>NZ_CP132350.1:2002500-6297500 GCF_039634505.1 Pseudomonas sp. NY8896
GACGGTTACCACGGTGTGATTCATGACTGGGGTGAAGTCGTAACAAGGTAGCCGTAGGGGAACCTGCGGCTGGATCACCTCCTTAATCGACGACATCAGCCTGCTGATGAGCTCCCACACGAATTGCTTGATTCATTTGCTGATCAGAACTCAGAAATGAGCATTCCCTGCGAATGTTGACTTCTGACTTTTGTCAAATCGTTCTTTAAAAATTCGGATATGTGATAGAAATAGACTGATGGCCAGTTTCACTGCTGGTTAATCAGGCTAAGGTAAAATTTGTGAGTTCTGCTCGAAAGAGCGACGTGCGAATTTTCGGCGAATGTCGTCTTCACAGTATAACCAGATTGCTTGGGGTTATATGGTCAAGTGAAGAAGCGCATACGGTGGATGCCTTGGCAGTCAGAGGCGATGAAAGACGTGGTAGCCTGCGATAAGCTTTGGGGAGTCGGCAAGCAGACTGTGATCCAGAGATCTCTGAATGGGGGAACCCAGCCAGCATAAGCTGGTTATCTTGTACTGAATACATAGGTGCAAGAGGCGAACCAGGGGAACTGAAACATCTAAGTACCCTGAGGAAAAGAAATCAACCGAGATTCCCTTAGTAGTGGCGAGCGAACGGGGACCAGCCCTTAAGTTGGTTTGAGATTAGTGGAACGCTCTGGAAAGTGCGGCCATAGTGGGTGATAGCCCCGTACACGAAAATCTCTTATCAATGAAATCGAGTAGGACGGAGCACGAGAAACTTTGTCTGAATATGGGGGGACCATCCTCCAAGGCTAAATACTACTGACTGACCGATAGTGAACCAGTACCGTGAGGGAAAGGCGAAAAGAACCCCGGAGAGGGGAGTGAAATAGAACCTGAAACCGTATGCGTACAAGCAGTGGGAGCCTACTTTGTTAGGTGACTGCGTACCTTTTGTATAATGGGTCAGCGACTTATATTCAGTGGCGAGCTTAACCGAATAGGGGAGGCGTAGCGAAAGCGAGTCTTAATAGGGCGTTTAGTCGCTGGGTATAGACCCGAAACCGGGCGATCTATCCATGGGCAGGTTGAAGGTTAGGTAACACTGACTGGAGGACCGAACCGACTACCGTTGAAAAGTTAGCGGATGACCTGTGGATCGGAGTGAAAGGCTAATCAAGCTCGGAGATAGCTGGTTCTCCTCGAAAGCTATTTAGGTAGCGCCTCATGTATCACTGTAGGGGGTAGAGCACTGTTTCGGCTAGGGGGTCATCCCGACTTACCAAACCGATGCAAACTCCGAATACCTACAAGTGCCGAGCATGGGAGACACACGGCGGGTGCTAACGTCCGTCGTGAAAAGGGAAACAACCCAGACCGTCAGCTAAGGTCCCAAAGTCATGGTTAAGTGGGAAACGATGTGGGAAGGCTTAGACAGCTAGGAGGTTGGCTTAGAAGCAGCCACCCTTTAAAGAAAGCGTAATAGCTCACTAGTCGAGTCGGCCTGCGCGGAAGATGTAACGGGGCTCAAACCATGCACCGAAGCTACGGGTATCACCTTTTGGTGATGCGGTAGAGGAGCGTTCTGTAAGCCTGTGAAGGTGAGTTGAGAAGCTTGCTGGAGGTATCAGAAGTGCGAATGCTGACATGAGTAACGACAATGCGAGTGAAAAACTCGCACGCCGAAAGACCAAGGTTTCCTGCGCAACGTTAATCGACGCAGGGTTAGTCGGTCCCTAAGGCGAGGCTGAAAAGCGTAGTCGATGGAAAACAGGTTAATATTCCTGTACTTCCAGTTATTGCGATGGAGGGACGGAGAAGGTTAGGCCAGCCTGGCGTTGGTTGTCCAGGTTTAAGGTGGTAGGCTGGAATCTTAGGCAAATCCGGGATTCTAAGGCCGAGAGCTGATGACGAGTTGCCTTTAGGCGACGAAGTGGTTGATACCATGCTTCCAAGAAAAGCTCCTAAGCTTCAGATAACTGGGAACCGTACCCCAAACCGACACAGGTGGTTAGGTAGAGAATACCAAGGCGCTTGAGAGAACTCGGGTGAAGGAACTAGGCAAAATGGCACCGTAACTTCGGGAGAAGGTGCGCCGGCGAGGGTGAAGGACTTGCTCCGTAAGCCCATGCCGGTCGAAGATACCAGGCCGCTGCGACTGTTTATTAAAAACACAGCACTCTGCAAACACGAAAGTGGACGTATAGGGTGTGACGCCTGCCCGGTGCCGGAAGGTTAATTGATGGGGTTAGCGCAAGCGAAGCTCTTGATCGAAGCCCCGGTAAACGGCGGCCGTAACTATAACGGTCCTAAGGTAGCGAAATTCCTTGTCGGGTAAGTTCCGACCTGCACGAATGGCGTAACGATGGCGGCGCTGTCTCCACCCGAGACTCAGTGAAATTGAAATCGCTGTGAAGATGCAGTGTATCCGCGGCTAGACGGAAAGACCCCGTGAACCTTTACTATAGCTTTGCACTGGACTTTGAATTTGCTTGTGTAGGATAGGTGGGAGGCTTTGAAGTGGGGACGCCAGTTCTCATGGAGCCATCCTTGAAATACCACCCTGGCAACTTTGAGGTTCTAACTCAGGTCCGTTATCCGGATCGATGACAGTGTATGGTGGGTAGTTTGACTGGGGCGGTCTCCTCCCAAAGAGTAACGGAGGAGTACGAAGGTGCGCTCAGACCGGTCGGAAATCGGTCGTAGAGTATAAAGGCAAAAGCGCGCTTGACTGCGAGACACACACGTCGAGCAGGTACGAAAGTAGGTCTTAGTGATCCGGTGGTTCTGTATGGAAGGGCCATCGCTCAACGGATAAAAGGTACTCCGGGGATAACAGGCTGATACCGCCCAAGAGTTCATATCGACGGCGGTGTTTGGCACCTCGATGTCGGCTCATCACATCCTGGGGCTGAAGCCGGTCCCAAGGGTATGGCTGTTCGCCATTTAAAGTGGTACGCGAGCTGGGTTTAGAACGTCGTGAGACAGTTCGGTCCCTATCTGCCGTGGACGTTTGAGATTTGAGAGGGGCTGCTCCTAGTACGAGAGGACCGGAGTGGACGAACCTCTGGTGTTCCGGTTGTCACGCCAGTGGCATTGCCGGGTAGCTATGTTCGGAAGAGATAACCGCTGAAAGCATCTAAGCGGGAAACTTGCCTCAAGATGAGATCTCACTGGGATCTTGAATCCCCTAAAGGGCCGTCGAAGACTACGACGTTGATAGGTTGGGTGTGTAAGCGCTGTGAGGCGTTGAGCTAACCAATACTAATTGCCCGTGAGGCTTGACCATATAACACCCAAGCAATTTGTGCGTCAGCCAAATTGCGGTGGTGAAGATGATACGAACCGAAAGTTCGCAACGAACCACACAATCACATATCCGAATTCGCTGGGCTGTCCATCTGGACATTCTGGCTACAGAATTTCTTGACGACCATAGAGCATTGGAACCACCTGATCCCATCCCGAACTCAGCAGTGAAACGATGCATCGCCGATGGTAGTGTGGGGTTTCCCCATGTGAGAGTAGGTCATCGTCAAGATTCATTTCGCAAAACCCCTATCTGCGCATGCAGGTAGGGGTTTTGTCTTTTCGCCTGAAAATTGCAACTCCTACAGCAGCACAAGGCTGTTCCTACTGGTACCTGCGACAATATTCCCATCGCATTAACGTGACTTTCCTGTTGCCCCCCTACGTCAAGACTTTGGTTCAGGGCACTCCTGCCCCTGCACCTGGCGATGCCAGCGTACCGTGCTGCGCATTTCTGGACTTCCACCGTCCCATCACTTGAGGTAGCAAGCAAGATGGCCAAGGCCGCCGATGTCGTTGTGCAATGCCTGGAAAACGAAGGTGTCGAGTATGTATTCGGCATTCCTGGTGAGGAAAACCTCGACCTGCTCGAATCCCTGCGCAAGTCGAAGATCAAGCTGGTACTGACCCGTCACGAGCAGTCTGCAGGTTTCATGGCTGCCACCTACGGCCGCCTGACCGGCAAGACCGGCGTCAGCCTGTCGACCCTCGGCCCTGGCGCCACCAACCTGGTCACCGCCAGCGCCTATGCCTACCTGGGCGGCATGCCGATGATGATGATCACCGGGCAGAAGCCGATCAAGAAGTCCAAGCAGGGCCGCTTCCAGATCATTGACGTGTGCGGCATGATGGACCCCATCACCAAGTACACCCACCAGTTCGCCTCGGCCGACAACATCCCGTCGCGCATGCGCGAAGCCTTCCGCCTGGCCGAAGAAGAAAAGCCGGGGGCGGTACACCTGGAGCTGCCGGAAGACATCGCCGCCGAGCAGACTGATGCACTGCCGATCCCGCGCAGCCTGCACCGCCGCCCGCTGGCCGAGCACGTGGCCATCGAAGCAGCCGTCGAGAAACTGCTGAACGCCCGTAACCCGATCCTGGTGATCGGCGCAGGCGCCAACCGCAAGATGACCGCCAAGGTCCTCAAGCAACTGATCGACAAAACCGGCATCCCGTTCATCACCACCCAGATGGGTAAGGGTGTGGTCGACGAGCGCCACCCGCGCTTCCTGGGCAACGCTGCGCTGTCGTCGGGTGACTTCGTTCACCGCGCCGTCGAAGCGGCCGACCTGATCATCAACATCGGCCACGACGTGATCGAGAAGCCGCCATTCTTCATGGTCCGTGGCGGCACCGAGGTCATTCACATCAACTTCCGCTCCGCTGAAGTCGATGCCGTGTACTTCCCGCAGGTTGAAGTGATCGGCGACATTGCCAACGCCGTGTGGCAGATCAGCGAAGCGCTGAACGACACGTCGCACTGGGACTTCACCCGCCTGATGGCCATTCGTGAAGCCAACGAAGCACAGATCGCCGAAGGTGCCGACGATAACCGCTTCCCGGTCTACCCGCAGCGCCTGGTGGCCGACATCCGTCGTGTACTGCCGTCCGAAGGCATCGTTGCCCTGGACAACGGCATCTACAAGATCTGGTTCGCCCGTAACTACAAGGCGCACAAGCCCAACACCGTGCTGCTGGACAACGCCCTGGCGACCATGGGCGCCGGCTTGCCATCGGCGATGGCCGCGCACCTGGTGCACCCGGACCGCCCGGTGATTTCGGTGTGCGGTGACGGTGGCTTCATGATGAACAGCCAGGAGCTGGAAACCGCGGTACGTCTGGGCATGCACATCACCGTGGTGATCCTGCGTGACGACGGCTATGGCATGATCCGCTGGAAGCAGGCCAACATGGGCTTCACCGATTTTGGCCTGGACTACGGCAACCCGGACTTCGTCAAATACGCCGAAGCCTATGGTGCCAATGGCCACCGCGTGGAAAGCGCCGAAGGCCTGCTGCCGCTGCTGGAACACTGCATCAAGACCCCAGGCGTGCACGTGATCGACTGCCCGGTCGACTACAGCGAGAACGACCGCATCCTCAACAGCGAGTTGCGTGAGCGCGCGCTGGCGGTATAACGTCCAACGCAAGCCAACACCCACAGGCCTTTCTCGATTCTGTGGGTGTTGGTGACACATAACCAACACTCCGCACATCTCAACTCGATCATGCTCAGGCTTCTCAATTCATGGAGCGCCCGAGAACATGACCATCGGTTCGACCCACAACTATCCTGCTGATCTGGCCCTTGAGCCATCCTTGCCCTTGCAGCCGTGGGCCGCACGGTTTCCGAATCCACCAGACCTCTGCTTCGATTACCGACGTCTGGTTGAACAACCGGGAGGCGTTGCAAGTGCCGCCCAACCGGAACATCGGATCTGCATTGTCGGTGCTGGTGTCACAGGGTTAACTGCTGCTCGGGAATTGCTACGCTGTGGTTTCACCCGCATCACCTTGATAGAGCAGTCGCAGCGTGTGGGCGGTCGCCACCTGACTGTGGTGAACAAAGGCGGTAATCACAAGCAGCCTTCAACGCCATTCGAGATGGGGGCCATGCGTATACCTTTGTTCAGCAGGACAGGCGAACCGCCTAAAGATGGACGCTCGCTTATGGCTATTACGCCAAGCTGTTCGAGCTACGGCTTTCCGAATTTCCAAACCCTGGGACACCCTGGGTGAATGCAACGGGTATCTATCTTCGGAATGGACAACTAGAAGGAGAGGGGAAGCCAGAGCTGCTGATTTGGCGAAATCCAGAAGGGAATACCCCTCCACCTACAGCCACACTGCAAAAGGTCTATGAAAAATGGTACCGCTTCGCCGGGCAGTTTGCCGAGCGCATCGCTGTGGTATATGGCACGCAATGCTGGGCGTCGATATGGCAGAGTGTTGTCGAGCGCTATCACCTGATGTCATTCAGGGATTTGGTACATTTGCCGATGCTGACAGCGTGGGACCCCGCCAACCCTGGTGATTTCGGTGGGTTGGGCATGAGCCGTGAAGAGTCGGCCATTTTCTATTCCATCGGCATTGGTGATGGGAGCTGGGGAGCGTTCTATGACGTCTGCTGCCTTTACCCACTACGTACAGCAATTTTGGGTTTCAGCAGCCATTTGCAGCTGGTGCATGGCCGTGTCGATAAGGAAGGTGTGCCATATGCTGCACCGTATCTGGAGGCCAGCACTGTGCCTGATAGCAGAGGGCTGATGTTCAACGGGCCGGCTTATATTGGGCACTCCCGCAGTCGATTATGGACGCATGGAACCACGCTCATTGGGAAACCAGCTGCAAGGTCTATGCGCCACTGAAGAAGCACTATCTGGACCGCAACTCGGCGCTACCGCAGATTCTCGTCACCGACAGCTTTGTCCACGACGTCTATGCCTACCGATACAACGACCATTACGCCGATGACTGCATGACGCCATATCGCCCTATATCGATACCCGAAACATTTGCATACAGCGCTGGATGACGGACAAAAATGCGCTCGGCTGCGCGAAGCTGTATCGAGCAGGTACCTACTATGACGCGGTCGGGCTGATGAAATACAACCGCGATTTCAGCCCGCTCAGGGCTGTATCTGGCTGGAGAGTCTTTCTCTGTTGACGCCGGCTGGACCGAGCCGTGTTTGCGTACCGCGCTGGATGCAGTCATCAACCTCTGCCATCGAACTTCAGCGGCGTTCAATGGTGGCTCACCCTTGAGGACTACCCCCATTATCAAGTTGGGAAATAGCGGCGTCCGAGCGTTTCTGTGAGACTTTTCCTATTGCAATTATTCGCTTGTCTGTCGACCCAATAGGACTCACCCGACTGTCCCCGCCAAGCCGAACCCCGCTCTACTGGCGACCTTCCAAAACAACCACAAGAAGGAAGCCGCCATGTCTGAACACAGCACCCCCGTCAGCCCTGTCCGTATTGCCGTCATCCAGTACGACCCTCAGGTCGGGGTCGAACACAGCGACGGCAATTTGAGCAAAGGCTTGGCACTGGCTCGACGCGCGGCGCGTGAAGGCGCCAATCTGATCGTGCTGCCCGAGCTGGCCAACACCGGCTATACCTTCCACTCCCGTGCCGAGGCCTACGCCCATGCCGAGACGTTGCAGGAGGGCCGCAGCCTGAAAGCTTGGGCAGCGTTCGCCAGAGAGCACCGGGTGTATCTGGCAGCGGGTTTCACCGAGCGTGATGGACTGAAGCTATACGACAGTGCCGCACTGTTCGGCCCCAACGGCCTGCTAGGGCATTACCGCAAGGCTCACCTATGGAACCAGGAGAAGCTTTGGTTCACCCCGGGCAACCTCGGGTTCCCTGTGTTCGAGACAGCTATCGGTCGTATAGGCCTGTTGATCTGCTGGGATATCTGGTTCCCTGAAGTGCCGCGGCTTATGGCCGCACAAGGCGCCGACTGTAGTGGTCAACTAATCCCGGACACAGTTTTGAGTTTTTCCTCAGCTTTGGCCGGAGCCAGCCCATCGTTGAACTGATGGGGTCTTATCCAGTTGTAATGATCCATCAGGTACTGGCTAATGTCTCGCTGAGCTTGCTGTCCGGTCAGGTAGCCCGTGACCGGTATCCACTCTGTTTTCAAGCTGCGAAACACCCGCTCCATCGGCGCATTATCCCAGCAGTTGCCTCGGCGGCTCATGCTCTGGCGCATGCGGTAGCGCCACAATCGCTGGCGGAACTGACGGCTACCATATTGCGATCCCTGATCGGAGTGAAACAGCAGCCCTTGGGGCTTTCCACGTTGTTCGTACGCCACGTCCAGCGCCCTGATGACCAACTCTGCATCCGGTCTTTCTGACAAAGCCCAGCCCACCACGCGCCGCGCATAGAGATCGAGGACAACCGCCAGATAGTGCCATTTACCCTGCGCCCAAATGTAAGTGATGTCGCCACACCAGACCTGATTTGGCGCGTCGACATCAAACGCTCGGTTCAACACATTCGGAATGTCCGGCCGCTCCACCGTTGCTTTCTTGTAAGCGTGTGACCCTGGCTGCTTGCTGACCAGCGACAGCTCACGCATCAGGCTGCGCACCTTGAATCGTCCGATTTTCTCGCCTTCATCTTGCAGCATTAACTTGATGCTGCGGCTGCCGGGTGCACCTCGACCTTGTGTGAATAGCTCATTCACTCGACTGCGCAACTTCAGGCGCTCAACGTCAGGCGTCCGCCTTTTGTGGCGATGCGCGTAATAAGTTGAGCGAGTGATTTCAAACACTTCGCACAGGAAATCAACGGGTTCATGGGCGCTAAGCTGACGGATCAGCGTATGCGCTCGAGATCTTCCGACATCAAGAGCGCGGTAGCCTTTTTTAGTATCGATTTCTCGCGCTCCAGGCGCGTGATCCGAGCTTCCAACTCTTGGATTTTTTGCTGCTCTGGCGTCAACGCTTGGCTGGTCGGCGTGATGCCGCCACGCTCCTGCTGAAGCTGGTTGACCCAACGGCGCAGGGCCGACTCGACCAAACCGAGCGAGCGGGCTGCTTCAGCATGGCTGTAGCCTTGGTCGAGCACCAGGCAGGCAGCTTCGCGCTTGAACTCAGGGGTAAAGGTACGACGTTGCTTGGTCATCAGACACCTCTCTGTGGCGAGCATTCTCGCCTAAATGGGTGTCCGGTTTCATTAGACCACTACAGACATCATTTGCAGTTTGAACAATTGGGTGTGGACTCCACCCCCCCTGTTCGACGAAGCAGGTCGTTGCATGGCCTCGTACCTGACCATGACCGCCGCGCACGTAAACAATGTCTACATTGCCGCCGCCAACCGTATCGGCAATGAACGGGGAGGGCGCTTTCTCGGTTGTTCATTGATCGCCGGTACCAATGGTTGGCCTATCGGGGAGGTTGCCAGTGCGCAGGAGGAGGCCATTCTGTATGCCGACGTCGACCTTAGCAGCGCGCGTTCAGCACCGATCTGGAACAGCCTCAACGACCTGCAGCGTGACCGCCGCACCGACCTCTATGATGCGTCGCTTGGCTATCGCTTGCATACGCCTATGCCACGCTAAGGGGGCGCGTATGAAGGCATTACGTTTGTCCAGTCGGCAGCGCTCCCCTGTATTGCTCTTCATTTGCTTGTTGATGCTGCTGGTAGCCAGCCTAGCGCTGGGCCAATGGCCGAACTACGCGCAACTGGCGGCGACACTCGATCAGCCGCTAAGCCGCTTGCGCTGGATAGTGGGTGATATCAGCGAAGTGGCATTCTACAAACATGAACTGCCTGCTCTGGGCTTGTTGCTAGGGGCTTGCCTGGCGCATTGGGCCCATGTTCGCGGGTATCGATGGCAAGGTTTTGCCATCTGCTATGGCAGCGGGCTGTGGCCCCGGCTGCACCGGCATACGGTTCAATGCTGGTGATGCACATTGTGGCAGGGCAGGCCCTGGCGTCCCTGGTTGGTGTCGTCATCTGGCGTAGCCAGTGGCAAGCCCGTGGGTGGTACCCTACCTACATTCCGATTGTCTCGATCGTTCCGGCCGCGGTGCTGACGCATGGCGGCAGCTGGGAAGTCGTGGTGACCAGTGCTGTGCTGGGGGCGCTGGTGGCTCCGCCGCTGGCGGTGGCGATCACGCGCCGGTTGCCGGCCTATGTGCATGGCTACATTGGCAACGTGATGTCGATGGCCATCAGCACGCTGGGAATTGTGCCGTTGATCGGGTTACTTGTGGGAGGAGACGCATGATTGAGCATTCAAGCCTGCCCAGGCTGTCGATCGCCAGCTTAGGGGGCACTGTCAGTATGCAGGCCGGGGCTGCTGGGTGTGGCGTGGCCCCAGCCCTGGATTGTGAGCAGCAACTGCTGCAAGTCCCACAGTTGCGCGAAATGGCGCAGTTGAACGTTGCTTCATTATCCCTGCTCCCCAGTGCATCGCTGGGCTTCGTGGCGTTGTTGGATTTGCTGGTCTGGGCCCGCAGCGAGGTAGAGCGCGGTGCCCAGGCCGTGATCCTGACCCAAGGCACTGACAGCCTTGAGGAAACGGCCTATTTCCTTGATCTGCTCTGGCCATTCGATGCACCGTTGGTGATGACCGGTGCCATGCGCTCGGCCAGCCAGGTGGGCAACGATGGCCCGGCCAACCTGCTGGCTGCGGCACAGGTTGCATTGGCACAAGGCAGCCGTGGGCGTGGTGTACTGGTGGTGATGAATGATCAGGTCCATTGCGCGGCAAGGGTTCGCAAGATGGCCAGCCTGGCGATGGCGGCTTTCGAGTCACCAGGCTTCGGCCCTTCGGCGGAAGTTGTAGAGGGTGTTGTGGTCTATCGCCATCCGCCAGGTCGTCGGGCTGTGCTGCCGTTACCGGGCCGAACCGACCAGCGCGTTGCCCTTCTGGAGGCTTGTCTGGATGTGGACACAGCGCTGCTGCAGGCTGTGGCTCCATTGGGCTATGAAGGGCTGGTCATTGCTGGTTTCGGTGCTGGGCACGTTTCCGGTACTTGGTCCGATGTGCTGGAGCATCTGGCGCCCACCTTGCCGGTCATTGTAGCCACCCGCACAGGTAGAGGCCCTACAGCCCGGACAACATACGGGTTTGCAGGCTCCGAGATCGACCTGCAGCGCAAAGGCGTGCAAATGGCCGGGCACCTCTGCCCGCGCAAGTGCCGCATCTTGCTTTGGCTGCTGATTGGCACCGAACGGCAGCATGAGTTGCAGGGCTGGTTGGCCATCTGAGGAATCTGCCCGCGCAGTGGTGCTCGCGGGCAGCCCTTGCGCCGTTGCTGTGCTAGGGTGCACACACTTTTGCTTCCCAGGATTTTCACCCCATGCTCCCCGTACTCAGCGAAAAAGAACTCGACCGCCTCGAAGACCTGCTGATCACCTATGGCAACGACTACTCGGTACTCAACCTGGCCGAGCTCAATGGTTTCTTCACCGCGCTGGCCAGTTCACCGGTAACCGTGACCCCGGAACATTGGTTGCCAGCCGCTGCCGGTGGCAAGGTGCCAAAGTTCAAGAAGCCGGCACATGAAGAGGCTTATGTGGCGTTGATGCTGCGCTATGCCAGCCAAGTGGCGGAAGAGCTGAGCGATGATGTCGACCAGTTCGAGCCGCTGTTCGAAGAAAGGGAAGACGAGCAGGGCACTGTGATCGTGATGGAGGAATGGTGCTTCGGCTACATGCGCGGTACCCAGATTGCCGGTTGGGGCGAGTTGCCGCAGGAGCAGGACCAACTGCTCAAGGCGATTTCGCTGCATGGGTTGGAGGACAATTTCGAACTGCTGGACCAGATGAGCGAAGCGGATATCCAGGCCTGCGTACCGCAGGTTGTCGAGGCTTCGCGCGGGTTGTTCCGCTATTTCAAGAAACTGAACTGACCACCTGCACGTTCTGGAAACCATTATTCCGCTGCGCGAAATTATGGTTTCCCCTGCGCACTGATTCTGCTGCCAGCCGATCCAGTGCAGCATGTGCTCCATCAGCCCATCCCGGTGCTGACCAGGAGCCAAGCCCATGTCGAACCCGATCAAGCTCTACAACTTCCCCAAGTCTGGCCACGCCCATCGCATCGAGCTGATGCTCTCGCTGCTGAACCTGCCCACAGAGCTGGTGTTCGTCGACCTGGCCAAAGGTGCACACAAGCAGCCGGACTTCCTTGCCCTCAACCCGTTTGGCCAGGTCCCGGTCATCGATGACAACGGTACGGTGATCGCCGATTCCAATGCCATCCTCGTCTACTTGGCGAAAAAGTATGACAACGGCACTTGGTTGCCCGAAGAGCCTGCTGCCGCTGCCCGTGTGCAACGTTGGCTGTCAGTCGCTGCCGGTCCGCTGGCCTTCGGCCCGGCTGCGGCCCGCCTGGTGACGGTGTTCGGGGCTTCGTTCAATACCGACGAAGTGATTGGCCGTGCCCACACCCTGCTCAAGGTGATCGATACAGAGCTAGCCAGGACGCCATTCCTGGCGGGCAGCACGCCCACCATCGCCGACATTGCCAATTACTCGTACATCGCCCACGCGCCCGAAGGCAACGTGTCGCTGGAACCCTATGCCAACGTGCGCAGCTGGCTGGCACGGATCGAGTCACTGCCAGGCTTCGTGCCCATGCCACGCACAGTGATCGGGCTGCAGACCAGCGCCTGACACCCCGCCATCGGGAGGAACGCCGCCATGCAACAGCCCCCGGACCATCGCCCCTCGCCCTGGCATGCGGGCGAGAAGACCCTGCAGGAAAAGGTCGGTGTAGCAGAGCGCATGGAGGCGTTCGGGCAAAAGGTCATTCGTGACTACATGCCCGACCAGCACCGTACTTTCTATCATCAGTTACCTTTCATGATCGCCGCCAGCGTGGATACCCTGGGTCGGCCGTGGGCCACCCTGCTGGAGGGGCCAGAAGGGTTTGTCAGCTCGCCCGACCCTCGCCTGCTGACCATCGATACCACGTTGCCAGCGGACGACCCCGCCACCCCTGGGCTGGCAGCAGGAGAGGCGGTCGGCCTGTTGGGTATCGAGTTGCACACCCGTCGGCGCAATCGCATCAATGGGCAAATCCGTCAGGCTGCACAAGGGCAACTGCAGGTGGCCGTGGAGCAGTCGTTCGGCAACTGCCCGCAGTACATTCAGTTGCGTGATTACACCCGTGTCGACCAACCCCCGCAGGGGCGCGTTGACGCCCCAGCACTGGATGCCACGACTGCCAGCATGATCGAGGGCGCCGATACCTTCTTTGTCGCCAGCTATGTCGAGCACGGCAATGGCCAGCGCTCGGTGGATGTCTCCCATCGGGGTGGTCGGCCAGGGTTCATCAAGGTCGAAGGCAGCCTTCTGACCATTCCCGACTACGCTGGCAACCTGCACTTCAACACCTTGGGCAATTTGCTGGTCAACCCGCAGGCAGGCTTGCTGTTCATCGATTTCAGTAACGGTAATGTTCTGCAGGTATGCGGGCGTGCCGAGGTGCTGCTGGACAGCCCTGCCATCCAGGCTTTTGAAGGTGCCGAGCGGTTATGGACGCTGCAGGTCGAGCAGGTGGTGTGGCGCCCGGCTGCGGTCTCACTGCGCTGGGCTTTCAAGGCGTACGCACCGACCAGCCTGATGACGGGTACCTGGGCCGAGGCCGACGCGCGCCTGGAGCAACGCCGGCAACAGCGCCAATGGCAAGCCTGGCGTGTGCTGCGGGTGGAGCAGGAAAGCCGTGATATCCGCTCGTTCTACCTTGAGCCACCGGCCGGTAGCCGTGTGGCCTTCGCGCCAGGCCAGCATCTTCCTGTGCAAGTGCAGCGTGATTGCGAGGCTGCGCTGATCCGCACCTACAGCCTGTCCAGTGCACCCGCTGATGGCTACCTGCGCATCAGCGTCAAGGCCCAGGGCCCGGCCTCGCGCTATTTGCACGAGCGCATCGTGGCGGGTGATGTGTTGAACGTGCGCCCACCGATGGGCAGCTTTACGCTCGACCAGCAAAGCACACGGCCGCTGGTGCTGATTGGTGCAGGTGTGGGTATTACGCCCTTGCTGGCCATGCTGCGTGAGCAGGTGAGCACGGGGCAGGCCCGGCGAATTCATTTGTTTCATGGCGCGCGCAGCCTGGCCGAATTGCCGTTTCAGCAGGAGCTGGCGAGTTTGCAGCAGCAGGCCGCTGGGTTGTTGCGCGTGCACCGTGCCCTCAGCCAACCGGAAGGGCATGCGCGGGTCGGTCGCGATTTCGAGTTTATCGGGCGATTGGGCATCGAGCAGGTCAAGGCGACGCTGGCGCTGGACGACTATGACTTCTACCTGTGCGGCCCAGGCAGCTTTACCCAGGCATTGTATGAAGGGCTGCGCGGGGTGCATGTGCCGGATGCGCGGATTCACGCCGAGGCCTTTGGCCCGTCGACGCTGCGCCGGCACACGGATGACGGGCGGCCCACCGTGCAACAGCTACCCGCTGCCAACGAGCCGGTGCCGGTGTATTTTGCGGCTTCGGCGAAGGAGGCACGCTGGACGCCCGGTAGCGGTACGTTATTGGAGTTGGCCGAGGCGCGTGGGTTGGCGCCAGAGTTCAGTTGCCGGGGCGGCTCGTGCGGCACCTGCAAGACCAAGCTCGTCAGTGGCCAGGTGCATTACCCGAACCTACCGGCAGAGCTGCCGGAGTCGGGTTCGGTACTGATCTGTTGTGCTGTGCCGGCACATCAGGAAGAGGGCGCACAGGCCCTGGTGCTGGAAATCTGATATGCCTGTCCTGCAAGCATAAAACGCCCGGATATCCGATAATCTCCACCCCCTCCGATGCCAGGAGCTCGCATGGACCAGATCCACCTGATGAAGGTGTTCGTTGCCGTCGGCGAACTGGAAAGCTTCGCCGCCGCTGCTCGCCGCCTGGACATCTCGCCAGCCGCCGTCACCCGCGCCGTCAGCGCTCTGGAAGACCAGCTCGGGGTCAAGCTGCTGCTGCGTACTACCCGCAGCGTGCGCCTGACCGAGGCCGGCGGGCGCTATCTGGAAGACACGCGGCATATCCTTGCCAGCATTCACGAAGCCAACGAGGCGGCTGCCGGTATCAACGCCACCCCCAAGGGCGACCTGGCAGTGACCGCGCCGATCCTGTTCGGCAAGAAGTTCGTCATGCCGTGCATCGTCCGCTACTTGCAGCAGTACCCGGAAGTCGATGTTTCCGCCTACTTCCTCGACCGTGTTGTGAACATGGTCGAGGAGGGCATGGACGTGGCCGTGCGCATCGGTCCTTTGCCCGACTCCGGGTTGAAGGCGTTGCGGGTGGGCAGGGTGCGTCGCATGTTGTGTGCCTCGCCCGACTACCTGGCGCGTCATGGCGTACCGGAGCACCCGTCGGACCTGGCAGGGCATGCGGTGATCGGCACCACCAACCTTTCGCCACGGGCCGGTTGGCGCTTTGGGGTCACCGATGAGCCGACGCTGGTACGCATGAAGCCGCGGCTGACGGTAACCAGCAATGATGGGGCAATCGCAGCGGCCAGCGGCGGGCTGGGGATTGCCCGGCTGCTGTCGTACCAAGTGGCAGAAGAGCTGGCCAGCGGGCAACTGCAGGTGATCCTGGCCGAGTACGAGGAGGCGCCCTGGCCCATTCATGTGCTGCACCGCGAAAGCAAGTACGGCTCGGCCAAGGTCAGGGCCTTTATCGACATGCTGGCGCAGGCCCTGCGAGCCCAGCAGCTCGATTGAGGTCGTACAACATAGCTACAAACTGCTATAAATAATAAGTGTTGTACGACGACCTATGACGTGGCAATCTTCCGCCTGAAACAATTTGTCGCAAATAGCCCCCGTCGGCCTTTGCGCCAATCACCCGCAACTCTAAAAACAAAAATTCAGGTGAACCATGAAGATGAAAGGCATCCGTTGGTGGATGGTCAGCCTTGTCACGGCCGGGCTCGTCGTCAACTACCTCGCCCGCAATACCCTCTCGGTGGCTGCCCCCACCTTGATGACCGACCTTTCCATCAGTACCGAGCAATACGCCAAGATCGTCGCCGCCTGGCAGGTGTGCTACGCCCTCATGCAGCCGGTGGCCGGCTGGTTCATCGACTTCATCGGCACCAAGCTGGGCTTTGCCGTGTTCGCCATGGCCTGGTCTGTGGCCTGTGCCGGCGCGGCCCTGGCTACAGGCTGGCAGAGCATGGCATTCATGCGCGGGCTGCTGGGCATGACCGAGGCCGCGGGCTTGCCGGCCGGGGTCAAGGCTACTACCGAGTGGTTCCCGGCCAAGGAGCGTTCGGTGGCGATCGGTTGGTTCAATATCGGCTCGTCGCTTGGCGCCTTGCTGGCGCCGCCACTGGTGGTGTGGGCGATCCTGCACAGTGGCTGGCAACTGGCGTTCGTCATTGTTGGCGCGTCAGGCATTGTCTGGACGTTGCTGTGGATGCTGCTGTACAAGCACCCGCGTGACCAGAAGCGCCTGAGTGATGAGGAACGGGACTACATCCTTGCCGGGCAGGAAGCGCACTTCAAACAGGACACCCGCGAGAAGGGCGCGTGGAAGCGCATCTTCAAGACCCGCAACTTCTACGCCATCGCATCGGCGCGAATTCTTTCCGAGCCCGCCTGGCAAACCTTCAATGCCTGGATCCCGCTGTACCTGATGACCGAGCGGCACATGAACATCAAGGAAGTGGCGATGTTCGCCTGGCTGCCGTTCCTGGCGGCCGATATCGGCTGTGTGCTGGGCGGTTACCTAAGCCCGTTGTTCCACCGCTACTTCAAGGTGTCGCTGTTCACCTCGCGCAAGATGGTGCTGGTGTTCGGTGCCAGTTGCATGATCGGCCCGGCCTGCATCGGCCTGGTGGAAAGCCCGTACACCGCGATCCTGTTGCTGTGCATTGGCGGCTTTGCCCACCAGACGCTGTCGGGGGCGCTGTACTCGATCACTTCGGATTCGTTCAGCAAGGACCAGGTGGCCACGGCGACCGGCATGGGTGGCATGTGCGGCTATCTGGGGGCGGCGGTGTTCACCTTGGTGTTCGGCGTGCTGGTCACGCAGATTGGCTACAGCCCGTTGTTCGTGGTGCTGGCAGCGTTCGATATCGTGGCGGCGGTGCTGGTGTGGAAGGTGGCGCGCGAAGTGAGTGGCGAGTCTTCTGTCAGGAAGATGGCAAGCTCGACCGAGGCACTGGCATAAGGCTTGAGATTTTGGGGCCGCTTTGCAGCCCCAATTCCAGGCAGCTCCCTTACAGCGCCTGATACTGCATCCTGAACCCAAGGTTCATCGCTTCCCCACGCTGCAGCAACCGCAACCCCGGCCGCCCTGGCAAGTGATGCGCATTGACCGGGTGGCTTACCGGCTCAAAGCAGAAAAAGCCTTGCCCTTGCGGGCAGAACAGCAAGAAGTGCTCAGCCCCGCTGGCACTGCACGTCAGTCGATGACCCGCGCTTGGCTGTTCAATCACACACTCCCCCGGCCAACCACTGAAGGCATGATCGACGACGCTCTCAGGCAAAAGCCCCATGGCATTGAAACGCCACGGTTCAGGCACTTCGGCCTGATACGACGGCAACCGCCCATCCTCGGCCAGCCACACCTTGCGCGCCGCCGCGTACAGCTTGGTATCGGGATAGCGCGGAAAGTAAGGGTGCAAACCCAGCCCATACCAGGTCGCCAGCGCTTCCAGGTGCACCACATGCAGGTCCAGGTTCAGGCAGCCCTCATGCAAGTGCACATCCAGCGTGGCTTGGTAGGCAAACGGCACGGCACTGTCCAGCCTCAGCCGCGCACGTCGTTCGCTGTGGTGCTCTACCTGCCAGGCCTGCTGCCAGGCACTTCCATGAATCGGGTATGGATCATGCTCGGTGTTCGGTGCCAGTGCCTGCCAGCCCTCGGGCTGGGCAAAGCCACCCTCGGCAATGCGGTTGGACCACGGTGCCAGCGGGTAACAGGCCAGCCGCCTCGGGGTGCCACTGGCCAGCGCAGCCGTGTCGGAATGGCGCAGCAACGGCTGGCCGGTTGCCTTCACTTCCCAGTTCACCAGGCTGGCGCCCACCCCCGGTGCCAGGCTCAGACGGGTCAGGCGGTCCTGCAGGTGCAGCTCGGTCACAGCCATGCAAGGCTCCTTTCTGGGTGATCGATCAATGGGGCCGACGGTAGGTGAGCAGCACGATGCCGCACACCACCACGGCGCCCCCGACCAGTTGCAGGGGGCTTAGGTGCTGATCGAGCAAGGCCCAGCCCAGCAGCAAGGTGGCGATGGGTTCAACGTTCATGACTGGCGCGTTCTGCGCCATGTTCAGGCGAGGTACACAAACGAACAGCAAGGTGAAGGCCAGGCCGTATAACACCACCAGGCTGGCCAGGGCCGCCCAGCCGCTGCTGCTTCCTGGTAGTGACAGGCCGGACGGCATCACCCCGCTTGCGCCTGCAATCAGCATGCTGGAGAACACGATCAGCAAGGTCAGCAGGCTGCGCACGGGGCCCCGCACGCTGGCCAACTTGTGGTCGGTGATCCACAAGGCGCAGGCAAAGGCACAGGCGGCGCCAAAGGCCAGGCTGATGCCCGTTGCCCAGTGCGGGTTGGCCGCGCCACTGTCGGCCAGACGTGCCGGCACATCCAGTGCCAGTACCAGACCGCACAGGATCAGGCCCATGAACAGCACCGTGCGGCCGGTGGGGCGTGCGCCACCCAGTGCCCAAGTGAGCAGTGCCAGCAGCATCGGAAAGGTGTTGCCCACCAGCAGCGCCAGGGCGACCGGGATGCGCGCTACCGCCGAATACAGGCACAGGCTCTGGGTGGCGATCAGCAGGCCGAGCAGCAGTTGCCAGTGCCGGGTACCGGCAGGCAGGCCCAGCGCCTGGCGTTGCCACACCAGCAGGCCGGCCAGCACCAGCAAGGTAATACCTGAGCGGCAGAGGATCGCCAGCAACACGCCGGTGCCGTCATCGAAGGCGATGCGTGCGGCAATGTGGTTGCCGGCGAATGAGCAGGCCAGCAAAGCCAGCAGGGCAATGGCCAGCTTGCGTGGGAACAAGGGGGAAACAGAGGAGGGGACAGTCATGTGCAGGATCCGTTTGCAGATAGAGCCAAAGGGGCCGCAACGCGGCCCCGATTCTATTTACAGCACCACGCTAGGCAGCCACAGCGAAATGGCCGGAATGTAGGTCACCGCCATCAGCACCAAGAACAGCGCCAGGTAGAACGGCAGCAGCGCCTTCACCGTCGACTCGATGCTCACCTTGCCGATGGCCGAACCGACGAACAGCACGGCGCCCACCGGTGGGGTGATCAGCCCGATTCCCAGGTTCACCAGCATGATCATGCCGAAGTGCACCGGGTCCACGCCGATACCGGTGATTACCGGCAACAGGATCGGCGTAAGGATCAGGATCAGCGGCGCCATGTCCATCACCGTGCCCAGCAGCAACAGCATGAAGTTGATGCACATCAGGATCACATAGCGGTTGTCCGACAGGGTCAGAAACGCCGTGGTGATTTTCGACGGGATCTGCATCAGCGTCATCACGTAACCAAAGCTGGCGGCAAAGCCGATCAGAATCATCACGATCGAGATGGTGCGCACCGTGCGATGCATCAGCTTGGGCAGGTCGCGCCACTTGTAGTCGCGGTAGACGAACATGGTCACGAAGAACGACCACACTACCGCCACTGCCGCCGACTCGGTAGCGGTGAACACGCCCGACAAAATGCCGCCAAGGATAATGACCATGGCCATCAGGCCCCACAGCGCTTCACCGGCGATTTTCAGCGCCTGGCGCATCGGGATCACTTCGCCCTTGGGGTAGTTGCGCTTCTTGGCGAAGATCAGGCACAGGCCCATCATCACCGCACTCAGCAGCAAACCGGGCATGACTCCCGCCATGAACAGCGAGGCAATCGACACCGTGCCGCCCGCCGCCAGCGAATACAGCACCGAGTTGTGGCTGGGCGGGGTCAGCAGCGCCTGTACCGAGCCGCTGACGGTCACGGCAGTGGAGAATTCGCGCGGGTAACCCTTGCGCTCCATCTCTGGGATCAGCACCGAGCCCACCGAGGCGGTGTCGGCCACCGACGAGCCGGAAATCGCGCCGAAGAAGGTCGAGGCCATGATATTGACCAGCGACAGCCCGCCGCGCACGAAGCCCACCAGCACTCCGGCAAATGCCACCAGCCGCCGTGACATACCGCCTTCGGCCATGATCGCGCCGGCCAGCACGAAGAACGGAATCGCCAGCAGCGAGAACTTGTTAACCCCACTGGCCACCTGGATCATCATTGCCTGCAGCGGGATATCGATCCACCAGGCGCCAATCAGCGCCGACAGGCCCAGGGCATAGGCCACCGGCATGCCCAGCAGAATGAGCATGATGAAACTGCCCAACAGAATGAACGCATCCATTTACGCCGCTCCTTCGCTTTCTTCTACGTGGTCGAAGCGCACCACCTTGCGGTGGCTCTGATCGCCCAAGAGGAGTTTTTCCAGTACGAACACCAGGGTCAGCACACCACCGAGCGGAATCGGCGCATAGGTCATGCCAACCCGCACCCCAGGCAATGACGCCAGAGACTGGTTCCAGGTAGTGATGCACAGCTTGGTGCCGTAGTAAGTCATGAACACGCACACCAGAATCATCAGCACTTGCACCAGCAGCGCAACCAACTGGCGCTGCAGTGGTGGCAGGCGGTCTGTAATCATCGCCACCGCCATGTGCGCCCCAGCCCGGTAGCTGGCTGCGGCGCCGACGAAGGTGAACACCACCATCAGCAAGATGGCCACTGGCTCCGGCCAGCTTGAGCCAGTGCCGAGCACGTAGCGGGCGAAAATGCCCCAAGGGATGATCAGCGACATGGCCAGGATCGACAGGCCGGCGATCCAGATGCAGCCGCGGTACAGCGTGTCGTTCGCACGCAGAAAAAGGTTCTTCATGGGCATCACCAAAGCGGCAGGGCGGCGGGCGCCGCACTGCCGAGGTCGTTTGGGTAGGGGGCGCTGTTACTGGACGGCGTCGATGCGCTTCATCAGGTCGGCGTACTGCGCGCCGTATTTTTCGCGTACCGAGGCAGTGGCGTCGTAGAATGGCTTCTTGTCCACGGTGATGAACTCGACACCGGCGGCCTTGAGCTTCTCTTCGCTGGCGGCGGACTTGGCATCCCACAGTGCGCGTTCTTCCATCTGCGCTTCACGCGCGACCTTCTTCACCAGTGCTTGCTGCTCGGGGCTGAGTTTGTTCCAGGTGGTTTTGGACATTACCACCGGCTCCGGCAGAATCAGGTGCCCGGTCAAGGTGTAGTACTTGGCGCTCTGGTAGTGGTTGTGCTCGAGCAGCGTGGGCGGGTTGTTCTCGGCACCATCGATCACGCCGGTCTGCAGGGCGCTGAAAATTTCCCCGGTGTCCATGGCGATACCGTTGCCGCCCATGGCGTTCATCATGTCGATGAACAGCGGGTTGCCCTGTACGCGAATCTTCATGCCCTTGAGGTCTTCCAGGCTGCGTACCGGTTTTTTCGTGTAGATGCTGCGCGAGCCGCCATCCATCCAGGCCAGGGCCACCAGGTTGAAATCGGAGTTGGTGATCTTGTCGAGGATCTCCTGGCCGATCTCGCCGTCGATGATCTTGCGCATGTGCTCATGGTCGCGGAACACGAACGGCATGTTGAACACGTTTACATCCGGCACCACCGGGCCGACGATCCCCAGGCTGACGCGGGTCATCTGCACGGCGCCGATCTGCGCCTGTTCGATCACTTCCTTCTCCGAGCCCAGCACGCCGCCGGCGAACATCTTGAAGGTGATGTCGCCGTTGCTGGCTTCTTCCAGCTTTTTACCCATGTTTTGCTCGGCGACCACGGTCGGGTAGCCGGCCGGGTGAATTTCGGCGAACTTGATGTCCAGTGCCGAGGCGGGTGTGGCGACGCTGAAGGCGAAGGGGAGTACGGCAAGGAGCAGCTTGCGTTTGAACGTCATGATGAAACTCCGTGGTTTTTATTATCTGGTTTCGTGTGTGCAAGTGTGGGGGCGGCAAGGGGCGTCAGCCCCGGTAGGCAGGTTCTTCCAGGCCCTTGGTGCCAGGGTTGAGGGCAAATACCCCGCCGGCCAGGGGCTGGTCGCTGAGGTCTGTGCCCGCAGGGCGGATCGAAGTGACGTACAGGGTGTCCAGGCTGGCGCCGCCAAAGGCGCACATCGCCGGCTTTTTCACCGGCACGCTGAGTGAGCGGTCGAGGCGCCCGTCGGGGGTAAAGCGGTGGATCTGCCCGGCATCGTTGCCGCAGATCCAGTAGCAGCCATCTTGGTCGATGGCGGCGCCATCGGGGCGGCCGGGGTAGCCGCGCATATCGACGAACAGCCGCTTGTTGTGCGGTGTGCCGCTGTCGATGTCATAGTCGAAAGCCCAGACCTTTTGCACGCTGGGGTGCGAGTCGGACAGGTACATGCGCGTGCCGTCGGGGCTGAAGGCCAGCCCGTTGGGCACGATCATGCCGTCTTGCTGCAGGTGCAGGTGGCCTTCGCTGTCATGCCGGTACAGCGCGCCGACATGGGCGCCTTGCTGCATGTCCAGCAGCATGGTCCCGGCCCACAAGCGGCCCTGGCGGTCGCAGCGGCCATCGTTGAAGCGCATGCCGGCCTGGGCATGCTGGACGCTGCTGAGCAAACGGCTGTCCAGGCTGCCGTCGGCTTTGGCCTGGATCTGGAAGATGCCGCTTTCCATGCCTGCTACCCAGCCCTGAGCGCTGCGGGCGATGCAGGCCAGCATCTCGTCGCCCTGCCAGACCTGGTGCTTGCCATCGGCCGCCTGCCAGCAGTGCAGCTGGCGGGCGGGAATGTCGACCCAGTACAGAGCCTGTTCGCTGACGTGCCACACGGGGCTTTCCCCAGTGCCGTTGCGGGCGTCGACAATCAGTTCGCAATTCATGGCCGTGCCTCCTGGCGCGTGTGGGTTCAGTTGAATGGGCCGGCCACGGCGAAGGCGCCGCCCTGGTAGACCATGCTCGGGTCATCGGCGGCGGGCGCCGGCTGGGCTTCAACGGCGGCGCGGAAGGCTTCGGAGCTGTCCTTGGGCACATAGCCAAGGTGCTCGGCATGGCGGTTGTCCCACCACACGGTGCGGTTGTCGGAGGCGCCGTAGACGATGGTGTGGCCAACGTCGGGCGTGAACAACCCACGCTCGATCAGTTGCACCAGGTCGTCGTAGCTCAGCCAGGTGCAGAGCATGCGCGGGTTCTGAGGTTGCGGGAACGACGAGCCGATGCGAATGCTGACGGTCTCGATGCCGTAGCGGTCGAAATAGAAGCTGGCCACATCCTCGCCGTAGCACTTGGACAACCCGTAGTAGCTGTCGGGGCGGCGCGGGGAGTGGGCGTCGATGCGCTCATCCTGGCGGTAGAAGCCGATGGTGTGGTTCGAGCTGGCGAAGATGATGCGCTTCACCCCATGCTTGCGTGCTGCCTCGTAGACATGAAACACACCGCAGATGTTGGGGCCGAGGATGTCTTCGAAGGAATGCTCGGTGGACACGCCGCCGAAGTGAATGATGGCGTCCACGCCTTCGACCAGGGCGTGGACCGCAGCCTTGTCGGCCAGGTCGCAGGTGATCACTTCTTCGTGCGGCCCGGCAGCAGGTGCCATAGGGCTGATATCGGAAAGGCGCAGGACCTCGGCGTAGCCTTGCAGGCGTTCGCGAAGGACCTTGCCCAGGCCGCCTGCGGCTCCGGTGAGCAGCAGGCGATTGAGGGGAGTAGGGGTCATGGCCGGCTCTTGTTGTTAATTGTTGTAGGTTGTCGTATGACTTAGCTGATTATTGGCGGTGGGTTCGGTTGTTGTCAATGACAACTCAGTGACTGATTAGCGTTATGTGCGGTACTTGTAGGAGCGGCCTTGTGTCGCGAAAGGGCCGCAAAGCGGCCCCGGCAATTTTGCGGTGAGGCCAAGACCCTGGGGGCGCCTCGCACCCCGATCGCGACACAAGGCCGCTCCTACAAGGGCCCGTGTTGAGCGGGTTACAGCAACGACAACGGGTAGTTGAAGATCAACCGGTTCTCATCAAACTCGTTGTTGCTGTAATCCCGCCGAATCGACGAGTTGCGCCACTTCACACTCAAGTCCTTGAACGCCCCGCTCTGGATCACATACGCAAGCTCCGTCTCGCGCACCCACTCCTTGCCATCAGTGACCGACCCGGTATGCACATCGCGCCCGCTGATATAGCGGTTCATCAAGGTCAACCCCGGCACCCCGACCGTCACGAAGTTGAAGTCATGGCGCACCTGCCACGAGCGTTCGTTGGCATTGTCGAAGCTGGAGTTGTAACTGTCGTTGGCCAGGGTCCCGCCGCTGGTGCCGTTGACCCGCATCCAGGTATCGCCATCAACTTTCTGCAGCCCCACCCAGAACGTGCTGCCGCCGTACTTGGCCGAGAACATCCCCGAGTAGGTCTTGTTGTCCAACTGCCCGGCGCGCTCGGAGCCATCCTCATCGCCCTGGAAGTAGCCCAGGTTGGCGCCCAGGGTCCAGTCACCCACTGGCTGGTTATGGCTCACTTGCAGATACTGCTGCTGATACACGTCCTTCAGTACCGCATTCCACAACCCCACCAGCGTGCGGTCCTGGTTGAATTTATACTCGCCACCGACGAAGTTGAAGCGGTCTGACACCCCGCCGCCGTAGCTCATGTCTTCCATGCTGGCGTCGTTACGCGGGCTGTTGCCGCGGAACTGGCCGCCATACAACGTCAACCCGGCGATCTCGTTGGAGGTGACTTGCCCGCCACGGAACGTCTGCGGCAGCGAGCGCCCGTCGTCCGAACGCAAAATCGGTAGCACCGGCATCCACTCGCCGATTTTCAGTTCGGTCTTGGAGATCCGTGCCTTGCCTGCGACTGCCAGGCGCCCGTAGTCGTCTGCTGGCTTGCCATCGTCGTGGCGCGGGAGCAACGCTGTACCATAAGTGCCGCCGCCGCCATCGAGCTTTACCGACCATAGCCCCAGCACATCCACCCCGAACCCGATCGGCCCTTGGGTGAATCCCGACCGCGCATCGAGGATGAAGCTTTGCGTCCATTCCTCGGCCTTGCTTTGCGGGTTGCTGGGGTTGGTGAAGTTACGGTTGATGTAGAAGTTACGCAGCCCGAGCGTAGCCTTGCTGTCTTCGACAAATCCAGCAGCCAGGCTGGTGCCCGGCAGGCCAGCGATGACACCGGCGCCCAACAGGGCGAAAGGCAGGGTATGGCAGACTCTCATTATTGTTGTGCTCCCGAAGGGTATGGCAGCCCGTCCACCGGGCACGCGCGAGCGGCCTGCGGCAGGGGCGGGTAGGTAACGGGCCGGTCAGGGCCAGGGGTGAAAGCGCGGAAACGGGCCGCTAGGTACTGATGGGCGTACGCCAGCCAGTTGGGGGTAGAGGGATGTGCAACAGACGTGGATGCAGCGGGATGGGTGTCGACATGGGATCGTCCACTGATTGTTGTTTTTGTTATGTGTTGTCGTACAACTGTGGACGATTATTAGCAAGGCCGAGGTAGGCTGTCAACGTGTAATGGCCTATTGATTATAGGCCCGGCACTCGAATAATGAGGTGTAGCGGCTCTATCATGCCTTCTACAAAGACATACGATGACTTCGCTTAAGCTCCAAGGCTTGCACAGTCCCTGAAGGGGCAGCCTGAGCGATGATGCAGGACAGTTGCTGCGAAGGGCTCAGCGTCATCTCACAGAGCACATTGCCAAGCCATTCCAGCAAAAAAAAAGGCTGCCATTCGGCAGCCTTCTCGATGCTCAGCCCGGACGATCAGTCCCAGCTCAGTGCACCACCAGTCTGATACTCGATCACGCGCGTCTCAAAGAAGTTCTTCTCCTTCTTCAAGTCCATGATTTCGCTCATCCAAGGGAACGGGTTGGTAGTCCCTGGGTACTCTTCTTTCAGACCAATCTGAGTCAGACGGCGGTTGGCGATGAACTTGAGGTAATCCTCCATCATCGCCGCGTTCATGCCCAGCACGCCGCGTGGCATGGTGTCACGGGCGTATTCGATTTCCAGCTGGGTCCCTTGCAGGATCATCTGGGTCGCTTCTTCCTTCATCGCCGCGTCCCACAGGTGCGGGTTTTCGATCTTGATCTGGTTGATCACGTCGATACCGAAGTTCAGGTGCATCGACTCGTCACGCAGGATGTACTGGAACTGCTCGGCCACGCCGGTCATCTTGTTGCGGCGGCCCATGGACAGGATCTGGGTGAAGCCGCAGTAGAAGAAGATGCCTTCCAGCACGCAGTAGTAGGCGATCAGGTTGCGCAGCAGCTCTTTGTCGGTTTCGACGGTGCCGGTGTTGAATTCCGGGTCGGAGATGGCGCGGGTGTACTTCAGGCCCCAGGCGGCTTTTTTCGCGACCGACGGGATCTCGTGGTACATGTTGAAGATCTCGCCTTCATCCATGCCCAGCGATTCGATGCAGTACTGGTAGGCGTGGGTGTGGATCGCCTCTTCGAAGGCCTGGCGCAGGATGTACTGGCGGCACTCGGGGTTGGTGATCAGGCGGTACACCGCCAGGGCCAGGTTGTTGGCAACCAGCGAGTCGGCGGTGGAGAAGAAGCCCAGGTTGCGCATGACGATGCGGCGCTCGTCTTCGGTCAGGCCGTCCTGGCTCTTCCACAGGGCGATGTCGGCGGTCATGTTGACCTCTTGCGGCATCCAGTGGTTGGCGCAGCCGTCCAGGTACTTCTGCCAGGCCCAGTCGTACTTGAACGGTACCAGCTGGTTGAGGTCGGCGCGGCAGTTGATCATGCGTTTTTCGTCAACTGCAACACGGGCCGAGGAACCCTCCAGCTCGGCCAGGCCTTCGGCAACGTCGAGGGCATCCAGGGCAGCCTTGGCACGTTTGACGGCTTCGGAGTCAGAAGCGGTGGCCGCACGGGCTTCCAGGGCGGCGGCACCACCGGCGCTGTCGAGCTTGTCGAGAGTGGCGGCGGCAGCGGCCTGCGCAGGGGTATTGCCTTTGGCGGCTACTTCGCCGTCTTCTTTGTCGAATTCGTCCCAGCTCAGCATGGTTTGGCTCCTGCTTGAGGGTCGCCCTGGGGCAACCGGTTGGATTTTAAGAATGTGATGCCTGACGCAAGGCCGTAACGGCGAATGGACAGCTCGAGAGGCTGACTCTCGTTTACATCTGAATGTGTTCTGGCTTGTACCTGGCCAGGCCTCTGGGAGGGGCCAGGACAATTGAAAGGTGCTCTTTTCAGAGGGGGCGAAGTATATAGGATTTCGCCTTCGATCGGGGCGCGTCTCTTGCGGGCGAGCGTAACTATTTCGACCGGAATTGCGTGCGTCCGTTCACCTGGTTCGTGTCGTTTGCTACGGGGAGGGAGTGTAGCGGCAAAATGCGAATGGCACTACATATTGTGCCATTTTATTTTTTTCACACATTATGTGGTGTTGGCGCGATCTTTGTAAGCTCGGCTTTGTGTCGCGATAGGGCCGCAAAGCGGCCCCGGCGATCATGCGGCGCTGCTGCAATCCTGGGGGCGCTTCACACCCCCATGCGACACGAGGCCGCTGCCACGGGTGTGCAGCGTTTCGACAATGTGTGTCTTGGGGTTGTTGCGTGCTTCTGCGACCGTGGTGAAACGCCCGGTTTCAGCATTGCGACCAATCTTGCGAGTTGTCTTTTTTTTCCGCGCCATGGGCTAATGTCCTGTTCGAGAGGTCTTGTTCTTTTACCGAGCCGCGCGAGCGGTGGGCAAAGGGCAAGATTTCTCTGATGCGCGGATACAAAAATGCCGCGCGGGGCACCCGTAGGCACCCCGCGCGGCATTCAGGCCTTACTGGCAGGCTTCGCAGTCAGGCTCGTCGATCGCGCAGGCCTTTGGCACTGGCGCAGGGCCGGCTGCCTGAACCGGGGCGCTGTCGCCACCGCTGGAAACGGCGTTGAGCTTGCCGGTGTTGATGGTCGACTTCTCGGTGCTGGTCGCGGCCAGGGCACGGAGGTAGTAGGTGGTTTTCAGACCACGGTACCAGGCCATGCGGTAGGTCACGTCCAGCTTCTTGCCCGAGGCGCCGGCGATGTACAGGTTCAGCGACTGAGCCTGGTCGATCCACTTCTGGCGACGGGAAGCTGCGTCGACAATCCACTTGGTCTCGACTTCGAACGCGGTGGCGTACAGGTCTTTCAGCTCTTGCGGGATACGTTCGATCTGCTGCACCGAGCCGTCGTAGTACTTCAGGTCGTTGATCATGACCGAGTCCCACAGGCCGCGGGCCTTCAGGTCGCGGACCAGGTACGGGTTGATCACGGTGAACTCGCCCGACAGGTTCGATTTCACGTACAGGTTCTGGTAGGTCGGCTCGATCGACTGCGACACGCCGGTGATGTTGGCGATGGTCGCGGTTGGCGCGATGGCCATGATGTTCGAGTTACGAATACCTTTCTGTACGCGGGCACGTACCGGCGCCCAGTCCAGGGTTTCGTTCAGGTCGACGTCGATGTACTTCTGGCCACGGGCTTCGATCAGGATCTGTTGCGAATCCAGCGGCAGGATGCCCTTGGACCACAGCGAACCCTGGAAGGTCTCGTAGGCGCCACGCTCGTCGGCCAGGTCGCAGGACGCCTGGATCGCGTAGTAGCTGACCGCTTCCATCGACTTGTCGGCGAACTCGACGGCAGCGTCGGAGCCGTAGGCGATGTGCTGCAGGTACAGTGCGTCCTGGAAGCCCATGATGCCCAGGCCGACCGGGCGGTGCTTGAGGTTCGAGTTACGCGCCTGCGGCACCGAGTAGTAGTTGATGTCGATCACGTTGTCGAGCATGCGCACAGCGGTGTTGACGGTGCGTTGCAGCTTGGCGGTGTCCAGCTTGCCATCGACGATGTGGTTCGGCAGGTTGATCGAGCCCAGGTTGCAGACCGCGATCTCATCCTTGTTGGTGTTCAAGGTGATCTCGGTGCACAGGTTGGAGCTGTGGACCACGCCCACATGCTGCTGCGGCGAACGCAGGTTGCACGGGTCCTTGAAGGTCAGCCATGGGTGGCCGGTCTCGAACAGCATCGACAGCATCTTGCGCCACAGGTCTTTGGCCTGGATGGTCTTGAACACCTTGATCTTGTTGTACTCGGTCAGGGCTTCGTAGTACTCGTAGCGCTCTTCGAAGGCCTTGCCGGTCAGGTCGTGCAGGTCTGGCACTTCCGAAGGCGAGAACAGGGTCCACTTGCCGTCATCGAAGACACGCTTCATGAACAGGTCGGGGATCCAGTTGGCGGTGTTCATGTCGTGGGTACGACGACGGTCATCACCGGTGTTCTTGCGCAGCTCGATGAACTCTTCGATGTCCAGGTGCCAGGTTTCCAGGTAGGCACACACGGCGCCCTTGCGCTTGCCACCCTGGTTGACGGCAACGGCGGTGTCGTTGACCACTTTCAGGAACGGTACGACGCCCTGGGATTTACCGTTGGTACCCTTGATGTAGGAGCCCAGTGCGCGCACAGGGGTCCAGTCGTTGCCCAGGCCACCGGCGAATTTCGACAGCATGGCGTTGTCGTGAATCGCGTGGTAGATGCCCGACAGATCGTCCGGCACGGTGGTCAGGTAGCAGCTGGACAGCTGCGGGCGCAGGGTGCCGGCGTTGAACAGGGTCGGGGTCGAGGCCATGTAGTCGAACGACGACAACAGGTTGTAGAACTCGATCGCACGGGCTTCCTTGTCTTTCTCCTCCAGCGCCAGGCCCATGGCCACACGCATGAAGAACACCTGCGGCAGCTCGAAGCGCACGCCATCCTTGTGGATGAAGTAGCGGTCGTACAGGGTCTGCAGGCCCAGGTAGGTGAACTGCTGGTCGCGTTCGTGGTTGATCGCCTTGCCCAGTTTTTCCAGGTCGAAGTCGGCCAGCGCCGGGTTCAGCAGTTCGAACTCGATACCTTTGGCGACGTAGGCTGGCAGGGCCTTGGCGTACAGGTCGGCCATTTCGTGGTGGGTAGCGCTGTCGGCTACGTTGAGGAAGCCCAGGCCTTCGGCGCGCAGGGTGTCCATCAGCAGGCGTGCGGTAACGAACGAGTAGTTGGGCTCGCGCTCTACCAGGGTACGGGCGGTCATCACCAGGGCGGTGTTGACGTCCTTGATGGCCACGCCGTCGTACAGGTTCTTCAGGGTTTCGCGCTGGATCAGGTCGCCATCGACTTCGGCCAGGCCTTCGCAGGCTTCGCTGATGATGGTGTTCAGGCGGGCCATATCGAGCGGAGCCAGGCTGCCGTCGGCCAGGGTGATGCGGATGCTTGGGTGCGGCTCGACCACGGCGTCGGTGTTGGCGCGGGTGGCACGCTCCTTGGCACGCTGGTCGCGGTAGATCACGTAGTCGCGGGCAACTTTCTGCTCGCCGGCGCGCATCAGGGCCAGTTCGACCTGGTCCTGGATTTCTTCGATGTGGATGGTGCCACCCGATGGCATGCGACGCTTGAACGTGGCGGTAACCTGCTCGGTCAGACGCGCGACGGTGTCGTGGATGCGCGACGAAGCGGCGGCGGTGCCGCCTTCAACTGCGAGGAACGCCTTGGTGATGGCCACGGTGATCTTGTCGTCGGTGTAAGGGACGACAGTGCCGTTACGCTTGATCACGCGCAGTTGGCCGGGGGCGGTGGCGGCCAGATCCTGGTTGGAATCGGCGGCCTGCGGCACCTTGGCCTGCGGGTTCTCGCGAGTTGTGTCGGTTTGCATGGGTGGGTGTCTCCACAGTTTCTATATTGTTCAGGCGCCTTTTGGGCGCCCACCGTTCCGTCCACTTGCTCGATGGCCTGGCGGGGATGCGCAATGCATGCGCATCCGCCCGCGCGGGCGTACCGACTTCGGGACAGACTCAGGAATAAGGGGCAATGGCTTGCCGCTCCCTGGCCGAAGTCAAAGGTTCTGGGCAGGGCCCAAAAACTGTTGCTGATGGATGCCAGGCCTGGCCTGCAACACCCATACCCGAACAAGGCCCTGGAAGGGCTTGCCTCGGTCGCCTCCGCAGGAGCGGTTCGGCTGCTGAAATCACCTGAAGTTCCACCCGGAAAATCGCTTGATCTTGCGGGTTGACTTTTGTGTGTGATTTTGCACGAACCCCTATATCTAGTGGTTCGCTGCGATCGGGATACAAGATAATGCGGTATTGGGGGCTTTGCAAGGCGAGCGCCTGTGGATAACGTGTGTGTACTTTGTGAGTGAATGGTGGGTATTCGCTGTAGGCCTTGTGCCAAGTGGTTTGCAGTATTTTTCTGCGCCTTGATGCCCCGGGGCAGTTTTTTTCGGGCGCGAACCCTATCACAAAAAACGGTTCAGTCGAGGGGCTGTGGGTGGGTTGGCAGTGCCGGGGGCGGGACGTAGTATCCGGCTGTGATATTGCTTTTAGGTTAAAGGAGCAGTGCGCAGGTTTCGAAAGCGGCGCGGTCCCTGTGGGAGCGGCTTTAGCTGCGAAACGGCCCGCACTGGCAACAGAAAAACAACAATTAAAGGCAGAGGCCATGGACCACCCCACCCCACGCATCCTCATTGTCGAAGACGACCAGCGTCTGGCCGACCTCACTGCCGAGTACCTGCAGGCCAACGGCTACGAGGTCAGTGTCGAGGGTGATGGAGCCCGCGCCGCGCGGCGCATCGTCGACAGCCAGCCCGACCTGGTCATTCTCGACCTCATGCTCCCCGGCGAGGACGGTCTGAGCATCTGCCGCCGTGTGCGTAGCCAGTACCTTGGCCCGATCCTGATGCTCACCGCCCGCAGCGACGAACTGGACCAGGTCCAGGGCCTGGACCTGGGGGCTGACGACTATGTCTGCAAACCGGTGCGCCCACGCCTGCTGCTGGCGCGCATTCAGGCCCTGCTGCGCCGTAGCGAGACCGTGGACAGCAAGCGTCAAGACCTGGCTTTCGGTGCGCTGCACATCGACAACCGCTTGCGCGAGGCGCGCCTGGGCGAACAATTGATCGAGCTGACCGGCGCCGAGTTCGACCTGCTCTGGCTGCTGGCCAGCAATGCCGGCCGGGTGCTGACGCGCGAGCAGATTTTCACCGCACTGCGGGGCGTGGGCTACGACGGCCAGGACCGCTCCATCGATATACGCATTTCTAAAATCCGCCCCAAGATCGGCGATGACCCACTGCAGCCACGGTTGATCAAGACCCTGCGCAGCAAGGGCTATCTGTTTGTCGGCGAGGCGCCATGAACAATTCGATCTTCCTGCGCGTCTACGGCGGCATGCTGGCCGTGTTGGTGCTGGTGGCCTTGCTTGGCGTGCTCAGACTGCACCTGGTCAATGAAGTACGCGCCGCACAGCACCGCGAGGGCTTGGCTCAGGGAACCTTCAGCCTGATGGCTGACAACCTGGCGACGCAGAATGAAACCGAACGCAAGCGCTCGCTGCTGATCTGGGAGCGCCTGCTCGGTGTGCCGCTGACGTTGCAGCCAATGACCGCGCGCAGCCTTGACGGTGGCCAGCGGGCGCGCCTGTACCGTGGCCTGGTGGTAGTCGAGAAGACGGGGCCACATGCGGCGCAAGTACTGCGCAAGGTCGGCCAGGAAGACCTGATGCTGGTCGCGCAGATCAAACAGATCAGCGAGCAGCTGGCGCGCGCCACACTCTATCTATTGGCTGACGAACTGGTGCGCTACCCGGTAACCGAACAGCAGCAGCGCCTGGCCCAGATCAAGCTGGAAAAGGGCTTTGGCTTTGGTGTCGCCCTGCAGCGTATCGAGCGGGTCAGCCTGGACGATGACCAGCGGCGCCGGGTCGAGGAGGGCGACACGGTGATGGCGCTGGGCAAGGATGGCGACTCGATCCGTGTATTCGCCGGGCTGACGGGCTCTCCCTGGGTGCTGGAAATCGGCCCGTTGTATCAGCTCAACCCGTACCCGCCGCAGTTGCTGATCCTGATTGCCTTCCTAGGCCTGTGCTTGATCGGCCTGGTGGTATACCTGCTGGTGCGTCAGCTGGAGCGCCGGGTGTCAGGGCTGGAGATTGCGGCCACGCGCATTGCCCAAGGCAGCCTGGATACCCGCGTACCGGCTGGCGATGCCGACTCGGTAGGGCGCCTGGCCGCTGCCTTCAATGGCATGGCCGAACACCTGCAGCGCTCGCTGACCATGCAGCGCGAGTTGGTACGGGCGGTGTCCCATGAGCTGCGCACGCCAGTGGCACGCCTGCGCTTTGGCCTGGAAATGATCGAAAGCGCCACGACTGAGCAGGCCCGGGCCAAACACCTGGCCGGCATGGACGGCGACATTCAGGACCTCGACAAGCTGGTGGACGAGATGCTGACCTACGCCCGTCTGGAGCAGGGCGCGCCAGCCTTGAAGTTCCAGCGGGTCGATCTGGATGCCTTGCTCGATCGGGTGATCGGAGAGCTGGCGCCGTTGCGTGCCGAGGTGCGGGTGGTGCGCGGTGACTGCCAGGGCGCGGATGCCGAGGGCGCCTGGGTCGAAGCCGAGCCGCGTTACCTGCACCGGGCCCTGCAGAACCTGGTCGGCAATGCCATGCGCCATGCCGAGTCTGAAGTGCGTCTGAGCTACCAGTTGGGGCAGCAACGCTGCCGTATCGACGTGGAAGATGACGGCCCTGGGATCCCCGAGGGTGTCTGGGACCGCATCTTCACGCCATTTACCCGCCTTGATGACAGCCGTACCCGTGCCTCGGGCGGGCATGGCCTGGGCTTGTCGATCGTACGGCGGATCATCTACTGGCACGCGGGCAGGGCTTCGGTTGGGCGCAGTGCCGCGTTGGGTGGCGCCTGCTTCAGCCTCAACTGGCCCCGGCAGCAGGCACCGTTGTAAAGGTCAGACGCTGACCAGGCTCAGCAAGTGGCCGTCCTGCAGGCAGAACTGGCCCTGAAGCTCAGCGCCGTGCCGCCATTGCGGCGACAGGTCGGTGAGCAGGCGCAGGCGCGCCAGGCCTTCGGCGGACCAGTCGAGTACTTCGGCGTGCTCGAAGTAGAAGCGCTGGTGGGTCAGCGGGTAGAGGGTCTTGAACAGGCTTTCCTTCAACGAGAAGGTCAGGGTTACCGTCAGGCCGAGCTGGTGGCTGTCCAGGCGCTCCAGCTCGGCCGAGGTGAGAATTTCGCCCATCAGCCGCTCGGCACGCTCGTCATCGAGCAGGGCTTCCTGATCCAGCCCAAGGCCTTGGCAACTGCCTTCGGCGGCGACCACTGCGGCGGCCCAGCCCTGGCCATGGGTGATCGAACCGTGAATGCCGGCTGGCCAGATGGGCGAGCGGTCCTCATGGGTAGCCGGTACGTAGTCGCGGCCGTCCAGGCGCTGCAGCGCGGCGCGGGCACATACGCGACCGGCCAGGTACTCGGCCTGGCGCTTGGCCACCGAGCGTTGCAGGCTGGCACTTGGCACGATGCCGGCGCGCTGGAAATCGTCGGGTGCCAGGCGGGCAGGGTCGAACGTGCAACTGACCAGCACCGCGCCGGGCAGCGGGCGGGGCAAGGGCCAGTGGTGCTGGAGTGGGGCGCAGCAGGCTGGGAGAGTGTTCATGGCGCTATTGTGCCAGCCGCAGCGGCGGTGTGGGAGGTGGATTGCTGGGGCCGCAAGCGGCCCGCGACAATCTTTATTTGAATACCTTCTTGAAGAACGCCTGCATATCCGCCCAGGAGCTTTCGTCCGCCGCCTTGTTATAGCCAATGTCGGGCCCACCATGGTCGCCATGGCTCAGCCGGTCAGCATCGGGGTTGGTAAACCCGTGCTTGGCACCTTCAATGCTGACGAACTGGTAGTTGACCTTCGCAGCATCCATCTCGGCCTTGAACGCCTCAACCTGCTGCGGCGTGACCATGCTGTCCGCCGCACCATGCTCGACCAGGATATCGGCCCGCACCACGCCAGGTTTTGCCGGGGTCTGGGTGGCCAGTGCGCCATGAAAGCTCACCACACCGTCCAGTTTTTCGCCGCGCCGCGCGGCATCGAGGACCACCTTGCCACCGAAGCAATAGCCGACAGCACCCAGCTCATGCTTGTTGGTGTTCGGTTGCAGCTTCAAAAGCTCGAGGCCGGCGTCGAAGCGCCTGGCTGCCGCTGCCGGGTCTTTCATCGCTTCGGCCATGAACGCCTGGGCGTCCTGCGGGTGCTCGGTGTGCTTGCCGTCGCCATACATATCGATGGCCAGCGCGTTGTAGCCCAGTGCTGCCAGGTCGCGGGCACGGCGCTTGGCGTAGTCGTTCAGCCCCCACCATTCATGCACCACGACGATGCCGGGGCGCTTGCCCTCGACGGCATCATCGTAGGCGTAATAGCCGACCAGGCGGTTGCCGTCGGCATCCTGGTAGGGGATTTCGCGGGTTTGTACCGCCGCTTGGGCGAGGACGGCGCTGCACATCAGGGTCAAGGCCAGCAGGGCACGCATGGGTCACTACTCCTTGTTCTGCAATCGGTTCGTTCAGCCGGGGTTCAGCCAGGGTTCAGTCGCGGTTCAGGGTGCCCTGCTTACTCTAGCTTCCAGACCGAAACAGCGCACCCAACTGGAGTATCCAGCCATGAAAACCTTCAATACCCTGCTTGCCGCCATGGCCGTCTGCGCCGCTGGCATCACCTCCGCCCAGGCCGCAGACGATAACTTCGCCAGCCTGACCTACGGCCAGACCAGCGACAAAGTTCGCAAATCCGGCCTGCTGCAGCGCAACACCGACCACCTCAACGCCGACGGTATCATTGGCAAGGACAACACCTGGGGTGTGCGTGTGGGCAAGATCAACGACCAAGGCCGCTACTACATGACCTATGACAATGTCTCGGGCGACCACAGCGGCCTGAAATTGCGCCAGGAAAACCTGCTGGGCAGCTATGACCTGTTCCTGCCGGTGGGCGATACCACCAAACTGTTCGGCGGTGGCAGCCTGGGCATGACCAAGCTCAGCCAGGAGTCGCCAGGCGCCAGCCGCGATACCGACTACGGTTATGCCTACGGCCTGCAGGCCGGCGTGATTCAGGACATCACCGACAAGGCCTCGGTCGAACTGGGCTACCGTTACCTGCGCACCAATGCTGCAACCGAAGTGGGTGCGCATGGCGGGCCGAAGGACGGCACTCTGCGCCTGACCAGCAGCGCGCAGACCTATCTGGCAGCAAGCTACAAGTTCTGATCGGCGAGCCGCGTTATCCTGTACCGGCCCGTTCGCAGCACAAGGCTGCTCCTGCAGGGGTGATGTTTCTGCAGGAGCAGCCTTGTGCTGCGAAGAGGCCGGTATAGGCAATACACACAAGGAGCTGCACATGAAACTGCTGGTGGTCGAGGACGAAGCCCTGCTTCGCCATCACCTCTACACCCGCCTGGGCGAAAGTGGCCATGTGGTCGAAGCCGTTGCCGACGCCGAGGAGGCGCTGTACCAGGCTGGGCAATACCACTTCGACCTGGCCATCGTCGACCTGGGCCTGCCTGGTATCAGTGGACTGGAGCTGATCACGCGCCTGCGCAGCCAGGACAAGACCTTCCCCATTCTTATCCTTACCGCTCGAGGCAACTGGCAGGACAAGGTCGAAGGCCTGGCCGCCGGTGCCGACGACTACCTGGTCAAGCCGTTTCAGTTCGAAGAGCTCGAAGCGCGGCTCAATGCCCTGTTGCGCCGCTCCAGTGGCTTCACCCAGTCGACCATTGCCGCAGGCCCCTTGGTGCTCGACCTCAACCGCAAGCAGGCCACCCTCGACGAACTGCCTTTGGCACTGACCGCCTACGAATACCGCATTCTCGAATACCTCATGCGCCATCATCAGCAGGTAGTGGCCAAGGACCGACTGATGGAGCAGCTGTACCCTGGGGATGAGGAGCGCGACCCCAATGTCATCGAAGTGCTGGTTGGCCGCCTGCGCCGCAAGCTTGAAGGCGCGCACGGCTTCAAACCCATCGACACGGTGCGTGGCCTGGGCTATCTGTTCACCGAGCGCTGCCGATGATCCGCTCGCTGCGGGTGCGCCTGATGCTGGCTGCCGCAGTGTTGGCACTGCTGTTCATGCTGGCACTGCTGCCGGCCTTGCAAAAGGCCTTCAGCCTGGCCCTGCAGGAATCGATCGAGCAGCGCCTGGCTTCGGATGTGACCACGTTGATTTCCGCTGCGCGTATCGAACATGGGCAGTTGCAGATGCCTGCGTTGCTCCCGGACGAGCGCTATAACCTGCCGTACACCGGGCTGCTTGGCTATATTTTCGACCGTGATGGCAACCTGGTCTGGCAGTCGCGTGCCACCGCTGACCGGCACATCAACTACCGCCCGCGCTATGACGGGCGCGGCAACGAGTTCGCCCGCATTCACCAGTCCGACGGCGAAGAGTTCTTCGTGTACGACGTCGAGATCAAGCTGCTGGGTGGTCAGAGCGCCGCTTACAGCATTGTCGCCCTGCAACCGCTTAGTGAGTACAAGGCTACCCTCAATGGCCTGCGCGAAAAGCTCTACCTGGGGTTCGGCGCTGCATTGCTGGCGCTCATGGTGCTGCTGTGGGCTGGCCTGACCTGGGGCCTGCGCTCGTTGCGCCGGCTAAGCCATGAGCTGGACGAGGTGGAATCGGGCGTGCGCGAGGGCCTGAGCGGCGAGCACCCTCGCGAGCTGCTGCGCCTGACCCGCTCGCTCAACCGCCTGTTGCGCAGTGAGCGTGAGCAACGCACGCGCTACCGTGACTCGCTGGATGACCTGGCGCACAGCCTGAAGACGCCGCTGGCAGTGCTGCAGGGCGTGGGTGAAAGCCTGCAGCAACGCAGCGGCGAGCGCGAGCAGGCGCGGGTGCTGCAAAGCCAGATCGAGCGCATGAGCCAGCAGATCGACTACCAACTGCAACGTGCCAGCCTGCGCAAGAGTGGCCTGGTACGCCACAGCGTGAGGTTGCGGCCGCTGCTCGACAGCCTGTGCAGCACCTTGGCCAAGGTTTACCGGGATAAACGGGTGAGCGTGGTGCTGGCGTTGCCCGATGCGGCGCAGGTGCCGATGGAGCAGGGTGCGTTGCTGGAAATGCTCGGCAACCTGCTGGAAAACGCCTACCGGCTGAGTCTGGGCCAGGTGCGGGTGAGCCTGGAGCAGACGCCAGGGCAGTTGACCTTGTGCATCGAGGACGATGGGCCGGGGGTGCCCGCCGACCAGCGTGAGCGTATTCTCGAGCGCGGGGAGCGGCTGGACAGCCAGCACCCGGGGCAGGGCATCGGGTTGGCGGTGGTCAAGGATATCGTCGACAGCTATGACGCCGAGCTGAGCCTGGGGGATTCGCCTTTGGGCGGCGCGGCGTTCAGGATCACCTTCAATCTCGATTGATTTCGCTGGCCTCCCACCAAGGGCGGCCCAGCAAGGGCGGATTTCCGCCAGCCCCCCTGTACAAATCCCGCCATCGGGCGGAAATCCGCCAGCCTTCCTCCGCCAAATCGCCCTGTCGTTGGGCATTTATCCCTAGCAAATACGGCCCTTGCACCCTTCGTGGGCATTTTGGCACCACCCTTGCTATTGAACTTCGCAGAGGCCTGCCCAGGCAGCTCGAACACAACGACAAATCCCTCCAAGTGCAGGAGGGTTAGCGATTCAGGTGCCCCACCACCCTGGGAAGGGTGAACCGGCACACTTGAGGAAAATGAGCCATGACGACACGTCAGCCGCTGTACAAATCCCTGTATGTCCAGGTGATCATTGCCATCACCATCGGCATCCTGCTCGGCCACTACTACCCGGAAACGGGCGTCGCCCTCAAACCCCTGGGTGACGGCTTCGTCAAGTTGATCAAGATGGTCATCGCCCCGATCATCTTCTGTACCGTGGTCAGCGGCATCGCCGGCATGCAGAGTATGAAGTCGGTCGGCAAGACTGGCGGCTACGCGCTGCTGTATTTCGAAATCGTCTCCACCATCGCCCTGATCATCGGCCTCGTCGTCGTCAACGTGGTCAAGCCCGGCGCTGGCATGCACATCGACGTCAGCACCCTGAATGCCAGCAGCGTGGCTGCCTATGCCGCCGCCGGCGCGCAGCAGACCACCGTCGGCTTCCTGCTCAACGTCATCCCCAACACCGTGGTCGGCGCCTTCGCCAACGGCGACATCCTGCAAGTGCTGATGTTCTCGGTGCTGTTCGGCTTCGCCCTGCACCGCCTGGGCAGCTACGGCAAGCCGTTGCTGGACATGATCGACCGCTTCGCCCATGTCATGTTCAACATCATCAACATGATCATGAAGCTGGCCCCGATCGGCGCCTTCGGTGCCATGGCCTTCACCATCGGCCAGTACGGCGTTGGCTCGCTGGTGCAGCTGGGCTACCTGATGGCCTGCTTCTACATCACCTGCCTGCTGTTCGTGCTGGTGGTGCTGGGCGGTATCTGCCGTGCCCACGGTTTCAGCGTGCTCAAGCTGATCCGCTACATCCGTGAAGAACTGCTGATCGTACTGGGTACTTCGTCCTCGGAGTCGGCCCTGCCACGCATGCTGGCCAAGATGGAGCGCCTGGGCGCGAAGAAGTCGGTGGTGGGCCTGGTCATCCCGACCGGTTACTCGTTCAACCTGGACGGTACCTCGATCTACCTGACCATGGCTGCGGTGTTCATCGCTCAGGCGACCGACACCACCATGGACATCACTCACCAGATCACCCTGCTGCTGGTGCTGTTGGTAGCTTCCAAAGGTGCTGCCGGCGTTACCGGTTCGGGCTTCATCGTCCTGGCCGCAACCCTGTCGGCCGTTGGCCACCTGCCGGTTGCCGGCCTGGCGCTGATCCTCGGCATCGACCGCTTCATGTCCGAAGCCCGCGCCCTGACCAACCTAGTGGGCAACGCCGTTGCTACCGTGGTAGTGGCCAAGTGGGTCAAGGAAATGGACAACGACAAGCTGGCTTCGGAACTGGCTTCCGGTGGTGCGCCGCTGGTCGATGCGCGTCCGACCGACGACCTGGGTGTGGCCGAAGGCCCGGCTCGCTGATCGCGCTGCGGTAAAACGAAAAAGGCGACCCCAGGGTCGCCTTTTTCATGCGCGGTCTTCGCGTCAGGCCAGCACAACCTCCAGCACCCGGATCGAGTCCGGCTGCGGGTAATGCCACCTCACCTGCACGTCCCAGAACCTCACCCCGTAAACCCGCTCGGCCGGCGGTACCTGATAAGCCGGCCGTGGGTCCTGCGCCAGGCATTGCTCGATCAGTTCCACCAGCGGCTCGCCCAGGCGCAAGGCATGCTCGCGGGCCTGGGGCAGGGCGTTGTCGGCCCACTGCACGGCAATTGCCACAGGCGCTGCATTGGCCATCTGGTTGCTGGCGCCAGCGATGCTGTCGGCGTAGGGCACATAGGGTTTGATGTCCAGCACCGGCGTGCCGTCGAGCAAGTCGATGCCTGACAGCAGCAGGCGCCCGGGCTCCACGCCCTCCAGGCGCACCACCGACTGGCCGATACCATTGGGCCGGTGGGTGGCGCGGGTAGCGAACACCCCCATGCTTTTGTTGCCGCCCAGGCGCGGTGGCCGCACCTTCAGGCGCGGCTTGTCCTCCAGGGCCTGGTGGAACAGAAACAGCAACCAGACATGGCTGACCTGCTCCAGGCCCTCGACCGCATCACCCTGGTCGAACGGTGGCAGCAGTTCGAGTACACCACGCGCGGCAGGCGCCAGCTGGGGTTGGCGCGGGATGGCGAACTTCTCCTTGAAACAGGAGCGGACGATGCCGACTGGGGCAACCGTATGCTGCATGGCCACTCAGCCGCGCACGCGCAGGGTCAGGCCCTTCAGGAAGTTGCGCAGCAACTGGTCGCCGCAAGGGCGGTAGTTATCGTGGCCAGCCTTGCGGAACAGTGCGCTGAGCTCAGGCTTGCTGACCGGGAAGTTGACCGACTTGAGGATCGCGTGCAGGTCCTCTTCCTTGAGCTCGAAGGCCACCCGCAGTTTTTTGAGGATCTGGTTATTGGTCACCGGCAGCTCGACCGGCTGCTGCGGGCGGCTGTCGTCCTTGCCACGGCGGTGTATTACCAGGCCGTCGAGAAAGTGCGCCATCACCCGTTCAGGGCAGCGCACGAAGCCTTCCTCTTCTTCTTTTTTCAGGTAGGTGGCCAGCACCAGCGGGTTCACTTCGAGGCCAGAGAGGCCGATGATCTCGGCCATCTTGGCGTCGTTCACCTTGAGCATGTAGCGCAGGCTGCGCAGGACGTCGTTGTGGTTCATTGCTGCAGAATCCTGTTCAGGTGCCGCGCGTTCCAGCGCGGCGCATTGCTTAGAAACGTTCGGTAGTGGCCAGGTAGCGCCATTGGCCCAAAGGCAGCTTGCCCATGGACACGCCACCCAGGCGAATGCGGCGCATGCTTATGAGCTCCAGGCGCAGGTAGGCGCAAAGCTCGGAAATCTGCCCTGGTTGTGGGTTTTTCAACACCATGCGCAGGTGGGTCTCGTTCTGCCAACTGGCCTTGGCCTTGGGCAGCTCGCGGTCATTGCGCGTGGCCCCGCGCGCCAGGCGCTCCAGCGCCTGAGGCGTGGTCTCGCCGCGCACTTCAACGATGAATTCCTGCTCCAGGCGACGCAGGTCCGCCTCGACTTTGCGGGTTACCCGCCAGTCCTGGGTGAACACCTGCAGGCCGCTGGCCCCACGCTCCAGCGGTGCCACGCAGTCCTGCCGGGCAAAATGCCCGTGCAGGGCGCGCACGCCTTCGCGGTGGGCTTCGCTGAGGCTAGCCATGTTCATGCTGGCACGAGCGGTTTCGCTGTCCACGCCGGCCGGCTGATTCAGCAGCAGGGTCACTGGCTCCAGGGTTTCGGCACGGGCGCCCGGCAGCAGTTCGACGCGCTGCTGTTCGACTTTGAACTGCGGCTGCTCGACCACCACGCCATCGACAGTAACCCAGCCTCCTTCAATGTACTGCTCGGCCTCGCGGCGGGAGCAGCCGAGCTGCTCGATGAGGCGTTTGGACAGGCGGACGGGTTCGGACATGGGGCAATTCGCAAGGCAGGGAAAGACCTCCATTGTACCTGCCCGTGCGCGATTGATGATGGGAATCTGTGTCAGATGCGCCATTTTGGACACTTGGCGCGGCACATTCAGGCGCCACCTCAAGGTACGCTTCGCACCAGCCTCATGTGCAGCAGAGGGTAGGGCTGGCCCAAACCGTCGGTTTCCGAACGGCCGATGACTTCAAATCCTTCATGCAGGTAGAAGCCCAACGCTTGCGGGTTTTGTTCGTTGACGTCCAGGTACTCGGCATTCAGTTCGTTGATGGCATAGCGCAGCAGGCGCTTGCCAACACCCTGGCCACGGTGGGTAGGTGCGACGAACAGCATGTCCACCCGCCCGTTGGCGACCCCGGCGAAACCGCAGATCCGTTGGCGGTCCTTGCAGCAAATCAGCATCACTGCGTCGAGGTAGCGGCGCAGCACGTGTTCGCGCAGCAGCAGGATGTAGCCCTCTGGCAGGAAGTCGTGGGTGGCGCGTACCGAATCCTCCCATACCTGTACCAATTCGCTGTAGTCGCACAAGCGCGGGGTTTGCAGCGTCAGTAGCGCAGGCATGCCGGTATTCCTCCGTGACGGTAGGGAAAACATAGCAGGCCAACCACCGGTCGGCTGGTTCGCGCAGCGCTTGAAGCTCGGGGTATGGAGGTCTATTAATTAAACGTGGGAAAAAATCCCACGCAAAGAAAAGAAAAAACCGAAAGCAGAATTCCTGACTGATTTGGCGTTCTCGTGGCGAAGACCTGGAGACGGACTATGCAAATCCACCTGCTGTTCAAGAAGGCTTTACTCGCGGCTGCCGTAGCGGGCGTGCTGTCGACATCCATTGTCTTGATCCCTGATTCGATTACTCATGGCTCCAGTGCCTACGCCAAAGACGGCGGTGGTGGCGGTGGTGGCCACGGCGGTGGCGGTGGTCATGGAGGTGGCGGCGGAAGCGGCGGTGGCGGTGGCCATGGAGGTGGCGGCGGAAGCGGCGGCGGTGGCCACGGTGGTGGCGGTGGAAGTGGCAGTGGCGGCGGCCACGGCAGTGGAGGCGACGGCGGCGGCCATGCCGGCAACGGCAACAGTGGCAGCGGCCATGATGGCCAGGGCCACGACGGCAACTCGAACTCTGGGCGCAGCAGCAGTCATGCTGAAGCAGGTGACGATCATGGCAATCACGTGGGTGGTGAGCCCGGTGATGATCACGGCAACCACGTTGGCGGTGAGCCCGGTGACGATCATGGCAACCATGTTGGCGGTGAGCCCGGGGATGATCATGGCAATCATGTCGGCGGCGAGCCTGGCGATGATCACGGCAATCATGTTGGTGGTGAACCTGGCGATGATCACGGCAACCATGTGGGTGGCGAACCGGGTGATGACAACAGCAGAAGCTGATTGGCGCTGATTCGAAGCGGCCCGTACAAAACCCAGCGGACGGGTTTTGTATGAGCAGGATTCATATGTCAAGGAATGCGCTCAATGCAATCGCCCGCCTTACCCCCCTCGATGTTAAGCGCGCTGCGGCGTGTCATGCGCCCTTTGGTGCGTTTGATGCTACGCAAGGGGGTGACCTACACGATGTTCGCCGACCTGCTCAAGGAAGTGTTCGTCGAGGTTGCGCATCGCGAGTTTCGTCTGAACGACACCGCACCAAGTGACAGCCGCATCAGCCTGCTTACAGGCGTACATCGTAAGGATGTTCGACGGCTGCGCAGCGAGGGCGATACGGTGCTTGCGGCCCTGCCCGCGAATATCACGCTAGGCGCACAGCTGGTCAGCGTCTGGACTACCACTGCGCCATTCTGTTCCGTACCTGGTCAGGCACTGGCGCTGCCGAGGCTGGCCAGCGTGGGGGGGGATTGCTCATTTGATGCCCTGGTGGCCAAGGTCAGCACCGATATCCGCGGCCGGGTGGTGCTGGATGAATGGTTGCGCCTGGGTGTGGTGCGGCTCGACGAGCAGGATTGCGTTCACCTGCAAGCTCAGGCATTCGTGCCGCAAAAGGGCTTTGATGAAAAAGCCGCCTACTTCGGCCACAACCTGCATGACCATGCCTGCGCAGCAGTGCACAACCTCAGTGACGACGGCCAACCATTTTTTGAACGTAGCGTGCATTACGACGCCCTGAGCCTGGCAAGTGTCGAGCATGTGCGTGAGGTGGTCGCCAAGGATGGCATGCAGACGCTGCTTGCCTTCAGCCACCTTGCAGCCGAGCTGGAAAGCGTCGATGAGCCCAGTGCCGAGCAACGCCAGCGCATCACTGTCGGGCTTTATTTCTACACTGAAGCTACCGATCCCGATTCGTCGAAGACACCCGGCCCATGACTCTTCTTGCGCGCTGCCTCAGTGCTGTCACGTTCGCCCTGGTTTTCGGGTTGAACCTGATAGCGCCTGCCGAGGTGGTTGCGGCGCCGGTGTGTGTCAGCCGGGACGAGGTGGGTATGGCCGGTGCTGCAGGTATGCAGTTTCCCGGCGGTGTGGGCGGTACCGGGGCCAGGGCGGGTGGTGTCGGTGGTACCGGCGCGCCACTCCAGCAACGCCCCGGTGGCACGGGTGGTACTGGGGCGGTGGCGGAAGGTGTGGACGGTACCTACTTCGATCACAGCCACGGTGGGGTAGGCGGTACCGGTGCGCCGATCAAGCGCCCGGGCGGTACGGGCGGCACAGGTATTGTCGGCACTATCACCGGGTTCGCCTCGATCTGCGTCAATGGCATGGAGGTGCACTATGGCAAGGACGTACCGGTGAGTGAAAACGGGGCGCCTGCCAGCAGTGGTCACCTGGCGATCGGGCAAGTGGTGGCGGTGGAGGCGTTCGCCACACAGCGTGGTCTGCAAGCAGGGCGCATTTCGATCCTCAACGTCTTCGAAGGGCCGCTAACGGCGCTGCCCAATGCCTCGGCCCCCCTGCGAGTCATGGGCCAACCTGTGCGGCTTGCCGCTGGCGCGCGAGTGGCTGAAGGGTTGCGCCCGGGCGAGCCCGTGAGGGTCAGCGGCCTGCGTGATGCCCGGGGCGAAGTGGTGGCGACACGTATCGAACGGGCGCCGGGGTTGAGGGAGGCCAGCGCCATCGGTGCGGTAGATCGTGCTGGCAACCTTCAGGGGTTGAAGCTGGGTACCCGTGTGGCCCCTGCACGGGAAGTGCTGGTGCGCGGCCAGTGGACCGGGCGCCAGCTGGAAGTGGCGCAAACCCGCCCCGACCCGAGCCTGCCTTTTGCTGGCCGAGTCCAGCAGGCAGTGGTCGAAGGGTTGGTGCAGCGCACTCAGGCACGGCAACTGGTGGTTGCAGGCATCAATGTGACGTTGGGGCAAGGCACTGTAATTGTTGGCAGGCAGCCTGCGACGTTGGCGCTTGATCAACGTGTGCGGGTAAGCGGGGTACTCAGTGGTACTCACGAGTTGCGGGCAACCCGTGTGGAGTTCCAGGGAGACCGTATCGACAATCCGGACAGAAGCCATTCGGGGCACGATGGCGAGCAGGAAAGGAGCAGCTCCGGCGGCTCCAGCAACAGTGATCATGGCGCAAGCGATGCGACCAGCGTGCGCAATGAAGCCAGTGATGATCACCGTGGGCGCAGTGCCGTTGACGACTCCAGTGGCCATGGCAGCGGGGGTGGCGTGGAAAAATCTGGAAAGTCGGAACACCTCGACGCTGTGGAGCAGGCCGAGCGGAGTAACAGCGGAAGTTCTGATCGGGTGGAAAAGGTCGAAGTCGAAAAGGTCGAGAAGGTCGAGAAGGGCGAAAAGGTCGAAAAGCCTGAGAAGGTAGAGAAGGTAGAGAAGGTAGAGAAGGTAGAGAAGGTAGAGAAGGTAGAGAAGGTAGAGAAGGTAGAGAAGGTAGAGAAGGTAGAGAAGGTAGAGAAGGTAGAGAAGGTAGAGAAAGTAGAAAAGGTAGAGAAAGTCGAAAAGCCTGAAAAAGTTGAGAAGGTTGAGAAAGTAGAAAGAGTCGAAAAGGTAGAGAAAGTTGAGCTGCCGGAGAAAGTAGAAAAAATCGAGAAAGTCGAAAAGCCGGAAAAGGTCGAGACTGCCGAAAAAGTCGAGCTGTAGTGGTCTAATGAAACCGGACACCCATTTAGGCGAGAATGCTCGCCACAGAGAGGTGTCTGATGACCAAGCAACGTCGTACCTTTACCCCTGAGTTCAAGCGCGAAGCTGCCTGCCTGGTGCTCGACCAAGGCTACAGCCATGCTGAAGCAGCCCGCTCGCTCGGTTTGGTCGAGTCGGCCCTGCGCCGTTGGGTCAACCAGCTTCAGCAGGAGCGTGGCGGCATCACGCCGACCAGCCAAGCGTTGACGCCAGAGCAGCAAAAAATCCAAGAGTTGGAAGCTCGGATCACGCGCCTGGAGCGCGAGAAATCGATACTAAAAAAGGCTACCGCGCTCTTGATGTCGGAAGATCTCGAGCGCATACGCTGATCCGTCAGCTTAGCGCCCATGAACCCGTTGATTTCCTGTGCGAAGTGTTTGAAATCACTCGCTCAACTTATTACGCGCATCGCCACAAAAGGCGGACGCCTGACGTTGAGCGCCTGAAGTTGCGCAGTCGAGTGAATGAGCTATTCACACAAGGTCGAGGTGCACCCGGCAGCCGCAGCATCAAGTTAATGCTGCAAGATGAAGGCGAGAAAATCGGACGATTCAAGGTGCGCAGCCTGATGCGTGAGCTGTCGCTGGTCAGCAAGCAGCCAGGGTCACACGCTTACAAGAAAGCAACGGTGGAGCGGCCGGACATTCCGAATGTGTTGAACCGAGCGTTTGATGTCGACGCGCCAAATCAGGTCTGGTGTGGCGACATCACTTACATTTGGGCGCAGGGTAAATGGCACTATCTGGCGGTTGTCCTCGATCTCTATGCGCGGCGCGTGGTGGGCTGGGCTTTGTCAGAAAGACCGGATGCAGAGTTGGTCATCAGGGCGCTGGACGTGGCGTACGAACAACGTGGAAAGCCCCAAGGGCTGCTGTTTCACTCCGATCAGGGATCGCAATATGGTAGCCGTCAGTTCCGCCAGCGATTGTGGCGCTACCGCATGCGCCAGAGCATGAGCCGCCGAGGCAACTGCTGGGATAATGCGCCGATGGAGCGGGTGTTTCGCAGCTTGAAAACAGAGTGGATACCGGTCACGGGCTACCTGACCGGACAGCAAGCTCAGCGAGACATTAGCCAGTACCTGATGGATCATTACAACTGGATAAGACCCCATCAGTTCAACGATGGGCTGGCTCCGGCCAAAGCTGAGGAAAAACTCAAAACTGTGTCCGGGATTAGTTGACCACTACAAGCATCCAGAGCGATCCGGGCGTTAGCCAACTAGGCTGGGTAAGTCCGACCACACTTCCCAAAAGGGTACTGAGGTGCAGATGAGACCAGCGCTCCCTCTTTTCGCTTGCTTGCTGTCATGCACCAGTGCCTCGGCCTTGGCCGATACCTTCAGCGCCGCCATCGGCATGGACTATTCAAGTGGCGACTATGGCACCGGCACCACGTCGGAAATATGGTACATGCCGGTGGTCGGCAAGTACGAGACCGGCCCTATGACCTACAAGGTAACTGTGCCCTGGTTGCGCATCACCAACCCCGAAGTCGGCCCCAGTGGTGACCCCTTGCCTGGCGGTTGCCGGGACGTGGAAAGCGGGCTGGGCGACACGGTTGCCAGCGCCGGCTATGCGCTGCTCGATGGCAGTGACGGTGGCCTGATGCTGGACCTGATCGGCAAGGTCAAATTCCCCACCGCCGATGAAGACCAGTGCCTGGGCACCGGTGAGTACGACTACACCGCCCAGGTCGACATCACCAAGGGCTTTGGCCTGGTCACCGGGTTCGCCACGCTGGGCTGGAAGAAGTTCGGTGACCCACCCGACAGCAACTTCGACGACCCGGTATTTGCCAGCCTCGGCTTTGCGCTACCCGTGGCTGCGGGCACTTCGGCAGGTGCTTCCTATGATTGGCGGCAAAAAGTGGTCTCGACCGGATCGCAGATCCAGGAACTGACGCTGTTCCTCACCCACAAGCTCAACCAGCAGTGGAAAGTACAACTCTACGCGGTCAAAGGCTTCTCGGATGCCAGCCCGGATGCCGAGGGCGGCCTGATGCTATTTCACACGTTCTGACAAAAAAGCCCCTGCGCCGGTAGTTCCTGGTGGGGAGTGCCGGGGCAGGGGCTTTTCATGTTTCAGCCGTTTTAGATAGGCTCTGCCCACATGTCGTATTCGTCGGCATCCACGACACGGCAACGCACTTTGTCGCCTGGCTTGAAACCATGGTCACCGTCGATGAACACGTTGCCGTCGATTTCCGGGGCATCGAAGAAGCTGCGGCCAACCGAACCCTGCTCCTCGACTTCGTCGATCAGCACCTCGATTTCCTTACCGATGCGCAGTTGCAGGCGGGCGGTGCTGATGGCTTGTTGGTGGGCCATGAAGCGGTCCCAGCGCTCTTGTTTGATGTCGTCCGGCACTTCTTCCAGGCCCAGGTCGTTGGCCGGGGCGCCTTCCACCGGCGAGTACTGGAAGCAGCCAACGCGGTCGAGCTGGGCCTCGGTCAGCCAGTCCAGCAGGTACTGGAAGTCTTCCTCGGTCTCGCCCGGGAAGCCGACGATGAAGGTAGAGCGGATCACCAACTCAGGGCACTGTTCGCGCCAGTTCTTGATGCGCGCCAGGGTGCGGTCTTCGAAGGCCGGGCGCTTCATCGACTTGAGCACTTTCGGGCTGGCGTGCTGGAACGGGATGTCCAGGTACGGCAGGATCTTGCCGGCGGCCATCAGCGGGATCACGTCGTCCACGTTCGGGTATGGGTACACGTAGTGCAGACGGACCCAGGCGCCCAGGCTGCTCAGCGCTTCGCACAGCTCAAGCATGCGGGTCTTGACCGGGCGGCCATTCCAGAAGTCGGTCTTGTACTTGACGTCGACGCCGTAGGCGCTGGTGTCCTGGGAAATCACCAGGATCTCCTTCACGCCAGCCTTCACCAGGCGCTCGGCCTCGCTCAGCACTTCGCCCACCGGGCGGCTGACCAGCTTGCCGCGCATCGACGGGATGATGCAGAAACTGCAGCTGTGGTTGCAGCCTTCGGAAATTTTCAGGTACGCATAGTGGCGCGGGGTCAGCTTGACACCCTGTGGCGGCACAAGGTCGATCAGTGGGTTGTGGTCCTGACGCGGCGGCACCACTTCGTGCACGGCGTTGACTACCTGCTCGTACTGCTGCGGGCCGGTGACCGACAGCACGCTCGGGTGCACGTCGCGGATGCTGCCTTCTTCTACGCCCATGCAGCCGGTGACGATGACCTTGCCGTTTTCCTTGATCGCTTCGCCGATCACTTCCAGCGACTCGGCCTTGGCGCTGTCGATGAAGCCGCAGGTGTTGACCACCACAACGTCGGCGTCCTCGTAGGTGGGCACGACTTCATAGCCTTCCATGCGCAGCTGGGTCAGGATGCGCTCGGAATCGACCAGGGCTTTTGGGCAACCCAGGCTTACGAAACCTACCTTGGGGGTGGCGGGCGTGGTGGACATGACTAACCTCGGTATTGAATGCAGGTCGCCCGGCCGGAATCGCGGGCGATCTTGACGGGCGCTTTGGGCGCCTCTGATCAAAAAGTGCGCAATTCTAGCGAGCGCAAGAGCGCTTGACCAGCAGAAATACGACGAACGCTGCGCTATGCTTCGCGCCGTTGCGCCAGCGTACCTTCATGGGCCTGGTAGCAGAGTGATTACCAAGGGCCGTGATGGCCGTGTGCGGGAGTGGTCGATGGTTCAGGCAAGCAGTCACGCTGAGGGCGGGCACGAGGGCAAGCAGGGGGCAGCGCGGTCGCTGGGCCTGCTCGTGGCGGCGGTCGGGGTGGTTTATGGCGATATCGGCACCAGCCCGTTGTATACCCTCAAGGAAGTTTTTACCGGCGGTTATGGGGTGCCGGTCAACCATGATGGTGTGCTGGGGATCCTGTCGCTGATCCTGTGGTCGCTGCTGTGGGTGGTTTCGTTCAAGTACGTGATGTTCATCCTGCGCGCCGACAACCAGGGCGAGGGCGGCACCATGGCCCTGACCGCGCTGGCGCGACGGGCCACGGCGGCCTATCCGCGGCTGCGCACGCTGATGGTGATTTGCGGGTTGATCGGCGCTTCGTTGTTTTATGGCGACAGCATGATCACCCCGGCAGTATCGGTGCTGTCGGCAGTGGAGGGCATGGGCCTGGCGTTTGACGGTATCGACCATTGGGTAGTGCCGATTTCGCTGGTGGTACTGGTGGCACTGTTCCTGGTGCAGAAGCACGGTACCGAGACGATCGGCAAACTGTTCGGCCCGATCATGGTCACCTGGTTCGTGGTGCTGGGCGCGCTCGGTGTGCATGGCATCTCGCAGAGCCCGGAAGTGCTCAAGGCCTTCAACCCAGGCTGGGCGGTGAACTTCTTCGTGGTGCACCCCGGCATGGGCGTGGCCATTCTCGGCGCGGTGGTGCTGGCGCTGACCGGTGCCGAGGCGCTGTACGCCGACATGGGGCATTTTGGCCGCAAGCCGATCGCCCGGGCCTGGTTCATCCTGGTGCTACCCGCGCTGGTGCTCAACTATTTCGGCCAGGGTGCACTGCTGCTGCAAAACCCGGAGGCAGCACGTAACCCCTTCTACCTGCTGGCACCGAGCTGGGCGCTGTTGCCGTTGGTCGGGTTGGCCACGATGGCCACGGTGATTGCCTCGCAGGCGGTCATTTCCGGGGCGTTTTCCCTGACTCGCCAGGCCATTCAGCTGGGTTACATCCCGCGCATGCAGATCCAGCACACCTCCAGCGACGAACAGGGGCAGATCTACATTGGCGCGGTGAACTGGACGCTGATGGTGGGTGTTGTGTTGCTGGTGATCGGCTTCGAGTCGTCAGGCGCTCTGGCTGCGGCCTACGGGGTGGCGGTGACCGGTACCATGCTGATGACCACCATCCTGGTGTCGGCGGTGATGCTGCTGCTGTGGAAGTGGCCGCCGGTGCTCGCCGTGCCGCTTCTGATGGGCTTCCTGTTCGTCGACGGGCTGTTCTTCGCCGCCAACGTGCCGAAAATCGTCCAGGGCGGTGCCTTCCCGGTGTTGGCTGGCGGTGTACTGTTCCTGCTGATGAGCACCTGGAAGCGCGGCAAGCAGATTCTGGTGGAGCGCATCGACGAAGGCGCACTGCCGTTACCGCTGTTCATCAGCAGTATCCGCATTCAGCCGCCGCACCGGGTTGAAGGTACGGCGGTATTCCTGACCGCACGTTCCGATGCCGTGCCGCATGCACTGTTGCACAACATGCTGCACAACCAGGTGCTGCACAGCCAGGTTGTGCTGCTGACCGTGGTCAGCGAAGACCAGCCACGGGTGCCAGAGCATGAGCGTTTCGAGGTAGAGGCCTACGGCGACGGATTCTTCCGCGTGTTGCTGCACTTCGGTTTCATGGATGAGCCGGACGTGCCGGCGGCGTTGAAGCTGTGTCATCTGGATGACCTGGACTTCACGCCGATGCGCACCACCTACTTCCTCAGCCGCGAGACGGTGATCGCGTCGCGGCTGGAAGGGATGTCGCGCTGGCGAGGCAACCTGTTTGCGTTCCTGTTGAAGAATGCCAACGGCAACCTGCGCTTCTTCAACCTGCCACTCAACCGAGTGATCGAGCTGGGAACTCAGGTCGAGATCTGAATGCCAAGGGGCCGCAAAGCGGCCCCAATCATTGTCAGTTCTGCTCAGCCACGCTCGATTTGCCCTGGCGGGTCTCGATCTCGCCAATCAGGCGTTTGGCCAGCGCCGGGTAATTTTCGTCGAAGTGGTGCCCCCTGGCAGTTTCAGGCGTTCACCTACTGCGGTCTTCTCCGTGCAGCCACTCTCGTCGGTTTCCTCGACGCCATACACACACACCACCTTGGATGCTGGCAGCTTGGCCATTTCCGGCCCGGTTGGCGCTTCCTGGCCTTCCTTGCCCAGCCAGCCCTCGACCTCGATCTCGAAGCTGCCACTGCGGGCAAACGCCAGCAACATCACGGCATCGATGCGCTGTTGGTCTTCTGGTGGCAGGCGGTTGTAGATGGCTGGCAACACGTCAGCACCGAATGAATAACCCGTCAGCACGAAGCGCTTGGTACCCCATTTCTGCCGGTAGTGCTGCATCAGTTCGGACAGGTCGGCGGCGCTTTGCTCCGGAGTCTTGTGCTGCCAGTAGTAGCGCAGCGTGTCGATGCCCACCACCGGGTAGCCCAGCTTGGCCATTTCCCCGGCCACGTCGCGGTCGAGGTCGCGCCAGCCACCATCACCGGAGAGGAACAGGGTGACCGTGTCGGTGGTCTGCCCAGCCGGTACCTCGACCACCGGGATGGCTAGGGCATTGCCGTCGTGGCCGACCAGGGCTTGGGTCAGTTGCGCCTTGAGCACTTGTGGCAGGTGGATGTCGTAGTCGCTGATGCTGGTTTCGGCATTGGCCTGGTCGCGCACGAAGGCGGCGCTGGCGTCATCCGGGTTGTCGTTCCAGGCGACACTCCAGTGGCCATGGGTAGCCGATTTAGGCAGCGGTGCCTGGCAGCCGGGTTGTTCGACGGTGAAGTCCACGGAAATTGCCCGGGCCTTGTCATCGTTCTGGCTGGCCAGCCAGCGCCAGGCCTGGGCGGCGCCAGGGCCGATACCGGCTACCAGCGTCGGCTTTTCTGGTAGCGCGGCAAGGGCCTGATCCATGACCTGTTGCTGCTTGCTGCAGTCGTTAGGCGGCAAGATCACCTGCACCAGCTGGGCTTCGCCGGCTTGGCTCAGGTCCAGCAGTTGCTTGTCGGTCAGTGCCTGATCCTGTGGCACGCCGATGGCCACCCGGGCCTTGGGGTGCACGCCTGGGGTAGCCCGGGTGATGCTGGTGTCATTGATGCTCAATTGCTCAAGGCGCGCCTCGGGGGCCGGGCGCGTCCACAGCCAGAACGCCAGCGCACCACCCAGGGCGGCCAGCAGCAAGGGAACCAGCAGGTACAGCCAAAAGCGTCGGGTCATCAACGTTTCACCAATCCAGTCAGGCCGCCTGCGATCAGGGCGGCGGTGTCGGCCAGTGCCACCAGCGGGTCGAGCCCGGCCGGCACGGCCATGTAGCGGGGTTCCCAATCCGGTTGGAATTTGTCCTTGAAGCGGCGAAGCCCCTGGAAGTTGTAAAGCTGCTCGCCACGGCGGAACACCATCGAGCCCAAACGCTGGGTCAAAGGCGCGCCACGCCGTGGTTGCAGGCCGGACAGCGGTACCATGCCCAGGCTGAAACGCCCGTAGTCATGGCTTTTGTAATGCAGGATCAAGCCAATCATCATGAATTCCATGGTCAGCTTTGGCGCCTCGGGGTGCGCACGCATCAGGTCGAGGCTGGCCAGTTCGTTGCCATGGGTTTCCAGCAGGTTGGCGAAAGCCACCGGGCGCCCCTGGAAGCGGATCAGTGCTATGCGGAAATGCTGCAGGTAGTCCGGGCTGAAGCGCCCCAGCGAGAAGCCTTTCTCGCGCACGTTCTTGCCGCCGAGCCAGGCATCCGAAATTTCCTTCAACTCAGCCAGCGGGGCGTGGCCGGGTTCATGGATTTCCAGGGTCAAGCCATCGCGCCCGCCGCGGTTCCAGGTGTAGCGCAGGTCTTTCATCTCCTTGCCCTTGGCTTCAAGGTCGAAGCGGCGCAAGTCGACCCGGGCTTCCTCGCCCAACTTCAGGGCGGTCAGGCCGATGTCCATGTAGAACGGCAGGTTTTCCGCACGTACCTGGTAGAACACCGGCCGGGCGTGGTGCAGGTCGCACAGGTCGCGGAACTGCCAGATCATCTCGGCGCGTTCCTGAGCCGGGCCGATCGGGTCGTACAGCGCCACCAGGCTGCGGCCGCGCCGGGCGTACATGAGGAATGCATTGTCACGCGGGTGGAACAGCAATGCCTTGTCGCCGGTCAGTGCCAGGCCGCCGTCGGGCTGATCGGAGGCCAGCAGGATACGGTTGGCGCGTTGCAGCTCTTCTTCATCGGGCAGGTGGATCACTGGCGGCGCGGTGCGCAGCAGCCAAGTCAGCGCCACGGCAGCCAGCAGCAATGCACTGCCCATGGCGGCGCGCAGGCCCCGCGGGGCGTCGGCATCGAGGGTGAACTGCCACCACAGCTGATGGCTGTAGGGCACATCCTGGTAGGCGAACAGCAGCAGCCACACCGATGCACCTACCGCACAGGCGCTGGCCACCAGGAACACCGGCGAGAAGGGGAGTTCCAGCAGACGGCTGGGGCGGTAGAACGAGCGACGGAACAGGGCGAGCAGGGTGGCGGTGAAGGTCAGCAGGCTGGCCTCTTCCCAATCAAAGCCCTTCAGCAGTGACAGCAGGGCGCCGACCAGCAACAGCACGGTGGTCAGCAGCCAGGCGGCGGACAGGCGCCTGCGCAAGCCCTGTGCCAGCAGCAGGCACAGCACGCCGATCAGGCTGGCGCCGAAATGCGAGGCATCGATCAGCCGGTGCGGGACCAAAAAGCCCATGTGCTCCAGGCGCGTGTCGATCTCGGGTGTGGCACCCGAAAACAGCAGCACCACGCCAGACAGGAACACCAGGATCGACAGGATCGGTGCGGCCAGCCCCGAGGCGGCCTTGATGGCCTGTTGCGCGAACAGCAGGCGTCGGGCTTCATTGGCCAACAGCAGCACACAGGCCAGCAGCAGTGGCAGGACCACATAGATCAGCCGGTACAGCAGCAGGGCAGCCGCCAGCGGTGCGGCACCGAGCTGGTCGGCAAAGGCCGCCAACAAAATCGCTTCGAACACCCCGACGCCACCCGGTACGTGGCTGAGCACACCCGCAGCCAGGGCCAGCAGGTACACCAGCACGAATGCGCCGAAAGGGGGCGCTTCGGGCAGCAGCAGGTACAGCACGGTGGCGGCCGCCGCCACATCCAGCGCGGTGATCAGCAGTTGCAGGGCGGCCAGGCGAGCATCAGGCAGGCGAAGTGTACGCCGGCCCAGTTGAACGAGCAGGTTGTTGGCCAGCGGTTGCTCGGCCAGCCGTCGACGGTATAAGCCAATGACCAGCAAGACGGACGCTATCAGCACCGCGCTGGCGATACCTGCCAGCAGCCCGGGCGCCAACCCCAGTGCAGTCGAAGCCGCCGGCAGGTTGCTCAAGGTCGCCAAAGCGGCCAAGGGCGGCAGCGCGCAGCCCAGTGACAGGCTGGCAAACACGGTCATGCGGGCGACTTCGCCAGCACCAAGCCCCTGGCGTGCATACAGGCGGTAGCGAACCGAGCCGCCGGATAACATCGACAGGCCGATGGCGTTACCGATGGCAAAGGCGCTGAAACCGCCCAGTACCAGGCTGCGTGCTGGCAGCTTCACGCCGGCATAGCGGCTGGCCGACCACTCGTAGCCCAGCAGAATCACGAAGCCGACAACCGTTGCCAGCAAGGCACCCAGCAAAGACTGGGTTGGCACGCTGAGCATGGCATCGTGCAAGGCATAGATGTCCAGCTCGCTGAGCAAGTGGCGGCAGGCGATCAAGGCCATGGTGAACAGCAACAGGGTCACGACCAGGCCAATGGGCTGGCGGTAGCGACTCAGGCGCTCAAGCAAAGGCAGACGCTGCACGGCACCGGGCAGCGCCGAGGCGAGCGGCACCGGAGGTTCGGGATTGTGCGAAGTCATGAACAACCCCGGGCGAGTTGCGCGAGGTAAAGGAAAGGTGCGGCCAAGTGGAAGTCCCTTAGGAAAACGTATCCAATGTTACTCCGGCCTCATGCGCTTTCAGCGGCCTGGCAGGGTTAAAGATAGTTCATCCTGGGCACAACGCATCAAGCCTGCGGGTTGGCTTGAAGGGAGGGGGAAACGAGGCGACGAATAACAGGGAGGCATAAAGCAACAAACCCCGCGCTGCTGTTACACAGGCGGGGTTTGTTCTGACGAATATGGTTGCGGGAGCCGGATTTGAACCGACGACCTTCGGGTTATGAGCCCGACGAGCTACCAGGCTGCTCCATCCCGCGTCAGAGTTGCGCATTCTACAGCTTGCTGGTTGGGTGTCAAGCGCCAAGCGTTGATTTTACGAAGTTTTTCGCAAACACTTTTTCGCGGACAAAGAAAAAGGCCACTGTGTAAACAGTGGCCTTTTCTTGAATCTGGTTGCGGGAGCCGGATTTGAACCGACGACCTTCGGGTTATGAGCCCGACGAGCTACCAGGCTGCTCCATCCCGCGTCAGTGGGGCGGATTCTACAGCTTGTGGGGGGTATGTCAAGCGCTAAGCTTTGATTTTTCGAGATTTTTTCGAAAACGCTTTTCAGCGGGCAAAGAAAAAGGCCACTGCGTTAACAGTGGCCTTTTCTCGAATCTGGTTGCGGGAGCCGGATTTGAACCGACGACCTTCGGGTTATGAGCCCGACGAGCTACCAGGCTGCTCCATCCCGCGCCTGTGAGATCGAATTCTACGGATTTACTTCCTGGTGTCAAGCAATTGTTTTGGAAAAAGCTTTTTTGTTCAAACCCTTAGCGCTTGAGAACAGTATTCGGCACAGGCGCGGCGGGGCTTTCAGGCCGATTATCGTGTGGCGATGCGGGTGAGCTGTTTCAGTGCAGGGTGCATGCGATACTATCTGTATGAATTTACAGTGCTGACGGTCGTCCATGTCCTTGCGCAAGATCATCCACGTCGACTGCGATTGCTTCTACGCCGCGATCGAAATGCGTGACGACCCGCGCCTGGCCGGGCGGCCCATGGCGGTGGGGGGCTCGCCCGATCATCGTGGGGTAATTGCCACCTGCAATTATGAAGCGCGTGCCTATGGGGTACGCTCGGCCATGTCGTCGCGGCATGCGCTGAAGCTGTGCCCCGATCTGTTGATCGTAAAGCCGCGCTTTGAAGCCTACCGTGAGGCCTCGCGGGAAATTCACGGCATTTTCCGCGACTACACAGAGCTGATCGAGCCTTTGTCGCTGGACGAAGCCTACCTGGATGTAAGCGACAGCCAGTGGTATTCGGGCAGTGCCACGCGCATCGCCGAGGATATTCGCCGGCGTGTTGCCCGCACCCTGCATATCACCGTGTCGGCGGGGGTGGCGCCGAACAAGTTTCTGGCCAAGATCGCCAGTGACTGGCGTAAGCCCAATGGGCTGTTCGTGATTACCCCGGCTGAAGTGGAGGCGTTCGTTGCAGCCTTGCCGGTGGCCAGGTTGCATGGGGTGGGCAAGGTGACGGCCGACAAGCTGACGCGACTGGGTATCGAAACCTGTCTGGAGTTGCGTGAGTGGTCACGGCTGGCGCTGGTGCGCGAGTTTGGCAGTTTTGGTGAGCGATTGTGGGGGCTGGCGCGGGGTATCGATGAGCGTGCGGTACACAACGACAGCCGACGCCAGTCGGTCAGCGTGGAAAACACCTACGACACCGACCTTCCAGACCTGGCCAGTTGTCTGGCGCGGCTGCCAGAGCTGCTGGATAGCCTGAACGAACGTATTGCCCGCATGGACAACAGTTACCGGCCGGACAAACCGTTCGTTAAGGTCAAGTTTCATGACTTCAGCCAGACCACCATGGAACAGGCGGGGGCGGGCCGGGACCTGGAGAGTTATCGGCAGTTGCTGGGGCAGGCGTTCGCCCGGGGTAGCAAGCCGGTGCGCTTGCTAGGGGTAGGGGTGAGGTTGCGCGACTTGCGCGGGGCGCATGAACAGCTGGAGCTGTTCCCGCCTAAATGAATGGGGCTGCAACGCAGCCCCATTTGTTATTGCACGCCTGGATCAGCCACCAACCGGCCGGTGGCCTTGGTCAGCGACTGCAGAAACTCCTGCTGTAGCTCTGGATCGTTGCGGGTCAGCTCGATCAGGCTCTGCTCCATTTCGCTGGCCTCCTCTTCAAGGCCCAGCTCGGACAGGCGCTTGACCCGATGTACCCACTGACCGACATCGTCATCTTCGAGGTCATCGAAGATCAGCTCATGAGCCTCGAGCAGCTTGTTGCGCAGGGTGGCACTGACCAGCAGGCTGGCATCACCTCGCACAGCATTGTCTTCGTCGAGTACCTGAAGGTGCAGGGTGCCGACGTGGTTGAGGTTCTGCTCGGAAAACGGGCTGTCGAGCAGGTTCAGGCGCAGTACGCCATTTCTGTCGGTGGTCAGCTCGTGGGTCATCTTGCCGGCCTTGACCTCGACCAGGCGTTCGCTCCAGGGCACGCTGGTAGATTCCTCGCGCTGGCTTTTCTGCACTTCGCTGATCCCCGCCAGGTTCTGCTGCGCACGGCCGTTGGAAGGCACGTTCATGAACGGGTTGAGCCCGTCCACGCCGTAGCTGAGCCAGTCGTGGGTGATGCTTTGCGGCAGATTGCCCAAGGTGAAGACATTGATCACGTTGGCGCCGACACCAGCCACCACGGCCACTGCACCCAGCGGGATCTCATAGATCTCCCGCCAGGGCTGGTAAGGCGTATAGCGGTCATAGCGACGGGTGACTTCGAACTCGGTGACCTCGAAGCGCTTCTGCTCATGCACGCGCACACGTCGCTGCGGGAGCTCCATCACCTTCGGCTCGCCGACATCGATCTGCAGGGTGTGCTCGAGCAGTTTGCGCTCGACGCGCTCCTCATGGTCGCTGCGCTGGGACATCTGATTGGCGCAACCGCTGACGAGCAGGGCGCCGCACAGTGCGGCGCCCCCCAGGGTAAAGGTACTTCGCTTGAACATGATCACTCGTGCATTGGTTATCAGCGGCGAACGCGGGCCTGCAGGAAGGTCAGCACTTCATTGAGCGGCAGCGCCTGGGCGTCCTGCTCGGTGCGGTGCTTGTACTCCAGGTTGCCGTCGGCCAGGCCGCGATCGCTGACGACGATGCGGTGCGGGATGCCGATCAGCTCCATGTCGGCAAACTTGATGCCTGGGCTGGTTTTCTTGTCGCGGTCGTCCAGCAGCACTTCGAAGCCTGCGGCGGTCAGTTCGGCGTAAAGCTTGTCGGTTGCCTCGCGGACCACGTCGGTTTCATAACGCAGGGGTACCAGGGCAATCTGGAATGGCGCCAGGGCGTCGTTCCAGATGATGCCCTTGTCGTCATAGCTCTGCTCGATGGCAGCTGCGACCACACGGGACACACCGATGCCGTAGCAACCCATCGACAGAACGACCGGTTTGCCGTTCTCGCCCAGTACCTGGCACTTCAGTGCTTCGCTGTACTTGGTGCCGAGCTGGAAGATGTGGCCCACTTCGATACCGCGCTTGATCACCAGGGTACCCTGGCCGTCCGGGCTCGGGTCGCCTTCAACCACGTTACGCAGGTCGGCGACCTGTGGAACCGGCAGGTCACGCTCCCAGTTCACGCCGAAGTAGTGTTTGTCGTCGATGTTGGCGCCAATGCCGAAGTCGCTCATCAGTGCAACCGAACGGTCGATCACCACCTCCAGTGGCAGGTTCAGCGGGCCGAGCGAACCGGCGCCGGCACCGATGGCCTCGCGCAGTTCGGCGTCGGTGGCCATGATCAGCGGGTCGGCAACCTGCTCCAGCTTGGCGGCCTTGATTTCGTTCAGCTCGTGGTCGCCACGTACCACCAGGGCCACCAGCTTGCCTTCCTCGGCGCCGCGTACGATCAAGGTCTTGACGGTTTTCTCGATCGCCAGGCCGTGGTTTTCCACCAGTTGGGCGATGGTCTTGGCGTCTGGAGTGTCGACCAGGCGCAGTTCCTCGGTAGGGGCTGGGCGCACGGTTTCACGCGGGATGGCCTCGGCCTTTTCGATGTTGGCGGCGTAATCGGAGCTGTCGCTGAAGATCACGTCGTCTTCGCCAGACTCGGCCAGCACGTGGAACTCGTGCGAGTAGCTGCCGCCGATCGAGCCGGTGTCGGCCTGTACAGGCCGGAAGTCCAGGCCCAGGCGGGTGAACACGTTGCTGTACGCCTGGTGCATGCGGTCGTAGGTTTCCTGCAGGGAAGCCTGGTCGGCATGGAACGAGTAGGCGTCCTTCATGATGAATTCACGGCCACGCATCAAGCCGAAGCGTGGGCGGATCTCGTCACGGAACTTGGTCTGGATCTGGTACATGTTGAGCGGCAGCTGTTTATAGCTGGACAGCTCGTTACGGGCCAGATCGGTGATCACTTCTTCGTGGGTAGGGCCGACGCAGAAGTCGCGCTGGTGGCGATCCTTCAGGCGCAGCAGCTCAGGGCCATACTGCTCCCAGCGACCGGATTCCTGCCACAGTTCGGCGGGCTGGATGCTCGGCATCAGCACTTCCAGGGCGCCGGCGGCGTTCATTTCCTCACGCACCACGGCCTCGACCTTGCGCATTACCCGCAGGCCCATCGGCAGCCAGGTGTACAGGCCGGAGGCCAGTTTGCGGATCATGCCGGCACGCAGCATGAGCTGATGGCTGATGACCACTGCGTCGGCAGGGGTTTCTTTCTGGGTGGCGAGCAAATATTGACTGGTGCGCATGGTTAGCCGTGTCGATTGCCTAAGACGTTGAAATAGCCCCGCATTGTACGGGGGCGAAACGAAGGCGTACAGGATGCCCCAGGGCGTGGCACTTGTCAGCCAAGAAAAAGCCCGGCGTGATCGCCGGGCTTTTTCAAGTGCGGGGCACTGCAAGCCAGGCTTACAGGATGCTCAGCGGGTACTCCACGATCAGACGCAGTTCGTCGATCGATGGGGAGCCGTAGTACACGCCATCGCCCGAACGGTAGGTGGCCTGACGTACGCGGAAGCTCAGGTCCTTGGCCGGGCCGCTTTGCATCACGTACTTGACGTCGATGTCGCGTTCCCATTCCTTACCGTCGTCGGTGGTGCGGGTGGAGGCACCGGTACCGCGCACGTAACGGGTCATGAAGGTCAGGCCTGGTACGCCGAACTCGGCGAAGTTCAGGTCATAGCGCGCTTGCCAGGATTTTTCGTCTTCGGCGTTGAAGTCGGAACGGGCAACCGAGTTGGCCAGGAAGATCGTGCCGCCACCGTCCACGCCGTAGGCATAGTCACCGTCGCCGCTGACTTTCTGGTAGGCCAGGGTGAAGGTGTGTGCGCCAATGTTGTAGGCGGCCGAGAGGCTGGCTGCAATGTTGTCCAGTTCGTTGCTGCCGTCGGACTTGCTGACGAATGCGCCGGTCAGGTTGTCGCCGATCGACTTGGTGTCGTAAATGTTGAAGTCGAACACCAGGCCTTGCTTGTCGCTGATCGGCAGCGCCCAGTTGATGTTGCCGTACCACTTGCGGAAGTGGTCTTCGACACGCGAGTAGTAAACGCTGGTGCTGAGGTTTTCGGTGATGGCGTAGGTGCCACCAAAGACGTTGGCCTCGGTCAGGTTCAGGCTGTCGTGGTAAGTCTGAGCCTGTGCGTTCAGCGCGGTGAAGTGACCGGCGTGCAGGGTCAGGCCATCGATTTCGTTGCTGGTGATCAGGCCGCCTTCGGCAACTTCCGGCAGCAGTCGGCTGTCGTCGGTAGCCAGTACTGGCAGTGCGGTGAACTGGTCGCCGAACTTCAGCACGGTGTTGGAAATGCGCATTTTCACTGCGCCGCCGCCTTCGGAGTAGTCATCCTGCGAGCGACCGTCGGAGCCTTCCGGGAACAGGCCGGTGCCGGCACGGCCTTTGCCGCTGTCCAGCTTGATGCCGAGCATGCCGATGGCGTCGACGCCGAAGCCGACGGTACCTTGGGTGAAGCCCGACTCGAAGGTGCCGAGGAAGCCGAGGCCGGTTTCTTCAACGCGGCTCTGGGAGCCAGACGGGACGTTGCGGAAGTCTCGGCTGAAGTACAGCATGCGGGTTTTGACGTTCAGCTTGCTGTCTTCAATGAAACCTTTGGACTCGTCTTGTGCCGAGGCCATTGCCAACTGCGAGGTCCCTGCCGCAACGGCCAGGGCGATCATGCTCCACTTCATCACGCGCATCGTGATTTGCTCCTTTGGTTTTTAGGGAAGGTCTGAAAAAGACTTCCCGAATCTGGTGAAATACGCCGATCCCGCCAGCCGAGTTTTTCCATGAAGCAGATGACCTTCGCCGACGCCGAGTACGCCGGCAAGCGCAAGCAGACCCGTAAGGAATTGTTCCTGATCGAGATGGATCAGGTGGTGCCGTGGAAGGGATTGATTGCCCTGATCGAGCCACACTACCCAAAGGGTGAAGGTGGTCGTCCAGCCTATCCGCTGATGGCCATGTTACGTATCCATCTGATGCAGAACTGGTTCGGCTACAGCGACCCGGCCATGGAAGAAGCGCTCTACGAGACGACCATCCTGCGTCAGTTCGCCGGGCTGAGCCTGGAGCGCATTCCCGACGAAACCACCATCCTCAACTTCCGTCGTTTGCTGGAGAAACATGAGCTGGCAGCCGGCATCCTCGGCGTAATCAATGGCTACCTGGGGGATCGCGGCCTGTCGCTGCGCCAGGGCACTATCGTCGATGCCACACTGATCCACGCACCCAGCTCGACCAAGAACCAGGACGGCAAGCGCGACCCGGAAATGCACCAGAGCAAGAAAGGGAACCAGTATTACTTTGGCATGAAGGCGCACATCGGCGTGGATGATGAGTCGGGGCTGGTACACAGCGTGGTAGGCACGGCAGCCAACGTGGCGGATATCACCCAGGTCGACAAACTGCTGCACGGTAACGAGAACGTCGTCTGCGCCGATGCCGGCTACACCGGCGTCGAAAAGCGCCCCGAACATGCGGGCCGCGAAGTGATCTGGCAGGTCGCAGCACGCCGCAGCACCTACAAGAAGCTCGATAAACGCAGCGCCCTGTACAAAGCCAAGCGCAAGATCGAGAAGGCCAAGGCACAAGTGCGAGCGAAGGTCGAGCACCCGTTTCGAGTGATCAAGCGCCAGTTCGGTTACGTGAAGGTGCGCTTCCGTGGCCTGGCCAAGAACACCGCTCAGCTGGTGACGCTGTTCGCGCTGTCGAACCTATGGATGGCGCGCCGACATTTGCTGACTACCGCAGGACAGGTGCACCTGTAATGCGGAAAATGGCTGCTGCGAGGTGCTCGCGGCGGCCAAAAACGGAGAACTGAGCGGGTTACCTGGTCGATTTTGATCGACGGCCCGCTTTCAAAAGCAGCAAGGGCTGAAGTCGACCGGAAATACAGGGTTACTTCAGACCTTCCTTAGGAAGAGTACCGCTGCGTCCATGTGTTTTAGTTATATGGGGCAGCTCTTTCTTTTTATGTCGGCGAAAATGTATAGCACGCTGACTGTTGTTGGCGATATGGCTATAAGCACTCTTTGCGGAACTTTTTCGCCATGTCGCTTTTAGATATTTCCATGTCGCAAATCACGCCCCGGTTTAAGGGCCGTACAACGCCAGCGCTGTTCCTGTCACCGTAACAAATCGGTAACTACCGATTCTGGTTGAGGAAACTCCCTGGTAACCAATGCCGCTGTTGTTATTTGTCGCGTACACCTGCCGTTGCAGATGTCGTGCCGACTTGGCGTGAAGTGAATGCAACAAGCGTGCTCAAAATTCACAACACTTCATGAAATTTTCACAAAACCTGCTACCGAGGGTCGGAAAGTGCCGTAAATACGGGCCGAAGGCGGGTTGATGAGAAATTGGAGTCGAGAATCATTAAAATTTAAAAAGCTGCCATGAAAGTCAATGTGTTACCGCAACTTGTTCATCCAGAGTCGTTTGTGGGGTGGCAAGTGTGGGAAGGGCGGACAGGCGGCCTCATTTTGGTGCGAAAAGTAGCGCTGTGTTACCGGGAATGTGCAAGGTATCCTTGCAGGCCTGTTTTCCGCTCGATGCGGGATGGTTTTGCCTGAAGGAGATATGCCGTGTTCGTCCTCGATTCACGTTTGCAGCTGGATTCCCTGGTGCTGGGGGAGTTTGCGCTGTGCCAGTTGCTGCTAAGCAAGGATGCCAATTACCCATGGTTCATCCTGGTGCCCAAGCGCGCCGGCATCAGCGAACTGTTCGAGCTGGATGCGGCAGAACAGCAACAGTTGTGGCAGGAAACCACCGTGTTGGCCGAAGCACTGAAGACCAGCTACGGCGCTGACAAGATGAACGTGGCAACGTTGGGCAATGTGGTCAGCCAGCTGCATATGCATGTGATCGTGCGCCGGCGCGACGATGCTGCCTGGCCGGCCCCGGTTTGGGGCAAGTGCCCGTCGGTGGCGTACACCGATGATCAGCTGCAAGCCGTTCGCCAGCGCCTGCGCGGGCTGCAATTGGCTGGTTACCAGGAGGCCTGAAATGACACTGGAAATGCGTATGGTGGAACTGGAAACCCGTCAGGCGTTTCAGGATGACACTATTCAGGCGCTGAATGACGTGGTCGTCGAGCAAGGGCGGGTGATCGACCGGCTGCAATTGCAGATGGCCGAGCTGATCAAGCGTCATGAAGAGATGGTTGGCCAGTACGGCAGCGAAGGGGAAGAGGCGCCGCCGCCGCATTACTGACTACTGCTTGGGCATGCTCTCCGTGAGAGCGGGCAAGCCCGCGCTCACGGAGAAGGCGGCGTCAGCGTCGGGTTACTGCAACCACGTCTTCGGCCTGCAGGCCCTTGTCGCGGTGCATCACCGAAAACTCCACGCGCTGGCCTTCGACCAGGATGCGGTGGCCCTCACCGCGAATGGCGCGAAAGTGCACGAAGATGTCATCACCCGAATCGCGGGAGATGAAACCGAAGCCTTTCGACGTGTTGAACCACTTGACGGTGCCGGTATCACGGCTGCCGACATCTTGTGCCGCGTGTTGGCTGCTGCGCGCTTTACGCGGGGTGCGGGCAAAGCCCACGGCCAGGTGCAGGGCTACGGCCAGCACCGCACAGACCAGGGCAGCCAGGTTGCCCATTTCCGGGCGAGCCAGCAACGTCAGGGTCTGCAGTACCACGGCTACCACCAGCAGGGCGCAGGCTAGATGCTGCAGCTGTTGTCGCGCGCCGCGGTAATACAGTGGCACGACCGGGGCCAGTACCAGGTTGAGCAGGCCGAGCAGCGCCAGGTAGACCGCGTCGGGTTGCTGCAGGAAGGGTGTCGCATCGGTTTTCAGGCTGGGTATGAGCGATAGCAGCAAAGCTGCCACGCCCGTCACCAGATGGACGATCTTGAACATGGGGTTGGCTCACAGTTGATAAGGCCGATCACAGGAAGAGCTGGTAGCACGGTGCGCATGAGGTGTAGAGCGCGAACACGGACAGGCCAGCCTATGCACCCGGCAATGACAGTCCGCACGGGTGGCACGGTGCCTATTTAACAGTAAAGCCGCAGCCTACTCAAACCGCAGGCCGCCCGGCGGGCGATGTGTTGCGCCATGTCACATGCGGCATGCGCCAAGTGTTGCTACAGTGGTCGGCGCCCGCTTGAGTCTCAAGCCTTATGGAAAGGGGAACTTCATGGCAATCGATATCGGTATCAGTGAAGAAGATCGCAAGTCCATCGTCGATGGGCTGTCCCGTCTGTTGTCGGATACCTATGTGCTGTATCTGAAAACCCATAACTTTCACTGGAACGTCACCGGTCCGTCGTTCCGCACCCTGCATTTGATGTTCGAAGAGCAGTACAACGAACTGGCGCTGGCAGTCGATTCGATCGCCGAGCGCATCCGTGCCCTGGGCTTCCCGGCGCCGGGGTCGTATGCATTCTACGCGCGGCACTCGTCGATCAAGGAGGAGGAAGGCGTGCCCCCTGCGGACGAAATGATCCGTCAGCTGGTGCAGGGTCAGGAGGCCGTGGTGCGTACTGCGCGCAGTATTTTCCCGGTGGTGGACAAAGTCAGTGACGAGCCGACCGCCGACTTGCTGACCCAGCGCATGCAAGTGCACGAGAAAACCGCCTGGATGCTGCGGGTGCTGCTCGACGGCAAGTAACGGCCATCGTGCAAAAGCCCTGGTCGGCATGCCCGGCCGGGGTCTAGAGGTTGTGCAGGAAGATTTTGCCGCTGCTTTAAGCTCGCGCATCAGCGCTTCATAGGTCGCCTGGTACCTGTGACGAGGAAGTGTGGCGCATGATGCAAGCGAGCAAACGTAGTATTGGCCAGGGGAGTTGGCCCGCAAAACAATGCATCGATCCGTTCAAGGCGGATTTCGACATGTTGCAGGCCCAACCGGTGTCGCGCTCGGTGCGGCTCAACGGCTTTTCCACGTGTCTGCGCCTGGAGGCCGTCTACTGGGGTATCCTGGAGCGCATCGCCGCTGCCAACCGCTGCTCGGTCAGTGCCGTGTTGTCCTACGTGGACCGCGAAGTGCACCTGCGCCAGGGTGGGGTGCGCAACTTCAGCGGGCTGATCCGGGTCATCTGCGTGGCGTGGCTTCAGAACCCGCCAAGTGCGCGCTGATCGCCTGGCGGGCTGCGCAGTGCTTGCTAACCATATATAATCCCGCTTTTTGCTGCCCCGGCAGCCAGCGTTGTGGTTGACGAGAGACACCCATGCCCCTTTATGACTATCAATGTGCGTCCTGCGAGCACCGCATGGAAGTGCTGCAGAAGATCAGTGCCGCGCCGCTGGTCGATTGCCCGGCCTGCCAGGCGCCGGCACTGAAAAAGCTGCTGTCGGTGCCAGGCTTCCGCCTGAGCGGTAATGGTTGGTACGAAACCGACTTCAAGACCGGGGCGAAAAAGAATCTGGCAGGCGGCGACAAGGCCGACTGAGTTGAATGCTGTGACCGGGTCTTGCAGTATTAGCCCTCCGGGCGGCCAAGGCCTCCACCGAATACACGAATCACGAGAAGCGAAACCACCATCATGATGCGCAGCCATTATTGCGGCCAACTGAACGAGAGCCTGGACGGCCAGGAAGTCACCCTTTGCGGCTGGGTCCATCGTCGCCGCGACCACGGCGGGGTGATCTTCCTCGACATCCGTGACCGCGAAGGCATGGCCCAGGTCGTGTTCGACCCGGATCGCGCCGAAACCTTCGCCGCTGCCGACCGTGTGCGCAGCGAATACGTCGTGCAGATCACCGGCAAGGTCCGCAAGCGCCCTGACGGTGCGGTGAATGCCAACATGGCGTCCGGTGCAATCGAGATCCTCGGCTACCAGCTGAACGTGCTCAACGAAGCAGAAACCCCGCCGTTCCCGCTGAACGAATACTCCGACGTCGGCGAGGAAACCCGCCTGCGTTACCGCTTCATCGATCTGCGTCGCCCGGAAATGGCTGACAAGCTGCGCCTGCGCTCGCGCATCACCAGCAGCATTCGTCGCTTCCTCGACGAAAATGGTTTCCTCGACGTCGAAACCCCGATCCTCACCCGTGCTACCCCGGAAGGTGCGCGTGACTACCTGGTGCCAAGCCGTACCCACGCCGGTAGCTTCTTCGCTCTGCCGCAGTCGCCACAGCTGTTCAAGCAGCTGCTGATGGTCGCCGGTTTCGACCGCTACTACCAGATCGCCAAGTGCTTCCGTGACGAAGACCTGCGGGCCGACCGCCAGCCGGAATTCACCCAGATCGACATCGAGACCAGCTTCCTCGATGAAAGCGAGATCATGGGCTTGACCGAAAGCATGATCCGCAAGCTGTTCAAGGAAGTGCTGGACCTGGAGTTCGGCGAATTCCCGCACATGACCTTCGAAGAGGCCATGCGCCGCTATGGCTCCGACAAGCCAGACCTGCGTAACCCGCTGGAACTGGTCGACGTTGCCGACCAGTTGAAGGATGTCGACTTCAAAGTATTCGCCGGCCCGGCCAACGATCCGAAGTGCCGTGTTACCGCCCTGCGTCTGCCAGGCGGTGCGAGCATGCCGCGCAGCAAGATCGACGAGTACACCAAGTTCGTCGGCATTTACGGTGCCAAGGGCCTGGCCTACATCAAGGTCAACGAGCGTGCCAAGGGCGTCGAAGGCCTGCAGTCGCCGATCGTCAAGAACATCCCCGAAGCCAACCTCAACAACATCCTCGACCGCGTGGGTGCTGTAGATGGCGACATCGTGTTCTTCGGCGCCGACAAGTTCAAGGTGGTCAGCGAAGCCCTGGGCGCGCTGCGTATCCGCCTGGGTCACGACTTCGAGCTGCTGACCTGCGAGTGGGCACCGATGTGGGTCGTCGACTTCCCGATGTTCGAAGAGAACGAAGACGGTAGCTTCACCGCGCTGCACCACCCGTTCACCGCGCCCAAGTGCACCCCGGAAGAGCTGGAGGCCAACCCGGCCACGGCCCTGTCCCGTGCCTACGACATGGTCCTGAACGGCACCGAGCTGGGTGGCGGCTCGATCCGTATTCACCGTAAAGAGATGCAACAGGCGGTATTCCGCCTGCTGGGTATCGAGGCAGAAGAACAGGAAGAGAAGTTCGGCTTCCTGCTCGACGCCCTGAAATTCGGCGCACCGCCCCACGGCGGCCTGGCCTTCGGCCTGGACCGCCTGGTCATGCTGATGACCGGCGCCCAGTCGATCCGTGAAGTGATCGCGTTCCCGAAAACCCAGAGCGCTGCATGCGTCATGACCCAGGCCCCTGGCCTGGTCGACGCCAAGGCCCTGCGCGAGCTGCACATCCGACTGCGCGAACAGACCAAGGTCGAGTAAGCAGTCCCCGGGCGCATCCATATGGATGCGCCTTTGCGTTTCGGCGCAGGTATTCTCCCGTCCCGCCCCGTCATGGGGCGGGGCTGTTTGTGATTCAAAGGATTCGGAGTCGTTATGGCTGGTCATTCCAAGTGGGCGAACATCAAGCACCGCAAAGAGCGCCAGGATGCCAAGAGAGGCAAGGTCTTCACCAAGTGGATCCGTGAGCTGACGGTAGCTGCCAAGCAAGGCGGCCCTGACCCGGCATCCAACCCGCGCTTGCGCCTGGCGCTGGACAAGGCGCTGGGCGCCAACATGAGTCGCGACATCATCGACCGCGCCGTGGCCCGTGGCGCTGGCACCAATGAAAGCGACAACGTCGAAGAGCTCAGCTACGAAGGTTACGGCCCCGGTGGCGTGGCGATCATGGTCGAAGCCATGACCGACAACCGCAACCGTACCGCCGCCGCCGTGCGCCATGCCTTTACCAAGTGCGGTGGCAACCTGGGCACCGACGGTTCGGTGGCCTACCTGTTCGAGCGCAAGGGGCAGATCAGCTTTGCCCCGGGCGTTGAAGAAGACGCGTTGATGGAAGCGGCAATGGAGGCCGATGCCGACGACGTGGTGGCCAACGATGACGGCTCGTTCGAGGTGTTCACTTCGTTCAATAGCTTCTATGCCGTGCGTAACGCGCTGGAAGAGGCTGGCTTCAAGGCCGCTGACGCGGAAATCGTCATGCAGCCGACCACTAGCGCCGAACTTGACCAGGACGGTGCGGAAAAAGTGCTCAAGCTGATCGACATGCTCGAAGACCTGGACGACGTGCAGAACGTCTACTCCAACGCCCAGATTTCCGATGAGATCATGGAAAACCTCGGCTAAGGTTGTTTCGTTCGCCTTGAGGGTTTATTCGCGGGCAAGCCCGCTCCTACAGGGACTGCGAGGTCTTTGTAGGGGCGGGCTTGCCCGCGAATAGACCGGTGAAATTGGTAAAACTCCGCAGGTGTTATGACTCTGATTCTTGGTATCGACCCCGGTTCGCGCATCACCGGTTACGGTGTGGTCCGTCAGACCGCCCGTGGTTGCGAGTACGTGGCATCGGGTTGTATCCGCACCGGCAGCGGCGAGCTGCACGAGCGGCTGCAGATTGTTTTTCGGGGTGTCAGTGAAATCATCGCCCAGCACGGCCCGGTGACCATGGGTATCGAGCGGGTGTTCATGGCCCGCAACGCCGATTCGGCGCTAAAGCTCGGTCAGGCCCGTGGCGCGGCCATCGTGGCCGCCGCCGAGGCCGGCCTGGAAATCGCCGAATACAGCGCCACCCAGGTCAAGCAGGCCGTGGCCGGCACGGGTGGGGCCAACAAGGAGCAGGTGATGATGATGGTCATGCACCTGCTGAAATTGACGCAAAAGCCACAGATCGATGCCTCCGATGCCCTGGCCATCGCCCTGTGCCACGCTCACACCCGTTCCAGCTTGGTACCACATGGCCTGGCCACGGCACGGCGACGCGGCGGGCGCTTGCGTCTGTAGGCGCTTCATGCGCTGATACATATTTTGTTCGGGTGATGCGTTCACCCGCTGCATTTGCTGATAGGGTTGAGCGGTCTTTGACCGGCTCCCCGAGAGGAAGGATCGGAACGTGATTGGACGTTTGCGCGGCACCCTGGCGGAAAAACAGCCGCCGCACCTGATTATCGACGTCAACGGCGTGGGATACGAACTGGAAGTTCCCATGACCACGCTGTACCGTCTGCCCAAGGTGGGCGAAGCCGTCACCGTGCATACCCACCTGGTCGTGCGCGAAGACGCCCACTTGCTCTATGGCTTTGCCGAAAAGCGCGAGCGCGAGTTGTTCCGCGAGCTGATTCGCCTGAACGGCGTGGGGCCGAAGCTGGCCCTGGCGCTGATGTCCGGGCTGGAAGTGGACGAACTGGTGCGCTGCGTGCAAGCCCAGGACACGTCGGCCCTGGTGCGCGTGCCCGGTGTTGGCAAAAAAACCGCCGAACGCTTGCTGGTTGAGCTCAAGGACCGCTTCAAAGCCTGGGAGACGTCACCGGCCATGTTCACCCTGGTGTCCGACGGGCCGTTGCCGGTCGCCAGCGAGTCCAGCGCCGAGGCCGATGCGGTCAGTGCCCTGGTCTCACTCGGCTACAAGCCGCAGGAAGCCAGCAAGGCAATCGCTGCGATCAAGGACAAGGCCGGCTTGAGCAGTGAAGAACTGATCCGCCGCAGCCTGAAAGGGATGATAACCAAGTGATCGAAGCCGACCGCCTGATCGCCGCCAGTGGCCGCGACCGCGAAGAGGTCCAGGACCGTGCGATTCGCCCGCTGAGCCTGGACGATTATATCGGCCAGCCGGTGGTGCGCGAGCAGATGGCGCTGTTCATCCAGGCGGCGCGTGGCCGCAGCGAGTCGCTCGATCACACGCTGATCTTTGGCCCGCCAGGCCTGGGCAAGACCACCCTGGCCAACATCATCGCCCATGAAATGGGCGTGTCGGTGAAGAGCACCTCGGGGCCTATTCTGGAACGCCCTGGCGACCTGGCAGCCATGCTGACCAACCTCGAGCCGCACGATGTGCTGTTCATCGACGAAATCCATCGGCTGTCGCCGGTCGTCGAAGAGGTGTTGTACCCGGCCATGGAGGATTTCCAGCTCGACATCATGATTGGCGAAGGCCCGGCGGCGCGTTCGATCAAGCTGGACCTGCCACCGTTCACCCTGGTGGGCGCTACCACCCGTGCCGGCATGCTCACCAACCCGTTGCGTGACCGCTTCGGTATCGTCCAGCGCCTGGAGTTCTACAGCGACAAGGACCTGGCCACCATCGTCAGCCGTTCGGCCAACATCCTTGGCCTGGCCATCGAAGACCTCGGCGCCTACGAGATCGCTCGCCGCGCTCGGGGTACGCCGCGTATCGCCAACCGCCTGCTGCGCCGGGTACGCGACTACGCCGAAGTACGCGGCAAGGGCCAGATCACCAAGGCCGTGGCCGACATGGCGCTGAACCTGCTGGACGTGGACGAGCGTGGTTTCGATCATTCCGACCGCCGCCTGCTGTTGACCATGATCGAAAAATTCGATGGCGGCCCGGTGGGCGTGGACAACCTGGCCGCGGCCATCAGCGAAGAGCGTCATACCATCGAGGATGTGCTTGAGCCGTACCTGATCCAGCAGGGCTACATCATGCGTACGCCGCGCGGCCGCGTGGTCACCCGGCATGCCTACCTGCACTTTGGCCTGAATATTCCCGGGCGCTTGGGGGAGGGTGGTGATTTTTCCGAGCCAGGCGATGAATGACAGATCGAAAGCGACTTTTCGTGGTCCTACCGCTGGCATGCCCAAAGTGCGCTGGCAATAAGACATCAATGAAGAAAAAACAGTTGCCACAGCGGATTGGCAAGCTGAGGAGTAAGCACTAGAGTATGCGCGCGCAAAATCAGCTCGAACCGTTCGCACACCGTTGTCGCGTCTATTACGAAGATACCGATGCGGGCGGCGTGGTGTATTACGTCAACTACCTGAAATTCATGGAGCGCGCGCGCACCGAACGCCTGCGGCACCTGGGCTTTTCCCAGTCGCAACTGGCCGAAGACAACCTGCTGTTCGTGGTTCATTCCAGCGAAGCGCGGTATCACGCGCCGGCGCGGCTTGATGACGAACTGCGGGTGACCGCGCAAGTACTTGAACTCAATCGCGCCAGCTTGCGCTTCGTGCAGCAGGTCTGGCGGGAAAAGGATGACACGCTGCTTTGCGAAGGGCAGTTCCTGGTGGCCGCCGTGCGCGCCGACACTTTCAAACCCCGAGCCATACCCCCCCAGCTGCGCGAAGCCTTTATGGCGGACGGCTCGGGTAATCAATCGAATGCAGGAGAATAAGCGTGGAAGCTAACGTCGTCGACCATACCTCCATGTGGAGTCTGGTCAGCAATGCCAGCGTGGTGGTACAGCTGGTAATGCTGACCCTGGTGGCCGCCTCGGTCACCTCATGGATCATGATCTTCCAGCGCAGCACCATGCTGCGCGCCGGTCGTCGTGCGCTGGATGCCTTCGAGGAGCGCTTCTGGTCGGGCATCGACCTGTCCAAGCTGTACCGCCAGGCAGGCAGCAACCCAGACCCGGACTCTGGCGTGGAGCAGGTGTTCCGTGCCGGCTTCAAGGAGTTCTCGCGCCTGCGCCAGCAACCGGGCGTTGACCCGGACGCGGTGATGGAAGGCGTTGGCCGTGCCATGCGCGTGGCCATTTCTCGCGAGGAAGAAAAACTCGAACAGAGCCTGCCGTTCCTGGCCACCGTTGGTTCCACCAGCCCGTACATCGGCCTGTTCGGTACCGTATGGGGCATCATGAACTCCTTCCGCGGCCTGGCCAGCGCCCAGCAAGCCACCCTGGCCACAGTCGCCCCAGGTATCGCCGAAGCGCTGATCGCCACCGCCATCGGCCTGTTCGCAGCGATCCCGGCGGTCATCGCCTACAACCGTTTCGCCGCGCGCAGTGAAGTGCTGATCGGTCGTTACTACACCTTCGCCGACGAGTTCCAGGCGATCCTGCACCGCAAAGTGCACACCAGCGAAGAGTAATCAGGTAGAAGCCCATGGCCCGAGTTCGCCACAAACGCAAGCCCGTCGCCGAGATGAACGTGGTGCCCTACATCGACGTGATGCTGGTGCTGCTGGTCATCTTCATGGTGACGGCGCCCATGCTCAACCAGGGCGTGAAGGTCGACCTGCCCAAGGTTTCCAGCGAAGCCTTGCCGCAGGACAACAACGTCCAGATCCTCACCATCTCCATCAAGGCCGATAAAACCTACTACTGGAACCTTGGCAGCGAAGTCGATACCGACAAGCAGATGGACAAGGCCATGACCTTGCCTGACATGACCAATGCAGTGACCAAGATCATTGCTGCCGGCCGTGACCAGGGCAAGCAAACCCAGGTGTTCATTCGTGGCGACAAGGCTGTCGACTATGGCGCGGTCATGGGTGCCATGGGCGGGTTGCAGAAGGCCGGTGTCGGTAACGTTGGCCTGATTACCGAGGCGCCCTGATGCAACAGCGAGAGCCATCCGCCTCGGAAAGCTACTTCTGGCCCAGTGTCTGGGCCATCGGCCTGCATGTGCTGGTGTTCGCCCTGCTGTTCGTCAGTTTTGCCATGACGCCTGAGCTGCCGCCTTCCAAGCCGATCGTTCAGGCTACCCTGTACCAGCTCAAGTCCAAGAGCCAGGCGACCACCCAGACCAATCAGAAGATTGCCGGGGAAGCGAAGAAAACCGCTTCGCGCCAGACCGAAGTCGAGCAGTTGGAGCAGAAGAAGGTCGAGCAGGAAGCAGTGAAGGCTGCGGAACAAAAGAAAGCCGACGCTGCTCAAAAGGCCGAGGAGGCCCGCGAAGCCGCCGAGGCGAAAAAAGCCGAAGACGCTGCCAAGGCCGCAGAAGCCGCCAAGGCTGCCGAAGCCAAGAAAGCTGCCGAAGCCAAGAAGGCCGACGAGGCGAAGAAGGCTGCCGAGAAGCAGCAGGCCGACATCGCCAAGAAGAAGGCCGAGGACGAAGCCAAGAAAAAAGCCGAAGAAGAGGCCAAGAAAGAGGCCGCTGAAGAGGCGAAGAAACAAGCCGCCGAGGACGCCAAGAAAAAGGCAGCCGAGGAGGCCAAGAAGAAAGCAGCCGAGGACGCCAAGAAGAAGGCGGCGGCCGAGGACGCTAAGAAGAAGGCAGCTGAAGAGGCCAAGAAAAAGGCCGCTGCAGACGCCCAGAAAAAGAAGGCACAGGAAGCGGCCCGCAAGGCGGCAGAAGACAAGAAAGCCCAGGCCCTGGCCGAGCTGTTGTCCGACACCACCGAGCGGCAGCAGGCGCTGGCCGACGAGCAGGGTGACCAGGTGGCCGGCGACTTCGACGACCTGATCCGCATGCGCGCGGCCGAGGGCTGGGCGCGTCCGCCTTCCGCGCGCAAGGGCATGACGGTGGTCCTGCAGATCAACATGTTGCCGGACGGTACCATCACCAGTGTCAGCGTGGCCCGTTCCAGTGGTGACGGCCCGTATGACAGTTCGGCGGTGGCTGCGGTGAAGAACATTGGTCGTTTGACCGAGATGCAGGGTATGAAGCCGAGCGATTTCAACCAATATCGTTCGTTCAAGATGACATTTACACCTGAGGATCTAGCGTTGTGATTAAACGTCTGAGAGGACTGCTGGTCATGCTGTGCTGCGTGGCAGGCATGGCGGTGGCAGAGGAAAAGAACATCCTGGTCACCAGTGGCAGTGACCGGGCTACACCCATCGCGGTAGTGCCGTTCGGCCTGCAGGGCGGCAGCGTGCTGCCCGAAGACATCGCCGACATCATCGGCAACGACCTGCGCAACTCTGGTTACTACTCGCCGATTCCGCGGCAGAACATGATCAGCCAGCCGTCGCAGGCCAGCGAAGTGATCTTCCGTGACTGGAAAGCGCTGGGTGCCCAGTACGTGATGGTCGGCAGCATCGTGCCGTCGGGCGGTCGCCTGCAGGTGCAGTACGCGCTGTTCAACGTCGCCACCGAGCAGCAAGTGCTGACCGGTAGCGTGGCGGGCAGCACCGACCAGCTGCGCGACATGGCGCACTACATTGCCGACCAGTCGTTCGAGAAGCTCACCGGCATCAAGGGGGCGTTCTCTACCCGCATGCTGTACGTGACGGCCGAGCGCTTCTCCACCAACAACACCCGTTACACCCTGCAGCGTTCGGACTACGACGGTGCGCGTGCGGTAACCCTGCTGCAGTCGCGTGAACCAATCCTGTCGCCGCGCTTTGCGCCGGATGGCAAGCGTATCGCCTACGTTTCGTTCGAGCAGAAGCGCCCGCGTATCTTCATTCAGAACATCGATACCGGTCGCCGCGAGCAGGTGACCAACTTCGAAGGCCTGAACGGCGCGCCAGCCTGGTCGCCGGACGGTTCGCGCCTGGCGTTCGTGCTGTCCAAGGACGGCAACCCGGACATCTACGTGATGAATGTGGCTTCGCGCCAGATCAGCCGTGTGACTGCCGGCCCAGGTATCAATACCGAGCCGTTCTGGGGTAAGGATGGCAACACCCTTTACTTCACTTCCGACCGTGGCGGCAAACCGCAGATCTATAAACAGTCGGTCAGTGGTGGCGGTGCCGAGCGTGTAACGTTCGTGGGTAACTACAACGCCAACCCGAAACTTTCGGCAGACGAAAAGACCCTGGTGATGATCCATCGCCAACAGGGCTTTACCAACTTCAAAGTGGCGGCACAGGACTTGCAGCGCGGAAGTGTAAAGATTCTGTCTGAAACAAGTCTTGATGAGTCTCCCACTGTCGCGCCAAACGGCACCATGCTAATCTACGCCACCCGCCAGCAGGGCCGGGGAGTCTTGATGCTCGTGTCGCTTAATGGCCGCGTGAGGCTCCCACTTCCTACCGCTCAAGGCGAAGTCAGAGAACCGTCCTGGTCCCCTTACCTGAACTGATTGCGGCGTAATACGTTTTGCTTAACACACTGGGGTTTCATTAGGAGTTTCACGATGGAAATGCTGAAGTTTGGTAAATTTGCTGCGCTGGCTCTGGCCATGGCTGTAGCTGTAGGTTGCTCCTCGAAGGGCGGTGATAACGCAGGCGAAGGCGCTGCTGTAGATCCTAACGCTGGCTACGGTGCCAACACTGGCGCTGTTGACGGTTCCCTGAGCGAAGAAGCCGCCCTGCGCGCAATCACCACCTTCTACTTCGAATACGACAGCTCGGACCTGAAGCCAGAAGCCATGCGCGCTCTGGACGTTCACGCCAAGGACCTGAAGTCCAACGGCAACCGCGTTGTTCTGGAAGGCAACACCGACGAGCGCGGCACCCGCGAGTACAACATGGCTCTGGGTGAGCGTCGTGCGAAAGCCGTTCAGCGCTACCTGGTTCTGCAGGGCGTTTCCCCTGCTCAGCTGGAACTGGTTTCCTACGGCGAAGAGCGTCCAGTTGCCACCGGCAACGACGAGCAGTCCTGGGCTCAGAACCGTCGCGTAGAACTGCGTAAGTAAGTTCTTATGCGTATGTGCCGCCGTGTAGTAACCGTCCTCGCACTCAGCCTGCCGCTCGCGGCCTGGGCTGAGGTCCCTGTAGTAGATGACAACGCAGGCAGCTATCCGCCTGCGGGTTATGGCACGAGCGGCGCCTATGCCGGGTCAGGGGCTTCGGCCCCTGCCTCTGCACAGGGCCAGCTGTTCATGCAGCTGCAACAGATGCAGGATCAGCTTTCCCGCCAGCAAGGCATCATCGAAGAGCTGCAAAACGATGTGTCGCGCATGAAGCAGGAAAACCTGGAGCGTTACCAGGACCTGGACCGTCGCATCAACAGTGGCGCTGCGCCTGCCGCAACCCCTGACAATTCCACCGGTGGTGGTGCGTCCAATGCCGCCCCGGATGCAGCAGCAGGTGCTGCTGCGCAACAACCGGCCGCCAGTAGCGAGCCCGGTGATCCGGCGAAAGAAAAGCTTTACTACGATGCTGCTTTCGACTTGATCAAACAGAAAGACTTCGACAAGGCCAGCCAGGCGTTCAACGCATTCCTGCGCAAGTACCCAAACAGCCAGTACGCCGGCAACGCGCAGTACTGGTTGGGTGAAGTGAACCTGGCCAAGGGTGACCTGCCAGGCGCAAGCCAGGCCTTCGCTCAGGTAAGTCAGAAGTATCCGAAGCACAGCAAGGTGCCCGATTCGCTGTACAAACTGGCCGATGTCGAGCGCCGTATGGGGCATACCGACAAGGTCAAGGGCATCCTGCAGCAGGTTATTACCCAGTACCCCGGCACCTCGGCCGCGCAACTGGCTCAGCGTGACCTGCAGAAGCTCTGAGTGTCGTAGTTGCACCGCTCGAAAGAAACCCGCGCCAGTCGCGGGTTTTTTCGTTAGAATCACTGCCCTTTTTTCGTAAACACGCTGCTGCGGATAACGCTATGTCGAGTCCGTAACAGTGCCTGAGGAGGCGGGCAGCCTGTTTAGCTGTCACGCCCGTGGCGAGCATGCAAGACACATTACGCATCACCGAAGTCTTTTACTCTTTGCAGGGTGAAACGCGAACGGCTGGGTTGCCCACCGTATTCGTGCGCCTCACAGGTTGCCCCCTGCGCTGCCAGTACTGCGACAGTGCCTATGCCTTCAGTGGCGGTACCCTTCGCACCCTCGATTCGATCCTTGAGCAGGTGGCCGGTTTCAAACCGCGCTACGTCTGTGTCACCGGTGGTGAGCCATTGGCCCAGCCCAACGCCCTGCCGTTACTGCAGCGGCTGTGTGATGCCGGGTACGAAGTGTCGCTGGAAACCAGCGGTGCGTTGGACATTACCGGTACCGACACCCGCGTCAGCCGTGTGGTCGACCTGAAAACCCCAGGTTCCGAAGAATCGCACCGTAACCGCTACGAGAACATCGAGCAGCTGACCCGTAACGACCAGGTCAAGTTCGTCATCTGTTCCCGCGAGGACTACGACTGGGCGGTTTCCAAGCTGATCCAGTACAACCTTTCCGAGCGTGCGGGTGAGGTGTTGTTCTCGCCGAGCCACCACCAGGTGAAAGCCAGCGACCTGGCGGACTGGATCGTTGCCGACAACCTGCCCGTACGCTTCCAGCTGCAGCTGCACAAGCTGCTGTGGAACGACGAACCCGGACGTTGATTGAGGAGCACCTACACATGACCGATAAACGCGCAGTAATCCTGTTGTCCGGGGGCCTGGACTCGGCCACCGTAGTTGCCATGGCCAAGGCCGAAGGCTACAGCTGCTACACCATGAGCTTCGATTACGGCCAGCGCCATCGTGCCGAGTTGAATGCCGCTGCCCGCGTGGCCCGTGACCTGGGAGTGGTGGAGCACAAGGTGATCGGGCTGAACCTTGACGGCATTGGCGGTTCGGCGTTGACCGACAGCAACATCGATGTGCCGGAAGCCCCAAGTGAGGGTATCCCGGTCACTTATGTGCCAGCGCGCAACACCGTGTTCCTTTCGCTTGCCCTGGGCTGGGCCGAAGTGTTGGAGGCGCGTGATATTTTCATTGGCGTCAATGCCGTGGATTACTCCGGCTACCCGGATTGCCGCCCCGAGTTCGTCGAAGCCTTCGAGCGCATGGCAAACCTGGCGACCAAAGCCGGTGTAGAGGGGCAGGGTTTCCGCATCCAGGCGCCGCTGCAGAACATGAGCAAGGCGCAGATCGTGCAGGCCGGTATGGCCCGCGGTGTGGATTACAGCCTGACCGTTTCCTGCTACCAGGCCGATGATGACGGCCGTGCCTGTGGCAAATGCGACAGCTGCCGCCTGCGCGCCGACGGCTTCAAGGCCGCCGGTGTCGAAGACCCAACGCGGTATTTTTCAAAGGTTTTTTGATAGGGTGTTGATTTCTCGTTAGAAATCAGTATTATACGCGCCATCAAATGGGTCGTTAGCTCAGTTGGTAGAGCAGTTGGCTTTTAACCAATTGGTCGTAGGTTCGAATCCTACACGACCCACCACACGCAATACGTCAAAGCCCGCTACCAGTAATGGTCGCGGGCTTTTTCGTTTTCACAGGCCTTGTTCAGCTGGCTTACTCAGCCCATTCCGGGTCCCCGGTAAACACCACCGTAATCCAACGGTCAGGCCCTTCGCCACCTACCGCATCGCCAATCTCGTTGCGCCACGCATCCCATTCTTCGATGGTCTTCGCAGCCATGCCTTTTGGCACGATGAAATACAGCTCGATTTCCCGCGAGCGCCCGACCTTGGCGACATAGGCGCGGTAAGACTGCAGCCCGTGGCGGGCGACGAAGGCCTTGGCCACTTCATCTACATGCAGCTTGAGGTCGCCGGGGGTGACCAGAAAAATTTCCGATAGCGCCTGGCGCACCACCGACAAGGGCAGCGGTACGATCACCAGGCACACCAGCGCCAGCACCGCCGGGTCGATGTACGGCGACACCCATTCCAGCGAGGTGCCCTGCACCGCGTAGCCAAAGCAGAAGGCGATCAGCAGGGCGGCGGTGATGCTGGCCGACATCACCCAGCCCTTGACGTCCATGCGCACGAAGTCCGATTGCAGCTTGCGGTTGGCGCGCGCCTCGACGACGGCGATGGTCACGCAGGTGATCACCGTCAACACCGCGTAGACCATGGCAATGCCGAACTCCAGATGACGGCCGCCTTGCAGCAGGCTGCTGACGGCGTTGATCAGTGCGTAGATGGCTACGCCGCTGAGCAGGATGCCGTTGAGTGCCAGCACCATCGGTTCCAGGTGCCAGAAGCCCATGGTGAAGCGCTCGCGCAGCTTGCGCGACATTTGCACGCTGGTGGTGTGCGAAGTGATCAGCTTGACCACCACCAGCGACAGGCCACTCATGCTGGCGTCGACCAGCGAGTACACGCCGTCGAACACGATGGAGAACGAGCCGGAGGCCAGGCCGAAAGCGATGCCGATGGTGGCGATGAACAGGGTGACGGCAATCGAGGTGCGTAACAGGCCCTGTTCGCTGGTGATGTCAAAAAAGGTGGATCTGGTTGCGGTTTGCATGAGTTGTGCTCAGTAAAAACGATAGTGCTGTGGCGCCTGTAAGGGCTGGCTGGCGGGCAAACCCGCCAAGAAACCCTACAGGCTAGACGCGAAATTGCTCCATCAGCGCCTGCTGCTGATTGGCAAGCCGGTTCAGCGCCTGGCTGATGCGCGCCGATTCGTCAGCCTGGCCAGCCAGTGATTCTGTCACATCACGGATGCCGGCCACGTTGCGGTTCACTTCCTCGGCCACCGCGCTCTGCTCCTCAGCCGCCGAGGCAATTTGCAAGTTCATGTCGCTGATGACCGCCACCGCCTCGCCAATTCGCTGCAGTGCCGGCAGCGCCTGCTCCATGCGCGCGGCGCTGTCCTGGGCCTGGCGCTGGCCTTCATGCATGGCACCGACGACATCCTGCGTGCCTTGCTGCAGGCCTTCGATGACCTGGCGAATTTCCTCCACCGACACCTGCGTGCGTTGAGCCAGGCCGCGCACCTCGTCGGCGACCACGGCGAAGCCACGCCCGGCTTCGCCGGCACGAGCCGCTTCGATGGCGGCATTCAGTGCCAGCAGGTTGGTCTGCTCGGCAATGGTACGGATCACCTCCAGCACCGAGCCGATCTGCCCGCTGCGGCCTTCCAGCGCACGCGCTTCGTCCATGGCTGTGTTCATGCCGGCGGCCAGTCGATCGATGCCTTGACGCGTGCTGTCGATCAGTTGCAGGCCTTCCTGGCTGGCCTGGTCGGCGGCGCGTGCGGCCTGGGCCGCCTGCGAGGCGTTATGGGCGACATCCAGGGCAGTGGCGCTCATTTCGTTGGCCGCCGTGGCCACCTGTTCGATTTCGCGATGCTGTTGCTGCATGCCGTTGCTGGTCTGGCTGGCGATGGCGGCCGACTGGTCGGCGGTGCCGCGGGCCTCCTGCAGTGAGCCTTTGACTTGGGCGATGACTGGCTGCAGCTTGTCGAGGAAGCGGTTGAACCAGCCGGTGAGCTGGCCCAGCTCGTCCTGGCGGGCGTAGTCCAGGCGACGGGTCAGGTCGCCTTCGCCGCTGGCGATGTCTTCCAGGCGTGCGGCCACGGCCAGGATTGGCCGAGTAACGCCGCGTGCGGTCAGCCACACCAGCAGCAAGCCGACCACGGCTGCGCCCAGGCCGATCAGCAGGCTGGTGAGGTTGGCGCGTTGGTTGTGCGCGTCCAGGCGCTGGTTGAGTGCGGCGGCAGGGGCCTGCAGCACGCTTTCCGGCAGCTCCAGCAACACTTGCCATGGGGCTGCGTCAGGGATTGGTGTGAAAGGGTGGGCCACGCGCAGCAGGCCATCGGCTACTGCGTTGTCCATGGGTTTGCCGAGCGTCGTGTCGTCGCGGCTGTTACCGGCCAGCAGGCCGGCGGCGCTGGCGATACTCACTTGGCCCTGGCCATCGAACAGCTCGCGGCGGCCGTCCACGCTCAGTTGCTGCAGGTTGGCCAGGCCGATGTCCAGGCCGACCACGCCGACCACCTTGCCGTGCTCCAGCAGCGGCAAGGCGATGCTGGTCATCAGTACTTGGCGGCCGTTGACCTCGTCGAGGTACGGTTCGAGCATGCAGGTTCTGCCGGTGTCCTGCGGGCAGGTCAGCCAGCGGTTTTTCGCTGCGCCGTTGCTGCCGATACTGGTATCGCCAAGCATCGTTTCCGGCATGGCTTCCAGTTCCAGGGTGCCGGGGGTTGGTTGCGACCAGTAAAGCGAAAAGCGTCCGCGCTCATTGCTGCCCATGGCGTCCTGGCCAAGGTACTGGCTGTCTTGCTGGTCCAGGGCATCGGGCTGGAATACCAAGTACAGGCCGATCACATCCGGGTTGCCGGCCAGGCTGGCACGCGCCTGGCGGGTCAGTTCGGCGCGCAGGTCGCTGCCGCCTCGGGCCTTCAGTACCTGTACCAGGCGGGCAAAGCCATTGCCGTATTGGTAGGCGTCCATGAAGTAGCGCTGTATTCGCAGGGCCTGGGTTTGCGCATGGGCCTGCAGGCGCAGGCGGGCGCTGCTGTCGAGCATGGCGGTGTTGGCCTGGTTGACCAAGGCCGCGCTGCGTTGCGCCTGGGTCAGCGAGGTGGCCACCAGCAAGGCGACGATGGCCAGCAGACACAGGCCGGCAAGCAAGGTGATCTTCCATTGGATGGAGAGGCGACGCAGCGGCATGAGGGCTTTCCTTTTCGATCAAGTACAACGCCCGCGATCAGGCGCGGGCGTTGTCAGCAGCATGGTTCATTCGGCGATGTAGTTGGGCGGTGCCGCGCGGAAGGCTTTGGTCAGCCAGCCAAGGTAGATCAGGCCAAGCGCGGCCCAGATGCCGCCAAACATCAGTGAGTGCGCATTCAGGTCCAGCCACAGCGAGACGATGATGCAGAAGCCGATGGTGGGCAGCACCAGGTACTTCAGCTGGTTGGCCAGCCCCTTGCGGTTGCCTTCGCGCAGGTAGCAGTGGTTGATCACCGACAGGTTGACGAAGCTGAACGCGACCAGGGCGCCGAAGTTGATGATCGAGGTGGCGGTCACCAGGTCGAAGAAGATCGCCGACAGGGAAATGATCCCCACTACGGCAATGTTCAGCACTGGCGTCTTGTAGCGTGAATGCAGGCGGGCGAAGACGCTGGCCGGGATGACGTTGTCGCGGCCCATCACGTACAGCAGGCGCGACACGCTGGTTTGCGAGGCCAGGCCCGAGGCGATGGTGTTGATCACGGTGCAGGCGATGAAAATCGACTGGAACAGCTTGCCGCCGACGTACAGGGCGATTTCCGGCAGGGCCGCTTCCTGGTCGTGGAAGCGAGCCATGGTCGGGAAGTAGGCCTGGATGAAGTAAGAAACGGTGATGAACACCACGCCGCCGATCAGTGCGGTGAGGAAGATCGCACGGGGGATGGTCTTGGCCGGGTCGCGGGTTTCTTCGGACAGGCAGGTGACCGCGTCAAAGCCCAGGAACGAGAAGCACAGGATGGTCGCACCGGCGGCCAGGGCGCTGAATTGGGTCTGGCTGTCGGCGAACGGCATCAGGCTCCAGGCGGTACCCAGCCCTTCACCGTGGTCCAGGCCGCGTACGCACAGGTAGATGAATACGGCAATGATCGCCACCTGCACGCCCACGAACAGCAGGTTGAAGTGCGCCACCAGGTTGACGCTGCGCATGTTGATCAGGCTGATCAGGGTGACGAAGCCTGCTACCCACATCCACTCCGGCACTTCCGGGAACATCGCTGAAAGGTACAGTTTGGCCAGCAGCGCGTTGACCATCGGCAACAGCAGGTAGTCCAGCAACGACGACCAGCCGACCAGGAAGCCCACGTGCGGGTTGATCGCCTTTTGGGTGTAGGTGTAGGCCGAGCCCGACTGCGGGAAGCGCTTGACCAGGGTGCCGTAGCTCACGGCGGTGAACAGGATCCCGGCCAGTGCCAGAATGTAGGCGCTGGGTACGTGGCCGGCAGTAATCCCGCTGACGATGCCGAAGGTGTCGAACACGGTCATCGGGGTCAGGTAGGCCAGGCCGATGATGATCACGTGCCAGAGGCGCAGGGTTTTGCGGAGTTGGCCGTTGCCGGTAGCGCGGTGGTCAGGCTGCATGCTGGCATGGCTCCTGGTGCTGGGCGTAAACGGCGGGCACGGTGTATTGCGCATGCGGCAGGGGCGAGCGGGTGGGCTCCATATTGTTCACCTTTTATGTTGGAGCGGCGGAAGGCGCGGGGGGGACGCGCAAAGTGGTGAAAATAAAAAACGATGGGTAGGTGGGTGTCAAGTTAAACATGACAAGATGTTACTGAATTGAAATATTTATCGATTTTTAAGGGTGTTTGTTCGGTTTTTGCGCGGTTTTTTGCGGTTTTGATCAATTTGAATGTTCGTAAAAATTAACGAATGTTGCCCTTCTGGCAGAGTGCTCAGATGCTTCCGGAAATGGTTTTTCTCGATCCGGGCCGGCCCTCGACTTCTACCGCAGTGGTACTCTTCGCTTTCTGCGTGGCCTCTGGTCGCCATCGAAACCCTTACGGACAGCAATCGGTTCTATTCATGAAGAAATCAGTTGGCATCCTTTCCGGCCTGGCGATCGCCATTGCCGTCGCAACCACTGCTGGCGCCTGGTACACCGGCAAGCAGCTGCCTGCCGAGCTGGACAACGCCCTTGCCCGCAGCAACGCCGACCTCAAGAAGGCCCTGGTCAGCACCGGCGGCAGCATGAGCATCGAGCGGGTGTCGCTGGAGCAGCATTTCTTCAGCAGTACCGCCCAATACCGGCTCAAGGCCCGCGACATCAACGTGGGTGAGGGCGAGGTGATCAATTTCGACGTAGGTGTGACCGATCAGATCGAGCACGGCCCGTTCCCCTGGTCGCGGGTGAAGGCGCTCAAGCTGATGCCTGTACTGGCAGTTAGCAACAGCACCTTGCAAAAGGACGATGCCACCGCGCCGTGGTTTGCCGCCGCAGGCGAGCAGGCCCCGGTCAGTGCACAGACGAGCCTGGGATACGACGGCAATGTGGTCAGCCAGGTCCGACTGGCACCGATCAAGCTCGACGAAGCAGATGGCAATAGCCTCGATTTCTCGGGTATGCAGTTTGAAGCCAGTGGCGACAAGGAAGGCAAGGCTTCGAAATTCCACGGGCAGGCCGACCGTTTCGTGATGAAACTTGTGCGCGATGATCAGCCGCCTGCCACATTCGAACTCAACGGCCTGACGGTTGGTGGCAACCTTGCCGCCACTGAGCACGACGCCATCTACGTGGGTAACGTCGACCTGGCGCTGGCCGAAACCAAGGTGACCCTGGGGCCGAAACAGCAGGTGCTGTTGATCAAGGGCCTGGAGCAGAACGCCGTGCAAAGCCTCGATGGCCCGGACACCGTGGGTGGCCGCGTGGAGTACAAGGTCGGCGACATCACCTGGGATGGCCGTGCGGTAGGCAAGGCGCAGATGGCGGTGAGCGCTTCCTCGGTCAACGTCCCGGCGCTGCAGGCATTGTCGAAGTGGTACCAGGCACACTTGCCGGAATTCGAGGCCGCCTCCGCAGCCGGCCAGCCAGTACCGCAAATCCAGATGGACGACGCCGAAAAAGCCAGGTTCCAGGGCGACTTGCAGAAACTCCTGGCTGCCAAGCCCAAGGTCGCGGTAGAAAACCTGTCGTTCAAAACGGCCAATGGCGAGAGCCGCTTCAATCTGTCGATGGGCTTCACCGCCCCGGCCAGCTTCGACCTGCCGCCGGACCAGTTGAGCAAGCAGATGATCACCGAGGTTAAGAGCAAGCTGTCGCTGTCCAAGCCGATGATCGGTGACCTGGCGACCCTGCAGGCACTGCTGGACGGCCAGACCGACGCCCAGGCGATTGCCATGCAGTCGGGCCAGGCGGGGGAGATGGTCGGCATGATGGCGCTGCAGAGCGGCATGGCGACTGTCGAAGGCAACGATGTGGTGAGCAGCCTGCACTATGCCGATGGCATGGTCGATTTCAACGGCAAGAAGATGACTGTGGAAGAATTCGCCATGCTCATGGCCGCACACCTGGCGGCATTGTCGCCGCAGGAGTGATCGATTGAACCTGCACAGGCCTCTTCGCGGGCGAGCCCGCGAAGAGGCCTGTGCAGGCAACACAAAAACCACTTTAGAAATCGCTGGATTGTCTGTAGCCTTCGGCCTCCGATAATAATCCGCGCCCGCAGAGGGCCGTGGCGGCCAGTGTGCCGTCCGGCACCCTTAGCCGATCTGCCAGGGCCGGGTGATACACTCGATTTGACGCGCACGCGCGCCTGCAGGTCCAGCGATCATGACCCAGATTTCCGAACGCCTGTTGGTTCAGGCCCACCTCGACGCCAAGCAGCCCAATCCGCTGACAGCCGAGCAGGAGGCCGAATACCGTGCGGCCATCGCTGCCGAGCTCAAAGCCCAGAATGCCGTGCTGGTTGCCCATTATTACTGCGACCCGGTTATCCAGGCGCTGGCCGAAGAAACCGGCGGCTGCGTGTCCGACTCGCTGGAAATGGCCCGTTTTGGCAAGAACCACCCGGCCGAAACCGTGATCGTGGCCGGTGTGCGTTTCATGGGCGAGACGGCGAAAATTCTCACCCCCGAAAAGCGCGTGCTGATGCCGACCCTGGAGGCCACCTGCTCGCTCGACCTGGGCTGCCCGGTAGAAGAATTCTCGGCTTTCTGCGACCAGCACCCTGAGCGCACCGTGGTGGTCTACGCCAACACGTCCGCTGCGGTGAAAGCACGTGCCGACTGGGTGGTGACGTCGAGCTGCGCGCTGGAAATCGTCGAAAGCCTGATGGACAACGGCGAAACCATCATCTGGGGGCCGGACCAGCATCTGGGCCGTTACATCCAGAAGCAGACCGGTGCCGACATGCTGCTGTGGGACGGTGCCTGCATCGTTCACGAGGAGTTCAAGTCGCGTCAGTTGGCCGACATGAAGGCGCTGTACCCGGATGCTGCGATCCTGGTGCACCCCGAGTCGCCGGAAGCGGTGATCGAGCTGGCCGACGCGGTCGGGTCCACCAGCCAACTGATCAAGGCTGCTCAGACGCTGCCGAACAAGACCTTCATCGTCGCCACCGACCGCGGCATCTTCTACAAGATGCAGCAGCTGTGCCCGGATAAAGAGTTCGTCGAAGCGCCTACCGCCGGCAACGGCGCGGCATGCCGCAGCTGCGCGCACTGCCCGTGGATGGCGATGAACACCCTGGAGCGGGTGCTGGACTGCCTGCGCAAGGGCGGCGATGAGATTTTCGTCGACCCTGCGCTGGTGCCCAAGGCGATCAAGCCGCTGAACCGCATGCTGGACTTTACCCAGGCGGCACGCCTGAAGCTGTCTGGTAACGCCTGAAAATGCTGGGGCGCAAAGCGCCCCCGGATTCTCAGCGCCCCATCATTTCCCGAACCATGCGCTGCTGCTCCATGATCTCGCGCTGGCGCTGATCGATCTGCGAGGCCAGTGGGAAGTTGCCGCCCGCCCGGCGCTTGGCGTAGTCCAGCTGCTGAATCGCCTGGTCAAAGTCCCCAACCAAGGTGAAGTACTCGGCCCGCGCCCGGTGCAAACCAATGGTATTGCCCGACAAACCGCGTACTTCGGCCATGTCGTACCACACATCCGGGTCGTCCGGTCGGCTCTTGACCAGCTCGTTCAACACCTTCTCCGCCTCGGCAGGCTTGTTCTGCTTTACCAGCAGGTCGGCACGCACTTGCTTCAGCGGGTAGTTGCCCGGGTACAGCCCCTGCATTCGCTCGGCCCGCTGTTGTGCATCGGCCAGGCGATTATTGGTAATGTCCAGGTCGATCTGTGCCAGGTTGTAGGTGATGTCGTTCGGCGCCTTGGCCAGCAGCGGCTTGAGCAACTCGCGCGCCTCGTTCAGCTGGCCGCCCTTGATCTGTGCCAGGGCCAGGCCGTAGCGCGCGGCGTCCAGTTTCGGGTCTTCGTCCAACTGGGCGCGAAAGCGCTTGGCGGCAAGCCCTGGGGTGCCTTCGTAGGTCAGCGCCACCCGAGCACGAATCAGCTGGTAGCGCATGCTGTCTTCTATGCCGCCTTTGGGCGCCTGGTCGGCGCGGTTGCGGGTGTCGGCGATACGCGATTCAGTCACCGGGTGAGTCAGCAAGAACTCCGGCGGCTTGGCGTCATAGCGATACTGGCGTGCCAGGCGCTCGAACATGGTCGGCATGTTGCGCGGGTCGTAGCCGGCCTTTTCCAGGTTCTGGATGCCGATGCGGTCGGCTTCCTGTTCGTTCTGCCGCGAAAAGCGCCGTTGTTCCTGGATGGCCGCTGCCTGGGTGCCGGCGATCATGCCGATACCCGCATCGCCAGCGCCACCGGCGGCCAGCACGATGCCGGCCAGCAGTGCAGCCATCATCGGCAATTGCATGCGTTGCTGGGCTTCGACGCCGCGGGCGAAGTGGCGTTGCGACAAGTGCGCCAGTTCGTGGGCCAGAACCGAGGCGTATTCCCCTTCGGTCTGAGCGTTGAGGAACAGTCCACCGTTGACCCCGACGATTCCACCCGGCGCGGCGAAGGCGTTGAGCTCGCGGCTGTCGATGAGGATGAACTCCAGGCGCCGGTCCTGCAGCTGGCTGGTCTCGGCCAGCTTGTACACGCTGGTTTCGACGTAGTCCTTGAGCTGTGGGTCGTTGAGCTGGTTGACCTGGCCGCGCAGCAGGCTCAGCCAGGCGCGGCCCAGTTGGTGCTCTTGTTGCGGCGAAACGATCGCGGAACTGGCATCCCCCAGTGATGGCAGGTCGTCAGCATGGCCGGGAAGGGCCATCAGGCAGGCCAGCGTCAGCAGGGTAGGGCGCAGTAGATTCATGCATGAAGCTCGCGTCGGTCAAAGATACCTACTGTAGCGGGCTCACACGTTGGCGACCAGTGGCGCTATTCTAGCCGGCCCTGTCAGCAAGCAGTCTGGCAACGCCTTTGGAGACCCCGCGATGAGTGACACCCTGACCTGTGACGCCGAACTGGACGCCAGCGGGCTGAATTGCCCTTTGCCACTGTTGAAGGCAAAGATGGAGCTCAACCGCCTGGCTAGCGGTGCGGTACTCAAGGTGATCGCCACTGACGCAGGCTCGCAGCGCGACTTCCGCACTTTCGCCCAGTTGGCCGGTCATACCCTGCTGCAGGAAACGGCCGAGGCCGGCACCTACACTTACTGGCTGCGCAAGGCCTGAGTCTTTTCCAAGGATCGTCAATGTTCAAAGTGCTTCGCGACTGGATGCAGCGCTACTTCTCCGATGAAGAAGCGGTGGTGCTGGCGGTCCTGTTGTTCCTGGCTTTTACTGCGGTACTGACCCTGGGCGGTATGCTCGCGCCGGTGCTGGCCGGCATGGTGCTGGCGTTCCTGATGCAAGGGCTTGTCAACGCCCTGGAGCGTGTGCGAGTCCCTACGCGGCTGGCGGTGATGCTGGTGTTCGCCCTGTTCATGGGCGCGCTGGCGGTATTCATGCTGGTGCTGGTGCCGCTGCTGTGGCACCAGTTGATCACCCTGTTCAACGAGTTGCCGGGCATGCTCGGCAAGTGGCAGTCGCTGTTGCTGCTGTTGCCCGAGCGCTACCCGCATCTGGTGTCGGACGAGCAGGTGCTGCATGCCATCGAATCGGTACGCGGTGAAATCGGCAAGTTTGGCCAATGGGCGCTGACCTTTTCGCTGTCCAGCCTGCCGCTGCTGGTCAATGCCATGATCTACCTGGTGCTGGTGCCGATCCTGGTGTTCTTCTTCCTCAAGGATCGCGAGCTGATCGGCCGCTGGGTCAGCGGCTACCTGCCCAGCCAGCGCGCGCTGCTTAACCGGGTGGGCAGCGAGATGAACCGGCAGATTGCCAACTACATTCGCGGCAAGGGTATCGAGATCCTGATCTGCGGCATCGCCACCTATATCGCCTTCATCAGCCTGGGGCTCAACTACGCCGCGCTGCTGGCGTTGCTGGTGGGGCTGTCGGTGGTGGTGCCTTACGTGGGGGCGGTGGTGGTGACCGTACCGGTAACGCTGATCGCGCTGTTCCAGTGGGGTTGGGGCGACCAGTTCATCTACCTGATGACGGTGTACGCGATCATCCAGGCGCTGGATGGCAACGTGCTGGTGCCGCTGCTGTTCTCCGAGGCGGTGAGCCTGCACCCGGTGGCGATCATTTGCGCGGTATTGCTGTTTGGCGGGTTGTGGGGGTTCTGGGGGATCTTCTTCGCGATTCCGCTGGCGACGTTGATCAAGGCTGTGCTGGATGCCTGGCCGCGACATGAGCCGAGTGTGTCACCGATGCTTTGAATGTGAATGGGGCTGCAATGCAGCCCCATTCAATTTCAAGCCTTGTTCAAGGCTTGGGCAGCGGCCAACACGGCATCCACATGCCCGGGCACCTTCACCCCACGCCATTCCTGGCGCAGCACACCGTCCTTGTCGATCAGGAAGGTGCTGCGATCTACGCCCATGTATTCCTTGCCGTACAGCTTCTTCAGTTTGATCACGTCGAACAGCTGGCACAGGGCCTCGTCCTTGTCGCTGATCAGCTCGAAGGGGAAGCCTTGCTTGGCTTTGAAGTTTTCGTGCGACTTGATGCCATCGCGCGATACGCCGAACACCACGGTATTGGCTGCGGCAAAGGCGTCATGCTGGTCGCGAAAGCCCTGGCCCTCGGTGGTGCAGCCTGGGGTGCTGTCCTTGGGGTAGAAGTACACCACCACTTGCTGGCCCTTGAGTTCGGCCAGGCTGACGGTTTGCCCGCTGGTAGCCTGGGCCTGGAAGTCGGCAACGGGTTGGTCGAGTGCTACAGCCATGGTCGGTTTCCTTACATTGGGTTCTGTGGACGCCATGGCTCGATCAACGCATCGAGGTTCAGGGCATCGGCAAAGTCCAGGAACTGGTCGCGCAGCCAGCTGATCTGCGTGCCGGCCGGCAAAATCACGGTGAACTGGGCGTTGAGCATGCTGCTGCCGGTTTGCGGCGCCAGGTAGGTGTCGCAGGTCATGGCTTCCAGCTCGACGCGGTGATCGAGGAAGAACTGGCACAGCTCATTGATGATGTCCGGGCGGTAGGCGGCGCTGACGTAGGCCACGTATGGCAGGGCCTGTGGGCGCACTTCCTGGTCGGCGCTGCGCACCACGTCCAGGGTCAGGCCGTGCTTCTTGCCCAGGCCTGGCAGGGTGGACTCCAGGCGCGCCAGGGCGTCCCAGCTGCCGCCCACCTGCAGCACCAGGGCGCTGGTCTCGCCGTGGCGGCTCAGGCGCGAGGTGACCACCGCGCAGCGGTTTTCGAAGGCAGCGCGGCTGAGGACGTTGGCCAGCTCCATGGGGTTTGGGCCCAAGGCACTGATGACAAGGAATTGTTCGCGGACGGTGGGGGTGGACATGCAGCATTCCTAAAGCGATGAGCGGTCGGCACAGGACGGGCAAAAGCCTCCTGTCGGCAGTGCCCGGGGCTCGCATGCGAGGTCTTGGACGCTGGCGGGGAGCAAGGTCGACGGCCCGGCGGGCCGCGCTGCACCGATCAAAGGATCAAGGGTAGCGAAATAAGGCGCCGAGGGGAATGCTCCGCCCGCCTGCTTCGCTTGTGCAAGGCCGATGCCCCCAGTACCATTACCGCTCTCTTTTTCCGGCAGGAGCAGTTACATGATTGCGGGCAGTATGGTGGCATTGGTCACACCCATGGATGCACAAGGGCGTCTTGATTGGGGCAGCCTCGACAAACTTGTAGACTTCCACCTGGAAAACGGCACCCATGCGATCGTCGCTGTCGGCACCACCGGTGAGTCCGCCACGCTGGATGTCGAAGAACACATCCTGGTCATCAAGCACGTGGTCGAGCGCGTCAAGCACAGCAAGAAGCCGATTCCGGTCATCGCCGGCACCGGTGCCAACTCCACCGCCGAAGCCGTGCACCTGACCCAGAACGCCAAGAATGCCGGCGCTGACGCCTGCCTGCTGGTCGTGCCGTACTACAACAAGCCGACGCAAGAAGGCCTGTACCAGCACTTCAAGCACATTGCCGAAGCCGTCGACATTCCGCAGATCCTCTATAACGTACCCGGCCGCACCTCCTGCGACATGCAGGCCGAGACCGTGATCCGCCTGTCGACCGTGCCGAACATCATCGGCATCAAGGAAGCCACCGGCGACCTGGTTCGCGCCAAGGCCATCCTCGATGGCGTCAGCAAGGACTTCATCGTCATGTCCGGCGACGACCCGACGGCCGTCGAGCTGATCCTGATGGGCGGCAAGGGCAACATTTCGGTCACCGCCAACGTCGCCCCGCGCGAAATGGCCGACCTGTGCGAGGCCGCCCTTGAGGGCAATGCCGAGAAGGCCCGTGCAATCAACGAAAAACTCATGCCGCTGCACAAAGACCTGTTCTGCGAAGCCAACCCGATCCCGGTGAAATGGGCGCTCGTTGAAATGGGCCTGATGCACAAAGGCATTCGCCTGCCACTGACCTGGCTGAGCGAAGGCTGCCACGAAAAAGTCCGTACTGCCTTGCGCCAGTCCGGCGTACTGGTTTAAGAGGAAGTACACCGCATGAAGCGACTGGCTGGTCTTTCCGCCCTTGCCCTGATCATTTCCAGCACCAGTGGGTGTGGTTGGCTGTGGGGCGAGGATGGCTATTTCCGCGACCGTGGCAGCGACTACCTGCAGGCGCACCCGACCGCGCCCATGCAGCTGCCGCCGGACGCCAGCAACGTCAAGCGTCTTGACCCGCTGCTGCCGATTCCGCGTAACGTTGCCGACGATAATGTTGCTGGCGAGTTCGAAGTGCCGCGCCCGCAACCGCTGACCGGCGGTGCCGCCCAGGTCACCGACTACAGCCTGCAACGCAGTGGCAGCAGCCGTTGGGTACTGGCCCAGCATTCGCCAGCCGAAGTGTGGCCGGTAGCGCGCCAGTTCTTCGAGGACAACGGCTTCCGCATTGCCGAAGAACGCCCACAGACGGGTGAGTTCAACACTACCTGGCAGCGTTTCGATGAACTGTCGGCATCGCTTGGCCAGCGTCTGGCCAGCACTGCCAGCAGCGGTGACAGCGAAGTGCGCGTACGTGTGCGCATGGAGCCTGGCGTGCAGCGCAACACCTCCGAAGTGTACGTGGTCAGCGTCGAGCGCCCGGCTGGCAGCACGGCCGACCCTGCGTTCCCGTCCTCGTCCAGCAACACCGGTGCCGATGCCTTGCTGGTCGACGAAATGCTTGCCAGCATGAACCGCAGCGCCGAGAAAGGCGGTTCGGTGTCGCTGCTGGCCGCGCGCGATTTCGACGCGCCAAGCCGCGTCAGCCTGAGCGAAGACGGAAGCGGCAACCCGGTGCTGTACCTGGGCTCTGACCTGGACCGCGCCTGGTCTGGCGTGGGCCGTGCCCTGGAACAGGGTGGCGAGTGGCGTGTCGAAGACATCAACCGCAGCCTGGGCCTGTACTACATCAACCTGTCCGAAAAGCCTGACGACAAGCAGAACCAGCCTGGCTTCTTTAGCCGCATGTTCGGCAGCGAGCCGACCAAGGAAGAGCGTGAAGCCCGTGCCGAGCGCTACCAGGTTCGCCTGAGCAAGGTGGGTGAGAGCGTGCAGGTCACGGTCGAGAAAAACATCAACACCGTGGCTCCGGCCGATGTCGCCCGCCGCGTGCTGAGCGCCATTCAGGACCACCTGGGCTAAGTGCGCTTCGCGGTACTCGGAAGCGGTAGCCAAGGGAACGGCACGCTGATCGCCAGTGGTGACACGTTCATCCTGGTCGATTGCGGCTTTTCCCTACGCGAAACCGAGCGGCGCCTGGCGCTGCTCGGTGTGTCGGCGGCCCAGCTCAGTGCAGTACTGGTCACCCACGAACATGCTGATCATGTGCATGGGGTCGGCTTGCTGTCACGGCGCTACAATGTACCGGTCTACCTCAGCCAAGGGACCTTGCGCGGCATGCGCAAGCCGGTGGAGGTGGCCGGTTTTCTCGCTTGTGGCGAAAGCCTGCGCATCGGCAGCCTGGAAGTGACTGCGGCGCGGGTCGAGCACGACGCCTACGAGCCATTGCAATACGTGGTCAGTGACGGCCAGCGACGCTTCGGCATGCTTACCGACCTGGGCTCGTACGACGCGTTGCTGCTGGAGCGCTACCAGGGCCTGGATGCACTGCTGATCGAGGCCAACCACTGCCGCGACCTGCTGGCGCGCGGTCACTACCCGGCCTTTTTGAAGCAGCGGGTAGGGGGCATGCAAGGGCATTTGAACAACCACCAGGCCGCGCGCCTGGTGCACGAGTTGGGCTGGAGCAACCTGCAACACCTGGTGCTGGCCCACCTCAGCAGCAAGAACAACCTGCCACACTTGGCCCGCCAGTGCTTCGTCGATACCCTCGGGTGCGACCCGGACTGGCTCCAGGTGGCGAATCAGGAACACGGGCTCGACTGGCGCGAAATCGCCTAGCCCAACACCTCAAGCAAGCGGAGCCCAATCATGGAAAAACGCGACGAACTCTACCGCGGCAAGGCCAAATCGGTTTTCAAGACCGACGACGCCGACCGCTTGATCCTGCTGTTCCGTAACGACACTTCGGCGTTCGACGGCAAGCGTATCGAACAACTCGACCGCAAAGGCATGGTGAACAACAAGTTCAACGCCTTCATCATGCAGAAACTGGAAGAAGCCGGCGTGCCGACCCAGTTCGACAAGCTGCTGGGCGACAACGAGTGCCTGGTGAAGAAACTGGACATGATCCCGGTCGAGTGCGTGGTGCGCAACTACGCCGCCGGCAGCCTGGTCAAGCGTCTGGGCGTGGAGGAGGGCATCAAGCTGGAGCCGTCCACCTTCGAACTGTTCCTGAAGAACGACGAGAAGGGCGACCCCTTCATCAACGAATCCCACGTTGTTGCGTTCGGCTGGGGCACCGCCGAGCAGTTGGTCGAAATGAAAAAGCTGTCGCTGAAGGTCAACGAAGTGCTGAGCAAGCTCTTCGATGACGCCGGCCTGCTGCTGGTCGACTTCAAGCTGGAGTTCGGCGTATTCCACGGCCAAATCGTGCTGGGCGACGAGTTCAGCCCGGACGGCTGCCGCCTGTGGGACAAGGAAACCCGCAAGAAGATGGACAAAGACCGCTTCCGTCAGGGCCTGGGCGACGTGATCGAAGCCTACGAAGAAGTTGCCAAGCGCCTGGGCGTGCCGCTGTAAGCGGCGCGTTCACGCAAGCGCCTGATACCACGCGATTTTTTTTAAAAAAAGGTTTGCGTTTTAAAAGAACGCTGGTATGATGCGCGGCATTGGAGAGATGCCGGAGTGGTCGAACGGGACGGATTCGAAATCCGTTGTACTGGCAACAGTACCTAGGGTTCAAATCCCTATCTCTCCGCCATACAAGATGAAGCCCCTGAAAGCGAAAGCTTTCAGGGGCTTTTTCGTTGTGCCTTGTTTTGCATCATTCCAAATTCAGCATCATTCAGCAGTGCCTTGGTCCTTTCGCGAAACAGAGCCGCTCCTGCAACTATGTCGACTAAGCCGAGACAGAGCGGTTTCTCGCAACATTTTGTCTTGAACTGTCAACGGCACCTTGCGCTACAATGCGGGCCTCTAATACGCCACTCACGCCCAGGCCAAACGCCGTAATGATTACGCGCGCTGGGCGATGACCTCTTCCTGACATGGATTCGTTGGATGCTTCGCGCCGTACTGGTCTTCCTCTACGCCCTTCGTTCGACGGCTAAATTGCCGTCCGCGTCCAGTGCTGCCAGCTCACTCATAAAACCGCACAACGTCGAATGCTGCCGCCAGATCCTGGCTGCGGTACGCGGCTGTGCGCCCCACCGAAAATGGAGTGCTCCACTTGCGTAAGAAATTCGTCGCGTCCCTTCTGGCGGTCGCCATCGCCTCTACCACGGCCTGTGCACAGCTCGGGATCAGCAAAGAGCAAGCGGGCACCGTGATTGGTGGCCTGGCCGGTGTGGCCATCGGCTCGACCATGGGCAGTGGCAACGGCAAGATCGCCGCAGCCCTGATCGCCGGTGGCATTGGTGCCTACGTGGGCAACCGCATCGGTCACATGCTGGACGAGAAGGACCAGCAGGCCCTGGCGCTGCGCACCCAGGAAGTGTTGAGCCAGCAGCAGGCTACCGCCAGCGCCCAGCCAGTTACCTGGAAGTCCGACCACTCGGGTGCTACCGCGCAGATCGTGCCGGGCAAGGAATACACCCAGACCAAGAAGGTCGAGGTCAAGCGCGCGCCGAAGATCCAGGCGGTGCCGTCGATGAAGTTGATCAACGAGCCCTACGTGACCGTCAGCGACAACCTGAACGTGCGTGCCGCACCCAACCAGAGTGGCGAGAAAGTTGGCAGCCTGAAAAACCACACCGAGTTCACCGCCGTCGGCTCCACCGGTGACTGGATCCTGGTCGGGCGCAAGGGCGTGACCGTGGGTTACGTGCACAAGAACTACGTCGAGCCCAAGGCGCAGGCCGTGGCCAAGCGTGTGACGCCAGCGGTGAACCTGGACGAGCTGGACGTTGCCGCCAGCAAGGAAACCCAAGGCTTCGACCTGGATTCGGTGCAGTCGCTGCCGACCGAAACGGTCGCCGCCGAAGCCGCCTGCCGCCCGGTCACGGTCAGCCTGAAATCGCAAAGCGGCCAGACCGAGCAAGAGCAGAACACCTTCTGCAAACAAGCCAACGGCACCTGGGAACTGATCTGAGGAACTCCATGAAAAAGCACGCGCTCGCGCTGGCTGTGGTCGGCGCTTGTGGTCTGGTACCGCAGGCGTTCGCCCACGAGCTGGCCTTCTCGAAGAAAGAAAACATCAAGGTCGAAGTACCTGGGGACGCCGCCACCTGGTGCAAACCCGAGGTTGAGCTGACCATCACCCGCCCGGCCTGGGACAAGCAGGAGCTGCTGTCGGGGCTGCTGACCAAGCTGCCGTTCGTGTTCGCCAAGGACTGCGCGACCGCCAAGGTGAGCTGGAAGGCGGTTGACGCCAAGGGCAACCTTTACGCCAGCGGTTCGGGCAATGCCACCAACCTGGGCCTGGTGACCCTGGCCGTCGCGCCTGCCGCTGCATCAGCTGCACCAGCACCAGCACCAGCACCAGCACCAGCACCAGCACCAGCACCAGCACCTGCTCCGGCCGTTGCTGCCCTGGCCCCGGCTGCACCCGCTGTACCTGCGCCAGCAGAAGCCCCGGCAGCCGTTGCCGCTGCGCCGGCGCCTGCTGTAGTTGAACCAGCGCCTGCAAAAGCAGAGGTGGCCCCGGCCCCGGTGGTTGCTGCAGAACCCGCGCCAGCCCCCGTTGCCGAAACCCCGGTAGCAGCCCCAGTCGCACCGCCTGTTCCAGCACCTGCTGATGCGGTAGCCGCTGCCCCAACCTCGGACTTCGGCCGCGCCGTGGTCCTGCAAAACCGCAACCTGATGCAGGTAACGGATGGCACAGGCTGCAAATGGGTGCTTAGCACCTCGATCATCAGCGACGGCGACACCCTGTCGTTCGGCACTACCCCGGTGATGCCGTGCCCGGCCTCCGGCTTTGGTGAAGGCAGCTTCGAAAAAATCAGCTGGAAGGCCGTTGGCACCTACCGTGGCGACAACTGGACCCGCGTATACGCTCACCCCAGCGGGCTGATCTTCAACAAGAACCTCGAATCTGCAGTGAAGGACAAGGCCGTTTCCTACCTCACGGCGGATGCTGACCAGGCCGCGTTCCTGGTGGGCGAGATCCCCAGCCGGCAGATGAAGGTGTACCTGACCTTCACCCGTTCCAGCTACGGCGTGCTCCGCCCGTTCAGCAGCGATCCGTACTACGTTGCCGTAACGCCTGACGAGTCGTTCGCCCTGGACGCGGCCAAGTACAAGGAAGCCGCCCTGGAAATCTTCGACCTGATCAAGGCCACCTCGCCGACCACCACCGATGTGGCCAACCTGTTCATCGTCAAAGATATTTCGGCGATTACGAACAGCATGTGGGGCAACGACGCGCAGAAGATCACTCGCAACCGCATCGGCATCACCCGCCAAGGCCTGTTCTTCGATGTGCGCGAGGGTGCCAACTGGGCGGTTCAACGAGAGCAGCAGCGTGTGCGTGAAGAACGTCAGCGTCAACAGGAGCTGGCCCGCGTGCACACCCGAGTGCTGGAACGCTACCAGCAGCTGCAAGACGGCATGAGCGACTTCAAGGGGCGCGAAACCGAGGCGCTGGCGCAAATGGCTGGCATCAAGGTGCGTTTCGCTTCGCCGCTGGCGCAGCAAGACCCTGCGACCTCGGCCCGCGTTGCGCCAATGATGGTGCACGTTACCGGCAAGAAGGGCGATTTCTACACCCTCGACTTCCCGAGCAAGGGCCGCCTGGTGGCGGACGAGGAGTACAGCGAAGGCTGGTACGTGACCCAGGTCGCCAACGCCACGCCGTACTACCCGCTGGACGATGGCCGCGCCGTGCCCACCTACCGTGCCTACAGCGCAGGTGAACCCGAGGCCTGCCAGCAGGACCACTGTGCCGACCGTGTGTCGTTCGGCGCCGTGCTGGCCAAGGAATTCCCCAACGCCGGTATCGATTTCAGCTGGACCCCCGAGGTCTCCCAAAAGTACGTGAACGACTGGAACAACGCTTCCGCCATGGTCCAGTGAGGCAAACACCATGATCAAACAGATGAACAAGAAGCAGCTGCTGATTGGCGGTGTAGCCGCGGCGGTGCTGGTGCTCGGTGGTGGCTATGCGATGGTCTCCAGCTCGGGCAAGAAGGCTGCGCTGGCCTACTACGAGGACTTCAAGAAGCGCTATTTCCTTGAAGATGTACTGTCTGAGGGCGACATTTCCTATTCGGCGTTCTCTGGCAACCTGACAGTCGCCGACCCCGAAATCCGCGTCGCTGCGGCCCAGACCAATGGCGCCCAGCAGTTCATGCGCGGCCTGACCAGCTTGATGGAATCGGCTCGCGGTGGTTCGCCGGAGGAGGGCTTGGCAGGTTGGGCCAAGTACCAGCTCAATGTCAGCCGCAATGTCGCCGGCATATACCTCAAAGCCGATACGCTGAAACTGGCCCATGACGGCGACAGCAAGGACGGCACCCTTCACATCCAATTGCTGGGCATGCAGATGGCCAACCCCTTCGTTGCCAGCAAGGGCGCCGAAGTGGTGCTGGTGGCTGATGTCAGCGACGAGATCCAGCCGCGCGCCGAGCTGGCCGCCAATGGTCGGGCCACTGAGTCGAGCTTCGATTGGGGTGCCAACATGGCGGTACGCCAGCCGGTTACTGGCGCGTTCCTGGTCAGCAGCACGGGTGATTTTGGCACCACGGTCGACTTGGATTTCACCCTCATGCGCTCCAGTGATGGTGAAGGTTCGATGGCGTTTGTGGTAACCCACCGTAACGATGGCTCCAAGGTGGGTGAGATCGTACGCAAGGCCGACTTCCAGTCGCTGCCGGAGCTGGACGATGTCGAAACCCAGCTCAAGAGTGCCTTGAGCGCCATGTTGATCGGGGCATACAGCCCGTACACCGGCCAGGCCGTTTTGGCCGAAGCGGTAAGTGGCTTTGCGCGCAAGGCGAAGGTGGAGAACTACAGCGTGAGCTACAGCGGCTTCAAACCGCTGAAAGAGGCTTACAGCGACTTCCAGCAGAGTGTACCGAAGGCGAAGTTCGCGGCTTTCTGCGAAGAAGTTGGCTTGTCGTCGTGGAGCAGTGATTTCGGCGCCAAGGGCAAGAACCACAGCGATTCGGAATGTGCCATTGGGCAGAAGCTGGTCGAGGAAGGCAAGTTCGAAGAGCAGTACACGTTCAAGGAAGGCAAGAGCCTGTTTGCGGCGTTGTTCGTGAGCAAGGCATATCAGCTGGAAACCAATTGATTGGGTAGTCGCTGATTGAACAAGCCCCCGGGAACTGTGAGTTGCCGGGGGCTTTTTTTTGCTTTGGAATTTTGGGGCCGCATGGGGCGCGCCCGAGGGGCCTCAGCGCATGGCGGCCAATTTAATGCCAAACCCCACCAGACAAATGCCCGCCAGCCGCTCGAACAGGTTGCTGATCTTTGGGTTGGCGCGCATGCGTTCGGCCAGTCGGTGAGTCAGTACCACGGCAATCAACCCGTACAGGAACGTGATCACCGCCACCGTCGCCGCCATGAAGCCGAAAGTCACCAGCCCCTGGTGTTTCAATGGGTCGATGAACAGTGGGAAGAATGCCATGTAGAACATGATCGCCTTGGGGTTGAGCAGGGTGATCAGCATGGTCTGGCGCAAGTACTGGCCGTTGTCCATGCGGCTGGTGCGTGGCGCGTCACCTGGTTTGCTCAGCAGCATGCGCAGGCCGAGATAGGCCAGGTACGCAGCGCCCGCCCACTGCACCACATGGAAGGCTGCCGGGTAGGTGGCCAGCAACGTGGCGACGCCGGCTACTGCCAGCCACAATAGCACCTGGTCACCGACGATCACCCCACAGGTCGCAGCCAGGCCTGCTTTGATACCGCCTTTGCCAGTGGCGGTGATCAGCGCGAAATTGCCCGGGCCGGGAATGGCCAACAGAATGATGAAGGCGATGACGAATGCGCCGTAGTCGGTAACGCCAAGCATGGTGAACTCCTGTAGGGCAGTGCAAAGGCAGAGTATGACTATCGTCGCCAACGGCGTGCTTTACAACCGGTTGTTGCGTCTTCGCAAAGCATCAATGCCACCCGCGACTTGGATCCAATGCTCAGGTTCTGTATCATCCCGGCGCCATCAGACGATGGCCGAAGATGATTCATTTAAAGGACTGAGTAATGAAAAAGCTGTTCAAGGCCACCGTAGCCGTTGCTGTCGTTTCGGGTGTTGCCCTGCTGTCGGGTTGCACTGGCCAGGTTTACAACCAACCAAAAAACTGCACCTACGACTACCTGTTCCACCCTTCGGTTTCCATCTCCAAGATCATCGGTGGCTGCGGCCCAATCGATAAACTGCCTCAGCAGCAGTAATCTTGGCGGTACCCTGATCGCGACGCTTGCGGCGTGATCCAAGGCCCCCGGTCATGCAAATGGCCGGGGGTTTTTGTTTTTGGCGTGGCATTCTGCCGCTGGGGCAACCCGTCGCCTTGACGCAAGGACCTGCAATTTGTTTGTGCTGGCATTTCAGATACAATCGGAAAAACGATTCAGCCTTGTCGGTCAATTCGACAAAAGCCCGGGTCGTTTTTTGGTTCTCTGGCTGCTGAACAATGATCAACAACAAGCCTGCGCTGAAGAACACGCTTTACCGGGGCCAGCCACAGGCCCTCACTCTGTTCTCCTGACTGGAATTGATCAATGTTCAAGAAAGCTGGCAAGACCTTGCTGGGTCTGGCTGTCGCTGCAAGCGTCATGCAAGCGCACGCCGTAGAAACCAAGAAAGTAGACGTGCTGCTGGTCGGCGGCGGCATCATGAGCTCCACCCTGGCCGTGTGGCTGCACGAGCTGGAGCCAAGCTGGTCGATGGAAATGGTCGAGCGCCTGGACGGCGTGGCCGAAGAAAGCTCCAACGGCTGGAACAACGCCGGTACCGGCCACTCCGCGCTGGCCGAGCTGAACTACACCCCGGAAGACAAAGACGGCAACGTCAACATCACCAAGGCCATCGAAATCAACGAAGCCTTCCAGATCTCCCGCCAGTTCTGGTCGTGGCAGGTCCGCCAGGGCGTGCTGAAGAACCCGCACTCGTTCATCAACACCACCCCGCACATGAGCTTCGTCTGGGGCGATGACAACATCAAGTTCCTCAAGAAGCGCTACGACGCACTGCAGGCCAGCCCGCTGTTCCGCCCGATGCAGTACTCCGAGGACCACGCGCAGATCGCCAAGTGGGTCCCGCTGATGATGGAAGGCCGCGACCCGAACCAGAAGCTGGCCGTGACCTGGACGCCAATCGGCACTGACGTCAACTTCGGCGAGATCACCCGCCAGTTCGTTGGCCATCTGCAGACCCAGAAAGGCTTCGACCTGAAGCTGTCCAGCGAAGTGCAGGACATCACCCGCAACAAGGACGGCTCCTGGCACGTCGAGTACAAGAACCTGAAGGACGGTACCGAGTCGGCCACCGACGCCAAGTTCCTGTTCATCGGTGCTGGCGGTGGCGCACTGAAGCTGTTGCAGAAGTCGGGCATTCCGGAAGCCAAGGAATACGCAGGCTTCCCGGTGGGTGGTTCGTTCCTGGTGACCGAGAACCCGACCGTGGCCATGCAGCACATGGCCAAGGCCTACGGCATCGCCTCGACCGGTGCGCCACCCATGTCGGTACCGCACCTGGACACCCGCGTGCTGGACGGCAAGCGCGTGATCCTGTTTGGCCCGTTCGCCACTTTCTCGACCAAGTTCCTGAAGAACGGCTCGTACCTGGACCTGCTCAGCAGCACCACTACCCACAACGTGTGGCCGATGACCAAAGTCGGTATCGAGCAGTACCCACTGGTCGAGTACCTCGCTGGCCAGCTGATGCTGTCTGACGATGACCGCTTCGAAGCGCTGCGCACCTACTTCCCGAACGCCAAGAAGGAAGACTGGCGCCTGTGGCAGGCCGGCCAGCGTGTACAAATCATCAAGCGTGATGCCGAGAAGGGCGGCGTACTGAAGCTGGGCACTGAAGTGGTAGCCTCCGAAGACCGCACCATCGCGGGCCTGCTGGGTGCATCGCCAGGTGCTTCGACTGCTGCGCCGATCATGCTGAACGTGCTGGAAACCGTGTTCAAGGAGAAGGTCGCTACCCCAGAGTGGCAGGCCAAGATCAAGGAAATCGTGCCCAGCTACGGCACCAAGCTGAACGACTCGGCAGCGGCCACTCAGAAAGAGTGGAACTACACCGCTGAAGTGCTGCAGCTGGAGAAACCGCCGGTGATCGACGCCAGCGTCGACTTCGGTGGCGCTGCTGGCCAGCCGGTCGAGAGCAAGCCTGAGAACGACATGGCGCTGTAATCAGCAGCCTTGTCGTGATCCAAAGCCACGGGGGTGACCTCGTGGCTTTTTTGTTGTCTGTTTGGGCCTGTCCGCAGGAAACCACTGATCGGAAACCTGTTCGCCGACCAATAAAAACATATTTTGATGCTTAAATTAATCTTGTCAGTCGATCCCCTCCAGGAGGGTGCCGTCATGAATACCAAGATTGCCGCCTTACTGCTGCTGGCCCTGTGCGCCCAGCCGGCATGGAGCCAGAGCTACGCCTACTCCAGCACACCCCCCGCCACCAAACCCGCCGAATCCGCTGCAATGACCACGCGCATGGCCCTGCGCGACCTGTGGGTCGAGCACATCTTCTGGGTTCGCAACTACGCCGTGGCCAACCAGGCCGGCAACGCCAAGCAGGCTGAAGTCGCCGCCAATGAGGTGGTCAGCGACGCGACCCGAATCGCCAACAGCATCGCGCCGTTATACGGCCAGCCCGCTGCCGACCAGTTGCTGAAACTGTTGGCCGGCCACTGGGGCGCGATCAAGCACTACAGCGATGCCACCGTGGCCAAGGACAAGAAGGGCCAGCAAGCTGGCGTCGACGAGCTGACCAGCAATGCCAAGGCCATCGCGGCGTTCCTGGCCAAGGCCAACCCAAACCTGCCCGAGGCGACCCTGCTTACATTGCTCAGCGCCCACGGTGGCCACCATGTGACGCAGATCGATCAGTTGGCGGCCGGTGACTATACGGGCGAAGCGCGCACCTGGGGGATGATGCGCGAGCATATTCTGACCCTGTCCGATGCCATCGCTGCGGCGCTGGTCAAACAGTTCCCGGACAAGTTCTGATGCTCGAGGGACTGGGCCGTACCCAACAGGACCTGCTCCACGCGTTGCTGCACCAGCCAGCCGGCATGAGTATCGACGACCTGGCGCAAGCCCTGGCCATTACCCGCACGGCGGTACGCCAGCACCTGGCCGCGCTGGAGCGTGATGGCCTGGTCAAGCGCGGCGCCACCCGGCCTACCGGGCGGCGCCCGGAGCAGTTGCATGAGCTGACTGATCTTGCCCGCGAGCAGTTTCCCCGGCAGTACCCGCTACTGGCGAATCTGCTGATTGGTGAGGTGGCAGGGTTGCTAGGCCAGGAGGCACTGCTGGCGCTGATGCGCCAACTGGGGCGCAAGCTGGCGGCGGACCTTGAACACAAGGTGGTGGATGAAGCACGCATCGTCGAGCACATGAACAATGCCGGCTATGAAGCGCAGGTGTTCTTCCGCTCGGGGGGGGCGCCGCAGATCGTGGCGCACAATTGTGTGTTCCATCATTTGGCCAAGGCGCATCCGGTGGTGTGCGAGCTTGATCTGGCGCTGATCGGGGCGCTGGGTGGGGCCGATGTCAGCCATGAGGAGTGCATGCTCAGGGGAGGGCAGGTGTGCCGGTTTGCGCTGGCCCATCCAGAACCGGCAGGCTGACAGGTCACACCTGGCGCAGTATGCACGCCAGCAACCCAGGGAACCGCTCATCCAGCATTTCGCTGCGCAGTGAATTCATATGGGTAGTGCCCACATTGCGGGTTTGTACCAACCCAGCATCACGCAAAACGCGGAAGTGGTGGGACATGCTCGACTTCGGCCGCCCCCCGTCCAGTTCGCCACAGCTGGCCTCTGCCACGCCGGCCAGATGGCGGACGATTTCCAGGCGCACGGGGTCGCTGAGCGCATAGAGCAGGCGTTCGAGGATCAGGTCTTCAGGGTTGGGATGTTTATAGGCTCGCATGCCCGACATGATAACGGGGGTTTCATTAATTGCCATAGTTCGATTATGATCGAACAACAGTATTCAAATGAACCCGGAGTTTCCCATGTCCGCACTGTTCGAACCCTACACCCTCAAAGACGTCACCCTGCGTAACCGCATTGCCATTCCGCCGATGTGCCAATACATGGCCGAAGACGGCATGATCAACGACTGGCACCACGTGCACCTGGCCGGCCTGGCCCGTGGTGGTGCCGGCCTGTTGGTGGTCGAGGCCACTGCGGTGGCGCCGGAAGGGCGCATTACCCCCGGTTGTGCCGGTATCTGGAACGATGCCCACGCCCAGGCCTTCGTGCCAGTGGTGCAGGCCATCAAGGCGGCAGGCTCCGTGCCGGGTATCCAGATCGCCCACGCCGGGCGCAAGGCCAGCGCCAACCGCCCATGGGAAGGTGATGATCATATTGCCGCCGACGATGCCCGTGGCTGGGAAACCATTGCCCCGTCGGCCATCGCATTTGGCGCGCATCTGCCGAAAGTGCCGCGCGAGATGACCCTGGACGACATCGCCCGGGTCAAGCAGGACTTTGTCGATGCCGCTCGCCGTGCGCGCGATGCCGGCTTCGAGTGGATCGAGCTGCACTTTGCCCATGGTTACCTGGGCCAGAGCTTCTTCTCCGAGCACTCCAACAAGCGTACCGATGCCTACGGTGGCAGCTTCGACAACCGTAGCCGCTTCCTGCTGGAAACCCTGGCCGCAGTGCGTGAAGTGTGGCCGGAAAACCTGCCGCTGACCGCGCGTTTCGGTGTGCTGGAATACGATGGCCGCGACGAGCAGACCCTGGAAGAGTCGATCGAACTGGCGCGCCGCTTCAAGGCCGGCGGCCTTGACCTGCTGAGCGTGAGTGTCGGCTTCACCATTCCCGAGACCAACATCCCGTGGGGCCCGGCGTTCATGGGGCCGATTGCCGAGCGTGTGCGCCGTGAGGCGAAGCTGCCGGTGACTTCGGCGTGGGGCTTTGGCACACCGCAGTTGGCGGAAGGGGCTTTGCAGGCCAACCAACTGGACTTGGTTTCGGTAGGGCGTGCGCACCTGGCCGACCCGCACTGGGCGTACTTTGCAGCCAAGGAGCTGGGGGTGGAGAAAGCCTCCTGGACCTTGCCGGCGCCGTATGCGCACTGGCTCGAGCGTTATCGCTGAGTGATGCCGGGGGCCGCACAGCGGCCCTCGAATCTAGAAGCGATCCAACCGGTAGGCTGCCATCTCATGCCCACGGGCCCGCTCAGCCAACCGCCCCATCCATTCCGCCGTCACCGCTGCTTGGGTCAACCCCAGGTGCTGATGCCCGAACGCCAACAGCACCCGCCCATCACACACCCGGTCGATCACTGGCAATGAATCTGGCAACGAAGGCCTGAAGCCCATCCACGGTGTCGCCCCTTCGACGCTCAGGTCTTGTCGGAACAACCCCTTGCTCAGCCGGTGCAATTGCCACGCCCGTTGCATGCTCGGCGGCGCCTCCAACCCGGCGAACTCCACCGTGCCAGCCAGGCGCAAGCCTTCGGCCATGGGCGTCATGATGAACTTGCGTTCAAGCGAGGTGACTGCAAACGGCAGGCGCTGGTGCTCACCCGGCAACATCAGGTGGTAGCCGCGCTCTGTGTCCAGCGGTACCCGCTTGCCAGTCAGCGCGGCGGTCAGTTTCGCAGAATGCGCACCACAGCTGATCAGCACCTGGCGAGCATCGAGCGTGCCCTTGTCGCTGGCCAGGCTGACCCCGCCACTGTGCAGTTGCCCACCCTCCACCTGCGCCTGGACAAAGCGCACGCCACTGGCCTTGGCCGCTTCGAACAGTTCGCACACTACCCGGTACGGGTCGATGAAGTGCCCGGTCTTGGGGAAGAACAGCCCGCCCAGCAATGATGGGCTCAATTGTGGCGCCGCTTCGCGCACGGCCTCGGCCGACCAGAAACTCACCGGTACCGCCTGCTGGCGCATGCGTGCGCGCAACGCCTCCAGCGCCTGGCGCGACTCGGGCCGTTCGAACACCAGCAACGAGCCATCCTCCTGGAACAGTTCGCTGCGCCCGATTGAGCCCAGCAACCGCTGCCAGGCGCCCAGGCTGCCTTCGTTCAAGGTGCGGATGCCCGCCACGCTGCGCTGGAACGGCGCCGCTCGCAGGTTGAGCAGCAGCCGGGTGAACCACGGCATGGCCTTGGGCAAGTACTTCCAGTCCAGGCGCAGCGGGCCCATCGGGTCTAGCAGCATGCGGGGCAAGCGCTTGAGGATGGACAGGTCGGCAATCGGGAACACTTGTTCAGTGGCCAGGTGCCCGGCATTGCCATAGGACGCGCCAAGGCCTGGCGCCTGGCGGTCGATCAGCGTTACCCGGCGGCCCTGACGGGCCAGCTGCAGGGCGCAGGCGACGCCGACGATGCCGGCGCCCACCACGGCGATGTCGGTTTCAGCGGTTTCGACCATGCTCAGCCTTCCCGTTTACCATCAAGCAGGCGCCGCAGCCGCAGCGGGTTGCCGTGCTGCAACGCGTGCGGCAGCAGCGCATCGGGGAAGTCCTGGTAGCACACCGGGCGCAGGAAACGCAGGATCGCTGCCGTGCCCACCGAGGTGGTACGGGCATCGGAGGTGGCCGGGAATGGCCCGCCATGCACCATCGCATCGCACACCTCGACGCCGGTCGGCCAACCATTGACCAGTATGCGCCCGGCCTTGCGCTCAAGGGTCGGCAGCAGGGCGCGGGCGCTGTCGATGTCGGCCTCGTCCAGCTGCAGGGTGGCGGTCAGTTGACCTTCAAGGTGCTCGGCTACCTGGCGGACCTGCTCGTCACTGTCGCAGGCCACGATCAGCGACGCTGCGCCGAACACTTCAGCCTGCAACGCCGGGTCGGCGAGGAAGGCCTCGGCCTGGGTCACGAACAGCTGTGCCTGGCACTGATTGGGGCTGTGGCTGGCCGGGCCGCAGGCGGTGGCCTGGGCATTGGCGTTGGCCGCAAGCGCAGCGACGCCGGCCTGGTAGGCGTCAAATATGCCCGGCGTGAGCATGGTTTGCGCAGCAGCCTGCTGCACATGCCCACTGGCTGCTGCGACAAACCGCTGCAACGCCGGCCCCTGGCGAGCGATTACCAGGCCGGGGTTGGTGCAGAACTGGCCGGCGCCTTGGGTCAGCGAAGCGACGAAACCTTGTGCCAGTGCTTCGGCACGGGCCTGCAGCGCGGCGTCGAACAGAAACACCGGGTTGATCGAGCTCATTTCGGCATACACCGGGATTGGCTCCGGGCGCGCCTGGGCGGCCTGGCACAGCGCCACGCCGCCACTGCGCGAGCCGGTAAAGCCAACGGCTTTGATACGCGGGTCGCTGACCAGGGCAATGCCCACTTCGCGACCCGAGCCGTACAGCAGCGAAAACACACCGGCTGGCAAGCCGCATTGTTTCACGGCTTGCGCCACCGCCCGGCCGACCAGTTCGCTGGTGCCTGGGTGGGCGCTGTGGGCCTTGACGACCACAGGGCAGCCAGCAGCCAAAGCCGAGGCTGTGTCGCCACCGGCCACCGAGAATGCCAGCGGGAAGTTGCTGGCGCCGAACACGGCTACCGGCCCCAGGGCCACCTGGCGCTGGCGCAGGTCGGCGCGCGGCAGTGGCTGGCGTTCGGGCAGGGCGTTGTCGACCCGCACATCCAGCCATTCGCCAGCCCGTACCACTCGGGCGAAGGTGCGCAACTGGGTGCAGGTGCGGCCACGTTCGCCCTGTATGCGTGCCTTGGGCAGGCCGGTTTCGGCCACGGCGCGGTCGATCAGGGCATCGCCCAGTGCCTCGATCTGCGTGGCGATGGTTTCGAGGAACTGTGCCCGTTGTTCGAGCGAGGTTTCGCGGTAGGCATCGAACGCCGCCCAGGCCAGGGCGCAGGCCTGGGCCACGTGTTCGCCGGTGCCGCCCAGGTAGGCCGGTTCCAGCGCCTGGCCGGTGGCCGGGTCAATGGCGCGGATGGCTTGGCGGCTGCCGGTTACTGGCGTCTGGCCGATCAGCAGGTTGCCTGTCAGGGTCATGGAGCCTCCTTGGGAATCGATTGCAGGTGCATGGGGGACTGCTTGCAGTGTGGGTGCGGGCGTACCCGCGCCCACAGAGCAAGCAGTGGCTGCCTCAGGCCAGGTTCTGCTCGGCCGACCAGCTGGCGTACCAGCTACGGAACAGCGCGTACTGCTGCTCGGCATAGTTGCGCTGGGCGTCGGTCAGCACGTCGGTCTGGTTGAAGTGCAGGCTGTACTCGGTGTCGCCGTTCAGCACCATCAGGTGCTTGTAGTACAGCACCAGGTCGCAACCTTCATCGAACGACGACAGCACGGCCAGTGCCGCCTCCAGCTCGCGCGCCAGGCGGCGGGCACGGGCGTCGCCCTTGGCCGCCTGCTTGCTCAGGCTCACCAGCTGCAGCACTTCACGCGGCAGGGCGTTGCCGATGCCGGTGATGGCGCCGGTGGCGTTGCAGTTGACGAAGCCGTGCACCACTTGGGTATCCACGCCGACCATCAAGGTCACATCGTCGTCCTTGGAGGTGATGTGTTCGGCGGCATAGCGCAGGTCGGCGCCACCGCCGAATTCCTTGAAACCGATCAGGTTGGGGAACTCGCGGCGCAGCTCGAAGAACAGGTCGGCGCGGGTGGCGAAGCCGTAGTACGGGCTGTTGTAGATCACCGCTGGCAGCTTTGGTGCGGCGGCGAGAATGGCCGAGAAGTGGTGCTTCTGGGCGATCAACGAAGCGCCGCGGCTGAGCACGCGGGGGATGACCATCAGGCCGGCGGCGCCGACGCTGGCTGCGTGGGCGGCATGAGACACCGCTTCACGGGTGTTCACCGCGCCGGTGCCGACAATGGTTGGGATGCCGGCGGCCACCAGGCGCGCCACGCCTTCCTGGCGCTCGGCCTCGGTCAACAGTGGCCAGTCACCCATCGAACCGCAGTACACCACGGCGCTCATGCCGGCTTCGATGAGTTCGCGGCCTTTGCGCACCAGGGCGTCGAAGTCCGGCTTGCGCTCGGCGGTGCACGGGGTCATCAGGGCAGGCATGGTGCCGGTGAAGATGTTGTCGGTCATTGTTATCACTCCTAGCAGTATTCAGTCGGAAAAAGGCCGAGGGTCAGATGCCCCAGGCGAAAGGGTCCTGTTCGTCGATCAGCAGGGTGCTGTCGGCGGTCATGTAGGCGCGGCCGGTGATGAACGGGCGAATGCGCTCGCCGTCGTGCTCGTAGCGGCCATGGAACTGGCTACCGGTGATACTGGCCTGCACCCAGGTCTGGCCTTCGGCAAGCTTGCCGTCGGCGGCCAGGCAGGCCAGCTTGGCGCTGGTGCCGGTGCCGCACGGCGAGCGGTCGTAAGCCTTGCCGGGGCACATCACGAAGTTGCGGCTGTCGGCGTTGGCGTCGTCGGCGAACAGCTCGACGTGGTCGATGGGGGCGCCGTTTTCGCCGGTGATACCCTGGGCTTCGAGGGCTTTGAGCATGGCCCAGGTGTACTCGGTCAGCGCTTCGCGGTTATCCAGTTCGATGCGCTGGCCATGCTCGGAAACGAGGAAGAACCAGTTGCCGCCCCAGGCGATGTCGCCGCGCACCACGCCATGGCCGGGCACGGCCACCGCCACCTGCTGGCGGTACCGGTAGGAGGGCACGTTGCCCACGGTGATGGCGCCGTCTTCATGCAGGGTGGCGCTGACCTGGCCGACCGGGGTGTCGATCTTGTGCTCGCCCGGCGCGATCAGGCCCAGGTGCTGCAGCGAGGCCACCAGGCCGATGGTGCCGTGGCCGCACATGTTCAGGTAGCCGGCGTTGTTGAAGAAGATCACCCCGCAGGTGGCGTCGGCCGACACCGGCGGGCAGTACAGCGCGCCCACCAGCACATCGTTGCCGCGTGGCTCCAGCAGGCAGGCCTTGCGCCATTGGTCGTGCAGCTCGCGCAGTTCGTCACGCTGTTCGGCCATGCTGCGGCCGTGCAGTTGCGGGAAGCCCCTCATCACCAGGCGGGTGGGTTCGCCGCCAGTGTGGGAGTCGATGACGTGAATCTGTTTCATGGGCTTGTCCCTTGCGTAAAAGATCAGGAAGCGACGGCAGCGGGGCGGCTGGGATAGGTTTCAGCGCTGGCTTCGCTTTCGTCTTCACCTTCCAGGCGTACCAGGTGGGCAGGTACGCCAGTCACAGCGCCCCAGTAGTAGATGCCCAGCGCGCAGGCGGCCACGGCCAGGGTGTCGAACGGGTGGGCTAGCACGCCCAGGCCGCCAAAACTGCCCAGCCACGACAGCAGGATGGTCACCGCGTAGAAGCCGATCAGCCACGCCGACGAGCGTACTTGCTGGGCCAGCGACAGGTGTTGGGTGGGCACGAAGCGGCCGCACAGCAGGTACAGCACGAACATCACGATCTGCAGGGCCAGCAACCACGACACGGTGTTCCAGCCCGACCAGTACACGATCAGCGCGGCGATGATGAACGACAGCGGGCCGAGCACGCCCATGCCCTTGACCCGGAACGGGCGCGGCATGTCTGGCGCGTTGCGGCGCAGGGCGGCGACGGTGACCGGGGCGACGGCGTAGCTCAGTACCAGGGCAGCCGATACCACGTTGATCAGCGCTTCCCACGATGGGAACGGCAGGGTCCAGAACACCGACAGGCCAAAGGTCAGCCACAGTGCCGGGCGTGGGATGCCGGATTCTGCGTCGATGCGGGTGAAGTACTTGAAGAAGGTGCCGGTCTGCGCCCAGCCATAGATCACGCGCGGGGTGGCGTTCATGTAGATGTTGCCGCAGCCGCTGGGCGAAATCACCGCATCGGCCACCACCAGGTAGGCCAACCAGCCCACACCCAGGGCCAGGGCGATATCTCGGTAGGGCAGGGCCAGCTCCTTGGTCACGCTGGCCCAGCCGTTGGCCAGCATTTCGGTGGGCACACTGCCAAGGAAGGCCAGTTGCAGCAGGGCGTAGATGGCGGTGGACAGCAGCACAGACAAGATCAGCGCGATCGGGATGGTGCGTTGCGGGTTCTTCACTTCGCTGGCCACCGAAATGATCGGCGTCAGGCCCAGGTAGGCGAAGATGATGCCGCCCGCCGACACGGCCATTTCCACGCCGGACAAGCCGAATGGGGCAAAGCCCTGAGCCTCGAAGTTTTCTGGTTTGAAGAAGGTGAACAGCACGCCGATCACCAGTAGCGGCACAATGAACTTGAACACGCTGACCAGGTTGTTGGCCTTGGCGAAGGTTTTCACGCTGCGGTAGTTGAGGAAGAAGAACAGCCCCAGCAGGGCGAACTGCACCAGCCAGCCGAGTACGGTCGGGTCACTGGAGCCGGCCTTGGTCAGCCCGGGAAACCAGGCGGCGGCGTATTGGCGTGAGGCGACCACTTCGATGGCAATCAGGCTGGAAAAGGCGATCAGCGTGATGAAGCCCATCAGGTAGCCCAGCAGTGGGCCGTGCGAATACACCGGGTAGCGCACCACGCCACCGGCACGGGGCAGGGCGGCGCCTAGCTCGCAGTAGACGATGCCCAGCAGCAGTACGGCGAACCCGCCAAGGAACCAGGAAAGGATGCCAGCCGGGCCAGCGATGGCCGAGACGTGGCTGGCGGCGAACAGCCAGCCGGAGCCGAAGATGGCGCCTAGGCCGATGAAGGTGAGGTCCAGCAGTGATAACTGTTTTTTGAATTTGCCTGACATGGGTTCGCCTTTTTGTTGGTTATTGGATAGGCAGGTCTGATGTCACGAGATGCGGCTTTTTGGGCCGCGCTCTTGTAGGACTTGGGCGGCTTGCGTGGGGCATAGAGTGAACCGGTCGGGTCGGCGGTTCTTGATGGTTTTCTGCAGAGGGGGTGACGAAATCGGCACAGTTGCAGAAAAACGATGGCAAGGCGCACAGCTGGACGATAGGCTGAAAGCCACACTGCATAAGGGCCGGCACAGCCAGCAGAGAACCGAAGATGACCGTCAACCCCTTGGCCACCCTCTACCATTCCATCGACCAGCACCGCCCCGCCACCCTCGAGGCCTTGCTCGCCGGTGTATCGCTGCTGCTGCCGATTCTCGACGCCATCCCCAACGCCGCCATCTTCATCAAGGACCCGGCTGCCCGTTACGTACTGGCCAACGACACCCTGGTTCAGCGCTGCGGCCTCAAGCGCCTGCAGCCGTTGCTGGGCAAGACCAGCGCCGAAGTGTTTCCGGCACAGCTGGGCCCTGGCTACACCGAGCAGGACCGTCGCGTTCTCAAGGAGGGGCTGGTACTGGAAGACCAGTTGGAGCTACACCTGTACGGCAGCCGTGAACCGGGCTGGTGCCTGACCCACAAGCGCCCGTTGTACAACCAGGCGGGCGAGATCATCGGCCTGGTTGGCATTTCGGTAGATTTGCAGTCAGCCGCCGACAGCCACCCTGCCTACCAGCGCCTGGCCGCGGTGGACGAGCATATTCGGCGGCATTTCCACCAACCGATCAGCATGGGCGAGCTGACCCGCATTGCCGGCATTTCCGTGGCCCAGCTGGAGCGCTACTGCAAGCGGGTGTTCCACCTCACGCCCCGGCAGATGATCCACAAGGCGCGCCTGGAGCACGCCCACCGCTTGCTGCATTCGGCGCTACCGATCACTGAAGTGGCGATGTGCTGCGGCTACACCGACCACAGCGCCTTCAGCCGCCAGTTCAAGCAACTGACCGGCTTCACCCCGCGCCAGTACCGCCAGGCGACTGCCGATCAGGTGGCTTGAAACAGCCCGCGCGCTTCGGCAAAGCATTGTTCGGCAATTGCCGAGCGCGGCTCGCTGCGGCGCAGCAGCAAACCGACCGGGCTATGGATGGCGGCGTCGGCCACCGGCAGTATACGCAGGTGTTCGCTGAGGTCTTCCAGGCCGCAGTCAAGCGGCATGATCGCGCAGCACATGCCGGTGTTGATCGCCTGGATCAGCTGGAAGCTCGAGTCGCTCTCCAGCACCGCATTGGGCTCCAGGCCACGGCTGCGGAAGCTCAGGTCCAGCGACTGGCGGTAGTGCATGCCTTTGCTCAGCAGCCCTAGCGGAATGTCGCCGAGTTCGTCCCAACGCAGCGTGTCGCTGGCGAACTGGAAGTGCCGAGTGTCGTGCAGCAGGCCCATGGTGGTCGTGCCCAGCTCGATCACGTCGAAGAAGCTGGTGTTGACCTGGTCCAGGTAGCAGATACCCAGGTCGAGCTGGTTGCGGCTGAGCCCGTCGATGACCTGCTCCGAGCTCAGCGAGCTGAGCTGAAAGTGCAGTTCGGGGTACTTTTCGCGCAGCGGCAGCAGCAGGTGCATGGGGTTGAAGCTGGCCAGCGGCACGGTGCCCAGGCGCAGGCTGCCGACCACCTGGCCGCGGCAGCTGGCGGCCTCGGCCTGCAGGCCGTCGTGGGCGGCGAGCAGGGTGCGGGCCCAGGCCAGGATGCGCTCGCCGGCCTCGGTGAAACCCTCGAAGCGCTGGCCACGCTTGACCAGTACCAGGTCCAGTTCGTCTTCCAGGTTGCGCAGGCGCATGGACAGCGTCGGCTGGGTGATATGGCACAGCGCCGCGGCCTGGCCGAAGTGGCGGGTCTGGTCGAGGGCGATGAGGAACTTGAGCTGCTTGATGTCCATGGAAGTGCCTGGCGTCTGGTTGTGCAGACCATAACCTACGTCTGCGATAGATGTCATTGATCGGCCGGTACGCCATATCGATTGGACGCACCTGGGGCCATGCCTCTAGCGTGGTGACAATGCCATTCAAGGAGCTTCACCGTGCGCGTCCAACCCGATGCGGTCTTCGTACCGCTGAACATCGCCGTGCTGACTGTCAGCGACACCCGTACCTACGACAACGATACTTCCGGCGAGCTGCTGGCCAGCCGCTCGGTAGAGATCGGCCATCGACTGGTGGCGCGGGCACTGCTCAAGGACGACCTGTACAAGATCCGCGCCCAGGTGGCTACCTGGATTGCCGATGAGCAGGTGCAGGTGGTGCTGATAACCGGTGGTACCGGCTTTACCGGGCGCGACAGCACGCCAGAAGCAGTCGAGTGCCTGCTGGATAAGCGTATCGATGGTTTTGGCGAGCTGTTCCGGGCGTTGTCGATTCTCGATATTGGCAGCTCGACCGTGCAAAGCCGGGCGCTGGCCGGGTTGTCCAATAGAACCTTGGTATGCTGCCTGCCGGGCTCCACCGGGGCTTGCCGTACCGCGTGGGAGGGGATTTTGGCAGAGCAGTTGGATGCCCGACACCGGCCCTGCAACTTCGTCAAACACCTGCTGCCGATCGAGGCCTGTGCAAGCCGGGGCTGATGCTGCTGCCTGTCAGCTCAACACATACCCCACCGGCAACAACGCCGGTGGTAACTGCTGTTCCCCCAGCCCCGCCAGCACATCCCGTTCCACCGTGCGCACCAGGGCATCGGTCGGCAGGTCGTTCTCATCCCGCCCGAATGGGTCTTCCAGTTCGTTGCCAATCGCATCCAGCCCGAAGAAGGTGTACCCCACGATGGTGGTGAACAACGGCGCCAGCCAGCCCAGCGGCTCGGCCAGGGCAAACGGTAGCAGAATGCAAAAAATGTAGATGGTACGGTGCAGCAACAGCGTGTAGGGAAACGGCAAGGGGGTGAACTTGATCCGCTCGCAAGTGGCCTGCACTTCGGTCAGGCCCACCAGGCGTTGTTCCAGCAGGCTGTAGCGCCAATCACTGATCTGTTGTCGTTCGGCCAGGCGTGAGCAGTGCTCGCCTATTTCACGCAGGATACCGTCGCACACGTTGTGCGGGCTGATTGTCTCCGACCGGGCCAGCCAGGGGCGAGCGGCCGCCAGGTCGTCCTCGTTACGCAGCCGGGCATTCAGTGCATGGGCATAGCCGCACAGGCTGCGCAGCAGCTCGGCTCGCAACTGCTGGTCGGCAATGACCACGCTTTCACGCACGAACGAACGCGTTTCGATGATCAGCTTGCCCCAGGCCTTGCGCCCCTCCCACCAACGGTCGTAGCAGGCGTTGTTGCGAAAGCTCATGAAAATCGACAGCGACAGGCCCAGCAAGGTGAATGGGGTGGCGCTGACCGGGTAGAAAAACGCCGGGAAATGCCGCTCGACCAGCACGATCAGCGCGGCCAGCAGGGTGACCATCAGGCAACGCAAGGCAATGCGTTTGACGATCGACCCCTTGAGGGTGAACAGCACACGCAGTACATCGGGGGTGGGGTGGACGATCATGGAAATCCAGAGGCGGCTGCTCAGCCGCCGGTCATGTTCATGAAGCGCAGGATCTGCACCTCGCCGCCGACTTCGAAGTGATGGCGGTAGGGCTTGAGGTGCAGCGAATCGCGGATGGCCTTTTCCAGGCGCTCGGGGTTGCCTGGGTGGGCGCGCAGCACGTGCTTGAGGTCTACCGAATGTTCGTTGCCCAGGCACAGCAGCAGGCGGCCTTCGACGGTGAGGCGCACACGGTTGCAGGTGGCGCAGAAGTTGTGGCTGTGCGGGGAAATGAAACCGACCCGGGTGTTGGCCGCTTCGGCCAGGCGCCAGTAACGGGCCGGCCCTTGGGATGACTCGGTCGATTCGATCAGGGTGAATTGCCCTGCCAGGCGTTCACGTACTTCATCGCTGGAGCAGAACGATTCGCCGCGCTCATGTTCGCTGATGGTGCCCAGTGGCATTTCTTCGATGAAGGTGATGTCCAGTTCGCGGTCGATGGCAAAACGCACCAGGTCGACCAGTTCATGGTCGTTGCGGCCTTTGAGTACCACGCAGTTGAGCTTGGTGCGTTTGAAACCGGCCTGGCGTGCGGCGTCGATGCCAGCGACCACCTGGGCCAGGTCGCCGGTGCGGGTCAGCTGTTTGAAGCGGTCGGTATCCAGGCTGTCGAGGCTGATGTTCAGGCGCGTGACGCCTGCGTCGAACAGTGGTTGGGCCAGGCGCCCGAGTTGCGAACCATTGCTGGTCATGCACAGCTCGCGCAGGCCGGGCAGGGCGGCGATGCGCCCGCACAGCTCGACGATGCCCTGGCGTACCAGGGGCTCGCCGCCGGTCAGGCGGATCTTGCGGGTGCCCAGGGCGACGAAGCGCTCGGCTACCTGGAACAGTTCTTCGAGGCTGAGGATTTGCTGGCGCGGCAAAAACTGCATGTCTTCAGCCATGCAGTACACGCAACGGAAGTCACAGCGGTCGGTGACCGACATCCGCAGGTAGTCGATTTTCCGGTTGAAGCCGTCGATCAGGGCCCGGCTGTTCTGTTCCACGTGCGCGCTCGAATGGGTTGGGACACAACTCCAAGCTATAACCTGGCCGCAGGGCCGTCAAATTGCTTTGCCCGACTGATTGATCAATGGCCTCTATGACGGCCACACGCGGGTTTCAGCCGGTGATCGAAACCGCTTATCACGCCGTAAGATCTTTCGATTGGACGCCCCCGCCCCACGCTCAATAGGCTGGAAAAAAGCATCGAAGCGTGAGGATTCATCGCATGAGCCAGGACGAACACATCAGGGACTACAAAGGCGCCGCCGCCGGCTGGGGTGCGCTCAAAAGCGTGACCAAGAGCTGGCTGGGCAGCGAAAATGCCTTCAAGAACCTGCGGGCCATGCTCAGGACCAACCAGAACGGCGGCTTCGATTGCCCCGGCTGCGCCTGGGGCGAGTCACCGGAAAGCGACATGGTCAAGTTCTGCGAGAACGGCGCCAAGGCAGTCAACTGGGAGGCCACTGGCCGCTCGGTGGACCCGGCGTTCTTTGCCAGGTACAGCGTCAGCGCGCTGAAGGAACAGACCGACTACTGGCTCGAATACCAAGGCCGTCTCACGCACCCAATGCGCTACGACGCCGCCACCGATCACTATGTCGAAACCACCTGGCAAGAGGCCTTCGAGCTGGTCGCTCGGCACTTGCGTGCGTTGCAGTCGCCGGATGAGGCCGAGTTCTACACCTCGGGCCGGGCCAGCAACGAGGCGGCGTTCCTCTATCAGCTGTTCGTGCGCGCCTACGGCACCAACAACTTCCCCGACTGCTCGAACATGTGCCACGAAGCCAGCGGCGCGGGCATGTCGGAAACCCTTGGCGTGGGCAAGGGCACCGTGGTGTTCCACGATCTGGAGCTGGCCGACGCGATCTTCGTCATCGGCCAGAACCCCGGCACCAACCACCCGCGCATGCTCGAACCGTTGCGCGAAGCGGTCAAGCGCGGGGCCCAGGTAGTCTGCTTCAACCCGTTGAAAGAGCGTGGCCTGGAGCGCTTCCAGCACCCGCAGCACCCGTTCGAAATGCTCAGCAACGGCTCCGAGCCGACTTCCAGCGCCTACTTCCGCCCAGCCTTGGGTGGAGACATGGCGGCCATGCGCGGCATCGCCAAGTTCTTGTTGCAGTGGGAGCGCGACGCCCAGGCCAAGGGTGAACCGGCGGTGTTCGACCACGCCTTCATCGCCGAGCACACCAGCGGCGTCGATGACTACCTGGCAGCGGTCGACGCCACCACCTGGGAGCATATCGTCAAGCAATCCGGCCTGACCCTGGCCGAGATCGAGCTGGCCGCGCGCATGTACCGCAAGGCCGAGCGGGTCATCATGTGCTGGGCCATGGGCGTCACCCAGCACCGCCATTCGGTGCCGACCGTGCAGGAAATCGTCAACCTGCAGCTGCTGCGCGGCAACGTCGGCAAGCCCGGTGCCGGCCTGTCGCCGGTGCGTGGCCACAGCAACGTGCAGGGCGACCGCACCATGGGTATTGACGAGAAACCCAAGGCGGCGCTGCTCGATGCCATCGAAAAACGCTTCCAGTTCCGTGTGCCGCGTGCCCACGGGCACAACGCGGTGTTGGCGATCAAGGCCATGGAAGAGGGGCGGGCCAAGGTGTTCGTCGCCCTGGGTGGCAACTTTGCCCAAGCCACCCCCGACACTCCGCGCACCCACGCGGCACTGCAGAACTGTGCGCTGACCGTGCAGATTTCCACCAAGCTCAACCGCTCGCACCTGGTCACCGGCCGCGATGCGCTGATTTTGCCGTGCCTGGGCCGTACCGAAATCGACCTGCAGGCCGAAGGGCCGCAAGGCGTGACCGTGGAAGACACCTTCAGCATGGTGCACATTTCCAACGGCCAATTGCGTCCACGCTCGCCGCACATGCGCTCGGAGCCGTGGATCATTGCCGGCATGGCCAAGGCCACGCTGGGCAACCAGCCGATCGACTGGGAGTATGCGGTGGCCGACTATAACCGCATTCGTGACATGATTGCCGATGTGATCCCTGGTTTCACCGGTTTCAACGAACGCCTCCATAGCCCAGGCGGTTTCCACCTGGGCAACACTGCCGCTGATCGCAACTTCCGCACGGCCACGGGCAAGGCCCGCTTCATGCCCCACGCGCTGCCCGAAGAGTTGGTCAACGCCAAGGTACTGGCCCGTGGTGACAAACCCGACCTGATCCTGCAGACCCTGCGTTCGCATGACCAGTACAACACCACCCTCTATGGCCTGGACGACCGCTACCGCGGGGTGTTTGGCCTGCGTGAAGTGGTGTTCGTCAACGAGGCCGACATCCGCCGCCTAGGCTTCGAGCCGGGCGAGCAGGTGGACCTGGTGTCGCTGTGGGAGGATGGCGTTGAGCGACGGGTGTCGGGCTTTCGCCTGGTGGCGTATGACGTGCCCGAGGGGCAGGCAGCTGCGTACTACCCGGAGACCAACCCGCTGGTGCCGTTGGAAAGTTATGGCGAAGGGACCTACACCCCGACCTCGAAATTTGTGGCGATCAAGGTTGAGAAAGCCAAGGCGGGGAACCGGATTGCGGCGGTGTTGGCAGCGGATTGATGGGTTGCCTGTACCGGCGTATTCGCGGGCTTGCCCGCGAAGAATCCAGCGCCGATTCAGGCGCGATGCACGGGGTAAGCCGTGGTGTATTTCATCTGCTCCATGGCAAAGCTGGAGGTGATGTTCGACAACCCATCGGTACGGGTAATCAGCTTTTTGTAGAACCGGTCATACGCCGAGATATCCCCCACCACCACCCGCAGCATGTAGTCCCAATCCCCTGACATGCGGTAGAACTCCATCACTTCTTCGAACCCCGTCACGGTCGCGGCGAACTGCTCCAGCCAGGCGCTGTCGTGGCGCTGGGTCTTGAGCTGGACGAACACGGTAAGCCCCAGCCCGAGCCGTTCGGGGTCGAGCAGGGCGACACGGCCGAGGATGTAGCCGTCTTCCTCCAGGCGCTTGACCCGCTTCCAGCACGGCGTGGTGGACAGGTTGACGGCCTCGGCCAGGTCCTTCAGCGAGATCGAAGCGTCGCGCTGAAGCAGGGTGAGAATGTGCTGGTCGAAACTGTCCATATCGCGCGCTGGCCGTGCAGAAAAATATTTCACAGATTACCCCAAGCCCAGACGATTTGGGTTATGCGATAGTGGCGACTTTCACTCTGCCAATGGGCCTGACCATGTCCGAAAAGCCGCGCAATTTCGCCACCCGCACCATTCACGCCGGCGAGCAGTTCAGCGTCGCCGATAACGCCATTTTCCCGGCCATCGTCACCGCCAGCTCGTTCACCAAGCGCAGCCTGGACGACAAGCCGGAATATTCCTACAGCCGCGTCGGCAACCCGACCCGGCATGCCTACGAAACCTGCGTTGCCGCCCTGGAAGAAGGTGTGGGCGCAGTGGCCTGCGCCTCAGGGGTGAATGCCACCGCGACCGTGCTGGAGCTGCTGCCCAAAGATGCTCATGTGGTGGTGATGAACGGTGTGTACGGTGGCACCTTCCGCATCATGGAAGACTACCGCAGCCGCACTTCGGGCCTGACCACCACCTACGTCGACCTCAACGACCTCGAGGCCGTGGCGGCTGCGATCAAGCCGCAAACCCAACTGATCTGGATCGAATCGCCGACCAACCCGTTGCTGCACCTGGTCGACATCAAGGCGGTATGCGACCTGGCCAAGGCGCGGGGTATTCTGACCTGTATCGACAACACCTTCTGCTCACCGTGGAACCAGCGCCCGATCACCCTGGGCGTGGACCTGGTGATGCACTCGGCCAGCAAATACATCGGCGGCCACTCCGACCTAACGGGTGGTGTGGTGGTGGCAGCCAATGATGCGCTGCTGGCGCGCCTGCGCCGTATCAGCATGGCGATTGGTGCGGTGCAGGGGCCGTTCGACTGCTACCTGGCCCTGCGCGGTCTGAAGACCCTGGATGTACGCATGGAACGCCAATGCGCCAATGCCTTGCAAGTGGCCCGCTTCCTCGAAAGCCACGCGCAGGTCGAGCAGGTGTATTACCCAGGGTTGGAAAGCCACCCACAGCATGCGCTGTGCAAGCGTCAAATGCGCAGTGGCGGTGCGGTGGTGGCGATGAAGGTGAAGGGCGACCGCGCTGCGCTCAACCGCCTGGTGGAGGCGCTGCAGATCTTTGTGCTGGCCGACTCGCTGGGTGGGGTGGAGAGCATGATCAACCACTCCTGGAGCATGTCGCACTGCTCGTTGAGCCCTGAGCAGAAAGGGGTGATGGGGATCAGCGAGAACCTGCTGCGGCTGTCGGTGGGGATCGAGGACTACCGCGACCTGGTCGAGGACCTGGATGGGGCGCTGAAAGCGCTGGTTGCTGTGTAAGGGCAACTGGCTTCTTCGCGGGCTTGCCCGCTTCCACAGGTACTCCACAGGTCTTGAGGGCCGTGGTGACTCTGTGGGAGCGGGCGAGCCCGCGAAGAGGCCGGCAGGTTCAATGAATGCCCGTCAGGATTTGGGCGGATGAATGATCCGTTCGATCTTGTCCTTGATCAGTAACCTTTCCTTGCGCAGGCGGTTGACGGCCTCGTCGTTGGTGCCGTTGCCTTCGGCGGCGACCACCTCCTTGTCCTTGGCGTTGTACTCCTTGTGCAGTTTGTGCAGGTCGTGGTCCTTGTCTATGAGCGCCTGGAATGCATCAGCGGTAACGTGCAGGTCAGCGAGCAGATCATGCGGAACTGGCATTTCTTCACCTCTGTCAGGGTTGTCGGTAAGGTCCTGACCACTGAGGATAGCTGCCTTTGCGCAGGCTTGTAGCGGCCGCCCAGCCTGAATGGCAGCTGAATGGCTTTCAGGTAATTGATAAAAGACGCGCCTTCACGAAATTGTTACCGACTTTTTCACGAAAAATTGATGACGCGCTTTCTAGAGTTCGCCCAACTTTCCCACGGTGCCAATTGGCCTGGGGGTTGATAATCACTCTTGATTGCGAACACTGATGCTCAACTTCAAATCCCTGCGGACTGAATGGGTCACGCTGCTGGCCAGCCTTTACCTGCTGATCGGCTTCAACATGTTCCTTTGGGGGCATCTGCAAGAGATTGTGCCCGCCGGCCTGTCGGGGCTCTGGCTGAGCCTGGCGTTTGCCGTGCTGATGCTGTTCGCTTTCAATCTAATCCTCACGTTGTTTGCCTTCCGCTATGTATTGAAGCCGGTACTTATCGTGTTGTTCATGAGTGGCGCGGGTGTGGCTTACTTCATGAATCAGTACGGCGTACTTATTGACTCTGGCATGTTCCGTAATATGGCCGAGACCAATGTTGCGGAAGTGCGCGACCTGATGTCGTTCAAGTTTGCCGCCTATATTCTGCTGCTGGGCGTACTGCCTTCGGTTCTGTTGTGGAAAGCGCCGATCGCCTACCGTGCCTGGCACCGCGAGCTGCTGGGCAAGCTGGTGGTCAGCGGTGCCTGCGTGGTGGCCCTCGGCTCGGTAGCGTTGGTCAATTATCAAGGGTTGTCGTCGCTGTTTCGCAATCACCATGAACTGCGCCTGATGCTGACCCCAAGCAATATCGTCGGGGCCTCCATTGGTTATGTCAGCGAGCGTGTCGGTACCGCCTCGCGCCCGTTCCAGAATTATGGCGAAGATGCCAAGCGTGATGCAGCCTGGCAAAAACATGAGCGCAAGTCGCTGACCGTGCTGGTGGTTGGGGAAAGTGCCCGGGCAGACCATTTCGGTGTGCTGGGCTACGACCGCGACACCACGCCGAACCTCGCCAAGCAACAGGGCTTGCTGGCGTTTTCCGACGTGCACTCGTGCGGTACGGAAACGGCGGTCTCGGTGCCGTGCATGTTCTCTGGCATGACGCGCAAGGACTACGATGCCCGCGTGGCCAAGAACCGCGAAGGGCTGCTGGACATCCTCCAGCGTGCCGGCCTGGCCGTGCAGTGGCGTGACAACCAGTCGGGTTGCAAGGGTACCTGCGACCGGGTGCAGTTCATCGATGTCAGCAATCTCAAGGACCCGCAACTGTGTGCCAATGGCGAATGCCATGACCAAATCCTGCTGCAGGGCCTGGACGAGCTGATCGACAACCTCGACAAGGACACCGTGCTGGTGCTGCACCAGATGGGCAGCCACGGCCCCGAGTATTTCAAGCGCTACCCCAGTGGCGAAGAACGCTTCACCCCGGTGTGCCAGAGCAACGCGCTGAACCAGTGCAGCGAGCAGGAAATCATCAACGGCTACGACAACACCCTGGCCTATACCGACAAGGTGCTGGCCTCACTGATCGACACCCTGCGCAGCAAGCAGGACAAGGTCGACACGGCGATGATCTACCTGTCCGACCATGGCGAGTCGCTGGGTGAGTACAACCTGTTCCTGCACGGCACGCCGTACGCCATTGCCCCCGAGCAGCAGAAGCACGTACCGCTGCTGACCTGGTTCTCCGACAGCTACAAGGAAGACTTTGGCATCGATACCGACTGCCTGGCCAAGCTCAGCGATGCCCCGCTGTCGCAGGACAACCTGTTCCATTCGATGCTCGGCCTGTTGCAGGTGCGCACCGAGGTCTACCGGCAGTCGCTGGACATGTTCGCCAGTTGCCGGCCTTGGCTGGCGGCCAAGCGCTGAAACGAAGCGCGCTTTCCGTGGGCGCGGGCGTGCCCGCCCCCACATAACTGCACCACTGATCGATATCAAGGATGGCCCGGGTTTCACCAGCAGTGCCCGCGCCGTATATACTGCGCGCCAATGTTAGTGGGAGAGCCTTGTGGCCATCGAAATTCACTGGATCCGTGACGACCAGAGCCTGGCCGAACACTGCCGCGACTGGCACCAACTGCCCTTCGTCGCCGTCGATACCGAATTCATGCGGGTCGACACCTTCTACCCTAAAGCCGGGCTGATCCAGATCGGCGACGGCCAGCGGGCCTTTTTGATCGATCCATTGCTGATCGGTGACTGGCAACCTTTGGCCGACTTGCTGGAAGACAGCGGTGTGGTCAAGGTGCTGCACGCCTGCAGCGAAGACCTCGAAGTGCTGTTGCGCCTGACCGGCAAGCTGCCCCAACCACTGTTCGACACGCAGTTGGCCGCCGGTTACCTGAACCTGGGCTTCTCCATGGGTTATTCGCGCCTGGTGCAGGACGTGCTGGGCATCGAACTGCCCAAGGGTGAAACCCGCTCCGACTGGCTGCAACGCCCGCTCTCGGAAACCCAGGTCAGCTACGCTGCCGAAGATGCCGTGCACCTTGCCGAATTGTTCACCGAGCTGCGCCCGCGTTTGAGCGACGACAAGTACACCTGGGTGCTGGAAGACGGCGCCGAGCTGGTGGCCGCGTTGCGCCGTGAAGTCGAGCCCGAAACCCTGTACCGCGACGTGAAACTGGCCTGGAAGCTGGCGCCTCAGCAACTGGCCGTGCTGCGTGAGCTGTGCGCCTGGCGCGAGCGCGAAGCACGCCACCGCGACGTGCCGCGTAACCGCATCCTCAAAGAGCACTCGCTGTGGCCCATGGCCAAGAGCCAGCCAAACAACCTGTCGGCGTTGGCCAAGATCGACGAGATGCACCCGCGCACCATTCGTCAGGACGGAGAGTTTCTCATCCAGCTGATCAAGCGCGCCGCCAGCCTGCCCGCCGAACAATGGCCGCAGGTGTTGCCCGAGCCGCTGCCGATCGAAGCCGCTGGCATCCTCAAGCAGCTGCGTGCCATCGGCCAGGCCGAAGGCGAGCGCCTGGGGATTGCCCCTGAGCTGATGCTGCGCAAGAAAACCCTGGAGGCGCTGCTCAAGAGCGGTTACCCCCATGGTCCTTATCAACTGCCCGATTCGCTGCGCGGCTGGCGCCGTGAGCGTATGGGCCAGGCCCTGCTGGACAACCTTGCAGGTGCCGGAGAGATTCGATGAAACGCATTTGCTCGATTTACAAGAGCCCACGCAAGAACGAAATGTACCTGTACGTGCTCAAGGCTGACGGCCTGGAGCGCGTGCCCGAAGGCCTGCTGCCGTTCTTCGGCACCCCGATGCACGCGTTCGACCTGGTGCTCAGCCCTGAGCGCAAGCTGGCCCGCGAGGACATCACCAAGGTGCTGGAAAACCTCGACAACCAGGGCTACCACCTGCAGATGCCGCCGGCGGAAGACGAGTATATCGAGCACCTGCCCGAAGAGCTGCTGCGCCGTAACGACCCGGTCTGATCATGCGTGTACTGATTGCCGAGCATGATCATGCTCGATACGCCGAGCTGTTGCGCGCAGCCGCACCTGAAGTGGAAGTCTTGACCAGCGGCGACTCTGCCGAACTGGCCCGCCTGGCGCCTCAGTGCCCGGTGTGGCTGGGCCAGCCGGACCTGCTGGCAAGCCTGCTGCGCCAGGGCCACAAACCGGGCTGGATGCAGTCGACCTGGGCCGGTATCACGCCGTTGCTGGCCGATGGGCTGCCGCGTGATTACCGCCTGACCCGTGCAGTGGGCATCTTCGGCCAAGTGATGGCCGAATACATGCTCACCTACATGCTTGGCCACGAGCGCGAGGTGCTGTCGCGCCTGGTCAGCCAGGTCGAGCGGCGTTGGGATGACCGCCCGGGGCGCAGCCTGGAAGGGCGCAAGGTGCTGGTTGTCGGCACAGGCGACATTGGCCAGCGTGTGGCCGAGTTTCTGCAGCCGTTTGGCGTGGTGCTGTACGGGGTTGCCAGCAGCGCCCGTGAACAGGCGCCGTTCGTCGAGGTGGCGGCGCTGGCCGACCTGCCGCGCATGGTTGCCCAGGTCGACTACGTGCTCAACCTGCTGCCGGACACGCCGGCCACCCATGACCTGTACGACGCGGCGCTGTTCAAGTGCTTCCAGCCCTCGGCCTTGTTCATCAATGCCGGGCGCGGGGTGGCGGTGGTCGATGCCGACCTGGTAGAGGCGTTGAAGGAAGGCCATCTCGCCGGTGCGGTGATCGATGTCTGCCGGCAGGAGCCGTTGCCCAAGCAGCACCCGTTCTGGACCGCATGGGGCTTGCTGCTCACCGGGCACAGCTCGGCACCCACCTCGCCTGCGGCGATGGTGCGGTTGTTTGTCGAGAATGCACGGGCTTATGAAGCGGGGCAGGGGCTGCGTGGCGAAGTGGACTTCGCTCGGGGCTACTGAATTCTGTTGTCTGTACCGTCCTTTTCGCAGCACACGGCCGGTACAGCCAACCCCTAGCTTACAGGCTGAAATCGCCCTCGGCCGCCAGCTCGCTCAACGGCTTGCGTGGGCTCGGTACTTCACGCGCCTGCAGCGCCTCGTCCAGGCTGGCCTTGTCACCCAGCTTGCCGATCGCCACCATGGCATGCAGCACATAGCCTTCAGGAATCTTCAGTTCCTGACGCGCCAGGTCCTGGTCGAAGCCGGCCATGCCATGGGTATGCCAGCCGCTGATGCTGGCTTGCAGCGCCAGGTGCCCCCAGGCGGAGCCGGTGTCGAAGGTGTGCCACAGCGCCGGTTTTTCTTCCGTAGCGCCTGGGGCCGCGAACGTGGTCTTGGAAATGACCAGCACCAGTGCCGACGCCTGTTGCGCCCAGCTACGGTTGAACGGCACCAGCAGGCTCAGGTAGCGCTCCCAGCTCGGCGTGTCACGGCGGGCATAAAGGAAGCGCCAAGGCTGCGAGTTGTACGCCGACGGTGCCCAACGGGCGGCTTCAAGGAAGCTCAGCAGGGTTTCTTCGCTGATTGGCTCGGCGGTAAAGGCGCGTGGCGACCAGCGGTTGATGAACTGCTCGTTGATGGCGTAATCGGCAATGCGGGGGTTGGCGCTCATGGCGGCTCCTGCAAACGGACGGGAAAAGCGCACGCTACTGCGTTCCGTCGCGACTGACAAGCGGTCTGGCTTTGCCGAAGGCCAGGCTCTAGACTGGCGCCGCCGCGCGCCGTGGCCCCAAGATGAATGCAGGAACCCCGTGTGATGATCGCTGAAAACGCGCCGTTCTGGCGGCGCAAGACCCTCGAACAACTCAGCCCGCAAGAGTGGGAGGCGCTGTGTGACGGCTGCGGCCTGTGCTGCCTGCAAAAGCTCGAGGACGAAGACGACAACAGCGTCTATTACACGCGCATCGCCTGCAAGCTGCTGGACCTTGATTCCTGCCAGTGCAGCGACTACCCCAACCGCTTCGCCCAGGTGCCGGACTGCATCCAGCTCACCCCAGGCAAGGCCGACCAATTCAAGTGGCTGCCGAGTACCTGCGGCTACCGCCTGGTCAGTGAGGGCAAGGACCTGCCAGCCTGGCATCACCTGGTTTGTGGCGATCGTCAACAGGTCCATGAACAGCGCATTTCCCAGTCGGGGCGTATGCTCAGGGAGCAGGATGTGCACGAAGACGACTGGGAAGACCACCTGATCTTCCGCGCCAGCTGACCGGCGCGGCCCGCTGCCACGGGGAAACAAGGAGTTTCTGTATGCGTTGCCAGCTGTTCTTGCTGTTGGGCCTGATGGCCAGTTCGCCAGCCTGGGCGAAAAAAGTCGACCTCGACTACCAGGTGCGCCTGCTGCCTGCCAGTGGTCAGGCGCAAGTCCGCGTGACATTGGCCGACGGCAGCGCCGTGCGCAGCCTGGACTTCGACCTGGGCAAGGCCGGTGCCTACAGTGGCTTCCAGGCAGATGGCCAATGGCAACTCAAGGGCCAGCGTGGTGTGTGGCAGCCGGCGGCGGGCAAGACCAGCCTCAGCTACCGCGTGCAGTTGGACCAGAAACTGACCAGTGGCGCTTATTCATCGCGCATTACCCCGCATTGGGCGCTGTTTCTCGGCGATCAGCTGATACCGCCTGCGCGTCTCGATCAGCAGGATGGCACGGAGCTTGTGGCGCGCCTGGCTTTCGACCTGCCCGAAGGGTGGAAAAGCATCGAAACCTCATGGCCGCGTATTGGCAAGGACAAATTCCGCATCGACAACGTTTCGCGCCTGTTCGATCGCCCGACCGGCTGGATGCTGGCCGGTGACCTGGGCAGCCGCCGTGCCCGCCTGGGCGATACCGAAGTGACCGTTGCCGCGCCGGTGGGGCAGGGCATGCGGCGTATGGACAGCCTGACCTTGCTCACATTCGTCTGGCCGCAATTGCAGGCAGTGTTCCCGCGCAATCCGCCAAAGCTGCTGCTGGTGGGGGCGCGTGACGGCATGTGGCGTGGGGCGATGGCGGCCCAGGGTTCGCTGTACCTGCACAGTGCTCGGCCGATGGTCAGCGAGAATGGCAGCAGCCCGTTGCTGCGCGAAGTGGTGCAGCTGTTTGCGCAGATTCATGGGCGCGACGGCAATGACTGGTTGGTAGAGAGCCTGACCGATTACTACGCCAGCGAGTTGCTGCGCCGTTCCGGTGGTGTAAGCGATGACCGTTACCAGGCCTGGCAGGCCCGCCTGAGCAAGCAAGGCGCCAAGGTCACCCGGCTCAAGGGCGAGCGCACAAGCCCGGCCCAGGTGGCCCGTGGGGTGATCTTGCTTCAGGCACTGGACAAGGAAATCCGCATTCACACCCAGGCCAAGCGCTCGCTGGACGATGTGGTGCGCGGGTTGATGCGCCTGCCCAGCGTCAGTACCGAGGACTTCGTGCAGATCAGCGAGAATGTGCTGGGCCGGCGTTCCGAGGTGTTGCAGAGCAAGGCGTTGCGCTAGGCACTTTTGTTACCTGTACCGACCTCTTCACGGGCCTGCCCGCGAAGAGGTCGGTACAGGTAAAGCAGATTCAGCTGTCGGCCAACGGATCCTTCCCGGTTACCGTCACCCCTCTGGTCGCCGCCCTGGCACTGGCCTTCAACACCTCCAGTTCTGCCGCGCTGCGCGCTATATCCGAACGCAACCGGTGGTATTCCTGCCGATGCCGCTGCCACCAGGCCTTGGTTGAGCAGTGCCCGCTGACGCCGCGTGCTACCGCAATGCCGCCCACCACCATTTGCAGCAAGCCGACCAGGCCACCATGGCGCAGCCCCTTGCTGAACATCAGCGCTCCGCCAGCCAGCGAGCTGACCCGTTCCAGGCCATGAACATTGTGCTGCGACGTCGCAGCAGAGTGGATATCGAACATGGCAGGACCTCCGTGTGAAATGTCTGCAGGTGACCTGCAGGAAGTCGCCGGCGTTCAATCGGGGCGCCCGGCGGTGGCAATGTCATCTATGGTCAACTCCGTGGCGGATCCAGGCAACTTGACCGCCCCCTTGCTGGCGTACCGTGACCGGGCGCGAAGCTCATCCACGCTGGGTTTCGATCCAGGAGCTTCACGTCCCCCCACAAAGAAAACAAAAGCAGGGATCAGGATGACAATGACAAGCGCGAGTGGCGCCGGCAATCAGCTGGCGCAAGGCTTCAAGCAACGCCATGTGACCATGCTCTCCATCGCCGGGGTGATCGGTGCCGGGTTGTTCATCGGCTCCGGGCACGCCATCGCCGCGGCCGGCCCCTCGGCCATCGTCGCCTACGCCTTGGCAGGTGCATTGGTGGTACTGGTGATGCGCATGCTCGGGGAAATGGCAGTCGCCAGCCCCGATACCGGCTCGTTCTCCACCTACGCCGACCGCGCCATCGGCCGCTGGGCCGGCTTTACCATCGGCTGGCTGTACTGGTGGTTCTGGGTGCTGGTGATTCCCATCGAAGCCATCGCCGCTGGCGTGGTGCTCAACAACTGGTTCCCGCACATCGATGCCTGGTTCTTTGCCCTGAGCATGACCGTGCTGCTGACCGCGACCAACCTGTTCAGTGTGGCCAAGTACGGCGAATTCGAATTCTGGTTCGCCATGCTCAAGGTCATTGCCATCGTCGCGTTCATCGCCCTGGGGGCAGCGGCGCTGGCCGGTGTGTTGCCAGGGCGTGAAGTCAGTGGGCTGCCACGGTTGCTGGAGCAGCAGGGCGGGTTTATGCCCAATGGCTGGACGGCGATTATCGGCGCCTTGCTGACCACCATGTTCAGTTACCTGGGTACCGAGGCGGTGACCATTGCCGCCTCCGAATCGAAAGACCCGGCACGCAACATCGCCAAGGCTACCCGTTCGGTCATCTGGCGCATCAGCGTGTTCTACCTGCTTTCGATCTTCGTGATCATCTCGGTGGTGCCATGGAACGACCCGCTGCTGCCCGTGCAGGGCTCCTACCAGCGAGCGCTGGAAATCATGAGCATCCCCTACGCCAAGCAGTTGGTGGACATCGTCGTGCTGGTGGCGGTGGCCAGCTGCCTGAACTCGTCGATCTACATCTCGTCGCGGATGCTCTACTCGCTGAGCAAGCGTGGCGATGCACCGGGCTTCATCCAGCGCACCTCGAAGGTTGGCGTACCGCGTGCGGCGGTGATTGGCAGTACGCTGATCGGCATGTTGGCGACCATCGTCAACTACTTTGCCCCGGCTGAGGTGTTCGCCTTCCTGCTGGCCAGCTCCGGTTCGATTGCCTTGCTGGTGTATCTGGCGATTGCGTGCTCGCAACTGCGCATGCGCGCGATCCTGCAGCGGCAGAATGTCGAGATCGCTTTCCGTATGTGGCTGTACCCGTGGCTGACCTATGCAGTCATCGGCTTCATCATCTTTGCCCTGGGCACCATGTTTGTCATGCCCAAGCACCGCATGGAGGTGTCGCTGACTCTGGCACTGGCGCTGGTGATTCTGGTGCTGGGGGTGGTTACCAGCAAACGGCATGCGCGGCGGGAGGCCTTGGCAACCGCGTAACGGGAAATGTGACTGGAAGGGAGCCACCTGCTTGCAGGTGGCTTTTTTGTTTGTAGCGGCGAAGAGGCCGGCACATTGTGCGCACTTGTCTTGTCTGGAGAGTTTTTTGTCCGGTTTGGCAATGCAGCCTCAAGGGTGTTTAATCTCCCCCGGAAACCCGCTGGAACCCTTATAAACAAAGGCTCAGACAGATTTCGCCGTTCATCGAAAATGCTGTAGACACATTGTCTAACAGTACCCTATAGTCGTTATACAAATAGTAGACACAGCGCTATGACAACAAAGAAGGCCGCCATGAAAGCCACCGTCCAACCACTCGCTGCAGAAGTGCCGCAGGACCGCAAAGCCGTCCTCGCCGAAGCGCTGCGTCGCCGGATCCTGAGCATGGAACTGGCCCCGGGCGCCGTGGTGGATGAATTGGCCCTGTGCGACGAATTTGGCCTGTCGCGCCCCCCTGTGCGCGAGTTGCTGCGCCAGATTGCCGCCGAAGGCTACATCGAACTGGAAGCCAACCGCGCGCCACGCGTCGCCGCCATGAACCACGAGTCGCTGCACAGCTTTTACGTTGCCGCCCCGCTTATCTACGTGGCCACTACCCAGCTGGCCGCCACCTATGCCAGCGCTGAAGAAATCGCAGTGCTCAAGGCTATCCAGGCCCAATTCCGCCAGGCCATCGAAGAGCGCGACGTGGAAAACCGCGTGCTTTACAACGACGCCTTCCACCTGGAAATCGGCAAGATGGCGCACAACGATTACCTGATGCCAAGCCTGCGCCGCCTGCTGATCGACCACACCCGCTTGGGCAAGATCTTCTATCGCCACCCGACCACCGACGACATGCAGCGCGACCTCGAGCTGGCGTGTGAACAGCACGAACAAATGATCCAGGCCATCGAGCGCCGCGACCCGCAAGCCGCAGGCCAGCTGGTGCGTGAGCACTTCGAGCTGTCGCGCCGGCGCATGGCGGAGTACGCCGCGCCGCAAGGGCTGGATGTGCCGATTCAGATTTGAGTTACACAGGTAAGCCCCGCCGGTGCTGACCATTCGACGACTACAAGAACCAGGTTTGTGACATGACAAGAATAAGTTCGTTACCCGCCGATGATGCCACCTGTGGCTGGTATCACCTGAGCAAGCCCCGCACGCCAAGGCCGGCCCACAAGGGCCACAGCCAGACGCGCTGGGTGGTGGTCGGCGCCGGTTTCACCGGCCTGGCTGCCGCGCGGCAGCTGGCAACGAACTTTCCGCATGACGAGATCATACTGGTCGAGGCCCAGGAGGTCGGTTATGGCACCTCCGGGCGCAATGCCGGCTTTGCCATCGACCTGCCGCACGATATCGGCGCCGAGGACTACATTGGCGACATCGATATCGCCAAGACCGTGCTCAAGCTCAACCTGGGTGGCCAGCAGTACCTCAAGGACCTGATCGAGCGTTACGACATCGAGTGCCAGTTCCGCCACTGCGGCAAGTACCAGGCGGCCATCGAAGGCCGCGGTATTGCCGTGCTGGATGCCTACCGCCGGGGGCTGGACAAACTGGGGCAACCCTACGAAGTGGTCGAGGGGCGCGACCTGCCTGAGCACATCGGCACGGATTTCTACCGCAAGGGCCTGTTCACGCCCGGCACTGCCTTGCTGCAACCTTCGGCGTTGGTCAAAGGCCTCGCCGACAGCCTGCCGTCCAACGTCTCGTTGTACGAGCACACCCCGATCACCGACGTCGAGTACGGCGACAAGGTGGTGCTGCGCCACGCCCACGGTTCGATCACCGCCGACAAGCTGGTGCTCACCACCAACGCCTTCGGCATGAGCTTCGGCTTCCTCAAGGGCCGCATGCTGCCGGTGTTCACCTACGGCAGCATCACCCGGCCGCTGACCGAGGACGAACAGGCACGTCTTGGCGGCAAGCCCTACTGGGGCGTGATCCCGGCCGACCCGTTCGGCACCACCATGCGCCGCACCGTCGACAACCGCCTGTTGATCCGCAACAGCTTCAGCTACAACCCCGACGGGCGCAGCAATGGCAAATACCTGGAGCGCTTCGTCCAGCGCCACCGCGAATCGTTCGCCCGACGCTTCCCGATGTTGCCCAATGTGAACTTCGAATATACCTGGGGCGGTGCACTGGCATTATCGCGCAACCACATGGGCTTCTTTGGCAAGTTGGCGCCCAATGTTGTAGGTGCACTGTGCTGCAACGGCCTGGGCGTTACCCGTGGCACCGTTACCGGCAAGTTGCTGGCCGACTGGCTGGCTGGCGACAAGCACGAGCTGATCGAGTTTTTGCTCAATGCCCCCGGGCCCTCTGCAAACCCGCCGCAACCCCTGGTTTCCCTGGGGCTGAACGCCAACCTCATGTGGGGGCAGTTCCGCGCTGGCAAAGAAAGCTGATCGTCAGCTGAGTTAGGCCAATAGAACATTTACGTCGGCATTGGTTGGCCGGCACGGGCGCGGCTTGCCCGAACTTGATGATCGAGATGCGCAGTTCGATCACCCGGGGCTGAAGGCGGTTTTCAGTTTCGCGGACGCGCTCGCCTTGCAAATGTGCATGTAGCAGAAATGGTAGGAACAATAATGACAAGTCCGAATGTTTCGATTGAAGATGTACCGATCAACAACTTCCACCAGTGGCTGACCCTGCGCTCCGGTGGCGGCTCGTTCGTCGACGGCTATGTACTGAGCATCATCGGCGTGGCCATGGTGCAGATGTCCGCAGGGCTCAACCTGACCAGTTTCTGGCAGGGCATGATCGCCGCCTCGGCGTTGATCGGCATTTTCTTCGGTGGTTTCTTCGGCGGTTGGCTGACCGACCGCTTCGGCCGCAAGCGCGTGTTCTTCGTTGGCCCGACCTTGTTCATCCTGGCTTCGGTCGCGCAGTTCTGGGTCGAGTCGGCGCTGGTATTGTTCCTGCTGCGGTTCGCCATCGGTATTGCCGTGGGTATCGAATATCCGGTCGCCACGTCGCTGCTGGTGGAGTTTCTGCCCAGGAAGAACCGTGGCCCGCGCCTGGCTACCCTGACGGTGTTGTGGTTTGCCGGCGCCGCCACTGCCTATCTGGCGGGTGAGGCCATCCTTCGCCACGGCGGCGACGATGCCTGGCGCCTGGTGCTGGCCAGCGCCGCAGTGATCGGTGCGCTGCTGTTCGCCATCCGCCTGGGTACTCCCGAATCGCCACGCTGGCTGATCAGCAAGGGCCGCTCGGCCGAGGCCGATGAGGTGATCAAGCGCGTCTACGGCCAGGGGTTTTCGCTGAGCAACCTGCCGGAAGAGCCCAAGGCCCGCAAACTGTCGTTCCTCAGCCTGCTGCACTCCGGCTATGGCAAGCGCATGTTGTTCGTCACCATGTTCTGGACCTGCTCGGTGATCCCTGTGTTTGCGGTGTACGCATTCGCCCCGAAAGTGCTGGGCGCGCTGAACCTCAAAGGTGACTGGGCATCGATCGGCTCCATTGCAATCACCTTCCTCTTCGTGGTCGGCTGTATTGTGGGCACCCGCCTGCTCAACACCATCGGCCGGCGCACCACGCTGTTGCACAGCTTCTTCTGGTCGGGGTTGGCGCTGCTGGGCCTGGGTGCCTTCAGCAACGGCAACGAGATGCTCATCCTGGTGCTGTTTGGTGCCTATGCCTTGTTCATCGGTGGCGCCCAGGTGCTGCAGCTGGTGTACCCCAACGAATTGTTCCCCACCGAAATCCGTGCCGGCGCCGTGGGCGTGGGCACCTCCATGTCGCGGGTCGGTGCCGCCGTCGGCACCTGGCTGGTGCCCATCGCCCTCGATAGCTACGGCATCGGCGCCACCATGTACGCCGCCGCTGCCGTGACCTTCGTCGGCCTGGCTTTCTCGGTTGCCCTGGCCCCGGAAACCCGCTCGCTGAACCTGCAACAAGCGGCTTCGCTGAGCTGAAACCCTACAACCCGCCGCAGCGTCTTTGCGTTGCGGCCTTCACAACACTGAGCAACGCACTGGAGAACCTACCGTGAAATTCGAAGGCATCTACACCCCGGCAATCACTCCGCTGGCTGCGGACGGCTCGATCGACAAGGCGGCGTTCGCCGAGGTCCTCGAATACCTGGTCGAGTCGAAAGTCCACGGCGTCATCATTGGCGGCTCCACCGGCGAGTACTACGCCCACACCACCCAGGAGCGCATCGACCTGGCTGCCCAGGCCAAGGACGTGCTCAACGGCCGCCTGCCGCTGATCGTCGGCACCGGTGGCATCCGTACCGAAGATGCGGTTGCCTTCGCCCAGCACGCCAAGGAAATCAAGGCTGACGCGCTGCTGGTCGGCACCCCACCGTACGCGCTGCCGACCCAGCAGGAAATCGCCCTGCACGTGAAGGCTGTCGACGCTGCCGCCGGTCTGCCGATCATGCTCTACAACTACCCAGGCCGCATGAGCGTGAGCATGGGTGAAGCATTCTTCGACGCCGTGGCCGACGTGAAGAACATCGTCGCCATCAAGGAAAGCTCCGGTGACATGGCCCAGCTGCACCGCCTGGCCATCCATCGCCCGAACATCCAGCTGTCGTGCGGCTGGGACGACCAGGCCCTGGAGTTCTTCGCCTGGGGCGCCCAGAGCTGGGTCTGCGCCGGTTCCAACTTCATCCCGCGCGAGCACGTGGCCCTCTACGAGGCCTGCGTGATCGAGAAGGACTTCGCCAAAGGCCGCAAGATCATGGCCGCCATGATGCCGCTGATGGACTTCCTGGAAGGTGGCAAGTTCGTCCAGGCCATCAAGAACGGCGTGGCCCTGAATGGCTTGAAAACCGGCGGCGTGCGCAAGCCGCTGTACGACCTGGATGACGCCGAGAAGCAAGCACTCAAGCGCGTGGTCACCGAGCTGAAAGCCACCATCGCCCAGATCAAATAAGGAGGCCGGAAAAATGGCTGAATTGCTGAGCAAGGAACAATACGCGGCCATCGCCGCCGAACTGCAACTGCGGACCAAGGCCTTCATCGACGGCGAATTCCGCGATGCCATCTCGGGCAAGACCTTCGTCACCACCAACCCGGCCACCGGCAAGCAACTGGCCGAGGTCGCCGCCTGCGACGTCAACGATGTCAACGTCGCCGTGGCCGCTGCCAAGCGTGTGTTCGAAGCAGGCACTTGGTCGAAGATGCAGCCCAGCGACCGCAAGCACGTGCTGCAGAAGTTCGCCCAGTTGCTGGAGGACAATGCCCACGAGCTGGCCGTGCTGGAAGCGTTGGACAGTGGCAAGCCGGTCAGCGAGTGCCAGACAGTCGATGTACCGGAAACCATCCACACGCTCCGCTGGCACGCCGAGCTGATCGACAAGATCTACGACGCCACCGCGCCGACCGGCAACGCAGCCGTCACCATGGTGGTGCGTGAAGCCATTGGCGTAGTCGGCCTGGTGCTGCCGTGGAACTTCCCGCTGCTGATGCTGGCCTGGAAGATTGCCCCATCGCTGGCTGCCGGTTGCTCGATTGTGGTCAAACCGGCCAAAGAAACCACCCTCAGCGCCCTGCGCGTGGCCGAGCTGGCCCACGAGGCCGGCATCCCGGCCGGTGTGTTCAACCTGGTGCCTGGCGGTGGCCGCGAAGTGGGTGAGGCCATCGGCCGGCACATGGATATCCCGATGGTCAGCTTCACCGGCTCGACCGACACTGGCCGCCTGTTCCTGAAATACGCTGCCGAGTCCAACCTCAAGCGCATCGTCCTGGAGCTGGGTGGCAAGAACCCGGCCGTGGTCATGAACGACGTCGAGGACCTGGACGAAGTGGCCCAGTTCGTCACCGCCGGTGCGTTCTGGAACATGGGGGAGAACTGCTCGGCCTCGTCGCGCCTGATCGTGCACAAGGACGTGAAGGACGAGCTGCTGAGCCTGATCGCCAAGCACCTGAAGGGCTGGAAGCTGGGCGACCCGCTGGACCCGGACAACCGCCTGGGCGCCATGGTCAGCAAGTCGCATTTCGAGAAGGTCAAGTCGTACCTGGAATACGCTGCCGAGCAAAAACTCAGCATCGTTCAGGGGGGCGAAACCGAGGACGGCGTGTTCGTGCAGCCGACCATCGTCGACAACGTTGGCCGTGACAACAAACTGTTCGTCGAGGAAATCTTCGGCCCGGTGCTGAGCGTGACCAGCTTCGAGACCATCGACGAGGCGATCGAGCTGGCCAACGACACCGTATACGGCCTGGCGGCTTCGGCCTACACCGGCAGCCTGCGCAATGCGCTGCGCCTGTCGCGTGAAATCCGCGCGGGTGTGGTCACAGTCAACTGCTTCGGCGAAGGTGACGTGACCACGCCGTTCGGTGGCTACAAAGAGTCTGGCTTTGGTGGGCGCGACAAGTCCATCTGGGCCCACGACCAGTACACGGAGCTGAAGACCATCTGGATCAACGCTTCGTGATTCGAGCAAGACCGGTGCTGTTCTGACGGAGCTCAGCACCTGGCCGCCCCTGCTGTTGCAGTGGCGGCCTTTTCATTACTTGAACTTGGGCCCCGAGCGGGTATTCAGCCCTTTGGCCAAACGGTCATACAGCACCACGTTCACCGTCGCTGCCAGGTTCATGCAACCCTCGGTCGGAATGTAGATAGTCTCTTCACACCACCCCCGCACTTCCTCGCTCAACGAACCATCCTCCGGCCCGAAGATGTAGATGGCCCGGTCCGGGTGGGTATATTCCGGCAAGGGCCGCGCACCTTCCACCAGCTCCACCGCCACTGGCGTGCAGCCCAGCGGGATGATGCGCTGCAGATCGTCGATGCCGATCAGCGGGATGTCGTAGTGCACGCGCTTGGTGTCGGTGACGAAGTCACGCGCGCGCTCATACCGTTTGCCGGTGTAAAACACCGAATTGACGCCATAGCAGCCCGCGGCGCGCATCACCGAGCCGACGTTTTCTGCCGACTTTGGGTTGAACAGGCCGATGCAGCTGTATCGTTTGTTTGCCACGTACCGGGGCCCTTCGCGAAAAAAGCGCGATTATACGGGCTGCCCGGTAGCTGCGGGGGGCAAATCGATGGTCAGTCTTTCTTCAGCATGCCCGCAAGACCAGCGAACGGGTTGTGAGTGGCCTTGGCGATGCTCGGGGTGCTGGTGGAGCCTTCGCTGAAGTACTGCTGGTCGGTGTAGCGCGAGTGCTCGTTGTCGTGGCAGTAAAGGCACAGCAGCTCCCAGTTGGAGCCGTCCTGCGGGTTGTTGTCGTGGTTGTGGTCGCGGTGGTGCACGGTCAGCTCGCTCAGGCGCTTGCCGGCGAACTCGCGGGCGCAGCGGCCACAAACGTGCGGGTACATTCTCAGGGCCTTGTCGCGGTAGCCCATTTCCTTGTCGCGCTTGGCGTCGGCCAGAATGCGGTCGAGGCGCGCGGTGGCGGCGGCGGAAGAGGTGGAGCTCATGTTGTTTCCTTTGTTCTGATCAGGCAGATGACGGTTATGTCATTGAGTCTAGCGCGCTTGCAGGGCAGGCGGACAGGCGAAAGCTTTGATTTAGGCGTAGGCTGTTGGAAGGTTCCCGACAGGAGGTTGCTGATGTTTCACGCGATCCTCACCGCGCTGTTGCTGGCAGGCTGGCCCCTGGCCGAAGCCGCCAGCACGCCACCCCGGCTCACTACCCCGGTACCCGGCGCACCCGGTACGCCGACGCCTACGCCATACCCGCAGATAACCCCGAGTACGCCGCCCAAGGCTTATGACAGCCAGCCGGGGGCGCCGCTGTTGCCACCGATGCCGGTGCCCGGGCCGCCGAAGGACCAGCCATTGCCGGGGTTGCGGCCAGAACCGCCGAAACCGGCGGTGGATGATGATTGATATAGCAGACGTGTGTGGCGGTGGTTTTTGGGGCTGCTTTGCAGCCCATCGCGACACTAGGCCGCTTCCGCAGATACCGCGCAGGACTCATGTGGGAGCGGCCTTGTGTCGCGAAAGGGGCGCAAAGCGCCCCTAGCTATCTCAAACGATACCCAGCTCGCCGAATACGAACGCATATTCCAGCGCCACATCCTTCAGCCCTTGGTATCGCCCGCTCATCCCGCCATGCCCTGCGCCCATTTCGGTCTTGAGCAGCAGCAGGTGGTCGTCGGTCTTGCGCGTACGCAACCGCGCCACCCATTTGGCCGCTTCCCAGTACTGCACGCGGCTGTCGTTGTAACCCGCCACCACCAGCATCGCTGGATAGTCCTGGGCCTTTACGTTCTCATAAGGTGCATACGCCTTGATGCGCTCGTAAACCTGCGGTTCCTCTGGGTTGCCCCATTCGTCGTATTCGGTCACGGTCAGCGGTAGCTCGGGGTCGAGCATGGTGTTGAGCACGTCGACGAACGGCACTTCGGCAATCGCGCAGCGGAACAGCTCGGGGCGCAGGTTGAGCACCGTGCCGATCAGCAGGCCGCCGGCGCTGCCGCCGCTGATGGCCAAGCGATCGGCAGCCGTCACGCCTTTGGCGATCAGGTGCTCGGCGCAGGCGATGAAGTCGCTGAAGGTGTTGTGCTTGTACTCCTGCTTGCCCGCGCGGTACCAGGCTTCACCCAGTTCACCGCCGCCGCGCACGTGGGCGATGGCAAAGGCCACGCCACGCTCCAGCAGGCTCAGGCGCGCATGGGAGAACCACGGGTCGAGGCTTTCCCCATAGGCGCCGTAACCGTACAGGTACAGCGGCACGGTCTTGCCCTGGTCGCGGCGACGGCGTACCAGGCTGATCGGCACCTGGGTGCCGTCCGCCGCAGTCGCCCACAGGCGCTCGCTGACATAGTCATCGGCATCGAACGCACCCAGCACCGGGGTTTGCTTGAGCACAACCTGCGCGCCCGTGGCCAGCTCCAGCTGGCGCACCTGGGCCGGGCGATTGAGGGCTTCGTAGCGCAGGCGCACGCGTGTGCTGACGAACTCCAGGCTGTCCTGTACGTACAGGCTGTAGGCGGCGTCGGGTAGCTCGACGCGATAGGCCGACAGCCCCTGCGGGCGTACTTCGATGATTGGCAGGCCGCCTTCACGCAGGCTCAGGGTGAGGGCGCTGGCATTGAGGCTGAGGCCTTCGAGCATGATTGCGTCGCGGTGCGCCACCAGCACCTGCCATTGCTCACGGCCTGGCACTGGCGCGACAGGGGCATGGTAAAGAGCGAAGTTGATGCCGTCCTGGTTGGTACGGATGAACCAGCGCCACTCGCCGTCGAGCTGGCCATGGTCGGGGAAATATTCATGGCCTTCGACACGCGGCGCCAGGCAGGTGAACGGCGCCTGCGGGGTTTCGGCGTCCAGTACCCAGGCTTCGCTGGTGGTCTTGCTGTTCAGCAGCAGCACCAGTTGGCGCTCGGAGCTGGTGCGATAGCAGTGCAGGAAGAAGCGCCCGTCGGGCTCTTCGAACACGGTCTGCACGGCGTCAGTGCCCAGGGTGTGGCGATGCAGGCGCCATGGCCGATGGGTGTCGTCCAGTTCGGCGAAGAACAGCGTTTGGCTGTCGTTGGCCCAGGTCAGGCTGCCGTCGCAGTCGTCGAAGGGCAGGGGCGTGACGCTGCCACTGGCCAAGTCCTTGACGTACAGGGTGTAGATTTCGTCGCCACTGGTGTCGAGGCTGTAGGCCAGCAGGCGGTGGTCGGGGCTGACGTTGAACGCCCCCAGCGACAGGAAGCCGCCATTGGCCAGGGCGTTGGGGTCGAGCAGCAGTTGCTCCTGGCTTTCATCGACGGTGTTCGAATCGTCGGCAGGGCGTGGGCAGCGGTAGTGACGTGGGTACTCGTCGCCGGCGGTGGTGCGGGTGTAGTACAGGTAGGGGCCCCAGGGCGACGGCAGCGACAGGTCGGTTTCCAGGATGCGACCCTTGATCTCTTCGAACAACTGCTCACGCAACGCTGCCTGGTCGGCCAGGCAGGCTTCCTGGTAGGCGTTTTCGGCTTGCAGGTAGGCGAGTACCTCGGGAGTGTCGCGCTGTTGCAGCCAGGCGTACGGGTCGGCGGCGTTATCGGCGTGGGCGATGGGCGGCTGAGGCTTGTTGGGCATGGGTGATCTCTTGGCTGGGGACAGGCAAACACTGTCTGCGCCCGGAAAAGTGTTTATCATAGGCATCTCTTTGCCTGGCTTGCACGAACACCATGACCGAGAACGACTACACCTTCGCCTGGGGCCTGTACGCTGTGGCCGCGCTGGGCTGCCTGCTGGTGGGCTTCAAGCTCACCGGCTGGATGTGGCGCTGGCTGCGCGAACCGCTGCGGGTGGTGCTGGCGGTGCTGCTGCTGACGCCGACCATCGTCGACCCGGTAAAGGACAGCTTCGCCCCGGCCATTGCCATCACCGCGTTGGACGTCGCCTTCAAGGTCGGTAACAACGCCTGGCGAGCAGTGTCCGACTTCGCCATGTATGGCTTGATCGCCTTTGGCCTGTATTTCCTCTTCGTGCTGCTGCGCTGGCCGCTTGAAAAACGCGCCCGTGAGCGCCGCGCGCAGGCCGAAGCCGCCGCCAAGCGCCAAGCGGTTGAAGATGATGCAGTCGTTGCCCATGCGCCGCTGGCCGCTGAGCGCGGCGACCGTTACCGTGACGCCCCGCTCCCAGCCGCCCCGCGTGGCGGTGGCCGGGTCGAGCCCCGTCTGTAAACGGAGACACGCCTATGTGTGAACTGCTGGGCATGAGTGCCAACGTCCCTACCGACATCGTTTTCAGCTTCACAGGCCTGATGCAGCGCGGTGGGCGCACCGGCCCTCACCGTGATGGCTGGGGTATCGGCTTTTACGAAGGCCGTGGCCTGCGCCTGTTCCAGGACCCAGCCGCGAGCAGCGAATCGGAAGTGGCCAACCTGGTGCAGCGCTACCCGATCAAGAGCGAAGTGGTGATCGGTCATATCCGCCAGGCCAACGTCGGCAAGGTGTGCCTGTCCAACACCCACCCGTTCGTGCGGGAAATGTGGGGGCGCAACTGGTGCTTCGCGCACAACGGCCAGTTGGGCGACTTCAAGGGCCAGGCCAGCTTCTACCGGCCGGTCGGTGATACCGACAGCGAGGCGGCTTTCTGCGACCTGCTCAACCGCATTCGCAGTGCCTTTCCAGAGCCGGTGCCGGTGGAACAGCTGCTGCCGGTGCTGGTCGAAGCCTGTGCGGGTTACCGTGGGCAGGGCGTGTTCAACTGCATGCTCAGTGACGGCGACTGGCTGTTCTGCTTCTGCTCGACCAAGCTGGTGCACATCACCCGGCGAGCGCCGTTTGGCGCTGCACGCTTGAAAGATGTCGACCTGATCGTTGATTTTCATACCGAAACCACCCCCAACGACGTGGTCACGGTGATCGCCACCGAGGCCCTGACCGAAAACGAGACCTGGCACCGCTACGAGCCGGGTCAGTGGGCGCTGTGGCGCCATGGCGAATGCGTGGCGCACGGCCAAAGCTAAGGACGCTGCATGTTCAGAAGTTACCTGCGGTTGCTGCTGTTCACCTTCGGCCTGCTGGCCGGCATTCAGGTCCCGGGGCTGGTCAAGGACTATAGCCAGCGGGTCGAGGCGCACCTGTTCGAGTCGCGCGAGGCGCTCGACGGGTTTCGGCAAACGGCTGAGCGCTTTTTCAAAGGCGACTTGCAGGCGTTGCTGCAGCATTACCGCAGCAGTGACGACCCGGTGTTCAACAGTGATGCCAACAGCATCGAAAGCCTGATGATCCGCAACGAACTGCTGGAAAACGAATGGCAGGCGCTGCAAGGGCCGTGGGCCGAGCGTACCTGGCATGTGCTGGTGCAGGCCGACCCGCAGTTGCGCGAAGAAACCCTCAATGGTTACAGCTACCAGATTTTGCTGGTGCCCGAGGCGATTGGCTGGGGCGTTGGCGCAGGGTTTGTGCTGGCCTTTGTGGTCGAAAGCCTGTTGCTGGGGATTGGCTGGGTGATCCTGGGTGGGCGGCGCAGGGCGGTGAAAGAAAGCTGGCGCTAAGCTGCGCGCAGCGCCCCCAGGGCTTTAGCAGTGATGCCTAGATTGTCGGGCCGGCGACACTCTCTGGCTCCATGACCTGCAGGCCGTGGCCGGGCCTCTCATGCGAACGCAGTCGTCAGGACAAGGCGGTCGCATGAAAGCCATGTTGGTAATTGGAGAAGGAAACTGCATTTCATCACGTTTTGTCCGTGGATGATTTAGCAATATCCAAGAACTCAAAATTGCAGGATAGTTTGAACTTGGATGTTTCATTGTTTGTTTTGGGAGGGGCATTTTTCAGGGGGGCGGGCATGTCTGGCGTCCTGCTGTAGTCAGCCTCGAAACTGCCAGAAACATCGGTAATCTTGAGGTTTCCCATTTTTGTATCAAACTTTACTGTTCCAACCATGCTGCCGGCAATCATGCCGTCATAAATGCATTTGACGAAGATATTATTGTTGAAATCGCTGGTCGAGTAAACTCCATCCGGAAGTCCTTTTTTTATAGATACGACGACGCGATCAAACGGTTTGTCTAGAATGGCGACACCTCTCCAATAGTTCGCATCACTGATAGTTAAATATACATCGATAGGTTTGAGAGGCGCTTCTCGCCCGAGTGGCCATTTCATCTTGCCTTTGAACTTTCCGGGGTGGCTGTCGGATGATTTGGGCTCACCGTAAAATGGATCCTCAAGCAGTTGCCGTTCACTTTTCATGATCGTTCACTCTACGCTGGTGTGCAGTAGTTGCACGAACGGTAAACTACGCGGCATAACCCGAATTTACTACTGGCAGAATTATCAGGTGCGGAGTTTGGCGTTTTCTCTGCTGGAACCGCCAGTTCAATCGTTTCCACAGGACTTGGGTGGCAGCCATTCACGGGATGAGAACCGTAGGCGGTAGTCCAAAAACCACGCTGGTCGTATCAGAAGAGCATTATCCGCTGCCCCCCCACATCCCGCGCATACGCTTCCAGCACCTGTCGACAAACCCCAACCACCTCATCCACCAACGCCACCCCGGTCTGCCACGCCACCACCAGCTCCAGGCTCGGCGGCGGTTGCAGCCCCTCCAGCAGCACCAACTCACCCCGGCCCAGCTCGGCATCCACCAGCGCTGGGGGCAATGCGCCAATGCCAAAACCGTCGCGCAACAGCCGGGTGATCGCCGCCACCGAGTTCACGCAGTTCAACCGCGGCGCTTCTGCGCCCGCAGCTTGCAGAAGACTCAGCACCTCTTGGTGCGGCCGTGAGTTCTTCGAGAAGGTGATGATGCGCTCGCGACCAAGCTCGGCCAGCGAGGCATAGTCCCGGTGCTGGTGCGAGCCGGCAGCCACTACCCAGCCCATCGGGTAGCGCGCCAGGTCGAGGCTGCGGATGGACTGCTCGCGCAGCAAGTCGGTCTGCAGAATCACGTCGAGAAAACCCTTTTGCAACTGCTCGCGCAGGTTCAGCGCGGTGTCGGCCACCAGCTCGATTTCCACCTGTGGGTAGCGCTCGGTCAGTTCCGCCACCAGCGCGCTCATCCAGGTGTGGATTACCGTGTCCATCACGCCAATACGAATTCGCCCGACCTTGGCCCGGTCGCTGTCCAGCGACTGCTTCATGGCCTTGGCGGTTTCCAGCATGCGCTCGGCATATTCCAGCACCTTGCCACCTTCTGGGGTCAGGCTGACGCCCCGGGAATCGCGCAGCAGCAGTTTTACGCCCAGGTCGGCCTCCAGCGCGGCAATGCGGCTGGACACCGAGGCCTGGGTGGTGAACAGCTTTTGCGCCGTCAGGCGGAAGCTTTTGAGCCGGGCGACCCAGACGAAGGTTTCGAGGAAGCGAAGGTTCATGATCAGTTTTTCTTGTTCCAGACCGGCGGTTTTTATCGTTGGACTCAAGCGTCGCGGCCTCTGAACAATGGTGCCCAGGCCGCGACGCTTTATGTCGCCCATAAAACAATACCAACAAGCCGAGGCATCCATGAACCCCACCGGCGTGCAGCAGCAGGTCAGTTCCCCCCCTTCGTCCGGGCCCTTCGCCTGGTACCGCGACATCGACAAACAGCAACGGCGCACCTTCTGGAGCTGCAAGATCGGCTATGGCCTGGACGGCATGGACACGCAGATGCTCAGCTTCGTCATCCCCACGCTGATCATGCTGTGGGGCATCACCACCACCGAAGCCGGGTTGATCCACACCAGCACGCTGATCGCTTCGGCCGTGGGTGGCTGGGTGGCCGGTATTCTTTCCGACCGCATCGGCCGGGTACGCACCCTGCAGTTGACGGTGCTGTGGTTCGCCTTCTTCACCTTCCTGTGCGGCTTCGCCCAGAACTATGAGCAACTGCTGATCGCCCGCACCTTGATGGGCTTTGGTTTCGGCGGCGAATGGACCGCCGGTGCGGTGTTGATCGGCGAAGTGATCCGTGCTCAGGACCGAGGCAAGGCGGTTGGTATGGTGCAGTCCGGCTGGGCCATCGGCTGGGGCCTCACGGCGATTCTCTATGCGCTGCTGTTCTCATGGTTGCCGCCAGAGCAGGCCTGGCGTGCACTGTTCCTGCTGGGGCTGGTACCGGCGATCTTCGTGATTTTCGTTCGCCGCCTGGTCAAGGACCCCGAGGTATACCGCGAGGCCAAGTCGGTGGAAAACGCCGAGGCACCTTCGCACTTCTACGAAATCTTCGCACCGGGCATGCTCTGGACCACTGTACGTGCGTCCCTGCTGACCACTGGCGCACTGGGTGGGTACTACGCCATCACCTCGTGGCTGCCGACCTTCCTCAAGAACGAGCGCGGTCTGAGCGTGCTGGGCACGGGTGGCTACCTGGCCATGGTGATCGTCGGCTCGTACGTGGGTTATGTGGTCAGCGCGTACTTGTCCGACCTGCTGGGGCGCAAGAAGAACTTCATCCTGTTCGCCGTGGGCTCGTTCGTCATCGTGCTGCTGTACACGCAGATGCCGGTCAGCGATGGGGTGATGCTGTGGCTGGGCTTCCCGCTGGGCTTCTTCGCATCGGGTATCTTCAGCGGCATGGGCGCATTCCTGACCGAACTGTTCCCCACGCGCATCCGGGGCTCGGGGCAGGGTTTCTGCTACAACATCGGCAAAGTCATTGCGGCGCTGTTCCCGTTGCTGATCGGCATGCTCGGCCAGAACGTGCCCCTGGGCCTGGGTATCGGCGTGTTTTCTGCGGTGTCCTACGGCATTGTGATCGTGGCCGCCTTGAGCCTGCCGGAAACACGCGGCAAACAGCTGCTGGCGCGGTAAGGTAGGCCTATGAACAACAACAAGGGAGACCGCGTGGTGGAACGCCTGCTACTCAATTGCGACATGGGCGAGAGTTTCGGCAGCTGGCGCATGGGCCTGGATGCCGAGGTCATGCCTTACATCGATTGCGCCAACATCGCCTGCGGCTACCACGCTGGCGACCCCAGCATCATGCGCCGCACCGTGGCTTTGGCGTTGGAGCACGGCGTGACCATCGGTGCGCACCCGGCCTACCCGGACCTGGTCGGCTTCGGCCGCCGCTCCATGGCCTGCAGCCCCGAGGAAATCCGCGACCTGCTGCACTACCAGATCGGTGCGCTGGACGGCATCTGCAAAGTGCTGGGTGGCCGCGTGGCCTACGTGAAGCCCCATGGTGCGCTGTACAACGACATGATGGCCGACCCGCTCAAACTGCGCACGGTGCTGGAGGCCGTGGCAGCCTACGACAGCACCCTGCCGCTGATGTTGATGGCCACCGCCGACAACCGGGCCGCCCAGGCCTTGGGCGATGAAATCGGCGTACCGCTGTGGTTCGAGGCGTTCGCTGACCGCGCCTACACCGCCAGCGGCCACTTGGTATCGCGCCGCTTGCCGGGTGCGGTGCATCACGACCCGGCGCTGGTGGTGGAGCAAGCCGTGCGCCTGGCCCGTGGTGACACACTGGTAGCGGACGATGGTAGCGCCCTGCGCCTGCAGGCAAGCACGCTGTGCGTACATGGCGATAACGACAGCTCGGTGGCGGCGGTGCGGCAGATACGCCAGGCCCTCGATGCCTTGGAGCCGCGATGAAAGCGCGCATTGAAGTGGTGGCCATCGACAGCCTGATGGTGCGCTTGTTCGACCGTATCGACGAGGCCAACATGCCGTGGATGCTTGCAGCCAGCCAGCGTTTGAGCGCAGCGTTCGGCGAGCATCTGCTGGACCTGGTGCCGTCCTACACCACGCTGATGGTGCAGTTCGCCCTGCCGCCTGGCGAGGCGAGGGCACTGATTGATCAGGCGCTGGAAGGTTTGCAGCCCGACGCCGGCGGCGGCGGGCGCCGACATGAGATCCCGGTGTGGTACGACGCCAGCGTCGGCCCTGAACTGCCTGTGCTGGCGGCCCGTAGCGGGTTGACTGAAGCCGAGGTTGTTCACTTGCACAGCGAACGTGATTACCCGGTTTTTGCTTTGGGGTTCGCCCCCGGTTTCGGTTTCATGGGCCTGGTGGACGAACGCCTGGCCAGCCCACGCCTGAGCACCCCGCGCAAGCGGGTGGCGGCGGGTAGCGTGGGCATTGCCGAGCGCCAGACGGCGGCGTATCCGGCGGTATCGCCGGGTGGCTGGAACCTGATCGGGCGTACCCCGGTGCGCTTGTTCGACCGAGAGCGTGAGGGCTACAGCCTGTTGCAACCGGGTGATCGGGTGCGTTTCGTGCCGGTTTCACGTAGCGAGTTCCTGGCCTTGGGCGGTGATGTGGAGGCGCAAGGATGACGCAGTTGAAGATCGAGGCCAGTACGCCGTTGTGTCAGTTGCAGGACGCCGGGCGTTTCGGCGTACGCCATCTGGGGGTGACCCAGGGCGGCGCGTTGGACTGGGTGGCGATGCACTGGGCCAACTGGCTGCTGGGCAACCCGTTGGACGCGCCGGTTGTCGAGGTGGCGCTGGGAGGTTTTTGTGCAGTGGCGGAGCAGGATTGTGTGCTGGCGCTGGCCGGTGCCGACCTGGACGCGCGCGTCGATGATCAGCCGATCGCACCTTGGCGCAGCTTTGCTCTGGGCCAGGGGCAGCGCCTGACCCTGAAGCAGCCCAGGCAGGGTGTGCGGGCATACCTGGCGGCACCGGGTGGGTTCAGGGGCGAGGATGTACTGGGCAGTTGTGCCACGGTGGTCCGTGAAGAACTGGGTGGCATCGATGGCCAGGGTGCCGCGTTGGCTAAAGGCCAGGCATTAAGTTTCACCGGCAGCGATGCAACCCTGCGCGAGGTGCCGCACGCACTGCGTCCACAGTACCCGCAAAAGCCTGTGCTTGACCTGGTGATGGGCGCGCAGATCGGTGAATTCAGCGGTACCAGCCTGTTCGAGGCCTTCAACCGGGAGTGGACACTGGACAGCCGGGCGGACCGCATGGGTATCCGTCTGTTGGGGCCGCAGCTGGTCTATCAGGGTGCACCGATGATTTCCGAAGGGATACCGCTGGGGGCGGTGCAGGTACCGCCGGATGGGCAGCCGATCGTGTTGCTCAATGACCGGCAGACCATTGGCGGTTATCCGCGGCTGGGGGCGTTGACGCCGTTGGCGCTGGCGCAGCTGGCGCAGTGCATGCCAGGGACGGTGGTGCGGTTCAAGGCGGTGGTGCAGGACGAGGCTTGGCGGGAGCACCAGGTTTACCTGGATCGTTGGCGGTGAGGCTGCCAGCCCTTTCGCGGTAAACCCGCGAAAGGGCCCATATAGGCTGCATCACTTGGACAGATACCGCATCCCTTCCTCCAACCCCTGCAAGGTCAACGGGTACATCTTGTCCTCGATCAAGTCCCTCACCAGATGGGTCGAAGCCGTGTAATCCCAGGCTTGCTTCGGATACGGGTTGATCCAGATGATCTTCCTGAATTTCTCCATGAACCGCTGCATCCACACGTACCCGGCCTCTTCGTTCCAGTGCTCCACGCTGCCACCTGGCTGGGTGATTTCGTAGGGCGCCATGGCCGCGTCGCCGACGAAAATCACTTTGTAGTCGTCGCCATACTTGTGCAGCAGGTCGAAGGTGGAATACCGCTCCGAGGTGCGGCGCAGGTTGTTCTTCCACACCGACTCGTAGAGGAAGTTGTGGAAGTAGTAGTACTCCAGGTGCTTGAACTCGGTTTTACAGGCTGAGAACAGCTCTTCGCAGACCTTGATGTGGGCGTCCATCGAGCCGCCGATATCGAACAGCAACAGCAGCTTGACGGTGTTGCGCCGTTCCGGGCGCATCTGGATGTTCAGCAACCCGGCGTCACGCGCGGTGTGGTCGATGGTGCCGTCGATGTCCAGCTCTTCGGCGGCGCCTTCACGGGCGAACTTGCGCAGCCGGCGCAGGGCCAGCTTGATGTTGCGTGTGCCCAGTTCCACCTGATCGTCGAGGTTCTTGTACTCGCGCTGGTCCCACACCTTTACCGCTTTGCCTTGGCGTTTACCGGCCTCGCCAACGCGAATGCCTTCGGGGTTGAAACCGCCCGAGCCGAACGGGCTGGTGCCGCCGGTACCGATCCACTTGTTGCCGCCAGCGTGGCGTTCCTTTTGCTCTTCAAGGCGTTTCTTGAATGCCTCGATCAGCTTGTCCAGGCCGCCCAGCGACTGGATCTGCGCGCGTTCCTCCTCGCTCAGCGAGCGCTCGAACTCCTTGCGCAGCCAGTCTTCGGGGATCAGTGCCTCGATATGCCGGTCGAGGTTTTCCAGGCCTTTGAAGTAGGCGGCAAAGGCCCGGTCGAACTTGTCGAAATGGCGTTCGTCCTTCACCAGGATGGCGCGGGCGAGGTAGTAGAATTCGTCCATGTCGGCGAACACCACGTGCTTTTGCAGGGCCTGATGCAGGTCCAGCAACTCGCGTACCGATACCGGCACCTTGGCCGCACGCATTTCATTGAACAGGTTGAGCAGCATGGCCCGGCTCCTGTCAGCGGTTGCCGCGCCGGCTCATGAAGGCCAGGCGCTCGAGCAGTTGCACGTCCTGCTCGTTCTTCACCAGCGCACCGGCCAGCGGCGGAATGGCCTTGGTCGGGTCGCGTTCGCGCAACACCGCTTCACCGATATTGTCGGCCATCAGCAACTTGAGCCAGTCGACCAGCTCGGAGGTGGACGGCTTTTTCTTCAGGCCCGGCACTTTGCGTACGTCGAAGAACACATCCAGCGCCTCACTGACCAGCGACTGGCTGATGTTCGGGTAATGCACGTCGACGATCTGCTGCAAGGTGGTGCGGTCGGGGAAGGCAATGTAGTGGAAGAAGCAGCGGCGCAGGAAAGCGTCCGGCAGCTCTTTTTCGTTGTTCGAGGTAATGATGATGATCGGGCGTTGCTTGGCCTTGATGGTCTCGTCGATTTCGTAGACGTAGAACTCCATCTTGTCGAGTTCTTGCAGCAGGTCGTTGGGGAACTCGATGTCGGCCTTGTCGATTTCGTCGATCAGCAGAATCACCCGCTCTTCGGCCTCGAAGGCCTCCCACAGCTTGCCCTTTTTCAGGTAATTGCGCACATCGTGCACCTTGTCCACGCCCAACTGCGAATCGCGCAGGCGGCTGACTGCGTCGTACTCGTACAGCCCTTGGTGGGCCTTGGTGGTGGACTTGATGTGCCAGGTGATCAGGCGAGCGCCGAACGAGGCGGCCAACTGCTCGGCGAGCATGGTCTTGCCGGTGCCCGGTTCACCCTTGACCAGCAGCGGGCGTTCGAGGGTGATAGCCGCATTTACCGCCAGTTTCAGGTCGTCTGTGGCGACGTAGTCGCGGGTGCCTTCGAACTTCATCGGTTTGTCCTCTGTTGTAAGCCTGTACAGGCCTCTTCGCGGGTAAAACCGCTCCTACACAGAACGGCGCAAGCTTGAGGGCTGCGCGGTCCTGTGCAGGAGCGGTTTTACCCGCGAAGAGGCCGGTACAGGCAACACATGAATTTATTTGTCACCGACTATAACGCGGGGTTAGGCAACTGAAAACGCAGACCGGGTATTCAGTCCCTGAATGCCCCGTCACGCCGACTCAGTCGGCATCCGGCGCCCCCCGCTCATACCGGGCATTGAACGCCTGGATAAACCCGTTGCGCAGGATCTGCAAGAACGCCTCGAAGGCGCTGATATCCTGCTTGTGCACGCTGCCACTGAGTTCCACGCGGGTGGCGAACTGGTTTTTCGGCTGGTTCTTCAGGACCGTCTCGGTCGCACCCACCAAGGCCTCCCACACCGAGCGGAAGAAGCCCTTGTCCTTTTCTTCGACGTCCTGTTGCCAGTCGAACACGTCGACATCGCGCAGCAGCGGCTTTATATAGCCATTTAGCCGGCCGTTTTCCGCCTGGGCCTCGATCACCACGTCACCATGCCCGGCATTGAAGTCGAACTTGCCATAGGCGCTGGCAAAATCATTCAGTTTGCGCAGTTCGATGCCGGTAGCGCGAAGCCTGAATTTGAAGTCATCGAAATCACTGAACGGGTCGAAGGTGGCACGGCTTTCTACCTTCGCATCGCCCGCGATGAGCGCCGTACCTTCGAAACTCGCATCGCGACGGCCTTTTTTGTCGCGAACATTGGTCAGGTTGCGGATGTTGGCGTTCAGTTGTGTGGCCTTGAGGTCGACCGGTGGTTTGGAGTTGAAGTTGCGGAAGGTCAGCACGCCGTTGTCGATTCGCACTTCGTTGAGGGTGATGGGCAGCAGTTTTTCCAGCTGCTGGCGCCAGTCGGTGCCCTGGCCCGTCTGCGATGCCTGTTTGCTGCCACCGTCGACGAAATTCAGCTCGGGGCGCACGAAGGTCACCTCGGCCACCACCGCTTTGTCGTACCACAGCGAACGCCAACTCACCGAAAGGTCGATCAGCGGCGCGTCGAGAAACGGTACCGGCACCTTGCCGCTGGTCTTGACGATTTTCAGGCCATTGATCTGGTATGCGCCGCGCCACCAGGCCAGGTCCACATCGGCTACCTGGCCGCGGTAGTCACCCATGTCGGCCAGTTTGTCGTTCAGGTAGTCGCGCACCAGGTAGGGCAGGGCCAGGTGCAGGGCAACCAGCAGCACGATCAGGCTGCCCAGGCCCAACAGCGGCCAGCGATAACGGGCTCTCATCGGAGCGTCTCCAAGGCAGGATGTGCGGTTGACCGCGACGCGCCCCGCTGAGTTCGAACAGGCTTTACGGGCCATCGGCCGGGGCTTACCCTTGAGGTCTTTCCCTGCTTTTTTTCATGCCAAGGACCCCTGCCATGAGCCGTATCTTTGCAGACAACGCCCATTCCATCGGCAACACGCCGTTGGTGCAGATCAACCGCATCGCCCCTCGCGGTGTGACCATCCTTGCCAAGATCGAAGGGCGCAACCCAGGTTATTCGGTCAAATGCCGCATCGGCGCGAACATGGTCTGGGACGCCGAGAGCAGCGGCAAGCTCAAGCCGGGCATGACCATCGTCGAGCCTACCTCGGGCAACACCGGTATCGGCCTGGCCTTCGTTGCCGCTGCCCGTGGCTACAAGCTGATGCTGACCATGCCCGCCTCGATGAGCCTGGAGCGCCGCAAGGTGCTGAAGGCGCTGGGCGCCGAACTGGTGCTGACCGACCCGGCCAAGGGCATGAAGGGCGCCATCGAGAAGGCCAACGAAATCGTCGCCTCCGACCCCGCCCAGTACTTCCTGCCGGGCCAGTTCGAAAACCCGGCCAACCCGGCCATCCACGAAAAGACCACAGGACCGGAGATCTGGAACGATACCGACGGTGCGGTTGACGTGCTGGTGGCGGGCGTGGGTACCGGTGGCACCATCACCGGTGTATCGCGCTACATCAAGCACACCCAGGGCAAGGCGATCCTCTCGGTGGCCGTGGAACCCGTTTCGTCGCCGCTGATTACCCAGACCCTGGCCGGCGAAGAACTCAAGCCCAGCCCGCACAAAATCCAGGGCATTGGCGCCGGTTTCGTGCCGAAAAACCTCGACTTGTCGATCGTCGACCAAGTGGCGACGGTGACCGACGAAGAGTCCAAGGCCATGGCCATTCGCCTGATGCAGGAAGAGGGCATCCTGTGCGGCATTTCTTGCGGTGCGGCCATGGCGGCGGCCGTGCGCCTGGCCGAAAAGCCGGAAATGCAAGGTAAGACCATCGTCGTAATCCTGCCCGATTCGGGCGAGCGTTACCTGTCGAGCATGCTGTTCAGCGACCTGTTCAGCGAGCAGGAAAACCAGCAATAATCGGCGTTGCCGCTGATCCGGCGCAAGGTTGGGCGGCCTGGTTTATTGCAAAATCTTCATCAATGCGATCCCGCCCGGGTTGTTTTTACCTCGGCGGGATCGGTTTATGATGGCAGGATGATTTTTTGGAGAGCAGGCCGCGCAGCCCTGGCTCTTCCCCAAGGAGTAAAAGCATGACCTTTTCCTTTGCAGCCAAGGCGGGTGTCTTGCTGGTGTTTTTCGGCAGCGTGCTGTTCGTGCACCTGCGCGGCAAGGCCCGCCTGCCGGTGTTGCGCCAGTTCGTCAACCATTCGGCGTTGTTCGCCCCCTACAACGCGTTGATGTACCTGTTTTCCGGCGTGCCGTCCAAACCCTACCTGGACCGCCAGCGCTTCCCAGAACTGGACGTGCTGAAAGACAACTGGCAGGAGATCCGCGAAGAGGCCATGCGCCTGTTCGACGAGGGCTATATCCGCGCCGCCGAAAAGGACAACGACGCAGGCTTTGGCTCGTTCTTCAAGAAGGGCTGGAAGCGCTTTTACCTGAAGTGGTACGACAAACCCCTGCCGTCGGCCGAAGCTTTGTGCCCGCGCACGGTCGAGCTGGTCAGCAGCATCCCCAACGTCAAAGGCGCGATGTTCGCCCTGCTGCCCGGCGGCAGCCACCTGAACCCGCACCGCGACCCATTCGCAGGCTCGCTGCGCTACCACCTGGGCCTGTCCACGCCCAACTCCGACGCCTGCCGCATTTACGTGGATGGCCAGGAATACGCCTGGCGTGATGGCGAAGACGTGATGTTCGACGAAACGTACGTGCACTGGGTCAAGAACGAAACTGACGTTACGCGGGTGATCCTGTTCTGCGACATCGAGCGCCCACTGAGCAGCCCGCTGATGACCCGCATCAACCGCCAGGTCAGTGCCTTTCTCGGCCGTGCCACCGCGCCGCAGAACACCGACGACGAGCGCGTGGGTGGGATCAACCAGGCGTATGCCTGGAGCAAGCGCTTCAGCAACAAGATCAGCAGCCACGTGAAGCAGTTCAAGCGCGCCAACCCCAAGGCCTACCGCGTGCTGCGGCCGGTGCTGGCGGTGGTGGTGGCTTACGCACTGTACCGCTGGTTGTTCTGATTGCGGCCTGCGTAGAGCGCCAGATTGATGGGGCGCTCTACGTACAGGAACCTTCAGCCAAGCCCTTCCAGCAAGCCATCAGCGCGGACCAGATCGACGATTACCTGCTCATCTACCGCGTATACGCCCCGTGATGCCCTCCACACCAGATGCTTGTCCTGCAAGGCGATGAGCGCTTGCTGAACCCCCGGCACCTCGGCCTTGATTTCGCTTTCCTGCACACCCGCCCGTTCCATCGCTTTGGCGTACAGTGCCAGGGTTGGGGCCTCAAACGGTGCGTATTCATTACCCTTTACGCACATGACGCGTAGAACGGCGGATTGAATCGGAGTGAGGCTGTGGATCACCTTTTTCAGGTTCGCGTTAAGGTCATTGGCTTGCGCCTGAACAAGCTCTCGGAACCGTGCCGGTACGGCTTCAGGCTCGATGCTGAAGTCGAAGCGTATTTCATCCGCTGCCGCGCCCAGTAACTCAGGGCGGTAGCCGCTTTCTTTGAACAGTTGGAACACCTCTACCGGGTCGAGTGCGCAGGGGAGATCGATGTTGGCGCAAAGCCAGTCGATGAAGCCCTGATCCAGCGTTGGGAACTGCACCATCGCAGCGCCGAAGAACGCCTGATCTTTGCTATTGCGCAGCATGGCCAGTTTGTCCCGGTTCGAGCCCGTGCAAACGATGCGCAACCCATGGTGCTTCGAGCTGTTGAGTTCGTCCCGGGCCGCTTTGAGGGCGAACAAGGCTGCTATTCCCTGGTCGGTCGTGATTGCATGTTGCGCCTCGTCGATGATCAGCACGATGATCTTGCGTGATTCGTCGGAGAGCGCGACCAGCGCACTGGTGAGATCGACATCTTGCCCCAGCCCGATCTTGTCCACGCTGAAATTCAGGCCACCTACGGTTACCTTCTCCATGCCAGTGGACTTTGCCAGCCGCGTAATGAAGCCTTCGTTACGCCCGAGCGCCTCACGCACGGTTTCCACGATGACTTGGCCTGGGTCTTTGGTCAGGTCTTTCCAGAGGTCGGCGTACAGCACGATTGCCTGCGCAGCTTCGAGAGCGGGTCGAAGGTCTTCGCGTGCAAAGGTGGATTTACCGGTACGCCTGGGGGCCGCCAGAAACACCCCCGAGCTTGCTGCACTGCCCACGGCAACTTGCATGATCAATTTCGACAGCCGCGATGCTAGCGCTGGGCGGTTTCCGGCATTACGGCCTCCCATACAGCTTTATAGTCAATTATAGAGTGATTATAGAGCTATTATAGGCCGTATGAGAGACGTGGTTTATAGGCAATTATAGGTCGACTATAGATCGATTATAGGGAGCGTAAAGGTGATGGGGCGCATAGCGCCCCTCGGTCACTCAAGCCGGCTCCAATGCCTCGACCACCTTCCCACGGCTCAGGTGCACCACCTTGTCCGCCGTATCGAAGTACCGGTCATCATGCGAGATCACGATGATGGTCTTGCCCAAACGCTTCAGGTCCGGCAACAGCTCGGTGTAGAACACCCGGCGGAAGGTTGGGTCCTGGTCCGCCGCCCACTCATCGAACACCAGTACCGGCCGCCCATCCAGCCAGGCATTGACCAGCGCCAGGCGCTTGCGCTGCCCGGTCGACAAGTCGGTGGTGGTGAAGGCGCCATCGCGTACGCTGACCTTGTGGGCAATTTCCAGCCGTTCCAGGTAACGCGTGGCATCGCTGGGCAGGCTGTGCTCGTGCTCGGGCAGGTCTTCGAACAGATAGTAATCGGCGAACACGGTGGTGAACAGCTGGCGATAGTCGTCCAGCGCCTCCGGGCCGACGGCCTTGCCGTTCAGGCGCACTTCACCGCGTTGTGGGGCGTACAGGCCCAGTAGCAGCTTGATCAGCGAAGTCTTGCCGCAGCCGTTTTCCCCGACGATGAACAGGATTTCGCCCGGTTCGATGCTCAGGTTCACAGGCCCAACGCGAAACGGCTCGTTGCCGTCCACGGGTGGGTACGCGTATTCGACGTTGTGCAGCTCCAGGTGCGCGGTAGCCGGGGTTTCGCGCTTGACCGGCGGCTCCAGCAGCAGGTGCGGTTCGGGCGAGGAGAAGCGTTCGGACAGGTCGGCTATACGGCGGAACGCCACCTGGGCGCGGCCGAGGATCGGCAGGTTGCCGATCAGCGTTTCCAGCGGGCCTTTCATGTACAGCAGCACCAGCACGAAACCGCTCATCACCGCCGGGTCATTGCTTGGCCACAGCGATTGCAGGGCCAAGGTCAGGCCGATGACCACGAAGAACAGCATCGACCCCAGGCTCTTGGCCGCCACGAAGATGTTGATGGCGCGGATGTGAGTGTTGGCGATGAAGTCGGCGGTGCCCTGGATGTTGCGCGTCAGCATGGCATGGCGGCGACGGCGGTCGATGCGCAGCTCCTTGGCCCCTTCGGCAATGGCCGAATAGTGCTTCTGCAGGTTGTCTTCGGCATCGCGGGCGGCGTTGAAGCCAGCCACGCCTTTTTGCCGTGCCACGTACTGGATGCCGCTGCCGATGCCGATGGCTGCCAGGGTGATGAGGAAGATCGGCCACGACAGCCACGCCAGGTAGGCCATGCAACCGGTTACCGTGGTGAGCGAAATGGCCAGCGGTGCAAAGGCGAAGGCAAAGTCGCTGATGGTGTCGACGTCGCGGGTCAGCACGGGGATCAGGCGGTGGGTGCGGTAGCGCTCGATCTGCTCGATCGGTGCCGACAGCACCTTGGCGCCCAGGTCCTTGCGCAACCGGGCAATGACCTTCTGGCCGACGTAGTTGGTGCCGCTGTCGGCCGCCACGCTACTGACCAGGGCCAATACACAGAGGCCGGCAAAGGCCAGGATCACACCCTGGCTCATGCCGCCTTCAGCGTGCAGGCCCTGGTTGACGGTGGCCAGCAGCGCAGTGACGGCCAGGCCGCCGACCATGCCCAGCAGCACCGAGACGATGACCGCCGGGCGGTAAGGTTTGAGCAGGCCCAGCAGTTCGCGGATGGCCCCGGGGGAGGAGGTTTTCATGAAGCGTGATCTCGCTGGTGAAAGTGGGGGGCGGGGTCAGCTACCAAGGGTCAGGGTGCCCTTCATCAGGGTGCTGTGGAACGGGAACGAGCAGTAGAAGCTGTAGTCGGTACCGGCCTTCAGCGCCTTGGTATCGAGGGTGACGCTGTCCTTCTCGCCACCACCGATCAGGCGGGTATGAGCGATCACCCGTGTGTCGCCAGGCTTGACGTAGTCCTGCGCCTCGCCGGCCTTCAGGCCGTCATCCAGTACGCCCTGCATGTCGGCCTGGGTGCTCAATACCCAGTTGTGGCCCATCACGTTCTTGGGCATGTCGCCTGGGTGGGTGAGGGTAACGGTGAACGTGGTGCAGGTTTTGGGCACGCTGATGGCGGCCTTGTCGAAGGTCATCTGGTCGGTGCCGTGGATTTCCATGGCGCATGGCTCCGCCGACCAGGCGGCAGGGGCCGTGGCGAGCAGGGCTAGGAGCAGAAGCTGGCGAGTCATGTACGGTTCCTGGGCGATAAAAGGGTGCACATCGTTCAGACGAACCGGCACGCGCTGGCTTTACCTGTGAGTGCTGCTCTGGTGAATTTCCCGCGGGCCCGCTCGTTCACCTAGTCAGGCGCCGTGATGGCGCACAACCCGATTTCGCCGCCAACGCGGCCCTGGCTTGAGGTGACCGTACATGAGTGAACTGCTGAGCTTTGCCATCGAACCGCTGGACGCCGCGCGCGGCAACCTGCCGCTGCTGGTGCGCGCACCGGAGCCGGGGATCGACCTGCTGGAGGCTTTTACCGAATTGCAGCCGCTGGTGGATCGGCACCTGCTGCAGGCTGGCGGCATCCTGTTCCGCGGCTTCGAGGTGGGTGGCGCCGAAGCCTTCCGCCAGTTTGCCGCCTCCTTTGGTCACCCACTGCTCAACTACGAGTTCGGCTCTACCCCGCGCAGCAACGTGACCAAGGGCGTGTACACCTCAACCGAATACCCGGCGCACCAGAGCATTCCCCTGCACAACGAGCAGGCCTACACCCTGGAATGGCCGATGAAGATCTGGTTCTACAGCGTGATCCCCGCCGAGACCGGCGGCGAAACGCCAATTGCCGATAGCCGCGAGGTGTACCGACGCATGCCGACGCGCATTCGCCAGCGCTTGGAGGAGAAAGGGCTGATGTATGTGCGCAACTATGGCAACGGCCTGGATGTGGAGTGGTCGCAGGTGTTCAACACCGAAGACCCGCGCCAGGTCGAGGCGTACTGCCGGGCGCATGCCATCGAGTGCATATGGAAGGACGACGGCGAGCTGCGCACGCGCCAGCGCTGCCAGGTGGTGGCGCGCCATCCGGTAACCGGGGATGACGTGTGGTTCAATCAGGCCCACCTGTTCCATGTGTCGAACCTGCAGCCAGAGGTGCGTGAATCGCTGATGGACATTGTCGAGGAAGAGGACCTGCCACGTAACGTGTATTACGGCGACGGTACGACCATCGAGGATTCGTTGCTCGATGAAGTGCGCGGGGTGCTGGATGAATGCACCATCAGCTTCCCCTGGCTGACAAACGATGTGCTGATGCTCGACAACATGCTCGCGGCCCACGCCCGCTCGCCGTTTACCGGTAAGCGCAAGGTGGTGGTGGCGATGGCCGAGGGGCACAGCGAGGTGTTGGGCTGATAGGTGTTTGTCGTGGGAGGTGCAGCGCCTGTGAGATCGAGCGCCGCCCGCGCGGCGCTCGATCTCACAGGCGCCAAATTCCCAACGGCGGGCCCCTGGTGGCCCTGCTTCAATCCCCCCCCTAAATCAGCCCCCCATGCCTTCGTCTGACAGTTACCGCTCGACTGCCAGGACACCGCTCGACATGAATGCTGATCAAACGCTCAAGCTCGCCCGCCGCTTCATCGAACTCAGCCCCGACAAGCGCCGCCTGTTCCTCAAGGCGCTGCAGGGCGAGGGCATGGATTTTTCCGTGCTGCCGATCGCGCCCGGGGTGGAGGTGGCCGAGCGCGACCAGCTGTCGTATGCCCAGCGGCGCATGTGGTTCCTCTGGCAGCTCGACCCGCAGGGCGCAGCGTACAACCTGCCGATGGCCGTGCGCCTGCATGGTCCGCTTGACCTGGCCGCTCTACAGCAGGCTTTCGATGCCCTGGTGGCGCGCCACGAAACCCTGCGCACTCGGTTTGTCGCCGACGGCGATGACGTGCGCCAGCAAGTAGACGCCGTGGCTGCTCCGTTGCAGCTGCGCCAGGACGCCTTGGCCAGCTTGGACGAAACCGCCCGCCAGGCCGCGATCGAACGCATCGCCGAAGCCGAAGCTCTGGCCCCGTTCGACCTGGCCAGTGGCCCATTGCTGCGCGTACGCCTGCTGCAACTGGCCGCACAGGAGCATGTACTGCTGCTGACCCTGCACCACATCGTCGCCGACGGCTGGTCGATGAACGTGCTGATCGATGAATTCCTGCACCTGTACGAGGCCGCCGTGGCCGGCACCGAGGCCACACTCGACGCGCTGCCAATCCAATATCGCGACTTCGCCCTGTGGCAACGCAGCTGGCTGGAGGCTGGCGAGCAGGAGCGCCAGCTGGCCTACTGGCAGGCCCGCCTGGGCGAGGACCATTCGCCGCTGGAGCTGCCACTGGATCGTGCCCGCCAAGGCCGGCCCAGCTACCGGGGCGCGCGCCACGAATTCCCCGTCGCCGCAGACGTTGCCGAGCGCCTGCGCGGTGTGGCGCGCAAGCACAACGTCACCCTGTTCATGGTGTTGCTGGCTGCCTTCAAGCTGCTGTTGCAGCGCTACAGCGGTCAGGCCGCGATCCGCGTCGGCGTGCCCATCGCCAACCGCAACCGTGCAGAAGGCCAAGGGCTGATTGGCTGCTTCATCAACACCCAGGTGCTGCACACCGAGATCGACCCGCTGCTGGATATCGCCGGCCTGCTGCAGCGCGTGCGCGAAACCGCCGTGGGTGCACAAAGCCACCAGGACTTGCCCTTCGAGCAGTTGGTCGAAGCCCTGGACCTGCCGCGCAGCAGCGAAAGCCCGCTCTTTCGTGTGCTGTTCAACCACCAAGCGCAGGTGGCGGATGTGCAGGCCATCGAGACTCGCTCCGGCCTGAGCCTGGCGCCCATTGCCCTGGAAAAGCACAGCGCACGCTTCGACCTGGCGTTGGACACCCACGAACGCGCCGGGCAGTTGCATGCCGCGTTCACCTACGCGACGGATGTATTCGAGGCGGCCACCATCGAAGCCCTTGGCGAGCAGTGGCTGGCGCTGGTGCAGGCGCTGGCTGCCGAAACGGCTGGTGCTGTAGGCGAGCTGGCATTGCCGGGCCTGGCCGCAACCCTGGGCGCCCCCGCGCAGGCCGCCGAGTCGCCCAGTGTGCAGCAACGCTTTGCTGCAGCCGCCAGTCGTCACCCCGAGCGCATCGCGGTAGTGGCTGCGGGCGAACAGGCGAGCTTCGCCGAACTCGATGCCCGCGCCGAGGCCATTGCCAGCCGCCTGGTCAAAGCCGGGGTAGGGCCAGACACACTGGTTGGCGTACTGGCCGACCGCAGCGTCGGCATGCTCGCCAGCATTCTGGGGGTACTCAAGGCGGGGGGCGCCTACCTGCCGCTGGAGCCCGAGCAGCCGGCTGAGCGCCTCGCCTACATGCTGACCGACAGCGGCACCCGCCGGGTGCTGGCCCCCGGTAACTGGCAGGCCGAGTTGCCCGCGGCCGTGCAGCACCTTGACTGGGCGCAAGCGGGCAACGGCAGCGTCGCACGCACCGCGCCGGCTGCGGCAAACCTGGCCTATGTGATCTACACCTCTGGCACCACCGGCCAGCCCAAGGGCGTGGCGATCAGCCACGGCGCCCTGGCCAACTATGTCGATGGCATGAGCGCGCGCCTGCCTGTCGAGCGAATCCGCAGCATGGCCCAGGTCTCGACCCCGGCTGCCGACCTTGGCCACACCATGCTGTTCGGCGCACTGTGCGGCGGCCACACCTTGCACCTGTTGCTGCGCGAACAGGTGCTGGATGCCGAAGGTTTCGCCGCGTACCTGGCCGAACACCAGGTGGATGCCCTGAAGATCGTGCCTTCACACCTGGAGGCCATGCTGGTGGCTGGCCGCGCGGCGCTGCCGAGCCAGTGCCTGGTATTGGGTGGCGAGGCCATCAGCCCGGGCCTGCTGGGCAAGATCCGCCAACTGGCCCCGGCGCTCAAGGTGTTCAACCACTACGGCCCGACCGAAACCACCGTCGGCGTGCTGGTTGCCGAACTGAGCGAACAAAGCAGCCTCGGCCAGCCGTTGGCCAACACCCGCGTGGCAGTGCTTGACCGCTGCCTGCAGCCACTGCCGGCCAAGGCCAAGGGCGAGCTGTACATAGGCGGTGCAGGCCTTGCCCGTGGCTACCTGAACCGCCCGTCGCTCACTGCTGAGCGCTTCGTGCCCGACCCGCACGGCAGCCACGGCCAGCGCCTGTACCGCAGCGGTGACTGGGTACGCCAGGGCAACGACCTGCAATTTGCCGGGCGTATGGATGGCCAGGTGAAGATCCGTGGCTACCGTGTCGAGCTGGCCGAAATCGAAAACCAGCTGCGCGCACTGGACGGTGTGGCCAATGCCCTGGTCCGCGTGCAGGGCCAGGCGCCGCAATTGCAACTGGCTGCCTGGCTGGTGCCCAGTGAAATGCCTGCCGACTGCCAGGCCTGGCAGGATTCGACCCGCGCCACCCTCAAAAGCCGGCTGCCCGAACATATGGTGCCGACCCACTTGATGGTGCTGGAGCACCTGCCGGTCACCGCCAACGGCAAGGTCGACGTCAAGGCGCTGCCCGAGCCGGTCGCCACCCTGCAGGCCTACCAGGCACCAGAGAGCCCGCTGCAAGTGCAGTTGGCAACGATCTGGGCCGAAGTCCTGCAAGTGCCGCAGGTTGGCCTGACCGACAACTTCTTTGCCCTCGGTGGCCATTCGCTGCTTGCAACCCAGGCCGTATCTCGCGTGCGCAAGCAGTTGGGCGTAGATATCCCGCTGCGCACCCTGTTCGACACCGTCGACCTGCTGGCCTTCGCCCAGGCGGTGGCGGAGGGCGAGCAGGGCACGGGCCTGGACATCGAAATCCTCGACCGCCAGCAGCCGCTGCCGGTGTCCCGTTCGCAGAACCGCCAGTGGTTGTTCTGGAAGCTCAACCCACAAAGCCTGGCCTACAACACGCCGATGGCCGTGCGCATGCAGGGCAACCTCGATCGTTCGGCGGTGCAGGCCGCACTGGATGCACTGGCGGCCCGCCACGAGTCACTGCGCACGGTGTTCGTCGAAGCCGACGGCTTGCCGTGGCAGCGCATCCTGCCAGCCGCCACGGTGCCGATCGGCTTCGAAGACCTCAGCGGCCAGGACCACGCGGCGCAGCTGCGCAAGCTGGAAGCCGAAGCCTTTGTCCCGTTCGACCTGGAGCATGGGCCTCTGCTGCGTGCCCGTCTGTTCAAGGTGAATGCGCAAGAGCACCTGTTGTCGCTGACCCTGCATCACATCGTCTCCGATGGCTGGTCGATGAGCCTGCTGGTGCGCGAGTTCGCTGCCGTCTACAACGCGGCGGCCACAGGCCGGCAGCAGGCCATCGAACCCTTGCCGGTGCAGTACGCCGACTTCGCCGCGTGGCAGCGCAAGTGGCTGGCCGAAGGGCAGATGCAGGCGCAGATCGATTACTGGAAGGCCCGCCTGGAAGACGACTTCGAAGTGCTCGAACTGCCCGCCGACCGCATTCGCCCGCAGGTCAAGAGCTACCAGGGCAGCCGCTTCGACGTGCGCCTGCCGCTGGCCCTGACCGAGCGCCTGCGGGCCCTGGCAGTGGCGTCCAACGCCACGCTGTTCCATGTATTCCTGGCGGCCTATGCCATCGTACTGTCGCGTTACAGCCGCAAGGACACGTTGAACATCGGGGTGCCCGTCACCAACCGCAACCGCCTGGAGCTGGAGGGGCTGATCGGCTTCTTCATCAACGTGGTGGTAGCCCGCATCGGCGTCGATGGCAGCCAGCCGTTCCCGCAACTGCTGGCGGCGATCAAGGAAACCACCTTGCAGGCTCAGGCCAACAAAGATGTGCCGTTCCTTGAAGTGGCCGAGGCGCTGTACCCGGACCGCGAACAGGGTGTGAACCCGTTCTTCCAGGTGCTGTACAACCACTTGCGCGACCTGGGTGAGCAGGTATCCAGCGATGCCCTGCACGGCTTGCAGGTCAAGGAAGTGGACCTGCTGGAGCCCGGTGCGCAGTACGACATCTCGCTCAACACGCTGGAACGTTCCGATGGGGTGACGGCCTCGTTCAACTACTCCACCGACCTGTTCGACGCCGCACGCATCGAACGCATGGCCGGTCATTGGCAGGCGTTGCTGGAAGCTATCTGCGCCGAGCCGCAGCGCTGCATTGGCGAGCTGGGCTTGCTAGGCAGTGCCGAACACCAGCAACTGACCCATGGCTGGAACCCGGCGTCGCAGGCCAGTAGCGGCCTGTGCGCACACCAGTTGCTGGAGCACCAGGCAAGTCTGCGACCAGACGCTGTGGCGTTGATCTTCGACGACCAGCAAATGACCTACGCCGAGCTCGACCGCTGCAGCAACCAGCTGGCGCATCGTTTGCGGGCGCTGGGCGTGGGCCCGGACCGTCTGGTCGGCGTGGCTGTCGAGCGCGGCCTGGGCATGGCCCTGGCGCTGGTTGCCATCCACAAGGCGGGTGGCGCTTATGTGCCGCTGGACCCGGACTACCCGCAGGAGCGCCTGGCCTACATGGTCGAGGACAGCAGCATCGGTTTGTTGCTGGCCGACGTGCCTTCGCGTGAACGCCTGCAGTTGAGCACACCGCTGCCCTGCGTGGTGCTGGAGCCGGGTAACGACTGGCTGAGTGCCTGGCCTGCCGAGCCGCTGGCCAACCTGGCCGCGCCGGAGAACCTGGCCTATGTGATCTATACCTCCGGCTCCACCGGCATGCCCAAGGGCGTGGCCATCGATCACCATGCCTTGTCGGTGTTCTGCCAAGTGGCTGGTGACTATTCGCGGCTGAGCCCGAATGACCGCGTGTTGCAGTTCGCCACCTTCAGTTTCGACGGCTTCATCGAGCAGTTCTTCCCGCCGCTGGCCCAAGGCGCTTGCGTCGTGCTGCGCGATCTGCGGCTGTGGGACACCGCGACTCTGCTGGATGAAATCAACCGCCACGATGTCACCGTAGCCGACCTGCCAGCCGCCTACTGGCGTTTACTGGCACTGGAGCGCCGCGCACCGGAAGCCTATGGCCGGCTGAAGCAGATTCACGTCGGTGGCGAGGCGGTGCCAGAAGACGCCCTGCGTGCCTGGCTGGCCGATGGCCCAACCGCAGTGCGCCTGTTGAACACCTATGGCCCGACCGAAGCCACCGTGGTCGCCACCACCTATGACTGCTCGCAGATGACCCCGCAGCAGATCAGCCAGGGTGGCGTACCCATTGGCCGTGCCATACCAGGCCGCAGCCTGCATGCCCTTGACGATGGCCTGGCGCCAACCCCGGTGGGGGTGCCAGGCGAGCTGTTCATCGGCGGGGCAGGTTGCCTGGCACGCGGTTACCACCAGCGGCCATCGCTGACTGCCGAGCGCTTCATCCCTGACCCGTTCGACCCGGTTGGCGGCGGCCGCCTGTACCGCACCGGTGACCTGGGTTGCTATGACGAAAACGGCCAGCTGGCCTATCGCGGCCGGGCCGATCACCAGGTGAAAGTGCGCGGCTTTCGCATCGAACTGGGCGAGATCGAGCAGTACCTGCGCGCGCACCCGGACGTGCGCGAAGCCACTGTACTGGCCATCGACCTGCCCGCGGGCAAGCAGCTGTGCGCCTATGCCGTGCCGGTTGAAGGCCATGACGGCGACCTGCGCCTGGCCTTGAAGCACTACCTCAAGGCCAGCCTGCCGGACTACATGATTCCGTCTTATCTGGTGACCCTGCCGAGCATGCCGCTGACCCCAAGCGGCAAGCTCGACCGCAAGGCCCTGCCGCTGCCTGACCCGAGCCAGCCGCAGCATGACTACGAGGCGCCGCAGACCGAGCGGCAACAGCAGTTGGCCAATATCTGGGCGCAATTGCTGAGCGTCGCCAGGGTCGGCTTGAACGACAACTTCTTCGAGCTGGGCGGCCACTCCTTGCTGGCCGCCCAGGCAGTGTCGCGGATCAACGTCGAGCTGGGGCTGGACATCCCACTGCGGCTGATCTTCACCCACCCCGAGTTGCGCGCCTTCGCCCTGGCGCTGGATGAACAGGCCCTGTCGCTGACCGACGATGGCCTGAGCGATATCGAAAAAATGATGAACGCATTCACAGAGGCCTGACATGGAACTCACTGCAGCACAACGCATCGCCCAACGTTTCGTCGGCCTCCCCGTGGAGCAACGCCAGCAGATCCTGGACAAGATGCAGGCCAGCGGGCAGAGCTTCCGCCTGCTGCCCATCGTGCCGGCACGCCAGGGCCTGGCACGCATTCCGCTGTCGTACGCCCAGCAGCGCCTGTTGTTCCTCTGGCAACTGGAGCCCGACAGCCCGGCCTACAACGTGCCCATTGCCGTACGCCTGAAAGGCGCACTGGACCAGGCGGTGCTGCAACAGGCGCTGGACGCGCTGGTGCAGCGCCACGAATCGCTGCGCACGCGCTTCGCCTCCGTGGAGGGTGAATTCCACCAGGAAATCCTCGACCCGTGCCCGCTGCCCCTGGAGCTGGTGATGTTCGACGGCGAGCCCGACGCAGCATCGCTGAGCGTGGCCGTGGACGCGGCCCTCAAGCAGCCGTTCGACCTGCTGAGCGGGCCGCTGCTGCGGGTGACCTTGCTGCGTGTGGCGGACCAGGAGCACGTACTGGCGCTGAGCATGCATCACATCATCTCCGACGGTTGGTCCAGCGATGTGCTGGTGCAGGAGTTCATCCAGCTGTACACCGCCCTGGCCGAGGGGCGGCAGGCCGATTTGCCGGCTTTGCCGATCCAGTACGCCGACTACGCCATCTGGCAGCGCGCCTGGCTTGAAGCCGGTGAAGCACAGCGCCAGCTGGCCTACTGGCAAGCGCAGTTGGGTGACGAGCAGCCGGTGCTGAGCCTGCCACTGGACTTCGAACGCCCGGCCACGCCAAGCCAGCGCGGTGCGGTGGTGCGCGTGGATATTGCGGGCGAACGGGCCGAGGCCCTGCGCAGCCTGGCACGCAAGGGCGGCCACACGCTGTTCGTGCTGGTACTGGCGGCCATGGCGGTGGTGCTGTCGCGCTACAGCGGCCAGGCCGACATTCGTATCGGTGCACCGAATGCCGGGCGTAACCGCAAGGAACTGGAAGGCCTGATCGGCTTTTTCATCAACACCCAGGTGCTGCGCGTGCAGGTGGACGAGCGCGCCACTTTCACCGCGCTGCTGGAACAGGTGAAAGAGGTGATCGGCGGCGCCCAGTCGCACCAGGAGTTGCCGTTCGAGCACCTGGTCGACGCCTTGTTGCCTGAGCGCAACCTGGCCCACAACCCGCTGTTCCAGTTCAAGATCAACCAGCATGTGGCCACCAGTGAGGCGGGGCGTCAGCGCCTGGGCGCGCTGGAGGTGGAAGGCTTTGCCCGTGACGGCGGCGATGCTCGCTTCGACCTGGCCTTCGACTTCGCCGACAAGGCCGACGGTATCGAAGGCTACTTCACCTTCGCCACCGACCTGTTCGAGCAGGCCACCATCGAGCGCATGGCGGTTTCGCTGCGACAGGTACTGGAGGCACTGGTCCGCGACCCGCAGCAGGCGATCGTCGATTGCCCGGAAGTACCAGTAGTGTTGCCAATGGCCGGACAGGCCTATCCACAGGGCGACTTCCTGGGGCTGTGGCGCCAGGCAATTGTTCAAGGCCAGGCGCGCGGCGGCGTGCGTGCGGGTGACCGGTTCATGACCCAGGCCGGGCTGGAGGCCGGGTCCAACCGCCTGGCCAATTACCTGCGCCAGCGCGGTGTTGGCGCAGGCAGCGTCGTTGCCTTGTGCCTGCCGCGCTCCATCGAATGGGTCAGCGCCTTGCTTGCGGTGCTCAAGACCGGTGCGGCCTACCTGCCACTGGACACCCAGCAACCGCAGGAGCGCCTGCAGCAACTGCTTGCCGACAGTGCTGCCACAGTGCTGCTGCACGAGCCAGGTGATTCGCGTTTCGTGGGCCTGGATGGCCTGCAGGTGATTGCCTGCGACCACAGCGCCTGGGCAACCTGCAGCGACAGCCCGCTCGACGTGGCAGTCGCCCCCGAACAGCCGGCTTACCTCATCTACACCTCGGGCTCGACCGGGCAGCCGAAAGGCGTGGTGATCAGCCATGGGGCGCTGGCCAGTTATACCCAGGCGGTGCTGGAGCGCCTGCAATTGCCGGCAGAGGCAAGCATGGCAATGGTCTCCACCACGGCTGCCGACCTTGGCCATACCGTGCTGTTCGGCGCCTTGGCCTCGGGCCGCCTGCTGCACTTGCTGCCACAGGAATTGGCTTTCGACCCGGATGGTTTCGCCAGCTACATGGCGCAGCACCAGGTTGGTGTGCTGAAACTGGTGCCGAGCCACCTGCAAGGCTTGCTGCAAGCAGCCCGCGCTGCCGATGTGCTACCTGGCGAAGCGCTGATCCTTGGCGGCGAAGCATGCAGTTGGGGCCTGTTGGAAAAGATCCGCGAGTTGCGCCCTGGTTGCCGGGTGATCAACCACTATGGCCCGACCGAAACCACGGTTGGCGTGCTCACCTTCGAGCCCGGCCAGCCCGTGCCAGGCTGCCGCACGGTGCCGGTCGGCCGCCCACTGGGCAACGCTAGCGCGCAGGTGCTGGATGGCTATCTCAACCCGCTGGCGGCGCATGTGCCCGGCGAGTTGTACCTGGGCGGGCAGGGCGTAGCCCAGGGTTATCTCGGCCAGCCTGGGCTGACGGCCGAACGCTTCGTGCCCACCGAGGACGGTGCCCGCGTGTACCGCACCGGCGACCGTGCGCGGCTGACTGCCGATGGCCTGATCGAGTTCGTTGGCCGCGCCGACGACCAGGTGAAGATTCGTGGCTACCGCGTGGAGCCGGGCGAAGTGGCTCGCCTACTGGCGGGCTTGCCCGCAGTCCGTGAGGCCGTGGTGCTGGCCCTGCCGCTGGACAGTGATGCCGAGCGCCTGCAACTGGTGGCTTATGTGGTCGCCGAGGCTGGCGTCACCGAGCAGCAACTGCTGGCACAGTTGCAAGCACGCTTGCCTGAGTACATGGTGCCGGCACAGATGCTGCTGCTCGAACGCCTGCCACTGACCGCCAACGGCAAGCTCGACAAGCGCGCACTGCCGGCACCGGGCGCTGTCAGCCGAGGCTTCGTGGCGCCGCAAGGTGAAATCGAAGAGAAGCTGGCCGCCGTATGGGCCGATGTGCTCAAGCTGGAGCGAGTCGGCAGCAGCGACAACTTCTTCGAGCTGGGCGGCGACTCGATCCTCAGCCTGCAGATCATTGCCCGGGCCAAACGCCAGGGCATCAAGATCACCCCCAAGCAGTTGTTCGAACAACAGACCATCGCCCAACTGGCGCAGGTGGCCAAGCGTATCGAGGCCAAGCAGCCAGCGGCGGCGCTCGTGGACACGGCCCTCAGCGGCGAGGTAGCCCTGCTGCCGGCCCAGGCGCGGTTCTTCGAGATGGATGTGGCGCAACCGGCGCACTGGAACCAGTCGGTACTGCTCAAACCCGCCAGCCCGGTACAGTTGCAACAGCTGGAGGCCGCCTTGCGTGCGGTGGTCGAGCAGCATGATGCCCTGCGTTTGCGCTTCACCCGTGGCGATGGCCAGTGGCGGGCACGCTTCCAGCCGTTGGGCAGCGCACCGTTGCTGCACCAGCGCCAGTTGGCTGCGCTAGGCGAGCTGGATGCTGCCGGCAACGAGGTACAAGCCAGCCTGAACCTGGAACAGGGGCCATTGCTGCGTGCCGAACTGTTCGATTTCGCCGATGGCCAGCAGCGTTTGCTGCTGGTGGTTCACCATCTTGTGGTCGACGGCGTGTCGTGGCGGGTGCTGCTGGAAGACCTGCAAGAAGCCTACAAGCAATTGCTGAACGGCCAGGCCGTAAACCTGCCCGCCAAGACCGCTGCAGTACAAACCTGGGCCGAACGCCTGGTCGCCCACGCCGGCAGCCCTACGCTGCAAGCCCAGTGCGACTACTGGTTGCAAGCGCTGGCCGACAACAATGCTGAATTGCCACGCGATAACCCACAGGGCAGCCTGGACAATAGCCACGCCCGCACCGCCGCTACACGGTTGGATGCCGAGCGCACTGCCAAGCTGCTGAAGCAGGCTCCGGCAGCCTACCGCACGCAGATCAACGACCTGCTGCTGACCGCACTGGCGCGCACGCTGTGCCAGTGGAGCACGCAAGACAATGTGTTGGTCCAGCTCGAAGGCCATGGCCGCGAAGACCTGTTCGACGACCTCGACCTAAGCCGCACCGTGGGCTGGTTCACCAGCCTGTTCCCGGTGCGCCTCACGCCGGGCGTGGACCTTGGCCAGTCGATCAAGGCCATCAAGGAGCAACTGCGCGCCGTACCGGACAAAGGCATTGGCTACGGTCTGCTGCGCTACCTCGGCGATGCCCACGTGCGTGGGCAACTGCAACGCGCCGCCCAGGCCCGTGTCACCTTCAACTACCTGGGCCAGTTCGATGCCAGCTTTGCAGGTGAGGCTGGCGCACTGTTCACCCCAAGCGGCGAAAGCGCGGGCCGCACTCAATGTGCAGGCGCGCAGCTAGGCAACTGGCTGAGCATCACTGGCCAGGTGTATGGCGGCGAGCTGTTCCTGGAATGGACCTACAGCGCCGACGTGCACCACCCGGAAACCATCGAAGGCTTGGCTAACGCCTATGAACTGGCCCTGGTCGAGCTGGTCGAGCACTGCTGCGATACCCGCCACCAGGGGGTGACCCCGTCGGACTTCCCGCTGGCCGCGTTGACCCAGGCGCAACTGGACAACCTGCCGCTGGCGGCAGCGCAGATCGCCGATGTTTACCCCCTGTCGCCCATGCAGCAGGGCATGCTGTTCCACACCCTTTACGACCAGCAGGCCGGCAATTACATCAACCAACTGCGCGTGGAAGTGCAGGGGCTGGATGTGCAACGCTTTCAGCAAGCCTGGCAGGCCACGCTGGACGCCCACGACATCCTGCGCAGCGGTTTTGTCCTGCAGGGTGAGCTGGTGCAGGCCGTACAGGTGGTGCGCAAAGCCGTCGACCTGCCCTTCAGCGAGCACGACTGGCGCGGCCAGCCTGCCCTGGAGCAAGCCCTGCAGACGCTGGCCGAGGGTGAGCGCCAGCGCGGCTTCGACCTGGCCGCCGCGCCGCTGCTGCGTCTGGTACTGGTGCGCACCGGCGATGCCAGCCACCACTTGATCTACACCAACCACCATATCCTCATGGACGGCTGGAGCACTTCGCGCCTGTTGGGTGAAGTGCTGCAACGCTATGCAGGTGTGGCGCCGCAAGCGCCGGCCACGCATTACCGCGACTACATCGCCTGGCTGCAAGGCCAGGACGCAGCCGTTGCCGAAGCGTTCTGGAAGGCCCAGCTTGCCACGCTGGACGAGCCGACCCGCCTGGCCCAGGCCATTGCCGGCAGTGCTGGCGCCGGTGGTAGTGGCTACGGCGACTACCGCCTGGCCTTCGACCGCGTGCAGACCGCACGCATCGAAGCCTTCGCCCGGGCCAATCGGGTCACGGTCAACACCTTGGTGCAGTCTGCGTGGCTGCTGTTGCTGCAGCGCTGCACCGGCCAGGCCAGCGTGTGTTTCGGCGCCACCGTGGCCGGGCGCCCAGCAGACCTGCCAGGCGTGGAAGAGCAGATCGGCCTGTTTATCAACACCTTGCCGGTGATCGGCGCGCCGCGTGCCGAGCAGCGCGTGGCCGAGTGGATCGGCCAGGTGCAGGCCGGCAACCTGGCCGTGCGCGAGTTCGAGCACACGCCGCTGTACGACGTGCAGCGTTGGGCGGGGCAGGGCGGCGAAGCGCTGTTCGATAGCATCCTGGTGTTCGAAAACTACCCGGTGGCCGAAGCGTTGCAACAGGGCGCGCCGGGTGGCCTGCGCTTTGGCGACGTCGCGGTGCAGGAGCAGACCAACTACCCGCTGACCCTGGTGGTGGAACTGGGCGCCACCTTGTCGATGCACTACAGCCACGACCGTGCGCTGTGGAGCGACGAGACGATCGGCCGCCTGGCTGGCCACTTTGCCAACTTGCTGCAGGCGCTGGTCGAGCGTCCAGATGCCGTTATCGGCGAGCTGCCAATGCTGGGCCAAGCGGAACAACAACGAATGGTCGAAGGCTGGAACGATACCCAGGCCGCGTACCCGGATGAGCGCAGCATTCATCAGCTGATCGAGGCCCAGGTGTTCGCCACCCCGGACGCCCCGGCGCTGGTGTTTGGCGAGCAGAGCCTGAGCTATGCCGAACTGAATGGCCGTGCCAACCAGCTGGCGCACAAGCTGCGCGAACAGGGCGTTGGCCCCGATGTGCTGGTGGGCATCGCCATGCAGCGCAGCCTGGAGATGGTCATTGGCCTGCTGGGTATCGTGAAAGCCGGCGGCGCTTACGTGCCGCTGGACCCTGAGTACCCGCAGGACCGCCTGAGCTACATGTTCGACGACAGCGGCATTGCCTTGCTGCTGACCCAGTCGCACCTGCGCGAGGCCCTGCCGATTCCAGCCGGCCTGCGCAGCCTGGACCTGGATACCGAGGACCTGAGCGGCTACAGCGATGGCAACCTGAACCTCGACGTGGCGCCGCTGAACCTGGCCTATGTGATCTACACCTCCGGCTCCACCGGCCGCCCGAAAGGCGCCGGCAACAGCCATCAGGCCCTGGTCAACCGCCTGTGGTGGATGCAGAAGGCCTATGGCCTGGACGCCAGCGACAGTGTGCTGCAGAAGACCCCGTTCAGCTTCGACGTGTCGGTGTGGGAGTTCTTCTGGCCGCTGATGACCGGTGCCCGCCTGGTCATGGCCCAGCCGGGCGCGCACCGCGATCCGCAATTGTTGGTGGAAACCATCAATCACCATGGCATCAGTACGCTGCACTTCGTGCCGTCGATGCTGCAGGCGTTCATGACCCACGAAGCGGTCGAGAGCTGCGTCAGCCTCAAGCGCGTGGTGTGCAGCGGTGAAGCGCTGCCGGCCGAGCTGGCGCGCCAAACCTTGCAACGCCTGACGGCGGCGGGCCTGTACAACCTCTACGGCCCGACCGAGGCGGCCATCGACGTCACTCACTGGACCTGCCAGCCAGACGAAAGCATCAGCGTGCCGATCGGCCAGCCGATCGACAACCTGAAAACCCACATCCTGGAAGGCAGCCTGCAACCCGCCGTGCGCGGCAGTGCCGGCGAGCTGTACCTGGGCGGCGTGGGCCTGGCCCGTGGTTATCACCAGCGGCCGGCGCTGACCGCCGAGCGCTTCGTGCCGGACCCGTTCAGTGACAACGGTGGCCGCCTGTACCGTACCGGCGACCTGGCGCGCTACCGCGCCGACGGCGTGATCGACTATGCCGGGCGTATCGACCACCAGGTGAAGATCCGTGGCCTGCGCATCGAGCTGGGCGAGATCGAAGCGCGCCTGCTGGAGCTGCCGAGCGTGCAGGAAGCCGTGGTGCTGGCCCAGGACGGGCCGAACGGCCAGCAACTGGTGGGCTACGTGGTGCCTGCCGACAGCACGCAAGACCAAAGCGCATTGCGCGACAGCCTGCGCGAGGCCCTCAAGGTTGGCCTGCCGGACTACATGGTGCCGGCGCACCTGCTGCTGCTCGGCAAGCTGCCGGTGACGCCGAACGGCAAGCTGGACCGCAAGGCCCTGCCGCAGCCGGATGCCAGCTTGCTGCAGCGTGAATACGTTGCTCCACACAGCCAGCTGGAGCAGCAGATCGCGGCGATCTGGGCGGATGTGCTGAAACTGGAAAGGGTTGGGCTGACCGATAACTTCTTCCAACTCGGCGGGCATTCGCTGTTGGCCACACAAGCGGTGGCGCGCCTGCAGATGGAACTGGGGGCCGAGACACCACTGGCCCTGATTTTCCAGACCGACAACCTACGCGATTACGCCGCCGCGGTCAGCGCTGCAAGCACTGACCTCACGGCTGACCTGGACGAGTTCCACGACTTCATGAATGAGCTTGAGGCAGTTTGAGATGAGCACCGATACCCGCAACACCGACCTGGTTCACCGCTTCATTCGGCTGCCACTCGAGCAGCGCAGGCTGTTTCTGGAAAAGCTGGCCTCCAAGGGCAGCAGCCTGGCGCAGTTGCCCATCCCGCAGGTGCGTGGGGAATTTGCGCAACTGCCGCTTTCCTTCGCCCAGCAGCGACAGTGGTTCCTGTGGAAGCTCGACCCGAACAGCGCGGTGTACAACATCTCTTCGGCCTTGCGCTTCAAGGGCGAGCTGGACCGGGCCGCTCTGCAGCGTGCCTTCGACACGTTGCTGGTCCGGCATGAAGCGCTGCGTACAACCTTCAGCCAACAGGGCGAGAAGGTGGTACAAGTGGTTCACCCGAGCCTGCCATTGACCGTGGCCTACGAGCACTTGAACGGTGCCGGCGAACATGCCCTGCGCGAGCAGGTGGAGCGTGAGGCCCGTCAAACCTTCGACCTGGAAAACGGCCCATTGCTGCGGGTGAAACTGCTGCAATTGAATGCTCAAGAGCATGTGCTGGTGCTGGTGCTGCACCACATCATTGCTGACGGCTGGTCCATGCCAGTGATGGTGGAAGAGTTGGTGCGCCTGTATGCAGCATACAACCAGGAGGGCGACGTGCAGTTGCCTACCCTGCCGATCCAGTACGCCGACTATGCTATCTGGCAACGCAGCTGGATGGAGGCCGGTGAGCAGGAGCGGCAGCTGGCTTACTGGACCGCCCAACTGGGGGGCGAGGACCCCGTGCTGGAATTGCCGACGGACCGCCCGCGACCTACGGTCAGCAGCCTTAAGGGCGAGCGGCTGGCGATCGACCTGCACGAGCAGCAAGCACATGCACTCAAACAGTTCGCCCAGCAACAGGGCGTGACGCCATTCATGGTGCTGCTGGCCAGCTTCCAGACCCTGTTGCACCGTTATTCGGGGCAATCTGATATCCGCGTCGGAGTGCCGGTGGCCAACCGCAACCGTGTGGAAACCGAGCGCCTGGTGGGGTTGTTCGTCAACACCCAGGTGCTGCGCGCCGAGTTCGATGTGCAGATGTCTTTCAGCGAGTTCCTCGGCCAGGTCAAACAGCGGGTCGTCGAGGCCCAGGCTCACCAAGACCTGCCGTTCGAACAGCTGGTAGAGGCCCTGCAGCCAGAGCGTAGCCTTAACCACAGCCCGCTGTTCCAGGTGATGTACAACCATCAGACCCAGGCCCGGGGCGAGCAGCACAGCTTGCCGGGGCTGGAAGTGCAAGCCGTGGCGTGGGACAACCATACCGCCAAGTTCGACCTGACCCTGGAAACCTACGAGCATGACAAGGGTATCGGCGCGGCGCTGATCTACGCCACCGACCTGTTCGATGCTTCGACTGCTCGCACGTTCGCCCGGCATTGGCAGAATCTGCTGACGGTCATCATTGAACAGCCTGCTCAGCGCATCGCCGACCTTGCCCTGCTGGACGATCATGAGTATCAGCAGATCGTCGAAGGCTGGAACGCGACCCTGGCCAGCTACCCTGATGACAGCTGTATTCACCAGCTGTTCGAAGCACAAGTGACGAAAGCCCCAGATGCGCCAGCGCTGATTTTTGGCGAGCAGACGCTGAGCTATGGCGAACTCAATCGCCGGGCCAATCAACTGGCGCACAAGCTGCGCGAGCAGGGTGTCGGCCCGGATGTGCTGGTGGGCATTGCCATACAGCGCAGCCTGGAGATGGTCGTGGGCTTGCTGGCTATCCTCAAGGCGGGTGGCGCCTACGTGCCGCTGGACCCGGAATACCCGCAGGACCGTCTGGAATACATGCTCGATGACAGCCAGGCGATCCTGCTTTTGTCAGAGACCAGCCTGATCACGCGCATGCCTGCGCAGTTCCAGTCGCGTACGCTGCTGCTCGATCAGTTGACGCTCGACGGCTACCCGGATACTGACCTGGCCTGTTTGCCCACCGCCCGCAACCTCATCTATTGCATCTACACATCAGGCTCCACCGGCAAGCCCAAGGGGGTGCAAATCGAGCACCGCAGCGTGGCGGCCCTGATCGGCTGGTCGCTGTCGGTATACAGCCAGGCGGACCTGTGCGGTGTGCTTTTCTCCACCTCGATCTGCTTCGACCTGTCGGTATGGGAGCTGTTCGTCACCTTGTCGGCTGGTGGCTATGCGGTGTTGGCTGCCAACGCCCTTGAACTGCCTGACCTGGCGGCCAGGGACCGGGTGCGGCTGGTGAATACCGTACCGTCGGCCATCAAGCAGCTGTGCGAAACCGGCAACATTCCGCCGTCGGTAAAAATCATCAACCTTTGCGGCGAAGCGCTAAAGCAGTCGATCGTCGACGATTTGTACCGCTTGGAGCATGTGAGCGATGTGTACGACCTTTACGGCCCGTCCGAGGACACTACCTACTCTACCTGCACGCTCAGGGCCGCTGGCGGCAAGGCCAATATCGGCCGGCCGTTGGACAACAGTGCAGCCTATGTGCTGAGCGGCGGCTTGCAACCTGTGCCGGTGGGGGCGGTAGGCGAATTGTACCTGGCCGGTGCCGGGTTGGCCCGTGGTTACCTGAAACGCCCGGGGCTCAGTGCTGAGCGGTTCTTGCCCAACCCTTTCGATGAGCAGGGCGGGCGTATCTACCGTACCGGTGACCTTGCCCGCTATCGCCCCGACGGTGTGCTGGAGTACGTCGGCCGGGTGGATCATCAGGTGAAGGTCCGCGGCTTTCGGATCGAACTGGGTGAGATCGAAACCCGCCTGCAGCAAGAGGCGGTGCGCGAAACCGTGGTCATGGCCATCGACGGGCCGGCGGGGCAACACCTGGTGGCCTATGTCGTGCCTACCGATGCCCGCGTGATGGCCGATGTGGCCGCACAGGAGACGCTGCGTGAAAACCTGCGGGCTGCGCTGCGCAAGAGCTTGCCGGAGTACATGGTGCCCTCCCACCTGGTGCTGATGGACAGACTGCCACTCACGCCCAACGGCAAGCTGGACCGCAAGGCGCTGCCGCGCCCGGACACTGCCCAGCTCTCAGAGGCCCATGTGCCGCCGCGTACGCCGCTGCAGCAGCAGGTGGCCGCTATCTGGGCCGATGTACTGAAAATCGAACGGGTTGGCCTGAACGACAATTTCTTCTTCCTTGGCGGGCACTCGCTGATCGCCACCCAGGTGACCGGTCGCGTCCAGGAGCAGGCGGGGTTGGCGGTCAGCCTGAAGGCACTGTTCGAAAACCCTGTGCTTGGCGACTACTGCACGCAGTTGGAGCAACTGGCACCGCTGGCGGACCCCGTTCAGAACGAACTGGCTAAATCCCTGGAGGCCTTGAAACGTCTATCTACGGAGGAAATTGAAAAGCTGCTTTCTTAGGAGATTTTTACTGTGCAAGAGCTGCTTGAGTCTGTAAAGCTACTGTCCACCAAAGAGCGCCAGGCCCTGGCAGCCTTGCTCAAGCAGCAGGGGGTGAACCTTTATGGCGTCACCCCGATCTTCAAGCGTGAGCCTGAAGCCTCCCTACCGCTGTCGTATGCCCAGCAGCGGCAGTGGTTTCTGTGGCAACTTGACCCTGGTGCACCGACGTACAACGTCCCGGCTGCGCTGCGTCTGCGCGGCCGCTTGGATGCCGAGGCTTTGCAGCGCAGTTTCCAAGCCTTGATCGCCCGCCACGAGACCCTGCGTACACTCTTCAGGGAAGAGGCGCAGGGTACCGTCCAGGTCATTCACCCCGAAATCACCTTGGTGCTCGACATCCTGATGCTGCAGAGCGCCGCTGAGCGTGACGTGCTGGAGCAGGTGCAGGCCGAGGCGCGTCGCCCATTCGACCTGCAGCAGGGGCCGCTGCTACGGGTCAAGTTGCTGCGCCTTGCGCAGGACGAGCATGTGCTGGTGGTGACAATGCATCACATCGTCTCCGATGGCTGGTCGATGCCACTGATGATCGACGAGCTGATGCAGCTGTATGCGGGATACAGCCAAGGTGAAGACGTGCAGCTGCCAACGTTGCCAGTGCAATATGCCGACTATGCGATCTGGCAGCGTCAGTGGATGGAGGCGGGTGAGCAAGAGCGCCAACTGGCGTACTGGAAGGCGCAGCTTGGCGATGACCAGCCGGTGCTTGAGTTGCCGACCGACCGCCCACGTGCTGCCGCCAATAGCCACCGTGGCGCCCGGCACGAGGTTCGGCTGCCGGACGCGTTGGTGCATTCACTCAAGCAGCTTGCCCAACAGCAGGGTGCGACCTTGTTCATGCTGCTGCTGGCCAGCTTCCAGACATTGTTGCACCGCTATAGCGGGCAGCCGGACATTCGCGTCGGGGTGCCGGTTGCCAACCGTAATCGGGTAGAAACCGAGCGGCTGATCGGCTTTTTCGTCAACACCCAAGTGTTGCGCGCTGAGTTCGATCTGCAGATGACCTTCAGCGAGTTGCTGGAGCAGGTCAAGCAGCGAGCGTTGGGGGCGCAAAGCCATCAGGACTTGCCCTTCGAGCAACTGGTCGAGGTTTTGCAACCAGAGCGTAGCCTGAGCCACAGCCCGCTGTTCCAGGTGATGTACAACCACCAGATGCAGGCCAAGGGCAAGCAACGCAGCGTGCAAGGGTTGCACGTGGAGGGGCTGAGCTGGGATCACGACACGGCCAAGTTCGACCTGACCCTGGATACCTTCGAATACGAACACAGCCTTGGTGCCGCGTTGAGCTACGCGGTCGACCTGTTCGATGCTGCCACCATCGAGCAGATGGCACGGCACTGGGTGAACCTGCTGGAGGCCATCGTTCGCCAGCCTGGGCAGCGGATCGTCGAGCTGCCGTTGATCGGCCAGCAGGAGCAGCAGCAGATCGAGCGCGCCTGGAACCCGGCGCTGGCCCACTACCCGGCAGAGCGGCCACTTCACCAACTGATCGAAGCCCAGGTCGAGGCCGCCCCAGATGCCGTGGCGCTGGTGTTCGGTGAGCGTTCCCTGAGTTACGCCGAGCTCAACCGCCGCGCCAATCAACTGGCACACAAACTACTGGAACTGGGCGCCGGGCCGGATGTGCTGGTTGGCCTGGCTGTGGAGCGCAGCCTGGAAATGGTCATCGGCCTGCTGGGCATACTCAAGGCTGGCGCTGCCTATGTGCCGTTGGACCCAGAGTATCCACAGGACCGTCTCAGCTACATGTTCCAGGACAGCGGCATTCATCTGTTGCTGACCCAGCAGCATTTGCGTGATGCGCTGCCAGTACCGGCAGGGGTGAAAACCCTTGTGCTGGATGGCCACGCCGGCCTCGCGGGCTACAGCGACGCCAACCCCGTGTGCCGAGTGACCCCGGACAACCTGGCCTATGTGATCTATACCTCCGGCTCAACCGGCAAGCCCAAAGGCACGCTGTTGCCACACCGCAATGTGGTACGCCTGTTTGCGGCCACCCAGCACTGGTTCAACTTCGATGCCAGCGATGTGTGGACGGTGTTCCATTCCTACGCCTTCGACTTCTCGGTGTGGGAGTTGTACGGCGCGTTGCTGTATGGCGGTAAGGCAATCATCGTACCCAAGGATGTGGCGCGCTCCAGTGAAGACTTCCACGCATTGCTGGTTCGCGAGCAGGTCACCGTACTCAACCAGACACCTTCTGCGTTCAAGCCGCTGATCCCGGTGGCCTGCGAGGCGATGAAAGCGGGGCAGGGCCTGGCCCTGCGGCACGTGGTGTTCGGTGGCGAAGCCCTGGAAGTGAGCAGCCTGAAGCCTTGGTTCGAGGTATTCGGCGACCGTCGGCCGCGCATGATCAACATGTATGGCATCACCGAAACCACCGTGCACGTGACGTATCGGCCGGTCACTTTCGAAGACTTGCACAAAGGTGCCAGCAGCCCGATTGGCGAGGTGATTCCCGACCTGTCGTGGTACTTGCTCGATGCAGCATTGAACCCGATTCTGCCGGGTTGCACGGGGGAAATGTTGATTGGCCAGGCGGGCCTGGCGCGTGGCTATCATGGCCGCCCCGGGCTGACAGCCGAGCGCTTCGTACCGAACCCGTTCGATGGCAATGGCGGGCGCCTGTACCGCTCGGGCGACCTGGCGCGTTACCGCAGCGATGGCGTCATCGAGTACATCGGGCGAATCGATCATCAAGTGAAGATTCGCGGTTTCCGTATCGAGCTGGGCGAGATCGAAGCACGCCTGATCGAACAACCAGCGGTACGGCAAGTGGCGGTGCTGGCGGTGGATGGCGCCAGTGGCAAGCAACTGGTGGGTTACGTGGTGCCAGTTGAGTCTGAGGTGCTGCAGGACACCGAGCAGCAGGCCAGGCTACGTGACAGCCTGCGAAGCGAACTGAAGGCAAGCCTGCCCGAGCATATGGTGCCCGCGCATTTGCTGTTCCTGGAGCAGCTGCCGCTGACCGGCAACGGCAAGCTCGACCGCAAGGCCTTGCCTGCGCCTGATGCGAGCTTGTTGCAGGGCGAGTACGTGGCACCGCAAACCGAGCTGGAACGAGAGATCGCGGCCATCTGGGCCGACGTGCTCAAGCTGGAAAGAGTCGGCCTTGCCGACAACTTCTTCGAGCTGGGCGGCGATTCGATCATGTCGCTGCAGGTGGTCAGCCGTGCTCGCCAGGTGGACATACAGTTCACGCCCAAAGACCTGTTCCAGCACCAGACCGTGCAAGGTTTGGCTGCGGTTGCTCGGCGTGAGGTGAGTACGTTGATCGACCAGGGACGGGTAGTGGGGAGCATGCCGCTGACGCCGATCCAGCACTGGTTCTTCGAGTCAGATATCGTCGAGCGCCACCACTGGAACCAATCGGTGATGCTGCAAACCAGCGAGGTGTTGGACGAACATCACCTACAAGCGGCCGTGCAGGCGTTGGTGGCGCACCATGATGCCTTGCGCTTGCAGTTTACCCAGGCGCATGGCCGCTGGCAGGCCGAGTTCGGCGATGCAGAGCACGCCCTGTTATGGCATCGTACGGTGGTAGATTCCGAGGCGTTGACGCAGCTGGCTGACGAGGCGCAACGCAGCTTGAGTCTGACGCATGGGCCGCTGCTGCGCGCCGTTCTGGCCGATTTGCCAGACGGCGGCCAGCGCTTGCTGCTGGTCATCCATCATCTGGTGGTGGACGGTGTGTCGTGGCGTGTGCTGCTGGAAGATCTGCAGCAGGCTTATGAGGCGCTGCGCGATGAGCAGCCGTTGAAACTGCAGCCCAAGACCACCTCGTTCAAGGCCTGGGCCGAGCAGCTGCAGGACTATGCAGCCAGCGCGCAGCTGCAAGCGGAACTGGGGTATTGGCAGGCGCAACTGCAAGGCGCCAGTGATGCCTTGCCGTGCGACCGCCCGCAAGGCAGCAACCTCGAACGCCATGCCGCCTCGGTCAGCACCCAGCTGGACCGCGAACTGACCCGACAACTGCTGCAGGAAGCGCCGGCCGCCTACCGAACGCAGATCAATGACTTGTTGCTGACAGCCCTGGCGCGAGTGATCAGCCGCTGGACCGGTCGTGCCGAGGTACTGGTACGCCTGGAAGGCCATGGCCGTGAAGACCTGTTCGAGGGCGGCGACCTGAGCCGCAGTGTGGGCTGGTTCACCAGCATGTACCCGGTCAGGCTCAGCCCACAGGCCGGGCTGGTCAACTCGCTCAAGACCATCAAGGAGCAGTTGCGCGCGGTACCCAACAAAGGCCTTGGCCATGGCCTGCTGCGCTACTTGGGTAGCCCTGAAGCGCAAGCGACCCTGGCGGCATTGCCACGGGGTGAGGTCGTGTTCAACTACCTCGGCCAGTTCGACGCCAGCTTCGACCAGCAGGCAGGGTTGTTCGTGCCGGCCAAGGAGTACGGCGGTGCCACCCAAGATGAAAGTGCCCCGTTGGGCAGCCTCTTGGCACTGAACGGGCAGGTGTACGGTGGGGAGCTGAAACTGGGTTGGCGCTTCAGCCGGGACATTTTCGATACAGCCACCATCCAGCACCTGGCCGACGATTATGCGCAAGAGCTGGCGCTACTGATCGATCATTGCCGCCAACCGCAGCACCGTGGCGTGACGCCTTCGGACTTCCCGTTGGCTGACCTTACCCAGGCGCAACTGGACAACCTGCCGATAGAGGCCGAACAGATAGCCGATGTGTACCCGCTGTCGCCGATGCAGCAGGGCATGTTGTTCCATACGCTTTACGAACAGCAGTCCGGCGACTACATCAACCAGTTGCGCGTGGATGTTCAGGGGCTGGACGTGGAACGCTTCCGCCAGGCCTGGCAGGCGGCGGTGGATAAGCACGCGATCCTGCGCAGTGGCTTTATCTGGCAGGGAGAGCTCGACCAGGCTGTGCAAGTGGTACACAAGCAGGTCGTGCAGGCCTTGGCCGAGCACGATTGGCGTGGTCAGCCAGCGTCGGAGCAGCTGCAACGTCTGGCCGAGAGCGACCGACAAACCGGCTTCGCGCTGGACCAGGTTCCGTTGCAGCGGCTGACCCTGGTGCGCACGGCAGATGACAGCCACCACCTGATCTATACCAACCATCACATCCTGATGGATGGCTGGAGCACTTCGCGCCTGCTGGGCGAGGTGTTGCAGCATTACGCCGGGCAGCAAGCAACGGCGCCGGCCGCACCTTATCGTGACTATATCGCCTGGCTCCAACGCCAGGACGCGGCAGCAGCCGAAGCGTTCTGGAAGGACCAACTGGCACCGCTGGAGGAGTCGACCCGGCTGGCTCAGGTAGTACGCCGAAGCACTGCGCCGCAGTCAGGCCAGGGTGAGCACTATCAGTTGTTCGACCACTCGACGACCCAGCGCATCGAAAATTTTGCACGTGCCAACCGGGTCACCGTCAATACCTTGGTGCAATCAGCCTGGTTGCTGCTGCTGCAACGCTATACCGGTCAATCTGCCGTTTGCTTTGGCGCCACTGTGGCTGGGCGTCCGGCGGATCTGCCAGGGGTGGAAGAACACATCGGCCTGTTCATCAATACCCTCCCAGTCGTCGGTGCGCCGCGCAGCGAACAGACCGTTGCCGAATGGGTTGCCCAGGTGCAAGCCTGCAACCTGGCCTTGCGTGACTTCGAGCATACCCCGTTGAATGAGGTACAACGCTGGGCCGGCTTGGGTGGCGAAGCGCTGTTCGACAGCTTGCTGGTGTTCGAGAACTACCCGGTTTCCCAGGCCTTGCAGGAAGGTGCACCCGATGGCTTGCGCTTTGGTCCGGTGGCCAACCTGGAGCAGACCAACTACCCGCTGACCCTGGCGGCCACCTTAAGTGACACCTTGGCCATTCAGTACAGTCACAACCGCGGCAGTTGGGACGACGAGGCTATCCAGCGTCTGGCCGAGCACTTCGGCAACCTGCTGCGGGCGCTGGTAAATGATGCCTCGGTGGCGATCGGCGAGCTGCCGATGCTGGGAGATGCAGAGCGCCAACTTTTGCTGCATGACTGGAACCAAAGCGAGGCAGTTAGCCCGTCGGGCCTGTGCGCTCACCAGTTGTTCCAGTTGCAGGCCCGAGAGCGCCCCGGTGCGACAGCGCTGGTGTTCGGCGAGCAACAGCTGACTTACCGAGAGTTGGACCTGCGCACCAATCGTCTGGCGCATCTGCTGACTGCGCACGGTGTTACCGCCAACAGCCTGGTTGGGGTTGCCGCCGAGCGTGGGTTGGCGCTGGCCGTGGCCTTGATTGCCATCCACAAAGCCGGGGCGGCATACGTCCCGCTGGATCCGGATTACCCGCAGGACCGCCTGACCTACCTGATCGAGGACAGTGGCATCGGCCTGCTGCTGGGTGACGCCGAGGCGATGGCGCGCATGCCGGTCCCTGCTGAGTTGCCATGTATCGAGCTACAGTCAGGTGAGGACTGGCTGCAAGACTGCAGTGAGCAGCCGCTGTTATGTGAGGTCTCGCTCGACAGCCTGGCCTATGTCATCTACACCTCCGGCTCCACGGGCATGCCGAAAGGGGTGGCCATTGCTCACCAGGCACTGTCAGTCTTCTGTGAAGTTGCCAGTGGTTATTCGCGACTGACGCCGGATGACCGGGTGCTACAGTTCGCCACGTTCAGTTTTGACGGGTTCATCGAGCAGTTCTTCCCGCCATTGTCACGGGGCGCCTGCGTGGTGATGCGCGATCAGCAGCTGTGGGACACAGACACATTCAGCACGCAGGTCATCCGCCACGGCATTACGGTGGCTGACTTGCCGGCAGCCTACTGGCGCTTGTTGGCGCTGGACCGTCGCGCTGCAGTTGCCTATGGCCAGCTGAAGCAGATTCATGTGGGGGGTGAGGCGGTGGCCCTGGACGGGTTGCAGGCCTGGCTGGAGGATGGGCCGGCGCAGGTGCGTCTGCTCAACACCTACGGCCCTACCGAGGCCACCGTGGTGGCGACCACGTACGATTGCTCACGGCTTGCGCAGGTGCCTGCGGCACATAGCGGTGTACCGATTGGCCGCGCGTTGGCCGGGCGTACCCTGCGTGCCTTGGACGACGGCCTGTTGCCTACACCGATTGGCGTGCCGGGTGAGTTGTACATCGGTGGTGACGGCTGCCTGGCACGCTGTTATCACCAGCGCCCGTCGTTGACGGCGGAGCGCTTCATCCCTGACCCGCTGGCCGAAACAGCGGGGGCTCGCTTGTACCGCACCGGCGATTTGGGTTACTTCGATGAGCAGGGTGAACTTGCCTACCGTGGCCGGGCCGACCATCAGGTGAAAGTTCGCGGTTTCCGCATCGAGCTGGGGGAAATCGAGCAGCACTTGCAGGCGCACCCACAGGTTCGCCAGGCTGCAGTGATCGTTGTCGACCACGCCGGCGTCAAGCAGCTGTGCGGCTATGTGGTCGCGGTTGACCAGGGCGCGGATCAGGCGGAGCTGCGGGCAACGCTGAAGCAGTCTCTGAAGGCCGGCTTGCCGGATTACATGGTGCCGAGCTACCTGATGCTGCTCGAGCACATGCCCATGACGCCAAGTGGCAAGCTCGACCGCAAACGCCTCCCGGATATCGATCAGACGCAGTCGCAGGGCGAGCATGTGGCTCCGCGCAACGCGCTCGAGCGGCAGTTGGCGGATATCTGGGGTGCCGTATTGAAAGTGGCGCAAGTCGGGGTAACGGACAACTTCTTCGAGCTCGGTGGTGACTCGATCATTTCGATACAAGTGGTGAGTCGCGCGCGCCAGGCGGGTATCCGCTTCACACCCAAGCAATTGTTCCAGTATCAGACCGTTGAGCAATTGGCCGCTGTAGCCGAGGTGGGTGAGCAGGTTGCCGATGACCCGGTGACAAGTAGCCAACAACCTTCGCTGGCCGGCCTGACCCAGACGCAGTTGCAGCACTTGCCGGTGCCGGTGGCGCAGGTTGACGCTATCTACCCTCTGTCGCCGATGCAGCAAGGCATGTTGTTCTACAGCGACCAGGGAGGGGACGCTGCGCTCTATCTCAACCAGACATCGGTTGCGGTCGACGGCCTGGATATCGAACGCTTCACCCAGGCATGGAAGCAGGTGGTGGCGCGTCATGACATTCTGCGCACCAGCTTCTGGTCAGACGCGCAACTGGCACAGCCACTGCAAATCGTCCATCGCCATGTCGAGCTGCCGATCCGTGTGCTGGACTGGCGTGCGCGTGATGACCAGGCCGACGCTTTGCAGGCACTGGTCGATGCTGATGCCGAGCAGGCCTTCGACCTGTCGCAGGCACCGTTGATGCGGGTAACGCTGGTGCGCCTGGATGAACAGCGCATGCAACTGATCTGGACCCGCCATCACATCCTGATGGATGGCTGGAGCAACTCGCGGCTGTTGGGTGAAGTGTTCCAGGCTTATCACGGGCAAGCGCTGGATACCCAGGTACCGCGCTTCGGAGACTATATCCGCTGGCTCGAGGCGCAGCCCCAGGATGAGCTGGAGGCGTTCTGGACGCGCAAGCTTGGCAGCCTTGAAAGCTCGACCCTGCTGGAGCAGACGTTGCTGCCACGACCGGATGCCAACTTGCCTGGGCATGCCGCGCTGTACCTGCATTGGGATGCCAGGCGAACCGAGCGCCTGCGCGCCCAGGCTCAACGCTTGCGGGTAACGCCCAATACGCTGGTACAGGCTGCCTGGTTGCTGCTGCTGCAGCGCTATAGCGGGCAGCAGGCTGTCTGTTTTGGCGCCACCGTGGCTGGCCGGCCGGCGAATTTGCCGGGGGTGGACAACATGCTCGGTTTGTTCATCAACACACTGCCTGTCGTCCAGGCGCCTGCTGCACATTGGCGTGTCAACGACTGGTTGCAGCAACTGCAAGCCTACAACCTTGAGCTGCGTGACCATGAACATGCCACGCTGTCGAATGTTCAGCGCTGGGCGGGGCGCCCGGGGCAACCGTTGTTCGATAGCATTATCGTGTTCGAGAACTACCCGCTGGACGAACGCCTGAACGACAGTGGCGACAGTGCGTTGCAGTTTGGTGCAGTGAGCGAGCGCGGCGTCACCAACTATGCGATGGACCTGGCCGTGCACTTGAGCGAGACACTTTCGGTAGAGTTCATGTACCTGCGTGGCAGCTTCAGCGAGGCCGCAGTGGCTGTTATCCGCGGCAGCTTCGAGCGGCTGCTCGAGGGCATGCTGGATAACCCGGATGCCACGCTGGGCAGCCTCGACATGCTGACACTGGAGCAGAGCCAGCAGACCCGTCAGCGCAACACGCTGGCGGCAGCTACGACGCATGTTGCGCATCTGGCCCGGAGCATTGCCGAGCACGCTCGGTTGCGGCCTGACGCCCTGGCCGTCGTATGTGGTGATCAGCAGTTGAGCTATGCGCAACTCGACCAGCGCGCCAACCGCCTGGCGCACCATCTGATCGCCTTGGGCACCAAGCCGGAGAGTACGGTCGGTATTGCCCTGGAGCGTTCGGTCGAGGTGATCGTTGCCTTCCTTGCCGTGATGAAGACCGGTGCTGCCTATGTACCGCTGGACATTGATTATCCGCAGGACCGTTTGCAATGGATTGTCGAAGACTCGGCCATGCACCTGCTGCTGACCAACAGTGCCTTGAGCCAGCGTTTCGACACGGTTGGGCGAATCGTAGAGCTTGACCGCCTGGCGCTGGCGGGCCTGCCCGACGGTGTGCCACGCGCGCGGGTGGAAGATGACAACCTGGCGTACCTGATCTACACCTCGGGTTCGACTGGCAAGCCCAAGGGGGTGGCCGTCAGCCATGGGCAGATCCGCATGCACTGCCAAGCCATTGCCGAACTTTATGAGATGGACGAAAGCACCCGTGAGCTGCTGTTCATGTCATTCGCTTTCGACGGCGCGCAAGAGCGCTGGCTGTCGACGCTGTCGTCGGGTGGCTGCCTGGTGATCCGTGGCAATCGCCTGTGGACGGCAGAGGAAACCTGGCAGGTGCTGCATGAGCAACGCATCGATATCGCCTGCTTCCCTCCGGCGTATCTGCAGCAGTTGGCCGAGTTCGGCGAGAGCCAGCAACAGGTTGCACCGCCAGTGCGTATCTACTGCTTTGGTGGCGATGCGGTGCCCGATGCGTTGTTCGAGCTGGTCAAGCGCACGCTAAGGCCACAGTACCTGACCAACGGGTACGGGCCTACCGAGACGGTGGTGACACCCCTGCTGTGGAAGGTATCGGCCGATCAGTCCTGTCAGGCGGTGTATGCGCCGATTGGCGATCGTGTGGGCCTGCGGACCTTGCAGGTACTCGACCAGGACCTCAACCCGTTGCCTGATGGCGTGGCGGGTGAGCTCTATATCGGCGGTGAAGGGCTGGCGCGGGGGTATCACCAGCGTGCAGCGCTTACCGCCGAGCGTTTTGTCGCGGACCCGTTCGCGGAAGGCGCGCGTCTTTATCGCACTGGTGACCGCGTACGCCGCCGTGCCGATGGCACCTTGGACTTCATCGGCAGGCTGGACAACCAGTTGAAAATCCGCGGGTTCCGTATCGAGCCGGGCGAGATCGAGGCGCGCTTGCGCAACTTGGCCGATGTCCGTGATGCGGTTGTGGTGGCGCGTGAAGGCGCCACCGGCAAGCAGCTGGTGGGTTATGTGGTCAGTGGCAGCGAGAATACGAACCCGGCACAACTGCGTGAAGCCCTGCGTACCGAGCTGCCGGACTACATGGTCCCGGCGCAACTGGTGGTGCTGGAGGCGATGCCGTTGACGCCCAATGGCAAGGTCGACCGCAAGGCGCTGCCGGCGCCTGATTTTGCCGCGCATCGGCAGCACCGGGCACCGCGCAATGAAGCCGAGTTGGCCTTGGCGCACATCTGGCAAGACGTGCTGGGTGTTGAGTCGATTGGAGTCGACGACAACTTCTTCGAGCTGGGGGGGGATTCGCTTCGGGTGCTGAAAATGCTCTCCAAAGTGCGTGCGCACAGCGATTTGGCGCTGGATCTGAAGTTGCGTGACGTGATGGCCAAACCGACCATTGGTGAGCTGTCAGGTTATTCGGCGGATGAAGCCTGCCTGGATCCTGTGTTGTTGCTCAACACCCGCGTGGCCCATGCCACACCGTTGTTCTGCCTGCATGCAGGTTTCGGCACGGTATTCGATTATGAGCCGCTGGCGCGTCGCCTGGAGGGGCATTGCAGTGTTTATGGCGTGCAGTGCCGAATGCTGCTCGACCGCACGTGGCAAGATGAATCGTTGCAGGCGATGGCCATCGACTATGCCCAATACATCCGCCAGAAGCAGCCGGCAGGCCCATACCGCTTGGCAGGCTGGTCGTTGGGGGGAACCCTGGCGGTGCTGGTAACCAAGGAGCTGGAGCGTCAGGGCCAGACGGTAGCATTGCTCGGCCTGGTGGACAGCTTCGTGCCCTGTGCATTGCATACCGAGGTGGCCGAGGACTGGACGGAGGATTTGCAGGGCTTCCTCAGTGTATTGCTGGGTGTGCCAAAAGACCGCCTGGCAGTACCTGAGCTGGCCGTGGGGACGGACGTTTCGACGTTGCAGGGTGCCATCGAGGCCGTTCGTGCTGCGCAGACCGAGCCATCGCTTTATGCCGATATCGACAGTTCGGAGCTGGCCCATACCTTTGCGGTGGCGATGCGTCTGAAAGCTTTGTCATTGAACCTGACCAGCCTGCCTCCCACCCAAGCCTTGGCGACATGCTGGTGGGCGGGCCGCAATGGCGACGCGGCCTGGACTTTCGCAACGAAGGCAAGCCATGCAGTGGAGGCAGGGCACTACGACATTCTCAGGCAGCGTGAAGTTATCGACGGTCTGGCCATGCACTGGTTGAAAGAGGGCTCCATGGTCGAGTAACGGTCACTGTCAGGTTTACAGGGCACCATCACCTCTCGCCCCACGCCGACAGCACACAGGCTGTCGGCGTGGGGCGATGTCGTTTGCTCAGCGCGTAGACGTGACCTTGCTGTCCTGGGTAAACATGCGCAAGGGCAGCGCTTTAGGTGTGCGGCGGGAAGTTGAACGCAGTGACGGGGAGGTGACGCGGGGAGTGTGTGGCCAGACCCAGGACTTGCGTGGGTCTGGCCAGCGCGGCTCAGAAGTCGTAGCGCAGTGACACCGTAGCGTTGCGTGGTGCACCGTAGTGGCCATAACTGCCGGCCATGCCTGCATAGTACTTCTTGTCGAATACGTTGTTGACGTTAAGCGTGGCCGCCAGGTTCTGGTTGATGCGGTAGCGAGCCATCAGGCTGGTGACGAAGTAGTCATCCTGGGTGACGTGGCTGTTATAGCGCGCATATTGCAGTGTGGATTTGGAGTTCCAGTTCACGCCCCCACCCACAGTCAGCTTGTCCCATTCGCCTGGCAGGCGGTAGGTGTTCCAGAGGCGGAAGGTGTCCATTGGCAGTTGGGTGGTCAGCCTGTTGCCGTCAGCATCCTCGGTGCGGGAGTGGCTGTAGCCGGTGAAAACGTTCCAGCCAGGTAGCACTTCGCCCGAGAGCTCCAGATCCACGCCTTTGGTTTGCGCACCATCCACTGCTTTGTAGGCATTACCGCCGTTGGGTGCAGGTTCGGTGGTCTCTTCGGCGAAGTTATCCCTTTGTACCAGGTAGATGGCAACGTTGGCGTTCAAGCGGCCATCCAGGAATTCGCCTTTCCAGCCCATTTCGTAGTTCTTGCCGACTTCCGGGTCAAGTGGTTTGCCGCTGGCGTCGATATTGCTTTGTGGCTTGAAGATGTCGGTGTAGCTGACGTACACCGATTGCTCATGGGTCAGGTCATAGACCAACCCCGCATACGGCGTCACTACACCATGCTCTTTCATGTTGTAGGTGGGCGGCGCATCGGGGCTGTCGATGATGCCAAGGCTGTAGTCGAAGCGGTAGTCGGAAGCTCGCGCGCCCAGAATCAGATGCAGGTCATCGGTGAAGTTGAACCGCCCGGCTAGGTAGTAGCCGCTTTGGCGGTTGAAAATGTCATATTTGATGCTTGGCGAAAGCTCGTCTTTACCGGGTTTTGGGGTCACGTTTTCCCACGTGAAGTAGTTGATATCCTGATCAGGCCCGGCGTATTCGCGATGTTTGTTCTCGTACTCAAGATAGTTGTAGCCAAAAATGAGTTCGTGACTTTGGCCAAACAGTTGAAACGGCCCTTGCAGGGAGGCGTCAACACCTTTTTGGTATTGATCCGCCGAGGCCACGCCAGCACTGATGGTTGTTGAGCCATCCGGTTCCAGGTATGACCTGTTGGTTCTTGTCGAAACGTAGGAAGAGAACGTATTGCGATCAACGTCCATGTACAGGGTCGAGACTTTCAACTGCCAGTCGTTGGCCAGTTGCTGTTCGAGCGTCATGGTGTAGTTGGTGGTTTCGTAGTCGTCATAACCCCAGCGAGCGTCGGAACTTTTCGAACGAGAAAAGTGGGTGGGCTGGCCGTTGGTGAAAATGAGTGGAACACCCGAGGCACCGTTGACCTTGTAAGTTTGCCGGTCAATGCCGAAGCGAACCAGGGTGGTGTCGGTCAGGTCGGCCTCCAGGGCACCGTACAGGATGCTGCGGTCCTGGGTGTACCAGTCCATGAACGTGTGGTTGTTTTGCTGCGCAGCGACAAAACGCCCGCGCACGTTGCCTTCCTTGGTCAGGGGACCAGAAACGTCAGCCTCGGCACGGTAGTAGTCCCAGGAGCCGATATCGCCCTGGATGTAGGACTTGAACTCGCGCGTCGGGCGCTTGCGGATCAGGTTGACCACCGCACTGGGGTCACCGGCACCCGTCATCAGGCCCGTTGCACCACGGACGATCTCCACTCGGTCATAAAGGGCCATGTCCAGCAAGGTGCTGGGCATGTTGCGAGTCTGGTTGTCCTGAAACGTGGTAACACCATCGAACTGGTACGTGTTGATGGCACTGCCACGAGAATAGATGTTGAAGCGCTCACCACCATCCTGGGACATGGTGATGCCAGGTGTCTGCTTCAGCACATCGGTCATGCTGCTCAGGTGCTGGTCATCCATTCGCTGGCGGGTCACCACAGTGATGGTCTGTGGCGTCTCGCGGATCGACAGGTTCATTTTGGTGGCTGTATTGGTCACACCCGTGGTGTAGGAACCAGTGCCTTCGGTAGTGGCGCCAAGGCCAGTGCTATTGACGTTGGTCGCCGAAAGCTCGACCTGACCGTCCTTTCCCGCCGAACTCGCCGTCACGGTCACGGTATTGCCATCGATCTGATAACGCAGCCCGGTCCCCTGCAGCAGGGTGCGCAGCGAGGACTGCAGGTCATGCCGGCCCTTGAGCGCCGTGGAACGCAGCCCGCTGATGTCCTCCGGGCTATACAGCAATTGCATATCGGTCTGCTTGGCCAGTGCCTGCAACGCCGAATTCATCGACTGTGCCGGAATATCCAGGGTCCACTCCTGTGCCTGCACCTGGGCAACCAGCGCCGTGGACAGCGCCAGGCCCAGACCGACGCGAGACAACGCGTGCCGGGGGCGAAGGGAGTGACGGATCAGTAACGCTTTGGCAAGCGGGTTGAGCGGGCCGGGCAAGGACTTGGACATCTATTGCGGTCTCGTTGGCAGAGGGGTTTTTTTCTATGTCTGGTATGTGACGCAGCAACCGTGAAAAACCGGAACGATTCTTATTGACTGTATTTTTCACCACTGCTGCGTTAACCGCGTCACAACTTCACAATTCGCGTGCTACACGAAAACCGAGGAAGTCGCCGCGGGTGGTCTTGAGGCGGTCGTTGCGGTTGGCTGAGCGCGAGAAGATCGGCGGCTCGCCCCAGTCGTTGCCACGCATGTGCGCGCGGATGCACGTGGGGTCCTGGATCCAGGCACTGCCGTCGCTTGGGGCGCCTTCGTAGCTTTCGTGGTAGCAGTCGGCAACCCACTCGTAGACGTTGCCGTGCATGTCGTACATGCCGAAGGCATTGGCCGGGTAGCTGCCCACCGGCGCGGTGTAGGTGTAGCCGTCGCGGGGGCCGTAGGTGTTGGCGTGCTTGCTGATCTCATACTTGCCCGGCTCGTCGAAGGGGAAGGGGAACGGCCCGGTGGAACCACCGCGGGCGGCGTATTCGCGCTCGGCCTCGCTGACCATGCGGTAGGGTTTGCCGGTGGTCTTGGCCAGCCACTGGGCGTAGGCCTGCACTTCGTCGTAGTCGACGCACACCGCCGGCTGGCGGGGGCCTTGCTTGTAGGTCGGCTTGCTGGCCTCGCACCAGCGGCCGGGGCGGTCGTCACCGCTTTTGATGACGGTGCCGGTGGCCTTGATATAGGCATCCAGTTCGCCGGCGGTAACCTGGTAGCGGCTCATGGCGAACGGCTTGGCGAAGGTCACGGTGTGCAATGGGCCTTCGTCGGGCTGGCGGCCGACTTCGTCGTCGGGCGCGCCCATCACGTAGCTGCCGGCGGGCAGCACGACCATTTCCGGGCAGTCCTTGCAGTCTTTGAACACGTCGCCGGGCTTGGCGGCGTGGGCGTAGGCGCTGACCAGCAGCAGGCAGGTGATCTGGGCTGGCCGGTAGAGCCAGGTGGATACGTTCATTGGTGATCCTCGAAACGGGTGAATGCGTGCTGCGTTTCGCATTCAGACGAGCCGGGGCGGTGGAAAATTAACCAGCACTGGCGCCGCACCTATACCGACGAGGTTGTCAGCCGTGAGTCGCCGGGCTATAGTCCAACCCATTGTTCTCTTCCCGAAGACCTGTTCATGCCAGCCAGCCCTTCCACCCCATGCTTTGCCATCGCGCCCGTCGCGGGCATGGTCGTGCGTGGTAGCCAGCAGCCGGTCATGATCAGTCATTACCCACCACCTGTCAGTGGCGTTGTAGGCGGCGTAGCTCCGCCTCCTTGCGTGGTCGTGCTGGGCTGATCGGCTTCTGGCCGCTCCCTTTCGCACACGCAACCTACTGAACACGGTCGGCTACTTCCCTCGCTGAAGCGCACGCCGTCCGTTTGGCTTATCTGCCTATATCAGGTGGCAATACATGTCTGTCTTTAACAAAGCATCCGTGGCCTCGGCGGCCACTACCAGCCTGTTCGTCCTGCTGTGGAGCAGCGGGGCGATCGTCTCCAAGCTGGGCCTGGCGCATGCCAGCCCGTTCGCCTTTCTGCTGTTGCGCTCGGCGCTGGCCCTGGCCGGCCTGTTGATGGTCAGCCCGCTGCTGGGGCTGCGCTGGCCGCGTACACGCGGGGGCATTCTGCGCGCCCTGGGTACTGGGTGTGTGCTGCTCGGCGCTTACCAGATCTTCTACTTGCTGGCGCTCAACACCCACGTCACCCCTGGCGTCATGGCCACGGTGATGGGGGTACAACCGATTCTCACCGTGGTGCTGATGGAGCGTCAGCGCTCCTGGAGCCGCCTGTTCGGCCTGGGGTTGGGGCTGGGCGGCTTGATCATGGTGGTCTACCAGGGCATCAACCTGGGCGGGGTGTCGCTGGCGGGGATGCTGTTCGCCCTGCTGGCGCTGGTCAGCATGACCTTTGGCTCGATCCTGCAGAAGCGCATTACCGACAACCCCATGGGCACGCTGCCGCTGCAATACCTGGCGGGCTTCGCCATGTGCGCGCTGTTCGCACCGCTGCAGCCACTGCAGGTGGCGTGGACCGGCGGTTTTGTCGGTGCGCTGCTGTGGATGGGGCTGGTGGTTTCGCTGCTGGCGACCTTGCTGCTGTACCGCTTGATCGCCAAAGGCAACCTGGTCAACGTCACCAGCCTGTTCTACCTGGTGCCAGCGGTAACCGCGGTGATGGACTTCCTGATCTTCGGTAACCGCCTGGCACCGCTCAGCCTGCTGGGCATGGGGCTGATCGTGGTGGGCTTGCTGTTCGTGTTTCGCAAACCCGCCGCGCGCTTGGCAGAGGCGTAGGCCTTAGCGGAACTCTTCGGGGATGGCGTGGTGCAGTACGCCTTCCTCGAAGTCCAACAAGCCGGCCTCGCGCTGGGTGAGCAGGTAATAGAGCAGGGTGTCGAGCGAACGCTGCGGCGGGACCTCGACCGCCAGCATCTTCACTGCCTGCTCGGTTTCGCAGTTGCAGCCGAAGTCCTGCAAGGCGGCGCGCACCTGGTCGAGGGTTTCCGGTGGTTTGACGATCACCCGGAACACCGAGCTGCCGCTGCTGTGGCACAGCTCGGCGAACCAGGTCTCGCCTTGTTCTTCACGGGTAGCGATGACGTCACCCGGGGCGATGCCGTAGACATGGAAGGGAATGTTGTCGACGGCATAGCCACCTTCCACGGCCTTGGCCCACAGGCCCTCGACCGAGGCCGGTGGGTAGCCGTTTGCGTCCTGCTCCAGGCGGAACAGGACCTTCTTGTACGCGCTGCTCATCGTGTGCTCCGCCTCAACTGCGCGCCGGCCGCAGTACCAGCCACAGTGCCATGCCAATCAGCAAGCCGCCGTACAGGTGTGCCATCGACAGCGGCTCGTCCAGCAACCACGCCCCCCACAATACGCCGAATACCGGGATCAGGAAGGTCACGGTGCTGGCTTTGACCGGGCCGATTTCTTCGAGCAGGCGGAAGTACAGGATGTAGGCGAAGGCGGTGCACAGCAGGCCCAGGCCCAGCAACGACAGCCATACCTGCCAGCCGCCCCAGCTGGCGGGCGGCTGGCTGAGCGCGCTCCAGGCGAACACTGGGCTTAGCAGCAAGGTGGCGCCAAGCATGCTGCCCAGCGCCGACAGGCGGCTGTCCAGGCCGCTGACCCAGCGGCGCGCGAGGAACCCGGCAAAGCCATAGCAGGTGGTGGCCGCCAGGCAGGCGAGGGCGCCTTGCAGCAAGGCCATGTCCAGCGCTACCGGGCCGGCGCCGCTGAGGATGCCGACGCCAAACAGGCCCAAGAAGATGCCGCACAGCTTCGGCAGGGTCATGGGTTCGCGGAAGAACAGCATGCCGATCAGCACGCCCATCAGCGGCGTGGTGGCATTGAAAATCGCCGAGTAACCGGCCGGCAATACCTGAGCGGCGACGGAATAGAAGGTGGCGGGGATACCGGAGTTGATCATGCCCAACACCAGGCAGGCGCCGAGCTTGCCCTGGAAGTCCCAGCGCACGCGGGCGGCGGCAACGATGGCGACCAAGCCGAGGCAGGCGATGGACACACGGAAGAACGCCGTCGGCACCGTGCCGAGTTCGGGGGCGATGATGCGCATGAACAGGAAACTCGCCCCCCAGACGGCGGCAAGGGTCAGCAGGCGGGCTAGGGCGATGGGGCTCACGGCGGTCTCCGGGTACAGGGCAGGGGCGCGAGTGTACGTCAGGGGGCAGGGGGATTCTTGTGCTTTCTTGCGGTGCAATTCGGATCCCTCGAACAGGCCGGTGCTGGCGACACTCCCTCGAGAGTGCGGCTAAGCTGTCTATCTCACCCCGCACCGAGGTGTCCCGCATGACTCAGCACTGGCCTGCCGGCGAGATCGCCCGGATGATCCTCGATGGCTTCGACGACTATCGCGAGCACTTCCGCCGCATCACCCTCGGCGCGCGCGAGCGCTTCGAACAGGCGCGTTGGCAAGATATCCAGCGGGCCGCCGCTGCACGGATCAACCTGTACGAACAGAAGGTCGGCGAGGTCAATGGCTGGTTGCGTGATGCATTCGATGATGAGGTGCTGCTGGAGGTGGAGCAGTGGCCTCTGGTGAAAAGTGCCTACATCCGCCTGATCGACCCACGGCTGGACGATGAACTGTCGGAGACCTGGTACAACTCGTTGTTCTGCAGTTTGTTCAGCCATGACCAGATCAGCGACGGCTGCATGTTCATCCACACCACCCGGCCATCGATCCGCAGCCACCAGCGCGCTGCGCAAACCCGTACCTATTGCCTTGATGCCAGCCTCCAGAGCCTGTTGCGGGCAATCTTCGCTGACTACGCGTTCGCTTATGGCGACCTTGAAAGCGACGTGTCACGGCTTGAAGCGCAACTGCGTGAACACCTGCCGGACTGGGTATGCAAGGACTCGACGCTGACGGTTGAGCTGTTTTCGCCTGTGCTGTACCGCAACAAGGGGGCCTACCTGGTCGGCAGGCTGTACAACAGCGATGAGCAGTGGCCGCTGGTGATCCCGCTGCTGCACCGCGAAGGCCATGGGGTGGAGGCCGATGCGTTGATCACCGACGAGGCCGAGGTGTCGATCATCTTTTCCTTCACCCGCTCGTACTTCATGGTCGATGTGCCGGTGCCGGCGGAGTTCGTCAACTTTCTCAAGCGTATCCTGCCGGGCAAGCATATTGCCGAGCTGTACACGTCGATCGGTTTCTACAAGCACGGCAAGTCGGAGTTCTATCGGGCGTTGATCAACCACCTGGCCAACAGCGATGACCGCTTCATCATGGCGCCGGGGGTGCGTGGCATGGTCATGAGCGTATTCACTCTGCCGGGCTTCAATACGGTGTTCAAGATCATCAAGGACCGTTTTTCGCCGTCGAAAACAGTCGACCGGGCCACGGTGATCGACAAGTACCGGCTGGTGAAAAGCGTCGACCGAGTGGGGCGCATGGCCGATACCCAGGAGTTTGCCGATTTTCGCTTCCCACGTGACAAATTCGAGCCGGAGTGCCTGGCCGAACTGCTCGAGGTAGCACCGTCGACGGTGGTGCTGGAGGGCGACACGGTGCTGATCCGACATTGCTGGACCGAGCGGCGCATGACGCCGCTGAACCTGTACCTTGAGCATGCCAGCGAGGGCCAGGTGCTGGAGGCGCTGGAGGATTATGGCCTGGCCATCAAGCAGTTGGCGGCGGCGAACATCTTCCCCGGCGACATGTTGCTGAAGAACTTCGGCGTTACCCGCCATGGCCGGGTGGTGTTCTACGACTATGACGAAATCAGCTTTTTGACCGAGGTGAATTTCCGCCACATCCCGCCGCCGCGTTACCCGGAGGACGAAATGTCGGGCGAGCCGTGGTACTCGATCGGGCCCCATGACGTGTTCCCCGAGGAGTTTCCGCCGTTTCTGTTTGCCGATATGGGCCAGCGGCGGCTGTTCAGCCGTTTGCATGGTGAACTATATGACGCGGATTACTGGAAGGGGCTGCAGGCGGCGATACGCGAGGGGAAGGTGATCGATGTGTTTCCCTATCGGCGCAAGGGGCGTTAGGCCTCAGCGAGCGTTGGTCCGCCGAGACCTGGGGTGTTGTTACAGCAGCCTGAGTACGAGGTTGGCACCGGCCCGCAGGTACTCGACCTGGGCCATCAATGCATCGCGGACAATCGCTTCGCCAGTATCCGTGAGTTTGGCGTTCTTGGCCTGTAGCGCTGTCAACTGCAGCAGTTGCATGGTGACGTCCATGGAGTTCATGTAGGCCTTCAGCGTGCTGTTGCGGGTGCCGAACAAGCCAATGAGGTTTTCCATGCGTTTGTCCGCTTCTTCGCGGACCTGCTGGTATTCTTCTATTGATATCACACCGTCTGACGCTATGGTCTTCAACAGTTCTTCAAGCGTGCCTGAAATGAAAGGGTTGAACTCTTTTTGGATTGTCGATTCAGCGTTCATGCACCTGATCCTCGCGATAATGGTAGGGGCATGGCCTGGGTTTCAGGCCAAGCCGACAGCGTGCATGAGCCGATCCAATGCTTGTGTTAGATAGCTGCCACACCGCTACCGCATCAAGGTGATAGCTCAGGCGGGTGCACCTTTCAGGCACTTCAAATCACTGAAATCGGTACGTACTTTGCCCAACCGCTCCTGTAAGAACCGCCGCTGCTGCGGGGTGCTTTGCTGCACCAGATCCACCAGCAAGCTGCGCGCCTGCCGCTCGGTGTTCTGATAGGCCGCCTGGTATTCGGGTGTCCACAAACTCTCCTTGTGCTGCAACAAGGTCGCCAGGCGCGGCTCGAAGCTCGCGTCGTTGCGTTGGTTCATCGCCAACAGCAATTGCTGCTGCCAGTGGGCCCGGTTGGCGATCCATTCTCGGTTCTGATCGCCCAGCGCTTCGGACCAGGCCCGCACACGTTGTTTTTGCACCGGGGTCAGCTCGCCAAACCACGGTGTCAGGCGTTTTTCCATACGTTCGGTACGGCGGGCGATCTGCTTCGGCAGAGGGGTATCCACGTATTGCTTCTGCCGCTCACTGATGTCGTCGCGGAAGGCCGCGCGCATCTCCGCTACCTGGCTGTCGCTCATACCACGCAGCAACTCGGTGGCCGAAGGGGTGATTTCCTCGGCCACCCGGCCAATCGCTTCGCGGGCCTCGCGGGTGCGTTGCTGCAGGGCCTGGTCGGTAACCTGGTCGTCGGCGACCATGCCGCGTATCCGGTCCAGCCAGTCGAGGTAGCCGGGCAGCTGAGTCTTGCAATGCCAGGCCAGGTGCTCCTTGAGCCGGTCGTCGAGCAAAGCCTTCTGCTCGCGGTTCATGTCCAGGTAATCACCCAGCGACCATGGCACCAGGCGGTCGAGGTTGCGGTAGGCCAGGTCGATACGGCTGCAGGCGGCCAGGGCCGCAGCGAAGCCGATGGTGATGAGCAGGGCTTTGGACAGGCGTAGGGGCATGTGCTGTTCCTTGCATTGGCAACCAATCGGTAGAGGTAAGGGTAGCCGCAGGGTTCCACCGTATCGTTGCAATGGCGGTTTCCTTCCATCGGCAATCTCACTATTATTGCGACTAATTCTTATCCGCATCGTTACAAGGATGATTGCGTGTACAAGGTCCCGCCTGCACCGCACGATGACATGCACTGCCTGTACCGCGACCACAGCGGCTGGCTGCAAGGCTGGCTGCGCCGGCGTCTGGGCGATCGCGAGCGGGCGGCGGACCTGACCCATGACACGTTCCTGCGCCTGATCGCCAGCACGGTGGCCCACCCGCTGCGCGAGCCGCGTCATTTTCTGGCGACGGTGGCCAAGCGGGTGATGGTCGACCATTTGCGCCGGCGCTCGCTGGAGCAGGCCTATCTGGAAGCCTTGGCGCTGGAGCCAGAACTGGTTGAGGCGTCACCCGAGCAACGGGTGCTGCTGCTGGAAACGCTGTTGCAACTCGATGCCATGCTCGATGGCCTGAACCACAAGGTGCGCCAGGCGCTGTTTCTTTCCCACCTCGAAGGCTTGAGCTACGCCGAAATTGCCGAACGCCTTGGGGTGTCTGTCAGTTCGGTGACCAAATACATCGCCAAGGCCACCGAGCAGTGCCTGCTGTTTGCGCTGGATGCCGAGCGGTGAGCCCGGCCCAGCAACGCCAGGCCCTGCGTGATGCGGCGCAGTGGCATGCCCGCTTGAGTGCCGGGGCGGACTATCAGACGCTGTACCAGCGTTGGCAGGCCTGGCATCAGGGCGACCCGATTCATCAGTGGGCCTGGCAGCGCCTGGAGGCCTTTCATGCCGAGTTGCGCAGCGTGCCGTCGACTGTGGCACAACGAACGTTGGCGGTGGAACAGCCGTTGACTGGCCGGCGCACTGTGCTCAAGGGCCTGGTGCTAGGCCTTGGCGTGTCGGGCCTGGCCTGGACCGGCTACCGCCAGACGCCACTGTGGCTGGCCGATGTACGCACCGCTACGGGGGAACGGCGCCAGCTGCGGTTGGAGGATGGCACACAGCTCACGCTTAACACGGCCAGTGCCGTGGACATCCGCTATGACCACCAGCAGCGGCTGATCATCCTGCGCGCTGGAGAAATCATGGTGACCACGGCCAAGGATGCACGGCCACTCAGCGTGCGCAGCCAGCAGGGCGAGATGCGTGCGCTGGGCACGCGCTTTGTCGTGCGCCAGTTGGACGGGCAGACCGAACTGGACGTGCTGGAACATGCCGTTGCCGTGCGTAACCGCCCAGAGACCGAGCCGTTGCGGGTGGAGGCGGGCATGAGCCTGCGCTTTGGTTCCGGGCCACTGCCTGCGCCACAAGTGCTCGACCCCAATCGGGATGAGTGGGTGAATGGCCGGCTGGTGATCGACAACTGGCCGCTGGGCCAGGTGCTGGATGAGTTGCAGCGCTATCGCCCCGGCTTTATCGAGTGTGCCAAGGAGGTTGCCCATCTACGCCTGTCTGGGGCCTTCCCGCTGGACGATACCGCGCGCGCGTTGCAGGCGATTGCCCAGGCGCTGCCGGTGCGGATCGAGACCCGCACGCGATTCTGGGTGAGGGTGCGGCCTTTGGCCTGAAACTGTCATTGGGGCAGCAGATCGTTTTTAAAAATATTTCTCGTTTGCATTGTCGGTTTTCCAATTTCACACGACCCCTCCTGCAAACCGCCACCACAGGCCTTTGAAGGAGCCCCTCATGCCACGCCGCGTTACCCCTCACTGCTACCCCAGAAAACCCCTCGTCGTTGCCATGTTCAGTGCCGCCTTGCTGCTGCAGGCCACGGTGATTCATCCGCTGAGTGCGGCAGGGCAGGCCCGTGCCGTCGAAGCCACTCGCAGCTATGCCATTGCCAGCGGGCCATTGGGCGCGGTGCTCAGCCGCTTTGCCAGCGATGCCGGGGTGGTGCTGTCGTTCGAGGCCGAGCTGACCCAGGGTAAGCACAGTACGGGTTTGCAGGGGACATACAGTGTCGACCAAGGGTTTGCCCGGTTGCTGGCAGGGAGCGATCTACAGGTGATGGCCGCCAGTAATGGAAATTACCTGCTTTTGCCGCGTACGAAGGATGGCGCACTCGAGCTGGGCGCAACCAGCATCAATGCCTCGGGCCTGGGGGCTACGACGGAAGGGATGGGGTCTTATACGACCGGGTCGACCAATACGGCGACCAAGATGAACCTGTCGATTCGAGAGACACCGCAGACGATTAGCGTCATTACCCGCCAGCGCATGGATGACCAGCAACTGCATACCATGAGCGAAGTGCTGACACAGGCCCCCGGAATTACCATGTCCCAGGACGGCGGCGAGCGCTTCAATATCTATTCACGCGGCAGCCAGATCAATACTTACCAGATTGATGGGGTGACCACGACGCAGGAAAACCAGACACGCACCATGCCTGGCACCTTGTTGGACATGGCCCTGTACGACCACGTGGAAATTGTGCGTGGTGCTACCGGCCTGATGACCGGTGCAGGCGACCCCAGCGGCGTAGTCAACGTCATTCACAAGCGCCCGACTGCGTATTTTCAATCCTACGTGCAAGGCACAATCGGCTCTTGGGACTACAACCGCCTCGAAGCAGACGTCTCCGGTCCGCTGATCGACAGCGGCAAGCTGCGTGGCCGCTTCGTGGCTGCCAAGCAGGACAACAACACCTTCATGGACTGGTACAGCCAGGATAAGAACATTGCCTATGGCGTCATCGAAGCCGATGTTACCGATACCACCTTGGTGCGTTTCGGCGTCGACTATCAGACCTACAAGGCCACTGGCGCCCCTGGCGTACCCTTGATGTACAACAATGGCCAGCAAACCAACTTCTCGCGCTCGACCAGCGCCGGGGCACGCTGGGCCTACGATGACTATGAAACCTTCAACTACACCATCAATGTCGAACAGCAGCTTGCCAACGATTGGCAGTTGAAAGTGGCCGCAAACTACATGGACGTAGACCGGGACGTCGGCGTAGCCTACTACGCAACCAACAGCCTGACCTCCAGCCTGGACCCGGCAACCAACCGTGCTAACGCTGAGCGAGGGAAATCGTGGGCTGACCAGACCCAAAAAGGGGTGGACGTGACCCTGCAAGGGCCATTTCAAGCGTTTGGACAGACCCACGAGCTGATAATCGGCTACAACTACCAGCAATATGACAACACGCACTTTTCCTACACCGGCGGCACCCAAGGTTTCGATTTCGATACGTGGGATAACGAACTGCCGAAACCGGCCAGCTACACGCCACTGCTGGACTTCAACATCAACTCACGGCAAAGCGGTTACTTTGCGGCAACACGCCTCAACTTCACCGATGATCTCCACGTGATCCTGGGGGCGCGCGGCAGCAACTACGAATACAACTATTACTCTAAGGTGCTCAATGCCATCCCCGAACGGGACCCTACCGTGTATGGAATGCGCGAACGTGGCGTGGTCACACCCTATGCCGGCATCGTCTACGACTTGACGCCTGAGCAATCGGTTTATGTCAGCTACACCGACATTTTCAAACCGCAATCGAACCGGGACATCGACAACAAACCACTGGATCCCGTGGAAGGCACCAACTACGAGGCCGGTTGGAAGGGTGAGTTCTTCGACCGCCGCCTCAATGCCAACGCCGCGATCTACTACATCAAGCGTGACAATCTGGGTGTTGCCACGGGCGAGACGATTCCAGGTACCAGCGACATCGCCTATAAAGCTGTCAGTGGTGCCGAAACCAAAGGTGTCGACCTGGAGCTTTCCGGCGAGGTACTGCCAGGCTGGAGCGTACAATCCAGCTACAGCTGGTCCCGTACCGAAGACTCCGATGGCAACCGCCAGCTGACCCAGTTGCCCACAGACACGTTGCGTTTCTGGACTACCTACCGCCTGCCTGGCGAATGGGACAAGCTCACCGTCGGCGGTGGCGTCAACTGGAACTCGGGTACGTCACTGTACTTTAGCCGCTACCAGACTCGGGCTAAACAGGATGACTACTATGTGGCCAGCCTGATGGCACGCTACCAAGTCACCGATCACCTCAGCACCACCCTCAATATCAACAACCTGTTCGACGAAAAGTACTATGCGGGCTTTGCTGGCAACTACGGGCACTACGGTGCACCGCGTAACGCCATGTTGAACCTGCGCTACGATTTCTGATCCAGCGCCCCAAAAGCTCAAGCGCAAAGGGGCAACCGTCCGGAAGCTTTGACACCACCCCATGTCTATCCGGAAAATAGCCCCCTTGTCTTGAGGATCATCGGAAATGGCTCTGCTTGGGCGTTACAACAGTTTGCAAATCGTGAAACACGTGGACTTCGGTCTGTACCTGGACGGCGGCGCCGATGGCGAGATCCTGCTGCCCGGGCGCTATATCCCGAAAAATGCCGAGACCGAGGTCGATGACTGGCTGAACGTGTTCATCTACCTGGACAGCGAAGACCAGCTGATCGCCACCACCGAGAAGCCCAAGGTGCAGGTGGGCGAGTTCGCCAGCCTCAAGGTCAAGGACATCAACGGTGCCGGTATCTTCCTTGACTGGGGCCTGTCCAAGGACCTGCTGATGCCGTACTCGGAAGAGGCACGGCCGCTGAAGATCGGCGATTACTGCGTGGTGCACGTGTACCTCGACAAGCGCACCCGCCGCATCACCGCCACCTCGCGTCTGGACCGCTACCTCGACGTTACCCCGGCCGACTACAAGGTTGGCCAGCCGGTCGAGTTGCTGGTGGCCGGCGAAACGCCGATGGGCTTCAAGGCCATCATCAACAACCGCCACTGGGGTTTGATCCACAAGAACGAGGTGTTCAAGTTCCTGCGCTCGGGCATGCACGAGAAGGGCTTCATCAAGGAAGTGCGCCCGGACGGCAAGATCTCGCTGAGCCTGCAGCCGGTCGGCGCGGCCCTGGCAGACACCCTGCAAGAGCAGATCATGGCGCGCCTGGAGGCCGAAGGCGGGGTGTTGGGTGTGTGTGACAAGAGCGATCCTGCGTTGATCAGCAAGCTGTTCAACGTCAGCAAGGGCAACTTCAAGAAGGCCATTGGCGGGTTGTTCAAGCAGGGCCTGATCGTCATCCATGACGATCGGATCGAAAAGGCCTGATCAGGCCTGCACGAAGGTACGGAAGTCCAACTGCTCGCCACCGGGACGGGTGTCGCGCAGCAACGAGTCGCGGTCGGCGCTGAGGGCCAGGCTGATGGTCGAGCGGCGCTTGCCGGGGTTGCGCACTTCCATTTGCTCCTGGTGAGCTTTGAGGAAGTTGGTAGGCACCTTCAGGTGCTGCAGCTCATCGCTTTCTGGGTTGTGCAGTAGCAGGTTGACCCAGTCGGGCTGGCCCTTGCGCAGCAGCGCCACCGGCACTTCGAACCACCACAGGTTGCGCTTGCGGTCGAGGATGGCGAACAGGGTATTGCTGCTGGTCAGCACCGGCCGGGCCAGTGCTTCGTTGCGCCGGGCAATGGCGGCGGGTTTGTCGAGTTTCATGCAGGTTCCTGCGGGTTGACGCTATGAAGGCCTGCATTGTGAGGGGTGGCACCGGGCGGGGCAAGGCTTGTAACGTGCGGTGCGTATGCGGGCCCTTTCGCGGGCAAGCCTGCGAAAGGGCCGGTACTTCACCGGCGAACCGGCGGGCTCAATTCAGAAGTTGCCCCATCGGCAGTGGTCACCGTCGCAGTAAAGCTGCGCAACTCGCCCATATTCTCCAACACCTGCGCAAACCGCGCCTCGCCCTGCGGGTCGCTGTTCACCAGCACGTCCCCAAGGTACTGCTGCGCCTCGGTGCCATCGGCCTCGGCATTGCCAAAGAACTCCACCCGCAGCAGGCTCGACGCCGGCCCCTGCACTTCTCCACGCAACACATTGCCTTCCAGCGCTAACAGCCGTGGTGCCTGCTGGTTATGGTTGGGTAGCGGCTGGCAAGGCTTGGGCTCGCCCTTGGCATCGCAGATGATCGCCTGGTCTTGCTTGGCAAGGTCGGCCCCCACCCCACGCGACCCCACATACAGCGCATGCGCCTGGGCCGGCACGCCAAACACGATGGCGCCGGTGCGCTGGTCGGGCACGCATGAACCGCCGGCCTCGCAGCGGCGGATGTCCTGGCTGTTACCCCAGATGCGGTTGGCGCTCAGGCGCGTGGCGGTAATGTCCGGCTCCGGGCGTAGGGCCACGCCGATGCGGTTGCCGTGGATCAGGTTGCCGTCGAGGATGTTGCCCTCGCCGGTGACGCTGACGCCGATCGAGTTACCGCTGAAGGTATTGGCCGCCAGGTAATTGCGCTTGCCCCAGTTGATCTGCAGGCCGTCGGAGTAGTTTTCGAACCGGTTGCGCACCACGCTGTTGTCGTTGCCCAGCAGAATCTCGATGCCTTGGGAGGGCTCAGGGTTGGCTGCGGTGGAGCGGAACAGGTTGTCGGCCACCAGGTTGAACGCCGCACCGCGGGTCAGCTCCAGGCCGTCGCCGTTGTCGATCAGCTGGTTGCGCAGCACCTTGTTGTTGTTCGTGGTGGTGGCGGTGGGGTTACCGGCGCCGTCGTCGCCGGTCAGCATGATGCCCGCGCCGCCCTTGTTGGCGACGATGCGGTTGTCTTCGATCACGTTGTAGCTTGCGCGGTTGACCAGGATGCCGATGCAGAAATTGCGCACTTCCAGGCCGCTCAGGTGCACGCCCTGGGTGTCACGCAGCACCAGCCCGGGGTTGGTGGTGGTGCGCACGTTGGTGCCGAACTGGCCGGGCAGGGCGCCGGGGCAGGTGTGTACGCCCTGGTCCTTGATGTAGGCCGAGCCGTCGATGGCGATGTATTGGCCGTTTTGTGCCCAGGACAGGCCGGTGATACGTACCGGGCCTTTGATTTCCGGCAGTGCACGGCTGGGGCGGATGACATAGGGCGGCTTGCCCACGGCCGCAATATCGATGCGGTAGTGGCCTGGGTTCTGGTTGCTGGTTTCGATGGCCCAGCGCAGCGAGCCGGGTTGGCCGTCGTCGGCATAACGCTCGACACGCAGGGTTTCGGGGCTGGCCGGTGCGGCGGCCAGGGTGGGCAAGGGGAGCAGTGGCAGCAAGGCCACCAGCGCAGGCATCAAACGCATGGGTGTGGGTATCCGAAAACATTGTTCTTATCGAGTGTCCGCCTGCTTCGGGCGGACGTTTGCGGGGATTCTAGGGCAGCCGTACTGACTGCGCAGGGGCGCGGTGGCGATTGGGTGCGGTATTCGCCCGCAGATTTACCGCTCGGCTTATGGAAGGAAAATTCGTTGAAACTCCTGATGAAGGCGTTGGGTCCACCTACTGTCGACACGGTCCACGTGTCTCCATTTGCAGGAGTTTTGCCATGAGCGGTACCAAAGACAAAGCGAAAGGCCTGGCCAACGAAGCGATCGGCAACGTGAAGCAGGGAGTCGGCAAGGTGACCGACAACGACAAGCTGCGGGCCGAGGGCAAGGCACAGGAACTCAAAGGCGAGGCGCAGCAAATCAAGGGCAATGTGAAGGATGCGGTGAAAAAGCCTTGATTCGAGGTGGTTTGTGCCGCCCCCTTCGCGGGCAAGCCCGCAAAGGGGGCGGCACTGTCGTAAGCAAATTCTTCAATCATGGCCGGGAGCAGCACAGCAACGACAGGGTCTATTAGACTTGCCTGTTGTAATGATCAAGCGGCGAAAGGAGACGCTATGATTTTCCCCGACCTGCGCGGCCTGCCCCTGCACCGCGTGCTGGTACGCACCGTCAAGGAATTCCTCGACGACGAGATGTCCACCTATGCCTCAGCGCTGGCGTATCAGGCGCTGTTCTCGCTGTTCCCCTTCCTGTTGTTTCTGATTGCCCTGATCGGCTTTCTGCACTTGCCGGACTTCTTCTCCTGGCTGCGCTTGCAGTCGGAACTGGTGTTACCGCCCCAGGCGCTGGAGCAGGTCAACCCGGTAATCGACCAGCTGCAGCAGTCCAAGGGCGGGCTGTTGTCGGTAGGTATCGTGATTGCCTTGTGGACTGCCTCTGCCGGCGTGCGCTTGATGATGAGCGCCATGAACGCCGCCTACGACGTGCCTGAAGGCCGCCCGGTGTGGAAGCGCATCCCGCTGTCCATTTTCTACACCGTGGGCCTGGCCGGTATGCTGCTGGCGGCCGCGGCACTGATGGTGCTGGGCCCTCAGGTGATGGAGTGGATCGCTGCCCAGATCGGTATGCAGGAGTTCATCGTCACCCTGTGGACCATCCTGCGCTGGCCGGTGATCATCATCCTGTTGATGGTGGCGGTGGCGCTGATCTACTACGTGATGCCCGACGTGAAACAGAAGTTTCGCTTCATCACCCCAGGCTCGGTGCTGGCGGTGGTGGTGTGGATCGTGGCCTCACTGGGCTTTGCCTATTACGTGAAGACCTTTGCCGACTACAACGCCATGTACGGCAGCATTGGTGCAATCATCGTGCTGTTGCTGTATTTCTATATCTCGGCCGCCGTGCTGCTGCTCGGCGCCGAAATGAATGCGGTGATCGAGCACATGTCAGCCGAAGGCAAGAACCCGGGCGAAAAAGACTTCGACGGGGAAAAGCCCAAGGAAACCTTGACGGTACTGGGCCACGAGCACCCGAACCCGAGCGAGCCTCATACCGTCGAGCCGAACCCCCGATGATCCGTGACATTCTCAAGATGGGCGATGAACGCCTGCTGCGCATCGCCCCGCCAGTGCCTGAGCACATGCTCGGCACTGCCGAACTGCAGCAACTGATCGACGACATGTTCGAAACCATGCGCCATGTGGGCGGTGTGGGCCTGGCCGCGCCGCAGATCGGCATCGACCTGCAACTGGTGATTTTCGGCTTCGAGCGCAGCGAGCGTTACCCCGATGCCGAGGCGGTGCCGCAGACCATTTTGCTGAACCCGGTCATCACCCCGACCTCCAGCGAGGTCGAGGACGGTTGGGAAGGTTGCCTCTCGGTGCCCGGCCTGCGTGGCGTGGTGCCGCGCTTCAAGCATATCTGCTACGAAGGCATCGACCCCCAGGGCAACCCGATCAACCGCTTTGCCGACGGCTTCCATGCGCGGGTCGTGCAGCACGAGTGCGACCACTTGATTGGCCGACTGTACCCCTCGCGTATCCAGGACTTTGCCAAGTTTGGTTACACCGAGGTGCTGTTCCCTGGGCTTGAGGTCAGCGACGACTGACCCCGCTGCAAGGCGACAAGGCATTTGCTGCGCTGGTAGCGTTGCAGGCGGCCGGCCAAGGCTTCTGGCAGTTGTTGAGCCAGGTCGAAACCCAGGCGCTGATAGAAGGGGACAAGGTCGGGATGGCAGAACAGCCAGACAGGCCTGCGAGCCTGTACCAGCGCCGCCTCCACCAACCGTGCTGCCACCCCCTGACTGCGCTGCTGTGGGTCGACGAACAGGCCGGTCAGCCAGAAACCCTCACCCACCGCACTCAGGCTCAGCCCAGCAATGATGCCTGGGGCCCTTGCTACCCACAGTTCGGCGTCGCTTGCCGCGCGCATGCGTGAGCCGTGCTGGCGATAAAAGTGGTCCAGTAAACGGCGTTCTATGTCCGAAAGTTTCGAACAGGACAATTTTTCAGAAATGGCGAGCCCTACCCTGAAACGTGGCCAGAGGCTCTGGCCTGATGATTTGCGGCCACTTTGTCGCAGATTGTTGCAAAACCGGCAAGGGTGAATATCCGACTCTGGGGTTCAACTATTGCTGGCCGGGAGTAGAATTTTATTCGTCCCCCCTGGCAGTACGAAGCGGGATCGGTACTTCGTGCCATCTTCACCGTAGATGGCAACTTCTCCGCGCCGGATACGGCAATAGAAGTCAATCGATCAGCTTGAATGCTCAAAAGGCAAACCCACATGAAACCATTACTGATTCTTGCATTGGTCGGTATTTCCTCGTTCGCCCTTGCCGATGAGGTCACACCCGTCTCCAGCCAGCCTGTGGCCCAGCAGTACGACTACTCCATGAACCTGGACATCAAGCGGGTGATCAACTTGTCGACCATCCCCAATGTCTGCGAGGTGGTACCTGCGACCATGACTTACGAAGACCACCAGGGCCAGGTGCACACCATCCAGTACCGAGCCATGGGTGAGGGTTGCCAGCAGGGCTGATCGACAAATATCCATTCTACTAGGTGATGGCTCCATCGCCGGCAAGCCAGCTTGCCGGCGATGGAGCCATCACCTTTCAGAATTTTCTACAAGCCATGTCGATTCCTTCAGACATCGTTCGACAATAGGTGAAGGTACGCTCCACGCCGTGCCCAAACCCATTGTCCTGTCGGAGGAACCCCGATGAGCACCGCAGCCGAAACCGAGATCCGCCAACTGATCGAGCGCTGGATGCAGGCCGTGCGCGATCGCGACATCCCCAACATCACCGCCCCCTATGCCGATGACATTGTCGCCTTCGATGCCATCCAGTCCCTGCAATTCAAAGGCAAAGCCCCCTACACCGCGCACTGGGAAATGTGCATGAACATGTGCACGGGCCCCATGGTCTTCGAGCTTGCCGAACTCACCGTGCACGCCGCTGGCGACCTGGCCCTGGCCCATTGGCTTAACCGCTGCGGGCCGGGGGATGACGAAAGCCAGTGCGGCTTCATGCGCGCCACCGTGGGCTATCGTCGTCAAGGTGGCCAGTGGCAGGTGATCCACGAGCACTGGTCGGCACCGTTCGACATGGAAACGCAAAAAGCCCTGTTTGATCTCAAGCCCTGAGCCGTTATCGCCAAACGCACTTTGCCAATGCTCTGGAGGTGACCATGAAATACCTGTGCCTGGTCTATTGTGACGAGGGGTTGTTGCACAGCCTTCCCGACAGCCCGGAAGACGCCGAATGCATGGCTTACGCCGAAACCATTCACGGTTCTGGGCGCATGCTGGCGGCCGAGGCGTTGAAGCCGGTGCAAACGGCGACCACGGTGCGCGTGCGCAAGGGGCACATGAGCCTGACCGATGGCCCCTTCGCCGAAACCAAGGAGCAACTGGCCGGCTTTTACCTGGTGGAGGCCCGCGACCTCAACGAAGCACTGAATATCGCCAAGGGCATCCCTGCCGCGCGGGTTGGCAGTGTTGAGGTGCGCCCGGTGCGCGAACTGCAACCCTGATAGCCAAGGAGAACAACCAGCATGAGCCTTGCACCCACTGCGCAAGCGCAACACGAGTTGTCCATCAGCCGCCTGATCGACGCACCACCGGCCAAGGTATTCCGTGCCTGGACCGACCCCCAGTGGCTGATGCAGTGGTGGGGGCCGCACGGCATGACCACCCCGGAGTGCGAGATGCAGTTATGGGCCGGCGGCCTGTTTCGCACCCTGATGCGGGCCCCGGATGGCAGCGAGTACCCGAACCAGGGCGTATTTCTGGAAATTGCCGCGCCGCGCCGGTTGGTGTTCACCGATGCCTTCGGCCCCGGTTGGGTGCCGTCGGACAAGGCCTTCATGACTGCCGTGATCAGCTTTGACGAGGAACAAGGCAAAACTCGCTATACCGCCCGTGCCTGGCACTTGACTGCCGCTGACTGCCGTGCCCACGAGGAAATGGGCTTCCACCAGGGCTGGGGAGAAAGCCTGGACCGCCTGGTGGAGGTGGTGACCCAGCGGATGCCCGACTAATGACGGCACTGGCGCAGGTGCGCGCCGAAGTCGAGGCGGTGTACCGGCGTGAGTCGCGGCGCATCCTGGCGACGTTGATCCGCTTGCTGGGTGACTTCGACCTGGCCGAGGAGGCCATGCATGATGCCTTCTTCATCGCCGTCGAGCGCTGGCAGCGCGACGGCATACCCGATAACCCAAGGGCATGGCTGGTTTCCACCGGGCGCTTCAAAGCTATTGATGCGTTGCGCCGACGCGCCCGTTTCGACCGCTCCCAGGCAGACCTGAGCATGCTGCTCGAAGGCCAGGCGCAGGATCCCAGTGACGACGAACTGCTGGCCGATGACCGCCTGCGGCTGATCTTTACCTGCTGCCACCCGGCACTGTCGGCTGACGCCCAGGTGCCATTGACCCTGCGCGAAGTGTGCGACCTGACCACTGAGCAGATCGCCCGTGCCTTTCTGCAAAGCCCGGCCACCATCGCCCAGCGCATCGTCCGCGCCAAGGCCAAGATCCGCGAGGCCGGCATCCCTTATCAAGTGCCGGAACTGAACGAACTGCGCGAGCGCCTGGATAGCGTGTTACGGGTGATCTACCTGGTGTTCAACGAGGGCTATTCGGCGTCATCGGGCGAGGCACTGCTGCAGCAGGACCTCAGTGATGAAGCCATTCGCCTGGCGCGGTTGCTTGTGCAGTTGCTGCCCGACCCGGAAGCGGTCGGCCTGCTGGCCTTGATGTTGCTGCAGGCGTCCCGGCAGCAGGCACGTATCGATGCCCAGGGCAACCTGGTGGTGCTGGAACAGCAGGACCGCAGCCTGTGGGACCGGCCACGCATTGAAGAGGGCTGCGAACTGGTGCGCCAGGCCCTGCAGAGCCGGGCGTTTGGCGCCTATACCGTTCAGGCGGCGATTGCTGCCGTGCATGCCGAAGCGGCAACGGCTGAACAGACAGATTGGGCTGAGATCGTTGGGCTTTATGACGTGTTGCAGCGTCATTGGCCGTCGGCGGTGGTGGAGTTGAACCGGGCGGTGGCGCTGGCGAAGCGAGATGGGCCGGAGGTTGGCCTGCGGGTAGTCGAAGGGATTCTGGCGCGGGGTGAACTGCTGGACTATCACCTGGCGCATGCGGCGCGGGCCGAGCTGCATTATCAGCTGGGGCAAATGGAGGAGGCGCGTGCGGCCTGGCGGCAGGCACTGGCGTTGACCCGACAGGCGCCGGAGCGGCGGCATATCGAGCAGCGGTTGAAACTCATTGAATGATGTTGGCGATACCGGCCTCTTCGCGGGCTTGCCCGCGAAGAGGCCGGTATTGGCTTATCAGTTTTCAGCTAGCCACAAAATTCGGCGGCGACACCAGCTCGACGGTCTGCTGCTTGCGCGGTGCCAGGATCTCGGCTTCACCCTGGACCACCAGCTCATCGTTCTGGTTGTACACATTGGTCGCGATGCGCACCTTGAACTTGGGCAACTTCTCGAGAATTTCCAGCCGCACGGTCAGGGTGTCGCCAATTTTCACCGGTTTCTGGAAGCTCATCTGCTGGCCCAGGTAGATGGTGCCAGGGCCAGGCAGGGTGCAGGCCACTGCAGCACTGATCAGCGCGCCGCTGAACATGCCATGGGCAATCCGCTCGCGGAACATGCTCTTTGCGGCGAACTCGGCATCCAGGTGAACCGGGTTGTGGTCACCGGACATCGCAGCGAACAGCTGGATGTCGCGTTCTTCGACGGACTTCTTGTACTCGGCTTTCTGGCCGACTTCGAGGGCTTCGTAAGGCGTGTTGGTGACCTGGGACATCGGTGCTTCCTTAAGCGTTGGGCGAGGGCGGCTATCATTCACTGCGCACAGGGCGGCCAAGGGCCAGCGCCTGTTCAAGCCAGCCGAGAATATCGGCGGTGACCTCGTCACGGTTGGTTTCGTTGAGTACTTCATGCCGCGCATCAGGATAGACGCGTAGCCGTACATGTCGATTGCCGGTCGCGCGCAGGGCGTCGGCCAGATGGGTAAGACGCTTGCCAGCACTGACCGGATCACATTCGCCACCAATTACCAGTATTGGCAGGTTGGGATCGATCTGCGCGAGGTTACTCGGCTGGCTGATCTGCGCCAACCCTTGCAGCAGGTCCAACCACAGCTGGTTGCTGCAGCGAAAGCCGCACAACGGGTCGTTGACGTACTGGTCGACCTCGCCGGGGTCGCGGCTGAGCCAGTCGAATGCTGTGCGGTTGGGCTTGAAGGCCTTGTTGAACGAACCAAACGACAACCACTCGATCAGTGCACTTTTACCCAACGGCCCTTGGCGCCAGGCCTCAAGCCGGGCAATCAGCCGTGCCACGCGGTACAGCGCCGCCGGCTGGTAGTTGGAGCCGCTGAGGATCGCCCCGTGCAGGCTGCCACTGTGGTGCAACAGGTAGGCCTGGGCAATGTAGCTACCCATGCTGTGGCCAAGCAGGAACAGTGGCGTGCACGGGTATTGCTGGCCGATGTGCTGGGCCACGCGTCCAAGGTCGTTGACCACGGCATTCCAGCCATGATGGCGGGCGAACAGGCCGAGGCTGCCCTGTTCGGCGGTGCGCCCGTGGCCGCGTTGGTCGGCAGCGAACAGGGCAAAGCCGGCCTCGCTCAGGGCATGCCCCAGGCGTTGGTAGCGCCCGGCATGCTCGGCCATGCCATGGGCCAGCAGCACCACGGCCTTTACTGGCGTGGCCGGCAGCCATTGGTGTACGTACAGGCTGCAGTGCTCGCTGGCGGGTAGCCAGAAGGCGTCGTGGGGCATGGCGGGTCCTTGTGCGCGCGGTTACCCGGACAGTGTATGCACAACCGGCCGGATTGCAGGAAGGGCACAAATAAGATTCACAATGTTAATGGCGGCACTTGGCGTATATGCCGCCTTGGGCTTACCTGCTAACGTCGGATCAACGCCTTTTTGCCAGCAGGCAATCGGGTAGAGGACAAAAGGACGCAGTGCAGGTCCAGGCAGAGGAACAATAATAAATGCAAGCCGAATTCTGGAATGACAAGCGCCCGGCGGGCGTGCCTTCCACCATCGACATCAACGCCTACGCCTCGGTCGTCGAGGTGTTCGAACGCTCCTGCAAGCGCTTTGCCGACCGCCCGGCGTTCAGCAATCTGGGCGTGACGCTGAGTTATGCCGAGCTGGAGCGCCATTCGGCAGCCTTCACTGCCTGGTTGCAGCAGCACACCGACCTCAAGCCGGGTGACCGCATCGCGGTGCAGATGCCCAATGTGCTGCAGTACCCCATCGCCGTGTTCGGTGCCATGCGCGCCGGGCTGATCGTGGTCAACACCAACCCGCTGTACACCGAGCGCGAGATGCGCCACCAGTTCAAGGACAGCGGCGCCCGTGCGCTGGTGTACCTGAACATGTTCGGCAAGCGCGTGCAGGAAGTGCTGCCCGATACCGGTATCGAATACCTGATCGAGGCGAAGATGGGCGACCTGCTGCCCACCGCCAAGGGCTGGCTGGTCAACACTGTGGTCGACAAGCTGAAGAAGATGGTGCCGGCCTACAATTTGCCCCAGGCGGTGCCGTTCAAGCAGGTGCTGCGCGAGGGCCGTGGGCTGTCGCCCAAGCCCGTGCCGCTGAACCTCGACGACATCGCCGTGCTGCAGTACACCGGCGGCACCACCGGCCTGGCCAAGGGCGCCATGCTCACCCACGGCAACCTGGTGGCCAACATGCTGCAGGTGCTGGCGTGCTTCTCGCAGCACGGCCCCGATGGGCAGAAGCTGCTCAAGGACGGCCAGGAGGTGATGATCGCGCCCCTGCCGCTTTACCACATCTATGCCTTTACCGCGAACTGCATGTGCATGATGGTCACCGGCAACCACAACGTGCTGATTACCAACCCTCGGGATATTCCCGGCTTCATCAAGGAGCTGGGCAAGTGGCGATTCTCTGCGTTGCTGGGCCTCAACACCCTGTTTGTTGCGCTGATGGACCATCCTGGTTTCCGCCAGCTGGATTTCTCGGCGCTGAAAGTCACCAACTCCGGCGGTACGGCGCTGGTCAAGGCAACCGCCGAGCGCTGGGAAGCCCTTACCGGGTGCCGCATCGTCGAAGGCTACGGCCTGACCGAAACCTCGCCTGTGGCCAGCACCAACCCCTATGGTCAATTGGCGCGCCTGGGCACAGTGGGTACTCCGGTGGCGGGTACTGCATTCAAGGTCATTGATGATGACGGCAACGAAATGCCGCTGGGCGAGCGCGGCGAGTTGTGCATCAAGGGGCCACAGGTGATGAAGGGTTACTGGCAGCAGCCCGAGGCCACGGCCCAGGCCCTGGATGCCGAAGGCTGGTTCAAGACCGGTGACATCGCGGTGATCGACCCGGACGGCTTCACCCGCATCGTCGATCGCAAGAAGGACATGATCATCGTCTCGGGTTTCAACGTGTACCCCAACGAGATCGAGGACGTGGTGATGGGCCACCCCAAGGTCGCCAACTGTGCAGCCATCGGCGTGCCGGACGACCGCTCCGGCGAGGCGGTGAAGCTGTTCGTGGTGCCGCGCGAGGGCGGGCTGAGCGTGGATGAGCTGAAGGCCTACTGCAAGGCCAACTTCACCGGCTACAAAGTACCCAAGCACATCGTGCTGCGCGAGTCGTTGCCGATGACGCCGGTAGGCAAGATTCTGCGACGGGAGTTGCGCGACATCGCTTGAGGTAAGTGTTGGCTACTTTGCGAGCAAGCCCGCTCCTACGTCGGTCTTTGTAGGAGCGGGCTTGCCCGCGATTGCCTTGAACAGCTCTAACAGGCCAATTACAGCCTGATCTGCGACATTTTGGTTAAAAACTCTAAAAATGACCTGTATTGTTCATTGAGTCATTTTTGTGACCGCAAGGCCTGTTTTGGCCTCTAGGCGACCCCAGGCAAAGCTGTTACTCTCGGCCCGCTTTCAGATGATCCGGTTTGCAACGAACCGTCATCTCATATCAATAATAAGCGCATCGACGCGTGAATCGAACTTCGCTGTTGCTGAAGGAGTGGGCTTCCATGATCGAAAATTTTTGGAAGGATAAGTACCCAGCCGGGATTACGGCGGAAATCAATCCTGACGAATTCCCCAATATCCAGGCAGTACTCAAGCAATCCTGCCAACGCTTTGCCGACAAACCGGCCTTTAGCAACCTGGGCAAGACTATCACTTATGGCGAGTTGTATGCGCTGTCGGGGGCGTTTGCCGCCTGGCTGCAGCAGCATACCGACCTCAAGCCGGGTGACCGCATTGCCGTGCAACTGCCCAATGTCCTGCAATACCCGGTCGCGGTCTTCGGCGCCATGCGTGCCGGGCTGATCGTGGTCAACACCAACCCGCTGTATACCGCGCGGGAGATGGAACACCAGTTCAACGACTCCGGCGCCAAGGCCCTGGTGTGCCTGGCCAACATGGCCCACCTGGCCGAAAAGGTGGTACCCAAGACCCAGGTCAAACACGTCATCGTCACTGAAGTGGCCGACCTGCTGCCGCCGCTTAAGCGCCTGTTGATCAACAGCGTGATCAAGTACGTGAAGAAGATGGTGCCGGCCTACAGCCTGCCACAAGCCGTGCGCTTCAACGACGCCCTGGCGTTGGGCAAGGGCCAGCCGGTTACCGAGGCCAACCCGCAGGCCAACGATGTGGCCGTGCTGCAATACACCGGCGGTACGACCGGCGTGGCCAAAGGCGCCATGCTGACCCATCGCAACCTGGTGGCCAACATGCTGCAGTGCCGGGCGCTGATGGGCTCGAACCTGCACGAAGGCTGCGAGATCCTCATCACCCCGCTGCCGCTGTACCACATCTATGCCTTTACCTTCCATTGCATGGCGATGATGCTGATCGGCAACCACAACGTGCTGATCAGCAACCCGCGTGACCTGCCGGCCATGGTCAAGGAACTGGGCAAGTGGAAGTTCAGCGGTTTTGTCGGCCTCAACACACTGTTCGTTGCCCTGTGCAACAACGAGGCGTTCCGTGCCCTGGACTTCTCGGCGCTGAAAATCACCCTGTCGGGTGGTATGGCCCTGCAACTGAGCGTGGCCGAGCGCTGGAAGGCCGTTACTGGTTGCGCCATCTGCGAAGGTTACGGCATGACCGAAACCAGCCCGGTGGCGGCAGTGAACCCGGCGGAGGCCAACCAGGTGGGCACCATCGGTATTCCGGTGCCATCGACCCTGTGCAAGATCATCGACGACGCCGGCAACGAGCTACCGCTGGGCGAAGTGGGCGAGCTGTGTGTGAAGGGCCCGCAGGTGATGAAGGGCTACTGGCAGCGCGAAGACGCCACTGCCGAGATTCTCGACAGCGAAGGCTGGCTGAAGACCGGTGACATCGCCCTGATCCAGGCGGACGGTTACATGCGCATCGTCGACCGCAAGAAGGACATGATCCTGGTTTCTGGCTTCAACGTGTACCCCAACGAGCTGGAAGACGTGCTGGCGGCCCTGCCGGGCGTGCTGCAGTGTGCAGCCATTGGTGTGCCGGACGAGAAGTCGGGTGAAGTGATCAAGGTATTCATCGTGGTCAAGCCGGGCATGACCGTGACCAAGGAGCAGGTGATGGAGCACATGCGTGCCAACGTTACCGGCTACAAGGTGCCGCGCCAGATCGAGTTCCGCGACGCACTGCCGACCACCAACGTGGGCAAGATCCTGCGCCGCGAATTGCGCGATGAAGAACTGAAGAAGCAAGGCTTGAAGAAGATCGCCTGATCAGAAGCCTGAACGGCCAGTGTGGGAGCGGCGCAAGGCCGCTCTCACACTGGCCGAGATACTTCTAGAGAAGGTGAAATCAGCGCAGTTTTTCAAGCATCTGGTAGTACCACATCCCCGCCGCCAGCAGCGGGTTCCCCAACAAGTCCCCCATCGGCACCCGCACATGCTTGCACTGGGCAAAGGTGTCGAACTTCTCCAGCGTCCCGGTCAACGCCTCGGCCATGATCTCGCCCATGATGTGGCTGGTGGCAATGCCATGCCCCGAATAACCCTGGCAATACCACACGTTGTCCGACAGCTTGCCCAACTGCGGGATGCGGTTGACCACGATACCCATGGCGCAGCTCCACTGGAACTCGATCGGCACGCCTTTCAATGCCGGGAAGGTGCGCTCGATGCACGGGCGCAGTTCGCCTTCGATGTCCCGTGAGTCACGGCCGGAATAGTTGGCGCCACCGCCGAACAACAAGCGCTTGTCGGCGGTCAGGCGGTAGTAGTCGAGCACGAAGCGGCAGTCGTACACCGCCAAGTCCTGCGGGTTGATCTGTTCGGCCAGCTCACCCAGCGGCGCAGTGGTGACGATGCCGCCCATGGCCGGGAAGATCTTGCCCTTGAGCTGGCGCTTTTCCAGTTTGTGATACACGTCGCCGGCCAGCATCACCTGGCGTGCCTCGACCCTGCCGTGGGCAGTGACTACCGCCGGGCGCGGGCCATGGACGATGTCCAGCACTTCGGAGTTTTCGAAAATCAGTGCGCCCAGGCTGTGCGCAGCTCGGGCTTCACCCAGGCACAGGTTGAGCGGGTGCAGGTGCAAATTGCGCAGGTTTTTCAACGCGCCCAGGTACAACGGGCTTTGCAGGTGCTCGGCCACGGCAGCGCGGTCGAGCAGTTGCACCTGCTCGCCCATGCCACGCCGACGGGCCTCGGCCTCGAATGCGCGCAGCTCGTTCATGTGCGAGGGCTTCATCGCCGCATGCAGATGGCCGTGCTTGAGGTCGCAATCGATGCCATAGCGCGCCACGCGTTGCTCGATCACCTGGTGCCCGCGCCAGCGCAAGCGCCAGATGAAGTCATCGACTTCGCTGCCCAGGTGGCTGCGCATCTGCGAGCGCATGGCCTCGTCGCCCGACAGGCTGCCGGTGACCTGGCCGCCATTGCGCCCGCTGGCGCCCCAGCCGATGCGGTTGGTTTCGACGATGGCGACCTTCAGGCCTCGCTCGGCCAGCTCTACCGCGGTGGCTACGCCAGTGAAGCCACCGCCGATGATGGCTACATCCACCTGTACGGTACCCTTGAGTTGGGGGTACTCGGTGTGGTCGTTGAGGGTGGCGGTGTAGTAGGACGGCGCGCGCTGCGCCGGGCCGTTGTTCAATGCTGCGTTCATGGGTGTTCCTTGTTATGTAGGGGCTCAGGCCTGGTGCAGGTACCAGCGCCAGTCCTGTTCGCTGACTTCGGCCATGAACTGGCGGTACTCGGCGCGCTTGACCTTCAGGTACACGCCAAGGAAGTCTGCGCCCAATGCTTCACGGGCCCAATGGGAGTTTTGCAGGGCGTCGAGGGCGGTCAGCCAGTCGGTGGGCAGGTGTTCGGTGGCCTGGGCATAGCCGTTGCCTTCGACCGGTGCGCCAGGGTCCAGCTGTTCGCGGATGCCTCGGTGGCTGGCTGCAAGGATCGCGGCTGCAGCCAGGTAAGGGTTGGCATCGGCGCCGCAGATGCGGTGTTCCACATGTCGGCTGTTGGCCGGGCCGCCTGGCACGCGCAGGCTCACGGTGCGGTTGTCCACGCCCCAGGTCGGCGCCAGGGGCGCATAGCTGTTGGCCTGGAAGCGGCGGAACGAGTTGGCGTTGGGGCAGAACAGCAGCAGCGAGTCGCGCAGGTGGCGCAGCATGCCAGCCACCGCCTGGCGCAGCAACGGGGTGCCGGCTTTGTCTTCGCTGGCGAACAGGTTGTTGCCCGCGCTGTCGGCCAGGCTCAGGTGCATGTGCATGCCGGTGCCGGCCAGTTGCGCGAATGGCTTGGCCATGAAACAAGCCTGCATGCCGTGGGCATGGGCCACACCTTTCACCAGGCGCTTGTAGCGCACCGCCTGGTCCATCGCCTGCAGTGCATCGCCGTGCTCGAGGGTGATTTCCACCTGGCCGGGGGCGTACTCGGAGATGGCCGTGCGCGCAGGGATGCCCTGGGCCTTGCAGGCGGCGTACAGGTCGGCGAGAAACGGCTCGATCTGCTCCAGTTCGCGCAAGCCATAGACCTGAGTGCTGCGAGGGCGACCGCCATCGTTGTCCAGCGCCGGTTGCGGGCGGCCCTGGGCATCACGCTGCTGGTCGAGCAGGTAGAACTCCAGTTCGCAGGCCATCACCGGGTGATAGCCGTCGGCCTTCAATGCTTCGATGGTGCGCAGCAGCACATGGCGTGGGTCGGCGATGCTCGCCGGCAGGCCCTCGCTCGGGTGCATGCTCACCTGCACGGCGGCGGTAGGCACCCGGCGCCAGGGCAGGCGCACCAGGCTGCCGTCAAGCGGGTAGGCGCGGCAGTCGATATCGCCGACGTCCCACACAAGGCCTGAGTTTTCCACGTCGTCGCCGTTCAGGGTCAGGCCGAGGATGGTGCTGGGCAGTGGCCGGCCGGTCTGGTACACGGCCAGCAGTTCGTCGCGGTGCAGCAGCTTGCCGCGTGGTACGCCGTTGGCGTCGAGGATGAACAGCTCGAACAGCTCGATATCGGGGTTGTCGGCCAGGAAACGGGTAGCCTGCTCTACGGGTGCAAAGTGCATGATGGATTCGCTCACGAGCGCACAGGGCCTCCGCGCAAGCAGGCGGCCCAGTTGAGTCAAACGGCCAGGTGGAGGCCGGGTTTGGTCACAATGGCGTCAGCGAAGTGTCCGGTGGGCGTGCGTGGCGGCAGTGCCACAGGGCCCAGAAGGCGAGGATGACATGCACCAGCGGATTTTCCCCGGCACGTCTCCGGGCCTTCGCTAGCGAAGGGCGGCACGACGGTGGGGCGATGGGCTGGGCGGGAGTCATGCCTTTGATACTCACATGCGGCGTAAGGTTGATTAAAGCAGTGAATGGCAACCTTTACATCGTACCTGGCTAAACATTGCCTGGAAGGCCGCTCGTTCAATGTGGGAGCGGCCCTTTCGCGACTCAAGGCCGCTCCCACAGGGATCGTGCAGGCAGCAGAAAATCGGCAAATCTGCGACAATCGCCCGACTTACCGAATGCCGATCATGAAAAAGCAGGCTCACCTGCATCACTAAAAAGCCCCATGACTGACCACGCCATCGACAAACTGCTGCAAAACCTCGACCACGCCATGATTGCCGACCGTCATCGTCTGCGCCGGCAACTGCACGAACTGCGCAAGCGTCCCGATGAGGCAAAGCTGGCGCAGTGGGTGGAAAAGGTCCAGGCCTCCTGCGCCCAGGTCACCGCGCGCCAGCAAAGCGTGCCAACCGTGCGCTACGACGACAACCTGCCGATCGCCGCCAAGCGTGAGGAAATCAAGAAGGCCCTGGCCGAACACCAGGTGCTGGTGATTGCCGGTGAAACCGGCTCGGGCAAGACCACCCAGTTGCCGAAGATCTGCCTGGAACTGGGCCGTGGCAGCCATGGGTTGATCGCCCACACCCAGCCACGCCGGATCGCCGCGCGCAGCGTGGCGGCGCGGGTCGCCGAAGAGCTGGGCACACCCTTGGGCGGGCTGGTTGGCTACCAGGTGCGCTTCGAAGACCAGAGCGATGCCAACACCCTGGTCAAGCTGATGACCGATGGCATCCTGCTGGCTGAAACCCAGCATGACCGCTTCCTCGAGCGCTACGACACGATCATCGTCGACGAGGCCCACGAGCGCAGCCTGAACATCGACTTCCTGCTCGGCTACCTGAAGACGCTGCTGCATCGCCGGCCGGACCTGAAACTGATCATCACTTCGGCCACCATCGACCTGGAGCGCTTCTCCAAACACTTTGACGGCGCGCCGATCATCGAGGTGTCCGGGCGCACCTTCCCGGTGGAAACCTGGTACCGCCCGCTGACCAGCGAGCAGGACGAGGAAGGTAACCAGATCGAGGACGACCTCACCGTCGACCAGGCCATCCTCGCCACCCTGGATGAAGTGGCGCAGCATGAGCGCAGCGAGGGCAAAAGCCCCGGCGATGTGCTGATCTTCCTGCCGGGCGAGCGGGAAATCCGCGATGCCGCGGAGATCCTGCGCAAGGCGCAATTGCGCCACACCGAGATTCTGCCGCTGTACGCGCGGCTGTCGCCTGCCGAACAGCAGCGCATTTTCCAGCCGCACACCGGGCGCCGCGTGGTGCTGGCCACCAACGTCGCCGAAACCTCGCTGACTGTACCTGGCATCCGCTATGTGATCGACACCGGTACTGCGCGTATCAGCCGCTACAGCTACCGCGCCAAGGTTCAGCGCCTGCCCATCGAAGCGGTGTCGCAGGCCAGCGCCAACCAGCGCAAGGGCCGTTGCGGCCGGGTCGAACCGGGCATATGCGTGCGGCTGTACAGCGAAGAGGATTTCAACAGCCGGCCAGCGTTCACCGACCCAGAGATCCTGCGCACCAACCTGGCGGCGGTGATCCTGCAGATGCTGCACCTGCGCCTGGGCGCTATCGATGCCTTCCCGTTCATCGAGCCGCCGGATGGCAAGGCCATCAGCGACGGCTTCAACCTGCTGCAGGAGCTTTCGGCGGTCAACCGCGAGAACCAGCTGACGCCTATCGGCCGCCAGCTGGCGCGTTTGCCAATCGACCCAAGGTTGGGCCGCATGCTGCTCGAAGGCGCACGCCAGGGCAGCTTGCAGGAAGTGCTGATCGTCACCAGTGCGTTGTCGGTGCAGGACCCGCGCGAACGCCCGCCAGAGCGCCAGCAGGCCGCCGACCAGGCGCACGCACAGTGGAAAGACGTGGACTCCGACTTCGCCGCGCTGGTCAACCTGTGGCGTGGTTTTGAGGAACAGCGCCAGGCATTGACCGCCAACCCGCTGCGCAACTGGTGCCGCAAGCACTTCCTGAACTACTTGCGCCTGCGTGAGTGGCGCGATGCCCATCGTCAGCTGGCGCTGATCTGCCGCGACCTGCAGTTGACGGTGAACAAGGAACCGACCGACTACCAGAAGCTGCACAAGGCGATCCTTAGCGGGCTGCTCAGCCAGATCGGCCAGAAGACCGAAGAAGGCGACTACCAAGGGGCCCGCCAGCGGCGCTTCTGGGTGCATCCGTCGTCGGGCCTGGGGCGCAAGCGCCCGCAGTGGGTAATGGCTGCCGAGCTGGTCGAAACCACCAAGCTTTATGCACGCATGGTGGCCAAGATCGAACCGGACTGGATCGAGCCGCTGGCCGGTCACCTGATCAAGAAGAACCACTTCGAGCCGCACTGGGAGAAGAAGCGCGGGCAGGTGGTGGCCTATGAGCAGATCACCCTCTACGGGCTGATTCTGGTCGGCCGTCGGCCTGTGCATTACGGCCCGATCGACCCGGTCACCTCACGCGAGCTGTTCATCCGTGAAGGCCTGGTGGGCGGCGAGATTCAGTCACGGGCCAAGTGCCTGGCGGCCAACAAACGCCTGCTTGAAGAGCTCGACGAGCTGGAGGCCAAGGCTCGTCGGCGCGACATCCTGGCTGACGAAGAAACGCTTTATGCCTTCTACGAAGCGCGTCTGCCGGCGGAAATCCATCAGACCGCGACCTTCGACAGCTGGTACCGCATGGGCAGCCAGAAGGACGCCAACCTGTTGATCATGCGCGAGGAAGACGTGCTGGCCCGTGAGGCTAGCGAAGTGACCGCCGCGCAGTACCCTGACAGCCTGCAAGTGGGCGAGCTGCGCCTGCCGCTGAGTTACCACTTCGAGCCCGGCCACCCCCGCGATGGCGTTACCGTGCGGGTGCCGGCGCCGCTGCTGCCAAGCTTGCCGGGCGAGCGCCTGGAATGGTTGGTGCCAGGCCTGCTGGAAGCCAAGTGCGTGGCGCTGGTGCGCAACCTGCCCAAGGCCCTGCGCAAGAACTTCGTACCGGTGCCGGACTTCGTCAAGGCGTCGCTGGCGCGCATGACCTTCGGCCAAGGGGCACTGCCGCAGGCCCTGGGCCAGGAGCTGTTGCGCATGACCGGTGCGCGCGTGCCGGACGAGGCCTGGGACGAATCGGTCAACTTGGTCGAAGGCCATCTGCGCATGAACATCGAGGTGGTCGATGGCCAGGGCAAGTTCCTGGGCGAAGGCCGTGACCTGGCCGAACTGACCGCGCGCTTTGCTGCCGCCAGTCAGGCTGCCCTGGCCGTGCCGCGTGATGCGAAAAGCGAACAGCCGGTGCAGGCCAAGGCCTTCAGCGAAGTGAAGCAGACCGCTCAGCAGAAGATCGCCGGCCTGTCGATGACCGTGTACCCGGCGCTGGTGGAAGACAACGGCACTGTACGTGAAGGGCGCTTCTCGACCCAGGCCGAAGCCGAGTTCCAACACCGCCGTGCATTGCAACGGTTGTTGTTGCAGCAATTGGCCGAGCCGGCCAAGTTTCTGCGTGGCAAGCTGCCGGGGCTGACTGAACTGGGCCTGCTGTACCGTGAATTGGGCCGGGTCGAGGCGCTGGTCGAAGACATTCTGCTGGCCAGCCTGGACAGTTGCATCCTCGAAGGCGAGCAACCGTTGCCACGTGATGGTGCGGCCTTGGCCGGGCTGGCCGAGCGTAAGCGCGGTAGCTGGGCCGAGCATGCCGAGCGCCTAGCACGCCAGACGCTGGAGGTGTTGAAACTGTGGCATGGCCTGCAGAAGCGCTTCAAGGGCAAGATCGACCTGAGCCAGGCGGTGGCACTGAACGACATCAAGCAGCAGTTGGGCAACCTGGTTTACCCGGGCTTCGTGCGCGAAACGCCAGGGGCCTGGTTCAAGGAACTGCCGCGTTACCTCAAGGCGGTGGAACTGCGCCTGGAGAAGCTGGGGTCGCAAGTGCAGAAGGACCGGGTGTGGAGCGGTGAGCTGGCCAACCTGTGGGCGCAGTACAAGGCCCGTGCCGACAAGCATGCCCAGGAAGGCAAGCGCGATGAGCAACTGGCCTTGTACCGCTGGTGGCTGGAGGAATATCGGGTGTCGCTGTTTGCCCAGCAGCTGGGGACCAAGGTGCCGATTTCCGACAAAAGATTGAGCAAACAATGGAGTCAGGTGGAAGGCTAAACTTCCACAGTTGTGGCAATATTGATGCAATTTGGGGCCGCTTTGCGGCCCTTCGCGGGCACGCCCGCTCCCACAGGTACAGCAGTGTTCTCGGGGGCGACGCGATCCTTGTAGGAGCGGGCTTGCCCGCGAACGAGGGCGCAGCCCTCGCCTTTAAATTGGTACCAAGGTGCCATTATCCTGTCATGTTTCCAGCCAGCGCCCTGTGGCGATGGCCTTTGACCAGAGGAACGACCGTGCATAACGTCGTGATCAGCGGCACCGGCCTGTACACCCCGGCCCAGAGCATTTCCAACGAAGAACTGGTGGCCTCCTTCAACGCCTGGTCGCAGCAATTCAACCAGGACAACGCCGCCGCCATCGAGCGTGGTGAAGTCGAAGCGGCGCCGCTGTCCGATGCGGCATTCATCGAAAAGGCCTCCGGCATCAAAAGCCGCTTTGTCATGGACAAGGCCGGTATCCTCGACCCGCAGCGTATGAAGCCACGCCTGCCAGAGCGCAGCAACGATGAGCCGTCGGTGCTCTGCGAAATGGCCGTGGCCGCTGCCCGCCAGGCCCTGGAGCGCGCTGGGCGCACCGCTGCCGATGTCGACGGGGTGATCGTCGCCTGCTCCAACCTGCAGCGCCCGTACCCGGCCATTGCCATCGAGGTGCAGCAGGCGCTGGGTATCCAGGGCTTTGCCTTCGACATGAACGTGGCGTGTTCGTCGGCCACCTTCGGCATCCAGACCGCCGCCAACAGCGTGGCCCTGGGCCAGGCCCGGGCAGTGCTGATGGTCAACCCGGAGGTGTGCACCGGCCACCTGAACTTCCGTGACCGTGACAGCCATTTCATTTTCGGTGATGCCGCCACCGCGGTACTGATCGAGCGTGCCGACCAGGCCACCTCGGCGCACCAGTTCGACATCGTCAGCAGCAAGCTGTGGACCGAGTTCTCCAACAACATCCGCAACAACTTCGGTTTCCTCAACCGTGCGGCGGAAGAGGGCGAAGGCGCAGCGGACAAGCTGTTCATCCAGGAAGGCCGCAAGGTGTTCCGCGAGGTGTGCCCGAAAGTGGCCGAGCTGATCGGTGAGCACCTGCAGGAAAACGGCCTGCAACCGAGCGATGTGAAGCGTTTCTGGCTGCACCAGGCCAACCTCAGCATGAACCACCTGATCGTCAAGAAACTGCTGGGACGTGAAGTGGCCGAGCAAGATGCACCGGTGATTCTGGACCGTTACGCCAATACCAGTTCGGCCGGGTCGGTGATTGCCTTCCACCTGTACCAGGATGACCTGGCCAAGGGCTCGCTGGGTGTGTTGAGCTCGTTTGGTGCGGGGTATTCGATTGGTAGCGTGATTCTGCGCAAGCGCTGATTGCTTGGGGCCGCTTTGCGGCCCATTCGCAGCACAGTTTCACAGGCAAAAAAAAGCGGGAAACGCCGGATGGGGTCGGCGTTTCCCGCTTCAGGTGAAGCAGAGGCGTTTGCAGCTTAGAACTTGGCTTCCAGGTCTACCTGCAGGGTGTCTACGTCAGCATCGCTGTTCGGCAGGTTGGAGTAGTCGGTCTTGGCCATCATGTAGGCCGCGCCCAGGGCGAAGTTCTTGTCGATTTCGTAACCCACTTTGAACTTGTGGCCACGGGAACCGGTGAAACCGTTGCCGAAGTCAGAGTCGGTGAACAGGCTGACGACACCGTTGCGCTGCACGTCGCGGTAGTTGTAGTCCAGGCTCCAGGCACCGATCTTGCTCTTCAGGCCGGCCAGCCATGCCTTGTCCTTGCCATCGGTGCTTTCGGTGTTCTTGACGAACTGGCCGTAAGCCGACAGAGGGATGGCGAAGCCGGTAAAGTCGACCTGACCGAAGCCTTCCACCAGGTTGAATTCGTCGGTGGTGTTGCCCAGCGAGCGCAGGGCTGCCGAGGCCTTGTCGTTGTCGTAGCCGTAGATGCTGCCACCAACGGTAACCTTGACGGTATCCGCCGCGTTGAACTTGGTACCCAGCTGGGCCGCATACAGCTGTGCGTCGTGCTTGAACTGCACGCCGTCGCCGTCGACGTTGTCCTTCAGGTTGTAGTGGCCGATGCTGCCGAACACTTCGGCCGGGCCGAGGTTGGTCTTGTAGGTGGCGGCCACACCTTCCGGGTTGATGTCGCTGTCCCAGATGATGTCGCCCATGCTCACCCATGGCTGCATCATCTTGCCGCCGATCAGGTGCAGGTTCGGCACGGCGGTCGGGTGCCAGTCGAGGTAGGCCAGGTCGACCCACAGCGATTTCTTCTCGAAGTAGTTGTCCAGGCTCTGGTTGGTCGAGCGGGCGTCGGCGCTGCTGCCGGTGGCCACACGCACACCGGCGTCGACCTGCGGGTTGATCTCGCTGTAGAAGCCGACACGGGCACGTACGCGCTCACGGTCCTGGTTACCACTGCGGGAGATCGGGTTGTCGACGTTGACGTCTTCGTAGCGCAGGCGCACGTCACCCTTGATCTGGGTCTTGGCGGCCCATGCCACTTTTTGTTCAAAGGAGCTCATACGTTCGGACTGAGCTTTCTGGTCGGCCTTTTCCTTGGTTTCTTTTGCCAGGTCGCCCTGCAGTTCGTTGTACTGCGCCTGGTTGATCGAGCCATTGGCGCGGAGCATTTCGAGCAGCTTGGCGTCGACAGCAGCACTGGCCGGGGCGCTCAGAGCCAGCATCATGCCGGTGAGGCTCACTCCGGTAAGTGTAGAAACAAGACGCATAAGGTTCTCCCTACTGAAAAAAATGGGGGAGGCTCAAGCGCCTGCCCCTGCGTTGGCATGTCTTCGGAAAGGGCCTGAATAGACAGGTTCTGGGGTTCCGGAAAACAGGCGCAAGTATTGCGGGGGGCAATGACAGATTAATGTCTAATTAGTGGCACTGTTGTTAAGTAATTGAGAATAAAAGGATCAGCCTGGCGATCGTCATTTGAGTGGCGGGCATTCCTTGGGGATACTGAAGGCCTTCAGACAGCGAGCCGAAACCGTGACCAGCCTGTACAGCCTTGCCCATTTACGTGATCTTCCGGCGACCACCTGGGATGCCCTGGTGCCAGCCGGTCAACCGTTCCTGCGCCATGCATTTCTCAGTGCCATGGAGGACAGCGGCAGCGTGGCGCGCAACACCGGCTGGGCCGCCGAGCACCTGGTGCTGGAGCGTGACGGGCAGGTAAGGGCGCTGTTGCCGGCGTACCGCAAGTGGCACTCGTTTGGCGAGTACGTGTTCGATCATGGCTGGGCCGATGCCTGTGAGCGGGCCGGCATCGCCTACTACCCCAAGTTGCTCGGCGCGGTGCCGTTCAGCCCGGTCAGCGGGCCACGCCTGCTGGCGGCTGACCCGGCTGACGGCTTGCTGATGCTGCAGGCCCTGCCGGAGTATCTGGGCAAGGGCGGGCTATCCGGTGCGCACATCAATTTCACCGACCCGGCACTGGATGCGCTGCTGGCTGGCTTGCCTGGCTGGATGGAACGCCTGGGTTGCCAGTTTCACTGGCAAAACAGAGGGTATCGCGACTTCCAGGACTTTCTCGACAGCCTCAGCTCACGCAAGCGCAAACAGATGCGCAAGGAGCGCGAGCAGGTGGCGGGGCAGGGCATCGACTTTCGCTGGTACCGCGGCGATGAGCTGGACGAGGCGCAGTGGGATTTCGTCTTCCTGTGTTATGCCAACACCTATGCGGTGCGCCGCCGTGCACCTTACCTGACCCGCGATTTTTTCAGCCTGCTGGCCGAGCGCATGCCCGAGGCCGTGCGTGTGGTAATGGCGCGCCAGGGCGGGCGTGATGTGGCGATGGCCTTGAGCCTGGTAGGTGGCGACAGCCTGTTCGGCCGTTACTGGGGCTGCCTGGATGAGTTCGACCGGCTGCATTTCGAGACGTGTTTCTACCAGGGCATGGACTTTGCCATTGCCGAGGGCTATCAGCGTTTCGATGCCGGGGCACAGGGTGAGCACAAGCTGATTCGCGGGTTCGAGCCGGTGTTGACGCGCTCCTGGCATTACCTGCTGCACCCAGGACTACGGCGGGCGGTGGAGGAATTTCTGCAGCAGGAGCGTGAAGGGGTGAGGGGGTATGCCGAAGAGGCCAGGGAGATGCTGCCCTATCGTCGGGACTGAGTTGTTTCAGGCTGTCACCCATCCTGTGGGAGCCTAATCGACCCCGACAAAGCCCCCGGTCTGGTGGTGCCACAAGCGGGCATACAAGCCTTGTTGCTCCAGTAGCTCACTGTGGCTGCCACTTTCGACAATCCGCCCCTTGTCCAGCACCACCAGCCTATCCATGCGGGCAATGGTCGACAGCCGGTGGGCGATGGCAATCACTGTCTTGCCCTGCATCAGCGTCTCCAGGCTTTCCTGAATCGCTGCCTCCACTTCCGAGTCCAGCGCCGACGTGGCTTCGTCCATGATCAGGATCGGCGCATTCTTCAACAGCACCCGGGCGATGGCGATGCGCTGGCGCTGGCCACCCGACAACTTGACCCCGCGTTCACCTACATGGGCATCGAAGCCGGTGCGCCCCTGGGCGTCCGACAGCTGCGGGATGAACTCGTCGGCGCGGGCACGACGCACGGCTTCGAGCAACTCGGCCTCGCTGGCGCCGGGGCGGCCATATAGCAGGTTGTCGCGGATCGAGCGGTGCAGCAACGAGGTGTCCTGGGTGATCATGCCAATTTGTGCGCGCAGGCTGGCCTGGCTCACTTGGGCAATGTCCTGGCCATCGATGAGGATGCGCCCACCCTGCACGTCGTACAGGCGCAGCAGCAGGTTGACCAGGGTCGACTTGCCCGCCCCGGACGGGCCGATCAAGCCGATTTTCTCGCCTGGGCGAATGTTCAGGTCAAGCCCTTCGATAACGTAGGCGGCTTTGCCGTAGTGGAAATCGACGTCCTCGAATCGCACCGCGCCTCGGCTGACCTTGAGTGCCGGCGCATTGGGCAGGTCGGTGACCGTGACTGGCTGGGCGATGGTCTGCAGGCCGTCCTGGACCATGCCGATGTTCTCGAAGATGCCGTTGACCACCCACATGATCCAGCCCGACATGTTGACGATACGGATCACCAGGCCGGTGGCCAGGGCGATGGCGCCGACCGTGATCATTGATTGGCTCCACAGCCACAGCGCAAGCCCCGTGGTGGTGACCACCAGCAGGCCATTGAGGGTGGTGATGACCACGTCCATGCTGGTGACCACGCGCGATGCAAGCTGGGTTTTTTCGGTCTGTTCGCGGATCGCTTCGCGTGCGTATTGCTGTTCGTAATCGGTGTGGGCAAACAGCTTCAGGGTGGCGATGTTGGTGTAGCCATCGACGATGCGCCCCATCAGCTTGGAACGGGCGTCGGAGGAGATCACCGAGCGTTCCTTGACCCTTGGCACGAAGTAGAAGAGCGCGGCGATGTAGCCGACGATCCACAGCAGCAGCGGCAGCATCAGGCGCCAGTCGGCCTCGGCGAACAGCACCAGCGAGGTGATGGCGTAGATCAGCACGTGCCACAGCGCGTCCACGGCCTGCACAGCGGAGTCGCGCAGGGAGTTGCCGGTCTGCATGATGCGCTGGGCGATGCGCCCGGCAAAGTCGCTTTGGAAGAAGTTCAGGCTCTGCTTGAGCACATAGGTGTGGTTTTGCCAGCGGATCAGGCTGGTCATGCCGGGGTTGATGGTCTGGTGCACCAGCAGGTCGTGCAGGCCGAAAAACACCGGCCGCAGCAGCAGGATCACCACCAGCATCCAGATCAGCTCGCCACTGTGCTCGCTGAAGAAGTTGGCATTGGGCGTGCCCTGGGCCAGGTCGATGATGCGGCTGAGGTAGCTGAACATCGCCACCTCGATCAGCGAGGCGAACAGGCCGACCACCAGCAGGGCCAGGAAGCTAGGCCACACCTGGCGCAGGTAATACAGGTAGAACGGCCACACGGTAGTCGGCGGTGACTCGCTGGGGGCTTCGCGAAAAATGTCGATCAGTTGCTCGAAACGGCGGTACAGCATGGGTAACGGCACTCCTGTTCCATCCTGCCCTCAGGCGGTTTCACGTCCCTGTGAAGCCTGCGGTCAGTCGATGCGTTTGGCCGACTTGATGTACACCGGGTCCGCCGGTACATCGCGCATGCCTTTCTTGATGGTGGTCGGCGAATTGACGATCTGGTCGACCACTTCCATGCCCTTGGTCACCTTGCCGAATACGGCGTAGCCACGGTCACGCCCTGGGTTGAGGAAATCGTTGTCGGCCACGTTGATGAAGAACTGGCTGGTGGCGGAGTTCGGGTCCGAGGTGCGCGCCATCGACAGGGTGCCACGGGTGTTCAGCAGGCCATTGCTGGCTTCGTTCTTGATCGGGTCGTTGGTGTTCTTCTGCACCATCTGGTCAGTGAAGCCGCCGCCCTGCACCATGAAGCCCGGGATCACCCGGTGGAAAATCGTGTTGTTGTAGAAACCGCTGTCGACGTATTGCAGGAAATTCTTCGTGCTGACCGGTGCCTTCTCGGCGTTCAGCTCGATTTCGACCTGGCCGAAGCTGGTGTCCAGCAGAACGTGCGGGGTCTTGTCAGAGGCCATGACGCTGGTGGCGAAGGCGACCGAACAGGCGGTGAGCAGGAGTTTTTTCAGCATGGGCTCAAAGATCCTTGAGAGGTGGAGGCGGCTGCGAGGAACTGCAGCAGGGTCTGGTTGAAGACCTCGGGTTGATCGAGGGGGGTAGCGTGCCGGGAATCGTCGACGACGACCAGCCTGGCATTGGGCATAAGGGCGACGTAGCGCTCTTTCAGTTGTATCGGGGTGTAATCGTGGTCGGCGGCGATGACCAGGGTAGGACAGTGGATCTGCCCGATGCGTTCCTGCACGCCCCAGTCGACGATAGCGTCGAAACTCTTGAGGTAGGCGCGTTTGTCATTGCGTGCCCAGCGCTGGGCCATCGTCTGCCGCAGGTTTGCTTGTCGGGGCTTGGGGAACAGCCGCTCGGCCAGGCCCTTGCCAACGGTTTCGACACTCAGGACACGCGCCAGGCCCCAGCGCTTGAACCACCATACCCAGTCACTGCGGGTGCGGCGCTTGACTTCGGGGGCACTGTTGACGATGCACAAGCTGCGCAGCCATTGCGGGTGGTCGACGGCAAACTGGAAGCCGATCATGCCACCCATGGACAGGCCGACGAAGTGTACGGGGCCTGTGTGCAGGTGTTCGAGCAAGGCCAGCAGGTCGGCACTGAAGGTGGCGATCTGGTAACCGTCGCGGGGTTTGTCGGAACGGCCGTGGCCACGGATGTCCATGAGGATTACCCGGTAGTGGCGGCTGAGCGCCGGCACCTGCAACTCCCAGTCCTGGCAGCTTGAGCCCAGACCGTGCAGCAACACCAGGGGTTCGCCCTGGCCATATTCCTCGTAATGCAGTGAGCATCCTTCGTGTTCGAAATAGGCCATGGGCGCGGTCCTCTCAAGCTTGTGGGGGGGCTGCGAAGGGCACGTCCAGTGGCGCGGTGTCGAAATTGCGCAGCAGGTCGATGAGAATCTGCGTAGCCGGGCCCAGGGTCTTCTCTTTGCTCGAATAAAGGTAGAACAGCGGGTGACGGCTGCCACCCTGATCTAGCGGTAAAGGCTTGAGCACGCCTTCGCGCAGTTCACGCTCGATCATGTGCCGGGGCAGCCAGGCAAAGCCCAGGCCGCTGCTGACGAAGGTGGCAGCGGTGCCCAGGCTGCCGACGGTCCAGCGTTGTTCGGCACCCAGCCAGCCGACGTCGCGTGGCTGGGCGCGGCCGGAGTCGCGGATCACCACCTGCAATTGGCTTTCCAGGTCCTGGAAGGTCAGTTCGCGGCCCAGGCGGTGCAGGCTGTGTTCGGGGTGAGCGACGGCGACAAACTCGACCGCGCTCAGTTCGGCGCCCAGGTAGCCGCCGATGCTGTAACTGCTGATGGCCAGGTCGGCGATGCCTTCGTGCATCACTTCTTCTACGCCAGACAGCACTTCTTCACGCAGGCGCACCCGGCAGCCGCGGCTCTGTGGCATGAATGCGGCCAGCGCGCGCACCAGGCGCGCACTGGGGTAGGCGGCATCGACCACCAGGCGCACTTCGGCTTCCCAGCCCTGTTCCATGTGGTGGGCAAGGTCTTCGAGCTGGCTGGCCTGCTTGACCAGGTGGCGCGAGCGGCGCAGCAGCACATTGCCGGCCTCGGTCAGCACCGCCTTGCGGCCATCGATGCGCAACAGCGGCACACCCAGTTGCTCTTGCATGCGGGCCACGGTGTAGCTGACCGAGGACTGCGAGCGGTGCAACGCCTCGGCGGCCTGGGCAAACCCGCCGTGATCGACCACTGCTTGCAGGGTTCGCCACTGGTCTAGGGTTACGCGCGGCGCTTTCATCTTTCGCTCCTGTTGTCCTAAGCTGCGCTCTTTCAAGGAGAGCGGCCGATGAAGAAATGTTGTGCGGCAATACTGATGTGCCTGCCCCTCGCGGCCATGGCGTACCCCATCGATGTGGAGAAAGAGCTGACCGGGGTCAAGCTCGACTACACCGCCTATGACACGGCCTACGACATCGGCGCCATCACCCTCAACAACTATGGGCAGGTCCCGGCGGCGTGCAAGGTGACCTTTCGCAATGGCCCGGAGGCACCGCGCGTGCGACGGGTGAACGTACCGGCCGGTAAAAGCGTCGATGTCACCGCCAAATTCAATCGGCAGATCATCAAGCTGCGGATCGCCTTGAGCTGCAGCGCGGAACAAACTGATTAATCGATTGATTGAACCCACTTTTTACGCTTTTTTATCGATAGGTCAAGCCTTAATCTCACCTCCATCGAATCGCAACCCTATTTGCCGATGGAGGCACCCCATGTCCCGCGTACTGATCATCGAAAGCAGCGCCCGCCAGCAGGATTCCGTTTCCCGTCAGCTGACCGCTGATTTCATCCAGCAATGGCAGGCTGTTCACCCGGCCGATCAGATCACGGTGCGCGACCTGGCGGTCAACCCGGTGCCGCATCTGGATGCCAACCTGCTGGGTGGCTGGATGAAACCCGAAGAACAGCGCAGCGCCGCCGAATTGGATGCCCTGGCCCGATCCAACGAATTGACTGATGAGTTGCTGGCAGCCGACGTGCTGGTGATGGCCGCACCGATGTACAACTTCACCATCCCCAGCACCCTCAAGGCCTGGTTGGACCATGTGCTGCGCGCCGGCATCACCTTCAAGTACACGCCTACTGGCCCACAAGGCCTGCTGACCGGCAAGCGCGCCATCGTCCTGACTGCCCGCGGCGGTATCCATGCCGGTGCCAGCAGCGACCACCAGGAACCGTACCTGCGCCAGGTGATGGCCTTCATCGGTATTCATGATGTCGACTTCATCCATGCCGAAGGCCTGAACATGAGCGGCGAATTCCACGAGAAGGGCCTCAACCAGGCCAAGGCCAAGCTGGCGGCAGTAGCCTGAGATTCACTGAATTCCCAACCCTGACACCTGTTGTTGCTCCTTTGGGTGTATCTGCCCGGCCTGCATGGCCGGGTTTTTTTTGCCCGGCATTTTGTGCAGGCCAGTGCAGCCCCTACATTCCTCATGGTTGAACTCATTTGCCGCAACCCGCTAAGGTCGCGGCCTTGACTCACGAGAGGCAACCATGGGCTACCTGATAATCGTCGCGCTGATCCAGGCGTTTTCCTTCAGCCTGATCGGCGAGTACCTGGCCGGGCACGTCGACAGCTACTTTGCTGTGCTCGCACGGGTACTGTTGGCGGGCCTCGTGTTCCTGCCGCTGACCCGCTGGCGCCAGGTCGAGCCGCGCTTCATGCGCTCGATGCTGCTGATCGGCGCGCTGCAGTACGGCATCACCTACGTCTGCCTGTACCTGAGTTTCCGCGTGCTCACGGTGCCAGAGGTGCTGCTGTTCACCATTCTCACGCCGTTGCATGTGACCCTGATCGAAGACGCCATGAACCGGCGCTTCAACCCTTGGGCGCTGCTGGCCGCGCTGGTTGCGGTGGCGGGCGCCGGGGTGATCCGCTTCGACAGCATCAGCGGCGAGTTCTTCATCGGCTTCCTGTTGCTGCAGCTGGCCAACTTCACCTATGCCGCCGGCCAGGTGCTGTACCGCCACCTGGTTGCGCGCTACCCCAGCGACCTACCGCATTACGCCCGCTTTGGCTATTTCTACCTCGGCGCCTTGCTGGTGGTGCTACCGGCCTTTTTGTTGTTCGGCAACACGCAACACCTGCCGAGTACCGATGTGCAATGGCTGGTGCTGCTGTTCCTGGGCCTGTGCCCGACCGCGCTGGGGCTGTACTGGTGGAACAAGGGCGCATGCCTGGTTTCTGGCGGCACACTGGCGGTGATGAACAACCTGCATGTGCCGGTCGGGCTGCTGCTGAACCTGCTGATCTGGAACCAGCACGAGCCGCTGGGGCGGCTGTTCATCGGCGGCGGGATCATCCTGGCGTCGGTGTGGCTGAGCCGCCTGGGTGGCCGTGCGCAGGCGCCGATGGCCGGCAAGGCCTGACATGCACACCATCTTCGTCATCGTCGCACCGATTTTCGCCTTGATTCTGGTCGGCTACTTGTGCCGCAAAACCAACAAGCTGGGCGACAAGGCCGCCGCCGAAATCAACAAGATGGTGGTCTGGCTGTGCCTGCCGGCGTTGCTGTTCAAGGTGACGGCCACTGCCACCTGGAGCGAGATCTGGCACCCGGGGTTCATCGCAGCCTTCGGCGCGGGGGCCCTGGCCATGTTCGTAATCACCTTGCTGTGGCGCTTGACCAGTGGCCATGGCCTGGTGGCGTCGAGCATCGACGGGCTCAGTGCCGGGTATGCCAACACCGGCTATATAGGCATCCCGTTGTGCCTGCTGCTGTTCGGCCAGGCGGGCTTGCAGCCGGCGCTGATCTCCTCTTTGATCGTGGTGTGCCTGGTGTTTGCCATTTCCCTGACGCTGATCGAGGTCGGGCTGCAGGAAGAACGGCAAATCGGCCGCGCCATCGTGGTGGTTGGCAAGGCGCTGGCGAAGAATCCGTTGGTGATCTCGCCATTGGCGGGGGCGGCCTGGGCGGTGTCTGGCTGGGGATTGGCAGAGCCGGTGATGCATTTTCTCGACATGCTGGCGTTGGCGACCACGCCGTGCGCGCTGGTGTCGTTGGGCGCCTTCCTGGCCGAAAAGCGCCCAGGTGCGCAGGCCAGCCCATGGCCGCTGGTGGTCATGAAACTGGTGGGGCAGCCGGCGCTGACCTGGGTGCTGGCGTACAAGGTGTTCAGCCTGCCGAGCATGTGGGCGGCTTCGGCGGTGCTGCTGGCAGCGCTGCCGACCGGGACCGGCCCGTTCATGCTGGCGGAGTATTACAACCGTGAGGCGGGGCTGATTTCGCGCACGATCCTGCTGTCGACGGTGGCGTCGCTGGTGACCTTGACCGGGTTGCTGTACCTGCTGGGGTATGCGGGGTAGCGGCTGCTGTACTATGGCCGCGCGGCGCAGGCTGTGATAATGGGGGCAATCACAGGGGCCTTATCATGCTGACCATCTCCAACAATGTGCATCTGCCGGATGCCGACATCGAACTGACCTACATCCGTGCGCAAGGCGCGGGTGGGCAGAATGTCAACAAGGTGTCCAGCGCCGTGCACCTGCGCTTCGACATTCCGGCCTCGTCACTGCCCGAGTTCTACAAGGAACGGCTGTTGGCGCTGCGTGACAATCGCATCACCGGCGACGGCGTGTTGATCATCAAGGCCCAACAGTACCGCACCCAGGACCAAAACCGCGCTGACGCCCTGGCGCGTCTTGCCGAGTTGATCATCGCGGCCGCCAAGACCGAGAAGAAACGCCGCCCCACCAAGCCCACCCTCGGCTCGAAGACCCGCCGCCTTGAAGGGAAAGCCAGGCGGAGCACTGTCAAGGCGGGCAGGGGCAAGGTGGACTTCTAGTGCAGCCCCGGTAATCTCAAGCTTCGCTCAGCTGTTCCAGGCGATGCTGGACAGGCTCTTGCGCCAAACGCCCGCTCAACCCCACCCGCATGTCATTGCCGCTCGGCTGCTGATACAGGCTCAAGCCAAACTCTGGCAACACCGCCAGCAGGTAGTCGAAGATATCCCCCTGGATCCGCTCATACTCAGCCCATGCCGTGGTGGTGGTGAAGCAGTAGATTTCCAGCGGCACGCCTTCGGCGGTGGTCTGCATCTGCCGCACCATGCAGGTCATGTTCGGGTGAACGTTGGGGTGGTTCTTCAGGTAAGCCAGGGCAAACGCGCGGAAGGTGCCGATGTTGGTCAGCTTGCGGCGATTGGCCGACAGCTCGGCGACAGGCCCCAGGGCTTCGTTCCAGTTCTGCAGCTCCTGGCGCTTGCCTGCCAGGTAATCGCCAAGCAACTGAACCTGGCTCAGGCGCTGTTCCTCTTCGCGGGTAAGGAAGCGCACGCCGGCGGCATCGATGAACAGGCTGCGTTTGATTCGCCGGCCCCCGGATTGCTGCATGCCGCGATAGTTGCGGAACGACTCGCTCATCAGGCGCCAGGTGGGGATGGAAACGATGGTCTTGTCGAAGTTCTGCACCTTCACCGTGTGCAGGGTGATATCCACCACGTCACCATCGGCACCCACCTGCGGCATTTCGATCCAGTCACCCACATGCAGCATGTCGTTGCTGGTCAACTGCACGCTGGCGACGAACGACAGCAGGGTGTCCTTGTACACCAACAGCAGCACCGCCGACATGGCACCCAGACCCGACAGCAGCAGCAACGGCGAACGGTCGATCAGGGTGGCGACGATGACGATCGAGGCGAAGATCCACAACATCATCTTGGCCAGTTGCACGTAGCCCTTGATCGAGCGGGTGCGGGCGTGTTCGGTGCGAGCATAGATGTCGAGCAGGGCATCCAGCAGGCACGACAGCGCCATGGTCATGAACAGCAGGGTAAACGCCAGGGCGACATTGCCGAGGAAGTGCTGGGCGGTATCTGACAGCTCCGGCACCAGCTTCAGGCCGAACTGCAGTACCAGCGACGGGGTGGTTTGCGCCAGGCGGTGGAACACCTTGTTGTGGCGCAGGTCGTCCAGCCACTTCAGCGCTGGCTGGCGGGCCAGCAGGCGCGCGCCGTGCAGCATGAGGAAGCGCGCCAGGCGGCCGACCACCAGAGAAATCAGCAGCAACACCGCCAAGCCGATGGCAGCGTGCAACATGGGATGTTGGTCGAGGGTGCCCCACAGGTCGAGGGAGTCACGCCAGATTCTTTGTATATCCATGGGCTTGCGTACAGTCTTGTTGCGAAACGAAGTGCCATTAGAGCGCGGATGGCGGCAAAGTTGCCAAAAGAAATTCGGCTAAGCCGGCAGAAAACGTTACCCTATGCAACTGAATTTCCCGCACTTGCCTGAGGTTACCTCCGTGTTCTCCCAATTCGCCCTGCATGAACGCCTGCTTAAAGCCGTGGCCGAGCTTAAATTTGTCGAGCCAACCCCGGTGCAGGCTGCGGCCATCCCCCTGGCCCTGCAAGGGCGTGACCTGCGCGTGACCGCGCAGACTGGTAGCGGCAAAACGGCAGCTTTCGTGCTGCCGCTGCTCAACCGCCTGGTCGACCTGAAAGGTGGACGGGTAGAAATCCGCTCGCTGATCCTGCTGCCAACTCGCGAGCTGGCCCAGCAGACCCTCAAGCAAGTGCAGCTGTTCTCGCAGTTCACTTACGTCAAGGCAGGCCTGGTCACCGGCGGTGAAGACTTCAAGGAACAGGCCGCCATGCTGCGCAAAGTGCCGGACGTGCTGATCGGCACCCCGGGCCGCCTGCTTGAGCAACTGAATGCCGGCAACCTCGACCTGTCCCATGTGAAGGTGCTGATCCTCGACGAAGCCGACCGCATGCTCGACATGGGCTTCGCCGAAGACATGGAGCGCCTGTGCAAGGAATGCGAGAACCGCGAGCAGACCCTGCTGTTCTCCGCCACTACCGGTGGCGCGGCCCTGCGCGACATCATCGGCAAAGTGCTGAAAGACCCTGAGCACCTGATGCTCAACAGTGTTTCGCAACTGGCCGAAGGCACCCGCCAGCAGATCATCACCGCCGACCACGACCAGCACAAGGAGCAGATCGCGCAGTGGCTGCTGGCCAACGAAACCTTCGACAAGGCGATTATCTTCACCAACACCCGCGCCATGGCCGACCGCATCTACGGTCACCTGGTGGCCAAGGACGTGAAAGCCTTCGTGCTGCATGGCGAGAAAGACCAGAAGGACCGCAAGCTGGCCATCGAGCGCTTCAAGCAGGGTAGCTCCAAGGTACTGGTCGCCACCGACGTGGCAGCCCGTGGCCTGGATATCGACGGCCTGGACCTGGTGATCAACTTCGACATGCCACGCAGCGGCGACGAGTACGTACACCGTGTGGGCCGCACCGGCCGTGCCGGTGGTGAAGGCCTGGCGATCTCGCTGATCACCCACAACGACTGGAACCTGATGTCGAGCATCGAGCGCTACCTCAAGCAGCAGTTCGAGCGCCGGGTGATCAAGGAAGTGAAGGGCACTTACAGCGGGCCGAAGAAGGTCAAGGCTTCGGGCAAGGCTGTTGGGGCCAAGAAGAAGAAAGTTGACAAGAAGACCGGTGACAAGAAGGCTGCCGCCAAGCGCAAGCCAACCGCCAAGCCGAGGGCCAACGCACCGCTGGCCAGCGCTGACGGCCTGGCGCCGCTGAAGAAGCGCAAGCCTGCTGCCGAGTAACATTCTCAAACAGTGTTGTCTTCTTCGCGGGCACACCCGCTCCCACAGGGTCATCACAGATCTTAAAGGCTGTGTTGTAACTGTGGGGACGGGCTTGCCCGCGAAAACCTTGGCACAGGTGACAACTAGTCAGCCTTCTTTTCCGCCGTTTTCAATTCCTTGATCCGCTGGTCTATCAGCTGACACTTGTCGGGCAAGTCCTTGCTCGCCGTCTCCAAATCCATCCCCTGAAGCTCGTCATTGATCTCCTTGGCCTTCTGCGGGTTTTGTTCGGTCAATTGCGTGACCAACCCGGCAAGCTCTTCACGTTTTTGCGTTGCTTCTTCCGGTGTGCAGGCCCAGGCGGGCAGGGCGCAGAGCAGGGCTGTGGCGCAGGCAATGGGCAGTAGCGGTTTCATCCTTTCTACCTCCAGCGGTGGCTATGCGCGGTGGAGGGCTAAAGGGGCGTGGTAGTTCAGCGTTAACGACCGATGGCGGAAACAGTCACTCAGCCAGCAAGGTGGGGGCGCGCCGTCATGTCTATGCCTAATGCCTTCATTACGGTCAGGAACGACTTCAGGGTCGGGTTGCCGTGCTCGCTGAAAGAGCGGTAGAGCTGTTCGCGAGACAGGCCAGTTTCTTTGGCCAGTTCGCTCATGCCCTTTGCACGGGCCACCACGCCAACCGCTTTGGCAACATAGCCGGCATCGCCAGTCTCAAGTGCGTCGGTCATGAACTGCGCGATTGCTTCGGGCGTTGTGAGGTACTCGGCGGGGTCGAATTCGGAAAAGGTTTCAGTCATTTTGCATCCTCCACGAACGCAGAATCTGGTGGGCTGCCTTGATGTCACGCTGTTGGCTGCTTTTGTCGCCGCCACATAACAGAATGACGAAAGTGTTGCCCGTCTGATGGAAGTACACCCGGTAGCCAGGCCCGTAGTAAATCCTGAGTTCACTGACGCCATGGCCAACCGGAGATACGTCGCCAGGTAAACCCTCCATTAACCGGTTGATCCGAGAAATGATGCGGGCTCTGGCGCTGCTGTCCCGCAGGCCGGTCACCCAATGTCTGAAACTGCTGGATTCGATTTTCTTCATCGAGTGAATGTAGTTTATAAACTACAGGCGGCAAGTCAGCAAATGGTTTCTGCCTGTTGCCGCCTAAGCGGCTTCTAGCAATGGCATTTCTTCCAGCGTTCATTTTTCGGAACACCGTCCTCACCGGCAGGTCCCAAAATGTGTACCCCTTCCGTCCACAGCAGGAGCCCATCACCATGAGCATCGCCTACGACTGGGACCTGATCGAACGCTTGCTGCACGAAGTGCAGAATGGCGCCGGTCACAGCTTCACGCCCCGCCCCTATGCCGAGCAGCACGCCGCCGCATTGGCCGCCAAGGGTGAGCCACTGGGCGACTTGGACCACCTGAAAACCCGCGCCTGCGAGTATGAAAAGCTGCTGTTCGAGCGTGGCTTTATCGAGAGCCGGCACGAAGACGACGGCGGCAATGGAGAAAACTTCGTGCTGACCGAACGCGGTTCGCGCTTGATGAGCCTGATCGACAGCAGCATCCCCGGCTTCGAGCACCCGCGCCAAGTGCTGGATGAGCAGGAAGATGCCTTGGACGAAGCGACGTTCGAACGGGTATCTGCGAAGGCACAGATTGCTTGATGTCGTTTTAAGGCTGGCAAGTGCGGCGCTGGAAACCCGATAATCGGTAGCTTCTGAACGCTGCCGAGCCTTGCCCATGCCCACGACGATCCCAGAGGCCCGCTTATGAGCGCGGTCCGCAAGAACCCAGACGCCTTTGCATTCCAGGTGATGCTGGGGCTGTGCCTGATCTGGGGTTGCCAGCAGGTGCTGATCAAGACCGCTGCTGTCGACATCGCCCCGGTGATGCAGGCTGCGCTGCGCAACGGTATCGCTGCCGTGCTGGTGGGCCTGATGCTGTGCTGGCGTGGCGGTTGGGAGCAGGTCGGCAGCACCTGGCGCGCCGGGCTGGTGGCAGGCGGGCTGTTCGGCGTGGAGTTCCTGTTCATTGCCGAGGGCCTGAAACTGACTTCGGCGGCGCATATGTCGGTGTTCCTCTATACCGCGCCCGTATTTACCGCATTGGGCCTGCATTTTCGGCTACCCAGCGAACGCCTGCGGCTGCTGCAGTGGGTGGGCATTTTGCTGGCCTTCGGTGGTATCGCCATGGCCTTTGCCGGTGGCATGTCGTTCGAACACATGGATGGCCGTACCCTGTTGGGTGATGCGTTTGGCGTGATCGCCGGGCTGGCCTGGGGCGCGACCACGGTGGTGGTGCGCTGTTCACGGCTTTCGGAGGCGCCAGCCACCTTGACCCTGTTCTATCAGTTGGCGGTCGGTTTTGCCGGGCTGCTGTTGATTGCCCTGCTCAGCGGGCAGATCGGCGCGGTGTCGCTGACGCCGCTGGCGATGGGCAGCGTGCTGTTCCAAGGGATTGTGGTGTCGTTCATCAGCTATCTCACCTGGTTCTGGTTGCTGCGCAAATACCTGGCGTCGAACTTGGCGGTGTTTTCGTTCATTACCCCGCTGTTCGGGGTGACGTTTGGTGTATTGCTGCTCGATGAGCCACTGAGCGTGAATTTTGTGGTTGGGGCGTTGATGGTGCTGCTGGGGGTGATTCTGGTGAGTGCCGAGCCTTGGGTTAAGCAGCAGTTGCGGCGGTTTGTAGGGTAGTACGGGCCATTCGCACTAGCCCCCCGGCCACTACCAACCCGCCTGCAGCCAGCATCAGCGCCGGCTGCAGCCCGCCGCTGTAATGGCTGCTGAGCGCCGCAAGCAACGGCCCGCTCAACTGCCCCAGGGCAAAGCACGCGGTCAGCAGCCCGGCATTGCGCTGGGTGGCATGTGGTGCCAGCTCCCGCGAGCGCTGCATCACCAATTGCATGCAGGCCAGGAATGGCCCGCCGCACAGCACTACACCCAGCGCCAACCCGATGCCTCCGCCCATCAGGCAGGCCAGCACGCCCAGCCCTTGCAACCACAGGGTGGCCGCGAGCCAGCGCGCGGTGCTACTGCCACGGCGCAGGCTCACCAACAGCACACCCAGCGCCGCCGCCAGGCCGAACGCCGGCCAGAACAGGTCGGCCAGCCACTGCCCGCGAAATTGCTGATTGGCCATCTGTGACAGGAAGGTGGCCGGCAGGATGTAACCCACGCCATACAGTGCATACACCAGCCCCAGGCGGCCAATGCCGCCGCTGCGGGTCGGGCCTTGCTGCTCTGGCAACGGAGCTGGCGCGGCTTGCAGCGACCGTGGCAGCCAAGGCCGCACGGCCAGCAGCATCACCAGTGCAGCCACGGCATAGATCAGCCACAGTGCTGCCGAGCCCAGCCCCAACAGATGCGCCACCAGTGCCAACAGCCCCGTCACGGCGATGCCCAGGCCGGGCCCTGCAAACACCAGGGCACCTAGCCGTTGGCGGTTGTGGGCATTGGCCACCTGTTGGCTGAGGCTGGTGATCATCACCAGCACCCAGGCACTGGCCACGCCGGTGCCAAAGCGCAGCAGCAGGTGGCCCCAGAAGCCTTCGGCAGCCCAGGAGGCCAGTGTCAACAGCACGCACAACCACAGCCCGCCATGCAGGCGCAGACGCACCTGGCCTGGCGAGCGAGCGAACATGGCGTCCACCGCGCCTATGAAATAGCCCAGGTAGTTGGCCGCCGCCACCAGCCCTGCGACTGTCAGGTCGAACTGGCCTTCGGCAATCAGTTGTGGCAATTGCGGGGTGAGGGCGAAACGGCCGATGCCCATGGCCATCATCAGCGCCACGGCGCTGGCCAGCAGTTGAATGAGTGGCGACATGACAGGTCTCCTGCACGGATGTAAGCGATGGTTGGCAGGTTAGGGCGATTTTATTTTCAATAAAATTGAATAATGATGATCAAGTTGTTCTGTTTTGGAGAATGCTGTGGAGTTCAGCCAACTGCGTATCTTTCAAGCCGTAGCCGAGGAAGGCTCGGTCACCCGTGCCGCCGAACGCTTGCACCGGGTGCCATCGAACCTCTCGACACGTTTGCGCCAGCTTGAGGAGCAACTGGGTGTCGAGCTGTTCCTGCGCGAACGCCAGCGTTTGCAGCTGTCGCCTGCGGGCAAGGTGCTTCTGGACTATGCCCACCGCATGTCGGCCCTGCGCGACGAGGCGCTGGCTGCCGTGCGAGGCGGTGAGCCGGCCGGGGACTTCGTGCTTGGGACCATGTACAGCACGGCGGCGACCCATCTGCCGGCATTGCTGGCGCGTTATCACCAGGCATACCCGGCAGTGAACCTGCAAGTGCGCGCCGCACCCAGCGGCGAGCTGCTCGAAGGCCTGCTCAGCCACCGCCTGGATGCCGCTCTGGTGGATGGGCCGCTGAACCTGGCCGGGCTGGATGGCGTGCCGCTGTGCGATGAGCAACTGGTGCTGATCACCAGCCCCGAGCACCCGGCGGTGCATACTGCCAAGGACGTGGCAGGCAAGGCGGTGTTCACCTTCCGTCAGGGCTGCTCGTACCGCATGCGTCTGGAGGCGTGGTATGCCCATGCCCATACGCCGATGGGCCGGGTGATGGAGATCGAGTCGTACCAGAGCATGCTGGCCTGTGTAATCGCCGGTGCGGGTGTGGCGATGATGGCCCAGTCGATGCTCGACAGCCTGCCCGGGCGCGACCGGGTGAGGGTACACCCGCTGCAGGCGCCGTTCGACCAGGCGGTTACCTGGCTTATGTGGCGTCAAGGGATGCGCGGGGCTAATCTGCAGGCATGGATCGACCTGCAACAAAGCGAAACGATTAGCCAGTCGTCGGAATGCGCCGCCACGGCTTGATCCGCGTCAAAATGGCCCTTATCTGTAGGAGCAGAGGCATGCGTAATACAGGACATCGGGCTATGATCTGTATGAAGCATCGCAGGATTGATTCGCCGTGAGGTTGACCCGTCAAGGGGGCATTATGAATAAACCACTGTCAAACTGGCTCCACGACCTGGCGGTCGCCTTGGGGCTGATTCCACCACCCTTGCAGCCGGTGCCGATCCCGACTGATGAAGAGCAGCGCAAGCGCCAACCGCGTCGTCGCTGATTAAAGACAAAGGCCGCTGCACCTGGGTGGGTGCAGCGGCCTTTTAGTGTCTGCTGATTGTCTATTGCCAGTGCAGGCGATATCTATCAGGCCAGATTCACTGCACCGACTGGTTTGCGCGACATCAGGCTAACCACCACAAAACTCACCAAGCCAATCGCCAGGCTGTAGTAGATCGGTGTATTGGCCTCCAGCCCGTCCTTGAACATGAACAGCAGCGCAGTGGCAAAGCCCAGCGACATGCTGGCAATCGCACCGGCAGTGGTCGCACGTTTCCAGAAGATTGCCCCGATCAGCGGGATCAGCATGCCGCCGACCAGCAGGTTGTAGGCCAGGGTCAGGGCGTTGATCACATCGTTCACCATCAGCGCGATGCCCAGCACCACCAGGCCGGTGAGCAGGGTGAACAGGCGGCTGAGCCCCAGGCTCGATTGCTTGCCGCCACGCAGCTTGGGCAGCAGGTCTTCGGTCACAGTGGTCGAAGCGGCCAGCAGGCCGGCACTGGCGGTGGACATCATGGCTGCCAGTGCTGCGGCCATCAGCAGGCCACGGATGCCATCGGGCAGGGTGCTCTTGATCATCTCGGCAAAGGCGTTGTTCGGGTTGGCCAGGTCGGGCATCAGCACATGTGCCGCCATGCCGATGGCAGCGCAAGCCAGGCCGTACACCACACAGTACACACCGGCGACGGTGCCGGCACGCTGGCAGACCTTTTCATCGCGAGCAGTGAATACACGCTGCCAGATGTCCTGGCCGATGAGAATGCCGAAGAAGTAGATCAGGAAGTAGGTAACGATGGTGTCCCAGCCAATGGTGGTCAGCTGGAAGCTGGCCGCTGGCAATTTGGCCACCAGGGTGTCCCAACCACCGGCCTTGTACAGGCACACCGGCAGCAGGATGAACATCAGGCCGACGGTCTTGATCACGAACTGGACGATGTCGGTCAGGGTCAGCGACCACATGCCGCCAATGGTCGAATACAGCACCACCACACCGCCGCCGAGCAGCAGCGAAGCCCAGAACGGCAAGTCCAGCAGCACTTGCAATACGGTGGCCATGGCCAGGGTCGAGGTGACGCCGATCATCAGCGCGTAAGCCAGCATGATCACGGCGCTGGCCTGACGTGCGGTAGGGTTGTAGCGTTGCTCAAGCACCTGGGTCACGGTGAAGATGCGCAGGCGCAGCAACGGTTTGGCCAGGAACAGGTTGATGGCGATGATGCCCAGGCCCAGGGCTGCGCACAGCCAGAAACCGGAAATGCCGTGAACGTAGCCCAGGCGCACAGTGCCAACGGTAGAAGCGCCACCGAGCACGGTGGTGGCCATGGTACCCATGTACAGCACCGGGCCGAGGTTGCGCCCGGCTACCAGGTAGTCTTCATGGGTTTTCGCGCGTCGCATGCCGTACCAGCCCAGCCCGAGCATGCCGGCGGTGTAGATCATTACAACAATGATGTCCAAGGCCATTGGGGGTCTCCCGATTATCTTTATTATGGCGAGATCGATCACGCGGGCGGGTTCACGGCGCCCGGCGGTCTTGTCGTGTTGTTGGCGGGCCTCTGTGGCCCTCCCTCATGGCTCCTGCCGGGGTATTGCAAGTACTGCCAGCTCTTTTGTAGGAGCGGCCTTGTGTCGCGATTGGGCCGCAGAGCGGCCCCGGCAATCTATGCATCACGGCCACAAACCGGGGGCCGCTTTGCGGCCCGATCGCGACACAAGGCCGCTCCTACAAAGGGCCGTCGGTCAGCGGCGCACGACGCCTGGTAGCACGCAGAGCATCTCGAACAACAGGTTGGCACCGAGCAGCGAGGTGTTGCCGGTGGTGTCGTAAGGCGGGGAGACTTCGACGAGGTCACAGCCGATCAGGTCCAGGCCGTGGCAGCCGCGAATGATCTCCATCGCCTGGATGGTGGTCAAGCCGCCGATTTCCGGGGTACCGGTGCCGGGTGCCCAGGCCGGGTCGATGCCGTCGATGTCGAACGACAGGTACACTGGGCCGCCGCCGACTTTTTCCCGCACTTCGGCCATCAAAGGTTCCAGCGACTTGTGCCAGCATTCTTCGGCCTGGACCACACGGAAACCCTGGCGGCGGCTCCAGTTGAAGTCGTCGGCGGTATAGCCCTGGGCGCGCAGGCCGATCTGTACCACGCGGTCGCAATCGAGCAGGCCTTCTTCCACGGCGCGGCGGAAGGTGGTGCCGTGGGCGATCTTCTCGCCGAACATGTGGTCGTTGACGTCGGCGTGGGCGTCGATGTGTACCAGGCCGATCTTGCCGTGCTTCTTGTGCAGCGCACGCAGGATTGGCAGGGTGATGGTGTGGTCGCCACCCAGGGTCATGGGGATGACGTTGTGCTCGACGATCTCGTCATACGCCTCTTCGATGATGCGCACGGCGTCCAGCAGGTTGAAGGTGTTGATTGCCACGTCACCGATGTCGGCTACCGACAGCGAGTCGAACGGGGCGGCACCGGTGGCCATGTTGTAGGGGCGGATCATCACCGACTCGGCGCGGATCTGCCGTGGGCCGAAGCGGGTGCCGGAGCGCAGCGAGGTTCCGATGTCCAACGGTACGCCGATGAAGGCGGCATCCAGGCCTTTGGCGCTTTGCAGGTGGGGGAGACGGAGCATGGTGGCGATGCCGCCGAAACGCGGCATTTCGTTGCCGCCCAGTGGTTGGTGGAGAGTCTTGTCCACGGTGGGCCTCATCAGTCGGTCGATTGTTCTGTTTGTTCGAACCTGTGCCGCCGCGCGCCTTTCAAGTGTGGTTTTGCCGGCGGGCAGGGACATTTCGGCCAAGTCTGCTCAAGGTAGTGCCCGGGAAGAATCGCTACCGACAAATACTTAGTTCAGGATTTTCTGAACTAAAGGCTGGCGGAGCGGTTAGACTGCGCGCAAATACCCTCGTGGAACCGTTGCACCATGGCCTCGACCCTGCCCGACCTGAAACTGCTGCGCATCTTCATCAGCGTGGTGCGCCACCAGGGCTTTGCCAACGCCCAGCGCGAACTGAACCTGTCCACCTCGGCCATCAGCACCTACATGAGCCAGCTGGAGGGTGCTTTGGGTATCGTGCTGTGCCACCGTGGGCGTGGGGGCTTCAGCCTGACCAGCAAGGGCGAGCTGTTCCATCAGGAAACCCTGCGCCTGCTGGCCGAGCTGGACGGCTTCGAGCAGTATGCCGCCGCCCTCAAAGGCGAGTTGCGCGGCACCCTCAATCTTGGGGTGATCGACTCCACGGTCGGCGACCGTGCCTTGCCGCTGGCCGAGGCCATCGGGGCCTATAGCCAGGAACACCCGGCGGTGCACCTGCATCTGTCGGTGTCCAGCCCTTACGAGCTGCAACTGGGTGTGCAGGACAACCGCCTGGACCTGGCCATCGGCGCGTTTTCTTCGCGCATGAGCGGGCTGCTTTACCAGCCGCTGTACCGTGAACAGCATTGGTTGTACTGCAGCAGCCGCCATCCGCTGTACACCGAGCGGCGCATTCCCGAGCAGGTGGTGACCCAGCAGCGCATGGTCGGGCGCGGCTACTGGAGCCAGGCCGAACTGGCCCGGCATGGCTTCAAGCACAGCGCGGCAACAGTGGAAAGTATGGAGGCGCAGTTGATCCTGATCCTTTCCGGCGCCTACATCGGCTACTTGCCCGAGCACTACGCCCAGGCCTGGGTCGACAAGGGCGACTTGCGCGTGCTGTCGCCGTCGACCTTCGGTTACCAGGCCCCGTTCTCGCTGATCATTCGCCGTGGGCGTAGCCGTGAACCGTTGATCCAGACCTTCCGTGACCTGCTGAAAAGCCAACTCAACGTGGGCTGAGATGCGACGTATTCATGCATTCCGTCGGGAGGCGTTAAATTCTGGCAAAAGCTGACCGCTATCCTGATAGCGCTCTGCTACATATCAACTTGCGCTGATGATTTTCCCTTCATTTCATCCTGCAAGGATCGCCCAAGATGCGCATGAATTTGCCCGTCACTGAGCACGAAAGAACCTTCTCTAGCGATCAACGCCTGATTTCCACCACGGACCTCAACAGCCGCATCACCTACTGCAATGACGCCTTTGTGGCGATCAGCGGTTTTACCTACGACGAGCTGGTCGGCCAACCGCACAACCTGGTGCGCCACCCAGATATGCCACCGGCGGTGTTCGGCCATATGTGGGAGACGATCAAGCAGGGCAAGCCGTGGATGGGGGTGGTCAAGAACCGGGCGAAGAATGGCGATTACTACTGGGTCAGCGCCTACGTCACGGCGATTTACGAACAAGGCCGCATCAGTGGCTACGAGTCAGTACGCTCGGTGCCCACAAGGGACCAGATTCGCCGTGCCGAAGCGCTGTACGCGCGCTTGCGCGATGGGCGCGGGCCGGTGCCGTGGGCGGCTCGCCTGGGGCACGGTCTGGGCCATGGCTGGCCACTGATCGGCGCAGGCCTGGTGTCGGCGGCGGGTTACCTATGGCTACCGCCCTATGCGGCGCTTGGTGTACTGATGGCCAGCTTGCTGCTGGCCTGGTACCTGATCGAGCACCGGCAGAACCAGGTCATCCGCCGCACGCTGGCTGAGCACCCCAAGGCCTTTACCAGCCCGTTGGTGGCGTTGACCTACAGCGACAATCCAGGCCTGCAAGGCCAGCTTGACCTGGCCATCATCAGCGAGGAAGCACGCCTGCAAACGGCCCTCACCCGGCTTGTGGATGCCGGGGTCGGGGTGAAGTCGCGGGCGGCGCAATCTTCCGATCTGTCCGATGCCCAGGCGCAGATGCTCGACCGCCAGCGCAGCGAAACCGATCAGTCGGCCACGGCCATTGCGCAAATGGCGGCCACCATCCAGCAGGTTACCCACAACGTGCAGAGCACGGCGCATGCGGCGGGTGATGCCGATCAATTGGCGCAGCAGGGTAGCGAGCTGGCGCTGCAGAGCCTGAAAGCCATGGGCAGCATGAGCGATGCGGTCAATGACATTGGCCAGGCAGTGAATGCCCTGGCAGAGCAAACCCAGTCGATAGGCAGCGTGGTCGACGTGATCACCTCGATTGCCGAGCAGACCAACCTGCTGGCGCTTAATGCCGCCATTGAAGCGGCGCGTGCCGGCGAACAGGGGCGCGGGTTTGCCGTGGTGGCTGATGAGGTGCGTTCGTTGGCCCAGCGCACCCGCGCTTCGACCAGCGAGATTCATCACATTATCGCCTCCTTGCGGGCCGGGGCAGAGCGGGCAGTGAGCACCGCCAGCCGGGGCGAGCAGATCTCTCGGGACAGCGTGCACAGTGTCGAGGCAGTGCAGGCGGCGCTGAGCGGGATTGCCCAGGCGGTCAGTCGCATCACCGGCATGAGCCAGCAGATGGCGACGGCATCGGAGCAGCAAAGCCATGTGGCCGAGGACATCAACCAGCAGATCGTGAGGATTGCCCAACTGTGTGACCAGAGTGCCGGGCAGGCCAGGCAGGGCGCGCAGATCAGCCAGGACCTGGAGCGCATGGCGGAGTACCTGCATAGCCTGGCGGAGCGGTTCAACCGCTGAGAAGGCCGGGCCCGCCAAGCGGGCCCCGGTTCTGTGGCAAACTGTCTCCGCCAAGGAGAACCCCATGCCCAGACCCCGCTGCGAGCGCTGTCAGCGCCCGCTCGACCACTGCCTATGCCCACTGATCCCCGCACTCGACAGCAATACCCGCGTGATTCTGCTGCAGCACCCCAGTGAAACTGCCCATGCCCTGAATACCGCGCGCCTCGCGGCCCTTGGCTTGAACAATGCCGAGTTGCGGGTGGGTGAGGTTTTCAACGACTTGGGCGATTTGCTCGCGACGCCTGGTTACCGGCCGGCCCTGCTATTTCCGGGCGACGATGCTCGGGTGCTGACGGCTTATGGTGAGGCCGAAGACAAACCGTTGCTGCTTATCGTGCCCGACGGCACCTGGCGCAAGGCGCGCAAGTTGTTGTACATGAACCCGCTATTGGAAGGGTTGCCGCGGGTCACGCTGGGGGCTGTCGCGCCTTCACGTTACCGGCTGCGCAAGGCGCCTGAGGCGGGGGCACTGTCGACTATCGAAGCGGTGGTGGGAGCATTGAACGCGTTGGAGCAACCCGTTTGCTTTGATGCACTGCTGGCGCCGTTCGAAGCGTTGATCGAGGGGCAGATCAGGGCCATGGGCGAGGAGACGTTCCAGCGTAACCATGGCACCGAGTGAGGGCTGGGGGCTGCAAAGCAGCCCCGGCTGATTCAAGCCCGATCAGCGCATCTCAGGCAGACGCGCCTCAGTGCGCACTTCGGTAGTCGCCAGCGCCTCTGGTGGCAGCGAAATACGCTGCTTGGTCAGCAACTCACCCATGGTCGCCAGCACGCGGTAGCGCGAGAACTCCTCGGTATAACGCACCTCGGTATAGCGGCGGTCTGCGTTGTACAGCTCGTTCTCACTGTCCAGCACGTCCAGCAAGGTACGCTGGCCCAGGCCGAACTGGTCCTGGTAGGCCGCACGTACGCGCTTGGTGGTCTCGGCGTATTCACGCGCGGTCGGCAGCTGTTTGCTGGCATTGTTCATGGCGTTCCACGCCAGGCTCAGGTTCTCGGTCAACTCACGCAGGGCGTTGTTGCGGATGTCCAGGGCCTGGTTGATCTTGTGCGCGTCGGACTGCAGGCGCGCCTTGTCACTACCGCCGCGGAACAGGTTGTAGTTCATCTCCACGCCAGCTTGCCAGTCGTTGTTGTTGTGGCCTTTTTCGCCGCCGGTGTTGTTGTTGGCACCGGTTGCCAGAATGGCGTCGAAGCGCGGGTAGAAGGTCGACTTGCCCACTTCGTACTGCTGCTCGGCCGCATTGACGTCAGCCTGTGCAGATTTGATGTAAGGGTTGTTCTGGCGCATGCTGTCGCGTGCCCCCTCGAGGCTCTCAGGCACCTCGCCCTTGATGGTTTGCGGGCTTTCCAGCTCGTCCGGCGCGCGGCCGATCACGCTGAAGAAGTTGGCCTCGGCATCGGCCAGGTCGACTTCGGCGGTGTCCAGGTTGTTTTCCGCCAGGGCGCGACGGGCGCGGGACTGGTCAAGGTCGGCGGTGCTGCCAACGCCGCGCTCGTTACGCAGGCCGATCTGGTCGTTGACGCGCAGGTGGGCTTGCAGGTTGTTCTTGGCCAGGGTCACCAGCTCGCGGCGCTTGAGCACTTCCAGGTACACCTCGACCGCACGCAGGGCGACATCCTGGGCAACAGCCTGGGTGTAGTAGGCGCGGGAGGTAGAGACAGCCTCGGTGCGGCCCACTTCATTCGAGGTGTTGAAGCCGTCGAAGATCATCTGCCGCAGGCGCAGCTCGGACTGGGTGTAGCTGAGGGTTTCCTTGTTGTGGTTACCCTCGGCACGGGTGGTGGTATTGTCCGAACGCTGGCGGCCGTAGCCGGCGACCAGGTCCACGGAAGGGTAGTAGCCACCACGCGCAAACTTCACGTCTTCATCGGCCGACAGCTTGCTGTTACGGTTGGAGCTGACTTGTGGGTGGTAGTCCACGGCGCTTTGGACGGCCTCGGTGATCGACATCGCCTGTACGTTGGCACTCGCCAGGGCCAACAGTAATGCACTGGTGATGGGGTTCAAAACGCGCATGGTACATCTCCCTGATCCTGGAATTTATCCTGCTGTTCGCCAAAAAAATGACGATAAAGTTATCGCGTATAGTGTTGCAGGTTTTTAACAAGACAGCTAAGTACATTCAACGCGATAGATAAGAAGATTTATTCATATCAAATTGCCATATAAGACTTTTATTGTCTAATCAATTTCACTTACAGCCCTCGGAACGATGCTGTTAGTCGCCCTGAAAACCAATGTTTACAAGGCTTGCACACGGTTCCAGAACTATTTCCGATAAAGAAGGTGGCAGTTAGGCGAAAGTGATATTTGGCGACAAAATATTGTCACCTTGGCTTCTGAAGTGTTTTTTGCTTGAGGATATACAGACTGACGAGTACAGCGCTGGTCAACATGAAGGTACGCGCCCAGAACAGCGGCACCAGGTAGCACGACAGGCCAATGCTGGCCCACATCAGGCCGATGGCGTAAACCTTGCCCTTGAGGGGGATGCCTTCACCACTGAGGTAGTCACGGATCCATGGCCCGAGCTTGGGGTGATGGACCAACCAGTGGTGAAAGCGCGGTGAGCTGCGGGCAAAGCAGGCCGCCGCCAATAGCAGGAACGGGGTGGTGGGCAGTACCGGGAGAAAAATCCCCAACACCCCCAGCGCAACGCTGAGCCAGCCGGTGGCCAGCAGCAGGTAGCGCATAGGCAGCTTAGTGGTGGCGTGGCTTGAGCAGCGCCGGTTTTTCGTCAGGGGCGTGCAGCAGCAGGAACAATGCACTCAGCGCCTCGGGGATCTGTACGATCATGTCGTCCTGCAGGTTGGCGTTGCTGGCAATGTCGGCGAACTCTGGTTGTTCATCGAACAGGCCCGAGCCAACCATGATCGGCAGCAGCATCTCGCTGACTTCTTCCTCGGCGTTCTCGAACCAGGCCTCTTCACGCAGGAACACGCCTTCCATGAAGCCGATGCACCAGCCGCGCAGGTCGGAATCGTCCGGCTCGTCGGTCAGGTCGAGTTCGCATGGCAGGTCGAATTCTTCGTCGCTGGCCAGCTGGCGGGCAATGTGCGCTTTCAATGCCACCAGGGTGGCTTCGATTTCGGTGCGCTGGGCGTCGCTGGCGTAGTGCGGCTCTTCGGCGAACAGGGCGTCGATCCATTCGCGCTCGGGCACGTCCTCGGCGTTGATCGACAGGGCGGTGAGGTAGCCGTGTGCGGCGACATAGTCCAGCGCTTCTTCGTGCAGCTCGTCGGCGTCGAGGAAGGCTTGCAGGCGGGTCAGTTGCTCGGCGAAGGACATTACAGGGCTACCTTGGGGAATAAACGATAACGAATTCTAGCACCTTGCAGCGGCAGCGGGGCAAAGGGAACGTCTATCGCCGTGGTGCCTGTGCAGGACGGCGCTGCGGTATACTCCGCGATTTTTCATCCAGGGGCAGGTTTTACCGGTCGCCTGGCAAAAACCGCTTACGCATTTGGCGTGTGCGGGGCGGGTTTTTCGTCCAGCCTGTTGTATTCAGGGTGGTACGGCGATTTGGAGTTGCACATGCTCGAACAGGCTCAGCGCGTTCTCAAGGACATCTTCGGCTACGACAGTTTCCGTGGGCGCCAGGCAGCGATCATCGAATGCGTGGCCAATGGCGGCGATGCCCTGGTGCTGATGCCCACCGGCGGCGGCAAGTCGTTGTGCTTTCAGGTGCCGGGGCTGCTGCGTCCGGGCCTGACGGTGGTGGTCTCGCCACTGATCGCGTTGATGGACGACCAGGTCGCCACGCTTGACGAACTGGGCGTTTCGGCGGCCGCGCTGAATTCCACCCTGAGCGCGGAACAGCAGCGTGAACTGGCCGGGCGCCTGCGCCGTGGCGAGGTAAAAATGCTCTACCTGGCGCCGGAGCGCCTGGTGCAGCCGCGCATGCTGGATTTTCTGCGTGACCTGGACATCTCGCTGTTCGCCATCGACGAGGCCCACTGCGTTTCGCAATGGGGCCACGATTTCCGCCCCGAGTACCTGCAACTGGGCCAACTGGCCGAACTGTTCCCGCATGTGCCGCGCATTGCGCTTACTGCCACTGCCGATATGCGCACCCGCGAAGAAATCGTCCAGCGCCTACACCTGCAAGGCGCCGAACGCTTCCTCTCGAGCTTCGACCGACCCAACATCTTCTACCGCATCGTGCCCAAGGAAGCGCCGCGCAAGCAGTTGATGGCTTTTCTCGGCGAGCGCCGCGGCAACGCCGGTATCGTTTACTGCCTGTCGCGCAAGAAGGTCGACGAAACCGCCGCATTCCTCTGCCAGCAGGGCTTCCCGGCGCTGCCGTATCACGCCGGCCTGGCTGCCGAGACACGCGCGGCCAACCAGCACCGCTTTCTCAACGAGGAGGGGCTGATCATGGTCGCGACCATTGCCTTCGGCATGGGTATCGACAAGCCCAACGTGCGCTTCGTTGCCCACCTCGACCTGCCTAAATCGCTTGAGGCCTATTACCAGGAAACCGGCCGCGCCGGCCGTGACGGCCTGCCGTCCGATGCCTGGATGGCCTATGGCCTGCAGGACATGGTGATGCTCAAGCAGATGCTGCAGAACTCCGAAGGCGATGAGCGCCACAAGCGCATCGAACAGCACAAGCTCGACGCCATGCTGGCGCTGTGCGAAGAAACCCGCTGCCGCCGCCAGTCGCTGCTGGCCTACTTCGATGAAACCCTCGAACAACCGTGCGGCCACTGCGACAACTGTGTCGACAACATCCAGACTTGGGACGCTACCGAGCCGGCGCGCCAGGCGCTGTCGGCGGTGTTCCGCACCGGCCAGCGCTATGGTGTCGGCCATCTGGTCGATGTACTGCTGGGCAAGGACAACGAGAAGGTGCGCAATTTCGGCCACGAGAAGCTGTCGGTATTCGGCGTTGGCAAGGGCCTGGCCGAGGTCGAATGGCGTTCGCTGTTCCGTCAGTTGGTGGCGCGCGGCCTGGTCGACATCGACCTGGAAGGTTACGGCGGCCTGCGCCTGTCCGACAGCTGCCGGCCACTGCTGCGCGGCGAGGTGACCTTGCAACTGCGCCGTGACCTCAAGCCGCAGACCACGGCCAAGGCCTCGTCGTCCAGCGGCGGCAGCCCGGCCAGCCAGCTGGTGCGTGCCGAAGAGCGCGAACTGTGGGAAGCGTTGCGCACGTTGCGGCGCAAGTTGGCCGAGGAGCACAGCGTGCCGCCGTATGTCATCTTCCCCGATTCGACGCTGCTGGAAATGCTGCGCAGCCAGCCGGTCAGCCTCAGCGACATGGCCCAGGTAAGCGGTGTGGGCGCGCGCAAGCTGGAGCGCTATGGCCAGGCGTTCCTCGAAGTACTGAACAACAGTGGCGGCACCGAAGAGGCACCGAAAGTGGTGCTCGACCTGCGCCACGAACTGGTCAGCCTGGCCCGAGCCGGCATGACCCCGGCGCAGATCGCCGGGCAGCTCAACTGCAGCGAGAAGAACGTCTATAGCCTGCTGGCCGAGGCACTGGGCCGCCAGGAGCTGAGCCTGGAGCAAGCCATCGACCTGCCGGAAGACCTGATGATGGAAGTGCAGGACGCGTTCCTGGATGGCGAGGGCGAGTTGCCGCCGGTGTCGGCCATTGCGCCGCAGTTCGGGGCCCGGGTGCCGGAGGGCGTGCTGTATTGCGTGCGCGCGGCGCTGGCGGCGGAATTCGAACTGTAAACGCAGGCAGGATCGAAGGCAGAAGCGCCATCTGCTGACCTTTGTCATGCTTTTTGACGATTATCGAACAAGTAAGCAGGACCGAGCCTTGCCTCGTGGGGCAGGGCATGGTTAGCTGCCTAATAATTAGATCTACTCAATGAGTTACTTATGCCCCTGACCGACAACCAACACCGCTTCGGCATGCAGCTGGCCCAGATGTCCCGGGGTTGGCGCGCCGAACTGGACCGCCGCCTGGCCGGGCTCAACCTGTCCCAGGCGCGCTGGCTGGTGTTGCTGCACCTGGCCCGTTTCGAAGAAGCCCCGACCCAGCGTGAGTTGGCCCAGAGCGTGGGCGTTGAAGGCCCGACCCTGGCGCGTCTGCTCGACAGCCTGGAGGCGCAAGGGTTGGTGCGCCGGCAAGCAGTGGTAGAAGACCGGCGGGCCAAGAAGATCTTGCTGTGCCCCCCGGCCAAGCCACTGATCGACCAGATCGAGACCATCGCCAATCAACTGCGGGTGGAACTGTTTACCGGCGTGGATGAGGCAGAATTGCAAGTTTGCATGCGGGTGCATGCGAAGATTCTGGCCAACCTCGAGAAGTCCTGAAGGCCCTTGGGGCTGCAACGCAGCCCCAAAAAATCAGAAGGTATGCCCCAGGTTCAGATACACCGCATGCTCATGCGCACTGTTGGTGCCGTAGGTGAAGTTCAACGGCCCCAACGGCGTCTCCAGCCCCAGGAAGATGCTCGCCGCATTGATGTACCCACTGTCGAACTCGTTGTCGTTGTTCCATGCCCGCCCACGCTCCAGCGACCCGCCGATGTACAACGGGAAGTCCAGCGGCACATAGGCCCTTGGCGTCAAGCGGCGGTAGTAGACCATGCGCAGCAGGCTCACGTTCTGCCCCGACACCGAGTCCTGGCGAAAGCCTGACAGCTCTCGCGCTCCGCCCATCACGAAGCTCGACGTCACCACTTCGGTGTCATCCAGCGTGCGCCCATAGCGACCGCCCAGCACGAAGGTGTTCGGCCCACTGCTGATCGCCTTGTCCAGGTTGAACAGCCACTGCCGGTAATCCTGGTCGGAGTCCAGCGACTTGTCGTATTTGCGCAAGGTCAGGCCGATGTCCTCGCCTCGGTGCGGGAAGTACACGTTGTCGAGGGTGTCGAACGAGTACTTCAGCTCGTAGAAGCCTTCGTTGAAACTGACTTTGGGCAGGTCCTGGTCGCCGATGCGCACCTCGGCCTCGCCCCAGGCCTTGCCCACGCCCAGGCGCACTTCACCGCTGGTGCCGATCTGCCGGCCCACGTTCAGGCCAAAGCCGTAGCGCTCCAGGCGGTATTCGGCGACCGGGTCGTTGTCCAGGGTGGCTTCGATGTTCTGCGAGCTGAAATCCAGGTAAGGCGCGACAAAGTAGCGCGAGCCCACGTCCAGCGGTTGGTAGAACTCGCTGTACAGCTCTTGCTGGTCGCCGATCTGGCCACGGGTCAGCCATTCTGCGCCGAGGCTGTTGATGCCGTTGACCCGGTAGCTGGCACCCAGGTTGAAGGCGCTGTCGCCACGCAGGTCATCGGACAGGTTAAGGCCCAGACGCAGGTAGTCGGTGCCGCCGCGCCGGCCACGGGCGTTGATCACCAGGGTGTTGTCGTCGCCCTTGTGCACCACGCGGTACTGCACCCGGTCGAAGTAATCCAGGCCGTACAGCGTACCCATGTCGGTCTGCAGGCGGTCCAGCTCCAACGGCGCGTCGATCGGTTGGCGGATGTACGAGCGAATCACGTCGTCGCTGACCTTGGAGTCGTTCTCGATTCGGATCGCGGTGATCACCGGTGTGCGCTGGCGCGGCGAGCGGGCCACGGCCAGGCTGCTGTCGCCTTCGGGCTGGCGCAGGGCAGCCAGGCGAGGGTCGAGCAGGCGGGTGGCGCGGTAACCGGCGTCGATCATGTCCCTGGCGCGGCCAAAATCGGTCACGCCGAAGGCGGTCAGCGATGGTTGGATGAGGATGTCGTCGCGGTGCAGGCTGGCCAGTTGTTCTTCCGAGTTGCGCCGGGTCATCAGGGTGATCGACTGGTTGAGCACGTCGACCACGGTCAGTAATTGCTTGCGATCCTTCAGTGGGGTGCCGATGTCGACCACGATGGCCAGGTCCACGCCCATTTCGCGGGCCACGTCGACCGGAATGTTGTCGACCATGCCACCGTCCACCAGCAGTCGGCCGTCCAGCTCGACCGGGGCGAACACGGCAGGGATCGACATGCTGGCGCGAATGACCTGTGGCAGGTGGCCGCGGCGAAACACTACTTTTTCGCCACTGGCGATGTCGGTGGCCACGGCGCGGAAGGGGATAGGCAGCTTGTCGAAGTCGCGGGTGTCGGCGGTGTGCGCCAGTTTGCTTTCCAGCAGCAGTGACAAGTTCTGGCCCTGGATTACCCCCAGTGGCAGGCCCAGGCTGCCGTCGTCACGAAAGCTGAGCTTCTGTTTGACCAGGAAGTCGCGGTCATCCTGCTTGCGCCTAAACGGCACGTCCTTGCGTGGCGGGGCATCGGACAGCGCCTGTTGCCAGTCCAGGGTGGTGGCGAGCTTTTCCAGCTCTTCGACACTGTAGCCCGAGGCGTACAACCCGCCGACCACTGCGCCCATGCTGGTGCCGGCGATGGCGTCGATGCGCACACCCTGTTCTTCCAGCGCCTTGAGCACGCCGATGTGAGCCAGGCCACGGGCCGCACCACCCGACAGTACCAGGCCGACCTTGGGCCTGGCAGGTTCGGCGGCGGTTGCCGCAAGCGTGGTGAGGGCAAGCAGAAAACAGAACAGCAAACGGCGCATCGTGAGTCTCAAACCGTGGGCTAAAGACCGCTAGTATAAGCGGCCCCTTACCTGGAGATGTTTCACCATGGCCGACAGCAAGCCGGAAATCGTTATCACCTATTGCACCCAGTGCCAGTGGCTGCTGCGTGCTGCCTGGCTGGCCCAGGAACTGCTCAGCACCTTTGCCGACGACCTGGGCCGGGTAGCGCTGGAGCCGGGCACCGGCGGCATCTTCCGCATCACCTGCAATGGCGTGCAGATCTGGGAGCGCAAGGCCGACGGTGGTTTCCCCGAGGCCAAGGTATTGAAGCAGCGGGTGCGCGACCAGATCGACCCACAGCGTGACCTTGGCCACAACGACCGCTGATCAAGCCCCCTCGGGCAGTGGCCGCTGCCTGGGCGGTTGCTCGGCAGCCAGGCGGCTGGACAGCACGATGGCGAAGATGATCAGTGCGCCGCCCAGCAGCATGCGCACGGTGGGGGTTTCGGCGAACACCGCCCACGCCACGGCAATCCCGTAGACCGGCTCCATGCCGAACACCACGGCGGCCGTGCGCGCCTTGATCACTGCCAGGCTGGCGACGAACAGGCTGTGCGCAACGCCGGTGCAGAAGACGCCGAGCAGGGCGATCCACAGCCAGTCCACGGGGGCTACGCCGCCCAGGCCAGGGGCCGCGAACGGCAGCAGGCACAGGCCCACTACCAGGTTCTGCCACAGCGCTGCCTGTACCGCAGGCAAACGGCCGGAGCCGGCCCGGTTGGTGAGTGACAGCAGCGAGAACAGCAGGCCCGAGAGCAGTGCCCAGAGCAGGCCGCCAGTGGCTTCGCTGGCCAGGTCGAATGCCGGCGTGACCAGTACCAGGCCGAGGCTGACCAGCACGACCAATACGGTTTCGTTGCGGCGGATACGCTCGCGGAACAGCAGGCCTTCGAGGATCACGGTGAAGGCCGGGAAACTGGCGAAACCGAGGGTGGCGATGGCCACGCCGCCGACTTTGACGGCGATGAAGAAACTGACCCAGTGGCCGGCCAGCAGCACACCGCCGAGCAGCAGGCGGCGTGCGTCCTGGCCGCTGAGGCGTTGCCAGCCCGGGCCGGCCAGGCTGGCGAACAGAGCCAGGGCGAGCACGGCGAAGGCGGCGCGGCCAAAGACGATGATTGCCGGGCTGGCGCTGGCGGCCAGCTTGCCGAAGACGCCGGTAAGGCCGAAAAACAGCGCGCCAATGTGCAGGGCGCCTAGGGCTGTGCGGTGGTTCATGGTAGTCCTTGCTCAAAATCTCTATTGGCTGTGCCGGCCTCTTCGCAGCACAGGCAAAGTGTAAAACCACAGGCCAACGATTTCTGTCGCAAGACTGCTGTCAATTGTCGCCGGGCTCTCGCCGCAACGCCAAAGGCGTACAACCGAACGCCCGCAACATCGCTGCCGAAAACGCACTCTGTGAGCTATACCCCACCTGCGCTGCAATCTCACCCATGGGTAACGAAGTCTGCACCACCAGCCGCCGTGCCTTGAGCAAGCGTCGCTGGCGAATGTAGTCCATCGGTGTCATCCCGCACTCGGCGGTAAAGCGCGCATGCAGCCGGGCACTGGACAGCCCGGCAATGCGCGCCAGGTCGGCGACCTGCAACGGGTAGGCAGCCTGTTGCTCGATATGGGTATCGAACGCGGCATAAGGTAAGCGCTGGCTGGCCCGAACGTTGGCAGCCGCCGTTGGATTCAGGCTGGCCAGTAACAGCGCTGCGCCTTGCCGGGCGATCAACGGGTCGTCCATGGGGCTGGCCGCCAGCCAGTCCACCAACTGCTGCTGACGGTCGTCCAGGCCCAGCGCGGCAGGGCGGTCGAGCAGGCGGCGGCTGGCATCGGCATGCTCGCCCAGTTGCTCGTGCAGCCAGCGCTCCCCAGGCACATCCAACACCAGGCAGTGGCTGCCGCCATCGCTGGCGCAGGTGTGATGCGCGCCCGCCGGTACCACGATCAGCCCCTGCCGGTCGATCCCGGCGCCTTGCCCCTGGACCTCGAACTCCAGGCGGCCGCGCAGGCCGAACACCAGTTGCGGGTGTTCGTGGCTGTGGGCGATCAGGCTGTCGCGGTAATGGCGCAGCGAGAGGATCGGGCCGGCGGTCATGGGGGCTTCCTCGCAGGGCAGGCGCTCATTGTGCCTCAAACCCCGCACGCCATCACTCGTCACCGTTTTGCCATGGCGCTGTCATGCCTGCCTGCCAGTCTCCAGCAAACTGCGCCGGAGCCTGCCCATGACCCATGCCGAACTGTCTCGTCCCTCGCGCAAGCAACGCGTGCGTACCCTGTGGATCTCCGACGTGCACCTGGGCACCCGCGACTGCCAGGCCGGACACCTGTCGCGGTTCCTCAAGGGCTACCAGGCCGACCGCGTCTATCTGGTGGGCGATATCATCGATGGCTGGAAGCTGCGTGGTGGGATCTACTGGCCGCAGGCCCACACCAACGTGATCCGCCGGCTGCTGACCATGAGCAAGCGCGGCACCGAGGTGATCTACGTCACGGGCAACCATGACGAGTTCCTGCGCCGCTATTCAAAGCTGATTCTGGGCAACATTCAGCTGGTGGACGAGGCCGAACACTTGACCGCCGATGGCCGTCGACTGCTGGTGATCCATGGCGACCAGTTCGACGTGATTACCCGTTACCACCGCTGGTTGGCGTTTCTGGGCGACCGTGCCTACGAGTTCACCCTGGTGCTCAACCGTTGGCTCAACCACTGGCGGGCGCGGTACGGCTATGGGTACTGGTCGCTGTCGGCGTACCTCAAGCACAAGGTGAAAGGTGCGGTGAATTTCATCAGCGACTTCGAGGATGCCATTGCCCACGAGTGCACACGGCGCGGTTTTCATGGGGTGGTGTGTGGGCACATCCACCATGCCGAGATCCGCAAGGTGGGGGAGGTGGACTACCTCAATTGCGGGGATTGGGTGGAGTCATGCACGGCGCTGATCGAACATTGGGATGGCAGTATCGAACTGTACCGGCTGGCTGAGGCTCAGGCGCGCGAGGCGCAGGCGGCTGCGGTGGTGCGCGAGCCGGTGTAGGGCGTGAGGGCCATGGGGCTGCTTTGCAGCCCTTTCGCGGCACAAGGCCGCGCCTACAGCCGGATCTTGCCCAGCAGGATATCCCGGAACATCACGAAATCACCGGCCAGGCTGTACAGCGGATAGGTAAAGGTCGCTGGCCGGTTCTTTTCGAAAAAAAAGTGCCCGACCCAGGCAAAGCCATAGCCGAACACCGGCACGGCCAGCAGCAGCAACCATTTGCCACTGCCAATGGTGTAGGCCAGCAGCGCGATCACCAGGCTGGTGCCGACGAAGTGCAGGCGGCGGCAGGTGGGGTTGCTGTGCTCCCCCAGGTAGTAAGGATAGAACTCGGCAAAACTGCGAAACTGCGCTTTGCTGTTCATGGCGGTGCTCCGGGATTAATACTTCTGGACAAGATGCACGGCGTGGAGCCTGATTCGAGTCTAGAGTGACTGACGGGGCCTACCAGTGACAATAGGCGCCAAATGAGTATCCTTGGGGTTCACCGCAGGAGCGGTCGGTAAAAGAAGCCTGTCATGAGCGAAAGAACCACGTCAGCCAGTTGGGCATCAGGGATTGTGAAGGCACTTGAACTGGAGGGGCTGGATTGCCGGGCCATGTTCAAGCAGCTAGGGCTGGACTTTGCCGCACTCGACGACCCGGATGCACGTTTTCCGCAAGACTCCATGACCCGGCTATGGCAGCTGGCAGTGGAACTGTCAGGCAACGAGGCCATCGGTCTGAACATGGCGCGGGTGGTGCGCCCGGCGTCGTTCCATGTGGTGGGCTATGCGTTGATGTCCAGCCGCACCTTGGCCGAGGGCTTCGAACGCCTGGTGCGCTACCAGCGCATCATTGCCGAAAGCTCCGACCTCAGTTTTGTCCTTGGCGCCGAGGGCTACTCGCTGATCCTGACCGTCCACGGTGACCACCTGCCGCCGACCCGGCACAGTGCCGAAGCGTCGCTGGCCTGCGCATTGGCGCTGTGCAAATGGCTCAGTGGCCGGCCGGTGCAGCCGCGGCGGGTATTGGTGCAAGGGCCGCAGCCAAAGAACGTCGAGCCGTACAAGGTGGCGTTCCATTCGCCGCTGGTTTTCGGCGCGCCACACGATGCCCTGGTGTTCGAGCGGGCCGACATGGAAGCCCCGCTGCCTACCGCCAACGAGGCCATGGCGGTGCTGCACGACCGGTTTGCCGGGGAGTACCTGGCACGTTTCTCCGAAAGCCGGGTAACCCACCGGGTGCGCCAGGTGTTGTGCCGCATTCTGCCGCAGGGTGAACCGAAGCGTGAAACCCTGGCCCAGGCCCTGCACCTGTCGCAGCGGACCTTGCAGCGGCGGCTGCAGGAGGAGGGCACCAGCTTCCAGACCCTGCTTGACGATACCCGCCGCGAGCTGGCCGAACAGTACCTGGCGCAGCCGGGCATGACTTTGCTTGAGGCCGCCTACCTGCTCGGCTTCGCCGACCCCAGCAACTTCTATCGGGCGTTCCGCCGCTGGTTCGACGCCACACCCAGCGAGTACCGCGCCCGCCTGGGCACCGAAGCCGAAGTGGTCAATGACGCCAGAACGCCGGCATGCACAACACTAGCACCGTGATGATTTCCAGGCGGCCAAGCAGCATGCCGGCCGCCAAGATCCACTTGGCCGCGTCAGGCAGCGTGGCGTAGTTACCCGAAGGGCCGATCACTTCACCCAGGCCCGGCCCCACACCCGAAACCGTGCCAGCGGCGCCGGTCAGTGCAGTCATCCAGTCCACGCCCAGCAACGACAGCAGCAAGGCCATGACGCAGATGGTGATGGCGAAGAAGAACGAGAACGTCAGGATCGAACGCACGATGTCTTCGTCGAGGCGATGGCCGTTGTATTTCTGCTTGATCACCGCACGCGGGTGAATCAGCTGGTTGAGGCTGGCCTTGAGCAGGATATAGGCCACCTGGAAGCGGAAAATCTTGATGCCGCCCGCGGTCGAGCCGGAGCAGCCGCCAACGAAGCCCAGGTAGAAGAACAGCATCAGCGAAAAATTGCCCCACAGGCTGTAGTCACCCAGGGCGAAACCGGTGGTGGTGACCACCGAGGTCACGTTCAGTGCGACGTGGCGCAGGGCGTCGAGCCAGTGCAGGTTGGTGCTGTACCAGTACCAGGTGCCCAACACCAGCCAGGTGACCACCAACATGCCCAGCAACCCTTGCACCTGCTGGTCGCGGATCAGCGCCTTGCGGTTGCCGCGCAGGGTGGCCACGTAAAGGGTGAACGGCAGGCTGCCCATGATCATCACCACCACCGCAACCCAGTGCACGGCGGGGATATCCCATTTCGCCAAGGATTGGTCGGAGGTGGAGAAACCGCCGGTGGAGATCGCCGACATGGCATGGTTGATCGCATCGAACGGGCTCATGCCCGCCCACCAGAAGGCCAGCGAACCCAGGATGGAGAAACCGACGTAAACCCCCACGATCGATTTGGCGACCATGTGCGAGCGCGGCATGACCTTTTCCGAGCGGTCGGACGATTCGGTCTGGAACAGGCGCATGCCACCGATACGCAGCAGTGGCAGGATTGCCACCGCCATGGCGATGAAGCCGATACCGCCGAGCCAGTGCAGCATCGAGCGCCACATCAGGATACCCGGTGACATGCTATCGAGCCCGCTGAGCACGGTGGCGCCTGTGGCGGTAATGCCTGACATGCTTTCGAAGAAGGCGTCGGTGTAACTGATGTGCTGAGTCAGCAGGAACGGCAGCGCGGCGAACACGCACACCACCAGCCAACTGCTGACCGTCAGCAGGTACATGTCGCGCGGGCGCAGGTGTACATGCTCCGGGCGCCCCGGTATTACCAGGGCAAGGCCTGCGATGAAGGTGATCAGGCTCGACCAGAGGAACGACGGCATGTCACCGGTACGCTCGAAGATCACCAGGGTAGCCATGGGCACGGCCATGCCCACGGCCAGGGTAATCAGGAAGATGCCGATGATGAAACCAATGATCCTTAAGGTCGGCAACGCCATGTGATCTGCTCTGACTCGAAACGGAAGGGCGCCATTCTACCTATGGGTCTGGTGATGTAAACGCTAGAATGGCCGCACATTCAACTGCCAGGAGGGTAGCCGATGGAGGCTCTCGACGCATTGCTCAACCGTGTTTCCGTGCCACGCCTGACCGACCCGGCGCCCAATGCCGCTCAACGCGAGGCGCTGTTCCAGGCCGCCCTGCGTGCCCCGGACCATGGCCAGCTGCGGCCATGGCGTTTCCTTACCATCGAAGGCCAGGGCCGCGAGAAACTCGGCGAGCTGTTCGCCGAAGCCGTGCAGCACAAAGGTGATGCCAGCCAGGCGGCACTGGACAAGGCTCGTGCCATGCCCCTGCGGGCACCGTTGCTGATCGTGGTCATCGCCAAGTTGCAGGACCACTTCAAGGTGCCCAAGTCCGAGCAGCGCCTGGCTGCGGGCTGTGCGGCGCACGGCATTCTGATCGCCGCGCATGCGCAAGGCGTCGGGGCGGTGTGGCGCACCGGGGACATGGCTTTTGATGCCCATGTGCACAAGGGGCTGGGGTTGGCCGAGAATGAAGAGTTGATCGGTTACCTGTATGTCGGTACGCCGTTGACCGAGCCACGCACTGCGCCGGTGCTGGAAACTGCTGATTTTGTCAGTGCCTGGGGCGAATAAACCGCCTTCAGGCAGATTGATTTATTGAGGCTTCCGGCCTCTTCGCGGGTTTACCCGCGAAGAGGTCAGTGGCCTTTACATCACATCAACTGCCAGCCGCATCAGCCAGGGGCAACTCCAGCCGAGCTACAAATCCTTCCTGTGGGTGATTGTCCAGCACCAGGCTCCCGCCATGGCGCTCCGCCGCCTTGCGCGCAATCGCCAGCCCCAGCCCATGCCCCGGCGCGTCCTGCCCCGGTGCGCGGAAGAACGGTTCGCCCAGTTGTGCCAGGTGCTCCGCTGCCGCCCCGGGGCCATGGTCACGCACGCTGATCACAATACGGTCCTGTTCACGCACGGCGCTGACTTCGACCGGCTGCCCTACCGGGTTGAAGCGCAGGGCATTGCGCAGCAGGTTGTCCACGGCCCGCTCGATCAGCGTTGGCCAACCCTGCAAGGTCAACCCCGGTTGCGCCTCCAGGCGCACATCCTGGTCTGGCGCACTGAGCAGGGCGTCCTTGCGCACGCTGCCGAGCAGGGCGTTGAGGTCGACCGGTTCGGCATGAGCCTGTTCGGCATCCACTCGGGCCAGGGCGAGAATTTCGCTGATCAGGTCTTCCAGGCGGTCGCATTCGCGGGTCAGGCGCGGCCACAGGGTCTCCCGCTGCTCGGGCCCTGCGCGCTCGGCCAAGGCCAGGGCGATGCGCAGCCTGGCCAGGGGCGAGCGTAGCTCGTGAGACACGTCGCGCAGCAGCTGGCGCTGGCTGCCGATGGTGCTTTGCAGGCGCGCCCCCATCTTGTTGAAGTCCTTGGCCAGCACACCGAACTCGTCACGCCGCGCAGCCAGACGCGCCAGGCTGTTCTGCTGGTAGGTGGTCTGGCCCAGGTCGTGTACAGCGCTGCGCAGGCGGCTTAACGGGCGGGTGATGGACAGGGTTACGAGCAGGCTGAACAGGGTCAGCACGACCAGGGCAATGCCCAGTGCACTGAGCGGCCACATCAGGCTCTCGCGGTGCCAGGCATCCAGCGCCGGGTGAGGGATGCGGTAGATCAGCAAGTAGGTATCGCCGGTCTCGGGGCTGGTGTATTCCTCGGTCAGCCGACGCCATGGCAGGCGTCGCTGGTCATTGTGCTGACGCGCCTCGAAGGCGGCCGCACGGCGCGGGAAGGTCCCGGGCACCACGGCCTCGCCACTGTCGTCGAGCACCTGCACGTCGATCTTGTAGCGATCTTTGCGCCTTTCCAGGAAGTGCTGAGCCGAATCCAGGCCTTCCTGCTCGTAATGCTTGGCCCACTTGCTGGCCAGGGTATTCAGGCCCGGATGGCGGCTAAGGATCCAGGCGTCCTGGTTGAGCATGTGGCCCAGCAGGATCGACAGCCCGGCGACCAGGGTGATGGCGAGCCAGAAGCTGGCCAGGATGCGCCAGAACAGTGAACGCAAGTGCACCTCCTAAACGGGAAAAGCCCGGCCCGCAGTGACGCGGGCCGGGCATGGGGTGGACAGCTTACTGGGCCTTGGTGCCTTTTTCAGCTTTCCAGGCCTGGAACTCCTGCCACTCGGCTTTCTTGGCGGCGCGTTCCTTTTGCAGTTCGTCGAACTTCTTCTGCTGGTCAGGCTTGAGCAGGTTGCGTACCGCGCTGTCGGTCTTGTCGCGGTTGGCCTGCAGTTCGTCCTTCATGGCTTTCTGGTCGGCGGCCGGCAGTTTGGCCAGGTAGCGCTCCGTGATGTCGCGGCGCTGTTGCATCTGCTCGCCCATCAGCTTGCCGATCTGCTGGCGCTGGTCGCGGCTCAGGTCCAGTTGGTGGAAAGGCGCATCACCGCGATGATGCGGGCCGTCGTGGTGCGGGCCGCCGTCAGGCATGGCCATGGCCACGGTCGGCAGAGCGGCGGCGAACATCAGGGCGATAAGGGTCTTGCGCATGGTGTCTCTCCTTTCATAGGCCGGTGGTTACCGGATGAGCACAGTCTAGGGAGATCACCGTCAAGCGCAGTCAGGGGATGGTAAAGGCTCGGTAAAGATGCTCAGAGGCAGTAGTAATAACCACGGCTACGCAATGCCACGATGCGTGGCCGGCCATCGGCATGCGGGCCGATCTTCTTGCGCAGGTTGCTGACATGCATGTCCAGGCTGCGGTCATACAGGGTCAATTTGCGGCCCAGGCCGATCTGCGCGAGTTCCTGTTTGTCCAGTGGCTCGCCGGGCTGGCGCAGCAGGGCTTCGAGGATGCGGCTTTCGGACAGGGTCAGGGTCATTTCGCGGCCATCGATACTGGCCACGCCACGTGCAGGGCTGTACACCAGGTCACCCAGCTCCACTTGACTGGTGGTGGCGGTGGGGTGGCTGCGGCGAAGTACCGCGCGCAGGCGAGCGGTGAGCTCACGCGGGTCGCAAGGTTTGGCCAGGTAGTCGTCGGCGCCCAGTTCCAGGCCGAGGATGCGGTCCAGCGGCTCGCCACGGGCTGACAGCATCAGCACCGGCAGCTCGGCATGCTCGCTTCGCAGCTGTTTGAGCAGCTCCAGGCCGCTGCCGTCGGGCAACATCACATCCAGCACCACGGCAGCAGGGGCATGCTCGGCCAGGGCCCGGCGTGCGCTCTGGCCATCGTGGCAGGCACGCACCGTGAACCCTTCCTGGGTCAGCCAGCTGCCGAGCAGCTCGCACAGTTCCTGGTCATCATCAATCAGTAACAGCTCGCTCATGACTCACTCAATTCAACCATTGACGGCGGCTATTCGGCCCGCCAGTGGCAAAGATACCGCAGACTGATGGCAACCGTATAACTGCCAATACCGCATCAGCTTCTTCGCGGGCTTGAGCGCAAAAAAGCTGTGCGGCTTCAGATCAGGGCAGTACTTGCTTGAACGGCTTGACCACTACCTTGTCGTAGACGCCTGCGGCAATGTACGGATCGGCATCGGCCCAGGCCTGCGCCGCCGCCAGCGATTCGAATTCGGCAACGATCAGGCTACCGCTGAACCCTGCTTCGCCCGGGTCGTTGCTGTCGATGGCCGGGTGTGGGCCGGCCAGCACTACGCGGCCTTCGGCCTTGAGCTGCTGCAGGCGTTCGATGTGCGCCGGGCGGGCAGCCAGGCGCTTTTCCAGGGAGTTTGCGACGTCGCTGGCGATAATGGCGTAGAGCATGTCAATCCTTGGGTTTGGAGGTAGAAGGGTCGTCGTGCAGGTGGCGCGACAGGTACACGCCTTGCGCCACCAGGAAGATCACGGTCATGCCCAGGCTGCCGAACACCTTGAAGTCCACCCAGAAGTCCTGGAAGGTGAAGGCGACGAACAGGTTGGCCGCGCCGCAGAACAGGAAGAAAGCGATCCACGCCAGGTTCAAGCGCGACCAGATGGCATCCGGCAGGGTCAGGGCATGGCCCATGATGCGCTTGATCAGCACCCGGTCGCCGATGAAGTGGCTGCCGGCAAAGCCCAGGGCGAACAACCAGTTCACCACGGGTGCTTTCCACTTGAGGAAGGTTTCGCTGTGGAAGGTCAGGGTCAGGCCGCCAAACACCAGGCAGGCGATCAGGGTCAGCCACTGGCCCTTTTCCAGCTTGCGCTGGCGCAGGAACAGCGCACCGTACACCACCAGCGAGCTGATGATCAGCATGGCCGTGGCGCTGTAGATACCGCCGAATTCGAAGCTGTGGCCGGCGACCTCCATGGGGCGCGGGTCGAGCTTGTAGACGATGAAGAACAGCAGCAGCGGGATGAAATCGATGAATTGTTTCACAATGGCAGCCAGAATCGGGATGTGACGGCATAATAACAAACATCGAATCCAGCGAAAGCGCTCCCCCATGAATGTTGATCTGCACTGTCACAGCACGGCCTCCGACGGCGCCCTGTCGCCTACGGTACTGGTTGCCCGGGCCCATGAGCACGGGGTGCAAACGCTGGCACTGACTGACCATGACACCATCGAAGGCCTGCCTGAAGCGCGCCAGGCCTGCGTTGACCTGGGTATGCGCTGGGTCAGCGGGGTAGAGTTGTCCTGCACCTGGGGTGGTGCGACCATCCATGTGCTGGGCTATGACTTCCCGCTCGACGCACCGCCGTTGCTGGCTGCGATCGAGGCATTGCACCGCGGCCGCTGGTTGCGCGCCGAAGAAATAGACAAACGGCTGGCGGGCAAAGGCATGCCCGGCACCCTTGAAGGTGCGCGCGCCGTTCAGCAAGAACTGGGTGACAGCGGCAACGCACCGGCGCGCCCGCATTTTGCCGAGCACCTGGTGCGTGCCGGGCACGTCAAGGACCGGGGCGAAGCGTTTCGCAAGTGGCTGGGCGCCGGTAAGCTGGGCGACGTCAAGCAGCACTGGCCGTCCCTTGACGAAACCGTTGCCACGCTAAGGCAGTCCAACGCTTGGGTAAGCCTGGCGCATCCCATGCATTACGATCTGACCCGCAGCAAGCGCAGACGGCTGATTGCCGACTATATTCAGGCAGGAGGGCAGGCGCTTGAGGTGGTCAATGGGATGATGCCTGCCGAGCAAGTGGGCACCATGTCCATCCTTACCCGTGAGTTCGGCCTGCTGGCAAGCGCTGGCAGTGACTTCCACGGCCCCGGCACCTGGGGCGAGATTGGTGCCTATCGGCCTTTGCCCGAGGACCTGCCACCTTTGTGGCGTCGATTCAGCCATGAACAGCCTTTGGCGCTATGAACAGGACGACTACGTGAGCCAATTTTTCCAGATTCATCCGGAGAACCCACAGGCGCGCTTGATAAAACAGGCCGTCGAGATCATCCGCAAGGGGGGGGTGGTGGTGTATCCGACGGATTCGGCCTATGCCCTGGGTTGCCAGATGGGCGACAAGAACGCCATCGAGCGGGTGCGGCGCCTGCGCGGGCTGGACAAGACGCACAACTTCACCCTGATGTGCTGCGACATGTCGCAACTGGGCTTGTACGCCAAGGTCGATACCGGCACTTTTCGCCTGCTCAAGGCGCATGTACCGGGGCCTTACACGTTCATTCTCAACGGCACGCGTGAAGTGCCGCGCCTGCTGTTGCACGACAAGCGCCGCACCATCGGGCTGCGTGTACCGAACCACGTCATTACCCTGGCCTTGCTGGCCGAGTTGGGCGAGCCACTGATGAGCGTGAGCCTGATCCTGCCGGGCGACAGCGAGCCGATGACCGACCCTTACGAGATCCGTGAGCGGCTGGAGCACCATGTCGACCTGGTGATCGACGGCGGCTTCGGCGACCTCAAGGCGTCGACCATCATCGACCTGTCCGGTGACGAGCCGGAACTGATCCGCGAAGGTTGCGGCGACCCCACGCCGTTCCTGGTCAACGCGTGAGCCAGGTGGAAGCGCCTGAGGCACCGGCCGAACAGGCCGAGTTGCCTCGGCAACTGCAACTGGCTTTGGTCTACGGCGAAGCCCTGACCGAACTGCCGCTGGACCTGTACATCCCACCAGACGCCCTGGAAGTCATCCTCGAAGCCTTCGAAGGCCCGCTGGACCTGTTGCTGTACCTGATCCGCAAGCAGAACATCGACATCCTCGACATCCCCGTGGCCGAGATCACCCGGCAGTACATGGGCTACGTGGAATTGATGAAAAGCGTGCGTCTGGAGCTGGCCGCCGAGTACCTGGTGATGGCCGCCATGCTCGCCGAGATCAAGTCGCGCATGCTGCTGCCGCGCTCTGCCGACGTCGAGGAGGAAGAGGGCGACCCGCGTGCCGAACTGATTCGCCGCCTGCAGGAGTACGAGCGTTTCAAGGCCGCGGCCGAGGGCATCGATGAACTGCCACGGGTGGGGCGCGATGTCGTGGTGCCGCGCCTGGAAGCACCGCAGGCCAAGGTGCGCAAGCTGTTGCCGCAGGTCAGCCTGGAAGAGTTGCTGATGTCCATGGCCGAGGTGATGCGACGCAACGACCTGTTTGAAAGCCATCAGATCAGTCGTGAGACGCTGTCCACCCGCGAGCGCATGAGCCAGGTACTGGAGCGCCTCAAGGGCGGTGCGTTCGTGCCATTCGTCGAGCTGTTCGCCGCCGAAGAGGGCAAGCTGGGGGTGGTGGTCACCTTCATGGCGGTGCTCGAACTGGTGAAGGAATCGCTGATCGAACTGGTGCAGAATGAACCCTTCGCCGCCATCCATGTGCGGCTTCGCCCGGCGCTTGTTGAAGAACCTGATGAATTTGAATGACCCCCGCGACCTGGCGTCGCTGATCGAAGCTTTTTTGCTGGCATCGGGCAAGCCGCAATCCCTGGAGCGCCTGTACGAGCTGCTCGATGAGGCCGAGCGCCCCGAGCCGCACGTGTTCAAGCAGGCCCTGGAGGTACTGGGCAAGTCGTGCAGCGGCCGTGCCTTCGAGCTCAAGGAAGTGGCCAGCGGTTACCGCCTGCAGATCCGCGAGGACTATGCGCCCTGGGTCGGGCGCCTGTGGGAAGAACGCCCGCAACGCTATTCGCGTGCGTTGCTCGAAACCTTGGCCTTGATCGCCTACCGCCAACCGATCACCCGTGGCGAGATTGAAGACGTGCGGGGTGTTGCAGTGAACAGCAACATCATCAAGACCATGATGGAGCGCGAGTGGATCCGCGTGGTGGGCTATCGGGAAGTACCGGGTCGGCCGGCGATGTTCGCCACCACCAAGGCGTTTCTCGACCATTTCAACCTCAAGAGCCTAGAGGAGCTGCCGGCTTTGGCCGAGTTGCGCGAAATGGAGCCCGAGCCGCTGCTCGACCCGGACGATGCGCCAGTGCCGGCGCACTTGCAGGCGTTGGCGGATGCCAGCCTGGGCGAGGAGGAAGAGGCTGGCGAGCCGAAGGAAGAGACCAGCTTCCGTAGCCTGTTGGTGGAGCTGGATGCCATGGAAGAGGGGCTGAAGACCGATTTTGATGACTTGCGCGAGGATGAGCCTGAGGCTTCCGCGGAAGAAGAGGGCAAGTTGCAGCCCTGACCTGCTGCTGCCTGTGACGGCCTCTTCGCGGGTAAACCCGCTCCCACAGGGATACCACAGGCCTTGAAAGTGATGCAGTACCTGTGGGGGCGGGTTTACCCGCGAAAAGGCCGGCACTGCCAATGCACCACCATTAGGCAGAAACCCCTGCCAAAGCCCATAAAACCCTCTACCCTCCAGTGCGTTATCCCCCTGAACCGCGTATGATGCGCGACCTTTTGGCGCGTTCGTCGCCAAGAACCTGTTTTCATTCCTACACCGGGAGGTGCCCAGATGAGTGAGCAAGACCTGCAAGATACCGAAATCACCCCTCCATCCGGCGAAAAGCTGCAGAAAGTGCTGGCGCGCATTGGCGTGGGCTCGCGCCGTGACGTCGAGGCCTGGATCAGCCAGGGCCGCATCAAGGTCAACGGCGTCGAGGCCACCCTCGGCCAGCGCGTCGACCTGCACGATGCCATTGCCGTTGACGGCAAGCTGATCAAGCGCGAGGAAGCCGCCGAGGCCACCCGTCGGGTGATCATGTACAACAAGCCCGATGGCGAAATCTGCACCCGTGACGACCCGGAAGGCCGCCCGACCGTGTTCGACCGCCTGCCACGGCCAAAAGAAGGCCGCTGGATCAACATCGGCCGCCTCGACATCAACACCACCGGGTTGCTGCTGTTCACCACCGACGGTGAGCTGGCCAACCGCCTGATGCACCCGTCCTACGAGATGGACCGTGAGTACGCGGTGCGTGTGCGTGGTGAAGTCGACGACGAGATGATCGAACGCCTGAAAGCCGGGGTGATGCTGGAAGACGGCCCGGCGAAGTTCACCGACATCCAGAAGGCACCGGGTGGTGAAGGCTTCAACCACTGGTACCACTGCGTGGTGATGGAAGGCCGTAACCGTGAAGTGCGTCGCCTGTGGGAATCCCAGGGCATGGTGGTCAGCCGCCTGAAGCGTGTGCGTTTCGGTCCGGTGTTCCTCAACTCCGACCTGCCGATGGGCCGCTGGCGTGAAATGACCCAGGGTGAAATCGACATCCTCGCCGCCGAAGTGGGCCTGCAGCCAGTCGCGCTGCCTGCCATGAAGCTCAAGGCCAAGGACAAGATGGAGCGCCTGCAGCGCAAGTCGACCCGCCCGCTGGGCCGTGGTGAGCGCGTGCGCAACCTGCGCCCGGCTCACGAAGGTGCAGCCACCGGCGAGCGCCCGGCGCGCCAACCGCGTGAAGAGGCCCCGCGTAAGAACACCCGTGGCAGCACGGTGGCCGAGCGTCCGAGCGAAATGCGCAAGCGTCCGGCCAAGCCGGAGGGTGACAAGCCGGCAGGCCGTGGCCGCGGCAAGCCGCGTGGCTGACAAGCCGGTGTGGTAACCAAGAAACCAGCCTTCGGGCTGGTTTTTTTATGTCTGTGGAAACCTGAGGCTGCGCAGCAGCCCCAAGATATTGAACAAAAAGAATTTTTCTGACGACTGGCAAGTTCTTGAACCGGCCTGTAAAGAAATTTTTACGAATGCAGCCGTTTTCAGTCTGCATTTCAGATCGCATCCGATCCTGTAAACAAACCTTGCCGGCGCCCGCAGGCCAAAGCAGCCGTAGCGGCACTGCTCGCCCTTGCCCAAACCCCCGTCCCCACGGTGTTATAGCCGCCATTGCCGTGTGCAAGAGCCCATCCACAGAGCCGGGCTGACAAAACAACAAATGGAGGCGCCATGTACGCCGATCACTCCGCCTTTCAAGGCCCACACCACAGGATCGCTGCGTTTTTTCCGGATGGAAGGACGCAACGCGTTGACGCCTGCGCGCTTGCAGGGGTATACAGTGCGCCGCGTTTTACCTGTGACCCTTTTGCGTACCGCGCACTCTTGATCACGCCTGGTTGACCCGCCCCGGCGGCACCTGAGGTCAAGAAACCCAAGGTAACCACCTTGCCCATTCCGCTGCGCCACGAGCGCGGTGGGTCCGATTCCGTCACAGATAAAAACAATGCAGGTGACTTCGTTCATGAGTGGACAAAACATGCATTCAGGCGAGCTAAAGCGGGGCCTGAAGAACCGCCATATCCAATTGATCGCCCTGGGTGGTGCGATTGGTACTGGCCTGTTCCTCGGCTCGGCAGGCGTGATGAAATCCGCCGGCCCGTCAATGATTCTTGGCTACGCCATTTGCGGCTTCATCGCCTTCATGATCATGCGCCAGCTTGGCGAAATGATCGTCGAAGAGCCGGTGGCCGGCTCGTTCAGCCATTTCGCCCATACCTACTGGGGTGGTTTCGCCGGCTTCCTGTCGGGCTGGAACTGCTGGGTGCTGTACATCCTGGTGGGCATGTCGGAGCTTTCGGCGGTCGGCAAGTATGTTCACTACTGGTGGCCGGAAATCCCTACCTGGGTCACGGCGGCGGCGTTCTTCGTGCTGATCAACGCCATCAACCTGATGAACGTGAAGTTCTTCGGTGAAGCTGAATTCTGGTTTGCCATCATCAAGGTGGTCGCCATCGTCAGCATGATCGGCCTGGGTGCCTACCTGCTCACCAGCGGCAGCGGCGGCCCGGACGCCACTGTCGCCAACCTGTGGTCCCATGGCGGCTTCTTCCCGAACGGTGTCAGCGGGCTGGTGATGGCCCTGGCGTTCATCATGTTCTCCTTTGGTGGCCTGGAAATGCTCGGCTTTACCGCCGCCGAGGCCGACAAGCCGAAGTCCGTGATCCCCAAAGCGATCAACCAGGTCATCTACCGCATCCTGATCTTCTATGTGGGTGCCTTGGTGGTGCTGCTGTCGCTGACCCCGTGGGACAACCTGGTCGCCAGCATCGATGCCTCGGGTGGCAGCTACGGCAGCAGCCCGTTCGTGCAGGTGTTCTCGCTGCTGGGCAGTGACGTGGCCGCCCACCTGTTGAACTTCGTGGTACTGACCGCTGCGCTGTCTGTGTACAACAGCGGCACCTACTGCAATGCCCGCATGCTGTTGGGCATGGCCGAGCAGGGCGATGCCCCGGCGTCGCTGGCCAAAGTCGACAAGCGTGGCGTGCCAGTGCGTTCGATCCTGGTGTCGGCTGCCTTTACCTTCGTCGCCGTGCTGCTCAACTACCTGATGCCTCAGAACGCCTTGGAGCTGCTGATGTCGCTGGTAGTGGCGACCCTGGTGATCAACTGGGCGATGATCAGCTATTCGCACCTGAAGTTCCGTCAGCACCTCGACCGTACCGGCCAGAAGCCGCTGTTCAAGGCGCTGTGGTACCCCTACGGCAACTACCTGGTGCTGGCCTTCGTGGTGCTGATCCTTGGCATCATGCTGATGATCCCGGGTATTCAGGTGTCGGTGTATGCCATTCCGTTCTGGCTGTTCGGGATGTTTGTGATCTACATGGTCAAGCCGCGCCGCAAGCTCAATGCCGGTGGTGCTGCGGGTCACGTGGCCAAGTAACGTAGCTGCGGCAGCATGCAGAAACCCCAAGTCTGGTGACCGGCTTGGGGTTTTTCGTTGCCTGTGCTTCAGATTTGCTCCAGCAACCAGCTCCTGAATGCCCGTAGCGAAGGCAAGGCCTCATTCCTGGGCGGGTAGATCAGGTAATAACTGCGCTGGCTGGCAAACGCCACCCCCGGGCTGTACAGCTCACCTTTGGCCAACTCTTCCTCCACCAGAATGCGCGGCACCAGGCCGATACCAATCCCGGCGCGCACCGCCTGGATCAGGTGCGAGGTCAGTTCGAAACTCGGGCCCAGGCGCATCGACCGGTGCGGCAGGCCATGGTGCGAAAACCACTCGCCCCAGGCGTGTGGGTTGTTGGCCACATTCAACAACACCTCTTCACTGATCCTTGTCGGGCTCCAGTTCTGGCTGGCCGCGCCAGCCTCGGGCGGCAGGATCACCACCAGTTCCTCGGCATGCAGGCGATGGCAGATCAGCCCCGGCAGGTCGTGGCTGGCCACGCCGATGGCAGCGTCGATTTCGCTGGTGTCGAAGTTGATGGCTTCGATGCGTGAATGAATGTGTACCAGCATGCCCGGATGGGCACTGTAGAACGCATGCAGCCTCGGCAATAGCCATTTCGAACCGAAGGTAGGCAGGGTGGCCAGGCGCAAGGTGCCCACCCCCGACTGGTAGGCCAGCGCCTGCAGGGTGGCGCTGCGGATGCGCCCCAGCGCCTCGCTGAGCTCACGCTGGTACAGGCGGCCGACATCGGTCAGCTGTACTTGGCGCCCCTCACGGCGGAACAAGGTCAGGCCCAGCTGCTGCTCCAGCGCCTGCACCTGGCGGCTGACCGCGCTCTGGGTCAGTGACAGTTCGGCAGCGGCGCGGGTGTAGCTTTCATGCCGGGCGGCGGCCTCGAAAGCCAGCAGCAACGACATGGATGGGGTCAGGTGGCGGTAATTCATTCATAAAAGTCATTGATAGCGGCAGGATTATCCATTTGCCCCTGAAGCGAAACTACAGGAACATTGGCCTATACGTCATCCCTGCATGCATCAACCCATGCCGGAGCGACAGGAATCCCGTGAATAAGCCAATATCAAGAGGCCATCCTTCGATGATCGCCCAGCTGTCGACCGTTGCACCGAGCGCCAATTACCCCGAATTCCTCGAAGCCCTGCGCAACAGCGGCTTCCGTGGCCAGATCAGTGCCGACTACGCTACCCGCACCGTGCTGGCCACCGACAACTCGATCTACCAGCGCTTGCCGCAAGCGGCGGTGTTTCCGCTGGATGCCGACGATGTGGCGCGGGTCGCCACGCTGATGGGCGAGCCGCGCTTCCAGCAGGTCAAGCTGACCCCGCGCGGCGGTGGCACTGGCACCAACGGGCAGTCGCTGACCGACGGTATCGTCGTCGACTTGTCGCGGCACATGAACAAGATCCTCGAAATCAACGTCGAGGAGCGTTGGGTACGGGTGCAGGCCGGTACGGTCAAGGACCAGCTCAATGCTGCGCTCAAGCCGCACGGGCTGTTCTTCGCCCCTGAGCTGTCCACCTCCAACCGCGCCACGGTTGGCGGCATGATCAACACCGACGCCAGTGGCCAGGGCAGTTGCACCTACGGCAAAACCCGCGATCACGTACTGGAGCTGCACAGCGTGCTGCTCGGTGGTGAGCGCCTGCACAGCCTGCCGATCGGCGATGCCGCGCTGGAGCAAGCCTGTGCCGCGCCCGGCCGGGTCGGCGAGGTGTACCGCATGGCCCGGGACATTCAGCAAACCCAGGGCGAATTGATCGAAACCACCTTCCCCAAGCTCAACCGTTGCCTGACCGGCTACGACCTCGCGCACCTGCGCGACGAGCAGGGGCGCTTCAACCTCAACAGCGTGTTGTGTGGCGCCGAGGGCTCGCTGGGCTACGTGGTCGAAGCCAAGCTCAACGTTTTGCCGATCCCCAAGTACGCGGTGCTGGTCAACGTACGCTACACCAGCTTCATGGACGCGCTGCGCGACGCTAATGCGCTGATGGCGCACAAGCCGCTGTCGATCGAGACGGTTGATTCCAAGGTGCTGATGCTGGCGATGAAAGACATCGTCTGGCACAGCGTTGCCGAGTACTTCCCGGCCGACCCCGAGCGCCCGACCCTGGGTATCAACCTGGTGGAGTTCTGTGGCGACGAGCCGGCTGAGGTCAACGCCAAGGTGCAGGCGTTCATCCAGCACCTGCAAAGCGATACCAGCGTCGAGCGCCTGGGCCACACCCTTGCCGAGGGGGCGGAGGCAGTCACTCGCGTGTACACCATGCGTAAACGTTCGGTAGGGCTGCTGGGCAACGTCGAAGGCGAGGTACGCCCGCAGCCGTTCGTTGAAGACACCGCCGTACCGCCGGAGCAGTTGGCCGACTACATCGCCGATTTCCGCGCGCTGCTCGATGGCTACGGCCTGGCCTACGGCATGTTCGGCCATGTCGATGCCGGCGTGCTGCACGTGCGCCCGGCACTGGACATGAAAGACCCGGCGCAGGCCGCATTGGTCAAGCCGATTTCCGACGCCGTTGCCGCTCTGACCAAAAGCTACGGCGGCCTGCTGTGGGGCGAGCACGGCAAGGGCCTGCGCTCGGAATACGTGCCGGAGTACTTCGGCGAGCTGTACCCGGCGCTGCAGCGTCTGAAGGGTGCGTTCGACCCGCACAACCAGCTCAATCCCGGCAAGATCTGCACCCCACTGGGCAGCTCAGAGGGCCTGACTCCGGTCGATGGCGTGACCCTGCGCGGCGACCTCGACCGTACCATCGACGAGCGCGTGTGGCAGGACTTCCCCAGTGCCGTGCACTGCAACGGCAATGGCGCCTGCTACAACTACGACCCCAACGACGCCATGTGCCCGTCGTGGAAGGCTACCCGCGAGCGTCAGCATTCGCCCAAGGGTCGCGCCTCGCTGATGCGCGAGTGGCTGCGCCTGCAGGGCGAGGCGAACATCGACGTGCTGGCGGCGGCGCGTAGCAAGGTGTCGTGGCTCAAGGGCCTGCCGGTGCGCCTGCGCAATAACCGCGCACGCAGCCAGGGCCAGGAAGACTTTTCCCATGAGGTATACGACGCCATGGCCGGCTGCCTGGCGTGCAAGTCGTGCGCCGGGCAGTGCCCGATCAAGGTCAACGTGCCGGACTTCCGCTCGCGCTTCCTCGAGCTGTATCACGGTCGCTACCAGCGCCCGCTGCGTGACTACCTGATTGGCTCGCTGGAGTTCACCATCCCGTACCTGGCCCATGCGCCGGGGCTGTACAACGCCGTGATGGGCTCGAAGTGGGTGAGCAAGCTGCTGGCCGACAAGGTGGGGATGGTCGACAGCCCGCTGATCAGCCGCTTCAACTTCCAGGCCACCCTGACCCGCTGCCGCGTTGGCGTGGCCACGGTGCCGACACTGCGCGAGCTGACCCCGGCCCAGCGCGAGCGCAGCATCGTGCTGGTGCAGGATGCCTTCACTCGCTACTTTGAAACGCCGCTGCTGTCGGCCTTCATCGACCTGGCCCATCGCCTGGGCCACCGGGTGTTCCTGGCGCCTTACAGCGCCAACGGCAAGCCGCTGCACGTACAGGGCTTCCTGGGTGCGTTTGCCAAGGCGGCGCTCCGCAACGCCACCCAGCTCAAGGCCCTGGCCGAATGCGGCGTGCCGCTGGTAGGGCTGGACCCGGCGATGACCCTGGTGTATCGCCAGGAGTACCAGAAGGTGCCGGGCCTGGAAGGCTGCCCGCAGGTGCTGTTGCCGCAGGAGTGGCTGATGAATGTGCTGCCTGAGCAGGCGCCGACCGCACCGGGTAACTTCCGCTTGATGGCACACTGCACCGAGAAGACCAACGTGCCGGCCAGTACCAAGCAGTGGGAGCAGGTGTTTGCCCGTTTGGGGCTGAAGCTGGTGACCGAGGCCACGGGGTGCTGCGGCATGTCCGGCACTTATGGGCACGAAGCGCGCAATCAGGAAACCTCGCGGACCATCTTCGAGCAGAGCTGGGCGACCAAGCTGGACAAGGAAGGAGAGCCGCTGGCGACCGGTTATTCGTGCCGTAGCCAGGTCAAGCGCATGACCGAACGCAAGATGCGCCACCCGCTGGAAGTGGTGTTGCAGTACGCCCAGCGTTAACCTTCAGGGCCTCGGGGGCGCAAAGCGCCCCCTGCTTTCAATGATCTCGATGCCGCCGCGCTTGTCTGTACAGATACAAGCTCAACACCAGCCCGCAAGCTGCGGCAGTCGCCGCAAACAGAAACATCGAAGCAAACCCGAACCCCGCCGCCACCGCGCCCACCAGTGGTCCGGTCACCCCCAGCGACAAATCGATGAACAGTGAATACGCCCCAACCGCGGCCCCACGGTTGGCCGCCGACACCTGGTTCACTGCCTCCACGCCCAGCGCCGGGAACACCAGCGAGAAACCAAACCCGCTCAGTGCTGCACCCGCCAAGGCCATTTCGGCACTGGGGGCCAGCCACAGCATCAGCAGCCCGAGTGTTTCCACCGACAGGCAGGCGATTGCCACCCTGAAGCCGCCGATACGGTTTATCAGGTTGCCGAACAGCAGCCGCGCGCTGATGAAGCTGGCGCCGAACAGGCTCAGGGTCAACGCCGCATCGGACCAGCCTCGGCTGGCGTAGTACAGGGTGATGAAGGTGGCGATGGTGCCGAAGCCGATCGAGCCCAGGGCCAGGCCCGAACCATGCGGGAACACCTTGCCCAGCACCCGCAGGAATGGCAGGCGTACGCCGCTGACGATGGGGGCGGCCTGCTTGGGCCAGGCCAGCAGCAGGCCGATGATGCACAGCAGGATGATGCTCACACCCATGCTCCACAACCCCAGCCCCTTGACCATCAGCACGCCCAGTGGAGCGCCGATGGCCAGTGCGCCATAGCTGGCGATGCCGTTCCAGGAAATGACCTTGGCTGTGTTGGCGGCGCCTACCCGGCCGATACCCCAGCCGATCGCACCCGACCCCACCAAGCTTTCAGCGCTGCCCAGTACCAGGCGGCCGACCAGCAGGCAAGCCAGGCTCAGCCAGGGCAGGTGGGTGAGGAAGGCGCACGCCAGCATGAACACCCCGCTGAGGCCGCAGCCGGCAAGGCCGTACATCACGGCTTTCTTGCTGCCGTGGTTGTCGATGATGCGGCTGGCGGTAGGGCGGCTGAGCAGGGTGGCCAGGTATTGCACGCTGATCACCAGGCCAGCGACCACGGCGCTGAAGCCCAGGTCGTTATGCACATAGCCAGGTAGCACGGCCAGTGGAATGCCGATGTTCAGGTAGCCGATGAAGGTGAAGAGAACGATGGAAACGACTTGCAGGGTGACCGCAAGGGGGCGCGGTGAGTCGGGCATGGGGGCCTACATGTGTTCAGGACGGTGTGAAAACGTGATGACGGGGGTGGCCCGCAGGTCAGCCGTTTTCACACAGTCGGGGATGCGCGGTTAGTCCTGGTCAGCGCTGGATTGATCGTCACCATCCTGCTCGACGGCAGCTGCCGGTTCGGCGTGAACGGTCACGGTTGGCTCTTCTGGGTTCAGGCTTGGGAAGGGAAGATTCGGGATCTCATGCATCTCGTCGTTCCTCGCAAGTGTGAGTGAAAAGTCTGCGCCAGGCGCGTTTGGAGCTTCGCAAAGCTGGGGCAGGATACACAAGTCTGGATGACAGTTTGGATTTTTTCCCGTTCGTTTGTCGGTTTTGCGGGCGAATATCGGATCTGGGGAGGCCGCTGACTGCTGCGGCCTTTCAGGTCACGCGAGCAGTTTGCTGCGTAGATCGCTTGATGTCTGCCGGGAGAGGTTCAGGCCATTATGTAGGTAGTTGTCCATGTCGCCGTAAGCGATGGCCACTTGTTCGAGTGCGGCGTTCAGGTAGCGCGCATCGACGCCCATGACCGGCGTGTAGATGGCCCTTGTTGCTTCTGGCATGGCTGCCAGCGCAGCGTTGACGCGTTGTGCAGTGTAGGTGTTGGTTGCCAGGTAATCGTGCCTGAGCGTGGCCTCATCGGCACCTGCAATGCTTAACAGCAGTGCCGATACCCAGCCGGTTCGGTCTTTGCCCGCGGAGCAGTGAAACAATACCGGGCCTTGGGTTTCGGCCATTGTGGTCAGGACTTCGTTTAACACCTCTCGAATTGCAGCACTCAGGACAAAGTCGCGATTTAGATCCTGCATGAATGCGGCGGTCTGTTCCGCGCTTTCAAGGCGAAGTGCGTTGCGGTCGAACCTTTCGAAGCGCTCACGCAAGACGTTGAACTGCCGGTAGGTGGCGCCGGTGGGAAGCACGTCTGGTTCTGCTTCGATCTCTTGGTCGGCTCGCAGGTCGAAGATGGCGCGAATGCCCAGTTGCTCCAGCACGAGCATGTCGGCAGCGGAGGGAATCACGGCGTTGCTTCGGTAGAACGCGTTGCTGCGCAGGGTTCCGTAGCAGGTGGAGTATGCCGTGACGGTTCCCGCTACATCACGGAAGTTGTCCATGCTGGGCAAGCGCGGTGTATCAAGCCTGGTAATACCTGGGCTGGCGCAGGCTTTCTGCGAAGCGCCAAGCGCGGTTTTCAATTCGGAGCTGTACGATGATAGGAGCATCTTCTCTGTCTCTGGGATTTGAAGAGCGCCTAGTTTCAAAGAAGTGCGGCAATCGTTTCAGCAGCTGATTCCGAGAGGGATAGGGTATGGGGCGATTGGGTTTGACAGATGTGGGGAGCCAGCGTGTGTGAACCTGACCACGGCGCGTGCGTCGTAGTCAGGCTTACGGGGTAAGGGTGTCACTTGCGGCCTTCGGCCACCTCGGCGACCTTGTCAGTGCGTGCACACATGATGAAGTCGTTGCGGTGCAGGCCTTTGATCGAGTGGCTCCACCAGGTCACGGTAACTTTGCCCCACTCGGTCAGCAGCCCTGGGTGGTGGCCTTCGGCTTCGGCGATTTCGCCCACGGCATTGGTGAATGCCAGGGCGTGCTTGAAGTTCTTGAACAGGAACACGCGCTCCAGCTCCATATGGCCGTCGCGTACTTCGATATTCCAGTCCGGGATTTCGCGAATCAGCTCTGCCAGCTCTTCGTCGGTGACTTTCGGCGCATCGGCGCGGCAGGCTTCGCAATGGGCTTGGTTCAAGGCATTCATGAGGTGTTTTCCGGTTCGAGTTGTTATCGGCAAGGTCGCTCAGGCAGCGACCTTGGGTGGAAATTTCGGTGCGTGCAGGCCCAGCTTCATGGCTTCGTGGACCATGCCCATGATGTCTTCATGGGCCAGGTCGAACAGGCGCTTCATGTTCGGCAGCACGAAATACAGCGGCTGCAGGATGTCGATGCGGTACGGCGTACGCATGGCCTCGATCGGGTCGAAGGCCTGGTGCTCGGGCTCGCCAGACAGACTGTAGACGGTCTCTTTAGGCGACGAGAGGATGCCGCCGCCATAGATCTTGCGGCCCTGCGGGGTTTCCATCAGGCCAAACTCGATGGTCATCCAGTACAGGCGCGCCAGGTACACGCGTTGTTCCTTGGTCGCAGCCAGGCCGAGCTTGCCGTAGGTGTGAGTGAATTCGGCGAACCAGGGGTTGGTCAGCAGCGGGCAGTGGCCGAAGATCTCGTGGAAGATATCGGGCTCTTGCAGGTAGTCCAGCTCTTCCGGGGTGCGGATGAACGTGGCGACCGGGAAGCGCTTGCTGGCCAGCAGCTCGAAGAAGGTTTGGAAGGGGATCAGCGCCGGCACCCGGGCAACCTGCCAACCGGTGGTGGCGCCCAGCACCTTGTTGACCTCGCCCAACTGCGGAATGCGGTCATGGGGCAGCTTGAGCTGGTCGATGCCGTCCAGGTATTCCTGGCATGCGCGGCCTTCGATCACTTTCAGCTGGCGGGTGATCAAGGTGTTCCACACCGCATGCTCTTGCTGCGGGTAATCGATAAAACCATGCGCATCGGGCTCGCGTGCCACGTATTGCGTCTGTTTCATGAGGCTCTCCTGGTGAGGGCTTTTCTTGTTATGTGCAGGACATACCCAAGAAATATCCCTTCACCGGCGATTTTGCACGGGGGCTGACCGCTGCCGCGAAGCGTCGCAAACGGGTTTTTCGTAACGATAATTTTACAAAGTTGCGCGGGTGTCGGAAAATCCGAGGCATCTGGCTGATGTTTACGCAGTTTTTGTCAGCTTATCTTTACGACTTTTCCGCGCGGTGTTGAAAAACATTGGCGCTTCGAGAGCCCTCATGCGTATCAAAGTGCATTGCCAGAACCGCATTGGCATCCTGCGCGACATCCTCAACCTGCTGGTCGAGTACGGCATCAACGTACTGCGCGGCGAGGTGGGCGGTGACCATGGCAACGCCATCTACCTGCACTGCCCGAACCTGATCAATCTGCAGTTCCAAGCCTTGCGACCGAAGTTCGAGGCCATAGCCGGGGTATTTGGCGTGAAGCGCGTGGGCCTGATGCCCAGTGAGCGCCGGCACATGGAGCTGAATGCGCTGCTCGGGGCGCTGGATTTCCCGGTGCTATCGATCGACATGGGAGGCAGCATCGTTGCCGCCAACCGTTCCGCCGCACAGTTGCTAGGGGTGCGGGTAGACGAAGTGCCGGGCATGCCGCTGGCGCGCTATGTAGAAGACTTCGACCTGCCGGAGCTGGTAAGGGCCAACAAGTCACGCATCAATGGCCTGCGTATCAAGGTCAAGGGTGATGTGTTCCTGGCCGATATCGCACCGCTGCAGTCCGAGCACGACGAGAGCGAGGCGCTGGCTGGCGCGGTACTTACCCTGCATCGGGCTGATCGCATCGGCGAGCGTATCTACAATGTGCGCAAGCAGGAGCTACGCGGTTTCGACAGCATCTTCCAGAGCTCACGGGTGATGGCTGCGGTGGTGCGTGAAGCGCGGCGCATGGCGCCGCTGGATGCGCCGTTGCTGATCGAGGGCGAAACCGGTACTGGCAAGGAGCTGCTGGCGCGCGCCTGCCATCTGGCCAGCCCGCGTGGGCAGTCGCCGCTGATGGCGCTCAACTGCGCTGGGTTGCCCGAGTCGATGGCCGAGACCGAGCTGTTCGGTTACGGCCCTGGAGCATTCGAAGGAGCGCGGGCCGAAGGCAAGCTTGGGCTGTTGGAGCTGACCGCAGGTGGCACGCTGTTCCTTGATGGGGTAGGGGAGATGAGCCCGCGCTTGCAGGTGAAGCTGCTGCGCTTTCTGCAGGACGGCTGTTTTCGCCGGGTCGGCAGCGATGAAGAGGTGTACCTGGATGTGCGGGTGATTTGCGCGACCCAAGTGGATTTGTCCGAACTGTGTGCCCGTGGCGAGTTTCGCCAGGACCTTTATCACCGCCTTAACGTATTGTCGCTGCACATTCCGCCTTTGCGTGAATGCATGGATGGGCTGGAGGGGCTGGTGCAGCACTTTCTCGATCAGGCCAGCCGACAGATCGGCTGCGCCATGCCGCGCCTGGCGCCGGCGGCAATGGAAAAACTTGGGCAATACCATTGGCCGGGCAATGTAAGGCAATTGGAAAACGTATTGTTCCAAGCGGTTTCTTTATGCGAAGGCGGCGTGGTCAAAAGCGAGCATATACGCCTGCCGGATTATGGCGCGCGGCAGCCGTTGGGCGAGTTTTCATTGGAAGGGGATCTTTCGCAGATTGTCGGGCGCTTTGAGAAAGCGGTACTGGAAAGTTTGATGGGGGAATTTTCGAGTAGTCGGGCGTTAGGGAAAAGATTGGGTGTTTCGCACACGACAATTGCCAACAAGTTGAGAGATTACGCGCTTAACAAGTCGACGGATTAGTTATTGGCCAAAGAACCTGGGACTGCTTCGCAGTCCTTTCGCGACACAAGGCCGCTCCCACAGGTAATGTGCTGCTCTTCGGTAGAGCACAATACCTGTGGGAGCGGCCTTGTGCCGCGAAAGGGGCCCGCAGGGCCCCTGATTCGGAAGGTATCAGCCGTTAGAGCAGCCGTTCCCCATCACGCGGTATTCGAGAATGTGCTTCTGGCCCTTGGAGTCCTCGTAGGTCATACGGGCTGGCACGACTTCGCACACATTGGGCACTTCGCTCATGGAGATGACACGGGCAATGTCCAGGTGTTGCGAGTAACTGTACTGTTCGACCGGAATCTGCTCGGCATCTTTAGCTTCGCCGGCCATCGCCGCGCCGCAAAGACTGCCAAGTACCAATACCAGTAAAGCTTTCATTTTCTATTTACCTGTCTAAGGTCGTGAGGGGGCACGCGGCGCTTATGGCGCCGCGAGTACTGCTAGTTTTAACTATCGGGATGAGATGGAGATCAACGCTTGCCTTCGTGGGGGCTGTTACCAGTTGTTAATCGCCTTGCCGTTGCTGGCGAGGTGAATTTTATGGCTGTGGCCAAAGCTGAAACAGTGGGTCTTTTGATAAAGTGTTTTGACAGAATCTGTAACAATCCTGTGGCAAAGCCCCTCTTTTCCTCTCTGCCTGGGCTGTAATGCCCGCGCCAGAGCGCTCTGCCGGAACGGGCGTACCAAATTACTACCAACGTCGAATGGCTTTTGTCGCTCTGGTACAGTTACAAACGGTTCCATACAAAAACAACTATTACACCGAGGTAACACAGATGAGTGCGGCTCCACTGTATCCCGTTCGTCCCGAGGTTGCGGCCACTACCCTGACCGACGAGGCCACCTACAAGGCCATGTACCAGCAGTCGGTGATCAACCCGGACGGCTTCTGGCGCGAGCAGGCCCAGCGCATCGACTGGATCAAGCCGTTCACCAAGGTCAAGCAGACCTCCTTCGACGACCACCATGTCGATATCAAATGGTTCGCCGACGGCACTCTGAACGTTTCCTCCAACTGCCTGGACCGCCACCTTGAAGAGCGCGGCGACCAGTTGGCCATCATCTGGGAAGGCGACGACCCTTCCGAACACCGCAACATCACCTACCGCGAACTGCACGAGCAGGTCTGCAAGTTCGCCAACGCCCTGCGCGGCCAGGACGTGCACCGGGGTGACGTAGTCACCATCTATATGCCAATGATCCCCGAGGCTGTGGTTGCCATGCTGGCCTGTGCCCGTATCGGTGCGATTCATTCGGTGGTGTTTGGCGGTTTCTCGCCCGAGGCGCTGGCCGGCCGTATCATCGACTGCAAGTCCAAGGTGGTGATCACCGCCGATGAAGGCGTGCGTGGCGGCCGTCGTACCCCGCTCAAGGCTAACGTCGACCTGGCACTGACCAACCCTGAAACCAGCAGTGTGCAGAAAATCATCGTGTGCAAGCGCACCGGTGGCGACATTGCCTGGCACCAACACCGCGACATCTGGTACGAAGACCTGATGAAAGTGGCCTCCAGCCACTGCGCGCCGAAAGAGATGGGTGCCGAAGAAGCGCTGTTCATCCTTTATACCTCCGGCTCCACCGGCAAACCGAAGGGCGTGCTGCACACCACCGGCGGTTACCTGGTGTACGCGGCACTGACCCATGAGCGCGTTTTCGACTACCGCCCGGGCGAGGTGTACTGGTGCACCGCCGACGTCGGTTGGGTCACCGGCCACAGCTACATCGTCTACGGCCCGCTGGCCAACGGCGCCACTACCTTGCTGTTCGAGGGCGTGCCTAACTACCCGGACATCACCCGCGTGTCGAAGATCGTCGACAAACACAAGGTCAACATCCTCTACACCGCGCCAACTGCCATCCGCGCCATGATGGCCGAAGGGCAAGCGGCTGTAGAGGGAGCAGACGGCTCCAGCCTGCGCCTTCTGGGTTCGGTGGGTGAGCCGATCAACCCAGAAGCCTGGAACTGGTACTACAAGACCGTAGGCAAGGAGCGTTGCCCGATCGTCGACACCTGGTGGCAGACTGAAACCGGCGGCATTTTGATCAGCCCGCTGCCTGGCGCCACCGGCTTGAAACCGGGGTCGGCAACCCGTCCGTTCTTTGGTGTGGTGCCGGCATTGGTCGATAACCTGGGCAACCTGATCGAAGGTGCCACCGAAGGTAACCTGGTAATTCTGGACTCCTGGCCGGGCCAGTCGCGTTCGCTGTACGGCGACCACGACCGCTTCGTCGACACCTACTTCAAGACCTTCCGTGGCATGTACTTCACCGGCGACGGTGCGCGCCGTGACGAGGATGGCTACTACTGGATCACCGGCCGTGTGGACGACGTGCTCAACGTCTCCGGCCACCGCATGGGCACTGCCGAGATCGAAAGTGCGATGGTCGCGCATACGAAGGTTGCCGAGGCCGCAGTGGTTGGCGTGCCGCACGACATCAAGGGGCAGGGCATCTATGTCTATGTCACCCTCAATGCCGGTATCGAGGCCAGCGAGCAATTGCGTCTGGAGCTGAAGAACTGGGTGCGCAAGGAAATCGGCCCGATCGCTTCGCCGGATGTGATCCAGTGGGCGCCTGGGTTACCGAAGACTCGCTCGGGCAAGATCATGCGTCGGATCCTGCGCAAGATCGCCACCGGTGAGTACGATGCCCTGGGCGATATCTCGACCTTGGCCGACCCTGGCGTGGTGCAGCACCTGATCGACACTCATAAGGCGATGAACCTGGCTTCTGCCTGATATCGAGGCAGAGCGCGGGCCACTCCTGCAGGGGGTGTGCACGCATCAGAGAACCCCGCCCGGGCAACCGGCGGGGTTTTTGCTTTACTGTTACCCGACATTCATCGGTAACTCTTCTGTCACCGTTTCCGCACAGGTTCGGGGCGCCAGGAAACAAATCCGGGCCATTTCGGTGCATTCCAGTAGCCATTTTGTGCAACACAGCACGCTACACTTGCCGTAGTACAAGGCTTTGCCAATAATAGGCCCAGGAATTGCTAGGTCTAAAGGTTCTATTTCTTGCGCTTTTGCATAATTTGCAACGGCTGTCAACATCGCCCGCAGCGGTTTCAGGCGCTTCTGTAAGTAGTTGTCGCTTTGAAGAAATATCGACTACCGGGCTGTCGTTAAAATGCCACTCACTCGCTCGTGGTATGCGGCCTTGGTCGAACCCTGCGCGGCTCGCGTTGTACTCATTCGCATATCGGGCAGCCGTTACCTGCCTTGTATTGCCCCGTACCGATGGAGTTACCTGATGAAGAAGCTCGCACTGCTTGGCGCCCTGGCGCTGTCTGTGTTTTCCCTGGTGTCGCAGGCCGATGAAAAACCGCTGAAAATCGGCATCGAAGCCGCCTACCCACCCTTCGCCTTCAAGCAACCTGACGGCAGCATCGCAGGTTTTGACTACGACATCGGCAACGCCCTGTGCGAAGAGATGAAAGCCAAGTGCACCTGGGTCGAGCAGGAGTTCGACGGCCTGATCCCGGCGCTGAAAGTGCGCAAGATCGACGCCATCCTGTCGTCCATGTCGATCACCGATGACCGCAAGAAATCGGTTGACTTCACCAAGCGCTACTACCTGACCCCGGCGCGCCTGGTCATGAAGGACGGCACCACTGTCAGCGACAGCCTGGATGAACTCAAAGGCAAGAAGATTGGCGTGCAACGCGGCTCGATCCACGATCGCTTCGCCAAGGAAGTGCTGGGCGCCAAAGGTGCCACCGTGGTGCCTTACGGCACCCAGAACGAAATCTACCTCGATGTGGCGGCTGGTCGTCTCGACGGTACCGTGGCCGATGCCACCCTGCTGGAAGACGGTTTCCTCAAGACCGACGCCGGCAAGGGCTTCGCCTTCGTAGGCCCGGCCTTCACCGACGCCAAGTACTTTGGTGACGGCATCGGCATCGCCGTGCGCAAGGGCGACAAGGCCAACGTCGATCGTATCAACGCGGCCATCGACGCCATCCGTGCAAACGGCAAGTACAAAGAAATCGAGAAGAAGTACTTCAACTTCGACATCTACGGTCCAGACTCGAACTAAGACGTCGGGTTTCACCTGTGCAATGGTGCAAACAGCAGAGGCTCTGAGGTTTGCACCATTTTTCATTCTCTAGGTCGAGGACCTCATCATGTTGAAAGGCTACGGGGCAGTCATCCTCGACGGGGCGTGGCTGACGCTGCAGCTCGCCCTGTCGTCGATGGCCCTGGCCATCGTGCTCGGCCTGATCGGCGTAGCGCTGCGCTTGTCGCCGGTGCGCTGGCTGGCCTGGCTGGGCGATCTGTATTCCACGGTGATCCGTGGCATTCCGGACCTGGTCCTGATCCTGCTGATCTTCTACGGCGGGCAAGACATCATCAACCGAGTGGCGCCGCTGCTCGGCTACGAAGACTACATCGACCTGAACCCGCTGATTGCAGGTATCGGTACGCTGGGCTTCATTTTTGGCGCCTATCTGTCGGAAACATTCCGCGGCGCGTTCCTGGGTATCCCCAAAGGCCAGGCCGAAGCGGGCGTGGCCTATGGCATGAGCAATCGTCAGGTATTTTTCCGCATCCAGGTGCCGCAAATGATTCGCCTGGCGATCCCTGGCTTCACCAACAACTGGCTGGTACTGACCAAGGCTACCGCGCTGATCTCGGTGGTCGGTTTGCAGGACATGATGTTCAAGGCCAAGCAGGCGGCGGATGCCACCCGCGAGCCGTTCACCTTCTTCCTGGCGGTGGCGGCCCTGTACCTGGTGCTGACCAGTGTCTCGCTGCTGGCCCTGAAGTATCTGGAGCGCCGCTACTCGGTAGGCGTCAAGGTGGCTGAACTATGATCTTTGACTACAACGTGGTCTGGGAGGCATTGCCGCTGTATTTCGGCGGGCTGCTGACCACCCTCAAGCTGCTGGCGATCTCGCTGTTCTTCGGCCTGCTGGCGGCTATTCCACTGGGCCTGATGCGGGTATCCAAACAGCCTGTGGTCAACCTGGCTGCATGGCTGTACACCTACGTGATCCGCGGCACGCCGATGCTGGTGCAGTTGTTCCTGATCTATTATGGCCTGGCTCAGTTCGAGGCCGTGCGCGAAAGTATTTTCTGGCCGTTGCTGTCCAGTGCCACCTTCTGCGCCTGCCTGGCGTTCGGCATCAATACCAGTGCCTACACCGCCGAAATCATCGCCGGTAGCCTCAAGGCCACGCCGCACGGCGAGATCGAGGCGGCCAAGGCCATGGGCATGTCGCGCATGAAGATGTACCGCCGCATCCTGCTGCCGTCGGCCCTGCGCCGGGCGCTGCCGCAGTACAGCAACGAAGTGATCATGATGCTGCAGACCACCAGCCTGGCGTCGATCGTCACCCTGATCGACATCACCGGTGCCGCACGCACGGTCAATGCCCAGTACTACCTGCCTTTCGAGGCCTATATCACGGCGGGCGTGTTCTACCTGTGCCTGACCTTCATCCTGGTGCGCCTGTTCAAGATGGCCGAACGCCGCTGGCTCGGCTACCTGGCGCCGCGCAAGCACTGACCGCTTTGTGAGAATCGACAGCATGTACAAACTCGAAGTCCAAGACCTGCACAAGCGCTACGGTAGCCACGAAGTGCTCAAGGGCGTTTCTCTGGCGGCCAAGGCCGGCGACGTTATCAGCATCATCGGCTCCAGCGGATCAGGCAAGTCGACCTTCCTGCGCTGCATCAACCTGCTGGAGCAGCCGCACGCCGGCAAGATCCTGCTCAACAACGAAGAGCTCAAGCTGGTCGCCGGCAAGGACGGCGCGCTGAAGGCTGCCGACCCGCGTCAGTTGCAGCGCATGCGTTCGCGCCTTTCGATGGTGTTTCAGCACTTCAACCTGTGGTCGCACATGACCGCGCTGGAGAACATCATCGAAGCCCCGGTGCACGTGCTGGGCGTGAGCCGCAAGGAGGCGCTGGAGAAGGCCGAGCACTACCTGGCCAAGGTCGGTGTCGCTCACCGCAAGGATGCTTTCCCTGGGCATATGTCGGGTGGTGAGCAACAACGTGTGGCAATTGCCCGGGCGCTGGCGATGGAGCCGGAGGTTATGCTGTTCGACGAGCCGACCTCGGCGCTCGACCCCGAGCTGGTAGGTGATGTGCTCAAAGTGATGCAGGCGCTGGCCCAGGAAGGCCGGACCATGGTGGTGGTGACCCACGAAATGGGTTTTGCTCGAGAGGTGTCCAACCAGCTGGTGTTCCTGCACAAAGGCCTGGTGGAAGAAACCGGCTGCCCGCGTGAAGTGTTGGCCAACCCGCAGTCGGAGCGCCTGAAGCAGTTCCTCTCCGGCAGCCTGAAGTAAAAGCTGCATTTTTGCACCAGAATAGGGCATGCTGCGCGGCAAGCGCAGCCTGACCCGGCGCACAGACTAGAACGACCTCAGGTTTCGGACCGCACCCTATGACCACCCAGCGAATCGGTTTTCTCATCTGGCCCAGCACCAGGCCTTTGACCCTGGCGCTGGCCGAGGAAGTGTTGCAGGTGGCGCAGCGGGTGCATCCGGATGTGATCTACGAGTTGTCCTTCCTGCAGGCTGAACCTGCGCAGGATGGCGCCTGGCGTCTGCCGGGCGAACCGTGGAACGGCCGCCTGGAGGGTTGCCACAAGTTGTTTCTGCTGGCGGATGAGCCGCCTGCGGCGATGGGGGCTGCCTTGTCGGCGGCGCTCAAGCAACTGGCGCGCAGTGGCTGCATGATCGGCAGCCTGTCTGCCGGGGTGTATCCCTTGGCAATGCTGGGGCTGCTCGATGGTTACCGCGCTGCGGTGCACTGGCGCTGGCAAGATGATTTTGCCGAACGCTTCCCTAAAGTGATCGCCACCAGCCACTTGTTCGATTGGGATCGTGACCGCCTTAGCGCCTGTGGCGGCATGGCCGTGACTGACCTGCTGTTGGCGGTGCTGGCGCGCGATCACGGGGCGGAACTGGCCGGGGCGGTGTCGGAAGAGCTGGTGGTCGAGCGCATTCGCGAGGGTGGCGAGCGCCAGCGAATTCCGCTGCAGAACCGCCTGGGGTCCAGCCATCCCAAGTTGACTCAGGCAGTGCTGCTGATGGAAGCCAACATCGAAGAGCCGCTGACCACCGACGAAATTGCCCAGCATGTTTGCGTGTCGCGTCGGCAGTTGGAGCGCATTTTCAAGCAGTACCTGAACCGCGTGCCCAGCCAGTACTATTTGGAGCTGCGGCTGAACAAGGCGCGGCAAATGCTGATGCAGACCAGCAAGTCGATCATTCAGATCGGGTTGTCTTGTGGCTTCTCTTCGGGGCCGCATTTTTCCAGCGCCTATCGCAACTTCTTTGGTGCAACGCCACGGGAAGACCGTAACCAGCGGCGCAGCAGCAGCCCGTTCGAGCTGAGTTCGGCGCCTGCCGAAAAAGGCTGATCTTTCGGGGGATTCCGGGCGTATGGCTTGGGGGTGAAGGCAGCGCTCGATCTCACAGGCGCCAGACGAACATCGTCGGACATCCTGCCCCTCACAAACCTATGTGAACACCCGTTCACCCAGCCCCCTCTCTCCCGTACACTGCGCGATTGCGACAGTGTTTGTCGCATTGCCGAAAACCTTGTCCAAACAGGGTTTTGCGCTGTAACAAGTTGTCGCTTGGCCGCAAGGACAGGCGCGGATCAGTCCTTACAATCCCCCCATCGCTCGCCACTTCCAGGCCAGCGTTCCTCTTCAGGAGACTCAGATGTCCGTTGAGCAAGCCCCGGTGCAACGTGCCGATTTCGACCAGGTCATGGTTCCCAATTATTCTCCGGCGGCCTTCATTCCTGTGCGAGGCGAGGGTTCCCGCGTCTGGGACCAGTCGGGTCGCGAGTTGATCGACTTTGCCGGTGGTATCGCGGTAAACGCCCTGGGTCACTGCCATCCGGCACTGGTCAAGGCCCTGACCGAACAGGCCAACACCCTCTGGCATGTATCCAACGTGTTCACCAACGAGCCGGCCCTTCGCCTGGCTCACAAGCTGGTGGACGCTACCTTTGCCGACCGCGCGTTCTTCTGCAACTCTGGCGCCGAGTCCAACGAGGCTGCTTTCAAGCTGGCCCGTCGCGTTGCCCATGATCGCTTCGGCCCTGAAAAGCACGAAATCATCGCCACCGTGAACAGCTTCCACGGTCGCACCCTGTTCACCGTCAGCGTCGGTGGCCAACCGAAGTACTCCGACGGCTTCGGCCCGAAGATCACCGGTATCAGCCACGTGCCCTACAACGACCTGGAAGCACTGAAGGCGCAGATTTCCGATAAGACCTGCGCCGTGGTGATCGAGCCGATCCAGGGCGAAAGTGGCGTGGTGCCGGCCGACAAGGCCTACCTGGAAGGCGCGCGCAAGCTGTGTGACGAGCACAACGCCCTGCTGATCTTCGACGAAGTGCAGACTGGCGTGGGCCGCACCGGCTCGCTGTATGCCTACCAGCATTACGGCGTGACCCCGGACATCCTGACCAGCGCCAAGAGCCTGGGCGGCGGCTTCCCGATCGGTGCCATGCTGACCACCACCGAGCTGGCCAAGCACCTGGCCGTTGGCACCCACGGCACCACCTATGGCGGCAACCCACTGGGCTGCGCCGTTGCCTGTGCGGTGCTGGACGTTATCAACACCCCGCAAACCCTGGCCGGCATCAAGGCCAAGCACGAACGCTTCAAAACCCGCCTGGAGCAGATCGGCCAGAAGTACAACCTGTTCACCCAGGTGCGTGGTGTCGGCCTGCTGCTGGGTTGCGTGCTGACCGAAGCCTGGCAAGGCAAGGCCAAGGACGTGCTTAACGCGGCCGAGAAAGAAGGCGTAATGGTGCTGCAGGCCGGCCCGGACGTGGTCCGCTTCGCGCCAAGCCTGGTGGTTGAAGACGCCGACATCGATGCAGGCCTGGACCGCTTCGAGCGCGCCGTGGCCACACTGACCCAAGGCTGACCCGCCTGCGGTCCTCTCGCCGGTCCCAGCCATGGCTGAACCGGGCCGGCGATACCCGATTCCAGTGCAGGTGCCCAAGCGCCTGCCGTTTATCCGTGCCGCCGTCAGCGGCCCGTATTCCAAAGGAGTGACACCATGCTGGTGATGCGCCCCGCGCAAATGGCTGATCTGAACGAAGTGCAGCGCATGGCTGCAGACAGCCCCATTGGTGTCACCTCGCTGCCGGACGACACTGCTCGCCTGGGCGACAAGATTGCCGCCTCCGAGACATCCTTCGCCGCCGAGGTCAGCTTCAACGGTGAAGAAAGCTACTTTTTCGTGCTCGAAGACAGTAACACCGGGAAGCTGGTCGGCTGTTCGGCCATCGTCGCTTCGGCCGGCTACTCCGAGCCGTTCTACAGCTTTCGTAACGAGACCTTCGTGCACGCCTCGCGCGAGCTGAAGATCCACAACAAGATCCACGTGCTGTCGCTGTGCCACGATTTGACCGGCAACAGCTTGTTGACCAGCTTCTATGTGTTGCCGGAGTTGGTGAACAGTGGCTGGGCCGAGCTCAACTCGCGCGGTCGCCTGCTGTTCATGGCCGCGCACCCGGAACGCTTCGCCGACTCGGTGGTAACCGAAATCGTCGGTTACAGCGACGAACAGGGCGAATCGCCGTTCTGGGATGCCATCGGCCGCAATTTCTTCGACCTCAACTATGCCCACGCCGAACGCCTGTGCGGGCTCAAGAGCCGTACCTTCCTCGCCGAGCTGATGCCGCACTACCCAATCTACGTGCCGCTGCTGCCTGACTTGGCGCAGGAAGCCATGGGCCAGGTGCACCCGCGCGCGCAAATCACCTTCGACATCCTCATGCGTGAAGGCTTCGAGACCGAGCACTACATCGACATTTTCGACGGCGGCCCGACCTTGCACGCACGCACCTCGGGTATTCGCTCGATCGCCCAGAGCCGGGTGGCGCCGGTGAAAATCGAAGACGCCCCGGTCAAGGGCGGGCGCCCGTACCTGGTGTGCAACGGCCAGTTGCAGGACTACCGCGCGGTGCTGCTGGACCTCGACTGGGTGCCCGGCAAGCCGGTCAGCCTGAGCGTGGCTGCAGCCGACGCGCTGGGCGTGGGCGAGGGCGCCAGCGTGCGCCTGGTCGCGGTCTGAGGTCTGGCAACAGACGTTTCGGGATTGATGCGTTAGCAGAGTTTCGCGCCGGCAGATGCCGCCGCACAAGGAGATAGCATGATCGTTCGTCCTGTACGCAGCAGCGATTTGCCTGCGTTGATCGAATTGGCACGCAGCACCGGCACCACCGGGCTGACCACGCTGCCGGCCAACGAAGAACGCCTGGGGCATCGCGTTGGCTGGGCGGAAAAAAGCTTCCGCGGCGAAGCGGAGCGTGGCGACACCGACTACCTGTTCGTGCTGGAAAACGACGAAGGCCTGGTGGTGGGCATCAGTGCCATTGCCGGTGCCGTAGGCCTGCGCGAGCCGTGGTACAACTACCGGGTCGGCCTTACGGTCAGCGCCTCGCAGGAACTGAAGATCTACCGCGAAATCCCGACGCTGTTCCTGGCCAACGACCTGACCGGCAATTCCGAGCTGTGCTCGCTGTTCCTGCGCAGCGACTACCGCTCTGGCCTCAATGGCCGCCTGCTGTCGCGCGCACGTATGCTGTTCATTGCCGAGTTCCCAGAGTTGTTCGGCAAGAAGATCATTGCCGAAATGCGCGGTATGTCTGACGAACAGGGCCGTTCACCTTTCTGGGAAAGCCTGGGCCGGCACTTCTTCAAGATGGAGTTCAGCCAGGCCGACTACTTGACGGGCGTGGGCAACAAGTCGTTCATTGCCGAACTGATGCCCAAGTTCCCGCTGTACACCTGCTTCCTGTCCGAGGCAGCGCGCAACGTGATCGGCCGCGTGCACAAAGACACCGAGCCGGCGTTGGCGATGCTCAAGCAGGAGGGCTTCAACTACCAGGGCTACGTCGATATCTTCGATGCGGGCCCGGCCATCGAATGCGACACCGCCAAGATCCGCGCCGTGCGCGAGAGCCAGACCCTGGTGCTGGCGGTAGGGACGCCAGGCGATGACGCCACCCCTTTCATCATCCACAACCGCAAGCGCGACGACTGCCGTATCACGGCTGCACCTGCGCGGCTGGCAGCCGGCACCCTGGTGGTCGACCCGCTGACCGCCAAGCGCCTGCGCATGGGCGCTGGCGACAATGTGCGCGCCGTGCCGCTGTCGGCAAGCCGGGAGGCCCAGTAAATGACCACGCATTACATCGCAGGCAATTGGCAGGCCGGCCAGGGCGAAACCCTGCAGTCGCTGAACCCGGTGACGCAAGCCGTGGTCTGGCAAGGGCAGGGTGCAGTGGCCAGCCAGGTGGATGCTGCCGTGCAGGCAGCGCGGCAAGCCTTCCCTGCTTGGGCGCAGTTGAGTCTGGAGGCGCGTATTGATGTGCTGGAGAAGTTTGCCGCGCAGTTGAAAGTGCATGCCGAAGCCATGGCCCAGTGCATTGGCGAGGAAACCGGGAAGCCGCTGTGGGAATCGGCGACCGAAGTCACCAGCATGATCAACAAGGTCGCGATTTCGGTACAAAGCTACCGCGAGCGCACCGGTGAAAAGAGCGGCCCGCTGGCCGATGCCACGGCCGTTCTGCGGCACAAGCCCCACGGTGTGGTGGCGGTGTTCGGCCCCTACAACTTCCCCGGGCACCTGCCCAATGGCCATATCGTGCCGGCGCTTTTGGCAGGTAACTGTGTGGTGTTCAAGCCCAGCGAGCTGACCCCCAAGGTCGCTGAGCTGACCGTCAATTGCTGGATTGCCGCCGGCCTGCCGGCGGGTGTGCTGAACCTGGTACAGGGCGCGCGCGAAACCGGGGTGGCGCTGGCCGCCAACCCGGGTATCGATGGCCTGTTCTTCACCGGCTCCAGCCGCACCGGCAACCTTCTGCATCAGCAGTTCGCAGGGCGCCCAGACAAGATCCTGGCCCTGGAAATGGGTGGCAACAACCCGCTGGTGGTGGATGAGGTCAAGGACCTGGACGCGGCGGTGTACACCATTATCCAGTCGGCGTTCATTTCCGCCGGCCAACGTTGCACCTGCGCGCGTCGCTTGCTGGTGCCGCAAGGTAGCTGGGGCGATGCGCTGATCGCGCGCCTGGTCGACGTGTGCAAAACCATCACGGTGGGGGCGTTCGATGAACAGCCGGCGCCGTTCATGGGGTCGGTGATTTCGCTGCAGGCGGCGCGGGCGCTGATTGCAGCTCAGGCCGAATTGGCCGCCAAAGGTGGCGTGAAGCTGCTGGAAATGACCCAGCCACAGGCCGATGCCGCACTGCTGACCCCTGGCATCATCGATGTCACTGCCGTGGATGAGCGCCCGGACGAGGAGTTCTTCGGCCCGCTGCTGCAGGTGATCCGCTACGTCGACTTCGATGCTGCGATCGATGAAGCCAACAACACCCAGTACGGCCTGGCCGCTGGTTTGTTGTCCGATTCGCGCGCCCGCTACCAGTACTTCTGGCTGCGCAGCCGCGCCGGCATCGTCAACTGGAACAAACAGCTGACCGGTGCCGCCAGCAGTGCGCCGTTCGGTGGCGTGGGTGCCAGTGGCAACCATCGCGCCAGTGCCTATTACGCGGCTGACTACTGCGCTTACCCCGTGGCTTCGCTGGAGACTGCCAGCCTTGCCTTGCCGGCGACCCTGACGCCGGGCGTCACCCTATAACAACAGGTCACGGAGCCTAGCCGATGAAATCCTATGAAGTGAATTTTGATGGCCTGGTGGGGCCAACCCACAACTATGGCGGCCTGTCCTACGGCAACGTGGCTTCGCAGAGCAACAGCCAGCAGGGGTCCAACCCGCGTGAGGCGGCGCGCCAGGGCCTGGCGAAGATGAAAGCGCTGGCCGACATGGGCTTCAAGCAAGGTGTGCTGGCGCCGCAGGAGCGCCCGGATGTGGCCGCGCTGCGCCGCCTGGGGTTCAGCGGCAGTGATGCCGAAGTCATCCAGCGCGCCGCCGCCGATGCCATGCCGCTGCTGGTGGCCAGTTGCTCGGCTTCGAGCATGTGGGTGGCCAACGCCGCAACCGTAAGCCCCAGTGCCGACACTGCAGACGGCCGCGTGCACTTCACTGCCGCCAACCTCAACTGCAAATACCACCGCAGCATCGAGCATCCGACCACCAGCCGGGTGCTGGGCGCCATGTTCAACAACGAGAAACACTTTGCCCACCACCCGGCGCTGCCTGCCGTGGCACAGTTCGGTGACGAGGGCGCGGCCAACCACACGCGCTTCTGCAGTGCCTATGGCGAGGCGGGTGTGGAGTTCTTCGTATACGGCCGCAGTGCCTTCGACAGCCGTTACCCGGCGCCGCAGAAGTACCCGGCGCGGCAAACCCTGGAGGCCTCTCAGGCCGTGGCTCGGCTGCACGGCCTGAGCGATGACGGCGTGGTCTACGCTCAACAGAACCCGGCGGTGATTGACCAGGGTGTGTTCCACAATGATGTGATTTCGGTGGGTAACGGCGAAGTGCTGTTCTACCACGAGGACGCGTTCCTCGAGACTGACGCAGTGCTTGGCCAGCTGCGAGCTAAACTGGCCAGCAAGGGTGGCAACTTCCAGGCCATCTGCGTGCCACGGGCAGCGGTGACGGTTGAGGACGCGGTGCGTTCCTACCTGTTCAACAGCCAGCTGCTAAGCCGCGACGATGGTTCCATGCTGCTGGTGGTGCCGGAAGAGTGCCGCAACAACGAGCGGGTCTGGGCCTACCTGGGCCAGTTGACCAGCCAGGGCGGCCCGGTGAATGAGGTCAAGATATTCGACCTCAAGCAGAGCATGCAGAACGGCGGTGGCCCGGCCTGCCTGCGTTTGCGCGTGGCTTTGAAGGAAACGGAACTGGCAGCGGTCAATCAAGGCGTTATCATGACGGCCTCGCTGTATGACACGCTGCTGCAGTGGGTCGACAGGCATTACCGCGATCGCCTTGGCGAAGCAGACCTGGCCGACCCGCAATTGCTGGTGGAATGCCGTACGGCACTGGACGAATTGACCCAAATCCTGAAGTTGGGCTCGGTGTATCCGTTCCAACGCCAACCTTGAAGAGAGACTTTGTAATGACCGACGCCCTGCGCCTGATCCTTGAAGATGAAGACGGCACCCAGCTGGAAACTTCCTGCACCCGCTTTGCCGTGGTCTGGCAAGGCAAGGAAGTGTGGATTCAGCAAGACGGCCGTGGCCAGTTGCTGATCGGTGTGGATGTCGAGGAAGACGACACCGAATATGCCAACCTGCTGCTGCGCCCGATGGCCACCAACCTGGTCAGCCTGCAGCTGGAAATGGAGCCGGCGGAGCTTGGCGAAGGCGACGATCACGTCCATGGCCCTGACTGCGGCCACCACCACTAAGGAAGTACCTATGCTCGCCCTTGGCAAATTGCTTGAGCTGACCCTCACCGATCACGAACCGGCCGAGAAGACCCAAGTGACACCCAAGGGCGCGCGTTTGCGCTGGCTGGGGGAGGGTGCGCTTGAAGTGCGCCCGGCTGAAAGCGAGGATTGCGGGCTGGATTTGCTGCTGTCCGCCGGCATTCATGGCAACGAGACGGCGCCGATCGAATTGCTGGAGCGGCTGCTGCACGGCGTGGCCAACGGCAAGATCAAACCCAGGGCGCGCCTGCTGTTCCTGTTCGGCAACCCGGTGGCAATCCGCAAGGGCGAGCGCTTCATCGAGCAGGACATCAACCGCCTTTTCAATGGCCGTCACGAGCTTTCCAGCGGTTTCGAGGCGTTGCGCGCCGCCGAGCTGGAGCAGTTTGCCAGGGTGTTCTTCAGCAAGCCGGGGCGCAGCCGGCTGCATTACGACCTGCATACCGCCATCCGTGGTTCGAAGATCGAACAATTCGCCTTGTATCCCTATAAAGAAGGGCGCAAGCACTCCCGTCGTGAACTGGCGCGCCTGGCGGCGGCGGGTATGGAAGCGGTGTTGCTGCAAAGCAAGTCGTCCATCACCTTCAGCGCATTCACCTATGAACAGCTGGATGCCGAAGCCTTCACGCTGGAACTGGGCAAGGCCCGCCCGTTCGGCCAGAACGAGCAGGTCAACCTCGACAAGCTGGAAGAGCGGCTGATCCGCATCATCGAGGCGACCGAACCAGAAGGCGAAAGCTCGCTGGATGGCCTGCAACTGTTCAGTGTTTCCCGTGAAATCATCAAGCACAGCGACAGCTTCCACCTGCACCTGCCGGCGGATATCGAAAACTTCTCCGAGCTGAGCAAGGGCTACCTGCTGGCCGAAGACCTGGCCGAGATGCGCTGGGTGGTCGAGGAGGAGGGCGCGCGCATCATCTTCCCCAACCCCAAGGTCAGGAACGGTTTGCGCGCCGGTATCCTGATTGTGCCGGATTCGGGGCAGCGGCTAGGCTGATGCGCTATGGCTGCTGCTGTGGGAGTCGCTTTTTGGGGAGCGGCCTTGCGTGATGATTCCCATGAAACTCTTTTAATTCACCGCCTGTTCCATTTTCCCTTCCCATAAGCGGTAATTGGCTTGCCAGTGGCGAAACACAGGATTTAGCATCCGGTCATGTCATTTTCGTTTGCATAGCCCGAAAAACCGTCCAAACGACAGTTTCTATCGTATAAACACACTGCATCGAGCTTGCAGGACCGATATAATGCGGCCCTTTGCCGTCGTTTCGTCGACGTGTTTGCCCAACAGGGCCGCCGTTTCCGTGGAAGAACCTATGAAAAGCGCAGAAATCCGTGAAGCCTTCCTTCGCTTCTTCGAAGAGCAAGGCCATACCCGAGTCGCCTCCAGTTCGCTGATCCCGAACAACGACCCGACCCTGCTGTTCACCAACGCAGGCATGAACCAGTTCAAGGACTGCTTCCTCGGTGCAGAGAAGCGCGCCTACACCCGCGCCGTCAGCAGCCAGAAGTGCGTGCGCGCCGGTGGCAAGCACAACGACCTGGAAAACGTCGGTTACACCGCGCGTCACCACACCTTCTTCGAAATGCTGGGCAACTTCAGCTTCGGTGACTATTTCAAGCGCGATGCCATCACCTTCGCCTGGACCTTCCTGACCTCGGAGCAGTGGCTGAACCTGCCCAAGGAAAAGCTCTGGGTCACTGTCTACGCCACTGACGACGAAGCCTACGACATCTGGACCAAGGAAGTCGGCGTGCCGGCCGAGCGTATGGTGCGCATCGGCGACAACAAAGGCGCCCCGTACGCCTCCGACAACTTCTGGACCATGGGCGACACTGGCCCGTGCGGCCCATGCACCGAGATCTTCTACGACCACGGCCCGGACATCTGGGGCGGCCCACCCGGCTCGCCAGAAGAAGACGGCGACCGCTACATCGAGATCTGGAACAACGTCTTCATGCAGTTCAACCGCACCGCCGATGGCGTGCTGCACCCGCTGCCAGCGCCGTCGGTGGACACCGGCATGGGCCTGGAGCGTGTCAGCGCCGTGCTGCAGCACGTGCACTCGAACTACGAGATCGACCTGTTCCAGAACCTGCTGGCGGCCGCGGCCAAGGCCATCGGTTGCAGCAATGACGGCCAGGCCTCGCTGAAAGTCGTCGCCGACCACATTCGTTCCTGCGGCTTCCTGATTGCCGACGGTGTGCTGCCGTCCAACGAAGGCCGTGGCTACGTGCTGCGCCGCATCATTCGCCGCGCTTGCCGTCACGGTAACAAGCTGGGCGCCAAGGGCAGCTTCTTCTACCAGATCGTTGCGGCACTGGCTGCTGAAATGGGCGAAGCCTTCCCGGAACTGAAGAGCCAGCAAGCGCACATCGAGCGCGTGCTCAAGGCCGAAGAAGAGCAGTTCGCCAAGACCCTGGAGCAGGGCCTGCGTATCCTCGAGCAAGACCTGGCCCAGCTCAAAGGCGACGTGGTGCCGGGCGACGTGGTGTTCAAGCTGTACGACACCTACGGCTTCCCGATGGACCTGACTGCCGACATTGCCCGTGAGCGTGAACTGACCATCGACGAAGCCGGCTTCGAGCGCGAGATGGATGCCCAGCGTGAGCGTGCCCGTTCCGCCAGCGCCTTCGGCATGGATTACAACAGCCTGGTTAAAGTCGACAGCGCCACCGAATTCCTCGGTTACGACGCCACCGAAGCCCAAGGCAAGATCATTGCCCTGTACAAGGACGGCCAGGCCGTCGACCAGTTGGGTGAAGGCGAGCAGGGCGTGGTCGTGCTCGACCGCACGCCGTTCTACGCCGAGTCCGGCGGCCAGGTGGGTGATACCGGCTTCCTGCAGGCTGGCGCTGCACGCTTCGACGTGCGCGACACCACCAAAACTGGCGGTGCCTTCCTGCACCACGGTGTGGTCGCCAGCGGTGCGCTGGTGATCGGTTCGCCAGTCGAGGCCAAGGTCGATGCCGACGTGCAGCATGCCACCTCGCTGAACCACTCCGCCACTCATCTGTTGCACGAAGCGCTGCGTCAGGTATTGGGCGAGCACGTGCAGCAGAAGGGCTCGCTGGTCGACAGCCAGCGCCTGCGTTTCGACTTCAGCCATTTCGAAGCGCTGAAGCCAGAGCAGATCAAGCAACTGGAAGACATCGTCAACCGCGAAGTGCGCAAGAACACTGCCGTTGAAACCGAACTGACCGACATCGAAACCGCCAAGGCCAAAGGCGCCATGGCGCTGTTCGGCGAGAAGTACGGCGACACTGTGCGCGTGTTGAGCATGGGCGGCGATTTCTCGGTGGAGCTGTGCGGCGGTATCCACGCCAAGCGCACCGGTGACATCAGCCTGTTCAAGATCATCAGCGAAGGCGGCGTGGCCTCTGGCGTGCGCCGTATCGAAGCGGTGACCGGCGCCGCTGCGCTGGCCTACCTGAACGCTGCCGAAGAGCAGGTCAAGGAAGCCGCGCAACTGGTCAAAGGCAACCGCGACAACCTGATCGACAAGCTGTCGGCTGTGCTTGAGCGCAACCGCCAGCTGGAGAAGCAGCTTGAACAACTGCAGGCCAAGGCCGCCAGCGCCGCCGGGGACGATCTCTCCAACGCGGCCGTTGAGGTCAAAGGTGCCAAGGTGCTCGCCGCCCGCCTGGATGGGCAGGACGGCAAGGCCCTGCTGGCCCTGGTCGATCAGCTGAAGAACAAGCTCGGCCACGCAGTGATCCTGCTGGGCAGCGAGCATGAGGGCAAGGTCGTGCTGGTGGCCGGCGTGACCAAGGACCTCTCCAGCCAACTCAAGGCTGGCGATCTGATGAAACAAGCCGCTGCGGCGGTGGGTGGCAAGGGCGGTGGCCGTCCGGACATGGCCCAGGGTGGTGGCGTCGACGTCGCCGCGCTGGACCAGGCCCTGGCGCTGGCCGTGCCATTCGCAGAGCAGGGACTTTGAGATGAAGGGGCCGGTGGTCTAGTCACCGGCCTCTTCATGTTGGATTGTTTTTTGGGGCCCTGTATGGGCTGAGGCACCATTGAAATGGCGTTGATCGTACAGAAATTTGGCGGCACCTCTGTCGGTTCCATCGAGCGGATCGAGCAGGTAGCCGAAAAGGTCAAGAAACACCGTGAGGCAGGCGACGACCTGGTGATTGTGCTGTCGGCCATGAGCGGTGAAACCAATCGCCTGATCGACCTGGCCAAGCAGATTACCGATCAGCCGGTTCCTCGTGAGCTGGATGTGATCGTGTCGACCGGTGAGCAGGTCACCATTGCCCTGCTGACCATGGCCTTGATCAAGCGTGGTGTGCCAGCGGTGTCCTACACCGGCAACCAGGTGCGCATTCTCACCGATAGCTCGCACAACAAGGCGCGCATCCTGCAGATCGACGACCAGAAAATTCGTGCCGACCTCAAGGAAGGCCGCGTGGTCGTGGTTGCAGGTTTCCAGGGCGTCGACGAGCACGGCAGCATCACCACCCTGGGCCGTGGCGGCTCCGACACCACCGGCGTGGCCCTGGCGGCGGCGCTGAAGGCTGATGAGTGCCAGATCTACACCGATGTCGATGGCGTCTACACCACCGACCCGCGCGTCGTGCCGCAGGCTCAGCGCCTGGAGAAGATCACCTTCGAAGAGATGCTGGAAATGGCCAGCCTCGGTTCCAAGGTGCTGCAGATCCGCTCGGTGGAGTTCGCCGGCAAATACAACGTTCCGCTGCGCGTGCTGCACAGCTTCAAGGAGGGTCCGGGTACCCTCATTACCATTGATGAAGAGGAATCCATGGAACAGCCGATCATTTCCGGTATCGCCTTCAACCGTGATGAAGCCAAGCTGACCATTCGCGGCGTGCCGGACACCCCGGGCGTGGCCTTCAAGATCCTCGGCCCGATCAGTGCTTCGAACATCGAAGTCGACATGATCGTGCAGAACGTTGCCCACGATAACACCACCGACTTCACCTTCACCGTACACCGCAACGAGTACGAGAAGGCGCAAAGCGTGCTGGAAAACACTGCCCGCGAAATCGGTGCCCGTGAAGTGATCGGCGACACCAAGATCGCCAAGGTCTCGATCGTTGGCGTCGGCATGCGTTCGCACGCCGGTGTCGCCAGCCGCATGTTCGAAGCGCTGGCCAAGGAAAGTATCAACATCCAGATGATCTCCACCTCCGAAATCAAGGTTTCGGTAGTGATCGAAGAGAAGTACCTGGAGCTGGCCGTACGCGCGCTGCACACCGCGTTCGAGCTGGACGCCCCTGCCCGACAGGGCGAGTAAGGCGCTGCCTGGAAGGGCGCGGCTTGCCGCGCCCTTCGCGTTTCTGCTCGTTGCACAGGCCCTGTCCTGGCCTGTGCAGCGAGTAACCGGGGCTAAGGTCGTCGTCCACGACCCTGCCTCGAAACCCAAGACTGTTACCCCTGAATGTTTCGCGTAAGGAGAAAGCTATGTTGATTCTGACTCGTCGGTGCGCCGAGAGCCTGATCATTGGAGACGGCGAGATCACCGTGACGGTGCTTGGCGTCAAAGGCAACCAGGTGCGTATTGGCGTCAGCGCCCCGAAAGAAGTGGCTGTTCACCGCGAGGAAATCTACCTGCGGATCAAGAAAGAGAAGGATGAAGAGCCAAGCCTTTAATTTTTTTGAAGTTTTTTTCAAAAAAAGGGTTGCAAAGGTGAAAGAGGTTCTTTAATATTCGCCTCGTGTTGCGGTGAGGTGGCCGAGTGGCCGAAGGCGCTCCCCTGCTAAGGGAGTATACCTCATAAGGGTATCGGGGGTTCGAATCCCCCCTTCACCGCCATTATTTGCGTAGGGCGCTGTAAACGGTAAGAACGCTAAGTAGTTGATTTTAAACGAAAACGTTCTTGCAAAAATGTTTCAGCGACCTATAATGCGCGGCAAGACATGGACTCATAGCTCAGCTGGATAGAGTACTCGGCTACGAACCGAGCGGTCGCAGGTTCGAATCCTGCTGAGTCCACCACTTTTGAAGTGGCTTTGTTTGCAAGGCTACTTCAATCAACCAGCGGTAGCTGGTCTAAAACTACCATTTGTGGACTCATAGCTCAGCTGGATAGAGTACTCGGCTACGAACCGAGCGGTCGCAGGTTCGAATCCTGCTGAGTCCACCACTTTCTTGAAATGGCTTTGCTTGCAAGGCTACTTCAGTCAACCAGTGGTAACTGGTTTAAAACTACCAAATGTGGACTCATAGCTCAGCTGGATAGAGTACTCGGCTACGAACCGAGCGGTCGCAGGTTCGAATCCTGCTGAGTCCACCACTTTCTTGAAATGGCTCTGCTTGCAAGGCCACTTCAGTCAACCAGCGGTAACTGGTTTAAAACTACCAATTGTGGACTCATAGCTCAGCTGGATAGAGTACTCGGCTACGAACCGAGCGGTCGCAGGTTCGAATCCTGCTGAGTCCACCATATCCCATCAAGAAGCCCGCTCAATCGAGCGGGCTTTTTGTTTTTCTGCAGCGCTGAATTGTTGCTCATGTCGATCTACGCTCTTCTGTAATGATTGTGGTGTAGCTTGGCGCCGCGCGCGGCACCCTAAATCAAATGTGCTTTCCCATCCACGACAACCGTCGCACTCATAGCTTCGAGCGTTGTCCCAGCTTTATCGCGCAAACGATTGTTCTAGCCAAAAATTTAAGCGATCTGACAGCTTTAGCAGTGTATGATTGCGCCCGTCAGCCCCGCCGGGGCTTGTGGAAAACCACCATGGACTTACCCAGTAGTTACTCGCTAACAAGATTCATACAGAAAGATCTGACCGATTGATTCTCCCGGCGTGCTCCGCTGCTGGGAGTGGAGTTCGCCTATGACTGAAGTAGAAGTAAAAAAAGCGCAAGAAAGCCTGCAGGATCGCCTGGCCCAGGTGGTCGAACTGCTGCAGCGTCAGCGCGTGGTCGAAGACCTGACCCATCGCCAGGAAGGCGCGCACAACGACCTGGTGGAAAACCTGGTCCACCGCCAGAACCTCGTCGAGCTGCAACGCAAGCTCGATGACCTGCACCCCGCTGACATCGCCTACATCCTCGAAGCCTTGCCCCTGGAAGACCGCCTGACGGTCTGGCAGCTGGTGCGCTCGGATCGCGATGGCGACATCCTGCTTGAAGTTTCCGACTCGGTTCGCCAATCCCTGATCGCCGACATGGACGATCACGAGCTGCTGGCTGCTGCCAAGGAGATGGACGCCGACGAGCTGGCCGACCTGGCCCCTGAGCTGCCGCGTGACGTTGTTCACGAGCTGATGGAAACCCTCGATGCCCAGCAGCGCGAACGCGTACGTTCGGCGTTGAGCTACGACGAGGAGCAGGTCGGTGCGTTGATGGACTTCGAGATGGTCACCATCCGCGAAGACGTCAGCCTGGAAGTGGTGCTGCGCTACCTGCGCCGCCTGAAAGAGCTGCCGAACCACACCGACAAACTGTTCGTGGTCGATTACGACGGCATCCTCAAGGGGGTACTGCCGATCAAGCGACTGCTGGTCAACGACCCCGAGAAGAAGGTGGCGGAGGTCATGGCGACCGACCCGGTTTCCTTCCAGCCCGAGGAAGATGCCTATGATGCGGCGCAGGCTTTCGAGCGTTATGACCTGGTATCGGCACCCGTAGTAGACAAGAGCGAGCGCCTGATTGGTCGTTTGACCATTGATGAGATGGTCGACCTGATCCGTGAGGAGAGCGAGAGCGAAGTCCTCAACATGGCGGGTCTGCGTGAAGAGGAAGATATTTTCGCTTCGGTGTGGCGTTCGTTTCGCAACCGTTGGGCATGGCTGGCGATCAATCTGATTACCGCCTTTGTGGCTTCGCGAGTGATCGGGCTGTTTGAAGGGTCGATTGAAAAACTGGTGGCGTTGGCTGCGTTGATGCCGATCGTTGCGGGCATTGGTGGCAACTCGGGTAACCAGACCATCACCATGATCGTGCGCGCCATGGCGCTGGACCAGGTGTCGCCAGGCAACACCAGCCGCCTGATGCGCAAGGAGTTGGCGGTGTCGCTGATCAACGGCCTGGTGTGGGGTGGTGTGATCGGTGCGGTGGCGTTCTGGCTGTATGGCAGCTGGTCACTGGGGGTGGTGATGACCGCCGCGATGACCTTGAACCTGTTGCTGGCGGCGCTGATGGGGGTGCTGATCCCGATGACATTGGCCCGCTTGGGGCGCGACCCGGCAATGGGGGCGAGTGTGATGATCACTGCCGTAACCGACAGCGGCGGATTCTTCATCTTCCTTGGCCTGGCTACGCTGTTCCTGCTGTAGGTCGTTTTTCCCCTGTGGGGGCAACCCCCGCAGGGATATATTGCTGCCAGTCAGTCACCCACAAAAAAGCCAGCTTACGCTGGCTTTTTCATGTTCGCTGCAAACCTCAGGAAGCGTCGGTGGCCATTTCCACATCGTGAGCGATGAGGGCGACCAGGGCGTTTTGCTGGCGGTGGGAAAGTTGGCGGAAGCGCTGCAGCAACTCGCGCTCATGCAGGGACAGTTCAGGGCTGTCCAGGCGCATGCTCAACTCGTCTCCCAGCGCGCCTTCCTGGATAAGGCTCTGTTCCAGGCGCGCGATAATCTCGGAGTTCATGCTGCGGTGATGGTTGCGCGCTACCTCGGCAATGCGCTCACGCATCCCGTCTGGCAGGCGGACGACAAACTTGTCAGCGGTGCGGCTGGAATAAATAGCCTGTTTCATTGGGCGCATATAAATTGACCGGAGTTTGGTTCAGGGGAAGCGGTTCTCAAATTGGCCGCACGGGATGGAAGTACGACCGTGGCGACGACAAAATGTTCAACCGTCAGTGAAAAATGGATGCTCATCTTGCCTCATGGTCGCCGTTTCCTTGGCGTCAATTCTGTGACAAATAGTGAGCCGGATAAAGGCTTTATGCCAGTACCAATTATCAGAAATGAGCACTGGTTTGAAAAGTTTTACATACTCCGGCTTGCCTGACCGTCAGTCTTTTGCCGTCAAAAACTGGTAAAACACAGCAAAAGGCCTGGAAAACCCCTAGAATGCGCCGGTTTCCCTTTCATAGAGCATAGTGGCTATGCAACATGACGCAAGCGACCACCGATCAGGGACGGGCCGGTTGATATTTCTGATAGGACCGTCGGGGGCGGGGAAAGATTCCCTGATCGACGCTTCGCGTGAGCGGTTGGAAGCAGCCGGGGTGGAAATTGCCCGTCGCGTCATTACGCGCTCGGCCGAAGCCAAAGGCGAAGCCGCTCAAGGTGTCACGCCCGAACAGTTTGAAGCCTTGCGGGCGCAGGGTGCATTTGCCATGCACTGGCGGGCCAATGGCCTGGACTACGGCATTCCTCGGCAGGTGGACCAGTGGCTGGCGGCGGGCAGGTCGGTGTTGGTGAATGGCTCGCGGGCTTATCTGGCAGAGGCTCGTCAGCGCTATCCGGACTTGCTGGCCGTGATGGTCGAGGTCAAGCCGGAGGTACTGCGCCAGCGCTTGTTGGCCCGGGGCCGGGAAACCGCAGATGAAGTGGAACAGCGTCTGGCACGCAGCGTTCGCTTGCGTACGGCAACAGACCCGTCGGTGCATGTGCTGGACAACTCCACTGCACTGGAGGTGGCTGTCGCGGGGCTTTTCGCGTTGCTGTGCGACGAGGGTGTGTTACCTCGGGCATAGCGCTTCCAGAAAAGGATTACGCGAAAAAGCCCGGCGCAGACATGACAAATGCCAGCATGCTGGTTAACATGCTGCCGTCCCGCTGTGCAGCGCTTGCTGCCGGTGTTTGCGTCTCAGTAGCTCAATTGGATAGAGCATCCCCCTCCTAAGGGGAAGGTTGCAGGTTCAATTCCTGCCTGGGACGCCATTTCTACCCTTTCCTACACACCCGCCTCACATCCATTGCAACGCGCGATGGTGATTCCATTTGCCCGCGGTCAATGCGCGGCAATCCCCTTGCTCTCAGTTGGTCGCCAGCTTGCCGGTCAGGCGCTGACGCATCACGAAGTACCCCGCCATGACCAGCAGCACCGTCAGCACCGTGAACCAGAACTGGAAGCGCGACGCCGGTTCGAACGCCTGAGTGCCGATCACCGTCAGCAAGGCGAGCAGCGCAACGATGTTGGCATACGGGAACAGCCAGGCGCGGAAGGCGTTCGGGTCGATTGCTTCGTGGCGGGTTTTCCAGCGCATGGCAACATGGGCGATGATGATGAAGATCCATACGACCATCACCAGGCTGCCGGTGCTCTTGGCCAGGGTCATGAACAGGTCGCCGCCGCTGACAAAGTGCACGGTCAGGATCAGGGTGCAGATCGACAGGCTCAGCAGCAGTGCATTGATCGGCACGCCCTTGGCGCTGGTGCGCGAGAACAGTTTGGGCGCGTGACCGCGTTGGCTCAGCGAGAACAGCATGCGCGAGTTGGAGAACATGAACGAGTTCATCACCGACATGAACGAGACGAACAGCACCAGTTTCATGGCTACCGCAGCACCACCGAAACCGGCCAGGCTGAACAGTGAAACGTAGGGCGAGGCCAGGTTGGCCTTGTCGGTCCACGGCAGGCACAGGATCAGGATCGACACTGAACCCACGTAGAACAGCATCACCCGCAGGATCACGCTCTTGATCGCGCGAATCACGTTCTGCCTTGGGTTCTCCGATTCACCTGCAGCCACAGCGGCAATTTCGCTGCCGCCCAGCGAGAAGATCACCACGATCACGCCGGCCATCACCGGAGACAGGCCATTGGGCATGAAGCCGTCATGGGCGGTGAGGTTGACCAGGCCGGGCGAGGGAATGTCGCTGTGCAGGCCAAGCAGGATCGAGAGGCCCAGCAGCATGAAGATGAGGATGGTCGCCACTTTCATCGCCGCCAGCCAATACTCCACTTCGGCAAACGAACGCACCGAGTAGGCGTTGCTGGCCATCAGGGTCACCAGCATCAGGAAGGCACCCGCCCAAATCGGCAGCCAGGGCAGGAAGTCATGCAAGATCGCGCCCAGCAGCACCGCCTCGAGGGTGATGGTCATCATCGACTTGAACCAGTACAGCCAGCCAACCGCAAAGCCGGCCCAGTCGCCGAGGTAGGTGTTGGCGTAGGTCGAGAACGACCCGGCATCCGGGTTGCGGCAGGCCATTTCGCCAAGCATGAACATGACCAGGGTAACCACCAGGCCGCCAATGAAATACGACAAAATGGCCGCAGGCCCCGCCGATGCGATCAGTGAGCCTGAGCCCATGAACAGCCCTGCACCGATCACCCCACCCAGCGCGATCATGGTGATATGCCGCTGCTTGAGGCTTTGCTTCAAACTGTTGGATTGCATTTCCTTGTCCTCTCTTATTATGGGGGGATCCGATAACGTCCCCCAACGCAGGCATCGTCATGCGCCTGCGTCCACGCGTGGCAAGTAGCTACCAGCCTGCCACCATGGACAATAAGGCCAAGGACCTCAAACGAATTCTGTGCAGAACATCCTGCCGATTTTTCCTGAGGGCTGTTTGTGGCTATAGCCCCCAGTGCTTGAGCGCCCATAACACGCCCATGCCCACTACCAGTGTCAGCAACGTACTACGCGTGCGCCACGCCACCAGTGCCGCCAGTACCGCCGCCGGTATCTGCGGGTTCATCCAGTCGAACCCGGCATGACGGTCCGGGAACACCACCGCCGGTAGTACCAGTGCTGCCAGTACGCTGGCCGGCACATACGCCAGTGCCCGGCGAAACAGCGGTGGAATGCGCAGCACCGTGTGCAGTTCGATGAACGACAGGCGGATGGCGAACGTGCCCAGGCCGATCAGGGCGAAGGTTATCCATTGAGTCATTTCGCTCATGATGCTTCCTGTTCGCTGTTGGCTTCAGGCATTGCTTGCGGTGTTTTCCAGCTCTCGATAACCAGCCCGGCGGTGATGCCGCCCAACGCACCCGTCAGCAGGCCGAGGTTGTACGGCAGGTCGGCTGCCAGCACGGCGAGCACACCACCGGTCAGCGCCGCGCCAAGCGTGGCTGCATTGCGTATGCCGGGTATCAACAGGGCCAGGAACGACAGGGGGATGGCGAAACCCAGCGACCAGTCTTCCGGAATGCCCGCGCCCAGGTACATACCAGCCAGCACCGAGAGGTTCCAGCCGAAGAACATGGTGATAGCCGTGCCGGCGTAGTAGGGGTAGGCATGCTGCCCCAGCCCACCCGCGCCGATCTTCAGCGTGCACAGGGCGAACGACTGGTCGGACAGCATGTAGGCCATCGGCCATTTTTGCCGGCGCGGCAGCTGCCCCAGGTGCGGGGCCAGGCTGGCGCTGTACATCAGGAAGCGCAGGTTGATGACCAGCGCGGTAACCACCATGGTCACCGGGAGGGCGGCGTTCTGCATCAACTGCATTACCACCATCTGCGCCGACCCGGAATAGAACAGCAGGGTCATGCCGATGGCATCGGACGGTGACAGGCCCATGCCGATGGCGGTGACCCCGGTGATCAGGCCAAAGGGCACGATGCCAGAGGTCAAGGGCAGGGCGTTGTGGGCACCCTGCCTGAACGCTTGGGTCCCGCTGTTGTACGGCATTTGATTTCCTTGAAGGTATTCGGACGGTGCCAGTCAGGCAGCTCCACGTTAATGCGTGTGACAGTTGGTCACAACGTCAAATTCTTGGAATGATAGGCCCGAAAAAATAGGCCTGAAGCCGTGTACCTCGATAGCCCCACCCGTCATGCCCTGTCACTCAATGCCTTGCGAGCCTTTGAAGCGTCTGCGCGCCTGGGCGGCTTTGCCCGTGCCGCGTTTGAACTCAAGGTAATTCCCCGTGCCACCGCTGCATTGCCGATGTGGGCTGGAGTGATTGGGCGGTGTGGAGCGGTGCGCTGATGCCCGGGCACAAGTTCATCGCCCGCTCCCTCAGAGAACCGTGGCTGCCTCAGGCCAGGTTCTGCTCGGCCGACCAGCTGGCGTACCAGCTACGGAACAGCGCGTATTGCTGCTCGGCATAGTTGCGCTGGGCGTCGGTCAGCACGTCGGTCTGGTTGAAGTGCAGGCTGTACTCGGTGTCGCCGTTCAGCACCATCAGGTGCTTGTAGTACAGCACCAGGTCGCAACCTTCATCGAACGACGACAGCACGGCCAGTGCCGCCTCCAGCTCGCGCGCCAGGCGGCGGGCACGGGCGTCGCCCTTGGCCGCCTGCTTGCTCAGGCTCACCAGCTGCAGCACTTCACGCGGCAGGGCGTTGCCGATGCCGGTGATGGCGCCGGTGGCGTTGCAGTTGACGAAGCCGTGCACCACTTGGGTATCCACGCCGACCATCAAGGTCACATCGTCGTCCTTGGAGGTGATGTGTTCGGCGGCATAGCGCAGGTCGGCGCCACCGCCGAATTCCTTGAAACCGATCAGGTTGGGGAACTCGCGGCGCAGCTCGAAGAACAGGTCGGCGCGGGTGGCGAAGCCGTAGTACGGGCTGTTGTAGATCACCGCTGGCAGCTTTGGTGCGGCGGCGAGAATGGCCGAGAAGTGGTGCTTCTGGGCGATCAACGAAGCGCCGCGGCTGAGCACGCGGGGGATGACCATCAGGCCGGCGGCGCCGACGCTGGCTGCGTGGGCGGCATGAGACACCGCTTCACGGGTGTTCACCGCGCCGGTGCCGACAATGGTTGGGATGCCGGCGGCCACCAGGCGCGCCACGCCTTCCTGGCGCTCGGCCTCGGTCAACAGTGGCCAGTCACCCATCGAACCGCAGTACACCACGGCGCTCATGCCGGCTTCGATGAGTTCGCGGCCTTTGCGCACCAGGGCGTCGAAGTCCGGCTTGCGCTCGGCGGTGCACGGGGTCATCAGGGCGGGCATGGTGCCGGTGAAGATATTGCTCATGGTCGTTACCTCAAGGTGTGTATTTTTATGGGTTGTTCAGCGGCTGGCGTTGCGGGCCACGGATTCTTCGTCAACAGCACGCAGCGACTTGCCGCGGGTCTCCTTGGCTGCCGCCACGGCCACGATCGAGATGGCTGCCGCAGCCACCAGGTACCAGGCGATGGGCGTTGAGCTGTTGTATTCCTTCAGCAAGGTCACGGCGATCAGTGGCGCCAGCGAGCCAGCCAGGATTGGCGCGACCTGGTAGCACAGGGAAAGAGCGGTGTAGCGCACGTGGGTGGGGAACAGTTCGGCCATCAGCGCGGAATAGGGCGCATAGGTCATCGACTCGATGGCCAGGCCAAGGGTGATCGCCGCCATGATCAGCCAGTCATTGCCGGTGTCCATCATCGGGAAGCCGACGAAACCCCAGAACGCAGTGAGTACGGCACCGATCAGGTACACCGGCTTGCGGCCAATGATGTCCGACAGGTAACCCATCGCCGGGATCATGAAGAAGTGCAGCAGGTGGGCGCCGAACATCAGTAGCAGGATTTGCGAGGTGTCCTTGTGCACCACCAGTTTCAGGTAGGTGATGGAGAAGGTGACGACGGTGTAGTAAAGGATGTTTTCCGCAAAGCGCGCGCCAATGCCGATCAGCACTTCGCGCCAGTACTTGGTAACCACTTCCACCACGCCCAGTTGTTGGCTTTCCAGCTTCTGCTGCTTGGCCTGGGCTTCCTTGAAGATCGGTGCATCGTCGACCCGGGTGCGGATCCAGTAGCCGATCAGCACCACCACCGCCGAGAACCAGAAGGCCACCCGCCAACCCCAGTCAAGGAACTGCGCTTCGCTCAGGTTGGATGACAACAGCAGCAGGATGATGGTGGCGATCAGGTTGCCGGCCGGCACCCCCGCTTGTGGCCAACTGGCCCAGAAGCCGCGGCGGTTGTCCGGGCTGTGTTCGGACACCAGCAGCACCGCGCCGCCCCATTCGCCGCCAAAGGCAAAGCCCTGAATCAGCCGCAGCACCACCAACAGGATGGGTGCGGCATAGCCGATGCGTTCGAAGGTGGGCAGGCAGCCCATCAGGAAGGTGGTTATCCCGACCACGATCAGGCTGATTTGCAGTAAATGCTTGCGGCCAACCTTGTCACCGTAATGGCCAAACACCAGGCCACCGATGGGGCGGGCGAGGAAACCTACGGCATAGAGGGCAAAGGCGGCGATGATCCCATCCATGGCGCTGCCGGTCTGGCGGAAGAACAGCTGGCCGAAGACCAGTGCCGAGGCGGTGCCGTAAAGGAAAAATTCGTACCACTCGGCGACTGCGCCGGCCATGGCCGCAGCTACCACACGCTTGATGCCCGCTGGGGCCTGGTCTGCTGTTTTTGCGACATTCACCGATGCCGCCGAAGAGGGTGTGGCCATGGTTTTGCACTCCGATACGTAATTATTGGAAGAAGGAGTAGGCAGCGCGGCACTGGCAAATCGATGCCGCTGATTCCTTATATGGTATTTCGTATACGATATCTAGATAAGCAAAAACAAAGCCAGAAGGGAGATTTGGCGTCGAGCGGCAGCAGGTTGTTGAGTCAGTTGTGGGGCAGGTGCTCGTACAGGCTCTGGCACACCCCGTTGATGTGTTCTTCGATCAGTTGCGCCGCCAGCTCTACATCGCGCGCCCGGCAGGCGGCAACGATGTCGCGGTGCTCATGATCGGCGCGCAGCTTGCCCGCCGACAGGCTCATCTGCATGCGCAGGTAGCGTTCCACCTTGTCATGGATCGAGCGTATCAGGCCCACCAGATAGGGCCGCCTTGCGGGTTCGTACAGGCAAGCGTGCAGCGCCCAGTTGAGGTCGGCCCAGCGGCCAACGTCATCTTCACCGATGAACTCCGCGCAAATGGCTTCGGCGCGAGCGAAATGCTGTTCGGTCATGTTGGGGATCGCCAGGCGAATGGCCTTCACCTCCAGCAACACCCGTACCTCGAACATCTGCGCCAGTTCAGGTTCCGAGATGCGGGTGACCAATGCACCACGGTTGCGGTGGAAATCCACCAGACCTTCAGCCTCAAGGCGCTTCAGGGCCTCGCGCACCGGGATCTTGCTGACGTTGAACGCCTGCGCCACTTCGTCCTGGCGCACGGGTTCGCCTTCGGCCAGCTGGCCCGAGATGATCGCCTCGCGCAGGTGTTTGGCGATGATTTCCGACATCGAGGGTGTTGCACCCAGGTCTGTAGCTTTGAAAGACGGCAGCGGCACGGGAAATTCCAGCAATCAGGCAGTGCGGATATCTTATACGAAACGCCCTGCCAGCCATACCGACCGCCGTAGGGCTTACACCTGGCGGGCCGCCAGTGCGTTCTCGTCCTCACCGGTTGACTGAGTATTGGTCTTCGCCAGGGCCTTGGCCTCGATATCGTCCTTCATGCGCTGGGCAATCTGCTGGTCGACCAGTTCCTTCTTCTCAGGTGGCAGGGCGTTGTACTCGTCCTCGGTCAAGCCCAATTCGCGCAGCAGCTTTTCCTTGATCATCTCGGCAGGCGATTTGGACATGAGATCCTGGAAGTCCTGCCTGGCGCTGCTGGTTTGTTGCGTACCCATTTCAGCAGGCTGGCCAGGATCGTTGCCAGGGTTCTGCAACTGCACCTTGAGCTTGGCAAAGGCCTCCTCGCGGGCATCCTCGGCATCCTGCTGCGAGGTATTGCCCTGGCGGCTCTGCTGCGCGGTGGCGCTGTTGGCGACCACTGGTAGACGGAACTGCGGCACGTCGGCCGCGGCCTGGTCCATGCCGGTGCGCTGTTGCTGATGGAGCGCGGCCTGCCAGCCGAGGCCGTTGATTACGATAGTCATGAATTCCTCCTTGGAAATGTCATAGGCAGCAGGGAAGGGCAATTGCCATGCCACCTATCCCCGTCATGCAAATAGCGCGTTGGTGCTATTCCGGTCGCGGCACGGTGGGCATATGCTTGCCCGTCACAGGCATGATCTTGCCGCCTGCGGCAATTACCACCACCGTCGGCAGCCCCTTGAACGGAGCGCAGTTGCTGGGCATCAGGGAGAGCGTCCATGAATCAGGAAACCAGGCCGGCACCAGCCGGCTTCAGTGAACAGCAGTTGCACACTTTGTTCGAGTTGATCAGCGATGGCATCTGGGACTGGAATGCCAACACCGGTTACGTTTATCGCAATCCAGGCTGGTACACCATGCTCGGTTATGCCAGCCACTCCATGGCCAACTCGGTTTTTACCTGGGAAAGCGTGATCCATCCCGAAGACTACACACGGGTAATGGCGCATTTCGAGGCCTACATCAATCAGCGCAACGAGCGCTACCTCATCGAATACCGTTGCCGTTGCCAGGATGGCAGCTACATCTGGATCGAAGACAGCGGCTATATCATCGCGCATAACGAAGACGGCTCGGTGGCACGCATGCTTGGTGCACACCGCAACATCGACGCCGGCAAGCGCCTGGTGGCAGAGCTGGAGCAGAAGAACCAGTCGCTGGAATACCAGGTGGCCGAACGCACCCGTGAGCTGTCCTGGGTGAACCATCAGTTGCAGCGGCAACTGGACGAAAACCGTGAACTGGCCGAACGTGATGCGTTGACCCGTGTCGCCAACCGCTATCGGCTGGAGAAAGCGTTGCAGTTGGAGTGCGAACGCGCTCAGCGCTTCCGCCAGCCGTTATCGCTGATCGCCATGGACATGGATGATTTCAAGCCCATCAACGACCGCTACGGTCACGCCCGTGGCGATGCGGCGCTGGTCCGGGTGGCCGAAAACCTGCACACCTGCTTGCGCGAATTGGACCTGCTGGCGCGTTGGGGCGGCGACGAGTTCGTCATCGTGCTGCCGCAGACCATGCTCGGGGAGGCGCTGGAGGTGGCGGCGCGCTTGCGCCAGGCGATGGAGCAGCTGGAACCGGTGGGCGATTGTCGGCTGACCATGAGCTATGGCGTGGTGCAATGGCGGGAAGGGGAAGACCAGCACGCGCTGCTGGCGCGGGCAGACAAGGCGCTTTACCGGGCCAAAGATGCTGGCAAGAACGCGATTGCCGAGTGATTGGGCCGCTTCAGGCATAAAAAGGACCCGCTGCGCCTCACGGCGCAGCGGGCCAATTCGGCCTCGGCCGCTTCAGTGTCAGATATGCAGTGCGTGGCCCAGGGCGCGCAGGGCGGCTTCCTGTACCGCTTCACCCAGCGTCGGGTGGGCATGGATGGTGCCCGCTACATCTTCCAGGCAGGCGCCCATTTCCAGTGATTGGGCAAACGCTGTGGACAATTCGGAAACCGCCACGCCAACCGCCTGCCAGCCCAGGATCAAGTGGTTGTCACGCCGCGCCACCACGCGCACGAAACCGCTTTTCGCTTCCAGGCTCATGGCCCGGCCGTTGGCGGCGAACGGGAACTGCGCGACGATGCAGTCCAGGCCTTGCTGGCTGGCCTGCTCCGGGGTTTTACCGACCACCACCACTTCCGGGTCGGTGAAGCACACGGCGGCAATCGCAGCCGGTTCGAAGCGGCGGGCCTTGCCGGCGATGATTTCGGCGACCATTTCGCCCTGGGCCATGGCCCGGTGCGCAAGCATCGGCTCGCCAGCCACGTCGCCGATCGCCCAGACGTTGTGCATGCTGGTTTGGCAGCGCTCGTCGATGGCGATGGCGGCACCGTTCATTTTCAGCGCCAGGCATTCCAGGTTGAAACCTTGGGTACGGGGCCGACGGCCCACGGCCACCAGCACCTGGTCGGCTTCCAGGCGCAGTTGCCCGCCCTTGCCGTCGTTGGCCAGCAGGCAACCATTTTCGTAGCCTTCGACGCTGTGGCCCAGGTGCAGGGCGATGCCCAGCTTCTTCAGCGACTCGGCCACCGGGGCGGTGAGTTCGCTGTCGTAGGTTGGCAGGATGCGCTCACGCGCTTCCACCACGCTTACCTGCGCGCCCAGCTTGCGGTAGGCGATGCCTAGCTCCAGGCCGATATAGCCACCGCCCACCACCACCAGGTGTTGCGGCAGGGCTTTCGGTGCCAAGGCTTCGGTCGAGGAAATCACCGGGCCACCCAGCGGCAGCATCGGCAGTTCGACACTGCTGGAGCCAGTGGCCAGCAACAGGTGTTCGCACTGGATGCGCTGGCCATCGACCTCGACCTGCTTGCCGTCGAGCACCTTGGCCCAGCCGTGCACCACTTTCACCCCGTGCTTTTTCAACAGGGCGGCAACACCGCTGGTCAGGCGGTCGACGATGCCGTCCTTCCAGGCCACGCTCTGGCCGATGTCCAGGCGTGGTGAAGCCACGCTGATGCCCAGTGGCGATGGCTCGGTGAAGCGCGATGCCTGGTGGAACTGCTCGGCCACGTGGATCAGCGCCTTGGAGGGGATGCAGCCAATGTTCAGGCAGGTGCCGCCCAGTGCCTGGCCCTCCACCAGCACGGTGGGAATGCCCAGTTGTCCGGCGCGGATAGCCGCTACATAACCGCCAGGGCCGCCGCCGATGATCAACAGGGTCGTTTGAAGGGTCGGGTTCATGTTCACTCCACGAACAGGCAGGCGGGTTGTTCGAGCAGGCCACGCACGGCCTGGATGAACAGTGCGGCGTCCATGCCATCGACCACGCGGTGATCGAACGAGCTGGACAGGTTCATCATCTTGCGCACGACGATCTGGCCGTCGATCACCACTGGTCGCTCGACCATGCGGTTGACGCCGACGATGGCCACTTCCGGGGTGTTGACCACGGGGGTGCTGACGATACCGCCCAAGGCGCCGAGGCTGGTCAGGGTGATGGTCGAGCCGGACAGCTCATCACGGCTGGCCTTGTTGTTGCGCGCAGCGTTGGCCAGGCGCGAAATCTCGCCAGCATTGGCCCACAGGCTGCCCGCTTCGGCATGGCGCAGCACCGGCACCATCAGGCCGTTGTCACCTTGGGTGGCGATGCCCACATGCACCGCGCCATGGCGGGTGATGATCTGTGCTTCGTCGTCGTAGGTGGCGTTGATCTGCGGGAAGTCACGCAGTGCCACGACCAGGGCGCGTACCAGGAGCGGCAGCAGGGTCAGCTTGCCTCGGCTATCGCCATGCTTGCTGTTGAGTTGCTGGCGCAGGGCTTCCAGGGCGGTGACGTCGATTTCTTCCACATAGCTGAAATGCGCGACCCGGCGCTTGGCGTCCTGCATGCGCTGGGCGATCTTGCGGCGCAGGCCGATCACCGGCACCTGCTCGCTGTCGCTGCGCTTGGCATAGCCACTCGGCGCTTGCCCGGCAGCACGCTGTGGCTTGCTCATGAAGGCGTCGAGGTCTTCGTGCAGGATGCGCCCGGCCGGGCCGCTGCCATGCACGTAACGCAGTTCGATACCGGCATCCAAGGCGCGTTTGCGCACGGCCGGCGAGGCCAGCGGTTTATCGCCTGGCTGGCGCGGCACGATGGGTGCGGCTTCGTGCTGGGCGGGCGCCTGGTACGCGGCGGGTTTCATCTCTTTCTGCGGTTCTGGTTTGGCGGCCACTGGGGCCGATGGCGTGTCTACCGGCTTGGCCTGTGGCGTATCCACATGGTTGCCGCTGCCTTCCACTTCGATGCGGATCAGTTCGCTACCGACCGCCATCACTTCACCGGGCTGGCCACCCAGGGCCAGCACCTTGCCACTGACCGGCGAAGGAATTTCCACGGTGGCCTTGTCGGTCATGACGTCGGCCACCACCTGGTCCTCGGCGATGATGTCACCGACCTTGACGAACCATTCCACCAACTCGACCTGCGCGATGCCTTCGCCAATGTCCGGCATCTTGATGACGTGCGTGCCCATTCAGACCTCCATGACCTTTTTCAATGCCGCACCTACCCGCGAAGGCCCTGGGAAGTAAGCCCATTCCTGTGCGTGAGGGTAGGGGGTGTCCCAACCGGTGACGCGTTCGATCGGCGCCTCCAGGTGGTGGAAGCAGTGCTCCTGCACCAGCGACACCAGTTCGGCACCGAAGCCGCAGGTGCGGGTCGCTTCGTGCACCACCACGCAGCGGCCGGTCTTTTTCACCGACTCGACGATGGTGTCCAGGTCCAGCGGCCACAGGCTGCGCAGGTCGATCACTTCGGCATCGACGCCGCTTTCTTCGGCGGCCACCTGGGCCACGTATACCGTGGTGCCATAGGTGAGCACGGTCACGTCATTGCCAGGGCGGGTAATGGCGGCCTTGTCCAGCGGCACGGTGTAGTAGCCGTCGGGTACGGCGCTGTGCGGGTGCTTCGACCAGGGTGTTACCGGGCGGTCGTGGTGGCCGTCGAACGGGCCGTTGTACAGGCGCTTGGGCTCCAGGAAAATCACCGGGTCGTCGCATTCGATCGAGGCAATCAGCAGGCCTTTGGCGTCATACGGGTTGGACGGCATGACGGTGCGCAGGCCGCACACCTGGGTGAACATCGCTTCCGGGCTCTGGCTGTGGGTCTGGCCACCATAGATGCCACCGCCGCAAGGCATGCGCAAGGTCAGCGGGACGATGAACTCGCCGGCCGAACGGTAGCGCAGGCGCGCCATCTCGGAGACGATCTGGTCGGAGGCGGGGTAGAAGTAGTCGGCGAACTGGATCTCCACGACCGGGCGCAGACCGTAGGCACCCATGCCAACGGCGGTGCCGACGATGCCGCTCTCGGAGATTGGCGCGTCGAACACGCGCGACTTGCCGTACTTGGTCTGCAGGCCTTCGGTGCAGCGGAACACGCCGCCGAAGTAACCGACGTCCTGGCCGTACACGACCACATTGTCGTCGCGCTCGAGCATGACATCCATGGCCGAGCGCAGGGCCTGGATCATGGTCATGGTAGTGGTGGCCATGGCGGTTTCCGGGTTGATGCTGTTGTTGTGGTCGTTCATCTCAAACCCCCAGTTCCTGGCGTTGACGGCGCAGGTGGTCGGGCATCTCCTTGTACACGTCCTCGAACATCGAGGCGGCGCTCGGGATGTGACCGTTGGCCAGGGTGCCGTACTGCTCGGCTTCTTTCTGCGCGGCAATCACCGCCGCTTCGAACTCGGCCGTGGTGGCCTGGTGTTCTTCCTCGGACCAGTGGCCGATCTTGATCAGGTGCTGCTTCAGGCGGGCGATCGGGTCGCCCAGCGGGAAGTGGCTCCAGTCATCGGCAGGGCGGTACTTGGACGGATCGTCCGAGGTCGAGTGCGGGCCGGCGCGGTAGGTGACCCACTCGATCAGGCTTGGGCCCAGGCCGCGACGAGCGCGCTCGGCAGCCCAGCGCGAGGCGGCGTACACGGCGACGAAGTCGTTGCCGTCAACCCGCAGCGAAGCGATACCACAACCCACGCCACGGCCGGCAAAGGTAGTCGACTCGCCACCGGCGATGGCCTGGAAGGTAGAAATGGCCCACTGGTTGTTGACCACGTTGAGAATCACCGGGGCGCGGTACACGTGGGCAAAGGTGAGGGCAGTGTGGAAGTCCGATTCGGCGGTGGCGCCGTCGCCGATCCAGGCCGAAGCGATCTTGGTATCGCCTTTGATCGCCGACGCCATGGCCCAGCCGACCGCCTGCACGAACTGAGTGGCCAGGTTGCCGCTGATGGTGAAGAAGCCGGCTTCGCGTACCGAGTACATGATCGGCAGCTGTCGGCCCTTGAGCGGGTCGCGCTCGTTGGACAGCAGTTGGCAGATCATCTCGACCAGCGACACGTCACGGGCCATAAGGATGCTTTGCTGGCGGTAGGTCGGGAAGCACATGTCGGTGCGGTTCAGCGCCAACGCCTGGCCGCTGCCGATGGCTTCTTCGCCCAGGCTCTGCATGTAGAAGGACATCTTCTTCTGCCGTTGGGCAACCACCATGCGGCTGTCGAAGATCCGCGTCTTGAGCATGGCGCGCATGCCTTGGCGGAGAATTTGCGGGTCGATGTCTTCGGCCCACGGGCCTTGCGCGTCGCCGTGCTCGTCAAGCACGCGGACCAGGCTGTAGGACAGGTCGGCAGTGTCGGCAGCGTCGACATCGACAGGGGGTTTACGGGCTTGACCTGCATCGTTGAGGCGCAGGTAGGAAAAATCGGTCTGGCAGCCTGGCCGGCCGGTGGGCTCGGGCACATGCAAACGCAGGGGGGCGTACTCGTTCATGCTTTTTACGCTCGCTCGGGTATTTGTTTTTGTGAGCTCTGAAGCGGCCGCCGCTGAATACCGGCTTGTGACTGGTAGGTCAGCGTCATCTACATGTTAGTGGCCCGGCGGGAGAATTTTTCTCTCAAGTTGGTTGCCTTTGCCGAGCGGGGCAGATAAACATTCCGCATAAACACAAAAAACCGGTGATTTTGTCTCATGCGCAAACTCGATCGTACCGATATCGGCATTCTCAACAGCCTGCAGGAAAACGCCCGCATCACCAACGCCGAGCTGGCACGCTCGGTCAACCTGTCGCCCACGCCCTGTTTCAACCGGGTGCGGGCCATGGAAGAACTGGGGGTGATCCGCCAGCAGGTGACCTTGTTGTCGCCCGAGGCGTTGGGGCTGGATGTGAATGTGTTCATCCATGTCAGCCTGGAAAAACAGGTAGAGCAGTCGTTGCACCGCTTCGAGGAAGAAATTGCCGAACGGCCCGAGGTGATGGAGTGCTACCTGATGACCGGGGACCCGGATTACCTGCTACGGGTGCTGTTGCCGAGTATCCAGGCGCTGGAGCGCTTTCTCGACTACCTGACCCGGTTGCCGGGGGTGGCAAATATCCGCTCGAGTTTTGCCTTGAAACAGGTGCGCTACAAGACGGCCTTGCCGTTGCCGGCCAATGGCATGACCTTGCGCGAATAGAAGAGGCCCCAGGCGTTCGAGAGGCTGCTTGATATTTTAAACACCCCCAGCCTATGTTGTTGTCAGCCTACAACAACAAGGACAAGCGTCATGAGCATCGCTCAGCTCCAGGGCATCGATGAAATCGAATGCGTCACCCCCGACCTCAACGGCGTCCCACGCGGCAAGGTGATGACCGCCGAAGGCTTTCTTGAAGGCCGCCGCCTGCAGATGGCCCGTGGGGTGCTGCTGCAATGCATCATGGGCGGCTACCCGCCGGCGAAATTCTACGGCAGTGACGACGGCGACCTGGCGTTGGTAGCCGAACCCAGCCAGGTTCATCGCTTGCCCTGGAGCGATGACGGTCGCGCCCTGGCCATCTGCGATGCCAATGAACTGGATGGCCGGCCCTCGGCACTGTCCACCCGGGGCCAGCTTAAGGCCGTGATCGCCCGCTACGCAGCGTTGGGTCTGGCACCGGTAGTGGCGACCGAGCTTGAGTTCTTCGTGTTTGCCCCCAACAGTGACCCGCAGCAGCCGTTCCAGCCACCGCTGGGCACCGACGGCCGCCGCGAGCTGGGCCATTCAGCGTTCAGTGTCAGCTCCAACAACGGCCTGCGCCCGTTCTTCAAAGAGGTGTACCAGTGCATGGCCGCGCTCGGCCTGCCGCGCGACACCTTCATGCACGAAATGGGCGTCAGCCAGTTCGAGATCAACTTGCTGCATGGCGACCCGCTGCTGCTGGCCGACCAGACGTTCCTGTTCAAGCACCTGCTCAAGGAAGTGGCGCTCAAGCATGGGCTGACCGTGGTGTGCATGGCCAAGCCGTTGGCGCGTACGCCTGGCAGTTCCATGCATATCCACCAGAGCCTGGTCGAGGCCAGCAGCGGGCGTAATGTGTTCAGCGACGAGCAGGGCCTGCCGACCGATACCTTCTACCACTTCATCGGCGGTTTGCAGGCGTGCATGGCCGATTTCACCGCGCTGTTCGCTCCCAACGTCAATTCCTATCAGCGCCTGTGCCACCCCTATGCCTCGCCGAACAATGCCTGCTGGTCCGAGGACAACCGTGCCGCCGGTTTGCGTATTCCGGCCAGTGCGCCGGCCGCGCGACGGGTCGAAAACCGTTTACCCGGTGCCGACGCCAACCCCTACCTGGCCATCGCCGCCAGCCTGGCCGCCGGGCTGCACGGCATCGAGCAGCGCCTGCAGCCGTCGCCCGCCATCCAGGGCGAGTTCGAAGTGCCCGAGCACCTGAGCCTGCCGTGTACCCTGCATGCAGCCCTTGAAAGGCTCAAGCGCAGCACACTGGCACGGGAACTGTTCGGCAGCGAGTTCATCGAAGGCTACATCGCCAGCAAGACCCTGGAACTGACCGATTTCTACGATGAGATCACCCCGTGGGAGCGCCGGGTGCTGGCGGCACAGGCCTGATCGCGACACGACCTGCATCGGACACGTCCTCGCCGCGGCATTTTGCTGGCGGGGGCCTGCACTGACCGGCATTTGCCCTTATGCTGCTAGCACCTACCGCCACCTGACCAGGGAGCTTCTCGGTACGTATGCGAAATGTATGGAAGCCGTTTCAGTCGTTGTATTTCGCCGCGCTGATGATGTTGATCGGCTCGGGCCTGCTCAGTACCTACCTGGCCCTGCGCCTGGCTGCCGACCATGTCGACAGCCTGTGGGTGGGTGCGTTGATGGCGGCCAACTACTTTGGCCTGGCGGTTGGCGGCAAAGTCGGCCACCGGCTGATCGGCCGGGTAGGGCATATACGCGCCTATGCCACCTGCGCCGGTATTGTCGGCGCCGCAGTGCTCGGTCATGGCCTGACCAACTGGCTGCCTGCCTGGGTGGGGCTGCGCATGATCGTGGGCTTGGGCATGATGTGCCAGTACATGGTCATCGAGAGCTGGCTCAACGAGCAGGCCGATGTGAAACACCGCGGCGCGGTGTTCAGCGGCTACATGATCGCTTCGTACCTGGGCCTGGTCCTGGGCCAGCTTATTCTGGTGGTCCACCCGCAGCTCGGCCCTGAGCTGCTGATGCTGGTAGCGATGTGCTTTGCCCTGTGCCTGGTGCCGGTGGCGATGACCCGGCGCATTCACCCGGCGCCCTTGCGCCCGGCCCCGATGGAGCCGAAGTTCTTCATCAAGCGTGTGCCGCAGTCGCTCAGTACGGTGCTCGGTTCCGGGTTGATCGTGGGTTCGTTCTACGGCTTGGCGCCTTTGTATGCCTCAAGCCAAGGGATGACGACCGAGCAGATTGGTCTGTTCATGGGTAGCTGCATTTTTGCCGGCCTGCTGGTGCAGTGGCCGCTGGGATGGTTGTCTGACCGTTACGACCGGGCAGTGCTGATCCGTAGCGTGGCAATAGGCCTGGCGCTGGCCGCTGCGCCATTGGCGATACTGCCCAGTGTGCCGCTGGAGCTGCTGTTCGGTATCGGCTTCCTGATTTCGTTGCTGCAGTTCTGCCTGTATCCGCTGGCTGTGGCGTTTTCCAACGACCACGTGGAGAGCGAGCGGCGGGTGTCGCTGACGGCCATGCTGTTGGTGACCTATGGCGTGGGCGCGTGCATCGGGCCGCTGGCGGCGGGTGTGCTGATGAAGATGCTGGGCGCGCAGATGCTGTATGCCTTCTTCGTGTTCTTTGCGCTGGTGCTGGTGTGGCGCATCCGACCGAAAGCGGTTACCGGCCTGCATCAGGTGCAGGACGCACCGCTGGGTCACGTGGCCATGCCGGCGGCCGGCTCACCGCTGTCGGCAGCGTTGGACCCACGGGTGGATGAGCAGACTGTGCAGGACGTGATGCAGGCACCGGTGGCGGCGGAGGATACCGAGGAGGAAGAGAAGACCGCCGAGCAACAAGCGGCTGCGCCGGAAGGGGAGGTCAGCAAGTCCGTTTAAGCTTGTGCCGGCCCTTTGCGGCTAAACCCGCGAAAGGGTCGGCACAGGAGGACCACAAATGAAAACGCCACCTCGACAGGTGGCGTTTTTGCAATCAGCCGACGATCAATAGTCGTCTTTGTCGAACCGCCGCGCCTCACGCTGCAGCTGGTACACAAAGCTCTCGATCTTGCGCTGTGCCTGCCCGCTCAGGTTATGGAAACGCACGCCGGCAAAAGTGGTGTTGATGCGCTCTTCATAGTGCAGGTGACGCAGCTCGACCATGGTGTCCACCAGGCCGAGCGGGTTGCCCGCCTTGAAGCGCTCATACACCTGGCCCAGTTGCAGGCGGTCTTCGACATTGCCTTCGAAGCGCAGTTTGCAGCCGGTGGCCGAAATATCCAGCAGCTTGCCGCGCAGGGCGCCGTTGCCCTTGAGGTGGGCACCATCGAGGATGATATCGACCAGCTGCGACAGTTTCAGCGCGGCACGGAAGGCGTTGCGGCGCTGGTGGTAGGTCATCTCTTGCGGCAGGGCGCCGCTGTAGCAGCGGTGGCCGTTGACTTCGCTGATCTTCAGCTCGTGGTCGCATTCCCAGGCGATGCGCACGCCATCGTGGAAGCCTTCGACGCGAAAGTGCTCGCCGTTTTCGATGAACTTCTCGCCGTCACGAGGGATCATCTCGTCCAGTGCCAGGGTGTTGCTTTCTCGGTCCACGTGTACCACGTAGCTCTGGAAACGCTGGCTGCGGTCGTGGAAGGTGATGATCAGGGGGTCGTGGCTTTCCTGCAACTGCCGCAAGTTGGCCGCAATTTCCAAGGGGGTGCTCAGCACCTTTGGTGGTTGCGGGGCATCGGATTCATTGAACACGGCTTATCGTTCTCCAGGCAAAAGCGACACACGCAAGTAACGGCATTTTGCCAGTATGTTCCGTGCCTTGATAGAAAAATCACACTTGGCTGAGGGCGCGCGGCTTGGCCAGCGGCGAGGTGCTGCCGCGGCTGTCGTAGAGCGAGGGCGAATCGCCGCCCATGAGGATCCTGACCTGGTTGTTGGTGACGTGTTGCTGCACCTGGATGATCCGGCCATTGGTCTGGTTGACCTGTTGGCAGTCGTCCATCAGTTGCGACAGCATGTCGAGGCGCTGCAGCATCACATCGCCATGCGGCGACTGCGCGGCTACCGCCTGCACACCGCTGCGGTCGGCACTCAGGCCCAGGCTGCCGAGCAATTGGCTGCGGCGCTGGCCGTGCTGCTCGAGCAAGATGATCAACGACTGCTTGCGCGCCAGGATTTGCTCCAGCAGCGGCATGTCGCGGCCATGCAGGGCGATCGCCTCCTTGTGCAGAAGGTCGAGCAGTTCCTGCATCGGGGCAATGTCATCTTCGATCAGTTGCAGCAAGGTGGTGTCGTGCATGGCTAACTCTTGGCTTTTCTAGCGTCCGTGAAGTCAGCGCGCCGTACGGTCAGCGCTGGGCTTCGAAATCGAGCAGTTTGCTGGCGACCCGGCCGGCATCGACCTGGTAGCTGCCGTCGGCGATCGCCTGTTTCAACTGGGCCACACGGGCGCTGTTGACCACCGGCTCGTCGCGCAGCTTGTCGCTGATCTTCTGCAACTGCTGTGCCTCTTGGCTGAGGTGTACCGCTTCTCCGCTGGTGCTGGTGGCACTTGCCGCTTCCTGGCTGGCTGCCGGTTTTTCGGCGCTGCCGGACGCGGTGTTGCCGCGCACGCCGCCCGTGACGGACGGAGAGTTATTCAAACGACTGAAGTCGATGACCATGATCAGAAACCTCTGGGTATTTGGACGCTTGCCTTGTTTTCGGCCAACCCGATAGAAACTTTAGGCACAAATGCATCGCCGCCTGTCAGCAAGCTCGCGAACCCGTGTTCTGACACAGTTTAGGAAAAGCGGTTCCTCACTGCCAGCGCAATCTGGTGGCTGGCCTACATACTCACCTCGACCTGGCCGGGGCCGGTCACCCTGGCCTTCACCACTCGCTTGGAGTTGAGGTTGCGTACCCGTATCTGCTCGCTCAGGCCGCCCTTGCTCAGGGCCTCACCCGGCATGCGCACGCTCAGGCTGCCACTGCGGGCAATGATCACCACTTGATCTCCCTTGCGTACCACCTCGGCCTGTTCCAGGTGTTGCGGGGTGAGCACCTGGTCGATCACCGTGGGGCGTAGCATTTTCATGCCCACCGCCTGGTCCAGCTCGGTCAGAAAGCCCTGGCCCAGGGTGCCGACATCCCGCTCGCGCAGGGCCACGTCACCTTCGCCCACCGTGTTGTCGCGCTTGAGCGGGCGGGTAACCACCACCACGTCGCGGAACAGCCGCACGGTGGCGGGGACGAACACCGTCCACGGCGCCGCGCCATCGCAGCGCACCCGCACTGTCACGCGGCCCAACGGCTGAGCCGGGCTTTCCAGTGAGGCGTCCAGCTGCTGACTGCACAGCGGCATGCGCAGGCGCGGGTCCAGTGGGTTGACCTGGATTTCATAGCGGCCGGCGGTCTGGGTGGTGGCCAGATAGTCTTCGACGGTGAATTCAAGAAACCCTTGGGTGACACCGATAAGCTGTTCAGGCAAGGTAAACGCGTCCGCCACCGTGCGAACGCCGGGCACCAGCAGACACAGGGTGGCCAGCGAGCCAGTCAGCAGGCGCGTCAATCGTCGGAAAAATGTCGTTTTCGTGTGCATGACGCTCAAAAAAGCAAAGCCCGTGCCGACTCGCTACCTGAGTTGCAACGAAAGGCTGAAAGATAAAGGAGTCTGGCATGGCGGGTGTTATGGATTCGGTCAACCAGCGCACGCAGCTGGTGGGGCAGAATCGCCTGGAATTGCTGCTGTTCCGCCTCAATGGCGAACAGCTATACGGCATCAACGTATTCAAGGTCAGGGAAGTGCTGCAATGCCCTGCGCTGACCCTGCTGCCCAAGGCGCACCCGGTGGTGCGTGGCGTTGCCAATATCCGTGGGGCGACCATCCCGATCCTCGACTTGTCGATGGCCACCGGGTTGCGACCGCTGCGGGAAGACACGCGCAACAGCTTCGTGATCATCACCGAGTACAACACCAAGACCCAGGGCTTCCTGGTGCACTCGGTGGAGCGCATCGTCAACATGAACTGGGAAGAGATTCATCCGCCACCCAAGGGGACCGGTCGCGACCACTACCTGACGGCGGTCACCCGGGTGGACAACCGCATGGTCGAGATCATCGACGTGGAAAAGGTGCTGGCTGAAGTGTCGCCTTCGTCCGAGTCGGTATCGGCTGGGGTGATCGATGCCGAGGTGCAGGACAAGGCCGTGCTGATGCGGGTGCTGACCGTCGACGATTCGTCGGTGGCGCGCAAGCAGGTCAGCCGCTGCCTGCAGACCGTAGGGGTCGAAGTGGTTGCGCTCAACGATGGCCGTCAGGCTCTGAACTACCTGCGTCAGTTGGTGGATGAGGGCAAAAAGCCGGAAGAAGAGTTCCTGATGATGATCTCGGACATTGAAATGCCGGAAATGGACGGCTACACGCTCACGGCGGAGATCCGCAGCGACCCGCGTATGCAAAAATTGCACATCTGCCTGCATACTTCGCTTTCCGGGGTGTTCAACCAGGCAATGGTCAAGAAGGTCGGTGCCGATGACTTCCTGGCCAAGTTCAAGCCGGACGACCTGGCCCAGCGGGTGGTCGACCGGATCAAGGCAGCGCATTGAAGCAGCCGGGGCATGCCCCGGCACCAGTGATTGAAAAGAGGCGGCAGTAGTGTCTACGGGTAATTTGGATTTCGAACAGTTCCGGGTCTTCCTGGAGAAAGCCTGTGGCATCCTGCTGGGCGAGAATAAGCAGTACCTGGTTTCCAGCCGTCTCAACAAGCTGATGGAACAACAGGGCATCAAGAGCCTGGGCGAGCTGGTGCAGCGCATCCAGGCCCAGCCGCGCGGCGGTTTGCGTGAGCAGGTGGTCGATGCCATGACCACCAACGAGACCCTGTGGTTTCGCGATACCTACCCGTTCGAAGTGCTGAAGAACAAGGTGATCCCCGAGTTCATCCGCAACAACCCCGGCCAGCGCCTGCGCATGTGGTCGGCGGCCTGTTCGTCGGGGCAGGAGCCGTACTCCATCTCCATGGCCATCGACGAGTTCGAGCGCAGCAACCTCGGCCAGCTGAAGATGGGCGCGCAGATTGTTGCCACCGACCTGTCGGGCACCATGCTGAACAATTGCAAGACCGGTGAGTACGACAGCCTGGCGATTGCCCGCGGCTTGTCCCAGGAGCGCCTGCAGCGCTATTTCGACCCCAAGGGGCCTGGGCGCTGGGCGGTCAAGCCGGCGATTCGCAGTCGCGTCGAGTTCCGCTCGTTCAACCTGCTGGACAGCTATGCCAGCCTGGGCAAGTTCGACATCGTGTTCTGTCGCAACGTGTTGATCTACTTCTCGGCGCAGGTGAAGCGGGACATCCTGCTGCGCATTCACAGTACCTTGAAGCCGGGTGGCTACCTGTTCCTCGGCGCCTCGGAGGCGCTCAATGGCTTGCCGGACCACTACCAGATGGTCCAATGCAGCCCGGGCATCATCTACCAGGCCAAGTAGGGTCTGTCTTGAGGGGTGTGGTGGCGCTCGATCTCCCAGGCGCCACACCTACATCGCCAAACACTGACGTCAATTTTTTGTTTTACCGCTTTTGCCGCCCGGCAATTGCCGCTTTCGCCGCCCTAGGCGGAAGGCCTTTGCCGCTTTTCTGGCATCACCTTGACAGTACTTCATCTCGCAGCCCCGTATTCTCTGGCTTTTCAAGGGTTGGCACAGCCCTTGCTATACCTTGCTCAACGAAATTCCGGTCAACCTTCGAAGGTTTCCCCGACATGAGCATCAGCTTCGACAAGGCGCTTGGTATTCACGAAAAGGCCCTGGGCTTCCGCGCCCAGCGCGCCGAAGTGCTGGCCAACAACATCGCCAACGCCGATACGCCCAACTACAAGGCGCGTGACATGGACTTCGCCTCGGTGCTCGCCGCCGAAAGCGACAAGCAGCAGAGCGGCGGTCGCTTCAGCCTTGACCGTACCAACAGCCGGCACATCGAGGCTGATGGCCTGGCCATGGCGGATGAAACCCTCAAGTACCGCACGCCGCTGCAGCCGTCGATCGACCAGAACACCGTGGACGCGCAGATCGAGCAATCGAACTACACCGAAAACGCCATTGGCTTCCAGGCCAGCTTCACCTTGCTCAACAGTAAATTCAAAGGGCTGGTTTCCGCCCTGCGGGGAGAATGACCATGTCCCTTTCCAGTGTCTTCAACATTGCCGGTAGCGGCATGAGCGCGCAGAACACGCGCCTGAACACCGTCGCGTCCAACATTGCCAACGCCGAGACCGTGTCTTCGAGCATCGACCAGACCTATCGCGCTCGCCACCCGGTGTTCGCCACCACCTTCCAGAACGCACAGGCTGGCGGCAGCCAATCGCTGTTCGAAGACCAGGGCGAAGCAGGGCAGGGCGTGCAGGTAAAAGGCATCGTCGAAGACCAGAGCACCCTGGAGGCGCGCTACGAGCCTAACCACCCGGCGGCGAACAAGGATGGCTACGTCTACTACCCGAACGTCAATGTGGTCGAGGAGATGGCTGACATGATCTCCGCCAGCCGCGCGTTCCAGACCAACGCCGAGCTGATGAACACGGCCAAGAGCATGATGCAGAAAGTCCTGACCCTGGGGCAGTGATAGGAAGCCGACATGACTACCACCAATTCCACCTCTGACGTCAACAGTGCGTACCTGACCTCACTGCAGAAGCAGGCGTCAAAGAACAACAGCAACACCGGCGCTGCCGGCAGTGCACTGGGCAAAGATGCCTTCCTGCAGTTGCTGGTTACCCAGATGAAGAACCAGAACCCGCTCGACCCACAGGAAAACGGCGAGTTCGTGGCGCAGTTGGCGCAGTTCAGTAGCCTTGAGAGCATGCAGTCGCTCAATGACTCGGTGACCTATATCGCGGCGGGGCTGCAGTCTTCCCAGGCGCTGCAGGCGTCGTCACTGGTCGGGCGCAATGTGATTGTCCAGACCGACAAGGCGGTGGTCGACACCAGCAAGGATTTGAAAGGCACGGTCAACCTCACCTCGTCCAGTACCGCCACCTCGGTGGGTATCTACGACAAGGATGACAAGCTGGTTCGCACCATCGACCTGGGTACTCAGAAAGCCGGCAAGATCGACTTTACCTGGGATGGCAAGAACGATGACGGCGAAGTAGCGGCAGCAGGTACCTACACCTTCAAGGCTACCGCTTCGATCGACGGCAAGGCCACGGCCATGACCACCAACCTGCCGGCCTCGGTGACCAGTGTGACCATGGGTACCAACGGTTCGGAGATGACACTCAACCTGGCTGGGCTGGGCAGTGTTGCGCTTTCCAAAATCCAAAGCATCGGCATCTAGGGCCTGAGCAAAACGACAGGAGTTACACATGTCTTTCAATATCGGCCTTAGCGGCCTCTATGCAGCGAACAAGGCCCTGAACGTTACCGGCAACAACATTGCCAACGTCGCCACCACCGGCTTCAAGTCGTCGCGCGCCGAGTTCGCCGACCAGTACTCCAACTCCATTCGCGGTACCAGTGCCGGCAAGAACACCGTCGGCACGGGCGTGAAGACGGCAGCTGTGTCGCAGTTGTTCACCCCTGGCAACATCAACGGCACCGGCCAGGCGCTGGACATGGCCATCGATGGCAACGGCTTCTTCGTGATGAGCGACAACGGCTCGAAGATCTACACCCGTGCCGGTGCGTTCTACAGCGACAAGGACGGCTACGTGGTCAACGCGTCCGGCTCCAAGCTGCAAGGTTATGCCGTGGATGCCAACGGCAAGATCACCCAGGGCGTGTTGACTGATCTGCAGATCGACACCTCGAACCTGACGCCGAACCCGACCGGAAAAATCTCCGAGAACGTCAACCTGAATTCCAGCGCCACTGCACCGGCCGTGACGCCGTTCGACCCCGCCAACACTGGCACCTACAACTACACATTCAATACCGATGTGTACGACAGCCAAGGTAACGCGCACCAGCTGAACCAGTACTTCGTCAAGGATGCCACCAGCAACTCCTGGACCATGTACACCACCATCGACGGGCGCAACCCGGCCGACCCGACTTCGACCACGCCGCTGGCCAACAAGCTGCCGTTCAAATCTGACGGTACCCTGGACACTGCGGCCATGACCGCAGGCCCGGTAGCGGGTGGCATGACCATCGCGGCCAACAAAAGCTTCACCCTCGACAACTGGATCCCGGCACAGAAGAACGCTGCCGGTGTATGGGGTGCCAACGGCGCTACCGCCAACGTCGCCGGGGTCAACCTGGACATGCTTGGCACCACCCAGTACAACGCCGCATCCGCCACCACCGCCAAGAGCCAGGACGGCTTTGCCACCGGTGAGCTGTCGGGCCTGACCATCGACCAAAGCGGCAACATGTTCGCCAACTTCACCAACGGCCAGGACAAGGTGATCGGCCAGGTGGCCATCGCCAACTTCGCCAACCTGCAGGGCCTGACCCCGATTGGCGGCACCAACTGGAAAGAGTCCTACGCTTCGGGTGTGCCGGTGATCGGCGCCCCGGACACCGGCACCCTGGGCCAGATCACTGGCGGTGCGCTGGAAGACTCCAACGTCGACCTGACCGGTGAGCTGGTCAACCTGATCAAGGCGCAGAGCAACTACCAGGCGAACGCCAAGACCATTTCCACCGAAAGCACCATCATGCAGACCATCATTCAGATGACCTGATGGTCGCTTGTTAGTGTGGTGTTGTCTGTAATTGGGGCTGCTTTGCAGCCCATCGCGACACAAGGCCGCTCCTACAGGAGATCACGTTCACCTGTAGGGGCGGCCTTGTGTCGCGATGGGCCGCAACGCGGCCCCAAATTCTCGAAGGTTCCCCCTCCATGAAACGGCTAATGCTCACAGCTCTCCTGGCCATGGCCTTGCCGCTCTCGGCCGCTCCCGCCCCGTTCTACCAATGGCAAAGCCTGGCCACCGGCCGCTACCTGTGTTCGGCCAGCAACCCGGGCGAAGGTTGGGTGCGCCATTCCGGCCCCTACAACAACGCCGCTTGCCGCACCTTCTGAACAAGCCTTTGCCGCAGGCGGCAAACATCCGCCGACAAACTGACGTTTTTTGCCCCTCGCCCCGCTTAAACCCCCATAAACAGGCGGTTTCAGACTTGGTTCGATTATTGCTTCGAACCTGCCAAGTGACAGCGCGGCAGCGACGCGCAGAGGAGATACTGTGGACAAGTTGCTTTATGTGGCCATGACCGGTGCCAGCCAGAACGCGCTGGCGCAGAAGGCCCACGCCAACAACCTGGCGAACATTTCCACCAACGGTTTTCAGCGTGATCTGGAGCAGGCCCGTTCGATGCCGGTGTTTGGCGACAGCTTTCCGGCGCGCGCCTTTGCCATGACCGAGCGCCCGGCCACCGACTTCAGCGAAGGTCCGTTGGTTGAGACGGGGCGTGACCTGGATGTTGCCGTGACCGGCAAGGGTTTCATCGCCGTGCAGGCACCGGACGGCAGCGAGGCTTATGTGCGCACCGGCAGCCTGAACATCGATGCCCTCGGCGTGCTGCGTGCCGGCAATGGCATGCCGGTGATGGGCAACGGTGGCCCGATCGCCATCCCGCCAGAGCAGAAAGTGGAGGTGGGCGCCGACGGCACCATCAGCATCCGCTCCATGGGTGAAGACCCGCGGGTGATGGCCGAGGTCGACCGCATCAAGCTGGTCAACCCGGACACCAAAGGCCTGACGAAGGGCCTGGATGGCCTGATCCACACCACCTCCGGCCAGCCGGCCGATGCCGACGTCAACGTGCGGGTGGTGGCAGGCTTCCTGGAAGGCAGCAACGTCAATGCTGTCGAGGAAATGACCTCGGTGCTGGCGCTGTCTCGCCAGTTCGAACTGCACGTCAAGATGATGAACACGGCCAAGGAAGGCGACGAAGCCATGGCTCGGGTTTTGCAAATCGGCTAATCACTTTTGAACGGGTGCCGTAAAACAGGCGCACGAGGAGAACTTACATGCTTCCGGCTCTTTGGGTCGCTAAAACCGGCCTGTCCGCCCAGGACACCAACCTGACGGTCATTTCCAACAACTTGGCCAACGTCTCGACCACCGGCTTCAAACGTGATCGCGCCGAGTTCGCCGACCTGCTCTACCAGATCAAGCGTCAGCCTGGTGCCCAGTCCACCCAGGACAGCGAGCTGCCTTCGGGCCTGCAAGTCGGTACCGGTGTGCGCATTGTCGGCACCCAGAAAAGCTTCGTCGCCGGCAGCCTGCAAACCACCGAAAACCCGCTGGACATGGCGGTCAACGGCCGTGGTTTCTTCCAGATTCTGCAGCCGGACGGCACTGTTTCGTACACCCGTGACGGTACCTTCCACCTGAACTCCGACGGCCAGATCGTCACCGCCAATGGCTACGCCCTGGAGCCTGCTGTCGTGGTGCCAAACGATGCGCAGACCTTCACCGTCGGCCAGGACGGCACTGTGTCGATCACCACCGCCGGCAACCCGGCAGCGCAGGTGATCGGCAACATCCAGACCGCCGACTTCATCAACCCGGCTGGCCTGCAGGCAATCGGCGACAACCTGTTCCTCGAGACCGCCGCCAGTGGTGCGCCACAAGTCGGCACCCCAGGCTTGAACGGTTTCGGCACCACCCAGCAGCAGACCCTGGAAAACTCCAACGTCAGCACCGTGGAAGAGCTGGTGAACATGATCACCACCCAGCGTGCCTACGAGATGAACTCCAAGGTCATTTCCACCGCCGACCAGATGCTGTCGTTCGTAACCCAGCAGCTCTAAGCCCTGTCACTCCGTTGCACCCGTGAGGTAAGCGTCATGAATCGTCTGTTGTCCGTTTTCGCCCTGGGGGGGGCGGTGTTGCTGGCAGGTTGCGTCGCGCCGACGCCCAAGCCCAACGACCCGTACTACGCGCCGGTGTTGCCGCGCACCCCATTGCCGGCAGCGGCCAACAACGGTTCGATCTACCAGGCCGGTTTCGAGCAGAACCTGTACAGCGACCGCAAGGCGTTCCGGGTGGGTGACATCATCACCATCACCCTCAACGAGAAAACCTCGGCCAGCAAGAACGCGGGCTCGCAGATCCAGAAGAACAGCAAGGCCGACATCGGCCTGACCTCGCTGTTTGGCAGCACACCGAACACCAACAACCCGTTCGGCGGTGGTGATTTGTCGCTGGAAGCCGGCTACAACGGCGAGCGCGCCACCAAAGGCGACAGCAAGGCCACCCAGGGCAACACCCTGACCGGTTCGATTACCGTGACCGTGGCCGAAGTGCTGCCCAACGGCATCATCGCCGTGCGCGGCGAGAAGTGGCTGACCCTGAACACCGGCGAAGAGCTGGTGCGCATTGCCGGCATGGTGCGTGCCGACGATATCGCCACCGACAACACCGTGCCGTCCACCCGTGTGGCCGACGCGCGCATCACTTATTCCGGTACTGGCTCGTTCGCCGATGCCAGCCAGCCTGGGTGGCTGGACCGCTTCTTCATCAGCCCGCTTTGGCCTTTCTGAGTACGGATGACCATGTTCAACGCAAGGCAGCTGATTGCCGCAACCCTGCTCCTGTCCTGTGCCTTTGCGGCCCAGGCCGAGCGCCTGAAGGACATCGCCAGCATTTCTGGCGTGCGTTCCAACCAGTTGATCGGTTACGGCCTGGTGGTGGGCCTGAACGGTACGGGTGACCAGACCACCCAGACGCCGTTCACCCTGCAAACCTTCAACAACATGTTGTCGCAGTTCGGCATCAAGGTGCCGGCCGGTTCCGGCAACGTGCAGCTGAAGAACGTGGCGGCGGTGTCGGTGCATGCCGACTTGCCGGCGTTCGCCAAGCCTGGCCAGGTGGTGGACATTACCGTTTCCTCGATCGGTAACTCCAAGAGCCTGCGCGGCGGCAGCCTGCTGATGACCCCGCTCAAGGGTATCGACGGCAACGTCTATGCTATCGCCCAGGGCAACCTGGTGGTGGGCGGCTTCGACGCCGAGGGCCGTGACGGGTCGAAAATTACCGTCAACGTGCCGTCGGCTGGCCGTATTCCGGGTGGTGCCAGTGTCGAGCGTGCGGTACCGAGTGGCTTCAACCAGGGCAATACCCTGACCCTGAACCTCAATCGCCCCGACTTCACCACCGCCAAGCGCATCGTCGACAAGGTCAACGACCTGCTCGGCCCAGGTGTGGCGCAGGCTGTAGACGGTGGGTCGGTGCGGGTCAGTGCGCCGATGGACCCAAGCCAGCGTGTGGATTACCTGTCGATCCTCGAAAACCTCGAAATCGACCCAGGCCAGGCGGTGGCCAAAGTCATCATCAATTCGCGTACCGGCACTATCGTCATCGGCCAGAACGTCAAGGTGTCGCCGGCGGCGGTCACCCATGGCAGCCTGACCGTGACCATTACCGAAGACCCGATCGTCAGCCAGCCGGGCGCGTTCTCCAACGGCCAGACCGCCGTGGTGCCGCGTTCGCGGGTTAACGCCGAGCAGGAAGCCAAGCCAATGTTCAAGTTTGGCCCAGGCACCACGCTGGATGAAATCGTCCGCGCGGTGAACCAGGTGGGCGCCGCGCCCGGCGACCTGATGGCGATCCTCGAAGCCCTGAAACAGGCCGGCGCCTTGCAGGCCGACCTGATCGTGATCTGAGGACGGCGCGGATGAACATCAAAAGCCAGGTTTCCGGCAGAGTCGACAGCGGCGCCTATACCGACCTCAACCGCCTCAGTGCCCTCAAGCACGGCGATCGCGACAGCGAAGCCAACGTGCGCAAGGTGGCCCAGGAGTTCGAATCGCTGTTCATCAGCGAAATGCTCAAGGCCTCGCGCAAGGCCAGCGACGTGCTGGCCGACGACAACCCGATGAACACTGAAACGGTGAAGCAGTACCGCGACATGTACGACCAGCAGTTGGCCGTGAGCATGTCCCGCGAAGGGGGCGGTATCGGCCTGCAGGACGTACTGGTGCGTCAGCTGACCAAGGGCCGCAGTGCGTCGGTCAACACCAGCCCGTTCCCGCGCGTCGATAACAGTGGCCCGGCATTGTGGGGCAACAAGGTCGCAGAGCCGGTGCATGCCACGGACGCGTCCACGACCCGCAACGACGTCGCTGCGCTCAACTCGCGGCGCCTGGCCTTGCCGAGCAAGCTCACCGACCGCCTGCTGGCCGGTATCGTGCCATCGGCGGCCACCACCAATACCGCCGCTGTGCCAGCCCGTGACGGCCAGCAAGTGGCCAAGGCCTTCGCCGTGCCCGACAACGGCCTGCGCATTGTCGGCCGTGCCGTGGCCCAGCCACCGCTGGCGCCGAACAAGGCGTTTGCCGACAGTGATGAATTCGTCGCCACCATGTTGCCGATGGCCGAGCAGGCCGCCAAGCGCATTGGTATCGACCCACGCTACCTGGTGGCCCAGGCCGCGCTGGAAACCGGCTGGGGCAAGTCGGTGATGCGCAACAGCGATGGCAGCAGCAGCCACAACCTGTTCGGCATCAAAGCCACTGGCAGTTGGCAGGGCGAGCAGGCGCGGGCGATCACCAGCGAATTCCGCGATGGCCAGTTCGTCAAGGAAACGGCGGCGTTCCGCAGCTACGACTCGTACCAGGACAGCTTCCACGACCTGGTAAGCCTGTTGCAGAGCAATTCGCGCTATCAAGATGCGCTGGACTCGGCCGATAACCCTGAGCAGTTTGCAAGAGAGCTGCAAAAGGCAGGTTATGCGACCGACCCGGGCTATGCGAGAAAGATCATCAGCATCGCCCAGCAAATGCAGTCAACCCCGCAGTACGCCATGGCTGGCAGAACCACGAATCTATAAAAGGACTAAATCATGTCGAGCCTGATTTCGATCGGCCTGAGTGGCCTGAGTGCCAGCCAGGCGGCCTTGTCGGTAACCAGTAACAACATCGCCAACGCCGCGACCAGTGGCTATTCGCGCCAGCAGACGATTCAGGCAGCGGGGGCCTCGCACAACATCGGCGCCGGGTTCCTGGGTACAGGTACCACGCTGGCGGATGTGCGCCGCATTTATAGCTCCTACCTGGACAACCAACTGCAGACCGCCACCTCGTTGCAGGCGGACTCGGTTGCCTTCCAGGACCAGATCACCAGCATCGACAAGCTGCTGGCCGACCGTGACACCGGCATCAGCTCGGTGCTCACCGCATTCTTCTCGGCCCTGCAGACTGCAGCGGCCAAGCCCGGTGACGTCGCTTCGCGCCAGCTGCTGCTGACTCAGGCGCAAACCCTGAGCAACCGTTTCAACGCAGTGAGCACCCAGCTCACCCAGCAGAATGCCACGATCAACTCCCAGCTCGACACCATGGCCGGCCAGGTCAACAAGCTGACCGCCAGCATTGCCGAGTACAACAAGCAGATCGCCGCGGCCAGCGGCACTGGCAACACCCCTAACAGCCTGTTGGATGCGCGCAGCGAAGCGGTGCGTCAGCTTAACGAGCTGGTGGGTGTCACGGTGCAGGAGCGTGACGGCAACTACGACGTGTACTTGGGCAGCGGCCAGTCGTTGGTAACCGGCAACAAGGCCAACACCCTGTCGGTAGAGCCTGGTGCTGCCGACAAGAGCCAGGCCAGCCTGCGTATCAACTACGAGTCGTTCAGCTCTGATGTGACCTCGGTGGTGACCGGTGGCGCGATCGGTGGCCTGTTGCGCTATCGCCAGGATGTGCTGACGCCGTCGATGAACGAGCTGGGGCGCGTTGCCCTGGTGGTGGCTGACAGCATCAACAGCCAGTTGGGGCAGGGCCTGGATGCCAATGGCCAGTTCGGCAGCTCGCTGTTCTCCAGCATCAACAGTGCCACTGCCCTTGCGCAGCGCAGCCTGGCCTCGTCGAACAACAGTTCCGGCTCTGGCAACCTGGATGTGACCATCGCCAACAGCGGTGCGCTGACCACCTACGACTACGAGGTCAAGTTCACCAGCGCCAACCAGTACAGCGTGCGCCGTTCCGACGGCACCGACATGGGCAGCTTCGACCTCAACGCCAACCCGGCGCCGGTGATCGACGGCTTCAGCCTGTCGCTGAACGGTGGCGGCCTGGCGGCAGGCGACAGCTTCAAGGTTATCCCTACGCGCGCTGCGGCCGGCAGCATCACCACCACCCTGACCGATGCCAACAAGCTGGCCTTCGCCGGGCCCATCAGCGCCACCTCGGGCAGCGGCAACAGCGGCACGGGCACCATCACCCAGCCGACCCTGGGCGAATCGCTGGACATCTACGGCGGTGCCGACACCGCGCTGATCCAGCAGTCGATTCGCGACTCGATGCCGGTGCGCGTGGTGTTCGATGCTGCCAGCGGTGGTTCTCAAGGCTACAAGTTGTTCGATGCCAAGGGCACCCAGATCGGCACTGGCAGCGTGGTGCCGGGTACGGACAACAAACTGTCGATTGCCGTGCCGATGCTCGATGCGGCCGGAAACCCAATCAAGGATGCCAGCGGCAACCCGCGTACCTTCAGCGTCGAGACCACTATCGGCGGCAGCCCGGCAGCCAATGACAGCTTTACCCTGTCGTTCAATGCCGACGGCAAGGCCGACAACCGTAACGCCACGGCGCTGCTGGGCTTGCAGACCAAGTCGACGGTCAACACCGGTTCTGGCGGCGGCACCAGCTTCACCTCGGCTTATGCTTCGCTGGTCGAGCGCGTAGGTGCCAAGGCCAACCAGGCGACCATCGACACCACGGCGACCGAGGCGGTGCTCAAGTCCGCCAGTGAGAGTCGCAGTGCGGTGTCTGGGGTCAACCTGGATGACGAAGCGGCCAGCCTGGTCAAGTTCCAGCACTACTACACGGCGTCGTCGCAGATCATCAAGGCGGCGCAAGAAACCTTCAGCACCCTGATCAATGCTTTGTAAGGAGTAGACTCTCGTGCGTATTTCCACTGCTCAGTTCTATGAGGCCAGCGCCAGTAGCTACTCCAAGAACTTCTCCAGCATGAACAAGACCAACGATCAGATAACGTCGGGTATCCGTATCCAGACCGCCGCCGATGACCCGGTCGGTGCTGCGCGCCTGCTGCTGCTGCAACAGCAGCAGGCGCTGTTGGACCAGTACAGCGGCAACATCAATACCGTCAGCAATTCGCTGCTGCAGGAGGAGAGCGTGCTCTCCACCATCAACGACGCCATGCAGCGCGCCAGCGAGCTGGCGATTCGCGCCGGTGGCGCTGGGGTTACCGACTCTGATCGCACAGCCATCAGCACCGAGCTGAAAGAGATCGAGGCCAATATCTTCGGTTTGCTCAACTCGCGCGATGCCAACGGCGACTACATGTTTGGCGGCTCCAAAAGCACTACGCCGCCCTATGTGCGCAATTCCGATGGCACCTACAGCTACCACGGCGACCAGACCCAGCTGAGCTTGCAGGTGTCCGATACCCTGAACCTGGCTACCAACGACACGGGTTTCAGCATCTTCGACTCGGCCAGCAACAAGAGCCGCACCCAGTCGACCCTGCTGGTGCCTGCCACCGACGATGGCGTGGTCGGGGTGTCGTCAGGCCTGATGACCTCGAGCACCAGTTACAACAACAGCTTCACGGCAGGCCAGCCATACAAGCTGACCTTCACCAGCGCAACCCAATACACCATCACCGATGCCAATGGCCGGGACGTTACGTCTGAAACCCCTACCAACGGTACATTCGACAGCAAGACGGAAGGGGCCAACCGCATTGCCCTGCGTGGCGTGGAGTTCGAAATCACCGTTACCCTGGAAGAGGGCGCCGATGCCGATGCGGCGGTGGCAGGGCGCGAGTTTTCCCTGGAGGCACGCCCAGACTCGTTCAATGCCACGCGTAATGGCAACAACACGTCCAGTGCCCAGATCACCAGCAGCAGCGTGACCGACGAAGCCGCCTATCGCAGCACCTTCCCCAGCAATGGTGCGGTGATCAAGTTCACAGGTCCTGGCGCTTACGAGCTCTATGCCCAGCCGCTGACGGCCGATAGCAAGGCGATAGCCACGGGTACCTTTACCGCGCCGTCGTTGACCGTGGCCGGGGTGACTTACCAGGTGGCCGGTTCGCCGGAGGCGGGTGACCAGTTCGCGGTCACTGCCAATACCCACCAGAACCAGAACGTGCTGGAAACCATCAGCCAGCTGCGTGCTGCGCTGGACACGCCGGTGACCGGTGCTGGCTCGGCCAATGCGTTGAAGGACGCGGCAGCTTCGGCCATCGCCAACCTGGCCAGCGCCCGTGAGCAGGTGGACATTACCCGGGGTTCGATCGGTGCCCGTGGCAACTCGCTGGAGATCCAGCGCCAGGAGAACACCAGCCTGGGCCTGGCCAACAAGACCACCCAGAACGCCATCGGCAACACCGACATGTCGCAGGCGGCCATCACCCTGACCTTGCAACAGGCCATGCTGGAGGCCTCGCAGCTGGCTTTCTCGCGTATTTCCCAGCTGAGCCTGTTCAACAAGCTTTAAGCTGCCCTTTCGCGACACAAGGCCGCCCCCACATCGGCCTTGTGTCCGCCTGGTCATTCCTCGAATTCCCCAGTCTCCACACCATTGGCACGGCTTTCGTAGCATTTCAATGTGACCAATGAGTCAAAACGGTCATCTTCCCTGTATTCTATGCAGCAGCTGTTGCAGCATTTTGTTACCGGTGCGCAGGCGAGCTCTGCCTTCAACCCCTGGCGGTGACGCTCCGGTATTTGGCGCCCTCAATTCATCGAGTGGTGGTCTTTGGCTGTTTTCATTGGGAAGCCAGAATGATTGGCATCAAAAGCATCGCGAGTTACGTGCCCACCGCTGGCCTGGACAACTACGTCCAGGGTGCGAAGTTCGGCAAGGACGAAGAGTTCATGTTCGGCAAGATCGGCGCCTCGTTCCTGCCGCGCAAGGCCGAAGAACAGGAAACCTCCGACCTGTGCGTGGAAGCCGCCCGGGCCCTGTTCGCCAGCAACCCCGACCTTGATCCGCAATCGATCGATGCGTTGATCGTGGTCACCCAGAACGGTGACGAAGAAGGCCTGCCGCACACCGCCGCCATCGTCCAGAGCAAACTTGGCCTGTCGACCCGCGTGGCGGCGTTCGACGTGTCGCTGGGCTGCTCGGGCTACGTGTATGGCCTGTATGCGATCAAGGGCTTCATGGAGGCGGCAGGGCTGAAGAATGGCCTGCTGATCACCGCCGACCCGTATTCGAAGATCGTCGACCCGGAAGACCGCAACACCACCATGCTGTTCGGCGATGCCGCCACGGCTACCTGGATGGGCGAAGATGCGGTGTGGAACCTCGGCCAGGCGCGTTTTGGTACTGATGGTTCCGGTGCCGAGCACCTGAAGGTCACCGATGGCAAGTTCTTCATGAACGGCCGCCAGGTGTTCAACTTTGCCCTGGTCAAGGTGCCGGCGCACCTGCACGAACTGCTGGATGCCAGTGGCCTGAAGTCGTCGGATATCGATGCCTTCTGCATTCACCAGGGCAGTGCGGCGATTGTCGACGCCGTGGCGCGACGTTTCGAAGAGCAGCACCCGGAGAAGTTCGTCAAGGACATGCTGGAAACCGGCAATACCGTGTCCTCCAGTGTGCCGCTGCTGCTGCAGAAGCACATGCTCGATGGCAGCTGGAAGCGTGTGGCCATCAGTGGCTTTGGTGTGGGCCTGTCGTGGGGCTCTGCCATCCTGTATCGCGACTGATCCCCCGGTTAGTCCAAAAAAGCGCCCGGCAGCCACCGCCCGGCGCTTTTTTCATGTCTGTGGCATGCGGCCCCGATGCCCTGTAGGAGCAGCCTTGTGCTGCGAAGGGGCCAGCAAGGCAAATGAATTTTTGTGGTCGTGCGGGCCTCTTCGCAGCGCAAGGCTGCTCCTACAGGGAGCTGTGGCTGCTTCGTTCTGGGTTTTTGACGCCAATAAACCGGCCTTAACCCCTTGATTTCTCGGGGCTGGCCCCATGCCAGCATTTTTTTTTCGAAAAAGCCCTCAAGCAACCCGCGCACCCGACGATAACTATTACGAAGGTTCTCTAGGCCAATCCGGCGGTTGCCAAGGCCGGAAGCCGCAGTACCCATCCAACGAGGATTTCGTCATGGCTTTAACTGTAAACACCAACATTGCGTCGATCACCACCCAGGGCAACCTGACCAAGGCCAGCACTGCCCAGACCACTTCGATGCAGCGTCTGTCCTCGGGTCTGCGCATCAACAGCGCCAAAGATGACGCTGCTGGCCTGCAGATCAGCAACCGTCTGACCAGCCAGATCAACGGCCTGGGCCAGGCTGTGAAAAACGCCAACGACGGTATCTCGATCGCCCAGACCGCTGAAGGTGCAATGCAGGCTTCGACCGACATCCTGCAAAAAATGCGTACCCTGGCACTGTCCTCGGCTACTGGCTCCCTGAGCGCCGACGACCGTAAGTCGAACAACGACGAATACCAGGCTCTGACCGCGGAACTGACCCGTATCTCGCAGACCACCACGTTCGGTGGCCAGAAACTGCTGGACGGTTCGTACGGCACCAAGGCCATCCAGGTCGGCGCCAACGCCAACGAAACCATCAACCTGACGCTGGACAACGTTGCTGCTAACAACATTGGCTCGCAGCAGGTCAAAAGCGTTGCTATCACTCCAAGCGCTACGGGTGTTGACGCAGGTACTGTAACTGTGACCGGTAACGGTCAAACCAAGGACGTTACCGTTACTGCCGGTGATTCGGCCAAAACGATCGCTGCCAACCTCAATGGCGCTATCGGTGGTTTGACTGCAACTGCAAGCACTGAAGTTCAGTTCAGTGTTGATAAAACTGCAATTGCCGGCGTGACTGCTGGTCCTGCCGCCAACTTCGAGCTGACCGTTGGTAGCCAGAAAGTATCGTTTGTTGGTGTGACCGACACTGCTAGTCTTGCAGACCAGCTGAAATCTAACGCCGCTAAGCTGGGCATCAGCGTCAACTATGATGAATCCAACGGCGGTTCGCTTTCCGTCAAGTCGGATACCGGCGAAAACCTGGTATTCGGTGCCGGTGACGCAGCTGCTCAAGCTGGTATCAAGGTTAATGCCAAAGACGGTAATGGCGAGTACGCTGCTTCCGGCACTGCACTGACCGCTGCTGATCTGTATGTTACCGGTGCAATTTCGCTGGATTCGGCCAAAGGCTACTCGCTGACCGGCGGTGGTGTAACCAAGCTGTTCTCTGCTGCTGGTACTGCAGCGACCTCGGTTAAGACTACTATCGCTGACACCGACGTCACGGACGCTACCAAGGCACAGAACGCTCTGGCGGTTATCGACAAGGCCATCGGTTCGATCGACAGCGTCCGTTCGGGCCTGGGTGCTACTCAGAACCGTCTGCAAACCACCGTCGACAACCTGCAGAACATCCAGAAGAACTCCACCGCTGCTCGCTCCACCGTGCAGGACGTGGACTTCGCCTCGGAAACTGCCGAGCTGACCAAGCAGCAGACTCTGCAACAGGCTTCGACTGCAATCCTGTCGCAGGCTAACCAGCTGCCATCCTCGGTCCTGAAACTGCTCCAGTAATTCAGGCGCCTGAGTAAAGGGTGAAAGGGCGCGTTTACGTGCCCTTTCGCCCTTTTTGACATGAGGAGTTCGAAACATGGACATGAGTGTCAAGCTGAGCCAGGTGTATCCGTCCGTGTTACCCCAGGCGCCAGTCGCTGATCGTGACCGGGACCCTGCGGTGCCTGCCAAAGTGCAGGAAGCTGCTACCCCCGATAACCAGCCGCACTCGCGCGAAGACGTGGAAAAGGCGGTTGGCGAGATTCGTGATTTCGTCCAGTCGAGCCAGCGTCAGCTGGATTTTTCCATTGATGATTCCACCGGTCGGGTCGTGGTCAAGGTAATTGCCACCCAGTCCGGCGAGGTGATCCGGCAGCTTCCGTCGGAACTTGCGCTGAAATTGGCGCAAAGCCTCAGTGAAGCCAGCAGCCTGCTATTCGATGATCAAGCATAGGCTGGCATGATTTTTGTTGCTGTCGACGCTTTGGTGGTTTTGTCCGCCAAGGATCCGGCAGCTACTGAACAAGGAGAGCAATGATGGCAGGTACAACAGTCAGCGGTATTGGCTCGGGCATCGATACCCAGGCGATCGTCGATTCGCTGGTGGCCGCGCAGAAAGCGCCGAAGCAGGCGCAGATCAATACGCAAACGCTGAAGGCAACCACCACGTTGTCCTCTATTGGCAAGATTCAGGCGGCCCTGGATGCGTTCCGCGGCGCCTTGACCAACATGACCGACACCAATAGCTTTGGTGGCCTGAGCCTTAAGTCTTCGGATGAGAAGGTCGCGACCGTGACCATGGGCACCGGGGCTGCCAACGGCTCGTTCAAGTTGATTGTCGACAAGCTGGCGACGGCGTCGAAGGTTTCGACCAAGGTTTACGCCAATGGTGCGGGCTCGGTAGTAAACCCCGGTAGCACGCCGACCACCTTGACGATGACTCAGAATGGCAAGGCCTACGATCTCAGTGTTCCTGCCGGAGCAACCTTGCAGCAGGTGCGCGATAGCATCAATAGCCAGTTTGGAGTGGCGGGTCTGAGTGCCAACGTGCTGACGGATGCCAATGGCTCGCGCCTGGTTGTTACCTCCACCAAAATGGGCGAAGGCTCCGACATTACGCTTTCGGGCAACTCGGGTATCGATACCGGCTATACCGTGGTCGAAGAGCCGGCAGACGCCGAGTACACGCTCGACGGTGTTGCCATGAAGTCCAAGACCAACGACATCAACGATGCCGTCAGCGGGCTCAATATCAAGTTAGTGGGTACGTCGCCGACAAATGCTACGAGTGGTGAAAAGACAGCGACTATTCTCTCGTTGACTACCAGTTCCGCCACATTGAAGTCGGGGCTGAAGGGGTTCATCGATACCTATAATGCCTTGCTCACTGTGATGAACGCAGAAACCAAGGTCACCAAGAATGCCGATGGCTCCATGACTGCTGCGGCGCTGACCGGTGATGCCACGATGCGCACTTTGATGACGTCTATTCGTGAAGAGCTCAATGCAGTATCCGGCAACGGTACCTTGAAATCGCTCGCCGCCTTCGGTGTTACATCCGCTCAGGATGGCGGTGCGCTTAGTCTCGACGACAAGAAGTGGGAGAAGGCTGCTTCCACCAATGCTGCGGACCTGACCAGTATCTTCAATGGCAAGGATGGCCTGCTGGCACGCTTGCAAAAGGTGACCGAGCCCTTCGCCAAGGCCAGTACCGGCACCCTCGCCGAACGCTCCAAGGTCCTGAGCGAAAGCCTGACCAAGCTCAAGACCGAGCAGGACACCCTGGACGCCCGCATGGAAGCCCTGAAGAAGAGCCTGCAAGACAAGTACAACAACATGGATACCCTGGTCACCCAGCTGCGCCAACAGCAGAGTTCCGTGCTGAGCACCCTCAACGCACTGAACAAGTCGAACAGTGACGATTAATTCGTGATCATTGCATGAAGTGCGGGCATCATGCCCGGCTTCATGTCATCGGCCGGTAAAGTTTTTCGTCGCCTGCCCGATACAAGGAATATCTCCCCCTTAAGCCTGCCCGTCACGAGGTCGCAAGATGAATCCCATGAGAGCCCTTCGTCAGTACCAGAAGGTCAATTCCCATGCCCAGATTTCCGAAGCCACACCCCATCGCCTGGTGCAGATGCTGATGGAAGGCGGCCTCGATCGCATGGCGCAGGCCAAGGGTGCCATGGCGCGTGGCGACATTGCGGAAAAGGGCCTGATGCTCGGCAAGGCGATCGACATCATCATTGGTCTGCGCGATGGCCTGCAGCCTGAAAAGAGTGAAAACCCCGAGTACGTTGAAAAACTCGACGCCCTCTACGTTTACATGACCAACCGCCTGATGCAGGCCAACGTGGACAACGATGCCGGCATTATCGACGAAGTTGCCCAGCTGCTGATTACCGTGAAAAGTGGTTGGGATGGCATTGCCGATGCTCAGCCTGCCAGCTGAAGGCAAGGAGATTACCGTGACCGCACTGCAACGCCTCGATGACACCTGCGACGCCCTGATCGGCGCCTTGGGTGAGCGTGACTGGGAAGCCATCGCCAAGCTGGATGTGGCGTGCCGCACGTGCATCGACGAGGTGCTGGAAACCCACGCGATGGACCAGGCGTTGCTGCGCGAGAAGCTGGAAGGGGTGCTGCAGGTCTACCGCAACCTGATCGACGTGACAACCGGTGAACGCCAAGCAATTGCCGAAGAGATGATGCAGATCAATCAAGCGAAAAATGCTTCGAAGGTTTACCATCTGTTCAGTTAAGATGCGCACAACTTAACAAAAGGCGCCATAAATTTGACTGTGTGGGCCTTTTTGACTTTACTAGTGGCTGTTTTCGAATTTCAGACGTCCGAACACTGACCATTCAGTCGGAATGATGTCGAGCATGCCCCTGCAGGGCGCCGATATGACTAGGGAAGTTGCTATTGCATGTGGCGTGAAACCAAGATTCTGCTGATCGATGACGACAGCGCGCGCCGCCGCGACCTTGCGGTGGTGCTGAACTTCCTCGGCGAAGAAAACCTCGCGTGCGCCAGCCATGACTGGCAGCAGGCGGTGGAGCCTTTGTCCTCGAGCCGCGAAGTGCTGTGCGTGCTCATCGGTACCGTAAATGCTCCGGGCAACCTTCTTGGGCTGCTTAAGACAGTGGCTGCCTGGGATGAGTTCCTTCCGGTTCTGCTTTTAGGTGAAATTTCTTCTGCAGAGTTGCCAGAGGACCTTCGCCGCCGGGTACTTTCCAACCTGGAAATGCCGCCAAGCTACAGCCAACTGCTGGATTCGCTGCACCGTGCCCAGGTTTACCGCGAAATGTACGACCAGGCGCGCGAGCGCGGTCGCCAACGCGAGCCCAACTTGTTCCGCAGCCTGGTAGGCACCAGCCGTGCCATCCAGCATGTGCGGCAGATGATGCAGCAAGTGGCCGATACCGATGCCAGCGTGCTGATCCTGGGTGAGTCGGGCACTGGCAAGGAAGTGGTGGCGCGCAACCTGCACTACCATTCCAAGCGCCGTGAAGCGCCATTCGTACCGGTCAACTGCGGTGCGATCCCGGCTGAGCTGCTGGAAAGCGAACTGTTCGGTCATGAGAAGGGTGCCTTTACCGGGGCAATCACCAGCCGTGCCGGGCGTTTCGAGCTGGCCAATGGCGGCACCCTGTTCCTCGACGAAATCGGTGACATGCCGTTGCCGATGCAGGTCAAGCTGTTGCGCGTGCTGCAAGAGCGCACCTTCGAGCGCGTGGGTAGCAACAAGACCCAGAGCATCGATGTGCGCATCATCGCCGCGACGCACAAAAACCTCGAAAGCATGATCGAGGACGGCACCTTCCGTGAAGACTTGTACTACCGCCTGAACGTGTTCCCCATCGAGATGGCGCCGTTGCGTGAGCGGGTGGAAGACATCCCGTTGCTGATGAACGAGCTGATTTCGCGCATGGAGCACGAGAAGCGCGGGTCCATTCGCTTCAACTCTGCGTCGATCATGTCGCTGTGTCGCCACGGCTGGCCGGGTAACGTGCGTGAGTTGGCCAACCTGGTCGAGCGCATGGCGATCATGCACCCGTACGGGGTGATTGGCGTGTCTGAACTGCCGAAGAAATTCCGCTATGTCGACGATGAAGACGAGCAGATGGTCGACAGCCTGCGCAGTGATCTGGAGGAGCGCGTGGCCATCAATGGCCACACGCCGAACTTCAGCAACCATGCCATGCTGCCGCCTGAAGGCCTGGACCTCAAGGACTACCTCGGCAGCCTGGAGCAGGGGCTGATCCAGCAGGCGCTGGACGATGCCAACGGTATCGTTGCGCGCGCAGCGGAACGTTTGCGTATTCGTCGTACCACGCTGGTGGAGAAGATGCGCAAGTATGGTATGAGCCGCCAGGGTGGTGAGGACCAGGCAGAAGATTGACCTTGTTGGGGGTGGTGTTCGCCTCGGCTTCTTTGGTGCCTGTCAGATCGAGTGCCGCCCGCGCGGCGCTCGATTTCCGCCCCACCACATCCCTCAGTCATGGCCGAGTCATGCCCCAGTTATACATTTAACCCCATCCCCGGCACGGCTATTGCTACACCGCTGGCAACACACCGTTTTTATGACGGTCAGCCACGCGAGAGAGCACGATGCCCCAGGCCGCCCACATAACCCGAGCCCCCGATCAACAGGGGCAAACCCCGGTCGAGCAGGACAGCCGCCTGGGTATCGAGCAAGCCTTCACCCTGTTCAATCAGGTATCCAGCCAGCTGAGCCAGTCCTACAGCCTGCTCGAAGCTCGGGTCAGTGAGCTCAAGGGTGAGCTGGCCGTGGTCAGCGCCCAGCGCATTGACGAACTCAGCGAAAAAGAACGCCTGGCCAACCGCCTGCAGAACCTGCTGGATCTGCTGCCTGGTGGGGTGATCGTGATCGATGGTCAGGGCCTGGTGCGCGAAGCCAACCCGGCCGCCTCCCAGCTGCTTGGCGAGCCGCTTATCGGCCAATTGTGGCGCCAGGTAATCGCCCGCAGCTTCGCCCCGCGCAAGGATGACGGCCACGAAGTCTCACTGCGCGACGGCCGCCGCCTGTCGATCGCCACTCGCTCGCTGGATGCCGAACCCGGCCAGTTGGTGCTGCTCAACGACCTGACTGAAACCCGTCGCCTGCAAGACCAGCTGGCACGTCACGAGCGTCTGTCGTCGCTGGGGCGCATGGTCGCCTCGCTGGCCCATCAGATCCGCACACCGCTGTCGGCCGCCATGCTCTACGCCAGCCACCTGGCCGATGACGAGCCGGCACTGAGCGCGGAAACCCGCCAGCGCTTCGCCGCTACCTTGAAAGAGCGTCTGCATGAGCTGGAGCACCAGGTGCGTGACATGCTGGTATTCGCCCGTGGCGAGTTGCCGCTGGGTGATCGGGTGACCCCGAAAGCCTTGTTCCAGGCCCTGCAGCAAGCGGCCCAGGCGCATGTGCAGGGGCACACCGTGCGCTGGCAGTGTGACAGCCACCTGGGTGAGCTGCTGTGCAACCGCGACACCCTGGTCGGCGCTTTGCTCAACCTGATCGAAAATGCCCTGCAGGCCAGCGACGGCCCGGCGCGGCTCAAGGTGCACCTGTACCGCCGCGAATGCAGCTTGCACCTGTGCGTCAGCGATGCCGGCAGCGGCATCGATGCTGATTTGCTCGGCCGCCTGGGTGAGCCGTTTCTTACCACCAAGGCCACAGGTACGGGCTTGGGCCTGGCTGTAGTCAAGGCGGTGGTGCGGGCGCACCAGGGCACGATCAACCTGCGCTCGAAGGTAGGCCGGGGTACCTGCGTGCGGGTAGAACTGCCCTTGATCGACGGGCAATTGGCGGAGGGTGTGTAATGGCGGTCAAGGTGCTGCTGGTCGAGGACGACCGCGTATTGCGCCAGGCGCTGGGCGATACCTTGGAAATCGGCGGTTTCGCCTACCAGGCCGTGGGCAGTGCTGAAGAGGCGCTGGAGGCTGTGCGGGGTGACGCCTTCAGCCTGGTGGTCAGTGATGTGAACATGCCTGGCATGGATGGGCATCAGTTGCTGAGCCAGCTGCGCCGCCAGCAACCACAGCTGCCGGTGTTGTTGATGACGGCGCACGCTGCCGTCGAGCGTGCGGTCGAGGCCATGCGCCAGGGCGCCGCCGATTACCTGGTCAAGCCGTTCGAGCCCAAGGCGCTGTTGAGTCTTGTGCAGCGCCATGCCGCCGGGCGAGTGACCGGCGAAGAGGGGCCGGTGGCCTGCGAGCCTGCCAGCCGCCAACTGCTGGAACTGGCCGCACGGGTTGCGCGCAGTGACTCGACCGTGCTGATTTCCGGCGAGTCCGGTACCGGCAAGGAGGTGCTGGCGCGTTACATTCACCAGCAGTCGCCACGTGCCACGCAACCCTTCGTCGCGATCAACTGCGCGGCGATCCCCGACAACATGCTCGAAGCCACCCTGTTCGGCCACGAGAAGGGGGCGTTCACCGGCGCTATCGCCGCCCAGGCCGGCAAGTTCGAGCAGGCCGAAGGCGGCACCCTGCTGCTCGACGAAATCTCGGAAATGCCCATGGCCTTGCAGGCCAAGCTGCTGCGCGTGCTGCAGGAACGCGAAGTGGAGCGGGTGGGCGGCCGCAAGCCGATCAGCCTCGACATTCGTGTGCTGGCCACCACCAACCGTGACCTGGCGGGGGAAGTGGCAGCTGGGCGCTTTCGCGAAGACCTGTACTACCGCTTGTCGGTGTTCCCGCTGGCCTGGCGCCCGCTACGTGAGCGCCCAGGCGATATCCTGCAGCTGGCCGAGCGCTTGCTGGCGCGGCATGTGGCCAAGATGAAGCATGCCCCGGTGCGCCTATCGCCGCAGGCACGCGCTTGCCTGCAGGCCTATGCCTGGCCAGGCAATGTGCGCGAACTGGACAACGCGTTGCAGCGGGCGCTGATCCTGCAACAGGGTGGCGTGATCGAGGCGGCGGATTTTTGTCTGGCAGGCGCCATTCCGTTGTCGGCTGGCACGGAGCCATCGCTTGAGGTGGCCGCTGAGGCCGGCGGCCTGGGTGATGACATGCGCCGTCACGAGTACCAGATGATCATCGACACCCTGCGCGCCGAGCGCGGCCGCCGCAAAGAGGCGGCCGAACGCCTGGGGATCAGCCCGCGTACCTTGCGCTATAAGCTGGCGCAGATGCGTGATGCCGGGTTTGACGTCGAGGCCAGCCTTTTCGGTTGAGCTGCAAGGCTGGCACCTTTGTTGCTTTACGTAGGCTATTCGCCGCATGAGTGTCAAAAAAATGCGGCCGCAGGAGAGAGAAGGGTCATGAGCCAAGGTGTTGAATTCAATCGTCTGATGTTGGACATGCGGGCCATGCAGGCCGATGCCATGTCGCTGCCCAAGGTCACCGCAGCACCAGAGCTGGCGCCTGGGCAAAGTACCTTCGCCGACATGCTCGGCCAGGCCATCGGCAAGGTGCATGAGACGCAGCAGGCTTCGACCCAACTGGCCAACGCCTTCGAAATCGGCAAGAGCGGCGTCGACCTGACCGACGTGATGATCGCTTCGCAAAAGGCCAGCGTGTCGATGCAGGCCATGACCCAGGTACGCAACAAGCTGGTCCAGGCGTATCAGGACATCATGCAGATGCCGGTTTGAGGACGGATGTAACCCATGGCTGAAGCAGTCGTCGAAAACGCCCCCGCCAAGGCTGGCTCGCCAGCGGCCAAGCCGCCGTTGTTTGGCATGGCGTTTCTGGAAAACATCTCGCAGATGCCCATGCTGCGCCAGATTGGCCTCATGGTTGGTCTGGCGGCCAGCGTGGCCATTGGCTTTGCCGTGGTGCTGTGGTCGCAACAGCCCGATTACCGTCCGTTGTACGGCAGCCTGTCGGGCATGGACACCAAGCAGGTCATGGATACCCTGGCCGCTGCAGACATCCCCTACAACGTGGAGCCCAACTCGGGTGCTCTGCTGGTCAAGGCCGACGACCTCTCCCGTGCGCGCCTGAAACTGGCAGCCGCCGGCGTAGCGCCAAGCGACGGTAATGTCGGTTTCGAACTGCTCGACAAGGAGCAGGGCCTGGGCACCAGCCAGTTCATGGAGGCCACTCGCTACCGCCGCAGCCTCGAAGGCGAACTGGCGCGCACTGTTTCCAGCCTGAACAACGTCAAGGCCGCGCGCGTGCACCTGGCTATCCCGAAAAGCTCGGTGTTCGTGCGTGATGAGCGCAAGCCCAGCGCTTCGGTACTGGTCGAGTTGTACCCGGGGCGCGCCTTGGAAGCCGGGCAGGTGATGGCCATCGTCAACCTGGTAGCCACCAGTGTGCCGGAACTGGACAAATCCCAGGTCACCGTCGTCGACCAGAAGGGCAACCTGCTGTCCGAGCAGATCCAGGATTCATCACTGACCCAAGCCGGCAAGCAGTTCGACTACAGCCGCCGGGTAGAGAGCATGCTCACCCAGCGTGTGCACAACATCCTGCAGCCGGTGCTGGGCAACGACCGTTACAAGGCCGAAGTGTCCGCCGACCTCGACTTCAGCGCGGTCGAGTCCACCTCCGAACAGTTCAATCCCGACCAGCCGGCACTGCGCAGCGAGCAGTCGGTCGATGAACAACGTGCCAGCAGCCAAGGCCCGCAAGGCGTGCCAGGCGCGCTGAGCAACCAGCCGCCGGGCGCCGCGTCGGCACCGCAAACCACCGGTGGCGCTGCCACGCCAGCTTCGGCCATTCAGCCGGGCCAGCCGCTGGTCGATGCCAACGGCCAGCAGATCATGGACCCAGCCACCGGCCAGCCGATGCTCGCGCCGTACCCGTCAGATAAACGTCAGCAAAGCACCAAGAACTTCGAACTGGACCGTTCCATCAGCCATACCCGCCAGCAGCAAGGCCGCATGACCCGTCTGTCGGTGGCGGTGGTGGTGGACGATCAGGTCAAGCTCGACCCTGCCACGGGTGACGCCACCCGTGCGCCGTGGGCTGCCGAGGACCTGGCGCGCTTTACCCGCCTGGTGCAGGACGCCGTCGGCTTCGATGCCAGCCGTGGCGACAGCGTGACGGTGATCAACGTGCCGTTCGCCGCCGACCGTGGCGAGGAAATCGCCGACATCGCCTTCTACCAGCAGCCGTGGTTCTGGGACATCGTCAAGCAGGTGCTGGGTGTGGTGTTCATCCTGGTGCTGGTGTTCGGTGTGCTGCGGCCGGTGCTCAACAATATTACAGGGGGCGGCAAGCAGGCTGCCTCGGATAGCGACATGGAGCTGGGCGGCATGATGGGTCTGGATGGCGAGTTGGCCAACGACCGCGTCAGCCTGGGTGGCCCGACAAGCATTCTGCTGCCTAGCCCGAGCGAGGGTTACGAGGCACAGCTCAACGCAATCAAAGGCCTGGTGGCCGAAGACCCGGGCCGTGTCGCCCAGGTCGTGAAAGACTGGATCAACGCCGATGAGTGATAACCGAGCCGTTACCGCCAAGCTGAGCCGCGTCGACAAAGCGGCGATCCTTCTGCTCTCGCTGGGCGAGACCGATGCGGCCCAGGTGCTGCGGCACATGGGGCCCAAGGAAGTGCAGCGGGTGGGTGTGGCCATGGCGCAGATGGGCAATGTGCACCGTGACCAGGTCGAGCAGGTGATGAGCGAATTCGTCGACATCGTCGGCGACCAGACCAGCCTGGGCGTGGGGTCCGACGCGTACATCCGCAAGATGCTCAACCAGGCGCTGGGCGAGGACAAGGCCAATGGCCTGGTCGACCGCATCCTGCTTGGCGGCAACACCAGCGGCCTGGACAGCCTCAAGTGGATGGAACCACGCGCCGTGGCCGACGTGATCCGCTACGAGCACCCGCAGATCCAGGCCATCGTGGTGGCCTACCTCGACCCTGACCAGGCTGGTGAAGTGCTGAGCAACTTCGACCACAAGGTGCGCCTGGACATCGTCTTGCGCGTGTCGTCGCTGAACACCGTGCAGCCGGCGGCGCTGAAGGAGCTTAACCAGATCCTCGAGAAGCAGTTCTCGGGCAACTCCAACGCCGCACGCACCACCCTGGGTGGTATCAAGCGTGCTGCCGACATCATGAACTTCCTCGACAGCTCGGTGGAAGGTGCGCTGATGGATGCGATCCGCGAAATCGACAGCGACCTGTCGGAGCAGATCGAGGACCTGATGTTCGTCTTCAACAACCTGGCCGACGTCGACGACCGGGGTATCCAGGCACTGCTGCGCGAAGTGTCGTCCGACGTGCTGGTGGTGTCGCTCAAGGGTGCCGACGAGCGGGTCAAGGACAAGATCTTCAAGAACATGTCCAAACGTGCCTCGGAACTGCTGCGCGACGACCTGGAGGCCAAGGGGCCGGTGCGGGTCAGCGACGTGGAAACGGCGCAGAAGGAAATCCTCACCATCGCCCGTCGCATGGCCGAGGCCGGCGAGATCGTGCTCGGCGGCAAGGGTGCCGAGGAAATGATTTAAGCGGCAAGCTTCACGCTTTGACCAACAGGCATTTCAATGTCCACCAAAGAACATCACCCCAGCGACCTGATCCGTGCCCGCGACCTAGAGGGCGTGGACGTATGGGCGCTGCCCAGCTTCGACCCCGAGCCAGAGCCCGTCCCCGAGCCTGAGCCGGAGCCTGAGGTCATCGAGGAAGAAGTCGAGGAAGTGCCGCTGGAAGAAGTCCAGCCGCTAACCCTGGAAGAGCTCGAAGCCATCCGCCAGGAGGCCTACAACGAGGGCTTCGCCACCGGTGAGCGTGAAGGCTTCCACAGTACCCAGCTTAAGGTCCGCCAGGAAGCCGAAGAGGCTCTGAAGGCCAAGCTGGAAAGCCTCGAGCGGCTGATGGCCAACCTGATGGAGCCGATTGCCGAGCAGGACACGCAAATCGAGAAGTCGCTGGTACACCTGGTGGCGCACATGACCCGTCAGGTGATAGGTCGCGAGCTGCGCAACGATTCCAGCCAGATCACCCAGGTGTTGCGCGAAGCGCTCAAGCTGCTGCCCATGGGCGCGGACAATATCCGCATCCACCTCAACCCGCAGGATTTCGACCTGGCCAAGGCCCTGCGAGAGCGCCATGAGGAAAGCTGGCGGCTGCTGGAAGACAGCGCACTGCTGCCTGGCGGCTGCCGCATTGAAACGGCCCACAGCCGTATCGACGCGACCATGGAAACACGTATCGAAAAAGCCGTTGCACAACTGTTCGACCAGTTGCACGACCATTCCCTGCACCCGGCGGCGCCAGACATGTCGGTAGACCTGGGCAGCCCGGTGGATACCGCTGATGCACCTTGAGCGCACCAGTTTCGGCAAGCGCCTGGGCACCTACGCCGAGGCCATCGAACTGCCGGCGCAACCTGTCGTTGAAGGCCGCCTGCTGCGCATGGTCGGCCTCACCCTGGAAGCCGAGGGCCTGCGCGCCGCAGTAGGCAGCCGTTGCCTGGTGATCAACGACGACAGTTACCACCCGGTGCAGGTCGAGGCCGAAGTCATGGGCTTTTCCGGGCCCAAGGTGTTCCTCATGCCGGTTGGCAGCATCGTCGGCATTGCCCCGGGCGCCCGGGTGGTGCCGCTGGATGACGGCGGCCGCCTGCCCATGGGCATGAGCATGCTGGGGCGGGTGCTCGACGGCGCCGGCCGCGCGCTGGATGGCAAGGGCGGCATGAAGGCCGAGGATTGGGTGCCGATGGACGGCCCGGTGATCAACCCGCTCAACCGCGACCCTATCAGCAAGCCACTGGATGTGGGCATTCGCAGCATCAACGGTCTGCTTACTGTCGGCCGTGGTCAGCGATTGGGCCTGTTTGCCGGTACCGGTGTGGGTAAATCGGTGCTGCTGGGCATGATGACACGCTTCACTGAAGCCGAAATCATCGTGGTCGGCCTGATCGGTGAGCGGGGGCGCGAAGTGAAGGAATTCATCGAGCATATCCTCGGTGAGGAGGGCCTCAAGCGCTCGGTGGTGGTGGCCTCGCCGGCTGACGATGCGCCCTTGATGCGCCTGCGTGCCGCCATGTACTGCACGCGCATTGCCGAGTACTTCCGCGACAAAGGCAAGAATGTGCTGTTGCTGATGGACTCGCTCACCCGTTTCGCCCAGGCTCAGCGGGAAATCGCCCTGGCCATCGGTGAGCCGCCGGCCACCCGGGGTTACCCGCCATCGGTGTTCGCCAAGCTGCCAAAGCTGGTGGAGCGGGCAGGCAATGGCGAGCCGGGCGGTGGTTCGATCACGGCGTTCTATACCGTGCTGTCCGAGGGCGACGACCAGCAGGACCCTATCGCCGACTCGGCACGGGGTGTGCTCGACGGCCACTTTGTGCTGTCGCGCCGGCTGGCTGAGGAAGGCCATTACCCGGCTATCGACATCGAAGCCTCGATCAGCCGGGTCATGCCCCAGGTGGTCGATGCCGACCACTTGCGCCAGGCGCAGAAGTTCAAGCAGCTGTGGTCGCGCCTGTCGCAAAGCCGCGACCTGATCAGCGTGGGTGCCTACGTGGCGGGTGGTGACCCGGAGACCGACCTGGCCATTGCCTTGCAATCGAAGCTGGTGGAGTTTCTGCGCCAGGGCCTGCGTGAAAACGTGGGTATGGCGCAGAGCCGCGAACAGCTGGGGGCGATTTTCACGCCCCCGGCAGGCTGATAAGCCATGGCGCTGCCCGGACGCGCCGCGCGCCTGGCGCCGGTGGTGGACATGGCCGAAGAGGCCGAGCGCAAGGCGGCTCAGCGCCTTGGGCACTTCCAGCAGCAGGTGGTCACGGCCCAGGCCAAGCTGGCCGAGCTGGAGCGCTTTCGCGAGGATTACCAGTTGCAGTGGATCAACCGCGGCGGGCAGGGCGTCAATGGCAGCTGGCTGGTCAACTACCAGCGTTTTCTTGGGCAGTTGGAAGCGGCCATGACCCAGCAGCGGCAAAGCCTGGTCTGGCATCAGAACAACCTCAACAACGCCCGTGGTATCTGGCAGCAGGCCTATGCCCGGGTGGAGGGGTTGCGCAAGCTGGTGCAGCGCTACATGGACGAAGCCCGGCGCGCTGAGGACAAGCGTGAGCAGCGGTTGCTGGACGAACTGTCCCAGCGCCTGCCTCGGCAGAGTCATTTATAGGTCTCGGGTGCTTGCCCTGGCACTTTCTGCGCCTGTGCCGAGCACTTGTCACCCCCGGCATCGCCTGCTAAACCTTAAGGAGTTGCATCCGCCATCATCGAAGGAATCGCTAGCATGGCAGTCGAGACTGATTTTTCGCAGGACGGGAAAAAGCTGACGATCAAGGTCAAGGGTCGCTTCGATTTCGGCAAGCATCAGGAATTTCGCGATGCCTACGAACGTCAGCCCGATCGGCCCGATTCGGTGGTCGTCGACCTGAAGGACACCACCTACCTCGACAGTTCCGCGCTCGGCATGCTGCTGTTGCTGCGCGACCACGCGGGCGGCGATGAGTCCGATGTGCGGGTGGTGCATGCCAGCTCTGACGTGCGCAAGATCCTCGCCATTTCCAATTTCGAAAAACTCTTCGATATCAGTTGAGCGCCGACATGCCGGCCGAACAGGCGTTGACCGTGCTGGTCGCCGAGGACGGGGCCGCCGACCGCCTGTTGTTGGCGCAGATCGTGCGCCGTCAGGGCCACCAGGTCGTCACCGCGGAAAACGGCGAGCAGGCGGTAGCGCTGTTCATCGAGCGGCGCCCGCAGTTGGTGCTGCTCGATGCGCTGATGCCGGTGATGGACGGCTTCGAGGCGGCGCGGCAAATCAAGGCCCTGGCGGGCGAAGCGCTGGTGCCGATCATTTTCCTGACCTCGCTGAACGAGGAGGAAGGCCTGGTGCGCTGCCTGGAAGCGGGTGGCGATGACTTCATGGCCAAACCCTACAGCGCGGTGATCCTCGCCGCCAAGATACGCGCCATGGACCGCCTGCGCCGGTTGCAGGCCACTGTGCTGGAGCAGCGCGACCAGATTACCCGGCACCATCACCACCTGCTGAACGAGCAGCGGGTGGCCAAGGCAGTGTTCGACAAGGTAGCCCACTCCGGCTGCCTTGGCGCGCCCAACATCCGCTACCTGCAATCGCCCTACGCGCTGTTCAATGGCGACCTGATGCTGGCAGCGTTTACCCCGGCCGGCGATATGCGCGTACTGCTCGGCGATTTCACTGGGCATGGCTTGCCGGCGGCGGTCGGCGCCATGCCACTGGCCGAGGTGTTCTACGGCATGACCGCCAAGGGCTACGGTATGGCGCAGATCCTGCGCGAGATGAACGCCAAGCTCAAACGTATCCTGCCAGTGGACATGTTCTGCTGCGCGCTACTGCTCAACCTCAGTATGCAGCGCGGTTCGGTGGAGGTTTGGAATGGCGGCATGCCTGATGGTTATCGCCTGTCGGTGGATGGCCAGGTGCTGTCGGTGCTGAATTCACGGCACCTGCCGCTGGGCATTCTCGCTGCCGAGCGCTTCGATGACAGCACTGAAGTGTTGCCGCTGGCGCCGGGCGAGCGCCTGTTGCTGCTGTCGGACGGCGTACTCGATACCGCCGACGACCAGGACCGCTTGTTTGGCGTGCAGCGCCTACGTCAGGTGCTGGCCGACAACCGCGACCCAGCGCAGTTGTTCGATGAACTGATGCAGGCCCTGGAGCGCTTTGGTGGGCGCCCACGCGATGACATCAGCTTGTGCGATATTCGCATGTTCACCGCCGAGGAGCGGGTGCCGGCGCCGATGATCTACTCTGATAGCGGCCGCTCCAGCCCGCTGGACTGGTCGCTGGGCTTCGAGGTGCGTGGCGAGAGCCTGAAACGCTTCAATCCGGTGCCGTATCTGGTGCAGTTGTTGCAGGAAATTCACGGCCTGCGCGCGCGCACCGGCAGCCTGCACAGTGTGCTCAGCGAGTTGTATTCCAATGCATTGGAGCATGGTGTGCTGGGCCTGGATTCTCAGCTCAAGCGCGATGTGCAGGGCTTTGCCGACTATTATCAGGAGCGCGCGCGGCGCCTGGGGTCGTTGACAGGCGGCTTTGTAAGCATCGATTTCAAGGTTGAACCCCATGGCGACGGTGGCCGTCTGAAGATTCAGGTGCGCGACAGCGGTGCCGGCTTCGACGTGCAGCGGGTACTTGCGCGGCCCTCGCGGGATCAGGGGCTTAGCGGCCGTGGTCTGAACCTGGTTCGGCGGTTGGCCAGTGACGCGCGCTGGAGTGATGGCGGGCGTTGCGCGCAAGTGGAGTTCGTATGGTGAGCCACCAGCTGGCTCGGGCATAATCTGGCTTGATCAAGGAGTGAACAAGTGTCTGACCTGCATATTGACCACAAGGTACTCAGCGACCTGCGTGAAGTCATGGAAGAGGGTTACCTGCAGTTGGTACAAACCTTTCTCGACGACTCCGAACGGCGCCTGGGCCAGCTGCACGCGGCCAAAAGTGCCGAAGAGCTGGGTGCAGCCGCTCACAGCTTCAAGGGCAGCAGCAGCAACATGGGGGCGGTGGCCCTGGCCAACCTGTGCCAACAGCTGGAAGAGCGCGCACGGCGGCCCCCGCTGTACGGTATTGAAGACTTGATCAGCCGCATCGACCTGGAATTTCTCGAGGTGCAGCGCTTCTACCGTGGTGAGCAAGAACGTATTTCCGCAGGCTGATTCGCGAGTTGGCGCGAGTCTTGCCTGTCTCTGTCCGGATGATTTTTTTGTTTCTGGCGCGGAGACCGCTCGATGCCTGTCGCACCCAACCCTATGTTGCAAGCCAATGCCGTTACCAATACCTCGCGTTCGGCCGCCATGCAGGCGGACAAGCCGCTGCAGGCGTTTGGCGGCAAGGGCGACGGCTTTGGCCAGGTGATGGCCAGGCAGGGCCGCGACAAGGTTGCCGGGCAAGATGACAAGGCCGCCCAGGCCAAGCCCAAGGACAAACCCGAGGCGGCAGCGAGCGGCAAGAAAGACCCCGCTGACAAAACCGCCGTTGCCGATGACGGCAACAAATTGCCTGCAGACGATGCCGCCCAGGCCGATACCGGGCTGCGTGATGCCAGCCTGGTGGCCGGCCAAGTCACCGATGCCCAGCCCGGCGCGCAACTGATCCAGGCCCAGGCCGAGGCGGTAGCGCCGGTGCTGCAGGCCGCCACCGCGCAAGCCCAGGTTGCCGCGACGTTGCCTGAAGAGCCTTCTGCCGAAGAGGCCTTCGACCCGGATGCCGACCCTCTGGCCAACTTGCCGACCCTGCGCCTGGCCCTGGAGCACAGTGCCCAGGCCAAGGGGGCTACCTCTGCACATGCCTTGGACCCCACTCAGGCCCAGGGTGAAGAGGGGCGGGCAGCCGTCAATACCTTGGCGAATCTGGTCGAGAATGCCGAAGGTGATAGCACCGAGTCCGGTGACAAGGCCTTCGGTGCCTTGGTCGAAGAGGGTCTGAAGGACACCAAGAGCGCCAGCAGCGACACCCGTGTCGATGATTTCGCCAACCGCCTGGCCAGCCTGACCCAGGCCGTCACGGCCAAGACCGCCAACGCCGTGCCGGCCAATGCCAGCCCGCTGCATCAACCGTTGCCGATGAATCAGAATGCCTGGGCCGAAGGCCTGGTCAACCGGGTCATGTACCTGTCCAGCCAGAACCTCAAGTCGGCGGATATCCAGCTGGAGCCTGCAGAGTTGGGCCGCCTGGACATTCGCGTCAATGTTGCGGCGGACCAGGCCACCCAGGTGACCTTCATCAGCGGCCACGCCGGCGTGCGTGATGCCCTCGACAGCCAGGTGCACCGCCTGCGCGAACTGTTCGCCCAGCAGGGCTTGGCGCAACCGGATGTGAACGTGGCCGACCAGTCGCGCGGACAGCAACAGAATCAGGCGCAGGCACAGGGCAGCAATCTGTCCGGGGTGGCGGCGCGCCGGGGCGAACAGGGTGGGGTTGAGGTTGCCGACAGTGCGCGGCCTGTGGAACAGCAGGTGGTTGTCGGCGACAGCGCGGTCGATTACTACGCCTGACCGCCGTTAACCTGGCCTCTTCGCGGGCTCGCCCGCGAAGAACGCGGTGCTGCAGATCCTGGTGAAACCGAGCCTCTGCAAAATCTGGCATAACACTTGCTCAAGCCAAGCCATCCTCCCTTGAACCCCCGATGGACGACGGATTATTGGCATGGCGAAGAGCGAAGCAGTCAAAGACCCCGCCACTAAAGGCAAACTCAAGCTGATCCTGCTGGCCGTCGTGGGCCTGTTGCTGGCGATCGGCCTTTCGGTGGGCGCTACCTGGTTCATCATGCACAAGAGCGAGCCGGCCCCGGCCGCCGACGCTGCAGCCAGCAACGTCAAGCCTGCGGCCATCTACGAAGCGCTGACCCCGGCCTTCGTGGTCAACTTCAACCAGAACGGCCGCCAGCGCTACATGCAGCTGAGCATCACCATGCAGGCGCGTAATCAGGCCGACCTGGATGCGCTCAAGGTGCATATGCCGGTGATCCGCAACAACCTGGTGATGATGTTCTCCGGGCAAGGCTTCGACACCCTTGCCAGCAGCCCGGTAGGGCAGGAGATGCTGCGCCAGAAGGCCACTGCGGTGGTCCAGGAAGTGGCGCAGAAAGAAGTCGGCAAGCCGGTCATCGACCAGTTGCTGTTCACCAATTTCGTATTGCAGTAGGAGTCCGCAATGGCCGTACAGGACCTGCTGTCCCAGGATGAAATCGATGCCCTGTTGCACGGCGTCGACGACGGGCTGGTGCAGACCGAGAGTGCATCCGAGCCTGGCAGCATCAAAAGCTACGACCTGACCAGCCAGGACCGTATCGTGCGGGGTCGCATGCCGACCCTGGAAATGATCAACGAGCGCTTCGCCCGTTACACCCGCATCAGCATGTTCAACCTGCTGCGCCGCTCCGCCGACGTGGCCGTAGGGGGGGTGCAGGTGATGAAGTTCGGCGAATACGTGCACTCGCTGTATGTGCCGACCAGCCTCAACCTGGTCAAGATCAAGCCGTTGCGCGGCACCTCGTTGTTCATCCTCGACGCCAAGCTGGTGTTCAAGCTGGTGGACAACTTCTTCGGCGGTGATGGCCGCCACGCCAAGATCGAAGGCCGTGAGTTCACGCCAACCGAACTGCGCGTGGTGCGCATGGTGCTGGACCAGTGCTTCGTCGACCTCAAGGAAGCCTGGCAGGCGATCATGCCGGTCACCTTCGAGTACATGAACTCCGAGGTCAACCCGGCCATGGCCAACATCGTCGGCCCCAGCGAGGCGGTGGTGGTGTCCACCTTCCACATCGAGCTGGACGGTGGCGGCGGCGACCTGCATGTGACCATGCCGTACTCGATGATCGAGCCGGTGCGAGAAATGCTCGATGCCGGTTTCCAGTCCGACCTGGACGACCAGGACGAACGCTGGGTCAAGGCCCTGCGCGAGGACGTGCTGGACGTTGCCGTGCCAATGACCGCCACGGTCGCCCGGCGCCAGTTGAAGCTGCGCGACATCCTGCACATGCAGCCGGGTGACGTGATCCCGGTGGAGCTGCCCGAGCACTTGGTGCTGCGCGCCAACGGCGTGCCGGCGTTCAAGGCGCGCCTGGGTTCGCACAAGGGCAACCTGGCCCTGCAGATTATCGACCCGATCGAACGCCGCTGACGGCGTGCCGGTCGCTCACAACGAATTGAATGCCTGTCGAGGAAACCATGGCTAACGAAAACGAGATCACCTCCGCAGAGGACCAGGCACTGGCCGATGAATGGGCTGCTGCCCTTGAAGAAACCGGCTCGGCCGGGCAGGCCGACATCGATGCGCTGCTGGGCGGTGATGCTGGCAGCAGCGGTTCTGGTCGCCTGCCGATGGAAGAGTTCGCCAGTTCGCCGAAGCCGAACGAAAACGTCAGCCTCGAAGGCCCTAACCTGGACGTGATCCTGGACATCCCAGTGAACATCTCCATGGAAGTGGGTAGCACCGAGATCAACATCCGCAACCTGCTGCAGCTGAACCAGGGCTCGGTGATCGAGCTCGACCGCCTGGCCGGCGAGCCCCTCGACGTGCTGGTCAACGGCACACTGATTGCCCATGGCGAAGTGGTCGTGGTCAACGAAAAGTTCGGCATTCGCCTGACTGACGTGATCAGCCCCAGCGAACGTATCAAGAAGCTGCGCTGAGTGAAGGGCACGATGCGCGCCCTCGCGGCACTAGCGGCGCTGCTTGGCAGCCACGCCTGCCTGGCTGCGGCTACGCCAGCGGCGACCCCGGTAGCGGCACCTGGCAGCCTCGGCGGGCAGCTGGCGCAGATGGTCTTCGGCCTGCTGTTGGTCGTTGGCCTGATCTTCTTTCTGGCCTGGCTGCTGCGGCGCCTGCAGAGCACGGCGGTGAAGGGCGGGCAGGTGATCGAGATTGTCGGCAGCCGTGCCATCGGCCCGCGTGACCGCCTGCTGTTGGTGCAGGTGGGCAAGGAGCAGATCCTGATCGGCCATACCCCCGGCAGCATCGAGGCGCTGCATGTGCTGGCCGAACCCGTGGAAGTACCGGCAAGCGCCCGTCAGGCGGCGCCGGAGTTTGCCCAGCGGTTGATGGAGCTGATGGGCAAGGACCCTAAGGACAACAAGTGATGAGCGGCGCGCTGCGTACGATGTTGACTCTGGCGCTGCTGCTGGCCGCGCCGCTGGCCCTGGCCGCCGACCCGCTGTCGATCCCGGCCATTACGCTGTCCAATACCGCGGACGGGCAGCAGGAGTATTCGGTCAGCCTGCAAATCCTGCTGATCATGACGGCGCTGAGCTTCATCCCGGCGTTCGTCATCCTGATGACCAGCTTCACCCGCATCATCATCGTGTTCTCGATCCTGCGTCAGGCCCTGGGCCTGCAGCAGACGCCATCGAACCAGTTGCTCACCGGCATGGCGCTGTTTCTGACCATGTTCATCATGGCCCCGGTGTTCGACCGGGTGAACCAGGACGCCCTGCAGCCTTACCTGAAGGAGCAGATGACGGCCCAGCAGGCCATCGACAAGGCCCAGGGGCCGCTCAAGGACTTCATGCTGGCGCAAACCCGGCAAAGCGACCTCGACCTGTTCATGCGCCTGTCCAAGCGTACCGACATCGCCGGCCCCGACCAGGTGCCGCTGACCATCCTGGTGCCAGCGTTCGTCACCTCCGAGTTGAAGACGGCGTTCCAGATCGGTTTCATGATTTTCATCCCGTTCCTGATCATCGACATGGTGGTGGCCAGTGTGCTGATGGCCATGGGTATGATGATGCTGTCGCCGCTGATCATCTCGCTGCCGTTCAAGATCATGCTGTTCGTGCTGGTGGATGGCTGGGCGCTGATCATGGGCACCCTGGCCAGCAGTTTCGGCGGCGTCTGACGCCGTCAAGGAGAGCCGCCGATGACACCTGAAGTAGCTGTCGACCTGTTCCGTGACGCCCTGTGGCTGACCACCTTGATGGTTGCCGTGCTGGTTGTGCCTAGCCTGTTGGTGGGCCTGGTAGTGGCGATGTTCCAGGCTGCCACGCAGATCAACGAGCAGACCCTGAGCTTTTTGCCGCGCCTGCTGGTGATGCTGATCACGTTGATCGTCGCCGGGCCGTGGCTGGTGCAGAAGTTCATGGAGTACATCACCACCCTTTACACCAACATCCCGCAACTCATTGGTTGATGCGGCGATGCTGGAACTGACCGATACGCAGATCGGCACCTGGGTCGCCACCTTCATCCTGCCGTTGTTCAGGGTGACCGCGGTGCTGATGACCATGCCGATCTTCGGTACTCGCATGTTACCTGCGCGGGTACGCCTGTACGTGGCGGTGGCGATTACCGTGGTGATCGTGCCGGCGCTGCCGCCGCTGCCTGAGTTCGACCCGCTGAGCCTGCGCGGTTTGTTGCTGTGCGCCGAGCAGATCATCGTCGGCGCGCTGTTCGGCCTGGCCTTGCAGCTGCTGTTTCAGGCCTTCGTGATTGCCGGGCAGATCGTCGCGGTGCAGATGGGTATGGCCTTCGCCTCGATGGTCGACCCTGCCAACGGCGTCAACGTCACGGTGATCAGCCAGTTCATGACCATGCTGGTGAGCGTGCTGTTCCTGTTGATGAACGGCCACCTGGTGGTTTTCGAGGTGCTGACCGAGAGCTTTACCACGTTGCCGGTGGGCAGCGCGCTGGTGGTCAACCACTTCTGGGAGCTGGCCGGGCGCATGGGTTGGGTGTTTGCCGCCGGCCTGCTGCTGATTCTGCCGGTGATCGCCGCGTTGCTGGTGGTGAACATCGCCTTTGGCGTGATGACCCGTGCCGCGCCGCAGTTGAATATCTTCTCCATCGGTTTCCCGCTTACCCTGGTGCTGGGTATGTTCATCTTCTGGGTAGGCCTGGCCGATGTGCTGTCCCACTATCAGGCATTGGCCAGCGAGACGCTGCAATGGCTGCGTGAACTGGCGAGGGCGCGCTGAGCATGGCGGAAAGCGAGAGCGGTCAGGACAAGACAGAAGACCCCACCGAGAAGCGCAAGCGCGACGCTCGCGAGAAAGGCGAAATCGCCCGCTCCAAGGAGCTGAACACGGTGGCGGTGACCCTGGCGGGCGCCGGCGGCCTGTTGGCGTTTGGCGGCCACCTGGCCGAGACGTTGCTGAGCATGATGCGCATGAATTTCAGCCTGACTCGCGAGGTCATCGTCGACGAACGGGCCATGGGCGCGTTCCTGCTGGCCTCGGGAAAAATGGCGATATGGGCGGTGCAGCCGGTTTTGATCCTGCTGTTCGTTATTTCTTTCGTAGCGCCCATTGCCCTCAGTGGTTTTCTGTTTTCCGGCAGCCTGCTGCAGCCAAAATTCAGCCGCATGAACCCGCTGTCCGGGATCAAGCGCATGTTTTCGATGAACAGCTTGACCGAGCTGCTCAAGGCGCTGGCCAAGTTTTTCGTGATCTTGATCGTGGCGGTGGTGGTGCTGTCCAACGACCGCCAGGCCTTGCTGTCGATTGCCAATGAACCGCTGGAGCAGGCCATCATCCACAGCCTGCAGGTGGTGGGCTGGAGCGCCTTGTGGATGTCGGCCGGGCTGCTGCTGATCGCTGCGGCGGACGTGCCGTTCCAGCTGTACCAGACGCACAAGAAAATGAAAATGACCAAGCAGGAAGTGCGCGACGAGTACAAGGACAGCGAGGGCAAGCCCGAGGTCAAGCAGCGCATTCGTCAGTTGCAGCGCGAGGTGTCGCAGCGGCGCATGATGGCGGCGGTGCCGCAGGCCGATGTGATCATCACCAACCCGACGCACTATGCGGTAGCGTTGCAGTACGACCCGGAGAAGGGCGGAGCGGCGCCGCTGCTGCTGGCCAAGGGTAGCGACTTCATGGCTTTGAAGATTCGTGAAATCGGCGTGGAGCACAAGATCCAGATCCTCGAGTCGCCAGCGCTGGCGCGGGCGATTTACTACTCCACGGAGGTTGAACAGGAAATCCCTGCCGGCCTGTACCTGGCCGTGGCTCAAGTGCTGGCCTATGTGTTCCAGATCCGTCAGTACCGCTCCGGCAAGGGCAAGCGCCCTGAGCCGTTGAAAGACGACCTGCCGATCCCGCCGGACCTGCGCCGCGACAGCTGATGCGCCACGCGGGCGGCGCTCGATCCCACAGGCGTAAAAAATCTTGAGGCGACCACTCACCGAGCAAAGTTGGAAGGCTTCTTGCAGAGCCTCGCCCAGGCGCCCCCTGGGCGTCAAAGTTTTGCATCAAGAGGACTCGCGGTGGATCGCACTCAGTTAATCAGCAACGCCCGTAACAACCTGGCCGGGCTCGGCCGGGGCAACCTGGGTGTGCCGCTGCTGCTGCTGGTGATGTTGGCAATGATGATGTTGCCGATACCGCCGTTCCTGCTCGACGTGTTCTTCACCTTCAACATCGCCTTGTCGATCGTGGTGCTGCTGGTTTGCGTGTACGCCCTGCGCCCGCTCGACTTCGCAGCCTTTCCCACCATTCTGCTGGTGGCCACGCTTTTACGCCTGGCGCTTAACGTGGCTTCCACCCGCGTGGTCATGCTGCACGGTCAGGAAGGCCATGGCGCCGCCGGCAAGGTGATCCAGGCCTTCGGTGAAGTGGTGATCGGCGGTAACTACGTGGTCGGTGGCGTGGTGTTCGCCATCCTCATGATCATCAACTTCGTGGTGGTGACCAAGGGTGCCGGGCGCATCTCGGAAGTGAGTGCGCGTTTCACCCTGGACGCCATGCCCGGCAAGCAGATGGCCATCGACGCCGACCTCAACGCCGGCCTGATCGACCAGGCCCAGGCCAAGCACCGCCGTGCCGAAGTGGCGCAGGAGGCCGAGTTCTACGGTTCGATGGACGGCGCCAGCAAGTTCGTGCGCGGCGACGCCATCGCCGGCTTGCTGATCCTGTTCATCAACCTGATCGGTGGCATGCTGATCGGTATGCTGCAGCACGGCATGAGCTTCGGCGATGCCGGCAAGGTGTACGCGCTTTTGACCATTGGTGACGGTTTGGTGGCGCAATTGCCATCACTGTTGCTGTCCACCGCCGCTGCGATCATGGTCACCCGCGCCTCGGGCTCCGAGGACATGGGCAAGCTGATCAACCGGCAGATGTTCGATTCGCCCAAGGCGCTGGCGGTGTCTGGCGCACTGATGATCGTCATGGGGCTGGTGCCAGGCATGCCGCATGTGGCGTTCCTGAGCCTCGGCCTGCTGGCCGGTGGCGGCGCCTACCTGGTGTGGAAGAAGCAGCAGCAGGTCAAGGCCAAGGCCCAGGAAGAGGCGCAGCGCCAGCAGGACCTGCTGCCGTCGCCGCAGCGTGCGCTGGAAACCAAGGAGCTGGGCTGGGACGACGTCACGCCGATCGACATGATCGGCCTGGAAGTCGGCTATCGGCTGATTCCGCTGGTCGATCGCAACCAGGGCGGCCAGTTGCTGGCGCGAATCAAGGGCGTGCGCAAGAAGCTGTCGCAGGACCTGGGCTTTCTCATGCCTACCGTGCACATTCGTGACAACCTCGACCTGCAACCCAGTGCCTATCGCCTGACCCTGATGGGGGTGATCCTGGCCGAGGCCGAGATCTACCCGGACCGCGAACTGGCGATCAACCCAGGGCAAGTGTTCGGCACCCTCAACGGTATTGCTGCGCGCGACCCGGCGTTTGGCCTGGAAGCCGTGTGGATTGACGTTGGGCAGCGCTCGCAGGCGCAGTCGCTGGGCTACACCGTGGTCGACGCAAGCACCGTGGTGGCCACTCACCTCAACCAGATCTTGCAGAAGCATTGCCACGAGCTGATCGGCCACGAAGAGGTTCAGCAGTTGCTGCAGGTGCTGGCCAAAGCATCGCCTAAACTGGCAGAAGAGCTGGTGCCGGGTGTCATTTCCTTGTCGGGGCTGCTCAAGGTGCTGCAAGCGCTGTTGTCGGAACAGGTGCCAGTGCGCGATATTCGCAGTATTGCCGAGGCCATCGCGAACAACGCCGGCAAGAGTCAAGATACCGCCGCGCTGGTGGCGGTGGTGCGCGTCGGATTGTGTCGCGCCATCGTGCAAAGCATTGTCGGCGTTGAGTCGGAGCTGCCAGTGATTACCTTGGAGCCAAGGTTGGAACAGATTTTGCTCAATAGTCTGCAAAGGGCCGGGCAGGGTCAGGAAGAGGGTGTTCTTCTGGAACCGAGCATGGCCGAGAAGCTGCAACGTTCGCTGATCGAAGCGGCCCAGCGCCAGGAAATGCAGGGCCAGCCGGCCATCCTGCTGGTCGCCGGCCCGATCCGCGCCATGCTGTCGCGTTTCGGTCGCCTGGCTGTACCGAATTTGCATGTTCTGGCGTATCAGGAAATACCGGACAACAAGCAAGTCACCATCGTTGCCACCGTGGGCCCTAACGGCTGAGGTAGTGGATAATGCAAGTTAAGCGATTTTTCGCCGCCGATATGCGTCAGGCCATGAAGCTGGTCCGTGACGAGCTGGGCGCCGATGCCGCGATCATAGGCAACCGCCGCATTGCCGGTGGTGTCGAACTGACGGCCGCGCTGGACTACAAGCTGTCCGCCCTGGCCCCGCGCGTGCCCAACGCCGAGCTGGAAGAAGAGCTGCGCAAGACCCATACGCGCATCGCCACTGCCCAGGCCGAGCTGGACCACCGTCAGGACAGCAGCGACAACAACCGCCAATTGTTCGCCGGGCAGTCGTTGACCGCTGCCGAACCGTTGATCGAGCCGCACGTCGATACCCCTGAGGTTGCCGCTGCGCCGGCTGCCGCACCGGTCGACCCGCGCCTGTTCGATGCCATGCGCTCCGAGCTGTCGGGCCTGCGCGAGCTGCTGGAAGTGCAGCTCGGCTCGCTGGCCTGGACCCAGTTGCAGGGCAGCAAGCCGCAGCAGGCCAACCTTTGGCGCCGCCTGCAGCGCATCGGCTTGTCCGGGCCTATCGCCCGCGAGCTGCTGGACCTCACCGCCGAGATCGAAGAGCCGCGCCAGGCTTGGCGCATGCTGCTGGCGCACCTGGCACGGATGATCGAGATTCCTGAAATCGAGCCGATCGAAGAGGGCGGGGTCATCGCCATGGTCGGCCCGGCCGGCATGGGCAAGACCACCACCCTGGCCAAGCTGGCTGCGCGCTACGTGCTCAAGTACGGCGCGCAGAACCTGGCGCTGGTGAGCATGGACAGCTTCCGTATCGGCGCTCAGGAGCAGCTCAAGACCCTCGGTCGCATTCTCAATGTGCCGGTGACCTACGTCGACCCAGGCCAGTCGCTGGCAGCCGCGCTGGAGCCGTTGCTGCGCAAGCGCGTGGTGCTGATCGATACCGCCGGCCTGCAGGCCAGCGACCCGGCGCTGCGCATGCAGCTGGAAACCCTGGCCGGGCGTGGCATCGCCGCTAAGAATTACCTGGTGCTGGCTACCACTAGCCAGAAGCAGGTGCTGACCGCTGCCTACCACAGCTACAAGCGTTGTGGCCTGGCCGGCTGCATCCTGACCAAACTCGATGAAACGGCAAGCCTTGGCGACGTGCTGAGCCTTGCCATCAGTCATGAACTGCCCGTGGCCTACCTTACCGATGGCCCGCGCATTCCTGACGACCTGCACCTGCCGCGGGGCCACCAACTGGTCACCCGCGCGGTAAATGTGCAGCAGCAGGACGAGCCCAGCGAAGAGGCCATGGCCGACATGTTCGCTGATCTCTATCACAACCCACGGCGAGCGGGTTGAGCATGAAGCGTGTGCAAAGTAGCTATGCCAAGGGGCACGCAGAATTGCCCTACGTGTGGCCTGAGTCCCAGCGAGACAAGGTAAAGAACAGACATGGGTAGCATGCATCCCGTACAGGTGATCGCCGTGACCGGCGGCAAAGGTGGCGTCGGCAAGACTAACGTTTCAGTGAACTTGTCCCTGGCGCTGGCCGAGCTTGGCCGCAGGGTCATGCTGCTGGACGCCGACCTGGGCCTGGCCAATGTCGACGTGTTGCTGGGCCTTACCCCCAAACGTACCCTGGCCGATGTCATCGAAGGGCGCTGCGAGCTGCGTGATGTGATGCTGCAGGGCCCTGGCGGTGTGCGCATCGTGCCGGCAGCGTCGGGTACCCAGAGCATGGTGCACCTGGCCCCGGCCCAGCATGCCGGGCTGATCCAGGCGTTCAGTGAAATCGGCGACAACCTCGATGTGCTGGTGATCGATACCGCTGCGGGTATCGGCGAGTCGGTGGTCAGTTTCGTTCGCGCCGCCCAGGAAGTCCTGCTGGTGGTGTGCGATGAGCCTACCTCGATCACCGACGCTTACGCCCTGATCAAGCTGCTCAACCGCGACTACGGCATGAACCGTTTCCGTGTGTTGGCCAACATGGCGCAGAGCCCGCAAGAAGGGCGCAACCTGTTCGCCAAGCTGACCAAAGTCACCGACCGCTTCCTTGACGTTGCCCTGCAGTACGTGGGCGCCGTGCCGTACGACGAGTGCGTGCGCAAGGCGGTGCAGAAACAGCGCGCCGTCTACGAAGCCTTCCCTCGCTCCAAGTGTGCGCTGGCCTTCAAGGCGATTGCGCAAAAGGTCGACAGCTGGCCGCTGCCGGCCAACCCGCGCGGCCACCTGGAGTTCTTTGTCGAGCGTCTGGTGCAACCCACCAGCGCGGGACCCGTGCTATGAACGCCAGCGGCTTCAAGATGTACAGCCGGGCGGCGAAAGACGCCCAGTACGAGCTGATCGAACGCTACGCCCCGCTGGTCAAGCGCATCGCTTACCACTTGTTGGCGCGCTTGCCGGCCAACGTCCAGGTCGAGGACCTGATCCAGGCCGGCATGATCGGCCTGCTGGAAGTGGCCAACAAGTACGACGCCAGCAAGGGCGCCAGCTTTGAAACCTACGCCGGCATCCGCATCCGCGGGGCCATGCTGGACGAAGTGCGCAAAGGCGATTGGGCGCCGCGTTCGGTACACCGCAACACTCGTATGGTCAGTGACGCAATGCGTGCGGTTGAGGCTAGAACTGGCCGTGACGCTAAAGATCATGAAGTTGCTGCCGAACTCCAATTGAGTCTCGATGATTACTACGGGATCTTGAACGATACCCTGGGCAGCCGCCTGTTCAGCTTCGACGACCTGTTGCAGGACGGCGAGCACGAAGGGCTGCATGAGGATGGCGCCAGTGGCCAGGTCGAACCTGCGCGTGGCCTGGAAGACGAGCGCTTCCAGGTTGCCCTGACCGAGGCGATCGCCAACCTGCCGGAGCGTGAGCGCCTGGTGCTGGCGCTGTACTACGACGAAGAGCTGAACCTCAAGGAAATCGGCGAGGTACTGGGTGTCAGCGAGTCGCGGGTCAGCCAGTTGCACAGCCAGTGTGCCGCGCGCCTGCGCAGCCGCCTGGGGGAATGGCGGGCACGTTGAGCCCGCTTTCGTTGCAGTCGTTTTCCACGTTGTACCGAATTGAATGAGTGCGTGCTCGGTAGGCCGAGCGCGTTTGAGACTGCTTGGAGGTCTAATTGGACAAGAACATGAAAATCCTCATCGTTGACGACTTTTCGACGATGCGGCGGATCATCAAGAACCTGTTGCGTGACCTGGGCTTCACCAACACCGAAGAGGCCGATGACGGCACCACGGCGCTGCCGATGCTGGAGAACGGCCACTACGACTTCCTGGTGACCGACTGGAACATGCCGGGCATGTCCGGCATCGACCTGCTGCGTAAAGTGCGTGCCAGCGAAAAGCTGAAAAGCATGCCGGTACTGATGGTGACCGCCGAAGCCAAGCGCGACCAGATCATCGAAGCGGCCCAGGCCGGCGTCAATGGTTACGTGGTCAAGCCGTTCACCGCTCAGGTGCTCAAAGAAAAGATCGAGAAGATCTTCGAACGCGTCAACGGCTGAGTCACGTCAGGGGGCGCGCCATGGATTCATCACAAACCTCTTTGGGCGAGTTCGAATCGACCCTGAAGAAGCATGCCCAGGAGTTGGTCGAAAGCCTGGAGCGGGGCCGTTTCGGCGAGGCGGTGCAGCTGATTCACGAGCTGAACCAAACCCGCGATCGCGGCCTGTACCAGGAAGTGGGCAAGCTGACCCGCGAGCTGCACAGCGCCATCGTCAGTTTCCAGATCGACCCGACCATGCCGCAGGCTGAGGAGGTGTCGCAGATTACCGACGCCACCGAGCGCTTGTCGTACGTGGTCAAGCTGACCGAAGGCGCGGCCAACCGCACCATGGACCTGGTCGAGGAAAGCACCCCGGTGCTCAACGACCTGGCAAGCGAGGCCAAGGCCTTGAGTACCGACTGGCAACGCTTCATGCGCCGCGAAGTGGCTGCGCCGGAATTCCGTGACCTGGTCAAGCGTGTCGACAGTTTCCTGACGCACAGCGCCGAAGGTAACCGCAAGGTCGCCGGCCACCTCAACGACATTTTGCTGGCTCAGGACTATCAGGACCTGACCGGCCAGGTGATCAAACGCGTTACCAGCCTGGTAACCGAAGTGGAAAGCAACCTGCTGAAACTGGTGCTGATGGCCAGCCAAGTTGATCGTTTTGCAGGCATTCAGCATGACCACGATCAATTGCGCGCAGAAAAAGATCGAGAAAAACATCCGACTCGGGGTGAAGGTCCGCAGATTCATGCCGATAAGCGTGAAGACGTCGTGTCCGGTCAGGACGATGTCGATGATCTGCTGTCCAGCCTGGGTTTTTAAGGAGCACGTTTGATGAGCTTCGGCGCCGATGAAGAAATCCTCCAGGATTTCCTGGTAGAAGCCGGCGAAATTCTTGAGCAACTGTCCGAGCAACTGGTCGAGCTGGAAAGCCGGCCCGACGATGCCGACCTGCTCAATGCGATCTTTCGCGGTTTCCACACTGTAAAAGGGGGCGCCGGCTTCCTCCAGCTGAACGAGCTGGTGGAGTGCTGCCATATCGCCGAGAACGTGTTCGACGTCCTGCGCAAAGGTGAGCGCCGGGTCGATGCGGAACTGATGGATGTGGTGCTCGAGGCACTGGATACGGTCAACAGCATGTTTGGCCAGGTGCGCGAGCGTGCCGAAGTCACGCCCGCCACCCCTGAGTTGCTGGCCGCGTTGTCGCGCCTGGCCGAACCTGGTGGGGCCGAAGCTGTTGCAGCGCCGGCGCCCGTTGCCGAGGTGGCGGTTGCGGAGCCGGCAGAGGCCGAGGAGCAACAGCAGGACATCACCGACAGCGAGTTCGAGCAGCTGCTCGATTCGCTCGATGCGGTCAAGGCGCAAGCGGCGGCCGATGAACAGATGCAGGGCGAGGCCGTCAGTGGTGCCGGTGACGAAATCACCGACGCCGAGTTCGAATCGCTGCTCGACCAGTTGCACGGCAAAGGCCAGTTCAGTGCCGAGGTTGCTGTGCCGCCGGCTGCCGTCAGCGCCGAAGCGCTCAGTGACGAAATCACCGACGCCGAATTCGAATCGCTGCTCGACCAGCTGCATGGCAAGGGTACTTTCCAGGCTGACGCCTTGCCTGCCGTCAAGGCGCCGGCGCCTGCCGTGGCCGACAACAGCGCCACCAGCGATGAAATCAGCGAGCACGAGTTCGAGGCCCTGCTGGACCAGTTGCATGGCAAGGGCAAGTTCGGTGGTGACGTTGCCGCTGTCGAGACGCCGGCTGCGGCCAAGGTGCAAGCGCCGGCTGCCGCCAAGGCCACCAGCCAGCCGGTGGCCAAGCCCGCCGCCGCGCCAGCGCCGGCCAGCAAACCTGCCGCAGCACCGCGCGCACCGGCGCCGACCGCCGACAAGCATGCCGTCAGCGAAGCGGAAACCACCGTGCGCGTCGATACCGCACGCCTGGACGAGATCATGAACATGGTCGGCGAACTGGTGCTGGTGCGTAACCGCCTGGTGCGCCTGGGCCTGAACAGCGGTGACGAGGCCATGTCCAAGGCCGTGTCCAACCTCGATGTGGTCACCGCCGACCTGCAGACCGCGGTGATGAAAACCCGCATGCAGCCGATCAAGAAAGTCTTCGGCCGCTTCCCACGGCTGGTTCGCGACCTGGCTCGCCAACTGAAGAAAGAGATCAACCTGGAGCTGGTCGGCGAAGAGACCGACCTGGACAAGAACCTGGTCGAGGCCCTGGCCGACCCGCTGGTGCACTTGGTGCGCAACGCTGTCGACCACGGTATCGAGATGCCCGATGAGCGTGAAGCTTCCGGCAAGGCGCGCACTGGCCGCGTAGTGCTGTCGGCCGAACAGGAAGGCGACCACATCCTGTTGTCGATCTCGGACGACGGCAAGGGCATGGACCCCAACATCCTGCGTGCCAAGGCCGTGGAAAAGGGCCTGATGGACAAGGACGCCGCCGAGCGGTTGAGCGAGTCGGACTGCTACAACCTGATCTTCGCCCCAGGCTTCTCGACCAAGACTGAGATTTCCGACGTGTCCGGCCGTGGCGTGGGCATGGACGTGGTGAAGACCAAGATTTCCCAGCTCAACGGTTCGATCAACATCTTCTCGGCCAAGGGCCAGGGCTCGAAGATCGTCATCAAGGTGCCGCTGACCCTGGCGATCATGCCCACCCTGATGGTGATGCTGGGCAACCAGGCGTTTGCCTTCCCGCTGGTCAACGTCAATGAGATCTTCCACCTCGACCTGTCGCGCACCAACGTGGTCGACGGCCAGGAAGTGGTGATCGTGCGCGACAAGGCGCTGCCGCTGTTCTACCTCAAGCGCTGGCTGGTCCAGGGCCAGGTGCACGAAGAGCAGCACGAGGGCCATGTGGTGATCCTGTCGGTCGGCACCCAACGCATCGGCTTTGTCGTCGATCAACTGGTGGGCCAGGAAGAAGTGGTAATCAAGCCACTGGGCAAGATGCTGCAGGGCACCCCGGGCATGTCCGGGGCCACCATCACTGGCGACGGTCGCATTGCGTTGATTCTCGACGTCCCGAGCATGCTCAAGCGTTACGCCGCGCGGCGTATTTGATTTCGGTGGCGCACCCTGGCGGGTTGCGCCGCCTAATGGAGTGTTTATGGCAGTCAAGGTCCTGGTGGTGGATGATTCCGGTTTCTTCCGCCGCCGCGTCTCGGAAATCCTCTCGGCGGATCCGACGATCCAGGTAGTGGGTACCGCGACCAACGGCAAGGAAGCAATCGACCAGGCGCTGGCGCTCAAGCCCGATGTCATCACCATGGACTACGAAATGCCCATGATGGATGGCATCACTGCTGTGCGGCACATCATGCAGCGCTGCCCGACGCCCGTATTGATGTTCTCGTCGTTGACCCATGAGGGCGCCCGCGTGACCCTTGACGCGCTGGACGCCGGCGCGGTGGATTACCTGCCGAAAAACTTCGAAGACATCTCGCGCAACCCCGACAAGGTCAAGCAACTGCTGTGCGAAAAGGTGCATACCATTTCCCGCAGCAACCGCCGTATTGGCAGCTATGCCAGAACGGCCCCGGTCGCCGCGCCTGCGCCTGCCAGTAGCCACGCGCCCGCCAGCACCTTCACCAGCCCGGCGCAGGCGCGCCCGGCTGTGCCTGCCCGTGCAGCGGCCCCGGCCCCGGCGGCCACGCACTCGCCAGCGCCCAAGCGCAAGCCCTACAAACTGGTGGCTATCGGCACCTCCACGGGTGGCCCAGTGGCCCTGCAGCGGGTATTGACCCAATTGCCGGCCAATTTCCCGGCGCCGATCGTGCTGATCCAGCACATGCCGGCGGCCTTCACCAAGGCCTTTGCCGAGCGCCTGGACAAGCTGTGCCGCATCAGCGTCAAGGAGGCCGAGGACGGCGACATGCTGCGCCCTGGCCTGGCCCTGCTGGCCCCTGGTGGCAAGCAGATGATGATCGATGGCCGTGGCACGGTGAAGATCCTGCCCGGTGACGAGCGCCTGAACTACAAACCCTGCGTGGACATCACGTTCGGTTCGGCGGCCAAGTCGTATGGTGACAAGGTGTTGTCGGTGGTGCTCACCGGCATGGGCGCCGATGGCCGCGAAGGCGCGCGCCTGCTCAAGCAGGGGGGCAGCACGGTGTGGGCCCAGGATGAAGCCAGCTGCGTGATTTATGGCATGCCCATGGCCATCGTCAAGGCCAACCTGGCCGATGCGGTGTACAGCCTGGACGAAATCGGCAAGCACCTGGTGGAGGCGTGCGTCTGATGGATGTCCTCAGCCTGATCGGCCTGATCCTCGCGTTTGTTGCCATCGTCGGGGGCAACTTCCTCGAAGGCGGCCATGTCGGTGCCCTGATCAATGGCCCGGCGGCACTGATCGTGCTGGGCGGCACCCTGGCGGCGGCGTTGCTGCAGTCGCCACTGTCGTCGTTCAAGCGCGCCTTGCAGATTTTGCGCTGGATTCTCTTTCCGCCACGGGTTGACCTGGCGGGCGGTATCGATCGCGTGGTGAACTGGAGCTTGACCGCGCGCAAGGAAGGCCTGCTCGGCCTGGAAAGCGTGGCCGACAGCGAGCCCGACCCGTATGCGCGCAAGGGCCTGCAGCTGCTGGTGGATGGCGCCGAGCCAGAAGCCATCCGCAGCATTCTTGAAGTCGACTTTCTGACCCAGGAAGCCCGTGACATCCAGGCTGCCAAGGTGTTCGAGAGCATGGGCGGCTACGCGCCAACCATCGGCATCATCGGTGCGGTGATGGGCCTTATCCACGTGATGGGCAACCTGGCTGACCCGTCCCAGCTGGGCAACGGTATTGCCGTGGCCTTCGTCGCCACTATCTACGGCGTGGCCAGCGCCAACCTGATCCTGCTGCCGATTGCCAACAAGCTCAAGGCCAACGTGATGCGCCAGTCGCGCTACCGCGAGATGCTGCTCGAAGGCTTGTTGTCGATTGCCGAGGGTGAAAACCCGCGCTCGATCGAGCTGAAGCTGCAAGGCTTCATGGAGTAACCATGCGTCGCCGTCGTCATACCGAGGAACACGAAAACCACGAGCGCTGGTTGGTGTCTTACGCCGACTTCATTACTTTGCTATTCGCCTTTTTCGTGGTGATGTACTCGATTTCCTCGATCAACGAGGGCAAGTACAAGGTTATTTCCCAGGCCTTGCTTGGTGTCTTCAATGACCCCGAGCGCAGCATGAAGCCGATCCCCATTGGCGATGAACAGCCATTGAGCGTGCGCCCGGCAGAGCCACTGGTGAAAGACAGCGAGCAGACCGAGGCGGGCCTGGCCGCGACCAATGTCGACCCGTTGAAAACCATCAGCGATGATGTGCGCGACGCTTTTGGCGACCTGATCAACAGTAACCAGATGACCGTGCGTGGCAACGAGCTGTGGATCGAGATCGAGTTGAATTCGTCGCTGTTGTTCGGCAGTGGCGATGCCATGCCCAGTGACAAGGCGTTTGCGATCATCGACAAGGTGGCCAACATTCTCAAGCCGTTCGCCAACCCGGTGCACGTCGAAGGCTTCACCGACAACCTGCCGATCCGCACCGCGCAGTACCCGACCAACTGGGAGCTGTCGTCGGCGCGGGCGGCAAGCATCGTGCGTCTGCTGGCCATGGAAGGGGTCAACCCGGCGCGCATGGCCTCGGTTGGCTATGGCGAGTACCAGCCGGTGGCCAGCAACGACACCGCTGACGGCCGCGCACGCAACCGTCGGGTGGTGCTGGTGATTTCCCGCAACCTCGAAGTGCGCCGCAGCCTGACTGGTTCGGGCAGTGCCAATGCCACGCCGGATGCCGCATTGCGCCGGGCTGGCACACAAAGTGCACCGGCAACGCCAGCAACGGTGGCGGGGCAGTAACTCGTCAATTCTCTGTCACCGCTTGACTTGTGGAAGCTGGCTTGCCGGCAAGCCAGCTTCCACGGGTCTCCGGTGTAATGAATGAGTCAAGAGTCGTCCTATGAGAGTCTGGGCAGTAGCCAATCAAAAAGGTGGCGTGGGCAAGACCACCACTACCATCGCCCTGGCCGGCCTGCTGGCCGAGGCCGGCAAGCGCGTGGTCGTCGTCGACCTCGACCCGCATGGCTCGATGACCAGCTATTTCGGGCACAACCCGGATGCCTTGGAGCACAGCTGCTACGACCTGTTCCTGAACAAGGGCGCGGTGCCTGAGGGCTTGCCTGGGCAACTGCTGCTGCCCACCAGCGACGAGCGCATTTCGCTGTTGCCGTCGAGTACCGCGCTGGCGGTGCTGGAGCGCCAGTCGCCGGGGCAGAATGGCTTGGGCCTGGTCATCGCCAAGAGTCTGGCGCAGCTGTGGCAGGATTTCGACTTTGCCCTGATCGACAGCCCCCCTTTGCTGGGCGTGCTGATGGTCAATGCCTTGGCCGCCAGCCAGCAACTGGTGATTCCGGTGCAAACCGAATTCCTGGCGGTGAAGGGCCTGGAGCGAATGGTCGGGACCTTGGCCATGGTCAACCGTTCGCGCAAGCAGGCGCTGCCGTACCAGATCGTGCCGACTTTGTTCGACCGCCGTACCCAGGCTTCGCTGGGCACGCTCAAGCAGTTGCGCGATAGCTATGGCCAGCAGGTGTGGCAGGGCTACATTCCTGTCGATACGCGCCTGCGCGATGCCAGCCGCAAAGGCGTCACTCCGTCGCAGTTCGACAGCAAGAGCCGTGGGCTGATTGCCTACCGGGCGCTGCTCAAGCACCTGCTGACCTACAAGCCTTCAGTGCAGGTGGCCTGATGACCCAGATTCGGCACACCAGCACCCGGCCACAGATGGCCCTGCAGTCATACCTCGACGGCCTGCTGCAGGAGGCCACCGAGGCCGAAGACCTGAGCGAGCCGCCGGCGGCGGATGAGTTCGCCGAGGCGGTGCGTGAGGAGCAGGTACGCGATGCCCGGCCGCTGGCCCAGCCTGAACCTGCTGAAGCCACCGTCAGCATTGCTTCGCGGCCGTTCGCTGAACCCAGATTGGCGGTTTTGCCCAGCGTAATGCCGGTGGAAGCGCCGGTGGTGGCGGTGGTCGAGCAGGCGGTGGTGGCCGAAGCCGCTATCCCGGTGCTGGTCGAAGAGCAAGCCGTGGAACCGGCTGTACCGCTGGTCGATGTGCACCTGCCAGCACCCAACCTGCCTCTGCCCCCGGCCACCGTCGACGGTCGCCCGGTGTGGGCGGCCGAGCCGTTCGAATGCCTGCTGTTCGATGTTGCCGGCCTGACTTTGGCGGTGCCGTTGGTGTGCCTGGGCTCGATCTACACCTTGGCGGGCCAGGAGCTGACGCCCCTGTTCGGTCAACCCGACTGGTTCCTCGGCATCCTGACTTGCCAGGCAGGCAACCTGAAGGTATTGGACACCGCGCGCTGGGTAATGCCCGACCGCTACCGCGATGACTTTCGCCAGGGCCTGCAATACGTGATTTCCGTACAAGGCTACGAATGGGGGCTGGCGGTGCACCAGGTCAGCCGCTCGCTGCGCCTGGACCCGTCCGAGATCAAGTGGCGCAGCCAGCGTGGTCAGCGCCCGTGGCTGGCCGGTACCGTGATCGAACACATGTGTGCACTGCTCGACGTCGCCGCACTGGCCGAGTTGATCGCCAGTGGCGCGGTCAAGCAGATGCATGCCAAACAGAAATGACACCGAACACACCGCCAACGGCGGATTTTGAGGGTAGGGGAATGAAAAAGTCGTCTGCACAAGGTTCTGAAGATCCGATCCTGCAGTGGGTTACCTTCCGTCTGGACAACGAGTCCTACGGCATCAACGTGATGCAGGTGCAGGAAGTGCTGCGCTACACCGAGATTGCCCCGGTGCCGGGCGCGCCAAGCTATGTGCTGGGTATCATCAACCTGCGCGGCAATGTGGTGACGGTGATCGACACCCGTCAGCGTTTTGGCCTGATGCCGACTGAAGTCACCGACAATACCCGTATCGTCATCATCGAGGCTGACAAGCAGGTGGTCGGCATTCTGGTGGACAGCGTGGCCGAAGTGGTTTACCTGCGCCAGTCCGAAATCGAGACCGCGCCGAACGTGGGTAACGAAGAGTCGGCCAAGTTCATCCAGGGTGTGTGCAACAAGAATGGCGAACTGCTGATTCTGGTCGAGCTGGACAAGATGATGACCGAGGAAGAATGGTCCGAGCTGGAGAACATCTGAGTTGATTCTACAGGTTGCTGTCATCTTCCTGGCGCTGGTCTGGGCGCTGAGCCTGTGGTTCTTCCTCAACTACAGCAAGCGCCAGCGCGAGCTGGCTGCGCAGCAGGCCGAGGGCGACGCGCTGCGTGACCAGCGCATCAAGGACTTGGCCAAGCGCCTGGACGACTACCAGAACGGCACCGTGCGCATGGGCGAAGCGCTGCACGAGCTGAGCGTGACGATGGCCCCGCTGCCCGACAAGATCCAGCAACTGGAGCAGCGCGACCCCAACAACGTCACGTTTTCTCAGGCGGCCAAGCTGGTGGGGATGGGCGCCAGCGTGGCCGAGCTGACCGAAAGCTGCGGCCTGACCCAGGCCGAGGCGGAATTGATGAGCAAGCTGCATCGCAGCGGCTGATCAAACGGGCGGCCCAGGCCGCCCGTTTCGTTCAGGGGTGTTGCCGCCTTGGCATTCAGGTAGTGGCCCAGGAATGCATGCCGCCCACTTTGGCCACGCGGGAAAGTGGTGTGCGCTGGAGCTGTAAAGCCTTGAAAGCTTCCAGGTCTACGTACAGGAAGCTGTTGATGCGCGGCATCATGTACAGGTTGTGAATCTGACGCATGCAATAGAGATCTGGAAGAGCCCGGTCTATCACGGCATTGAGCATGCCGGGGCCGCACAACTCGCTTAGCCGGTTGGCATAGCGGTAGAAACCCGCGGGGTCATCTGCCAACGTGGGGCGCAGCTGATAAAAGTCCGCGTTGACCAGGTAGCGGGCACGCATCTCTTCGCAAATCGTCAACAGTATTGGGTTACCGGCGTGGCTGCCAATCATGCTGGTATTGAACAGCGTGTTCATGCCCAGCTTCTCGTTCTGCATGGGCGGGTACAACAACAACCCGTCATCGGTGGTGACCAGGGCAACGGTATCGATGGCCGCTGTGTTCTGGGAGGTGCCGGCAGCAGTGCCTAGCAGCTGGTCATCGACGTCCATGTACAACCCGCCTTCGGCGTGCAGCATCGGGTAGCGCAACACATCCGACGCTGAGGAAAAGTTGGTGGCTACACCGCCATTGCCATCGATTGCCGCTTGATACTGGGCAAAGTACGGGCTTTGTTCGAAGGCTTTGAAGAATGCCTGGTCTTCCAGGGGCAACACTTGCAACCCAGGTACTTTTGCATCCAGGTTGCGCAGGTTCTGCGCATAGGCCTCGGGGTTTGCTTTAGACAGGAATAACCGATAACGGTAAGCGCTATCGCGCAGCAATCCTGCATTGTTCGCCAGTGTATCCAGCAACGTGTCGCCAAGGGGTTTATCGCCAACCCACAGTGACGAAATGAGCTTGGGGATGGGGTGAGCGCCTTGGACGATCGGGGCCGGTAGCTGTATGGGAAATTGCACATCGATACCCAGTGCACGCAGGGATGCCATGCGCATCTGGTCGGTGACGTTACGGCCTTCGGGGTTGGCGATGCGTACGTTGCCGGTCCCGGGCTCGGCCTCGTAGTAAACCGGTGCTACCTCGTTGGTGCCTTCAATGGTGATGAACAAATCGGTTTCCATGTCATACACAAGGTCGAGTTCCTCCACGTAGCCGGGTACCTCTTCCAAGTAACCGACAAGCTGATCCGTATCACCGTTGTACTTGGGATAGCGCCGTACCGAATTGGCCACTTCGGCATCAGCACCTTCCAGCGGCGCTATGTGCGCGGGGTGGTGGAAATAGGGCGCTACCTCCACTTCCGGTAAATGGGGCGGGCTTACGGGGCTCAGTGGGTATCCCCATTGCTCATTGATTTTGCGCGGGAGAACGAAGCCGTCCTCCTGAAAGCGGAACAGTGCAGTGCCTTTGACCATGACTTCAGCGGCCAAGGGGGTCGCATTCAAGAGCCCATAAGCGATATTGCCCACCCCTTGCTGCTTGTGGCGCAAGGTTTTCCCATTGATGGCCTGGTCCAGGCCAAGGGCAAGCTGTGTTATTCCGCCCAGTGCAAGCAGGGGAGCAAGCCCAGGCACCACGAATGTCAACGGCGCCACAAGATTCAGGGTGCTATTCAGGTAGCTGGCCCATCTGGATTTGTTTACCTGCGCATTGCTGGTGATGATGAAGTCGGCATCGTCGTAGCAACGTTGGCGCTGCCGCTCAGCCATGGCCTGAAACAGGTCGCCGGTAATGTCGGGGTTGTACTTGTCCGGACGGTAATTGACATAGGTACGCGGCGGCCATTTGCCGTCATCGTTGAAAAAGCCATGTTCCGCTGGCAGACGGTGGTAGAGCGGGTAGACACCCAGGCCTTCCAGCGCAGTGTCCAGGCCACTGAAATCGATGCCCTGCGGGCCGTCGGCCAAGCGGAAATGTTGTTTGAGCGCCTGGCGCCCGGCTGCGTCTCTACACCGTTCACCCATCCAGTCTTTCAATAGATTTTCGCTGGCGAACTCAAGTATTGGCGAACTGTTACCTGGTGCGTAGAGCAGGCTCAGGTCGGTCTTGCCATCGTTGATGTAGAGCAAATCGGTAGCGGCATAGCCGTAGATGCTCAGGGTGCTCAAGCGTAAACGTTTGCCGCGCGGAATCAGCTCGGCGGCGCGCCAGGCCAGTTTGCGTGCGGCATCGCTCAGGCTGCCTTCTGCGACCTGTTTGTTGCAGGCAGCGATGAAGTTGAGCTTGCAGCACAGTCGATAGTCCGCCAGGTGTTTGTGCCAGTAGGTATCGAGCGACGCCCTGTAACGGGTGTGGAAGTCCAGTGCTTCTATATGTGCTTGCAGTGCTTCGGCGTGGATGTCGAGCAGTGTCGAGTGATCGTAACGGGCGGGCGTGGTGCGCCTGAACAGGCCATTGAACACTTGATACCAGGCGCCATTATCGTAAATGGGTTGTGGGGGTAAGTGATCGACCAGCGTGATCGGGCCATCTTCCGGCAGCTTGCCGGCCCACGGTTCTCTGAATAACCCGCCGAAGAAATTGTTGTTGGATTCGCCTTGCCAATTCGTCAGTACCGCCTGGGTAAGGCTGATACGTTGGACGACCACAGCTTGGTAGCTGGCGAAGCCATGGGGGTGAACATGCAGCGTGACAACATCGATCAGGTCAGGGTCAAGGTTCACACCCTGCCTGGTTAGCCAATCGGCAATTGCCCGTTTGGCCTCGTGGTCAGGACGGGGAAGGATAGCCAGATGATCGCGAACCCTTTGTACGCCGGCAGCATTGATGTGCGGGGTGGTCATGTCGGTCTCCGTGGTTTGGGAAACCCACAGCATTGATCGACTGATCGACAGGGGAGCGGTAGATAGTGCTGAGCCAGAGACTCAAGCCGGCGGGCCAGGCAGAAGCGGGAGCACCTCGGTCACGTCACGCTCACCTTTTGATGAAGTGTCGAAGCCGTAGGGGACTTTGCCGCGTAACTGCCAGGCAAATGCAATGATCTCGGCAATGGTCAGGTACAACGCCTCTGGTATTTGCTCGCCCAGTTCCAGGCGTGCAAGCAGCCTCACCAGTTCGGCGTTTTCATAGATCGGCACCTCGTGCTCGCGGGCCAGGGCCAGGATGGCTTCGGCCAGCGCATCATCACCCTTGGCGCTGAGGGTAGGGGCCTGCTGGCCATCGTAGTTCAGGGCAATGGCTTGGCGTGTGTGCTTCTGACTCATGCGTTTTCATCCACCCAGCGTTGTTCTACCCGCGTACGCGGGCCTTGTGGCGGCGTGCCGGGGTGGCATTCCAGGTCGCCAACATCCAGGCCTCGTGCCAGCAGGCGCTCGCGCAGGGCACCGAGCTGGGTATCGATCAGCCGCGCGGTTGGCTCGCGCTCTGCCCACAGTTGCCCGCTCAGGCGGCCCTGGCTCAATTGTGCCTGCACCTGCATGGGCCCCAGTGGTGAAAGGTCGAAAGCCAGCTCGATACGCCACAGGGCTTGCAGCGGGTCTTGCGCTTCATGTTGGCGGTCGGCCTGCTGTTGCGGGGTTTCTTCGCGTTGCAGTTTGACCTGCAGCGGGATGAATTCCTGGCCGTGGCGGATCGGCACTTCCGTTTGCCAGGTGGTCTGCAGGTTGCCGTTTTCCAGCGTGCCGGTTTGTTGCAGGCTGCTCATGGCGTGGTTCTGCAGGCGTGAAACGGCAGCTGCAGCCAGGCGCAGCAGCTGTTGCAGGTCGCCTTCGTCCTCCAGGGCCTTGAGCAGGCGCGTGGGCAGCGGAAATGCCCCCGGCTGCGGTTTGGGGCTGACCCGTTCGAGCATGCCCAGGGCGCTGCGTGCCAGCGCCGGCATGGTCACGGCAAGGCTGGCGGGGGCCAGGTTGATGGTGCCCGTCGGGAGGGCCGGGGCCTGGCCGACCAGCCGCAGCAAGTGTGCCTTGAGGTCGGTGGCGACGCTGGCGGGGAAACCGCCCAGCAGTTTTGCTTCGAAGAAAGCACCGCTGTTGTTAAGGGCCTGGGCCACGCCCTTGGCATCGCCCAGTTGCCGGGCATCCGGCAGGCCGGCCAGCAGGCGTTCGGCGCTGGCGCGCAGGTCGCCATCGGCGCCAGGGTCGCGGGTAAGCTGTTGCAGCGCGTTGAGCAGGCCGGGCAGCGAGGCCTGGCGGTTTTGCTGGGTAAGCAACTGCTGGGCAATGCTGAGTTGGTCCTGCCTGCCGCTAAGCGGCACGAAACGCAGCGACTGGTCACCCTGCACCAGCGCGCTGAGCAGGCTGCCAATGGCCAGCGGACGCGGGCTGTCGATGCTCAGGGTGGCGCCGGCCTGGGCGCTGTTGAGCAGGCTGACCAGCGCCCGGTAGACTGCCGGTTGGCCGGGTGCCTGAGCCAGTGCCTGGTTGGTCAGCACCTTGCCTTGCAGCAGGGTGCCGACCGGCACTTTGCTGGTATCGAGGTGGGTAAGGGTGGCGACCTGGCTGGCGCTCGCCTGTTGCAGCATGATCGCCAGGCGGTTGCTTTCGGTTTGGCTGACCGTGACCTGGCTGCCTTGGGGCAGAGGTTGGCTGGCGTTGGCCTGCAGTTGGGTCTGCACACCGTTGGCCTGGATCAGGCGCAGCACCAGCTGAAACTCCTGGCCGGTTTGGCGCAACGACACGACTTCGGCCTGCGCGGTCTCGCCGGGGGCCAACAGGCCGGGCTGAGCCTGGATCAGGCGCAGCAGTTCGCCGGTCATGCCGGCCTTCATGGCTTGGCTGTTGAGCGCGGTTTGTGCGCCGAGACTATTGATTTCAGTCATGATTGTATACAACCTGTCGAGCCCGGCCTCTTGGCAGCGCGGCGGCGCGTGTAATAATGCCGAGCGCCCGTGGTTGCCAGTATAACGGCAGCGCGCCGGGTGACTTGAGACACAAGGGCTTCGGGCCGGCGTCGCCGGCGCGAAGCCCTACAAAGATAAGGCGAAACCGTGACCCTTCACCTCCAAGCCGCGGGCCTGGCCTGCGAGCGCGACTGGCGCCTGCTGTTCGAACAGCTCGATTTCGAGCTGGGCGCCGGCGACATGCTGCAGATCAGCGGCCCCAACGGCAGCGGCAAGACCAGCCTGCTGCGGCTGCTGGCCGGGCTGATGCAGCCGACCGCCGGGCAGATCCTGCTGGGCGGCAAGCCACTGGCCGAACAGCGCCATGCCCTGGCCAGCATTCTGCTGTGGATTGGCCATGCCGCCGGCATCAAGGACCTGCTCACCGCCGAGGAAAACCTTACCTGGCTGTGCGCCCTGCATCAGCCGGCCAGCCGCGAAGCGATCTGGGCGGCGCTGGAGGCTGTCGGCTTGCGCGGTTTCGAAGATGTACCCTGCCATACCCTGTCGGCCGGCCAGCAGCGCCGCGTGGCCCTGGCCCGGTTGCACCTGGCTTGCCCGCCGCTGTGGATTCTCGACGAACCCTTCACTGCGCTCGACAAGCAAGGTGTGGCGCAGCTGGAAGCTCACCTGGCGGCCCACTGCGAGCAGGGCGGCACGGTGGTACTGACCACCCACCACACGCTGGAACGCAAGCCCTCCGGTTACCGTGAACTGAACCTGGGGCAATGGGCGGCATGAGTGTGTTCATTTTGTTGCTGCGCCGCGAAGCGCGCCTGCTGTTCCGTCGCCCGGCCGAGCTGGCCAACCCGCTGGTGTTTTTCGCCATCGTCGTAGCCTTGTTCCCGCTGGCGGTCGGCCCGGAAAGCCAATTGTTGCAAACTTTGTCGCCGGGCTTGGTCTGGGTGGCAGCATTGCTGGCGGTGCTACTGTCACTGGACGGCCTGTTTCGCAGCGATTTCGAAGACGGCTCGCTGGAGCAATGGGTGCTGTCGCCACACCCGCTGGCATTGCTGGTGCTGGCCAAGGTGCTGGCGCACTGGATCTTTTCCGGGCTGGCGCTGGTATTGTTGGCGCCGTTGCTGGCGCTGATGCTGGGGCTGCCGAGCCATTGCCTGCCGGTGCTACTTGGGTCTCTGCTGTTGGGCACGCCGGTATTGAGCCTGCTGGGTGCGGTAGGCGCGGCGCTGACAGTCGGCCTTAAGCGCGGTGGTTTGTTACTGGCGTTGCTGATTCTGCCGTTGTATATCCCTGTATTGATCCTGGGCAGTGGTGCGTTGCAAGCGGCGTTGCAAAATATGCCGGCAACCGGCCACCTGCTCTGGCTCGCCAGCCTCACGGCACTGGCCGTGACCCTGGCACCCTTTGCGATAGCGGCCGGCCTGAAGATCAGCGTCGGCGAATAACGAGTCCCGGGCTCTCAAGCCCGGCAAATACCCTGGATGTACCCTGATGAAAATAAGCTGGACGTGGTTCCACAAGCTGGGCTCCCCGAAATGGTTCTATGCCATCAGCGGCCGCATGCTGCCATGGCTGGCCGGCGCTGCCGTGCTCCTGCTGCTGGTCGGTATCACCTGGGGCCTGGCCTTCGCTCCCCAGGACTACCAGCAAGGCAACAGCTTCCGCATCATCTATATCCACGTGCCGGCGGCGATGCTGGCACAGTCCTGCTACGTGCTGCTGGCAGTGGCCGGGGTGGTGGGGCTGGTGTGGAAGATGAAACTGGCCGACGTCGCCCTGCAATGCGCCGCGCCCATCGGCGCCTGGATGACCGCCGTGGCGCTGGTGACCGGCGCCATCTGGGGCAAGCCGACCTGGGGCAGCTGGTGGGTGTGGGATGCCCGCCTTACGTCCATGCTCATCCTGCTGTTCCTGTACTTCGGCATTATTGCGCTGGGCCAGGCGATCAGTAATCGTGACAGTGCGGCCAAGGCCTGCGCGGTGCTGGCGATCGTCGGCGTGGTGAACATCCCGATCATCAAGTATTCGGTGGAGTGGTGGAACACCCTGCACCAGGGCGCCACCTTCACCCTCACCGAAAAACCGGCGATGCCTGCAGAAATGTGGCTGCCGCTGCTGTGCACGGCGCTGGGCTTCTATTGCTTCTTCGGCGCCGTGCTGTTGCTGCGCATGCGCCTTGAAGTGCTCAAGCGCGAGGCACGCGCCAGTTGGGTCAAGGATGAAGTGTTGAACAGCCTGGGGCGGAGGGCCGCACAATGAGCTTTGCCACCTTCGGTGACTTTCTCGCCATGGGCCACCATGGCCTGTACGTGTGGTCGGCCTATGGCATCTGCCTGGCGGTGCTGGCGCTGAATGTCGCCGCGCCACTGCTGGCTCGCCGTCGCTACCTGCAAGAAGAGGCGCGCCGTTTGCGCCGGGAGAACAACCAGTGAATCCGCAGCGCAAGAAACGCCTGTTGCTCATCGTCGGCCTGCTGGTCGGCGTCGGGGTTGCCGTCGGCTTTGCCTTGAGCGCATTGCAGCAGAACATCAACCTGTTCTACACACCGACCCAGATCGCCAACGGCGAAGCACCGCTGGACACGCGCATCCGCGCTGGCGGCATGGTCGAGAAAGGCTCGGTGCAACGTTCGTCCGACTCACTGGACGTGCGCTTCGTGGTCACCGACTTCAACAAGTCGGTGCCGATCACCTACCGTGGCATCCTGCCCGACCTGTTCCGTGAAGGGCAGGGCATTGTCGCCCTTGGCAAGGTCAACGCCGACGGCGTGGTGGTGGCCGATGAAGTGCTGGCCAAGCACGACGAGAAGTACATGCCGCCCGAGGTGAGCAAAGCCCTGAAAGAAAGCGGCCAGGCCGCCACGGGCGGGGAGGCCAAGCCATGAACGCCGCGTTGGTGATCCCCGAACTGGGCCAGTTGGCGATGATCCTGGCCATTTGCTTTGCCGCTGTGCAGGCCAGTGTGCCGCTGCTCGGTGCCTGGCGTGGCGACAGCCTATGGATGAGCCTGGCACGGCCGGCGGCGTGGGGGCAGTTTGCCTTCCTGGCGTTCGCCTTCGCCTGCCTGACCCATGCCTTCATGACCGATAACTTCTCGGTCGCCTATGTAGCCAGCAACTCCAACAGCGCCTTGCCCTGGTACTACAAGTTCAGCGCGGTGTGGGGTGCCCACGAAGGCTCGTTGCTGTTGTGGGCATTGATCCTCGGCGGCTGGACCTTTGCCGTGTCGGTGTTTTCGCGGCAGTTGCCGCAGGTGATGCTGGCCCGCGTGCTGGCGGTCATGGGCATGATCAGCGTGGGCTTCCTGAGCTTCCTGATCATTACCTCCAACCCGTTCCAGCGCCTGCTGCCGCAGGTGCCGACCGATGGCCGTGACCTCAACCCGCTGTTGCAGGACTTTGGCCTGATCGTTCACCCGCCGATGCTGTACATGGGCTACGTGGGCTTTTCGGTGGCCTTCGCCTTCGCCATTGCCGCCTTGCTCGGCGGCCGCCTCGACGCCGCCTGGGCGCGCTGGTCGCGGCCGTGGACCATCGTCGCCTGGGCCTTCCTTGGCGTGGGTATCACCCTGGGCTCGTGGTGGGCCTACTACGAGCTGGGCTGGGGCGGCTGGTGGTTCTGGGACCCGGTGGAAAACGCCTCGTTCATGCCTTGGCTGGTGGGTACGGCGCTGATCCACTCGCTTGCAGTGACCGAAAAGCGCGGGGTGTTCAAGAGCTGGACCGTGCTGCTGGCAATTGCCGCATTCTCGCTGAGCCTGTTGGGTACCTTCCTGGTGCGCTCGGGCGTGCTGACCTCGGTGCACGCATTTGCCGCCGACCCGTCGCGGGGCATTTTCATCCTGATTTTCCTGCTGTTCGTGGTCGGTGGTTCGCTCACCCTGTTCGCCCTGCGCGCACCGGTGGTCAAGAGCCAGGTCGGGTTCGCCCTGTGGTCGCGGGAAACGCTGCTGTTGGCCAACAACCTGGTACTGGTGGTGGCGGCTTCGATGATTCTGCTCGGCACCCTGTACCCGCTGGTACTCGATGCGTTGACGGGGGCCAAGCTGTCGGTCGGCCCGCCGTACTTCGATGCCTTGTTCCTGCCGCTGATGGCGCTGCTGATGGTAGTGCTGAGCATTGGCGTGGTCGTGCGCTGGAAGGACACCCCGGGCAAATGGCTGGTCAGCATGATGACCCCGGTGCTGATCGGCAGCGCCATCCTTGCCCCGGTTGCCGGCTTCATCGTCGACGACTTCGACTGGCCGACCCTGACGGCCTTCGCCCTGGCTGCCTGGGTGGTGCTCGGCGGGCTGCGTGACATTCTCGACAAGACCCGCCACAAGGGCCTGGTCAAGGGGCTGCCCGGCCTGGGCCGCAGCTACTGGGGCATGCAACTGGCGCACCTGGGCCTGGCGGTGTGCGCGCTGGGCGTGGTGCTGTCGAGCAACAACAGCGCCGAACGCGACCTGCGCATGGCGCCGGGCGAAAGCGTGGAGCTGGGTGGTTACCACTTCCTGTTCCAGGGCGCCAAGCACTTCGAAGGGCCGAACTTCATCTCTGACAAGGGCACCATCGTGGTCAGCCGCAATGGCCGTGAGGTGACCACCTTGCACCCAGAGAAGCGCCTGTACACCGTGCAGCAGTCGATGATGACCGAAGCAGGCATCGACGCTGGCTTTACCCGCGACCTGTACGTCGCCCTTGGCGAGCCGCTGGAGAACGGCGCCTGGGCCGTGCGTGTGCATATCAAGCCTTATGTCCGCTGGATCTGGCTGGGCGGTCTGTTGACCGGCCTGGGCGGGTTGCTGGCGGCCCTCGACCGGCGCTACCGCGTCAAGGTCAAGACCCGGGTACGCGATGCCCTGGGCGTGTCTGGAGCAGCTGCATGAAGCGTTGGATCATGGTAGTCCCCCTGGCGGTGTTTCTGCTGGTGGCGGTGTTCCTCTACAAGGGGTTGTTCCTCAAGCCCGACGAGTTGCCCTCGGCAATGATCGGCAAACCGTTCCCGGTGTTTTCCCTGGCCTCGACTCAGGGCGACCGTACGCTGACCCAGGCTGACTTGCAGGGGCGCCCGGCGTTGGTCAACGTGTGGGCCACCTGGTGCCCGTCGTGCAAGGTCGAGCACCCGTACCTGAACCAGCTGGCCCAGCAGGGTGTGGTGATCCACGGGGTCAACTACAAGGACGACAATGCCGCCGCGCAGAAATGGCTGGCCGAGTTCCACAACCCCTACCAGCTGGATATCCGTGACGAGCAAGGCAGCCTGGGCCTGGACCTGGGGGTGTACGGCGCGCCTGAAACCTTCCTGATCGATGCCAAGGGCATCATCCGTTACAAGCACGTGGGCATTGTCGATGCCACCGTATGGCGTGAGCAGCTGGCGCCGCTGTACCAAGGCCTGGTCGACGAGGCCAAGCCATGAAGCGTTGGCTGGCAGCTGCCGTACTGGGCATGAGCCTGGCCGGCGTGGCCAAGGCGGCCATCGACACCTACCAGTTTCGCGACGAGGCCGAGCGCGAGCGCTACCAGCAATTGACCAAGGAACTGCGCTGCCCCAAGTGCCAGAACCAGGACATTGCCGACTCCAACGCACCGATTGCCGCTGACCTGCGCCGGGAAATCTTCCGCATGCTTGGTGAAGGCCAGAGCAACCAGCAGATCGTCGACTTCATGGTCGACCGCTATGGCGACTTCGTGCGCTACAAGCCTGCGCTGAGCGGGCGTACCTGGCTGCTGTGGTTCGGCCCGGGGATTTTGCTGGCCGGTGGCTTCGTGGTGTTGGCGGTGATCGTTCGCCGGCGCCGTGGTGCGGCTGTGCAGGGCGCCAATGAGTTGTCTGCCGAAGAACGCGAGCGTCTCGCCAAACTGCTGGAAAAAGAACAGACCCATGATTGAATTCTGGCTTAGCGCGGGCCTGCTGCTGCTCGCTGCCCTCAGCTTTTTGCTGATCCCGATCCTGCGTGGCCGTCGTCGCCAGCAGGAAGAAGACCGCACGGCCCTGAACGTGGCCCTGTACCAGGAGCGTATTGCCGAACTGGCTGCCCAGCAGGCTGCCGGTGTGCTCGACGAGGCGCAGTTGACCAAGGGCCGTGACGAGGCAGCCCGCGAGCTGCTGGCCGACACCGAGGGCGCCGAGGCCCCACGCCAGGGCCATCTTGGCAAGGCCCTGCCGCTGCTGGCTGCCGTGCTGGTACCGCTGATGGCGCTGGGGTTGTACCTGCACTTCGGTGCAGCCGACAAGGTGGCGCTGACCCAGGAATTCGCCGAGGCGCCGAAGTCGATGGAAGAAATGACCACACGCCTGGAGCGTGTGGTGCAGGCTCAGCCGGATTCGGCCGAGGCCCTGTATTTCCTCGGTCGGGCCTACATGGCCGAGCAGCGCCCGGCCGATGCCGCGCGTACCTTCGAGCGAGCAGTGGCGCTGGCGGGTCGCCAGCCCGAACTGCTCGGGCAGTGGGCCCAGGCCTTGTACTTCGCCGCCGACAAGCAGTGGAGCCCGCAGGTACAGGCGCTGACGGACGAAGCGCTGAAGGCCGACCCCAATGAGGTCACCAGCCTGGGCCTGCGCGGTATCGCTGCCTTCGAAGGTGAGCGCTATCAGGAAGCCATAGACTACTGGAAGCGCTTGCTGGCGCAGTTGCCGGAGGGGGATACATCGCGCGCGGCCCTGCAGGGCGGTATCGACCGCGCCGCCGAGCGGCTGGGCGCAGCGCCAGCACAGGCTGCCGAGCCTGCGCCTGTGGCGGCTCGCCTGAAAGTACGTGTGGAACTGGCGGCGGCGCTTAAGGACAAGGTCAAGCCGGACGACACGGTGTTCATTTTCGCGCGCGCCAGCAATGGCCCACCGATGCCGCTGGCAGCCAAGCGGGTGACCGTGGCGCAGTTGCCGATCGAAGTGGAATTGTCGGATGCTGACGCAATGATGCCGCAGATGAAACTGTCGCAATTTGCCGAAGTCCAACTGGTTGCACGTGTTTCGCGCGCTGGCCAGCCTACTCACGGCGAGTGGATTGGCCAGGGCGTACCGCTGCCAAGCGCTACTCAGGCCACCCAGCGCCTGACCATCGACAGCCCCGACCAGTAAGAGAGCAATCCCATGCACAGCACCGTCCGCCTGACCCTGATTACCCTGGCCCTGGGTTTGTCTGCGTGTACGGTGCATCAGCCGTATGAGCAGCCCGCGCCACCGATCGAGCGTTTGCCGCCGCAGGGGCCGGTGGTCAAGCCGTTGCCGGGCGGGCAGCCCTCTACTCAGCCGAGCAAGCCGGCGGCGATACCCAAGCCAATGCCGCGCACCTCGGCCAGTTTTGCGCCACCGCCTGGTGGGGCCAGCCACTGGGACCCCAAGCTTGGGGTATATGTATTGGAGAAACAGCCCAATACCTTTTACCGGCAGCGCACCTACTACCGGTTTGACAATGGCTGGAGCTGGTCGCTGAGCCCGAATGGGCCTTGGCAGGAAACTGACAGCAGTGGTGTGCCAGGCGGATTAGGGCGCGCGTTCGGCCAGTGAATGGGTATGGCCGGCACCATCAGCGTGATTTTTTTCCTGATAGGCTGGCCTAGTCATGGTGCATGACTCCGTTGGCTGCGTGCATTCAGCTGCAAGGTGCCAGACCGGATGGGCATGCTGGCACAGGTGAAGCTTTTCTGTTGTCGTCTGATATGTAATCGAAATGGGCGTCCTGGCTGCTGAGACTTGGCAGGGTGAGCCGGATCAGTGGAACATCGATTCCTGTCTTGGCGAGAAAACGTCGCTTGATGTCTTGGGCTTCGGCCAAACCACTGGCACTGTCTTTCAAATAGAAGAATGCTTGTATGGGTAAGCCGCCATCCACATCGTCCGTCCATGACTTGATGACAATTTCGTTCTGCTGGGTGAACAGCGTTTCGGCCAAGCTGCCGGTGCTCTTTGCCTGCAGCGCTTGGTAAAACGACGGGCCGGCATGATCATTGGCGCTGTCACGCACATTGAAGCCACATAAGCGCTGGCTCACGCCCCCAACGTCCCGATAGTGATTCTGCCAGTCGCTGGCGGTGAGAATACCGCTCTCGTGGCATGGCTTGCTGACAGCGAATCCCGGGGTTGCGCCACATCCGTGATCGGGCCTGTCGTTCGTCCAGCCGTCGATAACGAATGCACAGAATACCTCCAGTTTTATCTTGTCGGGGGGTATGTCAAAAATGGGGTAAAAAATGAAGCCATTTGTCAGCGCGTAGGCCAATCGAGCGAATTTGGCATCTTTGCGTAAGTAGGAAAATGACACGCCGTCTTTTTGTTGTGCGGCTGGGCTGGCATCCCAAGGATCGTAGCTGGTTGAATACGTAGTTGCCCGAAGTATTACGCCACTACAGAGAAATGAAGGGATACTGGTATTCCCACAATTCTGCCGATCATCGATATACCTGGCGTTCAAGGCCTGAGCCGTTGCCGCCCCATCCACTGGCGTGTGTTGATAGGGTTTGATTTGGGTTTGAGTGCATGCCGTCAAGGTCAATGCTACAAGGAGGAGTGTCAGTGTTTTCATTTATGAAGACTCACTTGTCGAAGTTAATGCCTGTCGATTGAAGGGCTCATTGGTCTGGGTGTTGCGGAGGTTTTCGATAGTTGCTGACAAGCGAGCTGATTAAAAATCAATTGTTCATGACGTTCTGCGCTTTGTTCGCTTTATGACTGCCTCCAGTTGTATCAGTTATTGTCTTCGGGCCTGTAATCGAACAATGCGTCCTGTTGCCGGTTGGCAGGTAATGTGATCTTTATCAACGGTAAGCGTATGCTGGTTTTTGCTTGGAAACTGTCACGATCTTTCTTGGCATCGATCAGCCCAGTCGCGTCTACGTAGAAGAACGCTTCGATCGGCAGTTCTAAGGGGATGTTTTGCGGCCAGGTAGCAATGCGAAACTCATTTGGCATCATGAACAAGTGTTCTGGGATTGTGCTACCAAGATTGTGCGTGCGCATTGCCTCGTTGAAAGCCGGACCCGCCTCGGTGTTGCGCTCGTCACTGACGTTAAACCCACATTGGCTTTCACGCTTGAGTTGTGTCTGGGAGTAATGTTGCTGCCACTGCTCCGCGGTCTGGATACTCTGCAGCTCACAGGAACGGCTTACGGTGGGAAAGTTTTTATGCTCTCCACAGCCTGGCTTTTCTCTTTGGTCTGTATCTGCATCAATCGGGAAGTAGCACAGAACCTCCAAGTTTCGTTTGCCGAATGGCCTGTTGAGGACGGGGTGCAATATGTAGCCATTGTGCTGACCCGGCAGCATGGTGTTGAATTTGGCGTCCTTGCGCAGATAGGAGAACGATACGCCACCACTTACGACTGAGGGTGGGCTGGGATTCCACGCGTCATACGCGGGGGAGTAATGGGTAGCCCTGAAAATTACACCGCTGCACAGAAATGCAGGTTTTGAGTCCTCGCCGCAATCAGGTGGTGCATAGTGGTAGCGTTCGCTTAAACGTGCGGCAACCAAGTTACCTTCCTGGTAGGCGCGAGCGGCCAGCGGCGCATTATGGGTTACCACCGGTGGCGTGGTGGCGCAGCCGCTCATTAAAAGAGCCAGTATTAAGGTTGATCGCAGACTCATGTTTACGGTCCAGTAAGTTTGGAGTCGTATTAGACTTGCACAAGCGCACGAAAAGGGCACCTGGCAGAATTGATAGGTATGCTGCGGCGCTAAGGTATTAAACTAATCGGTAGTGCGCGAGTAATGATTGGGTTTGGGCCGAGTCGGAAACAGTCGACTCATTCAGGCCTGGCTCGCGGAGGGCTTGCTTTCGGTTTACTGGTATTGCAAGTGTAATATCCTAAGAGTTCAATGCAGTACAGTTCCGGCTTGATATTTCGATTGACTGTACTGGCCGGTGACTCCGCATAATGCCCCCATGAATTGACTTGGAGGTGGCATGCGCAAGACAGTCCTGGTACTGGTAGAAACCGTCGATGATTACCTACCCATGCTGGAGCAGGCCGGTTACCGCCTGATCCGTGCCCCCTCACCGCAACTGCGGGCCGAGGCCATTGAACGTCACGCCGATGACATCGATGCCGTGCTCACCCGTGGGCCACTGGGGCTGACTGCCGCCGAAATCGACGCATTGCCCAAGTTGCAGATCATCTGCGTGATCGGTGCCGGCTACGAGCAGGTCGACCTGGCTGCCGCCGCAGCCCGCGGCATCACCGTTACCAACGGTGCCGGGGCCAATGCCGCTGCCGTCGCCGACCACACCCTGGCTTTGCTGCTGGCGCTGCTGCGCAACATTCCCTGTGGCGATGCCAGTACCCGGCGCGGGGAATGGAACCGAGTGATCAGCCCCTCGGTGAGTGGCAAACGCCTGGGCATTCTGGGCCTTGGCGCAGTGGGGCTGGCAATCGCCAAGCGTGCTCACCTGGGCTTCGACATGCCCATCAGCTACCACAGCCGCACGCCACGCCAGGATGTGCCTTACACCTGGTACGACAGCCCGCGACACCTGGCCGAGGCCGTCGACATTCTGGTCGTTGCCACCCCGGGTGGTGCCAACACTCGGCATCTGGTCCATGCGCAGGTGCTGGAGGCTTTGGGGGCTGAGGGCTATCTGGTGAACATCGCCCGTGCCAGCGTGGTCGACACGCAGGCCCTGATTACCGCATTGCAGCATGGCCAGCTGGCTGGCGCCGCGCTGGACGTATTCGACGACGAACCGGCAGTGCCCGATGCCCTCAAGGCCTTGGCCAACACCGTGCTCACACCCCATGTGGCCGGCCAGTCGCCGGAAGCCGCACGCGACACGGTGGCACTGGTGCTGCGCAACCTGCAGGCGTTCTTTGCCGGTGAGCCGGTATTGACCCCGGTACGCTCGTAACCTTTTCCAGTTAACTGCCTGGCAGCGCCCAGGCAACCAGGAGTGTGTGCATGCAACTCGAAATCTTCCAGGTCGATGCCTTTTCCGCTGAACCGTTCGGTGGCAACCCGGCCGCAGTGATCCCGCTGCAAGGCTGGCTGCCGGACGATGTACTGCAGCGCATTGCCGAAGAAAACAACCTGTCGGAAACCGCCTACTTCGTGCGCAATGGCGAAACGTTCGACCTGCGCTGGTTTACCCCGACCGTGGAAGTCGACCTGTGCGGCCATGCCACCCTGGCCTCGGCCTATGTGCTGTTCGAGCAACTGGGTGAGCAGACGCAGGTGCTGCGCTTCAATACCCGCAGTGGCGAACTGCGCGTCAGCCGTGGCGCTAACGGGCTGCTGGCCATGGACTTCCCGGCTAAGCAACCGGAAGCCGTGGACATCCCGGCGGGCCTGTTGCAGGCATTGGGCCTGAACGCGGCACAGGCGCTGTATCGCAGCGACGATTATGTGGTGGTGATCGATGACGCTTTGCTGCTCGATACACTGAAACCAGACTTCGTTGCGTTGTCGGCATTCGACGTGCGCGGTATTGCCGTGACTGCGCCAGGGCGTGGCTTTGATTTCGTCACCCGCTGGTTTGGCCCACGGGTTGGCGTGAATGAAGACCCGGTAACCGGGTCTGCGCACACCTCGCTGGCGCCGGTTTGGGCCGAAAGATTGGGCAAGAGCGTGCTGGGCTGCGAGCAAGGCGGGGCACGCAAAGGGCAGCTGCAGTGCGAAGTGTCGGGCAATGGTCGAGTGATCATCAGTGGGCGGGCGGCGTTGTACCTGCGTGGTACTGTCTATATTTAACACGCTGTCACCGTCCCTTGTAGGCGCGGCACAAGGCCGCGCCTACAAGGCCCATCTTCCGCTCAAGGAACTACCCATGGCCAAGGAAAAACAAGGCACCTGCCTGTGCGGCGCTACCCGGCTCACGGTCACCGTCGACAACACCCATATCAGCGCCTGCCATTGCAGCATGTGCCGTAAGTGGACCGGGGGGCCATTGCTGGTGGTGCACTGCAGCCAACCTCCGCTGATCGAAGGGCGTGCGCCCAGCGTCTACGATTCGTCCGATTGGGCCCAGCGTGGTTTCTGTGGCCGGTGCGGCACGCACCTTTACTACCGGCTCAAGGCCAACGACTTCCACGCCGTGCCGGTCGGCCTGCTCGATGGCGACCAAGAGTGGGATTTCGACCTGCAGATCTTCGTCGAGGAAAAACCGTCCTGGTATTGCTTCGCCAACCAGACCAAGGAACTCACCGGCCAGGAGGTACTTGAGCAGTACAGCTGATTCAGGCCTGTGCCAGCAGCCACTCGGCAAACACCTGTGCGGCGGGTGAGGGCAGAGCCTGGCGGTCGTGCACCAGGTAGTCGGCCTGACCGGTGCGTACTTCAAAATCGCACACCTGGCGGATCAGGCCGCTGTTGATGCGTTCACGGGCCATGGACTCCCAACCCAGGCCCACGCCCATTCCTTGCATGACCGCGTCGAACACCAAGTTCACCTGGTTGAAGGTGAGCGCATCGGCGGGTGCCTGATAGCGCTGGCCAAAATGGGCGAACCAGTCGTGCCAGTCCAGGCAGTTCCAGGCCGAGGCATCGAGCTGGATCAGTGGCATGGCCTGCAGCGCCGCCAGGCTGTCGACCTGGCTGATGTCCCAGCGGCTGCTGGCAATCGGGTAGATCACTTCATCGAACAGCTTGCTGGCTTGCAGCGAACGCCAGCGGCCATGCCCGTAGAGAATACCGAAGTCGTATTCGGCAACCAGGCTCTCGTTGATGTCGTTGCTGGCATGGATGTTCACCGTAAGCCCAGGGTGCTGTTCGTTGAAGCGCAGCAGGCGCGGGAACAACCAGTATTGCGCCACGGCATGGGTGCAGATGACGCTGACATGGCGGTTGCCATGGCCGCTTTTCAGGCGCTGGACGTTGGCCAGCAGCTTGTCCAGCATCGGCTCGACCACATCATGGAAGTGCTCGCCAGCGGTGGTCAGCGTAATGCCGCGGGCGCGGCGTTCGAACAGCTGGGTGCCGAGCTGGTCTTCGAGCAAGCGAATCTGCTTGGATACCGCGCTCTGAGTCAGGTAAAGCTCGCCGGCGGCACGGGTGAAACTGCCAGTACGGGCCACAGCCTCGAAGGCGATCAGGGTATCGAGCGGGGGTAGGTGGCGGCTGTAGCGGCTCATGGTTGGCTCCGTGCAAGGTCGTGGCGGCGCCACCTGGCAACATCTTAATGAGCACGCTGGCATTCCTCCAGGGAATGCAGCGATGCGAATTCATCTTTTGCCCGATACCCTGCGCACAGGTAGCCTGCGTTCATCTTCAAACCAGGAGCTGACACGTGAAACGCGGGGTGATGTACGCCGGCATGGCCGGTGCGTTATGGGGCATGGTGCTGATGGTTCCCGAGCTGCTGCCCGAGTTCAATCCGATGTTGCTGAGCAGCGTGCGCTACCTGATGGTGGGCGTGATCTCGCTGCTGCTGGCCCTGCCCATGGCGCGCCAGTTGCGCCAACTGACCGCAGGTGATGCGTGGATGCTGTTGCGCCTGGCGGTGATCGGCAACCTGGTGTACTTCGTGTGCCTGGTGGCGGCGATCCAGCGCCTGGGTGTAGCCCCGGCCTCGTTGATCGTCGGCGTGTTGCCGCTGACCATCACCCTGTACGGCCGCAATGACAGCGGCGCGGTGCCCCTGGCGCGGCTGGTCGGCCCGCTGGCGCTGATCCTTGCCGGTATGCTGTGCATCAATCTGCAAACCTTCGCCTTCGCCCCCGGCGATATCGGCGACAAGCTGATGGGCCTGTTCTACGCGCTGGCCGCCCTGGCGTGCTGGACCTGGTACGCCGTGCAGAACAGCCGTTACCTGAAGCAGTGCGGCCACTTCGACAGCCACCAATGGTCGGTGTTGTGCGGGGTAATGACTGGCCTTGCCAGCCTGTTGATGGTCGCTGGCCTGGCACTGTGGCAGCCGCAACAGCTGCAGGCCGAAACGCCGATGTCACGCTGGTGGTTGTTCTGGGCGGCCAGCCTGGCCTGCGCAGTGCTCGGTTCGTGGCTTGCCATGGCGTTGTGGAACGCCGCCTCCAAGCGCCTGCCGCTGACCTTGAGTGGGCAACTGATCGTGTTTGAAACCCTGTTTGCGCTGCTGTATGCCTTTTTCTGGCGGCAGGCCGGCCCAAGCTTGCTGGAAGCGGCAGCGATCGTGCTGGTGATTGGCGGCGTGCTGTGGTCGATGCGCCAGCATGAAACCCCGCGCGAACTTGCCAAACCGCTGCATTCCTGAGAAAAGGGCGGCTTTGTTTTCAGCGTTGGAGTGTGCCCGTGAGCCAAGAACTGCAGATCATCGACCTGGTCGAGGGTGATGGCAAAGCCGCCGTCAAAGGCGCCCTGATCACCACCCAGTACACCGGCTGGCTGGCCGACGGCAGTGAGTTCGATTCGTCCTGGTCGCGCGGCAAGCCGTTCCAGTGCGTGATCGGCACTGGTCGGGTGATCAAGGGCTGGGATCAAGGCTTGATGGGTATGCGGGTTGGCGGCAAGCGCAAACTGCTAGTGCCGGCGCACCTGGGTTATGGCGAGCGCAGCGTGGGCTCGATCCCACCGAATTCGGACCTGACCTTCGAGATCGAGCTGGTGGAAGTGCTGACGCGGGATGATTGAGTGATCGTATTGCAACCCGAGGTTCTTGCACCTTACACAATTGCGCAACACTTTCCCCTAGCCTGGGCCTTGCCTAGGGAACGGCATCCACCTCCAGGGAGGAACCAAACGGGTTCAGGGCACTCTGACCCTCACTCGTTGCCAAGGATGGCATTCACTACAAGGGCGCCCTGCGACTGGCCGGGCGATGTGGCGGGTAACTCCGATTTTTATGCCACACGAGCCTGCCTTGATGAAGTTGCCAACATTCTTCCACCGTCGCCGTCACTTGCTGCTAAGCCTGGTGCTCACAGCCGTCGCTGTACCGTTGGCGCTGGAGGCTGTCGAAAGCCGGGCGCAACCGGTGGATGGCACTCAAACCTTGGTGTTCCTGCGTCATGGCGAGAAGCCAGGTGAAGGGTTGGGCCAATTGAACTGCCAAGGCCTCAACCGTGCGCTGGACCTGGCAACCGTGCTGCCCGAACGCTTCGGCAAGGCTGACTACGTGTTTGCCGCCAACCCCTCACGGCATGTCGAAGAAGGCAGCAGGGACGAAAGCTACAGCTATATCCGCCCGCTGATGACCATCACCCCCAGCGCCATTCGCCTCGGCTTGCCGGTGAACATCGACTACGGCGCCAACGACACCGATGAACTGGCCGAAGAGTTGCTGAGCGAAAAATACCGCAATGCAACCGTCTACACCGCTTGGTCCCACGGCTACCTGCCAGAGCTGATCAACACCGTGGCGGGCAAGGCCCTGGGTGAAGAGCGGGTGATCACCGAGGATTGGAGCGGGGATGACTTCGACACCCTCTATGTACTGACCCTGACCTGGCACGACGGCAAGGCCAGCCTGCTCAGCCGTAACGTGCGCCAGGGCCTGAATGACGGTGCGCATAGCTGCCCGACCTGATCCGCTGGTACTGTTTGGCCAGGAAGCCGGAACAGGGATGAAGGATGAAGCAGCGGGTAACGGTAATCGGTGGCGGGGTGGTTGGCCTGGCAACGGCCTACGCTCTTGTTCGTGACGGGTATTCGGTAGCGTTGATCGAGGCGCGCGACAGCCTGGCGTCGGCCACCAGTTTTGCCAATGGCGGGCAATTGTCCTATCGGTATGTGGCGCCACTGGCCGATGCCGGGGTGCCCTGGCAGGCACTGGGCTGGCTGCTGCAGGGCGAGTCGCCGCTGCGCCTGCGCTTGCGCCTTGACCCGGCGCAGTGGCGCTGGCTGCTGGCCTTTACCCTGGCTTGCCGGCGCAGCGTCAATCGCCGTAATGCCGGGCAATTGCTGGAGCTGGCGTTGCACAGCCAGGCCGTTCTGGGGCAATGGCGCGAGGCGCAGAACCTGGGCGACTTTGCCTGGCGGCGCAACGGCAAGCTGGTGGCTTTTCGCAGCGAGCGGGCCTTTGCCCATGGCCGAGCGCAGTTGACGGACCCTGCCAGCCAGCGGGTTTTGGCGGCAGTCGAGCTGCGCGCGCTGGAGCCTGCATTGGCGGGGGCACCGTTTGTCGGTGGCGTGTTCACAGCGGATGAAGAGGTGGGTGATTGCCACTTGTTCTGCCAGCGCCTGGAGGCCCTGTTACGCGCTTCGGGGCAATGCCGTGTTCTGCTTGGTCGGCCAGTGACGCAACTGGTGCGGTGCCAGGACCAGGTTGTAGCGCTACAACTGGGCGACGAGCAGATGGAGGTGGAGCAGTTGGTGCTATGCGCCGGGCATCGCGGCCCAGGCTTGGCACTACCGGGGGTGCATATACCGGTCTACCCGCTGAAGGGCTACAGCCTGACGGCACCGATCGGTGCCGGGCACCAAGCCCCGGAAGTGAGCCTTACCGATTATGAGCGCAAGATCGTCTACGCCCGCCTGGGGCAGCAGCTACGGGTAGCGGCGATGGTGGACATTGTCGGTTTTGACGAGTCGGTGGAAAAGCGCAGGTTGCAGAGCATGCGGCGGCTGGCACTTGAGACGTTACCCAAGGCTGCGGATTATAACCAGGCGGTGGAGTGGGCCGGGATGCGGCCGGCGACACCGACCGGGGTGCCGATCATTGGCGGGACGGTGTATCGCAACTTGTGGCTGAACCTGGGGCATGGTGCGTTGGGGTTTACCTTGGCCTGTGGCAGTGCGCAGCGCCTGGTCGAAATGATGGGGCGATAGTACCGGCCCCCTCGCGGGCTTGCCCGCGAAGCGGCCGGCACAGGGAAATACTGGATCAGCGGCCGAAGCGCATCGGCCAACCCAGCACCTTTTTCGCGCGCGGCGTGGCATAGGTGCGTACCTTGGAAGTACTCAACCCCATGCGCACCAGCGATTCGGCAATGGTTACCGCTGCGCTCACACCATCCACCACGGGCACACCGGTGCGCTGGCGAATCTGCTCGTCCAGCCCGGCCATGCCGCCGCAACCCAGGCAGATCACTTCGGCCTTGTCGTCACGCACGGCCCGTTCGGCCTGCTCGACAATCGCCTCCACGGCCCGCTGTGGGTCGGCCTCCAGTTCCAGTACCGCCAGCCCGCTGGCACGCACCGAGGCGCAGCGCTCGTAAAGGCCGGACAGCTTCAGGCGGTCCTCGATCAGCGGTACGGTGCGGTCCAGCGTGGTTACAACCGAATAAGCATGGCCCAGGTACATTGCTGTGCTGGCGGCAGCATCGGTAATGTCCACCACCGGCACGTTGAGCAGCTCCTGCAGACCTTCGCGGCCGTGTTCGCCATAACCCGCCTGGATCACGGCGTCATAGGGGCCTTCGAAGGCCAGTACTCGGTCCATCACCGCGATTGCAGCCAGGTAGCTTTCGAAATTGCCCTCCACCGACTCGGCACCAAACCAAGGTGTGAGGCCGATTATTTCCGTGCCGGGCGCAGCCACCGCACGGGCCTGCTCGGCAATGGCGTCGGTGATGGCTTCGGTGGTGTTGACGTTGGCGATCAGAATACGCATGGGCTGTCTTCCTTGATTAATGGCTGCTGTGGTCGACGGCGATGCACTCGCCGCTGACGTCGTGGTATTGGCGGTTGCGGGGTGCGATCAGCAGGTACAGGGCAGCGGCGATACCGGCGCCGATCAACCAGGAGAACGGCGCCACGCTCTGGAAGTTGGGGACCAGGGCCAGGACGATGGCCAGCAGCGCAGCCGGCACGAAGGCGGCCACGGCGCGCAGGTTGATGCCTTTGCTGTAGTGATAGGCGCCGGCCGGGTCTTCGCTGTACAGCTGTGGCACGTTGATGCAGCCTTTGCGCAGCAACCAGTAGTCGGACATGATCACCCCGTACAGCGGGCCGAGCAGGGCGCCCAGGCCCGACAGGAAGTACACGATCACCAGCGGGCTGTTGTACAGGTTCCACGGCAGGATCAGCACCGCCAACGTGGCGCTGATCAGCCCGGCACGGCGGAAGTTCAGGTGGCGCGGCGCCAGGTTGCTGAGCACGAAGGCTGGTGCGACAAAGTTGGCCATGATGTTCACCGCCACGGTGACGATCAGGAAGGCCAGGCAGCCGAGCACCAAAAATGGCGTGCTGGGGATGGCGGCGACGATCTGCGTCGGGCTGTCGATGATTTGGCCGTTGATCTGGAACTGCGCACCGCATAGCACCACGGTGATCACGGCGAACACCAGGATGTTCACCGGCAGGCCCCAGAAGTTGCCGACGCGGATGGTCTTGCGGCACGGCGAGGAGCGGGCGAAGTCACAGAAGTTCAGCACCAAAGTGCCGTAGATCGCCAGCCACAGCGCGCCGCCGGCAAAAATGTTGCGCCACATCTCGTAGCCAGTCAGCGGCGCAGCCACCGACCAGGCAATGCGGGCATCGGCCTTGAAGTACATGAACACCGCCAGGGCGGCGACGGTCAGCAGGATCACCGGGCCGGCAAAGGCCTCGTAGCGGCGCACCATCTCCATGCCGTAGGCCAGGATGACCAGTTGCACCAGCCAGATCGATACGAAGCACACCCAGCCCAGGCTCGACAGGCCGAGGATGCTGTCGTGGTCGTATGCCGCCATTTGTGGCCACACGGCGGTAAGCAGTACCCGCAGCACCACCGAGGCCAGGTAGGTCTGGATGCCGAACCAGGCAATGGCGATGACGGCGCGGATCAGCGCCGGGATCTGCGCGCCGTGGATACCGAAGGCAATGCGGCTGATGACCGGGAACGGCACCCCGGTTTTCTGCCCCATGTAGCCGGACAGGTTCATGAAGAAATACACCAGGGCCGCACCGATGGCCAACGACAAGAGAATTTGCCAGCCACCCAGGCCGAGGGCGAACAAGCCCATGGCGAACGAGTAGTTGGCGATATTGTGCACATCGTTTGTCCACAGCGCGAAGATGCTGTAGCCGCCCCAGCGACGGCCTTCGATACGTGTTGGCGCGAGGTCGCGGTTATGCAGGCGCGGGCTCAGGGCAAGTTCCGGCGCGTTGCCGGTGAGGGTGGTGTTGGGGTGGGTGCTGGCGACGGATAGTTCAGGGGCAAGGTCGAGGCTGCTACTCATTCCGGCGGGCTCCTGATGCACTTGGACTGCGATGAGCGGGCATGCGCACGGGCTCGCCATCTCGTCAGTGCAGTGTTGGCATCACAGGGTTCTGGGCGCGGCGGCCGACATTGGGTCGGCGTCGCGGGTTCTTGTGTATTTATGTTTTGTTTAGGTTGTATACAAAACACGAAGACACAAAAGCCATTTCTATGCCAAGGAGTATTCAACTTTCTTCTGCCCAGCATTCTGAAACTATCTTGTTGAAAGATAAGTTAATGAAATGCTGACGTTATAAGTTGACCAAATGAACAGGTTTAATTTTTTAGTGCGAAAGTTAGTTGATCATTTGGTCAAAATTTTTGGCGGGAAGTGTGTAACGTATTGGGGCGTTACCGAGGGTAAGTGCACACAAAAATGGCACTTATGGTGACGTTTTTGTGTACAAAAAATAGTCAGCTTTTCCTGCGCGGGCCTATTCACGGGGACGCTTGCGAAGAGGCCCGTGCAAGAGAAAATCAATCCATCGGCGGCAACCGCCGCTTCACCGGGCTTTTCTTGATGATGGCGGTATTGGTTTCGGCCAGCACATTGATACGGTCGAGCAGGGTGTCCAGTTGTTCCATCGAGCGCACATGCAGCCGGGCAATGAAACAGTCCTCACCCGTGACTTTGTCGCACTCGGTGAACTCAGGGATGGCAATGATCTGCCGCTCCACTTCGTGCAACTGCCCCGGCAGCGGGCGGATGCGCACGATGGCCTGCAACTGGTAACCAAAGGCGCGTGGGTCGACCTCCACGGTGTAGCCGCGCAGCACACCACGCTCCTCCAGGCGGCGCAGGCGTTCGCTGACGCTGGGCGCGGACAGCCCGCTGACCTGCGCCAGCGCTTTGAGCGAGCGGCGTGAGTCCTCCATCAGTGCATTGATCAGTAGTTGGTCGATGGCATCGGTCATGCTCGCCTCATCAGGTAATTCACGATATTTGCCTTGATAGTAAAGGCATGACTGCAGACCTGCCTTGATTAACCGCTGGAAGGTCAGGCTGCAACCTTTGCATACTGTTGCCATCGTCAACAGGAGGTGTGAGATGGACAGTTCATTGCGCCGTGGCTCGCTGGAAATGGTCGCTGCCATGCTGATTTCCGGGACCATCGGCTGGTTCGTGCTGGTGTCTGGCCTACCGGTGCTGGATGTGGTGTTCTGGCGCTGCGTGTTCGGTGCCGTGACCTTGCTGGCGATTTGCGCCGCATTTGGGCTTCTACGGCCGGGAGTGATCAGCCGCACGGCATTCTTGCTGGCGATTGCCAGTGGGGTGGCCATTGTCGGCAACTGGCTGTTGTTGTTCGCCTCGTACTCGCGGGCATCGATTGCCATTGGTACGGCGGTGTACAACGTGCAGCCGTTCATGCTGGTGGGCCTGGCGGCACTGTTTTTGGGCGAGAAAATCACCTTGGCCAAGGTGACCTGGCTGAGCGTGGCGTTCCTCGGCATGCTGGCCATCGTCAGTGCACATGGGGCGGGGCAGGGCAGTGGCGAGGATTATTTGCTCGGGATTGCCCTGGCGCTGGGGGCAGCGTTGTTGTATGCAATCGCTGCGTTGATCATCAAGCGCCTGAGTGGCACGCCCCCGCACCTGATCGCGTTGATTCAGGTAGCCACGGGTGCGCTGCTGCTGGCGCCGTGGGTCAAGCTTGGCGGCTTGCCGAGTGAAGTGCCGGCGCTGGCCAGCCTGCTGACGCTGGGCATGGTGCATACCGGCCTGATGTATGTGCTGCTGTACAGTGCCATACAGCGTTTGCCCACGGCGTTGACCGGTGCGCTGTCGTTCATTTACCCGATTGCGGCGATCCTGGTGGACTGGGTGGCGTTCGGGCACCGACTGGCGCCGCTGCAGTGGCTGGGGGTGGGGTTGATCTTGCTGGCGGCGGCGGGAATGCAGCAGGGATGGTGGTTCCGACCGGCGCGGGTTGCCGTCAAAAGTTGAGGTAGAATGCCGCTTTTGTCAGCCTGCGACCCACCATGACTTCGCCGATCCACATCCTTGAAAAGCACCTGCTCGCCGCCCTCGACCCTGCCCCGCAGGAAACCCGCCGCCTGTTCCACGGCCGTGGGCGCTGCTGGGCGGGCCTGGAGCAGGTCACCGTCGACTGGCTGCAAGGCGTGCTGTCGGTTGCCCTGTTCCGCGAGCCGTCCGAGGGCCAGCTGGCCGAGCTGGAGGCCATGTTGCGCACGTTGGCTGAGCGCCCGCAATGGACCGGCCAGGCGATCATCATCCAGCACCGCTACCTGCCCGACAGCCCGGGCCAGTGGCTGGTGGGCGAGCCGTGCCAGCAGCGTGAGGTGGTCGAGGACGGCCTGAGCTACCTGCTGGACCTGGGCGTGCGGCAGAACAACGGCCTGTTCCTCGACATGCGCTACGGCAGGCGCTGGGTGCGTGAGCAGGCGGCGGGCAAGCGCGTGCTGAACTTGTTCGCCTATACCTGCGGTTTCTCGGTGGCAGCGATTGCCGGTGGCGCCGAGCAGGTGGTGAACCTGGACATGGCCAAATCGGCCCTGTCACGTGGCCGGGACAACCACCGCCTCAATAGCCACGAGGCATCGCGGGTGGCGTACCTGGGCCATGAGCTGTTCAAGTCGTGGGGCAAGGTGCGCAAGTACGGGCCGTATGACCTGATCATCATCGACCCGCCAACCTTTCAGCGTGGCAGCTTCGTGTTGACCCAGGACTACGCGAAGATCCTGCGGCGTTTGCCGGAGTTGCTGACTGAGGGCGGCACGGTGCTGGCGTGTGTGAATGATCCGGGCATCGGGCCGGAGTTTCTCATTGAAGGGATGGCGGAGCAGGCGCCGACGCTTGCGTTTGTCGAGCGGCTGGAGAACCCGCCGGAGTTCCCGGATGTGGACCCGGCCGGGGGGCTCAAGGCCTTGGTGTTCCGTAAAGTTTGATGTTGCCCTTGCTGGGCTCTTCGCGGTTTTACCCGCGAAGAGCCCAGTACAGGCGGCATCAAGCGCCAAGAGCCTGCATCGGCAGCGGGTATACCTGGGCAAAACTCACGTTGTCGGTTTGGTCCACGCGTTTCTTCAACCGCTCGTTGAACGCCCGGCTTACCGCATACTGCCCGCCGGAAATGGTGCGGAACTGCGCCGTCAGCACAAAGCCGTTCAAGTCCATGCGGTCCACGCCGAACACTTGCAATGGCCCCTGCAGGTTGATGCGCAGCAGCGGATCTTCGCTGATCGACTTGCCCACTTCATGGATCAGTGCCAGCGACGCATCCACATCACTGTCGTAAGTGAACTGCACCGAAAAAAACGCATAAGCGAACTGCCGCGACTGGTTGGTAACCGCCTTGATCTGGCCGAACGGCACCGAGTGCACGAAGCCTTTGCCATCGCGCAGGCGCAGGGTGCGGATGGTCAGGCTTTCGACGGTACCGGCATGGCCGGAATCGAGCACCACCCAATCGCCGATGGAAATGGTGTCCTCGATCAGGATGAACAATCCGGTGATCACATCCTGCACCAACTGCTGCGAACCGAAGCCGATGGCCAGGCCGATCACCCCGGCACCGGCCAGCAAGGGCGCAACGTTGATGCCCAGGTTGGCCATGGTGGTGATGGTGCAGATAACGATCAGGACCACTTTGATCGCGTTACGCAGCATCGGCAGGATGGTGCGCACCCGGGTACTTGGCTGGCGTGCGGCGCGGCGGCCGACGGCAGGCTTGAGTGCTTCCTGAATAGCGGTATCAAGCACCACCCACAGCAGCCAGGTAACCAGCAGGATCAGGCCGATGCTCGACAGCGAGTTGCTGATCGCCTGGCCCAGGCTGTTGCTCAGGGCGAAATCGATCACCGAGAAACCCCAGATGCGCCCCAGCAATTCGATGAAGGCCACTGCCATGGCGATGCGCAATAGCGCATGGGCAAGGCTGCGCAGCAGTTCTTTGTAGGGGCGTACCCGTTGCGCCGGGTCGCTTTCCCGGGGGGCCAGCAAGTGTTGCAGCAACGTGCTGAGAAACACTGTCGATACCAGCAGCACAGTGGTCAGCAAAGCCTTCTGCAGGGCCTTCTGGCTTTCTTCACCGGCACCTACCAGGTGAATCGCCGACACCAGAATCATCAACAGGATTGGCAGGTACCACACCGCCGAAAAGATCCGCAGGGTCTCCTGCACGGCCCGGTGCTGCACACGGTCCTTCAAGCTGCGGTTGCGGATCAAGTGCGCCACCGGGCGGCGCAGGCGAATGACCAGGCTGGCGAAGATGAAGGTGGCGGTGAGGCCGGTGAGCACGGCAATGCTGGCGGTGATGTTGCCGCCCAACTGGCGGGCAATCTGCGGGCTGGTAAGGGCGTCGCTCCAGGCCGCGAGGAAGCCGATCAGAAAAAGCAGCCGTGGGGCCAGGCGCTTGATCACTGCTACGGCCGGGCGCTTGTGGCCGGCATCGAACAGGGTGATCAGGCACAGAATGATCGAGGTCGAGAACAAGCCACTGCTGGTGGCGTATGCCAGGCTCAGGCCCAGCGCGCGGGCTACCGAGGGGTCGAGGAAGCGGCTGGCGTACAGCGTCAGCGGCAGGCTGGCCAGCGCTGGCAGGGTGTAGGGCAGCAGGTAGCCCAGCAGGCTGCTGGCACGTTTGCGCTCGCGCAGCCACGGGGTACCAGAAGTGCGTCTTGCGACCCAGCGCCCGAGGCTGGTGAGCGCGGCGAAACTGGCGGCCCAGGTGAATGTAAGCAACAAGAAGTTGCCGGCCAGTTGCAGCGAGTCGCTGGCCGAGTGGCGGTCGACCAGGCGTTCGACCTCTTTGGCGGCGCGATCGGTGCGCAAGCGCCAGGCATCCACCAGGTGGGCGTCGAGGTCCAGCTCCTGGGCGGCACTGTCCAGGCCGTCGGCCAAAGCGCCAAGCAGCCCGCCTTGCAGTACTGGTTCGGGTTCGGCGGCTTGTTCTTCGGTGGGGGTGGGGTCGGCGGCAAGCAGGTGGGTGCTCAGCAGGCAGCCGAGCAACAGGGTAGAGAGAAAGCGCAGCACTGGAGTACTCCTTGGGCCGGGGTGAGCGGGGCAGGGTTACTCAAGGAACTGATGGGTAAAGGGTATGGAAAGTTCGATTGTTGTATGGCCTGTGCCGGTCCCTTCGTGAGCTTGCCCGCGAAGAGGCCGGCACTGCCTGTATCAGTTACTGACCGCTATAGATCTGGTCAAACACCCCGCCATCATTGAAGTGGGTTTTCTGCACGGTGCGCCAGTCACCAAAGGTTTTTTCCACCGACAGGAAGTCCACTTTCGGGAAGCGGTCGGTGTACTTGGCCAGTACCGTCGCATCGCGCGGGCGCAGGTAGTTGTTGGCGGCGATCTCCTGGGCTTCTGGCGACCACAGGTACTTCAGGTATTCCTCGGCCACGGCCTGGGTACCTTTCTTGGCCACCACCTTGTCGACCACGCTCACCGGCGGCTCGGCTTCTGCCGACACGCTTGGGTAGACCACTTCGAACTGGTCGCGGCCGAACTCGCGAGCGATCATTTCGGCTTCGTTCTCGAAGGTGACCAGCACGTCGCCGATCTGGTTGGTCATGAAGGTGGTGGTGGCGGCGCGGCCGCCGGTGTCCAGGACGGGGGCCTGCTTGAACAGTTTGCCGACGAAATCGCGGGCTTTGCTTTCATCACCGCCTTGCTTGAGCACGTAGCCCCAGGCCGACAGGTAGGTGTAGCGGCCATTACCCGAGGTTTTCGGGTTGGGCACGATCACCTGCACGCCGTCCTTAAGCAGGTCGGGCCAGTCTTTCAGGGCTTTTGGGTTGCCCTTGCGCACGATGAACACTGTGGCCGAGGTGAACGGTGCGCTGTTGTTCGGCAGGCGGGTTACCCAGTTGTCCGGCACCAGCTTGCCGTTGTCGACCAGGGCGTTGATGTCGGTGGCCATGTTCATGGTGATGACATCGGCCGGCAGGCCATCGATCACCGCACGCGCCTGCTTGCTGGAGCCGCCGAAGGACATCTGCACGTTGACCTTCTCTTTGTGCTCGGCTTCCCAGTGTTTCTGGAAGGCTGGGTTGTAGTCCTTGTAGAAGTCGCGCATCACGTCGTAGGAAACGTTGAGCAGGGTAGGGGCGGCCTGGGCGAGGTTACCCAGGGCCAGGCCTGCGGCGAGCAGTGAGGCGGTGAAGAGTTTTTTCACGTTGCTTCCTTGTTCTTGAAGAGTATTGGGGCAGATTGCCAGCGACTATAGCGGGTGGCTCGAAGTGGGTTAAAGAACAAAAAACACTTTGGTTATTCCGCTGCAAGTACAGGGCCTCAGTGCTTGGGAAACAGCCCATTCCCACACCGGGAACAGAACGCCGCCCCATGCTCATGGGTCTTCTTTTGGCAGGTTGGGCAATCATGCTGCAGTTGCTCCCCACGCATGGCGTTGGCCAGTTCTGCGGTGAAGATCCCGGTCGGCACGGCAATGATCGAGTAACCGGTAATCATCACCAATGATGACAGCACCTGCCCCAGCGGCGTCTTCGGCACGATGTCGCCAAAGCCCACGGTGGTCAGGGTAACGATGGCCCAATAGATGCCTTTGGGAATGCTGGTAAAGCCATGCTCCGGCCCTTCGATCACATACATCAGCGTGCCGAACACCGTCACCAGGGTCGATACCGTCACCAGGAACACGATGATTTTCTGCTTGCTGCCGCGCAGCGCCTCCATCAGGTAATGGGCCTGCTTGAGGTACGGGCTGAGCTTCAGTACGCGGAAGATCCGCAGCATCCGAATAACCCGGATGATCAGCAGGTACTGGGCGTCGCTGTAGTACAGGGCGATGATCCCCGGCACGATCGCCAGCAAGTCGACCAGGCCATAGAAACTGAAGGCGTAGCGCAAGGGCTTGGGGGAGCAGTACAGGCGGGTGATGTACTCGGCCAGGAAGATCGCGGTAAAGCCCCATTCGATGGCGGCCAGCAGACCGGCGTAGCCTTGGTGCACTTCGTCGATGCTGTCCAGGATCACCGTGACCAGGCTGGCCAGGATGATCAGCAGGAGGATTTTGTCGAAGCGGCGGCCGGCTACGGTATCGGTCTGGAAGACCATGATGTACAGGCGTTCACGCAAAGATTGTTGTGCACTCATGAGGCGGTCGTTCCGAAAGCGTTGATAGCCAAGATTAGATGGTCCGGGCCTCTGGCAGGAAGGTGAGAATTCAGACTGATAAAAGTGCTAGTTCCACGCTAATACAAAAGTACTCAGCGTAGGGGTAAGAAAAAACCATCAAAAGGTAAAGAAAATGTATGGCGACAAGCAGGCTATAACTCGACAGCACATGGGGCAGAGGTCGTTACCCTACACAGTTTATGGCCATGTCGAGCCGAGGAAAGCGGGGCTCTTGTGCTTCACTGGCCAGCTTCTGGAGAGAACCGTGCAGGGGTATCTGCTGGGAAATGGCTATCGGTTGTATAGCCCAATGCTGATGCGATTCGTCAGTCCTGACAGCTTCAGTCCCTTTGGTAAGGGCGGCTGTAATACCTATGCATACTGTTCCGGTGATCCGGTAAACAAGACAGATCCAACAGGCCAGGCAGGGGGAAGAACTGGTTTGACCAAGTTACTCAAGACCTATGGATTACCCAAAAAAATGACCTCAAACCCCACTTGACGTTGTTGAGGGACCCTCGTGCGAGTGGACTGTCCATCGAAGTCGTTAGAGTACATGAAAAGCAGGCAACGACTTTCGAGTTTTCATTCAGCGCTGGGCGGTTCGAGGCCAGAGCGGTCTCCGAGGTGCCTTTTGTAGAGCTCTCGGGACACCACTTGGTAAAAGGTAATATCTATGTGCCTACACCACCTGAAAAACGCTCCCTGTTTTTGCAAGCGGAGGGGTTCACTTCAGTAAACTTGATACCTGAAACCCATGCTGTTTTGCCCGTCGGACCAGCTGATGCACCTAGTTCCAGGCTTGGGGGCGGCGGCGTTAGTGGCTATATAAATCTCTCCGAAAGTGTAACGGGGACACGACAAGGGACGCGATAACTTACCCCCTTAAATCAGCTGCGTCGTGCTTATGGCCTCGTTGTACCAAGTGACTGCCCAGGTGCATCAGCCAGCAGGCGGCGACGAAGGGCGCGGTCAGGCCGGGTACCGGCAGCAGTTTGAACAACGGTTGCAATAGCAAGGCCATGGCGATGGCCAGCAGCGTCACCCACGGCTTTTCACCTTGCCTGCTGAAGGCCAGTGCCGCCAATGCGGCATTGAACCCGTATAGGCCCAGCCACGCAGCCTGCGCCTGGTCGGTGAGCAGCGCCACGCCACCACCGATGGCCGAGCCGATCACTGCCCACATGGCGGCATAGGGGTTGGCGATGAACATGCCGAGGATGATCAGCGCGCCTGCCAGGGGCTGATCGAGCAGGAAGATCTGGCCCACACCACGCGCCAGGGCATACAGCGGGTCGGCTTCGACGAAGCCGCTGGGTGAGGGGCTGGCGAGCAGCAGCGTGGCCCAGCCCAGCAGGACGAAGGGGGCGGTGTAGGCGATCAAAAGTTTGCCGCCGCGCTTGCGCCATTGGTGGGTGATGATGCTGGACAGGCCGCCGGCGGCGATGATCAGTGGTGGCAGGATCGCCGACCAGGGCAGCACGACGCTGATCAGGATGCCGATCAGCACGCCGTTGTAGCAATACAACCCGGCCTGGCGATCGGCGCGGTCGTAACCGCGGGCCTGGGCGGTGAGTAGCCCAGCCAGGGCGCCGAGCAGGGCACCACCGCCGACCAGGCTGGGCGCGGTCAGCAGGATGGCCAGCAGGCAGCACAGGCCGCACAGGGGATTGCGCAGCAGCAGCACCTGGCTGAAGCCGTTGAGTAACGCCGTGGCCCAGTCGGGGCACGGGTTGACGAAATTTTTGGTGTACATGGGGCAGTCAGTGAGGTTGATGGAGGGCGGTGGGCCTCTTTGGGCCTCTGTTTTCCGCAGGTTCGGTGTATTGGGAGGGCTTTGCCCTCCTATCGCGACACAAGGCCGCTCCTACAAGGGATTGCGGTCTCCTGTAGGAGCGGCCTTGTGTCGCGAAAGGGGCGCAGAGCGCCCCCGGCAATCTCAGATCAAAGTCTCGATCCGCAGCGTGTTAGTCGACCCCGGCTTGCCGAAAGGCACACCGGCGGTGATCAGCAGTGTGTCGCCACGGCTGGCCATACCTTGCGCCTGGGCAATTTCCAGCGCCGTAGACACCACCTCGTCGACCTGGCGCAGGCGGTCGTTGACCACCGAGTGCACGCCCCACGCCACGCTCAGGCGGCGTGCGGTGTTCAGGTTCGGTGTCAGGTTGAGGATCGGTGCCCGTGGCCGCTCGCGCGCCGCGCGTAGGGTCGAGGCGCCCGACTCGCTGTAGTTGACCAGCACCGCCACCGGCAGGATGCCGCTGATACGGCGGATAGCGCAGCTGATGGCATCCGACACGGTGGCTTCGGCTTTTGGCCGGCCAACGTCGAGCTGGGCCTGGTAGTCCGGGCCGTTTTCCACCTGGCGGATGATCTTGCTCATCATCTGCACCGCTTCCAGCGGGTAATCACCCGAAGCGGTCTCGGCCGACAGCATCACCGCGTCGGCACCTTCGGCCACGGCATTGGCCACGTCGGTGACTTCGGCACGGGTAGGCGCTGGCGAGAAACGCATGGATTCGAGCATCTGCGTGGCCACCACCACCGGTTTGCCCAGTTGGCGGCAAGTGCCGATGATGCGCTTCTGGATCTGCGGCACGCTTTCGGCCGGCACTTCCACGCCCAGGTCACCACGGGCCACCATGATCGCGTCTGCCAGTTCGGCGATGGCTTGCAGCTGCTCGACCGCCGAGGGTTTTTCGATCTTGGCCATCAGGTAGGCGCGGTCGCCGATAAGCTGGCGCGCTTCGACGATGTCTTCAGGGCGCTGGACGAACGACAGGGCCACCCAGTCCACGCCCAACTCCAGGCCGAAGGCCAGGTCGCGGCGGTCCTTTTCGGTGAGCGGAGAGAGGTCGAGCACCGCTTGCGGTACGTTGACGCCTTTGCGGTCGGACAGCTCGCCACCGTTCAGCACTTCGGTGTCGATGGCATCGCTGTGCTTGGCGGTGACGCGCAGGCGCAGCTTGCCGTCGTCCAGCAGCAGGTCCATGCCGGGTTCGAGGGCAGCGATGATTTCGGGGTGCGGCAGGTTGACCCGGCGGTTGTCGCCGGGGGTTTTGTCCAGGTCCAGGCGCAGGGCCTGGCCGCGTTGCAACTGTACCTTGCCCTCAGCGAAGCGGCCCACGCGCAGCTTTGGCCCTTGCAGGTCCATGAGGATGCCCAGCGGGTAGTTCAGTTGCTGCTCGACTTCGCGGATCCACTGATAACGCAGGGCGTGGTCAGCGTGTTCGCCGTGGCTGAAGTTGAGGCGGAAGATGTTCACCCCGGCTTCGACCAGCTGGCGGATGTCGTCGATGCCGTTGATCGCAGGGCCAAGGGTGGCGAGGATCTTTACTTTTTTATCAGGCGTCATGATTGGGCAGTCTCGAGGATCAGGATGGCGCGGAAGTCGTTGACGTTGGTGCGGGTCGGCTCGGTGACGATCAGCGCATCCAGCGCGGCGAAGTAGCCATAGCCGTTGTTGTTGTCCAACTCGTCGCTGGCCGACAGGCCCAGGGCTTCGGCGCGGGCGTAGCTGGCCGGGGTCATGAAGGCACCGGCGTTTTCTTCCGAGCCATCGATGCCGTCGGTGTCGCCGGCCAGGGCGTACACACCCGGCAGGCCTTTCAGGCTTTCGGTGAGGCTGAGCAGGAACTCGGCGTTGCGCCCGCCACGGCCATTGCCGCGCACAGTTACGGTGGTTTCGCCACCCGACAGGATCACGCAGGGCGCCTTCAGCGGCTGGCCGTGTTGAACGATTTGCCGGGCAATGCCGGCGTGTACCTTGGCCACTTCGCGTGATTCACCTTCCAGGTCACCGAGGATCAGCGGGCTGAAGCCGGCCTGGCGGGCTTTGACCGCGGCAGCTTCGAGCGACAGCTGGGGCTTGGCGATCAGCTGGAAGTGGCTGCGGGCCAGGGCTGGGTCATCGGCCTTGACGGTTTCCGAGGCTGGGTTGTTCAGCCAGTCGATGACCGCTTTCGGCGCTTCGATGTTGTAGCGTTTGAGAATGGCCAGGGCGTCGGCCGAGGTGCTCGGGTCGGCCACGGTGGGGCCGGAAGCGATCACGGTGGCGAGGTCGCCCGGTACATCGGAAATGGCATAGGTGTAGACGGTGGCCGGCCAGCAGGCCTTGGCCAGGCGGCCGCCTTTGATCGCCGAGAGGTGTTTGCGTACGCAGTTCATCTCGCCGATGGTGGCGCCGGATTTGAGCAGCGCCTTGTTGATCTGCTGCTTGTCGGCCAGGGTCAGGCCTTCGGCAGGCAGGGCCAGCAGTGCCGAGCCCCCGCCAGACAGCAGGAAGATGACGCGGTCGTCTTCGTTGAGGTTGCTGACCAGTTCCAGCACGCGCTTGGCCACGGCCAGGCCGGCGGCATCCGGGACCGGGTGGGCGGCTTCGACCACTTCGATTTTTTGGCAGTTGGCGCCGTGGCCGTAACGGGTAACGACCAGGCCAGAGACTTCGCCCTGCCAGCTTTTCTCGACCACTTCGGCCATGGCAGCTGCGGCCTTGCCGGCGCCGATGACGATGACCCGGCCGCTACGGTCGGCGGGCAGGTAGGGTTCGAGAACTTGACGGGGGTGGGCGGCGGCGATGGCTGTGTCGAACAGTTCGCGGAGAAGTTTTTGCGGATCGACCGACATGGCAGGCTCCCAATTATTGTTGTTCTGCAGAATCAAAAACGCCCCTGGAACTGCCTCCGTGCAGGCCGAACCAGGGGCGGGTGTTGCTCGGTGCTACCGCTGAACCTGTGGTCGCAGGTTCAATGGTGTTTGCTCTGGAATCCTGGGGGCGCTTTGCGCCCCTTTCGCGACACAAGGCCGCTCCTACAGGGGATTGCGTACCGCTTGTAGGAGCGGCCTTGTGTCGCGATCGGGCTGCGCAGCAGTCCCCGAATTCAGGTTACTTGTCGCCGCGGATCGAGAAGTTGGCCATGTGCTCCAGGCCTTTGATCAGCGCCGAGTGGTCCCAGTTGCCGCCACCCAGGGCCTGGCAGGTGTTGAACACTTGCTGGGCATTGGAGGTGTTGGGCAGGTTGATGCCCAGTTCCTTGGCGCCTTGCAGGGCCAGGTTCAGGTCCTTCTGGTGCAGGTTGATGCGGAAGCCTGGGTCGAAGGTGCCCTTGATCATGCGCTCGGCGTGCACTTCGAGGATTTTCGACGAAGCAAAGCCGCCCATCAGTGCTTCACGCACCTTGGCTGGGTCCGCGCCGTTCTTGGCGGCGAACAGCAGCGCTTCGCTGACTGCCTGGATGTTCAGGGCGACGATGATCTGGTTGGCGACCTTGGCGGTCTGGCCGTCACCGTTGCCACCGACGCGGGTGATGTTCTTGCCCATGGCTTCGAACAGCGGCAGGGTGCGCTCGAAGGCTTTCGGGCAGCCACCGACCATGATGCTGAGGGTCGCGGCCTTGGCACCGACCTCACCACCGGACACCGGGGCGTCCAGGTAGGCAGCGCCGGTTGCCTTGATTTTCTCGGCGAAGGCTTTGGTAGCGGTTGGCGAGATCGAGCTCATGTCGATCACGATCTTGTTCGGGCCGACGCCCTCAGCCACGCCGTTTTCGCCGAACAGGACGCTTTCGACCTGTGGGGTGTCGGGGACCATGACGATGATGAATTCGGCTTCCTGCGCCACTTCTTTAGGGTTGGCCAGGGCCACTGCACCGGCGGCGATCAGCTCGGCTGGCGCGGCGTCGTGGTGGGTGGAAACGAACAGGCTGTGACCTGCTTTTTGCAGGTTTTGGGCCATGGGCTTGCCCATGATGCCGGTGCCGATGAAACCGATTTTAGCCATGACAATGTGCCTCTTTATATTTGTTCACATCAGGCGCTGTGCGCCCGGCTTGTTCAAATTGCGTTATGGGTTTTCAGCCAGCCCAGGCCCGCTTCGGTGGTGGTCAGCGGCTTGTACTCTGCGCCCACCCAGCCCTGGTAGCCGATACGGTCCAGGTGCTCGAACAGGAAGCGGTAGTTGATTTCGCCGGTGCCTGGCTCGTTGCGCCCTGGGTTGTCGGCCAGCTGGATGTGGTTGATCAGTGGCAGGTTGGCTTGAATGGTGCGCGCCAGGTCACCTTCCATGATCTGCATGTGGTAGATGTCGTACTGCAGGAACAGGTTGTCGCTGCCGACTTCGGCCTGGATTTCCAGGGCCTGCTGGGTGGTGTTCAGGTAGAAGCCTGGGATGTCGCGGGTGTTGATCATTTCCATGACCAGGCGAATGCCGGCGGCCTTGAGCTTGTCGGCGGCGTAGCGCAGGTTCTCGACGAAGGTCTTGCGCACGGTGGCGCAGTCCGGGCCTTGTGGGCGGATGCCGGCCAGGGCGTTGACCTGGGTGTTGCCCAGCACCTTGGCGTACTCGATGGCCTTGTCGACACCGGCACGGAATTCTTCGACGCGGTCTGGGTGGCAGGTGATGCCGCGCTCACCCTTGGCCCAGTCACCCGCGGGCAGGTTGAACAACACCTGGGTCAGGCCGTTGGCCTCCAGCTGCTGCTTGATTTCAGCCGCGCTGAAGTCGTACGGGAAGAGGTATTCGACGCCGCTGAAACCAGCATCGGCGGCAGCCTTGAAGCGGGCCAGGAAGTCCTGTTCGGTGAACAGCATGGACAAGTTGGCAGCGAAGCGAGGCATGAGTTGTCTCCTTGCGATGAAGGCCCCCAGGGCGTACCTGGGGGCGTCAGGCGATCAGTCCAGCAGCGAGATGGCGGTTGGCGCGTCGTTGCCGACCAGGGCCAGGTCTTCGAACTCGTTGACCGCGTTGATCTCGGTGCCCATGGAAATGTTGGTCACACGCTCGAGAATCACTTCGACCACCACCGGTACGCGGAACTCTTCGGCCATTTTCTGTGCCTTGAGCAGGGCAGGGGCGATTTCTGCTGGCTCGAATACACGGATGGCCTTGCAGCCCAGGCCTTCGACTACGGCAACGTGGTCTACACCGTAGGTGGCGGCGTCGGTCGAGTTGATGTTCTCGAACGCCAGTTGTACACAGTAATCCATGTCGAAGCCACGCTGCGCCTGACGGATCAGGCCCAGGTAGGCGTTGTTCACCAGCACGTGGACGTACGGCAGGTTGAACTGTGCGCCTACTGCCAGTTCTTCGATCATGAACTGGAAGTCGTAGTCACCCGACAGCGCGACAACCTTGCGTTTAGGGTCGGCTTTGACAACACCCAGCGCGGCAGGGATGGTCCAGCCCAGCGGGCCGGCCTGGCCGCAGTTGATCCAGTGGCGTGGCTTGTACACGTGCAGGAACTGCGCACCGGCAATCTGCGACAGGCCGATGGTGCTGACGTAGGTGGTGTCCTTGCCGAATACCTGGTTCATTTCTTCGTACACGCGCTGTGGCTTGACCGGCACGTTGTCGAAGTGGGTCTTGCGCTGCAGGGTGGCCTTGCGCTCCTGGCAGTCTTCGAGCCAGGCCTTGCGGCACTTCAGCTTGCCAGCGGCTTTCCACTCGCGGGCCACTTCCAGGAACACGTCCAGTGCCTTGCCAGCATCGGAAACGATACCCAGGTCTGGGGTGAACACGCGGCCGATCTGGGTGGGTTCGATGTCGACGTGCACGAACTTGCGGCCTTCGGTGTAGACATCGACCGAACCGGTGTGGCGGTTGGCCCAGCGGTTACCGATACCGAACACCAGGTCGGATTTCAGCAGGGTGGCGTTGCCGTAGCGGTGCGACGTCTGCAGGCCGACCATACCGACCATTTGTGCGTGGTCGTCCGGGATGGTGCCCCAGCCCATCAGGGTCGGGATTACCGGGACGCCGGTCAGTTCGGCGAACTCGACCAGTTTGTCGCTGGCGTCGGCGTTGATGATGCCGCCACCGGCTACCAGCAGCGGGCGCTCGGCGTCATTGAGCAGGGCCAGGGCTTTTTCGGCCTGGACACGGGTCGCCGATGGCTTGTTGATGGCCAGTGGCTCGTAGGCGTCGATGTCAAATTCGATTTCGGCCATCTGCACGTCGAACGGCAGGTCGATCAGTACCGGGCCTGGGCGGCCGGTACGCATTTCGTAGAAGGCCTTCTGGAAGGCGTAAGGCACTTGGCCTGGCTCCAGAACGGTGGTCGCCCACTTGGTCACTGGCTTGACGATGCTGGTGATGTCGACGGCCTGGAAATCTTCCTTGTGCAGGCGTGCACGCGGGGCTTGGCCGGTGATGCAGAGAATCGGGATGGAGTCGGCCGATGCGCTGTACAGGCCGGTGACCATGTCGGTGCCGGCAGGGCCGGACGTGCCGATGCACACACCGATGTTGCCTGGGTTGGCACGGGTGTAGCCCTCGGCCATGTGCGAGGCACCTTCGACGTGGCGAGCGAGGACGTGATCGATGCCACCGACTTTCTTCAGGGCCGAATACAACGGGTTGATGGCAGCCCCTGGGATGCCGAACGCGGTATCTACACCTTCACGGCGCATGACCAGAACGGCTGCATCGATTGCTCTCATTTTGCTCATGGTTTGTGCCTCATCGATTTTGTAATTGTATACAACTTGCTTTGCGACAGAGTGTATTCACGCCTGGCTGCTCAGGTCAATGGGTTTTCATCGGCTGAGCGGGGTTTCGTCAGAGCGCCTGTGAAAACGGGGGTTTGCGCCATCGCATACGATCATTTCAAAATATTGTATACAAAAATACCTTTCGTTGTGTTCTATTTGTTCTATCGGTTTTCAACTGCCCTCAGGGCTTCTCACAACAAGAAGAGGACCTTTCCATGAACGCTTTGAACCTGAAAGTCGCTGTCAGCCTGGTGAATGCCGCGTTGGCGGCGGGCCGCAAGATCAATGCCGCGCCACTGACCGTGGCGGTGCTGGATGCCGGCGGGCACCTGCTGGCGCTGCAGCGTGAAGATGGCGCCAGCCTGATTAGGCCTGAAGTGGCCGCTGGCAAAGCCTGGGGCGCAATTGCCCTGGGCAAGGGCTCGCGGTTGCTGGCGCTGGATGCACAGCAACGGCCGGCGTTTTTTGCCGCGCTGAACGGGATGGGGGAGCGGCCGGTGGTGCCAGCGCCGGGAGGCGTGCTGATTCGTGATCAGGACGGCAAGGTGCTGGGTGCGGTAGGGATCAGCGGCGATACGTCGGATATCGACGAGCAGTGCGCGATCAGTGCGATCGAGGAGGTGGGGTTGCGGGCGGATGCCGGGGTAGCGGCGTAAGGCTCGAGACAACCGGGGGCCGCGTTGCGGCCCAATCGCGACGCAAGGCCGCTCCCATAGGGGTTATGCAATGTCCCTGTGGTAGCGGCCTTGTGTCGCGAAGGGCTGCAAGGCAGCCCCACTGGCCCTGTCAGGCTGCTTCCGGCTCGCAGCCTTTCAATACCATGCGGATAATGGTCTCGGCCGCCGCGTCGTAATCACTGTCCGCCAGCTTGGCCTTGCCGGTCACTGCAGAAATCTGCCAGTCGAAGTCGGCATAGGTCTGGGTCGCCGCCCAGATACTGAACATCAGGTGATGCGCGTCCACATGGGCGATCTGCCCACGGTCGATCCAGCGCTGGATGCACTCGATGTTATGCCGGGCCTGCTCGTTCAACTGCTCCACCTGGTTCGGCGACAGGTGTGGGGCGCCATGCATGATCTCGCTGGCGAACACCTTGGAGGCGTACGGCAGGTCGCGCGAAATGCGGATCTTCGAACGAATATAGGCGCTCAGCACTTCTTTCGGGTCACCGTCGGCATTGAACGGTGTGGAGGCCTGCATGATCGGCGCGATGATGCTTTCCAGGACCTCGCGGTAGAGGTTGTCCTTGGACTTGAAGTAGTAATACACGTTCGGCTTGGGCAGGCCGGCCTTGGCCGCGATATCGCTGGTCTTGGTGGCGGCGAAGCCCTTGTCGGCAAATTCTTCACTGGCTGCGCGCAGGATCAGTTCCTTGTTGCGCTCGCGAATGGTGCTCATGGTCAGGGATCTTCCTCGTGTCTGGCCACCTCTAAGAGGGATCGGGCATGGTAGCACCGGGCTTGACGGGCGCTCAAGGCAGCGACTTTCGGCTAGACTCCGGCACATTCATTTCAGTGGAAACAGGCAAACATGGCAGGAAGCAGTCTACTGGTACTGATCGACGATATCGCCACGCTGCTGGACGACGTCTCGCTGATGACCAAAGTCGCGGCAAAAAAGACTGCGGGTGTGCTGGGTGACGACCTGGCGCTGAATGCTCAGCAAGTCACCGGCGTGCGTGCCGAGCGCGAAATTCCGGTTGTTTGGGCGGTGGCCAAAGGTTCGTTCGTCAACAAGGCCATCCTGGTGCCGGCGGCGTTGCTGATCAGTGCGTTCATTCCGTGGGCGGTTACGCCCTTGTTGATGGTGGGGGGCGCCTACCTGTGCTTCGAGGGCTTCGAGAAGCTGGCGCACAAGTTTTTGCACAGCAAGGAAGACGATGCAGCCGCGCACGAGGCGCGCAAGGAGGCAATGGCCGATGCCAATGTCGATTTGGTCGCCTTCGAAAAAACCAAGATCAAGGGTGCGGTGCGCACCGATTTCATCCTTTCGGCTGAAATCATTGCCATCACCTTGGGTACTGTGGCGGATGCGCCGCTGACACAGCAGATCATCGTGCTGTCGGGTATCGCCATTGTCATGACCATCGGTGTGTATGGTTTGGTGGGCGGCATTGTCAAACTGGATGACCTGGGGTTGTGGATGACCACCAAGGCGTCCCGGCTGGCCCAGGTGGTCGGCAATGGCATCTTGCAGGCTGCCCCATACATGATGAAGAGCCTGTCGGTGATTGGTACCGCGGCCATGTTCCTGGTCGGTGGCGGGATTCTGGTGCATGGCATTGCCCCGCTGCACCATGCCATCGAGGCCTTCAGCGAAGGATGCGGTGGCGCGCTGACCGGGGCACTGCTCAACGGTGTGGCGGGTGTGGTAGCCGGTGCCGTGGTGCTGGCGGTGGTGGCGGCTGCCGGGAAGTTGTGGCGAGCGTTTCGCCCGGCTACCTGAGTTGTGTGGCCGGCAACGTCGATGTCATTCACCGCGTTGCCGTCTCACAGGTTTTACTGTTCAGCCACCGCACCTTGCTCCTGCGGCTTCCAGGCCAGGAGGCCCTTGCTGAAATCGTTGGCAGCACTCTGGTAGTAGGCAATCGCCCGTCGTACCAGTGGGTGGTCGCTGTCTACAGTGGTTTCCCGGCTGTTGCCCAAGGCATCCTGGTGCACGCGCATGCCGCCGCGTGGGCTGAGGATCGCCAGGTCCTTGCCGTCGAAGAGCCCCAGGTGCTGGTAGTTGCCGATCAGCACACGCGGCGCCAGGGATTCTTCGCGTAGCAGGTCGCGGCCGAAGAAGGTCGAGGTGTAGCTCAGGTTGAGCAGGCCGAGCAGGGTTGGTGCCAGGTCGATCTGGCTGGCCAGTTGTGCGTCTTCGCGCGGGGCGATCAGCTTGGGTGCATAGATCCACAGCGGGATCTGGTAATTGCTGACCGGCAGGTCTTCAACGCCCGCGCTGCCGGCGGTGTGGTCGGCGACGAACACGAACAGGGTGTTGTCGAACCATGGCTTGCCCTTGGCCTCCCGCAGGAACTGCGCAATGGCATGGTCGGTGTACTTCACCGCGCCCTCACGGCCTTCACCTGACGGAATGTCGATACGGCCATCGGGGTAGGTGTAAGGACGGTGGTTGGAGGTGGTCATCAGTTGCAGGAAGAACGGTTGCTGCCTGGCGTGGTCGGCATCGGCCAGCTTCAGCGTCTGCCGATACAGGTCTTCGTCAGCCATGCCCCAAGCGTTCTTGAAGCTGATTTCGCTCTCGTCGACGCTGCTCTGGTCGACGATACGGTAGCCATTGCCGCTGAAGAAGGCGTTCATGTTGTCGAAGTAGCCGCGCCCGCCATAGACGAATACGGCGTCATAACCCACCGCTTTCAGTTGCTGACCGAGGCTGCCATAGCCGCTTTCGCGGCCGATGCGCTTGACGATCGAGCGGCCCGGCGTGGGGGGGATCGACAGGGTGATGGCTTCCAGGCCGCGATCGGTACGCGTGCCGGTGGCGTAGAAGTTGTTGAAGTACAGGCTCTGTTGGCGCAGCGCGTCCAGGTTGGGCGTGAGGTTGCGTGGGTCGCCGTTGCTGCCCATGTACTTGGCGCTGAAGCTCTCGATGGTGACCAGGATGATGTTGGGCTTGCGTGGCTCGCCGCTGGCGCTGATGTGGCGACGAATGTCCTCGGGCTCGCTGGCCTTGAACCGCGCGTTGGGCTCGGCCAGTTCCTGGTGCATCTGCGCACCGACTTCGTTGGCGTCGAGGCTGGCGTAGAACTGGGTGTAGTCGAGCTCGTTGTTGCGGAACGCGGCGAAGAACTGGTACGGGCCGTTGCTGGCCAGTTCGCGCTGATAGGCGTTACCGCCTTGGCCACGCGGGAATTGCTGGTCGACCACTAGCACGCTGAGCCCGCCCAGCACGGCCAGCAGCGCAAGGCCACCCAGGCGCTGGCGCAGGTTGGCGCCGGGTGCTGCGAGGGCCTGGGCCAGAGGTTTGCGCAGGATCAGGGCAAGCAGGACGGCAACCACGGCGATGCTGCCCAGTAGCGTTGGCAGCGGGTACGACTCGCGAATGTTGTCCAGCACTTCCTTGGAATACACCAGGTAGTCCACGGCGATGAAGTTGAAGCGCACCCCGAACTCGTCCCAGAACAGCCACTCGGCCACCGCGACGAACAGCATCACGAACAGGCTGACGATCAACACCCCGCCCATGAGCCGGCGATGCAAGGCCGTGCGCCACAGTGCGGCCGGGCACAGCGCCAGGTAAAGCCCCAGCGGCAGAGCGGCGTAGGTGAGGAAGCTCAGGTCGTACAAGGCACCACTGAAGAATAATGAGAAGTAGTTGCCATGTACTTCATCCAGGTGGGTGACCAGCAATACCAGACGGGTCAGCAAGAAAATGCCGAACCAGAGCGAGCAAACTAACAGCAGGTACCGCCAAGGTGCGGCGAGGGAGGTGCGCATTAAGTGGGCCTGTTTTCTTTTTTGGATGCAAGAAGCCAAGCATGCTAGATGGGTAAGTGCAAAAATTTTGTCAAAAATTCGCAGGGACTAAGTGGAATCTCGGGCATATAGTAAGCACTTTGCTTATTTCCTACAGGTCGGGAGGTTAAATCATGTTCGGAAATGTGTTGACTTACGATGTGTACCACTTGGCCCTTTACCTGGGCTCGGCCTTGGCCTGGGGCGCCGTGGGCCTTCTGATGCTGCTGCGCGGGGCGGGGGTAGGGGCTTTGTACAAATGCTGTGCGGTATTTGGCCTGGCGTTGATAACCAATAGCATCATGCTGGTGCTGGACATCTTGCGTGTGCTGGAGCACTGGCAGGTGGAGCTGGGGCTTTTGCTGTTTGGCGTGATGTTGCCGTGTGTGCTTGTTCTGACTTTAAAGGCAAATTTATCAGTAAGTAAGAATAGTCTTAATAAGTTGTAGGAAAGTTCTTACATGATTTGGCGTGACAGCGCGTTGGAAGATCAACGCGCTGTCACGATTCAGCGCATCAGAAGTGCACTTTTACCAGGAAACTCATGGTGTTCTGGTCGGTAGTGAAGGCATCGCTGTCCTTGATACCGTATTTGTTCTTCCAGTAGTCGTACTCGACACCCACGTACAGCTGCTTCTCGCCCAGGTGCAACGCCTTGCCCAGGTCGTACTTGATCTGTGGGTTGAAGTGCAGGTTGGCCTGGTAGGTGCCGTGGCGGTTCTCGTCGTTGTCCACCACCCAGTCCATGAAGCCGTCGATCAGCACGTCGGAATCGCCGACCGGGATGGTGTACGACCATACCGGGGTGATCTGCCATACGTTGTCGCCGGCGCGGCTGCCGTCGGTGGTGCGGTTGTAGAAGTTGAGCTGGAAGTAATCGAAGCCCGGGATGGCCAGGTCGAAGCCTGGGCCGATCAGGTACGACTCGGTGTCACCCTCGCCAAACTCGTAGGTCATGGCCAGCAGCACGTCCTTGACCGGGCCGAACTCCAGCTTCTGGTCGAAGATCTTGCCGAACGACAGGCGTGGGCTGAACTCGCCGTAGTAGGTGTTGGGCCCGTTGTTGGCGTCCTTCTTGCCCTGGTAGAAGATCTTGTCGACGAAGAAGAAGTTGTCGCCGTACTTCCACGCGTCGGCGTGCTCGAAGGTGAAGGTTTGCTGGGTTTCGGGGTTGACCTTGAAGTTCTTGCCCCACAGGTAGGTCAGGCTGTTGTTCTGCCATTGCAGCAGGTCGCCGCCGAAGGTGGTGCCACAGGCCAGCAGGCCGCCGGCAAGGATCAGGCTGTTGATGGTACGCATTGCGAGTGTCGCTCCCTTGATTGATCTGTTGTCAGCGCTCGGTGATGGCGCTTTTTTGTTGTCTTGCGAGTCAGCTTTTTTCGATAGGCCACAGCTGTTTGGCAAGGGTTGAGCCAACTTTTCCGGTTTGGCAAAACCTTCCTGCTCGACTTCGTTCTGAACGGATGAAAAGGGTCTTTCAGGCTGGCAACACGTTGGCCAACCGCCCGTATTCATTGACTGAGCGGTCAGTAAACGCAGGCAGAATCCGTTCTGCCCTGATCGAGGGGGCGCGCAGATTACTGGCTTGCGCGCCGGGCCTCAAGTGCTCCGTCCTGGAGCGGGGTGGTTCAAACTTGTGCGTTTGGTCAGCTTCTTAGAAGTGTACCTTGATCAGCGCACTGGCGACGCTCTGATTGCTGTCCAGGTTGCCACGGCTGTCGATGCCGTACTTGTCCTTCCAGTAGCTGTATTCAAAGCCGACGTAGAGCTGTTTGGCGCCCAGGTTCAGTGCCTTGCCCAGGTCATATTTGACCTGTGGGTTGAAGTGCAGGTTGGCGTGGTAGGTGCCACGGCGGGTTTGGTCATTGTCGGTGACCCAATCCATGTAACCGTCGATCAGAATGTCGGAGCGGCCCACCGGGATGGTGTATGACCAGCCGGGGGTGATCTGCCAGACATTGTCACCGGGGCGGCTGCCTTCGGTGTTGCGCACGTAGAAGTTGAGGGTGAAATAGTTGAAGCCGGGGATGTCCAGGTCGAAGCCGGGGCCGATCAGGTAGGCTTCGTTGTCGCCCTCGCCGCGCTCGTAGGTCATGGCCAGGAGCACGTCCTTGATCGGGCCGAAGGCAAGCTTGCGGTCGAGGATCTTGCCGAACGACAGGCGCGGGCTGAACTCGCCATAGTAGGTGGTCACGCCTTTGCTGGGGTCGGCTTTGCCGTTGTAGAAAATCTTGTCGACGAACATGAAGGTGTCGCCGTACTTCCATTTGTTGGCGTGCTCGAAAGTGATGGTCTGCTGGATATCAGGGTTGACCTTGAAGTCCTTGCCGTACAGGTAGGTCAGGCTTTCGCCGTGCCACTGCAGCCATTCGCCTGCATGTGAGGGTAGGGTGGCCAGCAGGCTGCTGCCCAACAACAGGGACGTGGTGATGCGCTTCATGTTGTGATTCCCGGACTTATTGTTTTTGTTGGCGGTTTTTTTGGCGCGCAGGCGCCCCGGGCGACCCATTCCGGCGGGTCGACGGCGTAGCGGTTACTGCAGATGTGAATGAGGGGCGGCAATGCGCCGCCCCTTCTGGCTCAATGCTGGTGACAGGCGTCGTTGTGCACCGCGCGGTCGGCACCACCGAGGATGTTGAACAGGACGTTCAACACCAGGGCACTGACCGTGGCCATGGCGATACCACTGTGGGTGATGGGTTCCATCCACTGTGGCATCTGGGCGAAGAACTCCGGACGCACCACGGGGATCAACCCGAAGCCGACGCTCACGGCAACCAGCAGCTGGTTGCGGCGGTCGCCGATGTCCGCCTCCTGAAGAATCTTGATCCCGGTGGCGGTGACCATGCCGAACATGGCGATGGACGCGCCGCCCAGTACCGCAGGTGGGATCGAGGCAATCAGGAAGGCTGCCTTGGGCAGCAGGCTGAGCAGGATCAACAGGGCACCGGCCACGATGGTGACAAAGCGGCAGCGCACCCCGGTCATTTGCACCAGGCCGATGTTCTGGGCGAACGAGGAGTGGGTGAAGGTGTTGAAGAAACCGGCGATGAACGACGCACCGGCATCGCACAGCAGGCCGCGACGCAGCATGCCGGGGGTCACTTCGCGATCGGTCACCTTGCCCAGGGCCAGGAACATGCCGGTGGACTCGACGAAGATGATCACCACCACCAGGCACATGGACAGGATGGGTGCCAGGCTGAATGTCGGCATGCCGAAGTGCAGGGGGGTGACCACCTGCAACCACGGCGCGTCCTTCAGGCCAGACAGGTCGACCATGCCGATGGAGCCGGCCAGGATGTAGCCAAGGCCCATGCCCACCAGTACCGACACGTTGACCCAGAAGCCGCGCATGAAGCGGTTGATCAGCAGGATCACAGCCAATACCAAGCCGGCCACCAACAGGTAGATCGGCGAGCCGAAGGTTTCGGCTTCATGGCCGCCACCCGCCCAATTGACTGCCACGGGGAACAGCGACAGGCCAATCGAGGTGATCACCGTACCGGTGACCAGCGGCGGGAAGAAGCGTACGACCTTGGACATGAACGGGGCGATCAGCATGCCGAAGAACCCGGCGGCGATGGTCGCACCGAAGATCCCCTGCAGGCCTACGCCGGGCATGCCGGCCATGGCCACCATGCTGCCGACGGCCGCGAAACTGGCACCCATCATCACCGGCATGCGGATGCCCACCGGGCCGATACCGAACGACTGGATGATGGTAGCGACGCCAGCGACCAGCAGGTCGGCGTTGATCAGGAAAGCGACTTCTTCACGGGACAACCCAGCGGCCTGGCCGATGATCAACGGCACGGCGATCGCGCCACCGTACATCAGCAGAACGTGTTGCAGGCCAACCAGGATCAGTTGGAACAGGGGCAAGGGTTCGCGCGGCGGCGCAATGGGGATATACGCCTTGCGTGACTCGGACATGCAGCACCTCGAGTTTTGTTTTTATTCTCGGATCCAAGCGGCAAGCTCCAAGCGGCAAGCTTCAAGTAGAAGCTTGGTGATCCGCGTTGGAGCCTGACGCTCGATGCTTGCTTGTTACCTACGACTTACAGCTTGAGGCTTGAAGCTTGCGGCTTCGGTCAGTTGACCTGGGCACCTTTGGCGATCCAGTCGCCGACGAGCTTGCGCTCTTCGGTGGTCATCTGGGTGATGTTGCCCAGCGGCATGATCTGGCTGGCGACCGCTTGCGCCTGAATGCGCGCGGCCTGGGCCTGGATCTGCTGCGGGGTGTCGAACATCACGCCGGCAGGGGCGGCACTGAACAGTGGGCTGGTCGGTTTGGACGAATGGCACACGGTGCAGCGTTCCTGGATGACATTGTGGATCTTGTCGAAGTCGCCACCACCGGCCTGGGCTGCCGCCTGGGCAGGGGCCTCGGCGGGTGCGGCCGGCGCTTGGGCAGCCTTGGCGGCGTCCTCGGCGCGCTGCTCGGCAGCGGTCTTGCCACCGACGGCGGTCGCGGGCAGCGGTTGATACTCGATCTTCGCTGCGGCTTGCTCTGGGCTTACGGCCATCGGTTTCGGGCCGGTGACGTAGGCCAGGCAGATCATTGCCAGGGCGCCGACGGGCAGGGTCCAGGCGTACTTGTTGCTGTCGTGACGGGTGTTGAAGTAGTGGCGGATCAGAACCGCGGCTACTGCGATACCGGCCAGGATCAGCCAGTTGTACTGGCTACCGTAGGTGCTCGGGAAATGGTTGCTGATCATGATGAACAGCACCGGCAGGGTGAAGTAGTTGTTGTGACGCGAGCGCAGCAGGCCCTTGGCCGGCAGTACCGGGTCGGGCGTCTGGTTGTTCTCGATCGCCGCCACCAGCTGGCGCTGGGCCGGCATGATGATGCGGAACACGTTACCAACCATGATGGTGCCGATGATCGCGCCGGTGTGCAGGTACGCGCCACGGCCGCTGAACACCAGGCTGAAGCCCCAGCAGGCGGCGATGATCAGCACGAACAGCACACCACCGAGCAGCGCAGGCTTCTTGCCCAGGGGCGAGTCGCACAGGAAGTCGTAGATGAACCAGCCAGCGATCAACGAGCCGATACCGATGGCCACGCCTTCGGCACCGCTCAGGGTGCTGCCAGGGGCCAGCAGGTACAGGGCCGGGTTCCAGTAGAACACCACGCACAGCAGGGCGATACCGGACATCCAGGTGAAGTAGGCTTCCCATTTGAACCAGTGCAGGTTCTCGGGCATTTTCGGGGGTGCGAGTTTGTATTTCTCCAGGTGGTAGATACCACCGCCGTGAATCGCCCAGAGATCACCCGACAACCCATCGCGCGGGTTGCTTCGGTTCAGGTGGTTCTCCAGCCAGACGAAGTAGAACGATGCACCGATCCAGGCGACACCGGTGATCATGTGAACCCAGCGAATGCTCAGGTTCAGCCATTCGTGAAGGTGTGCTTCCACAGTATGTACCTCTGCCAGTCACCGAGAAGATGACTGACCTTTTCTTATTGGTGGGGATTGAGGATCAGCATCTGTTCCTCGGTGAAGTAATGCTCATCGCAGTTGTTGCCAGAACCACTGCGATCAACCACCAGGAAATCATCCCGCTTTTCGATCGTAAGCACCGGGTGGTGCCAAACGCCGCGATGGTAATTAACGCCCTGCCTGCCATTACTGCGGAAGGCCCGGACCAAGCCTGATACAGGTGCATCGCCAACCGGCGCGACCACGATCAGAAAGGGGTTGCCGAGCAGCGGGATGAAAGCCTGGCTGCCCAGCGGATGGCGTTCCAGCATGCGCACGGTCAGCGGCATGTCCTGCGCGTCGGCGCGGAAGATGCTGATGATCGCCTTGTCTTCAGGCTCGGCGGTTTCGACCGTGGCGAGCTTGTGAAAGCGCATGGTCGAGCCGTTGTTGATCATGAAGTGGTCGCTGCCGTCGGTTTCGATCACGTCTCCGAATTGGGCGAAGGCTTCTTTGGTCAGGGGCTCGATCATCAGGGTGCGCATGCGGTTATCTCTTCTATTGTTCGTTTTCTGAATAAGGTTCGGCTGTTGCTTACAGCTGCATCAGGCGGAACAGGGCGATCAGGTTGATCTGCGCCAGGGCTTCCTTGAATTCGGCATCGGCATCGTTGTGGATGCGTTTTTCAAAGGCGGCGAGGATCTGGTGCCGATTGCTGCCCTTTACCGCCATGATGAACGGGAACTGGAACTTGGCCTTGTAGGCGTCGTTCAGCTCGGTGAAACGGGCGAATTCTTCGGCGGTGCACTGGTGAATACCGGCGCCGGCCTGTTCGTTGGTGCTCGATTCGGTCAGTTCGCCCTGGATGGCGGCCTTGCCGGCGAGGTCCGGGTGAGCGTTGATCAGTGCCAGCTGGTCGGCGTGGTTGGCGCTGAGCAGGATGTCGCTCATGCGCTGGTGCAGCGCCTCGATCTCGTCCAGTTCGCCCAGTTGGCCCAGGTCATAGGCTTTTTCGGCCACCCACGGCGAGTGCTCGTAGATGTCGGCAAAGGCTGCGACGAAGGCGTCACGGCCCAGGGCGGATGGCTTGAGAGTGTTGAAGGCGGTCATCAGGCGTTCTCTTTCTTGTACGGGTGGGTGGTGTGCCAGTGGCGGGCGATATCCACGCGACGGGCGAACCAGACCTGGTCATGGCTTTTTGCGTAATCGACGAAGCGCTTCAGTGCAGCCAGGCGCGCCGGGCGGCCGACCAGGCGGCAATGCAGGCCGATGGACAGCATTTTTGGTGCTTCGGCGCCTTCGGCGTACAGCACATCGAAGGCGTCTTTGAGGTACTGGAAGAACTGCTCGCCGCAGTTGAAACCCTGCACCTGGGTGAAGCGCATGTCGTTGGTGTCCAGGGTGTACGGGATCACCAGGTGCGGCTTGCCGGTAGGGTTGTTCGGCTCCCAGTAGGGCAGGTCGTCGTCGTAGGTGTCGCTGTCATAGAGGAAGCCACCTTCTTCCATCACCAGGCGGCGGGTGTTGGGGCCGGTGCGGCCGGTGTACCAGCCCACTGGGCGCTCGCCGGTGAGTTCGGTGAGGATGCGGATGGCTTCGAGCATGTGCTCGCGCTCCTGGGCCTCGTCCATGTTCTGGTAATCGATCCAGCGGTAGCCGTGGCTGCAGATTTCGTGGCCGGCTTCGGCCATGGCGCGGATAACGTCAGGGTGGCGCTGGGCGGCCATGGCCACGGCGAAGATGGTCAGCGGCACACCGCTTTCCTTGAACAGCTTCAGCAGGCGCCACACGCCGGCACGGCTGCCGTACTCGTACAGCGATTCCATGCTCATGTTGCGCTGGCCCTGCAGTGGCTGGGCAGCGACCATCTCGGACAGGAAGGCTTCGGACTCTTTGTCACCGTGCAGGATGTTGCGTTCGCCGCCTTCCTCGTAGTTGAGGACGAAAGACAGCGCGATGCGAGCGTTGCCCGGCCATTGCGGGTGAGGAGGGTTGTTGCCGTAACCGATCAGGTCGCGAGGGTAGTCAGCGCTCACTGCAGTCTTCCTTCTTGTGCGTTAGTGCAGGGGGTGGGCGGGCCGCGTCGGTATGTCGCACCACCGGATGGGCTGATTGTATACAACTTCTGAAATCTTTTGTAAGCCTGTTTTTCCGCATTTCTTCCCTTTTGTCGCCCTGCAGCGACCTGGAAATACAGTGCAAGAAACCTGCCTGATTGGTCAGCTAATGACGTTGACGTCGTTACGTCGCTTGTATTTGCGACCGATGGGTCGTTTATGGGCGCCGGACGAACGGTGTGACAGAAGGGTTTAAAAAATTGTGTACAATTTTGCGATGGAATGTCTTAATGGCGTCATTCCCGCCTGCCGCAGGCGCTATGCTGGTGCGAAGGCTGAGTATTTTTTGCCCACAGATTGAACAAGAGGCGACACGCAATGGGACGTTTGACCACACACGTACTGGATGCCGCGCATGGCTGCCCGGGCAGCTCGATCAAGGTCGAGCTGTACCGTGTCGAAGGCCAGCAACTGGAGCTGGTGAATACCGCCCTGACCAACAGCGATGGCCGCGTCGACGCGCCACTGCTGCAGGGTGACGACTACCGCACTGGCGTTTACCAGTTGCAGTTCAGCGCTGGCGATTACTACCGCGCCCGCGGCGTGCAACTGCCGGCCCAGGCGTTTCTGGATGTTGTCGTGCTGCGCTTTGGTATCGACGAGCAGCAGGAGCACTACCACGTGCCACTGCTGATCTCGCCGTACAGCTATTCGACCTATCGTGGAAGCTAGTTGGTCGCTAGAAGAATCTTCGTAGGTCCTTTGGCCCGCTCTCACACTGGCGGGCTTTTTTTCGTCTGCTGTTTTTGTGCCTGGCGTGGGATGTGGGTGCCTGGGGATCGAGCGCCGCCCGCGCGGCGCATCGCGAGCTGCGCTCGCTCCTACGTTTGTTTCGGGCCAATAATTCCTGTGGGATTTGCGCGCGAACGCCTTGGCGCATGGCGCGATATCGCGTCGTACAAACAAGGCGGTCGCGCGCGCCTGTCACAGGCGTAACTGGCCCGAAACAAACGTAGGAGCGAGCGTAGCTCGCGATGCGCCGCGCGGGCGGCGCTCGATCTATGCACCACCTCAAAACTCAAGGCAGACACCTGGTGGCCTAGACCCTACCGCTCGGCGAGCACATTTGCGGCTAAACCAGAAAAGGGCGCCGAAGCGCCCTTTTGGTCGGCGTATCAGGGTTCAGAGGAACACGAACTTGGCAATGAAGATCGCGCACAGCACCCACAGGCTGGCGGAAATTTCCTTGTATTTGCCAGTGCCCGCCTTCAATGCCACATAGCTGATGAAGCCCAGGGCAATACCGTCGGCGACCGAGAAGGTCAATGGCATCATGATCACCGTGACGATCGCCGGAATGCTGTCTGTGGCTTCATCCCAATGGATATGCGCCATGCTGCCCATCATCAACATCGCCACATAAATAAGTGCACCCGCCGTCGCATAGGCCGGAATCATCCCAGCCAGCGGGGCGAAGAACATCGCGGCGATGAACAACAGGCCCACTACTACCGCAGTAAGGCCGGTACGCCCGCCCGCCGCTACACCTGCGGCACTTTCCACATAGCTGGTGACTGGCGGTACACCTACCACCGCACCGAACACGCTCGATGCACTGTCAGCCTTCAACGCCTTCGACAGGTTCTCGATACGCCCGTCCGGTGCCACCAGGTTGGCACGCTGCGCCACGCCCATCAGCGTGCCGGCGGTGTCGAACATGTGCACGAACAGAAACGCCAGCACCACGCTGATCATGCTGACGTTGAACACGCCAGCCACGTCCATGGCCATCCAGGTCGGTGCCAGGCTAGGCGGCATCGACATCACCCCGCCAAACTTGACCAGGCCCAGGCCCCAACCTGCCAAGGTGACGCCAATGATGCTGATGAGGATCGCGCCAAACACCCGCTTGTAGCTGAGGATGGCGATCAGCAGGAAGCACACGGCCGCCAGCAGCGGCCCTGGCTCATGCAGCGAACCCAGCTTGATCAGCGTGGCGGGGCTGTCGACGATGATGCCTGCCGTCTTCAGGCCGATCAGCCCGAGGAACAATCCGACGCCGGCCCCCATGGCATGGCGCAGGCTGACCGGAATGCTGTTGAGCAGCCATTCGCGCACTTTCGACAAGGTCAGGAACATGAACAGCACACCCGAGATGAATACCGCCCCGAGCGCTGTTTCCCAGTTGTAGCCCATGGTGCCGACCACCGTGTAGGTGAAGAAGGCGTTAAGCCCCATGCCAGGGGCCAGGCCTACTGGCCAGTTGGCGTACAGGCCCATCAGCAGGCAGCCCAGCGCGGCGGCGATGCAGGTGGCGACGAAGGCGGCACCATGGTCGATGCCAGCGTCGGCCATGATGTTGGGGTTGACGAAGATGATGTAGGCCATGGTGATGAAGGTGGTCACCCCGGCGATCATTTCGGTTTTGACGGTGCTGCCGTGTTGCTTGAGTTTGAAAATCCGCTCCAGCCAGCTCGTTTCGAGCGGTGGGGCGAGATCCAGCGTAGGGGCTTCGGATTTGCGGCTTTCCACAGCGAGTACTCCTCAAGTCTTTCTTGTTGTAGTTGGGGCCAGTTTCCTGAGCGATGCACTTGGCGGCCCCACGAGGGAAGGCAGACGTCCGACCGGTTTGTTGACTCATGGGTCAAGAAGTTGCTCGGTGGATTATGCTTTTGTGTACAAAGAATGCAAATAATGTTTTATGTTTTGTGTGCGCAATGCGTCGTACAACGGCTATATAGGTGAAACGCCCCCTGCGGAATCGCCTCAGCCTGTGTACAATGGCGCCATACTTTCTCTTCGTGCCTCGAGAGCCCATGAACGAACAGCTGCAACCTCTGAAAAAACCTGCACGTGTCGGCAAGGCCGGCCGCAGCGGTACCCAGGACGACATCGTCTACGCGCATATTTTCGAGGCGATCCTCGAGCAGCGTCTGGCCCCGGGCACCAAGTTGAGCGAGGAAGCGCTGGGCGAAATCTTTGGCGTCAGCCGCACCATCATCCGTCGTGCCTTGTCGCGTCTGGCCCATGAAAGCGTGGTGCTGCTGCGGCCGAACCGCGGCGCGGTGGTGGCCAGCCCGACCGTGGAAGAGGCACGTCAGGTGTTCTTCTCGCGGCGCATGGTCGAACGCGCCATTACCGAGTTGGCCGTGCAGCACGCCACCCTCGACCAGCTCAACGAGCTGCGGCAGATGGTGCGTGAAGAGCGCGACAGCTTCTCGCGCGGTGATCGCGGCGCCGGCATTCGCCTTTCCGGCGAGTTCCACCTCAAGCTGGCCGAAGCGGCGGGCAATGCACCGCTGGTGAGTTTCCAGCGCAGCCTGGTATCGCAGACCTCGCTGATCATTGCCCAGTACGAAAGCGGCAACCGCTCGCACTGCTCGTATGACGAGCACATGCAACTGATCGATGCCATCGAGGCACGTGATGCCGAGCAGGCAGTGAGCCTGATGATGCACCACATGGACCACATCGACAGCAAGCTGAACCTGGATGAGGAGAGTGCCTCGGACGATCTGCATGCGGTGTTCTCGCATTTGCTGAAAAAGCCCAAGGTTTCCGCCAAGGGTTGATCGTTTGCCAGGGTGATTGAGGGGGCCTGCAAAGCAGCCCCCGGCCATAACTGGCCATCAGCCAAAGGTCTGCTAAATTCTTGTGAGCAAACCTTCATCAAGCAGTTGGGCTTGCGCATTCGTTGCGTTCAACTTCTTGAGGAATGGATTCATGAGCATGTCCCTCGGTAAACGCATGGGTGCCGAACTGATCGGTACCTTCTGGCTGGTGCTTGGTGGCTGCGGCAGTGCGGTACTCGCAGCCAGTTCCCCTGTCGGCATCGGCGTACTCGGTGTTGCCTTCGCCTTCGGCCTCACCGTGCTGACCATGGCCTTCGCCATCGGCCATATCTCTGGCTGTCACCTTAATCCTGCTGTGTCCTTTGGGCTGGTGGTGGGCGGGCGTTTTCCTGCCAAAGAGCTGCTGCCCTACGTGATTGCGCAAGTGATCGGCGCCATCCTGGCGGCAGGAGTGATCTACCTCATCGCCAGCGGCAAGGCCGGTTTCGAATTGTCCTCGGGGCTGGCGTCCAACGGCTATGCCGACCATTCGCCCGGCGGCTACACGCTGGGGGCAGGCTTTGTCAGTGAAGTGGTGATGACGGCGATGTTCCTGGTGGTGATCATGGGCGCGACCGATTCCCGCGCACCAGCAGGCTTTGCGCCCATCGCCATCGGTCTGGCCCTGACCCTGATTCACCTGATCTCCATCCCGGTGACCAATACCTCGGTCAACCCCGCGCGCAGCACGGGGCCGGCATTGTTCGTTGGCGGTTGGGCCTTGCAGCAGCTGTGGCTGTTCTGGGTGGCGCCGCTGATCGGTGCTGCAATCGGCGGCGCGCTGTACCGGGGCCTGGCGAAAGAACCTTAGCGCTGGTGCACGCAACGCCCGGCGGCGTAGGTTTCGCGCACTGTGCGGTCATCGCCCAGGGTGGTGAGCACGAACAAGGTCTCTTCAATGCTGTTGGACTGCTGAATGCGGTAGTCCAGCAGCGGCGTGGCCTTGTAGTCCAGCACCACGAAGTCGGCATCATTACCCGGGCGCAGGCTGCCGATGCGGTCATCCAGGCGCAGCGCGCGGGCGCCGCCGAGGGTGGCCAGGTACAGTGACTTGTATGGGTGCAGGCGCGCGCCTTGCAGCTGCATCACCTTGTACGCTTCGTTCAGGGTGTTGAGCAGCGAGAAGCTGGTGCCGGCGCCCACATCGGTACCCAGGCCCACGTTGACCTTGAAGCGCTCGGCCTGGGGCAGGTTGAACAGACCGCTGCCCAGGAACAGGTTGGAAGTAGGGCAGAAGGCCACTGCCGAGCCGGTTTCAGCCAGGCGCTGGCATTCGTCGTCGCACAGGTGCACGCCGTGGGCGAACACCGAGCGCTCGCCCAGCAGTTCGAAGTGGTCGTATACGTCCAGGTAGCCCTTCTGCTCGGGGAACAGTGACTTGACCCAGTCGATTTCCTTGATGTTTTCCGACAGGTGCGTGTGCATGTACACGCCTGGGTGTTCCTTGAGCAATTGGCCCGCCAGGGTCAGCTGCTGCGGCGTGCTGGTCGGGGCGAAGCGCGGGGTTACCGCATAGTGCAGGCGGCCCTTGCCATGCCAGCGCTCGATCAGCGCCTTGCTTTCGGCGTAACCGGATTCTGCGGTGTCAGTCAGGTAATCCGGGGCGTTGCGGTCCATCATCACCTTGCCGGCGATCAGGCGCAGGTCCAGGCGCTCGGCCTCTTCGAACAACGCATTGACCGATTCCGGGTGCACGCTGCCGAATACCAGCGCGGTGGTGGTGCCGTTGCGCAGCAGTTCCTTGAGGAAGATCTTCGCCACCTGGTCGGCATGGCCTTTGTCGGCGAACTGCTTTTCGCAGGGGAAGGTGTAAGTGTTCAGCCAGTCCAGCAACTGCTCGCCATAGGAGCCGATCATGCCGGTCTGCGGGAAATGGATGTGGGTGTCGATGAAGCCCGGGGTGATCAGCGCATCCTGGTAGTGCTCGACGGGGATGTCGGCATCCAGGGTCGGCAGCAGCTCGCTGGCGTGACCAATGGCGCTGATGCGGCCGTCGTCGACCACCAGCAGGCCGTCTTCGAAGTATTCATGGGAAGCCTCCAGGCCAACCTCGGCCGGGTCGGCGATGCTGTGCAGGATGGCGGCACGGTAGGCTTTGCGGGTAACGGTCATAACACACTCGTCAATTGGCTTGGCTGCGCCGGGAGGGCGGCAGCAACTGGGCAATGGGGCCGGCATTGGCGGCAGCGTCGTGCTGGCCGAAGCAGGCGTTGTAGGTGGCGATGATTTCGCCGGCGATGGACACGGCGATTTCGATGGGCAGCTTGCCCTTTACCTCTGGCAGGCCCATCGGGCAGCGCATGCGCGCCATCACGGCGTCGTCGTAGCCGCGCTCGCGCAGGCGGTGCTCGAATTTGACTCGTTTGGTCTTCGAGCCGATCAGGCCGAACCAGGTGAAGTCGTTGCGCTTGAGAATGGCGGCGGTGAGTTCCAGGTCGAGTTGGTGGTTGTGGGTCATGACGATGCAGTAGCTGCCTGGCGGCAGGTCCGCGACTTCGTCGACCGGCTCCTCACAGACCACCTTGGTCACCCCGCTTGGGATGTGCTCGGGGAATTCCTGTTCGCGCGAGTCGATCCAGCGCACCCGGCAGGGCAGCGCGGCGAGCAAGGGTACCAGAGCCCGGCCGACATGGCCCGCGCCGAACACGGCGATCTGCGCCTGCACGGCGGCCATCGGTTCGAACAGCAGCACGGTGACGCCGCCGCAGCACTGGCCCAGGCTGGCACCGAGGCTGAAGCGCTCCAGGTGTGGGGTGGTGCGCTGCTCTTCGAGCATTTGCCGGGCGATGTGCAGGGCCTTGTATTCCAGGTGGCCGCCGCCGATGGTGTCGAACAGGCCAGTGGCACTGACGACCATCTTGGAACCGGCGTTGCGCGGGGTTGAGCCGCGCTCCTCGATGATGGTCACCAGCACGCAGGCTTCGCCACGGGACTGGTGGTCGGCGAGGGCGTTGATCCATTGGTGCATGATGCAACCTCTCTAAGACGTCGACACGGCCCCTTTGTAGGAGCGGCCTTGTGTCGCGAAAGGGCTGCGAAGCGGCCCCAAAATCTCGGTTACTACATAGATTGTTGGGGCTGCTGCGCAGCCCTTTCGCGACACAAGGCCGCTCCTGCATGGAACCTCGCTGTCAGTGGGTGACGGTTTCCAGTTCCTGTTCGGCAGGTTGGGTTTCAGCCAGCGCCTTGCGCATCTGCTCACAACCCCACAGCACCCGCTCCGGTGTCGCCGGCGCGTCGATGTTCGGCTGCACCCGGTAATCGGCCAAGCTGGCCACGGCGTCCTTGATCGCACACCAGGCAGCGATGCCGAGCATGAACGGTGGCTCGCCCACGGCCTTGGAGTGGAACACGGTGTCTTCCGGGTTCTTGCGGTTTTCCACCAGCTTCACCCGCAAGTCCAGCGGCATGTCGGCAACTGCCGGGATCTTGTAGCTGGCCGGGCCGTTGGTCATCAGCTTGCCCTTGGCGTTCCACACCAGCTCTTCGGTAGTCAGCCAGCCCATGCCCTGGATGAATCCGCCTTCCACCTGGCCGATGTCGATCGCCGGGTTCAGCGAATCGCCCACGTCGTGCAGGATGTCGGCGCGCAGCATCTTGTACTCGCCGGTCAGGGTGTCGACGATCACTTCCACGCAGGCAGCGCCAAAGGCGAAGTAGTAGAACGGCCGGCCGCGGGCCTGGCTGCGGTCGTAGAAAATCTTCGGCGTGCGGTAGAAACCGGTGCTGGAGAGCGACACCTGGGCGAAGTAAGCCTGCTGCACCAGTTGCTCGAAGCTGACGATCTGGTCGCGTACGCGCACGTGGCCGTTGCGGAACTCGACGTCTTCCTCGGTCACCTGATAGTGCCGTGCGGCGAACTCGGTCAGGCGACGCTTGAGGATTTCGGCAGCGTTTTGCGCCGCCTTGCCGTTCAGGTCGGCGCCACTGGAGGCCGCTGTCGGCGATGTGTTGGGCACCTTGTCGGTGTTGGTGGCGGTGATCTGGATGCGGCTGAAGTCCACCTGGAAGATCTGCGCCACCACCTGTGCCACCTTGGTGTTCAGGCCTTGGCCCATCTCGGTGCCGCCGTGGTTCAGGTGAATACTGCCGTCGGTGTAGATATGGATCAGTGCGCCGGCCTGGTTGAGGAAGGTGGCGGTGAACGAAATACCGAACTTGACCGGCGTCAGTGCCAGGCCTTTCTTCAGGATCGGGCTGTTGGCATTGAAACGGCGGATCGACTCGCGACGCTCGGCATAGTCGCTGCTGGCCTCCAGCTCGGCGGTCATCTCGTCGAGCATGTTGTGCTCGACGGTCTGGTAGTAATGGGTGACGTTACGCTCGGTCTTGCCGTAGTAGTTTGCCTTGCGCACTGCCAGCGGATCACGGCCCAGATGGCGGGCGATGTGGTCCATCACCTGCTCGATGGCAACCATGCCCTGTGGGCCGCCAAAGCCACGGTAGGCGGTGTTGGAGGCAGTGTTGGTCTTGCAGCGGTGGCCGTGCACGGTGGCATCGCCCAGGTAGTAGGCGTTGTCGGAGTGGAACATGGCACGGTCGACGATCGAACCGGACAGGTCGGGCGAGTAGCCGCAGTTGCCGGCCAGGTCGAAGTTGATACCGTGCAGCCGGCCGTTGTCGTCAAAGCCCACGTCGTACTCGACGTAGAACGGGTGGCGCTTGCCGGTCATGGTCATGTCTTCGACCCGTGGCAGACGCATCTTGGTCGGCTGGCCGGTCAGGCGCGCCACGACCGCGCACAGGCACGCCGGGCTGGCAGCCTGGGTTTCCTTGCCGCCAAAACCGCCACCCATGCGGCGCATGTCCAGCACCACCTTGTTCATTGGCACGTCGAGCACTTCGGCGACCAGTTTCTGCACTTCGGTGGGGTTTTGCGTGGAGCAGTAGACGATCATGCCGCCATCTTCGGTAGGCATCACCGAGGAAATTTGCGTTTCCAGGTAGAAGTGTTCCTGGCCGCCGATATGCAGGGTCCCCTGGATACGGTGCGGGGCGCTGGCCAGGGCGGCAGCGGAATCGCCGCGCTGGTGGGTGTGGCTGTCGAGCACGAAGTGTTTCTTGCGCAGCGCTTCGACCACGTCCAGTACCGGCTCCAGGTCTTCGTATTCGACGATGGCGGCCATGGCCGCGCGGCGAGCGGTTTCAAGGTCACAGGCAGCGACGGCAAGCACGGGCTGGCCGAAGAACTCGACCTTGTCGATGGCCAGCAGTGGGTCGCCGGCCACCACCGGGCCGATGTCTTTCAGGCCGGGGATGTCTTCGTGGGTGATGGCGATGCGCACGCCCTCGAAGGCATAGCACGGCGTGGTGTCGATGCGCAGGATGCGCGCATGGGCACGGTCGGCGGTGCGCGCATAGACGTGCAACTGGTTGGGAAATTCCAGGCGATCGTCAATGTACAGCGCCTCGCCAGATACATGCTTGTCGGCGCTGTCGTGCTTGACGCTGCGGCCCACCCCGGTGGTCAGGTCCTGGCTGAACAATTCGGCCATCTCGGCCTGGCTTTTGGCTACGTGATGGTTAGACATAAGCGGTCACCCGGGTTTCGATGTACGGCGTTTGCTGTTCGATGAAGTACTTGCGCAACAGGTTTTGCGCAGTCAACAGGCGGTATTCCTTGCTGGCGCGGAAGTCGCTGAGCGGGGTGAAGTCTTCGGCCAGGGCTAGGCAGGCGCGCTCGATGGCGGCCTGGTCCCACGGTTTGCCACGCAGCGCCGCCTCGCAGGCGCGGGCGCGCTTGGGGATCGCTGCCATGCCGCCGAAGGCGATGCGCACGCCGCTGACCACGCCGTTTTCGATGCTCAGGTTAAATGCCGCGCACACGGCGGAGATGTCATCGTCCAGCCGCTTGGACACCTTGTAGGCGCGGAACGCCCAGTCGCGGGTGGCGCGCGGCACGATGATCTTCTCGATGAACTCGCTGTCCTGGCGGGCGGTGATGCGGTAGTCGATGAAGTAGTCTTCCAGTGGCATCACCCGCTGGCGCTCGCCTTGGCGCAGGACCACCTGCGCGTCCAGGGCAATCAGCAGGGGAGGCGAGTCGCCGATGGGCGAGGCGTTGCCGATGTTGCCGCCCAGCGTGCCCTGGTTGCGGATCTGCAGCGAGGCGAAGCGGTGCAGCAGGGCGCCAAAGTCGGGGTATTCGTCGTTCAGCGCGCCGTAGCAGTCGGTGAGCGGGGTGGCGGCGCCGATTTCCAGGTGGCTGGCGGTTTTCTCGATGCGCTTGAGCTCGGCCACGTGACCGACATAGATCATCACGGGCAAGGTCTTGTGAAACTGGGTCACTTCCAGCGCCAGGTCGGTACCACCGGCCAGCAGGCGGGCTTCGGGGTGCGAGCTGTACAGGTCGGCCAGGTCGGCTACGGTCAGCGGCACCAGGCAGCGCTTGTCACCGCTGTTCAGCTCGCCGGTCTGGGTTGGCGTAATGGCCTTGAGGCGGCTGATGGTTTGCGCCTGCTGGGCATCGAACTGGTCGCGGCAGGGCTGGCGGCAGCTCTGCTCGGCGGCGTCGAGGATCGGCCGGTAGCCGGTGCAGCGGCACAGGTTGCCGGCCAGGGCTTCCTGGGCCTGGTGCAGGTCGGGGCCGCTGCTGTTCTTTTGCAGGGCGAACAGCGACATGACGAAGCCGGGGGTGCAGAAGCCGCATTGCGAGCCGTGGCAATCGGCCATGGCCTGTTGCACGCTGTGCAGCTGGCCTTGGTGCTTGAGCCCTTCGACGCTGATCAGCTGCTTGCCGTGCAGCGACGAGACGAACGTCAGGCACGAGTTGAGGCTGCGGTAGCGCAGGCTGTCGTTACCTTGTTCGTCCTGGGTCAGTTCGCCGACTACCACGGTGCAGGCGCCGCAGTCACCACTGGCGCAGCCCTCCTTGGTACCGGGTTTGCCCAGGTGCTCGCGCAGGTACTGCAGCACCGTCATGTTCGGGTCCAGGGCGTGCTCACTACGCAGCTCCTGGTTGACGAGAAACTGGATCACGGGGATGGCCTCGCAATGGTTTTATTGTTGTTGGGCGGACTCTAAGCAACACCTGTCTAGCAGGTCAATATTTTTCTGACTCAAAGGTCAAGAAAATGCTCATGTCCATGCCCGGCCGAACACATTGCCCATATCCCAAGCATAGATCGCGCCGGGCGCATGGCTGTCTGGCAGGTCAAATAAACCGCCCGGGCCCTCTGCGCGATTACCGCCCAAGTACGCTACAATCCGCCCCTTGTGCCCAGTTCAATGATTTTGAAGGAAAACCATGACGTTCAAGGCCCCGGACAGCCTCTCCGAGCAGATTGCCGATTACCTGGCCGAACGCATCATCCGCGGCGAGCTGGCGCCAGGCGAGCGTATCCAGGAGCAGAAGGTCACCCAGGCGCTCAACGTCAGCCGTGGGTCGGTGCGCGAAGCACTGCTGATTCTCGAACGCCGCCACCTGGTGGCCATCTTGCCGCGCCGGGGTGCCCATGTAACCGAGCTGGACGAGCGCAGCGTGCGCAGCCTGTGCTCGCTGATGGGCGAGTTCTACATCCTGCTGGGTAACGCGGTTGCGCAAAAATGGCGCACCGAAGCCGACCTGCGCCCGTTTCTGGAAATCCAGCAGCGCCTGCAGCGTGCCCATGACCAACTCGACATCAAGACCTTCGTCGCCGACAGCTTTGCGGTGATGCGCGCGGCCTATCCGTTCGCCGACAACCCGTTCCTGCAGGAAACCGTGGAAAACCTGCAGCCGGCCATGAGCCGTGCCTACTACCTGTCGCTGGACCAGCGACAGGCCAACATGATCGACTACCTCGACCTGTTCGCCCGGCTGCTCGAAGCCGTGGTCGCCCGTGACCTGCCGCGCATTCGCGAGGTGCTCACTGCCTACGGCCAGCGCAGCTGCGAACTGGTGCTGGCGGCACTGGCCCGAGGCTGACCGATGCGCCTGAAGTGCATTCGTCTGGCCGGGTTCAAGTCGTTCGTCGACCCGACCACGGTCAACTTCCCCAGCAACATGGCGGCTGTGGTAGGCCCCAACGGCTGCGGCAAGTCCAACATCATCGACGCGGTGCGCTGGGTGATGGGCGAGAGTTCGGCGAAGAACCTGCGCGGCGAGTCGATGACCGACGTCATCTTCAACGGCTCGAGTGGCCGCAAACCGGTCAGCCAGGCGAGCATCGAGCTGGTGTTCGACAACAGCGAAACTACCCTGGTTGGCGAATATGCTGCCTACGCCGAGATCTCGATCCGGCGCAAGGTGACCCGCGACGGGCAGAACAGCTATTACCTCAACGGCACCAAATGCCGAAGGCGTGACATTACCGACATCTTCCTCGGTACCGGCCTGGGGCCGCGCAGCTATTCGATCATCGAGCAGGGCATGATCTCCAAGCTGATCGAAGCCAAGCCCGAGGAGCTGCGCAACTTCATCGAGGAAGCCGCCGGCATCTCCAAGTACAAGGAGCGCCGCCGCGAAACCGAGAACCGCATCCGCCGCACCCAGGAAAACCTGGCCCGCCTGACCGACTTGCGCGAAGAGCTCGAGCGCCAGCTGGAGCGGCTGCATCGTCAGGCCCAGGCCGCCGAGAAGTACCGCGAGTACAAGGCCCAGGAGCGCCAGATGAAGGCGTGCCTGGCGGCCTTGCGCTGGCGCGGCCTTGACGAGCAGGTACGCCAGCGCGAGTCGGTGATCGGCGATCAGGGCGTGTCCCACGAGGCGCTGGTGGCCGAGCAGCGCAATGCCGACGCGAGCATCGAACGCCTGCGTGACGGCCATCACGAATTGTCCGAACGCTTCAATCAGGTGCAAGGCCGCTTCTACTCGGTGGCCGGTGACATCGCCCGGGTCGAGCAGAGCATCCAGCACGGCCAGCAGCGCTTGCGCCAGTTGCAGGACGACTTCAAAGAGGCCGAACGCACCCGCCTGGAAACCGAATCGCACCTTGGCCACGACCGCATCCTGCTGGCCACCTTGGGCGAAGAGCTGGCCATGCTCGAACCCGAGCAGGAAATGACCCTGGCCGCTGCCGAAGAGGCCGCTGCCGCGCTTGAGGAGGCCGAGCTGGGCATGCACGGCTGGCAGGAACAGTGGGACAGCTTCAACAGCCGTTCCGCCGAGCCGCGCCGCCAGGCTGAAGTGCAGCAGACGCGCCTGCAGCAGCTGGAAACCAGCCTGGAGCGCCAGGCCGAGCGCCAGCGCAAGCTGGGCGAAGAGCGCGAGCAGCTGGGTAGCGAGCCGCAGGATGTGGCCATGCTCGAATTTGCCGAGCAACTGGCCAGCAGCGAAATGTTACTGGAAGAATTGCAACTGTCCGAAGAGCAGGTGGTCGAGCGCCTGGAAGGCACGCGCGAGCAACTGCAGCAGGCCACCCAGGCCCAGCAGCAGGCACAGGGCGACCTGCAGCGCCTGGGCGGGCGCCTGGCCTCCCTTGAAGCCTTGCAGCAGGCTGCTCTGGAGCCGGGTACAGGCGCTGCGCACTGGCTGCACGACCAAGGGCTGGAGCAACAGCCGCGGCTGGCCGAAGGATTGCGAGTAGAGCCAGGTTGGGAAACGGCCGTGGAGACTGTGCTCGGCGCCGATCTGCAGGCTGTGCTGGTAGACGATTTCAACCGCCTCGATTTTGCTGGCCTGGAGCAAGGCGAGTTGCGCCTGCTGCTGGCCAGCGACAACAGCTTGCCTTTGCCGGGCAGCCTGCTGGAAAAGGTCCAGGGCCGTATCGACCTGGCGCCCTGGTTGGGCCAGGTCAAGCCCGTGGAAGACCTTGCCCAGGCACTGGCGCAGCGCGCATCGCTTGGCGAAGGGCATAGTTTGGTCAGCCGAGATGGCTACTGGGTTGGCCGGCACTTCTTGCGGGTGCGCCGTGGTGGTGAAGCCGAAGGCGGCGTGCTGGCGCGCGGCCAGGAAATCGAGCGCCTGGGCCAGGAACAACTGGAACAGGAAGCAGCACTGGAGCAGCTCGATCAACAGTTGCAGGCCCTGCGCGAGCAGCAGTTGGGCCTGGAGGAGCAGCGCGAACAGTTGCGCCGCCGCACCCAGGAAGAGAGCCGCCTGCACGGCGAGCTGAAGGCCAACCTTTCGGCCAGCCGTGCGCGTGCCGAGCAGGTCGAGCTGCGCCGCCGGCGCCTGCAAGAAGAACTGAGCGAACTGGAAGAGCAGCGCGCCCTGGAGCACGAGCAACTGGGCGAAGCACGCCTGTTGTTGCAAGAAGCCCTTGAGCTGATGGCCCAGGACACCGAGCAGCGCGAACAGTTGATGGCCCGCCGCGACACCCTGCGCGAAGGCCTCGACCGGGTGCGCCAGGAGGCTCGCCAGCACAAGGATCACGCCCACCAGCTCGCGGTGCGTCTAGGGTCGCTGCGTGCCCAGCACGATTCCACCCGCCAGGCCCTGGAGCGCCTGGAACAGCAGGCTGCGCGCTTGACCGAGCGGCAGGAGCAACTGAGCCTGAACCTGGAGGAGGGTGAGGCCCCGCAGGAAGAGCTGCGCCTGAAGCTCGAAGAGTTACTGGAACGACGCATGAGCGTCGACGAGGAAATGCGCCAGGCCCGCCTGCACATGGACGAAGCCGACCGCGAGCTGCGTGATGCCGAAAAACGGCGCACCCAGGCTGAGCAGCAGGCCCAGCTGCTGCGCGGCCAGCTGGAGCAGCTGCGCCTGGAGTGCCAAGGCCTTGATGTGCGACGCAAGACGCTGCAGGAGCAACTGCTGGCCGACGGCTACGACCTGCAAGGCGTGCTCGCTACCCTGGAGGCCGAGGCCAGCGAGCAGGGTACCGAACAGACGTTGGAACAGCTTGAAGCGCGCATCCAGCGCCTGGGGGCGATCAACCTGGCGGCCATCGAAGAATATGAACAGCAGTCCGAGCGAAAACGCTACCTGGACGCCCAGGACGCCGACCTGGTCGAAGCGCTGGAGACCCTGGAAAACGTCATTCGCAAAATCGACAAGGAAACCCGCAACCGCTTCAAGGATACCTTTGATCAGATAAATGCCGGATTACAGGCACTTTTCCCAAAAGTTTTCGGTGGTGGCAGCGCTTATCTGGAACTGACGGGCGAAGATCTACTCGATACAGGGGTGACGATCATGGCGCGGCCACCGGGCAAGAAGAACAGCACCATCCATCTGCTGTCCGGCGGCGAGAAAGCACTGACCGCCTTGGCGCTGGTGTTTGCCATCTTCAAGTTGAACCCCGCACCGTTCTGCATGCTCGACGAGGTCGATGCGCCGCTGGACGATGCCAACGTCGGGCGCTATGCGCGCCTGGTCAAGGAAATGAGTGAAAGCGTGCAGTTCATCTACATCACCCATAACAAGATTGCCATGGAAATGGCGGACCAATTGATGGGGGTGACCATGCATGAACCCGGTTGTTCACGTCTTGTTGCAGTTGATGTGGAGGCGGCCATGGCCATGGTCGACGCTTGATGCGCGACGATGGAGGCATTTTCTGCAGCGAAATGCCCCCGTCATGTGCGACAGACGGTGTAAAGTTGTCTTTGGTCGTGCTAGCTTAATGTCACTCGTTTTTTGCGTGGGTAAAACGCCTGTCAGAACATAGAGTTGGCGCCACGTGTTAAAGGGCTTTGAACCCTTTGTTTTCAAGCATATTTTTATAGAGGCACGGGATTACATGGAAATCGGTCTGCGCGAGTGGCTGATCGTCATCGGCATCATTGTCATTGCCGGGATTCTTTTCGACGGCTGGCGCCGCATGCGCGGCGGGAAAGGCAAGTTGAAATTCCGTCTGGATCGCAGTTATTCCAATGTGCCGGACGAGGAAGGCGGCAGTGCCGAAGTGCTCGGCCCGTCGCGGGTGCTGGATACCCACAAGGAGCCTGAGCTGGACGAAAGCGACCTGCCGTCGCTCAGCGCTTCTGCGCGTGATCGAGAACGCGAGCACAAGCCGGCCAAGGCCAGCAAGCGCGGCAAGCGCGCCGCGGCTGCCGATGTGCAGCAGGGCGACCTTAACCTGAGCGCCGAGCCACGCGAGCCTGACCTGTTTGCCGACAGCGACGACGACTTTGCCGCCGACAACACCCGCAGCAATGCTGCGCCGGCTGCCAGCAGCAGCGTCAAGGACTTGCCGCCAGCCGAAGAAGTGCTGGTGATCAGCGTGATTTCCCGCGACGAGGGTGGCTTCAAGGGCCCGGCGTTGCTGCAGAACATTCTGGAAAGCGGCCTGCGCTTCGGCGAAATGGATATCTTCCATCGTCACGAGAGCATGGCCGGCCACGGCGAAGTGCTGTTCTCCATGGCCAACGCGGTCAAGCCTGGTGTGTTCGACCTGGACGACATCGACCACTTCAGCACCCGCGCGGTGAGCTTCTTCCTCGGCCTGCCGGGCCCGCGTCATCCGAAGCAGGCCTTCGATGTGATGGTGGCCGCCGCACGCAAGCTGGCCCACGAACTGAACGGTGAGCTCAAGGACGATCAGCGCAGCGTGCTGACGGCCCAGACCATCGAGCATTATCGCCAGCGTATCGTCGAGTTCGAGCGCCGTGCGCTGACCCAGAAGCGCTGATATGCCCAAGTGGGCAGGCCTGGCCTGGTGCTGTCCACCCTGTTTCAAGCGCAAGAGCAGCCAAGGGCTGCTCTTTTGCTTTGCAAGAGAACCTGAGAAATGACCGCCGAAACCCGTATCCATGAACTGCGTGCCGAACTCGACCAGCACAACTATCGCTATTACGTGCTCGACGAGCCCAGCGTGCCCGATGCCGAATACGACCGCCTGTTCAACGAGCTCAAGGCGTTGGAGGCTGAACACCCCCACCTGGTAACCCCCGATTCGCCAACCCAGCGCGTCGGTGGCGAGGCTTTGTCTGCGTTCAGCCAGGTACGCCACGAAGTGCCCATGCTCAGCCTGGGCAACGCCTTTGAAGAAACCGACCTGCGCGAATTCGGCCGCCGCGTGGTTGAAGGCCTCGACCAACCCGGTGCGGTCGACTACAGCTGTGAACCCAAGCTCGATGGCTTGGCCGTGAGCCTGTTGTACCGCGATGGCCAGTTGGTGCAGGGCGCCACCCGTGGCGACGGTACCACCGGCGAAGACATCAGTGCCAACGTGCGCACCGTGCGCAACATCCCGCTCAAACTGCAGGGCGAGGGCTGGCCAGCAGTGCTGGAAGTGCGCGGCGAGGTGTATATGAGCAAGGCCGGTTTCGACCGGCTCAATGCCGCTCAGGCCGAAGCCGGCGGCAAGACCTTCGCCAACCCGCGCAACGCTGCCGCCGGTAGCCTGCGCCAGCTGGATTCGAAAATCACCGCCAGCCGCCCGCTGGAGTTCTGCTGCTATGGCGTCGGCCAGGTGTCCGAGAGCATCGGCGACAGCCATATCGGTGTCCTCGAACAGCTCAAGGCCTGGGGCATGCCGATCAGTCGCGAGCTCAGGCATGCGGCGGGTATCGAAGAATGCCTGGCCTATTACCGCGACATTGGCGAGCGGCGTAACAGCCTGCAGTATGAGATCGACGGTGTGGTATTCAAGGTTAACAACCTGGCTGCCCAGCGCGAACTGGGCTTCCGCGCCCGAGAGCCACGCTGGGCGATTGCCCACAAATTCCCAGCCATGGAAGAGCTGACCGAGGTGCTGGACGTCGAGTTCCAGGTTGGCCGTACCGGTGCGGTAACGCCTGTGGCACGCCTGAAGCCGGTCAAGGTGGCCGGGGTAACCGTGTCCAACGCCACCCTGCACAACATGGACGAAATCGCTCGGCTGGGCTTGCGCATTGGCGATACGGTGATCATCCGCCGTGCCGGTGACGTGATCCCGCAGGTGATGCAGGTGGTGCTGGAGCGTCGCCCCGACGATGCCCGTCCGGTAGAAGTGCCAAGCGCATGCCCGGTGTGTGGCTCGCAAGTCGAGCGTACCCAACTGGTAAAGCGCAGCAAGGGCAAGGAAACCACCAGCGAAGGCGCGGTGTACCGCTGCGTTGGTCGCCTGGCCTGTGGCGCCCAGCTCAAGCAGGCGATCATTCACTATGTGTCGCGCCGGGCCATGGACATCGACGGCCTGGGCGAGAAGAGTGTCGAGCAGTTGGTGGACGAAGGCCTGATCGGCTCGCCGGCTGATCTGTACAAACTGGCGTTCGAGCAGATCGTTGGCCTTGAAGGCTTCGCCGAGGTGTCCAGCAAGAAGTTGCTCGATGCCATTGAGGCCAGCAAGCGCCCGAGCCTGGCGCGGTTCATCTACGCGTTGGGCATTCCCGACGTAGGCGAAGAGACCGCCAAGGTGCTGGCCCGCTCGCTGGGCAGCTTGGCGCGTGTGCAGCAGGCACTGCCGCAAGTGCTGACCTACTTGCCGGATATCGGCCTGGAGGTGGCCTACGAAATCCATAATTTCTTCGAAGACGAGCACAACCAGAAGGTCATTGAACAACTTCTGGCCAGTGGCATGAAATTGCAGGACGAAGGCGAACTGGCTGCCGAGTTCGCCGCCAGTACTACCTTGGCTGGGATGATTGCCAAGCTCGACATCGCCTCGGTCGGCCCGACCGGTGCCGAGAAGCTGGTGGCCAAGCTCGACAGCCTGGAGAAGATCATCGCCGCCGACGGCATCGACCTGCGCCAGGCCCTGGCGGCCAAGCAGGCTGATGCTGTGCGTGAGTTCTTCAAGGATGAAGCGAACCAGAAACTGGCGCGGGACATCGAAGCGCAGTTGCTGGCGTTCGGCATGCACTGGAGCTGCGAGAAGAAGGTTGCCGAAGGCTTGCCGCTGGCAGGCCAGACCTGGGTGCTGACCGGCACGCTGGAACGCATGAGCCGCGATATTGCCAAGGACAAGCTGGAAAGCCTGGGGGCCAAGGTGGCGGGTTCGGTTTCTGGCAAGACCCATTGCGTGGTGGCAGGGCCGGGGGCGGGCTCCAAGCTGGCCAAGGCCAGCGAGCTGGGCGTGAAGGTGCTGGATGAAGATGCATTCGTCACATTCCTGGCCGAGCAGGGCATTGTTGTTTAGAGCCCTGCGCTATCCCCAGTAGGCGTGGCCTTGCGTCGCGATCGGGCCGCACTGCGGTCCCACGATCTGACAAGTCATTGAGAAATGATGACTTTTTCGCCTACAGAGGTTGTATCTGCCCTCAAGACCGGTACAATGGCGCCACTCGCTGCTCAGCGAGGCATGTAGTGGTGGCCCCATCGGTCCCCCCGCATTGATTACCCGTTAACCTGGTCAGGCCCGGAAGGGAGCAGCCATAGCGGGAACATCGAGTGCCGGGGTGTGGCTGGTGGGGCCGCCTCCATTACGTAAGTCCTTAATTTTAAAGGACTTTCCTCGCTAAAGATCTCGAAGTGGACCAGTGCCGTAGTACACCTAAGTGGTGCACCGTGCTGAGCATTCTAGCTTCGTCATCTTGCCTCTCCAATACCCTTCTCTGGTTATGCCTATCCCGGCGCAATCCTGTCATCTGCTCATGCGGCTGTTTATCCCTGCCTCGCACTGTGATTTGCAATTGCCAGTACGGTGGCTGTGCTACTAGGATGTGGCATCTGAGCGAGGAGCTAGAGATGGAATTCGTAGAGCGACTGAACGCGTTATCAGCCAAAATCCGCCAGCAGGGTCCTGCTATCCAAACTGAAGAGGCAACCAAAATTGCCTTTGTCATGCCCTTCATCAACTCCGTTCTGGGCTACGACGTCTTTGACCCCTCGGAGGTGACCCCAGAGTACGTCTGCGACGTGGGGACGAAGAAGGGCGAGAAGATCGACTACGCCATAATGAAGAACGGCGAGATTCAGATCCTTATCGAGTGCAAGAAGATCGGCGAGCCGCTGCATATCAATCACGCGAGCCAACTCTTCCGGTATTTCCACGTTACCACAGCTCGTATCTCGATCCTTACCAACGGCCAGGTATATCGGTTCTTCACCGACCTTGATGCGCCTAACAAGATGGATGAAAAGCCATTCTTGGAGCTGGATCTTCTAGATATAGATGAACACGCTCTCCCTGAGCTGCAAAAGCTAACCAAGTCCGCATTTGATGTAGACTCGATTATCAGTGCCGCTGGTGAGCTGAAGTACGTTGGGCAGATTAAAAAAGAGATGGCTTCCCAATTCAGTCAGCCAAGCGATGACTTCGTTAAGTTCTTCGCTACTCGGGTCTACGATGGGATCATTACTCAGAAGGTTAGGGAGCAGTTTACGACCCTGACCCGTAAAGCTGCGATCCAGTTCTTGGGGGATCAGATCAATGACCGACTGAAGTCGGCCATGAGCGGTGCTGTCGAGCCTTCCTATGCGATGGAGGCGGTCGAAAGTAGTCAAGCTGTGGAGTCTACTGAAGGTGCCGCTGACGAGCAGATACAGACTACGTTGGAAGAGCTAGAAGGCTTTCATATGGTTAAGGCAATCGTGAGGGCGGTTGTTGATGCGAAGCGAATAGTCCATCGTGATACAAAGAGTTACTTTGGGATCTTGCTTGATGATAATAACCGCAAGCCAATTTGCCGCTTGCACTTTAATCGGAGTCAGAAGTACATTGGGCTATTTGATTCTGATAAGAATGAGACTCGACATCCTATCGCCTCTTTGGATGAGATATACGGCTTTGCAGAGCAGTTGAAGGGTACTATCTCCTTGTATGAGTGAGTTTGCTTACCGTATCCGTGTCGATGGTTATGACGGCCTAGACACGGTTAAGGTGGTGTCTGAAGTGGTAGGAATTTGCTTAGTGGTCCTACCTGCTCTGCTGTGATTTGTAGATTTAGGAGGGTTAGTGAAAGAGTGTGTGCTTTGTGATAGTCCTCTCTCGGAAACTAATGACTCCGAAGAGCACATTGTAATTAACGCTATTGGTGGGCGTTATAAAGTATCCGATGTGCTTTGTGTGAAGTGCAATAATGGTGCTGGGCAGGCTTGGGATAGTGCCTTGGCCAAGGATCTTCAGTCACTGGGGCTGTTGATTGGGGTTAAGAGGGAGCGTGGAGTATTGCCTTCTCTCGCGGTTGATAATCTCGATGGTGAGCAACTGTTGTTACATGCGGATGGTAGCATGAGCCCGGCTAGAGCTAGTTTTAGTCAAACTCCAGAAGGATCTGGAGCGATGAGGATTGAGCTCGTTGCTCGTAGCTCTGAAGAGGCACGTAAGATACTTAAGGGTGTTAAGCGAAAGTACCCTAACTTTGACTTGGAGTCGGCGATTGCCAGCTCTAGAGTGCAGTCAAGGTATTCAAGGAGCCCGCTGAATTTCTCCTTGGAGTTTGGTGGTCCTCTCTCAGGGCGCTCGCTCGTTAAATCTGTACTCTGCTTTGCTGCGGTTAACGGGGTTGGAGCCAGAGATTGTACTAATGCTAAGCAGTATTTGGCGGGGGACGGAGCAGAAGCATGCTTCGGGTACTGGTATGAGAGTGATTTAATTCTGCATAGGCCGGAAGGGGTTCCGCTTCACTGTGTGGCAGTGAGCAATCAAGGAACGGATGGCCAGTTGCTTGGATATATAGAGTTCTTCGGCGTGAGGCGCATGGTTGTATGCTTGGCTGAGAGCTATTCGGGGGCGCCTGTGCACGCTGGTTACTGCATTGATCCAAGAAGCTCCGAGAGAATAGATATAGAATTTGACCTGGCTCTTGGTAGGGCTGATATCCAGGCTTCGTACAACTATGAGCGCATTCCGGATGGTAGCATCGAGCGTGCGTTTGACCTTATCCTACGTCACGCGGTGAAGCGCTCAGCCGTAACGGCAAGAGATCAAGCTATTGATAGGGCAGTACAATATGCATTCAGCAATCTTGGAGTGGGTGAGGGCGCCATTCTTACTGAGCAGGATGTCGAAAAGCTTTCCAGCTTGCTCATGCATGAGCTGACACCTTACCTTATGCATGTTGTTGGGAATAGGCGGCGACAGGATGAGCGCTAATCTCAGTTTGGCAGTATGCGTTCTATTCTAAGGTGCTGGTTAGATTAGTGCCGGTATTCAATTTGAGCTATATGGTATCGGCAGTTATTCAATGCTGCCGATCAGTCTGGGTCGAGATTAGACCCGGTAGCTAATGGCAAGCGGGGCACACAAACCTCTCTCTGAAATATAGCATAACGCCATCATGATCGAAGCCGTTCTATCGCTGAGGTGATGGAATCAGCATTGGTGTCCAGTGTCTGAAGGGCCCCCATTACATTGTCGTGTATGTTAACGCTGCCCCTCTGCCTCACCCATGTACTCAGCTCTTCCACTGAAGCTCGGATGGCTATCTGGTTAAGATGAAGCCCCTCAAGGGCGTTCGCTATCGCAGCGGCCTTATCATCGTCCATACACCTCGCCCACCTAGTGATCGCAATTATCTGAGTAAAGCCAGATTATGCACTGGCCTTCATGGCACGTTGCACGGTGCTCAGGCTTACACCAAGGCTCTCAGCGGCCTTGCGGAACGATAGCCCGCCACGCACAGCGGATTGTATGGCTACGTCATCAACGGTCTTAATGCGGCCTTTGTAGGCACCTCTCTGTTTCGCCTTGGCGATGCCCTCTCGCTGACGCTCCTTGATCATAGCTCGCTCAAACTGAGCTACAGCTCCCATCATCGAGAGCATCAGGTGCTGGGTCGGGTTGTCTTCGCCAGTGAACTCCAACTGCTCTTTATTGAAGCATATATGGACGCCCCGCTTGGTTAGGTCTTCCACTAGCTTCAGTAGATCCGCCAGGGAGCGAGCAAGCCTGTCAATGCTGTGTACCAGAATGGTGTCGCCCTCGCGCACGTATTCCAGCATCGCCTGAAGCTGAGGTCGGTCAGTGGTAGCACCGCTCAGCTTCTCAGTGAAGATCTTGTCCAAGGCAACGCCGTCAAGCTGACGATCTACGTTCTGATCTACCGAACTAACGCGGATGTACCCAACACGTGCCATATCCATGCCTCTGTATTCATTTAGATCTAGATGCTGTGAGTGTGTCTGTATTCATGACTAAAATCAAGTCTAATGAATACGGTTTTTGGGCATGTTGTCGTTTTCAGAAGACGGCTGCACTGAACGTCAGAAGCCGACTGCACTATAGCAGCGGAGGGGTTGGATCCATCAGGCAACGACGGGCTGCTGCCGGCCATCAGCGGACGCAGGGAGGACTTTCCGCAACCGGCCGTTCGATGCGGCACCGATGGCCTTCGCGCAGGGGTAGTGAATCCGCCAGGATTGACTTGCGCTGCCCTACCTCTCACTAGTGAGGGGCGGCAGCGCATCAAGCGGTGAGCGCACTCCGGCACCGCCAACTTTCAGCACATGCGTGTAAATCATCGTCGTAGAGACGTCGGAATGGCCGAGCAGATCCTGCACGGTTCGAATGTCGTAACCGCTGCGGAGCAAGGCCGTCGCGAACGAGTGGCGGAGGGTGTGCGGTGTGGCGGGCTTCGTGATGCCTGCTTGTTCTACGGCACGTTTGAAGGCGCGCTGAAAGGTCTGGTCATACATGTGATGGCGACGCACGACACCGCTCCGTGGATCGGTCGAATGCGTGTGCTGCGCAAAAACCCAGAACCACGGCCAGGAATGCCCGGCGCGCGGATACTTCCGCTCAAGGGCGTCGGGAAGCGCAACGCCGCTGCGGCCCTCGGCCTGGTCCTTCAGCCACCATGCCCGTGCACGCGACAGCTGCTCGCGCAGGCTGGGTGCCAAGCTCTCGGGTAACATCAAGGCCCGATCCTTGGAGCCCTTGCCCTCCCGCACGATGATCGTGCCGTGATCGAAATCCAGATCCTTGACCCGCAGTTGCAAACCCTCACTGATCCGCATGCCCGTTCCATACAGAAGCTGGGCGAACAAACGATGCTCGCCTTCCAGAAAACCGAGGATGCGAACCACTTCATCCGGGGTCAGCACCACCGGCAAGCGCCGCGACGGCCGAGGTCTTCCGATCTCCTGAAGCCAGGGCAGATCCGTGCACAGCACCTTGCCGTAGAAGAACAGCAAGGCCGCCAATGCCTGACGATGCGTGGAGACCGAAACCTTGCGCTCGTTCGCCAGCCAGGACAGAAATGCCTCGACTTCGCTGCTGCCCAAGGTTGCCGGGTGACGCACACCGTGGAAACGGATGAAGGCACGAACCCAGTGGACATAAGCCTGTTCGGTTCGTAAACTGTAATGCAAGTAGCGTATGCGCTCACGCAACTGGTCCAGAACCTTGACCGAACGCAGCGGTGGTAACGGCGCAGTGGCGGTTTTCATGGCTTGTTATGACTGTTTTTTTGTACAGTCTATGCCTCGGGCATCCAAGCAGCAAGCGCGTTACGCCGTGGGTCGATGTTTGATGTTATGGAGCAGCAACGATGTTACGCAGCAGGGCAGTCGCCCTAAAACAAAGTTATGCCGCACTCACCCCCATGGAGTTTTGATGTTCAAACTTTTGAGTAAGTTATTGGTCTATTTGACCGCGTCTATCATGGCTATTGCGAGTCCGCTCGCTTTTTCCGTAGATTCTAGCGGTGAGTATCCGACAGTCAGCGAAATTCCGGTCGGGGAGGTCCGGCTTTACCAGATTGCCGATGGTGTTTGGTCGCATATCGCAACGCAGTCGTTTGATGGCGCAGTCTACCCGTCCAATGGTCTCATTGTCCGTGATGGTGATGAGTTGCTTTTGATTGATACAGCGTGGGGTGCGAAAAACACAGCGGCACTTCTCGCGGAGATTGAGAAGCAAATTGGACTTCCTGTAACGCGTGCAGTCTCCACGCACTTTCATGACGACCGCGTCGGCGGCGTTGATGTCCTTCGGGCGGCTGGGGTGGCAACGTACGCATCACCGTCGACACGCCGGCTAGCCGAGGTAGAGGGGAACGAGATTCCCACGCACTCTCTAGAAGGACTCTCATCGAGCGGGGACGCAGTGCGCTTCGGTCCAGTAGAACTCTTCTATCCTGGTGCTGCGCATTCGACCGACAACTTAGTTGTGTACGTCCCGTCTGCGAGTGTGCTCTATGGTGGTTGTGCGATTTATGAGTTGTCACGCACGTCTGCGGGGAACGTGGCCGATGCCGATCTGGCTGAATGGCCCACCTCCATTGAGCGGATTCAACAACACTACCCGGAAGCACAGTTCGTCATTCCGGGGCACGGCCTGCCGGGCGGTCTAGACTTGCTCAAGCACACAACGAATGTTGTAAAAGCGCACACAAATCGCTCAGTCGTTGAGTAGCAGGCAGATGCGGCATAACATGAAGTTGCAGCCGACCATCACTCCGCTGCGCTCCGTTCTGGCGGCTGAACTTCGGCGTTAGACATCATGAGGGTAGCGGTGACCATCGAAATTTCGAACCAACTATCAGAGGTGCTAAGCGTCATTGAGCGCCATCTGGAATCAACGTTGCTGGCCGTGCATTTGTACGGCTCCGCAGTGGATGGCGGCCTGAAGCCATACAGCGATATTGATTTGTTGGTTACTGTGGCCGTAAAGCTTGATGAAACGACGCGGCGAGCATTGCTCAATGACCTTATGGAGGCTTCGGCTTTCCCTGGCGAGAGCGAGACGCTCCGCGCTATAGAAGTCACCCTTGTCGTGCATGACGACATCATCCCGTGGCGTTATCCGGCTAAGCGCGAGCTGCAATTTGGAGAATGGCAGCGCAATGACATTCTTGCGGGTATCTTCGAGCCAGCCATGATCGACATTGATCTAGCTATCCTGCTTACAAAAGCAAGAGAACATAGCGTTGCCTTGGTAGGTCCGGCAGCGGAGGAATTCTTTGACCCGGTTCCTGAACAGGATCTATTCGAGGCGCTGAGGGAAACCTTGAAGCTATGGAACTCGCAGCCCGACTGGGCCGGCGATGAGCGAAATGTAGTGCTTACGTTGTCCCGCATTTGGTACAGCGCAATAACCGGCAAAATCGCGCCGAAGGATGTCGCTGCCGACTGGGCAATAAAACGCCTACCTGCCCAGTATCAGCCCGTCTTACTTGAAGCTAAGCAAGCTTATCTGGGACAAAAAGAAGATCACTTGGCCTCACGCGCAGATCACTTGGAAGAATTTATTCGCTTTGTGAAAGGCGAGATCATCAAGTCAGTTGGTAAATGATGTCTAAAACAAAGTTAGCCACCAAGAAGGTGCCATGAAAACATTTGCCGCATATGTAATTATCGCGTGTCTTTCGAGTACGGCATTAGCTGGTTCAATTACAGAAAATACGTCTTGGAACAAAGAGTTCTCTGCCGAAGCCGTCAATGGTGTCTTCGTGCTTTGTAAAAGTAGCAGTAAATCCTGCGCTACCAATGACTTAGCTCGTGCATCAAAGGAATATCTTCCAGCATCAACATTTAAGATCCCCAACGCAATTATCGGCCTAGAAACTGGTGTCATAAAGAATGAGCATCAGGTTTTCAAATGGGACGGAAAGCCAAGAGCCATGAAGCAATGGGAAAGAGACTTGACCTTAAGAGGGGCAATACAAGTTTCAGCTGTTCCCGTATTTCAACAAATCGCCAGAGAAGTTGGCGAAGTAAGAATGCAGAAATACCTTAAAAAATTTTCCTATGGCAACCAGAATATCAGTGGTGGCATTGACAAATTCTGGTTGGAAGGCCAGCTTAGAATTTCCGCAGTTAATCAAGTGGAGTTTCTAGAGTCTCTATATTTAAATAAATTGTCAGCATCTAAAGAAAACCAGCTAATAGTAAAAGAGGCTTTGGTAACGGAGGCGGCACCTGAATATCTAGTGCATTCAAAAACTGGTTTTTCTGGTGTGGGAACTGAGTCAAATCCTGGTGTCGCATGGTGGGTTGGGTGGGTTGAGAAGGAGACAGAGGTTTACTTTTTCGCCTTTAACATGGATATAGACAACGAAAGTAAGTTGCCGCTAAGAAAATCCATTCCCACCAAAATCATGGAAAGTGAGGGCATCATTGGTGGCTAAAACAAAGTTAGGCATCACAAAGTACAGCATCGTGACCAACAGCAACGATTCCGTCACACTGCGCCTCATGACTGAGCATGACCTTGCGATGCTCTATGAGTGGCTAAATCGATCTCATATCGTCGAGTGGTGGGGCGGAGAAGAAGCACGCCCGACACTTGCTGACGTACAGGAACAGTACTTGCCAAGCGTTTTAGCGCAAGAGTCCGTCACTCCATACATTGCAATGCTGAATGGAGAGCCGATTGGGTATGCCCAGTCGTACGTTGCTCTTGGAAGCGGGGACGGATGGTGGGAAGAAGAAACCGATCCAGGAGTACGCGGAATAGACCAGTTACTGGCGAATGCATCACAACTGGGCAAAGGCTTGGGAACCAAGCTGGTTCGAGCTCTGGTTGAGTTGCTGTTCAATGATCCCGAGGTCACCAAGATCCAAACGGACCCGTCGCCGAGCAACTTGCGAGCGATCCGATGCTACGAGAAAGCGGGGTTTGAGAGGCAAGGTACCGTAACCACCCCAGATGGTCCAGCCGTGTACATGGTTCAAACACGCCAGGCATTCGAGCGAACACGCAGTGATGCCTAACCCTTCCATCGAGGGGGACGTCCAAGGGCTGGCGCCCTTGGCCGCCCCTCATGTCAAACGTTGAACGACAGCTTTCCCAAAAGCTCTACGGCTGCTCTGGGTCGACACCGGTAATCGGATCGTTGCCGCACTGAACAGCGCCCCGTTCCAGGTCGCCTCCATTTATGCGGCTGAACCGAGGGAGAGCAGCTTTACGCCGTCTGGCCGCAGTTCGCCCTTGGGCGACACGTGCCGGTAGAGCGTCTGCCGGGTAATCCCGAGTTCTTCGCAGAGATCGCCCACCTTGGTTTCCGGTTGCCCCATGCTGGCCATCGCCAGGCGTAGCTTGGCGGCGGTCATCTTGAAGGGGCGCCCCCCTTTCCTGCCGCGAGCGCGCGCCGAGATAAGTCCAGCGACTGTTCGCTCGGAAATCAACTCACGCTCGAACTCGGCCAGCGCGGCAAAAATACCGAACACAAGCTTGCCGGCGGCAGTCGTCGTGTCGACCGCCGCACCGTGACCGGTCAGGACCTTCAGGCCCACGCTACGCGCAGTTAGGTCGTGCACGGTGTTGATCAGGTGGCGCAGATCACGGCCAAGCCGATCGAGCTTCCACACGATCAGCGTGTCCCCTTCACGAAGCGCCTTCAGGCAAGCAGCCAACCCTGGGCGATCATCGCGCCTGCCCGAGGCCAGATCCTCGTAAAGGTGCGCAAGGCTCACACCAGCGGCGATGAGCGCATCGCGTTGCAAATTGGTGGACTGGGATCCGTCCGCCTTCGATACCCGCATGTAGCCGATCAGCACCTTTTCACCCGTCACGTATACGTTCGATTATGTGACAGTGTGAGCCAGAAAGTTCTCGCCGTCAAAAACTGTCACTTAACCCGTCATTTAGTCTAAGACCTGCAAACGGCCATTCAGGCTCGTAATGTGACAAAAACTCCGGCGGGATGCCCTCCTTGGTGAACGTGGCGCGCAAACGTTCCAGGGATTCGGGGTCGCGTCGCCCGTAGGACGCCAGTGTGAACAGCAAGCGGGCCGTCTCCGGGTTGTGTCGCGCTTCAATGATGGCCTCATCGATGGCCTGGGCTGCTCGTTGCCAGTGGTTGATGGGTTCCGGCTTCGGCACCTTCGCCGGCAGGCCGTTGGTGAAACCAGTGTGCGGCTCCGTCTGAAACAGCGCGGCCTGTTCCCCGCGCGGGATCAGCGCCTTTGACTCGATCAGCGTGATGGCGGTGGCCGCCGCCTCCAGCATCTGCCACTGCACCGCCGGGGCCAGAATCTCGTAGGGACGCCACAGACTCTGCCCGGCGCGCAGCGGATGGCCGCAGCGCTCCCAGACATGGCGGATGCTCGCCGAGCAACTGCCGCAGTGCGAGAGCGGCGTGTTCAGCTCATCAAGCAGGGTGCGCAGCAGCCGGAACCACAAGCCGGCGTGGACACGCCGACGCGGCAGCTCCACAAAACCCGTCGTCAGCGCCTGCCAGGTGCGCCGGTCCATGCAGGCGATTGCGTCATCGGCAGGGCGCGGCGCAGCATCGGCGATTTCCCACTGAAGATACCGGCCGTGCATGCCCCAGTAGGACTCCAGCCAGCAGCCATGCTGCGGGCAGCTCAGCATCAAGGGGAGCTGCCAGACGAGTAGCACAGCTTGATTCGTTGGATCGTTCAGACACTGCGGACACGCCCGGCGAATCGTCTGGCTCGGTAGCCAGGCACGCCAGCGAGTGATGGACCGCACCTTGCGGGTGCGCTTGGGCAGGAGCACCGCGCATTGGAATGTATAGGTTTCCAAGGCTGCTGGTACCGAATCGTCGAGACTGTCGAGCAGCCACGGCACCCAGCCTGCAAGACTCATGCTGCGCAACCGCTCCAGCTCGACGCCACTGCGCTGGCAGAGCGCCGTCAGCAACGACAAGGATGGTGCGGTATCCAGGTCATCAAGTTGGCTGTGACCAAGATCGTGGGCCAGCAGCTCGTGCACGTCCATCTGGTAGCAGGCGGCGACCCGGTTGAGCCATGAGGACAGGGCTTCGCCTTCCTTGGGTGCCGGATGCAGCGGCCAGCGCGGCGCGGACTTCACATCAGTTCCCGCTCGAACTGTCGCCGCCGCTCACTGGGGCCGATGTAGTCGGCCATGCTGAGCGTGCGGTGGTTGATCGCTTCCTCGCCACTCTCCACGGCGGCGACGGCCGCCGCCACCAGCAGATGTGCAAGCTCGCCGATGGTGCCTTCGCTCCGGGTGAGCAGGTAGCGGGCCATGTCCAGCGTGGCAATCGGGGATGGCCGCCGTAGCGGGAGTGACGCCGCGAAGCTGGCCAGCAGCGAGCAGCAGTCCTCATTGGCCTCCCACGGCGGCAGCAGCATCGGCTCGAAGCGGTTTTCCAACTGATCGTCCGAACGGATGGCCAGGTACGCCTCGCGCGTGCCGACCCCGACCAGGGGGATACGCAGCTCGTTGCCGAGGAAGCGCAGCAGGTTGAGGAACTCGCGCCGGTTAACGCTGTTGCCAGCCAGTACATTGTGCAGTTCGTCGATCACCAGCATGCGCACGCCGACCTTGCGCAGCAGGGCCAGCGCCAGTTGCTCCATTTCCGGCAGCCGTGGGCGCGGGCGCAGCGGCGCGCCCATCGCAGCCAGCAGCGCGACATAGAAGCGGATCACCGATGGCTCTGACGGCATCTGCACGACCAGCACCGGGATATGTTCTTGGTCAGCGTCGGTGCCGACCGGGTGCGCCCGCCGGAATTTCTCGACGATCATCGACTTGCCGTTGTTGGTGGGGCCGACCAGCAGCAGGTTTGGCATGCGTTGCTTGTTCGGCCACGCATACAGAGTTTCCAGCCGGTTCAGCGCCTCGACCGCGCGCGGGTAGCCGATCCAGCGGTCGGCGCGAATGCGCTGGATGCGCTCGTCTGCCGGCAGCCTGGCCAAACCCTGTGCCGCTGGCAGCAGGTGGGACAGGTCAATGACGGGATATTCGTCCACGGCTACCACTCCTCGATCTGATCGAACGGTTTGGCCGGCGGCAGGTTGTCTGCCTGCGGGTCAGCCATGTCCACATCCGGCGGTATGGGCTTGGCCGGTGGCTCCGACGTCTTGAGGTGCTGGCGGCGATCAGCGTCGCGCCGCGCCTTGCGCGTGGCCTTCTGGGCGGTGGTCACGATCTCGCGCATCTGCCCGATCATGCGGAACAGCGCCGACTCGTCCACCTGCTCGCGCCCGAGCTGACGCAATTTGGCCAGCGCCTGGCGTTGTTCCCAGAGGGTGACGGCCGGATGGGACAAGGTGCGGTAGTGGATCTCCAGATAGTGCTGACCTTCCGGTTCCAGTACCCAGATGCGGCTGATGTCGCGCGGATCGCGCCGGATCAGGAAGGCGGGCAAGCGCTCGCGCCGGGCAATCCACGGCTTGAGGGCGTCGGCGTAGTAGTGGATGTGGTCGATGACAAAGCCGGTGCGGGTCAGGGTGCGGCGGATCACCGGCAGGAAATCGACCAAAAACGCGGTGGGGCGGGTAACGACGGCCGGGACGCCAACGCGCTCCACGGCCTCGGCCCAGCGCGCGGCCGGCGGCTGGAGCAGGCCGTTGTGCACGGAGCCGTGATAGGTGCCTACCGCCAACGCGAGCCAGCGCTCCAGCTCGCGCAGCGTCAGGGTGGCCATCTTCTCGGAATCGTACTCGCCGCGCTGGCCGGGATTGGAGAAGGTCGTCCCCGGTAATTCGTCGTGGATCATCTGCATCGCCGTGCCGATGATCCGTTCCACGATGCCGCCGTAGTGCGGCTGGCCTGGTGGGCGATAGTCCAGCCGGATGCCATGCTGTTCGCAGCCACGGCGCAGCGCTTCGCTTTTGAACTCGGCCGCGTTGTCCAGATAGAGCAGCCTGGGCTTGCCGCTCATCGGCCAGTCCATTTCCACATTCAGCCCTTCCAGCCAGGGCCGCTTGTCGCAGGCGGCATGCGCGAGGCATAGGCCGACCGAGACGGCGGACGGCGCTTCCAGCGTGACCACCATGCCGAGTACGCAGCGCGTGAACACGTCGATGGCGAGGGTCAAATATGGGCGGCCAATCGGTTGCCGGTCGCGCTCGTCGACCACGATCAGGTCGATGACGGTGTGGTCGATCTGCACCTGTTCCAGCGGCATGGTGACTTCGGGCGGAATGCCACCCGCGCCTTGCAAGGGACGGGCAGCGTCCTGCCCGCCCCGGCTGCGGGCTATTTTCGCCGGGTGTAGTCCGGCAATCCGCTGGGCCACGGTGTTGCGCGCCGGCACCGGCAGCTTCTGGGTTTTGCACGCCTGCGCGACTTCGCGGTGGAACGCCGCCAGGCTGCGTTTCTGCTTGGTCAGGAAGCGCTTTTGCAGCAGCTCGCGGATGATGCGCTCGACCGGTTCCGGCAAGCGCCCCTTGCCTTTGCCGCCGCCGGATCGGCCGGGCGTCAGGTCTGTTACCAGGCCAGTACCCTGCCGGGCGCGACGGATCAGGACATATACCTGTCGCCGGGACAGGCCCAGCGCTTGGGCTGCCTCATCGGCGGCTTCATGCCCGACCACCTCAAGCGCTGCCAGTGGCCCGATGATTTCCGTCCGGTGCCGGGCTTGCGCCCATGCCTCGTCGGGCAGGGTGGCCACGCCTTGCGCGGCAATCGGTGGAGTGTCTGATGTCATGCCCAAACCTCGCTTTGGTGCACACGAGTATTGAGCATAGTCGAGATTGGTGCAGACGACTCCTGATATTGGGCTGTCAGGAGCCGTATGCACACCAGGCGTTACATCCAGTCAGATGGTGCGGTCGTCTTCTGAAAACGACACATGTGCTGTATTCATGAACTTGTGATCGCTGAAGTAGAGTCCAATGACTACAAAGCTAGGTTAGGTCTGCTCCTCCTGTGGGGCTTAGCGAGGTCCGACCCGCAGGCGGCTGTCTGGTAACCCCGATTCGGCGGGATATCGGGGAGAACACCTCGCAGCCTCAGCGCGGATCTTGTATAAAACTAAAACCATTGGCGAACTGCCATCTTGCTTGAATCCCATGGTGGGGGAGTTTAATGCTTCGATTACTGCTAACTGGCTTTATCATGACGTCACTCCTTGCCGGCTGTCAGAGTCAGAATTACTTGATTATGTGCAAGCCCCAATACAGTGATAGAGCTTGCGATCTCAGCGACCTAGACGCGAGGGGCTGTTCATCAGCGAAAGCGACGGTTAGGACTTGCTCGTCTTTTGTAGACAGCGAAGTCCGCAGACAGCTAGCGATGAAGCGAGGTCAGACAAATGCGCCAGTGTCTTACCGCAATCCTTCGTCAGAAGTAGTGAGGTTGGGAAGCTACGCTAGCGGGGGAGGTATGCTGTTTGTTTACCTAGATTCAGCCACGCCTCAGGCCTACAGCCAGTCAGCGTATGACGCTAAGCCTTTGGTCAATTCCAGGGTGTCGCTGCTGCAATTAGCTACGAGCCGCTACGTTAATGAGGTCGTCAATGGCAACCCAAATACATCTGAAAGCGAGGTGCGTACCGCCATTGCATCTCTGCGATCATTGGAGGCGCCGTTGAGGAAAATGATTGATGATGGCAAGCACATGCTAGGCTTCTACTCTTCTCAGCCTTCGGTGGATTATGAGGCCATGGCTCATGAGGTTGTTCGCACAACTAATGATCGAGATCCATACCTTCGTGCCGGTGCTGAGTTGGCGATTGCTGAGAGCAAGCGTTATGAGTTGAATAGTCCGAAGGTTCGAGTAAAAGAGGCAGTTGAGAACTTTGAAGCCCTTCATGCTCTTGCTACCGCTCAATACTCTGAGCAATTCGCTGAGCTTAAGAAGAAGGCTAGTGTTCAGGCTCGTGTTGCAGTTAAAGCTGCTGAGCACAGGAGGGCTCAGCAGAGAGCCTATGAGCGGGAGCAGCGGCAGGGAGGGGGCTTCGAGGGTGGCGGGGGCTGTTCATGTGCGGGCGGTAATGTGTGCTACGGGCCTAGAGGTGGTCGATACTGCATAACCTCTGGCGGCAATAAACGATACGGTATTTAGCGTTGCAACTCTCTGGAAAGTTTAAAATGAGCTACAAGGAGGCATTCATACTACTGGTCAGGGATCATTGGGAGGGAGGCTTACGCTTCTGCGCCATGAGCTAAATTCAGTATTGGGGCAGGCTAGCGTTCTGTCCCAAAGTTTAAATCCTGTCTGCCGTGGTCGCCTTGATTGTCGGCCCTTGTGTGCAAGCGGCATGGAATAAGCTACCGAATTCACTCAGCTTTACTGCCCAGGCTGGTTGTCCATTTAATACACTGAAGCATAAAGCGAGTGCGTGTTGTTGCTCATTAGTATACTCAATCAGTCCGAGTGTCTGTAGGTGTTGTATGTAAAGCTGCAAGTAAGCTGGCTGCGAAAGAATCTCAGGAGCTATGAAGCGATCCCAGTCTAACTCTCCTGGTTCAAGTGAGTTGGCGGTTAGATGCGCTTTTATGTCGCGCGAGTGTTCGGTCCATGATAGCGGTTCCTTGCCGATGTAAATTCTAGCTAAGGGTCCGGCTATATGATTGAGCAGGATTGCTTCGTCCGGACTAAGCTGCGATATCAACCCAGTGAATGCAGGGTGAGCTTGACCGCAGCGGCGCTTGTCAAATGCACATGCAAGAAGCTCTAAGTACATCTCTGTTAACAAAGAGTCTTCTTCCTGAAAGCGCAGCCTCTCAGATACCTGTAAGACCAGTGACTCTACAGGCTTGACTCTCTCCTGTTCCGGAACGCGCTGTAGTGCCTGGCTTAGGTAATTCTCAAGTCGCTTTTGATAATGTGAAGCAAGCTGTACTGGAAATAGTGCAAGTCGAACCATGCGGATAGCATCCGCCCCTAGCTTACCAACTTCCTGAAGTAGCGGCGAAGCTGCATCTTGATAGGTGCTCTGCAAGGCTGGTGTTAGATCCAGCTTAACTTCTACATCTGGTAATAGGGCCATGTAAAACTCTCGTTTAGGTCTGGGTGCGATAACGTAGTATGGAGCGGTCAGAGAGAGATTACCATAGCATTCAAAGAGTGCATGAACGCACTTGACTCTTTGCAGAGTTTGTCTTGCTCTCATAAGTGTCAGAGATTAGCGTCTTCATCATTGGCAGGCTGAAACCTTCTACCTGACATCTCCGTTAGAGCCCCGATTGCCGGTTGGATCTCGTAGCTTGAGTCCAGAAGCCTCTTGGATAGCTGCATTACCCGTACAGCCTGATCGGGGTGCCCGGTCTCCCTAAGCAAGAGCGCTAGGGCATGAAGGGCCTCGCACATGGCCATTTGATTACCCCAGAGGCGTGTTACCACTGTGGTGATGCACACTTCTTCTTCTGACATGGCGCTTGCCTCCCTGCTCTCCGATCATTGCAGCAGCCCAGCTACCCTGCTGACTGCATAGATAGTGCCCTCTAGGATCCTTCGCTGGGCCAGTGGAATGCTGAGCAACATCTAATTCCATGCTGGCTATAAGGTTAATGCCTCAGAAGGGCTGTCTGCTTGACTCCGCTCGTATCAATCCCAGCATTCATAGGGGGTAGAGGTAAGGCTAGCTGTCAGAGACGCACGCATAGGGCTAGTTGGCGATTAGCAACCTATTAGATAAAGCGTTGGCGTGTAGTGGCTTGGGAGCTCACATGCCTTCGAAGAGAGCAGAGATGCTGACGCCCAGGGCATCGGCCAGCACCTTGATCGCGTTAATGGAGGGGTTTGCGCCCCCTGTCTCGATGCGAGACATATACGTCCTGGCGAAGCCACACCGATCAGCAAATGCTTCCTGACTCATGCCCATAGACACACGCAGCTCCCTGACTCGGGTGCCGAACTGGTGCTGAAGCGCTGGAGACGGAGGGGGTGCAGGCATTCCCCAATGGTCCAGAGATGTGATCTAATCGGACACACACTAATCGTGACATCGAGATGCTGATCGACCTCAGCCTCTGAGGATTGGTGTCAAGGGTGAAGGCTAGACCTATGTCTCTCTGCCAAGGTAGGCACGAGCTGGCTTGGTTGTTAGCTTTGCCCTGTAGCTCGCGTGAGGCGTGAGCTGTAAGTCCCCTGGTAAGTCAATCAGTAAGAAACCCAGTAAGACCGTAAGACGTAAGGCCACAGACCGAACCTACCTCTCGCTGGAGAATACTGATGAGTGACCAACACGTTCCAACCCGCGCCGCCTCTGATGGTGATCAGGACAAGCTGTACGTTAACCAAACCACTTTTGCGGAACTGGGCAACCTAAGCCTAGTAAATCCTCAAAATGTGTCGGTCATGCTGACTCTGATGTCTGTTGTTGGCAGTAATGGCATTGTACAGATCCCACAGGCAGCACTGGCAGACCATTGTAAGATCACGTTAAAGGAACTCGGGAAAGCAATTGCTGACCTTACTGCGTTAGGAGCGATTAGCTCTGTAGAGCTTAGCCCTGAGCGAGGTGGTTTGTTCACTTGTGTGGTAAGCCCGGAGCTCGTAACGACAGAGAAGCCTGAGTAATACGTGTAAACTCTGGTCATCTTATGTTGGTCTGTCTTGGCTGTTCTTCATGTTGAAGCATGGCAGCCAGGGCAGATCATACCAACTCCATCGGCTGGTTACCTGGCTGATTATCGTCAGTACCCTCTGCCCAGCTTCAGACCAAATTCTGTTTAAGCAAGGGTAGGGCGGATGCGTAGCAGAGATATACATCTATGCCCACTCGGGCAGTGAACACTTTCAGAACCTAAAGGATATTGTTATGGCAAGGACCTTCCGCAACCCTGCGAATGGACACGTTGAAGAAGTGAGCGGGGAAGCTGCTGGACTGGTAATACTGCTTGGTCCCATCTACCTTGCATTTAAGGGCCTCTGGGGGCACTTCTTCCTATGGCTGCTTGTGGTGGGAGGCTTCTCGTTAGCAACTGGAGGGTATGGAATCGTCTTTGCTCTACCTATCGCAACCATCGCTTATGCAGCAACCATAAACAAGATGATTGTAAACTCCTACCTCCGCAGGGGTTGGCAAGAAGTACACGTAGAAGCAGATCAGACTACAGGCCAGGCAGTTGTAACTATCAGCGGCCAGAGAGATTGCCCCTATTGTGCGGAGCTGATCAAGGCCCAAGCCAAGAAGTGTAAGCATTGTGGTTCAGAGGTAGAGCCTCTGGCTCAAGGGGATTCAAATACTGTTAGTAAAGAGCAATGGTTTGTAACCTTGCCCTTCGCTTCTAATAAGGAGTGCAGAGAGATAACTGATAAGGTTCGAAGCAGTGGTTATGAAGTGCCATCAGAGACTTCTAAGTATATACGGGTAGGCCCTTATACTACTGAAGCCCTGGCTTCTAATGCTCTTCACTCGCTTGCAGGTGATCTTGGCCTTCAAGGTGGCGCCTTAGAGAGTGCTTCAGCTCTGTAGTTTGCTAGGGAGTGGGGCAGAGCACAAGCCCCACAAAGCTATATGGGATTACTGCTGCTTTATATGTGGTGACGTAGCCGTCACGGCGGATTACTTTGAGTGAAAGCCAGAAGAAGAGCAGGGTGGTGCTGCTCCACTCCACCCCTGATTGAAGAGTTAACCTGCGCCTGTAGGCTTGGTTCCTTTAGTGGGCAGGGGAGCAACAGCCCAATATACCTTTGGTTCAGCTCTCTCACTAACCTGTGACGCACCGTCACGTGCTAATACACCTATGCCGCTGGGCATAATTAGGATCAAGAGCTAAAGCGAAGAGGGGCAGCACAGCCCCTTCCTCTCCTTCTGGTGATAGAGTTGATATCTTGCCTCACGGCATGTTTGTAGCTGGGGGCAGGGCGGAAAGCCCCCGGAGCTTTTGATCTTAACCTTGCAGATATACGGTGACGGCCCGTCACGCAGTAATAACTTTTAAAGGAGTAGAGCAAGATCAAGAGCAAGGGGCTTGCTTGCCCCCCTTCTCTGCTGCATAGAGGTGTTAATCGTGCTTCAGGCACGGTCTGTCCTGCCATGGCGTAGACGCCATGATGTAATTTATTAATGGTCAAATTCTGTCGTGTCTGGAATTGCCGTGTCATATAGTATGGTAGGCGCGGTTTACGACTTCCAGACAAATAGGAATGGATCTCGACTCTAGAAGCTTCGGGTTGGAGAAACTAGATCCATTCCTGGGCCTCAACGAAGTCAAGGAAGTGATCACGTCCAGACGGCTCAGGATAGTAGTCTGGTTTCTCAATCTCACCGTGCCACGAGAATTCCACGTCAGGGTTGCCTTCAAGCTCACCTACTAACTTTGTTGATCTATTCAATAGTTTTTGGATGGGCTCCTTGCCGTAATCAGGCACCGCCAGCTTCCAGAGAAATCGTAATGTTGCGTAACGTTGCTTGATGCGAGCTACCACTCCGTCATCGCTGTCATCCCCTTGTCTGCTTCCATGAACTGCCATGTATTCGGCTACATACTCTTCAATCCGGCTATTAAGGTCCGATGCGGCACTGACCATAAAGTTAAAGCTTGCGCGGGGAGAGCATTCATCAATCCAGTCTGCTATGAAGATTACGTTGCTGCCTTCCTCGAGTGCCCGCTCTCGTGCTTTCGCTTTAATGCGTTTGATGGTGTCTTGAGTGTAATTGCTCTCGTAGTAGCCATTTGAGCAGTCCCACGTGCTACGGTATTCCTGGTGTAGGATGTCGCGTAGTTCGTAGTCCCTAATGCCGTTGGTGCGGCAAGCCAGCGGATACACTCTTTCGAAGGTTCTATCAAACGGTTTGAGTATCTTTGGTGCTCTTTGCAATGTCTTCTTAGGCTTCACAATTCCCTTCGTTAATGCCTTGATTCGTCGCTCGGGTACGCCTGTCTCATCTTTGATCTTGTCGTAAGCCATTCCTTCATTGCGAAGTTCGATAACTCGGTGCTCGGCGGGAGTTGTTGGAGTCGTGTTAATTGTACTCATGGTTCTTCCTTGATTTAATTGTGTGCAGGTGCAAACCTCCGATCTTCCTGGCGGCATAGGAAACGATTGGCCTAATAGCAGGCAGCACGAAACCCGCTCTGCTCAGTGGCCTATTGGCTTGAACAAGCGAGATAGTGATCTAGTAGGGGAGGTGTTGCGGATGTCAGTGGCTCTGACAGGGTGGGGATGATACAGATTTGTTTTGGTAAGTCAAGCGATAAGTTGGTTGCTAAGTTTAGGGCGCCTACCGTGATGTATATTGCAGCATGGATCATGCTGCAACTAAGCAAGCTATGTAAGCCTGGTTGTAAGTTCGCTATGGGGCTGTGATGCTATTTGCGTGGCTGCCAATCATTTCGTTGCTGAAGCCCAGGCGGTGCAGGGGTCATTCACGCCCCTGAACGGTTTGGCGACTTGCGCTTCCAGTCGCGCTATCGGTCGGTGACGCTGGCTCGCAGTGGAGCACTACAGCCGGTCGCCTCCTTCGTTCATATCCCTACCAATCTTGGAGTGTCCCGCATGTCGTTCGTGTGGAGCTTGCCAGCTACCTCTGCAATCTCAGGGCTACTCATGGCCAACGACGTATCTGGACACCCTGCGTTGTAGGTTGCCCAGAACAGTCATCGCTTGATGCTTGGCCTCACGTCGTAGTATCGACTACCAACGAGGTCTGCAAGCCGTTGCTGTCATCGGTATTGTAAGCAGCGCCTCCAGCATCGCCTTCAGAGGCGTACGGCTGCCATAGACACTGAACGTAACGGCTGCATCCTCGTGGCCAGCAATACGCTTGATCAGGGAGTCCTGCACCCCGGCGTCACGTAAGTCGTCAATGAGCGTATGGCGGAAGCTGTGAAAGGTCTTGCGGGGATCGGTGATACCTAGCTTTGTCTTATATCGACCGAACCACTTCGATGGGGCATGGCCCAGCTTCCCTCGAACGGCTTCCAACTCAGGGAATACTCGATCAGCGCCGCTAGCTTTGACTGATTCAACGTACTGAAGCAATCCCATGTCTAAAAGGGCTGAGTGCAGAGGTAGCAAGCGACGACTGCTGGCGTTTTTCAGGTTCTGCCCTTCACGGCTGTCATCAATGCGGATGCACTGAATCCCCTGTTGCTCAGTGAAATCATCAACCCGCAATTGGCACAGCTCTTCCAGTCGCGCCCCAGTAACTCGTCCCATTAGAGGCAACCAGTAACGCCACGGGTGCTTGCGTGCTTCCTTCCATAGCGCCTCATGGCTCAGCAGTGCAGTCAGATCATGGCGGTCAAATGACAGGCGTGCTTCCTTTGCTGAGCCCGTCATGACCTTCATCCCAGCCAAAGGGTTCTCAGCGACATACCCGTTGGCCTTGCACCAGTTCAGGAAGGCAGTGAGCTTGCGTAGCCGGTTGTTCACCGTCACGGCGGTGATGGTCTTGTAGGTGCTGCCCGACTCGACCACCTGCCTCAGCGTTTTGCCCTTGAACTCTGGGCGTAAGCCAAAGTACTGGGGGCAGCGGCTGAGTCGCTCTTTCAATAAGCGTGCTTGATGGGCATCAAAGGCTGCCGCTGGCATGTCACCCATCAGCTCGAAAAGGTCAGCTAGGGCGCGTTCTACATCGTCGATACTGCCTTGCCGCCATGTGCCACCGCGTTTGCCTTCTGCAATATAAAGCTTGGAAAGGGTTGCCAGGGCAGGGCTGCTACTTGTTTGCTTCGCTGTGGGGCCCGAAGCGTGCTGTAGAGCAGTGTGAATGACTGGCATGGGGGACGAGTCACGCAACTGCATGCAGAGCTCACGGAGCATCTCAGGGGGCGTCAGGGGGTGTTCGCATAGGTGCTTGCTCACTTGCTCCACTAACGATGTTGCGAGAAACAGAGCAACCTGCCGCTCTCGTACTCGCAGGGAAATCCGAAGGGTATGGCGGTTGGGGAACAGATGCTTCGGTAGTCGAAGGTTGAGGTAGTAAACGGACTGGCGGCGGACGATGTAGGCCATGAATGAACACCAGAGTGGACCAGTAAAGTGGACCAATTGAGTGGAACAATTCTGGTCACACCCCGAGTCTTGAGTGCCCGTGCTGACTAGCTGCACGAGTAGATGGCATGCTACCTCATCAGCCTGAAACCCTTGCCCCATAAGGCCCGCATTGATTATCGAGCATGCTTGCATGCTACCTGGTCAGGCCCGGAAGGGAGCAGCCATAGCGGGAACATCGAGTGCCGGGGTGTGGCTGGTGGGGCCGCCTCCATTTCTGGGGGTGAAAAACCTCAATTTGCCGCGAACGCCTTCGTTCTTCCCTGCTTCATTCCCAATGCTCCCGTAGCCGACAGTTTCATCAGCCGCTGAAATTTCGGGCATGCCAGATGATCTTCCTCCGGGCACTGCGCGGCATGCCGCAATCCTTTGCTCATGGCCTGCAGCCGCCTGATCCGCGCATCAATTTCGTCTGCCTTGGCCAGCAGCATCTGCCGGTCGACCTGCAAGTCCACCAGCATGACGCCTACTTCATCCAGCGAAAATCCCGCCGCTTGCCCTAGGGCGATCAGTGCCAGCCTGTCTGCCACGTCGGCAGCAAACTGCCGCCGCTGGCTGCGCCCGGCCAGGGACTTGAGCAAACCTTTCTTCTCGTAGTAACGCAGTGTCGATGCAGGTACGCCTGTGCGTTTGGCAACGTCGGCAATGTCCATTTTTGGCCCTTGACTTGAAGTTGACTTCAACTTCTATGCTGCGCGGCATGGTGATGACCGTCAATCTTCGAGGGCTTGTTCAATGACGTTTACTGCGATGTTTCTAGCTGCCTTGCCGATTGGCATCGGTGCCACCATCGTGATGGACCTGTGGGGGTTGCTGCTGAGGCGGCTGGGTGTCGCCACATTGAACTTCGCCATGGTCGGGCGTTGGGCGGGGCATCTGTTTGACGGCCGTGTGTCGCACCAGGCGATTGCCAAAGCAGAGCCGGTGCGCAATGAGCTGGTGTGGGGGTGGGTGATTCATTATGCGATCGGCGTGCTGTTCGCGATGCTGCTGGTTGTGATCGTAGGGGAGAGCTGGTTGCTGGCGCCTACTTTGCTCCCTGCGGTAGTTGTTGGCGTAGGCACGGTCGTGGCGCCGCTGTGCTTCATGCAGCCGGTGATGGGGGCGGGTTTCTTCGCGTCCAGAACGCCGACGCCTGCGCGCAACTGCTTGAAGAGCTTGGCTACGCATTTTGTGTTTGGAGTGGGGTTGTTCTTGAGTGCGGGTTTGCTGGCTTTGGTGTGAGTGTGATCAATTTGGTCGGAGCCACCTTGCAAGCTCGCTCCTACATCTTCCCGGGCCAGTATCGCCTGCGCCTTCACACCTGTCAGCACAACCGAGATCAAGGGTGGGGCGCCGGAGCATCCCAAGGCCCCATCCCGCCATAGCGCTGCAAAATCCGCTCGATCTCCCCCGACTGCTTCATCCTTACCAACGCCCGCAACAACCCTTGTGTCGGCACTGCGGGATCATTGCGCACCATGCACCCGAGGTCCTGCTCTTCCAGCACCGCCAATCCCTGCAATCGTTGGTCGGCTGGCAAACCCTGGTTGAACCACTGCAACGACAGTTGGTTGCTCACCGCATGCCGATAGCGCCCAGCCTGCAGCTTCTGCAGCACCAGCAACTGGCTGCGGCTGTCTTCGCGGTGCAGTCGGCCTTGATCCAGCAGAGGTTGCAAGGTCGAGTAGGTGTAACCCAGCACCGTGCCGATAGCCTGGGCAGGCAATTGCTCCGCGGGCATCGGGGAGCTATCGCCAACGCGCCCCACCAGCAGGTCGCGCTGGTGAATCAGCGGGATGCTCCAGACAAAATCCCCTGGGCGATCATTGAACCACTGGGTGCTGACATAGCAGCGCACATCGATATCACCGCTGTTCATGGCCTCCTGCAGGCGCAGGCGAGCCATCACGTGGTATTGGGGGCGTACGCCCACTTCCTTGGCCAGCGCCTCTATCAGGTCGTACACCAGGCCTTCCACGGGCTGGTCAGCTTCGATGCGCACCAGCGGCATGCTCCAGCTCTCCGCGACAGAGAAGCGCAGCACCGGCTGTTCAGCCAGGCAGTGGGCAGACCAGAGCAGCAGAAGGGCCAGCAATATTGGCAAAGGCGTATCCTCCTTGAACAACGCGCCTGCTTCCAAGCTTAGACGACTCGCGCAGGGTGCAATTTTGCCCCCGCTCCGCTAGCATTAGCGATCTTCCGCTCTATCAGGCTACGATGGTTTTTCGATGAGTTATCAGGTTCTTGCACGTAAATGGCGTCCGCGCTCGTTCCGCGAAATGGTCGGCCAGGCCCATGTGCTGAAGGCCTTGATCAATGCCTTGGACAACCAGCGCCTGCACCACGCCTACCTGTTTACCGGTACCCGGGGCGTGGGCAAGACCACCATCGCCCGTATCATCGCCAAGTGCCTGAACTGCGAAACCGGCATTACCTCCACCCCGTGCGGCACCTGTTCGGTGTGCAGGGAGATCGACGAAGGCCGTTTTGTCGACCTGATCGAGATCGACGCCGCCAGCCGCACCAAGGTCGAGGACACCCGTGAACTGCTCGATAACGTGCAGTACGCCCCCAGCCGTGGGCGCTTCAAGGTCTACTTGATCGACGAAGTGCACATGCTCTCGACCCACTCGTTCAACGCCTTGCTCAAAACGCTGGAAGAGCCGCCGCCCTACGTCAAGTTCATCCTTGCCACCACCGACCCGCAGAAGCTGCCGGCCACCATCCTGTCGCGCTGCCTGCAGTTCTCGTTGAAGAACATGAGCCCGGAGCGGGTGGTCGAGCACCTGAGCCACGTGCTGTCCGCCGAAAACGTACCGTTCGAGCCGGATGCCCTGTGGCTGCTGGGCCGTGCGGCTGATGGCTCAATGCGTGACGCCATGAGCTTGACCGATCAGGCCATCGCCTTTGGCGAAGGCAAGGTGCTGGCTGCCGATGTACGCGCCATGTTGGGCAGCCTCGACCATGGCCAGGTCTATGGTGTGCTGCAGGCGCTGCTTGAAGGTGACGCCAGGGCGTTGCTGGAGGCCGTGCGCAACCTGGCCGAGCAGGGGCCGGACTGGTCGGGCGTGCTGGCCGAAATGCTCAATGTGCTGCACCGTGTGGCCATCGCCCAGGCGCTGCCGGAAGCGGTGGACAACGGCCAGGGCGATCGTGAGCGTGTACTGGCGCTGGCTTCGGCGCTGCCGGCCGAAGACGTGCAATTCTATTACCAGATGGGCCTGATCGGCCGCCGCGATCTGCCGTTGGCGCCGGACCCGCGTGGTGGGTTCGAAATGGTCCTGCTGCGTATGCTGGCGTTCCGCCCGGCCGATACGGACGACGCACCGAAACCGGTGCTAAAGCCAGTGGGGATCAGCCAGGCCACAGCTGATCCCGCAGCGCCGGTGGCAGCCTTGGCGCCGGCCGAGCCCACACCGCCTGTCGCGTTCGTGCCGCCTGAGCCTGCGGTAGCCGCGACGCAGGTGGAAGTGCCTGCACCGGCGACAGCCGACCATGAGCCGGAGGTCGAGCCAGACGTTGAGCTGAAGGCCGAGATCGAGGCCATTTCCGTGCCCGAGCCTGTTGCCGAGGTGGTCGACCTGCCATGGGAAGAACCGGCAGCCGCACCTGCTCCGGTAGCGGCTGCACCTGCACCTGTGCCTGAACCGGTTGCCCCGGCGGCGTCCCCGAAGGCTGCCCCGGTACTCGACGAGCCGCCTTTCGATCCGTCTGCCTATGCTGCCGTGGGCATGGATCGCGACGATGAGCCGCCGCTGGATGAAGACTACTACGGCGGCGAAAGCGACCCAGTCGGTTTCAGCTACCTGGACGAACTGGCCGAGCACGTTCAGGAAGAAGCGCCCAAGCCTGTAGCTCAACCGCTGCCAGCAGCCAAGCCGGCCACGGGCCTGGCCCTGCAATGGCTGGAATTATTCCCACAGTTGCCTGTGTCCGGTATGACAGGCAACATCGCGGCAAACTGTACGCTGATTGCCGCCGAGGGTGACGATTGGCTGCTGCACCTGGACCCGGGCCAGGGCGCGCTGTTCAATGCAACCCAGCAGCGGCGCTTGAACGAGGCGCTTAACCAGCACCTGGGGCGTACGCTTAACCTGCGCATCGAGCTGATCCTGCCCGAGCAGGAAACCCCGGCCCAGGCCGCAGCGCGCAAGCGTGCCGAGCGCCAGCAGGACGCGGTCACTTCGATCGAGCAGGATCCGTTGATCCAGCAGATGATCAAGTTGTTCGGCGCCAAGGTACGGCAGGATACTATTGAGCCTGTAGAAGCCCTGGTCGATCAGGGCCAGTAACGGATAACCATGCGGCCGGCCCGATGCCAGGCCGCATCACATGACCCAATCGAGGTATACCCCATGATGAAAGGTGGCATGGCCGGCCTGATGAAGCAGGCCCAGCAGATGCAGGAAAAGATGCAGAAGATGCAGGAAGAGCTGGCCAACGCCGAAGTCACCGGCCAGTCCGGTGGCGGTCTGGTGAGCGTGGTGATGACCGGTCGTCACGACGTCAAGCGCGTCAGCATCGACCAGAGCCTGATGTCGACTGATGAAGACGACAAGGAAGTGCTGGAAGACCTGATTGCCGCTGCGTTGAACGACGCCGTGCGCAAGGTCGAGCAAAGCAGCCAGGAGAAGATGGGCGGCATGACCGCCGGCATGCAACTGCCGCCAGGCTTCAAGATGCCGTTCTAAGGGCATTGCGATACCCAAAACCGCCACTGACACCAGTGGCGGTTTTTTTTGCAGCGGTTTCAGCCCTGGCGCGGTCTACTGATTTGACGTCACTGCCCCCCGCTGGGTATAAACCGCCTCTTATTGAATTGTCAGGCCTTTCCCATGAGCTTCAGCCCCCTCATTCGCCAACTGATCGATGGTTTGCGCATCCTCCCAGGTGTCGGCCAGAAAACCGCCCAGCGCATGGCCTTGCAGTTGCTCGAGCGAGACCGCAGCGGCGGCCTGCGCCTGGCCCAGGCGCTGACCCAGGCCATGGAGGGGGTAGGCCATTGCCGCCAGTGCCGCACCCTGACCGAGCAGGAGCTGTGCCCGCAATGCGCCGACACGCGCCGTGACGATACCCAGTTGTGCGTGGTCGAGGGGCCGACCGATGTGTATGCGGTGGAACAGACGGGCTACCGTGGCCGTTACTTCGTACTCAAGGGCCACCTGTCGCCGCTGGACGGCTTGGGGCCGGAGGCGATCGGCATTCCGCAACTGATGGCCCGCATCGAGGAGCAGGGCACCTTTACCGAGGTGATCCTGGCGACCAACCCGACGGTGGAGGGCGAGGCGACGGCGCATTACATTGCGCAGTTGTTGAGCGAGAAGGGGTTGGCGGCAACGCGGATTGCCCATGGTGTGCCGCTGGGCGGCGAGCTTGAGCTGGTGGATGGCGGGACCTTGGCCCATGCCATTGCAGGGCGCCGGCCTATTTCGCTCTGATTCAGAATTACTGGGGCCCTGTGGGAGCGGGTTTACCCGCGAACACCGGCGCAGCCGGTGCCATATACCGCGTTGGGTTCTTCGCGGGTAAACCCGCTCCCACAGGTTCAGCGTTGCCCCTGAATGCTTAATACTCGCTGAGCGAAAACTCGGTCAGGCAGAAGGTCGGCACACCCGCCGCCTGCAGCCGACGCGACCCGTCCAGCTCCGGCAAGTCAATGATCGCCGCCGCCTCGAACACCTGCGCCCCAGTACGGCGCACCAGGTTGGCTGCTGCCAGCAGTGTGCCGCCAGTCGCAATCAGGTCATCGAAGATCAGCACCGAATCGCCTTCGCACAGGCTGTCGGCATGCACTTCCAGGAAGGCTTCGCCATATTCGGTCTGGTAACCCTCGCTCAGCACGTCAGCCGGCAGCTTGCCCTGCTTGCGGAACAGGATCAGGGGCTTGTTCAACTGGTGGGCGATGATCGAACCGATCAGGAAACCACGCGCGTCCATGGCACCAATGTGGCTGAACTCAGCCTCGACATAGCGCTCGATGAACTGGTCGGCCACATAGCGAAGCCCGCGTGGCGATTGGAACAGCGGGGTGATGTCGCGGAAGATCACACCCGGTTTGGGGAAGTCCACTACCGGGCGGATCAGGGCTTTGAGGTCGAAGGCGTCGCTGTGCATTGTTGCGGGTATCCTGGGAAAACGAATGCCCAAGTATACCCGCTAAACGCCCACATCAGGCCTCGATTGCACCGCCGGCCAGCGCGCACAGCTGGATCGGGTCGAGGATATGCACTTCCTTGCCTTCGGCGCGCAGCAGGCCGTTTTGCTGGAAGCGGGTGAACACCCGCGACACGGTTTCTACCGCCAGGCCCAGGTAGTTGCCGATTTCGTTGCGCGACATGCTCAGGCGGAACTGATTGGCCGAATAGCCACGGGCGCGGAAGCGTGCCGACAGGTTGACCAGGAAGGTGGCGATACGCTCGTCGGCGGTTTTTTTCGACAGCAACAGCATCATCTGCTGGTCGTCGCGGATTTCCCGGCTCATCACCCGCATCAGCTGGCGACGTAGCTGTGGCAGTTGCACCGAAAGCTCGTCAAGCCGCTCGAACGGGATTTCGCACACCGAGGTTGTTTCCTGGGCCTGGGCCGATACCGGGTAGGCCTCGGTGTCCATGCCCGACAGGCCGACCAGTTCGCTGGGCAGGTGGAAGCCGGTGATCTGCTCTTCGCCGCTGTCGCTGAGGCTGAAGGTTTTCAGGGCGCCGGAACGTACTGCGTAGACCGAGCCGAAATTGTCACCCTGGCGGAACAGGAACTCGCCTTTCTTCAGTGGGCGGCCGCGTTTGACGATTTCATCCAGTGCGTCCATGTCTTCCAGGTTCAGGGAAAGAGGCAGGCACAGGGGGGCCAGGCTGCAATCCTTGCAATGGGCCTGGTTGTGTGGGCGCAGTTTGACTGGCTCGGACATTTGAATCGATCCTTGTGGGAAAGCACACATAAGTCGTAAGGGTAACCCACGACGCAGGGTGTAGGCCAGTGTGCGCGATGATGGTGCGCGCTGGCGAAACCCCGACAGGTCGCCTGCCGGGAGTCCTTGTACGCCCATAGTGTGCCTGGCAAGGGCAGTTGTCCATGCGGTCGAACGCCTCGGTTTTCAGATCACCCGCGAGAAACGTTGGCGGTTTTGCATCGCCAGATAGGCATCGAACACCATGCATACCGAGCGCGCCAGCAGGCGGCCAGCCGGCAGGATGCGAATGCCCTGGCTGTCCAGGCTGATCAGGCCATCGCGCTGCAAGGTCAGCAGCTCTGGCCAGAGGTCGTTGAAGTAGCCGCGAAAATCGATAGTGAAGGCCTGTTCGATCGGTTCGAAATCCAGCTCGAAATGGCAGATCAGTTGTTGGATCACCGCCCGGCGAATGCGGTCGTCGTGGTTGCACAGCAAGCCACGCTGGGTGGCCAGCTGGGCGTTGGACAGGCTGTCCTGATAGGTGTTGAGGTCGCTGCTGTTCTGGCAGTACAGCTCGCCGATCTGGCTGATCGCCGACACGCCCAGGCCGATCAGGTCGCAGTGCCCGTGAGTGGTGTAGCCCTGGAAGTTGCGCTGCAGGGTGCCTTCTTCCTGGGCGATGGCCAGTTCGTCATCCGGCAGGGCGAAGTGATCCATGCCGATGTAGCGATAGCCAGCGGCGGTCAACTGGTCGATGGTGGCGTGCAGCATCTCCAGCTTGGCAGCCGGGCTGGGCAGATCGTTGTTGTCGATGCGCCGCTGGGGCATGAAACGCTCGGGCAGGTGGGCGTAGTTGAACACCGACAGGCGGTCGGGCTGCAGGCGGATCACTTCTTCGACGGTGCGCGCAAAACCTTCCGGGGTTTGCTTGGGCAGGCCGTAGATCAAGTCCAGGTTGACCGAACGGAACTGCAGGGTGCGCGCAGCCTCGATCAGTGTACGGGTTTGTTCCAGGCTCTGCAGGCGGTTGACTGCGCGCTGCACGGCCGGGTCGAGGTCCTGCACGCCCAGGCTGACGCGGTTGAAGCCCAGCTCGCGGAGCAGGCCCATGGTCGACCAATCGGCCTCCCGCGGGTCGATCTCGATGCCATAGTCGCCGGAGTCGTCGTCCAGCAAGTGGAAGTGTTGGCGCAAGGTTGCCATCAGCTGGCGCAGTTCCACGTGGCTGAGGAAGGTCGGCGTGCCGCCGCCGAAATGCAACTGCTCAACACGCTGCTTGGGCCCCAGGTGGCAAGCGATCAACTGGATCTCCTGCTCCAGGCGCTGCAGGTACGGCGCGGCACGGGCACGGTCCTTGGTGATGACCTTGTTGCAGGCGCAGTAGTAGCAGATGTTGGCGCAGAACGGCACGTGCACGTACAGCGACAGCGGACGCACGGCCCGACGGCTCTCGCGCAGGGCGTGGAGCAGGTCGAACGAGCCCACTTCGCTGTGCAGTTGCATGGCGGTCGGGTAGGAGGTGTAGCGTGGCCCGGCCAGATCGTAGCGGCGGATCAGGTCGGTATCCCAACGAAGGTCGTCGAGCATGAGGGCGGTCCCCGGAAAGAGCAGCAGTGCACCGGAGTCTATGGCCGTCAGTAGTAATCGGTGTTGATTTGTATCAAGGGCATTGGGGCTGCGCAGCGGTGCCCGTCAATGCCCCATCAGCCAGTGTTGGTGCGGCCCGGGCAGGGTCCAGATGCCAAATAGCATCACCAGCAGCCCGCCAGCCACCCGCACGCTGCGCCGCCTCAACAACGCGTTTACCCGTTCCGCCGCCAGCCCCGTTGCCAGCAACACCGGCCAGGTGCCCACCCCGAACGCCAGCATCAACGCCGCGCTATAGCTGGCATTACCCTGGCTGGCCGCCCATAGCAGTGTGCTGTACACCAACCCGCACGGCAGCCAGCCCCACAGGGCGCCCAGCAGCAACGCCCGGGGCACGCTGGAAACCGGCAACAAGCGTGACGCCACCGGCTGGATGTGCCGCCACAGCCCGCGCCCCAGGGCTTCGATGCGGGTCAGGCCGCTCCACCAGCCGGCCAGGTACAGGCCCATGGCAATCAACAACAGCGCTGCCACCACCCGCAGCCCCAGAGCTGCCGGGCTGCTGGCCACGGCCCATCCGGCCAGGCCCAGCAACAGGCCGGCGCTGGTATAACTGAGCACACGCCCGAGGTTGTAGGCCAGCAGCAGGCGCAGGCGCTTGCCTCGTTGTTCGGGCGGTATGGCCAGGGTCAGCGCCCCCATCAGGCCGCCGCACATACCCAGGCAGTGGCCGCCGCCCAGCAGGCCAAGGACCAGCGCCGAGCCCAGCAGGGGAAGCAGGTCAGGCACGGGGTGGTGGTTCCTTGTCGGCGTCGGCTGGGGTGTCGTCAGGTTTCACCGCTGCTTGGTGGCGAGGGTCCTGGTCGTCGAACAAGATGCTGTGGGCGGGGCTTTCAAGGTCGTCGTACTGGCCGCTGTCCACCGCCCAGAAGAAGATGTACACGGCCACGCCGACCAGCAGCAGGGCTGCGGGGATCATGACATAGAGGGCGGGCATGGCGACTTCCTCCCGGGCAAGGGGGCTTCGTGGGGCAATGAGCCCGACGCCAATGGCATGCGGGTCAGGCGCAGGGCGTTGAGCACCACGATCAGCGAACTGACCGACATGCCGATGGCGGCCCATACCGGGGTGATCCAGCCGAGCGCGGCAAACGGCAACATCAGGCCATTATACAGGGTCGCCCACAGCAGGTTCTCGAGGATGTTGCGGCGGGTGCGGCGGGCCAGGTCGAATGCCTGCACCAGCGCCTGCAGGCGGTTGGACAGCAGCACGGCATCGGCGCTGGTCTTGGCAAGGTCGGTGGCGCTGCCCATGGCGATGCTGATGTCGGCGGCGGCCAGCACCGGCACATCGTTGACGCCGTCACCGAGCATCAGCACCTTGCACCCTTGTGCCTGCAGTGCCTTCAGCCGGTCCAGCTTGTCGTCTGGAAGCAGCCCGCCAATGGCCTGGTCGATGCCCAGTTGCGCGGCCACTTCGGCAACCATCGGCGAGCTGTCGCCCGACAACAGCAGGGTTCGCCAGCCACGTGCCTTGCAGGCCGCGAGCAGGGCCGGGGCATCGTCGCGCAGGCGGTCGTCCAGGCCGAACCAGGCCAGCGGCCCCTGGCGGTCGCCCAGCAGCAGCCACTGGCCGCGTGGCTCCGGCACGGCGGGGATTTCCGCGCCGCTCAGGGCGCAGACGAAGGTGGCTTGGCCAATGCGCAAGCGCTGGCCGTCCACCAGCCCCTCCAGGCCCAGGCCGGGCATTGTCTGCACGTCCTCGGCGGGTGTGGTGGTGCGGCCGAAGGCACGGGCGATGGGGTGTTCGGAGCGGTTTTCCAGCGCTGCGGCGAGGGCCAGGCAGCGGTCGGCTGCCTGGCTGCCGAGCGGGCGGATGCTGCGCAGGGTCAGGCGGCCTTCGGTCAGCGTGCCGGTCTTGTCGAAAATGACTGTGTCGATCTGGTTCAGGCCCTCCAGCACATGGCCACGGGTTACCAGCAGGCCGAGCTTGTGCAAGGTGCCGGTGGCTGCGGTAAGCGCGGTTGGCGTGGCCAGGGACAGCGCACAAGGGCAGGTCGCCACCAGCATCGCCAGCACGATCCAGAATGCCCGTGTCGGGTCCAGATGCCACCACCACAGCCCGATGGCCACGGCGGCCAGCAGCGAGAACAACAGGAACCACTGCGAGGCGCGGTCGGCGATTTCCGCCAGGCGCGGTTTTTCGGTCTGGGCGCGTTCCAGCAGGCGCACGATGGCAGACAACCGTGAATCGTGGCCGAGGGCTTCGACTTCCACGTTCAGGGTGCTTTCGACATTCAGCGTGCCACCGGTGACCCGTTCGCCAACCCGGCGCGGTTGCGGCAGGTATTCGCCAGTCAGCAATGATTCGTCGACGCTGGAGCGGCCTTCGACGATGCGCCCGTCGGCGGGGATTACCGCCCCAGGCAGCACTTGCACGGTGTCACCGCAGTGCAGCTCGCTGAGCAGGATGCGCTCGCTGCGGCCGATGGCGTCCAGGCGCAGGCACGAGGCTGGCAGCAGGTTGACCAGCTGCGCGGTGGCCGCAGCCGTGCGTTCGCGGGCACGACGCTCCAAGTAGCGGCCAGTGAGCAGGAACAGGGCGAACATGCCCACCGTGTCGAAATACAGCTCGCCGCTGCCGGTGATGGCCGTCCAGATGCCGGCACCGAACGCCAGGCCAATGGCCAGTGACACCGAAACGTCCATGGTCAGGTGACGGGTGCGCAGGTCGCGCGCTGCGCCCTTGAAGAACGGTGCGCAGCTGTAGAACACGATGGGGATGGTCAGGAACAGTGCCACCCAGCGCAGGATGGTGTGCAGCTCGGGCGACAGGTCGATGTTGAATTCCGGCCAGGTGGCCATGGTTGCCATCATCGCCTGGAACCACAAAAGCCCGGCCACGCCCAGGCGGCGCAGGGCGCTGCGGTTCTCTTGGGCCAACTGTTCGGCGGCCTTGTCGGGCTGGTAGGGGTGGGCGGCGTAACCGATCTGGCGCAACTCGGCGAGCAGGCGCGAGAGCGGCAGTTGCTTGTCGTCCCAGCTCAGCAGCAGACGGTGGTTGGACAGGTTCAGGCGCGCCTCGGCGACGCCGGGCAGGTTGCGCAGGTGCTTTTCGATCAGCCAGCCACAGGCAGCACAGCTGATCCCCTCGATCAGTAGGGTGGTTTCGGCCAGCTCGCCCTGGTGACGGACGAAGGTTTGCTGCACGTCGCTACGGTCGTACAGGGCCAGTTCGTCCTGCAACTGCCTGGGCAGGGCCTCGGGGTTGGCGCTGTTGTCACTGCGGTGCTGGTAGTAGTGCTCCAGGCCGCCGGCGACGATCGACTCAGCCACCGCCTGGCAGCCGGGGCAGCAGAACGCCCGGGGCTCGCCGAGCACCACGGCGGTAAAGCGGCTGCCGGCCGGGACGGGCAGGGCGCAGTGGTAGCAGGGGGTGGGCTGGGTCATTGCATCATTGCCTTACACATATCGGCGCGGTTGACGCGCTCCCCTGTAGGAGCGGCCTTGTGTCGCGAAAGGGTCGCGAAGCGGCCCCACGATTTCAGCTTCGTCGCATAGATTGCCGGGGCTGCTGCGCAGCCCTTTCGGACCGGTCCGACGCTTCGGCAAGGCCGCTCCTACAGGTGCTCGGCGCCTTGGATGGCTTCATCACCCAGTTGCAATGTAACCCCGTGTTCGACTTTTTCCTCTTCGAACAAGCGCCACACCTGGCCACCTTCACTCCCCAGCAGCTCGACGAAGCGGCGCCCGTCGACCTTGTCTTCCAGTTGCCCTACATAGCGCCCCGCTTCGACCCGGCTCAGCAGCACCTTGCGGTCTTTCTCCGGCTGGGTGGGCGAAATCAGGTTCAACTCCAGGCTTTGCGGGCCACTGTTGCCGCTCAGGCGCAGGTCCACTTCGCCAGTCAGCTCGTCCAGGTGCACGCTGGCCTTCAGTCCCAGTTGCTGCGCAAGCAGCTCGCGGTCCAGTGAACGGTTGATGCCCTTTCCGGCCTCGTAGTAGTTGTCGTTCACCAGGTTGTCCGGATTGCGTACGGCGATGCTGACCATGGTCAGGCTCAGGCACACCGAGGTGGTGAGGATGCCGATGATGATCCAGGGCCAGAGGTGCTTGTACCAGGGGCTGGCGGCGGTGGCGGCAGGCATTGTGCGTTATCTCTCTTAGCGGATCTGTGGGCCGATGAAGCGGCTCTTGGCTTCAACCTGGGCGTCGCTGTCGTCGGCGCTCTTGAGGATGAAGGTGATTTCGTTGGTGGTCGAGGGCAGCTTCTCGGGGGCGATCGACAGCTGCACCGGCAGGCTGACGATATCACCAGCGGCCACGCGGATTTCGCGCTGGCCTTCGAGCTTGAGGTCCGGCAGGCCGGCAGCGTCCAGTACGTAGACGTGGTCGCGCTGGTCCTTGTTCATCACCTTCAGGCTGTACACGTTCTCGATCCGGCCCTGGGCGTTTTCGCGGTACAGTACGCGGTCTTTGCTGACGTCGAAACCAACCAGCGAACGGGTGGCGAAGGCGGTGGCCAGGCCGATGATCATCACCAGCAGCACCACGGCATAACCAATCAGGCGCGGGCGCAACATGTGAGTCTTCTGCCCGGACAAGTTGTGTTCGGTGGTATAGCTGATCAGCCCTTTGGGGTAATTCATCTTCTCCATGATGCTGTCGCAGGCGTCGATGCACGCGGCGCAGCCGATGCACTCGATCTGCAGGCCATCACGGATGTCGATGCCGGTGGGGCAGACTTGTACGCACATGGTGCAATCGATGCAGTCGCCCAGGCCTTGGGCCTTGTAGTCGGCGTCTTTTTTACGCGGCCCACGGGTTTCACCACGGCGCGGGTCGTAGGACACGATCAGCGTGTCCTTGTCGAACATCACGCTCTGGAAGCGTGCGTAGGGGCACATGTACACGCACACCTGCTCGCGCAGCCAGCCGGCATTGCCGTAGGTGGCAAGGGTGAAGAAACCGACCCAGAAATACGCCCAGCCATCGGCCTGGCCAGTGAAGAACTCGATCACCAGTTCACGGATGGGCGAGAAGTAGCCGACGAAGGTCATGCCGGTGACGAAACCGATCAGCAGCCAAAGGCTGTGCTTGGCGAACTTGCGCAGGAACTTGTTGCCGCTCATGGGGGCTTTGTCGAGCTTCATGCGCTGGTTGCGGTCGCCCTCGGTGACCTTTTCGCACCACATGAAAATCCACGTCCACACGCTTTGCGGGCAGGTGTAGCCGCACCAGACGCGGCCTGCGTACACGGTGACGAAGAACAGGCCGAAGGCGGCGACGATCAGGATGCCTGACAGCAGGATGAAGTCCTGCGGCCAGATAGTGGCGCCGAAGATGTAGAACTTGCGTTCGGGCAGGTTCCACCACACGGCCTGGTGGCCGCCCCAGTTCAGCCACACGGTGCCGAAGTACAGCAGAAACAGTGCAGCACCGCCGACCATGCGCAGGCGACGGAACAAGCCGGTAAAGGCGCGGGTGTAGATTTTTTCGCGGGAGGCGTAAAGGTCGACGGAATCCTTCCCTTTGTTGGCAGGCGGGGTTACATCATGTACCGGAATTTGCTTGCTCATCATCAAGTCCCACGGCAGTGGAGAAATGCCGCGGCCAGTGCGTGCCGGCCGCAGTCTCGCGCAATCTGCTAGCGCTCTGCGGTCCATGATACGCCGCTGTTGGCAGTATGGGGCCGCACTGCGACCTTTAGTCGCGTTGGGTTCGTGGTATGAATCGTGTTATGGCGGGTGTCAATTGATCCAGGTCATCAGCCTGCAAGAAATGCGTGGCTGTACCGGCCTCTTCGCGGCTTCAGCCGCGAAGAGGCCGAGCCTGCTTACTCAGCCTTGGCCGGTTCGGCCTGGTGCGACAGGCTGTAAACATAAGCCGCCAGCAAGTGCACCTTGTCATTACCCTGCAGTTGCTCCTGGGCCGGCATCTGCCCTTGGCGACCATAACGAATGGTCTGCTGCAGCTGTGCAAAGCTCGAACCGTAGATGAACGCTTGCGGGTGGGTCAGGTTCGGCGCGCCCATGGCGGGTGTACCTTTGCCTTCCGGCCCGTGGCAGGCCACGCAGTTGGCGGCGAAGATCTTTTGCCCGTTCTCGGCATCGGCCTTGGCGCCTTCCGGCAGCGTGCGGCCATCCAGCTTGCTGACCACGAACGCCGCCACGTCAGCCACACCCTGGTCGCCGATCACCTCGGCCCAGGCTGGCATCACGCCATGGCGGCCGCCCATGATGGTGGTTTTGATGGTGTCTGGCTCGCCACCCCAGCGCCAGTCGTTATCGGTCAGGTTGGGGAAGCCGAAGGCACCCTTGGCGTCGGAACCGTGGCACACCGAGCAGTTCGAGGCGAACAAGCGCGCGCCCATTTTCAGGGCCTGCGGGTCCTTGGCCACGTCCTCGATGGGCATGGCGGCGAACTTGGCGAAGATCGGCCCGAAACGGGCGTCGGCCTTGGCCATTTCCTTTTCCCACTCGTGCACGCCGGTCCAGCCTGGCTGGCCATTGGAAAACTCGGTCTGCTTGTCGTTATCCAGGTACGAGTAACCCGGCAGAATGCCTTTCCAGTTGCCCAGGCCTGGGTACAGCACCAGATAGCCGAGGGCGAAGACGATGGTGCCGACGAACAGCCAGAACCACCATTTGGGTAGCGGGTTGTCGTACTCCTCGATGCCATCGAAGGCATGCCCGACGGTTTCGTCGGTAACCTCTTCGCGCTGGCCCTTGCGGGTCGACAGCAGCAGCCAGGTCAACGAGAAGATGGTGCCCAGGGTCAGGACGGTAACGTACAGACTCCAGAAGGTTGTCATTGTTGTTTGCTCCCAGAAGCTTTTGCGTGCTCTTGCTCGACGTGGCGGCAGGCCTCGGGGTCATCCGCGAAGGGCAGTTGGGTCGCTTCGTCGAAGTCCTTTTTACGCCGTGGGTTGAATACCCACAGCGCCAGGCCCACGAAGGCCACCATCACCACGACGGTGCCCAGGCCGCGAATCATCCCGATATCCATCAGCGTCACCGTTTGCTCTTGATGATGGTGCCAAGACCCTGCAGGTACGCGACGATGGCGTCCATTTCGGTCTTGCCCTTGACCGCGTCACGCGCGCCGGCAATGTCGGCGTCGGTGTACGGGGTGCCGAGTGTGCGCAGCACTTCCATCTTTTTCGCGGTGTCCTTGCCGTCGAGCTTGTTCTCGACCAGCCACGGGTAGGACGGCATCTTCGATTCCGGTACCACGTTGCGCGGGTTGTACAGGTGCGCACGGTGCCAGTCATCGGAGTAGCGGCCACCGACACGGGCCAGGTCCGGCCCGGTACGCTTGGAGCCCCACAGGAACGGGTGGTCCCACACGCTCTCGCCAGCCACCGAGTAGTGGCCGTAGCGCTCGGTTTCGGCGCGGAACGGGCGGATCATCTGCGAGTGGCAGCCCACGCAGCCTTCGCGGATGTAGATATCGCGGCCTTCCAGCTCCAACGCAGTGCGTGGCTTCATGCCCTCGACCGGCTTGTTGGTGACGTCCTGGAAAAACAGCGGGACGATCTGGGTCAGGCCACCGACGCTCACGGCGATGACCATGAAGAAGGCCAGCAGGCCTATGTTCTTCTCGACGGCTTCATGCTTCATCAGTGCGCTCCCACAACGACGATCTTGGCGGCTTCCTCAGCCTGTGCCGGGTTGGCGGCACGTACGGTACGGAACACGTTGTAGGCCATCAGCAGCATGCCGCTGGCGAAGAACGCACCGCCCAGGGCGCGGACGATATAGCCAGGGTGGCTGGCCTGCAGGGCTTCGACGAAGGAGTAGGTGAGGGTGCCGTCATCGTTGATGGCGCGCCACATCAGGCCTTGGGTAATGCCGTTGACCCACATCGAGGCGATGTACAGCACGGTGCCGATGGTGGCCAGCCAGAAGTGCGCGTTGATCAAGCCGACGCTGTGCATCTGCTCGCGGCCGTAGAGTTTCGGGATCATGTGGTACACGGCGCCGATCGAGATCATTGCCACCCAGCCGAGGGCGCCGGCGTGGACGTGGCCGATGGTCCAGTCGGTGTAGTGCGACAGCGAGTTCACGGTCTTGATGGCCATCATCGGGCCTTCGAAGGTGGACATGCCGTAGAACGCCAGCGAAACCACCAGGAAGCGCAGGATCGGGTCGGTGCGCAGTTTGTGCCAGGCACCGGACAGGGTCATCATGCCGTTGATCATGCCACCCCAGCTTGGCGCCAGCAGGATGATCGACATCACCATGCCCAGCGACTGCGCCCAGTCAGGCAGGGCGGTGTAGTGCAGGTGGTGGGGGCCTGCCCAGATGTACAGGGTGATCAGCGCCCAGAAGTGCACGATCGACAGGCGATACGAGTAGATCGGCCGCTCGGCCTGCTTGGGCACGAAGTAGTACATCATCCCCAGGAAGCCAGTGGTGAGGAAGAAGCCCACGGCGTTGTGGCCGTACCACCACTGGATCATTGCGTCGGTGGCGCCGGCGTAGGCCGAGTACGACTTGAACAGGCTCACCGGCAGCGAGATGTGGTTGACGATGTGCAGCATCGCGGTGACCACGATGAAGGCGCCGTAGAACCAGTTGCCGACGTAGATGTGCTTGGTCTTGCGCTTGACGATGGTGCCGAAGAACACCAACCCGTAGGTTACCCAGACGATGGCCAGCAGGATCGCCAGCGGCCATTCGAGCTCGGCGTATTCCTTGGTGGTGGTGTAGCCCATCGGCAGGGTGATCAGCGCGCCGACGATCACTGCCTGCCAACCCCAGAAGGTGAAGGCGGCCATGCTGTCGGAGATCAGCCGGGTCTGGCAGGTGCGCTGCACCACGTAGTAGCTGGTGCCGAACAGCGCACAGCCCCCGAAGGCGAAGATCACCAGGTTGGTGTGCAGCGGGCGCAGGCGGCCGAAGCTGGTCCAGGGCAGGTCCAGGTTCAGTTGCGGCCATACCAGCTGCGAGGCGATGAAGACGCCGAGGCCCATGCCAAGGATCCCCCAGACCACCGTCATGATGGCGAACTGGCGGACGACCTTATAGTTATAAGCAGTCGGACTGATTGCTGTGCTCATTCTAAGGTTCCACGGTTTTGATGTTCTTGTTGGTCGAAAAATCGGCGCCAGTATTGATAACCAGCAAGGTTACCGCAACGCAACTTTGGTACGCCGACCCGTGTCCGAGCCCGTTCACTGATGTCCCGCAGCGATCGGGTCCGGACGATTGTACACAAATAAATATTTGTAATGTGTACCGTTTTTCACCTTTTTCTGATCGATCGGTCAAGCTTTTTATCGGGACGGCGACAGGCTATGCGCCGCGTCTGCTTCGGTCCTTTCGGCGCGAAGCCCACTGAGGCAACAAGCTTAGTTGTGTTCGGAGGGGGTGCAAGGGAGGGGGTGGAGCGGAAAGGGGCCGCAAAGCGGCCCCAGGGTATTACTTGGCAGTCACGGTTTCAGCAGCATCATCCTGCGACAGGCTATACACATACGCCGCCAGCAGGTGCACCTTGTCGTTGCCTTGGATCTCGGCCTGCGCCGGCATCTGCCCTTGGCGACCATAACGAACGGTCTGCTGCAGCTGGGCAAAGCTCGAGCCGTAGATGAACGCCTGCGGGTGGGTCAGGTCGGGTGCGCCCATGGCTGGGGTGCCCTTGCCTTCCGGCCCGTGGCAGGCCACGCAGTTGCTGGCAAAGATTTCCTTGCCCTTGGCCGCGTCGGCCTTGACCCCTTCTGGCAGGGTGCGGCCATCCAGGTTGGTCAGCACGAACGCGGCCACATCGGCCACGCCCTGCTCGCCGATCACTTCAGCCCAGGCCGGCATCACGCCGTGGCGGCCGTTCATGATCGAAGCCTTGATGGTTTCCGGCTCGCCGCCCCAGCGCCAGTCCTTGTCGGTGAGGTTGGGGAAGCCGTAGGCACCTTTGGCGTCCGAGCCGTGGCACACCGAGCAGTTGGAGGCAAACAGGCGGCTGCCCATTTTCAGCGCCTGCGGGTCCTTGGCCACTTCTTCCACGGGCATGGCGGCGTACTTGGCGAAGATGGGGCCGAACTTGGCATCAGCCTTGTCCATTTCCTTTTGCCATTCGTTGACGCCGGTCCAGCCATTTTCATAGCCAGGCAGGATGCCTTTCCAGTTGCCCAGGCCGGGGTAGAGGATCAGGTAACCGACCGAGAACACCAAGGTGCCGACGAACAACCAGAACCACCACTTGGGCAGCGGGTTGTCGTACTCCTCGATACCGTCGAAGCTGTGGCCCATGGTTTGGTCGGTGGTGTTTTTGCTCTCGCCCTTGCGGGTGGCGAGCAGCAGCCAGGTCAGGCCAATCAGGCTACCGATGGTCAGTACGCTGATGTACGTACTCCAGAAGGTGGTCATTGCCCGTTACTCCTTTTTGCAGCAGGTTCCTGTCCGGCAGGGGGCAGGTGGTCGTCGACGAAGGGCAGCAGGCGCGCTTCGGCGAAATCACGGTCGCGGCGGCGGTTGAACACCCACAGGGAGAGGCCGATGAAGGCGATCATCACCACCAGGGTACCCAGGCCGCGGATCATGCCGATGTCCATATGCATCGCACTCACCTCTTGTTCTTGATCGCGGTGCCGAGCACCTGCAGGTAGGCGACCAGCGCGTCCATCTCGGTCTTGCCCTTGACTGCGTCACGGGCGCCGGCAATGTCGGCGTCGGTGTACGGCACGCCCAGGGTGCGCAAGGTGCGCATCTTGACGTCGGTGTGGCTGTTGTCGACCTGCTGGGCGACCAGCCACGGGTACGACGGCATCTTCGACTCCGGCACTACGTTGCGCGGGTTGTACAGGTGCGCACGGTGCCAATCGTCCGAGTAGCGGCCGCCGACCCGGGCCAGGTCCGGCCCGGTGCGCTTGGAACCCCACAGGAACGGGTGGTCCCACACGCTCTCGCCGGCCACCGAGTAGTGGCCGTAGCGCTCGGTTTCGGCGCGGAACGGGCGGATCATCTGCGAATGGCAACCCACGCAGCCTTCGCGGATGTAGATGTCGCGGCCTTCCAGCTGCAGTGCGGTGTAGGGCTTCATGCCTTCCACCGGCTTGTTGGTGACGTCCTGGAAGAACAGCGGGACGATCTGGGTCAGGCCGCCGATACTGACGGCGAACACCATCAGCAGGGCCATCAGGCCGACGTTTTTCTCGATGACTTCATGTTTCATCAGGCGTTTCTCCTCAAGCCAACTGGGCGTTCGCAGGGGCGACGTCAAGCGCTGGCGAACGCACGGTGCGCCAGGTGTTCCAGGCCATCAGGAACATGCCGCTGAGGAAGATCGCACCGCCGACGAAGCGCACGACGAAGCCTGGGTGGCTGGCCACCAGGGTTTCCACGAACGAGTAGGTGAGCGTGCCGTCGCTGTTGACCGCGCGCCACATCAGGCCCTGGGCGATGCCGTTGACCCACATCGAGGCGATGTACAGCACGGTGCCGATGGTGGCCAGCCAGAAGTGCGCGTTGATCAGGCCGAGGCTGTACATGCGCTCTTTGCCAAACACTTTCGGGATGGTGTGGTACAGCGCACCGATCGAGATCATGGCGACCCAGCCGAGGGCGCCAGCGTGCACGTGGCCGATGGTCCAGTCGGTGTAGTGGGACAGGGCGTTGACCGTCTTGATGGCCATCATCGGGCCTTCGAAGGTGGACATGCCGTAGAACGCCAGCGATACGACCAGGAAGCGCAGGATCGGGTCGCTGCGCAGTTTGTGCCAGGCGCCCGACAGGGTCATCATGCCGTTGATCATGCCGCCCCAGCTCGGTGCCAGCAGGATCAGCGACATCACCATGCCCAGCGACTGTGCCCAGTCGGGCAGGGCGGTGTAGTGCAGGTGGTGGGGGCCTGCCCAGATGTACAGGGTGATCAGGGCCCAGAAGTGCACGATCGACAGGCGATAGGAATACACCGGGCGTTCGGCCTGTTTGGGCACGTAGTAGTACATCATCCCCAGGAAGCCTGCGGTCAGGAAGAAGCCCACCGCGTTGTGGCCGTACCACCACTGCACCATGGCGTCGGTGGCGCCGGCGTAGACCGAGTACGACTTGGTCAGGCTGACGGGCAGTTCCAGGTTGTTGACGATGTGCAGCAGCGCCACGGTGAGGATAAAGGCGCCGAAGAACCAGTTACCCACGTAGATGTGCTTGGTGTTGCGCTTCATCAGCGTGCCGAAGAACACGATGGCGTAGCCCACCCAGACGATGGTGATCAGGATATCGATCGGCCATTCCAGTTCGGCGTATTCCTTGGAGCTGGTGTAGCCAAGCGGCAGGCTGATGGCCGCCAGCACGATCACCAGTTGCCAGCCCCAGAAGGTGAACGCGGCCAGGCCCGGTGCGAACAGGGTGGTCTGGCAGGTGCGTTGCACCGAATAATAGGAGGTGGCAAACAGCGCACAGCCGCCGAACGCGAAGATCACCGCATTGGTATGCAGGGGGCGCAGGCGGCCGAAGCTGGTCCAGGGGAGGTCGAAGTTGAGGGAAGGCCAGGCGAGCTGGGCGGCGATGAAGACGCCGAGCCCCATCCCGACGATTCCCCACACCACCGTCATGATGGCGAATTGGCGGACCACCTTGTAGTTATAGGCGGTACTGCTGGTTGTGTTCATGTATGGGTTCCCATCCACGGTTATTTGGCAGGCTTTACAGCGAGGCAAGCATGATTAATGGGCAAAGTGCCGGTATTGACGGGGATCAATGGGCGAAGGTCGCAAATGTCCCAGGCTTGCGCTGCGATCCTCCGCGCGTTCAGGGTAAAGACGGCTACAAGGGCTGCCTGATCCTGGCCCATGGCGCGGGTGCGCCGATGGACAGCGGGTTCATGGACGACATGGCGCAAAGGCTTGCGGCACTTGGGGTTGCGGTAGTGCGCTTCGAGTTCCCGTACATGGCCGAGCGCAGGGTTACCGGCGGCAAGCGGCCGCCCAACCCACAGAAGGTGTTGCTGGAATGCTGGCGCGAGGTGTACCGGCAGGTGCGACCTTTGGTCGCGGGCAAGCTGGCCGTGGGCGGCAAGTCCATGGGTGGGCGCATGGCGAGCCTGTTGGCCGACGAGTTGGGCACGGACGCGCTGGTGTGCCTGGGCTATCCGTTCTACGCGGTGGGTAAACCCGAAAAGCCACGGGTGGAGCATTTGGCAGCGTTGAAGACCCCGACCTTGATCGTGCAGGGCGAGCGGGATGCGCTGGGTAACCGCGAGGCGGTGGCGGGGTATGCGTTGTCGCCGGCGATCGAGGTGAGCTGGCTAACGGCGGGGGACCATGACTTGAAGCCGTTGAAGGCCTCGGGGTTCAGCCATGAGCAGCATTTGCAGGCGGCGGCGCAGCGAGTGGCCAGTTTCTTGGCAGGCATATGACGTGTAGGAGCGGCCTTGTGTCGCGAAAGGGCTGCGAAGCGGCCCCAGGTTTTCAGCTTCGCAGCGTAAATTGCCGGGGCCGCTGTGCGGCCCTATCGCGACACAAGGCCGCTCCTACAACGAGCGTGCCAATAGCGAACAGTTAGTCGCGGTACTCGCACAGGTAGGCGGTATCGACTTTCACCTTCAGCTGGAACTTGCTGTCGGCGGCAACATTGAACTTGTCGCCCGCGTTGAAGGTTTCCCAGTTGTCGCTACCCGGCAGTTTCACGGTCAGCGCGCCCGATACCACGTGCATGATCTCGCGCTTGGCAGTGCCGAACTCGTATTCGCCCGGGGCCATGACGCCGACAGTGGCGGGGCCTTCTTCGCCCGCGAATGCGATCGACTTGACGGTGCCGTTGAAGTACTCGTTGACCTGGAACATGGGCGACTCCTGAAGAGGGGGATGAAAAAGGGCTGGCCAGTATGCCCAAGCCCACAGGCCTCGTCATCTGCTTTCAGGGGCTGTTGGCGGGTAGGGTCAACGGTAGTAGCCGCGCCGTGTTGCGCGCATCTTCCAGGGCCCGGTGCTGCTGCCCGCAAAAGTGCATGCCGGCCAGTTGCAGGGCGCCGTTCAAGCCGGTTGGGCGCTGCAAGTGGCGGGCCTTGGCAAAGCGTTGCTTGAGGTTGATGTGCGGCAATGTGCGCAGCAGGCTGTCGAGCCCATGCTGTTGCCATTCCTGGTGCAACTGCTGGCGGTCGTAGTCGCCCCAGCTGACCCAGGCCTGAAGCTGCCCACGGTGGTGTCCGAGCCATCGCTCGACGTTTGCCCATACCTCGCGAAACGGCGCGGCACTGTCCACGTCTGCCTGGCTGATGTGGGTCAGCTCACGGCAGAAAGGGGTCAGTTGCGGCCGCCGCCGTGGCCTGACGAAACGCTGAAAATGGTCGACCTCGCGGCCTTCGCGGGTGACCAGGCTTGCACCTATTTCAATGATTTCCATCTCTGTGACCGGCCAACCACCTTCATCGGTGGTGGCTTCCAGGTCGATCACCAACCAATGGCCCATACCAGGCTCCCTTGCAGATCCTGCTAGAGCGTAGCCAAACTCAAGGCATCCGGCACCCTATGGCATTTTGCCGCCTGCTTTGGCACAAAGAGCGGGCGCCAGCAGTTGTGCCGCACCCGGAAAACGCCTAGCTTAAGCGGACCCAGGCATGAACCGTGATGAGTGTCCGTCTTGACTCCAGCGCCCGGCCTAAAGGCCTTGTCCACCCTGATCCAGCTGGCCGTGTTCGGGTTGGCGGCACCAGCATGGGCTGCCGATGCTGTCGAGGTGAAGATTGGCGCGGCGCATTTTCCGCCCTACACGGTGCGCCCCGAACAGGGGGCCGACACCGGCCTGCTGCCACAGCTGGTCGACGCGCTCAACCGCTTGCAGCAGGGTTATCACTTTGTCCTGGTGCCCACGTCCATCCAGCGGCGGTTTGGTGACTTCCAGCAAGGCCGCACCGACATGGCGATTTTCGAAAACCCGCAATGGGGCTGGGAGCAGATTGCCCACCAAACCGTGGACATGGGCCTGGAGGACGCCGAAGTGTTCGTCGCCCGCCAGGCCAATGGCAGCGACCCGCATTACTTCGATGACCTGCGCGGCAAACGCCTGGCACTGTTCAATGGCTACCACTACGCCTTCGCCAGCTTCAACCCCGACCCGGACTACCTGCGCAAGACGTACAACGCGACCCTGACCTATTCCCACGACAGCAACCTGCTGATGGTGCAGGCGGGCCGCGCCGATATCGCCCTGGTCACGCGCTCCTACCTCAGCGATTTCCTCGCGCGCAACCCAGCGAGCAAGGCGCAGTTGGTGCCTTCGCAACGCATTGACCAGGTTTATCACCACTACGCCTTGCTGCGCCCGGGAGCGCCTATTGGCGAGCAATCGTTCGCCGGCCTGCTGCGTGACCTGCGTAACAGCGGTGAACTGGCGCGGATCTTCGAGCCCTACCGCATCACGGTCACGGCCCCCAGCGACTAAATTCACGCAACGCGGCAACGTTCTCAGCAGTGAGCCTTTCTTCATTTTCGTGAGTCAAGCCCATGCCGTTCGATGCCGCTTCGCAGCCCCAGTCACCGCCACGTTGGCGCAGTCTCAGTGCCGAGGAGGGTGACCGCTGGCTGAGCCTCACCCTTGAAGGCCGCCCGCTGATCCAAGTGCGCCTCGAGGCGGGCGCCACCCTGCACGTCCACCTTGATCGGCTGTGCCCCGAGCGCCCGTATCAAGCCTTGTGGGCGGCCTGCTATTGGTTGCTGTCCCGCGACACGGCCTGCCAGCGCCTGGTCTGGCATTTGCCCGAGGTGCAGCCCCAGGCGCTGGCCAGTGGCTTGCTGTTGCTGGCTGAGCAGCCCGGCCAGTACCTGTGCGAGCGGGCGCTGTTCTGGCAGTTGCCACAGCCTTGGCTGGGTGAGTCGGTGGCAGCGGTGTACCCGCAGCAGATGCAGATCAGCAATGGCAAGCGCCACCCGCGCCGCGCACCTAAGCCCCGTGGCGAGGTATACCGGCGCTTCGATGCACGCCTGGGTAGCTGGGTGTCGCTGCGCACGCTGGAGATCGAACACGACCTGGAACGCTTCAACCGCTGGCAGAACAACCCGCGTGTGGAGGCGTTCTGGCAGGAAGGTGGCACCCTTGCACAACATCATGAGTACCTGAGCAAGCTCGAAGCCGACCCGCATACCCTGACGCTGATTGGCTGCTTCGATGATGAGCCGTTTGCCTACTTCGAGGCGTACTGGGCAAAGGAAGACCGCATTGCACCGTTTTACCCGGTCGATGACTACGACCGTGGTATCCATATGCTGGTGGGGGAAGAGAGCCATCGAGGGCCGCACAAGGTGGCCAGCTGGCTATCGGCGCTGGTGCACTACCTGTTCCTGGATGACCCGCGCACCCAGCGGGTGGTAGCCGAGCCGCGCGCAGACAACGGCAAGATGATCGGCTACATGCACGACCAGTGCTTCCATTGCGACAAGGCGTTCGACTTCCCGCACAAGCGGGCGGCGCTGATGATTCTGGGGCGGGAGCGGTTTTTCGATCGTTGCAAGCTGGCTTGATACCGAGATGGACTCTTCGCGGGCATGCCCGCGAAGAAGAAAACCCTGTTTGATCAGGCCTGCCGATTGGCGGTCTTGCGGCAGTGCACCAGCGCATCGCGGATCATGAAGTTGACCAGTGTCGGCGACACGCCCAGCTCCTTGGCAATGTCTTTCTGCGGCACGCCATGCAGGCGATACATCTCGAACGCATAGCGGGTACGCTGCGGCAGTTCGTTCAGCGCCTCGGCAATGTCGTCCAGCGCGGCAAGGTTGATGTGGGTTGCTTCGGGCGAGGCGTTCTGGATGACCACATTCAGGCCTTCCTCCTCGGTGCCGGAGTACTTCAGCTCCATCGCCTGCTTGCGGTAATGGTCAATGGCCAGGTTGCGCACGATCTGGAACAAGTAGCTCAGCTGCGCCTTGAAAGACGATGTGATCTGCGGGGCGGCGCTGAGCCGAAAGAAGGCGTCCTGCACCACATCTTCGGCACGCGAGCGGCAGCCGGTGATGCGTGCGGCGATCTTGACCAGGATGCTGCGGTTGTCGACGAAGGCCTGCAGTAATGGTGAATCGCACTTACTTGTGGATAGTTGTTCCGCCATGGAAATCACCTTGTCACAGAGGGGAAAGGAAGCACCCAAAAGTAGGAAGCTTCCTACGACGTGCGACAAACTATTCAGAATGATAATGATTGTCAAATACGAAACGTAATTAGTATCTGTATCTTTCAATTCTAAGGCCGCCGTGTGAAATCGTTCACCCCGGCCCCTTCTGCCACCGCACAATCCTCGCTAATTTCTGCCCCCGCCCATCCGTTCCCCTGTGTACATCCTCGGTCGCCATTCGCTGCCCGCCCACGTTCGCGGAGCAGCCGGCACGCCCCAACAGACACTGGCAGGAACACCCCATGACGGACGCCTTCGAACTCCCGCTCTCGCTGGTCCAGGCCCTGGCGCAACGCGCCGCGCAAACCCCGGACAAGATTGCCCTGCGCTTTCTGGCCGACGCCCCCGGCGAGCAGGCCGTGCTCAGCTACCGGGACCTCGACCAGCGTGCGCGCACCATCGCCGCCGCCTTGCAGGCCCGTGCCGGTTTCGGCGACCGTGCAGTGCTGCTGTTCCCCAGTGGCCCGGACTACGTGGCGGCGTTCTTTGGCTGCCTGTATGCGGGCGTCATCGCGGTACCGGCCTACCCGCCGGAATCGGCACGCCAGCACCATCAGGAGCGCCTGTTGTCGATCATCGACGACGCCGAACCGCGCCTGCTGCTGACCGTGGCGGCCTTGCATGACAGCCTGCAAGGCCTGGAGGCACTGGCAGCAGACAACGCGCCCGAGCTGCTGGCTGTGGACGGCCTGGACCCGGTGCTGGCCGCGAGCTGGCAGGCGCCCGCGCTGAAGGGGGATGACATTGCCTTCCTGCAGTACACCTCCGGCTCCACCGCGTTGCCCAAGGGCGTGCAGGTCAGCCATGGCAACCTGGTGGCCAACGAGCAGCTGATCCGTTGTGGCTTCGGCATCGACCTCAACCCCGACGATGTGATCGTCAGCTGGTTGCCGCTGTACCACGACATGGGCCTGATTGGCGGCCTGTTGCAGCCAATTTTCAGTGGTGTGCCCTGCGTGCTGATGTCGCCAGGTTACTTCCTGGCCCGGCCGCTGCGTTGGTTGCAAGCCATCAGCGAGTATGGCGGCACCATTAGCGGCGGCCCGGATTTCGCCTACCGCCTGTGCAGCGAGCGGGTCAGCGAGGCCTCGCTCAGCGGGCTCGACCTGAGCCGCTGGCGCGTGGCCTATTCCGGCTCCGAGCCGATCCGCCAGGACAGCCTGGCGACCTTCGCCGACAAGTTCCAGGCCTGCGGCTTCGACCCGCAGAGCTTCTTCGCCAGCTATGGTCTGGCCGAAGCCACCCTGTTCGTCAGTGGCAGCCGCCGTGGCCAGGGCATTGCAGCACTGGAGCTGGATGCCGACGCCTTCGCTGCCAACCGCGCCGAGCCGGGCACAGGCAGCGTACTGATGAGCTGCGGCTACCCGCAGCCTGGGCACGCCGTACGCATCGTCGAGCCGCAGCAGTTGCAGGTGCTGGGCGACAACCAGGTTGGCGAAGTCTGGGCCGGTGGCCCGAGCATTGCCCTGGGCTACTGGCGCAACCCTGAGGCCAGCGCCCGTACGTTCGTCGAAATGGACGGCCAGACCTGGCTGCGTACCGGCGACCTTGGCTTCATGCGTGAGGGCGAGGTGTTCGTGACTGGGCGCCTGAAAGACATGCTGATCGTGCGTGGGCAGAACCTGTACCCACAGGACCTGGAAAGAACCCTCGAGCGCGAAGTCGAAGTGCTGCGCAAAGGCCGCGTGGCCGTGTTCGCTGTCGAGCACCAGGGCGAGGAGGGCATCGGCGTGGCGGTGGAGATCAGCCGCAACGTGCAAAAGGCAATCAAGCCCCAGGACCTGATCAAGACCCTGCGCCAGGTCATCGCTGACGCCTGCCGCCAGGCCCCGGCCGTGGTCCTGCTGCTGAACCCCGGTGCGCTGCCGAAGACCTCCAGCGGCAAGTTGCAGCGCTCGGCCTGCCGCCTGCGCATGGACGATGGCAGCCTGGACTGCTATGCCCGTTTCCCTGAAGCGAGCGAAGCCATTGCCAGTGAAGCTGCCGGTGATGAACTGCAAGCACGCATCGCTGCGGTGTGGCGTGACATCCTCAAGGTAGAGGCGGTGGCAGCAGATGATCACTTCCTGCTGCTGGGTGGCAACTCCATTGCCGCTACCCAGGCCACTGCGCGCCTGGCCGATGAGCTGGGTATCAACCTGAACCTGCGGGTTTTGTTCGAGGCGCCGGTACTGGCCGACTACAGCAAAGCCGTCGGCGCAATCATCGTCGAAGGCGGTGCCCACCCCGCAGCCATCGCCACCTTGGCGCGTGCCCAGGCGTTGCCCCAGTCGCTGGCGCAAAACCGCTTGTGGCTGATGTGGCAGTTGGAACCACAATCGGCGGCCTACAACATCCCGGCCGGCCTGCATCTGCGTGGCGAGCTGGACGTAGTGGCGCTGGAAGCGGCCTTCGAGGCACTGGTGGCGCGCCACGAATCGCTGCGTACCGTGTTCAGTGAGGAAAACGGTCAGGCGCTTCAGCGCATCAGGCCGCAGCAGCCGTTCAGCCTGCACCGCCTGGATCTGGAAGGGCACTCGACCGAACAGGTTGTAGCGCAGCGAGAAGCCGAGGCCCGTCAGCCGTTCGACCTGACCCAGGGGCCACTGCTGCGAGTAACCCTGGTACGCCTGGGCGACGAAGACCATCAGCTGTGGGTGACCCTGCACCACATCGTTGCCGACGGCTGGTCGCTGAACATCCTGCTCGACGAATTCGCCAAGCTGTACGCTGCTCGCTGCCAAGGCCTGGAGGCCAACCTGGCGCCGCTGACACTGGGTTACGCCGACTATGGCACCTGGCAGCGCCAATGGCTGGCCGACGGTGAAGCCGAACGCCAACTGCAACACTGGAAGGCGCAGCTGGGCGATGAGTTGCCGGTGCTCGACCTGTGCACCGACCACCCCCGCGCCAGCCAGCGCCAGCACAGCGCTGCGCGCTTCAACCTCAAGGTGCCCGCCAAGCTCGGCGACGCGCTCAAGGGCTTGGCCCGTGAGCAGCAAGCCAGCCTGTTCATGGTCCTGCTGGCCGGTTGGCAGGCGCTGCTGCAGCGCTACAGCGGCCAGGCCGATATTCGCGTCGGGGTGCCCAACGCCAACCGTCCGCGCCTGGAAACCCAAGGCATGGTCGGCTTCTTCATCAACACCCAGGTGCTGCGCGCACAGTTCGAGGGTCGCCAGTCGTTCACCCAGTTGCTGGCCCAGGTACGCCAGGCCACTTTGCAAGCCCAGGCTAACCAGGACCTGCCGTTCGAACAGCTGGTCGAAGCCCTGCCCGAGGCGCGTGAACAGGGCCTGTTCCAGGTCATGTTCAACCACCAGCAACGCGACCTGTCAGCGCTGCGCCGCCTGCCGGGGCTGCTGGCCGAAGAGCTGCCGTGGCATAGCCGCGAAGCCAAGTTCGACTTGCAGCTGCACAGTGAAGAAGACCACCAGGGCCGCTTGAGCCTGGCCTTCGACTATGCCGCCGAGCTGTTCGAAGCGAGTACCGTCAAGCGCCTGGCCCAGCACCTGCTGGCGCTGCTGGAGCAAGTGTGCAGTGCGCCGCAACGGGCGTTGGGCGAGGTGCAGTTGCTCGATGAGCCAGCCCGTGCACAGCTGCTGGGTTGGGGCCAGGCTGCTGCCGCCGCACCGCAGCACCTGCTGGTCGAGCAACTCAATGAACAGGCACGCCTGACCCCGCAGCGCACCGCCCTGGTGTGGGAAGGCGGCAGCCTGGACTACGCCGAGCTGCACCAGCAAGCCAACCGGCTGGCCCACTACCTGCGTGACAAAGGCGTCGGCCCCGACACCTGCGTGGCGATTGCCATCGAGCGCTCGCCGCAGTTGCTGGTCGGCCTGCTGGCCATTCTCAAGGCTGGCGGCGCCTACGTGCCGCTGGATGTCGATTACCCGGCCGAACGCCTGGCCTACATGCTGGCCGACTGCAACGCCGGCCTGTTGCTGAGCCACAGCAGCCTGCTGGGCAAGCTGCCGCAGGTCGCCGGTGTCAGCGCCATTGCCCTCGACCAGTTGCACCTGGACAGCTGGCCCAGCCAGGCCCCCGGCCTGCACCTGCACGGCGACAACCTGGCCTACGTGATCTACACCTCCGGCTCCACCGGCCAGCCCAAGGGCGTGGGCAACACCCACGCGGCGCTGGCCGAGCGCTTGCAGTGGATGCAGGCTACCTACGCGCTGAACGACAGCGACGTGCTGATGCAGAAAGCGCCGATCAGCTTCGATGTGTCGGTGTGGGAGTGCTTCTGGCCATTGATCACCGGCTGCAAGCTGGTGCTTGCCGGGCCGGGCGAACATCGCGACCCGCAGCGCATTGCCGCACTGGTACAGGCCCAAGGTGTGACCACACTGCACTTCGTGCCGCCGCTGTTGCAGGTGTTCATCCAGGAGCCGCAGGCGGGCGCCTGCAGCAGCCTGCGCCGGTTGTTCTCGGGTGGCGAAGCGCTGTCCGCCGCTCTGCGTGACCGCGTGCTGCAAGTGCTGCCGCAGGTGCAACTGCACAACCGCTATGGCCCGACCGAAACTGCCATCAACGTCACCCATTGGCACTGCCAGGCGGCGGACGGCGAGCGCTCGCCGATTGGCCGCCCGCTGGGCAACGTGCTATGCCGCGTACTTGACGACGAGCTTGAACTGACTGCGCCAGGCGTGCCGGGCGAGCTGTACCTCGGCGGTGCGGGCCTGGCCCGTGGCTACCTGGGGCGCCCGGGCCTTACCGCCGAGCGCTTCGTGCCCCAGGCCGACGGCAATGGTCAGCGGCTGTACCGCAGCGGTGACCGCGCCCGCTGGCAAGTTCAGCTAGAGGCGCTGGAATACCTCGGTCGCCTTGACCAGCAGGTAAAGGTGCGTGGCTTCCGTGTGGAGCCCGAAGAGGTTCAGGCCTGCCTGCTGGCGCAAGCGGGAGTCGAACAGGCGCTGGTGCTGATTCACAAGGGCGCTATTGGCGCGCAACTGGTCGGTTATTACAGTGGCAGCGCCCAGCCTGCCGACTTGCTGGCCGTGCTGGCTGAGCAACTGCCAGCCTACATGGTGCCGGCGCAACTCATCGCGCTGGCGCAGATGCCGCTGGGCCCCAGCGGCAAGGTCGAGCGCAAGGCACTGCCGGCCCCGGTCTGGCAACAGCGCGAACACGTCGAGCCACAAACCGAGCTGCAGCAACAGGTCGCGGCCATTTGGTGCGAAGTGCTGAATGTGCCGCGCATCGGCCTGCAGGACGACTTCTTCGCCCTCGGCGGCCACTCGTTGCTGGCCACCCAGATCGTTTCGCGCACGCGCCAGGCCTGCGATGTCGAGCTGCCGCTCAAGGCCCTGTTCGACGCCAGCGAGCTGGGCACCTTCTGTGCCGAGATCGCGCGCATTCGCGCCGCCGGTGAACGCAACCTGCAAGGCGACATCGCCCGTGTCGACCGCCGCCAGGCGGTACCGCTGTCGTACTCGCAGCAGCGCATGTGGTTCCTCTGGCAAATGGAGCCGGACAGCCCGGCCTACAACGTAGGCGGCATGGCTCGCTTGCGCGGCACGCTGCATGTGGACGCCTTCGAGCGGGCGCTGCAGGCGTTGATCGTGCGCCACGAAACCCTGCGCACCACCTTCCCCAGCATCGATGGTGTGCCGTACCAATGCGTGGCCGAAGACAGTGGCCTGCACCTCGACTGGCAAGACTTCAGCGCCTTGTCAGCCGATGCCCGCCAGCAACGCTTGCAACAACTGGCCGACGATCAGGCGCACCAGCCGTTCGACCTGGAGCGCGGTCCGCTGCTGCGCGCCTGCTTGGTAAAAGCCGAGGAACGCGAGCATTACTTCGTGCTGACCCTGCACCACATCGTCACCGAAGGCTGGGCCATGGACATCTTCGCCCGCGAGCTGGGCGAGCTGTACGAGGCCTTCGTCGATGACCGTGAGTCGCCACTGGCGCCGTTGCCTGTGCAATACCTGGACTACAGCGTCTGGCAACGGCATTGGCTGGAGAGCGGCGAGGGCGCCCGCCAACTGGCCTACTGGAAGGATCGCCTGGGCGACGAGCACCCGGTGCTGGCGTTGCCCGCTGACCGCCCGCGCCCGGCCGTGCAGAGCCACCGTGGCGAGTTGTACCGCTTCGAGCTCGACCCGGCGTTGGTCGCCCGTGTGCATGCCTTCAACAGCCAGCGCGGCCTGACCCTGTTCATGACCATGACCGCTACCCTGGCCGCCTTGTTGCACCGCTACAGCGGCCAGCGTGACCTGCGCATCGGCGCACCGATGGCCAACCGCATCCGCCCGGAAAGCGAAGGCCTGATCGGCGCCTTCCTCAACACTCAGGTGCTGCGCTGCGAGCTGGACGGGCAGATGACCGCCAGCGAGCTGCTGGAGCAGATGCGCCAGGCCGCCATCGAAGGCCAGTCGCACCAGGACCTGCCGTTCGACCAGTTGGTCGAGGCCCTGCAGCCGCCGCGCAGCAGCGCCTACAACCCGCTGTTCCAGGTGATGTGCAACGTGCAGCGCTGGGCCTTCCAGCAAAGCCGCACGCTGGCCGGCATGCAGGTCGACTACCTGGTCAACGATGCCAGTGCCACCAAGTTCGACCTGTACCTGGAGGTGACCGACCTCGACGGCCGCCTGGGCTGCTGCCTGACCTACAGCCGTGACCTGTTCGACGAGCCGCGCATTGCGCGTATGGCCGAGCACTGGCAGCAACTGTTGGTTGGCCTGCTCGACAACCCGCAACAGCGCCTGTGCGAGCTGCCGATGCTGAGCAGCGCCGAGCAGCAGGTGCTGGTCGGCCAGTTGCAGGGCGAGCACGATTTCGAGCTCGATCAGACCCTGCATGGCCTGTTCGCCGCCCAGGCGGCGCGCACGCCACAGGCCGGTGCCTTGACTTTCGCTGGCCAGCACATGACCTATGCCGAACTCGATCAGCAGGCCAACCGCCTGGCCCGCGCCCTGCGCGAGCGCGGCGTCGGCCCGCAGGTGCGTGTAGGGCTGGCGCTGGAGCGTTCGCTGGAAATGGTCGTCGGCCTCCTGGCCATTCTCAAGGCCGGCGGCGCTTACGTGCCGCTCGACCCCGAGTACCCGCTCGACCGCCTGCGCTACATGATCGAAGACAGCCGCATTGGTTTGCTGATCAGCCAGCGTGAGCTGTTGAAAACCTTGGGTGAGTTGCCGCAAGGCGTCGCCCGCTGGAGCCTGGAAGACGATGCTGCCAGCCTGTCGGCCTACAGCGATGCGCCGCTGGACAACCTCAACCTGCCGCAGCACCAGGCTTACCTGATCTACACCTCCGGCTCCACCGGCAAGCCCAAGGGCGTGGTGGTCAGCCACGGCGAATTCGCCATGCACTGCCAGGCGGTGATCGCCGCATTCGGCATGCGCAGCGATGATTGCGAGCTGCATTTTTATTCGATCAACTTCGACGCTGCCAGCGAGCGCTTGTGGGTGCCGCTGCTGTGTGGTGCCCGCGTGGTGCTGCGTGCCCAGGGGCAGTGGGGTGCCGAAGACATCTGCCAACTGGTGCGTGAGCAACAGGTGAGCATCCTGGGCTTTACCCCCAGCTACGGCAGCCAGTTGGCGCAGTACCTGGGCGGGCAGGGCGAACAACTGCCGGTGCGCCTGGTGATTACCGGTGGCGAAGCACTGACCGGCGAGCACCTGCAACGTATTCGCCAGGCCTTTGCCCCGCAGCAGTTCTTCAACGCCTACGGCCCGACCGAAACCGTGGTCATGCCGTTGGCCTGCCTGGCGCCAGAGGCGTTGCCAGCGGACCTTGGCAGCGTGCCGATCGGCCGCGTCATCGGAAGCCGCACGGCCTACATCCTCGACGAGGACCTGGCTTTGTTGCCGCAAGGTGGTATTGGCGAGCTGTATGTCGGTGGTGCCGGGCTGGCTCAGGGCTATCACGACCGCCCTGGCCTTAGTGCCGAGCGCTTTGTCGCCGACCCGTTCAGCCCCGCAGGGGGCCGCTTGTATCGCACGGGCGACCTGGTGCGGCTGGGCATTGATGGCCTGGTCGAGTACGTTGGGCGTGCCGACCAGCAGGTGAAAATTCGCGGCTTCCGTATCGAGCTGGGCGAAATCGAGAGCCGGCTGCAGGCGCACTTGGATGTCGACGAGGCCGTGGTACTGGCCCTGGACTTGCCGGGTGGCAAACAGCTGGTGGGCTATCTGGTGTGCAAGCAGGCCAGCGCCGGTAGCGAGGCGCAGAACCTGCTGCGCGAAGCCGTGAAAGCCGATGCCCGCCAGCACCTGCCGGACTACATGGTGCCTGCGCACCTGGTGCTGCTCGACAGCCTGCCACTGATGGGCAACGGCAAGCTCGACCGCCGTGCGCTGCCGCTGCCGGACCTGGAGCAGGCGCGCCAGCAGTACCAGGCCCCAGGCAACGAGGTGGAAGCGCAACTGGCGCAGATCTGGCGCGATGTACTCAACGTTGCCCAGGTTGGCGTGCAGGACAATTTCTTCGAACTGGGCGGTGACTCGATCCTTTCGATTCAGGTGGTCAGCCGGGCCCGTCAGGCCGGCTTGCAATTCACCCCGCGCGACCTGTTCCAGCACCAGACCATCCAGACCCTGGCGGCCGTGGTTCAGCACAGCGAAGCCGCCAGCAGCATCGATCAGGGCCAGCGCCAGGGCCAGACCGGCCTGACGCCGATTCAGCACTGGTTCTTCGACAGCGAAGTGCCACAGCCACAGCACTGGAACCAGGCGGTACTGCTGGAGGCACGCCAGCCGCTGGACGAAGCCGCACTGGCACAAGCGATGGCTGCGCTGGTGCAGCACCATGACAGCCTGCGCCTGCGTTTCAGCGAGGCCCAGGGCGGCTGGCAGGCTCAGTACGCGCAGCCTGCTGGCGACCAGCTGCTGTGGAGCGCCACCGTGGCCGATTTTGCAGACTGCCAGGCGCTGTACACCGACCTTCAGCGCAGCCTCGACCTGCAACAAGGCCCGCTGCTGCGTGGCTTGCTGGTGCGTGACGGGCAGGGCAGCCAGCGCCTGTTGCTGGCGATCCATCACCTGGTGGTCGATGGCGTGTCCTGGCGGGTGTTGCTGGAAGACTTGCAGGCGCTGTACCGTGGCCAGCCACTGCCGACCAAGACTCACGCCATGGGCGATTGGGCCGCACGCCTGGCCAGTTACGCCGGCAGCGATTCGCTGCGCGACGAACTGGGCTGGTGGCAAGGCCAGCTGGGTGGCGTGCGCCGCGAACTACCGTGCGATCACCCGCAGGGTGGCAACTTGCACCGCCACGCCCATACCCTGGCCATCGGCCTGGACGTGGAGCAAACCCGGCAACTGCTGCAACAGGCCCCGGCGGCCTACCACACCCAGGTCAATGACCTGCTGCTCACTGCGCTGGCGCGTGCCTTGTGCCGCTGGAGTGGCGAGGAAGAAGTGCTGGTGCAGCTCGAAGGCCACGGTCGTGACGGGTTGTTCGAGGACATGGACCTGACCCGCAGTGTCGGCTGGTTCACCAACGCCTATCCACTGAGCCTGCGCCCGTTGCCAGGCGAGGACGACGCGGCGCGGGCCGGCTCGATCAAACGCATCAAGGAGCAACTGCGCCAGGTGCCGCACAAGGGGCTTGGCTACGGTGTACTGCGCTACCTGGCCGATGCGGCCGGGCGCGAGCAGATGGCGGCCTTGCCGCAGGCGCGTATCACCTTCAACTACCTGGGTCAGTTCGACCAGCAGTTCGACAGCACCGCGCTGTTCCAGCCACTGGAGGCCCCAGCAGGCCTGGCTCACGACCTCGACGCACCGCTGCCCAACTGGCTGAGCGTCGATGGCCAGGTGTATGGCGGCGCCCTGCAAATGCGCTGGACCTACAGCGCCGAGCGCTATGACCAGCAAACCATTGCCCGGCTGGCCGAGGCCTATCGTCAGGAGTTGCTGACGCTGGTCGCGCATTGCCTGGCCGATGGCAACGGCAGTTTCACCCCCTCGGACTTCCCGTTGGCGCATCTGACGCAGGCGCAGATCGACGCCCTGCCGGTACCGGCTGCGCAGATCGAGGACGTCTACCCGCTGACGCCGATGCAGGAAGGCATGCTGCTGCACACCCTGCTGGAGCCGGGCACCGGCCTTTACTACATGCAGGACCGCTACCGCATCAACAGCGCCCTGGACCCTGAGCGTTTCGCCCAGGCCTGGCAGGCCGTGGTGGCGCGCCATGAAGCATTGCGCGCTTCGTTCAGCTGGAACAGCGGCGAGGCGATGCTGCAGATCATCCACAAACCGGGCAACCTGGCGGTGGACTACCAGGACTGGCGCGGCCTTGCAGACGACGCCCAGGAGCAGCGCCTGCAGGCCCTGCACAAGCAAGAGCGCGAGGCCGGTTTTGCCCTGCTCAGCGAAGCACCGTTCCACCTGCGCCTGGTGCGCGTGGCCGACGAGCGCTATTGGTTCATGATGAGCAACCACCACATCCTGATCGATGCCTGGTGCCGCTCGCTGCTGATGAACGACTTCTTCGAGGTCTACCAGGCCCTTGGCGAAGGCCGTCAGGCCCAACTGCCGGTGCCGCCGCGCTACCGCGACTACATCGGCTGGCTGCAACGCCAGGGCCTGGACGACGCACGCGCCTGGTGGCAGGCCAACCTGGCCGGCTTCGAGCGCGCCACGGCTATCCCAAGTGACCGCCCGCTGCGCCATGACCACGCGGGTAGCGGCATGGTGGTCGGCGATTGCTACACCCGCCTGGAGGTGAGCGATGGCGTGCGCCTGCGTGAACTGGCCCAGGCTCACCAGCTGACCGTCAACACCTTCGCCCAGGCGGCCTGGGCCCTGGTGCTGGCGCGTTACAGCGGTGACCGCGACGTGGCCTTTGGCGTAACCGTGGCCGGGCGCCCGGTGAGCATGCCGCAGATGCAGCGCACCGTCGGGCTGTTCATCAACAGCGTTGCCCTGCGCGTGCAGTTGCCGGTAGCCGGTGAGCGCCGCAGCGTGCGCCAGTGGCTGCAAGGCCTGCTGCAAAGCAACATGGAACTGCGCGAGTACGAATACCTGCCGTTGGTGGCGATCCAGGAGTGCAGCGAGCTGCCCAAGGGCCAGCCGCTGTTCGACAGCCTGTTCGTGTTCGAGAACGCCCCGGTGGAAACCGCCGTGCTCGACCACGCCCAGCACCTGAATGCCAGCTCCGACTCGGGCCGTACCCACACCAACTTCCCGTTGACGGCGGTGTGCTACCCCGGCGACGACCTGGGCCTGCACCTGTCGTTCGACCAGCGCTACTTCGACTACCCGACCGTCGAGCGCCTGCTGGCCGAGTTCAAGCGCATGCTGTTGGCGCTGGTACAAGGCTTCGAGGGCGAGGTGAGCGAGCTGCCGATGCTGGGGGCAGACGAGCAGCGCTTCCTGCTGGAAGACTGCAACCGCACCGAGCGGGCTTATCCGCTGGAACAGAGCTATATCGCACAGTTCGAAGCGCAAGTGGCTGCGCACCCGGAACGTACCGTGGCCCGCTGCCTGGAGGCGTCCTACGACTACGCCGGGCTGAACCTGGCGGCTAACCGCCTGGGCCATGCCTTGATCTGGGCCGGTGTGAAGGTGGACCAGCCGGTGGCACTGCTGGCCGAGCGCGGGTTGCCGCTGCTGGGCATGATAGTCGGCAGCTTCAAGGCCGGTGCCGGCTACTTGCCGCTGGACCCGGGCCTGCCTGCCGCGCGCCTGCAAAGCATCATCCAGCTCAGCCGTACCCCGGTGCTGGTATGCAGCGCGGCCTGTGCCGAGCAAGGCCGGCAGTTGCTGGCTGAGCTGAACGTTGCGCCAAGGCCACAGCTGCTGGTGTGGGAAGACATCCAGGCCAGCCAGGTTGCCAGCCACAACCCAGGCATCCACAGTGGCCCGGACAACCTTGCCTATGTGATCTACACCTCAGGCTCCACCGGCCTGCCGAAAGGGGTGATGGTCGAGCAGCGTGGCATGCTCAACAACCAGCTGAGCAAGGTGCCGTACCTGGCATTGAGCGAGCAGGACGTGGTCGCCCAGACTGCCTCGCAGAGCTTCGACATTTCGGTGTGGCAGTTCCTTGCCGCGCCGCTGTTCGGGGCCAAGGTGGAGATCGTGCCGAACGCCATCGCCCATGACCCACAGGGGCTGCTGGCGCACGTGCAGGCCACCGGCATTACCGTGCTGGAAAGCGTGCCGTCGCTGATCCAGGGCATGTTGGCCAGCGACCACCAGGCGCTGGACGGCCTGCGTTGGATGCTGCCGACCGGCGAGGCGATGCCCCCGGAGCTGGCCGCGCAGTGGCTGCAGCGCTACCCGCAGATCGGCCTGGTCAACGCCTACGGCCCGGCGGAGTGCTCGGATGACGTGGCGTTCTTCCGTGTCGATGCCGCGTCGACCCAAGGCAGTTACCTGCCCATCGGCACGCCGACCGACAACAACCGCCTGTACCTGTTTGGTGAAGACCAGGCGCTGGTGCCGCTGGGTGCGGTGGGCGAACTGTGTGTGGCTGGCACGGGCGTTGGCCGTGGCTATGTCGGCGACCCGCTGCGTACTGCGTTGGCGTTTATCCCTCACCCATACGGTGCACCGGGCGAGCGCCTGTACCGCACCGGTGACCTGGCGCGGCAGCGCCCGGACGGTGTGCTGGAGTACGTCGGGCGCATCGACCATCAGGTGAAGATACGCGGCTACCGCATCGAGCTGGGCGAGATCGAAGCCCGCCTGCACGAACAGGCGGAAATCCGCGATGCTGCGGTGGGCGTGCAGGAGGGCGTCAATGGCAAGCATCTGGTCGGTTACCTGGTGGCCCATCAGGGCATCGCTGCCGACGCCGCGTTGCTGGAACAGGTGAAGCAACGCCTGCGTGCCGAGTTGCCGGAGTACATGGTACCGCTGCACTGGAGCTGGTTCGACAGCCTGCCGCACAACGCCAACGGCAAGCTGGACCGCAAGGCGCTGCCCGCCATCGACATTGGCGGCCAGCACAGCCAGGCCTACCAGGCGCCGCGCAATGAGCTGGAAGAGGTCTTGGCGGGTATCTGGGCCGATGTGCTCAAGGCCGAGCGGGTGGGGGTGCACGACAACTTCTTCGAGCTGGGCGGGCATTCGTTGCTGGCCACGCAGATTGCCTCGCGGGTGCAGAAGCAATTGCAGTTGAACGTACCGTTGCGGGCGATGTTCGAGTGCAGCACTGTGGAGGAACTGGCCGAGTACGTGCAGGGCCTGCAGGGCAGTGCGCTGGATGACGACAAGGTCGACCGGTTGAGTGATCTGATGGCCGAGTTGGAAGGCCTTTGACCGGCAGGGGCGCTTGGCGCCCCTTTTTAGTGGCCACGGTACCTAGATCGCGGCGTTGATAAAGGCCTCATCTAACGATTCGGCGCCGTGGCAAGCCATGAACTGTTCACCACTATCAAACGCTTCCAGTCGTTTATTGGCGAGCATGTAAAAGCGATGGCAATTTTTTGTGATTTCCTCTGTGTAATGTGAAGCAATCAACACGCACGCGCCCTCCCGGCATGCGTTGTGTATGCCTAGCCATATGTAATGCCGGAACTCAGGGTCCACCCCAGCTGTGGGCTCGTCAAGAATGATCAAGTCACTGTTCAAAAGCAGTAGGGTCAGCGTGAAGTAGCTGCGAATCTCGCCATAACTGCAGTTGGACGCTTTTTTATTAGCGATTTCTGCATATCGTTTGGACAGGGAAGGAGACCATTGAGCCAGTTTTGAAAGTATTTCTAAGTGATCGGGGGCGTCATTGGGGGCTAGGCTGGTGATAAGTTTGCTCGCTTCATTCATGCGCAGTAAAGGGGGTGGGGTAAGAATTTGGGTTAAATAAGCCTGATGCTTGGATGAGTTGGTGACGACGCCCCGGATTGGTTTCTTTACGTTGCAGATGAGGTCGAATAGCGTCGTTTTTCCTGCGCCATTCTTGCCCAGTATGCCGATCATTTCGCCTTGTTTGATGTTGAGTCCGATATTGTCCATCAGCGTGGTTCCGCTGTACCCGAAACAAAGGTCGGTTATTTTTAGTATATCCATTAGTAGCGGCTCCATATGGGTTGGGTTCTAAAATGTCGTCCTGTCAGGTATGTGCAGGCCGCAAAGGCTGAAAGAGCCGTCAAGAAACTGCTGAGAAGTGAAAATTCGCCATGGAATACCTGAACACTCAGATAGAGCGGGTTGATCAGCGTTAGCGGGTGAGACGTGTCGTAGCCCTGTAGGGTAGCTGTGTACCCAGAGACCAGCATGAGAAAGGACATGAGCGAAAAAAGCGTGCTGGCAGTGCTGAACTTGATGGGCAGTGCAGCGATCCCTAGGCCGATACAGGTGAACATAAGATAACTTGTGTAAAAGCATGCCAGCAGATACAAAAGCTCAGGGAGTAAGTAGTGCCCTCGTAGCGGCTTGGTCAATAGGTAAAAAAGCAAGGCGTAGAGTGTGCTCAGCACTAAGTAGCTGAGTGTGTGTGAAATCAGGAATATTTTTATTGCGCCGCGTTGATATATGAAAGAGCGAGTGAAGCCGCTTTCTCGCCTGCCGATCAAGTAAAAACTAAATCCAAAAAAGGCAACACTTGCTGAAATGTATGAGTAGAACCACGCAGTTGACGCAGTGTAGGTTAAGGTTGTGTGCTTTGGGCTTGTAATGATGAAGAGTAGACAGGGTGCAAGTGCTGACCATAGAAGTGATGTGGGTTCTCTCAAGTGCTCAGTGATCAAGATCCTGATAATGCGTGTGATTTTTTTTGCGCTGAGTAGGAGGTGGCTTAAATAGAGATTCATGGGAACGGGACCATTCTGGAGAGCTGACGGCTTATGATTTTATTGAGGAAGTGTTCGGAGTAAGTATTTTTGATGTTGAGGTGGCTTGCGTTATTCATGTGGAGGAATAAATTGGGTGAAAAATATTTGCAGAAGTAAAGGTTTGACTGTTTGAATCGCCCCTGGTTTCCTAGACACTCTCCAAGCTCAGAAAATAGCGTTTCTCATACTCTACTGGCGACAGCTGCATAGCACTGCTGTGTCTGCGCCTTGGGTTATAAAACATTTCAATGTAATCGAAAATATCACTTCGGGCTTCGTCACGTGTTGCGTAGATTTTTCGTCGGATTCGCTCCCGCTTCAAAAGCTGGAAAAAGCTTTCGGCTACGGCATTGTCGTGGCAATTTCCCCGCCGACTCATGCTGCTGATTATATTGTTGGCCTTCAAGAAGCTTTGCCAGTCTGAGCTACTGAATTGACTGCCTTGGTCTGAATGGATCATCACTTGCTGCCGTGGTTTGCGGCGCCACACGGCCATCAACATCGCGTCAAGCGCCAGGTCGCTGCACATGCGGGGCTTCATTGACCAGCCAATCACTTGGCGGGAAAACAGATCCAGGACTACCGCTAGGTACAGCCATCCTTCATAGGTGCGGATGTAAGTGATATCGGTTACCCAGACCTTATTCGGCTCACTGACTTTGAACTGCCGCGCGAGATGGTTGGGAGAGGCCACTGTTGGCTTTCCACCGTAAAACCCTGGACGCCGCCGATAGCCCGTTTGCGAACGCAACCCCTCTGCCTGCATCAAGCGTCCGACTCGATTGCGCCCGCATGTCTCTCCCAGCTCACGCAGGTCATCATGAATTTTGCGGTAGCCGTACACACCTCCGCTTTCGAGCCAAGCATGTTTGATCAAGCCAAGCAGACGATGATCTTCTTTTGCTCGGGCAGATTGAGGCTCGGTCAGCCAGGCGTAGTAGCCGCTGGGATGCACCTTTAGGGTTTGGCATAGGCGCCGCACCGGGTGATCCGTCGAGTGCTTCTTGATGAAGGCGTACTTCAGTTGCACTCCTTGGCAAAGTACGCGGCGGCCTTTTTTAAGATGTCTCGCTCTTCAGTCACGCGCTTGAGTTCTGCGCGAAGCTTGCGCAGTTCGGCTTGCTGCTCATCGTCTTGCTGACGCTGCTCTTGGGGTTTGCTGTAGAGCTTGATCCAGGCGTAGAGGCTGTGAACAGACATGCCCAGGCGCTGGGCAACATCGGCGACAGTCTTGCCTTTCTCGGTCACTTGCTTGACCGCTTCGATTTTGAATTCTTCGGGGTAACGCTGACGACTCATGACACCTCCTATTTGGGCCTCATTATGAGGCTTGGAGGTGTCTACGAAACCAGGGGCGATTCATAATGCCATATTGATTTTCCATAGTGTCTCCTTGTTTTTGTTGTTGCCCGAAAGAGTGCGGGCATGAAGAGGTTTAGGCGTTCGATTGATCTATGTCAATTGCGCTTCAGAGTAGGTGGGTGTATTTGGTGGATTGGGGTGGTTTGGTTGGAAGCTATTGTTGTAGGACTGCTCTTCAGATGCGTCTTACATGTAGTTAGTATTGGTCGGTTATGTTTACTTTTGCCTTTATTAATGTAGGAGGTTTCGGCTTTTGTCATGCGAAATTGCTGTGGCAAGTATGCGAGTTTTCTGAAGCTGTTCTTGAGGGTGGTTCAATAGGGGTAGGCGATGAGGCATTGTTTAGCAGCGGGTGGCGTAGAATCAGTGTTTCTAAATGTGTAGAGCTGCTGTTTCAGCGACATGGATATGGGGTCGCTAATCGCCGTGTGACTGATTTTGGAGAGATTGATCGGCTTTGCTCGTTGTGGTCGAGTGAACGAGCATTGGCAGTTGGCGAAGAGGAACGCTCTTCGCTTGCAGAGGGCGATCAGTGCTATGTGCCGCTGCGGGCGATGTTCGATTGCAGCACGATGGAGTAGCCAGGGTGTATGTGCAGTGGCTGCAGGGCAGTGCGCTGGATGACGACAAGGTCGACCGGTTGAGTGACCTGATGGCCGAGCTGGAGGGGTTGTAAACGCCCCAGGTATTGCGCTGTGCCCAAGGCCGCTCCTACAGGATCTGCGTTTGCCCTCAGGTCATGGGGGCTCAGCGTTTGCCGAGTATCTTCCCAAGCATCTCCGGCCGCGGTGCCCCTTGCTGACTCTGCAGGTTGCCTTGCTCGTCTTGATAGAAAATTGCCGGGGTCGCCTGCAACCCCATCTCTTCCATCAACGCCATGTTGGCCGCCAGCTTCTGCTGCACCGCCTCCGGCACTTTCTCCAGTGGTTTCAGGGTGCTGGCCTTGCCGGCCTTCTCGTGTTCCTGCAGGGCCTTGGCCGGGTCTTTCGCGGCCAGCAGCGCCGCCGACTTCCCTGGGCTGTCCTCGCGGATGATACCGACCATGATATGGCGCAACTGCACCTTGCCCGATTCCACCCACGGCCGTGCCTGCTCCCAGAACATGTTGCAGTACGGGCAGTTCGGGTCACTGAACAGATACACCTTGCGCGGCGCGTCGGCCTTGCCGTCGGCGATCCAGGCGGTCTTTTCCATCTTGGCCCAGATTGCCTTGCTCATCGGCGCATACACCAGCTTCTCCAGCGGCTCGGCGCTAAGGTCCTTACCCTGTTCGTCGAACAGGCTGCCAACCAGCACATGCTTGCCGTCGGGGGTGAGGTACAGGGCCAGGGCGTTGTTCTGGTATTCGGCGGCGTAGCCGCGCAGGCCGTTTGGCGCATCGAAGCTGCCTTTGATCACGGCCCCCTTGGCTTGCAGTTGCTGAACCGCTTTGGGCAGTTCTTCGGCCTGCAGGGCAGGGGCGGCCAGCAGGGCCAGGGACAGGGGCAGCAGTGCAGTCAATCGCATGTCAGTTTCCTTGTGCGGCAGGGGCGGGCGCAATGGCCCGGTCGAAAGGTTCCAGGGCGTGGCGCAGGCTGGCCCGGGACAGCTCGCCCAGGTGGCTGCCGACCAGCCGCCCGTCGGCGTCGTAGAACAGTGTGGTGGGCAGGGCCATGGAGCCGACCCGCTGGGCCAGCAGGCCGGTGCCGTCGAACAGTACGTGGGTCAGGCTCAGGCCGGTGGTGGCGAGAAAGGTGCTGACGTTTTCCGGGGTTTCGCCCTGGTTGACGAACAGGAAGGTCACATGCGGGTAGTCGCTTTGCGCCTGTTGCAGCACCGGCATTTCGCGTCGGCAGGGCGGGCACCAGGTGGCCCAGATGTTGATCACCAGCGGTTTGCCACGGTAGCTATGCAACGCGACGGGTTGGCCGCCGGCGTTGCGCAGGCTCAGTTCGGGCAGCTCGGTGCCCTTGCTGTACAGGTGCCCGCCAAGGCTGGCCAGGGCCCAGAACAGCGCACCGCTGAACAGTGCCCAGCCCAGCGGGCGGCGCAGGCCAGGGTGTCGCCAGCCCTGCCACAGGGCGCCGAGGACGATGCCGGCCAGGCCCGACCAGAACAGGAAACCACCATCACGGATGTCGATGATTTGCAGCAGGTCGTCCTGGTACATCGGCCAGTAAGCCAGCACGAACCCGGCGCGGGCACACAGCAGGCCGATCAGGAACAGATTGAACAGTGCCGATTCCGGGCTCTCGCCGCCACGCCTGGCGACCCACCAGCCGACCACGCAGGCAATCCCCAGGGCGGTGAGCATCAGCAGGTGGTTGAGGGCCATGGTCAGTGGCCCAAGTGTTACGGTCAGCATCAGCCTTGGCTCCTGGTCTGGGTCCAGTGTTGCTGGAACGCGGCGGCGTCCACTTCACCGGTGATGCGCCGCGCGCGGCGTTCTTCGCCTTCCGGGCCAATCCAGATGATGCTCGGCGGGCCGGGTACCTGGTAGCGCTGCAGCAGGGCTTTGCTGGCCGGCGTGTCGGCGGTCACGTCCAGGCGCAACAGGTGCACACCGGCCAGGCCGGCTTGCACGTCGCTGCGGGCGAACACCTGCTTTTCCATGACCTTGCACGACACGCACCAGTCGGCATAGTAGTCGAGCATCACCCACTGGCCACGGGCCTTGGCCGCATCCAGTTCACGTTGCAGGTCTTCGGGGCGGCTGACGGTGACGAAGCTGTCTTCGGCCTGTTGGATGGCGACCGGTGCAGCACCACCGCCAGCGAACGGGCGCAGCGGCTGCCAGAGGTCGTCGCCACCGGCTGCCGCGCCTACCAGCAACAGGCCGCCCCACAGGGCGCCCAGCACAGGTACCGCGCGCATCGCTGGCAGCCGCTGCAGGGCCGGCCAGGCGGCCCAGGCCAGGGCGATCAACCAGGCACCGCTCAATGCCAGCAACAGGGTGGCAGGCAGCAGACTGCGCACGGTGTACAGCGCCATGGCCAGGAACACGAAGCCAAATACGCCCTTGACCCGGTCCATCCAGGCCCCTGGGCGCGGCAGGTAACGGTTGCCCAAAGTGACCAGCAACAGCAGCGGCACGCCCATGCCCAGGCCGAGGCTGAACAACACCAGCGCCCCTTGCAGCACATCGCCACTCTGGGCGATGTACAGCAGCGCGCCGGCCAATGGCGCGGTCATGCATGGGCCAAGCAGCAGGCCGGAAAGCGCCCCGAGCAGCGCTGCGCCGTACAGGTTGCCGCCACGGGTACCTTGCCCGGCACGGTCAAGGCGGTCACGTAGGGCGGCGGGCAATTGCAATTCGAAGGCGCCGAACATCGGCAGCGCCAGCAGCACGAACAGACCAGCCAGGCTGCCCAGCAGCCAGGGTTGTTGCAGCCAAGCCTGCAGGCTGGCACCTAGCAGCGCGGCGACCACACCCAGTGCGGCGTATACCAGGGCCATGCTCAACACATAGACCCCGGCCAGCAGCCAGCCACGCCGGGCGCTGGCGCCATTGCCCAGCACCAGCCCGGCGAGGATCGGCAGCATCGGCAGCGAGCAGGGGGTAAAGGCCAGCAGCAGGCCAAGGCCGAAGAACGCCAGCAGGCTCCAGGCCAGGTGGCCTTGTTGCAGGCCGCTGGCCAAGGCTTGGTCGCTGGCTTGCTCGGCAGCGGGTGTCACACTGCCGCCCAGGTCGATCAGCGTGGTTTGCGGTGGGTAGCACAGGCCAGCGTCGGCGCAGCCTTGCCACCCTAGGCGCAATTGCCCCTGGGCATTGGCCGGCAGCAGCAGTTCGAGCTGGTCGCGGTACACCGCGCTGTCACCGAAAAACTCGTCATGGTGGTTGAGCGCCGGTGGCAGCGGCGGGTGCTGCTCGGCAGGCAGGCCGTCGAACTTCAGGCGCTTCTGGTACAGGTAGTAGCCAGGCTTGATTTGGAAGTACAGGCGCATCTGGCCGTCGGCCTGGCGGTCGTGGCTGAGCACGAAGGCCTGGTTGACCGGCAGGAAGTCTGGTTTTACCTCGAACGGGTTGGCCTGCAACGGGCCGGCCAGCAGTAGTGTCAGGAAGAGCAGGAGGACGCGCATGTCTTCGCCTTGGCAGATCTAGGAATGGGGCCATGCTGGCTGGGGTCGATTAACCCAAGGTTAACCCGGTCCTACAACGGCGGTCCTACAGATCCGTGCGTCAGTTTGGACACACCGCGACATATTGTCGGCTTGACTTTGCTTATGCCCATATTCTTGTTGTAAAGTTGACGCACAGGTCAATTTTTTCTGACCCGCGTGACAAGGTTCTCACCCTTCCGAGTCCCCCGCACAAGAATCAAAAAGATGGGCAGACCCCCTGCTGCCCAGAGGATCAAGCATGTCCAACCGTGATATTTCCCGGCGCGCTTTTTTGCAAGGCGGCCTGATCGCTGGTGTCGGCGTGACCATGGCGCCACTTGGAAGCCAGGCATTTGCCGCACTGATGGAGGAACGCGTCACCACTTCGCCGCAGAAGTGGATGAACCATGACGGCAAGGCGCGTTTCCGCAACGATGCCTTGTCCAAGGTCTGTGGCGACAAAGTGTTCGCCCGTGACATCCGTGCCAAGGACATGCCCGGCTGGCCCGCCCAGCAGGGGCATGCGCTGTTGCTCAAGGCAACCAAGGCCGACCGTATCTATGCCGGCCATGATCTGAGCCTGCTCGGTGCCGAGTTGCAGCCGGACCGGGTTGTCACTGCCGCCGACCTGGAAAAGGATGGCATCGCCTGGCCTGAAGCCCATTCGCCCGACCCGTTGCTGCCGCCCGGCAAGGTGCCGATGTTCATCGGTCACCCGGTGGCGATCCTGATCTGGCACGACTTCGAGCGCTTCCGCCAGGCCAAGCGCAAGCTGCAGTTCAATGAGCAGGCGATACGTTACGGTGCCCAGGCACCGCTGTATCAGCGTGACCCTTACGGCAGCTTCCGCTTCGTGCGGGTGGGTGGCGCCACGCCGTTCGACGACGATGAATTCTCCAGCCTGAAGAATTCGATGTTGTTCCCCACCATCCTCAACCGCAAACCGGTGTGGTCCAAAGAGCCCAACCAGCACGGCGACCTGACCGAGCAGGGGCTGTTCTACGCCAAGCGCATGGCCGAGCAACTGGACAACCCGCCCGAGGACTGGCTGGTGTTCGACGAGCGCTACAAGACGCCGTCCATCGAACCTGCCGCACTGGAACCGGACAACGGCAATGGCTGGTACGACCCGGCCACAGGCACGCTGCATTTCGTGGTTGCCACCCAGTGCCCGTTCGAAGTAGCGCAGGAATGCGTGCACATGATCAAACCGTCGCGCTTCGCCCTCAACACGCTGAATATGCACCCTGGCTACACCGTGGGTTACGGCTCGAAAGACAACAACATCTTCGTCTTCTACGCCGCTGTGGCCGCGTTGTACGGCGCCGGCGTGCCGATCCGCCTGGCCAACGACCGTTATGAGCAGTTCCAGAGCGGCATCAAGCGCCATGCCTTCGATATCCGCTACCAGCTGGCCGTGGACAAGAAGGACAACAGCTTCAAGATCTTCCGCGCCGACATGAGCTGCGATGGCGGCGGGCGCATCAACTACAGCCCGTCGGTGGCGGCGGTGGGTGCCACTGCAGCGCAGTCGATCTATTACATGCCGCAGAACGATCTGTCGGTTACCGCCTACCATTCCCGTGGTGTCGAAGCTGGCTCCATGCGCGGCTACGGCACCCTGCAGAGCATGGCGGCGACTGAGATGATGGTCGACGAAATTGCCGGCCGCCTGGGCGTCGATGCCATTGACCTGCGCCGCGCCAACGCGCTGAAGTCGGGTATGAAGAACACCCAGGGCGCGGTCCCGGCGGGTGCATTGCGCCTGTACGAGATTCTCGACAAAGCCGCTGTGCATGAATGGTGGCGCAATCGCGACACGCGCAAGCAGCAGATGGACGCGCAGGACCAGGACCACTGGTACGGCGTAGGCTTTGCGATCTGCCAGAAAGACTTCGGCACCGGCTCCGAAGCACCGATGGCCAGCATCGAATTCAGCCGCGACGGGCGCATCAGCCTGCGCCACATCGGCACCGAACTGGGCACCGGCATGTCCACCTCCCAGGCCCTGGTGGTCAGCGACTTCATGGGCCGCTCGGCGGACGAGGTCAGGACGGCAGTCACCGAATGGCCAGAGCTGCAACTGAGCACCAGCGGCAACCCGTACCTGATCAGCCAGGCCGAGCAGGATGCTGCGCTGCGCAACCCGCGCTGGGTCGGCAAGCTGGCGTCGCCCTCGTCGGCGACCAACTCGGCCTTCTACTTCAGCCATGCCACCCGCGAAGCGGCGCGCGTGCTGTTCAACCATGGCCTGTGGCCGGCGGCCATGGCCATCTGGAGCCAGGGCCCACATGGCGGCCAGGCCAACCCGCTGGTGGTGCGCCGCGAGAACGCGGTGTGGGTCAACGGTGAGCTGACCGGCAACGGCCTGGCGCCGATCCCGTTCGCCCAGCTGGCGCAGAAGGCCCATGACATGGGCCTGGTCACAGGCGTGAGCGTGCACGGCTTCAACCGCTGGAGCTGGGCCGAGGCCGACTTCGTCATCGACGGCGTGCGCGAGCGCTTCCCGCTCGACGCGGTGGCGGTGAAATACGGTGACGGCGCGGTGAATGCCAAGAAGGCGCAGATGAGCAGCCACGGCTACCACCTGCTCGATCGGCAGAACGCCGCCTATCCCGACACCCAGCTGAACAACGCCATGGTCACCTACTACAGCCCGGTGGCGACCATCGTCGAGGTCAAGGTCAACAAGGGCACCCATGAAGTACAGGTGCTCAACCACCACAGCTGGATCGAGTGCGGCCGGGTGCTGGTGCCGGAGCTGGTCAAGGGCCAGCTCGAAGGCGGTATTGCCATGGGCATCGGCCACGCGCTGACTGAAGAAATGCCAATGTACGAAGGCGGGCCCGGGGAGGGCGACTGGAACTTCAACCGCTACCGCCTGCCGCATGCGCGCGACGTGGCGGTGTGGAAGCAGACCAGCGAAATCCTCCCGCCGCTGTCACCGACCGACCCGTCCAAGGGCATCGCCGAGGTGGTGATGATCCCGGTGGTCGGTGCCATCGGCAATGCCGTCGCGCATGCCATCGGCAAGCGCGTGCGCGATCTCCCCATTACCCCAGCCCGTATCAAGGAGGCCCTCAATGGCTAACCGTCCACTGCAACTGACCCTCAACGGTCAACCGGTCGGCCCGGTCGAGGTCCCCGCTGACCTGGCGATGATCGACTACCTGCACGAACACCAGAACCTCACCGGTTCGCGCCTGGGCTGTGGCCAGGGCATCTGCCACGCCTGCGTGGTGATCGTCGACAACCCCGACGGCACCAGCGAGGAAGTACGCACTTGCATCACCGGTGCCCATTATTTCGAGGGCAAGAAAGTGCGCACCATCGAAGGCCACGCCAAGCCGGACCAGAATGGCAACCTCACGCTGAACCCGATCCAGCAGAAGTTCGTCGACCTGTTCGCCTTCCAGTGCAGCTACTGCGCACCGGGCTTCGTCAATGCTGCCACTGTGCTGGTGGAAACCGCCCAGCGTCAGCCACTGAAGAAGAGCGAGGTGGAAGACCGCATCGAGGCCAGCCTCGGTCACCACATTTGCCGCTGCACCGGCTATGTGCGTTATTACGACGCCACCCGCAAGGTGCTCAATGACCTCGGCCTGGTCAAGGAGGGATGAGCATGGGCTTCGTACGTAGCGCATTGGCGCTGGGCTTGGCTCTGGCCGTCAGCTCGTTTGCCCTGGCCGCCGACGAGGCGCAGGTCAAACGCGGTGAATACCTGGCCCGCGCGGCCGACTGCATGGCTTGCCACACTGCCGAAGGCGGCGCACCGTTTGCCGGCGGCCTGCCGATTCATTCGCCGTTCGGCACCATTTATGGGAGCAACATCACCCCGGACAAACAGTACGGCATTGGCAGCTACAGCGCCGACGAGTTCTTCGCCGCAGTCACCGAGGGCAAGCGCAAGGACGGCGCCAACCTGTACCCGGCAATGCCGTACACCTCGTATCACCTGATCAAGCGTGAAGATTCGGACGCCATCCTCGCCTACCTGATGACCATCCCGCCGATCAACCGCCCGGCCCCGCAGACCGCGCTGCGCTTCCCGTTCAATGTGCGGATGGGGCTGAGCGGCTGGAACATGTTGTATGGCAAGAGTGTGCAGTTGCAGCCAACCGAGGGCAAAAGCCCGGCCTGGCAGCGTGGCCAGTACATGGTCGAGGTCATGGGCCATTGCGGCGAATGCCATACCCCGCGCAACCCCATCGGCGCGCTGCAGCAGGACCAGCGCCTGACCGGCGGCCTGCTGGGTGGCTACCTGGCGCCGAGCCTGCTGGCCCAGGACCTGGCCGAGCGCGGCTGGACCCAGCCGGACCTGACTACCTTCCTCAAGCACGGTATCAGTGCTCAAGGCAGCATGTTCAACGAAATGTTCCCGGTGGTGCACCACAGCACCCAGCACCTGGAAGACGCCGACCTGGCGGCCATGGCCACCTACCTGCTGGGCGACCAGCCACCGCCGGCCAAGGCCATCCAGGCCGTTGCCCTGGAGCAGATGAGCGACAGCGCCAAGCGCGGCCACCAGCAGTACCTCAACGTCTGCGCCGGCTGCCATGGGGTCGATGGTGAGGGCAAACCGCATATCGCCGTGGCCATGCGTGGCAATACCGTGCTGCGCCAGGGCGATTCGCGCAATCTGGTCAAAGTCATTCTCGAAGGTATTCGTGAACAGCAGTTCACCGGCTTCGAGCGCATGCAGCCGATGCCGGGCTTTGCCGGCAAGCTCGATGACCAACAGGTGACGGACATGGTCAACTACCTGCGCCAGGCCTGGGGTGGATTGCCCGGTGACCTGAACGTACAGCAGCTCGCCGAGCTGAAGGCGGAGTAACGCGTGCAGCATCTCGATCTTCAGGTGATCCGGCAGGCCTTGCAGTGGTCGTGCAACGGCCAGCGGGTGTGGTTATGCACGGTGCTCGCCACCTATGGTTCGGCGCCCCGCGCGCCGGGCTCGCTGCTGGCGGTGAATGCCAGCGGCCAGTGGCTGGGGTCGTTGTCCGGTGGCTGCGTCGAAGACGACTTCCTGGAACGTGTAGCCCTGGGTGAATTCCCGGAGCCGGTGGCCATCGTGCGTTACGGCGACGGCAGCGACTCGCGTTCGAGCATTCGCTTGCCGTGTGGTGGCGTGCTTGAGGTTTTGGTGGAGAACCTGCCGGCCGAGTGCGAGGTGCAGGCGCACCTGCGTGAGCTGGAAAGCGCACTGCAGGGCCAGCGCCGGGTGCTGCGCGAAGTACGCCTGCCCGAGGGCTTGCGTCAGTTGGCCGACGACCACAGCCAGGGCCCGCGTGTCGAGCGTGAACGCGACCGCGTGCGCCTGCGCGTGGGGGCCGCCCAGCGCCTGCTGCTGGCCGGCTACTCCAGCGTCGCGCATTTTTGCGCCGAATTCGGTAAAGGGATGGGGTTTGAGGTCATCCTGTGCGACCCACGCGACGAAGTGCTCGACGGCGTGGTGCTGGACGGCATCGAGGTGCGCCGTGAACTGCCGTCGGAATTTATCGCCAACGGCGGTTGCCATGCCGACACGGCGGTGGTTGCATTGACCCATGATCCGAAAATCGATGACCTGGCCATGCTTGAAGCGGTGCGTACCGAAGCGTTCTACATCGGCGTGATGGGCTCCAAGGCCACCTCCGACAAGCGTCGTGAACGCTTGCAGCGCATTGGTGGCCTGTGCTCCGACGAGCTGGCGCGCATTCATGCGCCGATTGGCCTGAACCTGGGCAGCAAGACCCCGGCTGAAATCGCCCTGGCGGTACTGGCCGATATCCTGCGCCTGCGCAACGGCATCGGGCGGGCTGCGCTGTGAGCGTGGTGGCGTTGGTGCTGGCGGCAGGGCGCAGTGTGCGCTTCGGTGCTGACAAGCGCCGTACGCTGATGGCCGATGGTCGCAGTTTGCTGGTGCACAGCGTCGAGCGGGCCTGCGCGGTGTTCGATGATGTGCGGGTGGTGTTGCGGGAGGGTGAGCGGGGTGAGGATCTGGGCCTGCCGGCGAACTGTCGGGTCATTGCTAGCTCGGACTACACGCTGGGTATGGGCCATAGCCTGGCGGCCGGCGCCGCTTCGCTGGTCGACAGCCAGGCGCAGGCGGTGGCGATACTATTGGGGGACATGCCTTGGCTAGCCCCGCAGACCCTTGCCCGGCTCGCTGCTGCGGCCGAAGCCTCGAACATTGTACTGCCACTTCATGGTGGGCAACCGGGGCACCCGGTACTGTTTGGCCGCGATTTCTGGCCGGCGCTTTCAGGCCTGATGGGGGATGAGGGCGCGCGTTCGGTGGTGAAGGCGCACCTGGCGAGTTGCATTAGGGTTGAAGTGCAGGACGCCGGGATCTTGCAGGATGTGGATCAGCCTGAAGCGCTTCATCGCTGAGCGCGTGGGTTGTGTCTATTCATCTTCCTCTTCGTCGCGTTCATAGGGTTCGAGGTCGGCCATTTGCGAGAGCAGGATCAAATGCACTTCGCTGTCAAGCCGCTGCAGGCGGCTCAATTTGGCAGGCCCCCCCAATACAAGGGCGGGGACAAAGGCGTACATCTCGTCAACCGTCAGTTCGCCGAGTGTTTCCCGGGCTTCGTCGAACAGGCCCAGGTCGATGTTTTCAGTCATGGCCCACACCAGGAGGCTTTGGATCTTACTGTCGCGTTCTTCGCTGCTTGAACTGGGTGCGCTCAGGAAAAAGCGAGAATGATAGGCCGCAAGGGTCAGGATGGCGCCGGTTTTCTCACCCCACAGGTACAACTCCCCAAAGGCGCTGCGGGCGATGAGGTGGTAGGTGTCGTGGGCTTCGAAAGGGGTGCCGGCCAGCCAGGCATCCATCACCGCTTCGTACTTGCGCGGGTCGACCAGCCAGAAAAGACCACCCCCGTAGCCGCACCAGCCATGCGCCTTCCAATAGTCGAGGAGTTGGCCTGGGAGTTTGTCCTGGTAATGGTCGAAGACCGAGGACGGTACGGGTTGGTGGCCGATGGTTTCGCCGAAGGTTTCGAGGAAGAGGCTGTAAATGGCGTCCATTGTTTAAGTCCTTTTAGGTGGGGTTAGAAGTCGGAGAAGCTGTAGGGTTCGAGTGGGCAAATCTGAGAGAGCAATAGCAAGTGCTCGACAGCTTTGACTTTCTCAAGGTGATCAAGGTCGCAGGGGCCGCCGAATGCTAAAGCGGGGACGAAACCATACATTTCATCGCAGTCGAGGATGCCTAGTTTTTTCTTTGCTGCTGTAAATAAGCCATCAAAATCGTTGTAGGTTTTTTCAATTGAAAGGAAGAAGTTTTGGACCTCTTTGTCCATGTCGTTGAGGGCGGATGCATGGCTTGCGAAAGAGTATTTGGATACTGCGGCATCGATGGTTAGCGAGAATCCGGTCTTTTCACCGAATAAGTAAAGGTCACCGAAAGCGCTACGACCTATCAAGTGATAGGTATCCTGTTTTTCTAGGTCTGTGCCTTCTATCCATGAGGCAACTACCCCTTCGTACTCTTGAGGATTCACAAGCCAGAATAGACCGTTACCGCACGCGCACCAGCCGTGTTCTATCCAGTAATCAAGTAAACGCTCTGGTAGTTTTCCTGTAAAGCGTTGAATGCTTGATGGGGGGGGCTCCTGGCGTTTGGTGATGGGGCCATTTTTCTCAAGGAATCTGGAAAATATTTCGTCCATGTTCATCTCGTTTAATTAGCATTTATGAAGCTTTACATTCATTTTGGTTGAATTTATTTCTGTGAGTGGAACTTGCTTTGCTGCGGATGTCAGTGCGGTAACCTTGCCTTTCCATTGAGGGCCAATGGTTGAGTTTACTTGCTTGTCTCCGAAGCCTGAAATGATGTCTTTTCCTCCGGCAACGAGGTCTGGATTATGTAGTGCAGCTATAGATGCCATCGTTTCTTTTGCTTGGTTGAAGGCAAGTTTTTCTGCTTCCAGTGGAGACATATGTTGAGATAGCTCTCGCTGTAATCGTTCTTGTAGCTCACGTTGAAGCTTGAGCCTAGCGACTTTAGCGACACGTGGGTCTCGTTTTACCGGATTGGCAACGTTCTCCAAAAACTCCTCGACCGTCAGCCGATTCAACCCATCCTGCTGTCCCTTCAACTGCCGTTCAAACTCGGCATGCTTGGAGGCCGGCAATTTGTCTGCCTTGAAACATGCCACCGTATGCAGCGGCATGCTACCGGGCTTCCCCGTCGGGGGCTCTTTGTCTTTTCCCTCCGGCCGATTCGGCTGCATGGGTTGCGGCTCTTTCGCTGCTCCTTTGCGCCGCTCCGGCACTTGCAGGTCCAGCCGTTGCTTCAATGCCTCTTCATGCTTGAGCATCCATTGCCCGATCCGCGCGCCTTTCGGGCTGGCGGCCATTTGCTGGGCAAGCGTACCTGCGTCACCGCGTCCGCGGGTTAGATAGGAAACCATTGCCCCCAACAGCAGCATCACGATTTCCACATGGCCGATGGCTATGTAATGCGCCGCCTGGCTGATGGCAAATGGGCTGTCTTGACTGAAAGCATTCAAGCCTTCTTCGCCGCGCGTGCCATCCCAGGCGATGCCGATACCGCGCAGGTAGTAATCGCCGATGCGTGGCAGGCCTTCGACGAAGAACTCGGCGAGTGAGGCGATGCCCAGCGCGCCGAGGATCCAACCGCTTACCTTGAAGCCAATGGCAGTGCCGGCCACACCTCCGGGAATGGCTCCGGCTCCTCCGGCAAAGGCGCCGATACCGGCACCGAGCATGCCCCCGGTGACGGCGCTGCCGGCGACGATCATCGCCATTTGCGTGGCGATGCCGAGCAGGTCGGCGAGGATGTTTTTTACATCAAGGTCGGCGAAGCGCTGGTACAGCAAATTACCTGCCATCGTTTCGGCCTGGTAAAAGGCCCGCCGGACGCTGTCCACACGGCGCAGGTTGAGTGCTAGCGAGGGCACTTCCTGATTGAGGTAAGTACGAAAATGGGCGCCTCCCTGATAGCCCATTTGATGGGTGATGCGTGACTCGATCTCATGCCAGGAAGGCACGAGGTAATCCAGATACATGCGGTGTCTCCCTGACAGCGTGTGCAGGGGGAAATACCATCATGGATTCGCATCGGAGGTTTCTGTGTTGGCTGTAGGAAAATTCGACGCATATGCCTGCGTGTTAGGCGAAGTTCAGCGTTCAGTGATTATTCGCGAATCGGGTGCCCATCCCCATGCACTCCGCATCAGTCCATAATCCCCCCTTAATCGCCCTATAGTGCAATGCCAGCCACACCACTGCGGGAGCCCCACCATGCACGTTCTGCTCTGCGAGGACGACGACCTGATCGCCGCCGGTATCTGCGCCGGCCTTACCGCCCAGGGGCTGACCGTGGACCGGGTGGGCAATGCCGCCGATGCGCGCGCGATGCTGCAGGCCGCGCAGTTCGACGTGATGATCCTCGACCTTGGCCTGCCCGATGAAGACGGCCTGAAGCTGCTGCGCCGCCTACGCGAGAAGGGCGAAACGCTGCCAGTGCTGGTGCTCACCGCCCGCGATGCCGTCACCGACCGGGTGGACGGCCTGCAGGCCGGCGCCGACGACTACCTGCTCAAGCCGTTCGACCTGCGCGAGCTGGCTGCTCGCCTGCACACCCTGCTGCGGCGGGTGGCCGGGCGGGCGGTGAACGTGATCGAACACGGCCCGTTGCGTTACGACCCCAGCAGCTGCGAGGCGACCCTGGCCGGGCAGCCGGTCGACCTGTCCCGCCGCGAGCAGGCGTTGCTCCAGGCACTGCTGCAGAACCCCGGGCGGGTGCTGTCCAGCGAGCAGCTCAAAGACTGCGTGTACGGGTTCAGCGACGAAGTCGAAAGCAATGCCCTGAACGTGCATATCCACCACCTGCGACGCAAGCTGGGTAACGGCATCGTCGAGACCGTGCGCGGCCTGGGCTACCGCCTGGGCCCGGCGCAGGCACCGCACGAGGCTGCATCATGAGCCTGCGGGTACGCCTGAGCCTGATCCTCGGCAGTGCCTTCGTGATCATCTGGGTGCTGGCCGCCGCGTGGATGCTGCGGGACTTGCGCCAGCAAATGATGTTTTCCCTCGACCAGCGCCTGGTGGCCTCGGCGCGCATGGTCGCCGGGCTGATCGACCAGCTGCCGCAGCCGCTGACCGCCAAGGGCGGGGAGGCGCACTTTTCCGCCGACCAGTTCAGCGTACCGGACGGCATGGCTTGCCAGGTCAGCTCGCTGCGCGGCGAGATCCTCGCCAGCAACCACAAGCACGATGGCGCCATGGACGACGAGCGCAGTGGTTTCCGTGACCAGACCATCGACGATGCGCTGTGGCGCACCTTCACCTACAACCATGGCGATGTGCGCATCACTACCGCCGACCGGCACATGGAACGCGAAGCGCTGAACCAGTCGATTCTGCTGGCCGCTTCGGCGCCGGTGCTGATGGCCCTGCTCGGCAGCCTGGGGCTGCTGTGGATTGGCCTGGGCAAGGGCCTGGAGCCGCTCAACCGCATGCGTGATGCGTTGCGCCGAAGGCGCGCGGACAGTGTCGAGCCGCTGCAGGTGGCGGGCATGCCCAGCGAGTTGCAGCCATTGTTGGAAACCCAGAACCAGTTGTTCCTGCGTATTGCCCAGACCATCGAGCGCGAGCGGCGCCTGACCGACGATGCCGCGCATGAGCTGCGCAGCCCGCTGACCGCGATCAAGACCCATCTGCAGGTGGCCCGCATGACCGACGGTGCCGTACGCGAACAGGCGCTGGAGCATGCCGAGCAGGGCACCGACCGCATGCATCGCACGCTGGAGCAGTTGCTGATGCTGGCGCGCGTGGAAGGCAGCCTGTCGTTCGAGGATGGCGTGCAGTGCAGCGCCGAACAGGTGGCGCGGCAGGCGGTGCAGGATGCCGGTGGCGGCGACAACCGACGCATCGTGTTGCGCCTGCCGGAAGAGGCGACGCAAATCTACCTGGGCATGCCGGCACCCTTGGCCGTAGCAGCGCTGCGCAACCTGCTGGACAACGCCCTGCGCCATGGCGGCGAAGCGGCGGTGGAGCTGGACGTTCAGATGGCTGACGGCCAGGTGGGCTTCATGGTACGCGACCATGGGCCGGGGATTGCCGAGGCGGATCTGGAGCATCTGACCGAGCGCTTCTGGCGCAATGGGCAGAGTGGTGGCTGTGGGTTGGGGCTGGCGATCGTGCAGGCGATCGTGCAGCGTTGTGCCGGTAGCCTGCGGTTCGACAGCCGTAGCGATGGGTTGCGGGTACTGTTGCAAGTACCGGCGCGTTCGGTGCATTGATCTCCAGTGCCTGTACCGGCCCTTTCGCGGGGTAAACCCGCTCCCACAGGTGTTGCACAGGTTCAAGGGGAGTGGGATCCCTGTGGGAGCGGGTTTACCCGCGAAAGGGCCGGCACAGGCAGAGTAAAATTCAGTAACAACCGCTAAATCCTCCCAGCACTCAAGCGTTTCCCAAGCGATAACCGCTCATTCGCTTGCTTGCGAGGATTCACCTATGTCCACCGCTTCCAGCCTTGCCCAGGTTCCGCCGGCCAGCGTGCCGCAGTCCTTGTACGAATTCACCGATTCGCCCTTGCTGCAACGCCAGCAGCAACAGGAATCCAATGCCCGCAGCTATCCGCGGCGCATTCCGCTGGCGCTCAAGCGTGCCCGCGGTATTTATGTGGAAGATGTCGAAGGCCGCCAGTTCATCGACTGCCTGGCCGGCGCCGGCACGCTGGCGCTGGGCCATAACCACCCGGTGGTGGTCGAGGCGATCCAGCGGGTACTGGCCGATGAGCTACCCCTGCACACCCTGGACCTGACCACGCCGGTCAAGGACCGTTTTGTCCAGGACCTGTTCGCCATCCTGCCCGAGGCGCTGCGCCGAGAGGCCAAGGTGCAATTCTGCGGCCCGACCGGCACCGATGCGGTGGAGGCGGCGCTCAAGCTGGTGCGCACGGCCACTGGCCGCAGCACGGTGCTGGCGTTCCATGGCGCCTACCATGGCATGAGCCAAGGGGCGCTGGCGCTGATGGGCAGCCACGGGCCGAAACAGCCGCTGGGCGCCTTGCTCGGTAACGGCGTGCAGTTCATGCCTTACCCCTACGACTACCGCTGCCCGTTCGGCCTGGGAGGCGAAGCCGGGGTCAAGGCCAACCTGCATTACCTGGAAAACCTGCTGCTCGACCCGGAAAGCGGCGTGCCTCTGCCGGCGGCGGTGATCCTTGAGGTGGTACAGGGCGAGGGCGGGGTTATTCCAGCGGATATCGAGTGGCTAAAGGGGGTGCGCCGGATTACCGAGCAGGCCGGCGTAGCGCTGATCATTGATGAAATCCAGAGCGGCTTCGCCCGTACCGGGCGTATGTTCGCCTTCGAGCATGCCGGCATCGTGCCGGACGTGGTCACCTTGTCCAAGGCCATTGGCGGCAGCCTGCCGCTGGCGGTGGTGGTGTACCGCGACTGGCTGGACACCTGGAAGCCAGGTGCGCATGCCGGCACCTTCCGTGGCAACCAGATGGCCATGGCAGCGGGTTCTGCGGTGATCAACTACCTGGTCGAGCACCGCTTGGCCGAGCATGCCGAGGCCATGGGGCTGCGCTTGCGTCAGCACCTGTTGCAGCTGCAGCGGGAGTATCCGCAGTTGGGTGATGTGCGCGGGCGCGGGTTGATGCTCGGGGTAGAGCTGGTGGACCCGCAGGGCAAGCTGGATGCCTTGGGTTACCCAGTGGCCAACCGCGAGCTGGCGGCGAAGGTACAGCGTGAATGCCTGAAGCGAGGGTTGATCCTGGAGCTGGGTGGGCGCCATGGCGCGGTGGTGCGCTTCCTGCCGCCGTTGATCATCAGCGACGAGCAGGTCGACGACGTTGCGCAGCGCTTTGCCCAGGCGCTGATCGCATCGGTGTGACCAGTCGCCGGGGCTGCGCGGCAGCCCCGGCACTTTCACGTCAATCGAAGGTCCGCCCGGCCCGCCAATACCCCATCAAGGTCAGGCACTCCCGCTGCAGCCCGCGCGTTTTGATCAGGTACCGGCGAATATCCATCACCGTCGCCGATTCACCCGCTACCCAGGCATGGAACACACTGCGGGTGCTGCTTGCCTGTTCCCACAGAATGCGCGTATCGATATCCACTTCTTCCAGCTTCGCTCGCGGTGCAGCATGCCCCTGCGGCAGGCTGGCCAGTTCACGCACGGCATGCTGCATGGCCTGGCCGTGTTCGCACTGCAACACCTCTCGCGGCAGCCAGTGCAGCTCGGTGGCGTTGCCATGGCGCAGGTCCAGGCAATCCGCCTCCAGTGGTACCTCGATGAACGCCTGCACCGCCAGGTCGGGCTGGTTGTCGGCCAACTGCTCAAGAATGCCGGCAATCGCTGGCAACGCCGTTTCATCACCGACTAGCAGCACATTGCGTACACCTTGCGGTGGTTTCCATTCGTAGCCACCGGGGTCGCCTGCGTAGGCCAGGTTGGGCGCCACCATCTGCAAGCCGTCACCCACTTGCGCGTGGGTGGCCCAGGCCGAGGCGGGGCCGTTGACGCCATGCAGAACGAAGTCGACATCCACCTCCAGTGCCTCGCAACGCAGGGCGCGGATGGTATAGGTGCGCATCGGTGGACGTTGGGCGGGTGGCAAGGCGCTGTGCGCGGCCTTCCAGTGCAGCTCGTTGCTCAGGTTGGGCAATGAGCCGTCGGGGGCGGGAAACAGCAGCTTTACGCGCTGGTCCGGCGCCAGGGTGTGCATCTGGGCGACATCCGGGCCGGTGAACACCAGGCGGGTCAGCGACGGGCTGAGGTGGATGCGCCGGGCAAGCACCAGGTCGAAGATACGGTAGGCGCCGGTGGCCGGTGCGCGGCCTTTGATCAGGCGGCGCAGGCCTTGTTGCAGCGCTTGGGTGATGCTGGCGGAACTGGACATGCGGGGGTCCTTTTGCAAGCGGTTTCCTCTAGGGACGAGCCGCTGGCGCCGCAAATTAACCCCGACGCTGCAGTTACCAGCCGCGCCCGGAGTTCACCCAGAAGTTCACCGACAGCGAGGTAGAAACCGACTCCACTTGGTGGAACCAGCCCTCGGGCAGGAACAGCAGGTCGCCAGCCTGCAGCACCACGCGTAGGAACGGCACGTCGCGCGCCGCCGGGAAGCGCTGGTAATCCGGTGCATCGGGGTTGAAATCACAGCCATCGAGACCGCCCTTGGGGCTGGTCGACCAGGTGCCCAAGGCAGGGCGGTGATGCGGCGCGGCAAGGATGAACGACTTCTGCCCCCAGACCTGGGCGAACAGGTTGTCGGCATCGTCACGGTGCAGGGGCGTCAGGGTGCCCTTGGGGCCGATCCAGATGCGCGGTGCGATGAATTTGTCGCGGCTGAAGTACTGCGGGTGGCGGATCAGCGTCAGCAGCTTCTCCGGCACGATGTTGTTGCCCATGTAGGCTGGGGTTTCACCGGGTTTGGCCGGGGTGTCCAGCGAGGCGATGAATTCGGCCATGGACGTAGAGCGGAAGTCACGGTCGGTGGAGAAGGTTTTCTTCACGTAGTCACCGTGCCGGGTGATGCCCTGCAGTTCGGCGAAATGCTCCAGCGATGCCTGGCGGCCCATGGTGAACAGTGGCCAGTCCTGCAGGGCATCGCTGATGACCACCGGTGTGCCATGCACCAGGTACTCGCTCTGGAAACGTGACAGTGGCATGTCGTTGCGGGCAATGCGTGCCACCTCGCGCTGTACTGGCTGCGCGGCCGACACCCGCTCGCTGAGGCGGGCCGGGGTCGGGTAACGCTGGTTCATCGACACTTTGGCCGCTGTGGCGCCACGGCGGGCGTTACTGATGATCTGCGGCAGCAGGGTGGCCAGGCCCATGTTGCCGGTGATCTTCAGGCGTGCGCTGGCGAACAGTTCCTCGACGTTGGCGGTGCCGCCCATGATGCCCAGGAAGTCGCGCTCGGCCACCTCGATGGTGACATCCGGGGCGTTGTGCCGGCCGGCGCCTGTGCGGCTGCTGTCGCGCACCTCCGACCAGAAGGCCTGGTCCTGGCCAAAAACGAACTGGAATACGCCTTCTATGCCGACGGCATGGGCGTTGGCGAACAGTTTGCTGAGGATGCTCTGAAGGTCCACGGTGTGCCTCTGGCGGTCTTTCGTTGTGCAGGAGTAACGAGCGCCTGCACCAACGATTTAGCCGTGTTGCGGGTAATTTTTCGGTGCGCTGCTACGTCCCGTAGGGATGTTCGAGTCACATTGTTCACCCAAGGAACCCTCATGGCACTGCACCCTGATCTGGCGGCATTTCTGGAATTGGTCGAGTTTGGCCGGCTGACGGGCAGGAGCCTGCCCATGCACGCGATGGACGTGGCCCAGGCCCGCGCCGAGTTCGCCGGCAGCTCGCAGGTGCTCGACCCGAGCCCGCCGGGCAATGTCACGGTCAGCGAACTGCAGGTTACCGCGCGCGATGGCACCCGCCTGGGTGCGCGCTTGTATCGCCAAGGCGAGGCCAGCGCTGCCTTGCAGCCGGTGATTTTCTACCTGCACGGGGGCGGCTATGTGGTTGGCAGCCTCGACTCGCACGATTCGGTTTGCCGCCGCCTGGCGGCCTTGGGCGAATTTGCGGTGCTGGCGGCGGATTACCGGCTGGCACCGGAACAGCAGTTTCCGGTGGCCTTGCACGACGTGCTAGATGTCGCCAACTGGCTGGCCGAACAGGCAGCGACGCTGGGCCTGGATAACCGCCGGGTGGTGTTGGCGGGGGACAGCGTGGGCGCCAGCCTGGCGGCAGTGCTGGCCATCACGGCGGTCGAGCAACCCGAAGCACTGGCGTTCAAGCCGCTAGGGCAGCTGCTGTTCTACCCGGTGACCGATATTTCCTGCCAACGGGCTTCGCACCGCGAGCATGCCGAGGGCTATCTGCTGGAGACGCCCACGCTGGAGTGGTTCTACCAGCACTATGCGCCGCAGCCTGAGCAGCGGCTGGACTGGCGGGTATCGCCGTTGCTGTCGACGCTGCGTACACCGCTGGCACCGGCTTACCTGTTCGTGGCCGAGTACGACCCGTTGCATGATGAAGGCATCGCGTATCGTGACTGGTTGCTGGCAGGGGGCACGGCGGTGACCTTTGCGCGGGTTGAGGGGTTGACCCATGACTTTTTGCGCATGTCGGGGATTGTGGGGCAGGTGGATGGGATTTACCGGGATGTCGGCGAGTGGTTGCAGCAGGTTGGCGGCCAGTTCTGACTTGAGATTACCGGGGGCCGCAAAGCGGCCCCCAGGGCCTCACCCGCGAACGCGCTTCTTCAATGCCTCCACCAACCGTTCGATCTCGCCCTCGGTGTTCAGCAACCCAGGCGCCGTGCGCACCACTGGTCCCGCATCCCGCGATACCGCATCCACCACAATGCGCTGGCTGTTAAGGTGCTTGGCCACCTCGTCGGCATCCTGCCCCTTGACCCGGAAAAAGCTGAACCCCGCCGAGTAGAGGGCGCTGCGCGGTGTCACCAGCTCGATCCCCGGCAGTGCCTCCAGGCGCTGCTTGAGGAAATCATTGAGCCCATGGATACGCGCCTGCACAGCCGCCTTGCCCAGCTGCAGGTGCAGCTCGAACGCCTTGCCCAGTGCCCAGCGGTGCTCGAACGCGTGGTAGCCGCCTGGAGTCATTATCGTGGCGAAATCTTCATTTTCCGAGAAACTGGCGATGGTCGGCGTCAGCTGTTTCAGTTCGGTGGATGCCGCGCAGATAATCCCGGTCCCTCGCGGCCCGAACATCCATTTGTGAGTGCCGGCAATGAAGTAGTCGCAGTTGAAGTCGGCAAAGCGCACGTCTTCGACACCAAAACCGTGCACGCCATCGATCACATAAATAATCTGGTCGTTCTCGTCGCGCTGGCGATTGACCTCGCGCACCAGCTTGCCGATCTCGCCCACAGGCAGCTTCACGCCGCTGCCCGAATGCACCCAGGTCATGCCCAATACCCGGGTTTTCGGCCCGATCGCGGCTGAGATCGTGGTCAGTACCTGGTCGGTACTGACCTTGGCGGGGTCTTCGAACAGGCGCAGGCGTCGCACTGGGGTGCCGTCGCGCGTGGTGCGAAAACCCATGGTATGGCGCGCCGCCGAATGCTCGTGCACGGTGGTGAGAATTTCCTGCCCTGGCGCAATCTTCAGCCCGCCATAGATCAGCCCCAGGCCCTCGGTGGTGCTGCCGGTCAGGGCGATTTGCCTTGGGGTGACTTCAAGATAGCGCGCTGCCCATTCACGCACGGCGGCTTCGTGCTTCCATTCCGACTGACTGTCCCAGTCCACCATGCGTGCCGGCTGGCGGTCGAACTGGGCGCGCAGGGCCTCGATCGCTTCGCGCACGGGCCTTGGGTGCGAGGTGATCAGGAAGTTGGCGAAGTGGGCGTAGGCCGGGTCCAGCTCGAAAAGCCCGCGAAACGCGGACCAGTCATCGGTCGAAACGGGTTTGGCAGGTGTCGCGTGGGCGGCGGGCAGCAACGGGCCGGGGCCGGTCAGTGGCAGTGCGGCTGCCAGCAGGCCAGCCTGCTTGAGGAAGGTTCGACGGTCGTTCATCACGGTGCTCGAAAATGTCAGGGAGACGAAGTGGCAACAGGCTGCGCGGCGCGCTGTACCTGCTCCCACACGCGCAGGAAGTTGCCGCCCCAGAGCTTGGCAATATCGGCTTCGGAGTAGCCGCGGCTGATCAGCTCGGCGGTGACGTTGCGTGCTTCACTCGCGTTCTGCCAGCCATCGATGCCGCCACCTTCGTTGAAGTCCGAACTGAGGCCGACATGGTCGATGCCAACCTTGCGCACGGTGTAGTCGATGGCATCGCCATAGTCCTTGAGCGTGGCGGGTGGTTCTTCGTCGAGAATGCCGTACAGTTCGTTGGCGTACTGCCCGACTTTCTGCTCGGGCCAACCGGCGATCACCGGGTCACCGGGCATCAACGCGTAGTTGAGGTTGGCCAGCGGCGGAAGGTCGTAGCGGGCGCGCAGGGCGTTGAGTTTGTCCTGGGTCTTGCTGCTCAGCGGCTTGAGGTAGGTGGAGAAGGCCACCAACTGGATCACCCCGCCGCTGTCCTTGATCAACTGCAGCTCTTTGTCGGAGAGGTTGCGGTTAATGTCGACCATGGCCCGTGGCGCCGAGTGCGAGGCTACCAGCGGCGCGCGGCTGAGGGCGGCCACCTGGGCCAGCGCCTTGCTCGACATCTGTGACACGTCGATGATCACGCCCAGGTCATTCAGCCGTTGCACGGCGCGCTTGCCGGTCTGTGACAAGCCTTCCAGCGCATCGACGGTGTCATTGAAGAACGGCAGCGGGCGCGAAGAGTCGGCCCAGCTGTTGTTGCCCACGTAGCTGAAGCCGAACATGCGCACCCCGCGCGCGGCCCAGCGGTCGAGCTGGTCGATGTCGTCACCCAGTGCATAGGCGTTGAGCATGCTGAGAAACACCGCAAACTTGCCTTCGCCGTGCAGGCGCCGCATGTCTTGCGGGGTATAGGCAATGCCAACCTGCTGCGGGAAATCGCGGACCATCGCGGCAATGGCGTTGTAGCGCACTTCCTGGGTGTGCCGGGCGGCCTCGACGAAGCCTGGAGTAGGGCGGTGCGGGCCATCATTGCCGGTCCAGGATTCAGGCCAGGCAAAGATGGTCAGGGCAGCGCCAGACAAGCGCCCGCGTGCGGCCTTGGTCAGGTCGAAGCGGCCATCGCCATCCTGGTCGGCCTCGCTGCCTTCGGTGCCGAAGGTCAGCGGCAGGGTGATATGGCTGTCGAACGAGAGGATGCGTTCCTGCAGGTCGTTGGCCTGGCGGGTCACCTCGCGAGAATAGCCGGCTGGGGTGGCGAAATACTGCCAGGCGGCAAGCCCGGCGCCGGCGGCAACCGCCGCGGCCAGGCTGATAAACAGGGCTTTCTTCCAGCGTGGAGTCGTCATCTTGGTCTCAGTTGGTTCACCGTCGAGGGATGGGCACAGAGGCCGCCGCTACCTGCAGTGAACGAGCTCGCCAGGCAAAAATTTAGCCAGTGCCAGCAGCCGCGCGCCGCTAAATTTCGCCGACCGTGCAACGTTCTAGCCTTGGACGGGCCGTGCTCCATGGCCGCAATGAATGCACAGGTATGCAATGACGATTTCCCGACGCGGTTTCATCGCCGGCGTGGCATTGACGGGTGTGGTGGTGCCGGGTGCGCTGGGGGCACTGTATGTGCAGCGCCAGCGAGAGGAAGCCGAGGCGTTCCCGGAAACCCCTGGCGAGGCCGTGGTCGAGCTGGCCGATACCCCTTTGCAGCAGTTGGGCGACAGCTTGCGCGGTATCTGGCGCTGGACCCTGCAGGGCAAGGATGCGGGGCTGGATGGCCTGCCGGCAGGCGAACTGGAGTTGTTTCTGGATGTAGCCGCTAGTGGTCGTGCGCTGCGCGGTTACCTGGACACCCCCGAACGCCTGCGCGGGGCCGAGGAGCCGCGCTACCGGGTGGTCGGCGACCTGCTGGCGGACAAACCGGGCACCTTGCGCTGGCGGCTGTTTTCAACCCAGGCGCACTATGAGTGCGATATCGTGCTTGATGAAGTCTGGGGCCGCTTCGGCAATGCCGGGCCGGCCACCCTCCACGGGCGCATCGCGCGCATGGACCGTGCGCTGACCTTGCCGGTTGAGGACAACCACTTCCTGGCCCTTAAGCGCACTTTCCCCGAAGCGCGCGAACGTACCCCGTTGAACCCGCAACTGCTGGCTTGGCTGATCGCCCCGGAGCATCGCCTGTTTCATCAGTTGTGGCACTCCTCGCGGGACAAATGGCACAAGCTGGACAAGAGCAAGCAAGGTGCCTTGCGTGGCCTGGGCTGGCAGCCGGGGCCGCGTGACCGCGAGCGTGATGCACGCGGCCGGCACAAGGACCGCAACGGCTCGGGCGAGGACTTCTTCTTCATGCACCGGCACATGCTTGGCAGCGCCCGTGCCCTGCAAGACCTGCCTTCCTGGTCGCGCTTCCCATTGCCGCAACCGGAGCTGGAGCGTGACCGCGCAGGGTTTGCCCGGTACTTCGACAACCACGACGGCAACGCCCTGCCACCCACCTGGCTGGCCAGTGGCGACGAGGAGTACACCCAGTGGGTGCGCGATATCAAGACCCCGGACACCTTTCACGGTAACTTCCAGGTCTGGGAATCGCGCTACACCGACCCCCAGTACCTGAGCACCCTGACCTTGGGCCAGTTCGGCTCGGAGGTTGAGCTGGGCCTGCACGACTGGTTGCACATGCGCTGGGCATCGGTGCCGCGCGACCCTTCCAACGGCATGCCGGTGCCGACGGCGCGCACGCCGGACGATTTTGCCGAACGCTGGTTCACGGCGGACAACGACTTCCTCGGGGACCCGTTTTCTTCCCATGTGAACCCGGTGTTCTGGCATTTTCACGGCTGGATCGATGACCGCATCGAGGACTGGTTCCGTGCCCATGAGCGGTTGCACCCGGGTGAGGTGCGGCGCCTTGAAGTCAACGGCGTGCCGTGGTTTGCGCCGGGGCGCTGGGTCGAGGTGGCGGACCCTTGGCTGGGGCCGGACACCCATGGCTGCTCGACGGTGCCGGGGCTGCGGCCTGGGCGTAGCGTGGAGATGGACCCGGAGACCATGAAGCTGGCGCTGCGCATCATCTACAGCGATGAAGACCTGTTCGACAAGCTGCGGCCCAAGGTGCCGCAGCGGCCGTGGTATGCGCGTAATCTCAAGGTGGCAAAGCGTTCGGGCTGACTGGGGGCGCGTTGCGCCCCAATCGCGACGCAAGGCCGCTCCCACAGATTGGACTGCGCAGCAGCCCCAGAAGGCGACCCGGCCTAACGTTCGAGTTGCCAGCCTCCCCCTAACGCTTTGTACAACGCCACACTGCCCAGCAGCCGGGCCAAACGCAGTCGCGCCTGCTGGTCCTGGGCCACATACAACGTGCGTTGGGTCTCCAGTACGCTCAACAAGGTTTCGGCACCCGCGCCATAGCGCTGCTGTGCCAGGTCGAACGCCAACCGCGCCTGCTGCACTTCCTCGTCCTGCCATTGCCGCTGACGGTCCACGCCCTGGATTGCATTGAGCGCTTTTTCGACATCGGCAAAACCCGCCAGGATGCTGCTGCGATAGGTCTCCAGCAACTCAGCCTGTTCAGCCTCGGCCAGTTCACGCGCTGCGCGTAGCCGGCCGTTGTTGAAGATTGGCGCGACCAGGCCACTGGTGAGGGTGTAGTAGGAGCTGTCCAACAAGTGGGCAAAGGTATTGGAGCCAGCACCCAGGTTGGCCCCCAAGGTCAGCTTGGGCAGCATGGCGGCGCGGGCGACCTGCACATTGGCACTGGCGGCCGCCAACCGCGCTTCTGCGGCGGCAATGTCTGGGCGTCGGGTGAGCAGTTCGCTGGGTACACCACTACCAATGGCTGGCCATTGCAGGGCATCGATCGCTTCCTGGCTGTTGGGCAGTGACTGCACCGGGTCGCCAAGCAGGGTTGCCAGGGTGACGCGGCTGTCTTGCCACTGCTGTTCCAGCAACGGCAGCTGGCGTTGCTGGGTGGCCACCAGGCTGCGCTGCTGGGCCAGTTCCAGGCGCGTGGCGGAGCCGCTGCGCTGGCGTGCCTCGACCAGGCCCAGCACGTCCTGGGCGTTGCGCAGGTTGAGGCGGGCGATACGCAACTGCTCCTGCAGGGCCAGGCCCTGCAGGTAGCTGTCGGCGACCGCGCTGACCAGCGTCAGCTCCACGGTCTGGCGGTCGAAGCGGCTGGCGTCGAGGCTACGCAGGGCATTGTCGCGGGTTGCGCGTAGGCCGCCCCAGAAGTCGATTTCGTAGCTGGCGCTGAGCTGGGCGTCGAACGAAGTGCTGGTGCGCTCGCTGCGGCTGACATCAAGCTGGTCATTGCCGTCGCCATGCAACAGGCGCTGGCGGCTGCCGTTCAGGCCCAACTGCACTTCTGGCAGCAAGGGGGCGCCGGCCATGACCGCGCGGGCCTGGGCCTGGCGCACCCGTGCGGTGGCGCCGGCCAGGTCGTGGGCGTTGTCCAGGGCATGCTGTACCAGGCGGTCCAGTTCACGGCTGGCAAAGGCGTGCCACCACTGTACCGTCGGTAGATGTGCCGACGGCGCTGGGGCGTCACCTTGCCAGGCGAGTGGTGCGACGATGCCGCTGGAGGGGGTGGGTGGCGTGCTGCAGGCGGCGAGGGTTGCACACAAGGGCAGGCACAACGTCAACAGGCTGATGCGGCTAGGCAATGTCATGGGTTATTCGCTGGTAAGGGCTTTGACCGGGTCGAGGCGGGCGGCCTTGCGTGCTGGCATGAAGCCGAACACGATGCCGGTGACAACGGCGCAGGCGAACGCGCCAAGCATGGCGGGCAGGGCAAAGGCGATTGCTACGTCGGCCAGCATCAGGCCTCCGCCGATGGCCAGGGCCAGAACGATGCCGGCCAGGCCGCCGACCATCGACAGCATCACCGCCTCGCTGAGGAACTGGCGCAGGATGTCGCGCTGGCGCGCGCCGGTGGCCATGCGGATGCCGATTTCGCGTGTACGCTCGCGTACGGTCATCAGCATGATGTTCATCACACCGATGCCGCCTACCAGCAGCGAGATGGCGGCGATCGCGCCCAGCATCAGCGACAGGCTGTTCTGCGTGCGCGCTTCGGCCTGGATCAATGCGGCGTCGTTGGTCAGCTCGAAGTCCTGGCGGCCGTTGTGGCGTTGGCGCAGCAGTTGGTCGATGGCGGCTTCGGCCTGGTTGACCCGGGTGGAGTCGAGGGCGGCGACGGCGATGTAGTCCGGGTCGCGCTGGCCGAACAGGCGGATCGCGGCCGCCGAGTAGGGCACGGCGATGCGCCCGTCGCTGTCCTGGTCGCCGGAGCTTGCGCCTTTGCCTGCGAGGATACCGATCACCTGGAACGGCACATTGCCGATCAGAATGTACTGCCCCAGCGGATCGCGGCCAGGGTCGAGCATTTTTTCTCGGACTTTTTGGCCGATCACCGCCACGGCAGCCGCATTGGCCTCGTCGGCTTCGCTGTAGAAGCTGCCTTGCACCGCCGGCCAGTTGAAGATTTCCGGGAAAAAGGTGTTGTTGCCGCCCACATAGAACTTCTGGCTGTTGTTGCCATGGCGCACCATCAGTTTGTCGCCGATCACTGGCATTACATGCTTGACCTGCGGCAGTTGGCCGATGGCCGCTACATCGTCGAGCGTGATGGTGCCGGCGGGCTCACCCAGCGTTGCCGGCTTGCCATTGAGGTAGAGGATGTTCGAGCCGAAGGCGGCCATCTGCGCCATGACCTGGCGCTTGCTGCCTTCGCCCACGGCCAGCATCACCACCACCGAGGCCACGCCGATGACGATACCCAGCAGGGTCAGGGCAGTGCGGAAGCGGTTGACCCACATCACCCGCCAGGCGGCCTGCAGGGCTTCGAGCAATTCGCCTTTCCACGCCCCGCGCAAGGTGGCGCCGCGGTCCAGGCGCTGGCGCAACTGCTCGGCTTGCAGGCCTTGGCCGCTGTCGATCGCAGGCTGTTCGCTGGCCGAGTCACTGATGATCAAACCGTCGCGAATTTCGATCACCCGCTGCGCCCGCGCCGCCACTTCGCGGTCATGGGTAATCAGGATGATCACGTGGCCCTGGCTGGCCAGCTCGTCGAGCAAGGCCATCACCTCGGTGCCGCTGTGGCTGTCCAGTGCGCCGGTGGGTTCGTCGGCGAGGATGATATGGCCGCCGTTCATTAGCGCACGGGCAATCGACACCCGTTGCTGCTGGCCGCCGGACAATTGGTGCGGGCGGTTGCCGGTGCGGCTGGCCAGGCCCAGGCGGCCGAGCAGGGCGCTGGCGCGGGCGTGGCGCTCGCGGGCGTCGATGCCGGCATAGATGGCAGGCATTTCGACGTTTTCCTGGGCCGAGCCCGACGGGATCAAGTGATAACCCTGGAACACGAAGCCAAACGCTTCGCGGCGTAACCAGGCCAGTTCGTCGCTGTCCAGGTCGGCCACGTCCTTGCCGGCGAAACGGTAGCTGCCGGCGCTGGGACGGTCGAGGCAGCCGAGAATGTTCATCAAGGTCGACTTGCCCGAGCCGGAGGCGCCGACGATGGCGACGAACTCGCCGGGGTGGATGCTGAGGCTGATGCCATGCAGGATGTCGACCTTGGGGGTATCGACACCGCCGTAGGACTTGCGGATGTCGATCAGCTCGATCAGAGGCGTGCTCATTCAGCCTCCACTCACGGCGGGGGCGCCGATGACCAGGCGCTCGCCTTCGCTCAGGCCGTCCAGCACCTGTACCCGCAAACGGTCGCTGAGCCCGGTGCGCACCTGGCGCTGTTCCACCTTGCCGTCGCCGGTCAGCACACGCGCCAGGCGCAGGCCGTCGCCGTCATCCAGCGCGGCCAGCGGCACGGTCAGCACCTGGCTGGCGGTGCCTGCAACGAAGAACACTTGCGTGGTCATCTCGGCCATCAGCGCGCCGTCCGGGTTGTCGACATCCAGCAGCACGCTGTACTGCACCACCTGGCTGCCGGCGCTGCCATTGCTGACGCTGGCCGGGCTGCCGCCGCCCTGGCTGGCCTGCTCCAGGGGCTTGGGCGGGATTGGCAGCACTTGCCGCACGGTGCTGGTCCAGCGGCGTTTGCCGCCGGCCAGGGTGGTGAAATAGGCGGTCATGCCCGGTTTGACCTTGCCGATGTCGGCCTCTGACACCTGGGCCCACACGGTCATTGGCGAAAGCTTGGCGATGCGCAGGATCAATGGGGTTTGCTGCTGGGCGTTGAGGGTTTGCCCCTCGCGGGCATCCACTGCCACCACCGTGCCGTCCATGGGCGCGTAGATGCGCGTGTAGCCTAACTCGGCTTCGTCGCTGCGCAGGCTGGCCTGGGCCTGGCGGATCTGCGCCAGGAACATGTCGATGCGCGCCTGGGTGACTTTCAACTGCGCGGCGGCGGTTTGCACGTCTTCGTCTCGGGTGGCGCCGGCGGCGGCCAGGTCGCGCTGGCGCTTGAGCTGCTGCTGGGCCAACAGGTACTGCGCGCGTTGTTCGGCCAGCTGGGCCTTGAGGTTGTCGATCGAGAAGCGCCCGGCATCCAGCCGCGCCTGCTGGGTGGAAGGGTCGATCTCGACCAGCAACTGGCCTTTGCGCACACTGTCGCCGACTTCAACGTGCAGCTTGTGGATCTGCCCGGAGGCCTGGGCGCCAACGTCCACGTAACGTCGCGGTTGCAAGGTGCCCAGCGCGGTCACGCTGCTTTCGATGTCGGCGCGGGTTACGGCGACGGTGCTCAGCGGCTGCGCGCCATAGGGCAGCGCCTTCCAGGCCAGCAGGCTGCCGAGGCCGAGCAGGCCCAGGCCAGTGAGCAGCACACGGCGACGGGTGTTGGTTAAAGGTCTCATGCAGACATCCAGCCAAGGGGTGTGGGTATGCGTAGCCAGGGTCAGGCGCATACCGGGTGCCAGATAGACGAAAGCGCTAGAGGGGGATTTAGCGAGGGTGAGTGAACGTGCGTCTTGCAGCCCTTGTTGCTGAGAATAATTATAATTTGTAAGATCGCACGTTGACATCACTCGGTCCCGCGTTGCTGCCTGAAAGGGCTTTCTGGCAAAAGCTGGCAGGACCTCTCAGGTAACGTCGTGGAACATTACTATCGCGAACTGGTGGGTTTCCTCTCCGCGCGCCTGGGCAGTCGCCAGGCCGCCGAGGACGTGGCACACGATGCTTACCTGCGGGTGCTGGAGCGCACTGACGCCGAGCGCATCGAGCACCCACGCGCCTTTCTCTACCGCACCGCGCTCAACCTGGTGGTCGACCGCCACCGGCGCCACCTGGTGCGCCAGGCCGAGCCGCTGGAGGTGCTGGACAGCGACGAACGTTGGCACAGCCCGGCGCCGGCCCACGACATGCAGCTGGACCAGCGCCTGGCGCTGATGCAGCGCGCGCTGGATGAACTGAGCAAGATCTGCCGCGACTGCTTTCTGCTGCGCAAGCTCGAAGGCCTGTCGCACCAGCAGATTGCCGAGCACCTGGGCATATCCCGTAGCCTGGTGGAAAAGCACATCGTCAATGCCATGAAGCACTGCCGGCTGCGCATGCGAGAGTGGGAATCGTGATTGCCGGGTTAAAGGAAAATGAAAATTCCGTCAGTCAATCACTTGATTTATGCGGCTTTCCCGACTTCTATTCAGTTAAGACCGCTGCCGGGCGTGGCCCTGTCAGTAGCCGTAATTGGCGCAGTTTGGTCATGGAATGCACCCATTACCCCACTGCCCAGGTCCGATCATGGCAAACAAGACCCTGCGCATTCTCATCGCCGACGCGCACCCCTGTCAGCGCTTGCAGCTGGAGCGGCTGCTCAATGGCCTGGGCTACTACCGAATCGCCCCCGTGGACAGCTTCGAGGAGCTGCAGCGGCTGGTGCAGTGCGCCTTGCAGCCCTTTCACCTGCTGCTGGGCAACATCGAGTTGGCCAGCCATGCCGGGGTTGACCTGGCACGTTTCTGCCGCGTCAGTACTCAGATCCAGCACGCCCTGCTTTACCACTCCAGCCAGTTGAAAGTGCCTGCGGTGCCGCAGACCGAGCGCCAGGCTGTGAGCCTGAGCCTGCCACAGGTGCCCGATAACGAGGCGCTGGAGTCGTTCATGGCGATCATCGACGCACCGCTGCTGGTCGGCAAGTTGCCGCTACCGGGCACCCTGCAGGCAAACACCCTGCGGCCACGGCCGAGGGCCAACTTCGCGCAGACGGTGTTCAACCGCTAGCGGCATCGCGGTCGGGGCAACAGGGCGGCTATTTGTTATGCTCTTGCCCTTTGCCGATTTGCGGAACCTGCCATGACTGCCATCGATACCGCTCGCCCGCCCCGGTTCAGCCGCGGCGACCATCGGACCCTGGGCCTGGCGGCGCTGGGCGGCGCGCTGGAAATCTACGACTTCATCATTTTCGTGTTCTTCGCGCTGACCCTCAGCCAGCTGTTTTTCCCGCCCGAGATGCCCGAATGGCTGCGGCTGTTGCAAAGCTTTGGCATCTTCGTCACCGGCTACCTGGCGCGGCCGCTGGGCGGCATCCTGATGGCACACTTTGCCGATCATCTGGGGCGCAAGCGGGTCTTCAGCCTGAGTATCCTGATGATGGCCCTGCCGTGCCTGCTGATCGGGGTGATGCCCACCTACGCCGACATCGGTTATGCCGCGCCGCTGATCCTGCTGGCCCTGCGTATTCTGCAGGGCGCGGCGGTGGGGGGCGAGGTGCCGAGTGCCTGGACCTTCGTCGCCGAGCATGCACCCGCCGGGCGGCGCGGCTATGCCCTTGGCTTCCTGCAGGCCGGGCTGACCTTCGGCTACCTGTTGGGGGCGCTGACCGCGACCCTGCTGGCGCAGCTGTTCACCCCGCAGGAAATCCTCGATTACGCCTGGCGTTACCCGTTCCTGCTGGGTGGGGTATTTGGCGTGATCGGCGTATGGCTGCGCCGCTGGCTCAGCGAAACGCCGGTGTTCCTTGCCCTGCGCGCGCGTCAGGAGCAGCCGGTGAAGTTCCCGCTGCGGCGGGTGCTGAGCGAGCACCGCCAGGCGTTGATCCCGGCCGCGCTGCTGACCTGTGTGCTGACCTCGGCGGTTGTGGTGCTGGTAGTGATCACGCCGACGGTGATGCAGCAGCGTTTCGGCATGAGTGCCGGGCACACCTTTGCCTTGAGCAGTGTGGGCATCGTCTTCCTCAACATCGGCTGCGTGCTGGCTGGGCTGCTGGTCGACCGTGTGGGCGCCTGGCGTGCGCTGATGCTCTACAGCCTGCTGTTGCCGCTGGGTATCGGCGCGCTGTACGCCAGCCTGGTGGGGCAGTGGGGCATGACCTGGCTGGCCTATGCGCTGGCGGGGTTGAGCTGTGGTGTAGTCGGGGTGGTGCCGTCGGTGATGGTCGGACTGTTCCCGGCCGAGATCCGTGTGTCGGGCATTTCCTTCACCTACAACGTGGCCTATGCGCTTTGGGCCAGCACCACGCCGCTGGCACTGATTGCGCTGATGCCGTGGAGCCCGTGGGTGTGTGTCGGGTTTTGTCTGGTCATGGGCGCGGTGGGGCTGCTGACGGCCTTGTATTTCGGGCGCCGTGAGCCCTTGGCGTTTGCGGCGGAGCCGATGCCAATCATGTGTGGTGACAAATGAGCCGATAGCGGCCATGGGGCATTGAGGCATCCTTCTGGGCGGGGGTTATTGGAATAACCTATTAGCCAAATTTAACCTGGAAGGTTAATTTCTCATGGAAAAGAGAACGCCTCATTGTCCGCTGGAGCGGATCAGGGCATTGCTGAGCGCTGGCCGCGTCAACCCTACAACGGCCTCATTACGAGGCGCTCAGGCGTTAGGGATGGAGTTTGCGGACATGCTTCAGGTTATCGCGGGCCTGGAGCGCAGGGACTTCTACAAAAGCATGTCTTGTTATGTCAATCATCGCGTTTGGCAAGATGTCTACAGGCCGTTTACGGCGAAAGGCTACGTGTACCTGAAGCTGTCTGTGGTTGATGACGTTCTCATCGTGTCTTTCAAGGAGTTGTAAACATGAGATGCCCAATTTGCGGCGGTGCGGAGCTCGCGCCAGACACTCAGGACATGCCCTACCGCTACAAGGGGGTATCGACAGTGATCCCTGGTGTCGCGGGCGATTACTGCTCTGCCTGTGGTGAGGCAGTACTTGGCTACGATGAGGCTATGCGCGTCAGCGATCTGATGTCTGCTTTCAGCCGCCAAGTCAATGCTAAGGATGTCGACCCTGATTTTATTGTTTCCGTGCGCAAGAAGTTTGATCTGGACCAGCGTGAAGCGGGGGAAATCTTCGGTGGAGGGGTCAATGCGTTCTCTCGATATGAAAACGGCAAGACCACGCCACCCGTGGCGCTGGTGAAACTGCTGAAACTGCTGGATCGCCACCCAGAGCTTTTCGAGGAAGTACGTACAGCCTGATGTTGGCGGGCAACAAAAAGCCCCCGGTTCGAGAGAGCGGGGCTTTTTGTCAGCGCAAGGGCAGGGCCCTTACATATTCGGGTAGTTCGGCCCGCCGGCGCCTTCAGGGGTGACCCAGGTGATGTTCTGGGCCGGGTCCTTGATGTCGCAGGTCTTGCAGTGCACGCAGTTCTGCGCGTTGATCTGGAAGCGCTTGTTGCCGTCTTCCTGGGTGACCACTTCGTACACGCCAGCCGGGCAGTAGCGTTGGGCCGGCTCGTCGTACAGCGGCAGGTTGCTGGCGATCGGAATGCTTGGGTCGGTCAGCTTCAGGTGGCAGGGTTGTTCCTCTTCGTGGTTGGTGCTGGAAAGGAATACCGAGCTGAGTTTGTCGAAGCTGAGCTTGCCGTCCGGTTTCGGGTAGTCGATTTTTTTCGAGTCGGCGGCCAGCTTGAGGCAGGCGTAGTCCGGCTTGGTGTCGTGCAGGGTGAACGGCAGCTTGCCGCCGAACCAGTTCTGGTCGACATAGTTGAACGCGGCCCCCAGAAGCGGGCCGAACTTGTGCATAGCCGGGCCGAAGTTGCGACTGGCGAACAGTTCTTCGTACAGCCAGCTGGCCTTGAAGGCACTGACGTAGCTGTTCAACTGGTCACCGCCTTCGCTGCCGGCAATCAGGGCGTCTGCTACCGCTTCGGCGGCAAGCATGCCGGACTTCATCGCGGTGTGGCTGCCTTTGATCTTGGCCACGTTCATGGTGCCTAGGTCGCAACCGATAAGTGCGCCACCGTTGAAGACCATTTTCGGCAGCGAGTTGATGCCGCCCTTGGCCAGGGCGCGAGCACCGTAGCTGATGCGCTTGCCACCTTCGAGGTACTGGCTGATCACCGGGTGGTGCTTCAGGCGCTGGAATTCGTCGAATGGCGACAGGTACGGGTTGGCGTAGGACAGGTCGACGATCAAACCGACTACCACCTGGTTGTTCTCCAGGTGATAGAGGAACGAGCCACCGGTGTTGTCCTTGGCCACCACATCCAGCGGCCAGCCGGCGGTGTGCACAACCAGGCCCTGTTCGTGCTTGGCCGGGTCGATTTCCCAGATTTCCTTCAGGCCGATGCCGTAGTGCTGCACATCGGACTCGTTGTCCAGGTTGAAGCGCTTGATCAGTTGCTTGCCGATATGGCCACGGCAACCTTCGGCAAACAGGGTGTATTTGCCACGCAGCTCCATTCCCGGGGTATACATACCGTCTTTCGGGTGGCCTTCACGGTCCACACCCATGTCACCGGTGACGATACCGCGCACCACGCCGTTTTCATCGAACAGTGCTTCCTGGGCGGCGAAGCCTGGGTAGACTTCAACGCCCAGGTTCTCGGCCTGCTGGGCCAGCCAGCGGCACAGGTTACCCAGCGATATGATGTAGTTGCCATGGTTGTGCATGGTCTTGGGCACGAACAGGTCGGGCACTTTGGTCGCGCTGCCGGCATCCTTGAGCACATAGATGTCGTCGCGCTTGACCTCGGTGTTCAGTGGCGCGCCGAGTTCCTTCCAGTCGGGGAACAGTTCGTTCAGGGCGCGCGGTTCGAACACCGCGCCGGAGAGGATGTGGGCGCCGACTTCAGAGCCTTTTTCCACCACGCAGACGCTGATCTCGCTACCGGCTTCGGCGGCCTTCTGCTTCAGGCGGCAGGCGGCGGACAGGCCTGCCGGGCCGGCGCCGACGATGACCACGTCGAATTCCATGTATTCGCGTTCCACTGGTTCTCTCCTACTCATCAAGGCTCGTGCTGTTGCTTGGTCTTATGGGTGCTTGCGCGCAGTGGCTCATCACGGGAGCGAAACTGTAGCTGCGCAAATGACGGACTACACCGTTTTGTCTTGGCCGCGCATTATATCTACACCACTTGGCGGGTCCAATACAAACGTTTGTTTGAATTTGCCGCAGGCCAGTAAAATCACAGGTACGCGGCTGGAGGGTGACCGATTTGCCGTATTGACCGGATTGGGTGTTGCGGTCAAGATACGAGCGGTTTTACGTTCGCCGTAGGCTTGCAGCCGGGCGCAGGTACACCTCTAAAGACCAGGTGTGGAGCAGGGTTTTGCGGGCTTAGGCCGGTTTGTAGTGGAGTTTACACGCCACGACAGAAAATGACCCGTGAGTATTTGTCGCAATGGTCCGAACAAGACTGTTCGGTCACGGTGAAGTTACTGCCTCCCGACACGTCTTTAGAGGTGCCCTTGTACCCACGCGCATCGCCGGGCTCAGCCCCAGGCGACTATCTATTCACCGGAGAGTAACGAGGAATCCATGAAGGTTCTTGTAGCTGTCAAACGAGTGGTCGACTACAACGTCAAGGTTCGCGTCAAAGCGGACAACTCCGGCGTCGACCTTGCTAACGTCAAGATGTCCATGAACCCCTTCTGCGAAATCGCCGTGGAAGAAGCCGTGCGCCTGAAGGAAAAAGGCGTTGCGACCGAGATCGTCGTCGTTTCCGTCGGCCCGACCACTGCCCAGGAGCAACTGCGTACCGCCCTGGCCCTGGGTGCCGACCGTGCCATCCTGGTCGAGGCCGCTGATGAGCTGAACTCCCTGGCCGTGGCCAAGGCCCTGAAAGCCGTTGTCGACAAAGAGCAGCCGCAGCTGGTGATCCTTGGCAAACAGGCCATCGACAGCGACAACAACCAGACCGGCCAGATGCTGGCCGCGCTGACCGGCTACGCTCAGGGTACCTTCGCCTCCAAGGTCGAACTGGCTGGCGACAAACTGAACGTCACCCGTGAAATCGATGGCGGCCTGCAGACCGTTGCGCTGAACCTGCCAGCGATCGTCACCACCGACCTGCGCCTGAACGAGCCACGCTACGCGTCGCTGCCGAACATCATGAAGGCCAAGAAAAAGCCGCTGGAAACCGTTACTCCAGACGCGCTGGGCGTATCCCTCGCCTCCACCAACAAGACCGTGAAGGTTGAAGCCCCGGCTGCTCGCAGCGCTGGCATCAAGGTTAAATCGGTGGCCGAACTGGTCGAGAAGCTGAAGAACGAAGCGAAGGTAATCTAAATGACTATCCTGGTTGTCGCTGAATACGAGAACGGTGCCGTAGCCCCGTCCACCCTGAACACTGTTGCCGCAGCCGCCAAGATCGGTGGTGATGTGCACGTGCTGGTCGCTGGCACAAACGTCGGTGGTGTTGCCGAATCCGCTGCCAAGATCGCGGGTGTGGCCAAGGTGCTGGTTGCAGACAATGCCGCCTACGCCCACGTGCTGCCGGAAAACGTCGCGCCGCTGATCGTCGAGCTGGCCAAGGGTTACAGCCACGTGCTGGCTCCGGCCACCACCAATGGCAAGAACATCCTGCCACGCGTTGCCGCGCTGCTGGACGTGGACCAGATCTCCGAGATCATCTCGGTCGAGTCCGCCGACACCTTCAAGCGCCCGATCTATGCCGGTAACGCCATTGCCATCGTGCAGTCGAGCGCGGCCATCAAGGTCATCACCGTACGTACCACCGGCTTCGACCCCGTGGCCGCCGAAGGTGGTTCGGCTGCCGTCGAGGCTGTTGGCGCTGCGCACAACGCTGGCATTTCGGCCTTCGTGGGTGAAGAGCTGGCCAAGTCCGACCGCCCAGAGCTGACCGCTGCCAAAATCGTCGTTTCCGGCGGCCGTGGCATGGGCAACGGTGACAACTTCAAGCACCTGTACAGCCTGGCCGACAAGCTCGGCGCTGCTGTCGGTGCCTCGCGCGCCGCGGTCGACGCAGGCTTCGTACCGAACGACATGCAGGTCGGCCAGACCGGCAAGATCGTTGCGCCTCAGTTGTACATCGCTGTCGGTATCTCGGGTGCGATCCAGCACCTGGCCGGCATGAAGGACTCCAAAGTGATCGTTGCGATCAACAAGGACGAAGAAGCGCCGATCTTCCAGGTGGCTGACTACGGCCTGGTTGCCGACCTGTTCGAAGCGGTTCCAGAGCTGGAAAAGCTGGTCTGATCCGCCTGCTTCACTTATAAAGAACCCGGCCCTCGCTTTGAGGGTCGGGTTTTTTTATGGGTTGAAGGAGTGAGGGATGACGTTGCGCGGAACGGGCAGGGTGCTGGCATGCTTGGCGGTGTTGGTGTCGCCACTGGCCATGGCTGCAGGCAAGTGCGAGCGCCTGGTGGCAACCGGCAGCCCCGATGCGCCACCCTATTCGTGGCAAGACCCGAAAGACCCGAAACACTTGATAGGTGCCAACGTCGACCTGCTACGCCAGGTGGCTGGCGAACTCGGCGTGAAGGTCGAGGTGTTGAATGCCGGTCGCCGTGAGCAGGCGCTGGAAGAGGTGCGCAGCGGGCGCATGGACCTGCTGCTCGACACCCCCATGCAGGTGGAGCAACTGACTGCGCTGGACTACATCCATCCACCATTGCAGCTCAATGAGTACCTGGTGTGGACCCGTCATGACGCGCAGCTGACCTTCGATGGCCCTGCCGACCTGGCCAGGTATCAGGGCAGTTTGTCCGAGCGTGCGCGCTTGACCCCCGCCTTCACGGTATTCGCCAAGGCCCAACTCAAGCTGGTGCCGGCACAGAACCTGACCCAGGCGTTCCAGAAACTGGTACTCGGCCAGGTGGATTATGTGCTGGCTGGCCGTTATTCGGGCATGGCCATGGTCCAGAGCCTGGGTATGAACAATGACCTGATCGCCCGCGGCCTGCCGGTGGATCGGCCCGGGCTTTACCTGGCGATCTCGCACAACTCGGCGTGCAATGACAGCTGGTTGCGTGGGCAATTGGCAAAAAAACTGACAGAATTGCCGATCTCCGGTGCGTCCGAGGCTGTGCTGCAACGTAATGTCGAGCGCTGGAAAGCGCAGTTGCAGGTGCCGGCGGACGCCCCCAAACACTAGGAAGATTGCGTGAGAACCCAACCACTAATCCTTGCCCTGGCCGTGCTCGGCCTGGCTGGCTGCGCCAATGATCCGGCCCCTGACGAGCAGATGCGCATTTCCGAACAGGCACTGGAACAGGCCAAAGCCGTTGGCGCCACCGAGCAGGTCGAAACGCTGAAACTGGCTGAAGACAAGCTGGCCCGTGCCAAGGCCAACATGCTTACAGAAGACTACCGCGATGCGCGCATGCGCGCCGAGCAGGCCGAGCTGGATGCGCGCCTGGCCGAAGCCCAGGTGCTGAACCAGAAGAGCGAAGAGCAACTGCAACTGCTGCAGTCGCGGGTCAAGCGCCTGCGCAAGCAACTGGAGGTGCAGCCATGATGCGTCGTACGCCTTTGGCTGCGCTGGCGATGCTGGTGCTGGCGGCAGGTTTGCAGGGTTGCGCCAGTCAGCGCAGTAGTGCCGCGCTGGATGAGGCCGGCGCTGCCTTCCAGAAGGTCAAGGATGATTCCGATGTGCTGCGCAGTGCGCCGCGCGACGTGATCCGTGCCGGCGAGTCGCTGGCGCGCGCCGAGCGCTTGTCCAGCTACATCGGCACCGGTTCCGATGTGCGCCATTACGCTTATCTCAGCCAGCGCTACAGCGAAATTGCCAGCGAGCACGCCAAGCTGGCGTTGAACCAGGAGCGCCAGGCCAAGCTCGACCTGGAGCGCCAGCGCCTGCAGCTGGCTTTGCGCGAGGCCAAGCTGGCCAGCGTGCAGCAGCAGGGCAAGTGGGTCGAGTCGCAGATTGCCGCGTTGGCGTCGGAGCAGACCGACCGTGGCTTGGTGATGACCCTGGGTGACGTGCTGTTCGATACCGGCAGTGCCGACCTGAAGAACTCAGCCAGCCGAACTGTGCTCAAGCTGGTGCAGTTCCTGCAACTCAACCCGCGCCGCGTGGTGCGTATCGAGGGCTATACCGACAGCACTGGCCTTGCCGAGGACAACCTGAAGCTGTCGCGCGACCGGGCGCAATCGGTGGCCGACATGCTGGTGGACCTGGGCATCGACGAGAAGCGCCTGCAGGTGGAGGGCTATGGCGACCAGTACCCGATCGAGGCCAATGCTTCGGAGCGGGGCAGGGCGCAGAACCGCCGAGTCGAGATCGTGTTTTCTGACGACAAGGGCAAGCTCGCGCCAGCGCGCTGAGTCTTGCCAAAAAGGGGTCGCATTGCGGCCCCGCTTTTTGTCGGCCTGATCGTTTCGCTAGCTATCACGCTGTTGTATTGTCGACTATGTTGCAATCTGTCCCAGTACACTTTGCAACTGTTACGGTATCCTCTACCGTCAGTGCCCCGTACAAGAACAACGAGCCTGTCGCCATGACCAACCTGCTGCTGTACCAGCGTATCGCCCAGCAACTGGCCGATGACATCCGTCGCGGTGTCTACCAGCCAGGCGAGCGGGTGCCCTCCGTGCGCAAGATGAGCGCCCAGCTCAATGTCAGCCATGCCACGGTGCTGCAGGCCTATGCCAACCTCGAGGATCAGGGGCTTATCCGCGCGCGACCGCAGTCTGGCTACTATGTGCATCAGACCCCGGCCTTGACCGCGCAAACCCCGGACATTGCCCGGGTGGAGCGCCCCGGCCTGGTCACGCGCGCCAGCATCATTCAGCAGGTGCTGACCGAGGCGCGCCGCGATGGTGTGTTCCCGTTCGGCGCCGCCGTACCGCATGTCGACTACTTGCCCGTGCGCGCCCTGCATCAGCAAATTGCCAAGGTGACGCGCTTCCATAGCCCTCGCGCCTTCAGCTACATGTTCAGCCCTGGTTTCGAGCCGCTGCGCCGGCAGATCGCCATTCGCATGCGCGATGCCGGCGTGCTGGTCGACCCGCGTGAAGTGATCGTGACCCATGGGTGTGTCGATGCCCTGCAGATGTCGCTGCGGGTGCTGACCCGCCCGGGAGACCTGATCGCCGCCGAATCGCCTACCTATTACGGCTTGCTGCAGTTGGCTGACCTGCTGGGCCTGAAAGTGATCGAAATCCCCAGCGATCCGTCCACTGGCATCAGCCTCGAGGCCTTGCAACTGGCGGCCAATCAGTGGTCGATCAAGGCCCTGGTACTGACGGCGCGCCTGAGTAATCCGCTGGGCGGCACGGTCCCGGAAGAACGGCAAAAGCAATTGCTGCGCCTGGCCTCGGACTTCGATATCCAGATCATCGAAGACGATATCTATGGCGAGCTGATGTTCGAGCAGGGCAAGACCAAGGCGCTGAAGGCGTTCGACCGACTGGACCGCGTGATCTACTGTTCGAGCTTCTCCAAAACCTTGTCCCCCGGTGTGCGCGTGGGCTGGATGATCGCTGGGCGTTATCAGGACGAGATTCAGCGCCTGCAGACCTTCACCACGCACTCGGCGTGCAGCGTGACGCAGATGGGGGTGGCAGCCTACCTGGAAAATGGCGGCTACGACCGGCACCTGCGCTACATACGCCAGGAGTATCGCAAGAACCTCAGTGCCTATCAGTTGGCGGTGCAACAGCACTTCCCTGAGGGCACCCAGATGACCCGGCCGACGGGTGGCTTCATTCTCTGGGTGAGCCTGCCGGGGCGGGTCAATACCCAGGAGCTGCATGTGCGCGCGCTGGAGCAAGGTATCAGCATTGCGCCGGGGTTAATATTCAGTAACACAGAGCAGTTCAACCACTGTATCCGCCTCAATTGCGGCATTCCGTGGAACAAAGAGGCCGAGCGCGCTGTGATTACGCTTGGTTTGCTGGCACAGCAGTTGTGCAGGGAGCCTGCGCTCACACTTTTGTAAGGCTTGCCAGTCGTCTTTGGAACAGGGAGCATACGCACCTTTCCTGCCAGCCTGTCCATTTGCCATGAATGCTTTACGCCATTTTGCTCTGATCTTGTGCCTTGCACCGCTCTGCTACCTGGGCAGCCCAGCCTTGGCTGCGCAGCCGGCAAGTCAGGCGCAGGCGGCCCAAGGCAAGCAGGTGCCAAAAAAAGCGGCAGCCAAGCCTGCGCAGAAGCAGGCGGCAAAACGCGCCGATACCAAAAAGGCCAAGCCTGCACACAAGCCGGTCAGCAAAGCGGTTGGCAAGCCACTGCCCAAGGCAAAGCTAGACCTCAGCCTGCCGGTCGATATGGTCAACAGCCTTGAGCCGAATGTGGGTACACCTTCGCCCATCCAGCGACGCAAACCTTTGCTGCCGCCCATGTTCACTGAAAAGCCCGAGACCAGCGACAGCCCGTTCCAGCTTAATGGCCGGCTGATCAACAACGAAATGCAACTGCAACTGCGCAATGACAGCCGCCATGATGTAGAAGGTGCGGCCATCGATTTCGAGTATCGCCAATAGGTGGAACTGACTGCTGGGTCACGGCAGATTTCATCGTGCCAGCAATTTCAAACGCCTGTTTGAGCGGTTACTATCCAGGGACGTTCGTCCCGTTTTGTCCCAGGGAGTCCTGATTTTGGTGAATAGCCATGAATTGCCGTGAGGGCTGTGGTGCCTGCTGTATCGCCCCGTCCATCACTTCTGCGATGCCGCGCATGCCCAATGGCAAGCCGGCCGGTGAGCGCTGCCTGCACCTGACTGAGGCTAACCTCTGCGACCTGTTTGGCATGCCTGAGCGGCCGGCGGTGTGTGGTGGTTTCAAGGCGGATGTCGAGGTGTGTGGTAGCGATCGCGACGAGGCAATCAGGATTCTTGGTTGGTGGGAGCAGATGACGGCGGCGTGACAGGCTGGATCTTCGACAACAAGGATAAACATGATGAGATCGTTCAAGCGTATTGCACTGCTGTGTGGTGTGGGTGTTCTGCTGTCACCTGCGGCCTGGGCCGAGAATTGGCAAGTGGCCAAGGACGAGGAGGGGATCAAGGTTTCCCTCAGTGAAGTGGCCGGCTCCAAGTACAAGGCTTATCAGGGGGTTACCCTGATCAAGGCGCCTTTGGCCAAGGTGCAGGCGTTGCAGGAAGACGTGGTCGGTGCCTGCGCGTGGATTCATGAGTGCAAGTCGCAGAAACTGCTCAAGCATGAAGGCGATCAAAGCTGGACCTACACCCAGTTCAATACGCCGTGGCCAGTGACGCCGCGCGATTCCGTGCTGCATGTCACCACGGTCAAGGGCGCTGATGGCAGCCTGACCCGTAACCTGGTCGAAGAGCCGACCTATGTCCCGGAAGAGAAGGGCTTCGTGCGGGTGGCGAAGGTCGAGGGCTTCTGGAAGCTGGTGCCCAAGGGTGACAGTACGGAAGTGACCTACCAGGTGCACACCGAGCCCGGTGGTAGTGTGCCGGCGATGGTGGCCAATAAGTTCGTGGTCGACGCGCCATTCAATACCCTGAAAGGGTTGCGTGAGCGGGCTGAGAAGAACTGAGGCCTAACGCGGCGCTCCCACAATGCAACAAAAAAGGCTGCCCGAGGGCAGCCTTTTTGCGTTCAGCCATTAAGCTTACTTGCGGTCCTTCAGTGCAACGATGTCGCGTTTCTGCTCGCCGGTGTACAGCTGGCGCGGGCGGCCGATCTTGTACGGGCTGGAGAGCATTTCTTTCCAGTGCGAGATCCAGCCCACGGTACGTGCCAGGGCGAAGATCACGGTGAACATGCTGGTCGGAATGCCGATTGCCTTGAGGATGATCCCCGAGTAGAAGTCGACGTTCGGGTACAGCGAGCGCTCGATGAAGTAAGGATCGGTCAGGGCGATCTCTTCCAGGCGCATGGCCAGTTCCAGCTGCGGGTCGTTCTTGATGCCCAGCTCGCGCAGGACTTCGTCGCAGGTCTGCTTCATCACGGTGGCGCGCGGGTCGCGGTTTTTGTACACGCGGTGACCGAAGCCCATCAGCTTGAATGGGTCGTTCTTGTCCTTGGCCTTGGCGATGAACTTGTCGATGTTCGAGACATCGCCGATTTCATCGAGCATGGTCAGTACGGCTTCGTTCGCACCGCCGTGGGCCGGGCCCCACAGTGCGGCAATGCCGGCGGCGATACAGGCGAACGGGTTGGCGCCCGACGAGCCGGCCAGGCGGACGGTGGAGGTAGAGGCGTTCTGCTCGTGGTCGGCGTGGAGGATGAAGATCCGGTCCATTGCCTTGGCCAGCACCGGGCTGATCGGTTTGATCTCGCACGGGGTGTTGAACATCATGTGCAGGAAGTTTTCCGCGTACGACAGGTCGTTGCGCGGGTACATCATCGGCTGGCCCATGGAGTACTTGTAAACCATCGCGGCCAGGGTCGGCATCTTGGCGACCAGGCGCACTGCGGAGATTTCGCGGTGCTGCGGGTTATTGATGTCCAGGGAGTCGTGATAGAACGCCGACAGGGCGCCGACCACGCCGCACATCACCGCCATCGGGTGAGCGTCGCGGCGGAAGCCGTTGAAGAAGGACTTCAGCTGCTCGTGAACCATGGTGTGGTTCTTGACGGTGCTGACGAACTGGGCCTTCTGCTCGGCATTCGGCAGTTCGCCGTTGAGCAGCAGGTAGCAGGTTTCGAGGTAGTCGGACTGTTCGGCGAGTTGCTCGATCGGGTAGCCGCGGTGCAGCAGGATCCCTTTGTCGCCGTCAATGTAGGTGATCTTCGACTCGCACGAGGCGGTCGCCATGAAACCAGGGTCGAAGGTGAAGTGACCAGTGGCCCCTAACCCGCGGACGTCGATTACATCAGGACCAACGGTGCCGGTTAAAATGGGCAGCTCGACGGGGGCAGCGCCCTCGATGACCAACTGCGCTTTTTTGTCAGCCATGTGGCCTCCTATTAATGCTTGAAATCATCAGACAGACCCCCCACGCAGGGCCCGCACCACTATAGAGGGATAAATTCAGATGTCAATTTGCCTAAAGGCTTGTTGAATCAGGCATTCAAGCCTGATTTTTCCCGAAATTCTCGCCCATTTACGCCTTTTGTTGGCTAAAGGCAATGCGCTATTTGGGCTACCCCGTCACGTTGTCATAAGCAGCCTAACTGTCTATACTCGGCACCCGACCGCCAGGGGCTTGCAAGCCCGAACTGCTGGGGGTCGCCGTTCCCTGGGTGGTGGGTACCTGACCAGTACACTTACCAACAACTTTGCCCTGATTCGCTAGGGGCTCTTCAGTGTGAAAAAAGCCGTGAAAAGCCAACGACCTGTAAACCTAGACCTAAGGACCATCAAGCTCCCCGTCACTGCGTACACGTCCATCCTGCACCGTATCTCCGGCGTCATCCTGTTCATCGGCCTTGCCATCATGCTTTATGCACTGGGCAAGTCGCTGGGTTCCGAGGAAGGCTTCGGCGAGGTGAAGGCGTGTCTGACCAGCCCGCTGGCCAAGTTCGTGACCTGGGGCCTGCTGTCCGCCCTGCTTTATCACCTCGTGGCAGGTGTTCGTCACCTGATCATGGACATGGGCATCGGTGAGACGCTGGAAGGCGGCAAGCTGGGCTCGAAAATCGTGATCGTCATCTCCGTGGTGCTGATCGTTCTGGTGGGAGTTTGGGTATGGTAACCAATGTCACGAACCTGTCGCGTTCGGGCCTCTATGACTGGATGGCGCAGCGCGTTTCTGCGGTCGTTCTCGCGGCTTACTTCCTCTTCCTGATCGGCTACGTGGTCGCCCACCCAGGCATCGACTACACCCAGTGGCATGGTCTGTTCTCCAACAACGCGATGCGGATCTTCAGTCTGCTGGCCCTCGTTGCCCTGGGCGCTCACGCCTGGGTCGGCATGTGGACCATTGCAACCGACTACCTGACGCCTATGTCGTTCGGCAAGTCGGCAACTGCGATTCGTTTCCTGTTCCAGGCGGTATGCGGCGTTGCGATGTTCGCTTACTTCGTCTGGGGTGTGCAGATTCTCTGGGGTATCTGATCCATGGCTAGCATTCCAACCATTTCCTTCGACGCCATCATCATCGGTGGCGGCGGCGCCGGCATGCGCGCAGCGCTGCAACTGGCTCAAGGCGGCCACAAGACTGCCGTAGTCACCAAGGTCTTCCCGACCCGTTCGCACACTGTATCCGCCCAGGGCGGCATCACCTGCGCCATCGCTTCGGCCGACCCGAACGACGACTGGCGCTGGCACATGTACGATACCGTCAAGGGTTCCGACTACATCGGTGACCAGGACGCTATCGAATACATGTGTCAAGAAGGCCCGGCCGCGGTCTTCGAGCTGGACCACATGGGCTTGCCGTTCTCGCGTACCGAAACCGGCCGTATCTACCAGCGTCCGTTCGGTGGCCAGTCCAAGGATTACGGTAAGGGTGGCCAGGCTGCTCGTACCTGTGCCGCTTCCGACCGTACCGGTCACGCGCTGCTGCACACCCTGTACCAGGGCAACCTGAAAGCCGGTACCACGTTCCTCAATGAGTACTATGCCGTTGACCTGGTGAAAAACCAGGAAGGCGCCTTCGTCGGTGTGATCGCGATCTGCATCGAAACCGGCGAAACCATGTACATCAAGTCCAAGGCCACCGTTCTGGCCACTGGCGGTGCGGGCCGTATCTACGCCTCCACCACCAACGCCCTGATCAACACCGGTGACGGTATCGGCATGGCCCTGCGTGCAGGCGTACCGGTGCAGGACATCGAAATGTGGCAGTTCCACCCAACCGGCATCGCCGGCGCCGGTGTTCTGGTCACCGAGGGTTGCCGCGGTGAAGGTGGCTACCTGATCAACGCCCACGGCGAGCGCTTCATGGAGCGTTACGCGCCGAACGCGAAAGACCTGGCCGGCCGCGACGTGGTTGCCCGTTCCATGGTCAAGGAAATCATCGCCGGCAACGGCGTGGGCCCGAACAAGGACCACGTACTGCTGAAGCTGGACCACCTGGGCGAGGAAGTGCTGCACAGCCGCCTGCCAGGTATCTGCGAACTGTCCAAAACCTTCGCTCACGTCGACCCTGTCGTCGCGCCGGTTCCGGTCGTTCCAACCTGCCACTACATGATGGGCGGCGTTGCCACCAACATTCATGGCCAGGCCATCACCATGGACGAAGAAGGCAAGGATCACATCATCCCTGGCCTGTTCGCTGTTGGTGAAGTGGCGTGCGTATCGGTTCACGGTGCCAACCGTCTGGGCGGCAACTCGCTGCTCGACCTGGTGGTGTTCGGCCGTGCTGCCGGCCTGCACCTGGAGAAGGCGCTGAGCGACGGCATCGAGCATCTGGACGCCAGCGACACCGACATCGATGTTGCCCTCAACCGCCTGAACAAGCTCAACGAGCGCACCACTGGCGAAGACGTTGCCAGCCTGAAGCGCGAGCTGCAAAGCTGCATGCAGAACTACTTCGGTGTATTCCGTACTGGCGAATACATGCAGAAGGGTATCGAGCAGCTGGCGGGTCTGCGTGACCGTATCGCCAACGTCAAGATCAATGACAAGTCCCAGGCCTTCAACACCGCGCGTATCGAAGCGCTGGAGCTGCAGAACCTGCTGGAAGTTGCCGAAGCTACCGCCATCGCGGCCGAAGCCCGTAAAGAGTCCCGCGGCGCTCACGCCCGTGAAGACTTCGAAGACCGTGACGACGAAAACTGGCTGTGCCACACCCTGTACTACCCGGGTGAGAAGCGCGTTGCCAAGCGCGGCGTCAACTTTGCGCCGAAGACTGTTCCAGCCTTCGAACCAAAAGTCCGGACTTACTAAGGGTGGCTGCTATGTTGAAAGTCGAAGTTTATCGTTACAACCCGGACACCGACTCGGCACCAAAAATGGAGTCGTTCGACGTCGATACCGGCGGCAAGGACCTGATGGTGCTGGACGTATTGGCACTGATCAAGGAAAAGGACGAAGGTTTCTCGTACCGTCGCTCCTGCCGTGAAGGCGTTTGCGGTTCCGATGGCATGAACATGAACGGCAAGAACGGCCTGGCCTGCATCACCCCGCTGTCGGCGGTGGTGAAGGGCGGCAAGCTGGTTCTGCGCCCGCTGCCAGGCCTGCCGGTCATTCGTGACCTGGTGGTCGATATGAGCATCTTCTACAAGCAGTACGAGAAGGTGAAGCCATTCCTGCAGAACGATACCCCGGCACCGGCCATCGAGCGCCTGCAGTCGCCGGAAGATCGTGACAAGCTGGACGGCCTGTACGAGTGCATCCTGTGCGCGTGCTGCTCGACTTCCTGCCCGTCGTTCTGGTGGAACCCGGACAAGTTCCTGGGCCCGGCTGCACTGCTGCAGGCCTACCGTTTCCTGGCCGACAGCCGCGATACCAAGACTCAGGAGCGCCTGGCGTCCCTGGATGACCCGTTCAGCGTATTCCGCTGCCGCGGGATCATGAACTGCGTAAACGTTTGCCCGAAAGGTCTGAACCCGACCAAGGCAATCGGTCACGTACGTAACATGCTGCTGCAAAGCGGCACCTGATACAAAGTGTTGTACCTGCAGTAAGCCGAGGTGCGGGTGGTGAGCCCGCACTGAGGTAAAACCCGAACAAGGGCCCACAAAGCCCGCGTTCATTACCTATGAAGATATGAGACCAGCAGGGGCTTTCCGGGCTGGTACCCGGAAAATCAGCAGGATCCAAGTGGCGTGGTTCAGTCGCTGTTTTCGGACTTTTCCAGGTTTGCTGTGGCTCTCGCCGATCAGTCCCCTAATCGAGGGTGACCAAGCATGCAAGAAAGCGTGATGCAGCGCATGTGGGATAGCGCCCACCTTTCAGGTGGTAACGCTGCATATGTGGAAGAGCTCTACGAACTCTACCTGCACGACCCTAACGCTGTGCCAGAAGAGTGGCGCACTTACTTCCAGAAGTTGCCAGCCGACGGCAGCACCGCTACCGATGTATCGCACTCGACAATCCGCGACCATTTCGTACTGCTGGCAAAGAACCAGCGCCGCGCCCAACCGGTTTCCGCCGGGAGCGTGAGCAGTGAACACGAGAAGAAGCAGGTTGAAGTTCTGCGACTGATCCAGGCCTATCGTATGCGCGGCCATCAGGCTGCCAAGCTCGACCCGTTGGGGTTGTGGCAGCGCCCTGCGCCCGTAGACCTGTCGATCAATCACTACGGCTTGACCAATGCCGATCTTGATACGACCTTCCGTGCCGGCGACCTGTTCATCGGCAAAGAGGAGGCGAGCCTACGCGACATCTTCGATGCACTCCAGAAGACATATTGTCGCACCATTGGCGCCGAATTCACCCACATCGTCGATTCCGAGCAGCGCAGCTGGTTCCAGCAGCGCCTGGAAAGCGTGCGCGGCCGTCCGGAGTTTTCCGCTGACGTGCAGGCCCACCTGCTCGAGCGCGTGACCGCCGGTGAGGGCCTGGAAAAATACCTGGGCACCAAGTACCCGGGCACCAAGCGCTTCGGCCTTGAAGGTGGCGAGAGCCTGATCCCGATGCTGGATGAAATGATCCAGCGTTCCGGCTCCTACGGGACCAAGGAAGTCGTGATCGGCATGGCTCACCGTGGCCGCCTGAACGTCCTGGTGAACACCTTCGGCAAGAACCCGCGCGAGCTGTTCGACGAGTTCGAAGGCAAGAAGATGAACGAGCTGGGCTCCGGTGACGTGAAGTATCACCAGGGCTTCTCCTCGAACGTGATGACCACCGGTGGCGAAGTTCACCTGGCCATGGCGTTCAACCCGTCCCACCTGGAAATCGTTTCGCCTGTGGTCGAAGGTTCGGTGCGCGCCCGTCAGGATCGCCGCAACGACACCGTTGGCGACAAGGTGCTGCCGATCTCGATCCACGGCGACGCAGCATTCGCCGGCCAGGGCGTGGTCATGGAAACCTTCCAGATGTCGCAGACCCGCGGTTTCAAGACCGGCGGCACCGTGCACATCGTGATCAACAACCAGGTTGGCTTCACCATCAGCAACCCGCTGGACGCGCGCTCCACCGAGTACGCCACCGACGTTGCCAAGATGATCCAGGCGCCGATCCTGCACGTGAACGGCGATGACCCGGAAGCGGTGCTGTTCGTCACCCAGCTGGCCATCGACTACCGCATGCAGTTCAAGCGTGACGTGGTCATCGACCTGGTCTGCTACCGTCGTCGCGGCCACAACGAGGCTGACGAGCCGAACGGCACCCAGCCGCTGATGTACCAGCAGATCAGCAAGCAGCGCACCACTCGCGAGCTGTATGCAGAAGCGCTGATCCAGGCCGGTCGCATCGATGCCGAGCGTGCTCAGGCCAAGATCGACGAGTACCGCAACGCCCTGGACAATGGCCTGCATGTAGTGAAGAGCCTGGTCAAGGAACCGAACCGCGAGCTGTTCGTCGACTGGCGTCCTTACCTGGGCCATGCCTGGACCGCGCGTCACGACACCCGCTTCGACCTCAAGACCCTCCAGGACCTGTCGGCCAAGCTGCTCGAGCTGCCAGAAGGTTTCGTGGTCCAGCGTCAGGTATCGAAGATCTACGAAGACCGTCAGAAGATGCAGGCCGGTGGCTTGCCGATCAACTGGGGTTATGCAGAGACCATGGCCTACGCCACCCTGCAGTTCGAAGGTCACCCGATCCGCATGACCGGCCAGGACATCGGCCGTGGCACCTTCTCGCACCGTCACGCGGTGCTGCACAACCAGAAGGACGCCAGCACCTACATTCCGCTGCAGAACCTGTTCCCAGGCCAGCCACGTTTCGACCTGTACGATTCGTTCCTGTCCGAGGAAGCGGTACTGGCGTTCGAATACGGCTATTCCACCACCACGCCGAACGCGTTGGTGATCTGGGAAGCCCAGTTCGGCGACTTCGCCAACGGTGCACAAGTGGTGATCGACCAGTTCATCACCAGCGGTGAGCACAAGTGGGGCCGCCTGTGCGGTCTGACCATGCTGCTGCCACACGGTTATGAAGGGCAGGGCCCGGAGCACTCCTCCGCGCGTCTGGAGCGTTACCTGCAGCTGTGCGCCGAGCACAACATCCAGGTCTGCGTACCGACCACCCCAGCACAGATCTACCACCTGCTGCGTCGCCAGGTCATCCGTCCGCTGCGCAAGCCGCTGGTGGTCCTGACGCCGAAGTCGCTGCTGCGCCACAAACTGGCCATCTCGACGCTGGAAGACCTGGCAGAAGGCTCGTTCCAGACCGTGATCCCGGAAATCGACGCAATCGATCCGGCCAAGGTCGAGCGCCTGGTGCTGTGCAGCGGCAAGGTCTACTACGACCTGCTGGAAAAACGCCGTGCCGAAGGCCGTGAAGACATCGCCATCCTGCGTCTCGAGCAGCTGTACCCGTTCCCGGAGGACGACCTGGTCGAAATCCTGGCGCAATACAGCAACCTCAAGCACGCCGTATGGTGCCAGGAAGAGCCGATGAACCAGGGCGCCTGGTACAGCAGTCAGCATCACATGCGCCGTATCCTGGGCCGCCACAACAAGGCATTGGTCCTGGAGTACGCCGGTCGCGACGCTTCTGCCGCGCCAGCCTGTGGTTACGCTTCGAAGCACGCCGAACAGCAGGAAAAACTGCTGCAAGACGCCTTCACTGTCTAACGCCTTCGCGCACCTGAAACCGAATTTAAGGAAACACTGATAATGGCTATCGAGATCAAAGCCCCAACCTTCCCGGAATCGGTTGCCGATGGCACCGTTGCCACCTGGCACAAGAAGCCGGGCGAAGCCGTCAAGCGTGACGAGCTGATCGTCGACATCGAGACCGACAAGGTTGTCCTGGAAGTTCTGGCTACCGCCGATGGCGTGCTGGGCGACATCGTCAAGGGCGAGGGCGACACCGTCCTGTCCGACGAAGTGCTGGGTTCGATCGTTGAAGGCGGTGCTGCCGCCGCTCCAGCCGCAGCTGCCGCGCCTGCTGCTGCTCCGGCCGCTGCTGCCGCTGATGCTGGCGAAGATGACCCGGTTGCTGCCCCGGCCGCGCGCAAGCTGGCTGAAGAAAACGGCATCGACCTGGCTACCGTTGCCGGTACTGGCAAAGGCGGTCGCGTCACCAAGGAAGACGTGGTGGCTGCTGTTGCCAACAAGAAGTCGGCCCCTGCCGCTGCACCGGCTGCCAAGCCTGCTGCCGCTGCTGCACCGGTTGTCGTCGCCGCTGGCGACCGCACCGAGAAGCGCGTGCCGATGACTCGCCTGCGTGCCAAGATCGCCGAGCGTCTGGTCGAAGCCCAGTCGAACATGGCCATGCTGACCACCTTCAACGAAGTCGACATGACCGAAGTCATGGCCCTGCGTTCGAAGTACAAGGACCTGTTCGAGAAGACCCATAACGGCGTACGCCTGGGCTTCATGTCGTTCTTCGTCAAGGCCGCCACCGAAGCCCTGAAGCGCTTCCCGGCTGTCAACGCCTCGATCGACGGTAACGACATTGTCTACCACGGCTTCGCTGACGTGGGTGTTGCGGTTTCCAGCGACCGTGGCCTGGTGGTCCCGGTACTGCGCAACGCCGAGTCGATGAGCCTGGCTGAAATCGAAAACGGCATTGCCACCTTCGGCAAGAAAGCCCGTGACGGCAAACTGTCGATCGAAGAAATGACCGGCGGTACCTTCACCATCACCAACGGCGGCACCTTCGGTTCGATGATGTCGACCCCGATCGTCAACCCGCCGCAGGCCGCGATCCTCGGCATGCACAACATCATCCAGCGCCCGATGGCCGTCAATGGTCAGGTCGTGATTCGCCCGATGATGTACCTGGCACTGTCCTACGATCACCGCCTGATCGATGGTAAGGAAGCGGTAACCTTCCTGGTCACCATCAAGAACCTGCTGGAAGATCCGTCTCGCCTGCTGCTGGACATCTAACCCTCTGGCTGCGTACCGTGCCGGCCTTGGCTTCGCAAGAAGCCATGCCGCGCGGTTCGCGGCTTGTAGCTTGTAGCTGATAAGGAATCTTTTATGACCCAGAAATTCGACGTAGTGGTGATTGGTGCAGGTCCTGGCGGCTATGTGGCTGCCATCAAGGCTGCCCAACTTGGTCTGAAGACTGCCTGTATCGAGAAGTACACCGACGCCGAGGGCAAGCTGGCCCTGGGCGGCACCTGCCTGAACGTAGGTTGCATTCCTTCCAAGGCGCTGCTGGACAGCTCCTGGAAATACAAGGAAGCCAAAGAGAGCTTCAACGTCCACGGTATCTCCACTGGCGAAGTGAAGATGGACGTCGCCGCGATGGTTGGCCGCAAGGCTGGCATCGTCAAGAACCTGACCGGTGGCGTTGCCACCCTGTTCAAGGCCAACGGCGTTACTTCGATCCAGGGCCACGGCAAGCTGCTGGCTGGCAAAAAAGTCGAAGTCACCAAGGCTGACGGCACCACCGAAGTCATCGAAGCCGAGAACGTGATCCTGGCTTCCGGCTCGCGCCCGATCGACATTCCACCGGCCCCGGTCGACCAGAACGTCATCGTCGACTCCACCGGCGCCCTGGAATTCCAGACCGTACCGAAGCGCCTGGGCGTTATCGGTGCTGGCGTGATCGGCCTGGAGCTGGGTTCGGTATGGGCTCGTCTGGGTGCTGAAGTCACTGTCCTGGAAGCCCTGGACACCTTCCTGATGGCTGCCGACACCGCTGTGTCGAAAGAAGCCCAGAAGACCCTGACCAAGCAAGGCCTGGACATCAAGCTGGGCGCTCGCGTCACCGGCTCGAAAGTCAACGGCAACGAAGTCGAAGTCACCTACACCAACGCCGAAGGCGAGCAGAAGATCACCTTCGACAAGCTGATCGTCGCGGTCGGCCGTCGCCCGGTGACCACCGATCTGCTGGCTGCCGACAGCGGCGTGACCATCGACGAGCGTGGCTACATCTTCGTCGACGATCACTGTGCCACCAGCGTTCCGGGCGTGTTCGCCATCGGTGACGTGGTACGCGGCATGATGCTGGCCCACAAGGCGTCGGAAGAGGGCATCATGGTGGTCGAGCGCATCAAAGGCCACAAGGCCCAGATGAACTACGACCTGATCCCGTCGGTTATCTACACCCACCCGGAAATCGCATGGGTCGGCAAGACCGAACAGGCCTTGAAGGCCGAGGGCGTTGAGGTTAACGTGGGCACCTTCCCGTTCGCGGCCAGCGGCCGTGCGATGGCTGCCAACGACACCGGTGGTTTCGTCAAGGTCATCGCCGATGCCAAGACCGACCGCGTCCTGGGTGTACACGTGATTGGCCCATCGGCTGCCGAACTGGTGCAGCAGGGCGCAATCGCAATGGAATTCGGCACCAGTGCCGAGGATCTGGGCATGATGGTCTTCAGCCATCCGACCCTGTCCGAAGCGTTGCATGAAGCAGCGCTGGCAGTGAATGGCGGCGCCATTCACGTGGCCAACCGTAAGAAGCGTTAATTATAAGAAACCACGGCGGGCAGCCCGTCGTGAGTCTTGCGTGCATGACTCACCGCGGAACGTCCGCCGGACCGGATCACATGGGAAAACCCGGGGTCAACGGTCACAGGTGGTGCGGCGCCAGTAATGGCGCAGCGCCGAAGCGCAGTACCTAACGAAGACGGTAAAAAGCATGAATCTTCACGAGTATCAGGGTAAGCAGCTGTTCGCTGAATACGGCCTGCCAGTTTCCAAGGGTTTCGCAGTCGATACCCCTGAAGCTGCAGCAGAAGCTTGCGACAAGATCGGCGGTTCCGAGTGGGTTGTAAAAGCTCAGGTTCACGCGGGTGGTCGCGGCAAAGCGGGCGGCGTCAAGCTGGTTCGCAGCAAGGAAGACGCCAAGGCGTTCGCTGCGCAATGGTTGGGCAAGCGCCTGGTAACCTACCAGACCGATGCCAACGGTCAGCCAGTGACCAAGATCCTGGTCGAATCCTGCACTGACATCGCCAAAGAGCTGTACCTGGGCGCTGTAGTCGATCGCTCGAGCCGCCGTATCGTGTTCATGGCCTCCACCGAAGGTGGCGTGGACATCGAGAAAGTCGCTCACGAAACTCCTGAGAAGATCATCAAGGCTACTATCGATCCGCTGGTCGGCGCTCAGCCGTTCCAGGGTCGTGAACTGGCATTCCAGCTGGGTCTGGAAGGCAAGCAAGTTGCACAGTTCGCCAAGATTTTCGTAGGCCTGGCCAAGCTGTTCAAAGAACATGACCTGGCCCTGCTGGAAGTCAACCCGCTGGTCATCAAGGCCGACGGCGACCTGCACTGCCTGGATGCGAAGATCAACATCGACGCAAACGCCATGTACCGTCAGCCTAAGCTGAAAACCTTCCACGACCCGTCTCAGGACGACCCTCGTGAAGCCCACGCTGCCAGCTTCGAGCTGAACTACGTGGCCCTGGAAGGCAACATCGGCTGCATGGTCAACGGTGCTGGCCTGGCCATGGGTACCATGGACATCGTCAACCTGCACGGCGGCAAGCCGGCCAACTTCCTCGACGTTGGCGGTGGTGCTACCAAAGAGCGCGTTACCGAAGCGTTCAAGATCATTCTGTCCGACAGCAATGTCGCGGCCGTTCTGGTCAACATCTTCGGCGGCATCGTTCGCTGCGACATGATTGCCGAAGGCATCATCGGTGCAGTGAAAGAAGTCGGCGTTAAAGTTCCGGTTGTGGTTCGCCTCGAAGGCAACAACGCCGAACTGGGCGCTAAAGTACTGGCAGAAAGCGGTTTGAACATCATTGCGGCAACCAGCCTGACCGACGCTGCTCAACAAGTTGTCAAAGCTGCGGAGGGCAAGTAATGAGCGTCCTGATCAATAAAGACACCAAAGTCATCTGCCAGGGCTTCACCGGCTCGCAAGGTACTTTCCACTCCGAACAGGCCATCGCCTACGGCACCAAGATGGTCGGCGGCGTAACCCCAGGCAAGGGTGGCACCACCCACCTGGGCCTGCCGGTGTTCAACACCGTCAAGGAAGCCGTGGAAGCTACCGGCGCTGACGCTTCGGTCATCTACGTACCGGCTCCGTTCTGCAAAGACTCGATCCTGGAAGCTGCCTTCGGCGGCATCAAGCTGATCGTCTGCATCACCGAAGGCATTCCTACCCTGGACATGCTGGATGCCAAGGTCAAGTGCGACGAGCTGGGCGTGACCCTGATCGGCCCTAACTGCCCAGGTGTCATCACCCCGGGCGAGTGCAAGATCGGCATCATGCCAGGCCACATCCACCTGCCAGGCAAGGTCGGTATCGTTTCGCGTTCCGGCACCCTGACCTACGAAGCTGTGAAGCAGACCACCGACGCCGGCTTCGGCCAGTCGACCTGCGTCGGCATCGGCGGTGACCCGATCCCGGGCTCCAACTTCATCGACATCCTGAAGCTGTTCCAGGAAGACCCGAAGACCGAAGCGATCGTCATGATCGGTGAGATCGGCGGTTCGGCTGAAGAAGAAGCTGCGGCCTACATCAAGGCCCACGTGACCAAGCCAGTCGTTTCCTACATCGCTGGTGTTACCGCACCTGCGGGCAAGCGCATGGGCCACGCTGGCGCCATCATCTCCGGCGGCAAGGGCACTGCGGACGAGAAGTTCGCCGCCCTGCAGGACGCTGGTGTGAAGACCGTGCGTTCCCTGGCTGACATCGGCAAGGCCCTGGCCGAGCTGACTGGCTGGGAAGCCAAGAAGTAATACTGCTACACCCCCCACGCGCACAGAGGCCACCTTCGGGTGGCCTTTGTCGTTTCTGGGGGCATCACAGGCGGCGAGGAAACTTGATGAGTTTGATAGGAATTTTCGTACAGACGAAGTTTTCAAGTGGAGGATAATTCTTACTGTCTTCGGTCGCACAGACGACAAACATGTACGCACATCGGACAAGCAGCACTGTGCCAGTGCGTTTAACTGACAAAACAGTTACATTACGCGTTCACTCTGTGCCCGTACCCCAAAAGGGAACGACACGCTAAACGGGTCTGGCCTATCAAGCCGGGCAGCATTTCCCCTCATCCAAAGGGAAATCCCCTCTCGAATCCCGATTTCAGCAGTGTGGTACTACCTTAAATGAAAGTTCTCAAAGGCCAGGATATCCTGGCGCTTGGCTTTATGACGTTTGCGCTTTTCGTTGGCGCAGGCAATATCATCTTCCCGCCTATCGTCGGTCTGCAGTCTGGTCCGCACGTGTGGATGGCAGCCCTGGGCTTCCTGGTCACTGCCGTGGGCCTGCCAGTCATCACCGTGGTCGCGCTGGCCAAGGTCGGTGGCGGCATGGATGCCCTGAGCAGCCCGATCGGCAAGTTCTTCGGCGGCCTGCTGGCAGCCGTGTGCTACCTGTCGGTCGGTCCGCTGTTCGCCACCCCGCGCACCGCGACCGTGTCGTTCGAAGTGGGTGTTGCACCGCTGACCGGTGAAAGCCCGCTGGCGCTGTTCATCTACAGCCTGGTGTACTTCGCCGTGGTACTGGCCGTGTCCATGTACCCTGGCAAGTTGCTCGACACCGTGGGCCGCTTCCTGGCGCCGTTGAAGATCATCGCTCTGGCCGTGCTGGGCATCGCTGCTTTCGCGCTGCCGGCCGGGACCATTGGTGAGGCACAGCCTGCCTATGCTGCGGCTGCGTTCTCCAAGGGCTTCTCCGATGGCTACCTGACCATGGACACCCTGGGTGCCTTGGTGTTCGGTATCGTCATCGTCAACGCCATCCGCTCGCGCGGTGTCGAGTCGCCGAAGTTGATCACTCGCTACGCCATCATCGCCGGCCTGATCGCAGGTGTTGGCCTGGCGCTGGTGTATGTCAGCTTGTTCCGTCTGGGTGCCGGCAGCCATGACATCGCGGCTGATGCCACCAACGGTGCTGCGGTTCTGCATGCCTACGTGCAGCACACCTTCGGCTCGCTGGGCAGCGGCTTCCTGGCCGTGTTGATCGCACTGGCCTGTCTGGTGACCGCGGTTGGCCTGACCTGTGCCTGCGCCGAGTATTTCAGCCAGATCCTGCCGCTGTCGTACCGTGCATTGGTGGTGATCCTGGCCGGCTTCTCGTTGCTGATCTCCAACCTTGGCCTGACCAAGCTGATCATGTTCTCGATCCCGGTGCTTACCGCCATTTACCCGCCTTGCATCGTGGTGGTTGGCCTGAGCTTCGTGAAGGACCTGTGGAACTCGCCGACCCGCATCCTGGCGCCGGTGATGCTGGTGTCGCTGGTGTTCGGCATGGTTGACGCAATCAAGGGCAGCAGCATTGCCCATGTGCTGCCGGACTTCATGGCGCATCTGCCGTTGAGCGACCAGGGCCTGGCCTGGCTTGTGCCTTCCGTGGTGACCCTGGTTGGCGCCGTGGCTTGCGACCGCATGCTCGGCAAGCCGCGCGAGGCGCTGGCCTGACCTGTTAAGTCGAAGCCTGAGGGCGGCACCGGCCACAAGCCGAAAGGTGCTCGCCAAGGGCCTAGGCAGAAAAGCCCCGTATCCGCAAGGATGCGGGGCTTTTTGTTTGCCGGCATGATCAGAGGAAAATTCAGGACGGTGTGTGCCTTTTGCCGCTTGCCAGCGTCGAAACCCGGTCCCTATTCTCTAGGCACCTGGCCCTCTCGGGAACCCTGCATGAACTTCATCCAAAGCAACCTCAACAACCTGCTGGCCGTGGCTTGGTTCGCCCTATGCTGGGGAGGTTATACCCGCTATGCCATCTGGAAGGGCCGTGACACCGCATGCCTGGCCAGCGTGCTGCACCTGTACCGCGAAGACTGGATGCGCCGCATGCTGCTGCGCGACAATCGCATCGCCGATGCCAGCGTAATCGGTAACCTCGAGCGCAACGCGTCGTTCTTTGCGTCCAGTACCCTGATCATTCTCGCCGGTATCCTTACCGTGCTTGGAGCGTCCGACCGGGCGCTGTCGTTGCTGGCCGACTTGCCGCTGGTGCAGCAGACCTCTCAAGGCATGTCGGAGATCAAGTTGCTGTGCCTGGCCACGGTGTTTGTCTACGCCTTCTTCACCTTCAGCTGGTGTATGCGCCAATACAACTTCGCCGCCGTACTGGTGGGTTCGGCACCGATGATCGGCGAGCGGCTGGTCAATGAGCTGGAGCGCAAGGCATTCGCTTCACGGGCGGCTCGGGTATTGTCGTTGGCAGCTAACCAATTCAACCTGGGTTTGCGTTCGTATTACTTCGGCATGGCGATGTTGAGCTGGTTCATCAGCCCATGGCTGTTCATGGCCATGAGTGTCGGGGTAGTGCTTATTCTGTACCGGCGAGAGTTCCATTCGGATGTGCTGGATGTGATGGTGTTCACACCTACCGAAAGTGTCACCAACGAGCCGGTCAAAGAAAGTACTGCTGCCAGCAACTGAAACGATTAATCCAAATGTTGTAGATACAAAAAAACCCGACAAAGTCGGGTTTTTTTGTTTTAGCCAATTACTGCTTGGCAGGTTCGGCTGGAGTAGCTTCTGGTGCCGGGGTGGCTGGCGCGGCTTCTGGAGCCGGAGTAGCCGGAGCGGCTTCTTCGGCAGCCTTCTGCTCGGCTTCGGCCTGATCTTTGGCGGCTTCGGCGTTTTCCTTAGCGGCTTCGTTCATTTTATCCTGAGCTTCGCCCGCTTTTTCCTGGGCTTGCTCGGCGTGTTGCTGTGCGTCCTGGGCTTTGTCTTCGCTCGCTTTATCGCAAGCGGCCAGGCCCATGGCAGCAGCCAGCATCAGAGCAAAAGCAAAAGGTTTACGCATGGGGGTGTTTCTCCTTGGTGGAATAAGTGACTTGTTCCTTCGAGTGCAACTACGCGGAATAAGTTCCGCGAAGGTTACAGATATATAACGCCGTGTTCTATATAGACTTTTTAACGAATTTATGCCGCTGCAGCGCAGCCAGTGGGAAGCGCCAATGAGTGATTCAACCTTGATGGCCATGGCCGAGCGTTTTCTTTCGGCATTGAAACATTGTCAGCTGTTGCAGATGCGCGTGGCGCAAGCCGATGGCGATGGCATGACCCTGATCCTGCCCTGGTCACCGGCCATTGTCGGCAACCCGCAAACCGGCGCCGTGCATGGCGGTGCGCTGACCACACTGATGGACACCACCTGCGGTATGGCCACGCTGTGCGTGCTGCCGCGCTTCGAAGTGTGCCCGACGCTGGACCTGCGCATCGACTACATGCACCCGGCCGAGGCCGGCAAGGACATCTACGGCCACGCACAATGCTATCGGGTTACCCGAGACGTGATCTTCACCCGTGGCACCGCCTATCAGGATGACCCCGCACAGCCAATCTGCCAGGTGGTGGGTACGTTCATGCGCCTGGGCCAGGAGATCAAGGGTGGCATCCGTTTCGGCAACAGCCTGAAGGAGGGCGAGGCATGATTCCGCATGCGGTTCGTCAGCAACTGAACGCTGCCCATGCGGTGGGCGACTACAGGCCATTGCTGGCGCTGATTCCCTATGCCGGGCTGATCGGCATCGAATGTGAACGCCAGGGCGATGACTTGTTGTTCCGCCTGCCCGCCAGTGCGGACAACATCGGCAACCCGTTATTGCCGGCCATCCATGGCGGCGTGATCGCCGGCTTCATGGAGTTGTCGGCAGCGCTGTACCTGCTGATCTACAGCGAGAGCGCCAGCATTCCAAAGATCATCGACTTTTCCATCGACTACCTGCGCGCCGGGCATTTTCGTGACACTTACGCCCAGTGCCAACTGTGGCGCCAGGGCCGCCGAGTGACCAACGTGGCCATTACCGCCTGGCAAGGCGACAAGCAGACGCCGATTGCCACAGCCCGTGCGCATTTCAAGATCGAACCGGAAAAGCCCTTGAAATCATCTGGGCAGCCCCCATCTGAATGACATCCGCCGTTAACGCTGGCCGAACTGGCCGCCAGGCGCCAACTGTCATCAGATCGGAGTTTCGAAGACCATGACTGTGGAAACACAAAAGGAAACGTTGGGCTTCCAGACTGAGGTGAAGCAGCTGCTGCACCTCATGATTCACTCGTTGTACTCCAACAAGGAAATCTTCCTGCGGGAGCTGATTTCCAACGCCTCCGACGCCGCTGACAAGCTGCGGTTCGAAGCCCTGGCCAAGCCAGAGCTGCTCGAAGGCGACGCCGACCTGAAAATTCGCCTGAGCTTCGACAAGGACGCCGGTACCGTGACCCTCGAGGACAACGGCATCGGCATGAGCCGCGAAGACGTCATCGCCCACCTGGGTACCATCGCCAAGTCCGGCACCGCCGACTTCATGAAGAACCTCACCGGTGACCAGAAGAAGGACTCGCACCTGATCGGTCAGTTCGGCGTGGGCTTCTACTCCGCGTTCATCGTTGCCGACAAGGTTGACGTGTACAGCCGCCGTGCTGGCCAGCCAGCGGCCGAGGGTGTGCACTGGTCGTCGAAAGGCGAGGGCGAGTTCGAAGTCGCCACCATCGACAAGCCACAGCGCGGCACCCGCATCGTCCTGCACCTGAAGAAGGACGAACTGGAATTCGCTGATGGCTGGCGCCTGCGCAACGTGGTCAAGAAATACTCCGACCACATCGCTCTGCCGATCCAGTTGCCCAAAGAGCAGGCTGGCGCTGAAGGTGAAGAACAGCCGGCCGAAGAGTGGGAAACCGTCAACCGCGCCAGCGCCCTGTGGACCCGTTCGCGCACCGAGGTGAAGGACGAGGAGTACCAGGAGTTCTACAAGCACATCGGCCATGACTTCGAAAACCCGCTGGCCTGGAGCCACAACAAGGTCGAAGGCAAGCTCGAATACAACTCGCTGCTGTACGTGCCGGCCCGTGCGCCGTTCGACCTGTACCAGCGCGAAGCACCGCGCGGCCTGAAGCTGTACGTGCAGCGTGTGTTCATCATGGACCAGGCCGAGTCGTTCCTGCCGCTGTACCTGCGTTTCATCAAGGGTGTGGTCGATTCCAACGACCTGTCGCTGAACGTGTCGCGTGAAATCCTGCAGAAAGACCCGATCATCGATTCGATGAAGACCGCGCTGACCAAGCGCGTGCTGGACATGCTGGAGAAACTGGCGAAGAACGAACCCGAGCAGTACAAGGGCTTCTGGAAGAACTTCGGCCAAGTGTTGAAAGAAGGCCCGGCCGAAGACTTCGCCAACAAGGAGAAAATCGCCGGCCTGCTGCGCTTCGCTTCCACCCAGGACGACAGCGGCGAGCAGAGCGTCGCCCTGGCCGACTACCTGGCCCGTGCGAAGGAAGGCCAGGACAAGATCTACTACCTCACCGGCGAGTCGTACGCGCAGGTCAAGAACAGCCCGCACCTGGAAGTCTTCCGCAAGAAAGGCATCGAAGTGCTGCTGCTGACCGACCGTATCGACGAGTGGCTGATGAGCTACCTCAACGAATTCGACGGCAAGGCCTTCGTTGACATCGCCCGTGGCGATCTGGACCTGGGCAAGCTGGATTCGGAAGAAGACAAGAAAGCCCAGGAAGAAGTCGCCAAGGACAAGGAAGGCCTGGTCGAGCGCCTAAAAGGCGCGCTGGGTGACAGCGTGGCCGAAGTGCGCGTGTCGCACCGCCTGACCGACTCGCCGGCAATCCTGGCCATTGGCGAGCAGGACCTGGGCCTGCAGATGCGTCAAATTCTGGAAGCCAGCGGGCAGAAGGTGCCGGAGTCCAAGCCGATCTTCGAGTTCAACCCGAGCCACCCGCTGATCGAGAAGTTGGACAACGAGCAGAGCGAAGACCGCTTCGCCGAGCTGTCGCACATCCTGTTCGATCAGGCGGCCCTGGCGGCCGGTGACAGCCTGAAGGACCCGGCGGCGTACGTTCGTCGCCTGAACAAGCTGCTGGTCGAGCTGTCTGCTTGAGTTGATGCACAGGAAAGCCCGCTTCGGCGGGCTTTTTTCATGGGTGCGCCAGGCATGGCGCGTTGCGCGTAGCGCAACCCGCTTGGTTGTGGTGGCCAAAGCGGGTGACTTGGAGGTGAAAGTCCTCTACACACCCGGCAAGGGGAAGTGTTAGCCAGAGGCAAGGGTGTCGTGGGCGACCGCGAATCTGAAGGAAGCCCGAGGCAAACTGCTGGCCTGACGAACAGGAAGCGGATAGAGGCGGCACAGCGGGGTGAGGCGGCCCAAATCGTCAAAGCCCAGTACTTGCACGGGACGCTGTGACGTAAATCCGACAGGCATAAGCAGGAAGGTCACGCGAATTACCCTGGGAGATCTGCACGTTTGCCACTGTGCTACCGAGCGTCGAGAGGCGACGGGACGAGCGTGCAGAAGTCAGCCGAGGCCGTAGTAAGTGGCGGTTAACCGCGCCACCAAGGGCCGAACAGGTTATGCCGCCAGTAGGCGTCACTGTCTCGTTGGTAGCCGTAATGCAGAAATTTCCTACAACGGAATCTGTCACTCCGAATCCCGGCCAGAAGCCGAGGGTGATGCCTGACAGTGCAAAGGTGCCGGCGGCGTCAGCGACGTGGACGAACGCGGAGCCGGACACGCTGATGGAGCGGGTGCTTGCACCGGCCAACCTCAGGCGTGCGTATCAACGCGTGGTTAGCAACAAGGGGGCTCCGGGTGCCGATGGCATGACGGTCGCTGACTTGGCGGGCTACGTGAAACAGTATTGGCCAACCCTCAAGGCCAGGTTGCTGGCCGGTGAATACCATCCCCAAGCAGTGCGAGCGGTTGAAATTCCCAAGCCGCAGGGCGGCACACGGCAACTGGGAATCCCCACCGTCGTGGATCGCCTGATCCAGCAAGCATTACAGCAACAACTCACGCTACTCTTCGATCCGCTGTTTTCGGACTACAGCTACGGTTTTCGTCCGGGCAAAAGCGCTCACCAAGCCGTTGAACTGGCCCGCTCCCATGTGGCGGCGGGGCATCGCTGGTGCGTGGAGCTTGATCTGGAAAAGTTCTTTGATCGGGTCAACCACGACATCCTGATGGCCTGCTTGCAGCGTCGCGTCGAAGACAAGCGAGTGCTTAGGCTCATCCGCCGCTACCTTGAAGCTGGGGCCATGTCGGGCGGTATCGTCAGCCAACGGCAAGAGGGGACACCGCAAGGCGGCCCACTCTCGCCGTTGCTGTCGAATATCCTTCTGGATGAGCTCGACCGCGAATTGGAACGGCGGGGTCATCGCTTCGTGCGCTACGCCGATGATGCGAACATTTATGTGCGCAGTCCTCGGGCGGGCGAGCGGGTGTTGGCCAGTATCGAGCGCTTCCTGTGCCATCGTTTGAAACTGACGGTGAACCGGAAGAAGAGCCAAGTAGCAGGGGCTTGGAAGTGTGACTACTTGGGTTACGGGATGAGCAGGCACCAGCAACCAAGGCTGCGTGTGGCAACGATGAGCCTGGGGCGCTTACGCGACCGACTCAGAATATTGCTACGCAGTGTAAGGGCCCGCAAAGTGGCGACTGTCATTGAGCGAATCAACCCTGTCCTGCGAGGCTGGGCTGGCTACTTCAAGCTCAGCCAGAGCAAACGCCCACTTGAGAAATTGGATGGTTGGGTCAGGCATAAACTTCGCTGCGTCATCTGGCGTCAATGGAAACGGCCCTCAACGAGGGCGCGCAACCTGATGCGCCTGGGCCTGAGCGAAGAACGTGCCTGTAAATCGGCCTTTAATGGCCGAGGCCCGTGGTGGAACTCGGGAGCATCTCATGTGAATCAGGCGCTACCGAAGAGGCTATGGGATAGGTTCGGACTGGTCTCGATACTGGATACGATAAACCGGCTTAGCCGTATAACCTGAACCGCCGTGTACGGAACCGTACGCACGGTGGTGTGAGAGGACGGCGGCTGTGAAGCCGCCTCCTACTCGATTGAGCTAAGGAGTGCTTGATGAGCAAGGTAATCGTCGAATCGTTGGTTTATCACCTGTCCGGCAAAACCTATGAAAGCCGCCTGGTCTATGAGCCAGGTGCGCTGCCGAAGCCCGGCCTGGTGATGGCGCCGAACTGGATGGGCATTGGTGAAGGCGCCGAGCGTATCGCCAAGGAAGTGGCCGAGAAGGGCTACGTGGTGTTGATTGCCGACCTGTACGGTCAATCGGTGCGCCCGTCCAACGCCGACGAGGCGGGTGCGGCGATGATGCCGTTGAAGAATGATCGCAGCGAGCTGCGCAAGCGCATGCAGGAAGCCCTGGCGCAGTTGCTGGGGCAGTCGAAGGCGCTACTGGAGCCGGGCAAGGTCGCAACCTTCGGCTTTTGCTTCGGTGGCTGCTGTGCGCTGGAGCTGGCGCGTACCGGCGCCGACCTGCGTGCGGCGGTGTCGTTCCACGGCACCCTGGACACGCCGAACCCGGAGGATGCCAAGCGCATCAAGGGCTCGGTGCTGGTGCTGCATGGCGCTGCCGACCCATTGGTGCCGAAAGAGCAGCTGCCGGCGTTCGAGGACGAGATGAACGCCGCCAAGGTGGACTGGCAGTTGCTGAGCTATGGCGGGGCAGTGCACTCGTTCACCGACCCGAATGCCAATGTGCCGGGTAAGATGCAGTACGACCGCCGTACCTCGGAGCGGGCGTTCCGGTCGATGCATAACCTGCTGACGGAAGTGTTCCAGCGTTGAGATCGCAGGGGGCCGTAACGCGGCCCCCAACATTACCGTGGCAGCTCGATCCTGGAGGTTTCCCCGGGCACCACTGGCCAATCCCTCGCCGCCCAGCGTGCCCTGGCCTGCTCGATCAGCTCCGGGTCACTGGCCACGAAGTTCCAGTTCATCCGCCGTGGACCATCCAGCGGCTCCCCGCCAATCAGCACCAGCTGGCACTCACCCTCCGCGTACAGTGTCACGTCTTCGCCCTCTGGCAGTACCACCAGGCTGCACGGCTCCACGTCCGCGTCGTTCATCTGCAACTCGCCATCCAGCAGGTACAGTGCTCGCTGCGCATGCTCGGTGGGTATCGGCAAGGTGGTTGCCGGCTGCATCCGTACATGGGCATAAAGGGTAGGGGAGAGCACCGGTACCGGTGACTCCAGGCAGAACCCGCTGCCTGCAATCATGCAGATGCGCACCCCCAGGCTGTCACTGACGGGCAGGCTCGCGGCCGGGTGATGGCTGTAGCTTGCCGGGCCTTGCTCATGCTCGCGCGGCGATGCCAGCCATACCTGCAGCCCATGCAGGCGCGAGCCATGGGCCAGGGCATCTTCTGGGGTGCGCTCGACGTGGGCCACGCCGCTGCCTGCGGTCATCCAGCTGACATCACCCGGCAGCACACGCTGTGCCGAGCCGAGGCTGTCCTTGTGCAGGATCGCCCCTTCAAACAGGTAGGTCAGGGTCGACAAGCCGATATGCGGGTGTTGGCGGATGTCCATGCCATGCCCGGGGGCATAGTCGGTTTCGAGCATATGGTCGAAGAACACGAACGGGCCGACGCTGCGGCACTGGGCCGAAGGCAGCGGGCGCAGGATCGGCTGGCCCTCGACCGATTCGGCGCGCGGGCGGATGATCAGGGGGCTGCTCATGGGGTGTGTTCCAGGCGAGGTGGGTGTGCACCCAGCATAGCGGTTTGCCCGCTTCGGCTGAACCGTCTCGTTTGCCGGCCGGTCTACTGTTTTCGTATTTGTAGAAGGAAGCAGCCCATGATTGCCAGAGCGCTGGCCTGCGTAATGTTGTCTGCCTCGCTTTGCCAGGCGGCACACGCGCGCGACTACCGCTACAGCGACGCCCACCTGCACTACGTCGACTTCTTTCAGGAAAGCGAAGGCATGCCGGCGTTGCTCAAGGCCATGGACGCCGCAGGCATCGAGCAGTCGATGATTGCCGGCATTCCAGTGGCCAAGAAATGGCACGAAGACGAACCCAAGCGCCCACGCTATTACGCCGGTGACGACGCCGATGCCTATTGGTACAGCGCCACCGACACCTATGTGGCAGCGGCGCTGGAGCAGTTGCCGATTGAGCAACGAAAACGCTTTCATCCGTTTTTGACCGGCTTCAACCCGGTGGACAAGAACGCTGTCAGCCACATCGAGCGTATGCTCGAAATGAACCCGGGGTTATGGCAGGGCATTGGCGAGGTGTTCACCCGCCACGATGACCTGACCGCGCTGACCAGTGGCGACACACCGCGTGCCAACAACGAGGCCATGACGCGTATCTACCATCTGGCGGCCGAGCGTGACCTGCCGGTGCTCCTGCATTCCAACATCACCTCCAAGCGCGAGCGCAACCCGCTGTACCTGGCGGAGATTGAAGAGCCACTGCGCAATCACCCGCATACACGGTTCATCTGGGCGCATGCGGGCAGCAGCATGGAGATACACCGGCACCAGACGCAGATGGGTTTTCTGTTGCCGGTGCTCACGCGATTGCTGGAGGACTACCCGAACTTGTATGTCGACCTGTCGTGGAGTGTGCTGCAGCCTTATCTGCTGGATGACAAAGGCGTGCCGCGCAAGGAATGGCTGGCGCTGGTCGAGCGCTATCCAGAGCGGTTCATGCTGGGGTCGGATGTGGTGGGGCGGTTTGGCAGCCTGGGTGAGCAGATGCACGGGTTCAAGCCGTTTCTGGATGCCTTGCCGATAGAGGTGGCCAACAAAGTGGCCCGCGATAACTTTCTGGCTGTACTGCCCAGGCAGAAATAAGTGCGACAGGTTAAAAATAAAAACGCCCCGAACCAGTCGGGGCGTTTTCATTTACCGCATTAGCGTCTTACTTGCCTTCCCAGCGCTTGAGCACCAGGGTGGCGTTTGTGCCACCGAAGCCGAAGCTGTTGCTCATGACCGTGTCGATCTTGGCGTTTTCTTCGGTGTTACGCAGGATTGGCAGGTCGGCGACCTCTGGGTCCAGCTCATCGATGTTGGCGGAGCCGGCGATGAAGTTGTTTTCCATCATCAGCAGGCAGTAGATCGCCTCGTGCACGCCGGCGGCGCCCAGCGAGTGGCCCGACAGGCTCTTGGTCGAGCTGATCTTCGGTGCCTTGTCGCCGAACACGGCGCGAACACCTTTGATCTCGGCCACGTCACCGACCGGAGTCGAAGTACCGTGGGTGTTCAGGTAGTCGATCGGGGTGTCGACGGTAGCCAGCGCCTGCTGCATGCAGCGGATGGCACCTTCGCCGCTCGGGGCAACCATGTCATAGCCGTCGGAAGTTGCACCGTAGCCAACGATTTCGGCGTAGATCTTGGCGCCACGGGCCAGGGCGTGTTCCAGCTCCTCGACCACCACCATGCCGCCGCCACCTGCGATGACGAAGCCATCACGGTCGGCGTCATAGGCGCGCGAAGCCAGTTCCGGGGTTTCGTTGCGTTTGGTCGACAGGGCGCCCATGGCATCGAACAGGAACGACTGGCTCCAGTGCTCTTCTTCACCACCACCGGCGAAGACGATGTCTTGCTTGCCCCACTGGATCTGCTCCAGGGCGGTGCCGATGCAGTGTGCCGAAGTGGCGCAGGCCGACGAGATCGAGTAGTTCAGGCCCTTGATCTTGAACGGAGTGGCCAGGCACGCCGAAACGGTGCTGCCCATGGTGCGGGTAACGCGGTACGGGCCGACGCGCTTGACGCCTTTCTCGCGCAGGGTGTCCAGCGCTTCCATCTGGTTCAGGGTCGAGGCGCCGCCGGAGCCAGCCACCAGGCCAGTACGCGGGTTGGAAACCTGCTCTTCGGTCAGGCCAGCGTCCTTGATCGCGTCCTGCATCGCCAGATAGGCGTAGGCCGCGGCGTGGCCGACGAAGCGGTAGACCTTGCGGTCGATCAGTTCTTCGAGGTTGAGGTCGATGGACCCGGAAACCTGGCTGCGCAGCCCCATTTCCTTGTATTCCGGGTTGAAACGGATACCCGGACGGCTGTTACGCAGGTTTTCGGTGACGGTCTCTTTGTCATTGCCCAGGCACGATACGATGCCCAGACCAGTGATAACGACGCGGCGCATGCGAATAACCCTTAGAAATTGTCAGTGGAGGTGAACACGCCGACCCGCAGGCCTTCGGCAGTGTAGATCTCGCGGCCGTCGACGCTGACCGAGCCATCGGCGATGGCCATGTTCAGCTTGCCCTTCAGGACGCGCTTGATGTGAATGTTGTAGGTGACTTTCTTGGCGCTAGGCAATACCTGGCCAAAGAACTTCACTTCGCCCGAACCCAGCGCGCGGCCACGGCCTGGCAGACCCTGCCAGCCCAGGAAGAAGCCGACCAGTTGCCACATGGCGTCAAGGCCCAGGCAGCCCGGCATGACCGGATCGCCTTCGAAATGGCAGGCGAAGAACCACAGGTCCGGGGTGATATCCAGCTCGGCGACCAATTCACCTTTGCCGTACTTGCCGCCTTCTTCGCTGATATGGGTGATGCGATCGACCATCAGCATGTTCGGCGCGGGCAGTTGCGCATTACCTGGGCCGAACAGCTCACCGCGACTGCAGCGCAGCAGGTCTTCCCGAGTAAAGGCGTGTTGTTTGGTCATGCGAGCTCCTCAATAACCCCCTGTGGCAGGGGATGAATCTTCCCGGCCGGCCCGAAAACCAATGGCTTCGAGACGGCAGCCTACAGGTAGACTATTGCGTTGTGGTGAAAGTCACAGCGCACCTGCCGAAAGAAGTACAGGTGTGCACTGAAACGTCTATTTTCAGGTCCGATGAAGGTCCTGTCCAGTGTTTAAGACTGCCGCACTTTAGCATTTATCGCCAGTCGCGGTTGTCCGACCGGGTAACCAGCGCTGCAGCACCCGCTGCAGTTCGGTGCGGCGCAAGGGTTTGCTCAGGTAGTCGTCCATGCCAGCGGCCATGCAACGCTCGCGGTCGCCCTGCAAGGCGTTGGCGGTCAGGGCGATGATCGGTAGCCCGGCGCCGTTGGGCAACTGGCGGATGCGCCGGGTGGCTTCATAGCCGTCCAGGTGTGGCAGGCGGCAATCCATCAGCACGGCGGCGAAGCGCTGCTGGCCAACCAGGTCGACCGCCTCAAGGCCATCCTCGGCCGTGCATACCGCAAGCCCCAGGCTGCGCAGCATGGCCTCGATGACGCTTTGGTTGACCGGGTTGTCCTCTACCAGCAGTACCTGATCATTGTCGGGCACTATCGTTGGCGCAGTGGTGGGCGGCTTCAGTGGGACGGGGGCAGGGGTGGCGAGGGCCAGTGGCATTTCCAGGGTGAAAGTCGACCCCAGGCCCTCACGGCTTTCACCGCGCAGCTTGCCGCCCATGCGCTCGGCCAAGGTGCGGGCGATCGAAAGCCCCAGCCCGGTGCCGCCATAACGGCGGGAAATCGAGCTGTCGGCCTGCTGGAAAGCGATGAACATCATTTCCAGGCGGTCGCTGTCGATGCCGATGCCGGTGTCGCGCACGCTGCAGGTCAGCCAGATCAGTTGCCGATCGAGTACCTGCCAACGTGCTTCGACCTGTACCTGCCCGCGTTCTGTGAATTTCAGGGCGTTGCCTATCAGGTTCAGCAGGATCTGGCGGATGCGCGTGGGGTCGCCGTTCACCTGCAGTTGCTCGAAGCCGGCCGGCAGTTCCAGGTGCAGGCCCAGGCCGCGCTGCTGGGCGCTGTGCTGGAACGACTGGACACTGCTGGTGATCAACTCGCCGAGATTGAAGTCGATGTGCTCCAGTTGCAGCGCGGCGCGCTCGATACGCGAAAAGTCGAGGATGTCGTTGATGACCTTCAGCAAATGCCCGGTGGACTCGCTGGCCACTGCCGTGTAATCGGCCTGCTCGCTGCTCAGCGGTGTGGTTTCCAGCAACTGCAGCATGCCTAGCACGCCATTCATCGGTGTGCGCAGTTCATGGCTCATCATGGCCAGGAAGTCCGATTTCGCGCGGTTGGCCTGTTCAGCCTCCTCGCGAGCCTGGATCAATTCGGCAATGGCCTGCTTCTGTTCATCGCTGGCCTGTTCCAGGGCGCTGGCCAGGTTGTTGATGTGACGCGCCAGGTGGCCCAGTTCGCTGTCGTCCACCACCGGCAAGGGGGTGTTGTACTCGCCCTGCTGAATGGCCTTGACCGCATGCCCCATGTCGCTGATCGGCTTGGCCAGGCTCAGGGCCAGGCGGCGAGCCAGCAAAAAGGTGAACAGCAGGGCGAACAGTGCAAGGATACCGGCCTTGATCACGATTTCCTGTTGCCGCTGGCTGAAGGCATCATCGGACATGCCGACTATCACCCGGCCCAGGTAGTCGTCACCAATGGCCGGGGTGGTGGCCTTGCCCTGTTGCAGGAAATCGTTGTCCAGGCGGATCTGTTGCAGGCGGATGGGCGCCTGGAACACTTCTACCTGTTGTGCGCGGTTGGCGCTTTCGTCGGACTGCTCCACGTACACGAGGATGTGGTTGCGGCTGTCCTGCACTTCCAGAAAACGCACATGCGGGATGCTGAGGGTGGCGCGCATCAGCCCTTCAAGTACTTCGTTGTTGCCCGAAATCACCCCGTACTCCGACGCCGGTGCCAACTGGTTGGCGATCAGTTGCCCGGTGTGGTTGAGTTCCTGGCGCAGGTCCTGGATACGCACGAAGGTAAAGAAGCTGATCAACAGCAAGGTCAGCAGCAGGGCAGGGCCGAGGCTGATGATCTGGGTGCGGGTATGAATGTCCCAGCTCAAGCGCTTGGTCATGGGGTGGGGTCTCCTGCGGCCAGGGCCTTGGCGGCGGCGTTCGGATCGATCGGTTCAAGGCCCAGGGCGCGGGCCACCTGCTGGTTGCCACTGACGCCATAGCGTGTCGGGTACAGGCTGCGCGGCCAGCGCGCAGGCGGCTGATCGAGCAACTGGTCGAGCTCCGCCAGCCAGTCGTCCTGATCGCTGTAGGTGCTGGCCAGGGCGCCGGCGCGAACAAAACCGGCGTTCGGCCCGATCAGGGCCATCTGTCGACCGTAGCTGCTCAGCAGCAGGTTCTTCGCGGTCTTGGAGTTGTACAGGTTGGGGTCGTCCAGGCCCAGCAGCACATCGCTGCTACCCAGCAGATGCTGCAGCGGCCGGCTGTCACGCGGGTCGGACCAGTCCTGGGCGATGATCTCCAGGCCCAGGGGGCGTGCGGCATGGCGCAACTCGTCGAGCAGAAAACTGCTGTGCTCACCGTACAACACCCCAATGCGCTGGGCCTGCGGCAGCAGGTAGCGCGTCAGGCGCAATTGCCGGCCCAACGGCGCGTCACTCCACAGCAAGGTGAGAAACGCGGGGCGCGACTTTCCCAGGCGCTGTTCAGCCTGTACCCGGCTGACCCGCATGGCCAGGGCCGGTGGGCCGGCGGTTTCGCCCAGCCGCCACTCCAGTGCGGAGCTGTCGAGCAGGATCAAACGCTGGTCGGCTTTGAGCTTGCTCGGGCGCGGCAGGTCGGCTGTGGTCTGGAAATGCACATGATCGTGGGGCCGACGGCTTTCCAGCGCGGCGACGAAACTGCGGATACCGGGCTGGTCCTCAGCCCCCACCAGCAGGATTTCACTGGCCGACAGTGGCCCCAGCGGCCACAGGCACAGCAGCAACAGGCGCAGCAACAGGGCCATCAGAACTCCAGCTCCGCGCTGACGCTCAGGCGGTGGCGGCTGTCGAAGCGGTTCTGGACTGCCGTGGTTGGCTCGTCGTCCAGGCGCTGCTGCCACAGCGCTGCCAGCTCCAGGTTGCTGCCATCCACTCGAAAGCGCTTGGCCAGGCGTAGGTCCAGGCGTTCATAGCGGTACTGGTTGAGAGCATCGTCGCCGTAGTAGAACAGTGCACTCGACCAGCCGGCACCCCATTCGCGCATCCACCCGGCCGAGCCGCTGTTGTGGGCGCTGAGGCGGCGGTCGTCGGGGTTGCTGGCCCAGGCATCGACGTAGGCGTAGGTCAGGCGCAGGCGGTCGCGCAGGGTCGGGCGCCAATCCAATTGTGCCTCGCTGCCGCTGAACCGGGCCTTGTTGGCGTTGCTGGCGATGTACTGGTTGTTCTTCAGCGGTTCACTGATCATGCCGGTGATCTCGTCGTAGAACAGCTTCACATCCATGTTCAAGCCAATGTCGCTGAAAAAGCCGTTGTAGCCCAGCTCGCGCGAGCGCATGCGTTCCTGGTCGAGGTCGCCGGGGCCACGGGTCTTGACGAAGTATTCACCGTGCTGCTGGCCGAACGCGTTGGTGCTGAGGTTCTTGACCGTGTAGCTCCAGTTGACGTTGTTCTCGAACATGTCGGGCGAGCGCACTGCCTCAGAATACACCGCACGCAGGCCATGGCGTGGGGTGATCAGGTAGTTGACCGCGACGCGTGGCGTCAGCGAGCTGCCAGACAGGCGCGAGTCTTCGAACATGGCCCCGCCCTGAAGGATCCAGTGCTCGTCGGCGCGCCACTCCAGCTGGCCAAACAGGCGCCAGGTCTGGTCGTCGAGGCTGCCGTTGAAGTAGGTCTGCGAGTCGGCACGGTCATAGCGGTAGTTCATGCCACTGAGCAGGCGAAGGCTGTCGGTCAGGCTCAGGGTATCCTGGATCTCCAGGTCGTAGCGGGTTTCGCGGGTGCTCTGGTCGACATCGCCGCAGACCGGCTGGTTGCCGCCGGCCTTCCATTGCTCCTGCACTTTGTTCGAGAGGGCACTCAACACCGGGTCGCTGGTCGTTGGCAGGTCGCCCAGGGCGACACCGCGCGCTACTTTTTCGGCAAAGTCGGGGTTCATTTGCCAGAGCTGGGTCAGTTCGGCGCTGAACGATTCCAAGGCATCACAGGCGCGCCATACCTGCTGGCGATCGAAATGCTGCGCCGAACCCTGAATATAGAGGCTGTGCTCGGAGCTGAAATCCTTGGTCCAGCGCAACGAGCCGGCATAGTCCTTGGCATTGACGTCTGCGTTGTTGCCTGCCTCGTACTTGGCGAACACCGGCTGATAGGTATAAGGCCGCTGGTTGCTACCTTCCTTTGCCGCCAGTTGCCATTCCAGGGTCTGGTCAACCGCCAGGTTGTGGCTGGCACTGAGGTTGAAGCGGGTCAGGCGGCGGCTGTCGCGGTAGTCCTGGCCGAACTGGTTTTCATCGAAGCCGTCGTCTTGCTGGCCCGACACCGACAGGCGCATGTCACCGCCGTCCCAGCCAAAGCCGTGGCTGGCGTAGAAATCGTTGATGCCATCCTGGCCGCGGGTCACCTTCAGCCGCGTGCCATGGCTGTCGGCGGGGTTGCGGGTGAGGATGTTCACCACCGCCATCAGGGCGTTGGCGCCGTAGCTGACGGTGTTTGGGCCGCGGAACACCTCGATGCGCTCGATATCCTCCATGGCCAGGGGAATGTCGCTCCAGTCCACCGTGGCCAGGCCTGCGCGGTACACCGAGCGGCCATCGATCAAAACCTGCATGCGGCGTGCGTCGTTGACGTTGCTGCCGTGGTAGTTGACCGTGGGCTGGTTGCCGGCACCGTAGCCGATCATCATGCCGGGTACCAGGCGCAGCAGCTCAGGGATGTCACGGGCACCGCTGGCGCGGATCAGCTCGCTGTCGAGGACCGTCATGCTGCCCGGGACCGCCGCCGGGGATTGTTTCAGGCGTGTGGCGGTCAGAACCTGTGGCAGGTCGGACGTGTCGATGAACAGGTCGTCGGCCACGGCTGGGCCACCGAGCAGGGCAGTCAGTATGAGCAGGCGCGGGTACGGGGGCGTGCCAGGGAACACGGAGCAGCCTTGTATCAGAGTTGAAACAGGCATGGTAACTGACCTTGGCGTATTTGCCAGTGATCTGGGTTACCTGTACTGGTTCTGTAGCAGGCGAGCCGTATAATGGCGGGGTCGCCACTTAACTTTTGGCTTTAACGGATTGGATATGACTGAACAGCAACCTGTTGCAGTTCTGGGAGGCGGCAGCTTCGGCACCGCCGTGGCGAACCTGCTGGCGGAAAACGGTGTGCCAGTGCGCCAATGGATGCGCGACCCGGCGCAGGCCGAGGCCATGCGCGTCAATCGCGAGAATCCGCGCTACCTCAAGGGCATCCGCCTGCACGATGGCGTCGAACCGGTCAACGACCTGCTCGCTACCCTGCAGGCCAGCGAGTTGGTCTTCGTGGCCCTGCCATCGAGCGCGTTGCGCAGCGTGCTGGCACCGCATGCCGAGTTGCTGCGCGGCAAGGGCCTGGTCAGCCTGACCAAAGGCATCGAAGCGCAAAGCTTCAAACTGATGAGCCAGATACTTGAAGAAATCGCCCCCCAGGCGCGTATTGGCGTGTTGTCGGGGCCCAACCTGTCGCGCGAGATCGCCGAACACGCACTGACTGCCACAGTGGTGGCCAGTGAAGACGAAAAGCTGTGCCAGCAGGTGCAGGCCGTGCTGCACGGGCGTACCTTCCGCGTCTACGCCAGTGCCGACCGTTTTGGCGTCGAACTGGGCGGGGCGCTGAAGAACGTCTACGCGATCATTGCCGGCATGGCCGTGGCCTTGGGGATGGGCGAGAACACCAAGAGCATGCTGATTACTCGGGCCTTGGCTGAAATGACGCGCTTTGCTGTCAGCCAAGGTGCCAACCCCATGACCTTCCTCGGCCTGGCCGGTGTCGGTGACCTGATCGTCACCTGCTCCTCGCCCAAGAGCCGCAACTATCAGGTTGGCTACGCGCTGGGCGAGGGGCACAGCCTGGAAGAGGCGGTCAACCGCCTGGGCGAAGTGGCCGAAGGGGTCAACACGCTAAAGGTGCTCAAGGCCAAGGCTCAGGAAGTGCAGGTGTACATGCCGCTGGTGGCTGGCCTGCATGCCATTCTGTTCGAAGGGCGCACCTTGAACCAAGTGATCGAGCACCTGATGCGTGCCGAGCCCAAAACCGATGTCGACTTCATTTCCATCAGCGGTTTCAACTGAGCCCTTGGTGGCTCTGACACAAGCAAGGAGCAACACATGAACGATACGCCCGAACGCGCCCAGCGCGAGTCGATCATCCTGCGGGTCCTGTGGATGCTGGTGTTCCTGGTGGTCTGGCAACTGGCCGAACTGCTGCTGGGTGGCCTGGTGCTGGTCCAGCTGATCTACCGTCTGGTGTACGGCGCGCCCAGTGCCAGCCTGATGAACTTCGGCGATAGCTTGAGCCAGTACCTGGCGCAAATCGGCCGTTTTGGCAGCTTCCACAGCGACCAGAAGCCCTGGCCGTTCGCGGACTGGCCGGCCCCGCGTTCGCCCGAAGGTGAAGCCGCCCATGCCGTGGCCCCGGCCCCACACCCGGTGCGTGACGAGGAACCCAAGCTGTGAAACTGTGGGTGCTGCGCCACGGGGAAGCGGAGCCACGGGCCAATACCGATGCCGAGCGTCGGCTGACCGCCCATGGCCGCGAGCAGGTGCTGCACAGCGCCGCTCGCCTGCTGGGGCAACCGTTGCAGGCCATCATCGCCAGCCCTTACGTGCGCGCACAGCAGACGGCGGTGCTGGTGCATGACACCCTGGGCTTCGCCGAGCCGGTGCGCACCGTGCCTTGGCTGACGCCCGAGAGTGATGTGCAGCAGGTCATCGGCGAGCTCGAACGCCTGGGGCTTGAGCATGTACTGCTGGTCAGCCACCAGCCGTTGGTGGGCACCTTGGTCGGAGTGCTGGAGCATGGTCACAAGCAGCAGCCGGCAGCCATGAGCACTGCCAGCCTGGCGGAGCTGGAAGGGGATTGGCCACTGGCTGGGCTCATGACGCTTCGGGCGATCAACTCACCGGGTTGAGCTTGGTGTTGCACGGTGGCCCTGGCCATCAAGAAGGCAACTGGTATTTTTGCCAGTTGCCGCGCTTTATGGCCTCTTGCTAGCGTTGCTCAAAGTCAATCAGGCAGGGAGCAGCGAATGAGCGGTGTGATGCGGGAGCTATTGAGCTCCCTGGACCTGCAACCCACCATAGACCAGGTTGATCAGGGTACTTCGCTGGATTTCGCGCAATACAGCCTGCTGCGCGAATCGGCCGACGCCAAGCTTTACCACCTGATGCACACGGTAAACGGCAACCTCGAACTGGAACCTGCTGTCAGGCAGCAAAGCGAGCTGGACCTGCGCGCCCTGCAGGACGCCTGTATACGTGTCTCCCACCTGTTGCAAACCAGTTGCCTGGCCTTGCGCCGGCTGCAACTGGACTATCACGACCAGCGCCTGGCCCGCGAAGCGCTGGAGAGCCAACTGGCCTACATGCAAGCCTGCCTGCGCCGTTCGCTGAGCAGCTTCGACCGCTCGGCATGACCTGATAGCCCTCGCCGATGACCTTTACGGACATTGCCGAACCGCACCGGGATGCCGACAATAGGCCATCACTCCCGTGCGGACCTGGCGCCATGTCGCAGCAGATCTTCTTCGCCCATGCCAATGGTTTCCCCTCGGCCACCTACGGCAAGCTGTTCGCAGCGCTGGCGCCGGACTATCAGGTGCAGCACCTGGCCCAGCACGCGCATGATCCGCGTTTTCCGGTGGACGAAAACTGGCAAAGCCTGGTCGATGAGCTGTTGCATCACCTGGCGCAACAGGATCAGCCCATCTGGGGCGTCGGCCATTCGCTGGGTGGGGTGCTGCACCTGCACGCCGCCTTGCGCTGCCCCGAGTACTACCGTGGGGTGGTGATGCTCGATTCCCCCGTGCTCACTCGTGCCGACCAGTGGCTGCTGCGCACGGCCAAGCGCTTGGGCTTCATCGACCGAATCACCCCCGCCGGGCGCACCTTGGGGCGCCGCGAAACCTTCAAGGACCGTGACAGCGCCCGGGACTATTTCGCCCGCAAGTCACTGTTCCGCCATTTCGATCCCGACTGCCTCGACGCTTATGTAGAGCACGGCCTGCAGGCCGTGGAGCAGGGCCTGCAGTTGCGCTTCGACCCGGCTACGGAAATCAGCATCTACCGCAGCATCCCTCATACCAGCCCGGCCCCCGCACGGCAGTTGCAGGTGCCGCTGGCCATGGTGCGTGGCGACCGTAGCAATGTCATTCGCCGCCACCATACCCTGGCAGTGCGCGGCATGCTCAAAGGTGAATACCACAGCGTACCGGGTGGGCACATGTTCCCGCTGGAGCGCCCGGCCGACACCGCCAGCCTGATCAAGGGGCTGTTTGACCGCTGGAGCCAGGCATGAGCGCACAGGTCGAGGAAATCCGCCTGAGCCTGGGCCATATCGAACTGGCTGCGCACTTGTTCGGCCCTGAAGACGGGCTGCCAGTGATTGCCTTGCATGGCTGGTTGGACAACGCCAATAGCTTCGCCCGCCTGGCGCCGCGACTGAAAGGGCTGCGCATCGTCGCCCTGGACCTGGCCGGGCACGGTTACTCGGAGCACCGCCCGCTTGGCGCCGGTTACGCCCTGGCCGACTATGCCCATGATGTGCTGCGCGTTGCCGAGCAGTTGGGTTGGCAGCGTTTCGCCCTGCTGGGCCATTCGCTTGGCGCAATCATTTCGGTACAACTGGCCGGTGCCTTGCCCGACCGGGTCAGCCACCTGGCGTTGATCGACGGTGTCATCCCCCCGACCGGCGCCGAGCAGGATGCAGGCGAGCGCTTGGGGATGGCACTGCAGGCCCAGTTGCGGCTGGATGGCAAGCGCAAGTCGGTGTACGCGACACTGGAGGATGGTGTGCATGCCCGGATGAAAGGCATGGTCGCGGTCAGCCGTGAGGCGGCCGAGCTGCTGGCCCAGCGTGGCCTTATGCCGGTGCCCGGTGGCTACAGCTGGCGTAGCGACAGCCGCCTGACACTGCCATCACCGGTGCGCCTGAGTGAAGCACAGGCCATGGCCCATGTGCGTCGGGTGAGCTGCCCGGCGCAGTTGCTGGTGGCTGCCGACGGCATGCTGGCGCGCCACACGGCGCTACTGGAGCAGCTACCCTTTGAGCAGGTGACGCTGCCCGGCGGCCATCACCTGCACCTGAACGATGAGCAGGGCGCGGCCCTTGTCGCAGACTGTATCAATCGCTTCTTTGGCTTTGCTTGACTTGCACCGGACAAGTGTCGAGGCTTGGCGGGTTGAACAGGGAGACAACCATGCAACTGCCAGACATCCTGGAGCTTCTTTCCGGCGCTAAGCGCCGCCTGGTTCGCCAATGAGCGCGCCTGTTGCCATCCGTAACGCCATCACCGCCTGCCTGGCGTTCGCCAGCCCCCTATTGTGGGCCGGCGGCTTGCCGGTACCGCAGGACGCCAAGGTTGTCGACCAGCGTCCGGCCGTGGAGCAGGAGCGCGTCTACCCGATGGGCCCGCTACGCAAGATCAGTGGTCGCCTGCGGGTCGACGACAAGGTCGAGAGCCGTGGCCAAGTCAGCTCGGTGACCTACGAGTTGCCCGTCGAGCGTACTGCCCGCGAAGCCTTCACCAGTGCCCGCGAAGAACTGCAGCGCGACGGTGGCTACCCATTGTTCTGGTGCCAGGGGCGCGATTGCGGTGAGGCTAGCCTGTGGGCCAACGACGTGTTCGCCAATGCCCGCCTCAACGGTGGCGACGAGCAGCAGGCGTTCATCCTGCTACGCCGCTCCGCGGACGAGGCCGACACCCTGGTTGCGCTGTACAGCGTTACCCGTGGCAACCGCCGTGCCTACCTGCATGTGGAAGAGTTCGTCGCCGGCAGCCCGCTGGGCGAGCTGCTGCCCACCGCCGCCACGGTGCTGCGCGAAATGCGCGACACCGGCAAGCTCGACTACCCTGACCTTGCTGCGCCGCAAGACACCTGGGTGAACCTGCTGGCCCGCAGCCTGAACCTCGACAGCACCTTGCGCGCCAGCCTCAGCGGCGCCCAGGCCGAAGCCTGGCGCGAGGCGCTGATCAAGGCCGGGGTGCGCAATGGCCGTCTTGAAGTCGGCAGTGCGCCTACAGACGGCCTGCACCTTGAACTGATCCGTTGAACGAGCGCCACCATGGTTAACAATGATCGCCTGCTGGTCCAGATTCTGCTGCTGGCGTTGCTGGGTGCCGGCCTTTGGGTGATGGCGCCCTTCATTTCGGCGTTGCTGTGGGGGGCCATCCTGGCCTTTGCCAGTTGGCCGTTGATGCGCCTGCTGACGCGCTTGCTGGGCGGACGTGAGACGCTGGCGGCCAGCCTGCTGACCACGGCCTGGATCCTGATCGTGGCACTCCCGTTGGTGTGGCTAGGGTTCAACCTGGCCGATCATATTCGCGATGCCACGGCGTTTGTACGTGACGTGCAGGTCGACGGCTTGCCCGAAGCGCCGGCCTGGCTGGGAGGCATTCCGTTCGTCGGTGAGCGCCTGGTCAACTGGTGGCAATCGCTCGACCAACAGGGCGCGGCCTTGCTCGCTTCGGCCAAGCCATACTTCGGGCAGGTGGGCAACTGGTTGCTGGCGCGCAGCGCACAGATCGGCAGCGGTGTGCTGGAACTGACCCTGAGCCTGGTGTTCGTGTTCTTCTTCTACCGCGACGGGCCACGCCTGGCGGCCTTCGTATTGCGCTTGTTGCACCGGCTGATGGGCGAGCGTGCCGAGTATTACCTGCAACTGGTTGCCGGCACCGTGCAGCGGGTGGTCAACGGGGTGATCGGCACGGCGGCCGCACAGGGCCTGCTGGCGCTCATCGGCTTCCTGATCGCCGGGGTGCCCGGGGCGATCGTGCTGGGCCTGGTGACCTTCATGCTCAGCCTGATCCCCATGGGCCCGCCACTGGCCTGGATCCCGGCCACCGGTTGGCTGGTGTGGAAGGGCGAGTACGGCATGGCGGTGTTCCTGGGTATCTGGGGTACCTTCGTCATCAGCGGCGTGGACAACGTGCTCAAGCCCTACCTGATCAGCCGTGGCGGCAACCTGCCGCTGGTGATCGTGTTGCTGGGCGTGTTCGGTGGCTTGCTTGCCTTTGGCTTCATTGGCTTGTTCATCGGGCCGACCTTGCTGGCGGTCGGTTACAGCCTGCTGCTGGACTGGAGCCGTAACGCCGCACAGCAGCCACCCCAGCAGTAAGCTTGTACCGGCCTCTTCGTGGATAACCCCGCGAAGAGGCCGGTACAGGTAGCCCAAAGAAGCTGATCTTTACGCATTCTTTATACCCACCCTTACCCCTCGATCTCGCCCCTTTACACCCCTCCCACGGACAATTTCCCCAAAGCGGCCCAAGCCGCATACGGGGAGAACGACACATGAACATGCTCGACGGGCTGTCACTGCTGCTGGCGGTGGCATTGGCGTTTTACCTGCTGGTGGCGCTGCTGCGCGCCGATCGCAGCTAGGGAGCAACCATGCACAGTTACGATTTCGCCTTGCTCCTGGCATTCTTCGCCATCGTGCTGCTACCGGCACCTTGGCTCGGGCGGTTCTACTTCAAGGTCATGGAAGGCCAGCGTACCTGGCTTTCGCCGCTGCTGGGCCCGGTCGAACAGGTCTGTTATCGGCTGGCGGGTGTGAACGCCAGCCAGGAGCAGAACTGGCGGCAGTACACCCTGGCCCTGCTGGTGTTCAACCTGGCCGGCTTCCTGCTGTTGTTCGCCGTGCTGCTGTTGCAGGGCTACCTGCCATTAAACCCGCAGCACCTGCCTGGCCAGGAATGGTCGTTGGCGTTCAACACCGCAGTCAGCTTCGTCACCAACACCAACTGGCAAGCCTACAGCGGTGAGGCGTCGGTCAGCTACTTGAGCCAGATGCTTGGCCTGACCGTGCAGAACTTCGTCAGTGCTGCCACCGGCCTGGCCGTGCTGGTTGCCTTGTGCCGTGGTATTGCCCGGCGCAGCGCAACGACGCTGGGCAATTTCTGGGTCGACATGACCCGCGCTACCCTGTACGGCTTGCTGCCGCTGTGCCTGCTGTTGGCGCTGTTGCTGGTATGGCAGGGCGTGCCACAGACCTTTGCCGATTACGCCCACGCGCTGACCTTGCAAGGTGCTGACCAGACCATTCCGTTGGGCCCTGCCGCCAGCCAGATCGCCATCAAGCAACTGGGCACCAATGGTGGCGGCTTCTTCGGTGTCAACTCGGCGCACCCCTTCGAGAACCCCACGGCCTGGAGCAACCTGTTCGAAGTGGCGTCGATCATCCTCATTCCGGTGGCCTTGGTGTTCACCTTCGGCCATTACGTGAAGGACCTGCGCCAAAGCCGTGCCATCCTCGCCTGCATGCTGGCGCTGTTTCTGATCGGCGGCGGCACGGCGCTGTGGTCCGAGCACCAACCCAACCCGGCGCTGGAAAGCGCCCAGGTGCAGCAGGCAGCACCCATGGAGGGTAAGGAAAGCCGCTTCGGCACCACCGGTTCGGTGTTGTGGACGGTAACCACCACCGCTGCCTCCAACGGCTCGGTCAACGCCATGCATGACAGCCTCAACCCGCTGACCGGCATGGTGGCCATGGTCAACATGATGGTTGGCGAGGTGATTTTCGGCGGTGTTGGCGCCGGGTTGTACGGCATGCTGCTGTTTGTGCTGATTGCAGTGTTTCTGGCCGGGCTGATGATTGGCCGTACCCCGGAGTACCTGGGCAAGAAGCTGCAGGCCCGTGAGGTGCAGTTGCTGGTGGCAACCCTGCTGGTGATGCCGGTCGGCGTGCTGGTGCTCGGCGCCATCGCCGCCAGCCTGCCTGGCCCTGCGGGGGCGGTCAGCAACCCAGGCGCGCATGGCTTCAGCCAGCTGCTGTATGCCTACACCTCGGGCACCGCCAACAACGGCTCGGCCTTCGCCGGCTTTGCTGCCAACACGGTGTACCACAACCTGATGATCGGCCTGGCCATGCTCATCGGCCGCTTTGGCTACATCCTGCCAATCCTGGCTTTGGCCGGCAGCCTGGCGGCGAAAAAAAGCGCGCCGCAGGGGCAGAACAGCTTCCCCACCCACGGCCCGCTGTTCACCGGCCTGCTGCTGGTGACCATCCTGCTGGTCGGTGGCCTGACCTTCCTGCCGACCCTGGCCCTTGGGCCAATCGCCGAACACCTGAGCCTGGGTTTTTGAGGACCGATCATGAACATGCCCATTCCTGAAGTGAACACCCGGCACAGTGCCAAGGACCAGACCCGCTTCGCCGCGCTATGGCGCCCGGCGCTGGTGCAGGCATTCGTCAAGCTCGACCCGCGCCAGCTAAAACGTTCGCCGGTGATGCTGGTGGTGGCCCTGACTGCGGTGCTGACCACCGTGCTGTGCTTCGCCCCCGGTGGTGGCGTGAGTACTGGCGTTGCCGTGCAGATCGCCCTGTGGTTGTGGTTTACCGTGCTGTTCGCCAACTTCGCCGAAGCCCTCGCCGAAGGCCGGGGCAAGGCCCGCGCTGACAGCCTCAAGGCTGGCAGCCAAGGCCTGACCGCTCAGCGACGCCAGCGTGCTGGCAGCTTTGAGACGGTCGCTGCCAGCGCGCTGCGCAAGGACGACGTGGTACGTGTGGTAGCCGGCGAGATGATCCCCGGTGACGGCGAAGTGCTTGAAGGCATCGCGGCCGTCAACGAGGCCGCCATTACCGGCGAGTCCGCGCCCGTGATCCGCGAATCCGGCGGCGACCGCTCGGCGGTGACCGGCAATACGCGGCTGGTCTCCGACTGGCTGCTGATTCGCATCACCAGCAACCCGGGCGAGTCGACCCTGGACCGCATGATCGCCCTGGTCGAAGGCGCCAAGCGGCAGAAGACCCCGAACGAAATCGCCCTCGACATCCTGCTGATCGGCCTGACCCTGATCTTCCTGATCGTAGTGGTGACCTTGCAGCCGTTCGCTCACTTCGTGGGTGGCAGCCTGCCGCTGATCTTCCTGGCCGCGCTGCTGGTGACGCTGATCCCCACCACCATCGGCGGCCTGCTATCGGCCATCGGCATCGCCGGCATGGACCGGCTGGTGCGGCTGAACGTCATCGCCCGCTCGGGCCGCGCGGTCGAGGCGGCCGGTGACGTGCACACGCTGATGCTCGACAAGACCGGCACCATCACCTTCGGCAACCGCCGCTGCAGCGCGTTGCATGCTGCACCGGGCATTACCGCCCGCGAGCTGGGGGAGGGCGCTTTGCTGGCCTCGCTGGCCGACGACACTGCCGAAGGCAAGTCGATTGTCGAATACCTGCGCCAGTTGCATGACTTTGTCGAACCGCCTGCCGGGCAGTTCGAAGCCGTGGCCTTCAGTGCCGAGACCCGCCTGTCGGGCATCGACTTCCAGCAGCATCGCTACCGCAAGGGCGCCGTCGATGCGGTGCTGGCATTCGTTGGCATGCAACGCCTGGAAATGCCCCCGGCGTTGGCCCGCGAAGTGGAGCGCATCGCCCAAAGCGGCGGTACGCCATTGCTGGTGTGCATCGATAAACGCCTGCTGGGTGTCATTCACCTCAAGGACGTGGTCAAGCCTGGTATCCGCGAGCGCTTCGCCGAGCTGCGCAAGCTGGGCATTCGCACGGTGATGGTGACCGGCGACAACCCGCTGACCGCCGCAGCCATCGCCGCCGAAGCGGGGGTGGATGATGTGTTGGCCGAGGCCACGCCCGAGAAGAAGCTGGCGCGCATTCGCCAGGAGCAGAATGACGGCCGCCTGGTGGCCATGTGCGGTGACGGCGCCAACGACGCCCCGGCACTGGCCCAGGCTGATGTCGGCATGGCCATGAACGATGGCACCCAGGCCGCGCGTGAGGCGGCGAACATGGTCGACCTGGACAGCGACCCGACCAAGCTGCTGGACGTGGTGCAGGTTGGCAAGGAGTTGCTGGTCACCCGTGGTGCGTTGACCACGTTCTCCATTGCCAACGACGTGGCCAAGTACTTCGCCATCCTACCGGCGCTGTTCGCTGCCATTTACCCACAGCTGGGCGTGCTCAACCTGATGCACCTGGCCAGCCCGCAGAGCGCGATCCTGTCGGCCATCGTGTTCAACGCGCTGATCATCATCGTGCTGATTCCACTGGCGCTGCGAGGTGTGCGGGTGCAGGCCGCCAGTGCGGCGCACCTGCTGCGGCGCAACCTGCTGGTCTACGGGCTGGGCGGCATCGTGGTGCCGTTTGCCGGCATCAAGCTGATCGACCTGCTGCTCAATGCACTGAACCTGGTCTGAGGAGGCCGCCATGAATGCTTATGTTCGCCCGGCGTTGAGCTTGGCTTTGTTGATGACGTTGCTGACTGGCGTGCTGTATCCGCTGGCGGTGACGGGTGTTGCCCAAGTCGCCTTCCCGAACCAGGCCAACGGTAGCCTGGTGCGCGATGAGCATGGCCAGGTGCGGGGGTCGGCACTGATCGCCCAGGATTTCCAGGGCGATGGCTGGTTCCATTCGCGGCCTTCGGCAGGTGCTTACGCTACCGTCGCCAGCAGCGCCAGCAACTTGTCGCCAAGCAACCCGGCGCTGGCTGAGCGGGTGAAGGGCGATGCGGCTACGTTGTTCCAGGCACAGCAGGGGCCCGTGCCGCAGGCGCTGCTCACCACCTCGGGCAGCGGCCTTGATCCGCACCTGCCGCCGGAGGCTGTGGCCTACCAGATCCCGCGTGTGGCGGCGGCACGGCAGCTGCCGGTGGAGCGCTTGCAAGCCTTGCAGGAAGAGGCCACCCTCCACCCATTGATCGGCCCGCCGGTGGTGAATGTGCTGGCGTTGAACCAGAAGATCGAGCAACTGAGCCACTGATAATTGGGCCGCTTTGCGGCCAGGTTTTGGTCGACTGTGGCAAATCCTGAAGGATGAAACATGAGTGATTCCGCCCGCGCAGACGCGCTGTTGGCTAACCTTGCGCGAACCGGCCGGGGCCGGCTGAAGGTGTTCCTTGGCGCCGCCCCCGGTGTCGGCAAGACGTTCGCCATGCTCCAGGCCGCACACGCCCAGCAGCGTCAGGGCGTGCAAGTGCTGGCTGGCGTTGTCGAAACCCACGGCCGCGCCGAAACCGAAGCGCTGCTTGCCGGCCTTCAGCAACAGCCCTTGCTGCGCAGCCAGTACCGTGGCGTCACCCTTGAGGAAATGGACCTCGACGGCCTGCTCCAAGCCTCACCGGCCTTGGCCCTGGTCGACGAACTGGCCCACACCAACGCCCCCGGCAGCCGCCACGCCAAGCGCTGGCAGGACGTGCAGGAGTTGCTGGCCGCCGGTATCGACGTGTACACCACGGTCAACGTCCAGCACCTGGAAAGCCTCAACGACAAGGTGCGCGACATTACGGGCGTGCAAGTGCGCGAAACGCTGCCGGACTGGGTGCTGCAGGAAGCCTTCGAGTTGGTGCTGATCGACCTGCCCCCGCGCGAGCTGCTCGAACGCCTGCGCGAAGGCAAGGTGTATGTGCCCGAGCAAGCGCGTGCGGCCATCGACGCGTACTTCTCGCAAACCAACCTCACCGCCCTGCGCGAACTGGCCATGCAGACCGCCGCTGCTCAGGTCGACGCTGACCTGGCCCACGGCTATCGCCAGCGCGGCCAGGAAGCCCCGGCCTTGCGCGGGCGGTTGCTGGTAGGCGTGGACGGCGATGACCAGGCCGAACGCCTGGTGCGTCATGCCAGCCGTGTGGCTCAGCGCCGCCACCTGCCCTGGAGCCTGGTGCATGTGGACAACGGCCGCCTGCGTGACGAAACCGCGCGGCATCGTTTGCAGGCCGCGCAGCAACTGGCCGAACGTCTGGGTGGGGAGGTGGTACTGCTGCGTGCTGGCGAAGTGGCGCGCACGTTGATCCAGCATGCTGCCGAGCGGCGGGCCAGTCTGGTGCTGGTCGGGCAGTCCCGCGACCGCCTGCGTCGGCGGCTGTTCGGGGCCGGTGTGGCGGCGCGGCTGCTGCGCGAAAGCCATGGCCTGGAAGTCAACGTGCTGGACCGCGACGTGCAGCCGCCAGCGCCGCGTTCGGCGGTGCGGCGGGTATGGGTGTGGCGCCATTACCTGCTGGCGCTGCTGGCCACCGTGATGGCGGCGGGCCTGGCCTGGGCAGTGTCGAGCGTACTGGCGCTGCCCAACATTTCACTGGTGTTCCTGGCGGCAGTGTTGCTGGTGGCGGTGCGCAGCAGCCTGGGGCCTGCGTTGGCCTGCGCCGCGCTGTCGTTCCTGACTTACGATTTTCTGTTCATCCCGCCCAACTTCTCGTTCAGCATCCAGCGCGAAGAAGATGTGCTGACCCTGGTGTTCTTCCTGCTGATGGCCGCACTCACCGGCAACCTGGCCGCGCGCCAGCGCCGCCAGTTGCAGGCACTGCGCGAGACCCAGGCGCAGACCAGCCAGTTGCTCGACCTGTCGCGTCGGCTGACGGTGGCCACCGATCGCCAAGCCGTGTTCAATGCCGCCGGCCAACATCTGGACGGCTGGCAGGACATGCAGGTGTGCCTACTTGAGCGCAATGCCGAAGGCCAGCTGGAAGTGGCCAGTGGCGAAGCCCACGCCTTCAGTGACACCGAACGGGCTGCCGCCGATTGGGCCTGGCAGCACGGCCAGGCCGCTGGCCATGGCAGCGACACCTTGCCCAATGGCCGCTGGTGGTGGTGGCCGCTGGCGGTGGACGAACAACCTCTGGCGCTGCTGGGCGTGCGCCCGCGCAACGGGCAGCCGCTCAGCGACCCACGCCGGCGCCTGCTCACCGCCCTTGGCCAGCCACTGGCCCAGGCCCTGGCCCGCGCTCGCCTGGCCGAACAACTGGAAGCCGCGCGTCTGCACGGCGAAACCGAGCAACTGCGCAGCGCCTTGCTGGCCTCGGTATCCCATGACTTGCGTACACCGTTGACCGCCATGCGTGGCAGCATCGACAGCCTGCTGGCGTTGGGCGAGGCAATCCCGGCTGAAGACCGCCGCGAGCTGTTGGAAGGCACCCGTAACGAGGCCGAACGCCTTGACCGCTACATCCAGAACCTACTGGACATGACCCGCCTGGGCCACGGTGGCCTCAAGCTGGCCCGCGACTGGGTAGCCCCGGCGGACATCGTCGGTAGCGCGCTTAACCGCCTGCGCGTGGTGCTGGCACCGCTGCGGGTGCACACCGACGTACCGGCCGAGCTGCCGTTGCTGTTCGTACATGCGGCGCTGATCGAACAGGCGCTGGTCAACGTGCTGGAAAACGCCGCACGCTTCTCCCCGACCCAGGGTCGCCTAGAGCTGCAGGTGGCCGTGCAGGATGACCAGTTGCGCTTTATCGTCCGCGATCAGGGCCCCGGCATTCCCGTCGCCGACCGCGAGAAGATCTTCGACATGTTCTACACCGCTGCTCGGGGCGACCGGGGCGGGCAGGGCACCGGGCTGGGCCTGGCGATCTGTCAGGGCATGATCGGTGCACATGGCGGGCAGATTCTGGTGGGCGAAGGCATCGATGGCCAGGGCACCGGCATCACTCTATGCTTGCCGCTACCTCCTCAACCTGAAGCCGAAAGCGAAACCCCATGAGCCAGTCCGCCACGCTGTTGGTCATCGACGATGAACCGCAGATCCGCAAGTTCCTGCGCATCAGCCTGGCTTCGCAAGGCTACAAAGTGCTCGAAGCTGCTACCGGCGAGGAAGGGCTGGCCCAGGCAGCTTTGGGCAAGCCGGACCTGGTGGTGCTCGACCTTGGGCTGCCGGACATGGACGGCCAGCAGGTGCTGCGTGAGCTGCGCGAGTGGAGCGCGGTGCCGGTGATGGTGTTGTCGGTGCGTGCCAGTGAAGTGCAAAAGGTGGATGCGCTGGACGGCGGCGCCAATGACTATGTGACCAAGCCGTTCGGCATCCAGGAGTTTCTCGCGCGGGTACGGGCCTTGCTGCGCCAGGTGCCACAGGCCGGCGGCTCGGAGGTGGCGGCGAGCTTTGGGCCGCTGACCGTGGACTTCGCCTTTCGCCGGGTGACTATTGACGGTGTGGAAGTGGCGTTGACGCGCAAGGAGTATGCCTTGCTGGCGCTGTTGGCCGGGCACCCTGGGCGGGTGATCACCCAGCAGCAACTGCTCAAGGATATCTGGGGGCCGACGCATGTGGAGGACACTCATTACTTGCGGATCGTCGTAGGGCATTTACGGCAGAAGCTGGGGGATGACCCCACGGCGCCAAGGTTTATCATCACCGAAGCGGGAGTGGGGTACAGGTTGGTGGCGCCGACCGCATAAACCGAAATTATGCGGACAGTGCCAATTCAGGGCGCTGTTCTCGACTCCAGGGCCAAGGAGCGTCGGCTTCCTAACGAGTTGTAGGATATTTCGCTTTAGCACGAGGCAACCCCTGGCAGGCGCTACGCGAACAACTCGTTCACCGCACGTGACGCTTCATCAATAGCCGCATGCGCATAGGCCTCCCAGGCCGCATCAGAGTTGGCTATGGCCACATTGCCGACCTTCTGGCGGGCGAGGTTCATCAGCTTTTCACTCTCTTCTTCGTCATCGAACAGGCTGTTGGCGAAGTACGAGTAACCGTGTGGCCAACGGTTGATGGTAATGGCCTGAACATCCTTGTGATAGTCAAAGCCAACCGGCCCCAGCATGGCCTGTAGCTGGTCACGCACCATGGCCTCCATCTGCTCGAAGTTCATGGCGTACAGCTTGCTGCGGCCGACGCGGGCCTGGCTACGAGCATCCATGCTTGCGTTGGGCGTGGTCGGTACGTAGACCATGTGCAGGCCTATGGGCTGGTCGGGGTCGCGTGGATGGCTGTAGCCGCCGATGTCCACCGGATAATCCAGCTTGACGCGGCTGTAGGGCTGGTTCGGTGCGTAGATTTCGTGCACACCCAATTTCATAAAGCTGTGCCAATTGCGAATCACCACTTTGGTGTACACCAGCGGGAACTTCACGTTCTGCGCCAAGGCGTGGGCCTGCTCGGCGGTGAGGTCGCGCAGCAGGTAGGGGATCATCATGTTGTAGCAGGCCAGTATGCAGTGCTTGCCGTGTACCCGGTGCAGCTGGCCGGCCCGGCTGTAGCCGATGTCGACGCCACCGTTGCGGTTGCCGACGCTGACTGCGGTGCTGTTCAGGCGCAGGCGTACCGGGCTTTGTGCCACGTCCAGCCTGGCGTAATCGAAGGGCGCCAGGACAATGTCGTTCATGTCGTTGCCGGGTGCTACAGCGGGGATCAGGCTACGCACCAGTAGCCGTGCTAGCGAGGCGTTGCCGTCGGGGAAGTGATAGATGTAGGGCTCTTCCATTTCTGCTTTCAGCGCTTCGCTGACCGGCGCAAGCCCCATGGCGGCAAAGCCGGGGAAGCCCACGCCATAGGCGTCGGCGGCGGCCACGGCATCGATGCTCAGCGCTGAAAAGTCGTTGGTGCGGCTGAGGAAGTAGCGCGCTGCCGCTTCGCTCAGGCCGACGTCTTTGCGCAGGAAGTCCTGATAGCTGGTCTTGGCCAGATAGGCCTCTTTCTGTTCCAGGGTTTTGCCCGCCAGGTAGTCTCTGGGTGCTTCGTGCAGATCAATCAATGCCTGGCGGTCGGCCTCGGGCAGTGGGAAGTCGCCAATGAACGCACGCCAGCTGCGCGCGTTGAGTTTGTCCGGGGCAATGTCGTCGGCGACCATGGGCGTCGGATCGCCACTGACCAGCTTCGCTTCGCCGAAGCCGGCCTTGTCGAAGAATACGCCACGAGACAAGCCGAGGTTGGGGTAAAAGTTGCGGTCGAAGGCGGTCTGGAAGCGGTCCACGTCCACGTTCAGTCGTTTGAGCAGGGCGTTCACCGTAGCGCTGTAAAGGTGCTTGGGCGACTGGAAGGCTTCGCTGCCGCCGTAGCCAAGGATCATCTGGCTTCCCGCCTGGAATTCGTTGCGCTTGGCATGGCCGCCGAAGTCGTCGTGGTTCTCGATGATCAGCACGCGCGCGGTTGGGTGCTGCTGCCGATAGAACCAGGCTGCGGACAAGCCGCTGATGCCCGCGCCGACCACCACCAGATCGTACTGCTCCTCAATCTTCAGGCTGCTGGTGTCGAATACTTTCTTTTCCCAGCCCATCTGGTGCGCAACTTCGAATGCACCGGGGTGGCTGCCGCGCAGCCCGGTGAGGGCGGGCGGGTAGTAGCGGCCGGAAGGCGCGGCCTGGAGTATTTGCAATGGGGTGAGCCCGGCACCGATGGTGAGGGCTACGCCATTGAGGAAGTCGCGTCGAGTGATGGTCATGTCAGTGTCCTTACTGGGTAACCTTTGGTTTGCTCGAAGCGTAGTCGGGTATGGCTCAGGACCTTGGGGATTCTGTTTCAAAGCATTGGCGCATGACGTCCAGGTAACGCCTGGCGCCCAGGCCCAACGGCCGCGACTTTATCCAGATGATGTCCACCCACAAGCGCAGGCGGCTGGCCATGTTGTCAAAGCGTACCTCGGCCAGTGCGCCCGAAGCGATCAGCGGTTCAACCAGTGGCTGCGGCAGGTAGGCCCAGCCCAGCCCTGACTGCACCAGGTCCAGCGTGGCCAGGTAGCTGTCGGTCAGCCAGATGCGCCGCGACAGCACCATGCGCGGGTCTGACCCGGTGGCCTTGCCCGAGGCCACGATGATCTGCCGTTGTTCGGCGAAGGCCTCTTCAGGCAGAGGCGTACCGCTGTTTTGCCCGGCAGGATGGCGCGGTGAGGCGACGGCCACCAGCAATTGGCTGCCGGCTTCGAGGAATGACTCGCGCTCGTCGATGCCGGGCCGTTCGAACACCAGCGCCAACTGCACACTGCCGTCATGCAGCAGGCGAATGGCTTCGGTCTGGGTGGCGGAGCGCACTTCGATTTCCAGGCTGGGGAATTCCTGGGCGAGGACTTCCAGCGGCTGGCTCCAGCGGCCGGTCTGCAACTCGGGCGCCATGGCGATGGTCAGGCGTTTTTCCAGGCCCTTGTGCAATTGCAGGGCTTGGGCGTCGAGCAGGTTGAGTTGGCAGATCACCTGCCTGGCTTGGGGTTCCAGTGCCAGGGCGGCACTGGTGGGTAAGGCTTTGCGTGTGGCGCGGTCGAACAATGGCAGGTCCAGCTCCGCTTCCAGCTGGGCGATCGCCATGCTCACGGCCGAAGGTACACGGCCCAATTTGCGGGTGGCGGCGGAGAACGAGCCGGCATCCAGCACCGCGAGGAATATTGCCAGGGAGTCGCTGCTAAAGGCCATTGTCAGTAAACCTGATGATGATCATCTTTTATTGCTAGAAATTATGAACATTAATGCACATTCAGGACAGTCCCCTCATGGAGAAGCGCGTGCACAGACCAACCGCTTGGCATGTCACTCACTGGAGTACAGACCCGTTCAGCCTCGGTGCCTACAGTGCGCTGTTGCCTGGGGGGACGCCGCAGCATCGGAGTGCCTTGGGCCAAGTGCTGAACGAGCGCTTGGTCATTGCCGGAGAAGCCTGTAACGCCACTGCGCCGGCGATGACACATGGCGCTTGGGATGATGGGCTGCGTGCCGCCGAGGCAGCCTTGAGGGCCGGCGCGCGCAAGGTGATCGTGATTGGTGCGGGCTGTGCAGGCCTGGCCGCCGCGCAACGCTTGCGGGCGTGGAGTATCGATTGCACGGTGCTGGAGGCACGTGGGCGAACAGGTGGGCGCACGCACACGGTCGAGTTGGGCGGCGTGAAAGCGGATGAAGGTGCGGCATGGCTTCAGCATTTCGCCGAGAATCCATTGGCCGCCGTTGCGCAGCAACATGGGTTGGCTTGTGTCGAGACCGACTTCAGTTTCCCGCTTGCAGCAGCAAGCGGTGGAGAGTTGCCGGATGTCGACGCGGCCTGGGACGCCTTGACTCAGCAGCTTGACCGGCGACTGCCTTTGTCTGAGGCGATCAACCGCTACATGGCCACACTCGACCCTGTGCACGCGCGCGCCGCTCAGTTCGCCATCGACGCCAACCTTGTACTGGAAGCATGTTTGCCCGTGGAGCAACTGTCGGTCAGTGCCCTGGACGAGGAGGGTGTCGGGCATGGCGATTGGATGCTGCCAGGTGGTTACAGCGAGCTTGTCGACTTGCTGGCGAAGGATCTGGATATCCGTCTGAACACGCCGGTCACGCAGATAGACTGGTCGAGCGCGCGCGTCAAGGTGAACGATGAGGTATGCGATTTCTGCATTTGCACAGTCCCTGTAGGGGTATTGAAAGCGTTGCATTTCATTCCCGCGCTACCTGTAACTCAGCGACAAGCGCTGGCTCATCTGGGGATGGGCATGCTGGAAAAGGTGATTTTGCAGTTCGAAGAGCGCTGGTGGCCATGCTCACCCTCCGGCTACCTGCGCTGGTACGACGTACCTGCCAGCTGGGGCGAATGGCTTGACCTGACCGATGCCGTGGGCAAGCCTGCCATTGCCGGGCTGATTGCCGCCGATGCGATCGAGCGGCAGTTCAGTGGGCGTACTGATGAGCAGATTGCCATTGCAGCAACTGAGGCGTTGCAGGCGTGGGCCGCGGCGATTCGGTCCACGCCTTGATACTTACAGCCCTTCGCCCAGCACCCTGTCGATGCAGTCGACAAAGTAGTCCACACTCGCTCGGCTGGTGCACATCGGTGGCTTGATCTTGAGAATGTTCAGGTAGTCGCCGGTCGGTTGCATGAAGATGCCAAGGTCACGCAGCCGATTGCACAGCGTCATGGTTTCTTCGGTGGCCGGTTCCAGGGTTGCGCGGTCGCGCACCAGCTCCAGTCCCAGGTAAAAACCCGAGCCATGTGCCGCGCCGGCCAGCGGGTACTTGTCGACCAGGGCCTGCAGACGGGCCTTGAAGTAGCGCCCGGTGTCGCGGGCGTTGTCCCACAGGCCTTCCTCCTGCATCACGTCCAGTACCGCCATGCCGATGCGGCAGCTGACCGGGCTGCCACCGGCCGAGGAGAAGAAGTAACCCTCGGCCTCCAGCGCCTCGGCGATTTCACGGCGGGTGATGACCACGCCCAGCGGCTGGCCGTTGCCCATGCCCTTGGCCATGGTAATGATGTCGGGCACCACGCCTTGTTCTTCGAACCCCCAGAAGTACTCGCCCAGGCGGCCATAGCCCACCTGCACTTCGTCGGCGATGCACACGCCACCTCGGGCGCGGACCTTGGCATAGGCGTCGCGCAGGTAGCCTGCGGGCAACGAGATGCCGCCGGCATTGCCGTACACCGGTTCGCAGATGATACCCGCCAACTGGCGGCCTCGGGCGTCCAGGGCAGCCAGCTTGGCGTCGACGTCCTGCAGGTAGTCGGCGGCGCTGTCGGCACCGCGGAAACGCCCCCGGAACGTGTTCGGCGCCTCGACCGGGTGTACCCAGTCCGGGCGGGTTTCCAGGGCTTGCGGGTTGTCGGCGATGGAGGTGGAAATGGCATCGGTGGCCACCGACCAGCCGTGGTAGGCCTCCAGTACGCTGAGCAGGTCACGCCCGCCGCTGTAGGCCCAGGCCAGGCGAATCGCCAGGTCGTTGGCTTCGGTGCCGCTGTTGACCATGAAGACCCTGTCGAAACCGTCGGGGGCCAGGTCCAGCAGGCGTTCGGAGAATTCGGTGATCGCCGCGTAGTGGAAGCGTGAGTTGGTGTTCAGCAGCGACCACTGCCGCGCCGACTCGGCGGCCATGCGCGGGTGGCCGTGGCCCAGTACCGCGACATTGTTGAGCATGTCCAGGTACGAGCGGCCCTGCATGTCGATCAAGTAGTTGCGCCAGCCGCGCTCGATGTGTGGAGGTTGCGCGTAGTAGTGCTTCTGCGAGCGGGCGAAGCTGGCATCGCGGCGGGCCAATAGTGCTTGTGGGTCGGGCAGCGGATCGGCATCGCAATCGAAGCCTAGCAGCGCGGCTGGCGAGGGGCACAGGGCCAGCCAGGCAGCAGCTTGGGACGGCGTGGCGAAGAACGACGGCTGGACGCCGTTGTCCAGGCACAACTGCACGCTGAGGAAGCCACAACTGCGGCCCAGGGACTGGCCTTTTTCTACGGCCTGGCCGTCTGCCGGAGCGTCCTCCAGGCCCTGCAGCCACAAAGCCCAGTGCGTGGTGCGCAGGCAGCCACGGCCGTCGCCATGGCGCTGCCAGATGCCGGTTTCCGGCGCCTGCACCTGGGAGCCGTTGGCCACGTGCAGCTCAACGCCGAGGGCGCAGGTGGCGGGCTCTTCAGGGCGATCAATATGGGTTTGCGAAAGGCGATATTGCCCGTGCAGGCTGCAGGCCGGAGCGGCCTGCAACGTCAGCAGGTGCTGGTCGAAACCGGGTTGCTCCCAGTTTCCGGCCTCGCAATATGTGCTGAGCACCCCCAGGTCTACCCGTGTTACAGCCTGCCCGGCCAGTTCGGGGAGCAAGGGGGCGCAACCGCTCAAGTCCGGCGCCTTGGGTTGCAGGCCCGCAGCCTGCAGGATAGCGGCTTCCATCAGCGCGAAAGGCACAGCGGTGGCGGTGTCGAAGATTTCCCATTCATGGGCGACGTTGTCGCGGGTGTATTGGTTGCCCGGGTCCACGGCAAGTTGTTGCGCGCTGCTCAGCACCAGCACTGCGGCGCGATTGAGCACCAGTGGCCAGAGGGCACGTACTTCGGCTTCGGTCAGTGGGTTGAGCGCCTGGTAGGCACTGATTGCCGGCAGGATCCGCAGCGGGTCGCCTCCGGCGTGGTGCAGCAGCGCCGCGCAAGTCACCGACAGGTCGGCGATGCGCCAGGTGTGCAGCAGGTCGCCGAAGTCGATCACCCCTTGCAACTGCCACTGGCGTTCGCCATCGCGGGCCCACACGGTGTTGTCGTCGGTGATGTCCAGGTGCACGGCCTGGCTTGGCAGTTGATTGACCAGGGGCGCCAGATGCTCGGCTGCCAGCTGGGTAGCCTGTTCGATGCGGGCGCGTTGCTCGGTATTCTGCAGCACGGGCAACAGGTGCTGGATCAGCGCCTGGGCATGTTGCGGGTCCCATTGCAGTGTGCGTGCAAGGCCGGGGTGGTCGAAGTCGACCAAGGCCTTGTCCAGCTTCGCGCAAAGCCCGCCCAGTTCAGCCATCAGACGTGGCGCCATGTGCTTGAGGCGGGTCAGCGGCTGACCTTCGATGTACTCGAGCAGGCGTATGCGCAGTGGTTGCCCGTCCAAGTCCAGTGTCAGCAACCCCTGGTCATCGAGGGCTGGGCGTACGGCCGGCACCGGCAAGCCCTGATTGCGCAGGAAGGCCAGGGCGGCGTGCTGCGCCTCCAGCTCCAGTTGCGCGTAGCTGCCATGGCAAGCCTTGAGTACAAAGCCGCCTTGTGGCGTGGTCACGCGGAAATTCAGGTCTTGCTGGCTGCCTAGCGCGGTCAGGTTGCCGGCAATGCCATAGTGCTTCTGTAGCACGGCGTGTGCCTGGGTTTCGCTGAGCGAAGGGCTGGGCAGGCCAGAACGCTGGATCAGCGTGGCCAGGGCAGGGGAGGCGGGCGGGTGCTGTGGGCTGGACATTAGGCTCTACCGTTGCTGCTGGGGGTTGACGGTGGAGAATTTATGCCCGATTCGGCTGACGATGGAAGACGATTGTTTTCAGAATTTCTGACAATTGGGGCTCAGCCAGTGACGCGCCTTAAGTCCGGCCCCGCCAACACGTCAGCTATTCAGGCGTTTGCGTGTTTCCTCATCGATTACTCGCCTCAGCGAGGCCAGGAACGGTATGGCATCGGTATAGCGTCGGCCATACTCAAGATTGAACGCATAGTCGAAACCGGGCGGGTTATCGCCTTGGGTGTGTTGCAGCAGGGTCTCGATTTTGTCCAAGGCCTTGACCACTTTGGCCTCTGGCGTACTGGCCGCTTCGTACTCATCGAACAAGCCAACGATGCTGTCCTGCATCGAGGGTTCCAGCATTGAGGTCATGGCAACCAGGTCCTGCCGCTCATTCGTCCCTTTGTCTGGAACCGCATGCGCTTGCGGCGCAGGTACATCACCACTCAGCGCTTCCCCAAGGTCATGGACCAGGCATAGCTTGAGCACCTTGCAGATATCGACATCACCCAGTTCTTGTTCGAACACCAGCGCCAGCAACGCCAGCCGCCAACTGTGCTCGGCGGTGCTTTCACGCCGGCCTGTCGAGGTGTGGGCGCTGCGTGTCACGCTCTTGAGCTTTTCGGCTTGGCGCAGGAAGTCGAGTTTTCCATCAAGATTGTGGTTTGGCACGGCGGGTGACCTCTTGCTGATACAGAGGTGAATCTTCGGCTCACCGCAGGCCTGCGTCCACGCATTAAATATGCGCGAGGGTTTCGACCAGCCTGGCAGTTGAGCCATCCGACAGGGTGAACCGGGTCCAACGGCACAGGCTGTGCTGGATGGGCACCAGCGAAGAACCGTTCGTGCCGGTGGTGAACTCCAGCGCCGGCGAGGCCTGGTTGTCGTGCCAGCCGATGCCTGCCAAGCGCTGTTCCTGGCTGGCGATTTCCTCTGTCGCGAATGGCCACAGCGAGACACCCAGCAAATCACTGATGGGCACACTGAACTCAGCTTCGCGGGAAGGCGAGCAGGCCAGCAGGCGGTGGGTAAGGTCGCACACCAAGTGCACCGGTTGCGAGCTGCCCGACACAAGGCGCGCCAACGCGTGATCCGCGGCGCTGCTGAGCTTGGCTTTGAGCAAGGCTTCGATACGCGCCCGCTGCTCGGGCTCGGCGTCTTGCGCACCTGACTCCCAGCGAGAAACGGTCGACTGGCACACCCCGAACATCTGCGCGGCGTGCAGCTGTTTGACCCGGTTCAACAGGCGCCAGTGCTTTAGCAGGGGGCCGATGGGGGGGCTGCGAAGTGAAGGTGAGGTATTCATTGCTACGAAGCCTCAACCTCCAGGAACGCCGCTTCCAGCAGCTGCCGCGTATACGGATGTTGCGGCGCATGGAATATCGCCTGCGCATCACCTTGTTCAACAACATGCCCATGTTTGATCACCATCAACTGGTGGCTCAGCGCCTTCACCACCGCCAGGTCATGGCTGATGAACAGGTACGTCAGGTTGTACTTCTGCTGCAGATTGCGTAGTAGCTCCACCACCTGCCGCTGCACCGTGCGGTCCAGCGCGGAGGTAGGCTCATCCAGCAGAATCAGCGCCGGCTTCAACACCAGCGCCCGGGCAATGGCAATACGCTGGCGCTGCCCACCGGAAAACTCATGCGGGTAGCGATGCCGAGTCCTTGGGTCTAGCCCCACTTCCTCCAGCGCCGCAATAATCGCCGTTTCCTGTTCCTGCGCGTTGCCAATACCGTGAATGCGCAGCCCTTCACCGACAATGTCCGCCACGCACATGCGCGGGCTAAGGCTGCCGAATGGGTCCTGGAACACCACCTGCATCTCACGCCGCAGCGGGCGCACGGCTTTCTGGTTCAGCCCTTCGAGGTTCTGCCCATGGAAGCGAATGCCGCCCTGGCTGGAAATCAGCCGCAAGATCGCCAGGCCCAACGTGGACTTGCCCGACCCGGACTCGCCGACAATGCCCAGTGTCTGCCCCTGCGGCAAGCTGAAGTTGACCCCGTCCACCGCCTTCACATGGTCGACCGTACGCCGCAAAAAGCCCTTTTTGATCGGGAACCATACCTTGAGGTCATCCACCTCCAGCAGCGGCGCCCCGACCGGGTTGTGCGCTGGCAGCCCGCTGGGCTCGGCATTGATCAGCATCTGCGTGTAGTGGTGCTGCGGGGCGCTGAACAGTGTGGCGCATTCAGCCTGTTCCACGATCTGCCCGCGCTGCATCACGCACACGCGGTGGGCGATGCGGCGTACCAGGTTCAGGTCATGGCTGATCAGTAGCAGCGCCATGCCCAGGCGTGCCTGCAGTTCCTTGAGCAGGTCGAGAATCTTCAACTGCACGGTCACATCCAGCGCCGTGGTCGGTTCGTCGGCAATCAGCAGCTCTGGCTCGTTGGCCAACGCCATGGCAATCATCACTCGCTGGCGCTGCCCGCCAGACAGTTCGTGGGGCAGGGCCTTGAGGCGCTTGCGCGGCTCGGGGATGCCGACCAGCTCCAGCAGCTCCAGGGTGCGGGCAGTCGCTTCCTTGCCGGTCAGGCCCTTGTGCAGCAGGAGGATTTCGTTGATCTGCTTCTCGATGCAATGCAGCGGGTTCAGCGAGGTCATCGGCTCTTGGAAGATCATCGCAATGCGGTTGCCGCGAATGCGCTGCAGGGTCTTCTCGTTTTGCTGCAGCAGGTCCTTGCCCTCGTAGCGGATGCTGCCGCTGGGGTGACGGGCCAGCGGGTAGGGCAGCAGGCGCAGGATCGAGTGCGCGGTGACCGATTTGCCCGAGCCACTCTCGCCCACCAGGGCCAGTGTCTCGCCCTTGCGGATGTCGAAGCTGATGCCGTCCACCACCCGGTTGACCTGGTCGCCGGTGACAAACTCCACCGCCAGATCGCGCACTTCGATCAGGTTCTGTTCACTCATGTCACTTCCTCGGGTCGAAGGCATCGCGGGCGGATTCACCAATGAACACCAGTAGGCTCAGCATCAACGCCAGCACGGCAAAGGCGCTGATGCCCAACCATGGGGCCTGCAGGTTGGATTTGCCCTGGGCCACCAGCTCGCCCAGCGAGGGCGAGCCCGCGGGCAGGCCGAAGCCGAGGAAATCCAGGGCGGTGAGGGTGCCGATGGCGCCGGTGAGAATGAACGGCATGAAGGTCATGGTCGAGATCATGGCATTGGGCAGGATGTGCCGGTACATGATCGCGCCGTTGCGCATGCCTAGCGCGCGGGCGGCGCGTACGTATTCCAGGTTGCGCCCGCGCAGGAACTCGGCGCGTACCACGTCCACCAGGCTCATCCACGAAAACAGCAGCATGATGCCCAGCAGCCACCAGAAGTTTGGTTGCACGAAGCTGGCCAGGATGATCAGCAGGTACAGCACCGGCAGGCCCGACCAGACTTCCAGGAAGCGCTGCCCGGCCAGGTCGACCCAGCCGCCATAGAAGCCTTGCAAGGCGCCGGCGATGACGCCGACGATGGAGCTGGCCACGGTCAGGGTGAGGGCGAACAGTACCGAAATGCGGAAGCCGTAGATCACCCGTGCCAGCACGTCGCGGCCCTGGTCGTCGGTGCCCAGCCAGTTGTCCGCCGAGGGCGGCGCCGGGGCAGGTACGCGCAGGTCGTAGTTGATGCTTTGGTAGCTGAACGGGATGGGTGCCCACAGCACGAAGCTGTCTTTCTTGGCCAACAGTTCGCGGATGTAGGGGCTCTTGTAGTTGGCTTCCAGCGGGAATTCGCCGCCGAAGGTGGTTTCCGGGTAGCGCTTGAATGCCGGGAAATACCATTCGCCGTCGTAGCGCACGGCAACTGGTTTGTCGTTGGCGATCAGCTCGGCGCCCAGGCTCAGGCCGAACAGGACCAGGAACAGCCACAGCGACCACCAGCCACGGCGGTTGGCCTTGAAGCGCTCGAAGCGCCGGCGGTTGAGGGGGGACAAGGCCATGTCAGTGCTCCCGGCTGGCGAAGTCGATGCGTGGGTCGACCAGGGTGTAGGTCAGGTCGCCGATCAGTTTCACCACCAGCCCCAGCAGGGTGAAGATGAACAGGGTGCCGAAGACCACCGGGTAGTCGCGGTTGATGGCCGCCTCGAAACTCATCAGGCCCAGGCCGTCAAGGCTGAAGATCACCTCGATCAGCAAGGAGCCGGTGAAGAAGATGCCGATGAACGCCGAGGGGAAACCGGCGATCACCAACAGCATGGCGTTGCGGAACACGTGGCCGTACAGCACCCGTGACCGGTTCAAGCCTTTGGCCTTGGCGGTGACCACGTATTGTTTGTTGATTTCGTCGAGGAAGCTGTTCTTGGTCAGCAGGGTCATGGTGGCGAAGTTGCCAATGACCAGCGCGGTGATCGGCAACACCAGGTGCCAGAAGTAATCCAGTACTTTACCGGTGGTACTCAGCTCATCGAAGTTGTTGGAGGTGAGGCCACGCAGCGGGAACCAGTCGAAGTAGCTGCCGCCGGCAAACAGCACGATCAGCAGGATAGCGAACAGGAACGCCGGGATGGCGTAGCCGACGATAATCGCCGAACTGGTCCACACGTCGAAGTGGCTGCCATGGCGCACCGCCTTGGCGATGCCCAGCGGGATCGACACCAGGTACATGATCAGCGTGCTCCACAGCCCTAGCGAGATCGACACTGGCATCTTCTCGATGATCAGGTCGATGACCTTGGCATCGCGGAAGAAGCTGTCGCCAAAGTCGAGCTGGGCGTAGTTCTTGATCATGATCCACAGGCGCTCGGGCGGCGACTTGTCGAAGCCGTACATGCGCTCGATTTCAGCGATCAGCGCCGGGTCCAGGCCCTGTGCACCGCGGTAGTTGGAACCGGCCACGGAAACCTCGGCGCCGCCACCGGCGATGCGGCTGGTCGCGCCTTCGAAGCCTTCGAGCTTGGCGATCATCTGCTCGACCGGGCCGCCGGGGGCGGCCTGAACGATGATGAAGTTGATGATGAGGATGCCGAATAGGGTCGGGATGATCAGCAGCAGGCGGCGCAGGATGTAGGCCAGCATCTTAGTTGGCCTCGTCCGCAGGGGCTTCGCTGACCGCCGGGGTTACCCCGGGCTTGATCCACCAGGTATCGATGCCGATGTCGTACTTGGGCGACACTTTCGGATGGCCGATGTGGTTCCAGTAGGCCACGCGCCAGGTTTTGATATGCCAGTTGGGTATCACGTAGTAGCCCCACAGCAACACACGGTCGAGGGCGCGGCAGTGGTCGACCAGGCTCTGGCGCGAGTCGGCGTTGATCAGCTGTTCCACCAACTGGTCGATGGCCGGGTCGCGCAGGCCGATGAAGTTGCGGCTGCCGGGGTTGTCGGCGGCGGCACTTGACCAGAACTCGCGTTGTTCATTGCCCGGCGAGTTGGATTGCGGGTAGCCGCCGACGATCATGTCGTAGTCCCGAGATCGCAGGCGGGTAATGTATTGCGAAACATCGACCCGGCGGATGTTCAGCTCGATACCGAGGTCGGCGAGGTTGCGCTTGAACGGCAGCAGGATGCGCTCGAACTCGGTCTGCGCCAATAGAAACTCGATGCTTACCGGCTTGCCTTGGGCGTCGACCATCTTGTCGTCGACGATTTTCCAGCCGGCTTCCTGTAGCAGCTTGTAGGCCTGGCGCTGCTGCTCGCGGATCATGCCGCTGCCGTCGCTGACCGGGTTGTGGAAGGCCTCGGTAAATACCTGTTCGGGTACTTTGCCGCGCAATGGTTCGAGGATTTTCAATTCGCTGGGGCTGGGTAGGCCGTGGGCGGCCATTTCCGAATTGTCGAAGTAGCTGCCGGTGCGGGTGTAGGCGCCGTTGAACAGCTGCTTGTTGGTCCATTCGTAGTCCAGCAGCAGGCTCAGTGCCTGGCGCACACGCACATCCTGGAACACCGGGCGGCGGATATTGAAGATGAAACCCTGCATGCCGGTGGGGTTGCCGTTGGGCAGTTCTTCCTTGATCAGACGGCCGTCGCGCACGGCGGGCACGTTGTAGGCGGTGGCCCAGTTCTTGGCGCTGACTTCCAGGGCATAGTCGAACGCGCCGGCCTTGAGTGCTTCCAGGGCGACAGTGGTGTCCCGGTAAGAGTCGAAGGTCATGACATCGAAATTATAGAAGCCACGGTTGATCGGCAGGTCTTTGGCCCAGTAGTCCTTGACCCGCTCGTAGCGCACCGAGCGCCCGGCTTTGACCTCGGCGACCTTGTACGGGCCGCTACCCAGCGGGATCTCCAGGTTGCCGCGGTTGAACTCGCGGTTTTCGTACCAGTGTTTGGGCAGTACTGGCAACTGGCCGAGAATCAACGGCAGCTCGCGGTTGTTGGTGTGCTTGAACTTGAACAGCACCTTCAGCGGGTCCTCGGCGACCACTTCGGCAACGTCGGCGTAGTACTGCCGGTACAGTGGTGCGCCGTCCTTGATCAGGGCGTTGAAGGTGAACACCACGTCGTCGGCGCGCATCGGGTGGCCGTCATGGAAGCGTGCTTCGGGGCGCAGGTAGAAGCGCACCCAGCTGTTGTCCGGGGCCTTTTCGATCTTGCCGGCGACCAGGCCGTACTCGGTGAACGGCTCATCCTGGCTCTGGCGCATCAGGGTGTCGTAGATGCTACCGATGTTCTCGGCTGCCACGCCTTTGTTGATGAACGGGTTGAGGCTGTCGAAGCCGCCAAAGCTGGACTGGCGGAAGGTGCCGCCCTTGGGCGCGTCCGGGTTGACGTAGTCGAAGTGCTTGAAGTTGGCGGGGTACTTGGGTGGCTCATCGTACAAGGTAAGCGCGTGTTGCGGTGCGGCCAGGGCGGGAAGGCTCAGGCAGGCGAGCAACAGGCTGCCTGCCAGCCGGCGCAGACGGTGCGTTGGCGTCATTGGGCTTTCTCCGAAGTCTTGATCCACCAGCTGTTCAGCCCAAGGGTGTAGGGCGGCGTGGTGACGAAGGCGAACCGGTTGCGGTAGGCCAGGCGGTGATTGTCGAGGTACCAGTTGGGGATCATGTAGTACTGCCATGAGAGCACGCGGTCCAGGGCACGGGCGGCGGCGACCTGGTCATCGCGGGTGCGGGCGGCGAGCAAGGTGTCGAGCAGGTGGTCGACCACCGGGTCCTTGACCCCAGCATAGTTCTTGCTGCCCTTGGTCGCGGCCTGGCTGGAATGGAAGTACAGCCATTGTTCGAGGCCGGGGCTCAGGGTTTGGTTCAGGGTCATCAGAATCATGTCGAAATCGAACTGGTCCAGGCGTTGTTTGTACTGGGCACGGTCCACGGTGCGCAAGCGCGCATCGATGCCGATGCTGGACAGATTTTCGACATAAGGTTGCAGGATGCGTTCAAGGTTGGGGTTTACCAGCAGCAGCTCCATGCGCAGTTGCTGGCCTTTGCTGTCGACCAGGCGCTGGCCGTTCAGCTTCCAGCCGGCCTCGGCGAGCAGGCCCAGGGCCTGGCGTAGGGTCTGGCGGCTGATGCCACGGCCATCGGTGTGGCTGACCTTGTAGGGTTCGCTGAACAGTTTGGCGGGCAACTGGTCCCGGAATGGCGCCAGCAGCAGCCACTCTTTGCCGGTGGGCAGGCCGCTGGCGGCGAATTCGCTGTTGGGGTAGTAGCTGGTTGAGCGGCGGTAGGCGCTGCTGAACAGTGCGCGGTTGGTCCATTCGAAGTCGAGCATCAGCCCCAACGCCTGGCGTACCCGCGGGTCGCTGAATGTGGCCCGGCGGCTGTTCATGAACAGGCCCTGGGTTTGCGTGGGGATGCTGTGCGGGATTTGTGCCTTGATCACCTCGCCACGGCGCACGGCAGGGAAGTTGTAACCGTTGGCCCAGTTTTTTGCCTGGTGCTCGATGTAGATGTCGAATTCACCAGCCTTGAACGCTTCGAAGGCCACGGTGGCGTCGCGGTAGAACTCGTATTCCACCCGCTTGAAATTGTACTTGCCACGGTTGACCGCCAGGTCCTTGCCCCAGTAGTTCTTCACCCGTTCGAACACCAGCCGGCGCCCGGGTTGTACCTGGGTGATGCGGTAGGGGCCGCTGCCCAGGGGGGGCTCGAAGGTGGTGGCCTTGAAGTCGCGCTTTTGCCAATAGTGCTTGGGCAGCACCGGCATTTCGCCCAGGCGCAGGATCAGCAGCGGGTTGCCGGCGCGTTTGAACACGAAGCGGATGCGCAGCGGGCCCAGGATGTCCACCCGTTGTACTTCCTGCAGGTTGGTGCGGTAGATCGGGTGGCCGTCCTTGAGCAGCGTGCGGTAGGAGAAGGCCACGTCGGCCGAGGTTATCGGCTGGCCGTCATGCCAGCGGGCTTCCGGGCGCAGGTTGAACACCACCCAGCTGCGGTCCTCGCTGTACTCCACCGAGCGGGCGATCAGGCCATAACTGGAGGTGGGCTCGTCACCGGACGGGTCGTACAGGCCGGTGCCGACCATTAGCGGCTCGTTTAGCTCGCTGATGCCGTACTGCTGGAAATTGGGCGTGGTTATAGGGCTCGACCCCTTGAAGGTGTAGGGGTTGAGGGTATCGAAGGTGCCAAAAGCCATGGCCCGCAAGGTGCCGCCCTTGGGCGCTTGCGGGTTGACCCAGTCGAAGTGGGTGAAGGTGGCTGGGTACTTGAGCGTGCCGAACTGCGCGTATCCGTGGCTTTCGCTCACCATCGCGGCTGCGGGAAAGCTCAAGGCCAGGCTGAGTGATAGCAGGAGGGGACGTATCAAGTCGGCATCCGATCCAGAGGCGTTGGGCTTTGATCGGGTACAGTAACAGCTTGGTGGGGTTGGAAAAAGAGAGGTTTTGAGGGAGGGGTTGGTGGTACAGGTCGGCGTGAGCGGCGTGGTACCTGTGGGAGCGGCCTTTTGTCGCGAAAGGGGCGCTTAGCGGCCCCAGGGTCTCAGCTTCGCAGCTTGCATTGCCGGGGCTGCTTCGCAGCCCTGTCGCGACACAAGGCCGCCCCACAGGGCCGCGCAATGGCCCTGAGCGTTATATCAATGCGAGAGGTAGACGGTCAGGGTTTGGCCCGGCTTGAGGGCGTGGCCGCTGCGTGGGTTCCAGCGTTTGAGGTGCTGCATTTCCACGTTGAAGCGCTTGGCCACCAGGTACAGCGAGTCGCCCTTGCGTACCTTGTACTGGGTGGAGCGCTTGCCGGACGCCGCTACCCGGTTGCCGGCGGCGCTCGGTCCGCTGCCACCGCGAAGTGCCAGCACCTGGCCGGCACGCAGGTTGTTGCCGGACAGACGGTTCCAGCGTTTGATGTCATTGACCGAAACACGGTTGGCCTTGGCGATGGCGCCCAGGTTGTCGCCGCGTTTGACCCGGTAGCTGCGCGCGGCCACCGGTGCCTTGGCTTCGGCCACGGCGCGGGCGAACACGGCCTTGTTCGGTTGCAGGCTGACCAGCTGTTCTGGCTTGAGGTTGGACAGGCTGTCGCTCAGCAATTGCGCCTTGGCGGTCGGTACCAGCAACTGCTGCGGGCCGTCCACGGTCATGCGTTTCTTGAAGGCTGGGTTGAGTTGGATCAACTCGTCTTCGTCGATGTTGGCAAATGCCGCCACCCGCGACAGGTCGAGGCGGTCGTTGATGGCCACCGCTTCGAAATAGGGCTCGTTGGCGATCGGGTTCAGGTTCACGCCGTAGGCTTCAGGCGTGAGCACCACCTGCGACAGGGCCAGCAACTTGGGTACGTAGTCGCGGGTTTCCTGTGGCAGCGGCAGGTTCCAGTAGTCGGTTGGCAGCCCGAGCCGTTCGTTGCGTTCCATGGCGCGGCTGACCGTGCCTTCTCCGGCGTTGTAGGCGGCCAGGGCCAGCAGCCAGTCACCGTTGAACATATCGTGCAGGCGGGTCAGGTAATCCAGCGCAGCGTTGGTCGACGCGGTGATGTCGCGGCGGCCATCGTAGAAGTTGGTCTGGCGCAGGTTGAAGTGACGGCCTGTGGCTGGCATGAACTGCCACATGCCGGCAGCACTGGCGCGTGAGTAGGCCATCGGGTTGTAGGCGCTTTCAATGGCGGGGAGCAGGGCCAGCTCCAGCGGCATGTCGCGTTCTTCAAGACGCTCGACGATGTAATGCAGGTAGAGGCTGCCACGCTCGCCAGCGCTTTCGATGAAGGTCGGGTTGCTGGCGAACCACAGGCGCTGTTGTTCGATGCGCGGGTTGACGTCGATGCTGTCCTGCAGGGCAAAGCCCTGGCGCATGCGCTCCCAGACATCCTGTGGTGCCTGCTCGGCCGGCTTGGCCAGCAGCGGTGAAGGTTTGTGCTTGATCCGCGCCTGGTAGTTGTGCGCGCGAACGCTTTCGGATTCGTCGAGCTGACGGGTGCTCTGGCAGCCCACCAAGGTGGCGGCCAGGGCCAGCGCACTGATTTGGGCCAGGCGCGTCAGGGCGACGGAATGAGAGGTTCTGCGGCTACGGGAAGACATCGGCTGACACAGGTATCCGGGCGAAAAATTTCGGCGATTCTAGAAACCGCTCCGGGCCTGGTCAACCTTTGACCATCACTTGCGATATATCTTGCGGTTATCAGAAGGTGTCCTTCCAAGACCTCAAGGCAGCAAAAACAGCGACATGCGAGGTGTTTGAATGTCCCTTCCATTCGTCTGCTTTTTGTTTAACTAATGTTTCAGAGGTACGTAAGAAGGGGTTGGTCAGACGCTCCAGGCCAATCGTTGATGGCAAGCTGATGCGATTTTCGGCGCGTAAACGGGTAACGTCCTCGAAGCGTTGCTGAACGTGCGTATTGGTCGGCTCTACCGCCTTGGCGAAGCGCAGGTTGCTGAGGGTATATTCGTGGGCGCAATACACTTCGGTCTGCTCTGGCAGTGCCGCCAGGCGGGCGAGGGCGGGCTGCATCTGTTCGGGTGTACCCTCGAACATGCGCCCGCAACCGGCGGCGAACAGTGTGTCGCCACTGAACAGAACGGGGGTTGGCGGCCCGTCGCTGAAGAAGGCAATGTGCCCCAGGGTGTGGCCGGGCACCGCCAGAACCTGGAAGGTCACGCCCAGCACGTCGACCTTGTCGCCTTCGTCCAGGGCCAGGTCGCGGCCGGGAATACGCTCGTTGGCGGGGCCGCAGACTCGCGCGCCGCTCAGTTGCTTCAGCCGTTCCACACCGCCGACGTGGTCGTTGTGGTGGTGGGTGACGAGGATGTCGCTCAGCACCCACTCCGGGTTGGCGGCCAGCCAGCGTTCCACCGGGGCGGCATCACCCGGATCGACCACCGCACAACGGCGTTTGGCAGTATCCTGTAACAACCAGATGTAGTTGTCGGAGAAAGCGGGGAGAGCATCGATCTGTATCATGGTGCGGATCCGATTCGCCTAGCGTGGCACATGAGGGCATCTTAGCCGCGATGGCGCGGTGGGAGAACCTTCGAGGGAGAGCGCAATGACCGACCAAGCCTTTGCCCAGGCCGACCCGGACTGGGTCGAGCTGATCAGCCTGGCCCGTGAGTGGTTCAATGGGCCACTCGGCCAGCTGATGCTCAAGGAGGAAGAAAAACTGCTGAAAGAAGAGCTTGGGCGCTTCTTCGGCGGTTACCTGGTGCACTACGGGCCTTGCGCCGAGCCGCCACCGAGCGCGCCCCAGGTGCAGCGCAATGTGCGCCTCGGCGCGCCGCTGCCTGGGGTGGAGATCGTCTGCGAGGAGCAGGCCTGGCCGCTGAGCGAGCATGCTGCCGACGTGGTCGTGCTGCAGCATGGCCTGGATTTCTGCCTGTCACCCCATGGCCTGCTGCGCGAGGCCGCCAGTGCCGTGCGCCCGGGCGGGCACCTGCTGATTGTCGGCATCAACCCGTGGAGCAGCTGGGGCATGCGCCATTTCTTCAGCCATGGCGCGCTGCGCAAGGCGCGCTGCATCTCGCCGTCGCGGGTGGGCGACTGGCTCAACCTGCTGGGCTTCGCGCTGGAGAAACGCCGCTTCGGGTGCTATCGTCCGCCGCTTGCTTCACCGGCCTGGCAGCAACGCCTGGAGGGCTGGGAACGGCTGGCCGGCGGTTGGCAGGGCTCCGGTGGCGGGGTGTACCTGCTGGTGGCGCGCAAGATGGTGGTAGGGTTGCGGCCACTGCGCCCAGAGCGCCGCGAGCCGATGGGCAAATTGCTGCCGCTGCCACTGGCCAAGGTCAACCGCACGGCGGCCAACCCCGAAACTGACAAGCACTGAATTCAAGAGTGGTACATGAGCGATAGCGTCGAGATGTTTACTGATGGTGCCTGCAAGGGCAACCCAGGCCCTGGTGGCTGGGGCGTCCTGATGATCTACAAGGGCGTCGAGAAGGAACTGTGGGGCGGCGAACGTGAGACCACCAACAACCGCATGGAGCTGATGGCCGCGATTCAGGGCCTGATGTCGCTGAAGCGCGAATGCGAGGTGGTGCTGACCACCGACTCGCAGTACGTGATGAAAGGCATCAACGAGTGGATGGTGAACTGGAAGAAGCGCGGCTGGAAGACGGCGGCCAAGGAACCGGTGAAGAACGCCGACCTGTGGCAGCAGCTTGATGAGCAGGTCAACCGCCACAAGGTGACCTGGAAGTGGGTGCGCGGCCACATCGGCCACCCCGGCAACGAGCGCGCCGACCAGCTGGCCAACCGTGGGGTCGATGAGGTACGCGCCCAGCGTTGAGCTGGGGTACAATCGCGGCCTTTGTAACTGATGCAAGTTGGAGCGCCCCGCGTGGAGCAGCAGCAAGATAAACGGTTCGTCATTCTCGATACCGAAACCACGGGTATGCCAGTTGGCGAAGGCCACCGGATCATCGAGATCGGCTGTGTCGAGGTCATCGGCCGGCGTCTGACCGGGCGGCACTTCCACGTCTACCTGCAGCCAGACCGCGAGAGTGACGAGGGCGCGATCAACGTCCACGGTATCACCGATGCCTTCCTGGTCGGCAAGCCACGCTTTGGCGATGTCGCCGAGGAGTTCTTCGAATTCATCCAGGGCGCCACGCTGGTCATCCACAACGCGGCGTTCGACGTTGGCTTCATCAACAACGAATTTGCCTTGATTGGCCAGCAGGACCGCGCCGACGTTTCGCAGCACTGCACCATCCTCGATACCCTGCTGCTGGCACGTTCGCGCCATCCGGGGCAGCGCAACAGCCTGGATGCGCTGTGCAAACGCTACGACATCGACAACTCCGGCCGTGAACTGCACGGTGCGCTGCTCGACTCGGAACTGCTGGCAGACGTTTACCTGGCCATGACCGGTGGCCAGACCAGCCTGTCGTTGGCTGGGCATGGCGCAGACGCCGAGGGTGAAGGGAGTGAGGCTGGCGGCAGCGAGATCCGCCGTATTACCGGGCGTACGCCGGGGCGGGTGATCATGGCCAGTGCCGAGGAACTGGAGGCACATGCCGAGCGCCTGGCGGCCATCGCCAAGTCGGCGGGTGGGCCTTCGATGTGGCAGGCCTTGACCGAGACGCCAGCGGGCTGATCGTTCGGCTGCCCCGGTCTGTTCGCGGGCACTGACAACACAGGTTCTACTACCCTGAGAAGGACGCCATGTCCTTCGGAGGTAGCCACCTGATGTACAAGGACCTCAAGTTCCCGATCCTCATCGTCCACCGGGCTATCAAGGCTGACAGTGTCGCCGGGGAGCGCGTGCGGGGCATCGCCGAGGAACTGCGCCAGGACGGTTTCGCCATTCTGGCCGCCGCCGACCACGCCGAAGCGCGCCTGGTTGCCGCCACTCACCACGGCCTGGCCTGCATGCTGATTGCCGCCGAAGGAGTTGGCGAAAACACCCACCTGCTGCAGAACATGGCCGAGCTGATCCGCCTGGCGCGCATGCGCGCGCCCGACTTGCCGATCTTCGCCTTGGGCGAGCAGGTGACCCTGGAAAACGCCCCTGCCGAAGCCATGAGCGAGCTCAACCAACTGCGTGGCATCCTTTACCTGTTCGAAGACACCGTGCCGTTTCTCGCCCGCCAGGTGGCGCGTGCCGCACACACCTACCTTGACGGTCTGCTGCCACCGTTCTTCAAGGCCCTGGTGCAGCATACCGCGCAGTCCAACTATTCCTGGCATACCCCGGGCCATGGCGGTGGCGTGGCCTATCATAAAAGCCCGGTAGGCCAGGCCTTCCACCAGTTCTTCGGGGAAAACACCCTGCGCTCGGACCTGTCTGTTTCAGTGCCGGAGCTGGGCTCGCTGCTCGACCACACAGGCCCCTTGGCCGAAGCCGAGGCCAGGGCGGCGCGCAACTTCGGTGCCGACCACACCTTCTTCGTCATCAATGGCACCTCCACAGCCAACAAGATTGTCTGGCACGCCATGGTCGGTCGCGACGACCTGGTGTTGGTGGACCGCAACTGCCATAAGTCAGTGGTGCACGCGATCATCATGACCGGCGCCATTCCGCTGTACCTGTGCCCAGAGCGCAACGAGCTGGGCATCATCGGCCCGATCCCGCTCAGCGAGTTCAGCCCCGAGGCAATCGAGGCGAAGATCCAGGCCAACCCCCTTGCCCATGGCCGTGGGCAACGTATCAAGCTGGCGGTAGTGACCAACTCCACCTATGACGGGCTGTGCTACCACGCCGGGATGATCAAGCAGGCCCTGGGTGCCAGCGTGGAAGTACTGCACTTCGACGAGGCCTGGTTCGCTTATGCGGCGTTTCACGGCTTCTTCACCGGGCGCTATGCCATGGGCACTGCCTGCGCAGCCGACAGCCCGTTGGTGTTCAGCACCCATTCCACCCACAAGCTGCTGGCGGCGTTCAGCCAGGCCTCGATGATCCATGTGCAGGACGGGGCCAGGCGGCAGCTGGACCGGGACCGCTTCAACGAAGCGTTCATGATGCATATCTCGACTTCGCCGCAGTACAGCATCCTTGCCTCGCTGGACGTGGCCTCGACCATGATGGAAGGGCAGGCCGGGCATTCGCTGTTGCAAGAAATGTTCGATGAGGCGCTGAGTTTTCGTCGTGCCCTGGCCAACCTGCGCGAGCACATTGCTGCGGATGACTGGTGGTTCAGTATTTGGCAGCCGCCCAGCACTGAAGGCATCCAGCCCTTGGCCGCGCAGGACTGGCTGCTGCAGCCGGGGGCGCAGTGGCATGGCTTTGGTGAGGTGGCGGACGGCTACGTGTTGCTCGACCCTCTGAAGGTGACCCTGGTAATGCCGGGGCTGAGTGCGGGCGGTGTGCTGGGTGAGCGTGGCATCCCGGCGGCGGTGGTCAGCAAGTTTCTCTGGGAGCGCGGGCTGGTGGTGGAAAAAACCGGCTTGTACAGCTTCCTGGTGCTGTTTTCCATGGGCATCACCAAGGGCAAGTGGAGCACCTTGCTCACCGAACTGCTGGAGTTCAAGCGCCACTATGACGGCAATACACCGCTGAGCAGTTGCCTGCCGAGTGTGGGGGTTGCCGATGCCTCACGCTACCGGGGCATGGGCCTGCGCGACCTGTGTGAACAGTTGCATGACTGCTACCGTGCCAATGCCACGGCCAAGCAGCTGAAGCGGGTGTTCACGCGTTTGCCGGAGGTGGCCGTGAGCCCCGCTCGGGCTTATGACCAGATGGTACGTGGCGAGGTGGAAGCGGTGCCGATCGAAGCTTTGCTGGGCCGTGTGGCCGCGGTGATGCTGGTGCCGTACCCGCCCGGTATTCCGTTGATCATGCCGGGAGAGCGGTTCACCGAGGCGACCCGCTCGATACTTGACTACTTGGCCTTCGCCCGAGCCTTCAACCAAGGCTTTCCGGGGTTTGTCGCGGATGTTCACGGCCTGCAGAACGAAAATGGCCGCTACACCGTGGATTGCATCATGGAATGCGAGTGATCTCGACGCCGGAGCGCGCCAGTTCGAAACGGTTTTCGCCCAAGTGGTTGACCTTGTCGCCGATGGCAAGGCGGTAGGTGGTGATGGGGGCGCCCAGCGTGCTGCCGTCGAGTTGCAGGGTGGACTCCTGGAACTCGTGCACGGGGTAGATGCGGCCTTCGGCGTCACGGGCGTGGAATTGGCCGACCATTACTGCTGCCATTTGGGTGGAAACCTCTGAATTACGTAGGAAATGTCTAAAGGCATAGACCGTGAAACAGCCTCGGAAGTTTTCGCCCTGCGGAAAAAAAACCAAAGTGCCGAGGAACGGTCATCTATAACTACAACGTCTCTTTACCCCGCAAAGGTTGGAATTGCCATGAGCCAGGTGTATTCGGTAGCAGTCGTCGTTGGTAGCTTGCGCAAGGAGTCCTACAACCGCAAGGTCGCCCGCGCACTTTCAGAGCTGGCGCCGTCCAGCCTTGCCCTGAAAATCGTCGAGATTGGTGATTTGCCGTTGTACAACGAAGATGTCGAGGCCGATGCGCCGCCAGAGGCCTGGAAGCGTTTTCGCGAGGAGATCCGCCGCAGCGATGCGGTGCTGTTCGTCACGCCGGAATACAACCGCTCGGTGCCGGGCTGCCTGAAAAACGCCATCGATGTGGGCTCGCGCCCCTATGGGCAAAGCGCCTGGAGTGGCAAGCCGACAGCGGTGGTGAGTGTGTCGCCGGGGGCTATTGGTGGCTTTGGCGCCAACCATGCCGTGCGTCAGTCGCTGGTGTTTCTCGATATGCCTTGTATGCAGATGCCAGAGGCTTATATCGGCGGTGCGGCGAGCCTGTTCGAGGATTCGGGCAAGCTCAACGACAAGACCCGGCCATTCTTGCAGGCGTTTGTCGACAAGTTCGCTTCGTGGGTGAAGTTGAACAGGGCGGTCTGATCCGCAGTCGTTAGGTAGGTGCTTTGCAGGAGCAGCCTTGTGCTGCGAAGAGGCTGCTCCTACATAAAGCGTGCGCGGTGAGTTCTAGCGGAAGCTATAGGAAACCCCGGCGTATACGCCAAACCCTTCGCCCGGCGTCGAGCGGGCGTTGTCCTTGCCGGCGTCGTTGTAGGCCGGCGTCACCGTGGCCGCATAGCGCTTGTTGGTCAGGTTGCGCAAATCCAGCCAGGTCTGCCAGTCCTGCTTAGGTGAGTCCCAGCCCAGCCGCGCGCCGAGCAAGGCATATTCGTCGGCGTGGTAGCTATTGGCATAGTCCACTTGCACCTTCGACGCCATCTGCGTGTTGAGCCCGGCGTAGAAGCCGCTCGGCCAGTCATAGCGCAGCTCGGCCTGGTAGTAGTGCATAGGGATGCCAGGCAGGCGGTTATCACCGAACGTGTCGTCATCACGGTAGTGGAAATCGCTGAACGTGTAGGCCTGGCGCAGGCTCAGTTTGCCGGTACCGGCGCGTTCCCACAGGGTGCTGTCAAGGCCGGCTTCGACGCCCTGGTGCACGGTGGCACTGGCGTTGAATTCCGAGGTGAAGTTCGGCACTACCTCAACGGCCAGCAATTCGTGGCGCACCTGCGAGTAGTACCAGGCCAGGTCCCAGCGGCCAACCTTCGAATCGCCACGGGCACCCAGCTCCAGGGTGGTGGCGGTCTGGTTCTGCATTTCGATCGGCTGGATCTGCTTGCCGCCTGTGCTGGGGGCGCTCCAGATCAGTGACCACGGGTGCGGCGGTTCTACCGAGCGGCTCAGGTTACCGTACACCTGCAGGTCCGGGCGAATGTCGTAGCGCAGCCCCAGGCGTGGTGCATAGTCCCAGTCATGCATGCTCACCTTGCCGCCTTCGGCGGGGTAGGTCACGTCACTTTCCCGGCGGGTGTAAATCATTGCCAGGCCGGTGGTAAGCCACAGGTTAGGGGCCAGCTCCAGGTCGTTGCCGAGATGCAGTACGGTGTCCGAGCCCTGGTAGGTGAAGTCGCGGGTGCGCTCGCCGAACACATCGCCAATGCGGGTAAATTGTGAGGCGCCGCTGTTGGGCAGGTGCTTGGTGGTGCGCCAGCCAATGGTGGTCTTGCTTTCGTGGCCAAGCAGCGTGTCGCGACGGGAATAGTTCAGCGTGCCGCTGACATCGGTGTAGGCGACCTTCAGGCGCATCGGGCCTTCACGCAGGTCCATCGGGTAATCGTGATAAACCAGGCCGGCTTCCAGGCGCGCATCGTCGTCGAGGTAGAAGGTGGTCTTGTTGCCCACCCAGGTGCTGCCTGGCTGCGGGCGGCTGTCGTCGCGGGCCAGATAGGCCGGGTTGGCCGCGCGCGGGTGGTGCTTGATCTGGTCTTTGGTCAGGCGCCCGGCCAGTTCGTTTTCGGTTTCCCGGTAACGCAGGTAGAAGCGGGTTTCCAGGTTCGGGTTGAAGCGGTAACCGACATTGGCGGCAACACCCTTGGCGCTGCCGCTGCTGTGCGTCTGGTAGCCGTCGTATTCCGAATCGGTGAGGGCCACGTAGTAGTCGAGGTTGCCCAGCACTTGGCCCGAGCTGATGTGCCGGTGCTGGTAACCACGGCTGCCAACCTCATAGCGTACTTGCAGCGGTGCGGCGTCGTAGCCAGTGTGCGTGACATAGTTGATCGCGCCACCCAAGGCCAGGGAGCCTTGGTCGAAGCCATTGGCGCCGCGCAACACCTCGGCTCGGCTGAGCCATAGCGGCTCGAACAGCTCGTAAGGGGTGCCGCCCGGGCCGGTCAGCGGCAGGCCGTCGAACATTGTGTACACCCCAGAGCCGTGCGCACCCGGCGCACGGTTGATGCCCGAGCCGCGGATCGACAGCTTGATGCCGTCGTTGCCTGCCGATTGGGCGAACACGCCAGGCTGGTAGGCCAGCACGTCCTGGTTGCTGGCCACTCGGCCTTGCCCCACGCGCTGCATGTCCACCAGGTTGCTGGCCCCCGGTATTTCACGCAGGCGCTCGCTGGCTGCCGTCAGCTCGTTCTGCTCCTCGTCGGTGATCAGGACCTGGCCCAATTCGACCGAAGACGCCCCCAGGGCGGGCTGGCTGGCGGCCAAGGCAGCCAGCAGACCGAGGCAGGGCGAGAGGGGTAAATCGGCACGCATTGTACGACTCCAGGCGAAAGGCGAATGGACAACGGCGTTGAGACGAGCGAAATGCGGCTTGGAGCACGAGGAAGTAAGCAAATCTTTTGTAACCATCGTCAGACGGTTTTGTACGAAAGTTCTTTACAAGCCACGCAAGTGGAAGCGGATGGCCTGCGCTTCGTAAGGTGACTGCAGATCGGCAGCGATGCCTTGTTCAATCACCTGTGGAGTTCATACATGACTGACAACGCTCGATACTCGCAGCAACCCCCGGCGGACGCCCCGGTGCGTCTGACGCCTCGTGAACGGCAGGTCCTGTTGTGGTGTGCCTACGGCAAGAGTTCGTGGGAGATCGGCCGGATTCTTGACTGCAAGGAGTCGACGGTGAACTTCCACGTGTCCAACATCCTGCGCAAATTCGATGTGCCTACCCGCGTGGTAGCGGTGATCAAAGCCATTCGCTACGGCTTGCTGGCCGAGCAATGAGGGGGACGCATGACCAACGATCTGCGGTTACCGCGCTTTGCCGATTGCCATGACCCTTTCTGGCCACGGGTAGACCTGGACAGGTTGCGTGAGCGCCTGCAATTGCAGCGGCCTGTCAGTGAAGCTGTGCTGGAACTTGCCGCGCGCTGCGCCGCCATCGACGCAGCACGTGAATTCGCCCGTTGGCGGGCAGTATTACGAGACCGGGGTTACAAGCGCCTCGAGGATGTGGCCGGGCACGAGCATGGGCGCGCGTTACGGGTGTGCTACATCCGTTTTGTCGAGGCTGCTGTCATGCATAGCCTAGGTTCTACAGCCTACCTGCCAGTGTCGCGCCGAGGGCTTGCCCATGCCTGAGCAATCTGTTTTCGACCAATTGCCCGCGGCAATGGTGGCGTTGCTGGGTGTGGATGGCTATGTACTGTTCGCCGCGCTACTGGGGGCTTTGCTGGTGAGTGCCGCGCGCGACCGCTTGATCACCAACATGACCAAGCGCCTGAAACTGGGCAAGAAACTGTTGCTGGTCTTCGTGACCGTGGGTGTGGGCCACTTGTTCGAACCGCTGGTTTCGTCATTGGTGCCTTTGCTGACCCGGGGGATGGCTGGATTCGTCGCGGCAGTGGTGGTGATTCCCATCAGCCTCAAAGTCATGGTCCTGGTGGATACGCTGGACCCGCGAGAACTGCTGCAGCGTTGGCGTCGTCGGAGTTAACCATTGGCCACTGCACCAAGCGCATTCAGTTGCTGTTCCAGTTGCTGGATACGCTGCTTGTCCTTGACGAACAACAAGATGGCTTGACGATCGCAGGGCGATAACGTGCGCAGCCGTTCAAGCATGTCGCACTCCCAGCCTGCGTCATCCGGGCCGGCGGTGTTGTGCTCGGCCTGGCCTAGCAATAGCCAGTCCAGTGAACACGCATGCTGCCGGGCAATTTCTATGCAAAGTGAGTATGGGACGCTGTCGCGAACCTTCCAACTGCTCAGTGTCTGTGGGCTGATGGACAGCGCGCGTGACAGCTCGGCATCTGTCTGGGCGCCAGTGAGAAGCTTAAGGCGCGTGAGCACCGCAGCAAGTACGTGAGTACTCATAACAAATATCCATGACTGGTTTATTAATATTCCATGGGCTTAAACTACTCGTTATGAATACAGCCCTGCGTTTTAAGGAGCATTCCTGAAATGAGACACATCGAGTTAAAGAATACACTAGCAGTTGCAGTCAATTCTGACAGAAAGGTTGGCCTGAGCAATGCTAGTAGGTACTTGCCGTGAGTACTTACAAATTGGTTTGCCCGCACTGCCACAGCCGGATGCGCATACGTACAAGTGAAGGGCGCCATATTTTCCTGCGAATTGCTTATTTGCAATGCACCACCGAAGCGTGTGGCTGGTCAGTGCGCGCCGAATTCGAAATGACCCATGAACTCTCCCCTAGCGGTATGCCCAACCCGGAAGTGTACCTGCCTTCGGCCAATGGTGATTTGCGCAAAGCCGCCCTGCCGGGCGCGGGCCAGGGCAGCCCGATTGATTAGGCACTCTTGGGTGCAGGCAGTAGAACGTGCAGATAAAAAAACACCCCGCCTAGGCGGGGTGTTTTGTTTTACCGAGGCTGCCGGGGCGATCAGCCGATCAGTTGCAGGCCCGCTTGCTGAACCAGTTCCAGCAGTGGCTGCGGGTATACGCCCAGCACGAAAGCAAGAATGGCGATGGCCAGCAGCATGACGCCGCCGGTGCGCTGTTCCCACTTCAGCGGGGCGTCGTGGCGACGCAGGTTCGGCTCGACCAGGTACAGGGTCACCATGACACGCAGGTAGTAGTAAACGCCGATGGCGCTACCGATCACCAGCGCACCGACCAGCCACCACAGGTGCGACTCGACGCCGGTGGCGATGATGTAGAACTTGCCGATGAAACCAGCGGTCAGCGGGATGCCCGCCAGCGACAGCATCATCACGGTCAGTACCGCGGTCAGGTACGGACGGCGCCAGAACAGGCCGCGGTACTCGTACAGTGCGTCGGCGTCACGGCCGCCGTAGGGCGAGGACATCAGGGTGATGACACCGAAGGCGCCCAGGCTGGTGATCACGTAGGTGACCAGGTACACGCCCATGGCTTCCAGGGCCAGGCCCTTGCTGGCGACCAGCGCGATGACCAGGTAACCGAAGTGGGCGATGGACGAGTAACCCAGCAGACGCTTGAGGTTGCTCTGGGTCAGCGCCAGCAGGTTACCAATCAGGATCGAGGCCACGGCGATCACCGCCAGCACGGTGCTCAACACGCCGCTGCTGGCAGCAGGGGAGAGCATGAACAGGCGCACGACCACGGCGAATACTGCCACCTTGCTGGCGGTTGCCAGGAACGCGGCGACAGGTGCCGGGGCGCCTTCGTATACGTCCGGGGTCCACAGGTGGAACGGTACCAGCGACAGCTTGAAGGCCAGGCCGACCAGCATCATGCCCAGGCCCAGTTGGGCCACCAGGCTTGGCATGCTGGTGGTAGCCAGGGCCTTGCCGATCTGGTCGAAGCTGAGGCTGCCGGCGTCGGCGTACAGCAGGGCCATGCCGAACAGCAGGAACGCCGAGCCTGCGGCCGACAGCACCATGTACTTGATGCCGGCTTCCAGCGAGCGTTTGTTGAAGAACGCATAGGCCACCAGGCCATAGACCGGTACCGACAGCAGCTCCAGGCCAATGAACAGGCCGGCCAGGTGGTTGGCGCTGACCAGCACCAGGCCACCGAGGGCCGACATCAGCAGCAGCAGGTACAGTTCTTCACGGTTGCCCGGGAAACCTTTGGAGCCTTCGCCGAGGTAGGCGTGAGCGAGGGTGACGCAGGCCAGCGTGGCGACCAGGATGATCGCCATGTACAAGCAGGCGAACTTGTCGATGGTGATCAGCGGGGTGACCGCCAGCGGCGCAACCTTCAGCGCCGGCAGGATCGACAGCAGGGCCAGGTTCAGGCCCACGGTGGACAGCAGGAAGGTCTGCGAGTGGTTGCGCTTCCAGGCGATCGCCAGCATCACCACCACCGTGGTGATGGTGGTGATCAGCATCGGCGCCAATGCGATGAAGTGTTGAGTGGTGAATTCCATAGCGCTCTTACCGGGCCGAAGCGAGTTGAGTGAAAGCGGAACCGAGCCACTGCTGCACACCACTCATGGTGGCGGCAGAGGTGTCGAGGAACGGCTGCGGATACACGCCCAGCAGGATCAGCAATACCGCCAGACCCAGGACCATGATCAGTTCGCGACCGTCCATGCCGGCCAGCACGGTATCGCTCTTGGCCGGGCCGAAGTAGGCGCGGTGGATCATGATCAGCGAGTACACCGAACCGAACACCAAACCTGTGGTGGCAATCACGGTGATCCACGGTACATGCACGAAGCTGCCGATCAGGATCAGGAACTCGCCGACGAAGTTACCGGTGCCAGGCAGGCCCAGCGATGCGGCGGCGAAGAACAGGCTGATGGCCGGCAGGTAAGCGATGCGGTGCCACAGGCCGCCCATTTGACGCATGTCACGGGTGTGCAGGCGCTCGTACAGCTGGCCGGACAGGATGAACAGCGCGGCAGCCGACAGGCCGTGGGCCAGCATCTGGATCACCGCGCCTTGCAGGGCCTGCTGGCTGCCGGAGTAGATGCCGATCAGCACGAAGCCCATGTGCGAGACACTGGAGAACGCGATCAGGCGCTTGATGTCGGTTTGTGCGAAGGCCAGGAAAGCACCGTAGAAGATACCGATCAGGCCCAGGGTCATGGCGATGGGCGCAAACTCGGCCGAGGCATTCGGGAACAGCGGCAGGGCGAAGCGCAGCAGGCCGTAGGCCGCTGTCTTCAGCAAGATACCCGCCAGGTCCACGGAACCTGCGGTCGGTGCCTGGGCGTGAGCATCAGGCAGCCAGGAGTGGAACGGCACGACCGGCAGCTTCACCGCGAAGGCAATGAAGAAGCCCAGCATCAGCACGTACTCGACGCCGGCTGGCAGCTCGGCCTTCAGCAGGTCGCTGTAGTTGAACGTGAGCACGCCGGTGGTGTTGTAGTTGACCAGCACCAGGCCCAGGATCGCCACCAGCATGATCAGGCCGCTGGCCTGGGTGAAGATGAAGAACTTGGTCGCCGCGTAGATCCGGGTTTTCTTGCCGTCTGCCGAGCTGTGACCCCAGAGCGCGATGAGGAAGTACATCGGCACCAGCATCATTTCCCAGAAGAAGAAGAACAGGAACAGGTCCAGGGCCAGGAACACACCGACCACGCCGCCGAGGATCCACATCAGGTTGAGGTGGAAGAAGCCGACGTGGCGCTGGATCTCTTTCCAGGAACACAGTACCGACAGCACACCGAGCAGGCCGGTGAGCAGGATCATCAGCAGCGACAGGCCGTCGAGGGCCAAGTGGATGCTGATACCGAAGCGCTTGATCCACTCGACTTTGTATTCGAGTGCCCAGGCAGGTTCGGCGCCCGGAGCAGGGGCCAGGGTGTAGTCGCCGGTGCCCCACAGCCACAGGCCGATGCCAAGCAGCAGGGACATGGTCAGCAGCGCGATCCAGCGCGGCAGGGTGGCGCCGAAGCGCTCACCCAGCCAGCACAGGAAGCCGCCGATGAAGGGGATCAGGATCAGCCAAGGCAAAATCATGACGGGTTGGTTTCCTTTGGCAAAGTCGCAAGATTCAGAGTCATACCGCAGCCACTACCACAGCACCGAGCACCAGCACGGCACCCACGGCGATAGAGGCGGTGTACCAGCGCAGTTGGCCAGTCTCGGTCTTGCTCATGGCGACGTGGCCGCCACGCGCCATCCGAGGAATCAGGCCGATGGTGCGGTCAACCGGGTCCTTGCGCAGGATGTGGCTGATCAGCAGGTACGGTTTGACGAAAAGCTTGTCGTAGATCCAGTCGAAGCCCCAGGCGGCGAACCACCAGGCCGACAGGACGCGGCCGATGCCACTGTTGGCCACTGCGCTGACGAAGCGGCGCTTGCCCAGGAACAGCAGGGCCGACAACAGGATACCGGCAATGGCGATGGCACCCGAGGTGATCTCCAGCGCGTGCTTGGCTTCGCCACCGGCGTGGCCGGCGCTTTCAGGCAGCACGCCTGCCAGCGGCGGGTGAATCCAGGCGCCAACGGCGGTCGACAGCACGATCAGCACGCCCAGTGGCAGCCAGTGGCTGATGCCGTGGCCAGCATGGGCTTCGGTCTTGGCTTCGCCGTGGAAGGCGATGAAGATCAGGCGGAAGGTGTACAGCGAGGTCATGAACGCGCCCACCAGGCCAGCGTACAGCAAGCCGGTGTTGCCGCTGGCGAAGGCTTCCCAGAGGATCTCGTCCTTGGAGTAGAAGCCCACGGTCACGATCGGCAGGGCAGCCAGGGCTGCGCCACCGACCACGAAGCTGGCGTAGGCCAGTGGCAGTTTCTTCCACAGGCCACCCATCTTGAAGATGTTCTGCTCGTGGTGGCAGGCAACGATCACCGCACCGGAGGCAAGGAACAGCAGGGCCTTGAAGAAGGCGTGGGTCATCAGGTGGAAGATCGCCGCGTCCCAGGCACCTACGCCCAGGGCCAGGAACATGTAGCCGATCTGGCTCATGGTCGAGTAGGCGAGGATACGCTTGATGTCGGTTTGCACCAACGCGGCGAAGCCGGCCAGCACCAGGGTCACACCACCGACCACACCTACCAGGTGCAGGATGTCCGGTGCCAGCAGGAACAGGCCGTTGGTACGGGCGATCAGGTACACGCCCGCGGTCACCATGGTAGCGGCGTGGATCAGTGCCGAAACCGGGGTCGGGCCCGCCATCGCGTCGGCCAGCCAGGTCTGCAGTGGCAGCTGGGCCGATTTACCCACCGCACCACCCAGCAGCATCAGCGTTGCCAGCACCATCCAGGTGTCGCCAGCCTGGAACTTCTGTGGTGCCAGCACCAGCAGTTCCTGCACGTTCAGGGTACCCAGCTGGGCGAACAGGATGAACAGGCCGATGGCCATGAACACGTCGCCGATGCGGGTGACGATGAATGCCTTGAGTGCCGCGTTACCGTTGTTGCGGTTGCTGTAGTAGAAACCGATCAACAGGTACGAGCACAGGCCCACGCCTTCCCAGCCGAAGTAGATGAACAGCAGGTTGTCGCCAAGGATCAGGAACAGCATGCTGGCGATAAACAGGTTGGTGTACGAGAAGAAGCGCGAGTAGCCCGCTTCGCCGCGCATGTACCAGGACGCGAACAGGTGGATCAGGAAGCCGACACCGGTCACCACGCCGAGCATGGTGACCGACAGGCCGTCCAGGTACAGGGTGAAGTTCGGCGCGAAGCCGTCCACCGACATCCATTGCCACAGCAACTGGCTGTAGGCGCCGCCTTCAGGCGGGGCAACGTTGAATTGCCAGATGACGTAGGCGGCGGTCGCGGCCGACAGGCCTACCGAGCCGACGCCGATCAGGGCGGACAGGTTCTCCGAGAACCGCCCGCGCGAGAACGACAGCAGCAGGAAGCCGACGAGGGGGAAGACGAAAGTCAGGAAGAGAAGGTTCATCCGCGCATCTCACTGGCAGCATCGATGTCGAGAGTGTGGAAGCGGCGATACAGCTGCAGCAGGATGGCCAGGCCAATACTGGCCTCGGCGGCTGCCAGGCTGATCACCAGAATGAACATCACCTGGCCGTCGGGCTGGACCCAACGGGCACCGGCGACGACGAACGCCAGGGCAGAGGCGTTCATCATGACTTCCAGGCTCATGAGCACGAAGAGGATGTTGCGGCGGACCATCAGGCCAACCAGACCTAAGCAGAACAGGATACCGGCGACCGCCAGACCATGCTCGAGAGGGATAGCACCCATGATTTACTCCTTCGCCTCGTTGCGGCCCAGGTGGAAGGCGGTGACGGCTGCAGCCAGCAGCAGCATCGAAGCCAGTTCGACCACCAGCAGGTACGGGCCGAACAGGCTGATGCCCACTTCTTTCGGGCCCACGGTGGTGCCACTGATGCCAGCGCCGCTCGGGGTGACGAACAGCACGTACAGCAGCTCTGCCAGCAGCAGGGTGCCCAGGATTACCGGCCCTGCCCAGATACCGGGCTTGAGCCAGCCGCGTTCCTGGGCGACCGAAGCCGGCCCGAGGTTGAGCATCATCACGACGAACACGAACAGCACCATGATGGCGCCGGCGTAGGCGATCACTTCCAGGGCGCCGGCGAACGGCGCACCCAGGGAGAAGAAGATCATGGCCACGGAAATCAGCGAAATGATCAGGTAAAGCAAGGCGTGCACGGGGTTGGTGCCGGTAACCACCCGAAGGGTGGAGACCACGGCGATCCCGGATGCGAAGTAGAAAGCGAATTCCATCTTTCTGTCCTTATGGGAGCAAGCTCTTCACGTTGATCGGCTCGGCTTCGTTCTGTGCAGAGCCCTTCGGCTTGCCAGCGATCGCCATACCCGCAACACGGTAGAAGTTGTAGTCAGGGTTCTTGCCGGGGCCGGAGATCAGCAGATCTTCTTTCTCGTACACCAGGTCCTGACGCTTGAACTCGGCCATTTCGAAATCCGGGGTCAGCTGGATCGCGGTGGTCGGGCACGCTTCTTCACACAGGCCGCAGAAAATGCAACGCGAGAAGTTGATGCGGAAGAACTCCGGGTACCAGCGGCCGTCCTCGGTCTCGGCCTTCTGCAGCGAAATGCAGCCAACCGGGCAGGCCACCGCGCAGAGGTTGCACGCTACGCAGCGCTCCTCGCCATCGGGGTCGCGGGTAAGGACGATGCGGCCGCGGTAGCGCGGCGGCAGGTACACGGGCTCTTCGGGGTACTGCAGGGTGTCGCGCTTGCGAAACCCGTGGGAGAACACCATGGCCAGGCTGCGCAGCTGTGTGCCGGTGCCCTTAACGATGTCGCCGATATACTTGAACATGGGTCAAATCCTCACTGGGCCGCGACGGCTGGCGTGTTGTAGAGCACGATCGCAGCGGTCACCAGCAAATTGATCAGGGTCAGCGGCAGGCAGAACTTCCAGCTGAAGTCCATCACCTGGTCATAGCGCGGGCGCGGGATCGAGGCGCGCAGCAGGATGAACAGCATGATGAAGAACGCGGTCTTCAAGGCGAACCACAGGAACGGCACTTGCGGCAGAATGCCGAACGGGCCGTGCCAGCCGCCGAAGAACAGGGTTACCAGCAGCGCCGAGATGAGGATGATGCCGATGTACTCACCGACGAAGAACATGCCCCATTTCATGCCGGCATACTCGATGTGGTAGCCGTCGGCCAGTTCCTGTTCTGCTTCTGGCTGGTCGAACGGGTGACGGTGAGTCACGGCGACGCCAGCGATGAAGAAGGTGCAGAAGCCGAAGAACTGCGGAATGATGAACCACAGGTTCTGCGCCTGGTACTCGACGATGTCGCGCATGTTGAAGGAGCCTACCTGTACCACCACGCCCATCAGCGCCAGGCCCAGGAACACTTCGTACGACACGGTCTGTGCCGAAGCACGCAAGCTGCCCAGCAGGGCGTACTTGTTGTTCGACGACCAGCCAGCGAACAGCACCGCGTAGACCGACAGGCCGGCCATGGCGAAGAAGAACAGCAGGCCGATGTTCAGGTCGGCAACGCCCCAGCCCGGTGTGATCGGGATGATCGAGAAGCCGATCAGCAGGGCGCTCATGGCCACGACCGGCGCCAGGGTGAAGATCATCTTGTCGACGAAGGGCGGGTTCCAGTCTTCCTTGAAGAACATCTTCAGCATGTCGGCGGCGATCTGGAACATGCCGAACGGGCCGACACGGTTCGGACCGTAACGGTCCTGCCACCAGCCCAGCAGACGGCGCTCGACGAAGCTGAGCAGGGCGCCGCAGACCACCACGGCCAGCAGCACCACGATAGCCTTGACGACCTGGATGATCACATCGATCACTTCGGGGGTGAACCAGCTCATTGTGCTGCCTCCTGCAGGCCTTCGACGGATGCACCGAAGATGGCAGGCGGGATGCCGGCCAGGCCTTTCGGCAACGCGACCAGGCCAGCGCCCAGCTCTTCATTGATACGCAGCGGCAGGCGCAGGGCCACACCGGCCACGTTCAGGCTCAGCATCGCGCCGTCGTTGACACCCAGGCGGTCGGCTTCGGACTTGGCCAGGGCCACGTAGGCAGCCGGGATGCGCTGTTGCACCGGGGCGGCGCGCGACGAGCTTTCTTCGCTGCCGAACAGGTGGAAGAACGGCACGGCAGTCCAGGTGCCACGGGCCGGGTTGAAAGCACCCGGAATGGCGTTGAACCAGTTCAGACGGTCGCCTTGCGATTCGATCAGGCGCACACCTGGGTCACCGGCGCGCAGGTGGCCACCGACTTCGTCCTGGAACTTGTTCCAGGCTTGCGGCGAGTTCCAGCCCGGCGACCAGGCGAACGGCACCTGCTGGCGCGGTTCGGCCGAGCCCGAGTAGCCTTCCATGGAGAAGGCGAACGCGGTGTCCTTGTCTTGCGGGGTACGTGGCTCGTGCACGCTGATGTTGGCGCGCATGGCGGTACGACCGGAGTAGCGCAGCGGCTCACGGGCCAGTTTCATGCCCTTGATGCGGAATGCGGCGCTTGGTGCGGCGTTGACGATGCCGGCCAGTTGCGGGGCGGCTTCGGCGCAGGCGCTGGTAACGTGGTCCAGCTGGGTCCAGTCGACCGGCTTGTTCAGCAGGGTGGCACGCAGGGCGTGCATCCAGCGCCAGCCTTCGTGGATCTGGATGCTGCTGTCCAGGTACTGCGGGTCGAACACCTGGAAGAAGCGCTGGGCACGGCCTTCCTGGCTGACCAGGGTGCCGTCGCCTTCGGCGAACGAGGCGGCCGGCAGCACCAGGTGGGCGCGGTCGACAGTCGGGGTTTTCGAGTGGTCGGCAACGATCACCACCTTGGCCGCAGCCAGGGCTGCGTCAACCTTGGCGGCCGGTACGCGGGCGTACAGGTCGTTTTCCAGCACGACGATGGCGTCGGCCTTGCCGCTGATGACCGCATCCAGGGCAGCATCGACGGACTCGCCACCAAGCATGGCCAGGCCGATGCTGTTGGCCTCAGGCACCACCAGGCTCAGCGAGCCGTTTTTCTCGCGCAGCTTCAGGGCCTTGGCGATGTTGGCGGCGGCTTCGATCAGCGCCGGGTCGGCCAGGGAAGTACCGGCAACCACCAGTGGGCGCTTGGCGGCCACCAGGGCGTCGGCGATGCGCTGGGCCAGGGCCTTGGCTTCGTCGTCCAGGCCGGCGACTGCCGGTGCGCTCGGGTCGATGGCGTGGGCCACGGCGAAACCGATGCGGGCGAGGTCGGCCGGGGCTGCGTGTACGCACTCTTCGGCGACGTCGTCGAGCTTGGTTTCAGCCAGGGAGGCGATGAACTGCGGGTACAGTGCGTGCTGGCCGATGTTCTTGACCGCAGCGTCGAGCCAAGGCTGGACCTTCATGGCTTCGGCCATGGCCTCGGCCTTGCCTTTGGTGGCCTGGCGCACGGCCAGGGCAACGCGGGCAGCGGTCTGGGTCAGGTCTTCACCGAGCACGAACACCGCGTCGTGATCTTCGATGTCGCGCAGGGTCGGTACTGGCAGCGGGCTGTTGTTCAGCACGTTCAGGGCCAGGCGTACGCGTGCCAGTTCGCCAGCTTCCATGCCGGAGTAGAAGTACTCGGCGCCGACCAGCTCACGCAGGCCGTAGTTGCTTTCGAGGCTGGCGCGTGGCGAGCCGATACCAACGATGGTGCGGCCGCGCAGCAGGTCGGCGGCTTTGTCCAGGGCGGCGTCCAGGCCCAGCTTGGTGCCATCGGCCAGGTGTGGCTGGCGTGGGCGGTCCTTGCGGTTGACATAGCCGTAGCCGAAGCGGCCACGGTCGCACAGGAAGTATTGGTTGACCGAGCCGTTGAAGCGGTTTTCGATACGGCGCAGCTCGCCGTAGCGTTCACCCGGGCTGATGTTGCAGCCGCTGGAGCAGCCATGGCAGATGCTTGGGGCGAACTGCATGTCCCACTTGCGGTTGTAGCGCTCGGAGTGGGTCTTGTCGGTGAACACGCCGGTTGGGCAGACCTCGGTCAGGTTGCCGGAGAATTCGCTTTCCAGCACGCCGTCTTCGACGCGGCCGAAGTACACGTTGTCGTGGGCGCCGTATACGCCCAGGTCGGTGCCACCGGCGTAGTCCTTGTAGTAGCGCACGCAGCGGTAGCAGGCGATGCAGCGGTTCATCTCATGGGCGATGAACGGGCCGAGGTCCTGGTTCTGGTGGGTACGCTTGGTGAAACGGTAGCGGCGCTCGTTGTGGCCGGTCATTACCGTCATGTCCTGCAGGTGGCAGTGACCGCCTTCCTCGCACACTGGGCAGTCGTGCGGGTGGTTGGTCATCAGCCATTCGACGACGCTGGCGCGAAACGCCTTGGATTCTTCGTCTTCGATGGAGATCCAGGTGCCGTCGGAAGCAGGGGTCATGCAGGACATGACGATACGACCACGGGTGTCGTTCTCGTCGGTGTACTGCTTGACCGCGCACTGCCGGCAGGCGCCAACGCTACCGAGCGCCGGGTGCCAGCAGAAATAAGGGATGTCGAGGCCTAGCGACAGACATGCCTGTAACAGGTTGTCTGCACCGTTGACTTCGAGCGCTTTGCCGTCTACGTGGATAGTGGCCATTGTTCAAAGTTCTTCGTTGGCCCGCGTGAGCGGGCGTGGCTAATGGAAATCGGTGAGCTTGCGACACGCCGCGAATGAATCGGGCCTGCCGGCAAGCTGGCGAGTGGCACGGACCACCCGCCTAATCATCTTGTTATGCGCCGACCACGATCGGCTTGGCCAGGTTAGGGCGCAGGGTGTCACCAGCGGAGGCTGGCGCGACACCGGCTTCGAACTCGGACCGGAAGTATTTGATGGCACTGCCCAGCGGCTCGACGGCACCTGGTGCGTGAGCACAGAAGGTACGGCCAGGGCCGAGGAAGTTGACCAGCCCCAGCAGTGTCTCGATGTCTTCGGCGCGGCCCTGACCTTTCTCCAGCGCACGCAGCATCTTCACGCTCCACGGCAGGCCGTCACGGCAGGGTGTGCACCAGCCGCACGACTCACGGGCGAAGAACTCTTCCATGTTGCGCAGCAGCGAAACCATGTTGATGCTGTCGTCCACCGCCATGGCCAAGCCAGTACCCATACGGGTGCCGACCTTGGCGATGCCGCCGGCGTACATTTGTGCGTCGAGGTGCTCGGGCAGCAGGAAACCAGTACCGGCGCCGCCTGGCTGCCAGCACTTGAGCTTGAAGCCGTCGCGCATGCCGCCGGCGTAGTCTTCGAACAACTCGCGAGCGGTGACGCCGAATGGCAATTCCCACAGGCCTGGGTTCTTCACCTTGCCGGAGAAGCCCATCAGCTTGGTACCGTGGTCTTCGCTGCCTTCACGGGCCAGCGACTTGTACCAGTCGTTGCCATTGGCGACGATGGCCGGCACGTTGCACAGGGTTTCGACGTTGTTCACGCACGTCGGCTTGCCCCATACGCCCACGGCGGCAGGGAAGGGCGGCTTGGAACGCGGGTTGGCGCGGCGGCCTTCCAGCGAGTTGATCAGCGCGGTTTCTTCACCGCAGATGTAGCGGCCGGCACCGGTGTGCACGAACAGCTCGAAATCGAAACCAGAGCCCAGGATGTTCTTGCCCAAGAGGCCTGCGGCCTTGGCTTCATCGATGGCACGGTTGAGGTTTTTCGCTGCGGTGGTGTATTCGCCACGCAGGAAGATGTAGCCACGGTAGGCCTTCAGGGCGCGGGCGCTGATCAGCATGCCCTCGACCAGCAGATGGGGCTGTTGCTCCATCAGCATGCGGTCCTTCCAGGTGTTGGGCTCCATTTCGTCCGCGTTGCACAGCAGGTAGCGGATGTTCATGGATTCGTCTTTGGGCATCAGGCCCCACTTCACACCCGTGGGGAAGCCTGCGCCACCACGGCCCTTGAGGCCGGAGTCCTTGACCGCTTGCACGATATCGTCTTGCGACATCTGCGCCAGCGCCTTGCGGGCTGCGGCGTAGCCGTTTTTCGATTCGTACTCGGCCAGCCATACTGGCTCGCCATCGTCACGCAGGCGCCAGGTCAGCGGATGAGTTTCGGCCGAACGCGCGATGCGGTTGGCCGGGCCGAAGGAAGTGATGGTCATACGTAACCCTCCAGCAGTTTGGTGACGCCAGCGGGCTGCACGTCGCCAAAGGTGTCATCGTCGATCATCAGCGCCGGGGCCTTGTCGCAGTTGCCCAGGCAGCACACTGGCAGCAGGGTGAAACGGCCGTCGGCGGTAGTCTGGCCGAGGCCGATGCCCAGCTCGCTCTGGATCTGGCTGACGACCGACTCGTGGCCGCCGATGTAGCAGACCATGCTGTCGCACACACGGATGATGTGGCGGCCGACCGGCTGGCGGAAGATCTGGCTGTAGAAGGTGGCCACGCCCTCGACGTCGCTGGCCGGGATGCCCAGCACTTCGCCGATGGCGTGGATGGCGCCGTCCGGCACCCAGCCACGTTCTTTCTGGACGATCTTCAGGGCTTCGATGGACGCCGCGCGCGGGTCCTCGTAGTGATGCATCTCGTGCTCGATGGCCGAGCGCTCTGTTTCGCTCAGGGCGAAACGGTCTGTCTGGATAAGCGTGCTGTTCATGCTTAGCGGTCCACGTCAGCCATAACGAAGTCGATACTGCCCAGGTACGCAATGAGGTCGGCGACCATGCTGCCTTTGATCACCGAAGGGATCTGCTGCAGGTGCGGGTAGCTCGGGGTACGGATCCGGGTGCGGTAGCTCATGGTGCCGCCATCGCTCGTCAGGTAGTAACTGTTGATGCCCTTGGTCGCCTCGATCATCTGGAACGACTCGTTGGCCGGCATGACCGGGCCCCACGAGACTTGCAGGAAGTGCGTGATCAAGGTTTCGATGTGCTGCAGGGTGCGCTCTTTCGGCGGCGGCGTGGTCAGCGGGTGATCCGCCTTGTACGGGCCTTCCGGCATGTTGCGCAGGCACTGGTCGATGATGCGGATACTCTGGCGCATCTCCTCGACACGGACCATGCAGCGATCGTAGGCATCGCCGTTGTGGGCCAGCGGTACTTCGAACTCGAAGTTCTCGTAGCCGGAGTACGGGCGGGCTTTACGCAGGTCGAAGTCGCAACCGGTGGAGCGCAGGCCGGCACCGGTGGTGCCCCATTCCAGCGCTTCTTTGGTGTTGTACGCGGCAACGCCAATGGTACGGCCCTTGAGGATGCTGTTCTGCAGGGCAGCCTTGGTGTATTCGTCGAGGCGCTTGGGCAGCCATTCGACGAAGTCCTTGACCAGCTTGTCCCAGCCGCGTGGCAGGTCGTGGGCGACGCCACCGATGCGGTACCAGGCCGGGTGCAGGCGGAAACCGGTGATCGCTTCGATCACGGTGTAGGCGCGCTGGCGGTCGGTGAAGGTGAAGAACACCGGGGTCATGGCGCCCACGTCCTGGATATAGGTACCCAGGAACAGCAGGTGGCTGGTGATGCGGAAGAACTCGGCGAGCATGATGCGAATCACGTCGACTTTTTGCGGCACTTTGATGCCGGCGAGTTTTTCCACTGCCAGTACGTACGGCAGGTTGTTCATCACCCCGCCGAGGTAGTCGATGCGGTCGGTGTAGGGGATGAAACTGTGCCAGGACTGGCGCTCGGCCATTTTCTCGGCGCCACGGTGGTGGTAGCCGATGTCCGGTACGCAGTCGACGATCTCTTCACCGTCCAGCTGCAGGACGATACGGAACGCACCGTGCGCCGAGGGGTGGTTGGGGCCGAGGTTGAGGAACATGTAGTCCTCGTTGGCGCCCTGACGCTTCATGCCCCAGGCTTCCGGGTTGAAACGCGCCGATTCCTCTTCAAGCTGCTGCTTGGCCAGGGTCAGGCTGTAGGGGTCGAACTCGGTGGCGCGGGCTGGGTAGTCCTTGCGCAGCGGGTGACCTTCCCAGGTCGGCGGCATCATGATGCGACTGAGGTGCGGGTGGCCGGCAAAGTCGATGCCGAACATGTCCCACACTTCGCGCTCGTACCAGTTGGCGTTTGGCCAGATACCGGTCACGGTCGGCAGGTTCAGGTCGCCTTCGCTGAGCGACACCTTGATCATCACGTCGCTGTTACGCTCGACCGACAACAGGTGGTAGAACACGCTGAAGTCGGCGGCCGGCAGGCCACGGCGCTGGGTGCGCAGGCGTTCGTCCACGCCGTGCAGGTCGTACAGCATGCTGTAAGGCTTGGCGACACCGCGCAGGAAGCTGAGCACCTCTTTGAGCTGGGCGCGTTTGACCCACAGCACGGGCATGCCGGTGCGGGTTTCCTGGGCGACGAATGCTTCGGCGCCAAAACGGTTGTTCAGTTCGACGACCACATCTTGGTCGTCAGCCTTGTAGGGCGGAATGAAAATAGCGTTGTCCGCTGTCATGGTCTCGGTCGCTTTGGGTCAACGTTAAGAATGAAGCCAGGCCGCCGGCTCCCTCGGGAGCGGGCGGCAGGTCGCTGGATCAGACTTCGTCGGGGCTGCGCAGGTTGGTTACTGCAATGCGCTGCTCACGACGCAGGTCTTTCTGGGCTGGCATCTCGGCACGGTAAATACCTTGATCACCAACAACCCAGGAAAGCGGGCGTCGTTCTTGGCCGATCGACTCCTGCAACAGCATCAAGCCTTGCAGGAAAGCCTCAGGGCGTGGCGGGCAGCCAGGCACATAGACGTCCACGGGGAGGAACTTGTCGACCCCCTGAACGACCGAGTAGATGTCGTACATGCCGCCGGAGTTGGCGCACGAACCCATGGAGATGACCCACTTCGGCTCGAGCATCTGCTCATACAGGCGCTGAATGATCGGCGCCATTTTGACGAAGCAGGTACCGGCGATGACCATGAAGTCGGCCTGACGCGGCGAGGCCCGGATGACTTCGGCGCCGAAGCGGGCGATGTCGTGGGGTGCCGTGAAGGCCGTGGTCATTTCCACGTAGCAGCAGGACAGGCCGAAGTTGTACGGCCAGAGGGAGTTCTTGCGACCCCAGTTGACCGCGCCACGCAGCACATCTTCGAGTTTCCCCATGTAGATGTTCTTGTGGACCTGGTCCTCCAGCAGTTGGTCGGTGACGGTTTCCCGTTCACCTACCGGGTACTGCTCGTTAGGCGCATCCGGATCGATTCTGGTGAGATTGTATTGCATTGCCAAAGCCTCATTGTTTCAGCTTCGCTTGCCGCTTGCGGCGACCTTCGGGAGCCCAATCAAGAGCACCGACGCGCCATAGGTAGACAAGACCTGCCAACAGAATTGCTATGAAAACGAGAGCTTCGACGAACCCGGTCCAGCCGCTTTCGCGGACGGACACAGACCATGCAAAGAGAAAGAGGGCTTCGATATCGAAGATCACGAACAGCATCGCGACCAGATAGAATTTGGCGGACAGGCGCAGGCGGGCGCTGCCGACGGGCAGCATGCCGGATTCGAAGGGTTCGTTCTTGGCGCGGCCCCAGGCCTTGCTACCGAGCAGGCTGGACAGGCCGAGCATGAAGGCACACAGGCCGACGACACCCAGGAGGAAGATGGCAAAGCCCCAGTTGTGGGCGATGAGTCCTGCCGAATCGGACATGCTAGAGATCCTTATACAGAGACCCAGCTCTGCAGTCTGAAATAAGTAAAGCGGCGACGTGGTGTCGCAGGTGCAGTGACCAAATGTCGCAGCTGAATCAATCGCGCTGATTTTATGGGTAAACCCGGTGCAAGTAAAATTTCTGTCGCAAATTTATTCGTAGGATTAAGAACAAAACACGCGTGTAACTGGCTGAAAGCCTTGATATTCGGGCATTGCGTGCGCTTTTGTTAATTATGTTTCTTGCGACTGGTAACGAATTACAAGTTTCGGAATGATAATTAATATCATTTGTCCTGATGCCTTTTAATTTGGCTGTACTGTGCCTTGTAAAGTTCATCTGGCAGTTCCCTCTACTTGCAAATGCGAAAGCCTCCTGTTCTAGCAGCTGCTGGCGTCGTGCGCACCGCTCTGGGTCAATACTTTATCGTTTGAGCGATGACTGGCTGATGAAGCAATCGCCCACTGACCGAGCCAGTAGGTGAGGATGATCAGGTAGGGCGTGGCGGCGAACGGGCTGACGAAGCGGTCGATGCCGATCAGGCTGTCGGAGAGCACGAACAGGCAGGCCCCCAGCGCGGCCATTCCACCACATGCCAAGGCGCGCCAGAGCATGGCGCTGATGGCCAGGGCATACAGTGCGACCGGGATCAGCAGTGGGCCGAGGCCGTGGCTGGCAAGTACGCCGAGCAGCACGATGCCGGTGATGGCGCTGGCTATCAGTGCGGGCAGGGCAGGGCGCAGGGTAACGCCGCAATAGGCGCGCAGGTAGGCCAGGTGGGCACAGAGGAAGGCGGCCAGGCCGAACACGAACAGGTCAGCGGGGACAGCCAGCAGTATGTCGCCGATGACCGAGAAACCCAGGCCTATCGATATCCACTTGCCATACGGTGTGGCGGGGGCGCCGCGCAGCCAGGCGATAAGCGCCAGGGCGGGAACGGGCTTGGCCAGCAGGGCGAGCAGGGTATTGTTACTGGCCAGTGCATATAGATAGAGGGCAGTGGCGGCCAGGGCGAGAATCATCAGGTGGCTTGGACGAGGCATGGGCGGTCCTTGCTACTGTGCTGCCTCAAGCATAGACCTGATCCTGGGATTTGCTGGAGATGCCTTGGATTGTGTTAGCGCTGCCATGGGCTTGGCGAAAGGAATGCAGCGCCTGTGAGAACGAGCGCCGCGCGGGCGGCGCTCGATTTGAGCAGCGCCGCAACAATCAAGGCGGGCGCCTCGCCGCCCTGATGCTATCGGGCGCAGAACACCTGAAATGTCGGATTTAACCCCTTCCCTGTAGGTCATTTCCCAAACATACTCTTGCCGCCTTTTTTCCATTGCGGCCTCTCTGGCAGCGCTCTAGTCTCGGCCTGTCGTTGCACATCAACGACACGGCTTTGACAGGCTGGAATTGAAAGAAGGTGCACTCGCTTTGCCTCAATGGCGGCTGTGCGTGTGGGCACGTTCGCGTGCGCCGGTCTTTCTTTCTTTCCACCGGTCTGTCAACCCGCGCATAGCTGCCACCCAACCGTTTGACAGCGGGCGGATGGCAGCCAAACAGGAAAGAAAGGAGCGAGTCATGCTGAAAATTGTCCCCGACCCACCCCACAACCCCCATTCCCTCGAAGACACCCTGATCCAGGCTACCGACTACGCACTATGCGCGGCCACCGTGGTGCATCAGGCGTTGCTGCTTCAGCCCAGATCACCGGCTTCGATCCTGATGATGACCTCCATGCATGAACTGGAGGCGCTGCGGGCTTTGCTGGAGTCGGCCTTGGTTCAGGTGCAAATGCCCGTAGAGCCCAGGACTTCGCACTAAGGCTGCTTAATGTGTTGTGAGGGCCGGCCCCTTCGCGGGCACGCCCGCTCCCACAGGATCACCACAGGCTTCAAGACTTGCACAGTACCTGTGGGAGCGGGCGTGCCCGCGAAAGGGCCGGCCCAGGCATTAGAGAATTTTCAGGGGTTTGAACAATGACAACAGAAGACACCCAGCTCACCGTCGGCAAGACCACTTTCTATCAAGGCGAAAATGGCACCCACCCACTGTTCCGAATCGAACCCGGCATTCCCTGCCGCGATGCCCGTGAGCAGTCGTCGGAGTTGATGGGCTATGTCCGTGAGCTGATCATCACTGGCCTGATGGAGGAAAAGCCCATGATGATCTGGGCTGCTCACTACCTGAGTGCAATGGCCAAGGCGCTGATGGATGACGCAGAGCTGGGCATGAAGCACTGACATACCGCAGGCCTGCACGATCACCCCTGTAGGAGCGGCCTTGTGTCGCGAAAGGGCTGCGTAGCAGCCCCAGCAATTTGTGCATCTGCGCCGAAACCCTGGGGCTGCTGCGCAGCCCTTTCGCGACACAAGGCCGCTCCTACAGGTTCCGTGTATTTCTGGTCGGACTGGTATCGGGAAAAAGAAAGGCCCAAGGCTCGCGAGAGCCCTGGGCCTTTGTTCAGCAGCAAGCCACTATCAGTGGAACTGCTCTTCCTCGGTGGAGCCGGTCAGTGCAGTCACCGACGATGCGCCACCCTGGATCACGGTGGTCATGTCGTCGAAGTAGCCGGTGCCCACTTCCTGCTGGTGCGCCACGAAGGTGTAGCCTTTGCTGGCGTCAGCGAACTCCTGCTCTTGCAGTTTCACGTAGGCGGTCATGTCGTTGCGGGCGTAGTCGTGCGCCAGGTTGAACATGCCGTGCCACATGTTGTGGATGCCAGCCAGGGTGATGAACTGGTGTTTGTAGCCCATGGCCGACAGCTCGCGCTGGAATTTGGCGATGGTGGCATCGTCCAGGTTCTTCTTCCAGTTGAAGGACGGCGAGCAGTTGTACGACAGGATCTGGTCCGGGTATTCCTTCTTGATCGCTTCGGCGAAGCGGCGGGCTTCGTCCAGGTCCGGCTTGGCGGTTTCACACCAGATCAGGTCGGCGTACGGCGCGTAGGCCAGGCCGCGGGAAATTGCCTGGTCGAGGCCGGCACGTACCTTGTAGAAGCCTTCACGGGTACGCTCGCCAATCACGAACGGCTGGTCGTAGGGGTCGCAGTCGCTGGTCAGCAGGTCGGCGGCGTTGGCGTCGGTGCGGGCCAGGATGATGGTCGGTACGCCCGACACGTCAGCTGCCAGGCGCGCGGCCACCAGCTTCTGTACGGCTTCCTGGGTGGGTACCAGTACCTTGCCGCCCATGTGGCCGCATTTTTTCACCGAGGCCAGCTGGTCTTCGAAGTGCACGCCGGCGGCGCCTGCTTCGATCATGTTCTTCATCAGCTCGTAGGCGTTCAGTACGCCGCCGAAACCGGCTTCAGCGTCGGCCACGATTGGTGCGAAGTAGTCGATGTAGCCTTCGTCGCCTGGGTTCTTGCCGGCTTTCCACTGGATCTGGTCGGCGCGGCGGAACGAGTTGTTGATGCGCTTGACCACGGTCGGTACCGAGTCGACCGGGTACAACGACTGGTCAGGGTACATCGACTCGGCCGAGTTGTTGTCGGCGGCAACCTGCCAGCCGGACAGGTAGATGGCCTGGATGCCGGCCTTGACCTGCTGCACTGCCTGGCCACCGGTCAGGGCGCCCATGCAGTTGACGAAATCTTTTTCTGGGCGGAAGGATGGGTGGGCACCTTGGGTGACCAGCTTCCACAGTTTTTCTGCACCCTGACGGGCCAGGGTGTGCTCTGGCTGCAGGGAGCCACGCAGGCGAACGACATCAGCGGCGGTGTAGGTACGGGTCACGCCTTTCCAGCGCGGGTTCTCGGCCCAGTCTTTCTCGAGGGCTGCAATTTGCTGTTCGCGTGTCAGTGCCATGGAAATAAACCTCGTCGCATCGATCTTGGGTTAATTGTGCTGATGCTCGGGTGCAGATCAGGGCGCTTGGCGGCTGTCCTGTTCGCAGGAGTGCGGCGGCGAACGCGAAGGCTCGAAGGGGAAGGGTGGGCAGGCCAGGCGAAGGTGTGCTCCGGCAGGTCGGCTCGTGGTTGCCTTGCTGCGGTGCTACGCGATTGCCAGTACTGCGGTGATGCGCTTCCGTCCCTCGGGACAACTTCTTCGTTGCAGTCGCAATCCCGTCGAACCGCCTTGTGGGCCGTATAGACACGAGACGCCTCCAGGGGTGGGGAGGAGCACGCCTCGAAGGCCCTAGCCAGGGCCCCTGATTAGCGGGAGCGAGGCCATCATGCCCTTGGGAAAAAGACCCTGTCAAATGTTTTGTAGTGGTTTTTTCTACTTACTACATCTTTGGTCTAATGCGACTTGGCAGTCAGTTTCAAGGCCTTTGGTCGAGGCCTTGAATTGCCTGGGATCCGTCGAGAAGGTCGACTTTGACACGTAATGTCATGTTTTCCCCGCGCTGGGTGCTGTAACTACGGCTTGACGTACTCCGGTCGGCTTGGCTCTGCTGGTTGTAGCCTGCCAGGGTGATCCATTCACCCAGCCTGCCGGTGACTGTCGTGTCGGTGCTTTGAACTTTCACTACATCTGCACGTTCCTGGCTGATGCGGTCGTTATTGGTGCTTATTTGCAGACGAACCGTATCGCCGCTCAGGCTTGGTGTGACGTAGAAACCTTGGGTCACGTTGCGGTATTCGGTGTTGCTCTGGATGCGCCCGTAGCCGTCGGTGCTGGTGCTGGTGATCGGGATGCTCTGGCCAACCTGGATCAGCGCTGGCTGGCCTTCGCTGGCTTGCACTTGCTGCATGCCGCCGTCGCGGTTGCTGGTGCCGTAGTGGATGACGCGTGCATTGCCACGGTTATCCTGGAAGTTGCTGTCGTTGTTGTCGACGCTGATCAGCAGGCGCTTGGGGGCGGTGTCCAGCTGTTGCAGCAGGGCGCGCAGGTCGTCGATGCGCTCGGGGCTGGCGTTGACGATCAGTTTGTTCTCGAAGGCGCTGACCGTACCGTCCTTGCCGATGAATGCCTGTGCGGCAGGTAGCAGTTCGGCGCTGGCGCGGTGCTGCAGCGGCACCACCTCGGTGGCGGCCTGGGCGGCGTAGCTGGCAACGAGCAGCAGGGAAGCGAAAAGGGGGCGTAGCGGCATGTCCATGATCTCCGCAGGTGGAATGATCATGATGGCAAATTTGCCTGGGTTGTGCCGGTTCCAGATCACAAGTTGTCTTTTGTCTACGTTTGCCCAGCGCGCCAGGCGAGCATGGGTGCCTGACGCTGCAAAGCCGAGAGCGGTGGCCGCTGTCAGACAAATTCCGTAACATCGCGCCCCTCGTTTTTGTAACGTCCGCCCGGACCGCACCACAGGATGTCCATGAAGCCCGCCCGACTACGCGCCGACCTGCTCGCCGGCCTGACCACCGCGTTCGCCCTTGTGCCCGAATGCATCGCTTTTGCCCTGGTGGCCCACCTCAACCCGCTGATGGGCCTGTATGGCGCGTTCATCATCTGTACCCTGACTGCGCTGTTCGGCGGTCGACCCGGAATGATCTCCGGCGCCGCTGGCTCGATGGCGGTGGTGATCGTCGCGCTGGTGGTGCAGCACGGTGTGCAATACCTGTTGGCCACGGTGCTGCTGGGTGGCGTGGTGATGATCCTGTTCGGCCTGTTGAGGCTGGGCAAGCTGGTGCGCCTGGTGCCTTACCCGGTCATGCTGGGCTTCGTCAACGGCCTGGCAATCGTCATTGCCATGGCCCAGCTCGAGCATTTCAAGGACGGCGATCACTGGCTCAGTGGCGCGCCGCTGTACTTGATGATCGGTTTGGTGGCACTGACCATGGTGGTGGTCTACCTGCTACCCAGGCTGACGCGTGCGGTGCCGCCGGCGCTGGTGGCGATTCTCGGTGTCGGCCTGCTGGTGTACCTGTTGGGCCTGCCCACCCGTACCCTGGGCGACATGGCGCATATCGCCGGCGGCCTGCCAGGGTTGGCGCTGCCGGATGTGCCCTGGAATCTGCACACCCTGAAGGTCATTGCCCCCTACGCGGTGTTGATGGCCATGGTCGGCCTGCTGGAAACCCTGCTCACCCTCAACCTGACCGATGAAATCACCGAGAGCCGTGGCTTTCCGGACCGCGAGTGTGTGGCATTGGGTGCCGCCAACATGGTCTCGGGCCTGTGCGGTGGCATGGGTGGCTGCGCGATGATCGGGCAGACGGTGATCAACCTCAGCTCCAATGGCCGTGGCCGGTTGTCGGGCGTAGTGGCCGGGGTGATGATCTTGCTGTTCGTGTTGTTCCTGTCGCCGCTGATCGAGCGTATTCCGCTGGCGGCGCTGGTGGGGGTGATGTTCGTGGTGGCTCAGCAGACCTTCGCCTGGGCGTCGCTGCGGGTGCTCCACAAGGTGCCGGTGAACGATGTGCTGGCGATCATTGCGGTGACCGTGGTCACGGTATTCACCGACCTGGCCACGGCAGTGCTGTTCGGTATCATCATCGCGGCGGTGAACTTTGCCTGGCAGCATGCGCGAGAGCTGTATGCCGACAGCCATGAGGATGGCGAAGGGGGCAAGCATTACCAGGTGCATGGCACGCTGTTCTTTGCCTCGACCACACCGTTCCTCAACCAGTTCGACCCGGCCAACGACCCAGGCAAGGTCACGCTTGACTGCCAGCATTTGAGCTTTGTCGACTACTCGGCAATCGCGGCGTTGAAAACACTGCGTGAGCGCTATGCCAAAGCGGGCAAGCAACTGCGGGTGGTGCATTTGTCGGAGCGGTGCAAGACGCTGTTGAAGCGGGCAGGCGAGCAGCACTGAGGCTTGCAGGGTTGGGTGGCCAGCCCTCCAGGGGTTTCGCGAAAACTGGAGGACTGGAGCGCCATCGGAGGGTTAGGTTTTGGTTTTGCCCTGGCTCTTGCTGATGATCGTCTCGACAATGTTTGCCGGTGCCTCGGCGTATTTGGTGAACTCCATCGTGTAGCTTGCGCGCCCTTGGGTCATCGAGCGCATTGAGGTGGCATAGCCGAACATCTCCCCCAGTGGTACTTCGGCGCGAATCACCTTACCTGCAGGCGTCTCGTCGCCGTCCTGGATCATGCCTCGGCGGCGGCTCAGGTCGCCCATGATGTCCCCCTGATACTCTTCGGGCGTAACCACCTCGACCTTCATCACCGGCTCCAGCAGCACCGCGCCGCCTTTCTGCGACAGCTGCTTGGTGGCCATCGACGCGGCGATCTTGTAGGCCATTTCGTTGGAGTCGACGTCGTGATAGGAACCGTCGAACACCGCGGCCTTGAGGTTGATCAGCGGGTAACCGGCAAGTACGCCGTTTTTCATTTGTTCTTCGATGCCTTTCTGGATTGCCGGGATGTACTCGCGCGGCACTACGCCGCCGACAATCTCGTTGACGAATTCCAGGCCCTCCTTGCCCTCATCGCCAGGCGCAAAGCGGATCCAGCAGTGGCCATATTGGCCGCGCCCGCCGGACTGGCGGACGAAGCGCCCCTCGATCTCGCAGGTGTTGCGGATTTTTTCGCGGTAGGCCACCTGCGGCTTGCCGATATTGGCTTCGACATTGAACTCGCGGCGCATGCGGTCGACGATGATGTCCAGGTGCAATTCGCCCATGCCGGAGATGATGGTCTGACCGGTTTCTTCATCCGTACGTACGCGAAACGATGGGTCCTCCTGGGCCAGCTTGCCCAGGGCGATACCCATTTTTTCCTGATCGGCCTTGGTCTTCGGTTCCACGGCCACGGAAATCACGGGGTCGGGGAAATCCATGCGTTCCAGAATGATCGGTTTGTCGATGTCGCACAGGGTGTCGCCAGTGGTCACATCCTTCATGCCGATCAGTGCGGCGATGTCGCCGGCGCACACGTCCTTGATTTCGGCGCGCTGGTTGGCGTGCATCTGTACCATGCGGCCGATGCGTTCCTTCTTGCCTTTGACCGAGTTGAGTACCGCGTTGCCTGAACTGAGCACACCGGAGTACACGCGGGCGAAGGTGAGGGTGCCAACAAAGGGGTCGGTGGCAATCTTGAAGGCCAATGCCGAAAATGGTTCCTTGTCGTCGGCGTGGCGCTCCAGGTGTTTTGCTTCGTCATCCGGGTCGGTGCCTTTGATCGCCGGGATTTCGGACGGGGCGGGCAGGTAGTCGATGACGGCATCGAGCATCAGCGGCACACCCTTGTTCTTGAACGATGAACCAAGGATGGTCGGCACGATTTCGTTGGCGATAGTACGCTGGCGCAGGGCAGCCTTGACCTCGTCGATGCTAAGTTCCTCGCCGTCGAGAAACTTCATGGTCAGCTCGTCATTGGCCTCGGCCGCCGCTTCGAGCATGTGCGCGCGCCATTCGTCGGCCAGCGCCTTGAGCTCCTCGGGGATCTCTTCTTCGCGATAACTCGTGCCATGGTCGTCATCGTTCCAGTAAATGGCCTTCATCTTCACCAGGTCGATCTGGCCAATGAAGTTCTCTTCACTGCCGATGGCGAGCTGTATCGGCACCGGGTGGTGCCCCAGGCGCTTGTCGATCTGTTTGACCACGCGCAGGAAGTCGGCGCCCTGGCGGTCCATCTTGTTGATGTAGGCCAGGCGTGGCACATGGTATTTGTTGGCCTGGCGCCAGACTGTCTCGGACTGCGGCTCTACCCCGTCAGCACCGCTGAAGACCACCACCGCACCATCGAGCACGCGCAACGAGCGTTCCACCTCGATGGTGAAGTCGACGTGGCCGGGGGTATCGATGATGTTGAAGCGGTACTTGTCGGGGAATTGCTTGGTCGAGCCTTGCCAGAAGGCCGTGGTCGCCGCCGAGGTGATGGTAATGCCGCGCTCCTGCTCCTGGGCCATCCAGTCCATGGTCGCGGCGCCATCGTGCACCTCGCCCATCTTGTGGTTGACCCCGGTGTAGAACAGGATCCGCTCGGTGGTCGTGGTCTTGCCGGCGTCCACGTGGGCGACGATGCCGATATTGCGGTACAGCTCGATGGGCGTTGTGCGGGCCATGGCGGACTACCTGCGAATGGGCGGATTCCACCACGTTAGCAGACCGGTGGAATCCTGCCGTGCCGCCGGGCCGTCAGTCGGCCTGGGCTTGCAGCATCCATTGGCCATCCACTTCACGGGCCAGGCCGCTGGCCGGCAGCAAGGCCAGCAGGCGCGCGTGCAGGGCGTCTTCGGTAAAGGTCTTGAGGGTGGTCAGGTCCAGCACGCCGATCAGGTTGAGGTCGGCTTTGGTGTAGGACAGCCAGGCCTTTTTCAACACCTGGCCGACGTCGCTGCCGGCGGTGCTGGCGAAGCGGCGGTGCCACTGGCGGCCCTCGAAGGTGAAGTCGTGCGCGTGGCTGTAGGTGCTTGGGTCGGCACCTTCAAGGCAGCGGTGGCAGCGGCACGGGCCTTCGCCGAAGGCGTTGCGCAGGTAACTGTTGAAGTCCACGACAGGCTTGAGGGACAGGCGTTTGTCGACGTCGAACAGGTCGGCGATCAGGGGTTCTTCGGCGCTCACTCGGGATCCTCGTGTGGTGTGGCGTGCATCGGCGGGCACCCTAACAGATCGGGGCAGGCAGATCACCTTTTGCTGGCGATGAGGCCAGTAGAGACAACAGGGGCCGCCTGCCGTACTCTACGCGCCCATACGCCTACACACCCAATGAGGTAACCCCGCTTGAGCACCCAGTACCCGTACACCGCCACCGTGACCATCAGCGCCGAAGACCGTGGCGGAGATACCGAGGCCTCGGAAAACCCCAACATGCGCGTTGGCCTGGAGGCGGTGACCGAAACCCTGAAAAAGGTGCATTTCGTCGGTACGCTCGCGGCCCCAGAAAAAAGCGCCACGCATATCTGCGTGACCTTGGAAAACGGCCTGACCTACTACGGCCCGATCGTCAATGGCCACGCTGAGCTCGAAGGCGGCTGGATTGCCTTCGAGTCCGACATGCTCACCCCGCAAGAACTGGGTCTGTAAACCTCAGTTCAGCTCCGTCAGGCACTGCTCGAGGATATCCAGGCCTTCTTCGAGCACCTCGGCCTCGATGGTCAGGGGGGCCAGCAGGCGGATGATGTGCCGCGCTTTGCCGCTGGGCATCAGCAGCAGGCCCTTGGCCCGCGCCGCCTCCATCACCTTGGCCAGTGGCGCCGGTGCCGGGCTGCCGTCGGCATTGACGAACTCGATACCGCGCATGGCGCCCACGCCGGTCAGGCGGCCGATGTACGGGCTCAGGCCCGAGGACTTCCAGCGCTCGACACGGCTGACGATCGCCTGCTCCTGGCGCTCACCCCAGGTGGCGACGTTTTCGTCGGTCATCTGCGCCAGGCTGGCCAGGGCTGCCGCACAGGCAATCGGGTTGCCTGAATAGGTGCCACCCAGGCCGCCCTTGGGCAGCGATGCCATCAATTCCTTGCGCCCGACCACCGCACCCAGTGGCATGCCACCGGCAATGCTCTTGGCCAGCAGCAGCAGGTCGGGCTCGATGCCCAGGCGCGGGAAGGCGAAGCGCTGGCCGGTGCGGCCAAAGCCCGACTGGATCTCGTCGATGATGATCAGGATGCCGCGCTCGTCGCAGAAGCGGCGCAGGGCCTGGGCGAAGGGCGGGTCCAGGGCGAGGAAGCCGCCTTCGCCTTGTACCGGTTCGAAGATGAACGCTGCCACGTCTTCCACGGCCAGCTCGACGCTGAACAGGCGGTCCATGGCCTTGAGTGCCTGTTCGCAGGTCACCCCGGTGTCGGCGCTGGGGTAGGGCAGGTGGTACACCGGCCCGGGCAGTTCTCCGACCCGTTGCTTGTAAGGGGCGACTTTGCCGTTGAGGTTCAAGGTGGCCAGGGTGCGCCCATGGAAGCCACCGTCGAAGGCGATGATGGCGCGCTTGCCGGTAGCGCCGCGGGCCACTTTCAGGGCGTTTTCCGCTGCTTCCGCGCCGCTGTTGGTGAGCATGCCGGCCAGTGGGTAGCTGACGGGCACGAACTGGCTCAGCTGCTCCATCAACGCCAGGTACGGGCCGTGAGGTGCCGCGTTGAAGGCGTAGTGGGTCAGGCGGGTGGCCTGGGCCTGGATGGCCTCGACCACGGCCGGGTTGCAGTGGCCCAGGTTGAGTACACCGATACCGCCGACAAAGTCGATATAGCGTTTGCCGTCGGTGTCCCAGACTTCGGCATTGCGGCCATGGGAAAGTGTGATCGGGTGAACGATGGCGATGGATTGGCTGATACTTTCCTGGTTCATGGGCACGCGGGACCTTTGTTCGAGTTTCTTATTATCCAAGCGTGTCGGGGGGGTATTTCGCAAACGAATTATTCGATTGCGGTCATTCCCTGGATTCGTGATCTGGCCGGGATCGGTTGAATCAGTCCCCCTCAGCCACCCGTTCGCGAATCCACTGCACAAAAGCCCTGATCTTCGGCACTTCGGCCGCATGCTCGGCATGGGCAATGAAGTGCCGGCCATTGCTCGCCACCGGGTGGTCCCAAGCCACCACCAGCTTGCCCTCGCTCAGTTCTTCGGCCACCAGGTAGCGTGGTATCAGGGCAATGCCGCAGCCGGCAATGGCCGCCCGGATGCACAGGTAGAACGTGTCGAAGCGCGGCCCGTGGTAGCTGTTCTGGCTGTGCAGCCCCAGCCCCAGAAACCACTCATGCCAGGCTTCCGGCCGCGACACGCACTGCAGCAGGCGGTGCTCGGTCAGCGCCTGGGCGCTGTCGAATCGGTGATTGGCCAGCAGTTGCGGGCTGCAGACGGGCACCACTTCTTCGCTGAACAGCTCGATGCAGGTTGCACCAGGCCAGGTGCCCTGACCGAAGAAAAAGGCGATGTCGGCCTTGGCCTGTACCAGGTCGAACGGTTCCAACTCATTGCGTACATCCAGGTGAATGCGTGGGTAGCGGTCGCCAAAACCCTTGAGCTTGGGCACCAGCCAGCGCGCGCCGAAGGTGGGTTGGGTGGCGATGCGCAGCACTTCGGTTTCGTCGCCGTAGCTGAGGATGTAGCGGCTGGAGATGTCGATCTGGGTGAGGATCTTGTTCACTTCGGTGAGGTACAGCGCGCCGGCCGGGGTCAGGTGCAGGCGCCGTCGAATGCGCTGAAACAGCGAGTGCGAAAGCATGTCCTCAAGCTGCGCCACCTGCTTGCTGACAGCGCTCTGGGTCAGGTGCAGTTCCTGGGCCGCACGGGTGAAACTGAGGTGGCGGGCGGCCGCTTCGAAGCACTGAAGGGCGGTGGTCGAAGGCATCAGGCGTTTGGACATGACGGGCAAATACCGAGCAAAAAAGGATGAAGTTCATTCCAAAACGGAATCATGTGGTTCGAAAAGGTCGTTTGTTGACCCCGGCCTATAGATTAATACTGACCTGGATCAACGATTACAACCGGTCATGCGAAGAGGAGGTCAGTACCCGCTTCCGGCATCTGCAAAACAACAACAACGACAATCAGAAATTTATAAGAATTCTGCTCCGACCTTCAGCCGCTTTGCTGCGGCCGACCCATTCGAGGGTTCTTCATGGCTTCGCAAGACAACAAGAAACAGCGTTCCCTGCAACACGGCCTGACCTCCCGTCAGGTGTCCATGATCTCCATCGCCGGCATCATCGGCGCCGGCCTGTTCATCGGTTCTTCCAACGCCATCGCCACCGCCGGCCCGGCCATCCTCATTTCCTACGCCATGACCGGCTTGCTGGTCCTGCTGGTGATGCGCATGCTCGGCGAAATGGCCATCGCCAACCCCAACAGCGGCTCGTTCTCCACCTATGCCTCGGAGGCCATCGGCCCTTGGGCGGGCTTTACCATCGGCTGGTTGTACTGGTGGTTCTGGGTACTGATCATTCCGGTGGAAGCCATTGCCGGCGCTGACATCCTGCACGCCTACTTCCCTGGCGTGCCGTCCTGGCTGTTCGCCTTCCTGATCATGCTGGTGCTGTCGGGTACCAACCTGGTCAGCGTGAAGAACTTCGGTGCCTTCGAGTACTGGTTCGCGCTGGTCAAGGTGGTAGCGATCATCGGCTTCATCGGGGTGTGCACCTTGGCGGTGTTCGGCTTCTGGCCGCTGGCTGAAGTCTCTGGAGTCAGCCGGCTGTGGGACAACGGTGGTTTCATGCCCAATGGCTTCGGGACGGTGTTGGGGGGCGTACTGATCACCATCTTCTCGTTCTTCGGTGCCGAAATTGTCACCATCGCGGCTGACGAAACCGCCAACCCGAAAGACAAGATCCGCCGCGCCACCAACCTGGTGGTGTATCGCATCGCCATCTTCTACCTGGCGTCGATCTTCCTGGTGGTGTCCCTGGTGGCCTGGAACGACCCAGCGCTCAAAGCAGTCGGCTCGTTCCAGCGCGTGCTGGAAGTGCTGAACGTGCCGGGCGCCAAGCTGCTGGTCGATCTGGTGGTACTGGTGGCGGTGACCAGTTGCATGAACTCGGGGCTGTACACCGCGTCGCGCATGCTCTACTCGCTGGGTGCTCGTGGTCAGGCGCTGAGCGTGACCAAGCGCATTTCCGGTTCCGGCGTGCCGACAGTGGCGGTGATCTTCTCTACCCTGGCAGGCTTTGCCGGCTGCCTGGTCAACTATGTGTTCCCTGGCAAGGTGTTCGGCTTCCTGTTGTCCACCACGGGGGCCATCGCCCTGCTGGTGTACCTGGTGATTGCCGTATCGCAGCTGCGTATGCGTGCCCGTGCCGAACGTGAAGGGCGCCCGCTCGAGCTGAAGATGTGGCTGTTCCCGTGGCTGACCTGGCTGGTGATCGGCACCATCGTCATGGTGCTGGGCTACATGCTGTTCAGCGATGCCTACCGCTATGAAACGCTGATGACTGCGGGGGTGACCGCGTTCATCCTGCTGGTTTCGCTGACCCAGCGGCGTGCCAATGTGGTTGCCCAGACGGCCTGATGTTTCTGTTTTAATGGGGGCGTTGCGCGCCCCCATATCAATAAGCACAGGAAGCGTATGAACGACCAACCCCTTTCCCTTCAGGCCCTCGCGGCGCCGGAGGGTACCTGCTACGGCTGCGGCTGTTCCCACCCAAGCGGCCTGCACCTGCAAAGTCACTGGGACGCCGACGGCGTTCACCTGTTGTGCCGGCACTCGCCCGACAGCACCTTCATTGGCTGGCCCGGCCTGGTTTACGGTGGCCTGCTGGCGATGCTGGTCGACTGCCACTCCAACTGGACAGCCATGGCCTACCACTACCGCAACGAAGGCCGCGAGCCCGGCAGCCTGCCACGTATAGACTGCGTTACCGGCACACTTAACCTGACCTACCTGAAACCTACGCCGATGGGTGTCGAGTTGCTGCTCAAGGCGCGTGTGGAGGGCGAAGTGGGTCGCAAGAGCCGGGTTATCTGCGAAGTTTGGGCTGGCGACGTGCTGACCGTGAGCGCCGACTCGGTGTTCGTGCGTGTGGATACCGAAAAACTCAAACTCAAGGCCCATGGCCAGGCCTGAGTTGCCCGCGCTGATGAGTGGTCGGTGATGGTCAGCGGCCGGGGATGTCTCTAGAGTGACAGGTTCATCCCCCAGGCAAGGTTGATCATGACCGATCTCAGTGCTTTCCCCATTACCCGCAAGTGGCCCGCCAAACACCCTGAACGCCTGCAGCTGTACTCGCTGCCGACGCCCAATGGCGTCAAGGTGTCGATCATGCTCGAGGAAATCGGCCTGGCCTATGAGCCGCACAAGGTCAGCTTCGATAACGATGACCAGTTGAGTGCCGAGTTCATCTCACTCAGTGCCAACAACAAGATCCCCGCCATCCTCGACCCCAACGGGCCGGGCGGCCAGCCGCTGCCGCTGTTCGAGTCGGGGGCGATTCTGCAGTACCTGGCAGAGAAGAGCGGCCAGTTGCTCAGCCAGGACCCGGCCCAGCGTTACCAGACCCTGCAGTGGCTGATGTTCCAGATGGGCGGCATCGGGCCGATGTTTGGCCAGGTCGGTTTCTTTCACTTCTTTGCTGGCAAGGAATATGAAGACAAGCGCCCGCGTGACCGCTATGTCAACGAGTCCAAGCGCCTGCTGGGTGTGCTGGATCGGCGCTTGAAAGGGCGGGAGTGGATGGTTGACGAATACAGCATCGCCGACATCGCCATTTTCCCGTGGGTGCGTAACCTGGTGGAACGTTACAACGCCCGGGAGTTGGTCGGTTTTGATCAGTTCAAGGACGTGCAGCGGGTGCTGGCCGCGTTCCTCGAGCGGCCGGCGGTGCAGCGCGGCCTGAAAATCCCCGCCTGATCACCCCGCTGACTAGAAGATCTGGTTCAGCAGCCAGTACAGGCTCCCTGCCAACAGCATTGCCGCTGGCAGGGTCAGCACCCAGGCCATCAGTAGATTGATCAGCGTGCGCTTCTGAAGCCCCGAGCCATTGGCAACCATGGTCCCGGCTACCCCCGAACTCAGCACATGGGTGGTCGAAACCGGCAGCCCGAACATGTCCGCTGCGCCAATGGTGCACATCGCCACCACTTCGGCCGAAGCCCCTTGGGCATAGCTGAGGTGGGTCTTGCCGATCTTCTCGCCAACTGTGACCACAATGCGCCGCCAGCCCACCATGGTCCCCAGCCCCAGCGCGATGGCCACGGCCACCTTCACCCACAGCGGGATATAGCGAGTGGCGTCGTCCAACTGGGTCTTGAACAGCTGCACATGGTTGCGGGTGTCGGCATCGAATGCCACCAGCCGGTTTTTCTCCATGAGGCGGATGGCTTCACTGGTCAGGTACATGTCGTTGCGCACGTTGGCCATGGCTTCGGCGGGGACGCGCTTGAGCGAACCGTAGCCTTTGACCTGTTCGCCGATCATCCCGGTGAGTGCGGCCAATGCCGGGACCAGTTGCGGGCTGGCCTTGGGTTCGGCAATGAACAGGGTGAGTACCTGGCGTGGGTCGGCCGGGGCCGCATGCGGGTCGCTGCGCAGCAAGGCCTGGCGGGTTACTTCGGCGACGGCAGAAAACTGCAGGGCCTGCTCATTGGGCATGGTCTTGTTCAGCGCGTAAGCCATCGGCAGGGTGCCCACCAGAATCAGCATGATCAGGCCCATGCCTTTCTGGCCGTCGTTGGAGCCGTGGGCGAACGATACCCCGGTGCAGGTCAGGATCAGCACCCCGCGGATCCACCAAGGCGGAGGGGTGCGGCCTTCTGGCGCCTGGTACAGCTCTTTGCGTTTGACCAGCGCGCGCAGGGCCAACAGCAGGAGGGCAGCGCAGGCAAAACCGATCAGCGGCGAAAACAGCAAGGCATACCCCACCTTGCTGGCCTGGGCCCAGTCCACCCCGCTGGTGCCGTCGCGCCCATGCATCAGTGCATTGGCCACGCCCACGCCGATGATCGAGCCGATCAGGGTGTGCGAGGACGACGCCGGCAGGCCCAACCACCAGGTGCCAAGGTTCCAGATGATCGCCGCCAGTAGCAGGGCGAAGACCATGGCGAAGCCGGCTGACGAGCCAACCTGCAAAATCAGTTCTACCGGCAGCAGGGCGATGATGCCGAACGCCACCGCGCCGCTGGAAAGCAGCACCCCCAGGAAGTTGCACAGCCCGGACCATACCACCGCTATCGGTGCCGGCAACGAATGGGTGTATATCACCGTGGCTACCGCGTTGGCGGTGTCGTGGAAGCCGTTGACGAACTCGAAGCCCAAGGCAATCACCAGCGCCAGGCCCAGGAGCAGGAAGGGTGTGACCGTGGTGATAACCGTGCCGCTGGCGGTTACATCCTGCTTGAGGCTCCAAGCGGTGTAGGCGATGCCTGCCAGCAACAGGCCGAAGAACAGCACCAAGGTGGCACGCCCGGGCTTGTGGGCGAGCTGCGGGCGGGAATCGCGTTGGGCCAGTTGCGGCTGGCTGGCCACTGACGGGGTTGCCATGAGGGCTCCGGTTGGCGTGGGCGAAGTTGCCAAAGGCCTTGAGCATAGAAACAATTGGCGAGTCGGCCGTGACCTCGATCAATGAATTATCTAGGCTCAAGACGGACGGTAATGGCAGGAGCAACCCATGATTCGCTGCAAGCGTGTCTACGATGCGGTCGCGGATGAAGATGGCCAGCGCGTGCTGGTCGACCGCCTGTGGCCGCGCAACAAACGCAAGGAAGACCTGCACGGGGAGTGGTTGCGCGAGGTGGCACCCTCGGCAGAGTTGCGCAAGGCATTTCATCAGGGTGAGATCGATTTTGCCGGTTTTACCCAGCGCTACCAGCAACAGCTGGCGGCCCACCCCGAGCACTGGTATCCGCTACTGGACATGGCTGGCAAGGGTACGCTGACATTGCTTTTTGCCGGCAAGGACACCGAGCACAACAATGCCCGAGTGCTGGCCGAGTGGCTGGAAGACGAACTGGACCGGCGTGGGCCTGGTAGTTCGCCAGTCTGTTATGCCCGATGAGCGATAAGCGATGCCCTTACAGTTAACCCCCGCCGACGACACCCACTGCACCTTCGCCCGTGACCTCACTCGCCGGGCCATGTTGCCGTATTACCGCGAATACGACCTGCTGTGGATCGAAGAGGCCTTCGACGAAGCCTGGGGCTGGCGTGAACAGTGGCTGGTGACCGAAGGTAGCACCCTGCTGGGTTTTTGCAGCCTCAGCCAGGACCGACAGGCGCTGTTCATCCGCGAGTTGCACTTGTTGCCCGAGCACCGTGGGCGTGGGGTCGGTGGCTGGGTGTTGGAACAGCTGGCGCTGTGGGCCAGGCAACGGCGCCTTGCGCTACTGCGGCTGATGGTGTTTCGCAGCAACCCGGCCCGCTTGCTGTACCAGCGCCACGGCTTCGTCGAAATGGGGGCGGACGATTGCTTCGTACGTATGCAGCGGGTAATCGGCTAATAGCTAAATGATGGCTTGTCGCGACTGCAGAGCAGGGGCATAGTGGATCCACACGTTTACGGCTGCCTGCAGGTGGGTAGGCCGTGCATGACGGCGATCAGGGAAGAGGAGAAGCCCTATGAATGGAATCGGTCCACGGCTGCGGGAAGAGCGTGAACGGCTGGGCATGACCCAGCGCGTATTTGGCGATATCGGCGGGGTCGAGCCCAATGCCCAGGGTAAGTACGAAAGCGGTGAGCGCACGCCGCGGGTCGACTACCTGGCGGCACTGGCGGCCAGGGGTGTGGACGCGCTGTACGTGCTCAGCGGCCTGCGTACCCCTGCACCGCTGCAAGGCTTGAGCACCGACGAGTCGGGTTTGCTGGGGGCTTTTCGACAATTATCGCTGGACGATCAGGCGGCGCTCTGGCATCTGTTGGGGCGGTTGGCCGACAACGCCAAGCCTAGGCAAACAGTGAGGCCGCTTACCGTTGAACGTCAGGCTTTTCTGAAGGAAGTAATGCGCTAGGCCCACCGGGAAAAATTTTGTTAAGGTGGCGGGATCCAATCGCCCTGTTTACGAGGTGTGTGCTTGATTAGGGTCTTAGTGGTCGATGATCACGATCTGGTACGAACCGGTATTACCCGCATGCTGGCCGACATCGATGGCTTGCAGGTGGTGGGTGAGGGGGATTCAGGCGAGTCGGCACTCAAGCTGGCCAGAGAGCTGAAGCCGGACGTGGTGCTGATGGACGTGAAAATGCCAGGCATCGGCGGGCTGGAAGCCACCCGCAAGCTGCTGCGCAGCCACCCGGACATCAAGGTGGTGGCGGTGACGGTGTGCGAGGAAGACCCGTTCCCCACACGTTTGCTGCAGGCCGGCGCTGCTGGCTACCTGACCAAGGGCGCAGGCCTCGATGAAATGGTTCAGGCCATTCGCCTGGCTTTTGCCGGCCAGCGTTACATCAGCCCGCAGATTGCCCAGCAGCTGGCGCTGAAACCGTTCCAGCCACAGGGCTCGCCGTTCGACACATTGTCCGAACGGGAAATCCAGATTGCCCTGATGATCGTCGGCTGCCAAAAGGTGCAGATCATCTCTGACAAGTTGTGCCTCTCGCCCAAGACCGTCAATACTTACCGTTATCGGATCTTTGAAAAACTCTCGGTCACCAGCGACGTCGAACTGACCTTGCTGGCCGTTCGCCACGGTATGGTTGACGCAAGCCTGTAACCCCCCATGTCCCAAGATTTTGATGCCAGCGCATTCCTGGCGACCTGCAGTGGTCGCCCAGGCGTTTACCGGATGTTCGACGGCGAGGCCCGGCTGCTTTACGTGGGCAAGGCCAAGAACCTGAAAAAGCGTCTGGCCAGCTATTTTCGCAAGACCGGCCTGGCGCCCAAGACTGCCGCCTTGGTCGCGCGTATCGCCCAGGTCGAAACCACCATCACCGCCAACGAAACCGAGGCGTTGCTGCTGGAGCAGAACCTGATCAAGGAATGGCGGCCGCCCTACAACATTCTGCTGCGCGACGATAAATCCTACCCCTACGTGTTCCTGTCCGACGGTGAGTTCCCACGATTGGGCATTCACCGTGGGGCGAAAAAAGCCAAGGGCCGCTACTTCGGCCCTTACCCCAGCGCCGGGGCGATCCGCGAAAGCCTCAGCCTGCTGCAAAAGGCCTTTTCCGTGCGCCAGTGCGAAGACAGCTACTACGCCAACCGCACCCGGCCATGCCTGCAGTACCAGATAAAGCGCTGCAAAGGGCCTTGTACCGACCTGGTGAGCGCTGAGGAATACGCCGAGGACGTGCGCCATTCGGTGATGTTCCTGGAGGGCCGTAGCCAGCAACTGGGCAACGAATTGAATGCCGAAATGGAAAAGGCCGCCATGGCCCTCAATTTCGAAAAAGCCGCCGAACTTCGTGACCAGATCGCGCTGCTGCGCCGCGTGCAGGACCAGCAGTACATCGAAGGCGGCAACGGCGATGTCGACGTGATCGCGGCCTTCGTCAACCCAGGTGGTGCCTGTGTGCACTTGATCAGCGTGCGTGGCGGACGAGTGCTGGGTAGCAAGAACTTCTTCCCGCAGGTGGGCATCGAAGAGGAAGTGGCCGAGGTCATGGCCGCCTTCCTTTCCCAGTACTACCTGGGCAACGCAGAGCGCGAATTGCCAGGCGAGTTGATCGTCAACGTTGTTCACGAAGACTTCGACGCCATTACCGAGGCACTGCACACACTGCGTGGCCGCGAGCTGACCATCAGCCACCGGGTGCGTGGCACCCGCGCCCGCTGGCAGCAGCTGGCGGTGACCAATGCCGAGCAGGCGCTGAATGCCCGCCTGGCCAACCGTCAGCACATGGCGGCACGTTTCGAAGCCCTGGCTGAAGTGCTGGGCCTGGACGAAGTGCCACAACGCCTGGAATGCTACGACATCAGCCACTCCAGTGGCGAAGCCACTGTGGCCAGTTGCGTGGTGTTCGGCCCCGAAGGCCCGCTGAAATCCGATTACCGGCGCTTCAATATCGAAGGCGTCACGGCGGGTGACGACTACGCCGCCATGCACCAGGCCCTGACCCGTCGCTACGGGCGTATCAAGGATGGCGAGGGCAAACTGCCTGACGTGCTGCTGGTGGACGGCGGCAAAGGCCAGCTGAACATGGCCCGCGACGTGATGCAGGAGCTGGGCTTTACCGACCTGACCCTGCTCGGTGTGGCCAAGGGCGTAACGCGCAAGGCGGGTTTCGAAACCCTGTACCTGAACGACGTGCACCACGAATTCACCCTCAAAGGCGATTCCTCGGCGTTGCACCTGATCCAGCAGATCCGCGACGAAGCCCACCGTTTTGCTATCACCGGGCACCGCGCCCGCCGTGGCAAGGCCCGTCGCGTCTCCAGCCTTGAAGATGTAGCCGGGGTGGGGCCGAAGCGCCGCCGCGACCTGCTGAAACATTTCGGCGGCCTGCAAGAGCTCAACCGCGCCAGTATCGATGAAATAGCCAAAGCCCCCGGCATCAGTAAAAAGCTTGCCGAATCAATTTATGCCAGCCTGCATAGCGAGTAGAATGCCGGGCTCAACTTGCAGCCAGTCGTACCGATGAATATTCCAAACCTGCTCACCGTTCTACGCGTCCTGCTCATCCCGATCTTCATCCTGCTGTTCTATGTGCCCTATCAGTGGAGCTACATGGCCGCCAGCAGTGTGTTCGCCGTCGCCGCCGCCACCGACTGGCTGGACGGCTACCTGGCGCGTCGCCTGCAGCAGAGCACGCCGTTCGGTGCCTTCCTGGACCCTGTGGCCGACAAGCTGATGGTGGCGGTGGCCTTGGTGCTGCTGGTGCAAACCCACGCCAACTTCTGGCTGACCCTGCCTGCGGCAGTGATCATCGGTCGCGAAATCGTGGTGTCGGCACTGCGCGAGTGGATGGCCGAGCTGGGCGCACGGGCACATGTGGCGGTGTCCAACCTTGGCAAGTGGAAGACGGCGGCGCAGATGCTCGCCCTGGTGATTCTGTTGGCCAACCCGCCGGCAGTGACCTTCTGGGTGATCCTGGGCTACGGCCTGCTGCTGGTGGCGGCGGGGCTGACGCTGTGGTCTATGGTGCATTACCTGCTGGCTGCCTGGCCGCACCTGCGCGAAGGCTCGGAACAAAAATAAAACTTTTTTGAATCAAGGGGTTGACGCTGTTTTAGAAATCGCTACAATGGCACCCATCACGACGCGGGAATAGCTCAGTTGGTAGAGCACGACCTTGCCAAGGTCGGGGTCGCGAGTTCGAGTCTCGTTTCCCGCTCCAAATTCGATCCTCAGTGCGTCGCTGGGATCAAAAAGAAGAGGCCTTAATGGCCTCTTTTTTTTTGGGTGCGCCAGGCATGGCGCGTTGCGCGTAGCGCAACCCGCTTGGTTGTGGTGGCCAAAGCGGGTGACTTGGAGGTGAAAGTCCTCTACACACCCGGCAAGGGGAAGTGTTAGCCAGAGGCAAGGGTGTCGTGGGCGACCGCGAATCTGAAGGAAGCCCGAGGCAAACTGCTGGCCTGACGAACAGGAAGCGGATAGAGGCGGCACAGCGGGGTGAGGCGGCCCAAATCGTCAAAGCCCAGTACTTGCACGGGACGCTGTGACGTAAATCCGACAGGCATAAGCAGGAAGGTCACGCGAATTACCCTGGGAGATCTGCACGTTTGCCACTGTGCTACCGAGCGTCGAGAGGCGACGGGACGAGCGTGCAGAAGTCAGCCGAGGCCGTAGTAAGTGGCGGTTAACCGCGCCACCAAGGGCCGAACAGGTTATGCCGCCAGTAGGCGTCACTGTCTCGTTGGTAGCCGTAATGCAGAAATTTCCTACAACGGAATCTGTCACTCCGAATCCCGGCCAGAAGCCGAGGGTGATGCCTGACAGTGCAAAGGTGCCGGCGGCGTCAGCGACGTGGACGAACGCGGAGCCGGACACGCTGATGGAGCGGGTGCTTGCACCGGCCAACCTCAGGCGTGCGTATCAACGCGTGGTTAGCAACAAGGGGGCTCCGGGTGCCGATGGCATGACGGTCGCTGACTTGGCGGGCTACGTGAAACAGTATTGGCCAACCCTCAAGGCCAGGTTGCTGGCCGGTGAATACCATCCCCAAGCAGTGCGAGCGGTTGAAATTCCCAAGCCGCAGGGCGGCACACGGCAACTGGGAATCCCCACCGTCGTGGATCGCCTGATCCAGCAAGCATTACAGCAACAACTCACGCTACTCTTCGATCCGCTGTTTTCGGACTACAGCTACGGTTTTCGTCCGGGCAAAAGCGCTCACCAAGCCGTTGAACTGGCCCGCTCCCATGTGGCGGCGGGGCATCGCTGGTGCGTGGAGCTTGATCTGGAAAAGTTCTTTGATCGGGTCAACCACGACATCCTGATGGCCTGCTTGCAGCGTCGCGTCGAAGACAAGCGAGTGCTTAGGCTCATCCGCCGCTACCTTGAAGCTGGGGCCATGTCGGGCGGTATCGTCAGCCAACGGCAAGAGGGGACACCGCAAGGCGGCCCACTCTCGCCGTTGCTGTCGAATATCCTTCTGGATGAGCTCGACCGCGAATTGGAACGGCGGGGTCATCGCTTCGTGCGCTACGCCGATGATGCGAACATTTATGTGCGCAGTCCTCGGGCGGGCGAGCGGGTGTTGGCCAGTATCGAGCGCTTCCTGTGCCATCGTTTGAAACTGACGGTGAACCGGAAGAAGAGCCAAGTAGCAGGGGCTTGGAAGTGTGACTACTTGGGTTACGGGATGAGCAGGCACCAGCAACCAAGGCTGCGTGTGGCAACGATGAGCCTGGGGCGCTTACGCGACCGACTCAGAATATTGCTACGCAGTGTAAGGGCCCGCAAAGTGGCGACTGTCATTGAGCGAATCAACCCTGTCCTGCGAGGCTGGGCTGGCTACTTCAAGCTCAGCCAGAGCAAACGCCCACTTGAGAAATTGGATGGTTGGGTCAGGCATAAACTTCGCTGCGTCATCTGGCGTCAATGGAAACGGCCCTCAACGAGGGCGCGCAACCTGATGCGCCTGGGCCTGAGCGAAGAACGTGCCTGTAAATCGGCCTTTAATGGCCGAGGCCCGTGGTGGAACTCGGGAGCATCTCATGTGAATCAGGCGCTACCGAAGAGGCTATGGGATAGGTTCGGACTGGTCTCGATACTGGATACGATAAACCGGCTTAGCCGTATAACCTGAACCGCCGTGTACGGAACCGTACGCACGGTGGTGTGAGAGGACGGCGGCTGTGAAGCCGCCTCCTACTCGATGTGCGCCAGGCATGGCGCGTTGCGCGTAGCGCAACCCGCTTGGTTGTGGTGGCCAAAGCGGGTGACTTGGAGGTGAAAGTCCTCTACACACCCGGCAAGGGGAAGTGTTAGCCAGAGGCAAGGGTGTCGTGGGCGACCGCGAATCTGAAGGAAGCCCGAGGCAAACTGCTGGCCTGACGAACAGGAAGCGGATAGAGGCGGCACAGCGGGGTGAGGCGGCCCAAATCGTCAAAGCCCAGTACTTGCACGGGACGCTGTGACGTAAATCCGACAGGCATAAGCAGGAAGGTCACGCGAATTACCCTGGGAGATCTGCACGTTTGCCACTGTGCTACCGAGCGTCGAGAGGCGACGGGACGAGCGTGCAGAAGTCAGCCGAGGCCGTAGTAAGTGGCGGTTAACCGCGCCACCAAGGGCCGAACAGGTTATGCCGCCAGTAGGCGTCACTGTCTCGTTGGTAGCCGTAATGCAGAAATTTCCTACAACGGAATCTGTCACTCCGAATCCCGGCCAGAAGCCGAGGGTGATGCCTGACAGTGCAAAGGTGCCGGCGGCGTCAGCGACGTGGACGAACGCGGAGCCGGACACGCTGATGGAGCGGGTGCTTGCACCGGCCAACCTCAGGCGTGCGTATCAACGCGTGGTTAGCAACAAGGGGGCTCCGGGTGCCGATGGCATGACGGTCGCTGACTTGGCGGGCTACGTGAAACAGTATTGGCCAACCCTCAAGGCCAGGTTGCTGGCCGGTGAATACCATCCCCAAGCAGTGCGAGCGGTTGAAATTCCCAAGCCGCAGGGCGGCACACGGCAACTGGGAATCCCCACCGTCGTGGATCGCCTGATCCAGCAAGCATTACAGCAACAACTCACGCTACTCTTCGATCCGCTGTTTTCGGACTACAGCTACGGTTTTCGTCCGGGCAAAAGCGCTCACCAAGCCGTTGAACTGGCCCGCTCCCATGTGGCGGCGGGGCATCGCTGGTGCGTGGAGCTTGATCTGGAAAAGTTCTTTGATCGGGTCAACCACGACATCCTGATGGCCTGCTTGCAGCGTCGCGTCGAAGACAAGCGAGTGCTTAGGCTCATCCGCCGCTACCTTGAAGCTGGGGCCATGTCGGGCGGTATCGTCAGCCAACGGCAAGAGGGGACACCGCAAGGCGGCCCACTCTCGCCGTTGCTGTCGAATATCCTTCTGGATGAGCTCGACCGCGAATTGGAACGGCGGGGTCATCGCTTCGTGCGCTACGCCGATGATGCGAACATTTATGTGCGCAGTCCTCGGGCGGGCGAGCGGGTGTTGGCCAGTATCGAGCGCTTCCTGTGCCATCGTTTGAAACTGACGGTGAACCGGAAGAAGAGCCAAGTAGCAGGGGCTTGGAAGTGTGACTACTTGGGTTACGGGATGAGCAGGCACCAGCAACCAAGGCTGCGTGTGGCAACGATGAGCCTGGGGCGCTTACGCGACCGACTCAGAATATTGCTACGCAGTGTAAGGGCCCGCAAAGTGGCGACTGTCATTGAGCGAATCAACCCTGTCCTGCGAGGCTGGGCTGGCTACTTCAAGCTCAGCCAGAGCAAACGCCCACTTGAGAAATTGGATGGTTGGGTCAGGCATAAACTTCGCTGCGTCATCTGGCGTCAATGGAAACGGCCCTCAACGAGGGCGCGCAACCTGATGCGCCTGGGCCTGAGCGAAGAACGTGCCTGTAAATCGGCCTTTAATGGCCGAGGCCCGTGGTGGAACTCGGGAGCATCTCATGTGAATCAGGCGCTACCGAAGAGGCTATGGGATAGGTTCGGACTGGTCTCGATACTGGATACGATAAACCGGCTTAGCCGTATAACCTGAACCGCCGTGTACGGAACCGTACGCACGGTGGTGTGAGAGGACGGCGGCTGTGAAGCCGCCTCCTACTCGATGTGCGCCAGGCATGGCGCGTTGCGCGTAGCGCAACCCGCTTGGTTGTGGTGGCCAAAGCGGGTGACTTGGAGGTGAAAGTCCTCTACACACCCGGCAAGGGGAAGTGTTAGCCAGAGGCAAGGGTGTCGTGGGCGACCGCGAATCTGAAGGAAGCCCGAGGCAAACTGCTGGCCTGACGAACAGGAAGCGGATAGAGGCGGCACAGCGGGGTGAGGCGGCCCAAATCGTCAAAGCCCAGTACTTGCACGGGACGCTGTGACGTAAATCCGACAGGCATAAGCAGGAAGGTCACGCGAATTACCCTGGGAGATCTGCACGTTTGCCACTGTGCTACCGAGCGTCGAGAGGCGACGGGACGAGCGTGCAGAAGTCAGCCGAGGCCGTAGTAAGTGGCGGTTAACCGCGCCACCAAGGGCCGAACAGGTTATGCCGCCAGTAGGCGTCACTGTCTCGTTGGTAGCCGTAATGCAGAAATTTCCTACAACGGAATCTGTCACTCCGAATCCCGGCCAGAAGCCGAGGGTGATGCCTGACAGTGCAAAGGTGCCGGCGGCGTCAGCGACGTGGACGAACGCGGAGCCGGACACGCTGATGGAGCGGGTGCTTGCACCGGCCAACCTCAGGCGTGCGTATCAACGCGTGGTTAGCAACAAGGGGGCTCCGGGTGCCGATGGCATGACGGTCGCTGACTTGGCGGGCTACGTGAAACAGTATTGGCCAACCCTCAAGGCCAGGTTGCTGGCCGGTGAATACCATCCCCAAGCAGTGCGAGCGGTTGAAATTCCCAAGCCGCAGGGCGGCACACGGCAACTGGGAATCCCCACCGTCGTGGATCGCCTGATCCAGCAAGCATTACAGCAACAACTCACGCTACTCTTCGATCCGCTGTTTTCGGACTACAGCTACGGTTTTCGTCCGGGCAAAAGCGCTCACCAAGCCGTTGAACTGGCCCGCTCCCATGTGGCGGCGGGGCATCGCTGGTGCGTGGAGCTTGATCTGGAAAAGTTCTTTGATCGGGTCAACCACGACATCCTGATGGCCTGCTTGCAGCGTCGCGTCGAAGACAAGCGAGTGCTTAGGCTCATCCGCCGCTACCTTGAAGCTGGGGCCATGTCGGGCGGTATCGTCAGCCAACGGCAAGAGGGGACACCGCAAGGCGGCCCACTCTCGCCGTTGCTGTCGAATATCCTTCTGGATGAGCTCGACCGCGAATTGGAACGGCGGGGTCATCGCTTCGTGCGCTACGCCGATGATGCGAACATTTATGTGCGCAGTCCTCGGGCGGGCGAGCGGGTGTTGGCCAGTATCGAGCGCTTCCTGTGCCATCGTTTGAAACTGACGGTGAACCGGAAGAAGAGCCAAGTAGCAGGGGCTTGGAAGTGTGACTACTTGGGTTACGGGATGAGCAGGCACCAGCAACCAAGGCTGCGTGTGGCAACGATGAGCCTGGGGCGCTTACGCGACCGACTCAGAATATTGCTACGCAGTGTAAGGGCCCGCAAAGTGGCGACTGTCATTGAGCGAATCAACCCTGTCCTGCGAGGCTGGGCTGGCTACTTCAAGCTCAGCCAGAGCAAACGCCCACTTGAGAAATTGGATGGTTGGGTCAGGCATAAACTTCGCTGCGTCATCTGGCGTCAATGGAAACGGCCCTCAACGAGGGCGCGCAACCTGATGCGCCTGGGCCTGAGCGAAGAACGTGCCTGTAAATCGGCCTTTAATGGCCGAGGCCCGTGGTGGAACTCGGGAGCATCTCATGTGAATCAGGCGCTACCGAAGAGGCTATGGGATAGGTTCGGACTGGTCTCGATACTGGATACGATAAACCGGCTTAGCCGTATAACCTGAACCGCCGTGTACGGAACCGTACGCACGGTGGTGTGAGAGGACGGCGGCTGTGAAGCCGCCTCCTACTCGATGGGTTTTTTACCTATGGCTGGGTTGGCGGCTGCTTACCCGGCAATTTCAGCACTGGTTAGATCAAGCGCCGCTTCAGAGCCCCAGGCGTGCGCTGGGTTACACCCACAACGCCAGCAGCGCGGCAGCCAGGGCAGGGGGCATCACCAATAGCCCCAGGCGTAAAAAGTGCCAGGCCCCCACGTGCTCTCCTTCACGGCGGATCGCGACCAACCATAGCAGCGTGGCCAGCGATCCGGTAATCGACAGATTCGGGCCCAGGTCCACGCCGATCAGCAAAGCCGCGGTAGTTTGCTGCGGCAACTCGACGACCGACCCCATGGCCCCGGCAATCAGCCCGGTCGGCAGGTTGTTCATCAGGTTGCTGGCAATAGCAACCCCTGTGCCCGCTACCCAACTGGCTGTGTTCGGCGAGCCCTCGGCGAGCGCCGCCAGCGCATGGGCAAGACGCACCACCAGGCCGGTTTGGGCGACCGCTTCGACCAGCACGAACAAGCCTGCTACAAGTGGCAGCACGCCCCACGCGACATGGCGCAACACTGGCGTCGGGCTGCGCCGCTGGCGCAGGTGGATCAGGGCGGTGGTCGCTACCCCCGCGCAGAATGTCGGCAGCCCCAGCGCCTGGTCCAGCGCCGAGGCGCCCAGCAGCAAGACCGCGGTGAAGGCGATACCCACTGCGCACAACCGTGCGCCCGCGCTCAGTGGCAGGGTTTGAACGTTCAAGGCCAGCGGCTGGCGGATCTGTCGGCGCTGAGACAGGCGCAGGGCCACGTAGGTCAGGGCAATTGCCGCCAGTGATGGCAGGCTGAACTGTCTTAACCAGTCCAGTAGCGGCGGCATCTGGCTGCCAAATACCACGAGGTTGGCCGGGTTCGAGATGGGCAGCACGAAGCTGGCGGCGTTGGCGATGAAGGCGCAGATGAACAGGTACGGCAAAGGCTCGGCCTTGGCGGCCTTGCACGCAGCGTAGACTGCCGGGGTCAGCACCACGGCCGTGGCATCGTTGGACAAAAAAACAGTGACCAGCGTGCCCACCAGGAACACCAGGTCGAACAGCCGTTGCCCCGATCCTCGCGCGTGTTGGACGGCATAGTGGGCCAGCCAGTCGAACAGGCCTTCTTGGCGAGCAAGCTCGGCCAGCACCATCATGCCGATCAGGAACAGGTAGACGTCGCTGCCTTCGGCCACCGCAGCCAGCGCGCTGTGCGGCGTGATCAGGCCAAGAGCGGTCAGCAGCAGTGCGCCGCCCATGGCCCAGGCGTACTCCGGAATACGCCAGGGGCGCAGGATGACGCCGCAAGTGGCGAGGGCGGCTACGACCCAGATGATCGATGCGTTTTCGCTGACAGGCATGGAAGGGCGGTTTCCGGGAGGGGGCGCGAAACAGGGGCGTGATCGGCAGCTGTCTTACGCGCCGGTTTCAACCCAATTGCAAGCGGTTGCGGCCGCTCCTTGACAATGTACAGTAGCCTGCTGGGCGTATGCGAGCAGTGTTTGGGCGGCTGAAGCGAGGATCAGGCCCAGAAGCCGAACAGTACCAGGGCTGTAACGCCAAGCCCCACCGCAATCGAGCAACCACCCAGCGACAGTGCAGCCCGGCCTTGCCGATACCAGCCGTCGTGGCCCAGTTGTCGTGCTGGTGCCAGCAGGCTGCGCCAGCGTAGCTCTGTGTCATGAAACGCTTGCAAGTTAGCCGGGTCCGCATCCAGCCAGCGGCGGAAGTCGATCCGCTCGCACGCTGTCACCTGTGGGCTCTGCAAGCGCACATACCATTGCCCGGCAACACTCGCCAGTACATCCCGGCGCGAGCGGCCCACCTGCAGCGCTTGGTCCATGTTCCGTTCAATGCTTGCCAGTGGCAGATCAAGGCGGCTAGCGATCGTGGCAAAGTCCAGCTGGTCCAGGCGGTTGAGCAGAAACACCTGCTGCACGCGCCGTGGCAGCCGTTTCAGGGCATGTAGAAGGGCATCGTCGGCATTGTGTTCGGCGGCAGTGGTAGGGTGTTCAAGGGGCAGCAGCAGACGGGTCATGGACAGCTCCTTGCTCTATAAAGGGGGAGGGGTGGGGGCATCTTCCCTGATGCGTGATCAGCGTAGGCGAAACGAGATTGATTCTCAAGTGCTGATTCCGCAAAGTTTTGTAATGAGCGTTCACGCCCTGAAACACCTTTGCTATCATGCGCGCCATCACGATCTTCATTAGCCTGAAGAGCCAAAAAAAAGACCCGGCAAAAAGCCGGGTCAAAAACCGTGATTAGCCTGATGAGGAGATAATCTGAGAGCGACCTAAGCTCCAGGTTATCCAGCAGATCTCGCGATCAGCTGAGTGCAATAATAATCGTTATCATTTGCCAGTCAAATGAATTTTCGCTAATTCGGTAAAAAAGTTTTACCGATGCGCTTCCTTGTCCCGGCAATCGGGGCATTTGCCGTTCCAGGCCATCACGTTTTCTCCCTTCTTCATTACTTGAAAACCGGTTCTCCGGCGCCTTTGTGCTCCAGCAGTGCCCGCGCCATGTCCATCATGTGCATCAGGGCGAAGGTCAGCTCGCGCTGGCTACCGTGCTGGTGGCTTGCGGTTTCCTGGGCGGTTGCAGCGGCGCAACGCAGCAGGGCGATGGCATGCTGCTGGGCCTGGTCGTTGGTTACGCCTTCGTGCAGCGTCCAGATCTTGTTGTCCAGGCTGGGCCGTGGCGGGTTCGGGTTGAGGTAGTAATCGAGAGCGCGGCGGGCCGCTTCGCTGTCGAGATCTGTTTCGTCGTTTTTCGGTGGTTTCATTGCGATACCTTCTGATTTCCCTTCAAACACACTGGAAATACAGGATAGGTCAATCTGTACTGTTAGATATCAGATAAATAATTCAGATTGTGTATTGCTGTGGGTAATACAGTCCGTATTGTTGCCGCTCATGGAAAACTGGAACGCATTTCTCAAGCGCTACAAGCGCGAACATAACCTCAGCCAGCTCAAGCTGGCTGAACGCCTGGGCATGACTCAGGGCGGCGTGGGGCATTGGCTGCGCGGCACGCGGCGGCCGACGGTGGAAACCATCAACGAAAAGCTCGAGAAACTCGGCCTGGTGTTTTTGGAAGCACAAGTCATGGTGGTAGAGCGCAACATCGTGCGCGAAGCCCCTGGGCGTTATGCAGTCGAGCAGCCGGTGTCGGGCGAAGCGCTGCTTTATGCAAGCTTTCGCTTCCCGGTGTTGGCTTGGTCCGACTTGCAGGGGCCTTTGCCTGAAACAGCCAAGTCCAACGAGCAGACCGATTACATGCCAGCAGGTAATGCGTTCTGGCTGTTGGTTGAAAACGACTCGATGAATGCAGCCAGCGGCAAGAGTGTTCCTGAGGGCATGCGCGTATTGGTGGATACTGGCCTGCCGGTAGAGCCCGGCAGGCTGGTGATTGCGCGCCAGCCGGGGCGGCCTGCTGTGTTGCGGCAGTTGGTCGAAGAGGGTGGCGACAAGATGCTCAAGCCGCTGAATACGCGCTATCCGACAATCCTGTGTGAAGAGGGATGCGAGTTTATCGGTGTGGTCGTGCGGGTGCATGGCGCCTTCTAGAATGCCGGGGCCGCAAAGCGGCCCCCGTACCCTTACTCCACCAGTTCGACCAGCACCGTCCCTTCGCTGACCATATCGCCTTCTTGGCAGAACAATGCCTTCACTGTGCCTGAATGCGGCGCACGAATGCTGTGCTCCATTTTCATGGCCTCCAGCACCACCAGCGCGGTGCCTGCTTCCACCACCTGTCCCGGTTCCACCAGCACCCGCACGATGCTGCCGTTCATGGGCGCACCCAGCCCGCCCTGATGACTGTGGCTGGCTTCCGCCTGCGCGATCGGGTCGAAGGCTTCGATGGCATGCATCTCGCCATCCCACTGCAGATACAGCGTGCCACCCCGGCGGATGGCCAGGTGCTGACGACGTACGCCGTCCTGGTCATGCAGCAGTTGTTCGCCCGTTAGCTGCCAGGTAGACGCAGCACTGCGTTCCAAGGCAACCGCCTGATCCTGCCCGCCGCTCACCAGATGCAGGCTGCTACGCGCTGGCAGGCCCAAGCGCAGGCCGTTGCACTCACCCCACGGCGAATGGCAGTCGTCATCGCGGTGATGGCCGGCCTGGCCTTGCAGCCATGCCTCGGCCGCCGCCTCCCAGAAACCTGCTGGCATTGCCTGTGGTGCCGGCAGCAAAACCGCCTGGTGGCGCGGAATGAAGCCGGTATCCAGCTCCGCCGCCGCAAACGCCGGGTGGGCCAGGATGCGGCGCAGGAAGGCGATGTTGGTCTTCAGCCCGCCAATGGCGAACTCGTCGAGCATGGCCAGCAAGCGCAGGCGCGCCTGCTCGCGGTCTTCGCCCCAGGCGATCAGCTTGCCCAGCATCGGGTCGTAGAACGGCGACACCACATCGCCTTCGCTGACCCCGCTGTCCACCCGCCGGCCCTCGCCTGGCGCCGACTCCCGATACAACATCAGCTTGCCGGTTGCGGGCAAGAATTCGCTGGCCGGGTCCTCGGCATACAGGCGCACCTCGATGGCATGGCCGATCAGCGGCACCTGCTCCTGGGTGATCGGCAGGGCTTCGCCGCAGGCCACGCGAATTTGCCAGGCCACCAGGTCCAGGCCGGTAATGGCTTCGGTGACCGGGTGCTCCACCTGCAGGCGCGTGTTCATCTCCATGAAGAAGAACTCGCCACGGGCGTCGAGCAGAAACTCCACGGTGCCGGCGCCCACATAGCCGATGGCTTGTGCCGCGCGCACTGCGGCTTCGCCCATGGCACGGCGCAGTTCTGGCGAGAGGCCGGGGGCGGGAGCTTCTTCGACCACTTTCTGGTGGCGGCGCTGGATCGAGCAGTCACGCTCGTTGAGGTACAGGCAGTTGCCGTGTTGGTCGGCGAACACCTGGATCTCTACGTGGCGCGGTTTGAGCACGTATTTTTCCACCAGCATGCGCGAGTCGCCGAACGACGATTGCGCCTCACGCTGGGCCGAGGCCAGGGCGTCGGCCAGCTGGCTTTCTTCCTCGACCACCTTCATGCCCTTGCCACCGCCACCGGCGCTGGCCTTGAGCAGCACTGGGTAGCCGATGCGTTCGGCGGCGGCGCGGAAGGTGTCCAGGTCCTGGGCTTCACCGTGGTAGCCCGGCACCAGCGGTACGCCGGCAGCCTCCATCAACGCCTTGGCCGCCGATTTGCTGCCCATGGCGTCGATGGCGCTGGCCGGTGGGCCGAGGAAAATCAGCCCGGCTTGTTCGATGGCCCGGGCAAAACCTGCGTTCTCGGACAGGAAGCCATAACCTGGGTGGATGGCCTGGGCGCCGCTGGCCTTGGCCGCGGCCAGCAGTTTGTCGACCTGCAGGTAGCTTTCGGCAGCCTTGGTGCCGCCGAGGTCGACGCGGATGTCGGCTTCGCGGCTGTGCCGGGCGTCACGGTCGGTGGCGCTGTGCACGGCCACGGTGGTCAGGCCCATGGCCTTGGCGGTGCGCATCACCCGGCAGGCGATTTCGCCGCGGTTGGCGACCAGCAGGGTGGTCAAAACGGGGCGGCTCATGGGCGCGGCTCCTTCTTGTCATCGGTTTGCCAGGCGGGGCGGCGTTTTTCCAGGAAGGCGCGCAGGCCCTCCTGGCCTTCGGCGCTGACGCGGATACGGGCGATGGTGTTTTCGCAGTAACGGCGCAGGGCCGGGCTGAGTTCGCCATCGTCCACTTCGCGCAGCAGGTCCTTGGTGGCGCGCAACGCTTGTGGGCTGTTCTGCAGCAGGTTGTTCACCCAGGCTTCGACGTGGGCGTCCAGCTCGCTGGCTGGATACACCTCGGCCAGCAGGCCCAGCTCGCGGGCGCGCACGCCGCTGAAGCGCTCTGCGGTGAGCGCATAGCGGCGCGCGGCACGCTCGCCAATGGCCTTGACCACGAACGGGCTGATCACTGCCGGGGCCAGGCCGATGCGTACTTCCGACAGGCACAGCTGGGCGTCTTCGGCGCCGATGGCCATGTCACAGCAACTGATCAAACCCAGCGCGCCGCCAAAGGCTGCACCTTGCACCACCGCCAGGGTAGGGGCCTTGAGGCGGTGCAGGGCGTACATCAGCTCGCCCAGTTCGTGGGCATCATCCAGGTTGGTATTGAAGTCCAGCTGCGCCGATTGCTGCATCCAGGCCAGGTCGGCGCCGGCGCTGAAGTGCCGGCCGCGGCCGCGCAGCAGCACGAAGCGCAGGCTGGCGTCTTCGGCCAACTGGTCGATGGCCACGATCAGCTCGCGGATCATCTGCGCGTTGAAGGCGTTGTTCTTGTCCTCGCGGCTCAGCCACAGGGTGGCGAAACCGCGCGGGTCGCGGGTCACTTCGAGGGTGCTGAAGTCGCTCATGGGTCACATCCGGAAAATGCCGAAGCGGCTCTGTTCGATCGGCGCGTTCAGCGCGGCAGACAACGCCAGGCCGAGCACGTCGCGGGTCTGTGCCGGGTCGATGACACCGTCGTCCCACAGGCGGGCGCTGGAGTAGTAGGGGTGGCCTTGATGCTCGTACTGGTCGAGGATCGGCTGCTTGAGCCTGGCTTCATCCTCGGCGCTGAACGGCTGGCCGCTGCGTTCGCTTTGCTCGCGCTTGACCTGGGCCAGAACCCCGGCGGCTTGTTCGGCGCCCATCACGCCGATCCGTGCGTTGGGCCACATCCACAGGAAGCGCGGGTCGTAGGCGCGGCCGCACATGCCGTAGTTGCCGGCGCCGAAGCTGCCACCGATGATTACCGTGAATTTCGGCACCTGGGCACACGCCACGGCGGTAACCAGCTTGGCGCCGTGCTTGGCGATGCCGCCTTCTTCGTACTTTTTGCCGACCATGAAGCCGGTGATGTTCTGCAGGAACAGCAGTGGGATGCCGCGCTGGCAGGCCAGCTCGATGAAGTGCGCACCCTTTTGCGCCGCTTCGGCGAACAGAATGCCGTTGTTGGCCAGGATCGCTACCGGGTAACCGTGCAGGTGGGCGAAGCCGCACACCAGCGTAGTGCCGAACAGGGCCTTGAACTCATCGAAAACCGAGCCATCGACCAGCCGCGCAATCACTTCGCGCACGTCGAACGGTTGCTTGGCATCCGCTGGCACCACGCCATACAGTTCATCGGCGGCGTACAGCGGCGCCACCGGTGCCAGGCGTTGCAGCTTGCCTAGCTTGTGCCAGTTAAGGTTGGCCACGCTGCGCCGGGCAATGGCCAGGGCGTGCTCGTCATTGTCGGCATAATGGTCGGCCACGCCGCTGGTACGGCAATGCACATCGGCGCCACCCAGGTCTTCGGCGCTGACCACTTCACCGGTTGCGGCTTTCACCAAGGGCGGGCCAGCCAGGAAGATGGTCGCCTGCTGGCGCACCATGATCGCTTCGTCGGCCATGGCCGGTACGTAGGCGCCGCCAGCGGTGCACGACCCCATCACCACGGCAATCTGTGGAATACCTTGCGCGCTCATGTTGGCCTGGTTGAAGAAAATCCGCCCGAAATGCTCGCGGTCGGGGAACACTTCGTCCTGGCGTGGCAGGTTGGCGCCGCCCGAGTCCACCAGGTAGATGCACGGCAGGCGGTTTTGCAGCGCGATGGTTTGCGCGCGCAGGTGCTTCTTCACCGTCAGTGGGTAGTAGGAACCGCCCTTTACCGTGGCGTCATTGGCCACGATCATGCATTCCACGCCTTCGACGCGGCCGATGCCGGCAATCACGCCCGCAGCCGGCACGTCTTCGCCGTACACCTCATGGGCGGCCAGCTGGCCGATCTCGAGGAATGGCGAGCCAGGGTCCAGCAGGCGGTCGATACGCTCGCGCGGCAGCAGTTTACCGCGCGAGGTATGCCGTTCCTGGGCCTTGGGGCCGCCGCCCTGGGCGACCTGGGCGAGCAGGCCGCGCAGGGCCTGGACCTGTTCGAGCATCGCCGCACTGTTGCCGGCGAATTCCGCCGAACGTGGGTTGATCTGGGTGTGCAAGGTAGCCATGTGCGCCCGTCCCTTTATGCTCAGCGGGTTTCGTTGAACAGTTCGCGGCCGATCAGCATCCGGCGAATTTCGCTGGTGCCAGCGCCGATTTCGTACAGCTTGGCGTCGCGCAGCAGGCGGCCAGCCGGGAATTCGTTGATATAGCCGTTGCCACCGAGAATCTGGATCGCCTCCAGGGCCATTTGCGTGGCGCGTTCGGCGGTGTACAGGATGACGCCGGCAGCGTCCTTGCGGGTGGTCTCGCCACGGTCGCAAGCCTGGGCCACGGCATACAGGTAGGCGCGGCTGGCATTGAGCTGGGTGTACATGTCGGCGATCTTGCCCTGGATCAGCTGGAACTCGCCGATGCTCTGGCCGAACTGCTTGCGGTCATGAATGTAGGGCACCACCAGGTCCATGCAGCTTTGCATGATGCCGGTCGGGCCGCCGGACAGCACCACACGCTCGTAGTCCAGGCCACTCATCAGCACGCGCACGCCGCCATTGAGTTGGCCCAGGATGTTTTCTGCCGGCACTTGCACGTCGTCGAAGAACAGCTCGCAGGTGTTGGAGCCACGCATGCCAAGCTTGTCGAACTTGTTGCTGCGGCTGAAGCCTTTCCAGTCACGCTCGACGATGAAGGCGGTGATGCCGTGCGCGCCCTTGTCCAGGTCGGTCTTGGCGTAGATCACGTAGGTGTTGGCGTCGGGGCCGTTGGTGATCCAGGTCTTGCTGCCGTTGAGCACGTAGTGGTCGCCGCGCTTTTCCGCACGCAGTTTCATCGACACCACATCGGAGCCGGCATTGGGCTCGCTCATGGCCAAGGCGCCGATGTGCTCGCCGCTGATCAGCTTGGGCAAGTACTTGAGCTTCTGCTCGTGGGTACCGTTGCGGTTGATCTGGTTGACGCACAGGTTGGAGTGGGCGCCATAGGACAGTGCCACCGAGGCCGAGCCACGGCTGATTTCTTCCATCGAGACCACATGGGCCAGGTAGCCCAGGCCAGCGCCACCGTATTCTTCCGGGACGGTGATCCCCAGCAGGCCCATGTCACCGAACTTGCGCCACATGTCGGCGGGGAACAGGTTGTCGTGGTCGATTTGAGCGGCGCGCGGGGCCAGTTCGGCGGCGACGAAGGTACGCACCTGGTCGCGGAGCATGTCGATGGTCTCGCCCAGGGCGAAGTTCAGGGAGGGGTAATGCATGCTGGGGCACCTTCTTGTTCTTGAAATGGGGTTACACCGTAGCGTCAGGGCAATCCGCCGGCCCTGCGAGACCCGGTGTCGTTCATCACCTTTACGTTAACGTAAACCTGCGTGCGATCACTGTCAATCCACTCGTCACCTTTACGTAAACGTAAATCTGCGCCAGAGTATTCCCGCTTGCTTCAGCCGTGCCCAGAACAACCACAAGAAGGGACACCCATGAGTCAACCGAGTTATACCCGCGGTCGCCAGGACCAAGCCTTGCTGACCCAGACCATCGGCCAGGCCTTCGATGCCACCGTGGCCCGCTGTGCCGACAGCGAGGCGCTGGTGTCGCGCCATCAAGGCCTGCGCTACAGCTGGCGGCAGTTGGCCGCACAGGTCGAAAACCATGCACGCGCGCTCATGGCCCTGGGCGTGAACACCGGCGAGCGTGTCGGTATCTGGTCGCCCAACTGCGCGCAATGGTGCATTTTGCAACTGGCCAGCGCCAAGGTTGGGGCCATCCTGGTCAACATCAACCCTGCCTATCGCGTGGGCGAGTTGGAATACGTGTTGCGCCAGTCCAGCTGTCGCTGGCTGGTGTGTGCCGATGCCTTCAAGACGTCTGATTACCATGCCATGGTTCAGGAACTGGTGCCTGAATTGGCCAGCGCCAAGCCAGGTGAACTGGCCAGTGAGCGCCTGCCAGCGTTGCGCGGTGTGATCAGCCTGGCCGCCAACCCGCCTGCCGGCTTCCTGCCCTGGCACGCATTGCCCGAGTGGGCAGGGCAGACCTCGCCAGAGGCCTGCAGCGCTCGCCAGCAAAGCCTGCAGTTCGACCAGCCGGTGAACATCCAGTACACCTCCGGCACCACCGGCGCGCCCAAGGGTGCCACCCTCAGTCACTACAACATCCTCAACAACGGTTTCATGGTCGGCGAAAGCCTGGGGCTGACCGAGCGCGACCGTATGGTGATCCCGGTGCCGCTGTACCACTGCTTCGGCATGGTCATGGCCAACCTCGGTTGCATCACACACGGCAGCACCATGATCTACCCCAACGACGCCTTCGACGCCGAGCTTACCCTGCGCGCCGTGGCCGAGGAGCGCGCCAGCATCCTCTATGGCGTGCCGACCATGTTCATCGCCATGCTCGACCACCCGTCGCGTGCGCAGATGGACCTGTCGACCCTGCGCAGTGGCATCATGGCCGGTGCCACCTGCCCGATCGAGGTGATGCGCCGGGTCATCGACCAGATGCACATGGCCGAAGTGCAGATTGCCTACGGCATGACCGAAACCAGCCCGGTGTCGCTGCAGACCGGCCCGGACGACGACCTGGAACTGCGCGTGACCACCGTCGGCCGCACCCAGCCGCAGCTGGAAAACAAGCTGGTGGACGCCGACGGCTGCATCGTCCCGCGCGGTGAGATCGGTGAACTGTGCACCCGTGGCTACAGCGTGATGCTCGGCTACTGGGACAACCCCCAGGCCACGGCGGACGCCATCGACCCGGCGGGCTGGATGCATTCGGGCGACCTGGCGGTGATGGATGAACATGGGCACGTGCGCATCGTCGGGCGCAACAAGGACATGATCATTCGTGGCGGTGAGAACATTTACCCGCGTGAGCTGGAAGAGTTCTTCTATACCCACCCGGCGGTGGCCGATGCGCAGGTGATCGGCATTCCGTGCAGCCGCTATGGTGAAGAAATCGTGGCCTGGATCAAGCTGCACCCAGGGCATAGCGCCACGGTTGAGGAACTGCAGGGTTGGTGCAAGGCACGCATCGCCCACTTCAAGGTGCCTCGGCATATTCGTTTTGTTGAGGAATACCCGATGACGGTGACCGGCAAGGTGCAGAAGTTCCGCATGCGGGAGATTAGTGTGGCGGAAATCTCGGCGGTATCTGCGGGTTGATGGGTTGGGTCAACCGGCCCTTTCGCGGGTAAACCCGCTCCCACAGTACGGCGCCACTTGCAAGGTTGGCGCAATCCCTGTGGAAGCGGGTTTACCCGCGAAGAGGCCGGTCCTGCCAGTACACAATCCTGGTCTACCCTTAAGCCTTCACCGGTGGCTCTTGGCTCGGCGGGTCGCCCACCGTCGGTGGCATGGTCGGCTTGATCGGCAGCTCGTCCGGTTCTTCTTCTGGCACGGGCGGCGGCAAGCTCGGGTCGTCGATGTTGGGATCGGGGGTTTCCGGTGGAATGGGAATGTTCATGGCCTGACCTCGCGTGGGTGAATGAAGAGGTGCTGCAGGCTCTGACCGCTGGCAGCTGCCGTTCGCTCAATTTTTTTGAACCCCGCGCTTGTGCCTGGCTCTGAACCCTTACCGCCACCAGCCTGAGGGAGCAAGGTCGATGTCACGTAACGAGCCCTTTGAAAACGTGCCCACGGCGAACGATCACCCGGACCAGGCCATCAGCCTATCCCAGGCGTTGCTGGCGCCACGCATCGTGATCGAAGACACCCAACCGGTGCTCGAAGCCGGCACCTTCGCCGCCAAGGCCATCAGTGGCCAGCCGGTGGTCGTCGGCAGCAAGGTCTATTGCGATGGCCACGACCGCCTGGCGGTGATGCTCAACTGGCGCCAGGCCAACAGCCGCCGCTGGCATTGCGTGCCCATGCACTCGCCGGGCAACGACCTGTGGTTGGCCGAGTTCACCCCCACCGAACTTGGCCCGCACCTGTTCAGTATCGAGGCCTGGATCGACCCGTTTGCCACTTATTGCCACGACCTGGAGAAAAAATACCACGCCGGCGTCGAGGTGAAACTGGAGCTGGAAGAGGGCCGTTTGCTGCTGAGCAAAGGCCTCGAACTGTGCAGCGGCGCCCTGCACGAGGAACTTGAGGCCGTGCAGCAGCGCCTGGCTACACTCGGTCCCGACGACCAGGTGGCGTTGTTTCTCGACCCAACCACCGCCCGCCTGATGAGCGAAGCCGAACACCGCAGTTACCTGGCCCGCAGCCGTGAATTTCCGGTCGATGTCGACCGCCCGGCGGCGCAATTTGCCAGCTGGTACGAACTGTTCCCGCGTTCGATCACCGACGACCCGCAGCGCCACGGCACCTTCAACGACGTGCACGAACGCCTGCCGATGATTCGCGACATGGGCTTCGACGTGTTGTACTTCCCGCCCATCCACCCCATCGGCATGCAGCACCGCAAGGGCCGCAACAATGCCCTGCATGCCGAACCTGGCGACCCCGGCAGCCCTTACGCGATCGGCAGCGCCGAAGGCGGCCACGATGCGATCCACCCGCAACTGGGCAGTCGCGAAGATTTTCGCCGGTTGGTCGCCGCTGCGGCGGAGCACGGCCTGGAAATCGCCCTCGACTTCGCCATCCAGTGTTCGCAGGACCACCCCTGGCTCAAGGAGCATCCGGGCTGGTTCAGCTGGCGCCCCGACGGCACCATCCGCTATGCCGAAAACCCGCCGAAGAAGTACCAGGACATCGTCAACGTCGACTTCTATGCCCCCGACGCGGTGCCGAGTTTGTGGCTGGCCCTGCGCGATGTGATCATCGGCTGGGTCGAGGAGGGGGTCAAAACCTTTCGCGTCGACAACCCGCACACCAAGCCACTGCCGTTCTGGCAATGGCTGATCGCCGATGTGCGTAGCCAGCACCCCGACGTCATCTTCCTCGCCGAAGCGTTTACCCGGCCGGCGATGATGGCGCGCCTGGGCAAGGTCGGCTACGCGCAAAGCTATACCTACTTCACCTGGCGCAACACCAAGCAGGAGCTGCGTGAATTCTACGAGCAGCTCAACCAGCCGCCGTGGAGCCAGTGCTATCGCCCCAACTTCTTCGTCAACACACCGGACATCAACCCGTACTTCCTGCACACCTCTGGACGCGCCGGCTTCCTCATTCGCGCGGCGCTGGCGACCATGGGCTCGGGCCTATGGGGTATGTACTCGGGTTTCGAGCTGTGCGAAGGCACGCCGCTGCCTGGCAAGGAGGAGTACCTGGATTCGGAGAAGTACGAAATTCGCCCGCGTGATTTCACCCAGCCCGGCAACATCATTGCCGAGATCGCCCAGCTCAACCGCATCCGCCGGCAGAACCGTGCTTTGCAAACGCATCTGGGCGTGGCGTTTTTCAACTGCTGGAACGACAACATCCTGTACTTCGCCAAGCGCACGGCCGAGCGCGACAACTACATCCTGGTGGCGATCAGCCTCGACCCGCACAACGCCCAGGAAGCGCACTTCGAGCTGCCGCTGTGGGAGCTTGGTTTGGATGACAACGCCGAAACCCATGGCGAAGACCTGATGAACGGCCATCGGTGGTCGTGGTACGGCAAGACCCAGTTCATGCGCATCGAGCCTTGGCACCAGCCATTCGGAATCTGGCGTATCGAAAAGGCTAGGTGAAAGTGGGAGCGGGCGTGCCCGCTCAACCTGGAAAATGCAAGGAGTCGCACATGGCCAAGCGTGCCCGCACGGCAGCCTTCATCGACGACCCGCTGTGGTACAAGGACGCCGTCATCTACCAGTTGCATATCAAGTCGTTCTTCGATTCGAACAATGATGGTATCGGCGACTTCGCCGGCCTGATCAGCAAACTCGACTACATCGCCGAGCTGGGCGTCAACACCCTGTGGCTGCTGCCGTTCTACCCCTCGCCTCGGCGCGATGACGGCTACGACATTGCCGATTACAAAGCCGTGCACCCCGACTACGGCAGCCTGGGCGATGCCCGGCGTTTCATCGCCGAGGCACATAAGCGCGGCTTGCGGGTGATCACCGAGCTGGTCATCAACCACACCAGCGACCAGCACCCGTGGTTTCAGCGTGCCCGCCATGCCAAACGCGGCAGCAAGGCGCGCGATTTCTACGTGTGGTCGGACGACGACCAGAAATACGACGGCACGCGCATCATCTTCCTCGACACCGAAAAGTCCAACTGGACATGGGACCCGGTCGCTGGCCAGTACTTCTGGCACCGCTTCTACGCGCACCAGCCAGACCTCAACTTCGACAACCCGCAAGTACTCAAGGCGGTGATCGGCGTGATGCGCTTCTGGCTCGACCTGGGTGTCGACGGCCTGCGCCTGGACGCCATCCCGTACCTGATCGAACGCGACGGCACCAACAACGAGAACCTCGCCGAAACCCACGACGTGCTCAAGGCGATCCGCGCAGAAATCGACGCCAACTACCCCGACCGCATGCTGCTGGCCGAAGCCAACCAGTGGCCGGAAGACACGCGTCCATACTTCGGCGAAGGCGAGGGCGACGAATGTCACATGGCCTTCCACTTTCCGTTGATGCCACGCATGTACATGGCCCTGGCCATGGAAGACCGCTTCCCGATCACCGACATCCTGCGCCAGACCCCGGAAATTCCCGCCAACTGCCAATGGGCGATTTTCCTGCGCAACCACGATGAGCTGACCCTGGAAATGGTCACCGACCGCGAGCGCGACTACCTGTGGAACTACTACGCCGAAGACCGCCGCGCGCGCATCAACCTGGGTATCCGCCGGCGCCTGGCGCCGCTGCTGCAGCGTGACCGTCGGCGCATCGAGCTGCTCACCAGCCTGCTGCTGTCGATGCCCGGCACACCAACCCTGTATTACGGCGACGAACTGGGCATGGGCGACAACATCTACCTGGGTGATCGCGATGGCGTGCGTACGCCCATGCAGTGGTCGCCGGACCGCAACGGCGGGTTCTCCCGCGCCGACCCGCAGCGCCTGGTGCTGCCGCCGATCATGGACCCGCTGTACGGCTACCAGACCGTCAATGTCGAAGCGCAAAGCCACGACCCGCATTCACTGCTGAACTGGACCCGGCGCATGCTGGCGGTGCGCAAGCAGCAGAAGGCCTTTGGCCGCGGCAGCCTGCGCACGCTCACGCCCAGCAACCGGCGCATTCTCGCCTACGTCCGCGAGTACACCGATGTCGACGGCAACACCGAGGTCATTCTGTGCGTGGCCAACGTGTCGCGCGCTGCCCAGGCCGCAGAACTGGAATTGTCACACTTCGCCGACAAAGTACCGGTGGAGATGCTCGGCGGCAGCGCCTTCCCGCCCATTGGCCAGTTGCCGTTCCTGCTGACCTTGCCACCCTATGCCTTCTACTGGTTCCTGCTGGCCAGCCGTGACCGCATGCCCAGCTGGCATATCCAGCCCACCGAGGGGTTACCTGAATTGACCACGCTGGTACTGCGCAAGCGCATGGAAGAACTACTGGAAGCACCTTCAAGCGATACCCTGCAAGCCACCATCCTGCCGCAATACCTGCCCAAGCGGCGTTGGTTCGCCGGCAAGGAAGGGCCGATCGACGCCGTGCGCCTGTGTTACGGCGTGCGTTTTGGCACTGCCACCACACCGGTGCTGCTCAGTGAAATCGAAGTGCGCAGCGACGGCACGGCCACCCGCTACCAACTGCCGTTCGGCCTGCTGCGCGAGGAGCAGATCACTACCGCGCTGCCGCAGCAGTTGGCCTTGTCGCGGGTGCGCCGCGCCCACCAGGTTGGCTTGATCACAGATGCCTTCGTGCTGGAGCCGTTCATCCGCGCCGTGATGCTTGCCTGCCAAGATGGCCTGCGCCTGCCATGCGGCAACGATGAGGGTGAATTGCGCTTCGAATGCACGGCGCAATTGGCCGGCCTGGCTCTCGACGAGGAAAGTGAAGTGCGCTACCTCAGCGCCGAACAGTCCAACAGTTCGGTAGTGATCGGCGACCGGGTGGTGCTCAAGCTGATCCGCCGGGTCAACCCAGGTGTTCATCCAGAGCTGGAAATGAGTGCCTACCTGACCGCCGCCGGCTTTGCCAACATCTCGCCGCTGCTGGCCTGGGTCAGCCGAGTGGATGAGCAGCAGGCACCGCACCTGCTGATGATTGCCCAGGGTTACCTGAACAACCAGGGCGATGCCTGGGGCTGGACCCAGAACACCCTTGAACGGGCCATTCGCGACCAGATGGAGCCCACCACCAGCGACCCCGAGGCGCACACCGACGCACTGGCCGAGCTCAGTGGCTTCGCTGCCTTGCTTGGCCAGCGCCTGGGCGAGATGCACCTGTTGCTGGCCGCGCCAACCGAAGACCCGGCCTTCCAGCCACGTCCCAGCAATGCGCAGGACAGCCAGCGTTGGAGTACGCAGATCAGCGCCGAGCTGACCCACGCTCTCGACCTGCTGGCCCAACACCGCGACACGCTCGACCGCGATAGCCAGGCCCTGGTCGATGACCTGCAGCAGCAGCGCGACGGCCTGGCCCAGCACATCGACAATCTGACCGACCAGGCCCAGGGCGGCCTGTTGATGCGGGTGCATGGCGACCTGCACCTGGGCCAGGTGCTGGTGGTGCAAGGTGATGCCTACCTGATCGATTTCGAAGGCGAGCCGGCCCGGTCGCTGGAAGAGCGTCGGGCAAAACACAGCCCGTACAAGGATGTCAGCGGCGTGCTGCGATCCTTCGACTATGCTGCTGCGATGATCTTGCGCAGCGCGTCTGCGGTGGACCTTTCAGACCCGGCGCGGCAGGCCCGGCAACGGGTTGCCCGGCAGTACCTGCACCAGTCGCGGCATGCCTTTGTCGAAGCCTATGGCCTGGCCACCGCCGCCATGCCCCACGCCTGGCAGCGGGCCGAGGGCGAGCGCGCGGCTCTGGAGCTGTTCTGCCTGGAAAAAGCCGCCTACGAGATTACCTACGAAGCCGAGAACCGTCCGAGTTGGCTGGCCGTGCCTTTGCATGGCCTGCATGGATTGATCAGTACCTGGGGAGAGTCAGAATGAACGTTACATTGCGTGAAAACGGTGGCCTTCGGCAACGGGACCTCGATGCCCTGGCCCGCGCCGAACACGCCGATCCATTTGCGGTACTCGGCCCCCATGGCGACGGCGCAGGCGGCCAGGTGGTCCGCGCCTTCCTGCCCAGTGCCCTGAATGTGCGCATCCTGGCTCGCCACGATGGGCGCGTGCTTGCCGAAATGGTGCAGGGCAGCTTGCCCGGGTTGTTCAGCGCGCACCTTGATGAGGCACAACCCTACCAGTTGCAGATCGGTTGGGCCGGTGGCGATCAGATTACCGAAGACCCCTACAGCTTTGGCCCACAATTGGGTGACATGGACCTTCACCTGTTCGCCGAAGGCAATCATCGAGACTTGTCCGGGCGCTTTGGCGCCCAGCCTACCCAGGTCGATGGTATCGACGGCGTGTGCTTCTCGGTGTGGGCGCCGAACGCTCGGCGGGTGTCGGTGGTGGGTGACTTCAACAACTGGGATGGGCGTCGCCACCCCATGCGCCTGCGCCACAGCGCCGGGGTGTGGGAGCTGTTCATTCCGCGCTTGGGTGTGGGTGAAACCTACAAGTTCGAAGTGCTCGGCAAGGACGGCATACTGCCGCTGAAAGCCGACCCGCTGGCCCGTGCCACGGAACTGCCGCCGAGCACTGCGTCCAAGGTGGCCGGTGAGCTTGGCCACGCTTGGCAAGACCACGACTGGATGGCGCAACGCGCGCAGCGCCATGCCTACAACGCGCCACTGTCGATCTACGAACTGCACCCAGGGTCATGGCGCTGCGAGCTGGACGAGGCGGGTGAAGTCGGGCGCTATTACAACTGGCGCGAACTGGCCGAGCGGCTGGTGCCCTATGTGCAGGAACTGGGCTTTACCCACATCGAGCTGTTGCCGATCATGGAGCACCCCTTCGGCGGTTCCTGGGGTTATCAGCCACTGTCGATGTTCGCGCCCACCTCGCGCTACGGCAGCCCGGAGGACTTCGCAGCCTTCATCGATGCCTGCCACCAGGGTGGCATTGGTGTGCTGCTGGACTGGGTGCCGGCGCATTTTCCCACCGACGAACACGGCCTGGCGCGGTTCGATGGCACTGCGCTGTACGAATACGATAACCCCCTGGAGGGCTACCACCAGGACTGGAACACGCTCATCTACAACCTCGGCCGTAACGAGGTGCGTGGTTTCATGATGGCTTCTGCGTTGCACTGGCTGAAGCACTTTCACATCGACGGCCTGCGCGTCGATGCAGTGGCTTCGATGTTGTACCGCGACTATTCGCGCAAGGCCGGTGAATGGGTGCCCAACCGCCATGGCGGGCGCGAGAACCTGGAAGCCATCGACTTCATCCGCCACCTCAACGGCGTGGCTGCCCACGAGGCCCCTGGGGCACTGATCATCGCCGAGGAGTCCACCGCCTGGCCCGGCGTCAGCCAGCCGACCCAGCAGGGCGGCCTGGGCTTTGCCTACAAGTGGAACATGGGTTGGATGCACGACACCCTGCATTACATCCAGAACGACCCGGTGCACCGCACTTTCCACCACAACGAGATGAGCTTCGGGCTGATCTATGCCTATTCCGAGCATTTCATCCTGCCCATCTCCCATGACGAAGTGGTGCACGGCAAGCACTCGCTGATCGACAAGATGCCCGGCGACCGCTGGCAGAAGTTCGCCAACTTGCGCGCCTACCTCACCTTCATGTGGGCGCACCCGGGCAAGAAGCTGCTGTTCATGGGGTGCGAGTTCGGCCAGTGGCGTGAGTGGAACCACGACAGCGAACTGGACTGGTACCTGCTGCAGTACCCCGAGCACCAGGGCGTGCAGCGCCTGGTGGGCGACCTCAACCGCCTGTACCGCGACGTGCCGGCGCTGCACGAGCAGGACTGCCAGCCGCAGGGCTTCCAGTGGCTGATCGGTGACGACGCGCAAAACAGCGTCTACGCCTGGCTGCGCTGGAGCAGCAGCGGTGAGCCGGTGCTGGTGGTGGCCAACTTCACCCCGGTGCCGCGCGAGGGCTACCGTATTGGCGTGCCGTTTGGCGAGCGTTGGCAAGAGCTGCTGAACAGCGATGCCGGGCTGTATGCCGGGTCCAACGTGGGCAACCTGGGGGCAGTGGCCAGTGAGGCATTGCCCAGCCATGGGCAGCCATTGTCGCTGGCGCTGAACCTGCCGCCGCTTGGGGTTCTGATACTGAAACCGGCCTGAGATTGTTGGGGCTGCTGCGCAGCCCATCGCGACACAAGGCCGCTCCTACAGGCTGACGCGATCCCTGTAGGAGCGGCCTTGTGTCGCGATGGGCCGCGCAGCGGCCCCAGCAATGGCACAGGCCTACCACCGCATCCGCACCCCAAGGCTGCCAATCAACCCGTTCAGGTCATTGTCATCCACATCGCTGCTGTAGTCGGCACTCACGAACAAGGCCACTGAAGGTGTTACCCGTGCCACCAGCCCCAAGCCCAGTTCCACCGTGGTCGAATAGCGCGAGCTGGAGATTTTGTCGACCTGGTCCAGCTTCACTTCATCGGCATTGCTGAAGTCATACCACACGTTGGTCCGTACATAGGGCTCGATGGGCATGCCACGCACTTCGTAGCGACCGGACAATTTGGCACCCACACGGCCGCTCCAGGTTGGCTGGCTGTCAAATGCCTGCAAGGTCTCTTCCTGCACCTGGTTGCCAGGGAAGAACTGTTGATTTATCAACTGTGCCTGAGGTTCGATCACCCAGTTGCCGCCCAGGCGGATCGGGTAACCGCCCTCCACCGAGAAGGTCATCGCGTGGCCGCTGTCGTCCAGTCGTTGGCCGCTTTCGCCACGGCCCAGCACATCGATGCGCGAGCCCATGGCCACGGCGTCCAGGTGCCAACCCTGTTCATGGGTCATGCTCCAGTAAACGCCCAGGCTTTCCCCACTCAGGTTCACGGCATTGCGCTGCTTGTCGCCCAACAGCGGGCGCATGCCGTTGAAGCTGCTTTGCAGGTTGTTGTGCCCCACGAAAATCCCTGCGCGGTGCACATTGCCCGCTGCAGTTTCACGCACGAACAGGTCCGGGCCGATTGTCAGTTGCTGGCTGGGTGTCTCCAGTTGGTCTGGGGGCTGTGAAACACTGCGCGAGGTGGTTGGGAAGAACTGCGCCCACTGGCTGGCGACCAGGTCCGGTGCCGCCTGCCCGTGACGTGCAGTCATGGCTTGGGAGAACGCGTTCAGGGTGCCGATGCTCAAGCCACTGGCGCTGATCGGGTCGAGCGACAGCTGAGGCACTGCTGTCTGCTGCAGAAAGCCGGGCGAAATAGGGTCATCCTGCAGTTCGTACGCGAAAGTTTCCACCGGGGTTGCCAGAAGCAGCGACGTGGAAACCGCGTAGAAAATGCTGTCGAAGCGCAAGGGGTTCGAGGTGCTTTTCATGGCGGATCTCCTTTGTTTTTGTGGGGTACAGCCCGAGGACCTGGCCTGTTGTCACGAGCTGTACGGCAAAAACAGTGGGCGACCCAAACCAGCACGCCGGCTTTCGCAAACGCGCACGAAGGCGCGAGCTAGAGGCCCGGCGCGAGATCTTTACTACTTGGTAATGTTCAGCTAAGGAGAGGTGGCCGCTTGCGTCAAGAAAGCGTGAAGGAAGTGTTGATGATGTGTGGTAATGCTCAACCCCTTGTTTTGTTGAGCAAAACAGTAGGGTATAGCGGGGTTCGCTATTTGCCGTGCCCTGGCTATGAAGAATGATTGCTAGAGGCGCACTTCAACCGCCAACGGCAGGTGATCTGACAGGTGCGACCAAGGTTTGTGCCCCAAAATCCGCGGCCCATGGCTTTCGGCGTTACGCAGGTAGATGCGGTCCAGGCGCAGCAGCGGCAGGCGGGCAGGGTAGGTGCGGGCGAGGTGCCCATGGTGGCGCTCGAATGCCTCGTGCAAGTCGCGTTGCAGGCCGAGCGTGCGGTTGCCGTGGGTTTTCCAGTCGTTGAAGTCGCCGGCGATGATCACCGGGGCATCGGCGGGTAAGGCGTCCAGCAATTTGCGCAGCAGTTGCAGCTGTTTTTGCCGGTGGCTTTCCAGCAACGACAGGTGCACGCAGATCGCGTGTACCTGGCCTTGCCCCGGTACATCCAGCACGCAGTGCAACAGGCCACGGCGCTCTGGCCCGGTGATCGACACATCAAGGTTGCGGTGCTCGATGATCGGGTATTTGGACAGCAGTGCATTGCCGTGATGGCCGTCGGGGTAAACCGCGTTGCGGCCATAGGCGAAGTCGCTCCACATGCTGTCCGCCAGGAATTCGTACTGCGAAGTCTGTGGCCAGCCGGGGTAACGGGCGGCGTGGCGGTCGTGGCTACCGAGCACTTCCTGGAGGAAGACGATATCGGCCTGGGTGCTGCGCACCGCCTCGCGCAGTTCCGGCAGGATGAAGCGCCGGTTGAAGGCGGTGAAGCCCTTGTGGGTATTCACCGTCAGCACCCGCAGGCGTTTTACGGCCGGGGCCTGGTTGATGCTGGCGAAACCTTCACTGCCGGCTTCGGGGTCCACGGTAACTCCTCGAACAATGGGTTTACACAAGGCCGCTTCTACAGATAACGGACATGCGCCAGTTACTCAGGTTCACTCCTCGTCGCGCTGCAGCACCATCAGCAGCATCGACCGCCCCTTGACCTCGAACGTGCTGTCGAACTGCAAATGCTGCCCTTTGCGTAACTCTGGCCGGTCGGTATCCACCAGGCAGCTCCAGTACTCGCCTTCAGGCACGGACGGCAACTTGAAAGGCACGATGTCATGGTGGGCATTGACGATCAGCAGCACCGTGGCCTCGGCGCCCGGCCGGGCGATGCCGCTGACCTGTGCGCGGCCATCGATCAGCATGCCCAGGCAGCGCCCGTGCGGGTCTTCCCACTGCTCCACAGTCATCTCGCTACCATCCGGCGCCAGCCAAGTCACATCCTTGACCCCGATCGCCTCATTGTAATCGCCCACCAGGAAACGTGAGCGGCGCAGCACCGGGTAGGCCAGGCGCAGACGGGTCAGGCGCTTGACGAAGGCCAGCAGCTCTTCGCCTTGCTGATCCAGGTCCCAGTTCACCCAACCGATCTCGCTGTCCTGGCAGTAGGCGTTGTTGTTGCCGTGCTGGGTGCGGCTGAATTCGTCACCGGCGACGATCATCGGCGTGCCCTGGGCCAGCAGCAGGGTAGCGAAATAGTTGCGCATTTGGCGCATGCGCAGGGCATTGATCCCCGGGTCGTCGGTCGGCCCTTCGACGCCGCAGTTCCACGACAGGTTGTTGTCGGTGCCGTCCTGGTTGTTCTCGTCGTTGTCTTCGTTGTGCTTGTGGTTGTACGACACCAGGTCGCGCAGGGTGAAACCATCGTGGGCGGTGATGAAGTTGACCGAGGAATACGGCCGCCGCCCACGGTTGTTGAACATGTCGCCCGAGGCGGTCAAGCGTGCGGCAAAATCGGCGAGTTGGCCTTCATCGCCTTTCCAGAAGGCGCGTGCGGTGTCGCGGAAGCGGTCGTTCCATTCCGCCCAGCCAGGGGCAAAGTTACCCACCTGATAGCCGCCGGGGCCGCAGTCCCAGGGCTCGGCAATCAGCTTGACCTGGCTCAGCATCGGGTCCTGGCGGCAGGCGACGAGGAAGCCATGACGCTCGCTGTAGCCGTCGTGGTAGCGGCCAAGGATGGTCGCCAGGTCGAAGCGGAAGCCGTCAACGTGCATTTCACCCGCCCAGTAACGCAGCGAATCGGTGACCAGCTGCAGCACGCAGGGGTGGCTCAGGTCCAGGGTGTTGCCGGTGCCGGAATCGTTGATGTAGTAGCGCTTGTCGTCCGGCATCAGGCGGTAGTACGAGGCGTTGTCGATACCGCGCATCGACAGGGTCGGGCCGCGCTCGTTGCCTTCGGCGGTGTGGTTGTAGACCACGTCCAGGATCACCTCGAGCCCGGCGTCGTGCAGGTGGGCGACCATTTCCTTGAACTCGGCAATCTTGCCGCTGGCCAGGTAGCGCGGGTGCGGGGCGAAAAAGGCGATGCTGTTGTAGCCCCAGTAGTTGTTCAGGCCTTTGTCCAGCAGGTGTTGGTCGTTGACGAAGGCGTGAATCGGCAGCAGCTCGATGCTGGAGACGCCCAGGTCCTTGATGTGCTTGAGCAGTTCGTCATTGGCCAGGCCGGCAAAAGTGCCGCGCAGCGCTTCCGGTACCGCCGGGTGGCGCATGCTGATGCCACGGGTGTGCGCCTCGTAGATGATCGTGCGTTCCCAGGGGATCAGCACGCGTTGGTCGCGGCCCCAGGTGAAGGCCGGGTCGATCACCTTGCACTTGGGGACGAAGGGCGCACTGTCGCGCTCGTCGAACGACAGGTCGCCATCGGGGTGGCCGATGGTGTAGCCAAACAGCGCTTCGGACCATTTCAGGCTGCCGACCAGTTGCTTGGCATAGGGGTCGATCAGCAGTTTGTTGGGGTTGAAGCGGTGGCCGTTTTCCGGCTCGTACGGGCCGTATACCCGGTAGCCATAGACCAGGCCAGGGTGAGCGTCGGGCAGGTAGCCGTGGTAGATCTCGTCGGTGTATTCGGGCAGCTCGATGCGCTCGATTTCCTGTTCGCCGGTGGAATCGAACAGGCACAGTTCGACCTTGGTGGCGTTGGCCGAGAACAGGGCGAAGTTAACCCCAAGGCCATCCCAGGTGGCACCGAGGGGAAAGGGCATGCCTTCGCGGATGCGCGACGGTGCGACCGAGCGGGTTTTCTTTGGGGTGCGGGGGCTCATGGCGGTCCTCGTATGGCCGTGGTGGAGGGGATTGTGCAGTCCTGCCCCGGCCTCTTCGCGGGTAAACCCGCTCCCACAGGTTCATCACCGGTGCTGAAAGCCGTGCAGTACCTGTGGGAGCGGGTTTACCCGCGAAGAGGCCAGTACAGGCTTAACCAGCAGAAGGCTTTTTCACCGCCCTGGGCTTTTTCGCCGCAGCCGGTTTAACCCCTGGCAGCGCGGCCACCTTGGGTTCGGCAGGTGGCTTGGGCTTGGCCGGTGCCCGTTTGCGTGGCGCCGCCTTGGGTGCCAAGGCTTCAGCCTCGGCCAACTTGCGCGCCATATCCCAGTGGCGGTCTTCCTGGCCGGCGGGTTTACCTTCGGACTCCCATATCTGGTAGGCAAATTCGCGAATACGCTTTTCATCGACACTCATCATGACGCTCCTGATGCTCAAGATTGTTGTATCAACAGGTTGACCGGAAACTCCGCCAGCACGGCGCTCAACATCAGCTCCTTGGAAGAGCTGACCGCCGCACAGGGGAAAAGTCCCGTCGAGTTGGCAGTTGACAAGGCAAACGGCAATACCAGCCGGGTGTCGTCCCAGTTCTGTGCCGGGATCAACGGGGTTGTGGCGCCACCGAGCAGGCTACTGGCCAGGCGTGGCGCGACGATGACGGCCCGCTCGCCCTCTCCCAGGCGGGCAAACGCAATCACGTTGTCTGCGTGCCGGCCCTGCACGCTCAGTGGCAGGTAGGCACCACGGCGGAACAAGTCGGCGTGTGCCTGGCGGCAGTCCAGCACTTTGGCGATCAAGGCCTGCTTGATGCGGCCATCGCGCCAGTGCGTCAGCAACTCGGCGGGCGCTGTGGCGTCGTCGAGGGTACGACGCCTGCAAGCGTAGTCCACGGCGCGGCGGTTATCCGGGTCGACCAGGCTGAAGTCCCAGTATTCATTGCCCTGGTACAGGTCGGGCACGCCTGGGGTTGTCATGCGCAGCAGGGTTTGGACCAGGCCGTTGAGGGCGCCTGGGCAGGCCAGCAGTTGTGCGGCATCGGCCACGGACTTGCGCAGTTGCTGGTTCTCGCTGTCCAGCAGCAGGCCATCGACATAGCGGGTGCAGGCGCTTTCATAGGCTTCGTTCGGTGCATTCCAGCTGCTGCGCAACTTGGCTTCGCGCAGGGCCTTCTGCTGCCATTGGCGAATGCGCTCGGCGTATGTGCGCAGGCCGCCCGTGTCCTGCAGGTCGAGCGTTAGCGGCCAGCTGCCGAGCAAGGTCTGCAAGAGCATCAGCTCGTCGCCAGGGCTGGGTGCTGGGCCGTCGTCCAGCAGTGTGCGCAAGGGGGCAGCCAATTCACGCCAATGCTCCACCCGACTGGCCAGCCACGGCCCGCGCTCGCTGAGTACGGCCAAGCGCGCTCGGGTGTCTTCACCGCGCTTGTGGTCGTGGGTGGCGGTGGCCAGCAGGTTGTCGGGGAAGTCGCGCAGGCGCCGCTGGGCTTCGTTGTGGAAGTGCGCAGGTGCTGCGCTGAAATGCTCGGCCTCGAAGCCCACGTCATTGCGCGACAGCAGCCGCGCGTTGCGGTAGAAGGCGGTGTCTTCCACGGCTTTGGCGGCGCTGGGCGCGGTCAGTTGCTGGAAACGCACGCAGGCATGGCGCAGCTGCTTGCGGGCGCGGCCCGGTGGCAGGTGACGCCAGGCTTGCCCGCCCAGCCATCGTTCAAGTTGTTCCAGCAGTGGCCAGTCGGCTTCGCCAAGGTCTTGCCGGGCGTTGACCAGCGCCTGCTGGAAAAACCTTTCGTCTTCAGCCGGGCGCCCGCAGGCGTTGAAGTAGGTACGGTAGACAGGGTAATGCGCCACCAGCGCCTGCAAGGCCCGGCGAATCGCGCCCAGGGTCAGGTCGCGGGTCATCAGGTCGTTGCGTGCCACTTGCAGCAGGGCCAGGGCCACCGATTCGCAGTCACCGGCCAGGCTGGCGTTGAGTACCAGGTGACGGGCCTGGCGCACTTCTTCGGGGAAGTCCGGGCGCTCGCTGAGGTTGGCCCACAGCTCGCTCAGCGGCGCTTCGCCGGCCGGGTCGTGTTGCAGCAGCGACACCTGGTTCATGAACTCGTAGCCGGTGGTGCCGTCGGTGAGCCAGTCGCGGTGCAGGTGCTCGTCAGCGCCAAGAATCTTCTCCACGTAGATCGGGAAGTGCTCCAGTGCTGCACTCAGCGGCCGCTGTGCCAGCAGGCCATCGACCCGTCGGCGTAGTTTGCGGCAATAGCCGCGCGGGTCGGCAAGGCCGTCGATATGGTCGATGCGCAGGCCGTCCACCAGGCCGCGTTCGATCAGTTCGAACAGCTTGGCGTGGGTGGCCTCGAACACCACTGCGCGCTCCACCCTCAGACCTCCGAGCTCGTTGATGTCGAAGAAGCGCCGCCAGTTGATGTCGTCGGCGGCGGTGCGCCAGCTGGCCAGGCGGTAGGTCTGGCGCTCCAGCAGCAGGTGCAGGCGCTTGAAACCATTTTCGGCGCGGCTGTCGAATGCCACTAGCGCTGATTCCAAGTCGGCACCTTCGCGCACCAAGCGTGCCAGTTCGGTGTGCAGCGCAAGGGCATCGGCCAGTGGGGTGGTCGATTCGGCCAATGCCGTGAAGTGCTCGGCCAGGGCCTTGAGTGCCGGCTCTGGGCTGAGGGCGAGAATCCAGCCATAGTCGACCGGGCAGATTGGGAAGCGGTGATCGTAATGGGCGATTTGCAGCGTGCCTTGCTGCTTGTCGAATTCAAGCGGTATGTCGCCGTTCTTCAGCGCCACGCCATAGTCGCTGCCGAGAAACGGCAACAGCAGTTGCCCGGCCAGCAGCGGGTCGCTGGAGTGCCACTGGATGTCGAAGAACTCCGCATACGGGCTGCGCCGGCCCCAGGCCAACAGGCTTTGCCACCAAGGGTTGTCGGCACCGCCCACGGCCATATGGTTGGACACAGTGTCAAGGATCAGCCCCATGCCATGCTGGCGCAGGGCGGCGACCAGTCGCTGCAGTGCCGCCTCGCCGCCAAGCTCCGGGTTCACGCAGGTAGGGTCGACCACGTCGTAGCCATGGCGCGAGCCCGCGCGGGCCTTGAGGATAGGCGAGGCATACAGGTGGCTTATGCCCAATTGAGCGAAGTACGGTACCAGCGGCACGGCGTGATCAAGGGTGAAGTCACTGTGAAATTGCAGGCGCAGGGTCGCGGTCAGTGGCTTCATCGGTCACGCTCCCAGGCTTGTTCGCGGGCCTGGGCCAGCAGCTCCAGGCGGCGAGCGGCATGCTCGTCGTCGAGCAGTTCGCGCACTGGCTGGGCGAAGCGCCGCCTCCAATTGGGGTGGCCGCTGGTGGTCCCCGGCAGGTTGGGCTGCTCGTCGCAACCCAGCAAGTCTTCCAGCGGCACCAGCACCAGCGGTGCGCGGGTATGGCCAACGTAGCGGATGGCGGCGTCGATTACCGCGTCATTGTCCTTCAGCTCGCCATAGTTGGCCTCCAGGGTGCGGCGCAGGCCGTCGTGTTCTTTCTGGCGGTCGTGGCGCCAGTGCAGCTCGGTAGCGGCGTCGATCAGTTGCAAGCGCTGGCTCCAGTCGATGTCGCGGTTTTCCAGCCAGCCGGCCAATGGCGCGAGGTCATGGGTGCCCGTGGTGGCCAGGGCGTTGTCCGGCCAGTCGAGAATCGGCTTGAACTGGCCGGGCTGGGTCTGCTCGAAGGGCAGCACGCGCATGCCCAGCACGGCTTTTTCGGCCAGTGTCTCGCGCAGGCCATCGGGTACGGTGCCCAGGTCTTCGCCAAGAATGATCGCCTGGTGGCGCACCGATTCCAGCGCCAACAGGCGCAACAGGTCGTCCAGCGGGTAATTGAGGTAGGCGCCTTCGCTGGGCTTTGCCCCCTGCGGGATCAGCCACAGCCGGCGCAGGCCCATCACATGGTCGATGCGCAGGCCGCCAGCGTGGGCGAGGTTGGCCCGCAGCATCTCGATGAAGGCGCGGTAGCCGTTGCGCTTGAGGCCCTCGGGCGAGAAGGCGCAGATACCCCAGTCCTGCCCGGCGCGGTTGAGGATGTCGGGCGGCGCCCCCACTTTCAGGCCGGCCAGCAGTTCATCCTGGCGGCTCCAAGCCTGGCTGCCGGCGCCGTCGGCGCCCACCGCCAGGTCGGCGATCAGGCCCACGGCCATGCCGTTGCCACGGGCTGCCTCGTGGGCACGCTGCAGGCCGCGTTCGGTCAGCCACTGGCAAAAGGCATGGAACTCGACCTTGGCCGGGTAGGCGCTGGCAAAGGCTTCCACTTCCGGGTGGTACGGGTCGTGCCAGGCCTTGGGCCAGTTGCGCCAGTCGGCGCCCAGGCCATGCTCGACTGCCTGGGCCTGGAGCACCTCGAAGCGACAGTGGTGTTCCAGCGCCTGGCCACCGGCTGCGCGGAAGCTGTCGAAATCGCTGCGTAGCGGGTGGTTGCCTTGGCTGAAGCCCTGGTACAGCGCTTCTAGCAGGCGCAGGCGGGCGCTGGCGGCGCGTGGCCAGTCGACCAATGGGCGTTGCTCCAGCTCCTCCAGTTGCTGTTCCAGGCCGCAGGCTTCGATGGCCATGCGCACCTCCCGTTCACCCAGCAAGGACGCGGGGCTGGCGTACAGGGTGTTGAGCAGCAGGCGACTGGACGGCGAGTAGGGGCTGTAGTGTTCCTGGTCGATGGCCGACAAGGCGTGGATCGGGCTGATGGCCAAGGCATCGGCGCCGCGCTCGGCTGCCGAGCGTGCCAACTGCTCCAGTGCCAGGCAGTCGCCGTAGCCACCATCGCCGGGGCGACGCAGGCTGTACAGCTGCACCGCCAGGCCCCAGCAGCGTGGTGGTGGTTGTTGCACATCGTCTTCCAGGCTGTGGCAGCGTGGCGGGGCAATGGCCACAGTGAAGCGGCGGCTGTCGATTTCTACCTGATGGTAGCCAATCGGCAGATCACCGGGCAGACGCGCCTGCTGGTCAAGGCTCAGGGTAAGCGAGGCCTGGTCTTCCAGGGTGCAGTGGGCGACGCTGGCGGCGCTGAAGTAGCGCGCCAGCGCCAGCGGTTGGCCCTGCTCGGCGGTCAGCAAGGGCGGCAGGTGCTCACTGTCCTCGGCGGCTTCCACCGCACGCAGGCTGGCGGCAATGGCCGTGTCATCGCTGGCTGGGTGGCCAAGGCCTGCGAGGATATTGCGCAGCACTTCGTCGCTGACACGCTGAGGCCGGGCATTGGCGTCGATCCAGTCGCGGCTGAGCCCGACGAGGGTCGCCAGACGGTGCAGGGCGGTTTCGCTCATAGGCGCTCCTGGGCAGGGGGAAGCAGGCTGACCACACAGCTGTACGCAGCCAGGTGGGTATCCGGGTGCCGGGTGTCGCTGCTGTCGAACAGCCGAGCGGGTGGCGCGGGCAGCTCGACGGCTTGCGCGGTGTCGGCCAGGTTCAGGTCGATGCGCAATGTGTTGCCATTGCCTAGCCGCCAGCGTGCGGTCAGCGCCTTGTCGCCGTGCACCTCGGCGCCCAGCGCACGGCTGCCGGGCAAGTGCGGGATGACGTGGCGGCGGCGCAGGTCGAGTAGCTGCTGGTACAGGCCGTGCCAGCCGGCGATCACCTCCTTGTTTTGCGGGCGCGAAGACTCGAAAGTCTGCTCGGCGTTGGGGTCGGGAATATGCTCACGCTGATCGGGGTCGGCAAACGCGGTGAAGTGGGCGAATTCACCTCGGCGGCCTTCGCGCACGGCATCGGCCAGCGCATCATGGAAATCGGTGAAAAACAGAAATGGCCGGCAGCTGCCGTCGTCATCGCCCATGAACAGCAGCGGAATCATCGGTGCCAGCAACAGCAGGCCGGTGGCCGCCCGCAGGGCCGGTGGCGAGCACAGGCGGGTCAGGCGTTCACCGAGCGCGCGGTTGCCGATCTGGTCGTGGTTTTGCAGGAACAACACAAAGGCACTGGGCGGCAGATGCGCGCTGGGTTCGCCGCGTGGCGTGCCATGCCGGTTGGGTTCGCCCTGGAACACGAACCCTTCGCCAAGGCAGCGCGCCAACTGGTCGATGGGGCGTTGCTGGTAGTCGGCGTAGTAACCCTCGGTTTCGCCGGTCAGCAGCACGTGCAGGGCATTGTGGCCGTCGTCGTTCCATTGGGCGTCGAAGCCTTGTTCCAGCAGGCCGGCTTGGTTGTGCTCGTTTTCCAGCACCAGCCACACCTGGCGGCCAGGTTCCACTGCAGCGCGTACGCGCTGCGCCAGTTCGACGAGGAAGTCCGGCTGGTCGATGGCGTGCACGGCGTCCAGGCGCAGGCCGTCGCAGCGGTAGTCGCACAGCCACATCAGGGCATTCTGGATGAAGTACTCGCGCACCTGCGGGCGGCGGAAGTCGATGGCCGCGCCCCATGGCGTCTGCCGGTCTTCGCGGAAGAACGGGCTGGCGTACTGGTGCAGGTAATTGCCGTCGGGGCCGAAGTGGTTGTACACCACGTCCACCAATACCATCAGCCCTTCGCCGTGGGCCTGGTCGACCAGTGCGCACAGCTGTTCGGGGCTGCCGTAGGTGTTCTGCGGCGCGTAGGGCAGCACCCCGTCGTAGCCCCAGTTGCGTTCGCCGGGGAACTGCCCCAGCGGCATCAGTTCGATCGCGCTGATGCCGAGTTCGGCCAGGCGCGGCAGTTGCCGAGCTACCCCGGCGTAGCCATCGAGCAGGCCAACATGCACCTCCTGGATCACCGCTTCATGCCAAGGCCGGCCTTGCCACGGGTGTTGCCAGGCGTAACCGGCCACATTCACCACCTGGCTCGGCCCTTGTACGCCGTCGGGCTGGTAGCGTGAGGCCGGGTCGGCCACCAGCAATTCACCGTCGATTCGGTAGTGGTAACGGTCACCGGCCTGGCATGGGGCCACGCCGGTGTACCAGCCATCGTCGCCGGGCAGCAGCTCGATGGTCGGTTGCTGTTCCAGTTCAACGCTCACGCTGCGCGCATCGGGTGCCCAGAGGGCGAAGCGCGCCGACGTGGCGTCCAACAAGTGTGCGCCATGCCTGTGCATCTTCCAGCCCCCGCTCAGTAGTGGCTCAGTTGTGCCTGCTTGACCAGGTCCTCGTACAGGCGGGCGTAGGGCTCCACCGCCTGGCACCAGTTGAATGGCTGGGTCATCGAAAGGCAGCGCATGGCGTTGAGCAGGTCCTTCTTGCCGTATACATAGAAGGCTCGGCTCAGTGCCTGGCGGTAGCTCTCGACGGTCGATTCGTTGAACAAGAAGCCCGTGACGCCGCACTCGATGGTGTCGGCCAGGCCGCCTGTATTGCGCGCCACCGGCAGTGAGCCGAAGCGTTGCGCGTACATCTGGCTGAGGCCGCAAGGCTCGTAGCGCGACGGCATAAGCAGGAAGTCGCTGCCCGCGAACATCCGTCGAGCATCGGTTTCATTGAAACCGATGCGCACACCGATACGCCCTGGGTGGCGCAGCGCCAGTTCGCGCATGGCTTGTTCTTCTTCCGGCTCGCCACGGCCGATGATCGCGATCTGCCCACCTTGTTCGACGATGTAGTCGGCCACGCCCAGGGTCAGGTCCAGGCCCTTCTGATAGACCAGCCGCGAGACCACGGCGAACAGCGGGCCTTCGGAGTCTTCCAGGCCGAACAGCTCGCGCACTTCATGGGTGTTGCGCGCCTTGCCTTCCCAGTCGTTGATGCTGAAGTTGTGCTGCAGGTGCTTGTCGGTGGCCGAGTCCCAGCTTTCGTCGATACCGTTGGGGATACCACCAAGCAGGCCTTGCTGGGCCTTGCTGGCGAGGAAGCCGTCCAGGCCGCAGCCGAATTCCGGGGTGGTGATTTCCCGCGCATAGGTGGCGCTGACCGTGGTGATGTGGCTGGAGTAGGCCAGCCCAGCCTTGAGGAACGACAACTTGCCGTAGAACTCCATGCCTTCTTGCTGCATGGCGTGGTCGGGGATCGCCAGCTCCGGGCTGCAGCCGCGGCTATATACCCCCTGGTAGGCCAGGTTATGGATGGTGAACAGGGTGGGCGTGCTCAGCCCGCGCCAGTGCATGTAGGCCGGGGCCAGGCCGGCGGGCCAGTCATGCGCGTGCACCACTTCCGGCGTCCAGTGGATCTTGCCTTCGCCAGCGGCGATTTCGGCGGCAGCCAGGCCCAGGCGAGCGAAGCGAATGTGGTTGTCAGGCCAGTCGCGGCCGTTGTTGGCACCATAGGGTGTGCCGTCGCGTTGATACAGTTCGGGGCAGATCAGCACGTAGATGACCAGGCCGTCGGCCATGTCCATGCGCCCGATCTTGCACGGCGGCAGGGCCGCGTGGCCGCCCAGTTCACCCACGATATGGATCGGGTTGTCGCTTTCCATGACCTGGCGGTAGCCGGGGATGAGCACCCGTACATCGTGCAGGTGCGCCAGGGCACGGGGCAGCGCGGCGGACACGTCGCCCAGGCCGCCGGTTTTCACCAGGTCGGCGATTTCCGAGGTCACGAACAGAATCTTGCGCATGTTCGGGTTGTGTTGGCGCTGGGCGCCGGGTGCCTTGCCTGTCGTGGCGAAATCCGGGGTGAGCGGCTCGCGGTTGTCCGGGTTGAATGAATCTACGTGAGGCTCGACAGCGGCACTGATCATACTTCTCTCCGTCCCTATGCTTGGCCGGGTGCTGGCACCCGTGGCGATGTTTCGTGTTGGTTCTCTCTAATTTTGAATCTGCGTAGTGCGTTCCTTGCCCCAGGGTCGTGCGCGCAGGCACAGCGCGATCGGCGCTCCGGCCGAAGGCGATTGGACTGGTTGGGGTTGTAGGCTGAGGATTGGGAGTAGCCCAATGCGTCTGGCCTTCTTTGTTCATGACCCGCCGGCTTTCCTGAAAGTTCGACTTATTTTGGTCACTCGTCCTGATGAGCAAATGGCGGGCCGAAAACCGAGTGTAGGAGAGAAAGTGCTAAAAAGGTGACCCGCTGGTCACTATTGTTATGTGCGGAATAGACGCAAACGTTGGCGTATGTGACTGGATGTGAAAAGGTTTGTCGGGGGTGTTTGGCGGGTGCGCCAATTTGTGGCCAGCAGGGGGCCGTGCACCAAGTTGGTGCTTGGTGGAGGATTAAAAAGCTACGTCGGGGAGATCAGCAGGTGGGAGCCTTACAGCCCCCACTGGAGGAAGGGAAGATCAGAGGCTGACAGCTTTATCGCCATCACGTTGTTGCGCCAGCAGCAGGTTCAGCTGGGCGACCTGTTGGCGCAGTTGGTCACGTTCGTCCTTCAGTTTACGCAGCTCATCACGGCGCACGGAGACATAGAGTGTCTGGGGTGGGGTTGCAGGCATCAAGGTACCCATGAGCACACCTCGCGGTTTTGGCTGGTGACAAGTCAAAGCGTAGACGCTTCACGCGGGGCGCATTTTGAATTCTTTCGCAGGCCTTGGGAACTTTTTTGTTTATCGTGGTCTTGCCGTTCGTCGCTGAACCCTCGGGCGGCATGCTGGACTAATCTGAACAGCTGGACTGTATTGTCATCCATTTCGAAAGGGGAGCATCGGCTCATGCAACTGGGAATCGTCGGGCTGGGCCGCATGGGCGGCAACATCGCAAGGCGCCTGATGCGCGCCGGCCATCGCACCGTGGTACACGACCGCAACCGTGAAGCCATCACTGGGCTGGAGGGCGAGGGCGCCCAGGGCGCGCACGACCTCGGTGCACTGGTACAAAAGCTGAAAGCGCCGCGTGCCGTATGGGTGATGCTGCCGGCCGGCGAGCCCACCGAGCAAACCATCGCCCAATTGGCCGAGCTGCTGGAGCCGGGCGATGCGATCATCGACGGCGGCAACACCTTCTACAAGGACGACATGCGCCGCGCCGCAGAACTGGCCAAGCGCGGCCTGCATTACCTGGACGTCGGTACCTCCGGCGGCGTATGGGGCCTGGACCGTGGCTACTGCATGATGATCGGTGGCGAAAAGGACGTGTTCGAGCGCCTGGAGCCCCTGTTCAAGGCGCTGGCGCCAGGCGTGGGTGACATCCCGCGTACCCATGGCCGCAGCGGCGAGCACCAGCGGGCCGAACACGGCTATATCCACGCCGGCCCACCTGGCGCCGGGCACTACGTGAAAATGGTGCACAACGGTATCGAGTACGGCTTGATGCAGGCTTATGCCGAAGGCTTCGACCTGCTGCGCAGCAAAGGCGGCGACGAGCTGCCGGAAGACCAGCGCTTTGACCTGAACGTGGCCGAAATCGCCGAAGTGTGGCGGCGCGGCAGCGTGGTGACCTCGTGGCTGCTCGACCTTACCGCCGATGCGCTGGTGGCCGACCCGCAGCTGTCGCAGTTCAGTGGCTCGGTGTCCGACAGTGGCGAAGGCCGCTGGACCATCGACGCTGCGGTCGAGCAGGCGGTGCCGGTGCCGGTGTTGTCCAGCGCATTGTTCGCGCGCTTCCGCTCGCGCCAGCAGCAGGGTACTTATGGTGACAAGATTCTCTCGGCCATGCGCCTGGGCTTCGGTGGCCACGTCGAGAAGAAAGCCGAATGACCAAACAGACCATTCCCGCTGCACCCCCTTGTACCCTGTTCCTGTTCGGCGCCAATGGCGACCTGGTCAAGCGCCTGCTGATGCCGGCGCTGTATAACCTCAGCCGCGACGGCCTGCTGGACCGTAACCTGCGCATCGTCGGCGTCGACCACAACGCGGCCAGCGCCGCGGATTTCGCTGAGCGGCTGCAGGCGTTCATGCGCGAGCGTGACAAAGGCCGCGAGGGCGGCGACCAGTGCCTCGACGATAAGCTCTGGGCCCGCTTGGCCAAGCGCCTGGATTACCAGACAGGCGACTTCCTCGACCCGGCGACTTACCAAGCCATTGCCAAGCGCATCGAAAAGACCAGCCACGGCAACGCCATCTTCTACCTGGCCACGTCGCCGCGCTTCTTCCCCGAAGTGGCGCAGCGCCTCGGGCAGGCCGGTTTGCTTGACGAGTCTGCCGGCGGCTTTCGCCGAGTGGTGGTGGAAAAGCCCTTCGGCACCGACCTGGCCAGCGCCGAGGCGCTCAACGCTTGCCTGCTGAAGGTGATGGGCGAGCGGCAGATCTACCGCATCGACCATTATCTGGGCAAAGAAACGGTGCAGAACATTCTGGTCAGCCGCTTCTCCAACGGCCTGTTCGAATCGTTCTGGAACAACCACTACATCGACCATGTGCAGATCACCGCAGCAGAAACCGTCGGCGTCGAGACCCGTGGTGCGTTCTATGACAGCACCGGCGCCTTGCGTGACATGGTACCCAATCACCTGTTCCAGTTGCTGGCGATGGTGGCCATGGAGCCGCCGGCCGCGTTCGGCGCCGATGCGGTACGCGGTGAAAAGGCCAAAGTGGTCGGTGCCATCCGCCCATGGTCGGCAAAAATGGCCCTGAAGAACTCCGTGCGTGGCCAGTACAGTGCCGGCAAGCAGGGGCGCAAGCAACTGCCCGGTTACCGCCAGGAGGCCAACGTCGCGCCTGAGAGCCAGACCGAAACCTACGTGGCGCTGAAGGTGATGATCGACAATTGGCGCTGGGCCGGCGTGCCGTTCTACCTGCGCACCGGCAAGCGCATGAGCGTGCGCGACACCGAGATCGCCATTTGCTTCAAGCCCGCGCCGTATGCGCAGTTTCGCGAGTCGGAGCTGGAGCGGCCCAAGCCCAACTACCTGAAAATCCAGATCCAGCCCAACGAAGGCATGTGGTTCGACCTGCAGGCAAAGCGGCCCGGGCCGGAGCTGGTGATGGAGAATGTCGAGCTGGGCTTTGCCTACAAGGACTTCTTCAAGATGACCCCGGCGACCGGCTACGAGACGCTGATCTACGACTGCCTGACCGGTGACCAGACCCTGTTCCAGCGGGCCGACAACATCGAAAACGGCTGGCGAGCGGTGCAGCCGTTTCTCGATGCCTGGGCCCAGGGCGGCGATGTGCATGGCTACCCGGCCGGCGAAGATGGGCCCGAAGCGGGCAATGAATTGCTGGCGCGGGACAAGCGCGAGTGGCACCGGTTGGGGTAAGACTTTTGTAAATTCTGTGCCGGCCCTTTCGCGGCTAAAGCCGCTCCCACAGGGATACCACTTCCTTTAGGGCCGATGCGATACCTGTGGGAGCGGCTTTAGCCGCGAAAGGGCCGGCACAGGCGATCACACCAAGGAGACTTAATGCCCGCCCACATCGAAGACTACGCCCTGCTGGGCAACTGCCGCAGCGCCGCCCTGGTCAGCCGCGATGGCTCGCTCGACTGGCTGTGCCTGCCGCGCTTCGACGCTCCAGCGGTATTCGCTGCCCTGTTGGGCAACGAAGAAAATGGCCGCTGGCGCCTATCTCCTTGCGACCCGATCGAACACAGCAGCCGCCAATACCTGGACGATACCTTGGTACTGGAAACCACCTGGGTGACGGCCACTGGCCGGGCCCGCGTGCTCGATTTCATGCCCCTGGGTGAGGTCAATTCGGTGGTGCGCATCGTCGAAGGCCTGTCTGGCGAAACCAACTTCGAAATGGACCTGGTCATGCGCTTCGACTACGGTCGCAGCGTGCCTTGGGTCGAGCGGCTCGACCCACTGACCCTCAGCGCCGTGGCAGGCCCGGACCGGCTGATCCTGTGCAGCACCGTGCCCCCGCATGCCCGCGACCACCATACGGTTGCCCGCTTTCGCGTCGGCCCGGGCCAGCGCCACGTCTTCAGTCTGCGCCACCAACCCTCGCACTTGTCGGTACAGCCCAACTGCGATGTCGAACAGGCCTTGGCCCAAACTGTCGACCAATGGCAGGCTTTCGCCGCCCGTTGCCCAGAGGTAGGCCCATACACTGCGCTGGTGCGCCGCTCGCTGCTCACCCTCAAGGCCATGACCTACGCCCCCACCGGCGGCATCGTCGCCGCCGTCACCACTTCGTTGCCCGAGCGTGTGGGCGGGGAGCGCAACTGGGACTACCGTTTCTGCTGGCTGCGCGACGCCACCATGACCCTGCTGGCCTTCATGAACCTCGGCTACTTCGACGAGGCCCAGGCCTGGCGTGAGTGGCTGCTGCGCTCGGTAGCCGGCAACCCCGAGCAGATGCAGATCATGTACGGCCTGGCCGGTGAGCGCGACCTGCAGGAGTACACCTTGCCGTGGCTGGCCGGTTACGAACATTCGCAACCCGTGCGAGTCGGCAATGCTGCCTCGCAGCAGATGCAATTGGACATCTATGGCGAACTGGCCGATGCCATGAGCCAGGCGATCAAAGGCGGCTTGCCGCGTCACCCACGCAGCGCCGCCATCTCCCGATTGATTCTGCCCTACGTCGAGCGCATCTGGCGTGAGCCGGACGAAGGCATCTGGGAGGTGCGTGGCGGCCGGCAGCAGTTTGTGCATTCCAAGGTGATGGCCTGGGTCGCCTTCGACCGTGCTGCGGGGCTGGCCGACACCACTGAAGAGGGCCGCGAGCGCGGGCAGCATTACCGCCAGGTGGCTGACGAGATTCACCGCGAAGTGTGCGAGAACGGCCTGGACGCCAGCGGCAAATACTTTGTCCAGGCTTATGGTTCAAGCGAAATGGACGCCAGCCTGTTGCAGATTGCCCTGACCGGCTTCCTGCCAGCAGATGACCCACGCTTTCTGCGCACGCTGGCACAGATAGAACAGCGGCTATTGAAAAACGGCCTGCTGCTGCGCTACGACAGCGACAGCTGCAGCGACGGCTTGACCCCGGGTGAGGGCACCTTCCTGGTGTGTTCGTTCTGGCTGGCCGATGTTTACGTGTTGCTGGGGCGCCAGCAAGAAGCGCAGGCCTTGTACGAACGCCTGACCGGCCTGTGCAACGACCTCGGCCTACTGGCCGAACAGTACGACCCGGCGGGCCAGCGCATGCTCGGCAACTTCCCCCAGGCGTTTAGCCATATTGGCATCATCAACACCGCCCTGAACCTGCACCGCGCACAGTGTCCGGTGCGAGACAGGGCACGTTGTGGATAGCGTCGTTACCATTGGCAACCAGTGTGTGACGCATTGCGTCACATATGATGCTTTGCTTCGTGTGATGCATGGGGTCACACTTGGTTCGTCTCCCAAATGGATGCGGCGAGCTACCCATGAACATCAGTTTTCGGCGCAAAGGACTGCGAGTTTTTCATGAAATGGGTAACACCCGAGGGATTCAGGCCCCTCACGCAAGGCGTTTAAAACGGCAACTCCAGTTCCTTGACCGCGCCATGGCTGCGCAGGATTTGAACGTACCAGGCTGGCAGTTGCATCCGCTCAAAGGAGCGTTATCGGATTTCTGGTCAGTCAGTGTTTCCGGTAACTGGAGGCTGACTTTTCGCTTCGTGGGTTCGGATGTCGAACTGGTCGATTACGTTGATTACCACTGAAAAGGAAAACTGATCATGCCTTTGCATAATCCGCCACATCCCGGTGAAACCCTGCGTGAAGATGTTCTGCCCGCGTTAGGTCTGACGGTGAAGGCGTTCGCGTCGCATCTTGGGTTCTCTCGCGAAGCACTGTCGCGGGTATTGCACGGCCGCGCGGCGATTTCTCCGGACCTGGCGATACGCCTGGAGATGGCGGGTATCAGCACCGCCCGCCTGTGGTTGGCCATTCAGGCTGATTACGATATCTGGCAGGCGCGTCACCGACAGCAACCTGTGATTACCCGGTTGTTTCAGGCCGCCTGATGTAAAAGTGTGAAACGACCGGAGTAGACTAGGCCAAACCCCTTCGGCACGGAGCACACATGGGCATTCGCGGTACGGATCGGCAGATCGACAACATCGAGTTCAATGTCAGCGACATCGCACGTAGCAAGGCCTTTTATGGCAGCGTGTTCGGCTGGGTCTTCGCCGACTACGGGCCAACATACACCGAGTTCAGCGACGGCCGCCTTACGGGTGGTTTCACCACGGGTGAGCCGGTGCGCCCGGGCGGGCCGTTGGTGATTTTGTACGCCGATGACCTTGACACCACGCAGCAACGGGTCGAAGCGGCCGGGGCGAAAATCAGCCGGGCGACCTTTGCCTTCCCTGGCGGGCGGCGTTTTCATTTCATCGACCCGGACGGTTACGAACTGGCCGTGTGGACGGCCCAAGCCTGATGGCCAACCACAAGATCGAAATTCGCCGACGCAACATCGAGAAAATCCTGCAGGCGGCGGAGAAGGTGTTCGCTGAGAAGGGCTACGGCGCCACCTCCATGGGCGATATCGCCGAGCAGGCGGAGCTGCCGCGCTCCAACCTGCATTATTACTTCAGCACCAAGGACGAGCTTTTCCGCGCGGTTTTGCAGGACCTGCTGGATGTGTGGAAGCAGGATGCACTGTGCTTCGAGAACTTCGACGACCCACGCGTGGTGCTGACCAGCTACATCCGGGCGAAGATGGGCCATTCGCGTTCGCGGCCGCTGGGCTCGAAGATCTGGGCCGAAGAGATGCTGCACGGGGCGCCGGTGCTGGGGGTGAACCTGGATGACAGCCTTGTGCCTTGGGCCAAGTTGAAAGAAGCCAAGATCCGCCGCTGGGTGGAGGAGGGGCGCATCCTGCCGGTGGAGCCGTCGGCGCTGTTGTACATGATCTGGGCCTCTACCCAGCACTATGCCGACTTTGGCTACCAGGTGCAGTTGCTCAACGGCGGCGAGGTGCTGTCGGACATGGCGTTCGAGAGTGCGGTGCAGACGGTGACCAGCGTGATCTTGCGGGGGATTGGGCTACAGCCGTGAACCGCTGTTGCGGGCTGGCTCGGTCCTTTGTGGGGGCGGCCTTGTGTCGCGAAAGGGCCGCTAAGCGGCCCCCGGATTTCTGCATCGTTGCGAAGATTGCTGGGGCCGCTCTGCGGCCCTTTCGCGACACAAGGCCGCTCCTACACGGGGGTAGTCGGTGCGGTAGCAGCTTGCTTCAACTGGCCTCGCGGTAGGGGTTGCGTGGGTCCTGCGTCCAGTTCAGGTATGGCTTGCCGGTATCCTGCGCCTCCATCTCGATGCAGTTTTCAACCGGGCAGGTGATTTGGCACAAGTTGCAGCCCACGCATTCCTCTTCGATCACGTTGTACGCATGGGTACCGTCAGCCTTGAGCGTGCTGGCAATCGCCTGGTGCGAGGTATCCTCACACGCAATGTGGCAGCGCCCACAGCCGATACAGGCCTCCTGGTCGATATGCGCCACCGACTTGTAGTTGATGTCCAGGTACTTCCAGTCGGTGGTGTGCCCTACCGCCTGGCCACGGAACGCCTCGATATTGGCGTGCCCATGCTGGTCCATCCAGCGTGCCAGGCCGTCCTTCATGTCCTCGACAATACGGAAACCATGCAGCATCGCCGCCGTGCAGACCTGCACGGCGCCACTGCCCAAGGCCATGAATTCCGCTGCATCACGCCAGTTGCCGATACCGCCGATGCCACAAATCGGCAAGCCACGGGTGTCTGGGTCGCGGGCGATTTCTGCCACCATGTTCAGGGCAATCGGCTTCACGGCCGAGCCGCAGTAACCGCCATGGGTGCTCTGGTCACCGACGATGGGGTGGGCCACCATGCGGTCCAGGTCGACGCTGGTAATGGAGTTGATGGTGTTGATCAACGACACCGCATCGGCCCCACCACGGTGGGCGGCGCGCGCCGACTGGCGGATGTCGGTGATGTTCGGCGTGAGCTTCACGATCACGGGCAACGCGCAGTAGGTTTTGCACCAGCGGGTGACCATTTCCACGTATTCCGGCACTTGGCCTACCGCCGCGCCCATGCCGCGCTCCGGCATGCCGTGCGGGCAGCCGAAGTTCAGCTCGATGCCATCAGCCCCGGTGGCTTCCACCAGCGGCAGGATGAATTTCCACGACTCCTCCACGCAGGGCACCATCAGCGAGACGATCAACGCCCGGTCGGGCCAGTCCTTCTTCACCTGGGTGATTTCGCGCAGGTTGATGTCCAGCGAGCGGTCGGTGATCAGCTCGATGTTGTTGATGCCTTGCACCATGCGGTTGGCGCCGTAGTGCGCCGAATAGCGCGACGACACGTTGACCGCCGCCGGGTCTTCCCCCAGTGTTTTCCAGACCACGCCGCCCCAGCCGGCCTCGAAGGCGCGGACCACGTTGTAGGCCTTGTCGGTTGGCGGTGCGGAGGCCAGCCAGAACGGGTTGGGTGCCTTGATGCCGGCGAATACGATAGACAAGTCGGCCATTTACGCTGCCTCCACGTTGAGCATGAGTTGGGCATGGATGGCTTCGGCGGCCAGCTTGCCGTGTTGCACCGCCTGGACGGTGAGGTCCTGGCCCAGCGCGGTGCAGTCGCCGCCTGCGTACACGCCCGGCAGGCTGGTTTGCATCGTTTCATCAACGCGGATACGTTCGCCGTCGCGGGCCAGTTGTGCGGCCACCGGGTCGCCAAGGCTGGCCTCGTCGAAGCGCTGGCCGATAGCTTTGAAGATGGCGTCGGCGGCCAACTCGAAGGTTTCGCCGGTGTCGCGCAGGCGGCCGTCTGCCAGTTCGGTGCGGGCAAAGCGCATGCCGCGCACCTTGCCGGCGTCATCCAGCAGCACAGCATCAGGGCGGGCCCAGGTGTGCAGGCGCACCTGGTTGGCCTTGGCGATGTCCTGCTCGTGGCCGGTGGCACCCATGTCGGCGTGGCCACGGCGGTACACCAGGTTGACGTCGCGGGCACCCAGGCGGCTCATTTGCACGGCCATGTCGATGGCGGTGTTGCCGGCACCGATCACCAGGCAGCGGTCGGCCAATGGCAGCTGGCTCAGGTCATCGGCCTGGCGCAACTCGCGGATGTATTCGGTGGCGGCGAGCACGCCGGGGGCTTCTTCATCGGGCAGCCCCAGCTGGCGCACGGCATTCAGGCCAAGGCCCAGGAACACTGCGTCGTACTGGTCGCGCAGTTCGCCCAGGCTGAGGTTGCCGCCCAGGCGCTGGCCATGGCGAACTTCGATACCGCCAATGCCCAGCAGGAACTCCACTTCGCGCTGGGCGTAGTCATCCACCAGCTTGTAGCGGGCGATGCCGTACTCGTTGAGGCCGCCGGCCTTGTCGCTGGCCTCGAACACCACCACGTCATGCCCGTGCATCGCCAGCCGGTGGGCGCAGGACAGCCCGGCAGGGCCGGCGCCGACCACGGCAATGCGCTTGCCAGTGGCGGGCGAGCGCTTGAACGGGTGTTCGCTGAATTGGGCGTTGTCCAGCGCGTAGCGCTGCAACTGGCCGATCAGCACCGGTGCGCATTCCTGGGCGTTGTTGCGCACGCAGGCTTGCTGGCAAAGGATTTCGGTGGGGCACACGCGGGCGCAGCTGCCGCCGAGGATGTTGGCCGAAAGAATGCGCTCGGCGGCGCCTTGCAGGTTTTCGTCGCTGATGCGGTGGATGAACGAGGGGATGTCGATGTCGCTGGGGCACGCGTTGACGCAGGGGGCGTCGTAGCAGTACAGGCAGCGTGCACTTTCGACGGCGGCCTGGCGGGCGGTGAGGGGTGGGGCCAGGTCGCTGAAGCGCTCGGCCAACTGGTCGGCGCCGGCCCGGGGGCGCGGCAAATGGTTCAGGGCGTCGATCACGGGTGTAGCCTCTCTATTTTTTATGGGGCAGGCGACAGGTAATGCGATGGGTTTTGGGGCCGCTGCGCAGCAGCCCCAATGGCTTAGCGCTGAACGGGCGTCGGCCGCTGCTGTTCGGCCCTGCGCCCCAGCACCTCATACACCGACGGATACGCCGGCCGTTCCACATACCGCCCTGCGCCGGCTTCGGCGCGCAGGTCACCGTCGGCCCAGAGCACCTTGCCCTGGCTGATGGTGTGGCTGGGGATGCCGCGCACGGTGCGGCCTTCGAAGATGTTGAAGTCCACCCGCTGGTGGTGGGTTTGGGCGGAGATGGTGCGGGTGCCCTCTGGGTCCCACAGCACCAGGTCGGCATCGGCACCCACGCGGATGGCGCCCTTGCGCGGGAACAGGTTGAAGATTTTCGCCGTGTTGGTGGAGGTGAGTGCGACGAACTCGTGCATCGACAGGCGCCCGCTGTTGACCCCTGCATCCCACAGCACCGCCATGCGGTCTTCGATACCGGCGGTGCCGTTGGGGATGCGGCTGAAGTCGTCGCGCCCCATGGCTTTCTGCTCGGCGCAGAAACAGCAGTGGTCGGTGGCGGTGGTGTGCAGGTTGCCCGATTGCAGGCCGCGCCACAGCGCCTCCTGATGTTCGCGTGGGCGGAACGGCGGGCTCATCACATAACCGGCGGCGGTGGCCCAGTCCGGGTCACGGTAAACGCTGTCGTCCAGTAGCAGGTGGCCAGGCAAGACTTCGCCGTAAACCGGCTGGCCCTTGGCGCGCGCATAGGTGATTTCATCCAGCGCTTCACGGCTGGAAATATGCACCACATACAGCGGTGTACCAATCGTTTCGGCAATGCGGATGGCGCGGCTGGCCGCTTCACCTTCCACTTGCGAAGGGCGCGAAAGGGGATGTGCCTCTGGCCCGGTCAGGCCCTGGGCCAGCAGCTTTTTCTGCAGGTGGTACACCAGCTCGCCGTTCTCGGCATGCACGGTGGGCACCGCGCCCAGTTGCAGGCAGCGCTCGAAGCTGGCCACCAGGGTGTCGTCGGCGGCCATGATCGCATTCTTGTAGGCCATGAAATGCTTGAAGCTGTTCACCCCATGCTGGGTCACCAGCTCGCCCATCTCTTCGGCCACCTGCTCGCTCCACCAGGTGATGGCGACGTGGAAGCCGTAGTCGCTGGCGCTTTTCTGCGCCCAGCCGCGCCAGGTGTGGAAGGCCTCAAGCAAGGATTGCTGCGGGTTGGGGATGACGAAGTCGATGATCGATGTGGTGCCGCCGGCCAGGCCCGCAGCGGTGCCGCTGAAGAAGTCCTCGCTGGCCACGGTGCCCATGAACGGCAACTGCATATGGGTGTGCGGGTCGATGCCGCCGGGCATCAGGTACTGGCCGCTGCCATCGAGAATCTCGCAGTCGGTGGGCGGTTCGAGGTTTTGCCCGATGGCGCGAATCAGGCCATCGGCACACAGGACATCGGCGGGGTAACTCTCTTCGTGGGTAACCACGGTGGCGCCACGGATCAACAGGGACATGCCGTTTTCCTCGCAGGCTGACCGGTCTTGGCCGGTTCTTGGAATTGTCTTGGGTGCAGGCAGGCAGGGCGGTTAATCCTGTCAGTCCTGACAAGATTCGAGGCTAGATGCTGATCTGGAAATCAGCAAGAAAATTTTCCCATTAAATTTGTGGTCTTTAACTGTTTGATATTTAACATTTATTTTTTAATGACCTGCTGACTGCGGGGCTTTCAGAGGTTTTTGACTTACTTGACAAGATGGAATTCTGGTCAAGATTTCTAAGCACCAATGCGCGTGTGTACTCCGGCCATCGAATTAGCCCGATGAGCAAACAACTACAAGAAAATCTGGAGAAGGCCCCATGCAACAGAGCAGATCGGAAGTGGTCGAGCAAAATGGCCTGTTCGAGCTGTCCGAGGGTAGCGATGTCCTCGACAGCCCGCGCTACAACCACGACATCGCACCGACCAAGGTGCATCAGCGCACCTGGAACAAATGGCACATCACCGCCCTGTGGGTAGGCATGTCCATCTGCGTACCCACCTACACCTTGGGTGGCGTGCTCACCGCCTACTTTGGCCTCAGTGTCGGCGAAGCGTTGCTGGCAATCCTGCTGGCCAACGTGATCGTGCTGATACCGCTTACCCTCAACGCCTTCCCCGGTACCAAGTACGGCATACCGTTCCCGGTGTTGCTGCGCTCGTCGTTCGGCATCCTGGGCTCCAACGTACCGTGCCTGATTCGCGCGGTAGTCGCCTGTGGTTGGTTCGGTATCCAGACCCTGTTCGGCGGGCTGGCCATTCACCTGTTCCTCGGCTCGGTGTTCGACGGCTGGAAGGCCCTGGAGGGCACCGGTGAGGTGATTGGCTTCATGATTTTCTGGTGCCTGAACCTGTGGGTGGTACTGCGCGGCGCCGAGTCGATCAAGTGGCTGGAAACCCTCTCGGCACCGCTGCTGGTGGCGGTGGGCGTCGGCCTGCTGTTCTGGGCCTTGCCGCACATGTCGATGACCGAACTGCTGGCGCAGCCGCCCAAGCGCCCCGAAGGGGCGAGCGTGGTCAGCTACTTCTGCGCCGGGCTTACCGCCATGGTCGGCTTCTGGGCCACGTTGTCGCTGAACATTCCCGATTTCAGCCGCTACGCCCGCAGCCAGAAGGACCAGATTCTTGGGCAGATCTTCGGCTTGCCGCTGACCATGTTCCTGTTCGCTTCGCTAGGTGTGGTGCTGACCGCCGCCTCGGCGTCGCTGGTGGGCGAAACGGTGTCCGACCCGGTCAGCCTGATCGGCAAGATCCACAGCCCGTTCTGGGTGGCCCTGGCCATGGCGCTGATCGTGATCGCCACGCTGTCGACGAACACGGCGGCGAACATCGTGTCGCCGACCAACGACTTCCAGAACATCGCCCCTCGGCTGATCGGGCGCAGCCGCGCGGTATGGCTGACTGGCTTCATCGGCCTGGCCTTGATGGGCCATGAGCTGCTGAAGAAGCTGGGGTTGATCGTCTCCGACCTGAGCCTTGAGAGCGTTTATTCCAACTGGCTGCTGGGCTATTCCAGCCTGCTGGGGCCGATTGCCGGGATCATGGTGGTGGACTACTTCCTGATCCGCCGGCAGCAGCTGGACCTGGCTGGGCTGTACCGCGACGACGTGTACCCGGCGTGGAACTGGGCCGGGTTTGCCGCCTTCGCCTTGCCGGCTCGCTGCTGGGTGGGGCGCTGTACTACGTCTTCGCCGGCCTGGCGGCACGCAACCCAGTGGGAGCGGGCTTGCCCGCGAAGAGGCCCGCACCAACAACAAAAAAAGCCTGAAGGAGATACCCGTGACCCCCGTCAAAGAGATCCTGAAGACCACCGCCCAGCACGTCGACAGCAACCGGCTGTGGCAATCGCTGATGGACCTGGCGCGCCTCGGTGCCACCGCCAAGGGCGGCGTCTGCCGCCTGGCCTTGACCGACCTCGACCGCCAGGCTCGAGACCTGTTCGTGCAGTGGAGCGAGGCCGCTGGTTGCACGGTCAGTATCGACGCGGTCGGCAACATCTTCGCCCGCCGCCCTGGGCGTAACCCCAAGCTGCCACCGGTGATGACCGGCAGCCATATCGACACCCAACCCACCGGCGGCAAGTTCGATGGCTGCTTCGGGGTGATGGCCGGGCTGGAGGTGATCCGCACCCTCAACGACCTGGGCGTGGAAACCGAAGCACCGCTGGAAGTGGTGGTGTGGACCAACGAGGAGGGTTCACGTTTTGCTCCCTGCATGATGGGTTCAGGCGTGTTCGCCGGCAAGTTCACCCTTGCGGACACCCTGGCCAAGCGCGATGCCCAGGGTGTCAGCGTTGGCGAAGCGTTGAACGCCATCGGCTACGCTGGCCCGCGTGCGGTACTGGGCCATCCGGTGGGGGCCTATTTCGAAGCGCATATCGAGCAGGGGCCGATTCTGGAGGACCAGGCCAAGACCATCGGCGTGGTCCTTGGCGCCCTGGGCCAGAAGTGGTTCGACCTGACCCTGCGCGGCGTCGAAGCCCACGCCGGCCCAACGCCCATGCACCTGCGCAAGGACGCCCTGGTAGGCGCTGCCGCCGTGGTGGAGGCGGTCAACCGCACCGCCCTTGGCCACCAACCGCATGCCTGTGGCACGGTAGGTTGTCTGCAGGCGTACCCAGGGTCGCGTAACGTGATCCCGGGCGAAGTGCGCATGACGCTGGACTTTCGTCACCTCGAAGGCGAGCAGCTGAATGCGATGATTGCCGAGGTACGCGCGGTAATCGAAGCGACCTGCGCCAAGCATGGCCTGAGCCATGAGCTGGTGCCCACGGCCGACTTCCCGGCGCTGTACTTTGACAAAGGCTGCGTCGATGCCGTGCGCGAATCGGCCAAGGCCTTGGGCCTGCCGCTCATGGACATCGTCAGCGGTGCGGGGCATGACGCGATCTTCCTGGCCGAGCTGGGGCCGGCGGGGATGATCTTCGTGCCGTGCGAAAACGGCATCAGCCATAACGAGATCGAGAACGCCACGCCTGGTGACCTGGCAGCGGGATGTGCGGTGTTGCTGCGGGCGATGCTGGCGGCGTCGGAGGCGATTGCCAGCGGGCGGTTGGCGGCATAGCACCTCGGGCGAACGTCTCTACTGGGCGCGCGCTGTTGATACAGGCTGTCTGAGGTCTGCCAGCAGCGCCTCAATCTGTCGCCTACCTTGCACATGCACCACCGGCACCTGCGGCCCGACAGCCTGGCGCATCGCCTCGATCCCAGGCCGATAGCCCCGATCGAATGTCCACACAAACTTGAGAAACTCCAGAAACGCCCGGTCCAGCCGCTCGCTGCAACCAGCAGGCAGGTCCGGGCGTGGCTTGTTCAGCACACTGCGCAGGATCACCCTTTTCAGGCACGTCAGCTGTGGCGTATCCAGCCAGATGACCAGGTCGGCCCGGGGCAAGCGCAGGTCGAATGTGCGGCGAGCATAGTTGCCCTCACATACCCAGGCTTCCCCGGCAACCGCTTCGCGCACGCGGGCGCGGAACGTCTTGGCATCTGCCTCCACCCAACCGGCCTCCCAGAACAGCGTGTCGAGGTGCACCACGGGCGCCCCCAACCGTGCGCCAATCTGCCGGGCCAGGGTGGATTTACCACTGCCGGCGTTGCCCAGTATCACGATGCGTTGCATGGCCAAGTCCTTTTGGAAAAAACCGGCCATGCTAAATCATCCGACCGGCTCAAGACAGCCATCACGGCCAAGGTGATAGCGCTGCAGGTCCTGCGCCAGGGTCAGCTGCCCGCTGTAATGGGCGAGGGCCTCGTCGCGCACGTTGTCGATGTTGGGGCTACGCCTTGGGTCGCTTTGGTAACGGGCGCTGAAATGCGTCAGTACCAGGTTGCGCACACCAGCGCCCTCGGCAAAGCGCGCCACTGCAGCGGCGGTGCTGTGGCCGAACGTGACCCCGGTGCGTTCGACCACCGCCTGGGTGAACGTGGCCTCATGCACCAGTACGTCCGCACCCTTGGCGACGTCGGCCAGCAGCTCGGGGTTGTCGTTGTCCCCGCACACGATCACCCGCCGTGGCGGGCGTGACGGGCGCAGGTAGTCGTGACCGTCCAGCAACTGCCCGTCGTGCTGCACCGTCAGGCCTTTGGCCAGTTCGCCCCACAGCGGGCCACGGGGGATACCTTCGGCTTGCAGCCGCTGGGTGTCCAGGCGGGGTTCGGGGTTGAGTTCAGTGAACACGAAGCCCACGCTGGGCACCCGGTGCGACAGTTGCACGGTGGTCACCTGCAGGGCCTCGTTGCGCCATTCGGCCAGTTCCTCCACGGCCAACAAGCGCAGTTCGAATGGCAGGAACGTGTCGCTGGCCACCAGGCCCTGGCGTACCCAGTCGTGCAGCGCGACGGGCAAAATCAGCTCCAGCGGCTGGGTGCGCCCGCTCATGCCAGCGCTGGCCAGCAGGCCGGGCAGGCCGAAGCAATGGTCGCCATGCACGTGGGTGATGAAGATTGCACGCAGGTCGCGGATCGACAGTGGCGTATGCAACAGCCGGTGCTGGGTGCCTTCGCCGCAATCGACCAGGTACCAGTGGCTGCCGTTGGTTTCGATCACGGCCGTGGCGCTGACATTGCGTGCCTTGGTCGGCACCCCGGCGGAGGTGCCGAGGAACAGCAGGTCCATGGTTCAGGTTCCCTTTTTCAGCTCAACAGCGACAGGTCGCGCAGCAGGGCCTGCAGCCCTTGTGGCACCAGCGGGCCAATGCGTGCGAAGTCGGCGCTGTCGCACCAGCGCGCACGGAACGGGCTGCTGTCGGACTCCTGGCCGTCAAGCCAGTCTTGCTGGTACAGGCTGGCATCATCGAAGCGCGCGTCATACACCTGCACGATCTCATGCCCTGGCTTGTCGGCATAGGTGAACAGGCTTTCCAGGGTGCCGAGCAGTTTTACCGCGCTGATCGGCTGGCCCAGTTCCTCGGTGATTTCCCGGGCGATGGCGTCGCGGCCCAGCTCACCGAACTCGATACCGCCACCCAGCGGGCGGCACAGGGTCTGCCCACTGGACGGGTCGTCGAACACGTTGACGAGGATCTTGCCCTGATGGTGGAACACACACAGGGCAAGAAAGCGGATGCGCGGTGTTGGCAGCGGTTGGGGCGTCACGGGCTCGTTCCTTCGAGGCGATAAATGGCGCACACCATAGCCCGATTGCCGCCTGCCGTCGACGGCCTGCTAGTCGCCCTGGCGCCAGATGAGCTTGCTGGTGTCATAGCCTTGCTCGCGAGCGATCGTCAACAGTTGCTCGCGCTGTTGGTCGGTGACCGCCGGCGTGCGCGAAAGCAGCCACAGGTACTCACGGTTGGGGTGGCCGACCAGCGCCACGCGGTAGTCCTTGTCGTGGTACAGCACCCAGTACTCGCCCTTGGTCAGGCCCGGTGCCAGGCGGCTGAACCAGTTGTCGAAGCGTACCCACAGCTTGTCGGTGCTGCCCGGTTGCTGGGCCTCGGCGATGCCCTTGGCTTCATTCCATTGGCCGTCCTTTTCCTTGCAGCGGTTGGTCACGTCGATGCGGCCATCGGTACGCAGGCCATAGTGCGCCTCGGACTGCACGCAGTTGCGCTGGAAAAACATGGGCAGCCGTGCCAGTTCGTACCAGGTGCCCTGATAGCGTTGCAGGTCCACCTGCTGGGTGCGCGGCGGTGCCGGGTGATCGTTGCCAGCGCAGCCGAGCAGGGCCAGGGTCATGCAGGAAAGCAGCAGCGTGGTACGTAGCGCCATGGTGAACCTCCTTGAGGCGGATGGGGGCTTACCTGTGTTTCGATGCGGGCGCGGGGCAAAAGTTGTACGCGTTTACCTTTATTCGAATGAGCCGGTCTGCACTTGACCTGCGCGCACGTAGCGGGCGATGACCACGCCCTTGGGTGAGACCACCCAGTGCTGCAGGGTGAAAGCCGCCGCTGCCGCATCATTGCCGAACAGGCGTTTACCGTGGCCTAGCAGCAAGGGGTGGATCAACAATTGCAGTTCATCGACCAGGTCGGCCGCCAGCAGTTGCTGCACAAGGTCGGCGCTGCCCTGGGTCAGCAGGTTGGCGCCGTCTTGCTGTTTAAGTGCGCTTACCGCTGTGGCTACGTCCCCGCCAAGCGGGTGGCTGTTGTGCCACTCGAGGGTAGCAGGGGTGTGGGTGGCTACGTGCTTGGGTACGCTGTTGAACAGGTTGGCGATGGAGAAGTCTTGCGAGTCGTCTTTTATTTTTGGCCAGTAGCCAGCAAAGATGTCATACGTGCGCCGGCCGAGCAGCAACTCGAAGGGCTGGCTGAACAATGCCTGCATGGCCTGGCCGAAGACTTCTTCGGCGTAGGGCACGATCCAGCCACCGTAACTGAAACCGCCGCTGGTGTCCTCTTGCGGGCCACCGGGGGCTTGCATGACGCCGTCGAGGCTGATGAAGGCGGCTACGATGAGTTTGCGCATGGGGACTCTCCGGTTGGCAGCCTGGGGGTGGCGGCCTTCATGGGTAGTCGAATGGCAAAAGGCAAAATCGACAGGGTTGACCTGTGCCGGCCCCTTTCACGGGCTCACCCGCGAAAGGGCCGTTACAAACTCACAGCCAGTAGGTCACTGCCCACCATCCCAGCCCACCCATCACTACGGTATAGGGCAACGCCATCCACACCATCCGGCCATACGACAGTCGGATCAACGGCGCAATCGCCGAGGTCAGCAGAAACAGAAACGCCGCCTGCCCGTTAGGCGTCGCCACGCTGGGCAGGTTGGTGCCGGTGTTGATCGCCACCGCCAGCGTTTCGAAATGCTCGCGGCTCATGCCGCCATTGAGAAATGCCTGTTTCACTTCGGTGATATAGATAGTGGCGACGAACACGTTGTCGCTTATCGCCGACAGCAAACCGTTGGCCAGGTACAGCATGCCCGGTTGCTGCTCGGTCGGCAGAGTCAGCACCCAGCTGATCAAGGGGCTGAACAGTTGCTGCTGGTGAATTACTGCGACCACGGCGAAAAACACCACCAGCAGCGAAGTGAACGGCATGGCGTCCTGGAAGGCACGGCCCAGGCGGTGTTCGTCGGTGATACCGGTAAAGGCCGTGATCAGCACGATCACCATCAGGCCAATCAGGCCGACCTCGGCCACATGCAGCCCCAGGCAGATGATCAGGATCAGCGCAGCGAGCCCTTGCACCCACAGTGCGATGCGTTGCGCCTGAGTGCGCGCGGCGTCGTCTTCGGCCGCATAGGCGGCCAGCACCTGGCGTACCGGCTCGGGCATCAACGTGCCATAGCCGAACAGGCGCAGCTTTTCCAGCAGCACGCAGGTCAGCAGGCCGGCACCCAGCACCGGCAGCGACACGGGGGCCACCTTGAAGAAGAAATCGGCGAAGTGCCAACCCATTTCGTGGCCGATCAGCAGGTTCTGCGGCTCGCCCACCAACGTGCAAACCCCGCCCAGGGCGGTGCCCACCGCGCCATGCATCAGCAGGCTGCGCAGGAAGGCGCGGAACTGGTCGAGGTCTTCGCGGTGCAGCTGGGCGACCTGCTGGTCGCTGTCCAGTGCACTGTCTTCACGCGGATTGGCCCCGGACGCGACGCGGTGGTACACCGCATAGAAGCCGACGGCGGCGCTGATGATTACCGCCGTCACGGTCAGCGCATCGAGAAACGCCGAAAGAAACGCCGACAGCACGCAGAATAGCAGCGACAGGATTGCCTTCGAGCGCACCCCAAGCAGGATGCGCGAGAACAGGAACAGCAGCAGCTCCTTCATGAAGTGAATGCCGGCCACCATGAACATGAGCAGCAGAATCACCGGGAAGTTGTGTTGCAGTTCCTCGTACAACGCCTGTGGTGTGGTCATTTGCAGCAGCAGGGCTTCGACCAGCAACAGGCCGCCGGGCATCAACGGGTAGCACTTCAGCGCCATGCCCAAGGTGAAGATGAACTCGAGCACCAGTGCCCAGCCGGCCGCAACCGGGCCTACGGTTACCAGCAGCAGCGGGTTGAGCACCAGGAACAGGCAGATAATCGCCTTGTACCAAAGCGGCGACTGGCCCAGAAAGCCATGGGCGAGGGCGCCGGTCAGGGAGCGTGACATGAATATGTATCCTTATAATTCGGCGATGGCGCACGGTGCCGTATCAGCACGACTTAGGCAAGTCGTGCAGTCCCGCTTTTGGCACAAGTGCGGTCATCGGGCTGGGTTAACATCCGGGCCATGAACCTTTCACCCGCAGGAGTGCCGCCCGTGACCGAGTACAGTGCATTCAAGGTCGAACTGACCGACAACATCGCCCACGTTCAGATCAACCGCCCGGAAAAGGTCAACGCGATGAACGCGGCCTTCTGGGATGAGATCGTCGAAATCTTCCAGTGGATCGACGACACCGATGCCGTGCGCGCCGTGGTAGTCAGCGGTGCCGGCAAGCACTTCTCTGCCGGTATCGACCTGATGATGCTGGCGTCCCTGGCCGGGCAGATGGGCAAGGACGTGGGCCGCAATGCGCGTTTCCTGCGCAAGACCATCCAGCGCCTGCAGGCCTCGTTCACTGCCGTGGACAAGTGCCGCAAGCCAGTACTGGCCGCCGTGCAGGGCTATTGCATCGGCGGCGCTATCGACCTTGTCTCGGCCTGCGACATGCGTTACTGCAGCGTTGATGCGCAGTTTTCGATCAAGGAAATCGACATGGGCATGGCGGCCGATGTCGGTACACTGCAACGTTTGCCACGTATCATCGGCGACGGCATGATGCGTGAGCTGGCCTTCACCGGGCGCAATGTGGCGGCCGACGAGGCGCTGCGCATAGGCCTGGTCAACCGGGTTTATGATGATCAGGCCGCACTGATGGACGGTGTCTTTGCCATCGCCCGCGAAATTGCCGCAAAATCGCCAATCGCCGTGGCCGGCACCAAGGAAATGCTCAGCTACATGCGTGACCATCGCATCGACGATGGCCTGGACTACATCGCCACCTGGAACGCCGCGATGCTGCAATCCGAAGACTTGCGCGTGGCCGTGGCGGCGCACATGAGCAAACAAAAACCGACGTTCGCCGACTGATCGGGCCGGGGGACGCGCAGTAAAGGAACCCCCCGACATGTCAGCACGCTGGACTACCGCAGTACTCGACCCGCAAATCACCGGTGGGCTGGCCGTGGCCCGCAGCCCGGACGGGTTTCTGGTGGACGCCAACGGCGCGCTGTTCCCCCGCGACTGGCTCAAGCGCCAGGACCTCGATGTGCTGTGCGAGCACGGCATCGGCCATTTTGACGGCCAGCCGGTGTTCCTGCTGGAACTGCGCAGCGCCACCGATGTACCCGGCTGCAGCTGGCGCGGCCTTCGCGCCTTCATGCTCGAAGGCGACTTCGACACCTACAAGGTGCTGGGCTACGCCGCGCAAATCGGCACCTGGGCCCGCGAGCACCGCTTCTGCGGCAGCTGCGGCCAGGCCATGACGCAAATTCGCTGGGAGCGGGCAATGTATTGCCAGCCCTGCGACCTGCGCAGCTACCCGCGCATCTCGCCGAGCATGATCGTGTTGGTGACCCGTGGCGATGAAATCCTGCTGGCGCGTTCGCCACGCTTCGTCACCGGGGTGTACAGCACCTTGGCAGGTTTTGCAGAGCCGGGTGAATCGGCCGAGGACTGCCTGGTGCGTGAAGTGCGAGAAGAAGTGGCGGTTGAGGTGCAGAATATTCAGTACGTCGGCAGCCAATGCTGGCCGTTCCCGCATTCGATGATGCTCGGCTTCCATGCTGAGTACGCTGGTGGCGATATCGTCATGCAACCGGACGAGATCGAGGACGCCCAGTGGTTCAGCGTCCACGACTTGCCGCCGCTGCCGGCCGGGCGCTCCATTGCCCGGTATCTGATCGACCTCTACGTGGCGCGCCGCTTAGGCCTGCCCGAACCAGTGCTGCCACGCTAGGCGAACGGTCAACGCCAATACCACGGTGATGAACACAGGGCGGATGAATTTGCTGCCGCCACTGATCGCCGTGCGTGCGCCGAAGAAGGCGCCGACCATCACCGACAGGCCCATGCACAGGCCGACGATATAGTCCACCTGCCCGGAAATGATGAACACCGTCAGCGCCGCGATGTTGCTGACGAAGTTCATGCTGCGCGCCACGCCGCTGGCGCGGACCAGGTCGATGGGGTACAGCAGCAGGGTGCTGACCGTCCAGAACGCCCCGGTACCCGGGCCGGCCACGCCGTCGTAGAAGCCCAGGGTGAAGCCTTGCGGCACTTGCCACTTCTTCTTGATGGGGGCATCGGCATCCAGCGGCGCCTTGGGCGTGCCACCGAACAGCAGGTAGATGCCACAGGCGAAGACGATGACCGGCAGCATCTTGTTCAGCCATTCGGCGGGCATGTAGTGGGCGATGACCGCGCCGAGCAGTGCCCCGATCAAGGTGGCGAACAAGGCAGGGCGCCACTGCGCCGGGTGGAAGAGTTTGCGCTTGTAGTAGGTGAAACCGGCGGTAGCCGAGCCGAAGGTGGAGCTGAGCTTGTTGGTGCCCAGTACCAGGTGCGGCGGCATGCCGGCGGTGAGCAGGGCCGGGGTGGTGAGCAGGCCGCCGCCACCGGCGATAGCATCGATGAAACCAGCGACGAAGGCGACCAGAGCCAGTATCAGCAGAGTTAGGGGTTCTACGGTGAGTTCGAAGGGCATGGGTTTTGACAGGCAGAGAGGCAAGGGGCGGCAATGAGCCGCACTAGAAGGGGGACATGGTAATCCTCGGGTGAATGTGTTGCCAGTGCCGGCCTCTTCGCGGGTAAGCCCGCGAAGAGGCCGGTGTAGACGCAACTACATCAACTACGGATATATGCCAGTAAATCCGCGTTGATCACATCGGCATGGGTAGTCGGCATGCCATGCGGGTAGCCCTTGTAGATTTTCAGCGTGCCATTGGGCAGTAACTTGGCCGACAGCACCCCGGCGTTTTCATACGGCACGATCTGGTCATCGTCGCCATGCATCACCAGCACAGGCTGCTCGATACCCTTCAGGTCCTCCGTGAAGTCGGTCTGGGAAAATGCCACGATGCCGTCGTAATGGGCCTTGGCGCTACCGATCATGCCCTGGCGCCACCAGTTGCCGATGATACCTTCGCTGGCTTCGACACCGGGGCGGTTGTAGCCGTAGAACGGCCCGGCTGGAACATCCCGGTAGAATTGCGCCCGGTTGCTGGCCACCTGGGCCTGGAAACCGTCGAACACCGCCTTGGGCAGGCCGCCTGGGTTGCCGGGCGTTTGCACCATCAGTGGCGGTACGGCAGCGATCAGCACGGCTTTGGCCACCTTGTCTTCCGGGTGTCGGGCTATGTAACGCACCACCTCGCCACCCCCGGTCGAGTGGCCGACATGCACAGCGCCCTGAGTGCCCAGGTGGGCGACCACGGCGGCCACATCGTCGGCGTAGTGGTCCATGTCGTGCCCGTCCCATACCTGGCTGGAGCGGCCATGGCCACGCCGGTCGTGGGCGACCACGCGGTAACCTTGGGCGAGGAAGAACAGCATTTGCGCGTCCCAGTCATCGGCACTGAGCGGCCAGCCATGGTGGAAGTGGATGACCGGGGCATCGCGCGGGCCCCAGTCCTTGTAGAAAATCTGTACGCCATCCTTCGTGGTCACATAGCTCACGGTCGGGTCTCCTGTGTGCAGGCACCTAAGGGAGCTATTGAGAATAGGAGAGATTTCAGCGTAGCAAGCGCCCGGCCGTCTTCAGACGCGATCGCGCATTCTGTACCACGCCTTGGCGGCAGCTTCCAGTGGTGCTGCCAGCAGATCGCCGCCGGGGAACCGGCCGTTGTCGATGCCTTGGTACAGCGTCAGCAGGTCGTCGTCACCGAGGATGGCGTCGCTCACGGCCCGTGCTGCAGCCAGGGTCGGCAGCACGCCGTGGCCGGAGAAGCCCTGCAGCCAGTAGCGCTGGCCTTCGCGGCCGACGTCCGGGGTGCGCTGGATGCTGCAGTCGATATGGCCGCCCCAGGCATAGTCGATGGCTACCCCGGCCAGTTGCGGGAACACCCGCTCCAGGTAGGGGCGGGTGGCGCTGGCGACGTCCTTGGGAATGCCCCCCAGATAAGTGCAGCCACCGCCGAACAGCAGCCGGTGGTCTGGGGTGAGGCGGAAGTAGTCGGGCACGAACTGGTTGTCGATCACGCAGCTGTTGCGCGGCAGCAGCGAACGGGCCAAGTCGGCGTCCAGCGGCGCGGTAGCTACCTGGTAGGAGCCAACGGGCAACAGGCGCCTCGACAGACCACGATCGAGGCGGTCGATGTAGGCGTTGCAGGCCAGCACCAACACCTGGGCGCGTACTTCGCCGTGGTCGGTACGGGCGACAAAGCCGTCGCCAGCCTGCTGGTAACTGAGCACCTGGCTTTGCTCGTAGATGCGCCCGCCAGCAGCCTCGAGGGTGCTGGCCAGGCCTTGCGCCAGTTTCAGCGGGTTGAGGTGTGCACCTTTGGCGTCGTACAGCGCGGCCTGGTAGCGCGGGCTGTCGACCCATTGCGGCAGCTCGTCACGGCCGATCAGGCGCAGGGCGTCGTAGCCCCACTTGTGTTCGGCCTCGTGCAGGGCTTCTTCAAGTATTTTCACTCGGCGCGGCATGACAGCAGTCCACAGGCTGCCCAGCCGGTAGTCGATATCGAAGCCGTGGCGCTGGGGCAGTTCGCGCATTTCGTCGGCGGCCCAGCACATGCTGGCCCACAACCGTTGGGTACGTTCGATGCCCAGGGCTTTTTCCAGCGGCGGCATGTCGCACGACCAACCCAACAGCGCCTGGCCCCCGTTGCGCCCGGAGGCAGCCCAGGCAACCCGGCTGGCTTCCAGCAATGTGACGCGCTTGCCGGCCTGAGTCAGGCGCAGGGCAGTGTGCAGGCCGCTGAAGCCGGCGCCGATGATGAGTACGTCGGTGTCGTGGGTGCCTTGCAGGGTAGGGCGTAATGGGATGTTGGCGGGGTAGGTCTGGGCGTAGTAGCTGGCGACGTGCTGAGCGGACTGTTTGAACATGTCGGGCTTCCATGAAATTTATTGTGGTTATTTTCATGAAAACTTAGCATGTAAATTTCATGGTGCCAATGTGACGGTCAGGTTGAAGCCTTTTTCCGAGGCTGCCGCGGCTTGCTGGCGGTAGCCTTGCTTCCAGCCGCTTTGCTTTTTCCGCCACCGCGACGCTTCTTTTTCCAGGGAGGCGCCGCCCCGGCCGCCGGCCCGCTGATTGTCATGCGCATGCCACTGCACCGCTCGACCAGCTTGCCCATCCACGTTGATTGCCTGGCGACGAACTCTTCCAGGGTCATCTCGCCGCTTTGCACCATGTCCAGCGCCTGCTCCCAGATTGCCGTGGTGCCTGGGTCGGCAATGGCGCGCGGCACGGCGTCGATCAGGCTGAAGGCTGCTGGCGTGGCCGCCAATGCCTTGCCGTTCTTCACCAGGTAACCACGGTCGAGCAGGCCCTGGATAATACTGGCGCGGGTGGCCTCGGTGCCGATGCCGGTGGTTTCCTTGAGCTTCTGTTTCAGTCGTGGATCGTCCACCAGCTTGGCCACGTTCTTCATCGCCTTGATCAGGTCGCCTTCGGTGAACGGCTTGGGCGGCTGGGTCCACAGGTCTTTCAGCTGCAGGCCATGCACTGTGCAGTCCTGGCCTTCGCACAGCGCTGGCAGCACCTGGGCCGGTGGGGCTTCGCGACCCTTGGCTGGCGTCAGCGCTTCGGGCAGGGCACGGCGCCAACCCGGTTCGACAATTTGCTTGCCCACCGCGCGCAGGGCATGGCCAGCGCAGTCGAAGTCGGCCTGGGTACGATCGTACTCATGGTTGGGCAGGAACTGCGCCAGGTAACGGGCGCGGATCAGGGTATACACCGCCTTGTGCTTGGCCGGCAGGCGCGACGGGTCACTGGCGGCGGCAGTGGGGATTATGCCGTGGTGGGCGCTGACCTTGGCGTCGTTCCAGGCCCGTGAGCGGCGTTGCGGTTCGAGGTAGGGTTGCAGCGGCGTGAGGCTGGCATCGGCTCGCTGCAGTGCAGCGAGGATCGCGGGTGCCTCGGCATGCTGGCTTTGCGGCAAGTAGCCGCAATCGCTGCGCGGGTAGGTGATCAGTTTGTGGGTTTCGTACAGGGCCTGGGCAATGTCGAGGGTTTCCTGGGCGCCCAGGCCGAATTTTTTCGAGCACAGCTCCTGCAGGGTGCCGAGGTCGAAGGGCAGCGGCGCGGCTTCGCGCACGCGCTCGGTGGCTACCTTGACGGCCCGGGCAGTGGCGGCATTGCCGATGTCGGTGGCGGCCTGTTGTGCCAGGTCCTGCTTCAGGCAGCGACCCTGGTCGTCGCAGGCGTCTTCGGGGGCGCGCCATTGGGCATTGAAGCGCTGAGCGGCGTGTTCCAGTTGCACCTCGATGGCCCAGAACGGCACCGGCACGAAATCGGCGATGCTGCGGTCGCGGTCGACCACCAGGCGCAAGGTAGGTGTTTGTACCCGGCCCACCGGCAGCACGCCCTGGTAGCCGGATTGGCGGCCCAGCAGGGTGAACAGCCGGCTCATGTTCATGCCGATCAGCCAGTCGGCGCGCGAGCGACCTAGCGCCGAATGGTACAGGTTGAACGTTTCATGGCCCGGCAGCAGGCGCGCCAAGGCCTTGCGGATGGAGGCGTCATCCAGCGCCGACAGCCACAGGCGCTGCACCGGGCCACGGTAGCGGCAATGCTCGACCAGCTCGCGGGCGATCATTTCGCCTTCGCGGTCGGCGTCGGTGGCGATCACCAGCTCCCGTGCTTCGCCGAGCAGGCGCTTGACCGCCTTGAACTGGCTGGCAGTCTTGGGCTTGACCAGCATCTTCCACTTGTCGGGAATGATCGGCAGGTCGGCCAGGTTCCAGCGCTTGTAGCGTTCGTCATAGCTGTCGGGCGGGGCGGTTTCCAGCAGGTGGCCGATGCACCAGGTGACGCAGACGTCGGTGCCTTGCCAGCAGCCGTCGCCTTTGCGGTTGGCGCCGAGCACTTTGGCGATGTCTTTTGCCTGGGAGGGTTTTTCGCAGAGGAACAGGCGCATGGCCGGGGACGCTTTATCGGGGCTGATAGGCCCTAGGATGCGCAAGCAGGGGCGCGGAGGCAAGTTTTATCTGGATGGATGTACAGGTTTTTTGTCAGCAAGGATATACATGACGTGTACCGGCCTCTTCGCAGGCTTGCCCGCGAAGAGGCCGGTACACGTCATGAATCAGACGCGCGAGTCGCGCACCATGTCCACATGCGGAATGCCGGCTTCGAGAAACTCTTCGCTGACTACGCGAAAGCCCAACCGCTCGTAGAACGGTGTGGCGTGTACCTGGGCGCTGAGCATCTGCTGCTTCAGGTCGCGGTTCTGCGCTTCGTCGATAACCGCATTCATCAGCGCGTCACCCACCTTCAGCCCGCGCCAGTCCTTCAGCACCGATACCCGGCCAATGGTGCCGTCAGGCAGCAGGCGGGCAGTACCGATCGGGTAGTCGCCTTCCTGGGCCAGGAAGTGCGCTGCGGTCGGGTCATCCGAGTCCCACTCCAGCTCTGGTGGCACGTGCTGCTCGGCAATGAACACCGCTTCCCGGATACGGCGAATGTCGGCGTTGTCTTTCTGCCAGTCGGCGAGGCGAACGCTGATCTTATTCATTGGCGAATCCCAGACTTCCCTGTTTGACCAACTGCTGTACCAGCATAAGGCCATCTTCGTCTTGCAGCCAGTCTGCCAGGTTGTCGATGTGCAGGGCGTCGGCCGCGCATACCAGCTTCAGCAGCTCGCGCAATTTGCCCGGCAGTGGGCAGCTGCGGCCGCTGGCGAACAGCAACAGGTCGTCTTCGAATTCCGACCAGGCCAGGCGTGCGCTCGGGTTGCGGATCAGGATGGCGCCTTGTTCAAGGGCGTCGATCAGCTCTTCCTCGCTCAGCTCTTCGCCGACGATCTGCTCCGGGTAGCGCGGCTCGGTCATGAATTGGCCGAACCAGGTCAGCAACAGGTCCTTGTCGCCCATGTGCTTGTCGAGCAGCGCCTTGAGGCGGTCGAGCGCGTCGTGCTGGATCTGGTGCGGGTCGCTGGCTGGCTGGGCGTCAGCGTCGCTGTAGCGCTCTTCGTCGGGCAGGAACTGGCCCAGGAAGTCGGTGAAGTGGGTCAGCACTTCGGCGGCGCTAGGTGCGCGGAAGCCTACCGAGTAGGTCAGGCAGTCGTCCACGGCCACGCCGTAGTGGGCCAGGCGCGGTGGCAGGTAGAGCATGTCGCCGGGTTCCAGGGTCCACTCTTCGCTCTGCTCGAACTCGGCCAGGATACGCAGGTCGGCGTGCTCCAGCAGCGGGCTGTCGCTGCTGCACATCTGGCCGATCTTCCAGTTGCGCTGGCCGTGGCCCTGCAGCAGGAACACGTCGTAGTTGTCGAAGTGCGGGCCGACGCTGCCACCGGGGGCGGCGAAGCTGATCATCACGTCATCAATGCGCCAGCTGGGCAGGAAGCGGAAGTTTTCCAGTAGCTCGGCCACTTCCGGGACGAACTGGTCCACGGCCTGTACCAGCAGGGTCCAGTCCTTTTCCGGCAGCTCGGCGAAGGTGTCTTCGTTGAACGGGCCGCGACGCAGTTCCCATGGGTGGGCGCCGTGCTCCAGCACGATGCGCGACTCGACTTCGTCTTCAAGGGCCAGGCCGGCCAGTTCGTCGGGGTCGATGGGGCTGATGAAGTCCGGGAAGGCCTGGCGCACCAGCAGCGGCTTCTTCTGCCAGTAGTCGCGCATGAATTCGCGGGCCGAGATGCCGCCGAGCAGCTGCAGTGGAGTATCAGGATTCATGTTCAACCTATTGAAAAAACGTAATTTTCGTCCGGGAATAAAAACGCCCGGCCAGGCCGGGCGTTGTACGCGACGGTCAGCTTAGATGCGTTTGGCCTGGGCTGCCGCATTACCGATGTAGGTAGCGGGGGTCAGCAGCTTGAGCTCGGCCTTGGCGTCGGCTGGCATGTCCAGGCCGTCGATGAAGGTCAGCAGCGCTTCAGGGGTGATGCCCTTGCCACGGGTCAGCTCTTTGAGCTTCTCGTAGGGGTTTTCGATGTTGAAGCGGCGCATCACGGTCTGGATCGGCTCGGCCAACACTTCCCAGCAGGCGTCCAGGTCGGCGGCGATGCGGGCTTCGTTGACTTCCAGCTTGCCGATGCCCTTCAGGCTGGCTTCATAGGCGATGACGCTGTGGGCAAAGCCCACGCCCAGGTTGCGCAGCACGGTGGAGTCGGTCAGGTCACGCTGCCAGCGCGAGATCGGCAGCTTGCTGGCCAGGTGCTGGAACAGCGCGTTGGCGATACCCAGGTTGCCTTCGGAGTTTTCGAAGTCGATCGGGTTGACCTTGTGCGGCATGGTCGACGAGCCGATTTCGCCGGCAACGGTCTTCTGCTTGAAGTAGCCCAGCGAGATGTAGCCCCACACGTCACGGTCGAAGTCGATCAGGATGGTGTTGAAGCGGGCAATGGCGTCGAACAACTCGGCGATGTAGTCGTGCGGCTCGATCTGGGTGGTGTACGGGTTGAACTGCAGGCCCAGCTCGTCTTCGATGAAGGCGCGGGCGTTTTCTTCCCAGTCGATTTGCGAGTAGGCGGACAGGTGGGCGTTGTAGTTGCCCACGGCGCCGTTGATCTTGCCCAGCAGCGGCACGGCGGCAACCTGGGCGATCTGGCGCTCCAGGCGGTACACGACGTTGGCCAGCTCTTTGCCCAGGGTGGTCGGCGAAGCCGGCTGGCCGTGGGTGCGCGACAGCATCGGCACATCGGCGTGGGCGTGGGCCAGGGCGCGGATGGCGTCGGCGATCTGGCGCATCAGCGGCAGCAGCACGTCGTCACGGCCGGCGCGCAGCATCAGGGCGTGGGACAGGTTGTTGATGTCCTCGCTGGTGCAGGCGAAGTGGATGAATTCGCTGACTTTGGCCAGCTCAGGCAGCTTGGCGGCCTGCTCCTTGAGGAGGTATTCGATCGCCTTGACGTCGTGGTTGGTGGTGCGCTCGATTTCCTTCACGCGCTCGGCGTGTTCCAGCTTGAAATCGCTGGCCAGGTTGTCCAGCAGGGCGGTGGCTTCGGCGGAGAACGCCGGCACTTCGCCGATCTGCGGGTGGGCGGCCAGGCGCTGCAGCCAGCGCACTTCGACCAGGGCGCGGAAACGGATCAGGCCGAATTCGCTGAAGATGGGGCGCAAGGCCTGGGTTTTGCCGGCATAACGGCCGTCTACAGGGGAAACCGCAGTGAGCGAAGAAAGCTGCATGGGGTGTTCTCGGACAGTCAGGCTTTTGGAAGGGCGCATATCATACATGAAAAATGCCTGTAGGAGCGGCCTTGCGTCGCGAAAGGGTCGCGCAGCGGCCCCGGCAACCTATGCTGGGGCGGCGATTCTGGGGCTGCTGCGCAGCCCTTTCGCGACGCAAGGCCGCTCCTACAAGCCCGGCGTTTTTCTTCAGGACGGTGTGCGCATCATATCGTACAGTTCGTTCAGCAACTTGCGACGGCTGAACACCAACTGCCAGCGGTGTCCACCCAGCTGGCGCCACAGGCGCGCGGCACGGATGCCGGCCAGCAGCAGGGCGCGAATCTTCGACGCGTTGCTGGCCTGCTGCAGGAAACGCATGTCGCCGTGCACCTGGATGCGCTGGCGCAAGGTGCTAAGCGTGTCCTGGTACAAGGCTCCGCTGGAAGCGATGACGTTTTCGTGAACCAGGCCGAAATGCTCGGCCTGCGACTGGATTTGCGGCAGGCGATTGCCGATGGTGTCAAGCAGGTCGCCACGTTTGTTCAGTTGGCGCTCCAGGCCCAGCATCGACAGGGCGTAGCGCAGTGGCTCGCGCTGCAGGCTGCTGGGGTCACGCTCCAGGGCGCCGACCAGCGCGCGGTAGCCGTCGCGCAGGTTCAGGTCGTCGCCGCCGAACACCTCCAGGGTGTCCTTGGGGTCACGTACCAGCAGGCTGCCCAGCATGCAGCCGATATTGGCCTCGCTGGCCTGGCCGGTGCGGGCAATGCGGTCGACCAGCACAGCGGCCTGAAATACGCCGCCCAGGGCAATCAATTGCTCCTGCAGGTTGCTCATGCGCGCGGGCTCCACGGCTCGGCGGCTTCGATTACACCACCGCCCAGGCACACTTCACCGTCGTAGAACACCACCGACTGGCCTGGGGTGACGGCGCGCTGTGGCTCGTCGAACACGGCGCGGTAGCCGGTTTCGGTCAGTTCGAGGGTGCACTGCTGGTCGCTTTGGCGGTAACGCACCTTGGCGGTGAGCTGGCGCGGGCTGCTGAGGTCGATCGGGTTCACCCAGAAAATTTCCGAAGCCAGCAGGGCGCGGGAGAACAGCCATGGGTGTTCGTTGCCTTGGCCAACCACCAGCACATTGCGGGTCAGGTCCTTGTGCAACACGTACCACGGCTCGTCACCGGCATCCTTCAGGCCGCCAATGCCCAGGCCCTGCCGCTGGCCGATGGTGTGGTACATCAGGCCGTGGTGGCGGCCGATCACTTCACCTTCGGTGGTTTCGATGTCACCCGGCTGAGCTGGCAGGTACTGCTTGAGGAAATCGCTGAAACGACGCTCGCCAATGAAGCAGATGCCGGTGGAGTCCTTTTTCTTGGCGGTGGCCAGGCCGTGTTTTTCGGCGATGGCGCGCACTTCGGGTTTTTCCAGCTCGCCGACCGGGAATAGGGTGCGGGCAATTTCCTTGCCGCCAACGGCGTGCAGGAAGTAGCTCTGGTCCTTGTTCGGGTCCAGGCCCTTGAGCAGTTCGGTGAGGTCGCCAGTGTCGCGGCGGCGCACGTAGTGGCCGGTGGCGATCAGGTCGGCACCCAGCGACAGGGCGTAGTCGAGAAACGCCTTGAACTTGATTTCGCGGTTGCAGAGGATGTCCGGATTGGGCGTGCGGCCGGCCTTGTATTCTTCAAGGAAGTGCTCGAACACGTTGTCCCAGTATTCGGCGGCGAAGTTGGCGGTGTGCAGCTTGATACCGATGCGGTCGCACACGGCCTGGGCGTCGGCCAGGTCTTCACGGGCGGTGCAGTATTCGGTGCCGTCGTCTTCTTCCCAGTTCTTCATGAACAGCCCTTCCACCTGGTAGCCCTGCTCGATGAGCAGAAGGGCGGAGACGGAAGAGTCCACGCCGCCGGACATGCCGACGATGACGCGGGTCTTGGCGGGGTCTTTGAGTGCTGGGCTGGTCATGGGTACCGGTGTAGATCAAGGGGGAAAAACGCCGATTCTATCAAACCCGTGGCGCCGCGTCAGTCGCGCAGCAGCTCAAGGCTATGCAGCGGGCCGTTCAAATAGTCGTCGAGGCAGCGCGGCACCAGCTCGCTGCGCCAGCGGGCGGGGTCGGCCAGCAGCTCGTCGCGGGTCAGCCATACGGCGCGGACGATGTCACTGTCCAGGGCGAGGTCTTCGTGGTGGCGCACAGGGCGGGCGGCGAAGCAGATGCGCTGGTAGGTCACGCCGTTGCTGGGGGCGGTGTACAGGTAGATGCCGACAACGCCGGTGAGCTCGACTTCCCAGGCAGTTTCTTCCAGGGTTTCGCGCAGGGCGGCCTGGGGCAGGGTCTCAAAGGGTTCGAGGTGGCCGGCGGGTTGGTTGAAGACGTGCTGGTTGGCTTTGAACTCCTCGACGAAAAGGAACTTGCCTTCGTGTTCGACGATGGTAGCGACGGTGATGTGGGGTTGCCAGGACATGAGTATTTCCTAGGGTTGGCGCGGGTCCTGTAGGAGCGGCCTTGTGTCGCGATGGGCCGCAAAGCGGCCCCGACGATATCCGCTGCGAAGCCGAAAACCTGGGGCCGCTTCGCAGCCCTTTCGCGACACAAGGCCGCTCCTACAGGGAGCCATGTACGCACTTTAAGAAAGCAAAAACCCCGGTGCGTGGCCGGGGTTTTTGCTGTTACTTCAAGCGAACCTTACAGGGCGGCAATGGCGCTGTTCAGGGTCTGGCTTGGGCGCATCACCTTGGCGGTCAGCTCGGCATCCGGGGCGTAGTAACCACCGATGTCGGCTGGCTTGCCCTGAACGGCATTGAGCTCGGCGACGATGGTCGCTTCGTTCTCGGCCAGGGTTTTTGCCAGCGGTGCGAAGCGTGCCTGCAGGGCAGCGTCGTCAGCCTGAGCGGCCAGGGCTTCAGCCCAGTACAGAGTCAGGTAGAAGTGGCTGCCGCGGTTGTCGATACCACCGACCTTGCGCGACGGCGACTTGTTGGTGTCGAGGAACTTGCCGGTAGCCTGGTCCAGGGTGTTGGCCAGAACCTTGGCGCGCGGGTTGTCGTAGGTGTTGCCCAGGTGCTCCAGGGAAGCGGCCAGGGCCAGGAATTCACCCAGCGAGTCCCAACGCAGGAAGTTCTCTTCAACCAGCTGCTGTACGTGCTTGGGCGCCGAACCGCCGGCGCCGGTTTCGAACAGGCCACCGCCGTTCATCAGCGGCACGATCGACAGCATCTTGGCGCTGGTGCCCAGTTCCATGATCGGGAACAGGTCGGTCAGGTAGTCGCGCAGCACGTTGCCGGTCACCGAGATGGTGTCCTTGCCTTCGCGGATGCGGGCCAGGGAGAACTTGATGGCGTCGACCGGAGCCAGTACGCGGATGTCCAGGCCAGTGGTGTCGTGATCTTTCAGGTACTTCTGTACCTTCTCGATCATCACACCGTCGTGGGCGCGAGCCGGGTCCAGCCAGAACACCGCCGGGGTGTCGCTCAGGCGGGCGCGGTTGACGGCCAGCTTGACCCAATCCTGGATCGGAGCGTCTTTGGTCTGGCACATGCGGAAGATGTCACCGGCTTCGACGTTCTGTTCCAGCACGACGTTGCCCTTGCCATCGACCACGCGCACGACGCCGTCGGCCTTGATCTGGAAGGTCTTGTCGTGGGAGCCGTACTCTTCGGCCTTTTGCGCCATCAGGCCAACGTTCGGCACGCTGCCCATGGTGGTCGGGTCGAAGGCGCCGTGTTTCTTGCAGTCTTCGATGGTGGCCTGGTAGATGCCGGCGTAGCAGCGGTCCGGGATCACGGCCTTGGCGTCTTGCAGTTCGCCAGCGGTGTTCCACATCTTGCCCGAGTCACGGATCATGGCTGGCATCGAGGCGTCGACGATAACGTCGCTCGGCACGTGCAGGTTGGTGATGCCTTTGTCGGAGTTGACCATGGCCAGGGCTGGGCGGTCGGCGTACAGGGCCTGGATGTCGGCTTCGATCTCGGCCTGCTTGTCAGCTGGCAGGTCCTTGATGCGGGCGTACAGGTCACCGATACCGTTGTTGGCGTTGAAGCCCACTTCGGCCAGTGCTGCGGCGTGCTTGGCCAGCACGTCGTTGTAGAACTCTTCGACGATGACGCCGAACATGATTGGGTCGGAGACCTTCATCATGGTGGCTTTCAGGTGAACCGACAGCAGCACGCCAGAAGCCTTGGCATCGGCGATCTGCTCGGCGATGAAGGCTTTCAGGGCCTTGCGGCTCATGGTGGCGCAGTCGATGATTTCGGCGGCTTTGACGGCGGTCTTTTCTTTCAGCACGGTGGTGCTGCCATCGTTGCCGACCAGCTCGATGCGCAGGCTGTCGTCACCTTCGATCAGTGCGGCCTTCTCGCTGCCGTAGAAATCGCCTTGGGTCATGTGGGCAACGTGCGACTTGGAGTCGGCGGCCCAAGCGCCCATCTTGTGCGGGTGCTTGCGGGCGTAGTTCTTGACCGACAGCGGCGCGCGGCGGTCGGAGTTGCCTTCGCGCAGCACCGGGTTCACGGCGGAACCCTTGATGCGGTCGTAGCGGGCGCGGGACTCTTTCTCGTCCGCGGTGGCCGGCTCGTCGGCGTAGTCAGGGATGTTGAAGCCCTTGCCTTGCAGTTCCTTGATCGCGGCTTTGAGCTGCGGTACCGAGGCGCTGATGTTCGGCAGCTTGATGATGTTGGCTTCAGGGGTGGTAGCCAGCTGGCCCAGTTCCGCCAGGTGATCGCCTACTCGCTTCTCTGCGCCCAGTTGCTCCGGGAAGGCGGCAAGGATACGGCCAGCCAGGGAGATGTCGCGAGTTTCGACGGCGATGTCAGCGCAAGCTGTGAAAGCTTCGACGATCGGCAGCAGCGAGTAGGTGGCGAGGGCGGGGGCTTCGTCGGTGAAGGTATAGATGATCTTGGAACGGGTGGGCATGCGGGTTAACTCTCTGTGTGCTGAGCGTGCTCGAGTCTCGTGGTGCGCAGGGTAGGCGCATCGCCCTGGCAGCGCCATGAGCGGAAAGTCGAGAGGCTGCGAGCGGTGATGGTGGATGCATCAGTCGAGCGTCAAGTGCTGGGCTGCGGTAACAACCCAGGCTTAGTGGCCATTCATGGCCTAGGGCGGTCCGCATTTTCCTGGGATTCGCCCCGATGACCCTTCGGTCGCGGCGGAGTATACCAAACCATTCGGGCTAATCAGCAAGGCCAAGTGATATCGGCCCATTTATAAGACCAAAGACTAAGCGGCAATGTGGCGGGTTGTCGCATGCCTTGCAGGTCGGCAGATGTGGTTTAGGCTCATTGCATCGCATGATGTCCAAACCACACCCGACAGCGGAGTAGTGCAAGCATGGGATACCAGAAAATCAAGGTTCCGACCGACGGCGCCAAGATCACCGTCAATGCAGACCATTCGCTCAACGTGCCTGACAATCCGATCATTCCGTACATCGAGGGCGACGGGATCGGCATCGATGTCTCGCCCGTGATGATCAAGGTGGTCGACGCCGCCGTGCAGAAGGCCTATGGCGGCAAGCGCAAGATTGCCTGGATGGAGGTGTACGCCGGCGAAAAAGCCACCCAGGTATACGACCAGGACACCTGGCTGCCGCAGGAAACCCTCGATGCCGTGCGAGATTACGTGGTGTCGATCAAGGGCCCGCTTACCACCCCGGTCGGTGGCGGCATCCGCTCGCTCAACGTGGCGCTGCGCCAGCAGCTCGACCTGTACGTGTGCCTGCGCCCGGTGCTGTGGTTCCAGGGTGTGCCGAGCCCGGTGAAAAAGCCGGGCGACGTCGACATGGTGATCTTCCGCGAGAACTCCGAGGACATTTACGCGGGCATCGAGTGGAAGGCCGGCTCGCCCGAGGCGAACAAGGTGATCAAGTTCCTTAAAGAGGAAATGGGCGTCACCAAGATCCGTTTCGACCAGGACTGCGGCATCGGCGTCAAGCCGGTATCCCGCGAGGGCACCAAGCGCCTGGTGCGCAAGGCCCTGCAATACGTGGTGGACAATGACCGCGAGTCGCTGACCCTGGTGCACAAGGGCAACATCATGAAGTTCACCGAAGGGGCCTTCAAGGACTGGGGCTACGAGGTGGCGCGGGAGGAGTTCGGCGCCGAACTGCTCGATGGCGGCCCGTGGATGAAGTTCAAGAGCCCCAAGAGTGGCCGCGAGGTCATCGTCAAGGACGCCATTGCCGACGCCATGCTGCAGCAGATTTTGCTGCGTCCGGCCGAGTACGACGTGATTGCCACGCTCAACCTCAACGGTGACTACCTGTCCGACGCCCTGGCGGCGGAGGTGGGCGGTATCGGCATTGCGCCGGGCGCCAACCTGTCCGACACCGTGGCCATGTTCGAGGCCACCCACGGCACCGCGCCCAAGTATGCCGGGCAGGACAAGGTCAACCCGGGCTCGGTGATACTCTCGGCAGAAATGATGCTGCGCCACATGGGCTGGACCGAGGCCGCCGACCTGATCATCAAGGGCACCAACGGCGCGATTGCGGCCAAGACCGTGACCTACGATTTCGAGCGGCTGATGGAGGGGGCCCGGCTGGTGAGCAGCTCAGGTTTTGGCGATGAAATGATCAAGCACATGTAAGGCAATACAAAACCGGCCGCTTCCTGTAAAGAAGCGGCCGGTTTTTTCGTATACCGGCAGTAAAGCAGGGTTCACGCATTAGCGGTCGTGGGCGAGTTCGGTACTCCCGTTGAAGCGCTGACGTTGATGCCCTTGATTTCAACCGCATGCAGGCCTTTCGGGCCCTGGATGATGTTGAACGTCACAGCTTGTCCGGCTTTCAGCGTCTTGTAACCGTCCATCTGGATCGCCGAATAGTGTGCGAACAGATCTTCGGTTCCGCCGTCCTCATTGATGAATCCATAGCCCTTGGCATTGTTGAACCACTTGACTTTACCGCTTGCCATCCCTATGTCCCTCTGCAAAGGACTCCATCACTGGAGTATCATCCACGTCATCCGCATACGAACCTTGCGAAAAATCTGGTTGACTGCGCGGATCTTTATCGACCACGGTGGGTTCTTATTGGTTGTAACACCGTTTTGCCGATAGTCAAGGTCACGCGGCGCCTGCGCTGGCGGTGGCCTGTGCGGTCAACCCACAACCTTAACCTGACGCTCATGATGAAATTCTTTCCATGCATGCACCTAGTGAGATTCGACTAACATTCAATCAGGATCGCCCGCAATCGAATGAGGACGACGGCTCGGGTCTTGCAGTTCAGGAAGCCAAGCCGATCCTGCAGGCGCCACCGATGTACAAGGTGGTTTTGTTCAACGATGACTACACGCCAATGGATTTCGTCGTCGAAGTGCTCGAGACGTTCTTCAGTCTGAACCGCGAGCTGGCGACCAAGATCATGCTGACCGTCCATACAGAAGGGCGGGCAGTGTGCGGATTGTTTACCCGTGACATCGCCGAAACAAAGGCTATGCAGGTCAACCAATACGCCAGGGAAAGCCAGCATCCGCTACTCTGTGAAATCGAGAAGGACGGTTAATCGCCGACCACTTGGGTATGAGGTGAAGCTATGTTAAACCGCGAGCTCGAAGTCACCCTCAATCTGGCCTTCAAGGAGGCCCGTTCGAAGCGTCATGAGTTCATGACTGTCGAACATCTGCTGCTGGCACTCCTTGACAATGAGGCTGCTGCGACCGTTCTGCGCGCCTGTGGCGCCAATCTCGACAAACTCAAGCATGACCTGCAAGAGTTCATCGACTCCACAACGCCGCTGATTCCTGTCAACGACGAAGACCGGGAAACCCAGCCGACCCTGGGCTTCCAGCGTGTGCTGCAGCGTGCCGTGTTCCACGTGCAAAGCTCCGGCAAGCGCGAAGTGACTGGCGCCAATGTGCTGGTGGCGATCTTCAGCGAACAGGAAAGCCAGGCCGTGTTTCTGCTCAAGCAGCAGAGCGTGGCCCGTATCGACGTGGTCAACTACATCGCCCATGGTATCTCCAAGGTGCCAGGGCATGGTTCGCAGTCTGAAAGCGACCAGGAAATGCAGGACGAAGAGGGCGGTGAAACCTCCTCTTCGAGCAACCCACTGGACGCCTATGCCAGCAACCTGAACGAGCTGGCGCGTGCCGGCCGCATCGACCCACTGGTCGGCCGCGAGCAGGAAGTGGAGCGGGTGGCGCAAATCCTTGCCCGTCGGCGCAAGAACAACCCGCTGCTGGTGGGTGAGGCAGGCGTGGGCAAGACGGCCATCGCCGAAGGCCTGGCCAAGCGCATCGTCGACGGCCAGGTGCCCGATCTGCTGGCGCAGAGCGTGGTGTATTCCCTCGACCTGGGCGCGCTGCTGGCCGGTACCAAATACCGTGGCGACTTCGAGAAGCGTTTCAAGGCGCTGCTCGGTGAGCTGCGCAAGCGCCCGCAGGCCATCCTGTTCATCGACGAAATCCACACCATCATCGGTGCCGGTGCAGCGTCGGGTGGGGTGATGGATGCCTCCAACCTGCTCAAGCCGCTGCTGTCGTCGGGTGAAATCCGTTGTATCGGCTCGACCACCTTCCAGGAGTTTCGCGGCATCTTCGAGAAGGACCGTGCGCTGGCACGGCGCTTCCAGAAGGTGGACGTCAGCGAGCCATCGGTCGAAGACACCGTGGGCATTCTGCGCGGCCTGAAGGGGCGTTTCGAAAGCCACCACAACATCGAGTACAGTGACGAAGCCCTGCGCGCCGCCGCTGAACTGGCCTCGCGCTACATCAATGACCGGCACATGCCGGACAAGGCCATCGACGTAATCGACGAAGCCGGCGCCTACCAGCGTCTGCAACCGGAGGCCAACCGCGTCAAGCGCATCGATGTGCCGCAAGTCGAGGATATCGTCGCCAAGATCGCGCGGATTCCGCCGAAGCATGTCAGCAGTTCCGACAAGGAGCTGCTGCGTAACCTTGAGCGCGACCTGAAACTGACCGTGTTCGGCCAGGACCAGGCAATCGACTCGCTGTCTACCGCGATCAAGCTGTCTCGTGCCGGCCTCAAGTCGCCAGACAAACCGGTTGGTTCGTTCCTGTTCGCTGGCCCCACTGGTGTCGGCAAGACCGAAGCGGCGCGGCAGCTGGCCAAGGCGCTGGGCGTGGAACTGGTGCGCTTCGACATGTCCGAGTACATGGAGCGCCACACCGTGTCGCGCCTCATCGGTGCGCCGCCTGGTTATGTTGGTTTCGACCAGGGTGGTTTGCTGACCGAGGCGATTACCAAACAACCGCACTGCGTGTTGCTGCTCGACGAAATCGAGAAGGCTCACCCGGAAGTCTTCAACCTGCTGTTGCAGGTGATGGACCACGGTACCCTGACCGACAACAACGGGCGCAAAGCCGACTTCCGTAACGTGATCCTGATCATGACCACCAACGCCGGTGCCGAAACCGCGGCGCGGGCGTCGATCGGCTTCACTCATCAGGACCACGCGTCCGATGCCATGGAAGTGATCCGCAAGAGCTTCACGCCAGAGTTCCGCAACCGCCTGGATACCATCATCCAGTTTGGCCGCCTGAGCACAGAGACGATCAAAAGCATCGTCGACAAGTTCCTTATCGAACTGCAGGCGCAGCTGGAAGACAAGCGTGTGCTGCTGGAAGTCAGCGATGATGCGCGCGGCTGGCTGGCGGTTTCGGGGTACGACGCGCAGATGGGTGCGCGGCCGATGGCGCGGCTGATCCAGGACAAGATCAAGCGGCCGCTGGCCGAGGAGATCTTGTTTGGCGAGCTGGCCGAGCATGGCGGCGTGGTGCACGTCGACCTGCGCGATGGCGAACTGGTGTTCGACTTCGAGACCACGGCTGAGGTCGCGTGATGCAGGGGGCTGCAAAGCAGCCCCCTTGTAATCTGGCAGGCACAAAAAAGCCCGGCACATGGCCGGGCTTTTTCATGGCTGGAGCTTAGCGCGCACGGTAGGTGATGCGGCCTTTGCTCAGGTCATAAGGCGTCAGCTCGACGCGGACCTTGTCGCCAGTGAGAATACGGATGTAGTTCTTGCGCATCTTTCCGGAGATGTGCGCGGTTACGACGTGCCCGTTTTCCAACTCCACGCGGAACATGGTGTTGGGCAGGGTGTCGACGACAGTACCTTCCATTTCGAAGCTGTCTTCTTTCGACATGCAGTAGAGCCCTCGGATCCAGTGTTGGCCCGACGCATAACCGCACCGGGCAAAAAAGTGGCGTGGATTATGCCGGAAAACTGCGTGTCAAGCCAATGTCTTTCAGTTGAGGGTGACCCAACGCTGGTTTATCAGCAGCTCGATAGGCCGATACTGCGTCTTGTAGTTCATTTTCTTGCAGTTCTTGATCCAGTAACCCAGGTACACCGCTTCCAGGTCCTGGCGAAGGGCTTCGGTGATCTGCCAGAGGATGGCGAAGCGGCCAAGGCTGCGGCGTTCCTCGTCCGGCTCGTAGAAGGTGTACACCGCTGACAGGCCATTGGGCAGCAGGTCGCACACGGCCACCGCCATCAGGTGGCCTTCGAGGCGGAACTCGTAGAACCAGCAGAACGGCAGGTCACGTACCAGAAAAGTGGAGAACTGGTCGCGGCTGGGTGGGTACATGTCACCGTCGGCGTGGCGCGTTTCGATGTAGCGCCGGTAGAGCTCGAAGTACTCTTCCTTGAACGCCGGGCGAGCTGCCGTCACGGTCAGGTCGGCGTTGCGTTTGAGGATGCGCCGCTGCTGGCGGTTGGGGATGAAGCGCGCCGCCGGGATGCGCGCCGGCACGCAGGCGTTGCAGTTCTGGCAATGTGGGCGGTACAGGTGGTCGCCGCTGCGTCGAAAGCCCATTTCCGACAAGTCGGCGTACACATTCACGTCCATCGGCTGGCTGGGGTCGAGGAACAGCGTGGTCGCCTGCTCGTCTGGCAGGTAGCTGCAGGAGTGGGGTTGAGTGGCATAGAACTTCAACCGCGCCAGCTCTGTCATGATCAACCCCCTCGGTGAGACTTTGATTTAAGTGTAAGCCAGCTACGGCAACTCGCCTAGGCAACCCATGTAGCGCTGTTGGGCTGGTCGAGGTGGTGTGCCAGGTAATCGGCGAACTCGGCGCGGCTGATGGCATGGGCACCCAGGCTGTGCAGGTGGTTGGTGGGCATCTGGCAGTCGATAAGCGCAAAGCCCGCATCGCGCAGGTGGTTGACCAGGGTGACGAAGCCGACCTTGGAGGCGTTGTCGGCGCGGCTGAACATCGATTCGCCAAAGAACAGCTGGCCCATGGCCAGGCCGTACAGGCCGCCGACCAGCTTACCGTCCTGGCGTACCTCCACCGAATGGGCGATGCCGCGGCGGTGCAGCTCGCAATAGGCGTTGCGCATGGTGTCGGTAATCCAGGTGCCGTCGGCGTAGTCGCGTGGCGCAGCGCAGGCGGCGATCACGGCCGGAAAGTCGGTGTCGAAGCTGACCTGGTAGCGGCCTTGGCGCATCAGCTTGGCCAGCGAGCGCGACACGTGCAACTGGTCGGGGAGCAGCACTGTACGTGGGTCGGGTGACCACCACAGGATCGGCTGGCCGTCCTGGTACCACGGGAAGCAGCCATGGCGATACGCTTGTACCAGGCGCTCGGGGCTCAGGTCACCGCCAGCGGCCAGCAGGCCGTTGGGGTCATGCAGGGCCTTTTCCAGGGGTGGGAAGGTCAGCGAGTCGCGAGTCAGCCAGGTAAGCATGGTCTATCGTGCGGTGGGGGAGGGGAGAGGGCAGCATGGCGCGGGTGAAATGCAGGGTCAATCTCTTTGGCTTCTTCGCGGGCGATGAAAACAGGCAATTTAAGACACATTCATCAAGCCGCAGGCACCATCCGCTACATTTGCTGTCACACCTGTGCAAAAACACAGCATAAGCCTTTGTCACAAAAGAAAATGCGTGCTCAAATTGCAGCTATATGATTCGCCCCCGCTCAAACACCCATACGGCGTGCCGTCATGGCGGCTGGCGGGCAGTAATGTTAAAAGTAGTGGTTCATTGGTCGCGCAGCGGCCGATCACTATTGGACGCGCACCACGCGCAGGAATAGACGCGTTTTGAAGAAATCCACCGCAACCCCAGCTCCCTTGCCTGTGCCTCTGTGGCGGCAGCAGCTGCATTATCGCCTCAAGGAAGGTGCGTTGATCGCTGTCGGCGCCCTGTGCCTGTACCTGTGGATGGCGCTGCTGACCTACGACACCTCGGACCCAGGCTTCAGCCACACCAGCAACGTCGACCAGGTGCAGAATGCTGCCGGGCGTGCCGGTGCCTACTTCGCCGACATCCTGTTCATGGTGCTGGGCTACTTCGCCTATATCTTCCCGCTGCTGCTGGCGGTCAAGACCTGGCAGATATTCCGTGAGCGCCACCAGCCGTGGGATTGGAGCGGCTGGTTGTTCTCCTGGCGGCTGATCGGCCTGGTGTTCCTGGTGCTGTCGGGGGCGGCGCTGGCGCATATCCACTTCCACCCGCCGGCGAGCCTGCCGTTCTCCGCCGGTGGTGCACTGGGCGAAAGCCTCGGCGACCTGGCGCGCAACCTGCTGAACGTGCAGGGCAGCACGCTGATGTTCATTGCGCTGTTCCTGTTCGGCCTGACCGTGTTCACCGATCTGTCGTGGTTCAAGGTGATGGACCTGACCGGCAAGATCACCCTCGACCTGTTCGAACTGGTGCAAGGGGCGGCCAATCGCTGGTGGGAAGCGCGCAACGAGCGCAAGCGCCTCGAGGCACAGCTGCGCGAGGATGAGCCAGTGGTCAGGGCTGCACCCATGGCCACCGAGAAGCGGGAACCGGCCAAACCGGCGCTGCGTGAACGTATCTTCAAGCGTGAAGCGTCGCCCGCCCCGGTGGTTGAACCCCGTGAGCCAACCCTCGGCCGCGAGCCTGCCGCCCCGCCGCGCGAGCCAACCCTCGCCCGTGAGCCGGTCGTGCCGCGTGACGCGGTGGTGCCACGTGCGCAGCCTGCAACCCCGATGATCGTGCCACCGGCAGCCGACAAGGCGCCGGAGCCGAGCAAGCGGGTGATGAAGGAGAAGCAGGCGCCGCTGTTCGTCGACAGCGCCGTGGAAGGCACCTTGCCGTCGATTTCCATTCTCGACCCGGCGGAGCAGAAGAAGATCGAGTACTCGCCGGAGTCTCTGGCCGGTGTCGGTCAACTGCTGGAAATCAAGCTCAAGGAATTCGGTGTGGAAGTGGCGGTGGACTCGATCCACCCGGGCCCGGTGATTACCCGCTACGAAATCCAACCGGCCGCCGGTGTGAAGGTCAGCCGCATCGCCAACCTGGCCAAGGACCTGGCGCGTTCGCTGGCCGTGACCAGCGTGCGGGTGGTCGAGGTCATCCCTGGCAAGACCACCGTCGGTATCGAGATCCCCAACGAAAACCGCCAGATGGTGCGCTTCTCCGAAGTGCTGGCCACGCCGCAGTTCGACGAGCAGAAATCGCCGGTCACCCTGGCCTTGGGCCACGACATCGGCGGCAAGCCGGTGATCACCGACCTGGCGAAGATGCCGCACCTGCTGGTGGCCGGTACTACGGGTTCTGGTAAGTCGGTGGGTGTCAACGCGATGATTCTGTCGATCCTGTTCAAATCCAGCCCGGAAGACGCGCGGCTGATCATGATCGACCCGAAAATGCTCGAACTGTCCATCTACGAAGGCATCCCGCACCTTCTGTGCCCGGTGGTCACCGATATGAAGGACGCCGCCAACGCCTTGCGCTGGAGCGTGGCCGAGATGGAACGGCGCTACAAGCTGATGGCGGCCATGGGCGTGCGTAACCTGGCTGGATTCAACCGCAAGATCAAGGACGCCCAGGAAGCCGGTGAAGTCATCCATGATCCGCTGTATCGCCGCGAGAGCATGGACGACGAGCCGCCTACACTGAAAACCCTGCCGACCATCGTGGTGGTGGTGGACGAGTTCGCCGACATGATGATGATCGTCGGCAAGAAGGTCGAAGAGCTGATTGCCCGTATCGCGCAGAAGGCGCGGGCAGCCGGTATCCACCTGATCCTCGCCACGCAGCGCCCGTCGGTGGACGTGATCACCGGCCTGATCAAGGCCAACATCCCGACCCGTATGGCGTTCCAGGTGTCGAGCAAGATCGACTCGCGCACCATCATCGACCAAGGCGGCGCCGAGCAGTTGCTGGGCCACGGCGACATGCTGTACATGCCGCCGGGCACCAGCCTGCCAATCCGCGTGCACGGTGCGTTCGTTTCCGACGACGAAGTGCACCGCACGGTCGAAGCGTGGAAGCTGCGCGGCGCCCCGGACTACAACGACGACATCCTCAACGGCGTCGAAGAGGCCGGCAGCGGCTTCGATGGCGGCGGCGGTGGTGGCGATGGTGACGATGCCGAAACCGATGCACTGTATGATGAAGCGGTGCAATTCGTGCTTGAGAGCCGTCGTGCTTCCATTTCTGCAGTGCAACGCAAGTTGAAGATCGGCTACAACCGTGCTGCGCGCATGATCGAGTCGATGGAGATGGCTGGCGTCGTCACCCCGATGAACAGTAACGGCTCGCGGGAAGTGATTGCCCCAGGTGGCCCGCGCGACTGATGAACACCCTGTCGGGCGCCAACGGTGGTGCCCGGCCTTTTCAACGCTCAATGAGGATTCCCATGCGCGCGATTCGCATGCTGTTGGTTTCTGCCCTGGCTCTGGGCACTGTTACGGCTTATGCCGGTGAGCAAGATGTACAACGCTTGACCCAGCTGCTGGAGAAGTCGCAGACCATCGAGGCCAACTTTTCCCAGCTGACCCTGGGCGCCGATGGCACCAGCCTGCAGGAAACCTCGGGCAAGATGACGGTCAAGCGCCCAGGCCTGTTCTACTGGCACACCGATGCGCCGCAGGAGCAGGTGGTGGTGTCGGATGGCAAGAACGTCACCCTGTGGGACCCGGACCTGGAGCAGGCCACCATCAAGAAGCTCGACGTGCGTCTGAACCAGACCCCGGCTCTGCTGCTGTCCGGTGACGTGTCGAAGATCAGCCAGAGCTTCGATATCGCCTCGAAGGAGCAGGGCGAAGTGATGGACTTCACCCTCAAGCCCAAGACCAAGGACACGCTGTTCGATTCGCTGCGCGTCTCGTTCCGCAAGGGCCTGATCAATGACATGCAATTGATCGACAGTGTTGGTCAGCGCACCAACATCCTGTTCAATGGCGTCAAGGCCAACCAGGCGGTGCCGGACAGCAAGTTCACGTTCGACATCCCCAAAGGCGCCGACGTGATCAAGGAGTAACCAGAGCCCGTCATGGACCTGTTTCGAAGCGAACCCGTCGCCCAGCCCCTGGCCGCCCGCCTGCGCCCGTCCAACCTGGATGAATACGTTGGCCAGGAGCACCTGCTGGCGCGCGGTAAACCGCTGCGCGAGGCGCTGGAGCAGGGTGCGCTGCACTCGATGATTTTCTGGGGGCCGCCTGGGGTGGGCAAAACCACCCTGGCGCGGCTGCTCGCGCAGTTCTGCGATGCGCACTTCGAAACGGTGTCGGCGGTGCTGGCTGGGGTGAAAGAGATTCGCCAGGCGGTGGAGGTGGCCAAGCAGCAGGCTGGTCAATATGGCCGCCGCACCATCTTGTTCGTTGACGAAGTGCACCGTTTCAACAAGTCGCAGCAGGACGCCTTTCTACCCTATGTGGAAGACGGCACACTGCTGTTCATCGGCGCCACCACCGAAAACCCGTCGTTCGAGCTGAACAACGCGTTGTTGTCGCGGGCGCGGGTCTACGTGCTCAAGAGCCTGGACGAGGCGGCCCTGCGCAAGTTGGTCAACCGTGCGCTGACCGAAGAGCGTGGCCTGGGCAAGCGCAACCTGCGGGTGGGTGACGAAGCTTTCAAGATGCTGATGGCCGCCGCCGACGGTGATGGCCGGCGCATGCTCAATTTCCTCGAGAACGCTTCGGACCTGGCCGAAGATGGCAGCGAGATCGACGTCGAGATGCTGCAGAGCCTGCTGGGTGACAGCCGTCGCCGTTTCGACAAGGGCGGCGAGGCGTTCTACGACCAGATTTCCGCGTTGCACAAGTCGGTGCGCGGCTCCAACCCCGATGGTGCTTTGTATTGGTTCGCCCGCATGCTCGACGGCGGCTGCGACCCGCTGTACATCGCCCGCCGCGTGGTGCGTATGGCCAGCGAGGACATCGGTAATGCCGACCCGCGCGCGCTCAGCCTGTGCCTGGCAGCCTGGGACGTGCAGGAGCGCCTTGGCAGCCCCGAGGGTGAGCTGGCGGTGGCCCAGGCCATCACCTACCTGGCCTGTGCGCCCAAGAGCAACGCGGTGTACATGGGCTTCAAGACGGCGCTGCGAGAAGCCGCCGAACATGGGTCGCTGGAAGTGCCGCTGCACCTGCGCAATGCCCCGACCAAGCTGATGAAGCAACTGGGCTATGGTGACGAGTACCGCTACGCCCACGATGAACCCGACGCCTACGCCGCCGGTGAGGATTACTTCCCCGATGAGCTGGAGCCACGCCAGTACTACCAGCCAGTGCCCCGTGGCCTGGAACTGAAAATTGGCGAGAAACTGCGCCACTTGGCCGACCTGGACCGAAACAGCCCCCGTCAGCGGAGAAAACCATGATCGCACTCATTGCCGCGGTCAGCGCGGGCGGTGTTGCTGGCACTTTGTTGCGCTTCGCTACCGCCAATTGGGTCGCGGCCCACTGGCCACGGCACTTCTATGCCGGTACGCTGGCGGTCAACCTGGTTGGCTGCCTGCTGATCGGCCTGCTCTATGGCTTGTTCTTGCACAAGCCACTGGCGCCGATCGAATTGCGCGCGGGCTTGATTGTCGGCTTCCTCGGTGGCCTGACAACCTTTTCCTCTTTCTCGCTCGATACCGTGCGCCTGATGGAAAGCGGGCAAGTGCCCCTTGCCTTGGGCTATACCAGTATCAGCGTGGTGGGTGGGCTGCTTGCAACCTGGGCTGGCCTGTCCCTGACCCGATTCTGAACCAACACTTACATATAACGAGAGAACGATATGCTCGATTCCAAACTGTTACGCGGCCAACTTCAGGAAGTGGCGGATCGCCTGGCCTCCCGTGGCTTCAGCCTGGATGTCGCGCGCATCGAATCACTGGAAGAACGCCGCAAGGCGGTGCAGACCCGCACCGAGCAGCTGCAGGCCGAGCGTAACGCCCGCTCCAAGTCCATCGGTCAGGCCAAGGCCAAGGGCGAAGACATCGCGCCGCTGATGGCCGACGTCGAGCGCATGGCCAATGAACTGGCCGCCGGCAAGCTTGAGCTGGACGGTATCCAGGCCGAGCTGGACGGCATTCTGCTGACCATCCCCAACCTGCCGGACGCCAGCGTACCGGTCGGTGCCAGCGAAGACGACAACGTCGAAGTACGCCGTTGGGGCACGCCGAAGGCGTTCGACTTCGAAATCAAGGACCACGTCGCCCTTGGTGAAGTCAGCGGTGGCCTGGACTTCGAAGCGGCTGCCAAGCTGTCCGGCGCCCGTTTCGCTGTGCTGCGTGGCCCGATCGCCCGCCTGCACCGCGCCCTGGCGCAGTTCATGATCAACCTGCACACCGGCGAGCACGGCTACGAGGAACACTACACCCCTTACCTGGTGCAGGCTCCGGCCCTACAGGGCACCGGCCAGTTGCCCAAGTTCGAGGAAGACCTGTTCAAGATCACCCGCGAAGGCGAGGCTGACTTCTACCTGATCCCGACCGCCGAAGTGTCGCTGACCAACCTGGTAGCGGGTGAAATCCTCGACGCCAAGCAACTGCCGCTGAAACTGGTTGCCCACACCCCATGCTTCCGCAGCGAAGCCGGTGCTTCCGGCCGCGACACCCGCGGCATGATCCGCCAGCACCAGTTCGACAAGGTCGAGATGGTCCAGGTGGTAGAGCCGGCCAAATCGATGGAAGCCTTGGAAGGCCTGACTGCCAACGCTGAGCGCGTGCTGCAGTTGCTGGAGCTGCCGTACCGCGTGCTGGCCCTGTGCACCGGCGACATGGGCTTTGGTGCAGTGAAAACCTACGACCTGGAAGTGTGGGTGCCGAGCCAGGACAAGTACCGCGAAATCAGCTCGTGCTCCAACTGCGGCGACTTCCAGGCACGCCGCATGCAGGCCCGCTGGCGTAACCCGGAAACCGGCAAGCCAGAACTGGTGCACACCCTCAACGGCTCTGGCCTGGCCGTAGGCCGTACTTTGGTTGCCGTACTGGAAAACTACCAGCAGGCCGACGGCTCGATCCTGGTGCCGGAAGTGCTGAAGCCGTACATGGGCGGCGTCGAGGTCATCCGCTAAATGAATTACCTGCCGCTGTTCCACAAGCTGCAGGGCGGCCGCGTGCTGGTCGTCGGCGGCGGTGAGATCGCCTTGCGCAAGGCGCGCCTGCTGGCCGATGCCGGCGGTGTGCTGCGCGTGGTGGCGCCGGACGTCGACGGCCAGTTGGCCGCGTTGGCCCGGGAAGGTGGCGGTGAGGTGCTGGTGCGTGGCTATCAGGCAGCCGACCTTGTCGGTTGCCGGCTGGTGATCGCGGCTACCGACGACCCTGGGCTCAATGCCCAGGTGTCGGCCGATGCGCAGGCCCTCAGCCTGCCGGTCAACGTGGTGGATGCGCCGGCCCTGTGCACGGTGATCTTCCCGGCGATCGTCGACCGCTCGCCGCTGGTGATTGCGGTTTCCAGCGGTGGTGATGCCCCAGTGCTGGCGCGCTTGATTCGCGCCAAGCTGGAGGCGTGGATCCCTTCGGCCTACGGCGAGCTGGCCGGGCTGGCGGCGCGTTTCCGGCACAAGGTCAAATCCTTGTACCCAGACGTCAACCAGCGCCGCGGCTTCTGGGAAACCGTGTTCCAGGGGCCGATCGCCGAGCGCCAGCTGGCCGGGCAGGGCGCTGAAGCCGAGCGCCTGTTGCAGGCGATGGTAGAAGGCGCGCCGGTGCAGCAGGGCGGTGAGGTGTACTTGGTAGGTGCTGGCCCGGGCGATCCGGACTTGCTGACTTTCCGAGCCTTGCGCCTGATGCAGCAGGCCGATGTGGTGCTGTACGACCGCCTGGTGGCGCCAGCTATTATCGAGATGTGCCGGCGGGATGCCGAGCGCATCTACGTGGGCAAGCGCCGCGCTGAGCATGCCGTGCCGCAGGATCAGATCAACCGCCTGCTGGTCGATCTGGCCCAGCAGGGCAAGCGGGTGCTGCGCCTGAAGGGTGGCGACCCGTTCATCTTCGGCCGGGGAGGCGAAGAGATCGAGGAGCTGGCCGAGCATGGCATCCCGTTCCAGGTGGTGCCGGGTATCACGGCGGCCAGTGGCTGTTCCGCTTATGGCGGCATTCCGCTGACTCACCGCGACTATGCCCAGTCGGTGCGTTTCGTCACCGGGCACCTGAAGGATGGCACCAGCAACTTGCCATGGAATGATCTGGTGGCGCCAGCGCAGACCTTGGTGTTCTACATGGGGTTGGTGGGTTTGCCGACCATTTGCGCCGAGTTGATTCGCCATGGGCGAGCGGCCAGCACACCGGCTGCTTTGGTTCAGCAGGGGACGACGCGAAACCAGCGGGTGTTCACCGGTACCCTGGCAGACCTGCCGGGCCTGGTGGCCCAGCATGAAGTGCATGCGCCAACCCTGGTGATTGTCGGGGAAGTGGTGCAGTTGCGTGAAAAGCTGGCCTGGTTCGAAGGTTCGCAGAACAGCTGACAATGGTGGGGCTGCAAAGCAGCCCCGGCTTTCTCAAGCCTGCCAAATCCCCTTGCCCGCCAACCGCTCCCGATCATGCGGCGCGCCAAAGTCCTGCAAAGGCCCTTTAGGCACTATCCCGTTCGGGTTGATGGTCTTGTGGCTCATGTAGTAGTGCTTCTGTATATGCTCCATATCCACAGTGGCCGCTACCCCTGGCCACTGGTACAGCTCGCGCAGCCAGTTCGACAGGTTGTGGTAGTCGCTCAGGCGCCGCAGGTTGCACTTGAAGTGCCCGTGGTACACAGCGTCGAAGCGCACAAGCGTGGTGAACAGGCGTACATCGGCCTCAGTCAGGTACTCACCCGCCAGGTAGCGATTGCGGCTTAGCAAGTCTTCCAGGTAATCCAGTTCGTTGAACACATCATCAAACGCCGCTTCGTAGGCGTCTTGCGTGGTGGCAAAGCCTGCCCGGTAAACGCCGTTGTTCACCGCCGGATAAATGCGCTCGTTCAGCGCCTCGATGACCGGTCGCAGTGGTTCGGGGTACAAATCCAGGGTGTTGCCAGTCAGCTCGTTGAACGCGCTGTTGAAGATACGGATGATCTCCGACGATTCGTTGTTGACGATGCGCTGCTCTTTCTTGTCCCACAGGACAGGCACGGTCACCCGGCCGGTGTAATGCGGGTCATCCTGGGTATAGCGCTGGTGCAGATACTGCAGGGCGCCAAGGTGGTCGCCGCTGGAGCCTTGCTGCTGGTCGAAGGTCCAGCCATGGTCTTGCATCAGCCAACTGACCACCGACACATCGATCAATGGCTCAAGGCCTTTGAGGGCGCGCAAGATCAGGGTGCGATGAGCCCATGGGCAGGCCAGCGAGACGTACAGGTGGTAACGGCCGGCTTCGGGGGCGGGGAGTTGATTGCGGCGTTGGGCGTTTTCGCGTTTGAACGTACCGTCCTTGCCGTTTTCATACCACTGGTCATGCCAGCGGCCGTCGATCAAAAGGCCCATGAGTGAGCTCCTCGGTACAAAGTGATTTGTCGTTGGAGCCCAGTCTAGGCCAAATCGTTCGAACAAATAGCGCAAAGATCGGGGTGATACGATCGGTTAAATCGATCGGTTTCGCGTGTTCCAATAGCCTTGAGCTGTCGCAAACGCTTGTTCGCGGTCCCGCCCTAAGCCCCGCAATGCCAGGGCCATGGTGGCGATGACGGCCTTCTCGCCATAGCTGTCTTCAACCTCGCCACGCCAGAACGCCAGCAACTGTTCGGCCTGCAGGCTGGGCGGTTTGACATGTCGGCGCTCGCTCAGCGCTGGCCACTCTTCGTCCCACGCTTCGCCCGCCGTGGTGCCGTAGAGGTGGCTGATGACATCAGGGTTGACCTCGATCTCGCCACCGTCGCCCTTGATCACCACGGCATGATCGCCCAGCAGCCGGCTAGCCTCGCGGTGCACGGCCTGATAGCCGGGATGGAAGATGCTTTGCAGGCCACAGCGCGCACCCAGCGGGTTGAGCACCCGGGCCAGCGAGTGGATCGGTGAGCGCAGGCCCAAGGTGTTGCGCAGGTCGATCATGCGCTGCAATTGCGGCGCCCAATCGTGCAGCGGGAAGAACGCCAACTGATGCTGGTCCAGTGCGTTGCCGACTGCATCCCAATCGCGGCACAGCGGGATCTGCAACCGTTCGAGCAACTGTTCGCTGTACATGCGCCCGGCGGTGTGCGCGCCACCGCCGTGCATCAGGATGCGCACGCCATTGTTGGCCAGGCACTTGGCAGCCAACAGGTACCAGGGCAGGTGGCGCTTCTTGCCGGCGTAAGTGGGCCAGTCCAGGTCCACGGCGATGCGCGGTGCCTGCAGGTGGGAGCGCAGGGCCTCGGTGAAGCCGGCCAGTTCTTCGGCGCTTTCTTCCTTGTGGCGCAGCAGCATGAGGAAGGCGCCCAGCTGAGTGTCTTCGACCTTGCCTTCCAGCAGCAGGGTCATGGCAGCACGGGCTTCTTCGCGGGTCAGGCCGCGCGCACCGCGCTTGCCTTTGCCGAGAATGCGCACGAATTCGGCGAACGGGTGTTCGGCGGGAGTTTCCAGGGTGAGCGGACGAGGGTCGGTCATATGCAGTTGGTCGGCTTGGGCAGGCCCGCCAGCTTGGCGGCGAGTTTGGCGGGGGTGCCGTTGAACAGGCGGTTCAGGTGCGGGCTGTTGCCCTTGTCCGGGCCCAGTTTCAGCGCCGTGTACTTGATCAGCGGGCGCGTGGCCGGGGACAGCTGGAATTCCTGGTAGAACTGGCGCAACAGTTCGAGGATCTCCCAGTGGTCCGCCGTCAGCAGGATGCCTTCGCGTTCGGCCAAGGCCTCGGCAGCAGCGTGGGACCAGTCTTGCAGGTCGACCAGGAAGCCGTCCTTGTCCAGGGCGATCGCTTGATCGCCAACGGTGAGCGTACTCATAGCCAGCTATTGACCTTGTCGTAGTGAAGCGACAGTTCGACGAACCCGGCGTAGTCCACGGCTTTGGCCAGTTCGTTGTCGATGGCGCGGGCTTGCAGGTCTTCGTTCAGGGCGAACAGGCGTGTGGCTAGGCCGGCACCTTGCAGCTGGCGGTGCGGCTCGCTGCCGCAGCGCAGGGCATACACCGCATCGCCGCACAGTAGCAGCGCGTCGTCGGCTCCGAGCAGGCGCAGGCAGCTGGCCAGGCGCTCGTCGCCAAACGGGGAGTGGGCAATTACATGCAGGGTCGTCATCAAAGTGTTATCACCTGGTCAAAACGGGCGATCAGCGCGGACAAGGCCGCGTCATCGAGCACTTGCACCGGCAGTGCCAGGGTATCGGCTGCCAGGCCGCGGCGGGTGAGGCTGTGGCTGCAAGCGAACAGTTCCTCTACACCGAACATCGGCAGCGCTTGCAGGTTAGCGGCCAGGTTCTTCTGTTGCACCTCGGTGGGTTGCTGGCCGGGAGCGAGCTGGAACACGCCGTCGTCCAGAAACAGCATGCCCAGCGGCAGGTCGAATGCCCCGCCGGCCAGGGCGATGTCCAGTGCCTCACGGGCCGATGGGCCGTTCCACGGGGCCTGGCGGCTGATGATCAACATGGATTTAGCCATTTCAATCGCCTCCGAAGCAGACAAGGCGGTCAGCAACCTGCGCCGCTTCATGCAGTTGGCCAAGCCCCGACAGTTCCCAAGGTTTGGGCAGGTTCACGGCCGGGCGCTGGTAACGGTTGGCTTCGGCTTCATCGAGCACGCCACGGCGCAGGGCAGCGGCGATGCACACCACGGCGTCCAACTGGTGGGTCTCGATAAAGGTACGCCACTGGCCAGCCACGTCCAGTTCGTCCTGGGGGGCGACCACGTTGGCCGAGGCACTGTGCACCCCGTCCTGATAGAAGAACAGCCGGGCAATCTCATGCCCGCCGGCCAGCACTGCCTCGGCATAGCGCAAGGCACGCCGCGAGGAGGGCGCATGGGCCGGGGAGAACACCGCGATAGCGAATTTCATGGATAACTCATGCAAAGGAATGCTGCCATGATAAAGCAAAAAAGCCCGCGCCCGCTTGTGCAAGCGGCGCGGGCTTCTATTGGTTCCCCAGGCCTGTGCGATCCCTTGCAGGAGCGGCCTTGTGTCGCGATGGGCTGCATGGCAGCCCCCATGGCCCTAACAGGTAGACACCAGACTTACGCCTGTTCCTTGCTTTCCGGCAAGAACCAGTTCAGCACCAGGGCACAGATCCCCCCGGTGGCCACACCCGACTCCAGCACATTGCGAATCGCCGCCGGCATGTGCGCCAGGAACTCCGGCACCTGCGCCACACCCAGGCCCAGTGCCAACGACACGGCAATGATCAGCAGCGCGCGACGATCCAGCCGGGTGCTGGCCAGAATGTTGATGCCCGAAGCCGCAACCGCCCCGAACATCACCATGGCCGCGCCACCCAGCACCGGCTCTGGCACCGCCTGGATCACCCCGGCAACGCTGGGGAACAGCCCCAGCAGCACCAGCATCACGGCAATCCACATACCGATATGGCGGCTGGCAATCCCGGTCAGCTGAATTACCCCGTTGTTCTGGGCAAAGATCGAACTAGGGAAGGTGTTGAACAAGCCGGCCAGCAGCGAGTTGGCGCCGTTGACCAGTACACCGCCCTTGATCCGCTGCATCCATACCGGCCCTTCGACCGGCTGGCGCGACACCTTGCTGGTGGCGGTCACGTCACCAATGGCTTCCAGCGAAGTGACCAGGTAAATCACCAGCATCGGAATGAACAGCGCCCAGGAAAAGCTCAGGCCGAAGTGCAGCGGCGTCGGCACCTGGAACAGCGCGGCCTCGTGCATGCCAGTGAAGTCCAGGCGGCCCATATAGCCGGCCAGCGCGTAGCCGACCGCCAGGGCGATGACGATGGCACAACTGCGCATCCACACCACGGGAATGCGGTTAAGGATCACGATAATCGCCAGCACCACGCCCGACAGCAGCAGGTTTTCGCCATTGGCGAAGGTACCGTTGGCCATGGCACCAAAGCCGCCACCCATGCTTATCAGGCCTACCTTGATCAAGGTCAGGCCGATCATCAGCACGACGATGCCCGTCACCAGCGGGGTGATCAGGCGTTTGACGAAGGGCAGAATGCGCGACACCCCCATCTCGACGAACGAGCCCGCAATCACCACACCAAAAATGGCCGCCATCACCCCTTCAACGGGCGTGCCTTGCTTGACCATCAGCGCGCCGCCGGCAATCAGCGGGCCTACGAAATTGAAGCTGGTGCCCTGAACGATCAGCAGCCCGGCGCCAAATGGGCCGAAGCGTTTGCACTGGACGAAGGTGGCAATACCGGAGATCACCAGCGACATGGAAACGATCAGGTTGGTATCACGCGCCGAAACGCCCAGCGCCTGGCAGATCAGCAGGCCAGGGGTAACGATCGGCACAATGATCGCCAGCAGGTGCTGCAGGGCTGCCAGCAGGCCGATCAACAGCCGTGGCTTGTCCTCAAGGCCAAGCACCAGTTCATTGGCAGGCGCCGCTGCGCCTGGGCTGTGTTCGTGTGAGCTCATTGCTGAAAGCTGCCCCGGAAGAAAAAAGGAGCGCATTCTACGGGGTGACGGAAGATTACGGTAGAGAAAAGCACGATAGCGGCATGATCGGCGGGTATGCATCCAATAAGCTGACTTTTAAGTCAATTCACTGGGTGCAAAAAAGCCCGCCGAGGCGGGCTTTCTCTTACACCAGTCAATCAGTCATCACGACCCATGATGCCAAACAGCTGCAGCAGGCTGACGAACAGGTTGTAGATCGAAACATACAAGCTGATGGTCGCCATGATGTAGTTGCGCTCGCCACCATGAATGATCGCGCTGGTCTGGAACAGGATGCACACCGACGAGAACAGCACGAAACCAGCGCTGATCGCCAGCTGCAGGCCGCTGATCTGGAAGAAGAAGCTGGCCACGACAGCGCCCAGCAGAACAAAGAAGCCAGCAGTGATGAAGCCGCTGAGGAAGCTCATGTCCTTGCGGGTAATCAGCACATAGGCCGACAGACCACCAAATACCAGCGCAGTCATGGCGAATGCCGAGCTGACCACTTCAGCGCCACCGGCCATGCCCAGGTAACGGTTGAGGATTGGGCCGAGAATGAAGCCCATGAAGCCGGTGAGGGCGAAGGTGGACACCAGGCCCCAGGCGGAATCACGCAGTTTATTGGTAAGGAAGAACAGCCCGTAGAAGCCGATCAGCACCACGAACACGTTCGGGTAGCCGACACGCATCTGCTGGGCAACGAAAGCCATGACACCGCTGAAGGCGAGGGTAAGCGCCAGCAGGCTGTACGTGTTGCGCAGGACCTTGCTGATCTCCTGCTGCTCGACCTGCTGGCCGTGGTGTACGGCGTAATCCTGTTCGCGCATGGCGACACTCCTTGGTAAACCTGTGGTTTCGAACGTTCAGATGCTAGGAGTCTATCAGAGCTCCTGCAACCCGCGACACAGAGAGTTTGACAGCGTGTTTCATTACGGTATGATGGCGGCCGCAAAACGAGCTGGAAGCGTGGCCGAGTGGTTTAAGGCAACGGTCTTGAAAACCGTCGATGGGCAACTATCCTAGAGTTCGAATCTCTACGCTTCCGCCACTAATTCTCATTAAAGCCCTGATTTTTCGGGGCTTTTTTGTGCCTGTGTGTTTTTGGTCCCCCATCTGGTCCCCCATTTTTAGTGTGGCTTATGCTGGTTTGCTGCGGATTGTGATGGACATATGGCCTAGCAACTCACGTTTGGAAGGGAGCGATTTTTCCAAGGCAGCCTAGGTATGCTTGGCTCTTGCCGGCAGCTATCGACCCGGCGCCTGAATATTGGGGTCGCTTCGCGACACATCGCCGATACGCGCGGCTCTCACAGAGGCTGGCGCAGGTCTGGAAGCTGGTGATATTCCTATGGGAACCGGTTTGCCGCGATGAGGCCTGAACTGCTAAACACAAGGCCTTGGATCGATGCCGGCCATCAGACCGTCGCTATCGTCCTATGATGGATCAACGTAGCAGAATGGGCAGAGCATGAAGCGAACCTTGGAAGGCATGGCCAAAGCCGGCGAGCCGCTACTGCGCGAAGCCCTTGATGCGATAAGGGCGCATCAGGCCGCGCAAGATAACGGGGCATCTCCAGAGACAATCGAGCGGCTTAGAGTGTTGGCTGACTCCGTTTATCACGCGGTAGTGGATTTCCAGGTGCTTGAAGCCGGCAGTCTGTCTGAATCAATTCACTGATATCGAGGCACTGATGCCCAAACAGTCGAAGATTTTGCCGCCCGACCACCCAGCCTACACCGAGGCAATTGAGGCAATGCGCCGTTACCACGAAGCTCAGGATACCGGCGCGCCTGCGATAGAGGTGGAAAGATTACGCCTGATAGCTGAGTCTCTGTTCCAAGCTGTAACCGACTATCAAATGAAAGCCTTTGGCCACGGCGGCGGAACTGTTCACTGATTGGCAGTTGCGCGGAAGATGAAGCGTCCTGCTGAGTGTCTGTTTTTGACCCCATTGCGGACTTCCGGATGTTAGCGCCGCTGCTCGGCCCATCGCCTGCAAGCGCGACTCCCACAGGTGTTTCGCGGATCTGGAAGCTGGGCGGCTAAAATCGGTTATGGCGCCTACGCTGACAACATGAAGTCTCTGATCAACATCTGCTTTGGGTCGGTTAACGCCTCTGGACCGGGCTGACCATCGTTGCCTTAACGAGCACCCGGGCTATCCACATCCGAAGTCCTGACTCGGTCTCACTTTTCGTGGGTTTCAGCTTTAGCTTTCAGTCCAGCCTCAGGGCTTCAGCATCAGTATTTGAAACGTAAGCCTGGAAATGGTCGCGGGCGAACTCCTCGCTGTTGCTTTAGGCTTTCGTTAAGCTTCGGCGAACTGCGCCGATTTACCTCGCTTTTGGCTAAGGTCCGTCCGTCACAACCGATCAACGCGTCGGCGAGGTAGAGGTATGGGGATCTAGGTACCCGGTCGAGACGCCTCTATAGGGGCCTAAGCAGTCTTGGAGGTAATGCATCAAAGCCTAAGCTGTGCCATCATTGTGCCCACCGGACCTGTAAATAGTAGGAAGCTATGAATCTCATTGATAGTGTGATGATTAAAGGTTTTTGGGGGAATCACGAAGTATCCTTCAAAGCAAGCGAGGATTTGAATTTCCTCATCGGTCCAAATGGTTCAGGTAAATCCACTACGCTCAAAATAATCTCTGGCGTTCTTCGCGCTGACAAAGATTACCTCTCTGAGCTTGACTTTGAGTCGGTTCGTATAAATTTGAAGGATCCACGCTCCAAGCGAAAACCATATATTGAAGTAGTTAAAAATCTTGGGGTGCCATTCTTTCATTGTGATTATAAGATTGTAGAGTCTTCTACTGAAAAACCCTATGCGTATGTTTTGAGTGATGTGGATGGTTATGATACGGTTAGCAAGGGCTCGTTTTTTATAAGAGCTCAGTTAGGGAAGGTCTGAAAAAGACTTCCCGAATCTGGTGAAATACGCCGATCCCGCCAGCCGAGTTTTTCCATGAAGCAGATGACCTTCGCCGACGCCGAGTACGCCGGCAAGCGCAAGCAGACCCGTAAGGAATTGTTCCTGATCGAGATGGATCAGGTGGTGCCGTGGAAGGGATTGATTGCCCTGATCGAGCCACACTACCCAAAGGGTGAAGGTGGTCGTCCAGCCTATCCGCTGATGGCCATGTTACGTATCCATCTGATGCAGAACTGGTTCGGCTACAGCGACCCGGCCATGGAAGAAGCGCTCTACGAGACGACCATCCTGCGTCAGTTCGCCGGGCTGAGCCTGGAGCGCATTCCCGACGAAACCACCATCCTCAACTTCCGTCGTTTGCTGGAGAAACATGAGCTGGCAGCCGGCATCCTCGGCGTAATCAATGGCTACCTGGGGGATCGCGGCCTGTCGCTGCGCCAGGGCACTATCGTCGATGCCACACTGATCCACGCACCCAGCTCGACCAAGAACCAGGACGGCAAGCGCGACCCGGAAATGCACCAGAGCAAGAAAGGGAACCAGTATTACTTTGGCATGAAGGCGCACATCGGCGTGGATGATGAGTCGGGGCTGGTACACAGCGTGGTAGGCACGGCAGCCAACGTGGCGGATATCACCCAGGTCGACAAACTGCTGCACGGTAACGAGAACGTCGTCTGCGCCGATGCCGGCTACACCGGCGTCGAAAAGCGCCCCGAACATGCGGGCCGCGAAGTGATCTGGCAGGTCGCAGCACGCCGCAGCACCTACAAGAAGCTCGATAAACGCAGCGCCCTGTACAAAGCCAAGCGCAAGATCGAGAAGGCCAAGGCACAAGTGCGAGCGAAGGTCGAGCACCCGTTTCGAGTGATCAAGCGCCAGTTCGGTTACGTGAAGGTGCGCTTCCGTGGCCTGGCCAAGAACACCGCTCAGCTGGTGACGCTGTTCGCGCTGTCGAACCTATGGATGGCGCGCCGACATTTGCTGACTACCGCAGGACAGGTGCACCTGTAATGCGGAAAATGGCTGCTGCGAGGTGCTCGCGGCGGCCAAAAACGGAGAACTGAGCGGGTTACCTGGTCGATTTTGATCGACGGCCCGCTTTCAAAAGCAGCAAGGGCTGAAGTCGACCGGAAATACAGGGTTACTTCAGACCTTCCTTAGCTGGGAGTACTGCCGCGAGCCGTACTCTAGCAAAGCATCTCTCTGAAATGGTGTCTTTGACTTGGCTATCTGTTCAGCGAGCCGCTTCGCTGAAGGGGCCAGGTGGAAATGATCCGGTTGATTTGAGGTTGGATGATTTCTCGAATCGATTGGTTAGATACCTTTCCTCTTTGAGTAAGCAGGTGAATGCTCTGCATGAGCGTTTTCAAGAACATGTATTCTTATCTTTGCTGGTCAAGGAGAATGACAAGGTGGCAGCCCTTCCTGGGCGTGAGAAGGTCGACAGTGAAAAGCAGGCACTCCTACAAATATTTTCTGAATTTAAGTTGGACAAAAGAAGTTACCAAAAGAAGCTAGATGGACATTTTGGTATGCTGGAGGATCTCCGAGGGCGATGGGGTAAAAGTACAGATCTCAAACCGGCCGACTTTATGGCGATTTTCTCCCTGCACAGAATCGAAAGTACCGTGGATGTCTGGGAGGGTATCACCAAAGAGAAAAATCGGATTGTTTCTTCTCGGGATCTTTTCTTAGCTATACTGAATAAATTGCTTTTGAAGAAAACCATTTCGCTCAATGAGCGTAATGAGTTAGTGATTAAGACTGAATCTGGAAAAATTTTGAAGCCCTCCCAGCTTTCTTCTGGGGAAAAGCAGATCATCGTTATTCTTGGTGAGGCTTTGCTGCAGGAAGGTCAAAGCTTTATATATATGGCAGATGAGCCTGAGATTTCGCTTCACGTAGCTTGGCAAGAAAGTTTGGCAAAAAATATAAAAAGCCTTAATCCTGCCGCTCAGATTGTCTTCGCTACCCATTCCCCTGATGTGGTCGGGGCCAACCAAGATCGTTTGATTCACATGGATCGCTGCGTGAAATGACATTTACAAGAACTGTGTCAGGTCGATCGAATTTGCCTGCGTTTTTGGGCGTCAGTATGGTGGTCTATACAGAGGGTGGCGAGTTCAATAAAGAGAAAAAACAAAGCGACTGTTCAATTGATGCGGTTTTTTGGAAAGGATTTTTTTCACGATTTTTACCAGGTCTGAGTTATGAAATTAGACCTCTTGGCTCAAAGGATAATTTATTGCCTTATGCTCAAGATGTTGCCGCATCAAAAATATCCAATACCATAGTGGCTATGGATAGAGATCATGATCATCATCGCCATTGTTTGATTGATCATCCGTTTGTTCTCTATACATATGGTTACAGCTGGGAGAACGATGCTTGGCAAGCTGAAGCTATTATCTCTAAGCTTGAGAGAATTTCTGTGAAAGGCGTTAGTGCTGAAGCTGCAGAAGTGATTAGAGTTAAGTGTCGTAATTTTTTGGTGGATTTCAATAGGTTGATTTTTGTAGATGTGCTCTGCTCGCTAAAAAGGGTGCAGGGAATTCATCGTGAAAAATTCTGGGCGTATGTTGATGTTCGTGATTCTAATAGATATAGAGTCAAGAAAGAATCTTTTAGGAAGTTAATTGGCACCATTAAGTCGGGTAGAGTGGAAAAATTTCAGTTTAGTGGTTGCGATAGGGTTGTGGCAGCCCGCGACTGTTACGGTAAGTTGTGGGCAAAATTTTTGTATGGGATTTTTTGTGAGTGTTTTCGTGATGTTACAGGTCAAAAAAATCTGAATAGAGAAATGGCGGATGTATTGGTCGCTGAGCATTTTCAGTATACGGATCTAGACAAGGATCCGGATTTGAAAAATTATTATCAGGGTATGGCCTCGGCTTTGCGTGCACGAGTCGCTGATGCTACTCGAATATAGAGGTTGATCTGTGGGGTTGTCTGTGGTGATGTCTTTATTTTTTGATAATTTTGAATGCGTTTTTGTCATTCTCATGGCCTGGAGATAAGGCAATGCTAAAGTCCCCTTGTTGGATCTCGATAGTTTTGCGGGAGTCATTAGTTGCAATGACGATTCCATCGAGAATCCATAATTTTGGATCTGTTTAAGTGGCTAGATGCAGGTTGGAGTTACTTGACCAGTACGAGATGTGAATTATCCGCAGGCAGGGCAGCGAAAATATCTGTTGAGCTGTTCAGTAAGTATCCATTCAGAATGTTCGTTTTGCGAGGACCTCTCACAGTGCAAGCCCAAATGTTTTGCCCATTAGACCTTTTCCGATGAATGCCCAGTTTCTCAAATTGACGCTGAACGCGCCGCCAATGCTCGATCTGGTTGCTTCCATCAGACTGCTCCGGTTGCTCGGCAGCATAGCGCTGGAAAATGCCCGGTGTGACCAGGAAGAAAGTACCGTCCACCGTATGGACCTTGGCCTTACTGTCGTTGATCACTAAGCGATGACTGTTAACTCCCTCGCGCAGCCACTCGATAAAGGCCTGCCCCACGGAATACTGTGGTGGAGGAGTGGCAGATTGAGCCATCTCAACAGCTGATCCACTCTCGCGTTCGCCCTGCACTTGCAACATGTCCATAAGGTCGTCGAGGTAGTCGAATTCCTGATTCTGCAGCACGGCGCCGGCTTGTTTTGCTTCTGGTGTTGCAGGCGGCTGATCCGGGGCCGACTCGTTGGTTTCGCTGGTCGGTAGTGGGCCATCCATCATCGGCTCTACCGTGCCGCTAAAGTAATCTGGCCTCGGCTCATTGGCCCAGATCAGGCTCGGCTGCAGGCGAAGAAAGGTAAAGCGATGTTGCCAGTCATCCTCTGAAACGGTGGCGCTCCACACCGCTTTGCCCTCTGGTGTCACATCCACCAGTCCATGCGACTGCAGCTCATCGAACAAGGCAATGTTGGAGGAGGGGATGCCATCCACTGCCTGGGCGAGCAGGTAAGCGCGCAGTTTGTCGGTGGCGGTCTTGCTGACCAGCCACAGATGGTCTTGGGTAAGCCAGCCAGCCGCGCCGGGCTGGTTGAATTTGAACTCTTTTTTGGCCAGGTGACGCAGGCCTGTGAGTAGGTGATGCTGCAACGAATGTTTGGGTGCCTGCAGGGCTTTGGTGGGATTGGCGCCGATGTTCTGCGCGGTGGAGACCCGGTCAGCTTGTAGCACCAGTTCCCCGAGGGTGCCGGCGTGCTCGTAGTGATTGGCCAGCAGGAACAGTAGGTGTCCCCACAGGATTGGATAGTTGCTGAGCCAGTCAAGCTGACGGGATGTCAAAACTTGTGTGTACAGCAGCCCGGTGGCGGCGCCGTGAAGCTTGTAATCGCGGCCGGCTACGTAGCGAAAGCGGTAGGGCAGGGTCAGAGGACCGTGCCAGGGGTGCCACACCTCACCATTTTCATACTCGACCTGCAGGTCGACGGCAATCTTACCAATGTCGTGAAGCAGGGCGCCGTAGGCAATCGCCGCGCTCCAGGCGTCGGCCTGGGCGGCCTGGTCTTCCGGTGCGGCGCCGCTGGGTAGCAGGTACGACTGGCGCAGCTTCAAACGTAACCGATCCATAAACCCCACCTACCACAAGGTGGAAGCCAAGGTTACCGTGGCATCTCTGGCGAACAGTTCCATGGCAGCAGCGCTTCGTAGGCTGCTACCGATGAGGCGTGCGGCAGTCGCTCCAGGACGTGGCGCAGCCACGTATAGGGCTCTTGGCCGTTGACCTTGGCGGTTTCGACCAAGCTGTAGATCTGCGCGCTAGCCGTGGCTCCCTTGGGCGTGTCACTGAACAGCCAAGCTTTGCGCCCGATCACAAACGGCTTTATGGCCCGCTCTGCCAGGTTGTTGTCGATCGGCAGGTGGCCCGCCTCGACATACCGCTCCAAGCGGTTCCAGTTGTTTGCCAGGTAAAGCACCGCCTTGCCCAGTACGCTTTGCGGTGTCACCTGTGAGTGCGTCTTGTCGAGCCAACTTTTCAACTGCTCAAGGATCGGCAGGCTTCGTTCCTGACGACCGATGAATCGCTGTTCATCGCTGGCATCCTTGAGGTCGCGTTCGATGCCATACAGTTTGTTGATCATCGTCAGCGCAACATCGGCGCGACCGGTCTTGCCCTTAGGCTGCACCTTCTGCGCTTCGACGAATTTACGCCGGACATGCGCCATGCACGCCAGTCGTTCAACGCCCGGCTGTAGCGCCAACGCGTTGTAACCGGCGTAATCATCGGTCATCACGTAACCGCGATAGCCCTCCAGCAGGCGCAGCGGCACCTCCTGCGCGCGGCTGGTGGTGTAATCGAACAGCACGACTTGTCGATCAGGCGGGCCACTGGCCTGCACCCACATCCAGGATTGACTGGTCGGATCACGATCCGGCTCTTTGAGCACCTGCACGCGAGTTTCATCGCAATGGATCACCGGGCTTTCCAGCAGGCGGTCACGCATCAGGTTCAGCAGTGGCTGAAAGTGTTCGCTGCACTGGATGACCCAGCGGGCCAGGGTTTGCCGGGGGATCTCGATACCATGTCGGTTCAGCACCGTTTCGAAGCGGTGCAGCGGCAGGCCATCGACGTACTTGGTGGTTAGCAACATCGCCAGCACGCTGGGACTGGCCATGCTCTTTTCAATCAATTGGGCCGGCTTGTCAGCGGTGACCGGCGCGGTTTCGCAGCCACGGCAGCCATAGATTTTGCGTACGTGTTTAAGCACACGGATCTGCATCGGCACGATGTCGAGTTGTTCGCTGGTTTGCTCGCCAACCACGTGTTTGCGGCAACCACAGGCGCAAGTCAGTTCGTGCTCGGGCAAGTCATGAATGACTTCAATGCGTGGCAGGTCAGCCGACAGTGGCTTGCGTTTGCCGCGCTGCTTGCTTGGCGCAACAACTTCTTCGTCGGCATCATCAGCGGTAGGTACCCACTGACTTTCGGGTTCATTGAACAACGCCAGTTGGGGCGTGTTGGACTCGACGGTTTGCTCGGACTTGCGATTGAATAATCGGTCACGCAGCAGCTTGACCTGTTCTTTAAGGTCGACGATCTGACCTTTGTCGACCGTGCGCTCGGCCAACAACTGCGCAAGCAGTAGTTTGAGCGCGGCAGGGTCGTCAGGAAGGTTATCGGGCACTGAAATCATGGCCCGGATTATACCCGGTCAGGCGACGAAACGAGGAGTCAAAACCTGATGCGGACGGTTGCGCCAGAGATCGAAACCGTCGAGTAGCCAATTCAGTTCCTGGACGGTCAGTACGATAGCTTCGTCGGTCGCGTCGGGTGAAGTTTTGAAACGCTCGGCTTCGAGGCGCTTGAGCCAAAGGCAGAAGCCGTTGCGCTCCCAATACAACACCTTGATGCGGTTACGGGCTTTATTGAGGAAGACGAAAAGTACCGGGTCGAACACGGCGACCTTGATGTCCAGTTCGACCAGGGCAGTGAGGCCGTCGATGGACTTTCGAAAGTCCACGGGCTTGGGGTAGAGGTAGACTTTTTCGACTTTGCTGTCGGGGCGCATCATGGCGGGCTGGCTCCAGAAAGAAATCGGGAGCACAGCATCGGGAATCAGGTGGACGGTTGGAATGTGGGGATGATGGATCCCTTACCTTCAAACTGCAGGCCACCAGTTCCAGCCCATGGTCCAGCATGCCGCCCGGATAGGCATGGTGGTGGCTTTCGCTGGCGGGGAGTTGCTGTACATAGCTGGCGTAGCGGTGGATCGGGTCAAGGTAGAGCTGATTGAACTGCGGCTCGGAGAGCGCCGTGTATTGCCAGATGCGCTGCAGCAACTTTTTCCGGTGGTCGGCACAGAGCAGGGATTCGGCGAGTAGTGGGAGGAGAAATCCCTCGGGCGCTGGAGCGAGTATGGGCTCCGCAGCATTGCCTTTTTCATGCTTGAACCACCAGCGCTTCATCGGGTTACCTGCTTTGTATTCAGAAGGTCCTTTTGCCTTTTCGGATAGGCCTCTTACCCTTGTGCCCCCTTACCATTGCCGCCGTTACCCTTTAACGCCTTGAGCCTTTTCGCGAACGCGAAAATTCGAAGCCTGGCGCATCGGGTTACCTGTGGTACCGGAATGACCTGTCCTTTTCCTGTGAGGTAGACTGTCCGGCATTATTTCGAGGAAGGTGGCCTGATGACGTTGAGCGATGCCATTTTGATCGTGCTACTGGCTGACCGGATTCATGGTACCGATGCTGCCATTCGATCGGCCGCCACGCGCTGTGCGAAACAGCTGCCACGCAGTCAGCGCGATATGTTGTTCAAGATCGGCAACAGTGCCGCACCTCGTGAACTAGTGGGGCACCTTTGCCAGTTCTTGCCGGACTGATTAGTCACATGGATATGTGCACATTTTGAGGGATGAAAAGTTAGCTGGAGAGTCAGTTAACGCTCGGCTAGTAGTTGTGCCTCAGGTAATATCGCCGCACATGCCCCAACCCTAGGAAAGATTTCACATGTCCAAACTTGCCGAATTCAAAGCACTGGAAGCTCAACTGGCTGCTCAACTTCAACAGCTGGACGCGATGAAAAACGATTCCGGCCTGAAGCAGGAAATCGAGTACGGCATGAACCTGCGCCAGGTCATCACCATTCTCGACCCGTCCAAGGGCGCAAGCGTGAGTACTTCCAGCTCCACCGCCGCTCAGCGCAAGCCGCGTGAGGTCAAACGCTACAAGCACCCGCACAGCGGCGAGATCGTCGAAACCAAGGGCGGCAATCACAAGATCCTCAAGCAGTGGAAGCAGGAGCACGGCTCGGATGTCGTCGAGAGCTGGCTGCAGTAATCGCTTGCTCAATTGCAGCGGCCGATGGTCGGCGTTGCAGGCAAAACAAAGGCCCCGGTTGGGGCCTTTCTATTTGAAGTGAAAAGTCACGCCGTGAGCCGTTCGGTCGTCTCGCTGGCCTGATCCAACTGCAGCGCCAACAGGTACTCGGAAGCCTCACGGGCCAGCCCACTGGCGCGGAAGATGGCTCGCTTATCCTCCTTGAGGATCTTCAACCAGGACGCCAGGTACTCCTCATGGCGTAACTCGCCCTGGGTGCCGGTGAGGGCGCAGAGAAACGCTGCGCCCATCTCCGCGACCAACTCCTCGAAGGCGTACGCCGCAGAGCCGAATGCGTGTCCGCCTGTGATGCCTTCCCGGTTGAGGCGGGCGTGGTGACCCGACCAGTGCGTCAGCTCATGCAGCGCGGTCGCGTAGTAGCTGCCGACGTCCACGAACTGGGCCTTGGTGGGCAATTGAATGAGATCCCGGATCGGTAGATAAAACGCGTCATCCCCGTAGCGGTGTTCGATGCGTGCGCCGCTGGCGGCCAACAGACGCTCGGCAGGTGCATGATCGATGAATGCCATCGGATCTTTACCCTCGTCGTGGTACTGCTCGTCGTTGGGTAGTCCCTCGGTCTGCTCGATGTTGAACAGGCAATGCGTTCGTAGCAGTGCGAACTGCACCATCTTGACGTTACCTTGCTCATCACGGACGACCTGGCCGTCTTCGTCGTGTGCTTCCTTGCTCATGGGTTTGTACAGCACTGCGAGGGTCGATTGTTCGCCCTTGCGCACATGCCCACCGGCTTTCCGTGCCTGGTTGTAGGTGAGCCAGCGATCCTGGCGGTACCCGCGCAGACGCGCTTCGGCCCATAGCAGTGGAATGTTGATACCGGCATAGGGGCGCCGGGTAATCGCGTTAATGGGGAAAGGTGCGTCAACACTTGAGCCTGAAGTGGTCCAGGGTTTGATCCACGGGATCACCCCCTGATTCAGAGCGTTGACGATCTTGTTGGTGACGTCCAGGTAGATATCGGACATGGCGTTCTCCAGTCAAGGAAGGGGAACGCTGCCCGGCCGGGAAGGGTTCCCGGTGGGGTAAGTGGACAGTGGTAGGGTGGGCGTTCAGGCCGATGAGATGTCCACACCGATCTCATGTGGCAACCTGATATGAAGAAAAACAGGGCCGGTTTCTGGCGTGATGTGAGTTACCTGAAACTGAGTGACTGACGCCGAGGAGCGTGATTCACTCTGGGAAGCTTGATCGAGTAGCAAGTCGAGCGATTGGCGCAAGTGGTGATCTACCGAAGCCAGAGCGATGCCCAATACGGTCTGCAAGCGCTGTCCTGATTGCTCAACTGTGTCAGTAGCCGTACCAACCTCGGCGATGAATTGCCATACCCCTGGGCTCAGGACAATGGCAGGTAAGGAGCGGTTATTCCTGGACACTGGTGCCTCCCGGGAGCTGATCCAGCGATGGCCTCCAGGAGCATCCCGGGTAAGTTCCATCGCCACCGCGCTCACTGAAAACTTGGCGTGTCCAGGCATTAAAACGCGCTTGCTCGTGGGGTCAACGCCTAATCCAGCCTGCCTTGCAGGTCGAGTTTCCAGCCGCTTCCAGCGAAGTTTTTCCATCCCAAAACTTCAGATGAATCGCTCGCTGTTGTTGGCGTGGAGATTGAAAGGAGCGATGTCCCAGAGAGGCACAAATTCGTGCTTCCCTGGAACATCGCATGTGTCTCCAGAGCAGTCAGGATTTCCCGGGCAGGGCAATCTCAGCAGCGATGTACAGGTGCGTGGATGTGGCCTCAATCACCAATGCCCCGTCGGTGCCGCGTAGGCTTTCCAGAACGGGATCATCAAGGTCGAAGTACTCGGCAAAATCGTCGCCACCGAATTCACTGCGAGCGCGATTCCACCAGGCGTCAAAGTCGTCGACGTCAGGGTTGCAACCCATGGCGTAGGCAATGTGTTTGCGGCTACTTCCGTCGGATTTGCTTTCGCCGAACTCGGACATGAGGTAGACACCGTGGTCTTTGACCCCTCCAGGCAGTGCGGAGGAATGCCACCCATGCGGGAAGAATTCCCAGCACGGAAATGGAAAAGGAGCTTCAACGGAGCAGGGCTCAGTGAGGCCGATGTAAAAGAGCGCTCATCACCGCGGGAGCGGTAACCGGGCGAGCCACCGAACGCTAATCGCCCTTGGGACAACCGTCACGGGAGTGACGTGGCCTTGAAGGTTGAGGCCACCTGGGGTGCTGGAATTCCAGCGCTTGCATGTCCGGTGTATCAAGCGGGCCGGCATTGCGTCAATGAAGATTTTCAGGGGGGCGTACTGCGTCAATCCATGCGGTGCCACTGGTGATCAGCAGCGTAAACCAAGTGATCAACGGTCATGGAAAACTGCGTGAGAGGAGTAAGCTAAGGCTTGGATCCAAATTGTTTAAAGCGGTTTGACCGCACGTGCGGTGAAGTAAATGGAGATAGGAAAATGGCGACTCCAGCGTCTTCAAACTCCAACCGGACTTCTTTCGGCAAGTATTTGATTCGTGCCGCAACTCGCGCGGGTCGATTGGTGAATCAGCTAGAAGCCAGCGTGCTGCATTCACCGATGTTGGCGAGCGTGCCGTTTGGGTATCGCCGGCTCGGTATGCAGATTGTTAAGGTGATTCTTTTGCTTGCTGTTGCATCAGTTGCATTCTTCCTGGCGGTCGGAATGGTAGCCCTATGGGCGTTTGCCGCGCAGCCTATTGAAGCGAGTGATGATGAGCCCGATGTATTCGAGGTTAGCCATCCTCAGCATCGTTTCAAGTATCCAGAAATGTACGACGAACACGGATCACTTCGTTAACTGATTACTTGAGCTTTTGTACGCTTCCAACAACTTGTGATGTTCCCTTCCCAGCTTGGAGTTTGGCACTCTCTGCACCTTGAGTAAGAAGGCTCTGGACGTTGCTGCCAACGTTGTACCCCGCCCAACTCATGGTTCCCAGAAAGAACATCGGGAGCACCAAAAACATCGCCCCCATCACGTACTCGATCACCTGTGCGGTGACCGTCCCATCCATGAACCCTGCCGTTGGTAATGTTAAAAGCGCCTGGTCCGTGACAGAGACCTGGTGATACAGCGTGTCGAGCATGCTCGAGTCGATCCAGCGGGCCAGCTCCCACCAAAACGTCAGCATGTGTAGGGTGAACAGCGCGAAGGTAATCGTCATCAGCGCTTTGAGCTGATAGGTGCTGATCAGCAGCACCAGCGGCAGGCTGATGATCGTGCCCATGATCAGGAAGGCCTGCACCATTGGCAGTGCCGCACGCAGCGCATTCATCGCCGGGAAATTGCTGAACGAGCCCAAGGCCAGGCCGGTGTTGGTGGCCAGGTTGTTGAGCCCCTGTGTCAACGATCCACCTCGGGCACTGCTGCCATAGTCCTGGAACACCTGGCCAGGCGCCATGCTCAATGACTGCTGGCGCGGGCTCACCAGTTCACGCAGGGTAGCGTTTTCGATTTCGGTGGAGCTGTGTCCGGTCAGCCAACCGCGCAATTGCGTGAGCAGGTTTGGATCGACCTCGGCGACCAGGCGGTCGCGCAAGCCGACCGTGGCATCGCTCCACCACTGCTTGCAGGTTGGGTAGCCCGCACCGTTGTCCAACCGGGGCAGGGAGGTGTCTCGCGTCTCGTCATATGGCCAATCAACCCGGGGCGTGCGCGAGCGATCCGTGTCGTAATAGCCCGGCGTGTCGAGTAGGTAAGTCGAGCCAATCCAGGACGCATCGTAGCTCTGCGATTCGTCCAGCTCGGGGCGGTTAGTAAACAGCCGCGAGCGCGAATAGCCATAGCAGTCGCGGGTGAAATCGGCGACTTCCTGTAGCAGCACTTGATCGTTGATCCGTGAGCTGTCGATCTCCATGCGCATCGCGCGGATGTCGGGTGCGCAGGGGATGGACGCAGTCGCTGCAGCGGTGATGCCTTTGCTCATGGCATGCACCAGGTACCACCACACCGGCACGTTGGCGGATTTTTCGCCAATGGTGTTGAAGGTCATGCCCCAGGCCGTGTCTGTGGGCTTGGCCATCGACACCCCACAGCGCTGGCTCGCCGCATCGTCGAAGGTCACGGAGGAGAGGTTCAACGGGAAAAACGGCATGCAGCCAAACAGGATGACGACGTAGCTCATCCACAGGCGGTTCTCGACGCGGGGGATCGACAGCAAGCCCTTGTTGCCCTCGTCGGCGCCCTGTTGGCGGGCCGACAACCATTCCTGCAAGATGATCGCGCCAAACGGCGCGGCAAAGAGTCCGGTGTCCGCCAGCGTGTTCCAGATCCCGTTGTTGATGATCCACGCCAGCAGCGACAGGTAGTACTCGAGGTAGCTGTTGGTGCTCATGTTCATGACTGCACCTCACACTCGTGACAGTTCGACCAGGACGATCGAGCCAAAGCCGACCAGCCCCAAGCGCATGAGCCGTTGCTGGTCTTTAGGTAACGGCCGCGAGCGCAATGCTGTGGTCCAGCCGGCGAAGATCAGGCTGTATAGCAGAGCTCGCCAGTAGGCGAAGTAGGGCGTATTCCCCCGCGCATCCTCGAACCAATCGACTTGGGGGCCGTTCAGTTGCAGCGCCATCCAGGCAACCAGCAACGTAACGATCATTGAGCCGAAGATCAGCAGCACTCGGGCAACCGTGCTCCTCACAGAACGCGGCATCATGGCGTGCTCCTTCCTTGCTCCGCATGATGTAGGCGGTCTGGCTGCGGATCGCGCTGGTCGATGCTGCGCGAGGCATCGGCGCCGCCGGCGTGGCGATCAAGGACCAGGCTGGCGGTGTTGGTGGCCAGGGCTTGGCGCACCTGCAACTCGGTTTGCAGCAAGCGGATCTCGCGCTCCAGTGTTTCGACATTGCTGTTGAGGGCAGTGGTAGCGGGTTGTGCCGACGCCACATTGGGTTCGTGGCTGCCGGCGAGCAGCGTGCGTTGCAGCAGCATCGCCTTGTAGATCACGCTCGACAGCGCGGTCTCGCTGGCCAGGCGTCGGGCCAACAGGTTCTGGTCGGGATCATCGCGCAGGCCCTCGATGACCCCACGGGAGACCTGCAGCAACGGGCTGGAGACTTTGCCCAGGTTCTCCGGCGTGGGCTCCTCTGCGCCCGACAACATGCGCTGCAAGCCTTCAAGGTGCTGGGTGTAGGTTTCCTGGATCAATGGCGTGAGACCTGCACCCGCGCTGACGCGCAGCGTCTCGCAGTCATCACAGGTCTCCACTTCGGTCTCACCGAGCACACGTGTGGCCCACTCAGCGGCCTCGTCGGGGCTCCCCCAGGCCTGGCAGATTGCGCCGTTCTGACAATTTGAGCCGACGGCCGAGGTGTCCTCGACCGAACGGTTGTGCAGTAGGTTGTAACCCGCCTTGACCACGTCCGAGGTCACTCGGATCGGCGCCTGGCCATAGCCGCCGGCCTTTTGCCCGCCGACCCAGCTGACACCGTTGTTGCCGTTGTTGGATTCGGTGTCCTTCACCGCGGTCACGGCATCACCGTCGGACTGCTCCAGGTTGTGCTGCATTTCCTGGTTCTGTGCCAGTGCTCCCCAACCGGCCTGATCCACCTTGTCAGCCATCTTCGCCGCCATCGCCTGGCAGGTGAGCTTGGAGCGGTCGAAGTCGATGCGCCCCTGGAGCACGCCGTTGCTCAGCAGCTCATACAGCCCGGGATTGGCGCGCTGGATGATCATTGCCGGCAGCGACATCACCGCCTGGGTGGCGTTCTGGATGACGTTGCCCATGATTTGTTGGAAACCCTGCGTGGCACCATTGAGCTGGTTCTGCAGGGTGTTGGAGAGGTTCATGTTTCCGCACATCATGTTCGCGCGCCAGGACAGGCCTACGCCGAGTCCGCTGGGGCGGTAGAGCGAGGAGGGCGCGCCCACCGCCGATCCGCCACCGATGGTGTACATCACCCGATCGTCCAATACCTGTGCCTGGTCGCCCAGGTGGTAGCCACTCTCGGCGGCGTGGCCAGCGGCGCACACGAAAAGACATACCAACCCGAACGAGAGGGTGTTCATCACTGCCCTCCATCAAAGTCGATGCTGAACAGAAAGGTCTGTCCCATGCGTTGGCAGCACCTGTACGGGCGCCACAGCGACCAGGCGTAGGCGCCCTCGGCACTCTGGAGGGTGGCGCTCGGGAAGATGGCGCAGGTGCTCTGCACCATCGGAGTGAGCAACTGCCAGCGGTGGTTGTTGATGTTGTTCTCCATCACCGGCTGCGGCGGCCAATATCCGGGCGCTGGCATCGGCTGCAACGGTAGGTAGACGTGCGGCTGGCCAACGCGGGTGATGAAGTCGCTGGCGCGCTGCGCCATCACCGCGGCGGCCTTGAAGTCATCGGGTTGTACCAGGAATCCCTGCCGCGGGTAGACGCTACCCCACATGTTGCCGAAGGCCTGGCTACCGATCTCGCGCATGCCCGGAGTCAGCGCCTGCGGGTAAACGGACTCGGGGATGGCGTGGCGCCAGGCCAGCGGATCGAGCGTGCTCAGGTAGTAGGGCGCAAGCGGCACCGCCCCGCTCGGACACGCATAGCCGAAGCCGAAACTCTGGGCCAGGGCCGTCAGGGCAGCGCCGCCGGGATGCCCGATGCCGTCGACATTCTTGAAACGGGGCAGGTTGTCGCGTTGCGACGAGGGCGTGATCAGGTTGCCCCCGCCTTGCGACAGGGGCGTCGGTACCGAAAGGGCAGACATCTCGCCCCAGGGGTTACTGCCGGTGTTGGAATAGCTCGACACCACCAACTCGGGAATGAAGTGCCGGACCTTGGGTGAGGTTCGCACTGTGCAGCCGAACGGCGTACACAGTAGCCAATAGCAGATCCCGACGATTCTGTACTCCAGACACTGCAGCGACGCGACCGAGGCAATGATGGCGGGGGTGGTCAGTGCCAAGCATTGTTCGGTGAGGAACATCGTGAGAGATGCGGCAAATATCCGCTTGGCATTTCCGCGCCTGCTGCTGCGATGTGCTCCGGAGTGCCGACCTAGAGAGACCGATCTGTCTAATGAGTCTTTCATAGCTATACCCAGCACCTAATCGATGTAACGACGACGGCGTGGTTGAGTGTCTGAGGTCTGACTCACGCGGTGGACCAACTAAATGAGAGCCGAAGCATCGTTTTTGCAGGTTCTCAAGCCAGCGTAACGTCCGAACCTCGGGGCATGGGCAACGAAGGCAAGCTGTTTTAGGGATAAGCTTTACTACTGAAAGGGGAGAAGACGTGGTTGCTATGGGCACGCACCTGGAACACTGGTCTAGAAACCTGCGGGTGGTGACACTCGTGCTGTTGCTTGCTGCGCCAGGGGCTGACGCCGATCTATTTGATGATATCCCAGGAGCACGCTCCATTGGGGCAGGCGAGTTTCGCTGGTTTGGCCTTACTATCTATGAGGCTCGTCTGTGGAGCCGCCATCCTAAGCCGACGCTAGACACCGCTTTGGCCCTGGAGGTCACGTTCCTGCGTGATGTCAGCAGAGCCACGCTTGTCGAGATGCTTCAGGACGAATTCCGCCGATTGGGCGGCGACAAGCTTGAGGAAGAGCAATTGGCGAAATGGAGCTTTGAGATGCGCAGGGCGTTTGGCGATGTTCGGGCGGGACAGCGGCTGATAGGGGTGTACCTGCCTGGGCGCGGTTGTCGTTTCTATGTGAATGATCAACTGAGCCGAGAGGTGCTTGACCCTGACTTCGCCCGAGCGTTCTTCTCCATCTGGCTAGATGGCAGAACACGCTTTCCAAAGTTGCGGCGCGCGTTGCTGGGCGATTAACGAATCCGAACATGCGAAGGCGCGATGGGGGACAATCAAAGGGTTGCATTATGACCAGTTGATTAGCGATTTATTTCGAAAATGGCAGCTGGCGTTGACCTCTTGTCAGACGGTACCTTTCAGGGCCGGTATAGGCGGTTGCGAAATGGGGGGCGTTCGCTATCGTGGCATTACACGCTCCGTATAAAACTAAAGTTATAGGAGGCGACATGAGAATTCGCGGTGATGTGTTTTGGGATTGGGCGGATCAAACGCTCCATCATCGCACTCATGACGAGACCCTTGACGACGGAACCTTTATCGACGTCCAGGTGCGATTGTCGCGTACCGGCAGTACGCAAATGTTCATTGGCGTATACGCGCCACAGGGCATGGCGGTACATGAGGAGGCTTTTGACTCGCGACCCGGCGAATCGATGACGCGGGCGTTGGCATGGGGCGTTGGGCGTGCCAGACGGATATCCCTCGAACATGCTTCCACCGGAGACAGCCCTCTATCAAAACAAGGCTGAATGCCTTTGTTCGCCCCGCTGAGGACACGTGCTGTTGGATTACGGCTTTATACCCCGTCGCCGATCAATTTCCGCCGCGATGCTCAGGGCGGCTTCCAATTCAGTGATGCGCTGTTCTTCCATCAGTCGCCAGCGTTGAGCCTTTTCTTCGGGCTCGGTCATGGCCAGGGCGAGGTACAGGCTTGGTGGTACCGCGCGAAACAGCGTCTCCAGCTGCTTGGACAAGACCACGCCCTCGGTGTACTTGCCCGAGGCCTTGCTCGCCGACAGCAGCAGAGTCTTCTGTGCCGGCGTGAGCTTCTTGAACCGCGCGATCTCTTCGATCTCTGCCGGCGGCATGTTCAGGCAGATCCACCACTCGATCATGTTGAGCATGGTCTGCGCCGCATCGGGGAAGTCGGCCAGGTTCTGCGTCGCCAGCCAGAACCAGGCACCCAGCTTGCGCCACATCTTGGTGCCCTTGACCACGAAGGGCGCCAGCAGCGGGTTTTTGGTGATGATGTGGCCTTCGTCCGTGACCATGATGATCGGACGACCGAGGTACTGGTCGCGTTCGGCAAGGTTGTTCACGGTGTTCATCAAGCTGATGTAGCTGATCGACATCTGCGCTTCATAGCCCTCGCGGGCATAGGTGGCGAGGTCGACGATGGTGACATCGCTTTCCGGCCAAGGGGTGCCTGGTCGGTCAAACAGCGCACCCTCGAAACCTTGGCAGAACAGGTCGATGGACTCGGCCATTTCCTGGGCCCGCTCGCGACGTTTGTCGGGCAGGTGGGCGTCGCTGGCTACCGTGCGAAGGGCATCACGGACATGGCGCGTCATGACCTGCTGATCGCTGGCCGCACAGTGCCTGGCGGCGTCGAGAATGCACTCGCGAATCAGGCTGCGGTCTGCCCGGGTGAGGCGCGCCTCTTCCTTGGCTTCGCCGCCGGTGATCATCAGGCGGGCGGTGATCTCCAGCTCGCCCAGCACATCGCGTTGCTCGTCGCTGCCCGAAGCGTCTTCATCCAGGACCTCGGTCGACAGGCTGGCGACCTGGTCGGGGCGTTCGATCAGTCGGCGGGCATCGGCGAAAGGGGCCAGGCTCAAGCCGCTGCCCGGTTTGAGTTGGACCTTATTGACGGTCAAACCTAGGGTGGCGAAGTAGTCGCCCTGCAGGCCAAAGGAGTTGCCGGCTTCGACGATGAACAGCCGCGGCCGGTACACCGCCATGATCTGCATCAGAATCGAGACCAGGGTGGCCGACTTGCCGGCGCCAGTCGGGCCGAACAACAGCAGGTGACCATTCATGGAACGGTCGAAGCGTGACAGCGGGTCGAACGATAGTGGCGCGCCACCCCGATTGAAAAAGGTGATGCCCGGGTTGCCGGTACCGATGCTGCGTCCCCACAGCGGCAGCAGGTTGGCCACATGCTGGGCAAACAAGAGCCGGGTGTACCAATTGCGTTTATCCCGTGCGGGGTTGTAGACCATCGGCAGCCAGCGCAGGTAGCTGTTGCACGCGGCCACCTCATCGCCCTCGCGCACCGGTTGCAGGCCGGCGCCGAGCAGTACATTGGCTGCCTGGATCGAGCGCTGGCGCAATTGCTGTTCATCGGCGCCGCGCAGGTACAAGGCCAAAGTACCGCGGTACAGCTTGTGCTGGCGACCGATCAGCGCGCGGGCCTCTTCCACATCCTGGCGAGTCTGGGTCGAGGCCAGGTTTTCGCCGATTGCTTTGCGCGCCAGGCGGTTGAGCTGCTCCTCGAGCACATCCTGAGGCGTGATCACCAAGGTCAGGCTCAGGATGGCCTGCTCCGGCAACTGGTCGAACAAGGCGTTGAGCGCCTCACCCTTGCGGGTCTCGCCGGTCAGCTGGCCGATAAGGGGCGGCCTGCGCAGCTTGTCGACTACCATCACCGCGTGCGGCTGCTGATCGAAATACCACAGCCCCTGCTCGCTGTCCGAGTGTGGCTCCTGGAAGAACAGCCGCTCGGCAAAGGCATGGTCGAACGGCAGCGATAGGCCCTCGCCGTCATCGGTCTCCGGGTAGGGCACCCGTCGATAGAACGCTGCTGGTGCTTCACCGGTGAGGGTCGGTGCCGGGTTAAACCAGGGCAGCAACCACGCATAGAAATCCCGCCCCGTCAGCCGGCGAGGATTGACGCCGCAGGCCTGCAACGACGCTACCAGGCGGTCACAGGTTCTTTCCAACAGCTGAGTGGGTTTTTGCCCGTCGTCGTCGGCCTGGTCACCGAGCCAGCGATAGACCACCAGTCGAATCCGCCGATTGCTGCCGCGCCAGGGCAGGTGCGACACGACAGGGTCGTCAAACAGCCCAACCGGTTTGGCAATGGTTTCGAGGTGGTGCTGCATCAAAGCAAGGAAGGCAGCGGTGAAGGGTGTGCCTGTCGCTCGGGGTGCAACGTATTGCTCCAAGCGTTCCAGGTACGGGGAAAAGTCACTGTCGTCCTGGCAGAAGAACTGCACCACCCATGGCGCCTGGTCGAACTCGTCGAAGCTGTCCTGCAGCGCATCTTCCAACGCATCGCGCGCTGCCGTCAGCCATTCCGGCTCACGGCCCTCGGTGCCGATCGGCTGCAACTCGAACACGGCGCCGACCGAGCGGTTGTCGTCGAGCAGAAAGCACTGCTCCTCCTCAAGGTATTCGACCCAGGGCAAGTGGTCGGTGAAACTGGGGTTGTGCGCATACTGTGCAGCCTCATCCGCACGTGTTGCGCGCCGACGCTGCGCCGCGCGCCAGGGCTTCCAGCGCGGCGGGGTGCGATCTACATCATCATCCATCACAGATCGTCCAAGCGTTCGCCGGGCAGCGCATACTGGACCTTCTCGTACAACGGGAAGACGGTCGAATAGCCGGGCACGGGCGTCTGTTGGGTACCGGCCAGGTGCGGGTAGATGTACATCACCAGATCAGGGTTGGGCAGGCGTGGGAACTGGGCGCGGATCTCGTTGGCGGCTGTGCGGGTGTAGGCGCTCTGGTCCTTGATCAGGCGCTCGGGATCAAGCACTGGCCGGCGCAGCTCATCGCGGGCCTCCTGCAACTGCTGCTGCGTACCGACGGCGCCGCCGCTGTTCCAAATATCCAGCATGGTGTGGTCGCCGTGGGGCAGCATTTCGTCCTTGCTGGTGGTGCAGCCCGCCAGGTGCAGGCAAAGCAGCAGGCTAATCCAGGTCCAGTACCGAAACGGGTGGGCTTTCATGATTCACTCTCCGGCCTTTGGGTTCGTAATCGATGCTGATTTCGTGATCCAGGTGCAAGGCCACCTTGGCACCCGGCGGGACGTAGATGGCGGCAAACGCTTCGCCGTAGAGCTTGTTGACCCAGTCACGAATGTCGCCGATGCCACCGCTGATGACCGAGTTCAGTGCGCTGTTGCCACTGTTCTGACTCAGCCCCAAGCTGCCGCTGGCCGAGTTGATGAAGGAGGTGTTGGTCTGTTCGCTGCCCAGCGCTGCTGCAAATCCAGCGCCGGCAGCGGTGATCAGGCTCTGGCTGCCGAGGTACTGCTGGGCGTTGGAGCGACGCTCGCCGGCGATGCAGGGAATGCCGTAAGGGTCGGAGATGTAGCCGAGGCCGCCGCGGATCTTTTCGGTGTCCGAGGTCTGGGTGCTGGCGCGGTTGCGGCTGATCACCTTCTGCGGCTGCGGCACCGTGCGGACGGTGCCGTCGCTGAAGACAAAGGTGAGCGACTCGACCTGGCCGCGCACGCAGGACAAGGTCCAGTCGCCGGCCGCGGTACCGCTCATGACCGCGCCGACCACGTCCGGTAGATCGATGCCGTTGGCGGTGAGGTTGTCCGGTCCCACCAGTACCTTGAACGGGTAGGGATCATTCACCGTGCCGTCCACCGGCACGCGGCCAATCAGCGCGGTCATAGCGATCGAGCCCATCAGGGTCGAGTTCTCCGGGATGGTGTAGAGGGGCTTGGCACCCTCGGCCCGGTCCTGAGTGCCTTCCAGGTCGTGCTCGCCTTTGGCCACGGCACGGAGATGGTCTTGGCCGCGGTCAATCGCGTTGTTGTCTAGGCCATGCAGGTCTTTGAATTTCGACGTCAGCGACGACAACGGTCCCTCAGCTTTGCTGGTGCCCTCCTGGCCGGCACGGGCATTCGATGGCTCGATCCACTGCACCGCATCCGCCGGCAGTTGTGCCCCGGAGAATTGTTGCTCGTCACCCGGCTCGAGACCGAAGCCCACAGGTATTTCGGACTTCGCGGGCGGCTTGTTGGTGAGTTGGTCCTTGAGCCGGGACAGCAAACCCTGGGTCTCGCGGTGCTGTTGCTCGGCCTTCTGCCGGGCATCGTTGGCCTGTTGGCGCTGCTCGGTGACCTGCTGGGTGACACTGCTCAGCGTGCTCTGAATGCGGCTGTCGATGTTGCCTTCGCGCGTGCGCAGGCGGTTGTTCTCGGTCTGCAGCGTCTCGTTACCTTTCTTCAGTGACAGCATCTCGCTGCGCATCGCCTTGACCTGGCCAATCAGCGTGGCCACGGTGTCGCGCGGCGTGTCGCCAGCAATGCCGAGGGCCTTGGCCTGGTCCGGGCTGAGTGCGGTGTTTTCGGGATCATGGGCAGGTTGACCATCCGGCGCCGCCACCCAGGATTTGCCGATGATCAGCACAATTCCCAGCAGGACCGCCGGTACCAGCCATTTCAGCAAACCGTTAGCTTTCATGATCGGCAGCCTCCGGCGCTGGCGGTGGCAACAACAGCGCGTGCCTCAGGTCGCCGCCGCGGGTGACGAGGTACGCCACGGTGGTGTCTTCAGGTGTGCCAGCGTGCCCCAGGTATTCGTGCTGGAAGGTGGCGGCATACAGCGTGGCCTGCAGGTGCCGCGGGTCCAGCTTGACCTTGGCCGACCCACGGTTGACGATCTTCACCGCCGTCACCCAATAGTCGCCCAGCCGCCAGGCGGCGAGCCCCTTTATGGATACGTGCTCGGTCGGCAGCAGTGTGCTGAACCCTGAGGACTCGTCCAGCGGGACTCGACGCACACCGGGCAAGGGCGCCACGGTGCGCAGCGGCGCATAGAGGTTCTGCGCCGCGTAGCGAGTCAGCACCACCGGTACCGGCGTCGCTGCGGGGGCTGCATCCTTCGCGGTTTCCTCGTCCGGGGCCTGAGTCTGGGCAACGATCTTGACCGCCTCCAGCGACTCATTACCTTCGAGCGCTTCGATGTCGATCAGGATGATGTCCCCCGACTTCACCGACTGCAATTGGAGGCGGGTAGGAGGGAGGGCTTCCGACGCACGCAGGTACACCGTGCCGCCGACTGACTGCACACGCAGCTTGCTGGTGATCGCGCTGGGTAGCCCGACGCGAACATCCTCATCCAGCATCAGGATACGTTCCTGACCCACCGTCAGCGGCACGGCCAGCGGCAGGCGGTCCCAGTATTTGACCTCGACGGCGGCTGCGGCTGAACACCACCCGGCCACCGACACCAGCATCAAGATCAAGAAACGCATCATCATGCACCTCCAGGCAGCGTCAGCTTCTGCGGTGTGCCTTCGTAGCAGTCCAGGGCCAGGCCCCATTTGTTGTGCTCGGGGTCGACGTCGAAGCGCACTACGCGTAGCGGATAGCGCACGACGACGCGCTTCACCGGTTCGGCGGCGTAGTACTCGTCGGCATTGAGGTCGAGCTTGACCAGCCAGCTGTGCTTATCCAGCTGCTTTACCCGCAGGTCGGGGTCATCGCTGTAGCCACGACCCAGCACCTCGTACACGCCGCGCACGCGGCCACGTAGTTCGCCGGCTGCCTTGCGGTACTCGAAGTCGCCATCGAAAAACGTCTTGCAAGCGGGTGTCAGGTAGGGCTGCAGGGCGAAGATCGCGCGGTGGTAGTCGACCTCGCCGTCGGTGGGCCAACGGTTAAGCTGGCCGAAGATGTACAGGGCAAAGGCGTAGATGTTTTCCGGCGGCACATCCCACCATTTGCGCGTGCTGCCGGAGCGCAAGTCCGGTGGTACGTGAATGGTCAGTTCGGATGGTGCGGACTGCCAGCCATACCAGAGTCCGGTGCACAGCAGCGCCAGCACGGCCACGGCCAGGCGCAGGCTGAGAATGTGCGCCTGCTGCGCATCCACCTTGTTGCGGAAGCGGCTCATGGGGTGGGCCTCGCAGGTCGGCGCGTACGGCGGACCGTCCACGGGCCGGAGTGTAGGATCAGGTAGTGACTGCTGATGCCCCAGTGCACAGCCAGCTGCCACTGCAGGCGTCGGTACAGCCAAGTTTCTGGACGAGCACGCTTGGCCCGGCGCAGCAACTTGCCGCCACCGAGCAGCACCAGCGCCATGCACAGGAACATGCAGGTGGGGAGGGTGGCGATGGAGGCGGTGGCCACCGCCAGCGGTGCGCCGAGAATCAGGCCTAGTACGGCACCGACGATCAGCGCGACCCACATCTCGTCGTTGGTGAGGCCGCGCAGGACGGCTGGGTCGCGGTTGAGGCGTTCCGGCAGGAAGGTCAGCGTGCCGTCTGGGAGAGTGGCAGGGACGTCGGACATGGCAACCTCACAGGATCGTCGCAGCTTTGGTGAGGAACCACAGGATCACCACCACCAGCAGCGCGCCGACGCCGACCACGGCGCCGAGGTCCTTCCAGGTCTTGCGCTGGTTTTGCACGTCGGCGTAGACGGTGAGCGAATGCCAAGCCACGCCCAGGAAGGCGAGGGTGGCGATCAACAGACCGAGCAGGATGCCGCCGTCATAGGCGTAGTTCTTGATGGTGTCGATCAGGCCTGAGCCCTCGCCGCGGGAGGGGGCTTCCATGGTCGGCAGATCAGCCCTGGCCAGCGTCGAGCTCAGCAACACCGAGCCGCCGAACAGGGCTTTTGTATAGATAGCTCGCAGCCGGAGCAGCGGAAGGAGGCAGTGACGGGAGAGTTTCATGGCAGGGTCTCCAGACTACGACAGCATGAAAAACATCAGCACGATCAGGGCTAGGGCCAGACGCAGCGTGCTGCCGCCGAGCGCACCGAAATTGAGATTGCCGGCCGCCCAACCGCGGTAGCCGGTCCACAGTGCCCAGGTGCACCAGAGCAACGCCAACACCAGCACCGAGGAGCGCCACAGCACCGAACTGAGTTGCGGGGCAAAGCCGGCCACGGCCGAGAACGCGCTGAGTTGAGCGTCAGTCATGCTCATCGGAGGGGCTCGAGTGAGGCGCATCAACTCGATACTGACCGGTCATTTCGACCTGGTCAGCTGGCTGAGCGCGGGAGGGCGACAAGTATTTATGGATGCCTTCACGTATTCGTTCGAGGTCCGCCGTAAACCTCGGATAGTCGAAGCGATAGCGCGTTCCTGCGGCGTCGTCTGAGCCGCTTTCGGCACGATCGGCCAACTGTTCGATGGCAGTGAACTGTCGTTGCACGAGTCCCAGATCTGAGCGCTCGCGACTTTCCTGTGCGACAGCCGGAAGTGCTGCCAGACAAATCAAAAGCGACGGGAAGGCATATGTCCTCATGGCGGGCTCCAGAGCGGTCTCTGGTCGTCACCATTACTGCGCGGGGGAGTTGACGCACGAGTTAAAAGGATTCTCGGCGTTTCGTTTTCTGGCGAGGTTGGGCAGGGAGCGGGGTGAGCCTGAAGTTAAGGCATTGAGGGAGGATGAGAACCTGCTGGTGCTGAGGTCTTACGAGTGCTGCAGCGAGCACCTGAACGGCTAGCCAGGCATTACTCGGAGAATGACAGCTCCGCCTGAAGTGCGCACGGTGCGCGCGAAGGCATTTTCGTTCGGGGATTGCGTGAGTTGGCCGGCAAAGCAGTCTCAGCTAGATCATCCCCCAGTGTGGCCTGTAGTCCAGGAATTCGACCCTCTGACTCAAGTGCTCGAATCTCGCTCCTAGTCCTGACGATCAGCTCATTTGCCGTCTGCCCTGTATCCTCGCTCAGCGTCAAAGCCACCAGCGTCAAGGGACTCACTTCCAATCGCTCGCTAAGCTTCTCAAGTTTGTCCAGCGTGAGGCTCGATCTACCGGATTCGAGCTTGGACAAGTAGGTGCGGCTGGTCGTGTCGGCAAATCCGCGTTGGGTGATGTTGCGGTGACTGCGTAGTACTCGAAGCACGTTAGCGAACGATGACTTTAGTGTCATTGAGTTACCTAAGACATAAGGCAGGTATAGCGACCTTGTCGTCTCATCGACGTTGATTGGCGCAAATGACTGGACGCGACCGTTGCAACGAGCATTCTTGGCTTGTGGCAGATCGGCCCTCAACAACCTGCGTCATTGAACTACTTGGGTGAGCAATTGAAGTCGCCCCCCGGTTACAGCGTCATGTCTACGCGATTCACGGTTTTTCGTTAAGCTGAATTTGCGTAACGGTGCCGTCGTTCGATTCTCGTCCGGACGCGTGCAGTTTGTCGATAATTTGTCGCGCGAGTGCATGGTAGAGCGAGACAGGTGAAATCCAGCCCGAGATGGCGGTAGCCATCAGTGTGGTCGCGAGCATGGGTATGGCAAGGTCGGGGCTGTGGGTCAGTTCGAGGACTATGACGGAGGCAGTGAGCGGTGAGCGTGTCACGCCGGCCAGATAGGCCCCCATACCCAGCAATGCACATGCTTGCGGGTCAACATCGGGTATCAACGACAGCAGTGGCGCGAACGCCGCGCCTATGCTCAGCGAAGGTGAAAACAGCCCGCCAGGAATACCGGAGAGGTAGGACACGACGTTGGCCAGAAATTTCCACAGCAAAAAACTTGGATCGGTGACGGGTTGTGCCCCAAGCAGGGCGCGCGTTTCTTCATATCCGGTACCGAACACGTGATTGCCGGAAACCAACCCCAGTATTGCTAGAGTAAAGCCGCAGAGGGCCGCGAAACGGACTGGATATCGACTGCGCAGCCCGCAGACACGGCCGAGGATGCCGTGATCGGTGGGCAGCACCAGCTTCGCGTAAAAACCTCCCAGCAACCCGCCCAGTGCTGCGCATGCAGGGACCACGCTCCAACCCCATCCAGTTGGCATCCGTCCACCGATTTCGCCAAAGTAGGCGTAGTGTCCCATCAGGCCCAGTGTCACGACGCCGCCAATCAGCACTGCCGTTAGCACCAGTCCGCTGAAACGTTGCTCAAACGTGCGGCTCAATTCCTCAATGGCAAAGACCACCCCGGCCAATGGCGTGTTGAAGGCTGCGGCAATGCCTGCGGCGCCGCCGGCGAGGATCAGTCCAGCGATCGTGCGTCGCCCATGTAGGCCCAGCCGGCGGCCGAAGGCATACAAAACGGCGGCCCCGATATGAACGGTTGGGCCTTCCCGTCCTACCGAGCCCCCAACTAGGAGTGCACCGAGGGTCAGGCTCATGCGTGCAGCGGCGACTGGCAGTGAAAGCAATCTGGCTCGTAAACGGCGGGAGGGCATTTCAAGGGCGGCGATGACTTGGGGAATGCCGCTGCCTTTGGCATTTTCAAACCAGCGCTGTGTCAGCCACGCCAGCAGCGCGAAACCGAAGGGCGTGATCAGCAACGGGGACCAAGGCGCCCATTCAAGCAAGCACCTGAACGACGCGAACGCGGCGTCGGCCAGCCACGCGAATGCCAACGCCGTCAGCCCGACCAGAAGTGCGCCGATCCAGAATGCCAGGCGTTGTCGCCATTCTCGCCAGTATGAAGTGCTGGAAGAAGGGGTGGCGGTTTTCAAATCGGCCATTGTTTGTCATGTGATGGGAACAGACAGAGAGTATGGCGTGATTTGTCGAGCGGGCATACCCGACCGAGGTGGTACTCACGCACAGTCTGGCAGGCGAGTCATCTCGCATCTGCCAGACATCCGCCGTTTTGTTATGACGTCGACCGGACCTCGCCAGTTGAAGAACGGTTGCGCATGGCGATTACACCCCACGTCAAACCCAGCGCTGCGGCGATGACAGAAGCGGACAGCACCCCCAATTTGGCGGCGCCGAGCGCTGCAGGATCGACGAATGCAAGGTTGGCAATGAAGATCGACATGGTAAAGCCTATGCCTGCCAAAAGACCGATCAACATGATGCCCCGCCAGTTGACTTCGGCCGGGAGTGCACACCAGCCCAATCGGACCATCAACCAGCTGACGCTGACGATTCCCAACGGTTTGCCTGCGATCAGGGCGGCGGCCACTGCCATCATTACCCAGCGTGATGTTTCGGCGGAAAGGTCAGCGCCCGACAGGCTCACCCCAGCGTTGGCCAAGGCGAACAACGGCATGATGCCAAATGCCACCCAAGGGTGCAGCAGGCCTTGTATGCGTACTACCGGAGGTACCAGTTCGCGTTGCGCTGAGCGCAGACGTTTCAACGGGTCCATCAGATCGCTGGCATCCTTCTCGGGTGCCTTGGCATTGCCCAGCAGCTCGCTGGTAAAACGGCTGACAGCATCCAGCGGACGCTCGCGCATGGGCATCGCCGTTACTGGAGTCATCAGACCTAGCACAACACCGGCAAGCGTCGGGTGAGCACCGGTCATCAGCATACCCAGCCAGGTAATGGCGCCCGGGAGGATGTAGGCCCATGCACTACCCACGCCGATTTTCTGCAATCCCATGACCAGCAGCAGCCCAACCGCAGCCACCGCGAAGCCGCTGTAATCGAGGCCGCCAGAGTAGAATAGGGCGATGATCAGCACTGCGATAATGTCATCGATTATCGCCAGGGCGAGCAAGAAGACGCGGACATTGGAAGGAATCGATTTGCCCAGCAGTGCCAGTACACCCACGGCAAAAGCGATGTCGGTGGCTGTTGGCACGGCCCAGCCTTGTTGTTCCTGGGGGGCATGGCCAAAACCAAGGTAAATGAGCGCAGGGACGGCCACACCGCCGATTGCCGCCGCCATCGGTAAAGCAGCTTGGCGCAGGCTGGCGAGTGCGCCTTCATGAATCTCACGACGGATCTCCATGCCTACGACCAGGAAGAAGATGGTCATCAAGCCATCGTTGATCCAGAAATGCAGGGATTTGGCGTAGATCACCGAACCGATGCCGAGTGTCAGCGGGGTGTGCCAAAGATGCTCATAACTTTCCGCCGCCGGGGAATTCGCCCAGACCAGCGCGGCGAGTGCGGCCACGAGAAGGACAATGCCGCTGACGGCTTCGATATGAAGAAAGCGTTCAAAGTTGGCAAAGGCCCGTTCGGCCAATTCCTGGGCTCGAGGTAATTCTTTCTGGGGCATAGGCGCAATGGCTCCCGCATGGCGGCCCGACCAGCGTTGTTGTTTAACCTGCCTCACTGCGCCGTGCAGCTAGCACCCGATGGCAGTCTACCCAATCATCGCGGTCAGATGAATGCTCAATTAGCGGTCAGTGGTTCAAATGGTGGGTATTTGAGATTTTTTTGCGGCGGGGGTAGGGTCTAAAGTCAACTTCGAGCGGGGAGGGGCCGCCATCAGGCACTGCATGGGCTGCTAGTCTTGGACCAAGTCGCCGTGCTCGCCCCCTGTGCTCATCGCCTTACAAGGAGAACTGCCGCAATGACTGCAGCCCCGAAACCCAGGAGCACCCTCAATCCCCCCGTTTTCTATACCAGCGCGGTTTTGATCTTTCTTCTCGTGCTGTACGCCACAGCATTCCAAGCGCATGCGCAGGCGCTGTTCGAACACGTCCAGACCTGGATCATTACCAATGCCAGTTGGTTTTACATCCTTACCGTGGCGCTGGTCTTGATCAGTGTGGTGTTCCTGGCCGTCAGTCGTTACGGTGATATTAAGTTAGGGCCCGATCACAGTGAGCCGGATTACCGGAAGAGCAGCTGGTTCGCCATGTTGTTTTCCGCCGGCATGGGCATCGGCTTGATGTTCTTCGGTGTGGCGGAGCCGGTGATGCATTTCACCACCCCTCCAGTGGGTGACCCTGGCACGGTCGCGGCGGCACGCGAAGCCATGAAGATCACGTTTTTCCACTGGGGGCTGCATGCTTGGGCGATCTACGCCATTGTTGCATTGATTCTGGCTTACTTCAGCTTCCGCAATGGGCTGCCGCTGACCCTGCGCTCGGCACTTTACCCATTGATCGGTGAACGCATCTACGGCCCGATTGGTCATGCGGTCGATATCTTCGCCATCCTCGGCACGGTGTTCGGCGTCGCGACCTCGCTGGGGTATGGGGTACTGCAGATCAACAGCGGCTTTCACCATGTGTTCGGTCTGCCGGTCAGCCCGACGGTTCAGGTCATTCTCATTGCAGCCACGTGTGGGTTGGCAACGCTTTCGGTGGCCAGTGGGCTGGATAAAGGCATTCGCATCCTGTCCGAGCTCAATTTGAGTCTGGCAGTGATATTGATGTTGTTCGTCCTGATCTTGGGGCCTACCGTGTTCCTGCTGCAGGCTTATGTACAGAATACCGGCGCTTACCTTTCGGACATCGTCAACAAGACCTTCAACCTCTACGCCTATGAACCGACTGACTGGATTGGTGGGTGGACGTTGCTGTATTGGGGCTGGTGGTTGTCTTGGTCGCCTTTTGTAGGGCTGTTCATCGCTCGCATTTCGCGTGGACGTACCATCCGTGAGTTCGTGTGTGGCGTGTTGTTCGTTCCGGCCGGTTTTACGTTGCTGTGGATGACGGTATTTGGTGATTCGGCTATCCACATGATCCTCAACGATGGGGTGAAGGACTTGGCCACTGTCGTTGGCCAAGACAGCTCATTGGCGTTATTCGCGTTCCTTGAACACTTCCCGTTTTCCACGGTGATCTCGCTGATCGCGGTACTGATGGTGGTGGTGTTCTTCGTAACCTCGGCAGACTCGGGGGCCTTGGTAGTCGATATGCTCGCGTCCTCCGGCCAAGGCCATTCCCCATTGTGGCAACGGATTTTCTGGTCGCTCAGCATCGGTGCTGTTGCCATTGCGTTGCTCTTGGCTAACGGCCTCAAAGCCTTGCAGACCGCCACCATCGCCAGCGCGTTGCCGTTCGCCGCCATTCTGTTGATTGCCATCTGGGGATTGTTCAAGGCCTTGAGCCTGGATGCTACCCGTCGCGGCTTGCGTAATCAGGCCCTTCCAGGTACTCGGCATACCCGGCAGCACCAAGGCGGCTGGCAGCGCCGGCTGCGCAATATTGCCATGATGCCGCGCCGCGCCCATGTCACGCGCTTTATTGCCGAGGTGGTCAAGCCGGCCTGTGAAGAGGTTGCACTTGAGTTGCGCAAGCAAGGCTACGACGTCGCGGTGAATGAGCGGGATGATGGCCGCGTCACCCTCGAGCTTTCACACGCTGGGGAAGGGCGCTTTCTCTACGAAGTCCGTCCGCGTGCTTTCAACACACCTAGCTTCGTCATGCGTGATACGGAAGACGGAACCGATGGTCGCAAGTATTTCCGGGCTGAGGTGCATTTGCGTGAAGGAGGCCAGGACTATGACATCATGGGTTGGAGTCGTGACGATGTGATCGGCGATATCCTCGATCAATACGAGCGTCACCTGCATTACCTTCATGTGGTGAGTTGAGACTGGGGGTGTATTGCGCTGCACAAGGCGTCAGGGCAGTGCAGAGCGCTCGTTAGCGGGCATTGAAAGCCGGCAGGGCCAGAAGTCAACGGCGGCAACGTCCCTGGAAGGTGGACCTAGCCAGTTTGCAAGTGGCTGGCAATGGCCCTGAAAGCACAGCTCATAGTCTCCGGCTTCGGGTGTGCGCCCGGCATGCAAGGGGTTCAGAGGCGGCAGTTGGCGGTGGTAGTGCCATGTGCCATCTCGCAACGTGGCGTCATCGGGTATTTCCATGCCAGCGCCGCTGCCGCGTACGCGGGCCTCCATGAGTACCAGCCCGCTGGCGCCGACCTGGTAATCCTCTTCCCAGCGGATTTTCTCGATGCTGTGCTGCCAAGCCAGGGTGAAGTGCTCAATGGGCAGGCTGGCCCAAACCACGCCGGCGAGCCCAAGGCAGAGACCATTCATACCCTTTGCTCGGCTGTCGTGCGACTCCGCCAAACGTGCCAGCCCAATACCGCAATACCCAGGGCGAACCCGACTTCATCACTGACGGGCAAGGCCAGGATCAGGCATACACCTGCGACGAAGGCCAGTAGACGCTCCCACCAGGTCATGGACATACGGAAGTGGCCAATCGATGCGCAGCCCCATAGCGCAACAGCAAACACGGCCTTGATCACCATGTACGAGGTGGCGCTGAGACTGTCGCCCTGCAGCATCAACGCAGGGTCGTAGACCGCCATGAATGGCACGACGAAACCAGCCAGGGCAATGCGGACCGCCCAGAAGCTGATCAGTAACCCTTTTTCCTTGGCAATGGGGGCGGCCGCGAAGCACGCCAGCGCGACCGGCGGGGTGAGGTCAGCCAGAATGCCGAAATAGAACACGAACATGTGCGAAACGATCAGTGGCACACCGAGCTCCAGCAGGGCGGGGGCGGCGATGGAACTGGTAATGATGTAGTTGGGGATGGTGGGAATGCCCATGCCTAGCACCAGGCACGTCAGCATGGTCAAGAGCAGTGACAGGAACAGGTTGTCGCGGCCGAGATCAAGGATGTACCCCGCAAAGGTCGTGGCAAGTCCGGTCAGGGAAATGACGCCGATAATGACCCCCACCAGCGCGCAGGCAATGCCCACCGGTACGGCATGCCGCGCCCCCTCCGCCAGCGCCATTACAAAGCCGCTAAGGGTGGCCCTTGCGCCTTGCACGAAGACGCAGGCGAGGGCAAGCGCCGCGATCACCAGCAGGATGACGCCGATGCCCATGCGGAAGAAGCCCGAGCACAGTAGTCCCAATGCGACCCAAAAGGCCGCGCGTAGCCAGGTGCCCTGAGCGCGCAGGATGATGGCCGAGCCCAGGATGACGATAGCTGTCAGGGCCAGGCCAACCATGCCTGAATAAAGGGGCGTACGCCCCGAGAACAGCAGCGCGACCAATATCACCAGTGGCACGAGCAAGAACCAGCGTTGGCGCAACGCGTCCCAGGCACTGGGGCATTCTTCGCGGGGCAGGCCATGCAGGTGGCTGCGTTTAGCCTCCAGGTGAACCATCCAGTAAATCGAGCCGAAATACAGCAAGGCAGGGATGAGCGCAGCTTTGGCCACTTCGGCGTAGGGCACGTTGATGGTTTCCGCCATGATGAAAGCGACCGCACCCATGACCGGTGGCATCAGTTGGCTGCCCATGCTGGAGGTCGCTTCGACGCCCCCGGCAAACGCCGGCTTGTAGCCAAAACGCTTCATCAGCGGAATGGTGAACTGCCCGGTAGTCACCACGTTGGCCACTCCGGAGCCGGTGATAGTTCCCATCAGCGCCGAGGAAAATACCGCGACTTTCGCCGGGCCACCGCTACGGTGACCAAACAGGCCCATGGCAAAGTCGGTGAACAGGCGGATCATGCCCGCCTGCTCCAGAAACGCCCCAAAGAGGATGAACAGGTAGATGTACGTGGCTGAAACATAGGTAGGGGTGCCATACAGCCCCTCGGTACCGAAGGACAGTTGGTTGACAATCTGGTCAACGCCGTAGCCTCGGTGCGCAAGGTCACCGGGCAGGTACTGGCCTAGGAGCCCGTAGGCCAGAAACAGGGCGCAGATAAACGGAAGCGCAACGCCCATGACTCTTCGTGCGGCTTCGAAAACCAGGCCGATCAGTAATAGGCCGACGATCAGATCGCTGCTGATCAACTCGCCTGAGCGTTGAATAAGGTCGCCTTCGAAGTACCACTGATAGGCGGCCGTCGTCATTCCTGCAATCCCCAATAGCCAGGCAAGCGGTTGCCAAGGCCGGTGGTGACCGACTACCGGGTAGCTTAGGAATACGACCAACAGCAGGAAGCCCACGTGCACCGATCGCAATACCTGGGTGGAGATGAGTGGGTAGGCCGCGGTGGCGACCTGAAAGATTGAAAACGCCAACGCCACCGCGAATAGAGTTGCGGGCCAGCGGTCGGTACTGGCGTGAAGGCCGTGCGACGATTCGCTCATGGAGTGCTCCCACTTTGCGCGACAAAGGATCAGGGGAGCAGGTTTTTCTCTTTGAAATAGCGTTCAGCGCCAGGGTGGAGCGGGATCGGCAAATTCTTGGCTGCATTCTCAGCTTGGATATCTTTCGCTGCCGCATGAGATGTGACCAAGCGTGGCAGATTCTCGAAGATCGATTTGGTCATCTGGTAGGCCAGGTCGTCGCTCAGGTCCGCCCGGGTGACCAGAATGTTGGTGATGGCTACCGTTGGCACTTCCATCCCTTGGCCGTCATAGGAATTGGCCGGAATGGTGGCCGCTTGGTAAGCGGAATTGCCGATTTTCTTCACGACGTCGGCCGGGATGGGCACGAACACCACCGGCAGTGTCGCCGCCAGGTCACGGATAGCTGCCTGGCCGAGGCCCGAAGACTGCAGAGTGGCATCCAACTGACGATTCTTGATCAGTTCGACGGACTCTGCGTAAGGCAGGTATTCGACCTTGCCCATATCCTGGTAAGTGAGCCCCGCTGCCCTGAAGATGGCCCGTGCGTTGAGCTCCGTGCCTGATTTAGGTGCTCCGACCGAAATGCGCTTACCCTTGAGGTCCTCAAGCGATTTGATCCCCGATTCCTGGCTGGCGACGATCTGGATGTAATTGGGGTACGTTCCGGCAATGGCCCGGAGTTTCTTCAGCGGGGCCTTGAAACCGGCCTCGGCGTCACCTTTCCAGGCATCTGCCACCGAGTCGCCCAAGGCGAATGCCAGTTCACCGCGGCCAGCTTGCAGCAAGTTGAGATTTTCTACCGATGCCTTGGTGGCCTGAACTGTAGTCTTGCTGCCTTCGATCTCATGGCTGTAGATCTGCGAGATACCGACGCCGACGGGATAGTAGACGCCGCTGGTTCCCCCTGTAAGGATATTGATGAAGGTGGGTGCAGCCTGGGCTGTGGCGCAAGCGGCTAAAACAGTGCCGGCCAATGCCAGGCGAAGGGCTCGGTTCATGGTGTCGTTCTCCAGTTGTTGTTTTTATCCTGCGCATAAACCTAGATCGAATCTGCCGTGCTTGCCCATCTTTTGGCCCTGAACCGGTCGCTGTAAATGCCTAGAACCGCCAAAATGCAGGTGCCACGAGCACCAATACGGTGAGGATTTCAAGGCGACCCAGGAGCATGCCGAGGGTCAACAACCATTTCGCCGAGTCGGGCAGCGAGGCAAAGTTGCCGGCTGGTCCAATCACCGTGCCCAGGCCTGGACCGACGTTGCACACGGCCGTGGCCGCAGCACTCAAGGCAGTGGTCCAGTCGAGCCCGATCAGGGACAGTAGCAGGGCAATTACTGCAATCGTGATGGAGAAGAAGAACGAAAAGGTCAGTAGCGAACGCACGATCTCCTCGTCAATGGGGTGGCCATTGTATTTCTTCGAGATTGTCGCCCGAGGGTGAATCAACTGCTTCAGGCTGCTGATCAGCAACGATGCAGCCACTTGGAAACGGAAAATTTTCAAGCCGCCGGCCGTAGATCCTGAGCACCCTCCGATGAACGTCAGGTAGAAAAACAACAGTACGGAAAAGCTGCCCCACAGCGTGTAGTCACCAACCGCGATACCCGTTGTGGTAACCACTGACGTGACATTGACCGCAACGATTCGTAAGGCATCCCACCATGACAGACCGCTGTGCCAACACAACCAACTACCCACCAAGATCCACGCAACCACGAGAAAACCCAGAAATCCCTGTACCTGATGGTCCTTGATCAGGGCGCGACGATGGCCCCGCAATGTCGCCACATACAGTGTGAAGGGCAGACTGCCGAGAATCATGATCACGACGGCTACCCAATGCACCGCAGGCTGCGTCCAATGCCCGAGTGACGCATCCGAGGTCGAGAAGCCGCCCGTCGAAATCAATGACATCGAATGATTGATGGCTTCGAATGGGGTCATACCGGCGAGCCATAGGGCCAGGGTGGCGAAGGCGGTAAGTCCCAGGTAAATCACAAGGATCATCTTCGCCGCAACATGCGAGCGTGGCGTGACCTTGTCCGACCAGTCAGAGGACTCGGTCTGGAAAAGACGCATGCCACCTACACGCAACAGTGGCAGCACAGCCACAGCCATACCGATGAAGCCGATTCCCCAAGCCAATGGAGCAGAGAGCGCCAGATCAGCAACCCGGGTGACGCACTGTCAAGGCCGGTCAATACCGTGGAGCCGGTTGTCGTGATGCCCGACATGGTCTCGAAGAACGCATCCGTATAGCTGATGTGCCGAATGAACACCATGGGCAAGGCTGCGAAGGCACATACCACGACCCAGCTCGCGGTTGTGAGCAGATACATGTCCCTGGACCGTATCTGCGGCGCATCAGGAAGCCCCCTGGCGATCAACGAGAGCCCCGCGCACAGGGCAATCAGGCTCGACCAGGCGAACGCTCCAAGATCGTCGTTGCGCCCATACACCAGCAAAGTCGTCATAGGTATGACCATGCTGATGGACAAGGTGATCAGGAACACGCCGATGATGAAGCCGATGAAACGCAGTGCAGGGAGTGGCATCGAAAAAAACTCATAGGTGTGATGCCGGGCAGTATCGACGGCGTAACGGCGATGTCGAGTAAAAAAACCGTAAAGGCCCAGAGCTCAATGGTAATCCCTTGGCTAGCGCGGCGCGGGAGAAAGAGACAGGCCAGCGCGCTAGCGGGAAGATCCGATCGACCTCTGAGGCCAGCTTGCCGTCAGAGACAGAACAGATCCCGCTCATTCGACGAAATCAGGAGGCTTTCACTCATGTACGAGCGCATCATTGATTTGATCACAGGCAATACGGTTTTCGGCATATCGGTGCTCAACCTGTTGCTGGCGCTAGGTGTTGCTGCAATCACATTCACGGTGTCACGGGCTGCAATCGGCTTCATGCAACGCCGGGTCAGCGCTGTTGGGAGCGTCGGTCAGGTATTGGTAAAGGTTCTGGCAGGTACCAGCAACCTCCTGTTGCTGCTGGCTTCGTTGCTGGTGGGGCTGGGGATGCTCGATTTGCCAGAACGATGGCTGACCAGGGTCAGCAGTTTGTGGTTTGTGGTCGCCGCACTGCAGATTGGCTTGTGGCTCAATCGCGCCATTGCCCTGGGGCTGGTCCATTATTTCTCGCGCCATGGCGGGCAGGGGCTCTATCAAGGCAGTGCACTAGCGACCTTGTCGGCTTGGGGGGCACGCGTACTGTTGTGGTCGGTAGTCGTGCTGGCGATGTTGTCCAACCTGGGCGTGAACATTACCGCCTTCGTTGCCAGCTTGGGGGTGGGCGGCATCGCTGTAGCACTGGCAGTACAGAATATTCTCGGCGATCTTTTCGCTTCGCTGTCAATCGCCGTCGATAAGCCGTTCGAGGTGGGAGACTTCATCGTGATTGGGCCATTGGCGGGGACAGTTGAGCACGTGGGGCTGAAAACGACCCGTATTCGCAGCCTGGGGGGTGAGCAGATCGTCATGGCCAATGCGAGCATGATCAGCAGCACCATACAGAACTACAAGCGTCTTCAGGAGCGGCGCATCGTCTTCGAATTCGGCCTGTCCTACGACACCCCCACTGAGGCTGTGAAAAAAGCGCCCGTCATCGTGGAAGAGATCATCAAGTCTCAGGACCAGGTACGCTTCGATCGTGCCCACCTGCGTGGCTTTGGAAAGGAGGCGTTGGAGTTCGAATGCGTTTACATCGTTCAGGATCCTGGCTACAACCTGTATATGGATATTCAGCAGGCTATCAATTTCCGGCTGCTTGAGTGTTTTTCCCGAATTGGCGCCAGGTTCGCGTTGCCGGTGCGCTCCATCAAGGTCACGGCTTTACCAGAGCAGGCCGATACGCCGGTGCAGCAGCGTGGTAGCCACGGTTATGGGCGAGGTTGATGGGCAGATTCAATGACGGTGGGGGCGGGAAACTGAGCGCGCTGACGGCGTGGGCTGCCAGGCGGGCCTACGGATGATGGCGCGCTGGCGTTGGATCGCTGTTCGAGTCACTAAGCGACTATGGTTCCGGGCGACTTTGTTTTCGCTGCTCGGCGTGGCGACAGCCTTGATTGCGGTGGTGTTAAAAGACTTCATTCCTGCGTCCTTGCCCGCTCGGATAGGCGCGGACGCTGTTGACAAGATCCTCGGCATCATTGCCTCCAGCATGTTGGCGGTCACCATCTTTTCCTTGAGTACCATGGTGGCGGCATATGGTGCGGCCAGCACGGGGGTAACGCCTCGTGCCACGACGCTGGTGATGGAGGATACGACCACGCACAATGCGCTTGCCACGTTTATCGGCTCGTTCCTGTTCAGCCTGGTCGGGCTGATTGCTTTAAGTACGGGCGTCTATGGTGATCAAGGGCGTGTCTTGCTGTTCGCGGTAACCATCGCAGTTGTCATCCTGATCGTTTATACCTTGCTGCGCTGGATCGATCACCTCTCCAGGCTCGGGCGTGTAGGTGAGACTATCGACCGCGTCGAGAGGGCTGCGATAGAGGCTATCTAGCATCGGGCCAAATGGCCTTACCTGGGGGGCTCTGCATACCCGCCAGGCATGGTTTTCCCTCCTGCTGCCCAGCGTTTGGTCAGTCATCGAACCGGTTACGTTCAGCACATTGATGTGGAGGCTTTGGCAGCCATCACCCAGCGGCACAACGTTATGATCTATATGGATGTGTTGCCTGGCACATTCGTCTACCCAGGAGCACCGCTTGCGACCGTCGTGGCGCAACCCGGCCAGGACGTACGAGGGGTGGCGGCCTTCGAGCTTGACGTACATGCAGCCATTACGGTGGGCACCCGTCGGACGTTCGAGCATGACCCGCGCTTCGGCCTGTCAGTGCTGTCCGAGATCGCTTCCAGAGCGTTGTCGCCTGCAGTCAATGACCCCGGCACTGCGATCGATGTCATCGGTCGAGGTGTCAGGTGCTTGTCGCACTGGGGGCGGCCTCAGGCGCTGGCTCCGTCTCATGGAGACTGTGCCCAAGTTTATCTGCACGGTATTGTGGTCGAGGATTTGTTCGATGATTTCTTCGGGCCGATCGCTCGAGACGGGGCGGCGCTGCAGGAGGTGAATATACGACTGCTCAAGGCGTTGTTGAGCCTGGCTCAAATCAATCCACGGCTGTTTGAAGGCAGTGCGAGCAGGCATGCAGAGCGGCTGCTCTTTCTTGCCCATGCCGCGCTCGTGCTTGAGGCGGAAAATGCGCAGTTGGTCAAACTGGCTGAGCCGTTTCATGCCAAGTGTTAGCCTTGAAATGTGTAGGCTCGACTGGACGGGTTACAGCTTTCTTCCTGATGAGAAGCTCGTCCCGCATCTGCAACACGGCTTGTGTCGAGTATTAGCCTCGGCGGCCTTCCCGTGCATCCATATTGGTGTTTAACGCACGGTGTATCTTACATGGCGCAGTCAACGTTGGCTGCGCCCGGTACTGGCAAGCTAGCTCTCCATATCCGTTTCCATCTCGGGGCAACTTTTAACCCTGTTGCATTTCAGGTCACCACCGGAAAGTCAGGCTGCCAATCACTGTACGGCGGTTCCCGTAGAATACGGTTTGCTCATAGAACCCCGGGGTGAAATAGCGCTTGTCGAACAGGTTGCTTGCGCTCAGGTCCACCGAAACCCCTTGAAGGTCCTCTCTCAGGTGCGCCAGGTCATAGCGCACGCTGGCGTCGGTGAGGGTGTAATGAGGGACTTTGACAGTGTTCTTGGCGTTGTACGAGGACCCGACATAACGCTGCCCGACACCCATGCCCAGCCCCTCCAGCGGGCCGGCCTGCACGGTGTAGTCAAGCCACAGCGAGGCGGTGTTGCGGGGCACCGAGATCGGCACGTTGCCCTCAAGGCTGTAGGCGGCGGCGCCAGTGCCCACGGGATTGGCCTTGGTCACCTCGGCGTCGACGTAGGCGTACGAAGCGATCAGGTCCAGGCCGCGGCTCAGCTCGGCCTTGCCTTCGAGTTCGATGCCACGCGAGCGCTGCTCGCCGGTCTGCACCTGAAAGCTGGGGTTGGTCGGGTCGGTGGTGGTGACATTCTTCTGGGTCAAGTCATAAGCCGAGAGGGTGATGAAGCTGTTGTAGCCAGGCGGCTCGTACTTGATACCGACTTCGTACTGCTCCCCCTCGGTGGGCTTGAAGTAGCTGCCATCCTGAGCCGTACCCGAGGTCGGCTGGAAGGAGGTGCTGTAGCTGGCGTAGGGGGTGATGCCGTTGTCGAACAGATAGGCCAGGCCCACGCGACCGGTGAACTTGTGGTCCTTCTGTACGCTGCGGGTGTCGTTCAGGTAGCTGTACTCGCGCCCCTCGACCCAGTCCTTGCGCCCGCCCAAGGTCAGGCGCCACTGGTTCAGGCTGAGCATGTCCTGGGCGTACAGGCCTTTTTGCGACACGACGCTCTTGCCGTCAGTCTGCAACGTGCTGTTCCAGGTCGGGCTGGCATTGTAGACCGGGTCGAAGATATCGACGGTCTGGTTGGCGGCAACGCCCCGGCGCGATTCACGGCCCGAATAATGGCCGTAGTCGAAGCCCACCAGCACATCGTGGCCAATGGCGCCGGTGTCGAAGTGGCCGCCCAGGTTATTGTCGAGCAGGAACGTATCGGTTTTCTTCGGGCGTTTCTGGTAGCCGAAGGTGTAAGTCCGGCCGTCGGCACCCAGTTGGCCGCTGTTGCGAGCACCGTTGCTGATGTAGTCGACGTCGACCTTCATGTAGCGGGCGTTCTGGGTGAATTTCCAGTCGTCGTTCAGCTGGCGCTCGAAGAGGTAGCCGAGCGAGGTGTTCCCCACCTCGTTCTTGCTCACGTGCGGATCGCCCAGGTAAGTACTCGACGGGATGTGGCCGAAGGGCGTGTTGGTCAGCGTACCGTTCACCGGGAAGCTCTGTTCGGCGCCACCCTTGCGGGTCTTCAGGTAGCTGGCCAGGAGCGTGACGCTGGTGTCCTCGTCAGGCTTCCAGGTCAGCGACGGAGCGATATAGGTACGGTCGTCCGGCGAATGATCGACCTGGGTACCGCTGTCACGCTTGAGCGCCACCAGGCGATAGCTGAATTTGCCCTCGTCATCCAGTCGACCACCGAGATCCAGCGCCGTCTGCTGGCGATCGAAGCTGCCGCCCTGAACCTGGATTTCGTGAATGGCTTCGTCGGTGGGCCGCTTGCTGGTCAGGTTGACCATGCCGCCAGGCGCCATTTGGCCGTACAGCACCGACGCCGGGCCCTTGATCACATCGATGCGTTCCAGGCCGTAGGTTTCGAAGTCGGTGTCGTACTGGTTGAAGCCGCTGCGCAGGCCGTCCCTGTACACCCCGAACAGGTTGAACGAACGGAAACCGCGCATGTAGATATCCGGCGCGCCCTGTCCGCCCACGTAATCGATCGCGCGAATGCCCGGGGTGTAGGCGACGGCGCTGTTGAAGTCCTGCACGCCGCGCTTGTTCATCTCGTCGCGGGTGATCACCGAGATCGACTGCGGCACTTCACTGATGGCGGCATTGGTCTTGGTGCCGACCGAGGAGCGGTTGGCGACGATACCGTCGATGGGGCCGGTAATACTCTGCTCGGCGCGGCCGCTGATGGTCGAGACCGGAAGCGTCATACCGCCCTCCACGCCTGCTTGGTGCTGCAGGGTGTAGCTGCCATTGGGCAGCGCTATCGCCGTCAAGCCAGTACCCGAAAGCAGCACGGCCAGACCGGCCTCGACACTGTAGTCACCGCGAAGGCCTTGGCTGTGCAGGCCCGCCACCTGATCGGCAGGGTACGACAGCAGCAGTTTGCTTTCGTGACCAAAGCGATTGAGCACATCGCGCAAGGTGCCAGCGGGTATGTCGTAGCTGCGGTTGGTAGACGCCGCACTGACGATACCGGCACCCGACAGCAAGCCGACACCAGCAAGCGAGGGGACCAGGCTGCTGGCCATGGCGAAGGTCAGCGCCCGAAGGCGAAGGGGGTGATTCATGCCGTGCTCCACAAGAATGATCGAGGTCTTTCTGGTGGAGTCTCGCGAGTGCGGCAAACAGACCACCCTTTTCGCGATTTATTTTCAAACCTGGATGTTTTTCGGCTCCAGCGTCACCCAGTAAGGGGTGAAACGGCGAACCTCGGCACCCAGCGAAACCCCAAGTGTCTGCAGAATCCGGTCCGTGTCGGCCAGCGGGTAAGTGCCCGCGACGCGCACGCCGGCAAGACTGCGGGCGCAGCCCAGATGGCCACGACGATAACGCCCAAGCTCCTGGAGGAACTGCTCCAACGGCATGTCACTGGCCATCAGCATGCCGTCGGTCCAGGCCCTGTCAGCCTCGCTCAGCGTGCGCAACGGACCGACCTGGTCGCGCGTGAACATTAGCTGTTGCCCGGCCTGCACGCTGATGCCGGCCAGGCGTTCGGGGTACAACCTGACGACGCCATCGCGTACCGCGAGTCGGCTGTAGCCCGACTCCTGACGCAGCAGAAAACGCCCCTGTGCAGCTTCAACCCAGCCCTGCCCGGTCTGCGCCCGGAACGGTCGCAGCGCAGGAGCCGCGACCACGTTCACTTGAATTTCACCACGCAGCAGCCGCAAATCGCGCCCGGCCTGGTCAAATCTGACGTCGACCGCGCTATCGGTGTTGAGCAGCAACTGGCTGCCATCGGCCAACACGACATTGCGCTGCTCGCCTACACCGCTGTGATAGTCAGCGTTCAGGTTCTGCCACAGCGCAGTATTACGACCATTCCACGCCAGCGTTCCGCTGGCCACCGCGAGCACCAGTACCTTGAGTGCGCTGCGCCGGTCCAGGTTGCTCGTGGGCGTGGCGGTCAGCGCGGCATGCGCGATGGGGGCATGATTGGCCAGACCCGACAGCCGCTCGGCAAACGACTCGACGCGCTGCCAGGCACGGGCGTGTTCAGGGTGCTGATGCAACCAACGCTGCCACTGCTCGACCGTACCGGCCGAGACCGACGGTGCCTGCAGTTCGATCATCCACTCCACGGCCTGCTCAGCGATGGCCGGGGCGATTCTGGCGGTCATGGCTGGCACCTGCTCATTCGGCGAAGCAACATTGCACACCGGCCTTGATGATGTAGCGCTTGACGGTGGTTACCGATACGCCGAGCCGCTCGGCAATCTCGGCATGCGCCATGCCGTCAAGCTGGGACCAGAGGAAGGCCTGACGCACCGGGACTTCCAGCCCGTCCATCAGACGGTCGAGTTCCTGCAAGGTCTGCAACAGGATCGCCTGCTCTTCCAGCGAAGGCATCAATTGCTCAGGGACGCTGGCAAGCACTTCAAGGTAGGCGCGCTCCAGCTTCTGCCGGCGGAAGTGGTTGCTTAAGACGCTGCGCGCAACGGTCACCAAAACGGCGCGCGAATCGCGAATCTGTATCGGTTCATGCTTGGCCAGCAGGCGTACGAACGTGTCCTGCGTAAGGTCTGCGGCGCTGGCGCAGCAGCCCAGCTTGCGTCTCAGCCACCCTTGCAACCAACCATGGTGATTGACATATAGGGTGTGAAATTCCGTTGAGGTAGCACCGTCAGTCGTTGACATGATGAATGAGCACTAGCTTGAAAATATAATTATTATCATAGGCAACTGATAATTTCTACCGATTGGCTGGCTTCTCCCTTCCACGGCGGCGATGCCAGAAGCCTGATGGCAGCATCAGTTATGACATGTAAAGTCAAGCTCATAGGCTTGGGGGTAAGTCTTTAATTTGTAGAGGGATGTCGGCTTACAGATCAAATTAATGAGAGCTGAGATGTGAGAACTATTTCTAAATAGATTGTGTGGATAATTAACCACCCTGTAACGGCAGTGATATTTCAGTAGGAAGATAATCTGCAGTAGAGAGTCTTCGTGTCAGTGACTTGAGTCGAGGAATGGACGCTTGTCCATCCTCAGGCTAATACTTAGTTATCTGCCTGAAGAGGTGCAGAGCATGCAAACAAATTTGTTATTGTTTGTCGCAATGCCAATAAAGAGTGGGCAAGCTCTTTCAGCAGTTTGGCGTTATACTGCAACTATTTCGGTCGGCTTCGATATTTATGACAATTAAGAAAAATAAGACTGGTTCCAACCTATCCGACCAAAGCTCTTGCAGAGGCTGCACGCGCAAAGCTGAGCAGAGAGAGCTTTAGTCCTGAAGAACGATCCCCACTTTGCGTACAGGATCTTCGATGTTGTAGTGAGGTCGTTTAATATCCAGTCCCGGCTATCAATGGTACCGCGAGCTCTTTGGCCGTAGGGGTTATGATAAGAACGGTGGTATGGGTGTCTGCGCGATTTCGATTGCTCGCATTCAAAGATATTTTTTGAACGTGCTAACGGTGAGGGCCACCATAAAACCCAGCAACGCAGAACATGGAAGTAATACCCAATTGGGGCTCAGCGACCAAGGGAGCGATAGATAGATTACCCAAGGGCTGACCATCAACGGCAGCAATGTTCGCTTGGCTCGGTGATAGACGAAGCTGCTTTCCCTGTCCGCCCCGAACTTGCGGAGGTCGCGACGCATCAACCCGTCAACCAGTCCGGTGACTACCGCGAGTAAGAAAAGGGGCGTTGCGAGAGTGAGCACAGTCAAGCGCACCACGAACGTGAAAACTGTGAATAGAGCCGCCAGCAGGTAATCCTGGCCAGCGACATACGCCTGAGCAAGTTGTCCTTGCAGCGACGACTCGCGACTGAGCAATTTCAGCTGGATGTCGGATTGTGCCCAGCCTGAGCGGACTACAACCCAATCGTTTAGGCGTTCGAGGATTTTCGTGGCCGCTTGTGCTGGCTCTTGCACCAGGAGCGAGCTCCTAAAGTGGCTGCTGAGCCAGCCAAGTTCACTGAGCCACATGGCATGGCTGTGATGCCAGCCTTGGTCGGGCCAAAACCATAGCATGCCTACGAACTCCAGCAGGATGGAGAACAGCAGGGAAGCAAGCAGCAGGCCGAGCAATCGCAGGCACAGCTCAAGCGTGCCGAGGATCAGACTCGGTCGTCGTTGTGTTTGAGTCGGGTTGGTTGGGGCAGTAGGCATGGAAGGCTCCCAGGTGGTCGTGGGCTGCCAGGTGATCACGAGGAGTATTTACGCCCGGGTGGTGGCATCTCTGGATCAAAATCGACCGTCGGTGCGCCACCGGCACTGCTCCACCAACTCCCTGCATTGGCGTTGTAGGACTCGCGCATGCGCGCAGCCAGCGCTTGCAGATCTGCTGGCATCGCGTCGTCGCTGGCGGGTTTGGGCAGCGGTATCCGAACCTTCCACAGCTGCCCGCCTTCTTGGAACGAGAACATCTGGCCCTTGGGTAGGGCGATGATGTGCGCGGGTTCGATCAGCGGCACGGCCGTGGTGGTGACCCGGTCCTGCGAGGACGACGTGAAGTCGGTACGGGCATCGGGATCGGCCGTGTCGGTAGCGCCGGAGACCAGCGTACGCGTCTGCACATTGACCCTGGGCAGTTGATTGGTCAGGAGTTCGGCAGTCGCGGTTTCCCGCACGCGGAGTATCTGCAGGGTGTTGAAGTTACCGATCACCTGGCCAGCTTTGGCCCGGCTGCCGATGCGTGCCTCGATGTCGCTCAAGGTCTGGGTGTACGCGGTAACCTGGATACCGGCACCACCGCCCTTGTTGATCAGCGGAATGAACTCGTCGCCCATCAGCTCGTTGAACTCGTCGGCGTGCAGGTTGATGGGCACCTTTTCGGCCGCTCTGGAGGAGCTCGGCAGGCCATGGTCGATGCCGTGTTTGTAGATATGCCCGGCCACGGAGACCAGGTCGGCAAACATCGAGTTGCCGACCGCGGCAGCGACCTCGGCATCGGACAGTGCATCCAGGCCGACGTAGACGATGCCGCGTTTACGGATGACCTGCAGCCAGTCGAAGATTGGCCGTGGATCGTCGAGGTCGGCATAGTTGGGGGCCAGCAACTGCGCCGTCTTGCCGCTGGTGAGCTTTTCCAGCAGCGGCAGCAGCGAAGCGACGATCTTGTCGAAGTAGGTGCGGTCGTAGCGCACCGCCGAGCGCAGGCCATCCATCACTGGATCGAAAAGGCGCTTGGCAGTCAGGTACTGCTCGATGGCGACCACGCGTTTCTCGCGGCCAATCATGTGCCGCGGCACGTTCTTCTCGTTGAGCCGAGCTTCGAGATCCACAATGGTCTCCCACGCCTGCGGGTCATGGCGGGCGAAGAAGTGCTGGGCATATTCAATGAACAGCGCGTCGATGTTCACCACATGGCGCTGGATCTGCAGGTAGTCGGGGCGCCGGCCGAGCTCGATCAGCGCCCGGGCGATGATATTCACGAAGCGCCAGGCGAACTCGCGAAACGCCGCCGAGTTGCCTTCGCCGCTGAGTTGGCCGGCAATCCGAGTGGCGACTTCCGAGATGCGACCGAAACGGCCGATGGCGTTGTAGCGTGCGGAAATCTCCGGCCAGCCCAAATGGAAGACGTAGAACTCGTGCTCACGGCCGGCGCGTCGCGCTTCCACGTACATGCGCTTGAGCAGGTCGGCATCGCCTTTGGGGTCGAAGACGATCACCACTTCCTGGCTCGGCCGGTGGATGTCCTGGGTGATGTAGACCTCGGCCAGGCGCGTCTTGCCGACCCGGGTAGTGCCCAGGACCAGGGTATGGCCCACGCGCTCGCCCAAAGGCAAGGAGGCTTCCTGTTCGTTGGGCTCGACGCCGTGCAGCAGCGGGGAGCCACCCACGGGCGGCAGTGGTCGTACCGGGTTGAGTGGGCTGTCCCAGGCGGTTATCCAAGGCAAGATGGAGAGCCCTGGCGGTGCTTTTTCCAGGAGATGCTCCAGGCGGCGGGCCCACTGGTAGGCGGCCGACTGGTTGACGTAGCGGGCCAGCGCGGGATCCTGCGCTTCGAGCAAACGCTGGGTGTGCAGGCGGCTCCAGCGAAAACCACGGCCCATGAACAGGCGCTTGCTGCTGATAGGGATCTGTCGGCTGGTCAGCGAGTAGCGGGGTAGGCGGCGGATGTTGCGTCGATAACGCAAAACAATGCGGGCCTCATTGAGGCGCTTGAGGCCGAAGGCGGTATAGGCCAGGGCCATGCCGGCGCCAACTTCCGGCGACAGCGCCACCGCCCAGGGTGAATGCAGGCACAGCGCGCCGGCACCGGCACAGATGCCTACGGTGTACAGCTCCACTGCCGGGCGCAGCAGGGATTCCATCGCATGATCGCCCATGGCACTACCTCACTGTACCATGCCGGTCGGAGTGATCAGTACCGGGTAGTGCTCCAGTTCCAGCCGCTCGGCGATGTCGTCGCCACTCACCGGCCAGATGGCCAAACCAGGCGCTACCGCCTGGATACGCTGCAGCGCTGCGGCATCAACGACTTCAACAGCCAGGCCGTTGGCGCCCAGTCGCTTCAGCGCTGGCGCGTGCTGCGTCAGCCACGCCAACGAGGCGGCGTCCGCCCCAACCAGGAACAGCGGGACCATGCCGGGCAGATCCAGCACTCTGCGGGGCACCTCACCCGGCGTGAGGCGCGCGCTGTGCACCGGCAAGACCCAGTTCAGGGTTCGTGGATCGGGCCGTTCGACCGCCGTAGCCGACTCAGCGGCAATGACAGGGGGCGTTGGCCCAAGCCATGCCCCGGCAGCCAACGACCCCATCAACCCGCAAATCAGTGCGCCCCGGCGAACGACAATCATGAGCGTGGTCCTCCACGGCTGGACGTGGCGGCTTCAAGGCGCTGCCAGTGCAGGCTGAACTGCGTGCGGTAGCGCGCCGCCGGGGGCCCTCCCGCAGGCCGGTGATAGTGGCCTGCGGCAATGACCCAGTCACCGACGTCGGCGTAGTGCGCGCGCAACAGATCGGCGGTGACGGCGAGGTTGGCGCGCGGATCGAGGGCATCGCAGGCGGTGGGATAGCGCTCCGGGTGATAACCCAGGTTGATCTGGCCCAGGCCGACATCGATGCGCTTGGGATCATGGCGGGTGAGCGCCGCTTTGAGTGCGCTGCAAGCCTGGTCACGGGTGGCGAAGCGCTGTGGCGTACCGGCCACATTCAAGGTCCACGGCCAGGGCAGAAGCCGCCCACGCAACGGTGTGCCGCTCTCTTGCTGGGCAATGGCGAACAACACCGAGGCCGGGATGCCGGCCTGGGCTGCGGCCAACTGGTAGGCCGGCGGAGGCAGGCCGCCTGCTTGGGCCGCCGTCACTCCCATCAGGGTCAGGGCGAGGGTCAATCGACGCGCTGCCATTTCCCTTCCACCTGTTGAAAGCGCGCGGGCAAGGTGCGGCTGGCGCCGAGGGCGAACCAGCGGCCACGGTCATGATTGAGGGTGACCTGGCCGCTGCCAACCTGGGCAGGGGTAATGCCCACCTTGCGCGCCCATTGGCGAATGCGCGCATCATCGCCCTGGCTGCCCACCAGATAGATGTCCAAGTGGGCGCCCGTGCTCAGCCATTGGCGGAGGCTGGCCTCACAGGTCGAACACGGATCTTCCACAAACACCGCATAGCGCGGGTTGCTCGACGGAGGGATTGCATCGCTCAATCCCTGTACCGGCCGCAGCCCTGGGAACAACCGCCCCCAGGCAGCAGAGTAGGCTTTTTGATAGGCCAGTTCGCGCTCGGCACGTTTGGCTTCGAGTCGCACCTGCAGCTCGGCGTAACGCTGGCGCTCCTGGTCCGAGTCGGCTTCCACGCCCAGGGTGGTCAGCGGATCGAGGTGCGGTGACCAGTACTGACGGGGACCGCTCTGCAGGCGCTCGAACTTGGACCATTCGTCGTCGGTCAGGCCCCAGGCCTTGGCCTGTGCTGCAGATCGCGCTTGCTGCAGCGCGGCCTGCTCGCTGGACTGCTGCTGCGTTTCGACCGTGGCTGGGGCACTCCATCCCGATCCCGACACCAGGCAGATGGGGAATAGGAGCAACGAGAGACTGATGAAACGGACCATATGCACCTCGTCATGGCAGGGGCAGCGAACGTTCGCCGAGGCCAGGCACCTGGAACACGGCCTGGTTCCGGCGAATGGCCTTAAGCTGCCAGTCGTTCAAGCTGTCACCGGGCTGCAGCAGGTGGACGGTCGACAGGGCATGCGCGCCGGCCGGTTGAGCCGAGACAAACCGAAGGTCGCCTCGGGTCTCGACACCCAGCAAGGTGAATGGCGGCGTCGGGGTTTGGGTTTTGGCGGCCGGTTTGGCGGGGGCTGCAGGCTGGGGTTGTGTGGATGGCGCAACCGGGCGAGCCTCGAGGGCGTGGACGGCGGTTTCGGCGTTGCCCATGCGCTGTTCCAGCGCGGCCAGGTCGGCCTTGGTCGGACCCAGCGGCACCGCTTCAATGGACTTGAGCGAAGCGTTCACCTCATCCAGCTGTTTGCTCAACGCCGCGAAGGTCGCGTCCTGCTGGCGCTGGTGCTCGCCCAGCGCGTTCACTTGCGCTGGGAGTGCCGCAAGGTCGGCGCTGAGTGCATCGAGGTCCCGCCACAGCGCCGGTACTGGATCGGCTGGCGCATTTTCCGCAGCGACTAGGAGCCTGGCCAGTTGCTGCTGGTGGTTGTAGGTCGTGGCGGCGAGTACTGCGGCGCCGAGGCACAGGGCCCCGAGCACCAGGGCCTGAAAGTGATGGACCTTCATGGCGCGATCTCCAGGGGCGGGCGAGGTGGGGCGGGCACCGGTGCGCGAAGGGCGTAACACACGCTGCGTTCGACCGGGTCGATCATGAGTCGCCAGGCCGGGCCGCCGAGGATGGTCAAGGCGTCCAGCAGCGCCATCGGCCCGAGTTGGTGCTGCACGGCCGGCAGGGGGCGGCTGAACAAGGTCGTGACCTCGGCGCGGTTGGTGCAGAGCGAGTAGCCCGAGCGCTGCAACACGTGGCGCAACGCATCACCGACCGTCGCATGCAGCGCCGGTGAAATCTGCACGGTGATGAGCTGGAATAAGGGCTGGCGTTGTTCCAGCGTCGGTCGCGTGCTGACCAGGGTGTAGCGGTCCTGGCGGACCCACGCCGGTGATTCTGACAACGGCTTGGACGGGGTGGCCGGAGCTGGTACGGCTTTGGCTGGCGCTTTCGATGGGGTGATGGCAGGCGACGTGTTGCAACCCGCCAGCGCGAGCATCAGGACAAGGTAAGGAAGTGCGGGCGTGTGCATGAGCAGGTCTCGACAGATGTTGCCGACACCTTGGCAACACGCGCGAGGTGCACCCACTGAAAAACCGAAGTTCCCCGTCCGGGTTATCAGGCTTAGTCCATAAAAAGGCGCCCAGCAGGGCGCCTTAGGTCAATCGTCAGCAAACACTGGCAGTCCTGCCAGCGGGGCTGCATCAGGGTCAAACACCAGGAAGCGCGTGTCGGCCTGGCCGGCCAGCAACAACAGGGTCATCAACACCGGCGGTACCTGTTCATCCAACAGGCGGATGCAGACGTCCGCCGCTGAGCAACCGGGACCTTCCACGTGGGCGCTGCGGTGCCAGGGTGTGGAGTACAGCTTGCAGCCGACGGAGCGGTTGCTGACCAATGAGAAACATTCAAAGAAGCCCGCCGGTCGTTCGGAGCGGGCAAGCTGCTGAAGGTAGGCGTACTCGTCGGCCGGTAGGTGAGATGTGCTGATCTCCCAGCTGCGGCTGTACTGGCCGGTGGCAAAGGACAGCTGCTGCATCAGGTGTTCGGCAGCTTTCCGGGTGGGAAGGTCGCAGAGGTGCACCGAGCCACTCAACTGCTTGGCGGTGACCTGGTACAGCACGGTGCTGACCACGCTGTCCGCGGGCAACTGCATGCGAAGGAAACCCGAGACATCCTGGCCTTCCGTGATGACGGCGCAATCGTCATCGAACACGCAGGCCTGAGAGTTGATGTGATCGTCGTTCAACTCCAGCTGGGCGGTGTGCAAGGGGCGATAGCAGGGCGGGCACTGGTCGTCGTAGTGGATCTGAACCACGCGCTTGCAGGCAAATGCATGAAAACCGCGGGCAAACGGGTTGGGGGTTGAGGTGAGCATGATGGCGCTCCAATTAAAAGAGAACGCCACCCCATGCAGGCGGTGGCGGGTGGGGGAGGGTTAAATCCAGCCGTATTCGGCCAGGGAGAGGGGCTGACCTTCTCCGACGATGATGTGGTCCAGAACGCGGACCTCGACCAGCGCCAGGATTTCGATCAGGCGCGCCGTCAGCACGCGGTCGGCGCCGCTGGGCTCGGGGGAGCCGGAAGGGTGGTTGTGGCTGAGGATAACTGCGGCGGCGTTGTGTGCCAGTGCCTTGACCACCACTTCACGGGATACACCGAAGCCCCATCGATGCTGCCGAAAAACAACACCTCGAAGTCCAGCACGCGGTGCTGGGAATCGAGGTACAGCAGGGCAAACACCTCGTGGTGATAAGGCGCCAAGCGCAGCTTCAGGTAAGAGGCGGCGTCGGCCGGCGTGATGAGGACTTCGCCGCGTTGGAAGTAGCGTTGGTCCAACAGCTGCAGGGCTTCGTTGATCAGTGCATCTTCGTGGGCGCGCTGGGTCAGGACGGGGTCGAGGGGCTCGACCAGGGTCAATGGCGTGTTCATGAGCAAAGCCTCATATGCAGGAGCGCTCCGGGAGGAGGCCCCAAGTGGGTGAGATCAGGCGGTCACAGGCGGGTGAACCGATGGCGAGTGCCGTGCAACGGTGAGTGGCAGCTTTCGCAGGGGCGGGTGGAGAACGAGTCGATGCCGATGCCGGTGTCCGGATCGAAATCGGCGCTGAACGGCAGCAACGCTTGCACTGCCTCACGTATCTGCGCGATTCGCTCGTCAACTTCGGCCTCGCTGTAGTACAGCGACAAGGTGCTGAAGTCGTCGTAAGCCACCGCCTGCAGGCAGTCTTCGCAGAGCCAGAAGCTTTCCATGACAACCTCCGACGTGAATGAACAACAGGCGCTCCCAAGAGCGCCTGTTGTTGGCGGTCAAACTGCCTCAGGCAGATTGAGCTGCTGCGGTGGAGTTACGGGGGGCGGTTGGAGTTGGCTGGCGCTGATCGGAGTCACCGTCAGTGTTTGCCTTGTCCCCATCCGCCTCAGCAGGTTCCATCGCGTCAGAGGCAGCGTCGGTGCGGGCGGGCGCACGGTAGCTGAACTGGCCATCGACCTTGATCCACTCGATGAAGATCAGGCGGCCCTTGAGGCTGGCGCCGGGTTGACCCTTGCGTTCGCCTTTCTCGTACAGGAAGGGATCCACCCAGAGGTCGCCGATGCGAAACGCGATGAGGACCTTGCGTTCAGCGCGGACGTCTTCGAGGTGCTCACGGATCAGCCGTTCGGCTTCGCCGCCAGCGACTTTGCAGTCGAAGCGGGTGTACTCGACGTCGTCCGAGGCACCGTGCAAGGCAGCGATGTCACAGGCCATGAACGCTTGGCCGCGGCGAACCGGGACTTCGCGGACACGGTTCAGGTAACCGATGCCTTGGGTGTGCAGGTTGAAGTAGGTGGTGGGGGCGTTATTGCTTGCGGTGGCCATGGTGGATCTCCTGTTCAGCAGAAACGCGGACAACCACCGGCCCTGGCGGCTGGTGAGTTCCGCAAGGGTGAGGGTGCAAACACATGATCGGTAGAGAGGGCGCTCATCACCGACAGGTCGGTGACCGTGCGAGCTGCCGAGCGCGAGTCGCACTTGGGGAGAACCACCCGAAGCGGGCGCAGCCTTCAAGGTTCTGGCGGCCTGGGAGCTGTCAACGACAGCGGTGTGCAGCTCATCTATAAAACGCCGCAGAACCCCCGTCAACCGGGGATTTGCGGCGGTTTGGGCGGGTGGCAATCAGTGGCTTCCGGTGGATTCTCGGCGGCGAAAAAATAGCCCGACGGTCATCAGGCTAGGAAGAAGTGGACCACCTTTGATCCGGCGATGTGACACCGGAGTTCGTCGCAAACTCTCCGCTGTCGATCCACCGGGATCAACCGACCCTTGTCGTGGCCTAGGTCGGAATCAACTGGCACGCATCCGCGCACAAAAGGTGCCCAGTGTTTCGCCGGCGGGCACCGGAGCTGAGCATCGCCGCCGAAGCGGATGACCCTTGAGGCCTGGCACAAGCCGCATGGGTCATCCACCTAGGAGACTTGGAACGCTGAGAAGTTATCCGCAAAGGCGGTGAAGGATGGCTCCGAACTCTACGAGTCTGACCGAGCTGCCCGGAGCGAATCGGTCTGGGGTCGCCAAGTGGCGTGGGGCAACTTCACTACACCAGCGCGGCGGTGCGGCGTCAAGTCATGTCTTCTTCGGGCGCTTGGCTTTAGTTACCGGCTTGGTGCCCTTGCAGTCCGGGTAGCGGATGCAGGACCAGAAGCTGCCAGTACGGCCTTTGCGCTGGCGCATGCCGCTGCAACACACCGGGCAGAGCGGTCCCTTCGATGGGGGCGGCTGCAGGGTGAGCGAGGCGTTGCTGCGCACCAAGCGGGTCAGCCACTGCGACTGCTTGGCTAGAAAGGTCTCGACGCTCAACTGGCCCGACTCAATTCGGCCCAAAGCCTGCTCCCATAGCGCCGTCAGCACCGGATCGGCCACTTCCGCTGGCACTGCTTCGATCAGGGTGTGCGCCGCGGCTGAGGCGGCCAGGCTGCGTTTCTTCTTGGTCAGATAACCGTGGTCGATCAGCCCCTGAATGATGGCCGCGCGGGTGGCTTCGGTGCCGAGGCCGCAGCTCTCCCTGAGCGTCTGCTTGAGCCGCAGATCGGCCACCTGGTTGGCGATGGTTTTCATCGCCTTGACCAGCGTGCCCTCGGTGTAGGCCTTGGGGGGGTGTGTGCGTTGGATAATGGCGGCGGCGTCAGTCAGCGCCACCGAAACGGATTCTCGAAGTGTGGGTAGCCGTTGAGTCTGCTCGCCGGGCTCATTGCCGTGGGTTTCGTTGATCACCGCTTTCCAACCGCGCACCAGGATCTGCTTGCCCCGGGCCAGTAGCTGGTCGGCCTGGCTGTGCAGCAACACCTGGGTTTTCAGGTACTCATGCTCAGGAAGGAACTGAGCGAGGTAGCGGGCGCGGATCAGCGCGTAAACTGCCTGCTCGCGCTCAGACAGCTGAGTGAGGTCGAGCTTGATGGCGGTCGGAATGATCCCGTGGTGCGCGGTGATCTTGCTGCTGTTCCAGGCGCGCGAGCGGCGACACGGATCCAGCGCTTTGATGACCTGACCGAGCGCAGGGCTGGGAGCCACCAGGGCATGCAGTATGCGGGGCACCTCATCCAGCATGCTCTCGGGCAGGTAGCCGCAATCGGTGCGCGGGTAGGTCGTGGCCTTGTGGGTTTCGTAGAGGGCTTGGGCGATCCCCAGCGTTTCCTGGGCGCCGAGCCCGAGCTTGGCCGAGCAGACTTCTTGCAGGGTGCCGAGATCAAACGGCAGTGGCGGCCCTTCGCGGACGTGTTCCACCTCGATGGTGCCAATACGGGCCGTTCCGTGTTGGCTCAGGCGCAGTGCAGCTTGCCTGGCGGCCGCTTCATCAAGGCAGCGGCCCTCATCGTCGCAGACCGAAGCCGGAGGTTGCCAGCTGGCTTTGAAACTAACACCGTCTGCCACCAACTGGGCGTCGACGTTCCAGAAGGGGTGCGGCACAAAGCTCGCGATGGCCCGGTCGCGTTCGACTACCAGGCGCAACGTCGGGGTCTGGACGCGGCCAACCGGCAGCACACCATCAAAGCCGGCGCGGCGGCCGAGCAGGGTGAACAGCCGGCTTAGGTTGATGCCCACCAGCCAGTCGGCACGGGAGCGGGCCAGTGCACAGTGGTACAGCGGCAGGGTCTGTTCGCCCGGACGCAAGGCGGCCAAGGCCCGGCGGATCGAGGCTTCATCCAGGGCGGACAGCCACAGACGCAGGACCGGCCCCTGATACTGACAGCGCTCGAGGATCTCCCGGGCGATCATCTCGCCCTCGCGGTCAGCATCGGTGGCGATGACCACCTCAGCGCACCTTTGCAGCAGTTGGTCGATCACCTTCAGTTGGCTGGCGACCTTGGGCTTGACCACCAACTGCCAGTGATCGGGGATGATCGGCAGGTCGTCCAACGACCAGCGTTTGTAATCACCATAGGACTCAGGGGGCGCGGTTTCTAGCAGATGGCCGATGCACCAGGTGACGGTGACGTTCTGGCCCTGCAGGTAGCCATCGCCGCGCCAGCTGGCCTGCAGTACTCGGGCGATGTCACGGGCTTGGGACGGTTTCTCGCAGATGAACAGGCGCATATGCGGGCCCTCTCGGTGGTTTCCGACAGGGTGGGGGTGTGGCCGTGAAGCGCCAGGGTAAAGCCGAAAACGGAGGGATCGGTTCGACGTTTCAGCGCAGGGCTAAAACCTTACTTGCGTTGCGCAAGATGAGTGGCCAGCGTTTGCAGAAACTCCAGGGCGAACTGTTTATCGGCATCGCCCAGCTCCTTGATGATCGCGGTGATCTGCTGGCCCTGGTCCTGGGGGCGAGGACTGATGGCCAGCAGCAGCTCATCGACGGGGCAGCCATACAGGTCAGCCAACTGCAGCAACTTCGTCACGGACAGCTCCACCAGGCCACGCTCCAGACGCGAGACGGCCTCGCCGGTAATGCGCAGGTGTTCGCCGACCTGCTCCTGGGTCAAACCACGGTCGCGACGGTACTTCGCCAACTGGCGGCCAATGTGATGTGGGCTAGGCTCTTTGACGGGCAACGGGGCGCTCTCCAATTCGATCCATATGGTTGACTACCCACCCAAGGATATGAGCGGCTCAGAGAGTTGACTGGCAACCCTATGAGGCGTATCACGAAAAATAACTGCAGGACCCGCCCGTCCACACGGAGGCTTCAACTTGCACGGATCCCACCAGAGTGAGGCAGACAAGTTAGCGATCAAGGCCTACGAGCTGTTCATGGCCACGCAACTGGAACCGGAGAATGGGGAGGCGCGCGCGCACTTGATTGCCTGGGTTCAGGAGAGTCCGGCGCACTGGCGGGCATTCCTTGCCCTGGATCAGTGCCTGACGGAGGTGAAGCAGTTGCTGGAGAGTGAACGGCGGGGTAAACCCCGACCCAATAGAACGCGCTAGAGGGGCCAGTACTGCTCGCCGGTTGGGCGGCGCAGCCCCTGCGGTATCGCGCAGGGCGCAGTGATTCCACTGAGTTCCACGGATCACCCGGCCTTGCGCGGGGCTTTCTTGCCACCGCCTTTACGCGTGGCGCTGGGAGTGTCTTGAGCTTTCTCACGCATCGAGACCGAGGCCAGGCGATGCGGCAGGATACCAATGCGCCGGGCCTCGACCTTGAAGGTCACCCGCGCGTTGTCCTCGCTGTCTTCCCACTCCTCCTTGACCGTGCGGCCTTCGACCAGGACGCGCATGCCTTTCTGGTACAGCGTGCTCCAATGCTCGGCATCGCGGTGCCAAAGCTCGACGGGCGCCCAGTAGCCGCCGCGATCCTCGTAGCCACCCTCGCGCGGTACCGGGTTGTCGAAATAGACGTTCAGCCGCAGCAGGCGTCGTGGTTCATCCGGGTTGGAGTTGAACTCCTGAAACTCCGGCACACTGCCGATGTTGCCTTCACCTACAAACAACGTACTCATGCGGGTCACTCCTCGGTGGGGGAACGGGTCAGGGCGAGTTCGGCGGCCTCGAGCTTGCCGGCACCGGCGACAGCCTGGCGATACAGTGACTGCAGGCTGCTCATCTGCAGGTTCAGCACCACCCGGTTGGTCTCCAGCTGATACAACGCCTGCCGCAGTTCAGGGTGCAGATGCGGATGAACCACCGCCTCCTGCCACACCTGCACGCCCATGCGCTGAAAGTCCGGGCTGCGCCAGCGCAGGAAGTCGGTGCCGGTCGCGCTGTGCTGCACGACCAGTCGCAGTTCCAGCAACGAGAACGGGGGCTGCGCCATGATCGCCAGCATCACTGCCATCAACTCGGCGACCTGGGTGCGCAGGCGCAGGATCGTCTCGGCGAACTGCTGCAGCTCCCCCTTACCCTTAAAAGGCTTTAAAAGGCCTTTTAGGGAGGCACCTTGTGCGAACTCACGATAGACATCTGCTGACAAACGCCGGGCAATCGCGTCGGCCAAGGTCATGCCTCACCTCCTTCGGCCGGTTCTTCTGGCTCAGGGAGAGCTTCGACCTCAGGTTGGTCGTGTTGATCCGACCCAGCGGGTAGCGGTTCTGAGGTACCCCGCGTGATGGGCGGGGCGAATTGGGAGCGGTGGCTGCCCTCGAGGATCTTGCTTGGTGGCGTGCCGAACTTGTCGATCGCTTCACGGGCGCGGGCGTTGTTGGCGGCCATGTCATCCCGACTGACCCCTGCCAGCCGGTAGCGCTGGGCCAGACCGAACAGGCTGCGCAGCTCGTGGGCGCCGCGATCGATCCAGGTTTCCATGTCGGGGCGGCCGATTAAGGCGGTGTGGTGGGCGAGCAGAACGCGGCGCACCAGGGCGTCGTAGTCGGTCAGCAGGTAGACCGCGAGAAAGCCAAGCTGGCTGCCGATGAACAGGGGGAGGGTGACGGGATGGATATTGAGGTTGTCGCCGATGTCGACTTGGGTGGGCAGGGCGCGCTCCACCCGACTGACCTGCTTGGTCAGCGCACGCAGTTCGGCCTTGGCCTGCAGCAGCTTGTCCTCCAGTTGCAGCATGAACCAGTCGGCGAAGGGGTCATCCTGGCTGCTGGCGTGCTTGAGCAGGTTGGTGACGCCGATGTAACCGGGCATGCCCATGATCGCGTGTACCCCTTCGCGGCCCATGCGGCCTTGCCACAGCCGCGCCGCATGATGGGTATGCAAGGTGAGGGTGATGCTGCTGCGCAGGGAGCCCAGGTTGAGCTGGTAGTGATCGGTCATCGCCAGTACCTCGCCGTCGGAATGACGCCGACGATGGGCCGATTAGTGCGGTTCGACGCGAATCAACATGAAGGTGGTCCGCTCGTAATTTCAGGCGGTGGATCTCGGTGGATTCAATGGCATGGGCATCAAGTCCACCGAGATCCACCCCTAGGTCGGCGCAAGCGAACCACGACAGCGTTGTTTCAGTTCCTCCAGGCAGGAGAGGGCGAGGGGCGAGGCGGTGCGCTGACCACCGCGCTTCGGTCGTTCGCTGGGAGGCTCTGCTGGCACAGGCCTCGCTGGATTTGAAGTCGGTCTTGAGGTCTTGACCTCCTCGGTACGCGCGGCCCACAGGGTGAACTCGCCTTGGCAGGCGCGTTTGATCAAGCCCATCAGGTAGGCGACCGGTTTTCGGATCTCGCCGCGGGCGCAGCGCACCGCCGCTTCATTGATCACCGCTTGTTGCTGTTCCGGTTCGAGCTGGCGCATCGCCTGGGAGGCCATGCGCCGCTCGGTCGAATTCAGCGGTAAATCTTCAGGCCAGCGTGCACGACCAAACTCGACCTGTGCCAGTACTGTACTTTTTTTGCTTTGGTCTTTCTGTACTGTACGGCCGGCGTCGGCATTCCGAACCACAGCCGAATCCGGTGCATTGCCGCACAGTTCGGAATCGGTGGCCGAGGCGTGAGGATTCCGAACGGGGTGGAGCAGGCCAGGTTCGGAATGTTGCGCCTGCGCGGCTTCGTTGATCAGCAGCAGCGAGTGTTGCTGTGTCGGCGGCAGTGCGCCCAGCCTGTCCTTGTCGCCTTGGACGACTTGCGGGTCGGCTTGAATTTCGGCCAGCACATGCTGCGTCACATCACGCACCCCCTTGGTGGCGTGGCTGAGGTTCTGTTGCAGGAGATCCGCGTAGCCGCTGTCCAGCTCAAGCTGCTCGGCCGCCGTCAACGGATCGCCGTGCAGCACGTAGATGCAACCGCGCAGGCAGCCTTGGGCATCGCGCGAGCGGTCGACCAGGCTGAGCCAGCGGGTGGTACGCAGGACGTTCAGTGCGCGGGCGATGGTCTCGCGCGACGCCTGGGTGCCACAGGGGCTGGCTGCCAGGTAGGGTTGCAGGTCCTGGTAGCGGGGCATTTTAACCTGGCGTTCGGTGATCAGCCAGCGCAGCACCTGCCAGGTGTTGCGCTCCAGCGGGGTCAGTCGACGATCGAGTAGCAAGGCCTGCGGCAAGGGATTGTTGTCGCCGTAGTAGATCGTGCGCAGCGCGGGCTCCGCAGCAGCCGCTTGTTGGGCCTGGGCGGCCTGAAACTCATTGCGGCGTCGAAGGGCGTCGTAGCACTGGCGCACCACGTCCTGCCAGTCCACTTCGTAGAAGCTCAGCATGGCGTACCTCCGTACAGTTCGACCTGTTGCCAGACCTGGGTCAGGCTGATGTGCTGTTCCTCGGCCAGCATCATCATCGTGTCCAGTGGATCGTTGTCTGGCTCCTCCGCCCGTAACTGGCTCCAGCGGTTCCACACCGCATGCTCCTGGGCTTCACTGAGCTGGACCGGCCGGCCGCGGTGGGTTTCGATTTTCAGTATTCGGCGGCGCAACGCCGTTTCCGAATGGTCCAGGCCGAAACAGCGGTACATGATAGTCGAGCTCGCGCCGAGCTTCAGTGCCCGGTTGATCAGGCGTTCGTTCTGCTCGTCGCGCTCGGCCTGGACGATCAGGCGGCGCAGGACGGTGATATCAACCTTGACCTCAACCCAGGCGATTGATGAATGCGCCAAGTGGGACAGGGTGGTCGGAGGCAGCGATTGCAGGACCTCGATGTCTTCGTCGGCCAGGCCCAGCGCTTTGCAGCGCTGCAGACGGCCATGGCGCAGCTCATGCAGCACCTGGTTCAACATCGCATGGTTCAACAGATTGAAGGTCGTGCTCATGAGGCGGCTCCTCACTTAACGCGTGGACGACAGCGTCAGGTCGATCAACTGCCGGGCGTGGCGGATCAGGCTGAACAGCTGCTCCAGCTGGGTATCGGGTAGTCGTTCGAGGCCCACGGTTAGGGCAGGGCGCTCGGGGAAGGGCAGGTCGTAGGTGCCAATCAGCAATTGGCCAAATAGCGCAGCCGGCAGCTGCTGACGTTGTTGCGAAGTCACGTCGTCCTGCAAGCGCAGCAGGGCTGAGAGCAGTAGCTGAATGCCGGTATGTCTAGGGCTCAGTTGCTCGCCATGCTCCAGCGTAAGGGTAAAACCCAAGCCCTCTGCGTGCGGCGTGACCATGGCACTGGCATCGGCATATGCCGCCAGGTCTGTCGCCAGGGCGGCACAACGCTCACGCAATGCAGTGATGTCACCCTGTAGCGGTGCGAGAGGTGAGGCGGAACCCAGGGAGGGCTCACCGGCATCAAGGGCGTTTGGCACCCTCGCAGCAAGCGGATCGTCATCACTCAGCGCCTCGCGGATGTTTGGGAGGCGTGGAGTCTCGGCTGCCGCAGTGTTGTCCGCACTGCTCATCGGCTCCGGTGCGGGCGATTGAGGCGCCGATTGTGCTTCATCTTCGACAGGCAGCTGGGGGGAGCACTCACCTTGTGGGGCTTGCGGCAGCGGCTGAGGCGTTTCCGCAGGCGGCGTTGAGCGAAGCGGTTCCTGATGCATTTCCAAGGCGAGCAGGCGGGGCGTCTGCTTCAACTGCACCGCCATCCTGGCAATCAGCTCATCCTGCAGCTCACCCCAGTTCAGATCGGGCTTATCACTGTCGAATGCCGACAGCACTTCGAACCAGAGCAGTGCGAAGTGTTGAACGTCCCCCAAATACTGATTCCAGATCGACTCCGCCCGGCGCCGCAGGTTAATGATCCGGGCGATGGTGGGTTTGCCAAGCCCGGCATACAACACCTGCGGGATGACCGGTAGCAGGTGTTCGAGCGTGTCGAACATGCGGCTGATATGCGATTGTGAAATCGGGTAGCCGCCCTTGCTCAAGCGTGTGGACAGTTCACGCTGACTGAGAGGGGCATCGGGCTCTTGTAACATGTCCCTGAGTTTTGCCACCGCGAGCGATCGCTCAATGAACGTGAGCTGGCCATGCAGGTCACTTTCGGCCAGGTGCCCGATCAAGGCATGCGACTCGGACTGCCAAGGGCGGAACAGGCAGTGGATCTGAAAGAATCGCTCCTCGCGGGTTTCCTGCCAGAGTTCGCCGAGGATGCTCAAACGGGTGTTGCCGCCATTGCGGATTATGAAATGCGGCTCATCCGGACGGCGGGTGATCGCAGGGGGCTGATCCAGGCCGCGTTCGCGGATCGAGGCTTTGATCTCGTCATACAGCGGGTTGCGAACCACCCGCGGGTTGAGCTCGTAGGGGCGCAATTGCTCCAGGCTGACCACCAACGGTGTATCCCCGACCGGCACGGGCGAGCTGTCGAGGCCATGTTTCTGTGGAAAATGCGCCTGCTGCAACTGTCGCGTGATGTCTTCGGAAGAGGGCGGCTTCATCGCAAAACCTCCCATCAGCCGCGACGGTTGAGTCGGCGGTCGATCACTGACGCTTGGCCGGGCAGAGGCGCGTCCGAGCCGACAAGTCGCTCAGCCCACTGCGGGAACAGCTCGATGGCCAGCTCAAGCATGACCGCCGCGCCGCAAGGGCCTCGGCTGCCAGAGGGTGGAGTAGGCTCGACGCGGTGCACCGGCAGGCCGAGCGAGGCGGCATTGGGGTAGGCCACACGGTCAGGAATCACCGTTGTGCAGACGCTGACATGCGGGTCGCCTTGGAAGGACGCCTGCAGGCTGTGCATGATCAAGCGGGTGTCACGGCGATTGGCTTTGACCTGGTTGAGCAACAGCTTCACCGACGGCAAGGCAACGCCCAGGTAGCGGTAGGGCTCCAACTCTTCAAACAGCGCCAGCGTGCCGCGTCGCAGCTCACGTGCGGCGAGCATTTCTGGGGGGACCGGGCACAGGGCATAGTCGGACGCGAGGATCACCATCTCCACGACTACACTGCGCGCGCCTTGGGTATCGATGATCAGCACATCGTAGAGCTCCTCGAACGCTGGCAGAAGATTATGAAGGCGCAGACGACCATCGGCCGCGTGCAACAGCAGAGTGCTGATGTGCCCGGCGCGATCGTTGGACACTATCAGGTCCAGGTGCGGGATGACGGTGGCGGAAATCACCTGTTCGGGGGCCGTGAGCCGTTGCGCGATGAGTTCGTAGCTGCCAGCCTCACGGGATTCGCGCAAGGCGTAGTAGCTGGACAGCGTCGGTTGGCTGTCCAGATCCAGCAGCAGGACGCGAAGGCCCGCATCGGCGAGCACACCACCCAGGTTGGCGGCGACGGTGGTTTTACCCGCGCCGCCCTTGGTCGAGATCAGCGAGAGGACGTCCATGACGCTACTCCCTGACCGACAGTCGATCATGGACCCACTGCTCGATCTCCAGCGAGTCCCAGCCGACGGCGCGGGTACCAATGCGCCGGCATTGGGGGAATAGACCGGCTTTCATCAGGTTGTAGATGTGCGAACGTTTGAAGCCGGTTTTCAGTTCCACCTCATCGCGGCGCATGATGTGGCGGTCGGCAGGCAGCGGGGCAGGGCTGATCTGTTGCATGATGTCACTCCGTAGCACCATGTGGTGCGCAGTGGGATGTGACAGTCAGTGAAGGTCGATGCTGGAGGAAAAACATTGTCAGGCGATGCCGAGCATCGCCTGACAATGCGGTGTCAGCCCCGTTTTACCTGGGCTAGATGACGGCGAGCGTCGGCAAATCGCCGATCAAGGGTACTTTTGCTCAGGCCAGGCAGACCAGGAAAACGGCGTAGAATCTCGTCGACCAGAGCGCTCTGGGACTTGTAGGCCGATTGCACACGGCCGTCTTTGGATTTACCCAATGTCACTTCCAGCATGGTGCCCACGAGCATGTTGTTCGTGCCTTCGGAGGCCTCGGAAGGAATGCCTTGGGCCTCAAGTCGCGCTGTCAGTTCGTGGTTACACGCGGTGAGCGTTGTCACCTCGTCAACTCTTGCTGTAAGCTCGTCGCGCAGCTTGTCGATCGTGCGCTGAGCAGCAGCGAGCTCTGCTTCCTGTACCAAATGAGCATTGAGACTGACGCAGTTCAAATGGTCGAGGCTCTGCGAGAACAAGAAGGCGGGCTTCTCGTTGGGGTAATTACGTGCGAACCAGACCAGCAGATCAGCACGCTGAATGGACCAGTACTCTCGGCTTACCTGGTTGTCAGCAGTGATCGGTCGGCCCAGGCAGGTCGCGGGTAGCTCACCGCTGACAATGGCGTCGTAGATGCACTCCGCATAAAGGTGCAGGATCGGCCATTGTGGAAAATGCTTGAGCAGACTGCCGGGGTAGGAGAGGTCGACCCGTAAAATCTCGTCTTCGTGGTCGGCAAGGTCACACCAGAGAATGGCGGCATCGATGAGATGGTAAGAGCTTCTGATCGAGATCATGGCACACAGCCTCCAGCTGCGTTCGTCCTGGAATCGCTGGCGGGGGCAGCGTGATCTGTGCCTCTGTCTAGCGAGCCTGATTTCAAAGGATCACTTTTGGGATCCATTGATGGTGACATCGAAGCGATAGGTTGGTTCTTCACGCATTATGCGAACGCGTCAAGTTTTGACGCCGCTCGGGGGCCTGCAAAGGACCGAGGCAGGCCGCGTCATTATTCTGCTCGTGTATCAATGCTGACCACCACCGACATGCCGGGACGCAGACGTGCGACGTCAGGCTGCTCGGGGTCGACGGTAATGCGCACCGGGATGCGCTGGGCGATCTTGACGAAGTTGCCGGTGGCATTGTCGGCCTGCAGCAAGGCGAACTCCGAGCCGGTGGCCGGCGAGATCTGCTGCACATGCCCGTAGAGCTTGAGGTGGTTCAGGGCGTCCACGGTGAAGGTCACCGGCTGGCCGATGCGCACGTCGGCCATCTGGGTTTTCTTCATGTTGGCGATCACCCACAGGGTGTCGGGCACCAGTGCCATCAGTTGTGCGCCAGAGTTGACGTAGGCGCCCAGGCGCGTGCCGATCTGCCCCAGCTGGCCGTCGCGCGGGGCGGTGACGCGGGTGTTGTCGAGATCGATACGGGCCAGTTCGACGGCCGCCTTGGCGTTCTCCACCGAAGCCTCCAGCGAGGCGCGGTTGACGATCACGGTCTCGCGGTCCTGGCGGGCGATCTCCAGCGCGGCCTTGGCATGGGCCAGGCTGGCGACGGCGGCGGCCTCACTGGCGCGGGCCAGGTCCAGGTCGCGGCGCGACACCGAGCCATCGCTGACCAGCGCCTGGTTGCGACTGAGGTCGGCCTTGGCCTTAGTCGCCTGGGCCGAAGCGTCGCCGATGGCGGCCTGGCGTTGGGCGATGGTGGCTTCGGCGCTGTTGCGCTGCTGCAGGTTGTTGGCCAGCGCGGCTTGCTGCTGTAGCTGGGCGATGGCCAGGGCCAGGCGCTGCCTGTAGATACGGTCGTCGAGCTGCACCAGCAGATCGCCAGCCTTGACGAACTGGAAGTCATGCACCGGCACGTCGACGATATAGCCGCTCAGCTGCGGGCCGATGATTGTCACCTGGCCGCGCACCAGGGCGTTTTCGGTGCTTTCGATGGTGCTGCTGAACGGCGGCAGGTTCCAGGCGTAGAGCACTACCAGGATGCCGACCAGGGCCACGCTGGCGAAGCTGATCGTAGACAGGATGCGCACCCGCCGCGTGCGCACCGGGCTGGTCGGTTCGCTGGGCGGCGTGCTGCCTTCCGGGGTTTCGGCGAGGGCGGCGGTGGTCGTGGTGCGGGTTTCTTCGGTCATCGGCTGGCAGTACCGCTGGTGGAGTCGGATGAAGCGGCCTGGCGGGCGACATACCGCAGCCAAGAACCGCGAATGGTAATCCAGATCATGGTCAGCACGGCGATGCTGCCGATCAGCACGAACACGTCGTTGTAGGCCATTATGTTGGCCTCGCGGGTGGCGGCGCTGGCCAGCACGCGCATGCCGGCCTCGCTGCGCAGTGCCGGTTCGGCGAGGATCCCGGCATAACCGGCGCCGCCGCTTTGCACACGGGCGTTGACCAGTGGTTCGAGGTAGCTGAGGCGGTCTATCAGGTGGCTGGAATGGAATTTCTCGCGCCAGGTCTGGAAGGTACCCAGCAGCGCCGCGCCGATCAGGCCACCGAGGTTGTTGCAGATGCCGAACAGCACCGAAAAGCTCACCAGGTTGCGCGGGTTGGTGCGCACATGGCTGATGCCCAGGGCCATCGACGGGCCGAGGAAGAACGTGCTGCCAAAGGCCAGCAGGAACTGGCGGAAGTACATCTGCGCCGGGCGCGTGAGGTTGCTCGAACTGCTGTCCATGAACGCCCCGGCGGCCTTCGCCAGCAGCGAAACGAACAGTGGGATGATCAGGTGCTTGGGGTCAGCGCACTATCCAGGGGCGCGACATCGATGTCTCGCCAGCCGACCGCAATGGCAATGAGTGGATACGCGAATCGGAAGTGGCCTATTCAGTACGGACCAGTACGTTCAAAAACCTGGTGCTCAAGTGGCGCAGCGCCACGGTGAGGCGTGATTATCAGGGTGGGCAGGATTTCGACGAGCATCGGCTGATCGTGGTTTACCCACTGACGTTACTTTAAGGAAGGGGAGCAGGTAATGAGATTCAAATTACAGCCCTGTAGTTTTCTGCTGGCAGGGGTTCTGGCCTCTTCCTCCCATGCGGCACTGGCGGCAAATACCCAGGCAATGACCGAAATCTATGCAGGGTTCGGAGACAAACTGCTGGGTTATGCCCTCGCGCCCGATGGCTCGCTCACGCAAAATGGGGTGGTTCAGTTGCCAGCTCCGTTGCAGTTCGCCGTTGCCGACAAGGGCAATCGGCACCTGTATGTGGCGTCCAGCAACATCAATGGAGCTAACCCTGGCGATGTTCACATGCTCAGTGCTTTTACTATCGACCATGCTACGGGGCAACTCATGCCGTTGGGCGAACCTGTGAAGCTGGAGCAACGGCCGATCTACCTGACCCTCGATCGCGATGGCACACATGCATTGCTGGCCTACAACCTGGCGCCAACCGTGACGGTTCATGTACTGCAGCCAGATGGCAGTCTCGGTGCCCAGGTCAAACAGGCGCAACCAATCAAGTCGGGCGTATTCACCCACCAGGTCACGGTAGTACCCAACGATAAATTCGTGATTGCGCCTGGTCGTGGCAATGATCCGAGTGCAAGCCGGCCCGAAGATTTGGGCACCCTTTCAGCGTTTGCCTACTCGGGCGGCAAGCTGACCCCAGCCGGGGTCGAAACCTTTGCTCCCTCCGTTGGCCCACGCCATATCGCCTACCACCCTCGGGCACCCTTGGCATACCTGGCAATGGAGCGGGGCAGCAGTCTCTACACCTACCCGTTGACCAAGGAAGGACGACTGGCCAACAGGCCCGTATTTAAAACCAGTACCCTCGACCCACACTGGCATGCCGAGGCCGATGAGGGCATCAAGAAAGGCGGGGTGATTCTGGTGCGGCCAGACGGTAAGTATCTCTACGTCACCAACCGCTCCGATGAGCTTCAAACGACGGAAAAACCCGCGATGTTCAAGCATGGTGAAAACGATATAGCGGTGTATGTACTGGATGCAAAAACGGGCGAGCCGAAGCTCTTGCAACATATCCCCACGCAAGGGGTAGAGGCCCGCACGATCAGTGTGGCGCCCGGTAATCAATGGTTCATCGTGGGCAACCAGAAAGGCGGGCAAGTCCAGCGCGGTACGGCAACCGAAGCGGAGAAAGCCAATATCGCCGTATTCCGCATCAAGCCCGATGGTACCTTGGCGTTTCACCGTAAGTACGACATGCCCGAACCTGGCAGGTCGCTGATGTGGGTTGAAGCGTTGCAATTGTAACTGCGGGGCTGTTCGATTCCCGCCTAAGCCACGCAAGGTGGCTCAGGCCAAATCTTGAGGAGTGCTTTCAATTGGCACTCGCTGCTGCAGGACGCTCTGCCATCGCGGCAGTCTTTTTCGCGATGAGTCCTGCCGAATCTACCTTCAGGGCGACTACCCTGAGTGAAGTCACATGTGCCATCAGAATAGAGAGAATCCGCGCCTCCGATCATCCTATCCCTCTCAGGAGGCGTTGAAGTGAAGTACGCAACAGGAGAAAGCTCATGCCCTTCGAACCCCCTTCAGACCAGCACCGCGACGGTGTCGATCCGGTCACGTCAGGAGGCGTAAAATCGATCCCTGCGCTTGAGCGCAGCAAATTTGGCGGTACCGATCGCCTGTCCAGGCGCCCGAGCGACGATGACGATACCCCCGTATCGCGCAGCGACCTGAGCAAAGGCCATGACGAACTCATCGAGCATCGTGAGGCGCATATCAACTGGAGCGTCCTGTTGATTTCGTCAGCAGTGATACTGGCGTTTTCCATCACCACGATCCTCATGCCCGATGCTGCACGTGTGGCAATGAAGCAGACTACCGACTGGATCGCGACGAACCTCGGCTGGTACTACGTACTGACGATGACCCTGGTGATCGGGTTCGTGCTGTGGGTCGCCTTTTCCAAGGAGGGGGACGTGCGCATCGGCCCCGACCACTCGCGGCCGCAGTACAAGCTGGTAACGTGGGTCGCCATGCTGTTTGCCGCAGGGGTCGGGATAGACATGCTGTTCTATTCGGTCACCGGCCCGGTCGTGCAGTATCTGCACCCGCCCAGCGGCACCGGCGGGACTGCCGAGGCCATGCAGGACGCAGTGATCTGGACCATGTTTCACTACGGCATCGCGGGTTGGGCGATGTATGCCTTGCTGGGCATGGCCATGGGTTACTTTGCCTATCGATGGGACATGCCGCTGTCGATTCGTGCCGCGCTCTATCCGCTGTTTGGCAAACGCGTGCGCGGCCCGTTGGGCGATGGTATCAGCATCATCGCGTTAGTCGGTACCGTGTTTGGCGTCGCCACATCGATGGGCATCGGCGTGGTACTGCTGAGCGTGGGTTTCGCGCTGATTTTTGGTCTGGAGCAGGGCCTTACCTTGCAGATCCTGCTAGTAGTGGGGGCGGTGGCACTGACGATCGCGGCTACCACCTCCGGGGTCGACCGTGGCATCCGCTGGATCGCCGAGCTGAACCTGTGGAGCGCCGTGGCCATGATGCTCTACATTCTGCTGACCGGGCAGACGGCCTTCCTGCTGAACGCACTGGTGTCGAACATCGGGCAATTTCTCGTCACGTTCCCCGCGCGTACCTTTCAAACCTTCGGCTACTCGCCCGATGGGGCCGGGTGGATGGCGGGCTGGACGTTGTTCTTCTGGGCCTTCTGGCTGGCCTGGGGGCCATTCGTTGGTGTGTTCCTGGCGCGGATTTCGCGGGGGCGCACGTTGCGCGAATTCGTCCTGGCGGCAGTGACCGCGCCGGTGCTGTGCGATTTCATCATTGTTTCGCTGTTTGGCAATTCAGCACTGTTTCAGGTACTTCAGGGCAACACTGCGTTTGCCCAACTGGCGATGGACAGCCCTGAACGGGGTTGGTATGCACTGCTGGAGATGTTCCCGGCCCCAATGTTCCTGATTGGCCTGGCGACGCTATCAGGTCTTTTGTTCTACCTCACCAGCGCCAATTCCGGGGCAATGGTGATGTCGAATTTTTCTGCCTCGATTCCCGACCCATCCCACGACGGGCCAAGCTGGCTGCGCATCTTCTGGGCATTGCTCACGGCCATGCTCACCGTGGCGATGCTGGTTGCGGGCGGGGTCAAGACGATGGAGTACGCCACGCTGATCTTTGCGCTACCGGTGACGATCATTGCTTACCTGGTGATGGCATCGTTCTACAAGGTGTTGCGCATGGAACGCGCTGAGCGCGAGGGGAGAGTGCTGCGTCGCCCCTCCATGGCGGCTATCGGGGGGCATGTCCCGGAGCGCTCCTGGAAGCAGCGGCTCGAGCACTTGCGGGCATTCCCATCGCTGCGCCAGGCCACTCAGTTCCTCAACCGTATGGTTGCGCCAGCACTGGATGAGGTCGCGGCTGAGTTTCGCAATCAGGGCTATGACGTCATGCGGGAAAATGTGGTCAACAGCCATGGTTTCGAGGAGCCGTTGCTGCGGGTCTCGATGGATACGTTCCGCGATTTCCATTACCACGTGGCCATCGTCGAGGCGCCGGTGCCCATGTTCAGCGGCCGCATGACGCGAGAGATCGATGTCTATTATCGGTTGGAGGTGTATACACAGACCGGGTCTGGTGGCTATGACCTGATGGGGCTGACCAAACAGCAGGTCATCGACGATGTACTCGATCGATATGAGACCCACCTGGCGTTCCTGGTCTTTTCAAGTGAAAACGCTACTGCCTCTGTTCTGACACCCAGGCAGTACCAGCCCCCTGAGGCGCCCGATGAATCCGGGCAGGGCCCGCGCTGATACGTCGATGCGGTTCGCCAGCAGGTGCCCAGGCCCCTGCTGGCGGTTGGTTTTACTTCAGTGTCTTGAGGTAGGCAACGAGGTTTTGACGGCTCTGAGCGTCAGCTTGCCCGGGGTACATCATCATGTTGCCCGGTACCAGCTCCGCTGGTTTGGTCAGCCATTTATCCAGGTTGGCGTCATCCCACTTCAGCTTGGCCGCTTGCAGTGCGGCAGAGTAGTTGAAGGCGGGCGCCTGGCCGCTACTGCGATCGAACACGCCTAGCAGGCTGGGGCCCATCAGGTTCTTGCCCTGTTCAGTGCTGTGGCAGAAACCGCATTGCGTGGCGAAAAGGGCCTTGCCTTGAGCGGCATCGCCCTCGGCCAGCGTCAAGGGGGCGACCAGGAGCAGGGCGCTGGCAACCAGCAGTTGTGCAGGGTTCATTTCATTTCCTTCGGATTTAACCGCCACGTCAGGTATGGCGGGGCTTCAAGAACATTCAGAATGGGTTGGCGAGGTCGATGCCCGACTTGCCTGGCGAGAGGATGTTGTTGGGGTCCAACGCACGCTTGAGGGTGTGCTCGAGCTTGCGCTTGACCGGGCCGTAGCTGTTCGCGACGCGATCCTGGAAGGCCGTGTTGACGCGGTAGACGGCGTAGCCTTCCTGCTCGAACACATTTAGCAGTTCGGCGAAGCAGGCATTGGCGCGCTGGGTTTCTTCCGGGTTGCTGCGGTCGTACAGCACATCGATGACGTGGTGCATGTCGCGCCAGCCGACGATGAACTCGCCGACATAGTCCAGCCCATGCTTGTTGAGGGTTTTCTTGGCCAGTGCCTGCTGCTTGTCGCACTCGCTGCCTCGGGCCTGGCTCACCGGCGCGAACCACATCGAGCCACCGCCGCCACGCCAGTTGTACAGGCCGAATTCCTGCAGGTTGGGCACCCCGGACATCAACTGCGCACGGTACTTGAACGGCTGGGTGTCACCGGCCTCCTGCTGGGTGAAGATGCGGCCTTTGCCCAGTTTCTTCAGGGCGTCGGTAACGATCTTCCAGTTGACGTCGACCTGTTCCTGGGTACCGTACAGCGCGGCATAGACGTTCCAGGCGCCGAGGTTCTTGTCTTTCTGGATCTGTTTGAGGATAGCGTCGGACGTCGCCCCCGGCTCGTTGGTGTAGTCGGCGCGCCGGGTATTGCAGGTGGCGGCCTCCCAAAGCACACCGGCGATGACAACCGAGTTGGGAATGACCTGGGCGATCCGCAGCGGGCGGATGAATTCGACGATCTCGGCGATATCCGAGGCGTTGTCGAACTTGATCTCGAACGGCTGGAACACGGGAGGCTTGGGCATCAGCCAAAAGCCCATCTTGGTACAGATGCCATAGTTGGCCTGGGTGAACATGCCGTCTAGGGTCGGGCCGTAACCCCACTTGAACACCTGCCAGGCATTGTCGCCTTTCACTCCGCCCATGCCGGTGCGGTACACGTCGCCATTGGCCAGCACGACTTCCATGCCGCACTGCATCAGGAAGTGCTCGCCGTAGGGCGTGTAGCCCACGCCGCGATCCATGGTGTTGCCCAGCGGCCCGGCGATGGCCGACGGTGCGGAGAACGACAGCATCAGCGGCAGTTTGTGTTCCTGCAGATAGTCGTACAACTGCTGGTAGGTCACGCCCGGCTCGACCAGGGCCGTGCACAGTTCCGGGTCAACATGGAGGATCTTGTTCATCTTCTTCAGGTCGAGAATGACCTGGCCGCGCTGGCTTGGGGCCGCCGAGCCATAACCGAAGTTGCGCCCGGTGGAGATGGTCCACACCGGGATCTTGTGTTCGTTGCAGATCTTTACCACGCCTTGCACCTGCTCGACGGTGGTGGCGGTGACGGCGGCGGACGGGGTGTGCTCAGCGGTGTCCACGGCCATCATGATCTTGGTGTAAGGGATCAGCTGATCGTCCTTGATCAGGACGTTTTCATCGCCCAGCAGGGCCCGGAACTTGGCAATGGCCTGATCGAAGTTGGCGAGGTCGACGCCGCGCGGGAGCAGGGTGGTTGTGTTTTGCTCAGTCATGTCTTACAGCTCCTTCAAGCCTCGATCGAAAACGAAACGAAATGACCGGTCAGCGCCGCCGACCGGTTGTCGACCACAGGCGCTTGCCCGATGTGCGTGGTGCCCAGGGTGGCGAGGGCGTAGCCGAGTGTGGCCGCCCATTGGTCCGAGGCGCCTTTGTCACGGCCGGCAGCCGACGCGCGCAGGGGGGGCTGCTGGCCGCGCAGGCGATGCTCGGTAAGGCTGAAACCTGCGCCGCAGGCGTTCAGGCTCAGGCCGAGTTGCGGGGCGCAGCCACTGGCCGTTTCGCCGCTGAGCAGGCGGTGGTGTGAAGCGTGGGCTGCGGCGTGGTGCTGGCCAAGCCACTGCACGTGCGCACCGGCGCTGCGCGCGAGGTCGACGATCAGTGCGGCACTGGCATCGTCGACCAGGCCGATGATGCGTTGCGGTGTGGCGATACGCAGGCGTTTTTCAAAGCCAAGGATGAAGTCCAGGCTGAGGTCGGTACGCCGGACCTTGACCTGCTCGCCGGCGGGGCTTGCGTTGACGCCCTGGAGGAAAGCCGCCTGCGCGGCGGCGCTGCTGACCAGTACCAGGGTTGGACGCGCCGGTTGTGGTTGTGTGCCCAGGGCATTGTTGGCCGCGCTGATGCCTGCGCTGCTCATGGCAATACCGGCAAGGCTGGACAATGCCATGCCTTTGAGCACGAATCGGCGTTCGACGTTCATGGCTTGCCTCCGGCTGGGTTGGGCGCAGGCGCGGATGCTGTGGAGATGTACTCGGCAACCTGTTGCAGCGCGTTGTCGTCGATGAACGAGGCAGGGAAGGCGGGCATGGCGCGAAAACCATTGCGCACGATCGCAGTGATGTACCCCGGCGGCAGCTGGCGGCCGGTGATTTGCGGCCCGACCTGGTGTTCGTGGCAGTGGCCACACACCTTGGCGTAGACATTTTCGCCGCCTTTCCAAACACCATCGCCATCGGCAGCGGCGTTATTGGCAAGCACGAGCAAGGGCAGGGCGAAGCAGGCGGCCAATGTCCGTTTCATCACGGAGCCGTCGCGAAGTGAAGACATTTCGTACTCCATTCTTGTTGTAGGTGGGATGGGCAAAGGGCCGGGTCAGAACGGGTACGCTCTGGGCACGTGTTGCAGGGTGATCCAGTGGTCGGTGGTGAATTCGTCGATGGCCCAGTCGCCATTGAAACGCCCCAAACCTGAGTTCTTCTCGCCGCCGAATGGCGCGTTGGGTTCGTCATTGACCGGGATGTCGTTGACGTGGGTCATGCCGGCGTGGATGCGTTGGGCGAACTGCACACCGCGCTCCAGGCTGGAGGTGAAGACGGCGCTGGAGAGCCCGTATTCGCTGTTGTTCGCAAGCGTTAGGGCATGCTCGGCATCACGTGCAGCCTGAATGCCGACCAGGGGGCCAAAGATTTCTTCACGGGCGATGTCCATGTCGGCGGTAACGTTGCCGAAGACGTGAGGCGGCAGCACATTGCCTTGAGCCTCGCCACCCACCAGCAAGGTGGCGCCTTCGGCGTGGGCAGTGACGATCTTCTGTTGCAGGCCCGCCAGTTGCTTGCTGTTGATCACCGGCCCGATGACCGTGCTGGCGTTGCTCGGGTCGCCGTAAGGCAGGGCCTTGACCCGCTCGACAAAGCGCTGGGTGAAGGCCTCCAGCAACGGTTGCTCGACGATGATGCGGTTGATCGCCATGCAGATTTGCCCCTGGTGCAGGAACTTGCCCACCACGGCAGCATTGACGGCCTGCTCGACGTCGGCATCAGCCAGGACCACGAACGGGCTGTTGCCGCCCAGCTCCAGCGCCACGTGCTTGAGGTGCTCGCCGCCGCTGGCGATGCGGCCGATGTTGCGCCCGACTTGGGTCGAGCCGGTGAAGGAAATGAACGCGGGCACCGGATGCTCGACGAAAGCGTCTCCGATCTGCGCGCCGGCCCCCACCACCACGCTGAGCACACCCGGCGGCAATCCGGCTTCCTCGAAGATTCGCGCAAGCAGCAGGCCGCCGGTGACCGGGGTATCGCTGGCCGGCTTGACCACCACGGCGTTGCCTAACGCCAGGGCAGGTGCCAGGGAGCGTGCGGTCAGGTGCAGGGGGAAGTTCCAGGGGCTGATCACGCCAATCACGCCCAGGGGAACCCGGTAGACGCGGCTTTCCTTGCCGGGCACATTGGACGCCATGATGCGCCCGTGCACGCGGCTTGGCAGGCTGGCCGACTCGAGGGTGATGGCGCGTGCGGCGCCCCATTCGATTTGCGCCTTGATCCGCGTGCTGCCTGACTCGCTGATGATCCAGTCGATAATTTCTTCACGGCGGTCGTCAAAGATCTTCACGGCATTGAGCAAGACCTGGCTGCGCTCGGCGGGGCCTTTGGCCGCCCACTCGAGCTGGCATTCGCGGGCCCTGCGGTAGGCGGCATCGAGGTCTTCGCGGTTGGCCAGGGTGATTTGCAGCAATCGCTTCTGCGTGAAGGGGTCGAACACCTCCAGCGATTGATCGGCGCTGCCGGCTCGCCATTCACCGGCAAGGGGCTGCAAGTGCAGGTTTTGATAGGCAGGGGAGTGGGAAAGCGTCATAGGGAGGTCACCTCTATTTTTTTTATCAAGTGCACCTGCGCTGCATAACAACAACCGTGCCAATGCTTCGAAAAGATATATTCATCAATGAATTCAATGGGATGAGGGATAAAGCTGGCGCTGACAAGCGGTCGTTACTGTATGATTTTCGACGAAGCCTGCATAAATTCATGCAGAAAAATCGACGAAGTCAGCCTGTAGAAAGACAGAAGGTGTGCGGCTATCGGACAGATCGAGTGCCTACGCGCTTACGCCGACCGCTCGCGCATTGACCCGGCGCGAGGGCTCGGCATACTCACAAGCTACTCACTTGTTCGTTGCTGATTGCTCATGACGCCTACCAAACCCACCCAGCCCGGTCGTCCTGCCGACGAAGAATTCTTCAAGCAGATGCTTGGCAAGCAGAAGCGCCTGATCGTCGACCGCGCCAGCCAGTTTGGCGCCAGTGGCCTGCCATCGGCAGAACAGTTGGCGGAGACGGTGGCATTTTCCCCGCAGGAAGGCAGCGTCTGGATGTGCGGCCAGCGCATGATGCTGCTGCAAGGCGCCGCGTTCGGCGCCATGCGCCGCGAACTGATCGAGGCGCTCGGGTTCGATAAGGCGCGAGGCCTGTTGACGCGCATCGGCTGGCAGGCCGGTGCGCGGGACGCGGCCCAGGTCAGCGCGCAATGGCCAGAGGGTGATGACGCCAGCCTCTACAGTGCAGGGCCGCGCCTGCACATGCTTGAAGGGATGGTCAATGTCGAAGTGGTGCGCTTTGAAATCGATTCAGGTGTCGGCCACTTCTACTCCGAGTTCCTTTGGCACAACTCGCTCGAAGACGATGAGCACATTGCGGCCTATGGCTTGGGTGGTGAACCGGCCTGCTGGATGGAGATCGGCTATGCCAGTGGCTATGCCTCGTCACTGCTCGGTCGCCTGGTCGTGTTCCGTGAGCAGGAGTGCCGCTCGATGGGGCACCCGGCGTGCCGGATTGTAGGCAAGCCGGCCGATCAGTGGGACGACATCGACGTCGATCTGGCCTACCTGATGCCGGACGACTTCCTTAGCCGCAGTACTTATGCTTCAGGTAGCGCCACGGAGGTAGCCGAGCTGGAGGCGCCTATCGACGGCAAGCCAATGGTGGGCATCTCGGCGGCTTTCGTGCTCGCCACGCAGATGCTGCAGCGCGTGGCCTCGACCCAGGCAACCGTGCTGCTGACCGGGGAATCGGGCGTTGGCAAGGAGCTGTTCGCCCGCTCGTTGTACCAAGCCAGCACACGCCAGCAGCGGCCGTTGGTGGCGCTCAACTGCGCGACCTTGCCGGAGAACCTGGTGGAAGCAGAGCTGTTCGGTGTCGAACGGGGTGCCTACACTGGTGCCGACCGCTCGCGTGCCGGGCGTTTCGAGCGGGCCAATGGTGGCACGTTGTTTCTCGATGAAATCGCGACCTTGAGCCTGAGTGCCCAGAGCAAGATTCTGCGCGCCCTGCAGGAAGGTGAAATCGAGCGGGTAGGCGGCACGGCGCCGATCCGGGTCGATGTGCGGGTCATTGCCGCCACCAACCTGGACCTGCGCCGCGAAGTCGAGGCCGGGCGTTTTCGTGAGGATTTGTTCTATCGCTTGAACGTGTTTCCCATCCACCTGCCACCGTTACGGGAGCGCCGTGAAGATATCCCGCTGCTGATGAGCTATTTCCTGCGTCATTTCAGCCAGCGCCATGGGCGTCGGCTTGCGGGCTTTAGCACCCGGCTGGTCAACGCGCTGCTCACGTATCGGTTCCCAGGGAACATCCGTGAACTTCAGAACCTGATCGAGCGGGGCGTGATCAGTGCCGGTGAGGGCGAAGTCATCGACCTGGTGCACTTGGCCGAGATCGGCGCGCCCTTGATGGCCACGGCGATTGGCCTGACACCTGAGGGGCGCTTGTCCGGGGGGCAGCGCCGTGACGAGCCGGCCAGGCAGGTAATCGAGCCCACAGCGCACATTCGAGAGCCGGTATTGGAGGGGCTGCTGGCGTTCGTCGCCGGGAGCCAGAAGGTGCTCAGTACACCGTTGGCAGATATCGAGCTGCAACTGGTGCATCTGGCCATGGAGCGCTCGGGCGGCAACATCACCCTGGCGGCACAGATGCTGGGCATGAGCCGCGCGCAAGTCAGTTATCGGCTCAAGGGCAGCTAGCGGCGGATTAAGGCGGATTTTCTGCGCTGCGCAGTTAGTCGTTACGCGCAGGCGATAACGGCTTGTAAGCGGACTGCGGATACTGGACCTCTACAACAATAAAAATGTTTAGAGGCATCCATGAACGGTCAACACGCAACTGTGCCGCGCGCAGCGTACGCTGCTGGAAAACATCTAAGGGCGGTGGGTCTGATCGGGGTGATGATGCCCCTGGCCGCGCAAGCCGACTTTGTCGAAGACAGCCAGTTGAACCTGGGTCTGCGCAACTTCTACGTAGACCGTGATTTCAAGGGCGAAAACCCGAGAACCTCTCGCGATGGCAGCTGGAGCCAGGGCCTGGATCTGCGTTTCACATCCGGTTATACCCAGGGCCCGCTCTCGTTCGGTGTCGATGCCGCCGCGCAATACGCCTATCGCCTGGACGGCGGCTCAGGTCGTGGCCCTGACAGTGTCTTGCCCTACAGCCAGAGCTCACGGGAGCAAGCCCGGGAATATGGCCGGGCGGCACTGACCGGCAAGGTGCGCTATTCCAAGACCGAGCTGAGGGTCGGCGAGCATCGGCCGACCTTGCCGGTGGCCTTCCAGGACGATTCCCGGCAACTGGTGACGACCTTCAATGGTTTCACGGTCAAGTCCAACGAGATCGACAACCTCACCCTGACCGGTGGGCGATTCACCGGGATCAGCACCCGTGAATCCTCCAACCGTGAAAAGCTGTACCTGTTCACCCGCCCCAACGGCCCCCGTCATACCAGCGATGGCCTGAACTTCGCCGGCGCCACCTACGCCTTCAGCCCCAACCTTGCTGCCAGCTACTTTTATGGACAGCTGGAGGGTATCTACCAGCAGCATTATCTGGGCCTGACGCTGAACACCGAGCTGGGCGCAGGCTACGGCCTGAAGACCGACCTGCGTTACTTCAACCACAACGAAGACGGTGACGCGCTGTACGGCAAGATCGATAACCGCTCCTATGGCGCCATGACCACCTTGAGAAAAGCCGGCCACGCCTTTGGTGTGGGCTATCAACGCATGCTCGGCGAGAGTGCGTTCCCGACGTTGAACGGCTTCGTGCCGCAACCGTATCTGGTCAATTGGTCGGCCGTGGCCTTCATCAGGCCCAACGAAAGCTCATGGCAGGCGCGTTACGACTATGACTTCGTGGCCATGGGCATACCCGGCCTCAACCTGACCACCCGTTACCTGCGCGGCACGGGCATCGATCGCGGTGGGGACCTGAGCCAAACCGCCGAAAACGAGCGCGATCTGTTTCTGAGTTATGTGGTGCAGAGCGGCCCGCTCAAGGGCGTGGCCGTGGAGTGGCGCAACATCCACGCGCAGTTCAAGCATGGCAATGACTACGATGAGAACCGTTTGATCACGACCTACACCTGGAAATTCTGGTAGGCCTTGGCCGAGCTGGCCGCTGCGCCTGCAGCGGCCTTCCCATCAATCTGACCTGGCCAGCGTTTGCGAGGGCAGCTCGCCAAACGCTTGCTTGTAGGCGGCGGTAAAGTGGCTGGGTTGCGCAAACCCCCACTTGAAGGCCAGCGCCGACAACTGTACTTCACCCGGTTGGTGCTCCAGTAACACTTTGCGCATCGCCAGTAGCCGGCAATGCTGGATGTAGCGTTGCGGGCTGGTCCCCAAACCGTTGCGAAACGCCTGTTCCAGGCTGCGTCGGCTGGTGCCGCTGACAGTCACCAGTTGGGTGATGCAAAGCGGCTGTTCGAGATTGGCGTGGATGAAATCGACCACCCGTTTCACGGTGCCCGGCAACAGGCGCCGTGGTGGTTCGCTGTACAGGCTGGGCAGCAGGTGCAGCAGGTTTTCGCAAAACAGGTGCTGCACGTGGGACTGGCCAAAGGGCGTTGCTAGCAAGCCAGCGGTGTTGCCGCTTTCGCTGTCGACCATGCGCAGCAGGTTGCCCAGGCTGCGCATGGCCGGGTTATTACCCTGGAACAACAACGCCTGCGTCGGGCTCTGGGCATGGTGAACCTGATGGTGACGTTCCAGGTGGTTGAGCAGCAAGGCCGCATCCAAGGCAATGACGATGGCCTTGGTCCCTTCGTGCCAGGTGACGTCCACTTCCTGCCCGGGGCTGAACACCAATAGCTCACCCGCGTTCGCCTGCAAGCCCTGGAGGTGGTTGCTGATCGCGCCGTGCAAAGGCAGGATGCCATGCCAACAGCTCAACGGGCTTGAGCTCACGCGAACCTCGCGCCCCCACCACGCGCCGAACAGCTTCATTTGCGGCAAGGTCTGCAAGGTGAAGTCGATATCCAGCGTGCCTCGCCCGCCGAGGCGAATCCGCCGTTCCTCCAGGTGGTTGTTGAGCAGGGCTTCGGCGTCTTCGACATTGCGCGAGCGCAGCAAGGGCTCGGCTGCAAAGGGAATGGCCGAGCGGGCGTCGCCAGCAGTGGGCAGGCCGCTGTAAAGGGGCGTATTCATCACCGTAACCTTTATTTGTTGTCTGTCTGGTTTGATCCAGTGGTATTCAGTCTTGGCCGCGGCTTCGCTGGTCATCGATTCGCGCCCATGGTGCGCGTACGCTGCTGTTGCTGCTGTACATAAGCCAGCAGGCGACGCGCCTCGGGGTGCTGCGGTTGTAGCATCAACAGTCGCTGCAAGAACGCGAATGCAGAGGCCCAGTTGCCTGCCCGCGCATCCAGATAGGCGCCTGCATACAAAAGATCCCTATCTTGCGCTGCGTGAGCAAGCCCGGCCACTACCACGCGTCGCGCCTGTTCAGGTTGGCCGAGCTGGCTGCGCAGCAAGCCGAGGTTGTAATACAGGCGCAGGTTCAGCGGCTGGCCGGGCAGGGCTTTCTCCAGCCACTCGATGGCCTGCTCGGGCTGCTGGCGCTCGGCCTGGAGCAGCCCCATGGCATAGGCCAGCTCGCTGAAGCCGGCGCGCTGCTCGCCGCGTTGCAAGCCGGCCTGTAGTGTTTCAAGGGCCTGGTCGGATTGCCCGCGAGTCAGCAGCAACCTGGCAAGTGCCGCGCGCGCGGGCGTGAAGTCCGGATCTTGGCGCAGGACTTGGTGATATTGATCCAGTGCCTGTGCCTCATTGCCTTGACGTGCCAGCAGGCTGGCCAGGTTGAATCGCGTGCCCGGCAAGTCGGCGTTGGCGCTGAGCCGCGCAAAGTGGTCCTGGAGCAGGTGACCGAGCCGGTCACGTTGGGCGGTCGGCAGTTGCGCCTGCAGGTCGGCCAAGGCGCGAGCCGCCTGATCGCGTACCGCCAGTGCCGGGTCATCAAGCAGGGCAGGCAAGTGTTGCAGGCGTTGCGCATCGTCGGCATTGGCCATGGCGCGCACCACGCTGCTGCGCACCAGTGGATCTTGATCGGCAAGCCCGAGGGCAAGCGAATCCAGCGCAGGCCCCTCGACGCCGCTCAGGACGTCGGCGGCAGAAGCCCGGACGATCGCCGGGCGTGTCGCGTCGGTGACCAACTTTGCGGCCAGGGCAATTGCTTGCGGATCGTGCGCTCGGGCGCCTTGCATCACCGGGCCATAATGCTCGCTACGCAGCGGGCCGAAGCGCTGGCTGATCTCGTTTGCGGCCCATTGTGCCGAGCGCTCTTTGTGGCATTGCGTGCAGGCGTTGGGCGCGCCGGTGATCGGCGTCAGGTCGGGCCTTGGCAGGCGGAAGCTATGGTCGCGGCGTGCGTCGATCACCATGTAGTTCTGTTCGGGCGCATGGCAGTTGGTGCATTGCGCGCCGGGGCTACCAGGCTCATGAAAGTGATGGCTGTGGCTGTCGTAGTCCTTCTTCTTCAGCGTGGGGAACCGCGGGTTGCCCTGCGGGTTGTGGCAGCTGGCGCACAACTGATTGCCCTGGGCGGGCAACTCGCCGGTGTGCGGGTTGTGGCAGTCGCTGCAGGTCACGCCGGCGGCGTACATCTTGCTCTGCACGAAGGAGCCATACTCGAACACCTCAGCCTGTTGCTGGCCATCGGCATGATAGGCGCCAGGGGTCAACAAGGTAGGGTAGGCACTATCCACCAGAGATTTACCCGGCTGGCTGCCAACACCAAGGGTTTCCTGTTGTGCGTGACAGCGGGCGCACTGGTCGACTTCGTAACCCTTGGCTCGCGCCCCGAAGTCCACCTGCAAACCGCGTGCGCCGGCATTGTTGGCGAGCTGGCGCTGCGCCGTCGGCAACTTGGCCCATGCCAGATGCTGAGCGCCCGGCCCATGGCAACTCTGACAACCCACCGACAGCTCGCTCCAGGTACTGGCGAAGCTGTCCTGGCTGGCGTCGTAGCCTTTTTTCAGGTTGCCCGAGTGGCACTGGGCACACATGCCGTTCCAATTCTGCGAGCGGCCGGTCCAGTGCAGGGCGTCGTCCGGGGTGAAGCGCTGGCCGGGGTAGAGCGAAAACCAGCGCTGCCCACCGTCGGCCTTGGCGCGGTTGTCCCAGGCAACGGTCAACGATTGCAAGCGACCACCAGGGCGTTCGATCAGGTATTGCTGCAGGGGATAAACGCCGAAGGTGTAGGCCACGGCGAAGTCCTGGCGTCGGCCCTGTTCGTTTTCGGCATTGACGTAAAACGTGCCATTGCGCGTGCTGAAACTCACCTCTACGCCGGCGGCGTCCGTAAAGGCCTGATCGGCGAAGTCGCCCCGCACATTGTCCGCGGTCGGCTTGCGCATCGACCAGCTGTGATGTGACTGGGACCACTGTTGCGCCTGTGAAGCATGGCAGGCCTGGCATTGGCCTGGGTCGACGTAGCCGTCGTCCAGCTTGCGCTGTGGCGGTTGAGACGGGGCGGCAAGCAGCCCGCCGGCCCATGCGCACAGCCATAGCAGGGCCATCCCCCGGGTGACATTCGCTGCGTGCCAACGAGCTTGCTTCATGTGCCCCACCTCTTGCCTGCCAGTGGGTGCGCGCCCCCGGAAAATAAAGGGGATGATGAACGTCGAGCGGGCACTGCCCTAGCCCTCGGGGCAAATAATCACGCGGATGCATAAGCGCTTGCGCTGAAGCGTTATCGGCGAGCGGCGGGCCATCCGCATACTTGCAAGCACACCAATAATAACAACCGAGGACACGCTTCATGAGCTCGTTTAAGACACGCCTGCTTGCTCTGATGGTTGCCATATGCAGCCACACGGCCATGGCCGCAGATGAACGCCCGAACTTTCTGATCATCGTCGCCGATGACCTGGGCTACAGCGACCTGGGCAGTTTTGGTGGCGAAATCAGCACCCCGAACATTGACTCACTTGCGCGCGATGGTGTGCGCCTGAGCAACTTCCACACGGCGCCCACGTGCTCGCCGACCCGCGCAATGATGTTCTCTGGCGCCGACAGCCATGTGGCGGGCCTGGGCAACATGGGCGAGCTGCTGCAACCGTTCCAGAAAGGCCAGCCTGGCTACGAAGGGTATTTGAACGAGCGCATGGTTACGGTAGGCCAGGTGCTTCAGGATGCAGGTTACAACACCTACACCACCGGCAAATGGCACCTGGGTCGCACCGAAGAGACCAGCCCCAAGGCGCGCGGCTTCGACCGCTCGTTCATTCTGGTGCAAGGCGGTGCCAGCCACTTCGACGACCAGCACGCCATCATTGCCCAAGACCCCAAGGCGATCTACCGCGAAGACGGCAAGCAGGTGGAAGTGCCCAAGGGCTTCTATTCCAGCGAGTTCTACACCGATCGGCTAATCGACTACATCGAAGCCGACAAAGCTAGCAACAAGCCGTTCATGGCCGTACTGTCCTACACCGCGCCACATTGGCCGCTGCATGCGCCAGACGCTTGGCTGGACAAGTACAAGCACCGTTATGACGCCGGCTACGACTCGATCCGCCAGGCCCGCCTGGAGCGCCAGAAGCAGCTGGGTATTGTCGCGGCCAACACAACGCCCAACACACCCATGGCCAAGGGCCTGCCGAGCTGGGGCCAGTTGAGCGATGAACAGCGCCAGCGTGAGGCGCGCAACATGGAGATCTATGCGGCGATGGTGTCCAACATGGACTACCACATTGGCCGACTGCTCACGTACCTGGAGAAAAACGGCAAGCTGGACAACACCTTCATCGTGTTCATCTCTGACAACGGTGCCGATGGCAATAGCCCGATCGACCTGCCTGGCAACAAGGAGTGGCTGGCCAAGGACTTCGACAACAGCCTGAAAAACATCGGGCACAAAGGCTCGTATGCCGACTATGGCGCACAATGGGCCCAGGTCAGCTCCACGCCGTATCCGCTGTTCAAGGGGTTCACCAACGAGGGCGGCATTCGCGCGCCAGCCATCATCAGCGCGAAAATGCTGAAGAAGGCCCACCTGCAAGGCACGCTCAACAACGACATGGTCCATGTGATGGACCTGATGCCAACCTTGCTGGACCTGGCGGGGGTGCCGGCGCTGGGCAAGACATTCCAAGGTCGCCCGGTGCAAGCCATCAGCGGCAAGAGCATGCGCCCATTGCTTGAAGGTCGGGCCATGGCCCAGCGTCAGATCGGCTGGGAACTGTTCGGCCGCAAGGCGCTGCGCAAGGGCCATTGGAAAATCACCTTGGTCAATCCACCTTACGGCACCGCCCAGTGGCAGCTGTACGACCTCAAGAGCGACCCGACCGAAAGCCGCGACCTGGCCCAGGCCGAGCCGGGCAAGCTGAAGGAAATGCTCGTGGCGTGGGACCAGTACGCGAAGGAAAACAACGTGCTCGATGGCAAGTTCGACCTCAAGTACGGGTTCCAGACTTGCCTCTACGAATACTGTTTCAAGTAGCCGTTGAGCACGATCACGCTGCCTGCTTGACTGGAGCAGGCGGCGGTCTTTGAAGACCTTGCAACCAGTCGCAGTAGCGGGCCACGCCTTGCTCGACTACCATTGTAGGTGCCGTGTAACCGGCAGCGCGCAAGCGCTCCAGGTCGGCGCAGGTGTAACACTGGTACTTGCCACGCAAATGTTCAGGAAATTCGCTGTACTCCAGAATGCCTTCCAGCAAGGCCATATCAAGTGACAACGAGGGTTGGCCTTGCTGCCCGCGCAACCGATTGATCACAGCCAGGGCCACATCATTGAATGGTTGGGCGCGGCTACTGCCAACAGAACTGCCGGCGCACCTGTTGCATCGAACAGGAACTTCGAATAGCCATAGACGTTCAGCGGGCGCTCACATTCGCGCTGTTCACGAAAGTCCTCGTCGGCTCCGTAGACGCGGGAAGAAATGCAGGTGCGCTGCCCCGAACTGCTAATCACCAACTATTCAATGCTCGAATACATGCTAATGCGTCCGTTGTCACGGGGCAGGCCCATTGCAGGTCTCATTTCCAGCAGATGGCAGGCTCAGGAAATTATCGTTTGCCGGCTCAATGGCCAGTTTGCCGGTTTTGGTCGGCACAAAGTCCATTGTCGGCATTTCATCGTTGGTGCCGAGCTTGAGGAGTCTGCCATTGAACGTCACCGTTTTGTCGGTCAGCGTTGGTCGCTTGCAAGGTGTAGCGGCGTGCGGCGACGGGCACGGTCAGTGATGCCGTTTGATACCGGGCAGTGTTGAGCACCAGCAGGGCGAGGCCGCTCGGTTGGTCACGTAAATGTTGCTAAAAGATTGTAGAGAAAGCGAGCACTAAGCTGCAACGTTTGGATAGGGGGTGAGCATCACTCCACCGGAAATTTGGTCATACGTCCGCGTGGTCGTCGAGTGCATGAAGCTTGATGGGATTATCTCCAAAGTCGTGAGAGTAGATGGAATGTACGGGAGGGCATCTCGATACTTGGGGCTGTTGATCGCAGTCATCTCGCCGTTCGAGGGAGTGATCATGAACGATTTCAGGTAGCATCTCTATTACAAGTCCCCGGCATGGTCGTCGATGAGCTTGCTGAGACTTAACCGCATGCGCTTTTCGGTCATGGCGTAGGAGCAGTACTGGCATGTTCCTTCAATTTCTAAAGTTGATATCTTCGGCGAGCAGTGACGCCATGGTACAGCCCGACATTCTCATGTGCGAGCCAGTTAGAGGGCGTCAGATGCAGAGCCTGGCGGGTGTCGAGCCATGAGCTTGACTCTGAGTGAGGTCCTGAACCTGCCCGGCTTGGAAGACATGAGGGTCCGCGCAGGCGAGCTTTACTTGCAACGGCGAGTATGCTGGTCCTACGTGGCGGGAAATGAGGGTATCACCGCGTGTAAAATGGGCGGCGAACTAGTATTTATTTCGGAAATCAATTACCTATGTGACGAACGCAAGTTACTCACTTTGGTCGAGACTGGTGCTGTGTTGGGTATTGCCGGGATGGTGGTTCTTACTGGAGGCCCGTTTCCCCAGTGCATCCCGTCTGCAGTGATCGCTCGTGCTGAACAGTTGGGATTGTCGCTGATCGAGCAGCCCTCTCCGCTGAAGTTGGTGTTTGTGACCCACCTGATCGATACGGCCCTGATGCATATGACTCAAGTGCGGCGCTCACGTAACCACATTCTCGGCCAGTTGCTGACCGGAGATTACCCGAGTCTGGCCATTGCCCGACAGCGGGCTGCGCATCTGCAACTGATGCTTGATATTCCACGGCGACTGGTCGTGCTGCGCTTGTCAGGTATCGAGACGCTGTTTGAGCGCCAAGGCTTGGCCCAAGGCGAGCAGCTGTGGCAAGCCACTCGCCAGTCCATGGAAGACCAACTTGAAGCCTGGGGTCGCAGCCGCCCGGGAACGGTGATGGTAGAGATGCCGGGCGACCTCTTCGTGCTACTGCTGGCGGATGCCGATGACCTGCCGGCAGCCTTGACCACGTTGCGTCGGCAACTGATCGGAGTGGCAGGGGAGTTGGATATGTACATGGGCCTGTCGAGCGTTGCTGAAGATTGTGGTCATTACCGCCGACTGCTCAACGAAGCGCGCCAGGCGCTGAATGTGGCGCAGAAACTGCGCCCGGAGAGCGGATACTGCGATTTCAACGAGTTGGGCGTGTTGGGTTTGCTGCAGGGGGTAGTCGACCGCACGCTCATCGACGACTTCGTCGAAAAGACACTCGGCCCGTTGTTCGTGCCCGGCCGTAAACACCCTAAAGTACTCGTGCATACCCTCGACGCTTTGCTCAAGGAAAATGGCAACGGGCTCAAGGCTGCCCAGCGCCTGGGACTTCACCGTAACACCATCAATCAACGTATCCAGCGCATCGAACAACTGAGTGGAAAATCCTTGGACGATCCACTTTTTCGTATGAATGCTTCGATCGCTATTATGGTATGGCACATGTCTATCGCCCGAGGTAAGGAATAATGACATGAACATCATCAATGCGCGCCTGCGTAGCAAGCGTAGTCCGCTTCGTCCTGAATGGCATGACATCTAGCCAGATCCAAGTGATGGTCCAAAACTGTGCGGAATGACCGAGATTCCCCTGCAGAATTGTGGTGGCGCCCTCGTGGAGCGCACATTCACTTGGATGCCCTCACATTGCGGGCCAGCTGAGGGGAGCATGGCGAGGAAATCCTGGACCGCGCCACGAAAACTAACGACAGGGTTGTTCAGTGAAGTGAAGAGACTACCTTTTTCCGCTCGCCGATTGGTGAGACACCAAAGAAACGACTGTAGCACTTTGAGAAGTGTGCTGGCGAAATGAAACCACAGGCGAGGGCGATATCACGCACTTGGGATTCACTGTGTAGCAATAGTTGCCTAGCCCGTGTCAGGCGTAGTTCCAAGTAATACTGACTCGGTGTGTTTTGAAGATGCTTGTGGAACAAACGCTCCATTTGCCGAACCGAGATCTCATTCAGTTCTGCAAGCTCTTCCAAGGTCATCGGGTCTTCAAGGTTGGCTTCCATGATTGTAACAATCTGACTGAGTTTGGGCTGAGAGGTGCCGAGCTTTTGCCGCAAAGGCACGCGCTGGCGCTCTTGCGATCCACGTACTCGATCACATAACAGCAGTTCAGCCGCATGACTGGCAATGTCCCGCCCGCCAGGTTCTCGGGCAATCAGTTGTAGGATCATGTCCATGGACGCCACGCCGCCGGAGCTCGTGAAACGGTCACGGTCAAGCTCAAACAGTTGGTTGGAAATGATAATGCCGGGAAATCGCTCTTTTAGCGCCTCGATATCTTCCCAGTGGATGGTACACCGATAACCAGTGAGCAGATTGGCGCGTGCTAGCAAATGGCTGCCTGTGCAAATACCGCCCAATGGCACCTGGTCATGTGCCAACTTGCGAAGCCAGTTGAGGATGGGGCGGGTATTGTGGTCGGAGACTATCGGGTTTGGCCCCACCACGAACAGCATGTCCAGCTTTGGGGCATCCTTGATACTGAAATCGGGCAGGATGCGCATGCCGTTACTGGCACTCACTGGCTCCATGTCGGCTGCAATGATCAGGGTCTGGAACATGGTTTTGCGTGCTGCCAGGTTGGCCATGCGCAAGGTTTCCACCGCCGAGGCGAAGCCAATGGTGGTGAAATTGGGAATGATCAGGAAACCGACGACTTTCAGCGGCGGGGCATCATTGACAGGGTATGCCGGTGCCAACGGCGAGGATTTTAACGTACCCATCAATACGACTCCTTGAATGCAAAAAAATGACGTGCTCTGCGTCTGGTTGCCGTAAATCGGCAATTCATTGTGTTTAGGTTGATGCATTTGTCAGAGTGATAGTACACGCAGTGCCTAAGCATTGGGAGGCGCCCCGGTGAAAAGCAAAAACCCTGCGAAAGCAACACCTTCACAGGGTGGGTAACGACTCGGCCTGGTCAGGCAGGCTTGCTCGCCACGGTGGCCGAAGTGCTCTTTTTAGACGAGAAAATGGCGCTCACGCAGACGATGGACAGCGCCAGCGCACCAGTTGCCACCACTTCCATGCGATGCCCTGGCATCACCAGCATCATCGTCAAGATACTGATGATGGAGAAGATGACCAGGTAGCTGAGCCAGGGGAACAGCCACATCTTGAAGTCCAGCGCAGTACCTTGGCTATCCATCCGATTACGCAGAACCAATTGCGAAACAGCGATTGCCAGATAGACTAGAAGCGCTACCGCCCCCGAACTTGCCAGCAGGAAGGAAAACACCTCGTCGGGAGCGAAGTAATTGAGTGCTGTGGTCAAGAAGCCCACTGCGGTGCTGGCTAGCACTGCAATCACTGGCACGCCCGTCGCTGAGGTGCGCTGCAGAACGCGAGGACCGTCGCCGCGCTTGCTCAGCGAATAGACCATGCGCGATGCGGTGTAGATGGCCGAATTGAGGCAACTGGCAACGGCAATCAGCACGACGATATCGACGATCATCTTGGCGTGCGGGATGTTCATCAGCTCAAGGGCCCGTTGATAGGAGCCGACCTGTACTAGCATGGGGTCGTTCCAGGGCACGATGGAGATGATCAGGAACACCGAGACGATGTAGAAGATCCCCATTCGCCACACCACGGAATTGGTGGCACGGGTGATTTGCTTGGAGGGGTTTTTCGACTCGGCGGCGGCAATGGTGACAATTTCAGTACCCATGAAACTGAACACGGTGGTGAGCATGGCACCGATGACAGCGGTCATGCCGTTGGGCATGAAACCACCAAACTCATGACTCAGGTTGACCACGCCGCTAACTGAAATATCGGGCAGCGCGCCTGTCAGTGCCAATGCACCCAGAGCAATGAACCCTAGCACCGCGATAACCTTGAGCATCGCAAACCAAAACTCGAATTCACCGTAGCGCGCCACACTGAACAGGTTAGTTACGGTCAGCAAACCGGTAACCACCAGTGCGAATTCCCAGGTTTCTATCGCAGGGAACCAGGCATGCAGAATGGCCGCTGCTGCAATGGCTTCGATTGGAATGACCAGCACCCAGAACCACCAGTACAGCCAGCCAATGGTAAAGCCTGCTGTACGTCCCATTGCGCGCTCGGCGTAGGTGGAGAATGACCCGGTATCTGGCGAGGCCACCGCCATTTCTCCGAGCATGCGCATGACCAGAACGACCAGTGTGCCAGACATGATGTACGCGAGAATTGCCGCAGGACCGGCTGCAGCAATGGCATGCCCCGAGCCGATGAAGAGGCCGGCGCCAATAGCGCCGGCGATTGACAACATGGTGACGTGGCGCTGCTTGAGGCCGGGGGCCAGAGTTGAGTTGCTGGACATGCTAATTACCCTTTTTATTCTTGAAGGAGGGTGAACTGCGAACGGCGGTGCTGCTCTGGGCTGGAGATCGGTGTTATTTCTGCAGGTCGAAGGCCTCCCGCACAGCGCTGCTAATGCCCTCTACGCAAACTCGCAGAATCAACTCGCCTTTTTCTCGGTTGGCGCCCTTAGGCGAGGAAAGCGTTCCGCAGGCGGGGGTGCGTTCAGGGATGATGGGGAAGACATCGTAAGGTGGGAATTTTGCCGGAGGGTGGTCGACGGCGCGGCTCAGGTCGACCTTTTCAGGGTGCAGGGCCAGCATCAGTGACGTTTCGAAAACGCCACCGTGTTCGATGTCCCAGCCGAGGAAACCTTCGGGGTAGAGCTCTTCGATGACCGCCGGCGCGTTGACGAAATCCCAGTAGGACAGAACGACCACCTTGAAATCGGTGATACCGCCATAACGCAGTTCGCGCAGCGCCAGGTCGATGCCTTCGACGATGAACATCGAGTTTTCATAATGGCCATTCATCAAGACCAGCTTGCGCGCCCCATGCCGGGCGAGTTCGCGGATGATGTCCTGGATGGTATGGGTCAGTGTTGCGCCATCCAGGCTGGTGGTGCCGGGAAAGTGGTTGCCACCTCCCGACTTCTGCTGTGACTTGTAGCCATAGGCCAAGGCGGGTAACACCAAGCCGTCGACTTCTCGCGCTACTGCCTTGCACAGGGCGGTAGGCAATAGCACATCCACCTCCATGCACATGTGATGACCGTGCTGCTCCAAGGCGCCCACCGGCAAGAAAATCGTGCTGCCGGAAGCTACCTTCTGTGCGTACTCAGGCCAGGTGAGTTCGCCAACCACTACGCTTTCGTTCATCGGTTATCTCTCTTTATTCTTGTATTCGTTGAAGTAGTCCGTTTGCAGCGAGCCAGTACATGCAACGATTTGATCAGATCACAACGACATTCACTTGTCAGTTCCCGACCTGAATTTGACAAATGCTGACGGACCTGCGATCCAGGTGGGTCGGGTGGGGCAGGGGGCGAATTTGACAAATTACAGGTCGGAAAAACACAACTTGCCCTGATGGCAATCTGCTGCAATCGGTAATCACACAGGCGGTGAAAACCTTGGGGAAGCGGGGCGAAAGCGCGGCTGGGCCAAGGCACTTTTGATTACCGAGGGTATCTCCATGACGCGTCGCGCCGATTTTTCACGCCGTACATTCATCAAGAACAGCAGCATTTTGGCCGGTGTGGCGGCGCTCTCCGGGGTACTTCCGAACAGAACCTTTGGCGCAGCCGAAAAAGAACTGGTGATACTGGCGTGGGCAGGCCACGCCGCGCCCGACATCGTCGCGGATTTCGAGCGCGAGCATGGGGTCAAGGTGCGGGCCAAGTACTACACCGGCGGCGATAACATGCTGGGGCTCATTTCGCAGTCACCACCGGGCACCTTCGACCTGATCCTGTCGGATGCCGAGTATGTGCAACAACTCAACGCCGCCGACTATATCGAGCGACTGGACCTTGCCGATTATCCCTTCGATGACTTCTACCCAGAGTTTCAGCACTTTCCAGGGCACTGGCAGGGCGATGAACTGTATTCGGTCATGGTCCGCTTCGGCTTTCTCGGTATCGCCTTCAATACCCAGTTGCTGCCGGAGTCCAAGGCGAAAAGCTACCAGGTGTTCTGGGACGATAGCCTCAAGGGCAAGGTCGGCCACTTCGACTGGCACCTGCCAAACCTGGGCCAGATCAGTTTGCTCAATGGCAACAGGCTGCCCTACGACATCGACGCGGCGCACTGGAAGAGGCTCCAGGACAAAACCATGAGCCTACGCGGACAAGTGGCCGGGTTCTTCGATTATGGCGGTACCTTCTCCTCCCTGAAAAACGGCCAGATCCACGCGATGTGTGGCATTGGCGACTGGATTACCGGGGTCTTGCAGCGTGCCGGGGCACCGGTAAAAACAGTGATACCCGAGGAGGGCGGCCTGCAATGGACCGAGTCTTATTGCATCGCCAAGAAAGCCCACAGCCCGGAACTTGCGAAGAAGTTCATTCAATACATCACCTCCCCTGAAGGCCAGGTGAAGTCGGCGAAGATGGAGGCTTACCCGGCGCTGATTCCCAATAAGCGCGGCTGGGAGTTGCTGAACAAGACCGACCTTGCCGAAGCCAGACGCCAAGGCATGGTACTGGGCCAGCGCAATGTCATGGACGACATCCGCGAGGGGCGTATTCAGTATCGCGCGCTCCCCGTGCAGCAGAGCCTGGAGGACTGGAACGACTTCTGGTCGCAGTACAAGGGCGCTTGATGGCGCCTACACAGGAGCGGCGTAATGATTTCGAACAAGCTATCGCCCCCACTGCCCGCCAGTGAGGAGCCTGCACGCACGCGTGGGCAGTTCGGCAAGCGCACCTGGCGCTTACCGGGGTATGGGCTGATCCTGTCGCTGCCGATACTGGTCTGGCAGCTACTGTTTTTTGTAGCGCCCTTGCTGTTTCTGCTGACCATCAGTTTTTGGCTGGTGCGCAACTTTCGCATGGTCCCTGCGTTCGAGTGGCTGAACTGGAAGTACCTGTTCAGCCGCGAGTACTTCTGGGATGCCTACTTGCACACCTGGGCGATGGCGGCGGGGGCCAGTGTGCTGATCAGTGCCGTAGCCTTTCCGTGCGCCTATACAATTGCCTTCAAGTTCCGCGAATCGACCCGGCAATGGTTGGTGCTGTTGTTGATCACGCCATTTTTTACCAGTTACCTGGTGCGCACCTATTCCTGGCAAGTCTTTCTCAGTGACCAGGGGCTGCTCAATAGCGCCCTGGCGTTGCTGGGGATTGGGCCGTTGCCCTTGCTCAATACCAGTTTTGGTAGCTATGTGGGTTACTTCACCCTGTGCCTGCCGCTGGTAGTGTTGCTGCAGTTGTTCAGCCTCATGTACATCGACCGCACGCTGATCGAAGCTGCCCACAACTTGCGCGCGGGCCGTCTGCGCACGGTATTTGGGGTAGTGATTCCATCGGCGCGGGTCGGCATCGTCATCGCCGCACTGTTCTGTTTCATCATGACCTTCGGTGACTTTGTCAGCCCGCTCTATCTAGGGGGCGGCCAACCACCAACCTTGAGCACCCTGATTACCGACACGACCAAATCGGGGCAGCAATGGCCACGCGCGGCGGTTATTGCCACGACGATGATCGTGACCTTGCTGGCCACGGCGTTCCTGATGGTTCGCCACGCCTACAGGAGGCGCGCATGAACGAACATCGTGTCATCAACTTCATGCTGCGCAGCTTCGTCGTCCTGGTGTTCTTGTTCATCCTCACGCCTATCATTGGCAGCTTCGTGTTTTCCTTCAACGTCGACCGCTTCCCATCCTTGCCCCTGGGTGGCTTCAGTTTGCGCTGGTACGAAGCGATTGCCGCCGACCCGCAAGTCTGGCAAGCCTTCAACAACAGCCTGGTCGTCGGTGTGGTGGTATCGCTGGTTTCCACGCTGCTGGGCTTCACTGCCGCCTATACCGACTTTCGTTATCACTTTTTTGGCAAGTCGGTGTACATGGCATTGGCACTGCTGCCTCCTACCATTCCGGTGGTGATTCTGGGCCTGGCGATGCTCGCGTTCTTGTCGCGAATCGGCCTGTCCGGCGAGCTGTATGCCGTCATGATCTGCCACATCGTCATGTGCTCACCATTCGCCATGGCGGTGATTCGCATGCGCCTGGCGCAGATGGCCCCGCAACTGGAGGCCGCCGCCTGGAACCTGAGCGCCAGCCAATGGCAGGCCATGCGCTACGTGATCCTGCCGTTCACCGCCCCGAGCATTTTCGCCGCACTGTTCGTGACCATGGCCGTGTCGTTCGACGAGTTCGCGGTGGCCTGGTTCGTTTCGGGCCTTAACGAGACAGTCCCGGTACGCATCCTCAATACTTTGCAAGGGCAGGTCAGCCCGACCATCAATGCGATAGGCACGATCGTTTTCATCACCACGATCACGCTGACGATCGTTGCCCAGGTTTTGCTCATGCGCCGGCAGAAGAAACCGGCTGACGGCAAAAAAAGCTGAACATCCCATGCCGACGCAGGAGCTCCCCATGACTCAACCGTTAGTGGTATTCGATAACGTGACCAAACAATTCGGCAGTTACGTCGCTGTCGAACCGATGAACCTGGAAATCTACAAGGGCGAGTTCGTCGCGATCATGGGCTCCAGTGGCTGTGGTAAAACCACCACGCTGCGCATGCTTGCCGGGCTCGACAAGCCCAGCAGCGGTGAAATTCGCTTGAACGGCGAGCGCATCAACGACCTGTATTCCTGGCAAAGGGACACCCCGCTGGTGTGGCAGAACCTGGCGCTGTTCCCCTTTCTGAGCGTGCTTGAAAACGTTGAGTTCGGTTTGCGCATGCGCGGCATGGGCAAAGCTGAACGGCGCAAAAAAGCCCTGCACTGGCTAGAGCGCCTGGACCTGGGCGAGTTTGCCAACCGTGATATAAGCATGCTTTCTGGCGGGCAACGGCAGCGGGTGGCGCTGGCGCGTTCACTGGTCACCGAGCCCCCGATACTGCTACTGGACGAACCGCTCAGTGCCCTCGATGCGCACTTGAGCGTGCGCATGCAGGCGGTGTTGACTGGGTTGCAGAAGGACCTTGGCATCACCTTCGTCTATGTCACCCACAGCCAATCCGAAGCCTTCGCCATGGCTGACCGCGTGGTGATCATGAGCCGTGGCCGGGTTGAGCAGATTGGCACGCCCAAGGATATTTTCTTCGAACCGCACAACCGTTTTGTCGCTGAATTCGTCGGCGGCAAGAACATGCTTGGCGGCGTTGTGCTTGGCTTCGACGACACCGGGCTGGTGCAACTGGACTCGGCGTATGGTCGCTTTCTGGCACGCTTGCCCGAAGACCGATCTGTTGCGGTAGGGGAAGAGGTCACCCTGTGCATCAGTGCCGAACATATCAACCTCGCCGCGCAACCGACCACAGCCAGCCGCCTGGCGTGTACCGTGATGGGGGAGGAATTCATTGGGTCAATGGTCAACATATACCTGGAAGCCGCCAACGGGCTGGAACTGCAAGTGCAGAAGCCGTACGCGGATTACGACCTACTTGGGCTCAAGAGCGGGCAGAGGGTGCATGTCGGGTGGGACGATGCGCGGGCGCTGATTTTACGTGGCAATTAGAGGTCGATATCTGACATCTGCGCAGGGGCGGCAGCGTGGACAATTGTAGACGTACCCACGCCCAGTTGACCCGAAGGAGGCAGTACATGCAGCAATTGACTGAAACCAGCGAAAACCTGGCCAGCGCCGTGCGTATTGGCTTCCTGCTGGCCGAAGGGTTCGATTTCTATGCCTTGGCCGCTGCGCTGGAACCCTTGCGCCAAGCCAACGACGTGGCCCGCTGCGTGGTCTGCGAATGGCAGATACTGAGCCTTGAGGGCCAGCCGCTGAAGGCCAACAATGGCATCGTGGCGGCCACCGTGCAACTGAGCCAGGCCAAGCCCCTCGATGTGCTGATTCTGTGCCTTGGCAGTGAATTGCAGTTGTGTACCGACGACAGTGTCCGCGAATCGCTGGCGCTGCTGACCAAACCGACCTGCCGCACGCTCGATGTCGGCGAATTGGCCGAATTCATCGGCGTTGCCCGGTTGTCCCCGTAGCGCGTGTTCACCCGCTACCAGAGCTGAACCTGCCTCGATAATTATCTTGATCCGCGCCTGCAATGGGCGCGACATCGCGCGTTTCCTCTCCTTCATTCCCCCTCATCTATACCTCTGCCTGTTCTTGCCGCAGCGAGGCCTGTACGGCAGTGGCGGGCAATATTGTCCTTTCCATAGCGGCGTTTACAGCAAGGCGGATCTGATCATCTAGGGGTCGGATTCGCGCAAAAAAGGCCGCCTTTTATCTGTTCGAATGATCTCCAGTGGCACCCAAAACAGGGCCTCTCTACTGATCACCTACCAAGGAGTGAAGACATGCAAATGCCGAAAACAATACAGATTCAAAACGGCGAAAAAGTTAAGCCGACGTTCTCGCACCAGGAATACGCCAACCGTCAATCCAAGTTGCGCAGCTACCTGGCCCAGAACAATATCGACGCCGCTGTCTTCACGTCTTATCACAACATCAACTACTACAGCGATTTCCTGTATTGCTCGTTCGGCCGTCCTTATGCCCTGGTGGTGACTCAGGATGCCGTGGTGTCGATCAGCGCCAACATCGACGGTGGCCAGCCATGGCGGCGTACCGTGGGCACCGAAAACATCATCTACACCGACTGGCAGCGCGATAACTACTTTGTCGCGATTCAACAAGCCTTGCCCAAGGCCGGACGTATCGGGATCGAGTTCGACCACTTGAACCTGGTCAACCGCGACAAATTGGCCAGCCGTTATCCCCAGGCCGAGCTGGTGGACGTCGCCGCGCCATGCATGCGCATGCGCATGATCAAGTCGGCTGAAGAGCACGCCATCATTCGTCACGGTGCCCGCGTTGCCGATATCGGTGGTGCTGCGGTGGTTGAGGCCCTGCGTGACCAGGTGCCTGAGTACGAAGTGGCGCTGCATGCCACCCAGGCCATGGTCCGTGAAATTGCCCGCACTTTCCCCGATTCCGAACTGATGGACACCTGGACCTGGTTCCAGTCTGGTATCAACACCGATGGCGCGCATAACCCGGTAACCTCTCGCAAGGTCAACAAGGGCGACATTCTGAGCCTCAACTGCTTCCCGATGATCGCCGGTTACTACACCGCGCTGGAGCGCACGTTGTTCCTCGACCATTGCTCCGATGAGCACCTGCGCCTGTGGGAGGTCAACGTCAAGGTCCACGAGGCCGGCCTGAAGCTGATCAAGCCAGGCATGCGTTGCAGCGATATTGCCCACCAGTTGAACGAGATTTTCCTCGAGCACGACCTGCTGCAATACCGCACCTTCGGTTATGGCCATTCGTTCGGCACCCTGAGCCATTACTACGGCCGTGAAGCTGGCCTTGAGCTGCGCGAAGACATCGACACCGTGCTGGAACCTGGCATGGTCGTGTCCATCGAGCCGATGATCATGCTGCCCGAAGGGCTGCCGGGTGCGGGTGGTTACCGCGAGCATGACATTCTGATCGTCAACGAAAACGGCGCTGAAAACATCACCAAGTTCCCATACGGCCCAGAACACAACATCATCAAGAAGTAACCGAGCAAGCCGCACAGGAAACTGTGCGGCTTTTTTTATCCGTATGACTTTTTCCATGCCAAGGTTCAAGGAGGACATGTGTGGAGTACGCGACAGCGCACGCTCGCAATGAACGGGGGCTGCCGCAACCTGGCACAATTGCCAAGGGTTCGCGGCTTTTTTATTTCGCCTGCAGCATCATTTTCGTAGCCTTCAACCTCCGCACTGTGTAGTGGTCAACTAATCCCGGACACAGTTTTGAGTTTTTCCTCAGCTTTGGCCGGAGCCAGCCCATCGTTGAACTGATGGGGTCTTATCCAGTTGTAATGATCCATCAGGTACTGGCTAATGTCTCGCTGAGCTTGCTGTCCGGTCAGGTAGCCCGTGACCGGTATCCACTCTGTTTTCAAGCTGCGAAACACCCGCTCCATCGGCGCATTATCCCAGCAGTTGCCTCGGCGGCTCATGCTCTGGCGCATGCGGTAGCGCCACAATCGCTGGCGGAACTGACGGCTACCATATTGCGATCCCTGATCGGAGTGAAACAGCAGCCCTTGGGGCTTTCCACGTTGTTCGTACGCCACGTCCAGCGCCCTGATGACCAACTCTGCATCCGGTCTTTCTGACAAAGCCCAGCCCACCACGCGCCGCGCATAGAGATCGAGGACAACCGCCAGATAGTGCCATTTACCCTGCGCCCAAATGTAAGTGATGTCGCCACACCAGACCTGATTTGGCGCGTCGACATCAAACGCTCGGTTCAACACATTCGGAATGTCCGGCCGCTCCACCGTTGCTTTCTTGTAAGCGTGTGACCCTGGCTGCTTGCTGACCAGCGACAGCTCACGCATCAGGCTGCGCACCTTGAATCGTCCGATTTTCTCGCCTTCATCTTGCAGCATTAACTTGATGCTGCGGCTGCCGGGTGCACCTCGACCTTGTGTGAATAGCTCATTCACTCGACTGCGCAACTTCAGGCGCTCAACGTCAGGCGTCCGCCTTTTGTGGCGATGCGCGTAATAAGTTGAGCGAGTGATTTCAAACACTTCGCACAGGAAATCAACGGGTTCATGGGCGCTAAGCTGACGGATCAGCGTATGCGCTCGAGATCTTCCGACATCAAGAGCGCGGTAGCCTTTTTTAGTATCGATTTCTCGCGCTCCAGGCGCGTGATCCGAGCTTCCAACTCTTGGATTTTTTGCTGCTCTGGCGTCAACGCTTGGCTGGTCGGCGTGATGCCGCCACGCTCCTGCTGAAGCTGGTTGACCCAACGGCGCAGGGCCGACTCGACCAAACCGAGCGAGCGGGCTGCTTCAGCATGGCTGTAGCCTTGGTCGAGCACCAGGCAGGCAGCTTCGCGCTTGAACTCAGGGGTAAAGGTACGACGTTGCTTGGTCATCAGACACCTCTCTGTGGCGAGCATTCTCGCCTAAATGGGTGTCCGGTTTCATTAGACCACTACACTGCGTACCCAAGCCTCGGCGCTGTGCTTGCCGATATATCCAGCGACCTAGGCCTGACGCCTGCCGCCACCAGTGCAATTTCCACCCTGCCTGTATTTTGCCTGGGGTTGTTCGCGCCCGTGGCGCCCTGGCTTGCCCGCAAAATAGGCACAGAGCGCACGATCTTGGTATTGATGGCGGCGTTGTCCACAGGGCTATTGATACGTGGCGCCGGGAACGTCAGCGGCCTGGTGGTCGGTTCGATCGTCATTGGCAGCGCCATCGCCATCATCAACGTATTGCTCCCTGGGCTTATCAAACGCGACTTCGCCAAGATCACCGGGCTGATGGCCGGCCTCTACTCCATGGCGCTGTTGAGCGGTGCGGCGACTGCCGCAGGGTTCACCCTGGCGCTGCAAAGCACCTTGGGCGGTGGCTGGACGACGGCGTTGGCGCTGTGGTCAGTGCCGGCAGCGGCAGCCTGTGCCTGCTGGCTTTTCCAACTGCCCAAGGGCAGTGCGCTGGCACCCAAGGCTGCGCCGCGCGTACGAGGGGTGTGGCGCTGCGCGCTAGCCTGGCAACTCACGCTGTTCATGGTGCTGCAATCGATGTATTCGTTTACCGTGTTCGGCTGGCTCGCCCCGTTTCTGAATGGACGGGGGATGACGCCGCTGGAGTCCAGCGTCATCGTCTCCAGTTCAATCCTGCTACAAATGGTCGCTTGTCTGCTCGGGCCGCTGATAGCCACACGCTTGCCGAGTCAATCCTGGTTCAATGTGGTTGTTGTGGTGCTCACCACGGTCGGTTTTCTCGGCTGCCTGTCCGCGCCGCTCGACACGGTATGGCTGTGGGGCGGGGTACAAGGCATCGGGCAAGGTGCCTTGACTTCCATTGCCATCACCATGATTGTGCTGCGCTCGGCAAACGCACAGGTTGCGGCAGAACTTTCGAGTATGGTGCAAGGCGTCGGCTACGGCCTGGGCGCACTCGGGCCGTTGCTGGTCGGGGTGCTTTATACGCCGGTCATTGGCTATGCGCACGTTGAGATATTTCTTAGCGGGGTAGGCGTAGCGATGCTGTATTTCGGATATACCTCAGGCCGACGCCGACTCGTGGCAGCCCGCTATTAGCGCTATCCTTCAGCTGACACCTAGTCACCGGAGCGCTAGGAACATGAAGAAAAGACTACCCTGCGCTTGTGGTGCTGTGGCGCGAAGTTAACCTTGCACTTGGCTGATTGGTAGTCGTTGAGGTCGCAATAGCTGTTGTGGATTTCATTTCTGCTTTCCAGAATCCATCTGTTTCTTGTACCGCCAGTCTTTAGGTATGAAATGCAGTTCTATCTACAATCAAATAGAAAGCAAGGAGGCCTTGCTGTGCGAGTCCTTCGAGGAACTCTGCAAAGGACTGCGCCAGCATGCACGGCTTTGTGTCTACAGGCCATCGAGATCCAACCAAGCATTCAGGAATACGTTCATATTGATAGTTAGCTAGGTAATTGTTAGGGTGAGGTCGTCCTTTTTCTGTTCAGCCTATTGATCTATCTACGCGAAAAACCATCAAGGCTTCCACTATATCAGCTAGCAAATTGTTCCGACCCTCTACCTCGATCAGTGCATTGTGCCTGGCAATGATGTCGTTTGCCTGCCACGCATCCCCCCAAGCGAACCCTCTCGAGGAGCAGGCCTTTATCGGCGCTGCCCAGGTCGAGCAGCAGATGATCGAGTGGCGACGGGACATCCACCAGCACCCAGAGCTCGGCGAGCAGGAAACACGCACTGCCAAGCTGGTCGCCGAGCACCTTGAAAAGCTTGGCCTCGAAGTCCATACGGGTATCGGGCGCACGGGAGTGGTCGGAATTCTCGAAGGTGGCAAATCGGGCCCTACCGTCGCCCTGCGCGCGGATATGGATGCCTTGCCGGTCAAGGAGCCTGCGGGCCTGCCATTCGCCTCGACCGCGCGGGGTACCTATCATGGCCAGCAGGTGGATGTGATGCACGCCTGCGGCCACGACACCCATACCGCCATGCTGATGGCAACTGCGCAAATCCTTGCAGGCATGCGTGACAACCTGCCGGGCAAGGTCATGTTCATTTTCCAGCCGGCTGAAGAGGGCTCGAGCCTGGTCAAAGGCGGAGAGGGGCGGCGTTGGGGGGCGCAGTTGATGCTGCAGGAAGGGCTGTTCGACAAGCTCAAGCCTGATGCGGTGTTCGCTGTGCATGTCATGCCTGGGCCTTCAGGGCAATTGAGTTGGCGTTCGGGTGCCACGACCGCCAGCAGTGACGACTTGAACATCAAGGTTATAGGCCAGCAGGGCCATGGCGGCATGCCTTGGAACACTGTCGACCAGGTAGTGGCCTCTGCACAGGTCATCAACGGCCTGCAGACGGTGGTAAGCCGCCGCACCAAGCTCACCCAGTCGCCAGCGGTGGTCACTGTGGGCATGATCAAAGGTGGTAGTGCACCGAACATCGTGCCGGAAAGCGTCGACATGGCAGGCACCATTCGTACCTACGATCCGGCGGTACGTGCGCAAGTGGCACACGATGTGAAGCTCACGTCCGAGAAGATAGCCGAAAGCGCCGGTGCTACGGCCAAGGTATCAATCGTGCCGGCCTATGACATGACGATGAACAATGAGCAATTGACCGAGCAGATGGCGCCAGTGCTCAAGCGTGCGGCCTATGGCAAGGTCGCCACCACCCCTCTGGTCGGTGCTTCGGAAGATTTCTCCTTCTTCGCAGGCAAGGTACCCGGCCTCTACTTCTACCTGGGCGTGACACCCGACGGGCAGGACCCGGCCAAGGCAGCACCGAATCACAACCCGAAATTCTTCGTCGATGAAAAAGCGCTGATCGTTGGCGCGCGGGCGATGTCGGCGGCCGCCGTTGATTTTTTGTCTGAGCATGCAACTCAGCAGTAATTCAGGATGTAGCGCCGGTCATGCGGCGCTTGCCAATATGCAAAGCAGTGCGATATCAACTGATATGCAGTGTTTTTGCAGTGACAAAAGATACCCTGCGTTTAGTATCCCGTCATCCCGAAGATCTGGAAGGGCAGTGCTCTCCTACTGAGAAAGGTCTTTTGAGCGGTTATGCCATTTTATTAGCTGCTGATGTACTGCAGCTCTGGCGAACTCAATGTCACTACTGCTAATGGCCTGATAAATTGCTTGATATTCGATAATATGCTGTTGCGTCTCGATCGTCGTCGAAGCATGTTGAGTGTTGAAGCTGGATATAGCATCGAGCAAGTACCTGTTGCCACTCGCTACTCCCATTGCTTCACGAAAATTCAGGTCGGAACGTTCGAACTCAGTTGAAATCTGCGCCCCCAAGAGGTCGTCGAGCTTGCGCGCCATACGTTCTAAGTCCCGTACGCTGCGGCGTTGTGCGGCGAGTGCAGCCGCAGCCATCTCGATCACCAGTCGATATTCGAAGGCGGCCAATTCATCAATTTCGAACATGATAGTCCACGTGTTGTTTGCGTACACGCGGAGGATAACTGAGCCCATGCCCACCTGCGTCCGGAGCAATTACAAAGCAGTTATCTATTTTTCAATACTCAAGCGATCAGCAATTTATAGATAACTGTATTGGGTCCTCTCGCATAGCTCGTCAGTGCCGCCCTTCATAGACTTGGCACAACGGTTCTGGAGGACCCTATGGACGCAGTACAAAATCTCGACAACCTGGTGGCAAACGTGTCCACCGTATTCCTGACCGACGCCGATGTCTCCCGTCTGGCCACCTGGCCGAAGGTCATCGCCGCCCTTGCCGATGCCTACTCGCGGCCGTTCCTGCCGGCCATGGTGCCACCACGCATTATGGCGCGAGGCGAGGGCTTCTGGCTGCGAAGCCTGCCGACTTTCGCAGAGATAACGGTAAAGCCATTCGCAGCGTCGGCCGACAGTTCGTCGTGCTTTGCCGCAACCTCAATCTCTTCTCCCAATCGTTCATCGCCATCGACGGCAGCAAATTCAAAGCCGTGAATAACCGCGACCGCAATTTCACTCAAGGCAAGGTGAAGGCGCGCATGCAGCAGATCGAGCAGAGCATCGACCGCTATCTAGCGGCAATGGATTCAGCCGATCGGGCAGCGCCGGAAGTGGCCGAGGCCAAGACTGAGCGATTGAAAGACAAAGTCGAAAAGCTGAAACAGCAGATGCAAAAACTGAAGGACATTGAGGCGCAGCTTCACGCCAGTCCCGATCAGCAAATCTCTCTTACCGATCCAGATGCCCGCTCAATGGCCACAAGCGGCCGAGGCTCCGGCACAGTTGGGTACAACGTACAAACAGCAGTCGACGACAAGCACCATCTGATCATTGCCCATGAGGTGACCAACGTTGGTAATGATCGCGGGCAACTGAGCAATATGGCTAACCAGGCACGTGAAGAAATCGGTGCTGAGGCGCTGACAGTGGTCGCTGATCGAAGCTATTACAAAGGCCCGGAAGTCCTTGCTTGCGAGCAGGCGGGTATCACCACCTTTGTACCGAAACCCCTGACATCGAGCAGCAAAGCGGAAGGCCGATTCGGCAAGCAGGACTTCACCTACATGGCTGCATCGGACGAATATCGATGCCCTGCGGGCCAGTTGCTGACGCGCCGGCATTCCTCGATGGAGGACGGCATGTTACTGCACTGCTATTGGTTTTCAGGATGCCAGAGCTGCTCCATGCAGAAGCAGTGTACGACCGGTAAAGAGCGGCGACTCAAGCGCTGGGAGCATGAAGAAGTAGTCGAGAGAGTGCAAATCCGATTGGAGCAAGATCCAGGGAAGATGAAGGTTCGCCGGCAGACGGTGGAGCATCCCTTTGGCACGCTCAAATTCTGGATGGGAAGTACCCACTTCCTGACCAGAACCCTGCCGAGGGTAAGCACTGAGATGAGCCTTCACGTGCTCGCCTACAACCTCAAACGGATGATGAGCATCTTCGGCATCGCAGGGCTACTTGAGGCAATCAGGGCGTAAACCCCGCCGCTTGCTGGCCCGCAAACAGCTATATGGGCCGCTGACGCGGCCCATATAGCACTACAAATGTCTACTTCGCTGGGTAGGGCTATTCACGCTCTCGCCTGCTAATTCCACAGGCAATCCGCGCGACTCTCAGTTTTCGACGTGTTTACTGCGTTTTCACACAGCCTGGGTCGATAGCGGACGTTCATGAGTTACCTGCAATCTCCAGATTCTAGCGCGGGAGCGCCGAAAGGTACTCCAGATTGCGTTGGGGGTGGGGCAGTTGCGTAGGGAAGCTTGGTGGCGCACAAAGATGCCAATGATGTCTGCCTGAGTTCGAGACTGTCTTTCATCCTTTAATTCAGTTCAGCCAGCACCTTGCCTTGGTTAGGTTGCTTTGCAACCTGACAGTGCATAGCGAGCCCATTCCTCCATAAGCTGTTTTCGTTTTTCGAGCAGATCGCCTCGTCGATACGCTGCTTCAGTCGCATTACTGATTTTATGCGCCAAGGCCATTTCAGGGACGATATTGGCGAAGTTAGTTGTCTCGGCAGCCCAGTCTCTGAAGCTTGATCGGAAACCATGCATGGTGATGACTTCACCCGCTTCGTTGCGCCAGCCTGGTCCGTCGTTGGCTAAGGACTTCTCATCCATACCGCGTATTTTTTGTAGCATTGCCATGTTCGAGAGCGGTCGACCAATGCTCCGCCCCGGGAAAAGCAACCCACTTTTGCTTTCCGCCTTCAGGCACCTGAGCGTATGCAGGGCGGCTTTAGATAACGGTACTCGATGCTGGCGCCCGGCTTTCATCCGGGAAGCCGGAATAGTCCAAATTTCTTCGTCCAGATCAACCTCTTCCCAATACCCACCTATCACTTCGCTTGTGCGCAAAGCGCACAGCACGGTTAACTTCACCGCAGTTGAACTAAGGTCCCAGGATTGCTCTAGTTCTGCCATGAAGGCTGGTAATTGCTCCCAAGGTAGAGCGGGATGATTACCACGGTCTGCCAGCCTTCTTCTAGGCAGAAGCTTGTCCAAGTGACCTCGCCAGCGAGCGGAGTTTTCACCCGTGCGCAGCCGGCGTGCTTTGGCAGCATCGAGAACAAGTTCTAGCCGGTTTCTGACCCTGGCCGCTGTCTCAGGCTTAGCGGTCCATATCGGATTCAGAATCTTCAGGATATCGTCTGTTTCAACTTCGTCGACTGGCTTTTCTCCGATAAAGGGAAATGCATACGTGGTAAGAGTGTTGACCCATTGTTGCGCGTGTTTTGCGTTTTTCCAGCCAGCTCTATGGGCTTCGATGTAGTCCACGGCACAAGCGCGGAAGGTGTTTTCAAGGTTCAGATCCCGAGCAATCCGAGCAGCTTCAGCTTGCTGGAGTGCATCAGCCTTATGTGTCAAAGGGTCGATACCCTCCCGAATCAATGCTCTGTGAGTGTCGGCGCGGGAGCGCGCCTCCTTCAACCCATAGTGAGGGTAGGGGCCCAAGCCGATTTCCTTGCGCTTGCCTGCAAGCTGGTAGCGCAGCACCCACGCTTTTCCAGACTTTCGAATGACAAGGCGCAGGCCATCGCCATCATCGTACTTGCCATAGTCCTTGAGGTTTTCTATCAATTTCGCGGTGAGCTTGGGCATGGTGGTGACCTCCGATCTCTGAATCTGGTCCCCCAGTTGGTCCCCCACTCACAGCCTGGAAACAGACGGAACTGGGCGGAAGCTAGAAGACTGTGGCAACATTTAGGTTACCCGCAATATACCGTTCTAGAGCGGCCGGGCGTCGGGTTTTGGATGCCGGTGGTCGGGAGTGGAAACACACTTCGAATGACTACGCTTCCGCCATATTCAAAGCCCTGATTATTCAGGGCTTTTTGCGTTTTTGGGGCCTGTAAGAACGGGCCTGTGGAGTGGGGCGGTTCGACTTTGCGCCCAGAGATCTCTCGCACGCCGGCGCTGCGTAGGCTGTGCCCCCTCACGATCTATGCCGTTCGCACCTGGAGGCCGAAATGAACAAGCTGATCCTGCCCGCCGCCATTTTCGTAAGCGTGATCATCGCCGGGAAGATAGCGGAGCACTTCGGCCTGGAAGGGGGTTGGAAAATAGGTGTGCTTTGCCTAGTGGCCGGTGTTGTTCAAATCGCAGTTACCCGTTTTCAACGTGCCCCGCGCAACAACGCCTAATTTTGAGCGCAGCGCACATGCGCAGCTCGGCATCATCCATCACCGCCTTGGCCAATGCGCAGCCCAAGGCCTAGCCTGCTGCGATTGCGGGCTGGGGTGGTGGGATAGTGGGTGTTGCTGGTGTCTTGGGGGCTGCAAGGCAGCCCCCCGGATTTCAGCGTTACATCAACAATTGCCGGGGCTGCTTCGCAGCCCTTTCGCGACACAAGGCCGCTCCTACACAGGTCTGCGTCGATCAAAACATCACTTGATCAGCGGCACACCACTCAGCTTCTGCAGCTCGTCAAAGTCGATGTCCGCGCAAATCTCGACCACTTTCAGGCCTTCAGGCGTTACTTCCAGCACGGCCAGGTCGGTGTAAATGCGGCTGACGCAACCAATACCGGTCAGCGGGTAGGTGCACGCGGGCACCAGCTTGCTTTCGCCGGTCTTGGTCAGGTGGTCCATCATCACGAACACCTGGCGGGCGCCGGTGGCCAGGTCCATCGCACCGCCTACGGCGGGGATCGAACCTTCGGCACCGGTGTGCCAGTTGGCCAGGTCGCCCTTGACCGACACCTGGAAGGCGCCCAGTACGGCGATGTCCAGGTGGCCGCCACGCATCATCGAGAACGAGTCGGCATGGTGGAAGAATGCACCGCCGGTCAGCAGGGTGACGTGCTGCTTGCCGGCGTTGATCAGGTCATCGTCTTCCTCGCCCGGCGCTGGGCTTGGGCCCATGCCCAGCAGGCCGTTCTCGCTGTGCAGGAAGACTTCCTTGTCGCCCAGGTAGTTGGCCACCAGGGTCGGTGCGCCAATGCCCAGGTTTACGTACGCGCCTTCTTGAATGTCTGCGGCCACGCGTTGGGCCATCTCGGTGCGGGAGAGCTTTTTGGTGATGGTCATGGCAGGCCTCAGACAGCTTTGGCAATCGAAGAAGCGGCAGCGCCGGTGACGGCGACCACGCGCTGGACGAAGATACCCGGAGTGATGATGTGTTCCGGGTCCAGTTCACCGAGTTCGACAACCTGGTCGACCTGGGCGATGGCAGTCTTGGCGGCCATGGCCATGATCGGCCCGAAGTTGCGCGCGGCTTTGCGGTAGGTCAGGTTGCCCCAACGGTCACCCTTGTGCGCCTTGATCAGTGCGAAGTCGGCGTGCAATGGCATTTCCAGCACGTACATGCGGCCATCGATTTCACGGGTTTCCTTGCCTTCGGCCAGCAGGGTGCCGTAGCCGGTCGGCGAGAAGAACGCACCGATGCCCGAACCGGCTGCGCGGATACGCTCGGCCAGGTTGCCTTGCGGCACCACTTCCAATTCGATCTTGCCGGCCCGGTACAGTTCGTCGAACACGTAGGAGTCGGATTGGCGCGGGAACGAGCAGACCACCTTGCGCACGCTGCCTGCCATGAGCAAGGCGGCCAGGCCGATCTCGCCGTTGCCGGCGTTGTTGCTGATGATGGTCAGGTCGCGGGCACCGGTTGCGATCAGGCCATCGATCAGCTCGGACGGCATGCCGGCAGTGCCGAAGCCACCGACCATGATGGTCGAACCGTCGGTGATTCCTTCCACCGCGCTGGCGATGGACTCGTACGTTTTATTGATCAAGGCGAGCTCCTGGTTGTTCCTGGAGTTGTGGTTGTCGGGCTGGCCGGAGCGCGTGAAGCGATGGGGCCTGTCAGCGCTTGAAAGTGTTTGCTGACTTTCGGTATAGCGTGCCGCAAGATAGGGCAACAGTAGAGGGGGTTTGGCTGAATTTGTGCGATTATCGAACTATTGTGCGATGTGCGAGCAGCTGCAGTGGGCATCAGAACCCCATCAACCAAAGGAGAGCCCATGATCCGGCTGGCCGTAGCAACCGATGAGCCCGAGATCAGAAAGTGCGCCGAGCAGGCCTATGCTCGCTATGTGCCACTCATCGGACGCAAGCCAGCCCCGATGACCGCACATTTCGCCAGGCAGATCGCGCAAGGGGTGGTCTACGTAGCGACGGATGACCAGGCGACCTTTCAAGGCTTCATTGTCTTCTATGCCGAAGAAGGGCATTTGCTGCTGGAAAACGTGGCGGTCCTGCCCCGGGCAGCCGGGCGTGGTGTAGGAAAGGCGCTGATCGGCTTCTGCGAAAATGCCGCCCGGCGATTGGGGATAAGCACCGTCCATCTCTACACCAACGAGATGATGACCGAGAACCTGTCGATTTACCCCAAGCTCGGCTACGTAGAGGTGGGGAAACGTACAGAGGACGGTTTCAATCGGGTTTACTTCGAGAAAACCCTCGCTCCCTGATACCCCGTTCATGCGCGCGCACAAAGCATGCCCCGCACGCAGGCAATGCGTCATGCACCCCAGGTTCAGGCATCATGTACCCAGCCCCATTCAGAAAGCTGAACCCGCCCAATGCCAGAATCCACCAACCCCAACCGAGCCATCTACGACCTGGACATGCTCCGCACCGTGGTCATGGTGGCCGACTGCGGCAGTTTCACCGCCGCCGCTGCACGCCTGCACTCCACCCAATCGACGGTCAGCCAGAAGGTGCGCCGGTTGGAGGAAATGGTCGGCCACCAGTTGCTCGACCGCAGCAACCGCGAGGTGCACCCGACCGATGCCGGGGAAACATTGCTGGGTTTCGCACGGCACCTGCTGGCAGTGAGCAGCCAGTTGACCGAAGCCATGTCAGGCGGGGTGACGGTTACCGTGCGTATCGGCCTGCCGGACGATTTTGTCGCGGGCAAGACGATGCAGGCGTTGGCAGCGTTCAATCGGCGTAACCCGACAGTGAAGCTGGAGATCACCGGTGGCCTGAGCCGGGATTTGATGAGCACCTACGACCGTGGCGAACTGGACCTGGTGCTGATCAAGCAGCGGCGGCATAGCCGGGAGGCCAATGCCTGCCAGCCGGAGTGCATCGAGTGGATCGACAGTGCGCAGTACCCGTGTTTTGCCCAGGATCCGATTCCGCTGGTGACCTTTCCGCCGCGGGGGCTGTACCGGGATGACATGATCGGTGCGGTCGAGGCGATGGGGCGCAGTTGGCGGATCGCCTTTACCAGTTCGAGCCTGGCAGGGATTCAGGAGGCGGTGGCCAATGGCCTGGGGGTGAGTCTGTTGCCTTCGCGCGTGGTGACGGCCAGGCATCGAGTTTTGGGGGCGCAAGAGGGGTTCAAGCCGATCAAAGTGTTTGAGGCGGCAATTTTCCATCGGCCTACGGCGGACCCGATGGTGATGGAGCTGGCTGAGATTCTGATTGGGATTTTGCGGGCTGAGGCAGAGTAAGCACGGGGCTGGAAACCAGCTGGGGCGATGAGGGCTGCCAGGCAGCCCATCACCGGCAAGCCAGCGCTGACCTCAACGGCGCAGCTCGTTGGCAAACTGCGTAGCCTTCAACCGCAATTGCGCAGGCCCGCCCCAGAATGCGCCGTGGCGCACGATCACGCGTTCATGGAGGGCTGCCGCCACCGCCGCCGCCGCATTCGGCGCCTTTAACAGCACGAAACTGGCCTCGTTGCCGACCTTCAAACCGTAGTCTTGTTTGCCCATCACTCCGGCGCTGGCCTCGGTGGCCATTTCCAACGCAACCCGCAATTCTTCGTCGGTGTTGAAGCCCGAGCGATAGCTGATCAGCATCGCCCGTTGCAGCATGTCGCCATTGCCATACGGCCACCAGGCATCCTGGATATTGTCGTTACCGGTGAACACCCGCACACCGCCTGCACGCAGGCGTAGCACAGGCGGGAAGGCGTGTTCGCCGGGTGCGTTGGTCATGATCGATACGCCGGCGCCGGCCAGCAGCTCGGCCGTGCGGTCGACCACCGCGTCGGATACATCGCCCAGGCCATAGGCGTGGCTGACTGCCACCAAGCCTTGCATGCCCAAGGCGGTGGTGCGCGCGGCGATGCGTTCAAGCTGGGCGATGCAGATGTCGCCGGGTTCATGCAGGTGGATATCGACCTTCACGCCGTGCCGGTCGGCAATGCCGAACACGATGTCCAGCTGCGCTTCGGCGTCGCCATCCAGGGTGGTTGGGTCGATACCGCCGACGACCTGCACACCTTCGCGTATAGCCGCTTCCATCACGTCGGCAGTGCCGGGGCAGGTCACCACACCGGCCTGGGGGAAGGCCACAAGTTCGATGTCTATCAGGTCTTTCCAGGTGTCCCGGGCTTCGAGCATGGCGCGCAAGTTGGTCAGGCCGGTGGTGGCGTCCACGTCCACATGGCAGCGCATGGCCACGGTGCCGTAAGAGGCGGCCTGGCGCATCAGCGCGTCGGCGCGCTCGAGGATCGGTGGGGCGCTGGCAAGTTCGCGTTTTTCAACGGCCAGGCGCTCACGCAGGCTGGCGACGGGTTGGTGTGGGCGCCAGCGGTCGCCGACGAAGCTTTTGTCCAAGTGGATGTGGCCGTCGACGAAGCCGGGGAGCGCCAGCAGGCCTTCAAGGTCGATGGTCTCGCGGGCGGGTGTGCTGGCGCGTTGCGGGCCGATGTGGCTGATGCGGCCGTTGCTTACGGCGATGTGCAGGGGCAGGCCATCGGCGTCGATGGCATTGATGAACTCACGGTCGTTCATGAACGGGCCTTTTTTACTGAGGCTTGGGTGACGTACCACGGTAGGGCGGATGCGGGTATGTCTCCAATTAATTATCAGGATCCTATGCAGTGCATTTCTGGATGCAGGCAGGGCGCGTCAGCCTGCATTAAAAAGCCCACTGAAGTCGATTTCGATAATTAACTTTCCAAGCCTTCGCTCTCGGCCCAGGATTGCCCACGGGACCCGCCCGCCGCCAGCTACGGCGCCTTTCAGGGCCGGTCGCCACACACAATAAAAACAAATGCCGTGTCGGAGTCCCCATGACCCATGATTCCAAGCTGCTGCGTGCCGCGCTGATTTTCATTGCCTGTACCTCCTTCATTGTTTGTGGTGTGCAACCCATCTTCATGGGGTTGGTCACCGAACAGCTCAGCCTGTCACTCGACCAGCAAGGTTGGGTGGTGTCGGTCGAGATGATTGGCATGACCCTGGGCACCTTGCTGTGCCCACTGTTGATGAAGCGCCACGGCGGGCGCGGCTTGTGTCTGTTCGTAGGTGGGCTGTGCGTGGCGCTTAGCATCGCCACGGCTTTTACCAGCAGCAACGCGATGTTGCTGGGCGTGCGCCTGGCGGCCGGCACCTGCGCGGGGCTGGTGTATGCCTATGCGGTGTCCACGTTGGGCCGCCTGCCCAATCAGGACCGTTCGTTCGGCCTGATGCTGTTACTGCAAACGCCGGAGTACTCGCTGTTTTCCGCAGCGCTGCCATTGCTTGCCGCGCAGAGTGGAACGGTAACCGCCTTGTGCGCGTTTGGCCTGTGGTACCTGTTGATCTGCGGCGCCAGCCTGGTGCTGCCGCGTCGCCCGGCAGTTTCGTTGGCCAATGACGAAGGTTCGCCCGCCCAGGGTGGTTCGGCGCGTACGGGACGCACTGCACTGGTGGGCATGCTGTTCATGCAGATCGCCATCTATTGCGTGTGGGGCTTCATCGACCAGCTGGCGCGAGACCAGGGTATCGAAGGTGTCGACATTGGCTGGGCATTCGGCCTGTCTGCCATTGGCGGCCTGCCTGGGGCAGGGCTGCCGAGTTTGCTGGGCGCGCGGGTAAACCGGCAGTTGATGATTGCCGTAGGCTTGGTGGCAGTGTTCATTTCCATTGCCATGCTCACCGGCCATACCCGCACGCCGATGCAGTTGTTCGTGGCGCTGTTGCTGATCAACTTTGGCTGGGTGCTGTCGTTGTCGTACTACATGGCGCTGATTACCACCAACGACCCGACCGGCAAGCTTACGCCGCTGGTCAGCATTACCTTGATGGGCGCGGCGGCCGTGACGCCTGCGCTGATTGCCTTGTTGGTGGAAGGGTCCAATCAACAACTGATCTTCTTGCTGGGGACGGGGGCGTTGGTGATTGCTTTTGCGGTTACCTGCCTGGGGGCCGGGGTTAGAGGTGTGCGTAGAAAGGCTGTTTACTGAGCGTTCGCGGTTGAGGCTGCGCCGCAGCCCCAAGGTGCATGACGATTGGCGCAAGATCATGCATCCGAGAACAAGTCGAACATCAATTGTCGAAGCCAGCGGTTGGCCGGGTCCTTGTTGTACCGCCCATGCCAGAACAGGTTGATTTCGATGTTCGGCAATGCCACCGGGGGTGGCATAACGCTCAACCCGAACGGTGCCTCGCAACTGGCGGCAAACCGCTCTGGCACCGTTGCCAACAAATCACTGTGCTGCAGGATGTGCCCCACCGCCACGAAGTGCGGCACTTCCAGGCGAATGTTGCGCACCACCCCAGCCCGCGCGTAATACGTGTCGACCTCGCCATGCCCGGTATTGGCCGCCACTACATTCACATGCTCGAAGCTCATGAAGCTCTCCACGGTCAGGGGCTGCTGCGTAGCGGGGTGCCCTTTACGGCACAGGCACACATAGCGATGGTGAAACAGCCGCCGTTGAAAGAACCCCGCCTGCAGATGCGGTAACAGGCCAACCGCCAGCTCAATAGTGCCGTTCTGCAGCCCTTCGGCCAGGGTGTCAGCCGAGTTGCGCAATGTGCTGATGGTGCAGCCGGGCGCCAGTGCGGCAAACGCGTCCATCAGCTTGGGCATGAAGTAGATCTCGCCAATGTCGGTCATAGCCATGGTGAAGCGGCGATTGCTGGTGGCCGGGTCGAAAGTGTCCTGCCGGCTGAATGCGTCGCGTAGCGTTTGGATGGCTGTGGTAATCGGCTCCGCCAACTGCAGGGCGTAAGGAGTGGGCTCCATGCCCTGGTAGGTGCGCACGAACAACTCGTCCTGCAGCACAGTGCGCAGGCGCTTCAGGGCATTGCTCATCGCCGGTTGGGTCAGGCTCAGGTTTTCGGCGGCGGTCGAAACTTTGCGGTCGATCAGTAGCTGGTTGAAAACCAGAAGCAGGTTCAGGTCTAGATCGCGTAAATCCATGATACCTCTCAGGTATTGGTCGAGACGCGATGGGTATTGTTTTCAGGGTTTATCTGCGTCCGAATGCAACGCTACCGGAAACGAGACTCACTGGGTATGCATAAACAGTATTCATACCCGAAATAGCCACTATTCGAGTGGCTGCATATCAGCCGTGTCGCGCCTTGGTCATGATGGATCGCGCTAGCCAATTTGGGGGCATGCCCCATCCATAACAACTACAAGAGCGATGCCATGCGAAATATCAATGCAGCGGCCCTGCTGGAACGGGCCCGGTTCAATGCCTTTCACGCGCGTTTACTGTTCTGGTGCGCGCTGATCATCATCTTCGACGGCTATGACTTGGTCATCTATGGCGTGGTACTGCCATCGCTGATGGCCGAATGGGGCCTGAGCGCGGTACAGGCGGGGGTACTGGGCAGTTGCGCGCTGGTCGGGATGATGGCGGGGGCGCTGTTCTTCGGTTCGCTGTCGGACCGGATCGGGCGGCGCAAAACCATCATGACCTGTGTCTTGCTGTTCAGTGGCGTCACGGCCTTGAATGGGCTGGCCACTTCACCCGAAACCTTCGCGCTGTGCCGCTTTGTTGCCGGGCTGGGGATCGGCGGTGTCATGCCCAATGTGGTTGCGCTGATGAACGAGTACGCACCCGGCAAGATGCGCAGCACCTTGGTGGCGATCATGTTCAGTGGCTATTCGCTGGGCGGCATGCTGTCGGCTGGGCTGGGCATGCTGTTCATTCCCCAGTGGGGCTGGCAGGCGGTGTTCTATGTGGCTGTGATACCGCTGTTGCTGCTGCCGTTGCTGATCCATCAATTGCCCGAGTCCATGGACTTTCTGTTGCGCAGCGGTCAGGCCGAACGCGCCAAGGTTTTGCTGGCCCAGGCCACATCAGACTATTTGCCGGAGCACGATGACCAACTCAGCTTGGTCGCTACGCGGGCTGGGAAAGTGTCGATTCGGGAGATTTTCAGTGAAGGGCGGGTGGTAAACACGCTGACGTTGTGGGCGGCATTCTTCTGTTGCCTGTTGATGGTTTATGCATTGAGTTCGTGGCTGCCAAAGTTGATGAGCAGTGCGGGCTATGGGCTGAACTCAAGCCTGGCATTTTTACTGGTGCTCAACTCGGGTGCGATCGTTGGGGCGATTGCGGGTGGCTGGCTGGGTGACCGTGTGGGTATCGCCAACGTGTTGCTGTGCTTCTTCGCCTGCGGTGCGCTGTCGCTCAGCCTGCTTGCGCTAAAGGCGCCCGTGGCGGTGCTGTACCTGCTCATCGCCGTGGCTGGCGCTTCTACCATTGGCACGCAGATTTTGGCCAATGCCTGCGCGGTGCAGTACTACCCGCCACACATCCGTTCCACCGGACTTGGGTGGGCAATGGGTATAGGGCGGCTGGGGGCAATCGTCGGGCCGGTACTGGGCGGGGTGCTGCACAGCGCGAACCTGCCTTATCAAAGCAGTTTCCTGGCGTTTGCCATACCGGGCGCCATTGGCGCCGTCGCCATTCTGCTGTTTATCCGGCGTCAGGTTGTGGCAACGCGAAGCCGGGGCGTTCAGCGAGTTATCGGCTGAGGAATATTCAGGTAGGTGATGGCGTTTATGGGTTTGGCGATATTTATCAATGGTCTGCCAGCAGTAATGATCGGCTCACTCCAATAACAATCAGCCCCGAGGTACCTTGCAATGCAACAGGCTACTGCACTTGAAGTTTCCATTGTTGGCGGTGGTATCGCAGGTGTCGCACTTGCGCTCGATCTTTGCCGCCATGCGCACTTGAACGTCCAACTGTTCGAATCGGCTGCGGCCTTCGGTGAAGTAGGCGCAGGCGTCTCTTTTGGTGCCAATGCGGTGCGTGCCATTGCCGGATTGGGCATTGCCGACCCCTATGCCAGGATCGCCGACAGCACGCCGGCACCTTGGCAAGATGTGTGGTTCGAATGGCGTGATGGGCGTGACGCGCAATACCTGGGCAGCAGTGTGGCAGAAGGGGTTGGGCAGTCGTCGGTACACCGGGCTGATTTTCTCGATGCGCTGGCCAGCCAGTTGCCGCCGGGCATCGCCCAGTTCGGCAAGCGTGCGCAGCAGGTCGAGCAGGTAGGGGAGCGTGTGCGGGTGTGCTTTACCGATGGCACGGAGCATCACTGCGACGTGTTGATTGGTGCCGACGGCATCAAGTCATCCATCCGTGACCACGTGCTCGACGGCCTGGGTGTTGCGCGGGTGGCGCCGCGTTTCAGTGGCACATGCGCCTACCGTGGGCTGATCGACAGCGCGCAGTTACGTGAAGCCTGTTGGGCGCGCGGCGTGGGTGAGCACTTGGTCGATGTGCCGCAGATGTACCTGGGGCTCGACGGCCATATCCTGACCTTCCCGGTCAAACAGGGGCGGTTGATCAATGTGGTGGCGTTCGTGTCGGACCGCAGCCAGCCGAATCCAGCCTGGCCAAGCGATGCGCCTTGGGTGCGTCAGGCAAGCCAGGCCGAAATGCTCAAAGCGTTCGAGGGCTGGGGTGATGCGGTGCAGGTACTGCTGGAGTGCATCGCCACACCTTCCCTGTGGGCACTGCATGATCTTGCTGAACTGCCGGGGTATACCCACGGTCGAGTGGGGCTGATTGGTGATGCTGCTCACGCCATGCTGCCGCATCAAGGCGCGGGGGCCGGCCAGGGGTTGGAGGATGCCTGGTTGCTGGCAGGGTTGCTGGCCGACCCGAATGTGCTCGGTAGCCCTGTGCAGGCAGTGCTCGAGGCGTATGACGCGGTACGGCGACCGCGTGCTTGCCGGGTGCAGCGCACCTCATGGGAAGCGGGTGAGCTGTATGAGTTCCGTGACCCCGCCGTGCTGGACGATCCGCAGTTGCTCGGCAAGGTGCTGGGCGAGCGGTTCGATTGGTTGTGGAACCATGATCTGCAGGATGACCTGAAACGCGCCCGTCAATTGTTGGGGTTGCAGGTGCAGGCTGCCTGAATGGCAGGGGGCCGTGGTGCCAGGCGTTACAACGCATTTCGCGCCTTGCCCCGGTATACCCGCAGCACATCCGCCATCACCGCCAGCGCAATCTCCGCTGGCGACTTGCTGCCCAGGTCCAGCCCGATAGGCATGTGCAGCCGTTCGATCTGTTCGTTCGTCAAGCCGCCAATCCGCTGCAACCGCTCGGCGCGGCGGGCTGATGTGGCTGCCGAGCCCATGGCGCCGATGTAGAACGCCGGCGTATGCACCGCCTCCATCAAGGCCAGGTCATCGATTTTCGGATCGTGAGTCAACGCCACCACGGCCGTAGCGGCATGGCAACCACCCGCCGCGATGAACAGCGAAGGCAGTACCCGGTGCATCTGTACGCCTTCTATCTCGACACTCGCCATCTCCTCGCGCGGGTCGCAGGCAATGACCTCGCAGCCCAGCGTGCGAGCGATATCGGCACAGGCCTCGGCGACCGGCGACAGCCCGGCCAGCACCAGCCGCAAAGCGGGGCCGATACCGATGTGCACGGCGCCGTCGTCCATGCGCACGGCAACGCTATTGTCACCATGCAGGCTGACACTACCCGCCGGCAGACAGACCTTGCGCGTCACCCGTTGCTGGCCCAGCAGCGCCCCGCGAAGGGCCTGCAGATGCTCCAGCCACGCGCCATCCGCCTGCCGCCGCTCTACCAGCACCACCAGCACGCCGCCGCAGGGCAGGCGCAAGCGCCGGCTCTGCTCGTGCCCGTCGCCATAGCGCATTACCTGTGCCGGCTGGGTGAATGCACCGTGCGCCAGGCTGGCGAGGAACTCCTCTTCCACGCAGCCGCCGGACAAAGAACCGACCCACTCATGCGCGCTGCGGCAGGCCAGCATCGCGCCGGGCGAGCGGGGGGCCGAGCCATAGGTGGACAGCACCGTGCACAGCCACACCGTATCGCCGGCACGGGCCCATTGCAGGGCTTTGTCGATCACCTGCAGGTCGAGATGCTGCATGTTCCGCTACCTCGCTCGTATCGTGTCAGCCCAGCCGAAAAAGCCGCGCAATGGCCCAACGTCTGTGGCAGTGTTGGGTATCTGGCCAGCCCCACAGGGACCGACATGCAAACTCGCAAAACCGGTGTTCGCGCCCAGCAGGCCGACCGCACCCGGGACAACATTCTCAAGGCTGCCGTGAAGGTCTTCAGCAAGGAAGGCTTCACCGGTGGGCGCATCGAGCAGATCTCCACGCTGGCCAAGTCCAACGACCGGATGATCTATTACTACTTCGGCAGCAAGGAAAAGCTGTTCATCAGCGTGCTGGAGCACATCTACGCCAGCTTCAACCAGGCCGAAGCCAAGCTGCGCCTGGACCTCGCCGACCCGGAACAAGCCCTGCGCGAGCTGGTGGCGTTCATTTGGGACTACTACGTGCGCCACCCCGAGTTCGTCACCATCCTTGCCACCGAAAACCTTCACCAGGGCCAGCACGCGCGCAAGTCGCAAAACCTCAGGGCGCTGTCCGGCGAGGCGGTCGGCGTGCTGCGGCCGATCATCGAGGCCGGCCAGGCCAAGGGCCTGTTCCGGGACGACATCGACATCACCCACGCCTACCTGATGATTGCCTCGCTGTGCTACTTCTATAACTCCAACCGCCATACTCTCAGCTCGTTCCTGGCCGTGGACCTGGCCGACAAGCAGGCCAAGGCCGACTGGCTTGCCTTTATCAGCGACCTTGCCTTGCGTGGCCTGCGCCGCTGAACCTCAGTGGCTGCCGGGGTTGGCGCGTATTTGCGCGGCCTTGGCCGCCAGCCCTTGCCAGGCGGGCTTGTCGGCGGCAAAACGCTGGCGCAGGTAGGCCGCCAGGTCGGCTACCTGACGGTCCGACAGGCTGTCCTTGAAGCCGGGCATGTAGCCCAGGTCGCGGGTTGCCGGGGTCGCAATGCCGTGCAGCACCACGCGCAGCAGGTTGTCCGGCAGGTCGCTGTGGACGTTGCTGTTGACCGCCATCGACGGGCTGACACCAAACAGTTTTGGCCCCAACCCATCGCTGTGGCAGGCCATGCATGCGCCTTTGAAAACCCGCTCGCCGTTGCTCAACGACACTTGCGTGTCCGCCTGAGGCGCGGCCTTGGCCACCTGTGCCTGTGGCTCGCCATCGAGTGAGCTGAGGTAATGGGCAATGGCCCGCACATCGCTTTTGGGCAGGGTGGCCAGTTCGCTGACCACCGGCCCCATGGGGCCGGCCGCCACGCCGTGCTTTTCCGAAAAGCCGGTGCTCAGGTAGCTGAACAGTTCATCTTCGCTCCACGGCGTCGCTGACTTGCCCAGGGCGTTCAGGGCCGGGGCTTCCCAGCCATCGACCATGCCGCCGGAGAGGTAGCTGCTGCCGGCTTTTTCGGCACCCATCAGGTTGCGCGGCGAGTGGCAGGCCGTGCAGTGCCCCAAGCCGTCGACCAGGTAGGCACCACGGTTCCACTGTTCGCTGCGTTGCGGGTCGGGCTGGTATTCACCGCGTTGCAGAAACAGCGCGTTCCAGCCGGCCATCAGTGGCCTCTGGTTGAACGGGAAGCGCATCTGGTTGGCCGGCGCTGCCTGGCGTACCGGCGTTTGCGACATCAGGTAGGCGTACAGCGCTTGCATGTCGGCGTCGTTGATGTTGCGAAACGAGGTGTAGGGAAAGGCCGGGTACAGGTGCCGGCCATCGCGGCTGATACCCTCGCGCATGGCCCGCTCGAAGGCGGCGAATGACCAGCGGCCGATGCCGGTTTCCGGGTCGGGGGTGATGTTGGTGCTGTACAGCGTACCGAAGGGCGTGTCCATTGCCAGCCCACCGGTATTCACCTTGCCGCCGCTGACCGTATGGCACACGGCGCAGTCGCCGGCCGCTGCCACCTGGCGCCCGCGTTCGAGCATCGCGGCGCTCCAGCTGCCGGCGCCAGGCGGGGTTACCGGGGCGATTTCGGCACGCCAGGGCAGGGCGGTGGCAAGCATGCCCAAGGCGGCACCGAACACCCCGGCGAGCGAGCCGAACCACCATTTGGAGCGTTTGGTCGTCGGCTGCGCTGGCGCGGGCACATCAGGCCCCTGGCCTTCACCGCCGAGGGCGGCACGCACCCGTTCGGCCGTGATCGGCAGTTCGCGAAAACGAATGCCGGTGGCGTCGAAAATGGCATTGGCGATGGCCGCCGCGCTGGGTACCGAGGCCGACTCGCCACTGCCCATTGGCGGCTCGTGCTGGCGGGGTAGCATCATCACGTCGATAGCTGGCAACTCGGGGAAGGTCAGGATCGGGTAGCCACCCCATTCCTTGCTTGCCACCGTCGACTCCTCGAAGCTGACCTGCTCCTTGAGCACCCGGCTGGTGGACTGGATGACGTTGCCGTGGATCTGGTGACGCACGCCCTCGGGGTTGACCATCATCCCGGCATCGTGACCGATCACTACACGGGTGACGGCGACTTCACCGGTGCGCCGGTCTACCGCGACATCCGCCACCCATGCCGCCCAGGCTGCGCCGAAGCCGGGGAACTTGCTGTGGATGTAGCGGGCATAGGCAAAACCTCTGCCGCGCAGTACGTCACCGTCGGCCTGCGCCTGCCTGGGCTGGGTATGCGGCTGCCATTGAGCACGTTCGGCGGTGGCCTTGACCAGGTCGATGGCGCGCGGATCGGACAAGTGCTTGAGGCGGTATTCGACCGGGTCGACGGCTGCGGCGAAGGCCAACTCGTCGATGTACGATTCGTGGGCGAAGCTGTTGGGCATGGCCGACACGCCGCGCATCCACGAAGCGCGCACCAGTGGCGTCATGTCGTTGATGGTGACGCGCATGTGTTCGTAGTCATAAGGCGGGATCGAGGTGCGGTCGCCCATTTCGAACAGTGCCGGCACCGGCTCCACGGCGCCGGTCAGCAACAGGGCCAGGGTAGGTGCGCCATTGGACGGGTAGCTGGTCTGGAAGTCGTAGGCGGCCACGCTGCCGTCGGCGTTAAGGCCGCCGTCGATCTCCATCAGTTGCGCGGTGCCCTTGGGCTCCCAAACGTGTTCCTGTTCACGGGTCAGCTGCACTCGCACTGGGCGCTGCACCGCACGCGACAGCAGCACCGCATCGGCACACACGTCATCTGCGCAATTGCGGCCATAGCAGCCGGCGGCCTCCATGCGGATGATCTCAATGCGCGCTTCGTCGCACGCCAGCAACCAGGCCAGGTCGGCGCGCAGCAGGTGCGGGTTTTGCGTGCCGGACCACACGCGGATCGGCCCCTCGGTGAAGTCGGCCAGCGCGCACGACGGGCCGATCGAGGCATGCAACTGGTAGGGCCACAGGTAGCTGCGGCTCAGGCGCTGGCTGGCGTTGGCGAGGCCACCGTCCACATCGCCCTGGTCCAGCACCGTGCGCTGCACGCGTGGGTTATCGCGGATGGCCTGGGCGATATCGCTTAGGTCAGGCAGCTTGCCTGTGAATGGCTTCCAGCTGATTTTCAGCTCATGGGCTGCACGGATCGCTTGCTCTTCGCGCTCGGCCACCACGCCGACGAAATCGCGGATGACCACCACGGCCACCACGCCAGGTATGTGGGCGATGGAGGACTCATCCACCGCCAGCAGGCTGTTGCCGACGAAGTCGCCGCTGTCGTGGCCGGCGTAGGGCGGGCGGATCACCCGGCCGTGAAGCATGCCGGGCAGCCGCATGTCGTGCACATAGGTCAGCTCGCCGGTGGCCTTGCCGGGGATATCTACCCGTGCCGCGCTGCGCCCGACCAGGCGGTAGTCCTCGATGGCTTTGAGCGGGGCATCGTCGGCAATAAACAATTGATGATTTTCACCCTGCACCAGTTCGGCAAAGCTCAGCGTGCCGCCGTTGCTGCCGATAACTACGCCGTCTTCAATGCGCAGCGCTTCGGGCGTGCAGCCAAACCGTTGCGCGGCCTGTTGCAGCAGATGGCGCCGCGCCGTCGCGGCGGCCTTGCGCAGGGGCACGGCGGAAATCTGCAGGGTGGCGCTGGCGATGGTCGCGCCCTGGTTCGGTGCCCGCTCGGTGTCGCCCAGCACCATGTGCACCTGGTCCATACGCAGGTCAAGCTCTTCGGCGACGATCTGCGCCAGCGAGGTGCGGATGCCGGTGCCCAGGTCGACGTGGCCGTTGAAGGCGTAGACCATGCCGTCGTCGCTGACGGCGATGAACAACGCCAGCTCGCGCTCCTTGACCACAGGTGTCACGCCCTTGGCCACGGGGCCCGAGGGCGGGGTGATGTGGTCGACGATCAGCAGTACGCCGGTCTTGGCCAGCAACTGGTCGCGGCTGGGCACCTGTTGAGAGTGGTTCATGCTTTTCTCCGGGTCTCGGCGGCGCGGCGCACGGCGCGCAGGATTTCGACGTGGGTACCGCAGCGGCACAGGTTGCCGGACAGCTCGTTGCGAATCTGTTCGTCGGTGGGGTCGGGAATGCGGTCGAGCAGGGCCTTGGCGGTCATGATCATGCCGTTCATGCAGTAGCCGCACTGGGCCGCCTGTTCGTCGATGAACGCCTGTTGCACGGGGTGTGGCGCAGCCTTGTTGCCCAGCCCTTCGAGGGTGGTGATGTCGCGGCCTGCAGCGCCGGCCAGGGGGATGACGCACGAGCGTGCGGCCACGCCGTCGATGATCACCGTGCACGCCCCGCATTCGCCCAGGCCGCAGCCGTACTTGGGGCCATTCAGGCACAGGTCGTTGCGCAGGATCAGCAGCAGCGGGGTGTCGGGCATGGCGCTGACGTCGACCGGCTGGCCGTTGATCCGCAGGGAGATGGTTGTTTGCATTGTTGGCTCATCTCTGGAGGTTGCTTGCGCTACCAAAGGACTCAAATGGTGCGTGAGTTTCGGTAAGTACTCACTACATGAAATGAGTGAGCAAGAAGCAGGCCAGGGATGAATTCAGAGGGAGGGTGCAGCCTTGTTTCGGGGTGCAGGGAGGCCTGTGCAAGCGGCCTTGTGTCGCGAAAGGCCGCTTGCACAATCGGTCAGCCCGCGCTGTCGTCGCTGTCGATCATCTTGCGCAGCAGGTACAAAATGGCCACGCGCTCACCGGCATTGAGGCTGCCCATGCTCAGTTCGCTGATCTGCCGGGCGCAGGGGATCATTGCATCGAGCAATGCCGCACCGCTGGCGGTGAGTTCGACGATGACCTTGCGCCGGTCGCCCGGGTCGGGCGAAAGCTGCACCAGTTCGCGTGCCTTGAGGCGCTCGACGATGCCGCGGATGGTGGCCTGGTCCACAGCGGTGGCTTTGATCAACTCGGCCTGGGAGCTGGGGCCGTGGTCGCGCAGGGCGCACAGGGTGACGAACTGAATCGAGGTAAGCTGCGGGTCGCAGGCCTGCTGCTGGAAAATCGCCGTGTGCCGCTGATAGGCCTTGCGCAGCAGGTGGCCGACCTGTTCAGTGACGTCGTAGGGGGTGGTGTCGAGCGGGGCGCTGCTGGGTGTGGTTTTGTTCGGCATAGGATGGCTTGGGCTGGTGGAAAGGTGCTGGCCGGCCGCCAATGGCGGAGCGCCCGGCCAGTATAACCCCTATCGCGCGCGCGACTCCTCTGGTGCGACTACATCGCCCGCCAACACCACGGCCTTGTCATCCAGGTAGATGTCGCAGTTGCGCAGTGGGATGTCCAGGTGGCACGGGGTCTTGCGTTTGCCGCCGACCTCGGTGTTGGGGCCGGTGGAGAACAGGAAGTTGCCGTAGAACGCACGGGCATCCATGCACATGCCGTCGTTGCGGTCGTGCAGGCCCATGGCTGTCCACTGCGCGCGCGGCTGCAGGCCCCAGCCGATGTGCGAGATGCCGTACACCTCGGGGTCATTGAAGTACTTCATGTAGTCGCGCAGGTACTCGGCCTCGAAACCGCCATGGATGCCGGTGATGAAGCCTTTTTCGATCTCCAGGGTAATGCGCTCGCGGCAGTAGTTCTTGAACGGCAGGATGATGTCGCCCACGTCCAGCACCAGCGTGCCCTCGGCGCTGTCCTCGTTCGGCCAGGTGAACAAAAAGCCGCTGGGCCAGTGGTCCCAGCGCCCCGGCTCGTCGGCATAACCGTACTCGGTCACGGCCGGGTACTGGCCAAGCGGGGCGTGGAAATCGCTGCCGGCCTTGGACCGTACATGCAGGCTGCGCGCCTGTTTCAGCAGGGTTTCGGCGGCCAGTACCCGACGTTTGTCGTCTTCGCTCGGCAGCATGCGCGCCAGCACTTCTGGCGGCTCCACGGCCAGCAGGATGCGCGTGCCGGTCTTGAGGATCTGCTCCTGCTCAGGCGAGTGCAGCAGCATCATGGTGTCGACCACCAGGTCAGCTGCCTCCAGCGCCCGCTGCGCCGCCAGGTTGCCGGTGAGCGCGGTGTCGCCGCAGTAGGCGGTCATGTCGTTGCCCATGGCGGTCGGGTGGTTGAACGCCGGCAGCTCTACCGCATACACCTTGGCCTTCAGGCGCTGCGCGGCCTCCATTGCGGCGTTGACCGTGCGTGGGTCGGAGTAGTGGCTCTTGAGCACGGCCACGCTTTGCGTCTCGTCCACGCGGGACAGCTTCAGTACGTGCTCGAACATCTGGGTCAGTTGTGCATTGCTCACCGGCATCGGGGTTCTCCTGGTGGCGTTGACGGGGATGCACCGGGGCGGTGCCTGGCGCTTCATCTCGGTGCAAAGTAATAGTGTGTACACCCTACTTTTGCAGATGAAAGCGCATCCCGCCGGCAAGCGTAAGTGCTCTCTAAAACGTTACCTATCCACACATTGGCTCAACGTTTGCGGTAACAATCTGCCATTTATCGTTTCGGTCAGGTGTTTGAAAAATATTTTCAAGAACCTCTTTCCAAAAATCATTTACAGCGTATACGCTCTAAATCGTCAGGCGGTCGAACCGCTGGCCACACATCAGAACAAGAGGAGAGATACCCATGCGGGGTAGGCAGAAAATCGCAATCGTCGGTGCAGGTCTGGGTGGGGCAGCCGCCGCCACGTTGCTGCAGCAGGCCGGGTTCGATGTCGAGGTGTTCGAGCAGGCGCCAGAGTTCACCCGCCTGGGGGCGGGCATTCATATCGGCCCTAACGTGATGAAGATCTTCCGCCGCATGGGGCTGGAGCAGAAACTGGAACTGATGGGCTCGCACCCGGACTTCTGGTTCAGCCGCGATGGCCACAGCGGCGATTATCTGTCGCGCATCCCGTTGGGCGAGTTTGCTCGCCGCGAGTACGGCGCCGCCTACATCACCATCCACCGTGGCGACTTGCACGCGTTGCAGATCGAGGCGATCAAGCCGGGCACCGTGCACTTTGGCAAGCGCCTGGAAAAGATCGTCGACGAAGGCGACCTGGTCCGCCTGGACTTCGCCGACGGCACCCACACCGTGGCCGACATCGTCATCGGTGCCGACGGCATCCACTCGAAGATCCGTGAAGAGCTGCTGGGTGCCGAAGCGCCGAACTACAGCGGCTGGGTGGCGCACCGCGCGCTGATCCGCGGGGTGAACCTGGCGCAGCATGCCGATGTGTTCGAGCCTTGCGTCAAATGGTGGTCCGAGGACCGCCACATGATGGTCTACTACACCACCGGCAAGCGCGACGAGTACTACTTCGTCACTGGTGTGCCGCACGAAGCCTGGGACTTCCAGGGCGCGTTCGTCGACAGCAGCCAGGAAGAAATGCGCGCCGCCTTCGAAGGCTACCACCCCACCGTACAGAAACTGATCGACGCCACCGAATCGATCACCAAGTGGCCGCTGCGCAACCGCAACCCGTTGCCTTTATGGAGCCGTGGGCGCCTGGTGCTGCTGGGCGACGCCTGCCACCCGATGAAGCCGCACATGGCCCAGGGCGCGTGCATGGCCATCGAGGACGCGGCCATGTTGACCCGCTGCCTGCAGGAGACGGGGCTGTCCGACCACCGCACCGCGTTCGCGTTGTACGAGGCCAACCGCAAGGAACGGGCATCGCAGGTGCAGTCGGTTTCGAACGCCAACACCTGGCTCTACACCCAGGAAGACCCGGCTTGGGTCTATGGCTACGACCTGTACGGGCAGCAGCTGAAAAGCGGGGAGGCGGCATGAGCACCTTCGTCGCCGGCGGCAACGTCAGCGCCAATGGCATCCGCCAGCATTACCTGCGCTATGGCGGCAAGGGCCATGCGCTGATCCTGGTGCCGGGCATTACCAGCCCGGCGATCACCTGGGGCTTCGTCGCCGAGCGCCTTGGGCAGCACTTCGACACCTATGTGCTGGATGTGCGTGGGCGCGGCTTGTCTTCAAGCGGCCCGGAACTGGATTACGGCACCGACGCTTGTGCCGCCGACATCCCGGCCTTTGCCGCAGCGCTGGGCCTGGACAGCTACCACCTGGTCGGGCACTCGATGGGCGCGCGCTTCGCCATTCGCGCGGCAGCCCGAGGCGCACCGGGGCTGCAGCGGCTGGTACTGGTCGACCCACCGGTGTCCGGGCCGGGCCGCCGCGCCTACCCGAGCAAGCTGCCGTGGTATGTCGATTCGATCCGCCAGGCCACGGTTGGCATGAGCGGCGATGACATGCGTGCCTTCTGCGCTACCTGGAGCGACGAGCAACTGGCGCTGCGTGCCGAATGGCTGCACACCTGCTACGAGCCGGCGATCGTGCGCGCCTTCGACGATTTCCATGAGGTGGACATCCACCAGGACCTGCCCACCGTGCGCCAGCCGGCGCTGCTGATGGTGGCCGGGCGCGGCGGGGTGATCGAGCCACGCGACATTGCCGAAATCCGCGAGCTCAAGCCGGATACCCAGGTTGTAACGGTAGACAACGCTGGCCACATGATCCCTTGGGATGACCTTGAAGGTTTTTTTGCCGCCTTTGGCGATTTCCTCGACCAACCCCTTGTCTGACGGAGCACGAGACATGACCAAGCTATACCGCATCGGCCAGATCGTGCCGAGCTCCAACACCACCATGGAAACCGAAATCCCGGCGATGCTCCACGCGCGCCAGGCGATCCGCCCCGAACGCTTCACCTTCCATTCCAGCCGCATGCGCATGAAGCAGGTGAAGAAGGAGGAGCTGGCCGCCATGGACGCCGAGTCCGACCGCTGCGCCGTCGAGCTGTCCGACGCCAAGGTCGATGTGCTGGGCTACGCCTGCCTGGTGGCGATCATGGCCATGGGCCTGGGCTATCACCGCCAATCGGAAAAGCGCCTGCAGCAGGCCACTGCCGATAACGACGCACTGGCACCGGTCATCACCAGTGCCGGGGCGTTGGTCGAAGCCTTGCATGTCATGAAGGCCAAGCGCATCGCCATCGTCGCACCGTACATGAAGCCGCTGACCGAGCTGGTGGTGAACTACATCCGCGAGGAAGGCTTCGAGGTGCAGGACTGGCGCGCGCTGGAAATCCCCGACAACCTCGCCGTGGCCCGCCACGACCCGGCCAACCTGCCGGGCATCGTCGCCGGCATGGACCTTGAGGGCGTCGATGTGGTGGTGTTGTCGGCCTGCGTGCAGATGCAATCGCTGCCGGCGGTGGCCAAGGTCGAGGCGCAAACCGGCAAGCCGGTGGTCACTGCCGCCATCGCCACCACTTACGCCATGCTCAAGGCGCTCGACCTGGAACCGGTCGTGCCGGGTGCCGGTGCCCTGCTGTCGGGTGCCTACTGAAATCGGAGACGGACATGAGCGACGCACAAAGCGCCCGTGACAACTACCAAGGGGTGTGGGGCCAACGCATTGGTTTTGGCCGCAAGCCGGCCCTGTTGATGATCGACTTCATGCAGGGCTATACCACCCCTGGCGCACCGCTGTACGCGCCGGGCGTGGTTGCGGCGGTCGAGCAGGCCGCCGGCCTGCTGGCGCTGGCCCGCGACTGCGGCACTTTGGTGGTGCACACCAACATTCGCTACCAGCCGCCGCATTTCGCTGACGGCGGCGTGTGGGTGCGCAAGGCACCGGTGATGAAGGACATGGTCGAAGGCAACCCGTTGGCCGCCTTCTGCCAGGCCGTCGCGCCACAGGCAGGGGAGGTGGTGCTGAGCAAGCAGTACGCCAGTGCCTTCTTTGCCACCAGCCTGGCCCCGCTGCTGCATGCGCAAGGGGTGGATACCGTGGTGCTGGCGGGCTGCTCGACCAGTGGCTGTATCCGCGCCAGTGCGGTGGATGCCATGCAGCACGGGTTTCGAACCATCGTGGTGCGCGAGTGTGTCGGCGACCGCCACAACGACCCGCACGAAGCCAACCTGTTCGACATCGACAGCAAGTACGGCGATGTCGTCACCCGGCAGGATGCCATGCAGCAACTCAGGCAACTGGCCGGCTGAACGCCGGGCAGCCCTGAGCCAATAACAATCAAGGAACGGTGCGGGAAGCCCGTCCATGACCGCCTGCTGTCCGGGCGGTCGCCCCGCAGGAGCACTCGGGGTATTCAGGCGTTGCCCAGGCACGCCGCGTATAGTGCGCGGGGTGCCCGGCGCGTCGAAAACTGCTGGCCTTAAAACAACCACAAAGTCGCCCGCCAGGAGACAGGAAATGCCAATTGCGAATGCAACCACGGTCCACAGTGACATCGACCATGGCACGAAAGCGCTGTACAGCAAGATCACCTGGAGGCTCATCCCCTTCCTGTGCTTCTGCTACCTCGCAGCTTATCTGGACCGCATCAACGTCGGCTTCGCCAAGCTGCAGATGCTCGAAGACTTGCAGTTCAGCACAGCGGCCTATGGCCTGGGTGCCGGGCTGTTCTTCGTCGGCTACATCATCTTCGAGGTGCCGAGCAACCTGATCCTGCAGCGCGTTGGCGCCAAGCTGTGGATCGCCCGCATCATGATCACCTGGGGCCTGCTGTCGGCGTGCACCATGTTCGTCACCAGCACCACCCAGTTCTATATCCTGCGTTTCCTGCTGGGTGCGGCCGAGGCCGGCTTCCTGCCCGGCGTGCTGTTCTACCTGACCATGTGGTACCCCACCTACCGGCGCGGGCGCATCATTGCCTTGTTCATGATCGGGCTGCCCTTGTCGAGCGTGATCGGCGGGCCGATTTCTGGCTGGATCATGGGGCATTTCGACCAGGTTCACGGTTTGCACGGCTGGCAGTGGCTGTTCCTGCTGGAGGCGATCCCCAGCGTTTTGCTTGGCATCCTCACGTTCTGGGCATTGCCTAACCATTTCCAGCAGGCCAAGTGGCTGTCGGTTGACGACAAGGCACAATTGGCGGCGGACCTGGCGGCTGATGATGCTGAGGGCAAGGACAGCAAGCACAGCTTCCGCGATGGCTTCTTCAACCTGAAGGTGTGGATGCTCGGGGGTATCGACTTTTCGATCCTGCTCAGTGCCTATGCCATGGGCTTCTGGATGCCGACCTTCATCCGTGATGCGGGCGTCAGCGACACTTTCCATATCGGCCTGCTCACAGCCATTCCGAGCCTGGCTGCACTGGCCGGCATGCTGATGATCGGGGCCAGCTCCGACCGCCATCGCGAACGCCGCTGGCACATCATCGTGCCGTTCATCATCGGTGCAATCGCCATGGCCAGCAGCACCATGTTCAGCCACAACCTGGTGATGACCGTGGTGTTGTTCGCCATTGCCTCGGCAGCGATCATTGGCGCGGTGCCGGTGTTCTTCAGCCTGCCGGCGACCTTCCTCAAAGGCACTGCTGCCGCCACTGGCTTTGCCCTGGCCTGCTCGGTGGCCAACATCGCCGGCCTGGTGAGCAACTCACTGATGGGCGTGGTCACCGACCTCACCGGTACCTCGCACGCTGCCCTGTGGGTGTTTGCCGGCTGCCTGATCCTCAGCTGCTTCCTGGTCATCGCCTTGCCGGCGAAGCTGGTCAACCGCTAGCGGCCCAGCGCTTCACGCAACGGCAGGGCAGGCGGGCCGGGTGCCCGCCTGCCCGCCCTCTCTCGATGCAACCCGCACGTCGGTGGCCTTATCAGGCCACCGCGCCGGGTTGCTGTTGCCCGAATCCAGGAGTAGCCCCATGCAAGGTTTCACTGCACCGCGTTTTTCTTCGTCTGCGCGTCTTGCCGGCGGTTGTATTGCCGCAGCGTTGTGTGCCGAGGCTTCGGCAGAAGAGGCCGGTTTCATCGAAGGTGCCCGCGCCACACTGCAAGCGCGCAATTACTTTTTCAGCCGCGATTATGCCGATATCAAGGGCGCGAGCACCCAGTCGCGTACTCAGGAATGGGCACAGGGCTTTATCCTCAATGCCAGCTCCGGTTACACCCAGGGCACCGTTGGCGTCGGTGTGGATGTTACTGGCCTGCTTGGCTTCAAGCTCGACAGCAGCCCGGCGCATGCCAAGTCCGGTTTGCTGCCCAGCCTGGACAGCGGCAAGTCGGCGGACGAATACAGCCGTTTGGGGGCGGCGATCAAGTTCAAGGTGTCGCAGACCGAGCTGAAGGTGGGCGAGTTGATGCCCAACCTGCCTGTGCTGTTGTTCAGCGACTTGCGCCTGCTGCCGCCGACCTATCAGGGCGCGATGCTGGAATCGCGCGAGATAGCGGGGTTGACCCTGAATGCTGGCCAGTTCCGCTCCACCAGCCTGCGCGACTCGTCCAACAGCCAGAAGATGTACGCACTGGTCAACGACCCGATCAACCCGGCGCGGTTGGCGCGTTTTACCAGCGACCGCTTCAACTACGTGGGCGCCGACTATGCCTTCAACGACAACCGCACCAGCGTGGGGGTGTGGCAGGCGCAGTTGGAGGATATCTACCAGCAGCGCTTCTACAGCTTCAAGCACGCCGAGCCGCTGGGGGACTGGACGCTTGGGGTCAATGCCGGCTATTTCGATGCCCGCGAGGACGGGCGCAAGATTGCCGGCGATTACGACAACCATGCGTTGTTCAGCCTGTTCTCGGCCAAGACCGGTGGGCATACCTTTTACCTGGGTTACCAGCAGATCGGCGGCGATGATGGTTTCATCCAGGTGGGTGCCAACACCAACCCGATGGGCAATACGCTGCCGACCTATGAGTTCTCGGCGCCGGGTGAACGCTCGTGGCAGGTGAGGCATGACTACAATTTTGTCGCTTTAGGCGTTCCGGGCCTGACGTCGACCCTGCGCTATGTGAAGGGGCGGGACGTGGACACCGGGCTGGGCTTCGAGGGGCGTGACCGCGAGCGCGATCTGGACCTGGCCTATGTGGTGCAAAGCGGGCCGCTGGCTGGGCTGGGGATACGCGTGCGCAATGTGATGGCGCGCTCCAATTACCGCACCGATATCGATGAGAACCGCTTGATCCTCAGTTACACGGTCAAGCTGTTCTGAAGTCGATTGCCAGTGCAGCGCGGCCTTTCGCGACACAAGGCCGCGCTGCGCGTCTGCGGCATGCTTTGCAGGAGCGGTGACGATCACTGCAAGGTTACGGGCTTCAATGAAGCCGGTAACTGTGAAACCGCAGCCTCCAGCCGCTCGATCGGCCCAGCGAGCAGGTCTGCTTCCTTGTCCTTGCCCTCACTTCTCAGGCGATCGCGCTCACCACGCAGGTTAAGCAAGTTTTTCTGTAGCTTCAGGGCCGAGGCGTTGAACGGGTCCATGCTTTTCTCATGCTGTAGGCGTCCGTGCCGTTGTAGGAAAAATGGACCGTAGCAGCTCGAATTTGCTGAAGAAACTGATGTTTCATACAGGCAAATTCCGCTGCTACATTACTTCCTACACTGCCAGGTAAAAGATCCTACAGCCTGCGTTTCAACTCATGTCTTCATAATCAGGCTCAACGTCCAGTGTTTGCTGGGCTCAATCGCCTTTCGACGGATAGATCGTTCAACCTGGCCAAGCCCAGAGTCTGTCGTGCCTTTGAAACCTTACGTAGCAATTGCCGTCCGCAGGCTACATGTGGTCCGCATCGACCACCGCCTTGGCAAACGCCTGTGGTGCTTCCTGCGGCAGGTTGTGGCCGATGCCACCGCTTATCAGCCGATATTCGTACTTGCCGGTAAAGCGCTGCGCATACGCTTCGGCCGGTGGGTGCGGGGCGCCGTTGGCGTCGCCTTCCAAGGTAATGGTCGGTACCGTGATGCTGGGGAAGGTGGCCAGCTTGGCTTCCAGCGGGTCATAGCGTGTTTCGCCCAGGGCCAGCCCCAGCCGCCAACGATAGTTGTGCACGGTAATCGCCACGTGGTCGGGGTTGTCCAGGGCCTTGGCGCTGCGCTCGAAGGTGGCATCGTCGAAGGCCCAGCTGGGCGAGGCGGTTTGCCAGATCAGTTTGGCGAACGCATGCCGATTCTGTTCATAGCCAGCCTGGCCGCGTGGGGTCGCGAAGTAGTACTGGTACCACCACTGCAGCTCGGCGCTGGGTGGCAGCGGGGCTTTGGCGGCCTCCTGGCTGCTGATCAGGTAGCCACTGACTGACACCAGGGCTTTGACCCGCTCGGGCCACAGCGCCGCGACGATATCGGCGGTGCGTGCACCCCAGTCGAAGCCGGCGAGTACAGCGCGCCGGACATGCAGCGCATCCATGAACGCAATGACATCGCTGGCCAGCGCCGTGGGCTGGGCATTGCGTGGCGTTTGCGCGGACAGGAAGCGGGTCTGGCCGTAGCCGCGCACGTAGGGCACCAACACTCGGTACCCTTTTGCCGCCAGGTCAGGTGCAACTTGCTCAAAGCTGTGAATGTCATAGGGCCAGCCATGCAGCAGGATCACTACCGGGCCATCGGCTGGACCTTGCTCCACGTAGGACACGTCGAGCACGCCAGCGTTTATGTGTTTCAGCGGGCCGAAGTTGTCTGCCACCACTGCTGCCTCGGGCTGCGCGGGTGCAGCGGTGGCGAGGTTCACGGCCATCAGCCCAAGCGGCAACAGGGCGCAGGCAAGCAGGGTATGGCGGGAACGGCGTGGCGGGGTGGTGGTCGAGTGATGGGCGGGCATCGGGCGTCTCCTTGGCAAAGCCAGCGGTGCGAGGTGATGGGGCCAGTAAAGATGACGCCTGTATCGCCGATATGTCCGAGTAGCCTGCAGGAAACGTTCTTGTGTATCAGGTCTCAATTTGTACACATAACGATACAAGTACCGTGCAGCGGCGGGATGTTCCGCCTCTGCTACGATCGATGGTTTTCCGGCCAAGGAGAGGCCCATGCATTACGTAGTCATCGAACCCCACCGCAGCGAGTACCCCCAGCCTATTCGCTTTGCCAAGGGCACCTTGCTGGACATCGGCCCGCGCTACGAAGGCGAGCCAGGCTGGCAGGACTGGTACCTGTGCACCTGCGCAGGCCAAGCGCCAGGCTGGGTGCCGGCGCAGCTGATCGAGCGGCTCAGCGTGTGCCAGGGTAGGGCGCTGGACCATTATTCAGCGCACGAGCTGGATGTCGACCCAGGGCAACGGGTGCAGATGGTGCGTCCGCTCAATGGCTGGGTCTGGTGCCGACGCCAGGGTAATGGCGAGTTGGGCTGGCTGCCTGCAGAAAAGCTTCAGAGGGTTTCCATCTGATCTGCTTTTTTTCCACAAACCTGAATCTGTAACCGTATCAGCCCAGGCCCGACAATATGCCCATCCCCGCATCACAACTGTAGAGGTTCCAATGGGCAAGCTGGCGCTGTTCCTGGGTGGTTTTCTGCTACTGACCATTCTGATTGGTATTCTTGGCACCATTCCGCCAAGCTGAGTTCAACTGCTTTCCTCCTGCGCGGCCCGTCTACTTCTTACGGCGGGCCCAATCTTTAGGCAAATGGCCACTCCCCCTCTTGTTGCACGGCTGGACCAGCGGTAGGTGCAAGTCATTCTCAAGTGCAAAAGGCTCGTGTAGTCTCCCGCCGCCGCTCATTCGGCGGTCTTTTTGCCTTGGAGTCGATACATTAATGGAATGCAAGAAAGGCACTTCAGCCATGCTGGAGTGGCGTAGCCGTTTTCTCGCCGAGGGCGCGCTTGATGAGCAGGGCTATGACCAGGCTCTGCGCTATGCCGAGGCGTTGGAGCAGGCCGGAGTAGTTAGCACGCAGGAATGGATCGAGCTGGTCAAGCTGGCCAATTCGGCATTGCTGCTTGAGCGATAAGTCTTTCTTTGTGCGGGGAAATCTGTCCACAAAAAACGTGGGTAGGTCTGTGGATAAAGTGCTGCAGGCCAGGCCCACGGCGGGCTCTGTTAAATTGAGCAGAAATTGAACAGCCGTTTTTGGCTCTGTTTCAACAGCCCATGCCTGCACGGCGCAGGGCTGCCAGCAAGTCACGCACCCGCGCCGGCAGCTCGCCAGCAGGGTACACGGCATGCATCTGTGGGTCCTGGCCGCTGCTCGACGTCAGGCGGTAATGCGGGCACACCCGCACCAGGCGCCCGACGTTGACCTGCGCCTCACCGACCCAGGCGGCCAGGCGAGCGATACCGGCGCCGGCCAGGGTGCTGTGGTACACCGCATGACCCGAGCCCAGGCGCAGCCTGGGCCTGGGGCGCAGGCTGGTGATCTGGCCGTCGCGACAGAAGTGCCAGGCCTTGAGGATACGTGGCGCGGTATGCAGGATCAGCGTATGCCCCTCCAGGTCCTCTGGATGCTGCGGTGTGCCGGCCAGGGCCAGGTACGCCGGGCTGGCATACAAATGGCGCTGGTAGGGCCACAGCGGATAACCGATCAGTTCGCTCGATTGCGGGAAGGCACCGCGCACCACGAAATCGAATTTGCCCTGCAGCGGGTCGAGGGCTTCGTCGCTGCACTGTACGTCCAGGGTCACTTGAGGGTGACAGCGGGAAAACTCGGCAAGCACCTGCGGCAGCACATGTTCCCCCAGCAGTTGTGGCACGGCAAAGCGGATCCAGCCCTGGGCGCTGCCGCTTAGCGCGGCCAGTTCATCGGCAGCATCGCGTTGCACATCCAGCAAGCGTTCGGCGTGTGGCAACAGGCGCTCGCCGGCTTCGGTCAGGGTCACGGCGTTGGCGTTGCGGTTGAGCAGCTTGCTGCCGGCATTGTCTTCCAGGGTTTGCACCGCGCGCGTAACTGCACTGGGTGAGCGCCCCAGTGCACGGGCGGCGGCTACGAAGCTGCGTTTGTGCGCCACGCTGACGAACGCTTGGATTTCTCGCAACATGTCCAATGCCATTGCCTGCTCCTTGTTGCAGTTATTGCAATATGGCATTTCAACACAACGGCACCACTTTGATTAGCCTTGCGGGCGTCTTCACTGCCTGGAACCGCGTCATGATGGATATTGCTGTGCTTTGCGTGTTCGCCTTCGCCGCTGGGCTGATCGATGCCGCCGTGGGTGGCGGCGGGCTGATCCAGATCCCTGCGTTGTTCAACGTGCTGCCCACCGCGCAACCGGCGGCATTGCTCGGCAGCAACAAGCTGGCGTCGGTATGTGGCACGGCCTTCGCGGCGCGTTCGTTCATCCGCAAGGTGACGCTGGACTGGGGGTTGATCGTGCCGGCGGCACTCAGCGCCTTTGTCATGTCGTTCGCCGGAGCTGCCACAGTGTCGCTGGTGCCCTCCAGCGTGATGCGCCCGGCTGTGCTGGTGCTGATCGTGCTGATGGCCATCTACACCTTCTGCAAGAAGGACTTCGGCACCCTGCACAAGCCTGCGCGGATCGGCCGCAAGGAGCAGTGCCTGGCGGTGCTGATCGGCGGTGCGATCGGCTTTTACGATGGCCTGTTCGGCCCGGGTACCGGTAGCTTCCTGATCTTCCTGTTCATCCGCTTCTTTGCCCTGGACTTCCTGCACGCTTCGGCGTCGGCCAAGGTGGTGAACATTGCCACCAACCTGGCGGCGCTGGTGTTCTTCGTACCGACGGGCAACGTGCTGTATGCCATCGCCTTGCCGATGGCGGTGTGCAACATCCTTGGTGCGCTGACCGGTACCTGGCTGGCCGTACGCAAGGGTGCCGGCTTTGTCCGCGGGCTGTTCCTGCTGCTGTTGTGTGTGCTGATCGCCAAGCTGTCGTGGGACTTGCTGGCCGGCTAGTTCAGACCACCTGGCGCTGTGCTTCGGCCTGTTCGACGCGGTTGCGGCCGTGGGCCTTGGCCCGGTACAGCGCCTGATCGGCACTCGCCAGCAGTTCGTCCAGGCTAGGGGCTGGCATGTCGGCATCGCAGCCAGCCAGGCCGATACTCACGGTAATCTGCAAGCGTTGGTCGGCCTGCATTACATGCAGGTCCTGCACGGCGCGGCGCAGGCGTTCGGCGGTGAACTTGGCCCGCTCTGGCGCAAGGCCGGGGATGATGACCGCGAATTCCTCACCGCCCAGGCGCGCGAACAGTTCGTCGTTGTGCAACTGATCCTGCAGGGTGCCGGCGAACTGGCGCAGCACCTGGTCACCGACCGCATGGCCATGAGCATCGTTGACCGACTTGAAATGGTCGATGTCCAGCATCATCAGGGTCAGCGGGAGCGCCTGGGCGTGCTGCTGGCGGCTGTCGAGCAGCGCGTTGGCACGACGGGTGAAAGCGCTGCGGGTGAGCACGCCGGTGAGGTGATCGATGGTGGCCTGGCGCGCCAGGCGGGCCATGAGGCTGCGGTTGGCCTGGCTGACGCAGGCCACCACCAGCGGCCCTAGCACCAGCATGGCGATGCCAAGGCGAGCCGACATCAGCGTGGTGACCCCCGGTTCGCTCTGCGGCACGCTGAAGTGCATGAGGTTTTGTGCCACCGCTACGATCAGTGTGCTCCCGGCCGTGAGCGTCAGTAGTGAAACCAGGAACGGTGAATAGGTCCAGGCACACCACAGCAACGCGGCAATCGGGAAGGCAATGGCCCCAGGCCCGCCAAACGCGATGCTGAACGCCAGCGAGGCCAACAGCACCAGCAACGGTGCCAGACGGATGGGCTGTGCACCGCCACGCACCAGGGCACGCAGCGAGGGCGCTGTAAGCATTACCGGCAGCACCAGCACGCTGGTCGAGAATTGTTCGCTGAACCAGGCGAGCCAGGTGGCACGCAACGACTGTTCGAACCAGGGGGCAGCCATTACCGCTGCCATGCTGGCTGCCACCATGGCGGCGGCGGCGCAGGCGGCGAACACGCTGAGCACGCCGTGTGGGGTGCGCATGCGCCGATGCAGCCGTGGCAAGCGAGAAAGCAACTGCCAGAGGGTGACCACCACGCCAAGATTGCACAAGTTGAACCACAGGGCCGGCACCCAGGCACTGCCGCACAGCAAGTCGGCGCCGACCATGGCCAGCCACACCAGGCTGAAGCCGGTAAACGTGGCTTGGCGGGGGTAGCGCAGCAGTACGCCGGCCAGTACCGCATTCACCGGCCAGAACAGCGACAGCGATTCGATCGGGCGTGCCAGGATGCCGCCCAGGGTAAGGGCAAAGGTCAGGCAAAGCAGAAAGACATAAGGCATCAAGCGCGATTGGGCTGGAAAAACCATGAACTCGACCGGCAAGCGGAAACGAAATCCAGGACAACGCCTTGAAGCACCTGGGGCAATAACCCGCAGTGTGTTTCGTCAGGGTAGTTGATGTCAATCTGCCGCGATCGGTCGGGATAATGGCAAATTGCCGCCACTCCCTGCCGCTATCCTCAAAGCCCGAAGAACCACGGCACCATCACGATGGTTACCAGCATTACCAGTATGGTGAACGGCACGCCGATTTTGACGAAGTCGGCGAAGCGGTATTGCCCCGGACCCAGCACCAGCGTGTTGACCGGCGATGAAATAGGCGTCATGAATGCCGCCGACGCGGCCAATGCCACGGTCATCGCGAATGGGTAGGGCGACATGCCCAGCTGCGCTGCAGTGCTGACGGCCACCGGTGCCATCAGCACTGCGGTGGCGGTGTTGGAAATAAACAACCCGATCACCGCCGTGACGGCGAACAGGCAGGCAAGAATGGCGCTGGGGCCGGCACCGCCCAGTACGCTGACAAGCCCGCCCACTGCCAGGTCGATACCGCCGGTTTTCTGTAGCGCCTGGGCAAAGGGCAGCATGCCGACGATCAGCACCAGGCTTTGCCAGTGGATAGCCCGGTAGGCGCTGTTCATGTCGATGCAACGGCCCGCGCCCATCAACAGGCAGCCGATCAGCGCGGCGATGACATTGGGCACCGCGCCGCTGACCATCAGCCCGACCATCACCGCCAGGCTCAGCAACGCCTGCGGCGCACGGGTGCGGGCGGGGGCGACCAGGTCGATTTCGGCGGGCAGGCTCAGTACCAGGAAGTCTTTGGGCTTGCTTTGCAACTGGCGTACAGCCTTCCACGGGCCGACCACCAGCAAGGTGTCGCCCAGGCGCAGCTTTTCCTCCACCAGTTGCTCTTCGATGGCCGCCTGCTCACGGCGCAGGCCGACCACGTTGAGGTCATAGCGGGTGCGAAACGCCAGTTCGAGGATGCTCTTGCCGATCAGCTGCGAGCCCGGCGGTAGCGAGACCTCGGCCATGCCAAGCTCTTGGGACTGGTCGATGAAGTAGGCAGCTTTGAAGTGCAGCGGCTCCAGTTGCATGGCCTGGCATAGGCTGCGCAGGTCGTCGCGGTTGGCGAACAGGTCGAGCAGCAGCACGTCGCCCTGATGCAGCACGGTACTGGAGTCGGCAGCGATCACCCGCGTGGTGAACTTGTGCTGGCGTTCGATACCAATCACGTTGGCGCCGTGCCGGGTGCGCAGCTCCAGTTCGCCAAGGGTGTGCCCTATCAGGGGGGAATGGGGGCGGATGCGCAGGCGCCGTTCACGGCCGTTGAGCTTGTAGTCCAGCACCAGGTCCAGCAGGGTGCGGCGGCTTTCCACCCGGCCGTCCTTGCGTACCTCGCCGTTGAGCCAGTGCCGGGTCAGCAGCATGTAGCCAATGCCCAGCACCAGTACCACCAGGCCGAACGGGGTAAAGCTGAAGAAGCTGAAGCCTGCTTGGCCATTGCGTACCAGCTCGCTGTGTACCACCACGTTAGGCGGTGTGGCGACCAGGCTGAGCATGCCGCTTATGAGGCCGGCAAAGGCCAGTGGCATCATCAGGCGGCTGGGCGAAATCTGCAGGCGCGCGGCGATGCTCAGCACCACCGGGATGAAAATGGCTACCACACCGGTAGAACTCATCATCGACCCGAGCCCGGCCACGGCCACCATCAGCAGCACCAACAGGCGCGCTTCGCTGTTGCCGGCCCGCTCGCTCATCCATTCGCCGATGCGGTAGGCAATGCCGGTGCGCACCAGGCCTTCACCGATCACGAACAGGGCCGCGATCAGCACCACGTTGGGGTCGCTGAAACCGGCCAAGGCCTGTTCCACGGTGAGGATGCCAAGCAGCGGCAGGGCAAGAATCACCAGCAGCGCGACCACGTCCATGCGTGGGCGGTTGATGACGAAGAGGAAAATGACGATGGCCAGCAGGCCGAGGACCCAGAGTAGCTCTTGGTTCATGGGGAGGGGGTGTTCCTTCACACGGAGGCACGATAGACAGTAGCAGCCAGTGTGCCAGCGTGTCGTGAAGGAGGTGTTGATGTGCTGCAACCAAAAGGGCCGCTATGCGGCCCTTCATTCACGTAATCAGTGACGGTGGCGGTGGTGCTTCTTGCTGCCGCGGTTTTCGTCGCCCAGATGGTTGCCAAGGGCACCACCGGCGGCGCCGCCCAGGCCGGCACCTACGGTCGAACCGGTCTTGCCGCCTACTGCACCGCCCAGCAGCGAGCCGCCAGCCGAACCCAGGCCACCGCCGATGGCAGCTTCGGTGCGGTTGCCCTTGCGTGCACCGACAGCACTGCCGGCCGCGCCGCCAACGCCGGCGCCAATGGCCGCGCCAGTCTTGCCGCCAAGCTGTTGACCAACAACGTTGCCCAGGACACCACCCAGGCCGCCGCCAATGGCGGCAGTACCGTCACCGGCGAAAGCGCCCTGGCACAGCAGCAGGCCGAGGGCAAGGGAAGGCAGAGTCAGACGCATGATACGAACCTCAAAGGAATCATCAGGATAAGTTGCCGCGCAACGGGCGGCGGGTCAGGGCTGAAAAGACGCTTCAGCGGTAGTAGCGGTCACCGCGGTATTGCCGATTGTCATCATCGTCATCGTCGCGGTCATGCCGATGGTGGTGGCGATGGTCACGGTCGCGGTCACGCCAGCCATCGTCATCGTCGTGGTAGCGATGGCTGTGGCAACCTGCGGTCAGCAGGACAACGGCAACCAGCGAAAGGCTTGCAAGACGGGTGCTCACGATATAGGTCCTTGATCCGCATAGGTTTATGGGACACCTCCTGAGACTGGGATCGCTCCATTTGGTTTCCCGGGCGGTTAAAAAATTGTGCTGACAGCGATGAGCGGCGTGCTTGCGGGTTGCTGTTCTGTCCCGTTCGGTCATGGCCGAGCGGCCAATGCCCTTCTAAACTGTGGGGTAAGCCGCAGTCAAGACGGCAACCTGCCACACGGTGAATCACGATGATCGCCCACACCCCCACGTTGTTCGCCGCCGTTGCCCTGGTGGCAACCATCCTGGCCTTCTGCTTGCTGCTGGTCGGGCGCAGCAACCGCCGCGACAACCTGATGCTGACTGGCTGCGGGCTGCTGGTGCATGCCTTGGCTTATGTCTGCTACACCGTCTATGCCCAAGCCCCTTTGTGGCTCAGCTATGGCGTGGGCAACAGCCTGCTGTCGCTGGCCCTGGCGTTCTACACGGCCAGCTTGTTCCGGGTGCGTGAGCAGGTAGTGCCCTGGCGTGTCATCTTCGTCATACCGGCCTGCATGCTGGTGGGGCTGATGCTGCTGCTCGATACGCTGGAACCGCGCATGCTGCTGGCGACCCTGGTGCTGATGCTGCAGTGCGCGATGATCTTGTATTGGGCGTGGCGTTATGCCGAGCGGCCGGGCAGGGCCCATCTGTTGCTGGAGATTGGCGCGTTGATCAGCCTGGTGGGCCTGGGTATGCGTGTGGTGGCGGTGGCCAATGGCACGGCGGTGGAAATGCGCTATGACACCAGCAACCTCAAACAGAGCATTTCTGTGGCCATCGGCACCGCCACGGTGATGATGTACTCGATCGGCTTGGTGCTCCTGGCCAAGGAGCGTAGCGAATCGCGCCTGCAGCACCTCGCTCTGCGTGATGTGCTGACCGGTACCTACAATCGCCGGGCGATCCTCGAACGCTTCGGCGTCGAACTGGACCGTGCACGCGATCAGCAGGGCAGTCTGGCGGTGGCGATGATCGACATTGACCATTTCAAACGCATCAATGACCTGTATGGGCATCTGGCTGGCGATGAGGTGTTATGCCACTGCGTGCGCCAGTTGCAGCAGCGCCTGCGCCAGGGTGACAGCCTTGGTCGTTACGGCGGCGAAGAGTTTCTGTTGCTGTTGCCCGGCACCGACCGCACCGGTGCAATGGCCGCCCTGCAAGGGCTGCGCGAGGCCATTGCGCGCAGCCCGGCGCGTTTTGCCGGTGACCAGATCGAACTGCGTTTCAGCGTAGGCCTGTGGTGCGGCGTGCCGTGCCCAGGGGACAGTACTGCCAGCTTGCTGGCCCAGGCCGATGCGGCGCTGTACCAGGCCAAGGCCGCTGGGCGCAACACGGTGCACATGGCGGCATTGGTCGAGGCGAGTTGACTGTACGCAACCGTTCACGCGCGCTACCCGGCAATGCTAGAGTCGCCTTCTTTTTTACCTTGAGGATGGAACATGCGTGCGATTCTGCCGATGGCCGCGGCGCTGATGCTGGTCGGTTGTGCTTCTGCGACCATGGAGACGGCACGCGGCGGCAAGCCGATGGCGCAGCTCGACTCGCACAAGGCGCCAGAGTTGGTTGCCCAGTGCATCCAGTTCAGCTGGCAGGAAGAGAAGGTGTTCGGTGACGACGCCAGTGGCTACCTGGAGCCGCGCAAGCAGGGTGGGTTCACTGTGTATACCCGTGAGGCCGAGGCGTTCGTGGACGTTTACCCGCAGGCGGGTGGGGCGACGGTGGATTACTACGCGCAGAAGAACGACGGGGTGGCATTGCAGCGGCGGGCGGCTGCGGCGACCTGTTTGTAACGGCTTGAACCGATTCTGCGAGAACGACTTTTACAATTTTTAGCAAGGCAGTGGTGTCCTGGAGGTGCAGGTGACGGCTAGCATGAGCCGCTACCACTCAAGGAAGACACCATGGACCGTTCACTGCAACTCAACCGCGTCAGCTGGGACGAACGTGCCCCGCTGCACGCCGCGTCGAAGGACTACGAAGTCGAACGCCTGGTCCAGCAACCTGGGCACCTGTCTGAAACCGTGCGCTTCGACCTGCCATTGCTCGGCGATATCGAGGGGCTCGACGCTGTCCACTTGCAGTGCCACATCGGCACCGACACGCTCTCGCTGGCGCGCCTTGGTGCCAAGGTTTGCGGCCTGGATTACTCCGCGGCTTCGCTGGCCGAGGCGCGGGCATTGGCCGGGCGTTGCGCGGTGCCCATCGACTATGTCGAATCCGACGTCTATGCCGCCGACCAGGTACTGCCGGCAGGTACTTTCGACCTGGTCTATACCGGCATTGGCGCGCTCTGCTGGCTGCCCCGCATCGAGCCATGGGCACGCACCGTCGCAGCCCTGCTCAAACCGGGCGGGCGGCTGTTCTTGCGCGATGGGCACCCAATGTTGATGGCTGTCAACGAAGACCACCAGGACCGACTGCAGCTGGAATACCCGTACTTCGAGCACGAAGCGCCGACGGTGTGGCACAACGACCAGACCTACGTCGAAACCGAGCAACGCCTGGCCCACACCGAAACCCACGAATGGAACCACGGCTTGGGTGAGGTGATCACTGCCTTGCTGGCCCACGGCCTGCAGCTGACTGCGTTGGTCGAGCACCAGAGCATCCCCTGGGAGGCGCTGCCAGGGCAGATGGTCAAGGGCGACGACGGTGAGTATCGCCTGCGCGAGCAGCCCGCACGCCTGCCCCTGAGCTACACCCTGGTGGCGGTAAAGGCTTGATCAGGACAGGAAGCCACCGTCGACATTGAGCGCGGTACCGGTGGTGTAGCTGGAGGCATCGCTGGCCAAGTACAGCACTGCGCCGGCCATTTCCTTGGGGTCGGCCACGCGCTTGAGCGGGATCTGCTGCAAGGCGGCATTGAGGATGGCGTCGTTCTTCACCAGTGCCGAAGCGAACTTGGTATCGGTCAGGCCAGGCAGCAGGGCGTTGCAGCGAATGCCGAACGGCGCGCATTCTTTGGCGAACACCTTGGTCATGTTGATGACTGCCGCCTTGGTCACCGAATAGATACCCTGGAAAAGCCCAGGCGAAACCCCGTTGATCGACGCCACGTTGATGATGCTGCCGCCGCCGTTCTCGCGCATCAGCTTGCCGGCCTCCACCGACATGAAGAAGTAACCACGGATGTTCACGTCCACGGTCTTCTGGAACGCTCCTGGGTCGGTGTCCAGCACGTTACAGAACTGCGGGTTGGTGGCGGCGTTGTTGACCAGCACGTCCAGGCGCCCGAACTGTTCGCGAATGCCGGCGAACACCTGCTGGATCTGCTCCAGTTCACCAATGTGGCAGGCCACTGCCGTGGCCTTGCCGCCGGCGGCGATGATGGCGTCGGCCACCTGTTGGCAACCGTCGAGCTTGCGACTGGAAACGATCACGTGGGCCCCTTGCTGCGCCAGCAAGTGGGCGATGGCCTCGCCGATGCCTCGGCTGGCGCCGGAAACAAAAGCAATCTTGCCGTCGAGGTCGAACAGGTGGGTTTTGGACATGCTGTTTTCCTTGTTATCCGTCGTCGTGGCGGTGCTCAGAGGCTGGACTTGGCGATGACCTGCAGGGACATTTGCTCCAGCAAGCGGTTCATGTGGATGAACTGGGCGAAACGTTTGTCCTGGGTCTGGCCGTGGTAAAAGCGGTAGTAGATTTGCTGGACGATGCCCGCCAGGCGGAACAGGCCATAGCAATAGTAGTAATCGAAGTTGTCCAGGCGGATACCGGCGCGCTCGGCGTAGTAGTCGACGAACTGGCGGCGGCTGAGCATGCCCGGCGCGTTGCTTGGCTGGCGGCGCATCAGTTGCACCGGCGCTGGGTCGTCGGCTTCGATCCAATAGGCCAGGCTGTTGCCCAGGTCCATCAGCGGGTCGCCCAGGGTGGCCATTTCCCAGTCCAGCACGCCGATGATGCGCATGGGGTTGTCGGCGTCGAGGATCACGTTGTCGAAACGGTAGTCGTTGTGCACGATGCCGGGGCGCGGGTGATCGGCGGGCATTTTTTCCTGTAGCCAGGCGGTGACCTTTTCCCAGCGCGGCGCATCCGGGGTCAGGGCCTTTTCATAGCGGCTGGTCCAGCCCTCGATCTGACGCTGCACATAGCCTTCCGGTTTACCGAGGTCTGCCAGGCCGCAGGCGTTGTAGTCCACCTGGTGCAGCTCGACCAGGCGGTCGATGAAGCTTTTGCACAGGGCTTCGGTACGGCTGGGGTCGAGGTTCAGTTCGGCCGGGATGTCCGAGCGCAGGATGATGCCCTTGACCCGCTCCATCACATAGAACTCGCCGCCGATCAGGCTGCTGTCGGTGCAGTGCACATAGGCCTTGGGGCAGTAGGGGAAGCCGCTGTTCAGTTGGTTGAGGATACGGAACTCGCGCCCCATGTCGTGCGCCGACTTGGCTTTCTGGCCGAACGGTGGTCGTCGCAGCACGAAGTCGCGGCCTGGGTAGCTGACAAGGTAGGTAAGGTTGGAGGCGCCGCCAGGGAACTGGCTGATGCTCGGCAAGCCGTCCAGGCCAGGGATGTTGGCCTTCAGATAAGGGGCGATGACGGCCGCGTCGAGTTCTTCGCCGGGGCGTACCTGGGTGGACTGGTCGGTGAGCGTCATGCGTTTTCCTTATTTTCGATCGCAAGGACTATTGGCTAATCTAATGGCCTGCCGAGGCTGGAACAAGCATGCCAGTTGCCATATAGATGAGGGTGTTGCTGGTGGATCACTGCATCGAATGCAGGGCAAAAAAAAACCGAAGCCGGTCAGGCTTCGGTTTTTCGATCATCCGGTTTGCCCAGCCTTCAGGACGGGAACAGCTCGCTGAGCTTCATCGACAGCATCATGTCGCCTTCAACGCGCAGCTTGCCGCCCATGAAGGCCTGCATGCCGTCGGTTTCGCCGCTGACGATACCTTTCAGGGTTTCGCTGTCCATCACCAGGGTGCAGTTGGCATCCGGGTTTTCGCCTTCCTGCAGGTCGCAGGTGCCGTCTTTGACGATCAGCGCGTATTTCTTGCCTTCGTCGGTGATGTCGAAGCCGAACACCAGGTCCAGGCCGGCGGCAGCGGCTGGGTTGAACTTCTCTTGCATCTTCTTAACGGCATCAGCTACGGAGGTCATGGCGCATTCCTTATAGAGTGATTTACACGTCCCCGCAGGGACACAACAAGCCGGGCTTATCGGTAAGTGACAAGCTCCGGCGCCTTCAACAGCTGCACATGGGCCTGGCTGTTGAAGGAAGCCAGTGCCACGTCGCGGCCGCGAAACTTCAACTGGCTGAGCGACGTGTTGATGATCTGCCAGTTCAGCGTGAACGCCTGACTGGGGGTGATACGGGTAACCAGGTGGAGCAGGGCGGCAATGGTACCGCCCGAGGTGAAGATGGCGATATTGTCGCCGCTGCCGGCGGCATCCAGTACGCGTTGCAGGCCACCTTGAACGCGGGCGGTGAACGCCTGCCAGGTTTCCAGGCCATCGTCGACATGTTCGCCATCGTGCCAGCGCTGGACCATCAGCGCGAACAGGCGCTGGAACTCGCTGCGGTGCTGCGCGGCATTGCGCAGTACCTGCAAGGCATTAGGCTCGTCCGGCAACAGTGCGGGCAATAGGGCACGGATCACGCCGTCGGCATCGAACTCATTGAATGCGGCGTCGGTCTCAACAGCCGGCACTGGGCAACCATTGGCGTGCAGTGCCTGCAGCGCCAGGCGGGCGGTATCCTGTTGGCGGCGCAGGTCGCCTGCTACGCAGCGATCCAGCCGTATACCCAACTGGGCCAGGTGTTCACCCAGGGCCTGGCTTTGGCGCACGCCCACGGGCGAGAGGACGTCGTAGTCATCGGCACCGAAGGAGGCTTGGCCATGTCGGATCAGGTAGAGGTTGCCCACGAAAGGTTCCGGCCTGTTGGAGGTTGCTGCGAGGTTAGGATGCGGCACTCAGGCTGTCAACGAAAAAACATACAAGCGTTTGAAAAGGTTGTTTGAAAGATGTTGCCAGCGTTTACACCGGCTGGCAGCACTACAGACGCAACGGTATGCTTGCAACAGTTACGCGCCGCATTGGCGCAGGCATTCAAGGAGTCAACGTGGAGTTTCTTGCCAACTGTCCTTGATCTCGGGTAAAGCCAAGCAGCACGGGGCTTCCACCCAAAATGTCCATCCTTACCGCTGAATCCAGTGTCACAAATCGTCCCAACGTGTCACAAATCGCAGTGCCCTACGTCTACCGTAGAGCCTCTGGGCGCTATCACCTTCGAGTTCGCCTCAAGGGCTGCCACACCTCCTGCACGATCTCGCTCAAGACCACCAATCGACCTGCTGCCATGACAACTGCCAAGCACCTGCTTCAGACCCTCAAAGCGTTCCACCTCGACAACCCAGAGGCATCTTGGGGGGAACTACGGGATAACCTTCGGGACATCGCTGAGGAAGCCTTGGGCAACCCACAAGGCGAAGCCTATGGGCTGGTCCTGTCTGAGGTCTCCGAGAACCTCGCTCAGATAGCCGAGACGATGCCCATGAGGTTAGCCCAAGCGCAGGCCGTTCTGATGGCTCAGAGGGTTCTGGAGGCTGCTCAAGGGCGGCACAGCGGAGACCTGAGAGAGCTGGTCGAGCTGCTCAATGGGGACCTGAAGGGACCTATAGGCAGTGTTAATCAAGTAGGAGATGTCGATAGTCGTGAGCCTGTGCCTGTCCCTGTCCCTATCTGTAAGTCGCTCTCCACGGACAGCTCTACGACCACATTCCAGTCCCTCTACGAAGCCTTCAAGGCTGAGCGTGGCGGGGACAAGTCGGCCAATACCTTGAAGAACTGGAAGAGCAGCACCAGCACCATCGTTGCGCACCTCAGGGACACCGATATGTCCAAGCACACAAGGGCAACCTTTGTGGGCCTTCGTGATGCTCTCTTGGCTGATGGTCGTAAGCCATCCTCTGTTAACAAGGTCATGACCCATGCCTCCACTGTCATTGGCTGGGCTGTGGCTACGGGTCTCATTGAGCGTGACTACTCCAAGAAGCTGACTATCACCAAAGGGGCGGATAGCGACCGCACAGCCTTCACTGGGGACCACCTAAAGGCTCTCCATGACTGGGCAATGGGCAACCTTGGGAACGACTGGAAAGCATCTGTCATTGCCCTTGGGGTTGCCACCGGGGCACGCATTGGAGAGATTCACCAGCTCACCGGCAGTGACATCTATGAGGATGGCGGTCACTGGGTCATGGACATCAACGACAAGGACGGGAAGACCCTCAAGAACTCATTCAGTCGTCGCACAGTGCCACTGCTGGGAATCCCAGAGGACCACCTTGAGAAACTCTCGCAGACCCAAGGGCGGTTGTTCACTCAGTCCAAGAGTGGCTTCGATCAACTCACCAATCAGATGATCCGAGACCTGCTGGGCACTAAGACCGGGGGAGGGCTGTCGTTCCACTCGTTGAGGCACTCTATGGCGTCCGATCTGAAGGCCGCTGGCGTGTCTGTGGGGATCGTCCAGGCCATCTTGGGGCACAGCTCTGGGTCACTTGCATTCGATGTCTACGGGGGCAATGCGGCTGCTTCGAGGGGCCTTATGGTCGAGGCGCTGGGGATGATTCGATAACGGGGCGCGTCTCAGGGAGCACCACAAAGACCTAAATGCCGGATTACAGAGGGCTCCTAAGCGGCTCTCCTTGAAGTGCTTGTGGAGGCGTTCCGTTTAGATATCCGTTAAAATCAAATTGCCATCAAGCCAGACTAATAGGTAAGCTGCTTGTACAGGGAAGTGAAAGCGCCTCAAAAGGTTTTTCTTAAGATGCTTCGCGCCCATGTTGAAAGAAAACTTAAGAATTGTAGGTCGATCAATGAATGCAAGGGAAATAGTTTGTGCGGCAATCCTGGTGCTCCCTGTGGTGGCGTTGGGGGGGCAGGTTGAAGATGAGTTGTATGGGCTAACTAAAAAGACAAGCTCTAACTTCTGCTTTATCACTATACAGAACGACTCTGCGAAAAGTGATGCATTAAATCATTTGAGGATTAGCCCGTCTTCAGTATGTGAGTGCACGTCAATTGAAACAGCTAACGCGATGCAAGCTAATCCGCATTATCATGCCTACCTCAGGAATCTAATTAGAAACGCCAACATTCAGCAAGGTCAGCCACCATCGTTTGAGTACAGTCCAGATCAAGATGTTGCAGTGGCGGAGTATACCAAGGTGTTTAATAATTCTTGGGTTAATTGTGTGACTCGCTTAAAAAAGAGCTGAAGCGCAAGGCTTGAGCTTAAAGCTGTTTCGTAAGTAGGTGTCGTAAAAACCCTCACTATGGCTGCACGTTCGCAGCGGCCATATGAGGACCACTATCATGACCCTGCTCACCCAACCCGGACCATTACACCGCCACGTCGATCACGAAACCGGCACCATCCTTCACATTGACCCAATCACTGGCGAGGTCATCCGCCGCAAGGACATGGTACGACCCGCAAACCTCGAAGCCCAGTATCAGGCATGGGCCGCTGAGCGTCGTGCCGATGAGTCCCTCTCTGAGGACCAACAGAAAGCCGCCAAGGGCCTGACCAACGGCACCCAAGGGCAACCCCAAGAGACCCCAAGCGATGAACCCAAGCGAGGCCGTGGACGCCCAAAGGCCACCTTCGCTAACCCTGTCGCAGCCTACATGCACCTCCTTGCGATTCCCGATCCGCTGCCATGGGTAGACGACATCATTACCGGGTCAATCATCACCAGTGCCGGAGTCACCAACGGAAAGATCAACGTCAAGGCACGAGCGGTCATCGGTGCGTTGTTCCTTTCGGAGATCACAGCGGACGCCTGTAAGACCAATGAGTATTCCTTGAGGACCGCCCAGCGAATCGCCAAGGCTGCTCGACACGCTGCCCATGGGATCGCTTCGTATGTCGAGAGACACCCAGACATCAAGGCTGAGATTGTGGCTGAGGTAGGCGCAGAGGCTCTATTCCGGGGCTTAGCGACTTAACGCCGGATAATATAAAGAAAATCTCAACGACCATCTTCAGGTCAAAGCATCGACCAGACCCAGAGGGAGAGGGGTTGTTAATTACAACTCCCCTCATCTCAAAGGGCATCTTTAAGAACACCTCAAAGGAGACCTTCCAACATGACCAGCATTGTCTGCCCAGCTAACTCACGCCTCACCGAACAAGATATGTCAGTCTTGTCTACTGTATTCCCTCGACCAGCTCGAACCCAGCTCATCGAGTTGCGTCGTGCCCTTAGTGACCATCGCTCCAACTTCAGGACCTACAAGGCTGGACAGGTCACCTTCGATATGGACGGTGTGGCCCAACGGGTCCTCGCTAAGTGCCCCCAAAAGACTCTCGACCGTTTGAATCAACTACTTGAACAAGGGTTGTGTCTTCAAGCCATCGCCTCGACTCACTTGAGGATTCCATTGAGTGGCTCTGAGGGAATCTCACTCACAACTTAAAGATGTCCGTCAAGACTGTCGTTAAAAACCCTCACTATGGGTAAGACAGGAAGACCAACAACAAAATAATTTCTCTCTGCCATTGCTGCACAGCCGTTGCCACGGTTGAACCCTTCGCAATACCGATGCCCTTCAGGCCCGCCATGTCCTGATCCGTCATCAACACCACTCAAATCAAGAACTCATTCGTCAGCCTTGGAAGGTGCCCACGCGGCTCACTCCTTGCCGTCTTGTCGTGCGCGTCTATGGCACCAAGGCTGAGCGAATGGGTCACCTCACAGGAGAACCCAAACCATGAAAATCACTATCACGAAAGTCCTGAAGAACGAAGTCACCGTGTCGGGCCAGACCCTGAACCGTGAGTACGTCGAGAACATCATGCTGCCCATGCTGGTCGCCCAATGCGGGACCGTTAAGGGCCAGCAATTCGAGATCGTTAAGGCGTTCGATGAGGCCGGTCTGTCGCTCCAAGCGATTCCTGTAGTTGCCCGAGAGTACCGCCAGCATCAGTACGAGGACGCCCAAGAGAAGGCCCGTAAACAGGCTGAGGCCAATGCCCATGCTGAGCGGTGCCGTGAGCATACGCCCCGAGAGATCGCCCAAGCGAAGGCTGATCGGGAAGCCCGAAACGCTGCCATTCGTGAGCATGGTCAGAAAATTCTGGCTGCTCGTCGTAGCAATAGCGGTGGCTGGTAACAGCACTTCCCTCGACACACAACCACTTCATTCATCTATTCAGGAGACAACAACCATGACTAAGCCATTCCAGTACACCAAACCCTCGACCTACTCCACTGCCATTGTCGATGAGCACACAGGGTCGATTCGATTCAACACTGCCGATGTCCGTCCAGAGACCCAAGCGGCCACCGATGTGTCCGTCTATGTGGAAGCCCTTGTGGAAGCCGCTGAGGACTATTTGAACGGCGATGAGTGGCGAGAGGCTGCCATGGAGGCAACCCCTTGCGAGTTCCGTCCGGCTGGCTCTGAGGCCACTGGGCAACAAATCATCACCATGGCCGACCGCTCTGTCACCTTCGACCCTCGTAAGAACTGGGATAACCAGACCGTCGAGAAGGGCGAGGTCCTGGCCGGTTCTGTGATCTTCACCGAGGCGACCGACAAGGCATTGGTCATCAGCCACCGAGCTACGATCTTTGACCACAACCTGATGGCAGGCTTCACCGTCCAGTCTATGGAGCAAACCGCTGACAAGATGCTTCGTGACATTGAGCACAGCGCAGCCGGTAAGGTCGCTGCCATCTTGGCGACTGCCCCAAGCACTGAGAGCGTCTCTGAGGCCAAACCAACGGGTAAGCCTGCTGAGATCGCTGAGGACCTCATCGACATCCTCACGACCCACGTTAACCAGACTGTAGGGACCTCGCTGAGCGACTTCGTGATCCTGCTGCCCGTGTCACTGGTGGCTGTTCTTGAGCGTGCTGCTCAACGTGCTGGTCAGGACTCTATCGAGGACCTCATTGGCGCAGGCGTACAGCCGTATACAGGCACTGACCACGGCGTCTTCATGTTGCCCAAGCTTTTCACCTCGCTGAGCTACCGTGAGCGCCAAGACGGTAGCATCTGGAAGATTGAAGCGACTCGCAACCCAAACGCCCAAGGCTGGGACCTTGAGATCGTGGCTGTGGTGGACATCATCGCCAATGGCATGGTCAAGGTAGCTCTGACCGAGGATCGTCTTCAGACCGTTCAAGTGCCGTTCCCGCTGGTCACTCGCATTGCCCTGAGCTGATCTAAGGGAAACCCTGAGCTGATCTAAGGGAAACCCTGATAGCCCCGTAAGGCCGGACCTAAAGAGGGACCGGCAGGGGCACAGCTTCACCTATCCGCATCATCGCCCGTCGCTGGGCATCTATCTAACCGAAAGTCTTTCTGTTTGTTCCTTCATGCCACCGGCAGAAACCTTGGTCGGGTCTTTCGGCTGCCGGTGGGAGCGAACTTGAGGGAGCAAACAAGAGGAAAACAGACTATGACCATGACCACCAATACAGCGACCATCTTCGAGAACATCTCCAAGGCCGGAGCGGTATCCTCAACGACTCTCAACGGCTTACCCGGTATGTCGTCCTTGGAGATCGCTGAGATCACCGGTAAGCGCCATGACCATGTACTCAGAGACATCCGAAAGATGCTCAACGAGCTGGAAAGGGAGACCCCAAATCTGGGGGCACCTCAATGGGTCGAGGCCAGCTACCAGTCCAGTCAAAGCAAGTTATTACCGCTGACCATTCTCGACAAAGAGCTGACCTTTACGCTGCTCTCCCGGTATTCCTTCAAGCTGTCCAACATGATCGTCAAGCGCTGGCTTGAACTGGAAGGCTCAGGGTTTGAACGTGTGTCGATACAGGCTGCTGTGGTTCACCTGCTCGAACGAGAGAAGGACAACTATCGAATCGCAATGAGGGACATCAAGGCCGCTGCAAGGCGTCTCAAGGCCCGCTGAGGTCGTTGATTGATACTTCCTCAAACGAAGCGTGACGGGCTATGCTCAATAGCTAAGTTGCCCACAAAAAGGTCCCGCGATGAGTGTCACACTGTGCTACACCTACAAGGGCAAACGGGTAGTCACTAAGGTGCCTGTCGAGTCTCTGACACCACATGCGGCGCTATGCTATGCCTTGCTTCAATCAGGCGCTTCTAATGACCAATCTCAAGGGAGGTGGCCGCATACCTATGAGCGCCTCCTTGAGGTAGCCCTGCAACACGAACTCACAGACGTTCGCTTTCACAAGTCACTCTAACCCTTCAAGGAGAACCCCATGGACCACCTACAGGCCCTCTACTGGGTCTGTCTGGCCGTTCAACTGGGGTTCTGGTTGTGGTCGCATAGGCCCCCTTGAGAATCCGACAGAAAAATCTGAAAGGTCACCTATTCAATCATTCCCGCGCAGGTTCCCCCGTAGGCCCTCGCATGGGTGCCCGTAGGCGCGATAGGGACCCCTCACGGGCAGGTGATAAGGACCCAGAAGAAAGCCCGAAAGGTGCGCCGCTGAGCCTGCCTCAAGTGCTTCGGAATGTCACAAGACCGTACCAAAGTGTCACAAGCCATGGTAGCGTAGCCCTTTAATTCCGGGCATTGAGGACTACTGTGGAGTTTCTTGCCGAATACGCAAGCTTTCTCGCTAAAACCGCCACCCTGGTCATCGCCATCCTCGTGGTGCTGTCGGCCATCGCCGGGCTGCGTGGCAAAGGGCGGCGCAAACCAGGTGGGCAATTGCAGGTCACCCGCCTGAACGAGTTCTACAAGGATTTGCGCGAGCGGCTGGAGTCCGGGCTGCTCGACAAGGCCCAGCTCAAGGCCCTGCGCAAGCAACAGGCCAAGGCGGAAAAACAGCAGAAGAAGGGCAAGGCCGAGGACAAGGGCCGGGTTTTCGTGTTGGACTTCGATGGCGACATCAAGGCCTCGGCCACTGAAAGCCTGCGCAACGAAATCACCGCGCTGTTGACCCTCGCCACCCCGCGGGACGAAGTGGTGCTACGCCTGGAAAGCGGCGGCGGCCTGGTGCATAGCTACGGCCTGGCTGCATCGCAGCTGGCGCGTATTCGTCAGGCGGGCATACCGCTGACCGTGTGCATCGACAAGGTGGCCGCCAGCGGCGGTTACATGATGGCCTGCATCGGCGAGAAGATCGTCAGCGCGCCATTCGCCGTGCTCGGTTCGATCGGCGTGGTGGCGCAACTGCCCAACGTCAACCGCCTGCTGAAGAAGCACGACATCGACTTTGAAGTGCTGACCGCTGGCGAGTACAAGCGCACCTTGACCGTGTTTGGTGAAAACACCGAGAAGGGCCGGGAGAAGTTCCAGGAAGACCTGGATATCACTCACCAGCTGTTCAAGGACTTCGTCGCCCGCTATCGACCGCAGTTGCACATCGACGAAGTGGCCACCGGAGAAGTCTGGCTGGGCGTGGCGGCACTCAACCGCAAGCTGGTAGACGAATTGCAGACCAGCGACGAGTACCTGAGCGAGCGTGCGCGCAACGCCAACCTGTTCCACCTGCATTATGCCGAGCGCAAGAGCTTGCAGGAGCGAATTGGCATGGCCGCCAGCGGCACCGTGGAGAACACGCTGGTGGGCTTGTGGAGTAAACTCGGCCGCCTGCGCTAACACCTTGAACCCGTTGAAATTTTTTTTCGTTCAGGGGGTTGCAAGGTTAAAGGAATGAAGACATAATGGCGCCCATCGGAACGCAGCAAACTTTGAAAAAGGTTCAGCGTTTCAAGGAGATAGCGAAGCGCAAGCAGCTAGATCCGACCTTTGAGGCCGAGTAGCAAAGTGGTTATGCTCCGGATTGCAAATCCGTCTACGCCGGTTCGATTCCGACCTCGGCCTCCACCATTCGAAAGCCCCGCAGATTAACGTCTGCGGGGTTTTTCTTTGTGCTTCGAAAAAGCGCTGTTGTCGGGCGGCAAAGCGCGAATGCGCATAGGTCAAACCGATGGAGAGGTTTCTTTGAGTGGGTTCAAAGAGGCTTGGGCCAGGCCCGGCAGTTGAGCAAGCGATGAATCTTCGATAAGCCTGCTTCGGCAGGTTTTTCTTTAGATGGAGTTTGGCCCTGACCTGTAACAGGTTGACCGGCTAGCCCTCAGGTAGGCTTGCCCCGCAGATGAATTCATTCGACCCAAGCCGGTGTGACCCATACTCGACCACGTAGCCAGCACCGTGTCGCTCTGCTTCAACCTCGGCAGTGTGCTGATCGGCAAACACGTCGACAAAATGCCATGGATGCCGGTCGCGTAGCACGCCCCATCCAAGCACCCAGCCTGGATTGCCTGGGTCAGGTGGGAGATTTTTGGCGAGGCTGCGAATCGTCATGTGCATCCCTTGAAAAGCTAAGCGGTTTTCTTTGAACCTCGTGCCACGATTATTGGTCAGCACCAGAGATGAGCTTGCTTTTGTACCGAGGCATTTCCGCCAGCATTTCTGAAACGTTTGCAAGCTATCGTTGATCGTAACTCACCAACGACGGAGTCAGGGAATGGATTATTCCAGCATGGTTGAATCGTTGGACAAGATACTGAAAGAAGCGGCTGCCGATTCCGATAGTGGGGCAGCGCACCGCTGCCTGCTGAAGCCCGAAGCTGGCGCTCACCGATGCATTCGCAGCCATTCGTCCGCCACGTCACCCATGGTTAACGGCGTGCCACTCTTTATCCAGGCCATGAAGGCACGGTCGAACTTGAATGCCGCCCCGCACTCGGTGAGCAGAAACTGACGTACCTTCTGCGTATTTCGGTAATGCTTGTCCAGCGGCGTGGCGCGAGTAATCGGCCCGGCATGCCAATCGAAACTCATGGTCTGTTCCTTGACTACTGAGAAGGCAAAAAGCCCGTAGATGATCACCTACGGGCCTTGTGTCTGTTCGAAATGATCTGCCTTCAGGCTATCAGCCTTCGAACTGGATCACCATGCGGCCTTTGATCTTGCCCTCCAGCATCTCGTCAAAGATCTGGTTGATATCTTCGATCGGCCGCAGGGTCACCTTGGGTACCACTTTGCCTTCAGCGGCAAACTGGAACGCCTCCTGCAGGTCCTGGCGTGTACCTACCAGCGAGCCCACCACTTCGATCCCATCCAGCACCAGGCGGGGAATGTTCAGGTCCATGGATTCCGACGGCAGCCCGACGGCAACCAGTCGCCCGCCAGCGCGCAAGGCATCGACGGCCGAGTTGAAGGCGCCTTTGGCCACGGCGGTAACCACGGCAGCGTGGGCGCCACCGGTCTTGGCCTGGATAACCTTCGCGGCGTCTTCGTTGAGTGGGTTGACGACCAGGTCCGCGCCCATCTCGCTGGCGAAGCGCAGTTGCTCTTCGTTGACGTCGATGGCGATCACTTTGGCGTTGAATACGTTCTTGGCATATTGCAGGGCCAGGTTGCCCAGGCCGCCGAGGCCGTAGATGGCGATCCATTGCCCGGGGCGGATGTTGGAGATTTTCACCGCCTTGTAGGTTGTGACGCCGGCGCAGGTAATGCTGCTGGCGGCAGCGGAGTCGAGGCCGTCGGGTACTTTGACCGAATAGTCGGCTTGGACGATGCAAGCCTCGGCCATGCCGCCGTCCACGGTATAGCCGGAGTTCTTCACTTCGCGGCACAGGGTTTCGTTGCCGCTATTGCAGTACTCGCAATGCCCGCAACCTTGATAGAACCAGGCAACGCTGGCGCGGTCGCCTGGCTTGAGCGAGGTGACGCCGGGGCCAACTTCCTGGACTACGCCAATGCCTTCGTGGCCCAGTACTACACCGGTCTTGTCACCGAAGTCGCCATTTTTCACGTGCAGGTCGGTGTGGCACACACCGCAGCATTGCATCTTCAGCAGCGCTTCGCCGTGCTGGAGGGGGCGCAGGGTTTTCTCTACCACGTCCACGCGCCGGCCTGGTGCAACAACAGCAGCTTTCATAAGAGCCTCCGTGTCTATCCGATGTGAGCTTGGGTTATCGCTGGAACAGCATAGACCTTGCCTGGCCGGGCAAAACTGCTTCAGGTCATGGGATGGGCAGTTGCCTTGAGCAAACTGCAGTAGCGGGGAGGGGGCGCAAGCCCTTCGTCAAAAAAAAGAAAAGCCCGCGGCAATGATGCGGCGGGCTGCAAGAACGTACGGAGCAGGATCAGTGTGCCCATGCGGATGTCGACATTTCGTGAAGGTCAGGTCATGAGGCTGTCATCCTCTGGGCCGAAGTTTGCTTCGCCATAAAAAAGCCCGCCATGACAGGCGGGCAAAGACGTTTGAAGGGAGAGCCTGCAGGCTGCGCCTGGCCGGTTAACCCAGGATTAAGCGACAACGCATTGACCCGACATCCTGATCAGCCTATATAGGCGTGCCATAACCCTTGGAGCCAGCATGCACGACGAAGACGACCTGCACGAACCCGAGCACGATCACCTGCTCGACCACGAATTTCTCTACGACGATGTGGAGCACGAGGCAGATGCCCAGGGCGCCGAGGATGAGGTGGAAGAAGACGAGGAAACGCTGGATGACCTCGATGACGAAGAGCGCGATCACCCAGCTTGGTTCGACGATTGCGACGACGACTGATTCAGCGACCGTCCACCGAGAAGCGCCCTGGGCCGCTGACCGCCAGCAGCAGCAAGCCGCCCATGATGGCCATGTTTTTCAGAAACTGGGTCATGTTGGCGCTGCGTTCGGGGTCGACCATGTTCCAGAACGGGTGGCCGAGCAGCGCCGTGCCCAGCACGAACAGCGCGAACAGAAACGCCAGCGGCCGCGTGTAGAAGCCGAGGATCAGCAGGATGGCGACGACGAACTCCATGATGACGGCAATCGCTGCCGCCAGCATCGGGGCAGGGGCGCCCAGCGAGGTCATGTAGCCGACCGTGCCATCGAAGCCGGTCAGCTTGGCCCAGCCTGACAAGACGAACAGGATCATCAGCAGTATGCGGGCGATGAGGATGATGATGTCACGTTGACCATCGAACAGGGAGTAGCGCATGGCGGCGTTCCAGTAGAGGGTACTAGCTCCACTCTAGCAGCTGCGTAACACATTGCTGGCAGGCAGCAAAAAGGCGCCGCAAGGGCGCCTTTTCAACGAAATTTGGTGCGAGTGGCGGGACTCGAACCCGCAAGGCTCACGCCGACAGATTTTAAGTCTGCTGTGTATACCAATTCCACCACACTCGCACGCTTGAAGGGGTCGCAACGACCAGCTCGCTTCCAGGCAGAAGGGCTTCGCAATCAAGCGCGCTTTATAACCCATCGTTATAGTTGAGTCAACTGCAGCACCTAAGATCAACAGAAAGGAGGGGCGATCGAATGGGCAATTGACACCTTGCTGTCATTACGCCACTGTTGCCTCTTTATTGGATCCAAGAGTGTTCAGCGATGACTCAGCGCCAAGCTGGCGAGCGTATCGTGCGTCCACGGTTATTCTGGCGACTGTTGTTCGCCCTGGTGGTCGTGCTGGGTGCGTTTCTTTACATCAGCCTGCTCAGCCTGGGCGGTTATTTGTTAATGCTGGGCTTCGATGCGGAACATACTCAGCAGCAGCGTCTTCTGGCCCTGGCCTGCGGTGGCTTGATCATGCTGGTCGGCCTGTGGCTGTTGAGAGTGGCCATGCCGCGGCGCATCAGCCCGGTGCTGGTCGAAACGGAACGCTGACCGCCTGTCGTCGCACGGCTGCTCGTTGATGGGTGCGCTGGGCTACGCTCATTCTGTCCCCCTGCTGTGCCAGTGGAGTTTGCATGGTTTCAGCTGATTGCCTCGACCACCCCGTCATGCCTGCCCACCGCTATGAACAGTTGGTTCAGTCGGTGGTGGACTACGCCATCTACATGCTCGACCCCTCCGGCCATGTGGTGTCGTGGAATGCCGGCGCGCAACGAATCAAGGGCTACCGTGCCGATGAAGTGATCGGCAAGCATTTCTCGTTGTTTTTCACCCCGCAGGATTGTGCTGATGGCCGCCCCGAGCGCCTGCTGCGCCAGGCGCTGGAGCAGGGCGTGGCGCAGGACGAAGGCTGGCGGGTGCGCAAGGACGGTACGCAGTTCTGGGCGTTGGCTGCGCTGGATGTGATCCGCGATGACAATGGCCAGATCGTCGGCCTGGCCAAGGTGACCCGCGACATAACCGATCGCCGAGAGTCGGCGTTGCAGCTGGACGCGGTGCGCGCCCAGCTGTTCCAGGCGCAGAAGCTTGAAGCCCTCGGCCAGTTGACCGGTGGCCTGGCGCACGACTTCAACAACATGCTCACCATCATCATCAGCTCGGCCCGTCTGGCGCTGGCCACCCAGGACCCGCTACGCGCCCAGCGCATGCTGCAGCACATCCTCGATGCCGGTCAACGCGGCACTGAGCTGACCCAGCAACTGCTCAGCTTTGCCCGCCACCGCAAGCTTGATGTGGCCAGTGTTGCCCCGGCAGACCTGGTGACCGCTACCCGTGGTTTGCTTGAGCATGCACTACCCAGCTCGATCGAGCTGAACGTGCTGCTGCAACCGGACCTGCCGTTGATCGAGGTGGATGCCGGGCAACTGCAAATGGTCTTGCTCAACTTGTTGTTCAATGCCCGTGATGCCATCGCCGGTCAGGGCCGGATCGGCCTGACGGTCGATGTGGTTGAGCTGGCCGGCGAGGTTGAAGCGTTGCATGGCAACTTTGTGCGTTTCAAGGTGGAAGACAGCGGTGAAGGCATACCCGCCGAGGTATTGCCACGTATCTTCGAGCCATTTTTCACCACCAAGCCGTTTGGCAAGGGCACGGGCCTGGGGCTTAGCCAGGTGTATGGCTTCGCCCGGCAGAGTGGCGGCGCCATTTGTGTCGACAGCGAGCCTGGCCGGGGAACTTGCATGCAACTGTACTTGCCAATGTATCAGGAGCAGACGGATAGCCCACTCGACAGGTAGACAACATGGCACAGGCACTTAGGCGGCTGGTAACGGGGATCGATGGGCTCGACGCGTTGCTCAAGGGCGGCCTGGTGGCCGGTGCTTCCTACATCATCCAGGGGCCGCCGGGAGCGGGCAAGACCATCCTCGCCAACCAGCTGGCCTGCGGCCATGTGCGGGGCGGTGGTCGGGTGCTGGTGGCCACCTTGTTGAGTGAGTCGCATGAGCGCTTGTTTCAGTACCTGTCCACCCTGGACTTCTTCGACCCGGCGTTGGTCGGCGACCAGATCCAGTTCGTCAGCGCTTTCGACACCCTTGAGCAGGATGGGCTGGACGCCGTGGTGCGGCTGCTGCGCCAGGAAATCGCTCGGCAACAGGCCAGCCTGCTGATCGTCGACGGCGTGCTCAATGCCCGGGTGCGTGCGGAAACGGCGCTGGACACCAAAAAGTTCGTCTCTGAATTGCAGGGCCATGCGGCCTTCGCCGGCTGCACGGTACTGCTGCTGACCAGTGCCCGGCTGGACGAGGGCAGCCCGGAGCACACCATGGTCGATGGCGTGATCGAGCTGGGTGAGCAGCTGGTGGGTAGCCGCGCCGTGCGCCATGTGCAGCTGCGCAAGACGCGCGGCAGTGCGGCACTTTCGGGGCGTCACGAATGCCTTATCGATGAAGCAGGCATGCACGTCTACCCACGCCTGGAAGCGTTGTTCAGCCACCCCAGCCATCTGGGCAGCGGCACATTGGCGCGCATCAGCAGCGGTGTGCCAACCTTCGATGAAATGCTCGGCGGCGGCCTGGCCACGGGCTCGGTTAGCCTGTTGATCGGGCCTTCGGGTATTGGCAAGACGTCATTGGGCCTGGCCTTTCTAGGGGCCAGCACCCCGCAGGCGCCAGGGTTGCATTTTGGTTTCTACGAAACGCCTGAACGCCTGCGTAGCAAGGCAGCGTCGCTGGGTTACGATTTTGCCGCGATGGAGCAGGGCGGTAGCTTGCAGCTGTGCTGGCAGCCAACCACCGAGGGCTTGCTGGACCAGGTCGGCGCGCGGCTGCTCGAGCGTGTTGCAGCGCAGGGCAGCAAGAGGGTGCTGATCGACAGCCTTGGCGCATTCAGCCGCCTGGCCATCGACCCGACGCGGCTCAATGCGTTTTTCCGCGCGCTGGCCGGTGAGCTGCGCGCGCGCGATGTCAGCGTGATGCTCACCTGGGAAATGCGCGACATCTTCGGCTCGGAAATCAGCGCCCCCGCGCCGGATCTGTCGAGCATCGTCGACAACCTGATGCTGTTGCGCTTTGTCGAGCTGGACTCGCAACTGCGGCGCATGCTGTCGATCCTCAAGGTGCGTGACAGCCACCATGACCCTGCCTTGCACGAACTGCTGATCGGGCCGCAGGGCATTACCTTGCGCAAGGCGTTCGAAGGCGCCTGTGGTGTGCTCTCGGGAACGCCGACGCCGCAGGGGAGTGGGTGACGGACGGGCCGATGAACACCATCCTGATCGTCGATGACGAGTACCTGATCGCCGATATCCTCGGCTTTGCCCTGGAGGACGAAGGTTACCTGGTGGAAAAGGCCAGTAATGGCTGCAAGGCGCTGGAGGCGCTGAAGGAAAAGCGCGTGCAACTGGTCATCACCGATTACATGATGCCGCTGCTCAATGGTGAGGAGCTGGTGCGTGCGATGCGCGAGGACCCGGCGTTAAGCGAGTTGCCGGTCATTCTCATGAGCGGCGCGCAGGCCAGCCAAGGATGCCCGGCCCTGTTCGCCGCCATATTCGACAAACCATTCGACATGGATGAGATGATCGCCAAAGTGCGTCAGTTGCTGGGCACCTGAGGCTGGCGGTCGAGCGCTTCCATGCACCCCTCGAGGAGTTTGGGCTCAGTGCGAGTCGTCGTGCTTCTCCGGGGCTGGGCTGCCGGCCTGGATGCGCTTGAAGATTTCTTCGCGATGGACCTGGACATCTTTAGGTGCATCGATACCGATCCTCACCTGCATCCCTTTGACGCCCAGAATGGTGACTTTGATGTCATCGTTGATGACGATGCTTTCGCCAACCTTACGGGTGAGTATCAGCATGTAGTTCTCCTTGGTGATGTAAAAGTCCGCAGGGCTAGTTGCCGCAACGGCGGGAGCTTGTCCCTCTTCCTTCTCATTAAAGACGCTTTCGGCGGATAGTAATTCCCCGACAGACAAATTCTGTTGCGTGTCTTCAGTTGCAGGTGCCGATGCAAACCGTCAACGGTTTGTCGGCCAAGGTGCTCGATGGCAAGAATAGGGGGCTTGGCGGCTAATGGGAAATTTCTTCGCATCATGGGCTGAATAGACACTCTTAATCGCCGTCCTGTTCCTCGAGTACCTGAAGAAACAGCAGCAAGGCCACTTCCTCGGGGTCCAGGCCTTTGCGCACGCGGCTCTTGGGCAATTGGGCCAGACGTCCCTGGGCATAGTGCTCCAGCACTGCCGGATGGATGTAGCAGCGTCTGCACACTGCCGGCGTATTGCCCAGGCGCGTGGCGACCTGGCGGACTATCGCGGCGACCTGGCGTTTGGCTTCACTCTCCGGTTCCCAGGCCAGGGGTTTGAGCAGGTCCAACGCCAGGCTGCTGCCGGCCCAGGTGCGGTAGTCCTTGGCGGTGAAGTCTGCGCCGGTCAACTGCTGCAGGAACTGGTTGACCTCGCTGGAGCCTACGCTGTGGCGCTGGCCGTCTTCGTCCAGGTATTGAAACAGTGTCTGGCCAGGCAGCTCCATGCAGCGTTTGAGCAGGCTGGCCAGGCGTCGGTCGTTGAGGGTGACGTTGTGTTCGACGCCACGCTTGCCGCGAAATTGAAAGCGAATGGTGCTGCCTTTGACCTGCACATGGCGGTTACGCAGGGTCGTCAGGCCATAAGACTGGTTGTCGCGCAGGTAACGCTGGTTACCAATGCGGATCAGGGTGTGGTCCAGCAGGCTCACCACCAATGCCATGACCTTTTCCCGGTCCAGCCCTGGCCGCGCCAGGTGGGCTTCCAGTTGCGCGCGCAGCTTTGGTAGTGCCTGGGCAAAGGCCAGCATGCGCCCATACTTGTGTTGGTCACGCAGTTCGCGCCACTGCGCGTGATAGCGGTACTGCTTGCGGCCACGGGCATCGCGACCGGTGGCCTGCAGGTGGCCCTGCGGGTCGGCGCAGATCCATACATCGGTGTAGGCCGGGGGAATCACCAGCGCGGCGATGCGCGCCAAGGTGTCGCTGTCGCGCACCCGCTGGCCGTCGGCATCCAGGTAGATGAAACGGTCGCGCCAGCGTCGCCGGGTCATGCCTGGCTGGCTGTCGTCAACGTAGTGCAGGGTGCGTGGCAGGGGGCAGTCGAGCATCAGGGGCTGGCCTCGATCAAGTCACTGATCAGTGGACAACAGCCGTGCGAAGGATGCTCAGCCCAAAAGGGCCACCGACTTGATCTGGGCGAACAGTACCTGGCCCGTGTGCAAGCCGAGCTGGTCTGCCGAGAAGCGGGTGATACGTGCAAGCAAGGCATTGCCACCGGCATCCAGGCTGACCAGTACATGCGCCGGGTTGGCCGCCGGGCGGCTCTCGCGCACACATACTGGCAGGCGGTTGAGGATGCTCGATGTGCTGTCGGCCGCCAGCGCCAGGCTGACGTCCCGGGCCTGTACCTTGACCCGCAGCGTGCTACCCATCACATGCGCCGGGTGAGCAATGCGCAGCAGCGGCCCGCTGCTGCCGGGCAGGCGCAAGTCGAGCAGGTCGTAGTGCGGGTCATGCCCCACAACCATGCCTTCGAACACCACGCCGGCATCCTCGCCCTGGGCCAGCGACAGGTCGAGGCGCGCCAGGGTTTGGCCAATCGGGCCGCTGGCGACTGCCTGGCCTTGCTCCAGCAACACCAGGTGGTCGGCCAGTCGCGCTACTTCATCCTGGGCATGGCTGACATACACCAGGGGGATGTCCAGTTCGTCGTGCAGGCGCTCCAGGTACGGCAGGATCTCGCGCTTGCGCGGCCCGTCGAGGGCCGCCAGCGGCTCGTCCATCAACAGCAGCCTTGGGCTGCTGAGCAGGGCGCGAGCAATACCCACGCGCTGCGCCTCGCCGCCCGACAGGGTTGCCGGGCGGCGTTCCAACAAGTGCCCGATACCTAGCAGCTGGCACGCCTGGTCGAGGCTGACCTTGCGCTCAGCGGCGGCTACCCGGCGCCAGCCGAACTCCAGGTTGCCGCGCACCGACAGGTGCGCAAACAGGCTGGCCTCCTGGAACACATAGCCCACCGGGCGCAAGTGGGGGGGCTGGAAGTAGCCACGGGTGCTGTCTTCCCAGACCTCGCCGTTGACTTCGATGTACGCGCTAGCAGCGCGTTCCAACCCCGCCAGACAGCGCAGGCAGCTGGTCTTGCCAGAGCCGGAGTGGCCAAACAGCGCGCTGATACCGCGCCCAGGCAGGTGCAGGTCGACGTCCAGGGTAAAGTCGTCGCGCGCCAGTTTCAGGCGCGCCACAATCGATGCGGTCATTTCAGCTCCAGCCAGCTTTGCCGCGGCGTCCGGCGTACAGCAGGAGCAGCACCAGGAAAGAGAACACCAGCATGGCACCGGCCAGCCAGTGGGCTTGCGAATACTCCATGGCTTCGACGTGATCGAAGATTTGCACCGAGACCACGCGGGTCTTGTCGGGGATGTTGCCACCGATCATCAGCACCACGCCAAACTCGCCCACGGTATGGGCGAAGCCGAGGATGCTGGCAGTGACGAAGCCGGGGCGGGCCAGCGGCAGTACCACATGAACGAAGGTGTCCCATGGGCTGGCGCGCAGTGTGGCGGCGACTTCCAGCGGCCGCTGGCCGATCGCGCCAAAGGCATTTTGCAGCGGCTGCACCACGAACGGCATGGAATACACCGTCGAGCCGATCACCAGGCCCGTGAAGCTGAACACCACAGTACCCAGGCCCAGCGCCTGGGTAGCCTGGCCGAGCCAGCCGTGTGGGCCGAGGGCGATCAGCAGGTAGAAACCGATCACCGTTGGTGGCAGCACCAGGGGCAATGCCACCACCGCCCCCACCGGCCCGCGCAGCCATGAGCGCGTGCGCGCCAGCCACCAGGCGATGGGTGTGCCGATAACCAGCAGGATCAGGGTGGTCAGGCTGGCCAGTTTCACGGTCAGCCAGATGGCACCTAGGTCACTGGCATCCAGTGGCATCAGAGTTCATAACCGTAGGACTTGATCACCGCTGCGGCTTTCGGGCCTTTGAGATATTCGACCAGTGCTTTGGCGGCCGCATTGTCCTTGCCTTTGTTGAGGATGACGGCGTCCTGGCGGATCGGGTCGTGCAGGTTGGACGGCACGATCCAGGCCGAGCCATTGGTCACCTTGCCGTCCTTGTAGATCTGCGACAGGGCGACGAAGCCCAGCTCGGCGTTGCCGGTGGAAACAAACTGGAAGGCCTGGGTGATGTTCTGGCCTTCGACAATCTTGCCTTTGGTGGCTTCGGTGAGCTTCAGCTTGTCCAGTACCTGAGTGGCGGCCAGGCCGTAAGGTGCCGCTTTCGGGTTGGCGATGGACAGGTGTTTGTATGCGTTCTTTTTCAACACTTCACCCTTGGCATCCACGTAGCCTTCCTTCGCAGACCACAGGGCCAAGGTGCCGATGGCGTAGGTAAAGCGCGAGCCGGGGACGATTTCCTTCTCTTCTTCAAGCTTCTTCGGGGTGCTGTCGTCGGCGGCGAGGAACACTTCGAAGGGTGCGCCGTTCTTGATCTGGGCGTAGAACTGCCCGGTGGCACCGTAGGCAGCGACCAGTTTGTGTCCGGTGTCTTTCTCGAAGTCTTTGGCGATGGCCTGGATGGGGGCTGTGAAGTTGGCTGCGACCGCGACCTGGACTTCGTCGGCCCAGGCAGTGTTGAAGGCGAACAGGCTGGCCAGGGCAGTGAAGGCCAGGTGGGACGGGCGGATACGCATGAAGACAGCTCCTTGGGGTTATCGTTATGTGCTGAACTATATAGCGATAAGCCATTTGCCGGGAAGAGGCCAGACCTGCCTTTCAAAAAGCCTGGTGCCCAACCACGGCCAGTGCCTTTTCGGCAATTTCCTGGGTCAGCTCACCTGCCGGCATGTGCCGTCCCAGCCGCAACGCCTGCCCCGACCACAGATTGCTGAAGTCACTATTGCCCAGCGGATCGGTGATCGCCCGCAAAGGCATCAATGCCCCACCCGCCAGCGGGAAGCGTGGCGCCAGCGCGCTCATCGGCCCCAGCTCGCGCATGATGCGGTTGTTGATACCCCGCGCGGGGCGGCCGGTGAACAGGTTGGTCAGCGCCGTGTCGCTGGCAGACGCGCTGTCCAGCGCCCGGCGATGCGCTGGCGAAACCTTGGCCTCGGGGCAAAACAGGTAAGCCGTGCCGATCTGCACTGCCGAGGCACCCAGGGCCAGCGCCGCCACCAGCCCACGGTGGTCGCCGATGCCACCCGCGGCAATCACCGGGACGCCGACCGCATCGGCAATCTGGGGTACCAGGGCGAACGTACCGATCTGGCTGGTGATGTCGTCACTCAGGAACATGCCGCGATGGCCACCGGCTTCATACCCCATGGCAATGATCGCGTCGCAACCGTTGTGTTCCAGCCAGATGGCCTCCTCCACCGTAGTGGCACTGGAGAGCACCTTGGCACCGCTGGCTTTTACCCGCTGCAGCAGTTCGGCCTGGGGTAGGCCGAAGTGGAAGCTCACCACCTCCGGGCGCAAGGCTTCGACCAGCTGGCAGCTTTGCTCGTCGAAAGGCGCACGGTTGGACACCGGCGTGGGCGCCGCGAAATCGGCACCCACTTCGTTGTAATAAGGTTCAAGGGCCTGCTTCCAACGCGCATCGTGCTCGGCATCGGGCGCTGGCGGCTGGTGGCAAAAGAAGTTCAGGTTAAGTGGGCGCCCCGGGCAGCCAGCGCGGAACGCGGCGATTTCGGCGCGCACTTGCTCGCCGCTGAGCATGGCGCAGGGCAGGGCGCCCAGCCCACCTGCCAGGCCCACGGCAATGGCCATGGGTGAGCCGGTCGCCCCCGCCATGGGCGCCTGCAGAATGGGCAACTCGACGCCCAGCAGGTCGAGGATACGGCGGTCGGGCCAGTGGCTCATGCGATTCTCCTTGCGTGGGGCGAGCGGCGCGGCGGGGGCTTGTGGCGGTTTTTACAGGGCTTTGCTGACCTGGATGTCGCTGATTTTCTCGGCGTCTTCACCGTGGATCTTGCGCAGGGCCTCAAGGGCTTGTTCCTGCGAGGCATCGGGCATCAGCGCGAAGTCCCAACGACGCTGGCCGTCGAGCTTGTATTTGATGACGTACTTGATGGTCTGGGTCATGGTGGCCTTATCTGAGTTTCGACGACGAACGACGGATGATCTTGATCTTGTGGGTCAGGGTTGGCTTGCGAGTGACCGAGATCGGGCGTGTGGTCACGGTATCGATGGTGATGTTCCAGAAGCCGGTGCTGGGCACGGTGATCTTCGCCGGAAACTTCTCGAAATGGCCGCCGTGGTAAGTATGACGGCCGCCGTTCTTGAAGCTGCGGAAGTTGGCGTCGTTCATCAGGCGGATATTGCAGCGCTGAGAGCACTCGATGACGACGATGTCGTCCTCGTTGAGGTGCTCGCGCTGGTGTACGAATTTCATGTGATGCTCCGCAAGGTTTGGATCTGCAAAGGCAAAAGATACCACGATGTACCGTTACACTGCCGCGCTGTTCGCCAGGCGCAGATAATTCTGCCAAAGCAGGGAGCAAAACCGCCTGGCAGTGGTCGAAGCGAATTCTTGATGGCAGAGGTGCTGCAAATGAAGTGGATGGTGGCGGCGTTGACGGTGACGCTCGGTGGCTGCGTGAGCGTTACCGAGCTGGAGCAATCGCGTGAAACGCTGGATGTGATCTCTGGCAAGAGCCCGCGCGCCTATGCCGATTGCGTCAAGCAGAAGCTGGCCGATACGCGTGACCCGCTGACTGAAGAGCAGCGTGGTGACGGCCTGCGGCTGATCGTGCCGCAGAAGCTCACCTCGGGGGCAGGCCCGGCGGCGCTGGTGGATATCGACAAGCGCGGCAGCGGTAGCAGCATCAAACTGCATGAGCGGCTGAACAATTTCCCGCTGCGCCTGGGTGATGTGCGCACTGCTGCAACCCAATGCATCTCCGGAAGTTGATCTGAGGCAACGGCTGTTCCTTGCTTTACTTATATGTTTTGAGCCTAAACATATAACAAAAGAAAAGGAGCTTCGTGATGACACCGTTGAGACGCGTCGTGATCGGCAGCCTGCTGATCCTGGCCTTGCCCACGGCGCATGCCGTCGATGGCCAGAAGGTCTTCTCCCAGGGCGGGGCCAACCCCGCCGCCATGGCCTGCCTCGGTTGCCATGGCCCGGACGGCAAGGGCATTGCCGCTGCCGGCTTCCCACGCTTGGCTGGGCTTCCAGCCGGTTACCTCAGCAAACAGTTGCATGACTGGCGCAACGGCCGCCGCAAGCAGCCGGTGATGGAGCCGCTGGCCAAAGCCCTGAGCGAAGATGAAATCGAGGCAGTCAGCAGCTACCTGGCCGGCCTGCCGGCAGCCCCCACTGGCGACCTGCGCCGCCAGCAAATTGCCGATGACCCTACTCCCCGCATGGCCCTGTACGGCGACTGGAGCCGGCAGATTCCCGGCTGCGTGCAATGCCATGGGCCGGGTGGCGGCGGGGTCGGTGAACACTTCCCGCCCTTGGCCGGCCAGCCCGCCAGTTACCTGATAGCGCAGCTCAATGCCTGGCGTGACGGCAGCCGCAGCAATGACCCCAACCAACTGATGGTCGGTGTGGCCAAGGCCATGACCGATGACGAGATCAAGGCAGTTGCCGAGTTCTTCGCCCGCCCCGCCAGCCAGGAGGTCACGCCATGAAGCCGTTGATTCCAGCCATGTTGCTGCTGGCCGTGGGCAGTGCCCAGGCCGCGCCGATTGCCATGGAAGACCAGTCGCAGTTGAAAGTGCCCGGCGTGCAGGCTGCGCCGCAGTTCGTACCCCCCGATGAAAGCGATTTGCCCGACAATGCCTTTGGCAAGATGGTGCGCGAAGGCCATGCCTTGTTCGTCGACACCCGCCGGCTGATGCCCGAGGCCGTGGGCAATGGCATGAACTGCAGCAACTGCCACCTCGACCAAGGGCGGCTGGCGCATTCAGCACCGATGTGGGGCGCGTACCCGATGTACCCGGCTTACCGCAAGAAGAACGACAAGGTGAATACCTACGCCGAGCGTATCCAGGGCTGCTTCCAGTTCAGCATGAACGGCAAGCCGCCGGCCGCCGACAGCCCGCAAATGACGGCGCTGGCGGTGTACGCCTACTGGCTGTCGACCAAGGCGCCGACCGGCGTGGAACTCGCCGGGCGCGGATACCCCGAGGTGGCGCAGCCACAGGGTGGTTATGACTTCAAGCGTGGCCAGCAGGTTTACCGTGAGCAGTGCGCCATTTGCCATGGTGACAACGGTGAAGGGCAGCAGGTTGCGGGCGAGTATGTGATGCCGCCGCTGTGGGGCAAGGACTCCTACAACTGGGGCGCCGGCATGCACCGCATCAACACGGCGGCGTCGTTCATCAAGTACAACATGCCGCTGGGCAAGCCCGGCAGCCTCAGCGACCAGCAAGCCTGGGACGTGGCGGCGTGGATCAACCGCCATGAACGGCCACAGGACCCTCGCCTGGTAGAGGGTTCCATCGAGAAAACGCGGGTGAAGTTTCATGCCAATGATGGCGTGAACCTGTATGGGCAGAAGGTTGATGGGGTGCTGGTGGGGCAGGGCACTGGAAGTTGATGGGGCACCGCCTCTTCGCGGGTGAACCCGTGAAGAGGCGGTATAGGCACCATTATTTTGCTGTCATCCGCCTGTCATGAATGACCGTAATATTCACGATCCCCCGGAACTATCTACACTGGGATATCTCTATGATGGCATCGGTCGCTATCGGGGGCATTGTAAGGTGACTGCCGCCTGATTAGACTGCGCCGAATTCCACAGGCCTAGCCTTTTGTAAGGACGTTTATGATCAAGAAATGCTTGTTCCCGGCAGCCGGCTACGGCACTCGCTTCCTGCCTGCTACCAAAGCCATGCCCAAGGAAATGCTGCCGGTGGTCAACAAGCCACTGATCCAGTATGGCGTTGAAGAAGCATTGGATGCTGGTCTGAACGAGATCTCCATCGTGACCGGTCGCGGCAAGCGCGCCCTGGAAGACCACTTCGACATCAGCTACGAGCTGGAAAACCAGATCAAGGGCACCGACAAGGAAAAATACCTGGTTGGCATCCGTCGTCTGCTCGATGAGTGCTCGTTCTCCTACACCCGCCAGACCGAAATGAAAGGCCTGGGCCACGCTATCCTCACCGGCCGCCCGTTGATCGGTGACGAGCCGTTCGCCGTGGTGCTGGCGGATGACCTGTGCGTCAACCTTGAAGGTGACGGCGTGCTGGCGCAGATGGTTGCGCTTTACAAGAAGTACCGTTGCTCGATCGTTGCCATTCAGGAAGTCGATCCGCAGGAAACCAACAAGTACGGCGTCATCGCCGGTGAAGAGATCAAGGACGGCATCTTCCGTGTCGACTCCATGGTCGAGAAACCGAAGCCTGAAGATGCCCCTTCGAACCTGGCCATCATCGGCCGTTACATCCTGACCCCGGACATTTTCGAGAAGATTGAGCAGACCGAACCGGGCAAGGGTGGCGAGATCCAGATCACCGACGCGCTGATGAAGCAAGCGGCCGAAGGTAACGTGATCGCCTACAAGTTCAAGGGCAAGCGTTTCGACTGCGGTGGTGCCGAAGGCTACATCGAGGCGACCAACTTCTGCTTCGAGAACTTCTACAAGGCTGGCAAGGCTTACTGATAAGCCCTGTTGGTATTGGAAAGCCACCCTTCGGGGTGGCTTTTTTGTTTGTGGCGGCCAACGGCGTTATGCTGGGCGCCTGCCTAGGAGACTGAATACATGGCCTACGATTTTGATCTGTTCGTGATTGGCGCCGGGTCCGGCGGCGTGCGCGCGGCGCGCTTTGCCGCGGGCTTCGGCGCAAAAGTGGCAGTGGCTGAAAGCCGCTACCTGGGCGGTACCTGTGTCAATGTCGGCTGTGTTCCGAAAAAGCTGCTGGTGTATGGCGCGCACGTTGCCGACGAACTGGAGCAGGCCGCAGGTTTCGGCTGGACCTTGGAAGAAGGGCATTTCGACTGGGGCACCCTGATTGCCAACAAGAACCGGGAAATCGAACGCCTCAATGGCATCTACCGCAACCTGCTGGTCAACAGCGGGGTGACCCTGCTGCAGGGCCACGCACGCCTGACCGGTGCCAATGAAGTGGAAGTGGACGGTCAGCGCTACAGCGCCGAACACATCCTCATCGCTACCGGTGGCTGGCCACAGGTGCCGGATATCCCCGGCAAGGAACTGGCCATCACCTCCAATGAAGCCTTCTACCTCAAAGACCTGCCTCGCCGGGTGCTGGTGGTGGGCGGTGGCTACATCGCCGTCGAGTTCGCTGGCATCTTCCAGGGCCTGGGGGCTAACACCACGCTGCTGTACCGTGGTGACTTGTTCCTGCGCGGCTTCGATGGCTCGGTGCGCACCCACTTGAAGGAAGAGTTGGAAAAGCGCGGCCTCGACCTGCAGTTCAATGCCGACATTCAGCGTATCGACAAACTTGAAGATGGCAGCCTCAAGGCCACCCTCAAGGATGGCCGAGAGCTGGTTGCCGATTGCGTATTCTATGCCACTGGCCGGCGCCCGATGCTGGACAACCTGGGCCTGGAAAACACCGGCGTCGAACTGGATGCGCGCGGCTACATTCGGGTTGATGAGCAGTTCCAGACCACCGCGCCGTCAATCCTTGCCATTGGCGACGTCATCGGGCGTGTGCAGTTGACGCCAGTGGCCCTGGCCGAAGGCATGGCCGTGGCGCGGCGCCTGTTCAAACCAGAGCAATACCGCCCGGTGGACTACCAGAACATCCCTACTGCGGTGTTCAGCCAGCCGCCGATCGGCACCGTAGGCTTGACCGAGGAGCAGGCGCTGGCGGCCGGGCACAAGGTGCAGGTGTTCGAAAGCCGCTTCCGCGCCATGAAGCTGACCCTGACCGACATTCAGGAAGAGACCCTGATGAAGCTGGTGGTCGATGCCGAGACCGACAAGGTGCTGGGGTGTCACATGGTTGGCCCTGATGCCGGTGAAATCATCCAGGGCCTGGGTATTGCGCTGAAAGCCGGTGCGACCAAGCAGCAGTTCGACGAAACCATCGGCGTGCACCCGACGGCGGCCGAAGAGTTCGTGACCATGCGTACGGTCACCCGCTGATAACGCGTAGCCTGCAGGAGCAGCACAAGGCTGCTCCTGCAGGGGTGTGCCGATCCGTGTCACGGCGCGCCGGTCCGCAATCCTTTGCTCAGCCCATTCCCTTCTATTAATTAACCCCGGTTATAGCCAAAACCAATCGCAAGCATGAGCTTTGCCAATGAGCCTTCAGCGGGATGATTAGTTAGGATTCTATCCATCAACTGATTCCAACCCCATGAAGGAGCGTCTCTCATGCCAATCATCAACAGCCAGGTCAAACCGTTCAACGCCACCGCCTACCACAAAGGCGAGTTCGTTCAGGTCAGCGAAGCCGACCTGAAAGGCAAGTGGTCTGTCGTGTTCTTCTACCCGGCCGACTTCACCTTCGTTTGCCCGACCGAGCTGGGTGACCTTGCCGACAACTACGCAGAGTTCCAGAAGCTGGGCGTGGAAATCTACGGCGTGTCCACCGACACCCACTTCACCCACAAAGCCTGGCACGACACTTCGGACACCATCGGCAAGATCGAATACCCGCTGATCGGTGACCCGACTCACGTCATCTCGCGCAACTTCGACGTGCTGATCGAAGAAGCCGGTCTGGCCGATCGCGGTACCTTCGTGATCAACCCGGAAGGCCAGATCAAAATCGTCGAACTGAACGACGGTGGTGTAGGCCGCGATGCTGCCGAACTGCTGCGTAAAGTGAAGGCTGCCCAGTACGTTGCCGCTCACCCAGGCGAAGTGTGCCCGGCCAAGTGGAAAGAAGGCGAAGCCACCCTGGCGCCGTCTCTGGACCTGGTCGGCAAGATCTAAGACTGTGAGCCAGTCGCGGGCGGTAGTCAGCCGCCAAAGCTGAAGTTGTTACCGCCCCGTCAAACGCCCGGGCGACCTCGCCTGGGCGTTTTTGTATCCGAGTTTTGAAAAAGGAATCGCCCGTATGTTGGACGCCACGCTTAAATCGCAACTGAAAACCTACCTGGAGCGGGTCACCCAGCCGATCGAGATCGTTGCCTCCCTCGACGACGGCGCGAAGTCCCGCGAATTGCATGACTTGCTGGTGGAAATTGCCGGCCTGTCGAACCTCATTACATTCAGCGCGGACGGTACCGATGCCCGTCGCCCGTCGTTCTCGCTGAACCGCCCGGGTGACAGCATCAGCCTGCGCTTCGCCGGCATCCCCATGGGCCACGAGTTCACCTCGCTGGTGCTGGCGCTGCTGCAAGTCGGCGGCCACCCATCCAAGGCCAGTGCTGAAGTGATCGAGCAGATCCAGGCCCTGGAAGGCGAATTCACCTTCGAAACCTACTTCTCGCTGTCGTGCCAGAACTGCCCGGACGTGGTCCAGGCGTTGAACCTGATGGCGGTGCTCAACCCCAACGTGCGCCATGTGGCCATCGACGGTGCGCTGTTCCAGGAAGAAGTGGAAGCGCGCAAGATCATGGCGGTGCCGAGCATCTACCTGAACGGTGAAGTGTTTGGCCAGGGCCGCATGGGCCTGGAAGAAATCCTTGGCAAGATCGACACCAGCGCCGGCGCCCGCCAGGCCGAGAAGATCAACGCTAAGGACGCCTTCGACGTGCTGGTGGTCGGCGGTGGCCCCGCTGGCGCCGCTGCTGCCATCTATGCTGCGCGTAAAGGCATCCGCACTGGCGTTGCAGCCGAGCGCTTCGGCGGCCAGGTGCTCGACACCCTGGCCATCGAGAACTTCATCTCGGTGCAGGAAACCGAAGGGCCTAAGCTGGCCACGGCGCTGGAAGAGCACGTCAAGCAGTACGACGTCGACATCATGAACCTGCAGCGCGGCGAAGCGTTGATTCCGGCCAGCGAGGGTGGCTTGCACGAAGTACGCCTGGCAGGCGGTGCCTCGCTGAAAGCCAAGACCGTGATCCTGGCCACCGGCGCCCGCTGGCGTGAAATGAACGTGCCAGGTGAGCAGGAATACCGTGGCCGTGGCGTGGCCTACTGCCCGCACTGTGATGGCCCCCTGTTCAAGGGCAAGCGCGTAGCGGTGATCGGCGGCGGCAACTCGGGCGTGGAGGCGGCCATCGACCTGGCCGGTATCGTCGCCCAGGTGACGCTGATCGAGTTCGACAGCCAACTGCGTGCCGACGCGGTTTTGCAGCGCAAGTTGCACAGTTTGCCGAACGTGAAAGTCATTACCAGCGCGCTCACCACCGAGGTGCTGGGCAATGGCGAGAAAGTGACTGGCTTGCGCTACAAGGACCGCACCACCGATGAACAGCATGACGTGGCGCTGGAAGGTATCTTCGTGCAGATCGGACTGTTGCCCAACACCGACTGGCTCAAAGGCACCGTCGAGCTGTCGCCGCGTGGCGAGATCATCGTCGACGCCAAGGGCCAGACCAGTATCCCGGGTGTGTTTGCAGCGGGTGACGTGACGACCGTGCCGTACAAGCAGATCGTGATTGCGGTGGGTGAGGGGGCCAAGGCTTCGCTGGCGGCCTTCGACCACCTGATTCGCACTTCGGCGCCGGCGTAAGCCTGTACCGGCCCATTCGCGGCTAAAGCCGCTCCCACAGGTACTGCACAGATTTTGAATGCTGTGCGGTCCCTGTGGGAGCGGCTTTAGCCGCGAAAGGGCCGGCACAAGCAAAGCAGAAACTGAGGGTGTCTATGATTAGTGCAGACACCCTCAGGAGCTTGAACATGACCCTGATCAGCCGCGAACCCTGGTGGCTAGTCCCCCCCAAGCCCGGGCAGAAAGAGCAGGACCTGCACTGGGGCTACCTGGAAATCTACGCCGACGGGCGCACCGTGTTCGTCGACCAGCGCCCCAGTGACCGGGAGCTGGCCGAGCGCAAGAGCTGCCGCAACTTCCCCGACCCCGAGCCGTGAAGGCTCAGCCTTCCAGCTCGGCCAGCCGTGCTTCCAGCGCTGCAATGCGTGCTTCGAGGGCTTCGATGCGTTCTTCCGACACACTGGCGCCACTGCTGCGTGCGCCACCTTCCTGCTGGCGTGCAGCGAGGATCGCCTCGATTTCCGCCGGGTCGCCCAAGGCGTGGGTGTAGCGGTCCTCACGCTGGCCGGCCTGACGCGGTAGGTGCAAGGCCAGGTCCCGCGAGATCAGGCGCTCCAGCTGATGCTGAATCTGCTCGGTGTCGTCGAAGTCGTGCAGGCGGTTGCTGCGGGTCAGCAGTTCGTTGAGCGTTTGCGGGCCGCGCAGGAACATCAGGCCCATCAGTACCAGCTGTGCGGGCACCAGCTCCAGTGCCTTGTCTACCCGCTGTTCCCAGCGGTCGGCACGGCTGCCCATCTGCAAGCGGGTCAGGTCCTGCCCTTCAAGCGCACGCAGGGCTTGGCCAACCTGGCCTTGGGTGAGGTTCATCACAGGTTCGCGGCTGGTCTTCTGGTTGCAGGCCAGGACCAGGGCATTGAGGGTCAGCGGGTAGCTTTCCGGGCTGGTGGCCTGCTTTTCGATCAGCGAGCCGAGAACGCGGATCTCGATGCTGTTGAAGCGGCCTTCACCTGCGGTTTCGTGTTCTGACATGGCCCTGTCTCGTTGCTGAGGAAAGGCCACTAGGGTAGGTAATGCCAACGTGTAAGGCAATTGGGGCCGCACAGCGGCCCCGGCAATCTCAAGGGTTGCGCCGCTCTTCGGCCAGGCACGCCGCCGCAGTGAACAGCACATCGGTCGAAGAATTCAGCGCCGTTTCGGCCGAATCCTGCAGCACGCCGATAATGAAGCCTACCGCCACCACCTGCATGGCAATTTCGCTGGGGATGCCAAACAGGCTGCATGCCAGTGGAATCAGTAGCAGCGAGCCCCCAGCCACGCCCGAGGCACCGCAGGCGCACACCGCCGCCACCACGCTGAGCAGCACGGCAGTTGGCAGGTCCACCGGGATGCCCAAGGTATGCACGGCGGCCAGGGTCAGTACGGTAATGGTGATCGCCGCACCGGCCATGTTGATGGTCGCGCCCAGCGGGATCGACACCGAATAGGTGTCTTCATGCAGGCCAAGGCGTTCCGACAATGCCAGGTTGACCGGAATGTTGGCGGCCGAGCTGCGGGTGAAGAATGCGGTAATGCCGCTTTCGCGCAGGCACAGCAGCGTCAGTGGGTAAGGGTTGCGGCGGATCTTCCAGAACACGATGAGTGGGTTCATCACCAGCGCCACGAACAGCATGCAGCCGATCAGTACCGCCAGCAGGTGCAGGTAGCCGAGCAGCGCGTTCAGGCCTGACTGGGCCAGGGTGGAGCTGACCAGCCCAAAGATGCCCAGCGGGGCGAAACGGATGACCATGCGCACGATCAAGGTCACGCCATTGGACAGGTCGTCTACTACGGTACGGGTGGTTTCGCCGGCATGACGCAGGGCCACGCCCAAGCCGATGGCCCAGGTGAGTATGCCGATGAAGTTGGCGTTGAGCAGGGCATTGACCGGGTTGTCGACCGCGCTCAGCACCAGGTTCTGCATCACCTCGGTAATGCCGCCTGGTGCGCTCAGCGTGGCCTCGCCCGTGCTCAGCACCAGGTGCGACGGGAACAGCATGCTGGCGACCACGGCCACCACCGCTGCGGCAAAGGTGCCCAGCAGGTACAACCAGAGGATCGGGCGAATGTGGGTTTCCTGGCCGTGACGATGGTTGGCGATCGAAGCCATGACCAGGATGAACACCAGCACGGGCGCAACCGCTTTCAGGGCGCTGACGAATACCTTGCCGAGGAAAGCCAGGTCGCAGGCGATGGCAGGTGCCAGCAGCGCAAGGGCGATGCCGGCGAGCAAACCGATGACGATCTGCGTGACCAGGCTGGTGCGGTTGAGGAAACGGAGGAGGGGGGTCATGTGCAGCGGTATCTCGGAATCTGGAAAGGGCGGACTTTACCATAGCGGCTTGTAGGGCTGCTCCGAGCGCCTCACCAATGAAACAACTCCCGCCGCGCCCCCTCGGTAATCGCCACGATCCCTGGGTGCTTGACCTTGCGCTCCACCGAAATGGCATAGAACGACTCGTGTACGGCTTCGGTCTGGCCGATCAACTGCACGCCATACTGGCGGCACACCTCCTCGGCGATAACGCTGGGGGCAACGAAAATGCCGCTACCCGACTGCCCGAACGCCTGCATCAAGGCACTGTCATCGAACTCCCCCACGATCCGAGGCTGCACCTGCTGTTCGCCCAGCCACCGCAGCAGGCGGCTGCGCACCACGGTTTCCTGGCCTGGAACAAGCAGCGGCGCATCCTGCAAGCAGGCCGGAAAAGGGCCGTCCAGCCGTTGCGCCAGTGCAGGGGTGGCGAAAAAGCTCAGCCCGCATTCGCCGAGCTTCTGGCTGTAACCTTTGATGTCCAGGTGGCTGGGCATGGGGCTGTCGGAAATCACAAGGTCCAGGCGCTGGATGGCCAGGTCTGCCAGCAGCCGTTCAAGTTTGTCTTCGCGGCAGTTGATGCGCAGCACCTCGTCCAGTTCCATGGTAGGTGCCAGCAAGCGGTAGACGATGGATTTGGGGACCACGTCGGCTACCCCAACGCGGAACAGGATCTGCTCTTGGGGGCCGGCCCGCAGCAGGGCTTCCAGCTCGCCGCCGATCTGGAACATCTGCTCGGCGTACACCAGCGCCTGGCGGCCGGTTTCGGTCAGCTCAAGCTGGCGTCCGGCGCGCTGGAACAGTTCCAGGCCGTAGGTTTGCTCGAACAGGGTGATCTGCCCGCTGATGGTTTGCGGTGTGAGGTTCAGCTGTTGGCTGGCACGGGTGATGCTGCCAGTCTTGGCCACGGCCCAGAAGTAATGCAGCTGGCGATAGTTGAGCACCGTTGGTCGTCCCGATTCGTAAAAACCGAAGTATACGTAATGAAAATACGAATTTTACTGAACTATCGGCGTCTCTAGAATGCACGGCATCAGGCGCCATGCGCCGCCGGAATTTTCAAGCGAGGACACCATGCTGCAACTCAAATCCATCGGCACCCCGTTGGTGCTGGCCTTGGCCCTGTTCACCCTGGCAGGTTGCGACCAGGCCGAGAAATCTGCCCAGCAGATGCTCGACCAGGCCGCGCAGTCGGCCAAGCAGGCCATCGACGATACCAACAAGGCTGCCCAGCAGGCGTTGAGCGATGCCATCGGCAGCGAAGGGCAGAAGCCCAAGGATGCCGAGAAAAAAGAACAAACCCAGGACATTTGACCCCAACCGCCGCTGCAGGATCTGAACGATGGAATATTTGCTGGAACTCGCCGCTAGCCCTACCGCCTGGGTTGCCCTGGCTACGCTGGTGGCCATGGAAGTTGTACTGGGTATCGACAACCTGATCTTCATCTCGATCCTGACCAACAAGCTGCCGGTGGAGTACCGCTCCAAGGCACGGCGTATCGGCATCAGCATGGCCTTGGTCATGCGCCTGGCCTTGCTCAGCACGGTGGCCTGGATCGTCCAGTTGACCGACCCGGTGTTCGAAGTGTTCGGCAACGCCTTCTCGTGGAAGGATGTGATCCTGATTGCCGGTGGCCTGTTCCTGCTGTGGAAGGCGACCAAGGAGATTCACGAAAGCGTCGACCCGCACGGTGCCAAGGAAGAAGCCAAGGTTGGCTCGACCGTTACCCTGGGCTTTGCTGCGGCAATCTTCCAGATCCTGCTGCTGGACATCGTCTTCTCGGTCGACAGCATCATCACCGCCGTGGGTATGACCGAGCACCTGCCGATCATGATCATTGCCGTGATCACTGCGGTGATCGTAATGATGGTGGCCGCCGACCCGCTGGCCAACTTCATCAACGACAACCCGACCGTCGTGATGCTGGCCCTGGGCTTCCTGATCATGATCGGTATGACGCTGATCGCCGGAGGGTTTGGCGCTCATGTACCGAAGGGTTATGTGTATGCCGCCATGGCGTTCTCGACGGCTATCGAGATCCTCAACATCCTGGCGCGTCGGGCGCGTTTGAAGCGTGAGGCAGCTGAAGGTTGATATAAAAGCGGGGCGCATTGCGCCCCATTCGCCGGCAAGCCCGCGAATGGGCTTTAGTAAATTTTGAGGTCAGTGCACCCCGGCATGCCGCCGCGCCCGCCTTATTGGCTGTGGCTTGGCCAGGGGCTGCGGTGGCAGGTGGTGATGTTGTGCATGACGCCGCACAATGCGCAGTACACCCCACAGCATGGCGGCTGCAACGCTTAGCCACATGCCTACCAGCATGAGAATTGCCATGGTCAGGCTCATCTGTGCCTCCATCTCTACGGCAAGCCTTCGATTGGCCAGCGCTTGCCTTCCAGACACTGCTTTAGTCTAGCCCTTCGCCTGTGACGTTCCATCGAACAAAGGTCTATCTCTGGGGCCGATTCGCTCTAAGCCGTTGTCGGACTATACCCGCGCCGCTGTCGGACCTATGATCGGTGGCCAGAGCCGGGCGCTGCCTGCCTGGCGTTGGAAAAAGCGAGTGTCCATGGAGCAACATTCCGTCAAAACCGCCTACCGACGGCTGCTGGCCGCCTGTCTGATGGCTGCCACCCTGGCCGGTTGTGCCAGCGCACCGCCTGCCAACCTCAAGGGCTTGCCTCAGCGAGTGGAGATCAGCAGCGTGCCGTTCTACCGTGGCAACGCCAACCACAGCGGGGCTATGGCACTGGCGGCCGTGCTGTCGCAACAGGGGGCTCCGATCACACCGGGGCTTCTGGACAAACCGTTGAACCTGCCCCAGGGCGCCGAAGCGCTGGATACCGGTATCCCCCGCGTGGCGCGGGACTACGGCATGGTGGTGTACCCGCTGGACAAACAACTGGACGCGCTGTTGACCCAAGTGGCGGCGGGCAACCCAGTGCTGCTGCGTTACGAGGAAGGTTCGGCCTGGTGGGGTGAGCCGCGTTATGCGGTGCTGATCGGTTATGACCGTTACAAGCAACGGGTGTTGTTGCGCTCGGGCATGCACCGGCGGCAGGTGATGGCATTCGATGAGTTTGCCTCGGCGTGGGCGAAGCAGGGGAGCTGGGCGGTGCTGGTGCAGCCACCGCGACAATTGCCGGCCCAGGTGGATCGCCAGCGCTGGTTGATGGCTGCCGATGAGCTGGTCAAGGCGGGGCAGGAAGTTGCAGCGAAACAGGCGGTGAATAGCCTGAACAAATGATATGGCCTGAACCGGCCCTATCGCCGACAAGCCTGCCCCCACAGAAATTGCACATTCGAAAATGGTGCGGTTCCTGTGGGGGCAGGCTTGCCGGCGATAGGGTCAGGCCTGTTTACATCAGAAGCCCAGACGATCGCGCAGGCTGTAGTACCAGGCACCGATGGCGCTGAACGGCACGCGCAGCATCTGGCCACCCGGGAATGGGTAGTGCGGCAGGCCGGCGAAGGCGTCGAAACGCTCCGCCTGGCCGCGCAGGGCTTCGGCCAGTACCTTGCCCGCCAGGTGGGTGTAGGTCACGCCGTGGCCCGAGCAACCCTGCGAGTAATAGATGTTGTCGCCGATACGGCCAACCTGTGGCAGGCGCGACAGGGTCAGCAGGAAGTTGCCGGTCCAGGCGTAATCGATCTTCACGTTCTTCAGCTGCGGGAAGGCCTTGAGCATCTTCGGACGGATGATCGCCTCGATGTTCGCCGGGTCACGCGCGCCGTACACCACGCCACCGCCGAAGATCAGGCGCTTGTCGCTGGTCAGGCGGTAGTAGTCGAGCAGGTAGTTGCAGTCCTCGACGCAGTAGTCCTGCGGCAGCAGGGTGCGTGCCAGTTCTTCGCCCAGCGGCTCGGTGGTGATCACCTGGGTGCCGCATGGCATGGACTTGGCGGCCAGCTCTGGCACCAGGTTGCCCAGGTAGGCGTTGCCGGCAACGATGATGAACTTGGCGCGGACTTTGCCCTGCGGGGTGTGAACGACCGGGTTGGCACCACGTTCGATGCGTACCGCCGGGGTTTGTTCATAGATGATGCCACCCAGCGACTCGACTGCAGCCGCTTCGCCCAAGGCCAGGTTCAATGGGTGGATGTGGCCGCCGCTCATGTCGAGCATGCCGCCGACGTAACTGTCACAGGCAACCACTTCGCGGATGCGCTTCTGGTCCATCAGCTCCAGCTGATTGTGGCCAAAACGTTCCCACAGGCGCTTTTGCGACTCCAGGTGGCCCATCTGCTTGCTGGTGATGGCGGCGAACACGCCACCGTCTTTCAGGTCGCACTGGATGTTGTATTTGGCCACGCGCTCACGAATGATGCGGCCGCCTTCGAAGGCCATATGGCCCAGCAGTTGCGCCTGCTTGGGGCCAACGGTGCGTTCGATGACGTCGATGTCGCGGCTATAGCTGTTGACGATCTGGCCGCCGTTGCGGCCCGACGCGCCGAAGCCGACCTTGGCCGCTTCGACGATGCTCACCTTGAAGCCGTTCTCGAGCAGGAACAGGGCGCTGGACAGGCCGGTGTAGCCGGCGCCGATGATGCATACATCGGTTTCCACCTCACCCTGCAGCGCCGGACGTGGCGGCACCGGGTTGGCCGAGGCGGCGTAGTAGGACTGGGGGTAGGGGGTGTTAGCCATGCTGCAGGAACCTCGTGTTTTATATTTTTAACGAATGTACCGATGCTATCAATAATAATAAACACCCGCTAGTCGTCTGGTGAAAATCCTTTACGGGGCGCTTGTCGGCCGTCCTTATATAAAGAGTTTAAGATTCAGTAGCTTAGCGCGAAAAAAAGTGTTGACAGGGTTTTTGGAATGCGTAGAATGCGCACCACACGACAGGCACATAGCTCAGTTGGTTAGAGCACCACCTTGACATGGTGGGGGTCGTTGGTTCGAGTCCAATTGTGCCTACCAAATCGAAGAAGGGGTGATCCGCAAGGGTCACCCCTTTTTTCATTGGGCTCGCGACCGGCCCGAGTCGCATATAGACTCCTCGTGCACGAACCCCGAAAGTTTTTGATTTTTATCAAAAAAAGCTTTACAGGTACGCATTCGATCACTAATATGCGCACCACACGACAGGCACATAGCTCAGTTGGTTAGAGCACCACCTTGACATGGTGGGGGTCGTTGGTTCGAGTCCAATTGTGCCTACCAAATCGAAAAAGGGCGATCAGCAATGATCGCCCTTTTTTCATTTGCGCACGAAGCAGCGTGTAACGTTTGGTCGCGGTTCGGGTATGGCCCGCCATGCTAGAATCCGCCCCTTCGAATCTGGAGGTACACGCGTGCGCAAACTGGCTGTGGTAATGGCAGTGCTCGCCCTGGCGGGCTGTGAGAACGAGGTCGAAGGCGTGCACAAGCAGGTGGCCGAACACTTGCACAACCCCAAGACTGCCAAGTTCGGCAACGTACGGATCGACACCCAGGGCACCATTTGCGGCCAGGTCCGCGGCAAGGACGATGCCGGGCAATACGAAGCCTATCGCAGCTATGTGGCGATCAAGCGCGATGGCCAGTACGACATCATCGTCGACGACACCGGCAACAACCTGCGTATCCGCGAGCTTTGCGGCGGTGCCGACCTGCAGCGACGTGCCGAAGCGCTCGCCGACCAGCCGGCGCCCCAGGGTTGGGATGTGGAAGTGGTGCAGGGCGCCAACATGGGCGCGCTGAGCGACATGACCGCACGGCTGATCGAGAAGGGCATCCCATCTTCGGTGGAGTACCGCGACGGCAAGCCGGTGGTGCTGATGGGGCCGTTCCCGACCCGCGAAGAGGCCCAGGCGCGCCGGGACGAGGTGATGGCCAAGCTGGGTACCGATTCGGTGGTCATTCAGCACGGCGCAGCACGCTAAGCCTATGCCGAAGTGTTGGCGGCCTGGCCTGTACTAGACATTGTTCACACAAGTTTGGCTATGCTTGGGTTGGGAGATGCCAGACGGGGAGGGCCTCATGTCTACACTGGAGCGGGCCATTGCCGTGGCCGCCAGGGCGCATGAAGGGCAATACGACAAGGGTGGGGCGGCTTATATCCTCCACCCGTTACGCGTGATGATGCGGGTTGCCACGCCCGAGCAACGGATTGTCGCGGTGCTTCACGATGTGATCGAAGATACCCCGCTGACCCTGTCCGACCTGGCGCGCGAGGGCTTCGCGCTGAAAATCCTTGCCGCGTTGCTGGCGCTAAGCCGCCGCGAGGGCGAGGCCTACCAGGACTTCGTGGTGCGCCTGGGCGATGACCCGCTGGCGCGCACCGTCAAGCTGGCCGACCTGGCCGACAACAGTGACCTCTCACGCATTCCCTGCCCAAGCCCCGCTGACCTGGCGCGGCTGGCCCGCTATCGGGAAGCCAGCGCCTACTTGCAGGCGCTGGTGTGAGGCTCAGCCACAGGCCTTGAGGTTGACCGGCCCGACAAACGCGTTGCCCCGCCCCATCACGCAGGCCACTCGCTGGTTGCGTTGCTGCTCCCAGGCTTGCGGCGGGTAGGTCTTGTTCCAGGCCTCGAACAGCTGGCGGTCCTGGCTGGACAACCGCAGGTTGTACTGCTGGCTCATGTAGAAGTAGGTGCGCGCGATCATGCCGCGGATCGAAGGGCGCGGCATCACCTTCTTGGCCTTGAAGTCGACCTGGGTCAGGCAACGGCCGTACTGGCCGCGTTGTTCGGGCAGCCAGCCGAAACTGAAATTGCTGCGGTCGCCGTTGACCTCGCCGATGCTGGGCACCAGGTTGTGCAGGTCAGCTTCGGCGCGCTTGTACACGTCGTCATGCTGCGCGCACTGCTTGCGCCCGCCGGCCTGCCAGCACTGGCGCTGATGGCCGATCTGCCATGCCGGTACGATGTGCTCCCATTCGATGCGCGAGGCGCGCTGGGCATTCTTGCGCGGGGCATAGCCACAGGACGCCAGGTCGACCTTGTTGCCCTTGTATTTGCAGCCGCAATAAAACTCGGTCGATTGCGGCGCATACAGCTTCCAGGCGACCTTCTTGGCCTCCTGGAAGGTACGCGGGGCGTCGGCTTGAACAAAGGGGGCGGTCAGCAGCAGGCAGGTTGCAGCGAAAAGCGAAACTCTCATGCGTGGTCAGTCTTCCTTCGGCACGGTCCAGAAAATCTGCACGCCGCCATCGTCCCGGTGGGCGAGGGTGACGTTGTCGTTCTCGGCGATTTCCTCGAGCAGCGTCTCCCAGTCATCCGGGCTTTCCTGTTCCAGGCGGAAGATCAGCGCCGCACGGCTGCGCTGGGCGGTGGGGCTGTTGATGATCTTCTGGATGCGTACACCCAGCTGTTCATAGCTGCTCGGGGTGGCAGAGGCGGTGCTGGACACAGGGAATTCCTTATTTTGCTGTATGTGCATACAGTATTTCACTGTAAGTAAAATCGCAACAGCTTGCCAGAGGAAATCCAGCGTTAACCCGTCTTGGCGTTCGCGCTGGCGCTGCTGGTCTGGTGTAATACCGGCAATTTCCGGAAGCTGCGCATGTATCGATTTCTTTTTCGTGTTCCCTCATCTACAAGCCTGGCCCTGCTGTTTGCAGGCGGCATGAGCGCCAATAGCGTTGCCAGGGCCCATTCGCCCGATGTCGTCGTCATGGATCCGCTGGTGGTTACCGGCGCCTACACGCCCACCAGCAGCTTTGACCTGCCGTTTTCGGTCGATACCGTTGACCTGTCCCACGGCACTGATGGCCAGCTTGGCGTCAACCTGTCGGAAGTGCTGAGCAAGGTGCCCGGCCTGGTGGTGCAGAACCGGCAGAACTATGCCCAGGACCTGCAGATTTCCTCACGGGGCTACGGTGCCCGTTCAGCGTTCGGTGTGCGCGGTATCAAGTTGCTGAGCGATGGTATTCCTGCCAGTACCCCCGACGGGCAAGGGCAGGCAGCCACGCTGAACCTGGACGTGGCCGAGCGCATCGAGGTGCTGCGTGGCCCGGCTGCGACGTTGTATGGCAGCAACGCCGGTGGCGTGATCCAGATGTTCACCCGCGACGGGCAGGGCCCGGCCCGCGTTGGCGCTGAAACCACGTTCGGCAGTGACGGCTTCAACAAGAATCACCTGTCCGCCGAGGGCGGTAACGACACCGCCGGTTTCGTGCTGGATGCCTCGCGCATGGACACCGATGGTTACCGCGACCACAGTGCAGCACGCCGCGACCAGACGTTCGCCAAGGTCAATTTCAAGCCCGACGACGACTCGCGCATGGCGCTGATCTACAGCAGCCTGGAGCAGAACGACACGCAGGACCCGCTGGGGCAGAAGTGGGATGCCTACAAGCACGACCCTCGTTCTACCGCGGTCGAGGCAGAGAAATACAACACGCGTAAAAGCATCGATCATCAACAGCTGGGCATGAACTACGAGCGCTATTTCGGTGATGCCACATTGCAGTTCAACCTGTACGCGGGGCGACGCAGTGTTGTGCAGTACCTGTCCATATCAGAAAAAGCACCTTCAAACGTGCAGCGTGGTGGCGGAGTCGTTGACTTCGACCGCGAATTCCACGGCGGCACCCTGCGCTGGATCCAGCCGGTTGTCGAGGTGCCCGGTAACCTCACGTTCACCGTCGGCGCCGATTACGACCAGAGCACGGATGACCGCCGCGGCTACCAGAACTTCAGCGGCGACCAGTTGGGCGTCAAGGGCGAACTGCGCCGCGACGAGCAGGACACGGCCACCAGCCTGGACCCCTACCTGCAGGCGCACTGGGAAATCGGCAACTGGACCAGCGAACTGGGGCTGCGCTACAGCACCATGAAAATGCGCGTCGATGACCATTACCTGGCCAACGGTGATTCGAGTGGTTCGAAGACGTACCAGCAGGCCACCCCGTCGCTGTCGGTGATGTATGCGTTCACCCCCGACCTGCGCGGCTACGCAAGCGTTGGTAAAGGTTTCGAAACCCCCACGCAGGCCGAAATGGCCTATGCGCCGGGTGAGGTCGAACGTTTCAACTTCGGGCTCAAACCTGCCACCAGCATGCAGTATGAAGTGGGTGTGAAGTATCGCCTGGGCGAACGCACGCGCTTGAATGCGGCGGTGTATGAAATTCAAACCGATGACGAAATCGTCGTTGCCAACGCTACGGCTGGCCGCACCAGTTATCGCAATGCAGGGCGCACGACAAGACGCGGTTTCGAGGCGAGCCTGCAGAGTGACCTGGGCGAGCAATGGCAGACCACGGTGGTGTACACCCGCACCGATGCGCGCTATGCCGAAGATGTCAGTTCGGCCATCGAACGTGGCAACCGGCTGCCGGGTGTGCCGCTCGACAACCTGTATGGCGAGCTGGTGTGGAAACCCGTTCCGTCGGTCAGCATGGGGGTAGAAGGGCAATACCGCAGCAAGGTGTATGTGGACGACAGCAACAACGCCAAACCGGCACCTGCGTATGCCGTATTCAACTGGCGGACGCGTTTCGAACAGCACGTCGGGCCCTGGACGTTCCATCAACTGGTGCGTTTGGACAACCTGTTCGACCGGCAGTATGTGGGGTCGGTGATCGTTGGCGACAGCAACGGGCGTTATTACGAGGCAGCGCCTGGGCGATCGTGGTATGCGGGGGCGGGGTTGGAGTACCAGTTCAGATAGCTTTGTGGCCATCTTGGGTGTCGCTCCACGCGGCGATGATGCTGGGGGCGCGAAGCGCCCCCTCTATCTCCCTTCGGGACTGGCGCCCAGGGCACCATTGGGTAGGCTGTACACCGAGTACAGCACGTTCATCCACCCTGGCGTGTTAGTTCAGGCGAAGCGCTCGAAGCGGTAAGGGCTTGGGTCAATCAGGGGTGCAGCCTGGGATACCAGGTCCGCCGCCAACTGGCCGGCAGCGGGCGAGGTGCCGAAGCCATGCCCGGAAAAACCGGTGGCCAGGGTCAGGCCTGGGATGCTGGCCACCGGGCCGATTACCGGGTTGGAGTCGGGGGTGACGTCAATCGTGCCAGCCCAGGCGCTGGCGATGCGTGCCTGTTCGAATACCGGCCAGGCCGCTTTGAGGTTGCGCATGGCCTCGTCGTTGAGTGCTGGGTTGGCGTGTGGGTCTTGTACCCTTACGCGCTCGAAAGGGGTCACATCCGTGGCTTTCCAACGCCGGGCCAGGGCCAGGTCCTTGAAGAAGTATTTGCCAAAGCTGATGCGCAAAAAGTCCCGCTGCGCACGCAGCTGGGGCAGGTAACGCTTGCCCAGCAGCAGGTGGTCGAGGGTGAGGAAAGCATCCAGTGCGCCGCGCTGGGTGATGATGTAACCGCCGTCCTTGTGCTTGCGAAACGAAAAGTCCGGTGCGCCGACGGCGATATCGGTAGGCCCGTCCATTGGCTCGGTGCGCAGCACGGAACAGGTCAGCGGCAAGGTCGGCAGGTTGATGCCCAGGTTGCCGAGGAACTTGCGCGACCATAGGCCACCGGCCAGCAATACCTGGTCGCAGCGGATTTCGCCTTGCTCGGTGACCACCCCGCTGATACGGCCGGTTGCGGTGACCAGCGTACGCACCGCGCAGTTCTCCACCACCACCGCGCCTTTGGCAATGGCCGCACCGGCGATGGCGCTGGCGGCCAGCGTCGGTTCTGCGCGGGCATCGGAGGGTGTGAAGATGCCGCCTGCCCAATCCGCCCGACCACCCGGCACTTTCTGGGCGATTTCACGCGCGCTCAGCAGGCGCGAATCAAGGCCCAGCGCCTCGACACTTTTAAGCCAGCCTTCATGCATGCCCATCTGCGTGTCGTTGCGGCCGATGAACATGATGCCCGCCTGGCGATAGCCAACGTCGCTGCCTACGCGCGCTGGCATCTCGGCCCACAGCCGGTCGGCCGCCAGTGCCAGGGGGATGTCGTGGGCGTGACGGTTGGTCTTGCGCACCCAGCCCAGGTTGCGCGACGACTGCTCGCCAGCGATGCGCCCCTTTTCCAGCACCACCACCGGTATGTTGCGCTCGGCGAGCGTCAGTGCGGCAGTCAGGCCGATGATGCCGCCACCGATGATTACCACAGTCGTGGCGGCGGGGTGGCGGGTGCTGGTTTGCACGGGGGCGATCGTGGGAGACATGGCTTTACTCATTGTGGTTCGGGCAGAGGAGTGCTCAGCGGCAGCCAGCGGTTTTACTGGCCAAGGCGGATCAGGGTCACTTGCGCTTGCCCCGCACCGCGGTAGGCAGTGACTTCCAGCTCGACCTTGTACACGGTGGAGCCCAACGGCGGGCAGGTGACCGTGGTGGCCGGGTCGATGCCGCGGAACTTCTGGCCGATCACGTCCATGACCTGCGGCACATCGGCCGGGTCCTGAATGAATACCCGCGAATTGATGACGTCGGCCAGGCTGGCATCGACCGCGGCCAAGGCGGTTTCGATATTGGCGAACACCTGGTGGGTCTGTTCGATCACGTCCTCCGGGATCAGCTGGGTCTGCGGGTTGCGCCCGGCGGTGTTGGAAACGTGAATCCAGTTGTCCACCGCCACCAGGCGGGAGTAGCTGGCCATGTCTTCGAATTTGGAGCCGGTTTTCAGTTTGGTGATCTGTGTCATGGGTTTTGCCTCGTTGTCCGGTAATGGGTGAATCAGCTGAGAACGGGGGTTTCCCAAAGGTTGAGCTTCACGCCGATGCCTTGCTCCAGCGCCTTGCGGTACACCACGGTGCCCCAGGCCACATCCTCGACAGGCATGCCGCCCACCGACATCAGGATGATTTCGTCGTCATGCAGACGCCCTGGTGCGTCGCCGCTGATGATCTTGCCGATGTCTTCCACCTGCTCGGCGGCCAGCTTGCCTTCGTGAATCATGTCCATGAAACGCACGCCCACCAGCGGCACGTGGTTATGCGCAGGCTTGGGCAGTTCTTCGAACCAGGCCTCGTAAAGGCCGGTGTTGTCGACCACCTTGCGCACGTCGTCCTGCTCCATGCCGGCATCGATGCTGCACGGGGCTGGCATCGCCAGGAATGCGCCAGGCTTGACCCATTCGCGACGCACCAGGGGATACTGGCTGGGGTCGCCCACTTCGCCCGAGCTGCAGTAGGTGACCAGGTCGGAGCCGCGTACCACCTCTTCCAGGGTTTCAACCACCTGCACGTTGACGATTTGCGGGAAGCTGGCTTTGACCCAGGCGACGAAGGCATCCAGGTTTTTCTGGCCGCGGCCCTTGATCTTGATGGTGTCGATCAGTGGGCAGACAGCCATGAACGCGGCGACCGTGGTTTTGCCCATCACCCCCGGGCCGGCCAGGCCGATGACCTTGGCGTCCTTGCGCGCCAGGTGGCGGGCACCTACGCCTGGGATGGCGCCGGTACGGTAGGCCGACAGCAGGTTGGCCGACATGTGCGCCAGTGGCGCGCCAGTGTCGGCATCGTTGAGGGTGAACATCAGGATCGAGCGGGGCAGGCCTTTCTCGCGGTTGGCGATGTTCGAGCCGTACCACTTGGCGCCGGCGGTCTGGAAGTTGCCGCCGAGGTAGGCTGGCATCGCCATCATGCGCCGGTCGGCGGTGGGCTTGGGCATATTGGGGAAGGGCGAGTGCTCGGGGAAGGTGATCATCGCACCGTGCGAGTCGCTGTTCGGGCCGGCCATGCGGTAGTCGCCCTGGTACAGCAAGCCGAACATTTCTTCCATGGTGTCGACACAGGCGGGCATGTCGGTGACGCCGGCGCGGATCATGTCCTGCTCGGACAGGTAGATGAAGTCAATTCTGGTATCGAGGGTCATAGCGGGTCTCGCAGGGCTGGCTGCCATCGGATTTATTGTTGGTATCGAGGCAGCCAGTTTCGCTAACGACTGGTAGGTCGTCTTGTGCCTGCCTGCCAGCCGAGTTGACCGTCAGTGCCAGGGCTTCAATGGCCAGCGAGCGAGAAGCTGGCGGGGGTATCGCGCAGGCTGAGAGCGGTCAGCAGGCACACCACCAAGGTGCACAGGGCCAGCAGCGCGGCCCAGGCGGTCGGGCCGTGGTCGAGCACCACGGCGGCCAACGGGGCTGCGCCGGCAGATGCAGACAGCTGGATAGCGCCCAGCAGCGCTGCGGTGGAGCCCAACGCCTTGTCTTGCGAGGCCATGACCAGCGACATCAGCGTCGATTCGGCTATGCCCAGGCCGAACAGCGCCACCACCATGCCGCCAGCCACACCCGGCAGCCCCAGGCCGGTCAGCGCACCGAGCAGGCTGATGCAGGCGCCGCCAGCCATGCATAGCACGCCCAGGCGGGTCAGGGTATTCAAGCCCAGGTGGCTGATCAGGCGGCTGGCGGCCATGGCGCCAAACAGGATCGATACCCCGGTAGCGCCGAACAGCAGGCCGAAGGCCTGGGCGCTCAGGTCGTAGTGGGCCTGGTACACCAGGGTGGCACCGCCGATGTAGGCGAACAGGAAGAAGAACACCGCGGCCACTGCCAGGGTCGGGCGCAGGAAGCGGCGGTCGGCCAGAATGGCCAGGTAGGTACGGCAGGCGTGGCCCAGGCGCAGCGGTTCGCGTTTGCCCGGGGGCAGGGTTTCCGGCAGGTTCAGCAGGCTGTTGAGCAGCACCGCCAGCCCCATGCCGGCGAGTACCAACATCACCGCGCGCCAGCCGAAATGCGCGTCGATCACGCCGCCCAGAGCCGGTGCCAGGATCGGTGCCACACCTTCGATGGTCATCAGCAGGGCGAACAGTTTGGTCGCGGCAACGCCCTGGCTCACATCACGCACCATGCTCATGATCACGACCAGGGTCAGCGCGCTGCCCAGCCCCTGGAAGAAGCGCAGCATGATCAGGGTGTCGAGGCTGGGGGCCGCGGCTGCGCCGAGTGAGCAGAGGATGAACAGCAGCAGGCCGGCCAGCAGCGGTTTGCGCCGGCCATAGGCGTCGACGATGGGGCCGAAGATCAGCTGGCCGGCGCCCATGGCCAGCAGGAAGAAGGTCAGCGTCAGCTGCACACGCGTGAAACTGGCCTGATAGTGGCTGGCGATTTCCGGCAGGCTCGACAGGTACATGTCGACGGCGGAAGGGCCGAGTGCGCCAATCAGGCCGAGGCCCAGGGCGAAGCTGAAACGTATTGGGGGAGAGGGATCTGCGTGCATGGTCTTCTCTGTCTGTTTTTTCGCCTACCGATCGGTAGGTTGGCGAATCTTATTTGCCCAATCAGAGAAGGTCAAACGCTTCTGGAGGTCAGTCACCCATCCCTGTGGGAGCGGGCATGCCCGCGAACACCGGCAAAGCCGGTGCCATACACCGAGTCGCCTTCTTCGCGGGCATGCCCGCTCCCACGGGTATTCCGAAAGCCTTTAGTGGTTGCTTTAGAACGGCACGGCCACGGTCAGCTGGCTGTACACGTTGGTGCCGTTGCCGCCGACCTGATTGCCACCGTTGCTTTCATCCTTGCGTGGCTGGTACAGGCCCACCAGCGGGCTGATGATCAGGTGGTCGTTGACTGCCCATTCCACATACAGGTCCAGCTCCCTGGCATCGAGGTTGAGGCTATCGCGGGTGCGTACGGTGTCGAAATCGAAGTACAGCGCGCCAACCGTGAGGTTTTCCAACGGCGTCGCCTTCACGCCCACATGGTGGATGCCGGTATTGCTGTTGAACGGGCCGGCGTAGTTGGCGGCGACTTCGCCCTGGAACCAGGTGCCATAACCGGAGGACAAACCGCTGAACAGCGAGTCCCAGCCGGCTGAGTAGCGGGTGTAGCGGTAGGTGATCGACGGTGCCCAGGGCAGGTCGGCGAAGGTGTAGCCGGCCTGCAGGTACCAGGCTTGCTCGGGGCCGTCGGTCTTGTCCTGCCAAGCGTATTCAAAGGCAAAGCTGGCATTGTCGATGCCGGCGCTGCCTTCGCCGCGCACGCTGTACACGTCCATGCCTTCGCGGGCTTTCTGGAACTCGCTGGCCCACTGGTCGGCAACGTCGATGCCGTGAATCCAGGTCAGCCCCAAAGTGCCCAGGGCGTGGGTGTAGTCCAGCGTGCCAGCGGCCAGTTCGGTTTCGGCCTGGGCGCGGTTGTCGGATTTCAGCCACAGCAGGCTGCCATGCAGGCCATCGCTGCCACCCAGGCGCAGCATGGCGGTGCGGTCGAAGGCATGGCGGGCGGCCAGATAGTAGGCACCACCCCGATCGAGGGCGCCGTCGGCCACGCCATTACCGAGGTTCGGGCCGTCGTCGTTGATCAGGAAACCACTGCCCAGGCGAATGGTCTGGCGGCCTGCGGAAAGGTCCACGCCATCCTTGCCCAATACCGGGAACAGATCGCCTGAGCGCCAACCCAGGAAGGCGTCCTCGATCTTGGTGGTGCGTTCCGAACCATCGGTATTGCCGGCCGCATCGCCGTCGCCCCAGGTGGCCGAGCTTACCCAGTTCAGGCTGCCATACAGCGTGCCGTTGCCGGCCAGGCCCTGGTCACCGCTGAGGCCATACTTGATGAAGCCTTCGCGCCAGGTCGAGCCGCCCGTGGTGCCGTCGTAGTTCTTGCGGCTATTGAACATGCCCCATACCGCCAGCATGTCGGCGTTCAGGTGGCTGTCCTCGTCGGCGTACAGCTCAACGGCCGGCGCGGCCTGGCTGGCCAGCAAGGTTGCCAGTGCCAGGCTGGACAGCGTCTGTGGTTTGACCATTTGCACATCCCTCGTTTTTCTCGGCCGCCTGCAAGGCGGCCCTTGTTGTTCGGGGGCACCCTCGGTCTGGCGAGGGGCCATCGCGGTTGGCGGCGATGGCCTATTAGGGCGTGTGCGGTAGGGCGGGGTCTTGTTCGTGGCTGCCAAGGCGTTTGCACGCCTTGGCCAAGGGGTGTGGTCAGTAGCGAATCATCACCGACTTGAGTTCGGTGAAGTCATCGATGAACGCCGAGCCGAACTCGCGGCCAACGCCGGATGCCTTGATGCCACCAAACGGCACAGCCGGGTCGAGTAGTGTGTGCATGTTCACCCACAGGGTGCCGGCCTGGATTTGCGGGATCATGCGCATGGCCTTGCCCAGGTCGTTGGTCCACAGGCTGGCACTGAGGCCGTAGGGCGAGGCGTTCATCAACTGCAGCAGCTCGTCTTCGTCGTCATACGGCAGGAAGGTCGCCACCGGGCCAAAGGTTTCCTGGTTGAGCAGGGTGTCGTTGGCCGACCTGGCGAGGATTACCGTAGGTTCGACAAAGCAACCGGGGCCGTCGCCCAGCTTGCCGCCATGGATGATTTGGCTACCTTCGGCGCGCGCAGTGGCGAACAGTTCCGCCAGCTTCTGCTGGTGTGGCTTGTTGGCCACCGGGCCGAACTGAGTGGATTCGTCCAGCGGCGAGCCGATCTTCAGTTGGCCCAGGCGCTGGGACAGCGCGTCCAGCAACGGGTCGATGCGCGAACGGTGCACGTAGAAGCGTTCGCCAGCCGCGCAGATTTGCCCCGAGTGCAGGAAGCCGGCTTCGATGATGCCGTCCACGGCCTTGTCGGTTGCCACGTCGGGCAGGAAGGCCACCGCATTCTTGCCACCCAGTTCCAGTGTCGCCCGGGTCAGCTTGGCACCCATGGCAGCCTGGCCGACGGCGATGCCGGTTGGGACCGAGCCGGTGAATGAAACTTTGTCGGTACCGGCGTGCTCGATCAGTGCCTTGCCCACCAGGCCGCCACCGGTCAGCACGTTCAGCGCCCCGGCCGGCAGGCCGGCTTGTGTGGCCAGTTCGGCGATGCGCAGCAGCGTCAGTGGGGTAAATTCACTCGGCTTGAGGATGATGCTGCAGCCGGTGGTCAGGGCCGAGGCCAGCTTCCAGATGGCGATCATGGTGGCGAAGTTCCACGGCACGATGCCCACCACCACGCCGATCGGCTCGCGCAGGGTGAAGGCACTGTAGCGCTCACCGGCGAACGAGGGCAGCGACGGGGTGATGGTCTGGCCGGTGATCTTGGTGGCCCAGCCGGCGTAGTAGCGCAGGAAGTGCGCGGCCTGCTCTACTTCGAAGGCGCGGGAGATACCAATCAGTTTGCCGGACTGCACAGTTTCCAGCTGCGCCAGCTCTTCGCGGTGGGCTTCCAGCAGGTCGGCCAGCTTGAACAGCACCGCCGCGCGGGCGGCGGGGCTGGTGTGCGACCAGGTGGCAAAGCCTTGGCGCGAGGAGCTGACGGCATGGTCGACATCGGCCTGGTTGGCGTCGGCGATGTGGGCGATGGTCTGGCCGTTGGCTGGGTTGACCACGGCGATTGTCGACGACGACTGGCTGGCGAGGTGCTGGCCGTGGATGAACACGCCATGCTCGCGGGCCAGGAAGGCCGTGACGGCAGGTAGGAGGGTGATGTCGCTCATGCAAACTCCGGGGCAGGTGGCCAAAGCTTGCAGCTTAGTGAGCGGGGCAGAGCGGTTCTTGTGCCTGCGTGACAGGGGCATGACTGTGGCTGCCAAGCGATGAGTCAGCCTTGCGCGATCCCTTGTAGGAGCGGCCTTGTGTCGCGATCGGGCTGCGCAGCAGCCCCCGTTTTTTGCATCACAGCCAATATCGCCGGGGCCGCTTTGCGGCCCGATCGCGACACAAGGCCGCTCCTACAGGGGCATCGCCAGGCTCTGGAGCTGATTGCTGGCAGGCAGCAACAAGCCCGGCGGCAGCCATCGGCAAGACGGCATGCCACCTGCAGCGCACAGTAATCACTCGTTCAACGCCACAAAAACAAGCCGGGGCATAACGATGTCACTCAATAACAAGCTCACCGAGCACCTCAACCGCGGCACGGTCGGTTTCCCCACCGCACTGGCCAGCACCGTCGGGCTGATCATGGCCAGCCCGGTGATCCTCACCGCAACCATGGGCTTTGGCATCGGCGGCAGCGCCTTCGCTGTGGCCATGGTCATTGCCGCACTGATGATGCTGGCGCAATCCACCACCTTTGCCGAGGCCGCGTCGATCCTGCCGACCACGGGCTCGGTGTACGACTACATCAACTGCGGCATGGGCCGCTTCTTCGCCATCACCGGCACACTGTCGGCCTACCTGATCGTGCATGTGTTCGCCGGTATCGCCGAAACCATCCTGTCGGGGGTGATGGCGCTGGTGAACTTCGAGCACCTCAACACCCTGGCAGAGTCAGCCGGTGGTTCGTGGTTGCTGGGGGTGTGTTTCGTGGTGGCGTTCGCGGTGCTCAATGCCTTTGGCGTCAGCGCGTTCAGCCGCGCCGAAGTGGTGCTGACCTTCGGCATGTGGACCACCTTGATGGTGTTCGGCGTGCTGGGCCTGATCGCAGCACCTGCGGTGGAGCTGGACGGCCCGTTCGGCGTGTCGCTGGTGGGCACCGACCTGATGACCATCCTGTCGTTGGTCGGCATGGCCATGTTCATGTTCGTCGGCTGCGAGTTCGTCACGCCGCTGGCGCCCGAGCTGCGACGCTCGGCCTGGGTGCTGCCACGGGCCATGGCGCTGGGCCTGTTCGGCGTTGCCAGTTGCATGTTCATCTACGGTGCGGCGATGAAGCGCCAGGTGGAAAACGTGGTACTGGATGCCGCCAGTGGCGTGCACCTGCTGGACACGCCCATGGCCATCCCGCGCTTCGCCGAGCAGGTGATGGGCGACATCGGCCCGGTGTGGCTTGGTATCGGATTCCTGTTCGCCGGTGCGGCGACCATCAACACACTGATGGCCGGCGTACCGCGCATTCTCTATGGCATGGCGGTCGACGGCGCGTTGCCCAAGGTGTTCACCTACCTGCACCCGCGCTTCAAGACGCCGCTGCTGTGCATTCTGGTGGTGGCGTTGATCCCTTGCCTGCATGCCTGGTACCTGGGTGGCAACCCGGACAACATCCTGCACCTGGTGCTGGCCGCCGTGTGCGCCTGGAGCACCGCCTACCTGCTGGTGACGCTGTCGGTGGTGATTTTGCGCATCCGTCGCCCGGACCTGCCGCGTGCCTACCGCTCGCCGCTGTTCCCGCTGCCGCAGATCCTCTCGAGCAGCGGCATCCTGATCGGCATGGCGTTCATCACGCCGCCAGGCATGAACCCCGCCGATGTCTACGTGCCGTTCGCCATCATGCTCGGTGCTACGGCGGCCTACGCGTTGTTCTGGACGCTGTGCGTGCAGAAGGTCAACCCGTTCAAGCCGGCGCGGGTCGAGGATGTGCTTGAGAAAGAATTCGCCGCCGAACCTGGCCACGCCGTGGAGCACCTGCAGCATGATCAGAAGTTTGCGTGAGCACCTGCTGGCGCCTCGGGCGCCTTCAGGTTACCGCCCAGGGGCGACGCTGATGTGCCTGGCGCGCAACCTGGGGCAGCAGGACCTTGCAGTTGCGGGGGTGCTCCACGACCCGGCTCAGGGCTGGCAGGCCAAGGTGCACGAACGCGTCGAGGCCCACCTGCTGATGCACATCGTCACCTGTGAGTTCCAGCTGCAGTTGCCTGCCCCGCAACAAGGCGAGGTCAGCCTGGAGCTGCGCCATACCGGTGCGCTGCGCCGTACCGGCCTTGCCTGCGTGTACCGCAAGGGTGATCGGGCGCGCTTCGCTCAGTTGCGCGACCGCTTGCTGCAGCAGACCGCGCTGGTGGCGGCGCTGATGCCGCTGGATTTCAAGCGCCTGAGCCTGGCCTGTCGCGACGGTCAATGGCTGCTGACGCTGGAGCACATGGGCGGCAGCGAAGTGGTCAACCGTATGCCGGCGTTTCGTCGCTACATCCCTATCAGCCCGCAACAGCGGGCGCACCTGATGGCCAGCCTGGCTCAGTTCAGCCGTTTGCTCCCCAGCCTCTGACGCAGCTTGGCACATGCCTTGCTGTGTCTAACGACAAATGATGACAGTTGTGCGTGCATTGATAACATGTTAACAATGTGCGCATAACAACAAATCCTGCGTCGAGGGCAGCCATGCATACTCAACAATCCAACCGTCAGGGGCTGGAACGCTGGACCACGGCCATGCAACAGATCTGTGGCCGTTTCGAGACGGAGCTTGCGTCCAATCACTCGCTGTTCATCGGCGAGGTCTCCACCTTTTCCCGCGCTGGCTTGCCGCTGGCCAACCTGCGCACCAATGCCGGCAACATCCGTCGGCTGGGCGAAAACCCCACGCTCGACGATGACCAGCATTGCTTTCTGGTCAGCCAGCGTGCGGGTCACTCCACTGTATCTCAGGGTGGCCTGCAGGTTAGCCTGGCGCCGGGTGAGCTGCTGCTGATGGATTCGGTCGGGCGTTGTGAAATCACCCCTAGCGGCCTGATCGAGCATGTCTCGCTGGCGCTGTCGCGCGAGCAGGTGCGCAAGTACGTGCAGGGCAGCGGCCCGATGTTCGGCAAGATATCGTCGAGCAACGCCTGCGGGCGCATGCTGCATGTGTTGATGGACCAGCTGTGCAAGGACGGCAACGTCAGCGGTGATGGTGCCCAGGGTGATGCGCTGCAGACCGCCTTCATCGCCTTGCTGGAGCCGGGCTTCGAGCGTAATGGCGAGGCGCCGGGCAACCTTGGGGCATTGAGCGGTGCCAACCTGCGTGGCTATGTGCAACAGGTGATCGACGAGTCGCTGTCACAGCCTGGGCTGACCCCAGCCAACCTTGCCGGGCGCCTTAACATCTCGGTGCGCCACCTGTATCGGCTGTTCGAGGAGGAGGGGGACAGCGTGTGCCGCTACATTCAGCGGGCGCGCCTGATGCGCAGCGCCGATGATCTGGCCAACCCGTTTTTCAAGGGCGAGTCGATCACCTCGATCGCCTACAAGTGGGGGTTTACCGACTCGGCGCATTTCAGCCGTTCGTTCAAGAAGCAGTTCGAACGCTCGCCCAAGGACTACCGGGCTCAGGCCACCGCCAGGTAATGCTTGACGAATGAATCGCTCAACACTTCCCAAAGCACCGGGGTGCCCTTGGTCACGAACCAGGCATCACCGGGCTTGTAGCGGGTGACCTGGCCGGTGGATTCATCGGTCAGCTGGATTTCGCCGGTCACGATTACGGCCTGTTCGTCGAACGGGTAGACCATGCGGAACTTGCCGCGCGTAGTGCCGAAATAAGCACTGCTGACCGCGTCGTCAGGCGCGCCGTAGGTCATCTTGCCAAAGGCTTTCACGTCGCCTTCGAGTATTTCCGAGCCCAAATCGGCAACGCTGCCCCAGGCATCGAGTTCGGATAATTGTACGCCTTGCTTGGCGGCGGTAAGGGTCATGGCAGTTCTCCAGGGTTGAGTCGAACAGGTTCAGCGGCGGCCGTTGAAGTAGCCAGACAGCTGGTGCACGGTCTTGCCGGCGGTGAGCAGCAGCGGGCGCAGGTAGTCCTTGCCGAGGATGCGCGCATGCTTGACCGAACTGACCAGGTCATAGCGCCTGGAGCCTTCGAGCATGCCCTCGGCGAGGATCTTGCAGATGATGTGGCTGGGGGTGACGCCAAAGCCGGAGTAACCCTGCACGTAGAAGGCATTGGGCCGGTTGCCGAGGGTGCCGATTTGCGGAAACAGGTTGGCACTGGTGGCCATTGGTCCGCCCCAGGCCAGGTCGATGCGCACGTTTTTCAGGTAGGGAAAAATCTTCAGCATCAGCGCGCGGTTCCAGGCCTTCAGGTCCAGCGGAACGTGCTCGACGAAGGGGGTGGCGGCCCCGAACAGCAGGCGGTTCTCACGCGTGACCCGGTAGTAGTCGATCACCGGGCGGATATCGCTGTAGGCACCGCGTATCGGGCTGATGCGCTCGATCAGTTCATCCGGCAACGGCTCGGTCATCATCTGGAAGGCATAGGTGTTGATGGTGCGTGCGTGCAGCTCCGGCTCCAGCTTGTTGAGGAAGCTGTCGCACGCCCACAGCAGCTTGCTGGCGCGTACCGAACCGCGGCCGGTGCGTACCTTGATGCGTTCGCCGTAGGTCACTTCCAGGGCCGGGCTGTGTTCGAAGATGCGCGCGCCATGGCTGACCAGCGCCTGTGCTTCGCCCAGCAGCAGGTTCAGTGAATGCACATGGCCACCGCCCATATGCAGCAGGGCGCTGCTGTAGGCGGTGCTGCCGATGATCTGGTGCACCTCACTGCCGCCGAGAAAGCGGATTTCGTCGCGGGTGTTGATTGCCTTGAATGCCTTTTCCCACTTGCGCAGGGTTTGTTCCTGGCGGTGGTTGAAGCCCATGTAGCCATAGCCGTGGCAAAAGTCGGCGTCGATGGCGTAGCGGGCGATGCGTTCCTTGATGATGCCTGCGCCCAGCTCGCTGATCTCGAACATTTCCTTCACGCCTTGGTCACCCACGCTGCTGCGGATGTTTTCCAGGTCGTGGCCGATACCTGCCATGATCTGCCCACCGTTGCGCCCGGTACCGCCGTAGCCCAGGTAGCGGGCTTCGAGCACGACCACATTGGCCACACCCTGTTCTGCCAGCTCCAGCGCGGTGTTGATACCGGAGAAGCCACCGCCGATCACCACGACATCGGCTTCGATGTCATTTTCCAGGGTGGGGAAATTCAGGTTGTACTTCTTGGTCGCCGAGTAATACGTGGGGCTCTCGAGGGTGATCATGACGCAGCCTGCTGAATTGGAATTGTGATAGGGCCGTTTGCCGGGCGCTGGCACATGAGGCCATTGAGCGCCTGCCGATCATCAGCTGTCTTGCGCTTGCCTGCCAGCAAGTGTAACCAGCCTGCCACACGCAATCGGCGGCTGGCGCTGCTTCTTGGCAATGGGTAGAAAACATTCTATTAATGTATTAATGATTGTGCACTGGCATACTCGCCGGTTTGCTATTCCCAGCCCCACGAGCCCGCATGACCACACCAAGACCCTCCCTGACCCTGACCCTGTTGCAGGCGCGCGAAGCCACCATGGCGTTTTTCCGCCCAGCGTTGAATGCCCATGACCTGACCGAGCAGCAATGGCGGGTAATCCGTATCTTGCGCCAGCAAGGCGAGCTGGAAAGCCATCAGTTGGCTGAACTGGCGTGCATTCTCAAACCCAGCATGAGTGGTGTGCTCAAGCGCCTGGAACGCGATGGGATCGTGGCGCGGCGCAAGTCGGCAGAAGACCAGCGCCGGGTGTTCATCAACCTGACCGACGCGGGGCAGCAGGCATTTGTGGCGATGAGTGAGGAAATGGCGCGCAACTACGACAAGATCCTCGCCCAGTTTGGCGAGGACAAGCTGCAGCAACTGATGCAGTTGCTGGATGAAATGAAGCGGATCAAACCCTGACGCGCCAGCCGTCAGCGGTTGAGTGACAGCGAGTCTTCGAGCACTTTCAGCAAGGCTGTCGCGCGCCGCTCATAGGCGGCGGGGCCTGCGTACATCAGCTCTACATACAGGCTGTCGATGATGCCCAGGTAGGCATCGGCGTACAGCGCCAGGCGGCTTTGCTGCTCATCAGCCCAGTTGTTCCGAGCTTGCAGGGCCTTGCAGAACCCTTCGCGTATGCCGTCCAGGTACTTTTCGAAGCCGCAAGTGACAACCGGCTTGATGCCCGACGGGGGCAGGAAGGCCGTGCGCAACACGAAGCGCAGCGCAGCGGAGCCGCGATAACGCTCGGCCAGGTGCAAGGCCAGCCAGTGCCCGGGCGCCAGGCCGTCGCGATCTTCCTGCGCAAAACCCTGTTCGACAAACGTCGTTTCCTGCACCAGCGCACGCTGGAACACCTCCACGAACAAAGCATCCTTGTTGGCGAAGTGTGCATACAGTGAAGCTTTGCGCATGCCGGCCAGCTGGGCGATTTCGTTCAGCGAAGAGGCATCGTAGCCATACTCGGCGAAGTGGCCGACGGCGGCATCGCACACACGCACCGCAGAAGGGGAAAGGTCTTTCAACAGCATCGCTCCGTCAGGGGCGCGGCAGGCCGCGCGCGTCATATGGGTGGGATTGTGGTGATCGCAAATGCACGGGTCAATGCTTGTGGCTGGGCAATTTCTGCACACCATGAAAAGTGCAATGTTCCCCTCGTAACGTGCATTCCGCCGCCCAATCGCGGCTCACATACTGAACGCGTCTTCGAATCCAATAAGAAAGAGACCGTTCATGAAAAAGCCAAACCCCCTGCTGGAAGACCTGAGATCCATCCTGCCGACCATCGCCGCCAATGCCATGCGTGCAGAACAGGACCGCAGCGTGCCGGCAGAGAACATCACCCTGCTGAAAAGCATCGGCATGCACCGCGCTTTCTTGCCCAAACACTACGGCGGCATGGAAATCACCCTGCCGCAATTCGCCGAGTGCATCGCCCAGCTGGCGGGCGCCTGCGCCAGCACCGCCTGGGCCATGAGCTTGCTGTGCACCCACAGCCATCAGATGGCAATGTTCTCGCCCAAGCTGCAGCAGGAGGTGTGGGGCAGCGACCCGGATGCCACTGCCAGCAGCAGTATCGCGCCATTTGGCCGTACCGAAGAGGTCGAGGGTGGCGTGTCGTTCAGCGGCGAGATGGGCTGGAGTTCTGGTTGCGACCACGCCGAGTGGGCGATCGTAGGTTTTCGCCGCAACAATGCCGAAGGCACTCAGGATTACTGCTTCGCCATCCTACCGCGCAGCGATTATGAAATCCGTGATGACTGGTATGCCGTGGGCATGCGCGGCAGTGGCAGCAAGACCTTGATCGTGCGTGACGCCTTCGTGCCTGAGCACCGTATCCAGAAAGCCAAGGACATGATGGAGGGCAAGTCGGCGGGCTTTGGCCTGTACCCGGACAGCAAGATCTTCTTCGCCCCATACCGCCCGTACTTCGCCAGCGGTTTTTCCACCGTGAGCCTCGGCGTTGCCGAGCGCATGCTGGAGGTGTTCCGCGAGAAAACCCGCAACCGCGTGCGTGCCTACACCGGTGCTGCCGTGGGCGCTGCTACCCCGGCGCTGATGCGCCTGGCCGAATCGACCCATCAGGTGGCCGCCGCCCGGGCACTGCTGGAAAAAAGCTGGGACGAAATTGCCGAGCACAGCGCCCGCCATGAATACCCCTCGCGTGGCACGCTGGCATTCTGGCGCACCAACCAGGGCTATGCAGTGAAACTGTGCATCCAGGCCGTGGACCGCCTGATGGAAGCGGCCGGTGGTGGCGCCTGGTTCGAGAGCAACGAACTGCAACGCCTGTTCCGCGATTCGCACATGACCGGCGCCCATGCCTACACCGACTACGACGTTTGCGCGCAGATCCTCGGCCGCGAGTTGATGGGCCTGGAGCCCGACCCGACCATGGTCTGAGTCGCTTTCCGTTTCAACCATCCCTCACAAGCACAACAACAATCAGGGCGGGCTGCCAGGCCTGCCCGGGAGTCTTGCATGTCCAATGAAACCTTCGACGCGCGTGCCTTCCGCCGCGCACTGGGCAACTTCGCCACCGGCGTTACCGTGGTGACCGCAGCCGGCCCCAGTGGCCGCAAGGTGGGCGTCACCGCCAATAGTTTCAACTCGGTGTCGCTGGACCCGGCGCTGATCCTGTGGAGCATCGACAAACGTTCGACCAGCCATGAAGTGTTCGAAGAGGCCTCGCATTTTGCCGTGAACGTTCTGGCTGCGGACCAGATCGACCTGTCCAACAACTTCGCCCGGCCCAAAGAGGACCGCTTTGCCGGTATCGACTACGAGACGGGCGTTGGCGGCGTGCCATTGTTCGTCGATTGCGCGGCACGCTTCGAGTGTGAAAAGTACCAGCAACTGGACGGTGGCGATCACTGGATCCTGATAGGCAGGGTGGTGGCGTTCGATGATTTCGGCCGCTCGCCGCTGCTGTACCACCAGGGCGCCTATTCCATGGTGCTGCCACATACCCGCATGACCCAGCGTGCAGAAGGGCAGGCACCCAGCAGCCACTTCCAGGGCCGCCTGCAACACAACCTGTATTACCTGATGACCCAGGCATTGCGCGCCTACCAGGCCGACTACCAGCCACGCCAGTTGTGCACCGGCCTGCGTACCAGCGAGGCGCGCATGCTGATGGTGCTGGAGAACGATGCGGGGCTGAGCCTGAACGACCTGCAACGGGAAGTGGCGATGCCGGCGCGGGAGATCGAGGAAGCGGTGGCCAACCTCAAGCGCAAAGGGTTGATTGCCGATGATGACGGACGTGTGCGGTTGTCGGTGAAGGGCGTGGACGAGACCGAGGCATTGTGGACCATTGCCCGGGAACAGCAGGACAAGGTGTTCGGGCAGTTCAGTGAAGAGCAGCTGGAGACTTTCAAGACAGTGCTCAAGGCACTTATCAACATCTGATCTCGCTGTGGATGGCACCGGAGAGGCCGGTGCCATCCACACAGATACCTCAGTAGACACTCCCCCCGGCACTGCCAACCATCGGCGTATCTTTGAACTTCCCTGCCAGCTCGCGCAGCCCGCGCATCAGCACCGTGGTATCCACACCGACGGCCACAAATGCCGCACCCAGCTCGATATAACGTCGCGCCAGTTTCTCATCCGCGCTGAGAATACCTGCAGCCTTGCCCGCCTTGCCGATGCGTACGATGGCATCCTCGATCGCTGCCTGCACCTCTGGATGCCCAGGGTTGCCCCGATGGCCCATGGCTGCGCTCAAGTCCGCAGGCCCGATGAACACGCCATCCACACCTTCCACCGCAACGATCTCGTCCAGGTTGGCCAGGCCTTCCTTGTTTTCGATCTGCACCAGCAGGCACATCTGTTCATCGGCGTGGTCCAGGTAGCCGGGGATGGTGTTCCAGCGCGATGCCCGTGCCAGTGCGCTGCCCACGCCACGAATGCCGTTGGGCGGGTAATGCATGGCCTTGACCAGTTGCTGCGCCTGTTCAGCGCTTTCCACCATCGGCACCAGCAAGGTCTGAGCGCCGATGTCCAGCACCTGCTTGATCAGCGCGGTATCACCGATTACCGGGCGGATTACCGCCTGGCTGGGGTAGGGGGCCACCGCCTGCAACTGCGCGAGCATGCCGCGCAGGTCGTTGGGGGCGTGTTCGCCGTCGATCAGCAGCCAGTCGAAACCGGCATTGGCGGCCAGCTCTGCGCAGTAGGCATCGGCCAGGCCGAGCCACAGGCCGACCTGCGGCTCGCCGCTGCACAGGCGTTGCTTGAAGTGGTTGATGGGCATGTCCATGGGCTGGTCCTCAAACGAAGCGGCAGGCGATGGCGCCGAGCATGTCGTAGTCGACGTGGAAGGTATCGCCTGGGCGTGCGGCCACCGGGCGGGTGAACGAACCACCGAGGATGATCTGGCCGGGCTGCAAGGTGACGTCGTACGGGGCCAGCTTGTTGGCCAGCCAGGCAACGCCTTTGGCCGGGTGATTGAGCACCGCGGCGCTGACACCGGACTCCTCGATCACGCCGTTGCGGTAGAGCACTGCCGGCACTTTGCGCAGGTCGATCTCGGTGGGGCGCACGGCCCGTCCGCCCATCACCACGCCGGCATTGGCGGCGTTGTCGGAAATGGTGTCGAACACCTTGCGGGTGGCCTGGGTTTGCGGGTCCACCTGCTGGATGCGCGCATCGATGATTTCCAGCGCCGGGATCACCCATTCGGTGGCTTCCAGCACATCGAAAACAGTGACGTTGGGGCCTTTCAGCGGCTTGCCGAGGATGAACGCCAACTCCACTTCAACGCGCGGCACGATGAAGCGTTCGAAGGGGATGTCGCTGCCTTCATCGAACAGCATGTCGTCGAGCAATGCGCCATAGTCGGGCTCGGTGATGTTCGACGACACCTGCATGGCACGCGAGGTCAGGCCGATCTTGTGGCCCACCAGCTTGCGCCCGGCGGCGATCTTTTTCGCCACCCAGGCGCGCTGGATGGCATAGGCGTCTTCGACGCTGATTGCGGGCTGCTCCAGCGAGAACTGGCGCACTTGCTCGCGGGAGCGTTCGGCCTGGTCGAGGCGTTCGGCGGCTTGCTGGATGAAAGCGTTGTCTAGCATGGGGACAGTCTCTTGATTCAAGGGTTGACGATGGCAGCTCGGGTGCGCAGCACCAGCAGGCCACCCAGGGCGATGAAGATGGCGAGCACATACAGGGCCAGGCTGGCGCTGTGGGTGGTGTCGCGCACCCAGCCGATGAAGTAGGGCGTGAAGAACGAGGCGATGCTGCCCAGCGAGCTGATCAGAGCAATGCCGGCGGCCTGGGTGCGGGCGTTGAGGAAGGCCGGCGGCAGTTGCCAGAACATCGGCAGCGCAGCGCTGGCGCCCATGCCGGCCAGCACCAGGCCGGCCATTACCGGCCACGCCTGCTCGGGGGCAAGGGCTGCGATGGCGATGCCGGTGGCGGCCATCAGCAGGGGGACGCACAGGTGCCAGCGGCGTTCGCGCAGGCGGTCGCTGGAGCGGCCGCAGGCCAGCATGAACACGCAGCCGGCCACGTACGGCACAGCGCTGAGCAGGCCGACACTGGCGTCGCTGGCCACCCCGGCACTGTGGATCAGGCTGGGCATCCAGAACGCCAGGGTGTTGACCGCCAGCATCACCGCGCAATACACCGCCACCAGCAGCCACAGTGCACGGCTGGCGAAAATGGCGCTGAACGAGGTCACCGGCTTGCGCTGTTCTTCCTCACCGAATTGCGCGCGCAGCGTGGCTTTCTGCTGATCGTCCAGCCAGCTCACCTTTTCGAAATGCTCCGGCAGCACGGCCAGCACCACCAGGCCCAGCAGCACCACAGGTGCGCCTTCGAGCAGGAACATCCACTGCCAGCCACGCAGCCCTGCGGTGTCGTGCATGAAGGCCAGGATGGCCCCGGACACCGGCCCGCCGACGACTCCGGCCAATGGCACGGCAATGGCGAACAGCGCCGTCACCTGGGCGCGCCGCCCGGCCGGGTACCAGCGGTTGAGGTAGACCAGGATACCTGGGAAGAACCCGGCCTCCGCCGCGCCCAGGGCGAAGCGCAGCAGGTAGAACGCGCTGCTGCTTTCGATCAGCAGCATGCTGGTCGACAACAACCCCCACACCACCATCAGGCAGGCGATCCAGCGGCGTGGGCCGACCCGGTCGAGCATGAGGTTGCTGGGTACGCCAAACAGCGCATAGGCGATGAAGAACAGCCCGGCACCCAGGCCGTAGACGGTGTCGGACAAATGCAGGTCCTGGCTCATCTGCATCTTGGCGAAGCCGATGTTGATGCGGTCCAGGTGGGCGAACAGGTAGCACACCAGCAGCAGCGGCATCAGCCGCCAGGTGACTGCCCGGTGGGTACTGTCGACCCTTTCAGTGTGTGCCTCGCGTGGCGAGGCGTGTTCGAGTGTGCTCATGTTTTTGTACTTGTTCTTCAATGAGGCGGGGAAGGGGCTTTCGAGCCGGCGCGCTAGCGGTTGAACAATGGGTGCAAGGTGCTGTGCTTGGCGTCGTAGACTTGGGCGGTGCTGTGGTCGATCTGTACGGTGATGCCGATTGGGCGCTGTTGCAGCAGTGGGTCCAGGCGGGCTTTCAACACCGCCAGCAGGCTGTCGCCCACCGCCTTGTGCACCTCGGTGCTGCGGCCGGTGGCCATGCGCAGGTTGGCGTACAGGAAACCGTATTCGCCCTTGCCATCTGCCACTGCACTATGGGCGGCGGGGTAGGCCAGCACGCGGGTGCCGCCGGTGGGGAACACAGCTTTGCCTTCACCATCGCGCTGTTCGAGCATGGTGTCGGCCAAGGCGCGGCATAGGCCGGGGATGTCGGCATCGGTTTCCAGGTCGGGGGTGTAGAGCAGAACCAGGTGTGGCATGAAGGGTATCCTCGGCGAGCCGCGCCCGCCATCCGCCGGGACGGCCAGGCGCAAGCAGGTGAATTACAGGCGGCTGGTGGACACCACGGCTGCCGGGTTGGCGGCCTGGGCTACAGGGATGGCGCTGCCATCCTGTGGGGTAACCGGGAAGATCGCGTTGATCTGGCCGGTGCCGGAAGAGCCGAAGTAGGGCGTGACCACCTCGGCCTTGCCGTCGTAGTCGGACCAGCCCAGCGCACCGAGCAGCATCGCCGTGTCGTGCATGAACCCTTCACCGTGGCCTTTGGCGGCGTATTCAGGGAGCATGCCGCAGAAGGCTTCCCACTCGCCGTCTTGCCACATTTGCACCACGCGATGATCAAGGGTTTCCAGGAACGGGCTCCACACCTTGGTGGCGAAGTCCGGCGCCTGGCCGTTCTGCGCGAAGCGGTGCGACAGCGAACCGCTGGCCAGGAATGCCACGGTGCCGTCGTAGTGGTCTTCTACTGCCTTGCGCATGGCCCAGCCCAGGCGGGCGCTGTCGGCCAGGTAGTGCGAGGTGCACAGTGCCGAGACCGAAACCACCTTGAAGTGCTGGTCCTGGTTCATGTAGCGCATCGGCACCAGGGTGCCGTACTCCGGGGCGAGGGTGGTGGCGTGGTGGGCCATGGTCTCGACATTGAAACGGTTGCATTCCTCTGCCAGCAGCTTGCCCAGCTCGGGGTTACCGGGGAAGGCGTAAGGCATGTTGCTGATGAAGTGCGGCAGTTCGTTGCTGGTGTACACACCCTCGAAATGCGGCCCGCACAACACGTGGTAGTTGGCGTTGACCAGCCAGTGGGTATCGAACACGACGATGGTGTCCACGCCCAGCTCGCGGCAGCGGCGGCTGATTTCGTGATGCCCGTCGATGGCTGCCTGGCGAAAGCCCTGGCGCGGGCCTGGCAGTTCGGACATGTACATGGACGGTACATGGGTAATCTTGGCAGTGAGAGCGAGTTTGCCCATGGAAAGCTCCGGTTACAGAATGTTGTTGTTTTCGGCGGCTGACGCGGTACTTGTGGGAGCGGCCATCTACGGTTTGCTCACACGCCCCAGCGCGGAATGTGGTGGCTACCCATGGAAATACACACGTTCTTGATCTCTGCAAAGACCTCGAAGCTGTACTGCCCGCCTTCACGCCCGGTACCGGAACCTTTCACGCCACCGAATGGCTGGCGCAGGTCGCGTACGTTCTGGCTGTTGATGAACACCATGCCGGCCTCGATGCCACGGGCCAGGCGGTGGGCCTTGCCGATGTCCTGGGTCCAGATGTACGACGCCAGGCCGTACTCGGTGTCGTTGGCCAGCTGCAGCGCTTCTGCTTCGTCCTTGAACGGGATCAGGCACACCACCGGGCCGAAGATTTCTTCCTGGGCAATGCGCATCTTGTTGTTCACATCGGCGAACACGGTGGGCTGGATGAACTGCCCTTTGGCCAAATGCGCCGGCAGGTTGGCCGGGCGTTCCAGGCCACCGGCGACCAGGCGTGCGCCTTCTTCCATGCCGATGCGGATGTAGCCGGTGACCTTGTCGTAGTGCTGCTGGGTGATCATCGAACCGACCTGGGTTTTCGGGTCGGTCGGGTCACCGACGATCAGGCGCTTGGCGCGCGCCGCGAACTCGGCGACGAACTGCGGGTACACGCTTTCCTGGATGAAAATGCGGCTGCCGGCGGTGCAGCGTTCGCCGTTCAGCGAGAAGATGGTGAACAGCGCGGCGTCCAGCGCACGCTCAAGGTCGGCATCTTCGAAGATCAGCACCGGCGATTTTCCGCCCAGTTCCATCGAGTACTTTTTCAGGCCAGCGGTCTGCATGATCTTCTTGCCGGTGGCGGTGCCGCCGGTGAAGGAAATAGCGCGTACATCCGGGTGACGTACCAGGGCGTCGCCAGCGGTGGCGCCATAGCCCTGGATCACGTTGAGCACGCCGTTGGGGATGCCGGCTTCGACAGCCAGGCGGCCCAGTTCGTTGGCGGTCAGTGGCGACAGTTCGCTCATCTTCAGCACGGCGGTGTTGCCCAGCGCCAGGCACGGCGCGGTCTTCCAGGTGGCGGTCATGAACGGCACGTTCCACGGGCTGACCAGGCCGCACACACCCACCGGCTGGTACAGGGTGTAGTTGAGCATCTGGTCGTCGACCGGGTAGGTGTGGCCATCCATGCGTGTGCACACTTCGGCGAAAAAATCGAAGTTGTGCGAGGCACGCGGGATCAGCACGTTCTTGGTCTGGTGGATCGGCAGGCCGGTGTCGAGGGTTTCCAGCTCGGCCAGTTTCGGCACGTTCTGGTCGATCAGCTCACCGAGCTTGCGCATCAGCCGGGCACGTTCCTTGGCCGGGGTGTTGGCCCACTTGGGGAAGGCTTCCTTGGCCGCGGCCACGGCTTGCGCCACTTCTTCGGCGCCACCGCTGGCGACTTCACAAATGGCATCGCCGGTGGCCGGGTTGTAGTTGACGAAGGTGTCTTTGCTCTCGACCTCACGGCCGTTGATCCAGTGCTTGATCATGCTGCTCATGCCTTGTTGTTCTTGAAGAAATCAGCTTCGCTGACGATGCGGTTGACCAGGCGGCCGACGCCTTCCACTTCCACTACCACTTCATCGCCCGGCACCACGTCGGCCAGGCCTTCTGGCGTGCCGGTGGCGATCATGTCGCCTGGCTGCAGGGTCATGAAGCTGGAGAAGTATTCGATAAGGTGCGGGATGTCGAAGATCATGTCCGCCGTGGTGCCTTCCTGCTTCAGCTCACCGTTGATCCAGGTGCGCAGCTTCAGGTTGCTGACGTCTGGCACATCGGCCGCATCGACGATCCACGGGCCGACCGGGGTGGTGGCGTCGCGGTTTTTCACCCGCAGGTTGGGGCGGTAGTAGTTTTCCAGGTAGTCGCGGATGGCGTAGTCGTTGCACACGGTGTAGCCGGCAACGTAGGCCAGGGCGTCCTCACGCTTGACGTTTTTCGCTGCTTTGCCAATGACCGCGACCAACTCGCACTCGTAGTGCATGTACTCGACGTTGTCCGGGCGCCAGGTGACCTGGCCGTGGCCGGTGTAGGTGCCGGGCGACTTGATGAAGGCCAGAGGTTCGGTGGGCGGCGCGAAGGCCAGTTCCTTGGCGTGATCGGCGTAGTTCAGGCCCAGGGCGAACATGCTGCCGGTGGCGGGCGGCAGCCAGGTGACCTGGTCTTGATGGACCAGGCGGCCATCGGCAAGGCGCAGGTGGTCGCCTTCGACCGTGACATCATGGGCCTGGCCGTCGAACTGGATACGGGCGTGTTTCACAGGTAATTCCTCACTCGGCGACGATGTGGTTGGTCAGCTTGCCCAGGCCGTCGATCTCGATATCGACGCGGTCGCCTGGCTGTACATCGACGCGGCCCTCGGGGGTGCCGGTGATCAGGATGTCGCCAGCGTGCAGGGTCATGAACTCGCTGATTTCGGCAATCAGCTGGGCCACCGTGCGCACGCAGTTGGCGGTGTTGTTGTGCTGGCGCAGTTCGCCATTCACATACAGGCGCAGGCCTAGGGCATCGGGGTTGGCTACCTGGCTGGCCGGCACCAACGCTGGGCCGATCGGGCAGAAGCCATCACGGCACTTGGCCTTGACGGCCGGGCGGTAGTAGCTGTCTTCGGGCAGGCTGGTTTCGTTGACGATGGTGTAGCCCGCCACATGCTCCAGGGCGTCCTCCACACTGACGCGGCTGGCGTCCTTGCCAATCACCACACCCAGCGCCGGGCCAGGTTGCAGGCGCTGTACGTTGGCCGGGAACAGCACTTGGCCTTCATGCTGGTTGCGCGTGTTCGGGGTTTTGACGAACAGCACTGGCTTGACTGGCAGTTGCTTGTACGGTGCTTCGACGAACGCCGCTTGGTGCTGCTGCAGCAAACCCCGGTAGTTCAGCGCGACGCCGAACAGGGTGCCGTTGGCAACGTCATGCAGGGCATGGCTCATGCTCTTCTCCTGGCAGTGCAGGGCGATGGCCGTCCTGCGGATTTTGTTAATGTGTTAATGTTATAGTTAATATGTTAACGATGGTCAAGAGGTGGCCAGTGGCGCGTGCCGACAAGGCGGTGCACCATGGGCCATCGTCAACAGGGTCAAGCGATTTGCGAGCAAGCAGCCATGAGCGACCGGCATCCGATACCGAACATCAACATCGGCCAGGTCTATGACCAGCGCTACAGCGACAGCGAGGTGCATTACGACCGGCTGGGCAACCTGGCGGGCTTTTTCGGGCGCAACATGCCAGTGCACCGACATGACCGGTTCTTCCAGGTGCATTACGTGAAATCGGGCACGGTGCGGGTGTATCTGGACGACCAGCAGTACATCGAGGCCGGGCCGATGTTCTTCCTCACGCCGCCCACGGTGGCACACGCGTTCGTTACCGAAGCCGACAGCGACGGGCATGTGCTGACTGTGCGCCAGCAACTGGTCTGGCAATTGATCGAAGCCGATGCCAGCCTGCTGCCGGCGGGCATGCAGGTGCAGCCGGCCTGCGTGGCGCTGGGCAACCTGCCGGCCGAATACAAGGCCGAGGCCCACCGCCTGCAAGGCTGGCTGGAAGCGCTGAGCGACGAGTTCGCCACACAGCAACCGGGGCGCGAGGCGGCGCTGCAGTCGCTGACCCGCTTGATCATGGTCAGCCTGCTGCGGCTGTGCCCCAACTCGCTGGAATCGACCCCGGCGCGGCATGAGGACTTGAAGATCTTCCACCGTTTCAATGCACTGATCGAAGCGCATTACCTCGAGCACTGGCCGCTGGCCCGCTACGCGCAGCAGGTTGGCGTGACCGAGGCGCGGCTGAACGATGTGTGCCGGCGTATCGCCGACTTGCCATCCAAGCGCCTGGTACTGGAGCGGCTGATGCAGGAGGCCAAGCGCTTGCTGTTGTTTTCCGGTAGCACGGCCAACGAAATCTGTTACCAGCTCGGCTTCAAGGACCCGGCCTATTTCAGCCGCTTCTTCAACCGCTACGCCAAACTCACGCCTGGGGAGTATCGCCAGCGGCAGGCACACTTGCAGTGACAGGGCCATGGCGGCGCACCCGGTATGTGTTGTTGTTTGTACCGGATAGTCGCAGCCCGCGCGCTGGGCTTGAATGGGTTTTCCGTGGAACAGATTGCACTTTCCATCGTGCATGCCCTTAAATTTGTGAACTGAGAAAAACCACAGGCTCGACCATGACCAAGACCCAACCTTCGCTCACCCTAAGCCTTTTGCAGGCCCGAGAAGCCGCGATGGCATTTTTCAGGCCGCTGTTGAACGCGCATGACCTGACCGAGCAGCAATGGCGGGTCATCCGCATCCTCAAGCAGCATGGCGAGCTGGAGAATTACCAGCTGGCAGAACTGGCCTGCATCCTCAAGCCGAGCATGACCGGGGTGCTGGGGCGGCTGGAGCGCGATGGGCTGGTGCGGCGGCAGAAGGCAGCGCAGGACCAGCGGCGGGTGTTCGTCAGCCTGACCGAAGACGGGGAGGCGTGCTTTGCCTCGATGAAGGAAGGGATGGAGGCCAACTACCAGAAGATTCAGGCGCAGTTTGGTGAAGAGAAGCTGCAGCAACTGATGGGCTTGTTGAATGACCTGAAGCGCATTTCGCCCTGAGTTCCTGTAGTGGATGGCACCGGTTGTACAGGATGACAGTCGTCGCTGTGGGAGCGGGCATGCCCGCGAAGAGCGCCGCCGCCGGGGGCTGGTTATGCGTGGCTCAGAGGCGGTGCCAGGCACCGCGAAGGGAAGGGCGGCAAGAGCCTCAGAGCCGGCGCACCGGCCCTGAGAGGAGCACTCAATACTCCCAGAAGATTCGCTGCAGTTCCTTGCTGTCCTGGGTCTTGGTCATCGCTACCATCGCCAGAATTCGCGCCTTTTGCGGGTTCAGGTCGTGGGCCACCACCCAGTCGTTCTTGTCGTCCGGCTGTTCGGCGTTGCGCAGCACGAAGCCACCCTGGTTGACGTGAGACGAACGGATGATCTGCACGCCGTTCTTGCGCAGCTCTTGCAGCGCCGGCACCACCCGCGACGATACCGAACCGTTGCCGGTGCCGGCATGAATCAGCGCCTTGGCACCGTTTTGCGCCAGTGCCTTGTAGGCAGTGTCGGTGACGTTGCCATAGCCATAGGCAATGTCCACCTGGGGCAGGCTGCTGATCTGCTTGATATCGAACTCGGAATTGACCGTATGGCGCTTGGCCGGCAGGCGGAACCAGTAGGACTTGCCTTCCACTACCATGCCCATGGGGCCCCAGGCGCTCTTGAACGCTTCGGTTTTGATGTTGACCGACTTGCTCACGTCACGCCCGGACTGGATCTCGTCGTTCATGGTCACCAGCACGCCCTTGCCACGCGACTGCTTGTCGCTGGCCACGGCCACGGCGTTATACAGGTTGAGCATGCCGTCAGCGGACATGGCGGTACCTGGGCGCATCGAGCCGACCACCACGATTGGCTTGTCGGTCTTTTCCACCAGAGTGAGGAAGTAGGCGGTTTCTTCCAGGGTGTCGGTGCCGTGGGTGATGACGATTCCGTCGACGTCCTTGCTTTCGGCCAGCTCGGCGACGCGTTTGCCCAGCTTTAGCAGGTCGTCGTTGCTGATGCTTTCAGACGCGATCTGCATCACTTGCTCACCGCGCACGTTGGCGATGTCTGCAAGCTCCGGCACGCCGGCGATGAGTTTGTCGACGCCCAGCTTGGCAGCCTGGTAGGTCGCGCTGTTGGCGGCGCTGGCACCGGCGCCGGCAATGGTGCCGCCGGTGGCGAGGATGACCACGTTGGCCAGCTTCTGCTGGGTTTCGGCTTCTTTGGCCGAGGCGGTGGCTGGCAGGATCAGCAGCAGCGCGAGTGCGCTGGGGGCGAAGGTTTTGAGTGCGGCATTCATCGTTATTGTTCTCTCTTCCTAGTGAGATGATTTTTTTGTCGCACCTGAACAAGGCATGTTTCATACCAGCTTGTGTAAATGAGCGCAGGTGCGGCCTTGCGCGTTGCCAGGGGGCGTATTGCATTCGGAATCCCGAAAAACATAGGAAAAGGTGTTCGGTTTTTCGGAGAAATCTGGATAATCAGCCGAAGCAGTGCTCTGGCCTCCGACAGCCAAACGGATTTGACAAACCCCGGTCCTGTTTCCATAGTTAGGTACCGCAAACGTTTGCTATCCGATAAAAAACACAAGATTCGGAGTCATCGTCCATGAAACTGCCGTTCCCCGGTCGTCTGCTGGCCCTCGCTGTCGTTTCCTCGCTTTCTCTCGCCCTGCCATTGTCGGCCGCCCACGCCGAAGACAAACCCAAGGTCGCCCTGGTCATGAAGTCGCTGGCCAATGAATTCTTCCGCACCATGGAAGATGGCGCCAAGGACTACCAGAAAGCCCACGCCAGTGAATTCGACCTGGTCGCCAATGGCATCAAGAACGAAACCGACACCGGCGAGCAGATCCGCATCGTCGAGCAAATGGTCAATTCCGGCGCCAAGGCGCTGGTGATTGCCCCGGCCGATTCCAAGGCACTGGTGTCAGCGGTGAAGAAGGCCATGGACCAGGGCGTTGTAGTGATCAACATCGACAACCGTCTGGACCCTGATCTGCTCAAGAGCAAAGGCATCAGCGTACCCTTCGTTGGCCCCGACAACCGCAAGGGCGCGCGCCTGGTCGGCGACTACCTGGCCAGCCAGAAGCTCAAGGCCGGCGACCAGGTGGGCATCATCGAAGGCGTGCCGACCACCACCAACGCCCAGCAACGCACCGCCGGCTTCAAGGACGCCATGGAGGCCGCACAGATGAAGATCGTCTCGGTGCAAAGTGGCAACTGGGAAATCGACAAAGGCAACGCTGTCGCGGCGTCCATGCTCAACGAATACCCCGAACTGAAAGCCCTGCTGGCTGGCAACGACAGCATGGCCCTGGGTGCGGTATCGGCCGTGCGTGCTGCCGGTAAGACCGGCCAGGTGCAAGTGGTGGGCTACGACAACATCAACGCCATCAAACCGATGCTTGGTGATGGTCGCGTACTCGCCACCCTCGACCAGGCCGCCAGCCAGCAGGCGGTGTACGGCATCCAGGCGGCGCTGAAAATGGTCAAGGGCGAGAAGCCTGATGTGGATGACGACAACGTCATCCAGACCCCGGTCAAACTCATCACCAAGAAGCCCTGACGCTGCCAGGAGAACGGCCATGCCTGCATTGGCCAACGAAGTGGTACTCGCCGCCCGTGGGTTGGGCAAGACTTACGCCCAGCCCGTGCTAGGCGACGTCAGCCTGAGCCTGCGCGCCGGCGAAGTGCTGGCCCTGACCGGCGAAAACGGTGCGGGCAAAAGTACCCTGTCCAAGCTCATCAGTGGCCTGGAGGTGCCCACCACCGGGCTCATGACCTATCGCGGCCAGGCCTACGCGCCCGCCAGCCGCAGCGAGGCCGAGCGCCTCGGTGTACGCATGGTCATGCAGGAGTTGAACCTGCTGCCGACACTGACCGTGGCGGAAAACCTGTTCCTCGACAACCTGCCCAGCCGCTTTGGCTGGATCAGCCACAAGCGCCTGCGCCAATTGGCCACGGCCGCCATGGCCCAGGTCGGGCTCGATGCCATCGACCCGGATACCCCGGTGGGCGAGTTGGGTATCGGGCATCAGCAGATGGTCGAAATCGCCCGCAACCTGATCGGTGACTGCCATGTGCTGATCTTCGACGAGCCCACTGCCATGCTCACTGCGCGCGAGGTGGAGTTGCTGTTCACCCAGATCGAGCGCTTGCGCCAGCGTGGCGTGGCCATCGTCTATATCTCGCACCGCCTGGAAGAGTTGCAGCGCGTGGCTCAGCGCATCGTTGTGCTGCGCGATGGCAAACTGGTGTGCGATGAGCCGATACAGCGCTACACCAGTGCCGAACTGGTCAACCTGATGGTCGGCCGCGAACTGGGCGAGCATATCGACCTGGGCCGCCGGCAGATCGGTGCCCCCTTGCTCAAGGTCGACAAGCTAAGCCGTGCTGACAAGGTGCGCGAGGTGTCGTTCGAGGTCAGGGCAGGGGAAATCTTTGGCATATCCGGCCTGATCGGCGCCGGCCGCACCGAGCTGCTGAGGCTGATCTACGGTGCCGACCGTGCCGACAGTGGCAGCATCGCGCTCGGCCAGCCACTTCAAGCGGTAACCATCGACTCGCCCAAGGCCGCCGTGCGGGCGGGTATCGCGCTGATTACCGAAGACCGCAAAGGCGAGGGCCTGCTGCTGACGCAGTCGATCAGCGCCAACATCGCCCTGGGTAACCTGGGCGCGGTATCGCGGGCCGGCGTGCTCGATGGCCAGGCAGAGCAAGCCCTGGCCGAACGCCAGATCCAGGCCATGCGCATTCGCAGTGCCGGCGCGCAGCAGGTAGTGGGCGAGCTGTCTGGCGGCAACCAGCAGAAGGTGGTGATCGGCCGCTGGCTGGAGCGCGATTGCCAGGTGCTGCTGTTCGACGAACCTACCCGTGGCATCGATGTGGGCGCCAAGTTCGACATCTATGGCCTGCTGGCCGAACTGGCGCGCCAGGGCAAGGCCCTGGTGGTGGTGTCCAGCGACCTGCGCGAGCTGATGCTGATTTGCGACCGCATCGCTGTGCTGTCCGCCGGCCGCCTGATCGACACCTTCGAGCGTGAGCATTGGACTCAGGATCAGCTGTTGGCCGCCGCCTTTGCCGGATATCAGAAACGTGACGCACTGCTGCACGATGCAGCACCCAGGAAGAATGCATGAAAACCACCCCGCTAGACAGCCAAGGCGCCGCTCCCGTGCGCCGCAGTGGCACGTACTTTGGCTTGGCCACTTACTTGGGCTTGGCTGGCGCTTTGCTGGCGATGATCGTGTTGTTCTCATTCCTCAGCAGCCACTTTTGGTCTTACAGCACCTTCAGCACCTTGGCCAACCAGATCCCGGACCTGATGGTACTGGCGGTGGGCATGACCTTCGTGCTGATTATCGGCGGTATCGACCTGTCGGTGGGCTCGGTGCTGGCGCTGGCTGCCTCCGCGGTGAGCGTGGCGATTCTCGGCTGGGGCTGGGGCGTGCTGCCCTCGGCGATGCTGGGCATGGCCGTGGCCGCGCTGGCCGGCAGCATTACCGGGTGCGTAACCGTGGCCTGGCGCATCCCGTCATTCATTGTTTCGCTCGGCGTGCTGGAAATGGCCCGTGGTCTGGCCTACCAGTTCACCGACTCGCGCACCGCCTATATTGGCGATGCCTATGCCTGGTTCTCCAACCCGGTCGCCTTTGGTATTTCGCCAGCCTTCATCATTGCCTTGCTGGTAATCGTGTTGGCCCAGCTGGTGCTGACCCGTACGGTATTCGGCCGCTACCTGATTGGCATTGGCACCAACGAAGAAGCCGTACGCCTCGCCGGTATCGACCCGCGCCCCTACAAAGTGTTGGTGTTCGCCTTGATGGGCCTGCTCGCCGGCCTGGCCGCGCTGTTCCAGATCTCGCGGCTGGAAGCCGCCGACCCCAATGCTGGCTCCGGCCTGGAACTGCAGGTGATTGCCGCTGTAGTGATCGGCGGCACCAGCCTGATGGGCGGGCGTGGCTCGGTTATCAGCACCTTCTTTGGCGTACTGATCATTTCCGTACTGGCCGCCGGGCTGGCGCAGATCGGCGCCAGCGAACCAACCAAACGCATCATCACCGGGGCGGTGATCGTCATCGCCGTGGTGCTCGACACTTACCGTAGCCGGCGTGCAGCCCGGCGGAACTGACAACATGGCAACCATCAAAGATGTCGCGGCGCTGGCGGGTATTTCTTACACCACCGTGTCCCATGTACTGAACAAGACCCGACCCGTCAGCGAACAGGTGCGGTTGAAAGTGGAAGCCGCCATTATCGAACTGGATTATGTGCCCAGTGCGGTGGCCCGCTCACTCAAGGCGCGTAGCACGGCCACCATCGGCCTGCTGGTGCCCAACAGCGTCAACCCGTACTTCGCCGAGCTGGCGCGGGGTATCGAAGACGCCTGCGAACGCAACGGCTATTGTGTGATCCTGTGCAACTCCGACGACAACCCGCAGAAGCAGCGCAGTTACCTGCGCGTGCTGCTGGAAAAACGCATCGACGGCCTGGTGGTAGCCTCGGTGGGCCAGGACAGCGACCTGCTGCAAAGCCTGGCCTGTGTACGCACGCCCATGGTCATCGTCGACCGTGAGCTGGAGGGCGTCGATGCCGACCTGGTGCGTATCGACCACGAGCATGGCGCGTACCTGGCCACCCAGCACCTGCTGGAGCTTGGCCATCGCGACATCGCCTACATCGGCGGCCCTGCCGAAACCGGGGTTACTCAGCTGCGCCTGTGCGGCTTTCGCCGCGCCATGATCGAAGCCGGTGCGCCCCTGCTGGGCAACCGTGTGCTGCACTGCGACTTCACCAGCCCAGGTGGCCATGCGGCGGCAACGCAGGTGCTGGAGGGCAAGCGGCCCACGGCAATTTTTGCCGGCAATGACATGATTGGTTTCGGCGTGCTGCGCGCTGCAGCCGAACGCAATATCAGCGTACCCGGCGAACTGTCGGTGATCGGCTTCGACGACATCGAGCTCAGCCGCTACGTCTACCCGCCGTTGACCACGGTGGGCCAGTCGATTCGCGAGCTGGGCGAAAGTGCCGCTTCACTGTTGCTGACGCGTATCGGTACACCCCGGCAAGGCGCGGCAGAGCAACGCATCATTGCCCCGCGCATCGTCTTGCGTGAGTCCACCGGGCCACGCCCGGACCTGTTCAATGATTACCGCTAACGCTAAGGAAATGTCATGAATGCCAAGGTTGTGGTGGTCGGCAGCCTCAATATGGACCTGGTGGCCCGCGCGCAGCGCCTGCCCAGGGCCGGCGAAACACTCCCCGGCGAAAGCTTTTTCACCGTGCCGGGCGGCAAGGGCGCTAATCAGGCCGTGGCAGTGGCACGGTTGGGCGGTAGCGTGGCGATGATCGGCAATGTGGGGGACGACGATTATGGTCGGCAACTGCACCGGGCATTGTACGTCGAGGGTATCGACTGCCAGGGCGTAAGCACGTGCCCAGGGGTTTCCAGTGGTGTCGCACTGATCACCGTGGATGCCGCCAGCCAGAACTGTATCGTTATCATTCCCGGCGCCAACGGCCTGCTTACGCCACGGTCGGTGCAGCGTTTCGATGCGCTGTTGCAGGCGGCTGAAGTGATCATTTGCCAACTGGAAGTGCCGGCCGAAACCGTGGCCTGGACCCTGGCCAGAGGGCATGAGCTGGGTAAGCAGGTAATCCTGAACCCAGCACCTGCTACCGGTCCCTTGCCGGCGGACTGGTTTGCGCATATCGATTACCTCACCCCTAACGAAAGCGAGGCCGAAGCGTTGACCGGCATGGCGGTGACCGACCAGGAAAGCGCCCGGCGCGCTGGCGAGCGGCTGCTGCAACTGGGGGCGGGGAAAGTGATCATCACCCTGGGTGCGCAAGGGGCCTTGCGGATTACTGCTCAAGGCCACCAGCACTATCCGGCGTCGGTGGTGCAACCGTTGGATACCACCGCTGCCGGCGATACCTTTGTCGGTGGCTTTGCGGCCGGGCTGGTGCGGGGGTTGGAGGAGGGCGAGGCTATTGTGTTTGGCCAGCGTGCCGCCGCATTGTCGGTCACCCGTGCCGGTGCCCAGCCGTCGATTCCTTACCTGGCGGAGCTGACACCATGAAGAAAACCCCATTGCTGAACGTTGCCCTGTCGCGGGTTATTGCCGGCATGGGGCATGGTGACATTCTAGTGATCGGTGATGCCGGGCTGCCGGTGCCGCCGGGCGTGGAGATGATCGACCTGGCCGTTACCCCAGGGTTGCCGGATTTCGCCAGCGTGTTGCGGGCAGTGCTGAGCGAATTGCAGGTAGAGCGGCACGTGCTGGCTGAAGAAATGCAGAAAGTCGTGCCACCAGCGCTGGTCGAAATCGAGCGACTGAAGGGCAAGCTGGGCAAGCGCGAATGGCTGAGCCATGAGAATTTCAAAGTGCTTTCGCGCAGTGCCCGTGCAGTGGTGCGCACAGGTGAATGCCAGCCCTACAGCAACATCGCCCTCATATCCGGCGTCACCTTCTAAGGGCGGGGGGCAAAGCGGCCCCGGAAACCGCCACCCAGGCAACAGGAGTGCCACCCATGCTCAAACCCCTGCTACAAGGAATCGCCTTCATGGCCACTGCTTCCACCCTTCAGGCCGCCCCTATCGACCTGATCATCGACACTGACCCTGGCGCCGATGATGTGGTCGCGCTGTTTCTGGCCATGGCCTCACCCGACGAACTCAACATCCGCGCCATCACTACAGTGGCTGGCAACGTGCGTCTGGAAAAAACCTCGCGCAACGCGCGCCTGGCTCGCGAATGGGCGGGGCGCGAAGATATCCCCGTCTACGCCGGTGCCGGTCGCCCGTTGGTGCGCACACCTATCTATGCTGCCGACGTACACGGCGAAGAAGGCCTCACTGGCGTACCGGTGCACGAGCCGAAAAAGGCCCAGGCCCAGGGCAATGCCGTGCAGTACCTGATCGACACCCTCGGCGCGGCCACACCCCACAGCATCACCGTGGCCATGCTCGGCCCGCAGACCAACCTGGCCCTGGCGTTGATTCAGCGCCCAGACATCGTCAAGGGCATCAAAGAGGTGGTCGTCATGGGCGGTGCCCATTTCAACGGCGGCAACATCACCCCGGCGGCGGAGTTCAACCTTTACGCCGACCCACACGCCGCCGAAGTGGTGTTGGCCAGCGGCGTGCAACTGACCTACTTGCCGCTGGATGTCACCCACAAGCTGCTGACCAGCGACGCCCGCCTGAAGCAACTGGCCGCCGTGAATAACCAGGCCAGCAAACGCGTGGTAGATATCCTCAATGCCTACATCACCCACGACATGGACCTGTACGGCATGCCCGGCGGCCCGGTGCACGACGCCAGCGTCATCGCCTACCTGTTAAAGCCCGAGCTTTTCAGTGGCCGGCGCATTCACATGAGCGTCGACAGCCGCGAAGGCCCAACGTTTGGCCAGACGATTGCCGACTGGTACGGCGTGCTCAAGCAGCCGGCGAATGTGCTGTGGGTGGAGCAGGGCGATGCCCAGGGGCTGTTCGATCTGCTCAGCGCCCGGTTGGCACGATTGGAATAACCGGGTGCGGCGCGTAACGCTCAAGCACTTGCTCGATGAAGCCGCGCGCGGCTTCAGCGCCGCGATCGCGCACCAGCAGGTCGATGCCAATCAACAGCAGCTCCTCCGGTGTGCCGGGGCTGTACGCGCTCTGGCCCTCGGCCCATTTGACCTTGATATCGGCATCGATGTTGTGGGTGCTCATGAAAAGCTCTCGCTTGGGGCCCGGAACGAAGGGGAACACCTGACCCTGGTGTTCGATGGAGGCGGGATGCGCTCCACTTCTTGCAGCAAATCATGGCTTTGCGCCAGTGATCGTGCGAGCTAAGCATATGGCAAACGCAGTGGGTTGTGCAAAATCCGGTCACGATTGCTTTTCGCCTCGCTGCTGCAGTTCAGGCAGACTTGGCCGGTTTTGCAACAAATGATGAGTGGAGCTGTCGGATCAGGCAGTTCCCAGACCGATTTAGGAGGCTTCATGTTCCGTACCCGTGCTTACCTGGCAACCCTGGCGGTGGCTGCTGTCCTGGCTGGTTGCAGCACTGGTGACAACGCTGGTGGTGGTGCTGTGCCGGCCACGCCAGCAGGCAACGACGGCCGTTGCGAAGCCAGCGGCGCTGACTTTGCCATTGGCAAGCCAGCCAGCGCCGAATTGTTGGAGCAGGCGCGCAAGGCCAGCGGCTCGCAAATGGCGCGTATTCTCAAACCGCACGACGTGGTTACCCTGGAGTACCGCTCCGAGCGCTTGAACCTGAATGTGGACGAGCAGGGCAACGTGACCCGCGTCAACTGCGGTTGATGCAAGGCTGAGGGGCCATCAGGCCCCCGAAACATGGCGTGCCCGCATAGGCCATTTCACTCAGCCCATGCAAACGCCCATAAAAAAACCCGCCATAAGGGCGGGTTTTTTTACAGCTTCCGAATTACTCCGGACGAACCTGTGCAGCCTGCATGCCCTTCTGACCGCGCTCGGCGACGAAGGAAACAGTTTGGCCTTCTTTCAGGCTCTTGAAGCCGTCGGATTCGATGGCCTTGAAGTGAACGAACAGGTCGTCGCCGCCGCCTTGTGGGGTGATGAAGCCGAAGCCTTTCTCATCATTGAACCATTTGACGGTGCCGGTTTGGCGATTGGACATGGGATGAATCTCCAGAAACTTGAAATTTTTCGAAGTGCCATAGACGCCTGAGCTGTCTGGCACAGATGACATCATAGTCTAATTCTGCGGATGTAGCGCCTTTTACCTTCATCGGATGTTGATTCAAGGCAAAGAATCGCTCGCCAACCTTGGCTTTAAGGTTTCAGCTTTTCGGTTTACAAGCCTGCTGAACGACCGTCTGGGCCTTCTGCATCAGCTTGGCGTCCACGCCATCCTGGCTGTCCAGGTCGGCAATCTCGGCATCGGTAAAATTCTTTTTGATGGCTTGCGCGCCACAGTCGCAGTGCTTTTTCGCAGTGGCAGCGTCAACACCCTGACCGCTGGCCACCTGCGTGCACTGGGTCATGTAGCCGGCCTCCTTCCCAGGTGGGAAGTTGCCGGCGTTCGCAGCCACGGGCAGCAGCAGGGCGCCAGCGGCCGCCAGGGCCAGAAGAGACGGAACTCGCATAACCAGTTACTCCTTGGGTTAAGGTCTCATCAAGAGTAGGTTGCTTCCCAAGGTCTGATAGGCATTTTTTCCTGATAGTTCACCGCTGCGGTGCAATTTCCAAATATTTCTGCCTGGGGTGCAACCCGCGTGCTAGCATGCTCGGCTTGTGGTCGCGTTGTTGCCGGCTACAGCTATCTTTTTTCTTTCCAGTCACTCTGGTTCGTCCCTGACAAGCCGAAAGGCTTCTGCCACTGTGAGGCAGGCTTTCCTTAAAGAAAGGCAGGTCGGATCTTGTACTGGCTCATCCCAACCCACGTGACCTTTGGTAGGGGTCACCACTAGGAGAGGAGGCGCCATGCCCGTTATTACTCTTCCCGATGGCAGTCAACGTTCGTTTGATCACGCCGTATCCGTAGCCGACGTAGCCGCTTCCATCGGCGCGGGCCTTGCCAAGGCCACCGTGGCCGGCAAGGTCGACGGCAAACTGGTCGATGCTTGCGACCTGATCAGCAACGACGCCACCCTGCAGATCATTACCCCTAAAGATGAAGAGGGACTGGAGATCATCCGTCACTCGTGCGCCCACTTGGTTGGCCACGCCGTGAAGCAGCTGTACCCGACCGCCAAGATGGTGATCGGCCCGGTGATCGACGAAGGCTTCTATTACGACATCGCCTACGAGCGCCCCTTCACCCCTGAAGACATGGCCGCTATCGAAAAGCGCATGATGGAGCTGATCGAGAAAGACTACGACGTGGTCAAGAAGATGACCCCGCGTGCCGAAGTGATCGATGTGTTCAAGGCCCGTGGCGAAGACTACAAGCTGCGCCTGGTCGAAGACATGCCGGATGAGCAGGCCATGGGCCTGTACTACCACGAAGAATACGTCGACATGTGCCGTGGCCCGCACGTGCCGAACACTCGCTTCCTCAAGGCATTCAAGCTGACCAAGCTGTCCGGCGCGTACTGGCGCGGCGATGCCAAGAACGAGCAGCTGCAGCGCGTGTATGGCACCGCCTGGGCTGACAAGAAGCAGTTGGCCGCTTACATCCAGCGCATCGAAGAAGCCGAAAAGCGCGACCACCGCAAGATCGGCAAGCAGCTCGACCTGTTCCACCTGCAGGAAGAGGCCCCAGGCATGGTGTTCTGGCACGCCAACGGCTGGACCGTCTACCAGGTACTCGAGCAGTACATGCGTGGCGTGCAGCGTGAAAACGGCTACCAGGAAATCAAGACCCCGCAAGTTGTCGACCGTATCCTCTGGGAGCGCTCCGGCCACTGGTCCAACTACGCCGAGAACATGTTCACCACGTCGTCGGAAAGCCGTGACTACGCGGTAAAACCGATGAACTGCCCGTGCCACGTGCAGGTGTTCAACCAGGGCCTGAAAAGCTACCGTGACCTGCCGCTGCGCCTGGCCGAGTTCGGTGCCTGCCACCGTAACGAGCCGTCTGGCGCCCTGCACGGCATCATGCGCGTGCGTGGCTTCGTACAGGACGACGCGCACATCTTCTGCACCGAAGAGCAGGTGAAGAAAGAAGCTGCCGACTTCATCAAGCTGACCCTGGACGTGTACAAGGACTTCGGCTTCAGCGACATCGCCATGAAGCTGTCCACCCGTCCGGCCAAGCGTGTAGGTTCTGAAGAGTTGTGGGACCGTGCCGAAACGGCGCTGGCCGACGCCCTGAACGAATCGGGCCTTGAGTGGGAATACCAGCCAGGCGAGGGCGCCTTCTACGGCCCGAAAATCGAGTTCACCCTGCGCGACTGCCTCGGCCGTAACTGGCAGTGCGGTACCCTGCAGTACGACCCGAACCTGCCAGAACGCCTGGATGCTAGCTATATCGCCGAAGATAACAGCCGTGTTCGCCCGGTCATGCTGCACCGCGCCATTCTCGGTTCGTTCGAACGCTTCATCGGCATGCTGATCGAACACTACGCTGGCGTATTCCCGGCGTGGCTGGCCCCGACCCAGGCGGTGATCATGAATATCACCGACAAGCAGGCCGATTTCGCCCTCGAGGTAGAGAAATCTCTGAACGGTAGCGGTTTCCGTGCCAAGTCGGACTTGAGAAATGAGAAGATCGGCTTTAAAATCCGCGAGCATACTTTGCTCAAGGTCCCGTACCTTTTGGTTATAGGGGACCGCGAAGTCGAAACGCAAACCGTCGCTGTGCGTACTCGCGAAGGCGCAGACCTGGGCTCCATGCCCGTCGCCCAATTCGCTGAGTTGCTGACACAAGCGGTTTCCCGGCGTGGTCGCCAAGAATCGGAGTAATGACTATTAAGCGTGAAATGAGAAACGATAAGCGTGCTGTACCGAAGGCCCCGATCAACGAGAATATCTCGGCCCGCGAGGTTCGGTTAATTGGCGCAGACGGCGAGCAGGTTGGCATCGTCTCGATTGATGAAGCGCTGCGTATCGCTGATGAAGCGAAGCTGGATCTGGTAGAAATTTCTGCAGACGCGGTACCACCGGTCTGCAAGGTCATGGACTACGGCAAGCACCTCTTCGAGAAGAAGAAGCAGGCTAACGAAGCCAAGAAAAACCAGAAGCAGATCCAGATCAAAGAAATCAAGTTTCGTCCAGGGACGGAGGATGGGGATTACCAGGTAAAACTACGCAACCTGGTACGTTTCCTTACCGATGGGGACAAGGCCAAGATCTCTCTGAGATTCCGTGGTCGTGAGATGGCCCACCAGGAGCTGGGCATGGAGCTGTTGAAGCGGGTCGAAGCCGACCTCGCCGAATACGGCACCGTTGAGCAGCATCCTAAGATGGAAGGACGCCAGCTTATGATGGTCATCGCCCCCAAGAAAAAGAAGTAATCTCCCGGGCACGGCAGGCCTGATGATTATGTGTAATTTTATCGAATGCGGAGTTCCAACATGCCAAAAATGAAAACCAAAAGCGGTGCTGCGAAGCGCTTCCTGAAGACAGCTTCGGGCTTCAAGCACAAGCACGCTTTCAAGAGCCACATCCTGACCAAAATGTCGACCAAGCGTAAGCGTCAACTGCGCGGTGCCAGCTTGCTGCACCCGTCCGACGTAGCAAAAGTCGAGCGCATGCTGCGCGTTCGTTAATTCTGGTTAAGATAGAGGAAGTTACTCATGGCTCGTGTTAAGCGCGGCGTTATCGCTCGTAAGCGTCACAAAAAAATTCTGAAACTGGCTAAAGGTTACTACGGTGCACGTTCGCGCGTATTCCGTGTAGCCAAGCAAGCGGTCATCAAGGCAGGCCAATACGCCTACCGCGACCGTCGCCAGAAGAAGCGTCAGTTCCGCGCACTGTGGATCGCTCGTATCAACGCCGGTGCCCGCACCAACGGTCTGTCCTACAGCCGTCTGATTGCTGGCCTGAAAAAGGCTTCGATCGAAATCGACCGTAAGGTTCTGGCTGATCTGGCAGTGAACGAAAAAGCGGCGTTTGCTGCGATTGTCGAGAAAGCTAAAGCCGTTCTGGCTTAAGTACCCGCGACAATCACCCGGCGGCGCTAGCGCTGTCGGGCATTGAACGTCATCGATAGGGGAAGAGCCTTCAAAGCTCTTCCCCTATTTTCGTATCTGGAGTCTGTACATGGAAAACCTGGATGCGCTGGTCTCCCAAGCCCTAGAGGCCGTGGAACGCGCTGAAGACATCAACGCCCTGGAACAGATCCGGGTTAATTATCTCGGCAAGAAGGGCGAGCTGACCCAGGTGATGAAGACCCTGGGCAACCTGCCAGCCGAAGAGCGGCCGAAAGTTGGCGCGCTGATCAACGACGCCAAAGAGCGCGTTACCGTTGTGCTCAATGCCCGCAAGGCCGCCTTTGAAGAAGCCGAGCTCAGCGCTCGCCTGGCTGCCGAGTGCATTGACGTTACCCTGCCAGGCCGCGGCCAGGCCACCGGTGGCCTGCACCCGATCACCCGTACACTCGAGCGCATCGAGCAGTTCTTCACCCACATCGGCTACGGCATCGCTGAAGGCCCAGAGGTCGAAGACGACTACCATAACTTCGAAGCGCTCAACATCCCTGGCCACCACCCGGCCCGGGCGATGCACGACACCTTCTACTTCAATGCCAACATGCTGCTGCGTACCCACACCTCGCCGGTGCAGGTGCGGACCATGGAGTCCACTCAGCCGCCAATCCGCATTGTTTGCCCTGGCCGCGTATACCGCTGCGACTCGGATATCACCCACTCGCCGATGTTCCACCAGGTCGAAGGCCTGCTGATCGATCGCGACATCAACTTCGCCGACCTCAAGGGCACCATCGAAGAATTCCTGCGCGTGTTCTTCGAAAAAGAACTGGCGGTACGTTTCCGCCCATCGTTCTTCCCCTTCACCGAGCCTTCCGCTGAAGTCGACATCCAGTGCGTGATGTGTTCCGGCAATGGTTGCCGCGTGTGCAAGCAAACCGGCTGGCTCGAAGTGATGGGCTGCGGCATGGTGCACCCGAACGTGCTGCGCATGTCCGGCATCGACCCTGAAGAGTTCCAGGGCTTCGCCTTCGGCATGGGCGCCGAGCGCCTGGCCATGCTGCGCTATGGCGTCAACGATTTGCGTCTGTTCTTCGACAACGACCTGCGCTTCCTCGCGCAATTCCGCTAGGTCAATGCCCGACGCAACTTTCAGGAGAACAGCATGAAATTCAGTGAACAGTGGCTGCGCGGTTGGGTAAACCCGCAAGTCTCCCGTGACGAACTGGTCGCCCGCCTGTCCATGGCCGGCCTCGAAGTCGACAGCGTTACCCCCGCTGCCGGCCAGTTCAGCGGCATCGTCGTGGGCGAAATCCTCGCCACCGAACAACACCCGGACGCCGACAAGCTGCGCGTGTGTCAGGTGACCAACGGCCAGGAAACTTTCCAGGTCGTGTGCGGCGCGCCTAACGCCCGCCCAGGCATCAAAATCCCGTTCGCCATGATCGGCGCCGAGCTGTCTGGCGACTTCAAGATCAAAAAGGCCAAGCTGCGCGGCGTCGAGTCCTTCGGCATGCTGTGCTCGGCTGCCGAGTTGGAAATCAGCGAAGAGAACGATGGCCTGCTGGAATTGGCGGCTGACGCCCCGGTTGGCGAAGACATTCGCAAGTACCTGAGCCTGGACGATGCCAGCATCGAAATCGGCCTGACCCCCAACCGTGGCGACTGCCTGTCCATCGCGGGCTTGGCCCGCGACGTCAGCGCCCTGTACGACACCCCGGTCACTCGTCCGGTCGTGCCAGCCGTAGCGGCGGCCCACGACGAAGTGCGCCCGGTCGAAGTCAGTGCCCCGGCTGCCTGCCCACGCTACCTGGGCCGCGTTATCCGTAACGTCGACCTCAGCAAGCCAACCCCACTGTGGATGGTCGAGCGCCTGCGCCGCAGCGACGTGCGCAGCATCGACGCCGCCGTCGACATCACCAACTACGTGATGCTTGAACTTGGCCAGCCGATGCACGCCTTCGACCTGGCGGAAATCAACGGCGGCATCCGCGTGCGCATGGCTGAAGAGGGCGAAAAGCTCGTCCTGCTCGACGGCCAGGAAGTGGCCCTGCGTGCCGATACCCTGGTGATCGCCGACCACACCCGCGCCCTGGCCATCGCCGGCGTCATGGGTGGCGAGCACAGCGGTGTGAATACCGAAAAAACCCGCGACCTGTTCCTGGAAAGCGCGTTCTTCGAGCCGATTTCCGTCGCCGGTAAAGCCCGCTCCTACGGCCTGCACACCGATGCCTCGCACCGCTATGAACGCGGCGTCGACTCGCAGCTGGCCCGCGAAGCCATGGAGCGCGCCACTCAGCTGCTGCTGGACATCGTTGGTGGCGAAGCCGGCCCGATCGTCGAAGCCGTCAGCGAACAGCACCTGCCGCAAGTGGCCCCTGTCACCCTGCGCGCCGAACGCATCACCCAGATGCTCGGCATGGAAATGGACCCAGCCCAGGTCGAGCAACTGCTCAACGCCCTGGAACTGACCACCACTCGCAACGGGGAAGGGCAGTGGACCGTCAACGTCCCGAGCCATCGCTTCGACATCAGCCTGGAAGTCGACCTGATCGAAGAACTGGCCCGCCTGTACGGCTACAACAACCTGCCGGTTCGCTACCCGCAAGCCCGCCTGGCCCCCCAGGGCAAGCCAGAGACTCGCGGTGACCTGCCGACCCTGCGTCGTCTGCTGGTTGCCCGCGGCTACCAGGAAGCCATCACCTACAGCTTCATCGACCCGAAACTGTTCGAACTGTTCAGCCCGGGCGTAGAGCCGCTGCTGTTGGCCAACCCCATCTCCAGCGACATGGCCGCCATGCGCGCGTCCCTGTGGCCGGGCCTGGTCAAGGCGCTGCAGCACAACCTGAACCGCCAGCAAGACCGCGTGCGCCTGTTCGAAAGCGGCCTGCGCTTTGTCGGCCAGCTCGGTGACCTGCAGCAGCAGCCGATGATTGCCGGCGTAATCACTGGCAGCCGCCTGCCAGAAGGCTGGGCCAACGGCCGGGACGGCGTCGACTTCTTCGACGTCAAAGCCGACGTGGAAGCCCTGCTGGGCTACTCCGGTGCCCTGAGCGACTTCACCTTCAGCGCCGGCAAGCACCCAGCCCTGCACCCAGGCCAGACCGCCGCCATCGAGCGTGACGGCAAACTGGTCGGCTACCTCGGCGCCATCCACCCAGAGCTGGCCAAGGCCCTGGACCTGGACCGCCCGGTATTCCTGTTCGAGCTGGTGCTGGGCGACGTGGTCGAAGGCCGCCTGCCGAAGTTCAGCGAGCTGTCCAAGTTCCCGGAAACCCGTCGCGACCTGGCCTTGATCGCAGGGCGTGATGTAGCTTCTAGCGCGGTGCTTGAATTAATTCGTGACAATGCAGGCGAATGGCTCACAGACCTCAGGCTGTTTGATGTCTACCAAGGTAAAGGCATTGATCCTGATAGAAAAAGCCTTGCCGTCGGCTTGACCTGGCAGCATCCATCGCGCACTCTTAACGACGATGAGGTGAACACTACCCTGCAAAACATCCTCACCTCGCTCGAACAAAGGTTGAACACCACGTTAAGGAAATAACGGCATGGGTGCTCTGACGAAAGCTGAGATGGCCGAAAGGCTGTACGAGGAGCTGGGGCTTAACAAGCGTGAGGCCAAGGAATTGGTCGAGCTGTTTTTCGAAGAAATTCGGCACGCACTTGAAGAGAACGAGCAGGTGAAGCTGTCCGGTTTCGGCAACTTCGACCTTCGCGACAAACGCCAGCGGCCGGGCCGCAACCCCAAGACAGGGGAAGAGATCCCGATCACTGCACGGCGCGTCGTCACCTTTCGTCCAGGGCAGAAGTTGAAGGCCCGGGTTGAGGCCTATGCTGGAACCAAGCCATAACGACGAACTGCCCCCCATACCGGGCAAACGCTACTTCACCATTGGTGAAGTGAGTGAGCTTTGTGCGGTTAAGCCGCACGTGCTGCGGTATTGGGAGCAGGAGTTCGACCAGCTTAACCCTGTGAAGCGGCGGGGCAACCGGCGGTATTACCAGCGCCAGGATGTGCTGATGATCCGCCAGATTCGTGCGCTGCTTTATGACCAGGGGTTCACCATTGGCGGGGCCCGGTTGAGGCTCTCCAGTGATGAGGCTAAGGATGAATCCAGCCAATACAAGCAACTGATTCGGCAGATGATTGTTGAGTTGGAGGATGTGTTGGTAGTGTTGAAGAAATGAGCTTGTTTGCTGGTAAGTGAAAATTCTTTGAGAAAAAGCTTTCATTTATCAGGAGGTTAGGGTAGATTCTTCATCGTTCTCAGCAGTATCGAGAATAGAGTCGGGGCGTAGCGCAGCCCGGTAGCGCACTTGCATGGGGTGCAAGGGGTCGAGTGTTCGAATCACTCCGTCCCGACCAAATAATCCCAATGACTTAGCCACCCACGGGTGGCTTTTTCATTTTTGGGCATAGTAACTTTTCAAGTGACTTCGCCTTTTTCCTCATCCGATTCTGCTCTTCAGAATTGTCAGCGCCGGCCCGCGCGAGTCGGTGGCCAATACCTTGTTTGCTGCATCAATCTTCTGACCAATCTCCGCTCCGGAGTAATGACGGGTCACGCTTCCGCTCTTGTGGCCAAGTAGCGACTTCCGATCTTCCAAACTCACAGCTGCTGCTTTCAGTCTACGTCCGAATGTATGCTTCAGGTCGTGAACCTTGATGGAAGCGAACCGGGTATTTCTTTCCGGCTTCGACCATGAACGCCGCAAGGTCGTGATGCCTTTGCTCATAGCGATGAAGGTGTCGCTGGTAGCGCTCTGAACCTCTAGCGGATACTTTTCTTCAGTATGACTTCGTCCTTGCCGCTGAAGCGGCTGACTTTGAAGGAGGAGGAGATGTTTAAATGAAAGGAAGGTTCTGCCAGCACATAGTTTGCGCCGAGCTCGAAATGATGAGGCTACAGGCGTAGCCTCGAATAAAGTGGGACGTTAGCGGAATACGCCGGACTCTTCTGCGCTTTCGAGCCTGTTTTCTCGAGGGTTCTTTTCAAAGCGCGCTACTTTTTTGTATATAAGGCGATCCTTTTCGTCGCTCTCCTTTGCGTCGTTGAAAACTTCAAGAGTATTGTCGTCAATGATTTTCACGTGCATTGACCCGGCGCTTTCATCGTCCCAGAGCTCCACGTACCCGACGCGCCCGCTTTGTCGCGCGTAAAGCTCATATGGAACAGCTCGAACTTGCTCTTTGTCATAAATAAATCGCTGCATTCCGAAGTACAAGCCGTTGACGGCTCGATCACTGGTGACATTCGGTATGGGGTTCGGGATTGAAGTAATAATGAAGCCAGCCCCATTGTCAGCGGCCCACTTGTAACCCTCCATCACTTTCTCAAGGGCTTTAATTTGAGCGCCATATTCCCTGCTAGGGATGCTCCGATCAACTTGTCGTGCAGCCGCGGCAAGTTGCAATTTTCCAGGCACCTACAGCGTCATTGGACGAAAAGTGACCGAAAAATCATGTACGGAGAGCTTTTTCGACCGGTTCTCCGTGTTAAACGCGAACCTCACCCATACCCATGAGCTGTTTTCGAACCCTCCACAGGTTTGCCAGGGCGAACAGCGTGGTCAACTGAGCCGTGTTTTTCATCAGCCCACGAAAACGTACTTTCACGTAACCAAACTGCCGCTTGATCACGCGAAACGGATGCTCGACCTTGGCCCGTGTCTGAGCCTTGCAGAACTCGATCTTGCGCTTGGCTTTGTACAGTACGCTGCGCTGGTTCAGCTTGGAATAGGTGCTGCGACGCGCTGCAATCTGCCAGATCACCCCCCGATTTTCATGCTCTTCGCGCCTTTCGACACCGGTGTAACCGGCATCTGCATACACGGCGTTTTCTTCGCCATGCAGCAGTTCAGCCACCTGCGTGACATCGGCCACATTGGCAGCGGTGCCATGGACGTGATGCACCAGGCCGGACTCGACATCGGCACCGATGTGCGCCTTCATCCCGAAGAAATACTGACCGCCTTTCTTGGTCTGGTGCATCTCGGGATCACGCTTGCCTTCTTTATTCTTGGTCGAGCTGGGGGCATGAATAATGGTGGCATCGACGATGGTGCCTTGGCGCAGCGACAGGCCTTTTTCCTGCAGATAACCATTGATGACCGCAAGGATTGCCGGTGCGAGCTGATGCTTCTCCAGCAAGTGCCGGAAGTTCATGATCGTGGTGTCTTCGGGGATTGGCGCGCTCAGCGTCAGGCGTGCGAACTGGCGCATGGGCGTGATTTCGTAGAGCGCTTCTTCCATGGCCGGGTCGCTCAGGGAGAACCAGTTCTGCAACAGATGGATGCGCAGCATGGTTTCCAGAGGATAGGGTTTTCTACCGCCGCCGGCCTTGGGGTAGAACGGTTCGATCAGCTCCAGCAGGCCTGCCCAGGGCACCACCTGATCCATTTCGGCGAGGAAGCGCTCTCGGCGGGTTTGCTTGCGCTTGCCGGCGTACTCAAAGTCGGAAAAGCTCATCTGGCTCATGGGCGGCTCGGATCAGGTGTTGCGGGGATTCTCGCATAACTGAAGGCTTGTTCGGAGATTCCCTAGATCTATCCTGCGGTAGCTCCTGATACTGAAAATCCAGCCGGGCGAAAGCAGTGCTCGAGACGCCAAGGAGGCAGCTGAGCGCGATGGCAACTTTCAACGTCATTCCATTTTCCCCTGTTATTTGCGGCTGCATCAATGCGATGGCTTATTACCATTTTTGCTTGCTGAGGGGCCTTTTTCAATGCTTGACCACCCCGCCCATGTAGGCAGGGCTTAGCATACTTGGTCGCCATATCGTGGCAGTGGATAGAGGGGAGAGGGGTTACAGCGTAGGAGTACGGATGTGCTCCTTTCTGGGGTTTGCGCTGTGGCGCGAGGGGCTTGAGTTCCCTGACAACATTGGCAATTTGCCGATGGCGGAAATTACCCGCGAACAGTTCGAGCGTAAGCGCTCCATGAACCCCACATTCAAAGCGCTCAGCTGATTGCCGATGCTGTGCTCCCGATTTCATTCTGGAGCCCGCACGCCATGATGCGTCCCGACGCCAAAGTCGAAAAAGTCTATCTCTACCCCAAGCCCGTCGACTTCCGAAAATCCATTGATGGCTTGGCGGCGCTGGTCGAGTTGGACATCAAGGTGGCGGTGTTCGACCCCGTGCTCTTCGTATTTCTCAACAAATCCCGCAACCGTGTGAAGATCTTGTACTGGGAGCGCAACGGCTTCTGTCTTTGGCTCAAGCGCCTGGAATCCGAGCGATTCAAAACATCACCTGACGCCACCGACGAAGCGATTGTCCTCACCGTTCAGGAACTGAACTGGTTACTCGACGGTTTTGACCTCTGGCGCAATCGCCCGCATCAGGTTTTGACGCCGCGATTCGTCGCCTGATTCGGTATAATCCGGGGCATGATTTCCATGCCCGAAGACCTTCCCGATGACCCCGTACTGCTCAAGCAGATGCTTGCGCAGTTATTGATGGAGCGCACGGTCGATAAGGGCCAGATCGTCGATCTCAAAGAGCAGGTCAAGCTACTGCGCGACCGTCTGTTCAGTCGCAAGTCCGAGCAGACCGTTGAAACCAACACGCCGCAACTCGCGTTGTTCAACGAGCCGGAAAGCCTGTCGATACCTCCGGTCGATGACGACGAAGAAGTGATCGCGCCAACACTGCGTCGTGGCAAGCGCAAACCGCTGTCCGCTGACCTGCCGCGCATTGAAGTCATCCACGAACTGCCCGAACACGAGCAGGCCTGTGCCTGTGGTTGCCGCAAACACGTGATCGGTGAGGAAACCAGCGAGCAGCTGGATATCGTGCCGATGCAGATCCGGGTGCTCAAACACATCCGTAAAATTTACGGCTGCCGTGGTTGTGAAGCCGCTCCGGTCACCGCTGACAAACCCGCACAGTTGATCGAGAAGAGCATGGCCAGCCCGAGCGTGCTGGCCATGCTGTTGGCCACCAAGTATGTCGATGGTTTGCCGCTGCACCGTTTTGAAACGGTGCTGAGCCGACACGGTATCGAGATTCCGCGTCAGACTTTGGCACGCTGGGTGATTCAGTGCGGTGAGCACCTGCAACCACTGCTGAATCTGATGCGCGACCGGTTGCTGGAAAGCCCGGTCATCCATTGCGATGAAACCCGCGTCCAAGTTCTTAAAGAACCGGATCGAGACCCGACCAGCCAATCCTGGATGTGGGTGCAAGCCAGTGGGCCACCGGATCGGAAAGTCGTGCTGTTCGACTACACCTCCAGCCGTGCGCAGGAGGTGCCGTTGCGCTTGCTGGAAAGTTATCGCGGCTATGTGATGACGGACGATTACGCCGGCTACAACGCCCTGGCGTTGCAGCCGGGTGTCGAACGATTGGCGTGCATGGCGCATGCGCGTCGCAAGTTTGTTGAAGCTCAGAAAGTGCAGCCCAAGGGCAAAGCCGGACGCGCGGATATGGCGCTGTCATTGATCAATAAGCTATATGGCATCGAGCGTGAACTGAAGGACGCCAGTGATGAGCAGCGATTGACTGGCCGGCAGGAGAAGAGCCTGCCGATCATGGGGCAGTTGAAAAGTTGGCTGGACAAAACGCAGCCACATGTGACGTCGCAAAGTGTGCTCGGCAAGGCGGTGAATTACCTAGCGAGCAATTGGAGTCGGCTGGAGCGTTATGTGGAGGCTGGGTATTTGCCGATCGACAATAACCCGGCAGAGCGCGCAATAAAGCCATTTGTGATTGGCCGCAAAGCCTGGCTGTTCAGCGACACGCCCAAGGGTGCCGCCGCCAGTGCTCAGCTCTACAGTTTAGTCGAGACCGCCAAGATCAACGGCCAAGAGCCCTATACGTGGCTGCGCCACGTACTGGAGCGGCTGCCCCATGCGCAGTCGGTGGCAGATTATGAAGCGCTGTTGCCGTGGAACTGTTCACCGGAAATGCCACGGTAAACGATGGCCTCACCTTGCGGTAGGTGGGGTTCATGGATCGCTTACGTTCGAGCAGCGTTTCTACCATCGAGCGCTTGCCGGGCGTACACACGATGGCCTGCGCAATTACACCCATCAACTCGACGACTACCGTGATGGAGGTTCGCAGGCAGACGAAGGAAAAGAGGCTTACGAGGCCATGATTGCCCCGGTGTTCGCCCTGACCTTGTCGTTGCTAGGGGCGCTGGTGCATATCGCCAAGAGCGCGTTGCTGGGTGTGCAGTTGAAGAGTGGTTGGCGCTTCAGGAGCCCTTTGTTCAAGGCATGTGCCATTGTAGCCGTGGTGCTGTTGGTACTGGCGTTGGGCAGGACTTTCATCAGTACCAGCCTGACGTCTCACCCCACTTACCAGGCCTGGACTGGCACTGCTGGCGAGCAGGGCAGCGGCACGCTGATGCTGGACACTATGATCAGGATGCAGACGCTTGCCTATCCGGTATTCAAAGTGCCCCTATCGATGATGGGTTACGTAGCCGCTGCGGCCAAGGATTGGAAGCGGCAGGCACCTGCTGTTCAGTAGTTTCTGCCACGCCTGCCCATCAGATGCCCAGGCAAAAAGAACTGCCACCGGCCTGGTTGGCCGAACTCGCGATTACTGCGCACCGACGCGGTGACTATTTTCATGTCGTGATCATTGTTGCTTGTTTGCGTTTGGATCGAAGTTGAATATCGTGCGCACAGCGACGTTATACATGCGCTCCATTTGGCGCTGGTTTTCCTCTGGATCACTCTCCGTGAACGGGTTGTTCTCATAGAACTTGAGAAACTCTGCGTACAACCGCAAGGCAGCTTTGGCATTGGCCCGATACGCAGGGGAATTATAAGCGGGCTTTTGTGTTGGCTTGAGCATCTCTTCGGGTATCACAGGTCGATTCAGATCGACGAACAAGCGTTTAATAGGGTCTGTTCCCTCCTTTTTCGCCACCTTGACCTCTGGCTTAGCTGCTTGTACGGGAGCTACTCGCACGGCAGCGCAGGTTTCCGGGTGATGATTTGAAACCATCCGGTAGGTCTGGGCCTTCAGCGCTACCTTGTACTTTGCACGACACCCGACACAGGTGCGCTCAAAAACAATATTGGAAAAATACTCCGCAGCCACTCGGGCAAACCTCTGGTCTGACACCCCCTCCCCGTAAGGCACCGGGTACCTGAGCACAGAATCCAGGAAAGATACGTCGCCCTGCACGCAAGCATCCGCCACCCGATTACCCAGTTCTTCGGCCAATTCTGCGTACAACGCCACACGATAGGCCTCGACCGAGGCCTTGCTTGTGGGGTTGTAGTCGTTATGAGGGCCTTCATCAAGAGAAAGTCGGTCGAAAAATGCCCGGCACTCCAACACCGAGGCATAGGCTGCATCGTAGTACCGCCCGCGCCGCCTTTGAGTACCAGGTACGAGCTCGCGGGTGCGAATCGCCACAATTCGGTCTGCGAGGTAACTGGTGAATTCGTTGTAGTTCATAGCACATCCTTGAGAGTGAGCTCAGGTTGACAAGAGCCTGATGCAGCGCCGCAAATTGGTTTATAACACTTTTGCCGTTTCAGCTTTGGGCTTCAGCGTTTTGTTCAGGGGAGAATTCATCTAACCCCGCCGCCACCCCGAAATGCCAATCAAATGTTTCCGTAGCACCTGCGCAATAGGGTGGATTTGCCTTGCTGCGCCTTCCCACTCGAAATACTACTTTAGGGATAGGCTCCGATTACACACAGAAATCCGAATACCCCAATTTGGAATGCCTCGAGAACTTCACCGAGCAGCGCATCCCGCTCGCCCAGCTGGGCGAGTGTCGTTTCGGCCACGCATCGTTGGACCTGTCCACGGTAATTGATGGTTGCTTGGATAATGAGATCCAGCCGTACACAGGGCTGAATGATGGCAATTGGAGCTTGGATGGAGTATTACAAGGCACCGGCACGGAGCCGGGTCAAAAAGGAATTTGCAATGCAACAGACCGCCGTAGGGCCATTCGACATCACGCTGAATCCGCAACCCTTGAGCCGTGCTACTGAGAAATCTGGCCTCGGTCGATTGTCTTTGGACAAGCAGTTCAAGGGTGACCTGGACGCCACCAGTCAAGGTGAGATGTTGTCCTTTCGCAGCAGCGTTCCAGGTTCTGCAGGTTACGTTGCCATGGAAACTGTGCAGGGAACCTTGCACGGTCGCAGCGGTAGTTTCGTACTTCAACACAGTTCGACCATGAGCCGTGGGGCGCCCGTTCAGTCCATCACCGTCGTACCTGACTCAGGCACTGACGCGCTTTCTGGGCTAACAGGTAGCATGGTGATCACGATCACCGACGGGCATCACTCATACAAGTTTGAGTACATGCTACCCGATCAAAGCTGATTTGCATTTGCAGTCGTTCTGCGATGAAGCAGTTTTGGCTTCACGGCTTGCCGTGACCGGTAAAGGAGCAGAGACGTGGGAATTAGCAATGTGTTCGTTCGCCCTATAGCTGCACGTGATTGGCCGTTATATCGGGATATGCGCTTGAGGGCTCTGCAAGACTCACCCGCTGCCTTCGCAAGTACCTACGCTTCTGAAGTGACCAGAAGTGATGACGATTGGGCGGCCCGTATCTCGGCTGTCGCAGCTTCGAAATACGCACAGGCGTTTTTGGCTTTTCAGCACGCAGAGCCTTGTGGTTTGGTGTGGTGTAAAGCTTCAGAAGCGGCGTCAGGAGTCGTCGAGATTTTTCAGATGTGGGTGGAACCTGCCGTGCGAGGGGTCGGAGTCGGCCGGTCTCTGCTAGCAGAAGCTATTGCTTGGGCTGAAAGTCGCGGGGCGCAAACTGTCAGGTTAGGTGTGACGATTGCAGACTCCCCGGCGATGAGCTTGTACAGAAAAAGCGGATTTTGTGACAGCGGCTTACCAGAGCCTTTGCGAGAAGGTTCTATGTTGATGTCCCAGGCGATGGACCTGAATCTAGGATCACGCGTTTAAGTCGGCCCCAATAGCTTAACTAACTTTAGGGTGAGCTCGGTCCCGCAGGGGCCCCGACTGCTATTTCCCGAGCGACCCAACTTTTGAACGCCTCCGCTACCGGCGAGGGGTGCATCATGCCTGATTGAGCCAGCACCACTTTTTGCGGTGATACGGCTTCCAGCAATGGCCGGCACAACAGCGGTGTGCCGTCATAACAGTGATCCCCAGCAGGCCGGGTGCATGAAAGCGCAACCCCATAGCCATGGGCGACCAGGCCACGTTGCATCTCGAAGGTCTGGGTATATTGCTGTGTACGCGGTTGCAGGTTATGCGCCCAAAACAGTGAAAGGAAATACTCGCGGGTTTGCGCGATATCCTCAAGAATCAAACACTCTTGCGCCAGTTCATGCAGCGGTATCGCGGCCAGGTGGGCGAGCCGATGGTCAGTGGCGATGAGCGCGTAGGGTTTCAATTCGGCCAACACCTGACGCGGCAGCGAGGGATCGAGGCCTATGTCATAGGTAAGCGCAAGCTCGGCTTTACCGGCGCTCAGATGGCGGTGCACGCCTGCCAGGTCGGTCTCGAACAGTGTTACCTCGACTTCGGGATACTGCTTGCGAAAGCTCGACAGCAGCCTGGGCGCGTAATAAGGGCCCAAGTCTTGAAAGCAGATAAGCGACAAGTTGCCGCGAAGTGAGCCTTGCACCGTATCCGCTTTTTGATTCATGGCGATGGCCATGCCAATGATATCGCGTGCCTGGGCGAGCAAGCGCGTGCCCGCTGAGGTCAGCTCCAGCCCACGGCTGACCTGGCGCCGGAACAGCCGCTCATTCAGCGCCTCTTCAAGCTGAGCAATGGCAACCGACACCGAGGGCTGTGAAACGTGCCGGGCTCTCGCTGCAGCGCTGATGCTGCCATGTTCGGCCACGGCCACGAAGTACTCGAGCTGCCTGAAAGAGAACCCTATCATTTTTTCCTATACTCAAAATTAGGAAATATATTCTTTTCCTATTGGTGCCAAAAAGCAATACTCGCTGTGCACCTTGCTTATTTCTCTTGAAAACTTGCGTGCGCCTGCCCCAATAAAAAGACTAAAGGGTGCTTTATGAATCAATACGCAGAATTCCAACTGAGCGATGAAACCATCGAGGCTTTTCAGCGTGACGGTGCTGTTTGCGTGCGTAACTTGTTTACGCCGGAAGAAGTTGCACTGCTCGAATCCGGCATTGAACAGAACTTGAAAACCCCAAGCGAGCGCGCCAAGGTGGCGAGTCGTCCTGATGACCCCGGTTGGTTCTTTGAAGACTTCTGTAATTGGGGCGATATCACCGCCTATCGTCAGTTCATCTTCGAGAGCCGGGTAGGGGGTGTTGCAGCCCAACTCATGAACAGCGAGACAGCCCGGCTTTATCACGATCACCTGCTGGTCAAGGAGCCTAATACGCGCCAGCGGACGCCCTGGCATCAGGACCAGCCCTATTACAACATCGATGGGCGCCAGAACTGCAGCATGTGGATGCCAATCGACCCTGTTGCGAGGGAGTCCACCCTCGAATTCGTGGGGGGCTCGCACCTGGGGCCGTGGCTGATGCCGCGCAGCTTTCTCGACAGCCAGGCGCAATGGTTCCCGGAAGGCAGCCTGGCTGACTTGCCGGACATCGAGGCCGATCGCAGCGCCTGGAACATTCTCGGCTGGGAACTCTCCCCAGGCGATGCCGTGTTCTTCCACATGCTGACCTTGCATGCCTCTGGAGGTGTCGGGGGCAATCGTCGGCGTCGTGCCTTCTCGGTGCGTTTCCTGGGTGACGACATTACTCATGCACCGCGCCAGTGGAAAACGTCGCCACAGTTTCCCGGGCTGGAAACGCAACTGGCCAGCGGCGCCAAGATGAACCATGAACTGTTCCCGGTGCTGTGGCCACGGGCTTGATGATTGAAATACTGCGTGCCTGATAAAACCGCGCAACCTGTGCGTTGTGCGGACCTGATAATAAAATCAAGAAGGTATCTATGAACGCTCAATCTTCACACCAGCTGAAGCGGGGTCTGTCTACCCGACATATTCGTTTCATGGCGTTAGGCTCCGCTATTGGCACCGGGCTGTTCTACGGTTCGGCATCGGCAATAAAACTGGCAGGCCCTTCTGTTTTACTTGCCTACCTCATAGGTGGTGCAGCCATTTACATGATGATGCGCGCCCTCGGCGAAATGGCGGTTCATAACCCGGTATCTGGCTCGTTCGGACACTATGCCAGCCAGTATCTAGGTCGTTACTTTGGTTTTCTGACGGGTTGGAGCTACGCGTTCTCGATGTTGGTGGTGTGCCTGGCGGATGTGACCGCGTTTGGTGTCTACATGGGGCTGTGGTTCCCTGAAACACCCGCCTGGATCTGGGTGCTCGGGATCGTCTTCTTTATCGGGGCGCTGAACCTGTGTAGCGTGAAAGTGTTCGGCGAAATGGAGTTTTGGCTGTCGTTGCTGAAGGTGACCGCTATCGTTGCCATGATTGTGGCAGGCGGGGCTGTACTGCTGCTGGGCATCCAGTTGAATGACGATGCGGGCACGGTTGCCGGTATCTCGAACCTGTGGAGCCACGGCGGGTTCTTCCCCAATGGCATCGGTGGGATGATTGCTTCCTTCACTGTCGTCATGTTCGCCTTTGGCGGGGTCGAAATGATCGGCATCACGGCAGGCGAAGCAAGGGACCCAAAGCGCGTGCTGCCAAAGGCGATCAATTCAGTGCCGTTGCGCATCCTCTTGTTCTATATCCTCACCCTGTTGGTACTTATGTCCATTTACCCTTGGACCGGTATTGGCAGCCACGGCAGCCCGTTCGTACAGATCTTCAGTGGCCTGGGCATCAGTTCCGCGGCCACCGTGTTGAACATCGTGGTCATTTCCGCTGCTGTTTCAGCGATCAATAGCGACATTTTCAGTGCCGGGCGCATGATGTACGGCATGGCGCAAAACGGCCAGGCGCCTGCCGGCTTCGCCTCACTGTCGCGTTTCGGCGTGCCGTGGATGACGGTTGCTGTCATGGGTGTCGCACTGCTACTGGGCGTGGTATTGAACTACTTGGTGCCAGAAGGCTTGTTTCTGGTGCTTGCCGCAGTCGTCACCTTCTCCATTGTCTGGGTCTGGTTGATGATTCTGCTGTCGCAAGTGGCCATGCGGCGTGGCATGAGCAAGGAGGAGGTTGCTGCACTGGATTATCGAGTGCCACTGTGGCCAGTAGGGCCCGCTTGCGCGATTGCTTTCATGGTCTTCATTTTTGGCGTTCTTGGTTGGTTCCCAGCCAGCCGCACGGCCATGTACGTCGGGGTAGGCTGGTTGATCCTGCTATCCCTGGGCTATTGGCTTTGGGGCGTGCGTACACCACGCCCGGTGTCTGCCAGCGCTTAGGTGTTGAACCGCTTGCGTCCCGGCAATGGAATGCCGAGATGCCGCGAGCGATGGTGCAGTGTGTGGACCGTTAGAGGGTGGCCACAGGCGACAGATGGCATATGCTGAACACATTGTCCGCCCCAAGGAGCTTCACATGGCCTGGTCCGCCACCCAGTATTCCCTGTTCGAAGACGAACGCACCCGCGCCGTACGCGACCTGCTTGCCGCCATCCCGTCACGCCCGGTGCGCCACGCCACCGACTTGGGCTGCGGCCCTGGCAACTCCACCGAAGTGCTGCTGCAGCGTTACCCCGACGCTCAGGTGACAGCGCTGGACAGCGACCCAGACATGATCGACAAGGCTCGCGAGCGCAAGCGGCTGTGCATCCCGCGGGTACGCACGGTCATCGCCGACATTGCCGGCTGGACGGCCCCCGAGCCGCAGGACCTGATCCTGGCCAATGCCTCACTGCAATGGCTGCCCGACCACGCCTCGCTGTATCCGCACCTGGTGCGCCAGTTGAGCGAAGGCGCCAGCCTGGCCGTGCAGACGCCAGATAATCTCGACGAACCGGCCCACCGGCAGTTGCGCGAAATCGCCAGCCAAGGCCCCTGGGCGGCCAAGTTCGCTGACTTCCAACTGCCGCCACGGCACAGCGCGGCGTTCTACTACGACCTGCTGAGCCCGCTGTGCGCGCGGGTGGACGTGTGGCGTACCACCTATCACCATCCGTTGGCCGGCGGCGCCGAGGCGGTGGTGGAATGGTTCAAGGGATCGGCATTGCGGCCTTACCTGGCCAGGCTTGATGAGCAGGAGCAGGTCGACTTCCTGCAGATGTACCTGCAAGCCCTGCAGCGCGACTACCCGCCGGCCACCGATGGCAAGGTGCTGTTGCCGTTCCCGCGGTTGTTCGTGATCGCTACCCGCTAGGGTGGCGCCAGCGCCAGGCCACGTAGCTGTAGATGCACAGGTTGAGCAGCAGCACGATGCTGCCCAACAGCAGCTGCACGTGCGGGGTCAGCCCGGTGGGGTAGATCAGCGGCCAGATGTAGTGCTCGACGAAACCGCCTTGGTAGCCTGCGTCACCGGCGGCACTGCGCATGCGGTTTTCCCAGCTGGTGAGCGGGCAGCCCAGGTGCAGGCATTCCACCGCCAGGCCCCAGGCCAGGGCCGGCAGGTGGATGAGCAGGGCAGGGCGCCACCTGAGCACCAGCAAACCGCCGAACAGCACCAGCAGGATGAAGGCCAGGTGTAGCAGCACCAGGGTGTCGGCGGCCAGGCGGTAGAGCATGGGCGTGGGTTTGTGGGCTGAGGTTATCCCAGCATAGTCGGGTTGCCTGCACTGGCCTCTTCTTCAACCATCTGCAAGAAGGTCGCCACCACGCGTCGTGTGCGCTGCTCGCTCAAGCACACCAACGTCTCGGTCAAATGCCGCTGACAATCCACAATTGGCAACGCACACACTCGCGCATCAGCGCCAAATTCCGCCGCCGACACCACCCCCACGCCAATCCCCACCACCACCGCCTCACGCGCCGCTTCCCGGCCCTCCACCTGGATCGCCGGACGAATCCGCAGCCCCGCCCGTTGCATCTCTTCCTCCAGTGTCTGGCGCGTCACTGAACCAGGCTCACGCAGCACAAGTGGCATGTCATCGAGGTCAGCCAGGCTGATCGACCCACGGCTGGCCCATGGGTGGTTGTGCGAAACAAACGCCACCATCGGGTCGCGGCGCAGCGGTAGGCAATGCAGGCGCTCATCGTCGACATCCCGGCCCAGCAAGGCCAGGTCTGCCTGGTAGCTGAACAACCGGGCCAGCGATTCGTCAGTATTGCCGGTCTCGATTTTCACCTGAATACCTGGGTAACGCTGGCAGAACCGGGCGATCTGCGGCAGCACGTGCACCGGCGCATCCACCGCCAGCACCAGGCTGCCGGTGTGCAGCGCGCGCGAGTCCTGCAGCAGGTCATGGGCTTCGGCCTCGCAGGCGAACAGGCGCTGGCTGATGCCCAGCAGGCGCTCGCCCAGGTCGGTGAGCTGTACCGAGCGCTTGTTGCGGTGGAACAGCAAAACGCCGAAGCGCTCCTCCAGTTTGCGCACCTGGTCCGACACCGCAGGCTGGGTAAGAAACAGCTTTTCCGCTGCACGGGTAAAGCTGCCGTGTACGGCCACCGCGTGGAAAGCCTTGAGTTGTGCGTGGGAAACCGACATGACGACCTCAGTAACAAGCTGGGCTTATGTGTGTAATACGATAAATCGATTTTATTTATCTTAGCGCAACTGTTTCCATGCATGTCAGCCCGACGCTGGCACCACGAATGCCGCCAGGGCCATGGTGCCCACACGGTGCCATCTGACCCGATGACAGCTTTGTCATCGCTGTGCGTAACACAAGAACAAGACAGGCGTTTCTTCACATTCTGCCGGCACACTTGAGCAAGAGGTCAGACTCACATGAATCAATCCCTAGCCGCGTTCAAACGCTGGCGCATCCAGATTTTCGCTATCACCTGGCTGGCCTACGCCGCCTTCTACTTCACCCGCAAAGCCTTCTCGGTGGCCAAGCTGGGCATCGCCGAAGACCCAAGCTTCATGCTCGACAAGGCCGCCATGGCCAACCTCGACGCCATCTACCTGGCCGCCTATGCCGTAGGCCAGTTCACCTGGGGCATGCTTGCCGACCGCTTCGGCCCACGCGTGGTGGTACTCGGTGGGTTGCTGATTTCTGCGGCGGCGGCGGTGGTGATGGGCAGTTACGCCACCTTCCCGATCTTCGCCACCTGCATGCTGGTGCAGGGCCTGGCGCAGTCCACCGGTTGGGCAGGGTTATGCAAGAACATCGGCAGCTTCTTCCCGGCCTCGCAGCGCGGGCGGGTGCTGGGGCTGTGGAGTTCCTGCTATGCCTTCGGCGGCCTGGTGGCCTCGCCATTCGCCGGCTGGTGGGCCTATACCCTGGTCGGCACCTGGCATGCGGCGTTCTTCTCCAGCGCAGCCGTGGTGGCGCTGGTGGCGGTGCTGTTCTTCTTCTTGCAGCGCAACAAACCTGAAGACGTCGGCCTGCCGGCGGTGGAGCCCGAGCCGCAGAGCATGGCCCCCGCTGACAACCTGTGCAGTGTGTGGGCGCCACTGAGGGAGATCATGCGCAACCGCACGGTGTTGACCCTGGGCCTGGCGTACTTCCTGCTCAAGCCTGCGCGCTACGCCATCCTGCTGTGGGGCCCGGTGATCGTCTTCGAGCAGATGCCCTCGGTGGGCAAGGTGGGCGCGGCAATCATCCCGACCGCCTTCGAGCTGGCCGGGCTGCTTGGCCCGATCATGATCGGCCTGGCCTCCGACAAACTGTTCGGCGCCCGGCGCATGCCGGCCTGCGTGATCAGCCTGGTGCTGCTGACCGTGACCCTGGCGGCGTTCATGGCGGCCATGCACACCGGCAGTGTGATCCTGGTGGTGGCTTTGCTGTTTGTCATGGGCCTGACCCTGTACGGGCCGGACTCGATGATCAGCGGCGCGGCGGCCATCGACTTCGGCACCGCCAAGGCCGGCGCCACCGCGGCCGGCTTCGTCAATGGCTGCGGTTCGGTGGGGGCGGTGTTGGGCGGGCTGCTGCCGGGTTACTTCGACGGCGTCACGGTGTTCATCGTGTTCGCCGGCTGTGCACTGTTCTCCGCGCTGGTGTTGCTGCCGCATTGGAACAGCCGCCCAGCCTCCAGCGCGCAAAGCAATGACGTGGCACCGAACACCAGCATGGCAATCAAGCCACTGCGTACCTAAAGGAAAGCGAGCGAATGAGACCCTTCTGGCTGCAACAGGCCCTGGAATCGACGCAGGAGGCGGTGTGCCCGCCACTGCAAGGCGATGCCCGTTGCGATGTGTGCATCGTGGGCGGCGGCTACACCGGCCTATGGACGGCACTGATGCTCAAGGAAGCGGTGCCGGCCCTGGATATCGTGTTGATCGAGGCCGACATCTGCGGCGCCGGTGCCAGTGGCCGCAATGGTGGTTGCGCCTTGTCCTGGTCGGCCAAGTACTTCACCCTCGAACGCTTGTTCGGGGTGGCCGAGGCGGTACGCCTGGTGCGTGAGTCGGAGCGCAGCATCGGCGACATTGGCGCGTTCTGCGCAGCCAATGGCATCGACTGCGACTACCGCCTGGACGGCACGCTGTACACGGCCACCAATGCAGCCCAGGTGGGTGCCACCGATGCCGTCATCGCCGCGCTGGAACAAAAGGGTATCAACTCGTTCCGCCGCCTGCCGCTGGAGCAGGTGCAGCGCCTGGCAGGTTCTGCGCGGCATCTGGAAGGCTGGTTCTCGCCGGCCGCCGCCACCGTGCAGCCGGGCAAGCTGGTGCGTGGCTTGCGCCGGGTGGCCTTGCAGCGTGGCGTGCGTATCTTTGAGGGTACCGCCATGACTGGCCTGGAGCATGGCGCCCCGGTGCAGGTGCGCACGGCCCATGGCACGCTGCGCGCCGACCGCGTGGTGTTGGGCCTCAATGCCTGGATGGCGCGGGCCTTCCCGCAGTTCGAGCGCAGCGTGGCGATTGTCTCCAGCGACATGGTGATTACCGAACCGTGCCCCGAGCTGTTGAGCCAGATCGGCCTGGACAGCGGTATCAGCGTGCTCGACTCGCGTATTTTCGTGCACTACTACCACAACACCGCCGATGGCCGGCTGATGCTCGGCAAGGGCGGCAACACGTTCGCCTACGGCGGGCGCATGTTGCCGGTGTTCGACCAGCCGTCGCCGTACCGCCCCTTGCTGCGCGAAAGCCTTGGCGGGTTTTTCCCGGCCTTGGCCGAGGTGCCACTGGCGGCCAGCTGGAACGGGCCGTCGGACCGCTCGGTGACCGGTTTGCCGTTCTTTGGTCGCTTGGACGGGCAGGGCAACGTGTTCTACGGCTTTGGTTACTCCGGCAGCGGCGTTGGCCCGTGCCATATGGGCGGGCAGATTCTTTCGTCGCTGGCGCTGGGGCTGGACAACCCGTGGACCCGCTCGCCACTGGTCAAAGGGCCGCTGGGCCTGTTCCCGCCCGAGCCGATCCGCTACCTGGGCTCACTGCTGGTGCGCAATGCCATTCGCCGCAAGGAGCACGCCGAAGATCGCGGTTTGCGCCCGCGCCGGTTGGATGTGCGGTTGGCGCGGTTTGCGGCGGCGGCGGGCAAGGCCGATAAAGGCTGATGAGATTTCTTGTCGATCCCATGCCTGAGGGCGTATAAAATGCACCCACTTTTGGCCGGTCGCTTCCTGAACCGGTCGCTGAAACAAGAGAGTCGACATGGGCGCACAGTGGAAAGCCAAACATAGAGAAACAGCAGCCAATGCCAAAGGCAAGATCATGGGCAAGCTGTCCAAGGAAATCCAGATCGCTGCCAAGTCGGGTGCCGATCCCGACATGAACCCGCGCCTGCGCCTGGCCATCGTGCAAGCCAAGAAGGCTTCGATGACCCGCGAGACCCTGGACCGGGCAATTCGCAAGGGTGCTGGCCTGGACGGCGATGCCGTGCAGTACCATGCGGTGAGCTATGAAGGCTTCGCACCGCATCAGGTACCGCTGATCGTCGAGTGCCTGACCGACAACATCAACCGTACCGTCGCGCAAATCCGTGTGCTGTTCCGCAAGGGCCAACTGGGCGCCAGCGGTTCGGTAGCGTGGGACTTCAACCATGTAGGCCTGATCGAAGCCACCCCTGCAAGCGCTGACGCTGATCCGGAAATGGCCGCCATCGAAGCCGGTGCCCAGGACTTCGAGGAAGGTGAAGAAGAGGGCTCGACCCTGTTCATCACCGACACCACCGACCTGGACGCAGTGCAGAAGGCGCTGCCGGAACAGGGCTTCACCGTCACCTCGGCAAAAATCGGCTACACCCCGAAAAACCCGGTAAGCGCAGCCAGCCTGAGTGCTGAAGCGCTGGCTGAGGTTGAAGCGTTCCTCGAGGCGATCGACGAGAACGATGACGTGCAGAACGTGTACGTTGGTCTGACTGACTGATCTGCGTAACGGGCCGCTTTACGGCCCATCGCGACACAAGGCCGCTCCCACACAGGTTATGCATTCCCCTGTGGGGGCGGCCTTGTGTCGCGAAACGAGGGCAAAGCCCTCGCCTGCGGTCTGGAGCCGAACCCTCGATGAACCCCACCTTCGCCTCCCTAAGCCTCGCCCACCTGCGTACCCTCGACCACCTGCTGCAGCTGAAAAACCTCAGCCACGCTGCCGACCGCCTGGGTGTCAGCCAGTCGGCCCTGAGCCGGCAGCTAGCCCACCTGCGCGAAGCCTTCGACGACCCGTTACTGGTGCGCCAAGGCCGCGGCTACGTACTCAGCGAACACGCCGAAGCGCTGGTTGAACCGCTGCGCCAGGTCCTCGAAGAACTTCACGCTCTGCGCCAGCCCGCAGTGTTCGACCCGGCACGCTGCGAGCGGCGCTTCTGCCTGGCGGCCTCTGACTATGTAGCCGAACACATGCTGCCGTTGCTGGTGGCGGCGCTGGAGCGTGAAGCACCAGGCGTATCGCTGGAGTACCGCACTTGGCAGGCTGGCCAGTATGCCTTGCTGGCCAGTGGCGAAATCGACCTGGCTACCACCTTGTTCGACGAGTCGCCACCCAACCTGCATGGGCGCTTGCTGGGTGAAGACCGCGCCGTGTGCCTGATGCACCACGACCACCCGCTGGCAGCGCATGCTGCACTCAGCCAGGCCGACTACCTGGCGCACAAGCATGTGCGCATTTCCGGCGGTGGCGACAAGGACAGCTTCATCGACCGCCACCTGCGTGCACAGGGGGTGCAGCGGCGGGTCAGCCTGGAAGTGCCGTTCTTTTCCGCCACCGTGAAAGTCATTGCCAACAGCCAGGCCGTGGCCACGGTTCCCGAGCACATCGCCCGGCAGTTATGCCGTTTGCATGACCTGGCCTGGCGGCCGCTTGGCTTCATCGACCACAGCCAGCGCTACTGGGTGGTGTGGCACCAAAGGCTGCAGGCTTCGGCCGAGCACCGCTGGTTCCGCAACCGCGTGTTCGAGCTGTGGCGCCAGTCGCAGTTCGGCGTGCAAGGCGGGCATGCGGGTTCGCCATAGCAGGTATGCACAACGTGGGGTTATTCGGTTGGGCACGGGTGCCTAGACTGGGTGGCAGTGGATCACCCAAAGGAGCCCCCACGTGACCCCCGAACAATTCCGCCAATACGGCCACCAACTGATCGACCTGATCGCCGACTATCGCCAAACCGTCGGCGAACGCCCGGTCATGGCCCAGGTCGAACCTGGCTACCTCAAGGCCGCTTTGCCCGCAGCCGCGCCCCAGCAAGGCGAACCCTTCGAGGCCATCCTCGACGACGTCAACCAGCTGGTGATGCCTGGCCTGTCTCATTGGCAGCACCCGGATTTCTACGGTTACTTTCCCTCCAACGGCACCCTGTCCTCGGTACTGGGGGACTTCCTCAGCACCGGCCTGGGTGTGCTGGGCCTGTCATGGCAATCCAGCCCGGCCCTGAGCGAACTGGAAGAAACCACCCTCGACTGGCTGCGCCAACTGCTTGGCTTGTCTGGACAATGGAGCGGGGTCATCCAGGACACCGCTTCGACCAGCACGCTGGTAGCGCTTATCAGCGCCCGTGAACGCGCCACCGATTACGCCTTGGTACGCGGTGGCCTGCAGGCTGAAGCCAAGCCTTTGATCGTGTATGTCAGCGCCCATGCCCACAGCTCGGTGGACAAGGCCGCGCTGCTAGCCGGTTTTGGCCGCGACAACATCCGGCTTATCCCCACTGACGAGCGTTACGCGCTGCGCTCCGAGGCGTTGCAGGCGGCGATCGAGCAAGACCTGGCCGCCGGTAACCAGCCATGCGCCGTAGTTGCCACCACCGGCACCACGACGACCACTGCCCTCGACCCGTTGCGCCCGATCGGCGAAATTGCCCAGGCCCATGGCCTGTGGCTGCATGTTGACTCGGCCATGGCAGGTTCGGCGATGATTCTGCCCGAGTGCCGCTGGATGTGGGACGGCATCGAGTTGGCCGACTCGGTGGTGGTCAATGCCCACAAGTGGCTGGGTGTGGCCTTCGATTGCTCGATCTATTACGTCCGTGACCCGCAGCACCTGATCCGGGTCATGAGCACCAACCCCAGCTACCTGCAGTCGGCGGTGGACGGCGAGGTGAAGAACCTGCGTGACTGGGGGATCCCGTTGGGCCGTCGGTTCCGCGCCCTGAAGCTGTGGTTCATGCTGCGCAGCGAGGGCGTTGACGCGTTGCAGGCGCGGCTGCGGCGTGACCTGGACAATGCCCAGTGGTTGGCAGGGCAGGTGGGGGCTAAAGCAGAGTGGGAAGTGCTGGCGCCGGTGCAATTGCAGACCTTGTGCATTCGCCATCGGCCGGCGGGGCTGGAAGGGGAAGCGCTGGATGCGCATACCAAGGGTTGGGCCGAGCGGTTGAATGCGTCTGGGGATGCGTATGTGACGCCGGCGACGCTGGATGGGCGGTGGATGGTGCGGGTGTCGGTTGGTGCGTTGCCGACTGAGCGGGGGGATGTCGAGCGGCTCTGGACGCGCTTGCAGGAAGTGGTTGAAGGCTGACAATGCCGGGGCCGCAATGCGGCCCCGGCGGTCTATCAGTGGCTCACTGCCTGAAAGCTGCCTTTACGGCTAGCTTCATACGCTTCCTTCTCCATCGGCTTGGCCGCTGGGTTACCCAGGTCTTCCATCGCCAGGCGGTGGGTTTCCGGGGCAATGTAGGCCGCCAAGGCGCACACGCAGGTGATGAAGAACGCCAGGCTACCGACTACCAGCGGGATATTGTCCGAGCCAGGCGGGGCAACCAGTGCGAACAGCGCCGGCAGCATGGCAGTCAGCATGGTGCCGATGTTCTGCGCGATGGCCATGGCCGAAACGCGGTAGCGGGTGTGGAACAGTTCTGGGTAGAAGCTTGGGAACACCGCGTTGTAACCCTGATACACCATGCCCCACATCACGATCGAGGCGGCGAACGCCATTGGCACGTTCTGGATGCTGATTGCATACAGGTAGACGAAGGCCAGCAGACCAGAGCCCAGGCAGCCGGCGATCATGGTCGGGCGACGGCCGATCTTGTCCGACAGGTTACCCACGAACGGGATCACCAGCACCGCGACGATGTTGCCCACTACCGGTATCCACAGGTACACGCTCTTGTCGAAACCGATGCCATACGCCGGCTGCACCGCGTAGGCGGCACCGAAGATGGTGGCCACGACCGGGATCACGTTCATCAGCGCCATGAACATCACCAGCACCATGTGCTTCCAGCTGTGGCGGAAAGCTTCGCTGATTGGCGACTTGGCAACCTTGTCCTGTTTCTCTTCTTTCACGAACGCCGGGGTTTCGTGCACTTCCTTACGGATGATGAAGCCGGCAATCAGCACGATGGCGCTCATCAGGAACGGAATGCGCCAGCCCCATTCGGTGAAGGCTTCGCTAGGCATGAAGTAAGCCAGTGGCAGGAACACCGCCGCCGCCAGTACTTGGCCCGCTTGCACGCCCTGCAGGGTGAAGCTGGCGTAATAACCTCTTCGGCCGAATGGCGCGTGCTCCATGATCATGGAACTGGCCCCGGAGATTTCCCCGGCCACGGCAAAGCCCTGGATCAGGCGCAGTACCACCAGCAAGGCCGGTGCGAGATAACCGATGTCGTGGTAGGTGGGCAGCAGGCCTACGGCCATGGTCGACAGGCCCATCAGGAACATGCACAGCAGCAGGACGTTCTTGCGGCCGCGGGTATCACCCCAGTGGCCCAACACGAAGGCGCCGACCGGGCGCGCCAGGTAGCCCACGCCGTACGTGGCCAACGAGGCGATGATGGCCATTTTCGGGTCGGTATTGGGGAAGAAGATCTGCGGGAAAATCAGCGCAGCGGCCTGGGCATAGATGAAGAAGTCGTAGTACTCGAGTGCCGAGCCTATCCATCCACTGGCGGTCGCTTTCTTTGCTTGCGAGCTGGAGTGAGCCATCGTTGTCTCCGTTGTTATTGTTGTTTGCGCAGGTTCCGCCAGAGGTTATGCCAAGGCAGGAGGCAACGGTCGGTGTGCCTGCGTCTGTGGTTCATGTTGACCACGGGCCAGCGGTCTAGCAATTCGCCAAAACGGGTTTTGTGCGATAATCGAACGCAAAACTAACCATTCCGTACAAATGAATTGAAGCGAGGACTTTACCTGCGAATAATCGATCGTGCCATAAACTGTGCCCGTGGTTTCTACCTGACCGGCACCGTAATTTTCTAACAACAAGGAACTCCCGCCATGCAGCGTTCGATCGCTACCGTGTCCTTGAGCGGCACCCTGCCGGAAAAGCTCGAAGCCATCGCCGCCGCCGGTTTTGACGGCGTCGAGATCTTCGAAAACGACTTGCTCTATTACGCTGGCAGCCCGCGCCAGGTGCGTCAGATGTGTGCCGACCTGGGCATTGCCATCACCTTGTTCCAGCCGTTTCGTGATTTTGAAGGTTGCCGCCGCGACCGCCTGCAGAAAAACCTCGACCGCGCCGAGCGCAAGTTCGACCTGATGCAGGAGCTGGGTACCGACTTGGTGCTGGTGTGCAGCAACGTCCAGGCCGATGCCCTGGGTGATGAGCAACTGCTGGTCGACGACTTGCGTCTGTTGGCCGAGCATGCCGGCAAGCGCGGCCTGCGCATTGGTTACGAAGCCCTGGCGTGGGGCCGCCACGTCAACACCTATCAGCAAGTCTGGAACCTAGTGCGCCAGGCTGACCACCCGGCCCTCGGGGTGATCCTTGACAGCTTCCACACCTTGTCGCTGAAGGGCGACCCAAGCGCGATCCGCGACATCCCAGGCGACAAGATCTTCTTCGTGCAAATGGCCGACGCGCCGATCCTGGCCATGGATGTGCTGGAGTGGAGCCGCCATTTCCGCTGCTTCCCAGGGCAGGGCGAAATGGATATGGCCGGCTTCCTCGCGCCGATCCTTGCCACGGGGTACCGTGGGCCGCTGTCGCTGGAAATTTTCAACGACGGCTTCCGCGCCGCGCCGACCCGGCAGAATGCCGCCGACGGTTTGCGTTCGCTGCTGTACCTCGAAGAACAGACCCGCTTGCGCTTGGAGCAGGAACACACGCCGATCGAACCTGGCGTGCTGTTCACCCCGCCGGCGGCCAGCGCCTATGATGGGGTGGAGTTCCTCGAGTTCGCGGTCGACGAAGCCGTCGGCGCGCGCCTGAGCAACTGGCTAAAGCGCCTGGGCTTTGCCGAAGCCGGCAAGCACCGCAGCAAGGACGTTCAACTGTTGCGCCAGGGCGATATCAACATTGTCCTGAACGCCGAACCGTATTCCTTCGGCCACAACTTCTTCGAGGCCCACGGCCCGTCGCTGTGCGCCACCGCGTTGCGGGTCAAGGATCCGCAAGCCGCCTTGAAACGCGCCACCGCCTTCCGTGGCCAGCCGTTCCGTGGCCTGGTCGGCCCCAACGAGTGCGAAGTACCCGCGGTACGTGCACCGGACGGCAGCCTGCTGTACCTGGTGGAGCAGGGCACTGCTGGCCACACCTTGTACGACACCGATTTCAGCCTGGACAAGAGCGCCACTGCCACTGGCGGCCTGCGCCGCATCGACCATATGGCGCTGGCCCTGCCGGCCGAGTCGCTGGACAGCTGGGTGCTGTTCTACAAGAGCCTGTTCGACTTTGCCGCCGACGATGAAGTGGTGCTGCCCGACCCGTATGGCCTGGTCAAGAGCCGCGCCCTGCGCAGCCAGTGCGGCACCCTGCGCCTGCCGCTGAACATCTCGGAAAACCGCAACACGGCTATTGCCCATGCGCTGTCCAGCTACCGGGGGTCGGGTGTACACCACATCGCCTTCGATTGTGATGACATCTTCCGTGAGGTGGCACGGGCCAAGCTGGCCGGGGTTCCGCTGCTGGAAATCCCGCTCAACTACTACGACGACCTCGCGGCGCGCTTCGATTTCGACGACGAGTTCCTCAGCGAGCTGGCGTACTACAACGTGCTGTATGACCGCGACGCCCAGGGCGGCGAGCTGTTCCACGTGTACACCGAACCGTTCGAAGAGCGCTTCTTCTTCGAAATCATCCAGCGCAAGGGGGGCTATGCCGGTTACGGCGCGGCCAACGTCGCGGTGCGCCTGGCGGCCATGGCCAAGGCCCGTAGCGGCGCGGCGCGCAAGCCGGTCCTCTGACCCCAACGTGTAGGAGCGGCCTTGTGTCGCGATGGGCCGCAAAGCGGCCCCAAAAATTGATGCCGCGACACAGAACCTGGGGCCGCTTAGCGGCCCATCGCGACACAAGGCCGCTCCTACACCGACCGTGTATGCATCAGCGGCGCTCAGCCACCAGCAACAACGACTGCGGAACCGCACTCTGCGGGTGCTGTGGCTCCTGCAGGCTGACTAGCCTCAACCCTGCCATGTCCAGCGCATTCAGCCAGCTGGCCAGGGTACGGAAGTACCACGGCATCGGTTGCCAATCCCCCGCAAAACCGGCAAATGATTCTTCCCGCCAGCCATCCTGATAATCCCCACCGGCCACGCTCCATGGGTGCAACGTCTGGATCACCAGTGCGCCGCCCGGCACAAGCAGGTCATTCATTGCCGCCAGCAGCGGGATGATGTCCTGGTGCAGCAGCGCAAAGTTGGCACAAACGAGGTCATAGCCTTTGCCCACGTAAACCTCGCCCTCGGCCAATTGTGCGTAGCTGGCCAGGTGCACCTCGGCGGCGCCCACAGCACGTGCGGCATCCACCAGAGCCCTGTCACCATCGACGCCCACAGCCTCGATTCCACGGTCGTCCAGCGCGCGCAGCAGCCAGCCCTCGCCACAGCCCAGGTCAAGTACCCGTTCGGGCTGACGGCCGAGGATGGCCAGCAGAATGGCCTGGTCAGTGACTTGCCGGCGGCTCTCGATGGCGCCGCTGCGCACGGCATCGATCCAGGCCTGGGCGTTGTGCTGCCAACTGTCGAGCAGGGTGCTTTCAGGGTCAGACATGGTGGTGTCCCGGTAGTTGAACTTGCGTTGTGTTGAAACGCTACCTTAATATTGAAAACAATTCTCACTTGCGCAAACAGAATCGCCCCCATGAGCGACGTGCTACCTGGCTCCGACAATCACCTGCGCAATGTAGAAGCACTCTACAACGGCCACCAAGGCTGGCTGCATGCCAGATTGCGCAGGCGCCTGGGCAACGCGGTGGATGCAGCCGACCTGGTGCAGGATACCTTCGCGCGCATTCTGGCCTCGAAGACCGTGGTGTTTGACGAGCCACGCGCCTACTTGAGCTGTGTCGCAGGCGGCATCCTAGCCAACTGGTGCCAGCGCAAATCGCTGGAGCGTGCCTACCTCAAGGCCCTTGAACACTTGCCGGAACCCGAGGTGCCTTCGCCCGAGGCCCGCTTGCTGATTCTGGAAACCCTGCACGAGATAGATGCCATGCTCGACACCTTGCCGCCGTTGGTCAGGCGCGCGTTTCTGCTATCCCAGCTGGGCGGCATGAAGTACGCAGCCATTGCCGAGCAGCTGGGGGTATCGCTCATCACCATCAAGCGTTACATGAAACAGGCGTTTCTCCAGTGCTTGAGGCTGGTCGACTAGATGGTCGATGTCCAGCGTGCCGGCCCGGCGGATACCGAAGTGCTTGAAGAAGCGGCCGAGTGGTTGATGACCCTGAGTGCCGGTGATGTCACCGAGGCGCAACGGGCCGACTGGTTGGCCTGGCGCAGCGGCAGCCCGGCGCGTGCGCAGGCCTGGCAGCGTGCCGAACGGCTGATGGGCAAGCTGGAAGGTCTACCGCCGGCGCTGTCGATGTCGGCACTCGACCGCCCGGCCGACCCCGGCCGTCGGGCGATGATCAGCCGGGTGGCGTTGCTGCTGGCCGTGCTTCCGGCAGGTTGGGCCAGCTGGAGGCTGACCGACCAACATGGTTGGGCCGCCGACTATCGCTCGAGCGTAGGCGAATGCCGCCAGCTCACCCTGGCCGATGGTACGCAGGTCTACCTCAATACCGACTCTGCAATCGACATCCGCTTCGATGGCAACGAGCGTTTCATTCAACTGCGCCGCGGTGAAATCCTGGTGCAGACTGCGCCCGACATCGTGGTCCCGGCGCGGCCCCTACGGGTGGGAACACGGGAAGGGCGCATGCAAGCCTTGGGTACTCGCTTCAGTGTGCGAGAGCGGGATGGGCGCACCTGGCTGGCCGTTGTCGAAGGGGCCGTTCGCATCGAACCCGCCGGTGGAGGCGCCAATGCAGGCGCCGTTGTCCAGGCCGGCGAGCGGGTCGATTTCAATGCGCACAGGGTCGGCCGGCCCATGCCGGTCGACCTCACTGCAACGGCCTGGACCCAAGGCATGCTGCTGGCAGACAGCATGCGGCTGGACGAATTTGTGGCCGAGCTGGCGCGCTACCAACGGGGCTTCATTCGCTGCGACCCCCGCATTGCCGGCCTGCGCATTTCGGGGGCCTTTCCGGTCAGCGATACCAGGCGCAGCCTGAGCATGCTGGAGTCGACCTATGCCTTGCAGGTCTCCGCGCACATGAATGGCTACTGGACCCTGCTTTCTCCCGCGCAGCCCTGAAATGCAAGGTACAGCAAAAAAAAACGGCTACCTGGGTGATACTTTTTTCAATCTCGGCTGGCAACAGGAATGAACACTTCCATTCCCAGCCAGAAGGACCCGCCTTTCATGCCTGTTGCAAGTCGTCCATTCCGTAAGCGTGCTTTAGCTGTTGCTGTGCGCGGCTCCCTTTTTGGCGCAGTTCTGGTGGCAGGGGTTGGCCAGTTGCTGCCAGCCGTCGCGCAGCCCTTGGACGCGGTGGCCATCCGCACTTACCAGATTGCCCCGGGCCCGCTAGGGCGGGTCTTGTCCAGTTTCGCGCTGGCTTGCGGCGTTGCGCTTTCGTTTGAACCGGCATTGACCGATGGCCTGCACAGCCCCGGGCTTAGCGGCGCCTATTCGGCGCGGGATGGTATCGCCCAGTTGCTTGCCGGCAGCGGCCTTGAGCTGGTGGAGCTGAGTAACGGCAGCTATCAATTGATCCGCCAGCCAAGCAGTGGTGATAGCCTCACGCTGGCCGCTACCACCATCGAAGCCAATGGCATACGCCACGAAACCTTGCCTGAAGCCTACGCCGGGGGGCAGGTTGCGCGGGGTGGGCGGCTAGGCATGCTTGGCAACAAGGACGTGATGGATACGCCTTTCAGCGTTACCAGCTACACCGCAAAAACCCTCGCCGACCTGCAGACGGTTACCGTGGCCGATGCCCTGGAGCGTGACCCTTCTGTGCGTTCTACCGGGCAAACGGGTGGCATCGTCGATTCGTTCTTCATTCGCGGGTTCCCGGTGGGTGAAGGCAACCTGGGCGAACTGGCGTTCGATGGTGTGTACGGGGTTGCCCCCAATTACCGCGTGTTCACCGAATATGCCGAGCGGGTAGAAGTGCTCAAGGGGCCGGGGGCTTTGATGTACGGTATTTCCCCGAACAGCGGCGTTGGCGGCGTGATCAACATCGTGCCCAAACGCGCGCTCGCCGAGGATTTGACGCGTGTCACCGCCAGCTACAGCTCTGACACCCAGGTGGGTGGCCACCTCGACATCAGCCGCCGTTTCGGGGACCAGCGGCAATGGGGCGTGCGTTTCAACGGCAGCCTCGCCCAGGGCGACACGGCTATCGATGACCAGCAGCGTGCCTTGGACATTGGCGCCATCGCCCTGGACTATCAAGGTGAGCGCTTGCGCCTGAACCTGGACTTCATCAGCCAGAAAGAGCGTTGGGATGCCGCCTCGCGGCCCTTCACCGTAGCGCCTGGCTTCGGTGTGCCCTCTGCCGCCAGTGGTCGAACCAACCTGCCGCAGGACTGGGGCTGGTCGAATACCCGCGAACAATCAGCGTTGCTGGGTGGAGAATATGACATCAGTGACTCACTGACGGTGTTTGCACATGCCGGTGGCGGCAGGGCAGATGTGGCGCGGATGTCCGACCAAGTACCGAAAATTCTCAATGCGGCGGGCGACACCAGCAACACCCCCGGTTACTACAAGTTCAACGTCGATCGTTCCACCGCCGATGTGGGGCTGCGTGCGCTGTTTGAAACCGGAGCGGTCAATCATACGGTAACGGCCATGGCTACCCGCTACCAGGATGAGCTGTCACGCGGCATCAACTTCGGCAAGGAGATCGTTTCGAACATCTATCACCCGGTGGATGTGCCCAAGCAATACATCGCTGCGCCGAAGGTGAGCCGGGTGTCTGAGTCCGAGCTGACCGGCGTTGCCCTGACAGACACCTTGTCGGTACTCGACGACCGCGTGCAATTGACGCTGGGGGTGCGCCGGCAGGAAATCGAGTCGCGCAACTACACAGCGGGGGTGTTCACCACGCGCTACAACGACAGTGCAATTACCCCCGTCGTAGGCGTGGTGGTCAAGCCGTGGGAAAACGTCGCGCTGTACTACAACTATGTCGAAGGCTTGAGCAAAGGCGATATCGCACCGGACACGGCAACCAATGGCGGTGATGCCTTTGCACCCTACAAGACCAAACAGCACGAGCTGGGTGTGAAGTACGAACACAACACGTTCATGACCACAGTTTCGGTGTTCCAGATAGAAAAACCTAGCGGTGAGCTTGGCGCCGACCGCCGCTTCTCGGTCGAGGCCCAGCAACGTAACCGCGGTATCGAGCTGAGCATGTTCGGTGAGGTTGCACCGGGCACCCGGTTGCTGGGCGGCGTGACGGTGCTGGACGGCAAGCTGACGGATTCGGCAACCCCCGCCAACAAGGGTAACGAAGCGGTCGGCGTGCCGGACGTGCAGGCCAACCTGTGGGCGGAGTGGGATACACCTTGGGCTGAGGGCGTGACGCTGACCGGTGGTGCTATCTATACCGACAGCCAGTACATCGACCAGGCCAATACCCAGGCACTCGATGCCTGGACACGGTTCGACGTTGGGGCGCGCTATGCCACCCGGATCGATGGCCGCCCTACAACATTCCGGGCAACGGTGCAGAACGTGTTCGACCGCGAGTATTGGTCGGGCGTAGCTTCGTACGGCGCGATATCGCCGGGTTACCCGAGGGCGTTGCAGTTGTCGGCCACGGTAGACTTCTGATGCAGGCCCGGTGCCAAAGCGCAGGGGGTATCGTTACCCGGTCGCTGTGTGTTTTCGCTTGACCCGGTACATATCCCCGTCGGCATGGCGCAGCAGCATGTCGGCATCGTGGCCATCTTCAGGGAAGCACGCCACGCCGATGCTGCAGGAGGGCGCGTCGATGCCGGACAACTCCATGCCGAGTGGCTCGGCCATGGCTGCGAGAATACGGGCTACCTGCTCGGCGATGGCCTCTGGCGATGGGCAGTCGGTCAACAGCACGGTGAACTCGTCACCGCCCATGCGCGCCACCGTATCGGTTTCACTTACGCAACCTTCCAGCCGCCGTGCAAGCGTGCACAGCACCCGGTCACCCACAGCATGCCCGTGCACATCGTTGATTTCCTTGAAGTCGTTGATGTCCAGAAACAGCAACGCCAGCGTGTGATCGTGTCGCCGTGCCGTGGCAAGGGCGGTGTCCAGGCGTTCATTGAACATGGCCCGGTTGGCCAGCCGGGTCAGCGGGTCGTGATGGGCGAGGAAGCGCAGTTCATCTTCGGCCTGGCGCAAGGCGGTCACATCCCGCGCCACACCGATACGCGCTTGAGCCTCTTCGGACCAGCTGGCTGCCCACAGGATGTGCACGACGCCGCCGTCCTTGCGTACATAGCGGTTGCGGAAGTCGTAGTGCGCCTGGCCGTTCATCACCCGCACAATAGAGGCGCGCGTGGCTGCAAGGTCGTCAGGGTGCATGTAGTCGGTGATCGGTGTGCCAACCAGTTCGCAGGCTTTGTAGCCCAGCAACACTTCGCAGGCATCGCTGACGAAGACGATCTGGTTGTCCCTGTCGACCACGAACACCGTATCCAGCATCAGGTGGATCAGCCTGGGGTACAAGGCTTGCAGGTCTACGGGCATGGTTCAGGACGTCCGCGGCAAGGGTGACCGATCATAGCGCGAAGAAATGCGTCGCAGCTATGGGAAGTCAGCGTCAGTTGCTCACCATGAGTTCCGGCCCCAGGTAGCTGTTGACCTGTTCGATATCGTCATCCCCGAGGCTGCCCACCGAGGAGGCCAGGCGCAACCGTGACATCAGGTAGTTCAACTTGGCCTCGAACAGATCATGGCGGGCGTCATACAGCAGTTCCTCGGCGTTGAGCACGTCCGAATTGGTGCTGGTGCCGCCTTCCTTGAAGCCCTTGCGGGTCGAAGTCAGCGAGCGTTCGTTGGAGGCCACGGCCTTTTCCAGCGCATGAACGCGCAAGGCGCCACTCTGCACGCCACGGTACTCGCGGGTGGTGTCGGAAATCACCTCCTGGCGCGTTGCGTCGAGTTCGTCCAGGGCTTTGGAACTGTTGGCGCTGGCCTGACGGGTCAGGGCGCTCGTACTGCCGCCGCTGTACAGCGGAATGTTCAGCTCCAGCCCGATCGAGCTGTAGTGGTTGCGCTGGTTCAACTCGGATATCGACTGGCTGCTGCCAGCGGTATAGCCTGCCACGAAATCCAGGGTAGGGTAGTGCCCGGCGCGGGCGCGGTTGACTTCTTCTTCGGCCAGCTCGTAGTTGTGCCGGCGCGCATGAATCAGCGGGCTGTCGGCCTGGGCTTTCACCAGCCAGTCCTGCAGGTTGCCCGGCATCAGCGGCGGGGTGGCGAAGCCTGGCTGCAAAGTGGTCAGCGACTGCGGGGTTTCGCCAATGTATTCCTCCAGCTTGCGCCGGGCGTTGATCAGGTTGTCCTGGGCCTCGATCAGGTCGGCTTCGGCGAGGTCACGGCGGGCCACCGATTCGTCGACATCGGTGATGGTGCCGGCCCCCAGCTCCTTGCGCCGCTTTGCCGAGGCCAGTTGCTCTTCGAAGGCGTTCAACTTGGCCTTGGCCAGGGTGATGGTTTCGCTGGCCAGCAGCACATCGAAGTAGGCGTCGGCCAGGCGCACGGCGGCGTCCTGGCTCTTGGCATCGAACACCGCCACGCTATAGTCGGCCCGTTGCTGACCCTGGCGGTACTCGGCCATCTTCTGCTTGTTGAACAGCGGCTGGCGCAGGCGCACGTTGGCGCCTTTGGAGTCGTAGTCCAGGTCGTTGTCCTGGCCATTCTGGCGCTGGCTGCCATTGACCCTGTTGAAGTAGGCCGCTGCGTTGATCTGCGGCAGCAGGCCCGCCTCACCGATGGCGCGGTTCTCGCCGCCGGCTTGTTTCTCATGCACCGCGGCGCGGTAGATCGGGCCCTGGTATTGCAACAGGTCCCAGGCTTCCTTCAGGTCCATGGCACTGGCCTGAACGGCCACCCCCAACAGGCACAACAGCAGGCATGGGCGTTTCATGTCATTGCTCCTTGAACGCGGCGTCTACGCGTTCGAGCATGGGTTTGAGCAGGTAACTGAGCAGGTTGCGTTCGCCGGTCTTGATGGTGACGGTGGCGGGCATGCCGGGGCGAATATGGTTGCTGCCCAGCAGCCCCATGCCGGTTGGCGTCACTTCCACCTGGGCCAGGTAGAACGGCTGCTTGCTTTCTTCGTCGAGCAGGCGGTCGGCGGAAATGGTCTTCACCCGCCCTGGAATGTTCGGCGTCTGAGCATGGTTGAAAGCCGGGAAGGCGATGTCTACGGCCAGGCCTGGCACCATCTTGTCGATGGCCTGTACCGGGATCATCGCATCGACCTGCAGCGGCTGGTCGAGCGGCACCACTTCCATGATCTTGGCACCTGGCTGGATAATGCCGCCGACCGTGGCGATGCTCAGGCCCTGGACCATGCCGTCGATGGGCGAGCGGATCACCGTGTGGGTCACTTCATAGTCCAGCGCGCGCAACCGGTCGGCCAGGGTGGTGTTTTCCTTGGCGGTGTCGGTCAGTTGCGATTCCACTTCCTTCAGGTAGTCGTGCTGGCGTTGCAGCATGCGCAGCTTGATTTCGGTGGCCTGGCTACGCGCCCGGGCAATGTTGTTGAGGTTTTCGGCCTGGCCTGCGGCCAGGTCGGCATTGCTGCGCTCCAGCTCCAGCAGGCGGTTGCGCGGCACATAGCCTTCGGCGGCGAGTACGCGGGTGCCTTGCAGTTCCTGGTTGAGGAAGCCGATCTGCGAGGCGCGGGCGCCGTATACCTGCTGCAGGCCCTTGAGTTGCACCGCCGAGGCCGTGAGGTTTTCTTCGAGGATGTTCAGTTCACCGGCGAGCCCGGCGCGGCGGGTGTCGAGCAGCCGCTGCTGCAGGTCCATGGCTGCCAGCAAGCGTGGGTCACTGCCATAGTGTTCGAGCAGGGCGGGGTCGAACGTGACGTTGTCGCGGCCGTCGCGTTCGGCTTCCAGGCGGTTTTCCACGGTTTTGCTGACGATGTACTGGGCGCTGAGCGCGCCTTGTTCGGCCACCGCGCGCAGGGCATCGAGGCGCACCACTTCCTGGCCTTTTTTCACCACATCGCCTTCGCGCACCAGGATGGCCTCGACCGTGCCACCGCTCAGGTGTTGTACCGCCTTGCGGTTGCTGGTGACCTTGACCGTGCCGGTGGCGACCACCCCGGCATCCAGTGGCGCCAGGCAAGACCACAGCAGAAAGCCGCCAAAGCCGGCAATGACCATCCATACCCCCCAGCGTGCTGGGCGGCCTGCATCCAGGTCGATCAGGTTGTTGGCTTCGGCGGGGATCAATTCGGCGTGCTGAATGATCTGCATGGTCGGTTACTCCCGTACTTTTACCGAAGCCAGCGGGGCGGCCGCGGTCGCCGGAATCACCGCAGCCTTGCGCAAGGCTGCGAATACTTCGTCGCGGCTGCCGAGCATGTGCACTCCACCGTCGCGCAGCATCAGTATCTGGTCCACCGCGCACAGCACGTTAGGCCGGTGGGAGATGAGGACCACCGTGGCCCCGCGCGTCTTGAGTTCGGCCAGGGCATCGACCAGGGCCTTTTCGCCGACGTCATCAAGGTTGGCGTTTGGCTCGTCCAGCACTACCAGGTTAGGCTCGCCGTACAATGCGCGGGCCAGGGCGATGCGTTGCTTCTGGCCTCCGGACAGCGGGCTGCCGTCGGCGGCCAGGCGGGTGTCGTAGCCCTGCGGGAAACGCAGGATCATGTCATGCACGCCACTGCTGCGGGCAGCACGGATCACCGCGTCGCTGTCCACCTCGGCAAAGCGTGCGATGTTTTCGGCGATGGTGCCTTCGAACAGCTCCACGTCCTGTGGCAGGTAGCCCAGCCACGGGCCCAGTTCGGCCTTGTTCCAGTTGAAGATGTCGGCACCGTCCAGGCGCACCTTGCCGGCCTGGGTCGGCCACACCCCCACCAGCAGGCGGGCAAGGGTGGATTTGCCCGAGGCCGAGGGGCCAATGATGCCCAGGCTGTCGCCCTGGGCCAGGCTGAAGCTCACCCCGCGCACGATGCTGGTGCTGCTGCCGGGGGCGCCAGCGATCACATTTTCCACGGCCAGCATGCCCATCGGGCGCTGCAGGGACATGCTCGGTGGCCGTTGCGGGTAGTCCTGCAGCAGGTCGTTGAGCCGGCCCCAGGCCAGGCGGCAGCCCAGCAGTTGCTTCCAGGACGCGATCACCTGCTCCACCGGGCCCAATGCGCGGCCGGTCAGGATCGAGCAGGCGATCATCATGCCGGGGGTGATCTTGCCCTCGATCGCCAGCAGTGCGCCGGTGCCAAGAATCAGTGACTGCAAGGTGATACGCACGAAGCGCCCGGTGCTGCTGATCAGTGCCGCGCGGTCGGAGGCCAGGGTCTGCATCTGCAGGATGCGCAAGTGGCCCTGGTACCAGCGCTTGCCGATTGCCGGCAGCATGCCCATGGCCTCGATCACTTCAGCGTTGCGCAAGTTGTTGTTGGCGTAGCTGGCCGACGACATGGCCGCCTGGTTGGCTTCGGCCAAGGGCTTTTGCGTGGCTTTTTCCGTGAGGTAGGCCAGGCCGACCAGAATCAGCGAGCCGATTGTCGTCACCAGCCCAAGCCACGGGTGGATCAGGTAACAGACCAGCAGGTAGATCGGCGTCCAGGGCGCGTCGAAGAAGGCGAACAGGCCGTTGCCAGTAAGAAATTGGCGCACCTGCGCCAAGTCCTGCAGTGCCTGGGCCGGGTTCCCGCCGGCGCGGTTCAGGTTGCGCTCGAAGGCGGCGCTGAAAAGGCGCCGGTTGAGGTTCATGTCCAGGCAGTTACCGACCCGGATCAGCACCCGGGTGCGGACCATCTCCAGCGCCGACATCAGCAGGAACAGCCCTACCACCAGCAGGGTAAGCATGGCCAAGGTCGTGACATTGCGGCTCACCAGGGCGCGGTCGTACACCTGCAGCATGTAAATGGCTGGCGTCAACATCATGACGTTGATCACGCCGCTGAAGGCGGCCAGGGCGTAAAAGCTGCGACGCAAGCGAAACAACACGTCGGCCAGCTCGGAGCGGGTGCGCGGTGGCTTAGGCATCGGGGGCCTCCCTTTATCGCTAAGCGGGAAGCCCTTGCGGCCCCCGTACAACGGTAGTTGTGGCTTCTTGGTCGGCGCGCAGACGGGTCGCTCTCAGGGCGAATAGTCCAAATCGCTGCGTTGCTCCCACATGCTGGAGCGTAGGTTGCAACGAAACATTCGGTAATATCTTTTTGCTCTATAAATACTTTGAACTTTTCATAAGTGCCGTGAAAACAGTTAGTTGCATCGCATTATCATCGGTGGGCGATATTTTTGACGGGATATTGACAAGCTTTTCGCCTACGACTTTAGTCTGATGTATTCGGGCCCTGTGCGAGCTGGGGCCGATACATGTGCGTTACACCGCTGTTTCGCACAATTAACAAGGCCTCCGCTGTGTCAGCGGGGGCCGGCTTGCCGGCGATGAGGCCAGTGGCGCCCGTACTGCACCGCCCACCTGTCCCCAGAACCCATGACCAGATACTGCGCACGTCAACACTGACTGGGCGCGGGATGGACCCTGTTGCCCTGTGATTTCTCCCGAAAGATCGAGGGCAATTGCAATGGCCAATTTCAGCAAGTCGGACCTGGAATTCATTCTCAAACAAATCTTCATCGCCGAAGCCCACGCAGATGGCGCCAGCCTGATCGACCTGCTGCCCAACAGCCAGGTGCCATTTGGCCTGCGCACCGTCGACGGCAGCTACAACAACCTGGTGGCCGGACAAAGCGAGTTCGGTGCCGCCGACAACTCATTCCTGCGTCTGCTCGATGCCTCCTACCGTGCCAACTATGTAGGCACCGGCAATGTCGTCGATTCACAGCCCCGTACCATCAGCAACCTGATCGTCGACCAGACGGCGAACAACCCGGCTGCAGTCGAGGCCAACGGGGGCGCCGCCCCGGTAATGAGCCCCGGCATCGACGGGGTGTTCGGCACCGCCGACGACAAACCGGTGTTCTTCATCCCCAACGTGTCGCCGGACGTGGGCCTGACTGCCGGTTTCAATGCCTGGATGACCTTCTTCGGCCAGTTTTTCGACCATGGCCTGGACCTGGTCACCAAGAGCAGTACCGACATCGTGTTCATCCCGCTGCGCCCGGACGACCCGCTGTACAACGCCAGCAGCCCGACCAACTTCATGGTGTTGTCACGCGCCGTACGCACCGCCGGCGCCGATGGCGTGGTGGGCACCGCCGATGATGGCCAGCCCAACACCACCTCGCCTTTCGTCGACCAAAGCCAGACCTACAGCTCGCACCCCTCGCACCAGGTGTTCCTGCGTGAGTACATGCTCGACGCCGCAGGTGACCCGGTGGCAACCGGCCGGCTGATCACCAACCGCGACCTTGGCGCGGACGGCAAATTCGGCACTGCCGACGACGGCAACAGCGAAAATGGCGGCATGGCCACCTGGGCGGTGGTCAAGGCCCAGGCGCGCGACCTGCTGGGCATCAACCTCACCGACGCCGATGTGCATAGCGTGCCGCTGCTGGCCACCGATGCCTACGGCAACTTCCTGCGTGGGCCCAACGGCATGCCGCAGGTGGTCATGCGCGTGAACAACGGCGCCGATGGCATCGCCGGTACCGCCGACGACGTCACGACGCTGGTCGAAGGCAACCGCGCCGCGCCCATCAGCTTGGCCAATGCCGTGAGTACCGGGCATGGCTTCCTCGACGATATCGCCCACAATGCCGAGCCGGTGAAGGTTGGCGGGGTACTGCAAGCCGACGCCGACAGCGCCGTCGGCAACGTGCAGCCAGTGGGCCCAGGCGGCAACAACCTGACCTACGACAACGAACTGCTCGACGCCCACTACATCGCAGGCGACGGCCGGGTCAACGAAAACATCGGCCTGACCGCCGTGCACCACGTGTTCCACTCCGAGCACAACCGCCTGGTGCAGCAGACCAAGGACACCCTGTTGGCCGCAGGCGACCTGGCGTTCCTCAACGAATGGCTGATCGATGACGTCATCGCCATCCCCACCACGCCCGCCGGCATCGCCGCCCTAGTGTGGGACGGCGAGCGGCTGTTCCAGGCCGCCAAGTTCGGCACCGAAATGCAGTATCAGCACCTGGTGTTCGAAGAGTTCGCTCGCACCATCCAGCCGCAGATCGACGAGTTCCTCGCCCCCAATGGCTACGACACCTCGATCAACCCGGCCATCCTCGCCGAATTCGCGCATGTGGTGTACCGCTTCGGCCACTCGATGCTCACCGAAACTGTCGACCGCTTCGACCCATCGTTCAACCCAGTCTCCGGCGACCCAGCCAACCCTGACCAGCAACTGGGCCTGATCGCCGCGTTCCTCAACCCATTGGCATTCGCCGGCAGCGGTGCCACCGCCGACGAAGCGGCAGGCGCGATCATTCGCGGCGTTACCCGCCAGCTGGGCAATGAAATCGACGAGTTCGTCACCGAAGCCCTGCGCAACAACCTGCTCGGCTTGCCGCTCGACCTGCCGGCGCTGAACATCGCCCGTGGCCGCGACACCGGCATCCCCAGCCTGAACGAGGCGCGCCGCGAGTTCTATGGCGCTACCGGTGACAGCCAGCTCAAGGCCTACATCAGTTGGGCCGACTTTGCCGACCACCTCAAGCACCCGGCCTCGCTGATCAACTTCATCGCCGCCTACGGTACCCACAGCAGCATCACCGGGGCCACCACCGAAGCGGCCAAGCGGGCTGCCGCGGTGGCGCTGGTGCTTGGCGGCGCGGGTGCGCCGGCCGACCGCCTGGACTTCCTCAACAGCACCGGTGCCTGGGCCAACGTGACGCTGGCCGGCAAAGACGGCATCGCCGGCACGGCTGACGATATTGCCGGGGTGACGGTCAGCGGGGTCGATGCCATCGACTTCTGGGTCGGCGGCCTGGCCGAGAAAAAAATGCCCTTTGGCGGCATGCTGGGTTCCAGCTTCAACTTCGTCTTCGAGACCCAGCTGGAAGCGCTGCAGAACGGCGACCGCTTCTACTACCTGTCGCGCACGGCGGGCATGAACTTCGGGACGGAACTGGAAAACAACTCCTTTGCCAAGCTGATCATGCTCAACTCCGACGTGACCCACCTGTCCAATACCGTGTTCCTCACGCCGACCTTCACCCTCGAAGTCAACCAGGCCAACCAGTTCACCGGGCTGGGCGCCGACGGCAAGGCCGACCCGACTGGCGGCATCGAGATCAACGGCGTGGAAATCGTACCGCTGGTGATTCGCGACAACCCCGACACCGTCGGGCCAGACAGCAACTATCTGCATTACACCGGCGAAGATCACGTGGTGCTGGGTGGCACCTCCGGCAACGACATCATCATCTCTGGCGACGGCGACGATACCGTCTATGGCGATGCCGGTGACGACGTGCTTGAAGGCGGTGCGGGCAACGATGCGGTGTTGGGCGGTGCCGGCGACGACATCATCACCGACTCGTTCGGCGACAACCGTCTTGAGGGCAACGCCGGTAACGACGTGATCGTCGCCGGCAGCATGCTGGCAGCCGGCAACCTGATCCTGGGCGGTGACGGCCAGGATTTCATCATCACCACCGAAGACATTTCCACCACCTTCGGCGGCCAGGGCGACGACTTCATCCTCGGCGCCAAGACCAACCTGCCACCGACCGGCAACGAGGGTGACGACTGGATCGAGAAGGGCACCCAGGACGGTGCGCCCGGCGACAACTTTGCACCGCTGCTGGGTGACGAAGTGGTCGGCAACGACATTTTCGTCGGTGGCGGTGGCTTCGACGAAATGATCGGTGAGGGCGGCGACGATATCTTCGTCGGCAGCGATGCCCAGGACAAGATGGACGGCATGTCCGGCTTCGACTGGATTACCAACAAGAACGACAAGGTCGGTGTCACCGTGGACCTGAGCCTGGCCGCATTGGCCCAGCCCCATGGCAATGCACCGAACCAGAACGCCGGCGTGTTCAACCCGGTCGGTGCTTCGCCGGCCAGTATCCTCGACCGCTTTGCCGAGGTCGAAGGGGTGTCCGGTTCCAACTACGCCGACGTGCTCAAGGGCGATGATGTCGATGCCGTGACCATCCTCAACCATGGTGGCGCCACCGGTAGCGCCCTGACCAACGTGGCGCTGATTCGTGGCCTGCAGCAGTTCCTGGCCGATGCGGGCTTGCCTACCACGGGCTTTGCCACCGGTAACATCATGCTCGGTGGCAATGGCAGCGACCTGATCGAAGGCCGAGGCGGCGATGACCTGATCGACGGTGACAAATGGCTGAACGTGCGCATTGCCGTGTACGCGCCGGGTGACGTCAACCACACCGGCCCCGAAATCGCCAGCTTCGACAGCATGGTCGACATGATCCCGTTCATGCTCGATCGCACCTACAACCCAGGCCAGCTGAAGGCTGTGCGTGAAATTTTGCCTGGCACCTCGACGGGCGGCGCGGCCTTTGACACTGCCATTTTCTCGGGGGTGCAAAGCGAATATGTAGTGAGCCAGAACACCAAAGGCACGGCCGATGTTGCCGATGATGTGTGGACGGTGACCGACACCGTGGCGGGCCGCGATGGCGTCGATACACTGCTGCATATCGAACGCCTGCAGTTCGCCGACAGCCAGCGCGTGCTGGTGACAGGCGTGAACGCACAACCCACGGGCAGCCCGACCATCACCGATGGCAACGGTGCTGCCATTACGGTAGGTGATCTGCTTACGGTGAGCGTGGCCGGTGTGCGTGACGCCGACAACATCAGCGCAGGCAACCCGCTGGGTACGCTGGCCGACCGCTCGGTGTCGTACTACTGGCAGTTCGAGGCGGATCCCAGTAGCGGTGTGTTCCAGGACATCATCCTGCTGCCGGCCGGCGACTTGGCATTCCAGAGCGCCGATGGCACCTCGTTCAAGGTATCGCCAGACCTGGCCGGGCTGAGCCTGCGGGTCAAGGCGATCTACCAAGACGCCCATGGCACCACCGAAGTGCTGTTCTCTGCGCCAACGGCCGTTGTGCAGCCCGGTGCGCCCGTGGTGCCGACGCCGGCCACCCCGGTGGTGGACGCCACGGCAGGGGGGGAGGGGTTGCACATGGTGCGCTCCGACCTCAACTTCATCCTGGCCCAGATCAAGATCGCCGAGGCCGATGCCGCCGGGCAGGACATCCTCTCGTTGATCCCCAACATCCGCGCGCCCCTGGGCCTGCGGGCGGTCGATGGCTCGAACAACAACCTGATGAACCTCAATGGCCACAACAACACCCAGTTCGGTGCCGCCGACAATGTCTTCCCGCGCTTGACCGACCCGGTGTTCAACCCCGCGGAAGGCGCCCCGGCCGGCTTCTTCGGCCCTGGCTCGCCGGCCATTCCCGGCTCGTCGTACCAGCAGACCAGCGGCCCGGTGTTCGACTCGCAGCCGCGCACCATCAGCAACCTGATCGTCGACCAGACCTCCAATAACCCGGCAGCTTATGCCACCGCCTATGACCCAGGTGCCGATGGCGTGCTCAACTTCGGCGCGCCTGGCAACGACGACGTGCTCAAGGATGGCGTACGCATCGTCGCCAGCCCAGGTATGGATGGCCAGTTCGGCACCACGGACGACCACGATGTGTACCTGTTCGAGAACACCGCTGCCGATGCCGGCCTGTCCGCGCCGTTCAACGCCTGGATGACGTTCTTCGGGCAGTTCTTCGACCATGGCCTGGACCTGGTCACCAAGGGCGGCTCGGGTACCATCTACATCCCGCTGCAACCGGATGACCCGCTGTACGTGGAGGGTGGTTTCACCAACTTCATGGTGGTGACCCGTGCCACCAACCTGCCAGGGCCGGATGGCATCCTCGGCAACGCCGACGATATCCACGAGCACACCAACACCACTACGCCGTTCGTTGACCAGAACCAGACCTACAGCTCGCACCCTTCGCACCAGGTGTTCCTGCGTGCCTATGTGATGACCGACGACGGCCCCGTTGCCACTGGCCGGCTGATCACCAACCGCGACCTGGGCGCCGATGGCAAGTTCGGCACCGCCGACGATACCGAAATCGGCGGCATGGCGACCTGGAAGGTGGTCAAGGCCCAGGCCCGTGACCTGCTCGGCATCAACCTGACCGATGCCGACGTCGACAACGTGCCGCTGCTGGCCACCGACGCCTACGGCAACTTCATCAAGGGGCCGAACGGCTACCCGATGGTGGTGATGAAGGGCGTCGACGGCATTGCCGGCACGGCCGATGACCAGCAGGTCGAAGGCAACCCGTTGGCGCCGATCAGCCTCACCAACGCCGTGCGTACCGGGCACCAGTTCCTCGCCGACATTGCCCACAATGCTGTGCCGGTGTTCAGTGGTGGGGTATTGGCGCCGGACGCCGACAACGCCGTTGGCAACGCCGTGCCGGTCAACCCGCAGACCGGTGCCAACCTGGCCTACGACAACGAACTGCTGGATGCGCACTACATCGCCGGCGACGGTCGGGTCAACGAGAACATCGGCCTGACTGCCGTGCATGCGATCTTCCACGCCGAGCACAACCGGCTGGTGGCGCAGACCATGGACACCGTGCTCGACTCGCACGATCTGGCGTTCCTCAACGAATGGCTGCTCAACCCGGTCACCGCATTGCCGGTCACCCCGGCCGAGATCGACGCACTGGTATGGAACGGCGAGCGGTTGTTCCAGGCGGCCAAGTTCGGTACCGAGATGCAATACCAGCATCTGGTGTTCGAGGAGTTCGCCCGTACCGTGCAGCCACGGGTCGACCTGTTCTTTGCCCCGACCCAGGTGTACGACGTCGACCTCGACGCGTCGATCGTGGCCGAGTTCGCCCACACCGTGTACCGTTTCGGCCACTCCATGCTGACCGAGACTGTCGACCGCTTCGACATCGACTTCAACGTCATCAAGGACCCGGCCAGCGCCAACCCCGACCAGCAACTGGGCCTGATCGCCGCGTTCCTCAACCCGCTGGCGTATGCCGCCAGTGGCGTTACCCCCGAGGACGCCACCAGCGCCATCGTGCGTGGCGTCACCCGCCAGGGCGGTAACGAGATCGACGAGTTCGTCACCGAAGCGCTGCGCAACAACCTGCTCGGCCTGCCGTTGGACCTGCCAGCGATCAACATCGCCCGTGGTCGCGACGTTGGCATCCCTTCGCTGAACGCCGTGCGCCGTGATGTCTACGGGCAAACCGGTGATACCCAGCTCAAGCCGTACACCAGCTGGGTCGACCTGGTGCAGCACCTGAAGCACCCTGAGTCGCTGATCAACTTCATCGCGGCCTATGGCACCCACAGCAGCATCACCGGGGCCACCACATTGCTGGAAAAACGCGCTGCGGCCATGGCCCTGGTGTTCGGCGGCGAGGGTGCGCCGGCCGACCGCCTGGACTTCCTCAACAGCAGTGGCGCCTGGGCCAACGTGACGCTGCCCGGCAAGGACGGTGTGCTGGGTACTGCCGACGACCTGAAGGCCGTCACCATCACCGGTGTCGATGCCATCGACCTGTGGATCGGCGGCCTGGCCGAAGAGAAGACCCCGTTCGGTGGCATGCTCGGCAGCACCTTCAACTTCGTGTTCGAAAACCAGATGGAGAAACTGCAGGACGGTGACCGCTTCTACTACCTGGAGCGCACCTCTGGCCTGTCGATGAACGCCGAGCTGGAAAGCAACTCGTTCGCCAAGCTGATCATGGCCAACACCTCGGCCGCCCACCTGCCGGGCCTGGTGTTCTCCGACCCAGGCTTGTACCTGGAGCTGGACCAGAGCAAGCAATACAACGACGGCCTTGGTCATGCCGACCCACTGGGCGAAAACGGCGAACAGGTGGTGTTCCGCGACAGCCCGCTGACGGCTGGCCCGGACAGCAACTACATCCGCTATGCCGGTGCCGAGCACATCGTGCTGGGCGGCACCAACGGTGACGACATCCTGGTGTCCAGCGAGGGTGACGACACGGTCTGGGGCGATGCCGGCAACGACCGCATCGAGGGCGGTGACGGCAACGACCAGCTGCGCGGTGGTGCCGGCGACGACATCATCAGCGACATGGGCGGTGACGACAACATCCAGGGCGGCGACGGCAACGATGTGCTGCACGGCGGCAATGGCGTCAACCTGATCATCGGCGGTTTCGGCAACGACTTCATCGTCACCGGTGAAGACGCCTCCGAAGCCATCGGCGGCCAGGGCAACGACTTTATCCTGGGCAGCAAGGCCAACGAGCAGGACATGGGTAACGAAGGCGACGACTGGATCGAGAAGGGCACCTCGGACGGTGCGCCTGGCGATAACTTCGACCCGTTGGGCAACGACCCGATCATCGGCAACGACGTGTTCATCGGCGGTAACGAGAACGACAAGTTCAACGGTGAAGGCGGCGATGACATCATGGTCGGCAGTTTGGGCTTCGGCGACCGCTATATCGGCGGCTCGGGCTACGACTGGGCCACCTTCAAGGGCCTGGCCCAAGGCGTGACCATCGACTACAGCGACCGCTTCTTCGATGTGCCGCCAGTACCGGGTTCGGGCGCTTCGGCACTGGTGCGCTTCGACATCATGGAAGGCCTGTCGGGTTCGGCCCATGGCGACTTCCTGCGCGGTGACAACGAAGATGCCGCCAGCTTGCCGACCAATGGCGCCACGGGCAGCGTGCTGACCAACATCAGCCTGATCAACGGCCTGTCCAGCCTGCTGGCGGCGGGTGCGACATTCTACGATGGCGGCAACATCATCCTCGGTGGCAGCGGCAGCGACCTGATCGAAGGCCGTGGCGGCGATGACATCCTCGACGGCGACAAATGGCTGAACGTACGCATCAGCGTACGCGCCAATCACGATGGCACGGGCCCTGAAATCGCCAGCTTCGACAGCATGGAACCGATGGTGCCGTTCATGCTCAATGGCACCTACAATCCCGGCCAGCTAGTGATCGTACGGGAGATCCTCAACGGCACCGACAACTATGACACGGCGGTGTTTTCGGGGGTTGCCACCGATTACAGCGTGGTGGTCGATGGCAACGCGGTGATCGTCACCGACCTGGTGGCCGGGCGCGATGGTGTCGACCACCTGACCGGTATCGAGCGGCTGCAGTTCTCTGACCGCTCGCAGGCCTCCGGCGTGGGTACCGCCGTGAACGCCGGCCCGACGGGGCACCTGGTGATTCTTGACGATGCTACCGGGGTGCGTGACGACACACCGGTCACTGGCCAACTGCTGCGGGTAACACCGTTGGCGGTGCATGATGCCGACAACGTGAGCGCGGCTAACCTGACCGGCGCAGTCAACGGCCCTGTGGCGTATTACTGGCAAGTCGAGAACCTGCCAGGCTCGGGGGTGTATGAAGACATCACCTTTGTTGCCGCTGGCGAAGTTTCGCGGGCCATTGGCACGACCTACCGGGTCACGGACGATGTGGCGGGCCTGAGCATCCGTGTACGTGCGGTGTACCAGGACGCCAAGGGCACACTGGAAATCGTCGATTCGTCGCCCAACAGCGCGCCAAGCGCCGGGCCAGCCGTGACCGGGCTGCTGGTGCAGAACCAGACGCTCACCGCCAACCCGGCGACCATCGTCGATGCCGATGGCCTGAGCAACCCACAGTTCACCTTCCAGTGGCAGTCCAACCGGGGTGTGGGCTGGGTCAACATTGCCGGTGCCATCAGCAGCACCTTTGTCCTGACCCAGGCGCAAGTGGGGCAGAACATGCGGGTGGTGGTCAGCTACGTGGATGACTTCGGCGTGCACGAAAGTGTCGCCTCCGACATCCTCGACCCGGTGGCCAACGTCAACGATGCACCGACCGGTGCCGTGCTGATCAGCGACACCACGCCAGACCAGGGCCAGACACTTACCGCGCTCACGGGCGGTATCGCCGACCTCGATGGTTTAGGTGCCTTCAGCTTCCAGTGGCAGCAAGGCACGGGCGGCACCTTCGCCAACATTGCCGGCGCCACTGCGGCCACCTTTACGCCGGGCTTCGCCCAGGGAAACCAGCAGTTGCGGGTGATCGTGCGTTACACCGATGGCTTTGGCACCCTGGAGTCGCTGACCTCGGCGGCCACCGCAGCAGTGACCGTGCCGCCAGGCGTGGTGCTGACGGGTACCAACGCTGCCAACACCCTGACCGGTGGTGCGGGCAACGACGTGATTTCGGGCCTGGGCGGCAATGACATCCTCAATGGCCTGGCCGGTGCCGACCAGCTGTTCGGGGGTGTCGGCAATGACACCCTCAACGGGGGGGACGACGCAGACCTGCTCAACGGTGAAGATGGCAACGACATCCTCAACGGCGGGCTGGGTGCGGATGTGATGAACGGCGGTGCCGGTAACGATACCTTCGTGGTCGATAACGTCGGTGACACGGTAACCGAAGCACTGAACGGTGGTACCGACCTGGTTCAGACCAGCCTGGCCAGCTACACCTTGGGCGCCAACGTCGAAAACCTGACCTACACCGGCAGCAGTGCCTTCACCGGTACCGGGAACGCGCTGGCAAACACCATCACCGGTGGCGCCGGCAACGACCTGCTCAACGGCGGTGCGGGTGCCGACCGCCTGGTGGGTGGCGTGGGCAACGACACCTATGTGGTGGATAATGCCGGCGACGTCGTGGTCGAAGCCACTGGGGCAGGGACTGACCTGGTGCGTACCACGTTGGCCAGCTACACCATGGCCGCCAACGTCGAGAACCTCACCTACACCGGGGTGGGTAACTTCAGCGGCACTGGTAACGGCCTGGCCAACATCATCAACGGCGCGGCGGGCAATGACACGCTCGCCGGCGACGGTGGCAACGACATCCTCAACGGCAACGCTGGCAACGACACCCTCAACGGCGACGCCGGCAACGATCAGCTGTTCGGCGGCCTGGGTGCCGACCGCCTGAACGGTGGTGGTGGCGATGACAGCCTCGATGGTGGCGATGGCAACGACACGCTGCTGGGGGACGCCGGTAACGACACGTTGCTGGGTGGTGCTGGCGATGACAGCCTGGACGGTGGCAATGGCAACGACTCGTTGCAGGGCGGCGATGGCAACGACACGCTGTTCGGTGATGTCGGCACCGACACCTTGATCGGGGGGGCCGGTAACGACTTCCTCAACGGTGCGGGCGGTAACGATACGGTGGTGGGTGGTGCCGGCAACGACACCATGATGGCAACCGACGGCAACGACGTGTTCCAGTTCGCGGCCGGCTTCGGCAACGACCTGATCATCAACTTCGATGCCATTGCGGCGGGTGGCCAGGATCGGCTGGACATCACCGCCCTCAACATCACCGCGGCTACCTTTGCCGCCAGCGTTACCATCGCCGATGTGGGTGCCGATACGCTGGTCAGCATCGGCGCTGCCGACTCCATCCGCCTGGTGGGGGTGGCGGATGCAACCACGGTGACTGCAGCGGACTTCATCCTGGCGGGTTGAGGGCCTGAAGGCAAAGCTGTTGGTGTCAAAGGCCGGGGGCCGCACAGCGGCCCCCGGCTCATTGCCCCACCAGTTCTCCCAGCAACCGTTGCTTGTACCCCTGCAACACCTGGCTATCGCGCTGGCGCGGGTGCGGCAGGTCGATACGCAGGTCCTCGCGAATGCGCCCTGGGTGTGCATCCATGACGATCACCCGGTCGCCCAGGTACAACGCTTCTTCGATGTCGTGGGTCACCATGATCACCGTGCAGCGCTCCTGTACCCAAATGCGCTGCAACTCCTGTTGCAAGCGCACTCGGGTCAGTGCATCCAGGGCGCCAAGCGGTTCGTCCAGCAACAGCACCTTGGGCTTGTTCACCAGGGCACGGGCAATCGCCGCGCGTTGGGCCATGCCGCCGGACAACTGGTGCGGGTAGGCCTGCTCGTAACCACTCAGGCCCACCAGGTCGATGTGCTCGGCCACCAGGCGGTTCTTCTCCAGCGCCGGTAGCGCATGGTTTTTCAAGGCCAGGGCAATGTTTTGCTGCAGGGTCATCCAAGGGAACAGGCGGTGGTCCTGGAACACGATGCCGCGCTCCAGGCCTGGCCCGCGCACGGGTTGCTGGTCCAGCAGGATCTGCCCCTGGTAGTCCTGATCGAGCCCGACAATCAGCCGCAGCAGGGTGGATTTGCCACAGCCACTGGCGCCGAGGATGCTGACGAATTCGCCAGGGCGAATGGCCAGGTCGATGCCTTCGAGCACCGGTACCGGCTTGCCTTTGAGCGGGTACGCCTTGTTCAGGCCGCGAATGGTCAGCGCGCCAGTGCTGGCGGTGGTGGGTAAAGCGTGGGCGATGGCGTTCATGGTTGGGCCTTTCAATGGTTGGTGCGCCAGCGCAGCAGGCGGCGGGTGAGCAGGGTGCACAGCCAGGACATCAGGTAGCCACTCAGGCCGATGCACAGCACGCAGACCACGATGATCTCCATGCGTGCGGTGGCTTCGGCATTCATCATCAGGCTGCCAAGGCCGGCACCAGCGGACAGGAACAGTTCGCTGCCCACCGAAGTTACCCAGGCGAAGGCCAAGGCCTGCAGCACCCCGGCGGCAATGCCAGGCAGAGCCGCCGGCAGCAGGATCAACCACAGTTGCTGCCAGCGGCTGAGCATCAGTACCTGCGCGGCTTCTCGGTGCTGGGCAGTGACCTGGCGCAGGCTTTCGAAGGTGTTCAGCACCATGGGGTACAACGCCGCCAGACTGACGATCAACAGCTTGGCGCCTTCTCCATTACCGAGCCACAAGGCAATCAGCGGGATCCAGCCCAGCATCGGTACCTGGCGCAGGGCATGGAACAGCGGCGCGATCAGGCGGTTGGCCGGTGCGGACAGGGCCATCAGTGCCCCCAGGCCGACACCGCCGACAATGCCGATGGCCAGGCCGCTGCAGGTGCGCAGCAGGCTCGCCCACAGGTTGACCAGCAATTCACCGCTGCCCAGCAGCTCGGTCAGTGCCGTGCCCACTTGGGCCAGTGGCACGAAGGCATAGGCACCGGCCGCCCCCTGGCGCGAGGCATATTCCCATGCACCGAGCAGCAACAGCGGTAACACCAGGCCACGTATGTTCTGCAGTTTCATCTCATCCTCCTCAGCGGTTTTGCCAGGCAGAAAGGCGCCGTTCCACACGGCGCAAGGTGAAATCCAGGGCAAAGCCGATCAGCCCGGTCAGTACCACGCCGACCATCACCACATCGATGCGTAGCATCTGCCGGCCCATCTCGATCATCTGCCCCAGGCCGCTGTCGGCCGCCAGCAGTTCGCAGGCCACCAGCACCACCCAGGCGCGGGTCAGGGCCACGCGAATACCGGTGACGATGGCCGGCACGGCAGCGGGCAGGGCAATCCGACCTACCAGCGTGGGCCAGCGCAAGCGGTACACCGCTGCCACTTCGAAATGACTGCGCGGGATCGCGCGGATGCCTTCGCAGGTGGCCAGTGCCACAGGGACGAACGCAGTCTTGGCGACGATGACCACCTTGAAGGTTTCGTCGACGCCGAACAGCAGCACGAACATCGGGATCAGCGCGATGCTGGGCACCTGGCGCAAGGTATGGAACAGTGGGGCGCAGTAGGCCTCCACGGTTTTCGACAGGGCCAGCGCCGCGCCAAAGGCAAGGCCTGCCAGGGCACCACCGGTAAAGCCCAGGGCCAGCCGCGACAGGCTGCCGGCCAGGTGTTCCTGAAGCTCGCCGGTGGCCAGCAGGTCGGTGAGGCTGTGCCATACCTCCAGTGGCGGGATCAGCAGGTTGGCCGGAAACAGCCCAGCGTTGGCCACCGCCGCCCAGAGGGTGAGCAGGGCCAGGGGTGAGATGAACCAGGAAAGGGACGAGAGCACGCGCATGGCTGGCCTTGGATAAACAGAGGATACCGGGGTATCGCAAGAGCTGTGCCAGGCGGAGAAAGCCCCGGATTGCGAGGCTGAAGGTCGAGTGTGGTGCTTGAGCAGCAGCGATATGCTGCTTGAGCAGCAGTCATTCAGCAGTATCGGTGCTGGCTTCTTCGCGGGCTTGCCGGCGAAGAAGCCAGCGCGGTATCAGATCAGAAATCGTAACTCACACTGGTGTAGTAGAACGCCCCCTGCGCCCCCTCCGGGCTGGTGATGGAGTATTTCGGTACGCCATACAGCTGTGCGCCCTTGAGCTTGTCCGGGTGGCTGTCGAACAGGTTGATCGCACCCGCCGACAAGGTCAGGCCCAGGTCGAAACGGTATGACACGTCAAGGTCGGTCACCCACTGCGGGCTGAAGGTCTGGTCCAGCGTCGGGTTGGCAGCGTTGCGGTTCTTCCACTCGCCATAGCGGCGCTGGGCCACGGTGACGCTCCAGCCGTCATACAGCCAGTTGGCGCTGAGGGTCAGCTTGTCCTTGGGCGTACCGTCCTCGATCAGGCCCTGGGTGTTGCGGCCGATGATCTGGTTGCCGGGGATACCGCCCACGTCGTCCAGGCCGGTGATGCGGGTATTGTTGCGCGCGTAGCCGCCGTTTAAGTCCAACCGGCCCCAGCCGGTCAGGTCCAGTTGGTAGTGGCCGGCCAGCTCGAAGCCATCGGTGCGGGTGTCGGCGATGTTGCTGTAGAACGCCGCGCTCTGGATGTTTGCGTAGGGCGTACCGGCGAAGATCGGGCCGACCACCGAAGCCGGCAACTGGTCGGACAAGGTAATGCGGTTGTCGATGTCGATGCGGTAGGCATCGAGTGTGACCGACGCGTTTGGCAGTGGCCGCCAGACCAGGCCCACGGAGAAGTTGGTCGACTCTTCCGGCTTCAGCGCCTTGCCGCCAAGCAAGGCGGCCTCGGGGCTGTCGGCGCGCAGGGTGCGTTGCTGCACCTCGACCCAGTTGCCGCTGCCCGGCGGTTGTTCCACCACCTGCACGCTGAACGACGACAGCCCGCTTTGCACCAGTGAAGGCGCGCGGTAGCCGGTGCTGGCGCTGGCCCGCGCGGCAATCTGCGGGGTGAAGTCGTAACGCAGCGACAACTTGCCGTTGGTGGTGTCGCCAAAGTCCGAATAGTGCTCGCTGCGCACCGCCACACCGGCCTGGAATTTCTCGGTGACCTGGGCTTCGACATCGAAGTAGGCGCCGATCACCCGGCGGTCCAGCGACACCGCATCGACCTGGGTGATGCCCGAGTAGTAGCCGGGGATACGCCGGCCGGTGACAGGGTCGATCGTGTTGAACAATGGCCCATTGGACCAGCCGGCGGCGTCGCCCTCGCTGAGGTCGTAGTTTTCCTGACGCCAGGCCAGCCCGGCGGACACGGTCAGCGGCTTGAACAGCCAGGCGTTGGCGAAGTCGCGGGTCCAGTCCAGGGTCAGGTTGGTCTGGTCGGCTTCGCGGCGGCCGGTGTAGATGGTCGACGGGCTGGCGGTGCCCCAGCTGGGGTTGATGGCGTCGTGGTCGGTGGAGTCGACGCGGTTGTCGCCGTAGTTCAGCGCCAGGTCGAAGTTGCCCAGGGTTTCGTTTTCAAAACGCAGGCCGCCGGTGACGGCAAAGTCTTCCAGGCCGTAGCGGGTGACTGGCAGGCGGCCGTCCGGGTAGCGCGCCAGGGCTACGCTGCCGTAGTTGTTGCGCAACGTGGTCGGCGGGTCGAAGAAGTTCTCGGCGTCGGTGTTCTTGTGCGCATAGGTGGCGAAGCCATAGGCACTCAAGCCTTCGCTCAAACCCATTTCAGCGTTGGCGGTAAAGTTGTACTGGTCCGAGACATTGCCCGAGCCCCAGCGCCAGTTGCGGTAGCGGTTGTTCTGCTCGCGCGGGGTGTCGATGCTGGTGGAGCCTGGGTAGAACAGGCGGTTGTCGTCGCGGGTGTCGCTGGCCGGGTCCTGGCTGCCCGCGTCGAATGCCAGGGTCAGGAAACCGTCGTTGGGCAGGGCAAAGCCCTTCCAACCGCTGAGTTTGCGCTGCAGACCGTCGCCTTTCTTGTAGCCACCGAAGCGGTAGCCGGCGTTGCCGCCTTCGTCGCGCTCCTTGAGCACGATGTTGATCACCCCGGCGATGGCGTCCGAACCGTATTGCGCAGCGGCGCCGTCGCGCAGGATTTCCACCCGTTCGATGGCCGACAGCGGGATCAGGCTGAGGTCCACTGCTGCCGCACCACGGGCGTTGACCAGGCCCTGGCGGGTGACGTTGGCGCTGGTATGGCGGCGCTTGCCGTTGACCAGTACCAGTACCTGGTCCGAGGCCAGGCCGCGCAGCGAGGCGCCTTGGGCAATGGAACCAGCAAAGGCGCCTTGGGGCGACTGCGGGAAACTGAACGAGGGTGACAGCGCGGTAAGCGCTGCGGACAGGTCGCTGGCGCCGGTTTCCTGAAGTTTTTCACCGCTCAGCACATCGACTGGCGCGGCGCTTTGCAGGGCGGTGACGTCGCTGCGATGGGTGCCGACCACGACCACGGTGTCGAGGCGGTCGTTGGGTTCGGCGGCGAATGCGGGCATGGCGAGGCCGGCGATGGCCAGGGCGATGGCGCTGGCCAGGGGGGTGTGGTGGGGCATGGGTAATCCTTCTATACGGCGTGATGCCTTGGGGCTGCTGCGCAGCCCATCGCGACGCGAGGCCGCTCCTACAGAGGGAGCGCGGGCTCCTTGTGGCAGCAGCCCAATGGTTTTCAATCAGAAGCGGCTGGTAACGCTGAGCCCGACGGTGCGTGGGTCGCCGTAGGTGATCACGTACTGCCCGGCAGTGCCGTTGGGCCGGCCATGCACCTGGTAGCGGCGGTCGGTGAGGTTGTTGACGAAGCCCGTCACGCTCAGCTTGTCGTCATGGCTGAACCAGCTCAGCCGCGCGTTGGCCAGGGTGTAGTGGGGCTGGCTGAGGGTTTCGTCGGCGCTGCTCTGGCGGTCGGCCAGGAAATACTCTTTGTCGCGGAAACTCACGTCGCCACCGGCCACCAGCTTGCCGCCGACCTCCAGCGGGATGGTGTAGTCGGCACCCAGCGACACCACGTTGCGTGGCGAGCGCACGAAGCTGTTGCCGCTGTAGTCGCCGGTTACCGCGCCGGTGGTGGGGTTGGTGTTCTTGAAATCGGTGTACTCGGTGTCCAGGAACGACACCGCCGCGCGCAGGTGCAGGCGCTCGGTCGGCTGGCCCTCGACCTCCAGCTCCGCGCCCTTGACCTTGCCTTTGGCGCCGTTGGTCAATGCGGTGGTGAGTACGCCGCTGTTCACTGTCAGCAGGTTCACCTGGATGTCGGAGTAGTCGTAGTAGAAGAGGTTGGCGTTGACGGTCAGGCGACGGTCGAACCACTCCGACTTCAGCCCCAGTTCGTAGGCATCCAGTTCTTCCGGGTCGACCGTGGTCAATTGCGCCAGGCTGGTCGACAGCCCGGTGTTGAAGCCACCCGAACGGAAGCCGTGGGCGTAGCGGAAGAACACCCGCAGGTTGTCGTTGATGCGGTACTCGGGGGTCAGGTCGTAGGTCCAGGCTTCCCAGGTCTTGTCTTCCTGACGGTTGCCGTTGGTGCCTACGCCGCCCAGTGGAATCAGCGGGCCGTTGGCCGTGGCGCGGGTCAACTGCACCAGGTCCAGGTCGATGTCCTTTTTCTCCTGGGTCCAGCGCAGGCCGCCGGTCACGCTGAAGTCATCGGTGAAGTCATAGGTCAAGTTGCCGAACAGCGCGTAGCTGTCGGTGCGGTGATCGTAGCCCAGGTCGCGGAACGCGGTAGTGCCCACCTGGTTCGAGCCGGTACCGTTGGGCGTGGGGCCGGGGGTGACGATGCGCTGGGCAGAACTGTCCAGGTCTTCATGGAAGTAGTGGGCGCCCACCAACCAGTGCAGTGGGCGGTCTTCCGGCGAGGCCAGGCGCAGCTCCTGCGACCACTGGCGGTAGCTGTTGTCGGTGATGGCCGCGCCGTTGACCTCGTAGGGGGTGTAGTCGGCATCGCTGGTGGAGCGGTTGCGGATGTAGTCGTAGGCGCTGATCGAGGTCAGCGTGTAGTCGCCCAGGTACCAGTTGAAGGTCAGCGAGGCGCCGTCGTGGTCCAGGCGGTAGTCTTCGTTGACGTTCAGCGAAATGTCGCGACCCTGCGGGCGTTCGTAACCGACGTTGTAGTAGCGGCCCACCGGCAGCGAACCATTGCTGCCGTCGCCTTTGAACTGGCGGCTGTGCAGCTTGAGCAGGGCGTCCAGGTCGGGGTTGAGCTGGGCCAGGAACTGCAGGCGGATGGCCTTTTTGTTCACGTCGCCATAAGTGTTGCCGTCGAAGTCGTTGTTCTGGAAACCGTCGCGTTCTTCGGAATACAGCGCTACTCGCCCGGCCAGTTTTTCATCCACCAGCGCACCACCAATGGCACCGGTGACGATGCGCTCGTTCTTGCTGCCAAAGCCGACCGTGCCATAGCCATCGGTGTCGAACGTCGGCTTTTTCGAGATCACGTTCACTGCACCGGCAGTGGTGTTCTTGCCATACAGGGTGCCTTGCGGCCCACGCAGGATCTCGATGCGTTCCAGGTCGAACAACGGCCCGCCACCGGCGATGGGGGCGTTGAGGTACACGTCATCGGCGTAGATGCCCACTGGGTAGACCGTTGCCGCACCGGTGTCGCCGGTGCCCAGGCCACGGATGTACCAGCGCGGGCGGCCGTCGCCGTCGGGGTTCTTGGCCGAGGCGTTGGGCACGAAGGTGGTGATGTCGCCCATCGAGCGCACACCGTCGGCAGTGATGCTGGTGCCTTTGATGGCCGATACGGCGACCGGGACTTCCTGCAAGGTCTGTTCGCGATGCTGGGCGGTGACGGTGACAGTTTCCAGGGCTGGTTCGTTTTTATTGTTTTCGTCGGCGGCGATAGCTTGGCTGCCGGTGCCGGCCAACAGCAGCGCGAGGCTGATCTGGCGGGCCAGTGGATGACGTTGGTGCATGGTGAATCTCCCCGTATGTAAAGCGTTGTTGGGGAGAGCTAGAGCAGGGACTGTGCCATGTTGTTAAGTTATTGATGTATAAAGATTTTATTTGAATTATTGGGCTGTGTTGCAGATTGGGCAGCAGTGGGGTGCTGGGCGAGTGCTGCTGGGGCAGCAGTGGTGGGGCTCAGATTGTCGGGGCCGCTTAGCGGCCCCAAAATCTCAAACTGCCAACCGCGACGTCGAACCGATCACACTCTCCAGCACGCGAAAATCAATCCACTCCCGCACATCGAAGCGCCGGGGTATGAACCCCCACCTGAACAGAAACTCGGTAAAGTCCTGCAACGCCCCGATCGAGCGGCTGTCCAGCGTTGTGCGCAAGCGCCGATGCGCATCGTCGCCATAGGCCGCCGCCACCCAGTACTCGCTGGTGTTCAGCTCACGCGCCAGAAAGCGCCGGGTCTCCTCCGGGTTGGCCCAGGCCCATTGCTCGGTGCGCAGCACCGTGTCGACCAGCGTGCGGCTGGCATCGAAATGGTTCTCCAGCAAGTGCCGGTCCACGGTCAGTGTACGCGGGGTGCCGTTGTTGCTGCGGATCAGCGGGTCGGGGTGGCTGCCGGTATCCACCACCACGCGCAGCCCAAACTCATGGGCCAGGTGCACGGCATGCGCGCCCTTGAGGAAGATGGCGTCGATATCGCCCCGTAGCAGGCCGATCAGCTCGTTGTTGCGGCGGCTGAAGCGGCTGGTGTCAAGGCTCACTTCGGCGCCATACAGGTGCTGCTTGGCGTCGTCGCTGTAGGTGCCACCGTAGGGGTAGTCGACCAATTCGACATCGGTCACGGCCAGGCCTTCGAGCTTCAGGGCGTTTTCCAGCCCGCGCAGGGCCTGGGCACGGGTGAAATCGATCTGCACGTTGGCCCACTTGGGTATGCCGAAGCGACGGTTTTTCAGGTCGCGGATGCTGCGTACGCCGCTTTCTTCGGTGGTGAGGATCAGCTGCACCTCATCACTCCACGACAGCCCCAGCACGCGGGTATCGACGCCGCTGGCGTAGGCCCAGATCGCCGGGATGTTGCCGCCGTGGCGCACCGAGTTCTGCAGGTGGTGGTCGTAATGGGCCTCGCGTACCTCGCGTTCGCTGGATTCGCGCAGCGACTGGATGTTGGTGCCGAACGGCGCAAAGGCCTCAGCCAGGCGCCCCGACTGCACGGCAATGCCGAGGCCGGTGGGCACCGGGCTGTGGGTGTACCAGAGGGTTTCCAGGGGCTTGGTCATGGGGTAACGGGTTTCCTTTCCATGGAGGTGGGGGCCAGCAGCTGGTCCAGTGGTTGCTGGGCGATCCAGTCGCGCACCTCGAAGCGCGCCGGGATGAAGCGCCAGCGTTCGAGGAACTCGACAAAGTCCTGCAAGGCGGTAATGGCCTGATCGTCCAGGCGGGTGCTCAGGCGCAGGTGGGCGTCAGTGCCGTAGGCCACTTGCACCCAGTACTCGCTGCTGTTGGTTTCCCGCGCCAGGTAGCGGCGGGTTTCATCCGGGTGCTGATGGGCCCAGCGCTCGGCGCGCAGCACCGAGCCAAGAAGCGTGTGCACCACCTGCGGGTGCTGCGCCAGCAGGTGGCTGTCCACCGCCAGGGTGCGCGGTGTGCCATTGTTGCTGCGGATCAGCGGGTCGGGGTGGCTGCCGGTGTCGATCACCGTGCGCAGGGCAAAGGCGTGGGCCAGTTGCACGGCGCTGGCACCTTTGAGGAAGATCGCGTCCACCTCGCCGCGCAGCAGGCCGGCCAGCTCCAGGTTACGGCCTTCGCTCTGGGTGCTGGATACCGGAGTGCCGGCCACGTTGCGCACTGGGCGGTCGCTGAAGGTGCCGTCGTAGCGGTAGTTGACCAACGCTACGTCGCCCACTTGCAGCCCTTCGAGTTTCAAGGCGTTTTCCAGGCCGCGCAGGGCCTGGGCACGGGTGAAGTCGATTTGCGCCGCAGCCCAGTCGGGCAGGCCGAAGCGCCTGCCCTTGAGGTCTTTGACGGTGTGGATGCCGCTGTCTGGTCGGGTCAGGATCAACTGCGCCTCATCGGCCCACGACAGGCCGATCACGCGGGTATCGCGGCCCTGGGCGCGGGCCCAGATGGCCGGGATGCTGCCGCCATGACGTACCGAGTTCAGCAGGCTGTGGTCAAAGTGCGATTCACGCACGGCCTGCTGCTCGGCTTCGCGCAGCGACTGCACCTGGGTGCCAAGGCTGGCCAGGTCCTCCTGCAGCCAGCCTTGCTGCACGGCAATGCCAAGGCCCGTGGGCACCGGACAACGGGTGTACCACAAGGTATCGAGGGGTTGGCTCATGTTCGGGCTCCGGTCGGGGTCAGGCGCTGGCCTGCAAAAGGGTAGGGGTGGCCTGTTGCACCAGCGGCAGCACTTCCTGGCCGATGCGCAGGGCTTCTTCCAGGTGCGGGTTGGCGGCGAGGATGAAGGTGCTGAAACCGGCATCGCGGTATTCGGCCAGGCGCTCGGCGATGTTCTGGTGGCTGCCCACCAGGCCCACGGTTGGGCCAGGCTTGGCCTTGGCGAAGCCGGCCCACAGGTTGCGTGCCAGGATTAGTTCGTCGAAACCCTGCAAGCCCTGGTGATACGCGGCCTGGCGCGCGCCGCCGACCGAGTCGGAGCCGGTGATGAAGTTTTTCGCCGTGCTGCTGGCCTTGCCTTCCAGGCGCTCGAACTGCTGGCGCAGCTCGCGCCAGGCCTGCTCTTCGGTTTCGCGGGCGAACAGGTCGACGCGCAGGCCGAAGCGCACCGTGCGACCCTGTTTGTCGGCCAGCTCGCGTACCCGTTCGATATGCGGCTTGAGCTTGTCGATCGGTTCAGCCCAGTTCAGGTACACGTCGGCATGGCGCGCGGCCACGTTCAACGCGGCATCGGAAAAGCCGGAGAAGTACACGCCTGGTTTGCGTTCGTGTTGCAGGCCTGGCGGCAGGCTGCCGTTTTCCAGGCGGTAGATGTCGCCATCGTAGGAGAACGAGTCTTGCGTCCACAGGCCTTGGATCACGTCGAGAAATTCGCCCGTGCGCTTGTAGCGCAGGTCGTGTTCGAGGAAGTCGCCATTGGCGCGTTGGCTGGCCGGGTTGCCGCCGGTGATGATGTTCCAGTCCAGCCGCCCTCCGCTGAGGTTTTGCAGAATGGCCGCCTGCTGGGCGGCATAGGCGGGCAGGGTCCAGGTGGCCTGAAAGGCGATCAAAAAGCGGATACGGCGGGTTTCGCGGGCCAGCGCGGCGGCGGCAATCCACGGCTCCGGGCCGGTGGGCAGCAGCGCCCCCTCGAAGCCGGCCAGCTCGGCGGCCTTGGCCACCTGGGCGATGTAGTCGATGTAGGTAAAGCCGTCGGCCTGGCCATCGGGCAGGCGACCGGGGGCGATGTTGCCGGGGCGGTGTACAGGGTTGCCACGGTTGTGGCGGTCGGTGGACAGCTGCGGGCCGTCGGTGCCCAAGGGCAGGCGCCAGAAGAATTCGGTGGTCATGGGGGCTCCTGAAGGGGGAGAGTGTGCGGATGGAGAGGGTGGTGCAACGGCTGTGCCATGCGTGGCGCATGGCCTGTGGGGCGGGGGATTGAGGCGCTAGCGGGGAGAGGGGTGCTGCTGTGGCAGCAGTGCGCCAGCAATGGATGCTGGGGTAGCAGCACGAGTGCAAATCAACCTGTAGGAGCGGCCTTGTGTCGCGATGGGGCGCGCAGCGGCCCCAGATCTCCAGCTTTGCCGCGAAGATTGCCGGGGCCGCTTTGCGGCCCATCGCGACACAAGGCCGCTCCTACAGGGATAGCGTTAATGCGCAGCTTCGGTTGCAACCTCCCCGGCGCTGCGCAGATAGGCTTCGTACAGCGCTGCATAAGCACCGCTACGCCCGATCAGATCGGCATGCGCCCCTTGCTCCACCACCCGCCCATGCTTCACCACGGCAATCCGGTCGGCATCGCGGATGGTCGCCAGGCGATGGGCGATGATGATTGCGGTACGCCCTTGGCACAGTCGGCGCAGGGCGCGCTGGATACGCCGCTCGGTGTGCACGTCCACCGCCGAGGTGGCTTCGTCGAGCACCAGCACCGCCGGGTCGGCCAAGTACGCCCGCACCAGGCACACCAACTGCCGCTGGCCATGGCTCAGGTGCGCGCCCAGTGGGCCGACTTCGGTGTGGTAGCGCTGCGGCAGGCGTTCCAGCACTTCGTCGGCACCCAGCTCGCGGGCGGCGGCCACCAACTGCGCGTCGTCGGCGTCGGGCGCGGCCAGGCGCAGGTTGTCGAGGATGCTGCCACTGAACAGCACGTTGTCCTGCAACACCACGCCCACGTTGCGCCGCAGATCGTGCTGGGCCAGTGCGCGCAGGTCGATGCCATCGAGCCTGATGGCGCCTTGCTGCACTTCGTAGAAGCGCGTCAGCAGCTGCACCAGCGTGCTCTTGCCATGCCCGGAGGGGCCGACGATGGCCAGCACCTCGCCGGCGCGGATATGCAGGTCGAGCCCATCGATCACAGGCCGGGGGCTGTTGGGTGCGTAAGCAAAACCGACGCTGTCGAAGTCCACCTGGCCGCGCGCACGGGCCAGCGCCTGCGGTACCGGTGGGTCGAGCACCTGCGGGCGGGTGTCGAGCAGCAGGAAGATGCGCTGGGCCGAGGCACTGCCGGTGGCATAGCGCTCGAACAGGTCCGACAGCTCCTGCAATGGCCCAAGGAACAGGAACACGTAGAACAGGCTTTCGGCCACCTGGCCCACACTCACCTTGCCCTCGGCCAGGCCATGGGCGCCGACCAGCAGCAGTACCGCCATGCCGGTGGTGCTCAGCAATGCGGTGAACGGGGCGAACCAGCCGGCGCGCAGGCTGCCGCGAATCAGCGCTTGGTTGAAGTCCTCCAGCAGGCGCCGGTAACGCGCCTGGTTGCGCTGCTCTTGCCCGCACTGCTGGATCAGCCGCACCCCGCTGACGCTTTCTACCAGGTGCGCGGTGAAGCGGCTGCGTTGTTCGGCCACCTTGGCCCAGTTGCGTTGCGACACGCGCTTGAAACGCCAGGTGGCCACGGCCAGCAGCGGCACTGTGGCGGCCAGGCTGTAGAAGAAACTGGGCTCGATGCGCCACAGCATCACCGCCGCCAGGCCGCAGCGCAGCAAGGCACCCAGCAGCTCCGGTGGGCCTTGCACCAGCAGCGGCTCCAGCGCATCCACGTCACGGTCGGCGCGGGAAATGATGCGCCCGGCGCGGGTCTGGTCGAAATAGCTCACCGACAGCGCCTGCACATGGGCAAACACCTTCACCCGCAGCGCGTTCAGCACGCCGATGGCAGCGCGTCCGGCAACGAACTGCGACACCCCGGCCAGCAGAAAACGCCCCAGCCAGCTCGCCGCCAGCCCCAGGCCCAGCCACAGCACCAGGCGCTCATCCAGCAGCCAGTGGTCGGCGCTGGGCACCAGGCCATTGTCCAGCAGTTCGCGCACGAACCACGGGCGCAGGAACACGGTGAACACCAGCAGCAGTTCGATGCCGATCACTGCCAGGATCTGCCCGCGAACAGGCCGTAGCAGCGGCAGCAGGCGGTGGAACATGCCACGGTCCAGCGCCTGCCGGGCCAGGCGTTGCTCGGTGTCGATATCGCTGGCAGGGGTGTGCTGCACATCAGTCATGGTCGATCCCCAGCAGTTCGCGGTAATGGGCGTTGTGCGTGCTCAGTTCGGCATGGCTACCGGAGGCACCGATGCGGCCGTTTTCCAGCATCAGCACGCGGTCGGCCAGCAGCAGGGTGGACAGGCGGCTGGTGATCAGCAGCAAGGTCGGGCCTTGGCCACTTGTGCTGTGCAGGCGGCGGATGTTGTGCAGTACCTGGCGTTCGCCCAGTGCATCCAAGGCGCTGGTGGCGTCGTCCAGGCAGAGGATATCGGGTGCCCCAAGCAGCGCGCGGGCCAGGCACAGGCGTTGGCGCTGGCCGCCGGACAGGGTCACGCCACGGTCGCCCAGCGGGGTGTCCAGGCCGTGTGGCAGGCGCTCCAGCACATCCTCGGCGGCGGCCAGGCGCAAGGCTTCACGCAACTGCGCGTCGCTGGCCTGCGGTGCGGCCATGCGCAAGTTGGCGGCCAGGCTGTCAGAGAACAGAAAGCTCTCCTGCGGCAGTACCTGCACGCGGCGGCGCAGGTCGGCCAGGTCGAGGTCGCGCAGGTCATGCCAACCGGTACTGTCACTACCGACCTGCACGCTACCGCTTTGCACATCGGCCAGGCGTGGCAGCAGGCTGGCCAGCAGGCTTTTGCCGGTGCCGGTGGCGCCGACCAGCGCCACCACTTCGCCGGGTCGCAGGGTCAGCGAGCAGTCGTGCAGGATGTGCCGGCCCGCTTCTGCAGCACTGACGTGTACCTGGTTGAGCTTCAGCCCCAACGGCCCGGCGGGCAGGGCGGCATGGCCGCCAATGATGGCCGGGCGCTCGTCCAGCAACTGCCAGATGCGTTCGGCGCTGGCGCGGGCATCGGCAAACGTCTGCATCACCCGGCCAATGCCTTCGATACGGAACACCAGCGTGGTCGCCACCAGCAGCGAGGTGACCAGCTCGCCGATGCCCAGCGCGCCGGCTGCCACGCGCTGGGCACCATAGACCAGGATCCACACATGCCCCAGCGCCACCACCGCCTGCGGCAGCGGAATGCGCGAGCTGGCGTAGGCGAGGGCGGTGCGAGCATGGCCGGTGAACACCTCGACCTGGCTGGCAAAACGGGCGATGCGCTGCTTTTCCAGGCCGAAGGCCTTGATTACCCGCACCCCACCAATGCCTTCGGCCAGGTCCTGGCTGACTTGGTCGTAGGCGGCGCCCACGGCACGGTCGAGGGTGACCAGGCGGTCGGTCTGTACCACGAACAGCCACAGCCCGGCACCGGTCAGCAACAAGGGCACCAGGCCCAACAGCGGGTCGTACCAGCTCAACAGGCCAACGGCGGCGATCACCACCAGCGGCGTTTCGATGATCTGCCGCCAGAAGGTGATCAGCGCGTCGCGCACCTTGTCGGCATCGCGGGTGGTGCGGGTAACCAGTTCACCCATGCCGTGGCGCCAGTGGTAGCCCAGGTGCAGGTACTGCACCTGGCTGAGGATGCGCTCACGCAGGCGCGTGAGCAGGGCTTGGCTGAGTACCAGTGACAACACGGCGGCGGCGTATTGCAACAGGCCGCGCCCCAGGGCAATGGCCAGCAGCAGCCACAGCCAGTGCCAGGCTATGCTGGCGTCCAGGCTGCCATCGGCCAGGCGCTGTACGGCGCGGCCGCTGCTGACATCGTCGACCGCGTGGCCGATCAGCCACTGTTGCCAGGCCAAGCCGAGGTTGCCGGCAATGTACAAGGCTGTGACCAAGGCGAAGCGCCAAGGCATTTCGCGATAGATGGCCAAGGCCCGAAGAAGAGGGTGGTTCATGTAAATGCTCGATCAGAATGCGACGCCGCCCCTTGTAGGAGCGGCCTTGTGTCGCGATAGGGGCGCAAAGCGCCCCCCGCCCAAACCCCATTTCAGCGGCGTGTAGCGCCCTGGTTCTCCTTGGCATTGAGCACAGCCGTGTACTCCCCGGGATCCGCCCCGTTCAGGTAGTAGTTGCCGACGTTGTGCAGGCGCCAGCGGATCGGGTCGTGGGTGGTGTGCACCCGGGCATTGCGCCAGAAGCGGTCGAGGTTCCACTTGCTGAGCGAAGCGCTGGCCCCCAGCAGCGAGAACAGGTCGCTGGAAATTTTCAGCGACGCCGCATCGGAATGCGCACGGGCGGTAGCCACCGACAAGATCAGCTCATCCTGCAACGCCTTGTTCTGCGGATCGCGCTCGTGTTCGTCGAACACCCGCGCCGCTTCGCGCAGCACCGACTCGGCGCCGCGTAGCGCCACGGCATACTCGCCGACCTGGCGAATCACATGCGGCTCGTCACTGGCGCGCTCGACGCCGCTTTCCACCCAGGCGCGGGCATGTTCGCGCAGGTACTCGACCGCCGCCTGCAATGCGCCTGCGGCGATGCCGGTGTCGATGGCCGCGTGGAGGATCTGCGGGAAGGTCAGACCGGTGCGTTTCATCGGCCCGCTGCGGCGGGTCAGGTAGCGTTCGTCGAGCACGATATCGTCGAACTTCACCGTGCCGCTCACCGAGTTTTGCTGCCCGAAGGCCTGCCAGTCATCGACCAGGGTCAAGCCGGGGGTGTCGCGGTGCAGCAGCACACCGACGCCGCCGTCTTCGCTGGCGGCAGTCAGCGAGATCCACTCGGCCAGGTAGGAGCCGGTGGAGTAGAACTTGCTGCCGTTGAGTACCCACTGGCCGTCGGCGCGGCGCTCGACGCGGGTCTTGAGGGCGAACTTGTTCTTGCCGCCGATTTCGGCCAGGGCATTGCCGAAGCGCTTGCCAGCCAGCACGTCGGCAATCAGCCGGTCGCGTACTTCATCCGGGTAGCCGGTGAAGATGCCGCGCAGCATCACGTTGTGAATCTGCAGCAGTTGGCCGACGCCGCCGTCGGCGGTGGAAACCAGGCGCACGGTTTCGACCACGGTCTGCACCGAGGCACCCAGGCCGCCGAATTCGGCCGGCACGGCGATGGCGGTCAGGCCGCTGCTGGATAACAGCTCGGCTTGGCGGTGGGGGAGCTGGCCGTTGTTGCGCGGGTCGGCGGCCAGCTCGGCGATTTGTGCAGCAACCTGGCGGGCGGCTTCGATGGCTTGAGCTTCGCTGGTGAGGCGGCGGGCGGGGGAGGGTTCTATGGCGCTCATGAAGAGGTCTCGGGTAGGTCTGAAGGGGCCAGTGCGCCTTGGCGCGGTCCCAAGCCCTTGAGCAATATCTTTGCCACCCCCTCTTCAAGCCCCATCCTGCGCGGTCTCTACAACTTTTTGCTGCCCCAGCAGCAGCCGCCTTGCTGATCTGGCAGCACCCCACCCGCAATCTTGCTCCCAATCCAGCACCATGCGCCCTGTCACAACAGCCAACCCCACGTAAATCAAGGCTTCTAGCGGTTGGCACGCACACTGCAATGGTGCTTGCACGACGCCCAAGGAGCCTCCCCATGACCCTCGCAACCCCCACCGCAAAACGCCTGGCGGACGACCCGTCCGCCCTGGAGCGCATCTGGTTCACCCGCTGCCCCGTGCCTACCGCCTCTGGCATCGCCTACAAGCTCGGCTGGCTGGAACAAGAGTTCGCCCCCGACGGCCTGCCGGTCTCGACCTTGCAGGAGGCCCGCCAGCTGGGCCATCACCATTACGATCACCAGCTGCCTGGGCTGCTGCGCGAAGGCGGCAACGTACCGGCGTTGGCGGCGCGCGCTGCAGGCTCGCCCAGCCGGCTGATCGGCCTGACCTGGATCGAGGAATGGCAAACCATTCTGGTCCGCCCAGACTCCGGTATTCGCAGCGCCGCCGACCTGCGCGGCAAACGCCTGGCCCTGCCGGCCTGGGGCGACAGCCGCCCCGGCAGCATCGCTCGGGCCATGAGCCTGCACGGCTACAAAGGCGCCCTGGCTTCGGCTGGCCTGCACCTGGATGACGTGCAGTTGGTGGAAGTGGCTCTGCTTGACCAGGCCGACGCCGCCACCCCGCAGTTGGGCCTGCAACGGCTGTGGTCGGGGCTGGAGTACCTGGCGCGCGGTGACGTCGATGCGGTGTACGTGAAGGGCGCGGCAGCGGCTGATGCGGCACGCCGGTTGGGCCTGGTGGTCGGCGTCGACCTCGACCTGCTGCCCGACCCACGCCACCGCATCAACAACGGTACACCGCGCCCGATCACCGTGCACCAGCGCCTGCTCGACAACCATTTTGACCTGGTGGTGCGCTTCCTTGCTCAGACCTTGCGTGCTGCCGAATGGGCAGCCGGCAACCGTGCCGCGCTCAATCGCATCCTCGAAGAAGAAACCCGCGCTGGCAGCCAAGGCGTGGCTGACGCCTACCGTGGCGATTTCCACACCACCCTGGCGCCAGACCTGTCCGAGCAGCGCCTGGCCTTCCTTGGCACACAAAAAGATTTCCTCTACCTGCACGGCTTCCTCGAAGCCGACTTCGCCATCGCCGACTGGGTCGACCCGCGGCCCCTGCAAGCTGCCCATGAACTGCTGGCCCAGCGCCGCGCCTGACCTGACCGGAGATTGAACATGACCGTACTGATCAACGAACGCCCCATCACTGCCGAACTGCAAACCTTCATCGACCAGGTGGTGGCCGAAGCGCAAGCGGCCTTCAGCGTCTTTCGCGAAACCAACACCATCACAGCCAATGGCACGGTCGGCTTTATCGAGCGGGTGCCCGGTGAAGAACTGCTGGTAGCGGTCAACTACGGCGGCCCGTGGAACCACCACAAGCCACTGCAGGCCACGGTGACCGACTTTTCCGGCAACGTCATCGTCGGCAAGGGCAAAGGTGGCCTGGGCCGTTACACCAAGCTGTTCCAGACCCACGCCGACATCACCACCGTGTCACACGTGCACAGCCCGTACCTCGGCGCCTGGGCCCAGACCCACCGTACCTTGCCGTTCCACTATGTGCCGGTGCAGCGCTACCAACTGGCCCGCGAGCTGCCGGTGTACATCGACCGGCGCCAGGCCGAGGTGGACTTCATTCTCGACAAGATCGCCGAGAACCCGTTCAACCTGGCGATCCTGGAAGCCAACGGCGGCGCCACGGTGTGGGGCAAGCAGGGGTTGCGGGCCACGGCGGAGTTCATCCTGTTGCTGGAGGAGGGCGCGCAGATTCAGCTGTTGGCGGACGCCTTGGGTGGGTCGCGGCCTTATGGGCCGGGGGTGCTGACCCAGCAGTGGAAGATGAGCGGGTTGTATGAGCGCGCTACCGAGCTGGGCTTGGTGCCTGGCATCGATCGACGTAGCTGAGCAGATCGCTGGGGGCGCTGCGCGCCCCTGTCGCGACACAAGGCCGCTCTTACCTGAAACAAGGACTCACCCCATGGCAGTAAAGATCCTCTGGTACCTCACCACCCCCGACGGCCCCTATCCCTGGGAGCCCGAAGGCCGCTGGCACACCGATTTCGAGCACCTCAAGCAGTTGGCCATCGCCGCTGACCGCCTGGGCTACTATGGCTCGCTGCTCGGCTCCAGCCCCAACGAAAGCCTGGCTGTGTCGGCAGCGCTGATCGACGCCACCCATCGCCTGCGCTTCCTGGTCGCCCAGCACCCCGGCGAGCTGTCGCCAGCAGTGTTGGCCAAATGGGCACTCACCTTCGACCAGTTTTCCAACGGCCGTCTGCTGTTCAACGTGGTCAACGGCAACGACGCTGGCCTGGCCACCTTGGGCGTGCATTATCCGCACGATGAGCGCTACGACTTCAGTCTGGAGTATTGGCGCGCCTTCCAACGTTTCTACGCCGGAGACACCGCGGGTTACGACGGCCGTTACGTCAAGCTTTCACCCCGTTCGCCAGCCGCCGCCGATCACCCGCTGGGCGGCTGGCACCCACCGAAGCAAACGCCTGGCATCCCGCTGTGGGGCGCTGGTACGTCGGCGCCGGGCGTGGCCCATTCGGTGCAACTGCTCGATGTCTACCTGAGCTTCGCCGACACCCCGCAAAAGCTCGGCGACAAGTTTCGCCGGGTGGCGGCCGAGGCGGCGAAGATCGGCCGTGAGCTGACCTACGGCACCCGCCTGCAGGTGATCGTGCGCGAGACCGAAGAAGAAGCCTGGGCCCACGCCGAGCGCCTGTTGCAGCGCACCTCGCTGGCCACCGCGCGTGCTGCCATCGAGCGCCAGCTGCCGCCGGGGCAAACCTTCGACAGCTACGTCAGCGACGACCCGCGCATTCAGCGCAACCTCGACAGCATCCGCGCCGGGCGCCTGCCCACGGCCCGCGAACTGGAGATCTACCCCAATGTCTGGCTAGGCCCCAGCCTGTTTGGCTTCAACATCCTCGGCCCGGCCGCCGGCACCTACCTGGTTGGCAGCGCCGAGCAGGTCGCCGAGCGCATTCGTGAGTACGAGGCCCAGGGCACGTCGGCATTCATCCTCTCGGGTTTCCCGCTGATCGATGAAGCGCACCGGGTGGCTGACCTGCTGTTCCCGCTGCTGGACCTGGACCATGGCTTCGAGGTGCCGCGCCTGGCTGCGGCCGGCAAGCCGCCCGTGGCACAAACGGCGTAAGGAGAGGGTGATGAGCGAGCTGTTTTCGCGCCGGGTGTTTCTCGGCAACAGCCTGGCTGTTGGTGGCAGCCTGCTGCTTGGCGGCGGGTTGCTCAGCGGCTGCGACAGCGGCGCGCCAGCAACCGCCAGCGCGGTGCCGACGGGCACGCCGGTGCGTGGCGGGCGACTGCGGGTGGGCATTATCGACGGTGACCAGGCCGGTAACCTCGATGCGCACAAACCGGTGGGTGGCGGCATCATCCGTGGCTGGGCGTTGTACGCCAAGTGCTGGGAATGGAATGCCGATGTCAGCACGCGCCTGGCACTGGCCGAGTTCGCCGAGCCGAACGCCGATGCCAGTGCCTGGACCATCCGGCTGAAGCCTGGGCTGGAATTTCACCACGGCAAAAGTATCACCGCCGATGACATGCTGTTCTCGATCCTGCGCCTGACCGACCCGCAACTGGCCTCGCCATTTGCCGGGCTGGTCGGCGCCATCGATCGGCAGGCCTTGCGCAAGCTGGACGCGCGCACCCTCGAAATTCGCTTCAAGCAGGGGCAAAGCTTCTACCCCCTGGACGAAACCTTGATCAGCTTCGGCGGCATCGTGCCCACTGACTACCACCCGGTGACCAACCCGGTCGGTGCCGGCCCGTACCGGCTGAAAAGCTTCATCCCCGGCCAGCGCTCGCTCTACACCCGCTTCGAAAACTACTACAAGCCCAACCGTCCCTATGCGGATGAGCTGGAAATCATCGAATTCAAGGACCAGGTCTCGCGGGCCGCAGCGCTGCGTGCCGGGCAGATCGACGTGGCCAGTGGTGTGCAGGCCGAGCACAGTGCGTTGCTCAAGGCCGACCCACGGCTGCGGCTGTATGCCTCGCCGACCACCTCGTTCACCGGCTTCAACCTGAACATGGCCAAGGCGCCGTTTCAGGATGTGCGGGTGCGCCAGGCGTTCCGCCTGCTGGCCGACCGCCAGGAGCTGGTGGCGCGTGGCCTGAATGGTTTTGGGCGGGTGGCCAATGACCTGTATTCGCCCCATGACCCCACCTTCAACCATGCCATCGCCCAGCGCCCCTACGACCTGGACCAGGCCCGTTCGCTGCTGCGTCAGGCCGGGCAGAGCGATTTGCGTGTCGAACTGACAACCACGCCGGGGGCCGGTGTCAACGCCGCGCTGGTGTTCGCTCAGCAGGCTTTGAAAGCCGGGGTGCAGGTGAAGGTCAATCAGGTGGATGGGTCCGTCTTCAATGGCCCGCAGCGTGAGCAATGGCAGCTGTCGCCGGGCTCGACTCCGGCGCGCGGCTTTCTCGCCTCGGCGTTGCACAACGATGCACCGCAGGCCATCTACAACCGCAGCAATTTCCACGACCCGCGCTTTACCGACCTGTTCCAGCAAGCCCTGGCCCAGCCTGACTTGGCATTGCGCAAGGCCTTGGTGCATGAAGCCCAAACCATCCAGCACGAACGTGGTGGGTTGCTGGTCTGGGGCTTTTCCGACGTGCTCGATGCCGCGTCGGCCAAGGTGGGCGGGCTCACCCCGGAACAGACCACCTTCGCCTCCTGGCGTTTTGACGAACTCTGGTTGAACCCCAATGCCTGATACACGACACACGCCCCGCACACCGGCATGGCTGGCCTGGTTCATCGGCCGACTGGGCTATGGCCTGCTCACCGCGTGGGTGATCACCCTGGTGGTGTTCGTCGCCACCCAGGCGCTGCCCTCGGACCCGGCGCGGGTGATTCTTGGCCCGGATGCGCCGCTGGACAGTATCCTCACCCTGCAACGCCAACTGGGCCTCGACCAGCCGATCCTGGTGCAATACCTGCGCTGGCTGGGCGCCGCATTGGGCGGCGATCTGGGCATTTCGCTGGACTCCCAGGTACCCGTGGCGCAGCTGCTGTTTGGCCGGTTGGGCCATACCCTGGCCTTGTTGGCCGGGGTGCTGGCGCTGGTGGTGCCGATGGCGCTGCTGCTGGGCGTGAGCCTGGCCCTGCGCCGCGATAGCCGGCTGGACCGCTGGGGGTTGTCGGCGTTGATTCTGCTCAAGGCCACGCCGGGCTTTTTGCTGGCCATCGGCCTGGTGCTGGTGTTTTCCATGCCGGGCATGGGCTGGCTGCCGGCGGTGTCGATCCTTGACCCGCAGTTGCCGTTGTGGCGGCAATGGCAATCGTTGGTGCTGCCGGTAGTGGCCCTGAGCTTGTCGGCACTGCCGTACCTGACGCGCATGGTGCGTGCCTCGATGATCGAGGCGCTGGAGTCCGAGTACGTGATCGCCGCCCGTCTGCGCGGCATCCCCGAGCGGCGCATCGTCTGGCGGCACACGTTGCCCAATGCCCTGACCCCGGCGATCCAGGGCGTGGCGCTGACCCTGCGCACGCTGGTCGGCGGCGCCCTGCTGGCAGAGGTGATCTTCAGTTACCCAGGTATAGGTACGGCGTTGAACGCAGCGATCCAGATGCGCGACCTGCCGATGATCCAGGGCGTGGTGCTGGTCATCACCCTGGCGGTGGTGCTGATCAACCTGCTGGCTGATCTGTTGACCGTATTGCTTACCCCCAAGCTGCGTACCGCGCGCCGGGTGCGGATGATCCGCCGTATCCGCCGCGGTATCCGCCCGTGGTGGCGACGCGCGCGCAGCACCCCTGCCCAGGAGGCGACCCATGACTGAATCCCGTTGGCTGGCCGACCCGCAGGTACGGCGTGGCGCCGTGATCACCTTGTTGGTGGCGCTGTTGGCCGCGTTCGGCCCCTGGCTGGCGCCGCATGCTCCCACGGCGATGGTGGGGCCGGTGTACGGCCCGCCGGCCGCCGGAGCGCCGCTGGGGCATGATTTTCTTGGCCATGACCTGTTATCGAGGCTGCTCAGTGGCGGGTTATCGGTACTGTGGATGTCGGTTGCCGCAGCCACCTTGGCATTGCTGGTCGGTGGCAGCCTGGGCTTGCTGGCCGGGTTCTCGCGCCGGCGCCTGGACCAGGCGATCAGTTGGGCGGCGGATGTGTCGCTGGCGTTTCCCGACCTGATCCTGGTGCTGCTGATCGTGTCCATGCTCGGCAGGGCGCCGTGGCTGATCGTGTTGACCGTAGCCATTGCCTTCACCCCAGGCGTCATCCGCCTGGCGCGCGGCAGCGCGGTGGCGGTAGCCGGGCAGGAGTTTGTCGAGGCTGCGCAGATGATGGGTTACCCGCGTTGGCGCATCCTCTTTCAGGAAATCCTGCCGAATATTCTTACGCCCCTGCTGGTGCACTTCGGCAACATGCTGACCTGGGCGGTGGGCATGCTGTCGGGCTTGAGTTTTCTGGGCTACGGGGTGGCACCGCCTGCTGCCGACTGGGGGCTGATGATCAATGAAAACCAGGCCGGCTTGCTGGTGCAGCCGTGGGCCGTGCTGGCTCCGGCGTTACTGATCGGCGTGTTTGCCTATGGCACCAATATCCTCGCCGAGGGCATTGGCCGGGTCAGCGCACGGGTCGGGGAGAAACAGTCATGAATGCGCCTTTGAAGGTCGACAGCGACGTGTTGCAAGTCAGCGAGCTGCGGGTGGAACTGGCTGGGCAGGTCGAGGTGTTGGCCGAGGTTTCCTTCAGCCTGGCGGCAGGGGAGATTGTCGGCCTGGTCGGCGAGTCCGGCTCAGGCAAGACCACCTTGGCCACGGCATTGTTGCAGCACGCCCGGCAGGGCGCGCGCATTGTTGGCGGGCAGGTGGTGGTGGCAGGGCAGTCGGTGCTGGCACTCGAAGGCGAAGCCTTGCGCCTGGCCCGTGGCGGGCTGGTCGGCTACGTGGCCCAGGACCCAGCCACGGCGCTGAACCCGGCGTTGCGCCTGGGGGCCTTGCTGCGTGAAACGCTGCTGGCGCACCAGCCCAAGCTGTCGCGCGACGCTGTGCGTCAGCGCATCGGCGAAACCCTGGTGGAGGTGGGCCTGCCCGATGACGACGCCTTCCTGCGGCGCTTCCCGCACCAACTGTCTGGCGGGCAGCAACAGCGGGTGATGCTGGCGCTGGCGTTCGTCCTGCGGCCCCGGTTGATCGTGCTCGACGAGCCTACTACCGCACTGGACGTCACCACCCAGGCCCATGTGTTGCAGACCCTCAAGCGCCTGTGCCGTGAACACGGTGTGGCGGCGCTTTACGTCACCCACGACCTGGCCGTGGTGCGTGAGCTGGTGGACCGGGTCATGGTGATGTACGCCGGGCGGCTGGTGGAGGTGGCCGGGCGCGAGGCGCTGTTCTGCAACCCTGCGCACCCTTACACCCGTGCCTTGCTCGCGGCTATCCCCGACGTTGCCCGGCGTCAGCCGCTGCAGGCGATTGCCGGGCATGCGCCGGCACCCGGGCAGCGCCCGCATGGCTGTGCGTTTGCGCCGCGCTGCGACCGGCATCGGGCCGAGTGTTCGGTGATCGAACCGTCGTTGCTGACGCTCGAGGGCAAGCATCAGGTCGCCTGCCTGGTGCCGCACCAAGAACCGCTGCCCCTTGCGGGGGCGGCTGTCGAGGTTGAATCGGTGCCGAACGAAGCCGTGTTGCTAGAGGTTCGGGAGCTGGATGTCGCTTACGATCGCCAGGTGCTGTTCGATGTTTCATTGCGTGTGGGGCAAGGGGAGTGCCTGGCGCTGGTGGGCGAATCGGGTTCGGGCAAGACCAGCCTGGCCAGGGCCATTGCCGGGCTGGGCGAGAACGTTCAGGGGCAAATGCGTTACGCCGGCGAGCCTTTGGCGTTTGCCGCACGCGAGCGTGATGCCCGTTTGCGTCACCAGATTCAGTATGTGTTCCAGAACCCTTATCGGGCCTTGAACCCAAGGCAGACGGTCGGGCAAACGCTCAGCGCGCCGTTGGCGCACTTTTTCGGTGTGCGTGGTGGTGAGGCGCGGCGTCGGGTCGAGGCGGTGCTGGAACGGGTGTCGTTGCCGGCTCGGGTGGCGGATTTGTACCCGCATAGCTTGTCTGGTGGTGAACGGCAACGTGTGGCGATTGCCCGAGCGTTGATCTGCGAGCCAAGGCTGCTGGTTTGTGACGAGATTACCTCGGCGCTGGATGTGTCGGTGCAGGCGTCGATTCTGGCCTTGCTACAGCGTTTGCAGGGGGAGGGGCTGACCTTGTTGTTCGTCACCCATGACCTTGGGGTGGTGCGGGCGATTGCCGACCGGGTGCTGGTGTTGCGACAGGGGCGGGTGGTGGAGCAGGGGAGTGCCGAGCAGGTGCTTGGGAGGCCGGTTGATGCGTATACCCGGACGCTGGTGGAGCATTCGCCTCGGTTGCGTGTTGGCTTCTAGGTTCATGGCTTGGGGTGTTTGGTGCCTGTGAGATCGAGCGCCGCGCGGGCGGCGCTCGATCTCACAGGTGCTGCATACCCCAAGCCATGAACCCAGAAACCAACACGCAACCCCAACCCATACACCCCATCCTCACCCCACAAACCGCGCCTGCCGCCGCCGCACTTCCTCGCGCACCGCCGGAATCACCCAGCGCCCGTAATCCACCGTGTCATACAGCGGGTCATAACCGCGGTTGAGAAAAGTGGTCACCCCTAGGTCGACATAATCGAGCAACGCCTGGGCCACCGTTTCCGGCGTGCCCACCAGCGCAGTGGTATCGCCATAGGCACCCACTGCGGTCGCCGTCGGCATCCACAACGCCCGATCATGCCGGTCGGCGCGGGCGGCGGCAGCGAGCAGGCGCTCGGAACCGGTGCCTTTGATGCGCTTCTGCCACGGGCTGTCTGCCGCAAACTGCGGGTTGGCTTTGATCTGCGCGAGGATCTGTTCGGCGCGCTGCCAGGCCTGTTCTTCGGTGGCAGCCAAAATCAGCCGCACCGACAGACTAACCCTGGGTGCGGCTACGCCTGCGGCGGCCGCGGCCGCCTTGAGTTTGCCGATCTGCTCGGCAACACCGCTCAGCGGCTCACCCCACAGGGCATACAAATCCGCATGCTTGACGGCGATCTGGTAGGCGATATCGGACGAGCCACCGAAGGAAATCGGGATATGCGGCTGCTGCAACGGTTTGACCGGTGAAAAAGCACCTTTGATGTTGAAGTAGCGGCCCTCGAAGTCGAACGGTTCCTCGGCGGTCCAGGTGCGGCGGACAATCTCGAGGTACTCGTCGGCACGCCGGTAGCGCTCGGTCTTGTCCAGCAGGGTGTCACCTTCTTGCGGCTCGGCGGTAATACCGGTAATTGCGTGCAGGCGGATGCGCCCGCCGCCGGTGGTATGGTCGAGGGTGGCGAATGCCCGTGCGGCCACCGTTGGCGCTGTCAGGGCCGGGCGGTGGGCGATCATGAAACCCAGGCGTTCGGTGTGCGCGGCCGCATAGGCGGCAATCTGCAGGCTGTCGGCGCTGCCTGGGCCGCTGGCGATCAGCACCCGGTCGAACCCGGCATGCTCATGGGCGCGGGCGTGGTGACGAATGAACGGCAGGTCGAAGTCCGCTGTGCGCACGCCACGGGTCTCGGACCACTGGCGGGGGAAGATCATGCCGACGAATTCAATGGACATGGCTGAGGCCTTTCAGGTTGAGGGTGATCAGAACTGGTAATCGACCTGGGCCAGCAGCGTGCGGCCCGGCATCGGTTGCAGGAAAGTGTTGGTGGAACCTGCCAGGCCACTGACGAAATTCAGCTCGTCGGTGACGTTGAGCATGCGCACCGTTACGCCCCACTGGGGCTGGCGGTAGTACACGGCAAGGTCGAGGTTGTATTCGTCCGGCACTTTCACCGTCTTGCTCAGGTTCAGGTACCAACTGCTGGTCCACCAGCCGGAAAGCTCGACGCCAAACCCCGAATCGAAGCGGTAGTCGACATAGCCGCCGGCGTTGTATTCGGGGATCTGCACGGCATCGAACTTGCCGGACGGGCGCTGGTTGAGGCTGTTGTTGTCGCCGAATACGGTGCCGTTGTCGGGGATGAACCCCGCCGAGGCAAACCCCGCTTGGCTGGTGAACTCGTTGTAGGCACTGATGCGGCTGAGGTTGAGGCCGCCGCGCAGGTGCTGGTCCTGGTAGCGCAGGGTTGCTTCCCAGCCTTTGACGATCAGCCGGGCAATATTGTTGTTGCTGTCCGGCGACTGGTCGCGGGCTTGCCGGTAGGCCGCCAGGGTCAGAAACAGCTGGTCGGGCACTGCCTCCACCTTCAAGCCCACCTCATGCAACACGCTCAGGCTCTCGAAGGCCAGCGGGTTGAGCTGGTTGGCCCCGCTGCCACTGCCCCAGCCCAGGCCGTTGGTGAAGAAGCCGGTGTTCACCGCCAGCGAGCGATCGAAGGTGTAATACAGTGTGCTGTTGTCCGTGGGTTTGAAATAGGGGCTGACCTGCACCGAAAACAACCGGTAGTTGTTCGCGTCCTTGCGCGGGTTGCCGCCGGGCAGCACGAATGGGTTTTCGATGCGTGCGTCTATCCAGCTGCGGCTGGCGCCGACGTTCAGGCCTACACGCTCGCCCAGGCGCAGGTTGTGCTGGCTGAACAGGGTCTTGGTGGTCCAGGTGCTGTCTGCGGTGTACGGCGCTACCGATTCGGCATACAGGCCGTGCCCTGCCGGGTACATGGCGGGCAGGTTGAGCCAGCCGTAATAGCTGGAGAATTGCGGCACACCGGGTTGGCCGATCCAGGCAGCGTTGCCGCCAGCTGGGTTGCGGCCGCTCAGGCCGAGCAGGTCGCCGGGGTTCTTCAAGGTCGGGTCGAGGGTCAGGTCATAGGCGTTGATGGTACTGCCGAAGCTGTTGTTGGCGGCGATTGACTCGTTGCGCTCGCGGCGGTAGATAAGCCCGGTGTTGCTGTCGTCGATCAGGGTCAGGTCGCCCAACTGCCACTGGCCGCGCGCGCGGAACTCGAAGCGGTTGTCGAAGATGTCGTCCTTGCCCTGCACCTGGAACGCGCCCACGGCGTCGGTGGTGTCGGTGGAGTGTTGGTAGAAGGTGCTGTTGGCCAGGGTGATCGACGAGGTCAGGTCGCCTTCGACGCGCAGTTGCGTGGTGAAGCGCCGCGAGCGGTTTTCGTCTTGCGCGCGCTGGCCGGTCTGCGATGACAGCGAAGTCAGGCCGTTACCTGCAAGCGAGGGGTCGTAGACCCAACCACGCAGGCTGCCGGGGTTGGCCTGGGTGTTGGGCGAGGCGCCCTGGAAACTGCCGTTGACCACCGCGTACTGGCCCTGGGCATTGCGCTGGCGTTGTACCCAACCGAGGACTTGGGCATCGGCGGCGCCAGAGGACAGCACCGGCGACCACAAGGTATTGCCATTCTGAATGATCGGCGTGGCGCGGCCGGCGTAGTACTTGCCGTGGTCGACCAGGCCCTGGCTGGCGCGGTTCCAGCCGTGGGTGATGTTGTAGTCGTAGTAGTCGTCGTAGGCGGCGTTCCAGTCCACCCGCAGGTTGTCATTGCGCCAGGCGAGGGCGCCGTAGAAAGCGTCGAAGTTGTTCTCGACGTTGTCGTAGAAGTCTTCCTGACGCTGGCGGGTAATGCTTACCCGGTAGGCCAGGTTGTCGCTCAGCGGGCCGGTGTTGTCGATGCTGAACTTGGTGGCATCGCGGGACTCGCCATCGGGGATCCAGCTGCCGATCTCACCGCTGAGCTTGGTACGAAAGCGGTTGAAATCGGGCTTCTTGCTCAGGTAATTGACGTAGCCGCCACTGCCGCTGACCGAGCCGTAGGTGACCGACGATGGGCCGGCGACGATGTCGGCGCCTTCGTAGGCGTTGAAATTGGCCGGGTGACGTACACCGTAGGCGCGCTGGCCGTCCTGGAACACCTCGGTGTTCTGCCCGCGCATCTGCGGGGCGATACCGGCGTTCTGGCCACCGCCGCGGGTGATGCCGGGGGCGTATTTGACCAGGTCGTCGGAGCTGCGGATCGGGTCGTTGGCCAGTTGTTCGGCGTTGATCTGGGTGACTGAGCGCGGGGTGTCCAGCACCTTGGCTTCCAGGCCGCCATAGATCGAAGCGGGCGGACGGGTGGGCAGGGCGTCGTCGTCGGTTTGTTCGGCCTGCACGGTGACGGTTTGCAGTTGGGTGTCTTCGGCGAAGGCCATGGGTGTGCTGGTGGCCAGGATGGCCAGCGCCAGGGCGCTAGGCTGGAATTTTGGGTGCAGCAAGGTAACGCGGGGCATTGGCTGGGCCTCGTTCAAGAGTAGGAATGTGGGAGAAACGAGGGCGCAGCCGCGCCTGCGGTTGGTATTGGGTACACGCGGTCCCTGTAGGAGCGGCCTTGTGTCGCGATAGGGCCGCAAAGCGGCCCCGGCAATCTATGTATCGACGCTGAAATCCTGGGGCCGCCTTGCGGCCCTATCGCGACACAAGGCCGCTCCTACAAAAGGCAGACCGCGTAGTAACAGGGTCAGGTTTTCAGCCACAGGCTCTCGAACCGCCAGGTACTGAACAGCGACTGCTCTGCCTGCGCGCCACCCACGCGGGTGCTGACACTGTCGAGCAGGTCGGCAAAGCCCCAGATCAACATGCCGCCGCGTTCGTATTGAATGCGTTGCGCCTGGTGCACCAGGTTCTTGCGCTTCTCCAGGTCTGGCTGGGCCATGGCGGCGAGAAAGGCCTGACTGAATTCGGGGTCGTTGAAGTGGGTCTTGTTGGCCACGGCGAATGGCGCATCGGTGTGAATCGCGCTGGCCAGGAACGGCGCACCGATGCTGCCACCGGTACTCAAGGTCCAGTCATCGCGCTGCGGCCCTTGGAAGGTGGCCAGGTCGACCTGGCGCACATTGAGGGTCACACCGATACGCCGGGCCTGCTCGGCCAGCACCAGGGCCGAAGCCAGCCCCGGCCCTGGCGTGGTCACCAACTCCACCTGCAACTGTTCATGGCCGGCTTCGCGCAGCAACTGGGCTGCGCGCTGCGGGTCATGAGGGCGTGGGCCGATGCTGTGGTCGAAGGTGGGGTCGAACGGTGCATACAGGTCGTTGGCCACCCGGCCTTGGCCATTGAGCGCACGGCGCACCAGCTCGTCACGGTCGGCCAGCAGGCGGAATGCCTCGCGCACGCGCGGGTCGTCGAACGGCGCCTTGGCGGTGTTCATGTCGAACGACAGCCAGTTGCCGCTCACCGACTTCAGCAGGCGCAGCCGTGGGTCGGCTTGCAGCACCTGCAGGTGTTCGGTGGACATGACGTTGGCCATGTCGATCTGCCCGGCCCGCAATGCCGCCAGGCGGCCGGTCTGGTCCTTGAAGTCGATGATCTCCAGTTCATCGGCATAAGGCTTGCCGGGTTTGTAGTAGTTGTCGAAGCGGGTGAACAGTGAGCGCTGACCTGGGGTGAAGCTTTTCAGTTTGTAAGGCCCGGCGCCGACCGGGTTGGTGACTGGGTGGTAGTCCACCGGCACGATGCCGCCGAAGTTGACCCAGGTCTCCGGCAGCGGCAGGTAGCTGCGCCCTTCGCGAAAGCCCAGGCGCACGGTACGGTCGTCCAGCTTGACCAGGTTGTCGCGGTCCACCCAGTGCAGCAGCGCCGCGTAGGGCGAGGCCAGCTGCGGGTCGGTGAGGCGGCGGATGGAGAAGATCAGGTCGTCGGCGTCGATGGTCTTGCCGTGGTGGAACTCCAGCCCCGGCTTCAGGCGCAAGGTCCAGCTGCTGGCATCGGCATTGGGCTCGGCGAACTCGGCCAGGGCCAGGCGCGGCTGCATCTGCTCGTCCCATTCCCACAGCTTGCTGTACAGGGCAAAGCCACGCACGATGCCGCTGCCGATGGGCTTGTGGGCGTCGAGGTTGCCGCTCTGGTTGCCGTCGATGATGCCCAGGCGCAGGCGCCCGCCATGGCGTGGCTGGTCGGCCACGCCATGGATTGGGCCGTCGGCGGGGCCGCAGCCGGCCAGCAACCCGCCGGCCAGCACGCCGGCGTGGCCAAGGAAACTGCGCCGGCTCAGTGGGTAACCGTCCCTGGCCATGGCGTCAGGCTCCGTTGCTGGCGTGCAGTTGCACGGGTTCGGCTACAGGGCGGGCAAGGGCTGCGCGCTGGTCACGAAAGTGCGGCAGGATGTGCTCGCCGATGCGGTAGGCTTCTTCCAGGTGCGGGTAGCCGGCCAGGAAGAACAGATCGATGCCTATGCCGTGGTACTCGCGGATGCGCGCCACTACGTTGGCGTAGCTGCCTACCAGCGCGCAGCCGGGCGGGATGCCGATGTAGCCGAAGCCGGTCCACACATTGGGGTGGATGAAGAAGTCGTCGAAGGCCTGTTGCTCGTCCTTGTCGTTGTAGTCGTGCTCATAGCTCAGTTTGCGTGCCGTGCGCAGGCCCGCATGGGCAGCGCGAGCCTTGACCGTGCCCTTGGCCACGCCTTCGTCGAAGAAGCGCTTGGCCTCGGCCAGTGCCGCCTCTTCGGTATCGCGAGCGATCACGTCGATGGACAGGCCAAAGCGAATATCGGTGCGGCCCCACTTCAGCGCGCGGGCGCGGATATCGGCGATCAGCGCGGCAATCTCGTCCGGGTGCTCGGCGCGCATCAGGTAGAAGTCGGCGTGCTTGGCCGCGAATTCGCGCGCTGCCACCGACGAACCTGCCGTGCAGATCAGCGGCAGCTCGGCTTTTTTCAGCGGGCCGCGCAGGCCACCGCCCTCGGCGCGGTAGTAGGTGCCTTGGTAGTGGAACTGCTCGTTGTGCCAATAGCCGCGCACCATGTCCATGAACTCGGTGGCGCGGGCGTAGCGCTGGTCATGGTCTTCGAAGTCACCGACCTGGCGCTGGATGGCATCCGAACCGCCATTGATGATGTTCCAAACCAGGCGATTGCCAGTGGCGCGTTGGTAGGTCGCGGCCTGCTGCACGGCCACCCATGGGGTGTAGTGATAGGGCTGGAAGGCGGTGACGAATTTCAGCGTGCGGGTTTCACGGGCCAGCAGCGAGCACACCGTCCACGGCTCTTCGCCGGTGGGGGCATTGACCATCAGCGCGCCGCCAAAACCGTTTATTTCAGCGGCGCGGGCGATTTGGCCGAGGTAGTCGATGTAGGTGAAGTGATCACCCACGGCAAACCCCGACACCGCACCGGTGCTGGGCCCGCCCGCATGCCAGTCGCCGCGGTTGCGCGGGTCGCCGGGAAGGAACTGGGTTTCGCCATGCAGGGGCAGGCGGGTGAAGAATTCGATGCTCATGGGCTGGCCTCCTTACTGGACGCTTGGGCTGCAATTAGGGGTGACCGGTTGGCCGCTGATGACCTGGCGGGCGAAGGGGATGGAGTCCTTCAACGAGGCATTCACCGTTTCACTGTGGCCCAGGCCTTTGTACAGGTGGCCCTGCACCACCGAGCCTGCCTTGCAGGCGTCCTGCATCAGCGCTACCTGGGTGGCGGCGGCGGGGGTCTTGTCCTCGGCGCCGGTGCCGATGAAGATCGGCTGGGCCAGCTTCAAGGTCGGGTACGACACCTGCGCCAGCCAGGGCTTGAGCTTGTCGCCCTGGTAGTCCTTCTTGGCATTGGCCGGGGTCAGGCCGGTGCCGACCACGTCGCTGACCAGTGCTGACAGGCAACTGGTGCGCGCCTGCTCGAACAGTGGCAGGGCCTTGTCGGTGTAGAAGTCGCGCGGGTCGATGCTCGGGTCATACTGCTGCGCGGCAAGCAGCGTGTAGAAGCCGTAGGCCAGGGCCGGGTCGACCTTGTTCTGGTCCTGTTCGCCGACATTTTTCGAACCCACGGTGTAGATCACCCCTGTGCCGATACTGCCCTTGACGCCCAGCTTGGGCGCATAGGTTGCCGCATAGGCCCCGGCGGCAAAGGCCCCGGCCCCCCCTTGCGACTGGCCAATGATCAACACCTTGTCGGCCAGCCCCGGTACGCCGGCGACCACGGCCTTGGCCGCATCGAGAATGCCGTAAGCGGCCATGCGGTTGTTCAGCAGTGGGTGGCCGCCCGGTACACCCAGGCCCTGGTAGTCGGTGGCGACGATGGCATAGCCTTCATCCAGCCAGCGGTTGAGGTATTGCACGTCGCGGTAGCTGCGCCCGGCCCAGGACGGCGCGCAGATATCCGCCACGCCGACGGTGCCATGGCCCCAGCTGGCGACCGGCCAACCGCCCGCGGGTGCCTTGCCTTTGGGGATGAACAGCGCACCAGAAACCACGATTGGCGTCTTGCCGTCGATACCGTCCAGCGAGGTGTACAGGATGCGTTGTGCGCTGGCCGCATTGGGCAGGCTCAGCGCCTGCTCGAGCGGTTCGCTGCGCAGCAGTTTGCCGGGCGTGGCGGGGATGGCCTTGGTCCAGGTGTAGAAGGCCGACACGCGGCCATCGCCTTGTTGCGGGTCAGGTTTTGGCGCGTAGGTTTCGGCGGCCATGGCGCCGATGGACAGGGCCAGGGCGCTGAGGCCGAAGACGAGCGAAGCAGGCAGTTTCATGGGAAAGGCTCTCAAGGTTGTTGGCTGATCTGGGCGTCGAGGGACGGCCAGTAATGGGTCAGTTGCAAGTCGATCAAGGCCTGGCGGGTAAAGCCCGTGGCCAGGTCGCTGGTAATGTCGTAGGGCGTGCGAATCAGCCGGTTGGCCAGTGCGTACTGGCCCAGGGCGTCGTAATGGGTTTTAAGCTGCGCATCGCTTTTTGGCGCCCAGCGCGCTTGCCAGGCCACGGGGTCGTCCTGGTCGTCACGGCGTAGCACGCTTTCACTGACCCCTGCGCGCGATGACAGCGCGTAGTAGGCGTCGCGGTTCTGTTCCTGGGAAATCCACCAGGCCGCGCGCACCCAGGCGGTGGCCACCAGTTGCGTCAGGTCGGCGTGCTGCTGCACGAAGCGGTCGGTGCCCCACAGGTCCGAGACCAGCCGCCAATCATTGGCGCCTTGCTTGGTCGACCAGAGAATGCGCGCCACGCCTTTGTCTTCCAGGGCATAGGCTTCGTTGAGCAACACGGCGGCATCGACCTTGCCGGCGGAAACCGCAGCGGCGCCCACTTGCGGGTTGAGGTTGGCGATCTTGAAATCACTCAGTTTCAGGCCTTGGCTTTCGAGGAAGTTGCTGAAGGCGAACTCCCACGGGCGACCACGGTGCAGGGCCAGGCGTTTGCCCTTGAGGTCCTGGATGCTGCGCACAGTGGAATTGCTCGGCACCACCAGGTAGATGTTGTTGCCGCTACCGCCCGGCACCACCAGCTTGCCCGGCACCTGGCCAGACCCGGCGATGACCGAAGGCAGGTCGCCACGCACGGCAAAGTCCAGGCTGTCGTTGCTGAAGCCTTCGTTGATCTGTGGCCCGGCGCCGGCATGGGGCAGGGCGGTCCATTGCAGTTTCACGCCGCGGGCGGCCAGTTGCTGTTCCAGCCAGCCTTCCTCGATCACCCGGCCGGGGATGCCGCCGAACACCGGCGCCCCGCCCTGGGTGAAGGCGACGATGGCAATGCGCACCGCCGCCGGTGGCTCGGCTGCCAGCGCAGCCAGGCTGAGGAACAGGCCGCCCAACAGAGCAAGGGCATGACGCCAGGGATTGTTCATGTGCAGCTCCAGGCAAAGGTTCTACAGGCCAGGAGCGAAATGCATGCCAGCCCTTCGAAAATTGGCTGCAGACCATGCGTGGTGGGGCTTTCAGCCAGGGTTAGGCTGCGTGCGGCGGGCCGGGCCTGCTGGCCGGCGGGCAGGCGAGTGCTGGCGGGTTGCTGCTGTGGCAGCAATGGGCTGCTGAAAAATCGAATATTTCTAATTCGAATATATAAATATTAATTAATAATTTTTTGATCTAATTTGTTTCATGCACTATTGGCCTGCGCGTCAACTGCCAGGAATGCCCCTATGTCGCTGATCACCCACCCCAATGCCCGCGAGCTGACCAAGTCGGTACGTGCCACCGTGCTCGTGTTCAAGGACCCGCGCTCCCAGGAGCTGCTCAGCCGCATCGAGCGCCTGGCGCCCAGCGAGGCCAACACCCTGATCATCGGCGAAACCGGCACCGGCAAAGAGCTGGTCGCCCGTCACATCCACCACCTAAGCCGCCGCGGGCGTGAGCCATTCGTGGCGGTTAACTGCGGTGCCTTTGCCGAAACCCTGGTGGAAAGCGAGCTGTTCGGCCACGAAAAAGGCGCGTTCACCGGCGCCACCAGCAACAAGGCCGGCTGGTTCGAAGCAGCCAACGGCGGCACGCTGTTCCTCGATGAAATTGGCGACTTGCCGCTGAACATGCAGGTGAAGTTGTTGCGGGTGCTGCAGGAGCGTGAAGTGGTGCGCCTGGGCTCACGCACGCCGATCCCGATCAACGTGCGGCTGGTGGCAGCGACCAACGTGAACCTGGCTGATGCAGTGGTGGCGGGGCATTTTCGTGAAGACCTGTTCTACCGCCTGCATGTCGCCACGATTCGCTTGCCGCCGCTGCGAGAGCGACCGGGGGACATCCTGCCGCTCGCGGAATTCTTCATCGAGGAGCATTGCCGACGCCTGGGTTATGAGCGTGCCTCGTTGAGCCCGGATGCCGAACGCAAATTGCTGGCGCATAGCTGGCCGGGCAACATCCGCGAGCTGGAAAACGCCATTCACCATGCGTTGCTGGTGTGCCGGTATCAGGTGGTGGCACCGGCGGACCTGCACCTGGTCGATATGCGGCCACAGGTAGCGGCGCCGGTTGCACATGCCTACTTGCCGACAGCCAGCGCGGCACCACCTGACCTGGAAAGTGCGTTGCTGGCGTTGTTCGAGCAGAATGTGCCGAACCTGTATGAGCATATCGAGGAGACAGTGTTCAGAGCGGCGTATCGATACTGCCACGGCAACCAGTTGCAGACGGGGCGCTTGCTGAACATCAGCCGTAACATTGTGCGGGCGCGGCTGGAAAAGATTGGCGAACTGTCGAAGGCATGAGGTGCCTGTGTTGGGGCTGCCGCGCACTTATCGCGGGCAAGCCCGCTCCCGCAATTTCGGCGGCGTACCCAGCTACCAGCGATAGGTCAGGTCGGCGGTTACGGTGCGCCCCGTTCCCAACAGGCAGGCTACGGTGGCGAAGCAGCCGGCCACGTAGTACTTGTCGGTCAGGTTTTTCACATTGAGCTGCGCCGACAAGCCCTGCAGGCCGTTGTTGGCCTTGCCGAAGTCGTAAGACAGCATGGCATCGACCAAGGTGTAGCCAGGCACTTCGAAAGTGTTCTGCGCATCGCCAGAGGTGGCGCCGGTGTAGCGCACGCCAAGGCCGCCGCCAAGCCCGGCCAATGGCCCGCCCTGCAGGGTGTAGTCGACCCACAGCGAGGCCAGATGACGTGGGACCCGCACCGGTGCATTTCCCTTGTTGCTGACGCCCAGCGCGTTCGGGTTGTCCTTGGTTACCTCGACATCGTTGTAGGTATACGCGGTGATCAGGTTCAGCCCCGGCAGCGGTTTGGCTACGCCTTCCAGCTCCACCCCGCGCGAGGTCACTTCACCCTGCTGCACGCTGAAGCCCAGGTGCTCGACATCGGTCGTGGCCACGTTCTGCCGGCGCAGGTCGAAGGCTGCCACGGTGATGTAGTTTTCGCTGCCTGGCGGTTGGTACTTGATGCCCACTTCGTATTGCTTGGCTGTTTCCGGTTCGAACGGGGAACCGTCGAAACTGTTGCCACTGGCCAGTTTGAACGACTCGCTGTAGCTCACGTAGGGGAACAGGCCCATGTCGAAGCTGTAGCCGAACGACGCGCGGGCAGTGGTGGCCTCGTCGGTGATCACCTGGTGGCTGCCATTGATGCGATTGGTGCTGTCCTGGCGCGCCCAGTCGTGACGCACGCCAAGGGTGGCGACCCAGTTGTCGAGGTGCAATTGGTCCTGCAGGTACAGCCCGACCTGACGGTCGTCGCGGGCGGTGGACAGCAGTGAGGTGTAGCGGGAAGTGTCGATCGTTACACCGCGCACCGGGTTGTAGATGTTGATCGATGGCGCGTCGCCGTGCTGCACGTCCTGGCTGCGGTGGCCGCGCAGGTAGTCGGCACCCAGCAACAGGTCATGGCGCAATGGGCCGGTGTTGAAATTGGCCAGCAGTTGGTTGTCCAGGGTGTAGTTGTCGCTGTTGTAATCGCGCAGCTCGTAATAGCGGGCCAGGGTGTTGCCATTGATCACACCGCTGTTGCGAAACAGTTGATCCTGATAGCCGTGCATGTGGCTGTAGCGTAAGTTCTGGCGGAAGCTGAAGGTGTCGTTGATGCGATGGCTCAGCTCATAGCCCAGGTTGTTCATCTCTGACTGCTCGCGGTCGAAGCCCGGCTCGTTCAGCGAGCGGTGGCGGGGTACGCGGCCGTTGGGGTTGGAGCCGTCGAACAGGGAGTAGGCCATGTTCGAGGTGAACAGGTTGGTGTTTTTCTGGTACGACGCCAGCAGGGTCAGGCTGGTGTCTTCATTCGGTGCCCAGGTCAGGCTGGGCGCGACGTACTGGCGGTCGTCCTTGATACCTTCGATCTCGTTGTCGGCATCACGGCCGAGCATCACCAGGCGGTAGGCCAGGGTGCCCTGGCTGTCGAGCAGGTCGCCGACATCCAGGCTCAGTTGCTGGCGGTCGTGATTGCCGAGCGACAGACCGACTTCACGGTGGGCTGCAAACAATGGTTTTTTCGAGACCAGGTTGATCATGCCGCCAGGCTCGCCCTGGCCGTAGATAACCGACGCCGGCCCTTTGAGTACCTCGATGCGCTCCAGGCCAAACGGCTCCGGCGCGTAATAGCCAATGTTGTTGTTGCGCAGGCCGTCGGTGTAGGCATCGCTGTTGATCTGCTGGAAACCACGCACCATCAAGGTGTTGTCGGTGGGGTTGTTGCCAGCGACGTTGGCGTGCACGCCAGCGGTGTAGCTCAAGGCTTCGGTAACGGTCTGTGCACCTTGGGCCTTGATCCGGTCACGGGTCACCACCGACACCGAGGCGGGGGTTTCCAGCAGCGCGCTGTCGGTCTTGCTGGCGCTGCTGGCGCTGCTGGCGCGGGTGGCCAGGTAGCCGTTCACGGCACCGTAGGCGCTGTCGCGATAGGCATCGACGCTGGTGGGCGCCAGTTGCAGGCCCGCACCTTGTGCCGCAGGTTGCAGCCGATACTGGCGTTCGCCGCTGGGCACGGCGATCAGGCCACTGCCCAGCAACATGCGTTCCAGGGCCTGTTCGGGGGTGAATTCGCCTTGCAGCGGTGCGCTGGCCTTGCCTTGGCTGAGCACGCCATCGCCGACAATGTAGATACCGGCCGCACTGGCCAGGCGGTTGAGCTGCTGGGCCAGCGGGCCGGATGGCAGGTCGTAGCGGCGCGGGCTGTCGTCGGCCATCACCGGGGTGGCGATCAGCAACGGCAGAGCCAGCAGCAGAGGGCGCAAGGTAAACGGGAGCAGGGGCATGGGTGTTCCTTGTGGGGGCAGATGAAGCTGGGTGTTCATCTGCTAATCCGAACGAGCCGGGTAAAACCGGAACACCCCTGCGCAAAAAAACGGTGGGTTCAGCGTGGCTCGATGCTGTACCACCAAGGCAAGGTCTTGCGCACCTTGATCGGCAGGGCGCTTTCGAGCATGGCCAGGGTGCGTTCCGGGTCATTGGCTGGGAAGTTGCCCATCACCCGCAGCGCCTGCACTTGTGGAGCAACACCGAGATGACCGGGCAGGTAGGCACGCAGTTGTTCGCTGAACTCGCTAAGGCTGATGTCGTTGGCCAACAGACGGCCATCGCGCCAGGCCTGGCGCGACTCGTCCACCGCACGGGGCGGTTGTGCGCCATGGCGGTCGAAATCCGCTTGCCATCCTGCCGCAACCACCAGGCTGCCTGCGCCATCTGCGGGGTGAAGGCGCACGGCACCGTCGAACACGCTCAGGCGTGCGGCCTGGTCGCGTTGCCAGACGCTGAAGCGGGTGCCCAACGCTTGCAGGCGGCCGTGACGGGTGTCGATCACGAATGGCCGGCTGTCATGGGCGGTTTCTACCAGTACTTCACCGGCCAGCAGCTCCAGGCGGCGCAGGTTGGCGCGGTAGTCGATGTTCAATGCGGTGGCACTGTTCAGCCACAGTTGGCCGCCGTCCGGCAGGCGCAGGCTGCGCACTTCGCCGGTGCCGGTGCGCTGGTCGGCGCTGAGTGCCTGCAGCTGTCGCCTGGCGGCAGGTAGGCGCCAGCCGGCCAAGGCCAGCAGGCTGCCGCCGCACAGCAAACCGAGCAGTCCAACCGCGCGACGGCGGTCGAGGTCGGTGCGGCGCACGCTGCCCAGTGCCTGCAGTGAGGCGTCGGCCTGTAGTTTCAGCGGTGAGAAACGCTGACTGATGCGTTGCACATGGTCCCATGCCACCTGGTTGGCGTGTGCAGTCCCGAGCCATTTCTGCCAGCGCAACTGCAATTGCAGGTCTTGCGGGGCGGCAAGCAACTGCGCATACCAGTTGGCGGCTGCCTGCAAGGTGGCGTGGTCCGGGCGCTCGCTGGCGTTCATGGCAGGTCCAGTTCCAGCAGCAGGCACTGGTACATCGCCTGGGCCATGTACTTGGTCACGCTGCGTTCGGAAACCTGCAGCTGCCTGGCGATTTCCCGGTAGCCCAGGCCCTGTACGTGGGCCAGCAGAAAGGCCTGGCAGACCTTGTCCGGCAATCGCGCGAGCATTCGCTGCACCTGCTCGAGTGCCTCGAACACCAGTGCACGCTCTTCCTCGCTGGGTGCCAAGGGTTCGGGCAGGGCGGCCAAGGCCTCCAGCCAAGCCTGCTGCAGGTGCTGACGGCGCCAGAAATCGATGCACAGATGGCGGGTGACGGTGCTCAGGTAGGCGCGCGCGTGCTGCTCGGTCTGGAATTGCTGCGGCTTGCTCAGCAGGCGCACGAACACGTCATGGGCCAGGTCGGCGGCATCACTGGCATTGCCCAGGGGCTTGTGCAGCCAACCGCGAATCCAGCCGTGGTGGTTGGTGTAATAGGTGTGAATCTGCTGGCTGTAAGCGGAGTCGAGACGCGACATCGGGGCATCCTTACGCTATGCGACAAGGTCTCATATGAGAATTTTTCGCAATGGTAGGCCAGGGCTGATGAACACGGCAACACTATCTGATGGCGAGATACGATTGCTAAGCCCTGCAAGACTCGGGTTAAATGAGAGTCATTATTAAAGACGTTCTGATCGGTTCAACCCATGCCCTGCGCTGACCCTTCCCTGCAAAAAGCCGTGCACACACTTTACGAGGACCATCATTCCTGGCTGTGCGGGTGGCTGCGCGGCAAGCTCGGTTGTGTGGAGCATGCCGCCGACCTGGCCCAGGACACTTTCATCCGGGTGCTGACCCTGCGCAAGGCCGCTGAGCTGCGACAGCCACGGGCCTATTTGAGCAGCGTGGCCCGCAGCCTGATGATCGACATGTTCCGGCGACGGGCACTGGAGCAGGCTTACCTGGAAACCCTGGCGACACGGCCCGAGCTGGTAGAGGTTTCGCCCGAGGCGCGCCTGCTGATCATCGAGACCTTGATGGAGATCGATCGCCTGCTCGACGGCCTGGGCACACGCACCCGCGAAATCTTCCTGATGGCCCAGCTCGATGGCTTGAGCTATGTGGAAATCGCAAGGCGCCTGAATGTGTCGCTTACCACCGTCAAAAAGCATGCAGTGCGGGCGCTGACCCATTGCCTGCTGCTGGCTGAGGCGTGACCGGTGACAGGTGCAGACCCCTTGGATCGCAACACGCTGGAGGCTGCCGCACGCTGGTACGTCGAGCTGCGCTGCGAGGCTGACGAGGCCACGCGAGCGGCACATCGGCGCTGGCTGCTGAGTGACCCGCGGCACCAGCAGGCCTGGGAGCGGCTGGGGCGTTTGCAGGGCACGCTGCAGCAGGTTGCGCCGGGTATCGCGCGGCCCATGTTGAACAGTGCCAGGGCCAAACGGCGTGAGGTGCTCAAAGTACTGTCGGTGCTGCTGATGGCGGGCGCAGCAGGTGGGCTGGCATTGCGCGAAGGTGGCGTTGCCAGCTTGATGGCTGACTTGAGCACTGGCGTTGGCAAGCGCCGTTCATTGCAACTGGACGACGGCAGCCAACTGCAGTTGAACACCGACACGGCTGTCAACGTTCGCTATACCGCCGACATTCGCGCACTTGAATTGCTCAAGGGTGAAATCCTGGTGCAAACCGTGCCGGATGCATTGTCTCGCCCGTTCATCGTGCACACCAGGCAGGGCAGTGTCCGCGCGCTAGGAACACGCTTTACGGTGCGCTGCGACAGCGAGACCAGCCGGGTTTGCGTGCTGGAACATGCCGTGGAAGTTCGCAGCGCACGTGGCGCGGCGGTGGTGCGGGTAGGCGCAGGCCAGCAATTGGCATTTCGCCTGGAAGAGATCGGTGCCCTGACACCGGCTGCGGCCATGGCAGACGCCTGGGCCCGTGAAATGTTGGTCGTGGATGACTGGCGCCTTGCCGATGTTGTCAGCGAGCTGCAGCGGTATCGCCCCGGGTACCTGGGCTGTGATGAGGCCGTCAGTGATTTGCGGTTGTCCGGGGCGTTTCATTTGAGCGATATCGACAGTGTCCTGGAAAACCTCACCACCACGTTACCTGTGCGTATTCGTCGCTTCAGCCGCTACTGGACGCGTGTCGAGGCGGCCTGAAGCCTGTCCTTGTTTTTTTGTCAGAGGGGTTATCGATTTTCGTTCTCGTTCGACTTGTAGGTAGACGCGCACCAAGCGCACTGAAAAAACTGCCGCAGGGCGAAAGGAAACCGCATGCTCGCTGTCAACGAATGCAACCGTACTCTCCCGATCAACCCGACCAAAGCCAGCCTGGCGCGGGCCGTGCATCGCGCGCTGTTCAGCGTGGCGTTGGCGACCCCGCTGGCAACGGCGATGATCGCTCAACCTGCCGTTGCCCAGACCCAGGCTGAAATGCGCTTCGACATACCCGCTGGCGCGCTTGGCACGGCACTCACGCAATTTGCCTCGGCCGCCGCTGTGACGCTGTCGTTCGAGCCGTCATCGGTGCAGGCGCTGCATTCGCCTGGGCTGCACGGCCGTTACAGCGCCGATGCGGGCCTGCGCCAGTTGCTGGCCGGCAGCCGATTGCAGGTGCTGAAGCAGGGCAGTGGCAGCTACTCGCTGCTGCCCATGGTGGGTGATGATTCCACCTTGCAGCTCGATACCACCAGCGTTACCGGCACGGCCGTTGAGTCCGCCTATGGGCCGGTAAGCGGCTACGTCGCCAGCCGCAGCGCGACCGGCACCAAGACCGACACGCCGATTCTGGAAATCCCCCAGGCCATCAACGTGATCACCGCCGACCAGGTGCAGGCGCAAGGGGCGCGCAACCTGACCCAGGCGCTGCGCTATACCCCGGGCCTGGCCACCGGCGGCTTCACCGACCGCAACAGCATTGCCGACGAAATCACCAGCCGTGGCTTTGCCCCGACCCCGTTGTATCTGGACGGCGCCTACTTGCCGTACGCCGGCAGCCTGGGCGGCGCCCCCCAGATCGACCCCTACACGCTGGAGCGTATCGAGGTGCTCAAAGGCCCATCGTCGGTGCTGTACGGGCAAAACCAGCCGGGCGGGCTGATCAACATGGTCTCCAAGCGCCCGACCCGCGAGCAACGTAGCCAGGTAAAGCTGGGCGCCGGTAGCTACAACCGGGTCAACGGTGCCTTCGATACCAGCGGCCCGCTGGACGAGCAGAAGGTCTTCACCTATCGCCTGGTCGGCGTTGCCGACAAAGGCAACGAAATGGTCGCCCATGCCCACAGCGAGCGCTTGCTGCTGGCACCCAGCTTGACCTGGGCGCCGAATGAAGACACCTCGCTGACGTTGCTCGCTCAGGTTCAGCGTGACGATGGCCTGCCCGACTACCAGACGCTGCCGATGATCGGTTCGCTCAAGCGTGGCCCGACAGGCCAGCATATCGACCGGGACTTCTTCTCGGGCGACTCGCATTACAACGATTACAAACGCAACCAGTACATTTTCGGCTACGACTTCAACCACCGTTTCAGTGACGAGCTGGCATTTCGCTCTACCGCGCGCTACACCGATGTCCGTGACCGCTACAAAGGCTTTTACCTGCGCAGTTTCGTGACAGAGGGCGATGGGGTGGACTACACCCGCGCCAACCGGGTGAAGCTCGACTGGCGCCAGCACAATATTTCGTACACCGTCGATAACAACCTGGAATACAAGTTCAATACAGGGGCCTTGCAGCACACCGCGCTGGCAGGCGTGGACTACCGTCACTTCACGCGCAAGTACGATGGCTATAACGCCTACAACGTGCTGCCCGTCGATCTCTATGGCAAGAACAACTTCGACACCAGCAGCATCACCCCGGTACTGGATACCCGTTGGGACAATACCGTGCGCCAGACCGGGGTTTACCTGCAGGACCAGATCAAGCTGGACAACTGGATCCTGACCGTAGGCGGGCGCCAGGACTGGGCCGAAATCGACAACAAAGACTTGTTGGCGCACAGCATTGCTTCCCAGCGTGACAGCAAGTTCACCGGGCGCATCGGCCTCACCTATGTCACCGAGTTTGGCCTGGCACCCTATGTCAGCTATTCCCAGTCGTTCTTGCCAACCTTGGGCACGGCGGCCCCAGAGCGTGGCGGCAAGGCGTTCGAGCCCACTGAGGGCGAGCAATACGAAGTGGGGCTGAAGTATCAGCCGTTCGAGGGCACCTTGTTCACGGCCTCGGTGTTTCAGGTGAAGCAGAAAAACGTGCTGACCGGCGATACCGAGTACCCGCAGTACGAGTCGCAAAATGGCGAGGTGCGTTCGCGTGGGGTGGAGCTGGAGCTCAAATCCAGCATCGAGAACGTTGATGTCCTGGCCGCTGCCACCTACATCGACTCGTTCTATACCAAGAGTACCTATGGCGACCAGGGCAACCGCAACGAGTCGCAGGCCCCGGTGTCTGCCTCGCTGTGGGTGGACTATCACTTCACCCAGGCCATGCTCAATGGCCTGACCTTTGGCGCCGGTGCCCGTTACACCGGCCGCAAGCCGGGCAACTCGGCCAATACCTTCGATGTGCCGGCTTATGCCGTGTATGACGCTACCGTCAGCTACGACCTGGGCAAACTCGACCCAAGCCTGCGTGGCCTGCAGGCCAGCGTGAATGTGCAGAACATCTTCGACCGCGAGTACGTATCGGACTGCAACTACGCATTTGGCTGCTACTACGGGCAGGAGCGGGTAGCTTCGGTAGAGATGACCTACGACTGGTGATCAAGCCCCGGCGCCACGCGTTATACTCCGCGCCATTTGCCTATGGCCGGAGTACGCTATGCGCCAGGTTTTGCTCATCGTCGATGTCCAATCCACCTTCAGCCCACCCGAGTGGCTGGTCGATGGCCTGCGGCGTTTGTCGGCCAACATCCCCACCATTGCCTCGGTCGAGTTGCATGATGAACAGGTCACGCCGTTCGAGCGCCAGCTCGGCTGGCACCCGGCCGCCGAGGACGAAAGCCTGGTCGAGGCCGACCAGGTATTCGTCAAACATGGCTACGGGCAACGTGCCGAGGCGATTGAGTACATTCGGCAATTGGGTGTGGAACGGGTGCTGGTGTGTGGGTTGCAGACCGAAACCTGTGTGCTGGCCGCAGGCTTCGCCCTGTTCGACGCAGGGTTGATGCCAACGCTGGTGACAGACATGACGGTAGGGTCTTCGCTGGACCGCTCGGGCAAGCTCGGTATCGACCTGTGGAAGCACCATTTTCGGCAGGTCACCACCTCATCCGAAGTACTGGCCGAACTGGCCATGCAAGGGTAGTGCATGTAGTCACTTTGCCATCATGCGGTGACAATGCGTATCATTGTCGATTGTAAACCGCTGATCGAGAAGGATCTCCATGCTGAAAATGCTCCGTCTGGCAGCTGTTCTGCTGCCTGTAACCCTGGCCTGGTGTAGCCATGCCCACGCCTTCACCGACGGCACCGACCGTTCCGTCACCCTGGAGAAGATCGCGCAGACGTTCGTGGTACAGAAAGACGGCAGCTTCCGTCTGGATGTCGACAGCGTCATGCTGATCAACGAAGACCGCGCCATCAAGACCAATGCCCAGCACCCGTTGAGCTACAACCGGTCACTGGAAACGCTGGAAGTGGTCGAGGCTTATACGCAAAAGCCCGACGGGCGCAAAGTGCAGGTGGATGCCGCGCACATCAAGGAGCAGCAAGAGCAGGCGTCTGCCCAGGCACCGATGTTCCAGGACTCGGTCAACAAGGTGGTCATCTTCCCCGAGGTTGCGGTGGGTGACCGGCTGGTGCTGCGTTATCAACGTAACCGCTCTACGCCATTGTTCCCTGGGCAGTTCGAAGACATCACCGTGCCGCAGTTCTACCCGGTCGGGCAGTTTTCGCTGACCTACGAGATGCCCCAGGGCATGCCGCTGCAGGCCGATGCCCGTGGTTTCAAGGCGTCGCCGCCTGCCACGAATGATGGCCGTACAGTGTATCGCTGGGACTATGTACCGGGCGCGCGGGCGCGGATCGAGACGGGGGCGGTGTCGTACCTGGATTACGGCCACTACCTGGCAGTGTCGACGTTCTTAGGGTTCAAGGACTTCGCCCAGGCCTATCAGACCAGGGCCACGGTCGAGGTCACCCCTCAGATCAGCGAGCTGGCGAAGCGCCTGACCGCCGGTGTGCCCACAGCCCGGGAAAAGGCCCTGACCCTCAGTGATTGGGTGCGCCAGAATATCCGCTATGTGGCGGTGTATGTCGGTGCTGGCGGGGTGGTGCCGCATGCCGCGCAAACCGTGCTGGACAACCGCTACGGCGACTGCAAGGACCATGTTACGCTGCTGGAGGCGCTGCTGAGCGCGGCAGGTATCAGGAGCACACCGGCGCTGGTGAACCAGGGCAACGCCTATGTGTTCCCCAAAGTGCCGACCTTGGGTGTACTGAACCATGTGATCACCTATGTGCCGAGCCTGGACTTGTACCTGGACTCGACCGACCCGTCGATCGCGGCGGGTTACCTGCCGTTGACCGTGCTGAACAAGCGCGTGCTGCTGACGGCCACCGGCGAGTTCGGCAAAACCCCGGCCATGCAGCTGAACCAGGTTTCCAGTGATTTGCTGTTCAAGGTCAAGGCCGATGGTGCCGCCGACTTCACCAACGTTTCCACGGTGAAGGGCTGGGCCAGCGAGATGAGCCGCTTTGGCTTGCAACTGATGAAACCGGCAGACCGCGACATGCTGGTGGAAAAAGTGCTGGCCGCCTACGGCCAGCGCGGCAGTGGTTCGTTCAAGGTCGCGCCGCCCGTGGGCAATGGCGATTTTGTCAGCACCGTCGACGGGCGCACGGAAAACCTGGTCAACCTGCCAGGGCCGGTGGGCGTGGCGACCCTGACCAGCCTGGCGGGCGGTATCTCGCAGAATGTGTACAGCTTCACCCTGGAAAAGGACCGCAGCCAGAGCTTTGTGTGCATTTCCAACGACACGGTGGAAACGTCGCGCTTCGAGTTCCCGGCCCAGGTCAACGTGCTGGCGATCCCCAAGCCTGTGAAGGTGCACGATGGCAATGTCGACTACAGCGCGCGTTACACCCAGGATGGCAATGCGGTGGTGGTGGAGCGGCATTTCAAGTTCAGCCGACCGGATGTGGTTTGCACGCCAGAAGACTTCACGGCCATGAAACCGGCCCTGGAGGCGATGATCCGCGACCTGCAGAGCCAGATCATCGTGCAGGCGGGGTAAATGGAAGAGGTGCAATTCGCCCTCACCATTTGCCCAGTGCCTGGTCTGTGACCCAGTCTATGAACGCCCGCACCTGCGGGCGTTTCAGTGCTTGCTGGTGGGCCACGGCATAGTAGGCGAACCGCGCCGGCCATGGCCTGTCCACCGCTACCACCAGCCTGCCGCTGCGCAGGTCTTCTTGCGCGTGGTGGTCCTGCACCAGCGCAATACCTTGCCCAGCCAGCGCGGCACGCAACAGCAGCAGGTCTTCATCGAAGCTCGGGCCGCGGCTGCAGCGGCCATCCACGGTGCAACCATGCGCCTGCAGCCACAAGGGCCAGTCGGCACGTTCGCCATCTTGCAGCAACGGATAATACAGGCAGTCCGCGGGGGCTTCGATCGCTGGCCCGCTGGCCAGCAGCGCAGGGCTTGCCACCGGCAACAGCACAGGTGCCATCAGGGCGATGCTCTGCAGCCCAGGGTAATGCCCCAGGCCATGACGCAGCGCCACATCGACGCGGTCGCGTTGCAAGTCCACCAGCTTCGCTGACGCCTCTACCCGCACCTCGATGTCCGGGTGGCGGGCATTGAAATCGCCCAGGCGCGGTACCAGCCAGGTCGCGGCGAAGGCAGGCACGGTGCTGACGGTCAGGGTGGGCGTGCGGGCCACGGTTTGCAGTTCGGCCAAGGCGCTTTCGATCTGCCCGAAGCCGCGTGACAAGCCCGGATACAGCGTGGTGCCGGCGTCGGTCAGTTGCACGCCCTGTCGGGTGCGTACCAGCAGCGTGACGCCCAGGCGCTCCTCGAGCAGGCGTATCTGCTGGCTAATCGCGCCCGGCGTCACCCCCATATGCTCGGCGGCGGCTTTCAAGGTGCCAAGACGTGCTGTTTCGGTGAACGCGCGCAAGGCAAGCAAGGGCAAGACGGCGCCCATGGGCTGCTCCTGTGTTTAGAAAATCTAAAGTTATATGGCAGAACATATCGTTTCTTATTCCAACCAGTGGTGAATAGGATAACGCTCGGATCAACTGCCAAACATTAGTTTTTCTGAGGGATTGATAGAATGTCCGTTTACGATCCGACGTTGTCGGCTGTTACTCGCGGCGCCGATGCCAGCGCGTTTGCCAGCCACCCCGGTTACTGCCGTATGTTCGCCCCCCAGCGGCTGACGCTGGGCGTGTTCCTGCCATTGCGCGCCTACCAGGGCGACATGCGTGTATTGCTGGGCCAGGCTGAACAGGTGCGGGCCATTGACCGGCTGGGCTTCGCTGCCGTGTGGGTGCGCGACGTGCCATTGTTCGACCCATCGTTCGGTGATGCTGGGCAGGTGTTCGACCCATTCGCCTACCTGGCCTTCCTGGCCGCTCAGACCCAACGCGTAGCACTGGCCACCGGTAGTGCCATTTTCACCTTGCGTCACCCCATCGACCTGGCAAAAGCAGCGGCGACACTGGACTGCCTGTCGGGCGGGCGGCTGGTGCTGGGTATTGCCTCGGGTGACCGCGCCGTTGAGTTCCCCGCTTATGGCCTGGCCCATGAAGCGCGCGGCGAGCGTTTTGCCCTGGCGGTGGACTATGTGCGCCGATTGCTGGCGGGGCACACGTCGATCGACTCGCCTCTGGGGTTGGTGCGCGATGCCCAGCTGTTGCCCAGGCCGCTGAGTGGGCGTATTCCGTTGGTGGTTACCGGCTGTTCGCAACAAAGCCTGGAGTGGCTGGGCGAGTATGCCGACGGCTGGCTGAGCTACCCGGACGCCACCCACGATGCCATGGGGCGCACGCGCCTGGCCGAGAAGGTCCGCGCCTGGCGTGCCGCAATCCCTGGCGGCGGCTTCCGCCCGCACATGACCAACGAGTGGATTGACCTGGTCGATGACCCGCATTTTCCACGCACACCCGTGCAGGGCGGCTACGTGTTGAAAACCGGGCGTCAGGGGCTGATCGACTTGCTAGGCGAGTGGCAGGCGGCAGGGGTCAACCATGCCGCGCTGGGCATTCACAAGGCGCAACGGCCTGTGGCAGACATCCTCCAGGAGCTGGCGCAAGAGGTGCTACCGCTATTCCCCAGCCTGCCGGGGCCGCAGCCAATGTGTCAGGACTGGTAGATGCCCGGCGGGCTGGGCGCTGAGTCGCAGACCGGTTAGAAATCCCAGCGGGTGGTGACCATCAGGTTGCGTGGTTCGCCATAGTAGGTCGTATCGAAGTTGCCCAGCCCGGTCAGGTAGACCTTGTCGAACACGTTGTTGGCGTTGACCGTAAAACTCAGGTGCTCGTTGTACTGGTAGCGGGCCATCAAGTCGACCAGGGTGTAGCCGCCTTGCTTGATGCGGGTGTAGTCATTGGCGACCGGGCTGTAGATGTTGCCATAGAAGCCGCTTTGCCACCTCAGCCCGCCGCCTACGGTCACCGGATCGAGTACACCAGGCAGGCGGTAGGTATTGAATAGCCGCACTACGTGTTCAGGCTTGGTGGTTGCCAACGGGAAACCGAATATCCGCTGGTCGTCGGCATCGCGGGTACGGGCATAGGTATAGCCGGCGGTGATGTTCCAGCCGGGCGCCAGTTCGCCGGCCAGTTCCAGTTCGACACCTTTGGTGGTTGCACCGTCGATAGCTTTGTAGATGCCTTCGTTGGTTACCGGGTTGGTGCCGACGTTGGAGGCGACGTTGTCTTGCTCGATGCGGAAGAACGCCAGGGTGCCGTTCAGCCGGCCATCGAACCAGGCGGCCTTGAAACCTGCTTCATAACCATCGCCTTCCACCGGTGCCAAGGTCGCGCCGTTGATGTCCTTGTACACTTGTGGCTGGTAAATGGAGGTGTAGCTGGCATAGGCCGAGTAGGTGTCGTCCAGGTCATAGACCACGCCCGCGTAGGGGGTGACCACACCGTGTTCCTTGTAGCTCGCGTGGGTGTCGCTCAGCGAAGACGTTGGGTAATAGTCTTCATCATCGTTGTACTTGAAGGTGCTGACGCGGGTGCCGAGGATGACCGAAAGCTTGTCGGTCGGCCGCAGGCGGGTGGCCACATAGGCGCCGTTCTGGCTTTGCGTGGTGGTGTAGTCGCCGTTTTTCGGGAAGTGCTGCTCGGGCAGTTTGCCGTTCCAGTCGAAGATGGAACCGGGCACCTTCTCGAATGCGCTGCCGTCGTAGGTATCACCGGTCTGCCGCGAATGCGAGGTCATGAAGCCTGCCACCAGGTCATGCTCGCGGCCGAACAGGGTGAACGGCCCGGATACATTCAAGTCTGCGGTGTTTTGCACGCGGTGGCCTTCCCAGCGCCCCCAATACAGGAACATCCCTTCGCCGGTGACCGGGTCCGGGTTGCCGCCGCTGGCAGAAGCCAGGCGTGTGTCGTGATCGCTGATCATGTGGTTGAGGCTGAATTTGACCTTCCAGTCATTGACCAGGGCCTGCTCCAGCGAGCTGAAGTAGGTGGTGGACTGGAAGTCGCGACGGCTCCAGTCGGCTGCCGGGTTGTGTGCGCGCGAAAAGTCGGTGCGGCTGCCGTCGGAGAAGTACGTCGGGTTGCCGGTCCAGGACGACCCGCGCGGGGTAGTGGCCTGGTTGTCGATGCCGAATGTCAGCAGCGTGTCGGGTGTCAGGTCGGCTTCGACAATGCCGTAGTAGACGTCCTTTTTCTGCTTGTAGTGGTCCAGGTACGACTTGCGGTCCTGGTAGGCACCCACCAGGCGGCCGCGCACGCTACCGCTGTCGTTGAGCGAACCGGAAATGTCACCTTCGGTACGGTAGTTGTCCCAGGAGCCGGCGCTGGCGGTGATCGACGCCTTGAAGTGGTGAGTGGGCTTCTTGCGCACCAGGTTGACCGTGGCAGATGGGTCGCCAGAGCCGGTCATCAGGCCGGTCGCGCCCTTGATGACTTCGATACGGTCATAGGCGGCCATGTCGACATGGGTTACGCCCTCGTCGTAGACCCCGTCATAGATGGTGTTGATGCCATCGTACTGGTAATTGGTGATGGCAAAGCCGCGTGCGGAGTACTCCATGCGTTCGCTGTCATAAGCCTGGACTGACACCCCAGGCGTGTTGCGCAGCACGTCGCCGATGTCTTGCGAGCCGTGGTCGTCCATGACCTGGCGAGTGATCACGCTGACCGACTGCGGTGTCTCACGCAGGGTCAGTGGCAGCTTGGTTGCAGTGGTAGAACCACCGGTGGTGTACGCACCGGTACCCTCGGTGACGTTACCCAGCCCCAGGGCATCGACGCGGCTGGGTGCCAACTCCACCACATCGCCCTCGCCGGTGTTCAACAGCAGCGAATAGCGCCCGTCACTTTCCTGTATGGCTTGCAACCCGGTACCGCCCAGCAGCATTCGCAAGGCCTGCTCTACGCCATAGCGCCCGTCGAGTGCCGGCGAACGTTTACCGCGCGTCAAGTGCGTGTCGAACGACAGCACGATGCCGGACTGCGCAGCGAACTGAGTCAGTGTTTCGCCTAAGTCACCCTGCGGCAGGTGGTAATCATGGGCTTGGCTGGCACAGGCGGCGCCGGGCCCACCGAGCAGGGCAGCCAGCATCAGGCAGGTGCGCAGGCCTGGCGCAGTGAAAGGCCTGGGGTTGAAGCGGCGGGTCATGTTTGCGTTTCTCATGTAGGTAAGTGTCGGGTTACCTATGAGTCGGATAAGCCGCAGCAAAGTGATCAGGTAGGGCGAGTTTATTTACACCGCCGTGACCGTTACCCAGTAGCGTGTGCGCGCTTGCACCTGCACCGGCAGGGACGTGGCCAGTGCCCGCAGAATCTGGTCGGTATCACTCAGCTTGTAGGTGCCGCTGATGCGTAGGCCTGCCACCGACTGCGCGCAGCGCAGCCAGCCCGGGCGGTAGCGTGAAAGGTTGGCGATGAACGTGTCCAGGCGCTGATCGTTGGCAATCAGCAAACCCTGGCCCCAGGCATCAGCTGCCAGCGCGACAGCTTCCACCGAGGAGAAGCCCTGTTCGTTGAACTGGCAACGCTGGCCGCTCGCTAGCTGAAGGGTTTGGCCCGAAGCCAGCTTCACCTGTGCCTGCTGGGCGAACACCTCAAGGCTGCTGCTGTCTTCGAACAGCCGCACGGCAAAGCGGCTTTCGCCGGCCTCGATGGTGCCGTTACGGGTAACGACTTTGCAGGTCTGGCGTGCCGGCACCGTTACCATCAACTCACCTTGGCGCAGGCGCAGCCACGGCGCTTCGCGCAGGTCACCTACATCCGCTGCCGAGGCAGTGTTGAGGACCACCGCAGTGCCATTGTTCAGCAGTAGCGAACGCTGTTCGCCTACGCCGGTACGCACGTCTGCCAGCCACGCAGACTGCTTCACCTCCCGGTAGCCACCCAGGCTCAGAGCACCGCCGCCCAGAAGCACCAAGCCGGCCTTGACCACCCGCCGCCGGCTGGCGTGCCGGCCGTGTGCCGCCAGCGCCAGCACGCGTGCCGAAGCGGGGTTTTCGCTTGCTGCCATGCGCGTTTGCAGCCGCTCGGCCTGCTGCCAGGCCCAGCTATTGACGGGTGTCGCATTCAGCCACAGCTGCCAGGCTGAATAGTCACTGGCCTGCACGTCACCGCTGTTGAGCTGGCTGAACCAGTGCGCAGCCTGGCGCAACGAAGCCCGCTGCTCGGCATCCAGGTGCACGCTCACAGGCCTAGGCCAAGGCTGTAGATCATGCAGTGCTCGGCCGCTTTGGCAACGTAACGGCGCACACTGACTTCGGAAATGCCCAGCTGCGCGGCGATTTGCTTGTAGGGCATGCCATCGATCTGCGAAAGTAGAAATGCCTCGCGCACCTTGGGCCCGAGCGAGGCCAGCATGGCGTCGAGTTCGAACAGGGTTTGCAGCAGGGCCAGGCGTTGCTCGGGGGAGATGTCCAGTGCTTCGGGTTGCTCGGCGAGCACCTGCAGCCAGGCCCGTTCCAGGTGCACGCGGCGCAGGTGGTCGATCATCAGACGGCGTGCGATGGTTGCCAGGTAACCTTTGGGTTCGCGCACGGCTTCGAGTTTTACCGCAGCGTCGGCGGCAGACATGACGCGCACGAACACATCCTGAACGAGGTCTGCGGCCAGGTGGCTGCAGTTGACTCGCGGTTTAAGCCAGTTATGCAGCCATTTGCTCTGGGCCCGGTATAGCTGGCTGACTTGAGAAGTGAACGCTACGTCCGGGGTGCTCATCCATGCCGCCTGAAAATGCTTGCAAATGTTAATGGTTCGCATTTTAGGCAGAGTGTTTCAGGCTTTGCAATCACTGCTCCTGTGCCGGCAAGTCAGCTCAGGCTGAGGTGGCGCGCTCGGCAGGGTCTGCTCCGCGCGCCGGGTTGTGCTTGTTTCTGCGGGTAAACAGCAGACGTATCAGGGTATTCCAGCAATAGGCCACCAGCACCCCACCAGCGAGTGCCAGGGCCACCTCGAACAGCGGGTGCCTGGACACATGGTCCGCCACGGACTGGAACTGGAAATGCGTCAGGTAGATAAACAAGGTTGAAGAGGCGATCACGGCGCCTGCCCGGGCAACCAGGGCCGGGACCGGCACCGAGCGAAACCAGATCAGCGCCAGCATCGCCGGCAGGGCGATGTCGACATAGCGCGTGAACGCTTCCCAGCCAACACCGGCCACCGCCATCAGGTCCAGCTCGCCGACCACCAGCACGGCTACTGCGCTGGCCACCCATTTACGCGCGGTGGTGTCGGCGTGGTGCACGGCCATGCCCAGCACCATCACCGCCAGAAAGTGCTGCGGTACCCGGTGGAGCAGGGCACTGGCGTCGAATACGAACTGGTTGATGAGCACATCCAGCGCCACCAGCGCACAGGCCGAGATGATCAGGCAGCGGAACGGGTCGGCCACGACGACCCGGCGCACGCGCCTGATCGACAGCAGCAGGCCAATGATCACGATCATCTGCACCAGCACTTCGATGTACCAGTAGTTGAACAGGCTGACCTCGCTGGCCGGGAACCAGTTGGACACCAGCAGCAGCGATTGCCAGTGCAACCGGTCGAACACCAGCTGGATCAGTGCTGTGTACAACAGCGTCGGCACCACGATGGCTGCCAACGACCTGAGCAGCGTGCGTGCATCACCACGTGCTTCGATGGCCTTGAGCTGAAAGCGTGCCAGGCTGATGCCGGAAACCAGGAACAATACCGAGGTTTCACCGACGATCAGCCAGTGGTCGAATTCGCTCAGGTGGCCAACCACAATCAGGATGATGGCGAGCATGCGCACGAACACCGGCATTTCCATCACCCGCCACGCGCCCTTGGGCGGCGCACTCAGCTCGGCCAGTTGGCACACTGGCAGGGTTTCCCAGCGCTCTGGCAGGTGGCCGATCAGCGCTTCCAACACCCGCGAGGCCTGCACGAAAGATATCGAGTCGCCGCCCAGTTCGACAAAGCTCAACCTGGCGTCCAGGCGCGGCACCTGGAGAATGTGTGCCCAGGCCGTGCTGAGCTTTTCGGCCAGCGGGGACAGCGCTTGGTTGGCACCGTCGTCGAAGGGGGCGGGCAGGGCGCGTTTGTCGACCTTGCCGTTGGGCGTGAGCGGCAGGGCATCCAGGAACACGAACAGCGCCGGCACCATATAGTCCGGCAACTGGCCGGCGAGCGCCTGGCGCAGCTCGTCAGCCCGGGTAGCCTGCTGTGCGACGCAATAGGCAACCAGGCGGGTCGCCCCGCCATCCTGGTTGGCCACCAGCACGCATTGCCCGATGTGCGGTTGACGGGTGATGGCGTTCTCGATTTCCGCCAGCTCGATGCGATGGCCGCGGATTTTCACCTGGCTGTCACCGCGCCCCAGAAAACTGGCGCTGCCATCGGCCAGGTAGGTGCCCAGGTCACCGGTGCGATAACAGCGGTCGCTTGCACTGCCGGTGAACGGGTTGGCGATGAACTTGGCCTCGGTCAGTGCCGGGTCGTTCCAGTAGCCCAGCGACAGGTACGGGCTGCGGATCAGGATTTCGCCGGTTTCACCTTCGCTGACCAACTGGTTGGCCGGGTTGACCACCAGCAACTGCGCATCGGCAATGCCTTTGCCCAAGGGTACGCGGGCATCGACCGCCTCCGGTTCGAGGGTATGGAAAGCCATGGCTTGCGGGGTTTCGGTGGTGCCGTAGAAGTTCACATTGACGGCATTCGGTGCGATGGCGCGCACCTGCTGGTACTGCGCCGGGCTGAGCGCATCACCGCCCCAGAACAGGTAGCGCAGTTGGCCGAGCACCTGGCTATTCATGTGTGCGCCGGTTTCGATCAGCTTGCCCAGTGGTGGGGTGAGGTGGATCACGCTCACGCCGTGCTGGTGAATCCAGCTGGCCAGCCGTGAGGGGTCGGTCAAGGTCGACTGGGCCGGGCAGGCGAGGGTCGCGCCGATCGACAGTGGCGTGAACACGTCGCGGTACACCGGATCATGACCCAGGCCGGAAAGCAGCGAGAAGGTGTCAGCTTGGGTGAAGCCATGCTGTTGCACATGCCAGTCGATGAAGTGCACCAACGGCGCGTGGTGGGTGACGATGCCCTTGGGCTCGCCGGTGCTGCCCGAGGTGAAGGTGATGTAGGCCGGTTGCTCGGGGCTGACAGCGGGCAGCGCGACAGGTTGGCGAGGGAAGGCTTGCTGTGCTGCAGTGGGGGCTTCTGGCACCGCAGCGACAATGAACTGGCCGGCGTCCACGGTTGCCTCGCCGCAGCGCAGGACCACGGCAGGCTTCAGGGTGCTGACGATTTGCTTGATGCGCACGGCGGGGTAGGCGGCGTCGGCCACGGTGAAGGCCAGGCCGGCGCGCAGGCAGCCGAGCATGGCGTACACCAGCGCAGCGCTTCGGCTGGCGACGATGACCACACGATCGGCGCCGCTGGCAGCGTTTTCTACCAAAAATGCGGCAATGCCCTGACTGATCTGCTCCAGTTGGGTGTAGCTGCAGGTGGTGTGCTGGGCAATGATGGCAGTGGCATCCGGGCAGCGGCTGGCTTGCTTGAGAAAAGCCTGATGAATCGGCTGCTCGGCACGGTACTCCAGGCGCAGCGTCGGGTTCGGGCGCAGGTCCGGCATGATGGGTGAAGGCTCCGCATGAACGTTGGGGCTGGCTGGTAGCACAACGCTAGTGCAGGGTGGCCGATGGCGCCAATGATTGGAGGCTGCCTTGCGATAGCCGGGTTGGCACGACACTGATTTCGCAGCCAGTCCGAGTGCCCTGTGGGAGCGGGATTACCCGCGAAGAATCCAACGCGGTGCCTGGCACCGGCTGTGCCGGTGTTCGCGGGTAAACCCGCTCCCACAGAGTGGACTGCCCCTGCTAAATCAATCGGTACTTGTTTGCAAAGCCCGAGGCCGCTGGCTGCGCTGTTCATCATCGGCGCTGGCCGCCGCCTGCAGGCAAAAATCGAACACCACCCGCGCCACTCCGTCCGCAAGCTGTTCAACCTCACCCACCAGCCCGTCACGGGTGGCATGGGCAAAGTCATCCCACAAATATTCGTCCCCCGCCAGGTTGATCTGCGTGGTCAGGTGCCGATACCCCGGTGCGCTGATGAAAAAGTGGATATGCGCGGGCCGCTGGCCATGGCGGCCCAACTGGTCCAGGCAGGCTTGGGTCGGCCCGTCGGCCGGGCAGCCATAGCCGCTGGGTACGATGCTGCGGGCGCGATAGCGGCCCTGGGCATCCGTGCGGATACGCCGGCGCAGGTTGTACTCGGCCTGGCTGGTGTCGAAGTAGGAGTACAGCCCCTGGGTATTGGCGTGCCACACATCGACGATGGCCCCGGCCAGCGGTTTGCCGTGCACGTCCAGCACCTGGCCTTCGAGCAGCATTGGCTGGCCCAGGTCGTGGCCATCGTCCAGCCGAGCTTCGCCTTCGCACAGCGGCGCGCCAGCCACGTACAACGGGCCTTCGATGGTGCGCGGTGTACCGCCGGCATAGCCGGCCTGGCGATCGCGGGCATCGCTGAGCAGGTCGAGGAAGTGCTCCAGGCCAAGCCCCGCCATCAGCAGGCCCGCTTCGTTGCGCCCGCCCAGGCGATTGAGGTAGTCCACCGCTAGCCAGAATTCGTCGTCGCTGATCGCCAGGTCTTCGATCAGCCTGGCGCTGTCCTGCAGGATGCGCAGCACGACCTGCTTCAGGCGTGGGTTGCCCTGGTCGTTGCCAATGCCTGCGGCCTTGGCGAAAAAGGCCTGCACGTCGGGGGAATGGGATATCGCTACAGTCATGGTTGCCTCACCGGTCGTTGTTGTTATTGCGGTGCAAAGGCTTGAGCAAATGCAATGCCAGGTTGGTAACACGCTGAAATCAGGCAGTTTTGTTGTTCTGGCGGGGGTGAAAGCGGGCGCAGGCTCGATCATTTGATCAACCTGCGCCAGTGTCATTGCGCAAATGCTCAAGGCTTGTCGGGGGCTTTCTTCAGCCGATAGGCAAGGGCAGGGCGGGTTACGCCGAACAGGCGCGCGGCTTCAGAAACATTCTGCCCGCAGCGCTGCATGGCTTCCTGCATCAGCGCGTCTTCGACGGCATCCAGGCCAGTACCGCTGTCGAGAATCTGCGCCACCCAGCCAGGCGCAGCCTGGTCACTGGCCGCGACCAGCCGGCCATCGCTACCCAGGCCGATGCTGTCGATAGCCGGCGGCTCATGCGGGAACAGCGCGTCCAGGCCGATGCTCTGGTTCTCGTCGGTGATGATCACGCCGCGCTCCATCAGGTTTTCCAGCTCGCGGATGTTGCCTGGCCAGTCGTATTGCAAGCACACCTGCAGCGCTCGGTCGCTCAGGCCACGGGTTTTCTTGCCGTAGCTTTGGTGCAGGCGGCCGAGAAAGTGCTCGATCAGCAGCGGGATGTCTTCGCGGCGCTCACGCAGCGCCGGGATGTGCACCGGGAACACGTTCAGCCGGTAGAACAGGTCGGCACGGAAACGCCCGTCCTTGACCGCTTGTTCGAGGTTCTCGTGGGTGGCAGCGATCACCCGCACGTCCACCGGCCGCGTACGGCTGTCGCCCACCCGCTCCAGTTCGCCCTCCTGCAGCACGCGCAGCAGGCTGGCCTGGGCTCGCGGGGTTAACTCGACGATCTCGTCCAGGAACAGCGTGCCGCCGTTGGCCCGCTCGAAGCGCCCCATGCGAGCCTGCTGGGCGCCGGTGTAGGCGCCTTTTTCGACGCCGAACAGCTCGGCTTCGATCAGGTCTGGCGGGATGGTCGCGCAGTTCAGTGCGACGAATGCCGCGCCGGCACGCTCACTGCGCAGGTGCAGGCTGCGGGCGATCACTTCCTTGCCCACCCCGGTTTCACCCAGCAGCAATACCGAGGCCTTGCCTGGGGCGACCTTGTCGGTGAGCGCGCAGCAGCGCCGGTAAACCGCCGACTGGCCAATGCCGTAGAACTGCCCTGACTCGTATTGCAGGCGCTGGCGCAGGTTGGCTACCTGCACCTGCAGCGATTGCAGCTCGTCGATTACCGGGTCGCTCTGGAAGTAGCGCAGGAAGGTCTCGGCATCGTCCCATTGCTCCACCGGCTTGCCGATGATGCGGCACTCGCTACCACCGCAGCCACGGCAGCTGACTTCCTTGTACAGCACCTGACGGCCAAGGAAGAACGAGCTGTAGCTGATGGCGTAGCCGAGCAGCATCCAGCACACCGGCTGCTCGGAATGCAGGCCTTCTGACTGGCAGTTTTCCACCTCGAAGGAATCCTGCCACTCGATGTCGGCGTAGAAGTGGCCGTTGTCCAGGTCGATTTCCAGTTGCTGCGGGCGCACCTTGACCATGCCTTTGAGCGAGTGCAACTGCGGGCCGATGAAGAACATTTCCACCGGGTTGCCGTTGGGCCGCAGCTTGCGGGCAAGCTCGGCGTCCTTCAGGCCTGACTGGTAGCCCAGGCGTAGGAAGAAGCCTTTGGCCCGTTCTTCGCCGAGCATTTCGATCAGCTCGCGACGCATGCTGGCCATGGTCGCAGCTTGCACCAGCAGCATGCGTTGTTCGTCCAGCCAGATCTTGCCTTCGGTGCCTTCGAACCGTACCCGCTCGGTCAGGTCTTTCAGCGCCGGTGCAGGTTCAGGCGCCCTGTACTGGGTAATCATTCGCTTGCGCCCCTTGCTTGTAGTTGTATGGGGATTTGGCGTGCACCCGCTCAGGCTGGGCGGGTTTATCGGTCACGCCGAAACGACCTCGGTGTTGCAGGCAAGGCCCGGGTCGCTCTCTTTTCTAAACCGCCTGAAAGCCGCGCAAAAGTCAATCGCTGGCCGCATTGGCCATTTGCTCCATCCGCCTTGGCCCGATTGAGCAAATGATCAAACGAGCAGGCTTCTGTGTGCGGGCAGGGCCACGTCCGGTTAGCGTCAGTAGAAATTAAAATTCATAAAAAACAATGAGTTGAATGAATTTTTATTTGATTTGAAAGTGCCTGGCACAGCCGTTGCTCTAGCCCTTGGCACGTCCAGCCGGAGCACCAGCGCATGACCTCAGCCACCCCTTCTTTCGAACAGATGCCGCGCTACGTCCGCGTACGCAGCGAACCGGATGCGGCCTTTGTCGAGTTCGACTTCGCCATCGGTTACCCGGACCTGTTCGTCGAACTGGTCCTGCCGCGCACTGCCTTCGCCAGCTTCTGCGCCAGCAACCGAGTGCGCCACATGGATGCCGCGATGGCCGCTGCCGTCGATGCCGACATGCAGAAGTGGCGCTATGGCGAAAGCCGCGACGCGGACGAGTGAAGCGCCGCTTGCCGGCGCATTGCATCCCCACAACAACAAGTACAGGACGCCTTGCATGAGTATCGAGATCAAGACGGCCACGGTCGAGCCGATCCGCCAGACCTTCAGCCACACCCGCCGCCGTTTCGGTGACAAGCCGGCCAGCCGTTATCAGGAAGCCAGCTTCGACATCGAAGCCGCCAGCAACTTCCACTACCGCCCGCTGTGGCAGCCCGACAAGCTGCTCAACGACCCCAGCCGCACTGCCGTGCAAATGGCCGACTGGTACGCCGTCAGCGACCCGCGCCAGTATTACTACGGCACCTACGTGCAGGCCCGGGCCCGCATGCAGGAAAACGCCGAGCACAGTTTTGCCTTCTGCGAAAAACGCGAACTGCTGGCCAGCCTGCCTGCCGAAACCCGCGCCCTGATCGCGCGCCTGTTGCTACCGCTGCGCCATGCCGAACTGGGCGCCAACATGAACAACAGTGGCATCGCCGCCGACGCGTTCGGCACCAGCGTCACCCAGATGCACATGTTCCACGCCATGGACCGCTTGGCCATTGCCCAATATCTGTCGCGCATGGGGCTGTTGCTGGAGGACGACGGCCTGGCACTGCTGGCCGAAGCCAAGCAGCGCTGGCTGGACGAGCCAGCCTGGCAAGGGCTACGCCGTTACGTGGAGGACAGCCTGGTGCTGCGCGATTGGTTCGAGCTGAGCCTGGCGCAGAACCTGGTCAGCGATGGCCTGCTGTACCCGCTGTTGTTCGAGCACTTCGACGCGCAATTGGTGGCCGCCGAGGCAGGGCAGCTGGGCATGCTCACCGAGTTCATGCGCCTGTGGTTCGCCGAGAGCCAGCGCTGGGTCGATGCCCTGGTCAAGACCGTGGTTGCCGAAAGCCCGCACAACCGTCAGTTGATCGAGGGCTGGGTCAGCCAATGGCGCGGCCGCGCCGTGCAAGCGCTGCTGCCACTGGCCGAGGCCGGCCCCGGCCGCGACGCGCTGGATGCCTGTGACAGTGCCTTCGGCGCACGCCTGAAAAAACTCGGCCTCAGTGGAGATGCCGCATGACTTCCCTCGTTTATATCGCCTTCCAGGACAACGACAGCGCCCGCTACATCGTCGAGGCCATCACCCAGGACAACCCCCATGCCCAGGTGCAGCACCAGCCGGCGATGATCCGCGTGCAGGCCGAAGGGCGCCTGGAAATTCACCGCGCCACGGTGGAAGACAAGCTTGGCCGTGAATGGGACGTGCAGGAAATGCTGATCGACGTGATCACCCTCGGCGGCAACGTCGAGGAAGACGAAGACTGCTTCGCCCTGCACTGGAATTGATCCGCACAACGACAAGAACGAGGGAGACCACCATGGCCGCCAAGCGCCTCAACCAGAAAGACAAGTACCGCTGCCTGACCCGTGACCTGGGCTGGGAGCCGAGCTACCAGAGCAAGGAAGACATCTACCCCTACGAGCGGTTCGAAGGCATCAAGATCACCGACTGGGACAAGTGGGAAGACCCGTTCCGCCTGACCATGGACGCCTACTGGAAGTACCAGGCCGAAAAAGAAAAGAAGCTGTACGCCATCTTCGATGCCTTTGCCCAGAACAACGGCCACCAGAACATTTCCGACGCCCGTTATGTCAACGCCCTGAAGTTGTTCCTGAGTGGCGTCACACCCCTGGAGTACCAGGCCTATCAGGGCTTTGCCCGGGTTGGCCGGCACTTTGGCGGTGCCGGCGCACGGGTGGCCTGCCAGATGCAGGCCATCGACGAGCTGCGCCACGTGCAGACCCAGGTGCACGCCATGAGCCACTACAACAAGCACTTCAACGGCCTGCATGACTTTGCCCACATGCACGACCGGGTGTGGTTCCTGTCGGTGCCCAAGTCGTTCTTCGAGGATGCCCGCACGGCGGGCCCGTTCGAGTTCCTTACCGCCATTTCGTTCTCGTTCGAGTACGTGCTGACCAACCTGCTGTTCGTGCCATTCATGTCGGGTGCGGCATTCAACGGCGACATGGCCACGGTCACCTTCGGTTTCTCGGCGCAGTCCGATGAAGCCCGGCACATGACCCTGGGCCTGGAGGTGATCAAGTTCCTGCTGGAGCAGCACGAGGACAACGTGCCTATCGTGCAACGCTGGATCGACAAGTGGTTCTGGCGCGGCTACCGGCTGCTGACCTTGGTCGGCATGATGATGGACTACATGCTGCCAAACAAAGTGATGTCCTGGGCCGAAGCCTGGGAGGTGTATTTCGAGGAGGCCGGCGGCGCGCTGTTCAAGGACCTGGAACGCTATGGCATTCGCCCGCCGAAATACGTCGAGCAGACCACCATCGGCAAAGAGCACATCAGCCACCAGGCCTGGTCGATCTTCTACCAGTACAGCCAGGCCACCAACTTCCACACCTGGATCCCTACCGACGAAGAACTGGACTGGCTGTCGGCCAAGTACCCGGACACCTTCGACCGCTACTACCGCCCGCGCTACGAGCATTGGCGCGAATTGCAGGCGCGCGGTGAGCGCTTCTACAACCCGACGCTGCCGATGCTGTGCCAGATCTGCCAGATCCCGCTGGCCTTCACCGAGCCGGATGCGCCGACGCAATTGAGCCACCGTAGCCTGGTGCACGAGGGCGAGCGCTACCACTTCTGCTCCGATGGCTGCTGCGACATCTTCGCCTTCGAGCCGGACAAGTACGTGCAGGCCTGGTTGCCGGTGCACCAGATCCTGCAGGGCAACTGCGGGGGCGGCGATGTCGAGTCGGTGGTGCGCGACTACTACAACATCACCCCCGGCCAGGACAACTTCGAGTACCAGGGCTCGCCCGAACAGCAGCGCTGGCAGGCGCTGCAGGGTGCCGAACGCAAGGTTGTCTGAAGTGCCGATCTGCCAGGGCGCGCTTGTTGCGCCCTGGTTTTCACAAGAACAAGAGGACCAACGCCATGCCCGTGACCGCCATCGGCCGCTACACCGCCCAACCCCTGGACTGCCAGGCCAATTTCCACGGCGCCCAGCTGGTGTACCTGTGCTGGGAAAACCACCTGCTGTTCTGCGCACCGTTCACCTTGCCGGTAGACCCGGCGCTGCCCTTTGCCGCTTTCATCGAGCAGGTGGTGAAGCCGGCCATTGCCCTGCACCCGGACGCTGCACAGGTCGACTTCGCCGCCGCCTGTTGGCGCCTTGACGAGCAGCCGTTCACGCCTGACCTGGCCCGTGGCCTGGCCGCCAACGGTGTTGCCCACAAAAGCCTGCTGCACCTGCACACCCCCGGCCTCGAAGGCCTGGGCGGCAGCCACAACTGAGGAATGCCGCCATGAGCTATCAAGTCACCATCGAACCTACCGGTGAGCAGATCGAAGTGGAGGAGGGCCAGACCATCCTGGAAGCCGCCCTGCGCCAGGGTGTCTGGCTGCCGTTTGCCTGTGGCCACGGCACTTGTGCCACCTGCAAATGCCAGGTGCTGGAAGGCGAAGTCGACCTCGGCGCTGCATCGTCCTTCGCCCTGATGGACATGGAACGCGACGAGGGCAAGGTGCTGGCCTGCTGCGCCATCCCGCAGAGTGACCTGGTGATCGAGGCCGACATCGATGTCGACCCGGACTTCGCCGGCCTGCCGGTGCAGGACTACCGTGCGGTGGTCACCCAGCTGGTGGAACTGTCGCCGACCATTCGCGGCGTGCACCTCAAGCTCGACCGGCCGATGGCCTTCCAGGCCGGGCAGTACGTGAACTTGCAGCTGCCAGGTATCGAAGGCTCCCGTGCGTTTTCCCTGGCCAACCCGCCCCAGCAGGCCGACGAGGTGGAACTGCACGTGCGTCTGGTAGAAGGCGGCGTGGCCACCGGGTACATCCACCAGCAGCTCAAGGTGGGCGATGCGCTGGCGCTGTCGGGCCCTTACGGGCAGTTCTTCGTGCGCGGCTCACAGCCGGGTGACCTGATTTTCATCGCTGGCGGCTCGGGGCTTTCCAGCCCGCAGTCGATGATTCTTGACTTGCTGGCGCGTGGCGATACCCGGCGCATCACACTGTTCCAGGGCGCCCGTACTCGAGCTGAACTGTACAACCGCGAGCTGTTCGAGGCGCTGGCCGAGCGCCATGCCAACTTCAGCTACGTGCCTGCTCTTAGCCAGGCTGCTGAGGACGAGCAGTGGCAAGGTGTGCGCGGCTATGTGCACGACGCGGCCAGGCAGCATTTCGATGGCCGCTTCAACGGTCACAAGGCCTACCTGTGCGGCCCGCCACCCATGATCGATGCGGCCATCACCTGCCTGATGCAAGGCCGCCTGTTCGAACGCGACATCTTCATGGAGCGCTTCTACAGCGCTGCCGATGGTACTGCCGAAGGCCAGCGTTCGGCCCTGTTCAAACGCATCTGAACACCTTCAAGCCCGGCGCCCCGAACGCGGGGGGGCGGCGTGCACCCGACCGATAACAACAACAAAGGTTGACCCGATGAACCCGACCCTAGCGAACCTGCTTCGCCTTGCCGTGTGTGCCTCGTTGTTCGGCGCCGCCAACTTGACCCATGCCACCGAAGGGGGTGGCACCTCGTATCCACTGGGGGCCGAGAACTACATGTCCGGCGCCATGCCGCCACCGGGCTTCTATGGCCAGCTGTTCGTCAACCACTATGAAGCAGACAACCTGCGTGGCAACGACGGGCGCAAACTGCCGGTGGACTTTCGCGTGCGGGCCAACGCCATCGTCCCCCGGCTGATCTGGGTGAGTGACTACACCCTGCTGGGCGGTAGCCTGGCGCTGCATGCCATCGTGCCGCTGGTGGACGTCAAGGTCTCGCTCAATGGCCAGTCACAGCACAACAGTGGCCTGGGTGACGTGATCTTCGGCCCGGCACTGGGCTTTCACCACAGCGACAAGTTCCACAGCATCCTGGCCTTCGACATGATTGCCCCCACCGGCCGCTACGACAAAAACGACCTGGCCAACCCAGGGCGCAACTACTGGGTGTTCGAGCCGGTGTATGCGATGAGCTATGTCGACCCGGCGGGGCTCAACCTGGATGCCAAGGTGATGTACGACTTCAACCGGCGCAACCCAGCCACCGATTACCGCTCGGGGCAGGAATTTCATGTGGATTATGCCGTGGGGTGGGGGCTTGGGAATGGTTGGGTGCTGGGGGTAGGGGGGTACTACTACCGGCAGACGACTGACGACAACCTGGATGGCGAGCGCATCGAAGACAACAAAGGCCGCAGCTTTGCCATCGGGCCGTCGATCAAGTACAGCGGCAAGGATGGCTGGTTCGTGACGGCCAAGTGGTCGAAGGAAACCGAAGTGCGCAACCGCGCCCAAGGCGATGCCTACTGGTTGAAGTTGACCTTGCCCTTCTAAGCCTGCGTGGTCCCTGTAGGAGCGGCCTTGTGTCGCGATCGGGCTGCGCAGCAGCCCCTCGGTTTCTGCCGCGCTGCAGAGCGTGCTGGGGCTGCTGCGCAGCCCGATCGCGACACAAGGCCGCTCCTACAAACAACGCAGGTCGCTGGGCGTCAGGCCACATCCACCAGCACAATCTCGCTGTCTTCGATGGCGGTCACCCGCAGTACTGCTTCCTGCTCGATCGCCACGCCGTCGCGCGCCTTGGCCCGCAACCCGTTGACCTCGACCAGGCCTTTGGCCGGCACCAGGTAACCCCGGCGTGCGGCATCGAAGCGGTATTCGGCGGTTTCACCCGCACGCAAGGTGGCCGCCACCAACCGTGCATCGGTGCGAATCTGCAGGCTGTCTTCATCACCGGCACGGCCGCTGGCCAAGGTCACGAAGCCTTCGCCACGTTCGCCTTTGGGGAACGGCCGGCTACCCCACTGCGGTGCTTCACCGGTGCGCTCCGGCACGATCCAGATCTGGAAAATGCGCGTATCGACGTCTTCCAGGTTGTACTCGCTGTGCACGATACCGGTGCCGGCACTCATCACCTGCACATCACCGGCTTCGGTACGGCCCTTGTTGCCCAGGCTGTCCTGGTGGCTGATCGCGCCTTCACGTACATAGGTGATGATTTCCATGTCGCGGTGCGGATGCGGCGGGAAGCCACTGCCGGCTGCAATCAGGTCGTCGTTCCATACCCGCAGGTTGCCCCAGTGCATGCGTGCCGGGTCGTAGTACTCGGCGAAGGAGAAGTGGTGGTGGGCGTCAAGCCAGCCATGGTTGGCGTGGCCGAGGCTTTCGAAGGGTCGCAGTTGCAGCATGATCGTGCTCCTTGAAACAGTGGAATGACGCCATGATGCGCTAAAGAAACATCGAAAATAAGCGTAAATATCGGCTTAAAACAATCTATTTATTGGATTGAATATGCTGCCAAGCGTTATGCGCTTCATCGCCTAATCCACTGATCTGCAAGCATTCGCTGGCGATTTTTCGTCGATGCGGCGAACATGCCCGTTGTTTTGATTTTCAACGGAGTGACCGTGGCCCACGAGCAACCCCAGGCCCTCGCCGACCTTACCCCTCCTGCCCAGTTGCCCTGGTTTCGCCGCCTGGTCGCCCGCCTGCTGGGGCGTGGCCTGACCCGCTTGCAGGCCCAGCACCGTGACTCCTGGTCCCTCGGCCACGCCACTGGCTATGAGGCTGGTCGCCAGGTGTTGGTGATTCGCGATTCGCGCCCCGACACAACCGCTGTGCCTGGCCAGGACGACAACCTGTTCGACGACTGGCGCCTGCCGTTGACAGCCGAGCTGAAGAAGCGCTTCAAGGCGGATGTCGCCCAGCGCCTGCCTACCGAGGCGCAGCCCAGCGCCGCGCAATGGAAGCTGATCTTCAGTGACACCCCTTCCACCTGCGTGGTGGCAGGCGCCGGGGCAGGCAAGTCCACATCGTTGGTGCTGCGCATCCTGCTGTTACGCCATTACCTGGGCTATGAGCTGGATGCAATGACCGTGGTGACCTTCACCCGCGAGTCGCGTAAGGACTTCATCAAGCGCCTGTTGCAGGTCTTCGCCCTGTGGCAGATCAACCTGCAACCGGTGCAGGCCCGCGAGCTGGTGCGCACCTTCCATTCGCGCATCCTGCCGCTGGTGCGCAGCCTGCCGGGCTTCGGCCAGGTGCGAGCATTCGAAACACTGGGCAACGAGATGCCTGCAGGGCGTGAAGCCGAGGCTGACAGCAACCCGTTCGATCTGCGCCTGAACGACGCCCAGCGCCAGCAGCTCAACCAGTGCTACAGCAGCTTGCTGGGCGAGAGCCCGCGTTTTGCCGAGCTGGTAGGCCTGTTGCGCAGCGAAGCGTTGCAGCTCAAACCGCTGGACCCGAACAACCCCGACGTGCAGAAGCGCGCCCAGGTAACCCAATTGGCGGCCCAGCGCGACGATGAACTGTGCGACGTGATCGAGGACCTGTGGTTCGCTGCCGGTGCCTGGCCGATCAAGGGCATCGAACCCTGCCGCGAAACCGTCGACATCCGTGGCAGCCGCTTTCATGTGCATGGCCGTCTGCAAAGCCAGGGGCCGTTGGTGGTGCTGGGCTTCGACCCGGCGGAAAGCGCGCAGTACCAGCGCCCTGGCGCCAAGCTGGCAGTGCGTGCGGAGTGGGCGGTCAAGCGCACGCTGTTGCAGGCTTTCTGCGACAGGCCACTGATCTGGCTGGACAACTACGCCATGGCCCGGCGCCTGGCCGCATCGTTGGCAGGCGATGCGGTGGCTGGCCCCGGCTTCGAGTACAAGGTCAAGGGTGAATTGGCCCCGGCGCCACTGCTGGATGCATTCGTCAGCGCGGCCAACTTCATCGAGAACCTTGGCCTGGACGTTAACAACGCGGTGGCGGCCATGAGCTTCCCGTCCGGCGACAGTGATGCACGGTTCTTCGAAGCCCTGGCGCTGTATTGGAAAGCGCTGGAAATGCACCTGCTGGACCAGTCGCCGCCGGTGATGAGCTACAACCGCATGTTCGCGCTGTTCGGCGAAAACAACCCGGAAAACCTGCAACTGCTGCCCGACCCGTTGCTGCGGCCATTGGCGCACCTGATGATCGACGAGTTCCAGGATGTGTCGCCGCAGATCGTCAGTTGGCTGCGTGCCAGCCTCGCCGAAATCCGCCGACGCGGCCCGGCCATGCATACTGGGCGCCACGCCCAGCATTCGTCGCTGCTGTGCGTGGGTGACGACTGGCAGTCGATCTACGGCTGGCGTGGCAGTTCGCCCAAGTACTTCATGGAGTTCACCAAGGCCTTCCCGTCACCGGCCAATACGCGGGTAATGCTGGTCGACAACTATCGCTGCCAGCAGCAGGTGATCGACGCAGCGGAGCACCTGGTCAAGGGCACCCCAGCGATTGCCGGCAAGAAAGCCCGTGCCAGTGGCCCGGCGGCCGAGCTGCCCGGCTCGCCGGTCAAGGTGTTCGACCGTGACGAGGCCGCCCTGGGCGAAACGCTGATCGAGCATTACCAGCGCGGTGAGACGGTCATGATGCTGTACCGCAAAGGCAGCGACAGGGCCTTGATGGCCGAGCACCTGCAAGGCGTATTGCACGCCGACGCGGCGCTGCCGGCCGAACAGCGTCGGCTGCGCCAACTGACTTACCACAGTGCCAAGGGCCTGCAGGCCGATGCGGTGTTCATGCTGGGCGACTGCCAGTACCTGACCAGCTCGCCGTACAAGAATCAGGTGTATCGCCAAGCCGGCTTGGGCAAGGCTGGTGATGCGCAGGCGTTCGATACGGCGCAGAAGGAAGAGGTGCAGCGCCTGGCCTATGTGGCGGTGACCCGCGCGGTGCAGCACTGCTACTGGCATGTGGAGGCCGCCAACGGCGATGCCGCGGTGGCCCCACGGGCGTCGAGCCAAGTGGATGGCAGACAGGCCTTTTTCGAAGACCTGCGCGGGCAGTAGGGCGCTATCTGTTCGGGTCTTGCAGGCGGGTAAGCGTTTCGAACAACGCTTCGCGCTGCTGCTCACGCCCGGCGTTCAGGCGCCGGCTGGCCAGGTCGTAAGCCTGGCTGCCAAGGTCCATTCTTTGCAATTGACCACTGCCGTCCAACGCTGGCGCGGGCAGCGCCTCGCCGATGGCTTGCAATACCGTACCATCCAGCGAAGTGACGGCTTCGTTTTCAGCGTCCAGGCAATAGTCCAGGTACTGCATGCCTTGGTACCACCGCTCATCGAGCGTGGCGAACTGGCTGGCGAAGTGCTGGGCAAGGTAACGTTGCCAGCTGGGCTGCCGCGCAACCCATGCCCTGCGCTCTGTGGCGGTTTGGTCGAATTGCCGGACGGCGTGTTCGACATTGCTTTCCACCCGTGTCGAAATCATCGCTTCGCGGCGATACAGCATGCCTTGGCTGGTTTCTGGAAAGTCGAGTGGCACTGCCAGTGACTGGCGCAAGGCCAGGCGTATTTCGATCAGGTCCGTCCCGCCAGTGAGCAGGGCGTTGTCACTCAGCTCGTCGAGGCTGTCCAGCGCAGGCACATCAAGCCTTGCGGGCTGTGCCTGGGCAGGTAGCCGCTCCAGCTCCAGCAAGCGTGCCTGGCGCGCCAGTCGAGCGAGCTGGATCCGTTCGCCCAGCGCGTTGACCATTTCCCGGCGATAGAGGGTTCTGAAAAAGTTGAACAGGTAGGCGGGGCGCTCTGCTTCCTGGGCCAGTTGGCTGAACACCTGTGCTTCAATTTCGAGGGCGCTGAACGCATCGGTACCGGCGTCGCCACAGGTAGGCGGGTAGTCTTGTGCGACATTGTCCAGATGGGTGCGCAGCGCCTCATCCTGCCCGGCCTGTTCGAGCAACCGCCAGACCTGGTTACTCAGCCCGCGCAAATCCTGCTCGGCTTGCTGCGAGCGAGTCACGCGTTCGATGACATCGCGTAAATGTCGGTTTGCATCGCCCTCGAACAATTCGTTCCAGAGCTGTGTCTGTTCTGGGCTGGCATCCACGAGCCAGAACTCCTCGCTGATATCCGACAGTTGATCGTCGCTGTGCACTTCGACGCCGGCCGCGCGTAGCCGGCGGTTGCTGTTGGCATCCAGGTCGTTTTCGTTGAAGTCCCACAAGGCATCGCGGTTTGCACGCAGGGCATCGGCAAAGGGGCTGGTCAGCAACTGGTTAAGGTCCGGCACCTCGGCGATCGGGTTGTAGCTCAGGCTGAGGTGGCGCAATTGCAGGTCGGCCTGCGCCATCAGTGATGTGAGGCCGCGCGGCCACTCATGCAGGCTGCAGTTGCGCAGTTGCAGGTTGGTCAGGCGGGTCAGACCGGTCAGGTCGGGGGCCTGACCCAGCGGGTTGTTGGTCAAGCGTAGGCCGCGCAATTGGTGCAGGCCGGTGAATCGTGCTGCCAAGGCATCACTCAGCGTAATGTGGTTGTACTCCAGATCAATGTATTCGAGGGGAAGCTGTGCAAGGGTCTGCAGGTCGGCTTCGCTTAGCTGCAGCCTGTTCAGACGCAGGCTCAGCCGGCGCAGGCGGGTCAGGCCGGTCAGGTGTTGGCGCATCCCGTCGGTCAGGCTGCCCAACTGGTTGTTGCCCAGGTCCAGCTCTTCCAGTTGCGGGGTGGACGCCAGTGCACGGAACAGGCCGTCGAAATCGAGCTCTGGGCTTTGCGCCAGGCGCAGGGCGCGCAACGAGGGGAAACTCTGGAAGAAGTCTGCAGGTATCTGACGGATGCCGATAGCGCGAATGTTCAGGGTGGTGATGTGATCGAAGCGCGCCGGCAGTGATGGCAGGGCGTCGACTTCCAGGCCTTGCAGTGTCAGGCTGTCGGGGTCGTCACGGCGCCAGGCGGCATTGAACAGGTCTCGCACCACGTTGCGTGCGTTGCGCTGGTTCTCGTTACCCTGGCTCGTCCAGTCACGCAGTGTGTTGTCGAGGCTGTTGCGCTCGGTTTCCAGCGCCCTGATCTGCGCCGCTACGTCACCGCGCTGGCGCAGTTGGCCGAGCAAAGTATTGCGCTCGCTTGAGCTCAGGCTGGGGTACAGTGCCCGCAATCGTCTATTTGCCGTATTGGTCCAAGGCAGCCTTCCACTGAGTGGGTAGCCAAGGCGGCCATCGGCCAGGCGCATCGGCGAACGGTAGCCCGGCCTGATGGGTTGCTGCCCGATCAGCCGTGCCGCATGCGCCCGGTTGGCAATCGCCACCTCATACCGTTGGTGAGGATCAAGCTCAGGGTGTTCGGCCTTGAGTGCGGCATCCAGCACTTCACTGTCGGCAGTGGCCAGGTCAGGGCGATACAGCCCCAGCAAGGCCCTGCTCAAGCGGGCATGTGCCTGAAGCCGCCGGGCCTCTTCGGCGACGCGCAAAGGCACCCTGCCTTGGGCCAGGCGTAGGCGCTCACTGGCGCAGGTCCTGGCCATGAGCTGCCGGATGGCGCGCCCCGGCAGCCCCGGAAACTGCCTGGCCAGGGGGTGGGCTCGATCGGCAGGGCTGAGCTGATCCCGTGCGCTAAGGCGGTCGAGTGCATCGGCCAGCAAGGCAGGCGGTTGCTGTGCGGCAACCTGGGTTTGGCGAAGTTCGTCGCCTTGCACACCGGAGCACGCTAGCGCTGCCTTCAGCGCTTCGTCAGTCAGGCCGTCACTGATTGGCCCTAAGCGGCGCAACAAATACACGTCATCCCATTCCAGCGGCGTTTCATGTTCTGCGCGCCATGCGCCTGCACCGTATTCGCGCACTACCGGCCGATAAGCCTGTGGGGCCAGTGGGTGGGGGATGCGCCACTGGCCCCGCTCATGCACCTGTTCGTAGACAACACCATCGATGCGAATGTAGTGGCGCCCGTCTACCGTGTAACGGCCTTGTGCGTCGGGCTCAAGGTGTTCGGCAATCGATACCGGGCTTGCACGGTCCTTCAACGTGGGGTTCCACAGGTAGTCGTTGCCATCCTTGACGATGCTCTGCATGGCATCGACGAATCCTGAGGCCTTCAGCGCTATGGTGGCGCCGCCCATGGCAGCCACTGTGACAATGTTCAGCAACACCGACTCAAGCTGGGCCACAGCCGCTTCATTGTCACCTTCCTCCCACGCTGAAATGCCCTCGAACACGCTGCCCATGATCTGCGCGGCGCCGATGGTCAGCATGATCGGGTTCAGGCAGGGTACGACCATGGCGGCGACATTCAGCACGGTCATGCCCAGGTCCAGCCAGTATTCGATGTTCTGCAAGCGTACCCTGGCGTCAACATCTTCTGTGGGAACCGCCACCTGGCGAGCATCGGCCCGCAGACGTACAAGATGGCGGGATTCCAGCTGTGCCCAAGGGACATCTGGCAAGGTGCTGTCGATGGACTCCAGATGTATCGACTTGCGAGGTTGCCGCTGCGCTCCCTGGTCGGCGTTGCTGTAAAGGGCGCGCTCAAGCTGCTGGTTCAACGCTGCCTGTTGCGATTGCAGCGCCAGGGCGACGAAGCGCTTGCGGTAGTCGTCCTGCAGCAGTTGCTGGCGCAGGTACTTGCGTGCATCGCCCAGCGAGGCAAATTCCCTGAGCGCATCGCCATCTGCCGGGTTGTAGAGAAATACCGGGTCATGGGTGCGGTTTTGCGTGGGCGCGATGAACAGCAGTTCGTGGATCGGGATGCCAAACAATTGCAGCTGCCAGCAACGCAGGGGGCGGCCCTGATAGGTGGGGTCGGCGTTTTCGGCACCGAGGCCATGCAGCGCGAAAGCGCTGGCGTGGCTGAGGTGGCCTTTGCAGGCCGCAATACGGGTTTGCACGCGGAACTCGCCACGCCGTGCGGTGATGGCCAGTGACTGCAGCTCGGCTTTGTTTGCACCGCCGTAGACCTGGTCAAGGTGCTGCTGGTAGCGCTGGCCCAGGTCAAGCGCACGGCACTGGTCGATGAACCCCGCCACTGACATCCCTGCGATTGGCCTGATGTCCTGGCGGCCGTGCTGCAGGCGGCTGAAACGGGTGGTATCGGCAGTTCCTTCGAAATTGTGCAGGGCCGCTTCGAGCAGGCTGCGATACTGCGGGTCACCTTTGGGTACGATCTCGCCCAGCTCACCTGGTACTACAGGGCCACTCGGTATCCCGTCCGGTTGCCTGACGGCGGTGGCTTGATAAACGTATTGCGCCTGAGTGACCGGGGTGTCGATGCCCAGTTGCTTTTGCAGCAGTGGGGCGCAGAACGCAGTGACGCCCTGCAAGTCGCTCAGCGCAGCCTGCAGGGCCCTGCTGCTGGCGTCGCGAGTGGCGATGGCGCGCTGCACGGCCTGACGGGTGAGTGGGTCTGCCTGGCTGTACCAAGGGTAAGCATTGCCTTCGGCATCCTGATAGTCCTTGCGCAAGCGCGCCAGGATGCGACTGGCGTGTTCGCTGTGCAGCGCCTTGCTCCAGCCGGGCAGGGACTGTGTCATTTGCGCGTGGTGGTAAGGGGTGTGGCTCATGTCGTAGCTCCGTGGTCGGTCGCCGCTATGGAGCCGCAGGCGCAGGCGCGAGGTGCGGTAGATAATTGCCTGCCCGAGTCGGTGATGCACATGCGGTTGTCGGCGAGGGGCCAGCAGGTGAGCCGTGGCTGGGCCAAGGTGGTGTGCCGGCCTGACGAGTACGCGCCAGGCACCAGTCAGGGAGAGAGAGCATGCGTTCGCCGTTCAGTCCCAAGGACCATTTACTGGACCTCGACGGTATCGAGATTGCTGTGCGCTGTTGGGGCCCGGAAGAGGGGATACCGGTACTGGCCCTGCATGGCTGGCTGGACAACGCCGCCTCGTTCGAGCGCCTGGCACCGATGCTCGATGGTTGCTTCGTGGTGGCGCCCGACCTGGTCGGCCATGGCCGTTCCGACCATCGTCGTCATGACAGTGGCTATTACCTGTGGGAACACGCCCAGGACATGCTGGCTGTGGTCGACAGCCTGGGCCTGGCGCAGTTTCATGTGCTGGCCCATGGCATGGGCACTGGCGTAGCGTCGCTGCTGGCGGCCATGACCAGTGGCGTTGCCAGCATGACCTTCCTCGACGGCATGGGTGCACCGTTCACGGTGGCCGAGGATGACCGCGTGCAGCACCTGGCACGGGCCTACCGGCTCAAGCGCATGGTACAGCGCAGCCAGTTGCCGGGTATTGCCGAGCCGGACGCGGGCCGCTTCGACGACCTGGACACCGCCCTGGCGCAACGCCGCGAACGCCTGGACACCGAGCTGTCGGAGGGTGCCGCACGGCTGTTGGCGTTGCGCGACCTGCTGCAACTGGGCGATGGCTATTGCTGGCGCCACGATCCACGGCTGGTGCTGCCCGAACCCATGCCGCTGACCGAGCGCGAAGCCTGCGACCTGCTCAGCCAGATCCGCTGCCCGTTGTACCTGCTGTTTGGCCGCCAGGGCGCATTCACTGGTGAGGCCTTTGTCCGGCGTCAGGCCGCCTTGCCCAGCCAGGCGAAGGTTTCCTGGCACCCGGGCGGGCACCACTTCCACCTGGACGCCCCGGACCGCGCGCTGGTCGACCAACTGCTGCGTATCTTGACGCGCCATGAAGGGGGCGTGCTGCAACGGTTGGTTAACGAGTAGCTGATTCTGGCCACGCCGGGCGAAGCTGGGCTATGGTGGCGACGGTACTCGCACACACGGCATAAGGAGCCCGGCATGCGACCGTTCGCTATCAAGCACATAGACCATCTTGTTCTGCGGGTCCGTGACCTGCCGCGCAGTGTTGCCTTCTACACCGAGCTGCTGGGCTGCAATGTCAGCCGGGTGCGCGAAGACCTGGGCATGGTGCACCTGGCCACGGGCACAGCGATGATCGACCTGGTGACCCTGGACGGCCCGCTGGGCCAGCCAGGCGGGGCGGCACCGGGGCTGGAAGGGCGCAACCTGCATCACTTCTGCCTGCGGATCGAGCCGTTCGACGAGGCCGCACTGACGGCCTACCTGGAGGCCGCCGGGGTAACGGTAGAGCCTGCGGAAAAGCGTTATGGCGCCGAAGGCGAAGGGCTCTCGCTGTACTGCTACGACCCGGATGGCAACCAGGTCGAGTTGAAGGGGCCGGTGGCGGAGGCGGTATGAGCGGCCTGCACATTCGCGAGCACTGGATCGACACCTCGTCAGGCAAGCTGTTCGCCCAGCAGTGGGTGCCGCTGCAGGCACAGGGGGCGCCTATCGTCCTGTTGCACGATTCGCTGGGTTGCGTGGCCTTGTGGCGCGACTTCCCGGCGCAGCTGGCGCAGGCTACCGGGCACCGGGTGATCGCTTACGACCGCTTGGGCTTCGGTCGTTCCGACGCACACCCCGGCAGGTTACGCCTGGGCTTTGTCGAGAACGAGGCGCAGCAGGGCTTCACGGCCCTGCGCGAGTACTTTGACATAGCTGATTTCATTGTCTTCGGTCACAGCGTTGGCGGCGGAATGGCCGTGGCCTGCGCTGCGGCATTCGCCAGCCAGTGCATGGGGTTGATCACCGAGTCGGCGCAGGCCTTTGTCGAAGCCCGCACACTTGAAGGCATTCGGTCAGCGGACCAGCAGTTTGCCGAGCCTGGGCAACTGCAGCGGCTGGAGCGCTACCACGGCAGCAAGGCCCAATGGGTACTGCGCGCCTGGGTGGACAACTGGCTGGCCGAGGATTTTGCCGACTGGAACCTGGATACCGTTTTGGCGCAGGTTCGCTGCCCCTTGTTGAGCCTGCATGGCGATAACGACGAGTTTGGCTCGTCGGCGCACCCCGAACGACTGGTGGCGCTGGCGGGTGGGCCTGGGGTGGCGCGACTGCTGCAAGGCTGTGGGCATGTGCCACACCGGGAGCAGGCAGAGGTGGTGCTGGCGGAGGTCGTGCAGTTCTTGCGGTAACGGTTTTTTCAAGCCAACGCGGGCGATTTGCAGGCGCGGCCATGCATGCGCCGTTCTTTCAAGCGCTCACCTGGGCTGAGGCTCAACACTGGCGGCTCCTGACTACCTGGAGTCGCCCATGCGCACCCTATACGCCCCACTGTTCTTCTTCGGTTTCATTGCCGCCGCCTTGTCATTGGCAGCCCACCCGTTGTGGCTGGTGCCACTGCTGGCCAGCGCAGTGCTGCTGTCATTCGCCTGTGAGCGGCTCATGCCTTACAAGGCTGCCTGGAACCGGGCACAAGGCGATGGCCGTCGCGACCTGTGCCATGCGCTGTTCAACGAGTGCCTGACCCTCGCCAGCGTGGCAGCCATCCCGCTGCTTGCCCACTGGCTCCCGGAAACGGGCCTGTGGCCGGGCCACTGGCCGTTGGCCTTGCAGTTGCTGCTGGCCATTGCCTTGGCCGACCTGGGCATCACGCTGGTGCACTACGCCAGCCATCGCAGCCCGCTGCTGTGGCGGCTGCATGCGGTGCACCACAGTGTCACCCGCCTGTACGGCTTCAACGGTTTGATGAAACACCCTATACACCAGTTGCTCGAAACCCTGGGGGGCACCTTGCCGTTGCTGCTGCTTGGCTTGCCCGTCGAGGTGGCATCGCTGCTGGCGTTCAGTGTGTCTATCCAGCTGTTGCTGCAGCACAGTAACGTGGACATGCATATTGGCGGCTGGCGCCATGTGTTCGCCTGGGCACCGGTGCATCGCTTGCACCACCTGAAGTACGGCACTACCGGCGACGTCAACTTTGCGCTGTTCTTCCCCCTGTGGGACCGCCTGCTTGGCACGCGGCTGTACCTGCCAGGCTATACGCTGGCGGACGACGACATGGGCATCGGTGATCGGCCGGACTATCCGCAGGCGTACCTGGCGCAACTGCGTGAGCCGTGGGCAAGCGCAGATGTTCAGCCACCGGCGGTATTGCCGGCAGGCCTGCGTCAGGCGTTAGCCGAACGTACGTAGGCGCAAGCGGCGCAAAGCGGCACCTGGGCTGAGGCCGAATTGCTGGCGAACGCTGCGGGTGAAATGCGCCGAATCGGCAAACCCCGCCGCCAATGCCGCTTCGGTCAGGCTGGCGCCGCCCAGCGCCTGTTGCAGGGCCATGCGCAAGCGCTGCCACAGCACCAGCCGGCGCACGGACAATTTCAGTGCGCCGCTGAACAGGCGTTCCAGTTGGCTGAGCGACAGCGCAGCAGTGCTGGCCAGTTCCTGGGCCGGCAAGGCCTGTTCGTCGAGTGCGCGGATGCGCTCGAGGGCTTTTCTCAGGCGCGGGTCGAGCGGCCGGCGCGGCCAGTGCATGAGGCACTCTGCCAGTTGCTCTGTGCTGTTGCCGGCTTGCTTGCAGGCCAGGGCAAGGTCTGCCAGGTCGAAGGCCAGCGGTTCGGCAAACACGGTTAGGCACGGTACGCCATGGCTGAGGATGGCATGGGGTTGCCGCGACGCGATGAACACCTGTGGGCCGCTGCAAATCCGCTCGCCCAGGCGCACCTCGACATCCGCACCAAGGCCCACAAGCACCTGATGCGCGTAATGCACATGGCTGTCGGTCCTGCCCAGCGTAGACCGCAGCAGGCAGTGATCGTCCGCCAACCAGATATCGCCCTGCCAGCCGGGTGTTGCCGTGTCGTCCATGCTGCCCTCTGGTGTATGGCCAGGCGGGTGGATATCCCGGCAATCCCGATTATGCTTCATTTACCTTGCTGCGATCCGAGGCGGCCCGCCTCGTCGTGCTTCGCGCAACCCAAAGCAAGCCCCAGCGCCTGGGTGCGACGGTGAAGTGGTTGTGAGGTGCTCCGGCCTGCATGACGACATGACGGAGGCAACCCATGGCGGTTCTCGACAGCGCATCCACGGGCAGTAGCGCGCCCCAACGCGGTATCACCAAGGAGGAGCGCAAGGTCATCTTCGCCTCGTCCCTGGGCACGGTGTTCGAATGGTACGACTTCTACCTGTACGGTTCTCTCGCCGCGATCATCGCCAAGCACTTCTTTGCCGGGGTCAATGAAACCACCTCGTTCATCTTCGCGCTGCTGGCTTTCGCCGCCGGGTTTGCGGTAAGGCCGTTCGGCGCCATCGTGTTCGGCCGGCTGGGCGACATGATCGGGCGCAAGCATACCTTCCTGATCACCATTGTCATCATGGGCCTGTCGACCGCACTGGTGGGCTTGCTACCCAGCTACAGCGCGATTGGCGTGGCTGCGCCGGTCATCCTGATTACCCTGCGCCTGCTGCAAGGCCTGGCCCTGGGTGGTGAATACGGCGGCGCGGCCACTTATGTGGCCGAACATGCACCCAAGGGCCGACGGGGCTTCTTCACCGCCTGGATCCAGACCACGGCCACGTTGGGGCTGTTCCTGTCGTTGCTGGTGATCATGGCGTGCCGCACCGTCATGGGCACCGAGGTGTTCGAAGCTTGGGGTTGGCGGGTGCCGTTCCTGTTGTCGATCTTGCTGCTGGCGATTTCGGTGTACATCCGCATGCAGCTCAACGAGTCGCCGGTGTTCATGAAGATGAAGGCCGAAGGCAAGGCGTCCAAGGCACCGCTGACCGAGTCGTTCGCCCGCTGGGACAACCTCAAGGTGGTGATCATGTCGCTGCTGGGCGGTACCGCAGGGCAGGCGGTGGTGTGGTACACCGGGCAGTTCTATGCGCTGTTCTTCCTGTTGCAGATGCTCAAGATCGAGCCGCAGACCGCCAACCTGCTGATTGCCGGCTCGCTGCTGATCGGCACGCCGTTCTTCATCTTTTTCGGTAGCTTGTCTGACCGCATTGGCCGCAAGAAGATCATCATGGCCGGCTGCATCATCGCCGCGCTGACCTATTTCCCGATCTTCAAGGCGTTGACCGAGTACGGCAACCCGGATGTGTTCGTTGCCCAGGAGCAGAACCCGGTCGTGGTGGTGGCCGACCCTGGCCAGTGCGCATTCCAGTTCGACCCGGTGGGCAAGGCCAAATTCACCAGCTCCTGCGACATTGCCAAGAGCCTGCTGGCCAAGCGCGCCATTCCCTATACCAACCAGGCGGCCGAGCCTGGCAGTGTGGCGCAGATCCGCATTGGTGAGCGGGTACTGCCCAGCTTTGAAGGCAGCAGCATGGCCGCCGCGGACTTCAAAGTGCAGAGCGAGGCCTTTACCGCCACCTTGAGTGGTGCGTTGAAAGAGGCCGGCTACCCGGAAAAGGCCGACCCGGCGAAGATCCACTACCCGATGGTGCTGTTGCTGCTGACCCTCCTGGTGATCTACGTGACCATGGTCTACGGCCCGATCGCCGCCTGGCTGGTGGAGCTGTTCCCGGCGCGTATCCGCTACACCTCGATGTCGCTGCCTTACCACATCGGTAATGGCTGGTTCGGCGGTTTTCTGCCGACGGTCGCGTTTGCCATGGTGGCGGCGACCGGGGATATCTATTACGGCTTGTGGTACCCGATCGTGATTGCGGTGATGACAGCGGTGCTGGGGATCTTCTTCCTGCCGGAAACCAAGGACCGTGATATCAACCACACCTGATTAATGAAGTTGCCTGTAAGTGTCTCTTCGTGGGTTAACCCGCGAAGAGACCCGCAGAGGCTATCAATCGAAATAGCCACGCAGGCCAAAGGCATATCCTGTATCCACCTCCGTCGCCTCACCCCGGCTCCAGCGCTTCTTCAACACGAACTCGAACGCCGGCTCGTACAAGCCTTCGCGCACCAGCGCCCCGGCCAGCACCTCCACGTCGTACCAGCCATTGTCCAGCTCGATGATCGGCCGCCCCGGCACCTGGTAGCGGGCCATCAGGTCACCCAGGGTCTTGGGTGTGAAGTGCTGCAGGATGCGCCAGGTATAGAGCATCACAGCACCGTGCTCGACGCGCAGCACATAGCCATTGCGCCGATGTTTCAGGCGGCTGCCGGCTTCGCGCAGGGCCGGTGTGTAGCCATCAAGGGTGAACAGGATGCGATAGGGCAGATTGTCGACCCCGGCCAGCGGCAGCACGATGCCTTCGCGCACCGCTTTGTCGCCGCTGTCGTCGTGAGTGAAGGCGTAGGCCAGGTCGTCCGGTAGCTCGTGCTCCTGCTTGAAGCGCTCTAGCAACTGGATATCGCCAAGCAGGAAGTAATCGACCAGGTCGTTGAGGACTTCGCGGAATTCGTGGCGCATCTGTTTTCCTTATTGGTGCGCTTAGGTTGGGGGCTTTCAGTGTTTCTGGGCGATCTGGATCAAGTTGCCACAGGTGTCATCGAACACGGCCACCGTGACGGGGCCCATGTTGGTGGGTGGTTGGGTAAACTGCACGCCCGCCGCGCACAGCCGGGTGTATTCGGCCTGGATGTCACGTACGCCGAACGAGGTGGCGGGAATACCGTCCTGCTTGAGCGCGGCCTTGTAGGTTTTGGCGGCCGGGTGCGCGTCGGGTTCCAGCAGCAGCTCGACGCCGTTGGGGTCATTGGGCGAAGTCAGGGTCAACCAGCGGTGCCGGCCCATGGGGATGTCGTGCCTGGGCTCGAAACCGAGTACGTAGTGGTAGAAGGCCAGAGCCTTGGCCTGGTCGTCGACGAGAATGCTGGTGACCACGATCTTCATAGGCGTACACCGTGTTCCTGATGCCGTTGGGTATCAGTAAAGACGTTTGGGGGTATTTAACCAGTTCGCTGTGGGCCTGCCGTGAGGGTGTTTCCAAATGGGTTGGTGCAGACGCCAGCATTTAAGTTGTTCGGGCAACACAATTCAAACCAGGAGTGAACACCATGCAAGAAGAACCCATGGATCAACTGCCCGATACCTCTGAAGCGTCGCTAGAGGACAATGCTCAACAACCGGAAAGCCTTTCCAGGCGCAAGCGGAGTGTCACCACTTCCGTGGGATTGCAATGCGAGGCAGGCTACAAGATGGTAGGTGACGACTGCGTGATGATAGCGTCGTTCGAGTGAACCGACGTTGAGGGGTGCAGGGCACCCCCCCCCACAAAAACCTGCTCAAGCCATAGGTAAATCCTTCATCACCCAGCCCCCACTTTGCGTTCGCGGGAGGTAAAGTGTCAGGCATGATCCCAGCGCCGACAGGCGTCAAAGAGGTGCCCGTGGCTGCTTATACCCTGCGACAACTCAAGTACTTCGTTACCACCGTGGAGGCTGGCAGCGTTGCCGAGGCCTCGCGCCAGCTGTACATCGCCCAGCCGTCCATTTCCACCGCCATCAAGAGCCTGGAAGAAAGCTTCGGCGTGCAACTGTTCATCCGCCACCACGCCCAAGGCGTGTCGCTGACGCCCAGCGGCAAGCGCTTCTACGCCAAGACCCGAGCGCTGCTGCAGATGGCCCACGAGTTCGAGCAGAACGCCCTGGCCGACAACGACACCGTGGCTGGGCAGATCGATATCGGCTGTTTCGAAACCGTGGCACCGTTGTACCTGCCTCGTTTGATCGCCGGCTTTCGTCAACGTTACCCTGGCGTGGATATCCGCCTGCGCGACGGCGAGCAGCAGGACCTGATCCAGGGCCTGACCGCCGGTACCTTCGACCTGGCGTTTCTCTATGACCACGACCTGGATGGCACCATCGAGGCCGAGCCGTTGATGCCACCGCAAAAGCCTTATGTGCTGCTGCCGGAAAACCACCGCTTTGCCGGCCAGGCCCAGGTGTCGCTGCGCGACCTGTGCCCGGAGCCGATGATCTTGCTGGACGTGGCCCCCAGCCGCACCTATTTCGTCAGCCTGTTCAACGAAATGGGGCTGACGCCAAACATCGTCTTCAGCTCGCCGTCGATCGAGATGGTGCGCGGCATGGTCGGGCAGGGCTTTGGTTTTTCGTTGCTGGTCACACGGCCGCACACGGAGTACACCTACGACGGGCAGCGCTTGGCAATGCTGGACATTACCGAGCCAGTGGCGCTTTCTGGGCTGGCTGCGGCGTGGTTGAAGCGCGTGCAGCTGACCAAGCCTGCGCAGTTGTTCGTGGAGTTTTGTCGGGAAGAACTGGCGAAGTTCTGAAGCTGAGCACGCCATGCCTCACCGGCAGGGGCATGGCGTGCCGGTTGCTCAGGGGTTGACCTGATAGCCGCGCCCCTGCAGGCAGCCGCTGTAGGCGCTGGCATGGGCCTGGGTTTTTGCCTGGTCCTGGCTGCGCCTGTCCTGACGCCGGTCCTGACGCTGGCGCATGCCTCCGACCGCGGCACCGGCGGCGGCCACTTCGCCGGCACGGTTCTGCCGGTACTGCTGCTTGGCGTCGTCACCTACCCGGTCATACAGCTCGTCGTGCTGGTTACCGCGTACCTGCGCGCCTACCGCGCCGGCGGCGGCACCCGCGGCCGCACCGCGTACCCGTCCACCGACATGCGGGTCGCTGGACGTCGCCGTGCTGTTCGCGGCATTGCTGGCGACGGTATTGCAATCGTTGATATCCAGTTGCATCTGCTGGCTGCTCTGGCCCTTGAGCGGCACCACCGACTGCGCCTGGGCCGCCGATGCCGCGCACAGCAGTAGCAGCAGGTAACTCCACGTGAACGTACGCATGGCACACCTCCACTGGGCGGAAAGCCCGCTTCACAGAATAGTTCGGCGGTAAGACGGTGATAGGCAAAACGACCGGAAATCGGCTCGGCATGCCAAACGGCTGGCAGTTTTTGCCGTTTCGCCTACACCTGATAGCAAGGAAGAACGGCAAGCGCTCGACAGGAGTCGACACGCGGCACAGCCCGCATACCCCCCTGCGCACACTCCGTTTACACACGCTTTCGATCAACCCTGGCCAAACGGCCTGAGATGTACGCGTTCGCTCGGCAAAAAGCCGGCAGGGAGGTGCGCCACACGCCATTCACTCACCCGTGACAGCCGGCCGCGTTCGGGCGAACTCGGCCCAAAAACAATAAAGGAGTCCCTGCATCCGCCATGGGCACGCGCCCTGTCGATGCCAGGAGTGCAGCCGATCAAGGAGATCATCGATGAACCAGCCCCAAGGAACACTTGCCACACTGGCCATGACGGCCACCCTGTACAGCCTCGCCGCACAGGCCGGTACCTACCCGGACTATGGCTACGCGCCACCCGACAGTTACGAAGGGACCAAATTTACCCTCAGCCAAAACTATCCGACGTCACCGCCCAATGGCGTGCCGGCGTTCTTCGGCAAGTTGCCTGCCAAGCGCGACAACAACTTCGAGACATGGCGCCCGTACATGGAGGCTGCGAAGCGCTATTGCCTGGAGGGCAACGTCGAGGCTGACTGGTATGTGCAGCACAACAAGGTTCGGCAGTGGTACCACATGCCGTGGCAGCATTACGGCCCGCTGGGGCGTGAGGGCATACACGGGCTGACCAAGGAGGCGCAGATTCAGGTCAAGCAACTGGCCAGCACGCAGACGGCCACCGGTCAAACCTATGCCGTGGGGATTTATAACGACATTGGCGCCTACACCATTGGGCAAGTCTGGAAGGACCCGAACAACCCAGACCCGAGCCATACCGCCCAACCCAACAGCTTTGCCAACGGCACGGTGGTGTGCAAGGCGCTGTTCGCCGACATCGACCGCAGCACGGTGCCGTTTCTGGCCAACCCGGTGCTGTGGCAGGGCTATATCACAGACACGTTCACCTCGGCCAACCGCAAGCTCAAGGACGTGGCGTTGATCCAGATGGACGTAGCCGTGCGCGACACGCGTATTGCCGAAACCGGGTGGATCTTCGGTACCTTCCAGTACAACGGGGCCATGAGCGGCAAGGCCAGCTGGGACAACCTTGTGCCGGTGGGCGTCATGTGGGGCAACGACCCTCAGGTGACCAGCAATGAGTACACCAACCCACAGCCCACCCAGACCCGTATCAACAAGGCACTGCAACAGACCGCCATCAACGCCGATACCCGTGAACTGCCGCCTACCCACCTGGGTTGGAACGGTCGACTCAATGGGCCGGTGGACAACCCCAACAGCTCCTGCCTGAGCTGCCACGCCACCGCCGAGGCGCCGCAGGTGGCGATCATGAACCCATTGTTCCAGAAAAACCCACCGAAACCGGGCTCCGCCGAGTGGATGAAATGGTTCCAGAACATCCCGGCGGGGCACGCCTTCACCCCAGGTACGCAAAGTACCGACTACAGCTTGCAGATGTCGGGTGGCCTGGTGAACTTCTACCAGTGGAAGTGCGACATGAGCGGTATCTATGCGGACGGCAGCAATGCCTGCGCCAAAGTGGCCAGCATGAAGTTGAAGATGTCGGTGCCGGGCAAAGCCGCACAGCAGCCCGTGCAGCGTGTAATGCGTGATCCAAGCCTGGAGCAGTTGCTCGAGTAGCGCTGGGCTAACCTCCGGGCAGCCGTTGCCCGGAGGTTAGCGACGATGGGCACACCCGCTGACGCATTGCGCTTTTCCCGTCTAGGCTTGCTGACGTAGGTGCTGCCTGCAGGTCTATCCGTGGGAACCAACATGACCCAGCCCCAAGATCTGATCATTTGCGAATACTGCGACACGGTGTACCAGCGTGTGCCATTGCTCAAGCACCAGCGTGCCCTGTGCCCGTGCTGTGGCGGCGTGCTGTACCGGCATACGTCGCTCACCATCGAGCAGCGGCTGGCGTTGAGTGTGACCGGTGGCGTCCTGCTGGTATTTGCCAATGCTTACCCGGTCATGACCATCGGGATGCAGGGGCTAACCCATTCGGCGACGTTGTGGGACGCGGTGCAGATCCTCAGCCACGGCAGTATCACCTTCATCGCCTTGGTCATGGCGTTGTCGATCATCTTCGCACCGCTGTTGCAGATTGCCTTGTTGTGCTGGGTGTTGAGTTTTGCCTTGGCCGGCCAGCGTGCCCCCGGTTTTGCCCTGTGCATGCGTGGCCTGGAAAGCCTGCGACCGTGGAGCATGCTGGAGGTGTGCCTGCTGGGGGCGATGGTGGCGGTGATCAAACTGGCGGGGTTGCTCGATGTAATCCCCGGTATCGGCCTGCTGGCCCTGGCCGCGCTGAGCATGCTGATCATCCATATTGCCGGCAAGGACATCCGCGACTTGTGGGAGCAGGTATGACAACCCCGGCCAACGCAGACGACCTTGGCTTGTGCCTGTGTCATGGCTGCGGCCAGGCCTGCGACATGAGTGGCGGTGCGCACACCTGCAACCGTTGCGGCGCGGCCATTCACCGACGCAAGAGCAATGCCATCAGCCGTGGCTGGGCGTTTCTGCTGGCGGCGCTGGTGTTCTATATCCCCGCCAACCTGCTGCCGGTGATGCACACCGAAATGCTCGGCAGTGGCAGCGACAGCACCATTGGCGGTGGTGTGCTGGAATTCTGGGAAGCTGGGGCCTGGGACATTGCGCTGATCATCTTCATTGCCAGCGTGGGTGTGCCCGCGATCAAGTTTTTCTCCCTCGGCCTGCTGCTGTACACCGCCCAGCGTGGTTCCACCTGGGCTTGCCGACAGCGTTCGCAGTTGTACCGCTTCGTCGAGCTGATCGGCTACTGGTCCATGCTCGACGTGATGGTGGTGGCGCTGGTGGCGGCGCTGGTGCAACTGCGCGGGCTGGGCACCATCGAGCCACGGGTGGGTATCCTGTTTTTTGGCATGGTGGTGGTGCTGACCATGTTCTCTGCAATGAGCTTCGATCCACGCCTGATCTGGGATAGCCATGCCAACGAGGGAGGCCGCATTGATGGGGCAACAGACTGACAAGCGCGACGGTACAGGTCAGGTTGACGTGCGCACACGGCGCTGGGGGGTGTCGCTGGTCTGGATCGTGCCGATTCTGGCTATCCTGATCGGCGCATCGCTAGTGGTACGCAACTGGATGCAGCAAGGGCCGGTGATCACCATTTCCTTCCACAGCGGGGAGGGGTTGGTGGCGCACAAGACCCAGGTGAAATACCGCAGCGTGGTGATTGGCGAAGTGACCACGGTGGACCTGGCCGAGGACAAGAAGAGCGTGGTGGCCAACGTGCAGCTGTCCAACGATGCCCGCTCTTTTGCCACCCAGGGCGCGCGCTTCTGGGTGGTGCGACCGCGCATCGGCGTAGGCGGGGTTTCCGGGGTGGACACGCTGCTTTCGGGCAGTTTCATCGGGGCTGATTCCGGTGAGTCGAAAGTGCCGGAAAAGTCCTTCGTCGGGCTGGAGCTGCCGCCGCCGATCACCTATGACGAAAAGGGCAAGCGTTTTGTCCTTACCGCCAGCGATCTGGGCTCGCTGGATGTCGGCTCATCGATCTACTACCGCAAGATCCCGGTCGGTGAAGTGGTCTCTTTTGCGCTGCAGGACGATGGCAAGGGCGTGGAGATTGGCGTGTTCGTGCAAGCCCCCTACGACAGCTTCGTCACCGCCGACACGCGCTTCTGGAATGCCAGTGGTGTCGATATGCAGATTGGCGCCAACGGGCTGAAGGTCGATACCGAGTCGTTATCATCGATCCTGGTGGGGGGGCTGGCCTTTGGTTCGCCCGATTTCGCCCCGCAAGCCGAGCCAGCTGCCGACCAGGCCCGCTTCCAGCTATTTGCCGACCGCGACTTGGCGCTGGCCCCTCCCCACGGCCAGGCGCAGTACCTGCAACTGCGCTTCGACCAGGCCATGCGCGGCTTGTCGGTGGGTGCGCCGGTGGAGTTCAAGGGTGTGGAGTTTGGGCGTGTTACCTCTATTCAGCTCGATTACGACGCCGCCAGGCAGACCTTCCCGGTAGTGGTGGATGCAGTAATCTACCCGCAGCGCCTGGGGCCGGTGCACCGCAAGATGCTGGCGGTGTTCAAGCACACCGAAGGCGACATGGATGGTGCGCGGGAGCTGATCGGCACGTTTGTCGAGCATGGCCTGCGGGCCCAGGCGCGCAGCGGCAACCTGATCACCGGGCAGATGTTCATTTCCCTGGATTTCTACCCCGATGCCCCCAAAGTCGCCTTCGACATGGCCGCCAACCCCATCATCATCCCCACGTTGCCGGGTAGCCTGGAGCAGTTGCAGGAGCAGCTGCAGCGGGTCGTGGAACGCATTGCCAAGCTGCCGCTGGAAAGCATCGCCGGCAACCTCGACGGCAGCCTGCGTGAGCTGCGCGCCAGCCTCAAGCAATTCAATGGCCAGACACTGCCGGATGTAAAAGTGGCGCTGGACGAAGTGCACAAGACCCTGCGCACCGCCAACTCGGCCATTTCCGAGGACTCGCCGCAGCGCGAGCGAATGGGCGAAACACTGGATGAGCTGGAACGCATGTCACGTTCGCTGCGTGACCTTGCCGATTACCTGGGCCGCCACCCCGAGTCACTGATTCGTGGCCGGCCGAAAGCGGCCGGGCCCGCAGACCTTGAGCCCTGAGGAGACAGCCGATGCAACGACTACGCAATGTTTGTGTGGCTAGCCTGCTGGTATGGCTCGGGGGCTGCAGCAGTACGCCGAACAACTACCACACCTTGGTACCGAGTGAGCCGGCGCGTGACAGTGGCCAGCGCATCCAGGTGGTCAGGGTGGTCGTCCCGCCCCAGGTCGACCGCCCACAGTTGGTGGTACGCGAAGGGCAGAGCGGCCTGGCCATCCTTGAGACGGAATGGTGGGGGGCCAACCTGGTGGATGAGTTCCGCAGCGCCCTGCAAGACCAGTTGGGTGGCCCGGCGGGCGGCGGCAAGGCGGCTTTGCGGGTGGATGTGCAGCGCTTCGACACCGTGCCGGGGCGTTACGCCTCGCTGGAGGCCGTTTGGCGCCTGAAGGTGGCGGGGCAGGCTGAGCTGACCTGCCGCACCTCGGTGCAGACTGCGGCTGACAACAGCATCACCAGCCTGGTGAATGCGCATCAGGCCAACCTTCGCAAACTGGCCGAGGCGGTGCGGGGGAGTGCCGGGCGGGGTAGTTGTTCGCCTGTGGCCTGACCCTACATAGAGCCGTTGTGGGAGCGTCTCCTGCGAACCCAGTGCTTTACATTCAGTGCGTATGATAATAGGGTTTTAATCATACGCAATGAATGTAAGTGTGCTTTCGTTCGATAAGGAGAGTCGACCCATGTTCACGACCTACCGCGCGCTGTTCCAGTCACGCGGCACCCTTGGCTTTACCCTGGCTGGTCTGTTGGCCCGCCTGCCGTTGCCCATGACCGGCATCGGTATCATCACCATGCTCGCGCAACTGCACGGCAGCTACGCCCTGGCCGGAGCGGTGGCGGCCACGTTCGTGCTGACCTACGCACTGCTGTCGCCACAGGTTTCCCGTCTGGTCGATCGCCATGGCCAGCGCCGCGTGTTGCCGGCCGCCACCGCGCTGAGCGTGGCCGGTTTGTTGTTGCTGCTGGCGTGCGTCACCTGGCAGGCGCCGGCCTGGTGCCTGTTCCCCGCTGCAGCGCTGGCCGGCTGCATGCCCAGCCTGTCGGCAATGGTACGGGCGCGCTGGACGGCGCTGTACCGCGATACGCCACAGCTGCAGAGTGCCTTTTCGCTGGAAACGGTGTTCGATGAGGTCACGTTCATCGCCGGCCCGCCCCTGTCGGTCGGGCTCAGCGTGGCCTTGCTGCCCCAGGCCGGGCCATTGGCCGCCGCGCTGTTGCTGGCCATCGGGGTATTCGCCTTGGTCGTGCAAACGGGCAGCGAACCCCCGCTGCAGGCTGATGACTCGACCGGCCACCAGCGGGTTGCGGTGATCGCTCAGGCGGACGTGCGCCTGCTGGTCCTGTTGATGGTGGCCATGGGCGTGATCGTGGGCAGCGTCGATATCGTCAGCGTGGCATTCGCTGAACAGGCCGGCATGCCGGCGGCAGCCAGTGTCGTGCTGTCGTGCTATGCCATTGGCTCGTGCGCGGCGGGCCTGCTGTTCGGTGCCGTGAATCTGGCGGCGCCTTTGCACAGGCTGTTGTTGCTCGGCGGCCTGGCGACGGCGGCCAGTACCGTGCCGCTACTGTTGGCAGGCAACCTGTTCGGGTTGGCTGCTGCCGTGTTGCTGGCCGGGCTGTTTTTCGCACCAACCCTGATCGTGGCCATGGCCCTGGTGGAGCGTCTGGTGCCCGCCAGCCAACTGACCGAAGGCATGACCTGGCTGCTGGCCGGCTTGAATGTTGGCGTGGCATTGGGCGCTGTGGCGTCAGGGCAGGTGGTCGACGGGTTGGGCGCCAGCGCCGGTTTCCAGGTGGCGTTGGCGGCCGGGGCGTTGGTGTTGCTGGTTGCCCTGTGGGGCTATCGGCGCTTTGCTCAGGCTCGCCGCAGCGGCACCTCGCGCAGCAACCAGGACAGTGCGAAGGCCACGCTGGTGATCCCCCCAGCCAGCATGAACACGCCATGCATCGCCCCGGAAAACGCCAGCAGGTAACTGTGTTGCAGGGCGGCGGGCAGGGCGTGCACGGCGGCTGGTGAAAGGCTCGCCGGGCCACCGGCGCTGGCGGCGAAATCGCTGGCCAGGCCGCCTAGCAGGGCATGCGAGAACAACGCGCCGAACAGCGAAACGCCGATGGCGCCGCCAATCGAGCGGAACAAGGTCGCCCCGGAGGTGGCCACGCCCATATGGCGCGGCTCGACGCTGTTCTGCACCGCCAGGATCAACACCTGCATGACCATGCCCAGGCCGGCGCCCAAAAGGCCCATGTACAGGTTCATCAGCGCCATGGGCGTGTCCAGCTCAAGCCGGCTCAGCAGGCCCAGGGCAACCACTTGCAGCAGGGTGCCAAGGATCGGGAAAACCCGGTAGCGGCCCCAGCGGCTGATCAGTCGCCCGGTAATCGCCGACACCACCAGCAGGCCACCCATCAACGGCAGCATCTGCAGCCCGGCACTGGTCGGCGTGGCGTCTTTCACCACCTGCATGTACAACGGCAGGAAGGTAACCGCGCCGAACAGCGATACCCCGACGATAAAACCGATCAGCCCGGCAAGCACGAAGGTGCGGTGGCGGAACAGGTGCAGCGGCATGATCGGCTCTGCGGCGCGGCGTTGCTCGAGGACGAAACCGACCAGGCCGATCAGGGCGAACAGCGACAGGCACAGCATGTCCAGTGACTGCCACGCCAGCAGGCTGCCGCCCAGGCTGGTGATGAGCACCAGGGCACCCAGTGCCACGGTGAGGAAGAATGCACCGATGTAGTCCACCTCATGCCGCACCAGGGCCACATGCGGGCGAAACACGCTGCCGATCACCAACAGCGCCAACAGGCCCAGCGGCAGGTTGATGTAGAAAATCCAATGCCAGGACAGGTGCTCGACCAGGAAACCGCCGATCAGTGGCCCGACCACTGTGGCGAGGCCGAACACGCCACCGAACAGGCCTTGGTAGCGGCCACGTTCGGCGGGCGGGATGACATCGCCGATCGCGGCCATCGCCACCACCATCAGGCCACCACCGCCCAATCCCTGCAGGGTACGAAAGGCAATCAGCTGGGCCATGGTCTGCGCTGCGCCACACAACGCCGAACCCAGCAGGAACACCACGATGGCGACCTGAAGCACACGCTTGCGGCCGAACTGGTCGCCGAACTTGCCATACAGTGGCACCACCACCGTGGAGGCCAGCAGGTAAGCGGTGACCACCCAGGACAGCCAGCGCAACCCACCCAGGTCGCTGACGATGGTGGGCAGCGCGGTCGATACGATGGTCTGGTCGAGTGCGGCCAGGAACATCACCAGCATCAGGGCTGCCAGCAGCAGTGGGATGGAGGTTTGCGCGTCCGTTGCGGCGGGGGAGGTATCGGTGGATATCGGTTGCACGGGGCTGACCTCAACGGTGTGTGGCGTGGGCCTGGGCATGCTGTTGGCCGGCATCCAGCAGGCCTGCCAGGGCAAAGCGGTACAACTGCGCTGCAACGGCGTCGGCCGGCATTTGCAGAATCTCGTGCAGCGCGCCAGAGCCACCGCGCGGGCCGATCAACAACATTGCCCAGGGCGCCGTGACGCAGAGGATGCAGCGGGTCAGGGCGGGGTCGCTTGCAGGGATACCGCTGATTTCGCTGAACAGAGCCTTGAGCAGCGACAGCCGCAACGGCGCTGCCGCCTGCAGGTGCGCCTGGCCATGGGGGCTGGGGGCGAGGATTTCCGCGGCCAGTACCCGCAGGTGCCAGTTGTCCTGGGCTGATGTGGCTTTGTGCACCACCAGCTCTACCAGCACGCGCAGCTTGTCCGCGGGTGGTTGGTTGCCTTGGGTGATGCGTTGCAGGTCGCTGAGGTCGAGGAAACGCTGGCGTGCTTCGTCGAGCACGGCCAGGTACAAGCCGTTGCGGCTGCCAAAGTGGTAGTTGATCGAGGCCAAGTCGACCTCGGCCTTGGCGGCAACGGCCTTGTTGCTGGTTTCGGCATAGCCAAGCGCGGCGAACAGTTCGCCAGCGGCTTCAAGGATGCGGGTGCGGGTGACGGCGCCGTCCTTGCGGGTTTCGCGGGGAGCTGTGGACATGGGGCTGCTCTGCGGGCCAAGGGAATGAGCAGAGCGTCGCGCACACGTAATTTAAAATCAATTTAAATTTAATTTATGTGATGTAAGGCTTAAGGCCCTGGGGTTGCTTTGCGGCCCATTGTGACGCAAGGGGCGCAAAGCGCCCCCAACGATCTCAACCAAAAAACATCAGTTCAAGCGCTTGCCGTTCTGCTCTTCGCCATTACTGGCCGCCTGCTGCAAGCCTGCAGCCTTGTCCATCGGCAGGTGGTCGAATTCGCGCAAGCCATCCTTGCGGTACGGGTCACCGATCCAGCGCGGTGCTGCCACGAACTGCGGGCTCACCAGGCTCTTGGCCGGCTCATAGCGGTCATAGCTCAGCCCGGCCAGGTCGGACAGGGTATGGATCAGGTGCGAGCTGCTGTAAGGGCGGCTGGCCATCGCCTGCAAGTCGCGTGGGTGCTCGGCCTGCCAGCTGGGCGAGGTCCATAGCAGGAACGGGATGGTGTACATCGGCCGGGTCGGCGCGCCTTCGTTGCGCCCCAGGCGGTCGTGGTCACCGGAGCTGTACACATCTTCACCGTGGTCGGACAGGTACACCAGGAAGCCATTGGGGTTGCCGGCCGAGTAGCGTTTAATCAGGCTCGACACCACATAGTCGTTGTAGCGCACCGCGTTGTCGTAGAAGTTGTAGGTTTTTACCTGGTCCGCCGTCAGCTGGCCGGGTACACCTGTGTTGTCGGTAAAGTGGGCATAGTCGTCGGGATAGCGGAAGCGATAGTCCATGTGCGTGCCCAGCAGGTGCACGATGATGAACTTGTTCGGCGCAGGGTCTTGCAAGGCCTTCTCGAACGGCGCCAGCACCACATCATCGTACTGGCTGGCATTCTGGTTGCGCTGGTTGTTCAGGTATACCGGCGCATCGGTCTGCTGCGAGAAGGTGGTGAGCATGGTGTTGCGCTTGGTCATGGTCTGCTGGTTGGTGATCCAGAAGGTCTTGTAGCCTGCCTGTTTCATCAGGTTGATCAGCGACGGGTCGGTGAGGAAGCGGTCCGGGTTCTGCTCGTCGCCGAAGGTGAGGATCTGCTGCATCACTTCGATGGTGTACGGGCGTGGCGATACCACGTCGCGGAACACCGTCAGGCCCTTGTCGCTGGCGGCCAGCGCGTCGAGGTTGGGCGTGGTGTCGCGGTTGTAGCCGTACAGGTGCATGTGCTCGCGGGTGGTGGACTCGCCCAGTACCAGCACCAGGGTGCGCGGCGCGGTGCCGCTGCTGTCACGCAGGTTTTGCAGTGGGGGCAATGCGGCGTTCTGGGCCAGCAAGTCCTGCATGTTGTCCAGTTGCTGGCGATACTGACGGTAGCCGACCAACAGTTGCCAAGGCACTGCGGGCTCCATGCGTTGCTGCACTTTTTCAGCGGCATCGGCGAAGTTGCGTTCCTGGGTGACCATCTGCTTGTAGAACGGGTACACCAGGTTGGCCACCAGCAACAGGGCCACCACCGGCAGGCGGCTGCGTAGGGGCAAGCTGACGGGGCGTACACGTTTCCACAGCAGTACTGCAACCAGCGTGTACAGCAGCAGCGCCAGGCCCAGCCACACGCTGAAGTACTGGCTGAAGTATTCGCCGGCCTCGGCGGTGTTGGACTCGAACATCACGAAGATGACGCTTTGCGAGAACTCCTGACGATAGATGCCGAAGTAACTCAGGCCCACCAGCGATGCGGCCCACAATACCAGGCCGATGACAGCCGCCGTGGCGCGGGTGAAGCGGGGCAGCAGCAGCACCGGGGCCAGCCACAGGCTGCTGAGGAAGAACGCATCGCGAAAACCGGCAAAGCCGGTGGTGCCACTGAACAGCAACAACGCCTGGGTGACGCCGGAGAAGTACCAGAAGAACAGCAGAAGCCAGCCCAGGCCGGCCCAGTCCACGCGCTTGTGCGCGGCGGGGGATGTAGTGTGTGACACGTATGCCTCGTCGTACCTTGGCGGCCAGCAGATGTGCCTGTGGCCGGAAAAGGCGTGACGCTAATCGGTTGACTGTGAAAATAGCGTCAACACGGTGATGAACATGGCTTGGGCGCTGGCTTCCCAAGGCGAAGGCTTATCAATACAATCGAGACAAATTCTTATTTGCATCACTGCCGGCAGGGAGAAGGCATGTCCATAACGGCCTCTGACGCAGCACCCCACGCGCATCTTCACGCCCTTTACCGTGACCACAACAGCTGGCTGCGCGGTTGGTTGCGCCATCGGCTGAGCAACTCCGCCGATGCAGCGGACCTTGCCCAGGACACGTTCGTCCGTGTGCTTCTGGCACGCTCATCCGGCACCCTGCAGGAACCCCGCAGGTACCTGGCGACCATCGCCCGTGGCCTGGTCATCGACCTGTATCGGCGCCGCAGCCTGGAGCAGGCCTACCTCGATGCACTGATGGCGCGCCCGGAACTGCACGCGCCTTCGGCCGAGACCCGCGCGCTGATCCTCGACAGCCTGCTGGCCATCGACCGCATGCTCGATGGCCTGGGTGCGCGTACCCGGCAGATTTTCCTTGCCGTGCAACTCGATGGGCTCAGCTACGAAAAAGCCGCCGATCGCTGTGGGGTTTCGGTCAGCACGGTGCGCAAGCATCTGGCCAGAGGCCTGATGCACTGCCTGCTGCTGGAAGAAGCATGAAGCGCACCCTGGCCCAGGCAGTGGACTGGTATGTGCGGTTGCATGACAGTGCGGTCAGCGACACTACACGCCGCGAGTGGCAGGCATGGCTGGCGGCGGACCCGCAGCATGCCCAGGCCTGGCAGCGCATCGAGCAACTGCAGCAACGCTTGGGCCAGGCCCCGGCAGGCCTGGCGGGGACAACGCTCGAACAGGCACGGCAACAGCGCCGCGCCGCCGTTAAGATGCTGGCCATGCTGCTGGGTGTGGGGGTCGTCGGCTGGCGGGGCTATCAGGTCTCGCCCTGGGGCGCGGACTACAGCACGCGGGTAGGGCAGCGCCGCCACTTCACCTTGGCCGACGGCAGCCGGCTGGTGCTGGACACCGACTCGCGGGCCGATGTGCAGTTCGATGGCACGCAGCGGCTGATCGTGTTGCACCAAGGCGAAATCCTGGTCGAGACGGCCAAGGATACGCGCCCGCTCAGCGTACAAACAGCCGAAGGCCGTGTGCTGGCCTTGGGCACGCGCTTTACGGTACGCCAGGGGGCGGGCATTTCCCGGGTCACGGTGGAGGCCCATGCTGTCGAGGTTCAGCCACGGCTGGCCATTGGTCAAACCTTGCGCGCCGAGGCAGGCCAGGCAGTGAGTTTTACCGCTGACACTGCGGGGCCGTTGCTGCCGGCCGTGGCGCAGGGTTCGGCGTGGACGCAAGGCATGCTGGTGGTGGTCGATTGGCGGCTGGAAGACGTCGTGGCGGAGCTTTCCCGTTATCGACACGGCTATCTGGGCTGTGCACCGGAGGTCGCTGGGTTGCGACTGTCGGGCACATTCCTGCTGGATGACAGCGAGGGTGTACTGGCCAACCTGGAGGACTCCCTGCCGGTAAGGCTGCGGCGCCTGACGCGCTATTGGGTGCGGGTAGAGGGCAGGGCGGCCTGAAAATATTTCGCGTGGAGGGGTAACAGTTTTTCTTTCCTGTTTCGGCTCTACCTGCACATGCGCATCAGTCGCAGTTATTGCCAACCTTTTCAGGATCCCCTTCATGCTCGTACGTCCCTCACTTCTTGCCCTGAGCCTGACCGGCTCGTTGTTGGTGGTCACGCCCGCCTGGGCCATCGCCTACGACATTCCGGCTGGCAGCCTGGCGGCATCGCTCAGTCAGTTCGCCGCCGCGAGCGGGGTCATGATCACCTTCAGTTCGCAAGACACTGCCGGCCTGCGCTCGCCAGGCCTGCAAGGTGACTATGAGCTGGAGCAGGGCTTTGCCCGCCTGCTCCAAGGTAGCGGCCTGCGCGTCGTGCAGGCCGGGGAGAAGCGCTACGTATTGGCCAGGGCCGACAGCAGTGGGGCCATGGAGCTTGGTGCAACCAACATCGACGCGGCGGGCCTGGGGGCTGTCACGGAAGGAACCGGCTCCTACACCACCGGTTCCAGCAACAGTTCGACCAAACTGGCGTTGTCGCTGCGCGAAACCCCGCAGACCGTCAGCGTGATGACGCGCCAGCGCATCGAAGACCAGCAACTGAACACCCTCAGTGACGTGCTCAAGCAAACCCCTGGCCTGAACGTGCAGAACATCGACAGCGAGCGGGTGAACATCTACTCGCGTGGCTATTCGATCGACAACTACCAGTTTGACGGTATCCCCACCACCCTGATCGTGCAGACCAGTGCCAGCCCGCAGAGCATGATCGACACGTCCATCTATGACCGAGTCGAAATCGTTCGCGGTGCCACCGGGCTGATGACCGGGGCCGGCGACCCGTCGGGCAGCGTTAACCTGATCCGCAAGCGTCCGACGGCAAACTTCCAAGGTGCTGTCAGCGCCGGAGCGGGGTCTTGGGACACCTATCGAAGCGAAGTCGATCTATCCGGCCCACTGACCGCCGACGCCCGCCTGCGTGGCCGTGCCGTGGTGGCTTACCAGCAGGGCAACAGTTACATCGACCATTACCAGCAGGAAAAACAGACCTATTACGGCATCCTCGAAGCGGACCTCAGCGACAGCACCCTGCTGACGGTAGGCTTCGACTACCAGAAAAACGACCCGCGTGGGGTTTCGTTCGCCAGCTTCCCGCTGTTCTACGATGACGGCGAGCAGACCGATTTCTCGCGCTCGACCAATGCGGCCTCGCGCTGGAGCTATCGCCAGCAGAACACCCTCAATACCTTCGCCACCCTGGAACAAGACCTGGTCAACGACTGGAAGCTGAAGGTGTCGGTAAACAACATGTACAGCACCCGTGACTACTCGCTGGCGTCCGCCAGTGGCGGTTTCCCCAACAAGCAAACCGGGGAGGGTGCTTACCTGTATGGCGGCGACGGCTATGGCTCGCAACGTCAGTTGGGTATCGATGCCATCGTTCAGGGGCCGTTCCAGTTGCTGGGGCGCCAGCACGAGCTGTTGGCCGGTGTGAGCGGCTCGGCGTTTCACGACTACAGCAACCCGGACGACGATGACCTGGAAATGAAGCCGGTCAATATCTACGACTGGGACAACAACACCGACCGCCCGGTCTCGGTGGGCAAGCTGATGAACGATGACACCACCATCCGCCAGGATGCTGCGTACATGGTGGCGCGTTTCAAGCCGACCGACGACCTGTCACTGATCTTGGGCGCCCGTGTCGGCGATTACAGCTACAAGAAAAAGGCCATCTACAACGCGCCCTACACCCGTTCGACCAACCATCAGGCCACCCGCGAATCCGGTTTTGTCACGCCCTACGCGGGCGTGGTCTACGACCTGAATGCACAGCATTCGGTGTATGCCAGCTACACCAAGATCTACAAGCCACAGTCGCTACGCGACAGCAGTGGCGCCACGCTTGAGCCGCGCGAAGGCGACAACTATGAAATCGGCCTGAAAAGCGAGCTGCTGGACGGGCGTGTCAATACAGCCATTGCCCTTTACCAGATCAAGCAGGACAACCTGGGTGTGCTCAGTGGCGGCTTCGTCGAAGGGACCGATCGCGAGCGCGCTTACAAGGCGGTGTCCGGTGCCACCACGCGGGGTATCGACCTGGAAGTCTTCGGCGAGATCACGCCCGGCTGGAACGTCACTGCAAGTTACAGCCACAGCCTGACCAAGGATGCGGACCATGAGCGTATCAACACCATCGCCCCGGCGAACATGGTCAAACTGTGGACCACCTACCGCCTGCCGGGCGAACTTAATCGCCTGACCGTGGGTGGCGGCATGAACTGGCAAAGCGGCCTGAGCCTGACTGATGCGCCGTGGCAGATTGGCCATACGGTCAAGGCGACCCAGGGCCAATACGCGGTGTTCAACCTGATGGCGCGTTATGACGTCACCCAGCACCTGACGGCGACCGTTAACGTGAACAACCTGTTCGACAAGAAATACCTCAGCGCGCTGGACCCGACCTTTTACACCGGGTTCTATGGCGAGCCGCGCAATGTGATGCTCAGTACCAAGTACAGTTTCTGAGCCTGCGCCTGGCAGGGCTGAGCGCCTGGCCGGCGCAAGTGCCGCCAGGCGTGTTCAGGCAGTAGCCATCTGGCTTTTGCCCAGCGCCGTGTTCACTGCCAGCCAGCCATTCACAGCGTCTTCCCCGGCTTCTGCGAACACCCGCTCCAGCAACTTCACCTGCTCGCGCCGCAGCATCTGCTCCAGGCGCGCGCCTTCCTCGGTCAGGGCCAGCAAGCGCTTGCGTTTGTCGGCCTCGCAGGCCGCACTCTCCACCAGGCGCATTTCCGTCAACTGGCGCATTGGCATGTTCAGCGCTTGCTTGCTGACCCCAAGCAAGGCCAGCAAGTCCTTCACGCTCAGGTTCGGATAGCGCGCGATGAAGAACACGATGCGTTGATGCACCCGGCCCAGGCCACGGCGTTCGAGCATTTCGTCGGCCTTGGCGGTGAACGCCTGGTAGCCGAAGAAAAAGGCCTCCATCGCCTGTTGCTGGGAGGCAGGGTTTTTAAGGTCAATCATATTGACTAATCCACGGGTAGCAGCGTAATTTCAGTCAAATAGTTTGACGTATTTTCCTTCTGCCTTGCTACCGGTGATCCCCATGGCTTTCTCTGAACGTGTCACGCGCCTCAAGAGTTCCCTGATCCGTGAAATCCTTGCCGCTGCCCAGCGCCCTGGGGTGATGTCGTTCGCTGGCGGTTTGCCGGCCGAAGCGATGTTGCCCAAGGTCGACTGGGCCGACATGCCGGTCAACATGGGCCAGTACGGCATGAGCGAGGGCGAGCCGGCCCTGCGCGAAGCACTGGCGGCCGAAGCACGGGCACTGGGGATTGACTGTCAGGCCAGCCAGGTGTTGGTGGTGAGTGGTTCGCAACAGGCCCTGGACCTTGCGGCCAAGCTGTACATCGACCAAGGCACGCAGATCATGCTCGAAGCGCCGACCTACCTGGCGGCGCTGCAGATCTTCCAGCTGTTTGGCGCCGATTGCCTGGCCTTGCCGATGCAGGCCGATGGCCCGGACCTGGCGCAACTGCGTGGGTGCCTGCAGCGCCATCGCCCGGCCTTCATTTACTTGATCCCGACATTCCAGAACCCCTCGGGCCTGCGCTACAGCGAAGCCAAGCGCGACGCGGTGGCGGCCTTGCTGGATGAGTTCGGGGTGACGTTGATCGAGGACGAACCCTATCGCGAGCTGAGCTTCGATGGTGGCAGCGCCCAGCCGATCGTCAGCCGCTTGCGTAACGCCAGCTGGATTTACACCGGTACGGTGTCCAAGACCTTGCTCCCCGGCCTGCGGGTGGGCTACCTGATCGCCAGCCCCGATCTGTTCCCGCATTTGTTGCGGCTCAAGCAGGCTGCCGACCTGCACACCAACCGGGTGGGGCAGTGGCAGGTGCTGCAGTGGCTGGGCAGCGACAAGCTGCAGCTGCACCTGAAGACCTTGCGCGACTACTACCGCACGCGCAGGGATGCGTTCCAGTTGGCGCTGGAAGCGCATTTTGCCGACCTGGCCGACTGGCACAAGCCGGATGGCGGGCTGTTCTTCTGGCTGACCCTGAAACAGCCACTGGATACCCGCACCCTATTGGCAGACGCATTGGCGGTGGACGTGGCATTTATGCCGGGTGAGCCATTTTTCCCTGAACCGGACCGGCATCACGGCCATCTGCGCCTGAATTTCAGCCACGTTGCCCCGGACCAGTTGGACGAAGGGCTCAGGCGTTTGGCGCAAGTGCTGCGCAATGCGCAGGCTGCACGGGTATTATGTTGCCAGCAAAACCGCACTGACAGGCCCCGTGGACTATGAACCGTCGTAAGAAGATCAAGCAGCTATTGGAGGCGCATGCCAAAAAGGCCAATGCCAAACTGGCGCCGCGCAAGCCCAAGTACATTTGCAAGGCTGACCGTTTGAAAATGGAGGCCGAGGCGGCCGGGGACGCCGCCAAACCGGCTGACTGACGCAGACGGTGCAGGAGCGGCCTTGTGTCGCGATTGGGCCGCTCCTACAGGGGGGCGTCAGTTTCAGCGGCGGTAATAACGGTGTTCGTCGTAATGACGCTGGTGCATGGCCCGCTCATGGCGGCGCTCCCAGTCACGGCGCCGTTCCCAGTCGCGCCGACGCTCCCAATCCCGCCGGGCTTGTTCACGCCGCCACTGTTCGCGGCGCCAGTCGCTTCGGTGGTCGTGCCAGCGGTCGTCATCATGCGCCAGCAGCGTGGCCGGCTGTAGAACGGCCGCATTGGCCACCCTCGACCAGGGGTTGCCGGCTGGCTGCAGGGGTGATTGAACAGCAGGGGCCACGGCCTCGGCTGCTTTCATTTGTGTTGCCGATGCCGTGCCCACCGCCGCGAACGAGAACAGGCCGAGCAGCATCAACCTTGCGACATGCATTTTCATGAGCGAAGCCAACCTCTGATAACAATTGAGCCATCTGGCCAGCAGGTGGTCGGCGAACCTTTTTCGCGTCCCGCTACCTTTCTGTGCCTCCCACATAGACAGGCAATGGAGAAAAAGTTCGCTGCAGCAACAACTTGTAGGACTTTTCCTGCAGCGGGTACTTACACAAACGCCCGCCCGCCACGTCGGCGATCTTCCTTCAACAACCCCTCCACCTTGCGCAAGGCCTGTCCCAGCACTGCTTGGTCTGGCGCTCCACCCAGCGAGAGGCGCACAGCTTCCGGTCCTTGCGGTGCCACGCTGAACGAATCCGCCCCTGCCACGCTCACCCCCACATCATCCAACGCATGGGTGAACCGCTCCTGTTGCCAGTGCGCGGGTAGTGGCAGCCATACGTGCAGCCCGGTGGGGTGCGCCTGGAACTCATGGCTCAGCAGCGTGCGCGCCAGGTGCTGGCGGGCGCGGGCTTCGCGCTGGATTTCCTGTACCAACCCCTTGGCGGTGCCATCGCGAATCCATTGCTCGACCAGCGCCAGCAGCAGGGCGGAACAGCCCATGCTCGATGCACGCAGGCCGTTGAGCAGCCCTTGCCCGTCATCGCCACGCGGTGGCAGCACGAAGGCGGTGCGCAAGCTTGGCCACAGGCACTTGGACAGCGACGCCAGGTAGTACGTGTTGGCCCCTCCGGTCAGGCACGCGATGGGTGCCGGCGCGTCGTCGAGCAGATAGCGGTACGGGTCGTCCTCGATCAGCGTGATGCCGCGCTTGAGCAGCACCTCGGCAATCGCCTGGCGCCGGGCTACGGGCATGGTGTGCGCGGTAGGGTTGTGGAAGGTGGGGTTGAGGTACAGCAGGCGCGCACCGCTTTGCTGAAAAGCCTGTTCCAGGTGGTCGGGGCGCATGCCGTCGGCGTCACTGGCTACCTCGACAATGCGCAGCCCCAGTTGCCGGGCGGCCAACAGCAGGCCGGGGTAAGTCAGTGGGTCGCAAAGAATGGCGTCACCCGCGCGGGCATGGGCGCTGAGGATGGCGAAGATGGCCGCCTGCGACCCCGAGCACAGCGCCAGGCCGCGCATGTCCAGATCACCCAGTGCCGGTTCCAGCCAGCCCTGTGCGGCCTGCAGCAGCGAGCGGGTGGCCGGTTCGTCCTGGTAAAGCGACAGTGCTTCGATGCGGTTGCGCTGCAGCGCCTGTTCCAGCCCGGCGCTCACCAACTGAGCCATCGAGCCGTTGGCCGGCTGCGGCGGGATGTTCATGGTCAGGTCGATGCCTGCCAGGGTGGTTGTTTGTCGGGCACCCAGGATGAACGACCCGCGGCCACTGTAGGAAGCAATCAGGCCACGGTCGCGCGCTTCGGCGTAGGCGCGGGTCACCGTGGTCAGGTCGACGCCCAGGTGCGCAGCCAGTGCACGTTGCGGCGGAATTTGCTCGCCATCCTGCAAGACTCCAGATTGTATGGATTCTGCAAGCATATCTGCAATCTGTATGTATCTTGGGCCTGACTTCGGCTTGAAAGGCTTTGTCCAGCGCATTTGCGCCGCTTCTTCTGGCGCTCCGGCAACAGGCATAGATCTTCCTCTCGGTTGTAAGTCCATACGCATAGGCATATCATGGCATACAGTTGTTAACAAATCCATACAATATGGAAAGCGTATGGTTTATTTGATGTGCACCGGAACGGCGCGGCAGGGTTGCAACGATAAGCGCTTCCGGGCTGCCAGTCATGGAGATGTTCGATGAATGACTGTCATCTGATCTGCGCCAACCGCCTCGACGATGGGGCTGTGGTCTGGCTTGATGCCGGGCATGAGTGGGTAGAGACACTGCAACAAGCCGGCACCTTCGATGCGCAGGCGCTGGTATCGGCAACCCTCGCTGCCGAGGCTGCCGTGCTGGCCAACCAGGTCGTGGCACCGACGCCTTGTGAGGCCTGGCTGGTCGATGGCCGGCCAGAGCCGAAAAGCCTGCGTGAACGGTTGCGCGCCCGTGGCCCTTCGGTACGCAGCGACCTTGGCAAGCAGGCTGCGGGCACACCGCCAAGCAGCATTGCGCGCATGCGCCCGGTGTTGCCGGTCGAGGCGGGGCAGGCAGGGGTGTATCGCTACGACCGCTTCGAGCGTGAGTTCCTCAAGGACCGCGCCCGCCAGTTCGAGCAGCAGGTTGCCCGTCGCCTGAGTGGCGAGCTGGATGAAGAGGCGTTCAAGGTCTACCGGCTGATGAACGGCCTGTACCTGCAACTGCACGGCTACATGCTGCGTGTGGCGATCCCCTACGGCACCTTGAGCGCGCTGCAACTGCGCCAGCTGGCCTATGTGGCGCACACCTACGACAAGGGCTACGGCCACCTCACCACCCGGCAGAACATCCAGTTCAACTGGCCGCGCCTGGCCGATACGCCGGAGATACTGTCGGTGCTGGCCGATGCCGACCTGCATTGCATCCAGACCAGCGGCAACTGCATCCGCAACGTCACCACCGACCATTTTGCCGGCGCCGCCGAGGATGAAGTGCTCGACCCTCGGGTACATGCCGAGATCCTCCGGCAGTGGTCCACCGAGCATCCGGAATTTACCTACCTGCCACGCAAGTTCAAGATCGCCATCACCGGCAGCCCCAAGGACCGCGCGGCCGTGCGCTTCCATGACATTGGCATCCTGGCGCAACGCAACGCGCAGGGTGAAGTCGGCTTCCAGGTGTATGCCGGCGGTGGCCTTGGGCGTACCCCGATAGTTGGCACCCGCGTGCGCGAATGGTTGCCGGAGCGCGAACTGCTGCGTTACGTCGAGGCCATCTTGCGGGTGTACAACGCCCTGGGACGGCGCGACAACCTGTACAAGGCACGTATCAAGATTCTGGTGCGTGAGCTCAAGCCTGGGCGTTTCATCGAAATGATCGAGGAGGAGTTCGCCAGCCTGCCGGCCGACCACCAGTACTTGGAGCCGGCCATCGTTCAGGGCATTCATGCCCGCTTCGTGCAGCCCGCCTTCGAGGCGTTGCCCGGCCTGTGTGACAGCTTTCTGCGCGCACGGGCGGACGACAACGCGTTCGCCAGCTGGGTACGGACCAACACTCACCCGCACAAGAAACGTGGCTACATCTGCGCGGTCATTTCGCTGAAACCACCCGGCGGTATCCCCGGCGACATCAGCGCCGAGGAAATGCTCGCCCTGGCCGACCTGGCCGAGGCCTACTCGCTGAACGAGATTCGCGTCTCCCACGAGCAGAACGTGGTGCTGCCGCACATTCGCCTGGTGGATCTGTACAGCGTGTGGCAGGCCTTGCGCCAGGCTGGGCTGGCAACCAGCAACATTGGCTTGTTGTCCGACACCATCGCCTGCCCAGGCATGGACTACTGCAGCCTCGCCACCGCCCGCTCGGTGCCGGTTGCCCAGCGCATCGCGCAGCGTTTCGACGCGGCCCGGCAACAGGACATCGGCGAACTCAAGCTCAACGTCTCCGGCTGCATCAATGCCTGTGCCCACCACCACGTGGCGCACATCGGCATCCTCGGCCTGGACAAGGCCGGCCATGAAAACTACCAGATCACCCTGGGCGGCAGCGCCGAAGAGGACGCGGCGGTCGGGACCATCCTGGGCCGCTCGGTGCCCTTCGAGGAGGTGCCCGACATCGTCGAGGCGATCGTTGCCATCTACCTGCAATTGCGTGAAGACGACGAGCGCTTCCTCGACACCTACCGCCGTGTCGGTATCGAGCCGTTCAAGGAGGTGCTGCGTGATGCTCGTTGACCATGAGGGCCAGGTTCAGACCGATAACTGGCGTTATCCGAGCAGCGACGCGCTGCCGACCTTTGCTGCGCGTACGGTGCTGCAGCCGCAGCAGTGGGACGACTACCACATGCGTTTTGGCCAGCCAGCCGAGGGCCTGTGGCTGGCCGCCGACCAGGACCCGGCGCAGGTGCGGGCACTGCTCGGCCAGCTGACATTGATCGTGATCGAGTTCGCCAAGTCACGCGATGGCCGTGGTTTCACCCTGGCCAGGCTACTGCGCGAGCGGCACGGTTTTACCGGTGACCTGCGCGCCGCCGGGCCATTGCTGCCGGACCAGTTCGCCATGCTGCTGCAGTGCGGTTTCACCAGCGCACTGGTTTCGCCCAGCGTGCCGGCGCAGCGCTGGCACGCTGCCGCAGCCAGCCATCGGCAGGCCCGCCCACGTACTTTGCTGCAACGTCTTTCACAACGGAGCGAGGCATAGCCATGTTCAGCCTTACAGCCTTGGAGCTGGCCCGTATACAGTTTGGTTTCACCATTACCTTCCACATCATTTTCCCGGCCATCACCATTGGCCTGGCGGCATTCCTGGCGGTACTGGAAGGCCTGTGGTTGTGGAAAAAAGACAACGCCTACCTCGACCTGTACCACTTCTGGTCGAAGATCTTCGCCGTCAACTTCGCCATGGGCGTGGTCTCCGGGCTGGTCATGGCCTACCAGTTCGGCACCAACTGGAGCTTCTACTCGCAGTTCGCCGGCAGCATCACCGGCCCCTTGCTGACCTACGAGGTGCTGACGGCCTTCTTCCTTGAAGCGGGTTTCCTGGGGGTGATGCTGTTCGGCTGGCACAAGGTCGGCCGTGGCCTGCACTTTTTCGCCACTGTCATGGTGGCCGTGGGCACGATGATTTCTGCCACCTGGATCCTGGCGTCCAACAGCTGGATGCAAACGCCCCAGGGGCACGAAGTGATCAATGGCGTGGTGGTGCCGGTGGACTGGTTTGCCATCATCTTCAACCCATCGTTCCCGTACCGCCTGGCGCACATGGTGACGGCGGCAATGCTGTCGACCGCGCTGTTTGTCGGCGCCTCGGCGGCCTGGCACCTGTTGCGTGGCAACCGTACCCCGGCGGTGCGGCGGATGTTCTCGATGGCATTGTGGATGCTGCTGTTCACTGCGCCGCTGCAGGTGCTGATCGGTGACATGCACGGCTTGAACACGCTCAAGTACCAGCCGGCGAAGGTCGCTGCGATGGAGGGGCACTGGAGCAATACACCGGGCCAGGGCGTGCCGCTGATCCTGTTCGGCATCCCGGACATGGAGGCTGAAACCACCCGCTACAAGGTTGAAATCCCCAACCTGGCCAGCCTGATCCTGACCCACAGCCTGCACGGGCAGATCCCAGGCTTGAAAGACTTCGCCAAAGAAGACCGGCCCAATTCGACCATTGTGTTCTGGTGCTTCCGGGTCATGGTCGGCCTGGGCATGCTGATGGTTGTGCTGGGCCTGTATGGCGCCTGGCTGCGCTGGCGCGGGCGGCTATACACCTCACGGGGGCTGGCGCGGTTTGCCTTGTGGATGGGGCCTTCGGGCCTGGTGGCCCTGCTGGCCGGCTGGTATGTCACCGAAATTGGCCGCCAGCCGTGGGTGGTGTACGGCCTGATGCGCACCAAGGATGCGGTCTCCGACCATTCGGCGCTGACCTTGTCGGTAGGCCTGGTGGTGCTGGTGGTGATGTACATCGGGGTATTCGGCACAGGTGTCGTCTACATGCTGCGCCTGGTGCGCAAGGGGCCGGAGGTACACGACGACCACCAACAGCCGGTGACCGCCAACCAGCGGCCGGCCCGCCCGTTGTCGGCGGTGGACGAGCCGCTGTATCCGCATTCACCCAACCACATTGACTGACCGGAGACGCTGTCATGGGTATTGATCTTCCGCTGATCTGGTTCCTGATCATCGGCTTTGGCGTGATGATGTACGTCATCATGGACGGTTTCGACCTGGGTATCGGCATCCTGTTCCCGTTCATCACCGACCGCGAGCAGCGCGACACCATGGTCAACACCGTGGCGCCGGTGTGGGACGGCAACGAAACCTGGCTGGTGCTGGGTGGGGCTGGGTTGATGGCCGCCTTCCCCAAGGTGTATGCCATCCTGCTCAGTGCGCTGTACATTCCGGCGCTGGGCCTGCTGGCCGGGTTGATCTGGCGTGGGGTGTCGTTCGAGTTTCGCTTCAAGGCCGATGAGGCGCACAAACCGTTCTGGGACCGGGCCTTCATGGCCGGGTCGTACGCTGCGGCGTTCTTCCAGGGGGTGATGCTGGGGGCGTTCATCGAGGGGCACTCGATCGTCGACGGGGTGGCCACCAATGGCCTGATGAGCTGGCTTACGCCGTTCAACGTGTTCTGCGGGGTTGGGGTGGTGGTGGCCTATGCGCTGCTGGGCGCCACCTGGCTGGTACTGAAGACCGAAGGCCGGCTACAGGCAAGCATCATTCGAGCCTGCACACCGATCACCCTGGCGACGGTGGCGGCCATGCTGATTGTCAGCATCTGGACCCCGCTGACGCATCCGGCGATCTTCGAACGTTGGTTCAGCCTGCCCAACTTCTGGTTCTTCCTGCCGGTACCGGTGCTGGTGCTGGTGGCCACCTGGGCGATTCTCAAATCGCTGCGTGGCGCACCCCATGCCGGGCCTTTCGTCTGGTCGCTGCTGCTGGTGTTCCTCGGTTTCACCGGGTTGGTGATCAGCATCTGGCCTTACGTACTCCCGCCCAGCCTGACCATCTGGGAGGCAGCGGCGCCACCGCAGAGCCTGGGCTTCGCCCTGGTCGGGGCGTTGCTGATCATCCCGTTCATCCTGGGGTATTCGGCCTGGTCGTATTATGTGTTCCGCGGCAAGGTGAAGGACGGCGAGGCCTATCATTGAGCCGTTGCGGGTAAACCCACCTCCCACACGGCTAGCGATCCTGCGCGAACACCTCGCGCAGGTGTGCCCGATAACTGTCGAACGCAGCAATCACCCCTGTCACTACCTCTGCTTCTTCCTGCTCACCCAGCACCAGGGCATCCAGCCTGGCAACAAATGCGCGCCAATGCAGCGCCCGGCCATCCGGGTGCGCTGCCAGGTGGCGGGCGCCCTGGTCACCGTCCAGCCCCAGGCGCTGGGTGTGCTTGAACAGGAACGCTGCCCCCAGGTTCGACCCTTCACTGCAATACAGCCAACCCAGGGCCTGGGCCGGGCTGGCACGTATTTGTCGAGGGGGCGTTGGCAGCGGCAGGCCCAAATCGAGCAGGTCGTCCTCGACCGCCGCAAAACGCGACAGCTCAACTAACCCGGGCAGGCGCTGGTTGAGCTGTTCATCCTGATACAGCGCCAGCAGGCTGCCATGAAAGCGGTGCTGCACCTGCAGAAAGCGGCCATACCGCTCGCGGTTTTCAAAAGGCCGCGCCGCCATCACCATTTGATCGACACTGTCATGGTCCCGGCTGCTGGCGGCCTTGAGGCGTTTGCAGCGGCTTGGCTCCGTAAGGGGGGAGAGGGCAGCGGTCATTGGCGTATCCGTGGCAACAGGGCAGTGCCTCCATCATGCTTGCCTTCCCAGGTACGCAGCAAGTATCACCTCGTTCACCAATCCCGCCCTTGGCCCAATAATTCCAGCGCATGCTGGCGCAACTCCAGCAACCGTGGGTCATCTCGATGCCGAGGGTAACCCCGCTCGACCTTCAGCTCGGCCAGCACCCGCGCCGGCCGCGGCGAGAACACCAGCACCCGGTCGCACAACAACAAGGCCTCTTCGACATCATGGGTTACCAGTAACGAACTGTAGCCTTGCTGCTGCCACAGGCGGATCAGCTCGCCCTGCATGGCAATGCGGGTCAGCGAGTCGAGCTTGCCCAATGGCTCATCGAGCAGCAGCAGCCGAGGTTCGTTGATCAGCGCTCGGGCCAATGCCACACGCTGGGCCATACCGCCCGACAACTGGCGCGGGTAGGCATCACGAAACTGCAGCAGGCCGACCTTGTGCAAGGTCTCGTCCACCCGATGGCGCTGGGCCTTCAGCTGGCCACGGGCTTGCAGGCCGAGGGCGACGTTGTCCCACACGCTGCGCCATGGGTACAGCGTCGGGTCCTGGAACACCAGCACGCGCGAGTGGTGTGGGGCAACAATGGCCTGGCCGTCCGCCAGCAAGCTACCACTTTGCGTTGTTTCCAGCCCGGCAACCAGGCGCAGCAGGGTGGACTTGCCGCAACCGGACGGGCCAAGCAGCGCCACGCTCTCACCAGGCGCCAACTGCAGGTCGACCTTGTCCAGTACGGGCAGGCGCTCACTGCCCAAATCAAAGGCATGGCTCAGCCCACGGATATCCAGCGCCATGCCGGTGTCCTGGGCCAGCACCGCTTGTACGCCATTCACCATTTCACTGCTCCCTTCTGCCAGGCCAGCACCCGGTCACGCACCAGGAATAACAGCGTGATCAGCCCCGAGCACAGCAATGCCATCACCAGCAGCGCCGCATACATGTTGGCGTAGGCGGCCCAGCCCTGCGCCCATTGCAGGTACCAGCCAAGGCCGGCCTTGACCCCCATCATTTCGGCCACCACCAGCACCGAGAACGAAGCCCCCAGGCCCATGAACAGGCCGACGAACACATGGGGCAGGGCAGCGGGGATCGCTACCCGCCAGACCAGGAAGCGCCCGCTGGCACCCAGGGTGCGCGCCACTTCGTAATAGGCCTTGTCAACGCTGGCCACCCCGGACCAGGTCAGCACCGTGACCGGGAACCAGGTGGCCAGGGCTATCAGGAACACGCTGGCGCTCCAGCTGGAAGGGAAGAAGAAAAAGCAGATTGGCAGCAGCGCCGTGGACGGCACCGGCCCGAGGATGCGCAGCACCGGGTGTACCCAGTAGCCGATCCGGTGCGACCAGCCAATCGCCACGCCGGCGATGAAACCGGCCGCACCGCCGATGACTACACCGTTGAGCAGCAGCCACAGCGAATGCAGCAGGCTTTCGCCAAGCCGCGACCAGTCATCGACGAACACTTCGATCAGCGCCTGGGGCGGCGCGAAAAACGGTACCGGCAGCAATACCACCTTGGCTGTGACCAGCAGCCACAGGCCAAGCAACAAGGGCAAGGCGACCAGCCACGCAGCGGCCGGCCGCAACCGAGCGACGCTGCGGGTAAACACCCCCGGCAACAGTGCGAGCAGCGCCAGCAGCCCGCCGGCCACTGCGCCCGCCAATGCCAGTTCGCGGGTGAATGGCCAAGGTTTGCCACCGTCCGGGTAGAACTGGGTGAACAGCGCGAAGGCGACCCAAGCCAGTGCCGCCAGCAGGCCGCCACGCCATACGGCGATGGCGGGTGCTTTGGCGGTTCGGCTTTGCTCAAGCGAATACGTTGGCATGGATGCTCTCCGCGAATTCCAGCGGGTCGGTGCGTGGGCGCAGTACCTCGATGTTCTTCAGGTCACGGGCGTACACGGCAATTTCCTTCACGAAGGTGTTACCCACCGAGTAATAACCGTGGGTGTGTTCGGTGAGGATGGCGCGTACTTCTTCCTTGGAGGTGTTGATGGCGAACTTGAGGAATTCTTCGGCCACCGCGTCGGGGTTACGCGATGCCCACGCATGGGCCTGCAGAATCGAGTGAGTGATGGCGGCAGCGACCGGGGTGTCATTGCGCGCCAGCTGGCCGCTGACGCCGACCACGCAGCAGCTCATGTTGGCGTATTCCTCGACCATATTGGTCGCCAGCTCGCGGAACCCTGGCTGCTGCTTGACCCGGTACATGAGTGGGTCCGAACCGCTGGCAGCCTGGATCTCGCCCTTTTGCAGGGCAACGCTGAGCAGATCGATGGGGTAGACCCGCCAGGTCACGTCGCGCACCGGGTCGACGCCATGGCGCTTGAGCATCAGCGAGAAGAAGTTCTTGTCCGCTGCCGCCATGTCGGTGACGCCGATGGTGGTGCCTTTCAAGGCCGCGAAGTCCTGCGGGCCGCCGTCCAGGGTCAACAGACGCAGGCAGCCGCCATGGGTGCCGGCGGTCAGTTTGACATCGAAGCCCTGTTCCAGCGCTTTCAGCCAGCGCAGTGCCATGCCGGTGGCGGCATCGGCCTTGCCGGTGGCCATCGACTCCAGCAGCACCTCGGTGGAGTTACCGAAGTTGACGAATTCCACATCCAGGTTGTGGCGTTTGAAAATGCCTTGGCTGTCGGCTACGGCCACCGGTGCCAGGCACACGGCATTGAGGTTGGTCGCCAGCCTGACCTTGCGCGGTTCGGGCAGCACCCAGCGGTTGCTCTCCAGGTCCAGGCCACTGCCGACGGGTTGTACGGCGTGCTCGCTGTGGCCGGCGTGGCTGCTGTCGGCGAAGGCCAAGCGGCCGAACAAGGTTGCCGCCGTGGCGGTGCCGGCCAACGCCAGCAGTTGACGGCGGTTGAATGAAGCAATGGGCATGGCGCCTCCATGTGCGATCAGGGGGCAGGCACCACGTGGTCGGGTAGCGTGCGAGAAACCGGCAGCTCAAGGCCGGCTGAGTGGCTTAGACAGTAAAGGCTTTCTGCCTAATAATAAAATTCAATTTAGATATAACTTAATATGCAAAAAATGCATTTATTGCGCTGGGCTGTCGCGACCTGCTCGGTTCGCGACGATGGAGCGCAAGGTCGATGCTCATTTATCATGCTGGCTGCCTTCACCTTGCCCTAGGAAACCTGCCATGAGCGCCCCCCAGTTTCGCACCCCCATTCCCGCAGATGCCGAGCGCTGCTACGCCATCGAAATTGGCGCCTATGAGGGGGATGAGGCGGCCACGCTGGAAAAAATCCGCACGCGTATCGCGCAGTACCCGCAAGGCTTCCTGTTGCTGGAACGTGACGGCGAGATCGTCGGTTTCATCAACAGCGGCTGCGCCCACGACGTGGTGATGTCCGACGAAGCGTTCAAGGAACTGGTCGGCCATGACCCGGCAGCGCCGAACGTGGTGATCATGTCGGTGGTGGTAGACCCGGCGCAGCAGGGCAAAGGCTACGCCAAGCTATTGATGGACGCGTTCATCGCACGCATGCAGGCGGCGGGCAAGCAGACCATTCACCTGATGTGCAAGGAGCAGCATGTGCCCTTGTACCAGAAGCTGGGCTACCAGTACGTGAAGCCGTCGCCATCGGACCACGGCGGTATGGCGTGGCATGAGATGATCATGTCCCTGTGAGTGCCACTCAAGGCAACTCAACACTGCAAGGCATCGCGCAGTTGCATGACGCCATCGAGCGCCAGCGCCTGGGCTGAGTAGCACAGGCCGATGCGTCGACGCAGGTCCAGTTGGGGCATGGGTTGCCAGCGCACGCCAGGATGCTCGGCGGCCAGTGACTGCGGCACGATTGCAGCGCCCAGCCCGGCGGCGACCAATTCCAGGGCCAACACAAAGCTATCGGCTTCTGCTACCGGGTTCACGCTGTAGAACGGCAGCAGGCGCTGATGGCTCGGCTGCGCAGGGCAGGTAATCCAGTGCTCGGCAGCGCTTGCCTGGGTTGCAAGGGCCAGCACGAACGGGTCGCTGTGCAGCGGCAAGAACAACTCATCTTCACAGCGCTGCTCTTCGCTGGCCAGCCGCACCTCGCCCATGCAGCCGGTTACCAATTGCAGGCGCACTGGGGGCTGGATGGCCGCCGCCGCCAGCACAAGCTTGGCCAGCACCGCTTTGCATACATCCTGCTCGACGCCAACCTGCAACGGTGAACGTTCACGATCACCCTTGAAACGCCCCAGCAGGCGGTTGGCATCGGCGACCATCCGTTGCGCCTCGGGGTACAGCGCGCGGGCATCTTCGGTCACGTCCACGCCACGGGCCTGGCGCACGAACAGCGTGGTGCCCAAGGCTTCTTCCAGTGCCTTGATACTGCCAGACAGCGCCGGTTGGCTAAGGTGTATCGAACGTGCGGCGGCGGTGATGTTGCGCTCTTCGAACACGGCGATGAAAGCACGGAGCTGGCGATAATCCATGGGTTACCCATAAGTGATGCCGATGGTTGCGAAAGGAATTTCCCATTTTTCGGCAGAAAAACTGGCTTCTATACTCGCTCTACTTCTTACCCATAGGCAAATTGGATAACAGGATGGCGACCATGACCAACACCCATAAACCGCTGGTGGTAATTACCGGTGCCAGCTCCGGCATTGGCCTGGCCACCGCCAAGCTGCTGTCCAGCCGCGGCCATGCACTGTTGCTGCTGTCTCGCCGCCTGGCGCCGATGCAACAACTGCAGTTGCCCAACACGCTGGCGCTGCCGGTCGATGTGACTGACCGCGCGGCTGTGCTGGCTGCCGTTGCCGAGGCCGAGGCACGCTTTGGCCCGGTCGACGCGATCATCAACAATGCCGGTGTAATGCTGCTGGGCGCAATCGCCACGCAGGACCCAGAGCAGTGGGACCGCATGCTCGACGTGAACGTGCGTGGGCTGCTCAACGGCATCCATGCCGTGGCCGGCGGCATGGTCGAGCGCAAGCACGGCACCATCATCAACGTCAGCTCCGTGGCCGGGCGCAAGGCCTTCCCCAACCATGTCGCCTATGTCGGTACCAAGTTCGCCGTTACAGGCCTGTCGGAAAACCTGCGCGAAGAACTGGCACCGAGTAACGTGCGGGTGATCACCATCGAGCCGGGCGCTGTCGACACCGAACTGCTCAGCCACACGACCGATGACGCCATCAAGGCGGGCTACAACGACTGGAAGCAGGAAATGGGCGGGGTGCTGACGGCGCAGACCATTGCCGAGACCATCGGCTTTGCCTATGGCCAACCGCAATCGGTGTGCATTCGCGAAATTGTGGTGTGCGCTACCCGTCAGCAGCAATAACCGACCCGATCGACTGGCGCGGTTTCCTCCAGGAGACCGCGCCAGCCTATAGAGGAGCAGTGTCAGTGCATGTGCGCCACTGACGTCTTACCCGTTTTGAAGTGCCCCTCATCAGCCTCCATGATCGGCACTTCGTTGCCGTCCCGGTCATACAGCTTGCCATCACGGAACACATCGCCTTCATTCAACCCGGCGATGTCCCGGTAGCGCAGGGTGCGCTCGCTGGCCGCGACGAACACCGACTGTTGATCGGAGTTGCCAGCGCGCAGGTGGTTGAACAGCAGGTTGAGCAGAATCGCCATGATCGCCGCCGAGCTGATGCCCGAGTGGAAGATGGTCTCGAACCAGGCCGGGAAGTGGTGATAGAAGCCTGGCGCTGCGATCGGGATCATGCCAAAGCCGATCGAGGTGGCGACAATGATCAGGTTCATGTTGTTGCGGTAGTCCACCTGGGCCAAGGTGCGGATGCCGCTGGCCGCGACCGTGCCGAACAGCACCAGCCCGGCGCCACCGAGCACCGCTGTAGGCACCGCGGCGACCAGCCGGCCCATCACCGGCAGCAGCCCCAGGGTCACCAGGATCAGCCCGGCGCTGGCCACCACGTAGCGGCTCTTCACCCCGGTCACGGCCACCAGGCCGACGTTCTGCGCGAAGGCACTTTGCGTGAACGAGCCGAACAGCGGCGCCAGGGCGCTGGAAATCATGTCGGCGCGCAGGCCATTGCCCAGTCGCTTGGAGTCGACCGGGGTGCCGATGATTTCACCCACCGCCAGGATGTCGGCCGAGGTCTCGACCATGGTCACCACGATGACGATAAGCATGGACAGAATCGCCGCCACCTGGAACTGCGGCGCACCGAAGTGCAGCACCTCGGGCATGGCCATCCACGGCCCTTGCAGTGCCTGGGAAAAATCAGCCATGCCGGTGGCCATCGCCGCCAGCGTGCCGATCACGATCGCCAGCAGGATCGACAGGCGCGACAGGCTGGCACTGCCCAGCTTGCTCAGCAGCAGTACCGAGGCCAGGGTGAACGCGGCCAGGCCAATGTTAGCCGGGCTGCCGAAGTCGGCGGCCTGGCTGTTGCCGCCCATGGCCCAGCGCGCGGTCACCGGCATCAAGGTCAGGCCGATGGTGGTGATGACGATGCCGGTCACCAATGGCGGAAAGTACTTGATGATGCGTGAGAACAGCGGGGTGATCAGCAGGCCGATCAGCGATGACACGATCACTGCGCCGAACACCACCTGCATGCCCCCGATACCGTCATTGCCGATGATCGCGACCATCGTGGCGACGCTGGCGAAGGACACCCCTTGGACCAGTGGCAGGCGGCAGCCGAAGAAGGGAATGCCCAAGGTCTGCAGCAGCGTTGCCAGGCCGCCGGCGAACAGCGACGCGGCGATCAGCAGGCCAACGTCGCCAGCGCTGAGGCCGGCGGCTTGGCCGATGATCAGCGGCACGGCGATCATGCCGCCATACATGGTCAGTACATGCTGCAGGCCGTAAGCCAGGTTGGCGCCCACGCCGAGGTTCTCGTCTTCTGGACGAGGTGAAGCGGGAGAAGTCATGGTGAGTAGCTCGCTTTGTTATTTTATGCGTCTAACAGCACGGTCTCAGTCGCATTCGTTGAGAAAAGAACAGGCAGGAATGGGCTGCTGCGCCCGGCTTGGGGCGCAGCAGCCCGGGTGCATCACGCGCCGCTGACCAACTGGTGTGCCAGCTGGTTGTGGCGCTCCAGCACGCGTGGCAGGTCGACGGTGGCCAGCTGGCCATCCTTCACCACCACACGGCCGTTGATCACGCTGGTGTGCACTTGGGTTGGCGTGCAGAACACCAGCGCTGCCAGCGGGTCGTGGTGGCCGCCGGCATAGGCCACGTGGCCCAGGTCGAACGCGACGAAGTCGGCGACCATGCCGGGGGCCAGGGCGCCGATGTCATTGCGGTTGAGCACCTTGGCGCCGCCGAGGGTGGCGATTTCCAGGGCTTCGCGTGCGGTCATGGCGTCGGGGCCGAAGCCCACCCGCTGGAGCAGCAAAGCCTGGCGCACTTCACCGATCATGCTGGCGCCGTCGTTGGACGCCGAGCCATCGACCCCCAGGCCCACCGGTACGCCGTGGTCGCGCATCTTGCGCACCGGGGCGATACCCGAGGCCAGGCGCATGTTCGAGCATGGGCAGTGGGCAACGCCGGTGCCGGTGCGGGCGAACAGCTCGATGCCATGCTGGTCGAGCTGTACACAGTGGGCATGCCAGACATCGTGGCCGACCCAGCCGAGGTCTTCGGCGTATTCGGCAGGGGTCATGCCGAACTTTTCGCGGCTGTAGGCGATGTCGTTGACGTTTTCGGCCAGGTGGGTGTGCAGCGACACCCCGTACTGGCGCGCCAGCACGGCAGCTTCACGCATCAAGTCACGGCTGACCGAGAACGGCGAGCACGGCGCGACCACGATGCGGCGCATCGAGCCGTGGCTGGCGTCGTGGTAGTCCTCGATCAGGCGTTGCGACTCCTTGAGGATGTCGGCTTCCTTTTCCACCACCGAGTCGGGTGGCAAGCCGCCCTGGCTCTGGCCCACGCTCATGCTGCCGCGTGCGGCGTGGAAGCGCATGCCGATCTCGGCGGCAGCGTGGATGCTGTCATCGAGCTTGCAACCGTTGGGGTAGATGTACAGGTGGTCGCTGGAGGTGGTGCAGCCGGAGAGGATCAGTTCGGCCATGGCGGTCTGGGTCGACACCGCGATCATTTCGGGGGTCAGGCGTGCCCAGATCGGGTACAGGTTGGTCAGCCAGTTGAACAGTTCGCCGTCCTGGGCCGCCGGTACCACGCGGGTGAGGCTCTGGTACATGTGGTGGTGGGTGTTGACCAGGCCAGGGATGACCACTTTGCCGGCCATGTCGAGGACGACGTCGGCTTGTTGTGGCAGGGTATCGCTGGTGCCGACCTGTTTGATCAGGTTGTCTTCGATGAACAGGCCGCCGTTCTTGATCTCGCGGCGTTGGCCGTCCATGGTGACCAACAGAGCGGCGTTTTTGACGAGTAGCGTTTTTGCAGGGGTTGTAGGTGACATGGCGTAAGCCTGCCGCAATACGCATCGGCGATTACCGATGTCATAGGCGCAGGGCATTGTAATCAAGCTTTTTGCTGATTGTATACAGCTTTGCTGGGCCTGTGCTGGCCTCTTCGCGGGCAAGCCCGCGCCCACAAGGGCGTTGCACAACCCTGAAGGCCGGCGCAATCCTTGTGGGTGCGGGGTTGACCGCGCAGCTTAGGTCTCAACGGCTCTGGGGCATTTCCCCGCGCGCCAGGCGGGCGTTGATATCGGCGATTACCCCGGGTAGCTCGGCGATGGTGTCGATCAGGTAATGCGGTCGCGACCCTTCGAACAGGCTGCCGATGCGCTGGCGTTGCTGTTCCAGTTCCGCTTCGGGCAGGGCCTTGTACTGCTCATGGGTGAGCCCAAGCGCGTTGCCTGAGCAGGTCAGGGCCACGGTCCACATCCCGGCGCTGCGCCCTTCGAGAATGCCCGGCCAGGTGTCGTCGACCTTGACGCAAGCTGCCACGTCGCTCACCCCCAGGGCGACCACGTTGGCCAGTGCCTGCGCGGGGTAGGGGCGGCCATTGGGTACCTCGTCGGTTGCCACCACGTGGTCGGCGCTGTAGCCGTTGCGCAAGGCCAGGGCCACTACCTTTTCCATCACCACCGCCGGGTAACCCGAGCACGAGCCAATTTTCAGCCCTTGTTGGCGCATCTGGGCGATGGCCTCCAGCGCTCCGGGGATCAGCGCCGAATGGTCGGCGATCTTCTCGATCTGCAAGGGCATGAAGCGCTCGTAGATGGCTGTTACATCGTCGTCGCTTGGCGTGTGGCCGAAGGCGGCCTGGTAACGTGCAGCGATGGCCGGCACATTGCACAGGGTGCGAATGTGGTCCCACTTGCCCATCCCCATGGGCCCGCGGGCTTCTTCCAGGCTGACCTGCACGCCGAACTCGGCAAAGGCCTCGACAAAGATCTGGGTGGGGGCGAACGAGCCGAAATCCACCACGGTGCCGGCCCAGTCGAGAATGGCGGCTTGCAGTTGCTTGGGTTGCTGATAGTGCATGGCAAAACTCCAGTGGGTAAGAACTCAGGGTGCGCGCGGCCCGCCCGGCACACTGGCAGGCTCGCGGTGGTCATGGGGGCATCAGTGCGCGTTGAGCGCGTCGAACAGCTCGGCGATGATCGCCCGGTTACGGCGGATGCCCAGGCAGCACAGGTAGTAATGGATGTGGAACGGGTCTTCGGCAAAGGCGATGGAGCGCGTGCCGGGGCGGTCGGCGTACTCCACTGCCGAGACAAAGCCCACGCCAATACCATGCACCACCGCATGCACGATGGCCTCGCGGCTGTTCAACTGCATCGCGCAATCCAGTGTCACGCCATGCTGGCGGCAGCCTTCTTCGACCAGTTGCCGGGTGCGCGATGCCGCTTCGCGCAATACCACCCGCTGGCCGGCAATGTCCTTGACGCTGACACTCGCCTGTCGCGCCCACGGGTGGTCGTCGCGCACCACCGCCAGAATCGGGCAAGTGCGGTAAAGCCGCGTGCTCAGGCGCTGGTCGAACTCCGACAGGGCGAGGATGGCCAGGTCTATGTCGAAGTTGTACAGCCGCTCCAGCGTGCCGGCTTCGCTGCTGAACGAGGTTTCCAGCTCGATCTGCGGGTAGCGCTGCATCAGCTCGTAGGTCAGGCTCATGGCAATCGGCGGCGACACCGCCCCGATGCGCAACATGCCTTGCTTGCGCTGCTGGAAGCTCTGCAACAGTTGCAGCGCTTCGTCCTCCTGGCCGAACAGGCCCTGGGTAATTTCGTACAGCTGGCGGCCTGCCGGGCTGAGCTCGATAAAGCGCCCTCGACGGTGGAACAGTTCCACGCAAAAGCGCTTTTCCAGGCCACTGACCTGCTCGCTGATGGTTGGCTGGCCGATGCTCAGCAACTCGGCGGCCTGGGTGAAACTGCCGGTGCGCGCCACCGCATGAAATGAGCGCAACCACTTGTGGTACTGGTACATGACACCTCTTTGGCAATGGCATGGACGACATGGCAGGCACCCTCAGCGGCGTACGAACAGGGCGACCAGGGCACTGCAGGCGCAGGCGCTGGTGACCACGATGAAAATCAGCGAGGTGTTGCCGGTGGTGTCGAGCATACGTCCGATCAGCGGCTCTGCCAGCCCGGCGAACAGGTACGAGGCGAAATTCATGATGCCGGTGGCGGTGCCGGCGCGACGCGCGCCGACCAGGTCCGGGCACAGCGCCCAGAAGCTCGATGCCGGGCCGTAGATGAAGAAACCGCAGAGGAACAGCGCCAGCAGGCCAACCGCGCTGTGCGCTGGCAGGCTCCACATCCACAGGCTGGTGAGCGCGCCCAGCACCATGTACAGCATGATCGCCAGGTAACGTTTGCTGCCGAACAGTTTGTCCGACACCCAGCCATTGCTCAGCGCGCCAACGGCCATGCCTACCGGCAAGGCGATGGTGATCCATTTCGGGTCGATGAAACTGTCGCCTTTCTGCCAGTTGGCACCCAGGAAATGCACGGGCACCCAGACGATCAAGCCGTACCGCGCGGCGTTCTGGAAGCCCAATGACACCGCTGCCACCAGCAGGCGCGGGTTTTTCAGCACGGCCAGGTAACGTTGGCGCGAGGTTTCTTCACCGCCCAGACTGGCCTCGTTGGCACGGTCTTCGGCGTTGGCCACGCCAGTGTCGTCCAGCGCCGGGTAACCCATGTCTTGCGGGCGCTCCCGCGCCACCAGGTAGAAGACGATGCCACCGGCCAGCATCAGCAGCACAGGCAAGCGGAAAATCCAGCGCCACTCCAGGTGCAGCACATCGATCACCACCACCGAGGTCACATACGACAGCACCGATGCGCAGCCAGCGGCGAACACATAGAAGCCATACACCTTGCCGCGCTCGGCAGCGCCCCACCAGTTTGAAAGCAGGCGGCTGCCGGGCGCCCAGCCCAGGGCCTGGAAATAACCGTTGACGCCCCACGGCAGGATCAGGCTGAGAAAACCGCCAGCAAAGCTGGTGACCCAGTTGGCGCCGCACGACAACACGGCGCCGATGCTCATGATGCGTCGGCCGCCGAACTTGTCGGCGAGGTTGCCATTGATGGCTTGGCCAACGGCATACATCCACAGCATGGCGGTGGAGGCCCAGCCGAGGGTTTCCTTGCTCAGGCCGAACTCGGCCTGGATCCCGGGGATGGCGAAGCCGAAGGTTTGCCGCCCGGTGTAGAAGAACAAGTAGCAGAACATCGCGGCCAGCAGCATGCGCCATTGCGCAAGGCGAAACGGCAGGGTGCTGGGCATTGCGCCAGTCAGGGTTTGTGCGCGGTTCATGACGGTTTCCTTTTTGTTCTCTGGCGCCGGCCCATGGGGCTCGGCGAGTCGGCACTCTTGAAAGGTGCTACAGGAAAAACGCAGAAGATCAGGCGGCTTGCGCGCCGATGAAATTGCGCCCGCGGGCGCCCTGCAGGGCGGCGTCGATCATCGCCTCGGCCTCGGCGGCTGTCACGCCGTAATCTTCGAACTCGGTGCGCACGCCCAGGCGGTGAAGAAACGCCCGCAAGCGCTGTTGCGCTGCCGCGAGGTCGTGGCCGAACGCCTTTTGCAGGGTCTGGTCGCGCCCGGCATCACGGCCCCAGGCCAGGCCCAGCACCAGCGGCAGGGTGAACGAGCAGGCAATGCCGTGGGGCAGGCCGTGGCGCAAGGTCATTTCGTAGGAAATGGAATGGGCCAGCGCGGTCTTGGTGTTGGAAAAGGCCAACCCAGCCTTCAGTGCGGCCAAGGCCATGCGTGCGCGCAGTTCGGGGTTGCCAAGGTCTTGTTGCAGGCGTGGCAGGCAGTCGAGGATGTCCTCGATGGCCGACAGCGCGAAGGTGTCGGAGAGTGGGTTGGCGTTGTGGTTCCAGATCGACTCCAGCGCGTGGGACAAGGCATCCAGCCCGGTGGACACGGTTACGGCAGCCGGCACACTGAGCATCAGCTGCGGGTCGATCAATGCAACGCTGGGCCAGGTGCAGGGCAGGTGCAGCGAATACTTCTTCTGCTGGCCGGCGTCCCACAGGGTGGCCCAAGGCGTCACCTCGCTGCCGGTGCCGGCCGTGGTTGGCGCGGCTACCAGGGTCTTGTGCCGGGGCGGAACAAACGGTTTGCCACTGGCCAGCAGGTCAAGCAGTTCGTCGAATCGGCCTGAAGCGGTACCGACGATCAGTGCCTTGGCGGTATCGATGGCGCTGCCACCCCCCAATGCCAGCACCGTATCGCAATCGCCGTGCTGGGCCCAGAAGGCTTCGTGCACGCCACGCAGCCAGGCGACATCGGGGTTGGGTTGGACGTTGTCGATCACGCACACCAGGCGCTCGCCCAACAGGCTGCGCACCCTGGCCAGCAGGCCGAGCTGCGCAGCTTCGGGAAAGGTAACCAAGGCGACCTTGCCAGGGCAGTGTTCGGCGATCTGGTCCAGGCTGCCACCGCCGAAAACGGTGGTGACCGGGTTGTGGAAGCAGGCAGGCATGGGCAGTTCCTTATTGTTGTTGGAAGGTGCGGCCATGCTCGACGGCTGGCGGTTTTCGTTCCAATCGATTGATTGCAGGGTGCTATCGGCCAGGCCGATAACGGGACGTGCGGGCATTGCGGGAACTCCAGGCATGGTTTGCCCGTCGCGCGCCCAGCGGGCGCACGTGGCAGGTTGCTTGTGTCGAGGGTAGGGCTGTGGATCAGTGGCGGGCGTTGCCCTGAATCGCATGGCGCAGGCGGTTGGAGGCCAGGTCGGCCAATACCACCATCACGGTGATGACCAGGATGCAGGTGGCGGTTTCCTGGTACTTGAACAGTTTCAGGCTGCTGACCAGCTCGAAGCCTAGGCCACCGGCACCGACCATACCCAGTACCGTGGCCGAACGCAGGTTCACCTCGAAGCGGTACAGCACCACGGCGATCCAGGCGGTGATCACCTGTGGTAGTACGCCGAAAGCGATCACCTGCAGTGGCCGTGCACCGGTCGCCTGCAGCGCTTCAATAGGCCCTTGGTCGATCTCCTCGATGCTTTCGGCAAAGAACTTGCCGAGCATGCCCACGCCATGCAGCGCCAGGGCCAGCACGCCTGGGAAGGGCCCCAGCCCCACCGCCGAGACGAACACCAGGGCCAGGATCAGTTCGTTGATGCTACGAATCACGTTCAGCACCTGCCGGGTGGCCTGGTACAGCCAGCGGTTGCCGTGCAGGTTGCGCGCCGCGAAAAAGCCCAGTGGCACGGCGAGGATGATCCCCAGCAAGGTACCCCACAGGGCAATTTGCAGGGTTTCCAGGGCCGGCTGCCAAAGGCTTGGCAGGATGCTCAGGTCGGGCGGCAGCGAGCGGCCAAGGAAATCGCCGATCTGTGGTAGCCCGTTGGCCAACTCGGCCCAGCTCAGTTGTGCGCCTTCGGCGCTCCACTGCAACACCAGGACCACTGCCAGCAGCAGTGCGGCAGTGCCCAGCCAGCCACGGGCGCGGGTGGGTGTATTGACCAGCCATTGGTGGCTTTGTGGGTTCATGCCGAGGCTCCTGTGTCGGTGGTCAGCATCGGCCGGGCCACGGCCAGTGATACTGCGGGCTCATCGGATGAGGGTGTGTGATAGATACGCTGCAGGGCTGCTTCGTCCAAGTGTCCAGGCGGGCCATCGAACACCAGGCGCCCGCTGGCCAGGCCAACGATGCGGTCGGCGAAGGCCCGGGCCAGGTCTACCTGGTGCAGGTTGCACACAACGGTAATGCCGAGGGTGCGGCTGGCTTCGCGCAGGTACTGCATTACCACCTGCGCAGTATTCGGGTCGAGGCTGGCCACCGGCTCGTCGGCCAGGATGACCTGGGGCCGCTGGGCCAGCGCACGGGCGATGCCCACCCGCTGCATCTGCCCGCCAGACAGCGCATCGGTGCGTGAGCCGGCCTTGTGCTCCAGCTCCACCCGGCGCAGGCAGTCACGGGCCAATGCCACGTCGTCGCGGCGGAACAGCTGCAGCAGCGAGGTGAGGGTACTGCAGTGGCCCAGGCGACCGGTCAGTACGTTTTTAAGCACCGACAGGCGCGGCACCACGTTGTGATGCTGGAAGATCATTGCCACTTGCCGGCGCAGGGCGCGTTGATCGGCTGCGCGCATGGCGTTTACCCCGGCTACCTGCAGCTCGCCGCTGTCAGCCTTGGCCAGGCGGTTCATGCAGCGCAGCAGGGTGGACTTGCCGGCACCAGACTGGCCAAGGATCACCACGAATTCACCGGCTTGAACGTCCAGGTCGATGCCGCGCAGCACCGGGTTGTCGGCGTAGCCCTTGGCCAGTCGGCGGATGCGGATCATTTCAGGCTCCGCAGGTCGAGGTCGAGCACCTTGGCCGTGTCGCGAACCACGTTGTAGGCAGCATCGGTGGTTGGCTGGAAGCCATTGAGCATGCCCTGGTCACCCCACGGTACATCCTTGATCTCGGCAAACGCACCGCGCAGTTTGGCCTGCAGTTCGGGGTCGAGGTTCTTGCGCCAGACCATCGGAGATTCGGGAATGTCTGGCGAGGTCCACACCACCTGGAAGTCCTGCTGCTTGACCTGGCCACTGTTCACGGCGCCGGCCAGGATGCGGTCGGCCACGGCGGCGGCATCGACCTTGCGGTTTTCCACGGCGAGGATGCTGGCGTCGTGCGACCCCGAGAAGATCACCCGCGAGAACAGGGTTTTCGGGTCGTGCCCGGCGTGCTCCAGGCCGGCCTTGGGGAACAGGTGGCCGGAGGCAGAGCTGGGGTCGACGAAGGCAAAGGTATGCCCCTTGAGGTCGTCGAGCGTGCGGATGCCGCTGTCTTGGCGGGCAATGATCAGGCTGTGGTAGGCACTGCTGGCGGTCTTCCTGGTCACTGCCACGGCAAAGGCTTCGGCGCCTGCTACCTGGTTGGCAAGGACATAGGAGAACGGGCCGAGGTAGGCGACGTCCAGCTTGCCGGCGCGCAGGGCTTCGATCACCCCGTTGTAGTCGGTGGCAACGTACGGCTTGACCGGCATGCCCAGGCGCGCCTGCAACTGGTCGAGCACTTGCTGGCTGCTCTTGATCATGGCCTGGGAGTCTTCCGACGGGATCAGGCCGACGGTCAGCGCCTGCTGGGCTTGCACGGTGGGGGCGAGCAGCAGTGGCAGCAGGGCAAGGCGGGCACAGCGCAACAGTTTCGGGAGGGGTGTCATGGCAATACCGGAGTGGTTGTTGTCGGTAGTGCCAAAACTAGGGCTGTCATGTGACAGTCACGCCATCAATTCAATATGGGTTTCGCCAGCCAACCATTCAAAGGATCTATGGATGTCCACCGCCCGCTTGCGTACGTTCCTTGCCGTGGCCCGGCATGCCAGCTTCAGTGCCGGGGCCAGGGCCATTGGCCTCAGCCAGCCGACCGCCACCAACCAGGTCCAGGGGCTGGAGCGCGAATTCAACGTCGAACTGTTCCACCGCCGTGGCCGGCGCATCGAGTTGACCGCCGTTGGCCGCGCCTTGTTGCCGATTGCACAGCGGATGTGGATGCTCGAAGCCGAGGCCACCAGCCTGCTGCGCGACAGTGGCCAGCTTAACCGGGGGGAGCTGAAGATCGGTGCGGTGGGGCCGTTCCATGTGATCGAGATGGTCGACCGCTACCGGCAGGCGTATCCACAGATCGACGTGTCGATTCGCGTGGGCAACTCGGCGTCGGTGCTGGCCGATCTTCAGGGCTACGTGACCGATATCGGCGTGTTGGCAGGGCTGCATGATGACCCGGCGTTTGTCGCACAACGCTATGCCAGGCACGCGGTGATCCTGTTTGTCCGCGCCGATCACCCGTTCGCCCGTCATGACCAGGTCCTGCTGCAGGCGTTGCAGGGGCAGCCGTTGCTGCGCCGTGAGCAAGGTTCAACTACGCGGCTGGCGTTGGACAATGCACTGGATGCTGCCCAGGTAACACCGCGTATCGTCATGGAGATCGGCAGCCGCGAGGCGCTGCGCGAGGCGGTGATTCGTGGCATGGGTATTGGTGCGGTGTCCGAGGCAGAATACATCGCCGACCCCCGCTTGAAAGTGATCCGCATCGCACAGGACTCGGTGTATACCGAAACCTACCTGTACTACCTGGCCGAGCGACAGGGCAGCCAGGTCATTGCGTCGTTTCAGCGCACGCTTCAAGGCTGGCACGGCTGAAAGGTGCCGTGCCAGTTCAATACGGCAGGTATCACACCCCGTCGCGGCTGCTCACCCCATCGAGCAAACGCGCAATCCCCAACGGGTTAGCGTTTTTCAACGCATCCGGCAGCAGCGCATCCGGGTAGTTCTGGAAACACACCGGCCGCAGGAAACGGTCGATCGCCAAGGTGCCCACCGACGTACCGCGTGCGTCGGAGGTGGCCGGGTAAGGCCCGCCATGCACCATGGCATCCGAAACTTCCACACCGGTCGGGTAGCCGTTGAGCAGCAGACGCCCGGCCTTGCGCTCCAGCAAAGGCACCAGCGAGGCAAAGGCGACCAGGTCGTCAGGTTCGGCAATCAGGGTGGCCGTCAGCTGGCCCTGCAGATGGCGCAGTGCTTCGGTCAGTTGCTGCGCATCGGCCACTTCAACCACCACGGTGGTCGGGCCGAACACTTCTTCCTGCAGCAGCGGGTCGCCGTTCAGCAGCAGGCTTACGTCCGCCTTGAACAGCTGTGGTTGGGCCTGGTTGCCGGTTTGTGGTTGCCCGGCCAGGTGCTGAATACCTGGGTGCGCCAGCAGGTGCTGGACACCGTTCTGGTAGCTGCGCAGGGTGCCAGCGTTGAGCATGGTCTGCGGGCCTTGGTCTGCCATGCGTGCAAGCAGTGTTTGCACGAAACGCTCGAACTGCGCGGACCGGATACCCACTACCAGGCCTGGGTTGGTGCAGAACTGCCCGCAACCCACCACCACCGAGGCGGCCAGTTCGCCGGCGACTTGCTCGCCACGGGCTTGCAGCGCCTGGGGCAGGACGATAACCGGGTTGATGCTGCTCATTTCGGCAAACACCGGAATCGGTTGCGGGCGTGCCGCCGCCATGTCGCACAGGGCGCGGCCACCGCGCAGCGAACCGGTAAAACCGACCGCCTGGATGGCCGGGTGCTTGACCAGCGCTTCGCCCACGCCGGCACCGTAGATCAGGTTGAAGACGCCTGCCGGCATGCCGCTGCTGGCCACCGCGCGGTCGATGGCTGCGGCCACATGGGCGGCAGTGAGCATGTGCCCGCTGTGCGCCTTGAACACCACCGGGCAGCCGGCAGCCAGCGCCGAGGCCGTGTCCCCGCCAGCGGTGGAGAAGGCCAGGGGGAAGTTGCTGGCGCCGAACACGGCCACCGGGCCCACGCCGATGCGGTACTGGCGCAGGTCCGGGCGCGGCAGCGGGGTGCGCTGGGGCAGGGCGCGGTCGATACGAGCGGCGTAGAAGTCGCCACGGCGTACCACTTCGGCAAACAGGCGCAGCTGGTTGCTGGTGCGGCTGCGTTCACCACGGATGCGCGCTTCGGGCAGCGCGGTTTCGCGCATCACATGCTGGATGAAGTCATCACCCAATGCGTCCAGCTCGTCGGCGATGGCGTCGAGGAAGGCGGCGCGCTGGGCCGGGCGGGTGCTGCGGTAGGCCGGGTAGGCGGCCTCGGCGGCCTGCACGGCGGCCTCGACCTCATCGCCGGTCGCCTGATGGAAGGCGTAGGGCAGCGGCTCACCGGTATGGGCGTCGACGCTGTTCAGCAGCACGTCACCGTTGCCGCTGAGTTGGCCGGCGATGTGGTTCAGGCGGTGTTCGATGGACATTTCGTCTCCCGTTGGCAATGACAGTCGTTGGGGTTGGACTGTAGGGGGCGAACGGGGGGCTGAATAATGATTAATACGGATCGGGTGATAACGGCCAGTTATCACCCGACGTTCGGCCTCATTCGGCCATCTGCAACTCCGGCAATTTCACCCGGAATGCGCGCGTCAGGCCCATCAGCACTACCAGGCCCATGCCCAGCCAGCACAGGCCAATGGTGAACGACAGGCTGGTCAGGCTGCTCCACAGCCACAGCGTGCTGAGAAAACCCAGCCCAGGAATGGCACCGTACAGCAAGTAGTTGCGGCCGCCGCGCAGTTTCTGGTCGACCAGGTAGTGCTTGACCACCGCCAAGTTCACCGCCGAGAAGGCGAACAGCGCGCCAAAGCTGATCATGTTGGCGACGGTATCGAGGGTAATCACCAGGGCGATCATCGACACCAGGCTGACCACCAGGATGGCCGTGGCCGGCACGCGCTTTTTCGTCGCCAGCTGGCCGAACGCCCGCGGCAATGCGCCGTCGCGGCCCATGGCGAACAGCACGCGCGATACGCTGGCCTGGGACACCATGGCCGAGGCGAAGCAGCCGGCCACGTAGGTGGCGGTGAACGCGGTTACCAGCAGCTCGCCGCCGACCCGGCGCATCACGTCCACCGAGGCCGAATCGGGGTCGGCGAAGCTGCCCCAGTCGGGGAACACCATCTGTGCGCAGTACGACACTACCAGGAACAGCAGGCCACCGATCAGCGACACGGCCAGAATCGCCACGGGAATGCGGTAGGTCGGGTTGCTGGTTTCCTCAGCCATGGTCGACACCGCGTCGAAGCCGAGGAACGACAGGCACAGCACGGCGGCGCCGGTCATGATCAGCGGCACACTGAAGCCTTCGTGGTGAAAGGGCGCCAGCAGCGACACCGGCTCTGCCTGCCCACTGAGCTTGAGCACGGACAGGGCGACGAAGACGATGATGAACACCAGCTGCACCACCACCAGGATCCAGTTGACCCGGGTGATCGACTCGATACCGATCAGGTTGAGGAAGGTGACCAGGGCTATGGAGCCGGCCACCCACACCCAGGCGTGGATGGCCGGGAAGTATTCCGACATATAGATGCCGATCAGCAGGTAGCTGAGCAGCGGTAGAAAGATGTAGTCAAGCAGCAATGTCCAGCCGGTGATGAAGCCGATGTGGCTACCGAAGGCTTTGCGCGTGTAGGTGTAGACCGACCCGGAGTAGGGGTGGGCCTGGACCATGCGGCCATAGCTGTAGGCGGTCAGCAGCATGGCGGCGAGGGTCAGCAGGTAGGCGGTGGGCAGGTGCCCTTTGGTCATCTGAGTGACCAGCCCGTAGGTGGTGAATACGGCCAGGGGCACCATGTAGGCCAGGCCGAACAGCACCAGGGCGGTCATCCCCATGGACTTGCGCAAGCGGCCGGTGCTGGCGTCGGGTTGTGTGGGTGCATGCGGGGTGGGGCTATGTGCGGGGCTATGGGCTGTACTTGTTGTTGTATGCATTGCTAACTCCTGGAAAGGGATGCAGGACACCGCAGTACGCGAGCAGGCTCGCTACCGGTAGGCGTTGTGCAAGGAGGTCGAGCGAAAGGCTCGCAGCGCTGGGCGGGTTGATGCTCCCACACCCTGCAGGCACCCGGAATCACCCTTTGGGGTGAGCAGGGGCGGACCTTGTCCGGCTCACCCCAAAGGGTGATTTCGGTGTCCGCAGGGCCGTGGGAGTATCTGGTCAACAACGCACCGCACAGGCGGCGGTGCCACTGAAAAGAAACGGCAGGCCCACAGTGACGACTCAATTGCTTTCAGAACACTGGTTCGAGCACCAGGCCAAGGTCACCGAGGCAATCGGCCGGCCGGGCTTTGCCGCCAACCTGTTTGCCGCACTGGGTGTGATCCGGCCCATCCAGGCCACCACGGTGTACCTGTACCCGCACGATGGCATGCCCTGCGCGCTGTTCGAGCAGGACGACAAGGCGCCTTGGCAGCCCGAGGGCAATGTCAGCCGCTACCTGTCTGGCTTCTACCTGCTCGACCCGTTTTACGGTGCTTGCGTGGAACAGGTCGAATCCGGCTGTTACGGCCTGTTCGAGGTGGCGCCCGACCATTTCGAGGTCAGCGAGTACTACCAGTCGTTCTACCGCCACTCGCACCTTGAGGATGAGCTCAACTACATCCTGCAGGTGGCGAACGGGCAAAGCCTGGCGGTTTCGCTGGCCTTCACCGACAAGCTCGATGGGCAAAGCCGCACGCTGTTCGGGCTTGTAACGCCTTGGGTGCTGGCGGTACTCAGCAAGCATTTTGCCGGGCTGGACAGCCGCGCCGGGCGCTTCGAGAACATCCTCGAGCAACGCATCCACGCCGCGCTGAACAACTTCGGCAGCTCGTTGCTGACCGAGCGTGAATGCCGCATCGCCCAACTGATTCTGCGCGGTCACTCGACCAAGTCGCTGGCCGAGCGTCTGGGGGTGTCGGAAGACACCATCAAGTCGCACCGCAAGAACGTCTACGCCAAGCTCGACATCGGTACCCAGTCCGAGCTGTTCTCCCTGTTCATCGACGCGCTGGCCAATGCCCAGGGCGTGCTGGGCAAGGACCCGCTTGAAAGCTACATGGGCAAGCTGCGCTGAGTGCCAGCCACCCTGCAACCCCACCGCAAAGGAAAACCAACAATGAACGCGCCTTTCGCCCCGCAACGCCAGACCCGCGACTACCAGGCAGCCGATGCCGCCCACCACATCCATGCCTTCCTCGACCAGAAGGCGCTGAACGCCGAAGGGCCACGGGTGATCGTCGGTGGCGAGCGCCTGCACCTGTGGGACAGCGAGGGCAAGCGCTACCTGGATGGCATGTCCGGCCTGTGGTGCACCCAGCTTGGCTATGGCCGCCGTGACCTGACTGCCGCCGCCGCCACGCAGATGGACCAGCTGGCCTACTACAACATGTTCTTCCACACCACCCACCCGGCAGTGATCGAACTGTCCGAGCTGCTGTTCAGCCTGCTGCCAGGGCACTACAGCCACGCGATCTACACCAACTCCGGCTCCGAGGCCAATGAGGTGCTGATCCGTACCGTGCGCCGCTACTGGCAGGTGGTCGGCCAGCCCAGCAAGAAGGTCATGATCGGCCGCTGGAACGGCTACCACGGCTCGACCCTGGCGGCTACGGCGCTGGGCGGCATGAAGTTCATGCACGAAATGGGTGGGCTGATTCCGGACGTGGCGCACATCGACGAGCCGTACTGGTACGCCGAGGGTGGCGAGCTGACCCCGGCCGAGTTCGGCCGCCGCTGCGCCCTGCAACTGGAGGAAAAAATTCTCGAGCTGGGTGCCGAAAACGTTGCCGGCTTCATTGCCGAACCGTTCCAGGGCGCGGGCGGCATGATCTTCCCGCCAGAAAGCTACTGGCCGGAAATCCAGCGCATCTGCCGCCAGTACGACGTGCTGCTGTGCGCCGATGAAGTGATCGGTGGCTTTGGCCGCACCGGCGAATGGTTCGCCCATGAATACTTCGGCTTCGAGCCCGACACCCTGTCGATTGCCAAAGGCCTGACCAGCGGCTATGTGCCAATGGGCGGCCTGGTACTGAGCAAGCGCATTGCCGAGGCGTTGGTGGAGCGTGGCGGGGTGTTCGCCCACGGCCTGACCTATTCCGGCCACCCGGTGGCGGCGGCGGTGGCCATTGCCAACCTCAAAGCGTTGCGCGACGAAGGCATCGTGCGCCAGGTAAAGGACGACACCGGGCCGTACCTGCAACGCATCTTGCGTGAGGTGTTCGCCGATCACCCGTTGATCGGCCAGGTGCAGGGGGCAGGGTTGGTGGCGGCGCTGCAGTTCGCCGAGCACAAGCCGACGCGCAAGCGCTTCGTCAACGAGAACGACCTGGCCTGGCAGTGCCGCACCTTTGGTTTCGAGGAAGGGGTGATCATTCGTTCGACCCTGGGCCGGATGATCATGGCGCCGGCCTTGATCGCCAACCACAGCGAGCTGGATGAGCTGGTGGAGAAAACCCGGATTGCCGTTGACCGCACGGCGCGGTTGGTCGGCAAGCTCTAACCCGCTCGCAAGCCCGGCACACTTCCTGTTGGAGCGGATAAACCCGCCCCAGCAGGGAGCGCGTTGCCTTTACGAAAAGACTGCTCCAAAGCGATCAGGAGTACAAATGTACACCCTCGAATTCTGGCAACAACGCGCCTCGGACCTGTACCTGCCGTCCCAGGCGTTGATCAACGGCAAACCCGTCAACGCACAGGACGGCGCCACCTTCGCCGCCATCAACCCCGCCACCAACAAGGTATTGGCACAGGTGGCTGCCTGCGGCCAAACCGAGGTCGACCTGGCTGTCGCCAGTGCCCGCCGAGCTTTCGAGCAAGGCCCGTGGCCACGCATGGCCCCTGGGGAGCGCAAGAAGGTGCTGCTGCGCTTGGCCGAGCTGATCATGGCCCATCGCGAAGAACTGGCCTTGCTGGACTCGCTGAACATGGGCAAGCCGGTGATGGATGCCTACAACATCGACGTGCCGGGCTCGGCACATGTGTTCGCCTGGTACGGTGAGGCGCTGGACAAGCTTTACGACCAGGTGGCGCCCACGGCGCCGAATGCGCTGGCCACCATCACCCGCGAAGCACTGGGTGTGGTCGCGGCCGTGGTGCCGTGGAACTTCCCCCTCGACATGGCCGCCTGGAAACTTGCCCCGGCGTTGGCCGCCGGCAACAGCGTGGTGCTCAAACCCGCCGAACAGTCACCGTTCTCGGCCTTGCGCCTGGCCCAACTGGCGCTGGAAGCGGGCTTGCCGGAAGGCGTGCTGAACGTGGTGCCGGGGCTGGGCGAGCAGGCCGGGCAGGCGCTGGGCCTGCACCCGGATGTGGACTGCCTGGTGTTCACCGGCTCTACCCAGGTGGGCAAGTACTTCATGCAGTATTCGGCGCAGTCCAACCTCAAGCAGGTGTGGCTGGAGTGCGGCGGCAAGAGCCCCAACCTGGTGTTCGAAAACTGTCAGGACCTGGACCTGGCTGCGGAAAAGGCCGCCTTCGGCATTTTCTTCAACCAGGGTGAGGTGTGCTCGGCCAACTCGCGGCTGTACGTGCAGCGCGCCATCCATGATGAATTTGTCGAGCGTCTGCAGGCCAAGGCCCGCCAGTGGTTGCCGGGTAACCCGCTGAACCCGGCGAGCCGCGCCGGGGCCATTGTCGATGCCGAGCAGACTGGGCGCATCGAGGCCGCCATTGCGCGTGCCGGGCAAGAGGGCGCGCGGTTGGTGTGTGGTGGCCGGCGCCTGACCCTCGACGGTTCGGACAACTACATCGAGCCGACTATCTTTGCCGGTGTCGAGGGCCGCATGAAGCTGGCGCGCGAAGAGGTGTTCGGGCCCGTGCTGGCCGTCAGCGCCTTCGACACGGAAGAAGAAGCGGTGCACCTGGCCAACGACAGCATCTATGGCCTGGCGGCCTCGGTGTGGAGCGATGACTTCAACCAGGTACACCGGGTCGCGCGGGCGTTGAAGGCCGGCACCGTGTCGGTGAACACGGTTGATGCACTGGATGTGACGGTGCCGTTCGGCGGGGGCAAGCAGTCGGGCTTTGGCCGCGACCTGTCGCTGCATTCGTTCGACAAGTATTCACAACTCAAGACCACCTGGTACCAGTTGCGCGCCTAAGCGCCTGGCGCACTATTTGCCGTGCCTGTGAGATCGAGCGCCCCCGCGCGGCGCTCGATCTCACAGGCGCTGCAAATCCACCGGCAGGCACCTGAACGGCCTAACCCCATACTAATTTCCGTAACCCCAGCAAAAAGCTCACGCGCACTCTACACTGCTCCGGATATCAGCCAAGGCAATGCGCCATACATGGAGTACCTGGGATGGGCTACGTGTCGAATGGTCGTGCCTCTGGAAACGCCGGATGGGGTATTTCACTGCAGTGGCTGGTGGCGCTGGCCATTGTGCTGGGTATGCTGCTGCTGGGCGCCGCCCTGGCCTGGCAAGGCTATCGCGGCATTCGCCAGACCCTGGTAGCCGCCGCAGGCGATTCCGCCTTGCAAATGGGTAAGACCATCGACGAGCGTGCCCGGCGCCTGATCGACCCGGCGCAAAGCAGTATCCGCCTGCTTGCCTACAACCCGGCCGCGCACACCCTGGCGCAGCGCCTGGAGCGGTTGCCGCAGCTGGTGGAAACGCTCGACGCCAACCGCATGCTCAGCGCCGCCTACCTGGGCTACCCCAATGGTGATTTCTTGCTGGTACGGCGCTTGCGTGACCCGCAATTGCTGCAACTTTTCAGCGCGCCACCAGGCACGGTGTTTCTGGTGCAAAGCGTCAACCGTGAGGGTGGGGCGGTACAAGGCGAATGGCGCTTCTACGACCGGGCATTGAACTTGTTGCAGACCCAGGCCAAACCCGAGTACCGCTACGATCCGCGCCTGCGTCCGTGGTTCGTCGAAGCCGCAGCACAAGCCACCACCGTGCTGACCCGCCCCTACGTGTTTTTCACCACCCGGGAAGTCGGCCTGACCATGGCCCAGCGCAGCGTCGACGGGGGGACCGTGATCGGCATGGACGTGTCGGTCAATGACCTGGCCAGCGAAACCCAGGACTTGCGCATGACGCCCGGCACCGAGATTGTCGTGGTCGATGACCAGGGCCGCGTGGTGGCCTACCCAGACCTGCAACGGGTGATCGTGCACGAGGGGCAGGGGGTGCGCCTGTCGAGCGTTGGCGAACTGGGTATTGCTAGCTTGCAGCACCTGTTTGCCGACCTGCCGGCAGGCACCCAGCCGCAGCCTTACCTGGTGGATGGCCTGACCTGGTACGGCATGCGCGTGCAACTGACCACCTTGGCCGGGCAGAACCTGCAAGTGCTGATTGCCGTGCCGGCTGATGAGTTGCTGGCCGGCGCACGCAAGGTGTTGTTCGAGCAGTTGCTCTGGACAGCGGCACTGATGGTCGTCCTGCTGGTGCTCGGCGGTGTGATTGGCCGGCGCATCGCTCGGCCGTTGCGGCGTTTGGCCGAACAGGTGCAGGGCCTGGCCGGTTTCGATTTCGGCCGTGAAGTGGGGGTGCATTCGCGGGTGACCGAGGTGCGTGAGTTGAGCCAGGTGCTGAGCCGCATGTCTGGCACCATCGGCAACTTCCAGGCGATTACCCTCACGCTCAGCCGCGAACGCGACCTGGAGCACATGCTTGATGGTGTTTTGAGCCACCTGGTGAAGGCCGCAGGGGTCAACGCCGGCGTGGTGTACCTGTACGACGACGAGCGTGCACTGCTGCGCCTGGCCGCCTCTTGCCGTGGCGAGCAGTACCCGGTTGAACTGGTCGTGGACAAAGGCGACCAGCAGCGCCTGGCCGTTGCAGTGACCCAAGCCCTGGGCTTGCACGAGCATAGCCTGGCCGTGGTGCTCAATGACCGTAGCCAAGCGCTGCTGGGCATTCTGCTGTTGCAACTGGACGAAGCGCCTGGGCGTGCGCAGGCAGGTCAGCCGTTCCGGCGCTTTGTCGAGGAGCTGTCCGGGGTGGCGGCAGTGGCCATCGAGACGCGCCAGCTGGCCGAAGCCCAGCGGCGTCTGATGGATGCCATGATCAAGCTGCTGGCCGACGCCATCGATGCCAAGAGCCCCTACACCGGCGGCCACTGCGAACGGGTGCCCCAGCTGGCGCAGATGCTGCTGGACCAGGCCGTGGCAGCTGACAGTGGCCCCTACGCCAGCTTCAGCATGACCGAGGCCGAACGTTACGAATTCCGTGTGGCAGCCTGGTTGCACGATTGTGGCAAGATCACCAGCCCCGAGTACGTGGTGGACAAGGCGACCAAGCTTGAGACCCTGTACAACCGCATTCATGAAGTGCGCATGCGTTTTGAAGTGCTCTGGCGCGATGCCGAACTTACCTACTGGCAGGGCCTGGCCAGCGGTGCCGAGCCGCAGGCCTTACGACGTGCCTTGAGCGTTGCCCAGGCCGAGCTGCAGGGCGACTTTGCCTTCGTCGCCCAGGCCAACATCGGCGGCGAGTTCATGCAGGACGCCGATATCCAGCGCTTGCAACAGATCGGCCAGCGCCGCTGGCTGCGCCATTTCGATAACCGCCTGGGTATCTCCCGTGATGAAGCGGAGCACCTTGCCGGCGTGGCGCAACCTGCGCTACCGGTAGCGGAACCATTGCTGGCCGACCGCCCCGAGCACTGTGTGCCCTGGGGCGCTCGCACGCCGCCGGTGGGCAAGGACGACCCGCGCAATACCTGGGGGTTCGACATGCGCTTGCCAGCCCACGCCAGCAACCACGGCGAGCTGTACAACCTGGCGATCCGCCGTGGCACGCTGAATGACGAAGAGCGGTTCAAGATCAACGAGCACATCGTGCAGACCATCATCATGCTCAGTTCATTGCCGTTCCCGCGCCACCTCAAGCGGGTACCCGACATCGCAGGCAACCACCACGAGAAGATGAACGGCAGCGGTTACCCGCGCCGGCTGGGCGAGCAGGACCTGGGCATTGCAGAACGGGTGATGGCGATTGCCGATATCTTCGAGGCGCTGACAGCGGCCGACAGGCCTTACAAACCGCCGAAGACCTTGTCCGAATCGGTGAAGATCATGGTGTTCATGGTCCGCGACGGGCACCTCGACGGGCAACTGCTGCAGCTGTTCCTCAGCAGCGGGGTGTACCGCCAATACGCCGAGCGCTTCCTGCGCGCCGAACAGATCGACGAGGTGGATGTGGCCTACTGGCTGGAGCAGATACGCTGCCCGGCCTGAGCGCTACTGCTTGCCCAGGCGCTTGTACAAGGTAGTGCGCGAGATACCGAGTTCCTTGGCGGCGGCGCTGACGTTACCGGCATGGGCCAGCAGGACGCGTTCGATCACTTCCTGGGTAGCGTCGGCAAGGTTGCACGACGTCACGTGCGCCTGGCCTTGCAGGTCGTCGGGAAGGTGCTGCAGGTCGATGCACGGTTCGCCAGCGGCCAGCACCCCGACCAGGCGCGCCACGTTGTCCAGTTGCCGCAGGTTGCCCGGCCAGTGGTAGGCCTGCAATTGGCGCCTGGCCTCTGCCGCCAACGGCGGGAAGCCTGGGCGCTGGAAAAAATTGTCGATCAGTTGCGCCTTGTCCAGGCGCTGTTCCAGGGCAGGCAGGGCCACGCGCAGGCCGTCCAGGCGGTAGAACAGGTCCTCGCGAAAGCCGCCGCTGCTCACCAGGCTGGCGAGGTCCTTGTGGGTGGCGGCGACAACGTGGGCCTTCAGCGCCACGCTGCTGGTGCTGCCAACACGGGTGATCTGCCGCTCCTGCAAGGCACGCAGCAGCCGGCTTTGCAGGGCCAACGGCATGTCACCGATTTCGTCCAGCAGCAAGATGCCGTCGCCGGCGGACTCCAGCAGGCCCACGGCGCCGCCTTTGCGAGCGCCAGTGAAGCTGCCTTCGGTGTAGCCGAACAGTTCAGCTTCGATGAGGCTCTCGGGCAGGGCTGCGCAGTTGATTGCAATGAACGGGGCCTGTGGGCAGCAGTGTTCGTGCAGCGCCTTGGCGAACACTTCTTTACCAGAACCGGTCGGCCCGGTGATCAGCACCGGCAGGTTTCCAGCCACGGCCTTGCAGGCATCTGCGAAGCGGGCGTTGACCCGCCGGTCGCTGCCCAGCGCCGTGTGGCTGGCCCGCAGTGGCCGTGGCTTGGCGGCAGGCTGCGCCAATAGCCGGCCATACAGGCGTGAGCCGTCGGCCAAGGCCAGCAGCTGCGGCGAGCCATCCAGGCCGTTGTGGCCAGGGCGGTCGAACAGTTGCTCCAGCGTCAGCCCTTCAGGGCGGTAGCTGGGCACGCCCAGCAACTGCTGTGCGGCGCGGTTGGCTGCGTACACCGTGCCATCGTCGTGCACGGCCAGCAGCGCCTGCAGTGGCGAGCCGAGCAGCCTTGGGTCGTGTTGCAGCTCCAGGATGCGGCAGCCCGGCAGGCCGTGGAAGAAATTGTTTTCAGTCGCCAGCGCCGCATGTTTGAGGCGTTCGAGCATGGTCCCGGCATTGCGTGTGCCGATACCGGTCAGGTCCAGCGCCCCGAGCAGCTCGCCATTGACCCCGCGCAATGGCACGCTGACGCAGAAAAACTGGGCAAACTCCTGCAGGTAATGCTGGTTGCCGGCAACGATCGCCGGCAGGCCGTCCATCAGCGTGCAGGCCGGGGCAGTGGTGCCGACGTCGACCTCGCTGACCCGGCGCCCGGTGTGCAGGGCCGACAACGGGCCGTCGATGCCTGATGGCTTGCGGGTCTGGACAATGCGGTTATCCGGGTTGACGCAAAACAGCATCCAGTGCGAATCGCCAATCAGCTCCCATAACCGTTCCAGCTCTGGTTGCACGCAGGCAGCCAGTTGGCTGTCGGCCTCGGTCAGTGGCAGCACATCCAGCTGCCCGTGTGCCAGGCGCGGTTGCCACGGGCTGAGCCCGGCGGCCCTGGAACGCTCCCACGAGCGCTCGATAGGTTCCGGCAGCAGCCCGGCGGGCAACGGCAGGCCTTCGGCGAACTGCTGGCGGGCGCTGTGCAACTGGAGTTGTAGGCGATCCATGGGTACACCTTGTGAGGGTTTACGGCACGCTGCTGACTGCGCACGTTGCGCCGCTGCCAGCAGCGCGTCAAGGCTGCCGAGCATCAGAACAGCAGCAGCGCCCGCAGGTTGACCCCGGTGTCCTCCTGGAAACCACCGACCACGCGGGTGTCGTGGGTCAGCTGGCCGCTCAACTGCACGGTGCTGCCGACCATCTGCTGAAACTCCAGACGCACTTGCTGCACCTCGGTCTTCTGCCCCGTGTAGTCGCCCGACAGGTGCTGCTTGCCGCCTTCGCTGGCGGAGAAGCCCAGGGCCAGGCGCTGGGCCGGGTTGAAGTCGTAGCGCAGGTTGGTCTGCAACTGGTAGGTCGTGTCCTGGCGCAATGTCTGGCTGCCGCTGCCGGCCTTGTCGTTGCTGCCATAGAACACGGCATCGGCATACCACTCCATGGACCAGCGGCCCCACAGCGGTTCTACCCAGCCCAGTTGCAGGTCGCCTTTCCAGCGGTTTTCGCCCAGGTTCACACCGGCGCCGCGGTCGTATTGGCCCCACGGCAGGTACAGCAGTGGGGTAATGCCGAAGTAGCGGCCGCTGGCGCCCAGCCCAGGCTGGTTTACCAGCCAGAAGGTGGCACCGATGATCGGGTCGGCCATGCCGCTGTTGCTGCCCAGCGACTGCCCGCCAACCTTCACGTCGTAGACATGGCCAAAGGGCAGCAGCAATTGCGGGTCCACCGTGATACCGCCGATTTCGGTGAAGTGGATCAGGCGCAGGATGCTGATGTTGGAACGCAGGCTGGTGCCGTGCGTGGCGTCGGGCGCACCGTCGCCGTTGAAGCGGTCGGCGCGGCTGAATTGCTGGTACCAGGCGGCGACGTTGGTGCCTGGGGGCAGCGCCGTGTAGTCGCCGGCATTCACATCGACAGCCAGGGCCTTGGCTGAAACCAGCACGCAGGCCAGCATGCCCCAGGCAAGGCTGGAGTTCTTTATCATGTCAGGGGTTCCCTTGTTCTTGTTATGGCGTGGGGCAGCCCATGGCTGCCCCTGGGGGCGTTACTTCTGGATACGGATGATCGGTTTCAGCGTCAGGCCTTTTTCGCTGTCCTCGGCGGCCTGGTTGATCTGTTCGAAGTCATAGAAACGCACCAGCTTGTCGAAGGCGAAGCGGCCCTGCAGGTACAGGTTGACCAGCTCGGGGATGAACTTCTTCGGCACGCTGTCACCCTCGACGATGCCGCGAATGACCTTGCCGCCCAGCAGCAGGTCGTTGACGTCGAACTGTGCAGTGGTGCCCAGCGGCGGCGCACCGACCACCCCCAGTGCGCCACGGCTGCCAAGGGCATCCACGGCCTGGCGCAGCACTTCCGGGCGCCCCGTGGACTCCAGGGCGAACTGCACGCCGCCGCCGGTGATTTCGCGGATGGCTGCCACCGGGTCGGTTTCACGGCTGTTGACCACGTGGGTGGCGCCCAGCTCCAGGGCCAGCGCCAGACGCGAAGGCACCACGTCGACCGCGATGATGGTGGCGGCGCCTGCCACTTGCGCGGCCAGCACGGCGGACAGGCCCACCGCACCGCCGCCAAAGGCGGCAAAGGCGCTGCCCGGGGTGACCCTGAGCGAGTTGATCACCGCGCCGGCGCCTGTCTGGATACCGCAACCCAGCGGGCCAAGCAGCTCGATTGGCGCTTCCTTGGGCACCCGCACGGTGTTGTTCTCGCGCCCCAGTGCGTAGGTGGCGAACGACGACTGGGCGAAGAAGTGGTCATTCAGGGCGTGGCCTTGTTCATCCTGCAGCGCATGTTCGCCTTCGGGGCCAGCACCACTGAAATTGCGCCCGAAAAAGTCCTGGCAGTAGGCGGCCTGGCCTGCGTCGCAGGCCAGGCAGCGGCCGCAGTAGCCGTAGGTCATCACCACGTGGTCGCCCACGGCCAGGTTCTGTACCAAAGGGCCAACGGCCTCGACGATGCCAGAGCCTTCGTGCCCCAGCACCGCTGGCAGCGGCACGGGGTAGTACTGGTCGCGCACGATCATGTCGGTGTGGCACATGCCGGTGGCGACGATGCGCACCAGCACTTCATCACCTTGCGGCGCACGAATACGCGCCTGTTCCAGCACGAAGGGGGCGCCTTTGCCACGGGTGACGGCAGCTTGAATGGGGCGAAACAGAGGTGTTGTCATTGTTATTGTTCTCCGGGGTTACAGGGGGTAGGCAGGCGCTTGGCCCTTGAGGGTCAGCCATTGCCATTGGGTGAACTCTTCCCAGTTGGCGGCGCCACCGATGCTGCTGCCGTTGCCGGATGCACCCACGCCGCCGAAAGGGTTGATGACCTCGTCGTTGACGGTCTGGTCGTTGATATGCAGAAGCCCGGTGCGCAATTGTTCGCCCAGGCGCAAGGCGCGGCCGGTATCGCGCGACAGGATGGCAGCGCTCAAGCCGTAGTCCGTGTCGTTGGCCAGTTCCACGGCCTGCTCATCGCTATCGAACGGCACCACCACGGCCACGGGGCCAAAGATTTCCTCGTGAAATGCCGGGTTGTCACGCTGCACGTCGCTGAGCACGGTCGGCTGGAAGAACAGCCCGTCAGCCGCACCGCCGGTTGCCAGCGTTGCCCCGGCAGCGCGTGCGGCGTCGACGATGCGCAAGGCGTTGTCACGCTGGGCCGCGTTGATCAGCGGGCCTAGGTGTACCTGGCCGCTGGCCGGGTCGCCCACCGTCAGGCTGCGTGCCTTGGCCACCAGGCGCGCGACGAACGCGTCATAGATGCCCCGTTGCACCAGCACCCGGCCGGTCGACATGCAGATTTGCCCCTGGTGCAGGTACACCCCCCAGGTAGCGTTGGCGATGGCCAGGTCCAGGTCGGCGTCGTCGAGGATGATCAACGAGTTCTTGCCTCCCAGTTCGAGCGAGACTTTCTTCAGGTGGCGACCGGCAGCTTCGCCCACTTTGCGGCCAGCGGCGGTGGAACCGGTGAACTGGATCATCGCCACGCTGGGTGACGCAGTCAGCGCTGCACCGGCCTCTGCGCCGCCCGGCAGCACATGCAGTACGCCTGCCGGCAAACCTGCCAGCTCGAAGATGCGGGCGATGACATGGCCGCCGCACACTGCGGTGCGCGGGTCGGGCTTGAGCACGACCGCATTGCCCGTGGCCAGTGCCGGGGCAACCGCACGCATGGCCAGGTACAGCGGGAAGTTGAACGGTGAAATGACTCCGATCACGCCCAGCGGGCGGCGCCGTGCGATGCTCAGGCGGCCGGCTGTGGAAGGCAGTACTTCGCCTTGGCTGCGCGAGGGAAGGGCACAGGCTTCGTGCAGCGCTTTGATGCTGATGGAGGCCTCGAAGCCGGCCTTGGCCTGGGTCGAGCCACTTTCGCGAACGATCCAGTTGGCGATCTCGGCCTGGTATTGCTCGGCGATAGCGGCGGCCTTGCGCAGGACTTTGGCGCGTTCGTCGTAGGGCAGGGCATACCAACTGCGCTGGGCCGTGGCGGCCTCGCGCGCGCTTTGCTCGACCTGTTTGGCACCGGCGTTGGCCAGGGCACCCAGTGCCACGCCATTGCCAGGGGAGGTAACGGCGGTGGCGGGCAGCTCACCGGGTACCCAGGTACCGGTGAACAGCCGCTCGTTCCAGAGTTCGTTGGGCAGTAAGGTATCCACGCAAAGCATCCTGTGTTGTTGTGTTCACGGATGCTTGTTGCAGGGGGTGTGCCAAGGTGCAGCGGCCATAGAATTCAGGAGCTGCGGGCCTGGCGGTGTTCACAACCTGAACAATCGACGGTTTTGCGAGTGTTCATTTTCTGAACAGGGCGCTGCAAGCCTTTCGGCTTGCCTCACTCGTATCCTTGCGCCCCGGCAATATGCCGCCCGGCCACATAGCCGAAGGTCAACGCCGGCCCCAGGTTGATGCCGCCCGATGGGTACCAGCCACCAAACACGCTGGCCATGTCGGTACCCGCCGCATACAAACCTGCAATCGGCTGCCCGGCCTCATCCAGCACCCGGGCATTGCCGTCGGTGCGCAGCCCGGCAAAGGTGCCGAAGCAGCCGGGCTGTACTTTCACCGCATAGAACGGCCCGTGCTCGATGGGCGCCACGCAAGGGTTGGGGCCTTTGTGCCCAGGGTCGCCTTGCTTGCGGTTGAACGGCGTGGAGCCCCGGCCAAAGGCGGGGTCCTGGCCATTGCGTGCGTGCTTGTTGAAGTCGCTGACCGTGGCCCTTAACCCGGCCGGGTCAATGCCGCAGGCATCCGCCAACGCTTCCAGCGTGGCGCCTTGCTTGAGGTAGCCGCTGCGCACATGGGGCCCCACCGGCAACGGCGCGGGGCGGGCGTGGCCCAGCCCGTAGCGGCGCAGGAACCGATGGTCGCAGACCAGCCACGAACACACCGCTTCATCCTGCGGCACCGCCGCGACCATCGCCGATACATAGTCGTAGTAGCCATGCGCTTCATTGACGAAGCGCTTGCCGTTGGCCAGCACGCCGATAATGCCCGGCTTGCCGCGCTCGATAATGTGCGGAAAATGGCCGACGCTGCCGTCGCGGTGCGGCACCTGCGAAACCGGTGCCCAGGCCACCGGCGATTTCAAGTCGGTGGCAACCACGCCACCGGCAGATTCCCCCAGGCGCAGGCCATCGCCCGAGCAGCCCTTGGGCGGCAGCGCCAGGTTGTCGTGGCCGCTGGCATCGCGGGGAAACAATTGCCGGCGGCGGGCGTTGTCGTTGGGGAAGCCGCCTGCCGCCAGCACTACGGCCTTGGCGCGAATCAGCTGCTCGCCCTGCGGTGTGGCCACCCGTGCCCCGCGCACCTGGCCATCCTCGACCAGCAGGTGCTTGGCCGGCGCCGACTCTTGCAGGTGCACGCCCAGGTCCTGCGCCGATTTGGCCAGGCGCGCCACCAGCGCCACGCCGTTGACCAGGTGCATCGCCCGGCCGTAGCGGGCCAGGTGGTACAGGTGGCGGCCAAAGCGTTTGCACACATGCAGCAGGGCTTTGGGCGAGCGGGTCATGTTGAGAAAAGCAGCAAGGTCGGCGCCGGCCATGATCGGCATGCCCATGAATGAGGTTTCGCGCAGGGTCTTGCGCAAGCGCGGCAGCAGGGCGCCAACCTCGCGGGCGTCATAGGGCGCGGCGATCACCTGGTGCCCGCCCTGGGCTGCCCCCGGTGTGTCGCCATGCATGTCGGGTATACCGTTGCCGTCGGCAAACTGCAACGCCGTGTGCTTCTCGAAAAACGCCACCATGTGCGGGCACGCTTCAAGGAAGGCATCGACGCGCTCGGCGTTGTAGTTAGCCCCCAGTTCATGGCGCAGATAAGTGCGTGGCTGTTCGATGTCTTCTACGATGCCGGCCCTGCGCGCCAGTGGATTGCGCGGCGCCCAGGCCCAGCCACCGGACCAGGCGGTGGCACCGCCAAACACCGGTTCCTTCTCCACCACGATCACCTTCTGCCCATGCCAGGCAGCCGTTACGGCCGCAGCCAGCCCGGCGGCGCCAGAGCCTATGACCAGTACATCGCATTCGGTTTCGAAGGGAGCGGAAGGCATCACGGGATTCCTGTATTGTTATTGGAACAAGGTTCCATATTCTTGTCGGCAGCGTCTCGGCCTGCAAGGGCAGGCGGGTTGTGCCAGGCAAGTACTGGGCGATCATCGGACATTCACAGTCGCTGGCGCTGCGCTGGCTAGCGACGATGTGGAATCATCTTCTAGAATTCGCAAAAAAATCAGGGACCTGTGTCATGGCTGGTAGTCAGATCGAACGCGCCTTCAGTCTTGTAGAAAGCCTTGCCGGTGAGCCCCAGGGGCTACCGCTGCAAACCCTGGCCGAGCGCCTGGACATTCCCAAAAGCGCTGCCCACCGCATGCTCACCGAGCTGGTGCGGCTGGGCTATGTGCGACAAAACCGGGAAAGCAGCCGTTATCAGCTATCGGCCAAGCTGGTCGCGCAGGGCTTTCGTTACCTGGCCAGCAGCGGTGCCGACATCATCCAGCCGATTCTCGACCGCCTGGCCCAGGACAGCGGTGAACTGGTACGCCTGGGTGTGATCGAGGGCGTCCGGCAAACCTGGATCGCCAAGTCCCAGGGCGCCCGCTCCGGGCTGCGCTACGACCCGGACATGGGCCGCGATGCGCCGCTGTTCTATACCGCCTCCGGGCATGCCTGGCTGGCCAGCCTGAACGATGAGCAGGCGCTGCAGATGGTGTTGCGCCAAGGCATTGCCGACCCCGCTCAGTTCGGCCCGAATGCACCGCGCTCCACCGATGAGCTGCTCGCCTACCTGCACCGCGCCCGCGAGCGTGGCTACGCCTGGGTCGAGGAAACCTCCGCCATTGGCACGTCGGCCCTCGCCGCAGTGGTGCGCCGCCCGCAAAGTGACGAGGTCATCGGCGTGCTGAGCATCGCCGGGCCCAGCGCGCGCCTGGCACAAAGCCGCCTGCCCGAGCTGGCACCGCTGCTGCTGGCGGCGGCGGACGAACTGTCGGCTGCCAGCCGCGCCAGCGAGTTGTTCGCTTGAAGGCATAAAGCGGTCGATTACCGCACAGTCTGTTGCGCCGGTTCTTCTGAAAAGCTGAACCAGGTTCTAAATTGTTGATCGTTGATTCTGGAACTGAGTTTCAGAATTCACAAAACAACAATGACAAGAGGACAGGCTGTTGAACGCACCCCTTCGTATTGCCTTGATCGGCGCTGGCATCATGGGCCGCCAGCACTACCAGCACTTGCGCAATGTGCCGCAAGCCCAACTGTGTGCCGTGGCCGACCCCGGCCCACAGGCCGAAGCCTTCGCCGCCGAGTGCGGTGTGCCTTGTTTTGCCGACCATCGCCAGATGCTGGAGCGTGTGCGCCCGGAGGCGGTGATCATCGCCAACCCCAACAATCAGCATGTGGCCACCGCGTTGGATTGCGTCGAGGCCGGCGTGCCGGTGCTTGTAGAAAAACCGGTAGGCGTACATCTGGATGAAGCTCGGGCACTGGTAGAGGCTTCGCATCGGCGCAATGTGCCGGTGCTGGTCGGCCACCATCGCCGGCACAACCCGCTGATCGCCAAGGCGCACCAGGTGATCAGTGAAGGCAAGCTGGGCCGGCTGATCAACGTTACCGCGCTGTGGCAGTTGCAAAAGCCCGACAGCTATTTCGAAACCCCCTGGCGTCGCGAGCCAGGGGCGGGCTTTTTGCTGACCAACCTGATCCACGACCTGGATCTGCTGCGTCACCTGTGTGGTGAGGTGGTGCAGGTGCAGGCGTTCACCCGCAACGATGTACGTGGTTTTGCCAACGAAGACAGCGCAGCAGTGCTGCTGCAATTCGCCAATGGCGCGTTGGGCAGCCTGACGGGCTCGGACGCGGTGGCCGCGCCCTGGAGCTGGGAGCTGGACTCTGGCGAAAGCCCGATCTACCCGCGCCAGGACGGTCAGCCGTGTTACATGCTGGCTGGTACTCAAGGGGCGTTGAGCATTCCCCAGCTCAAGCGCTGGCATTACGCCGAGGCCGGTTCGGGCTGGCACACGCCGCTGCTGCAGTGCGAGGAGAGCATCCCCGCTGGCGAGGCGTTGACCCTGCAGTTGCAGCACTTCGTGCGGGTTGCCCGTGGTGAACAGGCGCCGCTGATCGATGCCGCCGACGGTGGCCGCACCCTCGCGCTGATCGAAGCGATCCGCCAGGCAGCCGAAAGCGGCCGGGCCTGCGCGCCCGAGCACATTGGCTGAAGCAACCTTACTCTTTACTGGTGACGATAAATGACTGATCGGATTTTCTCCCTCGCGGCCCTGACGGTACTCGAGCTGTCCCCACCGGACATGGTCGAGGCTGCCGCCCGCGCGGGTTACAGCCACGTTGGCCTACGCCTGGTGCCCGCTACCGAACACGAGCAGCACTTCCCGTTGGTGGCCGATGCCGACCTGCGTCGGCAGACCCAGGCGCGCCTGCGCGACACCGGCATCAAGGTGCTCGACCTGGAGATTCTGCGCCTCAAGCCGGAAACCTGCGTCGCCGATTTCGAACCGATCCTGGCGGTGGGCGCCGAGTTGGGGGGCACCGAACTGCTGGTGGCTGGCAACGACCCGGACGAAGCGCGGCTGACCGAACGCTTTGCCGCTTTGTGCGAGCTGGCGGCGCGCTACGGCATCTACCCGCACCTGGAGTTCATGCCCTGGACCGACGTGCGCGACCTGCGCCAGGCCATGCGAGTGGTGGCCAACGCCGACCACGCCAATGGCTGCGTGCTGGTGGATGCCTTCCACTTCAACCGATCCCACTCATCGTTGGACCACCTGGCGCAGTTGGCTCCGCAGCGCATGCGCTATGCCCAGCTGTGTGACGTGGCCGGCCCAGTACCGGCCGACATGGACGAGATTCTGCGCCAGGCGCGTAACGAGCGACGCTTCCCCGGTGATGGCGATGCCGACCTGGTCAGCCTGCTGCGCGGCTTGCCGCCAACCGTGCCGCTGAGCCTGGAAATACCCACACGGCAGTTGCAGGAGCAGGGCATCAGCGGCGAACAGCGCGCGCGCATGGCGCTGGAGAAAGCCCTGGCGGTGTTGGCCAAGGTCTGATTTCGACCGGCAGCGCCCCCTTTTGTAGGAGCGGCCTTGTGTCGCGAAAGGGCCGCAAAGCGGCCCCAGATTCTCAGGCGTGTTGCAGAAATCGCTGGGGCTGCTTTGCAGCCCTTTCGCGACGCAAGGCCGCTCCCACTGTCATGGCCATTATCACCAGCCCAAAAAAAGGGCCCGCAAGGGCCCCGTAGAGAAAAGTGGCTAGCGCCCTCAGGCGCTCTCGACCTTGCGCGGTGCCATGAAGTACATCCACACCAGCGCCAGGAAGTACATGGCCGGGATCATGGTGAACAGCACGGCATAGTTGTTGTGGGTAGCGGTCAACACGCTGCCGACGATTTGCGTCATGAACATCCCGCCAATCGCCGCGCACATGCTGCCAAACCCGAACACCGTGCTCACCAGGTGCTTGGGTGTGTAGTCCATCACCAGGCTCCAGATGTTCGCCGTCCACGCCTGGTGCGCGCCCACGGCCAGCGAGATGGCGGCCACTGCAACCCAAAGGCCACTGGCGTTGGCGGCAAAGATGACGCTGAGCATGGTGCAGGCGAAGATCAGCATCGACACCAGCCGCGCAGTCGTGGCACGCACGCCACGGCCAATCAGCCACGACGACAAGATGCCACCACCGATGCTGCCAAAGTCCGCCGTCAGCCAGATGATGATCAGCGGGATGCCCATCTGGGTCACGTTGATGCCCAGGCTGTACTGCTGGTTGAGGAATGGCGGCAGCCAGTACAGGTAGAACCAGAACACCGGTGCGGTAATCGCATAGGCCACTGCAAACGCCCAGGTGCCACGCAGGCGCAGGATACGGCTGAACGGCACGCGGGTCGGCTCGGGCTCGTCGTCCTGCTGGATGTACTGCACCTCGCTCTGGCGCACGCTGGGGTGGTCTTCGGGGTTGTAGTACTTCAGCACCCACAGCACCACCCATACCAGGCCCAGGCTGCCCATGGCGATGAACGCGGCCTGCCAGCCCCACACGGCGAGGATCAACGGCAGCAGGGCCGGGGTGACCATGGCACCGACGTTGGTGCCGGCGTTGAACAACCCGGTGGCAATCGCTCGCTCACCCGCTGGGAACCACAGGCGCACGGTCTTGACGCAAGCCGGGTAGTTGGCGGCCTCGGTCAGACCGAGGATGAAGCGGCACACCATGAAACCTGCCGCCGAGGTAGCCAGGCCATGGGCACCGGTGGCCAGGCTCCACAGCAGCACGGCGAAGAAGAAGGCGCGTTTGACCCCGACTTTGTCGATCAGCCGGCCCTGCAGCAGAAAGCCGATGGCGTAACCGACCTGGAACCAGAAATTGATGTTGGCGTAGTCCATCGCCGTCCAGCTCATTTCCTTGGCCAGCACGGGCTGCATGATGCCAAGGGCGGCGCGGTCGATGTAGTTCAGGGTGGTGGCGAAGAACACCAGGGCAAGCATGCCCCAACGGGTTTTGCCGACGCCGAAGGCGCCGCGAAGCTTGTCGCCGATCGAACCCTGGGACATCCGGGGTGCGGCGGGGGTGATCTTGGAGTGGTTCATAAACTGCTCGTTTCTTGAAATTGTATTCAGCTGCGGTGCTACGGGTACGTGACCGGTTCCCAGGCAGGGGGGCACGCAAGGCCGGTGCATGGTGAGCAGTGAAGGCGGCAGCGTCAATTCAAGAGACGGGCTACTGTTCGGTTACCGAACGGTTGCGTTGGCCTGCGGGCGCGGCAGGGGTTCACGTTGTAAAAGGGTAGAAGGCTTTTGACCTGGTTGCTGGATGGTGCAGGTTGATGCCTTATGCGTTCAATCGCGATTTGGGCCGAAAAACGGCCCGAATCACCCATCGGGCCGGCGTTGGATTTCAATCAATGAGCCAACCTTGGTCACCCTCGATCAGCGTCCCGCCGTGGCTGGTGGTGTCTCCCTCCCTTGCTGCCGGTTGGCCCTCGATGATCGTGCAGGCAGCACCGGTTTCGATAAGGGCGCCGCAACTGATGCGGTCACCCACGCGCGCGACGGCCCTGCCATCCACGAATGTTGCGCTTGCGCCGGTTTCCACAGTGCCTTCGCCATGAATCGGGCAGTTGTGTCGATGGCCTACGAGTACGATGGGCTTCATTTGCGCTTCCTTTTTTTGGGTTGAGCTGGAGTTTCTTCGAAGGCTGCTGGGGGCGGTGGGGCTGCGCGGACGTTGAAGAGCTTGCAGATGAAGTACCAACAGATGGCAACCGTGAGGTTGTAGGGGAACAGCACGGCCCAGAACGGTAATTGCCAGTTCTTTTTGCCCTGCATTTCACCGGGCTCGCCGGTTCGCCAAGGCGCATAGTGTTGCCAGGCTTGCGCTGGGGTTAGGCAGATGGCGTGCAGTGGCTTGTGCCACCAGTTGGGTTCGCCGGGCGGAGGGAGCTTGTCTGGGCCGTGGGCCATGAAGTGGCGGAGGTATTCCCAGACTTCGGCGACGTGCTTTACACCGGGTTCGGTGGGTTCGTTGCTGTCGACCCACAGGCAGTCTTTTTGGTGGAGGGTTCCGTCTTCCCGGCGAGGGGCGAAGGCGAGGGCATAGCTGGTGCTGAACGAGGAGCCGCCGAATTCGGTGCGTTTGAAAAGGCCGCCTCCGGTATTGCTCCATTCAAAGACCAATACCTTGCTCAAGCGTTGGTAGTAGATTTTTTGGGTTGATCGGTTGAGGCAAATGGTAGATAAGCCCTTTATAAAGAAAATTCGATAAGCTAGGAAAGGAGTGAACACGAAGGGCGTTATTAAAAACAAGAGCATTAATATCATATCCTCATTGTATAGGTCCGCGATGTGTGGGGAGAGGTAGGGGTACATGCCAATCAATAGTGTGATCGTCATTGCGCAGTATAGCTTTCCCATAAAAACGGAATCTGTTACCCATGGGTTTCGCAGGCATAATGTATTTTCGGATACGTTTGCCAATTGCCCCCCAATTGCAGGTTTGTGCCCTGAGTCTGTGGTTGAATTGAATAGCCAGATGGTCGCCATGATCAGCGCTCCAGACGAAAAATTGAAAGAGTCTCATTGTCTTCGTCCAAGCCTTGGTTGGCACTGTAGGCTAGATGCAGTGAGACATGACTTTGGTTGGCTAGCGTGTTCTCGAAGTGCAGGACTAAACCCGCACCTACGATGTGGCCGGTCGGGGCAATTGGAAGCACGTCCCTTTCTTGGCCATCACGGAGGGCGTTTAAGCTTCCTGACCATTCGCTTACCCCAAGCACAAAGCCTGGCAGCAGCACTGTGAACTCAACGGTTGGCTGAGGTGCGACTACTTCGTTATGTGTGATCGCTGTCCAGTTTGGCGGAGACCAATGATTGTTCTGATGCCACCTAGTGTCGACATGAGTTACGCCGAGTGATAGGGCTTGCTCGGCGGATAGTAGTTTTGGCCCGTAATGCTCATTGTGCCAAGCTTTGACTTCCGTTTGCAGCGAGGCGAACACAGGCAGTTTCTTCTGATAATCCAAGATAATACCTGTACGTATCTCTCCATCATTATTGCGATTGCCGAAGATACTACGTGCTGCCCATAACTCAATTGGGCTGTGAAGGTGTTCATGTGCTTTGGCATGGAGGTAGAGGCCCCCTCCCATGATGGCGACGCCTACGAGGACAAGGGCCGCTGCGGCCCAACCGGCGAAGGGGACAAACGATGTGGCGCCTGCAACGGCAAGTCCTGCCTCAAGGGTGACAGCAGAGCCAATAGCCATGATTACTCCACCAGCTATAGTGTATCTGCCTGCAGTGGAGTCACCGTTGTCGAACTGGCGCAATCCCTTTGACCAGTCTGAGAACAGCCCAAATGCTATTGCTGGATATCCTGCTAAACGTGCGAACAAGTTACTGCTCAGGAACTTGACAATTCCGTTGCCAAACGCCATACCCGGTGCTGTTGAGCTTAACCGCAGCATCACCGCCTTCTGCGTTGCTCGCACGCTGACCCCTGTGGCTGCCGCTGCACCGATCACCCCGAAAATCGATGAAGCAAATCCCAAGGTGTATTCCGGGGCATTGCTCTTCTGCAGGCTGTTGTAGGCCGTCTTGAGCGACAGCACGTTGAACCACAGCATGCCCGCGTTCAAACCACCGCCAACGCCCGAGGTGAGCAGGCCGAGAAAATTGGGTTTCACTCGCGCTGTGGTCGTCAGTTCGATCAACACGTTCCGGCTACCCGAGATGCGCAGCTCTTTCAGTTCTTCGACCTGCGCCATGCCGCTCTTCAAGTACTTCTGTACCTCCTGGCTGAACGGATTTTCCGTGATGGCCTGGCTGGTGATCCGATAGCGCGCTGCCAATAGCCCCAGCGCTTTCTCGGCATTGCCTTCACGCGCCGCCATCAACACCTGCTGACGCAGACCATGGCTGGCATCCCAGCGGGTCTGCCCGCGCAGGCGCTTGAGCACCACGGTATTGACCGTCTGGGCGGTGAGGTCGGTGATGCCGGCCATGGCCGGGAAGCGGCCGGCCAAGTCTTCGATCACGTTGTCGCTGGCACCGAGCAAACTGCCGATCGAGTCGGCCTTGTCCTTGAACGGGTTGAACGGTGCCAGGGCGGTGTACAGCGGGCTGTCGTGTTGATCGAGCCACTGTTCGAGCCGTTTGAAGCGCCGATCCTGTTCCTCGGTGCCAGGGGCCGGCTGGCCCATCGGCTGAATCAGCAACGCCAAGGAAATTTCCAGACCGCGGGCGGAAGTGATTTCGTCACGGTCGTAACAGGCCAAGGCGGCGGCCAGGCTGTCGGGGTTATCGATGTGTTGGGGTTCGGCCGTCGCCAGCCAGGCGTCATGATCGTGGCTGGCTTGCAAGGCCTGGTTGCGCAGGGCGGCAATACGCCGTTCCAGCTCATCGCGCTCGGCGAGAAAGCGCTGGTATTTGCCGACATTGAGGCGCTGTGCCAGGCGTGCGCCGTGGGGGGAGTAGTTCTTGTGGGTGAGCGCCTGAAAATGCGACTCGGCTGGCGACAAGGCGGGGCCCCGGCGCTCCAGGCCAAGCCGGAACGCGGCCAGCTCCGGCGAGGGGGCGTCTGCCGGGTACATGCTCTCCAGCGTCTTGTTCAGCAGCATGGCCACCAGGTTGCGATGGTGGAAATCGCGGCTTTGCACGCTCAGTTGTTCGGCATCCAACCGGTAGCACGCCGGCACGCGCTCCTGCTCGGGCGGTTGTGCGGGTTTGGTGTGCTCCAGTTGCTCGGCGGGCATCAGGTCGCGCAGTTGATGCTGGTAGGCCGAGACCGACAGGCTCAGGTCCAGGGCCATGCCTTCGGCGTCGGCAAGCGCGACTACCACCGGCACTTTCGGCTGGGTGTAGGGGTAGTGCCGCGCCATGGCGACGAGGTTGCCGATGGGCAGGATTTCGCTGATCGGGTCGCTGCTCCAGGTCAGCGGCATGCGCCGGTGGGGCGGTTTGAAGTCTTCGACCCAGGTTTGCAGGGCGCTGACCGGCAGCACATGGGGCTGGGTGGACGGCGCTTGGTTGCCGCTCACCAGTTCGGCCATGTCCAACTGGCGCATGTGCCGTTTGCGCAGGGCAGGCGAGCCGGTGATGCGGGCGGTCATGGCGTTGGTCCACAGGTGTGGGCTGTAGCCGATCCAGACTTCCTTGGCGGTATCGGGGCAGGTATCGGCCCACACCCAGCCCAGGGTGCGGCTGGAGAGGTAGCGTTCACGCAGATGGTAGTTCTCCAGCCCTTGGTAGCGCAGTTCCTTGTAAAGGCCTGCGCCGACGTACTCATGAATGACCAGCTTTTCGCCCAGCGGGCCTTTCATGAACACGTAGACATAGCCCTGACGCAGGGCGCGGAGGGTATAGGCGGAGTGCTGCAGCGGGGCAAAGCCTTGTTCGAGGTTGAAGCCTGCGTCGGCATAGCGGTAGGCGGGGGAGTCGCCGGTGCGCGGCACGATGGCATAGCGCACTGGCAGGACGGGGATGCGTGCGCTACAGGCAGGGCCGGAGGTGGCGCTGCTGACACTGGCGTCATTCATAAGTGGGATCCTTGCTTTCGATCAGTGCGCGCAGTTCGCGGAGGCGGCCCTGGGGTGACTCCTCAAGGTTGGTGTAGATCCTCCCGGCCTGGTCATCTGTCATGAGCCACATGTGCCTGGCAATCAGCCTGATGAATTGCCCAGCGACTTCCTCATCGCGAAAATTGAGGGCTTTCAGTTGCGGCAGCAGGCGTTCGATCCATTGCCTGATGTCGGCCAGCGTGTGGGTGACATGCTGTGGCAGCGCCAACACTTCGTGTGCCAGCGTGAGCACGAAGTGTTCGTGCATGCCTGCTTGAAACCGCTCAAGTTCAAGTTTGCGAAGGGGAAGTGGGGCTTGGCTGAAGGGGCGCGCAAGCGTCGGGCTGCGCTGTAGCGTTTTCCACTCGTGAGCTGGCCCCCAGTTGACTCGCCAGGCCAGCGAAGTGACAGGCCCGAGCCACGTAGCTCGATGGTCGTCATCCAATGCATCCAGCCACGCCGCGAGGTGGTCCGGTTTGAACTGGAAAGTGGCCAGCCCCTGATCCGGTAGCGAGATCTGTACGAGGCTGGTGAAGTGGTCCGCCAGCTCGGCAAGGCCAACATCGGCATCCAGCGCGATGGCACCACCAATGGGCATCCAGGTCGAGATTGCATGGGTAAGCAGTTCTGGCGCGTCTGACACGTCTACCAGCAATGGCCCAAAGTCATAGCGCTCGTCCAGGGCACTGCGCCTCCACAGCCACGCATACTGGGTGTTTGGGCTGACTGCATGGACAAGATCAATTACCCAAGGGGCATAGGCCGGGATCAGCTCACCATTCGGGAGTATTTGGGATATTGGCCGGTAGGCCCAGTACTCGAGCACGTTAGTCATTAGCAGTAGGAAACGTGCGTTGTTGCCGAAGTACGTGCTTGGAAGCGTGTCCGAGGGTGCGGTGTTCATCGACCTGCCCCCCCGATGCAACGGCAGTCGGGCAAGGGACAGACGCCATCGGGGCGACGCCCACACTGACGTTCCAGAGGTTTGCCAGTGACTGGCGCGCTGCTGATTGAAAAGGGGTTGGTTGCCCCATCGGGCGATTTGAGGATTTGGCCGTTGATGCGTATTGTCGGGCTGTTCAGGGTGATGCCGGTCTCATCGATCTGGATAGAGCCCCCGGGGCCCTGGATGATCACTGCTTCTGCCGTACGAAGCTCATAGCGGCGGGTACGCCTGTGGATTGCTCCTCGGGCTTCCAGCTCGGCGAGCCCTTCGATCTGCTGCTTGAGGTTGCCTCCAATAGTGATGTGGTGATTGGCGGCGATGTGGTCGTGGCGGTGATTGCCGATGGTTTCAACACGGTCCTTGGCTATCTTGATGGTTTGGTTGCGCCCTATATCGAGCGCGGCGTCTTGGCCAATGGTGACGTGTTCGTCATTGCCAACCGTTTCAGTACGGTCATGGCCAATCAAAATCGACTCGTCGTTATTGACCTGTTCCGTGCGGTCATTGCCGACCTGGGTACTTTCGTCATGCTTGACCACGATGTTGTGGTCTTTCTGGGCATGGATGAACACTTCCTCCTGGCCCAGTTCATCCTCGAAGCGCAGCTCATTGAAGCCATCGCCCTTGTGGGTCTGGCTCTTGATGGTCATACGGGTCTTGTGCTGAGGCAGATCATACGGAGGCAGTTGGTTACCGCAGTAGGTGCGGCCGGTGATCATCGGCTGATCGGGGTCACCGTTGACGTAGTGGATGATCACGTCCTGGCCTATGCGCGGGATGGCCATGGCGCCCCAACTCCCACCGGCCCAGCCCTGCGACACGCGCACCCAACAGGAGCTGAATTCATTGTTTTCACTTTCACGGTCCCAGGGGAAGCTGACTTTGACTCGGCCCCATTGGTCGCAGTAGATCTCCTCGCCCTGTGGTCCAACCACGGTTGCCATGTGCGGGCCGTCAACCCGTGGCTTGGACAAGGGCGCAGGGCGCCACTCGATTCGGCCCGGAACCAGCACAGCTTTTTGTTCGTAACGTGTGCTTTGCTCAGCGCCGAACGCCTCTTCCTGCAGGCTGGTGAACTGGCTGCCTTCGTGGCTGACCGCGCTTACCCGCCAATGCACATTCAGGTTTTCCCGTGGGTGACCGGTCAGGTTGAAGCTCAGACCCGGTTGCAGGCGTACATCGTCACCCTCGACCTCGGCAACGCGCGCATCGTGTCGTAAGGCAGTGATGCGATTTTCGGTGAACGGTTTACCAACGGCGTCGCGTTTGTAACGGCCCGGGTAGTCGAAGCACTCGTAATCCTTGGACTGATGCTCCAGGTAACGGCCGGACGCCCTGTGCTCCTGGCGATAGGCCGGGTGGGTGAAGGTGTAGTCGCGCTGGACTTGTCGTGCGGTACGTACCTGTTCGCTGTAGCGCAGGCGCCGCAGGCAGGATTTAGGCTGGTCACCGCCGCTGCTGGAAAGGTACAGCACGGTGTCGGGGGCCAAGGGCGCGTCGTCTTCGTCGAAGCCTTCGTCGTTGTCCTCGCGCTTGATGGCACCATGACTGATCAGGCCAAGTGATTGCAGCCTGTCGGTGATGATCAATCCATGGCGTTCATCGTTGTGCTCGAAGCGGTAGACGATGCCTTCCTCTGCTGCCAGGCGGGCGATGAAGTCGAGGTCGGTCTCGCCGGCCTGTACGCAGAACTCGCGTACCTGATGGTCCATGCTAGTGCGCATGTCGAACTGGACGATGCCTTGGCGCTTGAGCATGAGCTCGAGAATTTGCGGAACGGTCTTGTGCTGGAAGATGCGCCAGTTCGAGCGAAGCCTGGCACGGGCCAATTGGGGTTCGACCAAGGCATGGTAGTAAGTGCGGGAGAAACCACTCTCGCCCTGGCTGAAGCTGCTGATTAGGCCGTGTACGTAACGTACGGGGTGGGCACCGTCCCAGATGGTGAACAGCGCTGGTTTGTCGAGCAAGTGGCCAAAGTCGACATCGTGCTCAAAGCTGATCAGCTCCAGGGTTAATGTGAACGGTTGGCTGAGCTCCTCCTTGAGCTTGAACGACACCACTTCGAATTCAGCGTTTCCCACCTGGGGCTGGAAGCTGTATCGCAAACTAGATCGGCTGGGCATATGCAGTCCTTGTTCGCCGTTTAAGACTTCGAAGTGCCCAGGCAGATCATGGCTGCCCAGGCTTTTCGTTAGATCAGGCGATCGGTTTGCGCCAGTCGTCGGAGCCTTCCGTACCCGCCGTCACGTGGGCCCAGGAAATCTTGCGGTATGACATTGCCACTTCGATCAACTGCGTATAGTTAGCGTTTGTCTGGTCTTGGGCATGCGGCAAGGTGGTATTGATGTCCACGATGGTGGCGTCCTCCAGCTTGGTGGTGAAGAAATGCTCTTGCTTCCCCTCCACCGAGGTGCGGTACCAGTTCACTTCAACGACTGGCAGCATTTCGCCGCTGGCCAGCGCCTGGTACATCAATGGTGTGGCTTTGTTTAGTGAGCTGGTGAAAATGAAGGGCTTGTGCACCCTTTGGCCAGCAGGCTGGCCACTTTGCGGATCGGTGGGAACGGTCACCTGGTGCTTGATCTCCTGCACCAGAATCTCGTCTTCGTGGCCTTCGACGAATACATTGCCGACTGAGTCGGAGGTGAATGCGCCTGCGGTGATGTTGCCTTGGGTCTTGCCTTCGATCTTGATGTAAGCGGGGGTTGGCATGGCAGTTTCTCCTGCGTCCATGTGAATTGACACGCGCACCACAGGTGGCGTGGCCATCAGAAGCGATGGGCTTGTCAACAAGGCAGAAGCCTCGCTAAATCGTTAATTACGCGTGCGACCTACTGCTGCAAGATGCCGTTGAGCGACTCCACTACCTCGGTGGTAATCAGGTGCAGGCGATAGCTGTAGATGCCGTAGGCCACAGCCATTGCGATGGCCGAAATCACCAGGGGGCTCCACCAGGGCCACTGCCGGTCCATGCGGAAATTTCGTGGGGCCACGTTGGTGTAGGGGTCGCAGACTTCTTCTGGCGTGGGGCCGCGTAGTTCGCGAATGATCCCGTGCAGTTGGTGAATCAGTGCGTTGAGTGTTTCTTCGCCCTTGGGCGCGAGGGCGTACTTGCCCCTGAGCCCAAGGCACAGGGCGTAGTACATGAACTCCAGTACGTCCTGATAACGCTTGGGCTCCTGCATCAGACGGGAAATCACGGTGAAGATTTTTTCCCCACCCCAGGTTTCGTCGTGGAAGATGCTCAGCAGCGGCTCCTGGCTCCAGCAGCTGCTCTTACCCCAGGGCCGTTCCATGACGGCCTCGTCTATGAACAGGCACAGTCCATAGGAATACGCCAATAACTGAGCAGGCTCGTAACCGTGCTGGCGTATTTCTTCCTGAATGTTGTCGATCTGGTTGCGAACTTGTTGATGCACTTCTTTGATGTTTGGCAATTCATCAAGCGTACGCAGGCGGATAACCAGGCCGAACAACGGCGATGCGGCATCCAGCATCAGGTTGGCAAAACCACCTCGCAGTTGAAACTCCGGATCGGCGGGGTAGCCTTCAGTGATCGGTTCAGGCTCAGGTTTCTCCATGGGCGCTTGCGCATGGGGTGGTTTGACCTGGGCGTCTGCCATTGGCTGTTTGAGTGCTGACGTGAGCTGGCTGCCTTCAGTGCTTTTTTCACCGGTTGGCGTGTTGTTCTGTCCTCCCATTTCACTCACTCCTGATCGCCCAGAACTGCAGCTCAAGTCCTGGGAACTCGCCCGCGATGTGGATACCGAAGCCATTTGCCTTGGCCATGCATGCCCAGGTCGGGTCACGCCGGTCCAACTCGAAGTAGCTGAAACCTGCATGGAAGGGCAGGTCACGCGGGGCCACCGGCAGTGGTCGCAAAGGGATGCCCGGCAGTTGTAGCGGCACCAGGTCGATCAATGACTCAAGTGAAGTAATCTTGGCTTTCTGGATGAACATCTGGCGCAAAGCCTGTGGCGGCAGGTCGGCGCGCACGGCGAGGATGAAGTCGGCTTCGTCGATTAGGCGACGGTCCTCTAGCGTGGTTGTCATCACGCCGAATGCTTCGCCCTCCAACGGTAGCGACACGGCGCGTGGCCGCAGGACCGTGCTCAGGGATCGGCGCAAGGTGTTTTCCAGCGGTTTGAAAGAGGTGTGCAGTGCAGTGTGGTGATACGCCGGGTACTCCTGCGGCAGTCTGTTTTCGTCGGTGAAAGTGACGAATTCGCCGCAGGCCTGGCTCATGCTCAGGTACAGCTGCTCGGGGTGCGTTTGCGCTTGCCTGGCCAGGTGCTGAAAGCATGGCCACCAACGGTTCATGGCCTGCAGCAGGTTGAAGTCGCGGATATCGGCGATACCGGATTGGCCCGATGCGCCAATGCGTGTGGCAAGTCCCCGCGCGCGCTCGCGCAGTGTGTTGGTGATTTCGTCCAGGAACCGCTGCAGTGCTGGTATCGCCCGCACTGACACGCTGGTAGGGTAGAACGCTTCGTCCAGCTGCAGGCTGCCATCGGGGCGCCGTTCCAGGATGCGTGCCAGTGCCAGGCGAGTGTAGGCGCTACTGTCCTGGGCCTTGCGCTTGAGCTGCAGGTTGGGCACGGCAAGGTCTACGTTTACCAGGTCGCCATCGGCGGTGTGGGTATCCTTGATTTCCTGTGCCTGGGCGGTATAGCGGAAGTTAGCAGCATTGTCGGGCCAGCTCACTTCGCGCCCCCCATCGGTTCGCAGCGGCAGGCACAGATACACCTCGCTGTCCTTGCAAGCGTCGTCGCCGATTTCCAGTGGCGGTGGTGGTGGCAGGTCGGCGGGAATGTCGAATACCGTGCCGTCCGGCATGACGCCTCGCGCCCGAGTGATGGCTATCTTGCCAAGGCTCAGGTACTCGTCGTTCAACTGTATTTCGCTGAAGCCATAGAACGCTGCATTGAGGCTGGCGAGGCGCTGGTGCAGGGCTGCTTCACTGGCCCTGGCCGCCTGTTGGAAATGCTGTGGTTTTACGAACAGGCCTTCGGGCCAAAGGACGGGGTTGCGTGAACTCATGGGCGCTCCTTGTCAGCGAGAGTAGGCGGGAAGGGCAATGGGAGTGGAGGCGCCATCAGTCTTCTTCCTTGAGTACGATGTGCGTGTCGTTGACCAATACCGACAGCACGATCTGGTGGCCACGCGGCGGAATACGCAGCACTTGCCGCCAGCTGGCGTTCTCGTGGCCTCGGTAGTCGCCAATCACCGCCACGAAACGGGTTTCGGCGTGGATAGCTTCGAACGGGATGTATTTGAACTGGCCAGGGCTCAGCAAATAGTCATCAGCACGGATGTAGGTACTGCGCAGGGCTGCGGCCGGGTCCTGGTCCAGCAATTGGTAGACGGTGTTGCGCAGCAACGAATCGTCGCGCAGTTGCAGGATCTTGATGGCCATGGGCGTGGCGACCTGCTCCGAGGCCGCGGCTGCGCTGCGCGGTAAGGTCAGCACCACCGTTGGGTCGTCATAGCTGCCGGGGGCGCTTTCTTCCAGAGGGGAGCGAGCCTGGGGACTGTCGTTTTCCTCATCCATCTCGACGGGCGATATGGCCGGGAATTGTGCTTGCAGGTACTCGAACAAAGTCCCGATTTTTTCGGTCAACGCGTAGGGGTCATCAGCACTCAGGGTCACTGCGTAAGGGCTGGGCTCCAAGGCGGTATCCTGTTCGACCGCTACGTCAAGGCTGTTCGGGTTACCGTTGAGGGTAGGGCTGGCATTGATGCTGAACGCGAGCTGGGTTGGGTGGTCCTTGGGCGGCCCGATGGGTAGAGAAGGGTCCATGACCACTTGACTCACTCTGCTTAGAGACGTGCAGCCGGCCAACCCCACCAGCGCAATCAGCAGAGGCGCGAACAGCAATGGATGACTCGTCATGGACGTTCTCCTGCAATCAGGCGTTGCAGTGGGTTTTCTGGCGATGTTGCTACGCAGGCCACTGCCTCCAGCGCCGCCAGGGGATCATTTCCCATGTCAGTCCCAAAGACCGAGCAGATCTCGGCGACAGGTTGGCTGGGAGTAGGTTTGGCCTGCCATGGGCTGATAGGGGCTTCGGCTACCAAGCGGTCGAGTACCCTGCGATCTGGGTTGAACAGGTCCTCCAGGGCATGCGTGCATGCTGGATCCTGGGCGTACTGCACCTGTAGTCGATAAGCACCAATGCGAAGTTGGTCCCCTTCCATCAGGCGCCTGGGAGGGAGTGATCCCAGGCAGACGGAGCTGTCATTCATATAGGTGCGGTGGCAGTGATCGATCACGCAGAAGCTGCCTTCAATCCAGCGGATTTCGCAGTGGATAGGCGCCACGGCCTGATCACGGTCATTGAGCCGCCAGTTAGCCCGCCTGCTTCCGATGGTCCCGCCTTTGCAATCGAACCGATGCCGCGCTGTCATGTCATGCCGCAGTTGGCCGAGGTTGATGATGCTCAAGGTCAAAGTGCTCAAGAACGCCCCCTGAACTGCACGACAGGGCTGAGCTGGCCATGCTGGTCATCGAAGAAGCTGGTCCAGCCCAGGTAGGCGCCCTGGCTGCGGTGCAGGCAGAAAGGCGACAATGCGTTCTGCTTCAGGCGCAGTTCCAGGTCGTAGGCCAGCCCGTCACGCAGCAGAAAGCCGATCAGTGCACGCAAACGGCCGAAGTTGATGCCGCTGGGCAGCAAGTCCCGCATCTGCGCTTGGTCGAGTTCGCTGATCACGATGGTGAACTTGCTGCTGCGGGTGCGGGTGCGGCTGCCGACCATGAACGTGCTGCCCAGCTGGCCGTTAGAGCGGCCCAGGCTTACAAGCTGTCTGGCCGCTGTGGGTACCGAACGCGTTTCGAACTCGCGAATCTGTACGTGTTTGAGGTCGAAGCAGTGTCCTATGATGCCGGCCACGGTGCCCGGCGCACGGCTGCGGCTGGCGATAACGCCAGCAAAGCTGAGCAGCCGGCTCCACGGGAGTGCCGTGTCCCCTCGCAGCTGTTTGTCATTAAGCCCCAGCAGGGCAAACACGTATTGCGAAAACCCGTCACTGGCACCTGGCTGGAAACGGATGTAGTAGCGGTACTTGCGCCAGATCCGGTGTAACAGGCTGAGCAGGTAGTGGTTGAAAAAGTCGAAGAAGGCCGGTCGCACACCAATGCCCTGTGCATGTTCATAGGCCACTTGTTCCAGGTAATAGGTGGGCAGCGGTGAATCAGTACCGTGCAAACCCATGAACGTGGCAACGACTCGGTAGCGCTCCTCCTCAGTGTGCATCCGCTGGGCGTTGTACACGTCCGAAACGGGGAAGGTCAGCCGGGGGTCGCAGGCCAGGCGCACACGCAGCCGGGTTGCTTCATCCGGCCAACGGGGTTCCAGATCATCGCCATGCAAGCCATGCAGCCGTTCCAGCAACTGAAAGAAGTTGTACTGGTGCGCTTCCGAGAGCAGCTTGTCGGCTAGATCAGCGGTTGCTTGCCGGTCTGTATTGGCCATGTGTAGTGCTCATTATTGGTGGTGTTGATCACTTCCAACTGGTGGAAGGAGTTGATGCTGGCGTACAGGGCGAAGAAGTGGGCGAGCACACAACTGAACAAGTACAAGTCGCCTTCGCAAAGGAAGGCGGTCTGGTCCAGTTTCAGCCGGGTGTGCAGACCACGAATAGGTTGTCCCTTTATTAGCCAATCCATGGGTTGTGTATGAATATCGCGCATACCTTCCAGGCGTTTACGGGTGGTGCGGGCCTGCTGGATGTCGTGTAGGGCCATGAAGTCATAGGCTCGTATCACTGCTTTAAGCGGCTCTACCGAGAGCAGGGAGAGGTAGTTGAGCGACATGTTTGAAATCAATGCCCATTGCAACTGGCCGTCCAGCACCGGGCGGCAGGGACGGGTGGGTTTACAGAGGTTGGTGTAGGTGGCCAGCGGGGGCGTGAGTTCGGTCAGGACGTTGATGTCATCGATGCCCAGCGCCAGCGGTAGGTCCCGATTAGTGCAGGTCAGGTCGATGGACGCGGTTTCCAGCTCGCCTATGTAGCTATTGGCGTCGGCACGGACGAAGGCGATTCGATGCATGACGCCATCGCCGTGCAGGCACTCTTCCAGCTGGTAGCGGTAGTACAGCGCCGTGCGCCCCTGAATATGCTCGATTTCATGGGCAAACGACTCGAAGGGACGGAAGGTACGTAGGTGTTCACCGATTTTTCCGTCTGTTGTCGTTCGGGTGCTAATGACCTGGTCGACACTGAAGATTTCGTATCCGTGCGGCTCTGTGCCCTTGGGCTTCAGTGGAACCAAGGCGTCCTCGCCGGACAGATCGATAGGTTCGGCGCTGTGCTGGAACAGGTTCACCGCAGGTGCGCAGAACAGGTTGAAATCTGCTCTGCCGACACGCAACGAGTCGGGTAGCTGGCGCGTGAAGTGAAACTCTAGGCATATGCGCGCGCTGTCATGAGCTGGCCAGATTTTCTCCAGCCCAGTCACACTGAAGAAGTGGAAGCGCTGGGGGAAAGCGAAGTACTCCTGCAGGATCCGGTAACCATCAAAGACGTTTTGTGGGTAAGGCAGCATGGCGTCATCGGGGCTGAACCCTGGGAACGTAATGCTGTTTGCCGGCAGACGACGTGCCTCGCCATCGATGGCCACGCTGACATGCTTGAGGTATTGAGAAATCCACAGGTAAAGCGTGCGTGCCGTGCGGGTATCGCCGGAGAGGTAAAAGTCGATGCTGGTACAGCCCAAACTGTTCAACGGCCGCTCGACCAGTATTTGAAGGCCGATACTGACCACAGAACTGTCAAGTGTCTGGGTTGCGGCCACCGTGTCGATCTCGAATGGATGAACGTTGACCGCTGTGCAGGTGCGAAACTCACAGGCCACGCCGTCTACCGGTTTCGAGAACAGCCTCGACCCCTTTGGGATGCGTTGTGACTGGCTGAGGGATTGCTTGATCGGGCTGAACTGGATGATCGTTGCGCTGGGGAGGGGGCGCAGATAATTCGGCCACAGCAACTGCAGCATGGGATGGGTCAGCTCTGGCAGGTCGTCTTCCAGCTTGAGCCGAAGCTTGGCGGTCAGGAATGCGAAGGCTTCCATCAGGCGTTCGACATCGGGGTCGCTGGCACCGTTGCCAAGCAACCGGGCGAGTTGTGGGTTGTCTTTGGCGAAGTCGTTCCCGAGTTCGTGCAGGTAACGCAGTTCTTCGCTGAAACTGTCTTTCAGTGACATCGGTCACCTCACTCGGGTGTAGCGGTTGTGCCCGTTGACCAGCAGCTCAAGTTGCAGCTGCTCAGTGTGGTTGTTGACCCGTACCAGACAGTCCAGCTTGAAATGCAGCTCTAGCGGGGTATGGGCATCAGGCACTGCTTTTAGCGTGCGCACTCGTATGCGTGGCTCGAATCGCTGGAGCGTGCGGCGGATATCCGCGCTCACCTGTACGAGCAAGTCGCCGTTGTTTGCGTCATGCCCGTTGAAGTCGCGCAGGCCTAGCTCAGGGCTGCTCTGTGAGCACCCCTGGCGGGCATTGAGCAGCGTTTCGAGGTGGCGCTTGATGGCGGCGAATTTGTGGGAAGCGCTCTCCCGCCGGGAGGCCTTCCGGCTGATGCACTGATCCAGCTTCAAGCGATCAAAAAGCCCACTCATTGCGTATCGAGCCGTCCGACCAGGGAAATTTCGAAATTCGCGCCCATGTACTTGAAGTGTGGGCGAACAGCGAGCGAAACCTGGTACCAGCCTGGGTCACCGGCAACATCCGATACCTCGACCTTGGCGGCACGAAGCGGCCGGCGACTGCGAACATCGGCAGACGGGTTCTCCTGGTCCGCGACGTACTGCTTGATCCACTTGTTAAGCTCGGACTCAAGGTCGCGGCGCTCTTTCCAACTGCCAATCTGTTCGCGCTGTAGCACCTTGATGTAGTGAGCCAGCCGGTTGACGATGAACAGGTAGGGCAACTGGGTACCCAGTTTGTAATTGGTCTGTGCCTGTAGCCCCTCGGGGGTTTTCGGGAAGTTCTTGGGTTTCTGCACCGAGTTGGCCGAAAAGAACGCGGCGTTGTCGCTGTCTTTGCGCATGGTCAGGGCGATGAAACCCTCTTCCGCCAGTTCGAATTCTTTGCGGTCGGAGATCAGAACCTCGGTAGGAATCTTGGCCTGCAACTGGCCCAAGGACTCGTACAGATGGACTGGCAGGTCTTCGACGGCGCCGCCCGATTGCGGACCGATGATGTTCGGACACCAGCGGTAGCGGGCGAAGCTGTCATTGATGCAACTGGCCAGCAGGAAGGTGGAGTTGCCCCACAGGTAGTTGTCATGCTGCCCGGCGATGTTTTCGTGATAATTGAAGCTCTCGATCGGTTTTTCCTGCGGGTGGTAGGCGGAGCGGAGCATGAAACGCGGCCCGGTCAAAGCGACATGACGGGCGTCTTCGCTTTCACGGAATGCGCGCCATTTGGCGTGCCGAGGGCCGGCGAAGAGGTCTTTTATTTCCTTGAGATTGGGCAGTTCTTCGAAGCTGCTCAAGTTGAAGAACTCAGGAGAAGGCGCGGCCAGGAAAGGTGCGTGAGACATGGCGCCTACGGAGGCCATGTAACTCAGCAGTTTGATATCCGGCGAAGAGGGGCCGAAGCTGTAGTTACCAACCATGGCCGCAATCGGCTCGCCCCCGAATTGACCGTAACCTGCGGTATAAACATGTTTGTAAATGCCGCTGCAGGTAATGTCTGCAGCATTTTCGAAGTCATCGAGCAGGTCTTCTTTGTTCGCATGCAGCACTTCGAGCTTGATGTTCTCCCTGAAGTCGGTGCGGTCTACCAGGATTTTCAGGCCGCGCCATGAAGATTCAAGCTGCTGGAACTCTGGATGATGCAGAATGGCATCCATCTGTTTGCCGAGTACCCGGTCAACCTCTGCAATCATCTGGTCGACCCGGTGCTTGTTGATCAACTGATCCGGGTCATTGCTTTTGAGGATTTCGGCGATGAAGGCAGATACGCCATGCCGGGCAACCTGATAGCCCTCATGCGTGGGTATTAGTTTGGTTTCTGCCATGATCTGGTCGAGCAAGGTGGCATTGCTTATCGTGCCGGTCGTTGTGTCTTCGCTGATGTTGGTATTGCTAGGCTTAGGCATGAGGACGCTCCGTTGTCTCAGTCATTTTCTGGTGCTTCAAGTACCAGGTTCAGTTCTTGGGCAAGCTGTTTACGTGCCTGCTCGTTGTTCAGCAGGTGCTGCAATTGCTTGCGAAAAACGGGGACGTTGCCCAATGGGCCCTTCAGGGCGACCAGCGCTTCACGCAGTTCCAGCAGCTTGTTCAGCTCGGGTACCTGGCGTGCGATTTGGTCCGGCCCGAAATCGTTGATGGACTTGAATTGCAGGTGAACCCCCAGGTCGGCGTCCGGGGTTGTGCCGAGCATGGACGGCACAGACACGTCCAGGCTCACGTTGGCGTCGCTCAACACGCTGTTGAATGTGTGTTTATCGATGCGCATGGCCTGACGGTCCTCAAGCGCACGGTTGTCATTCAGGCCGAAGTCTCCCAGAACCAGCATTTTGTGAGGTAACTCCACCTCAGCCTGCATATCGCTCGTGGCGGGGACATACTTGATATTGACGCGCTCTTTTGGTGCGACAGATCCCGTGCTTCTAGACATCAATACCTAACTCCTTTTTGGTTTGTAGGATGTTTAAACAAAGGTGTGTTTAATTTGGTTTGAGTTCTGTAGGAAGTTTCTTGCGTCTGTTATTTGGGGTGGTTTAGTTTCTCGTTGCGTATAAAAACCATGCATGGGAAGTTGTTGTTTGGTCGAGTGCAAATGTGTAAGTAAATATTTGTTTGTATGCATTCTTCGCGATGTATTAGGCTTCTGCGGGTTTTGCTGGAGCTGGATGTGTGTATATGCGCATTTAAATGAGTTTGTAGGAAAGTTCGTGCGGTCATGTAGGGCGTTTATACTTTTGGAGAATGAACTCAGGATGATTAACCCTTGTGCATATGGCGCCGGTCTCTCGTTGTTGTTTTTTCTGCAGCCGGTACTGGCAGGCCCCACACGGGACTGTTCTCGGATTGTGTCCAATGTCGAGCGACTGGCCTGTTTCGATCAGGCTGCCGGCACCCCGGCGTACAAGACACATCGGCAGTGGTCTGCACCAGAGCAGCAGGCCCCTACAGTGCTGCGCGTGATGGCAAATGAAGCCGCACGGCCACGGGATGACCTGACGTTTCGCATCGAAAGGCGAGTCCAGGACGTTACAGGCGCACCAGAACTTGTGATCTCAGCACCCGCCATAGCCTCGGGTAACGAACCTGCCTACCTGGCGATCAGTTGCATTCAGGCCATCTCCAGGTTGCAACTGATTGCCAGACGCCCCATCGAGCCGAGTTGGGTCAAGGTGCGGCTGGTGGGGGAGGGGTGGTCCACCACAGAAACGCAGTGGCAGGTGATGGAGAATGGTCAAGTGCTCGATGCGGGGCGCGGCCTGCCTGCGATCGAGCAGATCAGAAGGCTCATTGGAGCCCAGCGCATCGAGGTTGTCAGTGATCACGACGAGGTCGACGGGCTGACCTTCGATGCACAAGGCCTCGACCCATTGATCAGCCAGGCGCGAAGCTTATGCCGGTGGTAGCGCAAGTATCGGAGCGCGAGATCACTCGCTTGCTAGCGCCGATTGATCCGGCCGTCCCGGCTGGTTTGTTCGATGTCGAGGACGAAACCTACCAGGCTATCGACCAGGAGATGGTCAAGCTGGGTGGGCTACAGGACGCCTCCATCGACTGGGCTTACATCGAAGAGGCGTCGCGTCAGTACCTGAGCCAGCAATGCAAGCACTTGCGAATCGTCGCACACCTGAGTGCTGCATGGCTGCGTGGCGGATGTTGGGAGCGCTGGGGTTTCACCTTGGCGTTGCTGGCCGGCATGATCGAGTGTTACTGGGAGCACGCTCACCCCAAGCCAGGGCCAAAGGGTTTTCTGGTCAAGCGCAAGCTGGTTGGTCTGATGATCAATCGCTTGGCCGAGGCGCTACCGCGTCTTGATCGCTTTACCTACACACCGACTCATGCGGCGGCAGCGCAGGCTGCGTTGAAACGCCTGCAACAACAGGATGCGGTTCAGCTGGAGGGAGCCGCTCTGGGCGAACTTGAGCGCCTGCTACGCAAGCACACGGAACTTGCCAATGGCGTCGGCGAGGCTGCCGCGCCCGAGGCGCCGGCTGCAAGCGTAAAGCCGGCGCCACTGACCGATGTCATCGCAGCGCCAATGCCGCGCGTGACGATGGGTAATGAGCGTGAGACACGACGGGCAGTGCTGGCTATGGCCGAGCTCATCAACCAGCAGGACCCTTACGACCCTACCGGGTACCAGCTACGGCGTTTCGGATTGTGGGGGCACATTCAGGCGGCCCCTCAAGCCACTCAGGGCAACCGCACGGAATTGATGTCGGTTCCGCTGGATATCACGCGGGTCTATGAAGAAGCGATTGCCAGCACAGCGATCGACCCCGCATTACTTCAGCGCATTGAAAAGAGCGTGACGGCGTGCCCGTTCTGGGTTCGTGGCAGCTTTCTAGCTGCGACGGTCGCCTTGCGGCTGGCGATGGGTGAAGTGGCCGAAGCCATCCGTAGCGCCACTGCTCGTTTTGTGCAGCGCATGCCCGCGCTGCAGCAACTGTGCTTCAGCGACGGCATGGTGTTTGTCGACGACCAAAGCCTGGCCTGGCTCAAGGGCACGCAAGGGCCTTCTGCCCAAGGATCAACCCCACAAGAGTTTGGCGGCCTGCGCGAGGAACTGATCAGTCAGCTGGAAACCGCTGGCGTAGAAGCGGTGCTGCTAAGGCTACAAGCGCTGCAAGCGGACTTCCGAGCTCCCCGTGAGCGCTGCCACACCACAGTGATCGCTGCCGATTTACTGGCCGCGCGGGGCGTGTCCTGGCTGGCCCAGGACTTGTGCGCCAGCGTTGCCAGAACGATGCAGAAAACCACTGCCAGTGCGTGGGAACCGGCGGTTTTCCAGCGCCTTCAGCAGTACGCGGGATCCCCTGCGCTGGCTGATCAAAACAAGGAACAGGAGCCTCGATGAATCAAATATGGAACCCATTCAAACGCTGGGGGCTGCAGTGGGTAACGCGCGCGGGCTTGGCGCTGCCGCTGTTGCTCGGGTTGGGCACCGCACTGATGCTGGTCGCCATCTGGTGGCTCGGACCGCAATGGTCGTGGTATGAACAAAAGCCACTGGCGAGTGTGCTGCATCGCAGCTTGGCAAGCCTTGTTTTCCTGCTGATGCTACTTCTAGGCTGTCTTGTAGTACTGCGCATACGCTATCGTCGCCTGCAAGCGGAACGTCGGGAGGTAGTGGCCGCCGAACAAGACCGGGCGCTACATTTTGTGCAGGCGCAAGAGATGGCGCTGAGCCAAGGGCTTGACCGGTACCTTGACAATGCGGGTGGGCGACGTGCGTTGTACCGGCTGCCCTGGTACCTGGTGTTGGGTGACGAACAGTCCGGTAAAACCAGCTTTGTCGACCGCAGCGATCAACGCTTTACCTTGACGCGCATCGACCAGGCTCAGGCACGAGGCCGACAGGCTGAAGCATTGGCCTATCCGGTGGGCTGGTGGGTCAGCGACGATGCTGTAATCATTGACCCGCCCGGTATTTTTATCAGCCAGAATCCACCAGCGGGCTCGGCGGCCACCGATCCCTCCGCGCCGCCTGGCACCCAGGCCAGGTTGTGGGAGCATCTATTGGGTTGGCTGCTGCGCAACAGAAGCCGGCGGGCGCTCAATGGTTTGCTGCTGGTTGTCGATCTACCGGCACTGCTGCATGGCAAGCCAGAGCAACGCGCCGCCCTGGCCCATGGCTTACGCACACGCCTTTACGAAGTGAGCAGTCAGCTGGGATCGCGCTTGCCACTATACGTGGTGCTGACCAAATTCGATCTGCTGGATGGCTTCGATCAGTTATACAGCAAACTTTCGGCCGCCAAGCGTGAAAGCCTGTTGGGGTTCACTTTCAAGTTGGATGCGGTCGATACGTTCGACGCCTGGCTGGAAGAGTACGACCAGCAATACGGTCGGCTGCTCGCCAAGTTGAATGAACAGGTCTTTGATCGGCTGGATGTGCTGGGCAAGACAGCACCGCGCGGGCAGCTGTTCTCACTGCATGCACAGCTGATCGGTTTGCGTCCGATACTGCTGACCTTTCTGCGTGAAACGTTGGCGAGTGACCGTTTCACCACGCCTGCGCTGGTACGAGGTGTGTACTGGTCGTCAGTGGTGCAGCAAGGCGACATCCGCAATGTGTTCGTTCGCGAAGCAGCACAGCCGTACAAGACTAAACTTCCGCTGCTTGAAGGCAAGGCTCAGGGCAAGGCGTTGGCTTATTTCATCCAGCAAGCCTTCAGGCGAGTTATCTATCAAGAGGCCGGTCTGGCAGGCGACAACATCCGGGTGACGCGCAGCAAGCGGCAGTTGCTGTGGGTTGGCTCGGGTGTAGGCATCCTGGCGTTCAGTGTCGCCATCGGCAGCTGGCAACGCTACTTCGATATCAATAGTTCCAAGGCTACCAGCGTGCTTGCCAAGAGCCAGGAATACAGCCAGCGCGAAGTGGATCAGCGTCTTGATCCGACCGGGCGCAACTTGTTGGAGCCTCTGGATCGGATCCGCGATGCGGTGGCGGTATTCGGTGACTATCGCACGGCGTGGCCGGGTGTTGCCGACTTTGGCCTGTATGAGGGGCGCAACATCGGTCCTCTGGTTGACGAGGCGTACCTGAGCTTGCTGTCCAAGCGCTTTTTGCCTGCATTGGCCGGCGGCGTGATTGACGTCATGAACGCAGCAACACCGGGTAGCGAACGACAAATGGCTGCGCTTAGGGTTTACCGTATGATCGAAGAGCGCCATAGCCGCAGGCCTGAATGGGTCGAAGACTGGATGGCACGTCAGTGGCAACAGGCTTTCCCTGGCCAAGGGCAGTTGCAGCGTGACCTCATGCAGCATCTGAAGTACGCCTTGGCTTATGCCGATGCCGATTTGCCGCAATACCGGCAGCGCGTCAACGAAGTACAGCAGGCGTTGCGTGAGCTACCTCTGCCACTGCGGGTTTACACGGGACTGAAGCAACAGGCGCACGAGCAACTGCACACCAGCCTGGACCTGCGTCACCAGGTGGGCCCCGCATTCGACGTTGTTTACCAGACATCTTCCGGTGCCCAGGGGGAGGATGTAACGCTGGCCCCTATGCTGACTGCCAAAGGTTTCAGAGAGTACTTTGCGCCGCGCAGCGAGCGATTCGCTGAGATGGCGATGGTCGATCAGTGGGCATTGGGGGAGCGCAGCCAACTCGACTATTCGGACATTGACAGGCATGCGCTTACCGAAAGGTTGCACAACCTCTACAGCGCCGATTACATCGACAGTTGGCGTCGCGCCTTGAATGCATTCACCGTGGCTGACTTCCGTGATCTGGATCATGGTGTCACGATTCTGGAGCAATTGACCGGCCCCGCAGCCCCTTTGCAGCGGCTGCTGGAAACAGTCAGAGATAACACTTCGCTTGCTTCACCTGCGGTGGTTGAAACACCGAGCGAAGTGACCAAGCTGCGACCACCAACAGCCAAGCCTGATCAACAGCAAACCTTGGCCATTCCGCGGGCGTTTGCAGGGTTGGGCGCCATGTTGCAGGCAACAGGAGAAAAACCGACCTACTACGATGAAACCCTTGGTGCGATAGCGGCCGTGCTGAACTACGCCAAGGCCGTTCAGGACAGCCCGGATCGTGGCAAGGCCGCACTGCAAGCCGTGCATCAACGCTTTTCGATGACAGGGCAGGACCCGATCGGCACCCTGCAACGTATTGCCACAGGCTTGCCGGAGCCAATCAACCACCAGGTTAGAAAGCTTGCCGATCAGACTGCCCAAGTGCTGAATGTTGAAGCATTGCGCGAACTGGAGCGACGCTGGGATGCTGAAGTGTACAGTTTCTTCCAGCAACGCCTGGCAAACCGCTACCCCTTTGTGGTGAGGGCGCCCGATGCTGCGCTGGATGACTTCGAGGCGTTCTTCGGGCCGAAGGGGCGCCTGCAGCAGTTTAATGAACGCTATCTCAAGGTCTTCCTGAAGGAAAACCTCGAGGCCTTGTATTCTAGCCAGTACGGGCAATCCTTGATCCGTGAGGATGTGATCGAGCAGCTCGAGTTGGCGGATCGCATTCGTGAAACGTTCTTCGATCAGCGTGGAAAGCTGAGTGTGCAATTCAGCATCGAGCCGTTGGGTCTCAGCGCGAACCAACGTACCAGCCTGCTGGACCTGGATGGCCAGTTGATCTCCTATACCCATGGGCCACGCCAGATCACCGGTATCGTCTGGCCAAATACCTTGGGGCAGCAGGTGCGCAGCAACCTGACCCTGCTCAGGCAGAGCGGCAATAGCAGCAGCCTTGAGTACCGTGGCCCATGGTCGATGTTCCGTTTGCTCAGCCGCGGTTCGCTGAATGGGCGCACGGCAACCAGCGTGGACCTGAGCTTCAGGACGGGTGACGGTGTGATGCGCTATCGGTTGAATGCTGAAAAGGCCTTCAATCCCATTACCCAGCAGCCGTTCAAGGGCTTCCGTTTACCGCGAGGGTTGTTGCAACAGCCACTCAAGGTTGCTCAGATGGAGTAACCCTATGAGTAGCCGTTTCGAAAATCAGGCCTCGCTGTGGTCATATTGAGCTCAAGCCACTCAATGCTCTCCCGGCCAGATACCCAAAGGTCATCCCCGGCCCAAGGGTAATACCGCCGCTCGGGTAGTGCCCACCCATCACGCTGTGCATGTCGTTACCCACTGCAAACAGCCCGGGTATCGGCTGCCCCGCGTGGCCCAGCACGCGGGCCGAGGCGTCTGTGCCCAGGCCGGCGAAGGTGCCAAGGCTGCCTGGCAGCAGTTTTACCGCGTAAAACGGCCCCTTCAGCAGCGGGCGCAACGATGGGTTGGGCACTTGCTGCGGTTCGCCCTGGGCCTGGTTGTATGCCGATACTCCTCGCTGGAAAGCAGGGTCTCTACCTTGGGCTGCATATTGGTTGAAGCCTTCTACCGTGCGCTGCAACTGCGCAGCGTCGATCCCACAGCGCTGCGCCAATTGCGCCAGGGTAGCGCCGTTGTGCAAATAGCCACTGCGCTGATAGAAGCGGGTAGGGAAGGGAAACGGTTTGGCCCACCCAATGCCATAGCGCCGTTGCGCAGTGTGGTCACAGATCAGCCAGGCCTCTGGCCGCTCGCCTTGCGGCGTGGCGGCGAACAGCGCGTTCATGAAATCGTGGTAGCAATCGGCTTCGTTGACGAAGCGCCGGCCATCGCGGCGCACGGCAATGAACCCGGGCTTGGCGCGGTCGATCAAGTGCGGGAAATGACCGAAACCGCCATCGCGTCGCGGCACCCGCGACACAGGTGCCCACGCGCCACTATGGACCGCAGTGGTGGGTACCAGGCCACCGGCCTGTTCGCCCAGGCGCAAACCGTCTCCGCTGTTTTCCCTGGGCGCTGCAGAGTAATGCTGGTCACCGCCAGGCGCGTGCGGCATCAGCTGCGCGATGCGCTGGCGGTCATGCGGGAAGCCGCCGCAGGCCAACACCACACCACGGCGGGCATGGATGACCTGGCCATCGGCGAACAGTGCGCCGCTGACCCGCCCTTCGCCCAGCAAGCGGCTGGCGGGTTTGTCGGTCAGCAAGGTCACGCCGAGGTCGAGGGCGCTGCGCAGCAGGCGCGCCACCAGCGCGTTGCCGTTGACCAATTGCAGCCCGCGACGGTGCAGCAGCAGGTCGCGCCCATGACGCAACAGGCGTTTGCCCACATGCAGCGCCGCCTTGGGCGAGCGGGTGGCGTTGAAGAAGGCGGCCATGTCGGCGCCCCCGGCAACGCCCATGCCGGCCAGGCTGACGATATCCAGCGGCGGGCGCAGCTTGTGCAGCCAAGGCCCGAGCAGGCGACCGTCATAGGGCAGCGCACACAGCGAGCGCCCGCCGCGTGCACTGCCATCGCCTTCACGCATGTCGGGCATACGGCTACCGCACTGGAACTGCACGGCAGTGTGTTGCTGGAAGAACGCCACCATCTCCGGGCCATGGCGCAGGAACGCGCGTTGGCGTGGGTCCAGCGCGCGGGTGTGGGTTTGCGCTCGTAAGTAACGCTCCGGGGCATCGTCGTTTTCAAGGATGCCCTCGGCGATGGCCAGCGGGTTGCGTGGTATCCACAACCAGCCCCCCGACCAGGCGCTGGTGCCGCCCAGCTGGCTGGCTTTTTCCGCCACGATCACTTGCAGGCCGTGATGTGCGGCGGTTACGGCGGCAGCCAGGCCAGAGGCGCCGGCGCCGATGACGAGTACGTCACAGTCGAGGGGTTGCATGGAAGGGGTCCACTCAGGCATGGGAAGAGGTGGCGTGCGGTTTATTGCAGCGGTGAGAAGCCGGTCGGCCGCAGCAGCCGCGATTGCAGGCGCTGTACCGCACCCAGCTCGCGGTTGCGCCGCGAGAACTCCGCCCAGCGCGGGTCTGCCGCCATGGCTGCGCGGCGAGCCATGCGCTCGTCGAGGCTGGCGTAGCCCCAGATGTGCACCACCTGGTTGACGTCGCCGAACTCACTGGTGAAAAAACCGACCAGGTTGCCCAGGTGTTCGCTTTGCACTTCCAGCGCATGGCTTTGGTACAGGGCCAGCCAGTCGGCCATTTTCAGTGGGTCGAGGGTGTAGGTTCTCAGTTCGTAGTACATGCTGGGGTCTCCGTGTGGGCAGTCGGCGCCTGCAGGCGCGCGGTGATGTGGTTGGCAGCGAGCCAGCCGAAGGTGAGGGCAGGGCCCAAGGTGATGCCGGGGCCGGGGTAGGTCCCCTTCATCAATGAGTTCATGTCGTTGCCGACCGCATACAGCCCGGTGATGGGCTGGCCGCTACGGTTCAACACGTTGGCATCGGCGTTGGTCACCAGGCCGCGGGCAGAGCCGAGGTCGCCGGTGTGGATGCGGATGGCGTAGAACGGCCCACTGCTCAATGGCGCCAGGCAGGGGTTGGGCGTGTGTTGCGGGTCGCCCATGTAGCGGTTGTAGCGGTTGCTGCCTTTGCCGAACTCGCGGTCGATGCCATTGCGGGCATCGGCATTGAACTGCTCGAGGGTTTGCGCAAACACCTGTGGGTCGACGCCAATGGCCTGGGCCAGGGCTTGTGGTGTTGCGGCCCGGTACAAGTAGCCGGCGTCGATCAACGCCTGGTTGTTCACCGGCTTTGGCCGCGCCAGACCCAGCCCGTAGCGATTCATCGCTTCGGCATCGCAGACCAGCCAGCAACTGGCAATGCCGTTGGCGAACATGGTCTGCACAAAATGGTGGTAGGAGTCGGATTCGTTGACGAAGCGCCGCCCGGCCGGGTCGACCGCAATCACGCCAGGTTTGGCGCGGTCGGTGACCAGGTGCGGGAAGCGTTCACGCTCACCCCCGGCGTGGCGCAGTTCGGAAACCGGCGCCCAGAAGAAGTTGGCCGCCAGGCCCTCGCCCTCGGCTGCTGCCACGGCCTGGCAAAGGCGCAGGGCGGCACCGTCGTTGGCCGGCGGTGACATGGTCAGGTGCGGCGCCTCTTGGGGCGGTCTGTAGTTGGCGGCCAGTGCGCCAGCAGCGAACCCGCCCATTGCGCTCACCACGCCCCCACGAGCAGATACCCGCACACGACGGCCCTCGCGCTGTACAACTACGCCAGTGACTACGCCGCGCTCGACGATCAACTCCACGGCTTCGCTGCGCAACCAAAGCTGCGTGCCGTTGGCAAAAGCGCTGGTGGCGAGGCGGGCGATCAATGCATTGCCGGTGGTAAGCCGCGTGCCACGCGGGTGCTGCAGGCGGTCCCGCGCGTAACGCGCCATCAGTTTCAGGCAGTGCCACAGCGACCTGGGCGAGCGGCGAATGCTCAGGAAATGCTGGATATCCACGCGGTTGACCATCATGCCGCCGAACAGCAGCATGCCGGGCGGGGGCATCTGCAGGTCCTTGAAGCGTGCGCCGAGGTGCTTGCCATCGTACTCGACCATTTCCAGCGCGCGACCGAACTGAGTGGCACCGGGGGCATCGGGGTAGTAGTCGGGCGAGTGTGGGCGCAGGGCATAGCGCAACTCGGTGTTCTGCTCCAGCCAGCGCAGCGCCTGGTGGCCTTGTTCGATGAAGGCGTTACCCAGAAGAGGGTCGTAGCCGTCGCCGATCACCTGCTTGAGGTAGGTGCGCATGGCCTCGGGGGAGTCCTTGGCTCCGGCGGCGCGGGCTTGATCGGTGCCGTATAGCCACACCGCACCGCCAGATATCGCCGAGGTACCGCCAAAGTGCTCGGCCTTTTCCACCACCAGTACCTTCAGCCCACGGCGGGCCGCCGTGGCGGCAGCGGCAAAGCCACCGGCGCCGCTGCCCAGTACCACCAGGTCGAAGCGGTGTTGCGTCTCGTCAGTGGTCGCCATGGTTTCAGATCTCCAGCGGCGTTACGCCCATGAAGGCGCCAAGGTGGCCGAGTTGGGCGAAGGCCATTTCCGGGCCGGTCTGGATCGCGCAGCCTACTTGGCGTGCGCGGTTCAGCAACGGGGTGATCTCGGGCGAAGTGACCACGTCGGCGACCAGGGTGTCGGGCTGTAGAGTGGCCACTAGGGCGGCGGACAGTGGCAGTTCCGCACTGTTGCCCATGCCGACAGGCGAGGCGTTGGCCACCAGGTCGAAATCTTCCAGCCCACTGAACTGCGTGCTGATCGTAAGCCCGGGGAAGGCGCTGCCGAGCAATTCGCACACCGCACCCATGCGCGCTGTGCTGGGGTCGCTGAGGGTGATGCTGGCAATACCTGCCTCGCCCAGTGCATAGGCGATGGCACTGCCAACACCGCCGCAACCGATCACCAAGGCCCGCTTGCCCGCTGGCTCGAAACCATGCTTGCGCGCAGCGCCCAGGAAGCCTGCGCCGTCCACGTTGTCGCCCAGCAGGCGCCCGTCGCGCTCGCGACGTATCACATTGACCGAGCCCAGGGCCGCTGCGCGTTCGCTCAGGCCGTCCAGGCGGTTGGCCAGGGCCTGCTTGTACGGCACGGTGACCACACAGCCGCGCAGGTTCTGCCAGCCGCGCAGGGTGCCGGCAAAGCTGTCCAACGCTGCCTCATGCAGGTCGATGGGCAGCATGGCGAGGTTGCAATTGTTGTGGGTGAACCAAGTGTTGAAGTTTTCCGGGGACTTCACCTGGGCGATGGGCGAACCGACGATGGCGACCAGTTCAGTGGAACCACGAATCATGCTGACCTCCTTATTGGCGTTGTTATGGCGGCAAGGGTGGGCCAGAGGGGCGTGGGTAACAATGCGCTCATCGGGTATTTAGTGCGATAATCGCAACCATGAGCCGGTTATCGCAGTAATCGGCTGTTTTTGTCCCCTGCTTGCGAGCCGAATGCATGAGCACACCCGCTATTCACCCCCGTGACCTGATCGCGGGCTTGCAGAAAGGCCTGGCGCTGATGCAACTGTTCAGTGCCGAGCAGCCACGCCTGAGCGTGCCCCAGGCAGCCAGGCTGTCCGGCCTTACGCCCAGCGCTGCACGGCGCTTTCTGCTGACCTTGGTACATGAAGGCTTTGCCGAAACGGACAGCCGTGAGTACTGGTTGACGCCCAAGGCCTTGCGCCTTGGCCAGGCGTATGTCGACTCGGCGCAACTGCCGCGCATGCTGCGGCCGATTGTGGAGCAGGTAGCGCGGCAGACGCAGGAGCATGTATCGGTGGGTACCCGCGATGGTGACGAGATCATCCACCTGGTGCGCAGCCGCTACAGCCATGTGGCGTCGTTGTCGATCAGGCCGGGCTCTCGGGTGCCGATGCATTGCACGGCCGGTGGGCGGGTTTGGCTGGCCTGGCTGGATGAGGCGGACCGGGATGAGTACTTCGTGCGTAACCCGCTGCGTGCGTTGACGCCTTACACGCAGACTGACCGGGCACAGCTGGAGGCTGCGTTGCAGCGGGTGAAGGCGCAGGGTTTCTGCATCGTTGATCAGGAATATGAAATCGGCATGCGGGTACTGGGTGTGCCGTTGCTGGACCGGGCCGGTCAGTTGAAAGCAACGCTGACCATCACGACCCATGCATCACGGCTTAGCGTGGATGAGGTACGGCTGCGCTACTTACCGGCACTGTACGAGGCGCAGGCGCTGCTTCGACCCGTGCTGGATTGAAATGGCCCGGCGGGGGCGTTTCATCGGCTTTTTACAGGGCTAACCCACCCATCAGGCGTTCCCCTGCACCCACTGCACCAGCCGTTCGCCATCGTAGGCATTGTGCTGCCAGGCCAGTTCGCCGGCAGTCTCGCTCTCGCCCTTGAGGATCGCCTGTACAAAGGCCTGATGCTGCTCCAGGATGGTCTCGGGGCTGGTATGCATCAGCAGGTTGGTGGTGTTGATGACCCAGCGCACTTGCTGCTGTACCAGTGCGTACTGGCGGATCAGACGCTGGTGGCCGGTACCTTCGATAATGGCCTGGTGCAGGGTGAAGTCGCATTGGTTGATGGCCTTGCGTGTCCCTTTGGCACAGGCCTTCTGCAGCGCCAGAAACGCCGCTTCGATCGCCTGCAGCACCTGCGCATCGCCTTGCTTGGCCACCAGTGTGGCGGCCAGCCGTTCCAGGCTGCCACGCAGCGTCCAGATTTCCCAGATGTCGTCGGCTGTCAGCTCAGCCACTTGCCAGCCCACATACGGCGTCTGCACCACGATCCCCTCTGTCGCCAACCGGTTCAGGCCGGTGCGCAAGGTGCCGCGGGCGATGCCCAACTGATCGGCAAGTGCCGTTTCGGTAATGCGCTCACCGGGCTTCAGATGCCCCGACAAGATCGATTCACGAAGGCTTTCGGTGGCTTGTTGTTCTGCAGAAAGCTTCGAAACCGGCCGAAGCTGGATGGATTTCATAGACACAGGTCCTGGTGGCGATACGCCCACATATAGCATTCGCCGCCGTTGGCTGTACACCCGGCCGCTCGCACGCGCGCACGGGTTGAGCAGAAACCTTTGGCACGCAGCAGCCAACCTGCTGAAATTACTACCGTTAATTGTTGATTGTTGACAATCAGCAATGTTCGGCCTAGCGTTTCACCAAGCCAGGCCTGGCCAGCGAGACATAACAACAACGACAGCAGTACCTATTCATCAATGCCTACAACTAGAACAAACGTGCATACAAGGTGAAAACATGAAAGAGGCGATCCTTGATGGGGCAGAGCGTGCGCCGGCCCATCAACTCGATGCGATTTACCGCAAGATGTCACTGCGGCTGATTCCGTTTCTGTTCGTTTGCTATGTGCTGGCCTACTTCGCCAGGATCAACGTCAGCTTCGCCAAGCTGGACATGCTGGCTGACCTGCATATCTCCGAAACCGCCTACGGTCTGGGCGCGGGTATTTTCTTCCTGGGCTACCTGGTGTTCGCCGTGCCCAGCAACATGATGCTGGAGCGTGTCGGTGCGCGGCGCTGGATCGGATTCATCATGGTGGCGTGGGGGTGTCTGACTTCACTGATGATGTTCATCGAGCAGGCCAGCACCTTCTATGCCCTGCGTTTTCTGATTGGTGTGGCTGAAGCCGGGTTCTTTCCGGGCATCATCTTCTACTTCACGCGCTGGTTCCCCAGCGAGCGGCGCGGGCGGGTCATTGCCTTGTTCATGGCTGCTATTCCGCTATCGGGGATCATTGGAGGGCCGCTGTCGGGCTGGATCATGTCAGCCATGCGGCATGCACCCATGGGCGTGGCGAGCTGGCAATGGCTGTTTCTGTTGTATGGCCTGCCCACTGTCGTGGTCGGTCTGTTGGTCAAACGCTGCCTGCCAGACAGTTACCAGGACGCGAACTTCCTTAGCGCGGCAGAAAAGCGCCTGGTGGGGGACGAACTGACCAGGGATGCCATGCGTCGGCCGTCGAGCGCGCAGCGCAGGTCGCTGAGCAGCTTTCTGTTCTCACCGGTGATCTGGTATTTCAGCCTGGTGTACTTCCTGATCGAAATGGGCGAGTACGCCCTGGGTTTCTGGATGCCGACCATCATCCGCAACGCCGGCTTCGACGACTTGCAGTCGGTCGGCCTGCTGACGGCCATTCCTTACCTGGTGGCCAGCGGCGTGATGATCTACATCGGGCGTTCGGCCGACCTGCGCAACGAGCGCAAATGGCACCTGGCGATTCCACTGTTCATTGGCATGGTTGGCCTGATCATCGCTGCGCACTTCGCCCACAGTGGCGTGCTGGCCATGCTCGGGCTGACCTTGGCCACCTGCGGGGTGATGGCCTCCTTCCCGATCTTCTGGACCGTACCCACTGCGCTGTTGGGGGCCAATGCCGCCGCCGGTGTGGCGCTGATCAACTCGATCGGCAACCTGGCCGGCTTTTTCAGCCCGTTCCTGGTGGGCTGGACCGTGGACTTGACCCATAGCACCGACCTTTCGCTGTACGTGGTGGCGGGTTGTGCGTTCCTCGGCGCGGTGCTGTTCGTGCTCGTGCCTAACCGTTTCGGCAGCAGCCAATAAGGAGAAACGACCTATGCAAGCCGTTCAAAGCCTGGAGCAAGACCTGTACAACCAGCCTGAAGTCGTGCGGTTGCGCGAGCAACTGGCGCTGGCCCTGCGCGCCGCCGCCCACCATGGCCTTGCAGAAGGCGTGTGCAACCACTTCAGCGTGACTTTGCCGGGCCGGCCCGACCTGTTTCTGCTCAACCCGCGCGGCCTGATGTGGGAAGAAGTGCAGGCTGACGACATCGTCATGGTCGATGACTTCGGCAAGCGCCTTGCGGGGCGTCATGAAATCGAACCGACGGCGATGTTCATCCATGCCGCGATCCACCGTGTGGCGCGCAAAACCTGCGTACTGCACACGCACATGCCGCACGCCACTGCGCTAAGCCTGACCGAGGCGCGGGCCCTGGACACCACGCTGTCGCAGAATGCCATGCGTTTTCACGACCGCCTGGTAATCGACGACCAATACAACGGCTTTGCCCTGGACCATCGCGAGGGGGAGCGTATTGCCCAGGCCATGAATGGGGCAGACATCGTGTTCCTTGGCAACCACGGAGTGGTGGTATGTGCCGAGCGCATCGATCATGCCTATGACGACCTGTATTACCTGGAGCGGGCGTGTGAGGCGGAAGTGCTGGCGCGCTCGACCGGCCTGAAGCTGAAACCGGCCGACCCGGGCATGGCGCGGAAGGTGGCGGAGCAGGTCGAAGGCGAGCGCTTGCAGTCCGAGCTGTTCTTCCTGGCGCTGGGGCGCAAGCTCAAGTAACCCCGGTGCCCCTGTAGGTGCGGGTGAACCTGCGCCTACAGGGCCCTGGCAGGTGGTCAGAACAGGTTGAGCGGATACTCGGTGATTACCCGTACTTCATCGATCTGCCCGCCGCGGTCCGAGCTGCGGTAGCTGGCCTGGCGCACGCGAAACGACAGATCCTTGGCCACGCCAGCCTGTACCACGTAACGCAACTCGACATCGCGTTCCCAGGCCTTGCCATCCAGGTCGCCGCCACTGCCGTTCTTGAAGTCGGTGCCTTTCACGTAGCGGGTCATGAAGCTCAGCCCCGGTGCCCCGTAAGCGGCCAGGTTAAGGTCATAGCGGGCCTGCCAGGATTTCTCGTTCTCGTAGTCGAAGTCCGAGTACTGCACCGAGTTGGCGAAGTTGTACACCGCGTTGCCATCCGGCCCGTACACGTAGTCGCCGGTGCCGGACACCTTCTGGTAGGCGAGGGTGAAGGCATGCGCGCCCAGCGTCCAGGTGCCGCCCAGGCTCCAGATGCGGTTGTCCAGGTCGCCACTGCGGGCCTGACCGATGCTTTGCGTGTCGTAGGCGTTGAAATCCAGCTTCAGTGACTGGCTGGCGCCCAGCGGCAACAGGTAGCGGGTGTTCACGTAGTACTTACGAAAGTGCTCGGCAGTCTTGGCGTAGTACAGGCTGCTGGAAAGCCGCTCATTGAAGCTGTAGACCCCACCAATGTAGTCGACTGCGGTCATGCGCCCGCTGTCGCGGGACGACTGGTTGCGGTTGGTCAGGCCGGTGAAGTGGCCCGCATCCAACTGCAGGTTGCGGATTTCCTTGCTGGTGAGCGAGAAACCGTCGACGGTCTCTGGCAGCAGGCGGCTGTCGGAGGTGGCCAGCACCGGCACCGCCATCACTTGTGTGCCGTATTTGAGTACGGTGTTGGACGCACGCACTTTCAGCGCCGCACCGGCCTTGCCGATGTCCTGCTTGGCGCCGTGGCTGTCTTGCTCTAGCAGACCAGTGCCGCCACCGGTGCGGCCATCGCCGGTGTCGAGCTTGAAGGCGTACTGGCCGATCAGGTCGATACCGAAACCCAGCGTGCCTTGAGTGAAGCCGGACTGAAAGGTGCCGATGAAACCCTGGGCCCATTCCTCGCCGTAGTTCTGCCGGGCGCCGCTGGCGCGGTTATCACGCTGCATGTACATGTTGCGTGCCTTGATCGACAGCTTGCTGCCTTCGATGAAGCCTGCCGATTCGGATTGCTCGCTGGCCTGCAACAAGGGGCTGGCGGATGCCAGCAAAAGGGCGGTGACACCGAGTGGGTTGATGCTCATTTCATGCTCCGATTGCTTGTTCTAGTTAAGTGGCAGCGTGATGCAAGGGGTGCCTGAGCCGTTTTTCGGGCGTGCAGAAGCCCTATCCGCGCCTTTGCAGGGCAGAGCGACTTTGCGGTTATTGGTGGCTCAAGCGGGTGGTGCGCCCGCTGGCCGGCACCTGGGGGGCCGGCAGCGGGTCAGGGGGCCTCGGCCTATCGCTCGATCTGGCGATTCCAGCGGGCGTTCCATTCCGGGCGTTGGGTGTTGACCTGGTCCCAGTCGATGGTCACCGCCGTTTGCAGGTAGGTTTGCATGGCTTCGACCTGGCCACGGGTCTTGTCGCTGGTCGGGGTGTTGGGGTTGGACGGGATCTGGTCACCCAGCTCCAGCGCCGGTGCTTGCGCCTCGGGGCTGAGCAGGAACTCGGCAAGCTTTTGTGCAAGCTCGGGCTGGTCGTTGTTGGCGGTGACGCACTCGGCCTGGTTGAGCACCACGGCGCCTTCTTTCGGTGCGGCATACTCCACCGGGATGCCCTTGAGCTTCAGCGCGGTCACCTGGGTAGGGGTGAGCGGGAACAACGCGGCTTCGTCGGTTTGCACCATTTCCGACAGCTTGGCCGAGTTGGGGATGTACTCCAGCACGTTCGGGCCAACGTTTTTCTTCCACGCAGTGAAGCCTGGGTTGACGTCGGTATCGCTGCCGCCGTGCAAGCGGTTGTACATCAGGAAACCGTGCAGGCCAAAGGTGGACGAGGCCATCGACTGGAACACCACCTTGTCCTTGAAGCGCGGGTCGGCCAGGTCGTTCCACGAAGTGGGCGCTGCCCAGCCCTTGGCCTTGAACAGGCGGCTGTTGTAGGCAAGCCCGGTCACGCCCAGGCTGACGGCGGCGGCCTTGTCCTTGATCAGGGCCTTTTCCGGCAGTTGGGCCAGCGTCGGGTTGGGCTTGAGCGTGCTGCACAGGCCCATGCCGATGGCGCGGTACATGATGCCGTCATCCAGCACCATCACATGGATCGACGGCTTGTTCGGGGTGGCCTGGACCTTGGCCAGGATGTCGGCCGAAGTACCGGGGACGATCACCACTTTCACCCCGTTGGCCTTCTCGAACTGGGGCAGGATATTGTCGCTGAACAGCCGCTCCATGGTGCCGCCGTTCATGCCCAGGTACAGCGTGGGTTGAGCCATGGCGGGCAGGCAGGCGAACAGGCCGGGCACGGTGCAGAACAGGGCGAGCAAACGTTGCTTGTGCGTCATGACAGGTTTTCCTTGTAGTGGTGGTTGGGCTGAAAACGGTCGATGGAAAAGGCTGCCAGGCTGATTGCCGGCGCGCCATGGAGTACGCATTGCGCCAGGGCCTCGCCAGCTGCCGGGCCAATCTGGAAGCCGGCGCCGGCAAAGCCGAAGCCATGCAGCAGGCCAGGTTGCAGCAGGCTCGGGCCGAGCACCGGTTCGTCATCGGGCAGGTAGCCCTCGGTGCCGCTCCAGGTGCGAATGGCCTGGGCGCCGGCCAATGCCGGGTACAGCTCGGTGGCGTTGCGCAGGATATCGAGTACGGCGGCTTGCCCAGGGCGCGCGGTGGTCGCGGTCAGGGCGAAGCCACGGCCACCGCCCAGCACGCAGTTGCCGCGTGCCACCTGACGGGCGTAGATGCCACCGCCTTCGACCCCGGTGCTGGCGGTCATGAACAGGGGGAGCGGCTCGGTGACCAGCATGGCCGGGTGGGCTGCGCTCAGCGGCACCGGCTCGCCGTATTGCTCGGCCAACTGCGCCGACCAGGCGCCAGCGCAGTTCAGCAGCCAGGGCGCCTTGAAGCACTGGCCTGAGCTGGTGCGCACAGTGAAGCGCTGGCCGTCGTGGTCCACTTCCAGCACCTTGCACTGCTCATGCACCTGGGCGCCGCTGTGCCGGGCGGCCTGGGCGAACGCGGGTGACACCAGGCGAGGGTTGGCGTGGCCATCCTCGGGGCAGTACGAGGCGCCGACGGCGATATCGCCCACCCAGGGGAAGCGCTGGCGCAGTTCGCGGCGCTCCAGCAGTTGCAGGCGTAGGTCAAAGGCCTGGGTCCGCCGGGCATAGGCTTTCAAGGCGTCGAAGTCGGTTTCGCTGCGTGCCAGCTTCAGGTGGCCGCTGCGGGCGTATTCGCCATCGATGCCGATCCACTCGCGCAGTTGCCCCCAAATGGCGTGGGCACGCATCGACAACGGCAGTTGCGCCAAAGAACGGCCCTGGCGGCGTACACCGCCGTAGTTCACGCCGCTGGAATGCGAGCCACAGAAGTCGCGCTCCAGCAGCGCCACCTGCTGGCCACTGCGGGCCAGGGTCAAGGCGGCGCTGCTGCCGACGATGCCGCCGCCGACGATGATGGCATCCACTTCGATCAGCGTCATGGCTTGATCTCCAGGCCGAAGGGCAGGGGCTTGATCGGGGCCTGGCCGCGCAGGCGGCCGACCTGGTCAATGGGGCGACCGCTTTCGCAGGCGATCAGTTCGGCGGCGGCTGCGCCGCACACGCGGCCCTGGCAACGGCCCATGCCGACCCGGCACATGGCCTTCACCCGGTTTATTTCCCAGTGCCCGGCGCGCACGGCGGTGCGGATTTCGCCAGCGCTGATCTGCTCGCAGCGGCAAACCGTGAGCTGGTCCGGCGCTTGCCGGGCCCACTGCTGCGGGAATGGGAAGGCTTGTTCCAGGCCTTGGCGAAAGCGTTGCAGGGTGGCCAGGCGCTTTTCCAGCTGCTGCTGGCGTTGCGGGTTGCCAGGCTTGCCCAGGTCGGCCAGCAGCGTCAGGGCGGCCAGTTCCCCGGTCATTTCCGCGCCGTCGGCACCGAGGATGCCGGCGCCGTCGCCGGCCAGGTACACGCCTGGGCTGCTGGCGCGGCCTTGGGCATCACGTACCGGTAGCCAGGCGCGGTTGAGGGTATTCCAGGCAAACTGGCAGCCGAGCAGGTCGGCCAACTGGGTTTCACTGCGCAGGGCGTGGGCGAACGCCACGGCGTCGCAGGGCAGGCTGTGCTGCTGGCCATTTCGTGCCCAGCGCACACCGCTGGCACGGTGCTCGCCGTCGATACCCAGCAGCGTCACACCCTGATGCACCGGCACGCCCTTGGCGGCCAGCCAGGCGCGGTAGTACAGGCCCTTGGCGAAGGTGCCTGGCTGCAGCAGCAGGCGTGGCAGGGCGCGTACCTGGGCACTGAACGGCGATGTATCGAGCACGGCACTGACCGTGGCGCCGGCCTTGGCGTACTGGTAGGCCACCAGGTACAGCAGCGGCCCGCTGCCCGCCAGCACCACCCGCTCACCGATGGCGCAGCCCTGGAACTTCAGGGCAATCTGTGCGGCGCCCAGGGTGTACACCCCGGGCAAGGTCCAGCCGGGGATCGGCAACACGCGGTCGGTGGCGCCAGTGGCGACGATCACTCGGTCGAAGGCCAGCCGGTCGGCCAACTGGCCCTGCTGCAAGGTGTCCAGCACCTGCTGCTCGGCGTTCCACACCAGGGTTTCCGGACGGTAGTCGATCTGCCCGTGCAACTGCTCAAGTGTGTTGTGCAGGGCCTGCGCCTTACCGGCCTCGAAGCCATACAAGGCTTTGGCCGGGCGGCGAAAGTTGGCCGGCTGCTGGCGATAGATCTGCCCACCGCCACGGCTGGCTTCGTCCAGCAGCACTGGGTGTACGCCGTGGGACACCAAGGTTTGCGCGGCGCGGATACCGGCAGGGCCGGCACCGATGATGACGATTGCACTCATGGTCGGCGCCCCGGATCACGGCTCACGCAGTGGCCTGGCTCAAGGAACGTCGAGCAGGCGCGCACCCGGCGGCCGTCCTGCAGGCGTACCCAGCAGTCCTGGCAGGCGCCCATCAGGCAGAACCCGGCGCGTGGCTCGGCGCTGAAGTCACTACCGCGCAGGTGCTCCGAATGGGTCAGGATGGCCGTCAGCAGGGTGTCGCCGTGCATGCCCTGGGCCGGCTGGCCGTCGAGCAGGAAGGGCACAGGCTCGCGGTCGTGTTCGGCCACGCGCTTGAACAGGGGCATAAGGGCATTCCTTGTCATTGCTTGCCCACCAGCACGCGGTCCAGGCCGTATACCCGGTCCAGGGCGATCATGGTCAGGGCGGTGACGGCGATCACCAGGGCCGAAACGGCGGCCATCATCGGGTCGATCGACTCGGTGGCGTATACGTACATGCGTACAGGCAGCGTTTGGGTGGCGGGCGAGGTGACGAAGATCGACAGGGTCACTTCGTCGAAACTGTTGATGAACGCCAGCAGCCAGCCACCGGCCACGCCCGGCAGGATCATCGGCAGGGTCACTTTGCAGAACAGCGTGATGCGGCCGGCGCCCAGGCTTTGTGCGGCCTGCTCGGCGCTGCGGTCGATGCCGATGGCCGCAGCCAGTACCAGGCGCAGCACGTAGGGCGTGATCACCACCACGTGGGCGAACACCAGCCAGGCAAAGCTGCCATTGACCCCCAGCAGGGCGAACAGCCGCAGCAGCGCTACGCCCAGCACCAGGTGCGGGATGATGATCGGCGACAGCAGCAGGCCGTTGACAAAACCTTGGCCAGGGAAGCTGTAGCGGGTCAGCGCCAGGCCCGCCGGCACGGCGATCAGGGTGGCCAACGAGGCCGCCAGGGCGGCGAGTTTCAGGCTGTTGTAGAACGCGTCAAGGAAGTCGGCGCGCTCGAACACGGCGCTGAACCAGCGCAGCGAGAAGCCAGCGGTGGGCAGGCTCAGGGTGTTTTCCGGGGTAAATGCCACCAGGCACACCACCACCAGCGGGGCGAGCATGAACACCATCACCAGGGCGTGAAAAGACAGGGCCAACGGGCCGTTACGGGTCATCGGTTCAAACTCCAAGTGCGCGTTTGTAGCGGCGTTCGACCAGCCGGTTCCAGCTGAGCATCACCAGCAGGTTGATCAGCAACAGGGCGACCGCGATGGTGGCCCCCATCGGCCAGTTCAGTTCGGCCAGGTACTGGTCGTAGATCATGGTGGCGACCATCTTCAGTCGGCGCCCGCCCAGCAGGCCGGGGATGGCGAACGAACTGGCAGCCAGGCCGAACACGATCAGCGTGCCCGACAGCACACCGGGCATGATCTGTGGCAGCACGATGCGGCGGAACACCGTCCACTGGCTGGCGCCCAGCGACAGCGCGGCCTGCTCGGCGGCCGGGTCGAGCTTTTGCAGCGAGGTCCACACCGGGATGATCATGAATGGCAGCATCACGTGGACCAGGCCGATGATCACCGCAAACGGTGTGTACAGCAGCTTCACCGGCTGCCCGCCGAGGGCCGTGATGCCTTGGTTGACCAGGCCATCGGCACCCAGCAGCAGGCTCCAGCCGAATGCCCGCACCACCACCGAAATCAGCAGCGGAGTCAGCACCAGGATCAGGAAGATCGAGCGCCACGGCGCACCCATGCGGCTGAGTACCATGGCCTCGGGGATACCGATCAGCACACACAGCAAGGTGACCAGGGCACTGATCCAGAAGGTGCGGAAGAAGATCTCGTAGTAATAGGTGTCGGTCACCAGGCTCAAGTAATGGCTGAGCGTGTACTGGCCGGCCTGGATACCCGTGGTGTAGTCGAACGCGTTGAACGACAGCAGCACGGTCAGCCCCAGCGGCATCACCAGCAGCGCCAGAAACAACAGCAGGGCGGGGCTGCTCATGCCGTAGCCCCAGGCGTTGCTGCGCAGTTTTGCGGTACTCATGCCGCCACCTCAGCCGCGTTCAGTACCCGCAGCAGGGCATCGTTCCAGTCCAGGCCAACGTGCGTGCCTTCCTCCAGCGGTGCGTTGCCATCGTTGGCACGAACCACGGCCAGGTTGCCCAAGGCCGTGTCGACGCGGTACAGCCACTGGCTGCCGAGGAAGTAGCGGCAGTTGATGCGGCCCGCCAGCTTGCCGCTGCCGGCGGCGCCAAGGTTGATCTTTTCCGGGCGCAGGCTGAGGGTCAGCGGGCCTTGGGCCGCAGCCTGCGGTTGCCCGCCGGGGCCGGTTACGCCTCGCAGGCGGTTGGCCTTGCCGACGAAGTCGGAAATGAACGGCGTGCCTGGGTGTTCGTAAAGCCGGTAAGGGTCATCGACCTGGGTGATACGCCCGGCTTCCATCACCACCACCCGATCACTGATCGACAAGGCTTCGGCCTGGTCGTGGGTGACCATCAAGGTGGTGATGCCCACCTCGTGCTGAATGCGACAAATCTCGAACTGCATTTCTTCACGCAGGTGCGCGTCCAGGTTGGACAGCGGCTCGTCCAGCAGCAGCACCGGCGGTTCGATCACCAGCGCGCGGGCCAGGGCTACACGCTGACGCTGGCCGCCGGACAGTTCCCGTGGGTAGCGTTCGGCATGTTTGTCCAGGCGTACCAGCGCCAGGGCCTGGTCGACGCGGCGGGCGATGTCGGCATTGGCCACCTTGCGCATGCGCAGGCCAAAGGCGACGTTGTCGCGCACGGTCATGTGCGGGAACAGCGCGTAGCTCTGAAACACCACCCCCAGGCCGCGGCTGGCCGGTTTGGCATGGGTGATGTCACGGCCATCGAGCACGATGCGCCCGCTGGTGACTTCGACGAAGCCGGCGATCATCTGCAGGGTGGTGGTCTTGCCACAGCCGGAAGGGCCGAGCAGGGAGACGAACTCGCCTTTTTCGATGGACAGTGACGAGCTGGCCACTGCCTCCGTGGCGCCATAGCGCTTGCAGAGTTTGTCGATCAACAGAAAGGTCATGGCTGTGCTCCATCGCAAACGGAACCGGGGTCAACCGGCAGTTTCAGGGTGGGCAGAGCGCCAGCGGCGAAAAGCAAAGCTTTTACGGACGTTGGCGCTCGCTTCTGTGGCGGCGGCCGATGTTGTGATATCGCCCTATGGACCGGAGAGTAGGGCAATGATTAGGATGGCGACAAAGGGTAATTTCACTGAGTGACAGCTATTTTGAAATTATTCCACTCATTGGAATTTCTTAGGGTTAAGTGAAAAATGGATTCCGATAAACGAAATGAACAAGGCAAGGAAGTCGGCGTCACTGCGGTGTCCCGTTTGTTCGCCGTGTTGCGTGCGCTGGGTGATTGCGCTGGCGAGGGTGAGAAGGTTAGCCAGCTAGCACAGCGGGTTGGCCTGGCGCAGCCCACCACCCACCGTTTGCTGCGCAGCCTGATCGAAGAGGGCATGGTGGACCAGTGTGCGACCAGCAAGCGCTACCGCCTGAGCCTGGATTTCTTCGCCCTCGCGGCCAAGGCCGGGCAGGCTGGCAACCTACGCGATGTGGTACGCCCGAGCCTGCTGAGGCTTTCGGCTTCATTGGGTGATTCGCTGTTTTTGCTGGCACGTTCAGGGTTCGACGCGGTGTGCCTGGACCGCAGCGAAGGGCCGTACCCGATCCGTACCTTCACCGGTGATATCGGTGGCCGTGTGGCCTTGGGCGTGGGGCAGGGCAGCCTGGCGATCCTGGCCTTCCTGCCCGAGGAGGAGCGTGACGAGGTGATCCGCTACAACTTGCCGCGCTTGAAGGACTTTCATCATTACGACGAAGTGCTGCTGCGTGCCGAGATCGACAACGTGCGCAGCCTGGGCTATGCCGGGCGCAATACCGGCGTGCTCGACGGCATGGCCGGTTTGGCGGTGCCGATCCTTGACCGTAATGGCCATGCGGTCGCGGCCCTGAGCGTGGCGACCATCAGCGACCGCCTGGGGCCCAACCGCATGCCGACCGTGGTGGCATTGCTCAAGCGCGAGGCAGCGGCGATTGGCGAGCGTATCAACCCGTTTGATCCGGTGTTGCGCCGGCCTTCTCATGTGTTTGGTTAGTGCCAAGGCATTGCCGCATCGCCAGAACACCAGTTGGGGCCGCCCTGCGGCCCCAACCAATAGCAGGCCTACTCCACAGCCTCTGCAACACCCTGGTCTTCCCCCAGGAAGCCACCGCTCTGGTGCTGCCACAACCGCGCATAGGTGCCATTCTTCGCCAGCAGTTCGGTGTGGGTGCCTTGCTCGATGATGTGCCCTTCATCCATCACGATCAGCCGGTCCATGGCGGCGATCGTCGATAAACGGTGGGCAATGGCGATCACGGTCTTGCCTTGCATCATTTCATCCAGGCTCTCCTGAATGGCCACTTCCACTTCGGAGTCCAGCGCGCTGGTGGCTTCGTCCAGCAGCAGGATCGGTGCGTTCTTCAGCATGACCCGGGCAATGGCGATGCGCTGGCGCTGGCCACCTGACAGTTTGATGCCGCGCTCCCCCACCAGTGTGTCGTAACCGCTGTTGCCCTGGCGGTCGCTGAGCTGGCCGATGAATCCATCGGCTTGGGCGTTGGCTGCAGCGGCGCGGATCTGCGCCTCGGTTGCATCGGGGCGGCCATAGGCGATGTTGTCGCGAATCGTTCGGTGCAACAGCGAGGTGTCCTGGGTCACCATGCCGATAGCATTGCGCAGGCTGTCTTGCGTGACCTTGGCCACGTTCTGCCCGTCGATGCGGATTTCCCCCTTGTCCACGTCGTAGAAGCGCAGCAACAGGTTGATCAAGGTGGACTTGCCCGCACCGGAGCGACCCACCAGCCCGACTTTTTCGCCTGGGCGAATGTTAAGGCTGAGGTCGTTGAGCACCTGGCGCTCGCCGTTGTAGTTGAAGCTGACCTTGTCGAAACTCACCGCGCCACCGGTGGTGACCAGCTCGGTAGCATCTGGCGCATCCTGCACCTTGGGGCCGCGGGTGAGGGTGGCCATTCCGTCCTGCACGGTGCCGATGTTTTCGAACAGCGAGGTGATCTCCCACATGATCCAGTGCGACATGCCGTTGATACGCAAGGCCATGGCGGTAATTGCCGCCACCGCCCCGGTGCCGACCTGGCCCTGGTGCCACAGCCACAGTGCATAGCCCCCGGCGCCCATGATCAAACCCACCACCAGCGCCTGGTTGACGATTTCGAACTGGCTGACCAGGCGCATCTGACGAAAGCCGGTCTGTTTGAAGTCTTCCATGGCCGCACGGGCAAAGTGCGCTTCGCGGTTGGAGTGGGAGAACAGCTTCACCGTGGTGATGTTGGTATAGGCGTCGGACACCCGCCCGGTCATCGACGACCTGGCGTTGGCCTGCTCCTGCCCGACTTTGCCCAGGCGCGGTACGAAATACAGCATCGCCAAACCGAACAGCACGACCCAGGCGATGAATGGCAACATGAGTTTCAGGGCGAAACCGCCGGCCAGGGCAATGATCGCGATGAAGTACACGCCAATCCCAGGGAGGATTTCGATGAGTGTGAACAGCACATCGCGCACTGCCAGTGCTGTCTGCATCACCTTGGTGGTGACCCGGCCGGAAAACTCGTCAGAGAAGAACGACAAGCTCTGGCGCAGCATCAAGCGGTGGAAGTCCCAACGCAGCCGCAGCGGCAAGTTGATTGCCAGCACCTGGTGTTGAACCATGGTGCGCAGCGCCACCAGCCCGACGCTAACCAGCAGGACGATGCCGATGCCCCAGAGTACGCGGCTTTCGTCGGGGCCGACGGTGCCGCCGGCCTGCCACGCCGAAAGCAGGTCGACCACCTGGCCGAGGAAGGCGAACAGCCAGGCTTCATAGATCGATACCCCGGCACTGAGCAGTGCCAGCGCCAGGATGTAGCCTCGGGCGCCGCGGGTGCAGGCCCACATGAAGCGCACCAGCCCCATTGGCGGCGGTGGCACCTCGTCGGGCGGGAAGGGGTCGAGCCTGCGCTCAAAGATACCAAGCATGCTTGTCTCCGGAATATCGATTTTTACTTAACCGGTAACCATACAGCACAGCGCGGGATTCGCCTTCAGCAGCCAGCACCGATGCAGGCAAAGTGCATCACATCAAGCGCTGTGCAGGGCCGCCTGCGGGGCGTCTGTTAACAAAACTTTGCAATTGATTACATTTTCGTCTGATTGCAAATTGCCTTGGTGCTGTAGGATTGACGCGCTTTTATCTTTCGTGATGTTTTTGTCGTTTTATTGACGTAGCTCATGAGGCTTCATCAGCGGGCATGTCACATTCTCCTTTCAAGCCCTTTCGATTTACTTAGCAGAGCCAGTGTTTTGGCGTATGCAATGCCGTTGTTGGCGATTTCCGGCCTGAGCGCCGAGAGTAGCCAGCTTCATCAGCAAGGATTGTATTGGTTAGCCTGTGACGCCACCGAAGACGCCACTTTGCTATGCCGCCAGGTGGTCGAAGGCATGCCCGCTCATACCAGGGCAGCCCTGATTGCCGAAACGCAAGCCATGGATGACGTGCTGGGTGCGCTCGACGCCGCATGCGGCCCGGCCGAGCTGGCGCTGTATGAAGCCAACCCGCGTGCCACCCGCTACCTGTTGCATGATCTTCCCCGTCTCGATGCCCCTGGGCGTGTGCTGGTGCTGCTGGCACCGGCCGATGCCTGGGCGGGCACCGAAGTCGAGCACTGGTGCAATGCCCTGCGCCCCGCTTTGGTGGCCGAGGCAGCGCTGCTGCTGGTCATCAGTGGCGGGCAGGGTACCGCCCTGGTCGAGCGCCTGCGTGCAGTCAATCAAAGCGTGGACGGGTTGGCCCAGGTGTACCGTGGCAAAGGTGGGGTGCGCTACCTGCAGCATTTCTGGAGCAACCCGCTCGGCAAGGCTGGTGCGTGTGAACTGCAACTGGAGCGCCGTAATGCGGGTTTTGCCGTTACCGGAGCGCCGCAGGTGCCAGCCGACACCGGTGGCGATGAGCTGCTGTGCCTGGCCCAGCGCCCAGTACTGGAAGGCGCACCCGCGTTCTCCGAGCACTGGCAGGTCTGCGAAAGCCTTGATGAACTGAGCGCCAAGGCCAGCCGTGCGGTCTCTGCCACGGTAATCTTCGCCATCGATGGTGGGCAGCGCCTGGACCACCTGGCGCGCCAGCTGCACCGCCTGCGCCAGCGGCGTGGCAATGCCTTGAAGTTGGTGGTGCGCGAAATGGCACCCACCCTGCGTTACCAGGACGAACAACTGCTGCTGGCCTGCGGCGCCACCCAGATCGTGCCGTTCGGCGCCAGCTTGTCGCGCTTTTTGACCATGGTCGAAAGCATTCAGGGCTATGTCTGGCGCCGGCACCTGCCAAGTGACTTCGATGCCTTGCTGGCCCGCCTGCGGCCGCAGGCCATCTGCGGGCTGGTGGCACCCCGGGCATTCGCCGAAGCCGTGCAAACCATGTGGCAGGGTGTGCGTCACGGTGAAATCGTCCACCAGTTACTGGTGCTGCGCCCGGCGCCTGGGCTGACCCCACTGCAGGCTTGCTCGCGCACGGTGTTCCGCCGTGATGGCGACATTGCGTGCGTGGTTGGCGAGGTGTTGTTCCTGTTCCTGTTCGCCTGCCGCTGCGAAGGTGTCGAACAAGCGCTGGATCACATCTTCCAACTGTCGTGGAAAGAGCTGTTCATTAGCCAGGAGGTGCTTGCCGACCTCGACAGCCTGGCCGCCCCGGCGTTTCTCGACAGCAGCTTGCCGCAGCCACCCCAGGCCGATCCGGTGGCGCAGCGGCCGGCACAGGCGTGGCCGGCACTGGCGCCGCGCAAGGTCGCTCTGGCCAAGCGGGGGCGCGCATGAACTTCGTGCAACTGCTGCAGGTGGTCGGCATTACAGCCCTGGTCACATTGGGCCTGGCCTTGTTGATGGTGCGCCTGTGCGCGGCCCTGCGCACTTGGTTGCGCCGTCGCCTTTCCCCCCGTTACCTGAAACCGCTGGGCGTACGCCACCGCGCTGTACGCCAGGACCCCCAGAATGACTAATACCACCGTCACCCTCCCGGTACTGGCCCGCTGGCCTGGACTGGGAGGGTGGAACCTCTATTTTTTTGCCAAATTTTTGTTGGTCGCCCTTGGCATGCTCGACTTCCAGGCATTGCCAAACCTGCTGTTCGCTGCGTTTCTGCTGATCCCGTTGCCGGGCAAGTGGCTGCGTATTGCCCGGCAACTGCTGGCGGTACCCATCGCAATCGCGCTGTTCTACCAGGACACTTGGCTACCACCCTTCAGCCGCCTGTTGGCGCAGCCGGGGGTGCTGGATTTTTCGTGGGACTACCTGCTTGAACTGCTGGGCCGCTTCGTCAACTGGAACCTGTTGGGCGCGCTGACGCTGTTGCTGGTGGGTTACCTGTACCTGCGCCATTGGCTGCGCCTGAGCACCTTGAGCCTGCTGGGGCTGGCCTGGTTGGCAGCTGGCGGCTTGCCATCGCTGGGGGCGGGCCAGGCGCCCGGCGTGGTGACGAGCACCCCGGCCGAACCGCTGCCCACCACCGCAGCCGCTGACAATGCCACGCTCGACAGCTGGCTTGAGCGCTTCTTCGCCAGCGAGCGCGAGCGGGTAACGGCGTTTCCTGCCGTGAATGCCGATGAACAGCCGTTCGACCTGCTGGTGATCAACATCTGTTCGCTGGCCTGGGATGACCTGTCCGCCGTGGGGCTGCGCGACAACCCGTTGCTGTCGCGCATGGACGTGGTCTTCGACCAGTTCAACTCGGCGACTTCCTACAGCGGCCCAGCCGCCATTCGCGTGCTGCGTGCCAGCTGTGGGCAGTCGTCGCATGCTGGCCTGTACCAGCCTGCCCCGGAGCAGTGCCTGTTGTTCCAGAACCTGGCCCGGCTGGGTTTCCAGAGCAACACTTTGCTCAACCACAGTGGCCGGTTCGACAACTTCATCGGTGACATTACCCAGCAGCGCATGCCACAACCGGGCATGCGCAATACCGACTTCCCAAGGGCACTGGTGGGCTTCGACGGCTCGCCGATCGCCAGCGACCTGGAGGTATTGCGCCGTTGGTGGGGGCAACGCAAAAGCACTGCGAATGAGCATGTGTCGCTGTTTTACAACAGCATCAGCCTGCATGACGGCAACCGTATCGTCACCGCCGACGGCGGTACCCGCGTGGCCGACTACGCCACCCGCGCCAATCGCCTGTTCGGCGAGCTTGGCACCTTCCTCGACGAATTGGAGCGCAGTGGCCGCCGGGTAGTGGTGGCCATTGTTCCAGAGCATGGCGCTGCGTTGCATGGCGACCGCATGCAGCTGTCGGGCATGCGCGAAATCCCCACGCCGTCGATTACCCATGTGCCAGTCGGGCTGAAGTTCATCGGCATGGGCCAACCTGCCCGCAGCGAGCCGCTGCGGGTCACGGCAGCCACCAGTTACCTGGCGTTGTCCGAGCTGATCTCCCGTGTGTACGCGGGCCTGGGCCAGCAGCACGTGCTGGATGTGCCCAGCCTGCTGACCGACCTGCCAACCACCGAACAGGTTGCCGAAACCGCCGGCGCGCAGGTGCTGAATTACCAGGGGCGCGCCTACATGCGCCTGCAAGGCCAGCCTGACTGGCAGCCCATCCCCAAGGAGCGCCCATGATCACTGGCAAGGCAGACCCGTCCGACCGCAGCGACGACATCGCCCAACTGCGCCAGCACCTGGACATGCCCGAGCTGAACTACCAGGACATCTCGATGCTGGTGGGCGTTCAGCAAGCCCTGCAGCGCTGGCCGTTGCTGGGTGAAAGCTGTCGGGCCAGCAGCCAGGACGGGTTGTACGCGGCTGTCAGGCAGCGCGAGGGCGTTTCGTCATGACCAGCCTGGCCCTGCACGGGGTGCGCGGAGGCCTGGGGCGCAGCGCCTTGTTGGCTGCGCTGGGCTATGCGCTGCAGGGTATGGGCGAGCGGGTGCTGCTGATTGACCTGTGCCCAAGCAATTTGCTCGGCCTGCACTTCAACCTGCCGCTGGATACGTCCGAGGGCTGGGCGCTGGCCGAGCGGGAAGGGCGGCCGGCCAGCGATGCTGTGTATGAGGTGCTCGATGGCCTGTGCCTGCTGCCGTTCGGCAACCTGCCTGGCAGTTCGCGGTACCTTGTGCCTGACGCGCTGGCATGGCGTGCTCGCCAGGCCGAGCTGACTGAGCAGTTCGACTGGGTGTTGTTCGACCTGCCGCAACCGTTGGCCGACAGCGCTGGCAACGGCATCGAGACCGATGTGCGGGTACTGGTGGCTGAGGCCGAAATGGCCAGCCACCTGCTGCTCGGGCGCCGACCGGTTGAGCACTACGACATGCTGCTGGTCAATCGCTACGACCCGGCCAGCCGTTTGCAGAGCGACCTGTTGATGGTGTGGCGCGACCTGTTCGGTGAGCGCTTGCCGATCCAGGTGGTCCACCGCGACGAAGCCTTCCTCGAAGCCCTGGCGTGCAAGGCGCCGCTTGGCCATTACGCCCCGCAGAGCCTGGCCTGCCGGGACGTACAAAGCCTGGCGGTACGCTGCCTGACGAGGCGCGGGCCGTGACCTTGACTCCTCTGTCGGCCTATACGTGGTTCACCGCCCGTGGTGCGCGGCTACCGGTTGCCTGGCTGTTTACCTTGGGCGTGTGGCTGGCCTTTCTGTTCCTGCGCCTGGAGTCACCCGCCTGGCAGGCATTGCTGGCCGAACGCCAACGCCTGTACCCGCAGCTTTCAGGCAAGCGCCCGAGCCTGGGTGACCCGCTACGGCTGCTGATCCAGAGCCTGTGGTTGCTGGTGCGCCGTCAACCGGTGGCACGCACAACAGGGCCTGGCCGCCGAGCATGGGGCGCAGCGCGCTTGCGACTGCGGGGTGTTGGCCAGGTTGGGCGCCATTACCGAGGGCTGCTGATCGATGCACTGCATCGGGTGCCCGCGCGCTACCGCGCCAGTGCTTTCAGGCACGAAGCCTCGGCACGCCTGCGCGGCCTTAGCGTGCTCGCCAGGCGGGTGTTCTACAGCGTGTTGACGGTGTGCGCCGCAAGCCTGGCCCTGCTGTGCGTGACTGAACCGTTCGGCTACCTGGCGCAACTGATGTTCATCTGCCTGTTGCTGGGCATTGCCATGCTGGTGCGACACATGCCGGGGCGCTTCCCGACCCTGATGCTGATCGTGCTGTCGACCATTATCTCGTGCCGCTACCTGTGGTGGCGCTACACCTCGACCCTGAACTGGAACGACACCACCGACCTGGTGTTCGGGGTGATTCTGTTGGCGGCCGAAACCTATTCGTGGTTCGTATTGATCCTGGGTTACATCCAGACCAGCTGGCCGTTGCAGCGCAAACCGGCCAACCTGCCGGCCAACCCGCAGCACTGGCCGACTGTCGATTTGTTGATTCCTACCTACAACGAAGACCTGTCGGTGGTGCGCACCACGGTACTGGCCGCGCTGGGCCTGGACTGGCCGCGCGAGTGCCTGCGCATCTACATCCTCGATGACGGCCGCCGTGATGCGTTTCGTGCTTTTGCCGACGAAGCCGGGGTGGGCTACATCGTGCGGCCCGACAGCAAGCACGCCAAGGCCGGCAACCTCAACCATGCGCTGGGTGTGACCGACAGCGAGCTGATCGCCATCTTCGACTGCGACCACGTGCCGGTGCGCTCCTTCCTGCAAATGACCGTGGGCTGGTTCCTCAAAGACCCGAAGTTGGCGCTGGTGCAGACACCGCACCATTTCTTCTCGCCCGACCCGTTCGAGCGCAACCTCGGCTCGTTCCGCCGTCGCCCCAATGAAGGCGAACTGTTCTACGGCTTGATTCAGGATGGCAACGACATGTGGAACGCGGCGTTTTTCTGCGGCTCGTGTGCCGTGCTGCGCCGCACCGCATTGGAAAGCATCGGCGGTTTTGCCGTCGAGACCGTGACCGAAGACGCCCACACCGCCCTGCGCATGCACCGCCAGGGGTGGTCGTCGGCTTACCTGAGCATTCCGCAGGCCGCGGGCCTGGCCACCGAAAGCCTGTCGGCGCACATTGGCCAACGCATTCGCTGGGCCCGTGGCATGGTGCAGATCTTCCGCACCGACAACCCGTTGTTCGGGCGTGGGCTCAGCCTGTTCCAGCGGGTGTGCTATGCCAACGCCATGCTGCACTTCCTGGCCGGCTTGCCACGGCTGATATTCCTGACCGCGCCGCTGGCGTTCCTGTTGCTGCATGCCTACATCATCTACGCACCGGCGTTGATGATTCTGCTGTACGTGCTGCCGCACATGATCCACGCCAGCCTGACCAACTCGCGCATGCAGGGCAAGTACCGGCAAACCTTCTGGGGCGAGGTGTACGAGACCGTGCTGGCCTGGTACATCGCCCGCCCGACCACGGTGGCGCTGTTCGCGCCGAAAAAGGGCAAGTTCAACGTCACCGCCAAAGGCGGCCTGATGGAGCAGGCGCAGTTCGACTGGCGTATCGCCCAGCCTTACCTGTGGTTGGCGGCGCTCAACGTGGTTGGCCTGGGCTTTGCCGTGTGGCGCCTGTTCACCGGCCCCACGGCAGAAATCGGCACGGTGATCGTCAGCTCGCTGTGGGTGATCTACAACCTGCTGATCATTGGCGCCGCCGTTGCCGTGGCCGCCGAAGTGCGCCAGGTGCGCCGTGCCCACCGCGTGCAGATGCGCTTGCCGGCGGGGCTGGTACTGGCCAGCGGTCATGCCTACCCCTGCACCCTGGTCGATTACTCCGATGGCGGTGTCGGCCTGCAGGTGCAGCAAGACCTAGAGCTGAAACCGGGGGAACAGGTACGTCTGCTGCTCAATCGCGGCCAGCGTGAGTTCGCCTTCCAGGCGTGTGTCACCCGTACCGTCGGGCAACACGTGGGCCTGGTGTTCCATGCACTTGACCAGCAACAGCGCATCGATCTGGTCCACTGCACCTTTGCCCGTGCCGATGCCTGGCTTGGCTGGAGCGAGCAGCATGAGGTGGAGCGCCCGCTGCGCAGCCTGATCGATGTACTGAAGCTGGGCGGTGTCGGTTACCTGCGCCTGTTCGAGCACATGCCACCCTGGCTGAGGGCGCGCTTGCGCCCACTGCGTACGCTGGCGCTGTGGTTGGCCAGCTATGGGCCCCGCACACCGCGGGCAATCCCTTCCATGAACCCTGTTGATCGAGACGCATGATGACTGGTTATCCCGCGCGTGCCTGGGGCCTGGCGATGGCGCTGCTCGCCGCCTTGTCGCAGAGCGCCGCTGCTACCTCCCAAGCCCCGCTTGCCGAGCCCGCAATACCTACACCCACGGTACCGAACTGGCCGGTTGCGAAAACCTTCGAGCAGCTTGGGCATGCATCCGACAGCCTGCTGCTGGGTGTACGCAACAGCGAGCATATCGAGTTCGGCTTGCGTCGCGACCGCCTGGCCACCGAGGCCAGCTTGCAACTGGACTACACGCCTTCGCCGGCGCTGCTGCCGAACCTGTCGCACCTGCGTGTTTACCTCAATGACGAATTGATGGGCGTGGTGCTGGTGGAGAAGGACCAGCTGGGGCAACGCGTGCGCCGCCAGCTGCCGCTGGACCCGAAGCTGCTCAGCGACTTCAACCGAGTACGCCTGGAGTTCGTCGGGCACTACACCGATATTTGCGAAGACCCAGCGCACAGCGGCCTGTGGCTGAACCTGAACCGCAAGAGCCAGGTGCAGTTGCACGAGCAAGCCCTGGTGCTGGAAAACGACCTGGCGTATTTCCCGTTGCCATTTTTCGACGCGCGCGATACCGGCAAGGTGGAGTTGCCGGTGGTGTTCAGCGGCGTGCCGAGCCTGGGCGAGCAGCGTGCGGCGGCCATCCTGGCGTCCTATTTCGGCAGCCAGGCCGGTTGGCGCAAGGCCAGCTTTCCGGTGCTGTACAACCAATTGCCTGCCCGTGGCGACAAGCCTGCACCGAGCATCGTGTTTGCCAGCAACGACCGCCGCCCGGCGCTGCTCGCCGACCTGCAGCAGTTCCCGCTGGTCGACGGCCCGGTGCTGCAGATGATCGACCACCCCGACGACCGCTTCAGCAAAGTGCTATTGGTGCTGGGCCGTAACGACGACGACCTGGTCAAGGCGGCCTCGGCGCTGGCGGTTGGCAACAACCTGTTCCGTGGCGCGCGGGTGAAGGTGGAGCAGATGACTGCCTTGCAACCGCGCCAGCCCTACGATGCGCCGAACTGGACGCGCACCGATCGGCCGGTACGTTTTGCCGAGCTGCTGGATTACCCTGAGCAACTGCAAGTCAGCGGCCTGCAACCGCGACCGGTGACACTGGAGCTCAACCTGCCACCCGACTTGTTCGTGTGGCGTAACCAGGGCATTGCGCTACGCACCCTGTACCGCTACACGGCGCCGGCGGTGACCGATGAATCGCGCCTGAGCATCAGCGTCAACGACCAGTACATCACCAGCATGCCGCTGGTGGGCAATGACCGGCGCGGCGGTACGCTCGAGCAAATGCGCCTGGCCGTGCTGTCCGCTGACAACACGGCAGTGACCGAGAAGTCGCTGGTACCGGCGCTGAAGATTGGCGACCGCAACCGCATCCGCTTCGATTTCAGCTTTGCCAGTACCCTGGGCAGTGCTCAGCGTGACCGCTGCCAGACCTCGCTGCCGGTAGACGTGCGCGCAGCGATCGACGACAACTCGACCATCGACCTGTCCGGTTATCACCATTACATCGCCATGCCCGACCTGCGTGCCTTCGCCCGCAGCGGCTTCCCGTTCAGCCGCATGGCCGACCTTTCCGAGACCCTGGTCATCATGCCGGCCAAACCCACGGCGATGCAGGTTGGTACGTTGCTCGACACGGTTGGCGGGCTAGCCGGGCAGATCGGTTATCCGGCGCTTGGCCTGCAACTGATCGATGACTGGAAACACGCCGCAACGGCAGACGCCGACTTGTTGCTGATCGGCAACCTGCCCGAGGCTTTGAGCGATGCGCCCAACCTTGGCCTGCTGCTCAGCGCTCAGCGTGACTGGCTACTGCAGGGGCGCAGCGCAAGGTTACCTGGCGGCCAGCGCTTCGATACCGAGCCGGTGGCTGCGAGCAGCCGCGTGGCAGTCAGTGCGCAGGCGCCGATTGCCGCCATCACCGGCCTGAAATCGCCATTTCACCAGCAGCGCAGCGTGGTCGCCTTGTTGGCCAACAGCGACGGCGATTACGCGTTGCTGCGCGATGTGCTTGGCGATGTGGGCAAGCTCGATGCGGTGGCAGGCTCGGTAACGCTGGTGCGCAGCAGTGGCCTGAGCAGCCAGTTTGTGGGCGAGCACTATTTTGTCGGTGCGCTGCCGTGGTGGCTGCTGCTGTGGTTCCACTTGTCCGAGCACCCGGTGTTGTTGGCGGCGATCGCGGCGGTGTGCGTGGTGCTGTTCGCTTTCTTGCTGTGGCGAGCATTGCGCTGGGCCGGCAAGCGCCGCTTGGGTGAGGCGGGGTGATGATGCGCCAGATGCTGGTAGGGTTGGTCGCCCTGGGCCTGCCCGTTTTCGCCAATGCCGAGGCGGCGTGCTCATGGCCTGCCTGGGAACGTTTCAAGGCCGAGCTGGTGAGTGCGGACGGCCGGGTGATCGACCCGAGTGACGCGCGCTTGATCACCACGTCGGAAGGGCAGAGTTATGGGTTGTTCTTCGCCTTGGTGGGCAATGACCGCGACGCCTTCGCCCAGTTGCTGCGCTGGACCGGCAACAACCTCGCCGAAGGTGACCTGGCCAGGCACCTGCCGGCCTGGCTGTGGGGGCGTAACGAGCAGCAGCAATGGCAGGTGCTGGACGCCAACAACGCCAGCGATGCCGACCTGTGGATCGCCTACAGCCTGCTGGAAGCAGGGCGCTTGTGGCAGCAGCCCGCATACACGCAACTGGGCCAGCGCCTGCTGTGGCGTATCGCGGCGCAGACCGTGCGCAAGCTCCCAGGCCTTGGGGTGATGCTGCTGCCAGGTGACTACGGCTTCGAGGACGCCCAGGGTACCCGCCTGAACCCCAGCTACCTGCCGCTGCAGCTGTTCGACCGCTTCAGCGAGGTGGACCCCTTGTGGGGAGAGCTGGCGGCCAATACGCGGCGTTTGTGGTTGGCTTCGTCGCCAAAGGGCTTCGCCCCGGACTGGTTGCTGTGGACACCGGCCGGCAAGCCAGCGGCAGACCCGCAGCATGGCAGTGCCGGTGATTACGACGCCATTCGTGTGTACCTGTGGGTCGGCATGTTGGCCAAGGATGCGGTGCAACGCAACGAATTGGTCGCCCATTACGCGCCGATGGCGGCATTGACCCAGCGCCAGGGGCTCCCCCCCGAGCGCGCGGACGCACGCAGCGGCGAAGCCAGCGGCCAGGGGCCGGCCGGCTTTTCTGCGGCATTGCTGCCATTGCTGGCAGCCTCGCCGGCGCACGTGGCCGGCTTGGCGGCCCAGCGTCAGCGTTTGCGCGATCAGCCGGTCGAGGCCAAGGCGTATTACAGCCAGGTGCTGGTGCTGTTCGGCCAAGGCTGGGATGAGGCCCGTTATCGTTTTGACCCGCACGGCCGCTTGTTGCCGGCCTGGAGCGCGCCATGCAACGAATGATCGGCGTGCTGATGCTGGCGACAGTCACCTGCCAGGCAGCGGCGCAACCCAAGGATGCCGATGAGCAGCGCCAATGGCTGCTGGACCAGGTACGTCGCGGCGAAGCGCTGCACCGTGACGACCTGGTCCGTGATGCACTGGGCCGGCTGCAGTTGCTGGAACCGCGCAATCCGGATGTATTGCTGGCAGCCTTGAGCCTGGCACTGCGCGAAAAGAACAGCAGCGCTGCCGAGCAATTGGGCGCCCGGATCAGTGCCGTGGCACCTGGTAGCCTGCAAGCACGCCAAGCCAGTCGTCTGCTTGAGCTGCAACACCCTGAGTCTGCGCGGCGCTTGCAGCAGGCGCGCCTGTTGGCGGTGACCGGCCGCTATGAAGAGGCACTGGCGGTGTACGAGCAGCTGTTTGCTGGCGAGCCACCCAGCCTGGAGTTGGCCCTGGACTACTGGCGCGTGCGCGGCAATCTGCCGGGCCAGCGCCCTGGGGCGATTCGCCAGTTGCAGCGGTTGGATCAGCAGTACCCAGGCAGTGCCGGGCTGCGCCAGACCCTGGCCGGTTGGCTGTTCGCCGAAAAGCGCGATCGCGAGGCTTTGGCCTTGCTCGATCAGCTGTCACGCGACCCTGGTGCACGGGATGCTGCGGCCCAGCGCGAGTTCGATTACTTGGCGGGGCAAGCGGTGAGTGCCAGCAGCGCGGTGGCCTGGCAAGCCTTTGTCCAGCGCTACCCCGCTTCGCCACTGTTGGCGCAGGCCAGCGAGAATCTGCAACAGCAGCGCAAACTGTTGGCCGACCCGGCCTGGCAGGCTGGTCAACGGGGCAAGGCGCTGCTCGACAAGGGACGTCATGCCGAAGCCGAAGCACAGCTGCGCCGGGCGCTGCGCCAGTACCCAGACGATGCCAGCCTACATGGGGCGTTGGGTTATGCGCTGATGTCGCAAAAGCGATACGACCAAGCCAATGCATCTTTTCGGGCTGCGACTGACAAGGAACAGGACAGCTACAAGATCAGCAAATGGAGCGATATGGTGTCGGCAAGCCGATACTGGGCGGTAATCCACAGCGGGGACCGTGCGCTTGCTGCAAACGACCTGCCAACAGCGCGCTCACGCTATCAGCAGGCACGCCAGCAGCGTCCAAACGATGAGTTCGCCTTGTTGGGCCTGGCCGATGTGTTAATGGCCGAGGGCAATACAGTTGCTGCCGAACGGCAGTTTCTGCAGGTCCGGCGTATGGCGCCGGATAACGGCATTGCCGTGCGTGGCTTGATGCGCGTTTACCAGGCGCAATCGCCAGACAAGGCGCAGGCCTTCCTGGACAGCCTGCCAGCACGTCAGCAAACGCAGTTCGCCAGCCTGCGCCGCAGCCTGGCGCTGGCGCGCTTACGCCAGCAAGGGGATGAAGCCTTGCAGCGCGAAGACTGGTCGACGGCCAGCCAGGTGCTGAACCAGGCCGCGTCTTTGGCCCCTGATGAGCCTTGGCTGGTCTACCAGTTGGCCAATAGCCTGCGTCATCAGGGGCGCACCGCCGAGGCCGACGCAGCCTTCGCCAGGGTGGTGCAGCACCAGCCACATGACCCGGCAACCCGCTATGCCCACGGTCTGTTCCTGGAGTCCAGCGACCGTGATGCCTTGGCCCTGGACAGCCTGGGAGCGATACCGCAGCCGGCCTGGACCCCGGACATGCACGCGCTTGAGCAGCGTATCCAGCGGCGCATGACCCTGGCCTCGGCGCAGCAGTTGCAGGCGCAAGGCCGCAACGCCGATGCGACAGCCTTGCTTGAAGCCAGCCTGGCGCGTGGCGAAGCCAGCCCGGATGACCTGATGCTGTTGGCCGACTGGGCCGCCGCGCTTGGTGAGCCTGGTAAAGCGCGGGGCTATTACCAGCGTGTACTTGCCGTGCAACCTGGCCGAGCCGATGCGCGCCTTGGGGTGATGGAAAGCGCAGTGGCCGAGGGTAATCTGGCGCAGGCTCGGCACATGCTGGGCGTGCAGGTGCCACAATTGGCTGCCGATGACAGTAATGCCCAGCGACGCCTGGCGGCGGTCTGGGTTGCCTTGGGCGAACACCAGCAGGCGGCCAGGCAGCTCGACCGGGTCGCAGCGCAGCAGACGCGCCCCGATCCGTTGTTACGGCGCGACGCCGCCCGCCTGGTAGCGCAGGAGGACCCGCAACGGGCGCTGGACCTCTATGCGGCAGCCATGGCTGATGCACAGATGTTGGACCGCGCTGCGCTAGCACCACGGGATGACCGTGCATTGACGCTAGCCAGCCGCGAGCAGGAGGGTGACGACTGGCTGGCGCGCAGCCTGCGCAGTGACGTGGATGCCCTGTATCGCCAGCGCAATACCCACGTGACGCTGATGCACGATTACGGCTGGCGCGAGGACGACGGTACGCCTGGCACTTCCGAACTGAGTAAGCATTCGACCTTGTTGCATGTCGATACCCCTTGGCAGGACGGCACTGCCTTTGCGCGGATAGAGCGCATCGGCATGGATGCAGGCGCGTTCGAGCAGAACGATGAGGGGCGCTACACCCCCGACTTCGGCAGCTGCCAGTTCGTTGGCCAGACCGCCGACGGCAAAACGCTGCCGGCGTGTACGGGCGGTTCGCAGACAGCGAACGGCAGCGTGCTGGCGTTGGGTTGGCAGGGCAGCCGCTGGGCGTTCGACCTGGGCACCACCCAAGGCTATGCCATCAACAATTGGCTGGGCGGCGCAACGGTCAACGGTGACCTGGGCCAGGTTGGCTGGTCGCTGACCGCCTCGCGCCGGCCGATGAGCAATTCCCTGCTGTCGTTCGCCGGGGCACGCGACCGCCCGACGGGCGTGCGCTGGGGCGGGGTCACCGCCAACGGTGCCACGCTGGGCCTGAGCTGGGGCGGGGTCACCGCCAACGGTGCCACGCTGGGCCTGAGCTGGGACCAAGGCGGCGACAACGGGGTGTGGGCCAGCCTGGGGCACCATTGGCTGTACGGCGAGAACGTGGCTGACAACCAGCGTACTCGGGCCATGGCGGGCTATTACCACCGCGTAGTGGAAAAGGCCGACGAGCGTGTGCGTGTTGGCCTGACGCTGATGCACTGGCGCCACGACAAGGACCTGAGCGGCTACAGCCTGGGGCAGGGTGGTTACTACAGCCCGCAGCGCTACAGCTCGGTGGGCGTGCCGGTCAGTTATGCCTGGCGCAACTACGATTGGTCGGTGCTGCTGGAAGGTTCCGTCAGCTGGTCCCAGGCCCACAGTGACAGCAGTCGCTTGTATCCGCACGCGCACGTCAATCGCAAGGTGCTGGCGCAGCATGGCGTTGACTCCAACATCGATGCCATGACTGAAGCCAGCGACAGCAGCGGCTTGGGCTACCGCGTGCGTGGCCTGTTCGAACGGCGCCTAAGTGATCAGTGGGTGCTGGGCGGCGGCTTCGACTGGCAGCACAGCGATGACTACGCGCCTAGCCATGGCATGCTCTACCTGCGCTACCTGTTCGAGCCATGGCGCGGCAACCTGGCATTGCCGGTAACGCCGCTGGAACCCTACAGCGAGTGGCGTTGACTGCATCGACATGGCCAGGGTTGACAGCAGCCCCGACGCACCACCATTATCCAGCCATATCTACGCAACGGGCTTGCCAGCATGTCCATATCCAACCACGCCATTTCCGCTTCGGGCTTCATCGCCCAGGCAGTCGCGTGCGTTGCCGTTGCCGTTGCCAAGAAATCCAAGAAACAGCCGCTCATCTGACCGAGGCGCGCTGTCTCGTCAGGTGGGCTGACGAGACAGAAGGCGCCAGGTATCCCTGCCAGACCACTTCGACTCTTCATCCTCTGACGCTGACTTTCGGTCAACATCAGGAGTTTTTGCATGTCGAATTTCCGTGGTATCTGGATCGCCCTCGTCACGCCAATGCGCGACAACGAAATCGATTTCCCTGGCCTGGAGCGGTTGGTGAAGAAGCTGCTCGAAGACGGCGTGGCCGGTTTTGTGGTGTGCGGTACCACGGGGGAGGCGGCGGCGTTGTCCAAGGCCGAGCAACTGGCCGTGCTGGATGCCGTGTTGGCCTGGGTTGAGCCGGGTAGGGTGGTGATGGGCCTGTCGGGTTACAACCTGCGCGAGTTGCTGGGCTTGCAGGCTGAAATCCAACAGCGCGACATTGGCGGGCTGCTGGTCCCCGCACCTTGCTACATTCGCCCATCGCAGGCCGGCATCGAAGCCTTCTTCGCCACCGTGGCCGATGCCGCCCGCGTGCCAGTGATCGTGTACGACATTCCTTATCGCACCGGCGTGCGCATCGAGCGTGAAACCCTGCGCCGCATCGTGCGCCACCCGCGTATTGCGGCCGTGAAGGACTGCAGTGGTGACAGCGAGACCACCATGGCCCTGATCGAGGACGGCCACGCCCAGGTGCTGGCCGGTGAAGACCTGCAGATTTTCAACAACCTGTGCCTGGGCGGTGCCGGGGCCATTTCAGCCTCCGCGCATGTGCGCGCCGACCTGTATGTGCGCATGTTGCAGCAGGTCGACCGCGGCAATTGGGCGGCTGCGCGTGGCACGTTCTACCAGTTGCTGCCGTGGATCAAGGTGGCCTTTGCCGAGCCGAACCCGGCCGTGGTGAAGGCGGCGCTGCAGATGCAGGGGCTGACGACCGACGAACTGCGTGAGCCAATGCAATCATGCAGCCAAGCCATACGCGACAAGCTCGCAGGTGTCCTGGGCCTGTCCGCTGCCTTGTAGGAGCAGCCTTGTGCTGCGAAGAGGCCCACGCAGCCCACGGAAAAGCCAGGTATCAACCTGGTTTTTTCGCTGCTAATGAGGCTGTTCGACCGCCCTCGATAGTTGAGAGCTTGTATGTCGAGCTTGCAATCGTGTTGGTAGTCACCGAGATTTTACTTGAAGGATGGGATGTCAAGCGCCATGCATGATGGAAATCAAGGAAGTGTAATGACTGACGATCTTATGAATCCAGTGGGTACAGATGGCGAGGAAATAAGTGAAAAACACTTCTCCCGTCTATGTCTAGCGCAGTACGAAGCCGAAACCATCGCGTACTTCAGTAATCAATTGGCACCCCCGGAGCTGGACTGGGTATCGCTTAGGGAATCCGTTGAGCGAGGTGTTCTCAGCCTGGGCTTTGACGCGACCCATGCGCTTTCAATAAGGCAGTATTTGTTGGCGAAGCTGAAAAAAAGCGAGGGTGATTTAGAGGCGCTTGAATTTTTTCGTGAAAAAGTCGAGTGGTTTGTAAACGATAATTGGTCGGATTTTGAAAAGGCGCTAGCAGATAAAGCGTTATCTTGTTTTCGTAAAACTAATAGTGAATTCTTTGGGTTTGCATCGCTACTCGACGAATGGCCATTACTTGTGAGCAGCCCAGCGCTCCTCGATCAAGCGGTCGCCTGCTATGTCGATGATTATTCCAGTGGAGTGTGGCAGCTGAAGGGTTTAGCCATGCTCTGCGGCAACCCGGTTTACCTCCGCCCACTTTTGATCAGGGCATTGACGCTCACTGATCGCAACCCGTCATCCGCTGACAATGTTCAAGCGTTTTCGAATCTTGCGTATAAGTGGACTCCGAAATGTCCGTGGGTTCAACTTCTGCTTCTTCTGTGGGGTGACAGAGAACATGTCAGCGTGGCATTGCCGGCGGACGTGACCTTGGCCTGGGAGAAACTCTCATTTGTCCGGTTCGATCCACACGGCCCGAGGCCGAAGCTCAGGCTGAATAGCCTATGCGCAGAATCAGAGGCCGCTTGGCGTCGTCAGCTCAGAGACGCTGTTGGAAACAATCGCTCGTTAAGAATGGCGGTGACCGAACTGCTTTTATGGTTCGGTCATGTTGACCATGATCGCGCTATTATTTTTGCAGTACTTGAGGTTTGGGGCAATCAAGTGGGTGAGGCCTTGTCTGAGATGGCGAGCCACCCTGACTCACTGGTAAGGCTACGCGCCGAAGCCGTGCGCGGCTTGATCGAACAAGCCCCCGACGCCGCTCAGCTTCTGCAGCAGGCCCAATCTATTCGACTGAACCTGTCGACATCTTCCAACTGTGGCGCTCCCCCGAGGACTTGGTTGGCGGACGCAACGATCGAGCGTCTGATCGAGGCTGAGTTCGAAGCAGGTGCGGCCAACTACAGTCACTGGGTTCCAAAGACTGGGGGCAGTGGAGAAGAAACCCATGTGGCGATGCTTTTCGAAAAGCTCGCAGCAATATTCAAAAACATAAACGATCAAGTCTCATTGCTTGCCAGTCAACGCAAACAGAATGAACACCTCGAGTTTGAGCTGAGCTATCGGATCGTCGGGAAATTCGAAGAGGGTAATCCTCATTTAGCTGCGAAGAAATTTTCAACAGATATATGCCTTGTTTTTGAGGCGCATGACGTGGGGAATCAGCCATTCACGAGCCGCGCTTCGCTCATTCAAGCAAAGCGCCTCCATGGCGGGCATGTGGTTGGCAAGTCTGGTTCTTATCCCATTGACTTTTCACAGCTCCAGAATCTTATTTTACAAACGCCATCAAGCTATTTACTGCTTTTGGGTCCGTGTGCAGTGGCACCCATGCCCGTGATTCCGGTGCGATTGTATCTGGATCTCATTGCCCGAGGGGCATCCCCTACAGGTATCAGCCCTGATTTCGCGTCTAATATTGGTAAAAGCCTGGCCAGCTGGTTGCTTTATGATGTGATTGGGTTGTGGGCCGGGGACCCGAATCCAAAACTTTTAGATAAAGCTAAGGGCTGTGCGGGAAGTGAGCCTTACATTCTTGCGAAGCTAACCGCGAGAAATGTAAAAGTTATTATTTAGGTAATACCCAAGGAGGGAATCACTCAGCCCAGCAGGTTATGTGAGGTTGCTGAGGAATGGTGAGCATGGCGGGGGTTTGCGATGCCTGCACTGTTTTGCAGGGTGCCAGAGCTTTGCGATCTGGCAAGGGCTTTGCCCCTCGTTTCGCGGCACCCTGCACCATCCTTCAGCCTCCAGTTATTGGTTACAACTGTGCGTGCACCTCACTCATCGTGCGCCACCCGCGTATTGCGGCCGTGAAGGACTGCAGTGGTGACAGCGAGACCACCATGGCCCTGATCGAGGACGGCCACGCCCAGGTGCTGGCCGGTGAAGACCTGCAGATCTTCAACAACCTGTGCCTGGGCGGTGCCGGGGCCATTTCAGCCTCCGCGCATGTGCGCGCCGACCTGTATGTGCGCATGTTGCAGCAGGTCGACCGCGGCGATTGGGCGGCTGCGCGTGGCACGTTCTACCAGTTGCTGCCGTGGATCAAGGTGGCCTTTGCCGAGCCAAACCCGGCCGTGGTGAAGGCGGCGCTGCGGTTGCAAAACCTGATTGCAGACGAGTTGCGCCAGCCGATGCAGGCGTGTACGCAAGCCACTCGGGACACGCTGCAACGCGTGCTGGGTTCACTCGGCGCCTGAATCGGCAACCGCGGAGTCTCTACCTGCGCCCTTGCTTACGCTAGCCCGCGGCAAGGGCGCCGACAGGGGGTAAGCGTTAGCTCTGTTTCCATTTGCTCCTCAGGTTTTTTATGGAGGTGCGCAAATTGGCGTTTTGGCCATCGGGCGTCAGTAAACAAACGGAGCCATGGGGTAAACCGAACACCTTCTCGATAGTGGTTTGAATGGTTTTGACCGAGGCATCGCTTCGAGCCACCTTGAAACGCGTGCCGATAGGCTTTTTATCCAGCGCAAGCGCGTTGTCTTCTTCAACGCTTATTTCGAGCTGCCACCGGAAGGGTTTGCTGCACAACGTTCTGCTGGGCTTGCTGACGCGTTCGATTTTTACCTGGTAACCGTCAAATTCAAGGTCGTAGACGATATGGTCTTCAATCCTTTTCACATTGACTGAGTTCCAGGTGGTCCAGTCGGCCGACCTGGTGAGAACCTCAATGTGACAAGTTAATGGCTTCTTGTGGTCGTGGTGCAACATCAGCGAGTCTGCCAAATCCAGCCTGCTGCGAGCAGAGTCGGCGATGACTTCATTTTTTGCATTAAAGCAAGTGATCTTTGAGTGGGCGGGCCATTGAAGCATTTTTCAATTCCATGTGGTGTCTATCGGTTACTTAAAGCTCAGCCATCAGTGCGGCGACGATTTTATCGTGCCGAACCTGGATTGCATCTCGGTCCCACAGGCCGCCGGCGCTGACGAACGTAGCGATTTCCCGCTGCTGGAAGGTGTGCTTATAGGTCGCCAGCTTTTCGCTGAATGGGATGTTCCCCACTGCACAGTTGTGGGGTTTGGACAGCAGCAAGTAATTGCCGAGGCAGTTCAGATATTCGCCCTTGAACGTTTCGTCGTAGGTACCGTAACCATGTGGGCGAGCGGCGGGCTCGGTGCTGGGCGCGATATGCTCCAGCTCTGGACGCTCGGTGTCGTTGCTGCGCCGTGGCGCGTAACCGCGCTGGCCTTGTCCTTCCAGGTGGACTTCATACTTCCAGAGCAAATGCCTGGCGATGGAATGCCGGATATTCCATTCTAAAGCCTCTGCCAGCCTTTCATTGTTCCAAAAAGCCCACCAGCCGCTGGTTACGGTCTTGAGGTACTCGATGCGCGCGAGGATAGGGGCTATCGTCGGCGCGTCGCTGGTAAACGCCTCGTAAACATCATTGATGCGGGAGGTGATATCCGCGCGGGTACCAATCAGGCGATGGCGGATGATCAGGCTTTCAAAGGCAACGCAAAGCTCGTTCTTGTCTGGCAGGGGGAGACCAAAGCGATAGGCCTTGAGAATAAATGGCAATACAACCGCGATCCCGCCCAAGCTCACCAGTGAGTGGATTGCAAAACTGCTTCGCTCGTCATCGCCGAAGAACTCTGACAAATGCTCGAAACTGATGGCCAGCGAGCAGGTGAAGTCTCGCACAAACTCAAGAGGCGCCTCAGCTGCGAGCATTTTCTCAATCCGCTCCAGCGCGCCACTCTCCCACAGGGTATTGAAATGGACGCGCAAGGTGTACTGCAGCACGTCGTCTTCGTTGATGCGGTATTCAATGGCTGAGATCGACTTGTAGATGGTCTCGAAGCGCTGCTGGACCTCTTCGATCAGGCTGTCTTTCGCTTGCTGATCTTCGCCATGAAGGTGGATGGCATACATGAACTGCGCCTTCACCACCTCAAGGTTGGACGGGCGCTTGCCGCGGTTGTTCTGGAAGATGAACATCTGAATGGCTTCTGCCTCGTCCCGCACCGGGTGCGTACTGCACGAAGCCTGGGACACTATCCGCAGCATGTCCGTCAGGTACGCTTCAGGCTGAGCCCCCAGCTTCTTTTTGAAGAAGTCGAACCCATTGATGAGTCGCTGGGCAGATGTGGTGAGCGAAGCAGGAGCGACAGTTCTGGATTGGTTGATTACATAATCGACAAAGATCTGGTTGTCGTATTCGACCGTCTTCAAGCGGATCTGACTGTCCCGTCTGATCATGTCCTTGTAGCAGTCCTGCTCATCTTCGGTCAGGGCGCGTTTGGCTTGCAAGCACGCGAACAGTGCCGCCAAAAACAGCGTGATCGTGGTCAGGCGCTGCTGGCCGTCGATGACCCGATACTCTCCCTGCGTCTGTTCGAACAGGAAATGGCCGAAGTAATAAGGGCTGCGGGAGTGGCTGTTGCGGTAGGCTTCCAGGTCGGAAAGAAACACCTGTGTCTGGCTGGCGCGGGTCGAACCTTCAACTGGCGTATCCCAGGCATAGGCGCGTTGATAGGCAGGCACCACGATGCGGTTGTTGGCCAGCATGCTGCGAATGGTTGACGAGGCGTCCACGGGGTATGTCCTTATGGGTGGTGGCGTTTTGCCTCATCATCGCTTGAATCAAGTTTTTTTGCATGCCTGGGCACTACATTTCGCGCGTCTCAGGCAGCACCTCGTACGCCTGCCTTGAGGTGTTCGGCGATGCCGCTCATAGCCTGCCGAAGTGGTCGCGCGCCTGATTGACGCGCACCTTGCTTGCTGACGGTGGTATCAAGCAGCCGTAGCCACGGCCGACCTGGCGTCGCCAATCAGGATATCTTCAAAGAATGCCCCGACCGGCTCGGTAGGGTGGCACAACTGAATCTCCAATACCCACACCACTTCGCTGGGCACGATTCCCACCTCGGCCAGCTTGTCCTGGCCATACAACACATGCGGGAAGTCTGCGATGCGGTGCCCGGCCAGGTTGCGCTCCAGCTGCCAGCCTTTGGCCTGGGCACTGCGCTCTGCGAAGTCATAAAGCTCGCGACCGGTCAGCCCACGCCCCCAGGCCTGGCGGGTTTCGTCGAACACTTCATGCAGTGCCTTCACGCAGGCGTGGTGCAGTGGGTGCTGGCCAAACACGAAGGTGTCGCCATAGTCGCCCTCATAGCCATCCCACACCGGGCCCACGTCGACCACGACAATGTCTGTGCTACGTAATACGCGCTGCAGATCAATGCCTTGCCGGGGTGTGCGTACGGTATCGTCGCCAAAACGGATGTAGGTGGGGTGCCAGGTGTGCGACGCGCCCATTGCCTGCAGGGTTTGCGCGGCCATCTCCAGCGCCTGGGCGGTGGTCATGCCGACTTGCAGTTGGCTGGCAATAGCGGCCACGGACCGTACCGACTGCTCGCGGGCCGCGAGCATGCCGTCCAGCGAGTAGCGTGGGCCGACCTTTTCCAGTTCAGGGTGCAGCGTGCTGGCTGCTGAGGCCTGGGTGGCCGCCGCGCCGCTGGCGACAAAGGCCTCGGCGACAAAGCGATGGGGTAGCACGCCCGCCGCAACGCATTGTTCGCGCGCCTGGCTGATCATCGCGGGATTGCCGCAGGCATAGACCTGGGTTTCTTCCCAGTGGTGGGGCTGGCCGAGCGCGACCTGCTGGATGCGTGCCTGGCCCGCGAGTACCGGGTACCAGCGAAAGTGTGGGTGCGCCCCACTGGCCTGGTCGAGAAACGCGTGGTCGTAGAAATCGGCCGTCGATGAGCCACCCCAGTACAGGGCCACCTCGGCGTCGCGAGCCAGGGCAGTCAGCAACAAGGGCTTGATGCCGGCGTAGCCTGTGCCGGTGGCCAACAGCACCAGCGGGCGTTGCTCATCGTGCTGCCAAGTACAGGCGCCCAGCGGGCCTTCGAGCTTTACCGAAGCACCTGCTTGCAGGGTGGGCAGCAGACCTTCGGTGAACAGGCCACCGCTGACCTTGCGGATGTGAAACACCAACTGCCCTTGCTGCTGGGCAGGCAGGTTGGCAATGGAGAAACAGCGGCTGTCGCCGTTGTCCAGCCGGAACCGCACGTACTGGCCGGCCCGGACGTCCAGCGGCTGAGCAGGCTGCAGCACCAGTTCGACGATATCGTTGCTTAGCGCGCGCTGGCCAACAACCTGAGCGTGGGTTTCCAGGGTTGGGGTGTCCAGCGACCAGCCCGGAATTTCCAGGCGCATGTCGCTGCAGGCATGGCTCTGGCACAACAGCATTTCGTCTGCAGCCAAGGGATAGGAGGGGGCCGGTGTATCCGCATCCCGCTGTTTATCCTGATACTGCCCCGACACTACCTTGACCTTGCACGAGCCGCAGGCGCCGCGGCGGCACGAGAACGGTACCGGCAGCCCGCTGGCGAGCATGGCATCGAGCAGCAGTTCGTGGCTGGCGTCGAAGGTTTTGCCCGAGGGCGACAATTCGATGACGTGACGGCTTTGCATGAACACCTCGGGGCAATTGGAGGTTCGATTGTTGCTATAGTCCAGGACCAGCAGAACCTCCAGTTTTGGATAATTCATATGGTCCAGCTTCGTAAATGGCAGCCACTGCTCAAGCTCGATGGGGCGCAGGCTTCGTACCGGCAGATCGTCGAGGGGCTGGTGGCCGCGATCAGCGAGGGCCGCCTGCGCCCTGGCACGCCGTTGCCGGGCACGCGGGAGATGGCGCAGTTGCTGAACGTCAACCGCAAGACAGTGATCCTGGCCTACGAGGAGGCCGAAACCAAAGGCTGGCTGCAAAGCGTGCAGCGTCGGGGCACCTTCGTCAGCCAGCAGTTGGCGCCTGGCACACTGGTCGCGCCGAGTGCCGCCAGGCCGTTTGCCCTGGCGCTGCCCGTGGAGCCCGCCGTTGCCTACTTCAAGGCGAACGAGCAGGCTGCGGCGCAGCAGGGGCGGCCAGGGGCCTTGTTTTTCGACAACGGCGCCTGTGATCACCGGCTGCTGCCGCAGGCTGTTTTGCACCGCTATTACCGCAATGCCTTGCGCAGCAGCTTCACCAGCAACAGCGTGCGCCACGGCAGCGATTGCAGCAGCCTTTACCTGCGCGCCGCCCTGGCCGACATGCTGCGGCACAATCGCAGCCTGAACGTTGGCGCCGAGCATATCTGCCTGACCCAGGGGGTGCAGATGTCGCTGTCGCTAGTAACCAGCGTGTTGCTCAAGCCAGGTGACGTTGTGCTGGTCGAGCGCCTGAGCTATCCCCCGGCGTGGGAGATTTTCCGTCAGCTGGGTGCCCGGCTGGTAACCGTGGACCTGGACCATGAGGGTTGCCGTGTCGATCAGATCGATGCCCTGTGCCGGCAGCACAAGGTGCGAATGATGTACATAACGCCCCATCACCAGTTCCCGACCACGGTCAGCCTGCCCGCCGGGCGCCGGCAGCAGTTGCTGGAGCTGGCGCGACAGCATGACTTCTGCGTGGTCGAGGAAGACTACGACTACGAATACCACTTTTCTGGGCGGCCTTACCTGCCTTTGGCCAGCGACCGCCAGCAGCGCCATGTGATTTACATCGGCACACTGTCCAAACCCCTGGGCAGCACGTTCCGTTGCAGCTACATCGTCGCACCGGTGGAGGTAACAGCCGTGCTGGAGCGCAGGGCCACGCTTACCCTGGGGCAGGGCGATGCGGTGATGCAGCGGATGCTGGCGGACTTGATCAATGATGGCGAACTGAAGAAACACTTGCGCCGGGTCAACCGCGAGTACCGTCGGCGCCGCGAAACCTTGCTGGCGTGTTTGCATGGCGCGTTCGGCGAACAGATCACCGTACAGGAACCCGAAGGTGGGTTGGCGCTGTGGGTGAAGTTCGCCGATGCGATCAACGTGGATCAGCTGGTCGACAACGCGCTGGAGCTGGACCTGGTGGTGCGCAGTGGGCGGCAGTTTTCGCCGTTTGGCCATGCCGAAAATGCGTTGCGCCTGGGGTTCGCTTCGCTGGATGTGGGTGAGATCCGGTTGGCTACCCAACGCCTGGCGGACGCCGCCAAAGCGATTGGCAAGGCGGCGCCCACCGGTGACCGTGCGGCGTCTAAATGCGCCGCCACACGTCGCCCTGCTCGCTGACCACCCAAGGCCTGTCAGCCGCATCGACCAGCACCCCGCCAACCCAGCGCTGCGCGGGGTTGTGATCCAGCCAGTGCGCTTTTCCTGCAAGCACTTGCTCGGCAAGCGGGGTCAGCCGCAATAGGCGTTGTGCCCAGGCTTCTCCGGGGCCCTCCAGCAGCAGCGGCTGCGGCGCATGGATCAACGGTTGCAGCAGCACATGGAACATCAGGTCACCCAGGTAAGGCAGCGGGTCGTCCTGCATCATCAACTGGCCAAACACGCGGCCAGCCGGTAGCTCGCCACGAGAGGCCAGCACGCCTAACAACAGGCGTTCGGTAAGGCTCAAACCATCATTCGCCCCCGGTAGTTCCTGTAGCTGGCGCGCCAGTGCCCGGCCCAGTAAAGGCAAAGCCTTGTGCGGGCGGCCGGCGAGCTCCGCCCAGGCATGTGGCGCTGGCGCGGTATAGGCCGCCCATGCCTGGCGTGCCAGGACCAGTGCATCTTCACCCAGTGCACGACGTTGTGGCCACAGCCACGCCAGCAGGTCAGGCGCCAATTGCCCGATGCCGATGAAACGTTCGACACCGGGCACTTGGTCAGCTTCGATCAGTTCCAGCCGGCGTGGCAGGCCGGGGAGGCTGGCGAGCACGCGAATCAGGAACAGCTGGTCGTAAGCGTCGGCCTCGCACCACAGTACCAGCTTGCTGTCTGTGCTCAGGCCGGCCAGCGCCGCTCGCTGTGCGGCCTGGCGCTGTTCAACGTCCTCCGCCCGCAGGTTGAACGCCTGCTGCACGTAGTCTCCACGCACCCGCCAGTACCGTTCCTCGGGCAACGCCGGTACCGGGCCCATGACCATGGGGTCGTCGAACATCTGGAATGCACCGGCAAACCCGGCGGTGCGCAGGCTGTGGGCGATGTCGTTGCCGCAGCGCCAGTGCTGCACGGTGGCTTCGTCATCGGCGGCAAAACCGGGGTGGCGTGCGGCAAAGGCCACGGCGTCGGCATGTGCCTTGAGCTTTGGCCAGCTGGCAAAGCCGGCCTCGCGGGCCACCAGCCATTGGGTATCGGCAAGCCGGTAGTCGGGGCCGGGCAGGCCGAGCGTACGCAATTGCTCGCGGGCGTCTTCGGCCTGGTGATTGTTCAGGGCGTTCAGCAAGCGCTTGGCGCGTTTGCGCAAGGCGGGCAGGTCGAGCAGACCGTGCTGACGGGATGCATTGATGGCGGGCATGCCAACTCCTTTGGGGCTCGGTCCGCCGACAAGCCGGGAGCTGGTATGGGAATGTGTTGACGCATGGCTCGGGCAACCCCTTCGCGCGGACCGCAGGCGCAGCCAGCGCCCAGGCCCCCGACTTTAACGGTGCAGCACACCGGGTTGCAAACGATAGTTTTCCCATGGCTTGCCGCGCGTCTTATAGTGGTGGGCTTTTCTCAGTCGAAGTCAAAGGAGTGGCTGACATGCGTGTACGTACCCTGCTGGCGGCAATCGGGGCCAGCCTGTCGCTGTCTTCGGCATTGGCCGCGCCCGGCCAGCCAGAGACCGCGCTAAGCGAACGTATTTCAGTGCAGGTCGAAGGCGCTGGGCCGGACGTTATCCTGATCCCGGGGCTGGCCTCATCGCGTAAGGTATGGGCGGGGCTCGCCAGCACGCTGCGCCAGCAGCACCGCTTGCACCTGGTGCAGGTCGCAGGTTTTGCCGGCTCGCCAACCGTGCCCGCTGTGGACGGGCGCGTGGCCGCTCCGGTGGCCGAGGCGGTAGCCGACTACATCCGCCGCCAGCACCTTGAGACGCCGGCCATCATTGGCCATTCACTGGGCGGTGAGGTCGCGCTGATGCTGGGTGCACGCCATCCTGAGCAGGTAGGCCGGCTGATGGTCGTCGATGCGCTGCCGTTCTACACGTTGCTGATCGACCCCAGGGCAACCGCCGAAACGGCCGCACCGCAGGCTGCCGCATTCCGCGATGCGATGTTGGCGGCCCCTGCAGCGCAGGCCGAAGCGATGCAGCGCACGGCCATCGACCGGTTGGTCAAGACCGCAGCGGCACGGCCTGCACTCATTGCGGCGGCGCTGCACTCGGACCGCAAGGCCGTAGCCGATGCCACCCATGAACTGATGACCACCGACCTGCGCCCGGAGCTTGGCGCTATCCAGGCGCCGATAGAGGTCGTATACGCCTATGACCCTATGTATGGCGTACCTGCCTCCAGCGTCGATGCAACCTTCACCAATGCCTATGCCGGCACGCAGGGCATCAGCTTCAAGCGAATCGATGGCAGCTTCCACTTCGTCATGCTGGATCAACCCCAGGCCTTCACTGAGGCGGTGGTCGACTTTCTCGGTCGCTGAGGCTGGCCTCGGCGCAATCTGTTCGGTTACCGCCCATAACCGCATCCCGGTGCCTCAAGCCTGCGCCAGCTACTCCGATAGCAGCACACCCACCGTCGAATCATCGACCAGAAGTGGTGCCAACAAGGAGTACTGCCCGCATGCTTGCCAACCTGAAGATCCGCACCGGAATGTTCTGGGTGTTGTCGCTGTTCAGCCTGACCCTGCTGTTTTCCACCGTCAGTGCCTGGTGGGCAGCAGTGGGCAGCGACCAGCAGATCACCGAGCTGGACCAGACGGCGCACCAGTCGGACCGGTTGAACAATGCGTTGTTGATGGCGATTCGTTCCAGCGCCAATGTGTCCTCGGGCTTCATCGAGCAGTTGGGTGGCCATGACGAGAGTGCTGGCAAGCGCATGGTGTTGTCGGTGGAGCTGAACGACAAGAGCCAGGCGCTGGTCGACGCGTTTGTCGAAAACGCCCGTGAGCCAGCCCTTCGCACGTTGGCACTCGAGCTGCAGGCTACCTTTGCCGAATACGCCAAGGCGGTTGCCGGGCAGCGAGAGGCGACCCGTCAGCGTTCGCTGGAGCAGTACTTCAAGGTCAACAGCGATGCCGGCAATGCCATGGGCCGGCTGCAAGCGCTACGCCAACAGTTGGTGGGCGCACTGAGCGAACGTGGTCAGCAGATCATGCAGGAGTCCGACCGGCGTCTGGCCCGTGCGCAGTTTCTGAGCCTGTGCCTGCTGGGTGTGACTTTGCTGCTGGCGGCACTGTGCTGGGCTTTCATTGCCCAGCGTGTGCTGCTCCCGCTGCGTGAAGCCGGTCGGCATTTCCAGCGCATTGCCGGTGGCGACCTGAGCGTACCGGTGCAAGGGCAGGGCAACAACGAGATCGGCCAGCTGTTCCATGAGCTGCAGCGCATGCAGCAGAGCCAACGCGACACCCTTGGGCAGATCAATCACTGTGCCCAGCAGTTGGATGCCGCCGCCACGGCGTTGAATGCGGTCACCGAGCAAAGCGCCAACAACCTGCGCCAGCAGGGGCAGGAGCTGGAGCAGGCCGCTACCGCCGTGACCGAAATGACCACGGCCGTGGAGGAGGTTGCGCGCAACGCCATCACCACCTCGCAAACCACCAGCGAGTCCAACCAGCTGGCTGCGCAAAGTCGCCGGCAAGTCGGTGACAACATCGACGGCACCGAAGCCATGACCCGCGAGATCCAGACCAGCAGTGCGCATCTGGAACAGTTGGTCGGGCAGGTGCGGGATATCGGCAAGGTACTGGAAGTGATTCGCTCGGTGTCCGAGCAAACCAACCTGCTGGCGCTCAATGCTGCCATCGAAGCCGCCCGCGCCGGTGAGGCCGGGCGCGGCTTTGCGGTGGTGGCAGACGAGGTGCGCACGCTGGCCTACCGCACGCAACAATCGACCCAGGAAATCGAGCAGATGATCGCCCGCGTGCAAGCCGGCACCGAGGCGGCGGTGGCTTCGATGCAGGCCAGCACCAACCGGGCGCAATCGACACTGGAGGTGACCCTGGCCTCGGGGCAGGTGCTGGAGGGCATTTACAGTGCGATCGGCGAAATCAACGAGCGCAACCTGGTCATTGCCAGTGCGGCCGAAGAGCAGGCCCAAGTGGCGCGGGAGGTAGACCGCAACCTGCTCAATATTCGCGAGCTGTCTCACCATTCAGCGGCGGGCGCGCAGCAGACCAGCGAAGCGAGCAAGGCGCTAGCGGGCCTGGTGGGGGAGATGACGGCGTTGGTGGGGCGGTTCAAGGTTTGAGTGATGGCGGCCACGCCAGCAAGTAACATTAAAACAAGGTGAAACTTATTTAAAGTTCTGCTTGCTGGTTGACTTCGATACTACGCTTGAATAAAGTTCGACCGGCCCTGGACAAGGGCCTTACTTTCAATCACTGAAGAATTCAATGGACACAGTATCTAGTCGCTGCCTGACCACCGCCGTACGGCCAGGTCAGGCACTTGAACCGGAACACCGGTCCCGACGCCTCGGTCGGGCAAGCCGCGCCAGAGCCTGATGCTCCGCCGTAGCTTGCCGCCGCCGGTGTCCGCCGGTTGGAGGCAAGCTCATGAACCTCACTTCATTCGTTTCATATCACCTGCTCGCCTGCTTTGCGGCGCAGCAGGCCTGTGCCTGGCCGCGCCGCCTGCACGGGTACCCTGATGACAGCCAGAACCCCCCAAGTAGATGCGGGGCGCTGGCGCGTTAGGGAAATCCTGAAAAAGACTTCCTGATTTGGCAAAATCCCCGGACACCAATCGCCGAGCTTTTCGATGATGAAACAAATGACCTTCGCCGATGCCGAGTACGCCGGTAAGCGCAAGCAGACCCGCAAGGAGCTGTTCCTGATAGAGATGGATCGGGTCGTACCCTGGGAGGGTTTGATTGCTCTGATCAAACCTCATTACCCAAAGGGCGAAGGGGGCCGTCCAGCCTATCCGCTGATGGCGATGCTGCGGATTCATCTAATGCAGAACTGGTTCGGTTACAGCGATCCGGCGATGGAAGAGGCGCTGTACGAGACGACGATCCTGCGCCAGTTTTCCGGTCTGAGCCTGGAGCGAATCCCGGATGAAACCACCATCCTCAACTTCCGTCGCCTGCTGGAAAAGCATGAGTTGGCCACCGGTATTCTCGGCGTGATCAATGGCTATTTGGGCGACCGTGGCTTGTCACTGCGACAAGGCACCATCGTCGATGCCACTCTGATTCATGCGCCCAGTTCGACCAAGAACAAGGACGGCAAACGCGACCCGGAAATGCATCAGACCAAGAAGGGCAACCAGTATTACTTCGGTGCCAAAGCTCACATTGGTGTCGACGATGAGTCCGGGCTTGTGCACAGCGTGGTGGTCACTGCGGCCAACGTCGCGGACGTAACCCAAGTCGACAAACTGCTGCACGGTGGTGAGAACGTGGTCTGCGCTGATGCGGGCTATACCGGTGTAGAGAAGCGTGAAGAGCATGAGGGGCGCCAAGTCATCTGGCAGATTGCAGCCCGGCGCAGCACTTACAAAAAGCACGGTAACCGCAGCGCGTTATACAAAGCGATACGTAAGATCGAAAGAGCCAAGGCCCAGGTTCGCTCCAAGGTTGAGCATCCATTTCGGGTGATCAAGCGCCAGTTTGGTTATACGAAAGTGCGCTTCCGAGGCTTGGTGAAAAACACTGCTCAGATGGTGACGCTGTTCGCCCTGTCGAACATTTGGATGGCGCGTCGACATTTGCTCTCCAATGCAGGAGAGGTGCGTCCGTGAAGAGTGAAGTGACTGCTGCGAGGTGCTTGCAGCGGCAAAAAAGGCTGAAATAGACGGCAGGTTTGACCGGGATTTGAGCGGCTACCGTTTTTTGAAAGTGTCGATGGCGAAGTAGCCGGAAAACAGGGGCTACTTCAGACCATCCTTAGCACGCCGGAACCCCCAAAACTTCTCACTGAATAAAAGATATCAAACGGTATCGTTGTGCTCGAACTTTTTAAATGAAAAGTTTGCGGGGGCGTATGGCCTGTTGTTTATGACAAAGGAATAAAACCATGGATTGCGCGAGTAGAAAGTTCGCTGCCGAAACAACTTCCGACCCTCGGCAGCGGACAGATTTCTGTCGGAAAGAACCCGTATTCATCTGCGACCCGACATGCCTTCGTTCACCGCCTGAGTGAAACGTCTGTGTGTCGTGCCGCCGCAGCGGCAGGAGCACAGCAACATGACTGTCAAACACCGCGACACCTCATCGGCCAAGGCCGAACGCGAAACCCGCTTGTCCACGCGTGCCGCCCGTGAAGCGCGCAATGGCCTGGCTGTCACCCTCGCCAACCTCGATGCCTGCGAGCAGGGCCTGACCGAGCACGAAGCCGCCAAGCGCCTGGAGCGCGACGGGGCCAACCAGGTCGCCCACGACCCGCAACCGCATGCCCTGGTGCAATTGCTCAAGGCCCTGCACAACCCGTTCATCTATGTACTGCTGACCCTGGCCGGGATCAGCTTCGTCACCGACTACTGGCTGCCGCTTCGCGCAGGCCAAACGGATGACGCCGACCTGACCAAGGTCATCATCATCATGACCATGGTCAGCCTCAGTAGCGTGCTGCGCTTCTGGCAGGAGTACCGCTCGACCAAGGCCGCCGATGCGCTCAAGGCCATGGTGCGCACCACTGCCACCGTGCTGCGCCGCGAGCAGGTCGGGCAGGCCCCGCGTCTGCGCGAAGTGCCCATGGACGAACTGGTGGCCGGCGATATCGTGCAGCTTTGCGCAGGCGACATGATTCCCGCTGACATTCGCCTGCTCGAATCACGTGACCTGTTCATCAGCCAGGCGGTGCTCACTGGTGAAGCGCTGCCGGTCGAGAAGTACGACACCCTTGGCCATGTCGCGCAGAAGTCCGCTACCGGGGGCAGCGGTAGCCAGGACAACCTGCTCGAGCTGGCGAACATCTGCTTCATGGGCACCAACGTGGTCAGTGGCCGCGCCCGCGCAGTGGTGGTCGCCACTGGCCGACGCACCTATTTCGGCTCGCTGGCCAAGGCCATTGCCGGCTCGCGCAGCCAGACCGCTTTCGACCGTGGGGTGAACAGCGTCAGCAGCCTGCTGATCCGTTTCATGCTGGTGATGGTCCCGGTGGTGTTCATGCTCAACGGTGTGGTCAAGGGCGACTGGGGCGATGCTTTCCTCTTCGCACTTGCCGTGGCCGTGGGCCTGACCCCGGAAATGCTGCCGATGATCGTCAGCGCCAACCTGGCCAAGGGCGCCGTGGCCATGGCCCGGCGCAAAGTGGTGGTCAAGCGCCTGAACGCCATCCAGAACCTGGGCTCCATGGACGTGCTGTGCACCGACAAGACCGGCACGCTTACCCAGGACCGTATCATCCTCGAACACCACGTGCGCTTTGACGGCCAGCGCGACAGGCACATCCTCGAGCTGGCCTGGCTCAACAGCCATCACCAAAGCGGCATTCGCAACCTGATGGACCAAGCTGTGCTGCATTTCGCAGGGCAGGACCGCCAGTTCCAGGCCCCCTACGCCTATGCAAAGGTCGACGAGCTGCCGTTCGACTTCATCCGCCGTCGCCTGTCCGTGGTGGTGAAGGATGCCCTGGGCGACCACCTGCTGGTAAGCAAAGGGGCGGTCGAGGAAATGCTCGCCATCGCCACCCATGTGCAGGAAGGCGACCGTGTCGTTAGCCTCGATCCGCGCCGCCGCCAACAACTGCTGGCCAGTGCCGACGCCTTCAACCAGGACGGCTTTCGCGTACTGGTGGTCGCCACCCGCCAGATCCCGGCGGCCGAAGGCAAGGCGCAGTATCACGCCGACGATGAGCGCGATCTGGTGATCCAGGGCTTCCTGACCTTCCTCGACCCGCCCAAGGAAACTGCCGGCCCGGCCATTGCCGCTCTGCGGGACATGGGCGTGCGGGTCAAAGTGCTGACCGGCGACAACCCGGTGGTGACGTGCAAAGTCTGCCGTGAAGTTGGCCTGGAGCCAGGCCTGCCATTGCTCGGCCAGGACATCGAGCGCATGGACGACACCACCCTCACGCTGCAGGTCGAAGAACGCACGGTCTTCGCCAAGCTCACCCCGCTGCAGAAATCACGCGTGCTCAAGGCCCTGCAGGCCAATGGTCACACGGTGGGTTTTCTTGGCGACGGCATCAACGATGCTGCGGCCCTGCGCGATGCCGACGTCGGTATCTCGGTAGACAGCGGCACCGACATCGCCAAGGAATCGGCCGATATCATTCTGCTGGAAAAGAGCCTGATGGTGCTTGAAGAGGGTGTGCTCAAAGGCCGCGAGACCTTCGGCAACATCATGAAGTACCTGTGCATGACTGCCAGCTCCAACTTCGGCAACGTATTCTCGGTGCTGGTGGCCAGCGCGTTCATCCCATTCCTGCCGATGCTGGCGATTCACCTGCTGCTGCAGAACCTGATGTACGACTTCTCCCAGCTGTCGCTGCCTTGGGACCGCATGGACAAGGAATTTCTCAGCAAGCCACGCAAATGGGATGCGCGCAACATTGGCCGCTTCATGCTGTGGATCGGCCCTACGTCGTCGATCTTCGACATCACCACCTTTGCCCTGATGTGGTACGTGTTCGCGGCCAACAGCGTCGAGATGCAGGCACTGTTCCAGTCCGGCTGGTTCATCGAGGGGTTGCTATCACAGACCTTGGTGGTGCATATGCTGCGCACGCGCAAGGTGCCGTTCTTCCAGAGCACCGCCGCGCTGCCAGTGGTGCTGGCAACGGGGCTGGTGATGGCGTTGGGTGTCTATATCCCGTTCTCGCCGGTGGGGGCGATGGTTGGCCTGGTGCCACTGCCGTGGGCGTACTTCCCTTGGCTGGTTGCCATCCTGCTGGGCTATTGCGTGGTCGCCCAGGCCATGAAGGCCCTCTATATCCGCCGCTTCGGGCAGTGGTTCTGAACCCTGTGCAGCAGCTCAGCCTGGCTGCGTCGCCAGGCTATTGCTGACGTTGCGTCCCAGCACCAGCACGGTGACGAAGCCACAGCCCACCAGCGCCGTGGCCAGGCTCAACAGCACTGCGGTGCCCATATGGTCGACCACTTGCCCGCCGAAGAACGAGCCCACGGCAATGATCACCTGGAACATGGCCACGAACAGCGGCATGCCGCGTTCGACATCCTTGGGCGCCACCACGAACATCCAGATATTGGCGCAGGCCGGGAACGCACCGAAAGCAAAGCCCCACAGTGCGATCAGCATCGCGGCGCCCGTCATGCTGGTGGCGAAGTGCGGGAACAGGGCGGTACTGACTGCGATCATGAGCGCGACCAGCATCAGGGTATGTCGCACGCTGCGGTTGGCGGCAAAGCCGGCGAAGATGTTGCCCATGAAACCGGCCACGCCGTACAGCAATAGCAACGAGCCGATGGTCGGCCCGTCGAAGCCGGCATTCTGTTTGAAGAACGGTGCAACATAGGTGTACGCCGCAAAGTGCGCCAGGCCGATCAGCAAAACAGCGATCAAGCCGACCCGTGCTTGCGGGTTGACGAACAGCGCTGGCAGGTCGCTGATGCGAATGGCCTTTTCCGGCATCAGCCGTGGCAACAGCAATACCTGCGCCAGCAGCACGGGTACGCCGACCAGGGCGGTGACCAGGAAGGTCATGCGCCAGCCCATCAGGCCACTCAGCCAGGTGCCCACGGGTACGCCCACTACCGTCGCCAGGGTTACCCCCGCCATGATGATGGAGTTGGCCTTGGCTACGCCCATGCCGTCAGGTGCCAGCCGCCCGCTGAGGGCGATGGCGGTCGCCCAGAAGCCGCCAATACTGACACCCAGCAGCACGCGGCCGACCAACAGCAGGTTGAAGTCACCGGCGTAGGCCACGATGGCGTTGGCGATGATCATGATCAGTGTCAGGCCGATCAGCAGGTAGCGCCGGTCCAGCGCCCCCACACCCACCGAGATCAAAGGCGCGGCCAGCGCGGCCATGATACCGGGCAGGGTCACCATCAGGCCGGCAAGGCCGGCACTGATGCCAAGGTCGCTGGCGACATCGTTGAGTACCCCCACCGGGAGGAACTCACTGGTGACCAGGGCGAAGGCGCCCACGGCGACCGAGAGGATGGCCAGCCACTGCTGCGTGACACTCTGTTGATTATGTTCGGGAAGGCCACGAGAGGCCTGGCGGTTGCTTGGCATGGGGTTCGGTTCCATGAGGGATGTCGCCTGTAGCAGGCGCAGGAGCGGGGGGATTTGCAGGCGATTATAGAGACGGCCTGGTCAGGCCGACAGGCAGGCCGCTCGATAGTAATCATCAGCGCCATCGATGAAAGGCCTTGCGTAGAGCGCCCGCGCTCAGCGACCACGCCCTACCAGTGCCGCCCCTGCGCAGGCCAAGGCAATGGCTGTTATGCCCAGCCACTGGGTCAGTGCCAGCACTTCACCGAGGATCAACCAGCCTGCTATCGCCCCCGCAGCGGGCGAAGCGCTGAGCAGCACGCCAAAAATACTGGGCGGCAAGTGCCGCATGGCATACATGTCGAGCAGGAAAGGCACCGTGCTGGAAAGCAGCGCTACGCCCAACCCGACCATAAGCACCCATGGCGCCAGCAACTCGGCACCGGCGTGGTTGACACCAAGTGGTACGCCCAGCAGCGCGGCAAACAACATCCCGGTGCCGACTGCCTGTTTGCCGTGAACCGCCACTTTGCTGCCAAGCATCACATACAGCCCCCAGGCCAATGCAGCCGCGAGCGCGTACATCACCCCGCGCGGGTCGAGGCCCTGACTGCCCGTGCCCCATGGCAGCAAGGTAAGCCCGGCGACCGACAGGGCAATCCACAGCAGGTCGATCCGCCGCCGGGAAGACAGCAAGGCCGCGCCCAGTGGGCCGATGACCTCGATGGACACCGCGATGCCCACCGGGATATAGAGGAATGCCCGGTAAATCAGAATATTCATCAGCCCCATCATTACGCCATAACCCAACAAATGAAGCATGTTGGCCTGGCCCCAGATGCGCCAAGGGCGCAGCACCGCCAGCAAGATGACGGCGGACAAGCCCAGCCGCAGGGCGACAACGCCTTCGGGGCCGATCAATGGAAACAAGGTTTTGGCCAAGGCAGCACCGGTTTGCACCGAGACCAGCGCGGCGATGGCTGCCCCGACAGGGGCGAAGGTTCCAGCAGTTTTTGCGTCCACGCGTGGCTCCAGCATCGGTCGAGGCGACATTTTAGTGCTCGGCCTGCGAAGCAATTACTGTGAAAATGGGCCTCTGACGAGTGAACTGCTTTCTTTGGAACCCGAAAATGAGTGACTGCGCCAACCGTCCGCTGGACGGCTTCGATCACGCGATTCTGCGGCTGCTGCAGCAAGACAACAAAACCTCGCAGCGCGCCATTGCCGAGGAAATCGGCCTGTCCACACCGGCTGTACAGCGGCGTATTGCACAGATGGAGGCGAGCGGGGTGGTCACTGCCAACACCGCAGTCATTGCCCCGGAGTGTGTTGGGCAGATGATCACGGCCATCGTCGAATCACGCTTGCGGGACGATCGCTCGCAGGTGATGGACCGCGCCAAGCGTTATTTCGCCAATGTGGCAGAGATACAGCAGTGTTACTTCGTCAACGGCGGGGTGTCGTTCATCATCGTCATGCTTGCCCGTGACGTGGCGCATTTCGAAAAGCTGGTGAGGCTGCATTTTGCCGATAACGAAGACATCCTGACTTACCGCACGTTGATCGTTCTGGACAAGGTCAAGGTCGGGCTGTCTGTGCCGCTTTGAATGTTTCGCGCGACTGAAATCACTCAGCGCGGCAAACCAATGTTCCGGGCGGCGTCCAGTACCAGGCTGCGCAGCCACTTCTGGTCCAGAGGAAATCGCGTGGGGCACGATTTGCAGGTGCTTTGGGGCTCTTCCAACGCATGACGCAGTTAAAGGCCGATGGTGCCCAGCGGCAGCATCCTGGCAGGCAATCGCGGTCGTGGACACGTCAGTTCTCCTTGCTATGGATGCGGCATCGTCGGCGCAAGACCAGGCCTCTACCTGGCATCACGGCAGCACCTGCTTGCTGCCAGGTTGCCGGTCATGCCGGGACGATACCGCCCAACACCATTTGGGTGACCGTTCGGGTGGCGCGGTCAAAGTCAGCCTTGTCAGGTTCGGCTACGCCTCTGAGCTGCGACATTTGCCAGGCCAGATTGGTGTAGGTGCGTGTCGACGACCAGATGAAGATCATCAGGTGCTCAGGATCACAGGGCGCCAGCCGGCCATGGTCGATCCAGTTGCGCAGGCAGGCGACGTTGCGCTGGGCTTCCTCGTGCAGCAGGTTCTTGCATGCCTCTGGCAGATGCTTGCCCCCTGAGAGCAACTCCTGGCTGAACACGGCGGCGCTGAACGGGTGCTCGCGAATGATGCGGATGCGGGCTTTGATATAGGCCCGCAGGCCTACTATCGGGTCGTCGCTTTTGCGCAGCGCTGCCGAGGCCCTCACCAGCGGTTCAACGAAGCTCATCAGCACCTGCACGTACAGGTTCTCTTTGGATTGAAAGTAGTAGTAGAGGTTGGCTTTAGGTACCCCGGCACGTTCGGCAATATCATGCGAATGAGTGGCGGTGAAGCCGGTCGTGGCAAACGCTTCGCTGGCAGCCTGCAGAATCAGCTTCTGATTCCTGCGCCGAATGCCGGCATTTCCCACGGTGTGATTGGTTGCGCCGAGCAGAGCGTCAGCGCCGTTGTCGGACTCGTTCAGCATTTCGATTTGCAGGCACATCACGGCTTCATCTGGCTTTACGGGTATCGGTGTATATAAAAGTATATAGCGATTGACGTGCTTTTTCCCGGTCCTTTACGCACGTAGCCATTGAAGTGGTGCGATGCTGTCTTTCTCACTCGCGAGCCTGGATGCTAGAGTTGCCGGCCATGGATCGCTGCACCGGTAATCGGCCCCTCATTGCCTGGGCATTGTATTTCAGTGTCCTGTTCAACGTGCTTTGCTGTGGCCTGGGTCACGGGCAGGCATTGGGCTTGGCGCTCAATGGCTTGGGCGGCGGCTTCTGCAGCCTGGCCAATGACATCTCCACCTCACAGGCCCAGCAACACGGCACATCGTCCACGGCGGACTGGAGCAACCTGTTCGCCTGTCCAACGTGTACGGCGAACTTCCTTACCTTGGTGTTCCTCCTGGGGGTCGCCTGGTTGCTCAGCTGTGTGAACCCAAGGCGGTTTTGCAGCGAGGTGCGCAGCCAGGCGCCTCCACGCTATTGCTGGCCCACGGCCAACCCCCGAGCTTCTCCTTTTTGACGTTGCCGGCGCCTAGGCGCTGATGCGGGCTCGCGCCTGCGTATCGAGCACGATGCCTGGCTGCGCATGCCCGCAGCAGGCGCTGCTATCTGCAACGTCGGTCAAGGATCAGCCCACTCATGATGGTACTGACCTGCGCCAGCCATGCGCCTCGGCATCGCTGGCTTTCGCTTTATCCGCGTGCTCCCCCCTATCTACCTGTCAGAACGGTCCCGAAACGCACACTACCCGCCAGGAATCAAGGCGGGGCCTGTTCAAGGCTATCTGATGCATGGAGCACATGATGTCTCGCCCTTTGGCCACTTCACGCTTTTGCCCCCCGGCTCGCGCTGCACGCTTGAGTGAGTCTCGCTTGCCGTTTCCCGATTACCCCTGCAACGCCCGTACGTTCGTCAAGCTGGACGCGCGACTACTGCCGTACTGGCACACGTTGTTCGACGTGTGCCCAGGCTTGCTCAAGCTAGACCCGCCGGAAGGTCTGGAACTGTTCCGCTGCTTCATGACCTGGGCTTATCGACATCACCCGGCCTTGGATTGGAGCTATTACATCAGCGTCTGCCGTTGGCTGCTGGGCTCACCCTACAAGGCACAGGTAACCGAGACGCACATCGAGGCATTCATGGTCGCGGCGGCTGCCTTATGGATAGCTGCCGACATGTCTGAGGCGCGTGGCCTGGTCCTGGCGTGGCAGCCAATGGCGGATGTGGTGGTGGAATGGAAGCCGGGCATGCGGCCAACCCCCTTCACAGTGGAGCAGACGAACTGCTTGCCCCCTCCGCCCTGGGAGTTTTCCTGGAGCCCACTCAGTGGTAAAGGCCCGGACAGTTTTCGCCGGTGGTTGCCCGTCCCGGGCGCACTAGCGGGGTCAAGGGGGTGATGCGGCTGCGACAATCTACCGCAGCATGGCAGTGGCGCCTGGCATGGCGGACGGCAGCCCTGGGCTTGGCTTTCAGGGTGCGACAGCCTGTCGCAGTTCGGGGGTGCAAGTGGCAAGTGTTAAGTTCAAATCTGGCGTGAAGCGGGTGGCTGAAAAGTTTCAATACAGGCACGCCCCACGACCAAGCCCGGTAACTGCAAGGGCGATATCAATGCATGAAAAGGATATTTTATGCTACAGCAACGAATTACCAGCGATGCCATCGTCACACCCCTGCGCGTTGCAGACGCGCAGGCGGTATCGCAGTATAAAAATGAAGACGTTGTACTGAAGTTTTGCAAGGAGTGGGATGTCACGCGCGAGGAGGCAGAAGAGCTCTTCGAGGAAACCAAGAAATTCCTGTTGCTGGCTGCGCAGTGCCAGCGAGAGTGTTTCAGTGTGTCCATTTACTATCAGTTTCAAGTGATTGATGAAATGTGGCATACCTTTCTTCAGTTCACCGACCACTATTATGCGTTTTGCAATGAATACATGGGTGGGTTTCTTCATCATTTTCCGTTCTCGCGGAACATGCTGAAAGAGGAAATAAAGCACCTGGCCAAGCACAACATGACCTTTGCAACGCAGAAACAACAGGATTTTGCTTTCCAGTTGCGCAAAACCCAGCAAGTGCTGGGCGACGATACGGTCATCAAGTGGTACGGCGAGTACGCGCAGAAGTTTAGCATCGAAAGCCTCAATGCTCGACGTAAGCCGCTGATGCTGGACGACCTGCAAACCGACGAGCAAGGGCGGGTGAACGCAGAGATGCTGAAACTTCCGAAGGAGCAAATTCTCAAGTACATACTGGATCGCAATGTCGTGCTCAACAATGTGTGCGGTTGCTCCGGCAAGGGCTGTGGCGCCGGTTGCATGTGCAATTCCAATCGTAACCATTGATTGACGGGTCGCCCACCCTTGGGTGGGCGATCGACGACAACGAGTGCTACCGTGACCGAAATCGAAAAACGTACACTTAAAACCGGTATTGCCAGGCAGGTGGGGATCGCTGGCCTGACATTGCTCGCCTCGCTGCTGTTCGTGTCATTCGGTTTGATGATGCGCTTTGCAATCGATCATCCTGAATCAGTCGCGAGCCTTGCCGGCCTGGTTGCATTCTGCGCGGGCTTCCTGGCCATTCGCCTGGCGATGCCCTGCAGCTTTGCCCTCGTGGAGTGGTTGTCACACGGCTACTGCATCAGGGTTGAGTCGCTGCTCAGGGCGGCGTACCTCGACAAGCTTGGCCGCATCTACCTTGAACAACTGGAACAGCTCAACAGGAGCGAGATGGTAGCTACCTATGAAGCCGCCATGTCATCGGTCAGTGCTTATATCAGGGTTATCTGGGGTGAGGCGTTGCCCATCTTATTTCAAATCGTGTTCGTCATTGGCTGTGTCAGCTTCTATTTTGATGGCGTGATTGCAGGCAGTTTCACTCTAGTGGTTGCCACCTATATGGCGGTGGTCATCAAGATGACCAGTGCACGCTTTCCGTTGATCAAGCGAGTTGCAATCACGCAAAAGTATTTGAATGCCGTGCTCCACAGTGTGATCGCGGCAGGGCTCTGCGAAAAACTGTTCAATGCAGGTGGCAGGTTGAAGCATAGGCATGGGGTGGCCGTAGACCGCTACCTCTCAGCGCAGCAGCGTGTTCGCCAGGTATTCTTCAGGTTCGGCATTGTCACCACCCTCGTATCATTTACCGGGAGTGCAATGGTATTGGCGGGGGCCGCATTCAGATTCAACCAGGGCTACGCCACGATGGGCAGCCTGATCATGCTGGCCACGTTTCTTTTTCAAGTATTTCTGCCCTTGAACCGTATCGGTGTGCTGTGGCGCACACTTAACAAGGCGCGCATCGATTTCGTCGTACTTGAGGAATCGCTTGGCCGTATGGCAATGCACGCCGCCGCGGTGCATCACGATCAGCCCGCCGACCCTGCAAGTATCGACATTTCCCTGCACCAACTTTGCAAGAGCAAAGGCGGCAGGCCCATCCTGCAAGGCGTCACCGCGAACGTGCCTTGCAAAGCAGGCCTGCCCACTTTCGTGACGGGTACCAACGGCACGGGGAAAACGACGCTTGCGCGCCTTATCGCCGGGGTTGACCGCCCTGACAGCGGGTGCATTCGTTTCAATGGCGTCACCCGGCAGCCTGAGCGTTATGGTTTGACACCCGACTGGATCGCCATGACCAGCCAAACCATGGTCTTTATCGGTGGTACGGTTGCCGAGAACCTTGAGACCTTTCTGGGCCCCGTAGACCTGGACGCATACGCCGTACTGGCAAGTACCCTGTCATTCGACAAGCCGCTGGCGTATGAGGTGGGTGAGCAAGGGCAGAACTTGTCAGCGGGCGAGCGACAGAAGCTCGGCATTATCCTGGCTTTGTTGAAGAAGCCCGCGTTGCTCGTCATGGACGAGCCCACCACCCACCTTGACCCGGCGTCGGTCACAGGCTTGCAACGCCTGGTTGAACAAAAGGCCTTGATCTCCCGCGTACTGATTGTGACCCATGACAGCCATTTCATGAGGCATTTTGACTGCGCGCCGAGATTCGGCTTGACGCAAGGCACCCGCACCACAGATGCTGAAAAACTGATATAGGGAATATTAATGGACCGCATGGATTTTGCGTTACCTGAAATGGACTTCTTCATTCGCTCGGCCTTTCAGAAGAAACCCTTCGTATTCGAGTCGGTCACGGGCCACCAGCTGGTGGGCTGGGGTGAAATCAACAACCTGCTTGAGAAGGATATTCTCGATTACCCCAGAATACGCCTGGCGAACGATGGCATCCCCTCCGAGCGTGGCTTCAAGGGGTTTGTAACCTATACCCTGACGGTGACAGGTGAGACCTCGCCGCATATCAACCGTTACAACCTTCTGAAGCGTTTGCAAACCGGTAGCACATTGATCATTGATCGCTGCCAGGCATTTTTTGAGCGCGCTCAACAAGCGGCAAGCTACTTGTCTACACACCTGCGTTGCCGGTCCGGGGCAAATCTTTATTGTGCCTGGAGTTCAACGCCAAGTTTTGGTGCGCACTTCGACAACCACGATGTAATTGCAGTGCAGATCGAAGGTGTGAAACGGTGGGAAGTCTATGCGCCCACACGTCCCTATCCACTGTTGAATGACAAGAGTTTCGACCAAACGCCTCCCGCCGGCGAGCCCATGCTGTGCCATACCTTGACGCCAGGCCAGGCCATCTATGTACCTGCCGGTTATTGGCATAATGTGTTCACTGAAACTGAGCGTTCGATGCACATTTCCTTCCCTGTTGTACGGCCCCGTAAGATTGACCTGATCAGGATGGTCCTGGAGCGCCTGGAGGCGTCGGCGGAACTGCGCGAACCCATTGCCCACGGCAGTGATGCTATTGGCAATGCCAGGTTGAGTGGGGTGCTTTACGCCTGCCTTGCGAATATTGACATTGATGAGTGGGAGGCGGCGGTTGTCGAAGACTGTATGCAGGGAAGAGATATAAAGTTCAACCTGCCTGATATAAGGACCCGAGATGCCTGAAATTTCACTTTCACCGGAAGCGCGAGCGCTCATGATTGGCAAGTTGAAGGCGTATTGTGCCGATACCTTTGAGTTGCAGTTGGGGCAGTTTGAGGTTGAGTTTTTCCTCGATTTCATTGAAGAGGTCTGCGGCCCGGCGTTTTACAACAGTGGCGTTGAGCAAGCGATAAAAACCTATGCGGCATGGAGCGAGCGGGTTCAGGAAGAAATGGACCTGAAGAGGATACTGTGAAGATCTCATCAAATTTGTCGTTGATGCGCAAAGAGTGGTGCAACGCTTTTTATACACTGAATATCGAGCAGTTGGATTACTTGGAGGCGGACTGGTTCTTCTCGACGAACGGTATAAAGTTCATGTACAAGAAAAACCAGTTACATAAACTTTCTGTGCTCCGTGGCCAGGACGCGTCAGCTTTTTCTCAGCACAAACGAACGGAGTCGAATGTCGAAGTGCGAGAGCTGGGTAACCTTGCAGCTGTCAGTGGTGTGGCATTCATTGTCACGCCGCAAGGGAGCAAGCAGATAAATTTCGTCGAGAGCTGGATCAAAATCAACGACAGTTGGAAGTTGCAATTTCAATCATTCGAAGGTGAAGGCTGACGCAACAGATCAGGCCAGCACAGCGTGTTCAAGCCTGTGCTGGCAAGATCGTTGCGCACTACTCCGTCAGCGCAAATACGGCGAGCTAAGGCGTTACCAGCACATCACACTGCGATTCGTCCAGTACATGCTTGGTGACGCTACCCACCAACAGCTCCTCCAGCGCGCTCGTACCCTGCTTGCCGACCACGATCAGGTCGCATTCCAGCTCTTGTTCCTGCTCGGCAATGCGCCAGCCAGGGTCACCGTGCACCACGATCTGCCGGGCATCGGCTACGCCGGCAGCTTCGCTCAATGCGGCCAACTGTGCCACTGCATCCTGGCGGATGACATTGCGGTAGCGGGTGAGGGTGTCCTGGTCGATATGGGCGAAGCGCACGCTGCCTTCGAACGGGGCTTCGTACGCATGCAGCAGGATGATCTCGGCTTGCGGGGCAATGGCCTTGGCCAGTTGGATCGCGCGCAGCGAAACAGGTGAAAAATCGACGGGAACCAGCACGGTGCGGTAGGCGTCACGAGGTGCCGGCTTGACGACCAACAACGGGCAGGGCATGTGGTTGAGCATTTTTTGCACGGTCGAGCCCAGCAGCAGGCGCCGCGCCACGCTCTGGCCCTTGGCTCCGCACACCAGCAGGTTGCTGTGTTTGTCCTGCACTACCCGGGTGATTTCCGTGATCACCGAACCACTGGCAACCTGCACACCCGCAGAAATGTCGTAGCGCTGGAACAACATGGCGGCCAGTGCGCGGGTTTTTTCGCCGGCGCTGTCCAGTACCCGTTTCAACAGGTCGTCATCAGGCGCCACCAGTTGCTTGAGGCGCTCGAAGGGGGCCGGGTTGGCAACGTACAGCAGGTCCAGTGCGGCCTGCTGCGTGTTGCTCAGGTAGGCAGCGCGCTCTGCTGCGTTGCGGGCATGGGGGGACAGGTCGGTGGCGACCAGTATGTGTTTCAGCGGGCTCATGTGGGGCTCCTTTTCCAAGGCCGCGCACAGTGGTCGAAGGCAAACCTTGAACAATGTGCGCCTGGCGGTGCTTGAGTCATTCCTTGCGTGCAGCCATCGTCGCGCGAACCCGGCGCGAGGGCTTGATTTGGGTCAATGGAGTGTAGGTGCAGCGGCGGATCATGCCAGCAACAGCATCCGCAGCACCCCGGTCACGACAATGGCGAACACCACCACCGGCAAGAGCGAAAACCGTGTGGCTGCGTACACCGTGAGCCCCAGCGCAATCAGGTCGGCCGGCTGCCCGGAAACGAACTTGGGAGCGATCACGGCAATCAACACGCAGCCGGGCGCGGCGTTCAGCACCTGGGTCAGCTGTGGCCCCAGGGTGCGCTTGCGCAGCAGCAAAAAGCCCAGCGCACGGGTCAGGTAGGTGGCCACGGCCATGCCCAGGATGGTGACCAGCGTCGAAACGTCCATCATGGCTTGGCCCACAGGTAAGCGCTCACCAGGCCAGCCACGGTACCCGCAAGCACGTACCAACCACCGGGGATCAGCAGGTAGAACAGCGCTGCGGTGAGCAGGCTGAACAGCCATGGCACGGCGGCATGTACGCCTTTCCACATGCCTTTGAGAAGTACCAGGAAGACTGCCGCGAAGGCCATGTCGAAGCCATAGCTGCGAAGGTCGCCGAGCAGCGGCCCGGCCTGCGCGCCCAGGCTGGTGAACGTGACCCAGGTGGCCCACAGGCTCAGCGACACGCCCATGAAATAGCGCAGGCTGAAGCCACCGCGCTGGCGCGCATCGGCCAGGCCCATGGCCCAGCTCTCGTCACACATGAAGAACAGCGCCCCCAGTGCCTTGGGTAATGGCAGGTGGCGCAGGTACGGCGCCAGTGTCGCGCCCATCAGCAGGTGGCGGCTGTTGACCAGCAAGGTCATGGCGACAATCACCAGGATTGCCGGTGGTGAGGTCCACAGCTCGATGGCGGCGAACTCCGAGCCGCCACCGAAGTTGAGGCCGGTCATCAACGCCACTTCGCCGGCTGCCAGCTGGTGCTGGGAAGCTTGCGCGCCCAGTACCAGGGCGAAGGGGATGAAGCCCAGCAGCACCGGCAGGGCGGCAACGGCGCCCCGGCGCAATTCGCTTTGCGGTGTGGTGGCAGGGGGATCGTTCAGTACAGGTTCAAGGGTATTCATGGTCACCTCCAGTGGAGGAAAATTATTCCAATGAATCGCTGAAATTGGCTTGCGTAGTTGCACTGATGCGCAGAGCATTTGGCATCTGCTACCGAATACTTAAAAAAAGAGAACGTTCAATGCCAATCAAGCTCGATGCCATCGACCGCCGCATCCTGCGCGCGCTGCAGCGCGACGGCAGGTTGCAGAATCAGGAACTGGCCAAACAGGTGGGGTTGTCTGCTTCGCCGTGCCTGCGACGGGTGCGGCTGCTGGAGGAGGCTGGGGTGATCGAGCGTTATGTGGCATTGCTGGACCCGGCCAAGGTCGCGCTGGGCCTGACCCTGTTCGTGCGCGTATGGCTGAAGCGTCAGGACCAGGACACCACCGATGAGTTTGTCGAGGCCGTGCGCCAATTGCCCGAAGTGGTGGAGTGCCATGTGATGGCGGGCGACTGCGACTTGTTGTTGCGGGTGGTGGCGGCTGACCTGGAAGCCTATCGGCGCTTTCAGATCAAGCACCTGACCAGCCTGAGCGTGGTGCAGAACGTGAAGACCGAAGTACCGATGGAAAAAATCAAGCTGACCACCGAGCTACCGGTGTAGCTGCGCGGGTGCCAGCCATCACAGCCCCGCGCTGGCGCGCACCATCGCGTAGGCCTGGCGCACCAGCGGGTTGACGGTGTTGGCCCGCACCCACAAGTGGTAGGTGACATCGGGTAGCGCCGGCAGGCCGTCGCTTTGGCCGAGCACACGCATGTCGGGGCCGACCATCTCCTGGCTGCGCGCAGTAATGCCCAGGCCGGCGCGCACCGCTGCCTTGACGCCGATCAAGTTGGACGCCAGGTACGCCTGGCGCCAGGCGATACCGGCCCGTTCCAGGGCCTCCAGGGCCAGTTTGCGGTACAGGCTGGGCTCGTCCACCAGCACCAGCGGCAACGGCTCGCTGGGCAGGTGCTGATACTGCGCCGCGCATATCCACCACACCGGCGAGGTACGCAGCGCAAAGCCTTCCAGGCCCGGTGCGGTGCGGGTTGAAATGACCATGTCGACCTTGCCGCGCTGCAAGTCTTCCATCAGGAACGGGCTGCGGCCAACGTCGATTTCCAGGCGCAGGTTGGGCGCCGAGCGGGCGATGTGGCTGAGCAGTGGCGGCAGGATGGTGTCGGCGATGTCGTGGGGCGAGCCGATCCGCAGCACGCCGCTGGGGCCATCCAGCCGCAGGCCCGCGAGCGCCTCGTCATTGAGCGCGAGCATTTGCCGGGCGTGGCGCAGCAACTGACGGCCAGCGTCGGTCAGCGACTTGTGGCGGCCTTGCTTGCGCAATAGCGGTACACCTACCTGTTGTTCCAGGCGTTGCATGTGTTGGGTGACCGAGGCCTGGGTGCGGCCCAGGTTGCGGCCGGCTTCGGCGAAGCTTGAATGGTCGGCGATGGCGACGAACGTACGAAGCAGGTCGAGGTCGAGGGTGCTCATGGAGTGGGCCAGGCAGCGTTGGGGGAGAGGGGCGCACAGTGCTTTTACATTAATGATGCACGGCTAAAGATAATGAATATTTATCTATTGTTGGGTGCTTGATCAAGAGGCTATCTGTGTGACCCCTATTTTTCGGGGCTTATACCCATTTTGAAAATTTTCCGTTCATTCAGTGTTATAACGATAGGCGATATTTGAATTTCCCCTCATCCCTGCAACTTTCTAGCATGCGCGCTCATTGGCCGGGTGTTCCGGCTGCCGGGACGAGGAACCCCCATCATGTCGTTGTCCACCATTGCCCGTCGCGGGCTACTCGCATCGTTGCTGGCCACCACCACGGTGGCCGCCAGCGGCCTGGCCCAGGCCGATGCCACCCTGGACAAGGTCCAGCAACGCCACAAGCTGGCCGTGGGCGTGGTGTTGTCCGGTGGCCCGTTCGGGGCCATCGACCCAGCCACCCGCGAACCGATCGGTTTCAGCGTCGACCTTGCGCGTGACCTGGCGCGCCAGCTGGGCGTGGCGGTCGACCTCGTTGCGGTGCAGCCGGCCAACCGTGTGCAGTTCCTGCAGCAGGGCAAGGTCGACCTGCTGATCGCCAACATGGAATGGACCCCCGAGCGCGACAAGTTGCTGGGCCACGTGCCCACGCCGTTCTACCGCGTGGGCGGTACCGCGGCGCTGGCCAAGGACAGCCCGATCAACACCTGGGCAGGGCTCAAGGGCCAGCCGGTGTGCACTTCGCAGGGCAGCAGCTACACCCAGGCGCTGGTGGAGCTGGGTGCCGACATCAAAGCCTTCAAGACCTCGGCCGAATCGCTGCTGGCCCTGCGTGGCAACAACTGCGTGGCTGCCGTGCACGATGCCACGCTGATCAACCCGCTGCTGGCCAAAGGTGGCGAGTGGAGCGGCTACCGCGCCCTGGCCCCCGAACTCAACCCGGCGCCATCGGTGATCTGGACGCGCCTGGGTGAGACCGACACCCAGCAGCGCCTAGACCCGTTCGTCAAGCAGTGGCACCGCAGCGGCTGGCTGATCGAGCGTGAGCAGGCCAACCACATCACCCCGGCCTCGCCGGCGTTGGTGGAACTGCGTGCCAAGTTGCAGGGCGAAGGCGCCTGATGAGCGAGGTTCTGCACGGGCTGGTCGGGCAGCTCGCCCGGCTTGGCCTGAATTACGGCTTTCTGTTCGACACCTACGCCAGCGGCAAACTGCTCGAGGGCGCGTTGACCACGGTCTACCTGTGCCTGTTCAGCGTGGTCGGCAGCCTTGTGGTTGGCGTCTTGCTGGCGGCGGCGCTTACGTCCGCACGTCGCTGGTTGGCCTGGCCGGCGCGGGCCTTTATCGAGGTCACTCGTAATACGCCGACGCTGGTGCAGTTGTACTGCGCGTTCCTGGTGCTGAACATGCTGATCAACCAGAGCCTGGGCAACGCCAACCCGATGACGCCCTTTGCCTGGGTGGTGCTGGTGATATCCCTGCACAAAGGGGCGTTTCACGCCGAGGCCTTGCGCGCCGGCATCGAGGCGGTGCCGGCAGTGACCCTGGAGGCGGCCAGCTCGCTGGCCTTCAGCCGCCGCCAGCAACTGCTGCAGGTACAGCTGCCGCTGGCCGTGCGCTTTGCCTTGCCGGCGCTGGTCAACAACCTTATCGACCTGGTGAAGATGACCGCCGTGGCGTCGGCGATCGCTGTCAACGATATTACCTATGCCTCGATCATGATCTGGACCCAGGGCGACAACGTCATCGAACTGATGATTCTGATCCTGGCGTTCTACGGCCTGCTCAGCTTCGCTGTCAATTGTGCCGGTCGCGCCGTGGAAGCGCGCCTGAGGATGCCGGGTTATGGCCATTGAGAACCTCGCCACACTGTGGCATTGGTCACCGACCCTGGGGGCGGGCCTGTTGCAGAACATCCAGATCAGCGTTGGCGCCATTGGCCTGGGCACGTTGCTGGGCTTGCTGATAGGCGTTCTGTCGCTTTCGCCCTTGGCGCCACTGCGCGGTGTCGCACGGCTGTGGGTGCAGGTGTTCCGTAACGCGCCGTGGCTGGTGCTGATCTACTTCACCTCGTACGTGTTCCCGTTCGAAATACAGGTGGCCGGCACCTGGCTGGCCTTTCCCGACTGGCTCAAGGTCACGATCGGCCTGGCCCTGCCTGCCAGTGCCAACGTTGCCGAGATTTTCCGTGGTGCGGTGGCTTCTATCCCGGCTACCCAGTGGGAGGCTGCGCGTTCGCTGGCCTTCAGCCGCGTGCAGATCTTCCGTTCGATCATTCTGCCGCAGTGCCTGCGGCGCATGTTGCCGCCCTGGATGAACCTGTACGCGGTAGTGACCATGGGCACCGCGCTGGCTTCGCTGGTGGGGGTGCACGACCTGATCGACAGCGCGCAGATTGCCGCCAACACCGTCAACCGCAGCGGCTTCACCGTGCTGGTGTACTTCAGCGTGCTGGCGTTGTTCTTTGCCTACTGCTACCCCATTGCCCGCCTGACCCAACGCCTGGAGCGCCGCTATGCCTTCTGAACCCTTGATCCAGTTGCGCGACGTGCACCTGGCTTTTGCCGACAACCCGGTGTTGCGTGGCATCGACCTTGATGTGCAGGCGGGCCAGGCGGTGTCGATCATCGGCCCGTCCGGCTCGGGCAAGTCGACCATCCTTCGCTGCATGACCGGCCTGCTGCGGCCGCAGCGTGGCAGCATCTGCATTGGTGGTACCCAGGTCGAGCGTTTGCGCGGCGAGGCGGAGCTGATTGCCCTGCGCAAACAGGTGGGCTTCGTCTTCCAGCAATACAACCTGTTTCCCCATTTGAGTGTGCTGGACAATTTGCTGATCGCCCCGACCAAGGTGCTTGGGCGCAACCGCGCCGAGGCCCGCGAGCAGGCCCTGGCGCTGCTCGACAAGGTGCGCCTGGGCCACAAGGCAGCAGCCTTCCCAGGTGAGCTGTCGGGTGGCCAGCAGCAGCGTGTTGCCATTGCCCGTGCCTTGGCGATGCGGCCCAGGTTGATCCTGTTCGATGAAGTGACCTCGGCGCTGGACCCAGAGATGGTTGGCGAAGTGCTGGCGGTGATCCGTGAGCTGACCGAGGAAGGCATGACCTGCGTGCTGGTCACCCATGAAATGCGCTTTGCCGAAGAGATCAGCGACCAGGTGTATTTCACCGAGCATGGCCGGATCGTCGAGCATGGCAGCGCCGAACAACTGTTCCGCGCCCCGCAACACGAGCGTACCCGTGCCTTTCTGCAGCATGCGCTGGGTGAGGGCGGCCAACGCCCGAGCCGCCCGGCGCCCGATGTTTTCAGCAACCTGGGGCGCTACAGCCTCAGCGTGTGACCTCCGCTAGCCAAGAAGAGAAACCGATAATGTCCCGTGAATCCGTGATCCAGCCGTTTCTGGCGCAAGTGCGCGCTATCCATGAGCGTGGTGTCGACCGCGCCGCCCTGCAGCAGATCGTCCGCTTGCTCGAAGGCCTTGCCGAGCGCCGCGAACTGTTCAATTTCGAGCGCTTCCCGGCACCGGACGCGACCACCGGCGAGACCCAGTTCCGCTACCGCCTGAACGATGATGGCGAGTCGCCGACCCTGTACGTCAACTCGCTGCTGCCGGGCAAGGCGACCCTGCCACACAACCATGAGACATGGGCAGTCATCGTCGCCGTCGAGGGGCAGGAGCTGAACCGGGTGTATCGCCGCGAAGATGACGGCAGCGACCCGGCCCGTGCACGCCTGGCGCTGGAGCAGGAGATCGTGGTGCAGCCAGGGACCTCCGTGGCGTTCCTGGGTGAAGACCTGCATGGCATTCGTGTGGAGGGAGATCAGCCGACCTTGCACTTCCACCTTTATGGTCGGCCGCTGGAGTCGCTGGAGAACCGTTACGGGGTCAAGGACGACGGCAGCGTGGTGAACTACAACAAATCACAGATGGCGCCTTCGATCGCGGCATACGGCCTTTGATCCGTATTGCCTGAGCTCAACCCTGCAAACGACCACGGACTGCGTCCCATGACTCCCAGCATCACCCCCGCGCTACTGCATGACTGGCTGTTCGACGGCCACGAAATCGCCCTGTTCGACCTGCGCGAGCACGGCCAGTACGGCGAAGCTCACCTGTTCTACGCCGTGAACCTGCCGTACAGCCGGCTGGAAATCGAGGCCCCGCGCCTGGCGCCCAACCCGCTGGTGCGTCTGGTGGTCTACGACGCAACCGGCGGCGAACTGGCGCAGCGCGGCGTGCAGCGCCTGCAGGCGCTGGGCTACAAGGCCGTGCATTGGCTCGAAGGCGGTAGCCAGGGCTGGCAGGCCGCTGGCTTTGAATTGTTCGCCGGTGTGCACCTGCCCTCCAAGGCCTTTGGCGAACTGGTCGAACATGCCTGCCACACCCCACGCATCAGCGCCCAGGAGCTGGCCGAATGGCAACGCCAGGGCAAGCCGCTGGTACTGCTCGATGGCCGGCCACTGGACGAGTTCGCCAAGATGAACATCCCCGGCGCCACCTGCTGCCCCAACGGTGAACTGGGCTACCGCCTGGAGGACCTGGTGCATGACCCCCAAACACCGGTGGTGATCAACTGCGCAGGGCGTACCCGCAGCATCATCGGCGCGCAAACCCTGATCAACCTCGGCATCGACAACCCGGTCTATGCCCTGGAGAACGGCACCCAGGGCTGGTACCTGGTCGACCTGCCACTGGAGCACGGCGGGCGACGCGGGTATCCGCCGCATAGCGGCCAGGCACTGGGGCGGCAACGGGCACGCGCCACGGGGTTGGCGCACAAGGCCGGGGTGCAGTGGGTGGCAGCGGCGCAGGTACAGGCCTGGCAGCAGGACGCACAACGCACGCTGTTCCTGTGCGATGTGCGCACCCCGGAGGAGTTCACCGCTGGCAGCCTGCCCGGCGCGCAGCATTGCCCAGGCGGGCAACTGGTGCAGGGCACCGACTTGTACATTGGCGTGCGCAAGGCGCGCGTGGTGCTGTTCGATGGCGACGGCGTGCGTGCCCCGGTGGTGGCCAGCTGGCTGCGGCAGATGGGGCATGATGCGTACGTCCTCGAAGGCGGCCTGGGCAGTGGCTTGGCATTGCCGGCACAGCCGCCGCTGGCGGTAACCTTGGCCGAAGCCAGCGCTGCAGAACTGGAGGGCGCCTTGCTGCTGGACCTGCGCCCGAGCACGGCCTACCGCCAGCGCCACCTGCGCGGCGCGCAGTGGGCGATCCGCCCAGGGCTGGCCGAGCAGGTGCGTGAGCAGTCTGGGCGCCTGGTGTTCATTGCCGACGACCCTCGCGTCGCCGAGTTGGCTGCCAGCGAACTGCCAGATACACAACGTCGCGCTGCGCGCCTGTTCCCCCAGGCGTTGCTGGCCGAGTGGCCGCAGGTCGCGGACGACACCTCGTTGCCAGACGCCGCCTGCATCGATTTCCTGTTCTTCGTCCATGACCGACACGCCGGCAACAAGGAGGCGGCACGCCGCTACCTGGCCTGGGAGACCGGGCTGATCGCACAGATGAGCGCCGCCGAGGTTGCCAGCTTCACCCCCCTGACGCACAGCGACCCGGTCGCTACACGGCTGGTGCATGCCGGGCGTGGCGAATCGGGCCAAGGGGCCCACGGCGTCAACCCACCGGTCAGCCGCCTGAGCACCGTGCTGTTCGACAGCGTCGCCGAACAGCGTGAAGCGCGCAGCCATCGGGACCAGCAACGGGTGCTCAGCTACGGTGCCCGTGGCAACCCCACGGCCTTTGCCCTCGAAGACCTGGTCAGCGAACTGGAAGGCGGCTACCGCTGCAAGTTGTTCGTTACCGGGCTGCAAGCCATCACTCAGGCCTTTCTCGCCTACTTGCGCCCCGGCGACCATGTGCTGCTCAGCGATGGGGTGTATGGCCCGGTGCGGCGCCTGGCGCGCGAGCTGCTGCAGCCGTTCGGTGTGCAAGTCAGCTATTTCGCCGCCGATGGCCACGGCCTGGAGGCCGCGTTGCGCCCGAACACCCGCATGGTCTACAGCGAGAGCCCGAGTTCGTTGCTGTACGAGCTCATTGACCTGCCGGCCATGGCTGCGTTGTGCAAGCCGCGCGGGATCCTGCTGGCGGTCGACAACACCTGGGGTTCGGGTTACTTGTACCAGCCGTTGGCATTGGGCGCAGACATCTCGGTGATGGCCCTGACCAAGTACGTGGGCGGGCACAGCGACGTGATGATGGGCAGCGTGTGCACCACCCAAGAGGCCTTCGCCGCGTTGTCGCGCAGCAGCGATACCTGCGGCTGCACGGTCAGCCCGGACGATGCTTGGTTGGTGCTGCGTGGGGCGCGCAGCCTGGCCAGCCGCATGGCCGTGCACGCGCGCCAGGGCCTGGAGATCGCCCAGTGGCTCCAAGCTCGCGAGGATGTGGCGCGGGTGTATCACCCGGCGTTGCCGGAGCACCCGGGGCATGCCCTGTGGCGCCGCGACTTCAAGGGCAGCAATGGCCTGCTCAGCCTCGAACTGGCCGACGCCAGCCTGGGCCGGGCAGAAGCGTTCATCGATCGCCTGCGCCTGTTCGGCATCGGTGCCTCCTGGGGTGGCTACGAGAGCCTGGTGACCCTGGCCGAGCTGGGTGAGCGCAGCTTCGCAACCCCGGTGCGTGGTGCTTTGGTGCGCCTGCACGTGGGCCTGGAAGAGGTCGGCTCGCTACAGCGCGACCTCGACCAGGCGCTGCGCTGATCAGGCCCAGTCGGCGCGGTCTGCCAGCAACCTGGCCTGGCGCAACAGCTCGTCGTCTGGCGTCGCGCTGGCGATGGCCAGGCGCAGTTGCCCAAGGAACCGCCCCTGGATAGGGGCGATCGTGCCCGAGAACAGGCTCACCCCATCGCCCAGCGCGGCACCGATGGCCGCCAGATCGGGCTTCAGCCCTTTGCCGCCGGTGTAGTGCAGGTCGAGGTAGCGTTTGTCGGCAGCAATGGCCTGTGCTGCAGGCGCGGCCTCGCCGAGCAACGTGCGGCTGACGGCGTGCTGCGGGTTGCCGAACACTTCCCACACCGCGCCCGTTTCGACGATGCGGCCTTGTTCCAGTACGGCTACACGGTCGCACAGATCACGGATTACCTGCATTTCGTGGGTGATCAGGACGATGGTCAGGCCCAGCCGCTGGTTGATGCTGCGCAGCAGGTCGAGGATCGCCTGGGTGCTTTCCGGGTCCAGCGCCGACGTCGCTTCGTCGCACAGCAGAATCTGCGGCTCCAGCACCAGCGCCCGAGCAATGCCGACGCGCTGCTTCTGGCCGCCGGACAGTTGCGCGGGGTAGGCGCCGCCACGGCCGGCCAGGCCGACCAGGCGCAACAGCTCCGCCACCCGGGCGCTGCGCTGTGCTTGCGGCACCCCGGCCATGCGCATTGGCAGCTCGATGTTCTGGGCGACCGTGCTATTGGCCAGCAGGTTGAAGTGCTGGAAGATCATCGCCACCTTGCGCCGCAGCGCGTGCAAGGGCTTGCCTTGCAGCCCGGCGATGTCCTGGCCGTCGATCAGTACCTGGCCGGCGCTGGGTGCTTCCAGGCGGTTGAGCAGGCGAAGCAGCGAGGACTTGCCCGCGCCGCTGCGGCCGATGATGCCGAACACCTCGCCCCGGCGCACGTGCAGGTCGATGGCGTCGAGCGCGCTGACGGCGCCATAGCGTTTGTGGATGCCGCGCAGGCACAGGTGCGCGTCGGTTGGCTGGATTTGCTGCTGGTAACGGCTCATGTTCGGGTTCCATGCCCTCCGTCACCAGAGGGCGTCAGGGGTCAGAAACCAGGGGCGATCTGGCCTTTGTAGCGGGTCAGGATGAAGTTGCGCACTTCAGGGGAATTGAGTGCCTTGGCCAGCTTCTGGATACCCGGGTCCTGCAGGTTGTCGGGGCGGGCGACCAGGTATTCCACGTACAGGTCCTTGCCTTTTTCAACGATCAGCGCGCTGTTGGTATCGATGCCGGCCTCCAGTGCGTAGTTGGCGAAAACGAAGGCCAGGTCGACCTGTTTCACCGAGCGGGCCAGCATGGCGCCTTCCAGTTCGCGGATCTTCAGGTGGTGGGGGTTGTCGGTAATGTCGCGCTGAGTGGACTGCGGGTTGGCCGGGTCTTTCAGCGTGAGCAGCCCGGCCTCGGCCAGCAGTACCAGGGCACGGCCAGTGTTCACCGGGTCGTTGGGAATGGCGACGCTGGCGCCATCGGGCAGCTCGGCAAGGGTTTTGTACTTGGCCGAATAGGCGCCGAATGGCTCGATGTGCACGCCTACCACCGGCACCAGGTCGGTGTGCCGGGTCTTGTTGAAGTCGTTGAGGAATGGCCGGTACTGGTAGTAGTTGGCGTCCAGGTTCTTCTGCGCCAGTTGCAGGTTGGGCTGGATGAAGTCGTTGAACACTTTGATGTCCAGGTCGACCCCTTGCTTGGCCAGGGCCGGTTTGACGAACTCGAGGATTTCCGCATGCGGTACCGGCGTGGCGCCAACCACCAGGTGTTCGGCGGCCTGGGCACTGAAGGCGAGGAAAGCGGCGAGGGCGGTGAGGGTCTTTTTCATGGTCAGTACCTGAGAAGAGTCGGGGTTCAGCGGCGGGTGAAGTGTCTTACCAGGCGGTCACCGCTCATCTGCAGCAGCTGCACCAGCAGGATCAGCAGCAGCACGGTGACCACCATCACATCGGTCTGGAAGCGTTGGTAACCGAAGCGGATCGCCAGGTCGCCCAGGCCGCCGCCGCCGATCACCCCGGCCATGGCGGTGTAGTCGACCAGCACGATGGCGGTGACGGTGACCGCCGCGATCAGCCCGGTGCGCGCTTCGGGCAGCAAGGTGTAGCGGATGATCTGCGCGATGCTGCCGCCCATGGCCTGGCTGGCTTCGACCAGGCCACGGTCCACTTCGCGCAGCGCGGTTTCTACCAGGCGGGCGAAGAATGGCGTGCAGCCGACCACCAGCGGCGGGATGGTGCCCTTCACGCCCAGCGACGTGCCGGTCAGCAGGGTGGTCAGCGGAATCAGCACGATCAGCAGGATGATGAACGGCAGCGAGCGCAGCACGTTGACCACCACCGACAAGGTTCGGTACAGCGGGTCGTGCGCCAGTAACTGGCGCTGCCCGGTCAGGTACAGCAGTACGCCAAGGGGCAGGCCGAAGAGCACGGTAAAGCCCAGTGCGGCGCCCAGCATGCTGAGCGTTTCCAGGCAGGCCTGGGCGATTTCCGCCCAGTCGACGTTGGTCAGCAGGTCATTCATTGGCGTGGCCTCAGTTCCAGTCATGGCGAGGCGGCTTGACGCCGTTCAGTGCCCAGTTACCGACCAGGTGGTACTTCCAGCGCACCGGGTCGTGCAGGGTGTGCACGCGGGCGTTGCGCCAGTGGCGGTCGAGATTGTGCCGGGTCAGCGACGAGCGCGTGCCGCCCAGTTCGAACAGGCGGTTACTGGCTTCGATGGCGGCCTCGGTGGTCAGTACCTTGGCCTTGGCCACTGCAATCGAAGCCAGGGCCACGTTGTTTTCATCAGGGGCGGGTTTGGCCGCATCCAGGGCCTGGCCTGCACGTTCGAGCAGGGCTTCGGCGGCTTCCTGACGAATCTCCAGCGAGCCGACCTGGATGATGGTCAATGGGTCTTCGCTGGCCTTGTCGACCTGGGCATCGATCCACGGCCGGGCATGCTCACGCACGAACGCGAGGGCGTCGTCCAGCGCTGCGCGGCCGATGCCGGCGTCGATGGCCGCTGTGGTCAACTGAGCGAAGGGGCCGGCGAGGGTCGGGCTTTCGTAGGAGCGGTAGCTGGGGAACAGGTTGAATGCCGGCACCCGCAGGCCGTCGAGCAGCACCGTGCCGCTGGACGTGGTGCGCTGGCCCATGCTGCTCCAGTCATCGACGATCACCAGGCCGGCGCTGCCTCGTTGCACGAAGGCCAGTTGGGCACGGTCCTGCTCGTCCAGGGCCAGCACGCCGAGCCAATGGGCGTACAGCGAGCCGGTGCAGTAGCCTTTGCGCCCGTCGATGCGGTAGCCATCGCCCTCGGCGACCAGGCGTGTGCGAATGTCCTGGACGGTTTTGCCGCCGGTTTCCGACAGGGCGTTGGCAAATCGGTGCCCTTGCAATACCAGGTCGTAGAAGTAGCGTTGCTGCTCTGGCGTGCCTTGCAGGCGTATGTCTTCGAGCAGGCAATAGTGGTTTTGCGGAATTTGCCCAAGGGATGGGTCGGCAGCGGAGACGATGGCGATCACACGGGCAAGCGTGGCGAACGATACTTCGGCGCCACCGTAGGCCCGCGGCACGGTGATGCCCCATAGCCCGCTGTTGGAAAAGGCGTCGACGATGTCGGCCGGTACTTCGCGGTTGCGGTCGCGTTCGGCTGCGCCCTCGCGCAGCAGTTCGGCGACTTGATAGGCGACGGCAAGCGCCTCGGCGTCATCGCGAATGATGTGCGCCGCTGGCGTGCGGATTTCGTAGTTGGCGGATACGGTAGGGGCAGGCATGAGCAACTCGTCGTGTAGGCGGATACCTTCACGTTGCAGCTGCTGTGCCAACCTTTAAAGCCAATGAAATCAGGCTTTTAGCTTAGTGTTTCGAGGGGTATCTGCCTGAAAACCCAACTAACTGTTGTTGCACTGTCGGCCCTGCAACAGCAGCAGTTCACTGAGCTTGTCCATGGCCGGTGTCGCCTGGCTGCCTTTACGGGTAACCAGCTCGTAGGGGTCGCTGACCGAGCCCATGCTCAGGGGCAGAATGCTGACCTGTTGATTCATCGCACATTGCCGGGCCACGTCGATCGACACCAGTGCGACGAAGTCAGGGCGGTTTTGCAACAACGACAAGGTTGCCAGGATCGAGGTGGTTTCAACCAGGTGCAGCGGGAAGCGCAGCCCGGCATCGTGGAACTCGCGCTCCAGTTGCACGCGCATCGGCATGTTGGCCCGGTACACGATCCAGCGGCTCTCGGCCAGCTCGGCAAGGCTCAGGCTTGCCGCATGCTTTAACGGGTGGTCGATGTTGGCGATGACCGCCAGCGTCTCATCCTGGACAAAGGTGCTGGCGAACAACTGTGGCGTGTTGCTGACACTGGTGCGGCACAGGGCGATGTCCAGGCGGCCGCTCTCGATCTGCGCCAGCAATGACTGGCTGGTGTCCTCGATGATTTCGAACGACATCTGCGGCTGGATGCCGGCCAGCTGAGACACGGCTTTCATCAGCAACGGCACGGCGCCCATGATCGCCCCCACCGCCAGCCGGCCGCCAACCCCACGCAGGATGGCATCCAGGTCATGCCGCAGGTTGGCGATATCAGTCTGTACCACGCGGGCGTAGCGGATGGCGCAGTGCCCCGCGGCCGTAGGCTCCAGCCCGCGGTTGGTGCGGTTGAACAGCACGGTGCCGAAGGTGGTTTCGATTTCCTGCAATGCCTTGCTGGCACCAGGCTGGGTAAGCCCGACGCTGCCTGCTGCACCGAGCAGCGAGCGGTGCTCGTCCAGCTCGATCAACAAGCGCAGGTGGCGGGCGTGCAGGCGGGACATGATCGAATTGAGCGAGGGGGTCATCGGGTATGCGTCCTGGTTATACCGATATGGATTGTTCTCAATACCATGGCCAGCCGTGCATTCCTATACTGGCGCTGCACAGCGTCGCTTCCCTTGCGGTTGAGACACCCAGAACAATAAAGCCAGGAGCCTGCCAAGCCTTATGTCCCTGATCAACTACGTCACCCAGATTCAATTCGAAAGCGGCGCCATCGCCCGCTTGCCTGCCGAGTGCGAGCGCATTGGTATAACCAGGCCTTTGATCGTGACCGACCGAGGCGTGCGCGCTGCCGGTATTGTCGATACGGCGTTGAACACCTTCGGCGACAGCACCGCGCAACTGCCGATCTATGACGGTACGCCACCCAACCCCAACGAGAATGCCGTGCGTGAAGCCGTGGCCATGTTCAAGGAGTGCGGCTGTGACGGCATCATCGCCATTGGCGGCGGCTCGGCGATCGACCTGGCCAAAGGGGTGGCGGTGTGTGCCCGACACGATGGCCCCTTGAAAAGCTTTGCGGTGATCGAGGGCGGCCTGGCCCGCATCACCCCGGCAACCGCGCCGGTGATTGCGGTACCGACCACCGCCGGCACGGGCAGCGAGGTAGGGCGGGGCGCCATCCTGATTCTCGATGACGGGCGCAAGGTGGGGGTGATCTCGCCCCATGTGGTGCCCAAGGCTGCCATCTGTGACCCGGCGTTGACCCTTGGCCTGCCGGCACAGCTCACGGCTGCCACTGGCATGGATGCGATTGCCCACTGCCTGGAAACCTTCATGGCCCCTGTATTCAACCCGCCTGCCGACGGTATTGCCCTTGACGGCCTGTGGCGCGCCTGGCGCTTCATCGAGAGCGCCACCCGCGAACCGGGCAACCTGGACGGGCGCATCAACATGATGAGTGCTTCGCTGCAAGGTGCGTTGGCTTTCCAGAAGGGCCTGGGCTGCGTGCACAGCCTTAGCCATGCGCTGGGCGGGATCAACCCGCGCCTGCATCACGGTACCCTCAATGCGATCTTCCTGCCTGCCGTCATCACCTTCAACCGCCAGGCCGAAACGGTGCTTGACGAGCACAAGATGCAACGCATCGCCCAGGCGATGGGGTTGGCGGACGACAGCCAGATCGAAGAGGCCATCCGCAACATGACCCGCACGCTGGGCCTACCGACCGGGCTGGGCGAGCTGGGCGTCAGCGAGGACCTGTTCCCGCGCATCATCCAGGGCGCGCTGGCCGACCACAGCCACCGCACCAACCCGCGCGAAGCGTCTGCCGAGGACTACCAGGGGTTGCTTGCAGCGTCCATGTAAGCCGTTACTCGCGGTTCTTCCAATAACAACAAAAGTGAACGCCCATGAATAGCAAATATGCGCAAGCCGAGCTTGCAGGTTCGCCGGAAGCGGTCGCCAGCGCGAACCCCTTCAGAAAGTACCAGGTCATCACCGTCAGCCTGTTGCTGGTGATTGGCATCATCAACTATGTCGACCGCAGTGCGCTGTCGATCGCCAACACGTCGATCCAGCGCGACATGGGTATCACGCCGTCACAGATGGGCATTCTGCTGTCGGCGTTTTCCCTGGCGTATGCCTTTTCGCAACTGCCCCTGGGCATGATCATCGATCGCCTGGGCAGCAAGATCTCGCTGGGGGCGGCCTTGTTGGGCTGGTCGGTGGCGCAGACGGCTTCCGGCCTGATCAACAGTTTCTCGGCGTTTATCGGGCTGCGGGTGGTGCTGGGGATTGGCGAAGCGCCGATGTTCCCGTCGGCGGCCAAGGCGCTGGCAGAATGGTTCGAGGCCGAAAAGCGGGGGACGCCGACCGGCATCGTACTGTCATCGACCTGCATTGGGCCGTGCCTGGCGCCGCCGTTGCTCACGTTGCTGATGGTCACCTGGGGCTGGCGCGGCATGTTCATCGTCACCGGGGTGTTTGGCATTCTGGTCGCCGCCTGCTGGTTCGCCTTCTACAAAAGCAAGGCGCGTTACCTGGCCGAACTGCCCGCCGAAGAGCGTGAGCGGCTGCTGGCGACCCAGGCGTGTAAACAGCCGGAGGCAAGTGCCAGGCCGAGCCTGCGGGCACAACTGGCGGCGTGGGCCGAGTTGTTCCGCCACAAGAGCACCTGGGGCGCTGTGTTGGGCTTCATGGGGGTGATCTACATGCTGTGGCTGCACCTGACCTGGTTGCCGGGCTACTTCGAACGTGAGCATGGCTTGAGCCTGTACCAGACGGCCTGGGTGGTTTCGCTGGCCTATGTGTTCGGTGCGCTGGGCACCATTGTCGCGGGACGCATCTGCGACCGCCTGGTGAAAAACGGCGCCAGCGTGCTGGGTAGCCGCAAGCGGGTCGTGGTGACGGCGTTGTTCGCGGCAGCGGCGTTCACCGTTCCGCTGTCGTTCGGTAGCGGTTTCATGCTCAGCGTGGCGCTGCTGTGTTGCGCGCTGTTCTGCGTGAACATGGCCAGCTCCACCGCCTGGATGATTGCCAACACCGTGGTCGACAGCCAGCGTGTGGCCTCGTTTGGCTCGATCCAGAACTTCGGCGGCTACCTGGCGGGCTCGGTGGCACCGATCGTGACCGGGTTCAGCATCCAGCAGACCGGTTCGTTCGCTTCGGCATTCCTGATCAGTGCAGCGGTGGCGGCAGTGGCGGCGATGGCTTATGTACTGTTGCTGAAGCAGCCGGTTTCAACGGATCAGTGATCGTCATGCCGATTCATAACGGCTTGTTATGCCAGGCATCATGACAATATATTTACCCTCATCAATTTCAGGCCCTAGCATCTGTTGCCCGGCATCGCCCATTTCCATGAGGTTTTGATGAACAGTTCGCTCTTCGTACACCAACGCACCGCAGCCCTGTTAATGCAGCACTGGCGCAGTGGTGACCTGCTGACGGAACTGCCCGCCAGCCTCAAGCCTGAGACGTTGAAGCAAGGTTATGACAGCCAGGACCAGTTGTTTGCCGCTGCCGCTGGCCAGCGCGCAGGTTGGAAGCTGGGCGTCGGCAGCCCCGCAGCCATGCGAGCAGCCAACTTGTCGCGGCCACTGATTGGCCAGCTGGAGGCGGGGCGTTGTCATGCGGATGGCGCACACATCCAACTGCCGGCCATTACACCGGTGACCATCGAGTGCGAGATCGCCTTCGTGCTTGACCGTGATATCCCGCCACAAGCTGGGCGGGCCCCGGTCAGTGAGGACATCCGCGCTACCTGCGTCACCTTCGAAGTGGTGCGCTCGCGCTTTGTCGACCGCAAGGCGGTCGGCTGGCCGAGCTTTGTGGCAGACAACGTAGGGTTCGAGGCGCTGGTGGTCGGCAGCAGCCTGGGCGCAGGCATCGCTGTACCGCTGTTGGCCGACCTGGCCGAAACCACCGAGGTGCACGTAGACGGTGAATTGCGGGCGCGTGGCCTGTCGGGCGAAGCGGCGACCGACCCGCTGGTGTCACTGGCCCACCTTTATGCACATGCCGCCGAACGCGGCGAGACCTTGAAGGCAGGTGATGTGGTGACCACGGGGGCCATGTGCCAGCCCTTTGACCTGGATGGAACCGGGTATCGGATAAGCGCCAGGTTCCTTGGCCAGGTGCTGTCGTTCACGCTGTAACGGCCGACCATTGCTCGAACGCCGCCTGCATCCTCTGCCGGGTCTGTGGGTCGGCGGGGATCAGGTGTTCGATGCGCAGTGATTCCACCGTGATATCCAGCGGCATGCCGAAGGTGGTGAACGTGGACAGGAACCTCAGCTCGCCATAGGGGCTATGCACACGCGTCAGCAGCACTGGTGTGGCAGCCGTTTCGAGCGGGCTGCCCGGAATCGGCAGTTTGCCCAAGCGCTCTGCCAGCGCCGGGTTGCCTGCCGCCTCCCTGGACGCACGTTGCCAGGCAGCGCTGCGAATTTCTTGCGCATTGGCCAGATGATCGCCCAGGCCGCCGGGGCAGAGCAGTGTCTGCAGCAGGTTGAGGCCTGTGGCCGGCTGTGCTGTAACGCCGGCCATCGCCAACAAGAGCCCGGTACTGGTATTGGCGGCGATGACGTCCCAGTTGCTGTCGATGACGATCGCAGGTGCGGGGTTGTTGACCTGCAGGATGTGTTCAATGGCGGCATGCACCAGCGCCAACTCGGGCGCATCGAGTGGCGAGGCCGCGTAGCGGGGCGCGTAGCCGGCAGCGACGAACACTTCATTGCACAGCTCCAACGGCGCGCCAAGGGCCGAAAGCAGCGCATGCAAGGTGCTCGGGCTGGCCCTGGCGCGGCCGGTCTCCACGCAGCTCAGATGGCGCTGCGACAGCCCCGCCAGCAGCGCCAGGTCCAGCTGGCTGAGGCTGGCCTGCCGACGCAGGTGGCGTAGATGCTGGCCTGCCGAAGTATGTGGGGCAGGGCTATTGCGATGGAACAGGTGCTGATTCATGCGTGGCCTGATCGTCCTTGAGTGCAATGTACATGACCTCACTGGTCATTGAGCGCCAACAACCCTACCACTACTGTGCCCGCAAACCCTACCAAGGAGAACGATATGGGCTTGCGTATCTGCGCGCTGGCAGTGCTGATGCCGTTTTCGCTGTATACCGGCTGGACGATGCTGATTGCCGAGCAATCACTGCTGGCGTTCGGGCTGGCGCTGTTGTCCCGGCCGGACACTGCCCAGGTAGTCATCGACCTGTACCTCATGGCGGGGCTGGCTTGCCTGTGGATGGTCAAAGACAACCGACTACGGGGCAGTGCCGGCGTCGCGGTGCTGCCTTACCTGCTGCTGACCGTTGTCTTCGTTTCGCTGGGGCCGTTGTTGTACCTGGTGATACGAGGCGTTGCCGGAGGGCGACAGCCATGAGCGGTGCCTTGCAGGTGTACGCGTTGTGCGTGGTCGTGCTGTTTCTCAAGATGTTGTTGGTTTCCTGTTATCAGGGCTATCACCGCTTGCGTTTCGTGGCCTTCACCAACCCGGAGGACGCCGCTGTATTCAAACGCGCCGCACAGGCCACGGAACGCCCGCAGGTGTTGCGTGCAGCCAAGGCATGGGCCAATGACCTGGAAAATATCCCGTGCTTCTTCGCCCTTGGTGGCTTGGCCATCGCCCTCGACACACCGGCGGCGCTCGGTGCCTGGTTAAGCATCGTGTTCACCTGCGCCAGGGCCCTGCACACTTGGGCCTATCTGGCGGGGGTGCAGCCCTGGCGAACGCTGTTCTATGGCGTCGGGGTGGTCTGCCTGTTGGGCTTGTGCGCAATCATCGTGCTGAAGGTACTGAAGGGTTTGCTTCACTGATTCTGGCGAAAGAGCAAAGTTTGCATGAGTCAACTTGATGCTTTCCCGCATTGCTACTAATACTTAGGTACTGCCGGGAGAGGGATGATCATGCAGACGCGCTTTGTGGTGGTTCCAGCGGTGCCGCTCAAAAAAGAAATCTATCCACGCAACCTTGGCTTTCCCGCCACATTGGCGGCGGGCTATGACTTGTATGACACGCAAGAAAAGCTGCGTCTGAGCCTGCACTACCCGACACGCGCCGAAGCTGAGTTTCAATGTGCATGCCGCAACCGTTGTCGGGATGCCGACGAGGCGGATATCGCGGGAATTGGTTGAGCCCAGTGCAACATTGATACATGCAGAAAACCAAGGGCCGCCAGGCGGCCCCAATGCGTTGGGCTGACAGGCGTCAATAAATCTGCGGCACGATGATATCCATCGGCGTCGGGTTGCGAATGTAGTCCTCCTTCCTGACCCGTTGCGGCAGCTCGATCATCGGCACCTCCACTTCTTCATAAGGCATTTGCCCCAGCAGGTGGTGGATGCAGTTGAGCCGGGCTTTTTTCTTGTCGTCGGCCTGTACCACCCACCAGGGTGCCTCGGCGATGTGGGTGCGTTCGAGCATGATTTCCTTGGCCTTGGTGTAGGCCTCCCAGCGCCGGCGTGACTCCAGGTCCATGGGGCTTAGCTTCCATTGCTTGAGCGGGTCGTGCAGGCGGCTGAGAAAGCGCAGGTGTTGTTCCTGGTCGGAAATGGAAAACCAGTACTTGATCAGCTGGATGCCTGAGCGGGCGAGCATGCGTTCGAACTCCGGTACCGTGCGGAAAAACTCCTCGTACTGGTCGTCGTTGCAAAAGCCCATGACCTTTTCCACGCCGGCACGGTTGTACCAGCTGCGGTCGAACAGCACGATTTCGCCTGCCGCCGGCAAATGCGGAACATAACGCTGGAAGTACCATTGCGTGCGTTCCCGATCATTGGGGGCGGGCAGGGCGGCCACCCGACAGACACGGGGGTTGAGGCGCTGGGTGATGCGCTTGATCACGCCACCTTTGCCAGCCGCGTCACGGCCCTCGAACAGGATCACCACCTTGTGGCCGGTCTTGACCACCCAGCTTTGCAGCTTTACCAATTCCCCTTGCAGGCGGAACAGCTCGCGAAAGTAAGTCCTGCGTGCGGCTTTTTCGCTGCCATCCTCGACATGTTCATCAAACAGCGCATTCAGGTCATGGCCGTCTTCGGCCAGTTCCAGCTCCAGTTCTTCATCGCTGTGGTCAAGCAGTTCGCGGTGGATGCGCCGCATCAAGGCGTGTTCTGTGGCGGTCATGGCAAAGGCTCTCGTTAGCGGAAATGGCCAAGTGATAGTCCGCTTCGGTTACCAAGGCATGACATCAAGTTGCCGTCATGGCACAGGTAAAGCGCTCTAACACGCGGATGCCATTCAACAGTCACAAAGCTGTAACACAGCTGATGCAAAGTGTGCCGGCCATCACACGGAGCACTTTTTGATGAAACGCCTGATGAAGTCTGCTGCACTCGCCGTTGCGGTTTCCCTTTGCGCCACTTCGGCAGCCTTTGCTGCAGAAAACGTCCGCCTGACTGGTTCCGGCGCCAGCTTCCCTGCACCGATCTACCTGACCTGGTTCAAGGACTTCAGCAAGAACACCGCTGGCGTCACCGTTGACTACCAGTCCAAAGGGAGCGGGGCGGGTGTTCAGGACTTCCTGAACAAAACCGTCGACTTCGCCGCCAGCGACTCGGCCATGAGCGAAGCAGACATTGCCAAGGTTGGCGAAGGCGTGCAGTTGCTGCCAATGACCGCCGGTGAAATCGTCCTGGCTTACAACCTGCCGGGCAACCCGAAAGGGCTGAAGCTGCCGCGCGATGTGTACTCCAACATTTTCCTCGGCAAGATCACCCAGTGGAACGACCCGCAAATCGCCGCGGCCAACCCTGAGCTGAAACTGCCTGCCACCCCGATTACCGTGGTCGTGCGTGCCGACTCCAGCGGTACCACTGCGGTCTTCACCAAGCACCTGTCGGCCATCAACGCTGACTTCAAGCAAGGGTTGGGTGAAGGCAACACCGTCAACTGGCCGGCCACCGACAAGTTCATCAAGTCGCCGAAAAACGATGGCGTAACCGCCACCGTCCGCCAGACCCCAGGTGCCATCGGCTACATCGAGTACGGCTTCGCCAAGCTGGCCAAGGTCGACTTCGCCGTGCTGCAGAACAAGGCTGGCCAATACGTCGTGCCGAATGCCGAGAGCGGTGCCGAAGCACTGGCTGCGGTGAACATGCCGGAAAACCTGGTGGCTTGGCTGCCGGACCCGGACGGTGCCAAGTCCTACCCGATCACTTCCTACACCTGGATGATCTTCCGCAAGGACAACGGCAACCCGGAAAAGGCCAAGGCCATGCGTGAAATGGTCGAGTACAGCCTGACCAAAGGCCAGACCATCGCCGACTCGATGGGTTACATCCCGCTGCCTGCGTCGGTCGTCGACCAGGTGCGTAAAGCGTCCGCCAACATCCAGTAATACCCAGGCGCTCCCGGTATTGGCATGACGCCATGCCGGGGGTGTTTGTCCCTTGTCCCGGAACTCGCCAATGAACACACCCTTTGCCATACCGGATAACCCAGACTCCGCGTGCCAGCCACCGTCTGCGAAAGACTTCCTGGTCGATCGCACCTTCCGTGCGCTTGCGCGCATTGGTGTGGTGCTGGTGCTGGCGCTGGTCTTCGCGCTGGTCTACGAAGTGGGCCGCAAGGCACTGCCTGGCATCGAAAAGCACGGCTTTGACGTGCTGTTTGGCAGCGTCTGGGACGTCAACCAAGGCAAGTACGGTATTCTGCCAGCGATCTGGGGTACGCTTTACAGCGCCTTGATCGCCCTGTTGATCGCCGGTTTCTTCGGCGTCAGCATGGCCATTTTCCTTACCCAGGATTTTCTTCCGGCCAAGCTCGCCGCGGTGTTTCGCACCATCGTCGAGCTGCTCGCCGCCATCCCCAGCGTGGTCTATGGCCTGTGGGGCATCTATGTGGTCATCCCGGCAATTCGCCCGCTGACCGCCTGGTTGAACAGCGAGCTGGGCTGGATCCCGTTTTTCGGTACCTCCCTCAGTGGCCCCGGCCTGCTGCCAGCGGCGCTGGTACTGGCGATCATGATCCTGCCGACCATCGCTGCGGTTTCCCAGGATGCGCTGACCAGCGTGCCGATGAAAACCAAGCAGGCTGCCTATGGCATGGGGACTACCCATTGGGAAGCCATCCTCAAGGTGATGGTGCCATCGGCCGCTACCGGCATCTTCGGATCGCTGGTGCTGGGCCTGGGCCGTGCGCTGGGTGAAACCATGGCGCTGGCCATGCTGGTCGGCAACGCCAACACCATTTCCCTTTCCTTGTTCGCCCCGGCCAATACCCTGGCGGCGCTGTTGGCGCTGAACTTCCCGGAGGCCGGCCCCAACGAGGTCGAAGTGCTGATGTACGCGGCACTGGTGCTGATGTTCATCACGCTGCTGGTGAACGTGCTCGGCTCGATGATCATGCTCTACGCCCAGCGGGGTAACAAACAATGACTGACTTGACGACCCCTGTGGCCGCGTTGCCCAGCCTGCAGCGCAAGCTGGAAGGCCGTGCCCTGCGCAGCCTGGTATTGACCACCCTGGCCTGGCTGGCGGCGCTGGTGGCCAGCGTGCCGCTGATTTCCGTGCTGTACATGCTGATCACTCGTGGTGGTGCACGCCTTAACCTGGAAGTGTTCACCGAGTTGCCGCCCACCGGCTTCGAGATGGGTGGCGGTTTTGGCAACGCCATGGCCGGCACGTTCGTCATGGTCGGTATTGCCGCCGCCATCGCGGTACCGGTCGGTATCCTGGCCGCGGTGTTCCTGGCCGAGCTAGGCCCGGACAGCAAGCTGGCCAACGCCGCGCGCTTTGCCGCCAAGATGCTCACCGGCCTGCCGTCGATCCTGGCCGGCGTGTTTGCCTACGCCCTGGTGGTGATGACCACCGGTACCTACTCGGCACCGGCAGGCGGTGTGGCCCTGGCGGTGCTGATGCTGCCGATCGTGGTGCTGACCGCCGAAGAGTCGATGAAGATGGTGCCCAAGATCATGAAGGACGCTGCCTACGGCATGGGCTGCACCCGCGCCCAGGTGATCTGGAAGATTGTTTTGCCCACCGGCCTGCCGGCCATCCTCACCGGCGTGATGCTGGCCGTGGCCCGCGCCGCTGGTGAAACCGCGCCACTGCTGTTCACCGCACTGTTCAGTAACTACTGGATCTACCACGACGGTAGCCTGGCGGTCATGAACCCTACGGCCTCGCTCGCCGTGCTGATTTACAACTTCTCCGGCATGCCGTTCGACAACCAGCTCGAGCTCGCCTGGGCGGCCTCGCTGGTGCTGGTAATGATCGTGCTGGTCATCAACATTCTGAGCCGAGTCTTCGGCAAGCCCAAGTATTGAGAAAGGGAGCATCCAACTTGAACGTATCCACTGCGCAAAGAGCCGCTCCCATGGTCAGTGAAGCTACCCCGATCGTCATGGACTGCAAGCTGGACAAGATTTTCTACGGCAATTTCATGGCCGTGCGTGACAGCCATGTACCGATCCGCAAGAACGAGATCACCGGCTTCATCGGGCCGTCGGGCTGCGGCAAGAGTACCGTGCTGCGTAGCCTGAACCGCATGAACGACCTGGTGAAGGGCTTCCGCTTCGAAGGCCATGTGCACTTCCTGGGCCAGGACGTTTATGGCAAGGGCGTTGACCCGGTGGTGGTACGCCGCTACATCGGCATGGTGTTCCAGCAGCCCAACCCGTTCTCGATGAGCATCTTCGACAACGTCGCCTTCGGCCTGCGCCTGAACCGCTACAAAGGCGACTTGGGTGACCGCGTGAAGCACGCCTTGCAAGGCGCCGCGCTGTGGGACGAAGTGAAGGACAAGCTCAAGGTCAGCGGCCTGTCGCTGTCCGGTGGCCAGCAGCAGCGCCTGTGCATTGCCCGTGCCATTGCCACCGAGCCAGAAGTGCTGTTGCTGGACGAGCCGTGCTCGGCGCTCGACCCGATCGCTACCCGCCGGGTGGAAGAGCTGATGGTCGAGCTGAAGAAGGACTACACCATCGCGCTGGTGACCCACAACATGCAGCAGGCGATTCGTGTGGCCGACACCACGGCGTTCTTCTCGGTCGATATCTCCCAGGGCACGCGCACCGGCTACCTGGTCGAGATGGGCCCTACCGCGCAGATTTTCCAGAACCCGCGCGAACAACTGACCAGCGACTACATCAGCGGCAAATTCAGCTGAGCCATGCATGCCCAAGGTGGCCGGGTGTCGCAGCCAGGGAGGTTGCAACACCTGGCCGCGTTACCTTCCGTTAAAGTGTTACCCAGGATTTCCAATGCGAGCGATGCGTCGTCTTGATCTGTCAGCGGTAGAGCGCGCACTGCGCGAGGTGCAGGGCCGCTTTGCAGAACTCAGCCAGCATTTCACCGAACCGCGCGACCCGTTCACCGACGAGGTGCTGCTGAATGTGCTTGAAGGCTATGCCCTGATTGACGACTATGTCGCTCGCGGTATCGACCTTTTCGACCTGCAACAGCTGAACCTGATGCTGGAAATCAATGCCACCGTGCTGTGCGGCAGCGACCCGGCCCGCCGCTTGGAGTTCGCCCCGCACCTTGCCGCAACCGAGGCGCACTTTTTCAACAACGTGGAAGGTGGCATCAAGGATTTGTACAACTGGTACTGCTCGTACCGCAGCGATTCGATCTGGAAGCGGGCAGCCGGTGTGTATGTACGTATCCTCAGCAAACCGCAGCTGTTCATCGAAGGCAACAACCGCACCGGTTCGCTCATCGTCAGCTACTTGCTGATGCGTGCCGGGCTGCCGCCATTCGTGCTGTCGCTGGATAACGCCGAGGGTTACTTCAACCCGTCCTCGGTCATACGCAACTCCGCTAAACACGGTGTCAAGGCTTTGTACGAACTCCCCAAGATCAAGAAAAAGTACGCCGCTTTCCTTGAAGCGAAGGCGCCTGAGCCCGGCAAGTTCTTCCTGAGCGGCACACCCGTGCCCGCCTGTGAGGGGCGCCGCTGATGCAACGGTCATCCATGTTCGCACGCGGGCGCCAAGCCATCGAACGCAAGCTCAAGCGTGGCCAGGTGCGCATTTCGTTTGATATCGACGACACGCTCGCCTGCCTGCCCGAGCACGCCGCCGCCGAAGACAGCAAGCTGCCAACCTTCGTCCACCGCTGGCTCGGCGAGCCCCTGCGCAGCGGCACCCGTTCGCTGATTCGCGACCTGCGCCGCCAAGGCTGCAGCATCTGGATCTACACCTCGTCGGGGCGCACTCCGGCTTACATCCGCCGCTGGCTGATGCTGTACGGCATCCATGTCGATGGCGTGGTCAACAGTGACCGGCACCAGCACATCCTGGCGCAGAAAGGCCTGGAAAATTCGCCGTCCAAGCTGCCATCGGCGTTCGACATCGACCTGCATGTCGATGATTCCGAAGGTGTGCGGCTGGAGGGCGTCGACCACGGTTTTCGCGTGGTGGTGGTGTGCCCGAAGGATGAAAACTGGGCGCAGAAGGTGATGGACGCGGCGGCCGATGTGCAGGCGCGGCTGGCCTGGCAACAACCGCACCGTTATGAGATGCCCGTGCGCCAACGCTCGCAGGCGCTGGCTTCCTGAAGTAACGCGATAAGGGGGCCGCAAGGCGGCCCCCAGTTCGTTCAGGCGTATTGATACCCGCCTGCTACTGATGTGTACACCCTAAGTCTTGCACCCCGGCCCAGGCAGGTACTGGGTCCGAATCATCACGCCATACCCGCCGCTCCAAAGCACCCACCCAATCGCGCCAAAGCAGCGTATCTGGCAATTTGCCCACTTCTGATAATCGCCTCCGACATCCAGTCCCCGTTTGGAGCGCGCCATGCACAACAACAATAAGCACCTGCCGCCTCGTTTCCTCGCCGCCGCCATTGCCAGTGTTTCTGCCCTGGGCCTGAGCGGTGTCGCCGAGGCCGAGATCATGCTGTACGACAAGGACCAGACGACGTTTTCCACCGATGGCTATATCAACGCCTTCTACGTCAACAGCAAGGTCGACCGTGAGGGCGAACAGTTCGACCGCCGCCAATCGCGGGTGAAAATGGGTTTCTTGCCCAACTACCTGGGCTTCAACATGGGCAAGCAGGTGGATGACCTCAAGCTCGGTGCGCGTGCCTCGTTCTGGGTAACCATCAACGACAGTGAAACCAACGGCACCGACACCGCCATCGACGTGCGTCAGTTCTACGGCACGGTGGCCAACCCCGAATGGGGCGAGGTGCTGATCGGCAAGGACTTCGGGCTGTTCGCTCGTTCCAACATCCTGCTCGACGAACTGCTGGCCGGTTATGGCCAGGTCAGCGACACGCTGGGGCTGGTGGATGGCGGCGGGGTTTCGTTCGGCAACATCGGCAGCGGCTACCCGTACCCGTTCCCCACCTCGCAGATCACCTACCGCACCCCGGTGATGGACGGCCTGCGGGTGGCGGTGGGCATCATGGACCCGGTGGACACCAACGACAGCAGCCCCACCGGCAAGGCCTACCAGGAAAACCCCCGCACCGAGAGCGAGATCACCTACCAGTTCGACCTGGGTGGCGCGCAGATCTACAGCTGGGTCAACGGCAGTTACCAGACCTCTGACAACACGGACTCGACAGTAGAGACGATCACCTCCAAAGGGGTGGGGTACGGGGTGCAGGCGAAAATGGGCGGCTGGTCGCTGACCGGTTCTGGGTTCCAGGCCAAGGGCATCAACCCATTCTTCACCAACAATGCTGGCGAACCGGTGTTGCGCAATGTCGACAGTGACGGCTACCTGCTGCAGGGCTCGTACAAGTTCGGCAAGAACCGCGTGGCGCTGTCCTATGGCAAGACCAAGGACGATGGCAATGGCGCGGTGGGCAGCGGGGCAGACTACGAAACCCGCGGCGTGGCGTTGTTCCACGACATCAACGACAACCTCAAACTGGTGGCCGAGTACAACCAGTTCTCCATTGACGGGCATGACACCAGTGCCCAGAACGAAGACACCGATACCTTTGCGGTGGGCGCGGTGCTGACCTGGTGAGTGGTGGGGGCCGCGAAGCGGCCCCTGCAATGACAGGCAGACAACAGTACTCCCATGGAACCGCCCACCCGCTACCCAAGTAGCATTCGTCCCCCGTACCCACCTTCGTACACTGATCCCTCAGCCACCCCGCGCCGGAGACCACGATGCAGCAGGCCCAAAACGACGGTGTGGTCAGCGCCATGTCTCAGGCAACCGACGCACGGCTGGCAGCTCAGGACCTGGCGCGGCAGTTGCTGCACCCGCACTTGGGTTTCGTGTTGTTCTTCTGTTCCGCCGAATACGACTTGCAGGCCTTGGGCGAAGCGTTGGAGCAGGATTTTGGCGGTATTCGACTGGTCGGTTGCACCAGCGCTGGCGAAATCACCCCGCAAGGCTACGGCCGTAATTGCGTGACGGCGGTGGGCTTCGATCACCGGCACTTTTCCATCGCCACCGAGTTGATCGATGAAATGGAGCGCTTCAGCCTGATCGATGCGCAGCAGATGGTCGAGCGCCTGGTCGGCACCTGCCGCAGCAATACCCTGTCGCCCATCAAGGGCCACAGCTTTGCCCTGACCCTGCTCGATGGATTGTCCAGCCGCGAGGAGATGGTGCTCGCGGCCCTTAGCGCAGCACTGGGGGAAATCCCGCACTTCGGTGGATCGGCCGGTGATGACAACTACCTGAACCGCACCCATGTGTACTACGCCGGAGCATTCCACAACGGCGCAGCGGTGGTGGTGCTGGTCAACACCTGGCTGGACTTTGAAGTGTTCACCACGCACCACATTCTGCCGCGCCAGGAAAAACTGGTGGTCACCGGAGCCGACAGTGCTCAGCGCCGGGTTTTCGAACTGAATGCCGAGCCCGCTGCCGAGGAGTACGCCCGCCATATCGGCGTGTCGGTGGCCGCGCTTGATCACCGGGTGTTCGCCGCCCACCCGCTGGCGGTACGCATTCACGATCAGTACTACGTGCGGGCGATTCAGCAGGTGCACCCGGACCTGAGCCTGAGCTTCTACTGCGCGGTGGAGAACGGCATCGTGCTGACGGCCATGACCCCAGGCCCGTTGTTGCCGAACCTGCACCAGCTATTCGACGGTTTGCACCAGCGGCTCGGCCCGTTGCTGCTGACCATCGGTTGTGATTGCTTCCTGCGGCGCCTGGAACTGGAGGCCCGGCACGGCCTGGAGCCAGTCGGTGCGTTCCTGCGCGAGCAACGGGTGATTGGCTTCAACACCTACGGAGAACAGTTCAATGGCATGCACATCAACCAGACCTTTACCGGGGTCGCCATTGCCCGCAACCGGCCGCCTGTCGGTCGCTGAACTGCAGGCCGAGGTTACCCGGCTGCAGCATCAGAACCACAAGCTGCAGCGCATCAACGGCGCGCTGATCGAACGCATCGAGTCCGGGGTAACCCGTGGCAACGACCCTTACGCCGCTTTCCAGCATTCGGTGGTGCTGGCCGAGCAGGTGCGTGAACGCACCGATGCGCTGAACCAGGCCATGGCGGAACTCAAGGCCGTCAACCGCTTGCTCAGCGAGGCCCGGCAGCGTGCCGAGACTGCCCACCAGCACCAGATTCGCCTGATCACCGACAACGTCCCGGCACTGATCGCTTACCTGAACGCTGATCTGGTCTATGAGTTCACCAACAAGGTTTACGAAGAATGGTATTGCTGGCCGCACGGGGTGATGCTTGGCCAGAGCCTGCGTGAGGCCCACAGCGAGCAGCATTACCAGCGCCTGGAAGCCTATGTGGCACGTGCGCTGGCGGGGGAGAGCGTAACCTTCGAGTTTGCCGAAACCAATATCAACGGCCAGGAGCGCTACATGCTGCGCTCCTACGTGCCTAACCGCCTGGCCAGCGGCGAAGTGGTGGGTATTTTCGTGCTGATCCGCGACATCACCGAACGCCGCAACACCGCCCAGGCGCTGCACCAGGCCTATCAGCACCTTGAGCAACGGGTGCGCGAACGCACCGCCGAGCTGACCAGCCTCAACGACCAGTTGCTGCGCGAAATCGAAGAGCGCAGCCAGGCGGAATCGCGCCTGCGCGAGGCCAAGCGCGAAGCTGAACAGGCCAACCTGTCGAAAACCAAGTTTTTGGCCGCAGTCAGCCATGACCTGCTGCAACCGCTGAACGCGGCGCGGTTGTTCACCAGCGCGCTGCTCGAACGCCGTGAGCCGCAGAACGCTGGCCACCTGGTGCGCAATGTCAGCAACTCGCTGCAGGATGTGGAGAACCTGCTCGGCACCCTGGTGGATATATCCAAGCTCGATGCCGGCGTGATCAAAGCCGATGTCGCCCCGTTCGCTCTCAGCGAGTTGATGGACAACCTAGCCGCCGAATACGCCCAGGTGGCGCGCAGCGAAGGGCTGGCGCTGCACTTCGTGGGCTGTTCTGCCGTGGTGCGCAGCGACATCCAGTTGCTGGCGCGCATTCTGCGCAACCTGCTCAGCAATGCCATCCGTTATACCCGCAGCGGGCGTGTGGTGCTGGGGTGTCGGCGCCTGCGTGGTGGCCTGCGGATCGAGGTATGGGACAGTGGCATCGGCATTGCCGAGGAGCACCTGGAAGACATGTTCCTGGAATTCAAGCGCGGTGATGTGCAACGCCCGGACCAGGACCGCGGGCTGGGCCTGGGCCTGGCGATCGTGGAGAAGATCGCCGGCATCCTCGGCCACCGGATCCGCGTGCGTTCGTGGCTTGGCAAAGGTTCTGTGTTCGCGGTCGAAGTGCCGCTGAGCGCCACGGCACCCAAGGCCCAACCGAGCCAGGCGATGTGCGAGCCGATGCTCGAGCGCCTGCGTGGTGCACGGGTGTGGGTGCTGGATAACGATGCGGCGATTTGCGCCGGCATGCGCACCTTGCTGGAGGGTTGGGGTTGCCAGGTGGTCACCGCGTTGTCGGAGGAAGACCTGGCGCGCCAGGTGGACAACTACCACGCCGAGGCCGACCTGTTGATTGCCGACTACCACCTGGACAACGATTGCAATGGTGTCGATGCGGTGGCGCGGATCAATGCCCGCCGCGCCCAGCCGCTACCGGCACTGATGATCACCGCCAACTACAGCAACGACCTCAAGCAACAGATCCGTGAGCTAGGCCACACCCTGATGCACAAGCCGGTGCGGCCGATGAAGCTCAAGACAGCGATGAGCCATTTGCTGGCCGGTGCAGGTCAACGCCGTAGGTAATCGGCGAAATCGATATCGCCGGCACTCAGGATCGCCTGCACCCGGTTGTGCACATTGAGTTTGCGCAATATCGCCGAAACGTGGGCCTTGACCGTGGTTTCGGCGATATCCAGGGTGTAGGCAATCTGTTTGTTCGATTCGCCTTTGGTCATGCGCTCGAGCACCAGCAGCTGCTTGCGGGTCAGGGCCTGGAGCATTTCCGGCGGGAAGCTCGGGGCGTCGTTGTGGCGCCGGCTGGTGCTGCTTTTCTGGGCGCGGATGATGTCGGGCGGCAGGTACACATTGCCATTGAGGATTTGCTCGATCGCTTCGATCATCTGTGAGCGTGGCGAGGACTTGGTGATGAAACCCACGGCGCCGTAGGTAATGGCCTGCAGCACGATTTGCTTTTCCTGCTCGGCCGAAACGATCACCACCGGCGTGGTCGGTGCCTCGTTGCGCAGGGTGATCAGGCCGTTGAGGCCATGCATGCCGGGCATGTTCAGGTCGAGCAGGATCAGGTCGAGGTCGTCGTGTGCCTGAGTCAGTGCCAAGGCGCTGTCCAGGTCGGCGGTTTCCATGACTTCACTGCCCTGGAAACCATCGCTGATGACGTTGTGGATGGCTTCGCGAAACAGGGGGTGATCGTCGGCAATCAAAATTTTGTACATGGCCTTTTCACCTTGTTTTTATTGGATGGAGCGGGGCACGCATGCGCAGGCAGGCAATTCAGGGGAAGGGCACTGGTTGCGCCGGCTGCAATGGCAGGTTGGCTTGCTGCCAGGCATCCACGCCGTCGCGGTACCAATACAGGTTGTTATAGCCCAGGGCTTTCGCGCGTTTTACCGCGTTCCAGCTTAACCAGCAATCGGAGCGGCAGTAAAACACCAGTGGTTGCTCCGGGTGACCGGCGCTGGCTTTGTGCAGGTTACGCACGAAGTAGTCCTGCCAGGCCTGGGTCAGTTCGCCGTCGCCGGTGTTGGCCAGCCATAGGCTGCCGGGGAGGTTGGCGTGCGGCTCGTCTTCGATGAAGCGCCCTTGCAGCCATTGGCGGCGATAGACGTCGATCAGCACCGGCCTGGGGGTTTGGCCCAGCAGGTGCTGCAGCGTGGCGGTGTCGATGACCTGGCCGCCTTCGACCTGTTGCGGGGTCGGGCTGCGGTAAAGGGTGGCGCGATAGCCCTCGGCGGTAAACAACGGCGCGGTGTCGGCGTGGGCGATACCCAGTGACAGACACAGCGTAAGGGCAGCCAGCAGGGGGCGCGGGGCACGTGGCATGGTTTTATCCTTTTTGTTATAGGCCCATTACATGCCAGTGGTGGTGCGTTGTGAATGCGACGATCAGACAGCAAAGGCAGTACTAAAGTAGTAGGCGGCCGCCGCCACAAGAAAGGCGCACTCACAGGCCTGGTTGATCAGCGGGGCTTGCGCAGCGCCGCATGCTGGGGGTTGAAGGTGAGTATCGCCAGCAGCGTGAACAATGCGGTCAACCCAAGGCACACCACCAGTGCCAGCAGGTTCAGGCGCTCATAGAGCGCATACCGCACCAGCTCCACGGCATGGCTGAACGGGTTCACAGCGCACAGCCAATACAGCCACTGGCTGGCCTCGCGCATCTTCCACAGCGGATACAACGCTGAAGACAGGAAAAACAGCGGGAAAATCACGAAATTCATCACCCCGGCAAAGTTCTCCAGTTGGCGAATCGCGTTCGACAGCAACAGCCCCAGGGCGCTGAGCATGAAGGCCACCAGCAACAAGGCCGGCAACGCCAGCAGCAAGCCCGCAGCCGGTGGCTGCACGCCGTACAGCCAGGCGATGGCGAGGAAGGCATAGACTTGCAGCAGGGAAATCAACGAGGTCGCCAACAGCTTGCTGGCCAGCAGAAACGGCCGGGGTAACGGGCTGGTCAGCAATACGCGCATGCTGCCCATCTCGCGGTCATACACCATCGACAGTGAGCCCTGCATGCCGTTGAACAACAGAATCATGCCGGCCAGGCCCGGAATGATGTACACCTCGTAGGGGATGTAGGTGTCGTAAGGCTCGATGATGGCAATGCCCAGCGCCGCGCGAAAGCCGGCTGCGAACACCAGCAACCACAGCAGTGGGCGCACCAGGGCGCTGAGCAGGCGCGTGCGCTGCAACACGAAGCGCAGCCATTCGCGCAGCATGATGCCGTTGAAACATTGCCAGTAGGCGTTCATTGGGCGTCGGCTCCTGAAGGGGTGCTGGTCAGGCGGGCAAAGGCGTTGTCGAGGTCGCCGCCGTGCTCCAGGCTCAGCGCATCGGCCGTGCCACTGGCCACCAGGCGCCCCTGATGCAGTATCAACAGGTCATCGCTGGGCTGCACTTCGTCCAGCAGGTGGGTGGCCCACAACACACTCAGTTGCTGCTCGCGGCACAGCCGACGCAGGTGCTGGTTGAGCGCCAGGCGGCTGGCCGGGTCGAGGCCCACACTGGCCTCGTCGAGCAGTAGCAGGCGTGGTTCATGCAGCAGCGCGCGGGCAATTTCCACCCGGCGGCGATGGCCGATGTTCAGCTCGCGCACTCGATCGCGCCGGCGTTCGCCAAGGCCTTGGCGGGCCAGTTCGGCTTCGACGCGCTGGTCGCTCTGGCGCCGCGACAGGCCATGCAACGCGGCGTGGTAGCGCAGGTTTTGTTCAACGCTCAGGTCCAGGTCCAGGGTGCTTTGTTGAAACACCACGCCCAACTGGCGCAATGCCGGGCGTGCAGCGTTGCGCAGCGAGCAGCCGCACACGCGGATGTCGCCGTGCTGCAGGTCGTACAGCCGGGTAAGCAGGGCGATCAAGGTCGATTTGCCGGCACCATTGGGGCCCAGCAACGCGGCAAAACGCCCGGGCGCCAGGCTGAAACCGACCTGCCGGAGTGCCTCGCGCGCGCCATAGGCAAAGCTCACGTCACTTACATCGAGGGCGTTCATGGTGTCACCACCACACCCCAGGGGTAGCGCCCGACCTTCACCGACTTGAGCACCTTGAGGTTCTTCACATCGATGACCGAAACGTCGCCGCTGACACCGTTGGTGGCCAGCAACTGGCTTTGGTCCGGGGTAAAGGCCAACTGCCAGACTCGCCGCCCGACCAGCAGGTAGTCGAGTACCTCGTAGGTCTTGGCATCGATCACCGCCACATGATTGGCCGGGCCCAGGGCGACGAAGGCGTACTTGCCATCGGCGCTGAGCTTGATGCCCACCGGCTGGACCTTGTCTGGGTGCACGCCCTTGATCTGGAAGTTCAGGGTTTTCAGCACCTGGCGCGTGGCCACGTCGAGGATGGTCACCGTGCCGCCGATTTCCGCCGAGGCCCACAGTTTCGAGCCGTCCTTGTCGAACTCGACGAAGCGCGGGCGTTGATCGACCAGGGTGCTGTCGGCCAGGGTCTGGGTGCTGGTGTCGATCCAGTGCAGCATGTTGGTGGTTTCGCTGGTGTTGACCGCCCATTTGCCGTCGGGGCTGACCGCCATGCCTTCAGGTTCGATGCCGACGTCGATCTGCCCGAGCACCTTGTCGGTCACGGTGTCGATCACCGTCACCAGCGCATCGTCTTCGTTGGACACATACAGCCAGCGGTCATTGGGGTGCAGGGCGAACTGCTCGGGGTCCTTGCCGGAGGGCAGCTCCTTGATGATCTTGCGGGTGGCCACGTCCATCACTTGCACCCGGTCCGAATCGCTGGCGCAGATGTACAGCAGCTTGTTGTCGTGGGACAGCAGCAGGCCGCGCGGGCGCTGGCCCACCGGCAGGGTTTCGGTGACTTGCAGTGTTTGCATGTCGATCAGGCTGAGGCTGTTGTCCTTTTCGTTGGAGACCCAGGCGGTGGCCGCCGTGGCGTGCCCGCAGGCCAGCGCCAGGGCGCCCGACAGCAGGCTGGGGTAGAGCAGGGCCCGGTGGAAGAAGGGGCGGCGCATGGCGAATTCCTTATTGTTGTGGTTGTTGGGTCAGGGGTAGCTGCACGTCACTTCGGGCTTGTCGTAGCCCAGGCTGTCCATTTCATTGAAGGGATGCAGGAAGCCCTCCTGCGGCGAGGTGCTGACCAGGGCCCGCGGCTGCACCAGCGCAATCGGCTGGCGCAGTTCACCGTTCCATGGGCGGTAACTGAGCTTGCGGCCCTTGAAGCCGTCCAACGGCAACTGCTCGCTGAGCAGCAGTTGCTGCAGCGCGCGTGGTTCGGCCTGGCGCAGCTTGCTGGCCGCGCTGGCGACGCTGCGCACAGCCATCCAGGCGGCGAAGTCGCGGTCGTTCATCCAGCGCCCGGCCTGGGCCTCGAAGCGCTTTTGCAGCTGGGCCGCACCGAAGGTTTCCACGCTCTTGTGCCAGCCCGTGGGGGTCAGGCCCTGGGTGCCGGCCACCGGGCGCGGGTACCAGGTCTGGTAGGGCAGGTATTCGCCGAAGTCGCCGCGTTCGTCAGCCACCAGCACCACGTCGTATTCGGCGGTTTGGGTGAACAACGGCATGTCGGCCTGGGCGCTGCGGCGCTGGTCGTTGTCGAAGGTCCAGGTTTTTTCCGCGACCAGTTGCGCACCAAAACGCTTCAGTGCGCGGCGCAGGGCGTCGGCGTAGGCTTTGTCGTCCTCGGTCTGGCCGACCACCAGCAGCGCCCGCTGCCACTTGCGCAGCACCAGGAACTGCACCAGGGCATCGGCCAGCATGGCCCGGCCCGGCAGGCTGTGCAGCACATTGCCCAGGCACTGGCTGCTGCGCAGGCTGTCGTCAGGGCTGCCGGCATTGAACAGCAGGCTGTCGGGCAGGGCGGCGGACAGCGCGCGCAGGCTGGCTGCTGGGGCGTTCACCACGAACAGGCGCAGGCCTTGGTCATGTTGGGCGTTGGCGGCCTGCAGCAGGGCCTCGGGGCTGTCGACCGTGGCGCTGGTCAGCTGGAAGTGCTGTTTCAGGAAGCGCCCGGTGCTGTTGCTGTCGACAATCGCCAGTTCCGCCCCTTGCAGGCCGGCGTCGGCAGGCTCGGGGATGATGTTGGACAGCAGTGGGCCGGGGTCGGGGCGATAGCCCAGGTAGCCGATGCGCACCTGCAACGGTTCTGCAGCGCACACCAAGGGCGCCGACAACGTCGCGGCCAGGGCCAGCAGGCAGGTCAAGGCAAGTTGGGCAGGCTGGCGCATAACACACTCCACGGCAGATGGCGCCAGCATAGGAACCCCGCCGGGAGGGGGAAATATGCAGAAAGTAGCGCTCGGCCGGTACCAAGGTAGTAATTCACCGCGCAGGCCACGGTTTTACGATGGGCCGCAGCGCCCCGAGGAGAACCGCCCATGCGCCTCATCAACCTGTCTGCCCTGTGGCGTATCAACCTTTGGGTCACCTTCTGCTTTGCCCTGGTGACGCTGGCGTGCGCCGGGGTGCTGTTGCACCAGGCGGTGGCGGACGTCGAGCGTGAGTTGCAGTCTGCCGAAGCCGTGGTGGCGTACCTTGGCGACACTGCCGAGCGTGACCCGGCGAGCCTGCAACCCGGCCTGACCGAGCGCTTGCGCCATGTGCGGGTGCACTGGCTGGCGCCGGGTGAAGCTGCACAGCTTCCACACCAAGGCGGTGTCGATGCCTGGCTGGGGCGTCAGCTGTTCGGCGAGCGCGATCACAGCAGTCGGCTGCTGGCGCTGAGTGACGGGCGCCGAGTGTTGATAGCCGTGGATGCGCGGGATGAAATCGACGAAGTCTGGGATTCGCTGCAGCAACTGCTGAGCCTGTGCGGCTTGGCCCTGTTGTTGAGCCTGTTGACCATCCGCTGGGCGGTGCGGCGTGCCATGGGCCTGCTGGAGGAATTGCTGGGTGCCTTGCGCCAGGTTTCAGGCGGGCAATTGACAGCACGCCTGCGCGAAGCCGGCCTGCCGGAAGCGCGCCAGTTGGCGGAACACTTCAACCGCATGGCTGCCACGCTGGAGCAGGCCCAGGCTGACAATGTCCACCTGACCCAAGCCCTGTTGGCGGTGCAGGAACAAGAGCGTACCCAGCTGGCGCAGACCCTGCACGATGACCTGGGGCAGTACCTGGCCGGCATGCGTGCTCAGCTCTGCCTGTTGCGCATGGTGGCCGATCAGCCTGCGGTGGTGACGCAGACGGCGCACGCCCTCGAATTCAATTGCGAGCGCTTGCAGCAGGGTTTTCGCGCGCTGGTGCACAACCTGTACCCCGTGGCGCTGCACTACATGCCGCTGGCCGAGGCTTTCGGCCTGCTGGTGAGCCAGTGGCAGGCCAGCCAGGGCATCGAATGCCGGCTACGGGTTGGCGAGCACTTGCCGGCGCTGCCTGGGCCGAGCAGAACGCACTTGTACCGCTTGCTGCAGGAGGCGCTGACCAACGTCGCCCGGCATGCCGGCGCCAGCCAGGTGCGGGTACGTCTGCAGCGCAGTGCCAAGGGTTTGCGCCTGTTCATTCGCGACAATGGCTGCGGCGCACGCCCGCCCCAGCGCCCAGGGCTAGGTTTGCACTCGATGGCCGAGCGCGCCCGTAGCCTGGGCGGGGAGCTGCGTATTTTCAGCCGCCCGGGTGGCGGCTGGGCGCTGGCCCTGAACATTCCCAAGGAGGTGTGATGAATATCGTGTTGGTCGATGACCATGCCGTGGTCCGCCAGGGCTACGCCAGCCTGCTGCGGGCGGTGCTGCCGTTGATGCAGGTGCGTGAGGCTGCCAGTGGTGAAGAGGCGCTGGCCCGGGTGCAGGAGCAAGTCCCCAACCTGGTGATCATGGACTTTGGCCTGCCCGGTATCAGTGGCCTGGAAACCACCCGTCGCCTGCGCCAGCGCCTGCCGCAACTGCGGGTACTGTTTTTCAGCATGCACGACGAGCTGCCGCTGGTGCGCCAGGCGCTGGACGCGGGGGCCTCGGGCTACCTGACGAAGAACTCGGCGCCCGAGGTGTTGATCGAGGCGGTGCAGCGGGTGATGGCCGGGCATGCCTACATCGAGCAGCCTCTGGCCACCCAGTTGGCGTGCACGTCACAGCAGAGCGCCAGTGATCCACGGTTGCAGCGCATGACCCAGCGCGAGCTGGAGATTTTCACGATGCTGGCCAAGGGGACGCCGATGCGGGTGATTGCCGAGCAGTTGTGTATCAGTGCCAAGACCGTGTCCAACCACCTGACCTTGCTCAAGAGCAAGTTGCAGGTCAGCTCGCATGCCGAGCTGGTGCACCTGGGGATCGACCTTGGGGTGGTACGGGTGGCGGGGTGATGGCCGACATGACAGATGTGGCGCCTGGGAGATCGAGCGCCGCCCGCGCGGCGCATCGCGAGCTACGCTCGCTCCTACGTTTGTTTCGGGCCAATTATTCCTGTGGGATTTGCGCGCGAACGCCTTGGCGCATGGCTCGATATCGCGTCGTACAAAAAAGGCGGTCGCGTGCGCCTGCCACAGGCGTTACTGGCCAAAAACAAACGTAGGAGCGAGCGTAGCTCGCGATGCGCCGCGCGGGTGGCGCTCGGTCTCCCAGGCGCCACACATCCCACGTCGAACCCTGCGCTCACTTGTCCCAGGTCTCAGGGCACCCTTTGCACCCCTCCATGTTGGCTTCCTGAAAATTTCCGTAATGCTGCCGCGCCCCGCGCAAATCGGCGCGGGCCAGGTTGCTCTGACCAAATTTTGCTTCCTGCAGGTTGGCATCGCCCAGGTTGGCCCCTTGTAGATCAGCCTTGCTCAACCAGGCCATCTCCAGGTCCGCCGCCTGCAAGTTGGCCTGCTGCAGCTTCGCCCCGGACAGCCTGGCGAACTGCAGGTAGGCCGCACTGAGGTCGGCCTTGGCAAACTGTGCCCCTTGGGCGAACAGCCCCCAGCCCTGAATGGCCACCAGCCTACTATTGCTCAGGTCGGCCAAGCGCAGGTTGCTCTGTTGCAGGCTGGCGCGGGTCAGGTTGGCGCCTTGAAGGCGGGCCCTTTCCAGGTTGGCCAGGTCCAACTGGGCATGGCGCAGGTCGGCATCGCGCAGGTCGGCGCCGGCCAGGTTCATCTTGCGCAGGTCCTGGTTGGCCAGGTTGGCGCCGCGCAGGTTGGCCCCCGGGCACTGGCTGGCTTCGGCAATCACGCAGCCGTTGATGGTCAAAGGGGCATCGTTGCCAGCATCGTCGGCATTCTCGGCCATGGCAGGGGACAGCACCAACAGCAAGGCAAAGGGTAAGTAGTTCATGGCGAAAGGCTCTATGCAGAAGAAGGGCTGATGCGGGGAGGGGCACAGGCCCGCTCCCCGCTGCAGGTCAACGCTGTGCAGTCTTGGTGTCCCAGCTAGGGATCTTGAACACCCAGAACGAGCCGCCCTGCGCCACGGGTTTGGTCAGCTCGGCCATGTCGCCGCCCCACAGCGGCACCGCGCCGCCATAGCCCACGGTCACGCCGATGTACTGCTCGCCATCCTGCTCCCAGGTGATGGGCGGCGAAACGATGCCGCTGCCGGTCTGGAACTTCCACAGCTCCTTGCCCGTCTTGGCGTCGAACGCCTTGAAGAAACCGTCACCCGTGCCGGTGAATACCAGGTTGCCCTTGGTGGCCAGCACGCCTGCCCACAGCGGCAGGTGCTCCTTGTGTTCCCACACCAGCTTGCCGGTAGTCGGGTCCATGGCGCGCAAGGTGCCGACGTGGTCGTCGTACATGCGCTTGATACGGAAGCCCATGCCCAGGTAGGCCGAGCCTTTCTTGTAGTTCACTTCCTCGGTCCAGTATTCCTCTTTCCACTGGTTGCCGGGGATGTAGAACAGGCCAGTGTCTTGGCTGTAGGCCATGGGGTTCCAGTTTTTGCCGCCAAGGAACGGTGGCGAGACTTCCACCGGCTTGCCCTTGGTTTCACCCGGCAACGGCTTGGCCGGGCGTTGGCCGGGGTTTTCCACCGGGCGCCCGGTCTTCAGGTCGATGTGGCTGGCCCAGGTGATGTTGTCGACGAAGGGGAAGGCGTTCTGCAGCTTGCCGTTGTTGCGGTCTACCACGTAGAAGAAGCCGTTGCGGTCGGCGTGGGCGGTGGCCTTGACCACTTTGCCGTCCTTATCTTTGTAGTCGAACAGCACCAGCTCGTTGTTGCCGGAGAAGTCCCAGGCATCGTTGGGGGTGTGCTGGTAGAACCATTTGACCTCGCCGGTGCTCGGGTCGACGCCGACCTGGCCGGAGGTGTACAGGCTGTCGAAGTCATGCGGGTTGCCGTCCTTCGACGTGCGCGCCCAGGTATTCCACGGGCCGGGGTTACCCGCGCCAACGATGATGGTGTTGGTCTCGGGGTCGAAGCTGGCGCTTTGCCAAGGGGCGCCGCCGCCGTGGCTCCAGGCCTCGACCTTGCCGGTTTCGGTGGTGGGGTCGTCTGGCCAGGACGGCGCCTTGACATCGCCGGTCGGGGTGCTGTCCTTGCCGTTCAGGCGGCCCATGTGGCCTTCGACGAAAGGCCGCATCCACACCTCTTCGCCGGTGTCTGGGTCGCGCGCGAACAGCTGGCCGACCACGCCGAATTCATCGCCGGAGCTGCCGTGGATCAGCAGAACCTTGCCGCTGGTCTTGTCCTTGATCAGCACCGGTGCGCCGGTCATGGTGTAGCCGGCGCTGTGGTCGCCGAACTTCTTGTTCCACACCACTTTGCCGGTGTTTTTGTCCAGGGCGATGACCCGCGCGTCCAGGGTGCCGAAGTAAATCTTGTCGCCGTAGATCGCTGCCCCGCGGTTGACCACGTCGCAGCACGGGCGAATGTTGTCGGGCAGGCGATGGTTGTAGGTCCACAGGCGTTTGCCGGTCTTGGCATCGAGGGCGAATACCCGTGAGTAGGAGCCTGTGACGTAGACCACGCCGTCGCTGACGATGGCCTGGGACTCCTGGCCGCGCTGCTTCTCGTCGCCGAAGGAGTAGGACCAGGCCGGCGTGAGCTTGAACACGTTCTGGTCGTTGACCTGGGCCAGCGGGCTCCAGCGCTGGGCGTTGGTGCCCATGCCGTACTGCAGCACGTCCTGGGTGGTCAGGTGGTCATTGGCGATGTCTTCCCAGGTGACGTGCTTGCCGGCAGGTGCAGCAGAGGGGGTGGCCGCTGTTGCCACAGTGCCCAGGGCCAGGCTACCGGCCATCAGCAGGACGCGCACGCTCAAGGCCAGAGGGGAAAGGGCGGGTAGCGATCTTATTGTCATGGTTGCAGTTCCCAGTGGAGGTTTTGGCCTGCACAGGGTGGGGTGGGGCGGTGGTTGCGGGATACGGAAAAATTCCCGCCCTTGCCGGGAAGAGTTCCCGCACGGCACCTCAATTGGCCCTTCGCCACAAGCCCTACTACCAAGGGAGTAAGGCCCGGCCACCAAAGCAGCATTCGGCCGCCTGCGGGCTGTTTCTAAGATGGCGGCACGGCCTCTGTGGTTGAGGCTTTGCGTGCAATGGTGAGGGCATAACAATGACAAAAAAACGCGATGTGTTGCTTGCTGCAGGGTTGCTGGCCGGGGCTGTGCTGACCGGCACGGCCTGGGCCCATGGCAACGTGGTGCCCCAGGCCGTGGAGACCAAGGGCTTGACCCCGATCAAGGACGCTGGCGTTAGCCTGGACGGCGACGGTTGGGCGGCAGTGAACCCTTACCGCAGCTCACCCGAGCACGACAAGGCCGTGGAAATCGGTGCCTCGGCCTACAACCAGAACTGCGCGGCCTGCCATGGGCTGGAGGCCAAGTCCGGCGGTATCGCCCCGGACCTGCGCATGCTCGATGCCGGTGATGCCGGCGATGAGTGGTTCGTTGAGCGGGTGCGCCACGGTGCGGTGCGCGACGGCCGAGTGTACATGCCTAAGATGGCCGATTACCTGAGCCAGGAAGCGCTGTGGGCGGTGCGCACCTACCTGGACAGCGTGCACGTCGAGGAATGACGGCCATGCGCCTGTGGACGGTGCTGTTGAGTGGCCTGCTGCTGTGTTGCGCGGTGGCCCAGGCGCAGGTGCGCAACTACGACGCGATCATCGCCGCCGGCGAGTTGAAAGTGGCGGTGTACAAGGATTTCGCACCCTACAGTTTCCAGGACCACGGCCAGCCGCGAGGCGTCGATGTGGAGCTGGCACAGGCCCTCGCCACGGCCTTGGGGGTGCGCCTGCAACTGATTTGGGCACCGCCTGGAGAAAAGCTCGACGATGACCTGCGCGACTACATCTGGCGCGGCAGCCCGCTGCGCCACCAGCAATTGGCCGACCTGATGATGCGGGTGCCATACGATCACGATTACGCGCAGAAGCGCAACGAACTGGGCGAGCTGGAAAACGCCCAGGTGGTGATGTTCGGCCCCTATCAGCAAGAGCGCTGGCAGGTGGCCTATGACCAGCGCCGGCTGGCCTCGGTGGCCAGTGTGGCGGTGTTCCAGCAGCACCCGATCGGGGTCGAGGTCGACAGCGTGCCGTCGTTCTACCTGACCTCGGTGTTCAACGGCATGCTCAGCGCCAAGACCCACCATTACCCCAACGTGCAGCAGGCATTTGCCGCGATGCAGGCCGGCCAGGTGGACGCGGTGATGGCGATGCGCGGCGAGGTCGACTGGCAACTGCACCAAGCCGCCGACCCGCAACTGGCCCTGGCGGAAAACGCCTACCCGAACCTTGGCAAGCAAGCCTGGGAAATCGGCATGGCTGTGCACGAAAGCAACCGGCAGTTGGCCTATGCGGTGGAGGAGGCCCTCGAGGGCATGATCCGTGATGGCCGGCTCAAGGCGATGTATGCCACTTACGGCCTGCGTTACGAGGTCCCGGAGATGTATCAATAGGAGTGGCCATGAACTGGCGAGCGACGTTCCTGCTGGCCTGCTGGATGCCCTTGGCGGCCCAGGCTGCGACGCAGGGCACCCACATAGACCCGGTGCCCTCGGTCATGTGGGACTTCTACCACAAGCAGATACTGGGCCAGGCAGCGTTCGTGTTCGATGACCGTGTAAAACTGCTGGCGCCGCCCTTTGCCGAGGACGCGCGGCAGGTGCCGCTGGAGATCGACGCCCGGGCGTTCACGGGCGAGGTGGTACGGATCATCGCCTGGGCCGAACTCAACCCGTTGCCGCGCATCGTCGACTTCCAGCCTGGCGAGCGCGTGCTGCCCTGGTTGTCGATCCGTATTCGTATCGAGCAGGCCACGCCGCTGCGTGCCGCCGTGCTGACGCGCGATGGCCTGTGGCATGTCGGCTCGACCCTGATTGATGCCGCAGGTGGCGGGTGTGCCGCGCCCAGCGTAGTCCGTACCCAACCCGGCTGGGAGGAGCACCTCGGTGAAGTGCTGGGCGGGCGCTACCCGCGTGGCGACAGCAGCCGCCTGCGCCTGCAGGTGGCCCACCCGATGGATAACGGCCTGGTCAGCGGCATTCCCGAGTTCTTCCTCAACCATGCCGAGTTGCAAGGCGACGACGGCCAGCGCCTGGCGAGCCTCGAGCTGTACCCGGCGGTCAGCGAAAACCCCAACCTGGGCTTTGACATCCGCGGCACCGGGCCAACCCGGCTGTTGTTGCAGGACAACAGCGGCAACCAGTTCGAGGCAGCGGTGCCCTGAGCAGTTGCCCGACTTCACCCCAGACCAGAGGCGCCGTCATGCGTTGGACCCTGCTATTGCTACTGTGCCTGGGGCTGCCGGCCCAGGCCGACCTGGAATACCGGCTCACTCCCCGGCAGATCGCCGAGGGCACCTGGTTGCTGGAAGGCAGCACCGACAATTTTGCCAAGGCCAATGGCGGCAATGTGGTCAACACCGCATTCATCGTCACCGACAGTGGTGTGGTGGTCATCGACAGCGGGCCATCGAAACGCTATGGCGAAGCGATGCGTCAGGCGATTGCCACCGTCACCGAAAAGCCGGTGCTGGAAGTGCTGTTGACCCATCATCACCCTGATCACGTACTGGGCAACCAGGCCTTTGCAGATGTGCCGATTGGCGCCTTGGCCGGCACCCGCGACCTGCTGCGCCAGCAAGGCGACGCCATGGCCGAAAACATGTACCGCCTGGTTGGCGACTGGATGCGCGGTACCGAGGTGGTGTTGCCGACCCAGGTGCTGCAGCCGGGGGGGCGTGAAGTGGGCGGGCACCGCCTGCGGCTGCTGGCGCTGAGCGGGCATACCGGTGCCGACCTGGCGATTCTCGATGAAAACACCGGCGTGCTGTTCGCCGGCGACCTGGTGTTCTACGAACGTGCCCTGACCACGCCCAACAGCCCGGGGCTGGAGGTGTGGCTCAAGGACCTGGACACCTTGCAGGCGTTGCCCTGGAAGCAATTGGTGCCCGGCCACGGCCCGGTGGCCAGTGATGCGCAGCCGTTCGCGCAGATGCGTGGCTACCTGGGTTGGCTGGATGGCCTGATGCGTGATGGCGCGGCGCGCGGCGATGACATGGCCGAGATGATCCGCAGCCCCATCCCTGAGAGGTTTGCCGGGATCAGCTTGACGCGGTATGAGCTGATTCGCAGTGTCAGCCATCTGTATCCGCGTTATGAGCGACAGCAGCTGCGGCGGGTGGATGGGGGCGGTGAGGCTTTTTAGGGTTCGTCATGGCATTTTTTGCGCCTGTGAGATCGAGCGCCGCCCGCGCGGCGCATCGCGAGCTACGCTCGCTCCTACGTTTGTTTCGGGCCAATTATGCCTGTGGGGTTTGCGCGCGATCCCCTTGGCGCATGGCTCGATATCGCGTCATACAAACAAGGCGGTCGCGCGCGCCTGGCACAGGCTTTACTGGGCAAAAACAAACGTAGGAGCGAGCGTAGCTCGCGATGCGCCGCGCGGGCGGCGCTCGATCTGTGCCCCCCACGCAAATCCCAAGCCGATACCAAGGAACTAGAAATCTCCGCACTGCGGCCAATTGTTGGTAACCGGGTAGGCAACCAAGAATTCTCGGCACACCGGGAAATTTTCCCGGACACAACAATAAAGCCAAAGGTAGCCGTCATGACCCGATCCCCACGTCGCCCCTTGTTCGCCGTGAGCCTGGTGCTCAGCGCCATGCTGCTTGCCGGCGCGGCTCACGCCGCTGTCAGCAATGAAGAAATCCTCCAGGACCCGAAGAACCCGCAGCAGATCGTGACCAACGGCCTGGGCGTGCAGGGCCAGCGCTACAGCCCGCTGGACCTGCTCAATGCCAACAACGTCAAGGAACTGCGGCCGGTCTGGGCGTTCTCCTTCGGCGGTGAGAAGCAGCGCGGCCAGCAGGCCCAGCCGCTGATCAAGGACGGGGTGATGTACCTGACCGGCTCCTACTCGCGGGTGTTCGCCGTGGACGCCCGCACCGGCAAGAAGCTGTGGCAATACGATGCACGCCTGCCGGATGACATCCGCCCGTGCTGCGATGTGATCAACCGTGGCGTGGCGCTGTACGGCGACCTGGTGTTCTTCGGCACCCTCGACGCCAAGCTGGTGGCCTTGAACAAGGACACCGGCAAGGTGGTCTGGAGCAAGAAAGTGGCCGACCACAAGGAAGGCTACTCCATCAGCGCCGCGCCGATGATCGTCAACGGCAAGCTGATCACCGGCGTTGCCGGTGGTGAGTTCGGCGTGGTGGGCAAGATCCAGGCGTACAACCCGGAAAACGGCGAGCTGCTGTGGATGCGCCCCACCGTGGAAGGGCACATGGGTTATGTGTACAAGGATGGCAAGGCGATCGAAAACGGTATTTCTGGCGGTGAGGCGGGCAAGACCTGGCCTGGCGACCTGTGGAAGACCGGCGGTGCGGCGCCATGGCTGGGCGGGTACTACGACCCGGAAACCAACCTGATCCTGTTCGGCACTGGCAACCCTGCGCCGTGGAACTCGCACCTGCGCCCCGGCGACAACCTGTACTCTTCGTCGCGCCTGGCGCTGAACCCGGACGACGGCACCATCAAATGGCACTTCCAGAGCACGCCCCATGATGGCTGGGACTTCGACGGCGTCAATGAGCTGATCTCGTTCAACTACAAGGACGGCGGCAAGGAGGTCAAGGCTGCCGCCACGGCCGACCGCAACGGCTTCTTCTACGTGCTGGACCGCACCAACGGCAAGTTCATCCGCGGCTTCCCCTTCGTCGACAAGATCACCTGGGCCACCGGTTTGGACAAGGATGGCCGGCCTATCTACAACGACGCCAGCCGCCCAGGCGCGCCGGGTAGCGAGGCCAAGGGCAGCTCGGTGTTCGTCGCCCCGGCCTTCCTCGGTGCCAAGAACTGGATGCCGATGGCCTACAACAAGGACACCGGGCTGTTCTACGTGCCGTCCAACGAGTGGGGCATGGACATCTGGAACGAAGGCATCGCCTACAAGAAGGGCGCGGCGTTCCTCGGCGCCGGCTTCACCATCAAGCCGCTCAACGAAGACTACATCGGCGTGCTGCGCGCCATCGACCCCATCAGCGGCAAGGAAGTGTGGCGCCACAAGAACTACGCGCCGCTGTGGGGCGGGGTGCTGACCACCAAGGGCAACCTGGTGTTCACCGGCACGCCGGAAGGCTTCCTGCAGGCCTTCAATGCCAAGACTGGCGACAAGGTCTGGGAGTTCCAGACCGGCTCCGGCGTGCTCGGCTCGCCCGTGACCTGGGAAATGGACGGCGAACAATACGTTTCGGTGGTTTCCGGCTGGGGTGGTGCGGTGCCGCTGTGGGGCGGCGAAGTGGCCAAGCGGGTCAAGGACTTCAACCAGGGCGGCATGCTCTGGACCTTCAAACTGCCCAAACAGTTGCAGCAAACGGCAAGCGCTCAGCCATAACGCTGTAACCCTACTACCAAATGACGAGAGCCCCGCTGCCAACGATGCATTCGCCCGGCACGCGGGGCTTTTTACCATCGGTCCATCGCCTGTCGTGGGACAGGCATCGACCCGCAGAGGCTCAGCATGATCTACGCACAACCCGGAACTCCAGGTGCCGTCGTGTCCTTCAAACCACGCTACGGCAACTTCATCAATGGCGAGTTCGTGCCGCCGCTGGCTGGCCAATACTTCACCAACAGTTCGCCGGTCAATGGCCAGCCGATTGCCGAATTCCCGCGCTCCACTGCCCAGGACATCGACCGCGCCCTGGACGCCGCGCATGCCGCCGCTCAAGCCTGGGGCAAGACCTCGGTGCAAGACCGCGCCCTGATGCTGCTGAAAATCGCCGACCGCATCGAACAGAACCTGGAAGTGCTGGCCGTCACCGAAAGCTGGGACAACGGCAAGGCCGTGCGCGAAACCTTGAATGCCGACGTGCCGCTGGCGGCGGACCACTTCCGTTACTTCGCCGGTTGCATCCGTGCCCAGGAAGGTGGTGCCGCCGAGATCAACGAAGGCACCGTGGCCTATCACATCCATGAGCCGTTGGGCGTGGTCGGGCAGATCATCCCGTGGAACTTCCCGCTGCTGATGGCCGCCTGGAAGCTTGCCCCGGCGCTGGCCGCCGGCAACTGCGTGGTGCTCAAGCCGGCTGAGCAAACGCCCCTGTCGATCACCATTTTCGCCGAGCTGATCGCCGATTTGTTACCGGCCGGTGTGCTGAACATCGTCCAGGGCTTTGGCCGCGAGGCTGGCGAGGCCCTGGCTACCAGCAAGCGCATTGCCAAGATCGCCTTCACCGGCTCCACCCCGGTGGGTTCGCACATCATGAAGTGCGCGGCCGAGAACATCATCCCGTCCACCGTCGAGCTGGGCGGCAAGTCGCCGAACATCTTCTTCGAAGACATCATGCAGGCCGAGCCCGCGTTCATCGAAAAGGCCGCCGAAGGCCTGGTGCTGGCGTTCTTCAACCAGGGCGAGGTATGCACCTGCCCGTCGCGGGCGCTGATCCAGGAATCGATCTACGAGCCGTTCATGGCCGAGGTGATGAAGAAAATCGCCAAGATCACACGTGGCAACCCGCTGGATACCGAGACCATGGTCGGTGCCCAGGCTTCCGAGCAACAGTACGACAAGATCCTTTCGTACCTGCAGGTTGCCAAGGAGGAGGGCGCGCAGCTGCTGACTGGCGGCAGTGCCGAGCGGCTGCAGGGCGACCTGGCAAGCGGTTACTACATCCAGCCGACCCTGTTGAAGGGCAACAACACGATGCGCGTGTTCCAGGAAGAAATCTTCGGCCCGGTGGTGGGCGTGACCACCTTCAAGGACGAAGCTGAAGCGCTGGCGATCGCCAACGACACCGAATTCGGCCTGGGCGCCGGCCTGTGGACCCGCGACATCAACCGCGCCTACCGCATGGGCCGGGGGATCAAGGCCGGGCGGGTATGGACCAACTGCTATCACCTGTATCCGGCGCATGCAGCGTTTGGTGGCTACAAGAAGTCGGGTGTTGGCCGTGAGACCCACAAGATGATGCTCGACCATTATCAGCAGACCAAGAACCTGCTGGTGAGCTACGACATCAACCCGTTGGGCTTCTTCTAAACCACGCCGCTTGCTTGGCGGGCACGCCCGCTCCCACAGGGACCGCACAACTGCAGGCCTGTGGGAGCGGGCGTGCCCGCGAAGAGGCCCCCTACCAACGCACCCCGCAAGCTCGTTCCAAAGTAGCATTCGGCCCAGCCCGCCCCCGTGCATTAATGCTTCTACCGGAATTCTCCGGCACAAGAAGAGGACTTGCCCGATGTGGAATAAACCCGCCTATACCGACTTGCGCATTGGCTTCGAAGTGACGATGTATTTCGCCAATCGCTGATGCCTGCCCGGCCACCGCATCGGTGGCCGGGCCTTCAGTGCCGATGCCCCTGTGAAGCTGATCGATCGCGAGCACACACTGGCTTTGGGCAAAGGTTTCCGCCTGCACTGGGAGCCGCTGCAGGCTTGCCATGTGCTGCTGTACCCCGGAGGCATCATCGAGCTCAACGCCAGTGCCGGTTGGGTACTGGAGCTGCTGGACGGCCAGCGTAGCGTGGCTGCCATCATAGATCGCCTGGCAAGGCGCTTCCCCAGCGCAGCAGGGCTCGAAGAGGACGTGCTGGCGTTCCTGGAGGTGGCCCGCGCCAAGGCCTGGGTCGAATGAACCGTGGCCCCGCTTTGGTCTGGTTGCTTTCGCGGCCGGATGCTTTACGCTGGCGGTTACCTTCCAGAACAATAAGAACAGGCTTTCCGATGAGCCAGAGTTTCAGCCCGCTTCGCAAGTTCGTATCGCCTGAAATCATCTTTGGTGCCGGCTGCCGGCACAATGTCGCCAATTACGCCAAGACCTTCGGTGCACGCAAGGTCCTGGTGGTCAGCGACCCCGGCGTGATCGCCGCCGGCTGGGTGGCGGATGTGGAGGCCAGCCTGCAGGCCCAGGGCATCGACTACTGCCTGTACACCGACGTGTCTCCCAACCCTCGAGTCGAAGAGGTAATGCTCGGCGCCGAGATCTACCGGCAGAACCACTGTGACGTTATCGTCGCCGTTGGCGGCGGTAGCCCGATGGATTGCGGCAAAGCCATCGGCATCGTGGTCGCCCACGGGCGCAGCATCCTCGAGTTCGAAGGCGTGGACATGATCCGCGTGCCCAGCCCGCCACTGATCCTGATCCCGACCACCGCCGGCACCTCGGCGGACGTGTCGCAGTTCGTGATCATTTCCAACCAGCAGGAGCGCATGAAGTTCTCCATCGTCAGCAAGGCGGTGGTGCCGGACGTGTCGCTGATCGACCCGCAAACCACCCTGAGCATGGACCCGTTCCTGTCGGCCTGCACCGGCATCGATGCGCTGGTGCATGCCATCGAGGCCTTCGTCTCCACCGGCCATGGCCCGCTGACCGATCCCCATGCGCTGGAAGCCATGCGCCTGATCAATGGCAACCTGGTGGAGATGATTGCAAACCCCACCGATATTGCCCTGCGCGAGAAGATCATGCTCGGCAGCATGCAGGCGGGGCTGGCGTTCTCCAATGCGATTCTGGGCGCGGTGCATGCCATGTCGCACAGCCTGGGCGGGTTCCTCGACTTGCCCCATGGCTTGTGCAACGCGGTGCTGGTGGAGCACGTGGTGGCGTTCAACTACAGTTCGGCACCCGAGCGTTTCAAAGTGATTGCCGAGGTATTCGGCATCGACTGCCGTGGCCTCAACCATCGGCAAATCTGCGGCCGCCTGGTGGAGCACCTGATTGCCCTGAAGCACGCCATCGGCTTCCATGAAACCCTGGGGCTGCATGGGGTGCGTACTGCCGATATTCCGTTCCTGTCGCAACATGCGATGGATGACCCGTGCATCCTCACCAACCCCCGTGCGTCGAGCCAGCGTGATGTTGAGGTGGTCTATGGCGAGGCCCTCTGACGAGCAGCAACGGGCGCTGGCCGGGCTGCTGGGGCTGGGCGACCACTCGGCGCGCAAAAGCCACTACCCGGAACTTTCCGCCCGTCTGGACGAACTGGAGGCTGAACGCAACCGCTACAAGTGGCTGTTCGAAAACGCCGTGCACGGGATTTTCCAGGCCAGCCTGCAGGACGGCATGCGTGCCGCCAACCCGGCGCTGGCGCGCATGCTCGGTTACGACGACCCGCAAGCGGTATTGTTTTCCCTGACTGACTTGGCCGCACACCTGTTTGACGGCGGCACCGAGGAGTTGCAGGCCATTACCGCTATCCTCGCCCGCGAGCACAGCCTGCATGGCTACGAAACCCGTTTGCGGCGCAAGGACGGCAGCCACCTCGATGTGCTGATGAACCTGCTGCTCAAACCCGGCCAGGAGGGCATAGTAGAGGGGTTTGTCGCCGACATCACCGAACGCAAACTGGCCCAGCAGCGCCTGCAACAGCTCAATGACGAACTGGAGCAGCGGGTTGCTGCGCGTACCGATGAATTACTGGAGGCGCGTGATGCCGCAGAGGCGGCCAACCGCAGCAAGGACAAATACCTCGCCGCCGCCAGCCATGACCTGCTGCAACCGCTGAACGCTGCGCGCCTGCTGATCTCCACCTTGCGCGAGCGGCCGTTGCCAGAGGCCGAGCATGTGTTGGTGGAGCGCACCCACCAGGCCCTGGAAGGCGCCGAAGACCTGCTGACCGACCTGCTGGACATTTCTCGGCTCGACCAGGCGGCGGTCAAGCCGGACGTAGCCGTGTACCGCTTGGATGAGCTGTTCGCGCCGCTGGTCTCGGAGTTCAGCTCGGTCGCCGATGCTGCAGGCCTGAAGCTGCATGCGCGCATAGCCGACTATGCCATCTGCACTGACCTGCGGTTGCTGACACGTATCCTGCGCAACTTCCTCAGCAACGCGTGCCGGTACACCGACCAGGGGCGGATCCTGCTCGGCGCGAGGCGCCGCGGCGGCCATTTGCGGCTGGAGGTGTGGGATTCCGGGCGGGGCATTGCGCAGGATCGGCTGCAGGCCATTTTTCTCGAATTCAACCAGCTGGACGTTGGCCGCGCGGCGGATCGCAAGGGCGTGGGCCTGGGGTTGGCGATCGTAGAACGGATCGCCAAGATTCTCGGCTATCGGATCGAAGTGCGTTCGTGGCCTGGGCGTGGCTCGATGTTCAGCATCGAAGTGCCGCTTGGTAAAGCGGTGCCCCTGGCCGCTCACCAGGCCGTGCCGCTGCCAAGCGTCGGCAACCCGCTGCCGGGCCGCCGCCTGTTGGTGCTGGACAATGAGGTGAGCATCCTTGAAAGCATGGGCGCGCTGCTAGGGCAGTGGGGCTGTGAAGTGGTAACCGCAACCGACCAGGAAGGCGCCTTGCAGGCCTTGCAAGAGCGCGCTCCAGAGCTGATCCTGGCGGATTTCCACCTGGACCATGGTGTGGTGGGCTGCGAGGTGGTCAGGCACTTGCGTGAGCACTTTGCCGCGCCGATACCGGCGGTGATCATCACCGCCGACCGCAGCGATCAATGCCGGCGGGCCTTGCACAAGCTTGGCGCACCACTGCTGAACAAACCGGTAAAACCGGGGAAGTTGCGCGCGGTGTTGAGCCAGTTGCTGGGGTAATTCGCTAAAGCCCCGGTGTGAGGTTGCAGTTACGGCTATTGATCGTCTGCGAGAACCTTATAGGTACTGTGTGCCACGCGCAGGAATTTGGCGGCGGCGCCCTTGTTGACGTTGTAGCCGCCTGCGCCGCTGTGAGCGTCACGGGCATAGTTGGCGATGGTGGTGCCGATTGCTGTTTTCATGAAAAACTCGAAACCGATCCGATACTTTTCGACCAGCGCTGGCCCGTCCGGGCACATTACACGGCGGTGCTCGGACGTGAGCTCTTGAAGCTCGAAAGTATCTCCCAGAGCGCCATTACGGGTTTCCAGGACAATGGATTCGTACAACGTCATGTTCTTTCCTTGGTAAATGGGGCGGCCTGCTCAGTCAGGCCGCCTGAGTCTATCTGCAAACCTTGCAAGTGGCTGGTTTTCAGAACACGCGAACGGCACCGGCAGCTACGGGCAAGAACAGCCAGGCCTCTGTCACCGGCTTGCCTGATGCGGCCTCCACGGCCTTGGCGTAGGCCTGCAACTGCCCCGCGTGCGTTGCCGCCAGCCGCTGCCATTGCGCCTCGGGTGCCGGGTTGGACTTGTGGTCGATCAACACCCAACCCTCTGGGGTGGCCAACAGCAGGTCAATGCGGCCATCCAGTACCTGGCCGGCATCCAGCAGCTGTTGTACCGGGTATTCAGCCACCGCGTCGGCGTGGGGCCAGCGACTTGCAATCCAGGCATGCAAGGCCGTCACCTGGGCCAGTACCTGGCGGGCATCGACGTGTTCGAGTACGTCCAGGCCCTGCAGCAATCGGTTGACCTCGTCCTGGCTTATCGGGCGCTCCGGGTCGCTGAACGACAGGCCAAGGCTGGCATGAATCGCAGTGCCTACTGCGCTCATGTCCGGGTTGCCTTGCAAGGTGATGCGGCTACCGATACGGCAGGTTTCCTGTGCACCAGCAAGCGCGCTGGCCTGGGTGGCCGAAGGCTGCACCCCAAGTGGCAATCGAGGTGTAACGCTGTCGGGGGACGCAAACCAGTGCAGCTGGTTGGTGGTGGCTGTTGCAATGACTGGCGCACTGCCGGCGCCAAGCGTGCGATGCTCGACGCGCACGGTTGTTCCACTTTTCAGCTGCAATTCATGTGTGCCTGCTTCGGTCGTCAGCCATGGAGCCTGGACGCAATCTAGCCACGGCCCAGTCAACCGCCTGCTGGAACGAGCAATCACCAGAAAATCACGGGCGCGGGTCATGCTCACGTACAGCAGGCGCTTGGCTTCCTCGACAGCCTCATCGCGGCACGCCTTGGCAGCGGGGGTTTTGCCGATGGTGTCCGCCAGCGGCACGTTTTTCTGCTTGCCCAGTGGCCACGGCCAGTAACGGATAAAGCGGTCGCGCAATGGATCATTCGGGTCCAGGGCACTGTCGGACTGCGCCGAAACCGACCACAGCCGCTCGCCAACGTCCCGCGCCAGGTCCATCAGGATGACCACGGGCCACTCCAGGCCCTTACTGGCGTGGTGAGTCATCACCCGGACCGCATCCAGGGCCGGGGTTGCCAGCGCATCATTGCCCGCGCCGGCGGTTTGCCCCAACCAGAGCACCAGCCCGGAAATCGATGCCGCCCCCAGCCCATTGCGACAGAGGTCTTGGTAGCGTTGCGCCAGTTCAAGCAACGCGTCCAGGTTGGCCAGGCGCTTCTGCGCCTGTGCCGGCGTGGTCGACCAGCCCGTTACGCAACGGGCCAAGTCGCATTCGGCGATCAAGCGCTGCAGCGCCTCGACCGGCGTCAGCAATGGCAGGTCGGCACGTAGCCGTGCCAGTTCGGCGACCAGCGGATGTGCTGCATGCGCATCGACTGTTTGTTCTCGCCATTGGCCTTGCGGGTGCCCGGCGTGCAGATAGTGCAAGCGCTCTGCAACCCAGCTTTCTGGTTCCTCGGCGCTGGTCATGGAGACGATCTGGGCGGTGGCCAGGGTATCCGTCGGGTCATTCAACCGGCGCAAGCACGCCAGCGCCAGTGTCGCTTCTGGCGTTGCCAGCAGCCCGGGCTGGGCCGTGGAGCAGGGCAGGCCTGCGGCGGCCAGGGCCGCCGCTACCTTGGCCACATTGCTGTGGGAGTAGCAAAGCACGGTGATATCGCCAGCCTGCAGGTCACGGGCCTGCTGGGTGGTCTTGTCGAACACCTGGTAGCGGCTTTCGAGCAGTTGCCCTATCCCTTCGGCAAGTGCACAGGTCTGCTGCTCGGCATTGCTGCCATCGAGTATCCAGTTGGCAAAGGCGGGCCCGCCAAGCGGGTCCTGTCGAGTAGGCGTGAGCCGGACCTCGTCGGCGGACAGGCTGTTGCTGAACGCCTGGGTGAACACTTCGTTGGTCAACTCGACAAGCTCAGGGCGCGAGCGCCAGGATTTGGGCAATACCTCTTTGACCCCGCCCATGCCAGGCAAAGCGCCAAGGATGGCTTGCATCAAGGCGCAGTCGCTGCCACGAAAACCGTAGATCGCCTGTTTGATATCGCCTACCCAGTAAACCCGCTTGGCGATGCGGGCAAGCTTCAGGAAAATCGCCAACTGCATAGGGCTGGTGTCCTGGAACTCGTCAACCATGACCAGGTCCAGTTCTTGCTCCAGCACCTCGATGACCGCGGGGTTGTCCAGCAATCTGAGCAACGCATGTTCCTGGTCGGCGAAGTCCAGCACGCCCAGCTCGATCTTGTTACGGCTGTACAGTTGCAAGGCATCGATGGCGAGGTTGAATATCTGGTCCAGGTATTCCCTCAGATCGGCGTGCAGGCGCGGGTGCTCGGCATAGCGCTGTACCCTTTCGGTCACGCCGGCCACCAACGGCGTCAGCTTGGCTTCCGGTGCCGTTTTGGCCAGCTTTGCCCAGTCGCTCCAGCGGGCATTGCCTTGCTGCAGCTCACGCTGGAAGTCCTTGAGCAAGGTGATGTACGTTGCTGTCAGCTTGACTTTGCTGTTGGCGTCCTGCAGCAGTGCAAGCACATCGGGAAGGGTGCGCAGCAGCTCAGCGTCCAGATCGCTGCTGGTCATGCTGGGGAAGTGCGCAAGCAGGTCCTGGGCGTTACGCGCAGCGAAGTCGCGCGCGCGCTCAAGGTCAATGTCATTGCTGCGCAGCTGATCCAGCAGTCGGCGTAGTGCGTCTTGCCAGCTATCACTCGGAAGGTCGCTCTGCTGCAGGGTAACCTCCAGCCCCAGGCGCCGACTGATGGCAAGGAACGCCTCCATGCGCGTACCGTCAAGGACGCTATCGACGGCCTGGTTGAGCAGCACCTTCGCCTGCTCTTCTTCCAGCACGCGCTGTTGCGGTGGCATGCCGGCTTCAAAGGCGAAGTGCTCGAGCAACTGGCCACACAGGCTGTTTACCGTACCGATGCGTGCCTGGCCCATAGCGCTGGCCAGGCCGACCTGCCCCTTGTCGAGCAGGTGGCTGCGCACGCGCTCGCGCAGCTCGGCAGCGGCTTTGCGGGTGAACGTGGTGGCGATGATGCCCTCTGGCTGCACCTGTTGGCTGGTCAGCTCCTGGTACAAAAGCTCCGTGAGCCGATAGGTCTTGCCGCTGCCAGCGCCAGCGCTGATGAACGTGATGCGCGGGTTGTCGGACATGCTCATTGCTCCCATCCAGCCAAGCTCAGGTAGTCGTTGTAGGCTTCTTTGAGGTATTCCATGGCCAGTGCATGCGCCGGTGGCTGGGAAGCCTCGTCCTCCTCGATGCCTACCAGTGCCAGCTCGAAGTGGCCATCTGCAAGCTGCCCTTGCCGCCATTTCCAGGCTTTGATGAAGGCCTGCCACAGCTCGCGGGTGTTGCCTGGGGGGTTGGCAGGCACCTGTTGCGCGTCGGCGAACACGCGGTCGTCCGGTGTCAGCAAGCGTGCAGGCTCCAGAATGAAATACGCCACGGATGGCACCGAGCCGGTCTGCTGCTGCAGCAGTTCGGCATAGATCGCCAGTTGCAGATGGCGGTTGGCCTGAAGTTGGTCGGGGTACTTCTTGCCACCGGCCCACTTCATGTCGACGACCGCACGCAGTTCGTTTGCGGTGGTCACTACCAGGTCTGCCGAGCCTGCCAGCGCACCGCCCACGAAGGTGCCGGCCAGTGGCTGCTCAGTGGTGACAGCCACGACATTGGCCCGTGCGAAGTGGCTGCGCAGCTGGATCATTGCGCGACGTACGCGGTGGCGCAGTGTTGCCAGATCGGCGCCACGGCCGCGCATCAGCAGGACCGCCCCTTCCTCGAGCACCACCTGCTCGAAGTGCGTGGCGAACCAGGTATCGAACGCGTCAGTGGACATCGTCAGCGCGTCCGGCACGTTGAAAAAGCGCTCGGCCAGGCGGTGTGCGAGCGCGCCATTCAGTCGATAGCTGTCGCTCAAGCTGGGGCTGTTGCTGGCCTGGATCCTGGCACCGTACTGCAGCAGCCAGTGGTAAGGGTTGAACAGCAACAGGTTAAGGCTTGTATACGAAGCCTTCTCTGGCGCAGCCAGTGGGGTGCCGGCAGGCAGCTTCCACCAGCGTTTGCGTAGCGGCAGCGCGTGCAGGGTTTGTGCCTGGCACAACGGCCCTGGCGCGAGCATGAGGTCCTCCAATGCGTGCACGTGCGGCTGGCTGACGACCGTTTCGATCAACTGCCAGAGCGGGTGGGGCTCTTCCTGGGGCGGCGCCAGCACCAGTGTCAACTGCTGCCGTGCTGCCAGGACGGGACGCAGCCAGTCCTGGGCTGCCTGAGCCAGTTGCGCGGTGCTGTCGGGCAAGGCGACACCCAGGTCTGCCCATTGGCGGCTTTCAGCTCTGGACCACGGGGAGCGTGCCGGCAACGCCGGCATGGCCAGGTTCCACCATGTCACGGTGTCGACCGGTTCGATGGCTGCACCCGGGCGAGTGACGGTCAGGTAGGCGCCGGCCTGTGCCGCCAGCAGCGGGTTGTCCGAGCCGTTTGCAGTCGCTTGCTCGATAACCTGCTGCAACTGCCGTGGGCGCAGGAACTCGACACCTTGCTGCTCGAGGGCGGCCAGTGCCTGCAGCGCTGCCTGACATTGGCCATGGCCGGCCTGCGCTGCCTGGCGCTGTGCTGGGTCCTGGTGCCCCAGGCGCAGCTGAAAGAACGCTTGCAAGCGCTGAACGCGCACCTGCACTTCGTTCAGCGGAGCACCCGTGTCAGGGGAAAACGTGGGTGCTTCGAGCCAATGTTCGATAGACGTGCGAACACTTGGCGCGTCAGGGCCGTAGTACGCGCTGATGCGTTCGAGCAGCCTGTCCCATTCGGCCCCGACAATGCCGGGCATGCTGGATATCTTGGCTGCCAGCTGGCGGCGGGCAAACAGCCGAACGGGGTTGATCGGATGGGTCAGGAACTGCAGAAGCACCGGGTAATTCAGCGGTGCCCAGAGCAATTCCATCGTCAGCGGCAAGACTTGTAAGGCCGGCCGCAGAATGCTGCTGCCAGAAAGGCCATGCCGGGCCTGGTTCGCACCTGCCAGGTGGCTGTCCAGGCAGGCGCCGTCGGCAGTGGCCACCAGCAGCGTCTGCCGGCCTTGGGGCAATGTGCGGCTGAGCCAGGTAGCGGCCAGCGTTCGGGTCTGCGCCTGAACCACCCGGACGCTTCCGTCATCCTGCCAGGGCACGGGGGAGACGGGCGCGCCTGCAACACTGTCGCGCAACACCGCCTGCAACTGCCCGAGAAAACCTGGTGCAGCACCCGACGGGTTAGGCAGCTGCGCGTGAGGCAGCCGTTGCAGCACCCGTTGCCAGGCCAGGGGGTACACCTCCCATGCATCGCTGAGGTACACGTTGGTAATGCAGGCGCGGCGAACGGCCAACGCTTCGGCAACCTGTTGCAGTCGTTGCCCGATGGACGGTGGCACGACCTCGCAAGCATCGGCTTCAACTTCGGCAAGGTCGTTGATCCGTTGGCTGGCAACTGCTTTTGCGCGTCCGTCCCAGCCGTGGAGGTACAAGTCGTCGCGCCAGGCCAGCAGCGTGGCTGCCACGCCCAGTTCGTCGGCGCTGAAGCTGGCGTGATAGAAGCGTTGCCCGTTATCGCACTGGGCCAGGCAGGCGCGGTACGCGGCTGCGCGCTGCGCTGCACATGGCCGCACGGCGAGCAGGCCCAGCTGGCCTTCGAGGATGTCCAGCAAACCTTGTGGCCCGACTGTCAGGGCGCCTAGCCGATTGCCGGGCTGTGTAGCCCGCTGACCGTCGAGTTGCATTCCGAACGTGATGAGCATTTCAGGCACTTTGGCGCTCCTTGTATCCAGCGCACCACTTGGGCAGCAGTGACGTTGGCCTGTGGGCAGGTTTGTTCCATTGTGTGAGCGGGGGGCGACAGCTTGTGTCGCAGCCAGCTTGTGCGCTGGCTGGCGGGCAATTGGCGCGATGGTGGCGTTGGCTGGACGTCAGGGCTCCGGGTCAGGAGGTCAGTCGCTGACCACCGGGTAGCAGGCGTCGCCCCAGAGGGTGTCGGGGTTGTCGAGCATAAGCAGGATGATCAAAGGGACCAGCTTGCCCAGCAGTTTGGTGCAGTCGCGCAGCTGTGTGCGATTGACGCTGCCGTTCCAGGTCGCACCGCCGTGCATCAGTTGATTGCGCAAGGTGTAGATCCGGTTGAACAGTACCCCCAGAACCTTGGCCGTATCACGTTCCGCCAGTGCGTGGTGGGCGGCGCGTTTGCCGTTGCGCAGGCGTTCTTCCCACTCGGCTTCGCTGATTTTGCCGTTCTGGAACTCCCAGAAGCTCTGGAACACATAGGGGTTGTCCAGCAATGCACGGATGCTGCCAGAAAACTCCGACCACACCAGTTTCTCGATGACATGCTCACTGTCCAGCACGCAGAGCTTGTGCAGGAAGGCCTTGAATGCCTCTTGTTCGGACAACCGATACTGCTCGTCGATATCCGTGGCGTAGGCGGCGTTGAAGGCGATCCACAGGAAAACGAAACGACCATCGACGTCGTCGGCCTGCTCGGCGCGCTGTAGCCAGCTCAGGGCCCGGTGTATACGAATCGCCAGGTTGGGGTGATGGGCGTCGCGTTCAATGCGCTGACGAGTCTTGAGCGACTGGTAGTCCATTGCGTTTGCTTCCTTGGCTTGGGGCAATGCTGGCTGGGAGGCCGTATTCGCGGGGCAGGGCCCATCAGGTAAGTTATGGCTATAGGCTATCACTCATTGCAGTCATGACTCTACTCGGTTACCGGGCTGTACCGCTTCGGGCACCAGGTGCTCAGGCCAGGCACTGTTCAGGCGCGTACGCGGCGGCGGCGCGGCGCAGCGTATCGCCGATCTGTTGGCGCAATTGTGCTGGCGCATGCACCACCACCGCGTCACCGAGCGACAACAGCCACCAGTGCAGCTGCCAGGTATTGTTGACCGTTGCCTGAAGGCGGAAGCCTTGCTCCCACGGTTCGAGCGTCATGTCCGTGCTCAGTGGGGTTTCGCGAATCAGGCGTGCCTGGCGTTCGCTCACCCAAGCTTCCAGGCAGATCTTTTCGGGTTTGCCAAATTGCAGGGCATCCGTGGCGAGGTAGCTGTGCAATTCGAACGACTCCAGCCCCTGGCACGGCGAGTCGAGTACGGTCACCTCTCGGAAGCGGTGCACCGCGAATTGACGGACATCGGTGTAGGGCGCCGCCGTGGCGATGAGGTAAGTGATCAAGCCGCGCTGCACAATCGCCAGCGGGTTGAGTGTCAAGTCGCTTTGCTTGTCATTGTGCGCCGAATAGTACTGGCAGCGGATCTGCTGTTCGCTGATCAAGGCGTGCTGCAGGGCTTCAAGCGTTTCTGCATGAACCTGCGGCGCTTGCATGTTGAAGTCCGGCCGCACGCTGGCCACTTTGTCTGGCCAGCGGGCGGCTGGGTTGCCGTCGCCTAACCCCTTGAGCTTTTGCCGTGCGTGCTCGAAGCGTGGTTCCAGAACACTCAGCATGCTCCCTGGCAACAAGGGGCGAACGGCGTCCTCGACCAGCGCCAGGCTGACGGCTTCGGTCAACGTGATGCCTTGCAGCTCGACACTCACACCTGGCTTCCAGTACCAGCCCGATGGCGTTCCCCCTTCGTTGCGCTGCAACGGAAACACCAGGGAAAGGTCATGCAGATCGCGCTCGATGCTGCGTCTGCTGATGACGTAGCCCGCATCCGTCAGGCGGGCCAGCAGTTCAGTCACCGTGCTGCCGGGGGCGCGTTTTGGCAGCTGGCGCAGCAGCTCCCACTGGCGGCTCAGCGCGGTATGGGTCTTGGCTGAAGGCAAGAGAATCATCCTTGTGGTGGCAGGGCTGGCTTATGGCCAGCAATGGCGGCTAGTCTGCCTATCGGCGCCAAACCTGCAACCTTTAATTCGTCCACTGGGTGAAGCCGATGGGGCGTTGTTGCGCCGTAGTTTTCAGGCGGCATTCGGCAATCAACGCCGTGGCCAGTTCATTGGCGTTGGCAAAGGGTTTGAATCGGCCGCGTCGGGCAACCGCGGCGAAGTCACCCGGGGTCAGGCAGGTTTCGCCGCGCAGACGGGCGGCGGCAGCGTGCTGTGGGTCTTTGAGCCCCAGCGCCTTGAGGTGTGCGCTGAACAGCGCTTGAACCTGGGCGGTTTTCAGGTAGCCGAAATGCACTTTGAGGTCGAAGCGGCGCAAAGAGGCTTCATCCAGATCGCTCATCAGGTTGGTCGAGGCGATGAACAGCCCTCGGTAGCTTTCCATTTGCGTGAGCATTTCATTGACCGCAGTGACCTCCCAGCTCTGGCGAGCCTTGCGGCGGTCCTGCAGGAAGCTGTCGACTTCGTCGAGCAGCAGAACGGCCTGTTCTTGCTGGGCACGATCGAACGCTTGTGCCAGGTTCTGCTCGGTCGTACCCACGTAGGGCGAAACCAGGTCCGAGACTCGCTTAACCATCAGCGGTTTGCCCAGCTGTTGCGCCAACCAGTGGCCAAACGCGGTCTTGCCGGTGCCTGGCGGGCCGTAAAAACAAAGCCGGGCCTCGGCGTCAGCGCGTAGCCCGTCGACCAGCCCGTCGAGGGGCTGGTCGGTGTTGATCCAGGCGGGGGAATAGAAAGCGGGCAGAGAATGCTCATTGCTTTGCAGCTTGTCGAAACCTTGTGCCTTCAAGGTCGCGTTCACGACGCAACGAATGGTGTTGTCCAGCATCTTGCCGGCGCGCGGGGCCACGCTTCGCCCCACACGCACTGCCCGGTCCAGCACAGCAGGGGTGACCTGGTCATGGGCGCTGAGGTGTTCTACCAAGGTACTGCCCAGCTTGCCTGCGCCACATTCGCGCAGCATCTGCTGGCGCTGCGCCAAGGGCGGGTTCGGCACCTCGATCACCAGGTCGAAGCGACGAATATGCGCAGCGTCGATGTCTTCGATGCTGTTGCTCAGCCAAAAGCACGGCAGCGTGTTTTCTTCCAGCATGCGGTTGATCCAACCCTTTTGCGAGCGCTTGCCAGCGTCTGCACTGGCGGCCTGGAAGATGTCTTCGATTTCGTCCAGTACCAGCAGGGCGGATTGCGTTTGCAACACACTGTTGGCCGCGCGCAGCGAACACAGGCGCTGTTTTGCCGATACCGGGTCGCCGTGGCTGTCGGTGCAGGCTACTTCATAAAGCGCACGGCCCAAGGTATTGGCGAGTAGCCTGCTCAGCTGGGTTTTGCCAGTGCCAGGAGGGCCGTACAGCAGGATGTTCACACCTGGGCGCTGTTTGGCCAGGACGCTGCCCAGGTAGCGCTCGGCGATCAGCAACTGCTGGCTGACATGGCTGTAGTGTTCCGCCGTCAAGCTGCCAGGAGGGCTCAAGCGAAAAGCGTAGGCGAACAGCTCCAGGGGGGTACCCTTGTTGAAGCGCAACCGGCCAGGCAGCTCCTGGTTGCTCACCGACAACATCGAGCTCAGCGCCATGGCGGCGCGGTTGCTGGTGCTGATTTCCAGCAGGCCGGTGCGCAGCAACGGGCTGTTGTGTGCCAGGCAGGCTTCTACGGTCGCAAGTGGCAAGCCGAGGAGTACAGACAGCACTTTCACTGCTTGTTTGAACCCCAGCATGCCCAACTGGTCGGTGGCATCGCTCAGCGTTGGGTCGCAGTGCAACAACACGCAGAAGCCGAGTACCTGCAGGTCCGCTTCGGAAAAACTCAGCAATTGCCCCAAAGCCTCGAGATTGGCCGCCAGGTTATCCGGGTAATCTACTTGCGGATGCTCGGCGGTGAAGGCGCGCGCGCTCTTGCGCAACGCGGCCAAGGCAAGGGCAGGTTTGTAGTGGTCGTCATCCACCCACTTTGCGATGCCCAGCTCATAACCCAGGTCATCGTCATTCAGCCCGTGGCGGCCGATGAACGTACGATGCGCCCCAAGGTCCAGGAGCAGCTGGAAACTCCACTTCAGGGACAGTGTGCAGGTATCGACAGTGCGACGGCTGTCGAAGGCGAAGGGGTGCAGTCGAGAACCCATGATGAACATCCTGATGCTGTGGGGTGCTCATGGTCTGGGGGGCGATGGTCAGAATGTGTCGTCATCGGCGCTGCGCACCCCAGCGCAGCCGACCGCAAACAAATGAAAAGAAGCAATCGAACACGGGCGCGAAGCTTGGATACATCGATAAAGATAAAGGGTTGAAGCTTGCGCCGTCGTGCAAGTCATGGGTTCGGGCCAGGTGACTGGGCGCATTCCACGAGCCAGTCGATCAACACCTGCAGGCGTTTGGGCATCGGGTCATGATGCGGGTAGACCAGGTAATAGCCATAGTTGGGGGTGTCGACGAAACCGCCGAACGGCAGGACCAGTTCACCTTGCGCAATGCGCGTTCTGACCAGTTGTTCCCGGCCGATCGCGACGCCTGTGTGGTTCAGTGCCGCGAGCGTGCAAAGGTCGGAGCGATCGAAGGTGAGGAACCGGCGCGGGAGGCTGATACGCGCACCTGTGGTGCTGGCCCAGAGCTGCCATTCGGCATCGAATGCAGCGTTGTCCCAGGCCGCTACATCATGCAATGTGGTGCATTGATCCAGCCGGTTCAGGTCATTGGCCAATGCATGGGTCTGAGCGTAATGAGGGGAGCACACCGGGGCGATTCGCTCGTTCATCAAATGGATGCTCTGCAAACCCGGATGGTGACCATCCGAATAACAGAGGACCAGGTCGATCTTGCGGGTGCGGTAATCGATGCTCTCGTTGCCCACCCTGATATCGAGCTGGATGTCGGGGTAACGGGTGGTGAACTGCGCCAGCCGTGGCACCAGCCAGCACTGTGCGACTGACGGGCGTACATACAGCGTCAGCTGGCCGGCGATTTCGGCGTGCGCGCGTGCCTGCACGGCCTCGCTGAGCTCATCCATGGTGCGCTGCATGACCGCGAACAGGCGCTCGCCGTCTTCGCTGAGGCTGACTTTGCGCGGCATGCGGTGGAACAGCTTGAGCGCCAGTTCATCTTCCAGTCGATTGATGCGATGGCTCACGGCACTGGCCGTCAGGCACAGCTCATCCGCCGCGCGAGAGAAGCTCAAGTGCCGTGCGGCCACCAGAAAGACATGCAGGCTGCCCAGGTGCGAGCCACTGAGTTTCACGGCGCCGCCGCTGGGCTTTTTCATGGTTCAATCCTTCCTGTGCAGTTCACTGATTGCGGTTACACGCTGCGCCCTTTCGCCAGGTAGGCGTTGAACTCATCTTCCGGCACCATGCTGCCACCGGTTCCCCAGACGAGGTGGGTTGCCTGCTGCAGCTGGGTTGGGGTGAAGCCTTGACGAGCCAGGTACTCGTCTGCCTGCAATACCCGTAGCATACCGGGTACGCCGGCCAAGGCAGAAGGTTCCAGTTTGACCTTGTCCTGCTCATGGGCGATGACCATCAAGCGGTACAGTGCTTCGTCGGTCACGGTGTAGTAACCATCGATCAGCCGCTGCATGGCTTTGCCGACGAACCCGGATGGCCGCCCGACCGCCAGACCGTCGGCGGCGGTGATGTTGTCGATGCCGAAGTCCTGCACGCTGGTTTCATCGTGCAGGCCGGTGTACACGCCCAGCAACATGCAAGGGGAGTGGGTGGGTTCGGCAAAGATACAGTGCACCGCATCGCCGAATACCAGCTTCAACCCGAACGCTACGCCGCCAGGGCCGCCCCCTACGCCGCAAGGCAGGTAGACGAACAGCGGGTGATCTGCGTCCACCTGGATGCCAGCCTGGTCGAACTGGAGGGCCAGCCGTTCAGCGGCGACGGCATAGCCCAGAAACAGCTGAGGCGAGTTCTCGTCGTCAACGAAGTAGCAGCTGGGGTCGGCTGCCGCCTGTTGGCGCCCTTGCTCGACCGCAACGCTGTAGTCGGAGGCGTGCTCGACCACGGTCACGCCGTTGGCACGCAGCTTGTCCTTTTTCCACTGCCTGGCGTCGGACGACATGTGCACGCTCACCTGGAAGCCCAGCTTCGCGCTCATGATGCCAATCGACAAACCCAGGTTACCGGTCGAGCCCACGGCGATCTTGTACTGGCCGAAGAAGGCGCGCGCCTGCTCGCTTGCCAGCCGGGTGTAGTCATCCGTTGGCGTGATCAGGCCGGCCGCCAGGGCCAGGTCTTCGGCATGCTTGAGTACTTCATGAATACCACCCCGGGCCTTGATCGAGCCGGAAACAGGCAAGTCGCTGTCTGCCTTGAGCCACAGGCTGCCGGCGTTGCGCAATGCGCCTTCCTCGATCAGCCGTTGGCGAAGCAGCGGCAATGGGGCGATGTGCGACTCGATGATGCCACCGGCTGGCGCTGTTTCGGGGAAGACTGTTGCCAGGTACGGCGCAAACCGCTGCAGCCGTGCGCTCGCCGCCTGCACGTCTGCAGCCGTGAGGCCCACGTCGCGTAGGGCTTCGGATGCCTGGGCGATACCCGGGTTGAACCAGCTTGTTTCTTTCAGGGCGACCAGGTCGGCGATGATCGGGTGGCTTTGTTGCCAGGCTTCCAGGGTTTTTCCGTGAATCATGATTTCACCTGTTGTGCAGTCTTTGCAGAGTAGATCAGACAATTTTTGAAAGGAGCAGGGTCAGGCACAAGGCGATCACCGAGGCCAGCACTGTCGCCGCAGTGAATTTTTTCAACGCATCGCTGAGTGACAGCCCCAGATACTCCTTCACCACCCAGAACGCCGAATCGGTAATGTGTGTCCAGCCGATGGCGCCTGCACCGATGGCGATCACCAGGATTTCCCGGTTGTATTCGGGGTGTTGGTCCAGGATCGGCATGACCATGCCGGCTGCGCTGATCATTGCCACCGTGGCCGAACCGACCGCGAAGTGCATGATCCCAGCGATCAGCCAGGCGAGGATGATCGGGTTGAGCTGGGTCTGGTTGAGCACGTCAGCCAGCGCCTTGCCGATGCCGCTACCGACCAGCATGTCGTTGAAGGCGCCGCCGGCACCGATAATCAGCAAAATACCGGCCAGGGGCGGGAAGCAGCGCTGGGTCAGGTTGAGCAACTGCGCCATGTCCAGGCCGCGGCGCAGGCCCAGTGCCCAGTAGCCGAACATAACCGACAGCGCCAGGGCGATCAGTGGGTTGCCAACGAAGGCCACCCACTCGTACAGCGTGGAGCCCTTTGCCAGCACCATGACGGCCAAGGTTTTGCCGACCATCAGCAGCAACGGCAGCAGTACGGTGGCGAGGGTAATGCCGAAAGCAGGCAGCGGCTGGTCATCGACCTGGGCCTCGGTACGTGCCGAAAGGAAGGTATCTTGCGCTTGTGTTGCGCCGCGCTTGCAGGCGAAGCGTACCCAGACCGGGCCGGCGATGATGGCAGTGGGCAAGCCAACGATCAGGCCATAGAGGATGACCGTGCCGATATCGGCATTGAGCATGCCGGTAATCGCCGTAGCAGCTGGGTGTGGCGGCAGAATGCAGTGCACCACCATCAGCGAGGTGGCCAGCGGGACGCCGAGGTACAGCATGCTGATGCGGGTTTGCCGGGCAACCACGTAGATCAGCGGAATGAGCAGCACGAAGCCGACCTCGAAAAATACCGGGATGCCAGCGATGAAGCCCACCAGCATCATGGCCCATGAAGCATTGCGTTCACCCAACAGGTTCAGCAGCGTGGTGGCGATGCGCCTGGCCCCACCCGACTCTTCCAGCAGTTTGCCGAGGATACTGCCCAGGCCGATGATGCCGGCAAGAAAGCCCAGCGTGCTGCCCATGCCTTTTTCGAACGCGGCAACCATGGCCGTCGGCGGCATGCCGGTACCAATGCCCACCACCAGGCTTGCGGCCAGCAGTGCCAGGAAGGGGTGGACCTTGAGCTTGCTGATCATGACCACGATCAGCAGTATTGCAGTGCCCAGAACGATTAATGAGAACGTTGGAGTCATCGTGTAGTTATCTCTATCGCTGATCGCTTCCGTGCGAGCTTCTTGTTGGTTTGCAACCATTAGATTTCAGCGATTTGATCGACTCAAACGATCACTCCTCACACCATAGGTGAGCCCATGTCATGCATGGCGTCAGCACTTATTGTCGCGCCGACCAGGCGCAATTCAAGGCTGCCATCGCGATCGCCAGTGCCGCCCCGGCGTAGGCCCAGATCGCTGGCACCTGCGGCAGCAGCACACCCGCCAGCATTGGCCCGAGCCCCGCGCCAATGTCACGCCACACGGCGTTGCCGGCCAGCGCCTGGATGCGTTGTTGCGGGTTGCGCAGGGCCACCAGCGTCATCACCAGCGGCAGTTGCAGGGCGCGTAGCACCAGCACGAAGAAGGCGCCGATGAACAACCAGTGGCTGGCAAACAGCAGCAGCGCCAGCGACGTGGCCAGTGACAGCGCTACCAGCATGCGCAGCGGCCCGAAGCGGTCGGCCAGGCGCCCGCCGAAGGGGCTGAAGAGCATTTCGCTCAGGTAGCGCACCGCCATCAGCACGCCCGCTGCCAGCACGCCGGACTCCCCCAGGTGGGTTTGTGCGTAGAGCGAGAGGCCGAAGATGAACAAGCCGTCCAGGGTCACCCCTTCGATGAAGGACCAGGTAGCGATGCTGTCGGGCAGGCGCAGGCGCCGGCCCCCGCGGCTGGCGACCGCGTGGCCGGTGCCGGGCAGGGCGCGCGCACGCCACAGCCCGAACAGAGCACCGATGCAGAGCACGAAGAACACACTGCGCGGGCCGTAGGCCTGTGCCATCAGCGCACCCAGCGGCAAGGCCAGCATTGGCCCGATGGAAAGGGTCGCTCGCGAGCGTCCCGCACGGCGTGCCGCCCCTTGTACCTCAGCGGTAGCGAGGGTTTGGGTACTCAGGTTGAACGTGGCAAAGCACAGGCCCCAGACCAGGCGCAGCAACAGTAGCGCGGCGAAACCGGTCAGCATCGCATTGCCCAGTGCGCACACGGCGGCGGCGAAGGCCGCAAGGCTGCAGGCCGCGCGGTCACCATGGCGGGCATAGAAGCGCACGACCCAGCCGTAACCGATGATGCGCACCAGGCGGTTGGCCGCCAGCAGCACGCCAGCTTCGGCCAAGGTCACGCCGAAGTCGGCTGCGTACATCGGCAGCAGCAGGTAGAGCAGTACGTCACTGGGCAGGCACAGGCTGAGCACCTGGGCCGCGTTGCGCGAGTCTCGGTCGGCGCGTTGGGTTTGCACCGGAGTGGCGACGGACGACATGACAATCTCGTGACAAGGGGAGGGTGCAGGATAACCTGCGTCGCTTCCCCAATGAAACCTGGCCACGGCGCCTCATTCAGCCATAAGGCGGCGCCGGCAGTTCAGCCAGGAGTGTCTTCAACCCGTCGCTCCATTGCTTGCGAATTTGCTGGTAATAGGCATCGTCGCTGTTGATGCGCCTGCGTGTCATGCTCTCCAGGCTGTTCTTGCGGTACACCAGCAAGTCCAGCGGCATGCCCACCGACAGGTTGCTGCGGATGGTGGAGTCGAACGAAATCAGGCCACAGCGCAACGCTTCATCGAGCGGCGTGCGGTAATCCAGGTTGCGGTCGAGTATGGGCCGGCCGTACTTGCTTTCACCCAGTTGCAGGAACGGAGTATCCGGCGTGGCCTGAAAGAAATTGCCCTGCGCGTAGACATTGAAAATGGCCATGGGCCCGGCGGCTATCTGGCCGCCGACAATGAATGAACTGCTCAGGTCGATGCCCGCGGTGAGTTTGCTGCGGTCACGGCTGACCACTTCGCGCAGGGTGTCGGCAACCAGCACCGTGGCATCGAAAAGCGTGGCAACGTTCAGCAGGTGCTGGCCGCTGCCCAGGGTACGCTGGCGCAGCAGGTTGACCACGGACTGCGAGGTCGCCAGGTTGCCGGCGGTCTGCAGCACGATCAGCCGCTCGCCTGGCACGCTGAAGACGAACAACTTGGCAAAGGTGGAGATCTGGTCGATGCCGGCATTGGTGCGTGAGTCGCTGATGAAGACGAGCCCGTCCTCCAGGTGCATGGCGACGCAGTAAGTCATGCGGTTTCCCTTGTGTTGCGTATGGAGTGGCCTTGCCGCGCTCGCGCGACAAGACCTGCCTGCAGCCAACCTGTCACTGGCGATGAACGTGGACGCTGGCCTGCATCGATTCGACGCCGCCGCCACGGCGCACCCCCCTGACTGGGCAGGCATCGAGGTAGTCCAGGCCAACTGCCAGCTTCAGGTGACGTTCTGGGCGCGTCAGGCGGTTGGTGACGTCGAAGCTGAACCAGGCGTCGTTGATCCACGCTTCGGCCCAGGCGTGGCTGGCCAGATGCTGCTCGTCCTCGGTGCACAGGTAACCGGAAACGTAGCGTGCCGGCACCCCCAGGCTGCGTGCGCAGGCCAGGAAGGCATGGGTGTGGTCCTGGCACACGCCAGCGCCACCCCTGAACGCTTCGATGGCTGTGGTGCCCACCGAGGTGGCCCCAGGGCTGTAGGGCATGTGCTCGGCCAGGCCTTGCATCAGCCCCGTCAGTGCCCCCCGGTCGCGATGCTTGCCGCACTGCCGGTTGGCGAAGGCCTTGAGTGTGTCATCGGCTTGAGTCAGTCGGCTGTCACGCAGGAAGGGCAGAGGCGACTGGCTTTCGCCCTCCTGCTCGCAATCCGGGTCGATCTCTACCTGGCCACTGGCAGTCAGTGCAAGGTGCCCGTGGGGTTTGTCCAGGGTCAGCACATGCAGGATGTTGCCGTACGGGTCGATCTGGCTCTTGACCTTGCTGGGAAGGACCAGTTGCCAATCATCGATGCGTTGGCGTTCGCTGCTGCGTGGCGTCAGGCGCAGGAACTGAATGCTGTTGCTGACGTCGCTGGCGTAGCTGTAGGTAGTGTCGTGGCGAATGCACAGTTTCATACAACCTCCAGGTAGGAGTGATGGACCGCCTGGCCCAGTTGGTTGACGCGGCCGATGAAGTCGGTCAACCAGGCGTGCAAGCCTGCGTCGAGGACTTCGTCGATGGCGGTGTAGCGCAGGCGCGCATTGAGTTCGGCGGCCATGCGCTGGGCGGCGCGCCCACTGCTGCCGGGCAGGCCGGCCAGAATCAGGTCCAGCTCCTCGATGCAGGCATGCAGCGAGCGCGGCACGTCCACCCGCAACAACAGCAGCTCGGACACCGGCCGGGCACTGGGCGCCGCGCGATACAGCTCGTTGAAGGCTTCATACGAGGTCAGCGCCCGCAGCAGGGCGCTCCATTGGTAATAACCGCGGGCGGAGCTGTCGCTGACCTCTTCGGAAGCCTCGCCGAACATTTCGTAGCGCGCATCGAGCAGGCGCAGGGTGTTGTCCGCCCGTTCCAGGAAGGTCCCCAGGCGGATGAAACTGTAGGCGTCGTTGCGCATGATGGTGCCGGAGGTCGCGCCACGGAACAGGTGCGAGCGCTCCTTGACCCAGTCGCAGAACTGGCTGATGCCATAGCGGCCAAGGCCATTGCTGGCGATGTTGCGCATTTCGATCCAGGTGGCATTGATGTTCTCCCACATGTCGGCGGTGATCCGGCCGCGCACCGCATGGGCATTGGTCCTGGCGGCCTGCAGGCAGCAATAGATACTGCTGGGGTTGGTCGCGTCGAGGGCGAAGAAGTGCAGCATGCGCTCGGTGTCGAGCTCGGTGTGCCGGCGGATGTAGTCGTCCAGTGTGCCGGAGGCCAACAGCGACATCGCCAGCTCGGCATGGCCGTCGCTGCGCCCAGCCTGTGGCATCAGCGACAGCGAATAGCTGACCTCGAGCATGCGCGCGAGGTTTTCTGCACGTTCCAGGTAGCGGGACATCCAGTACAGGTCCGAAGCGGTTCGCGAAAGCATGGTTCAGTCCTCCACCACCCAGGTGTCCTTGGTACCGCCGCCCTGCGACGAGTTGACCACCAGCGAGCCTTCCTGCAATGCCACGCGGGTCAGGCCGCCGGGCACCAGGCGCGTTTCACTGCCCGATAGCACGAACGGGCGCAGGTCGATGTGGCGCGGTGCGATGCCACTGTCGACGAAGGTCGGGCAGGTTGAAAGGCACAAGGTGGGTTGCGCGATATAGGCGTGCGGGCGGGCTTTGATGCGCGCACGAAAGTCCTCGATCTGGGCTGCAGTCGACGCCGGCCCGACCAACATGCCATAGCCGCCGGAGCCTTGGGTTTCCTTGACCACCAGTTTGGGCAGGTGGGCCAGCACATGGGACAGGTCCGCCGGCTTGCGGCATTGCCAGGTCGGCACGTTGTTGAGGATCGGCTCTTCGCTCAGGTAGAAGCGGATCATGTCGTCGACATACGGGTAGATCGACTTGTCGTCGGCCACGCCCGTGCCCACTGCGTTGGCCAGCACCACATTGCCGGCACGGTACACCGAGATCAGCCCCGGTACGCCCAGTGTCGATTCCGGGTTGAAAGACAGCGGGTCGAGGTAGTCGTCGTCCAGGCGCCGGTAGATCACGTCCACTTGTTGTGGGCCGGCGGTGGTGCGCATGTAGACATGCTCGTCACGCACGAACAGGTCAGCGCCTTCGACCAGCTCGATACCCATTTCCCGGGCCAGAAAGGCATGCTCGAAGTAGGCGCTGTTGAACCGGCCAGGGGTGAGCAGCACGGCAGTGGGGTTGTCCAGTGGGCTGGCGCTCTTGAGTGTGTCCAGCAGCAGGTTGGGGTAGTGGTCGATGGGCGCGATACGCTGCGCGGCAAACAGTTCGGGGAACAGGCGCATCATCATCTTGCGGTCTTCGAGCATGTAGCTGACGCCGCTGGGGGTGCGCAGGTTGTCTTCCAGCACGAAGTAGCTGCCATCGCCGTCCCGCACCAGGTCGACCCCGGCGATATGGGCATACAGCCCACGGTGCAGGTCCAGGCCCTGCATGGCGATCTGGTAGCCCTCGTTGGCCAGTACTTGCTCTGGCGGGATGATGCCGGCCTTGAGGATGCGCTGGTCGTGGTAGATGTCCTGCAGGAACAGGTTCAGCGCCTGCACCCGCTGGATACAGCCACGCTCGACCGTGCGCCATTCGCTGGCGCGGATGCTGCGCGGGATGATATCGAAGGGGATCAGGCGTTCGGTGTCCTGTTTGTCGCCGTACAAGGTGAAGGTGATGCCAGCGCGGTGGAACAGCAGATCGGCCTCGCGCCGGCGCTGCTCCAACAGCTCCAGCGGGGTGTTGGCCAGCCAGCGGGCGAACTCCTGGTAATGCGGGCGGCAACTGCCGTTCGCTTCGTACATTTCATTGAAAAAAGCCCGGGACATACCCACTCCTTGCCGCCGTCGCCGGCAGCTTCATTGCTGTTTTTCTGGGTTCTACAGGGTGCTGCCTTGCTGGGGTCGGTGGGTGCTGTGAGCCTCGGTTGCAAGTGATCGTCTATGCGTCATGCGCACAATTGCCTTTGCAATGAAGGTGCCTAAAGGCCTGTGGCGTTCCGAAATAGAGTGGAACGGGCGCGAAAACAGCAAATAGGTGCTGCTTCAGGTTGCCAGTACACGGCGGTGTTCGCCTCGGCCCCAAACAAGCAACACCTGGCTGGAAGAAGACGTGCATCAAAAAAGGGCACTTTGAATCCGCTTATGGGTTTTGACCCGCGTTGGGGCGTGCAGCGAGCAGGCTGTCCGGTGTCACCTGCGAAGAGAGCGGTATTCTTGCCAGAGCGCTCGGGAGCAAGCTTCGGAGGTAATGGCTTATGGACCTGACACCTGATGGATGGCACTGACGAATACAGCGGTGGCACAATAATGGCGGTCACCTTTGTAGCGTTTGCGCAAGGCTGGCGCTATTTCCAATTTTTCGTTTGCCAGGGACACCCATGCGTCAACCAATAAGAACGCTGAACGCCGAAAACATACACGCCATCAAGAGTGAGTTTGAACAGAGCCTTGATTGCCTGGGGGCGTCAATTCAAGGCAAGCACGGTGTTCAGTTATTGACTTCGATCAAGCGGGATAAGGTGGGGGCCGGCCCCTACCCGCAGGTCACCCTCTTTGAAGCTGCCAACAGAATCATGTCCGACCTGGTGATCCTCAATGGCATCGCTGGCCTGCTTAGAGAAAAAACATTCCCGTTCACCGAATACACGGTGGAGTTTGGAAATGAAGACAAGAACGGCTTCGACATTCGCGCCTCCTCCCCCAGCGAAACGCTGATTGGCGAGGCCTTCAATGTCGCGCCGTCGTTCTTCCAAGGCAAAAAGGCCAGCGCACTGCGCAAGTTACGTCAAGGCGGCGCTGCCGCACGCTACAAGCTGCTCATGTTCAATTCAGATGCCACGCCTGAACGGTATTCAGCCAAGCATGAACCGGGCACCTTCCACATTGCAGTCGATATTGCCTCCGGCATGATCTCGGTGCGCTGCGCGCCGGTGACAGCGTAAATTCCAACAACGAAAAGATCAGTCCAAAACCTGCTGCACGGTTCGTCAGGAGGATGAGCATTTCAGAGTGACTACGTATTTGCTGAAGACATTGCTCAAAGACATTTCTAGACGGCGTCGAGATGAGAGGCCGTCCTCACGGTACAGGCAGCCAAATCCTCCAGAAAGGCCTGCAGGATAGGCGGGCGCGACACACCGCGCCGGGTAGCCACATCGAAGGGCGAGCTGAGGTCCAGCGTGTTGGCCCCCAGGCGGCGCATTTCGCCGGTCTTGACCCATTGCTCGGCAAAGTGCACGGGCAAAAAGCCGATATAGGCCCCGGAAATGATCAGGATCGCCGCTGCCTCGATGTTCTCCACCGTCGCATCGGCCTTGGTGATGCCCAACTGCTCCAGGTCGTACTGCTGCATGTAGCCGCGCACCACGATACGGCTTTGGCGCACGTCCTCCATCAGTCGGCCGTTGCCCGCATTGCTGGCAAACAGCGGGTGACGCCTGCCGCAGTACAGGCCAAGCGCCTCGTCATAAAGCGGCAGGTAGGACAGCCCGGCGACGCGCAAGGGAAAATGGCCGATTGCCAGGTGCAGCCTGCCGTCCAGCACGCGCTCTTCAAGTTCTGCCGGGGCACCGATGTAGATGTGCAGGTGGGCATCATGCCCACGTGAAACGAAGCGTTGGGTGGTGCGCGGCAGTGGCGAGACGGGGTCGGTCAGGGTGGAGTCGATGATGCCCAGGTTGAGCTTGCCGCTGATGTGCTGCTTGAGCACGTCGGCGTCCAGGCAAAAGCTCTCCACGGCACTGAGCAGGCGCAGGGTTGCCTCATGGATTGCCACCCCTTGCTCGGTCAGGCGAAAGCCACTGCGCCCGCGCTGGCAAAGCCTGACCCCCAGGCGGGTTTCCAGGTGCGACATCTGTTCGCTGATGGTCGACTGCCCGGCATTGAGCGCCGCTTGCGCTGCGGAAAAGCCGCCGCACCGGACGATAGTGGTGAATACCCTGAGCAGCTTCAGGTCGACATCGTGGAGCTGGATCACCGTAGCCTCCCGGCAGAGCCTCACATCGCCAGTGCTGATATGAGCGCCCATGTATTGTTCTTGTTGCGCAAGCTAAACATGAGCGCCTCGCCACTGCAATGCCTGGCATTTTCTGGACTCGCTGCCTGCCAATACTTCGGGCTATGGCGATGTATGTATCTGCACTTGCGCATTTTTCCCCGCCAACCTGGTTGCCATAGTGGCTGCAACGGTGGTCGAGCAGTCGCCCCGTCTCCTGACATAGAACAACACGTGGAGAAAGCAGAACATGGCAAAGCACGGTTACGAGTCTGGCCGCCTGAACCTGCCCTTTGTGGGCCATTGCACGTTCGCCAAGGCGCCGGTATGCACCGACTGGGCGGCAATCGACGCCGATGTGGCGATTTTGGGTGCACCCAACGACATGGGCACCCAGTGGCGTTCGGGTGCGCGCTTTGGGCCGCGCGGCATCCGTGAGGCATCGACCTTGTTTTCCTTCGGCCATGCCGGTGCCTATGACTTCGAAGATGACGCCACCTACCTGACCGAAGACCAGGTGCGCATGGTCGATGTGGGCGACGCCGACATCGTGCACACCGACATGGCCAGCAGTAACGCCAACATCGAGTCGGCCGTGCGGCAGATTCTTGCGGCGGGGGCGATGCCGGTGGTGCTGGGCGGTGACCATTCGGTGCATGCCCCGGTGATCAAGGCGTTCGAAGGCCATGGGCCGATCCACATCGTGCATTTCGACGCCCACCTGGATTTCGTCGACGAGCGCCACGGCGTGCGCTACGGCCACGGCAGCCCGCTGCGCCGCGCATCGGAGCTGGAGCACATCGTTGGCATGACCCAAATGGGCATCCGCAACGTGTCCTCATCCAACCGCGACGACTACGACGCCGCGCGTGACGCCGGTTCGCAGATTCTTTCGGTGCGTGACGTACGTCGGTTGGGCTGCGAGGGCGTGCTGGCGAAAATTCCTGAAGGCCGCAACTACTACATCACCATCGACATCGACGGCTTCGACCCGTCCATCGCCCCGGGCACTGGCACGCCGAGCCATGGCGGATTCTTGTACTACGAAGTGCTGGAGATCATCCAGGCCCTGGCCCGGCGCAGCCATGGCCGCATCGTCGGCATGGACCTGGTCGAAGTGGCCCCGGCCTACGACCCCACCGGCATGACCTCGATCCTGGCCGCACAATTGCTGATGAACAGCATCGGCTTCATCTTCCACGCGCGCGCCAACGCCCGCTGACCCGGAGACTGTACTGTGGACAACAAGGTTAAAGCCTACTTGCAGGCCTTTGGCGTTTCCGAGGCGACCCAGCGTTTTCTCAGCAAGCCGCAGCGCATGTTCATCGGCGGTGCCTGGCTGGAGGCCAGCGACGGAGGTACCGCCGAGGTCATCGAGCCCTCCACCGAAGGGGTACTGACACGCATCCCCATGGGCACCGCAGATGACCTCGACCGTGCCGTGTGCGCCGCGCGCGCGCAGTTCGACGGTGGTGCCTGGCGCCAGCTGAAGCCGCTGGAGCGCGAGCGCCTGATTCATCGCCTGGCCGACTTGATAGAAACCCACGGCGACGAATTGGCGCAGATCGAAGCCATCGACATGGGCAAGTCGGTGGTGCAGGCGCGCGCAGTCGACATCCAGGGCACGGTCGATACCCTGCGCTATTTCGCCGGCTGGGCCAGCAAGATCCACGGCCGCACGGTCGAGCCTTCGCTGCCTGGCAATTACCTGGCGTATACCCGCAAGGAGGCGGTGGGGGTGGTCGGCGCCATCGTGCCGTGGAACTTCCCCCTGCAGACCATGGCCTGGAAACTGGGCGCGGCGCTGGCCACCGGCTGCACCGTGGTGGTCAAACCGGCGGAGCTGACCTCGCTGTCGGCACTGCGCTTTGCCGAGCTGGTACAGGCGGCAGGTATTCCCGATGGTGTGGTGAACATCGTGACCGGGCGCGGCAGCGTGGTCGGCCAGGCGATGTCCAGCCACCCAGGCATCGACAAGCTGAGCTTTACCGGCTCTACCCCAGTGGGGTGTGCGGTGGGCAAGACGGCGATGGACCAGATGAAGCGCCTTACCCTCGAACTGGGTGGCAAGTCACCGGTGATCGTGTTTGCCGACGCGGACATCGAGGCGGCGGCGCAAGCCGTGGCCAATGGGGTGTTCTTCAACTCTGGGCAGGTGTGTGATGCCGGTACCCGTGCGTATGTAGAGCGCAGTGTCTATCCGGCATTTCTCGACGCGTTGGCACGCTACACGGCGACGTTGAAGATTGCCCCAGGGCTTGACCCCGATTGCTTCATCAGCCCGATGGTGTCGCAGCAACAGCAGCGGCGCGTGCTGGACTATATCGCCCTGGGTAAGGCCGAAGGCGCGCAGGTGCACTATGGTGGCGAGCTGCTCGACGGCCCCGGCTTCTACGTGCAGCCGACGATCTTCGCCCATTGCCGCAATGACATGCGCATCGTCAGCGAGGAGATCTTCGGCCCTGTGCTGGTCACTCAGCCGTTCGACAGCCAGGAGGAGGCACTGCAGCTTGCCAACGACTCGCTGTTTGGCCTGGCAGCGGCGATCTACTCCAACGACCTGGGCAAGGTGCATGGGCTGATCCCGCAGCTTCGCGCCGGCACCGTATACGTCAATGCCCACAGTACCCTCGACCCGGCCATGCCGTTCGGTGGCTACAAACAGTCCGGCTACGGCAAGGACCTGGGCGCGGAACAACTGGAGTTTCTGCTGGAGACCAAGGCGGTGTGGATCACCTTGCCCTGAGGTTCAGGGCCGGCCTGCGTCGCTGAGGTTTGGCGAGCGACGCGGGTTAAATCAAGCATCGAATTTCAAGAACAAGAACCTGTAGAGGTGATGCCGATGAACAGCCAAGTGGATGTAGAGCGTGCGCAAGACCTGGAAAGGCGCCTGTGCGCCTATGAGGAACTGGAGAGGAGGGCGCATTGGCCGGGCGCCCTGACGGCGGCAGATGTGGTCGCACTCGCTTTGCTGGTGCTGGTGATGATCGCTGGCGCGTACTACCTGGGAGGCCACCCATGAGTGCTTCCCGTGAGCAGGAGTTTCGCCTGGGTGCGGAACGTGGTGACACCCCCTTGCTGCCCAGTGAGCGGGTGTGGGGTTTTTGGGGCTTTGCCTACGCCAACTCGGCGCTGGCGGTGGCTACCTGGGTGTTCCTGATCGGCGGTGCCACGGCGCTGTTCGTCGGCCCCTTGCAAGGGATTGCGGCGATCATCATCGGCAACATCATCGGCGTGGTCCTGGCAGCCTCGTCCACCTGCCTGCCCTGCGGCAAGTACGGTGTCGAGCAGTTCACCTTCCTGCGCAGCATGTTCGGCCTCAATGGCAGCCGCCTGGTCTACTTCCTCTCGGTGGTGGTGCTGACCATGGGTTGGCTGGCGGTGCTGGGGCTGATGTGCGGGCGGGCGCTGGACAACCTGCAGACCCTGGTGCACCAGGCCCAACCCAGCGGCGACGGTTGGCTGGTGACCGCCGGGGCGTTGCTGGCCATTGTGCTGGCAGCGCTGGTCGCCATGCGCGGGCCAGACATGATCCGCCGCCTGAGTGCGGTGATCGCGCCCAGCCTGATCCTGATCATGCTGGCGCTGATGTACTTCATTTCGCGCCGCTACAGCCTTGACCAGCTGCTGGCCATGCCGCCCTTGCAGCCACCGTTCGAGAACCCGCACGTCAACTTCATGGTCGCGGTGGAAATCAACATTGCCGCGGGCTTTTCCTGGTGGCCCTACATCGGCAACCTGTCGCGCCTGTGCAGCAACCAGCGTACCGCCTTCTGGCCCAACCTGGTGGGCATCTTCGGTGCCGCTTCACTGGGCGAGTCGGTCAGCCTGTTCGCCGCCACCACCCTGGGCAGCAGCGACCCTACCGCCTGGATGCGCCTGGCCGGTGGCATGGGCTTTGGCATCATCGCCCTGAGTTTCCTGGCGCTGGCCAACCTGACCGGCATGGTCAACATCCTCTACACGGCGGTGATCGGCCTGCGTCAGCTGGCCGGGGAACGGCTGCGCAGCATGGGCTGGGGGGTATTGATCTCGCTGTTCTGCATCATCCCGGTGGTGATCGTGGTGCTGCTGCCGGGTATCTACGATGGCTTCTTCATCTTTTTGGTGTGGACCTCCGCACTCAACAGCGCCCTGGCCGGCATTGGCATCGCCGATTACTTCTTCCTTCGCAAGCAGCGCTTGAACCTGCGCCAGCTCTACGCCGAACCAAGCGTGTCACCCCTGCGCTACTGCAAAGGCTTCAACCCCATTGCGCTGGTGGCGCTGGTGGCGGGCTTTGCGATCTATGTGGTGGTGTTCAACCCGCAGACCCTGGCCCATACCGACTTCTTCACCTTCGCCACGGCCTCGCTACCGTCCTGCCTGCTGGCCGGGCTGGTGCATTACGGCTTGACCCGACTGCTGGCCGCGCGCCTGGGTTGGGGCGGCTACCCAAAGCGTAACGAACGCAACATCGAGGCCGTCGGCCTTCGCGTACAGGACTAGAACAATGACCAAGCGATACGACTACATCATCATCGGTGCGGGCTCTGCCGGCTGCGTGTTGGCCAACCGCCTCAGCGAAGACGCCGGTACCTCGGTGCTGGTACTGGAGTTCGGTGGCAGCGACCGCAGCGTGCTGATCCAGATGCCCAGTGCGTTCTCCTTGCCGATGAACACCAAGAAATACAACTGGCACTACGAGACCGTGGCCGAGCCGCATCTGGACAACCGGCGCCTGCATTGCCCTCGGGGCAAGGTGCTGGGCGGCTCGTCGTCGATCAATGGCCTGGTCTACATCCGCGGCCATGCCTGTGATTTCGATGAGTGGGAAAGCCTCGGCGCGAAGAACTGGAGCTACCGCAATTGCCTGCCGTACTTCAAACGTGCCGAGCAGTACAAGTTCGGTGGCGACGACTACCGGGGCGGCGCCGGGCCGCTGTCGACCAACAACGGCAACAATATGCAGAACCCGCTGTATGGTGCCTGGGTCGAGGCGGGCGCCGAAGCCGGCTACATCAAGACCGATGACTGCAACGGTTACATGCAGGAAGGCTTTGGTGCCATGCACATGACGGTGAAGGACGGTGTGCGCTGGTCCACCGCCAATGCCTACCTGCGCCCGGCGATGACCCGGCCGAACCTGACCGTGATCACCCATGCCATGACCCGGCGCATCCTGCTCGATGGCAAGCGGGCGGTGGGCGTGGAATATGACCATGGCGGGCAGACGCACAAGGTCATGTGCAACCGGGAAGTGCTGGTGGCGTCCGGCCCGATCGGCTCACCGCATTTACTGCAGCGCTCTGGCATCGGCCCAGCGGCGGTGCTGAAAAGCGCCGGCATTGAGGTGCGCCACGACCTGCCGGGGGTGGGCGAGAACCTGCAGGACCACTCGGAAATCTACATCCAGTATGCGTGCAAGCAACCGGTGACCCTCAACGGCAAGATGAACCTGCTGGGCAAGGCCATGATCGGCTTGCGCTGGCTGCTGTTCAAGGACGGGCTGGGGGCCAGCAACCACTTCGAAGCCGGCGGTTTCATCCGCTCGTCCAAGGGCTTGCGCTGGCCGGACATCCAGTTCCACTTCCTGCCGGCGGCCATGCGCTACGACGGCGACAAACCGTTCAAAGGCCATGGTTTCATGGTGCTGACCGGGCCCAACAAGCCCAAGAGCCGAGGCCATGTGCGGGCGTTGTCGGCCGACCCGTACCAGCATCCGCAAATCCGCTTCAACTACCTGGAGAGCGAAGAGGACCGCGAAGGTTTCCGTCGGTGCGTACGGCTGACCCGCGAGATCATCGCCCAGCCGGCCATGGACCGCTACCGTGGGGAGGAGCTGGCGCCCGGGCCGCAGGTGCAGACCGACGAAGAAATCGACGCCTTCGTGCGCGCGAACATGGAAAGCACCATGCACCCGTGCGGCTCGTGTCGTATGGGTGAGGATGAGATGGCGGTGGTCGATTCAATGCTGCGCGTGCGTGGATTGCAGGGGCTGCGGGTGATCGACTCGTCGGTGTTCCCGAGCGAGCCCAACGGCAACCTCAACGCGCCGACCATCATGCTGGCCGAGCGTGCCGCCGACCTGGTGCGCGGGCGTCAGCCGCTGGCGCCGGTCGATGTGCCGGTGGGCCTGGTGGGGGGCTGGGAGGAGGAGCAGCGTAGCCGCAAGCCCGTGCGGGAGATGCCTATCCGTTAAATATCCGCTTGATGGGGTCAACGTGGGAGCGGCCAAGGCCGCTTCCACAGAGGCCAGTCGATGATTGTGGAGTGAATACGCTCCATTGGAATGATTTCGATACGTGGCGGGCAAGTGCAGTGCTGCCGATGCCTCCGGCAGTTAAACCGCCTGATTGATACGAATATATGGAGTGACTTCTTTACAGGAAGTACCCGTGCTCTCAATAAACCCCCTCTAACTAGCGCTATTTGCACTTGGCACAGACCTTGCTCCCGACCTTGCACTCGATCGGCGTTGAAAGTTGTTCATCCGGTCTCGAGCGTTGAACTTGTGACGTTATAAAAACAATTAAACTAGCAAGGTACATGACAATGAATAACTTGCCGCACGGTCACTGCCCGCCTGAGGGCGATACTCACGAACTCAAGCGCAACCTGTTCAACCGCCATATCCAGCTGATCGCCATCGGCGGTGCCATTGGCACCGGCCTGTTCATGGGCTCTGGCAAGACCATCAGCCTGGCTGGGCCTTCCATCATCTTTGTCTACATGATCATCGGCTTCATGCTGTTCTTCGTCATGCGGGCAATGGGCGAGCTGTTGCTGTCCAACTTGAATTACAAGTCGTTCATCGATTTTTCCGCCGACCTGTTAGGGCCGTGGGCAGGCTTCTTTACGGGCTGGACTTACTGGTTCTGCTGGATCGTCACCGGTATTGCCGACGTGATTGCGATCTCTGCCTATACCCAATTCTGGTTCCCGGACATGCCGTTGTGGATACCGGCGCTGGCGTGCGTTGGCCTGTTGCTCACGCTGAACCTGATGACGGTGAAGATGTTCGGGGAAATGGAGTTTTGGTTTGCCATGATCAAGATCGTGGCTATTTGCGCCCTGGTCTGCACAGGCTTCTATATGGTGGCGGCAGCGTACCAGTCGCCGGCCGGGCATGCGGCCGCGCTGGCCAACCTGTGGAACGACGGGGGGATGTTCCCCCATGGTGCCATGGGTTTCTTCGCTGGCTTCCAGATCGCCGTGTTTGCCTTCGTCGGCATCGAGCTGGTTGGCACAACAGCGGCCGAAACCAAGAACCCTGAGCGCAACCTGCCGCGGGCGATCAATTCGATTCCGGTGCGTATCATCGTTTTCTACGTGCTGGCGCTCATCGCCATCATGGCCGTGACCCCCTGGCGTGAAGTGGTGGCCAACAAGAGCCCCTTTGTCGAGCTGTTCGTGCTGGCCGGTCTGCCTGCCGCCGCTGGCATCATCAACTTTGTGGTGCTGACCTCGGCCATGTCCTCGGCCAACAGCGGGGTGTTCTCCACCAGCCGCATGCTCTATGGCCTGGCGGTGGATGGTGATGCGCCCGGCAAGTTCAGCGCACTGTCCAGCCGTGCCGTGCCTTCCAATGGCCTGATCTTCTCCTGCGTGTGCCTGACCGGTGGGGCATTGGTCATCTACTTGGTGCCGAACATGCTCGATGCCTTCACGCTCATCACCACGGTGTCGGCCCTGCTGTTCATGTTCGTCTGGTCGATCATCCTGCTGTCGTACTTGGCGTACCGCAAGCAGCGTGACCCGTTGCACCAAGCGTCGAAGTACAAGATGCCGGGCGGCACCTTCATGTGCCGGGTGTGCCTGGCGTTCTTCGCCTTCATCCTGGCATTGCTGGCCCTGGAAGCCGATACCCGCATGGCCTTGTACCTGGTACCGGTGTGGTTTGCCGTGCTGGGGCTGGCGTACCGCTCCATTCGGCAGAAGAAACAGGAGACCGCGCAGTTGTCGTTCGACGCCGATTGATCGGCACATTCACGTTTTGCCCAAGGGGGACGGCGCCATTGCGCTGTCCCCCTGTTGTCTTTCTGCCAGGCAGGGCTTTGGATAAGGAACTTTGATGAGAATCCACGTCACTTTCGTCGACCGTGTCGGTATCACTCAGGAAATCCTGTCGCTGCTTGGGGCGCGCAACCTCAACCTGGACGCGGTGGAAATGATTCCGCCCAACGTCTACATCGATGCCCCAACTTTGTCTCCGGCCGTGCTGGATGAGCTGTATGCAGCCCTGTTGGGTGTGGACGGTGTACAGGAGGTGTCGCTGGTCGACTTCCTGCCTGGCCACCGCCGGCGCCTGCAGCTGGAAGCCTTGCTGGCGGCCATGAGTGACCCGGTGCTGGCTGTGGACCCCGCTGGCCATGTGCTGTTGGCCAACCCGACGCTGGTCAGCCTGGTGGGCCGCGAGCCGGCGGGGGAGCCGTTGAACAGATTGTTTGCCGAGCCGAACCTGGCCCGCACCCTGATCGACAAGGGCTTTCGCCTGCCGATGTGCGAGGTGAGCTTTCAGGACCAACCGTTGCTGTTGGAGGCTACGCCCATCAGCGGCGGGGCCGATGGCCTGGTCGGTGGCCTGCTGACCCTGTACCCGGCGAGTCGCATCGGCGAGCGCCTGGCCTCGTTGCTGCATGACAACGCAGACGGGCTGGGCGCGTTGTTGGGGGAGTCGGCGGTGCTGCAGGCGCTCAAGGCACGTTTGCACAAAGTGGCGAGCCTGGAGGCACCTTTGCTGATCCAGGGCGAGACCGGCACCGGCAAGGAGCTGGTGGCCCGCGCTTGCCATGCGCTCAGCGCCCGGCGCGACACGTCTTTCCTGGCGCTGAACTGCGCGGCACTGCCCGAAAGCCTGGCTGAAAGCGAACTGTTCGGCTATGCCGCTGGTGCCTTCACCGGCGCCCAACGTGGCGGCAAGCCAGGCCTGCTGGAACTGGCCGACGGCGGAACGGTGTTTCTCGATGAAGTGGGCGAGATGTCGCCGTACTTGCAGGCCAAGCTGTTGCGCTTTCTCAATGACGGCAGTTTTCGCCGGGTAGGGGGCGGCAACGAAGTGCGGGTGAATGTGCGCGTGGTCTGTGCCACCCACCGCAATCTGGAGAGCATGGTGATGGAGGGCAGTTTTCGCGAAGACCTGTACTACCGGCTGAACGTGCTCAACTTGAAGGTGCCGCCGCTGCGTGAGCGGGGCAAGGACATCCTGCTGCTGGCCGAACATTTTCTGCGCCAGGCCTGCGCGCAGATACAGCGTGCGCCGTGCCGTCTGGCGTTGGCGACCCATCCGCTGCTGCTGGGCAACCGCTGGTCAGGTAACGTGCGCCAGTTGCAGAACGTGATTTTCCGCGCTGCGGCGATCAGCGAGGGCGAGGTGATCGATTGCGATGACCTGGAGCTGGCCGGTACCGCGTTGAGCAGTCAGCAGGCTGACGGGGCCGAAATCATCAGCCTGGAAGCCGCCGTTCAGGCCTTTGAAAAGTCCTTGCTTGAAAAGTTGTACGAGAGCTACCCCTCGACTCGGCAGTTGGCCGTGCGTCTGCAGACGTCTCACACTGCCATCGGCCAGCGCCTGCGCAAGTACGGGATCGCCAGCCGGGCTTTGTAACCGGCTCGGTGCGAATGCGCTCCGCTGGAGCGATAGCGCTCCGTTTGTCTGTGAGGCGCGCATTCAATGGGCGGCCCCAAAAGAAGCAGGCAGAGGGCTCAGGCAGTGGAGCGAATACGCTCCGCTGCAGGGGGGCTAAAACACTACGATACGTCTATAAGCACCTGATAAATATAAATAAATACTGATTGGCATTGCTCTTGCTCTGGTATCCGGCAGCCCCGCGAAGGGGCCTACCCAATAACAAGAGAGGACAATCCATGAGCACTCTGCGTTTTACCCCCGAACACGAATGGCTGCGCCTGGAGGCGACTGGCGAGTTGACCGTCGGTATTACCAGCTATGCCCAGGCGGCATTGGGGGACGTGGTGTACGTACAGCTGCCGGAGCCGGGTGCGTATGGCGAGGGCAATGAAGTCGCGGTGCTCGAGTCGGTGAAGGCCGCCAGCAACATCACCATGCCTTTGACCGGCACCGTGGTGGCCGTCAACCAGGCGCTGGCCGACGACCCAGAGCTGGTCAACGCCTCGCCAATGCAGGACGGCTGGTTCTTCCGCATCCAGGCCAGCAACCCTGGCGACCTCGATAGCCTGATGGACCAGGACGGCTATGACCGTTTCCTGGCCGAAAACGCCTGAGCCGGGGTGGCAGCCATGAACAAACCGCGCATCCCGCTGGGCACCGATAATGAGTTCGTCGCCCGCCACATTGGCCCGCGCGAAGACGATATCGCGGCCATGTTGGCGCTGACCGGCCATGAATCGCTCGACGCGCTGATCGACAGCGTCATCCCTGCCAGCATCAAGGGCAGCAATGTGCTCGAGCTGACCCCAGGGCTGGGCGAAGCAGAGGCCTTGGCCGCGCTCAAGGCCGTTGCTGCCAACAACCAGCTGTACCGCAACCATATCGGCCAGGGTTATTACCCCTGCCATACCCCGACACCGATCTTGCGCAACCTGCTGGAAAACCCGGCCTGGTACACCGCGTATACGCCCTATCAGCCAGAAATCTCCCAAGGGCGCCTGGAAGCGCTGCTGAACTTTCAGACCCTGGTCAGCGACCTGAGCGGGATGGAAATCGCCAACGCCTCATTGCTCGATGAAGCCACGGCTGCCGCCGAGGCCATGACCTTCTGCAAGCGCCTGGCAAAAAACAAGGCGCTGGCGTTTTTTGCTTCCCGTCATTGCCACCCGCAAACCCTCGATGTGTTGCGTACCCGTGCCCAGCCACTGGGGATCGACGTGGTCATCGGTGACGAGGCGGCCCTGGATGGCCAGCCGCTCGACGGCTATTTCGGCCTGCTGCTGCAGTACCCGGCCAGTACCGGCGAAATTGTCGATCATCGTGCCTTGATCCAGCGCGCCCATGCCGATGGCGCACGGGTTTCGGTGTGCGCAGACCTGCTGGCACTGACGTTGCTGACCCCGCCGGGAGCGCTGGGTGCCGACGTGGTCATCGGCAGCGCCCAGCGCTTCGGTGTGCCGCTGGGTTTCGGCGGCCCGCATGCGGCCTATTTTGCAACCCGTGACGCGTTCAAGCGCGACATGCCTGGCCGGCTGGTCGGGGTATCCATCGACCGCTTCGGCAAGCCGGCATTGCGCCTGGCCATGCAAACCCGCGAGCAACACATCCGCCGCGAGAAGGCCACCAGCAACATCTGCACCGCGCAGGTACTGCTGGCCAACATCGCCAGCATGTATGCGGTGTATCACGGCCCTCAGGGCTTGAGCCAGATCGCCCGGCGTGTGCATCGCCTGACCACGATCCTGGTGCAGGGGCTGCGTCAGCTTGGGCATCGTGTGGAGCAGGCGCATTTCTTCGACACCTTTACCGTGGTGACTGCAGGGCCAGTGGCCGATGTGCTTGCCGCGGCTAAAAGCGCAAGACTGAACCTGCGTCCGATCGACTCGGTGCGGGTCGGCCTTTCACTGGATGAAACCTGTGAGCAAGACAGCGTCGAGGCGCTGTGGCAGGTGTTTGCGGTGGCCGGGCAAACGCTGCCGGATTACGCCGCCCTGGCGGCCGACGGCACTGACTGCCTGCCGCTGGCGCTGCTGCGCGCTACGCCATTCCTGCAACACCCGGTGTTCAACCGTTACCACTCGGAAACCGAGCTGATGCGCTACCTGCGGCGCCTGGGTGACAAAGACCTGGCTCTGGACCGCAGCATGATTGCCTTGGGGTCGTGCACCATGAAGCTCAATGCGGCCAGCGAGATGATCCCGATCACCTGGCCCGAGTTCGCTGCGCTGCACCCGTTCGCCCCGGCCGAGCAAGCGCTGGGCTACCGCCAGTTGACCGATGAGCTCGAAGCCATGCTGTGTGCGGCCACCGGTTATGACGCCATGTCGCTGCAACCCAACGCAGGGTCCCAGGGCGAGTACGCTGGCCTGCTGGCCATTCGCGCCTACCACGCCAGCCGTGGCCAGGCGGGGCGCGATGTGTGCCTGATTCCATCGTCAGCCCATGGCACCAACCCGGCCACCGCGCAGATGGCCGGCATGCGGGTGGTGGTGGTCAACTGCGACGCGCGTGGCAACGTCGATATCGACGACCTGCAGCGCAAGGCCGAGCAGCACACAGACACGCTGGCGGCCTTGATGATTACCTATCCCTCGACCCACGGCGTGTTCGAAGACGGCATCACGCGCATCTGCGACATCATTCATGCACACGGCGGCCAGGTTTACCTGGATGGCGCCAACATGAATGCCATGGTTGGCCTGTGTGCACCGGGCAAATTCGGTGGCGACGTGTCGCACCTGAACCTGCACAAGACCTTTTGTATTCCCCATGGGGGCGGTGGCCCTGGGGTTGGTCCGATCGGGGTCAAGGCGCATCTGGCACCGTTCCTGCCGGGGCATGGCCATTTGCAGAAGCAGCAGGGCGCGGTAAGTGCGGCGCCGTATGGCAGCGCCAGTATCCTGCCGATCACCTGGATGTACATCCGCATGATGGGCGGGGCAGGGCTCAAGCGTGCCTCGCAGCTGGCGATCCTGAGTGCCAATTACATTGCCCGGCGCCTGGAGGAGCATTACCCGGTGCTGTACACCGGCGACAACGGCCTGGTGGCCCACGAATGCATCCTCGACCTGCGCCCGCTCAAGGACAGCAGCGGCATTGGCGTCGAGGACGTAGCCAAACGGCTGATCGATTTTGGTTTCCATGCCCCGACCATGTCGTTTCCGGTAGCCGGCACGCTGATGGTCGAACCGACCGAGAGCGAGTCGAAAGAGGAGCTGGACCGCTTCTGCGCCGCGATGATCTGCATCCGCGAAGAAATCCGTGCGGTGGAAAACGGCACGCTGGACGCACTCGACAACCCCTTGAAGAACGCCCCGCATACCGCCAGCGAGCTGGCGGGCGAATGGCCGCACCGCTATAGCCGGGAGCTGGCGGTGTACCCGCTTGCCGACCTGCGCGAAAGCAAATACTGGCCGCCCGTGGGGCGCGTGGACAACGTCTACGGCGACCGCAACCTGGCCTGCGCCTGCCCGCCGCTGTCGAGTTATCAAGACGCCTGAACTTGCCGATCTAACCAAAAGGAATCACCCCCATGTTCCATAAAAGCCTGACCCTGTCTGACTTCGACCCTGCGCTGTCCGAGGCCATTCGCCGAGAAGTGCAACGCCAGGAAGACCACATCGAGCTGATCGCCTCGGAAAACTACACCAGCCCGCAGGTGATGCAGGCCCAAGGTACCGAACTGACCAACAAGTACGCCGAAGGCTACCCAGGCAAGCGCTATTACGGTGGCTGCGAGCATGTCGACGTGGTCGAGCAACTGGCCATCGAGCGTGCCAGGCAACTGTTCGGCGCGGGTTACGCCAACGTCCAGCCGCACTCAGGCTCGCAGGCCAACGCCGCGGTCTACCTGGCCTTGCTGCAGGCCGGGGATACCCTGCTGGGCATGAGCCTGGCGCACGGCGGCCACTTGACCCACGGCGCCAAGGTGTCGGCTTCGGGCAAGCTGTACAACGCTGTGCAATACGGCATCGATGCCAACGGCTTGATCGACTACGACGAGGTTGAGCGCCTGGCCGTCGAGCACCAGCCGAAGATGATCGTGGCAGGCTTCTCGGCCTATTCGAAAACCCTCGACTTCCCGCGTTTCCGGCAGATCGCCGACAAGGTCGGGGCCTACCTGTTCGTTGACATGGCCCACGTCGCCGGCTTGGTGGCGGCAGGCCTGTACCCCAATCCGCTGCCTTATGCCGATGTGGTCACCACCACCACCCACAAGACCCTGCGCGGGCCACGGGGTGGTTTGATTCTGGCCAAGGCGGACCCGGAGCTTGAGAAAAAGCTCAATTCGGCGGTGTTCCCAGGCGGGCAGGGTGGGCCGCTGATGCATGTGATCGCAGCCAAGGCGGTGTGCTTCAAGGAGGCCCTGGAACCTGGTTTCAAGGACTACCAGCGCCAGGTCGTCAACAACGCACAGGCCATGGCGCAAGTCTTCATGCAGCGGGGCTTCGACGTGGTTTCCGGGGGCACCGACAACCACCTGTTCCTGCTTAGCCTGATCCGCCAGGGCATCACCGGCAAGGACGCCGACGCCGCGCTGGGCCGGGCGCACATCACGGTGAACAAGAACGCCGTGCCTAATGACCCACAGTCGCCGTTCGTGACGTCGGGCCTGCGCATTGGCACCCCGGCGGTAACGACCCGTGGTTTCAAGGAAGCGGAATGCCGGGCCCTGGCGACCTGGATCTGCGACATCCTCGACCACCTTGGTGATGCCGATGTCGAGGCCCATGTGGCGGGGCAGGTGGGCGAACTGTGCAAGTTGTTCCCGGTTTATCCGGCCTGAGCCCAACACCTGAATCGCAGGCCAGGAGCCAGCCATGTCAACCGAACAACTGCAACACAGCCCACCGCGTCCCCAGCCGCTGCAGGCCGGGGTGAAACTGCGCGGTGCCGAGAAAGTGGCGCGTATCCCGGTGAAAATCCTCCCCACCGAAGATGTACCCCGCAAACCCGACTGGATCCGCGTGGCGATTCCCACTACACCGGAGGTGGCGCGGGTCAAGGCCCTGCTGCGCAAGCACAAGTTGCACAGCGTGTGCGAGGAAGCCGCCTGCCCGAACCTGGGCGAGTGCTTTTCTGGCGGTACGGCGACGTTCATGATCATGGGCGACATCTGCACCCGGCGTTGTCCGTTCTGCGATGTCGGCCACGGTCGGCCCAAGCCGCTCGACGTCGACGAGCCGAAGAACCTGGCCATCGCCATTGCTGACCTGCGCTTGAAATACGTGGTCATCACCTCGGTAGACCGCGACGACCTGCGTGACGGTGGTGCCCAGCACTTTGTCGATTGCCTGCGCGAGATCCGCGCATTGTCGCCGGGCATCCAACTGGAAACCCTGGTGCCGGATTACCGTGGGCGCATGGACGTGGCGCTGGCGATCACCGAGCAGCAACCACCGGATGTGTTCAACCACAACCTCGAGACCGTGCCACGCTTGTACAAGGCGGCACGTCCGGGCTCGGACTTCGAGTGGTCGCTGGACCTGCTGGAGCGCTTCAAGCAACGTGTACCCACGGTGCCGACCAAGTCAGGGCTTATGCTTGGCCTGGGCGAAACCGATGCCGAAGTGCTCGAAGTGATGCAGCGCCTGCGCGAGCATCAGGTCGACATGTTGACCTTGGGGCAGTACCTGCAACCTTCGCGCAGTCATTTGCCGGTGCAGCGCTTCGTCCACCCGGACACGTTCGCCTGGTTTGCCGAGCAAGCGTTGGCGATGGGTTTCAGGAATGTAGCTTCCGGGCCATTGGTGCGCTCGTCCTACCATGCGGACCGACAGGCGCAGGCTGTGTAAGCGTGGGTTGGGCAGCGGGGGATGAAACGGCTGCCCAACTTTCTTTCAGAGGACCGGGCCTGAAGCCACGCTGACACCCGCCAGCGTGGTGAAGGAGATGTCCTTGGCCGTGAGCAGAAAGTCACTCACGTAGGGTACCTCCAGCATGTCGCTGCGCAGCGCTGCGTAGAGGTTTGCCTGCAAGCCGTGTTCGCCGAGGCGCTTGGCGGTGACATAGCCGCGTGAGCTGTACTCATGCACTGCCCAGTTGGGCAGGCAGCAAACGCCGCGCCCGGAGGCCACCAGTTGCATCATCATCACGGTCAGTTCAGAGGTGCGCACCTGTGCGGGTTCGACGTCGGCGGGGTCGAGGAAACGGGTGAAGATGTCCAGGCGGCTGCGTTCGATCGGGTAGGTGATCAGTGTCTGGCTGGCGATATCGGCGGGCTCAAGGTAAGGCTTGTGGCGCATGACGTGATGGTTGTCGATGGCCAGCAGCGCCTCGTAGCCGAACAACGGCACGTAGCTGATACCCGGCAGGGTCACCGGGTCGGAGGTTACCACCAGGTCCAGGTCCCCGCGCTCCAGGGCCGGCAGTGGCGCGAAGGAAAAACCGGAGGCGAGGTCCAGCTCTACCTCTGGCCAGGCGCCACGGAACTCATCCACCGAAGGCATCAGCCACTGGTAGCAGCTGTGGCATTCGATGGCGATGTGCAAGCGCCCGGCGGAGCCCCCGGCCAGTTTGCCCAGGTCCCGTTCGGTGCTGCGGATCTGCGGCAGTACCTGATCGGCCAACTGCAGCAGCTTCAGCCCGGCACTGGTGAAGCGCACCGGCCTGGATTTGCGCACGAACAACGGCATGCCGATGCGCTCCTCCATATCGCGGAACTGGTGCGACAGGGCTGATTGGGTCAGGTGCAGGCGCTCGGCGGCCTCGTGCAGGCTGTCGGTTTCACGCAGCGCGTGGAGGGTTCGCAGGTGGCGTAAATCGATCATGGGTAAATTACGGATCCACTCGCTAGAGGTGGGTTTTCCTCATTATCGAGTGGTCCTGACAATCCCTTTCAGTGGGTTTCCGTGAGTAGGGCTGAGGCTCAAGCCGCGTGGTGCGCGGCGAGGTTGCAATATTGCCCCTTGAAATACAGCAGCGGCTGCGCAGCAGCACCTGCCTGCAGGTTCAGCGCTTTTACTTCGCCAATCACGATCAGGTGATCCCCGGCGGTGTGCTCGGCGTGAATTTCGCAATCGAGCCAGTGCAGGCAGCCGGCAATGATCGGGTTACCCAGCGGCGACACCTGCCATTGGACGCCGTGCCACTTGTCGGCGCCTCGCTGTGCAAACCGGTTGGAAATGCTGGCCTGTTCACCCGACAGGATATTGACCATGAAGCGGCCAGCCTGGCGAATTCTTGGGTAGCTGGCCGAACTGGACATCACACTGAATGACACCAGCGGCGGGCTCATCGACACGCTGTAGAACGACTGGCAGGTGAAGCCGATTGGCTCACCGTCATGGTGCGATGAAATCACCGTGATGCCAGATGCGTAGTGCCCGAGTGCCTGGCGAAAAGCCGACGGTTCGATAGCCTTACCGGTAAGCAACATAGTAGGTCCTGTGGCTGCGTTTGCTTCAGCGTGCGTTAGCGAGTTCCTGGCGGACGATGGCCGCGCCTGCACTCAACGCTTTGAGCTTGCCGCTGGCAACCTGGCGCGGTAGCGGCGCCATGCCGCAGTTGGTGCAAGGGTAGAGCTTGTCGGCGTCGACGAACTGCAGTGCCTTGCGCAAGGTGGCAGCGACCTGCTCGGGTGTTTCAATGGTAGGGGTGGCCACATCAATGGCACCGACCATGACTTTCTTCCCGCGAATCAGCTCGATCAGGTCCATCGGCACATGCGAGTTATGGCACTCCAGCGAAATGATATCGATGCTGGACTGTTGCAGCTTGGGGAAGGCTTGTTCATATTGCCGCCATTCGGCGCCCAAGGTCTTTTTCCAGTCGGTATTGGCTTTGATGCCATAGCCATAGCAGATATGAACGGCCGTTTCGCACTTCAGGCCTTCAATGGCCCTTTCCAATGCGGCCACGCCCCACTCATTCACGTCGTCAAAGAAAACATTGAAGGCGGGTTCGTCGAACTGGATGATGTCAACGCCCGCGGCCTCCAGTTCCCTGGCTTCCTGGTTGAGAATCTTGGCGAACTCCCAGGCCAGCTTCTCACGGCTTTTATAATGGCTGTCATACAGCGTATCGATCATGGTCATGGGGCCGGGCAGCGCCCACTTTATCGGCTGTGTGGTTTGCTGGCGCAAGAACTTGGCATCGTCGACAAAAACCGGTTTTTGCCGAGCCACTGCACCCACCACTGTAGGAACACTCGCATCGTAGCGGTCACGGATTCTAACGGTTTCACGTTGCTCGAAATCAACACCACTGAGGTGCTCGATAAACGTGGTGACAAAGTGCTGACGGGTTTGCTCACCATCACTGACGATGTCGATACCGGCGTGTTGTTGTTCTTGCAACGCCAGGCGCAAGGCATCCTGCTTGCCTTCGCTCAGTTGTTCGTCTTGCAACTTCCAGGGTGACCAGAGGGTTTCGGGTTGGGCCAGCCAGGAGGGTTTAGGCAGGCTGCCGGCAGTGGAAGTGGGGAGCAATGTGTTCATGAACAGTGACCTTGTACTTTGAATTAATCAACGGGCGTATTGCGCGGACCATTGTTCCAGCGTGGCCTGGTAGGGTTTGACAAATTGCGCTTCGGCAAATTTGCCCTGCTCGATCGCCAGGCGACCGCGCTCTTCCCGGTCGTAGACAATGCGCGTAAGCGAGTAGTCCTGGTGCTTCAGGCTGGGCTGGTAGGCATGGCCCGCAGCGGAGTTGGCGTTGTAGATCTCGGGTCGGTAGATCTTCTGGAAGGTGTCCATGGTGCTGATGGTGCTGATCAACTCAAGGTTGGTGTAGTCAGCCAGCAAGTCACCGGCAAAATAGAACGCCAACGGCGCGACACTGTTCGGCGGCATGAAATAGCGCACCTTCAAGCCCATCTTGTTGAAGTACTCATCCGTCAGGGAGTATTCATCCTGCTGATACTCGATACCCAGCACGGGGTGCTGGTTTTCGGTCCGATGGTAGGTTTTGCTGCTCGAGACGCTCAGGCAGATAACCGGTGGTTTGTTGAAGTGCTCCTTGTAGGTTTGCGAGTTGACGAAGCACTTGAACAGGTTGCCATGCAGTTCGCCAAAGTTGTCAGGCGTGCTGAAGGCTGGCCGATGCTTGTTGTGTTCGAGCAGCAGCACGCTGAAGTCGTAGTCACGCACGTACGAGGAAAAGTTGTTACCTACCATGCCCGCCAGGCGGGTGTTGGTTTTGCGGTCGACAATATGGGTTTTCAATATTTCGATCAACGGCAGTGCATGGCCGTGCCGCTCGGCTTCAATGTTCATTTCGACCGATATGATTTCCAGTTCGACGTGATATCGATTACTTTCAGGGTTATCCCAATGCGCCAGTGCATTGAAACGGTTGTCAATCATGGCCAACGTGTTGCGCAGGTTTTCCTGGCGGTTCGCACCCCGCGCCAAATTGGCGAAGTTGGTCGTGATGCGGGTGTTTTCGGCAGGGTGATAATGTTCGTCGAAGGCGATGCGTTTGACGGTAAATTCAGGTTCAATATTCATCTTGGGCGCTGTCCTGTTGCCTGAGGTCGATCGACTCGGTCATTTCCCGGGGCCTTCACTCAGGCGTCTTAATGTTGTCCTTGATTAAGACGTATTTTAGGCAGCCCCCTTGCATGAAGGGTATTGAAGATATTTCACAGATTTTTTAGTGCTGTTCATGATGCGTTCTACGATTCGGCCTGTTGGGTGTCAGGGCTGAGGACCGAATTGTCCAGCAAGGGCACTGCTTGCAGGGTTGATGAGGCGGTTTTTGGGCCAGGCGGCTGTGCGTGATAGGGCCACAGAAGTTGTCACACACATTGGAGGGATTTACAGTTGGCATGAATATCTCATGCCAATCGCAAGCCATACGATTATCCAGGCTTATCAACCACCCTCCATGGATGAAGAACAAAAGGGGGCTTACATGAGTTGTCTGATCTGCGCAGGGCAGGCGGAATCCGTCGAGTGTGCCCACGGGTGGGAAGAGCGGTGTTGTTCCCGATGCGGATGTTACCGAATGTCCCAGGCGCTCATTCTGGTCATGATGGAAGAGGGGCAGATCTTCGATACCGAGCGCATGCGCGAATGGCTGGTCGCGCAGCGCGGTCAGGTGTCGGTTCCTGCCATCGATCATGCTCAGGCGATACTGTTCCCCTGAGCCGCCGGGTAACTGACGGGCGTTGGCGCGAGCACTGTGTACCTGGCGTGGCGCACTGCGGCATCATATCTCGCTCGGCCATCACCCTAATCAGGAAACAGCGATGATCAAAATTGGCGATCAACTGCCCGACGTTACCCTTTACCAATACAACACTGACGCAGGCGCCTGCGCGATCGGCCCGAATGCCTTTTCCATTCGCGAGCGTTGCAAGCAGAAAAAGGTACTGATCTTCGCATTGCCGGGCGCGTTCACACCGACCTGTTCTGAACGTCATGTTCCCGGTTATGTCGCTGAAGCACCTGCGCTGTTCGCGGCTGGCATCGACGAAATTCTCTGTGTCTCGGTGAACGATGCCTTTGTCATGAATGCCTGGGGCAATAGCCTGCAGGTGGGTGACGCGGTCAAGATGATCGGCGATGGCAATGGCGAATTCAGCGAGGCGCTGGGCCTGATCCAGGACCTTTCGGCGCGCGGTATGGGGCGTCGCTCCCAGCGCTATGCCATGTTGGTCGACGACCTGGTGGTCAAGCACATCGCGGTGGAAGCCCCCGGCAAGTTCGAAGTCAGTGATGCCGCCAGCATGCTGGCTGCGCTGCGCTAGTTTCACGCTTCAGGCCTTGCCGGCATAGGCTGTCGGGGCCGCCAAGGAACATTTCAAACCGCCCGCTAACAACAAGGTAAAGACGGTTGAAACTTCACCAACTCAGGGCGCTGGTCGCCATCCATAACGCAGGCAGCATCCTTGAAGCTTCCAAGCTGATGCACATTACTCAGCCCGCGCTGAGCCGTTCGATCAAGGAACTGGAGCGGGAGGTGGGCTTCATCCTGTTGCAGCGTTCTCACAAAGGCATGGCGCTTACCGAAGAAGGCAAGCGTGTCATCCGCCATGCCAACCTCGTGGTGGAAAGCATCCGCCGCCTGCAGATCGAAGCGGCGAGCATTCAGGATGCGGCGCTGGGGGCGGTGTCGATCGGGGTGACATCGCTGACGGCAATGCTGGATGGGGTCGACGAAAGTATCCTGGCGTTCAGGCGCAAGTACCCTCGGGTAAAGATCACCATCACCGACTTGCGCCCCAGCCAGATCCTGCAGCGTTTGCGCGACGGTAGCCTGGACTTTGCCATTACCTCGCAGCAACCCCTGAGCCGGCTTAGCCTGGATTGGGAGGCACTGGGCAGTATCAAGGGCAGGGTGATCTGCCATGCCTCTAACCAGCAAAAGTTCACCCAGTCACTGCGCACCTTGCAGTATGCCCACTGGATCAGCCTGGACGAGCTGTCCGACCAGGCTTCCCAGTTCCATCAGCTGTTCGAAGCCAACGGCCTGCGGGTACCGCAGAACACCGTCGAATGCACCTCGGTGATGATGGCGCTCAAGCTGCTGAAGAACACCGAATCGTTGATGACCATCAGCCAGCTGGCGGTGGACCAGGGGTTCACCTTCGGCGTCGATTGCGAGTACCTGGCCATGCCGGTGCAAGAGCTGATTCCCGATTACCCCATCAACCTGGTCTGCATTGACCGCCACAGCCTCACGGCGCCTGCCCAGGAGCTGTTCCATAGCTTGCGCGGGCAGGTGCTCAGGCAAACCCGTCCAGTGGCGTCAGAAGTGGTAGTACATGCCTAGCGACACGTTGCTTGGGTTGTCACCCACCTGATCCACCGGGGTGCCTGCGTAGGTGACCGATGACGCGCGCTGGTTGCCGATCATGCCGAGCCGCCCGTACACGGCCCAGCGCGGGGTGATGAAGTGGTCATAGCCGACCATCGCCCCCCATGCGTCCTTGTCATGGGCGGTGACCTGGCGCTGCATCACCGCCAGGCGCAGCACATCCCGCTCGCCGACTGGCGCCATCACGCCGAAAGTGTACAGCGTGGTGCTGGGCGTGCCGGCCTGGTCCACGTCCTGGCGCTGCCAGGTCAAGCTGGTGGCCAGCGGACCGAAATCGTAGAACGCTGACAGGCTTTTGTAATAGTTGGCGGTCTGGCGAGAAACGCCACCGTCATCCCAGGGGTCGCTGTAGTACAGGTTGTACGAGGCCAGCAGCATCACCCGGCTGTTGCGGTATTGCAACCTGGCACCGCCGCCGCGCACGGTGCGCCCTTGGCTGGCGGCATCGTCGAAGCCGAAACTCAGTGCGGTACCGAGGCTGAAGCCGCTGAGGGTAGGGCTCGTGTAGGCCAGGGTGTGCTTGGGGCGCAGGTCCAGGTAGAAGGCGCCCTTGCCGGCGGCGGGCAACGCCAGATAGGTGTAGGGCGAGCCATAGGTGGCCAGGAACGGGTCGGCGTAGGTGGGGGTGCCCATGCTGTAGGTCTTGCCGAATTCGAGTTTGCCCAAGGTGCGCGAGCGCAGGGCAACGGTCGCCAGGCGCAGGGTACCGAGGGTGTCCCAGGTGCCCTCCAGGGCCTTGCCATTGACGTTGAAGCCTTCCTCGACGTCAAGTTCCACGACGGTATCGGGGGTCAGCCCCTTGCGTGCATACAGCCCGAGCTTGTTGGTCCAGGCACCGCCACCGGCCAGCTTGAAGCCCGAGTGGTGCTGTGAATCGTGATAGCTGGCGAACGCATCCACGGTGCCGTAGACCTTGAGTTTGTCATCGAAACCTTGATCCACCCCGTAATACCCAAAACCCGGCGCAATCCGAGCGAGCGTCGGAAAGCCCTCTGCCTGTGCCTGCGCGGCCAGGCAGGCCCCTTGGATCATCAACAGCAACGACGTAGTGCGAGTGTTCATTCACGACTCCAGGCCAGCACGGTGATGTGGTGGCTGTAGCCTCGGTGAACAACAGGTTGCAGCGTGATTGCTTATTCAGCCAGGTCATGCCGTTTGGTTAATCAAAGGCCGGCGCAGCGCGAGGATTGGCGCTAGCACGCGCATTAGACAGGCGTGGAACAGGCTGCAAGGCCGCCCCAAGGTCGCTGCTCGGTGAGCCTTGTTGGGGCAGCGCGCGGAGTGAGGGCGAACTGTGCGCCAGCTCAGGGCAATTTAGCCAACGGCCGCGCCAGGCAATTAACCATTGGTTAGCCACATGCCGAAACTGCAAGTGTGTTGAGTGCCCGATTGGCTGATATTCGCTGCACGCCGCGATTTGCCAACGGAGATAACAATGACCAGACCGCTACCCGCATCGCCAAGCTTGCACAAGGGCGCGCATTCTGCCGCGCAGGCATCGTCTTCACGCAAAACCTTGATCGCCTGCTCGTTGGGCAATGCGCTGGAAATTTACGACTTCACGATCTACAGCTTCTTTGCTGTATTGATCGGCAAGCATTTCTTCCCCTCCGACTCGGCGATGGCTTCGTTGTTGATGTCGCTGGCCACGTTTGGCGTCGGTTTCCTGATGCGCCCGGTCGGGGCGATGGTCATCGGTCGCTATGCCGACCGGCATGGGCGCAAAGCGGCATTGAGCCTGACCATCGGGCTGATGACCCTGGGCACCGCATTGATTGCCTTTGCCCCCACGTATTCGCAGATCGGTATTTTCGCCACGCTGCTGCTGGTAACCGGCCGGCTCATCCAGGGGATGTCGGCGGGTGGGGAGATCGGTACCGCGTCGGTGTTCCTGATGGAGTCCAGTGCGGTTGGCAACCGCTGCCAGAGCGTGAGCTGGCAGGCCGCCAGCCAAGGCTATGCCGCGTTGGTCGGGGCCGGCTTTGGCCTGGCCCTCAGCCAATTGCTCGACCCCGCTGCGCTCGAAAGCTGGGGGTGGCGGATACCGTTCATTTTCGGCCTGCTGATCGGGCCGGTCGGTTGGTACATTCGCACGCGTTTGCCGGAAACCCACGAGGCCGCGCCGGCGCGCGAAGGGGAGAAGAGGCTGGACGGCGACCTGCTCAAGCGCATCGCGCTGGGCATCGGCCTGATGGCCAGTTCGACCATTGGCATGTACCTGTTCGTGTTCTACATGCCCACCTACTTGACCACGGCCTTGCATTATCCGGCGGGCAGCGCGATGGCGATTGCCTGTATCAGTAGCGGTTGCATGGCGGTCATCTGCCCGTTGGCGGGCAAATTCGCCGATAAGTACCAGCTCAGAAAGCGCCTGCTGGTGTGGACGGTTGCCGCGCCAGTGGTGTTGACCTTGCCGGTGTTCTACCTCTTGGGGCATGTGCAGCACATGGGCCTGGCCATGATGTGTGTGGCAATTCTGATCCTGCCGACCTGTATCGGTGCCGGTGCGTTCTTTGCGCTGATCATGGAGGGCTTCCCGAAGGCCAGTCGCTCCTTCGGTACTTCGGTCAGCTACAGCCTGGGGGTGACGTTGTTCGGCGGCTTTTCTCCGTTGGTGGCCACCTGGCTGATTGCCGCGCTGGGCACGCCGTTGGCACCTGCCTATTTCCTGCTGGCCGGCGGTGTCGTCAGCCTGGCCTGCCTCAAAAACTTCCCCGAAAACAAAGGATGCGCGTGATATGGGTATTTTGCACAGCAATCAACCCCGGCACTCGGCAGCAGCGCTGGACGAGTTCGTCATGCTTCGCCGGCAGATCCACGCCGCGCCGGAGCTTGGTGGCGACACCCCCGATACGGCGGCACTGGTGGCCGACAAGCTGCAGGCCTTGGGCTATGTAGTGCATCGCAATGTGGGCGGGCATGGTGTGGTCGGGGTGCTCAAGGTTGGCGACAGCCCGCGCAGTGTGGGCCTGCGGGCAGACATGGACGCATTGCCCATGAGCGAAAAGAATCCCTTTGCGCATGCCAGCAAAATCCCTGGGCGTATGCATGCCTGCGGCCATGATGGGCATACCGCGATCCTGCTGGCAGCCGCTGCCCAGCTGGCGGCAACGCGCAACTTCAACGGCACGCTTAACGTGATCTTCCAGCCGGATGAAGAAGGGCTGGCCGGCGCCAAGGCGATGATCGACGACGGCCTGTTCGAGCGCTTCCCGTGTGACTCGGTATATGCGCTGCACAACATGCCCGGCATGCCGGTGGGTACTTGCGTGGTGCAGGCGGGGCCAACCATGGCGTCGTCCGAGCGTGTCAGCATTCGAATCACCGGCAAAGGCGGGCATGGTGCGATGCCGGAGCTGTCGGTAGACCCGGTGATGGCGTTGAACAGCCTGATCAGTGGCATCCAGACCATCAAGTCGCGCAACCTGAGCGTGGAAGAGTATGCGGTCATCAGCATCGGCATGATCCAGGCTGGCACCGTTTACAACATCATCCCCGATGAGGCCTGCATGCTGCTGAGTGTGCGCACCGACACGGCCGAGACGCAGCAGAAGATCAACAGCCGCATTGACGCCCTGGCCAAGGGGCACGCCGCAAGCTTTGGCGTGGAGATCGAGGTGCAATTCACCCAACTGGCGCCCGCATTGTGCAACAGCGATCACGAAAGCGCGTTGTTGCGTGAAAGCCTGCGGCCGTTGTTCGTTGAAGGCGCGTTGCTGGACAAAATGCCGAAGAAGGTCATGGGCACCGAAGACTTCGCCTACATGCTGCAGGCACGGCCTGGCTGCTACTTCATGCTGGGTAATGGCACCGGCGAGTTTCATGGTTGCTCGGTGCACAACCCTCATTATGATTTCAACGATGCGTTGGTGAAGGTGGGCGCCGATTGTTGGGTGAAGTGGGTCCAGGACTATTTGCGCTGACACCTTTGCCGGGGCCGCAAAGCGGCCCCGATGGCTTGTCTGGCTTGCGCTCGTTCAAGCCAGGACATCCACGCGGCTACGTCGAAATAGACTACCCTTTCAGCCGAAGCCCGCCGTAATGGGCTTTCATCCTGCTATCGTCGCTCTGGCGATTCACACCGGCGGACCAGATTCGGTCCCAAGAGGGTGCACCAATGGCGACCATCGAAACTCAGGCCCTTGAAAAAGGCCTGCAGCAGGTTGAAGCCTGCTGGCAAACGTATACCTCGTCACAGCGACTTGTCGAAGGCCTGAAGGGGAGTGACCTGAGCGCAGCCGTTGACACGGCCAAGCGAGATTTCACAAGGTTTCAGAACCAATGCCAACTTTTCTACGCCGAGGTGCGCAAGCGGGCAGCGGACGCGGACAAGCTGGAAAGCGACATGGCACGGTATCCCCATCACTACCCGTAGACGCCGGATTCGATCCAGCGGCGCATCGGTATTTAGCGTGGCTCAGTATCAAGTCACTGCATTTGGTATCGCTCATCGGAAACGTCGGGAATAGATGCACCCACGCCAGCAAACCCACAGTCGTACAAACACACAGGCCTTTCTGTGTGTGACTTGAGGTAAGCGATCATGGCTAACAATCAAGACAAGGGCGGCAATCAGGGCAATACCAACACCGGTGCGGGCAACAACACCGCGGGTGCTGGCCAACAAGCTGGTCAAGGCTCGGGTGGCGGTAGCCAAACCGGACAAAAACCTGGCGACAAGATGAACAGGGAAGGGGACCGCGCTAGTGATACTGGCAGCAAGGGAGGCAGCCCTGAACACCGCGGGACCGACAAGCAGAATGTGACGGATAAAGACCGCATGGGCGGCCAGCAATCGCAAACCGATAAACCGCAGTGGGACAAAGACCGCTAATCGGTGCTCATGCGCACCGGGGTGGGATAACCACTCCGGTGCGAACGGAACGCGTCAGATTGAGCGCTGATTGACGCGGGCAGATAGCTGCTCGGCGCTTTCCTTGCGCTCCGAATAACGATCCACCAGATACGCCTGGCGGTCGCGCAGCAGTAGGGTGAACTTCACCAGTTCTTCCATCACATCAACCACGCGATCGTAATACGGCGAAGGTTTCATGCGCCCGGCGTCATCGAATTCCAGATAGGCCTTGGGCACCGACGACTGGTTGGGGATGGCGAACATGCGCATCCAACGGCCCAGGACGCGTAGCTGATTGACTACGTTGAACGACTGCGAACCGCCACACACCTGCATCACGGCCAGGGTCTTGCCTTGGGTTGGGCGCACTGCACCCAGCGCCAGGGGGATCCAGTCGATTTGCGCCTTGAACACGGCGGACATCGCCCCATGACGCTCCGGCGAGCACCACACCTGGCCTTCCGACCACAGCACCAGTTCCCGCAGTGCCTGCACCTTGGGGTGCTCCACGGGCGCATCATCAGGCAACGGCAGGCCTGATGGGTCGAACGTGCGGGTTTCGGCTCCGAAGTGCTCCAGCAGGCGCGCGGCTTCTTCCACCAGCAAGCGACTGAAAGAGCGCTCGCGGGTCGAGCCGTACAGCAGCAGGATGCGTGGTTTGTGTTTGCAGGTTCCGGCTGCCGCTGGCGGCAGGTCGAACAGCGTGAGGTCGAGGTTAGGCAGTTGCTCGGACATGTATTCCTCCTGCTCAGAGCGTGCCGATGCGGTCCAGCTCATGCTTGAGCTGCTCGCGGTCGAGGGTGCCGAAAGGCAGAGCGAAGAAGGCCTGGCAACGGTACTCGATGCGGGCCAGAGTGGCGTGGAAAGCCGCGTCGACCGACGCCTCGTCCCCCTTCACATCGGAGGGGTCTTCCAACCCCCAGTGTGCCTTCAGTGCAGGGCCGAAATACACCGGGCAGGCTTCGCCGGCAGCCTTGTCGCACACGGTGATGACGATGTCCGGCGGATTATCTTCGAAAGCATCGTTGCCTTTGCTGGTCAGGCCTTTGGTCGAGATGTTGGCGTGCTGAAGTGTGCTCAGGCTGCGGGGTAAAACCTGCCCCTTGGGAAAGCTGCCGGAGCTGACTGCCTCGAAACCGGGCGGCGCCAGGTGGTTGAACAGCGCTTCGCAAAGGATGCTGCGGCAGCTGTTGGCCGTGCACATGAACAGGACTCGCATGGAGGGTTCCTCGGTTTGATGGCGGACGTCAGAGGCTCAGGCGCAGTGCCAGGGCCGAGAGGGTGATCAGCAAAACCGGCAGGGTCAGCAGGAGGCCGACACCAAAGTAGTAACCCCAGGTGATGCGCATGCCTTTGCGCTCCAGCACATGCAGCCAAAGCAGCGTGGCGAGGCTGCCTATCGGGGTGATTTTCGGACCGAGGTTGCAGCCGATGACGTTGGCGTAGATCATCGCCTCACGTATCAGGCCCTCTGCGCCGCTGGCCTGGATCGACAAGGCGCCGACCAGAACGCTGGGCATGTTGTTCATCACCGAGGACAGCAGCGCCGAAACAAGGCCGGTGCCGATGGCAGCACTCCATAGGCCTTGTTGCGCAAGCCGGTCGAGCAGGTGAGTGAGCATGTCGGTGAGGCCGGCGTTTTTCAGGCCATACACCACCAGATACATCCCGAGCGAGAAGATCACCACCTGCCACGGGGCCTCTCGCAGCACGCGACGCGTTGAAATACGGTGACCGTAAGCAGCGACGGCGAACAGAGCGGCGGCACAGGCTGCGGCCACCGCACTGATCGGGATACCCAACGGCTCCAAGGCAAACAGGCCTGTAAGCAGTGCCACCAGTACCCACATTCCGACTTTGAAGGTGGCGCGGTCGACAATCGCCTCGCTCGGTTTCTTCAGCGCATCGAGTGCATACCGCCTTGGGATGTCACGGCGGAAAAACAGATAAAGCACCACCAGGGTGGCTGCCACGCTGGCGATATTCACCGGCACCATTACCGAGGCATATTCGGTGAAACCCAGGCCGAAGTAATCGGCCGAGACGATGTTGACCAGGTTGGAGACCACCAGCGGCAGGCTCGCCGTGTCGGCAATAAAGCCCGCAGCCATGACAAAGGCCAGTGTCGCAGCAGGCGAGAAGCGCAATGCGAGCAGCATCGACATGACGATTGGCGTAAGAATCAGCGCCGCGCCATCGTTGGCAAACAGCGCCGACACGGCGGCGCCGAGCAACACGCTGAAGGCGAACAGGCGATAGCCGCTGCCGTTTGCCCAGCGCGCAACGTGCAGCGCGGCCCATTCGAAGAAGCCGGCTTCATCGAGCAGCAGGCTGATGATGATGACGGCGATGAAGGTGGCGGTAGCGTTCCAGACAATGGCCCACACGGTGGGGATATCGTGCAGGGAAACCGCGCCAGCCAGCAAGGCAATGACGGCACCCAGCGCGGCACTCCAGCCGACGCCAAGCCCCTTTGGCTGCCAGATGACGAGGGTGAGGGTGAGGACGAAGACAGCAATGGCGACCAGCATGAACATCTCGCTTGGTGAGGATCAGCAGCAGGCGGAATCACGAACGGGGCGCCCGTCCATGTTCTTCAAGCGAAGGGAATTGTCTGCCAGCCACTGCGAATTGGCCTGCAGGGTGACCTGCAACATTTCAAGTACCCAGGCGGGCAACTGTGGATTCAGGCGGTAATACACCCACTGGCCCTGGCGGCGATCCAGCAACATGCCGTTGCTGCGCAGTTGCGCCAGGTGCCGACTGATCTTGGGTTGGCTGTCGTCCAGCGCGCACATCAGTTCGCAGACGCACAACTCCCCCAGACTGGCGATCAGCAGGGTGGCACGAGCGCGAGTCTCGTCTGACAGGCTTTTGAAAACTTCAGGTGGAGTGATCATGGCAACACCAGACATATGGAAAAGCGAATATACGTTTTTCCATATGTTTGGTGCAAGCGCAGCTTGGCTGAAGCTCAGGCGAGGGTCACCCACTGGCGCAGGGTAACCTGCGCCGGTCGGTCACTTTGCAGCGGATATCAGGTTTTCCTGGCTCTGCTGCTCGACCGTTCGCTGGATCTCCCGCGCCAAGGTCTTCACATCATGCTGCTCGATTTCCTTGGGCATCACTTCAAAGCCAACCGAGTTGTACAACCGCCCCCAGGCGGCCTGTGCATCGGAGTAGGCCGCCTCGCGCTGGTAGCGTGACAGCAGCAGGCGGCCTTCGGCGCGGATCAGTTCCAGCTCGCTACCCAATGCGGCGCTGCGCGAGGAACGGGCGTAGTCCAGCAGGCTTTGATCGACGCGCAGGCTTTCGTCGGCGAAGTCCACTTCCTGGCGGGCCAGCTGGTAGCGCAGCAGGCCCACGCGGACCTGGGTGAGGATGGCCATGGACAACGCCGTGCGGCGCATGTCGTCGGTCTTTTCCTGGCTTTTTTCCGCAGCGGTGATGTCGGGGTATTGCAGCAGGCGCAGCAGGTTCAGCGAGACATTGATGCCGGTCTGGTTCCAGTCGCTGTTGTACAGGTACTTGTTGGAGTCGTACTCGTAGCCGTAGTTGAAGCTCACGTTGGGCCACAACTGGGCCTTGGCGATCTTCAGGTCGTTCATGCTCACGCGCTTGCGGTACCACTCTTCCATGATTTCCGGGCGGCGCTCCAACGACAGGCGTTCGAGTTTTTCCATGTTGCCGTTGAGCAGTGGCAGCGGCTGCTCGTTGGTGTCGGCCAGCACCATGCGGGTGTTCGGCGGCAGCGACATCAGCGCGGCCAGTTCGGCGCGGGCGAACTCCAGGTCCTGGCGGCGCACGGTGAGCATGTACACCGAGTCGAGCAGGGCGCGTTGGTAGGCGAGGATGTCCTGGCGCGGCAGCAGGCCACGGCCCTCGGCTTCACGGGCAGAGGTCAGGGCACGGTGGGTACGCATCAGCAGGCCGTCCACTTCCGGCAGCAGGCGTTGCGCACCGAGGGCACGCCAATAGGCGTTGCGCACGTCCTGCAGGACGTTTTGCGCCACCTTTTCCCGGCGTTCCTCGGCCATCAGCATCTGGTCGTTCTTTTGCTGGGTGCGGAAGTAGGCAACACCGAAGTCCAGCAGGCTCCATGACAGGCCGAGGCTGTAAAGCGTGCGGTAGCGCTCCTCGGAGGTGGACGGGCGCAAGCTGACCTGGCGGTCTTCGATGCCGATCGAGGTGCCGCCGGAATCGTTGTTGCGCCCGGCGTAGCCGGCGGAGGCGACCAAGCGCGGCAGCATCTCGTGGCTGGAAACATCGCGCAGGTCCGAGGCCAGGGCGCTCTCCAGCAGTTTCAGGCGATAGTCGAGGTTGTATTTCAGGGCCCGCGCCGACGCTTCGTAGAAGGTAATCGGCCCGTTGACCGGTTCCTGTTCCTTGTACATGCGCGCCTGGTCCTCGATGACCCGCTGACGCATTTCGTCTTCACTGTAGGGCTTGGGCTCGAAGGCCGAGCAGGCGCCGAGCAGCAGGCCGAGGGCTGTGACGGTGCTCAGGCTTTTCAATGTCGATACGGGCATAGGCTGTCCTTGTTCAATCCGTGATGAGACATCGGCGTCATGGTGCGTTGCTACCGCGACGCTGCGCGGCTTCGCGCAATTGTGCGCGGAAGCCGTTCGCCGGCTGCGCGCGTTGTTCAGGCGCCATGTCACGAGGCAGAGGTGCCCACAGTGACGGGTCTGGCAACAGGCCATCGGCACTCAGGCTGATGACGCCCTGGCGGCCGTCGACCCAGTCCTTGTCCTCCTCGCTGGCCAACCGGCTGGCGGCCACTGCCTTGGCGACGAACTGGCCGTTGACCAGGCCAAGCTGGGCGCCGAGGGACTGGCTTTCGATTTCGGGTGTGGCGAACAATTGAACGTTGCTGCCATCGGCTCCCCAGGCCGACAGGGTCAGGGACTGGTTGATCTGTTCCACCACCGGCGTGACGTAGATCGCTGGCGTAACCTCCGGCAGCGGCAAGCCGCCCAACCTTTCCTGGCTGTCGCGGTCCAGGTACGGCCCCGGTGGAATGTAAGGCGTGGAAATATCCAGGGTGATGGTCAGCTGGGCCTGGTCGGTTGCACCGGCCAGGTCGCTGACGGTGTAGGTGAAATAGTCCTGGAGCACTTGCCCCAGGCCCGCCGCCGCCAGCACCTCGCGGTTGCTCAGGTCGATGGTGTAGGTGTAGCTGCCGTCGGCATTGAGCACCAGGGTGCCGTAGCGGCCGGCGATGGGCTGGCCAATGACACCGGCAGTGCCACTGGCGCCTTCCTGGCCGCTGCGGATACCCGTGACGGTCAGGCTATCGCCGCCGTCCACGTCGCTGTCGTTGGGCAGCACGTTACCGCTGGTGTGCGGCGCTGGTACCTGGTCACTGGCAGTGTTGCTGTCATCGCGGGCCACCGGGTTGTCGTTGGCCCCCTGGACGGTCACGCTCAGACGTGCCTCGGAGGTGGCGCCAGCAGTATCGCGCATGCGGTAGGTGAACACTTCGCGTAATGTTTCGTTCGCACTGCGCATGGCCTGCACGATGGGGTTGGTGTTGTCGACCAGGTATTGGTAACTGCCGTCAGCACTGATCAGCAGGGTGCCATACAGGCCTTGCAGCAGTTGGCCGGCGCTGGCGGTCTGGCCGTTTTCGGCGCTGTACTGCAGCACGGTCTTGCTCTCACCGTACTGCACGCCGTCCACGTCGGTATCGTTGTCCAGCACATTACCGCGCGGGTCTACCCCCGCGCCGGTATTGTTCACGCCGCCGGCTTCCACGGCGATGGCGGTGTCATCGTGGGCTACCGGGACGTCGTTGCGGCCGTCGATGGTAATGCTCAGCAGGCCGTTGGCGGTGCCGCCCCAGAGGTCGGTGAGCAGGTAGGTGAAGTTGTCCACCAGGGTTTGGCCGCTGACACGCAGTGCCTGCACCGTCGCCAGGCTGTTGTCGAGCACGTAGCTCCAGCTGCCGTCGGCGTTCAGGGTCAGGTCGCCGTACTGGCCGCGCAACGTTTGCCCGACTGCGGTGGGGCTGCCTGGCAATGGCCCGTCGCCGCTCCAGAACGCCAGCACTTCGAGGGTTTCCGGCACGATGATGTTGATGGTGTCGGGGTCGCTGTCGTTGTCCATCACGTTGCCGGACGGGTTGCTGCCGGGGATGGCGTTGTCCAGGCCGCCGGCTTCGATGGCCAGGCCCTGGTCAGGGTTGGCCACCGGTGGCTGGTTTTCACCGCGGATGAGCACGAAGAGGGTCGCGGTGTCGCTCAGGCCGCCGCCGTCGGTGACCTGGTAGGTGTAGCGCTGGATGACGAAGCCCAACGGGCCGAGTGCGATGATGTCCGGGTCGCTGGAGTTGACCACGAAGCGGTAACTGCCGTCGGCATTGAGGGTCAGGGTGCCGTAGTTGGTGGTGACGGTGGCGCTGCCGGTCAGCGGGTCGAGCGTCGGGTTGCTGCTTTCCTCGCCCACACCCACGGCGGTGACGGTCTTGCTGTCATTGGCATCCACGTCAGTGTCGTTGTTCAGCACATTGCCGGTGGGGTTGCGCCCGCCATTGCCATCGTCATCGGTGGCCACCGCGTACGCCAGGTCATCATGGGCCACGGGGGTGTCGTATCGCCCTTCGATGGTGATGGTGATTTGTGCCTGGGAGCTGGCACCTTCGGTGTCGTGCATGCGGTAGCTGAAGGTTTCGACCAGGCTTTCGCCGGCCTTGAGAGCCTGTACGGCCGCCAGGCTGTCGTTGACGGTGTAGACGTAATTGCCGTTGGCATCGATGCTCAAAGTGCCGTAGCTACCGGCGACCTGCGTGGCGCCCGCGCCAACCTGGACGAACGTACCGCCGGCGGCGAGGGTGCCCAGGTAAACACCATCCAGCGTCTTGCTGTCACCGGCGTCCACATCAAGGTCATTGCCCAGGGCATTGCCGCTGCCGGCCTGGCCTGGCGTGCCGTTGTTCACGCCACCGGCTTCGACGGCGATGGCGCTGTCATTGGCGGCGATCGGCGTGTCATTGCGACCGTGAATGACCACGGTAAAGGTGGCGGTGACGGTCTTGCCGTTACCATCGCTGACGCTGTACTGGTATACCTCGGTGAGCCGGTCGGCATCGGTACGCAGGGCCTGCACGGCGCTGTTGGCGTTGTCTACCACGTAGCGGTAGTTGCCCTGGCTATCCAGGACCAGGCTGCCGTAGTTGCCCGCCAGTGGTTGCCCGAGAATGCCTGTCACCCCCGTTGGGCTGAGCACGCCGCTGATGCTCAGGGTATCGCCGTCGGGGTCGCTGTAGGCAGCACTGATGTTGCCGCTGGGATCGACGCCGGCGATGGCGTTGTTCAGGCCGCCGGCTTCGATGGCGTCGATGCTGACGGCGTTGACCACGGGTGGGTCGTTGACCCCGGTGACGGTGATCACCAGCTGCGCCTGGTCAGTCAGGCCGCCGCTGTCGTGGATCTGGTAGGTAAAGATCACGTCGAGGCTTTGCCCGGCCGCCAAGGCACGTATGGCAGGGTCGGCACTGTTGACGACGAAGGTGTAGGTGCCGTCCTGGTTGAGGATGAGCTGACCGAAGTTGCCGCTGATCAGGCTGTTGTCGGCCAGCCGGGCCACGCTGCCGTCGATGGCTGCGGGGCTGCCGGCGCCGACCGGGGTGAGTGCACCCCCGGTGCTTTCCAGGCCACTGCGCACACCGTCGACCTTGAGCTGGGTGGCGGTTGGCTGGTCAAGGTTGTCGACGTCGGTGTCTGCGCCCACGCCACCGTTGCCGGTGATCACGTTGCCACTGGCATTGACCGGTGCTGGGCTGCCATCGCTGGCACCGGCAGTGGCGGTGCCATGGTCGTCCACGGCCACCGGCGCATCATTGGCACCCTGGAGGGTGATAACCAGCACGCTGATGGAACTGAGGCCATCAGTATCGGCCATCTGGTAGCTGAACTGTTCGACCAGGGTCTGGCCGGGGGACAGCGCCTGGACGGCAGCGTTGTTGTTGTCGACCACGTAGCGGTAACTGCCGTCGGTGTTGAGGGTCAGGGTGCCAAAATTGGCCACCATGGTGGTCGACCCACCGCTGGGCAGGGGGATGATGCGCCCGCCGCCCGGGCCGTCGAAACGTAGAGTGGTGACATGCTTGGTTTCGCCCAGCGCTGGGGAGTCCACGTCAGTGTCGTTGTCCAGCACGTTGCCGACTGCGTCCTGGCCCGGTGTGCTATTGTTGGTGCCCCCGGCTTCGATGGCAGTGGCGACGTCGCCGTGGGCGATCGGCGTGTCGTTGGCACCGTGGATGTTGATCTGCAGCACCGCGCTGCTGCCCAGGCCGCCGGTGTCGACGATGTCGTAGCTGAAGAACTCGCTGATGAACTGGCCAGCGGTGCGCAGCGCCTGCACAGCGGGGTTGTCGTTGTCGACGATGTACTGGAAGCCCCCATTGGGCCGCATGACCAGGGTGCCGTAGAGGCCCTGCAAGACTGTGACGAGATTGTCGCCCACCGCCACACCCCCTGGTGTGAGGTTGTTGGCAATGCGGGTGACGGTAAGCACGTCGCCGTTGGTCTGGATATCGACGTCGGTGTCGTTGAGCAGCACGTTGCCGGTCGGGTTCACGCCCGGGTCGCCGTTGTTGAAACCGCCGGCCTCCACCGCGATCGCCAGGTCGGCGTTGGCGATGGGCGCGTCGTTGACCGGGGTGATGATGATGTTCATTACGTCGGTGTCGGTCAGGGCATCGACCGGGTTTTGCCCAGGGATACCGTCGCCGTTGAGCGGGTGGTCGCCGTAGTTGCCCTGGTCGTTGGTGACCATGGTCAGGGTTTCGGCGGTGCGTGCGGTGTTGAAGTCCTGGTCGCCTTTGTAATAAAGCTGCGCGAGCAGTGCGTTCAACTCGGCCAGGGTGCCAGTCAGTACCAGGCTGCGTCCGGCACCGGCCGGTGGTGTGGCATTGGCTGCCGGTGGGGTGGCGCTTTGCCAGAGCACCCCGTGGAGTACCGACAGGGTAATGGTCATGACCCCGTCGGCATTGCCAGCATTCACGTCCACGTCGCTGATGGCCAGCCCCGTGAGGTGCAGCACCGTGTCTTCCAGCCCCTGTTGGTCGGCCACGGTGTTGACCGGGGCTTCGTTCAGGTGCACGTAGCCGGCATCGGCGGTGCCAGTCGAGCCTTCGCCCAAGGCCAGGTTGATGCCGCCAAGCCCGCTCGCCGCAGTGCCGGTATCGCTGTCGATGCGTAACCGGAAGTTGTTGTTCGCCGCTGCTTGATGGTCTTGCGCCACGGCCACCAGGTAGCTGCCCGAGGGCAACAGGGCGAACTGGTACAAACCGCCATTGGCGGTAACGGTGGTGAAGGTGCGATCGTCAGCGGTGCCGAACTGGCCGTCGTCTCCGGCCCAGGTCAGGGTCACGTCGATGCCGTCCAGGCCTGGGCCATCGGGGGTGACGCTGTCGGTGGCGCTGCGGGTGTCGTCCCATAGCGTGCCTTGGATCACGCCCATGCCAGCCCCTTCGCTGAGCACGTAGTTGTTCAGGCCGTTGGCGCCGTCCTGGCCGTTGCGCTCACCGGTGGCGCCACCGGCGATGGCGGGCAGCGAGCCGCCCCAGCCGTTGTTCTCGAAGTCGGTGGGCAGGCTGGTCCAGGTCAGTACCGCAGAACTGGCAGCATTGTCGGCGATGGTGACGTTGGGCAGGGTGACCGTGTAGATCACCTGCACGGTGTCGCCTGGTGCCAGGCGATCGAAGCCCAGTGAAATCCCCGTACCGTCGCTGAAGCTGACGCCTGCCGGCAGGTTGGCCAGGTCCAGCGCCGCGCCGTTGAGCAGAATGCTTTGTACCTGGTAGTTGCTGCCGTTGGGGAACTGGTCGGCCAGGTGAGTGTTGTAGGCGGGCACGTCACCGTTCTGGGTGAAGCTTACCGAAACCGTGGCGTTGGTGGTGCCGTTGCCTGGGCTGACGTCGATGACCGATTTGTCCAGGTTGACGAAGCTGGGCTCGACCACCCGCTCGAACAGGGTGTCGCTCTTGCCCCTGTCCACGCCGCCGTTGAGGCCGACGTGTTCGTGGGCCGACACGCCCAGGTTGGCACCGGCCTGGTTGCTGGCCACGTTGCTGACGCGCACGTTGAATTCCAGCACCACGCCTTCGACATCGGGGTCGTTGATTTCGTTGTTGATCAGGTTGCCCAGGCTGAACGTGACGGTCTGGCTGCCATCTGCATGGGTGGTAATGACCAGCCGCCCATTGTTGATGTCGAACACCCCGGTCGGTACGGCGCCGGACAGATCTGGGTTGATGCCTTGCGCCACATCGCTGAGCTCGTTGCCCGGCATGCTCAAGGTGCCGCTGCTGATCAGGTTGGTGGCATCGGTGGTCAGCCCGGCAGGGGTGTTGGACAGGAAGGCGATGAGGATGTTGTTGAGGCTGGCGGGAATGAACTCCAGGCCTGCGGCGAGTTCGATGCGGATCTGGTAGTCAGGGTTGTCGCCGGTGGGCACCAGCACAGCCACGCGATAGCGCACGATTTCACCGACCACCACAGTCTCGGAAACACCGCTGGTGTCGGTCACGCCGCTGCTGTTGGTGGCGGGGGGCGTGTCGGTGACGCCGCCTACCCGAGAGATGCGCACGCCGTTGCTGACCTGGAAGGTGAGCAACGATGCCAGTCGGTAATCGTTCAGGCTGCCGCCATTGAGCAGGCCATCTTCGCCACTGCGTTCGCCATTGACGGTGTCGATCGCATTGCTGCTGCCGTCAAGGCTGGTCCAGCGCACCTCCACGGCGTTGGCAAAGGCCGCTTCACCGGCTGCCGTGGCGTTCACGGTGCCGGTCAGTTGCAGCACGATGCGACCGCCGTTGGCGATGTCGATATTGGCCCCGCTGACGCTGATCAGTTGGCCACCCTGGATGATGAAGTCCGCGCCGCCATTGTTGGTCGCACCACCGCTGTAGGTAATGCCGGTAATGCTGACGCCAGAGAGTTCGGTGGGCAGGCCGTCGAGCAGGCTGATATCGAAGGCGTTGGTACCCGAAGTGTTGGTGATGACGATCTCGAAGGTGACCACGTCGCCGTCTTCGTAACCTCCGAACACCGGCGTAGAGGTGATCTGTTGCGTCACCGTCAGCGTCGGCTCGACGATGGTGACGCTCGGTTGCTGTGCGCTGACCACGTTGCGCTCTACCGGCGTGGCGCCATTGGGGGTATCGCCGTCGGGGTCGCTGTATACCAGTTGCGCCCCGTTGTTCAGCGTGGTGCCTTGCTGGTTGCCAGTCACGTTGCTGGCCACCAGTACCAGGCGGATGACGAAGCTGTTGTTGCCGGTTACGTTGTCGGCGTTGGCACCGGCACTGCTGAACACCAGTTGCAGGTCGGCACCGTCACTGCCGTCCGGCGTGAGCGGGTTGATACTGACGCTGCCATTGAAGTCTGCGGTCAGCGCCGCGCTGCCGGCCACCGTGGTAATCAGCTGGTAGCCGAGGTTGCCATTGAAGCGTGGGTCCAGGCGCAGGCCGGGCGGGATCAGGTCGTTGAGGCGCAGGTTGCTGGTCACGCCTTCGGGCAAGGTGATGACGATGTCGTAGGTCATGCTTTCGCCGACCACCAGGTTGCTGCCGGTGGTGTGCGCGGCACTGGAATCATCGTCGCTGAGGCTGCCGTTCTGGTAGGTCTTGCTGATGCCAGGGGCGGCGACCTGCTGGTTGGCGACTTCCACCAGGTCGGTTGGGGTGAAGTCCTGGCCGCCATTGACGCTGGCGTAGTTGGTCAGCGCTGCGCTGCTTTGCAGGGTGCTGGAGGCGAGGATCGCGTCGTTGACAGTGACGTCGTAGGTGATGACCACCACGTTGGCACCGGACAAGTCGCTGGCGGTGCCTGCACGGCCAGCCAGGAGGGTGGCCTGGCCATTGGCGTCGAGGAACGTGATGGTGCTGCCGTTGACGCTGTAGTCGGTGCCGGCCACCAGCAAGGTGCCGTCGCCACGGTAGATTTGCAGGTTGGCCGCCGCCAGGCTGCCACCGACAAAGGCAAGCCCGGTGGGCAGGGTGATGCTGGTGCTGACATCGTAGGCACCGCCGCCACCGGTGTTCTTGAGGGCGGTGGCCAGGCGCAGGGTGTCGGCGCCGTCGATGCCACTGACGTTGCCGTCCACCGCCGCCAGGCTGGTGACGCTGCCGCCGAACGGCACGCCGCTGGTGCCGGGTGCGTTCCAGCTGCCCGTGGTGCCGGTGACCGTGCCGTTGCTGCTGGAGACAACCCCGTGCTTGATGTCCAGCACCGGTTCGGCCACCGACTCGATCACCGCCACGTCCGAGGAGACGAGCACGGTCTTGTCCACCGTGGTGGTCTGGCTCGATTGCGCCAGCACGTCGAGTTCACGCTGGTCGGCGAACGGCTGGTCGCCGACCACCATGGTGAAGCGCACTTGCACCGTGCCGCCATTGAGGCCGCCGGAGGCGTAGTTGCCGAAGTCGAAGACGATGGAGTTGCCGGGGCCGGTGGTGACGCTGTCCGGCACGTCCAGAATGGTGTTGCCGCTGCCGATGCTCCATTGCCCGACACCGGTGCCGAAGCTCCAGCTGATGCCGCTGGCATCCAGCAATGGCAGCGGCAGGTAGGCGGTAAGCTTGAAATTCTCGTAGTCGGCTATCAGCAAGTCGTAGCTGATGGTGAAGGTCACCACATCGCCTGGGCGCAGCTCACCGTTGGCGGGCGGGTTACCGCCGTTGACCTGGGTGAGCTCGATATCGACGTTGGAGGTTTCGATGGTGCTGAGGGTGCTGGAACCATCCGTCTGGGTGCCGCCGATGTTCAACGCATCGCGCAGCACAGTAGCGGCCACGATGGCATTGTTGCCCACGCTGTCGCCTTCGTTGAGTTGGTCGTGGGGCGGGTGGTCGGTGGTGTAGGTGGTGTCGACAGTAGCGTCATAGACGATGCGCAGGCCGGTAGCGCCGTTCTGTTCGGTATCGTCGTAGAGGTCACCGAACAAGGCCGCCACGCCGGGGCCGGCGATTGCCTGGCGAATGGATTCGGCAATGTCGAACACCAAAGTGGTGCTGCCGTCGGCGTTCACCGTCTGGGTAAAGACCAGGGCGATGCTCAACGACGTGCCGTTGCCCTGCAGCAGCAGGGTGGGTGGGTTGGCTGAGCTGAACGTCAAGCCGTCGCCAAGCTGGTCGGTGACGGTGAACTGGCCTTGCTCGAGGATGTTTTCGCCGAAGGCGAAGAAGTCGGAAATGGCCACGTCCATGGTGTAGCGCAGGGTGTCGCCGGGGGTGAGGCCGACGCTGCCGACGTCGTTCTGCAGGTCGACTTGCTTGAGCAAGGTGATCGACTTGGCGACGAAGGTCACGCCCTGGCCATTGCCGGTTTCACTGAACGGGTAGCCGTCCGGGTCCTGCGGGCGGTCGCGCGGGTCGAGCGGGTTCCAGCCGCCTGTGACGCTGGCGGTCCCGAAATTGATGGTGACCGGGTTGCCGGTAGTCGGGTCGAGCACTGGGCGGCCATTGGCGTCGATTTCCGGCACATAGAAGCTGACCTGGGTTTCGCTGGCGGCGCTCAGGCTGTCGTAGTGAATGGCATAGCTGGCCACGAAAGCGTTGGGGTTGGCCAACGCTGCTGCGATCAGTGCGGGGTCGGTCAGCACCGTGCCGTCGTGCAGGGTGACCGACGTCAGTGTGCCGCCGGGGCCTGGGGTGATGGCGCTGACATGGACCTGATCGGGCACCGTCTGGGTCACGGTGACGTTGGTCAGGGTCTGGCCGGGGGCCGGGGTCACGGTGACCGTCTGGGTGCGGGTGTAGTTGGGGCCGGTGACGGTTTCGCCCTCGGGCATGTTGACCGTTTGCGTGACCTTGAGCAGGGTGGGGGTGATGATGAAGCTGTGCAGCGAGGTTTCGACCAGGCTTGGGTCCTGAACCGGGTTGTTCAGCGAGTCGTTGCCGTACTCGAAACCGGCCCTGGCATTGATGGTGAGGTTGGGCGCGCCATCGGAGTAACTGGTATCGGCCAGGTTGCTCAACAGCCCGGTGACCTGGATGTCGATGCTGGGCTGGCCATTGGTCACGCTGGCGTAAGGCAGTTGCAGCACCACCATCTGGTCACCGGGCTTCATGCCGACACTGGCGGCATTGATTACCAGTGCATTGCCACTGGCATCCTTGGCCAGCGGGTGGCTGGCATTGCCGTTGGCATCGAAGGTGATCACGAAGCTGTTCACCGCCTGTCCCAGATAGGTAGCGGACACGAATGTGGCGCCATCGTTGCCGTCACGGCCAGTGGCGGGCATGAACAGGTCGAGATAAGGGGCGTAGCCTTCCTGGGTCGAGGGGTTGGTGAAGCTGACGGTAAAGGTGAATTGTTCGCCCAGCTGCACTTCGGCGCCACCGCTGCCAAGGCTTGCGGTGGGGCTGGCATCGGCCAGCAGGCCCTGGAAGCTGGTCAGCGTGGAGGCGGCCAGGGCGATGGTCTTGTCCACGTCGCCGCTGCGCACTTCCAGGCGCCAGTCGCCACCGGCCAATTGGCTGCCGGTGGCATTGTTCGAGGCGCCGACATCGGCGCCGGTCCAGCGCGCCAGTTCGTCAACCAGCGCCTGGCCGCTGCTGCCGGCGCCGACGTCGCAGCCGTACAGCTGGATATCGGCCCCGGCATTGAGTTCGCCGCGCCATGCGCTGAGGCGCTCGCCCAGTTGCTCGACGGATTGCTGGGTGAACACCTGGTTGCCCAGGGTGAACTGGCCAGCGGCGCCGTGGGAGAACACCTGAATGGAATCGACCTTGCCCAGTTGCGCCAGGGTATTGCTGATGGCCGCGATGGCGTCCTGGCCTGCGTCCACGACCAGTGCGGTGGTGCCGGCCGGCAGGTTGGCGACGAGCTGGTCGCGGTTTTCCACGCGGGCGTCGATCACCACCAGGTTGCGCGGTTGGGCGGCGGGTGCGGCGGTGGTTTGCGCTTCACTGGCGGTGGGGGCGGGGTGGCTGGTGTCCTTGGCCTCGGCGTGACCGGGGTCGCTGTGCTGCTGGTCGACAGCGGCAGCGGCTGCACCGTCGAACAGAATCCGTTGTTCGAGGGCCAGGGTTTGTGACCGGGGGCGCAAGGTAGCGCCGATACCGGCTCTGTTCTTCATGTCCATGATGAATACCTGCTCGCAGAAACGTCACCAGAATCGGGATCTCAGCAAGCGTAGTCGCTTCCCATTCTGGTGCAAGCATGGCCGGTGCGGTCGTTCAGAAGCCGCTTTCGCGCAACACTACCGACGCCAGCCAGGTGCCCAGTTCCCCTAGTACGCTGCGCCGCTGCCCTTCGATCTTCAGCCTGCCACGCATCTCGTGCAGGCTTGTAGGAGGCTCGTCCAGTGCGATCAGTACTTGGAACATGGCGTTGTTGGGCACCAGCGGTTGCGAGCCGGTTGGTACCGGCCCGCCGAAGTGCGAAGACAGCATGCGGTGGGCCAGCTGGCTGGCGCGCGTGCTGCCGATGGCCAGGACCTTGCCGCGCAAGGCGCTGGCCTGCCCCTCGGGATAGAACAGCACGGGGTTGCCGACGGCCAGGTGGTGAACCTGGTCCTGCGCCACATAGGCATCGATCTGCCAACGGCTGGGGTCGATCAGGATACCCAGGGGCTCCTGGCGACTGACCCACTGGCCGGGGCGCAAGTCCTGGTCGTGGTCCAACCAGGTGCCTGCGAACGGCGCTTGCAGGTTAAGCCGGGCGATTTCGTTGCGTGCGGCACGCGCCTCTTCGTTTTGCACACTCAGGCGTTGCTGGGTGGCCGCGTCCACGCTCAGCCCGGCCGGGTCGGCCAGCAGGCCGGACAGGCGTGCCTGATAACTGCGGGCGGTGGCTTCGCTGCTGCGCAGGCGTGAGTCCAGGTCGGGTTCGTCGAGCACTGCCAGCACTTCGCCGGCCTTGACCGGGCCCTGTTCACGCAGGGTTTGCAGGCGCGCTGGGTAGGGCGTGTAGACCCGCAGTTGATGCTCGGCGCGGGCCACCCCTACGGCATCCACCTGGCTGTGCCAAGGGATCGCCAGCGCCAGAACAGCCAACCCCAGGCCCAGGTAGAACAGTTGCTTGCGCCGCCCCGGGATGCGTGTACGTTGCTGCCACCAATGGTTCAGCTCGCGCTTCACCGGCAAGGCAATGAACCAGGCGATTTCAACCATGAACAGAACGATCCCCAGCAGTTTGAAGAAGAACAGGTACACCGCCACGGCGATACCCAGAAACAGCACCAGGCGGTACAACCAGGTGGCGAAGGCGAATGCCACCAGCAACCGACGTTGCCCGACAGGGAACGGCTCTGGCCACGCTTCCTGCAGCCCCAACAGGTTGCGCCGCAGGGCAACCCGTGCCAACGCGGAAGCGCGTTCGTGCAGGTTGGGAAAGTCGAGCAGGTCGCTGAGGATGAAATAGCCGTCGAAGCGCATGAACGGGCTGGCGTTGAGCGCCAGTGACAACACCCAGCTGGTGGTCGCCAGGTACAGCAGGGCATTGCGCAGCGGGCCGTCGTCACATAGCGCCCAGCCCAAGGTTGCAAGGCCCGCCAGGGACAGTTCGGTGGCGATGCCTGCCGAGGCGATCGCCAGTCGCTGGCGGGGACGTTTGAGCTTCCAGCTTTCGCCGGTATCGGTGTACAGCATGGGCCACAGCACGAGAAAGGCCACGCCCATGTGCCCGACCCGCAACCCCAGGCGTGTGGCCACCAATGCATGGCCCAGCTCATGCAAGGTCTTGGCGACGATCAGCGCCAGGGCGAAGCTCAACAGCCCTTCGCTGGAGAACGACTCCACCACCGCATGGGTGAAGCTGTCCCACTGTTGCATCACCAGGATGATGCCCAGCAAGCTCAGCGCGACCACCGACAGGCCGGTCAGTGGGTGGAACAGCCAGCCCAGGGCTTTGGCCAAATGCTGCAGCGCCACTTGCGGGCGCAGCAGCGGGATGCGAAAGAACAGGTAGTGGTGCAGCCACCAGCGCCAGCTTGACCAGGTGCGCGCTTCGCTCTGCGCCTGCAGCCGGCCCAGTTGCTCGCTGCCGGGGCGCAGCAAGTGGTGTTGTTCGAGAAACGCACGCAGCTCCAGCACCTGTTCCACATCCGGGTTCAGTGCGCTGTCGCGTGACACTTGGGCGCTGATCTGGCGGGGCGACTGGCCCCAGCGCAGCAGGCATTCGAATTCCAGCCAACCGATGCGGTAGAAGCGGTTGATGACCGTGTCGTGGATCATCCAGGCAGGCTCGCCGTCGCGGTTGTCGGCCGCTTCGCACAGGCGCAGGTCTTCGCGCAGCGGCGGCAATGGCAGGTCGGCGGGATCGAGCATCACCAGCCGCTCCAAGCCCGCAGGCTGGCTAACGGTCGGCGCAGCAGGTAATAGCCGAGTATCACCCGGTCGCCGTAGAGCTTGGCCGTGCCATGCAGGCCAAGGCGGGCATGCGCGGCATGCTCGTCGATGCTGGCCAGCAGGCGGTAGGCCACCACGCCATCGTCGGCAGGCCTGGCCTGGTAGCTGGTTTCAAGGACTTTGCCCTTGAGCGGGCTGAGCGGGTAGGCGGTGAGGAACAGGGTGACTTCTGCACCCGGCTCCAGGGCGATGGCATCGGCCACGGCGAGTTGAATCTGCATCGCCGGTTGCGCAGGGTCGGCGACTTGCATGATCCGTTCGCCGGTCGAGACAGGTTTACCGAGCCAGTCGTTGGGGTCACTGAATACCGCCACGCCGGCCCGTGGTGCCAGCACCTGGGTACGCTTGAGCTGCGCCTGTACGGCGGCAAGCTCCGCGCGCCGCTGCTGGGCCCGGCCTTGCAGCAAGGTCAGTTCGCCCTTGCTTTGCGGGTTGTCGAAGGCGCGCTGGCTGGCGGCCACAAGCTCGGCATCGGCCACTGCAACTTCTTTGCCGAGCACATCGGCGCGGCTTCGCAGGGTGGTTTCGTCCAGGGCGAACAAGGGTGTACCGGCCTCGACCGGTTGGTTGGGGCGTACCTGTACCTGGTTGATCACCCCATCGATCGGTGAAGTGACGATCTGCGCCTGGCGCGAAACGATTTGCGCCGGCGCCAGTGCAGTCTGGCGCACGGGCACCAGCAGCAGGGCGCCGAACAGCAGCGCGACCAGCAGCACCTGGCGGCGGCTCGGGCGCCAGCGGCCGAGGCGCTGGCGGCGGGTCAGGGCGCTCCAGCAGTAAGCCCAGGTACGGGTCAGACCGTCCAGGTGCTGGTACAGCGCAGCGGGCGGGGCTTCTTCGAGCAACAGCACCAGCACGCCCAGGCGTTCACCTTCTTGCGTATGCAGCGGCACGCAGAGCAGGCCAGACGGCCACCATTCCGACCAGCCTTCGGCAATGTCTGGCGGGGGCGTGGCCGTGGTCTGGGTCAGCCACGCAGGTGTTCGATCGGTCAACTGCTCAGCCAGCCAGCGGCTGGAGCGCTTGAGCCAGACCAGGTAGGGCGAGTCTTCGCTGGGGCGCGCCAGGCCCGATACGCACAGCAGCTCGAGCGCCCCCTTGGCCTGCCTGAATACCAGCGCTTGGTGAAACGGCAGTAGCGGGTAAAGGTCGTTGGCCATACTGAAGGCAAGGGCATTCAACGACTCGGCGGTCATGGCCTTGTCGCGCAAGGCGTCCAGTTGCAGCAACAGCTGGGGGTGGGGCAATGGCTGGTTCATGGTCATGGCGCGAACCGCGCCGTGCCGCTCATGCCCGCCATCAACTCAGGGAACGGCTGGTCGAAGCGTGCTTCCAGTTCTACGGTCTGAGCCACCGCGTCGACCCTGGCGTTGATCACACTGACTTTCGCCGGGTAGGTCTTGCCGGTTTCATGCACCTGCACTTGCAGCGCTTGGCCGGGGCTGAGTGTCTTCAGTTGGCTGGAGGGCACATTCAAGCGCACTTTCAAGGCGCCATCACTGACCAGGTCGAACAGTGGCGTGCCAGCGCTGACCGTCTGGTAAGGCTTGACGTAGACCTTGGCGACATGGCCGGAGAACGGCGCTTGTACCTGGCAGTAACTCATCTGTGCCTCGCCCATGGCCCGCGCCCCGTCGGCTTTCTGCACTTCGGTGTTGGCGGCGGCCACTTCGATATCGCCCACGGCATCCAGCTTGCGCAGCTGCTTCTTGGCCTCCAGGTTCTGCCGGGCCATGGCCAGTTCGGCCACCGCCACCTTGCCCCGTGCCTGGGCTTCGCTGCAGTTGAAGCGGGCCAGGGTCGCGCCCTTGGCCACCCGTTCACCGAAGCTGGTTTTCAATTCGCCCAGCGTGCCGTTCATCTGGCTGGACAGGGTGGTTTCCAGCTCGGCGGCGAGCAGTACACGGATCGGCTGTGTGCCCTCGGCCGGTATCTCCTGTTCGGCATAGGCACAAAGGCTGGTCAGGGCCAGCAGCATGGGCAGGCAATGACGGGCAACGACGGGTATGGGCATTCTCGGTTCCTTGTCGAGAGGCGTCGGGACACGCAACAACAATGCTGCAACGCCTTCATACTAGAAAGGAAACCGATTTTTGCCCAATTGCCTCCAACGTTTTTGCAGGGCGCAGCCGATCAGCACAGGGTACGCAGCGGCAAACCGGCTGGCAGGTTCAAGCAAGGTGAGTCAACACACGATCAGAAGCCTTCCAGAACGATCTTGCCACGTGCTTTTCCACTCTCGATCATGGCGTGGGCACGTTTGAGGTGCTCGGCGCTGATCGTGCCGTAGTGCTCGCCGAGGGTCGTCTTCAGCACGCCCTCATCGACCAGCTGCGAAACGCGCTCGAGCAGTTGATGCTGCTTGATCATGTCCTCGGTCTTGTACAGCGAGCGCGTGAACATCAGCTCCCAGTGCAGGGACAGCGACTTGCGCTTGAGCGGCACCACATCCAGTTGCGCCGGGTCGTCGATCAGTGCCAGCTTGCCTTGTGGGCGAAGCACTTCGATCAGCTGGGTGAGGTAGGTGTCGGTGTGCGTCAGGCTGATCACATGGTCGACCGGGTCAAGCTTGAGCGTTTCCAGTTGCAGGGGGATCGATTCGGTGTGGTCGATGACATGATGAGCCCCCAGTGCTTTGACCCACGCTTGGGTTTCAGGCCTTGAAGCGGTGCCGATGACGGTCAGCTGGGTGAGCTTGCTGGCGAGCTGCACCAGGATCGAGCCAACCCCGCCAGCGGCACCGATCACCAAAAGGCTCTGGCCCTGGCCGCCGTTTTCTTCAACGCCCAGGCGGTCGAACAGCAGCTCCCAGGCGGTAATGGAGGTCAGGGGCAGGGCAGCGGCACTGGCGTTGTCCAGGCTGCGGGGCTTGTGCCCGACGATACGCTCGTCCACCACATGGAATTCGCTGTAGCTGCCAGGGCGGTCGATGGCGCCGGCATAGAAAACTTCGTCGCCGGGCCGGAACAACGTTACTTCTGGGCCGACTTCGCGGACAACGCCGACCGCATCCCAGCCGAGGACCTGTGGTTGCTCTCCACCACGGCTTGCACGGATCTTGGTATCGACCGGGTTGACGGCGATGGCCCTGACTTCAACCAGAAGGTCTCGGGCGCCAGGTTTCGGTGTGGGCAGTTGTGTGTCGTACAGCGACTGTGGGTCCTGGATCGGCAACCCAGGCTGGGTGTAAACGACGGCCTTCATTGGCGCTACCTCATTGGGGATTGGAAAGTGGGTTCAGGCTATGCGTTTTGATTGAGTCGATAAACAGCTTGAATAGCGCAAGACTTTCTCTCTTGAAATGAAAGTTGCATGAAGCGCTGGCGGCAAGGTCCCAGCGCTCCACGCCAGCCCTTACTCAACGCTGTAACGCGGCGCCAACTGGTTGCTGGACAGCAAGCCGAACAGGGCCTGTCGGCCAGCTTCGTACTGGTCGAAGGCTTGCAGGTCGTGCAGTGATGGAAGGGAGATCAGCACGCCGTTGTCGAAGTCCTGCAGCGCGCCGTCCACCAGGTCCTGGGCCGACATCACGATGGCGGGGTCGAGGTTTTCGACCGGCAAGCCGCCGATTTGCCAGAAATCAGTGGCGGTGGCCCCAGGCAGTACCGCCTGTACCTTCACGCCCTTGCCCGCCAGTTCCTTGTTCAACGCTTGGGTAAAGGCGGTGACATAGGCCTTGCTGCCACCGTAGACGCCGTTGAGCAGCTCTGGCGCCAGGCTGACGACGGACGAGATGTTGATGACCGCACCTTGCCCGCGAGCGACAAAACCAGGTACAGCCGCATAGGTCAGGCGGGTGAGGGCGGTAACGTTGAGGGTGATCATTTCGGCCATGCGCTCGACATCGCTGTCCAGCAGGCTGGTATGGGTGCCGATGCCGGCATTGTTTATCAGCACGCTGATGCTGGCGTCTTCGCGCAACTTGCGTTCGACCTTGGCCAGGTCATCGGCATTGGCCAGGTCTGCCGGGAACACTTCCACGTTCTGTCGGGTTTCGCTGGTGAGCCGGCCGGCCAATGCGTTCAGGCGCTCCCGGTTGCGTGCCACCAGCACCAGGTCATAGCCGCGGCGTGCCAGCCGCTCTGCGTAAATCGAACCGATGCCGGTGGAGGCGCCTGTGATGAGCGCGGTGCCTTTGAATACCTGTGTCATGGTGATACTCCGTTGTTTGGGTATGTGTGCCCATGATGCAGAAGGCGCTGCTTGTCTTAAACGACGTATATGGTAGTGTTTCAGGACATTGCGCAGAGGGCTTCCACCATGCACCGGGTCGGCTATTTGATCACCGAAGGCTTCCAGATCATGTCACTGGCCACGCAAACCGTGTTCGAGCTCGCCAACATCGTCGCGGGCAGCGCGGTTTACCGGATCGAGAATTTTTCCATCGAAGGCGGCATGGTGCGCTCCTCGCTGGGGATGCATATCGACACGCTACCCATGGCCGCCCCGGGCCTGGCGGACACCTGGATGGTCACTGGCACGTTGACGCCCTGGACGCCGCCCGGTGCAGAGGTACTGGCCTGCGTGCGGGGCTTCGTCGATGCTGCGCGGCGCACAGCTGGGCTTTGCACCGGCTGTTTCGTGCTGGCGCAGGCAGGCGTGCTGGATGGGCGGCGCGCAACGACCCACTGGGCCTATGCGCCCAAGCTGCGTGAATTGCACCCCAAGATCGATGTCGAGGAAGACCGGATTTTCATCGTCGATGGAAACATATGGACGTCTGCCGGCATGACCGCCGCCCTGGACATGGCGTTGGGCATGGTGGAAAAGGACCTGGGCGCCGAGATGGCCAGGTCGGTTGCGCACAAGATGGTCATGCACCAACGCCGTTCCGGCGGGCAGTCCCAGCACTCCGAACTGTTGTCGCTTGCGCCCAAGTCGGACCGTATCCAGAGCGCGCTGGACTACGCACGCAAACACCTAAGCCGCCCATTGAGCGTGGAGGAGCTTGCCGAAGTGGTGCACCTGAGCCCGCGCCAATTCACCCGTGTGTTCACCGCCGAGACCGGGCAGTCACCGGCCAAGGCCATCGAGAGCCTGCGCCTGGAGGCTGCCCGGCTGATGATCGAGCAGAGTCGGCACAGCCTGGATGTGGTGGCCAAGGAGGCTGGCTTCAGGGACCGTCGCCATATGCGCGAGGTGTTCATCCGTGGGTTTGGTGTACCCCCTCAAGCCGTGCGAAGAGATGCTCGGCAGGTGCCGGCCCTCTGACAGGGAAGGCCACCTCAACGCAGCCCCAGTCGGCGATCGAGCGACAGGGCACCCGCTCCACGCCCGATCAGCAGCAGCAACAGGCCGGCCCAGGACAAATGGGTCGGCCAGGCATCGGGGTAGACGAACACCTCGATCACTGTGGTCATACCCAGCAGCGCGAACGCCGAAAGCCGTGTGAACAGGCCGAGCACCAGCAGCAGCGGGAACAGGTGTTCAGCGTAGGTGGCCAGGTGGGCTGCCAGCCAGGGCGATACCAGCGGCAGGGCGAACTCGCCTTGGAACAAGTCGTATGTAGAGGGAGTGATGGTCAGCAAGCCCTCGACTTTGGTGCGGCCAGAGAGAAAGAAGATCGAGGCGATGGCAACGCGCGCCACCAGGCACAGCAGGGTGTCGCTCAACAGCGGCTGCACCCGGTCGGCAAGGTGGTTCCAGCGCTGGCGCAGGCCATTGCCGGGGTGGGAGAGGTGAGTGGTGTCCATGACGCCTCCTTCAGGCGAATGACAGGGGACGAAAGACCTGTGCCGCCAGCAAGCGGCTGAGTAGCTGTGTGAAGTCCAGGTCGGGCTGGGCCGACAGTGCGGCCTGTGAGGCTTGTTCCAGGGGCAGGCCTTGGGCGCAGGCATCCAGGAAGGCGCAGCCGCCGACTTCCAGTGTTTGTTTGGCGACACCTTCTGCCGTGCCGCTCAACAGCGCGCCCTCTGCGATCCAGGGCTGCTCTGGCGGCCAGGCCAGGCCCTCGCGGCTGTAGTGCCACAGGGTGAAAACCGGGTGCTGTGCGAACCAGCGCCAACGCACGCTGGTTCGTGGTGCCAGGCAGCTGTTTGCCAGGTCTGCGGCGGTCATCCCAGCCAGGTCGGTCAATACAAGGCAGGGCTCCAGGGGCGCTGCAAATGCTTCGCACCAGGCAAAATCCAGGCGGGCGACATCGGCCAGGTAAGGCATGTCGTAGTGGCGCTGCAGCGGTTCGAGAAAGTCGGCGAAGGCCGCGCCATAGTGGATCAGCCGTGGGTCGTCTGGCGGCATTCGTTGTGCGTAGGCCGCGGCGACCTCCTGCATCCAGGCCTGGCCGACCAGCACTTCGACGCTGGGGAAGTTGCCGCGCAGGGCTTCGACAGCACCTGCCAGCACGCTGTTGCGGTACACCGCGAATGCAGCTTGGCCCGCCAGTGCGGCCAGTTGGGGGGCAGGGCGGTGATACAGCGCGTCGATGAAAGCGTCCTGAAACTGGCCAAGGGAAAGTGTCATGGTCGTGTACCTGCCTGATCGAGCAGCGCCTGGGCGGTGTCACGCTCTGCCAGCAATTCATCGAACGCAGGCAGGTTGCCGTCGCGCTCGACCAACGTCGGGCGGGGGCCGATACGGGCGATCAACTGCTGATACAAGGCCCAGACTGGCGCGGTGATGGCGGCGTCATGGGAGTCGATCAGCAGGCTGCCCTCGGAGTCGTGGCTGTGGCCGGCCAGGTGTATTTCGCTGATGGCCGCAGCCGGAAAACGTTCAAGGTACGCTGCCGCGCTGAACCCGAGGTTGTGGGCACTGACGTATACATTGTTGACATCCAGCAACAGGCTGCAGCCAGTGCGACGCACCAGCTCGTTGAGAAAGCCGATTTCATCCCAGTCATGCCCCTCCAGTCGCAGGTAGTGGCTGGGGTTCTCCAGGGCGATGCAACGCCCCAGGGCATCCTGGGTGCGCGAGATGTTGTCGCTGATGCGGGCCAGGGCCTCGTTGCTGCGGGGGAAGGGCAGCAAGTCGGGGTGGTACAGCCCGCGCCAGGTCGACCAGGCCAGGTGCTCCGACACCAGCGTCGGCTGCACCTCATCGACCAGCGCCCGCAGGCGTTGCAGGTGTGCCGCATCCGGTGCGGCGTCCGCCGCCAGCGATAGCGCGACACCGTGCAGCGACAGCGGGTGGCGCTCGGCGAAGCGTTGCAGCCAAGCCCTGCGCGGGCCGCCGACCATGTAGTTCTCCGGGTGCACTTCGAACCACAGCCCACTGGCCTGGCACGGCAGGGCGTCGGTGTAGTGCTCGGCCTTCAGCCCGAGCCCGGCGCCCAGAGGCGCGATGCTATTCATGGTCGGCGGCCTGCGCTCAGGACTTGATCGGGGTCAGCGAGCCCATGCCGCTGGGTGTCTTGATGGACGTGCAGGTGCCTGCGGGCACGTTTTTCCAGTGCATGCCGTCGTAGTCCTTCTTGGCACTGCCGGCACAGGTGGTGCCGGCACCAGCCTTGCAGTCGTTCTTGCCGGCCATGGCGACGCCGTAGCATTTCTCCATGGCAGCGCCAGCGCTGGTGGTGTTGGCCGGGTCAGCGGCCAGCGCAGCACCGGCCAGCGAAGCCAGGGCGAGGGCGGCGGTGGCGAGGGCGAGGGTTTTCATGATGCGGTCTCCGGAAGATGGGGCCGCGGCGTTGTACCGGCGGCTCATGGAGTAGTTCGCCCGCTGGGCCGAACCGGTTACAGCACCTTGAAAAAAAAATGCGGCCGCGTGACAGTCGCCTACCGTATGAAGGCGGCAGGTTTTTCGCGACAAAAACTTCCACGGTGGGTGTAACCCGGGTGGCCGATGCAACGAACTATTACTCAGGAGGCACTTGGCGCACGCGAGGCCCAGTTGCAGGCGTTGCTGCTGCAAGGGCTGACCGGCGATGCGGCGGCCTATCGGATGTTCCTGGCGGCGTTGGCCGTGCACGTGCGCAGTTTTTTGTCACGGCGCCTTGCTCAACGCCCCTGCGAAGTCGAAGACCTGCTGCAAGAGGTGTTGTTGGCCGTGCACAACGCCCGCCACACCTACCAGGCGCAGCAACCGCTGACCGCCTGGGTGCAGGCCATTGCCCGCTATAAACTGGCGGACCACTATCGCAGTTACGCCCGCCACGATGCGTTGCACGAAGGGCTGGAGGATGACAGCGACCTGTTTGCCGCCAGCGAGCAAGAGGCGGCTCAAGCCACTCGGGACCTGGCCAAGCTGTTGGCGCAATTGCCAGAGCGCCAGCGCTTGCCCATCGTCCATGTCAAGCTGGAGGGGCTTTCGGTGGAAGAAACCGCGCGCATGACCGGCCTGTCCAGCTCGGCTGTGAAAGTGGGCATTCACCGGGGCCTGAAGGCATTGGCCAAGCTGATGGGAGGCAAGGGCGACGATGAAGACCGATGACCTGATAGCCCTGCTGGCCGCCGGCGAAGGGCCGGTGCAACGCCATGCGCTGGCCCGACGCCTGGCACTGGCGGTGCTGGGCGGTGCGTTGGGTGCGGTACTGATGACTGTGGCTTTGTACGGTGTGCGCGCCGACCTGGCATTGGTGGCGCACACCCCGCTGTTCTGGGCCAAGCTTGCCTTGCCCGGTAGCGTGGCGCTGCTGGCGCTGTGGCTGACCCAGCGGTTGGCCAGGCCTGGAATGAAAGGCGGCGCGCTATGGGGGCTGCTTGGTTTACCGCTGCTGTTGGTCTGGCTGGGGGCTGCGACGAGCTTGCTCGGTGCCCCAGAGGGTGCCCGTGCCGAGTTGATCCTGGGGCGCACCTGGCGCACCTGCGCCTTGAACATCGCCTTGCTGTCGGTACCCACCCTGATTGCCATTGGCTGGGCGCTGCGTGGCCTGGCACCCATTCACCTGCGTCAGGCGGGCGCGGCGGGCGGTCTGCTGGCAGGTGCCACGGCTACCCTTGCCTATTGCCTGCATTGCCCGGAAATGGAGGCGCCGTTTTGGGGGCTCTGGTATGTGCTGGGCATGCTGGTGCCGGCTTTGGCGGGCACCTTGCTCGGGCCACGCCTGCTGCGCTGGTGACCGAGGCAGCTTTGTGGCCTTGCGGCTAAGCACCCAGGGCCCGTTTCAACACGTCGAAAACTCTGGCGTCACCTGATTGAGCAACGTTGAAACGAAGGAAGTCGCCTGCCGTCATGGACTGGCTAAAAGCATTTCCGGGCGCAAGCACTACACCGTCATTCAAACAGGTTCTCGCCAGCGTTGCTGCGTCCTTGCCCTGTGGGAGCTGGCACCACACGTACATACCTGCCTGGGGCGTTATCCAGGGCTTGATACCAATGGCCTGAAGCCTGGCCACTGTTACGTCCATTTGCTCGGCCAACCGGAGGCGAACGCTTTCCATGTGTTTGCGGTACCCGCTATCGGTAATAGCGTGATGGATGATGTCCGCGGCCAAGCGCCCACCGCCGAAGGTAGTCGCAATCTTGAGGTCGACCAGGCTGTCGATCCATTCACCACGCGCAGCGATATAGCCGCAGCGGACAGAGGCGGAGATAGTCTTGGAAAAGCTGCCGATCTGGATGACGCGAGAGAGGCCATCGAAGGCAGACAGGCGTGGCGCGGGCGTATGTTCGAAGTCGGCGAAGATATCGTCCTCCACGATCACCAGGCTGGAGTTGTCGGCCAGCTTGAGCAGGCGGTGCGCCGTGACCGGAGAGAGGGTGGCCCCTGTTGGGTTGTGGATGCCGGAATTGGTGATGTACAACCGGGGGGCGTGCTCGAGCAGGGCAGTGCCGAACGCCTCGATGTCTGGGCCCGTTGCCGTGTAGGGTACGCCTACGATGTTTACCCTGTGCGCTTTCAGTAGTGCGTGAAAATTGAAATAGCAGGGGTCGTCCACCAGCACCGTGTCGCCCGGTTCCAGCAGAAAACGGCAAATCAGGTCGATGGCGTGCGTGCCCGATTCGGTGAGCATGATCTGTTCAAGAGGGGCTTCGATCCCGATGCCAGCCAGCCGCCGTGACAAAAACTGCCTGAGCGGCGGATGCCCAAGCGGAGAAGCGTATTCAGTCAGTTTGGCCGTGTCTGAACGGGCAACGACCCGAAGCGCTTTACGCATGCCCGCTTCGAACATCCAGGAGGGCGGTAGCCAGCCGCATCCCGGTTTCAGCGCATCGCTGGAGGTTTCCAGAGACTGGCGCGAGATCCACAACGGGTCGACCTCAAGATCAAGTTTTGGGCCAAGTTCGGTGAGTGCCAATGGCGCCACCGGCCCGGCTACGTAAAAGCCCGAACCAGGGCGCGAGCTAAGTACACCCTCTGCCATTAACCGCTCGTAGGCCTCAAGGACGGTAGAAACCGAAAACTGCATTGTCTGAGCCATTGCGCGGACCGAAGGAACTCTCGCACCCGGTGTGTAGGCCCGAGAGGCTATCCTGGACTGGATCTCACCCATGACCGTTCGAATTCGCGTGCCATTGCGCTTCATCGCATCCTCAACTGTGCTGGATTAATGTGCATAACAGTTCTGTTGAATTGTATTGGATTGTACGTGGCCTTGGTGAGCCTGTCAGTGATGTACTGAGCCCTGACTTATCGAGGGCTTACCGATGGAAAGAACAACAAGCGGGTGGATCAACGGCTTCATTGGCGTCGCGATCTTTGCGGGCTCGTTGCCCGCCACCCGTGTGGCAGTGGCGGCCTTCGAACCTACGTTTCTGACCTGTGCCAGGGCAACGATTGCCGCCACGGTGGCTGCGTTGTTTTTGATCGTGCTACGGCAGCCGCGACCTAAACGTGGTGATGTGTCCTCCTTGGTGGTTACCGCGCTGGGTGTTGTTATCGGTTTTCCGCTACTGACGGCGCTGGCCCTCCAGCACATCACCTCGGCACATTCCATTGTTTTTGTCGGGCTGCTGCCACTGTGTACCGCAGCGTTTGCCGTTTTGCGGGGCGGTGAACGACCTCGGCCACTGTTCTGGCTGTTCTCGTTGACCGGTGCTGGGCTGGTCGTTGGCTATGCGTTGATGAATGGCGCAGAGGCGTCGGTGGTGGGCGATTTGCTGATGATGGCTGCTGTAGTCGTTTGTGGCTTGGGGTATGCCGAAGGGGCGCGTCTTTCGCGAACATTGGGCGGGTGGCAGGTGATTAGCTGGGCGCTGCTTGTAGCCTTGCCGTTCATGTTGCTGCTGACTATCGCCAATTTTCCAGCACCTGATGCCTTTGCCAAGGTAAGCGGCCCTGCGTGGTTCAGCTTCGGCTACGTTTCACTGTTCAGCATGCTGATTGGCTTTGTGTTCTGGTACCGAGGGCTGGTCCAGGGTGGCATCGCGGCAGTGGGTCAGCTGCAACTCTTTCAGCCGTTCATGGGGCTTGGGCTGGCCGCATTGCTTCTGCACGAGCACGTCAGCTGGCTGATGCTTGTGGTGACGCTGGGTGCGGTTATCTGTGTTGCCGGGGCCAAGAAATACGCGCAGTAAATGGCTGACGCCGTTTTCATCCAGACGATACCGGGGCGCAATTTTCTTGCGGCGCTGCGCCTGTACGGCAGTGAAGATGCCTTCTACGATCAGACCTGGAAGTCGGACGCCGTCGCGAACGTCAGACAAGGGGCACGACACGCGACAGCACTGAAAACAGCCCGGGACAGGGCGGAGCGTGGAGCTGATGAATGGGATGGCGTGCACAGGTGATGCAGGGCGGTTGGGTGGCGCTCTGCCTGGGGGTCCTATTACTCATTTCAAGTGGTGTCAGCCTTGGCGCGGCAGCTGTTGGTGAAGGCCAACTACCTGCCTTGGCCAAGGACCGCGAGGGCTACGCCGATGCCGACAGTTGCCAGGGCTGCCATGCCCAGCAGGCCGGGCAGTGGCAGCATTCCGACCATGCCTGGGCGCTGCGCGACGCCAGCGCGGCGAATGTGCTGGGCGACTTCAACGATGTGCACTATGACCAGGACGGGGTCAAGGCACACTTCTATCGCAAGGGTGGCGGGTACTTCGTCAACATCGAGGGCGAGGATGGCAGGCCTGCGGACTTTCAGGTGCTGCATACCTTTGGCTACGCGCCGCTGCAACAGTACCTCGTTGCCTTGTCGCGCGGCCGCCTGCAGGCGCTGACCATTGCCTGGGACAGCCGGCCAGCGGAGCAGGGTGGGCAACGCTGGTTCTCGCTGTACCCCGGGCAGCGCTTTGCACCGGGCGATCCGCTGCACTGGACCGGCCGCTACCAGAACTGGAACGGCATGTGCGCCGATTGCCATTCGACGCGGCTGGTCAAGCATTACGACGATGCCAAGGACAGTTTTGCCAGTACCTGGCAGGAGAAGACCGTTGGCTGCCAGGCTTGCCATGGCCCAAGCCAGGCCCATGTCGACTGGGCCCGCGAGCATCCCGGCGCTTCGCCAGCCCAGGGGCTGAGCGTGGACGTCAAGGCGTTGGGCAGCAGAGGCCAAGTGGAACAATGCGCCTACTGCCACAGCCGTCGGCAGAGCCTGGGCACTGGCCAGATGCCTGGCCACCCGCACTTGGACCAGAGTTTGCCGGCCACACTGCGCACCGGCTTGTACCATGACGACGGGCAGATCGACGGCGAGGTCTACGAGTACGGGTCCTTCACCCAGAGCAAGATGTTTGCCGCCGGGGTCGGTTGCACCGATTGCCATGATCCCCATACCACCCAGGTGCGTATCGAAGGCAACGGCTTGTGCCTGCAATGCCACAACGCTCAACCCAACACCGCGCGCTTCGCCGGCCTGCAGGCCAAGGACTACGACAGCCCCGCACACCATCACCATGCCGCCGGCTCACCTGGGGCGCAGTGCGTGAACTGTCACATGCCAAGCAAGGATTACATGGTGATCGACCCTCGGCGTGACCACAGCTTGCGCATCCCTCGGCCTGACCTGGCTGCCCAGGGCATTGGCCCGGATGCTTGTACCACCTGCCATCAGGGCCGCGAGCCGGCGTGGGCTGCCAGTGCGATCGATAGCTGGTTCACCGCACCCAAGCGCGCGGCCCATTACGGGCAAGCGTTCCATGGCGTTCGTCAAGACCCAGGCACCAGCCTCAGCCGGCTGGGCTACCTCCTCGCGGACAAGCACAACCCTGCGATCGTGCGGGCAACGGCTGCCCAGCAACTGGCCGATCTTGGGCCTGCGGCCGCCAGCAATCTGCGCTGGGCGTTGCAGGACAGTGACGCGCTGGTACGGGCCTATGCCGTGGGCAGCTTTACCCGTTTGCCGGCTGAACAGCGTATTGCGCCGTTGCTGCCGCTGTTGCAGGACCCCGCCCTGGCGGTACGCGATGAAGCCGTGCGGGCCTTGGCCGATGTACCCGCCGCACAGCTTCCCGAAGCCAGCCGCGCAGCGTTCACCACTTCGCTTGCCGACTACGAGCAGCGCTTGCGGGGTAATGCCGACCTGCCTGGTGGGCGGCTCAACCTGGCGGTGCTGATGCAGCGCCAGGGCCATGACGCGCAGGCCATGGAGCAGTACCGCCAGGCGTTGCACATGGACCCGTATTTCACACCGGCCAGGGTCAACCTGGTGACCCTGGCCAGCAGCAGCCAACGTCTGGATGACGCCGAAACACTGCTGCGCGAAGGCGTTGCGCTGGACAAGATGCCGGCAACGGACCGTGGCAACCTGGCGTACATGCTGGCCCTGTTACTGGTCGAGCGGAGCAAGCCGCAAGAAGCGGTCGACTGGATGGAGCAGGCAGCTGTGGCGCTGCCGGGCAATTCGCGTATTCGCTACAACCAGGGCCTGTTGCTGTCCCGCATGAACCGCCGCGACGAAGCGCTGCAGGCCTTGCGCAGCGGCCTGCAGCAAGCGCCTGAAGATGCCGACTTGCTGTATACGCTGATCTACCTGCATGCCTTGGCCGGTGAGCGTGAACAGGCCTACCCGTATGTGCGGCGAATGCGCGAGGCCGCGCCCGACGATCCACGGTTGCAGGCGATCGAACCTTACTGGCGCAACAACCCGTGAGTGCTGCCATGTTCTCTTCACGACACCCCATTGCAGCCTTGCCGTGCGCGTCTAGATTTACCACACCGCTCATCCCACCGAAGGACCGTTGCCGTGAATACCCACGAACACGTCCAGGCACTGGAAGCATCGGTCGCGGAAAAGGTCCTCGGCCAGGCTGATACCATTCGCCATGTCCTGTTAGGCCTGCTGGCCAACGGTCATGTCCTGCTCGAGAGCCTCCCAGGCCTGGCCAAGACCCGCACGGTCAAGGCACTGGCGACGCACCTGGACGCGCAGATGCGGCGCATTCAGTTCACCCCCGACCTGTTGCCTTCGGACATCACCGGTGGCGAGGTGCTGCAGCAGACGGCCGAGGGCAACACGATCAGCTTTCAGCCTGGCCCGTTGTTCGGCAATGTGATCCTGGCCGACGAAATCAACCGTGCTCCGGCCAAGGTCCAGGCAGCCTTGCTCGAGGCCATGGAAGAGCGCCAGATCACGGTGGCCGGGCAGAGTTACCCGATGTCTGGGCTATTCATGGTGCTGGCGACCCAGAACCCGATCGAACAGGAAGGCACCTACCCGTTGCCCGAAGCGCAGATGGACCGCTTTCTCATGAAGCTGCAACTCGATTATCCACGCCCTGAAGATGAAACCCAGGTACTGCGCTTGGTGCGGGAAGAGGACCAGGCCGGTCATGAGGCGGCGGCGCAACCTGCGCGCCTGGCCCAGCAGGTGATCTTCGATGCCCGTCGCGAGGTGGCGCGGGTGCACGTATCGCAGGCCATCGACCGATACCTGGTCGACCTGATCAATGCCACGCGCTATCCCGCCACGCATGACCCTGACCTGGCGCGCTGGATCAGGATCGGTGCCAGCCCGCGCGGCGGCATCAGCCTTGACCGGGTGTCGCGCGCGCATGCCTGGCTCAACGGCCAGGATTTCGTTTCGCCCGACAATGTGCGTGCCGTGGTGCACCCGGTACTGCGCCATCGCCTGCAGCTTTCCTATGATGCGATCACCGATGGCGTGGCGGCCGACCAAGTCATCGACCGGTTGTTGGACAAGGTGGCCATTCCCGCCTGACGGACTTGCCCATGGATGCGAACATGGTAGTGCCGGATGGTTTCGCGTATGCCTCGCTTGCCGAGTTGATGGCGCTGGAGGCCCGTGCCCAGGGGTTGAGCTTTGTCGCGCGCCAGCCGCTTGCGAGCATCCTTTCCGGCAACCATGCCTCACGCCTGCGAGGCAGGGGCCTGAGTTTCGACGAGCTGCGCCGCTACCTGCCCGGCGATGACCTGCGTCACCTCGACTGGCGCGCGTCGTTGCGCTATGGCAAGCCCTTCGTGCGCACCTTCACCGAGGAACGTGACAGGCCCACCCTGGTGCTGGTCGACCAGCGCATGAGCATGTACTTCGGCTCGCAGCGTTACTTCAAGTCGGTCAGCGCCGCGCAGTTGGCGGCGATCTGTGGCTGGGTGGCCTTTCACGCCGGTGACCGGGTGGGTGGCATGGTCTTCGATGGCCAACGGGTAGAGTATGTAAGGCCCCTGCGCAGCCGAGCACGGGTTGAAGCGTTGTGCAGCGCAGTGGTCAAAGCCAATCATCGGCTGTCAGCCTATGCCGCTGATCAGGAAAACGATGCACAGCTGGACAAGGTGTTGCGTAGCTGCGCCGCCAGTGCCGGTCACGACCACCTGATCTGCATCATCAGCGATTTTGCCGGCACTACGGCCGAAACCTTGCCGTTGTTGCGCCGGCTGAGCCTGCACAATGATGTGATCGCCATCCAGGTCTATGACCCGATTGCCCTGCAGGTGCCGGACAAGGGGCGGTTGAATGTCACCCAAGGCGCCGAGCAGGTCGAACTGGCGGTGGGCCAGCGGCGTATCAACCGGCCGTTGGCCGAGTTTCTTGCCGGGCGCCTGCAGGGTGTGGCCGAACTGCTGCGCCGTAGCCAGGTGCCATTGATGCGGGTCAGCACCGCCGATGACAGCCTGCAGCAACTGCGCCGCGAGCTGGGCCGCCTGGCTCAGGTGCCGCGATGAACGCTGCCGCCCCCTCCATCGACCAGTTGCGCGAGCTGACGCCGGGTGTGCCGCCGTTCAGCTACCTGCCGCAGACCTGGGCCTGGTGGGTGCTTGGCGTACTGGTGCTGTTGCTGGCCTGCCTTTGTGTGGCGCTGCGCTGGCACCGTTGGCGGCGCGACCGGTACCGCCGTGAAGCGCTGGCCCGGCTTGATGAGCTGGCAGCGAGTGAGGGTGAACAACGGCTTGTGGCGTTGCGTGAACTGCCCGAATTGCTCAAGCGTGTGGCGCTGTCGATGCCGGATGCGCCGCCCGTGGCGAGCTTGGCCGGCGCGCAATGGCAGTGCTTCCTCGACCAGCGCGCCCGCCGGCCGCTGCCATCGGGCTTTGCCGACACCCTGCAGTTGCTTGCCTACGCGCCGGACGCGACCTTGCGCCGGCTGGACACGCAGCAGGCGAACGCGTTGTTCGGTGCCAGCCGTGGCTGGATCGAGGGGCACCATGTGGCGCTTTGACTACCCGTGGGTGTTCCTGCTGTTGCCGCTGGCGTGGTTGGCCTATCGTGCGCTCAGCCCGTACCAGGAAGGCCGTAGCGCGTTGCGGGTACCCTTCTTCGCAGCCATGAGCCGCGCTGTCGGCAAGCAGCCCGGGAGGGCCAGCAGCGGGCAAGGGCATGTACTGCTGAACCTGCTGGTGTGGTGCCTGTTGGTGGCCGCTTGCGCAAGGCCTGTGCTGGTGGAAAAGCCGATCCAGCGCGAGCAGCCAATCCGTGACCTGATGCTGGCCATCGACATTTCCCAGTCGATGGAAGCGACCGATTATACCGACGCCAATGGCGCTAAAAGCGACCGCCTTAGCGCGGTGAAGTCCGTGGTGCGCGACTTCATCGCCCGGCGCAAGGATGACCGCATTGGCCTGATCGTGTTTGGTACCGGTGCCTATCCGCAGGCGCCGTTGACCCTCGACCATGCCAGCCTGTTGCTGTTGCTCGATGAGGTGGGGATCGGCATGGCTGGGCCAAACACCGCGCTGGGCGACGCCATCGGCTTGACCATCAAAGCCTTGGAGAAGACCCCAGAGCAGGAGAAAGTGCTGATCCTGCTGACCGATGGCAATGACACCAGCAGTGCCATTACCCCTGACCATGCGGCCCACCTGGCCCAGGCCAACGGTATCGTGGTACATACCATTGGTATCGGCGACCCGCAGGCGACTGGTGACGCCAAGGTCGACCTGACGACCTTGCAGGCAATCGCCCGCACCACCGGCGGGCAATTCTTCCGCGCCGACGACCGCCAGGCGCTGCAACAGGTGTATGCCACCCTCGACCGCCTGACCCCGCACAAGGTGCAGACCTTCAGCCACCAGCCCAAGCGTGACTTGTTCGTCTGGCCATTGGGTATGGCAGCCGGTTTGCTACTGGCGGGGCAACTGCTGGCCCTGGTCCGGGCACGGCTTGCGCAGGTGCAGGCATGACCATCGACCTTGCGGCCTTTCACTTCCTTCGCCCCTGGTGGTTGCTGCTGATCGTGCCGGGTGTCGTGCTGCCCTTGCTGTGGTTGCGCCGACACGATCTGCGGCATCAGTTGAGCGGCATCATCGCTCCACACCTGATCAAGCACCTGATGATCACCCCGGCCCACGCGCGGCGGCTGCGCCCGGTCCACCTGCTGGGGGCGGCACTGGTGTTGAGTGCCATTGCCGCTGCCGGGCCGACCTGGCAGCAGGACACACCTGATTTTCTCGACGACCGCGCACCGCTGATCGTTGCCGTGGACCTGTCGCCCTCGATGGATGCCGACGATGTACCGCCCAGCCGGTTGGCCGCAGCCCGACATACCTTGCACGACCTGGTCATGCGCCGTGGCGGCGCGCGTACCGGCCTGATCGCCTATGCCGGCAGTGCGCATCTGGTGTTGCCTTGCACTGAAGACCCAGGCTTGCTGGATACCTTTATCCAAGCCTTGTCGACCGACTTGATGAGCGCGCCCGGCAAGAATGTATTGGGCGTGATCGACGAGGCCTTGAAGCTGCTGGGTGCGGAAAAGTCCCCTGGAACCTTGCTGCTGTTGACCGATGGCGCCGATGCCAGCCAGTTCGACGCCATCGCCAAGCGGCTGGCCGGCACGCAGTTGCAAGTGTTGGTGCTGGCTGTCGGCAGCCAGTCCACCGGCCCCCTGCGCAACGCCCAGGGCATGCCGCGCCTGGATACCCTGGGCCGGCCGGTGCTAGGGGGCTTCGACGTTCAGGGCCTCAAGGGCCTGGCCAAGGCCGCCAATGCACCCTTGGGCAGTTTATCGCTGAACGATGACGACCTGGATTGGGTCGAGTTGCATGCCCAGCGGCACTTCAAGGCCGCCAGTGCCGAAGCCGACCAGGTGCACTGGAAAGATGCCGGTTACTGGCTGTGCTGGCCGTTGTTGCTGGTGGTGCTGTTCAGCGTGCGACGTGGCTGGCGGGTGAACTGGCTGCCGGGGCTTTTGTTAGCCGTGCTGCTGGGGACAGGCGCTGAGCCCGTCAGGGCCGGGGGATTGGCCGATGCGTTTTTCACGGCTGACCAGCAAGGGCGCTGGGCATTCGAGCATGGCCGTTACCCGCAGGCCGCCGCGCACTTTCGCGACCCTTACTGGAAGGGCGTTGCCGCCTACGAAGCGGCCGACTACCCGGCCGCGCTGGCGAACCTGGGCAAGCTGGACACGGCACCGGCCTGGTTCTATCAGGGCAACAGCTATGTACGGCTTTTCAAGTTCCCGCAGGCAATAGCGGCATATCGCCAGGCGCTGCGCCTGCAACCTGACTTTGCCGAGGCCAAGGCCAACCTGGCGCTGGCCGAGGCGTTGCTCAAGGACTATGAGGGCCAGCAGCAAGCCGGCACGCCTGACGAAAAGGCCGACAAGGTGGTGGAGGATCAGACACCCGCCGCCGGCGACCAGCAACAACAGCAGAAAACGCCGCAGGCGGCCTCCGACCAGCTGTGGCTGAACAACCTCACCACGTCCCCTGCGCAGTTTCTCAAGCGCAAGTTCTCGATCCAGGATGCCGCCGCGCAGCAAGCGGCCAAGGAGGCGCCATGATCCGCCTGGTGGTGCTGGTGCTGGTTGGCCTGGCAACCGTTGCCATCGCCGCCGAGCCCGAGGTACGGGTGCAGGCGCGCTTGGTGCCGGATACAACGGTCATGGTCGGGGCCAGTGTGACACTCGAGGTCGATTTGCTGGTCGACACCTGGTTCACCGCGCCGCCGGAGCTGCCGGTGTTGCAGTTGGCCGGTGCCGTGGTCAGCCCGCCCGGTGGCGAGGCTGAGCACCTCAATCAGCGGCTCGATGGCAAAGCCTTCTTCGGCCTGCGCTACCGCTATCAGATCACACCGAGCGTGGCGCAGTCGTTCACGGTTCCGGCACTGACAATCCGTGTCCATCCTGGCCAGGCCAGCGCTGCGCAGACAGTGCAAAGCCAACCCTTGTCGTTTGCCGCCAAAGGGCAGGCCGGTGGCGATGGCGAACAGCGCTTGGTGGCACAGGCGCTCGACGTCAGCCAGGCCATCGAGCGCTCGCACACGCCGCTGCGCGCTGGGGATAGCATCACCCGCCGTTTGCACATCGTGGCCCGCGGGGGCCAGGCAATGCTGATTCCGCCGCCGATCTTTGCCGAGGTCGATGGCCTCAAGCGCTACGTGCAGACCCCAATCGTGTCACCGGTCAGCGACGGGCGCGGTGGCACCCTGGGCGGCCAGCGCGAGGACAGCGTGACCTATGTGGCCGCTGCCGCTGGGCACTATCGGCTGCCTGCCATCGAAGTGACGTGGGTGGACGCTGCGAGTGGTGAACCGCGCACGGCCTCGGTGCCAGCGCTGAACATGGAGGTGGGCAAGGGCAGTTACCAGGCACCGTTCTCCTTGAGCGAAGATTTGCGCGCACTTGGCCGAGGCGCGCAAATCAGCATCGCTAGCCATTGGGTAGTGCTGGCGCTGCTGGCGTTGCTGGTGGGCGGGCTAGGCTGGGCCGGTCGCGCTTGGGGGCAGGGCGCCTGGTTGTACTTCAAGCGCTGGCGGGCTGGCCGCCAGCAGGCCTGGCTGAATTCACCGAACTACGCCTGGCGTCAGGCTCGTCGACAGTGCGCCAGCGAGCCGGCACGGCTGGATGCCATGTATCTGTGGCTGCGTCGGGCCACAGGCCAGCGCACGCTGTCGTCAAGTGAACATCCTCGTGGCAGGCAAAGCGAAGGGGCTTTGCTAGCCTTTTTGCAGGATTTCTATGCTGCCGGGCGCCTTCGGCCACCCCCCGCCGATGCCAGGCTGAGCCTGCTGTACAGCCTGCGGCAACAGGTTGAGGCGCACCCAGCCAAGCCTGTCGGCAAGCACGCGCTCAAGCAACTCAATCCCTGACAGCCTAGCTGTCAGGTCGGCAACTCAAGCAGGGATGATTGGCCATGCGCAAGGTCCTGGTGAGCACCGCTTCCGTTCGTGCGCTGTTATGTGTCTTGCTGCTGGTGCCGGCCCTGCAGGTGCTGGCCGCCGAGCCGTTGGCCTCTTGGCGTGACGGGCCGTCGCGCCAGGCCATCGTGGCTTTTGTTGGCGCGGTCACCCAGCAAGGTGGCCCCGACTATGTCGCCCCGGCCGAGCGCATCGCGGTGTTCGACAACGATGGCACGCTGTGGAGCGAGCAACCGTTGTATTTTGAAGTGCTGTTCGCCATGGATGAGGTCAAGCGCCTGGCGCCGCAGCACCCGCAGTGGCGTAATCAGCAGCCGTTCAAGGCGGTACTGGAGAACGATCACCAGGCGCTGGCGGCGCAAGGCATGGACGGCATGCTCAAGATCGTCGCGGCCACCCATTCGGGGATGAGCAGTGAGGACTTCATTGCCCGCAGCCGCAGCTGGCTGGCCAGCGCCCGTCACCCACGCACCGGCAAGCCGTACACCGAGATGGTGTTCCAGCCAATGCTCGAGCTGCTGGGCTACCTGCGTGACAACGGCTTCAAGACCTACATCGTGTCAGGTGGCGAGGTCGCCTTCATGCGCGCGTTTGCCGACGAGGTGTATGGCATCCCGCCGGAGCAGGTGATCGGCACGACCCTGGAGGCTTCGTTTCAGGACCAACAGGGCAAGCTGAGCATCCAGCGTTTGCCCAAGGTAGTGCACAACGACGACGGCCCGGGCAAGCCGGTGAGCATCGATTCGATCATCGGCCGCCGACCGCTGCTGGCGTTCGGTAATTCCGACGGCGACCTGCAGATGCTGCAGTGGACTAAAGCGGGCAAGGGCCGACGCTTTGCCGGGCTGGTCCACCACACCGATGCCCACCGCGAATGGGCCTATGACCGCAAGAGTTCGGTCGGGCGCCTGGACAAAGCCCTGGACCAAGCCACCGCCAAGGGCTGGACCGTGGTCGACATGGCCAGTGAATGGCGCCGTGTCTACCCCTTTGAAACACCGCAATGATTCATCAACCAGCCGCAGCAGCACGGCGATCGCCGTGCCAGCAGTCGTGGACGACAGCAGTGACGTGAAACGGAGAGCGTAGCTATGAAGTCCAGTAGAGCATGGTTGTCGGCGGCCGCCCTCGCGGCAACGGCAACGTTCGGGGCGGGGCTGGCCAGTGCGGCGGACAAGCCGAACATCCTGGTCATCTTCGGTGACGACATCGGCCAGACCAATATCAGTGCCTATGGCAAGGGCGTGGTCGGTTACCAGACGCCGAACATCGACCGCATCGCCAAGGAAGGCATGATGTTCACCGACTATTACGCGGAAAACAGCTGCACCGCCGGCCGGTCGACGTTCATCACCGGTCAGTCGGCATTGCGCACCGGCCTGTCCAAGGTCGGTATGCCTGGCGTACCGGTGGGCCTGCAAGCACGCGACGTTACCATCGCTCAAGCGCTCAAGGCACATGGCTATGCCACTGGCCAGTTCGGCAAGAACCACCTGGGGGACAAGGACGAGTACTTGCCGACCAACCATGGCTTCGACGAGTTCTTTGGCAACCTGTACCACTTGAACGCCGAGGAGGAACCGGAGCGCCCTTACTGGCCCAAGGATGATGCCGAATTCGTCAAGGCCGCTTCACCACGCGGTGTGATCAAGTCCAGCGCCGACGGCAAGATCGAAGACACCGGTGCGTTGAACAAGAAACGCATGGAAACCATCGACGACGAGACCACCCAGGCGGCGATCAACTTCATCGACAAACAGGTCAAGGCCGACAAGCCTTTCTTCGTGTGGATGAACACCACGCGCATGCATGCCTTTACCCATGTGCGCGAGTCGATGCAGGGCCAGAGCGGCATGGTGGGTAACGAGTATGCCGACGGCATGCTTGAGCATGATGGCGACGTGGGCAAGCTTTTGAAAACCCTCGACGACCTCAAGGTGGCTGACAACACTATCGTGGTCTACACCACTGACAACGGCCCGAACCAGTGGTCCTGGCCGGATGCGGCGACTACACCGTTCCGCAACGAGAAGAACTCCAACTGGGAAGGGGCCTTCCGTGTACCGGCTATGATTCGCTGGCCAAACCATGTCAAGGCGGACACCGTCTCCACCCAGATGATGTCGGGGCTGGACTGGTTCCCGACGCTGCTTGCGGCCATTGGTGACACTGATATCAAGGACCGCTTGCTCAAAGGGGCCGATGTCGGTGGCAAGAACTTCAAGGTGCATCTGGACGGCTACAACCAACTCGACTACCTCACAGGCAAGAGCGACAAGAGTGCACGAAACGAGTTCTTCTACTTCAGTGACGACGGCGACCTGGTAGCGATGCGCTACGACAACTGGAAGATCGTTTTCTGCGAGCAGCGTGCGCCAGGTGGTCTGAAGGTATGGAGCGAACCGTTCACCTGCCTGCGGGTGCCGAAGCTGTTCAATCTGCGGATGGACCCATACGAGCGGGCAGACGTAGTGTCTGACCAGTACTACGACTGGCTGACCAAAAACGACTATCTGATATTCAACGGCGTGAAGAAATCGGCGCAATTCCTGCAAACCTTTGTCGAGTACCCACCTAGCCAGCGGCCGGCCAGCTTCAGCATCGACCAGATCCGCGCTGACGTGGACAAGAAAATTGAAGAAAAGATGAACAAGCAGTGAGGTCTACACTGTAGTGCCATGACCGCAGGGGCGGGCGTGCTCGCTCCTGCATCTTTACCCGCATGCACAAGGCGCTCATTCATGGCATCACCTGCAGCATCTTCCGCTGTTTCCCGTGAGCCTCGCACCCAGTCCCGTCCACTGCTCGCATTGCCTGCCACGCTGCTGTTCCTCTCTGGTGCTGCCGGTCTTGTCTACCAAGTGCTGTGGATCAAGCAACTGTCATTGGTCGTGGGCGTGGAAGTGCATGCCGTCGCCACCGGTATCAGTGCCTTTTTTGCCGGGCTTGCCTTTGGCGGCCTGCTGTTCGGGCGTTGGGCCGACCGCCTGCAACGCCCAGTGCGCCTGTACGTTTATCTTGAGCTCGCCGTTGCGCTGCTGGGGCTCGGCGCCACCCTTGGCCTGGCCCATGCCGCCGGACCGTTCGCCCGCCTCGAGGCCAGTGCCGGCCTGCTGGCCTGGGCGCTGCCCTTCGTGCTGGTGGGCGTACCGGCCTTGCTCATGGGCGGTACCTTGCCCGTACTGGTGCGCACGCTGGCGCCTGTCACCGGGCAGTTGGCAGAGGCGGGTGGGCGCTTGTACGCGGCGAACACCGCTGGCGCGATTGCCGGCACGCTAGCGGCGGCCTTCGTACTGCTGCCGCGCCTTGGCGTTACAGGCAGCGCCTGCGCAGCTGCCAGCCTGAACCTGCTGGCAGCATTGGGTGCCTGGCTTTCTTACCGGCGAGAAGTGAGCTTGCCGCCGCTTGCCAATGCCTCGTCGACATCACGCTCGCCGCAGGCACGCCTGGCCATCGCCCTGTATTGCATCGCCGGGGGAGTGGCGCTGGGCTACGAGGTGGTGTGGAGCCAGTCGATCGTGCCCTTCATGAGCACCCGGTCCTATGCCTTTGCCGTGGTGCTGGCCACTTACCTGGCCGGGCTGCTGGCCGGTAGTGCGCTGTATGCCAGGCGTGCCGACCGAATTCGTGATCCTTGGGGTGTGTTCGGGCTGTTGATTGCCATTGCCGGGCTGCTTGCCCTGTTGCAGCTTGCCGGGCTGGGCCGCTGGCTGGTGCAGGCCCAGACGCAGGCCGAACTGTTCGCCCTGCAGCTGACTGGCAACGAACTGCTCGGCATGTGCGCGCGTTTCGCGGTGGCGGCCGCGTGCATGGTGTTGCTTCCAACCACATTGCTGGGCGCCGCATTTCCACTGGCCTTGCGCCTGGTGGTGGACAGCGGTCATGTGGGGCGGGATGTGGGCGCGGTGGTGGCGCTCAACACCCTGGGTGGCATCGCCGGCGTGCTGCTCACGGGGTTCGTACTGGTGCCGCAATTGGGCCTGGTACGTGCCTTGGGGGCGCTTGCCGCAATGGCCGTGCTGGTAGGGTTGGTGGCGGTGTGGCGTGGCCAGGGTGTACGTCGCCCTGCTGCGTTGGCCGTGTGCCTGGTGGCCCCTGCAACCGTGCTGGTGGTGCTGTTGATGCCGCCGCAGCGCCTGGCCGAGCTGCTGCCAGGCGCACGCAACGGGCAACTCACCTACTACCATGAGGGCAAGGGCGGCACGGTGGCAGTGGTCACCCAAGGGCGCCAGGGGCAAACCTTCAGCCGCCTTTACATCCAGGGTGTTTCCAATACCGGCGACGCCATGCCATCGCTGCGCTACATGCGCTTGCAAGCCTTGCTGCCGTTGCTGATCCACAATGGCGAGCCGCGCTCGGCCTTGGTGATCGGCTTTGGCACCGGTATCACCGCCGGGGCGATGCTACGTTACCCTGGACTGGAGCGCCCGGTGGTGGCCGAATTGCTGCCTGAAGTCTTGCAGGCGGCGCCCCGTTTCAAAGGCAACTATGCCGCGGTGGCGGACCCACGCCTGGACATTCGCTTGCGCGATGGTCGCCGTGAGTTGCTGCGCAGTGAGGCGCGCTACGATTTGATCACCCTGGAACCACCGCCACCCTCGGCGGCCGGCGTGGTCAACCTGTACTCGCGCAACTTCTATCAGCTGGCCGCCGCCCGCTTGCAACCTGCTGGCCTGGTCGCGCAGTGGCTGCCCTTGCCGACCCAGAACGACGAAGACAGCCAATCGCTGGTGCGCAGCTTCATCGATGTCTTCCCCCATGCCACGCTGTGGACCACTGAGTTCCACGAAATGCTGCTGATCGGCTCATTGCAGCCATTGCAGTTGGATGTACCGCGTATCCGCCAGCGCCTGGCGCAAGCGAGCGTGGCCCAGACGCTGGCCGAGGTGGGTGTCGCTTCGCCAGAGGCCTTGCTGGCCACCTGGATTACCGACCGTGCCGGGCTTGAACGTTACGCCGGCGATGCATTGCCAGTGACCGACGATCAGCCACGCATCGAGTACGCGCCGTGGGTGCGCCCCCGGGAAATCACCCGTGTGCTGCCAGCCTTGCTGGCCCTGCGCAGCACGCCACCGCTGCAGGGCGCGGAACCAGGCTTCGCCAGCGCGGTGAGTGACCAGTGGCGCAGCCTGGCACTTTTCTACAGCCTCAGCTTGCATGCCTACAACGGCAACCGCCAGGCCTGGGCGCGGGAAGCCCGCGAACTGGCCCGCAGCGACGGCGGCAACCCGTATTATCGCTGGTTCCTTGGCCCCAGTACCGGCCAGTGAAGCCTGTGCTATCACTACAGGACTATCGGCCAGGGAGTGAGCAATGAACCGTCTGTTGACTGCGCTGTTGATGCTGTGTGCCTTGCTGCCGCTGGCGGGGCATGGCAAGGATGCGGTGGGTAGCGCGACCGATGGCGTGCCGGGTGAACCGGCAGAACTGCGCATCGCCAACCGCAGCATCTTCACCTTCCACGCCACCTTGCTCGGCGAGACCCCGGCCGCGCGCGCGCAGCGGGCGACGGCGGTGATCGATGAGGCATTGCGCGGCACCGACGAGCTGAAAGTCAGCGTCGACCCCATCGTCAACAGCCACCTGGTGCTGCTAGGTGGGCGGCGGGCCTTCATCGTCGCCCCGCAGGACCTGGGCGTGGAGGGTGGCGACACCCGGGAGGCGGCCGAGCAGGCTGCGGCCACGTTGCGTCAGGTCGTGGATGAAACCGGCGAGGCGCGCAGCCTGCGTTTTCTGCTCAAGGCGCTGGGCTTTTCCGCCGTCGCGACACTGGTGTTCGTGCTGCTGATCAAGGCTGCCAACCTGGGCCGACGCAGACTGCGCGGCCGTTTGCCGCAATTGATGCGAGAACGAGCCCGGCAGATCAAGGTAGGCCAACTGCCGCTGTTCGACATGCAGTATGTGTACTTTGTGATCGACCGGCTGCTGCGCCTGATGTACTGGGTGATCGTCTTGCTGCTTGGCTACCAGTGGCTGAGCTTCGTGCTGTCGCAATTCCCCTATACCCGGCCGTGGGGCGAAAGCCTCAACGTGCATCTGCTCGACCTGCTGCGCTACCTGCTCGACGGCATTCTGCATGCCATTCCCGGTATTGCCGTGGCCGTCATGATCTTTTTCATCGCCCGCGGCATCAGCGGCTTCAGCCGCCGCGTGCTGGAGCGCATGGCCCGCCCGGGTACGCTGAAGTGGTTGACCGAAGAAACCTTGCAGCCCACCACCCGGCTAACTTCACTGGCGATCTGGCTGTTTGCCCTGGTGATGGCTTACCCGTACCTGCCGGGCTCTGGCACCGATGCCTTCAAAGGGCTTTCGGTGCTGTTGGGCCTGATGATTTCGCTGGGTGCCTCCAGCGTGGTCGGGCAGGCTGCGGCGGGGCTGATCCTGACGTATTCGCGCACACTGAAGGCCGGTGAATACGTGCGGGTAGGGGATAACGAAGGCACGGTGACCGAGGTGGGCATGTTCAACACCACCATCCGCACCGGTTTGGGCGAGGTGTTGACGCTGCCCAACTCGATGATCACCGGGTCGGTGACGCGCAACTATTCACGGGTGGTGCAGGGCCAGGGGTACATCGTCGATACGGTGGTCACCATCGGCTATGACACGCCCTGGCGCCAGGTCGAGGCGATGCTGGTGGAGGCCGCGCAGCGCACCGAGGGCATTCTTGCCAAACCCAGGCCGCAGGTGTTCCAGACCGGGCTCTCGGACTTTTACCCCGAATACCGCCTGGTGGGCCAAGCGGTGCCCAGCGAGCCACGGCCGCGCGCCGAGCTGTTGAGCCTGTTGCACGCCAACATCCAGGATGTATTCAATGAATACGGCGTGCAGATCATGTCGCCGCATTACCTGGGCGACCCGGCTCAGGAGAAGTGGGTGCCGCGTGAGAAGTGGTTTGCCGCGCCGGCGCGGGAACCGGGTGGCGATGGCAAGGATGCCTGAGCGCTACTCAAAGTGCGGCGATCACCGGGTCGCCGTATTGCCGTCGATGCTCAAGCGGCGTGATATCGAACCAGCGCAAATGCGCACGGCAGAACGAGGTGGTACGGCGATAGCCCAGCTCGTTGGCGATCTGCCCGACAGACAAGGTGGTCTTGCGTAGCATCTGTTGTGCCTGGCAGCGGCGAATACCGTCCAGATAGCCTTCGAATTCGATACCATCGCTGGCCAGGTGCCGTTGCAAGGTGCGTGAATTCATGTTCAAGGCCAGCGCCACCTGTTCCAGGGTGCAGCGTTGGGCGGGCAGCAGCATCTGGATCTTGCGCTCTACCGAGGCCAGCAGGCTGTCGCAAGGGACGGCCTGGTTCTCCAGGAAGTGGCGGACGATGGCATGCAGGTCGGCGTCATGGTGCACGCAGGCTTCTTGCAGTACGTCAGCCCCCAGCACCAGGCTGTTGTGGGCCTGGCCGAACAGCACCGGGCAGTCAAAGTAACGTGTGTAGCCCGAGGCATCGCCCAGCGCGGCGTGGCGCAAGGTCACCGCCCGTGGCCGCAGTGGCGCGCCGCGCAGCTCGCCAATCAGCAGCCGCGCCCCCATCACTGATTTCTCGACAATTTGCGGCGTCTGTTCGGAACTCGGCAGGCCGTTGTCGAAAAACAGCATGGCCTGCCCGGCGCGGTGTTCCAGGCGAAAGTGGATAGCCGGGCTGTAGTGGCGCATGTAACGGATTACCGCCACCAGGGCGTGGCCTACGGTGGGGGCGGAGTTGGCCAGGTGGCGCAGCGGGCCGACCAGGGTCGAGCCTTGGCGCAACGCCAGCTCCAGGCCGAAGCGGGGCAGGCTCAGGGCGTGCGCGCTGCCTTCGAACAGTTGCACCAGGCTCAGGTAGGGTAGGTGCTTGCCGTAGTTGCCGACCACATCCGGGGCAATGTGCAGCGGGGCCAGAAAGTCCCGCTGCGCAGCACCGTGTTCGACCAGTAGCTGGTCATATTGCAGCAATGCGCTGCCGCGAATGCTGTCCATGGAATCGCGCCTCATCAGTGACCGGGGGCGGGCCTGCACGCTCCTGGGCAGGGCCGTGCTTGAGGGAAGCGGCCTATTTGCGCAATGCCTGGAAGGAGCCGACCATGTCCTTGGCCCAGCCATCGAGTACGGCTTTGGCGTCTTTTGCCTGCATGACCTGGGATGAGTCATCCAGCTCGGTACCTGCACCTTTGCGCACCACTTCGGCCACCACCTGGTTGCTGTCACCATCAAGGAACGCCGCTTCGGTGGCGATGCTGGTGTCCTGGTCACGGATACCGGTGGCGGTGCTGATGCCTGCGGCGATCAACGCAATCGGAATGACTTCATAAGGGCGCAGGCTTTTGGTCTGGGCGCTCACCGCCGTTATCGCCGGGCGCACCACCAGTACGCGCGGACCAGGGCTGGTGGCCAGCGGTAATACCTGGGAGAAGTGGTTCTTCAGGGTCTGGTCGTAGTACTGGGTGATCCCCGTCAAGGTCGATTGCGGCACTTTGTCGGTCGGTTGCGGTTTGGGGTAGAGCTGGCTTGGCTCTATGTACACGCTGGTGTAGCGCTTGGCATCGACCCCGGGCTTGATCCAGCGCATGACTGGCGCGCCGGACGGCGACTTGTCTTCCTTGAGGATGCTGTAGTCCTTCAGGAACCCTGAATACTGGTCGGACTCCACGTACTTGCTGGCGCACCCCTGCAGCATGAGGGTTGCAAGGCACAGCGATGCAGCCAATGTCTTGGTGTTCATGCAGCTTCTCCTTCGTTGCGTTGATCAATGCCCACCGCTTTGCCGGGGCGTCAGAAGCGCCAGGTGGCGCCACCGCCAATGATGTGCAAAGCGCTGTTGTCATAGCTGCCTGACAGCGTGTTGCCCGAGCGCGCCTTGGTCTGCTCGACGTCCATGTCGCCGAGCCACACCAAGGTGTAGGCCAGGTGCAGCTCCAGGCCCTCATCGACCTGGTAGTTGACCCCGGTAGCCAACCGCCAGGCCTCGCCCATGGGGTTGTCGACCGTGCGGTCCTTATCGTCCACGGCCGAGCTGTCGTAACCCAGGCCGACGCTCCAGCGCCATTGTCGGGTGGCCTGGTACTGTGCGCCCACGGAGGCATGCCAGGTGTCCTTGTATTGGCGGTCGACGGTGCGGCTGGTGCCGCCAGCGTCGCTGTCCACCTCCACGCCGACGTCGCCAAAGTCGCTCCAGTCCTGCCAGTTGAGGCTGCCGAGCAGGGTCCACTGGTCGTCCAGCTCGTGGGCGATGCTGAAGGTGACGGTTTGCGGCACGTTGAGGTCGAGCTCCAGCGAATCTACGTCGAGGCGGCGCAGGGCGACGTTGAGCAGCGGGTTGTCGATGTCCTTGAGGTGCGGTTTGTCCTCGAACTCCAGCTTGACCTTGCTGGTGTAGGCCAGGCCCACACGGGTGCGGGCATCAAGCTGGTACAACAGGCCCAGGTTGACGCCTACGCCGACATCGGTGTCCTTGTACTCCAGCTGGCCATCGGGCCGGTCGGCCAGGCCCAGCAGGTTATTGTTGATGGCCATCTCGGTGCGGTAGTAGCCGACCATGATGCGCGGGCCAACCCCGATGGACAGGTCGTCGGTGAACTTGTAGGCCCAGGTCGGTTGCATCGAAACGCCAATCACTGCGGCCTCCTGGGTGAAATAGCGGCCGGCCCAGTCGTCGTCGTAGTCCAGCGCCAGGCCAAAGTTGCCATACATGCCGAAACCGATGGCAGAGCGCTCGTCGAGCTGGTGGCTGATGAACAGGCTGGTACCGGGCAGGTATTGCAGCGCATTGCCGCCTTCGTTGCCGTCGAACTGGTTGCCGGCGTCGCGGGAAAAACGCAGGTCGCCAAGAATGACCTGGGCGTTGGCGCTAATCTGAGTGCCTTTGAGCCGGGTGATGCCCGCCGGGTTGCTCATCAGCACGCTGGGGTCGGTGGCCAGTGCGGCAGACCCGGCATTGGCCAGGCCGTTGCCCTCCTGGCCGGCTTCATAGATGAGGATGCCACCAGCCCAGGCCGCATTGCCGAACAAGGATGCCGTGCAAAGCAACAGGGCTGCTGAGCGGCGCAGGCAGTACAACGATTCCATCAGACGCTCCTTGTGACTGAAGCGCTGTACCGTTTTATGGCAACTACCAGCGAACGTTGAGGCGTAGTAGAAGCAGGGTAGCCATGTTGAAATCAGGCAGCTGGCGCCGGGCACACTCTTTTCACGACAATTTCACATTCTGAATGAGTAGCAGCTGCTGGCACTGTGAGTCAGTACATTAGACGACACTTGCCGGCGGGCAAGTCGAGGCGTCAGGCAAAGGCGATGATGATCGGGCCACATACTGCGAGCAGCACATTGGAGACGGCATAGCAGACGGTGAAACCGATGACTGGGGTATTGCTTCCCGACTGCTCGATGATCTTGTTCATCGAGGCCGCTTCGGTCTGTGCTCCGGCCAGCGCGCCCAACAGGATCATCGGATGCAAGCGCAGCACGTAGCGGCCAACGTAGAGTGTGACCAGCGGCGGAATGAGGGTCACCAGTGCGCCTGCCAGCAACAGTGCCATGCCTTGTTCCCTGACCGCCGTCAGCGCCGCCGGCCCGGCCAGCAAGCCCACGACCGCGCCGAAGGCGGTCAGGCCAAACTCGGAAAACGCCCACTGTGCGGCAGGTGGCAGGGCGCCGAGATCGGGATGTCGCGAGTTGTACCAACCGATCAACAGCCCGGCTAGCAACACGCCACCGCCGATGCCGAGTTCCACTGGAATCATGCCGATGTGAGTAGACAGCAGCCCCACCAGTGAACCGGCAACCAGGCCCAGCGCATGGATGGCGATATCGCTGCGGTAGCTGGCGTGTCGGATCCGGCCCAGTTGCGCGGCCAATGCGTCAACACTGCTGGCTCGCCCAGTAAGGCTGATGACATCGCCCCGACGCAGAATGGTTTCCGGCAAAAGGGGCAGGGGCAGGCCTTGACGGGTGATGCCCGTGAGAAAGCAACCCATGCGCTCGGAACCGGTAAGTGCGGCCTTCACCTGATGCAGGCTGCGACCGGCCAGGTGGCGGCTGGTCAGCACGATGTCGGCGCTGCGGGTGGCGAACGACAGGCTTTGCGGGTGATCCACTTCCGGGCCTATCCAGCCGTGCAGATCGCTCACAGCATCGCGCAGGGCGTATATGCCCAGGATGTCGTCACGTTCAAGGCGCAATGCCGGGTCGCGCTCCAGGTGTTGCCCGGCGCGGGTGACGCGTTCGATGCTCAGCGCCGGGTGCAGCGCCTCCACATCGGCGATGGTTGTGCCGGCTGCATGGGCGGCCGTGAGCCGATGGGCGCGCACGACGATGCGGGTATAAGGGATGCTGATGGCGTCTTCATTGCGTTCAATGCCCAGTTCACGCTCCAGCGCCTGGGCGCTGCTGCGCAAGTCCACCCCGAGCAGGCGTGGCGCCAGGCTGCCGACGAAGACGATCAGCCCGACGGTGCCGAATACATAGGTGATCGCATAGGCTACAGCCATGTGGCTGTTGAGCTCGGCCTTGGCTGCCGCGTCCAGCGGTAATTGGGCGATCGCGCTGCTGGCCGTGCCCATGATCGCCGTGTCCGTCAGGGCGCCGGCGCCCAGGCCTGCGGTAAAGCCTGCATCGAAGCCGTACAGCGCGTTCATCGCCAGAATCACTGCCAGGGCAGTGCCGCACAGCACCAGCGAGAGAATGACCAGCTTGAACGTGCCGCGGTTGAGGCTGCCGAAGAATTCCGGCCCACTCTTGAAGCCGACCGCATAGATGAACAAGGCGAAGAATACCGATTTCAGTTCGTGGGGCACTTGCAGGCCGATCTGACCAATCAGCAGCCCCATCAGCAGTGCGCCAGCGACAGAACCCAGATGGAAACTGCCCAGCTTGATACGGCCGAGCAGGATGCCCAGGGCAATGGCGAGAAATACAGCGATTTCGGGATTGTCTCGCAGTGCATCCATGACCCGGTCAAGCATGGTGGCAACCTCCTGAAGCGGCGATGGCGGACATGTCTTCATGAGTATGCGTGCAATTAGCTGATGCACGGTGCATGTCGCCAAATGCGCATGCTCTGGTGGACCGCATGAAAGTCACGCAGGGACAAGCTGGCTGGCAGGTTCAAGCAAGCAATAGGGGCTGGCAGTAGAGGATAGTGGCGCTGCCTCACCAGGCGATCTCTTACTTCATACGTACTGCATTTGAGCGCCGGCCTCCCGCCGGCGTTTTTTTGTATGACGTCCAGAGCGCGTACGCCTGTACGTCGAAAACCACAGCAGGAGCGGGTGCATGTTTTTCAGGAAAGTCCACTGGATGCAGGCGTTTTCCCAGGCACTGGCCCAGGCCCAAGCGGGGCAGGTGCCACAGCGCTTTGAGTACCCGCTGCTCGCGCGTTGTCCCGAGGTGCTGCAAGGTTTGAGCGAGGTGGTTGCGCAGCGCCAGCAGAGTGCTTTGGCGTTGCGCCGGCTGGAAGTGTCGCTGGGAGCCCGAGAGGTAGAACTGGAGGCCGCTCGCGCTAGCTTGCGAGCAGCGGAGCTGCGTGAAGCTGGCCTTGTCGAGCGCAATCGTGAACTGGACGCACGACGTGTCGAGCTTGCGCAGCAGGCGCAGGTATTACTGGATCAACAGCAGCTTTGGGCGTTGTTGCAGACCACGCTTACCGAAGGGGTGTGGGATATCTCGGTAGCCCATGGCGATGTCGGGCACCCGTCCAGTCACATGCGGTTTTCCGACCAGTTCCGCTGCCTGATGGGCTATACATCCGAAGAGTTGTCTGATGGCTGGCAATCTCAGGTTGACATCACTCATCCAGACGACCTGCCGGGCATCATGAGCGTCTTCGATGCCGCGATCATCGCGCCGGTTGAGGCGGCGGAGTACGTGTTCGAATACCGCATGCGCCACAAGCAGCGGGGTTATATCTGGTGCCGCGAGCGAGGGCGCGCAGTGCGAAACGAGCAAGGGCGGCTGGTGCGCGTGATCGGGGCTGTGCGGGATATCAGCGATGAGCGCAGTGTCCAGGCCAGCCAAGCGCAGATGCGCCAGCAGAATCAAGCCAGCTACGAGCGTATCGCACAGATGATCAGCGTCATTCGAAGTATCGCCGAGCAGACCAACCTTCTGGCGTTGAATGCGGCCATCGAGGCCGCCAGGGCGGGCGAGGTGGGGCGAGGGTTTTCGGTGGTTGCCGATGAAGTGAAGAAACTCGCGCAAAGTACCCGCCAGGCGACGCAACAGGTTCAGGACATGCTCAATGGGCTTTCCTAGCCGGTTGCCAGGCCGTACCGATGACCGACACCTGCGTGGACTGCACCCAAAGGTCACTTGAAACTCATCCTGTTTGCTGGGTTCTGGCAAACAGGATGAGCAACCGGAGGGTTAGTGCTTGCGGATGTCTTCGATCGTCGCAGCGCTCCCCCCCATAGGGAAATCGAACCTCACCTTGCCCCTACCTTCAAGCCGTCAACCTGTCGGCGTCGGATCATCCAGTACGCTGCGGGGATGACGAACAGCGAGAGCAAGGGTGCAGTCAGCATGCCGCCCACCATCGGTACAGCGATTCGCGCCATCACTTCGCTGCCGGTGCCGTCGCTCCAGAGAATCGGCAGCAGCCCTGCGACAATTACCGCCACGGTCATGGCTTTGGGGCGAATACGATGCACGGCACCCTCGCCAATCGCGTCCAGCAGCGCTGCTTGCGTGTGCTCGCCTTTGGCTAGGCGCTCGGCCCAGGCGTTGTTCAGGTAGAGCAGCATGATGACGCCGAACTCCGCGGCCACCCCTGCCAAGGCGATGAAGCCGACACCCGTGGCCACCGACAGGTTGAAACCCATCAGATAAAGCAACCACACACCACCGGTGAGGGCGAAGGGCAAGGTACCCATGATCAGCAGCGCTTCTTCCATACGGCCGAAGGTGAGGTAAAGCAGAACGAAAATGATCGCCAGCGTTGCCGGTACCACCCACGTCAGGCGAGCATTGGCACGCTCCAGATATTCGAACTGGCCGGAGTAGCTGAGGCTCATGCCGGGTTCAAGCTTCACCTCGCGCTCTACCACTTGGCGCAGGTCGGCCACCACGGACGACAGATCACGACCGCGTACGTCGATGTAAACCCAGCCCGAAGGGCGGGCGTTCTCGCTCTTGAGCATCGGTGGACCATCGGTGATGCGCACCTGTGCGACGGTACCAAGGGTGATCTGCCCGCCCTGGGCTGTGTAGATCGGCAACTGACGCAGTGCATCGGCGGAGTCTCGCCATTCCCGTGGGTACCTTACGCTGATGGGATAGCGCGCCAACCCTTCAACCGTTTCGCCAATGGTTTCACCACCGATGGCTCCGGCAACAATGGCTTGCACGTCTGCGATGTTCAGGCCGTGGCGCGCTGCCGCCTGACGGTCGATATCGAGGTCGATGTAGCGCCCGCCAGTCAAGCGCTCAGCCAATGCCGAGGTCACGCCGGGCACCGTTTTCGCTGCCCGCTCGACGGCCAGTGTCACGCGATCGATCAGCCCGGGGTCGCTGCCAGCCACTTTCACGCCAATGGGGCTCTTGATGCCGGTAGCTAACATGTCGATCCGGTTTCGAATGGGCGGAATCCAGATGTTGGTCAGCCCTGGTACCTGAACTGTCCGGTCGAGCTCTTCAATCAGCTTCTCGCTGGTCATACCCGGTCGCCACTGGTCTTTCGGCTTCAGGCGCACGATGGTTTCGAACATCTCCAGCGGCGCGGGGTCGGTCGCCGATTCGGCGCGCCCGGCTTTGCCAAATACGCTGGCCACCTCGGGCACGGTCCGAATCAGCTGGTCGGTGCGGTGCAGCAACTGTGAAGCTTTTTGGGTGGATAACCCAGGAAGCGCAGAGGGCATGTACAGCAGGTCGCCCTCGTCCAACGGCGGTAGAAACTCCCCGCCTAAATGGTTCAATGGCCACAGGCTGCTGAGGAGGATCAGCAGTGCGCCCATCAGCGTCATGCGTGGTCGGCGTAACACAACCTCCAGCGCGGGGCGATACAGCCGAATCAGCCCGCGGTTAAGCGGGTTGCGCGCCTCCGCTGGCAGCGGGCCGCGAATCCAGTAGCCCATCAGCACCGGTACCAGCGTCACCGCCAGCCCTGCGGCAGCAGCCATGGCGTAGGTCTTGGTGAACGCCAACGGTGCGAACAACCGTCCTTCCTGGGCCTGCAAGGTAAAGACCGGAACGAACGACAGTGTGATGATCATCAGGCTGAAGAACAGGGCCGGCCCCACCTCGACTGCCGCCTCGGTCATGACCTTCCAGTGTTGTTCGCCCTGCAGCTGGCCCCCCGGGTTGCGGGCATGCCAGGCCTCGACATGCTTGTGTGCGTTTTCGATCATTACCACTGCCGCGTCGACCATTGCACCGATAGCGATAGCGATGCCGCCAAGTGACATGATGTTGGCGTTCATCCCCTGATGGCGCATGACGATCAGTGCAATCAGCACCCCCACTGGCAGGGAGACGATCGCCACCAGTGATGAACGCAGGTGCCAGAGAAACGCCGCGCACACCAGTGCGACCACGATGAACTCTTCGAGCAGTTTTTGGCTCAGGTTGTCCACGGCGCGGTCGATCAATTGGCTGCGATCATAGGTGGTGACCAGCTCCACCCCGGCGGGCAGGCCCTTCTTCAACGCTTCGAGTTTTTCCTTGACGCGGGCAATGGCTTCCCTTGCGTTTTTGCCACTGCGCAAAATGACCACACCACCCACGGCCTCGCCCTGGCCATCCAGTTCACCAATCCCTCTGCGCGCCTCTGGCCCAAGCTGTACGGTGGCGACATCGCCAAGCGTTACTGGTGCGCCATTGGTGGCCAGACGCAGGGGGATGGCGCGCAAATCATCGAGTGTCTTCAGGTAACCCGAAGCACGAACCATGAATTGCGCCTCACCTTGCTCAAGGACACCCCCGCCGGTTTCCTGGTTGGCCTTGGCGATGGCATCCGTCACCTGCGCTTGGGTAATGCCAAGCGTGGCCAGGCGCAACGGGTCGAGCACCACTTGGTACTGCTTGACCATGCCGCCGATACTCGCCACTTCGGCGACATCAGGCAGGGTCTTGAGCTCGAAGCGCAAGAACCAATCCTGCAGGCTGCGCAGTTGCGCCAGGTCATGACCACCACGGCGGTCGACCAGCGCGTATTGATAAATCCAGCCCACACCTGTGGCATCTGGCCCGAGTATGGGTTTGGCCGACGCAGGCAGGCGCGATTGCACCTGGCTCAGATACTCCAGGACCCGCGAGCGTGCCCAGTAGAGGTCGGTGCCATCCTCGAACAACACGTAGACGAAGCTGTCGCCAAAGGCCGAGAAGCCGCGCACTGTCTTGGCGCCAGGCACTGAGAGCATGGTGGTGGTCAGTGGGTAGGTCACCTGGTTTTCCACAATCTGTGGCGCTTGCCCAGGGTAGGAGGTGCGAATGATGACTTGCACGTCCGACAAGTCCGGCAACGCGTCGATTGGCAGGCTACGCACCGAGAGCACGCCCCAGGCCACCAAAAACAACGTGGCGAACAGAACCAGCACCCGGTTGCCCACCGACCAGCGTATCAGTTGCGCAATCATGGCTGACTCTCCTGCGCACCGATCTGCTCGATCACCATGCCTTCGTCACGTTCGCGGATACCAAAGTGAATGCGACTACCCACTTTCAGCCCGGCGAGCATCACGGAGTCGGCCACCGGGAAGGTCATGGTCATTCCAGGCATGCCCAAGGTGATGAAAGGGCCATGGGCGATGGTGAGCTGCTTGCCGTCTATCTGCACAATTTGCCCGTCTGCCTCGTGCAGTGGCGGTTGTGCAGGTACCAGTGGGGTCTCTTGCGCAGTTGCAGCCTCGATGCCCTTGAGGCTGGCCTCGGAGTCAATTAGAAATTGCCCCGACGCCACTACCCGCTGGCCTGCCTGCAGCCCTTGCAGCACGGCGACCTGGCCGCCGCTTTCCTGGCCCAGCACCACTTCGATCGGGCGGAAGTGGCTTTGATCTTCGGCAAGCATCACCACATTGCGTTTACCGGTACGGATCACGGCCTCGGCAGGTATCAGCAAGCTGTCATCGGCTTGCCCAACCGGATGCAGGGTGACCTGGGCGGTCATGCCAGGGCGCAATCGACCCTCGAGGTTGGGCAGCTCGATGCGCAGCCGCAAGGTACGGCTTTGCAGGTCCGCATCAGCCAGCAGCGCTGTCAGCTTGCCGGTCAATGCATGGCCGGGATAGGCGGGCAGTTCGGCTTGCACTGCCAAGCCTTCACGCAAGCCCTGAGCCTGAGCTTCAGGTACTGCTGCCTCAAGCCAGACGTTGGTCACACCGTTGATGCGCGCCAGGGTAGCGCCAGGTAGTACGGTCATGCCTGGGCGTAGCTCCAGCGCCTGGATGACACCGGCGGTGGGGGCAACCAATGTCACCAGGGCCTGCACCTTGCCGCTGCGTGCGACCCGGTCAATCAACGTCGCCGGCATTCCCGCCAGCAACAGGCGCTGGCGGGCGGCTGCCTGCAGGCCGGCATCACCCGAACGACGCAGCGCCAGAAACTCTTCTTGCAACCCTACCCATTCTGGCGCAAGTACATCGGCCAGCGGTGCCCCCTTGGTCACTGCATCACCTGTGGCGCGCCCGTAAGTGCGTTCGACGTACCCTGCGGTTCGCGCTTGCAGCACACTGAAGTCGCGCTCGTCGAAGGCCAGTACACCGCTGACCTGCAGTGTGCGCTCAAGGCGACCCTGGGTAACTGTCGCCAGCCTGACCCCAAGGTTCTGCTGGATACCCGGTGTAATCTGCACAGCGGGCCGTGTGTCATCCGGGGTGCCTCCCGCGTATTTCGGCACCAGCTGCATATCCATGAAGGGCGACTTGCCTGGTGCGGAAAAGTGTTGCTGCGGGTACATCGGGTCGTACCAGTAAAGTGCCTTTTGCTCCTCTGAACTCGGCGCCTTGGCACTTTGCCCGCGTGCTGCCAACCAATAGCCCGCACCGCCACCCAGAGCCAATGCAACGGCTGCGATCAGACCGATAGACGTACTTTTCATGCCCGCACCTCGCCGTACGCGAAATGCAAACGTGCCGCTGTCGCTGCCAGTTGGCCTTGCAGGTCTAAGTCCTGTAACCGCGCGTCTACCCGTTGCCGCCGCGCCGCGAGCACTTCACTCAAGGCCGATTTGCCTGCTCGGTAATCTGCCAATGCCAAACGCACGCGTGCCTCGGCGAGCGGTAGCAGGGTGTCTCGGCTTCGCGCCACTGCACGCTGCAGGCGCTGGTATTCAGCCATGTCTGCCTCCAGCTGCGCGGTATGCTCCCGCAGGGCCGCGTCTTGCTCGTCCTCCAGCTGGCGCACTTGTGCACGCCGGGCGGCGATCATCGGGTCTTGCCGAGAGCCTGTGAACAAGGGCAATTGAAAACTGACCTGCACACTCACCATGTTGCTGAATGCCGGCCCGCGCCGTTGGTAGTCCAGTTGCCAACCCCAGTCAGACTTCTTCTCGGCTTGCGCCTGATGCACCTGGGCTTCGGCTTCTCGGCTCATGGCGCCATAAACCGCCAGCGCAGGGTGGGCGTGTAGCGCATGCAGGTAGTCAGTTGCATTTACCGCCCACTGAGGAAATGCGCGTGCTTGCACATCTGCGTCCTGGCCGGTCCAGCGTTTGAGGGCGGCTCGCGCCTGGCTCGCCTGGCTTAGCAGCAGGTCTTTCTGCGCGTCCAACTGAGCCATTTCCTGGTTTGGAGCAAGTGCATCGGTTGCTGCACCGCCTCCGCCGGCCAGGCGGGCGTGGACGGCCGAAGTCAGCAGGTGATTCTCTTTGTAGAATTCGTCGAATTGCTGCAGCTTTCGCTGCACCGTGTAGGCCGCCAGCCACGCCTGTGCCGTCGCTGCGCGTACGTTTTGACGCTCCAGAACCGCCTCGGCATCGGCGCGTTCAACCGCTGCCCGCGCGGTTTCGACCCGTGCCTTGCGTTTGTCTCTGTTGGGCACTTCCTGGGACAGGCCAACCACCTGCATGGTCATGAAGTCTCGGCTTGTGCTCCAGCGATCACTGCCGTCCACCGGCAGGTTCTGCAGCCCGAGATTCAGCCGAGGGTCGGGCAGTTCACCCGCAGGCAGGATCGCGCTGCGTGTCGCCGACACCTGCTCCTGGCGTGCCTGAAGCGAAGGGGCATTGCGCTCTGCCAGTTGCAGCGCATCGTCCAATGAAAATGAAGCGGCCTGCGCCGATAGCGTCGGCAGCAGGATTACCAGGCCGAGCGCAAGCGTCCGTCCTGAATGCAAACGTAGGGGAGTCATGAGCATGATTCCTCGAAAAAACCAGCGCGCACGCGCATGCCATCGTTCGGCCGCCAAGGCAGAACAATCGTGTGAGGTTTACGAAGGAATCAGGCCCGAGGAGGGCGCCAGTGGTCAGGCGGGGCGCTGGCTACCAGGCTTTCGGTATAGGTATCGGCAGGGTGCGAGGTAGCGAAGGTCAACACAGGCTCCAGCATGCTGACCTGGAGCGCAGTCGCCGTTCGACATTCCTGGCCGACCTTGCAGGTTTTGGTGTCGTGATGGGAGGACTTGCCCTGATCTTGCTCCTGGCAGCAGTCGTGCTCCATGCCGGCCATCATTTGCATACCCATGGCCTGCATGGGGCACGGTTCTATAGGTGAGTCGATACCCGCCATCCCGTTGAAAGGAAGCGCGATAACCAGCAAGAAGAGGGTAACCAGTCGCAAGAAGCGGTTCATGCGGCGAGTGTAAGCGAAGTCGATTAGCGCTGCATTAACGTTGCTTGGCGCAATACCGGGCACGGTGGCATGCGCCAGCTTGCTGACCCACTGGGAATCTAGCGCTGATGGTGAATGACAGCCCTGCATTTGATGGGGAAGTTGACCGAGTTGGCAATGAAGCACTCATGATGAGCATCGTCATGCAGACGCATCGCGAGGTCGATATCCGATTGGCTGCTGATGACGATCTGAGGCCGCAACTCTGCGTCCTTGAAATGCCCCTTTTGCTGTGCATCGCCCTCAACCATCCGGGCCACTGGGTAGTCGACGTACTCCAGCACGTTCACATTGTTGACCGCACACAAATGGAGATACCACAGTTTATGGCAGGCCGAGATCGAGGCCAGCAACATGTCTTCTGGGTTCCAACGATTGGAATTGCCGCGAAAGGCCGGGTCGGCGCAGCCGAGGATTTGTGGCTTGCCCAGGCCTTCTACAGTGAAGTCCCTCTGGTAGGACGTATAGCTGGAAGTACCTTCACCCGTGTTTCCCGTCCAGTTTACGGTAACAGCGTATGCGTGTTCTTTCATCGTAGCGCCTGTGTTGTAAAAGCTGCCCGGAAGATAATGTTGGCCCCTGCCTGTGCTGAAAGTATCTTGCACGCGCTAGGTGGCTTCGCACCAGCACCTGATGATTGCAGTGGTGCATGCCCTCACGGTGCGTACGCACAGCGTCTTCCAGCGTTCTGGCCTGATGCTATCCTTGCTGACCGGCAGCTCTGGGTTGATAACGGCTAACCCTGATCACACAAGACGCCTCCAGCAGTCAGCTGGGGCGGGGGTCAATTTGCGTGTTTAGAAAAAGTTTCTTTTGCGTCAAGGGAGCAATCAAGGTGTGAAAGGGCCAGGCCCGAAGACGTCTGCGTAACTCAACGGCTCCTGAGCGCACCCTCAGAAGCGTTTACCAGAGAATGCAATACCCTCCGCACGAATCAGTGCGAGGTCACTTCGACGGGCGGGAACTTGTACCCGCCGCCTTGCACTGCCTTGCTCGGGCCATACAACCTCAAGACAATGTAGGCATCCTTTTCCGGAATTGGCAGGTAATTGGGGTTGCTCTCTTCACCCTTGGCGCTCAGCTCAATGGTGTATTCGCCATTGGCATCCGGTTTGAGTGTGCGGTCGCCGCGGCTATGGCGATTGATGGCGTTGTGGGCCATCAGGCGGTTGTCTGAGGCGTAGACGGTAAAGGACCAGAACTGGCTGACCTCGGGCGCCTTGAAGTGCATGGCGTACGACTTACCATTGGCACCATTGATCGGCTTACCGTCGGCAGCGGTCTCGGTGCGCAGGTAGATACTTTCATCTGGGGGCAGCCCCCACTGGCCGATGTAGGTGCCCTCGGCGAACAGGTCACGGGGGCCGTCAACCAACTGCTCGCGGGTGCCCAGCAGCTTGCCGGCGTCGGTCATCTTCGGAGCGAGGTCCTTGATGTGCTTCATGCCCAGTTCCTCACCCTTCTTCGCAGCTGCCAGCTGCTCCTTGGTGAAGTTTTCTTTGCAGGGTTCGACGCCGACTGACTTGTACTGGTCGAGCCATTTCTTGTCGGCCTGGCCCATGTTGCCGTCACACAGCACGAAGTTCACCCGTTGCAGCCAATTGGTCTTGGCTGGGTCGGGGTAAGTGCGCTGCTTGGCTTTTGGGCCGGGCTCGCCCAGGTAGGCCGAAAGCGTACGGACGTTCCAGTCATCCATGTAGGCAAGCGCCTTTTTCTGGTCCTCAGGCCCGGTGGACATGATCCTGCCCATCAATTTAACCAGGTTGGACTCGACACGGATCACTTCGGTGACACTATCGGGCACCGTGCCCTTCCACTGGGGTGAGGCGAACATGAAGTGGCCGCCTTTGGTGTCCCGCGTGCGGGAGCCGATCATGGACGTCGTGTAATGGCCCATGTCCATGGTGTGCAGGATCCAGTAACGACCTTTTTCCATGTCCGGAACGCTGACGATCACGGGTTCTGCGGCGATATCCAGCCAGCCCATCAAGTGCAGCGTGTCATTGTTGATGGTCGGGTGATCGACGTAGGTGTCATCGGCCAGGTGGCGGATGTTCTGAAAGCGATTGAGCGGCGTGTTGGTCTTGACTGCCGTCTCATAGAAGAACTTGTAGGCCTCGTCCATGGAGTAACCATAGATGTAGGCATCTTCCGCCAGCTTGTCGGGGATCTGTGCGAAGGCCGGCACGGCAAGCGAAAGCAGGGCTGCTCCAAGCACCATGGGTTTCATCAAGTCTCCTTGGGCCAGCGGGCCAGCCCCTGTGGTTTGGTTTTCCAAGGTTGTAGGCAGTGCTCAGGGGATTACCCGTTCGAAGTCGGGCAACTTGAAAGTCTTGTTGTTGAACGCTTCGGTGGGACCGTAGAAGCGCATGGCCGGCAATGGGCGCTTGCCGGAGGTGGGAATCCAGTTGGCTTCCTCGCCTTGCGGGGCCGTCGGCCCGACATAGATCGTCACGCCGCCATCGGCATTCTTCTTCATCTTGTCAACGTCGAACGACGACAACGTGGTGCGGTTGCTGTCGCTGTAGATGAACGAGAACGTGGCGCGGTCATATACGGTCAGCGCCCAGAACTGCTTGACCGGCATGTCCTTGGGTACATCGAGCTTGTAGAGCTGGCCGGCTTCCAGTGGTTTGCCGTCCTTGTCGGCCATCGCCATCTGGTACGACGTCGCCGGCGAGGCGCTGAGGACTTTAGGCATGTAGGTGCACCAGAAGTACTCCGCTGCCCGTTCGAGCAGGTCGATGCGATCATCGTAGATGAACGTGAACTTGTGGTTGGCATCCGGCTGCAACAGCGAGACGTAGTGCCGATCCGGCCAGTACACGCGCTTGGACATCTCGGTGTCGAACCATTGCTGGAGGAAGAACCAGGCATCGATGGCGGCCTGGTGCATGGCCTTCTTGGCGGTTTCGTCCGGTGCGAAAGGTTTGCCTTTGACGATGCCCAGGGACGACAGCATGCCCATCATGACCTTGTCGTGTTCGCGCACTGGCTCCACGCTCATGATCGCGTGCATGTCTTCGAAGTGACGTTCGTCGTAGAACGGCAGCGTCGGGTAGCGCTCATGGGCAGGGTCGATGAACTTTTGCTGCGGTGGCGACTTGGCTTCAGCCAGGAAGTACATGCGCAGGCGCTTGGCATATTCGTAAGCGTCCTTGGCTGTCTTGCCAGCGGGCGGCACCGAGCGAAACGCCAGGGCGATACGGTAGTTGGGCGAGGCCACGTGAATATAGCCCTTGGGCACTTCGCCTTTGTAATCAGGTGCAGTGAACAGGTACTTGCCGCCTTTGCCTCTGTCGAGCCCTGCCGGGCCTACATCGGCGATAGTAAGTTGCCAGGCGTCCACCACCTGGCCATAAAGGCTACCGTCCGCAGAGGCTGCCGGGATTTCGAGAACCACTGGGCCTTTGCGCAGGTCCGTGTAGGCCGCGATATAAGGCGTGGTGCTGTTGGCAGTAATGGCTTCAAGTTGTGGAGTAGCCGTTGCCGAATAGGCAATGATGTCATTGTCCTTGTAGCCAAGATCCTTTTCGGCAGCACGGCGGAAGGAGTAGATGGCAATCGCCGGCATGTTCCAGAGGATCGCTTCGAACGCACGCTGGTACTTGACCTGGTAATCGAAGTCCTTCACCGAAGGGGTGGCCCCCGCTGGGGGTTGCCCGCCTAAGGGTTCGGTAGCTGCCTGCGCGGTTAAGACAGTACAAGCGGCAATGGTTGTGGCTAGCAGGCATGGCTTCAGACAGGTGACCATCCGAGTCATCAATCCATCAATGGCATCCATGAGGATCTCCTGTGGGCAAGAGACTGCCGGTAGGCCGCTGCTTTGCAGCATGGCCGCCTTCATCGAACTTGAAGCAGTGTAGGTGAGGTTTTCTGGACAATCGGGAAAATGCTTACGTTTTGCACCCGTTCTTTAACGCCGCTGCGGTGGCACGGGTTGCATCACTCGCCAAGGCTGCACCACCACTTATGGCATCACGGAATCGACCTATGACTGGCATTCGCGCGAGTGGTCTATCCCCATCAATCAGACCGTCACCCAACTGCTCAGCTGGCGGCGACTGAGTGCATAAAAACTAGCGGCCGGCAATTGACCTTTCTAACCAGTCAGCACGAGTCATCTCCCATATTTCGACCTCCATCAGTCCAGATACAAATTCTCCTGCCCGCACGTCTACCAAGCGCATACCCTCATGTTTCGAGACCCTGCGAGATGCGTCGTTGGCAACAGCTTTGGGAACCTGCATGACCGGACGCGACAGTGTCTCGAACCAATAGGCATTGATAATCCGGCATGCCTCACGCATGTAGCCCTTTCCCCACCACTGTGGTGCGAGCCAGAAGCCTCTGTTGTTTCCAGGCTGATCATACAAACTGATGCTACCCAGGGTGCAGCCAGCATCGTTGCGCATGCGGATCATCCAGTGCCTTTCACGACCTGCTGCCATAGCAGGCAGGGCGATATCTCGGACATAAACCAGCGCCCCGTCTTCTGGATACGGCCATGGGACACGACGATCCAGGTAGCGAACCACCTCCCAGCAGGGGAATAGCTCCTGAATGATGGGTGAATCCTCCAATTGGAGAGGGGTGAGAACCAGCCGATCGGTGATCAGCGTCGGAAGACAGTCCATGACATTCGTTCCTGGGCATCCCTGTGAGACGTTGATTATCAGTACAGGGCTTTCCTGTGTCGACCGCTCTCTGATTTGTGAAACGTCACTGGCCTCGCCCTACCGTAAAACTCACAAACCGAGCGCCAACGCTGCAAGCTTCGCCACCTCAAGGGGTCCATTCGGATCAATGTCGTCCTCGAGCTTCCAGGCTGCTGACAACCCGGTCCAGGCGAGCACCCATTGCAACAACCTGCGGCGATCAATTTCGGAAGCTTGTGCCACGACCCCTATACGGCGCTCGAAACAACCTGGAGCCAAAGCGCTTTTGATATCCGGATTGCAGAAAATATTCGCGTAATCGAAGCCGCGCTCACCGTAAAGTCCCTTAGGATCGATAGCGAGCCATCCCTTGGGGCCAAAGTCCAAGACATTTCCGTGATGGATATCGCCATGCAGTACCGTGACTTCGCGAGGGCACCTAAAAAGTTGGCGGGCGGTTTCTGCGCTTTGTTCAAATACACCTCTGTGCGTTGCCGCTGCGCTCCATAAGGCTTCGAACCGTTTAACCAGGGGGACCAAAGCAGGTAGCGGTTTTGTACGAGGGATGTGGAGGCGGCGGACCACCGCACAGATAATACGAGTAGCCTCGTCGTCCTGGCCGCAGCTCACCATGTGCCCAAGGGAGACCGAGCCGTTCGCCCGCTCCATGAGTAAGGCCTCACCGTCATGTGCCAGCACGGGAGCTGCTCCTTCACCGTCCCACCAAGCCATAAGCAGGTTGCCTGCTTGCTCTTCTAGCGCTTGCGAGATTTTGAGCATGGCTGGCAGGCCGTGGTGGCGAACGGGCAGTAGATGTCCATTCAGCGAGGCGAAAGCATCACCGTCGATGGTCAGCTCCCATCGTTTCAAGTATTGATCAAACATAAATTTATTAACTTTCGCACTTTCCAGAGCAGCATCATGAATGATTGAGACATAAGACGAAATGTCTGCTTAGGTCAGCACTGCTGACTGTCCCTCGGGTAGCTTTGGGTCGGTTAGCGCCCCTGGATCGGAATGACCATCCTTGTCCTCCCTCACGTGGAGGACAAGCCATGAACACCATTACGACCGGCAGCCATCAACCTTGGAACAAAGGAAAATTGGTCGGGCAGAAAGCCCCGCTCCGACTCAAAGATATCTGGGCCATTCGGGTAAGGCTCCAAATCGCGGAGGAAACTCGTGATTTAGCTCTCTTCGATCTGGCCATCGACAGCAAGCTACGAGCCTGCGATTTGACCAAGCTTCGTGTACGCGACGTTGCGCATGGGGAGCACGTGTCATCGCGAGCAATAGTGATGCAGCAGAAAACCCAGCGCCCCGTGCAGTTTGAGATTACTGAGCAAACGCGGGTGGCTCTGGAGGCCTGGATACATCAAGCCCATCTCCATAGCGAGGATTGCCTTTTTCCAAGCCGGCTACACGCCTCACTGCACCTCTCTACCCGGCAATACGCCCGAATCGTCAAAGCTTGGGTAAAAGCTATTGGCCTTGATCCAGCCATGTATGGCACCCACACGATGAGACGTACGAAGGCATCGCTGATCTATCGCAGGACGAAGAATCTGAGAGCAGTTCAGCTCCTGCTAGGCCATACGAAGCTTGAGAGCACGGTGCGATACCTGGGCATTGAGGTCGATGACGCATTGGAGATGGCGGAGCAGACGGAGGTCTGACAACTTACAGCGGCGGTCGAGGTATGACCGTCGCTATCCGACCCATAGCGACCATTCGACACCGGCAGTAATTGGCTGATTGGCCGCAAGGTTTCCCGGCAGGCCTGTGAAGGCCTGGAAGCAACTGGTCTTGCGAATGGCCTTGCCGGGAGGTTATGGCGTAGAGGCATGCAGATGTGCAGCTAAGGGAGTAATCAGACCGTTGGCAATGGCACTGGCTTCAAGCTTCGCATGCTCTGCGTTCAGAAAGACATAAGCGGCTTGAAGGGTGGCGATTTTCGCTTGAATTTCGACCATCTTGCTGGCAACTAAAGCTGCGCCTTGCGCGCAATCGATCTTATTGCCTCGCTTGGCTGCAAGAATTTCTCCAATCTCAGCGAGGGAAAAACCGCCACTCTGGGCGCTCTGAATAAAGGCCAGGTCAACAACCGTCTGATCGCTGTAACTGCGGTAATTGTTGGCTTGTCGTTGTGCCACGATAAGCCCGAGCTGTTCGTAATAGCGCAATGTATGCCGACCGACGCCACTGCGGCGCTCTAATTCTCCAACGTTCACACTAAAAACTCCTTGACTGTAGAGCGTGCTCTACACCTTAGCCTGCACCCATTATCCAAACAAGGGATCAGGCATGAGCGTGGAATGCTTCGTCACAGGCGGCAGTGGATTTGTGGGGCAACATTTACTGGCCCGTCTTACTGCTGCAGGGTACAAGACCTGGGTGCTTATGCGCACCCCTGGCACCATTGAGCGTCTTAGAAAACAGGTAGGTCAACTGGGTGGTAATCCCGCCTATATCCATGCCGTTGAGGGCGATATCAGCATAGAGGGGCTTGGGCTCAGCGAAGCGGACAAGCAGTGCGTGTCATCGACCTCTGTGATCTTCCACCTCGCAGCGGAGTTTTCCTGGGGGCTGACAATGGAGCGCGCCCAATCAGTCAATGTGCTTGGGGCGCTGAGGGTCGCCAAGCTTGCGGCGAGCCAGAGCATCCGATTGCTGATGGTGGGCGGCTTTATGCTGAAAAACCTTAACCACCTTGCCAGTATCGGTGTTGATATAGAGTGCCCTGAAAACACAAGTTGGCACAAAGTCTACGGCCGTGTAGGTGGTTACGAAGGAAGCAAGATCGAGTCACATTTTGCAGTCATCCGTTATATGCAGGATGCGGGCGCGGACTACACGATCGTTCATCCTGCTACGGTGTGTGGCCACAGCGAGAGTGGGCACATACTGGAGGGACAACCTCTGGTCGCACTCATTCGAAATCTGGCACAAGGTCGGTTCAAAGCGGTCCCCGGTTCCCCCAGGCACTGGTTGCCATTAGTCAGCGTTGACTACCTGGTGGCGATGATGACCTATGTGGCGTTCGATCCCTCGATGGCCAACCGGCAGGCGCTGGCGCTCTATGAATACACATTGAGCCTGCAGGGGATGCTTGAGCAGATCGCAAAAACGCTGGAGGTCAAGGCGCCCCGCCGGCATGTACCGATAAGGTTGCTCAGGTGGCTTTTGACGATTCCCGGGCTGGCAGCACGATTTGCGATCAGCGACGAGTCATTGGACTTCATCCAGACGCAGCGCTTCGACATGAGTGATAGCGAGCAATTGGAACGCAAGTATCAGTTAACTCATCCCGATATGGCGCGCACGTTGGAGAAGACGGTGCACTACGTCAAGGATCAGTTTCTCCACTAAAGCAGGCCGGCCGTAATGGCTCAAGAAATACGTAAAACAGCGAGCTCGCGTTCGAAGCGCGTGGCCCTATGTCAGCAAGACCTCTCCGTACTCTAAAGACCCGTGACAAGGAATGTACTAATGCAATCCTATTTTGGCAAAGGCGTCCTCTTTGCACTCTGCGCCGCGGCCCTGAATGCGACAATCGGCGTACTTAGCAAGGTGTTGATGAACAGTGGGTTCAACTCCAGCAGCATCGCCTTAATTAAGACAGTTCTCGGCTGCCTGCTACTGTCAGTCCTGCTCCTGTTTCTCAAGCGACCCGCGACCACTGCCAAGTGGTTTCACGCAGCCATTTGTGCCTTTCTCGGCATTTTCGTGTTGTTCCACTTTGAAACCTCGGCCTTTAGCCATTACGCGGCGGCGGGCGTCGTCGTCATTCTGATGGCGAGCGCCTCCATATCGTCGATTCTCTTTGGACGCATGGTCCTTCATGACCCCATTACCGCCAACGCAATGGTTGGCGCCGGCTTGGCCATCGCCGGTATTACGGTGATTTTTGGCGCCGACCTGGGACAAGGCTTCACGCTGCAAGGCGCAGTGCTTGCTTCGATTGGTGGATGTGGCTACGGGGCCTTTTCGGTTGCCATGAAAAGGATGGGGGTATCGGGAGGGCTGCATTTCACCCGACAATTGTTGTTCTTTGGCAGCCTGTACCTGCTGATGCCGGCTGCGGCCGATGGTTTCGTGACAGGAGAGCTGTCGCTGCTGGCGATCGCTGTACTGCTGGCGCTGGCCACGCTGCCGACAGTCCTGGGTTTCTTCTGCACCACCAAGGCCATCGAGTATCTCAAACCATCACAAGTGCAGGCGCTGGAGCTGACCGAACCCCTGTTCGCCGCGCTGCTGGCATTTGTGGTGCTCAATGAGGTACCGCGCGAAAGCCTGTACGTGGGAGCGGCACTGATCATCATCGGACTGTGCTTCTCCAATGAACTAATCCGCTTGGGCGGCAAAGTATCTGCCCCTTCGACCGAATGAGTTTTTTCGGACCCTGATAACTTCAACAATCAGTTATTTGAAGTGGCTCAGGAGGCTGGCCGTTGCTGGCCGAAAGTGGACATCCTCCGGGCTACCCAACCTCCAGGTGCTGGCTATCGGCCAAGTTACTGTCGAGTGACAGGGCAATGGTTGGTCGCTGCCAGGTGGTTTGCAGTGCCGGTGTTCGCGGCTAAACCTGCTCCCACGAAGATTGCGGATGAGCTCTGTGTCAGCTTTGGGTCGTAAGCAGCCTTTCGCGACTGGCCGCTATCGACCCATAGCTGCCGTTGGATTGATTAGCTGGCGGACAGCTCAGATCGCCAGCTTAGCTTAGGGATTACTTGACCTTCACCACGTCATCTGGTTTCCAAGTCTGGTCGTAAAAGGCGTCTTCGCTTCCGTACAAACGCAGTGCTACGAGAAAGTTGCGGCCCGGTATGGTCTGGATAAATGCTGCATCCGCTACGTCGGTCGGTTTCTCAGGGCCAAACCAGATTTCCAGCGAACCGTCCGCCTGTTTTGGTATGTCGTAGTAGCCGTTGGTGGAGGGCAACAGTTGCTTCGTTTCGGGCATGGTGCCGTCGGTGATGTTGTACGCGGTCACTGCCCAGAACAACGCCGCGGGAGGGTTCGGCGGCAGGCGGAGTTTGTAGGTACTAGCGCCGTCCAGGAACTTACCGTCCTTGTCGCGCCCGGTAAATGGGTACTTTGAACCGGCCCCGGTGGTGTGCATCACCATGGCCGGCGCCGACGAATAGGCGAACTGGAAGAAGTTTGCGCGCTGACTGACATCTAGGTAACTGTCCTGCATCCAGTCGTTGGTGCCGCCAGCCCAGGTATTTTCGTACTGGCGGTCAGCGTAATAGAGGTTGCGCTTGTCCTCACGGCCTAGTTGGCGGTTGGCAAGGATCATCTTCGGCGCGGTTTCCACAGCCTTCTTCAGCAGCTCGTCCTGCCTGGCCGTCGGTTTGAAAGGCTCACCCTTGATGATGCCGATCGAGGCCAGCACTCCGCGCAGTTCGGGGTCGATAGCTTCGACCGGCTCATAGTCGACGAAGGCCTTGAGCTTGGTCCAGTAAGTGTTATCGACCGGGTACATCATGTTCAGCGCCTTGCCACTGGCGTCGGGGAACTGCATCGGCTTGACGTCCTTCTCGACCGTAAACAGCGGGTAGACGCGCGTGGTTTCGGCGCTTGCCACCGCCGGTACCGGGTCAGGCTTGCCATCGCCTTTAGCCATGACGGTGCGGAAGAACAGGAACACGTTGTACGTGCGCGACTTGACCGCGAAGTAGCCGCCCGGCACGGGCCCATTGTAATCCGGAGGCAGCAGGAGATAGAGGCCGCCGCGTGCGCGGTCGGGGCCCACGGCGCCTACATCGGTCAGCGTGCGCTGGAAGAAGTCGGTGAACATGCCAATGACATTGGCGGGCGCCTTCACCACCAATGGCCCCGTCTGCTTTAGGTCCAGGTAGCTCATGGAGTAGATCACGTCGGCGTTCGGCGTGGGCACCATGGTCCGAGCGTCCATGCGTTGCTTCCAGATCGGCAACACGTTGTACCCGGCGCCGAAGGCTTTTTCCGAACCGTCTTTCATGCCGATGGTGTTAAGCGCCGGCAGCATGGTCATGTAGGCATGGATTGCTCGCTGGTAATACAGCTCGTCACGCAGGCTTTCGGCTTCTTTGGGCTCAAGCCAGTTGCCGTTGTTGATTTGCTGGATTAGCGGCGAGGCCGGCGCTTGGTCCTGCGCCTGTGCCATCGGCAGGATGGCCAGCGCAGCCGCCAGGGTGGACAGGGTAAAGACTCGTTGCATGGAACGCATCGAACAGCCTCCTGAGCAATGGTTGGAATTGCAACGGGACGTTCACTTGATCTTCTTGATCACCGGCGGCTTCCAGCTGGCGTCCAGGATCGGCGCCTTGCCCCAGTAGGCGCGGATATACAGCGAGATAGGCTCCTTGGGTGAAGGCAGCCAGTTGTTTTCTTTGTCTTTGCCCGGGGATGCCGGGCCGATGTAGATCGTCAGTGAGCCATCAGCATTGCGCTTGAGGTCTTTGTTCTTGGTACCCAGAGAGTAGCGATTGTGCGCATTGGCGCTGAATAGGTGATGTTGGTTGTACAGCGTCAGCGACCAGAAGCCTTGTACCGGTGGTTCTTCACCTTTGGCGAAGGTGACCTCGTAGCTGTGAGCGCCATTGAGCTGAGCACCGTTGCCATCGAAGTCGGTGTAGAAGTACTGGGTTTCGTTGGGGCGGTTGTCGAACATGTTCGACTTGGCGGTGCCGGCGCGGTTGAAATAGTCCACGCCCCATTGGGCATTGTTGGTCGAGCGGTTCCAGCCATTGCCCGCTGGGCGGCCATTATGTTTCCACTGGAAGAAGGGCGCGATCAGCTCCTTGTCGGCCAGCTTGGCTTCCTCGACCAGCAGTTTCTTGATGGCCGGGTCTTTTGCGGCAATGGCCATGAGTTGGCGGAACTGGGCATACAGGGTTTCTTCCCCTGGCATCGGCGCGACGGTGTCGAGCACCTGCGGGAGTTGATCGAAGAATTTTTCCGGAATGACCCACTTGGTTTCGCCCTGGCTGGCGGTGTCTGCATTGGGTACCGGGATGTCGGGAGCTTGCTTCCAGTCGATCGTCTTCATCTTGCCGTCAAAGTCCTTGAGCGGGTAGAAGACGATCTGGTTGAGTTGTTGTTGGACGGCTGCGCGGTCGGCATCAGTGTCGTCCATGAACACGCGCGGTATGGTGTTGGCCAGTGCCGTGGGGCTGCGGATGAGCGCCTCCACGCCGTCGGGCTTTTCGCCTTGCCAGTTTGGCCCCACCAGCAGGTAGAAACCTGGCTTGCTGGCATAGGGCTTACCCAGTTCACCGAACTGATCGGTACGTTGGTCGTACATGGCGTACACCCAGAAGCGCTCGCCGAAGTCTGGCACCTGGGCAATCACGGGCTCGTCGTCCAGGGAGAAGAAGCCAAGGCCGTACACCACATCCTGGTTGGGGCAGGTGACAAAGGTTTCGGCAGGGGTGATGTAGTCGTGCAGCATGCCCAACTGGCCGCGCGGCGCCGCCGGCAGGATGCCGCCCAGCAGCCCCGGGTGAGGTGCTTTTGTGATGCGCTCGTAGCGGTTGATCATATTGACCATCGGCCAGCCCCAAAGGTAGGCCATGCGTGCGATGGTTTTCACGTATTCCGGATGCATAAGCACGTCGTTGCTGGGTTGAGTGAGCTGAGACGCGCTTGGCTGGGATTGTTCGGCGGCTTGAGCCAGTGGTGCGTTGAGCGACAAGATCAGGAGAGCTGCGCAAAAGCCTGTTTGTGCAGTTTGCATAGTCAACGTCCTTGCAGGTACGAAGCAAAGGGGACGCGTCGGCAAACTACGGTGAACGGCGGGCCACGCCCACACCCAGCGTCTCGCTCCCAGACCGATCCAAAGTTTAGCCGGAGATCTGACTGGGGCGGCTGGTAGGCATAATCATTTCGCGCCAACATTGTTTCGTGGTGGTAGCTGCCATCACGTATGTCAGCTATGGGTCGATTGCGGCCACTCGCGACCGTCTGCTTTCGATCCAAGGCGGGCGCTCACCATTGGCACATTTCGCCAATAGGCAGACTTGAAGCATCTTGGCTAGGGGCTATCTGGATTCACCTGCGCGAGATAAAGCTTGGAGGACATCGATGGCTTTAGCGGCATCATCCTTGGCCACGAAAATGTGATCATGGTAGAACGCGGCGATCACGTTGCAACTGATGCCAGCCTTTCCGAGTGCGGTCGCGAATGCGGCCGTCAAACCCACCGCATCAAGCGCTGAGTGGATCGTGAGCGTGATCCAAGCCGCCACAAAATTGTACTCAAGGCCCAGTGCATCAGCGCGTTCGCGCTCAATGATGACAGTGAAGCCTTCTTTTTCGCGGAATGTACCAAGTACATCGGTACCCAGAAGCGCGGACGCGTCCGCCACTGTGCAGAATACAAAGTCGCCTTCATTGAGGACTGGGCTCATGCCGCGGAGCAGGGCTGAGATGGATTTTTCGCCTGACATAGGGTACTCCCGCTTGAAAGGCAGTAGTGTGCATTTCAGCGGGTCATTAGTTTAATCAATTCTACTCATTATCGATTAGTTCTACTTATGCAGGATCCCGCCCAAGTCACCTTTCGTTCACCAGGCTAGACCAGGTCTGCCAGACGCGAGTGGCGCCATGCAGTAGAGGGCTGTTGTAGCCTCCTGTGTAGAGCATTCGAGCGCCGCCAGTAGGCAAGCATGCAAACTGTCCTTGCGCTGCGCTCGATGAAACGCAACCCCGTGCCTAGTTCGTGGGCAAGAGGATCACGAAGTTCTTTTTCATGTCTTCCAGCACGGTCCATTTCCCCTTGGCGCCCGGCTCGATAATGAACGTGTCCCCAGCGGCCAGTGTGAGGGGGGCGCAACCTTCAAGTTCAATGACGCAGCATCCACTCAGGACATGGCAGAACTCCCAAACTTTGTAGTCGATGCGCCACGCTCCGGTGCTGGCTTCCCATTCTCCAGAAATGCGACCTTGCTGTTCATCGTGATAGTACTTGGACGTCAGCGTATGAGGGGTGCCTTCCACGACCTCTTCAAAAAAAGGCAGGTCGCGCACCGGTTGGATATCCAGTTCGCGGAACACGGTCAGTTTCTTGTTCATGGTTTTTTCTCGAGCACGTTGTGGGTAGGGCGATACATCAAATAGGCTTCGCCGGTTACGCTCAGCATGGGGTGCGGAACGATCTGGCAGGTTTTAACAATTTGAAAACCGTGACGTTCATAGAAGCGGCGTGCACCGTGGTTTTCTGCATAATCGATCAGGCATAGCCCATCCAGGCCAGCGTCGTCGGCGCGCTGCTGGGCGTGGCGAAGAAACTGGACGCCCAGCCCCTGGCTGCGCCAGGCCTCATCTAACGCCAGGCTGGATATGTATAAGGTGGCGGGTATTTCCATGTCGGAATAAGGCGCGAGGACCGGGTCTGTCTCGACAGGCCTGTCAGGGGTCTCGCGCAAGGCATAGCTATGCATCATGCCGATGACGCGCCCTTCGAAAGTGGCCATCAAGCAGTTCTTGTAGGAAAAGTCACCCTGTTCCCTGGCATAGCGAGACGCACCGACACTCAGCAATGCTTCTCCTGGCACGGCAAGCTTGCTCCATATGTAATCGGCCATGCCCTCCGATGTCAGTTGAAAGAAGCGCGCAATATCGTGCGCGTCCGCGGCTTGAGCGGGTCTGAATTCGATAGACATGTACGGTGCTCCCATGGGATCGGGTAGTTCGTTTTCAAGGATTACGCCTTTGACAGGGTGGCAGGGTAGGCGGGTTTAACGGTTCCCATCATGCTCTGGGCGAACACCGTCAGCATGGTGTGCGACGCTATCCCACGATCAAAGGCTCGTGGCCGTCTAATGGCTCAAGCCTGGGAAATCGATCGATCAGTTGCCGGAGGTGGTGAGGCGAGAAGCAGGGCAACGTGTACTTCCATGGCGGGATGGCAGGATTCAGCGCGGGTTTGCCTCCTAGTGGGGGCGTCTAGGAGCCGCACTGGCTATCGCTGGGATTTCGGTAATCTCGGTGGCGACCTGCAGCCGGTTTTAGCCTGCAAGGTGCTGCGCTCACCTCCATTGCCGGCACCGGCTATGGGGCCTTTTCGGTTGCCATGAAACGTATGGAGGTATCGGGAGGGCTGCACTTCACCCGACTGTTGTTGCTCTTTGGCAGCCTGTATCTGCTGATGCCGGCTGCCGCCGAAGGTTTCGTGATCGGCGAGTTGTCGCCGCTGCTGGCGCTGGCTACGCTGCCGACAATCCTCGGTTTCTTCTGTACCACCAAGGCCATCGAGTACCTTAAGCCATCCCACGTCCAAGCGTTGGAGCTTACGGAGCCACTGTTCGCCAGAAGTCGTCATGTGAACCAGTTCAACGCCCGAGGCTCGCAATTGAGTAGCACGTGTTTGAGTTCACTGAATTCCTCCAGGCCTGTCGCCGATAGCTCGCGGCCGATGCCGCTGGCCTTGAAACCACCCCAGGGCGCCTGGGGAAATGCCAGGTTGTAATCGTTCACCCACAGTGTCCCAACCCGCAGCCGCCGGGCCATGCGATTGGCGCAGCCCAGGTCGCCGGTCCAGACCCCGGCCGCCAGGCCATAGGGCGTATCGTTGGCCAACCGCACGGCATGTGCCTCGTCGGTGAAGCGTTCGACGGTGATTACCGGGCCGAAAATTTCTTCGCGAGCAATGCGCATGTCGGCCTGCACGTCACTGAGCAGGGTAGGGCGTAACCAGAACCCCTTTTCCAGGTGCGCATCCGTGGGGCGCTGGCCGCCGGCGCGCAGGCGAGCGCCTTCGCCTTGTGCCGCCTGGATCAGCGACAGCACGCGATTCCGCTGGGCCGCCGATATCAGAGGCCCCATGCGCGTGCGGCTGTCGAAGCCATCGCCGAGAACAATAGCGTCGATGCGTTCGACCAGGCGCGCGACGAAGCGATCATGCACGGAGGCTTGCAACAGCAGGCGCGAGCCGGCCGAGCACACCTGCCCTGCGTTGAAGAACACGGCGTTGAGCGCCTGGTCCAGGGCCACGTCGAGGTCGGCATCAGCAAACACGATATTTGGGTTTTTGCCACCGAGCTCCAGCGCCAGGCGCTTGAAGTTGCCACTGGCGGCCTGCATCACCTTGGCACCGGCTTGGGCGCCACCGGTGAACGACACCATGTCCACCCGGTCGCTGAGCGCCATGTGGTGGCCTACGGTGCCATCGCCGCAGACCAGGTTGAACACCCCGGCTGGCAGCGCCAGGGCGGCCAGCAAAGCCGTCAGGTGCAAGGCACTTAGCGGCGTCAGTTCGCTGGGCTTGAGAATCACCGTGTTGCCCGCAGCCAAGGCGGGGGCGAGCTTCCAGGCGGTTTGCAGCAGAGGGTAGTTCCACGGCACGATCAACGCGCAGACACCTACCGGCTCATGGCGTGTGACGCTGATGACGTGGTCGGGGGCATGCGGGTGAGCGCGATCGGTGCGCGCTTCAAGCAGCCCTGCGTAGTAGCGGAAGGTGGCCACCACGCAGGCCATATCGGCCTCGCTCTCGCACAGGGTCTTGCCGGTGTTGAGGGTTTCCAGGCGCGCCAGTTGCGCGGCATCGGCTTCGATGGCTGCCGCGATGCGCAGCAGCCAGGCGCTGCGCTCACTCGGTGGCAACTGCGGCCAAGGGCCGTGGTCGAAGGCGTGACGGGCGGCGTCGATCGCGGCGTCGACATCCTGGGCGCCGGCTTCTGGCGCCAAGGCCAGCAAGGACTCGTTGGCGGGGTTGAGGATTTCCCGATAGCGGCCGCTGTGTGGCTCACGCCATTGCCCTGCGATGAATAGCGATTGATGGGACACACTGAGTCTCCTGGCTTGCCTATGTATGGGCACACCATAGACAGGCAGCAGGGTGCGAACTTGACGAAATACGACAGGGCCAGTGCTGCGCTCGTTCGCGACAAGGCAGGTCGCATCGCATCAAGTCAAAAGCGTCGCCATCCCTAGACTCGAAGGGTATGAACGCGCCCCCGAGGGGCGCGCCTGCCGCCCGAGGAGCTGCCATGCACAACTCATCCATCGCTGTTCTAGACTCCCATGCCCAGGCCCGCGTCGAGCTCGCCTGCGCATTTCGCTGGACCGCCCGCCTAGGGATGCACGAGGCGATTGCCAACCATTTCAGCCTGGCTGTTTCCGAGGATGGCCGGCGTTTTCTGATCAATCCCTATGGCCGGCATTTTTCCAGGATCCGCGCCAGCGACTTGCTGCTGCTCGATGCCGACGACCCCTCGGCGTTGCAGCGCCCCGGGGCGCCGGACATCACTGCCTGGGCCCTGCATGGCGCCTTGCACCGGCGGCATCCGCATGCGCGCTGCATCCTGCATGTGCATTCGAAGTACGCCACCGCCTTGGCCTGTTTGGCCGACTCGCGCCTGCCACCGATCGAGCAGAACGCCATGCGCTTCTTCGAGCGCGTGGCCATCGACGAGGGGTTCGACGGCATGGGGCTGGGGGATGAAGCCGAGCGGGTAAGCCGCCAGTTGGGCGACAAGCCGATTCTGCTGATGGGCAACCACGGTGTGCTGGTGGCGGCCCCAAGCGTGGCCCAGGCCTTCGACGACCTCTACTACTTCGAGCGGGCCTGCGAGCTTTACCTCACCGCGCTTGCCAGCGGCCGCCCTCTGCGTATCGCCAGCGATGCCGTGGCGCGCAAGACAGCCCGGCAATGGCTTGATTATCCGGATTTCGCCGCCCGCCATTTCGCTGCGCTGCAGGAAATCCTCGATGAGCAGGAGCCGGACTATCGCAGCTGAGTGCATACGCCCGTGCATTGTCACGCCCACCCTGAACCGTTCTGGAGTCGCTCGCATGCCAAAGAAAACAACAGTGCCCGTGCTTGCCGCATCGCTGCTCGTCGCGTCCATCGCCACCGCCCAGGCCAGTGACCCCGCTGCCTGCCAGACAGTCAACTTCGCGGAGGTCGGCTGGGCTGACATCGCCGCCACCACTGGGCTCGCGACTACCGTCTTGCAAGGCCTGGGTTACAAGACCAAGACCCAGATGCTGTCGATCCCGATGGCGTACCAGGCCATGGAAATGAAGAGCATCGACGTCTACCTTGGCGCCTGGATGCCGTCGATGGCGGCAATTTCCACGCCTTTTCTGGAAAAAGGCAGCGTCGAGCGGGTACGCACCAACCTGACCGGTGCCAAATACACCCTGGCCGTGCCGGACTATGCCTACGAGGCCGGGCTCAAGCGCTTCGAGGACATCGCCCGGTTCAAGGACGAGTTGCAAGGGCGCATCTACGGCATCGAGGCCGGCAATGATGGCAACCAGATCATCCAGGGCCTGATCGACAAGGACAGCTATGGCCTCAAGGGTTTCCGCCTGGTCGACTCAAGCGAGGCCGGCATGTTGGTGGAAGTACGCCGGGCGGTGCGCTCGAAAAAGCCGATCGTGTTCCTGGGGTGGGAGCCGCACCCGATGAACAGCCAGCTGTCGATGCGTTATCTGAGTGGTGGCGACGCTGAGTTCGGCCCGAACTACGGGGCTGCAGTGGTCGACACCCATACGCGCAAAGGCTTCGGCCAGGAATGCCCGAACGTAGGTGCGTTATTGTCTCGGATGGCGTTTGAGCTGGGGATGGAAAGCCAGATCATGGGGGCCATTCTCAACGACAAACAAAAGCCTGCGCTGGCATCACGGGAGTGGCTCAAGCGCAACCCACAGGTGCTGGAGAACTGGCTGGCGGGGGTGACGACGTTCGATGGCCAGCCAGGGGCATCGGCGGTGCGCAGTTACCTTGGGCTTTAACCTATGGCCCTGGGGCGCTTTGCGCCCCAGGGCGGCGATGCATCTGTGCAAGCCCGCGCACTGCACCGAGATCAGATCGCCAACGGCTGCCGGTCATGCCCCAACGGCTGGCGCATGACCGGGGCGCTCAAACTCTGCGAACGGTCGTTGCTCGGTGCACAGCCGAATTTGGCGCGGTAGGCGCGGGAGAAGTGTTCCAGCGAGCCGAAACCTGCACTGGCTGCAACCTGGGCAACGCTCATGCGGGTTTGCTGCAACAGGTTGTGGGCGCGCGCCAGGCGCAGGCTGAGGTAGTACTTCAGCGGCGTAAGGCCGGTGTGCTGCATGAACTGGCGCTCCAGTTGGCGACGCGACAGTGCCACACGCTCGGCGATGGCCTCGCAGCTCAGCGGTTCTTCCAGGTGCTGTTCCATCAACTCGATGGCCCGCCCCATCTTGCCGGCCTGGGCATGCAGGTTGCGGCGATAGCCTTCGGCTTGCTGGACCTGCGGCTCGCGTACCTGCTCGATGAGCATGTGCATGGCCACTTCGCGTGCCAGGTTGCCACCGGCCAGCCGGTCCAGCCAGCTGAGCACCATGTCCAGCACGGCAGTGGCGCCTGCGCAGGTCAGGCGCTTGCGGCCCAACGAGTAGAGCTGCGCGCAGGCTTGCACCCTAGGGTAGCTTTCCTGGAAACCTTGCAGGTTGTCCCAATGGACGGCGGCCGGGTGGCCGTCGAGCACACCTGCCGCAGCCAGCAGCTCGGTGCCGGTTTCGATCCCTACCATGACTGCGCCGAAGGCCGCCTGGCGCTTGATCCAGGCCTTGAGGGCCGGGTTGCGCGCGTGGCGGTGCACATCGAAGCTGGCGATCACCACGCAGGCATCGAATTCGCTGTGCTCGCCGATGCCCGCCTGGGCACCGGCGAGCAGGCCGTTGCTGGCGGGCACCGGCTGGCCGTCTACCGAGAGCAGGGTCCATTGGAACAGGTTGCACTGGGCCAGCCAGTTGGCGATCGAGAGCGGTTCGATCAGCGAGGCCAGGCCGAAGTTGGAAAACGATGGCAGCAACAGAATGCCGATGCGCAGCGGAGGGCTGGCAGGGCCCTGCCACTGAAGGTCAAGGGTTTCGGATCGTTTCATGGTTGCACCAGGCTCGGCAATGGGCGCCGGCTGCATTGGCCGGCACCTCGTTCACAGGAAAGGCCCGCTGCGCCTATGCAAGCGCAGTGGGCCGGCTTTGGCAAGTACCCCTCAACGCTGGCATTCGCGCCAGCGTGGGTGAACCCACACAGGTGCATCGCTTGCGGTAAGCGCGGTGAGGCCACGGATCAGGTCGCTGGCCTTCTCGGCGATCATCACCGTGGGCGCGTTGGTGTTGCCGCTGACGATCTGCGGCATGATCGAGGCATCGACCACCCGCAGCCCGCGCAGACCGTGCACGCGCAATTGTGGGTCGACCACTGCTTCGGGGTCGCTGGGCGGGCCCATCTTGCAGGTGCCGCTGGCGTGGTAGCCAGTCTCGGTGATGCGTCGCGCCCAAGCGTCGAGCTGCGCATCGCTCACCTGGTCGGCACCGGGTACCAGCTCGTCACCGGCATAGGCGCGCATGGCCGGCTGGGCGAGGATCTCGCGTACCAGGCGGGCGCCTGCACGCATGTCGGCGCGGTCGCGCTCGGTGGTCAGGTAGTTGAAGAGGATGCGCGGCGCCTGGTGCGGATCGGTGCTGACCAGGCTGACGCTGCCCAGGCTGGTGGGGCGCATCAGGTCGATGTGCACCTGGAAGGCGTGCTCGGGCACCAGGTCGACGCTGCCTGGCTGGACCGCCAGCGGCATGAACGTCAGTTGCAAGTCGGGAAACTCCACCCCGGCCCGCGAGCGGATGAACGCGCCCGCCTCGAAATGGTTGCTAGCCGCCAGGCCATCGTGGCTGGCGAACCAGCGCGCGCCGATCAGCCATTTGCCCGGTGCACGTGTCCAGGGGTAGAGCGACACCGGCTGCTTGCAGCGGTACTGCACGACGGTATCGGGATGGTCGTTCAGGCGCTGGCCTACTCCCGGCAGGTCGCGTACCAGGGGGATGCCCAGGCGCCGCAGATGCTGGGCCGGGCCGACGCCAGAAAGCATCAGCAGTTGCGGTGAGTTGATGGCGCCAGCACTCAGTAGCACCTCTTGGCGCACACGCACCTGGTGCACCACGCCGTCCATTTCGAACTCCACCCCGTAGGCTTGTTCGCCGTCGAAGAGAATCCGCCGGCTCAGCGCCGAGGTGGCGATGGTGACGTTGCCGCCTTTGAGTGCTTCAGCCAGGTAGCCGCGCGCGGTGCTCCAGCGCTTGCCGTCGCGGGTGGTGCGGTCGACCGGGCCAAAGCCTTCCTGGCGGTGGCCATTGAGGTCGCTGCTCACGCCATAGCCGGCTTGCTGGCCGGCCTCGATGAAGGCCTGGCACAGTGGCGGCGAGGTATCGCCTGGTGTGACGTGAAGCAGCCCGGTTGCGCCGCGGTAGGTGTTGGCGCCGTCCCGATGGTTTTGCGCCCGCATGAAGTAGGGCAGCACCTCCCGATAGCTCCAGCCTTCGCAGCCTTGTGCAGCCCAGCCGTCGTAGTCGCGGGCATGGCCACGAATGTAGACCATGCCGTTGATCGACGACGAGCCGCCCAGGGTGCGCCCGCGTGGTGTGCCGATGCGTCGGCCGTCCAGGCCCGGCTCCGGTTCGCTGGTGTAGCTCCAGTTGAAGCGGGTGCCGCCTACCACGATGCCCACTGCCGAGGGCATGTCGATGGTCCAGCTGGCGTCCGGCGGGCCGGACTCCAGCACCAGGATGCGCAGGGCCGGGTTCTCTCCCAAGCGCTTGGCCAGCACGCAGCCGGCCGAGCCGGCACCAATGATCACATAGTCGTATTCATGCCCGAGCATAAAGGCTCCCCCATGACAGTGGTCAGCGGCCTGCGCCGATGCCGTCGAACACCAGCTTGTGGAAGTGATGCACCAAATGCTCGCTTTCGTTGCTGCGCTCGGCGTCGATCATGTAGCGGCCCTGGTCGTAGCCGAGCGAACGCAGGCCTTTCTGCACGCTGATGTTGAGCTCGATGTCCTCGGGGCCGAGGTCCTCGTTCATCCACTTCATGCAGGCGTGGGAAACCTCCGGGACCTGCTCGTGGGGGCTGTAGTAGCCAAAACGCAGCAGTGAGCGCTCGGCGTCCAGCGGGATCATGATGAACGTGCCGAGAAACGCCGAGAAGGGGAAGGTATAGAAGGTGTTGTTCGGCCACAGCCCGATGTTGAAGAAGCGCTCGTCGGGGTTGCGTGGCCCGCTCAGCTTGACGCCGTAGGCTTCCTCGGCCTGCTGGTTGGCCGGTGCGATGTACGTCCACCAGTTGTCGCGCTTGGTCAGGCGGTAGCCTTTGAAGTCGATCAGCTTGGCCAGGTCGATATGGCAGGGCCCGGACAACTTGAAATGGTACCCCTCGATGGAGTTGTCCATGATCACCTTCCAGTTGGCCGGTACGATCACGTCCTGCTCTTCGATCAGGCGCATCTTGCCAAGGTCGGGAAAGACCGCGCGCATTTCTTCGTCGGCACCTGGGAACAGCTCCGCCAGCGACGGCGCGTCTGCGTCGAAGTTGAAGTAGACGAAACCGCCGAGTTCTTCGACGCGGACCTTGGGAATGTTGAATTGCTGCTTGTCGAAGGCTATCAGCCGTTCGCTGCGTGGCGCACTGCGCAGGCTGCCGTCCATTTCGTAGCACCAGGAGTGGTAGGCGCAGCGCAGCACTCGGATGTCGTTACCACGACGCACATCCAGCAGGCGATTGCCACGGTGCTGGCAGACATTGTGGAAGGCATTGATCTTGCCATCGTTGCCACAGGCCACCACCACGCTCTGGTCGAACATGTCGCACACCACGAACTGACCAGGCTCGGCGAACTCGTTGCGATGGCCGGCCAGGTGCCAGGCACTCATGAAGATACGGTCGCGTTCGGCAGCGAAGATCTGCTCGTCGAAAAAGTACCGCGAGGGCAAGGTGAAGGCGTGTTCCGGGCGCTGCTCGGCCCAATCTGCAATGGAAGTGCTGTGTTTGAACTGCTCGACGGATTGCATGGCTGGTCTCCTCCAGACACTGCCCCTGGGGTTCGATCAGGGGCTCGCTCGGGAGTTAATCTAGGGGAGGGTGAGGGGCTGCTCTTGATGGAAAGCGACAACATACGCCGATGTGCGCGGTGTCGAGGCCAAGCCTGAGCAGCACAGGCCTTGAGCAGGGGCAATGGGCGTCAGAGGATGGCTGTGCCTTGCGCATCAAGGGCACCGGCAGCGTGACGACGGTGAAGCACGCCATGATCACGCAGGGAATGCGTCGGCGTAGGTCAGGCTTTGTGCTTCGCGTGAACAAGCCCGACGCGAGCTTCAAGCGTGCTGGATGTGAAGACCCACGTTAGGGGTGCGAATCAAAGGCTGTCCGGATCCCCGAAGAACATCTGTATCCGCGACCGCAGCCACCGCTCCGCCGGGTCGTTGTCCTGCGCCCCGCGCCAGGCCATGTGCAGTTCGAAACTGCGCACGGGTATGGGCAAGTCCTCGGCGCGCAACCCGCCCGCCGCCGTCAACGCCTCTGCGGTGTAGTCCGGCACCGTGGCGACGATATCGGTGCCCGCCAGCAAGCTCCCCAGCCCGTTGAACTGCGGCACCGCCAGCACGACATGCCGCTTGCGGCCAAGTTCTTCCAGGGCTTCATCGATGAAGCCAGACAGGTCCCCGGCAAACGACACCAGTGCATGCGGCCGTGCGCAGAAGTCGTCCAGGGTGATGTTGCCGGGTACGCTGTCGGCCCGCAGCAGTTTAGGCATGCTGCGGCGCAGCACCTTGCGCTTTGCATTGGCCGGCAGTTCGCTGGTGTAGCTGACACCCACCGAAATCTCGCCCGAGGCCAGCAGCGTGGGCATCAGCAGGTAGTTGACCCGTCGCACCACCAGCACGATACCAGGGGCTTCGGCGCGAATACGCTTGAGCAGTTGCGGCAGCAAGGCGAACTCGGCGTCATCCGAGAGGCCGATGCGGAACACTGCGTTGCTGGTGGCTGGGTCGAATTCGGCGGCGCGGCTGACCGCCGTGGAAATCGAATCCAGCGCCGGCGACAGCAGGGCGAAGATCTCGTGGGCCCGTGCCGATGGCTCCATGCTGCGGCCGGTGCGCACGAACAGCGGGTCGTCGAACAGGTTGCGCAAGCGCGACAAGGCTGCGCTGATGGCCGGTTGGCCGAGGAACAGTTTTTCCGCGGCACGGGTCACGCTGCGCTCGTGCATCAGCGTTTCGAACACGATCAGCAGGTTGAGGTCTACGCGACGCAGGTCGTTTCGATTCATCGGTGTGCTTCGCCTAAAGTGGGGCAGGGGTGAATCTTAAGGCCAAAGGCTGTTACCCTGCACGGGTTTAGGGGGACCAATCGCAGGGAAAGTCAGGTGCCCAATCGATGACAAGCATGTCGACTATTAATGACCACTGATGGTCTAACGAGCAAAGCCCGGATAAAGTCAGTGGTAATTAGAGGTTCACAAAGGCGAGGTATGCGATGTCCCGCATGATCCGTTTCCACAAGTTCGGCGCTGCCGATGTGCTCCGTTGCGAGGAGCAGGCCGAACCGTCACCCGCTGTCGACGAGGTACAGATCCGCGTCGAGGCGATTGGCGTCAGCTGGTATGACGTGCTTTGGCGCCAGAACCTGGCACCATCCCAGGCACGCCTGCCAGCGGGGATCGGCCACGAAATGGCTGGGGTGGTGACTGCGGTCGGTGAAGGGGTCGAAGACATTGCCGTCGGTGATCGGGTTGCCAGCTTCCCGGCCACCAGTGCCAACGACCACCCGGTGTATGGTGATGTCATCGTGCTGCCGCGCACTGCCATTACCCGCTACCCGGATGTACTCACCCCCATTGAGGCCAGCGTGCACTATACGCCGCTGCTGATCGCCTATTTCGCCTACGTCGACCTGACGCGGGCCAAGGCGGGTCAGACTGCGTTGGTCACCGATGCCAGCCATTGCGCCGGCCCTGCTTTCGTGCAACTGGGCAAGGCACTGGGGCTGAAAGTGTTCGCCGCCACCAAGGAAGCGGAGCAGCGTGAGTACCTGCTGGGCCTGGGTGCCGACAAAGTGATCGTTACCGAAGAGCAGGACCTGCTGCTGCAGATTGGCAAGTACACCGATGGCCGTGGCGTGGACATGGTCCTCGATGGCATGGGTGGGCCGCAGATGTCGCTGCTGGGTGATGTGCTGGCACCGCGTGGCAGCCTGGTGCTGTATGGCCTGCAAGGCGGCAACCAGACGCCGTTCCCGGCCTGTGCGGCATTTCAGAAGAACATTCAGTTCTATGTCCACTGCATCGGCAACTTCACCGGCAAACCAGAACTTGGTATCAGCCAGGATCAGGTGGCACTGCAGCGTGCCTTGCGCGATATCAACCAGTTCACTGCCGACCAGTTGCTGACACCGCAGATCATCAAGGTGTACCCGTTCGAGCAGGTGGTGGACGCGCATCGCTATATGGACCAATGCCCGTGTGGCGGACGTGTGGTGCTGGACATGGCACAACACTGACGGTTCTTTGTGTTATCGGAAAGCCCGGGCAGCGTCCCGGGTTTTTTTATGCGTGGGGTAAAATGATTTAAGTCTTAAAAAGTAGGAGCGTTCCTACGATTAAATACGACATGGACTACATTCTGGTCGATGACTTTCGGGGTGTTGGAAATATTGCGCCAAGTATTCAGGCTTGAACTCTTTTTCTCTGGGGTGCAATGTGGGGTCGCACTTTTGCTGAATGGTTTTTTTACCGTGAACTGTGTCTTCAATTCGCTCTGAATTCCTCTCGATAATGGCCCAATGATAGTTTGCGCAAGGAGCGTGGAATGAGCATGGCTATGCCTGGAGTAGGGCGGTGTGTGGCAGCGGCTGGCCGTCGCAGTGGTGGTTATTTTTCGATGGCTTGGCGACAGTGAAGGGTTACGTCATTACTTTCATTTTGTTGTAGGAAATTTCTTCTGGAAAAGTTCAGGGTATGTCGACGCGCCAGTGTTTGGCTCGGCATTCGCTGGCTGCATGAAGTTGATGAGGTGATTTCGTGACTGCTATTCACGACCAGGCAATGCATTATATCTACCAGCAAGTGCTCGAACGCTTGCTGAGCCACATGTCCCAGGCACAACGTGCTTCCCTGCAGTTGCTGATACAACGGCTGCTGGTTGCTGCCGGCGGGCCCGAATACATCGGTACCTTCCGTTTGCAGGTATTGCAAGGCAGTGATCCCCAGGGCATCCGGCTGCTGGCCATGCTGCGTGCCGCGCAACTGAGTATTGCCCTGCGTGCCCCGGAAACCTTCCAGTTGCGGGTGCTGGTGGTCAGCCTGCCGGTTGTCGATGGTGCCACGCTGGAGGCTCACGAGCGCAGTTTCAGCGCCTTGTTCATGCAGGATGACCCGCGGGTGCAATTGCAGATGATCGAGGGGTGCACGGTTGTGCCGTTCAGCCGTCGGCCCTCGGCAACGCCCGAGCATTGGATACTGGCAAAGGACGCCATGTTGATGTTCGGCCACCTGATCGATGCCAGGCCCGAAGCCCTGCTGGGTAGCCGCTTGCACCTGGAACTGGCGGGTGCCGTTGGTTTTGCGCTGCTGGCAGAGGCGCCCGCCGATGCATTGGTCACGGCTATACCCGCCTTTCAGCGCCGTCGATACCTGGCGTGGGCGAGGCGTAGCCTGCGCTTTGCCGGGGAGCGCGGTCCGTATGCGGTACACCAGTGCCTGGCGGCGCTGGTGAATGGCTTGGGCCGGTTACATGGCGCTGCCGGTGGCGCGCAGGGTAGCCTGGCAGAGCCGGCATTGGGTGCTGCACCGGAAGGGGCGACGGTGCGGCTGTTAGCCCTTGATGACTTGCTGCCGCACTTGCTTGAAGAGCAGCCGCTTGATGCCATGCTGGGGTGTGGTTTCGAGGCCGTCCCGGATGCTTTGCCACTGTCGGAATTCGTCGACTCGCTAACCATGGCACAGTTGCACCAACTGCGTGCGCGCAGTCTGGAGCCACAGGCTGGTCGTCCAGCGCTGCGGCTGGCAGGGCAGGTGGCCGGTAGCAAACAGCGCGAGGCACATCAGTTGCAACTCGGCAAAGCCTACGGCATCAATCAGACCCAATTGGTGTGCTTGCTGTTCAGCCCCTTTGCCAGGCAGGGGAAAAACCTCGAGCGGTTCTTGCAGTGTCGGCATGCCGACATGCTGGTAGCGTTGCCGTACCTGCACAGGGCCTTGCAAGGCAAACCCTGCCCCGATGCGGTAAAAGCCTGGTTGGTGAACACAAGTGGCATGCCGCTGGGCCAATTGCGGGCGATTTATGCCGGGCAGTTGCCGCTGACTGCCTGGCGTCTGCTTAACTATCTGGCCCGCCGCGATGTGCACCTGAGGTTGTTGCCGCGGCAGGCGTCGGGGCGGCGGCGCGGCTTTGTGGGGCTGCCTTGATGGGGCGAGCGACCGCCGGCGAGTTCGCGTATCGCAAGGTGTATCGCTACCTGGAAGCATTGATCGATCAGGCTGCTGGCGATGGCCCATGCCGGTTACCGTCATTGCGTGCGCTGTCCCGGCGGCTGCGGGTGTCGTTGGCCACGGTACAGAATGCCTATAGCCTGCTGGAAGAAGAGGGCCGCGTGCACTGCCGGCCGAGGTCGGGCTATTACGTGGATAACGCTGGCAAAGAACAGGCCGTGGCTACGCACAGGCAGCCTCCCTTGCCGGCGCAGCCGCTGTTGGAGCGCATTCTGCTAGGCCACGAGCGGCGCCTGGCCCGCCAACGTGACTGCAGCGTTGCACCCTGGGATGCGCTTGGCAGCACCCGATTGCGCAATGCCATTGCTGAACGCTATACCCGCTCCTCCAGCCAGTACTGGCGTGCCGATGATGTGCAACTGGCCCCCGATGTGCTGGCGTTGATCGAGACACTGCTCGCGGCGCTGGCCTTGCATGGCGGTACTGTGCTGGTACATTCGCCCTGTTGCTGGCAGGTTTTACGCGCCTTGGCGCGTGCTGGCATGCGCGTATTGGAGGTGCCACTGGATGCTCAGGGCAACCCAGACCTGCCTGCCTTGGCCAGGTTGCTGGGGAGCGAGCCGGTAAACATGCTGGTCATGCCATCGTGCCTGGGCATGCCACAAGGGCGGCTGCTTTCACCGTACTATCAGCAGCAGCTTGGTCTATTGCTTGGCCAGTACCCTGTGTGGTTGCTGGAAAACGACCTGGACAGCGAACTCTGTTACAGCGGGCCACCGAACAAACGCTTGCGCGACTGGGTGGACCCGCGTTGGCTGTTGGTGATGGGCACGTTCGAGGCTGCGGTGGGGCCCGAAGCGCCGTATGCCTATTTACTGAGCCGTGACGCCGAGTTGGCCAAGGCGTTCGCCGAGCGAGCATTTCGGCTGGCGCCGCTACGCTTGCAGGCGCTTGCGCACATGCTGGGCAAGGGGGAAATCGAGACGCAATGGGTACAGTTACGCCTGGACCTGCAAAGGCGCACGCAATGCCTGGCGCGTGTGCTGGCGTTGCAATTCGGCCAGCGGGTGGTGCTGGAGATGCCGCAAGGCGGGCAGATGCTGTGGGTGCGCTTCCGTCAGCCGCTGGTGTGGGAGGGTATTAACGCAGCGTTGGCAGGCTCACCGTTGCATGTGCTGTCCGGCGAGCAGTTCAGCCTGCAGGGGCGCTACACGCAATACCTGGCATTGATGTGGTTGGGGGGGCACCCGGATGATCTGCAACAGGCGGTAACGCGCTTGGCACAGGCGTTGGAGCCGCGTTGCGGGCGTCGTACTCGCAACCTGTAGCAGTAGCCTTGTGCTGCGAAAGGTTCGGCATGCCAAATAACTGCATGAGGCATTCATGGCTTTTTCGTAACACAAGGCTGCTCCTGGCAGGGGCGTGAAATTGCGTACTACTTAGTGTTGTTCCTGCCCTTGGCGCAAACGGGTACTGACCAGTGCCGCCAATACGAGCAATGCTGCAATGATCCATAGACCGTGGCGGGTGCTACCGGTGGTCTGCTCGATCAACCCCATCACCGACGGCCCGACGAAGCCACCCAACAGGCCACAGGTGGTGACGAAGGCCAGGCCCGCCGCCAGTGCGTTACCGCTCAGACGGCTGGAGGGGAAGACAAAGATGATCGACTGCACCACGAACAACATCAGTGCGGTAAGGGAAAAACCGATCAGGCCAATGAAGGAGCTGCTCAGCGATGCCAGCAGCAACCCGGTGGCCATGGTCAACAGGCCGAAGAACAGCAGCGTGCGGCAGCGGCGCGGTGAGGTGGCCAGGCGTGGGAAGGTGGCGGCGCCTATGGCAGCGGCAATCCAGGGCACTGCTGTCAGCAGGCCGACCTGGAAGGGTGATAGGGCAGCGTAGGTGCTGATGATGCCGGGCAGGAAGAAAATCACCGTGTAGATGGTGATCTGGTGCACGAAGTACACCCCGATCGCCAGCCAGATCTGCCGGTCGCGGAACATCTGCCCCAGCTTGCTCTGCTGCGGTGCGGCAGCCCGTTCGGCGGCCAGGCGGCGTTCGATGTCCTGGGCGTCGGCGGCCGACAGCCAGGGCGCCGAGGCCGGGCCGTCCGGCAGCTTTTTCCACACCACGAAGGCCAAGGCCACGGCAGGCAGGCCCTCGAGCACGAACAGCCACTGCCAGCCGTGCCAGCCCAGCACACCATCCATTTCCAGCAGGGCACCGCCCAGCGGGCCACTGAGGATGTTGGCCAGGCACACGCCCAGCAGGAAGTAACCGGTGGCGCGGGCGCGCTGTTCGCGGTCGAACCAGTAGGTCAGGTACAACATTACACCGGGGAACAGGCCCGCTTCGGCCACCCCCAGCAACAGGCGCATGATGTAGAACGACGTTTCACCCTGGACGAAGGCCATGCCCGCCGAGAGCAGGCCCCAGGTAATCATGATGCGGGTGATCCAGAAGCGCGCGCCCACCCGGTGCATGATCAGGTTGCTGGGCACTTCGGCCAGGGCATAGGTGAGAAAGAACAAGCCAGCGCCCAGGCCATAGGCTGCTGCCGAAAGGCCCAGGTCGATGCCCATGCTGGCTTTCGCCAGGGCGATGTTGGTGCGGTCAAGAAAGCTCATCACGTAGACGACGATGAGCAGTGGCATCAATCTGCGTAGCAGCAAACTGTTCAGGCGCTGTTCGTTCGTGGCGGCAGGGGCCGAAGCCGCTGCGCGGGTGAGGGTTGTCATTGTTTTTTTCCCCATGAAAAGTGCTGGTGGCGTGCCGTGTGGCCACGGCACACCCAGGTCTGTGGGTCAGGAGCGGTTGATGTCGAGCCACACTGCGCCATTGGGGTACTGGTAGCGCTCCAGGGTCTCGGCGTGCATTTCAATGCTGTAACCGGGGCGTTGTGGCGGCATGTAGCGCCCGCGTCGGATCACCACCGGGTCGATGAAGTGCTCGTGCAGGTGGTCGACATACTCCAGCACCCGGTTGTGCAACGAGGCCGACACCGCGATGTAGTCGAACAAGGCAATGTTCTGCACATATTCGCACAGCCCGACGCCACCGCCGTGCGGGCACACCGGCACGTCGTACTTGGCCGCCATCAGCAGTACGATCAGCACTTCGTTCAGGCCACCCAGGCGGGCTGCGTCCAGCTGGCAGAAGTCCAGCGCACCGGCCTGGAACATCTGCTTGAACATCACCCGGTTATGGCAATGCTCACCGGTGGCCACGCCAATCGGCGCGATGCGCTGGCGTATGGTGGCGTGGCCGAGGATGTCGTCGGGGCTGGTCGGCTCTTCGATCCACAGTGGTTCGAAGGCAGCCAGGCGGCGCATGTTGGCAATAGACTGCTCCACGCTCCACACCTGGTTGGCGTCCATCATCAAGGTGCGGTCCCAGCCAATTTCTTCGCGCAGGATGCTGGCGCGGCGGATGTCCTCTTCCAGGTCGGCACCGATCTTCTGCTTGATATGGGTCCAACCGTCTGCCACGGCCTCGCGGGCCAGCGTGCGCATTTTCTCTTCGCTGTAGCCCAGCCAGCCCGGTGCAGTGGTGTAGCCTGGGTAGCCTTCACGCAGCATCTGCGCCTCGCGCTGGGCTTTGCCAGGTGCCTGACGGCGCAGCAGGGCGATGGCTTCTTCGGGTGTGAGCACATCGGTGACGTAGCTGAAGTCCAGGCAGTGCACCAGCTGTTCGGGTGTCATGTCGGCCAGCAGCTTCCAGACGGGCTTGCCCTCGTGCTTGGCCCACAGGTCCCATACGGCATTGATGATGGCGGCAGTGGCCAGGTGGATCACGCCCTTTTCCGGGCCCAGCCAGCGCAGCTGGCTGTCGCTGACGGTAAAGCGATGCCAGAAAGCGCCCATGTCGGCGGTGATTTCTTCAAGGGTAAGGCCGACGATAAGGGGGGCCAGCGACTGCACCGCTGCCGCGCAAATCTCGTTGCCACGGCCGATGGTGAAGGTCAGGCCGTGGCCTTCAAGGGCTGCTGCGTCAGTGTGCAGCACCACGTAGGCCGCCGAATAGTCGGGGGCGCTGTTCATGGCGTCGGAGCCATCCAGCGACAGCGAAGTGGGGAAACGGATGTCACGAACGCTCAGGTGGGTAATACGTATGCTCATGGTCGGCTCTTGTTCTGTTCAAGCACTGGGAGCGCTGACTGTAGGTTGTCGAGCGATACAGGCATAATCGCCAAATCTTAACCAGCGATACCGGATTCGATATGTCTCGCTCGTCAACCGACAATACCCAGGTGCCTGCCAGCCTCGGCGCACTGAAGATCTCCAGCCGGCAGATCACGTTGCTCAATGCCTTGGGCGAATTCGGCAACCTGCGCCGTGCGGCGGCCGCGATGCACACCACGCAACCGGCTGCCAGCCTGTTGCTGCAGCAGCTCGAGGAGCGCCTGGGGGTGCGTTTGTTCGAACGCCTGCCACGGGGTATGCAAGCGACGCTGTATGGCGAGGTGATGATCCGCTATGCGCAGAACGCGTTGCATGAGTTCGAGCATGCCCAGGCGCAAATTGCCGAACTGGCGCGCGGGGCTTCCGGCCTGGTGCGGGTGGGCAGCGTCATGGGCCCGGTACCGGGTGTGCTGACCAAGGCGGTGCTGGCCTACAAACGCGACCACCCCAACGTGCGCATCGCCTTGGAAGTAGGCACCAGCGATACTTTGCTGCCCGCCTTGCTGCGTGGCGACTTCGACATGGTGGTGGGGCGCCTGCCGGACCAGAGCGACAGCCAGGCGTTGAACATCGAGCTGTTCGAAGGCGGTGAACAAATGCGCGTGATTGCCCGCGCAGGCCATCCCTTGGCTACAGTCGCCTGCCTGCAGCTAGCCGATCTGGTGCACTTGACCTGGATTCTGCACCCCATCGGCAGCCCGATGCGCCGCCGCGTCGAAAGCGCATTGCAGGCCGGGGGCATGGTGCAGTCGCTGGATATCGTCGAAACCGCCTCGATCCTGGCGACCACTGCCATGCTCGAAGCGTCTGAAATGATCGCGGTGGTGCCCAATGACGTGGCCCAGCACTATGCCCGCTATGGCATGGTCGCCATCCTGCCCGTGGAACTTCCTCTGGCCATGGCCAACCTTGGCGTGCTGACCCTGCGTTCGCGGCCCAACTCGGTTGCCCTCGATACCTTGCTGGGCTATTTGCGCGCTCAATAACTTTCACCCGCACGAGGCCCTGCGTCTATGCCGCCGGACATGACCCATTCCAGTTTTTGCAACTGGATCCGCTACAAGCACCTGGTGCTGATCGATACCCTGGCGCGCACGCGCAACATGCACGCTACTGCCACGCGCATGAACCTCAGCCAACCAGCACTCAGCAAGATGCTGCGTGACCTTGAGGAGCAGTTCGGCTTTGCCCTGTTCGAGCGCCTGCCACGCAGCATGCCGCCCACCGAGCTGGGTGAATACGTGGTGCGTTACGCCCAGGGTGCGCTGGCCGAGTCGCAACAGTTTGTCGACCAGGTCAACCGCCTGCGTAACGGCGGGCATGGCTTTATCCGCGTTGGTGGGATCTTTGCCGCAACCGCCTTGGTGCTGCCGCAGGCCATCGCCGCCATCAAGGCACGCAGCCCATTGCTGTCGATTGAAGTGGTGGAGCATTCCAGTGATCACCTGCTGACCATGCTTGAGCAGAACAAGCTGGACATCATGATTGGCCGTTTCACCGAAGAGCGTTTCAGCCAACTGTTCGACTTCCAGCCGCTGGAGCCCGAGCCCTTCAGCCTGGTAGTGAACAGCGAGCACCCGCTCAACCAGCTCGACAGCACGCCACTGGAAGCACTCGGCGACTGGCCGTGGGTGCTGTACCCGGTGGGCACGCCGATCCGCAACCGCCTGGAGCAGGCGTTTCGGGTGGCCGGTATCGCAACGCCCGCCGACAGCGTGGAGACCATCTCCATGCCGATGTTCCTGCAACTGCTGCAATCAGCCCCGATGATCGCCATGTTACCGCGCTCGATGGTTGCTGCGCAGTTGGCCAGCGGGCAGTTCAAGGAGCTGCACAGCCCCTTGCATGTGCCGGCGCTGGAGTATGGTGTGGTCACCCGCAAGGATGAACCGCTGAGTGCTTCGGCCCGCGCGTTTGTCGAGATCTTGCTGGAGGGCGCACAACGTCGCAGGGCAGCGCTAGCATAGGAAGCGGGGGGCTGCTGCACGACCCAATGGCCCCCATAGTCGATTGAAGATTTCGCACCGATATCTTGTTGCGATAACGCCAGGTTATCGTTCGATCGGATCATCTCATTGGGAATGTTGCGCAAGGCTTCTTACAGTGGCGACAGCCATAACAAGAAGTCAGCCGCACCGCCCTGAGAGGTCCCATGCAACTGATTGCCAAATCCGGTGACCCAGCCGTCATCCGCCTCAACCCGCTGGACAATGTGCTCATTGCTCGCCAGGCCCTGCCGCAAGGGCTGCGCCTGGATGCCGAGGCGATCACCGTGCGCCAGCCAATTCCCTCGGGCCACAAGCTCGCCACCGAGCGTGTGGAGCAGGGCCAGCCGCTGCGCCGTTATGGGCAGATCATCGGCTTCGCTTCGCAGGCTATCGACGCTGGCGACCATGTCCATGTGCACAACGTGCAGATGGGCGATTTTGCCCGTGACTATGCCTTTGGTGTCGATACCCGCACTCAGCCGGGCAGCACCGCACAGTTTCAGGGCATCGTGCGCGCCGATGGCCGGGTCGCTACCCGCAACTACATCGGCATTCTTACCTCGGTGAACTGCTCGGCGACCGTGGCCCGCGCCGTGGCCGACCATTTTCGCCGTGACATCCATCCCGAGGTGCTGGCCGACTATCCGAACATCGACGGCGTGGTGGCCCTGACCCACGGTGCCGGTTGCGCAGTGGACCCCAGCGGCGAAGCCCTTGGCCTGCTGCGCCGCACCTTGGCCGGGTATGCCGTTCACCCCAACTTCGCTGCCGTGCTGATCATTGGTTTGGGCTGCGAAACCAACCAGATCGAAAGCCTGCTGGAAACCCAGGGCCTGCAGGCCAGCGCGCAACTGCGCGCATTCACCATCCAGGGGATTGGTGGCACGTCGAAAACCATCGCAGCCGGTATCGCACAGGTCAAGACGCTGCTGGCCGAGGCCAATCAGGTGCGGCGTCAGCCGGTCAGCGCCCGGCACCTGGTGGTCGGCCTGCAGTGTGGCGGCTCCGATGGTTACTCGGGGATTACCGCCAACCCGGCATTGGGCAATGCTGTCGACCGCCTGGTGGCAGCCGGTGGCACCGCGATCCTCTCCGAGACCCCGGAAATCTACGGTGCCGAGCACTTGCTGACGCGCCGCGCGGTAAGCCGTGAGGTGGGCGAAAAGCTGGTGGCGCGCATCCGCTGGTGGGAAGACTACTGCCAGCGCATGAACGCCGAACTGAACAACAACCCCTCGGCCGGCAACAAGGCAGGGGGGCTGACCACCATCCTCGAGAAGTCCCTGGGTGCGGTGGCCAAGGCTGGCTCCAGCAACCTGGTCGATGTGTACCAGTACGCGGAAGCCGTGCGTGCCCAGGGCCTGGTGTTCATGGACACCCCTGGCTACGACCCGGTATCGGCCACCGGTCAGGTGGCCGGGGGGGCCAACCTGATCGCCTTCACCACCGGCCGTGGTTCGGCCTACGGCTGTGCCCCGGCACCGTCGATCAAGCTGGCGACCAACAACCGGGTGTTCGAGCACCAGCAAGAGGACATGGACGTCAATTGCGGTGGCATCGCCGACGGCTCTACCAGTATCGAGGAGCGCGGCGCATTCATCTTCGAACAGATGCTGCGCATTGCCTCCGGAGCACGCAGCAAGAGCGAACAGCACGGCTATGGACAGAACGAATTCGTGCCCTGGCAGATTGGGGCAGTGACCTGATCGACCGCTCCCGTCCCCTTTTCGAGGTAACTGCCATGACTCAAAACACGCAGTACGACGCGCAAGCACTGACCACGTTTGTCGAGCGACTGTTCACCAAAGCCGGTGCCGATGCCGATGTCGCCCAGGCGGTGACCCGGGTGCTGCTCGAAGGCGAATTGCTCGGCCATCGTACCCATGGCCTGAACCTGGTCAGCCGCTACATCGACGGTATGCTCAGCGGGCACGTCAAGGCCCGCGCGCAGGCGCTGGAACAGGTCGCGGACAGTGGCATTTCCAGCTTGTTCGACGGCCATTATGTGTTGGGGCCGTATTGCGTCAGCCGGGCCCTGGACTGTGCGGCCAAGGGCGCGACCGCACAGGGCATCGGTATTGCAGTGGTGCGCCGTGCGGCGCATATCGGCTGCCTGGCTGCCTACCTCAAGCCCTACACCGACCAGGGCTTGGTGGCCATGGTTTACTCTTCGGACCCTTCGTTGGGGCTGGTTTGCGCCCATGGCGGCATTGACCCGGTGTACACCCCCAACCCGATTGCTGCCGGTATCCCGACCCAGGGCGAACCGATTCTGCTCGATGTCAGCATGTCCACCGTCACCCTCGGCCTGGTCGGCCAATGCCGCGATGCCGGCAGCCGCCTGCCGCACCCGGTAGTGGTGAGCAATGACGGGCAACTGAGCGACGACCCAGGTGATTTCTTCACTCGCCCGCAAGGCAGCATCCTGCCCTTGGGTGGCCAGGCCTTTGGCCACAAAGGCTTCGCCCTGGCGCTGCTGGTTGAAGCCCTGACGTCGGGTTTGGGCGGCCACGGGCGCAAGGATGCACCAGAGCAGTGGGGTGCCTCGGCTACTGCCGTGGTCATCGACCCGCGCTTCTTTGGCGGCCTGGAAGCGTTCACCGATGAAACCAGCTTCCTGGGCCGACTGGTACTTGCCAGCCGCCCGCTCGACCCCGAGCGCCCGGTGCGTTTGCCTGGGCAAGCTGGCCTTGCCCTGCGTCGCCAGGCCCTGGAGCAGGGCGTGAATCTTTCGCCTCAGGTGGTGGCCGACCTTGACCGCCTGGCCGGGCAGTTGCAACTGCCGGCACTTTCCCATTGATGCACATTAAGGGTACACCGATGACTGAACGATCGAACGCCAATCAACCGCTGACGCTAAAACATGATGCCAGCGTGTTCGATAACGGCAGCTGGGTAGGGCGGGTCTGGTTGCCGGACCAAGGGCCGGCGGTGGTGCTAGTGAAAGGCGGTGCCGTCTACGATATCAGCACCCACGTGGCGACTGTATCGGCCCTGCTGGAAGTGGCCGACCCGGTGGCCTACCTGCGTGCCTTGCCGTTGGCCGAACCCTTGATTGCGTTGCCGGCATTGCTGGGCAACAGCGACCCCGCTCAGCGCGACCCACGCCAACCCTGGCTGCTGGCGCCGATCGACCTGCAAGCGGTAAAGGCCGCAGGCGTGACCTTCGCCACCAGCCTGCTGGAGCGTGTGGTGGAAGAACAGGCCAAGGGCGACCCGGCCAAGGCTGACGCTATCCGTGACACCCTGGCCAGCCGCATCGGGGCCGATTTGTCGCAGATCGTACCTGGCTCGGCCCAGGCCGAAGCGCTACGCAAGGTGCTGGTAGAGCAGGGCCTGTGGTCGCAGTACCTGGAGGTGGGCATCGGCCCGGATGCCGAAGTGTTCACCAAGGCCCAGCCGCTGTCGGCCGTTGGTCACGGCGCCGACATTGGCATCCACCCCAAGTCCAGCTGGAACAACCCAGAGCCCGAAGTGGTACTGGCGGTGTCGAGCGATGGCAGCATCAAGGGCGCCATGCTCGGCAACGACGTCAACCTGCGTGACTTCGAAGGGCGCAGCGCCTTGCTGCTGTCCAAGGCCAAGGACAACAACGCGTCCACTGCACTGGGCCCGCTGCTGCGGCTGTTTGACGAAAGCTTTGGTCTGGACGATGTGCGCGCCGCCGAGGTGGACCTGCGGGTCGAAGGCATGGACGGTTTCATCCTGTCCGGGCGTAGCTCAATGCGGCAGATCAGCCGTGACCCGCAAGACCTGGTGCAGCAAACCCTCAACGAGAATCACCAATACCCCGACGGCCTGGTGCTGTTCCTCGGTACCCTGTTCGCTCCCAAGCAGGACCGCGATCAGCCGGGTAACGGCTTTACCCACAAACCGGGTGACGTGGTGAGCATCAGCAACCCGCAACTGGGTACTCTGTGCAACCGCGTGACCACCAGCGATCTGGCACCGCAGTGGGCCTTTGGCCTGCGCGCGCTGATCGACAACCTTGGCCAACGTGGCCTGTTGGAGGTTGCAGCCACCGCGCGCCAGTTTTGAACGACACGCTGCGTCAGGGAGGGGCGCAGCAGCATCGAGGGATCGTCAAGGCGCTGATAGCGCGGCAACAATAATAAGAAAGGTCATCACATGAACCCTATGAAGAAGTACCAGCGCATCACCGTCGTGTTCCTGCTGCTGATCGGCATCGTCAACTACCTGGACCGTAGTGCGCTGTCGATTGCCAACACCTCCATCCAGAAAGACATGATGATCAGCCCGTCGCAGATGGGCATTCTGTTGTCGGCGTTTTCCATTGCCTATGCCTTTGCCCAATTGCCCATGGGCATGATCATCGACCGCCTGGGCAGCAAGATCGCCTTGGGTGCCTCGTTGCTGGGTTGGTCGGTAGCCCAGGCAGCGTTTGGCATGGTCAACAGTTTTGCCGGATTCATGGGCCTGCGGGTATTGCTGGGGATTGGCGAGGCGCCGATGTTCCCATCGGCGGCCAAAGCCTTGTCGGAGTGGTTCGACGCCAACGAACGCGGCACCCCGACCGGCGTGGTCTGGTCGTCGACGTGCCTGGGCCCATGCCTGGCGCCACCCTTGCTGACGCTGTTCATGGTCAACTTCGGCTGGCGCGGCATGTTCATCATTACCGGTGTGATCGGCGTGGTACTGGCGGTGTGCTGGCTGACCTTCTACAAGAGCAAGGCCCGTTACCTGGCAGAGCTTGCGGCCGAAGGCAAGCCATTGCCGGGCGAGCACCAGGCGCCGGTAACCGCTGCAGCCACGCCGAAGGCATCCTACTTCGCCGGCTGGCTCGACCTGTTCAAGCACCGCAGTACCTGGGGCGCGGTGCTGGGTTTCATGGGGGTGATCTACATGCTCTGGTTGCACCTGACCTGGCTGCCAGGCTACTTCGAGCGTGAACATGGGCTGGACCTGTACAAGACCGCCTGGGTCGTGTCGCTGGCCTACGGTTTTGGTGCCGCAGGTACCATCGTTGCCGGGCGCTTCTGTGACTGGCTGGTAAAGCGTGGCATGAGCGTGCTGGGTGGCCGCAAGTTCAGTGTCATCACCGGCCTGGTGCTGGCCGCGCTGTTCACCTTGCCCCTGTCCTTCGTCACCGGCCTGACCGGCTGCATCATCCTGCTGTGCCTGGCGCTGTTCAGCATCAACATGGCCAGTGCCACCGCCTGGATGATCGTCAACACCATTGTCGACAGCCAGCGCGTGGCGTCGTTTGGTTCGATCCAGAACTTTGGCGGTTACATCGCCGGTTCCGTGGCACCGATCGTGACCGGGTTCAGCATCCAGTATTCGGGCTCGTTCACCACGGCGTTCATGATCAGCGCGGTGGTGGCGTTGTGCTCGGCAGTGGCGTACTTCCTGCTGCTGCAGGCGCCGATCGGCAGTGCCAAGGTCGAGGCAGAGGGGATGGTTCCAGCAACCAAGTAGTTTGATACGTCACGCAACCCCTGTAGGAGCGGCCTTGTGTCGCGAAAGGGCCGCCAAGCGGCCCCAGTGATATTGGCGTTGTTCTCGATATCCGGGGGCTGCTGCGCAGCCCATCGCGACACAAGGCCGCTCCTACACAAAGCACCATCGAGCTGACCCACGGCGCTTGTCAGGCATGCTTGTCTGTATGTATAACCAGTGCCTGTTACCGCAAACTGACCTTAGCCCGTGATCGCCCATTCCGTCGACGACCCGTTCTACTACCTGTACAACTTCCGCCAGGTTGTGCTGTGGGTCGAACAGCGCTACCAGGACCTGCTCGATGACCAGGAACTGGCTTTCATCCGCGCATTCAGCCAACTGCAAGCACCAGCCCAAGCCTTGATGGTGCGTATGGTCATGCGCAAAGGCGAGTTGTTTCGCAGCGACCGGCTCGACTACGCCGAAATCGGCGACACTGCGCTGGCGCTGCAGCCATTGCAGGCCCTGGGCTGGGTGCGGGAACCCGAGCAACTGGAACTGGAGCAGCTGTTCGCCTTGCTACGCAAGGACGAACTGGCCCGTTGTTTCGCCCGACAACTGAGCCGCCCGCGTGCCGCCAAGCATGAGCTGTTGGCACAGCTGAAGCCACTGGAGCTACGGGCCCGGCCTTTGGCCGAATGGTTTCCCGACAGCGAGGTGCGCATCCTTCAGTGGTGCTTGCAGCCTCTGTGCGACCGGGTGCGTTTGTTGTTCTTCGGCAACCTGTACCAGGACTGGTCAGACTTCGTCCTCGCCGACCTTGGCCTGCTGCGCTACGAGCAGGTGCCGTTCAGCAGCGATTCCCGAGCCTTGCAACGGCGTGACGAGCTCGACCTGGCCATGGCGTTGCACCAGTGCGCCGAGCGCCTGGAGCAGGGTGGCGACCCAGTGTCGATCCTCGCGACCCTGCAAGGGCTGCACAGTGAAAACCCTTGGCTGGCCCGGCGCCATGCGCGGCTGCAATTCGCCTTGGGCCAACAATGCGAGCGCCAGGGTGACTGGGATCTGGCCATGGCCGTGTACGCGCAGTGCGACCATGCCCAGGCACGCATTCGCCAGGTGCGGGTACTGGAGCGCAGCGAACAGTGGCCCCAGGCCCATGCACTGGCGCTACAGCTGGCTGCGGCACCGGCCAATGCGCTGGAAGTGCAGGCCCTGGAACGCATGCTGCCACGCCTGGCGCGCAAGCTTGGCGGCCCGCCACAGCGGCGCCAGCGTGTCGCGCCGCTGGAGCTGATCGAACTTGAACTGCCCCGCGAGCACGCGGCACTGGGCGTGGAAGAAGCCGTGCGTCAGCACCTGGCGCTAGAGGGGGGGCAGGCACATTATGTGGAGAACACGTTGTTCAACAGCCTGTTTGGCCTGTTGTGCTGGGAGGCCATCTTCGCCCCGGTGCCCGGCGCATTCTTCAACCCGTTCCAGGCTGCGCCACAGGACCTGCACGACAGCGACTTCCAGCAACGGCGCAGTGCACTGTTCCAGCGCTGCCTCGGGCGGCTCGATGACGGCAGCCATCACCAGGCGATTCTCGACTGCTACAAGGGCAAGCAGGGCCTGCAGTCGCCGTTCGTGTTCTGGTCCATGCTCAGCGAAGACCTGCTGCAACAGGCTTTGGCTTGCCTGCCGGCCGCCCAACTGAAGCAGTGCTTTCTGCGCCTGCTGCAGGACATTCGCAGCAACCGTGCCGGCATGCCGGACCTGATCCAGTTCTGGCCCGAGCAGGGCCTTTATCGCATGGTCGAGGTCAAGGGGCCCGGTGACCGTCTGCAGGACAACCAACTGCGCTGGCTGGAGTTCTGCAGGCAACACGGCCTGCCCGTCGCGGTGTGCCATGTGCGCTGGAGCGAAACGCCTTGAGCTACAGCGTGGCAGTGCGTGCCTTGTGCGAGTTCAGCGCCAAGGTCGGTGACCTGGACCTGCGTTTCACGCCGTCGCCCACCGCCCAGGAAGGCATTGAAGGGCATCAGCGGGTAGTGGCCCGGCGAGCTGCGGGCTACGAGTCCGAAATCACCCTCGAAGGCCAATTCGAAACCCTCAAGGTGCGGGGCCGCGCAGACGGTTATGACCCTGGCAGCAATCGCCTGGAAGAAATCAAGACGCACCGAGGCGACCTGGCGCGTCAGCCGGCCAATCACCGCCAGTTGCACTGGGCACAGGCCAAGGTCTATGGCTGGCTGATGTGCCAGGCACGCCAACTGCCGAGCATCGAGGTGGCGCTGGTGTACCTGGACGTGGACAGCGATGGCCAAACGTTGTTCAGCGAGCACTATACGGCTGCCGAGTTGCGGGAGTTCTTCGAAATCCAATGCCAGCGCTTTCTCGGCTGGGCCCACTATCAGCATCGACGCCTAGGTGATCGTGATCAAGGCCTGCAGGCACTGAGCTTCCCCTATCCACAATTCCGCCAGGGCCAACGGCAGCTGGCTGAAACCTTGTACAAGGCGGTGAGCACCGGCCGTTGCCTGATGGCCCAGGCCAGCACTGGCATTGGCAAGACCCTAGGCACCTTGTTCCCGCTACTGAAGGCAATGGTGCCGCAACAGCTGGACAAACTGTTCTTCCTCACCGCCAAGACCCCAGGCCGGGCGTTGGCCCTGGACGCCATCCGTCAGATCACCGATGCCACGCCGCAACCTGCCTTGCGCACACTGGAGTTGATCGCCCGCGACAAAGCCTGTGAGTACCCGGACAAGGCTTGCCATGGCGAATCCTGCCCATTGGCTGCGGGTTTCTACGACCGTTTGGCGGCAGCACGCGAGGCTGCGGCCGCACAGCCGTTGCTCGACCGCGCCAACCTGCGCGAAGTGGCGTTGGCACACCAGGTATGCCCGTACTACCTGGGCCAGGAGATGGCGCGCTGGGCCGACGTGCTGGTTGCCGACTACAACTACTACTTCGACGCGCATGCCTTGCTGTTTGGGCTGACCCAGCTCAACCAGTGGCGCGTAGCGGTGCTGGTGGACGAAGCGCACAACCTGGTCGAGCGTGGGCGCGGCATGTACAGCGCCAGCCTTGACCAAGGGCAACTGCTGGCCTTGCGCCAGAGCAAACCGCCCGGGCTGGTCAGTGCGCTGGACCGCCTAAACCGGTACTGGAACGCGCTGTATAAAGAGCAGCGTGCGCCGTACCACGCCAGCGAGTCGCTGCCCGACGGGCTGTTGCGTGCTTTGCAGCAGTGCATCGGGCTGATTCAGGAGCAAATGAACCAAGCGCCGGCACACGTGGACCCGCAGGTATTGCAGTTCTTCTATCAGGCCTTGCAGTTCAGCCGGGTTGCCGAACTGTTCGATGAGCACTTCCTGTTCGACATCAGCCAGCGCCAGGGCCCGCGCAAACGGCGGCTGGCCACACTGTGCCTGCGCAACGTCACCCCGGCGCGCCTGCTGGCCCCACGTATGCAGGCGGCGCGCAGTGTGACGCTGTTTTCCGCCACGTTGAGCCCACGGCACTTCTACAGCGACCTGCTAGGGATGCCCGCTGACACCGCCTGGCTCGAAGTGTCCGCGCCGTTTCGCGCCGAACAGCTGGAAGTACGCATTGCCAGCCAGGTGTCCACCCGCTACCAGCAGCGCCAAGCCTCCCTGGCACCTATCGTCGAGCTGATTGCCCGACAGTATGAGCGCATGCCGGGCAACTACCTGGCGTTCTTCAGCAGTTTCGAGTACCTGCAACAGGTGGCCCAGCTGTTGGCCGAGCAGCATGGCCAGATTCCACTGTGGGCTCAGGAACCGGGCATGGACGAGGCGGCCCGCCAGGCATTCCTCGATCGCTTTGTCGCCGATGGCCGAGGTGTGGGCTTCGCCGTATTGGGCGGTGCTTTCGGCGAAGGGGTGGACTTGCCAGGCACGCGGTTGATCGGCGCGTTTGTCGCCACCTTGGGGTTGCCCCAGGTCAACCCGGTCAACGAACAGTTCAAGCAGCGCCTTGGGCGGCAGTTTGGCGCGGGGTTCGACTATGCCTATCTCTACCCGGGCGTGCGCAAGGTGATCCAGGCGGCTGGCCGGGTTATCCGTGGCGACCAGGACCGCGGGGTGTTGGTGCTTATTGACGAACGTTTCGCTGAGCCCAGGGTTCAGCAGATGTTCCCTGGGTGGTGGCCGGCGGTTATCGTCTAGCGGTTTCTTGCCTTGGGCGATCACTCGCAATCCGACTGACTTGTAGGACGTATCTGAATTTCAACGGGTGACGATTACAACTCCCTTGCTGATGTTAGGTTTTCCAACCTGGACCATGCACAGGGAGTTTGTTTATGCGAGCCAATCTGGAAGGACAAGGTCAGGCAGTCGACGCATTGCCTGGTACGCTGGAGCCTGGCTTTTACGTGGTTCCTCGACGCATGTCGTTCCCCCAGGTGCTGCTGCAACTGGCCGAGCACGCTGCCACGTTGCCGATTTCCCTGTTACAGCGGCTCAACCCGACGTTCGAGCAAGGGTTCAAGGCAGGTGAAATCTTCGTCATGGGTGACCCTGACAACGAACATGCCTGGGGGCGCGAGGAGCGAGAACTGATGGCAGCTGCACAGCACGCGCGGTGCGCGCTGAAGGTGCTCGATTTCGCTGAAGCGGACTTCATGATGCAGCACCAGGCCGATATCGCCGGTTTGCTCGGCAACGCCAGCCTGTCCATGGGCGTGGGGAGGGACAAGCTGGATCAAGGCTTGGAGCGGGTCAGTCATACATTGATGCGTATCGAGCAATTGCACATCAACTCCAGCCCGGCTTTCTTTGCCGAACGCCGGCAGTTACTCCAGCAGTTGGATGATTAGCTGAAGGCGGCATTCCTTAACAAGCAGTTGAATCTGGGGCGCTATGAACGGCTGAAGAATCGTTTGAATATTTCGACCAAGTGCCTGGTGCACCATTGGTCGAAAGCGGGAGGCCCGGGGCAGATTGCGGGGTATGCGACGCATTTGGATAAGGTGGCGCGGCTCGGTAAGTACCTTAAAGAGGGTGGGCATGCTGCAATTGGGCTCGGAGGTACTTCGTCTTGCATGAACATTCAGAAGGTTTGCCGGGCCGGTGAGACGCAGGTGTGCAAAAAAATCCGAATGACAGAGGCAGTTAGTTTTGCCGGAAGCCTTGGGTTAAGTGCGCTCGTTTCCACTGGCGCTGGATTGGCCGCCGGTACGTTATGCGCGGCTTTTGCGGTTGGGGCTGGCGGCATCAGCGTTCCAGTGTGTGGGATTCTACGGGTCGGAGCTGAAGGGGCTGTTGGCGGCCTCGAGAGGGAAGTGCTTGGTGAGAAGGTAGGTGAATTCATCTACGCGGTTGCAAGCGATTGACGTTAATGACTGGCCCATTTCGGCGAGCCCGTTAGCCCGGCATGCCGTCTGTCCTCGGCTGCAACAGGATGGGGAGATAATGGCGCAGGAATAGCAGCAGTGCCAGGCACCAGCACAGTGCCGAAAGGCTAACCCCCAGCGATGAGAACAGCGGCAGAACCACCCGCGCCAAGGTCGCCAGTTGCATCAGGGCAAAAGCCCACGCCATGCTGGTTGGCACCTGCAATGGCCTGCCGGTGTGGCCCAGGCTGACCCGCGCCATCATGGCCAGGATCAGCCCGGTCATGGCCCCGACCGTCAGGGCATGGGTCACCAGGCTAGGGTTCAGTGCCACCCCGGCGTGCCACAGTGCCATGCCCAGGCAGGCGAGGGCGATCCAGGCGTAGGCCAGGTGCAGCGACCACAGCAGCGGTACGTGCCACAGGCCACGGTCGTGCCACAGCACCAGGCGGGCCGAGTGCAGCGTGAACAGTGCAAAGAACAGCACCGCCAGGCTGGCACGCGGTGTATCGGCAAGGCCACTGGCAAACGCCAAAGGTACGGCCACGCTGAACACCAAGCAGGCCCGGTCCAGCCATGGGCGGGCAGGGGCCGCGCTCATGTTGCCCAGGCCTCGGCGGGTAAAGAACGGAATGACCCGGCCGCCGAGCACGGTCATCATCGCCGCCACCAGCCACAACCCGGCAAACACGCCCCGGCGTTGCCACAGTTCGTCCTGGCGCAGCCAGCCGGCCAAGGTTAGCCACTGGCAGGCGGCGATCAACATTACCAGGCCGACGATCGGGTAATTGTTGCGCAGGCGCCGTTGCACGATCGGTCGCGCCAGGCTAAGCGCCACCAGCGGAAGGAAGCTGCCTTCGATCAGCACAAGCAAGCCACCCGGTAACGGCAGGAACCAACTTGCCCGGCCCAGCAGCCAAAGCAGGAACACACCCTGCAGCGCCCGCCCGCTCAAGCCAGGGATGCCACTCCAGTTCTGCACGGCGGTCAGCAGGAAACCCGCGATAACGGCAGCGGCGAAGCCGTAAAGCATTTCGTGGCGGTGCCAGGCGAGCATGCCGCCCGGCGGGTCAGGGGCCAGCGCCCCGGTCAGTACACCGACCCACAACAACAAGGCGACCAGCGCAACTAAACTGCCCCCCAGGAAGAACGGGCGAAAACCCAGGCCCCAGACGGCCTGGCGTGGGCGTGAAGCGATCGGTTGCACGAGCATGGGCGGTCCTTGGTTCGTTCAGTAGGCTTCAATTGGGGTAAGATCACGATCCGTGCCAATTGCAAAGCCCTTGAATATCAAGGTGATGGCACTGCTCAGGGTCCGAATGACATGCGCGTTTCGCGGTCATTGGGACTTGCTTGTATGTCGTTTTGACTTGCTTCAGGGTTTGCCGGTTTGCTCCCGGCTGACGCTTCGCTACAGGATTCACGCTTTGTCCGACCTCTCGAAAAATCCGCTGCTGCAGTACATGGCCCGCCTGGCCCCATCCAGCCAGCAAACCATGCGCTACATCCTTCAGGACGCCGCCGATCGGCTCGGCTTTGTCGACTGCAACATCGTCGATGTGCCCTGGCATCGGCTCGAGCCCGGCCATGTGATCGCGCTGGTGGCGGCGCTGCGGGCCGACGGTTACGCGCCCAACAGCTCATCGCTGTATGTCAACGCGATTCGCGGGGTGATGAACGAGGCCTGGCGCCAAGGCCTGATCGACCATGAGCTGCTGTTGCGCATTCGCGAGGTCAAACCGGCCACGGGCACCCGCCTGCCGCCAGGGCGCAACCTGCGGCGCAGCCTGATTCGCGAGTTGATGGATGTGTGCGCGGCCGACCCCAGGCCACAGGGGGTGCGTGACGCGGCGATCATTGCCTTGCTGTACGGCACAGGCATGCGCAAGTCGGAGTCGGTCGACATCGACCTCGACCAGGTCGACTTCCAAGCGCGCAGCTTGCAGGTGGTGGGCAAGGGCAACCACCAGTTGGTCAAGTACGCACCGCCGTGGGCGTTCGAGAAGTTGCAAGCCTGGCTTGACCTGCGCCGCCAGGACCTGCCTGCCGGGGCGGAAGATGACCCGTTCCTGTTCAACCGCATCCGTCGTGGCAGCCACATCACCCGAGCGCGAATCACCAAGCATGCGATCTACTACATCGCCCGCCAGCGCGGCGCGCAGGTGGGGGTGAAGATCATGCCGCACGACTTCCGCCGGGCGTTCATTACCCGTGTGATCGAAGAGCACGACCTGTCGATCGCGCAGAAGCTGGCGCACCATGCCAATATCCAGACCACGGCCATCTATGACCGGCGTGATGACAACGAGCGCCGGCGTGCGGTGGACCGCTTCGACTACTGAGCTTTGATTGTTTGGGCTGCAGAGCAGCCCCATCTGCACGTATAGCACCGAAACAGGGCCCAAGCGCGCCCCCGCTTTGTGCGCCATCTCCTGTATGCCCGATGCCAGAGCGGTCGCGGCAAAAGTTTCATCATCGTTCACCTGCGAAGTTGGCCCGCAACCTGCTATATCCAGCCTGCGAATTTGATCGAGTGGTCAGGCCGTGCGCGCTAGCAGCCGCCCGCGCCGTACCCTCTAAACGGCCAGCAGGCCACGTATTTCAGGGGCCGCAGGATGTCGCTCGCGGAGCAGATCGAACAACAACAAGGCGATGCGGGCTGGAGCGCTCACTTGCAACTGCGCTTTGTCCAGCGTGGCGACGTGACCCGCCTTGGTGCGTGGAAACATTTCGGACCTCTTTTGGTGCAGCGGCCTTTCTATCCCGAAGGTTCGCCGTGCCATGTCTATGTATTGCACCCACCGGGAGGCATCGTCGCCGGCGACCGCCTGGAGCTGAACATTCACCTGGAGCCGGGCAGCCACGCGCTGCTGACCATGCCCGGCGCCAGCAAGTTCTACCGCAGCATCGGCCCGACCGCGCGGCTGACCCAACGCTTTCACCTGGCCGCTGGCAGCACCCTGGAGTGGTTGCCGCAGGACAGCATCTTCTTCTCGGGCGCCCGCGCCAGCCTTGCCAGCCGTTTCAGCCTTGAGCCGGGCGCCCGCCTGCTGGCCTGGGAAACCCTGTGCTTGGGCCGCCCGGTCATGCACGAGCGTTTCGACCACGGCACCCTGGACAGCCTGTTGCACATCGAACTGCCCGACGAGGTTGGCCTGCATGAGCGCCTGCGTATCGCCGGCGGGCATCTGGACAAGCTTGGCGGGCATCCGCTGCTTGCCACCTTCTGTGCCGCACCGGCCGATCAGGCCGTGCTGGAGCAGGTCCGCTCATTGCTCGACGAACTGGGCAACCCGGCTGGCGCGACCCTGCTCGGGTCGCTGCTGGTGATCCGCCTGCTCGACCACGACAACCAACACCTGCAACGCACCCTGCAACGCCTGTGGCATGTACTGCGCCCGGCCATCCTCGGCCTGCCAGCCTGCCCACCGCGTATCTGGGCCACCTGAGAGAGCCCCATGGAGCTTACCCCGAGAGAGAAAGACAAATTGCTGCTGTTCACTGCCGCGCTGCTGGCCGAGCGTCGCCTGGCCCGTGGCCTGAAGCTCAACTACCCGGAAGCGGTGGCGCTGATCAGTGCCGCTGTGCTCGAAGGTGCCCGCGATGGCCGGACGGTCGCCGAGCTGATGAGCCTGGGGCGCGAGGTGCTGACCCGTGAGCAGGTGATGCCCGGTATCGCCGAAATGCTCCACGACGTGCAGGTCGAAGCGACCTTCCCGGATGGCACCAAGCTGGTGACCGTACATGACCCCATCGTCTGAAACTACCAATGAGGGCAGCATGATCCCAGGTGAAGTCCAGGTCGCCGCAGGCGACATCGAGTTGAACAGTGGCCGTGAAACGGTCAGTGCAACGGTGGCCAACCATGGTGACCGACCGGTGCAGGTCGGCTCGCACTACCACTTCTTTGAAGTCAACGAGGCGCTGGTGTTCGACCGTGCGCCAACCTTGGGCTTTCGCCTGGATATACCGGCCGGCACGGCCGTGCGCTTCGAGCCGGGCCAGGCACGCACCGTGCAACTGGTGGCCTATGCCGGAAAACGTGAGGTGTACGGCTTTCAGGGCAAGGTGATGGGCGCGCTGGAGGGCAGGGCATGAGCCGTATTTCCCGCCAGGCCTATGCCGACATGTTCGGCCCTACCGTGGGCGACCGCGTGCGTCTGGCCGATACCGCACTGTGGGTTGAGGTAGAGAAGGACTTCACGGTTTATGGCGAAGAGGTGAAGTTCGGCGGCGGCAAGGTCATCCGCGATGGCATGGGGCAGGGCCAGATGCTGGCTGCCGAGGCCATGGACCTGGTGCTGACCAATGCCCTGATCATCGACCACTGGGGCATCGTCAAAGCCGACATCGGTATCAAGCACGGGCGCATCGCGGTGATCGGCAAGGCCGGCAACCCCGATGTGCAGCCAGGGGTGAACGTGCCGGTCGGGCCGGGGACCGAAGTAATCGCGGCCGAGGGCAAGATCGTCACCGCCGGTGGGGTGGACTCGCATATCCACTTCATTTGCCCGCAGCAGGTGGACGAGGCCCTGAACAGCGGTGTCACCACGTTCATCGGCGGCGGCACCGGGCCTGCCACCGGCACCAATGCCACCACTTGCACGCCGGGCCCCTGGTACCTGGCGCGCATGCTGCAGGCCGCCGACAGCCTGCCGATCAACATCGGTTTGCTCGGCAAGGGCAACGCCTCGCGGCCTGAAGCGCTGCGCGAACAGATCGCGGCCGGTGCAGTTGGCCTCAAGCTGCACGAGGACTGGGGCTCGACGCCAGCGGCCATCGACTGCTGCCTGGGTGTGGCCGAGGAAATGGACATCCAGGTCGCGATTCACACCGACACCCTCAATGAGTCGGGCTGCATCGAAGACACCTTGGCGGCCATTGGCGACCGCACCATCCACACCTTTCACACCGAGGGGGCCGGTGGCGGCCATGCACCGGACATCATCCGCGCGGCGGGGCAGGCCAACGTGCTGCCGTCCTCGACCAACCCGACCCTGCCGTACACGATCAACACCGTGGACGAGCACCTGGACATGCTCATGGTCTGCCATCACCTGGACCCGAGCATCGCCGAGGACGTGGCCTTTGCCGAATCGCGCATCCGCCGCGAGACCATCGCCGCCGAGGACATCCTCCACGACATGGGCGCCTTTGCCATGACCTCGTCCGACTCCCAGGCCATGGGCCGGGTTGGCGAAGTGGTGCTGCGCACCTGGCAGGTCGCGCACCAGATGAAACTACGCCGTGGGCCGTTGGCACCGGACACCTATTACAGCGACAACTTCCGGGTCAAACGCTACATCGCCAAGTACACCATCAACCCGGCACTCACCCATGGCATCGGCCACGAAGTGGGCTCGGTGGAGGTGGGCAAGCTGGCCGACCTGGTGCTGTGGTCGCCGGCTTTCTTCGCGGTCAAACCGGCCCTGGTGCTCAAGGGCGGGATGATTGTCACGGCGCCGATGGGCGACATCAACGGCTCCATTCCAACGCCACAGCCGGTGCACTACCGGCCGATGTTCGGCGCGTTGGGCGCGGCACGCCATGCCACGCGCATGACCTTTCTGCCCCAGGCTGCCATGGACCGTGGCCTGGCCGAGGAACTGAACCTGCGCAGCCTGATTGGCGTGGTCAACGGCTGCCGTCGGGTACGCAAGCCCGACATGGTCCACAACACCCTGCAGCCCCTGATAGAAGTCGATGCGCAGACCTACCAGGTGCGTGCCGATGGTGAGCTGCTGGTGTGCGAGCCGGCCAGCGAACTGCCGCTGGCCCAGCGTTACTTTCTGTTCTGAAGGAGCACCGATGATTGTCTTGACCCGCCGTATCAGCGACCCCGGCACGCTTGCTGTGAGTGGCACCGTCACCCTCGATGTGGACAGTCGCATCAAGAGTCGTTTGCGGTTAACCCTGGACGATGGCCGCGAGGCCGGCTTGATGCTCGAACGCGGCCACCTGTTGCGCGGCGGTGAGCTGCTGGCCGATGCCGATGGCACCCATCTGATCCGCGTGTTGGCGGCGCCCGAGGCAGTGTCCACGGTGCGCTGCGCCGACCCGCACTTGCTGGCCCGCGCCGCCTACCACCTGGGCAACCGCCATGTGCCGCTGCAGATCGAACCCGGCCTGCTGCGCTTTCAGCACGACCATGTGCTGGACGACATGCTGCGTGGCCTGGGCCTGACGGTCGAGGCCGAACAGGCCCCGTTCGAGCCGGAAGCGGGCGCTTACCAAAGTGCACCCCATGGCCACAGCCATGCTCATGGCCACGATCACCCGTTCGTACGCCTGCCTGCCCATTCCTGAACTGCCCTGGAGCAACCGATGAAAAAGACTTTCGCCCTGTTTCTGCTGATGCTGGCGCTGCCAGCCTTTGCCCACCCTGGTCATGACAGCAACCCGCTGCAGGACGGCCTGTTGCACCCGCTTACCGGGCTCGATCACTTGCTGATGCTGCTGGGCACTGGGGTGCTTGCCGCGTTGACTCGGCGCAGCCTGACGTTGCCCCTGGCTACGCTGGCTGCAATGTTCGCAGGCGCTGTGTGCGGGCACCTGTTCGGCGATGTGCTGGGCATGGAAGCCCTGATTGCCGCGTCGCTGCTGGTGGCTGCCGGGGCGGTGCTGCTGCCGAGCCGCCAGTTGCTGCTGGCAATGGCCATGCCGGTGTTTGCCTTGTTCCATGGCTGGGCCCACGGTGTAGAAGCCACGCCAAGCGCGTTCTGGCAGTTCAGTGCTGGCTTCGTCACCGTCAGCGGTCTGCTGCTGGCGGCCGGCTTCGCGGTCGGTTGCCTGCTGCGCCGCCACAGCGGCCTGCAAAAGGCTTTTGGCGGTGGCCTGCTGGCCGGCGCCGCGTTGGTACTGGCCGGTTGATGAACAGCGACCTGGCGTTGCTGCGCCTGCTGCAGCTGGCCAGCCCCGGCTTGCCGGTGGGCGGCTTCACCTACTCGCAAGGCCTGGAGTGGGCGGTCGAGGCCGGCTGGGTGCGTGGCGTGGACGGCTTCGTTGCCTGGCAACGCGAGCAGGTTCACGACACCCTGGCTTGCCTCGACTGGCCGGTTCTGGCGCGCTTGTACCACGCATGCCAGGCCGAAGATGCCGCAGCGTTCGGCCATTGGAGCCGGTTCTTGCTGGCCAACCGTGAAACGGCCGAGCTGCGGCTGGAAGAACAGCAACGCGGTGCGGCATTGGCGCGGTTGCTCGACGGCTGGCAATTGGGCCAGGCACCGGCCTGGCGCGCCAGCCTTGAGTTAAGCCAGCTGGGCGGCATGGCCTGGCTGGCCGCGCACTGGGCCATCCCGCTGCGCCAATTGGCATTGGGCCATGGTTTTGCCTGGCTAGAGGGCGCGGTCATGGCCGGGGTCAAGCTGGTGCCGTTCGGCCAGCAGGCTGCCCAGACCTTGCTGCGCGACCTCGGCAACGAATTGCCCGCTGCGCTCGACCAGGCACTGGGCCTGGGCGACGACCAGCTCGGCGGTGGCCTGCCACTGCTGGCCATTGCTTCATCGCGTCACGAAACCCAATACACCCGTTTGTTCCGTTCCTGAGGACTGCCTGCATGCAAAGCTATCAACAACCCCTGCGCGTCGGTGTCGGCGGCCCGGTCGGCTCTGGCAAGACCGCGCTGCTGGAAGCGCTGTGCAAGGCCATGCGTGATCACTACCAGATTGCCGTGGTGACCAACGATATCTACACCAAGGAAGACCAGCGCATCCTCACCGAGGCCGGCGCCCTGGAGCCTGAGCGCATCGTTGGCGTGGAAACCGGCGGCTGCCCACATACGGCTATTCGGGAAGACGCTTCGATGAACCTGGCGGCGGTCGAAGCGCTGGCACGCAAGTTCGGTAACCTCGAAGTCATCTTCGTGGAAAGCGGCGGTGACAACCTCAGCGCTACGTTCAGCCCGGAGCTGGCTGACTTGACCATCTACGTGATCGACGTGGCCGAGGGCGAAAAGATCCCCCGCAAGGGCGGGCCGGGCATTACCAAGTCGGACTTCCTGGTGATCAACAAGACCGACTTGGCGCCTTATGTAGGGGCTTCATTGGAAGTGATGGAGCGCGACACCCAGCGCATGCGGCCGCAGCGGCCCTGGACCTTCAGCAACCTGAAGAAGGGCGAAGGACTGCAGGCGGTGATCGACTTCATCGTCGAGCGCGGGATGCTGGGTGTGCGTGGCTGACATCGTGCGGCCCCTGTATCAGTTGTGACAGCAGTGTGCCTTGTCTGGCTGCCCTTCATAGCGGTCATGGTGCCGCACCCAGTCCATGGTCCCGCCTTCATTGCGTCCCAGTGGCGCAATGTCGAGGAAGTTGTAGGTATTGACCAGGATGTCCAGCCCGCGGGCGTAGGTTGAGTAGGTGTGGTACACGCTGCCGTCCGCTTCGCGGTAGAACGCACTCAAGCCAGGCAGCTCGCTTTCACTGCCGTTATACGGCTCATAGTTGTACTGCCGTTCACCCTCGTTGCCGACACTTACGCCAAAGTCTTCGTTGAAACCGCTGCCGTGTGACGAGTACCACGGGAACTGCCAGCCCATGCGTCGACGGAACGCCTGGAACTCGGCATACGGTGCCCGCGATACCGCAACCAGGGACACGTCGTGGTGTGCAAGGTGCAAGTTGGCACCGTCAAAATGGTCAGCCAGGAACGAGCAACCGGGGCAGCCCTCGCTCCAGCCCTCGGCGAACATGAAATGGTAAAGCAGCAATTGGCTGCGACCCGCGAACAGGTCGGCCAGGCTCAACTCGCCGTCCGGCCCGTTGAAACGATAGTCGTGTTCGACTTTGACCCAAGGTAGGGCGCGACGGGCTGCGGCCAGCGCGTCGCGGTGGTGGGTAAAGGCTTTTTCGTGCAGCCAGAGTTGCCGGCGAGCTGCCAGCCACTGGCTGCGAGAAACCACCGGGTGCCTGCTGTCGCTAGTGCTCATGGTGCTGTCTCCACGCTGGGGATTCACACCTTAGTCGAGCACGCCCAGGTCGAATCGACAGGCACCGGTGGCCGGGCGATGAGCGGTACCTTGCTCAGCCCGAGTGGGCGATATGCCCCTCGGCAAGCTCATCGGCGCCGTCATCCTCGCCAGGCAGGGCGGTGATCACGCTGAAATCGCTGACTTCCACCTTGCCGCCGCCATAGCCCAGCAAATGGAAGGAAAACGCCTTGCGCTCGGTCGGGTTGTCGAAGCTGAACTCCATCTCCAGCGGCTCGTCGGCGGTGACCTTTACCTCTTGTGGCAGGCCCAAGGGTACGTCCTGCTCCAACTGCTTGGCCTTGAGCTGGATATAGGCCGCACGTTTAGGGTCCAGCGAGCGTACCTTGACCCGCACACGGGTGTGCGAGCCTTCCGGCATTTCCAGGTACTGTGCGCCAATCAGGTTGTCGGCCCAGTCATCGTGGATGCGCTTGCGCAACTTGATCGGCGAAGGGCCGCCGAATTGGTAGCGCAGGTTGAGCGGGGTTTGCAGCAGGGATTGGTCGAGCACCCCGGCCAGGGCGCCGATCTGCTGGCCCAGCAGGCTGTCGCCTGGCCCAAGATAGCGGGCCTGGTCGGCGATGAAGCCCTCGCTGGCATAACGCCGGCAGCGCTGCTGGAAGTCACATTCGGTGAACACGCCCTGGCCGTTGTGGTAGCGCAGCATGCCGTTGGTGTAGGAGATCATCTCGCGGCCGGTGTCGTAGTCACGGTACAGCGAGCGACCGCCAAGCGCGACAGGAATGGGCAGTGCGAAGTAGTCGAGCAACGAGGTGGCCAGGTCGATGTGGCCGTAGGTGCCGCGCTTGATGGTCGGTAGCTGGGCCTGCTCCGGCGCCAGGGTAAGGTTGAAGCCCCAGGACGAAGCCAGGCGCACGCCATCGATGCCATGGGACTCGTCGGACGTCAGCACCACCAGCGTGTCCTTGAGTACGCCCTGGCGTTCGAGGTTGTCGAGAAATGCCCCGACGGCGTCGTCCAGGTAGGCGACCGCTGCCTGTTTCGGCGTGTCGTAGCGCTCGAGGTATTCGGCCGGCGCCGAGTAGGGCTGGTGGGTGCCCACGGTGAGCAGGGTCAGCATCCATGGCTTGTCCTGCTTCTGCAACTGGCCGACGTAGCCCAGGGCACCCTCGAAGAAGGCGCGGTCATCCTTGCCCCATGGGAAGTCCAGGTAGTTCTTGTTGCGGAACCACTCCAAGCCATGCACCGAATCGAAACCGATGTGCGGCATGATGCGGTCCTTGGCCATGAAGCGCAGGCCCGCGCCTTGCAGGTAGTGGGTAGTGAAACCGGCCTGGCGCAACTGTGCTGGCAGGCAAGCCTGGTTGCGCTCGTTCTGGGTCAGCAGCTCCACGCCCTTGGGCGTGCCATTGGCCAGCTTGTCGTAGTCGCCGCACAGCATCGCGTACAGGCCGCGGATGGTCTGGTGGGTGTGCAGCACGTAGTCCGGGGTGTTCATGCCGCGCTCGGCCCACTTGCTGAGCTTGGGCATCAGGTCTTCGTCGAAACGACTGTTCAGCGCCTGGCGGTTGGGCCGCAGGTAAGCGCCGGGGATGCCTTCCATGGTGATGACCAGCAGGTTGCGGGCAGTTCCCGGGCCGGTAAACAGCCTTTGCCCATGCAGGTCGGATTGGGTCAAGCCGCTGCTGGCCAGCGGGGTGAAGGGTTGCGTACGGCCAAGCCAGCCTTCGACCTGGCGTTGCAGGTTGCCAGCCCCGGCAGACATCAGCTGGTGGGTGAGGTTGTATTGCCGCCACTGGTCGGCATCGGAAGGCACCAGTTGCTGGCTGCCCCAGTGGGCGCCAAACAGCAGTACGGGGATGGCCCAGGCCTTGCGCGGCAGTGGCTGGCTACGCTGCGCGCGGCTGCGCCAGGCACAGGCCAGCCAGGCCAGCAGAGCACTGCCCAGCACCCAAGGCAGCCAGGCATGGGCCAGGCCGCCACCGGTGGAGTTCTCCATGAACTGCGGGTCGAGCAGGTAGGTCAGGTCGGCGCTGGTGGGCAACCGGCCCACCGCGCTTACGAGTTCGGCCGAGGCTACCCACAGGGCCGCCCAGGCCAGCAGCACGGGCAGTGCCAGCCACCACGGCCGGCGGTGCAGCAATAGCACCAGCAGGCTGCCGAGGGCGAGGTCGGACAGGTAACCGAGCGGGTTGGACCAACCCAGCATGGCGCGCGTACCCAGTGGGATCACCAACACCAAGGCTGCCAAAGCGGCAAGCCGGGTGCGTGGGTGGTCGGACAGGTTCTTCACAAAAACTTCCCTTTTGCCATTAAATCGTCATGCATCTGTGCTTGATGATAACAGGCCGGGGCAGGGAAGGCGGGCGGTTACAAGGCTGGTAACCAAAAGCCGGGCCCGTTCGCACGGGCTCGGCCGATGGCGAGTCTCAGAAGTAGTAAGGGAATTTCAGGCTGAAGGAGAAGTCTGGGGCATCGTCGGTCAGACCAATGGACAGGTTGGGCACGATGGTCAGGTTGTTGGTGGCGGCGAAGGTCAGGCCGATGTTGAAGTTGGCGGCGTTGTAGTCACTGTTGGAGATCGATTGCCAGTCACCGCCATCGGGTTTGATCTTGCTCTTGCGGGCGAACTGGTCGGACACCGAGAACGACATGCTCATCTTCTCGTTCAGGGCAAAGGCGATACCGCCGCCGATCTGCCACGAGTCGCCGAGCTTGACGTCACCCGGCACCTTGCTGTTGACCTGCGGGCTGATGTCGCTGAACGAGTCCTGCATGTTGTAGGTGTAGGACAGGCTGCCGAACAGCACAGCTGGGTCGAAGGTCTTGACCAGCGAGATACCCGGTGTGATCGACCATACGCCGTTGCCGGTGGGCAGGCTTTCCGGCACCGACAGGTTGCTGTTGCCGTCTACCTCGCGCAGCTTGATGCCATACGGGTCCTTGCCGGTCGGCGCCTTGACCCGCAGGGTGGCGACGGCGTCAGGCCAGGTTTCGTCCTCGTCGAGGAACTTGTAGGCCACTCCAACGTTGACATCGCCAATTTCCGGGTCGCGAGTGACGGTTGCATCGGAGGTACTGGCCCCGGCGCCACCGGCGCCGCCAGACGAGTAGGTGGACTCGCGGTACACCACGGGCACGTTGATATCGAACTGCCAACGCTGCGCCAGGTTGTAGCGCGCAGTCATGTCCAGGGTCCAGTTGTCGGCCTTGATCCGGTCAAGGTTGATGCTGCCCAGAAAGATCGAGTCCAGCGCCAGGAAGCCATTGAGCGTAAGCGCCCGGGTATCGTAATGGGTATACGTGACGCCTGTTTCGAAGCTGAACTTGCCGCCGCCAAAGAACCCGCTGGCTTCGTCATAGAGGTTGGAAACGCTTTGCGCCGGTTCGGAATCGGCCGTCAGCGCCTGCCCGTACGAGCTACCAGTGGTGCCAGGCGTGCCAGAAGCGACAGTCTGCGCACCCTTCACCCCCTCGGCGGGGGACTTGACCAGGCGTTTGGGCGGCGCCGCTGCAGGGGCCTCCTCAACCTGGCGCACGCGTTGCTCCAGCACCATCAGTGCCTGTTGCTGTGCCTCGTACCGACGTTTGAGTTCGATCAGTTCCTGTTTCAGCGCTTCGACCTGAGGGTCGGCGGCTGCGTAAAGTGCTGTGGCGGGGGCCAGGGTAGCGAAACACACAAAAGCTCTAAGCGTAAAAGATCGGTACATGGAGTTGCCGTCCCTTCCAACTACTTTTGATGAGACTGAGCGTAGATCAGTATCCGAAGGTGCGAAGACCTTTGAGCTGGTCAAGGCTGCCGTTGAGCGAAGCCGCGGTCGGCACGCTCTCACGCATCACGACATTCAATGATGTGACGTTGCTGACCAGGTTGCCGTTGCCGAGCAGTGTCGAGTTCTGCATCAGGCCGCCTTGGGCCAGCCGCTGCATGCTGCTGCCTTGGTTATTGCTGGCATTGATGTTGAGTTGCACGCCCACACCGCTGGAAGACACACTGAGCGCACCAGCGCCGTTCTCCCCAACCAGGGTCTGGCCGGCGGCCAGTACCTGCCCTTGCTGTTGTACGGCGGGAGCCTGGTTGGCCTTGGTCACGTTGATGTCGACGTTGTTGTAGGCGGCATTGTTGTCGCCGGCCGCGCGTACCACCTGGGTCACACCCTCGGTGGTGGCAAGGCCGTTGCCACCTGTGACCACGCCAGTCCCGGCGGCGGAAGCACCGCTCGGTGCCGTGCCGGTGCCTTTTTCATCAATCATCGAGACATAGAACTGAGGCTTGATGGTCGACTGCTGAACCTGCAGCGTTGACGTTGCCCCGATCACATCGCCCTTGGCATTTTGCCAGGTGCTGGACATGACGATGCCGAAGCTCACGATTCGTCCGGGCATCACGTAACGGCCGCGCAGGTTCGCCAGCTCCTGGTCCTTCAGTTCGATGGGTTTGAACGCCTCTGCGTGGCTGGGCAAGCTGGCTGCCAGGCAGGCCATGGCCAGCCACAATGAAGTCTTCATGAAATGCTCCCTGGAGCATCATGCTCCTTGTCATTAGAACAGTCGTTAGAAGAAGTCGCTTTTGATGAAGCCGAAGTCCAGTAGCTCGGTGTCCTTCACTGGGGTGAAGTTGTTCACCCGGCCCTTGGCGGTCAGTGGCAGGGGCGGGTCGAGCAGGACGTTGTTCTTGTCGTAACCTTGGCCGATCACGGCGAAGATGATGCCGTTCCAGCCTTTGAGGAAATCGTCGATCTTGTAGCGCCTGTGGCCCAGCACCGGGTCACCGACGTACACCCAGCCTTTGTCGACCTTCTGCATGACCACGAAGTGCTTGTAGCCGCGCACATCCATCAGCACCACGACCGGAATGCGCACGCTGTGCAGGGTGTCGGGGGCCACCCGGTAACCGCGGGCACGCATCCCCAGGCTCTCGACGTAGCGTTTCATGTCGAGCATCGAGAAGCCTTGTGTGCGCACCAGGTCCTGGTCGGCGTGGGCCAGCATGCCTTCGATGATCTGGTGTTCGTCCACATCCAGCCAGTAGGCCTGGCGCAGGATGGTCGCCAGCGCGGCGGCGCCGCAGCTGAAGTCGGTCTTTTGTTGCACCAGGTCGGCGAACTTGCGCTCGCGAACGCTCTGGATCGGTTTGAACACCACAGCACCGCCCGGCAGGACGGACAGTGGCATTTGTGCAGCTTCGCTCACGCTGGCCAGGCACAGCAGAAACGCCAGGGCGATAATGCGCATGATCGGATGCCTTCCGGTTCTGTTGAAGAAAGGCCCCCCGAAGGGGGCCTCAAGCACAACGGTCAGAACGAGGTGTTGGAGATGGCCAGCGAGTTGCTCTGCTGGTTGCCCACACCGGCTGCCACGTTCACGCCCAGGTTGCCGCTGCCACCGTTCACCGAACCGCTAAGGGTTGCAGTGTTGGTAACAGGGTTGGCCCAGCCGGTCGGGGTCAGCACTTGGAAGGACACGGTATTGCTCAAGTCGTAAGCACTGCTTTCGCTGTAGCTCTTCGACACGTCGTTCGAGGATTGTTTCGATTTTTCGCCAGACTTCGAGAAGTCAGACGCCGAAGCATTCTCGTACGAAGAATCGTGAGACTTGGTGTACGAAGAATCCTTGGACTTGTCGTACGACGATTGATGCGACTTGTCGTAGTTGGAGTCGAAGGCTTTCTCGAACGACGAGTCGTAGGCACTTTCGTGCGACTTGTCGACCGAGACATCCAGCGATGCGTTCAACGAACCGTCGAAGGTGCTGGAGCGGGTGCGCTCGCGACGGCCATCATCGGTGGTGAGGGTGCGGGTAGCGTTGGCTGCTGCATCCAGCGATGCGTTGAGGTTGGCGCTGCTCGACGAGCTGTTGCTGCCGCTGGCTGAGCCGTTCAGGCCCCAGCTGTTGGAGCCACTGGCGCTGGAGTTGTTGGAGCCGCTGGCGTTCGAGCTGCTCGAACCGCTGGAATTCCAGCCACTGGAGCCGCTGGAGCTGGCGCTTTGCGCGCCGGCCACGCTGAAGCTCGACGACGAGCTGCGGTCGTCGGTCGAGTTGAACGTGCCATCACGCGAGCTCGAGCCGCTGGCCGAGGTGGTGATGGTGATCGTATCCACACGGTAGGTGCGGTCGGCGCCGTTGTTTACCGTCAGGCCTGGCCCGTCCTGATTGGCCGAAGCGGTGGCGGTGGCGTTACCCAGTGGGGCGCCGGTGTTGGCGATGGCCATGGTGTTTTTCTGCTGGTTGAGGTCGCCGCCGGCGATGTTGATGCCGATGTTGCCCTCAGCCCCGCTGGCCGAGCCGCTCATCACAGCCGAAGACTGGGTCGAGTAATTGTCGACCCGGTTGTTTCTGCTGGTTTGCTCGACGTCGGCGGTGGCGTTGGCCATGCCGAACACGAAGCTGTTGTCCAGGCTCGACTCGGAGCCGGCGTTGGCAATGGCCGCGGCGTTATCCTGCTGGTTACCGTTACCAGCCGCCACGTTGATGCCGACGTTGCCGCTGGAGCCTGTGCCAGAGTCACTCATCTCGGCTTCGTTGATGGTGCCTTGGTTGGTGATGCGGTTATCGGTGCTGGATTGGGTATCCCAGGCATTGGCCGTTGCATACACAGGGATTTTGGTGGGTGGAGGCGTGTGCTGACCATTGTTATGGTGGCCGTTATGGTGGTCATTACGCCGATCGTTTTGCCCAGCTTGTACAGCAACAGCCATGACCGCAGCAATTGCGAAAACCAGAGGCTTGATTGCCATCGAGGGTTTCATGGTGATTCTCCGTACTCTATTAGGTTAAGTGTCGTTCTTAACTGAAGGGTCAATCCGCGACCCGGATGCTCAAGGTGTTGGCCATGCGGTTTCCCACCCCGGCACTCTGGTTCAACTGGATCACGCCACGGCTACCGGTGAAGGCCTGATCACTGGTGGTGACCTGGCGATAGCCGGCTGGAATGTCAGTTGCTCCGGAGTTGTTGATCAGCGCCACGTTCTGTTGCATGAGGACGCTGTCGTCGATGCTTTGCGGCTGCGCACCAATACTGATGCTCAGTGCGTTGGCTTGCTGGGTGTTGGCGCCGGCGCTCTGGTTGACCCCCAGGGCGCCACTGCCGTTGCTGAAGGCGTTGCCCTGGATGGTCGAGCGGGCATCCATCGCGGGGTCGGCGGGGGTGTTCAGGCGTTGGCGGATCTGCGTGCTGGCGTTTGCTTCAGGGCCGACGGCGATGGCGCGCGCATTGACCTGTTGCTGCTTGTCGCCAGCGGCCTGGTTGACCGACAGGTTGCCCTGATAGCGGCTACCGGAGCTGTCGATGTCGGCGTTGTTGATGACTGGAACCAAGGATTGCGCGAAGGCCGGTGCGCTGCACAGGGCGGCCAGAATCAGCAGCATGTGCTTCATCTCACTTGCCCCCGCCGGTCAGGATCTGCAGCGGCGCGAGGCCACGCTGCACACTTGAGTTGACCATGTTGGCGATGCCGTTACCTGAGCCACCGGTGCCGCGCCCGCCCGACAGATTGGGTAATTGGTTCTGGTTACCGAGGTTACCGCCCAGGTTGTTGGTCTGCTGGGTGATCATGTTGCTGATGCCTGCGCCGCTGCTGATGCTGGCGAAGTCGCCATCACTCAGTTCGTTGGTTTGCTTGAGCACGTAGGCAGAAGGGTTGGCGTTGACCGTGGTAGGGCTTGGGTCTGGGATCAGGGGAGGGATCGTCGCGTTGCGTACCTGCACGTCGCGCTTGATGATGATGATCCCGTTGTCCGCTTGGGCCGTCAGGCTCAATGACCCCAATACGCAACCTACCAACAGCAGGTGATGGAGGCGTTTGTCTCTTTTCCTCACGACGGCAACTCCTTCTTTGAGCGCTGGCCCTGTTCAGCGATGCGAACAACAGAGCAGAAGGTGTGCCGTTTTTGAGAAGCGTTTGCAGATCAAGCGGTTAGCCTGGATGGCTAACAAACTGCGGCGTATTCTGTCTCAGTGATGAAACAGCCGGCCGCAAGCGTTGCTAGGCAAGCCAGCAGTGGCCTTGATTGGAAGGGTTTTTGCAAGGGTGTTTCATGAGCTTGACACTGTGCCCGAAGCGGGGGAAAGCCCCGCAATTTCGGGGGCTTTGCCCCAACGGAGTGTGTCAGGGGCTTAACACTCGGTCGGGCAGGCTGGCGTATCGCTATCAAGCAGCGTAGCAACTGCTTGCAAGGCCAGCAATTGGCGCTGTGGCCAATTGCCCTCAAGTATCTGGTGCGGCTGATTGTGCCGCTTCAGCCAGGCCAGGCTGTCGTCGAAAAAGCGTTGGCGGTCGCCAAGGTCGGGCTGGCAACGCTGGCCATCGCCAACCCAATCCACCCCTTGCGGGCTAAGCAACAGGTGCAGGTCGTAACGCCGCGCCAGCAGTGCCTGTTCAAGCCAGGTCGGGCAGTCATCGAACAGCGCTTGGCTCCAGAGCATATTGCTGAGCAGGTGGGTGTCCAGAATCAGCAGCGGCGGTGCCTGCTCGCGTGCCCGGTCTTCCCAGGCCAGTTGCCCGCGGGCGATGGCGGGAATGTCGGCGTAGCAGGTATCGCGGCGTTCCTGGTCGATGAAATGGCGCACGTACTCGGCCACTACCACGCCACCGAAATGCGCCTGGATCACCCCGCCAAGCCAGCTTTTGCCGCTGGACTCGGGGCCGCATAGCACCAGTACCTTCATGGCCTGCTCTGCGTTCATGGCTGCACCAATGCCGGGTCACGGCGCCATTCCAGCCAGCCGCGCAGGGCAATCAGGGTGAGTACGGCGAAGAAGCCTGCGGTGAAATACAGCTGCTGGTGCAGGTATTGGCCTACATAGATGATGTCGACCACCACCCACAATGGCCAGCACTGCAGGCGTTTCTGTGCCATCCACAGTTGCGCCACCAGGCTGAAGCCGGTCAGGGTGGCGTCCAGCCAGGGCAGGGCAGCATCGGTCCAATTGGCCATGGCCGCGCCCAGGGCGGCGCTCAGCAGCACCCCGGCGGCCAGGCCGGTGAACAGCGCCGGGCGTTGCAGGCGGGAGACCTGGCGGGCTTCTTCTGCGTGCTCGGGGCGCTTCCACTGCCACCAGCCGTACAGTTGCAGGATGGCGTAGGCCACTTGCAGCAGCATGCCCGAGTACAGCTTTACCTCGTAGAACAGCCAGCCGTAGATCAGCACCATGACCAGACCGATCGGCCAGCACCAGGCGTTCTGCTTGACCGTGAGCCAGACAGCGGTGACGCCGAGGACGGCGGCGATGAGTTCAAGGCCGGACATCGGCGATCCTTGGAGAGACTATCGGGGAAGGGGCGCGATTGTAACGGGTCGGCCGGGGAAGGTGTAGGGCCGTGAGGGAGCGGCCTTGCGTCGCGAAAGGGCCGCAAAGCGGCCCCAGGATTACGGCGTTAACGCATAGATTGCCGGCCTTTCGCGGCACAAGGCTCCCACAAGGGCTGCGCTGCGTTCTATCGCTATACCCGAAACTGCCGCAGTAACTGCTCCAATTCCTCGCTCAACTGCCCCAACGCCATCCCGGCATCGCTGGACTGCCGCGCCGCATCAGCGGTCTGCTGGGACAGCCCTACGGTGTCCAGCACGTTGCGGTTGATTTCTTCGACCACATGCGCCTGCTGCAAGGTGGCACTGGCGATGGATGCATTCAATGCAGTGAGGTTGTTCAGTGCCTGGTTGATGGCGTCCAGGCTTGCTCCGGCCTCGCGGGCTTGCTCGACGGTCTGGCGTGACGCCTCGCTGCTGGTGTCGATGGCCTTGACCGCAGCGTCCGACTGGCTTTGCAAGTGCTCGATCATGGTGTGGATTTCGGCCGTTGACTGCGCCGTGCGCTGGGCCAGCAGGCGCACCTCGTCGGCGACCACGGCAAAACCGCGGCCTTGCTCGCCGGCCCGTGCCGCCTCGATGGCCGCGTTCAGCGCCAGCAGGTTGGTCTGCTCGGCAATGGAGCGAATCACCTCCAGCACGCCGCCAATGCGTGTACTGTGCCCGGCCAGGTCGCGGATTACCTGCACGGCCTGCTCGATGGTCAGCGACAGCCGATCGATTTGCGCCAGGCTGCCGTGAATGGCCTGCTGGCCGTGCGTCACCTGCTGCTGTGCGGTGCGCATTTCCCCGGCGGCTTGTTCGGCAGTCTTGGCCACGTCCTGCACGGCGTAGGTCACCTCATTCACCGCCGTGGCCACCTGGTCCATCTGCAGCGATTGCTGGGCGCTGTGTTGTTGTGCGGCGCCCGCATTGTCGCCGACGTGCCCAGCGGACTGGGCCAGCGCATGGGCCGCCCCCTGCAGCTGGCCGACCACGCCTTGCAGCTTGCCGTTGAAGCGGTTGAAGTGCTCGCCCAGGTGGGTGATTTCATCGCGGCCATGGGTGTCCAGCCGTCGAGTAAGGTCGCTTTCGCCGCTGGCGATGTTGCCCATCGCCTGCACCGCTTCTTGCAACGGGCGGGCGATGCTGCGGGCAATCAGCATGACCAACAGCGCCATCAACAGGGCAATGCCCACGCCGACCAGCGAGGCGTCGCGTAGCTGGCGAGCGAACTCGGCCTGTACGTCATCGACGTACACGCCCGAACCGATGATCCAGCCCCACGGTTTGAACAGCTGTATATAGGAGGTTTTAGCGACCGGCTCGCTGGCGCCGGGCTTGGGCCAGCGATAGTTGACCGGGCCGGCGCCCTGCTGGCGGGCCAGGGCGACCATTTCGTTGAACACGGCAAAGCCATCGGGGTCGCGGATGGCGGAAAGGTCCTGGCCGTCGAGCTTGGGGTTGGCCGGATGCATGATCATCGTCGGCCCCAGGTCGTTGATCCAGAAATAGTCGTCGTGGTCGTAGCGCAGCGCTCGCACCACTTGCAGTGCTTGCTGCTGGGCGGCTTCGCGGCTGAGCGTGCCGGCCGCCTCCAGGCCTTGGTAATAGGCCAGCACACCGGCGGCGGTCTGCACCACATGGCGGGTCTTTTCTGCCTTGGCCTGGTACAGGTCACCGTGGATCTGGCGCAGCATCAGCAGGCCCAGCACCACCAGCATGGCCACCGCCACTACAAGGATCAGCCACAGGCGACGACTGATCGACATCGATCTCAGAGTGTTCATCCACCAGCTCCCGCATTGTTCTTTTTATTGAGGTGCATCGAAGCATGCTTTGCAGCAAGTCCCCACCCGACTAATGGCTAAGTGCTATCTTCGTAATAGTCTGCAGCAGGTCGCGTAAAGCGATTGCAAAGGCGCTCTGCTAGGATTTCGGCCGCGCAAGATGAAACCTTTAACAAGCGTGAACTTTTCTACTGGCGTTGCGCCCAACAGTCGCTGTAAAACAGCCGGGCCGCGTGCGGCAATCACAAGCAAATCAAGAACAAGGGGCCTGCAACGAGCAGCGCTCCATCGGGGGAATGATGGATTTTTGGACTGCCTTCCAGGCAATCATCTTGGGCGTGGTCGAGGGGTTGACGGAGTTTCTGCCGATCTCCAGTACCGGCCACCAGATCATCGTCGCCGACCTGATCGGTTTTGGCGGCGAACGGGCCATGGCTTTCAACATCATCATCCAGCTGGCGGCGATCCTGGCGGTGGTGTGGGAGTTTCGCGGCAAGATTCTCGAAGTGGTCTTCGGCCTGACCAGCCAGCCCAAGGCGCGCCGCTTCACGGGCAACCTGCTGTTGGCGTTCATGCCGGCGGTGGTCCTGGGCGTGCTGTTCGCCGACCTGATTCACGAGTACCTGTTCAACCCGATCACCGTGGCAACAGCACTGGTGGTCGGTGGCGTCATCATGCTCTGGGCCGAGCGCCGCGAGCATCGTGTGCAGGTGGACCATGTGGACGACATGCGCTGGAGCCATGCGTTGAAAATCGGCTTCGTCCAGTGCCTGGCGATGATCCCGGGCACGTCACGCTCCGGCTCGACCATTATCGGTGGCCTGCTGTTTGGCCTGTCGCGCAAGGCAGCGACCGAGTTCTCGTTCTTCCTGGCAATGCCAACCATGGTCGGTGCAGCGGTGTATTCGGGCTACAAGTACCGCGACCTGTTCCAGCCCGCTGACCTGCCGGTGTTTGCGATTGGCTTCGTGACTTCGTTCATCTTCGCCATGATCGCCGTACGGGCGTTGCTCAAATTCATTGCCAACCATAGCTACGCGGCATTCGCCTGGTACCGTATCGTGTTCGGCCTGCTGATTCTGGCGACCTGGCAGTTTGGCTGGGTTGACTGGTCGACCGCACATGGCTGAGGCACTGCGCGGGCAACGAGCCGAAGGCGTGCGCAATGTGCGCCTGAAGCTGTTGCTGTTAGGCCTGCTGTGCCTGTTGCCAGGCCTGGGTGCGGCGCGCATGGCCTGGAACGACCAGGCCTGGTGGCCGCTGGCGCTGTACCCGGCGATGAGCCTGATCAGCCTGTTGCTGTACTGGCAGGATAAACAGCAGGCGCGTACCCAGGCCTGGCGCACACCGGAAAAAGTGCTGCATGCCAGTGAATTGCTGGGCGGCTGGCCGGGGGCGCTGTTGGCGCAGCAGCTGTTCCGACACAAGACCCGCAAGGTCTCGTACCAGTTGGTGTGCTGGGGGATTGTGCTGGTGCACCAAGTGTTCTGGGCCGACTGGCTGTTTTTTGAAGGGCGCTATCTGCCCTTTGCTTGAGGTTTACCTGTACCGGCCTTTACGCGGGTACAGGTCGATCACATGACCAGCCCCACCTGCAACCGCTTGGGCAGGCGTCGCACCACCAATTGATGCGAGCGCTGCAATAAGTCACACAGCTCATCACGCCCCATTGGGTAGGGCAGTGCCATGCTGACCCACTTTGCCCGCGCCAGGTATGGCGCCGGCCGAACCCCCGGGCGGTCGCAATAGCCGAGAAACAGCTCGTCGGCCACCTTGAACGACAAGCCTGCGCCGGCCAGGTCGAGTACCGCGAACATCTTGTTGCCCGCCACCGAGAACACCCGGATGCCGCCCCATTTGTAGTCTTCCCGCGCACCCGGCAGGCTCAGGCAAAACGCCGCCACCTGGGCTTGGCTCATCTTTCGCTCAGACATACCGCTCTCCACAGGCTTCGAATGATGCCGCCAGGTGATCGATCCACACCCGCACTGCAGGCAGCAAACCACGCCGATGGGGATACACCGCCTGCAGATAGCCACCCGGTAGCGACCAGTCTGGCAGCAGGCGCACCAGTTCGCCGCGCTCCAGTTCTTCTTCACAAAACATGCTGGGCAACGCAGTGAAACCCAGGCCGGCTCGTACAGCAGCATTACGTACTACGAAATCATCGATCGCCAAGCGTGGCTCCAGGGCGATTTCCTGCTGCTTGCCATCGGGGCCGAGCAGGCGGAAGTGCACCAGCCGGTCTGCCTCGGCGGCGCCCAGCACCGGTAATGACGCCAACTCGCCTGGTTCACGAATGTGGTCAGCGAAACCGGGCGCGGCCACCAGTTGCATTTGCGCCTGGCGCAGGCGGCGGGTAACCAGGGCCGGGTCTTCGTCGCCCAGGTCGCGTACGCGCAACGCCACATCGATACCTTCGGAAATCAGGTCTACCCGGCGGTTGATCAGCACCATGTCCAATTGCACCAGCGGGTACTGCTCAAGAAAGCGGCTGATCACATCCGGCAGGAACGCATGCGCCAGAGCTACCGGGCATGACACGCGCAAACGCCCGCGTGGTTCGCTGCTCATGCTGGCCACGGTTTCATCGGCAGCTTCGGCCTCCAACAGCATGGCCTGGCAATGATGCAGGTAGCGCTCACCTACCGCGGTGAGCTTGAGTTGCCGGGTGGTGCGTTGCAGCAGGCGTGTGCCCAGGCGCTCTTCAAGTTCGGCGATACGCCGTGACAGGCGCGACTTGGGGATGCCTAGCTGGCGCCCGGCGGCGGCGAACCCGCCGGCTTCGACCACGCGTGCGAAGTAAAAGAGGTCGTTGAGGTCTTGCATGGGAATGTCTCACTGTTCCACCTGTGGGACAAACTAACGCATTTTTGCCAGCTTATCAGCCATTGCTCACCTCGGTAGGATTCTCCCCATCGTGATCGCCCACTGATGCGGTCTTCAATAACAGGAGAGTCCCATGAAACTGTTGCACATCGATTCGAGCATCCTGGGCGACAATTCCGCCTCCCGCCAGCTGAGCCGCGAAGTGGTCGAGGCCTGGAAGGCTGCAGACCCAAGCGTCGAGGTGGTTTACCGCGACCTGGCGGCCGATGCCATCGCCCACTTCTCTGCCGCTACCCTGGTAGCTGCGGGCACCCCTGAAGACGTGCGTGACGCCGCCCAGGCTTTCGAAGCCAAGCTGAGCGCCGAGACCCTGGAAGAATTCCTGGCTGCCGACGCTGTTGTGATTGGCGCGCCGATGTACAACTTCACCGTGCCGACCCAGCTCAAGGCCTGGATCGACCGAGTCGCTGTCGCCGGCAAGACCTTCCGCTACACCGAAGCTGGCCCTGAAGGCCTGTGCGGTGACAAGAAAGTGGTGCTGGTTTCCACCGCCGGTGGCCTGCACGCTGGCCAGCCGACTGGCGCCGGGCATGAAGACTTCCTGAAAGTGTTCCTGGGCTTTATCGGTGTCACCGACCTGGAAATTGTTCGCGCCCATGGCCTGGCCTATGGCCCGGAGCAGCGCAGCCAGGCGATTGATGCTGCACAGGCGCAGATTGCCAATGAGCTGTTTGCTGTGGCCTGATTCAACGGCCCTGCTCGGAACATGAAGGTTTTCGCGCCCCCACAGCGGGGGGCGCGACAGCCTTACGCTACCGGGATCGCCGGATCAGCCGCAGCCAGTGCTGCTGTGCGATCGGCTGCTGGCGGGTAAATCCACACGGTATTGATTTGCGATTTCAGTATTTTGGCCTCGGCCTTGTCCTGCGGTGGTGACACCGTGCGTTCCCATCCCTCGGTATACACCGCACCCCAGGCGCCCAGGTCAAGGCAAGTCACGTACTTGGGCTGGCTATAGGTCTTCGGCACCACGCCAACCAGTTCGGCGGCCGCATTGTTGCCCGCATGACGCCCCAGCGCAATCGCGTGCTGGCAAGACATCACCGCATGGTTGCCAAGTTCGTCACAGGCGGCGTAAGCCACGTCTCCAGCGGCATACACCGAATCACTACCCTTGACCTTGAGGTTGCCATCGACGTGCAGGCGCCCCTGATGGTCGCGCTCGCCACTGATCTGCTCGGTGAGCGGGTTGGCCTTGAAGCCCACAGTCCAGATCACCGTACCCGCGTCGATGCGTTGGCCGTTGTCGAGCAGCACGCCGGCAGGGTCTACCGAAGCCACCGTAGCGCCACAGATCCATTCAACGCCCAACGCCTCGCTTGCCTGCTCGATGCTCGGGCGGATGCCGTCACCCAGGGCCGCGCCAATCCTTGCGCCACGGTCGATTACCACCACGCGCAACGCAGCGTCTTCACCCAGTATGGCGCGCAAGCGGGCCGGTAGTTCGGTGGCGGTCTCTATGCCGGTAAAGCCGCCCCCGGCCACCACCACGGTATTGCGTGCCGGCGTGTCGGGCAGCCTTGCCAGCGACTTGAGATGGGTTTCCAGGCGTGCGGCACTCTCGAGTTTGTCGACATCGAAGGCATGTTCGATACCGACCCTGTCAGGCCGGTTCAGCTCGCTGCCACAGGCCATGATCAGGCGGTCGTAGGGCAGGGCGCACGACGTGCCGCTGGGGGTGCGATAGCTGACTCGGCGCGCCCCTTCATCAATATGGCAGGCGGTGCCTTGCACGAAGCGGACATTGACGGCATCGAACAGCGCCTGCAGCGGCGCGGCCATGGTGTGTACGTCGGGTTCGTAGAAACGCGGACGCACATGCAGCTCGGCCTGAGGCGCAAGCAGGGTGACCTCGACATCCTTGCTGCCGTTGAGGTCAAGCTGACGGATGGCGCTGAGCGCGCTCCACAGGCCGGCAAAACCCGCGCCAATGATCAGGATCTGCTTCATGGTTGTGCTCCTTTGAAGTTCGGATGACAAGGTAGACCCAATTGCGGGTCAACGGTGTTACCAGCGCCTGCAGGAGTGCTTCAGAATGTTGGCGGCGTGATTACCCAGATCACCACGGCATCCACTTCACCGGGGTTGCCATAGCGATGTGGTTCCTGGCTCGAAAAACTGAAGCTGTCGCCCTCACTCAGCTGGAAATGCCGCTCGCCCACCCACAGCTCGAAGGTGCCGCTCAGCAGGTAGCCGGCTTCTTCGCCGTCATGGCTGTAGCTTTGCTGGCTGTAGGTGCCCGGGGGGAAGCGTGAGTGCAGGATCTCCAGCTGGCGGTTGGGCTGCGGGGTGAGCAGTTGATCGACGATGCCGTCTTCATAGTGCACGCTCAGGCGGCTGTTGCGCCGCACCACATAGCCCTGGTCCTCGGGCGCGGTGGTGGCTTCGCTGGCGAAGAACCACTGGATGGTCACGCCCAGGCTGCGGGCGATGTTGAACAGCGCCGGGATAGACGGGTAGGAGAGGTTGCGTTCCAGCTGGCTGATGTAGCCCGCAGTCAATTCACTGTGTGCGGCCAGCTCCGCCAGGGTCATGCCGCGGCGCTTGCGCAGGCCGCGGATGCGTGTGCCGAGAAACTGCGGCGCGGCGCCCCCGGTTTCGCTGGCGGGGGGCTGGGGGAGTTGGCTCATGCACGTCGGTCCATCGCAAAAGCCGCAGTATGTACAGCCTCAGAGCGCCCAGGCAACTGTCAGGCCATCGTGAATGGCCTCTTCGGCCGTGCGCGGCGCCAGGCAGTCGCCAATCCGTCGTACCTCCACCAGGCCTGCCAGTTCAGTGGCAAGGCGGTCTTCCGGTTGATGGCCCAGGCACAGCACCAGGGTGTCGATGCCTTCGAAGATCATTGGTTCGCCGCTGGCGGTGTGCTGCAGGTACACCGTATTGTCGTCGCTGCCATACAGGCGGGCATAAGGGGTGATGGGGATGCCCAGGCGATGCAGCTCGCCGGCCAGTTGATCGCGTACATAAAGCGGCAGGCTTTCGCCGCAATGGGTGCCGTTTACCGCCAATTGCACCTGATGGCCCTCGCGTACTAGGCGTTCGGCGATACCGGGGCCGATCCAGTCGCAGCGCCAGTCGACCACCAGCACCGAACGCCCCAGCTTCACTTCATTGCGCAGGACTTGCCAGGCGTCCACCACCTGCAGCTCCCCGGTACGCTCGAACGCCGGCCAGTATGGGGTGGCACCGGTTGCCGCGATGACCAGGTCCGGGCGCTCGCGTTCGACCAGGGCGCGGTCGACCCGGGTATTGCGCACTACCTCTACACCGGCCAGGGCCATTTCCCGCTGCAGGTTGGTGCTGGCACCGCCGAACTCGCTACGCCGTGGCAGCAGCTGGGCCAGCAACACCTGCCCACCCAGCTGCGGGCCGGCCTCGTACAGGGTGACCTGGTGCCCGCGCGCGGCGGCCACGGCGGCGGCCTTCATACCGGCAGGCCCGCCACCTGCGACCATGATGCGCTTGGGCGAAATGGCGGGCGTAAGTTGCCCGTATTGCAGCTCACGACCGGTTTCTGGACGCTGAATGCAGGAAATGGCCAAACCACGGTGGAAATGGCCGATACAGGCCTGGTTGCACGCGATGCAGGCACGTACGTCCTCGACCTGGCCGCGTTCGGTCTTGCTCGGCATCAACGGGTCGCAAATCAACGCTCGGGTCATGCCGCACACATCGGCCTGGCCGCGCGCCAGGATCAGCTCGGCTTCCTGGGGCTGGTTGATGCGCCCGGTGACGAACAGCGGTATATCGAGCTGTTGCTTGAAGGTGCCGGCCTCGCGGGCCAAGTAAGCCGCCTCGATCGCCATCGGCGGCACGATATGCACGGCGCCGCCCAGCGATGCCGAGGTGCCGGCGACGATATGCAGGTAATCGAGCTGGCCCTGCAAGGCCACGGCGGCCGCCAGTGACTCGTCTTCGCTCAGGCCCTGGGTGTCGCGCTCGTCAGCGCTGATGCGCAGGCCGATGATGAAATGTTCGTCGGTGGCGGCGCGCACAGCGGCCAGCACTTCGCGCAAGAACCTCAAGCGCTGCGCCAGTTCGCCGTTGTAGCCATCGCTGCGCAGGTTCACCCGCGGGTTGAGGAACTGCGCGGGCAGATAGCCATGGATGGCGACCACCTCGACGCCATCCAGCCCGGCCTGGTGCAGGCGGCGGGCGGCGCTGGCATAGCCCTGGACGATTTCGTCGATCATCGCCTGGTCCAACGCGCGCGGCATTACCCGGAAGCGCTCATTGGGCACTGCTGAGGCCGAGTAGGCCACCGCCAGCAGGCCGTCCGCCGACTCCATGATCTCCCGCCCGGGGTGGAACAGCTGCGACAGCACCACGGTGCCGTGCGCATGACAAGCCTCGGCGAGCTGGCGGTAGCCATCAATGCACGCATCGTCGGTGGCCATCAGTACGTGTGAGGTGTAGCGGGCACTGTCGTGCACCCCGGCGACCTGCAGCACGATCAGGCCGACGCCACCGGCAGCACGGTCCCGCTGGTAGGCGATCAGCTTGTCGTTGACCAGGTTGTCGGTGGGCAGGCAGGTGTCGTGCCCGGTTGACATGATGCGGTTCTTCAAGCGTTTGCCGCGGATCTGCAAGGCTTCGAACAGGTGAGGGAAGGCGGTTTGCATTCTGGCGGCTCCGGTGCGGTGTTGTTCTTGTTTTGATTATGAAAGTGTAGCTTCAGTAAAAAATCAACTTGTTTTTTTACTGGTGCACGACTAGGTTTTCGTCACCCTCTCAGCGAGGGTGTGACCTCACAACAACAAGAAAACGGGCCCGTAGGGCACCAGCAGAGGGAAACTACGATGCAGCTATTTCCACGTGTGACCAGCCTTTGTGCAGCCTTGCTGGCCCTTGGTCTGGGCAATGCGCATGCCGCGCCGCAGATGGTCGTGGTCGGTTACGGCGGCGCAGGCCAGAAAGCCCAGGACGAGGCGATCTTCAAGCCCTTCAGCGCCCAGGATGGCAGCAAGCTGATCCAGAGTGAGTACAACGGCGAGATGGCGCGCATTCAGGTAATGGCCGACACCGGTAATGTCGACTGGGACGTAGTGCAGATCGAGGGGCCGGACTTGATGCGCGGCTGCGATGAGGGCGTCTACGAGCACTTGGACTGGCAGCGCCTGGGCCATGCCGCCGAGCTGGTCCCTGACGCGGCGCAGGACTGTGGTTCGGCTGCGCTGGTGTGGAGCGTGGCCATCGCCTATGACCGTAGCAAACTAGCCCAGGCGCCGGCCTCGTGGGCCGATTTCTGGGACGTGAACAAGTACCCGGGCAAGCGGGGCCTGCGCAAGCGCGCGGTGTACAACCTGGAGTTCGCTCTGTTGGCTGACGGGGTCAAGGTCGAGGACGTTTACCAGGTACTGTCCACGCCGGCGGGTGTCGAGCGGGCGTTCGCCAAACTCAGTGAACTCAAACCCTACATCCAGTGGTGGGACGCCGGCGCCCAGCCAGCGCAATGGCTGGCGGCGGGGGATGTGGTGATGACGTCGACCTACAGCGGGCGTATCGCTGTGGCCGCGCAGCAGGGCAGCCCGCTGGCCGTGGTCTGGCCTGGCAGCCTGTACGGCATGGACTATTGGGCAATCATCAAAGGCTCGCGGCATGTCGACCAGGCGAAACGGCTGATCGCCTACGCCAACCAGCCAGATACGCAGGTGCGGTATGTGCAACAGATCCCCTATGGGCCGACCAACACCCAGGCAGCCGCCAAGCTTGACCCGGCCTTGGCCAGCTGGGTGCCTACGTCGCCGCAAAACCTGCAGGGGGCGCTGGCGATGAATGTGGAATTCTGGGTCGATCATGGCGAAGAACTGGAGCAGCGCTTCAATGCCTGGGCCAGTAAATAGCGCTCAGCACAGGCACAACCATGATGACTGCAACAAAAAAGCCAGCGGCAGGCGCTGGCGGCCTGGCTACGGATGCTGAGCAAGGTCTCGCCCGATTATCAAGCATGAACGTGCCGATACTGGTGAGTAGGAACAGTCACTGTTGCGCAACCCTTGGCCACAACTGTGCTGGTCCCAACTCAAGGAATAGCCTTATGCTGTAACGAAATATGTCTAGAAAGATTGCAGAAGGAAGTCGCAATGCCGCTCAAGGACCTGCTCATCGCCCTGGTGGTGATTGTCGCCTGGGGAGTCAACTTCGTGGTCATCAAAGTTGGCCTCGATGGCTTGCCGCCGATGTTGCTGGGGGCATTGCGCTTCTTGTTGGTGGCGTTCCCGGCGGTATTGCTGGTCAGGCGGCCGAAACTGCCGTGGCGCTGGTTGATCGCCTACGGCGCGACCATTTCGCTGGGCCAGTTCGCGTTCCTGTTCCAGGCCATGTACAGCGGCATGCCGCCAGGGTTGGCTTCGTTGATCCTGCAGTCGCAAGCCTTCTTTACCCTTGGTTTCGCTGCGCTGTTCCTCGGTGAGCGGCTGCGCCTGGCCAGCGTGCTTGGGCTGTTGGTAGCGGCCAGCGGCCTGGCGTTGATCGGCAGCGAGGACGGCGGCCACGTGCCAATGCTGGCGCTGGTGCTGACCCTGTGTGGCGGTGCCATGTGGGGGCTGGGCAATATCATTACCCGGCGTTTTGGCTCGGTTGACCTGGTGGCATTGGTGATCTGGGGTGGGTTGATCCCGCCGCTGCCATTCCTGGCGCTGTCCTGGTGGCTGGAAGGCCCTGAACGGATCGGCCATGCCCTGGCCAACATCAGCTGGAGTTCGGTACTGGCCCTGGCGTACCTGGCGTTTGTCGCCACCATGCTTGGCTACAGCCTGTGGAGCACACTGCTGTCGCGTCACCCGGCAGGCAAGGTGGCACCGTTCTCGTTACTGGTACCGGTGATCGGCTTGAGCTCGTCGGCGTTGCTGCTGGGCGAACGCCTGACCACTACCCAGGGCTGGGGCGCATTGCTGGTGATGGCTGGTTTGCTGGTAAACGTGTTTGGTGCGCGGATCGGCCAGCGTTTGCGGGCTGCCATGGCATAAAGGGCTTAAATTCATTGAGCTGCGCTCTGTTAGAATCGGTCTCTTTTGGCCAGACCTGCGGAGCGCATTCATGATCATTTCCACCACCAGCCAACTCGAAGGCCGCCCGATTGCCGAGTACCTGGGCGTGGTCAGCTCCGAATCGGTGCAAGGCATCAACTTCGTGCGCGATTTCTTTACACGCTTTCGCGATTTCTTCGGCGGCCGTTCGCAAACCTTGGAGAGCGCGCTGCGCGAGGCCCGCGAGCAGGCCACCGAAGAACTCATGGCACGGGCACGCCAGTTGCAAGCCGATGCGATAGTGGGGGTGGATTTCGAGATCAGCATGCCGTCGGTACAGGGCGGCATGGTCGTGGTATTTGCAACCGGTACGGCAGTGCGCCTGAAGTAGAGCCGTCTGCCACTGGTCGGCGGCAAGGTGCTTGTCCGAGCGGTCTGCAAATGACCAGCTAGTCTCACTTTCACAGGCCGCGTTTCCTGGGCAACTTTTCTGGTTGCCGGCGCGACCGCCACTGGAGGGAGACAGGGCATGAGCGAATCCTTTTTCGAAGACCTGAACGATGCGTTCCCGATCAACAGCCAGGTGCGTTGCGGCCAGGCGGCATTCCGCCTGGGGTTCGCCCACATGACGCTGGATGATTCCGAACAGCTCCAGCCTGCACATCTGCAGCGCAGCAAAAAAGGCCGCTTCATGCCGCGGGTACCACTGAAGAAGTAAGCCCGCTCCAGCAAAGCCCCGCCCAATGGCGGGGTTTTTTTTGCCATTCGTTGATACGCCTCATGGTATTGCCGGGTAACGCTCGCCGGATGGCCAAGGCTGTGGTTTTCTGATGCGGCATTCCAGTAACGGAGGATTGAATGCTCATGCGAGTCAGGGAACAGACCTATTGGCAGTGGGCCGACGCCCAGCTGCACAGCCGCTGCCACGACGAAGCACTCAGCGACGGCACCACACTGGACGTACAGGTGCGCTTGTCGCGCCTTGGGGCGACGCAGCTGTTTCTGGGTTTGTACGCCGGGGATGGGCGGGCGTTGCTGGAAGAGTATTACCCCGCCCGGCCAGGCGAGACCATGACCCGCGCGCTGGTATGGGGTGTCGACCGCGCCCGAGCGATGGCAACGGGCGCCTTGCCCTTGCCGGAAACCCGCCTGCAGCGGCGCCAGGCATGAAAAAGCCCGGCCTATGCTGGCCGGGCTCTGGTAAGGGTGCGAACCCTCAGTTAAGCGGTTCGATCACCTTGACTGCCTGCTGCTCACGGGCAGCGGGCCATTCTTGTTGCAGGGTCTGCAGCACGCGGCCAACGAACTCGGTGTCGGCGGCGGCCTTCTTGCCGACGTAGCCTTGGCCACGGCGGTAGACCTTGAAGCGGGCACGCATGCTGGGCAGGTGCTCTTCAAATTCATCTTCGACGGTATTCGGTGGCAGGCGGTCGAGGCGCACTTCACCGGTTTGGCTAACCCACAGCAGGTGGTCGTCGAGGCTGTCCTTGCGGATGGCGAACAGCTGAGCCAATTGGTCGATAGTCGGATTGTTGTTCAAGTTCATCATAAAGCCCCCATTACCCATTCGTAGGTGATTTTCACAGTTGGCGCTACCACGGTGTAGCGCACTACCAAGGCTGCTACAGCAGCATCGCAACAGGGGCTTTCTCACGCTGCCTTTTGGACAGTTTCCCTCTCCACGGACGGCCTGCGTTACCGCGCAGGCCGTCTGGAACACCCTTGCCACCGCTCCCGATCGGGGAGACGGCTTCATCATGCACAAGCGCGATGAACGGCGTCAACTATTTTGTAGTGAATATTTTCGAGCACTACATTCCTGTCGTTTTGTTCGACAATCGTGGCTTCGGCTACAGCCCGGACAGTATTTCGAAGGCCGCGCGAACCCGCGCTTCGTTCGGATAATTCCGGTTGGCCAGCAGCACTACTGCCAGCTGTTCGGAGGGGACAAACGCGGCATAGGCGCCGAAGCCATTGGTTGAACCTGTCTTGTTGTACCAGGCTGCCGACAGCGCGGGCAGGGCCGGTTGCAAGCGTGTGGTTGCCTGCGGTTCACGGATCAGCCGTGGGCTGTTGCCATCGACCAGGGTGCTCAACGTAACCGGGTAGGGGTAGCGTTCCCAGCCCAGGCCTTGGGTCATGGCGCCGACCTGGAAGTAGCCCTGCTGGGTAATGGCCGTGGCTTTCACCAGCGCCGCTGGCAGGCCCTGTGGCTGCATCTGCAGGCGCACATAGCGTAGCAAGTCGCTGGCGCTGGTCTTGATACCGTAGGCCTCGTCGGCATAAGGGCCGGGGCCGACGCGCACTGGCTTGTCGGTGGCGTCGTAGCCTTGGGCATAAAGGCCGTGGGCACTGGCTGGAACCTGCAAGTAGGTGTTCTCCAGGCCCATTTTCGCCAACAGGCCTTCGCGCATCAGCGTGGCGAACGGTTGGTGCTGTGCGCGGGCGGCCAGGTCACCGAACAAGCCCAGGCTGGGGTTGGAATAGCAGCGTTGGGTGCCGGGTTTGGCGCGAGGTTGCCAGTGGCGGAAGAAATCGACCACCTGCTGTGGTGTTTGCACCGTATCCGGGAACTGCAGCGGCAGGCAGTCGGCGCTGTAGGCGCCCAGTTCCAGCACGGTCGCGTCGCCAATGGGTACGCCGGCCAGTGCTGGATGATAGCGCTTTGCCGGGGCATCGAGGTCCAACTTGCCTTCGGCACTGGCCAGTGCGGCGAGGGTGGCGGTGTAGGTCTTGCTTAGCGAGCCGATCTCGAACAGCGTGTCGCGGCTTACCGGCACGTTGTCGGCCTTGCTGGCCACGCCGTAGCTGAAGTAGTGCGCATGGTCGCGGGCATAGATGGCCACGGCCATGCCGCTGATGCCTTGTTCCTGCATCAGCGGGCGGATGATCTGGTCGACCTTGGCCTGCAACTGGTCGTCGGCCTGTGCGCAGGCGTGACCCAAAGTGAGGGTAATGGCGGCTGCAAGTGCAGCCAGGCGAGGGCGGGGCATGGCGGGTCCTTTTATGGCGCGTGTCCGTTGAGCGATACCGCTGGGGGTTCCGGCGTTAGCAGCGAAAAGCCGCAGACCTTATCGTCTGCCCTTGCACAATGACAAGATGGACACAGTGATGAAGTATCTACGCATGTTATTCGACAATTTCACCCTGGCCTTGCTCGGGGTGGTGCTTATCGCCACCGTGCTGCCTTGCTCGGGCGATGGCGCGGTGTATTTCGGCTGGCTGACCAACCTGGCCATCGGCCTGCTGTTCTTCCTGCATGGCGCCAAGCTGTCGCGTGAAGCGATCATTGCCGGTGCCGGGCACTGGCGCCTGCACCTGCTGGTGTTTGCCTGTACGTTCGTGCTGTTCCCGCTGCTGGGCCTGGCATTCAAGCCGCTGTTCGTGCCACTGGTGGGTAACGAGCTTTACCTGGGCGTGCTCTACCTGTGCGCCTTGCCGGCTACCGTGCAGTCGGCCATCGCCTTCACCTCGTTGGCCCGTGGCAATGTGCCGGCGGCGATCTGCAGTGCGGCGGCTTCCAGCCTGCTGGGTATCTTCCTGACGCCGTTGCTGGTGATGATGTTGCTGGGCGCCAGTGGTGATACGGGCTCTGGGCTGGATGCGGTGTTGAAGATCACCCTGCAACTGCTGGTGCCGTTCGTTGCTGGCCAGATTGCGCGGCGCTGGATTGGCGCCTGGGTCAAGCGCAATGCGCGGTGGCTCAAGGTGGTGGACCAGGGGTCGATCTTGCTGGTGGTGTACACGGCCTTCAGCGAGGCTGTGGTGACCGGCCTGTGGCACACCGTATCGCCGCAGCACCTGGCCGGCTTGTTCGTGGTGTGCGGTATTTTGCTGGCGGTGGTGCTGTTTGGTACTCGCCTGCTTGGCAAGGCATTGGGCTTCGACCTCGAGGACCGCATCACCATCCTGTTCGCCGGTTCCAAGAAAAGCCTGGCTACCGGCGTACCCATGGCCCAGGTGTTGTTCGTGGGCAGTGGTATTGGCGCGATGATCTTGCCGCTGATGCTGTTCCACCAGATTCAGCTGATGGTGTGTGCTGTGCTGGCGCAGCGTTACGCCAGCCGTGAGCAGGTGGCGCAAGAGGCTTCGGCGGCGCCCTGACTGTCACGTAGCAGCAGATGCCGCACCCGCGCAGCGGCAACTGCTGCTATCTGGCCTGCCCGGAAGTACGCTCGCGCAGCGCCTTGCTCACCTCGGCCTCGATCTTGTAAGCGGGGCCTTCCAGGTCGTCATAGTTGCGCGTATAGCGTCGGGCAAACTCCTCCACGCCCAGTTCCTGGTACTGCTGCACATGCTTGAGTTCGTGCGCCCACAAGGCCACGTTGTCCTCGGCATCGTTGGCACGGCGGAAGATAATCGTGTCGATCAATGTCACGGCGTTCACATCGGGGTTCTGCAATAGCGCATTGGCTGCGCTCATCTGTTGCTCATCCCCCACCCGAAAGCGCGCCGCATCGAGCACGGCAAAGTCGTACCAAGGTTCAAGTTGCGCCCGAATATGCAACGGAATCGGCTGCACTCCGCTGGCCGTGGCCTCGTCGCGAGCCTGGCGCAAGGCGTAGGTCAGGCTGGACGAGGCCATCACCTCAACATCCTTGAGGATCTGCCCGGCCTGGCCAGGGTCGATCGGGGCGCAGAAGCAGCCCATCAGGCACACCTGGTACTGGCCTGGCGGGCAGGCCTGTTCGGCGAACGCTGGCAGGGCCAGCAGCAACCCCAGCAGGGCACTAATCCGCCTCATGCAAGGCCTGTTCGACAAATTGGCGGCTGGCGTCCAGTACCTGCGCTTGTACGCTTTCACTGGCCAACATGCGCCCGACCAGCAGTGCGCCGACGCACTGGCTGATCAGCACCCAGGCCAATTGTTCATCCTCCAGGGTTGTGCTCCAGGCACGGTGCAGTTCCAGCAGCCAGTGCTCAGCCACTTCACGCACTGGTGCTTCGGCGCGGGCAATTTCCACTCCCAGTGGCGGCAGTGGGCAGCCACCCTCGGCATTGTGCAGATGGGCCAGGCTCAGGTACTGCTGCAGGCAGCGGCCCAGGCGCTCGCGGTTGGCACCTTGGCTGGTCAGGCGTGTCAGCGGGCTGTTGCACAGCTCCTGGCGTACTACCTCGGTGAACAGGTCGTCCTTTGACGGGAAGTGGTTGTAGAAGGCACCGCCGGTCAGGCCAATCGCCTTCATCAGCCCTGCCACGCCGGTACTGGCGAACCCCCCGCGTTTGGCCAGCGCGCCGCTGCTGGCCAGCAACCGGTCGCGGGTTTGCTGTTTGTGTTCGTTGGAGTAGCGCATTCACATGCCTCTGCAGGCGAGCTTGACGAAGACCGCGATCATAACATAGCGTTCGTTTACTAAACGATCATTCACCAATGGAGGCGGGCATGACAGAACAACAAAAAGTGGTGCTGGTGATCGGGGCAGGGGACGCCACCGGGGGCGAGATTGCCAAGCGCTTTGCCCGTGAGGGCTACATCGCCTGCGTAACCCGGCGCCAGGCTGAGAAATTGCAGCCGCTGCTGGAGGAGATACGCGCCACTGGCGGCCAGGCCCACGGGTTTTGCTCTGATGCGCGAAAAGAAGATGAGGTAGCTGCACTGATCGAGACCATCGAGCGCGATATTGGCCCAATCGAAGCTTTTGTCTTCAATATCGGCGCCAATGTGCCGTGCAGCATTTTGGAAGAAACCCCACGCAAGTACTTCAAGATCTGGGAAATGGCCTGCTTTGCCGGCTTTCTGACGGCCCAGGCGGTGGCCAGGCGCATGGTCCAGCGTGAGCGCGGCACGATTCTGTTCACCGGCGCCACTGCCGGTACCCGCGGCGCGGCTGGTTTTGCTGCCTTCGCCGGGGCCAAGCATGGCCTGCGTGCCCTGGCGCAGAGCATGGCGCGCGAGTTGGGGCCACGCAACATCCATGTCGCCCATGTGGTGGTGGACGGTGCCATCGACACGGCCTTCATCCGCGACAGCTTTCCCGAGCGCTATGCCCTCAAGGACCAGGATGGCATCCTTGATCCGGCGCACATTGCCGACAGCTACTGGTTCCTGCACGCCCAGCCTCGCGATGCGTGGACGTTCGAGCTGGACCTGCGCCCCTGGATGGAACGCTGGTAAGCCCCTATCACCCCGCAAGGACCCTAAGCATGAACAAGACTGTCGATTTCTATTTTGACCTGGGCAGCCCGGCCAGCTATCTGGCCTGGACCCAACTGCCGAGCCTGTGTGCCCGCCAAGGTGCCACACTGCGCTACCAGCCAATTCTGCTTGGAGGGGTGTTCCAGGCCACCGGCAACGCCTCGCCGGCGACGATCCCGGCCAAGGGGCGCTACATGTTTACCGACCTTGCACGCTTTGCCGCACGCTACGAGGTACCGTTCGGGATGCCATCAGGGTTCCCGATCAATACCCTGGCCTTGATGCGCGGCGTGCTGGGTACCCAGTTGCGTTCACCGGAGCGGTTCGAGGCCCTGTTGTCGGCGCTGTTCAATGGGCTATGGGCACAACGCCGCAACCTGGGCGATAACGCAGTTCTGGATGAGACGCTGACCCAGGCAGGCTTCGACCCGCAGGTATTTCACGGGTTGACGGCTGACGGTGAGGTAAAAGCTGCGCTGAAGCAGGCAACCGAGGCGGCTGTGGCGCGCGGGGTGTTTGGTGCGCCCACCTGCTTTGTGGGCGATGCGATGTTCTTTGGCCAGGACCGCCTGGACTTTGTCGAAGAAGCGCTGCGTCAGGGCGCCAGCAGCTTCTCCAGCTGAGTGCGCTCCCACAGGCTAAGCAGGTCGGTGGGGTTGGTGCCGTAGCGCTGCCAGTCCTCGAGCCCGGCCTGTTCACCGTCGGGGGCCTGGCAATGAATGCAATGTGCCAAGCCTTCGGCATCCAGGGCCAGCGTCAATCGCCAGCCCTGGATGTCGACATCGACCAGACCGCCATCGTGGCGTGCACTCACCTCCAGGTGCTGCACACCAAGGGCCGCGTTGCGCAGGCGCTGGTAAATATCCCGAGTGTTCAGTGCACCGCTGCGCGCCAAGATCAGAAATTGGCCGGCGTGTTGGCGCTGATGATCTCGGCCTCGTCCGGGCCGATGTTCTTGAAACTGTGCGGCAGGGTAGTGGGGATGTAGTAGCCGTCGCCCGAGTTGAGCACGCTGACCTGCCCATCGACCCACAGCTCTACGGTGCCGCGGGTGACCAGGCCACATTCTTCGCCCTCGGCATGCACGATCGGCTCGCCCGAATCGGCGCCGGGTGCATACAGCTCGCGCAGCATGCGCATCTGCCGGCCTTCGACGCTGGCGCCGACCAGCAGCATGCGCAGGCCGTTGCGGCCCAGATCCGGTTGTTCGCCACCCCGGAACACGTAGCGCTCTTCACGCACCGGCTCGTCGAAGCTGAAAAACTCCGCCAGGCTCATGGGTATGCCTTCGAGCAGCTTTTTCAGGGAGCTGACCGAAGGGCTGACGCGATTCTGCTCGATCTGCGAGATCGTCGAATTGGTCAACCCGCTGCGGCGGGCCAGTTCCCGTTGGGAGAGGTTGTTGCGTTCACGCACCAGTTTGAGTCGCGTCCCCGTGTCCATAGCCGCCTTGTAATCAGAGGTGTCAATAATAATGAGCGATGCGCATTAAAACACACTCTGCGCGCTTGCGCGCTGTGCTTGTCAAACCCGCTGTTCACGTGGCATCGGCCACAGTCCGACGAGCAGCAACAGCACGGCTACGGCCAAGAATGGCAGGCGCGGATCAAGGGCATATACCAAGGTGCCGGCCAGCGGCCCGATCACCGCACCCATGCCCTGGGCAGCTCCCACGGAGCCGGCTGTGGCGCCCTGCTCGGAGGCGTGCATGGCATTGGCTGCCAGTGCCGAAAACGCTGGGAACACAAAGCCCATGCCGGCTGCCGCAACAAAGTAGCAAGCCCATAGCCAAGGGGCCGTGGTGGCCAGCGACCCGCAGGCAAAGCCCAGTGCCGATACCGTGGCACCTACCCGGATCATCTTCAGCGGTGGCCACTCCAGCTGGCGCAGCAATACCTGCGCCAGCATCAGCGCTACGCCCACCGTGGTCAGCGCGATGCCGGCAGCCTGGGCCGCTTCGGCGGGGCCCAGATGCAAGCGGTCGAGGGCAAAGAAACCGACGATGATCTGCGACACGGTCACGCTGAGCATGGCGCTGAATGCCACCAGCAACGGCCTGCGCAGGCGCGGGTCGTTCAGCCGCACCGGGCTGGGGGCGTGGGCGTGCGGCAGCGCCTGTGGTTTTAGGGTAAAGAGCAGCACGAGGAAGGCCGTGGCCGGTAGCAGCGACATGATGTGGAACGGCAGGCTCAGGCTGTGCCGTGCCAGTAGCGCCGCCAGCGCTGGCCCGACCACCAGGCCGACGGCGTTGGCCGCGCCCAGCGAGGCCATGGCCCGGGCCCGGCGTTGCGGCTCGACATGGTCGGCTATCAGCGCATTGCAGCCCACTGGGATGGCGGCGTAGAAGGCGCCGATGCAGCCGCGGGCGACGATCAGGCCGATGAACGCCAGGGTCGCGCCCGGCAACCAGCGCAGCGCGCCTTCAACGAACAGGCATAGCAGCCAGTAAGCCAGGGTGAAGCCGGCGCTGCCCAGCAGCAGGATGCGCCGGCGGCCGAGGCGATCCGATAGTCGCCCCCAAGGCCGGGCCAGCAGCACCCAAACCACGCCAGCCACGGTTACGGCGGCGCCAGCTTGCCAGGTGGCCATGCCGAGTTGGCGGGCAATCGGGCCGATCAAGGCGACGAAGGCCATCATCGACATGGTACAGGCCATGTTGGCCAGCAGCAGCGGGCGCAAGTCCAGGGTGCTGGCAGGTAGCAGGGTTGCAGGATCCTTTGCGACGTTCATAGGGCAGTCCAGGGCAGTACGGCAAATAGAAAGCCGATCTTATTAAGAATGATTATTGATTGTCGAACCCCCCGGCATGCAGCAGGTCATTCGCTGCGGCGCAAGGGGCCAGGCCACATGCTACGCAACACACCGTCGCGGCGCACCCATGCATGCATCAAGGCTGCACCCACGTGCACCAGCACCGTGGCGAACAGCAGGTAGCCGGCCCAGCCATGGGCCTGACGCAGCACGGCATACAGCTGCAGGTTGTGCGGGGCGATGGCGGGTAAACCGAGCGGGCGCGGGTAGTCGCCCGCCGATAGCATGGCCCATCCCAGCAGCGGCATGGCCAGCATCAGCCCATAGAGCAGCAGGTGCGAGGCCCCGGCGGCCCAGCGCTGCAGCACTGGCAGGTCGTGTGGCAGCGGTGGGTGCGGCACGCTCAGGCGCACGGCGATGCGCAACAGCACCAGCACCAGCAGGGCCAGGCCGGTGGCCTTGTGCAGGCTGATCAGCAGCGGGTGGCGTGGCGACAGGTCGGCGACCATGCTCACGCCGATGAACAGCATGGCCAGGATCAGCACGGCCATCAGCCAGTGCAACAGACGGGCGAAGGGGTGGAAGGCTTCGGGTTTCATGGACGGGCTCCAGTGCTGAGCGATTCACGGCTGCGGCGGTTGAAGGATTCCGAATAGGCGGCGGACCGGGCGGCGAGGATCGGGTCGCCGGACGCTTCGATACCCCGTGGCAGAATCAGCGGGTCGAAGTTCAGGTCGCGGCAGGCCCCTTGCTCTGGAGCGTCGACGTGCTCCAGCACCAAGGTGCCGGCGTCCACGCTACGACGCTCGGCGGGCCAGAGGCGGGCAGGGTCATCCACGGCATCGCCCGGTTCGGCCAGCACCAAACGCAACGTCCAGCGCAACGGGGCCTGGGCCAGGCGTTGCTGCAGGTCGTGTTGCAGGAACTGTTTGTCATCAACCTGGCCAGGTAGTGCGGCAAACGCGGTTTGTGGCTCGAGCTGCCAACGCACCGGGTGGGCCGTGCCAGCTGAGTCGATCAGGCGGAAGGCATTGATGCTGTGATACTGCGTGCTGGCGAAGCTGTCACTTGGCTTGTAGCTCGCCGCCCACTGGCGAAATGCCACGCTTTCGGGGTGGGCGGCGAAGAACGCTTGCATCTTGGCCGGGTTAGGTTTGCCGGTGGCCGGGTCGGGCGCGCCCGCGAGCACTTGCTAATAGAACCCTTGCGGGGTACTGACCGCCAGCACCGGCGGGTTGTTCATGCCGGTACGCCAGACCTGGCCGTCGTCGGTGCTGAGTTGAACTGCCAGGCTGCGCACCGGGATGCCTGTATCCGGGGCGAACGGGTTGGCACCGCCGATGGCGAAACGGCCGATAACCGGCACCCGTTGCTGGCTGAAGGCGCGTGCAATGGACAGGTTGGCGGCCTGCCCGCTGGGCTGGAAGTAGCCGCTCACGCACAGGCCCTTGGCGTGGTTCTTGCGGTAGCCCGGGTAGTGACCGGCCTGGGCCTCGAAGGTGTCGATGATGCGCTGTGGCGTCAGCCGGGGTTCGCCGAGCCAGCCGGCGGCATAGGCAAAGCCGGCACCTGCGGCCAGCATCACGGCGCCAATGGCTGCCAGGCGCAGCGCTTTGGCCGGGCCGTGCAAGGGTGAGTTCATGGTCATCGTCCGGTTCAGGGAAGGTGCCAGTACGACGGAGCAGGGAAAAACTTATTCCATCGCCGGGAATAGAATTTGTTCACAGGCGTCTGCCCTTTACACTGACAATCCCAAAGGCCGGTACCTAGCGATGCATGACCTGGACGACCACCAGTGGCGCGAACTGCTTGCCCGTCTGCGACGCTTTGCCGTGTGGCTGACCCGCGAGCCGGGCAGCGCCGACGACCTGGTGCAGGCAACGGTCGAGCGGGCCCTGAGCCGGCGCGACCAGCAACGTGACGCCGATGCCCTGCGCGCTTGGTTGTTCACCATTCTTTATCGACAGTTTCTCGACGGTAAACGCCGCGAGCGTCTGCATGCGCGGTGGTTGTCCTGGTTTGGCGGCAGCGGGCACGACGAGGAGCCTGTCGGTGACAACCTCGAAGCCATCGTCCTGGCCCAGGCCGACCTGCAGGCGTTTGCCCGGCTGACGGCGGAGCAGCGTGCCTTGTTGCTGCTGGTCAGCATCGAAGGCCTGAGTTACAAGGAGGCCGCCCAGGCTTTGGGCATCCCAATCGGCACTGTGATGTCGCGCCTGTCGCGCGCGCGCAATGCCTTGCGCGAATTGACCGAGGGCAACCCCCAGCCACCGGCCTTGCGGAGACTGAAATGACCCGTCTGATCCCCAGCGAAGACGAACTGCATGCTTATGTCGATGAGCGCCTGGAGCCTGTGCGCCGGGCCCAGGTGCAGGCCTGGCTGGAGGCCAACCCGCAGGCGGCGGCACGGGTGGAAGGTTGGCGTGCCGATGCCCGCCGGCTACGCGCGGCGTTGGCCGGGTTTGATGACCTGCCTGGTGCCGCGCAGCTGGAATTGGGCCCGTTGCGTCGGCAATTGCGCCAGCGCCGGCAGCGGCGTTGGGCCGCTGCGGCGGTGGTGATGTTAGCGCTGGGTGTGGGTGGTTTAGGCGGTTGGCAAGTGCGCGATGCAAGCTTGGCGCGCGTTGACTTGCCCATGGCCGACGCTGTGCAGGCGCATCGCTTGTTTGCTGGCAGTGAAGCCTTGGATATCCAGGCCAGTGACCCAGGGCAGTTGCGCGACTGGCTTGGGCGCCATTTCAGCCGCGTGGGCCAGCTGCCGGACCTGGCGGGCTATGGCTTCAAACCGGTGGGTGCGCGCTTGCTCAGCAACGAGCAAGGGCCGGCGGCGTTGCTGGTGTTTGAAGATGGCAAGGGCCAGCGCATCAGCCTGTTCCTGCGCTCACCCGGCGAGCAATATCGGCGCATGCCGGACGGTCAGCGGGTCGACGGTCAGCTGGAGGCGCGGTATTGGTCGCATGGGGCGTACAACTTTGCTTTGGTCAGCGCGGCGGACGATGTGCGCGGAGCGGGGGTGGGGGAGGCGTTGCGGTTGGGGTTGTGAGTGAGGCCAAGGCATGCACCTTGGCGCCCACCCTCCGACTCAGCTCAATTCCAGCCAGATCGGCGCATGGTCCGACGGCTTTTCCATTGCGCGCAGTTCATAGTCCACACCTGCTGCCTTGATGCGTGGCACCAGATGCTGCGAGGCCATGATCAGGTCGATGCGCAGCCCGCGCTTGGGGTCGTCCTCGAAGCCGCGGCTGCGGTAGTCGAACCAGCTGAAGCGGTCCGTCACCTCCGGGTACAGGTGACGGAAACTATCGACAAGGCCCCAGCCTTTCAAGCGTTCCATCCACTCGCGCTCTTCCGGCAGGAAGCTGCACTTGCCGGTCTTCAGCCAGCGCTTGGCGTTGTCCGCACCGATGCCGATATCGCAGTCCTGCGGCGAGATGTTCATGTCGCCCATCACCAGCAGTGGCTGGTCGTTGCGGAACTGGCCTTCGAGCAGGGCCTGCAGGTCGCTGTAGAAGCGCTGCTTGGCCGGGAACTTGGTGGGGTGGTCGCGGCTTTCACCCTGGGGGAAATAGCCGTTCATGATGGTGATCGGGTTGCCGTCGGCATCAGGGAAGGTGCCCCAGATAAAGCGGCGCTGGGCGTCGTCTTCATCGGTGGCAAAGCCTTTGTGCAGGCTCAGCGGCGCCTGGCGCGACAGCAGCGCCACGCCGTAGTGGCCTTTCTGGCCATGGTAGTGCACGTGGTAGCCCAGTGCCTGCACGTCGGCCAGCGGGAACTGATCGTCGCTGACCTTGGTTTCCTGCAGGCCGATCACGTCCGGCTGGTGCTTTTCGATCAGCGCCGCCAGCTGGTGCGGGCGGGCCCGCAGGCCGTTGATGTTGAAACAGACGATCTTCATGGAAAGACAATCCCGGTAAAAGCCGCGATGCTAGCCGACATCGTCCATCATCACCAGCATGGCGGCATGGTCATCCTGCTGCTAACGTGCTCCAGGGGGTGAACGAAGCGCGCAGGGGCACCTCCAAGGCACTGTACGCCCATTCCAGGAGGTCTGCCCGCAATGCCCGAAACCACAGCCGCTCCGGCCCGTGTCTGCTTGCTCGATGATGGTTACAGCCGCGAAGCGCGTTCATTGCTGTACAACGCTTACCGCCATGAGCCTACCTTCGCCTACATCTTCGAGGCCCAGCGCCCCGGTTATGAGCGGCGCTTGCGGGTGATGGTGCGCGAATGGGTGCGCCAGCACTTCTATCTGCAACTACCCGCCATCGGCTTGCTGGTAGAGGATCGCCTGATTGCCCTGGCCCTGATCGTGCCGCCACTGCGCCGCCTGGGCGTGGCCGACAGCTGGGCCTGGCGCCTGCGCATGATGCTTGGTACAGGCCTGCGCTGCACGCGGCGCTACATGGACTACCAGGCCGCGCTGGCCACCTGCCTGCCCACTGACCGGGTGCATGTGCTGCCATTGCTGGGGGTGCACCCGCAATTCCAGGGCAAACACTACGGCGAGCAATTGTTACAAGCTGTGCACGACTGGTGCGCGGAGGACCCAGGCACCCAAGGGGTCGTGCTGGATACCGGTAACGAGCACTACCTGGCTTTTTATCAGCGCCAGGGTTATGAAGAGATAGGCGAGGTAGCTGTAGGACCAATCCGAGAAAGGGTGTTCTTTCATCCTAATCCAATCTCTTCAAATTCCGCTTTTGCCTGAACAGGCCGCCAGGCGGCTCCCTTGAGCGCCTGGCTCTGGTAGCATTCGCCGCATGACGTATTCAGGAAGATTCACCTGGGGCCTGGTTTTCTGGGCCGCCAGTTTCGCAGCGTGGGGCCAGAGCGAGTTGCTGGTGAAGGTAAAACCGGCCAACAAGGCGCTCAAGGCCAATGTCGAAGGCTATATCGGCACCTTGGGTGACCGCGATGAAGAAGCACTTTTACGCTTCAGTCGCGGGGCCGAGGAGCAGGCGCGCAAAGCGGCGCAGGCACTTGGCTACTATCAGGCACAGATCGATACCGAGGTAAAACCCGCCAGCGACGCTGACCATTCCCCGCAACTGATCATCAGCATCAACCCTGGCGAGCCCATTCGCCTGCGCAACGTGACTGTGCGCATCGAGGGCCCGGCCAGCGAAATGAAGGCCTTCCGCGTGCCTGACAGCAAGGCGCTGCGCGCGGGTGAGCAACTCAATCACGGCCTTTATGAGGATGCCAAACGGCTGATCCAGAACCAGGCGTCGCGCTACGGTTTCTTCAGTGGACGCTTCAGCAGCCAGCGCCTGGCTGTGGACCCGCAGGCCGGCGTGGCCGATATCGAACTGGTCTACCAGAGTGGCCCGCGCTATCGCCTGGGCGCTGTCACCTTCGGGGGCGACACGCCGTTGGATGACGATCTCTTGCAGCGTATGGTGTCATTCAAACCGGGCACCCCCTACGACTCGGAACTGGTCGCCGAGCTGAACAATGACCTGCAATCGAGCGGCTATTTCGAAGGTGTGCGCGTAGACGCGGCGCCTACTGCCGCCGTAGGTGAAGAAGTCCCGGTGGATGTCCGTCTGGAAACCCGTAAACCACGCACCCTGGGCCTGGGCCTGGGTTTTTCGACTGACGTCGGGCCGCGCGGCAAGGCCAACTGGACCCGCCACTGGGTCAACCCGCAGGGCCACAGCTACGGTTGGGAAACCGAGCTGTCCGCACCACGGCAGAACGTTGGCCTGTGGTACGACATTCCCCTCGACCCGCCGCTGACCGACAAGCTGCGCTTTGCCGGTGGCTACCAGAATGAAGAGCTTGCCGGTACCGACACGCTCAGCAAGCTGTTGACGGTCGGCCCCGAGTGGCACAGCAAGCTGCCCAGTGGCTGGCAGCGGGTGATATCGCTCAAGTACCAGCGCGAGGAGTATCGCCTGGGCGACGACTCCGGGCTGAGCAACTTGCTGATGCCTGGCGTGAGCTATTCCTTCCTGCGCAGCGACAACCGCATCGACCCACACAACGGCTATCGCCTGCAATTCGATGTGCAGGGCGCCAAGGAAGGGCTGGTTTCCGATACCAACCTTCTGCACGGCAACGTATTGCTCAAAGGCCTGACCACGCTGGGCCAAAACCACCGCTTTCTCGGTCGCGTGCAGTTTGGCGGCAGCGCGACCAATGGCTTCAAGAACAGCATTCCGCCTTCGCTGCGCTTCTTCGCCGGTGGCGACCAGAGCGTGCGCGGCTACGACTACCAGACCCTGTCGCCGAAGAACAGCGACGGCGACCGCATTGGCGGGCGCTACCTGGTGGCTGGCAGCGTCGAGTACCAATATTCGCTGACAGAAAAGTGGCGGGTTGCGACGTTCGTCGACCAAGGCAACTCGTTCAACAACCTGGAGCTGCCCAGCCTCAAGACCGGTGTTGGTTTTGGTGTGCGCTGGGTGTCGCCGGTGGGGCCGTTGCGCCTGGACCTGGCCAAAGCGCTGGATGACGAAGGGGGCATTCGCCTGCACTTTTCCATGGGGCCCGAGCTGTGAAACGCGTGATCAAATACATTCTGCTGGGCCTGCTTGGGGTAGTCGCGAGCTTGGGCCTGGCACTGGGCCTGCTGCTGGGTACCGAGGCTGGTAGCCGCTGGGCACTGGGCAAGGTGCCCGGGCTCGAAGTGGCCGATTTCCAAGGGCGCCTTGCGGGCAGTTGGCAAGCTAGCCAGCTGATCTGGGCCGACGCCGGCAGCAAGGTAGAGGTGCAGGCGCCGATGCTGGCTTGGTCGCCTGCTTGCTTGCTACGCGCCACGTTGTGCATCGACCGGTTGCAGGCCGAACGCATCGACATGGGCTTTGCGCCAAGCCCCGAACCCACCGACAACGCACCGCTGCAATTGCCGACCCTGCGCTTGCCACTGGCTATCGAGCTGGGCGAGGTCAAGGTTGGTCAGCTGCGCCTGGATGGCAGCGAACTGCTTGGCGACTTGCAGCTCGCGGCGCACTGGACCAACAGCGGGATGCGCATCGACAGCCTGCGGCTGCAGCGCGACGACCTGAATTTGAACCTGCAAGGCGACCTGCAGCCCGAAGGTGACTGGCCGCTGCAACTGCAGGCGCAACTGCAGTTGCCTGCGGTAGAGGGCAAGCCTTGGCAGCTGGCACTGACTGCCAGCGGTGAATTGCAAAAAACCCTGAAACTGGCTGGCAGCAGCAGTGGTTACCTCGATGCCACGCTGAGCGGCCAATTGCAGGCATTGGCCGAACACCTGCCAGCTACCTTGCAGATCCGCTCCGAGGCATTCAAGCCGGCTGGCACGTTGCCCGACACTTTGCAGCTGAACCAGCTGAAGCTCGACGCCCAGGGCGATTTGCTCAAGGGCTATCACCTGTCGGGCACGGCCAGCCTGCCCGCCGAACAATCGCCGATCGCCCTGGCCTTGTCCGGGTTGGTGGACAGTAAAGGCGCCAGGCTCGATGCCTTGGACCTGACCGCCAACGACAACCAACGGGTCAAGTTGCAAGCGACGGCTGACTGGCAGCAAGGCCTGAGCGCCGATGCGCAGCTGGACTGGCAGGATTTCCCGTGGTTGCGCCTGTACCCCTTGGAGACTCCGCCTGAGGTCACCCTCAAGCGCTTCAATACCCAGGTGCATTATCGCGATGGCAATTACCAGGGCACCTTCAAGGGTGAGCTGGACGGCCCGGCGGGGGCGTTCAGCCTGGCCAGCCCGTTCGAAGGCGACCTGAGCCAGGTGAAACTGCCACAGTTGGCGCTGACTGCCGGCCAGGGCAAGGCCGCCGGCAGTGTCGCCGTGCGTTTTGCCAACACGCTGGCCTGGGATGTCGACTTGCAGCTTTCCGCGCTCGATCCGGCCTATTGGCTGGCCGAGCTACCGGGCACCCTGGCGGGGCCACTGCGCAGCAAAGGCGAGCTCAAAGGCGAGGCGCTTACCCTCGATGCCCAGCTCGACCTTAAAGGCCGCCTGCGTGGCCAGCCAGCCGTACTCAAGGCCGAAGCCCAGGGGGCAGGGCAAAACTGGACCCTGGGCGCACTGGCTATCCAGCTGGGTGACAACCGCATCAACGGCAGTGGCAGCCTGCAACAACGGCTGGCCGGGCGAATCGACATCGACTTGCCGCGCCTGGGCCAGTTGTGGCCGAGGCTGCAAGGGCAGGTCAAGGGGCGGCTGGATGTCGCCGGGACGCTGCAGGCTCCGCAAGGTACCCTGACCTTGCAAGGTCAGCGCTTGGCCCAGGCCGAAAACCGCCTGCAGCAGCTGGACCTGGAGGCGCGCCTGGACAACGCTCAACGCGGCGTTGTCGAGCTCAAGGCCACAGGTATTCACCTGGGTGACACGGCCTTGGGCACGCTGCAGGCCAACGGCAAAGGCGACATTCGCCAACAGGCCGTGACTCTGGCGTTGGACGGCCCGCAACTCAAGCTCGACCTTGGCCTGGATGGCCAGTTGAACAAGGGTGACTGGCGTGGTCGTCTGGCCAGCGGGCGGATTCAGGCCGGCGGCCAGGATTGGCAGTTGCAGGCCCCGGCACGCCTGCAGCGGCTGGCCAGCGGTCAGCTGGATTTCGGGGCCCACTGCTGGCGCTCCGGGCAGGCCAGCCTGTGTGGCGAGGACCAGCGCCTGGCCCCCGAGCCCCGCCTGCGCTACCACCTCAAGCAGTTCCCGCTGGACAGCCTGGCCCAGTGGCTGCCGAAGGACTTTGCCTGGCAAGGCCTGCTCAATGCCGATATCAACTTGGACATCCCGGCCAGCGGCCCCAAGGGTACTGTCGTTGTCGATGCCAGTGGCGGCACCCTGCGGGTACGCGACAAGGGCCGCTGGATCGACTTCCCGTATCAGGCCCTGCGCCTGGACAGCACGCTGGCACCGCGACGCATCGATACGCGCCTGGCGTTTCGCGGTGAGCGTCTGGGGGAACTGAGCGTCAACGCCCGGCTCGATCCGCTAGGCAAGAACAAGCCATTGTCGGGTGATTTCCGCCTGGCCGGGCTAGACCTGTCGGTGGCCCGTCCGTTTGTGCCGATGGTCGAACGCCTGGCTGGGCAGCTCAATGGCAGTGGCCGGCTTTCAGGTACTTTGCTGGCGCCGCAGGTCAACGGTAACCTGATGCTCAGCGGTGGTGAAGTCAGTGGTGCAGAGCTGCCGGCCAGCCTGCAGGACCTGTCACTGCAGGCACTGATCAGCGGTGAGCAGGTGCAGCTCAACGGCAATTGGCGCAGTGGCGAGGCTGGGCGTGGGCAGTTGAGCGGCAACCTCACCTGGGGCCAGGCGTTGGGCATGGACGTGCGTTTGCAAGGCCAGCAACTGCCGGTCACGGTCGAGCCCTATGCCGCACTGGAGGTGGCCCCAGACCTTACCTTGCGCCTGATCGACGACAAGCTGGCGGTGACCGGCAAGGTTCAGGTGCCCAAGGGCAAGATCACCGTCCGCGAGCTGCCGCCGTCCACCGTCAAGGTGTCGGATGACACGGTAATCGTCGGTCACCAGACCGAAGAGGGCAAACCGCCCATGGCGATGGCCATGGACATCGACGTCGAAGTGGGCCAGGACAAGCTGTCGTTCAGCGGCTTTGGCCTTACCGCCAACCTGCTTGGCCATGTGCACATTGGTGATAACCTCGACACCCGTGGCGAGCTGAGCCTGGCAGACGGCCGCTACCGTGCCTACGGTCAACGCTTGACCATCCGCCGAGCGCGGCTGCTGTTCGCCGGCCCAATCGACCAGCCGTACCTGGACATCGAAGCAATCCGCAAGGTTGACGATGTGATTGCTGGTATCCGCCTGAGCGGCAGCGCCGAACAGCCCACCACGAAGGTGTTCTCGGAGCCGGCCATGAGCCAGGAGCAGGCGCTGTCGTACCTGGTACTGGGGCGGCCATTGGGCACCTCCGGCGAAGACAACAACATGCTCGCCGAGGCGGCCTTGGGCTTGGGGCTGGCCGGCAGTGCCGGCATTACCGGCAGCCTGGCGTCGAGCCTGGGTATCGACGACTTCCAGTTGGATACCGAAGGGTCGGGCAACAGCACCAGCGTGGTCGCCAGCGGCAACCTGACTGAAAAGCTGAGCCTGCGTTACGGGGTAGGGGTGTTCGAACCCGCCAACACCATCGCCTTGCGTTACAAGTTGAGCAAGAAGGTCTACCTTGAAGCCGCCAGCGGGCTGGCGAGTTCACTGGATATCTTCTACAAACGCGACTTCTAGGCCTGCGCCGGGGCGGTCGTCAACGGACGATGGCCGCCTCGATGAACTCATTGGTGTCGGTTGGGGGCGGCGATTGGGTAGCGCGTACCGGGACGATCAGGCTGGTGTATTCCTCGATCAACCGGTTCAGCGCCTCCGGCGGCTCACTCGCCTGGAACTGCATGCGGATCTGCACTTCGTCTGGGTCCCGGCTTTCACCCTGACGGCCCTGGCCGCCGATGGTCACCTTGAAGCTGGCGGCCTTGCTCTCGGCTGCCGTCAGCAGCGCCTGTTGCGCTTCAGTACCTTTGACCCTTACAGACAAATCGACCTGCATGCGCTCCAGGGCCAGGCCCTTGGGTGATACCAGGGCGAACAATGGAACGCGCATGATGTGCTGGCCGTCCATCGCCACCTCGACCATCTTGGCCTTCATAGGGGCGCCCAACGCCTCGGTGTCGCATTCGAAGAACTGGTCGAAGAGGTTGATGTACTGCTGGGCGATCAAACTGTTGGTGGCGCTGGCGGCCTCTTGCAGGCCACGGGTGATCTCGCGCAGGTCGATGGAGGTCATGGGGGCAGGGGGCTTTTGCAACGATCCGACTCCTCAAGCCAGGTTATGCCCCTCTCATTGCGGGAAGAGGGGCTCGAGGGTGAAGTGCAAGGGTCTTAAGGGGTCGGTAGTTTTTCAGGCTCAGGCCCTTTCAAGGTATCGGCCTGGGAAATTTCGTCCGGGCTTTCCAGCGCGGCCGTTCTGACAACGGTTGGCTTGGTCGCGGCGTCAGTCAGAAACTCGATTACCCTCATCATCGCTTCGGGCGGTTCCTGGCGTTTCAAGGTCGTGTTGAAGGCATAGCGGGCGCGGGTATCTGTCTTGCGGGTTTGCGTGGACTTGTGGCTCACGCTGCCTTTCACGTTCAGCTTGAACGGCCCCCAGCCCAGGGAGGCGGTCGTTTCTGCATTCATGTCCTTGCTGGATACATCTTCGGACATCTGGCTGATGACCAGCTCGAACTCGACATTACCCTCTTCAATGGAAATGTTCGGGTGGGTAATGGCCGCCAGCAGCGGCACTTTCATGGTCTTGCTGACCACACCCTTGTATTCGCCTTGTTCGTCGACGATGGTTTCGTCGTAGTCGAACTGGATGGCGACGGCCTTGCCATCCTGGACGCACACCTGCATCAGGAAGTCGGCGTACGATTTACTGGCAGTCACCTGCGCCTGGACCATGGCCTGCAAGGGGCCAGCAATCAGGCGGTCCATCGGCAGGGCGTTGATGACGGAGCCAATCAGGCTGTTATCTATCGACATATAAGGAAACTCATCTTCTGGTGGGTTGAGGCAACCGCATAAGGGCTGCTACGGTGCTTGGGTATCAGCGCGTGCAAGGCTCCTGGCGCCGGATGTTGCCGATCTGGCGCAGGCTCAGGCCGTACTTGTTCGCCAGCAGGCTGCGTGACAAGCCGTTGGCGCTTTCCTTCTGGATCTGCTGGTTGCGCAGTTGGCGCAGAAAGTGGTCAGCCTTGGGAATTTCCAGTGCGACCCCGGCAAAGCGCTTGATCAGTGCGTCTAACGCTTCGGCTGGCAGCACGTCGGCGAGCTTGGTGCGCTCGCGGTGCTTGGGAATGTATTTGGGCCTGCCGCCGTAGGCGCAGGTGAGCTGGTAGGCGTTTTCGATACCGATACACTCGATCAAGGCCTGCAACGAGTGGGGCAGTTGGCTGATATCGATCTGGCTCAAATCTGGCAGTTGCATATGGCGCTCCTTCGGGATGGGTGGATGTGCGACCCGATCACCCACGGCGTTATGTCGAAGGTGTGAGCAAATTCTGTGCGACAGCCAAGGCGCGTCGCTAGGCGACATAGGGGCTGGGGGTTGTAGCTTCGGTGAGTAGGTTTTGCAGGCAACGATATCTGGCGGTGTAGGAAATCGCGTTGACTTCCGGCTGTACCGTAAGGCGACCCATCTGGTTACTCCCATTGATGCGAATGGGTCAGGCAACCATCAGTCGCACGGATAGCTGCTCAGCAAGCTGGCGCTAGCCAGGTAGGCGTGAGGGGTGGCGCGCATGCCTTGGGGCAATGTGCGCCAATCGACCAACAGGCAAAGCGCATGCAACGGCTGCCCGTTGCGCTGGCCAATGGCCGGGCCGGCAAAGCTGCGGCGGTACAGTGCCTGTGTCTGGCGCAGTGCCTGTACCTGGTCGGCCTGGGCCAGGGTTTGCCGAGCCAGGTCGGGTAACCGGGCCGCAGGCACGCTGAAATGTACCGGCGCAGCACCAGCCTGCAGGTAGCCGGCCTGGCGGACACGTTGCCACAATTGTTGCCATTGGCTGGCACCGGCATGGGTAGCCAGCTGGTGGCCCAGTTCGAGCAGGTGTTCGTCAGGCGTCTGCTGGGTGTCCAGCGCATGAAGGGAGAGGGGGGACAGAAACAGCGATGCGAACAGCAACGTTTTGTACATGGTGCCTCCGGCATGGGTGCTTGGAACTCCCATGCTTTCAGGCCCGCGCTGCCCCACCCAGCAGGAAATACAGCGCTGTGGGCAGTGACCGTTGTATCATTGCCGCCGCTCGTTGCGAGCCATTTGCCCCTGATGTTGCAAGGAACCTTCGATGACACACGTGCAGCGCCTCAAATATTCACTTTTGATCATCCTGGTGGTACTGGGCCTGATGCTGGGCCTGTCCCATCTGCAGAAACAGGGCACAATCAGTGAACAGACCTTCCAGATGCTGGCCATCGCCATTGCCGTGGTGGTCGTGGTGATCAACGGCATTCTGCGGCGCAAGGTCAAGCCCTGATCTGCGCGGGCCGGCCAGGCATGGCCGGCCATGCGCTCAGCGCGAGAGTGTTTGCTCCAGTACGGCACGCGCCTGGGGGTTGAGGCTGTAACATTTGTCGCTACCCAGCTGGATGACGCCTTCGGTGCACAGGCGCTTGAGTACTTCGCGCACACTGAGGAACGACAACGGGATATCCAGTTGTTCCAGTTGTGCATGCACACCGCGCACGCCAATACTGCGGCCATTGCGGTCGGCGGCGTGCAAAGCGTCGATCACCTTGAGGCGGATCAGGCTGGTGCGCAGGCCGAAGGTGCGCAGCAGCTCGCGGATCTGTTCATTGCCGATGCGTTCTTCAGAAAAAGCGTCCTGTCCATTGGGCGCTTTGCCTGGGACGCGCCCGGCCTGGATCGAGGGTTGCGGGTTGTACATGTGAATGCTCCTTTTCGTGGACGAACCCGAAATGTGGTTGCCTCACTTACTAGGACGAATGAGAACGCAAAAACTGCAACCCACTCGTAAAAAAATGCCTGCTCCTCATCAAGACGTTCCATCGCCTTGTAATACGTAAAATTTTCATCTGGCCATTCGTCTGATCGGGATGACCCCCGAATCCGAGGAGTGCCCGTGTTTCCACTTTCCCGTCCCATGACGTGCGCCGGCCTGGCCGCTGCCCTGGTGGCCTTCAGTATCGGCGTACAGGCGCAGCCCGCCGTAGCCGATAGCAGTGCCCAGATCCGCCGCACCAGTTTTGGCGTGCCGCATATCGTGGCCAAGGATGAGCGCGGCCTGGGTTATGGCGTTGGCTATGCCTATGCCCAGGACAACCTGTGCCTGCTGGCCAATGAAGTGCTGACCGTGAGCGGTGAGCGATCGCGCTTTTTCGGCGCCAAGGGCAAGACCCTGGAGCAGCGTGACAACCTGGCCAGCGACCTGTTTTTCACCTGGCTCAACAGCCCTGCGGCGGTCGATGCGTTCCTGCAGGCACAGCCAGCGCCGGTACAGGCACTGCTGGCGGGTTATGCCAGCGGCTACAACCGGGCATTGGCCGAGCGCCGTGGCCAAGGGCTGCCCGCCGAATGCGGCGAGGGTGAGTGGGTGCGGCCTATCAGCAGCCAGGACCTGGTCAAACTGACCCGCCGGTTGCTGGCCGAGGGCGGTGTCGGGCAGTTCGTCGAGGCGCTGGCGGGGGCACACCCTCCAGCACTGACCCGCCAGGCATCCTCAGCGGGTTTTGCCGCTGCGCTGGCCCGGCAGGAGCGGTTCGCCTCGGAGCGTGGCAGCAATGCTGTGGCAGTAGGTGCGCAGCGTTCGGCCAATGGCCGCGGCCTGTTGCTGGCCAACCCCCACTTCCCGTGGATGGGCGGCATGCGCTTTTACCAGATGCAACTGACCATTCCAGGCCAGCTCGACGTGATGGGCGCAGCATTACCGGGCCTGCCGATGATCAACATCGGTTTCAACCAGCACCTGGCGTGGACGCACACCGTCGACACCTCTAAGCACTTCACCCTCTACCGCCTGCAGCTCGACCCCAAGGACCCGACGCGCTACTTGCTCGATGGCAGGTCGCTACCGCTGGCCCGGCAAACCATCCGTGTGGCGGTCAAGGCCGAGGATGGCAGCCTGAGCCAGGTAGCGCGGCAGGTCTACAGCTCTCAGTTCGGCCCGGTGGTGCAATGGCCAGGTCGCCTGGACTGGGATGTGCATGCGGCCTACAGCTTGCGTGACGCCAACCTTGAGAACACACGTGTATTGCAGCAGTGGTACCAGATCAACCGTGCCGACAGCCTCGCGGCATTGAAGGGTTCGGTCGAGCAGTTGCAAGGCATCCCTTGGGTCAACACGCTGGCCGTGGACCAGGGTGGGCGGGCTTTGTACCTGAACCAGTCGGTCGTGCCCTATGTCGACCAGCAACTGCTGGATACCTGCAGCAACCCGCAGGCGCAAGGGCGCGTGGTGGTGCTGGATGGTTCGCGTAGCGCCTGCCAGTGGAAGGTGGACGCGCAGGCGGCGCAACCGGGCATTTTCCCGGCCCGCTTGCTGCCGAGCCTCGAGCGTGAAGACTTCGTGCAAAACTCCAACGACCCGGCCTGGATGGTGAACCCTGCACAGCCGCTGACCGGCTACTCGCCCTTGGTCAGCCGCAATGACCAGCCGCTGGGCATGCGTGGCCGTTTTGCCCTGCAGCGTTTGCAAGGCACCGCCCGGTTGGGTGTGGATGAGCTGCAGCGCATGGTCACCGATGACGAGGTCTACCTGGCCAGCCTGGTGCTGCCGGACCTGCTGCAATGGTGCAAAGGTGCCAGCGCGGATGTGCAGGCCGTGTGCAGCAGCCTGGCTGCCTGGAACGGCAAGGCCGACCTGGACAGTGGCATTGGCCTGGTGCATTTCCAGAATCTGTTCACTGCCTTGGCCGAGCACCCGGAAAGCTGGCGGGTGGCGTTCGACCCGGCCGACCCGCAGCACACCCCGCGCGGCCTTGCGGTCGAGCAAGCCGCGGTGCGTAAGCTGGTACACGATGCAGCACTGGCGTCGATCAAGCAGGTAAGTGAGAGTGGCGTGGCCGGGGAGGCGCGTTGGGGGCAGGTGCAGCAGGCGCTTGATGGCACGCCGGTACCGGGTGGCCCGCAGGCGCTGGGGGTGTACAACGCGATTTACAGCGTGCCGCACGGGCACGGCAAGCGGCTGGTGGTCAGTGGTACCAGCTACCTGCAACTGGTCAGCTTCACCGACAAAGGGCCAGAGGCGCGTGGGCTGCTGGCGTTCTCGCAGTCCAGCGAGGCCGCTTCGGCGCACGCCAGTGACCAGACCAAGGCCTTCGCGGCCAAGCAACTGGCGCTGATACCGTTTACCGAGGCACAGATCAAGGCGGACCCTGAGTACCGGGAATCGGTGATCAGTGAGCGGGACAAGGGGGCAATGGCGCAGCAGTAAGGCATGCTGGCCACTTCGCGGGTCACCCCCGAAGTGGCCAGTGCTGGCAACCCGCTGGTGTCGGGGTCAGGAAAACTCGAACGGCGCCAGCTGGAACCCTTGCTCGTCAACCTGCAGGGCCCAACCCCGGCGGTCCCAGTCGCCCAGCACGATGCGCCGTGCTGGCTGCCCATCGACCATCAGCTTGTGGATCGCCGGGCGGTGGGTATGGCCATGCACCAGCGTGCGCACGCCATGCGCCGCCATCACCTTCGGTACTTCCTCCGGCGTGACGTCGACAATTTCGGTGGATTTCATCCGCGTTTGCGTGCGGCTTTCGCTGCGCAGCTTGCGCGCCAGTTTGTAGCGGGACGACAACGGCAGGTGGCGCAAAATCCACAAGCTCAGCGGGTTGCGCAGCAAACGGCGCATTTTCATGTAACCCAGGTCGCGGGTGCACAAAGTGTCGCCATGCATCAGCAGCACCTGTTCACCGCCCAGCTCGATCACGCTGGGGTCGCTCAGTAGCGTGCAGCCTGCGGCGTCGCAGAAGGCCTGGCCAATCAGGAAATCACGGTTGCCGTGCATCAGGTAGATGGCCGTGCCGCTGTCGCTCAGCCGGCGCATCGCCTGGCAGATCGACTGCTGGAAGGGCGTCATGGCATCGTCACCGATCCACGCTTCGAAAAAGTCGCCAAGAATGTACAGCGCCTTGGCGTGGCGGGCACGGCCATCGAGCAGATCAAGAAACGCCCGGGAAATATCCGGGCGTTCTTCTTGCAGATGCAGATCGGAGATCAGCAGTATCACTCAATGATCTCGGCTTTCTCGATGATCACGTCGTCTTTCGGTACGTCCTGGTGACCCGCTTTGGAGCCGGTGGCGACTTTTTCGATAGCGTCGACAATTTCACGGCCTTCGATCACTTCGCCGAACACGGCGTAGCCCCAGCCCTGCACGTTCTTGCCGCTGTGGTTGAGGAAGTCGTTGTCGGAGGCGTTGATGAAGAACTGCGCCGAGGCGGAGTGCGGCTCCATGGTGCGGGCCATGGCGATGCTGTACTTCTTGTTCTTCAGGCCGTTGTCGGCTTCGTTCTGGATGCTGGCGCGGGTTTTCTTCTGGCTCATGCCGGCCTCGAAGCCGCCGCCCTGGATCATGAAGCCCTTGATGACACGGTGGAATACGGTGCCATCGTAGTGGCCTTCCTTGACGTACTGAACGAAGTTTTCGGTAGTCAGAGGCGCTTTCTCGGCGTCCAGCTGCAGGACGATGTCGCCGTGGTTGGTGCTCAGTTTGACTTTGGACATGCTGAAACTCGCTCTTTCAAGGCAATCAGAAATTAGGGTGCGCAGTGCGCGGGTTATCACCTGACGCAGGATCAGGCGAACTCGACACATGGCGCGCACTGGCCATTTTGCCAGGCTGCGGCAAAAAGCCGTGATAAATCACATCAGTTTGTTTGGGCCCGACTGTCAGCAGCTTGACTGCTTCGGCTATGATAGGCCCTTTGATTCAATCGGCCTACCCAGGCTGGACACACGCATTCAAGGATCCTATGAGCAAGCCCACTGCCGACAACGCGCCCAACGCCGCTGCCAAAGGCGCCCCCGCTGTCCCTGCGAACTTCCTGCGGCCGATCATCCAGGCCGACCTGGACTCGGGCAAGCACAGCAGCATCGTCACCCGTTTCCCGCCGGAGCCCAATGGTTATCTGCACATCGGCCACGCCAAGTCGATCTGCGTCAACTTTGGCCTGGCAAAGGAATTCGGCGGCGTCTGCCACCTGCGTTTCGACGATACCAACCCGGCCAAGGAAGACCAGGAGTACATCGACGCCATCCAGAATGATGTCAAGTGGCTGGGTTTCGACTGGGCCGGCGACGTGCGTTATGCCTCCGACTACTTCGACCAGTTGCACGACTGGGCGGTCGAGCTGATCAAGCAGGGCAAGGCCTACGTCTGCGACCTGACCCCTGAGCAAGCCAAGGAATACCGCGGCACCCTCAAGGAGCCGGGCAAGAACAGCCCGTTCCGCGAGCGCAGCGTGGAAGAAAACCTCGACCTGTTCGCCCGCATGAAGGCCGGCGAGTTCAAGGACGGCGAGCGCGTGCTGCGGGCCAAGATCGACATGGCCTCGCCGAACATGAACCTGCGTGACCCGATCCTGTACCGCATCCGCCATGCCCACCATCACCAGACCGGTGACAAATGGTGCATCTACCCCAACTACGACTTTACCCACGGCCAGTCGGACGCCATCGAGGGCATTACCCACTCGATCTGCACCCTGGAATTCGAAGGGCATCGTCCGCTGTACGACTGGTTCCTCGACAACCTGCCGGTGCCGGCACATCCGCGCCAGTACGAGTTCAGCCGCCTGAACCTGAACTACACCATCACCTCCAAGCGCAAGCTCAAGCAGTTGGTGGACGAGAAACACGTCGACGCCTGGGACGACCCACGCATGTCGACCCTGTCGGGCTTCCGTCGCCGTGGCTACACCCCGGCCTCGATCCGCAACTTCTGCGAAATGATCGGCACCAACCGTTCCGACGGCGTGGTCGACATGTCGATGCTGGAGTTCAGCATTCGTGACGACCTGGACCGCACCGCACCGCGCGCCATGTGCGTGCTGCGCCCGCTGAAAGTGGTCATCACCAACTACCCCGAAGGCCAGGTCGAGCAGCTTGAGCTGCCACGTCACCCGAAGGAAGACATGGGTGCGCGCGTGCTGCCGTTCTCCCGCGAGCTGTACATTGACCGCGACGACTTCATGGAAGAGCCGCCGAAGGGCTACAAGCGCCTGGAACCGGCTGGTGAAGTGCGCCTGCGTGGCAGCTACGTGATCCGCGCCGACGAAGCCATCAAGGATGCCGACGGCAACATCGTCGAGCTGCGTTGCTCGTACGACCCGGACACCCTGGGCAAGAACCCTGAAGGCCGCAAGGTCAAAGGCGTGATCCACTGGGTGCCGGCCGAGGGCAGCGTCGAGTGCGAAGTGCGCCTGTACGACCGCCTGTTCCGCTCGCCGAACCCGGAAAAGACCGAGGAGGGCGGCAGCTTCCTGGACAACATCAACCCTGGTTCGCTGCAAGTGCTCAGCGGTTGCCGTGCCGAGCCGTCGCTGGCGCAGGCGCAGCCCGAGGACCGCTTCCAGTTCGAGCGCGAAGGCTACTTCTGCGCCGACCTGAAAGACAGCCAGCCGGGCCGCCCGGTGTTCAACCGCACTGTCACCCTGCGTGACTCCTGGGGCAGCTGAGGAACCACCGTGCTTACCATTTACAACACCCTGAGCAAAGCGAAGGAAACCTTCAAGCCGCTGGATGGCAACAAGGTGCGCATGTACGTGTGCGGCATGACCGTGTACGACTACTGCCACCTGGGCCATGGTCGCAGCATGGTGGCCTTCGACCTGGTCACCCGCTGGCTGCGCAAGAGCGGCTATGACCTGACCTACGTGCGCAACATCACCGACATCGATGACAAGATCATCAATCGGGCCAACGAGAACGGCGAAACCTTCGACGCGCTCACCGCCCGCATGATCGACGCGATGCACGAAGACGAGCGTCGCCTGAACATCCTGCCGCCGGACCAGGAGCCGCGTGCCACCGACCATATCGCCGGCATGCACGCGATGATCCAGACCCTGATCGACAAGGGTTACGCCTACGCCCCGGGCAATGGCGACGTGTACTACCGCGTCGGCAAGTTCGTCGGCTATGGCAAGCTGTCGCGCAAGAAAATCGAAGACCTGCGCATCGGCGCACGCATCGAGGTCGACGAAGCCAAGCAGGACCCGCTGGACTTCGTGCTGTGGAAAGGCGTCAAGCCGGGCGAGCCGAGCTGGGAGTCGCCATGGGGCCCAGGTCGTCCGGGCTGGCACATCGAGTGCTCGGTGATGTCCACCTGCTGCCTGGGTGAGAGCTTCGACATTCACGGTGGCGGCAGCGACTTGGAGTTCCCGCACCACGAGAACGAGATTGCCCAGAGCGAGGCGGCCACTGGCAAGCAGTACGCCAACGCCTGGATGCACTGCGGCATGATCCGTATCAATGGCGAGAAGATGTCCAAGTCGTTGAACAACTTCTTCACCATCCGTGACGTGCTCGAAAAGTATCACCCGGAAGTGGTGCGCTACCTGCTGGTGGCCAGCCACTACCGCAGCGCGATCAACTACTCGGAAGACAGCTTGCGTGATGCCAAGGGCGCGCTGGAGCGCTTCTACCACGCCCTGCGCGGCCTGCCACGGGTGGCGGCCAAGGGTGGCGAAGCGTTCGTCGAGCGCTTCAGCATGGCGATGAACGACGACTTCGGCACCCCTGAAGCCTGCGCTGTGCTGTTCGACCTGGTGCGCGAGATCAACCGCCTGCGCGACAGCGACCTGGAAGCGGCTGCCGGCCTGGCTGGTCGCCTGCGCGAGCTCGGTGATGTGCTGGGTGTGCTGCAGCTGGAAGCCGATGACTTCCTGCGTGCGGGTGCCGAAGGCAAGGTCGATGCTGCCGAGGTGGAAGGCCTGATCCAGGCGCGTCTGCAGGCGCGTACGGACAAGAACTGGGCAGAGTCGGACCGTATTCGCGACCAGCTCACCGCCATGGGCGTAGTGCTGGAAGACAGCAAGGGCGCGACTACCTGGCGTCTGGCTGACTGATCGGCGTATAGGGGCCGCAAAGCGGCCCCGCTTTTACTTGGCCAGCCCCGCGAGCGGGCAGTGCAGCACTAACCTGGCTCCACCCAGCTCGCTCTCTCCAATCTCCAGCCCGAACCCATGCAGGTCGACGATCGCCGCAACGATCGACAACCCCAGCCCGAACCCGGCATGGCGGTGGCCTTCATCACTGCGGTAGAACCGCTTCAGCACCGCAGTACGCTCTTCTTCGGGAATGCCCGGCCCGCTGTCCTCGATGGCCAGGTGCACGCCGGTATCGTCCTGTGTCGCGAAAATCCGCACCTGCCCACCCTCGGGCGTAAACTTGATCGCATTGCCTACCAGATTGGCCAGCGCCTCGAACAGCAGTTCGCGGTCACCGTGCAGAGCCGGCAGCTGTGCGGGCTGGTGCAATTCCAGATGAATGCCGCCATCCTCGGCCAATGGCAGGTAAAAGTCGTGCAGTTCGACCAGCAGTTCATGAGGGTCCAGCTGGACGAAACCAGCCCGGCGCTGGCGGTCTTCCAGCTCGCTGATGCGCAGTAACCCACGAAAGCGCGCCATCAAGGTGTCGGTTTCGCCAATGGCCTGGTCCAGCGCCTCGGCTTGCGCGGAATCCACGTCGCTTTGCTGGCGAATCCGGTAAAGCTGGGCGCGCAGGCGGGTCAGCGGGGTGCGCAGGTCATGGGCAATGTTGTCGCACACGCCTTTGACCTCGTGCATCAACCGCTCGATGCGGTCGAGCATGGCATTGACGATGGCGGCCAGCATGTCCAGTTCGTCGCGCCTGGCCGACAAGGGCAGGCGGTGAGTCAGGTCTCCCGCGACGATAAGCTCGGCCTGGGCCTGGATCGCACGGATACGCTTGAGCGGGCGGCGGCGCAACAAATACCAGCCGGCAAAGCCTGGGATCAGCGTCAAGGAGATACCCCAGAGCAGGGCATCGAGAATGATCCGGGTAACCACGAACAGTGAGCCGTTGTCGCGGAACAGTACCAACCAGCGGCCATCCTGTACCTTGATCGCTACCGCATCGCAGCTGTCGCGGGGCAGGTGTGGGTCGTCGGCATCCAGGCAGCGTTTCAATTCATGGATCTTGCCGTCCAGCCTGAGCTCCGGGGGCAAGGCTCGCACACTGCCGCCAATCGGGTTGAGCTGGGTGTCGAACAAGCCATAGGCATCGAAGCTGCGCTCCTCGAAGGCCTGGCTGGCGATCAGGGCGTCGTCCAGTTGTTTGCCGCTCATGTGCGCGAACAGGTGCTGACGCTGCAGCATGGAGTGGCGGGTGAGTTTGTTCAGGTAGCTGGACACCTCGAAGTACAGCACCCCCATGAGGATGCTGCTCCAGGCCACGAACAGAAAGCTGTACAGCGCCAGCAGGCGGCTGGTCGAGGAACTCCAGCCTTTAGACGGGTTCAGCAATGGCATAGCCGGAGCCCCGTACCGTACGGATCAGCGGCGATTGGCCGGGGGAGTCGATTTTCTTGCGAAGGCGGCCGATGTGCACGTCGATCAGGTTGGTGCCCGGGTCGAAGTGGTAGCCCCAGACTTCCTCGAAAATCATCATCCGCGTGATTACCTGGCCGCTGTGGCGCATCAGGTATTCCAGTAGCTTGTACTCGGTGGGCAGCAGGTTCAGCGTGTTGTCACCGCGACGCGCTTCGTGGCTGATCAGGTCCAGTTGCAGGTCGGCGACCTGCAGGCGGGTCTGGGTCATGGGCACGCTGTTGCGGCGCAGCAACACCTCGACCCGCGCGGCCATCTCGTCGGAGGCGAACGGTTTGGTCAGGTAGTCGTCACCGCCGGCACGCAGGCCGCGCACCCGCTCATCGACGTCGGAGAGGGCGCTGATCATCAGGATCGGCGTGGCGATCTTGAGGCTGCGCAGGGTGGTGACGATGGTCAGGCCATCGACCTCGGGCAGCATGCGGTCCAGGGTGATCAGGTCGTAGCCGCCGGCAATGGCCTTGGCCAGGCCCTCACGGCCGTTGTCGGCCCAATCCACCTCCAGGCCGTGGCTGGTAAGTTCGGCGACGATTTCCTGGCCGGTGACGGCGTCGTCTTCGATGGTCAGTACGCGAGGCATGCTGGTTCCTGGGCATCTAATAGAGATTTGATTGTGCCAAAGAATAGACAACCGGCGATTTAAGAAAAATTCATCTAGCGTGCGCCGATACCTTCAGCATGCATGATCTGCGCAATGATCGGCACCGGGGTCATCAGGTGCGAGCGCATCATGGCGCTGGCGCGCTTGGCATCACGGGCGAGAATCACCTCGACCAGCGCTGCATGCTCCTGGCGCTTGAGCTCCAGCGCCTGCTCGGAAAACACCGTCTGCGTCAGCCACAGATGGCGGTAGCGTTCGGCCTGGTCGAACAGGTAGGTGCGCGCTTGCAGCAGGTGCTTGGAGCCGCAGCCCGAGGCGATGGCGGTATGGAACGCCTTGTGCCGTTCGTCCCACACGTCCAGGCGCTGTTCACGGGTTTTCACCTCCACCACTTTGGCCAGGGTGTGCGAGTGGGCCAGCACCGAGGCCTCCCAGGCGTCGTCGCCGCGTTCGATGGCCAGGGCGATGATCATCGCTTCCAGGTTGGCGCGGGCATCATAGATGTCGTTCATCTCGTCCAGCGACATGGGCGCCACCCGGTAGCCTTTCTGGCTTATCGCGTTGACCAGGTGCTCTGCCACCAGTTGTGACAGTGCTTCGCGCAGCGGGCCCACGCCCAGGTCGTAGCGTTCCTTGAGGGCGCTCATCAACAGTTTTTCACCGGGTTTGAACACGCCGCGGATGATGTCCTTCTTGAGCCTCTCATACCCGCTGAATGCTGAGTTTTGTCGGGGGGCGAGCGCTTCCAAGATCCTGTTCCTCAAAACGTTTTGCCGATCATACCGAAACCCTCTGCCGACGAAAAACAATGGACAAAAAAGTCTAATGTCGCTGAATGATAAAAATGTAGACATTTTGAGTTTGTAGCGATATTTTTACCTCGCCCGCACTGCTCCAGGTCACTACCGGACGGCGCCACACAACTTTTTTTGCCAGGACACTGCCATGAACGCCTTTACGCAGATCGACGAACTTGTCATGCCGCTGCCGCTCGAACCGCAGGGCTACACCATTGCCCCCTCGAAACAGTCGCCGCGCCTGCTGGAACTGACCTTTGCCCGGGAAACCGTCGAAGCGTTCGTGCAGGCGGTTGCCCAATGGCCGGTACAGGCACTGGAGTACAAGTCGTTCCTGCGTTTTCGTGTAGGCGAAATCCTTGACGAGTTGTGCCAGGGCACCTTGCGCCCGGTGTTGCTCAACACCATCCTCGACCGCGCCAGCGGCGGCATGCTGATTACCCCAGTCGGCCTGGACGACGTGAGCCAGGCCGAGGACATGGTCAAGTTCACCACCGCCTGTGCACACCTGATCGGCCGTTCCAACTACGACGCCATGAGTGGCCAGTTCTACGCGCGCTTCGTGGTGGTCAACAGCGATAACTCCGACAGCTACCTGCGCCAGCCGCACCGGGTCATGGAACTGCACAACGACGGCACGTTCGTGAACCAGATCACCGACTACGTGCTGATGCTGAAAATCGACGAAAAGAACATGGAAGGCGGCAACTCGCTGCTGCTGCACCTGGACGACTGGGAGCAGTGCGACGAATTCTTCCGTCACCCGATGGCACGCCGCGAAATGCGTTGGACCGCACCGCCGAGCAAGAAGGTGGCCGAAGATGTGTTCCACTCGGTATTCGACACCGATGCCGAAGGCCGCCCGACCATGCGCTACATTGACCAGTTCGTGCAGCCGGAAAACTACGAGGAAGGCATCTGGCTGAACGCCTTGTCCGATTCGTTGGAAGGCAGCGAGAAGAAGGTTTCGGTACCGGTGGGGGTGGGCAGCTTCCTGCTGATCAACAACCTGTTCTGGCTGCATGGCCGCGACCGCTTCACCCCGCACGAGGGGCTGCGCCGCGAACTGATGCGCCAGCGTGGTTACGTCGCTTTCCCTAAACCGCTGTACCAGCGCGGGCAATAATGACAGGGCGCGGGGCGGGCGCCCGCCCACGCGTCTTTGCACAAAACGATGCCACCTGGGCCCGCGCGGGCCTCGGTGAGCAAGCCAGGCAATGCCTGCGTGTGAGGTAAGGCTGTGTACGATTTCATCATTATTGGCGGTGGCATTGTGGGCATGTCCACGGCCATGCACCTGATCAAGGTCTACCCGGACGCAAAGATTCTCCTGCTGGAGAAAGAGTCTGGCCCGGCCCGCCACCAGACCGGCCACAACAGCGGCGTGATCCACGCCGGTGTGTATTACACCCCCGGCAGCCTCAAGGCGCGCTTCTGCCTGGAAGGCAACAAGGCCACCAAAGCCTTCTGCACCCAGCACGGCATCCGCTTCGATGAGTGCGGCAAGCTGCTGGTAGCCACGAACGACCTGGAAATGCAGCGCATGAAGGCGCTGTGGGAGCGTACTGCGGCCAATGGCCTGGAACGCTACTGGCTGTCGGCTGACGAATTGCGCGAGCGCGAGCCCAACATCGTTGGCATGGGTGGCATCTTCGTGCCGTCCAGTGGCATCGTCAATTACGCTGAAGTCACTGCTGCCATGGGCGCCGAATTCCAACGTGCCGGCGGTGAAATCCGCTATGGCGCCGAGGTGGTCGGCCTGCAGGAGCAGGCCAGTGAAGTGATCGTGCGCACTCAGCGCGACGAGTTCCGCAGCCGTTTCCTGGTGACTTGCTCGGGCCTGATGGCCGACCGAGTGGTGAGCATGCTGGGCCTGCGCACCGAGTTCGTAATCTGCCCGTTCCGTGGCGAGTACTACCTGCTGCCCAAACAGCACAACCAGATCGTCAACCACCTGATCTACCCGATCCCCGACCCGTCGATGCCTTTCCTGGGTGTGCACTTGACCCGCATGATCGACGGCACCGTCACCGTTGGCCCCAATGCTGTACTGGCGATGAAACGCGAGGGCTACCGCAAGACCGACGTCAGCCCCAGTGACTTGTTCCAGACCCTGACCACCCCTGGCATCCTCAAGGTGCTGGCGAAGAACTTCCGCCCGGGCCTGATCGAGATGAAGAACTCGCTGTTCAAGGGTGGGTACCTCAAGCAAGTACAGAAATACTGCCCGAGCATCACCAAGGCCGACCTCACGCCTTACCCGGCTGGTGTGCGTGCCCAGGCAGTATCGCGTGATGGCAAGCTGATCGACGACTTCCTGTTCGTCAACACCGCGCGCAGCGTCAACGTGTGCAACGCACCGTCGCCAGCTGCCACCTCGGCTATCCCGATCGGCGCCTATATCGTCGAGAAAGTTTGCGAGCAGGTCAGCCTCCAGGGCGGCAGCTTCCCCAAAGCAGACCTGGCTGCCAACCAGCGGGCGGCTAGCTGACACCGCCGTAGCACCTCTTGCGGTTTCGTTTTACTCAACCCGAACTGCCCTACTCACCATTTAGGGCAGGGCGGGCTTTTTCGCGCCTGCGTCGGTGACGTGCAGCCGGCGGCCCCAGCGTGGGCATGACAAAAACAACAAGGTAGCGCCATGCAAACCCACAAGAACAATTTGAGTCATGGATTGAAATCACGGCATGTGACCATGCTGTCCATTGCCGGCGTGATCGGCGCCGGCCTGTTTGTCGGTTCTGGCCGCGCCATCGCCGAAGCAGGCCCGGCCACCATCCTGGCCTATATCCTGGCAGGCGGGCTGGTGGTATTGGTAATGCGGATGCTGGCCGAAATGGCGGTTGCCTCGCCGGATACCGGCTCGTTCTCGACTTACGCCGACCTCGCCATCGGCAAATGGGCCGGCTACACCATCGGTTGGCTGTATTGGTGGTTCTGGGTGCTGATCATCCCGATCGAGGCCAATATCGCCGCTACCATCATCAACTCCTGGGTCCCGCAGATGGAGATCTGGGTCTTGTCGTTGGTGATCACCTTGCTGCTGACCGCCACCAACCTGTTCAGCGTGAAGAACTACGGCGAGTTCGAATTCTGGCTGGCACTGGTCAAGGTGGTGGCCATCGTCAGCTTCATTGCCCTTGGCGTTTGCGCTATTTTCGGCCTGTTGCCGGGGGCCGGCGTCAGCGGCGTTTCGCGCCTTTGGGATACCGGCGGCTTCATGCCCAACGGCTTTGGTGCGGTGCTGAGCGCGATGCTGATCACCATGTTCTCGTTCCTCGGGGCCGAGGTGGTGACCATTGCCGCCGCCGAATCCGACGAGGCGGGCAAGCATATTTCCAAGGCCACCAATTCGGTGATCTGGCGGATTACCCTGTTCTACATCCTGTCGATCTTCATCGTGATCGCACTGGTACCGTGGACCGACCCTCGCTTGGCTACCGAAGGTTCTTATGTCACGGTGCTGGATACACTTGGCGTGGCTAATGCCAAGGCCATCATCGATTTCGTGGTGCTGACGTCGGTGACCAGCTGCCTCAACTCGTCGCTGTACACCGCCTCACGCATGGTTTATTCCCTGAGCCGGCGCGGTGACGCCCCGGCCTGTGCCCAGGTAACCAGCCGCAGTGGTACGCCGGTGGTGGCGGTGCTGTTGTCCACGGGTGCTGCATTTCTGGCGGTGATCGCCAACTACCTGGTACCGGCCAAGGTGTTCGGCTTCCTCATGGCAAGTTCCGGCGCCATTGCCCTGCTGGTGTACCTGGTCATCGCCATTTCCCAGCTGCGTCTGCGCCAGCGCCTGACTGCACAGGGTAAGACGTTGGGCTACCGCATGTGGTTGTTCCCGTGGCTGACCTGGGGCGTGATCCTGTTCATCAGCGGCGTACTGGTACTGATGCTGTTCCGGCCGGATCACCGCCTGGAAGTGGTGTCGACCATGGTGCTGGCGGTGCTGGTGGTGTGTTCGGGGCTGCTGGTGACCCGGCGTCGGGCGCGCGCGGTGGTGGTGGGGGGCGTAGGGCAGGGCGCCTGATGCGTCCGGCCTGAAGACAGACGAGCAAGTCGCATCAGGCTGTGAGAGGATGTCCGCCAACAAAGCCAGGACCCTGAACGCAGCCTGATGAAGACACCTAAAAGAATCGAACCCCTGATCGAAGACGGCCTGGTCGACGAAGTACTACGGCCGTTGATGAGTGGCAAGGAAGCCGCTGTGTATGTGGTGCGCTGCGGCAGCCAGGTGCGCTGCGCCAAGGTTTACAAAGAAGCCAACAAGCGCAGTTTCCGCCAGGCCGCCGAGTACCAGGAAGGCCGCAAGGTGCGTAACAGCCGCCAGGCACGCGCGATGGCCAAGGGCAGCAAGTTCGGCCGTAAAGAAGCCGAAGATGCCTGGCAGAACGCTGAAGTGGCGGCGCTGTTCCGTTTGGCCGGCGCTGGTGTAAGGGTACCCAAGCCCTACGACTTCCAGGACGGCGTGCTGTTGATGGAGCTGGTGACCGATGCCGATGGCGATGCGGCCCCGCGCCTGAACGATGTGCACCTTGAAGCCGAAGATGCCCGCGTATTCCATGCCTTTGTTATTCGTCAGATCGTGCTGATGCTGTGTGCCGGGCTGGTGCATGGCGACCTGTCCGAGTTCAACGTGCTGCTTGGCCCGGACGGGCCGGTGATCATCGACTTGCCGCAGGCAGTGGATGCGGCGGCCAACAACCATGCCTTCAGCATGCTGCAGCGCGACGTGGACAACATGGCCCATTATTTCGGGCGCTTTGCCCCGGAGCTGAAAAGCACCCGCTATGCGCAGGAAATGTGGGCGTTGTACGAGGCCGGCAAATTGCTCCCTGACAGCCCGCTGACTGGGGTGTTCGAGGATGACGAGCACGAGGCTGACGTGACCGGGGTAATGCGGGAGATCGACGCCGCCCGGATGGATGACGCCCGCCGTCGTGCGGCGCGCGCCGAGGCGGAGCATGGGCCGGCCAAGGCAGAGGAGCCGACGCCGCCCTGGCTGCAGTAACCGCTTGACTCACCGGCCTCTTCGCGGGCTCGCCCGCGAAGAGGCCGGCGCATGAGCGCACGCGACCGAAGCAGCCCTTGCCATTGACGCAAGACATAATCTCGTCATTTGGCCTTTTCACTGGCGCGCGACAGGCATAAGGTATACGCCGTTCAAAATGCCCTGGAGCTGTCATGTCCAACCAATTCCCGTCCGTTCGTCCCCGCCGCCTGCGCCAGAACGAGTCCCTGCGCACGATCTTCCAGGAAACCGAGTTCCGCCTGGAAGACCTGATCCTGCCGATCTTCGTCGAGGAGGGTATCGATGATTTCGTGCCGATCACCAGCATGCCCGGTGTCAACCGCATCCCCGAGAAGCTGCTGGCCCAGGAAATCGAGCGCTATGCCCGTGCCGGTATCAAGTCGGTGATGACCTTTGGCGTCTCGCACCACCTGGACGCCACTGGTAGCGACACCTGGAACGAAAACGGCCTGGTCGCGCGCATGTCGCGCATCTGCAAGGACACCGTGCCGGAAATGGTGGTGATGTCCGACACCTGCTTTTGCGAATACACCAGCCACGGCCACTGCGGTGTGCTGCATGACCACGGTGTGGACAACGACGCCACCCTGGCCAACCTGGGCAAGCAGGCGGTCATCGCCGCGGCGGCGGGTGCCGACTTTATCGCCCCGTCGGCGGCGATGGACGGCCAGGTACAGGCTATCCGCAGCGCGCTGGATGGTGCCGGTTTCCACGACACTGCGATCATGGCCTACTCGACCAAGTTCGCCTCGTCGCTGTATGGCCCGTTCCGCGAGGCCGGCGGCACTGCGCTGAAAGGTGACCGCAAGAGCTACCAGATGAACCCGATGAACCGCCGCGAAGCGGTGCGCGAGTCGCTGCTCGACGAGCAGGAAGGTGCGGATGTGCTGATGGTCAAGCCGGCCGGTGCCTACCTTGACGTGATTGCCGACATTCGCGCAGCCTCGCGCCTGCCGCTGGCGGCGTACCAGGTGAGTGGCGAGTACGCGATGATCAAGTTTGGCGGCCTGGCCGGCGCCATCGATGAAGGCCGGGTGGTGCGTGAAAGCATCGGCGCGATCAAGCGTGCCGGTGCCGACTTGATCCTGACTTACTTCGCCATGGACCTGGCCCGCGAAGGTATCTGAAGCCCAGCCTTCAGCAAACAAATGCCGCTGCTATTGCAGCGGCTTTTTTATGCCAATGCACAAAAAATCAGTAAGCGCTGAATTATTTAGTGTCCCGTTGTATCTGATCCCTTAGAGCATTCATCGACAGGGATACGGGTATGAAACCTCGCAAGAAAAGCGTCCAGCCAATCGGCCTGAAGGACATTACCATCGTCGACGACGCCAAGATGAAGAAGGCGATCACCGCCGCTGCGCTGGGTAATGCCATGGAGTGGTTCGACTTTGGCGTGTACGGCTTCGTCGCCTACGCCCTGGGCAAGGTGTTCTTCCCCAATGCCGACCCCAGCGTGCAGATGATCGCGGCCCTGGCCACCTTCTCGGTGCCGTTCCTGATCCGGCCATTGGGCGGGTTGTTCTTCGGCGCCTTGGGCGACAAGTTCGGGCGGCAGAAAATCCTCGCTGCGACCATCGTGATCATGTCGCTCAGCACCTTCGCCATCGGCCTTATACCGTCCTACGCCAGCATCGGCATCTGGGCGCCGATACTGTTGTTGCTGGCCAAGATGGCCCAGGGTTTTTCAGTGGGGGGCGAGTACACCGGTGCCTCGATCTTCGTTGCCGAATACGCCCCTGACCGCAAGCGCGGTTTTCTCGGTAGCTGGCTGGACTTCGGCTCGATTGCCGGGTTTGTGCTAGGTGCTGGAGTGGTGGTGCTGATATCCACCATTCTCGGTGAAGAGAAGTTCCTTGAATGGGGCTGGCGGCTGCCGTTCTTCCTGGCCCTGCCGCTGGGCATCATCGGCCTTTACCTGCGCCATGCGCTGGAAGAGACACCCGCGTTTCAGCAGCATGTCGACAAGCTGGAGCAGGGCGACCGTGAAGGCCTGGCTTCTGGGCCCAAGGTGTCGTTCAAGGAGGTGGCTACCCAGCACTGGCGCAGCCTGGTGACCTGCATTGGTGTGGTAATCGCCACCAACGTCACCTACTACATGCTGCTCACCTACATGCCCAGCTACCTGTCGCACAACCTGCACTACAGCGAAGACCATGGTGTGCTGATCATCATCGCGATCATGGTCGGCATGCTGTTCGTGCAGCCGATGATCGGCCTGCTCAGCGACAAGTTTGGCCGTCGGCCATTCATCATCGTTGGCAGTGTTGGCCTGTTCGCCCTGGCCATTCCGGCATTCATGTTGATCAACAGCGGCGTGCTGGGGGTGATTTTCGCCGGGCTGCTGATCATTGCTGTGCTGCTGAACTTTTTCATCGGCGTGATGGCCTCCACGTTGCCAGCGATGTTCCCTACGCACATCCGCTACAGCGCCCTGGCCGCTGCATTCAACATTTCGGTGCTGATAGCCGGGCTTACTCCGACCCTCGCTGCCTGGCTGGTGGAGAGTACCGGCGACCTCTACATGCCGGCCTACTACCTGATGGTAATCGCCGCCATTGGCCTGCTGACCGGCCTGACCATGAAGGAAACCGCCAACAAGCCGCTGCGAGGCGCGGCACCGGCGGCATCGGACATCGAGGAAGCGCGTGAGCTGCTGCAGGAGCACCACGACAACATCGAGCAGAAGATCGAGGACATCGATGCGCAAATCGCCGAACTGGAAGCCAAGCGCGAGACGCTGGCCCAGCAGCACCCGCGCATCGAATGATCAGCGCGGCATGTAGCCACGCTGCCAGGCGCGCGGGATGAACCGCGACACCAGGGCCAGCATGCAGGCCAGCGCGCAACTGCCGGCCAAGGCCTGCAGGCCCAGGTGTTGTTGCAACCAGGCGCCGAGCGCAGCCCCCAGCAGCATGCCGGCCCAAGGCACCAGCTGCACCCGCCAGCCGTTGCGCCGCTCACCCAGCAGCCAGCGCCCCAGGCCACGGCCGAAACGCGACAGGGCGCCGGTCACGTAGGTCAGGCCGATGGGCAGGCCATTCACCTGTTCGACCACAGCATTGATCATGCCCATGGCCAGCGTTGCGGCCAACAGCGCCGGAAAGGTGGCTGGCAATGGCCACGCTGCCGCGAACGCCAGCAGTGCGGCAACCACCAGCAGCACCGGCCAGGCCCGACGGCCCAAGCCACGCGCCATCAGCACGCCCAATGCATTGCCCGCGACAAAACCCAGCACTGCGCCACTCAGGCGCAGCACCAGGGCCAGATCTGCCTCACTGATGGCCACTGCCAGGCGTGTGGTGTTGCCACTCATGAACGACACAAAGTCGCCCAGTGCCAACAGGCCAATGGCATCGGTCATGCCGGCCAGCACCGACAGCGCGGCGACCAGGCCGAGGCCGACGCGGCCACGCAGTACTTGCAGGCGTAAACGCTTGGCCGTGCGCGCGGTGAGGGCGTTAGGCAGCATGTGCAGGCCTCAAGGCAGCTGTTTTTCGCGGGCCAGGGTGCCTTTGATGGTGCGCTCCACCACATCGACCAGCACCATGGTCTGGTGGTCGACCTCGATGTTTAGCTGTTCGCCGGCCTTGTAGCTGGCGAAGGTGGTCTGACGCAGGGTTTCCGGGATCAGGTTGATGGTGATGATGTTGTCCTCCACATCAGCGACGGTCAGGCTGCAGCCATTGACCCCGATGAAACCACGCGCAAACACGTACTTGCCCCATTCCGGCGGCATGCGGAACTTGATGAAGGCGCCGGTTTCCTTGATCGACAGCTCGACGATTTCGGCAGTGGTGGCGATGTGGCCAGCCATCAGGTGGCCGCCAACTTCGGCGTTCATCTTCGCTGAACGTTCGATGTTCACCCCTTGGCCGGCCTTGAAGTTACGCAGGTTGGTGCGTTCGAGGGTAGCGGTCATGGCGTCGAACCTGACCTGGCTGCCGTCGATTTCGGTGACCGACAGGCAAGTGCCTTCGACGCTGACGCTGGCGCCGATCTTCAGCGCTTCGAGCAGTTCTGGGGTGAGGTCGATGGTGAACTGGTTGTGGCCCGGGTAGGTGGTCACATCAAGCAGAGGGCGGACGGCCTGGACGATGCCGGTGTACATGGAGTTGCTCCTGGGCGCGGAAAAGAAAACACCCGAACGCTATGCCCGTAGCGCTGTAAATGCAAGGCTTTGCACGACCTTGCTTTGCTCCTGCCAATTCGTAAAAAACACCCGCCTGGCTTCCCTCCGTGCAGTCATGCGTAAGAACCAGCCCCTCGGCGGGACAACGTTCCATCCGCAGGAATGCTGATAAGTAGTTCAGGCGCGGATGCAATTGGCAACCACACTTCGTTCAGGTTGAAATACAGCGTGACGTCTAGTTTTAACATTGCGCTTTGTGAGGATGGGGTCGTGTGATTGAACCACTGCATGAATCCATCCGCCAATTGCTCGACCAGCGTGGCGAAAGAGTGGGCGTTGTCGGCGATAGTTTCAGAGTCACCGTTCGCAATACTCACATTGTCTACCAGCAGAATCGGAACCTCGCACCAAGCGTCCAATGCAGCAGCACTGGGGGCGGTAATCTGAGAGCGCAAACCCATGGCTATACTGAGGCAACATTCCCGGGGCCGTGCACGGCTTGCATTGGCGAACGGCGTCAAGGCAAGCTCGATAGCAGTGAATAAGTTGCCATCGCAGGCGAACTGGCGGCTTGGTAGGATGATATTTGGCACAACGGGAGCGCTGAAAGCAGATGCCGGCGACTGATAGACCAAGGCTGAGTTGGTCCGCGCCCCCGCAGAACCTTCAAGATTCGCGTTTCGCACAATCCACCAGGTCGAGCAAGCACTCTGGTATGTTCCGATATCGATATTCGCCCAGACGAATTTGAAAGTAGGCTCGTCCATCGTTGAAAGCGCTTGATCATCGTACTGTGCCACATACCAGCATGAGTCGTTATTGAGTGCCGCTACTTCACCTGCAAACGCTACGCCGCAGGGGTGTTGGCCATTGATGGTTGGCCAGCCCATCTTCGAAAGGCCACACCCTGCCTCCACTTGTGAGCTTTGAGCGAACAGGCGCAGCGTCTTGCGCCCATTGGAGGCGCACGCGAAATCCAAAACATACAGAGCGCTTGCCTGATCAGCGGGAGGAGGAGCCGTTGACGCTCTCGGCACAGTTGCGCATGTGGGCCAACGCCAGTTAGCCCATGCTTGGATGACGTGTTCAAACTGATTCAGCAATGCAGTAGTTACCCGTTGCTTTGCGGGACCATCGGCATGCCGTTCTGATGCCTCTTGTTGCAATGCCTGCATCTGTGGCCACAAGACCGGCCAGGCAACATTGAATGACGCAAGCGCGGCAAACATTTCCTGGTGATCACCTATGTCAGTTGAGTCGCAATCCTGTAGCGGCTCATCGATTGGCTTGTTGTAGGCCAGTCTTACCCAAAGCTGGTCTTGAGCACCGTGTGCGGGCAACTCCACTTGCGCCTCATAACTCCACTGCAGCGCTGTGCAGGCAGAGGCCTGGACACGCGCCTCGTGGGACAGTTTTGCTCGTTGACTCAACAGCGACGGTTGATGAGGGAATTCCCGCCTAGGCATTGGTACTTCAAGCATGGACATCGTTGTGAACTGGGGACCAGCCTGGTGACCCAGTACACAACGATTTCCATGCGAGTGCGTATAGCCAAACTCCATGAGTGTACCTATGAAACGCGGGACGCTCGATTCAGCTCGCAATGGAACCGGCGTGCTGACAGCGGCTGGTATTTGTACAATCGAGGCATGCAGATACGCATTTGAGAACGACGTTTGCACATGCTGCTCAAACTGATCCCGTGCGGCGCTCAGGTCGCCGTCTGACTGCATGGCGAAAACCGGAGCGACACCTGTGGCAAGCACTTTGGCAAGGGTTTCCTTCAACGTTACAAGCCGCTGATAGACGGTATCGTCGAACGAGGTGGGTGCGCCGTTGGTCATCAAGGCGAGGAAATCGTCGAATGCGGACATGAAGGATTGCGCCCAGATGTCGAGGTCTAAGTCCCTGAATGTGAGCGTGTTGTAAGTCGGTTCCAATGTGCAGGTTTCATAATTTGGTACCACTGCCGTGCCGCTTATCAATCTATTGCTGATGGGCAACAGGGTGAAATAGCTTGCCGTTCTGCTCCGTGTAACAAAGTCCACATGGTAGGGCTCACCCCAGCGCATGCCCCATAGTGACACCTGCGGCGTGAGCAGCTTGGCGAACAAGCCCGCATAGCGGTCGAGTGCCTCGCGCATTTGCTGGCAGACACAATTATCGTTGTTCGCAGTACGGCAACCGCTCATGCACGAAGCGGGTTGCTCGCATGGCAATTGTTGCCAAGTCACGCTTGGTACGCTGTACATTGCAGTCAGTGTGTACATGTGCCTGTATTCAGCTCCATCGAATTACTGGTTTATCGAGCGCTTGTTGCCAGGGGAAAATCTTCGCGTACCGATTTTCTCTCACTGGGGCGCTCAGCAATGCCGACTTTTGAGGGGGTAGATGGCCTGGCGACTGCCATCACATTAGGTCACGGACACTGTGCAGACAAACCAAAACCAGAAATTCTCAAGCGCAATGTTGACTGTACGAATAGTGGGCAAGGCCACTGCCGTACGCAGTGACCGTACTCTGAAATCAGAATTTCAACTGCCACTGCCCAACCACCGCATGGTTACGGCTGTTGCTGCCCAGTTCACCGCTATACCCGATGCCTACGCTTTGCCGCGCACTCAGCCCCAGGTCCAGCCCGGCCTCGACCAGCAAGCTGTCGCGGTCGATCGCACTGCCTTCGACACTGAACGCATCACCCCCTGCGATAAACGCCTGCCGCGTGCGGGTATCGATGCTGCCGTAAGTGTGCCGCCAGCCCAGGGTCGCCCGTGGCGTCAGGCTCATGCCGTTGTCCAGCTGCCCCAGGTGCGCCAGGCGCACACCGAAGGTGCTGCTGACGTTGTCCTGGGTATCGGCGTCCACGGCCAGCGCCGCATCGCCGCCTTGTTCCCGGTAATTGTCGCGGTGGTAGCGCTGGTAGCCGAGGTTGGTGAACGGCTCGGCGCTCAGGCGACCGCTGCCCATGGCGTAACCCAGCTCGATGAAGGCCTGCTGACTGTCGGCGTCGTAGTCACCCTCGAGGCGCTCTTTGAAACCGGCAAACGCCACGTCGCGCTTGCTGTCGCCGTCGTGGCTGCTGTACGCCGCACCCAGGCGCACGGCCAGTGGGCCGCTCTGATGCTGGGCGTAGACGCCAGCGTGCCAGCTGCGCACCGTGCCATCCAGGCCAGTGGCGTCCAGGCGGGTGTGCGAGTAGCCACCCAGCAGGCCCACGCGCCAGTCACCAGCCAACGCCCAGTCGACGCCCAGCACACCACCGCCGGTACGCTGCTCCAGTGTGCTGGCGCCATGGCTGCCATCGACCTTGCCGTAGCTGCCCAGCGCCTGTGCCCAGACGCGCCCCTGGGCAGTCGGGTCGTTGAGGTTGCGCGCTTCACGCGGCACGCCGGTTGCGGCCAGCGCCGGGCCGTCGCTGTCGCTCAGGCCAACCAGCAGGCCGCCAGCGCTGCCCATTGCCTGCATCGCGCCGAGCATGCTGCTGCCGACCTGCGACGCGCCAGCCAGGGTGGCGGCCGCGAGGTTGGCGGTATTGCTGCCGGACAGCTGCTCGATGGCATTGCCGGCACCGGCTGCGGTGGTACCAAGCACGGCGTTGTACAGGTTGCTGTTCTGCCCGAGGCTGGCCAGGCTACGCGCAGCGCCAGCCGCGTTGGCGGACGGTGCATAGTGCTCGAAGGCTACGTCGTTGCGGGTGTAGTCCAGACCTACCGAGGTGTTGTTGTAGCGCAGGGTAGGGGTGAGGAAGGCATAGTCGCTGCTGACTTGGGTGAAGGTGCCGTTCACGGCACCGGCGGTCAGCACGGTGTAGTGGCTCTGCCACGGGTATTCGCCGGCGCTTGGCTGCACATGCAACGTGGCGCCATCGAGGTTGGCAGTACCGCTGACATGGATCGGTGCACTGCTGCCGTCAGCGTTGACGCCATACACCAGGCTTGAACCCTGGCCAAAGCTCAGGTCGCCCGCAACGGCGGCGACGCCCAGGCCGGTGTTGGTGAGCAGGGTGCCGTTCACTTGCAGCCCGCCGACCGACCCGCCACCGGCATACGTGGCGCCTTTTTCAATCAACATCGAGCCGAGGATGCTGCCCTGATTGATCAGCGTGGCGCCCGAGTTCACCACGCCACCTTGGCTGAAGTCTTCGAGGCTGGTCAGGGTCCAACTGCCGCCGCTGACCTTCAAGGTTTCGAAGTTGGCGCTGTTGCCGAAGTTGCCAGTGCCGTTCAGGGTCAGGCTGTCGATGCCAGCACCGCCATCGACCAGGCCGTTGAACGTGCCACCAGTCAGCACGGTGAGGCTGTCGTTGCCGGCACCCATGCTCAGCGCAAGGCCGTTGCCACCGCTGATAGTCCCGCTGTTGATCACGCTGTCGTCGTACTCGCCGATCAGCTTGATGCCAAAGCCGCCTTCGCCCTCGATGCGTCCGGCGTTGCTGATAGTGGTCGCGGCCACACCGGCACCTTCGGCGCCGTCATCGACCAGGATGCCGTTGTCGACACTGCGAATGACCCCACTGGTGGTATTGACGATGCTGCCACCGCCCATGGCAATGCCTTCGCTGCCATTTGGCCGGCCACCACTGTCGACGCCCTTGGCGCCCAAACCCTGGATGGTGCCGGCGTTGTATACATGGCCGATGTTGTCGATATCGACGCCATCGCCGTCGCCATTGATCTTGCCGTCGGCGATGGCACCGGTGATGGTGCCCCAGTTGTACACCGTGCCGCTGCCGTCGGAGCCGAAACCCGAACCGTTGCGCCCGGTAACGCTGGCGCCCTCGTAGTTGTACAGCGTGGCATCGGTCTTCAGGTCGACGCCGTGGCGGTCGGCGCTGATGGTGCCGTGGTTGTACACGGTGACCCCGGTAGAAGTGCCGATCTTGATGCCGTCCCACTTCTGGTCCAGGCCGTTCTTGTCCTGTGGCGCGGTGTCGGTGTAGATCAGCCCGTAGTTGGTGATCGTGGCGTTGGAGCCGGTCTTGATCGCGTCGTTGCCTACGGCGTGGATCACGCCTGTGGCCTGGTTCTCCAGGGTGGTGGTGAACGCTGGATTGTTCAGCGTTTCGAGGTCGATGGCCTGGCCGTCGACGGTGGACGCGATGGTGCCCGCGTTGATGATGCTCAGGCTACCGCCGGCGGCAGGGTTGGTCTGCAAGCGCAAGCCGTCGTTGCTGCCTTGGATCAGCCCCCCGGCGTGGTTGGTGATGACGAAGTGGCTGAGGTCTTCGCCGTCGCCCTTGCTGTCAATGCCACGGCCATCGGTTGAGCGGATGATGCCGGCGTTATCGACGCTCACCGTTGCACCACTGGTGTGCTTGGGCAAAATCACGCCGTCGTCGTCACTGGCCACGATGCTGCCACTGGCCGTCACTATCAAGGTGTCGGACTTTTTCAGCTCCAGGGTGTCGGTGCTGGCGCGGTCGATCAGGTAATCCTTGGCAAAGGCGCTGGGGGCGAAGGCAGCACAGGCCAGGGCGATGCACAGGGCCAGGCGGTTGGGCGTGAAATGCATTGGGCGACCATGGGTGAGTGTTCAGGGGCGCCCAATATGGCCATTCGATATTACGATTTGATTGATCGGGTGGCTGTTTTCATCGCCAATTACACATGTCCGCTACTGTTGACGATGCGCAGGCACAGCGCCTCGTACGGGTCCAGGTTCACCATCAACCGCCCATCTTCGCTCAAGTCGCCTTCGACCGTTTCGTTGATCATGTCCACCACCGGCCCAGGCGTGAACCCGTCCAACAGCAGCTCCTCGGCAATCGTTTCATGGCCAAAGTTCAACGCACTGATCTGGATGCCGCGCCCGGCTGGCAGCTCATGCACCATCACCAGCAGCCCCGGGCTGATGACCTCGGGTACCAGCACCTGACGGCTGGTGGCAATGCCATAGGCCTGGCGTACCGCTAGCAGTTTCTTCACTTTGCAGGCAAACGAATCAACCGCTTCCAGCTGGCTGTCGAGGCTGCCGTACAGTGCCCGTGCACGCGGCATGCCACGCACTGACGCCTCGGCTTGCGGGTCAAGCCCGGCAAGGTCATAGCCGCCCCGGTGAATCCAGCGGGTATCGCCATCGAGCATGCGCTCGGCCACGGCTTCGGCGGGCAAGGGCAGGGCGCCGACCAAGTCCCAGCCAGACAATGCGACCACCCCGGGCTGCATGGCGTTGTACATGACCAGCAGCAGGTGCACCTTCTGGATCAGTTCGATGTCAGCCGTGCCAATCTGCTCGAGGTCGCGAATGCCCAGTGCGGCAGCGATCAGGCTGGCGGTGGTGCAGGCGATGCCATTGGTGACGAAGCGCAGGTTGTAGGGCGCATGTTCGCCCGACAGCCGTTCGTAGATCTCTTCGCGGATGTGTTCGCGCAGGATGCTGCCAGGCAGGGTCTGGCCTTTGTACAGGTACATGTCGTGGGCATGCAGGGTCCAGAAGTGCACCAGTTCCACCGTCAGCTCGTCGTGGTTCTGCAGGGCATGGATCAGCGAGGCCGGGTCGATGCCGAAGGCATGCATTTCTTTGAGCATCAGGCGCAGGAACGCGGTGTCGCCGGTCAACAGCGCATGCTGATAGGCCGGCCGGGTAATGAAATCGTAGGACAGGTCGGCACCGCCCTTGGACATCTGCGCAATGTCATCAAGGGTCAGGTTGAGCTCCTGGAAGCTGAAACCACCGGCCTTGCGGATCATGCCGCCGATCAACTGATTGCCGACGATCGACAGCGGATGGCTTTCCGACCAGGCGGTGCCGCTGGCGCGCGTTTCCACGCCGAGAAAGCCGTTGGCGTCCAGGCGCAAGCCGCGCGCACCCAGGCAATCCAGGGCGTGCAGCGCGTCGCCAATGATCATCTGCTGGGCGGCGAAGGTCGGGTCCAGCCAGTTCAGCGACGGTTGGCCTTCCTTGAAGTAGTGCAGGTACACCCAGCGCCGGGTCTTGCCGTCGACGCCTGTGACCGGTGGCGTGGCGCTCCAGTCGGTTTCCTTGACGCCCGGCTCGAAGAAAATGACCCGTTGCAACTGGCCGACGATGTAGTGGCGGGCCTTGAGCTCGTCGCACTGAGCTGGCAGCAGGTTGACCGCGTCGCGGCCGACGGGCACCTCGGGCAGCAGCGGCCAGTCTTCTTCGCGCACCTCGACCATGTGGTACAGCCCAGGGTAGGGGCCGTGGGCAAGCTCGGCGAGGCGGAAGTCGGCCCCCTTGCCGGTGTGCGAGGGGATCAGGTCGTCAATGGTCACGGCATTGTGCGCGGCGGCCATGCGGCTCATCTGGATCAACTCCTGCTCGCTGCCGTACAGCGGGTCGATGTCGAAACTGATGCGGTCGAAGTTGCCATCCACGCTGGGGGTGAGTTCGCGGCCGCGGATACCCCCGGAGCGCTTGATCGGGCCGGTGTGCAGGCCCTGTACGCCGATTTCCGACAGGCGCTTCCACAGCGCTTCGTGGGCCAGGGCACCCAGCACCGAGCAACCCTCGGGGGCGATGATGGCGTCAGGGTAGACGGTCAGCCACACCGAGGCGATTTCGGTGGCGCGCCGGGGCTGGGCCTCGGCATAGGGTTGTTGCCACAGGCGTGACTGGCCTGAATACAGGCTGGCGCGCGCCTGAGAGGCCTTGAGCATGGCGCGGTCTTCGAGCCATTTGACGTATGACGGGTCGGGCTGGGTCATTGCGCGTCCTCTTTGCGTGTCGGCACCGGCTCAGCTTAGGACGGTTGTGGCGGCTGATCGTTCGGCTTGCGATCGGTTTTGCCTTCATCAGCGCCGAGCCGACAATTGTTGCGGCGCCAGAAACGCATCGTGGAAGTAGTTGCGCACGGCCTGCATCGCCGGGCTGAACGCGCGCTCCCGGTGCCAGGCCAGCCCCACGCTCATTGGTGTGACCGGGTCACTGATGGTGACCGTCTCGATACGCTTGCCCTCAAGCGACCAAGGCCGGTGCACCAGGTCCGACAGGATCGCCACGCCGCTGCCGTTGGCGACCATGCTGCGCACGGCCTCCACCGAGCTGGTGCGTACCCGTACACTGGGCCGTTGCCCGGCCTGTTCCCAGTAGCGCATGGCACTTTGCTCGGCCTCATCGACAGTCAGCAGAATGAACGGCTCACAGGCCACATCGGCCAGGCTCACTGCCGAGCGTTCGCACAACGGGTGATGCCCGGGCAGCCACAGCCGGCGTTCGGAGTTGAACAGGGTTTCCGAGACGATGTCGGGGTGGGTGAGGTTGGCGGTGAGTACCACCGCCATGTCGAAACGCCCCTCCAGCAGGCCTTGCTCGATAGCGCTGCGCTCCTGCTCGTACAGCTCCAGGGTTACGTCCGGGTGCCAGTGTTCCAGGCGTTGCAGGTGGTGCGGCAGGAAGTAGCCGATCACTGTGTAACTGGCCGCCAGGCGCAACAGGCCGCTGGCGCGCACGTCCGGTAGCGGGCTGTTCAGCGCGTCGTCGACACTGCGCAGGATGACGTAGGCGCGGTTCAGAAAGTGCCGGCCGGCCTCGGTCAGGCTCATGCCTTGGGCCGAGCGCTGGAACAACAGCACGCCGAGCATCGCTTCAAGCTCCTTGATGGCCGTGGTCACAGCCGATTGGGAGATGTTCAAGTGAATCGCCGCTTGGGAAATCTGGCCGATTTCGGCGGTGGCGACGAAGTAGCGGACCTGGCGCAGGGTCAGTGACACGGTAGGCTCCCGGTGTATCTGTTTTTCAGAAGACACCCTATCTGTTTATAGATCTTCCCAAGGGGGTACAGAGAATCTAACGTGGCATGCATGCAGTCACAAGTGCCAGGAGATGCCGTCATGCAAGCAGTGGATTTCAATTCGGACATGGGTGAGGGCTTTGGCCCCTGGACGATCGGTGATGGCGTCGATAACGAGCTGATGGGCTACATCAGTAGCGCCAACATCGCCACCGGCTTCCATGCCGGTGACCCTGGCACGATGCGCCGCACAGTCGAGCGCGCCAAGGCCCTGGGTGTTGCGGTAGGGGCGCACCCAGGCTTTCGTGACCTGGTCGGTTTCGGTCGCCGGCACATCAATGCTCCGGCGCAGGAGTTGGTCGACGACATGCTCTATCAACTGGGCGCGCTGCGTGAAATTGCCCGCGCCCAAGGCGTGCGCCTGCAGCACATCAAGCCGCACGGGGCGCTGTACATGCACTTGGCGCGTGACCAGGAGGCAGCGCGCTTGCTGGTGGAAAACCTGCGAGTGATCGAGCCCGAGCTGATGTTGTACTGCATGCCGGGTTCGGTGATCTGCCGTATTGCCCAGGAACTGGGACAGCCGGTGGTTCGCGAGTTTTACGCAGACCGCGAGTACGACCTGAGCGGGTCGATCGTGTTCACCCGCAATGTGCGGGGGTATGAGCCCAAGGCTGTCGCCGAGCGCGTCTTGCGCGCTTGCCAACAAGGCGTGGTACGCACCGTCGAAGGCCAGGACCTGGCCATCGAATTCGATTCCATCTGCCTGCACAGTGACACCCCAGGTGCGCTCGACCTGGTCGAGGCCACGCGCAAGGCGCTGGATACGGCCGGCATCGTGGTGCGTGCGCCACGCTGAAACCGTTGGGCATCCGGCAAACAGACAAGCCGCAGCCCGTGCATTTTGTTTTTGCCTGCCTTTCTATAAAGATTCCAAGAAAAGGAACAGTCATGGCCGAACCGCTTGCTACAACCCCGATCCGCTACAGCTTCGGCGCCGACGAGCACCTGTTTGCCGAAGTCAGCGAAAGCATGTCACTGGAGGCCTTTTTCAAGGGTATGGCCGTCACCCGCGCGGTGGAGCGGCTGGCCCTGGATGGCGTGCTGGATGTGTGCCTGGCCAACGCGTCGTTCCAGATTCGCTTCGACCCGGACCGCATCGCCCCCGAGGCGTTGCTTGAGGCCGTGCGCGGCGCCGAAGCGCAGGCGGTGGCGGAGCGTTCGTTGCAGACGCGGATCATCGAGATCCCGGTGTTGTACAACGACCCCTGGACCCATGAAACGCTGATGCGATTTCGCGACCGCCACCAGGACCCGGCCAGCACCGACCTGGAGTACGCCGCACGCATCAACGGCCTGGCCGATGTCGAGGCCTTCATCGCCGCGCACAGCGGCGCGCCGTGGTTCGTGTCGATGGTCGGTTTCGTCGCCGGCCTGCCGTTCATGTTCCAGATGGTCGAGCGCGAGCGGCAGTTGCAGGTGCCCAAGTATTTGCGCCCGCGTACCGACACGCCGAAGCTCACCTTGGGCCATGGCGGCTGCTTTGGCTGTATCTACTCGGTGCGCGGGGCAGGCGGCTACCAGATGTTCGGTGTTACCCCAGCACCGATCTACGACCCGCAGCAAACCTTGAACTACCTGAAGGACCACATGGTGTTCTTCCGCCCGGGCGACATCGTGCAGTTCAAGCCCATTGACCGCCGGGCCTACGACCAGGCGGTGGCGGATGTGGAGGAAGGCCGCTTCGACCTGCGCATTCGCCCGGTGGCGTTTTCTCTGGATGCCTTCCTCGCCGACCCGGTCGGTTACCCCAAATCGTTGCAGGAGGTGCTGGTATGATCAAGGTGCTCAAACCCGGCCTCGCGACTTCCGTGCAGGACCTGGGCCGCGAAGGTTACTACCACCTGGGCATCCCACCGTCCGGCGCACTCGACCAATACGCCTTGAGCGCGGCCAACCACCTGGTGGGCAACCCGGCCGGCGCTGCGGGCCTGGAATGTGCGTTGGTGGGGCCGGAGCTGGAGTTTCAGCAGGACGCACTGGTGGCCGTTTGCGGTGCGCAGATGCCCGCGTTGCTCGATGGCCGCGAGCAGCGGCCGGATACGGCGTTTGCCGTGCGCGCCGGGCAAGTGTTGCGTTTCGGTTTTCCTACCGCAGGTGCTCGGGCCTACCTGGCTGTGGCAGGCGGCATCGACGTGCCCGAAGTACTGGGTAGCCGTTCCACCTACGCGCTGGGGGCCTTGGGCGGCTTCCATGGGCGCAAGTTGATGGCGGGCGACCTGCTACCGGTCGGCGTGCCCAGCGGCAAGACCCGTGCCGGTGCAAGCCTGCCGATGGCCTTGCGTCAGGCCCTGGGTGGCGAGGTGGTGTTGCGGGTGGTGCCTGGGCTGTACTTCCACCGCCTGACCGCACCTGCGGCACAAAGCTTTTTCACCGAAGCCTGGACAGTCGGCTCCGAGGCGGACCGTATTGGCTATCGCTACAAAGGCGGCAGTGCCTTGAGCTTCCAGCCACGGGAGCAGCCGTTCGGTGCTGGGTCGGACCCGTCGAACATCGTCGACAGCTGCTACCCAATCGGCTCGATCCAGGTGCCGGCGGGGTTGGAACCGATCATCCTGCACCGCGATGCTGTGTCCGGTGGCGGTTACGCCATGATCGGCACGGTGATCAGTGCCGACCTTGATTTGATCGGGCAGATGCAGCCTAACCAGCAGGCACGGTTCCTGGCGGTTAGCCTGGAGCAGGCGCTGGAGGCGCGGCGGTCGTACAAGAAGAAGCTTGGTTGCCTGGATAGGCTTTTCAACTGATCTTCGGGCGATGTTGCATCGTTTTTCTGTGGCGCCGATTTTGTCGGGGGATGTGTTTCCACGTTTCAAAAAAATAGGTGAGACGAAGATTCCTACAACATATTAGGACGCGCCAGACTCCTCGCAGAATTGATTCCCCTATAGCGTTCATGTCTTCAGTTTGCAGGAAGACAAGGACCGCCGCATGCCCCGCCCACCCTCCGTTCCCCCCGAGAAAACCGGGGGGGCCAAAGATGCCCATGACGTCACGGAAAACAGCCTGCACGCCATGCTCGAGGTCCCGGAGGAGGGCGATTCGCCTTATCCGGCCGAGCAGGGTGTGCAAACAGACCTGGCAGGCTACCCCGCCGACCCGGACTTCCAACTGCGCGGCGGCTTCAAAAACCTGATGCTCGACGCAGCAAGCCCGCTGTTCGGCCTGGTCATTCGCCTGCGCACGCTGGATGAGCTGACCAACATCGCCTACGTGCACAAGACCGTGCAAAACCAGGTCAGCAACATCCGCGAAGAAATGCGGCAGCACGGCTATGCCACCGCGCATCTGGAGGTCTACTCCTACGCCTTGTGCCTGCACCTGGACGAAGCCGTGATGAGCCGCCCGTGGGGCAACAATTCGTGCTGGAGCCATGAACCGCTGCTGAGCATCTTCCACGACGAAACCCAGGGCGGCGAGAAGGTCTTCGTGCTGCTCGAACGGGTCATGCAGGCGCCCAAGGAGTTCCAGGATGTGCTGGAGTTTCTGTATTACTGCTTCTGCCTGGGGCTCAGGGGCAAGCACGCCCTCGATCCGAAGTGCGACGAGATCATCAACGCCCTCATCAGTCGCATGCACAAGGTCATTCGCGAACTGCGTGGCCCCACGCCGGAAGAGGTGTGCGACCCCTACAGCAACGTCGTTCATTGTCCCTACCGCTCGCGACGCTGGGAGTGGCCCTGGTGGAGCCCGCTGCTGATCTCCGCCATCGCCATGGTCTGTGCTTACAGCTACTACCGCTACCGTCTCGACCGGCTCACCGCCGAAGTCGTGGAATCGCTCAACGTCATTTTGCAGCAGTAGCGGGGGGCACCACATGTCTAGCCAATCCGATTTGCGCTTCACCTTCCAGCCGCTGGTGGGCCGTAGCGAGTTCGAAGTGGTGTCGTTCGAGCTGGATGAAGCCATCAGCACACCATTCCAGTTGCAGCTGGAACTGATCAGTTTCGAAGACGCTGTCGACTTTGGCCAACTGCTCGACAAACCGGTGTTGTTCACCCTTTGGCGCGGTGAGCGCCCGCTGCGCTATGTGCACGGCCTGGTCAGCACGTTTAGCCAAGGTGAAACGGGCTTCCATCGCACCCGCTACCACGCCTTGGTCGAGCCCGTGCTGGCCCGTGCGGGGTTGCGCTCGAACTGGCGCATCTTCCAGCAGAAAACCGTATCGCAAATCCTCGAAATCATGCTCAAGCGCCAGGGCGTGAATGCGTACCAGCTCAAGTGCATCGATCAGCACCAGGTGCGCGAATTCTGCGTGCAGGCCGGTGAAACCGACCTCGATTTCATTGCTCGCCTGGCCGCCGAAGAGGGCCTCGTCTACCGCTTCGAGCACACGCCGAAAGGCCACACGCTGATCATCACCGACCGGCTGCTGGCGCTGGGGCAGATCAGTCAGGGCGTCATCAAGGCCGACGACGAGGATGAAGGTTTCTTCGAACAGGCTGACATCGACCCCAACCAGGTGCTGTACCACGCCAACAGTGCTGGCGATCAGGCAATACCCTGCCTGCGCCACCTGCGCTACAGCGAGCAGGTACGTACCGCGCGCCAGGTTCAGCGCGACCACACCTTCACCCACCCGGCTTATCGCCTGGAGCTACGCGCCGAGGGCGGCGACCTGGCGCACCAGTCCACCGCCTACGAACGCTTCGACTACCCCGGCCGCTACAAGCGCGAGGCGGTCGGCGTGCCTTTCACCGCCACCCGCATCACGGCCCTGCGCCATGATGCCCGCATGGCCGAGGTGGAAGGCGACGATGTGCGCCTGCAACCGGGGCTGAGTTTCACCCTGATCGAGCACCCGCGCGAAGACCTGAACCTGCATTGGCGGGTCACCCGCGTGCACCACGAGGGCACCCAGTTCACCAGCCTGCAGGAAGAGGCAGCAGGTGCGCAGCTAGGCACCCGCTACAAGCAGGACGCCGTGCTGGTCCCCGGCAGAACCGAATGGCGCCCGGCCCCCTTGCCCAAACCGCGCATCGACGGCCCGCACATGGCCACGGTGGTGGGGCCGAAGGGCGAGGAAATCTACTGCGACCAATGGGGCCGGGTGAAGGTCAGCTTTCCTTGGGACCGGGAGAGCGAAAACAACGAGTTCAGCTCCTGCTGGGTACGCGTGTCGCAGGGCTGGGCCGGTGGTAGCTGGGGTTCGATGGCCATCCCGCGCATCGGCCAGGACGTGATCATCCAGTACGTCAACGGCGACCCGGACCAGCCGATGATCACCGGGCGCACCTACTGCGGCAACCAGCTGCCGCCCTATGACCTGCCCGAACACAAGACACGCATGACCATCAAGAGCCAGACCCACAAGGGTGATGGCTACAACGAGCTGCGTTTCGAAGACGAGTTGGGCAAAGAGGAAGTGTTCATTCATGCCCAGCGGGACCAGAACAATGTGGTCGGCAATGATGAGACCACGCGTGTCGGGCGCAATCGGATCGAGCAGGTCGGTCAAGATCAGCAGTTGAACATTGGTAACGACTACCGCCAGGACACAGCGCGTGACCACACCCAGGTCATCGGTCAAAACTGCCTTGTGGACATCAAACACAACCTGATCGAGACGGTGGGCAACGATCATCGCGAATCTACCGGTGCCAATTACCACGCTTTCATAGGCAAGGACAGCGAGCTTGTCGTCAAAGGTGCCCAGAAGGTCAAGGTCGGGCAGGGCATGGAACAACGCACCACGGTCTACCAGCTGTGGGCCAGTGAGCGCATCGAGCTTAGAACGCCAGGTGGCAGCCTGGTGTTGGATGAGCAGGGCATCACCCTCAATGGGCTGACACTCGACCTGCTGGGACAAACCAAGGCGGTTGCGAAAGGTGATGGAAATACCCAGTCACTAGCGCTTAGGCCGGAAGCCGGCACCACCTGTGAGGCCAAGTCGTGATCAATAGCGAACACCTGGCCAGCAGCATCGAAGGGCACCATGCGGCGCACCTGCATTGCCATGTACTGATAGATCCACTCGCGATCGCGGGTAAAAGCGACCATGCCTTGCTTGCACAACTGCGCGAAGCGTTGGGCGAGCCTGCATTGACCCAAGTGCACAGGGCCGATCTGGCCCATGCGCCGCACCTGCACCCGGTACTGGCCTGTTTGGCCGCACCTGGCGCGATGCCCAGCCGCCAGTTGCTGGAGCTGACCGCTCGTGCCGCGCGCAGAGGGCTGCATCAGCGTCGGCGCTACCTGAGTGGTTGGCTATTCAGCGAGGCAACATCGGCCACTGTGGCTGCCCATATCACGGCCATGTGTCGAATACCCAATGCTGAGCGGGCGTTCGGTTTCTACCCGGTATACGAACCTGTTCGCCTGGAGTTGCTCGCTGCAACGTTCGAACGAGTCGAGCAAGGGCCCTGGTGGCCGATCAGCAACTGGCTGTTTCTGAGTAGTGGCGGCGGGTTGTTGAGCCTCAAAGGACAGAGTGGGCAGCGACACCCTTTGCCAGATTCGGCCCGGCGTAATCAGGAGGATGTGAGGTTGATCGAGCGCGTACTGGATATCTGGAGAGTGTTGCGCGCGGGCTCACACGACGCGAGCCAGTGCCAGATACCACCGTTTGCCGCTGTGCGCGTATCCAACCATATCGATGACGCACGCAGGCTGGGCTTGAGCACACAGGAAGACATCATGGTGTTTGCCCTGCATCACCTGTGCATTCACCCCAGGCTAAATAGCGTTGCCGCATTGCACAGCATGGTTGACGCGGCCGTCAGCGATCACCGACCACTTTCCCCAATGCTCGCGCGCTACTCCGACGATCAGTGGTGTCGCTTGATCGAAGCCCTGCCCAATACCGAGAGGCGCTTATGACCCTTAGCCAACGTATCGCCATTGCGGTAGCCGAAGCTGGGCTGCCGCACGACCAGTGCATGTCCTGCGAGCGGCAAGGCCTGCCGATTCTGCCACTGCGCCGCGCCCTGGTGCCGGATGCGCGCCCAGGTTGCATCACCACCGTTGCCGGCAGCCTGCATGTCTCGACGAAGATGGGCCTGCGTACCTTGCGCATGGGCTACCTGTATGTGCTGCTGGACCAACAGGTCTGGCATGCCTACGAAGTCAGCGAACAGGGCCACCTGCGCCGTTTCAACCCCTATGAACCGTCCGACGGCCTGCCCGCGTCACTCCCCGAAAAGTGCGTTAATGAAAATCACGACATTCCCTCATCTTTCCTGAACATTGATACCGACCGCTATGGCAGTGCCTGGCTGGCCTTTTCGAGCGACCCTTGGCCGGTGAGCGTGCTGAATGCCTACAAACGCGGCACGGCACCTGCACATCGCTTTGAGGGTTTGGACCTGACCCAGGCGCGCAACAACCCTGAATTGCTGGGCATCGCCATGACGCCTGACAACCTGCAAATCGACAAGGAGGTACTTGAGTACGCGCAGCACGGGTGTTCGCCGTTCGACAGTGCGCATGGCTTTCACAGCCGTTGGCTACGCCGGTTCGCCCTGAAGGGGTATCTGGTCAACGCGATGAACCGGCACACGCTGGAAAACGGCGTGCTGGCGGTGGTGCTCGACGATACGGTTGGCTTGATTCAGGAGTACAACCATCAACGGCTGAACTGGGTGGTGAAACGCCAGGTCTGGCGCGAAGAGCCCATGCGGGCTTATCAGCTACAGACTTCGCAGATTTTGCAGATTATTCGCGCCACGCAGAGGGAGAGGGCAGCACAGAACGTGCCGTCACTTGAGTCGATGGCGAACAGAGGGCCGTTTGTACCGATTGACCCGACGGTAGAGCGACCACGAATGGTCGAGCAAGCACAGAAGGACAGTGAGGATAAGCTCGAGCAGCGCTATCACGAACCGCAACGGGCGGCGTTCCAGGCCGAGTACGACCAGCAGGAAGCCGAGTTCCAGCGCTACATCGACAAGGGCGCCCGTGCGTATGCCGCGCTGTTCGACACGCCCATGTTCAAGGTGGCAGAGCAGTACGATTACGACAGTGATCATCGTGAGTCTGGCGTGGCGTATGCCAAGACCATGGCATTGTGCCTGGGCGGCGGTATCACCGAGGCCGTGGCACCCGGTACGCTGCCTGCGGCCGGCACCAGCGAAACGCTCTGGCATAAATGGCTGCAAGACCCCAACAGCCCACCTTACCGCGCATTGTTGATGCGTGACCGTGCATTGCTGGCTGGGCTGCTGCCCAGTTTTACCGCTGCCGAAGCCATCAACTGGAACGACAGCGACAAGCTCTACGGCATCCTGAGCAAGATCATCGCCAGTGACGACGCAGGCCTGCGCATGCGCAACACGCTCAAGCAGGCCATCGCCGAAACGCAGAGTGCGCTCAATGCGGCCAGCCAGCGCCTGGCGCCCAACTTGCTCCCTGGCATTCAAAACGCCGTGCGGCACCTGAACAGCGCGACGCAGTTCCTCTACAACGGCGTGCACCTGATCGAACTGGAAGTGAAGATGAAGCTGGGCGAGTACTACGCCTTGCAGAGTGCCCACTTGCGCGAATTGCAGCACAAGGCCAATGCCTCCATCGCCGAGGCACGGGACCGGATGCATCGCAGCATCGATGACTTCGAATTTGGCTCGATGAAGCCGTTCCGCAAGGTGCGGCCGATCATCCAGCATGGGTTGATGAGCCTGGCCGTGCTCGACCCGCGGTTTACCAACACCATGATCAGCGTAACGGTGTGGGTCGAGGGCACGGCTGAAGAGGTGCGTGGCCGGTTGTTTGAGGAAGCCAATATGAAGGTGACCCAAGTCAGCAGCGCGGCACAGATTGCCTTGGTGGATGTCTCGGTGGCGGCGGGGACGCTAGAGGCGAATGCGCGCAAGGTGTTGCAGGGGATGAAGATCACTTCGCAGCAGACGGCGCAGTTGGTGAGCACTGGCTTCAGAGGGTTGCGCGGTGTGGCGGGAAGTTGGGAAGTATTGCTGGCAATTGGAGGGCTGTACTTTCAATACGACAGCCTGGTCAGGAACCAGGAAAAAGCGGAAGCGGAGGTTGGGCCGAAGGCTCATGAGGCCAAGTTGGCGTTGCAAGGCTCAACACTGGGGGTGCTTGGGGGGCAAATCGAGTTGGTTGGATTAGTCATGAGATCGGGTGCTACTCATGAAAAAATGCCGTGGACTAGGGGAGTCGCAGCTTCTGGGGAGGTCTTCATAAAACTTGGTGCAATTGTAAGTTCTGTTGCTGGTGTCTTTGACATGGCTCAGGCAGTCGCTGCAAGTAGGCGGGCTAAGGCAGCTGGAGATAGTGTGGCAAAAAATCAGCATATATTGGCTGCCGCGCTTTATGGCTCTGGGTCTTTAGTATTTGCGGTGGCGGTTTTTAAAACCTCTTTGCTGGGGCCTTTAGGGGTTGCTGTAATATTGGTATTAGTAGCATATGCACTAAGCAAGCATGCCGAATGGAACGAGTCGTCCCTATTAGAGCGTTGGGCAAGACGATCCTGCTTTGGGAAGGCAGATGAGGTGCCAGTTGTTCACTGGAAAACTCCCGAATATGCAGATATTGCGTTTGCAGAGCTCAATGCAGTTACATTGGGCGTAAAAGCAATGCTGCATTTCGAGTCGAGCCTCATAACCGATCCTGCAGTGCCACGGATAGGAGGGTTGGTCGGACTGGAAAGAGAGCAGATGCTGAAGTTTAAAATATTGTTACCTGGGTACAAAGAAGAGGTCTCCGCTTATCGTTGGATTTTGGTGGTGCATCGCAATGGTGATGGAGAGTTCCCTAAGTATACTGGTGGGGAACGCCTATTTATTGATGAGTATCATGCTTTATCTGTAGGTCCCATTACTGAAGCTGTTAATTTTTCAAATTTTTCTCCGCCTCGGGTTCCTGACTATAAGAGCAGTTTTGTTGTTGATAAAAGAAATCATGTGGCTGCGATAGGCGAGGCTGAGGCCATTAGCTTGGAGATATCTGGAAGAGTGGATCTTATGCCTACGATCGGGAGCCATTCCATACTTGCAGCAACACTGTTACTGATGTATTGGCCAGATCGAAATATAGATAGTGCGTATGTCGAGGTGTGTAGTCGGGGGCTAAATGATTGAGCATGAGACAAAAGCGTTATGGAAGCGTGCGATAGGCTGGAGCTACGATCTTCCGCACGTTGATGAAGTGCCAGCCCCCCGTTTTAGTGTGGAGGACATAAAGCCGTCGCCAAACCATATTGATGATGTGTTCCTGGAGTTGCCGCGGTCAACCATCATTTTGCGCGGTGTTATAGCTTTGATTAGTGCTCCGATGCTGATGTTTCTGTTTGGTTTAATGGTGTGGATGTATTGGGGTTTCTTCAGTTATGGCTTGGTGGATGATTGGTCGGTGATCGTTCTTGCGGTTTTGGTTCCAGTTGTTTCACTCTGGGCTATTATTCCATTTGTTAAATTGGACTTATTGCTTCCAAGAGATGAACCTATCCGCTTCAATCGCCTGCGACGAAAGATCTATCTCTATCAATTTCGATTCAACTATTTCTACCTGTTTAGCCGTAAACACTGGGGTGTAAAGCCTGTCGCTTACAACTGGGACGACGTAACCGCCGAGGTCTACCGAGTCTATGCTCCCGGCCACGGTGGTCTGATAGAGAACGTCATGCTCTCTGTCCGCAACCCGGAAACCAATGAAGTCATCGATCGCGTATTGTTCACTTCCAACCTTTACCGAGGCGAGGCCTACTGGGCCATCGCCCGGTTGTTCATGCAACAAGGCCCCGAAGCCCTGCCAAAGTTCGTCCACCCGCCCCGTGACTGGAACGACGACGATGGCCTGAGCCACATGCACTGCCTGGCGCCGAAGGTTAAATGGCCAGCGGACATTGACCGCGAATCCCGTACCGCACCGTCTGAAGGAGAAGCCCAATGAGCCCGGTTGTACTTGTAGGCCACCAACACAAATGCCCGCTGCATGGCGTTAACCAGGTAGAGAGCGGCAGTGCTGCTTATACATTCAATGGCAGGGCGGTTGCCAGGGTGGGGGACCGGACAACCTGTGGTGCAGTGATCGAAAGTGGGGCTGAACATTACCTGATCGAAGGCGCTGCTGTGGCGCGAAAAGGCGACCGGACGGATCACGGTGGTGTGCTGGTGGAGGGCGACGCTGGGTGGTTGCTGGATTGATGAGTGGGCTGTTCAGGGGTTACTGCAATATTGGTTGTGCCGCTGAAGCCTTGGGGCCGCTTTGCGGCCCATCGCGACACAAGGCCGCTCCTACACCGACCGCGTGTGCATGCTGATTTGCTTGCCGGATTGAGCGGCCACTTCAAGGGCCTGGCCGTCCCGCTGCTTGCCCTGGCGCGCCAAGCCTTCCAGCTGCGGTATCAGCATGCCTTCCGGCAAATGCCGCCAGAACCGCCCGGGCATGTGCAGGCGCAAGGCGTCCGGGTTGAGGCGGGCCGGGTTGAAGGTATGGCGGTAGTACGTGCGCCAAAGCTCGGCGCCAGGGTCGTCGGCGTTGCGCGCCCACTGGCGCCAGGCTTCGGGGCACTGGCGCTGGTAATCGAACACTTGACCGTCAAAGCGAATGCCATCCTGTGGTGTAGCGATAAGCCAGCGCAAACGCCCCAGGCGGTCGGCAAAATGCGGGCTGGCACTTTGCAGAATGTCATGCGCCGGCTCGTGATAGGCCACCAGGTCCAACTGCAAATGCTCGACCAGTTCATCAGGCAACGGCACGAAGCGCACGAACGCATGCAGGTGATGTGCTTCGCGGGTCACCTGTTTGATGCGCCGTTGCAGCTCACTGCCCAACCGATCACCTGCCAGCATGGCTGTGCGATCGCCATGGGCGACGCGCCAAAGCACTTCGTACAGCAGGTTCCAACGTTGCTCGCCACGGTAGCGGGAGGCCTGCTCCAGTTGGCTCAGCAAGGCTGCCGGGACTTTGGCGCGAAAAGGGCCGGGGCCTTCCGGGGGCGCAGTCGGCATGGCCAGCAGGTCCGCCATCGGACCTTGCGACCAGGTGACTTCGGACGGGTCGATGCCATGCCCCAACAACACCCGGGCCTGATCGCGCCAAGTCGCGAACAGGTCGTCGCAGTCGAGCGCGATCACCCCCATAACCCCATCTGCACCGGTGCTTGCGGCTCACGCAAACGCGCCCTTAGCAGGCCGCTGCGCAGTTCGGCTTGGGCCGGGCGGTAGTCGCTGGTGACGATGAACGGCCGAGCCTTGTCCAGCACGCAACGCAGCTGGATCAGGTCGTCATAGCGGATACGCCGTTCCCGGCGCAGGGCGACCAGGCGTTGCACACTGCGCAGGCCGATGCCGGGGATGCGTGCCAGTAACGCTGGCTCGGCGCGGTTCACATCCAGCGGGAAGACCTCGCGGTTGGCCAGCGCCCAGGCCAGCTTGGGGTCGATGTCCAGGGCCAGGTTACCGCTCTGGCCCAGCAGCTCGCCAGCCTTGTAGCCATAGCCACGCAGCAGGAAGTCGGCCTGATACAGGCGGTGTTCGCGCAGCAGCGGAGGTGCGGCGAGGGGCACGCTGCCTGGGCTGTCGGGGATCGGGCTGAAGGCGGAGTAGTACACGCGCTTGAGGCCGTAGCCCTGGTAAAGCGACTCGGCATTGCGCAGCAAGGTGCTGTCGTCGGTGCTGTCGGCGCCGACGATGACCTGGGTGCTTTGCCCCGCCGGGGTAAAGCGTGGCGCCTTGGGCTCGTTGGCCACGGCTTGCTGGCCTTGGTGAATCACGCCCATGGCCTGGCGAATGGTGTGCGCCTGTTTTTCCGGCGCCAGGCGTTTGAGGCTGGCGTCGGTCGGCAGCTCGATGTTGACGCTGAGGCGGTCGGCCAGGCGCCCGGCCTGTTCGATCAGCAGCGGGTCGGCGTCGGGAATTGTCTTGAGATGAATGTAGCCGCGGAAGTTGTGTTCTTCGCGCAACAGCCGGGCCACGCGGATCAGCTGCTCCATGGTGTAGTCCGCCGAGCGGATGATGCCAGAGCTGAGGAACAAGCCGCTGATGCAGTTGCGCCGGTAGAAGTCCAGGGTCAGGCGTACCACTTCCTCGGGGCTGAAGCGCGCGCGTGGCACGTTGCTGGAGCGGCGGTTGACACAGTACTGGCAGTCGTACAGGCAGAAGTTGGTGAGCAACACCTTGAGCAGCGATACGCAGCGGCCGTCGGGGGTGTAGCTGTGACAGATGCCCATGCCATTGGTGGCCCCCAGGCTGTCGGCACCGCGCGAGTTACGCTTGGGCGCACCGCTGCTGGCGCAGGAAGCGTCGTACTTGGCGGCGTCGGCGAGGATGCCGAGTTTGGCAATGAGTTGCATGGTACTGTCTCGCAATACTGAATATTCATACAGTATTTTGAGATGTGATGGATTGCAAGTGCTTGTGCGCCGGCCATACCTGAGCAAATCCGTCAGCTAAGCTTGTGGCTGAACTTATGGATAGGCACGAGGCACGGGAGAGGTTATGAAGATCACCATCAAGCCGAAACTGGCGCTGGCCGGGCTGGCCTTGGCAATCGGCATGCTCAATGCCCAGGCTGCGGAAACCAGAAAGGTCGATGTGCTGCTGGTGGGCGGCGGCATCATGAGTTCTACCTTGGCCGTGTGGCTCAACGAATTGGAGCCAGGCTGGTCGATGGAGATGGTCGAGCGCCTGGACAAAGTGGCTGAAGAAAGCTCCAACGGCTGGAACAATGCGGGTACCGGCCATTCGGCCCTGGCTGAGTTGAACTACACCCCGGAAAAGGACGGCAAGATCGACATCAGCAAAGCGGTGGAGATCAACGAGTCGTTTCAGATCACCCGGCAGTTCCTTGCTTGGCAGGTGAAGCAGGGGGTGCTGAAGAACCCGCATTCGTTCATCAACACCACCCCGCACATGAGCTTTGTCTGGGGCGATGACAATATCCGCTTTTTGAAGAAGCGCTACGAGGCCCTGCAGGCCAGCCCGCTGTTCAAGCCCATGCAGTACTCCGAAGACCATGAGCAGATTCGCAAGTGGGTACCGCTGATGATGGAGGGCCGCGACCCTAACCAGAAGCTGGCGGTGACCTGGACGCCGATTGGCACCGACGTCAACTTTGGCGAGATCACCCGGCAGTACGTGGGTTATCTGCAGACCCGACCGAACTTCGACCTCAAGCTGTCGAGCGAGGTGCAGGACATTACCCGCAACGGTGACGGTTCCTGGCACGTCGAGTACAAGAACCTCAAGGATGGCAGCAAGGCGGCCACCGATGCCAAGTTCCTGTTCATTGGTGCCGGCGGTGCCGCGTTACCGCTGCTGCAGAAGTCGGGTATCGACGAAGCCAAGGACTATGCCGGTTTCCCGGTCGGCGGCTCGTTCCTGGTCACCGACAACCCGGCCATCGCCCAGCGGCACATGGCCAAGGCCTACGGCATTGCCGCCACCGGTGCGCCGCCCATGTCGGTGCCACACCTGGACACCCGGGTGCTCGATGGCAAGCGCATGATCCTGTTCGGGCCGTTCGCCACATTCTCGACCAAGTTCCTCAAGCAAGGCTCGCTGTTCGACCTGCTTGCCAGTACCAGCGTGCACAACGCTTGGCCGATGGTGCGGGTAGGGGTCCGCGAGTTCGACCTGGTGCAGTACCTGATCGGCCAGGTGTTGCAGTCCGACAATGATCGCTTCGAAGCACTGCGCACCTACTTCCCCGAGGCGAAGAAGGAGGATTGGCGGCTGTGGCAGGCGGGCCAGCGGGTGCAGATCATCAAGAAAGACGAAGCTCTCGGTGGCGTGCTCAAGCTCGGTACCGAGGTGGTGACGTCCAAGGACGGCAGCATCGCCGGCTTGCTGGGGGCCTCGCCTGGTGCTTCGACCGCACCGCCCATCATGCTCGATGTGCTGAACAAGGTGTTCAAGGACAAGGTGGCCTCGCCCGAGTGGCAGGCGAAAATCAAGCAAATCATCCCGTCCTATGGCATTCGCCTGAACGACCACCCGGACCAGGTGCAAAAGGAGTGGGCGTATACCAACGAGGTGCTGCAGCTTAGCCCTCCTGCGCCTTAGCCCAGGTGAAGTGGTAGACGTGGTCGGGGGCAGTGGCGCGGCACTGGCCGTTGTCGGCATCGGCACCGACCACATACCACTCGGCCCGCGAGGTCTCGCCCAGCTTGCGGGCCTTGTCGGCGTTGAAACAGCCGCCCAGCTCGGTGGCCGGAACCAGTGCGAAGGCAGAGGGGTGCTGGCGCAGCCAGTAGGCCGCCGCATCGGCTTTGGGTTGGCCCGTGAAGCCGAAATGCACGATGGGTTGCCGGGCAAACAGCCAATGGCCCTCGCGCCAGTTGACCAGCACCAGTTCAGCACCGTCGGTGGCTTGAGCGGCGTCGCTCATCAGCGTGTCATGCGGGTTGCGGCCTTCCTTGATCGGCTCGACGAAGCCTCGGGCGAACCACAGGGCGAACCATGTCAGGGCTACGGTAGTGAAGGCCCTGCGCCAACCCGGCCGGCGCTGCCACCAGCGCTTGAGCAGCCAAGGCACCAGCGGCGCCATGGCCAGTACCAGGCCAGGCAGGGCCGGGAAGATGTAGAGCTTGCGCTTGCCGCTGCTGAGGCTGAAAAACAGCAGCACCAACGCCACCCAGCCGAGTAACAGCAGGAAGCGGCCATCGCGTTTTTGCAGTTGCCGGCGCCAGGCCGGTATCAGCCAGGGCAGGGCCAGTATCAGGGGCAGCCAGTACTTGGGGATGACCTTGACGAAGAAGTACCAGAACGGCTCGCGATGGTCCCAGGCATTGGCGTAGCGGCTGGCGGTCTGGCGCAACAGGATTTCTTTCAGGTAGGCCAGCTCTGCCGCGCCACCGCCCTGGGCGATCGACACCAACAGTGGCAGCAGCCACACCGCGCAACCGGCCAGCAACCACAGCAGCCCCAGGCTCCAGCGCCATCCCTGGCCCGGCATCGCGACCACGCCGTGCCAGCGCTGGCGTACTGCCCAGGCGTAAGGCAGCAGCATCAGCGCCGGGACAAAACCCACACCCTTACTGATGATGCCCAGGCCCATCGCCGCGCAGGCCAGGTAGAACCAGGCCCAGGCGGGCCCCAGCAGCAGGTGGCGCAGCATGCCGTAGAAGCCGAGCGCCACCCACAGGCACAGAAAACTGTCGATCTGCCCGGTGCGCAGGATGCTGTAGCTCTGGTAGGTGGCCAGGAACAGCAAAGCTGCGATTACGCCGATGCGCCGGTTCCACAGGCGCCGCCCGAGGTCATGCAGCACCCAGGTGATGGTCGCCGCCGACAGCAGCCCTGGCAGATAGAGGGCAACCTTGGGTGAGCCGGTCAGGTAGCTGAACAGTGCCACGGTCCACATGAACAACGGTGGCTTGTCGCCGTAGATCTCCGCGGCCCGGTGCGGGATGAACCAGGTGCCGCTCTGCAGCATTTCCAGGGCCACGCCGAGAAAGCGTTCTTCATCGACATTCATTGGCTGGCGCCAGCCGATACCGGCGCCCACCAACAACACGGCGAGGGCGATCAGGGCCAGGCGTTCGGCCGCAAGCGTCTTGAACTTTGGCAAAGGCCTATTCCTTCTGTTCCTGATGGCGGGCAATCAGCTGCAGGTTGCGCAGGTAAACCAGAAAGCCGAAGCTTTGGCCGATGATGAATACCGGGTCCTGGCGGTAGATGGCGTACGTCAGCAGAAGTGCGCTGCCGAGCATGCTCAGGTACCAGAAACCCACCGGGATCACGCTGCGGCGCTTGAACTCGCTGTACAGCCACTGCAGCACGAAACGCCCGGTGAAAACGGCCTGGCCGGCAAACCCGACGATCAGCCACAGGGTTTCGCGGGTCATCCTTCAAGCTCCTGCGGGTGGCTGTCCAGGCGGGTTCGGCGGATCAGCCACCACACCCCGATCAGGTCGAGGATGCCGACCAGGGCGCGGTCCAGGTTGCCGTATTTGGAGACACCCGCGTGGCGTGGCCGGTGATTGACCGGGTGCACCAGCATGCGGCCGTTGTGGCGCAGGATCAGTGCCGGAATGTAGCGGTGCATGTGGTCGAAGTAGGGCAGGCGCAAGAAGGCTGCACGCTCGATCAGCTTCAGCCCGCAGCCGGTGTCGGGCGTGGCGTCCTTGAGCAGGCGGCTGCGCAGGCCATTGGCGAAGCGCGAGGCCCAGCGTTTGCTGGCGCTGTCACGCCGGTTGACCCGGTGCCCGGCCACCAGCTTGACGCCGCCGGCCAGGCCCTGGTTGGCACGCACCAGGGCCAGCATGCCGGGGATGTCCGCCGGGTCGTTCTGGCCGTCGCCATCCAGGGTCGCCAACCAGTGGCCGCGGGCCGCCTGGGCGGCATGCCACAGAGAGGTGCTCTGGCCCTGCGAGCGTTCGTGACGCAGGATGCGCAATTGCGTGTAGCCCTGGCTTTTCAGTTGCTGCAATACGCTCAAGGTGCGGTCGCTGCTGCCGTCGTCGACCACCAGCACCTCGTAGCGTTCGGCGGTGAGTGCAGCGCGTATCTCCATCAGCAGTGAAGGCAGGTTGTCGACCTCGTTCTTGGCGGGGATCAGTACCGAGAGGTCAAGTGGATCTGTCATGAGGCTACCCGTGATCATGTTGTTATTACGTGGATCAAACCCGGTAGAAATCCCGGTACCAGCCAACGAAAGCGTTGACGCCGTGCTCCAGCGACGTGCCTGGGGAGTAGTCGATCCAGCGTGCCAGTGAGCCGACATCGGCCCAGGTCTCCAGCACGTCGCCCGCTTGTAGCGGCAGGTAGTCGCGCTGGGCCTTGATGCCCAAGGCGGCTTCCAGGCATTCGACGAATTGCAGCAGCCTTACCGGCTGCCCACGGCCGATGTTGAACAGCTGGCAGGGCGGCTGCCCCTCGGTCGGCCGGGGTGGTTTCAGGCGCAGGCGCACGATGCTTTCGACGATGTCGTCGATGTAGGTGAAGTCGCGGCCCATCAGGCCGTTGTTGTAAACCTCGATCGGCCGTCCTTCGAGCATGGCGCGGGTGAACTTGAACAGCGCCATGTCGGGCCGGCCCCAGGGGCCGTAGACGGTGAAAAAGCGCAGGCCGGTGGTTGGTATCCGATACAGGTGCGCGTAGCTGTGCGCCATCAGTTCATTGGCACGCTTGCTGGCGGCGTACAGCGAAACCGGCTGCTCGACCGGGTCATCGATGCTGAACGGCAGCTTGGCATTGGCGCCGTACACCGAGCTGCTGGAGGCGTAGATCAGGTGGCGTGGTGGCTGCTGGCGGCAGGCTTCGAGGATGTTGAGGAAACCGACCAGGTTGGCCTGCCCGTAGGCGCCAGGGTTGTCCAGCGAATAGCGCACCCCGGCCTGGGCCGCCAGGTGGATCACTTCACTGAACGCCTGCCTGGCGAACAGCTGTTGCAGGTCGGCGCTGTTGGCGATATCGAGGGTTTGGAAGCGGAAATTGGCGAAGCCGAACAGCCGTTGCAGGCGCGCCAGTTTCAGCTCGACGCTGTAGTAGGCATTGAGGTTGTCGATGCCGACCACATCGATGCCTGCCTCGCACAGGCGGCGAGCGACATGGAAGCCGATGAAGCCGGCCACGCCGGTAATCAGTACGGGCATGCTGGCTGCACCTGGCCGCGACCAATACCGTAATAGGTGAGGCCGGCGGTGGCCATGTGCTCGGGCTCGAACAGGTTGCGCCCGTCGAATACCACTCGGTCGGCCAATTGTTGCGGCACTTTTTCCAGGTTGAGCACGCCGTAGTCCTGCCACTCGGTGATGATTACCAGCGCATCGGCACCCTCCAGTGCATCGTCCTTGCAGGGCACCAGTTGCAGGTCGGCGCGCGGGCCGTAATGCCGCAGGATTTCTTCCATCGCCTGCGGGTCATGGGCCTGTACCCGCGCGCCAGCGGCCCACAGGGCCTCCAGCAGGACCCGGCTGGAGGCCTCGCGTATGTCGTTGGTGTTGGGCTTGAACGACAACCCCCACAAGGCAAATACCTTGCCCCGCAGGCCACCGGGATAATGCCGCTGGATCTTGCTGAACAACCGGCCCTTTTGATGTTCGTTGACCGACTCCACCGCACGCAGCAACTGCGGCTCGAAGCCTTCAGCCTCGGCGCTGCGGCGCAGGGCTTGCAAGTCCTTGGGGAAGCACGAGCCGCCAAAGCCGCAACCGGCGTAGATGAAGTCATAGCCAATGCGCGGGTCGGAGCCGATGCCACGGCGCACCATCTCGATATCGGCCCCCAGGTACTCGGCCAGGTTGGCGATTTCGTTGATGAAGGAGATCTTGGTCGCCAGCATGCAGTTGGCCGCATACTTGGTCAGCTCGGCGCTGCGCGCATCCATGGTCATAAGCTTTTCGCGGTTGCGGCTGAACGGCAGGTACAGTTCGCGCAGCAATTCCACTTCGGCCGGTTCGGCGCCGCCGATGATGATGCGGTCCGGACGCATGCAATCATCCACGGCCGAGCCTTCCTTGAGAAATTCCGGGTTGCTGATGACCTGGAAACGACTGGTGTCGGCCACGGCCTGGGCTATACGCGATTTGATGCGGTGCACCGTGCCGACTGGCGCGGTGGATTTGTTGACGATCACCTTGGTGCCGTCGGCATGTTCGAGGATGCTGTCGACCACGGCAAAAACGTGCTTCAGGTCGGCGCTGCCATCGGCTTGTGGCGGAGTGCCGACTGCGATGAACTGCAGCCTGGCGTAGTGAACTGCTGCCCTGGCATCCGTGGTGAAACGCAGGCGACCGCAAGCCAGGTTTTTCTCCAGCAGCGGCGCAAGGCCGGGCTCGAAGATCGGGCAATGGCCTGCACTGAGGTTGGCAACTCGTTCGGCATCGACATCCATGCACAACACCGAATGGCCCACCTGGGCCAGGCACACTGCCTGGGTGAGGCCGACATAGCCAGTACCGAAAACCGTGACTTTCATCTAACAGCTCCTTGATAAGAAAGCTGAAAAAAAATGTCACATTGTTGTTTAGGAATTGTTACCCAGCGGATGATTCCGTGGGCTGCGCGGCCGCAATGCCACTTCACCTGGGGAGACCATCTAAACTTACAGACGGCTCGCGGTCATGTGTTTCAACGCGATCCGTAACCCTTGAACCGACCACCGCCTCCCAGGAGCGGATGTCCCTCGCTGGCGATGGCCTTCTTGCAGAGGAGGGCAGGTCATGGACGAGGCAAGGCTTCACGATTTCATGGGCAAGCTGGTGAACGACATGGGCGCAGCGGCGACACTGGCCAATGTCATCCTCGGCGATGAGCTGGGGCTGTACCGGGCCATGGCCGACAGCCAGGCGGTTACCCCCGAGCAACTGGCGGAAAAGACCGGCTGTCATCCGCGGTTGGTGCGCGAATGGTTGAATGCACAGGCGGCATCGGGCTATGTGGTGCATGACAAGGGCCGCTTCGTACTGCCTGAAGAGCAGGCCATGGCCCTGGCGCTGGAGGATTCCCCGGCTTACATGGCCGGCGGTGCAGCCGTGGTGGCGGCGCTGTTCCATGACAAGGACAAGCTGGTAGCCGCCATGCGCGGCGATGGCGGTCTGGCCTGGGGCGACCACCATCCGTGCATGTTCAGCGGCACCGAGCGGTTCTTCCGGCCAGGGTACCGCACCTTTCTGGTGGCCAATTGGCTGCCGGCGCTGGAGGGTGTGGTGGCCAAGCTGCAAGCGGGCGCCAAGGTGGCAGACGTGGGGTGCGGCCATGGTGCCTCGACGCTGGTCATGGCGCAGGCGTTTCCGGCGTCGACCTTCGTGGGGTACGACTATCACGGGCCTTCGATCGTCACCGCCAACCAGCGTGCACGTGAGGCGGGCTTGGTGGAGCGGGTGAGTTTCCAGCAGGCCAGCGCCAAGGACTACCCAGGGCATGACCACGACCTGGTTTGCTTCTTCGACTGCCTGCACGACATGGGTGACCCGGTGGGGGCAGCCAAGCATGCCTATCGTGCTTTGAAACCTGACGGCACGGTGATGTTGGTAGAGCCTTATGCCGAGGACTCGCTGGACGGCAACCTGACGCCGGTCGGGCGGTTGTTCTATGCGGCGTCGACGTTCATCTGCACGCCAAACTCGTTGTCGCAGGAAGTGGGGCTGGGGTTGGGCGCGCAGGCCGGCGAGGCGCGTTTGCGGGCAGTGTTCGAGGAGGCGGGGTTCAGCCGGTTCCGGCGGGCGACGCAGACGCCGTTCAACCTGATTCTGGAGGCCCGCAAGTAGGGGCCTGGCCTGCAAAAGCAGAAGGGGCGCCCTGTTGGCGCCCCTTCTGTTTACGGCTTAGGCTTCAGCGTCCCAAGGACGATCGCCTTTTTCATCTTTGACGCGGGTCGGCAAGCCCATCACATCCAGCGCCTTGAGGAACGGCTCTGCTGGCAGCTCTTCGACGTTGACCATGCGCTTGGCATCCCATTCACCACGGGCAACCAGCAGGGCGGCAGCCACTGGCGGTACACCGGCGGTGTAGGAAATGCCCTGGCTGTCGGTCTCGGCGTAGGCTTCTTCGTGGTCGGCCACGTTGTAGATGAACACTTCGCGCGGCTGGCCATCCTTGGTGCCTTTTACCAGGTCACCGATGCAGGTCTTGCCGGTGTAGCCAGGGGCCAGCGAGGCTGGGTCTGGCAGTACGGCCTTGACCACTTTCAGCGGTACCACTTCCAGGCCTTCGGCGGTTTTCACCGGTTGCTCGCTGAGCAGGCCCAGGTTTTTCAGCACGGTGAACACGTTGATGTAGTGCTCGCCGAAGCTCATCCAGAAACGCACGTTCGGCACGTTGAGGTTCTTCGAAATCGAGTGAACTTCATCGTGGCCGGTCAGGTACAGGTTTTGCGAGCCTACCACTGGCAGGTCGTCGGTACGCTTGACCTCGAACATGGTGTTGCTGGTCCACTGGCTGTTCTGCCAGCTCCACACTTGCCCGGTGAACTCGCGGAAGTTGATTTCCGGGTCGAAGTTGGTGGCAAAGTACTTGCCATGCGAACCGGCATTGACGTCGAGGATGTCGATCGAATCAATGCTGTCGAAATACTGCTGCTGCGCAAGTTTTGCGTAGCTGTTCACCACACCCGGGTCGAAACCGACGCCGAGAATGGCGGTAATGTTCTTTTGTTGGCACTCTTCGAGGTGTTTCCACTCGTAGTTGCCGTACCACGGCGGGGTCTCGCAAATTTTGCCCGGCTCTTCGTGGATGGCGGTGTCCAGATAGGCGACACCGGTATCGATGCAGGCACGCAGCACCGACATGTTGAGGAAGGCGGAACCCACGTTGATCACGATCTGCGATTCGGTTTCGCGGATCAGTGCCTTGGTCGCCTCGACATCGAGGGCGTTGAGCGAGAAGGCCTGGATGTCGGCGGGTACCTTGAGGCTACCCTTGGCCTTGACGCTGTCGATGATGGCCTGGCATTTGGAGATGTTCCGTGACGCGATAGCGATACGACCCAGTTCGTCGTTATGCTGTGCGCACTTGTGGGCCACCACCTTGGCGACACCTCCTGCACCAATGATAAGAACGTTCTTCTTCAATTTACCCTTTGCTCCTTACTTGGAAAGCCGGTCTTACGACAGGCTGGAAACGTAGTCTTCAAAACCGAACTCGCGGACGACTTCGACGCTGCCGTCGAGTTGCTTGACCACGATGGAAGGCATTTTCAGACCGTTGAACCAGTTTTTCTTGACCATGGTGTACCCCGCCGTGTCGATGAACGACAGGCGATCGCCAATGGTCAACGGACGATCGAATTGGTACTCGCCGAAGATGTCACCGGCCAGGCACGACTTGCCGCAGACCATATAGGTGTGCTCGCCGTCGTTGGGGGCCATCTTGGCGTTGAGGCGGTAAATCAGCAGGTCGAGCAGGTGCGCTTCGATCGAACTGTCGACCACGGCCAGGTGCTTGCCGTTGTACAGGGTGTCGAGCACGGTCACTTCCAGCGAGGCGCTGTTGGTGATGGCGGCTTCGCCGGGTTCCAGGTACACCTGCACACCGTAGGTTTGCGAGAAGGCCTTGAGGCGCGCGCAGAAGGCGTCTACCGCATAATCTTCACCGGTGAAGTGAATGCCGCCACCGAGGCTGACCCACTCGACCTTGTGCAGCAGGTGGCCGAAACGCTCTTCGATGTGCGTGAGCATCTTGTCGAACAGGCCGAAGTCACCGTTCTCGCAGTTGTTGTGGAACATGAAGCCGGAGATCTGTTCGATCACCTGTTCGATCTTGGCCGGGTCCCATTCGCCCAGGCGGCTGAACGGGCGGGCCGGGTCGGCCAGCAGGTAGTCGGAGCTGCTGACCTGCGGGTTGACGCGCAGACCACGCACTTTACCTTCGGACTGTTCGGCAAAACGCTGCAGCTGGCCGATCGAGTTGAAGATGATCTTGTCGCAGTTCTCGAGCATCTCCTCGACCTCGTCGTCGGCCCAGGCCACGCTGTAGGCGTGGGTTTCGCCGGCGAACTTCTGGCGGCCGAGCTTGAGCTCGAAGAGGGAGGACGAGGTGGTGCCGTCCATGTACTGCTGCATCAGGTCGAACACCGACCAGGTGGCGAAGCACTTCAGGGCAAGCAGCGCCTTGGCACCGGAGTGTTCACGCACGTAGGCGATCTTCTCCATGTTGCTGAGCAGCTTGGTTTTATCGATGAGGTAATACGGCGTCTTGATCATTTAAAGGCCCCCGGCCAGGCCGGCCAAAAAAAGGACACGCATTGTGCCTTCACTTGCCGCAGACCGAAAGGGTGGGATACGCATTTCGTCAGGGTTGACGCCATTGCGAGGGCATTTTCGGTTGCGGCGGGCCTAGTAGATCAGGTGCATATGACTATCGTAATCACCGCCGACAGGTGGCAGCTTCAATCTGCCTGCTGCAACCACGCCTGAATTTGCTCAAGCGTTGCCGTAGCGCCGCCACACACCACCACCAGCACATTCTGGTATTGCGCCAGGGCGCCCGGCGCATACGCTAATGCCAATGCTGCGCCACAGGCGGGTTCCACCAGCAGGCGATGGTCCAGCAGGAATCGCTCACAGGCCTCCAATGCCGCACGATCGGTGACCAGGTGGCTGTGTACCGGGTGTTGCTGTGCGCAGGCTAGCGCCCGATCGGCGACCCGCTTTGCCCCCAGCGAGGTCGCCACCGAGGCGATGCGCTCCAGCTCAACTGAATGCCCCGCCTGAAGGGCCGCGTGCAGCGACGCGGCGCCGTTGGTTTCCACCGCCAGCACCGGTACATCACCCCAGCCATTGCGCTGCAGCCCCTCCACCACGCCGCTGAGCAACCCGCCACCGCCTACCGACAGCACCACGGCGTCCGGTTTCACGCCGGCTTCGGCGACTTCATCGATCAGGCTGGCATGCCCGGCCCACAGCAGCGGGTCGTCAAACGGGTGGATAAACGCATCATTCGGCCCTACCAAGGTCTGCGCCAGTGCGTTCGCCTCCTGCCAGGAACTGCCATGCACCACCACGTTGGCGTCTTCCAGGCGCAGCAACTCCTTGGCCCGCTCGGTAGTGGTCTCGGGGACGACCACGGTCACCGGCACACCCAGCTTGCGGCCCGCATAGGCCACCGCCAGGCCGGCGTTGCCGCCCGAGGAAGAGATGAACTGCCGGGCGCCACGGGCTTGATGCACTTCGCAGGCGTGGCCCACCCCACGCAGCTTGAACGAGCCGCAAGGTTGCAGAGCGTCGAGCTTGAGCCAGACGTTTCGGCCCGCGACCAACGACAGCGAGCGGGATTCGATCAGTGGGGTGTGGATATGCAAGGTCATTGGCTGGCTCCGCGCAGTTGTTCAAGGTAGTTGTAAATGGTGTAGCGGGTTACGCCGAGGGCACTGGCGGCCTTTTCCACGCCGCCTTTGACGATGAACAGGCCGCGCTCCTGCATGACCTGTACGGCTTCGACCTTGGCCTGTTTGTTCATCCGGCCCTGGCCGCTGCGTTGCAAGGCAGCCTGAATGATCTCGCTCATCAGCAGTTCCATGTCGGCGGGTTCGTTGACGGCAGGCGTGGCCCCCAGCGGTTGGAACTGCTGGAGAAAGCTCATGGCGGCGTCCAGGCCGGTGACGTCGGTGTTGACGCAGAGGCTGGCGAAGGGGTGGCCGTTGCTGTCGCGAAAGATTGCGGTGGCGCTGCGCAGCGTGCGGCCCTTGAGCGTGGTGGGGTAGTCGGGCAGTACCACCGGCTCGCAGCCATGCTGCTCGGCCGAGGCCTGCATCAGCGCCTTGAAGCCTTGGTCCTGCTCCGGGGCGGCGAGGATCGGGCTGCCGACGCTACGGCCGGAGAGATGGCCGTTGACGATCGCCACCACGGAATGCTCCGGGTGGTCCAGGTCGTGCAGCAGGATTTCCATGTTGCGTGCGGCAACGCTGCCCAAGGCCTGGATGGCGGCTTTGAGCACGGTGAGGGTGAGGTGGCGTTCTTCAGCGGGGGAAATGGGCATGACAAATCGCACAATTCAACTTTTTGTGCATTTTTACACAAAAAGTTGAATTGTGCGATTTGCTTTTTCAGGCCCATTCGCGGGTGAACCCGCCCCCACAGGATCGCCACAAGCCTTGAGACCTGCGCAGTACCTGTGGGAGCGGGTTTGCCCGCGAATGGGCCGCAAAGCGGCCGCTGTAAATTCAGCCCAGAGTTGGAGTGCGCGGCGGGATCATGCGGCGCGAGCCGGTCGCCTCGAAGGCCGCACCAAAGCTCAGCAGCGCATTGTCGCTGTAGGCTCGGCCGGCAAAGGTCAACCCCACCGGCATGCCGATATCGGCCATCACGCCCATTGGCACGGTCACGGTCGGTACGCCCAGATGGCGGATCGCCAGGTTACCGTTGGCCACCCAGATGCCGTTGCTCCAGGCGATGTCCGCCGACGCCGGGTTGACGTCGGCGTCAGCCGGGCCAACGTCCGCTACGGTTGGGAACAGCACCGCATCCAGGCCCAGCTTGTCCATCCAGTCTTCCAGGTCCAGCTTGCGGGTCTGCTCCAGGCCGCGCAGGCCATCTGGCAGGGTCTCGATCTGGTCCCAGGTCTTCAGGCCGCGCTTGGCCATGTTGACGTACTCGTCCATGCCCGCCGCCAGGTCGTCCTCGCGGTTGGGCAGGGTGCCTGGGTCGTGTGGGAAAATCTGTGGGCCATCGACATCGGCCAGGCGGTTGAGCTTGGGGTCGTCATTGGCACGCAGGAAGTCGTCGAAGCCCCAGCCCGAAAGCTCCCACAGTTCGTCATGGAGGAACTCCTTGCTGACGATACCGCGGTTGTAAACGGTCGGTGCGCCCGGGCGGTCGCCTTCGCAGTTGGACACCAGCGGGAAGTCCACTTCCAGCACTTGCGCACCGGCCGCTTCCAGGGCCTGGCGCGCTTGCTGCCACAGGTCGATGACCGTGGCGCGGGTGTTGATGCGTTGGCCAGTCGGGCCGCCGATGCCCGGTTTTTCGGAGGTACCGGCCTCGGTGTCGGCATTGATGTACATGCGTGGCACGCCAAAGCGCTTGCCCTTGAGCGCGCTGGCATCTACCGCCAGGTCCAGGTACGACGCCGGGCGCACCTTGGAGGCCGCCGGAATCGGCACCCACGGTTGCAGGCGCCACAGGTCGCCGCGCTTGTCGACGTCATCGGCGACCACCACGTCGAGAATTTCCAGTAGGTCGGCCATGGTGCGTGCATAAGGCACCACCACGTCCATGGTCGGGGTCAGCGGCCAGTTGCCACGCACCGAAATCACCCCGCGCGATGGGGTATAGGCGCACAGGCCGTTGTTGGACGCCGGGCCACGGCCGCTGGACCAGGTTTCTTCGGCCAGGCCGAAGGCACTGAAGCTGGCGGCGGTGGCGGTGCCGGCGCCGTTGGACGAGCCCGAGGCGAACGGCGCGGTCAGGTAGTTGGCGTTGTAAGGGCTTTCGGCGCGGCCATGGACACCGCGCTGCATGCCACCGTTAGCCATGGGCGGCATGTTGGTCTTGCCCAGGCACACGGCACCCGCGGCGCGCAGGCGCTCGATGGTGAAGGCGTCGCGCTGGGCGACCAGGTTCTTGAAGGCAGGGCTGCCGGAAGCGGCAGTCAGGCCCTTGACCAGGTAGCTGTCTTTGGCAGTGTAGGGAATGCCGTCCAGTGGGCTCAGCACCTGGCCCTTGGCACGGCGGGCGTCGGAGGCCTCGGCCTCTTTCAGCGCCTCCGGGTTGCGTACCACTACGGCGTTCAGGGCCGTGGCCGTGTCGGCGCCATCGTAGGCATCGATACGTGCCAGATAGGCCTTGACCAGCTCGACCGCCGTCGTGCGGCCCGACTCGAGCGCGTCGCGCAGCGCGGCAATGGAAACCTCGGTTACCTCGATCATGCGTTCACCAAAAAAATGTGCAGGTGGGGGCTAGTGCGAGGAGTGTACAAGAAGGGCTTGGTGGGCGCAGGTTTGCGCAGGGGCAAATGGTTTTATGCAGGCGGGCATTGTCGGGGTCGCGCAGCGACCCCGGCCAGCAGTTAATCCAGGTCTGCCGCTGAATGGCGCTCCGGCACCTGGCTGTCTTCATCGCCCCAGGTACGGTTGACACGGGTACCGCGTTGTACCGCCGGGCGCAGGGCAATTTCCTCGGCCCAGCGCTGTACGTTGGGGTATTCGTCCACCGCCAGGAACTCAGCGGCGCCGTACAAGTTGCCGCGCACCAGCTGGCCATACCAAGGCCACACGGCAATGTCGGCGATACTGTACTCCTCGCCGCCCAGGTAGCGGCTCTCGCCCAGACGGCGGTCGAGTACATCCAGTTGACGCTTGGCTTCCATGGTGAAGCGGTTGATGGCGTACTCGAATTTTTCTGGGGCATATACGTAGAAGTGGCCAAAGCCACCGCCCAGGTAGGGTGCAGCGCCCATCTGCCAGAACAGCCAGTTCAGGCTCTCGGTACGTGCAGCTGGCGATTTTGGCAGCAGTGCACCGAACTTGTCCGCCAGGTACAGCAGGATCGAACCCGATTCGAATACCCGTACAGGCGGTTCGACGCTGCGGTCGAGCAGGGCAGGGATCTTCGAGTTGGGGTTGACCTGGACAAAGCCACTGGAAAACTGGTCGCCTTCGCCGATGCGGATCAGCCAGGCATCGTATTCGGCATTGGCGTGGCCCAAGGCGAGCAGTTCTTCAAGGGCAATGGTGACCTTCACCCCATTGGGCGTGGCAAGGGAATACAGCTGCAGCGGGTGCTTGCCTAGCGGTAGCTCCTTGTCGTGAGTCGGGCCGGCAACCGGGCGGTTGATGCTGGCGAACTGGCCGCCGGACGCTGCGTCGTTGCGCCAGACCTTGGGTGGCACGTAGGCGGGCTTGCTCATGCATGAATCTCCTTCATTGGCGCGAAACGGTCACGTAAGACGTGGACCTGCATCTATGCCACGGGTTCGACGCAATGCGCAAATGCATAGGGCGCAAGCGCGACATGCATGACGGCGTTTTCATCCAGTTTTCATCCGGCACAGGCCCGGCCGGTTTTATGCTGGGCCATCACTTCGCCCTGCAAGGAACCGCCGGCCGATGACCATTCCTCGCTGCTTGTTGGCGCTGGCTCTGCTCGGCGGCCTGTTGGCCCGCGCCGAAGCCGCGCCCTGGGTTGCCGGCCTGCACCACATGACCCTGGCCGACCCGGTCGATAGCCGCCCGATGCAAGCGTTGGCGTTCTACCCGGCCAATGGCGCAACCCGGAGCAGCCGCATAGATGGGTACCCGGTCGAAGTGGCCGAAGAAGCGCCCGTTGCCATGGGCCGGTTCCCGTTACTGGTACTGTCTCACGGCAATAACGGCAGCCCGTTGGCCTTGCACTACCTTGCCACGTCGTTGGCGCGCCAAGGGTTCGTGGTGGTCGCGGTGGTGCACCCAGGGGACAACGCGCGCGACCACAGTCGCCTGGGCACCCTGAGCAATCTTTATGGGCGGCCGCTGCAAGTCAGCGCCGCCATTAGCGCTGCACGCGATGATGCCGTGGTCGGGCCCTATCTGAATGAAGGCAAGGTGGGCGTGATCGGCTACTCGGCAGGCGGCGAAACCGCGTTGATCCTGTCTGGCGCGCGCCCTGATCTGGATCGGTTGCGTCAGTATTGCCTAGAGCGCCCGAATGACGCTGACGCCTGCAAGACCCACGGCATACTGATCGCCGACCGCAGCGAGCTCGCGCCTGAGGCTGATCCGCGAGTGGGTGCCGTGATGTTGATGGCGCCGCTAAGCCTATTGTTCGGTCGTCATGCACTGGCCGGGGTGCAGATACCCGCGCTGATCTACAGCGGCGACAGCGATCAACTGGTGGCCGTGGACCGAAATGCCGAAGCCTTGGCCCGCAAGCTGCCAGTCACGCCAGACTATCGCCTGTTGGCCGGTGCCGGGCATTTCGTGTTCATGGCCCATTGCGATGCCGAGCAGTATGCGCGGATGCCGGCGCTGTGCAAGGACGCCGACGGCGTCGACAGGCGGCATATCCATCGCTCGCTGCAACGTGAAACGGCAGCATTTTTCAGCCAGGCTTTGGGGGCACCAGAGCCCGCCGAACGCTCAGCTGCGACGGGCACGCCGCGCCAGCAGCAACGTTAGGCCGACCCCGGCCAGGGCGAGCAGGGCCGCCACGCAGAAAATCGAGGCATAGCCCAAGTGCACGGCTACGGCCCCCATCACGGGGCCGGCGATGGCCAGCGCCATGTCGAAGAACACCGCATAGGCACCCAACCCCGCGCCGCGGCTGCTGCTGGGCACCTGCTTGATCGCCTCCACGCCCAGTGCCGGGTACACCAGCGAGAGCCCGAAACCGGTCAGCCCGGCGCCAACCAGCGCCCAGGGCGGCGAGGGCGCCAGCCACAGCAGGCACAGGCCGAGCACTTCGGTGGCCATGCAGGCTACTGCCACGTTGTAGCCACCAAAGCGGTTGACCGCGTTGACGAACAGCAGCCGCGAAATGATGAAGCACACACCGAACGCACTCAGGCACCAGGCCGCGCCTGCCCAGCCGCGCTCGAGGTAGTAGAGGGTAACGAAGGTAGTCAGGGTTCCGTAGCCGATCGAGGCCAAGGTCAGGCCCAGGCCACACGGCGCAACCCGGCCGAACGCTGACCAGAAGGGCAGACGCTCGCCGCGTACCACTACCACGTCGGGGCGCTTGCGCAGCACCAGCAGGGCAAGGGTTGCCAGTACCAGCAAGGTCGGCCCCAGTACGCTGAAGTCCAGCCCGTCCACGGCCAGTACGCCCAGCGGTGCACCGATGGCGATAGCGCCATAGGAGGCGATACCGTTCCATGAGATCACCCTGGCCGTGTGCTCGGGGCCGACCTGGCTGATGCCCCAGCTCAAGGTGGCCACCCCGATCAACCCTTGGGCGACACCCAGTAGCAAACGCCCGCCGAGTAACAGGGTCAGGCTCAGCAGTGGGGCGCTCAAGGTCCAGGCCGAGAACAACGTCAGCACACCGCAACCGGCAATCCCCAACAGGCCGAAGCGGATGGCCCGTTTACCACCCAAGGTGTCCGCCACCTTCCCCGCAAACGGGCGGCTAAGCAGCGTGGCCAGGTATTGCAGGCCAATCGTTACCCCAGCGATCACTGCGCCAAAGCCGAGTTGGTCGTGCACATAGCTGGGCAGTACTGCAATCGGCAAGCCGATGCAGAGGAAGGCAATGAAGGTGTAGAAAACGATCGACAGGATCTGCAGTGTGATGTGCAGCGTATTGCTGGTGGGGGCGGGTTGTTGCGCGGTCATGGGCTCTTCGCGGGCGGGCGGTTGGGCGTGGCCCCATCATGGCCGCTGCGCGAAATAAATGAAAGCAGGCTAACGAATTATTCGTCGGGGGATACCCACCTTCAGGATTGGTAGCAGGTACTTCACCTGTAGGAGCAGCCTTGTGCTGCCAAGAGGCCGGCCCAGCCACCTCAGATGGCCAGGCCTTACCCGTCAATCAGACCAATACGCCCTGGCTACGCAGGTAATCGTCATAGGTACCGCTGAAGTCCACCACGCCATCGGGCGACAGCTCGATGATGCGCGTGGCCAGCGACGACACGAATTCGCGGTCGTGGCTGACGAACAGCAGGGTGCCTGGGTAGTTTTCCAGCGCCAGGTTCAGCGCCTCGATCGATTCCATGTCCAGGTGGTTGGTCGGCTCGTCCATTACCAGCACGTTCGGCTTCTGCAGGATCAGCTTGCCGAACAGCATGCGACCTTGCTCACCACCGGAAATCACCTTCACCGACTTGAGGATTTCGTCGTTGGAGAACAGCATCCGCCCCAAGGTGCCGCGGATCACTTGCTCGCCGGAGGTCCACTGGCCCATCCAGTCGAACAGGCTCAGGTCGTCTTCGAAGTCGTGGGCGTGGTCCTGGGCGTAGTAGCCCACCTCAGCGCTGTCGGTCCACTTCACCGAGCCTGCATCCGGGGTCATTTCGCCAACCAGGGTGCGCAGCAGGGTGGTTTTGCCAATACCGTTGGGGCCGATGATTGCAACGCGCTCGCCCGCTTCGACGGTAATGTCGAAGTTCTTGAACAGCACCTTGTCGTCGAAGGCTTTGGCCATTTTTTCGACGACCACTGCCTGGCGGTGCAGCTTTTTCGTCTGCTCGAAGCGAATGAACGGGCTGACGCGGCTGGACGGCTTGACCTCGGCCAGTTGAATCTTGTCGATCTGCTTGGCACGCGAAGTCGCCTGCTTGGCTTTCGAGGCGTTGGCCGAGAAGCGGCTGACGAAGGTCTGCAGCTCGGCGATCTGGGCCTTTTTCTTGGCGTTGTCCGACAGCAGTTGCTCACGCGACTGGGTGGCCGCGGTCATGTACTCGTCATAGTTGCCAGGGAACAGGCGCAGTTCGCCGTAATCCAGGTCAGCCATGTGGGTGCAGACGCTGTTGAGGAAGTGCCGGTCGTGGGAAATGATGATCATGGTGCTGTTACGCGCCGTGAGGATCGTTTCCAGCCAGCGAATGGTGTTGATGTCCAGGTGGTTGGTCGGTTCGTCGAGCAGCAGCACGTCCGGGTCCGAGAACAGCGCCTGGGCCAGCAGTACACGCAGCTTCCAGCCCGGTGCCACTTCGCTCATCGGGCCGAAGTGCTGCTCCAGCGGAATACCCAGGCCCAGCAGCAGTTCACCGGCACGGGATTCGGCGGTGTAGCCGTCCATTTCAGCGAATTCGGTTTCCAGCTCGGCGACGGCCATGCCGTCTTCCTCGGTCATTTCCGGCAGCGAGTAGATACGGTCACGCTCGGCCTTGACCTTCCACAATTGGCCGTGGCCCATGATCACCGTGTCGATCACGGTGAATTCCTCGTAGGCGAACTGGTCTTGGCGCAGTTTACCCAGGCGGGTGTTCGGCTCGAGCATGACCTGGCCACCGGACGGCTCCAGGTCACCGCCAAGGATTTTCATGAAGGTCGACTTGCCGCAACCGTTGGCGCCGATCAGGCCGTAGCGGTTGCCGTTGTTGAATTTGACGGAAACGTTTTCGAACAGCGGCTTGGAGCCGAACTGCATGGTGATGTTAGCGGTGGAGATCAAAGGGCTTACCTATCAGTAACTTACGACGCTGGGCTTTCAGCTGATACCGATTTGATACCAATCTTGAGGTTTTCCAGCTCGCTCCAGTCGGAGCTTGAGTTAAGCCAACGGGCATACGTCGACAGCAGCATCTGAACGCTGTGACCCAGCTGTTGGGCGATAAATGCGGGGTTGAGGCCGGACATTGAGCGTATTGTCGCATAGGTGTGACGGCAGTTGTATGGGGGCGACGCCTGATCCCCAATTCATTCAGCTCGGGCACCCACGGTTTTACGTATTCGGCATTGATAGGGGCCGATCAATCGGGAGGATCAGTCCGGCGCCCTGATTACGCACATTGCCGACGGCAGTGCTCACCCGATACCACTCGAAGGCCTCGGCCGGTTCGCTTAGGTTGAGCACCAGTTGCTCTGCATGCTCGCTTGGCATGCCCGCTGCGATCCACTCGCATGCCAGTTCTGGCGAAAGCACGACAGGCCTGCGGTCGTGCACGTCAATCATTCCTCCCTGGGCGTCGGCGGTAATGATCACGAAGCCGTCGTGCTCGTTGCCAGCAAACTGGCCGATGGACGCGCAAAGGGCAGGGCGCCCGTCACGCCGATGGATGAAGTACGGCTGCTTCTTCGGGCCGCCTTCATCTTTCCACTCAAACCATCCGTCCACTGGCGTGATTGCCCGGTGTGGCCAGATCGCACGGAAGAACGCGCCGTGCGCCACCTTTTCGACCCGAGCATTGATCGGCGCAGCACGGTCAGTCGCCCAGTGCGGCCGCCATCCCCACCTCACCAAGTCAGCGCGCGGGCCTGCATCATCCTCCCGCAGCACTGCCACCGGCATGGTCGGCGCGACGTTGTACCGTCCGAGCGCCTGGTCGCCGACATTGTTGCGCCAGGCCTCTGGCATGCTCAGGGTCTCAACGAAGTCATGGATCCCGCGGTACTGGCTCAGCCTTCCGCACATTCCCATTCCTCCTACTGGAGCACAAAGGATAGCCCGCCAGGCGGTACTGGCCTGCTCGCAATAGTTTTTGAGCCGGCTGGAAATGGCTGCACGTTGAGACGCAGGTTATCTGGAGCCACGGGTAGCAGCCATTTGCCCCATGGCAGGCTCGTCAAACGGGTGGGCCTTCTGCACAATGAGGCCGTGCAGGTAGTGCAGCGTGGTTTATCACTCGCACCCCGACAATCTCAGGAGGACACCGCAGATGAAGCGTTTGTTACTTGGCATCCTGTTCGTAGCGTCGGGCACTGCCCACGCCGGCATTCCGCTGTTGAGCGCAACGTGCCCCGGAAACATCGAGGTTCATGCCGACAAGGGCGGGCCGATCTATATCAATGGCAAGGAAGGCAAGCTGAAAAAATTCAACGACAACTACTACGAAGCCAAAGGCAGCGGGTTAACGGTATCGTTGTCGATCAATCCGGATGGCTCGCCTGACGTCTCATATACCGGCAAGAACAGAGCCAATGGTGTATGCCAGGTCAAGAACTAATTGCCCCACCTGTTTGCTTGGCTCCACCGGCGCCCGCAGGCTCCACCCAGTAGATGGAACGGGAATTGCTGTAGTCCTGAGACATTGATCATGCGGAGTACGCAGAAATGACTCAGGATGACCGCTATTACATGATTTTCGGCGTGGTTGCTGTGTTGGTGCTGGACCTGGCGGCAACTTACGTGTTTCTCAATGCCATTGCCTGACCCCGGTTATGGGTACGCCATACGCGTAATCGGGGCCAACCGCAGCCAGGGCCGCCGGGTAAATGAAATTATGCATGGAAGATGACCAACGGCCTGCGCCTGCCTGAACATCCCAACCCCGTGCGGTCCAACTCAGGGAAGGCATGGCTTCGCCCGCCGGAGGTTCGCACATGAAACGCAAGACTGCATGGGTTGTGGTGTTGTCCGGTTTGTTGTTGCTCAGTGGTTGTTGGCCGTACTGGCACGACGGCAGGCATCACCGCCATTACTATGACGGAGACCGTGGCGGGCAGGAATACCGTCGCTACTGATGCAGGGCGCGAGGGGGTACGCCCCAGAACCTATATAGCAAACAAACCTAATGCCCGGTTGTCATTGAGCAGTAACATGGGCATACGAAAACCAAAAAATGGGCAGGCTGCTTGGCAACACTTTCCCAGTTTTCGATGGGGGGCAGGAGCGTGTCGCGTGAAGAGCTCAAGATCGCTTGCCGGCGCAATACTGGTGTCCGGGTTTGCCACGTTGTTAATGGCAGGCTGCGCACAAAACCCTGATGTGCGTGACAGCCACGATTATACCGCTGGCACGACCGCGAAAAGCCCACCCGCGTATCTGGGGTGCGTCAAAGGCGAACTTCCAGGACATGTGAAAACCTATGAAGTCGATGGCGATAACTCGGTCAAGCTGTTCATCGAAAGCACCGACCCCGACAAGGCTAATGGTCTTGTAGAATTGCGCGGCACGGGAACCCAGCACCAGTTCACGGCTTATCAACGTGATGCCTGGTACGACCACGGCAGGTTGCTGGATGCCGCGCTGATGTGTTCAAAAGCGTGATCATTCAACCGCCGAAACAAAAAAGCCCGCCGTCCAGAGCGGGCTTTTTGCCAATGGGCCGCGTAAACTCGCGTGCTCAAGAAATGGCAGGAGGCACCGATAAGCTGCCTGCTAGTGTCTCGCTGACGCGATCAACACCATTACCACTGTCGGATGTCTCGCTTGCTCCTATTCGTCGCAAAACTCAAAAAACACCTGTCTCCGCGTCAGTTCATGCGCCTGCTGGATACCCATGACCTGGGTAAAAAACAGTTGAATCGCCTATTGGCCAAAACCGGTGTCCGTACCCAAAGCCATGTAGTCATTCGCCCGCCGTTCTACTTCGAGCGCGGCAACCTTGAATTGGGGCAGGGCGCTTTCATCAACAGCGGGTGCGTGCTCCTCGACGAAGCAACTATCCGCATCGGCCGCATGGCCATGCTTGGCCCGCAGGTGCGTTTGTGTACGACCAGCCACGATATCAACCCCCAGCGGCGCAAGGACAATGACTACATCGCCCCGATTACCGTGGGCGACAATGCCTGGATTGGCGCGGGTGCCGTGGTATTGCCTGGCATCAATATTGGCCATAACAGCGTGATCGCGGCGAACAGCGTGGTAACCGAGGATGTTCCGCCCAATGCGCTGTATGCCGGCTCACCGGCAAAGTTCAAGAAGTGGCTGGTGGAGCCGGAGCTGGCTTGAACCGCGCCGTTTTTGCATTTGCTGGCCCCGCCCGCGATAATCGTCGCATTTGAATGGAGAACAGCGGGTGGAAGCAAGAAGCGTTGTCGCCGAAATGTTCATTGGGATCCCGACGCATTTTTGGGTGTTGCCGGTTGCTGGCCTGGTTGCTTACTACGGCCTGAAGTGGTCCGCCAGGCTCGGCAATCGTGCCACTTGGCTGCAAGCCTCGACCTACTTGTCATTGCTGGCGCTGGCTGTGCTGCCCAACGGCTTTTATGCCCTGTTTCCGCCCGCGCCTGACCCGGATGTGCTGTTGAATCACGCACCGCTGCCCAACTATGCAGGGCGCTTCTACCTCGATGCATTCTATGTCTTCAGTGGTTGGGCGCTGAGCAAAGTGTTGAAGCTCAAGTTCAGCTGAGTCGCTGTCCGGTTACCACATGGTAACTGGAGCATTAATTGCAAGCCCCCAGAGAAAGTGGTGCATTTGGGGGAAACGGCAATGCTTACTGAAGACCTGTACGTCATGGCCCTGTTTGTAGGCAGTGTACTGGCCTTGGATGTTGCGGCCATCGTACTGTACCGGGGAGCCAAGCCCTGACCCCGCGTTTGGGGGCGGCGCCTTGAACCGGGTAGATTTCCCGTTCAGATGCCTATCATCAAGCACCTTCAATGTCGTCGATTCTTGCGGCCACGGCGCGCAACTCGTGCGCCACCACATCGATGGACCTGATGTGCGCGGTGACATCGAGCTCGCTCGGAGAGCTACCTCGCGCCTCCATGAACCTGGCGTGGCCACTCATGGCTTGGCTGAGTTTGTCCAGGTGCTCGGCAGTTCTGACCAGGTCTGACTTGATGTTGTGCAGCGTCTCCATAGTGCTAAAGGCCTTCCTTGTCTTCTGCTTCGACGGGCCTGTGAGCATCGCCTCAGGGCGGGGTGAAACGCAATAGCTGTGTGAAAGGCGCTTGCTTGGAACTTCAGCTTTTCTCCTGCACCTGCAGCACCGAGCCCTTGTCGTCGGTCACCAGCAAGCCGCTGGTGTGGGTGCCGTTGGATTGTTGCTCGGCCAGTGGCACATCCGAAGAACGAAAGATGCTACGGCCCTGTTCACCGGTTTTAAGGGTGATGAGTTTGCCGTTCTGATAGAAGAACAGCGTGCTATTGGCGTTATTTTGCATGGTAGGTTTCCTTGCCGAGTCGTAGTGATGCCCCATGGGCAGTTTCACTTTCTCAGCGTTCCGCCGCCCACGCTACTGGCAGAAATATCAGGTGTGCGCCAGTCATCGCGCTCAGGCTTCGTCTTGCAAACGCCCGGGGCTGAAGAAAAACGAGGCCACTACCACCGCTGTTATCACCCCTGTTGCATCGGCAAGGAACAGCAGTAGGGCACTGACGTCACCAGGCGCCATGTGATTGCCCAACGCAAAGTCCACGCCATGTGGGCATGCGGCGATCATTAGCAGCATGGCGGCCAGCAGGCCAGAGAGGACCTTCATGTAGCCCCTGCCGAATGCCAGGCCATAAGCCCAGAACACGAAGATACAGAGTACCGCCAAGCCGGTGGAAGTTACGTATTGGGCGAGTATTTCCAGCCACCACAACATGGGATTCTCCTTGGCGAAGCGCGCTGATCAATGCGGGTGGGTGAAGCCGGCCGGTGATTGCCGTTGCCGGATGCTAATCAGAAGCAGGGAAGAACGAATTCGTTCCCTCGCTTAAAACAATTCATTACTTTCAACCAGCCTTAGTTAATCAGCCGGCGTGTTGTTTGGTTGTCGTTGGCGCGTTGTGACTGTGTCAACTGCGCGAAAAAAACGCAGCAAGACCTTGGTTGATTAGAAACTCGGCGCAACCCCCGTTAGAATGCGGCGTATCCCTAATGGCCAATTGCAAATGCCTATTTTTCGTATCTTTGTCGCTTCTGCGCTAGTCGCCAGCCTTGTCGGCTGCGCAACGCCTGGCAAGCCCACTGCCAGCAAACTGACCAAAAAAACGCCGCAGCAGTACGCCGCCTGTGTATTGCCCAAATGGCAGGCGCTGGCGCCCCAGGCCACGCAGAAGTCGATAGCCCATGGCTACCGGCTGACGGCATCCAGCGCGGTGGCAAGTGACGATGTGCTGGACGTGGTCGACTCCCGCGATGGCAGCCGCGCGACTTTCTACAAGGGCAGCTTTCTGTCTGGCGACAAATTGCGTCAAGCTGCCAAGGACTGCCTGGACTGAATCAGTAGCCCGAGCCGCTTGAGCCGCCCATGCTGGGCAGGCGGGCCTTGTGCTGGGCATTGCTCCATTCGGCGCAGGTCATGAAGGCGGTCTTGTCCACCTTGCCGTTGCCGTCGAAGCTGACGCTGTAGGGTTGCCGTTTGCCGGCCTGGGTCAGCATGTAGTCGAAGCAGGTGCCGGGCACCACGGTACGGTCGGTCTCGGCATCAGGTTTGCCGCCTATTTGCACGACCTGGTCTTTGCTCATGCCGGTACCGACCTTGGCCACCAGTGGCTGGTCTTGGTACTGCGCAGAGTTGGATGAGCAGGCAGCAAGCGCAGCCAGGGCGAAGAGCAGCGCGTGATGGGGTTTGTTCATGGCAGTGCTCCGGTAGAGAACGGCGATGAAGGCAGGCCAGGCGAGTTGAGGCGGCAGGTAGCCCCTCATCCAGCCCGGCTTCTCATCATACGCCTGTACTGCCTTACCCGCAGTAACGTGCAGCCTTGCTCCAGCAACAAGGCGCGCAACGGTGACGCATGCGCCTTGGGCCTGTTGCCTGCTGCCAGCCGGCGCATCTGCAGTTTCACCAAGGCCATGTACGCCAGTGCGGCAAACGCCTTGCGCTTCCAGCGAATCGGCTGCAGTTCGGCGCTGGCTGTCGCTTCGCCGTTCAGCCAGCGCTGGGGCAAGCCAGGCTCTACAGCCAGGGCTGTCGCTATTCCGGCCATGGCCACGCCACTGGCGAGCACGTGCTCGACCACCGGCAGGCGGCGAATACCGCCGGTGACCATCACCGGCATCTTCGCAATGGCGGCGATCTCTCGGGCAAACTCCAGGAAGTACGCCTCGCGGGCCAGGGTCCGGCCGTCACGGGCGTCGCCCTGCATGGCCGGTGCTTCATAGCTGCCACCGGACAGCTCCACCAGGTCTACGGGCAATTGGTTCAGCCACAGCACCACCTGACGGGCATCTGCAGGTTCAAAGCCGCCGCGCTGGAAGTCCGCTGAATTCAGCTTCACGGCCACGGCGAAGCCGGGCGAAACCACCTTGCGCACGGCTTTGACCACCTCCAGCAATAACCGCGCGCGGTTCTCCAGGCTGCCGCCCCAGCGGTCCCGGCGCTGGTTGCTCAACGGCGACAGAAACTGGCTCAGCAAATAACCATGGGCGGCGTGCACCTGTACACCACTGAAGCCGGCCTCTTCGGCCAGGGCCGCAGTACGAGAGAAGCGCTCGATCAGTGCGGCGATCTCGGCTTCGTCCAGTGCCTTGGGCAGAGGGAACAGTTTGGACAGGCCGCCCATGTCCAAGGCGATGGCCGATGGCGCTACCGTGGGCTGCCCAAGGTTGGCCTGCATCTGCCGCCCTGGGTGGTTGATCTGCATCCAGAACTGCGCGCCATGGGCACGGCCTGTACGGGCCCAGTCGCGAAATCGCTGCAGCGGCTGGCTGGCGTCGAGCATGACACCGCCCGGGCCGGTCATGGCGCAGGGGTCGACCATCACGTTGCCGGTGAGCAACAGCCCGGCACCGCCTTCGGCCCAGGCCTGGTACAGCCGCAGCAATGAGTCGGAAGGGGTCTGGTCCGGGTTGGCCAGGTTCTCTTCCATCGCCGCCTTGGCGATGCGGTTGGGTATGACACTGCCATTGGGCAGCAGCAGGGGTTGGAACGGCGTCATGGCGATCTCCGAATGGTGGCTACCACGCATCGGTTACTGCACGCGTGGGCTAGGTTCGGGAGAAGGCTAAGGTTAAAGTCAACTTTAAGGTCAATAGCGCAAGGGTATCGAGATGAAAATTGGTGAACTGGCGCGACGTACGGGGCTCAGTGCGTCGCGTATCCGCTTCTACGAAGCCACCGGGTTGATTGCCGCCCGGCGCCTGGGCAATGGTTACCGGGACTACCCGGAGCAGGTGGTGCGGGCGCTGGAAATCATTACCTGTGGCCAGCAGGCGGGGTTCAGCCTGGATGAAATGCGCAAGCTGACCGACGCCTCCGGTGCAGCCCCGGCTGATCATGGTTTGTTGCTGGCAAGCCTCAAGCGCAAAGTGGCAGAGATCGAGGCGATGCAGCAGCGATTGGCGCAGAACCGGGCACAGCTGCTGGCGGTGATTGCCGGTATCGAAGACAAGCCGCAGGGGATGGATTGCGAAGAGAATGCCCAGCGTCTGATTGCCGGCTTTGACAAGCATCCAGCAGGCTCATGAATAAAGCAGGTTGGCCGAACGCTGGGCGATGAACGCGCTGTCATCAAATGAAAACCCGCTGTCGTCCGATGCGAAGCACCCTGCAAGCCAAGGGCATACAGTCCAATCACCCAGAACTGACGCCTGGCGTCCAGATCGATGATTGGAGAGACAAGCATGTCCAAAGTCGTACGTTTCCATCAGACCGGTGGCCCCGAGGTACTGCGCTATGAGGACGCCGAAGTGGGCGAGCCCGGCCCGGGGCAGGTGCGATTGCGCCAGGTGGCGGTTGGCCTGAACTACGCCGACACCTACTTTCGCAACGGCACTTACCCGATCCCGCTGCCCAATGGCATCGGCGTGGAAGCTGCCGGGGTAGTGGAGGCGGTGGGCGAGGGGGTGACCCAGGTGGGTGTCGGTGATCGGGTCACCTACACCGGGTTCCTCAATACCCTGGGTGCTTATTGCACCGAACGCCTGATCCCCGCTGCGGCGCTGATCAAACTGCCGGAAACCATTGCCTTCGAGACCGCTGCCGCCATGACCATGCGCGGCCTGACCTCGGCCTACCTGTTGCGCCGCCTCTACGCCTTCAAACCCGGTGACAGCGTGCTGCTGCATGCGGCTGCTGGCGGCGTGGGCCTGATTGTCGCGCAGTGGGCACGGCTGCTGGGCTTGAACGTGATCGGCACCGTGTCCACCGAAGCCAAGGCCGAGGTCGCCCGCGCCCATGGCTGCAACCACATCATCAATTACAGCGTCGAGGACGTGGCCAGCCGTGTACGCGAGCTGACCGACGGGGTTGGGGTGAACGTGGTGTTCGACAGTGTCGGCAAGAACACCTTCACCGGCTCGCTCGACTCGCTCAAGCGCCGCGGGCTGATGGTATGCGTTGGCACGGCGTCGGGCACCATCCCGCCGTTCGACCCGCAGTTGCTGGCGATCAAGGGTTCTCTGCAGCTCACCCGGCCGGCCCTGGCCGACTTCATCGCCGACCCGGCAGAAAAAGCCGACCTGGCCGGCGAGTTGTTCGATCACGTCAGCAGCGGGCGCATCCGTATCGAAATCAACCAGCACTACGCCCTTCAGGACGCGGTTCAGGCCCACCGTGACCTGGAAGCCCGCAAAACCACCGGCTCGTCGATCTTCGTCATCTGAAGAGGGCAACAGCATGCACATCGAACAACTGACTTGCGCGATCGGTGCCGAGGTGAGTGGCGTCAACCTGGCCGACGCGATTCACGACGACGACCTGTTCGCCCAGCTGCGCCAGCAGTTGCTTCAGCACCGTGTGCTGTTCCTGCGCGACCAGCACTTCAGCCGTGCCGAACACGTGGCCTTCGCCCGTCGCTTCGGCGAGCTGGAGGACCACCCGGTGGCAGGAAGCGACCCGGAGCACCCGGGCCTGGTGCAGATCTACAAGCGCCCGGACCAGCCCAATGACCGCTACGAAAATGCCTGGCACACCGATGCCACCTGGCGTGAAGCACCGCCCATGGGTTGCGTGCTGCGCTGCGTCGAATGCCCACCGGTGGGCGGCGACACCCTGTGGGCGAACATGGTGCTGGCCTACGAAAACCTGCCCAGCGAGGTGAAGGCCAACATCGAAGGCCTGCGCGCCCGCCACAGCATCGAGGCCAGCTTCGGCGCCGCCATGCCGTTGGAAAAACGGCTGGCACTCAAGGCGCAATTCCCCGATGCCGAGCATCCGGTGGTACGCACCCACCCGGAAACCGGCGAGCAGGTGCTGTTCGTCAACGCCTTCACCACCCACTTCAGCAACTACCACACGCCGCAGCGGGTGCGTTTCGGCCAGGACGCCAACCCCGGCGCAGGCGACCTGCTGCGTTACCTCATCAGCCAGGCTTACTTGCCCGAATACCAGGTGCGCTGGCGCTGGAAGCCCAACAGCGTGGCAATTTGGGATAACCGCAGCACCCAGCATTACGCCGTCATGGATTACCCACCGTGCCATCGCAAGATGGAGCGCGCCGGGATCAAAGGCAGCCGCACCTTCTAAGCCAGCCGCTGGCAACCGCACAAAAACAATAGCGAGGACTACAGCATGCAATTCTTCGACGATTCGTTGCACCCGGAAAACATGGAAAAGGTGGTGATCACCGTGGCCCCCTATGGCCCTGAGTGGATGCCCGAAGATTTCCCTGAAGACATTCCGCTGACCATGGACGAGCAGGTGCAAAAGGCCGTCGACTGCTACGAGGCAGGCGCAACCGTGCTGCATTTGCACGTGCGTGAGCTGGACGGCAAAGGCTCCAAGCGGCTGTCCAAGTTCAACGAGCTGATCGCCGGAGTCCGCGAAGCGGTGCCGGACATGATCATTCAGGTTGGCGGTTCGATTTCCTTCGCCCCGGAAGGCGAAGGCGAGGCAGCCAAGTGGTTGTCGGACGACACCCGGCACATGCTCGCCGAGCTGACACCGCGCCCCGATCAGGTCACCGTGGCCATCAACACCACGCAGATGAACATCATGGAGCTGCTGTACCCCGAATACCTCGAAGGTACCTCGCTGGCCAGCCCCGCAATCCACGCCGCCTACAGCGAAATGACCGTACCGGCCGGCCCGGCCTGGGTCCGTGAGCACCTGCGCCGCCTGCAGGCCAGCAACATCCAGCCGCATTTCCAACTGACCGGCATGCATGCCCTGGAAACCCTCGAGCGCATCGTGCGCCGTGGTGATTACATGGGCCCGCTGAACCTGACCTGGATCGGCATTGGCGGCGGTTTCGACGGCCCCAACCCGTTCAACTTCTTCAACTTCATCCACCGCGCACCGGACGGTTGCACCCTGACCGCCGAATCGTTGCTGAAGAACGTGCTGCCGTTCAACACCATGGCCCTGGCCATGGGCCTGCACCCGCGCTGTGGCAACGAAGACACCATCATCGACCAGCACGGCAAACGCTTCACCTCGGTGCAGCAGATCCAGCAGACCGTGCGCGTGGCCCACGAACTGGGGCGCGAGATTGCCAGCGGCAAGGAGGCCCGGGCCATTTACCGCATCGGGCAGCAGTACGACAGTATCGAGCAGACGCTTAAAGCCAATGGCATGGCGCCGAACCGCCAGGCGGGTGAGAAGGGTGTGCCGCAGCGTACTTGATACAAACGTTGGCACGGCCAGATGAGTGCGGCCTTGCGTCGCGATAGGGCTGCAAAAGGTGCATCTGCACTGAAATCCTGGGGCTGCGTTGCAGCCCTATCGCGACACAAGGCCGCTCCCACAGGGGCCGACCAAGCTTGAGCAGTAGTGCATAACAACAAGAAAAACCCACACCACACCCAAGGAGGCAACATGGCCACCTATCTCGCCAGTGCCGAAGACTCCGGCACCGACACTGCCCACAGCGTCCCCCGGCGCTATGCCTGGGTGGTGTTTGCCCTGACCTTCGGCCTGTTGATCTCCGACTATATGTCGCGCCAGGTGCTCAATGCGGTGTTCCCGCTGCTAAAGGGCGAATGGGCGCTCAGCGACAGCCAACTCGGCTTGCTCAGCGGCATCGTCGCGCTGATGGTCGGCCTGCTGACCTTTCCGCTGTCGTTGTTGGCCGACCGCTTCGGCCGGGTACGCAGCCTGGTGCTGATGGCGGTGCTGTGGAGCCTGGCCACGCTCGGCTGTGCCCTGGCGGAAAACTACCCGCAAATGTTCATTGCGCGCTTTTTGGTCGGGGTTGGCGAGGCAGCCTATGGCAGTGTCGGCATTGCCGTGGTGGTCGCAGTGTTCCCCCGCGACATGCGCTCGACGCTGGCCGGGGCGTTCATGGCCGGCGGCATGTTCGGTTCGGTGCTGGGCATGGCCTTGGGCGGCGTGCTGGCCCAGCATTTGGGCTGGCGCTGGGCATTTGCTGGCATGGCATTGTTCGGCCTGGTGCTGGCGATGGTGTATCCGATGATCGTCAAGGAGGCGCGCATTGCACCCAAGTGCGCGCAGCAGGCGCTCGACAAGGCCAGCCGCCCGCTGCGCACGCTGTACAGCAGCCGATCGGTCATCGCCGCCTATGTCGGCAGCGGCCTGCAACTGTTCGTCGGTGGCACCCTGATCGTGTGGATGCCCAGTTACCTCAACCGCTATTACGCCATGGGTACCGACCGTGCCGGGGCAATCGCCGCCGTCATCGTGCTGTGCAGCGGTATCGGCATGATCCTTTGCGCCATGCTCTGCGACCGCCTTGGGCGACAGCGCCCGGACCGCAAGATCAGCCTGGCCATCGCCTACTGCCTGGGCAGTTGCATGCTGCTGAGCATTGCCTTTGCGCTGCCTGCCGGCACCGCGCAACTGGTACTGATTTGCCTGGGCATGATGATCGCCGCCGGTACCAATGGCCCGTCCAGCGCCATGGTTGCCAACCTTACCCATGCATCGGTGCATGGCACGGCATTCGCCACCCTGACCCTGGCCAACAACCTGCTGGGCCTGGCCACCGGGCCACTGATCACGGGTCGGGTGTCCGACTTGATCGGGCTGCAGGCCGCGCTGCAATTGGTGCCGCTGATCAGCATCGCGGCGGCGGCCGTGTTCTTTATCGCCAAGCGTCACTACCACCGCGACATGGACCGTCTGCGCTCCAGGAGTTGAAACTGTGAAACAGCTGTTGTCCATCGAAGTGTTTTTCGATTTCGTCTGCCCTTGGTGCCTGATTGGCCAGCGGCACCTGCAAGCGGCCTTGTTGCTGCTGCAGCGTGAGCAGCCACAGGTACAGGTGCAGATACACTGGCGGGGCGTTCAGTTGCTGCCGGGGCTGCCTGCCAACGGGGTGCCTTTCAATACCTTCTACCTGCAACGCCTGGGCAGCGAGCAGGCGGTACGCGAGCGCCAGGCTCAGGTGCGTGCTGCTGCCAGTGTGGTGGGCGAGGACATCGATTTTTCGCGCATCCGTCGCATGCCCAATACCGGCAATGCCCACCGCTTGATGCAACGGGCCGGCAGCCTGCTCAGCGCGCCGCAGCAGGAAGCGTTGCTGGCGCAACTGTTCATTGCCTATTTCCACCAGGGCCGCGACCTGGGTGATAGCCGCACATTGCTCGGCATCGCCCAGGGTTGCGGGCTTGAGCCCGGGCAGGTGATCGACTGTTTGCGTGACGATGGCAGCCCGTTCCTTGACGGTGCAGGGCGAGCGGGCAGCGCCGTACCACGCTATCGCTTCAACCAGGGCCCGCTGCTTGCCGGGGTGCGGCCAGCCGAGGCGCTGTTTGCCGCCATGAATGACGCCTTGCAAGCGGTGGTGCAGGCATGAACCGGCGTATCGCACTGAGCCCTCAGCAACTGCCGGAGCGCAATGGCCGGGTGCTGCTGGCCTGCGAGGGCCGCAGCGTGGCCTTGTTCAATGTCGCCGACACGCTATACGCCATCGACGACAGTTGCCCGCACCAGGGCGCGTCGTTGTGCGGTGGTCGCCTGGAAGGGCGGGTCATTCAGTGCTGTGCGCATGGTCTGCGCTTCGACCTGGCCAGCGGCTACCTGATCAACTCCAAGGCCTTGAAAGTCGCCAGCTACCCGATCGAGCAACAGGATGGGCAGGTCTTTATCGTGCTGGACGGCGAAGCGGCGTCTTGAACCGCCGCCAAGACCACCATGGGCTCATGGCTGCGGCGTGTGCTGAGCCCGCCAAACAGCCGGTGGCATGCCGAACTGGGCGATGAACCAACGGGTGAACGAACTGGGCATCGAGTAACCGAGCATGTCGGCGATGCGCCCCAGCGAGTAACCGGGGTTTTCCAGGTAGCGCATCACCAGGTCGCGGCGCACGTTGTTGATCAGGTCCTTGAACGTCAAACCATTTTCTTCCAGCCGCCGCTGCAATGTACGCACGTTCATGCCCTGGGTCTGCGCCACCTGCTCGATGGTGGCACGGCCCATGGGCAGCAGCAGGTAGATGGTTTTACGCAGTTCCAGTTCCAGCGACGGTACGCCGCTGGCCGGCAGCGTGTCGAGGTAGCGCCGTGCCAGGCGGGCCATGGCTTCGTTGGCCTGCGGGCTGGCGCTGTCGAGGTCGGCGGCGGGGCAGACGATACCGTTGAACTCGCTGCCGAACACCAGCGTGCAGCCGAAGATGCGCCGATGAATGGCGGGGTCGGCGGGGGCCGCATGCGTGAAGTTGGCACTGATCGGGTGCCAGTGGGCGCCCAGCAGTGCCGCGCACAAGCGCATCATCACGCCGATGGCCAACTCGGTGGCCTGGCGGCTGCAGGGCGCGCGTTCGTTGATCACCTCTTCGCGAATGATCACGGTCTTGCCGGCTTCTTCGATATGAATGGCCAGCGCGTCATTGAGCAGGTGGCGGTATTGCACGATCACCTGCAGCGCATCGCGCAGGTTGCGTTGGTGGCTGAGCAACAGGCTGATTTCGCCGAAGTCCGATAGCTGGCGCAGCTCGGCCATGCGCAACCCAAAACTCTCGCACTTCGTGGCGCTGGCGGAAGCTTCCAGCAAACTGATGACGCTGGCCACCGGGATACGCCGGTTGGGGTCGTCGAGCAAGGCGGCGTTAAGGCCGACCTGCGCAAGCAGTGCATGGGGGTTGAGGCCCAGATGGCGGGACACTTCCAGGTAGTTGGTCAAGCTGGCGGCACGAACGAGAGCAGGCATTTTTTATTGTTGTCCCTAAAGCCGGGGTTTGCAGGGCCACTGGTTTTATAGCCTGCGTGTCATCAATTGAAAAGCAAAGCCCTGTTTATGTGGTTGTCATCAAATGAAAAGCGCCTGACGCCCAATGTAAAGCACCCCGGTGGAGGCCTGTTTACTGTGAACTTCAAGCGCTAAACCGCACACGAGGTTCACCGTGGAAAAAATGCAAACCACAGCCACCGTGCTGATTGTCCCTGGCCTGCGCGGCCACGTGGCCGAACACTGGCAGACCCTGCTTGCCGGCCGCCTGGCCAAGGTGCGCAGCGTACCGCCGCTGGAAGTCGACGGCCTGTGCTGTAACGCGCGGGTCGAGGCAATCCAGCGCGAGCTGGAACAGGTCGATGGCCCGGTGCTGCTGGTGGCACACAGTGCCGGCACATTGATGGTCGCCCACTGGGCGGCGCGCTACGGGCGGGCGATCAAGGGCGCATTGCTGGCGGCCCCACCTGACCTCGACGCCCACTGGCCCGAGCATTACCCAAGCCCGGCCAGCCTGGCCGAGATGGGCTGGTCGCCACTTCCACCTACGCCGCTGCCCTTTCCCAGCATTGTCGCGGCCAGCAGCAATGACCACCTCGCCAGCTACGCCGCTGCCGGTGAGCTGGCCCGGCGTTGGGGCAGCGAGCTGGTCAACCTGGGCGCCGTTGGACACCTCAACCCGGCTTCCGGTTTCGGCCCTTGGCCGTTGGCCGAGGCGTTGATCCGCCGACTGGACGCCGCAAACCTGCAGTAACGCATGGACGCCCCAGCCACGCCCGCAACAGACGGGCGGCGTAAAAAACAATAACAATACGTGGAGCCATCGTAATGCCAGAACACCGCATTCACCGTGCTGTGAAACCACAGCGCTGCCTGCTCGCCTGCGCCATCGGCTTGCTCACGCTGCCCGCCGCCCAGGCGTTCGAAGTCGATACCGGCCATGAAGACTGGGCCGTGCGCTTCGACAATACCGTCAAATACAACTACGGCGTGCGTACCGAGAGTGCCGACAAGCGCCTGCTGGGCACGCCCAACAGCAACGACGGCGACTACAACTTCCGCAAGGCCGGCACCAACATCACCAACCGGGTCGACCTGCTGACCGAGCTGGATGTGGTGTACCAGGGCAACAGCGGTTTTCGCGTCAGCACTGCCAGCTGGTACGACAAGGCCTATGACAACACCGGCTCCAACAGCAACCCATTCGTCAACGGCAACGGTGACCAGTCGGGTATCAACCCCAGCCTCAATGGCCTGCCTGGGACCGGCATCCCGCTAGGCAGCCCACACCTGAGCAACTACGCCCAGCGTTACTACAGCGGCCCGTCTGGCGAAGTGCTGGATGCCTTCGTGTTCATGAGCCGTGACGTGGGCGAAGCGTCGCAGGTCAGCGCCAAGCTGGGCCAGCACAACCTGTTCTGGGGTGAAACCTTGCTCAACCCGGTGCATTCGCTTAGTTATGGCCAATCAGGCCTGGACCTGGCCAAGCTGGCGGCCTCGCCGGGCACCGAGGCCAAGGAGCTTTTCGTACCCCGCAACCAGCTGTCGACCGCGTTCCTGGTCAACTCCGAGCTCACCCTGGGTGCCCAGTACTTCTTCGACTGGGATGCCGCCCGGCTGCCTGAAGCCGGCACGTACTATGGCGGCTCTGATGTGGTGGGTGAGGGCGCGCAGAGCTTCCTGTTGGGCCACACCGGTACGCCGGGGTTGATCCCGGTGCGCGGTGCGCTCACCACCATTCGCCGCGGTCATGACCTGACCCCCGGCAAAAGCGGTGACTGGGGCATCATGGCCAAGTGGTCGCCAGAGTGGCTGGGCGGCACCCTCGGCTTCTACTACCGCAAGACGTCCGAGATCCTGCCCCAGGCCTGGCTCGATGCGCGCGGCATGACCGTGGCCAACGGCCCATTCGGCAACCCACCGGGCAGCCGCCAAGGCGCGATCGGCAACCTCTACAACTCGCTACAAAGCACCACTTACCAGTTCGCCTACGCCGACAACATCGACATTTATGGGCTGAGCCTCTCCAAGGATGTGGCGGGCATCAGCGTCGGCAGCGACCTGAACATCCGCCACAACATGCCGCTGGCGAGCATTCCGGCAATCGTCAGCGCCCCCGGCCAAGGCGGCCTGGGCGGCGGCTTTGGCCTGCTGCCGGCACGGCTGCCCAGCAGCGGGGTGATCTACGACGTGCCCAAGGATGGCGACAGCCTGAGCGCCACCGGCGACACCTTGCACTTCACCCTCAACGGCCTGATGACGATTGGCGACACACCGCTGTTCGACTCGGCAACCCTGCTGGGCGAGCTGTTCTACAGCAACCTGCTCAAGCTCGATAGCCACAACGAAGCTTTGTACAAAGGCAAGAGCAGCTACCGCGGCATCGACAAGGCCACCCGCGACAACTGGGGCATCGCCGTCAATTTCACCCCTACCTGGTACCAGGTGTTTCCGGGCATGGACCTGAGCATGCCGCTTTCGGTCAACGTCGGCATCGACGGTGTATCGCCGGTGCAGGGTGGCGGTGCCGAGAACACTGGCAACTACGCGGTGGGTTTCAGCGCTGCGATCTACAACCAGTACTTCGTCGACCTCAAGTACGTCGACAGCTTCGGTGAGACCAAGGCCTGCAAGGACGGCCAGACCGACGGCAGCACCCCCAATGCCCTGGACGGCGAACAGGATTACACCTGCTACGGCGGCGGCTACGCCTCCTTCTCGGGGGGTGGTGCCACCACTGAAGACCGTGGCGCCCTGTACCTGACCGTCAAGACGACCTTCTGAGTCATGTTTCCTACCGCCTACACAGGAAGACAACCATCATGAATTTCGTACGTACCCTGCTTGCCTCGTGCCTGTCGCTGGCCGCGCTCAATGCCGCCCAGGCGGCCGTTTCCCCTGACCAGGCTGCACACCTGGGCAGCAACCTGACCGCCATCGGCGCCGAAAAGGCCGGCAATGCCGACGGCTCGATCCCGGCCTACCAGGGCGGCCTGCAAACGCCCCCGGCCAGCTACCAGAGCGGTGCCAGCATGCGGCCGGACCCGTTTGCCAGCGAGAAGCCGCTGCTGGTGATCGATGGCAAGAATGCCGATCAGTACAAGGCTCAGCTGACCGCCACCACCCTGGAACTGCTCAAGCGCTATCCCAGCTACCGCGTCGACGTGTACCCGACGCATCGCAGCGTAGCGCTGCCGCAGGCGGTGCTCGACAACACCCGCAAGAACGCCACCGCTGCCAAAAGCCAGGAGGGCGGCACTGCGGTAGACAACGTGCTGCCGGGTATCCCGTTCCCCATTCCGCAGAACGGCGCCGAAGCCATGTGGAACTTCCTGCTGCGTTACCAGGGCGTGAGCATGACCGCCAAGTACGACTCGTGGAACGTCGACGCCGCCGGCAAACCGTCGCTGTCGACCACTGGACAGGCCAACATCAGTTACCCGATTTACGAGGACATGGCCAAGCCGATCGGCGCCAAGGACACCTACTACCAGATGAAATTAGTGTACACCGGGCCCGCACGCCGTGCCGGTGAAGCGATGATGCTGCGCGACGCCGCAAACCCGCTGGTGCAGCCACGCAACGCCTGGCAATACCTGCCAGGCCAACGCCGGGTGAAGCTGGCGCCCAACCTGGCCTACGACACGCCCAACCCGGGCACCTCCGGCTCTGGCACCTACGACGACGTGTTCGTCTTCAACGGCGCGCTGGACCGCTACGACTGGACCCTGGTGGGCAAGCAGGAAATGTACGTGCCGTACAACACCTACCAGCTGACCTACAACACCGATGTCAAGCAGGTGATCACGCCCAACCACCTGGCACCGCAGTTCGTGCGCTGGGAAAAACACCGCGTCTGGGTGGTGGAAGGCAAGCTCAAGGACGGCGCACGCCACATCTACCACAAGCGCCGCTTCTACCTTGACGAAGACAGCTGGATCGCCCTTGCCTCCGACCAGTACGACGCCCGTGGCCAGCTGTACCGGGGCTCGTTCGCCTTCCTGACCCAGAGCTACGACAAGCAGACCCCGGACGCCACGCCGTTCATGATCTACGACCTGATCGGCGGCACCTACAACCTCAACGGCGTGGTCGGTGCCTATGGTGGTATCCGCTACATCGAGCCGCTGTCGAAAACCCAGTGGTCGCCCGAGTCACTGGCCGGCAATGGCATTCGCTGAACCATGGAGCAGAGGTTGCCAATGTCTGTCTTCAAACGATGCAGCCTGGTGATGTTGGCCCTGGCCGCGCTGCAGGGCGCGGCGCAGGCGGCGCCATTCACCGATGTGCTGGATGTGCCCGCCATGCCCAGCACCCTGGCCAGCAGCAGCGCCCTGCGTGATGTGACCTTGGCCGGGCAGCGCCTGGTCGCGGTCGGCCCACGCGGGCATATCCTCTATTCCGACGACCACGGCGCGCACTGGCAGCAGGCCCAGGTGCCGGTCAGCGCCGACCTGAATGCGGTGAGCTTTGCCACGCCTGAACTGGGCTGGGCGGTCGGCCATGATGGCGTGGTACTGCACACCCGTGATGCTGGCGTGCACTGGCAAAGGCAGCTGGATGGTCGAGCGTTGGCTGAACAGCTGCCCGGCGCTGGCACCGACAATGCCTTGCTCGATGTGTGGTTCAGCGATGCTCGTCATGGCTACGCGGTGGGCGTGTTCAACCTGCTGCTGCGCACCACGGACGGCGGCGAGCACTGGCAGCCCTGGCTCGACCACAGCGACAACCCGCAAGGCCTGCACCTGACCAGCCTGGCCGCAGTGGCTGACAACCTGTACATCACGGGCGAGCAGGGCTTGCTGTTGAAGTGGAACGGCGAGCGCTTCAGCCGCGTCGATACCCCCTACGCCGGCACTCTGTTCGGCGCCATCGGCAAGCCCGGTGTGCTGCTGATATACGGCCTGCGCGGCCACGCTTATCGCAGTACCGATGGCGGCGAGCAGTGGCAGCCGGTCGACACGGGCGTCAATACCAGCCTCACCGCCGCCGGTATCGATCGCGACGGGCAGCTGTGGCTGGCCAGCCAGGCCGGCGACCTGTTGCTCAGCCGCGACGACGGCGCCAGCTTCCGCCCGGTGCCACAAAGCGCCCGTGGCCCGGTGACCGCACTCGCCAGCGATGCCGACAACGGCCTGGTGCTGGTGGGCGAGCGGGGCGTGCGCAACCTGTTCGGTAACCCCACGCCGCACCCATAACAAGAGAAGACCCTGATGGCCGCTAACCGCCAAGATACCCTTCCGGTAATCCGCAACCTTGCCGATTTCGACCCGCGCTCGGGCAATGGCCTGGAACGCCTGGTGTTCAACCACCGCCTGCCATTTCTGCTGTGCATGCTGTTGGCGACACTGGTGCTGGGCTTCATGGCGCTGACCCGCCTGGAGCTGCGCCCCAGCTTCGACAAGATGCTGCCGCAGAGCCACCCCTACATCCAGAACTACCTGGCCAACCGCACCTCGTTGCGCGGCCTGGGCAATGCGGTGCGAGTGGTGGTGGAAAACACCCAGGGCGATATCTTCGACCCCGGCTACCTGCAGACCCTGCGCCACATCAACGACGAGCTGTTTCTCAGCCAGGGCGTGGACCGGGCCTGGGTGAAGTCGCTGTGGAGCCCGGCGGTGCGCTGGACCGAGGTTACCGAGGAAGGTTTTCAAGGTGGCCCGGTCATGCCCGACGGCTATCAGGGCGCGGCTGGCGACATCGAACAGCTGCGGCAAAACATCGAGCGCGCCAACATCGTCGGCAGCCTGGTAGCGCGCGACTTCAAGTCGAGCATGCTGGTGGTGCCGCTGCTCGACCAGGACTCAGCCACCGGCAAAGGCCTGGACTACCATGCCTTTTCGCAAAAGCTCGAACAGTTGCGCAGCCAGTACCAGGCCAGCGGCCAGTACCGCATTCATGTGATCGGCTTTGCCAAGCTGATGGGCGACCTGATCGACGGATTGATCCAGGTGATGGCGTTCTTTGCCCTGGCGGTGCTCACCAGCCTGGTGATCATCTACTGCTACACCCGCTGTGTGCGCAGCACCTTGCTGGTGGTGCTGTGTTCGCTGACTGCGGTGGTATGGCAGCTGGGTATCGTCGCCTGGTTGGGTTATGCCATCGACCCGTACTCGATCCTGGTGCCGTTCCTGATCTTCGCCATCGGCGTGTCGCATGCCGCGCAAAAGATGAATGGCATCCTCCAGGACATAGGCCGTGGTACCCATCGGCAGATTGCCGCCCGTTATACGTTCCGCCGCCTGTTCGTGGCAGGGGTCACTGCATTGCTGGCCGATGCCGTGGGCTTTGCCGTGCTGATGCTGATCGACATTCCGGTGATCCAGGACCTGGCTATTACCGCCAGCATTGGTGTGGCGGTGCTGATCTTCACCTCATTGCTGTTGATGCCCGTGGCACTGTCCTATGTCGGTGTGGGCCGCCAGGCTGCCGAGCGGGCGCTGCGCATCGATGCCCGCGCGGATCAACACCGTGGCTTCGGCCGGCTGTGGGACTTGCTTGACCGCTTCACGCAACGCAGGTGGGCCAGCGCTGCGCTGCTGGTTGCCCTGGCCTTGGCCGCCCTTGGCATCTGGGGCAGTCTGCAGTTGAAAATCGGCGACCTCGACAGCGGCGCCCCCGAGCTGCGCGCGGATTCGCGCTACAACCTCGACAACGCCTACATCACCCAGCATTACGCACTGTCCAGCGACACCTTCGCGGTCATGGTCAAGACCGCCCCCGAAGGCTGCCTGCAATACCAGACCTTGATCCTCGCTGATCGCCTGGCCTGGGAGCTGCAACAGTTGCCGGGTGTGCAGACCACCGTGTCGCTGGCCAACGCCGTGCGCCAGATCACCGCCGGTACCTACGAAGGCAACCCGCGCCTGAACAGCCTGCAGCGCAACCAGGACGTGCTCAACTACGCCGCGCAGCAAGCCTCGGTCAACGCACCGGAGCTGTTCAACAACGATTGCTCGCTGATGCCGGTGATCGCCTACCTTAAGGACCACCGCGCCGACACGCTGGCCCAGGTCGCCGCAACGGCCGAGCGCTTCGCCCAGGCCAACGGCAGCGCCGAGCATCAGTTTCTGCTGGCGGCCGGCAGCGCCGGTATCGAAGCCGCCACCAACGTGGTGGTGCGCGAGGCCAACCACCGCATGCTGTTGCTGGTTTACCTGGCGGTGACGCTGTTCTGCCTGATCACCTTCCGCAGTTGGCGTGCCACGCTGGTGGCGATTCTGCCGTTGATGCTCACCTCGGTGTTGTGCGAGGCGCTGATGGTGGCCATGGGCATTGGTGTCAAAGTTGCCACCTTGCCGGTCATCGCCTTGGGCGTGGGTATTGGCGTGGATTACGCGCTGTACCTGCTTAGCGTGCAGCTGCATTACCAGCGCGCCGGCCTGAGCTTGGCCCAGGCTTATCAGAAAGCCGTGGCTTTCACAGGCCGGGTGGTAGGGCTGGTCGGTATCACCTTGGCGGCCGGCGTGGTCGGCTGGGCCTGGTCACCGATCAAGTTCCAGGCCGACATGGGCTTGCTGCTGACCTTCATGTTCCTGTGGAACATGCTCGGCGCGCTGGTGCTGATACCGGCGCTGTCGCACTTTCTTCTGCGCGGCGTGGGCCCCCAGGCAACTGCCGAAGCCCAGGCCAAAGCCCATTCGAAAACCCAAGAAAGCGAGTGTTCGCCTCATGTCTGATTACCTTCCGCCACTGCGTGACATGGATTTTCTGTTGAACGAAGTGTTCGACATCCCGACCTGGTGGGCGCAAACGCCCGCACTGGCCGAGGTGGTCGACGGCGACACGGCCCGGGCCATACTCGAACAGGCCGGCAAGCTGATCGCCGAGCGGGTAGCGCCGCTCAACCGCAGTGGCGACGAGCAGGGCTGCCGCTGGGAGGCTGGCCAGGTACGTACTCCCGATGGTTTCGCCGATGCCTATCGGGCATTCGCCACCGACGGCTGGGTAGGTGTGGCCGGGGCCCCGGAATACGGTGGCATGGGCATGCCGAAGGTGATCGGTGCTCAGCTCGAGGAGATGCTCAATGCCGCCAATCTATCGTTCGGCCTGTACCCAATGCTGACCGCCGGGGCCTGCCTGGCACTGCTCAACCATGCCAGCGAGCCGCTGAAGGCGCTGTACCTGCCGCCGATGTACCAAGGCCGCTGGACCGGCTCCATGTGCCTTACCGAACCGCACGCTGGCACCGACCTGGGGCTGATCCGCACCCGCGCGGAGCCCATCGCCGAAGGTTGCTACCGCATCAGCGGCACGAAGATCTTCATCACTGGCGGCGAGCAGGACCTGACCGAAAACATCATCCACCTGGTGCTGGCGCGGCTGCCCGATGCGCCCGCCGGGCCCAAAGGTATCTCGCTGTTTTTGGTGCCCAAGGTGCTGGTCGACGCCGACGGTGCGCTGGGCGAGGCCAACGCGGTAAGTTGCGGCTCGATCGAGCACAAGATGGGCATCAAGGCCTCGGCCACCTGCGTGATGAACTTCGATGGCGCCACCGGCTACCTGGTCGGCGAGCCGAACAAGGGCCTCAATGCCATGTTCACCATGATGAACTACGAGCGCCTGGGCGTGGGCATCCAGGGCCTGGCCCTGGGCGAGCGCTCCTATCAGGGCGCCATCGCCTATGCCCGTGATCGCCTGCAAGGCCGCGCGCCGACAGGCGCCGAAGCACTGGCGCAGCATGCCGACCCGATTGTCGTCCACCCGGACGTACGCCGTATGTTGCTGACCATGAAAGCGCTGAACGAAGGTGGGCGGGCGTTTTCAACCTACGTGGCGTTGCAGCTGGACCTGGCCAAGTACAGCGATGACCTGGCTGCATGCGCCAAGGCCGAAGCCAAGGTGGCGTTGCTTACACCGGTGGCCAAGGCCTTCCTCACCGACATGGGGCTGGAGACCACCGTGCACGGCCAGCAGGTACTGGGTGGCCACGGCTATATCCGTGAGTGGGGCCAGGAGCAGTTGATACGTGACTGCCGCATCACCCAGATCTACGAAGGTACCAACGGCATCCAGGCCCTCGACCTGGTCGGGCGCAAGCTGTTGGGTGATGGTGGCAAGGCTTACCTTGGCGTGTCTGACGAAATGGTCGCCTTTGCCGAGGCGCTGCCGGTGGAGCACGCCGAGTTCGCTGCGCCACTGCTGGCTGCCGTGCACAACCTCGACGAACTGAGCGCTTGGTTGCTCGACCGTGGCCAAGGCAACCCGCGCGAGCTTGGCGCGGCGGCGGTGGAGTACCTTCAGGTGTTTGGCTACACCCTCTACGCCTACCTGTGGGCGCGCATGGCTGTGGTGTGCCTGGCCCATGCGGCACCTGAACCGTTCCACCTGAGCAAGCTCGGCACCGCGCGCTTCTACTTTGCCCGCCTGCTGCCACGCATCCACTCGCTCAGCGCCAGCGTGAGGGCCGGCAGCGATAGCCTGTACCTGCTCGAGGCCGGGCAACTGTGAAGGCCACCCACATGATCACTACCCGCGTCATGCCCCCGGCCGAGCAGGCCTATGCGTACCCGCTGCTGATCAAGCGCCTGCTGTTGTCGGGTGTGCGCTACCAGCCCAACCAGGAAATCGTCTACGCCGACAAGCTGCGCTACACCTACACCACGTTGCTGGAGCGTATTCAACGGCTGGCCAACGTGCTGAGCGCTGCCGGGGTCCAGCCTGGCGACACCGTGGCCTTGCTCGACTGGGACAGCCACCGCGCATTGGAGTGTTTCTTCGCCGTACCCATGCTGGGCGCAGTGTTGCATACGGTAAACGTGCGGTTGTCCAGCGAGCAGGTGCGCTACACCATGAACCACGCCGAGGACCGGCTGGTGCTGGTGCACGACGACTTCCTGCCGTTGATGCAGCAGCTGCGCGCCGACCTGCCGACAGTGGAGGGCTTCATCCGCCTGAGTGACGGCGGTCACGCCGCGCAAGGCGTGCCTCTGCTGGGCGAGTACGAAACCATGCTGGCGGCTGCAGAACCGTACTTCGAATTCCCGGACTTCGACGAAAACTCGCTGGCCACGCTGTTCTATACCAGCGGTACCACCGGCAACCCCAAGGGTGTGTACTTCAGTCACCGGCAACTGGTGCTGCATACCCTGGTCGAGCAGGGCACTTTGGCCGCGTGCGGTGAGGTACCGCTGCTGCGCACCGGCGATGTGTACATGCCGATCACGCCCATGTTCCATGTGCATGCCTGGGGCGTGCCTTACGTGGCGACGGCACTTGGCATCAAGCAGGTCTACCCGGGGCGCTACGAGCCCAACCGCCTGGTGCGCCTGTTCCATGAGGAGGGGGTGACCTTCTCCCATTGCGTGCCAACGGTGCTGCAGATGATGCTCGACAGCGAGCAAGGGCGCCGCACCGACCTTGCCGGCTGGAAAATGCTGCTGGGCGGCAGCGCGCTGACCCTGGGCCTGGCCCAGCGCGCCAGCGAGCGCGGCATCAGCGTGCACTGTGGTTACGGCATGTCGGAAAGCTGCCCGCTGCTCAGCATCACCTACCTGAGTGCCGAGCTGCTGGCAAAGCCCATGGCGCAACAATTGCCGCTGCGCATCGATGCCGGTGTGCCGATTGCCATGGTGGACCTGCGTATCGTCGACAGCGAGGGCCGGGAGGTGCCGCACGACGGTGAAAGCCTGGGTGAAGTCGTGGTGCGCGCGCCTTGGCTGACCCAAGGCTACCTGCACGAACCGGAGCAAGGCGCAGCACTGTGGTTGGGGGGCTGGATGCACACCGGTGACCTGGCTTGTATCGATGCGGCGGGCGTGGTGCGTATCCGCGACCGGATCAAGGACGTGATCAAGACCGGTGGCGAGTGGGTCAGCTCGGTAGCGCTGGAAAACCTGATCAGCCAGCACCCGTTTGTCGCCTCGGTGGCTGTCGTCGGTGTTCCTGATCCACAGTGGGGGGAACAACCCTTGGCCTTGGTGGTCTGCTGTGAGGGTGTGCAACTGGACCAGCCGTCATTGGCCAGGCACCTGCAGCCGTTTGTCGACAGCGGGCACTTGAACAAGTGGGCGATACCACGGCAGTTGCGTTGTGTGGACGAAATCCCCCGGACCAGTGTCGGCAAGATCGACAAGAAACGCATCCGCCAGACGGAAGTCTAGCGTTGGCTTGCGTTTTTCTGGGGCTGCGCAGCGGCCCCAAAACCCCGCCAAACAAGGGATGGCGGTTGACTGATGTTCAGCTAGGTAAAGTTAGGTAAAAGCGGCCACGGCGTATACACGGATCAGTATTGTGGTTTGTACTGTCCAGTTAAAGATGCCATTGATGAACACACTTCCGTCGCAGCCAAGCGCTGAACGCGGGGCGTTCTCCCATTTCGAGGCGTGTCGCAACACCCAGCAGGGCCCCGTGGTGATACTTGCCTCCGGTGCGTCTGCCAAGCATTTTCCATTGGGCGAATTCGCCCATTTGCCCATCATCGCCATGAACGGCTCGGTTGCCATGACCGCCGAACACGGTATCAAACCGTTCTTTTACGTGTGCACCGACAAAAGTTTTCGCCTGCAACAGCCGGCCTTGTTCGCCACGGCCTTGCGCGACAGCGAGCGCCTGGCACTTTGGCCCGAGCAGTATGCGGGTGCCAATGTGCCAGCGGATACCGAGTGTTATGCCTTGCACAAAGCCGACACGCCAGGCCTGCTGGACGGTTTGCGTGGCCACGGTGACAGCTGCGTGTGCAACCGCGCACTGTGGAGCAAACGTAGCCGTTCGATTGCCTTCAGCAAAGACCTGGCCCATGGTTTCTTCGATGCTCGCACAGTGGCGTACGTGGCCTTGCAGCTGGCTTACCACCTGGGCTTCGAAGAGGTGCTGCTGGTAGGGGTAGACCTCGATCAGAGCGTCGGGCGCTTCTACGAGAACGGCAACGGCGAGTGTTCGCCGTGCGGGCTGGACCAGCATTGGGACAGCCGCATTCTGCCGTCGTTGACACTGATGGCCAGAGAAGTGGTCAACGAACATTTTCATGTCTACAACCTGTCGGCGACGTCGCGTATTCCTGACGATCTGATCCCCAAGGTCAACCTCAGCCAGGCGCGGTACATTGCCGGCTGCGCAATGACTTGAGCAAGAAAGCGGGTGCATCAGTAACTGTGGATGCGTACAGTAAGTTGATCGCAACCAGCAGGAGCCCGCTATGTCCAGCGCTTTCACTTTCATGCAATCGCCCGTCGGCACGCTGACCCTGGTGGCCCGTGGCGACAGCCTGGCAGCTGTGCTGTGGGAAGAGGAGCGGGAAAACCGCGTACGCCTGGGCGCCCTGCACCGTGATGACCAGTGCCCGGTACTGGTGGAAACCGCTCGCCAGCTCGGCGAGTACTTTGCCGGCAAGCGCCAGCGTTTCGAACTGGCGCTGGACTTTGCCGGCACCGAGTTCCAGCGGCAGGTGTGGGCCGCGCTGCTGGCGATACCGTTCGGCGAAACCCGCAGCTACGGCGATATCGCCCGGCAAATCGGCAACCCCAGCGCGGTGCGTGCCGTAGGCGCCGCCAATGGCCGCAACCCGATTTCGATCATCGCCCCGTGCCATCGGGTAATCGGCGCGTCGGGCAGCTTGACTGGCTTTGCCGGTGGCCTCGCGGCCAAGCAGTACCTGCTGGCGCTGGAGGGCCGGCAAAGCCTGGCGCTGGACTTCTAAGGCTTCAGCCGAACCAGCTGGCGACCAGGCAGACCAGTACGGCCAGCACCGAGCCGGCCATCAGGGTGTAGTGCCGATGCGCTCGACGCGCAAGGGGCTCGACCTCCCGCAGGTACTCGCCGGGCGTAGGTGCATCGGGCCGATGGCGCAAACCCTCGGCCACATCGGCAAGTTGGCCCTGAATCAGCAAGCCGACCAGGTAGTAGGTGCAGGCATAACTCAGCAACGCAAGAAACAGATAGATCATGCAGGGTGCGGGTCCAAAGGCAGCGCGCTTGCGCTGGCATTACGGGTGTCGAGTACGATCAGCCCTTCACTGTGCTCATCCAGGCTGGCCAGCAAGCGCCCCTGGCTGTCCCACGCAGCGGAGCCGCCGGCGCCGATGAAGGTGTCAGCCGGCCCCACGCAGTTGGCCATCAATACCGGCATGCCAAGCTCACGCGCCACTTCTGGGTAATGCGCGTGTCCCTCGCGGATGCCTTTGGCGGTTTTCGCCACGCTGACCAGGTACAGGTCGGCACCGTGCTCGCGGGCCATGGCCGCATGTGCCATGAACATCGATTCGTAACAGATTGCCGGCGCCACCCGGTGCTCCCCCATCTCCAGCAGCAAGGCCTGATCGCCTGGGGTGAAGTAGGGCAGTTCATCATCGTGCAAGCGCCGCTTGGCATAGGCCTGGCGGGGTGCCCCAGGGCTGAAGATCGGCATGCCGATGCGTATGCCGTCCGGCGTTGGCAGTGGTAGGCCCACGGCAATAGTGATGCCCAGGCGGTCACAAGCGGCTTGCAGCGGGTCCAGCCGTGTGGAGGCCACCGGCAGGGCGGCCTGGCGCGCCACACTCGGCTCGTAGCCGGTCAGCGACAGTTCGGGAAACACCACCAGTTCGGCACCCAGGGCCGCAGCCTGCTCGATGCAGGCCAGGTGACGCTGGAGGTTGCCTGGCAAATCGCCCTTGAGCGATGCCAGTTGTACGGCGCACAGTTTCATGAGAACCATTCCCTGGTACAGGTTGAAGGGCCGAGCATACTATCGGCACCAACACCTGTACCAGTGAAGGGTTTTTCAGGAAGCCGAGTGCGTCGCGAAGCGTTGGCGGAACCAGTCGCTGAGCATGGCCTTTTCGGCATACAGGCGGTCACTGCTGCTGGCGACCCGGCCCGGGCGGCTCAGGTACATCTTGTCGCTGACCCGCTCCTGCGCCTGCTGATCGGGTTTGCCAGGTTGGCTGAGGGTGTAGGTGAGGTCGATGGTCGGCCAGGTGATCTCGCGCATGAAGCGCACATCGTAGGCCTGGCTGTGCCAGGGCTCGAAGCGCCCGGCCAGGTCGATGTCGCGGATGTCGATGACCAGTTGCTGGCCCGGTTGCAGGTAGCGCTGGCCGAGCTGCTGCAGGTATTGGCTGAGGGTTTTCATGACATAGGCGTCGGCACCACGTTCATAACCGTGGCTGTCGAGGCTGGCATCGCGGAATTTTTCCGGGTGGTCGAAACGCACCTCGACCTGCGCGGCCGGGGCACCTTGTGCCATGCTGTCCAGTGACAGCGCCATGAGCACGGCACACACGAGGGCGGTACGCATGATGCACCTCCGGGGCAGATTGCGTGTGCTCCCATTTTACCCCTGGCGTGGCGCTACCAGCAGAGGAAGATTGTAATGGGACGGTTTCGGCGGCTGATCGCCAATATCCGGGGACGGGACCTGGCGGTCGGCGATATCCATGGTCACTTCCAGCGCCTGCAACAGTGCCTGGATGCGGTCGGGTTCGATCCGGCAGTGGACCGCCTGTTCAGCGTGGGTGACCTGGTCGACCGTGGGCCGCATAGCGAGGCAGCACTGGAATGGTTGGCACAGCCCTGGTTCCATGCCGTGCAAGGCAACCACGAGGCCCTGGCAATTACCCGCGTGCGCGGTGGGCGGCTGGACCTGGACATGTACCGCGCCGCTGGAGGTAGCTGGTTTCTCGACCTGCCACGGGGCGAGCAATTGCGCTTCGTGGAGCGCTTCGAGCAACTGCCGATTGCGATAGAAGTAGAAAGTGCGGCCGGGCTGGTGGGCCTGCTGCATGCCGACAGCCCGTTTGCCGACTGGGCAGTACTGCGCACCTGGCTGGAACTGGAGGACGACCCCAAGGTGCGGGAAGTGTGCCAGTGGTCGCGGCGGCGGCTGAAGGAAGGCGACACCCAGCCGGTGCAGGGCCTGCGTGCCTTGCTGGTCGGCCACACGCCGGTGCTGGAGGCCAAGCAGTTGGGCAATGTCTGGCACCTGGACACAGGCGGGTGGGCCAGTGGCCATTTCACCTTGATGGACATGCGTACCCTGAAACTGATCAGCCCCGCGCCAGGTGCAGCAACAACGCCCCCGCCAAAACCACCAGCATGACCCCCGAGGCCCGCTCCAGCCACGGCAGGCTGCGGGCGAAGCGCCGCAATACTCGCTGGTTGCCAATGGCCACGGCAACCGCTAGATCCCAGAGCAGTACGATGCTGAACATCCACACGGCGTAGGCCGTTTTCCAGCCGACGCTGGCACTGGCGACCATGCTGGCCAGGCTGGCATAGAACAGCGCGTTCTTGGGGTTGAGGACGCCGGACAAGAAGCCCATGCCCACATTGCGCCACCAGCCTTGAGCCCGCTGGCTGCCAGCGACTGTGCCCAGGCTGGTTTGCCCGGCATGGCGCAGAAACAGCACGCCGATGTACAGCAGGTAGCTGGCGCCGGCCAGCTGCAGCGTGGTGAACAACAGGCTGCCTTCCTGCAGTACCGAAAGGCCGGTGAAGGCCATGGCGATGAATGCGCCGTTGGCCAGGGCGATGCCCAGGCAAGCACCGCTGGCAGTGCACCAGCCGCTGTTGATCGAGCTGCGCGCGACCAGGAAGAAGTCCGGGCCGGGAGAAAGCAGGGCGAGAAAGTGGGCGAGGGCGATGATCAGAAACTGTTGCATGGGTGGGGCTGCTCTGCGGAAAAAACCGCAGTCTGCTGCCCCGCGTGTTGGGCGTATTGAAGAATATTGCAAACCCCAAAAAGCCAACGCGGCCCCTTATGGACCGCGCACGCCTTCAATCGCCTCGGTACTGCCCCGGTGTCACCCCCACATGGGCCTTGAACACCCGCTGGAAATGGCTTTGGTCGGCAAACCCAAGCTGGTAGGCCACCTCTGCCAGTGCCAGCCCTTTACTCAACAGCTGTCGGCCGCGATTGACCCGGGCATTGAGTACATAAGCATGGGGCGTAAATCCGGTCGCTGCGCGAAATGCTCGGATCAGCTGATAGCGCCCAAGCCCAGCCTCCCGCGCCAGTGCTCCCAGGCTCAATCGCGCTGGGTCGAGGTGCTCGATACGCTCGAGCACCTCACTCAATGTCGCGGCTTCCAGGGCAGGGGCCGCTACCAGTGGTGGGTGCGCGGAAAAATCCAGGTCCCCCAGAAAGGCAACCAGCGCCGCATCCTTCTCACTGTTGCTGGCGCGGGAAAACAGCAAACTGTTCAGCTCGCAGAACTGCCGATAGACCTGCGGCGCCCGGCAAATGCGTGCTGGCTCGCCGGCCTCGGTGCCGCTCAGCCCCGACTCCAGGCGCAGCTGCGTCAGCCAGTCGGCATCCACATGCAGCATCTGGTAGCTCCAGGCCTGCCCAGGCTCGGGGTTGCAGGCATGCACACGGCGGGCCGGGACCAGTACCAACGTGCCGGGTGTCAGGCGCTCTTGCCCACCGGCAGCCCCGGTGAAATGGCTGTGGCCGGCATCCACCGCACCGATGGAAAACGTCGGGTGGCTGTGGGCCTTGTAACAGGCGCGGCTATTACAGGCGCGGCGGCTTTCGACATGCGCCAGGGCCGGGTCGCGCCACACGACGGCGTCGGAACGGGGCATTACAGGCTCCTCGGTAGTGTCGGCAGGGTAACAGCTGGCGCATACCCGTACAGTTTTTATCGCTGGCTGTAACTTGACCGCAAGGCGCGACACACGCCGAAATAGGCGCCTGTTGTCAGAGGAAAACAAGAATGGACCTTTCAAGCCTGCTGCTTTTCATCCCTGCCTGCTTCGCTCTGAACATGGCGCCGGGGCCGAACAACCTACTGTCGCTGCACAATGCCAGCCGGTACGGCCTGCGCACCGCCTGTGTGGCTGGTGGGGGGCGCATCCTCGCCTTCAGCGGCATGATCGCCCTGGCCGCCATGGGCCTGGCGGTGGTGCTGCATACCAGCGAATACCTGTTCCTGACCATCAAGGTAGTGGGCGCGGCGTACCTGTTCTACATCGCCTGGCAACTGTGGCGCGCACCGGTGGGCAAGGCCGTGGTGGCCAGCGATCACCCACGCGGCACCTGGCGCCTGGCGCGGCAGGAATTCTGGGTGGCGGCCGGCAACCCCAAGGCCATCCTGATATTCACCGCCTTTCTGCCGCAGTTCGTTTCGGTTGGCAGCACTACGCCTGTGAGCGAGCAGTTCCTTTGGCTGGGCGTATTGTTCCTGTTGCTGGAATGGGCGGCGATCGCCATCTACTCGGGCCTGGGCGCCTACATGCAGCGCTGGTTCAGCCAGCCCGGGCCACGGCGCATGTTCAACCGGGTCAGCGCCTCCCTGCTAGGTTGCGCTGGCCTCGGTTTGCTGGCGGCGCGGCGCTAGAACTGCCAGCGAACACCCAGGTTCACGCCGCTGGCTTCCTGCTGGCGGCTGTCCAGGTTGGCGGTGTACTGCACGCCGCCATGCAGGCTCAGTGCTTCGCTGACCTGCGCCACCACGCCACTTTCCAGTTGCACCGCGGTATAGCGGTAGTCGGTCTTGATCTTGTCTACCCCATCGAAGGTCAAGGTGTCGCGGCCACCGTCGCCGTGCCATAGGTTGACCTGCGCATAGGGCTGCAACAGGCGGCCGCTGCTTCCTGTGAACGCACCTTCCATACGCATACCCAGGCGGCCGGTCAGCTCAACCTGGGCGTCATGGCTAATGCGCGAGACGCTGTCGCTGGCGCTGTCGAGCGATACCTTTTGCGCGATCAACTGAGCTTGCGGCTCCACGGTCCAGCGTTCGGACAGGGCGATAGGGTAGCCAGACTCCAGCGAAGCGGTCCAGGCATGGCCATCGATGTTCAGCTTGTCGCCACGGTCGGAGCGCGCCCGGCCATCCAGGCGGGTGTACTGCAGCACCGTATCCAGGTATTCGCCTTGCGGCCCAACCAGCGTCCAGTAGGCGCCCACACTGTCGCCATCGAGCTTGAGGTCTCCCACCCGGCGGTCCTGCACGGCCAGGGCGAAACCTTTGACGTCGGCATCCAGGCGGCTGTGGCTGACGTACAGGCCGACATGCTGGCGGTAGCCGTTGTCGCCCACCTTGGCATACAGGTCCTGGCCCACCTTGAAACCGTACAGGTCGCCATCCAGGCTCGGGTTGACCGTACCGCTCCATTGCTGGCGCAGTGCGCCGCCATAGGCCTGGCCCCAGCTGGCGGGCAGGGCGCCGTCAGCTTTGAGCAACTGCTGGTCACCCTGGCGCTGGTGGAATGTTCCTAATGCCTGACGGGCGATGATCGCGGCACCTCTTGGCGCCGCGGCATACACCGGGACTTCTGGGCGATACAGCGGCAGGCTTTCGCCCTGCACTGGAGCAGGCAGGTCGACCTGGCCGGGCGCTGGCGCAGCAACGGGTAGAGTGGCGGCTGGGGCGACCACCGGTGGCGTGCCCGGTTCGTTTGGCTGGCTGGGTTCGGTTGGCTGTGTAGGTTCGCCAGGTTCCGGCACGGGTTCCGGTACAGTAGCCGGAGCAGGTGGCGCGACCAGGGTGGAGCGCAGGTACCAGCTGTTTTCGCTACCTGCCGTCACGCCCCCTTTGAACAACCGGTAGTCGAAGGCACCGGCCAAAAGCGTCTGGGTCTGCACGAATGCGGTGGCCGTGCTGGTAGCGCCATCGCGGGCTTCGACCACCTGGATGCCGTTTTGCGTGGTTGCCGCACCTGCACCCTTGAAGTTGTTGATGAACATCTGGGTGGAGCCACCAATGGCCCCCCGGCTGACCACCAGGCGGTCGGAAGCTGCGTCATCGCCTGCCAGCACGCTGTTCAGGCGCAGGGTGCCGTTGTTGCCGGTGTAGTCGCCCTGGAGGGTCAGGCGGCCCCGCGCGTCGTTGCCACTGCTCAGGTCGATGGTGCCGGCGTTCACGACCGATGCCTTGTTCTCAACTTGAATACTGACGATGCTGCCCTGGCGGCTGATCAGCGTGCTATTTGCATCGATTTGCAAGGTGCCGGTGCCCGTGGCGGGGATCACGCGTGGCTGGGTGGCGCCCACGTCTCCCAATGTCAGCGTGTCGTTGAGGGTAAGCTGGCTGCCTTGCTTGAGGGCGATGGACTCCCAGTTGACGTACAACGCACCTTTGCCGACCTGAGCCTGCTCGAACGTCAACGTGTCGGTACCGGTGCCGCCGTCCAGGGTAACTGTTGAGTTGCCGAGGTCCAGGGTGCGTACCGTGGCTGTGTCATTGCCGTTCTCCAAGATGACTCTTTTACCGACCTGTCCCCCCGTCCAGGTAAACACATCGTCATCGTTGCCAGTCCGTATTTCGCCTTTGAGCGTGCCGCCGCTGATGGTTATCTTGTCAACGCCGCTGCTGGTACTGATATCACCGCCGATGGTGCCGCCAGTCATAATGATCGTGTCGTTGCCAAGCCCGCTGACAACATTGCCAACAACGAGGGTTTCGACCCCGAGATCCTGGGATATTTCAAGGAAGTTGTCAGCGAGCTTGAGGTCTATTCGGCCAATGCTGCCGCCTTTGAAAAAGGCCGAGTCACCGTCTTCGAATGCGCCCGTGATGGTGCCGCCGGTCATGCTGAACGTGTCGAAGTCACCGCCTTGATTCAACGACCCAAGCGTGCCGCCAGACATGTTGAATGTGTCTTGGCCATTGCCTTGCTGCAATGACTGAACCGTTCCGCCCGTGAGCGTAAATTCATCAGCGGCATTCGTCTGCACAAGGGCGCCAAGGTTTTCACCGGCTGAAACCGTCAGGGATTGGGAGTGAGCCAACAAAGGCAACGTCAGTAGCGGCAATGCGACAGGCAGCAGCAAGCGGTGGCATCGCATACACAGGTCTCCGTGCCCATTGAAGGAGCCACAACCTGAAGCGACGCTTCGGCCCTGCCTGTGTTGTATGTAATGTGACGTGATGGCACAACTGGCAAAAATGCTAGGTGCCCGTTGCTGTCAATCGCGGTAGAAGGTTTGCACCAGGTGGTAGCCAAACTTGCTTTTGATTGGCCCGTGGACCACGCGTAAAGGCTTTTTGAAGATCACCTGGTCGATAGCGCCGACCATTTGCCCAGGGCGCACTTCGCCCAGGTCACCGCCGCGCTTGCCCGAAGGGCAGAGAGAGAACTTTTTCGCGAGCACATCGAAAGCCTCGCCATTGGCGATGCGCTGCTTGAGCTTTTCGGCTTCGTCAGCGGTCTTGACCAGAATGTGGCGGGCTTGGGCTTTCATGGGGTACCTGTGCATCGGGAAAAAGGACGGCATTATGCCTGCTCGCGCAACTCCACGCGATCACGAAACTGCTCCAGCGCCTCTGGGTTGGCCAGCGCATCGGTGTTCTTCACCGGCAACCCGTGCACCACGTTGCGAATCGCCAGCTCCACCAGCTTGCCGCTGATGGTGCGCGGTATATCGCTGACCTGGGCGATCACCGCAGGTACGTGGCGGGGTGTGGTGTACTGACGTATCACCTGGCGAATGCGCTGGCGCAGGGCGTCATCCAGTTGCAGGCCTTGGTGCAGGCGCACGAACAGCACCACCCGCACATCCCCGTGCCAGTCCTGGCCGATGGCCACGCTTTCCATTACCTGCTCGACTTTCTCCACCTGGCGGTAGATTTCCGCCGTGCCAATGCGCACGCCGCCAGGGTTGAGCACGGCGTCGGAGCGACCGTGGATCACCATGCCCCCGCTGGCACGTTGCTCGGCATAGTCGCCCTGGGCCCACACCCCCGGAAACTGGCTGAAGTAGGTGTCGTGGTAACGGCTACCGTCCGGGTCATTCCAGAACCCCAGCGGCATGGAGGGAAAGTGGTGCGCGCACACCAGTTCGCCTTTTTCGTCCACCACGGCATGGCCTTGCTCGTTCCACACTTGCACCGCCATCCCCAGGCCCTTGCACTGAATTTCGCCACGGCGCACCGGCAAAGTCGGGTTGCCCAGCACGAAGCAGGAAACGATGTCGGTCCCACCCGACATGGACACCAGCCACAGATCGGCCTTGATCTTGCCGTACACGTAGTCATAGCTGTGAGGTGACAACGGCGAACCGGTGGACAGCAGCAGCCGCAGGCTGCCCAGGCGGTGGCTGGCGGCAGGTTCAAGGCCCGCCTGCTCCAGTGCTGCCAGGTACTTGGCACTGGTGCCAAAGGCGTGGATGCCTTCGGCTTCGATCAGGTCCAGCAGGCGCTCGGGGCCAGGGTGGAACGGTGAGCCGTCGTACAGCACCAGCGTGGCCCCCACCGCCAGGCCGCTGGCCAGCCAGTTCCACATCATCCAACCGCAGGTGGTGTAGTAGAACAGCACGTCATCGGCCTTCAGGTCATTGTGCAGGCCGTGTTCCTTGAGGTGCTGCAACAGCACGCCACCGGCACGATGGACAATGCACTTGGGCACGCCGGTGGTACCACTGGAGTAGAGAATGTACAGCGGGTGATCGAAAGGCAGCGGGGTGAAGCGGGGCTCGCCGCCGGGCTGGAAGAAATCATCCCACAGGCTGACGTTGGTTGCCTGGAACTCGTCGGCGCGTGTACCGCTGCGGGTATGGGGCACCACGATCAGCTGCTCCAGGCCGGGCAACTGAGCGCACACCTGGTTGACCTTGGCCACTTGGTCGATGGCCTTGCCGGCGTATTGGTAACCGGCGCAGACAATCAGCAGCTTGGGTTCGATCTGGCCGAAACGGTCGATGATGCCGTGCACGCCAAACTCGGGCGAAGAGGTGGACCAGACCGCGCCAATGCTGCTGCAGGCGAGCATGGCGACCAGTGTTTGCCAGGTGTTGGGCATGACGGCGGCCACCCGGTCGCCGGGGGCGATACCAATGGCCTTGAGCGCCGTTTGCAGCCCGGCGACCTGTGCGGCCAGTTCAGCATGGGTGAACACTTCACGTTGGCCGTCTTCGCGCACGGCGACCACGGCCGGGCGGTCGTCACGGCGGCGCAGCAGGTGTTCGGCGAAGTTCAGGGTGGCATTGGCGAACCACTGTGCATCGGGCATCTGCGGCCCTTCGCTTAGCACTTGGCTCGGCGGAGTATGCCAATGAACGTGGAAATACTCGGCAAGGGTTTGCCAGAAGGCGGGCCGCTGCTCGATGCTCCAGCTGTGCAGCGCATGGTAGTCGTTCAGTTGCAGGTTGTAGCGCAGGTTGACCCGGCGGCGGAAGGCATCCATCCGGCTGGCCTCGATTTGCGCCGTAGAGGGGCGCCAGAGCACATCGTTCATGCCGAACCTCCTGAAGCCTGCAAAGCCCTCATCGCCGGATTGCCGGCGATGAGGGCACCCTCAAGATTTACTCTACGTTGGCCTTTTGCACATCCTGCGACGCCGACCACACGCGGTAGCGCACTTCGACATCCTTGGGCACATAGACCACCACCGGCAGCTTGCTGTTGTAGCGCAGCAGGAAGCCGTCACCGACCACCGGTACGAAGGCTTCGGTCTTTTTGCCATCTGGGCAGGCCATCAGCGTACTGGCCGGGCCGCTGACTTTGTCCAGGCGGTAGTAGTTGTAGCCCCAGCCTTCCAGGGTGCGTTCTTCCAGGCTGCCGCCCAGGCGCTGGCGATTGCAGTCGACCTTCAGCGTTTTGCCAGCGAGGATTTCGAGTTTATAGGCCGATTCATCGGCCTGGGCCGGCAGGTGGATGACCTGCCGGGTGAAGCCTTTTTCCGCTTCTGGGTAGGGGGCGACGTCCTTCAGGCTGGCAGCCATCGCAGGTGCGGCGGCAGCCAGGGTCAGGGCCAGAATCGCGGTCATCGGGGTTGGGCGCATAGGGCCTCCTTGCAGATAAACGAATGCGAGACCACCGCCAGGCCCAGGCCGCCCGTCACTGGGCCAACCAGCCACCATCGACGTTCCAGGCGGCGCCGCGAACCTGGCTACCGGCCTCGCTGCACAAGAATAGTACCAGTTCACCCAAGTGCTCGGGGGTAACGAAGGCCAAGGACGGTTGCTTTTCTGCCAATAGATCGTGTTGCGCTTGCAGTGGATCGCCACCGTTGGCGGCACGATCGTCGATCTGTTTCTGTACCAGCGGGGTCAATACCCAACCTGGGCAGATCGCGTTGCAGGTGACCTTGCTGGTGGCGGTTTCCAGGCCTACCACCTTGGTCAGCCCGACTACACCGTGCTTGGCCGCCACGTAGGCTGCCTTGCCGGTCGAACCCACCAAACCATGCACCGAAGCGATGTTGATGATCCGCCCCCAGTTGCGCGTGCGCATGCCCGGCAGCGCCAAACGGGTGCCATGGAATACAGCCGACAGGTTCAGGGCAATGATCTTGTCCCAGCTTTCGGTGGGGAACTGCTCCACCGGCGCCACATGCTGAATACCGGCGTTGTTGACCAGAATGTCGACGCCGCCAAATTGGCCTTCTGCCAGGTTGAACAAGGCCTCGATCTGGGCCACGTCCGACAGGTCTGCCGGGTGATGGACCACCTTCACCCCGTGCCGGGCAATCTCGGCCATGGCCGGTGCCGGGTCGCCAAAGCCGTTGAGCACGATGTTGGCACCCGCGCGGGCCAACACCTGGGCGATGCCCAGGCCGATGCCGCTGGTGGAACCGGTGACGAGTGCAGTCTTGCCGTTGAGGGTCATGCGAAGCTCCTTAAACGATGCCGGTGGCATAGAACGTGGCGATGACCACGAACACCGCCAGGGTCTTGATCAGAGTAATACCGAAAATGTCCTTGTACGCCTCGCGGTGAGTCAGGCCGGTAACGGCCAGCAAGGTGATCACCGCGCCGTTGTGTGGCAGTGTGTCCATACCGCCACTGGCCATGGCGGCTACCCGGTGCAGCACTTCGAGCGGGATGTTGGCGGCATGGGCGGCGGCGATGAAGGTATCGCCCATGGCCGCCAGGGCGATGCTCATGCCGCCCGAAGCAGAGCCGGTGATGCCGGCCAGCAAGGTCACGGTGATGGCTTCATTGACGAGTGGGTTGGGGATGCCGCGCAGGGCATCGGCCAGTACCAGAAAGCCCGGCAGCGAGGCGATCACTGCGCCAAAGCCGTATTCCGACGCGGTGTTCATCGCCGCCAGCAGCGCGCCGCTCACCGCGCTTTTGGTGCCTTCGGCCAGGCGTGTGCGAATGGCGCCGAAGGCGCACACCAGCACCATCAGGATACCCACCAGCAACGCCGCCTGCACGGCCCAGATGGCGGTGAGCTTGGCCACGTCGCTTTGTACCGGCGCGCTCATGCCTGGCAGTTGCAGGCTGTGGCTGGGGCCGTACCACTGGGGGATCCAGTGGGTGAACAGCAGGTTCATCACCCCCACCAGTATCAGCGGCGAGAGTGCCAGCCAAGGGTTGGGCAGGGTCAGGTCGGCAGCGGTTTCTGGCTCGTTGCGCAAGTCGGTGCCATAACCTTCACCGGCGCGCTGGGCCTTGTTGCGTTGGCGCTGCAGGTAGGCCATGCCGGTAAAGAACACGAACAACGTGCCGATCAGGCCCAGCCACGGCGCAGCCCAGGCGGTGGTGTTGAAGAAGGTGCTGGGGATGATGTTCTGGATCTGTGGGGTGCCGGGCAGGGCGTCCATGGTGAACGAGAAGGCGCCCAGGGCGATGGTGGCCGGGATCAGGCGTTTGGGGATGTTGCTTTGGCGGAACATTTCGGCGGCGAACGGGTACACCGCGAACACCACCACGAACAGCGACACACCGCCGTAGGTGAGCAGGGCGCAAACCAGCACGATCACCAGCATCGCCTGGCGCGTGCCGAGCAGGCGGATGGCCGCCGCGACGATCGAGCGAGAGAAACCGGACAGCTCGATCAGCTTGCCGAACACCGCGCCCAGCAGGAATACCGGGAAATACAGTTTGATGAAACCGACCATTTTCTCCATGAACACCCCGGTGAATGCGGGGGCCACGGCGGATGGGTCGGTAAGCAGGACGGCGCTGAGGGCGGCGATGGGGGCGAACAGAATTACGCTGTAACCGCGGTAGGCAGCCAGCATCAGCAGGGCCAGAGCGGCGAGAGCGATGAGCACGGTCATCGGGGTGGGTCTCCTGGGTGAGTCTTGTTTTTATCGGTTTGCAGGAGGTAGCGGGAATCGTGCCAGTTTTTAAGTCATTGAAATATAAAGAAAAATTGTTTTTGTTGAGCGTTTTGTCTCTCTTTTGAGATTTTGAGGCCGCTTTGCGGCCCATCGCGACACAAGGCCGCTCCTACAGAAGGGCGCGTTTCCCTTGTAGGAGCGGCCTTGTGTCGCGACCGAGGGCGAAGCCCTCGAGACAATCTCAAAATTGAAACATAAATCTCCAATCAGAGACCGAGTGCCACCATTTTCTTGTACAGCGTTGACCGACCCAGCCCTAGCGCTGCCGCAGCTTGCGGCACAACGCCCCCATGCTCTGCCAATGCCTGGCCAATCAGCTGGCGTTCAAACGCTTCGCACGCCTCGCGGTAGGTCTGCCGCACAGGCGCAGGCGCATCCGCCAGCGGGCTCAAAGGCCCCAGCGCCGCCCGCAAATCCGCCGCTTCCAACCGGGGCTGGTCCGCCAGCAATGTTGCGCGCTCCAGTACATTGCGCAGTTCGCGAATGTTCCCCGGCCACGCATGCATCGCCAGCAGGTGCTGCGCGTCTGCCTCCAGTTCGTACCGGCTACCCAGTTCACCCAGTATGGCCTCGCACAGCGCCGGCAGGTCCTCCAGCCGCAACCGCAGCGGCGGCACATCGATCGGCAGCACATTCAGTCGGTAATACAGGTCGGCCCGGAACGCCCCACGGGCCATGGCGGCCTGCAAGTCGATGGAGGTGGCGGCGATGATGCGCACGTCGCTGCGCAGCATCTGGTTCGAGCCTACCGGTTCGTATTCCTTCTCCTGCAGCACCCGCAGCAGCTTGCTCTGCAGGGCCAGCGGCATGTCGCCGATCTCGTCGAGGAACAACGTGCCGCCCTCGGCCAGCTGCAACTTGCCACTGCGGCCTTTGCGGTCGGCACCGGTAAATGCACCTGGCGCAGTGCCGAAGAATTCGGCTTCCAGCAGCGTTTCGGGGATTGCCGCGCTGTTGATACTGACAAAGGCTTTGTGTGCCCGCGCTGATGCGGCATGGATGGCGTGGGCCAGTAGCTCTTTGCCGGTGCCGGTTTCGCCCAGCAGCAACACCGGCGAATCGCTGGCCGCGCCACGCCGGGCGCGGCGCTTGGCTTCCAGGCAGGCAGCGCTGCTGCCAACGAACTGGGCGAAGCTGTACTTGGCCTGGCGGGCGCGCAGTTGCGAGCGGGTCGAGGCCAGTTCCTGCTGCATGCTGGAGTAGCGCTTGAGCAGCGGTGACAGGCTGCGCAGTTCGTCGAACAGGGCAAAGCCGATAGCGCCGATCAGCGTGCCTTGGTCATCGTGGATGGGCAGGCGCATTACCACCAGCGGCTCATTCGGGGTGTCGAGCATGTCCAGCAGAATCGGCCGGCCATTACTCACCACCTCGCGCATCAGGCTGCCGGGGATCACTGTTTCACACGGCTGGCCGATGGCACTGGCCGCGTCGGCCAGGCCAAAGCGTCGGGCGTAGCGCTCGTTCATCCAGACGATGCGTGCCTGGCGGTCGACGATCACCGTGCCTTCACTGGACTGCTCGATGATCTCGAACAGCGAGCGGATCGCCAGTTGCCGTACTTGTGGGTAGTCCTTGAGGCTGTCGCTGTCGTGCATGGGTAAAAATCCTGAAAAATCATCCTCGAGGATCGAACGCCTCGCGCAGGGCATCCCCGATAAACACCAGCAGCGACAAGATCACCGCCAGCGCAAAGAACGCGGTAAAGCCCAGCCATGGCGCCTCCAGGTGCTGCTTGCCCTGGGTCACCAGCTCACCCAGCGAGGCGCTGCCCGCCGGCATGCCAAAGCCAAGAAAGTCCAGCGCGGTCAGTGTGGTAATCGCCCCGGTCAGCATGAACGGCACATAAGTCAACGTGGCATTCATGGCATTGGGCAAGATATGCCGCAGCATCACCTGGCTGTCCGGCAGCCCCAGCGCCCGGGCGGCCTTTACATACTCAAGGTTGCGCCCACGCAGGAACTCGGCGCGCACCACGTCGACCAGGGTCAGCCAGGAAAACAACGCCATGATCCCCAGCAGCCACCAGAAATCCGGCTCGACAAAGCCGCTGAGGATGATCAGCAGGTACAACACCGGCAACCCCGACCATACCTCCAGCAAACGCTGGCCGAGCAGGTCGACCCAGCCGCCGTGGTAGCCCTGCAGAGCGCCGGCCACCACACCGATGAGCACGCTGACCACGGTCAGGGCGAAGGCGAACAGCAGCGATACCCGCGTGCCGTACAGCACCCGCGCCAGCACGTCACGGCCCTGGTCGTCGGTGCCCAACCAGTTGCTGGCACTGGGCGGGCTGGGGGTGGGTACCAGCAGGTCGTAGTTGGGGGTATCGGCGCTGAACGGGATAGGCGCGAACAGCATCCAGCCGCCCTGGCCCTCGATCAGTTGGCGCACATAGGCGCTGCGGTAATCGGGCTGAAACGGCAGTTGCCCGCCAAACTGCTGCTCGGTGTAGCGTTTGAGCGCCGGTACATACAGCTGGCCTTTGTAGCCCAGCAGCAGTGGCTTGTCGTTGGCCACAAGCTCCGCCCCCAGGCTCAACAGCAGAAGGCCGGCGAACAGCCACAGCGACACCCAGCCCAGGCGGTTGCGGCGAAAGCGTTGCAGGCGACGGCGCGATATGGGCGAGAGCATCAGTGCGCCCTCGTGTCGAAGTCGATGCGCGGGTCCAGCAGGGTGTACGACAGGTCCCCGATCAGGCGAATCAGCAGGCCAGCCAGGGTGAAGATGAACAGCGTGCCGAACACCACAGGGTAATCTCGCGACACGGCTGCTTCATAGCTCATGCGGCCCAGGCCATCGAGCGAGAAGATCACTTCGATCAGCAGCGAGCCGGCGAAGAATACCGTGATCAATGCCTGCGGCAGGCCAGCCACCACCAGCAGCATGGCATTGCGCAACACATGGCCATACAGCACACAGCGCTCGCTGAGGCCCTTGGCCCTGGCAGTCACCACATACTGGCGGGAAATCTCGTCGAGGAAGGCGTTTTTGGTCAGCAGCGTGAGGGTGGCGAAACCACCGATCACCAGGGCGCCGACCGGCAACACCAGGTGCCAGAAATAGTCCGCGACCTTGCCCAGCAGGCTGAGCTCGTCGAAATTGTCCGAGACCAGGCCACGCACCGGGAACCAGTTGAGCGAGGTGCCGCCGGCGAACAGCACGATCAGCAACAGGGCGAAGAGGAACGAGGGCAGGGCGTAGCCAATCACGATCAGCGCGCTGCTCCAGGCATCGAAACGGCTGCCGTGGCGCACTGCCTTGCGAATACCCAGCGGGATCGACACCAGGTAAGTGATCAGCGTGGCCCAGAAACCCAGCGACAAGGTAACCGGCAACTTGTCGAGGATCAGGTCGGTCACCTTCGCTCCGCGAAAGAAGCTGTTGCCAAAATCCAGCCGGGCATACTGACCCAGCATCAGCCACAGGCGTTCGGGGGCGGACTTGTCGAAACCGTACTGGCGCTTTATCTCATCGATCAGTTTCGGGTCCAGGCCACGGGTGGCGCGGGATTCACCATGCACAACCTCAGCCCGCGCGCCGGGTGCGCTGCCACCGAGGCCCTGCAGGCGCGCCACGGCCTGCTCCACCGGGCCACCCGGCGCGGCTTGGACGATGGCGAAATTGACCAGCAGGATTGCCAGCAGCGTCGGAATGATCAGCAACAGGCGGCGCAGCAGGTAGGCGGTCATGGCGAGGCCTTCCGGCGTTCGGCCATTTGCTCATTGGTCAGCGCGGTGGGGCTTGCCTCCCACCAGGTGTCCAGGCCTTCGTCATAGGCGGCCTGTACCTTGGGCAGGCCGAAGCGGTTCCACCAGGCGGTGGAGCTGCCCGGTGGGTAGTAGTTGGGGATCCAGTAGTAGTTCCATTGCAGTACCCGGTCCAGCGCATGGGCATGATGCAGCATGTCGGCCTGAGTTTCGGCCCGCACCAGGCCGTCGATCAGGCGGTCCACGGCGGGGTCCTGCAACACCATCAGGTTGTTCGAGCCAGGGTCGTGCGCGGCCGTCGAGCCGAAGTAGTTGTACAGCTCGGCACCCGGCGACAGGGTGACCGGGTAGCCGGTGACGATCATGTCGTAGTCGCGCGCCATCAGCCGGTTGACGTACTGGGCCGAATCGACGTTGCGGATGTTCAGGGTGACGCCGATCTGGGCCAGGTTGCGCTTCCACGGCAACAGCAGGCGCTCCATGCCCGACTGGCCGTTGAGGAAGGTAAACGCCAGCGGTGTGCCCTGGCTGTTCACCAGGCGGTCGCCTTCAGGGTGCCAGCCGGCTTGTTCGAGCAGGGCAAGGGCCTGCAGCTGCTGCTGGCGGATGATGCCCGAACCATCGGTAACCGGGGCGGTGAACACGGTGGTGAAGACTTCGTCCGGCACCTTGCCGCGCAGTGGCTCAAGCAGCTTCAGCTCGCTGGCATCGGGCAGCTTGCGGGCAGCCAACGGGGTGTTGGAGAACACACTCTGTTGGCGGATGTACATATTGCGCATCATCTGCCGGTTGCTCCACTCATAGTCCCACAACATGCCCAGCGCCTGACGCACACGGCGGTCCTTGAACTGCGGCTGGTCGAGGTTGAACACGAAGCCTTGGGCCACCTGCGGCTTGGCCGGGCCCAGGTGGGCGCGTTGCAGACGGCCGTCGTCCAGTTGCACGCCGTTGTAGCCCAAGGTGTAGGCGGTGGCGGAGAACTCGCGGTTGTAGTCGTAGCCACCGCCTTTGAGCACTTGGCGCGCCACTTCGGTGTCGCCGAAGTACTCGATGCGCCACTTGTCGAAATTGTAGCGGCCACGGCTGGCGGGCAGCTCACGCGCCCACCAGTTCGGGTCGCGCTCGAAGGTGATGCTGCGGCCATTGTCGATGCGCCCGATGCGGTACGGCCCGCTGCCGACCGGTTTGTCGAAGCCGGCACCGTTGGCGAAGTCGCGCTGTTGCCAGTCGTGCTCGGGCAGCACCGGCAGGCTGGCGAGGTCCAGCGCCAGGGTGCGGCCGTGCTTGGGTTTGAAGTCGAAACGCACGCTGCGCGGGCTTTCCACGGTAACGCCGGTGACCTCGGCGAACTGGGTGCGGTACTTGAGGCTGCCCTTGCTCATCAAGAGTTCGAAGGTGAAACGTACATCGTCGGCACGCACCGGCTTGCCATCGGCGAAGGTGGCGCGCGGGTCTATTTCGAAACGCAGCCAGACGTCATCGGGCCCGCGCTCCATGCGTCGGGCAATCAGGCCATACACGGTGTAGGGTTCATCGAACGAGCGCACGGCCAGAGGCGCGTAGAGCAAGCCATCGACTTCGCTGACGCCGATACCCTTGTCGATGTAGGGGAGGATGTGGTCGAACTGACCAATCTCGATGGCCGAGCGGCGCAGGATGCCACCTTTGGGGGCGTTGGGGTTTACATAGTCGAAATGCTGGAAGCTGGCGTTGTAGCGGGGGGCTTCACCGTAGACGGTGAGGGCGTGGGAGGGGGCGGCCTGCGTGTTGAATGCGAAACAAAGCAGGAACAGGTAACACAGAACCTGTAGGAGCGGGTTTACCCGCGAATGCGTCCATCCATGCAATCTTGTTGCCTGATCTGGCGCATTCGCGGGTAAACCCGCCCCCACAGGGGACATGAGCAGCTACTGGCTACTTAGTCCTGGCGGCTGGTCACTTCCAGCAGGTGGTAGCCGAACTGGGTCTTCACCGGGCCTTGCACGGTGTTGACCGGGGCGCTGAACACCACGGTGTCGAATTCCTTGACCATCTGGCCTGGGCCGAACGAGCCCAGGTCGCCGCCCTGGCGGCTGGACGGGCAGGTAGAGTTGGCTTTGGCGATTTCAGCGAAGTCGGCGCCTGCTTCGATCTGGGCTTTCAGTTCGTTGCATTTCTCTTCGCTGCTGACCAGGATGTGGCGGGCGGTTGCACGGGCCATGGGTACTGCTCCTTGGGGTAAAAGGCAAGCCTAGCGCACTTGCTTGGGGTATGTCTCGCCAGGCTTGCAACCATCGGCCTAGAGTTTTTGTGCCGCCTCGCGCAACAGGGATTCGGTCGAGGCCCAGCCCAGGCAGCCATCGGTAATCGACACGCCGTATTTCAGTGCGCCCTTGCCCAGCGCCTGGCAACCCTCGAACAGGTGCCCCTCGATCATCACGCCGACCAGCGAACGGTCGCCGGCCAGACGCTGCGCCAAAACATCATTGAAGACGGCCGGCTGGCGCGCCGGGTCCTTGCCGCTGTTGGCGTGGCTGCAATCGACCATGATCCGTGCCTGCAGGCCGGCTTTGGCCAATGCCTGGCGGGCCATGGCGATACTGTCGCCATCGTAGTTCGGGCCTTTGTGGCCGCCACGCAGTACCAGGTGTGTGTCCGGGTTGCCCAGGGTATCGATGATTGCCGGGTGGCCCTGCGCATCCATGCCGAAGTGGCGGTGCGAGTGGGCAGCGCTGCGCATGGCGTCGCTGGCGATGGCAATACCGCCGTCGGTGCCGTTCTTGAAGCCCACCGGCAGCTCCAGGCCACTGACCATTTCGCGGTGGATTTGCGATTCGGTGGTGCGTGCGCCAATCGCGGCCCAGGCCAGCAGGTCATCGAAGTAGCCGGCGGCCATCGGTTGCAACAGCTCGGTGGCGATGGGCAGGCCGCGCTCGATCATGCTCAGCATCAGCCCACGGGACAAGGCAAGCCCCGAGTGCATGTCGTCGCTGCCATCCAGGTGCGGGTCGTAGGCCAGGCCTTTCCAACCCACTGTGGTACGCGGTTTTTCGACGTAGGCGCGCATCACCAGCAGCAGCTTGTCATCGACTTCGCGGCTGAGGGCGGCCAGGCGGTCGGCGTATTCCAGGGCTGAGCGAGGGTCGTGAATCGAGCAGGGGCCGACGATGACCAGCAGGCGCTGATCGCGGCCTTCGAGGATGTTGCGGATAGCCTGGCGATGGGCCTGGACTTGCTGGGCCAGTTCGCTGGGCAGTGGCATCTGCTGCTTGAGCAGGTGCGGGCTGGGCAGGCGTTTGCTGACGGTGGTGTTGGCCGCTTGCGGCTGGGTCAGAGGCAGGGCGAGGTTGGAAGCTTGCATGGCGTTTTTCCCTGGGCGGACGGCGGGTTCAAGCCCGCGTGGTCGGCCCTATCGAGGTGTTCGACAGATCGTTGAATTCGTATTGGCTGCTGCATTGCCACCTGTAGAGGACCGATCGGAGGCGGCAGGCTGGCCCGAACGGGATTGGCTAAATCGCCAGGCATAGGTGTTTGCGTAGTAGTAAGTGGCGTAGTTCATGAATCTGTCCTCAATGTGAATCGGTGTTGTTCAAAGGCCTGAAAAGCAAAACCCCCGGTCGGGGAGCCGACCGGGGGTTTGAGTATTCTCATGTTCGGCGGCCCCTCGAAGGTGGGCGCCGTGTGGGTATCGGCGCCTAGTGGCTAAACCAATACCCAAAGTAATAGCTGGCAGGTGCCACGCAGCCGGCAACGGCCAGCACAGGGCGCAGGCTGCGACCGGTGTGGTTGGCGTGGTTGCGGGTGTGTTTCGGCATGTTGCTCTCCAGTGAATGACCCCGAGCTTACTTCAGTTGGTGCGGGCCATTCAATGGATAAATGCTATGGAGCTGATCATTTATTTTTGTACTGAATGGTTCAATGGCCGTAGCGCCCGACCAGGCTCTGCGCCCCCAGTGCGTGGCCTTGCAGCAGCTCCAGCAGGCCGTTGCGGTCCAGGTCTTCGGGCAATGTACCTAACGGCAGGTCGGTGGCGATCAGGGTCAATGCATAGTGGTGCGGGTTGTCGCCGGCGGGTGGGCAGGGGCCACGGTAGCTGCGGGTGCCCCTCGAGTTTCGGCCCACGGTCAGGTACTGCCCGCTCAGCCCGGCCATACCTTCCTTGAGCCCATCCTGTTCGGGGTCGATGTTGTAGGCAACCCAGTGCACTACGCCGACACCCTTGCCGCCGTCTGGGTCGAACATGATCAGGGCCAGCGATTGGGTGCCTTCGGGCAGGTTGTCCCAGCTCAGTTGCGGGGTGCGCTCCTCGCCGGCACCGCAGGCCGGGTCCAGGCCAACCTGCTGCAACGCAATCACGCCACCATCGGTGAACGACGAGGAGCTGATCGACAGTGCGCCTTGGTTGCTGCTGTTAGCCAAGGCCGCGCAAGGCATCAGGGCGGCGAGCAGCCAGGGTTTGAGGTTCATGGCAACTCCTTGGCAGGGCGTTGGAGCGCAGTGTAGCCCAGGCCCGCGTCAGTGGCTGTCCTGGTCCTCGGCGGTGCCACCGCTGTACCCGGCGCCGGAGCCCGTGGCTTCGCCAGTGCTGTTGGAACCGCCGCTGGCGCCGTCGGCGGCATCGGTATTGCTGCCGGTGTCGCTGCTGTCGTTGCTTTTGCCACTGCCGGGGCTGTTGACGCTGCTGTCATCACCGGCGGTCTTGCCGCCAGACTGGTCGGTTTGCGGGCGGCTGTCGGTATGGGTATCGGTGGCGGCGAACGTAGTGCCGGCGAGGCTGGTCAGGGCCAGCGCCAGGCACAGGGAGAGCGGGCGAATGCGGATCATGGGACGTCTCCTTTGCGGATGATCTGTCATTCGTTTGGCTGGGGGTGTGAGGAGGGGTGCCTTCTGGGCGACGAGTGGTCGCAGGGGAGGGGCCGCTGTGCGGCCCCTGGGGTCAGTGCGTTTCGCTACGGGCAGCCTGCACGGGCTCCACTGGCTCCAGCGGCGGATGCTCCTGGGCCGCATGCATCAGGTCTTCGGTCACCCTCAGCTCGGCGCCGGTTGGCGAGAAGGTCGTCGAAGCGGTGAACGGGGCTGGGTGCTCCGCGGCCGGGCGCTTGCCACGGCGCCACATGAAGAAGCACACCATGGCCAGGTTGACCACGGCAAAGGCCCAGAACAGCCCGGCCTCGCCAAATTCGCTCATCATCGGCGAAATGGCCACCGGCGCCATGGCCGAACCCAGCGAGTTGATCAGCAGCAGGCCCTGAATCATCGGTACCAGCGCATCGGAAGGCGCGCGGTCGGCCGCGTGGCTGACCGCCACCGGGTACAGGGTGAACACGCCGCCACCGAGCAGGAACAGCATGGCCGGCAGCAGGAACGAGTCCGACGGCAGGAACACCGTGATCAGCGACAGCACCACGCACAGCGCAGCCAGGGCAATCAGCACATCTTGGCGGTCCTTGCGGTCGGACCAGCGCCCGACCGGGTATTGCAGCAGCATGGCACCCAGGATCACCCAGGCCATCATGTTGCCAACTTCCCCTACCTCCAGGCCGATGCGTTGCAGGTACAGCGGCAGCAGCGCATAAATACCGGCAATGGCCACGCCCGAGCCAAAGCAACCGACCAGGCCCGACGGCGCCACACCCAGCAATTGGCGGGGCTTGAGGGGTTCGACCTGGTCCAACAGCGGCGACACCCGCGGCAGGATCACGATTGGCAGCACCGACAGGGCGGCCAGCACGCCAGCCAGCATGAAGGGTGCGGTTTCGCCCAACTGGGTAATTTCGCCAAGGCCGGCCTGGGCGATTACCCCGGCACCATAGAAGGCGATCATGTACAGCGCCAGCAAGCGACCACGGATTTTCGCGTCACCGGCCAGCAGCAGCCAGCTTTCGATCACCAGGAACACGCCGACGGCCGCCCAGCCATTGATCAGGCGCAGCACAGACCACCAGGTGACGTCATAGAACAGCCCCTGCAGCAGGATGGTCACGGCGATCAGCGAGGCGAAGCTGGTATAGGCGCGGATGTGGCCGATGCGCAGGATCAGCCGGTCGTTGAAGATGGCACCAAGGGTCAGGCCGATGAAGTAAGTCGACGAGACGATACCAATGGTGGTGGCGGACTCACCGGCAGCGCCCAGGCGCAGGGTGGTCAGGGAAGACATGAAGCCGTTGCCCAGGGCGATGATGAACAGCCCGAGCAGGGGCGCCAGCGCCATGGCCAGCAAACGCGGAGACATACGTACCTCTAGTTGGATGAGCGGAATGAGCGCCTTCTCGGACGCGCACACCGGCTCGGCCCAACAAGGGGCGAGTGGCGACACGGATGCGACCTGGGCAAGACTCAACCGCTGGGCCTTTTGGGAAGGGGCCGGGCGGGGAGGGTTGAGCCTATTTCACATGTGCGTTCATGTGTTCAGGCGCTGACTCTGTCTTTGCTGCTGGTTGCCACCGTTCAAGGCGACGGGCGAAAAGGAAGCGGGATTCTACGGGCTTGGAAGCTTTTGCCCAAGGGGCAACGGTATGCGACGAGACGCCGCAGTCTGTGGGCGACATGAAAGCGTCTTTTACAGACAATCTTGAGGGCTGCTCCGACAGGGGTGAGGTTATCTGGGCAATCTTGCAGACTGCTGCATAATGCTGAACCCACACCAAGGAAGGCCCCCATGTTCGCGTCGTTGTTTGCAGTCCTGGCCCCGGTATTCATCGTCGCCGGCATCGGCTATATCTGGGCCCGCAAGGGCCTGGACTACCCCACCGAGTTCATCGCTCGGGTGGTGATGACCGTTGGCACACCGTCATTGGTACTGTCCACCCTCAGCCGCACCGAGCTGGACCCCGCCGCCTTCACCAGCATGGCCATGGCCTGTCTGCTGTGCACCCTGGGCATGGCCATGGCCGCTTTGCTGGTGTGCCGCATTTCGGGGATGCACTGGCGGGTACTGCTGCCGGCGTTCATGTTCCCCAACACCGGCAACATGGGGCTGCCGATCAGCCTGTACGCCTTTGGTGAACATGGCCTGGCCCTGGCCGTGGCGTTCTTTCTCACCCTCTCGATCGTGCAGTTCACCATTGGTATGGCCATTTCCGGCACTGCCGCTTCGCTCAAGGCTTTGCTGCGCAACCCCATCGTGATCAGCCTGGCCGGTGCCATGCCGATCATATTTCTGGACTTCGAGCTGCCGCGCTGGCTGGCCAATACCGCGGACTTGCTGGGTGGCATGACCATTCCGCTGATGCTGCTGACCCTCGGGGTATCGCTGGCCAGCATTCGCCTGCGCCATGTTGGCAGTGGCATGCTGCTGGGTGGTTTGCGCATTGGCCTGGGGGCCGGGGTGGGCTGGGCGGTGGGCGCAGCGCTGGGTATGGAGAGCCTGGAGCGTGCAGTGCTGGTGGTGCAGTCGGCGATGCCGGTAGCCGTGTTCAACTACCTGATGGCGGTACGGGCCAACCGTGAGCCGGAGCAGGTGGCAAACCTGGTGATGTGCTCGACAGTGCTGTCGTTTGCCTGGTTGCCGGTGGTGTTGGCCTGGTGGATGTAGGGCAGTGGCCACGACATCTTCCGGCCCTTTCGCAGCACAAAGCTGCTCCTACACGCACTGCCTCGCATTTGCAGGCGATGCCGTCGCTGTAGGAACAGCCCTGTGCCGCGAATGGCTCAGAAGTCTACACTGGCCGACAATCGCAGCACTCTCGGCGTACCTTGGGTCAAGTAGTTGTTGGAAGTCGACGCCGAAGCCCAGTACGCCTTGTTCGCCACGTTCTCCACGTTGGCGCGCAATGTCACGTGCTTGTCATCGACCTTGAAACGGTAGCGTGCGCCCAGGTCCACTCGGGTCCAGGCCGGAATGCTCAGGCTGTTGGCCGCATTCACATACTGGCCACCCGTGCGCAGCAAGCGGGCACTGAGCGCGGCGCCTTGAATGCCAGGCACGTCCCAGTCGGCACCCAGGTTGTACTGGAAGCGTGGCACGCCAGCGGCGCGGTTGCCGTCGTTGCTGCCATAGGCCGTGTGCTTCTGCTCGGTGTGCATGAATACCGCGCCTGTCAGCAGGCGCAAGCCGTCGACGGGCTCACCAAACAGGTTCAGTTCCACGCCTTTGTTGACCTGCTCGCCGTCCATGCTGAATGTGTCCAGCGCAGCGCCCGGAGCGCGGTAGGTGACGCTGTTGGGCTGTTCGATGCGGTACACGCCCAAGGTGGCGCCAAAACTGTTCCAGTCCAGTTTCACCCCAGCCTCGACCTGCTTGCTGCGCTTGGGCGGGAACACCTCGTTGGCATTGCTGACACTCGACGGTGCCGTCGGGCCCTGGGCCAAGCCCTCGATGCGGTTGGCATAGAACGACACATGCTCCCAAGGCTTGATCACCAAGCCATACACCGGTGTGGTGATCGACTCGTCGTACGGCGTGTTGCGCACCCCCGTGGCGGTCGCCCAGCTGTCGACGCTGATCGATTGCCGGCGCACACCCACGGTCAACAGGACGCGGTCATCAAGAAAACCCAGGGTGTCGGACAATGCGACGCTCTTGTTGCGGTTTTTGCCGACGATGCGCGGGTCGTGCAGGTCGCTGCCAAAGTAGGTGTCGGTGGGGCGCGGCACTTTCACCGGGTTGTACAGGTTGCTGTCATAACGCTTGCTGGCAGCCAGTGCCTCGTAGGCCGAACGCTGTTCACCCCACATGCCTGACAGGCCGAAATTGACCCGGTGGCTGACCGGGCCGGTGGCAAAGCGGCCATTGAGCCCGGCGACGGCGCTTTTGTTGTCCTCGTCGTGGGGCGAATACAGAAAACCTCCGCGCGCGGTGCCGTTCGCGTCGCTGACGTACAGCGAGGAGTATTCGCCGTTCTCACGCGTGTGCTTGGCGCCGGCGCCGGCATACAGCATCCAGTTGTCGTTCAGGTCGTACTCGGCGTTGAGCATGCCGTAGGTGTCTTCCAGCTGCGACCAGCTCCAGGCTTGCGAATAGTTGTCACGCGCTGAAGGCGCGTGGGGCACCTTGCTGCCGGTGGGGTAGATCACCGCGCGGCCCTGGTTGATGCGTTCCTTCTGGTAGCCCAGATCGGTGGACAAGCGCAGCCGCTCGCCACGGTAATCAAGGGCCACGGCAACCAGGGTGGAATGCTGGGCTTCGTCGTCCACGCCAGTGCCGCCGTCATGCTGGGCCAGGTTGATGCGGGCGCCGAAACGATTGTCCTCACCAAACCGCGTGCCCAGGTCGAGATGGCCGCCAATGTTGTCGCCAGTGGCATAGTCGAGGGTAACGTGCCGTGTGGGGGTATCTTCGGCGCGCTTGGGCACCAGGTTGATTGCACCCCCAATGCCGCTGCCTTGGGGTGCGACCCCATTGAGGAAGGCACTGGACCCTTTGAACACCTCGACTCGCTCGAGCGCTTCGGTGGTCACGATCTGCCGCGGCAGTACGCCGTAAAGGCCGTTGTAGCTGATGTCGTCGGTGTTCAGCGGCAAACCGCGAATGGTGAACACTTGCGAGAAGTTGCCGAAGCCCGCCGACTGGCGCACCGACGCGTCATTGAGCAACACGTCACCCAGGGTGCGGGCCTGCTGGTCGGCGATGGTCTTGGCGGTGTAGCTGGTAACGCTGAACGGCACGTCGCTGATGGCCTGGTCGCCGAGCACGCCCAGGCGCGCGCTGCGGGCTACCTGGCCACCTTGCCAGGTGTCGCTGCTGGCGGCCAGGTCGCTGTTGATGGTGGTCGCACCCAGTTCCAGGGCATTGCCCAGGTCGACCGTCGGCGCCAGGGTATAACCGCCGCTGTCGGTGGTGATCAGGCTGTAGCCACTGCCGGCCAGCAGGCGGGTGAAACCTTCCGGGACGCTGTAGTTACCCTGCAGGCCCTGGCTTTGTAGGCCGTTGAGCAGGGCCGGGTCGAACGACAATGGTACTCCGGCGCTGGCGGCGAAGCGCGCCAGCACGTCGGCCAGTGGGCCAGCGGCCAGGTGATAGGTGCGCGGGGTGGTGTCGGCGGCCATCGCCGTGGGGGCCAGGGCGGCCATGGCGATGGCAAGGCTCAGTGCCTTGAAGGGCAGGCGGTACGGCTGGCGGGGCGTCATGCAAGCATCCTGTGGGTGCAGAAAATGAAGGTTCTGCACTCATCACCGGACGACGCAGGTAAAGGTATCACTGACTTTTTCGCGGTCCCTGTAGGGGCGTGTCAGCTTAGGGGCTCCACCGTCACCCAGTAACGGGTCAAACCCTGGATTGATACGGGTAGGGTGTCACCCAGCAGCCGCAAGCTGGCGTCGGTGTCTGCCAGTGGAAAGGCGCCCGATACCTTCAGCTCGCGCACTGCCGGGTGGCAGCGCAGCACGCCTGGGCGATAGCGACCTAACTCCAGCAACAGGTCGGCCAGGCGCATGTCGCGCGCCAGCAGCATGCCGTGCTCCCAGGCCAGGTCACCGGTTTCCAGCGCTGAGGCGGGCAGTACTCGGTCGGCATCGAAAGCGGTGCGCTCGCCAGCCTTGAGCAACAGGCTTGCGGCATGCAGCGGGCGTGTAGCCACTTCGCCTTCAAGTACGGCCACGCGGGTCAGCGCGCCATCGATACGCACGCTGAAGCGTGTGCCCAGCGCAGTCGCCTGACCATGCAGGGTGCGCACTAGCAGCGGCCGCGCCAGGGTGGCAGGGTCCTTGGCGCTGGTGAGCAGAATCTCGCCCGCCAGCAGGTCGATGCGGCGCTGTTGGGCGTCGAAGGTGATATCGATGGCTGTGTCGGTGTTCAGCAGCACCTGGCTACCGTCGGCAAGTGTCAATGCGCGTTGCTCGCCGACCGCGGTGCGCGCATCGGCGGTCCATTGCTGCCAAGGCGTTTCACGCCAGGCCAGCCAGGCCGTGGGTGCTGCCAGCAGCCACAGCCCCAGGCGCTGCAGGGCCTGGCGACGGCTTACCGCCCCGTTGCGGCTCAGGCGGCGCAGGGTTTCACCGGTAACCGGGGTGGGCAGGCGGCGGAAATCACCGAGGATGGCCTCGGCACGCTGCCACGCCTGGGCGTGCTGGGCGCTGCGTTGGCACCAGGCCTGGACCGCACGGCGATCGTCCTCGGTGGCGTTGCCCGACTGCAGCTGCACCAGCCAGTCAGCGGCTTCGCCAAGGATCAGTGGGTCGATGCGCTGCACCATCAGTCGATGCTCAGGCAGGCAAGGAAAGCCGTGCGCATGTCGCGCTTGATGGTGATCAGCGAAACCTGCAGCTGTTCTGCAATTTGTGCGTAGGTCAGCCCGTCCAGCTGCGACAGCAGGAACACCTGACGTACACGGGCCGGCATGTCGCGCAGCATGGCGTCGATGCGGTACAGGGTTTCGAGGATCAGCCAGCGCGTTTCCGGCGAGGGCACCTCGGGTTGCGGCAAGTGTGCGATGGCTTCCAGGTAGGCGCGCTCGACTTCCTGGCGGCGCCAGCGGTCGATCACCAGGCCCTTTGCGATGTGGGTCAGCAAGGCCCGGGGTTCATTGCCGAAAAAGCTGTTGCCCTGCCGGCTGAGCAGGCGCACGAACGTGTCATGAGCCAGGTCGGCGGCATCGCAGGCATTGCCCAGTTTTCGCCCCAGCCAGCCCTGCAGCCAGCCATGGTGCTCGGTGTACAGCGTCTGGACTTGCAGGTTCAGGGTAGGGTCGGCGGGCGGCATGACGGGCGCGAGGCTCCGGGCGAAGGGTGCAATTAAGAATTGATCGCATTCTAAGCGCCATCCACGGAGCCTGGCAATGCGCAGGCACTACAAGGCTTTGGCCAGAAACGCCGCTGTACGGCTTTCGCTACAGCCAGCCACGACTTGCGGGATGCCGTTGACCACCACCTTGCCCCCGGCATCGCCAGCTCCCGGCCCAATATCGATCACCCAGTCGCTTTGCGCCACCACACGCATGTCGTGCTCGACCACTACCACGCTGTGCCCGCCCTCGACCAGGCGGTTCAACTGCACCAGCAGCCGGTCGATGTCCTGCGGGTGCAAACCGTTGGTGGGCTCATCCAGCACATACAGCGTTGCCCCGCGGGCGATGCGTTGCAGTTCGGTAGCCAGCTTGATCCGCTGCGCCTCGCCACCGGACAGCTCGGTGGCCGGTTGGCCCAGGCGCAGGTAGCCCAGGCCGATATCCTGCAGCACTTGCAGGCAACGTCGCACCGGTGGCTGTTCGGCAAATACCTGCAGGGCTTGGTCGACGGTCATCTGCAGCACTTGCGCGATGTTCATGCCTTGCCAACTCACCGCCAGGGTTTCGGGGTTGTAGCGGGCGCCATGGCAGGTTGGGCAGGGCGCGTAGACACTGGGCATGAACAGCAACTCGACGCTGACGAAACCTTCACCCTCGCAGTTGGCGCAGCGGCCCTTGGCAACGTTGAAAGAAAAACGCCCAGCGTCGAAACCCTGCGCCTTGGCCTGCTCGGTGGCGGCGAACAGCTTGCGTACATGGTCGAACAGGCCGGTATAGGTGGCCAGGTTGGAGCGCGGTGTGCGGCCGATTGGCTTCTGGTCGACCTGCACCAGGCGCTTGATGCTGCCAAGCCCCGCACTCACCTGGCCGCTACTGGCCTGATCAGGTTCGTCTTCCAGGCTGTGTTCTTCGGGCTCGCCACGTTGCTCGGCATGACCCAGGTGTGCCCCTACCAGTTCCAGCAGGGCCTGGCTGACCAGGCTGGACTTGCCAGAACCGGAAACACCGGTAACGGCGGTGAAGCAGCCCAGCGGGAAGGCAGCGCTGAGGTTATCGAGGTTGTTGCGCGTGATGCCTTCAAGCTTCAGCCAGTCGCAGGGCTGACGGGGGGCGCGTTTGGTCTGGGGCGGGGCGCTGAACAGGTAGGCACGGGTGCATGACTGCTCGACCTCGGCCAGGCCCGCAGGCGGCCCGCTGTAAAGAATGGTACCGCCATGCTCGCCGGCAGCCGGCCCTACATCCACCAGCCAGTCGGCGCGGCGCATGGTATCCAGGTCGTGCTCCACCACATACACCGAGTTGCCTGCATGCTTCAGGCGTTGCAAGGCTTCGAACAGCGCTTCGCTGTCGGCTGGGTGCAAACCGGCCGATGGCTCGTCGAGCACGTAGATCACGCCGAACAACTGTGAATTCAGCTGGGTAGCCAGGCGCAGGCGTTGCAGCTCGCCGGAGGACAACGTCGGGGTGCTGCGCTCAAGTGCCAGGTAACCAAGGCCCAGGCCGAGCAATGTGTCGATACGCTCCAGCAGTTCGTTGGCGATGCGTTGGGCGGCCAGGCGCTTTTCCAGCGTCAGCTCATCCTGCTGCAGTGTCAGGTAGTCTGCCGCCGCCACCTTGCGCAACACTTCGGCCAGCGCCTGCAACGGCAGGTGCGACAGCTCGGCGATGTCCAGGCCGGCGAAGGTCACGCCCAGCGCGTCGCGCTTCAGGCGCTTGCCCTGGCACAGCGGGCAGGGGCTGGGGCGCATGTACTGAGCCACGCGCTTGCGCATCTGCGCGCTTTGCGAGTGCATGAACGTATGCAGCACGTAACGCCGTGCACCCATGAACGTGCCTTGGTAGCTGGGCTCCAGTTTGCGCTTGAGTGCGTCGCGGGTCTGCGCTGGGGTCAAGCCGGCATACACGGGCGCGGTAGGCGTTTCTTCGGTGAACAGGATCCAGTCGCGTTGCGCCTGGGGCAGGTCGCGCCAGGGAATGTCCACGTCATAGCCCAGCGTCACCAGGATGTCGCGCTGGTTCTGCCCCTGCCAGGCCATCGGCCACGCGGCCACCGCCCGCTCGCGGATAGTCAGCGACGGGTCGGGGACCATGGTCGCTTCGGTCACTTGGTAAACCCGGCCCATGCCGTGGCACTCCGGGCAGGCGCCCTGAGGTGTGTTCGGTGAAAAGTCCTCGGCGTACAGCATTGCTTGCCCGGCCGGGTAGTGGCCCGCGCGCGAGTAGAGCATGCGGATCGAGCTGGACAGGGTGGTGACGCTGCCCACCGAAGAGCGGGCACTTGGCGTACCACGTTGCTGTTGCAGGGCCACTGCCGGCGGCAGGCCGTCGATGGCATCCACGTCGGGCACGCCAACCTGGTCGATCAGGCGCCGGGCATAGGGCGCTACCGATTCGAAATAGCGGCGCTGGGCCTCGGCATAAAGCGTGGAGAAGGCCAGCGATGACTTGCCCGAACCGGACACGCCGGTAAACACCACCAAGGCGTCGCGAGGGATATCGACATCGATGTTCTTCAGGTTGTGCTCGCGGGCGCCACGGACGCGGACGAAACCGGTGGGAGAGGGTGAGCGTGGCGGCATCTGAGCGGTCCTTGGCAGTTTGGAGCGCTCACGTTAGCAGCATTTGCCGAGGCTGTACTGGCCTGCGCCCTGGCAAGTCGGTGCGCGAAGAGGCCGGGTCGGCCCGAACGAGTATCAGGACCTTGGTTCGCGAGTGCCTAGCACATCACGAATGTTGTCCACCACGTTGCTGTCTTTGATCACATCGCTCAGCCAGCCCTCCAACGGCATGTTGCCCCACTTGATCGCACGTTCGATCAAGTAAGGTACCGGGCTCTGCGGCTCGCTTTGCTTGAAAAACTGGGCGATGCCCGCAAGCATGGTGAAAGCCTCGTCGCGGGTCAGTGGTGTCGTGCGCATAGGGGCAGGCGCAGAGGCCTGGACGGGCGTGTTCATCGGTTCACCTGCTGCGTCAGTAGAGACAAAGATGGCCTCGGGTTCTGCTACCGCCACCGCTGCGGGGTGCAGCTCGACGCCGCGATCCTTGAGCAGTTTCTCCGCCAGCTGGCTGGCGCGCGACAGCATGTCGGCAAGGCTGGCGAAGCTGGGCGCCTCGTGGCCGAACAGGCGGTCGGCGCTGGCCTGCAGGCGTTTGCACGCATTCAGGCTGGTGCCGATCTGCAGCGCCTTGGCACGCAGGTGATCAGTGTCGCTCAGCGCTACCGAGCGCTGGAAAATCTCGGCGTTGATCTTGCCTTCGTTCAGTGCTGTCTGCATTGCCTTGGGGTTCTGCAGGGCGAGGTTTTCGACGTGGCGTGACTCGTCATAGCGCAACACGCCAAAATGCTGCCCTTGGGTAATGGGCAAGCCACCGGCAATGTCGGTGAGCGTGGTCTTCAGCCAGGACAGCCGCGCCGCGCGCTCGTCCAGGCCGTCTTCAAGCGTTGGGAACAGGGTGTCCCAGAAGGTATCCAGAAGCTGTTCGGTCAGCTCTAGGCCAAAAGTGATGCCTTCGAAGTGCTCACGCTGGGCCAGGCCCTCGCTGAGCCAGGCCACCAGCATCAAGTCTTTGCTTTGCTGCGCCAACCCTTGAGCCGACAGGTTGATTACCTGCTCCCAGTCGGCAGTCTTCAAGTCGGTTTGCCAGTCGCCCTGGGTCAGGTAGTCAGGGTCCGCCCGGCGGGCTTCCTTGATCTGGTCGAACAAGGCAGAGAAGCTCAAGTCTTCGCCACTGCCACCTTCGATGGGTGCGGCCAGTGTGGCCAGCGAGAGGTCATTGAGGATTTCAGGCATATAACACTCTGGACATGGCTGATGAACAGCGTGCCAGAAAACCTGGCACGCCGCGCAGTACAGGCCGCCGAAGCGGCCCATGGCTTAGGCGAACACTTTGTTCGCGGTACGGTCCCAGCCACCGACGATGTTGCCGCCGGCCTGGCCGTCGGTGCGGTTCTGCTGGGTGTAGGTGGTCTTGATACGGGCAAAGTTGAAGCTGATTTCTTCTACAGGCAGGTCGCTGACCGCCTTGTCTTCACCGCCTTGATTGCCACCGGCGATGAACTTGACCGACGACACCACGACTTCTTCCATGTCGATGGTCAGGTAGGTGACCTTGTCGCCACCGGCGCGGTTCACGTTCAGCTTCAGCTTGGCGATGTGCTTGCCGGTGCAGCAGTGCTCGAACAGCTTGGCCGAAGCCTTGTCGACGGCCTTGCGGATCTTGAAGTCGCTCAGGGCAACACGCTCGGAAGACGCACCACCCGAGGAGCTGGCGGTAGCCGAGGTTGCCTGGGTGGCGCCGTACTCGTAGCCCAGCACTTCGATCCAGTCCTTGTGTTTTTCATCCAGTACTTCGCCTGGGATGCCGTCGATTTGGATATACGCGTCAAATGCCATTGTGAAACTCTCCATTAACAACGTGTAAAGGGTTGCTCATGCGCCCCTTGGTTTTGACCTCGCCGGGCATACCGGCAGAGGTAGCTTGCCGCCACCCGGGCCTCCTCCTGTGAGGCCCGGGCGACCGGTTCTTGCGGCGTGGCTCAGTTCAGCCCACGCACTTCGATTTCCACCCGGCGGTTGGGCTCCAGGCACTTGATCAATTGCGCCCGCGGTTGTTGCATGTCGCAGTTGACCAGTGGTTTGCGGCTGCCTTCGCCTTGCGCGACCACCAGCTCGGCGGGCACGCCCTTGCCGACCAGGTAGGTGCGGATGGTTTGCGCCCGTTGCTTCGAAACCTGCAGGTTGCCCTGGCTGTCGCCGAGCTGATCGGCGTGGCCAGAGATGACCACCTTGCCGATGTTCGGGGTGTTCAACAGCTTGCTGGCAATCGCGCTCAGTTGGTTCTGGCCTTCGTTCTTCAGGCTCTGGAAGTCGGCGCGGCCAAAGGCGAACAGGGTGTCGGATTCCAGCGTGATGGTCTCGATCGAGCGCAGCGACTGGGCCCGCAGGCTGTCGATGTAGTTGCGTGAGCTGGACATCAGGAAGGCGTTGTCGAGGATGCGTGGCACGTCCGGCTCACGGATCTGGTCGCTGTAGAAGGTGATCTGGCGGCTGGCGTACAGGTAGTCCTGGTCGCCGCTGGCGTCGCTACCGGCTGCGGCCATGCGCTTGCCGGTGTGGCGGGCGATGGCCGGGTACCAGTAGTCCGGTAGGTGCGCCTTGAGGAACGCAGGGTCAGCCTTCTCGCGCATTGCCTGCGAGAGCATCACGTAGGTGTCCAGGGTCGCTTTGCCGAAGTCGGCGATCGACTGGGCGCGGTTGTCATGCGGCAGCGCCTCGGCCTCGACGCTGTCGACGCCGCTTACCGGCTGCAGCTCGCGGGTGTTGCGTTGGTAGACCTTGAGCGTGGTCAACAGGTACAGGGTACGGGTCAGGTTATCGGCCGTGGGCTTGAGCATCACGTTCTGCAGCGTGGCGAAGTAGCGGCTGCGCAGCAGCGGCTCGACCGCATGGCCCTGGTACAAGCCCAGGCGCATGCCAAGCGGCACGCCCTGCTCGTGGTGTTGCTGATAGTAGTGCGCGGCCCAGAAGCGCAAGCGGTCAAGGCTTCTCCAGGCGGTGTACTGGCCGCTGCCAGCCTGGTCGTCGGCCTTGGCCTGAGCCAGCTCGCCGGCAATGCTGGCTAGGGTGGCGCGGTTGTTCAGGTACGACCAGCCCCACAGGCTGCAGAGCACCAGCGCTGCCAGGCCGGCGGCGCCAACCCACCCGGCCTTGCGCCGGCGCTCGCGGTGGTTGCTGGTGTACAGCGCCACCAGGTGCTGGTCGGGAATGATGACCTTGCGGAACAGGCTGTTGATGAACAGGGGGGCTGGCTGGCTGCCGGCAGTGCCAGAACCTTCAACCTGCTCGAGTGCGAAGCGTTCGGCCACATGCTGGCCGTGGCTGCCCCACTGGGCCTCGTCGGCTTGCAGCGCAGCGGTGAAATAGAACCCGCGCAGCAACTCTGCATTCTGGTAGGGGTTGGCACGCAACAGGCTGTCGACGAATTGCTGCAGGCGCGGCTTGAGCGCGGCCAGCTCCAGCGGGAAGCGATAGGCCGCGTTGTTCTGCCGAGTGACCTGAATGTCCTGGTGTACCAGTTGTTGGCCAGCCACCTGTCGCCAGTAACTGGCCAGCTCGTCCATCGCGTTGCCAAAGCGCTGGCCCCAGTCGGCCTGCTCGTAACCCTTGTGCGAGAAGGTTTTGCCCATCACTTCACCACGCGCAGCGTCGTCCAGCTGGCGATAGAACGGCGTGAAACCGGGGATCAGATCGCACTTGGTGAAGACCAGATAGATGGGCAGGCGCACTTCGAGCAGTGCGCAGCTTTCCTGGATGCGTTCGCGCAGGCGTTTGGCCACGCGCTCCTGGTCCTCGGCCGAGCCATGCAGGATGTCGGCGATGCTGACGCTGACGATCAAACCGTTGAGCGGGCGGCGCTGGCGGTGCTGGCGCAGCAGTTGCAAGAAGCCACGCCACTTGCCGGCTTCTTCGGGGCTGTTCATGTAGCGCCCGGCGGTGTCCAGCAGCACCGCTTCGGAGCTGAAGAACCAGTCGCAGTTGCGCGTGCCGCCCAGGCCTGCGACCCGTGCGCCTTCGCGCTCGGCGTAGGGGAAGTTCAGGCCCGACTGCAGAATCATCGTGCTCTTGCCCGCGGCCGGCTGGCCGATCACCAGGTACCAGGGCAGGGCATACAGCGCGTCCTTGGCCGAGGCGCCGCGCGCTTTGTTGCTGTGCAGGCGCTCGATGCTCTGCAGCAGGCGCTCGCGCAACAGGCTGACCTCTTCCCGGTCGGCCGGGGTGGCGCTGAGTACGGCCTGGTCGGCGTCGTCGCGCAGCAGGCCTTCGAGGTTGTGGTGCTGGCCAGCACCGCGGTACAGCAACAGTACATAGCCCGCCGACAGCAGCAGAAACGCACCGATACCCGCCAGCAAGCTGTGCAGCGAGGCAAAGCCCAATGCACGGCCGATGGCCCAGACCAGGAAGATCGCCAGGAAGAATGCCACACCCAGCAGGTAGGGTTGGTAGCGCAGGCAGTAGTACTTGATCTTGTTCATACAGGCGTCGCATCCAGTGCATCGACGAACTGGTCGATGACGTGTTCAAGAGGTCGGTCGTAATTGTGCTGCCGTGGTGCGCCTGGTAGCGGGTTGAGCAGCTTCAGGTGCTGATGTGTGTCGGCGCATTCACTGAGCAGGCGGTAGGCGCTGTTGGCGTGGCGCGACGGGAAGCAGTACAGCCGCGGGTGCATGAAATCGTCGACCAGCAGGCTTACCGCCGGCACGTCGGGTTGCCGGCTCATGCGGGTGAGCCAGGTCAGCCAAAGGTCGGCCGTAGGGTTTTTAAGGCCACGTTCGGCCGGCAGCGGCAACTCGATACCGCCTGCAAAATCGCCATGCAGCGCGGCCCGGCTGATCTGCAGCTGGGCCAGGGCGGTGGCGCTGTCGAAATTTGGCCAGGAACCGTGTAGGGCTCGGGCGACATCAGTCAGGCTGTAATCGTGGAGAAACTTGGTGTGCACGCGGCGGAACAGGTCAAGGTCCTGGCCCTGTAGCGGGCGCAAGGCCTTGATCCGCTCGAACAGGCTGGCGCTGCCAGCGCCTTGCACGGCCTGGTGCAGCAATGGCTTGATCTGTGCGCTGAACAGCTCGCCAAGGGTGTACGGGTTGACCAGTGCAGTGCCTGCTTCACCCTTGAGCAACTGGAAGATGAAAAACGGGTAGCGCCGTTGACTGGCATCGCGCGAGCTGAGCAGGCCACCCAGCAGCCAGTTGCCGTTGCGTGCGCGGTAGTTGAAGAAACACACCGGCAGCGCGTCGAACAACGCCTGCCAGTCATCGCAGTGGCGCATGGCCGCCAGCGATGACTGCAACCAGGCGTCGAACTCGCAGACTTCCTCCGCCGCGCCATGCAGGCTGACGAAGTCCGCGCTCGACGGTAGCTTGCCGAAACAACCGATCATTGGCCGCCCCTGTCGTTCAGGGCGCTCAGCGCCTTGACGTCACCTAGGTCGGTCAGCTTGACCCCGCCAAAGTTGCGCACCACAAGGCTCACGCGACCACTGGCGGTGTTCCAGCTGAAGCGTTGCTGAATGCCATCCAGGTCGTCTACGCGGGCGCTTTCGTTCATACGCAGCAAGCCCCAGCGCCCCGGGAAGTCGAACACGGTCACCCGCGCACCGCTCAGGGTCACTACGTCCAGGCGTGCGCCAGGTGCGTTGCTGGTGCCCGGCCAGGCGAAGCGGTTCCAGCTGCTACGGCCGTTGCGGTAGTGCTGCTCCTGGCCGTCGAGGGTGAACACGATGTCGGTGAAGTTGGCCGACGGCTCCAGCATGATCTCGAAGCCGTTGTCACGGTCAGACAGGCTGGCAATCACCTGGCCCACCGAGCTGGCCTTGTCGATGCTGTTGAGCATGCCAGGGTTGACCAGCGCTGGCCCCTTGCTGTCGCCCACACCCAGGCCCTCACCGCCGGCCAGGTTGCCGATTTCGTTACGTTTGAAGGCGGGCAGCAGGCCGCTGTCCGGGTCGACGAAGCGTTGCAGGTCTTTCACCGACGCTTCATTGTTGCTGCCGCCGGCAATCGGGTAACGGTGCGCCATGACCTGTTCCCACGGTTTGGCAATCTGTTGCGCCCAGGCCTTGGCGATCTGCTGGCCGGCCGGGTCACGCAGGGCCGCCCAGGCGTATTGGATGGGCAGGCTGAACAGCCCCTGCAGTGAGCGGGACAAGCCGTCCTGGCTGGTGTCGACGCTGCTCTCCACATAGTTGCGTACGGTGGTGACTTCGCTTGGCTGGCCTTCCAAGGTTTCGCTGATCAGCTGCTTGCTGCTTTTGCCCACATCCTGCGAACGCTGGATGTTGTTCATGCGTACCTTGAGCTTGCGCAAGGCGGCCAGGTAGCGGTCCATGATGGTGCTGTCGGCGCCTTCGGCGTTGTTTTGCGCAAACACTCGCGCCACCGGCTCGAAACGTTTGGCCAGGCTGCCATCGTCCACCGCCGGCAGGGCCGGGGCGACGCTGGTGGGCAGGGCGTTCTCGGTGTCGAACAAGCCTGTGACCTTGCTCCAGAAACCGTCATCGCGGGCGGCGCCAGGGGCCGGGATCGCGTGCTTGGTCGGCAGGTCCCACTGGGTGTTGTCATTGACCGCCGCCAGCAGGTTTTTCACAGGCGAGTTCTGCACGTCACTGAGCAGGCCCAGTTGCTCGGTGGCCGAGGCCAGGTCGGTGAAGTGGCGCACACCGACGCTGCTGACCATCTTGTACCAGGCCTGGGTGTAGTCGCGCTTGTAGCGGGTCATGAACTCGCGCACGAAGTTGGCTTTTTGCACGAGCGCGTCGCCGCCTTCACCGTCCAGCACCCAGTCCGACTCGTTGCGCAGGTTGCCCGACACCAGCTTGATCAGTTCGGGCTTGACGAAGGTGTCCCAGCCCTGGCGCGTGTAGATTGCTGGCACGCCAGCGGACCCGTACAGCAGCGCACGGCCCGGTTGCGGCACCAGGTCGTTGAGGCTCAACGTCGGGAACTGGCGGCTCGACTCAAGTTGCAGGCGCAGGTATTCACGATCGACCAGCGAGCTGGAGATCATGAATGCCTTGAGGTTCTGCCGGGTCTCGTCGATAAGTTGCTCGTTGCGCGGCAGTGCCGGCGCCTGGCCTTGCTCCAGCAACTGCACGTAAAGCGGTGCGTTTTCTTCGATTACCCCGGCGTCGGCCGGGGCCCCTTCAGCGGCTGCACCTGTCCAGGCCTGGGGCAGGCTGGCAGCGACGAAGGCCGGATCTGGATGTATCTGGGGCTCGGTCAGCAGCAGGTACATCTTGAGCGTGTTGTAGGCGTCGATGATCGAGGCCACCTGCTGTTCGTCAAGTCGGCCGAGCATTTCTTCGGACAACGACAGGCCACCGGTGGTGGCGGACAGCTCGGCGGCATCGCTGGCGGTGGCCAGGTTGACCTTGGCGGCGTAGCCACCCAGGCGGGTGTTGGCTGCTGTGGCCTTGGCGGCCAAGGCAGGGGCGAGAGGCTTGCCGTTGCGTTTTTTAGGCAGCGGCGCTGGGGTGAACTCCAGTTCCTGGTTGATGCCGTTGGCGAATGTGTTGAACGCGCGCATCTGCACTTGCAGGCTGCGGGTGATCGGCTCAAGCGCCTGGCTGCGCAATTGCGCCAGGTATGCGGCACTGCTCACCTGATGGACTGCTTCACCGTGGTAAAGGCCAGCAGCCAACAGCAGGGGGACGCCTTGCAGGCGATGGGCTTCGACTACCGCCATCTGTCCGCGCAGCACTTCCAGGCCCTTGCCTGCGGCCAGCAGTTGCTCGCGATCCTGCGCATGTTCGATCTGCGCCAGTTGCCCGCGCAAGCCATCGAGCCACTGCCGGTTGTTGATGAACGACAATGCCTGCCAGCCGATGAACAGGACACCCGTGGCAACGGCCAGGCCCAGTAACAGCGGGCTGAACGTGGCCTGCCGGCCCAGGCGTGACTGGTACAAGGTCAGGTCGCGGTCCGGGAATATCACCTGGCGGAAGGTGTCGGTGATGAAGTAGCTGCGGTTGCCCACGGGCTTGCCAGCACGTTCGGCAGGCTCATCGTAGGCCGCTTGCAAGGCGAACTCGTCGGCGATGACGTCTTCATAGACTTGTCCCAGCTGCTGCCCGGTCTGCAGCGCACTGGTGAAGTACAGGCCACGCAGCAGCAGCGGGGTCCCGCCGCGATGGCCACGCGTGAAGTGGTCGAGGAATTGCTCGAGTACATCGCTGAGGGCGGCGAAGTACTGCGGGAAGTTCAACAGCGCACTGTCGGCCTCGGCGCCGAGGGCGATCATCTGCGCATCGACGTGCTGGCGAACGTGACCCTGCAAGTTCTTCAGGCGCGTCTGCAGCACGGCGTGCAGGCCACTGTTGCGGATTTCCGACAGGCCAAAGGTCATGCCCAGCGGTTGCTGGCGCTCATGCAGGTCGAGGCCGTCGAATGCCTGGCTGAAGCCCGGTAACTGGTCGGTCTTGCTCAGCATCAGGTAGACCGGCGGGTTGGCGTCGAGGCATTCGGCGTATTCTTCTACCCGTGCCACCAGCTGCGCCGCCAGGGCATTGCGCTCATCGCTGTTGGCCGCCAGCAGCTCGGGCAGGCTGACCACCAGCACCAAGCCATTGATCGCCGCCTTGCCGCGTTGCTTGCGCAACATGCGCAGGAAGGCCGAGAACTCACTGGCTGACTGGTCGTCGCGCAAGTAGCGCCCGGCGGTGTCGATCATTACGGCGTCGGGGCTGAAGTACCAGTCACAATGCTGGGTACCGCTTTCACTGTCGTTGGCCGTGGCGATGCTGGCCGACAGACCGGAATGGGTCAGCAGCGAGGTCTTGCCGGCAGCGGACATGCCCACCACCAGGTACCAGGGCAGGTCGGACAGCGCCGCCTTGCCGCCGCCACCGGCTGAGCGATCGGTGCGCAGCATGGCGATGGCGTGCTTCAGGCGCTCGCGCAATACCTGTTGGTCTCGGAACTCACCCGTGGCGTTCCACGAGCGGTCGACTTCGATTTGCAGCAGGTTCTCCAGGTTGTGCTCGGCGCGGATGCGCTGGTACTGGCGCAGCACGATCACCAGCAGGAAGCAGGCACTGATGATGGCCAGCGCTTCAGGTACGTGATGACGCAGCCACGGCACCAGCGGCGCGACCAGCCAGCCAATCAACAGGCTCGCCAGCCACAGCAATGGCAGCAGCACCCAGAAACTCTTCAACAGACGCAGTAATGTTTTCATGTCTTCCTGACTCGGCTACCTGATGTGTGCTCAGGCACTGAACAGCTGGCGGATTTGTTCGGACAGGGCGGCAACGTCCTTGTCCAGCAACCAGTCAAGCGTCAGGTACACGGCGACGCAGACCAGCGCGATCAGCGCCAGATACACCCACAGCGGCACTTCATGGCGCAGCATCTGCGACACCTGGTCGGGCAGTGCCCAGTCCGGTGACAGCGCTTTGGGCGCCTTGCGGTAGCGGGCAATGTCCTGGCCCAGGGTATTGGCCAGGTAACGCAGCTGGTCTTTCTGGCCAAGGCTGAACTTGCCCTCGAAGCCCAGGGCCAGGCACAGGTGGTAGACCTCGAGCACATCGACGTTTTGCTTGGTGTCAGCACGCAGCGCTTGGACTTTTTCGAAGAAACCTTCCCCGGCCAGGTGCACACCGAAATAGCGGAACTGCAACGGCTGCAGCTCAAAATGCCGACGCAGCGCGTTGTCGCCTGAGCGCAGCACGCTTTCATCAAGGAACGCGCACAGCGCGTACTGAGTGTCCTTGACCTGCTCGACGCTGTAGTTGGCCGCGCGGGCATCCCGCTCCAGGTTGGCGAAGAAGCGTTCTACGCTGCCCTCGAAGGCCGGCACCGAGGTGACCTGGCGGCCGCGACGTACGATCAGCGCCATGCTGATGAAGTCCTGGACCAGGTCCTTGAGCGTCGGTTTGTCGTTGGCGGCCGCGACGGCGCCCTGTTGCAGTACGGCTTCGGTCATTTGAGCACCGCCATCAGTTCAAGCTTGAGGTTGGTAAAGGCGCTGGGCGCATAGAAGCAGATGGCCTGGGCATTGATCATTCGCTCATACACAGTGCCGTGCGGCTCGATGGCGAAATACTGGTTATCCAGGCGCACCGGAATCGCGTTCGGTAACCGCGCGGCATGATTGAGGGTGACGCCAGGCATGGCGCTGTTGACCACCACCTCGATGTCTTCCGGCGAGCCGACCTTGAACGCTCGGGGCACCAGTTCCAGCAGGCTGGCACCGGGCATGTCGGCGTGCACGGCAATATAGAAGTCGGCTTCGGCCAGGCGTGGGTCGTGCAGCTGGCCTTGCCAATGGGACGGTTTGGTCTGGGTCAGGTTGATGACGATGCACTGGTTGGGCACCACGTTGTCGAGCATTACGCGGATCATTTCGTCCAGTTTCACCAGCGATGCCGCAGGGTCCTGGTGGTCGTACTCGGGGATGTCGCTGAGCTGGGTGTCCAGGGTGAAGGTCAGGAGCCCGCCGGCCAGGTCGGCGAGGAACAGGTACAGGCGCTCCGGGTGCAGGCGCGGATGGGCCAGCAGATGCGCCAATTGCGGGTGGGCACGGTTGACCGTGTTCAACAGCCAGAACAAGGTGACGTCGCTGGAGCCGAACTCGGCGATCTGGTCGGCGCGCTCGCGGCGTCGGCCGGACAGCGCCTTGCTCTTGGCCTGCAGGGCACCGAGCAGGCGTTTGCCGAGGCTGGTGATGGTTTCGTGGCTGCCCAGGTGCAGGGTAGGGTGGACGAAATGCGGGTCGAGGTTGAAGCCGCCCATGCTGTTGCGTGTCAGCTTCGCCAGCGGGCAGTAGCTGTAGCCATCGAGGCTGTCGCCGTCGACCAGCATGACCACGTTCAGGCGCAGGCTGGTGATCTCGTTCTCCAGCTCACCTTCATTAAGGTCGGGCAGGGTGTCGAACTGCTTGCGAAAGCGCCGTGCGGCCTTGTGCTCGTGGCCATCCTCGACGTAATTGAGGCCGAATGGCTCGGGCAGCTTGAGCGCGGCATAAACCTTCAGGTCGTTGGCCTTGAGCAGGTCCTTGAGGTCACGCGCGGCCGGCAGCGGATCGTGCTGCGGAGCGTCGTACAGGCTGCCATCAGGGAACACCAGCTTCAGGCGCTTGAGCTGCAGCGAACCGTTGGCCAGGGCGTCTTCGTCCACCTGCAGCGCCTGTACACCCCAATGGAAAGGAGTACTGCGCAGGGTCGCCTCAGCCAACTGGTGCTGGTGGAACTCGTCCTGGTACTGGAAGTGCTGGGGCAGCAGGAACATGCCTTCCGACCACATCACCCGGCTCTGCTTGCTCATTTGACGCTATCCACTAAAGAGTTGAAGGTTGAATCCATGGCGTTGCTGGCCGACTGGCTGGCGGCGTCGCTGGCTTTTTGGATGACCGCGTCCTGCACCTTGTCGGTGAGCGTCGGGGCGGCATCCTTGGCCTTCTGCGCCGCCGCGAGCTGGTCGGCAGTCGGGGGTTTGTTCAGCACATCCACGCCCCGCATGGCACTGATTTCGGTTTTATCCACCAGTACCCGCAGCCCGTCGGATGAGAACCAGATGCCGTCCTTGCGCAGCGAGTTTGCGTCGAAGGCGACTTTCCAGCGTGCGCCTTGTTCATCACGGAAGAACGCCGCCACGCCGACGTAGCGAGCGCTATTGGCCAGAGGCCACTGGTCGATCTGGCCAATGCCCGGTAGCAGGGTGATCTCGCGGGCTTCCACCAGGGTATTGCCCAGTGCCTTTTCCGGGGTATCCCACAGGGTTTCGGCATCGGTTGCGGCGAAGCGCTCAAGGTCGGTCAGCTGGTACACGCGCATCACCACCGACAGCGGCTTGCCCTCGGTATCGGGGTTGAGCTGGTTGCCGCCGTCGGAGGTCAGGATGACCTTCTCGCTGTCAGCCAGCATGTCGGCCGCCCAGCTGTCCTCCATGCGTTTGCCGATACGGTCGGTGACCCCGCAGCCCGCCAGCGCCAGCAGCAGGGCGGCGGTGGTCAGGCGCTTGAAGGCGATGTGCTTGTGTTGCATGACGGCTAAACCTCCGGGTACTGGTCAGGCCAGGCGATAGGCGAAATCGCCATCGCTGCCCAGTTCGATCACAAGGCGCTCGATCGGTGTGTCCTGGGCCATGCGTTCGAGCACACGCTGGGCGAGCTCGGGCATCAGGGTTTGCGACAGGATGTTGTCGATGTTGCGTGCGCCGCTGTCGACCTCGGTGCAACGGGCGGCGATGGCTTTGACCAGCGCCTCGTCGTAGCCCAACTCGGCCTGGTGGTTGCGGGCGAAGCGCTTGGCGATACGCTCGAGCTTGAGGGCGACGATGCGCTCGAGGATCTGGTCCTGCACCGGGTAGAACGGCACGATGTTCAGGCGGCCGAGAAACGCCGGCTTGAACACTTGGTTGAGCTCGTTGCGCAGGCCTTCGACGATGGCCTCTGGCGTTGGCAGCTCGGTGGCATTCAGGCAGGTTTGCATGATGCGTTCGGTGCCGGTGTTGGAGGTGAGGATGATCACTGTGTTGCGGAAGTTGATCTCGCGGCCTTCACCGTCGTCCAGCACGCCCTTGTCGAAGACCTGGAAAAACAGTTCGAGTACGTCGGGGTGGGCTTTTTCCACCTCGTCCAGCAGCACCACGCTGTAGGGTTTGCGGCGTACCGCCTCGGTCAGCACGCCGCCTTCGCCGTAACCGACGTAGCCGGGGGGCGAGCCTTTGAGGCTCGACACGGTGTGGGCCTCCTGGTACTCGGACATGTTGATGGTGATCAGGTTGCGCTCGCCGCCGTACAGCGTATCGGCCAGGGCCAGGGCAGTTTCGGTCTTGCCGACGCCGCTGGGGCCGAGCAGCAGGAACACGCCGATGGGTTTGTTGGGGTCTTCCATGCGCGCACGGGAAATCTTGATGCGTTTGCCGATTTCCTGCAGGGCATGGTCCTGGCCCAGTACGCGCTCGCCCAGCAGGGCCGGCAGGCGCTGTACGGTATCGATTTCGTCGCGCAGCATCTTGCCCAGCGGGATGCCGGTCCAGCCGCTGATGACCTGGGCAATGGCGCCGCTGTCGACCAGGGCGTGGACCAGTGGCTGGTCACCTTGCACACGGGCCAGTTCGGCGCGCAGGGTATTGAGCTGCTCGGCGTCGGTGTCGTTGGCGGCATCCAGTGCCTTGAGTTGCTCGACCAGTTCCAGCTCCTGTTGCCACTGCGCGATGAGCTGCTGCTCGCGCTGCTGTTCGGTCTGCAACGCGGCCTGCAGCTCGCCTAGGCGACGGGCATGGTCATGGCCTTTGCCCGCTTCGTGGCCAAGAACGGCGATTTCTGCCTGCAGGTTGTCGATCTGCCGACGGCAGTCTTCCAGCAAGCCTGGCTGCGACGACTGCGCCAGGGCGATGCGGGCGCAGGCGGTGTCGAGCACGCTAACGGCTTTGTCGGGCAGCTGGCGGCCGGTGATGTAGCGGTTGGACAGGCGCACCGCTTGTACCAGCGCTTCGTCCATCACCGCCACCTTGTGGTGCTCGCGCATCTTGCCCAGTAGCCCGCGCAGCATGTGAATGGCTTTGTCTTCATCAGGTTCTTCGACCTTTACTACCTGAAAGCGGCGGGCGAGGGCGGCGTCTTTCTCGAAGTACTTCTTGTATTCGGCCCAGGTGGTGGCGGCGATGGTGCGCAGTTCGCCACGGGCAAGGGCCGGCTTGAGCAGGTTGGCGGCATCGTTCTGCCCGGCCTGGCCGCCAGAACCGATCAGGGTGTGGGCTTCGTCGATGAACAGGATGATTGGGTGCAGGCTGCGCTTGACCTCTTCGATGACCGCTTTCAGGCGGTTTTCGAACTCGCCCTTTACCCCGGCGCCCGCCTGCAGCAGGCCCAGGTCAAGGGTGTGCAGGGCCACATCCTTGAGCACCGCTGGTACATCGCCCTGGGCGATTCTCAGGGCCAGGCCCTCGACCACGGCGGTTTTGCCGACCCCGGCTTCACCGGTGAGAATCGGGTTGTTTTGCCGGCGACGGGTGAGGATGTCGACCATTTGCCGCACTTCGAACTCGCGGCCCAGGACTGGGTCAATGCGGCCTTCGCGGGCACTTTGGGTAAGGTTGACGGTGTACTGGTCCAGCGCTGGGGTCTTGCCCCCAGCTTTAGTGCTGCTGGCAATCGGTGCTGCGGGGCTGGCCAGGGGGCTGGCCTGCCGCGACTCGGCGCTACCTTCGACCAGTGCGGCAAGGTTCAGGCGCAGGTCATTGGCATTGATCTTTTCCAGCTCCGGTGCCGAAGCCATCACCACTCGGCGCAGTTCGGCATCATCAAGCAGGGCTTGCAGCAAGTGGCCGCTGCGTACTTGGCCAACGCCATACTCGATCGATGCCAGCAACCAGGCCTGCTCGATCATGCGGGTGATGTGCGGCGACAGCGCTGGGGTACGGGTATTGCCTTTCTTGAAGGTGCCCAGGGCGGTGACCAGTTGCGCCTGCAGGCGCTCGGTGACGACCTCATAGTGGCGCAGGATCGGTGCCAGGTCATTGTCACTGCTGTCGAGCAGTTGCAGCAGCAGGTGCTCAACCTCGACATCGTAGTGATGCTCCGACAGGCACAGGGCCGCCGCGCTTTCGGTGGCCGTGCGGCTGGTTTCGTTTAGCTTGGCGAACAGAGACTTCAGGTTCACAAGGCGACCCCATCGTAAGGAATGTGGAAAACGGCGCAACGCGAAGGCTCCGCGTCACGGCCAGGGCGTTTGAGCCAGCCCAGCCAGCCCAAGGCGACATTGCCTTTGCGGCCGAGCTGGGCGCGTGGCACTGCCTCGCGCTTGAGGCGCGGGGCGATTTCGAAGTCCAGCCCGGCACCTATATAGAAGCGCACCAACTCGACCAGCTTGCGATAGCACTCGGTGCCCGGCTGAAAACGCTGGTAATCGGCCAGGCTCAGTGGGCCCAGCTCGATGCGAATGCACGATTGGTAATCCCAGGTTCGCTTGCCCGCTACGGCGCTTTGGCCGAGCTGGGCGTTGCGCCGCCCAAGCTGGGTGCGCTGTTCAGGCGGCAGGTGCAACCAACGACCGGCGAACTGCTTGACGTGGATCGGCAACGAGAAATAGAAGCCGAGCATCCGTTCGAGGTTCAGCGCATTGCGCGGCTTCTGGCTGAGCAGGCCGGCAAAATAGCTGAACAGCTCACGACGCAATACTGACGGTTGTTCTTCGAACTTCAGTTTTTGCGCGCGCGGCCCGAAGCCCGCCAGGTTGAGCAGGTAGCCATCGAAACCCGAGGTGCCATTGCGCTCGTGCTCGATATGGAACTTGTATTTTTGCCAGGCCTCGTAGAACAGCGTGGTCATACGGTGCGAGAAGATGTCGAGAAACGCATGGGCGGCATCGTCGCGGTATTGCACATGGCGCTCGAGCAGCAACTCGGTATACGGGCGCGGCAGCACGCCCGACGGCCCGACCAGGCCCATGAAGGTAACCTGCACTTCCGACAGTGGCAGGCCAGCCGGCGATAGCTTGCCTTCGCGCTCAAAGTGCAGGTCGCTGACCTCGCTGGCCGGAAATGCTAGCGACAACTGGGTGCGGAAACGCAGCGGGTCTTCATGGGGCCGGGTTGCCAGGTCCATGCGACCGGTGCGGCTGTAGTGCAGGCGGAGCAGGCGCACCAATTGAAAGAATTCGAATCGGTGCGGCTCGGCTCGGGCCTGATCGATCAGACCAGGGGCTGATCGCCAGTGCGTGCTGGCCATTGGACGATTCTCTTTTCTCGTTGTTGGGTACGCAGGGTCAGTTGGGTGAAGCTGTTCATCGAGCAGTACTGGCCGAAGAAGTGGTCCAGCACCATGCCGAACAGGAACACGCCGCTGCCGGTGTATTGGTGCTCGTCGAGGGTGAGGGTAATGCCTACGCCCCGCACAAAATTCGGCCGCGGATGGCCGATGCGCGCAACCACTGGCTCGCTGCTGATGGCCTTGATGCCATTGATCTGTTTGCGGATGGCCGACACGTTGCGGTAGTTGTAGAGCGACAGCAGTTCCAGCAGCACTTCGCGGCCTTGGCTGACCAGCGACATATGGTTCAGCGACAGGTGCGCGATCAGCCGCCAGATCAAGCCTTTTCCCAAGGGCACGCGCACGGTGGCAGTGGGCTTGCGCAGGCAGCGGATGTCCTTGATTACCGAGTTGGCGGGAATGTTGAAATCGCCACGCTCGCCACCGAACGGCAGCATCAGCGGCACATCGCGGTTGCTGCAGGTGAGGCCGATGCTGAGGGTGTCGCTGCTGGCGCCGATCAGCTCCAGGTCACGGTCGACCACGCGGATGCTCATGGCCGTGGCGTCACCCTGATTGCGCCGACGGGCGACCCAGAAGCTGCTGTGCGGGTCCTGTTCGCCACGGGGCTCGAAAAACGGCAGGCAGGTGGTGACCTGGTCGATGCCGCCAAGTTTGCGCACCCGGCGCACGCGGTCGATCGACACCACTTCGGCAGCGTTGTGCAGCCGGGTATCAGGCGTGACCGGGTACTCGTGCTGGGTGTGGGTCAGCTTGATCGGCTCGGCCTGCTGGCGGAACAGATTGATGATTGGCGTGCAGTTGAGCTTGAAATTGTTGCGCCCGATGTTCTGCGTCAGCCGCGCCAGGCGCTCGCTGAGGTCGTAGTCGGAAAAATAGAAATTGATCTCGACCTGCTCGATAGCCTTGCCTTGCAGGATGCGTGCAAAACCACTGAGGTCGAAGAACATGAATTTGTCGGGGAAGGTGAAATACTCGTGCAGCAGCCGGTAGCCCAGGAACGAGCGCTCGGAGTAATCCACCAGGCCTTCGTCACGGGTAAAACCCACGGCCTTTAGCGCACCGGCTGGCAGCGCGACTTCACGGCTGCGGCCCTCGTCGTGGAAGCTCAGGGTGGCCTTGGCCAGGTTGTTGAACAGCAACTCATATAGATGCAGCATCAGCGTGGCTTCGCCGTCGAGGAAAAACCGCAGGCGGTCCATTTCCATCTGCCCGAACAGGGCATCACCTGTGGCGGTCAGGCGGATACGCAGGCGTGCGACCAGGTCGGCGCTGTGGCCATTGAATGCCGAGCGTTCCATTTCGGCGAACGAGGCCTGTTGCACGGCAATCGGCCACAGCTCTACGGGGTAACAGGTGCGGAACTTGCACACCACGCCCTCGACGGCATTGGCATGCATTTCGGTATGGCGCGCCACGTGGTATGCCTCGGTGACTTTCTCATGCCTGCCCAGGCTCAACTCGGCAATCGACATGGACGGGGTCGGGCGCAGGTAATGCGGGTACAGCACCTCGAGGAAGGATTCGACGATTTCCGGGAACTCGTCATCGAGCTTCTTGTGCACCCGCGCAGAAAGGAACGAGAACGCCTCGATCAGGCGCTCGGTATGCGGGTCCTCGCAGTTGTCGCCCTCGATCAGCAAACGAGAAGCGATTTTCGGGTACTGCGCAGCAAACTCCTGGCCGAGGAAGCGCAGGTGCGACAGTTCCTTTTCGTAGTAGGGCAGCAGTTCGTCGAGCATCAGTTGAGGTTCTGCACTTTGTATTCCTGGGTGTTGACCTGCAGCACGGCGTCGAACGACACCTGGCGGCTGATGTCCTGCAGACGCAACACGGCGTCCACGCGGAAGGTCAACATGCGGTGGCCGTCCTGCTGGGCCAAGAGCTGCACACGGACCCGGCGAAAGCGCCGGTCGCCGGTGCTTATCGCACGCTCCAGCTGCTGCTGAATAAGACGACGATCGTGTGGGTCGAGCACGCTGCGGCTGATGAAGTCAGGCATGCCGTATTCAAGGATGGAACCACCGAGTTGGCTGAAACCGTCGAGCGCCTCGGCGACCAGCGATTGGCGGGTATTCACCAGCACTTCCAGGTCGCGGACGATGCTGGCCTTGTACTCGGCCAGCGAGCAGGTACGCTGCGCGGCCGGCTCGGCCGACTGATAGGGACGGTCGTCCAGCAGTCGGTCGAGCAGCGAGGGCAGCAGGCGGGCCTGGTTACTCATGTGTCATCCCTGTACACAGCGGGCTGTCAGCCGCGCGCGCCTTGTGGCAGCTCGGCGACCAGCCGCAGCGAGGCGGTCAGTTCGTCCAGTTGGTAGTGCGGGCGCAGGTACGTGACGGCCTTGTACACGCCTGGCTTGCCTGGCACCTCGAACACCTCGGCGCGGGCCTCACGCAGCGGGAACTTGGCCTTGGCTTCCTGGCTGGCGGTATCGTCGAGCAGCACATAGCTGGCCAGCCACTGGTTGAGGAAGCGCTCCACGTCCATGCGCGAGGCGAAGCTGCCGATCTTGTCGCGCATGATCGCCTTCATGTAGTGGGCGATACGCGAGGTGGCGAAGATGTATTGCAGTTGGGCCGACAGGCGTGCATTGGCATTGGCGATGTCGGTGTTGTACTGCTTTTGCTTCTGCGCCGACTGGGTGCCGAAGAAGGCGGCATAGTCGGTGCCCTTGCAGTGCACCAGAGGGATGAAGCCCAGGTCCGACAGCTCTTTTTCGCGGCGGTCGGTAATGGCGATTTCGGTAGGGCACTTGAGGGCGATTTCGCCATCGTCGGTGTTGAAGGTGTGGGTCGGCAGGCCTTCGACCAGGCCGCCCCCTTCCACGCCGCGGATGGCCACGCACCAGCCGTAGCGGGCGAAGGCATCGGTGACGCGGGTGCCAAGGGCATAGGCGGCGTTCATCCACAGGTACTTGTTGTGGTCGCGGCCGTCGACGCTTTCGACGAAGTTGAATTCCTCCACCGGCGTGGTATCGGGGCCATACGGCAGGCGGCCGAGCACGTGGGGCAGGGTGAGGCCGACGTAGCGGGAGTCTTCCGATGCGCGGAACGACTTCCACTTGGCGTATTCGACGGTGTCGAAGATCTTCGCCAGGTCACGCGGGCCGGACATCTCGGTGAACGAGTCCCAGCCGAACAGTTCAGGGGAGGCGGCGGAGATGAACGGCGCGTGCGCCGCTGCGGCCACGTGCGAGATCTCTTCCAGCAGGTACATGTCTTCGGGGTTGCGGTTGAACTCGTAGTCGCCGATCAGCATGCCGAACGGCGCACCACCGAAGGTGCCGTATTCTTCTTCGTAGACTTTCTTGAACAGTGCGCTCTGGTCGAATTCGCTGGCGGCCTTCAGGTCACGTACCAGGTCTTTCTTCGAGGCATTGAGCAGGTGAATCTTCAGCGTGGTGCTGGTTTCGGTCTGGTCTACCTGGTACTTCAGGCCACGCCAGGAAGCTTCCAGCTGCTGGAACTCGCGAGCGTGCATGATTTCGTTCATCTGCTCGGAGAGCATCGCGTCGATTTCGGCGATACGCGAATCGAGCACGGCGATCAGGTCCTTGCTCGGGGTCATTTCGCCTTCGAGCACCTGGTTCACCAGTTCGCCGATCAGGTCGCGGGTGCGGTTGCGCTCGGTGTCGGAACGGGCCACGCGGCTTTGCGAAATGATGCTGTCCAGCAGCGAGGGCTGTGGGGCGAAGTTTTCCACTTCGACCAGTTCGCCGGCCTGTTGCGGTGCGGTTTGCTTGTCGGTCATGTTAAGGCTCCTGCTCAGGCGCGATCGCTGCTGGATGGGTCTTTCACTTCGGCTTCACGGCCGAATTCCTTGCCCAGGGTCTTGAGCTTTTCGGTGTTTTGCAGCACGTCCATCAGCAGCTCTTCGAGCTTGTCGTTGCCGCCCATCTTGTTGCGCAGGTCGGCCAGTTTGTTGCGCACTTCCAGCAGCTTGCGCAGTGGCTCCACCTGCTTGACCACGTTCTGTGGCTCGAAGTCTTCGAGGCTGTTGAAGTTCAGTTCCACGCCCAGCTGGGTGCCGTTCTTGGCCAGGGTGTTGTCGACGCGGTAGGTCAGGCGTGGCTTGATACCCTTGAGCACACCGTTGAAGTTGTCGCGGTCGATGAAGACGAACTTGCGGTCCTTGAGCTTGGGCAGCGGCTCCAGCGGGTTGCCGGAAAAGTCGCCCAGTACGCCGACGACGAAGGGCAGCTCCTTTTTCTCGATGGCATCGCCGATGTCCACGTCGTAGGTGATATGGACCCGAGGCGCGCGGACGCGGTCGAGTTTGTGCTGAGTGCTTTCCTTCTTCGCCATCGTGTTCTCCAGTGCGAGCAGTTCGCTGCGAATCATTGCGCGGCCCGGTAAGGGGCGTTGCGGGTTACAGGCCTTCGATCGTCAGCAGCAGGCGCTGACGGATGTCGTCGTTCATTTCCAGAATGTTGTCGCGGCCCACCAGCTCTTCGAAGCTGGTATTGCCGGCAATTTGCGTGCTGCTACGGATGACCGAGTCGTCGGGAAGTTCCGAACGCACCGGTGAGCTGATGACGCAGAACGGCAGGTCACCAAAGCCCTTGAGGCGCTCGAAGCTCAGGCTGTAGCGCAGGCCGTCGAACAGCCGGCCAAGGCCTGGCGACTTGCTCAGGCAGTAGAACAGCACCAGATAGTGCACCACGAAGCGGTACAGCTCGGCGCTGCTGCGGTTGGGGTCTTTGATGACGTTGCGAAACCGCGCCAGTTCAAAGGCGTGGAAGCCCACCACCCAGCGCGTCGGGCTGGTGATGCGGATGACCTGGCCGCTCTGTGCCAGGGCCTTGTCGTACTCCAGCGGGAACAGTTCGGGGGTGGTGCTGATCAGGTTCAGCGGCACTTCCAGTTCGTTGACCAGCTGAAACGGCGCGGCCGAGCCGATGCGATCGAAGAGTTCGATCAGGGACTGGAAATGGCCCTGCGTTTCGCGCCCGCTGCTGCGCTGGGCGCCTTGCAAGTATTCGCCAAACAGGGTTTGTGGACGGATCAGCGGCGCCACGGTGGCAAGGTAATCCGCCGCCTGCGCCTTCAGCGCATCGGAGATCGCCCGCGTCTGGCTACGCAGCTTGATCAGTGCTTCGACATCGAATGTCTGGGTCATCGGTGCATCGTCCATGTGCCTGCTTGATCGTCCTGAAACGCCAATGGCGCGGACCTGAAATAGAGCCTTCGGCGGCGGTAAATTTGAGTGCTGGCACATGAATATTGTGTTGCCAGCAATGCCGAGTAGGGCACCTCGCTGCACAAGAAGTTCCGGCGAGGGGGGCGATTTATTGCCCGTATTGTGATGCGGCGCAATAATGGCGCTGTGATATTGGCGGGGTGTCCTGGGCGCGGAAAACGGCGGTTCAAGCCCTAAATCAGGGGGGCGAGTGGGGCCGGATATCGATGAAAATTAGCGGCAAAAATATTTTTCAAAAAGTGAATCAGGTCCCATTTTTTGCGGCGACCGAGTGCTTGGCGGGGTGATGACAAGGCAAGGTGGAATGATGGCAGTGCGACGGAATATGGCGTGGCCAGAGGCACCTGTGAAGTAATGCTATCGCCCGTCAACCTGTTGAACTAGAGGCGAGAGGCGTTCATAGCTGTCGAGGCTGTGCGGCGACATTCAATCGGGGCGTTGGATCTTCACGCCGCGACCGGACTGAATGGCCACGTAATACGCGTTCTCCAACCCAACGGACACAATCCGACTTACTTAATCGCGGACGCGTCTACTGCTCCAACAACCCGTAATACGCCATTTGGTAAAGGCATTTTGACGTTAGCTCCATGGCCCTATAGCGCAAGGCCATCATTTGACAGCCTCTGTCAAGCACGTTTTCATTGGGCGATTTCCAGCTTGATGCAGGATGCATTGACATGATTACGGACGCCCTCGAATCGGTGCTCACGCGGCAGACTTCGCGTAGCAGGCATACGCTATCAGTTGGCTCAGTTGTGTTTCCTTCAGGCTCGCCAAGGTGTGTGTCAATTACGCCATTCTTCAACGGACTGTGATCTAGAAAATGGACCTTTTAGCTAACGTCCCTAGCTGGAGTGACATCGAGCGCAGCCTCGATCAGAAATTCAGCGCGGTGAACCAGAGCATCCACCAGGGGCTGCAGAGCGCCAATGACAGCTGGCACGGTTTCTCTCGGCGCGTTAGTGATGGCGCCGGCCAAGCCTATGGCTACCTGGGTGGCCATCGCATCGACAATGTGCAACAGGCACTGGCGATGTCGTATCCGATCTTCCAGGAAGACCTCAAGCGCAAATGGGCTTCGATCGGTATCGAACAGATTTTGCCGGTGCTGCTGCAACTGGTGAAGGAAGTGTCGATGATCCTCGGTGGGAGTATTGCCGTGGGCTCTGCTGCAGGCGGTGCGATCGGTGCTTTGGCCTTTGGCGTCGGCGCGGCGCCCGGCGCCGTGGCAGGGGCGGGCATCGGTCTGGAGGTCGGTAACCTGATCCTTCTTGCGTTGGGCCTGTCGGCGATCGCCGAATACTTCATCAAAGGGCTGCCGGTTTGCCTGGCCACTCTTCAGGAGGGTATCGCTACGGCCTGGAATGCCGAAGAAGGCGTCAAGCCTGCCGGGCTGGACCCTACTGGAGGGTCGGTGGCCGTTATCCAGGAGCGAACCGAACGCGCCGCGCGGCAGCTGGCCCGCGGGCAGGAACAGCTGGTGTTGTTGTTACTGATGGCCATCGTCACCTACCTGCTGCGCGGACAGATGAAGGCCGGCATCATGGGCAGCATGGAGAACATTGCCACGCGCAGTGCCAAGCTGCAGGCCGACATTGCCAACAAGCAGTTTGGTGCCTGGCTTGCCAAGAACGAAGCCAAGCTGCTGGCTCACCCAGACCTGCAGATCAAGGGCCCCACCCCCGTCAAGAAACCTGAGCCGCTGCAGCCCGCTCGTCAACCGGAAAAAGCCTCGGCACCGAAGCCTGTAGCAAAACCGGCAGTCATGTCTTTGCGAGAAGCCGTGGGCAATCAGACTGCAGACCGCTGGATATCCACGGGCAGGCGCATCGCCGACTTCACCGACCCTAAGCGTTCAGCCTTGCTCACGGACGATCAGATCGGCGCGCTGCATGGCTACACCACCAACGAAGGCTATCAGTGGATCAACCCGGCGCTGCGCGGGCAGACCCCGCTTAGCCCGCAGATGGAGGCCTTCGTCACGCATGCCAACGAAGGCCTCGCAAAGCTACCGTCCTACACGTTGGGGGATACCTTCCGCGGTACTACGTTGCCGGAGGATGTCATGTCGAGGATGCAAGTCGGTCTGCCAACCAGTGATGCAGCGTTCCTGAGTACTTCTGCAGACCGTGCCCTGGCATTCAACGGTAATGTGAAGATGACCTTGCAGGGCGTGACTGGCAAAGATATCAGCTTTCTGTCTGGCCACAGGGAAGCTGAGGTATTGTTTGGGCCAGGCACGCGCTTCAATGTTGTCGACAGGGTCGACAATGGCTCCGTCACTCAATTTATTCTCAAAGAAATCCCATGATCGATCTAAGAAGCCCAAACGCATTGCTGTCCGACTACGTCGAGCGCTACGCGCACCTGTCGCCGGAGCCCTCCCGGCAGCTGCAGCAGAGGATGGACTACAACGTGCGGGCAGACGCCCCAGCAGAGCCGGCGAGCAAGCCGCGCTGGTTGCAGTCCAGGGCCTGTACCTTGACGCCAGAACAGGCACTGGACCGCGCCAAAGGCGCGTTGCTGGGCCTGGCCATTGGCGATGCGGTAGGCACCACGCTCGAGTTCCTGCCGCGCGACCGGGAGCATGTGAACGACATGGTCGGTGGCGGGCCATTCAGGCTTGCTGCCGGCGAGTGGACCGATGACACTAGCATGGCGCTTTGCTTGGCGGATACGTATGTAAGCCAGGGCAAGTTCGACTACGCCACCTACGCAAATGCCTTGGTGCGCTGGTATCGACACGGGGAAAACAGTGTCAATGGCCGTTGTTTCGACATCGGCAACGCTACACGTAACGCGCTTGAAGGCTGGTTGCGCGAAGGCATCGGTTGGCAAGGCAACTACGACCCGTCCACTGCAGGTAATGGCTCGATCATACGCCTCGCGCCCACGGCCATCTTTCGTCGACATTCACTGTCTGCGAGTTGGTGGGAAAGCGTCACGCAGAGCAGCGTGACCCATAACGCCGATGAAGCGGTGAACTGTTGCCAGTTGCTCGCCGCACAACTGCATCTGGCACTGAACGGTGCAGACAAGGAAGAAACCCTTGCACCTGCGGTGCGCTCGCTGCGTCCGCGCCCGATGATCATCAATGCTGGCGAGTACAAACAGAAGAGCCGCGATCAGATCCGCTCTTCTGGTTATGTGGTCGACACGCTGGAGGCAGCCCTGTGGGCTGTATGGAACAGCAACAACTTCCATGACGCGATTCTTCTGGCCGCCAACCTTGCCGATGATGCTGACAGCGTCGCGGCCACAGCCGGCCAGCTGGCTGGCGCGCTGTACGGTGTGTCAGGCATGCCACCGGAGTGGGTGGAGAAGGTCGCCTGGTCGCAGCATATCCAGAAGCTGGCACAGGAACTGTTCGACCGCGCACCGCAGGTGGATGAACTGGATGCACTGTTGTACGGGAAGCGATAACGGCAGGCTCAGGAAATTGCCCTGACGTGCAAAAGCGTGACAGTTGTCGCGTTTCTGTCAACGCGCCGCGGCACTTTTTCGGGTGCTGTCGGTCGCATGAAATCGCGGTGCGCCTGCCTGGCATCCCGCATGAACAAAGTTGTAGCTAAGCATCGCAAGCGCGTGCTGGCCCTGTTTTCAAGGAGATTTCGCATGATCATGGAACTGGCCTCCGCGCTGCTATCGCCGCAGAACCGCCGGCTGTTCAAGTTTCACAACCTGGCCAACCCTGAGCAGGAACTGTTGCTGGAAACCTTCAAGGGCGTCGAGGGCCTTTCGCGGGCGTTCAACTACGAACTGCTGCTGATCTGCGAAGACTCTGGCGTGCCGCTTAAATCCATGATGGGCCAGCACGTGAGCATCGAGATCGAGTTGGCCGAAGGTGCTCCACGCCACATCACCGGTTACCTTACGCGCTTTGCCAGCATTGGCAGCGATGGCGGCATGGCCCGTTACACCGCCACCCTCAACCCCTGGTTTTCGATGCTGAAGAACCGCTTCGACACGCGGATCTTCCAAGGCAACACGGTCGAGGAAGTGGTCACCGAGGTATTCGCCCTGTGTCCGGCTTTCTCCCGCCACGAGTTCCGCCTGACCCGCCCGCAGAAGCGCTACACCTACATCACCCAGTACCGCGAAACCGACTTCAATTTCGTCCAGCGCCTGCTGGAGGAAGAGGGGATGTTCTATTACTTCGAGCACACCGCAGAAGGCCACACCATGATCATCTGCGATGACTCCAGCACACTGGTGGACATCCCCGAGCAGCCGCAAATCCGTTTCCACAGCGCCTCGGTTACCGAGACCGCCGACTCCATCACCCAGTGGAGCGGCAACCGCCAGCTGCAGTCCGGCAAGATGGCCACGCAGACCTTCGATTACCGCCAGCCCAACAACCGCCTGCCGGTGGCGCTGAACAGCGTGAACAAGCAGGGCGATGTCGAGAACTTCGAGATCTACGACTTCCCCGGTCAGTACACCCACGGCACCTACGATGAAGGCGAAACCCTGCTGCGCCTACGTATCGAAGCGCTGGAGCTGCGCGGCAAAAAGTTCGAAGGCGCCAGTAATTGCCGCGCCATGAAGCCCGGCTATACCTTCGAACTGCTGCAGCACTACAGCCACGATCAAGGCGCCGTAGAGGACCGACAGTTCCTGCTGATGAGCGTGGAAAGCGAAGGCCACAACAACTACCTCAGCGGCCAACAGGCGAGCTATTTCAACACGTTCAGTTGCGTGCGCAAGAAGATCCCGTTCCGCCCGCAACTGAGCACTCCCCGGCCGACCATCGCCGGCCCGCAGACTGCCATCATCGTTGGCCCACCCGGCGAAGAGATATTCACCGACGAACTGGGGCGGGTGAAAATCCAGTTTCACTGGGACCGTAAAGGCCAGCACAACGACCACAGTTCGTGCTGGGTACGCGTCGCCCAATCCGGCGCCAGTGGCGGCTTCGGCAGCATCCAGATCCCGCGTGTGGGCGATGAAGTGGTGGTAGTGTTCCTCGACGGCAACCCGGACCGCCCGTTGATCATGGGCAGCCTGTACAACAGCAGCAACACCCCGCCGTGGGCACTGCCGGCGAACAAGACCCAGAGTGGGTTCCTGACGCGCTCTACCAAAGGCAAAGGGTCGAATGCCAACTTCTTCCGCTTCGAAGACAAGGCCGGCGCCGAGCAAATCATCATGCATGCTGAGCGCAACCTGGATACCGAGGTTGAGGCAGATGAGAGTCTCAAGGTGGGTGGCAATCGAACGATCAATGTCGAAGGTAAGCATTCCGAGACGATCAAGCTGGAAACCAGCATTGCGGTGGAAGAGGGGTCGTACTTTGTGACCGTGGATCAAGGGGCGGTGAAAATTAAGGCGGCAACGTCTATTACGCTTGAGGTCGGAAACAGCAAGCTGGAGATGAAGTCGGATGGCACGATTACCCTGTCAGGTATCACTGTGGACGTTGCAGGCAGCACGATAATTAATCTGAACAAGTCTTGATTAGCGACAAGGAAAGGTCCCATGCGCGGTAATATCTACGACCGATTAGCTGAGCGACGCGAGCGCGAAGAGCGCGTTGAACGTGAGCGTCTGGAAGAGGGCGCTCTCAATGTAGAACCTCCTCCGCCGGAGCGCTTTCTTACAAATGAATTGAGCTTCGTTCGTCCAGAGAACTTAAAAGACAAGACTTTTCATGTTTTTACATTGACGGATATAGGGCCAAGCCCGTTCTCGCTCGTTGTTGGGCGTTCGCCTGCGGAGCAGGATGCAGACTTGGAGACGCTTGCACAACAACTGCTGGGTGAATTGAAAAAGACGTTGTCCCATGTTCAGTGGATCGAGCCGGTTACCCCGGTAGAGGTGGCTGGGTTGGAGGCGCGGCGTGTAGAGTTTCGCTGGCGGCAACAAGGCCAACCGGTTCATCAAGTACAGCTGATTTTTCTGCATCACGATGAGCACAAGCGCCCTTTGCTCATGCAGATTACCGGTACGAGTAACAATGCCAAAGGCATGACAGAAGATGAGCGTAGTGCTTTCAATACTTTAGTTGATAGTCTTCAATTGCGCCTTCCGCCTGCGAGAGAGGGGGATGCGCAACAGGTCGAGTCGGCATGACTGCGGCTGCCGCGAGATTAGACGATCCAATCGAGCACTCTAGCGCCTTAGGCGGATTACTTGCTGGTTTGGCGATTGGTGCAGGTGCAGTGCTCATCGGTATTGCTGTGGTTGGCACCGGCGGGCTTGGGGCGGTAGCCCTCGCTGCGATGGTGGGCGCGGGAGCCGCTACTGGTGCTGGAATTGGTCAACTGATTGGTAGCTTATCGTTCGCCTGTAGTGAAACGGGACAAATACGATCAGGGTCGGGCAACGTTTATATAAATGGGAAACCTGCTGCGAGGGCGCATCTGGATAATGCCGAGTGCTCTGATCATCCCGGGATCCCTAAGATATTAGCTCAGGGCAGCGATTCGGTATATATAAATGGTCAGCCTGCGGCTCGAGTAGGTGACAGAACAGTTTGCGACGCGAAAATAAGTGCGGGCTCTCCCAATGTATATATAGGTGGGGGCACCGAGACGACGGATGCCATTGACCCGGAGGTCCCTGTCTGGTTGGAGCGTGCAGTCATGGGGGTGGGACTGGCAAGTGCATTTGTGCTGGCAAGTCCTGTTTTGGTGGTCGCAGGGTTGGTGGGTGGTATAGCGGGTGGCATGGCAGGGCATTGGGCCGGCGGCGAGCTGTTTGGAGAGGGCTCCGACGGCCAGAAGTTGATGGCGTTTGGTGGTGCTCTGCTTGGAGGGGGGATCGGCGCCAAGGGCGGGAAGGCGTTTGATGCTCGCTATGAAATTAAAGTCCAAGGCTTTGGCTCAAACTTAGGAAATGTAAAAATTGTTCCTAGATCTAAGCCAGATGTTGAAGCTCCACCCATGTCCAGGCCTGTGCGTGGGCCAGATGGTAGATTTATAAAGTCAACAGATGGCGCCAGGCTTAATAGGAAGACAGAATACCCCAGTGGCTATCGAGCAGGTGTAAAAGAAGAAGTTTTAGATGCTAATACAATCCAAAGTGGAAAACATGCTGGAAAAGTAATGACTGCGGATGGTGATAAGGTATACAGGAACGACCCGAGGTTGACCATAGAGCATAACAAACCTGTTGTTGAGCATTGGAATGAAGTCGGCTATAATTCAACTCGAGCTGAGAGAAATGACTTCTATAATGATACCGGCAATATGAGCCTGAAGTTACGCTCCGCTAACAGTTCCGAGGGTGCCAAGATGGGGGCTAGCGGGGTTAGATATAGGCAAGACGTTGGTCCAAACTACGAGTGAGGCATATTGCTATGATATCACGAAATGATCTACTTGAAGAATACGATTCCGTTAGAGATCTTGTTGGTGGCGTTTGCTTTTTTCAGGATGAAATGCGGGATTATACATACAATTATTGGTTAAAATCATCCGATGATCTAGATTTGATTGTTGTTTCTCAAGACGAGATAAAAGATTCGCTAGCGCTCAATGTTTTAAATTCTATTGCGCCAGAGGTAAGTCGAGTATCTCCCTCAATATTTGAGTTGTGCTCATCTGAAAGAGGCTTCACTCATGTAATCGTTGTTCCTAGCAATTTCCATGGTTACCTGAAAGGTAATGATGGGGTGGTTAGAGATGATCTTTTTTTATGCTTGCCAATCTTTAGGTGCGAATTTTCCGGGCGCGAGACTGTTGAAGAGTTCAAAGAGTTGCGTCTGCATTACGTGCCAACATTAAATTGGCAGAGGCAGCCTTGCCCTAAACTTCGGGTTTATTTTGATAATCCCAAAACCGGTGGTGGTACCGATGAGGCCGGGGCATTCCTCAAGTGGCTAGATTTATTGAGGGAAATTGACGCTCTTAACGGAGTTTCTAGTGGTTTTATTGAAGTGACTAATTGGTCCGATGAAATCATTGAGATTATCTCTCCCGGCGAAGGTGAGTATGTCTTGATTAGAGATAGAAAGGATGAGCAGCCATTGCCAATTAAAGGTCTGCTTGATGAAGTTAAAATTTTCGCTTTCGCTTGATCAGTGTTGATGTTCGATTTGGCCGAATTCTGGGGTGGGTATTCCCACTCTAGTTGACTCGTTTGCTTTAAGTTCGATGCGACCTCTACTGGGGCAATTACCAAGGTCTCACCCAGCGTTGTCATCAACAGCCGAAAACTCGCCAATGCCTTGGGCCTGATCGCACTGGTCTAAGAAGACAACGCCACCTACAGCTTTGCCTACGACGTGTCGGACCGGCTGAGCGAAGAGGTGCGGGTGGATAACCTGACCCGGCGTTTCAGCTACAACGTTGGCGGCCACCTCACGCGGCTGGATGAGATTGGCTATGGCGAAAACGCTGAAGGTCCAGAGCGTCACACGCTGTTCGAGCGCGATGCTATCGGCCGCTTGATCAGCAAGCTCAATCGCGACACCCAGCAGCAGTTCACCTATGACGATGGCGACCGTTTATTGAGCATCGAGCGCAAGCCCAGCACTGTCGGCAAGCAGCTTGGGGTGACTGAGGAAAAGCTTGAATATGCCTACGATCTGCTGGGCAGGCTGACCCAAGAGATTACGCCCGACGGCACGCTCGGCTATGCGTACGACCCACTCAGCAACCTGACCACGCTGACCCTGCCAGATGGCCGTCAGGTCAACCACCTGTATTACGGCAGCGGGCATCTGCACCAGTTGAACCTGGACGGCCAGGTGATCAGCGACATGGAGCGTGACGACCTGCATCGCGAGGTGTACCGCACCCAGGGCAAGCTCACCAGTTGCTTTGGTTATGACACCATGGGGCGCAAGGCCTGGCAGTTTGCCTCGACGCTACCCGCTGACAAGCTTTCCCAGGTACACAACACCGGCATCAATACGTCGCTGCTGGTGGAGCACGCGTATAACCCGATCCACCGGCGTTACCAGTACGACCCAGCAGGAGAACTGGTGCGCACGCTCGACAAACTGCATGGCGAGATCAAGTACGAGTACGAAGCCAACGGCCAGTTGCGCAGCCGCGATACCGGTTCACTGATCGGCAGTGAAGAGTTTCGTTATGACGCGGCGGCGAACCGCCTGGACTTCTGCGCGGCAGTTTGACAAGGTCAAGGACAACCGGATCAGGCAGTGGCGCGATCAGGAGTACCGCTACGACCCGTGGGGCAACCTGATCGAGAAGCGCTCGGGGCACAGCAAGTTGCAGCATTTCAGCTATGACTGCGAAAACCGGCTGGTGCGAGCGGAGACGCTGGTCAATGGCAAACTGTTAAGGAGGGTGGGAATGAATTGGTCTGAGTCTTTAAAGCAGCGTATTGTGACTGAGTTAAATGGCTATGATGTGTATTTCGCATCTTGTGACGTGCCCCTTGAAGTAAAATTTCCCAAGCAGTGGCTTGGCTTTGGTTTTTTAGATGATGAAAAAAAACATATCCCGGCGGAGTGGGTCGATTTTTCTGAAAAGTTACCATGGGTAAGCGCGTGGCTTGATAAGTGCGTGCTAGGCACTGTTTTGGCCGTAAGTGATAAGCCGTATCTTATGTATGTTTACGTCGATGGTGGTGATTTGTGCTTCTATATGGGGGGCGCTCCAGTAGGTATTGAAAGTTCGAGTTTAGATGACTGTCCTGACCTGCCTGCGGATTTTAAGCAGTTTTACTCAAAGCTGCATAATGGCTTTGGTTTTTACATCGGTTGTACCATGGGTCCATCGAGACTGGAGGATTTCGTTCAAATAAAGGACCTGTGTGACGAAGAGTATCCAGCGCTTCCCGATATGTTAGGCGTATTTTCTAGCGGGGCTGGTGATTACTTGGCTATAGGTGAGGGGGCATTTAAGGGTGAGGCGTTTATTTGGTGGCATGAAAAGCCAGATACTCCTACGAAAGGAATCGATGTTTGGGATGTAATGGATTCGTGGATGTCAATATTTTTGGAGAATTCAGAGTCAAACGAGAACTTTCGGGCGTAATTTTTAGTTATTTTGCGAAAATATTTAGTGCGAGCCATGAACCACACCTACTCAAGGTGGAACCCAAGGTTAAGCGCTACCGGCGGCCTCCGTGCGCACCTGCATTATGACAACCCGCAGGGGCGCCTGACCGACATCAAACGGCTGGTCAACAATGAGGCGGTCGAGACACTCGCGCAGTATCTCTACTACGAACACGGCCAGCTGACCGCCGTGATAAATCATAACGGCGACCCGTTGGGGTGCAAGACTGCCTATGACTATCACCACCTGACCACGCTGGTGACCAAGGTCAGTTATCTGGATAGCAGCACCTGGCAGGCACGCTACGACGACAAGGGCAACCTGCTCGCCGAAATCGATGCACTGGGCCAGATCACCGAGTACCTGAACAGCGACGACGGCCTGCCACACACCATCATCGATGCGACCGACAAGTCCAAGCACCTGTGGTGGAACACCCTGGCCCAGGTGGAGCGTTAGCAGGACGAGTACGACAAGGCCGTCCGCCTGACCGCACTGGTCAACGAGAACAACGCCACCTACAGCTTTGCCTACGACGTGTCGGACCGGCTGAGCGAAGAGGTGCGGGTGGACAACCTGCCCCGGTGTTTCAGCTACTAAGCCCCGGAAATTTGACCACTCCATTGCTCACACCACTTCCCGCCTCCGCGACTGGTTCCGCTGGGTGGAACCACATTCGTTTGTTATCCCTCGTCACTCGCGCTTATCTGTCAGCCAAGCACGACCTGCCTCACCCGTCGTGACCTCAAGGCGAACAACAAGAACGGGAAACCACCCGCGCGAGGAGACTCTACATGTCCCGACATCAGCACATTCTGGCCTGGCTGAACGATGTGGCCAGCGACCTGCACGCGATCCGTCACGATATCCATGCCCACCCGGAACTGGGGTTCGAAGAAAGCCGCACTTCGGCGCTGGTCGCCCGGCTGCTCCTGGAATGGGGCTATGAAGTACACACCGGCATCGGCAAAACCGGTGTGGTCGGCGTGCTGCGCAATGGCAGCAGCCCACGCCGCCTGGGCCTGCGCGCCGACATGGACGCGTTGCCCATCCACGAAGCAACGGGCGCGGCCTACAGCAGCCAGCATCAAGGCTGCATGCACGCCTGTGGCCATGACGGGCACACCACCATGCTGCTGGGCGCGGCGCGCTACCTGGCGGCGACCCGGCAGTTCGACGGCACGCTGACGCTGATCTTCCAGCCGGCCGAAGAGGGCCAGGGTGGCGCCGAGGCAATGCTGGCCGACGGCCTGCTGGAACGCTTCCCCTGCGATGCACTGTTCGGCATGCACAACATGCCTGGGCTGCCGGCCGGGCACCTTGGCTTTCGCGAGGGGCCGATGATGGCCTCGCAAGACCTGCTCACGGTGACCCTCGACGGGGTGGGCGGCCATGGCTCGATGCCGCACCTGACCGTCGACCCGCTGGTGGCAGCGGCCAGTGTGGTGATGGCGCTGCAAACCGTGGTGGCGCGCAATATCGATGCGCAGGAGGCGGCGGTGGTCACCGTCGGTGCGTTGCAGGCTGGCGAAGCGGCCAACGTGATCCCGCAACAGGCGCTACTGCGCCTGAGCCTGCGCGCGCTGAACGCCGAAGTACGGGCGCAGACCCTGGAACGGGTGCGGGCGATCATCGTCAGCCAGGCCGAAAGCTTTGGCTGCCGCGCCAGTATCGAACACCGCCCGGCTTACCCGGTGCTGGTCAACCATGCAGCGGAAAATGCCTTCGCCACGCAGGTAGGGGTAGAGCTGCTCGGTGCCGAGGCGGTGGATGGCAACACCCGCAAGCTGATGGGCAGTGAAGACTTCGCCTGGATGCTGCAGCGCTGCCCGGGCGCCTACCTGTTCATTGGCAATGGGGTATCGCGGCCGATGGTGCACAACCCGGCCTATGACTTCAACGACGACATTCTGCTGACCGGCGCCGCCTACTGGGGCGCGCTGGCAGAGCGCTGGCTCGCGCCCGCCTGATCGGCCTTTTTTGACGACTGCCGCTGGAACCTGGGCGCGCCCGCGCCTGGGCGATCACCCAATCATTGTGTGGAGTGTTCCCTATGCAGACTTCGAGCACCGGCGTGTCGCGTACCCGGCAAGTGGTCGCCGCCGTTATCGGCAATGCCCTGGAATGGTATGACTTTATCGTGTACGGCTTTTTGGCCAGTATCATTGCCCGGCAGTTTTTCCCGTCCGACGATGAATACGCTTCGCTGCTGATGGCCTTGGCCACCTTCGGCGTCGGCTTTTTCATGCGCCCGGTGGGTGGCGTGTTGTTGGGCATGTATTCCGATCGCAAGGGCCGCAAGGCGGCCATGCAGATGATCATCCGCCTGATGACCGTGTCGATCGCGATGATCGCCTTTGCCCCCGACTACCTGGCCATCGGCATGGCGGCGCCGCTGTTGATCGTGGTCGCGCGCATGCTGCAGGGCTTTGCCACGGGTGGCGAGTATGCCAGCGCTACGGCGTTTCTGGTGGAAAGCGCGCCGGCCCACCGCAAGGGGCTATATGGCTCGTGGCAATTGGTAGGGCAGTGCCTGGCGGTGTTCTCCGGCGCGGCCATGGTGGCCCTGGTTACTCACCTGTGCACGCCTGAAGCGCTGGACAGCTGGGGCTGGCGTATTCCCTTCGTGCTGGGCCTGCTGATCGGCCCGGTGGGGCTGTGGATTCGCAAACACATGGAAGAGCCCGAAGAGTTCGTCGAGGCGCGCCGCCAGGCCAAGGGGCAGTCGCCCAGCCTGTGGCAGGTACTGCGTGAACATCGGCGTAGCCTGCTGGTGTCGATGGGCCTGGCCTGTGGCGCGACGGTGTCGTTCTACGTGGTGTTGGTGAACATGCCGACCTTCGCCCACAAAAACCTTGGGCTGCCGCTGGACCAGGTGCTGCTGGTACAGATGCTCGCGGTCGGGCTGATGACCGTGGTGATTCCGTTGTCTGGCGCGCTGTCTGACCGGTTGGGTCGGCGCCCGGTGCTGATGGCCTTCACCCTGGCGTTCTTCGTGATGGTCTACCCGCTGTATGTGTGGGTGGCCGCCGCGCCCTCCGTGGAGCGGCTGCTGGTCATGCAACTGCTGCTGTGCACCGCCATTGGCGGCTTCTTTGGCCCGGCACCTACCGCCTTGGCCGAGCAGTTCCCGGTCGAGGTGCGTTCCACTGGCGTGTCGGTGGCCTATAACGTAGCGGTAATGGTGTTCGGCGGCTTTGCCCCGTTGATCTTGACCTGGCTGAGCAAAGTGCTGGGAACCCCGGTGGCGCCATCGTTCTACGTGCTGTTCGCCTGCCTGCTGACGCTGTTGGCTACCTACTGCCTGAAAGAAGCACCCCGAGCGGGCCAGCCTGCCACTTTCAACCTTGGAGTAAAACCGTGAAGCCGCTAGCCATCGACCCCATCGTTGCCCTCGATGCAGAGGCATTGTCCCAGGCCATTCATGGCGGCCAGCTGTCGTGCCGGGAGGTGATGCAGGCTTACCTTGCGCATATCGAACGCTTCAACCCGCAGGTCAATGCGCTGGTATCGCTGCGCCCGGCCGAGGTGCTGCTGGCCGAGGCCGACGAGCGCGACCGCGAACGTGCCCGTGGCCACTCGCGCGGCTGGATGCATGGCATGCCGCAGGCGATCAAGGACCTGGCCGCCACCGCCGGGCTGCGCACCACCCTGGGTTCGCCGCTGTTCGCCGAGCAGGTGCCCGAGCAGGATGCGATCAGCGTGGCGCGGGTGCGGGCTAGCGGGGCGCTGATCGTGGGCAAGAGCAACGTGCCTGAGTTCGGCCTCGGCTCGCAAACCTACAACAGCCTGTTTGGCACCACTACCAATGCCTACGACTCAGGGCGGGTGGCCGGTGGCAGCAGCGGCGGGGCGGCTGCGGCACTGGCCATGCGCTTGCTGCCGGTGGCCGACGGCAGCGACATGATGGGCTCGCTGCGCAACCCGGCGGCGTTCAACAACGTGTTCGGCCTGCGCCCGTCACAAGGCCGGGTGCCGCATGGGCCGGCGCCGGAGTTGTTCGTGCAGCAGCTGGCCACCGAGGGGCCGATGGGCCGCAGTGTGGTCGATGTAGCGCGGTTGTTGTCGATACAGGCTGGCGTCGACGCGCGGGTGCCGCTGTCGTTAAGCGAAGGCCGGCGCGATTTCACCGACGCCTTGCAGCGCGACTTCCGAGGTGTGCGGGTCGGCTGGCTGGGCGACTACAACGGTTACCTGCCGATGGATGACGGGGTGATGAGCCTGTGCGAGTCGGCGCTGGCCGACTTTGCCGAACTGGGCTGCCAGGTCGAGGCCTGCCAGCCGGCATTCGACCTGGCACGCTTGTGGCAATGCTGGCTGAGCCATCGCCACTTCCTGGTGCACGGCAACCTCGGCGCGGCCTATGCCGACCCAGCCAAGCGCGCACTGCTCAAGCCCGAAGCCCAGTGGGAGGTAGAAGGTGGCTTGCAGATGAGTGCGGCGGCGCTGTACCAGGCCTCGTTGGACCGCAGCGATTGGTACCGCGCCTTGGCCAAGCTGTTCGAACGTTACGATTTCCTGCTGTTGCCCTCGGCCCAGGTGTTCCCTTTCGATGCACGCCAGCCATGGCCGACGGCGGTCGGCGGGCGGGCGATGGACACCTATCACCGTTGGATGGAGGTGGTGATCGGGCCAACCCTGGCCGGCTTGCCGAGCATCAGCGTGCCGGTCGGGTTCAATGCTGGCGGCCTGCCCATGGGCCTGCAGATCATAGGCCCGGCGCAGGCGGACCATGCCGTGTTGCAGCTGGCATATGCCCATGAGCAGCTCACCCGCTGGGTGCAGCGTTGCCCGCCACAATGCCTGCAGGGTTCATGACAGCACTGGGCAGGCGCGGTTCTTGCTGGCTATCCTGACCATCCCGCTACAAGGAGGTCATACCCATGGGCATCACGGCAGACAGCGGCGGCGTGCGTTCGGTGGAGCGGGCGCTGGCCATTGTCGACCTGCTGGGCGAACACCAGGCACTGGGCCTGGAAGAACTGCATTACCTGACGGCGCTGCCCAAGGCCACGGTGTCGCGCATGCTTGCCACCCTGCAGGAGCAAGGCTGGGTGTACCGTGGCCTGAGCGACAGGCGCTACCGGCTGTGCGCGCGGCGGCTGTTCGGTGACCGCCAGTTGCGCTTCAAGCGGCGCCTGGTGGAAAGCGCCGCGCCCATGCTGCTGGAGCTGAGTGAACGCACTGGGCTGGTAGCGGACCTGTCGTGCTTCGACGGCCAGCGGCTGGAAGTGATGGAAAGCGCCATTCCCCAGGTGTTGCGCAAGCGTTACCCGCACACCTGCCAGATCGTCGGGCACCATGCCAGCCTGTTCCATTCGGCGATGGGGCGGGCCTGCCTGGGTGAGCTGGCGGAGGACGAAGTGCAGCGCCTGGCGGCCCATGCGCGGCTGGGTGACGACACGTTGCTGCGCGATATTGAAGAAGAAGCCCACAAGGGCTTTGGTCAGCGGACCGAGGGGCACTGGGAGTACCCGGTGCGCCTGCCGTTCCTGATCCGCGCCATTGCCTTGCCGGTGCATGCCGAAGGGCGCCTTGCCGGGAGCATTGCCTTGCACTGGCCGCTGGACCAGGCGCCGGTGGAGCGGGTATTGAATTTACACTTGAGCAGCCTGGCGACCACCGTCGGCGAGGTGCAGCGGGCCTTGGCTGTTTGATCGTTCCTGCACCGGCCCTGCAGGTGTCAATGGCCTTCACGGAAAGCACTCGGGCTCACCCCAGCCTGCTTGCGAAAGAACCGGCTGAAATACCCCACATCGGCAAACCCCAGTTCGTGGGCGATCTCTTTCACACTCAGGCTCGAATGCCCAAGCATGCGCTTGGCCTCCAGCACCTGGCGGGCATTGATCACGTTCATGGGGGTCATGCCCAGGTGCTCCTGGCATAACCGCCCCAACGTCGCCAGGGTCATGCCCAGTTCGGCGGCGTAGTCTGCCAGTGGCCTGTGCGCGCGGTAGTGCAGGTCCACCAGCTCGCGAAAAGCGGTCAACTGCTGGCTGCGCCTGGACACCGGGCGCTGCTCTCCCTGGGGCAAGTGCGGCTCATGGCGCAGCACCTGGATCATCAGCGTCAGCAATAGCGCCATGCTGCTGGCCACATGCTCGCGGGCGCGGTTGTGGTATTCCTCGCGCAGGGCCCGGCACAGTGGCAGCAACGGGTCTTCATCAGCGGCCCATTTCGGCAGGGCGACCACCTGCGGTTTGCGAAGTTGCACCAGCAGGTTGGGCGCCAGCACCTGGGCGATGCTCTCCAGCGGGTGTTGCGCGGCAGTGATCACCTGGCCCTCGACCTGGCCGGCCCAATGAAAGCCATGCACCACTTGCGCCGGCACATACACCACGCAAGGCGCATGAACCTGCAACCGGTCACTGTCGAACAGCACTTCACCGCCACCGCTTTGCAGGTACAGCAGCTGCAGCAAGCCTTCGTGACGGTGTGCGGCGATTTCCCAGTTGTGCGCGCCAGAGCGCTGGGAAATCTGCTCCACGTGCAGGGCTTCGTGCCACACCGGCTGTGCGGTTTCACCGTACAGGGCGTAATTGGGGATTTTGTTCATGTTGTTGTAATTGTTCTGTTCGGTACCTGATCACTGTGCCACAGCTGTACGCAGGCTTCAGGGCACAAAGGAAAAAATGACGGGAATGTGGGGCTGGTTGCAGGTTTTGTCCATTCTGCCGATGGGCCTGCCGGCCATAGGCTGTTGTCCAGAACAAGCGACACTCTGGAGAACAGCATGAACAACAATAAGATTGCCTCTCAGTGGCTGGGCCTGGACTCGGCCGTATGCGTGGTAACCGGCGCCGCCGGCGGCATTGGTGCCGCGCTGGCCGCAGCCTTGGTGGAGCAGCAGGCCCACGTGGTGCTGCTGGACCGCGACCTGGACAAATGCCGCGAACTGGCGGCCACCTTGGGTGAGCACAGCACGGGCGAAGTCAGCGCCCTGGCCTGTGACATTGCCGACCCGGCCAGCGTGGGGCAAGCGGCTGCCCAGGTGCAGGCACTGCATGGGCGCTGCGATGTGCTGGTCAACAATGCCAGCGTGCTGCGCCCCGGCGCGCTGGACACGCTGAGCCTGGAGCAATGGAACCAGGTGCTGGCGGTCAACCTCAGCGGCTACCTGTTGTGTGCCCAGGCCTTCGGCCGCTCGATGCTGGCTCGCGGCCAGGGCCGCATCGTGCATGTAGCCTCGATTGCCGCCCATTACCCGCAACCCAACAGCGGTGCCTACAGCGCGGCCAAGGCTGGCGTGAGCATGCTGTCGCGGCAGCTTGCCGTGGAGTGGGGGCCGCGGGGTGTGCGCAGCAACGCCGTGTGCCCGGGCTTGATCCGCACGCCCTTGTCGGCGGCGTTCTATGCCGACCCGCAGGTGGAACGCCAGCGTAGCGCCATGACCGCCAACCGTCGCATTGGTGAGCCGCTGGATATCGCCGAGGCCGTGCTGTTTCTGGCCAGCCGCCGCGCCGACTATATCAACGGCGCCGAGCTGACCGTGGATGGCGGGCTGGAGTGCATGCCCATGGCATTGATCCCGCGCCCGGGCTTCGAGGGGGCTGGCCAATGAATACGCGTAGCTGCGATGTACTGGTGATCGGTGCGGGGGCTGGCGGCCTGGCGACAGCCATCACGGCGAAAAAGCTTGGCCTGGATGTCATCGTCATTGAAAAGGACGACTGCTTTGGTGGCACCACGGCGTTTTCCGGTGGCGTGTTGTGGGTGCCGGGCAACCCGCACGGGGCCGAGGACAGCCATGCAGCGGCCATGACCTACCTGCGCAACGAAGCCGGTGCCTGTTTCGATGCGGCGGGGGTGGAAGCCTTCTTGCGCTACGCGCCGCAGATGGTGGCGTTTTTCGAGCGCGAAACGGCGGTCAAGTTCGTGCCCACGCTGTACCCCGATTACCACCCACAGGTGGAGGGCGGTGTCGATGTGGGCCGCTCGATACTGGCCGCTCCTTACGACATTCGTGGCCTGGGGCCGGACATGGCGCGCCTGCGCCCGCCGCTGAAGACCATCACGTTCATTGGCATGATGTTCAATTCGTCGAATGCCGACCTCAAGCATTTCTTCAATGTCACCCGCTCGCTGACTTCGTTCGTGTATGTGGCCAAGCGCCTGATAACCCATTTGAAGGAGCTTGCCCTGTACCGACGTGGCACCCAGGTCACCAGCGGCAATGCCCTGGCAGCGCGGCTGGTACGCTCGGCACTGGACCTGGGCATCCCGATTCTCACAGGTACACCGGCGCGGCAACTGCTGCATGAAGAGGGTCGAGTGACAGGGGCATTGGTCGGGCAGGCTGACAGCGAGCAGCGCATTCAGGCCCGGCGTGGGGTGGTACTGGCCTGTGGCGGTTTCTCCCATGATTTGCAACGGCTGCGCCAGGCCTACCCGCATGTGCGGCGTGGCGGCGAGCATTTTTCGCCGGTGCCGGCGGGCAATACCGGTGACGGTGCGCGCATGGCCGAGGCGTTGGGGGCCAAGGTCGATATCCGCCTGCAGGCAGCAGCCGCCTGGATGCCGGTATCGAAGGTGCCAGTGGCTGGCGGGCGGCACATTGCCTTTCCGCATTTGCTCGACCGCTACAAGCCAGGTGTGATCGGCGTGCTGCGTTCGGGGCAGCGTTTCACCAACGAGTCGAATTCTTACCATGACGTGGGCACAGCATTGATCGAAGCCTGCGCCGGTCAGGCAGAAACCGCCATGTGGCTGGTGTGCGACCGCCGCACCCTGGCCAAGTATGGCCTGGGCTTTGCCAAGCCTGCACCGATGCCGTTGGGGCCCTTGTTGCGTAATGGTTACCTGCTCAAGGGCAAGACCCTGGCCGAGCTGGCGGGCAAGGCCGGTATCGACGCGCAAGGGCTGCAGCAGACCGTGCGCGAATACAACCTTGGCGCGGTGCAGGGCGAAGACCGCCAGTTCGGTCGCGGCAGCACCAGCTTCAATCGCTACCTGGCCGACCCGCAGCAACAGCCCAACCCGTGCGTGGCGCCGGTGGGCGAAGGGCCGTACTTTGCCGTGAAGGTGATCATGGGCGACCTGGGCACCTTCGACGGGCTACGCACCAGCGTGGTCGGTGAAGTATTGGCGGCCGATGGGCAGGCCATCGACGGCCTGTACGCGGTGGGTAACGACCGAGCCAGCATCATGGGCGGCAACTACCCCGGTGCCGGCATCACCCTGGGGCCGATCATGACCTTTGGCTACATCACCGGGCGCCATCTGGCGGGTGTCGAGCAGGGCCTGGCGGCTGCGGGCAAAGCGCGGGAGGTGGCGTGATGGACAAGCCTGTAGTCGACCACCGCATCTACACCATTCGCCCGCGTTGCATGGCGGCCTTTCTCGAAGCCTTCGACCAGTTGGCGATGCCGATCCTGCTGCGCCACCTAGGCGCACCCCTGGCGTTCTACACCAGCAGCATCGGCCCGTTGAACCAGGTGGTGCACTTGTGGGGCTATGACAGCCTCGATGATTTTGAAAAGCGCAGCGCGGCGCGGGATGCCGACCCGGACTTTGCTGCCTATCTGCATGCCACCCGCGACCTTGTGGTAGCGCAGGAGACACGGATCATAAGGCCTGTGCGCTTGCCCAGCCTGGGCTGAAACACCGTCATAAAAACAACAACAGGTGATACCCATGAACAACACGCTCGACGTGCGCCAACTGATCGACCAGCAACCCATCGGCCGCTACCAGAAATGGGTGGTGTTCCTCGGCTTTCTCATCATTGCGTTGGATGGCCTGGACGTCGCCATCATCGGCTTCATTGCCCCACAACTGAAAAGCGATTGGCACCTGGGTGCGCAAAGCCTGGGCCCGGTTTTGAGCGCCGCGCTGATCGGCCTGGCGCTTGGCGCGCTGATTGCCGGGCCCCTGGCGGACCGCTACGGGCGCAAGGCGGTGCTGCTGTACAGCGTGCTGCTGTTCGGCATCTGGACCTTGGCCTCGGCCTTTTCACCCAACTTGGAAACCTTGGTTGCGCTGCGCTTTCTCACGGGCCTGGGCCTGGGGGCGGCCATGCCCAATGCCAGCACCTTGGTCAGTGAATACGCCCCAGCACGCAGCCGCTCACTGCTGATTACCCTGGCGTTCTGCGGGTTCTCCCTGGGGGCGGCGATGGGTGGGTTCGTCAGCGCCTGGATGATCCCCAACCTGGGGTGGCGCAGTGTTCTGGTGCTGGGTGGGGTGTTGCCGCTGCTGGTCCTGCCGTTGCTGTATTGGCGCCTGCCGGAATCGGTAACGTTCCTGGTCAGCAAAGGTGCAGAGCGCAAGCGCATTATGGCCATTGTCCGCCGCTTGGCACCTGAGCATGTCAACGCCGACACCACCTTTGTCATGCCCGGCAACGCCCCGGCTGCAGGTGGAGCCATCGGCACCATCCTCTCACCGCGCTATCGCTTTGGTACCTGCATGCTCTGGGCGGGCTATGTGTTGGCGCTGTTTCTGGTCTATCTGTTCAGCGGCTGGCTGCCGACGCTGGTGAAGGAGGGCGGTGGTTTTTCGGTCTCGGAAGCGGCCATTGTCACGGCCTGTTTCCAGATAGGCGGCCCGGTGGGGGCGATTTCAGTGGGTTGGGCCATGGACCGTTGCAATCCGCAGCGGGTGTTGATGCTGACGTTTCTGTTCAGTGGCGCGGTTATCTTCACGATTGGCCAAGTGGTGGGGGATTTCGCCTGGCTGTGCGCCATAGCCTGCGCTGTGGGCTTTGGGCTGAACGGCGCGAGTGTTGGCATGAATGCATTGGCGGCGGCCTTTTACCCTACGCAAGCGCGGGCGACCGGGGCCAGCTGGATGAGCGGCATTGGGCGCATCGGCGCCGTGCTCAGCGCCTTCGCCGGGGCTCAGATGCTGGCGTTGGGCTGGAGTTTTGCACAAGTGTTTGCATCATTACTGGTCCCTGCCGGGTTGGCGGCTTTGGCCGTATTGCTGCAAGGGTGGCATGTGAGCAGGGCTTCACCTGTCACAAATGCGACGTATTACCAATAGTATTTACTTCCCATTACCTTTACTCCAGACTCCGCTCCGCCTGCAGGGAGGAACGTGCAGGCATACGGCAAATAACAACAGCAATCTGTCGAAGGAGCGGGGCGTGGACGTCAAGAAAAGTACACTGGCACTGGCAGTGGGCTCGGCCCTGTGCCTGGCAAACAATGCCTGGGCAGCAGCACCGGTTGGGGCGGTGGAGCTGGAACAGATCACGGTGACCGGGGAAAAGATCAACCGCACCCTGGAGCAGACCCAGTCGAGTGTAGTCGTGATCACCGACAAGCAACTGCGCGAGAAGGAAGACCACAACCTGGTCGATGTGTTTGCGCGCACGCCCGGTGTGTACAACCAGTCTGGCAATGAAAACTGGGGGATCCGCGGCGTACCCGTATCCGGCTTCGAAGACCAGGGCCCTGCCACACTCAATGGTGCGGTGTCGGTGTTTGTCGACGGCGCTGTACAACCCAACCGCGCCTTGACCTTGAGCCCCATGCCGCTATGGGATACCGAGCAGGTTGAAGTGTTTCTCGGTCCGCAATCCACGACCCAGGGCCGCAACTCCTTGGCGGGTGCGGTGGTGATCCAGACCCGTAACCCAACCTTCGACCCCAGCTTTTCGGCGCAGACCAACATGGGGAATTACGGCGAACGCGGGGCGGCCGTGGCCGGTGGCGGTGCGTTGGTCGACAACAAGGTCGCTGGCCGCATTGCCGTGGACTATCAGGAAGGCGATGGCTACATCGACAACACCACCCTGCATGACGATGCCAACCCCACCCGTACCGCCAATGCCCGTGGCAAGTTGCTGATCCTGCCCAGCGACGACCTCGACATCCTGCTGACCTACGCCCACGGTGAAAGCCGCAAGGGGGATAACACGGTCATGCGGCAAAACGGCAAGGTTCGCTATTACAAGATGACCTCCGACACCAAGGCCTTCGACAAGCTGCAGCAGGACACGGTCAGCGCCAAGGTCGACTATCGGCTGGACGATTACTGGTCGCTGACCAGTCTTACCGCCAACACAAGCTCGGACTACGACGCACGCCTGGACTTCGACCAGTCGGCCGACGCCAACCAGGTGGTGTTGCGTCAGCAGGACGGCAACCTGTTCAGCCAGGAACTGCGCCTGAACTACAACGGCGACACCTTGAAGAGCTTCGTCGGGGCCTACTACGGGCACAACACCAACGATTTCCATGATCGCCTGCTCTTCGACAACCAGCTGTTCGGCACTGCCAAGGGCGATACCACAATTGAAAACCAGGCGCTGTTCGGCGAGATCAACTGGACCTTCGTACCGAGCTGGACACTGATCACTGGTTTGCGATACGACCACGAAACCAATGACACTGACATTGACCAGGACGACTTCTCCAGCCCCGGAAAGGTCAGCAAATCGTTTGATGCGGTTCTGCCCAAGCTTGGCCTGGACTATGAATTGGCCGATGGGCAGTACCTGGGCTTCATGGTGCAGAAGGGTTATCGCGGTGGCGGTGTGAACATGCGTGCCGGTGGCGGTCACGAGGCCTACGACCCGGAATACACCACAAACTACGAGTTGTCTTACCGGGGCTCGTTACTTGACGATACGCTGCGCACCCGCGCCAACCTGTACTACACCGACTGGAAAGACCAGCAGGTCAGCGTGCTGGACCCCAACATCGAGTTCGTCCATGTGTTCAATGCCGGCCGCAGCGATATCAAGGGCCTGGAAGTGTCGGTCGAGAAAGACCTGGGCCAGCAGTTGACCCTCAACGGTGCAGCCTCGGTAACCGTTGGCAAGTACAAGGACTTCGTGACCGGCGATGGTCGCGACATGAGTGGCGAAGACTTCCTCTACTCGCCCAAATACAAGATGTCGCTGGGCGCGACCTACCGTTGGAACGAGCGCCTCACCCTCAACACCGACCTCGTCTACCAGAGCACGTCGCCCTCCGAGTACGAGTTTGATGACGCCGGGCAGGTCACCGACGAGCGTCGCAGCGACAATTATTGGCTGGTCAACTTCAATACCGAGTACAAGATTACCCGCAACATTGCCGTGTCCGGTTTTGTGAAAAACGCCTTCGACAAGGAATACATCACCAACAATCGCAGCGGCGACATCCTCGATGTGGGCGCCCCGCGCACGGTAGACCTGGCGTTGCGTTACGACCTTTGACCCCATGAACCTGCGCTGGCCGTTGCTGGCGCAGGTTCAGTTATCTCGGCTGTACATTCGGCACTCTGCCAACAACGCCAACAAGTTTGGCTCCCGCTCGCGCGCCTTCAGAAACACCACGCCAATGTGCTGCTGCAGGCGATATTGCGGCTTCAAGGCAATCAACCTGACGCGGTTCTCGTACACCGCCGCGATGCGCCCAGGCAGCAGGGCGAAGCCCACGCCTGAACTGACCATGCTCAGCAGGGTGAAGATATCGTTCACCTGCATGGCCACCTTCGGCTCGAACCCGGCCTGCTGGAACACCCGGGCGCCATCGCGGTGTGTGGCGAAGCCCTGGGTCAGGGTAATGAAAGTGGAGTCGGCGAGGTCAGCCAGGTCTACCTCGGCCTGCCCGGCGAAGGGCGAATCAGTAGGTACGGCAAGGAAAATGTCGTCGGAGAACAGCGGCAGTTGCTCGCAGGCCGGGTCGCTGGCGCTCTCGTCGAGGGAGACGAGGATGGCCTCCAGTTCGTGGTTCTTCAGGCGCTGCAGCAGATCGACGTTGGAGCCCAGGGTCAGGTCGATGTTCAGTTCGCTGCGGCGCAGCTTGAGGCCCATGACCAGCTTTGGCACGGTTTTCACGGTCAGCGAGTAGAGTGCGCCCAAGCGGAAGCGCTCGGCGTAAAAGCCGGCTGCTTCGCGGGTTTGACGCACCATCTGCTCGGCGTCCTGAATCAGTTGCCGGGCTTTCTTTTCCAGCACGTAGGCGCTTTCCAGCGGGATCAGCTGGCGGCCTTCGTGCTTGAACAACGGGCAGCGCAGCGCGCTTTCCAGCGAATGGATGGCACGGTGCACGCTGACTGCGCTGGTCGACAGCTCGGCGGCGGCGCGGCCGAGGTTGCCGGTGCGCATGAAGGCGAGGAAGGTTTCCAGCTTTTTAAGGGTCAGTTCTTCGTCGATCAGCATGGGGGCCCCAGATGCTTACTGCATGGACTCGATCAGGGCCCACAGTGCAGGGTCGTTGAAGTCATCTATCACCAGCTGTGCACCCGCCGCCAGCAAACGTTCAGCGGTCTGCGTCGTTGCCACGCCCACGGTAAAGATCCCCGCGCCACTGGCAGCGGTCACCCCCGGCAATGAGTCCTCGAAAGCCAGCGCCTGCCTGGCCTCGGCACCCAGCTGCTGCAGCCCGGTGAGGTAAGGCAGCGGGTCTGGCTTGGGCCGCGCCAGTTCCTCGGCCACCAACACATGTTCAAAGCGCTGGCCAAGGCCCATGGCGTTCAGCATGTGCTCGGCGTTCAGTCGCGGTGCGTTGGTCACCACACACATGCCGATGGCATGGGCCTGGGCGTGCTCCAACAGGCGCAGCAGGCCTGGCATGGGTTCAAGTGACGGCGACAGGTCGCGGAACAATGCCTCCTTGCGGTCGGCCAACGCCTGGCACTGTTCGACACTGGCGCCGTTGAACAGCTCGGCGAACAGTTCACCATTGGCGCGGCCACTGACCTGAGCATCGAACTGCGCCTGGCTCAGCTCACGGCCGTCGTGCTCACGCAGCAGTTGGCGAAAGGCCTGCAGGTGCAGGGTGTCGGTGTCGGTAAGGGTTCCGTCGAGGTCGAACAGCAGGGCGGTCAGCATGGGATATCCAGATCAAAAAAACACAAGCCAAGGGATCATAACCAAAGTGGACGACAAAGGGGGCTGGTCAGCGCGCCACGAAAAGAGTACAAATGTGCTCCATGGACAATCTTACCCCCAAGCGCCGCGCCATTTTCGAATTCATCCGCGAGCGCATTGCCGAGCACAGCCAGCCGCCAAGCCTGGCCGATATCGCCACGCGCTTCGGTTTTGCTTCGCGCAGCGTCGCCCGCAAGCACATTACCGCCCTGTGCCAAGCCGGTTACATCGATGTCACGCCTAACCAGGCGCGGGGCATTCGCCTGGCCGAACCGTTGCGCCGGCCGGAGATTCTCGAAATCCCGGTGCTGGGCCAGGTAGCGGCAGGCGCCCCCATAGGCCCGGACCTCGATATCCACGAACAGTTGCTGCTCGACCCCAGCATGTTCCGCCGCACCCCTGACTACCTGCTTAAAGTGCGTGGCGACTCGATGATCGACGACGGCATCTTCGACGGTGACCTGGTCGGCATCCTGCAACAGGCCGACGCCCGTGACGGGCAGATCGTGGTGGCGCGCCTGGACGGCGAAGTGACCATCAAGCGCCTGCAACGCCAGGGCGGCAATTACCGGCTGTTGCCCCGTAACCCGGCCTATGCGCCCATCGATGTGCAGCCAGAACAGGAATTCTTCATCGAAGGCGTATTCTGCGGCCTGCTGAGGCGCGACTGATGGGCGCGGTGGTCGACCTCGACAGGCTGCTCGACCAGCGCCGTATCTGGCGCGGTCGGCAGGCCGAGGCGCGGCCACTCGGGTTGCAGCCAACCGGCCATGCGGCCCTCGACGCACGCTTGCCCGAAGGCGGCTGGCCGGCGGCAGCACTGAGCGAGCTGTTGCTGGCCAGCCCCGGCTGTGGCGAGTTGCACTTGCTGTGGCCAACCCTGGCCCGGCTGAGTGCAGATGCCAACCGCGTAGTGCTGGTGGCACCGCCCTTCATTCCTTACGCACCGGCCTGGCAGGCAGCAGGTGTGGACCTGCGCTGGCTGGTACAAGTGGACGCCGAACCTGCCGATGCCCTGTGGGCCGCCGAGCAGTGCCTGCGCTCGGGCAGTTGTGCGGCGGTGCTGTGCTGGCCGGAGCGCGCCGATGACCGCGCCCTGCGGCGCTTGCAGGTGGCCGCCGAAACCGGTCAGGCGTTGGCATTCGCCTGCAGGCCGCAGCAGGCGGCGCACAACCCTTCACCGGCAGCACTGCGCATTGCCGTCGACACTCGGCCGGCACAATGGCGCGTGCTGAAAAGCCGTGGTGGCATGCCTCCAGCGCTGCCCATTGCCTGCCCAGGGCGGGGCTGATGCGCCATGCTCTGGGCTTGCATTCTGCTCCCCCAGCTTGCGCTGGATACCGTGCTGCGTGAGCGTGACGACCTTGATACCCCCTTGGTACTCATTGGCGGGCCGACTCAGCGACGTGTGTTGCAGTCGGTCAACATGGCCGCCGCTGCACTGGGCCTGCGAGCCGGGCAAACCCTGACTGCAGCGCGTGCCCTGGCGGATGGCTTCACCTGCGTCGAAGTCGACCCAAAACGCATCGACCAGGTGCAGCAACTGCTGGCAGCCTGGGCTTACCGCTTCAGTGCCCAGGTCAGCCTGCATTACCCTCGGGCGCTGTTGCTGGAAGTAGGCTCCAGCCTGCAACTGTTCGGCCCCTGGCCTTTGTTCGAGGCGCGCCTGCGCCAGGAGTTGGCAGAACTGGGCCTGCGCCAACGCATCGTTCTGGCTAGCAACCCGGTGGCGGCTCGCATGCTTGCCAATGGGCACGATGGCTTGGCCGTGAGCGATGCCGAGGCCACCCGTGCAGCGCTGTTGAGCATGCCCATCACACGTGTCGGCTTGCCGGCAGAAGCCGCCGAAGCTTTTGCCCGCATGGGCCTGCGCCAGCTGGGCCAGGTAGTGGCCTTGCCGCGCGACACGTTGGCCAGACGCTTTTCTGCCCAGGTGCAGTTGCACCTCGACCAACTGCTAGGCCTGCGCAACCTGGGGCTGGACTTCTATCGGCCACCGGACCGCTTTGAAACCCGTCTCGAACTGAACTTCGACGTCGAATCGCACCAGGCGCTGTTGTTCCCACTGCGGCGCATGCTCAACGACCTTGCTGCCTTTCTGGCCGGGCGCGACTGCGGGGTGCAGCGCTTTTGCCTGTATCTGGAGCATGCCGAGGGGCCAGACACGGTGCTCAAGGTTGGCCTGCTGGCGGCCGAACGCGATGCGTCGATGTTGTTCGAATTGGCCCGTGGCCGCCTGGAGCCGCTACGCATACCCGCACCGGTGCGCAACCTGCGGCTGGTGGCCGAAGACTTGCCACCGTTCGTGCCACAGCATCAGGCGTTGTTCGACCCTCGGGCGCAACAGGCGCAACCCTGGGAGCAATTGCGTGAGCGGCTGCGCGCGCGCCTGGGGGATGAGGCCGTCAAGGGGCTAAGCGCGGCAGCCGATCACCGCCCCGAATGCGCCTGGCAACTGGCAGAGCAGGGCGCTCAAGGCCACATGCCGGTTGCCCCAGGCAGTCGCCCAGGCTGGCTGCTGCCGGCACCGATGGCGCTGGATGGCGTCGGCTATCAGGTGCAGGGTTACGCTGAACGCATCGAATCCGGCTGGTGGGATGGCGGCGATGTGCGACGCGATTACTACCATATCGAAACCCGTGACGGCCTGCGCGGCTGGGCCTACCGCGACTTGAGCCAGGCCGGCCCACTGTGGTTGCAGGGTTGGTTCGCATGAACACGCCGGGTTATGCCGAGCTGCATTGCCTGTCCAACTTCAGCTTCCAGCGCGGTGCGTCGAGTGCCGATGAGCTGTTCCGGCGCGCGCGCGAACAAGGCTACCAGGCCTTGGCGATTACTGACGAATGCACGTTGGCCGGTATCGTGCGCGCCTGGCAGGCCGCCAAGGCGCATCAGCTGCGGCTCATCGTCGGCAGCGAGGTGCAGTTGCACGACGGGCCCAAGCTGGTGCTGTTGGTCGAGAACCTGACCGGCTACCAGAACCTGTGCGCACTGATCACCCGTGCCCGGCGGCGGGCAGAGAAGGGTGAGTACCAGTTGTTTCGTGACGACCTGCAGCAGCACCATCAAGGCCTGCTGGCCTTGTGGGTGGCCGACGACAGTGTTGATAAAGCCACCGGTGAATGGCTGCGCAGTGTATTCGCCGAGCGTCTGTGGCTGGCCGTGCACCTGCACCGGGGCTGTGACGATGCCATGCGCCTGCAGCGCCTGCAGGCACTGGCGGCTGATGTGGGCGTGCGCGCCGTGGCCTGTGGCGACGTACATATGCATGTGCGAGGCCGCCGTGCCTTGCAGGACTGCATGACTGCCATCCGCCAGCATTGCCAGGTAAACGAGGCCGGGCGCTTTCTGTTTGCCAACGGCGAGCGGCACCTGCGCAGCCAAGCGCAACTGGGGGAACTGTACCCGGCCAACTTGCTGGCAGAGACCTTGACCATTGCCCAGCGCTGTCAATTCGACCTCAGCGAATTGAAATACCAGTACCCGTGCGAACTGGTGCCCGAGGGCCACACCCCGGCCAGCTGGTTGCGTGATCTGTGCGAGCAGGGCTTGCCGTTGCGCTGGCCAAACGGGCCAAGTGAAAAGGTGCGCGATGTGCTGGCCAAGGAACTGGCGTTGATCGAAGAGCTTGGTTACGAAAGCTATTTCTTGACCGTGCACGACATTGTCGCTTTCGCCCGCAGCCAGCGCATTCTGTGCCAGGGCCGTGGCTCGGCAGCCAACTCGGTAGTGTGTTTCGTGCTGGGCATCACCGAACTCGACCCTATGGAGCATCACCTGCTGTTCGAGCGATTTCTGTCTCGCGAACGCAACGAGCCGCCCGATATCGATGTGGATTTCGAGCATGACCGACGCGAAGAAGTGATCCAGTACGTGTTCCGCCGCTATGGCCGGCACCGTGCAGCACTGACGGCGGTGGTCAACACCTATCATGCCGCCGGAGCTGTGCGGGATGTGGCGAGGGTGCTGGGGCTGCCTGCCGACCAGGTGGATGCATTGGCCAAGTGCTGTGGCCGCTGGAGCGACCGTATACCCGATGAGCAGCGCCTGGCCGAGGCCGGTTTCGAGGCCGGCAGCCCTTCGCTGCGGCGGGTGCTGGTACTTGCTGGTGAACTGATCGGCTTCCCCCGGCACCTGTCGCAACACCCAGGTGGCTTCGTCATCTCCCAGCAACCGCTCGACCAGTTGGTGCCAGTGGAGAATGCGGCCATGGCGCAGCGTACGGTGATCCAGTGGGACAAGGACGACCTGGACATGGTCGGCTTGCTCAAGGTCGACGTGCTGGCGCTGGGCATGCTCAGTGCCTTGCGCCGTTGCTTCGACCTGCTGCAGCGCCACCGTGGCCGGCAGCTGACCCTGGCGACCATCCCCAGCGAAGACCCAGCCACCTACGCCATGATCAGCCGCGCCGAGACCATGGGTGTGTTCCAGATCGAGTCACGCGCGCAAATGGCCATGTTGCCCAGGCTGCGGCCCACCACGTTCTACGATCTGGTCATCGAAGTGGCCATCGTCCGCCCCGGTCCGATCCAGGGCGACATGGTTCATCCGTACCTGCGCCGGCGCCTGAAACAGGAGCCGGTGACGTACCCGTCCGCGCAACTCAAGGCAGTCTTCGAACGTACGTTGGGTGTACCGCTATTCCAGGAGCAGGTGATGGAACTGGCCATGGTCGCAGCCGACTATACGCCGGGCGAGGCTGACCAGTTGCGCCGCAGCATGGCGGCCTGGAAGCGCCATGGTGGCCTGGAGCCGCACCGCGAGCGGCTGGTACAGGGCATGCTGCGCAACGGTTACGAGCTGGCGTTTGCCCAGCGCATCTTCGAGCAAATCAAGGGCTTTGGCAGCTATGGCTTCCCTGAATCGCATGCGGCCAGTTTTGCCCTGCTGTGCTACGCCAGCAGTTGGTTGAAGTGCCATGAGCCGGCGATCTTCACGTGTGCGTTGGTCAACAGCTGGCCGATGGGCTTCTACAGCCCTGACCAGTTGCTGCAGGAGGCTCGCCGCCAGGGTATCGAGGTGCGGCCCGTAGACGTTTGCCACAGTGAATGGGACTGTACCCTCGAGCCTGATGAGCATGGCACATTGGCCATTCGCATGGGCTTGCGCCTTGTGCGTGGCCTGGCCGAAGCCGATGCCAGGCGTTTGCAGCAGGCAAGGGCGCAACGGCCATGGCGCGACGTCGAAGACCTGTGCCTGCGTGCCGGGCTCGACTCACGGGCCCGAGCCCGCCTGGCCGATGCCGGAGCGCTGCGGGCCTTGGCCAGCGATCGGCATCAGGCACGCTGGCAGGTGGCAGCGGTGCAGCCGCAGCTGCCGTTGTTCGCCGACGTGCAAGCCTTGCCGGAAGTGGCGGTGGCTTTGCCTGCACCTACCGTGGACGAGGACCTGGTAGCCGATTATCAAACCCTCGGTACTACGCTTGGCCCGCATCCACTGGCCCTGCTGCGCTCACGCCTGAGGGCGCTGGGGTGTCGTAGCTCGAGTGAGCTGCAAGGTGTCGAGCATGGCGACACCATTGCCGTGGCCGGGCTGGTAGTAGGCCGCCAACGGCCCCAGACCGCGAGTGGAGTGACCTTCGTTACCCTGGAGGATGAGCACGGGATGGTCAACGTGGTGGTGTGGCGGGACATTGCCGAACGGCAGCGGCGGGCCTTGGTGGGGTCTCAGCTGCTCAAGGTCAGTGGGCGGCTGGAGCAGGAGAATGGTGTGCGGCACTTGATTGCACGGCGGCTGGAGGATGTGAGCCCGCTGTTGCAAGGGCTGGATGTGCGTAGCCGGGATTTTCATTAACCGTACGCTAATTGTATGAGCGGCCCAAGGCCGCTCATACAATTAGCAGTGCTACCACTCAGACCATCGCTAACCGCTGCTTGCGCGTGGGTGCCGGGAACGCCCGATCAATCGCTCGCAGGTCTTCGCGGGTCAAGGTCAGCGCACCCGCAGCCGCATTCAGCCGCACATGCTCGGGCGTCACCGCCTTGGGGATGGCAACCACCCCGTCATCACGGGTCACCCAGGCCAGGCTGACCTGGGCCGGTGTGGCGCCATGGCGCTCGGCGATTTCTGCCAGTACCGGGTGTTGCAACAAGCGCCCGCCTTGGGCCAGCGGGCAGTAGGCCATGGTCGGTAATGCACGCTTTTCGCACCACGGCAGCAAGTCGAATTCGATGCCACGTTGGGCCGGGTTGTACAGCACCTGGTTGGTGGCACAGTCAGGGTTGTGCAGTTCGCGCAGGTCATCGACGTCGAAGTTGGACACGCCCCAGCGCTTGATCTTGCCTTGCTCGCGCAAGCGTTCGAAGGCTTCGACGGTTTCCTCCAGCGGGTGCTGGCCTCGCCAGTGCAACAGGTAAAGATCGATGCAGTCGGTGCCCAGGCGCGTGAGGCTACGTTCGCAGGCGGCCGACATGTTGCGGCGGCCGGCATTGTGCGGGTAGACCTTGCTGACCAGAAACACCTGCTCGCGGCGCCCGGCAATGGCCTGGCCAACGACTTCTTCCGCCCCCCCTTCGGCATACATCTCGGCGGTGTCGATCAGGTTCAGGCCCAGCTCGATACCCTGTTGCAGGGCCGCCACTTCGTCAGCCTTGCGCGCAGGGTCTTCCCCCATGTACCAAGTGCCCTGGCCGATGGCCGGGACCTGCGTACCTGCCAGTTTCACATAACGCATGTCACCTCCGGGATGCGGGTATTGGAAAGCAGAACTTCAAGCAGCGCTTGCGCTGCGGTGGAAAGCTGGTGCTCGCTGAGCGCAATCACGCCAATGCGCCGTTCGACGACAGGCTCGACCAAGGTCACGCAACGGGCGCCCAGCTCCTGCATCTGGTTGATGCACAGCGCCGGCACGGCACTGACCCCCAGGCCGCTGGCGACCATGCGGCCAATGGTTGTCAGCTGGTGGCTCTCGAAGGCCACTGCCAGCTTGCCGTGTTGGGCCGCCACATTCTGCTCCATCAGCAGGCGCACCGCCGAAGGGCGTTGCAGGGCCACGAAATCTTCGGCCATCAGCTGTGCCCAGCTGACCTGGGGCAGCCGTGCCAAGGGTGAGTCGGCGGGCAGCACTGCAACGAAGCGGTCCATGTACAACGGGTGAAAGTCCAGCCCATCGATGTTATCCGGCTCGAAGCCGATGCCCAGTTCGACGCGGCGATGGCGAACCAGTTCCTGTACCTGTTCGTTGATCACGTCATGCACGGTGACGTTGACCTTGGGGTAGCGTTGGCGAAACACCTTGAGCGAATGGGGCAGCAAATTGCCGGCGAAGGCCGGCATGGCCGCCACCGACACGCGGCCCAGTTGCAGGGTGAAGCGCTGGCGCAGCATCTCTTCGGTGTCGTCCCAGTCGGCCAGCAGGCGCCGTGCCAGTGGCAGTAGCACTTCGCCTTCGGCGGTCAGGCTGACGCTGCGCGTGGTGCGGCTGAGCAGGGCGCCGCCAAGGTTTTCTTCCAGGGCCTTGATGGTCAGGCTCAAGGCCGGTTGCGAAACATGCAGGTGTTCACCGGCCTGGGCGAAGCTCTGGTACTTGGCCACGGCGACAAAGGCGCGCAGTTGCTTGACGTTCATGTCGGGCCTATTGTTTGTTTTGTAAAAGTTATCAATCGATGACGAAAACAAAATTAACAAATCAGTCGCTTGCGGTGAAGATGTCTGCACACGCTCACCGACAGCCTCGTCGGTTCAACAACTACAAAAGGCGGATCAGCATGGCCGGACTGGACAAGCGCGTTGCAACCTATGAACAGGCCCTCGAAGGCCTGACCGACAACATGACGGTACTGGCCGGTGGCTTTGGCCTGTGCGGCATCCCGGAAAACCTTATCAGCGAAATCAAGCGGCGTGGCGTCAAGGGCCTGACGGTGGTCTCCAACAACTGCGGCGTCGACGGCTTCGGCCTGGGTGTGCTGCTGGAAGACCGGCAGATCCGCAAGATGATCGCCTCCTACGTGGGCGAAAACGCCGAGTTCGAGCGCCAGCTGCTCAGCGGCGAACTGGAAGTGGAACTGACCCCGCAGGGCACCCTCGCCGAAAAAATGCGCGCGGGAGGGGCCGGCATCCCGGCGTTCTACACTGCCACCGGCTACGGCACACCGGTAGCCGACGGCAAGGAAGTGCGCGAGTTCAAGGGCCGCAAGTACATCCTCGAAGAATCCATCACCGGTGACTTTGCCATCGTCAAGGGCTGGAAGGCCGACCACTACGGTAACGTGGTGTACCGCAACACCGCGCAAAACTTCAACCCGCTGGCGGCCACCGCCGGCAAGATCACCGTGGTCGAAGTGGAAGAAATCGTCGAGCCAGGCGTGCTGCTGCCCAGCGAAATCCACACCCCGGGCATCTACGTGGACCGTGTCATCGTCGGCACCTTCGAAAAGCGTATCGAAAAGCGCACCGTCAAGGCCTGAGCGCCATCACCAGAACAACAAAGAGATCCTGACCATGGCACTGACCCGCGAACAGATGGCACAACGCGTCGCCCGTGAACTGAAGGACGGCTACTACGTCAACCTGGGCATCGGCATTCCGACCCTGGTGGCCAACTATGTACCGGCCGATATGGATGTGATGCTGCAGTCGGAAAACGGCCTGCTCGGCATGGGCGAATTCCCGACCGAAAGCACTATCGATGCCGACATGATCAATGCCGGCAAGCAAACCGTCACCGCCCGCCGCGGTGCCTCGATCTTCGATTCGGCACAATCGTTCGCCATGATCCGTGGTGGCCACGTCGACCTGACCGTGCTGGGTGCTTTCGAGGTGGACGTGCAGGGCAACATCGCCTCGTGGATGATCCCGGGCAAGCTGGTCAAGGGCATGGGTGGCGCCATGGACCTGGTGGCTGGCGCCGACAACATCATCGTCACCATGACCCACGCCTCCAAGGATGGCGAGTCCAAGCTATTGCCCCAGTGCAGCTTGCCGCTGACCGGTGCCGGTTGCATCCGCAAGGTGCTTACCGACCTGGCCTACCTGGAAATCGAAGACGGCGCGTTCATCCTGCGCGAGACTGCGCCGGGGGTGAGCGTCGAGGAAATCATCGAGAAAACCGCCGGCAAGCTGATCGTGCCGGATGATGTGAAGGAAATGACCTTCTAAGGCATTACACGATCCTACCCTGTGGGAGCGGGCGTGCCCGCGAATGCTGCGGTGAATTTACCGATGCATTCGCGGGCATGGCTGTTCCCACAGGGTTTTGTGTTTTCTGGCAACACGTGTCACCTCATAAAACCAATAAAAGGAATTCAACTGTGGCCGCTGAAATTCAAGACAGCCGTTCCGCGCGCTTTGCCTTGCGCTGCTCCAACTGGGCCGAACGCTGGTTCCCCGATTCCTGGGTGTTCGCCGCCTTGGCGGTGCTGCTGGTGTGCATTGGCGCACTGGCCATGGGGGCCAAGCCGACCGACACCGCCAAAGCGTTTGGCGACGGTTTCTGGAGCTTGATCCCGTTCACCATGCAGATGGCCTTCGTGGTCATTGGTGGCTATGTGGTTGCCAGTTCGCCGCCCGCCGCGCGTCTGATCGATCGCCTGGCGCGCATCCCCGGCAACGGTCGCTCGGCCGTGTGCTGGGTAGCGCTGATATCGATGCTGGCCTCCTTGCTCAACTGGGGCCTGTCGCTGGTGTTCGGTGGTTTGCTGGTACGCGCCCTGGCGCGGCGCACCGACCTGAAAATGGACTACCGCGCCGCCGGTGCGGCTGCCTACCTGGGCTTGGGCGCGGTGTGGGCGCTGGGCCTGTCATCGTCGGCGGCGCAGCTACAAGCCAACCCGGCCAGCCTGCCACCCTCGATCCTGTCGATTACTGGGGTGATCCCGTTCACCGAAACCATTTTCCTCTGGCAGTCCGGCGTGATGTTGGCGGCGCTGGTGGTGGTCTCGCTGGTGATCGCCTACGCCACCGCCCCGGGCCCGAACAGTGCACGCAGCGCTGAAGACTGTGGTGTCGACCCCACCTTCACGGCGCCGCCCGCACCGCAACGTACCCGCCCAGGTGAGTGGCTGGAGCACAGCCCCATCCTGATTCTGCTGCTGGTGGCCCTGGCCGCTGGCTGGCTGTACCAGGAGTTCGCCACCAAGCCGGCGATTACCGCTATCTCCGGGCTGAACACCTACAACCTGTTGTTCATCATGCTCGGTGCCTTGCTGCACTGGCGCCCGCGCAGTTTCCTTGACGCGGTGGCGCGTGCCGTGCCGACCACCACGGGGGTGCTGATCCAGTTCCCGCTGTACGGTTCGATCGCCGCCATCCTCACCCAGGTGAAGGGTGTCGACGAACAGACCCTGGCCCACCATATTTCGTTGTTCTTCACCCAGATTGCCACCCATGACACCTATGCCGTGCTGATGGGGGTGTATTCGGCGGTGCTGGGCTTCTTCATCCCCTCGGGCGGTGGCAAGTGGATCATCGAGGCCCCCTACGTGATGCTGGTGGCGAATGACCTGCAGTACCACCTGGGCTGGGCGGTGCAGATCTACAACGCTGCCGAAGCTTTGCCGAACCTGATCAACCCGTTCTACATGCTGCCGCTGCTGGGCGTACTGGGGCTCAAGGCGCGCGACCTGATCGGCTTCTCGTTCGTGCAGTTGCTGGTGCATGTGCCGTTGGTGCTGGTGTTGCTGTGGGCACTGGGTACGACGTTGCAGTACGTACCGCCAGTGATGCCTTGATTGAAGGCCATCCCTGCAGGCTTGGCGTCAGCTTTCAGACGCGTATCATGGCTGCCTCAGCCTGGGAAACACGCGTTACATGTCTATTCGATTGAAACTGCTGCGTAAGAAACTGGGGATGACCCTGGAAATGCTCGCCGAAAAGACCGGCATGACCAAAAGCTACCTGTCCAAGGTCGAGCGCGGCCTCAACACGCCCTCGATCGCGGCGGCGCTGAAACTGGCACGGGCGCTGAACGTCAATGTCGAAGAGCTGTTCGCCGAAGAACAGGCTGGGCAGAGCCGCTACAGCCTGGTGCGCCATGGCCAGCGCCAGGCGTTGGTAGGCGATGGGCAAGGGCCGGGATACGCGGCCCTCACCAGCCAGGTCGGCCAACGCAGCCTGCTGCCGTTCCTGATCCAGCCACCCTCCGAATTCAGTGACCCCACGTTCAAGGAACACCAGGGCGAGGAGTTCCTGTTCGTGCATGCTGGCCAGGTGGAAGTGGACTTCATGAACGAACGGGTGCTGCTGGAACAGGGCGATGCCCTTCATTTCAACGCCCAGACGCCGCACCGGCTACGCTCGGTAGGTGTCACGCCGGCGCAGTTGCTGGTCGTGGTTCACCACGCAGACGAGTGAAACCTCTGGGGGCAGGGCATGCCCCCTATGCGTTCTCAGCCGTGAAACGCAGCCTCCGCCCTGATAGCGCGCCCTTGCATAAATTGCATGTCGATATTTTGACGAAAGCCCCCATCGCCCATTGAATTTTATTATGGTGTCGGATCATTGACGTAATGTCATTGTGCCCATAAGCTCAAGTCAACAAAGAAACAACTCCCGCCACACCGCGCTAATAACTATTTGATTTTTCCTGTTTTCTGGAGGGGTGTATGCGCACGACTCTGATTATCAAATCGATGTTTTTGCTGGTAATGCTGAGTGGCGCTGCGCGCGCGGCAGATTCGTATATAAATCAGAACAGTATCATTCCTGTTTCAACTGCCGGCTGGTTCTTTGCCTTTGCCGTCATCGGCTTTGTAGCCGTTGCCAACCGCAGAAAGATCTGAATCGCATGCCTGGCATGTGAAGGGATGCATGCCGCAAGCGCAAGACCTGGCTTGTGAATTCTTCAACCGTTGCTATATTCCCAGTAGCCTGTATAGGCCCATGTCTGCAGGGTGTTGCAGCCCACGTCTACAGCGTCAAGGCAAGGGCCTCCAGGAAGGTCGAGGCCATCGCGGCAGCGGTACGTCGCGAAGCGGAGCGAGAGTTGGTGTGTTGTTCTCATTCAGTGCTCTTTGTCGGGCCATTTGGCCGGAGGGACCCTCATGGTGCGTTCAATGTTTGCCGCGTTCTGCCTGCTGACGGTGTGGTCTGGCGCCGGTAACGCCGACCAGAGCAGTGCTGCCTATCTGCTCAGCCCCGGCGATGTGGTGATGGTTTCGGTGTGGCAGGAAGACAGCCTGCGTCAAGAAGCCACCGTTCTTCCCGATGGCAGTATCACCTTCCCCCTGGCCGGGCGCATCAATGTCGCCGGCCTGGATGTGACGGCAGTCGAAAAACAGGTGGCTGCCAAACTCGAAAAATTCCTTCCCGACCCTAACGTCAGCGTTGTCGTCAAGAGCATCGCCGGCAACATGGTCTACGTACAAGGCAAAGTGATCAAGCCTGGGCCGGTGCAAATGGCAGGCCCTACGGCGGTGCTTCAAGCTTTGAGCATGTCGGGTGGCCTGGACAAGTTTGCTGACGAAAGCGAAATCAAGGTGGTCCGTGGCGCAGGCGCTTCCCAAAAGATCCTGCCCGTGCGATATAAGGACCTGGTGTCTGGGCGGGACATGTCCACCAACATCCAACTTCAGGCTGGCGATACGCTGGTCGTTCCTTGATCTTGCCTTTTAATAAGAACATTTAATGCCTCTTCTTAGAACAACTAGCATTGCAACGGCAATCTTGGCCTTGCCGTTTACGGACGCGGTCCTGGCGGCAAATTGGCAGTCTACGGTGGCGGTACCGACATCCGTCGAATATGACAGCAACCCTTTGTTGCTGACCTCGGGGGAGAAGGGCATAACGCGCACGATCATTGCGCCTGATTACACCCTGATCGGTACGTTCGACCGTGACGAATTGAGGTTGGGGCTGGGCATGCATGTGTTGCGCTCGTCCGACACGGATATAGTCGATGACCGTGAAGATCCCGATATCAGCCTGGGCTGGCAGCGCACCACCGAGCGTGGGCGGTTCGGCCTGGTGGCGCGCTACAACGAAAGCTCGACGCTGTCGGGGACAGTGCTGGACACCGGGGTGATCACCACCGACGGTACGCAAAAGCTCTACACCCTGACGGGCAACTGGAGCCAGGCGGTAACTGAACGCAGCACCTTGAGCAACGAAACCACTTACAACCGTGCCCGTTATGACATCAGTACGCTGACGGGCTACGAGGAGCTGGCGAACGTATTTACCTGGACTTACGCCTGGAGCGAGCGGGCCGATGTGTACACCCGCTTTGGCGCACGACGCTATGAGCCTGAGCAGGACCTTACCGCGACCGCCTCCAACAGCTACACCCCTGCAGTCGGCGTCAAGTACCAGCTTGCCGAAGGTTTGAGCGCCGATGCCCACATTGGCGTCAACCAGGTGTCTGGTGACGACGGCGGCCGGCGTGGGGAGGGTGGGGTTGCGTTGCTATACACCGGCCCGCGTGCCGATGCCAGCTTTACCGCCGAACGCAGCACGGTGGCCAGCGCCGAAGGCGGTTTCGCCGAGCTGGACCAGGTGCGTGGTGTATGGAGCTACGCGGTGGCCGAACTGACTCGGGTGGGCGCCGACGCGGCCTGGCAAGACAGCAAAGGGCAGTCGCCCAACACGCTGCAGACTTACAGCGTATGGGCCAGCCGCCAGTTTTCGCCTTACTGGGACCTGCGCCTGTCACTGATGTACAAGGAACGGCAACAGGACCATGTACCGGATGCGACCGCAACGATCGTTGGTTTGACGTTGACGTACAGGTACCCCGACATCTGAACCGCAGGCAGGTGGCCCCATGAAGTCTGACTACGAGCTCTCCCTCAGAGATTACATCGCCATTATCAAGGACAGAGCCCTGGTGCTAGGGGTGAGTGCCGCAGTCATTCTTGTCGCGACCGTCGCCGTCGCCTTGATGGTGCCGCCGATCTACCAATCGACCGGCACCATTCTGGTGGAGTCGCAGCAGATTTCGCCCGAGCTGGTGTCGACCAACAACACCAGCTTTGCCGATGAGCGCATCGAGGTGATCCGCCAGCGGGTGATGACCCGTGAAAACCTGCTGCGCATCATCGGCAAGTACGACTTGTTCGCCGACAAACGCCTCAGTGAAAGCGACAAGATCGACCAGATGCGCAACGCCATCGTGGTCGAAACCCTCACCACCTTTGTCCGTGGCCGTGGTGAAGCGACCGTGGCGTTCAATGTGTCGTTCGAGCACAAGCAAGCGCAAGTGGCCAAGGAAGTCGCCGACGAGTTGGTGACGCTGTTCCTCAACGAAAACCTCAAGCAGCGCACCGAGCGGGCCAACGAAACCACCGAGTTTCTTACCCAGGAAGCCAACAAACTGGGCGCCGAACTGGCCAGCCTGGAAAACCAGTTGGCCGATTTCAAGCAGGCTCATGCCAATGCCTTGCCCGAGCACCAGACCCTGCGCATGAACATGCTGTCGCGTTCGGAGCTGGAGTTCCGCGAAGTCGACCGTGACTACAAGGCTGCCCAGGAAGAGCTGCGCTACCTGGAGCTGGAACTGTCCGCGGCCAATGCCGGCCTGGCGACCAAAACGACTGAGGGCACCAGGCCAGCCTCTGCCGACCAACCCCAGGACCTGCCAAGCCTGAAGGCCGAGTATGCCCGGCTGCTGACCCGCTACAAGGACGCCCACCCGGATGTGGTGGCGATCAAACGCAAGATCCAGGCGCTCGAAGCCAGTGGCGATCGTACGGCGGCAGCGTCCACGGTCAGCCTCGACGTGGCCCGTGTGCGCGCCAAGATGAGCGCTGCCCAGGAGCGGATTGCCTCACTGTCCGAGCAGAAGCGTGAGCTGACCAAGAAGATGGAAGGCTACGAAGCCGAGATCCTCGAAGCACCGCAGGTCGAGCGCGGGTTGGTGACCTTGATGCGTGACCACGACAACGCACGTAAAAAGTATGAAGAAATCCGCGCCAAGGAAATGGGCGCGAAGATTACCGAAAGCCTCGAGCAGGAAAACAAGGCCGAACGCTTCGTGCTACTGGAGCCCCCTCTGCTGCCTGAGAAGCCGATCAAGCCAAACCGCAAGAAAATCGCGGCGCTTGGCCTGGTGCTGGCACCTGCTGGCGGCGGTGCGCTGGTGATGCTGATGGAAATGCTCAATCAGCGCGTGCGCGGTGTTGGCGCCCTGGAAAACCTGCTGGGTAAACGGGTTTTGGTTGCGGTGCCCTATATCGATACCAGGGCCGACGTGGCCAGGCGCAAGCGCTGGCGCAACCGGCTGATCCTGGCGGCACTGGCGTTGGCGGCTATCATGGTAGTGTTGGTGCACATGTTCTACATGCCACTGGATGTGCTGTTGTTCAAAGTCATGTCTCGGTTTGTATAGGGAAAGCAGTGATGGACAGGACCAAGCCGGCTGTTGGCAATAATCTTCATCAGGTTACCCCAGGCACACCCCAGGCACTGTCTCCCGCCCCCGGTACGGCGCTGGCAGAAGTGCCGGGGCAGTTCGACTACGTGAATACCAAGGTGGTGCCCCTGCGTGCGGACCACCTGGAGCGCCACCGCATCGTGGCGTACAACAAGAACTCCAACATGAACGGGCCGATCGACCTGCTGCGCACGCAGGTGCTCAGGGCCATGGAGGAAAACGGCTGGCGCACGCTGGCGATCACCTCGCCAACGCCTGAAGCGGGCAAGACGGTGCTGGCGATCAACCTGGCCATGAGTATTGCCCACCACACCACCAAGACGGCGTTGCTGGTGGACTTCGACCTGCGCCGGCCCAAGGTTGGCAGCACCCTGGGCCTGCCCATGGAGCAGGCGTTGAACGAGTTCCTGACGGACAAGGCCGAGTTGCAGGAATGCCTGGTCAACCCGACCTTGCCGCGCTTTGTGGTGCTGCCAACGCGGGTGCCAGTCCCGCTGTCCACCGAGATGCTGTCGTCGCCCAAGGTGAACAACCTGATCAGCGATTTGCGCAACCGCTACGAGTCGCGTATTTGCATTTTCGATTTGCCACCACTGCTCAGCTCGGACGATGCGATCACCGTGATACCCAAGTTCGATTGTGTGTTGCTGGTGGTGGCCAACGGGATGAACAACAAAAAGGAAATCGAGGATTGCCTGCATCACCTGGCCACGGTGAACCTGATTGGGACGGTGTTGAACAAGGCGGACGAGCAACCGCGGACCTATTACTGATTGTCGGGCTGCTTTGCAGCCCATCGCGACACAAGGCCGCTCCCACAGGTGCAGCGCAAAAATCGACCATTTGCGCTGCACCTGTGGGAGCGGCCTTGTGTCGCGATGGGGCGCAAAGCGCCCCCAAGATCCTCAGCCCTGCTGCACGGTCCAGGGATACTGCAACTCCCACTGCCAGGCATGCCGCACAATTTGCTCCAGCGAGGCAAACTCTGGCCGCCAGCCCAGTACCTGTATCGCCTTGCTCGCATCAGCCACCAGCCGTGGCGGGTCGCCAGCGCGGCGCGGCGCATCGAGGGCATTGATCTGCCGCCCGGTCACCGTCCGCGCCGTATCGATCACCTGCTGCACCGAAAAGCCCAAGCCGTTGCCCAGGTTGAACGCGGTACGCTCGCCACCTGCCAGCAAATAGTCCACTGCCAACGCATGGGCCGCCGCCAGGTCTGCAACATGCACGTAGTCACGTATGCAGGTGCCATCCGGCGTATCGTAGTCGCGGCCAAACACGGTCACCGCCTCCCGCCGGCCAGATGCCGCCTGCAGGATCAATGGAATCAGGTGGGTTTCCGGGTCGTGACGTTCCCCCAGCTGCCCTTCGGGGTCAGCGCCTGCGGCATTGAAATAGCGCAGGCAAACCGACTTCAAGCCATAGGCACGGTCGAAGTCCTCAAGAATCTGCTCGACCATCCATTTACTCAGCCCATAAGGGTTGATCGGCCCCTTGGTGTGCGCTTCATCGATCGGCACGTACTGTGGGTTGCCATAAACGGCGGCACTCGAAGAAAACACCAGGTGCTTGATGCCGGCATTCACCATGGCCTGCAGCAGGGCAAGGGTGGCTGCGACGTTGTTCTGGTAGTACTTGCCGGGCGCGCTGACCGACTCGCCCACTTGAATGAACGAGGCAAAATGGAACACCGCATCGAAGCGACAGACGCCAAACAGCACATCCAGTGCGGCCTCGTCGGCGATGTCGAGCTTGGCCCACTGGATGCCCGGGCCAGGCCAGACCAGGTCTGCCACCACCACTTCGTGGCCCACAGCAAGCAGGTGCTTGACCATGTGCGAGCCAATGTAACCCGCGCCACCCACCACCAGAAATTTCATCCCTACCTCCTGGAAACTGCTGTTTACAGACGCAGCGAACCCTCCCTGAAACGTGCAGGTGGGATGATCAGCGACAGGTGACCTGAGCGTAGATGGCCATATGCTCTATTTCAAGAACAGCCAGTTGGACATGTAGTGACCGTCGAAGGTAAGGGTGTATTGCCCATCCTTGTACGCCGCCGGCAGTGGCTTCAGTTGTGCCTGCGCATCGCGGGCGAACAGTTTCAGGCCAGCGGGCGCTTTGAGGGTCAGGCTGCCTTCAAGGGGTTCGACATTGAAGGGTGTCTTGTCATCGGCCTTGGGCATGGCACGGGTGCCCAGAGAAAGCAGCAGCTCACGCGACTGGCCCAAGGGTTTACCGTCCAGGCTCTGCACCACGACGCTGGCATAAGGTGTTTTCGAATTAACCTCAATGGCCCCCAGGCTGATCGAGCGGCCGCCCAGCCAGCCGGTGGCGGCCTGGGTCAACGGCGTGTCGATGGTGTAGAGGCCTTGTTGCCAGTTGCGTTTGAGCTCGCCAGTGTCGGTTACCGACTCGGTGGCATCGGCGGGCAGCAGCGATTGCCCTGGGTCCTGCAGTACCTGTGCGCCTGCTGGGATAGCCGCAGGCTTCAGCCAAGGCAGTTCCGGTGTTTGTGGCAGCGCGATCTGCAACTGGCCCTTTTCCATGGCCGTGCGCAACAGCACTGAATTGCGTGGAGTGATTTCCTGATCGTAGAGGGTGGCAGGTGTTGGTGCGAACACGTAGCGAGTGGTGGCTGGCTTGACGTCCGCACGGCGGTAGAGCAGGGCGGCGGCGGGTAGCGTGGCGATCATCGCCGGGTCGTTGTAGGCGTGCCAGTTGTCCGCGGTGCGCCAGCCGGGGTTGAACCCCTGTTGGCTGTAGGCGTATTGCATCATCGCGTCCCAGCCCTGGTGGCTGGCGGTACCGGCCACGTATAGCGGCAGTGAGTGACGGTCGGGCAGCGGGAAGGGTTCAGCGTTCCACTCGGTGACAGTAAGTGGTTTGCCGACCACTTGGGCGGCGCCTATCCAGTCGATCATGCCGTCGCTGGTCAGTGGGTTCTTCTCCAGCTGGCCATTGGCACCGTAGCTATGGGCATCGATGACATCCCCTGCGGTAAGCGCCGGCAACGCGCTCAAACCGTTGCCGCCCCAGGTGCTGGTGGTCGCGATCGGTACTTTTACACCGAGGCCGCGCAAGTGGGCGATCATGTCGGCATTGAAGCGCTGCTCCAGGTCATTGAGAAACAGCTTGGACGGGCCATGCTCCCAGGCACGCCAGGTGAGGTCGGCGGGCAGGTCATGTTGCCTGGCGAAGGCCTTGGCGGCCGACATGTAGCGTTCGCTGTGGCGTGGTACATCCTTGTCTGGCAACAGGGCGTTGCCGTAGTGCTGGGTGAGGTCGTTCTCGTTGGTGATCAGCACGGCGGCGATGGCCGGGTCGTCCTTGTACGCCAGCCCAGTGTACTCGTTCACATGGGTCATGTACTGCTCGGCAAAGCGCTTCATCGCTTTCTGGATACTGTCGTTCACGTAGGCGTAACCCTTCAGGTCAACGCGACCTTCCTTCTCGGGCAACTCCTTGAAGTCTTCAATGTTGTCGTTGGCGGTAAATGCACGCTGCACATGCATGTCCAACCAGATGTAGATGCCTTCGTCCTTAAGCGCTTTGATCCACAGGTCTAGCTTGCGTAACGATTCGGCGCTGAGCTGCTGGGTATCGCGCACCAGGGTGCCGTCGCCGAACACGTTGGGGCTGACCCAGGGCGAGTCGTGGTGATGCAGGCGCACCAGGTTGAAACCCAGGGCCGACAGGCGCTTGGCCTGTTGGCGGATTTCTTCGTCCGGGCTTTTGAACAGCGAGTAGGCAGACAAGTTGGTGCCCCAGAAGCGTACCGGGGTGTTGTCGGCGAACATCAACTGGTCACCGACCGCCTTGACGAAGCCGCGCTTGCCGGCGGGCTTTTCTGCGGCGTTGAGGAATGACAGGTCCACCGGTGAGGTGCGCCAGTCCAGTTGGTCATCGGGCCAGCTGGCAGGGTCGGCCAGCCCGAAGCGCTCGTTGGGGGTGGGGCCCAGGTCGATGTCGCCGGTCACGTTGAGCACGGCCTTGAGCTGTTGGCGGCCGGCGGCGATCGGGTCCTTGTAGAGGAATGCACGCAGCTCGGACGGGTTGCCGCGCTCGAAGTAGACCTTGGCCAGTGGCGGGTCGAAGCGCATCTCGATGCGCCGGCCCTGGTCGGCCTTGCCCCACGTCCAGCCGCGGTTGTCGGGCAGCAGCTGCGGGGCGCCCATGTCGCCGGCGATTTGCGCCGGGTCGAACTGGAACACCATGCCGCCTCCCATTACACCGCGCTGCTGGCTGTGGGCGTCGAGGTCGAAGGCCCAGCTCAGGGTTTGCGCCTGTTCCTTGCGGATATCTGCCTGCAGGTCGAAGTCCAGTTCCTTGTTCTTGCCCTTCAGCGTGTAGTGGTAGGGGCCATTGACCTTGAAGTCGGTATAAAAGCCAGTCCAGCTCCAGTTGGCGGCCCAGAAATCGAACTTGGCCTTCATCACCGGGCCGCCACCGCGTGTCACGGTAGGCAGGCCATTCTGCTCATCGACACTGACCTGCCAGTCTGAGCCCCAGCCGGCCAACGGTAACAGGGCCAGGCCGGCAAGGGCCGAAAGGCGCACGAAATGACGCAAGGTAAGCACGTTCATGAAATTACCTGGGTAGTAGGCCGGGTTCGGCCAGTTCCATGGCCTGGCTGTTGTGCAGCCGGCGCACCATCTGGATGTAGGCCACGCCCAGCCCGGCGACTGACCAGTACACCACCGGGATGAAGGTGATGCTGCTGACGGTGAAGATGATCACCAGAATGCCGATCAGCGTCGCCAGCAACACCCGGCCGAGCTGTCTTCGCTCGTCATCCTTGTCGGGGAAGCTGAGCATGGCTCTGCGGATGCCCCTCAGCACCACGGCAAAGAACGCCACGAACAGGCCGAGCCCGACCAGCCCGACCCTCAGTGCCAGGTTGATGTAGGTGTTGACGATGTCGATGATGCCTTCGCCCTGGATCATCGACTGCATTTCCGGGGTGTTGCGGAAGTCGAACGAGCCGAACAGCGGGTTGCGCTGGATGACGATCCAGGAGTTGTCCATCAGTCGCTCGCGGTAGGTGATGTTCTCTTTTTCGATGTTGCCGATGTACGGCAGCAGGTCCAGCACCTTGTCACCGCCAGGCACGACGGTCAGCAGCGGCAACGCCAGCATGCCGGCCGCGCCTAGCAGCGCCAGACGCTTGACGGCGCCTTTGCCCAAGGCAATGAACACCACCACGATGACCACTACGCCGATCCACGGGCCACGCGATAACGGCGCGAACAGCCCGGCGGCCAGTAGCAGGGCGCCCATGGCCCTGTGCAGCGGGCGCTGCACATAACCCTGGACGAACAAGAACAACCCAATCGCCACGCTCATCACATAACCCAGGGCAATCGCCTGGCCGGTGGTGACGCTGGCCCGCAGCGCGCCGCCGCGGCTCAGGTAACCGGACATGCTCCATGGCACGCCCATGGCGTCGACCAGGGCGCTGTACAGCAGCCAGTGGCGCACATATTCAGCCACGGCAATCAGCGCCATGACGAAGGCGGTGAGCACGAAGGCCAGCAAGGTGTCCTTGAAGTCGCTGATCTGGCGCAGGCCACGGCTGGCCACGTAGTACGGCAGGAACACATCGACATACAGGTACAGCGCCTGGCGCAGGGTGTCGGTGGGCGTGGTTTCGCGCAAATACAGCACGCTCATCAGCACCAGGCCGGCCGCCAGCAGCTTGTCGGCCCAGGTGCGGCCAAAGCGCAGCGTGTCAGGTTGGCGGCGTAGTTGCAGCGCGGCCGGCAATAGCACACACAGGGTCAGCAGGCGGATGTGGTTGAGGTCGACCAGGTAATTGACCACGCCAAACCCCGGCACCTGCACCGACGCTGGCGGGATCAGGAACAGCAGCATGTAGAACAGCGCCATGGGGTTGTGCTCGCGGCGCCCGGCAAGCAGCAAAATGACCGCGCCCGCCCCCAGGTACAGCCAGAAGCTGTGAGAGGCAAAGGCCAGCACGGTCAGCAGGAACCACAGATTGCGCCGGCGCTTGTAGTCGCCAAGCGGAATCAGGTCGGTGGCAGGCCGCCGCGCCAGCAGGAAGACCACGCTCGCCAAAAACAGGATGACGATCAACGCACGAAAATGTTCAGGCATCGGCTATGTACACCTTTCCTTCGGTGGGCAACGGCTAGCATCGTGGCTAATTGAAACTATAGTGACTTTTAGCCAATCAGTCAGAGAATGAAGTCATGCCGTCGATTGATGCGTCAGCCACTGCGAGCCTGCGCAAGCGGGCCCTGAACGCCGGGTCGTGGAACCTGGTCTCGCAGGTGGCTTCTCAGGTGATGCGCCTGGGCGGCAATCTGATCATGGCCCGCTTGCTGCTGCCGGAAATGTTCGGGGTGATGGTCATTGCCACCACCGTTTCGGTACTTCTGCATCTGCTTTCCGATGTCGGCCTGCGGCAGAACATCATCCAGAGTCACCGCGGTGACGACCCGGATTTTCTCAACACCGCCTGGACCGTGCAGATCATTCGCGGTTTCCTGCTGTTCGCCCTGACCCTGCTGCTGGCACTGGGCGCCTGGTTGGCTCAACTGGCCGAGCTGTGGCCAGCGGACTCTACCTATGCCGCCCCGGTGCTGCCGATGGTACTGGCGATAACCGGGCTGTCGGCGGCCATCTGGGGGTTCCAGTCCACCAAGATAGATGTGGCTGTACGAACTTTCCAACAAAAGCGCGTGGTGCTGGTCGACCTGGCCTCGCAAGTAGCCGGCCTGGTGGTGATGCTGGTGCTGGGCTTGCTGACCCACTCGATCTGGGCACTGGTGGTCTCGGGCCTGGTGTCGGCGGTGGCCTGGACCGTGCTGGGCCATACCGCCCTGGAGGGGCCGAACAACCACCTGCGCTGGGACCGCACGGCGCTGACCGAACTGATCGTGTTTGGCCGCTGGATCTTGTTGTCGTCGATGGTCGGCGTGCTGGCCATGTACGGTGACCGCATCTGGTTTGGCGCCAGCATGTCGGCGGCGCAACTGGGGGTGTATTCGATTGCGGTGCTGATCCTTGGCGCGGTGCAGACAGCGCTGATGAAAATAGTGGGCGCCGTGGCGCTGCCGGCGTTCAGTGAAGCGGCCCGGGCCGACGACAAGGAACGCCTGAAAGCGCTGTATCACCGCTTCCGCCTGCTGGTCGACCTGCTGGTGCTGTTTATTTGCGGTGGTTTTCTGACCGCCAGCCCGCTACTGATCGGCTGGATGTACGATGATCGCTACCGTGAAGCTGGCCCGATGCTGGCAATTCTTTCGCTGTCGTTCATCGTTATGCGCTATACATTGGCTCATCAGGTGTGGATTGCCTTGGGCCTGACCAAGTATCAGGCCATGGACAACATCATTCGCCTGGTTTCGCTGTGGGGGCTGCTACCGCTGTTGCTGGCGATTGGTGGTGTGGAGTGGGCGATCTGGGGGGTTGCCCTGCATGCCGTGCCAACGCTGGTGCTGGTTGTGTATGTGAACTGCAAACTGGATATGTTCAGCCTCAAACGTGAGCTGGTGGTGCTGCCGATGTTGCTGGTCGGGGCGCTCTGCGGGGCGTTGCTGACGGCCTTTTTCGACTGGCTGTAAAGCGGCGCGCTGGGTGTAACTTTCATGGGTACAGGTCACGGGATCATGGGGAAGCTCACTTTTTGTACTGCGCAATTGGGCCGTAGAGGCTTTCTCCAGAGTTGTGTCTTGCTCGGTGTGGGTGGCGCGGTGTTTGGCGCCTCGGCGGCCGTTGCTGGCAAGCCGCTCGAAAAGCCTGGGTTCGTGGTCATCAACGGTTGGGTATTGCCGTCCCGTTATTTCCGGAACGAGCCAGCATGATCAAGGACTATCAGCAGCAGAAGGCGCTGCGCGACAACTACGATTTCTGCATCATCGGTGCCGGGCCGGCGGGCATTACCCTGGGCTTACGCCTGGCCGCCGCTGGCTGGAACGTGATGCTCGCCGAAGGCGGTGGGCGCGAATATGCGCCGCATTCGCAAAGCCTGTACGCCTGCGCATCCACGGGCCTGGAGCTGTATCCCGAGGAAACTCGCCTGCGCTATCTGGGAGGCACGTCCAACCACTGGGCAGGGCGCTGTCGGCCGTTCACCCCTTCGGACTTTACCATCGCCCCTCCGGGTGATTTACCGGGTTGGCCTATTCCTTATTCGGAGATCGAAGGTTACCTGCCGGCAGCCATGGATATCGTCGACCTGCCTGCCGGCTCGGATTTTCGCGCCATGAACACCGGCCTGACGGGTGGTGACTTCGAGGCAGATCGGTTTCTGCTCAGCACGCCGACACGCTTTGCGCAAAAGTACGCCACGGCACTGGAGCAGACCAAAGGCCTGGACGTGTTCATCAACTGCAACTGCGTGGACCTTGAGTTCGACAAAGCTTCCGGCCACCTGGCGGCGGTGGTGTTGTCCGACTATGAACGCAATCGTCAGCGCCTGGTGGCCAGAAACTTCATTCTGGCCACGGGGGCCATCGAGAATGCCCGGCAGTTGCTTAACAGCGAGACGCTGGTGGCGGCCGGTGTGGTGAACAAGGAAGGGCTGGCCGGCGGGTGTTTCATGGAACACCTGAACATCGACCTGGGCACCTTCATCCTCAAGTCCGGGCAGGACCCGGAGCCCCGCCAGTACTACACCACCGATGCCTTCGTCGACGAGTACAAGGCCGGTAAAGGCAATGTCACCGCCGCTTTGCTGGCGGATGTGCAAACCTATGGCCGTACTGCCGAGGTCAAGCACTTTCTGGAGAACCTGGCCTGCGACATGGGGGTTGCCAGCAAGGTCGCCTTCGTCGCCAAGTTCAGCTGCCCTGGTGACGGCGTGATCAGCACCATGATCGAGCAGTTCCCCAACCTGCACAGCCGCATCTCGCTGCTGGAGGAAAAGGACGCACTGGGCGTAGCCAAGGTCAATGTCAACTGGGCGCTCAGCGCCGATGACCGGCATACCATCAAGTGCATTGGCAGCGAACTGGCCAAGCAGTTCGCCGACATGGACCTGGGCTTCGTCAAGCTGAACGACTTCGTTTATGACACCTCGATTCCGCTGAAAATGGCGCCCCATGCCCACCACATGGGCACCACGCGCATGGCCGCTTCGCCGCAGTTCGGTGTTGTCGATGCCAATTGCAAAGTGTTCGGCACCGAAAACCTGTATGTCGCCGGCAGCAGCATCTTCGCCAAGGGCGGCGCTTCCAACCCGACCATGCCGCTGTTGCAATTTGCCGTGCGGCTGGCCGACCACCTCGATAGCAAGATGAGAGCGGCCAGCGGCGCCGCTGCGTGATGCAGGTTGTACATGGGTTGAGTGCGCTGCGGTCAGCACCTAGAAGAACGAGACCGGAACGCCTCAGGACACTCCAGATTGTTCGAATCGCGAGGCCAGGCAGTATGAAGGGATGGATACGCAAGGCAGTGGCGCACTATGCCCATGCAACGGGGCGAGGGGGCAGGTTCTACAGGAGGTTCTGCAACCCTTCCGGGCTTGAGTGGGGCGCCTACCTCGCCAAGTGGGGTAATTTTCACTCGGTCGGCAGCAACTTCTTCGTCAACACAGGCTGCAAGTTTCTTGACCCTTCGCTGGTACGCATCGGTAACAGCGTGGGGTTGTCCGACTGCACGTTGATCGGTCATGACGGGGTGGTATTGCTGATCGAGCACCGCTTCGGCAAGCACCTCGATTCGGTTGGCTTCATCGATATCAAGGACAACTGCTTCATCGGCCATGGTGCGATCGTGATGCCCCGCGTGACCATCGGGCCAGAGTCCATCGTAGCCGCAGGGGCGGTGGTGACCAAGGATGTGCCGCCAGGCACCGTCTATGGTGGTAACCCGGCCGTGTTTATCTGCACGACCGAGCAGTTGATTCAACGGGTCGAGGCACGTTGCGAATCCTACCCGTGGATCGACCTGGTGAAGCAGCGCAAGGGAGCCTACGACCCGGAAGTTGAACCGTTGTTGATGGCGCAGAGGCGCCAGTATTTCTTCGGGGACAGCAAGAATGGGTAGCAAACCCGTGGACGTCATGGTGGTCAACTTCAATACTGCCGGGCTGCTGCAGCCGATGTTCGATGCGCTGCGCCGGGCCGATAGTGAACGGCTGGCCAGTTACCTGGTGGTGGACAATGCCTCGCGCGATGACTCGGTGCAGCGCATGGCCCAGGTGTGCCCCGAGGCACTGCTGCTGAGCAACAAGCAAAACGTGGGTTTTGGCCGGGCCAACAACCAGCTGCTGGCGCACCTCAAGGGCAAGTACGCCTTGCTGCTCAATACCGATGCCTTCGTTGCCGCCGACTCCCTGCAAAAAACCCTCGACTACATGGATGCTCACCCGGAATGCGGCGTGTTGGGGGTGCGTCTGGAGGGGCGCGATGGTGATTTGCAGCCCAGTTGCCGTTACTTCCCCACGCCGCTCAATGTGTTTGTCGGGCGTACCGGGCTGGGCCGCTTCTTCCCTGGCTTGAAGATGGTCGACGAAATGAACTGGGACCATGCCTCGGTGCGCGAGTGTGACTGGCTGCCTGGCTGCTTCTACCTGGTACGCCGCGAAGTGCTCGACACGGTGGGTTTGTTCGACCCACGCTACTTCCTTTATTACGAAGAGGTGGACCACTGCAAACGGGTGAAGGAGGCTGGCTGGAAGGTGGTGTTCTACCCGCATACCACGGTGGTGCACATCGGTGGCGAAAGCTCCAAGTCGGTGGCGGAACTGGAAGCGGCCAGCCGGCAGATCTCGTCCTACCAGATCGAAAGCGAGTTGCTGTACTTTCGCAAGCATCACGGGGTGGCGGGGCTTGCCCTGCACATGCTGTTGGTCACCCTGGGCGACCTGGTGCTGGCACTCAAGGCGCTGTTGAAGCGACGCGGCTGGGGCGCGATACAGGCCTGCTGGCGTCATTGCCGGGCAACCTGGTCACTGTTGTACAAGACCCGGTACGCCAGCCAACCGACAAGGTAGGTGGAGCCATGTTCGAGAATATTCGGGCCGACCTGCGGGCCCATGGCGGGGATTGGGGCGCCCAGGGTTTCTGGGTATTGCTGGTGTACCGCTTTGGCCGCTGGCGCTATACCGTGCGCCCGGCACTGCTGCGCAAACTGTGCTCATTGATCTACAAAGTACTGTTCAAATTCGTCCAGATCATCACCGGTATCGAACTGCCTTGCGAAGTGGTGATCGGGCGCAACTTCGTCATCGACCATTTTGGCGGCATTGTCGTCAGTGGCTATGCCCGCTTTGGCGACGACTGCCGCATCCGCAACGGCGTGGTGGTGGGCCTGAAGAATGTCGAGGAGCCGATTGCCCCGATATTCGGCAACAACGTCGATATTGGCACCGGTGCCAAAGTGCTCGGCAGCATTCGCATTGGCAACAACGTGATCATCGGCGCCAATGCTGTCGTGCTGGTGGATGTGCCTGACAATTCTTTGGCGGTGGGGGTACCGGCCATCATCAAGGCTCGGCAACCGGCTGCTGCAGCGCCAGTCGAGTGAGGCCCATGGCGACTGTGATCGGTGTGGTAGTGATCGGCCGCAATGAAGGCCAGCGCCTGGAGCGCTGCCTGCGTTCGTTGGCCCAGGGGGCGGACAAGGTCATGTATGTCGACTCGGGTTCCACCGACGGTTCGCTGCAGTTGGCCGCCAACCTGGGGGTGGAGGTGCTGGCGCTGGACATGAGTACCCCGTTCACTGCGGCACGTGCTCGCAACGAAGGCTTCGCCGCCTTGCAGCAGCTGTTGCCACAGATGCAACTGGTGCAGTTCGTCGATGGCGACTGCGAGGTGGATGCCAGTTGGTTGGCCACCGCGCAGGCATTTCTTGAGCAGCACCCTGCAGTGGCGGTGGTGTGTGGTCGCCGGCGAGAGCGCTTCCCTCAGCGCTCGGTGTACAACCTGCTGTGTGACCTTGAATGGGACACCCCTGTCGGTGAGGCCAAGGCCTGTGGCGGCGATGCGCTGATGCGCGCAGATGCCTTTGCTGCGGTTGAGGGCTTTCGCCCTGACCTGATCGCGGGAGAAGAGCCAGAGCTGTGCGTGCGTTTGCGGGCCAACGGCTGGAAAGTCTGGCGCCTGGCCGCCGAAATGACCCTGCACGACGCCGGCATGACCCGCTTCAGCCAATGGTGGCGGCGTAGCCTGCGCGCTGGGCATGCCTATGCCGAGGGTGCCTACTTGCATGGCCAGCCACCCGAACGGCACTGGCTGCGCGAGTCGCGCCGGGCCTGGATATGGGGGCTGGGCATACCCGTGTTGATCGTACTGGCCTGCCTGGTGTCAGGCGGCTGGGGCCTGCTGTTGCTGTTGATCTACCCACTGCAGGCGCTGCGCCTGGCCCGCCGTGGTGGCAAGTCGGCGCGCGAGAACTGGCTGCAGGCGGTGTTTCTGGTGTTGGGCAAGTTCCCGGAAATGCTCGGCCAGCTGAAGTTCCTGCGCCACCGCCTGGCGGCTGGTAAATCGGCTTTGATCGAGTACAAGTGAGAGAAACCCATGATGCTCGGCACCCTCGTGAAAAGCGTGTTCACCTTGCAACCGGGTTACTCGTTGCGGGCGTTGCACAACAAGTACAAGTTGACGCGGCAGATCGCCAGGCAGTGGCCTGAGCTGAACGGGTTCATGCGGCGCATGACCTCGGCGCTGGGCCCGGATGGTTTGCAACGGCTGGGTGTGGATTGCATTGGTGTCGTGCAATGGCCTTACATCAGCCAATGTTGGGAGGCCCCACAGCGTTTGGATGTGGTGGCTACGCACTTCGAACTGGTGGCTGGGCAGTTTCCGGCGTTGTTACTGCTGGGGCGCGACGAAAGCCTGCGGCTGTGTGACCTGTCCAGCCATTCGCCGGGCTGCAGCCTAGTGCTGGACCGGCCGATCTGGTTCAAGCGCGAAGGCGAGCTGGTGTTGAACCTGTTCCAAGGCGACCTGCGCGTGGCATCCCTGGCCTTTACCCTGGGCCATGGCCAGGGTGGACCAAGCCTGTTCATCGGTGCGGTGCAGGGCATCCATAAAGGTATCGACAGTGAAACTTCGCTGGCCATCTACCGCGACCTGACCAAGGACTTCGAAGGGCTACGCCCACGCAGCCTGCTGCTCGAAGCATTGAAATGCCTGGCCAGGAGCTTGGGTGTGACGCGGCTGTATGCCGTCAACGATACCTGTCGGCACCATCGACACCCGTATTTTGGCAACGACAAGGGCCAGGACCTTGCAGCCAACTATGACGTGATCTGGCAGGAGCACGGCGCCACCGCGTCTGACCGTGAGGACTTTTTCACCCTGCCGCTGGCCCCGGCGCAACGGGCGCAAGCCGACATCCCGGCGAAGAAACGGGCGATGTACCGCCGCCGCGAGGCGTTGCTCGACGATGTTTTTACCCGCTTGCAGGCAGCATTGCCAAGCAGCAATCACAACCTTGGACTACAAGGAAAACAGGGGGATGCATTTGCTGTGAGTGCATCGGCAGTGGACAGACCTCCCGTGGTCGACAGCCTGAAGTGAAGGTTGCCAGGGAAGGTACGTCATCAAGCGGGTTTGGATCTGGATTCGTATGCGCATTGCTTACTTCATCAATCAGTACCCGAAGGTCAGCCACAGTTTCATACGTCGCGAAATTCTGGCGCTGGAGCGCCAGGGGATGGATGTGCAGCGTATAGCGCTGCGCGGGTGGGACGCCCAGGTGCAGGATGCCGAGGATGCAACCGAACGGGACAAGACCTGCTACGTACTGCAAGGCGGGCTGAAGGGGCTGCTGGGGCCTACGTGGCAAGTGCTGCGTGCGCAGCCGCGGCGGTTTTTCCAGGCGCTGTGGCTGGCCATGCGCCTTGGTTTACGGGCCGATCGTGCCTGGCCCTACCATCTGGTCTACCTGGCCGAGGCCTGCCAGGTGCTGCAGTGGTTGCAGGCAGGGGAGGCGACACACGTGCATGCACATTTCGGTACCAACTCTACTGAAGTGGTGATGCTGGCCAACGTCCTGGGCGGGCCGGCTTACAGCTTCACCGTGCATGGGCCGGAAGAGTTCGATAAACCACAGTTCCTGCACATGGGTGAGAAGGTGCGGCGTGCCGCCTTTGTCGCGGCGGTAAGCTCGTACGGGCGCAGCCAACTGTACCGGTGGGTGGCCCACGAGCATTGGGGCAAGGTGAAGGTGGTGCATTGCGGCCTGGAACGTGGTTTCCATGATGTGGCGCCGGTTAACGTGCCTTGCGCACCACGCCTGGTGTGTGTCGGGCGCCTTTGCGAACAGAAAGGCCAGTTGTTGCTGCTTGAGGCGGCGCACCGCCTCGCGGCCCAATCAATCGACTTCGAGCTGGTGCTGGCAGGTGACGGGGAAATGCGCGAGGAGATCGGGGCGTTGATTGCCCGACACGGCCTGCAGGCGCAGGTGCGCATCACCGGCTGGATCAGCAGCGCGCAGGTGCGCGAAGAAATCCTTGCCGCCCGTGCGCTGGTGCTACCCAGCTTCGCCGAGGGCTTGCCCGTGGTCATCATGGAAGCCATGGCCTTGCGCCGACCCGTGCTGACTACCTATGTGGCGGGTATCCCTGAGCTGGTACGCCCTGGCGAGAACGGCTGGTTATTCCCTGCCGGTGCCGTGGACGAGCTGGCGGCAGCCATGGCCGACTGCCTGGCGCAACCGGCCGAAGTGCTGCAGCACATGGGCGAAGCGGCCTACCAGCGAGTCTTGCAGCGGCATGACATCGACACCGAGGCGGCCAGGCTGGCCGGCTATTTCAAGGCATACGCATGATAAGTGTATTGGGTTGGTTACTGGGCCTGCTGGCGATCATCGTCCTGGTGCCGGTGTTGGTGCTGTTGCTGCAGGTGTTGCTGGCCTGCCTGCCGGCGCGGTCTAAGCCCCAGGGCACTGGCGGGCGCCCGTCGGTAGCGGTGTTGGTGCCTGCCCACGATGAGGCTTCGATCATTCGCGCGACGTTGGCCAGTATTGTCCCGCAACTGCTGGACGGTGACCGCTTGCTGGTGGTGGCGGACAACTGCTCGGACGACACTGCCCAGCTCGCGCGAGAGGCTGGTGCGCAAGTGGTCGAGCGCTACGATACGCGGTTGCGCGGCAAAGGCTACGCCTTGGACTTTGGCGTGCGTCACCTGGCTCAGCGGCCACCCGAAGTCGTCATCGTGGTGGATGCCGACTGCCAGGTGGGCGAAGGGGCAATCGACTGCCTGGCGCGCCGCTGCCGCGAAGTTGCCCGCCCAGTACAGTCGCTGTACCTGATGCGTGCCCCGGCAGGTGCTGGGTTGAAGGTGCAGGTGGCCGAGTTCGCCTGGCGCGTCAAGAACCTGGTGCGGCCACGCGGCTGGTCGCGCCTGGGCCTGCCATGCCAGCTGATGGGTGCAGGCATGGCGTTTGGTTGGCATGACCTGAGCCTGATCAACCTGGCCAATGGTCACCTGGTCGAGGATGTGAAGCTTGGCCTGGACCTTTGCCAGCAGGGCAAGCCCCCTGTGTTCTGCCCCGAGGCATTGGTTACCAGCCAGTTTCCGCTCAGCCAGCAAGGCCTCAACAGCCAGCGCACGCGCTGGGAGCACGGCCATCTGGGTTTGATGCTGGCCGACGCGCCCAAACGGGCGCTGGCTGCCATTACTCAGCGCAACGGCAGCCTGGCGGCCATGACCCTGGACTTGCTGGTGCCCCCCCTGGCGTTGCTGGTGTTGGCCTTGCTCGGGCTTAACCTGCTGGCCTGGCTGGCGTACCTGCTGTTTGGCCTGGCGGCACCGGCGTGGCTGGCACTTGCCGCCTTGGCCATGCTGGGCTTGGCCGTGGTGTTGGCCTGGGCGCGTTTCTGTCGTGAGCTGATACCGTTCTCGGTACTGTTGTACGCGCCGTTCTACGCGGCCAGAAAGGTCCCCTTGTACTTGAGTTTCCTGATCAAGCGCCAGGTTGAATGGGTGCGTTCAAAACGGGATGACGACTGATGGCACAGTGGCCACATCGCTGGAAGCGTGTTATCGAAAAGCTGGAAGTGGTCGTCGACGACGCTGCCGCGCAGCACCTGCTCGAGCGCCTGGCCACGCCGGAGTCGGCCACCGTGCTGGGCTTCGTCAACGCCCATGCGATGAACCTGGTGGTGCGCGATGGCGCCTACTGCGGGGCACTAACTGCCGCGGATGTGCTGCTGCGTGATGGTTCTGGCATGGCGATCCTGTATCGCCGGTTGGGGCTGGAGCCTGGGCTGAACATGAATGGCACCGACTTCATTCCCCGCCTCATGGCTGCATACCGTGGGCGCAAAGTCGCTTTCTGGGGCACACGGCAACCTTATCTGGGCCAGGCGGTACAACGCTGTGAAGCCGAGTTTGGCATTGTGCCGGTGTCAGTTCACGATGGTTTTGCCAACGCTGAAACCTATCTGCAGCTGGCCCGCGAGCAGCAGCCCGAACTGATCGTACTGGGCATGGGCATGCCCAAGCAGGAAGCGGTAGCGGCAGAATTGGCAGCCATTGGCGTGCCCTGCCTGATCGTCTGCGGCGGGGCGATTCTGGACTTTCTCGGCGGCAAGGTCAGCCGGGCCCCCGAGTGGTTGCGGCGTCTGGGTGGCGAGTGGCTGTACCGGTTGTTGCGCGAACCCAAGCGCCTGTTCCTGCGTTATGTGGTGGGCAACCCGCTGTTCCTGTTGCGCACGTTGTTGTACCGGCGGGCGGCGGTTTCGGCCAGGCGCACCGTATGAATCGGCCAAAATGCGTAGCAGCGGCGATTCCGGGCACGCCAGCGGCGGGTGGCTGCTACAGTGAGATCAATGGCTTGGGGGCCCCGCGAACCTGCTTCACTGGCTTTGCATAAGCTGGTTTCAAGACTTGCTGTTTGATGGAAGGCACTTGCTACGCTCAAATTGATGAGGTCTGAAATGGTTTTCGAACCCAGAAGCAGTCGTTCCTTACTCCAGAGAAGAAGCAGTGTCAGTAACGCCATTCAGGCCGGCCTCGATGGCATTGCCGTGACCGGTATCGCCTGGTACCTGATCTACGACCAGTTCGGCTACATCACCTCCGATTACGTGATCATGCTGCTGTTGCTGATTGGCGCACTGGCCGTGATTTATGATCATTACGCCATTTATCGCACCAACGTGGGGCTTTCGATCAAGGCCTTCCGCCTGTTCAAAGCCTGGTCGGCAACCTTTTGCTTCCTAGTGGTCATGGCCTTCCTGACCAAACAGAGCGAAACCTATTCGCGGCTATTGGTGGGGCAGCTATTCGTCATTGGCTATATCGCCCAGTTGTTTTTGCATTTTGCCGTACGCGAACTGCAAAAACGCTTTAGCGCGCATGCGCGCCTGGACAATGCGCTGATCATTGGCGCCGGCGACCTGGCCAATTTCCTGTACCAGAAGATCAGCAACAACCCCTGGTTTGGCGAGCGGGTGCTAGGTTGCGTACTGATCGACAAGGCCGAGGAGCAGGGGCGCGAGAATGCCGAGGGCAAACAGCGCCTGCCAGTGTTGGGGCACATTGCCGACCTCGACGAACTGGTGGCCCAACATGCAATCCGCACCGTGTACCTGGTAACGCCATTGGGCGGCTCCGAAGTCATCAATGACGTGTATTTCAAGTTGCTCGACAAGTGCATTGCGGTCAACTGGGTACCGGATATCTTCTCGTTGCGCCTGATCAACCACAGCGTGCGGGAAATTGCCGGCATTCCGGTGCTGACCTTGTCGGAAACGCCGCTGACGGGCATGAGTCTGTTCTTGAAAAACCTCGAGGACCGGGTGCTGGCAGCCTTGATTCTGCTGTTCGCATCACCGGTGCTGTTGGCGGTTGCGTTGGCTATCAAGCTCGACAGCCGCGGCCCGGTGTTCTTCCGCCAGGAGCGCACCGGTTGGACAGGGGAATCATTCCGTATCTGGAAATTTCGCAGCATGCACGTTCACCAGCCAGAGAATGGCGAGGTCAAACAGGCGCAGAAAAACGACCCACGGCTCACGCGTATTGGCGCGTTCATCCGCCGTACCAGCCTGGATGAACTGCCGCAGTTGTTCAATGTGCTGACCGGGGAAATGTCGCTGGTCGGGCCCAGGCCACATGCCTTGCAGCACGACACCTTGTATTCGCAGGATATCGTCGACTACTTTGCCCGCCACAACATCAAGCCCGGCATGACAGGCCTGGCGCAGGTGCGCGGGTTCAGAGGGGAGACCAAAGACATCGAGCAAATGATCCAGCGGGTGGACTCGGACATCGAGTACATCAACAACTGGTCGTTGTGGCTGGACTTCGTGATCCTGGTGCGCACGCTCAATGCGTTCACAGGTAAACAGGCCTATTGAACCTGTTGGGCTATTCCTTGTTCAGCGGATGCAGCTCCCTGAACACACGCGCTTCCTCCACCAGCCAGTCATGCACTGCCCGCGCGCCTGGCTGGTTCAAGCCACCTGGCGGGTAATGCACCACATAACGTTTGTGGTTGGCGATCGGCACACCAAACGGCACGATCAAAGCGCCGCGCTCCAGTTCGTCGTTGAGTAGCGTGCGCCGGGCGATCGCTACGCCGATGCCGGCAATCGCGGCCTCGATGGTCAGGTGGTTGCGGTTGAAGGTATGCCCACGCCGCACATCCAGCCCGACGGCGCCAATGCCTTCCAGATAGAACTCCCACTCGGCATATTCCGAACTACCGCGCCAGGCAGTGATGTCGTGCAGCAGCGGGTAGTGCGCCAGATCGGCGGGCCCGTGTAACGGCGGGCGCCCGCGCAACAGCATGGGTGAGCACACCGGGAAGATCTGCTCGTCCAGCAGTGGCGTCGAGAGCATGCCGGGGTAACTGCCATCGTTCAGGTCGATGGCCAGGTCGAAGTCACCCGGGGTCAGCGCCTGGGCGCTGTCTTCGGCTACCAGACGCAGTTCGATATCCGGGTAGCGCTGTTGAAAACGCGGTAAGCGAGGTGTGAGCCATTTGGCCAGGAACGAGGGGATTGAACGGACGCGCAACGTGCCGCGAATTTCTCCTGCGTCCAGCCGCAGCAGCTCGGCCTCGATGCTGCCATAGGCCTCGGCCACAGTCTGGGCGAGGCGTTGCCCCTCGGCGCTCAGTTCCACGCCCCGCGCTCGACGCAGAAACAGCCGATAGCCCAGGCGTTCTTCCAGCTGACGCATCTGCTGGCTGACCGCGCCCGGGGTGATGTGCAGTTCTTCGGCGCAGCGGGTGAAGGACAGGTGCCGGGCTGCGCAGGCGAATACATGCAGCCAGACGAACATCTGACCATTGAGTTGTCGTCGCATCGTTTAGTACCACTAAAGCCTTGCTTAGAAAGTTTCGTTGGTCATCCGTGAGTCAGCGCGTCAGTATCGCGCAAAATCGCAATATCGCTCAATTTCTTCAGACAACCGTACTGTGGATGCATATCAGGGTACGGTCAGGCATTAGCATGGCTATCAGTGTTTTCGACCTTTTCAAAATCGGCATCGGGCCGTCCAGTTCTCACACCGTCGGCCCGATGCGGGCGGCCGCTACCTTTGCCCAGGCCCTGCGCGAGCAGGGGCTGCTGGCGCGGGTAACGCGCGTGGAGGTGCGGCTGTATGGCTCGCTGTCGGCGACCGGGGTTGGCCATGCCACCGACCGTGCGTGCCTGCTTGGCCTGATGGGCCAGTGGCCAGACCGCATCGACCCAGCCACTATCGAATCGCGTATAGGCCAGGCCCTGCAGGAGCACTGCCTGATGCTCGATGGCAGCCATCCGCTGGCCTTCGAATATGGCCGTGACATGCTGCTGCTCGACGAGAACCTGCCTTATCACCCCAATGCCATGAGCCTGGAGGCCATGGACGGGCAGGGTAGCCTGTTGTGCCAGACGTATTATTCGGTGGGCGGCGGTTTCATCGTCGAGCAGGCCGAGATCGATGCGCCGGCAGGCGAAACGAATGCAGTGCGACTGCCCTATGAGTTCGACAGTGGCGCCCAATTGCTGGCTTTGTGCAAGGGCCATGACCTGAGCGTGGCGCAACTGATGATGGCCAACGAATGCGCCTGGCGCCCGGAGGCCGAGGTCCGGGAAGGGTTACTGCGCATCTGGGCGGCCATGCGTGAGTGCGTGGCGAACGGTCTGCGCAATGAGGGCATCCTGCCAGGCGGCTTGTACGTCAAGCGTCGCGCCGCGCGGCTGCACCGCAGCCTGCAGGAACTGGGCAAGCCCAACGTGATTGGCTCGACCCTTGGCGCCATGGAATGGGTCAACCTGTTCGCTCTGGCGGTCAATGAAGAGAATGCCGCCGGTGGGCGTATGGTTACCGCGCCCACCAACGGTGCCGCCGGTATTATCCCGGCGGTATTGCACTACTACATGAAGTTCAATTCCAACGCCTGCGACGCTGATGTCGTGGACTTCCTGCTTGGCGCAGCGGCAGTCGGCATCTTGTGCAAGAAGAATGCATCGATCTCCGGTGCCGAAGTGGGTTGCCAGGGGGAGGTCGGCTCAGCCTGCTCGATGGCCGCTGCTGGCCTGGCGCAGGTGCTGGGGGCTACGCCGCCGCAACTGGAAAATGCGGCCGAGATTGCCCTGGAGCACAACCTTGGGCTGACCTGCGACCCGGTGGGCGGCCTGGTGCAGGTGCCGTGCATCGAGCGCAATGCGATTGCTGCAGTCAAAGCGATCAACGCTGTACAGATGGCGCTGCGGGGAGATGGCGAGCACTTCATCTCGCTCGACAGGGTCATCCGCACCCTGCGTGATACCGGTGCGGATATGCATGCCAATTACAAGGAAACCTCGCGCGGCGGTTTGGCTGTTGCGTTTGTTGAGTGCTGAGTTTTAACGCAGTCGCTTGCAGGCGTGCTCCTGCAAGCGACCGCATTGAACAACCGGGTCAAAACCGCATCAGCGAGCTTTCTGCTTCGCCGCCAGGAAGCTCGCACGCATGTCCTTGGCCCAGCCATCGAGCACTGGCTTGACATCATTCAAGGTCAGCTTCTGGGTATCGTTTTCCAGCTCCTGGCCGGTACCTTTGCGTACCACCTGGGCCAGTACCTTCTGGCTGGCACCATCGAGGAATGCTGCTTCCACGCCGACATCCACCTCCTGATCACGGCCACCCATGGCGGTGTTCACCCCCGCCGAAATCAGCGCGATAGGGATCACCTCGTACGGCTTGAGTCCCTCGTTGCTGGTAGACACCGCGGTGATTGCAGGGCGCACCACGATCACCCCGGGGCCTGGCCCCTTGGCCAAGGGCACTACGCTACCCATTTCACGGCGCAGAGCTTCATTGAAGTAGCGGGTGATCTCCTGCAAGGTCTGCTGCGAGATCACCGCTGTCGGCTGCGGCTTGGGGTAGAACTGGCTGGGCTCGATGAACACCTGGCTGTACTGGTTGACGTTGACCTTGGGGTCGATCCAGCGCATTACCGGGTCACCCGACGGGCTCTTGGCCTCCTGCAGCCGGCTGTAATCCTTGAGGAAGCCGGAGTAATCCTTGGGGTCCACGCGATTGCTGGAGCAAGCGGCCACCGCAAGCAGGGCGGCGCACAACAGGGTAATGCGAGGCAGTGATTTCATGATGAAGAGGCATCCTTGAGAGGTCGGCCTCAACAACGCTAGCAGGTGCGTGACAGTTGGCCAGTGGGTTTAATCCCAAGTGCTCGCCTTGGATCATCTGGTGCCTGGAAGACCGAGCGCCGCCCGCGCGGCGCTCGATCTCCCGGGCGCCGCAAAATCCACCCCGAACTCACCCCAGCGCTTCGCGCAACCGGTACCACAGCATGCCCAGTGCCAGCAACGGCGAGCGCAATGCCTTGCCGCCAGGGAAGGTGAGGTGCGGCACGGCGCTGAACACATCCAGGCCGTGGCTGTGACCAAGGGCAATGCTTTCTGCCAGCAGCTTCGCTGTCCAGTGCGTCACGTTCAGCCCGTGCCCGGAATAGCCCTGGGCGTAATAGACGTTGGGGTGCTGGTTCAGGCGCCCGACCTGGGGGAAACGGTTGGCGGTGATGCCGATCATGCCACCCCATTGGTAGTCGATGCGCACGTTGGCCAGTTGCGGGAATACCTTCAACACCTTGGGCCGCATGTACGCGGCAATGTCCTTGGGGTCACGCCCGGAATAGTGGCAGGCCCCGCCAAACAGCAGGCGCCGGTCGGCGGTGAGGCGGTAGTAGTCCAGGCCGACCTTCTGGTCGCACAGCGCCATGTTCTGCGGGATCAGGCTGCTGGCCAAAGCTTCGGGCAAGGGCTCGGTGGCCACTACATAGCTGCCGGCCGGCAGCACCTTGCCGCTCAGGCGCGGCTCCAGCTCGTCGAGGTGGGCGTTGCAGCCCAGCACCAGGCTGCTGGCGCGCACCTTGCCACGGGCGGTGTGCAGGGTCACGCTGGGGCCGTGCTCGATGCGCAGTACCGGGCTTTGTTCGAAGATGCGCACCCCCAGGCTGTGGGCTGCGCGGGCTTCGCCCTGGACCAGATCAAGTGGGTGCAGGTGGCCCGAGCCCATGTCCACCAAGCCGCCAGCGTACTGGTCGCTGGCAACGACCTCGTTCAGTTGCGCAGCACCGACCAGGCGGGTTTCATGGCGATAGCCCAAGGCGGCCAGGTCGTCCTGCTCATCCTTGAAGGCGGCGAACTGCGCCGCTGTGTTGGCCAGCTCGCAAAAGCCCCAGCGCAGGTCGCAGTCAATGCCATAGTGGGCGATACGGTCGGCCACCAGCTCCACCGAATCGATGCCGGCCTGCTTGAGGTAGCGCACACCGTCCTGGCCGACATGCCGGGCAAAGCCGCTGACATCATGGCCAATACCGCGAATCAGCTGGCCGCCATTGCGACCACTGGCGCCCCAGCCGATGCGCCGGCCTTCCAGCAGCACCACCGAGAGGCCGCGCTCGGCCAGCTCCAGGGCCGTATTGACCCCGGTCAGCCCGCCGCCCACCACGCACACGTCGGCTGTCAATTCGCCGTCCAGGCTAGGGTAGGGTGCCGCGTCGCGCGCCGTGGCGGCGTAGTACGAAGCGGTGTGTTGGTTGTTCAAAGGCATGGGCGTTCTCGACTCAGCGGTTGGACTTGATCTTGCTCCAGGAACGGGTCATGACGCGCATGATCTTCGGGCTCGGGGTGCTGGAGATGTACAGTTTGTCCAGCACCTCCTGGGGTGGGTAGATTTCGGGGTTGTTCACCAGCGATGCATCCATGTAGGCGTTGGCGTCCGGGTTGGCGTTGGCATAACCGACCGTGGTGCTGACCTTGGCAATCACCTTGGGGTCGAGCAGGTAATTGATGAACGCCAGGGCTTGCTCGGGGTTGTTGGCGTCCTTGGGGATGGCCAGCAGGTCGAACCACAGGTTGCTGCCTTCCTTGGGAATGCTGTAGGCCACCTTCACGCCGTTTTTCGCCTCCACAGCGCGGTTGGCGGCCTGGAACACGTCGCCGGAGTAGCCGAACGCCACGCAGACATCACCGTTGGCCAGGTCGGAGACGTACTTGGAGGAATGGAAGTAGGTGATATAGGGGCGCAGTTCGAGTAGACGGGCCTCGGCCTTTGCATAGTCGCCCGGTTTTTCGCTGCGTGGGTCCATGCCCAGGTAGTTGAGGATGGCCGGGAACAGTTCGTCGGGCGAGTCCATGAATGCCACGCCACACTGCTTGAGCTTTTTCAGGTTTTCCGGCTCGAACAGCACCGCCCACGAATCGATATGGTCCACACCCAGGGCTGCCTTGACCTTGTCGACGTTGTAGCCAATGCCATTGGTGCCCCACAGATAGGGTACGGCGTACTGGTTGCCGGGGTCATTCTGCTCAAGCTGCTTGAGCAGCTTGGGGTCCAGGTGCTGCCAGTTCGGCAGCTTGCTGCGGTCCAGCGGCAGGAAGGCACCGGCCTGGGCCTGGCGGGCGAGGAAGTGGTTGGACGGCACCACCACGTCATAGCCGGTGCGCCCGGCCAGCAGTTTGCCTTCCAGGGTTTCGTTGGAGTCGAACACGTCATAGACCACCTTGATTCCGCTGCTGGCCTGGAAGTCGGCCAGGGTGGTGTCACCGATGTAGTCGGTCCAGTTGTACACGCTGACCGAAGCGGTGGCGTGGGTGGTGGTGGCGAACAGCAGGGTGAATGCGGCGGGGATCAGGGCTTGCAGATGACGCATGGGGACACCTCGTTGGTCTTGTTCTTCGAGTTAGGTGCAGGGGGCTGCAAAGCCCCCATGGTGGATCAGACGCTCAGCATCAGGAATTCACGCTCCCACGAGCTGATCACACGCTTGTAGTTTTCGTGCTCGGCCCGTTTGACCGCCACGTAGCCCTGGACGAACTGCTTGCCCAGGTACTGCTGTACGGTCTCGCAGTCTTCCATGTGCTGCAGCGCGTCCTCGATGGTGATCGGCAGGCGCAGGTTGCGCCGTTCATAGGCGCGGCCCTGTACCGGCGCGCTCGGGTCGATCCGCTCCACCATGCCCAGGTAGCCGCACAGCAGGCTAGCGGCGATGGCCAGGTACGGGTTGGCATCGGCGCCTGGCAGGCGGTTTTCCACGCGCATCGCCTCGGGGCTGGACGTGGGCACGCGCAAGCCGGCGGTGCGGTTTTCTTCACCCCACTCGACGTTGACCGGCGCCGAAGTGTCCGGCAGGAAACGGCGGAACGAGTTGACGTTGGGCGCGAACATCGGCAGCAGTTTGGGGATGTACTTCTGCAGGCCACCGATGTGGTGCAGGAACAGCTGGCTCATGCTGCCGTCTTCGTTGGCGAAGACCGGTTTGCCGGTGGCGATGTCGACCACGCTCTGGTGCAGGTGCATGGCACTGCCCGGTTCGTCGGTGATCGGCTTGGCCATGAACGTGGCGGCCACGTTGTGCTTGAGTGCCGCCTCGCGCATGGTGCGCTTGAACACGGTGATCTGGTCCGCCAGGTCCAGCGCGTCGCCGTGGCGGAAGTTGATCTCCATTTGCGCCGGGCCGTCTTCGTGGATCAGCGTGTCCAGGTCCAGGCCCTGGATCTCGCACCAGTCGTAGACGTCTTCGAACAACGGGTCGAATTCGTTGGCGGCATCGATCGAGAACGACTGGCGGCCGCTTTCGGCACGACCGGAACGCCCCAGTGGCACCTGCAGTGGCAAATCCGGGTCTTCGCAGCGCTTGGTCAGGTAGAACTCCATCTCTGGTGCGACAATCGGCTGCCAGCCCTTGTCGGCGTAGAGCTTGAGGACCTTCTTCAATACGTTGCGCGGCGACAGCTCGATCGGGTTGCCTTGTTTGTCGAAGGTGTCGTGGATCACGATCGCGGTCGGCTCGATGGCCCACGGGATCTGGTACACGGCGGTCGGGTCGGGGCGGCAGACCATGTCGATGTCGGCAGCGTCGAGCAGGTTGTAGTAGATGTCATCGTCAACGTAGTCGCCGGTGACCGTCTGCAACAGCACGCTTTCAGGCAGGCGCATGCCGCGCTCGTGGAGGAACTTGGCGGTGGGCGCGATCTTGCCGCGGGCAATGCCGGTCAGGTCGCTGATCACGCATTCGACTTCGGTGATCCGGTGTTCTTTCAGCCAGGTGGACAGCTGATCGAAGGGGGCGTTCATACAGACCTCTTGGTTGGGTTTTAGTGTGGGAGCCACTTCGCTGACGAAAGTCGTTACACGGTTTCGAAGGCGCTGCGCTTCCCAGGTGACGCGCTGGAGACTATCTTGGTCGCAGCCCCCCGGGGCAATCTATCCACTTTCTCCAGTATCGAATGCACCAAAAGAGTGCATACAGGAAGATGCGTGACAATCGCCAATGCGTTGCAGGTCCAGGCTTTCCACACCACCGACGTCACCGAACAAGTGCGCGCCACCCCTGGGTGGCAGCAGCAGTACCGGCAGATGTCACCGGGGCATTTCAGCGGTGAGCTGCGTTGCCTGGGGCTCGATGGCGTGGAGGTGTACGAAGAGCGGCTCAACACCCGGGTGGAGCAGTTTTTCCGTGCGCCAACGGGTTCGCTGGCGTTCTGCTTCGACCGCAGCGAGAACAGCCTGTACCTGCTGAACGAACAAAGCCGCAATATCTGGATCACACCGGAGAACTACCAGGAGGTGGCGGTCGTGTTCGACCAGGCCTTCCTGGCCCGCCATGGGCTGGACCCGCAGCGCCTGGAAGGGTTGTTCATGGTGCCGCTGGGCAGCGGCCAGAATGCACTGTTCGGCAGTTGGCTGAGCGCAACGCTGACCCGGTTGGGCGAGGCCGATTGCCCGCTGCAGGGGCAGGCCCTGGCAGAACAACTGCTCGAAGACTGCTTGTTCATACTCGACAACGCCTGCCAGCGCTTGCAGGGCGTGGCTTTGGGGCGGCGTGACGAGGAGCGGGCGATCATGCGGCGGGTCAGCGAATGGGCGGCCGACTGCCCGGAGGAAACGCTGAACCTGGTGGAGTTGGCTGAGGTGGCCGGGGTTTCATTGCGCCAGTTGCAGCAGGCCTTCAAAGCGTTCACCGGTATGCCGCCTGCGCACTGGTTACGGTTACGCCGGCTCAATGGTGCGCGGCGTGATCTCTTGCGCGGGGGTGGGGTGACGGTGGCCGAGGTAGCAATGCGTTGGTCGTTTTGGCATTTGGGAAGGTTTTCAGAGAGTTACAGGCAACTGTTCAAGGAGTTTCCCAGCGAGACGTTGAAGCGGGGCAGGGGTTAAAACCAGCATTCCTCACTGAAAGTTGCTATCGTGCCGCCCTGTTTCCACCCGAGGTGCCGATGTTCTACCTGCCTTTGCCCAGCGACCAGGCCGACCGCCTCGCCAACGCGCCTGACAGCGACTTCTTCACTACTGCCAGCATGCTTGATGCCGCTGCGGTACTGTTTATCCAAAATCTGCCACGCCAGCCCGCCACCGCCTCGGCCGACGCGCAGGAGCGCCGTTTTGCCGAAATCGTGCGCATCGCCAACGAAGTCGAAGGCGTCGCGCCTGGGCGATTCCAAGGTCAGGTGGCGCAGCATTTCGATCATGAGGCGTTCGCCATGGGCCTGGGTATGCTCGGCGAAAATGGCATTGCGCTGCTGTCGGCCGAAGTGGCGTATCAGGCAGTCGAGCTGCTCGATGGCGAGGGCCAGTGGAACTTCCAGTTCGCCGACAGCTACCGCCAGCGTGCCACCCCGCTGCATCCGGTGCACCTGCCGTCGTTGGCCAACGACCTGATGCTCAGCGACCAGCAGAACCGTCTGCTGCGTGAGTTCCTAAGTGGCGTCGACGAATCGGTGGCCGTGCAAGGCTTCGCCGGCACCGGCAAGACCTTTCTGATTCACCAGTTCGCCCGCCTGCTGGAGCCACAGCGCACGTTGCTGCTGGCACTGACCGAAGGCCAGTTGCGCGCCCTGCAGGCGCGGGTCAAGGACGCTTCGGCGTACACCGCGCTGACCTTCGGCCAGCTGGCCGACGAGCTGCTCAACCGCGACCTCACCAGCAACGGCTGGCGCCTGCGTGACCCTTATCGCACCAAACTGTCATGGCGCCCGCAGGACGCGCAGGTGGTGCGCTGGCTGGCCATCCCCGACATAGGGCCGCTCGCTGCGCGTGATGTGGTCGCCTTGTGCATCCGCGCCGTGCGCACGTTCTGCCACAGTGCCGATACCCAGTTGCAGTTGCACCATTTGCCCTGGGCCGGGCCGGGCACCTCGCCGCTGGATCAAGAGGTGCTGCTGGAAAAGGCCCGTTTGTACTGGCAGGAGCTGATTCGTCCGTCGGCGCGGGACATCCAGCTGCCGGTGCGTGACTATCACCGGGTGAAACTGTTGTCGCTGACGGATCATGTGATTGACAGCCGCTACACCCACGTCATCGTCGATGAGGCCCATGAGCTGTCTGCACCGATGCTTGCCGTGCTCGATCGCAGCCCGCAGTCGATCATTGCCCTGGGTGACGAACTGCAGAACCTCAACGGCCTCAGCCCGCATCATGGCAGCTTCATCCGCCAGCGCTGCATCGACCATTCGCTGCGCGCCGGGCCGGCAATGGACAACGTGCTCAACCCGCTGATCCAGGCGCACCCTGCCGCGATTCAGGCGGCCTTCAGTGGCAGCGCCGAGCATTACACCCGGGTCAGTTTCTTCGATACGGTGACAGTACCGCAGCAGCCCACGGCGCTGATCGTCGACGACGAATGGGGCCTGTTTGGCTGGTTCCAGCGCCTGACGCATCAGGGCGTGCCGTTCATCTTGCTGAAAAGCGCACGTAAGGACTTCGAACTGTTCGTCGAGGACTGTATCGAGCTGTACCGCTACGGCACTCGGGCGCGCCATCCAATGCTGTTCCGTTATCCCAGCTGGCAGGCGTTGGAGCAGGAAAAGGGTGACGACAAAGCGTTTCTCGCGGTGGCCAGCATGCTGCGCAAGGGCTATACACCGGAGCACTTCGCCAAGGCCAAGAGCCGTTACCGCTGGGACAAGGCGCCGAAATTGTTCCTGGGCCGGGTGCGGGATGTGAAGAACATGGAGTTTGCCCGGGTGATGGTGTCGCCAGAGCTGATGGTCGCGCCCCAGGTGGCCGGGAACCGCAATGAGCGGGCGCGGATGCTGGCGGGTTTGTATACCGCCTGTTCACGGGCGCGGCATGAATTGATCGTGCCGGGAGGGATGCTGGACTGGGTCAAGGACCAGGTTCGGGATTGAAGCAGTTGGGGCCGCGAAGCAGCCCCAATGCCTTTGAATCAGTTACGGTCCAGCCACACGGTCTGGGCATTGGTGAACTCACGCACACCAAAGTGCGACAGTTCACGGCCGAAACCGCTCTTCTTCACGCCACCAAACGCCACACGGGGGTCGGAGGCGCAGTAGCCGTTGATGAACACGCCACCGGTATCCAGCGCGGCGGTCATGCGCTCGGCCAACCCATAGTCGGCGGTGTAGATGGTCGATGCCAGGCCAAACTCGCTGTCGTTGGCCAGTTCCACCGCATGGTCGGCATCGCGTGCGGTGATGATCGCCGCCACCGGGCCGAACAGCTCCTGCTTGAATGCGGTCATGTCCGGGGTAACGTTGGCGAACACCGTGGGGGCGTAGAAGTTGGCCACGCCTTCGACCTTGTTGCCGCCCAGCAGCAGGGTGGCGCCTTCGGCCAGCGTCGCCTGGACCTGGCCATCCAGCTCGTCGCGCAAGTCATAGCGGGCCATCGGGCCGATGTAGGTGTCGTCTTCAAGCGGATTGCCGACTTTCAGCTGGCGCGTGGCTTCTACGAACTTTTGCGTGAATTGCTCGACAATGCTTGCTTCCACGATCAGGCGCTTGGCGGCAGCACAGACCTGGCCGGTATTCTGGTAGCGGCCGATCACCGCAGCCTTGACGGCAGCATCCAGGTCGGCGTCAGCCAGCACGATGAACGGGTCGGAACCCCCCAGCTCCAGCACGCACTTCTTCAGTGCTGCGCCGGCCTGGGCGCCAATCGCCATGCCGGCACGAACGCTGCCGGTCAGGGTCACAGCGGCGATACGCGGGTCGTTGATGGCGCGGGTGACGCCATCCGGGGTCACGTTCAGCACTTCGAACACGCCCTCCGGCAGGCCGGCGTCCTTGAACAGCTCACCCATAAGGTAAGCGCTGCCCATCACGTTCGGGGCGTGCTTGAGCACGTAGGTGTTGCCCGCCAGAATCGCCGGCACGGCGCCGCGCAGTACCTGCCAAACCGGGAAGTTCCACGGCATCACCGCCAGGATGGGGCCTAGTGGGCGGTATTCGATACGGGCTTTTTCCACCTGGGTTGGCTCGGCGGCAAGCATGGCTGGGCCGTGTTCGGCGTACCAGCGGCACAGGCCTACGCATTTGCTGACTTCACCGCGTGCCTGGGCAATCGGCTTGCCGATTTCGCGGCTGATCATTTGCGCGAAGGCTTCGGCCTTGGTTTCGAGGGTGCTGGCCAGGGCGAGCAAATACTCGCTGCGCTGACCCAGCGACACCTGGCGCCACTGGCGGTAGCCAACCTTGGCACGTTGCAGCGCCGCTTCCAGTGCGGCGTCGGTGTCGAATGGGTAGGCGCCGATCTGCTCGCCGCTGTACGGGTCGAGGGAGATGGCGTGGGTCAGGCTGCTGATCGCGCTCATGGCGGGACACTCTCGTTGTTGTTAATCAATGACGCCAGACTAGTGGGCTATGGCTTTAATGAAAACTGAATAATAATGAGCGAAACATTCACGTTTGGAGAAAGGCTGTGGACCTGGTGCAACTGGAGATCTTCAAAGCCGTGGCAGAGCAGGGCAGCATCAGCGCTGCCGCGCAGCACATCCATCGGGTGCCGTCGAACCTGACCACGCGCATCAAGCAGCTGGAAGAAGACCTGGGCGTGGAGCTGTTCATTCGCGAGAAGAGCCGCCTGCGCCTGTCGCCTGCAGGCTGGAACTTCCTCGAATACACGCGCCGCATTCTGGACCTCGTACACGAGGCGCGGCTGACCGTAGCAGGTGAAGACCCACAGGGCACCTTTGCTCTGGGCTCGCTGGAAAGTACCGCAGCGGTGCGTATTCCGGCCTTGCTGGCGGCGTACAACCAACGCTACCCCAAGGTTGACCTGGACCTGTCCACCGGGCCTTCCGGGACCATGCTCGAAGGCGTGTTGTCTGGCCGCTTGGTGGCCGCGTTCGTCGACGGCCCGGTGCTGCACCCGACGCTGGAGGGCATACCGGTCTTTGAGGAAGAGATGATGGTGATAGCCCCGTTGAACCATGCACCCGTAACCCGCGCCCAGGACGTAAACGGCGAAAGCATCTACGCCTTCCGTGCCAACTGTTCGTACCGTCATCATTTCGAAAGCTGGTTCGTGCAGGACCAGGCAGTGCCGGGCAAGATCCACGAGATGGAGTCCTACCACGGCATGCTGGCCTGCGTCAGCGCCGGTGCCGGCCTGGCCATGATGCCACGCAGCATGCTCGACAACATGCCCGGGTGCAGCACCGTCAGCGCCTGGCCGATGTCGGAGGACTTCCGCTACCTGAAAACCTGGCTGGTATGGCGCCGAGGCACAGTATCGCGCAGTTTGAGCATGTTCGTGAAACTACTAGAGGAAGGGCGCACAACCAATTGATAAACAGCTAAATTTACGTTTATTTGATGGCTTAGTGCCGAATATCACGATGACGACCATGCATCAGCACGAACACCACCCCCCTGAGAGGATCAGATAATAGGTAAGCCATCCTCTAAAGGAGGGTCGTACCATGCGTAACCATCACTATGCACTCGGCGCCGCGTTGCTGTTAACCCTGGCCTTGCCATGGACCCTGGCTGCCGCCGCCGATCTCAATGCCCCCATCGACATGCAGGCCGTGCAGTTGCAACCGCAGGAACAGAACGGCGTGCATTACTTGCAAGGCGGTATCGGCCAGGATGAGGCCAATGCGCTGCGCAAGACATCTGGTTATGACCTGCACGTGGAGCTTTCCACTGGCCCGGAAGGCAAATTCCAGAGCGGGGCTTCAGTCGATATCCAGAACGCAAAAGGCCAGCCTGTACTGAGCATCACGGATGCCGGGCCGCTGCTGTATGTGCAGTTGCCTCCTGGCAAGTACAAGATCATGGGCAACGCCCAGGGTGAGACGGTGCAGCAATTGGTAACCGTGAATGGCAAAGCCCCCACAACCGTGAACCTGAACTGGCGTTGATGGATAAACGGGCGGGAGTACAAATGTGCTCCCGTCATGGCGGAGCACATCGTCATGAACCTGGACCTTCAGCTGGAGATGTTGGACGAGCGGGGCTATGTGCTGCTCCCCGGTGTGCTCGAACCCCTGCGCATCGCCTTGTTGCGCTGCGCCATCGATGACCTGCAGCCGATTCACTGGGACTACCAGGGGCTGCTGGAACACTACAAGTGTGTGTTCAACCGCAACCCGTTGTGGTTGCCCTTTCTCGACCTGCCGCCTGTGATAGCACTGGCTGAAGCGGCGCTGGGCGCTGATTGCCATGTGATCGGGCAAACTGCCTGGCGCAGCCATCCGGGTTACCCGGGCATGGCCTTGCACCTGGATCATCTGCCCATGCAGCTGCCCGATTGGCTAAGCGCGCAAGGCGACTTCACCCAACCCGCACAAATCCTCACTGCGCAGCTGTACCTCAGCGACATCGACCACGGCATCGGCCCGACCTGCATCGTACCCGGCAGCCACCGCGCGGCGCGGCCACCCCAGGCGGGGGAAGATCACTGGCAGGGGCGTGAAGCACAGGCCGTGTTGTGCAAGGCGGGCGATGCACTGGTGTTTCGCAGCGACGTCTGGCACAGCGCCGGGCCCAATTGCAGCCAGGCTCGCGAGCGCGACATGCTGCAGGTGCACTATGGCCGGCGCATGGTCGCGCAGAAGTTCTCGCCGTACTTGAACTGGCGCTTCAACCCGCAGGTGCTGGAGGAAGCCACGCCTCGGCAAAGGCGTTTGCTGGGTGAGCATGAAGAGGCGGAATACGACTGAAGTGCTGTGCACGGCAAGGCACATCTTAAGCAAGCGATTTAGCCAATAGTGGCAATACACTTTCAACTTTCTGATTATCTGGACAATAATCAAAAAACTATTACTTCGTGTGACCGGTCTGGATGCGCCGGTCCACCCTAAAAGATCGAGGGGCCTAAGCCCCCGCTTGCCGTGTAGACCATCAGGAGAGTCGTTGATGAAAACCCGTCTCGCAGCTTCGCTGGCCGCTGCAGTGCTGGCCTTTGCAGGGGCCAACCTGGCCCAGGCCGCGCAGGTATCCGGTGCCGTGGGCGCCACTAGCCAAGGCGACATGACCTACCGTATCGGCCTGTCGTTCGACTGGGACAAGAAATGGCTGGAAAGCAGTACCGGTTACGTGACCGGTTACTGGGATGCCGCCTACACCTATTGGGAGGGCGGTGACGCCAGTGGCGCGCACTCGCTGTCATTCAGCCCGGTGTTCACGTACGAGTTCAGCGGTTTCACCTACACACCGTACATTGAGGCTGGTATTGGCCTGGCGGCGTTTTCCAAGACCGACGTGGGCGACCAGCGCCTGGGTTCGTCGGTCAACTTCGAAGACCGCATCGGTTTTGGTCTGAAGTTGCCGGGCGAGCAAAAAGTCGGGATCCGCGCGATGCACTACTCCAACGCTGGGCTCAAGCAGCCTAACGACGGGATCGAGTCGTACTCGCTGTTCTACAGCAAGGGTTTCTGACACAAGATAGGAGCAGCCTTGCGCTGCTCCTATTCATTCCCGCGAAGAGATCGGTTCAGGCACACCCGCATTCAGCGTAAGGCCTTGATTGCCAGCACGTTACACAGCGGATGCTCCAGCACATGCGCCGTGGTCCCACCCAGGAACGTCTGCATCGCGTCATGCCGGTGGCTGCCCATCACGATCACATCGGCCCGGCTGTGGCCGACGAACTGAGCAATGGCCTTGATCGCTGCGCCCTCCAGGAAATGCCTGCGTTCCAGCGGGATCTGATGATGGTCGCCCAGGCGGTTGAACGCTGCTCGCTGCGCAGTGCGCACGCTGCCCTCGAAGCCGGGCATGGTCACCGTGCCAGCACCGAAGTCGGCAATGTGGGTCTTGGCCGCGTCGCACACATGCAACAGGTGCAGCTCGGCGTTGCATTGCAGGGCCAGGGCGTGCGCGCAGTGGATTACCTGCTCGTCCAGGTGCTCGCCTGCGCCATGGCTGTTCAGGTCCACCGCGGCGGCGACTTGCCGGGGCAGGGGCAGGCGAATGTCGCTGACCAGGTGCACGGCGACCGGGCTGTCCTTGAGCAACTGCCAGTCCAGTGGCGTGACCAGCAGGCGTTTGAGCACCGGTTCGTGCTGTACGTCCTTGACCAGCAGGTCGCAGCCCAGCCGTTCGACCCGCTCCAGCACGCAGCCTAGTGGGTCGCGGGTCAACAACAGCTCGGTGGACACGTCGAGGCCGGCGTTGCCCAGTTGCTCGGCCTCGTCCGCCAGCCATTGGCGGTTGTCGCTGAGCAGCCGCTCACGCTCGCGACCATCGCTCATCAAGCCAAAGGTGTCGACGTCGTCGACGATCACATTGATATCCAGCAGAGCACCACTGGATTCCGCCAGCGCCGCTGCGCGTTGCAGCGCTGGCGTGTGGCGCATTTGCGGGCCGAGCATGACGAACAGACGCTTGAACTGGCTCATCTCACACCTCCACGTGTGGCAGCCCCCCGGTCACCTGGTTCTGTTCAGTCTAGCCCTGTGTGGCCGGTAAAGCCGTTCACGCTTTTTTCACCTGGGGCTGTTATCATCGCCGCACTCTTTGGGGAGTAGCCTGCCTTCGCACCCAAGCGAAGGCGCACCGGTCAACATATTTGGCAACCTGCCATGGCCTGTGCATCCAGCTGGATTGGCGAGACCAACGACCTTTCTGTAGCCAAGCCGGGCCTGCAGGGAGCTGTCGTTGACTCGTAGCCCGGCGGAGCCTGATCGTTGAATCCCATTTCCCTCGTTTTCCTTGCCTTCGCCATGTCCACGGATGCCTTCGCGGCCGCCATCGGCAAAGGTTCCAGCCTGCATAAACCCCGTTTGGCCGAAGCCCTGCGCACCGGCCTGATCTTTGGTGTCATCGAGGCCATAACCCCAGTCATTGGCTGGCTGCTGGGCCAGGCGGCCAGCCAGTACGTTGAGCAATGGGACCACTGGATTGCCTTCTTCCTGCTGCTATTGCTGGGCGCGCACATGGTGCATGCCGGCCTGAAGCCGGATGAGGAAGAGGAAGAAAAGCAAAGCCAGCACTCATTCTGGATTTTGGCGGTGACGGCGGTGGCGACCAGCATCGATGCCCTGGCGGTGGGCATTGGCCTGGCGTTCGTCGATGTGAACATCTGGGTGGCGGCTGCGGCGATCGGCCTGGCGACCATGACCATGGTCACCCTCGGCACCATGCTGGGGCGGGCCCTGGGTTCGGTGGTGGGCAAGCGTGCCGAGATCATCGGCGGCATCGTGCTGATGCTGGTGGGCGCGACCATCCTGTATGAGCACCTGACGGCTGTTTGAGTGCGGCTGGCACGGCGTGTCGGGTATGATGCTGGCCCCATCATTGTCACGAGGCCTGCCCCATGTCCCTGAGCGCTGAACAGATCGGCGAATTCCGTACCTTCGCCGAGCGGTTGGCCGATGCTGCCGCTGTGGCGATCAAGCCGTACTTTCGCGCCAGCCTGGAGGTCGAGGACAAGGGCGGGCGCCTGTACGACCCGGTGACGGTTGCCGACAAGGCCGCCGAGGACGCCATGCGCGAGTTGATCCAGGCGCGTTACCCCGAGCATGGCATCCTTGGCGAAGAAGCCGGGGTGGCCGTCGGCAGCAGCCCGCTGACCTGGGTGCTCGACCCGATCGATGGCACCCGCGCCTTCATCACCGGCCTGCCGCTGTGGGGCACGCTGATTGCCCTTAACGACGGCACGCGCCCGGTGGTTGGGGTGATGAACCAGCCGTTCACCGGCGAGCGCTTTGTCGGCACCCCCGAAGGCGCCTGGCGCAGTGGCACGCCCTTGCAGACCCGTGCCTGTGCCGACCTGGCTTCGGCCACGCTGATGTGCACCACGCCAGACATGTTCGACACCGCCGAGCGCAAGGCCGCGTTCGAGGCCGTTGCCGGCAAGGCGCGGTTGATGCGTTATGGTGGCGACTGCTACGCGTACTGCATGCTGGCCTCGGGCTTTGTCGACGTGATCGTCGAGGCCAGCCTGCAGCCGTATGACGTACAGGCGCTGATGCCGATCATCGAAGGGGCGGGTGGGGTCATTACGGCCTGGGATGGCAGCTCGGCGCAGAACGGTGGTTGCGTCGTAGCCTGTGGTGACCCGGCGCTGCATGCGCAGGTGGTGGAGATGTTGCGTCACGCCATGTGATGGGTGTGTCTCCTATACGGGCCTTTTCGCGGGTAAACCCGCTCCCACAAGTGGGGCACAGTTTTCAAAACTAGTGCTGAACCTGTGGAAGCGGGTTTACCCGCGAAGAGCCCTTACAGGATTCTGCTTTCCTGATCACCGCACTTTTTCCAATTTCCGGGCTCTATGCTTGGCCAGGCTGCTCTGATCCCCAGAGCAGCCGCCGTATATTGACCCGGTGCCGATGGTTGCAAGACACCCCAAATTCTTCCCCCGCCTGCTGCTGGCCGGCGCCCTTGCGGGCCTTTGTGCCTGCACGCAGGAACAGGGCCGCGATATGGTCAGCCAGTTCGGCAATGGCAAACCCAGCGAGCTGTTCCAGACCAGCGTCGACCGCCTGGCCACGTTGTCGATGCGCGACAATTTGCAAAGCCTGTACCTGCTGATGAACAAGCTGTACCTGCGCAACCCCAACCAGTGGAAGATGTCGGGCTACGTCGACGCCGCCACTGCCGAGCGCCAGATCCGCATCGCCATCGAGCAGCGCCGGCCGCTGCCGCAACTGGGCAACCGCCGCGACCTGGCGGCATTGAGCTACGCCCTTAGCCCCGAGTTTCGCGGCGACCGCGTCGGCGCCTTCATCTACGCCATCGGCAGCATGCTGATCACCGCGCACGGCGGGCGTACCGAGTTCTACATGACCGACACCATCGACCCGCTGTTCATCAACAACGCTGCGCGCAATATCGAAAAGGCGACGTGGATGCTCAGCCAGCGACAGGACGCCAATGGGGTGCTGCTGTTGTTCTCCAACGAAATCTCGGAGGAGGGCAGCAACCTGAGTTTTGCCGTGGAGTTCGGCAAGATCGTCGCGCGGCTGGATTTGCTGGCCGAGCTGCTGGATGAGCGGTATCGGCGGATTGGCTTGAATTATGCGCAAAGCCTGTTGCTGATGAACTTTCTGCCGGTGCAGTAACTTCAGAGCAGCGCTTGTATGGCGCGTTTATAGCGCTGCCCGGCCAGGCTCATGCTGTTGTTATGGGTTGCCCCGGGCACCAGCAGCAATGTCTTGGGCTGGTGGGCTGCTTCATATAATTGCTGGCTGAAACGCGCTGGCACGAATCGGTCATCCAGGCCGTGTACCAGCAGCACAGGCAGGCCAACCCCCTTGATCTTGTCCAGCGAGTCGAACTTTTGCGACATCAACCAGCGCACTGGCAAGGAGGTATTGGCCACTGCCGCCGCGACATCGCCCAGTGAAGTGAAGGTCGACTCCAGGATTAACCCGCGTGCCGGCACACTGGCACCGTTGTTCTGTGATTCGCGTGTCAGCTCACTGGCCAGTTCCACCGCCACCGCGCCCCCCAAAGAATGGCCGAAGATCAGGCGTTTGCCGGCATCTGGCTGCAGCTGGGCGAAGCGCTCCCAGGCAATGCGTGCATCTTCGTAGACCGTGGCCTCGGAAGGTAGGTCGCCACGGCTTCGGCCAAAGCCACGATAATCCACGGCCAACACCGAATAACCCATGGCATGCAGCTGTTCTATGCGGAACAACTGGCCGGTAAGGTTCCAGCGCACGCCGTGTAGGTAAAGGATGGCCGGCGCGTTGGCGCGTTTGGCCGGCCACCACCAGGCGTGCAGGCTCTGGTTATCGCTGAAGCTGTGCGGGCGCAGGTCGAGTTCCTGCACGCCGCTGGGCAGCCCGCGAAACCAACTGGCTTGGCCAGGCTCGATGCGGAACACCAGCTCGCGCTCCTTGTACTGCAGCACGGCGCAGCTGGTGGGCAGGCCGATGACCAGCAGAATGGCGCACACCCAGGGGAGCCAGCGGCGGCGCAGGTGGGTGACGAAGAGAGTAGGCATGTGGGCTTTCTAGCAGAAGCACTGTGCTGGATGTCGAAAAAGTGACGGGATGGCAGGTTGGTTTGGTTGCAAGCTGTTTCCGAAAGCGCAGGGTTACCGATTACCCAACGACTCCAACAACGGCTGAAACTCGTCCAGCAACCAGTCCCGCAATCGCAGGCAGCTGGCTTCATGCTCCTTGTCTTCATTGAATGCCAGGAAGTGAAAGGTGTCCTTGAGCACCAGTTCTTCTGCCACTGGCCTTACCAGCATCCCCTGTGCCACCAGCGACTCGACCAAGTGATGCCAGCCCAACGCCACGCCCTGGCCGCCAAGGGCCAGTTGCACCAACAGGTTGTAGTCGTTGGCATTGAAGAAATGCGGTGCGGTACTGGCGCGGCTTTTCAGGTCGACGTCATGGAAGGCCAGCCACACATTCCAGTCCACATGTTCGGCGACTTGCGAGCGGCCGTAGGGGCTGAGGTTCAGCAAGGTACCATCGCGCAACCCTTTAAGGGTGCGGACCTCCGGGTGCTGCGCCAAATACTGCGGTGTGCACACCGGGTAGATCACGTCATGGTTGAGCGGGTGCGAGCTATAGCCTGCCTGCACCTTGCCCAGCTTGGTGATGTAGATGTCGGGGCGCACCCCAGGCTCCATCGACAGAAAGTTCTGGGTGGTTACAAGGTTGATGTCGATGTCCGGGTGCTCGGCGAAGAACTTCGGCATGCGCGGCCCCATCCACAAGGCGGCAAAGGCCGGTGAACAGCACAGGGTGACTACCTGCTTGGTATTGGTGTTGCTGCGGATACGCTCGGCCGCCTGGGAGATGTTGACGAACGATAACTGCACCGCATCGAAGAAGATCGAACCGGCCACGGTCAACTCCACCGCACGGCCCACACGGGTGAACAACTCGGCGCTCAGGTAGGTCTCCAGCTCGCGGATTTGCCGGCTGACTGCAGCCTGGGTGACGCACAGCGCCTCGGCGGCACGGGTGAAGTTCTGGTACTTGGCGGCGGCGACGAAGACTTTGACCGCACGCAGCGAGGGCATCTTGATCAGCGTCTGATCGGGTTCGGAGTGTCTGACCATGGGTAGCGGGGAGGTCCTTCATCTAGCCAATCACGCCACTCTAGCCTGTTCCTCGCCAACAGGTAAATGTGCGGGCGGCTCTACCTACGGCCTCAGCGCCCGATTGATAACTTCAGGTAATGGTTAGCGCCATACAAATGTCGTTGGACCCGCTCTGGCGCTGGGCCTAACGTTAAAGCCACGGCGCGACATTCGAGACATCGATGTCGGATAACTTTTTGAAGCAGGACATTCTGCGTGCCGGTTTTGACTCACGTTCGAATTTGAACGGACTGCCAAGCGTACTCGCACTGATCGCTACCCGCCTTATTGAAAGTGCGATGTTGATTGATTGGTTAATAAGCATAATAAAGAGGGTCGTATGAGCCATGCCGATGAGATTCTTTCGGTAAACAACATCTTCAAGGTGTTCGGTCCCAACCCGAACATGGCCATGGAGATGCTCCGCAAGGGCGCCGACAAGAACGAAATCTTCAGCAAGACCGGCCACGTTGTCGGCGTGTTCGATGCAAGCTTTTCCGTCAAGCGTGGCGAGATTTTCGTCATCATGGGCCTCTCGGGCTCGGGCAAGTCGACCATGGTGCGGCTGTTCAACCGCCTGATCGAACCCACTTCCGGCAGCATTCACCTCAACGGCAAGGAAATTACCGGTCTTTCAGACAAAGCCTTGCTGGATGTGCGCCGCAAGGAAATGGGCATGGTGTTTCAGTCCTTCGCGTTGATGCCGCATATGAGCGTGCTTGAGAACACCGCCTTCGGCCTGGAAATTGCCGGTGTACCGGAAGCCGAACGCCACAGCCGCGCCCGTGAAGCCTTGAGCCAGGTTGGCTTGGCCGGTCACGAGAACAGTTACCCGCACCAGTTGTCTGGTGGCATGCAGCAGCGTGTGGGCCTGGCCCGGGCGTTAGCCAACGACCCGGCGATCTTGCTGATGGACGAGGCGTTTTCCGCACTCGACCCGCTGATCCGCAGCGAGATGCAGGGCGAACTGATCCGCCTGCAGGCTGAGCAACAACGCACCATCATCTTCATTTCCCATGACATCGAAGAAGCCATCCGCATCGGCCATCGCATTGCGATCATGGAAGGTGGCCGCGTGGTGCAGATCGGCACCCCACAAGAGCTGATCAACCAGCCGGCCAACGACTACGTGCGTACTTTCTTCAAGAGCTTCGACAGCTCGCGGGTGCTCAAGGCCGGCGATGTGGCCAGGTTCGACCCGGCCGTGGTGTGCAAGGTCAATGGCAAGGCGCCGAGCTTCCAGGCCGGCGTGCCGTTTGGCTACCTGGTCGACGAGCGCGGGCAGTTGCTGGGCGTGGTCGACACCGACGTCAACGGCGCCACTGCCAGTGACCGCTACAGCCTGCACGAACAGCGCCCGGTGTACACCGACACGCCGCTGCACGAAGTCCTCGGGATTGCTGCCGACCTGCCGTACCCGGTGCCGGTGCTCGACCGTCAGGGCGCCTTCAAGGGCACGCTGTCGAAGAACGAGCTGCTGCAGACCCTGAGCCGCAACTAATCCAAGAAGCGCCCGTAGCGTTTATTAGAACAGGTAAGCCCTCATGTCCGAATTCAGCCTGCTTGACCCGTTCCAGGCGGCCACCATCCCCTTGGGCGACTGGGTCACCGCGACCCTGAACTTTCTGGTGCACAACTTCCGCGAGGTGTTCCGCGCCATTCGCTGGCCAATCGACCAGGTGCTCAATGGCATCGAGTTCACCCTGCAGAGCATCCCGCCCACCATCGGCATCCTCCTTTCGTCATTGCTGGGCTGGCAGCTGGCAGGCAAGCGCATGGCGGTACTGTGCTTCATCACCCTGACCTTGCTCGGCCTGATCGGTGTGTGGTCGGAGTCGATGACCACCCTGGCCCTGGTACTGACGTCGGTGTTCTTCTGCGCGGTCATCGGCATTCCGTTGGGTATCGTCTGCGCCCGCAGCAACCGCCTGGAAAGCATTATCCGCCCGCTGCTCGATGCCATGCAGACCCTGCCGGCGTTCGTTTACCTGGTCCCGGTGGTGATGCTGTTCGGCATCGGTAATGTACCTGGCGTGCTGGTGACCATCGTGTTCGCCCTGCCGCCGCTGGTGCGCCTGACCAACTTGGGTATTCGCCAGGTGCCGGAAGACAAGATCGAAGCCGCCCGCGCTTTCGGCTGCACCCCACGGCAGATGTTGACCCGCGTGCAACTGCCGCTGGCCACTTCGACCATCATGGCTGGTCTCAACCAGACCCTGATGCTGTCGCTGTCGATGGTGGTCATCGCCTCGATGATTTCGGTCGGTGGCCTGGGCCAGATGGTACTGCGCGGCATCGGCCGGCTGGACATGGGCCTGGCCACGGTCGGTGGCGTGGGGCTGGTGCTGCTGGCGATCTTCCTCGACCGCCTGACCCAGGCCATGGGCGCCCGCACCAGTGCCGACCCGAGCCTGCGCTGGTACCACACTGGCCCCGCAGGCGTGGTGATGCGCCTGTGTGGCGCAGCACCCGTGAAAGGGCGGCGCAAGACCGCCTGAGCACAGCAAGACACTTGATACGTTCGATCTGCCGCACTTGAAGATAAAAATCAGAAGAAGGTAAGCGACGATGCACGAATCCAAATTCACCCGCAGCATCCTCAAATGTGCCACGGCATTGACCCTGGTGGCCGCTGCGCTGGGCGCAAACGCTTCGGCGGACAAACCGGGTGATGGCGTGAAGGTAACGCCGATTTTCCCCTCGATCGCCGAAGAGCGTTTCCGCGGTGAAGTGGCCATGGAAGGCCTGCGCGAGCTGGGCTACAACGTGCAGGAACCCAAGGAGACCGAATACGGCGTGATGATGGTGGCCTTGGCCAACGGCGATGCCGACTTCACCGTGCACCTGTGGGAAAAACTGCACGACAAGTTCTACCAGCAGGCTGGCGGCGACGATGTGATGGTCAAGACCGGCAACATTCTGCCGGGTGTCGCCCAGGGCTACTTGATCGACAAGAAAACCGCCGACCAGTACAACATCAAGTACATCACCGACCTGAAAAAGCCGGAAATCGCCAAACTGTTCGACACCGACGGCGACGGCAAGGCCGACATGACCGGTTGCAATCCGGGCTGGGGTTGCGAGCTGGTGATTTCCCACCACATGAAGGCCTACGACCTGGACAAGAGTGTCAACGTCAACCAAGGCTCGTACTTTGCGCTGATGGCCGACACCATCGCCCGTTACAAGGAAGGCAAGCCGATCCTGTATTTCACCTGGGTGCCGCAGTGGATCGCCAGCGTGCTGGTCGAAGGCAAGGATGTGGTCTGGCTGGAAGTGCCGAAGACCGACCTGCCTGATGGCAAGAACGACGTCGACACCACCTACCACGGCAAAAACCTGGGCTTTGCCATCGACAAGGTGGTAGCCGTGCTGAACAAGGACTTTGCCGAAAAGAACCCGGCGGCGCTGAAGTTCCTGTCGCTGGTGCAGATCAGCACCGACGACGAGAGCAACCAGAACCTGAAGATGCAGCAGGGCGAGAAGAAGCCCAAAGACATCGAGCGCCATGCCAAGCAGTGGGTTGCCGCCCACCGCCAGCAGTTCGATCAGTGGCTGCAAGCCTCACGCGACGCAGCGGCCCAGGCCGGCAAGTAACCTGTTCCAGCACTGCTGGCTTCTTCGCGGGCAAGCCCGCGTGGAAGCCAATGCAACTCCCGCAGTTGAGTTAAAGCCATGAGCCACTTCGAAAGCATCCTCAAAAGCACCAACCTGGCCCACCTGGCCCCGGCCATCCGCACTTCGCTTTCAATGCCGTGCCAGCGCGTGGCCTTCGTCCTGCGCGAGCACTTCTCGATGATGGCCTTCACAGCGGCGATGGACAGCCTGGTCACCGCCAACCTGATGAGCGCCACGCCGTTGTTCCAGGTTCAGGTGGTGGGTGAGGGCGCCCAGGTGATGAGCGACCTGGGCATCGCCTTGCCGGTCAACACTCAGCTCGCTGACCTGGATGTGCACGGCCTTGACTGCCTGCTGGTATGTGGTGGCTTTCGCGTGCGCCTGGAAGCCGCGCCGCAACTGCGTGCCAAGTTGCGCCAAGCCGACCAGTACGGCTGCCAACTGGGCGGGCTGTGGAACGGCGCTTACTTCCTGGCCGAGGCTGGCTTGCTCAATGATCACGACTGCGCCTTCCACCCCGATGGCCGAGCGATGATGAACGAGCTGTTCCCCAAAGTACGTATCAGCCGCCAGGCCCATGTGCTGGACCGGCGACATATGAGCTGCGCCGGTGCCAGCAGTGCCTTGGACATGATGTTGGCAATGCTTGAACAGTGCGGTGGCGTACCCTTGCGCCGGGCCGTGGAGCAGATGCTGGCCTGTGACCGTGCGAGGGTCTTGAGCGACGCACCTGCCAGTGCCCCGGAAATCGACCCCAGCCTGCCCAAGGGGGTGCGCCTGGCCCTGGAATTGATGCATGCCAATATCGAAGACCCCATTGGCATCGACGAAATCGCCGAACATGCCGGCTTGTCTCGCCGGCACTTGGAGCGGCTGTTCCGCCGCCATGTGCAGGCCACACCACCGCGTTACTATCTGGAGCTGCGCCTGACCCATGCGCGCCAACTGTTGCAACACACCAGCAAGTCATTGACCGAGGTGGCAGTGGCCAGCGGGTTCATCAGCTTCCCGCATTTCTATCGGCGGTTTCGTGAGTTGTTTGCCGTTGCTCCGCGCCAATATCGTGCCCGTAGCCAGGGGTGGGCAGGGCGGCAGGAAGAAACTGTTCGATAAACGAACACAGGCTGCACCTGGCCTGTCCGTTATCCGCCCATCCAATCCCATCGCCGCATTGCCCAACCCCCGCCTTTTTGCTGTAGTGTGCCCATCCACCGGTTGTCGCCTGCCCCCGCGACCCGCAACCGGCCCGATAGAATGACCGTGACGACCGCAACCACAGCCCACAAGGCAGTAGGACGCGGCGACCAGAACAATAACGATACCGAGTGCCTTGCCTATGGAAAGCCGCCTGCTGAGCGAACGCAGTAGCGTGTTTCACCACGCCGACCCTTATGCTGTGTCCGATTATGTGAACCAGCATGTGGGCCAGCATTGCATCGGTCTGTCGCGTACCACCCACCCTCAGGCCAGCCTCAGCCACCGCAAGTTCGCCGAACTCGACTTGTGTCGTATCAGCTACGGTGGCAGCGTGCGCGTTACCTCGCCAGCACTGGAAACCATTTACCACCTGCAAGTGCTGCTCAACGGCAATTGCCTGTGGCGCGGGCACAAGCGCGAACAGCACCTGATTCCAGGGGAGCTGCTGCTGATCAACCCGGACGACCCAGTTGATCTGACCTACTCAGAAGACTGCGAGAAGTTCATCCTCAAGGTGCCGACCCGCTTGCTGGACTCGATCTGCGATGAACAGCGCTGGCATCGGCCAGAAGGCGGCGTGCGGTTCTTGCGCAACCATTATCGGTTGGATGAACTGGACGGGTTCGTGAACCTGCTGGCGATGGTTTGCCATGAAGCGGAAGTGAGCGACTCGCTACCCAGGGTGCAGGGCCATTACAGCCAGATTGTCGCCAGCAAGCTGCTGACCCTGATGAGCACCAATATCCGCCGCGAAAGCCTGGGATCGCCTGGCGTAAGCCTTGATCGGATCATCGAATATATCGATCGCAACCTCAAACTTGAGCTGCCAGCCGAGGCGCTGGCAGAGCAGGCGTGCATGAGCCTGCGGTCGTTGTATGCGTTGTTCGACCGGCATCTTGGTACTACGCCCAAGCAATATGTGCGTCAGCGCAAGCTGGAGCAGGTGCGTGCCTGTCTGGGAGATGCCAGTTGTGCAGTGCGTAGCGTGACTGAACTGGCCTTGGATTATGGCTTCCTGCACCTGGGGCGCTTTTCCGAAGTGTATCGGCACCAGTTTGGTGAATTGCCTTCGGAAACTTTCCGTAACCGGCGCTGAACTTCGCCACCCCCTTCGCGTGCAAGCCTGCACAAAACGGATACTACTGCGCACAAACCGGATACTCCCGCCTAATACCAGCGCCCAAACTGACCAGGTCTAAACAATAACAATGGAGACCCTGGCCATGTCCCTGGGATTCGACTACCTCAATGCCATGCTCGAGGACGACCGTGAAAAGGGCATCTACCGCTGCAAGCGCGTGATGTTCACCGACCCACGCCTGTTCGACCTGGAGATGAAACACATCTTCGAGGGCAACTGGATCTATCTGGCCCATGAAAGCCAGATCCCCGAAAAGAACGACTTCCTCAGCCTGACCATGGGGCGCCAGCCGATTTTCATCGCGCGCAACAAGGACGGTGAGCTCAATGCCTTCCTCAATGCCTGCAGCCACCGTGGCGCCATGCTGTGCCGGCACAAGCGCGGTAACCGCTCCAGCTACACCTGCCCATTCCACGGCTGGACGTTCAACAACAGCGGCAAGCTGCTGAAGGTGAAAGACCCGAGCAATGCCGGCTACCCCGACAGCTTCAACTGCGACGGCTCCCACGACCTGACCAAGGTGGCGCGCTTCGAGTCGTACCGGGGCTTTCTGTTCGGCAGCCTGAACGCCGATGTAAAACCGCTGGTGGAACACCTGGGCGAGTCGGCCAAGATCATCGACATGATCGTCGATCAGTCGCCGGAGGGTCTGGAAGTGCTGCGCGGTGCCAGCTCGTACATCTACGAAGGCAACTGGAAGCTCACCGCCGAAAACGGCGCCGACGGCTACCACGTCAGCTCCGTGCACTGGAACTACGCCGCCACCCAGAACCAGCGCAAGCAGCGCGAAGCGGGTGACGAGATCAAGACCATGAGCGCCGGTTCCTGGGCCAAGCAGGGCGGCGGCTTCTACTCCTTCGACCACGGCCACCTGCTGCTGTGGACCCGCTGGGCCAACCCCGAAGACCGCCCGGCCTACGAGCGCCGCGACCAGCTGGCCGCCGACTTCGGCCAGGCCCGCGCCGACTGGATGATCGAAAACTCGCGCAACCTGTGCCTGTACCCCAACGTTTACCTGATGGACCAGTTCAGCTCGCAGATCCGCGTTGCCCGGCCGATTTCGGTGAACAAGACCGAAATCACCATCTATTGCATCGCGCCGAAAGGCGAGAGTGCCGATGCCCGTGCCAAGCGCATCCGCCAATACGAAGACTTCTTCAATGTCAGCGGCATGGCCACCCCGGACGACCTGGAAGAGTTCCGCTCGTGCCAGACCGGCTACGGCGGCGGCACCGGTTGGAACGATATGTCCCGCGGTGCTAAACATTGGGTCGAAGGCGCTGATGAGGCCGCCAAGGAAATCGAACTCGAACCGCTATTGTCCGGCGTGCGCACCGAGGACGAAGGCCTGTTCGTGCTGCAGCACAAGTACTGGCAGGACACCATGATCCAGGCCCTCAAGGACGAACAGCAACTGATCCCCGTGGAGGCCGTGCAATGAGCCTGTATGAAACCGTGCGCGACTTTCTCTACCGCGAAGCGCGCTACCTGGACGACGCCCAGTGGGACCAGTGGCTGGAGCTGTACGCCAGCGACGCCACCTTCTGGATGCCCAGCTGGGATGATGACGATACCCTGACCGAAGACCCACAGAGCGAAATCTCGCTGATCTGGTACGGCAACCGGGGTGGCCTGGAAGACCGGGTGTTCCGCATCAAGACCGAACGCTCCAGCGCGACCGTGCCCGACACCCGCACCTCGCACAACATCAGCAACATCGAGATCGTCGAACAGGGCGAGGGCAGCTGCCAGGTGCGTTTCAACTGGCACACCCTGAGCTTCCGCTACAAGACCACTGACAGTTATTTCGGCACCAGTTTCTACACCCTCGACCTGCGCGGCGAACAGCCGCTGATCAAGGCCAAGAAGGTGGTGCTGAAAAACGACTACGTGCGTCAGGTCATCGACATCTACCACATCTGACACAAGGTTTTGCGAGCACTGCCCGGTGCGTCCTGCGACGCGCCGTGGGCCGGCTCGCCCGCGAGGTGCAACATGAGCTACCAGATCGCACTGAATTTCGAAGACGGCGTTACCCGTTTCATCGAGGCAAGCGGCCACGAGACCGTGGCCGATGCCGCCTATCGCCAGGGCATCAATATTCCGCTGGACTGCCGCGACGGTGCTTGCGGCACCTGCAAATGCAAGGCCGAATCCGGGCGCTATGACCTGGGCGACAACTTCATCGAAGACGCCCTGAGCGAAGACGAAATCGCCGAAGGCTACGTGCTGACGTGCCAGATGCGCGCCGAAAGCGACTGCGTGATCCGCATTCCGGCTTCGTCGCAGCTGTGCAAGACCGAGCAAGCCAGTTTCGAGGCGGCCATCAGCGATGTGCGCCAACTGTCGGCCAGTACCATTGCCCTGTCCATCAAGGGCGAGGCCCTCAGCCGCCTGGCATTCCTGCCGGGGCAGTACGTCAACCTCAAGGTGCCGGGCAGCGAGCAAAGCCGCGCCTACTCGTTCAGCTCACTGCAGAAGGACGGCGAAGTCAGCTTCCTGATTCGCAACGTGCCGGGCGGGCTGATGAGCAGCTTCCTCACCAACCTGGCCAAGGCCGGCGACAACATGAGCCTGGCCGGGCCGCTGGGCAGCTTTTACCTGCGGCCAATCCAGCGCCCGCTGTTGCTGCTGGCGGGAGGGACCGGGCTGGCACCGTTCACTGCAATGCTGGAGAGGATCGCCGAGCAGGGCAGCGAGCATCCGCTGCACTTGATCTATGGCGTGACCAACGACTTCGACCTGGTCGAACTCGACCGCCTGCAAGCGCTGGCGTCGCGCATCCCCAACTTCACCTACAGCGCCTGCGTGGCCAACCCGGACAGCCAGTACCCGCAGAAGGGTTACGTGACTCAGCACATCGAGCCACGCCACCTCAATGACGGCGATGTGGACGTGTACCTGTGCGGGCCGCCACCGATGGTAGAAGCGGTCAGCCAGTACGTGCGTGAGCAGGGCATTACCCCGGCCAACTTCTACTACGAGAAGTTCGCGGCGGCGGCCTGACTCCTTTACCCCGAACACAACACTGCCCCCTGTAGGAGCGGGTTTACCCGCGAAGAGGCCGGCCGGTACAGCGGTTATGTCTTGTCGGACGCATTCGCGGGTAAACCCGCTCCCACAGGGATCGTGGTGAACCGGAGAGATGGATATGAACAATAGATTCCAAGGCAAGGTCGCCCTGGTCACCGGTGCCGCCCAAGGCATCGGCCGGGGTGTGTGTTGGCGGCTCAAGGCCGAGGGCGCGCAAGTGGTCGCGGTAGACCGTTCCGAGCTGGTCCACGAACTGGCCGGCGAGGGCATGCTCACCCTCACTGCCGACCTGGAGCAACACGCTGACTGCGCCCGAGTCATGGCCAGTGCGGTCCAAGCCTTCGGCCGCCTGGACATCCTGGTCAACAACGTTGGTGGCACTATCTGGGCCAAGCCTTTCGAGCATTACGAAGTCGAGCAGATCGAAGCCGAAGTGCGCCGCTCGCTGTTCCCGACCCTGTGGTGCTGCCATGCCGCGCTGCCGTACATGCTCGAACGCGGCAGCGGCGCCATCGTCAACGTCTCGTCCATCGCCACCCGTGGCGTCAACCGTGTGCCCTATGGCGCGGCCAAAGGTGGCGTCAACGCGCTGACCGCGTGCCTGGCCTTTGAAACCGCCGGCCGCGGCATCCGCGTCAACGCCACCGCGCCCGGCGGCACCGAAGCACCGCCTCGGCGCGTGCCGCGTAACAGCGCCGAGCAGAGCGAGCAGGAAAAACGCTGGTACCAGCAGATCGTCGACCAGACCCTCGACAGTAGCCTGATGCACCGCTACGGCAGCATCGACGAGCAGGTGGGCGCCATTTTGTTCCTTGCCTCTGACGAGGCTTCGTACATCACCGGCGTGACCCTGCCGGTAGGGGGCGGCGACCTCGGCTGAGCAGCAACCTCACGGCAACAGCTTTCCTCCACAACAAAAACAAGAGCGACAGATGCCATGCGAACCCTTGACGTACACCCGATCATCGATAATGCGCGCTTTACCCCGTTTCACTGGATGGTCATGGCCTGGTGCGGCCTGCTGCTGATTTTCGACGGCTATGACCTGTTCATCTACGGCGTGGTACTGCCGGTAATCATGAAAGAGTGGGGCCTGACCCCGTTGCAGGCGGGTGCGCTGGGCAGCTATGCGCTGTTCGGCATGATGTTCGGCGCCTTGGCATTCGGCAGCCTGGCCGACCGCATCGGGCGCAAGAAGGGCATTGCCATCTGTTTCGCCTTGTTCTCGGGGGCGACCATTCTCAATGGCTTCGCCAGCAGCCCGAGCGAGTTTGGCATCTACCGCTTCATTGCCGGCCTGGGCTGTGGCGGCCTGATGCCCAACGCCGTGGCACTGATGAACGAGTACGCGCCCAAACGCCTGCGCAGCACGCTGGTGGCGATCATGTTCAGCGGCTATTCGCTGGGCGGCATGCTGTCGGCGGGCGTTGGCATCTTCATGCTGCCGCGCTTTGGTTGGGAATCGATGTTCTTCGCCGCTGCGGTGCCACTGTTGCTGTTGCCGGTGATCCTCTACTACCTGCCGGAATCCATCGGTTTTCTGGTGCGTCAGGGCCGTAGCGATGAAGCGCGCAAGCTGCTGAAACGGCTGGACCCGAACTGTGACGTGCAGGCCGATGACGTGCTGCAGGCGGCTGATCGCAAAGGCAGCGGGGCGTCGGTACTTGAGCTGTTCCGCAACGGCCTGGCGATTCGCACCCTGGCGCTATGGCTGGCGTTCTTCTGCTGCCTGCTGATGGTCTATGCGTTGAGTTCCTGGCTGCCCAAGCTGATGGCCAACGCCGGTTACAGCCTGGGTTCGAGCCTGTCGTTCCTGCTGGCCCTGAACTTTGGCGGCATGGCCGGGGCGATCCTCGGTGGCTGGCTGGGTGACCGCTACAACCTGGTCAAGGTGAAGGTGGCGTTCTTCATTGCCGCTGCGCTGTCGATCAGCCTGCTGGGGGTGAACAGCCCAATGCCCGTGCTGTACCTGCTGATCTTCATCGCCGGCGCCACCACCATCGGTACGCAGATTCTGCTGTATGCCGGCGCTGCGCAAATGTACGGCTTGTCGGTGCGCTCCACCGGGCTGGGCTGGGCTTCGGGCATCGGCCGCAACGGCGCCATCGTCGGCCCGCTGCTGGGCGGCGCGCTTATGGGTATCAACCTACCGCTGCAACTCAATTTCATAGCCTTCGCCATCCCTGGCGCCATCGCAGCGCTGGCCATGGCCGTGCACTTGGCCAGTGGTCGGCGCCACGCTCAGGCCGTTGCGGCGCAGGCCTGAACCGAAAAGAACAAGATGAGGTAAACCCATGACCGTGAAAATTTCCCAAACTGGCGAAGTACAGCAGTTCTTTGCAGAGGCCGCAGGCGTTGGCAACGATGCCGGCAGCCCTCGGCTCAAGCGCATCGTGCAGCGTGTGCTGCAGGACTCTGCGCGGCTGATCGAAGACCTGGAGATCAGCGAGGACGAGTTCTGGCATGCCGTCGACTACCTGAACCGCCTGGGTGGCCGCGGCGAAGCCGGGCTGCTGGTGGCGGGCCTGGGCCTCGAGCACTTCCTTGACCTGCTACAGGATGCCAAGGACCAGCAGGCCGGGCTGGTCGGCGGCACCCCACGCACCATCGAAGGCCCGCTGTACGTGGCCGGTGCACCGATTGCCCAAGGTGAAGTGCGCATGGACGACGGTAGCGAGGAGGGCGTAGCCACGGTGATGTACCTGCAAGGCCAGGTGCTCGACCCGCAAGGGCAGCCGCTGCCAGGCGCCACGGTGGACTTGTGGCATGCCAATACCCGTGGCACCTACTCGTTCTTCGACCAGAGCCAGTCTGAATACAACCTGCGTCGGCGCATCGTCACCGATGCCGAAGGGCGTTACCGCGCACGCTCCATCGTGCCGTCGGGTTACGGATGTGACCCGCAGGGGCCAACCCAGGAGTGCCTGGACCTGCTGGGCCGCCACGGCCAGCGCCCGGCGCATGTGCACTTCTTCATCTCGGCGCCGGGTTACCGGCACCTGACCACGCAGATCAACCTGTCGGGGGACAAGTACCTGTGGGATGACTTTGCCTATGCCACGCGCGATGGGCTGGTGGGGGAAGTGGTGTTCGTCGAAGGCGAGGCGGGGCGGCATGCCGAGTTGAAGTTCGACTTCCAGCTGCAGACGGCCCTGGGCGGCGCGGATGAGCAGCGCAGCAACCGGCCACGGGCGTTGCAGGACGCCTGAACCACCGAGTTGGCTGCTACGGGGCTCGCTCGCTCCCATAGGGATCGCGCGAGCCCCGTAGCAGCCAACACAGAACAAGAGCCAGCCTCCAAGGCCGGCCGATGCCTTGCGAGAGTCTCATGACAACCTTGATCAAGGACAGCTCGCTGTCCGCCATCATCGCCGGCTGCATCGCCACGATGATCTCCTACGCCGGCCCGCTGGTGATCATCTTCCACGCCGCCGAAGCCGCCGGCCTGTCGCACCAGCAACTGTCGTCCTGGGTCTGGGCCGTGTCCATGGGCAGTGCCGTGCTCGGTGCGCTACTGAGCCTGCGCTACCGCGTACCGGTCGTGATCGCCTGGTCCATCCCAGGGTCGGCGCTGCTGGTCACCGCCTTGCCGCAACTGGGGCTGGAGCAGGCCGTGGGCGCCTATCTCGTGGCCAACCTGGTTCTGCTGCTGATTGGCATCAGTGGAGCCTTCGACCGCATCATTGCGCGGTTGCCGGGCTCCATTGCCGCCGGCATGCAGGCCGGCATTCTGTTCAGCTTCGGCATCGAGGTGTTTCGGGCCTTGCCGATGCAACCCATGCTGGTGTTGGCGATGTTCATCACCTACGTGCTGATGCGCCGGGTGCAGCCGCGCTATGCAGTGGCTGCGGTGCTGTGCGTGGGCACCGTGGTGACCGTGGCCAGCGGTGCGTTCCGTAGCGAAGCACTGGTGCTTGAACTGGCCTCGCCCCAGTGGGTCTCTCCGCAGTTCAGCCTGGCGCTGCCGATGGTGCTGGTGGCGCTTACCGGGCAGTTCATGCCGGGCATGGCGGTACTGCGCAACGCCGGCTACCCCACGCCTGCCAGCCCGCTGATCAGCGCCAGCGCCCTGGCCGGGGCACTGCTGGCGCCATTCGGCTGCCACGGGCTGAACCTGGCGGCGGTCACCGCCAGCCTGTGCACCGGCCATGAAGCCCATGAAAACCCGAGGCGGCGCTACGTGGCGGCGGTAGCTGGCAGTGCGCTGTACCTGCTGCTGGGCATTGCCGGGGCCACCTTGATGTCGCTGTTCGCAGCCTTTCCTGCCGCACTGATCGCCGCCCTGGCCGGTCTGGCCCTGTATGGCGCCATCAGCGAGGCATTGGCCCGCAGCCTGGCAGAACCGGCCGAGCGCGATGCCGGGCTGTTCACCTTCCTGGTCACCGCGTCTGGGGTGGCTTTCCTGGGCCTGTCGGCGGCGTTCTGGGGGCTGTTGTTCGGCCTGCTGGCTCACGCACTGCTCCGGCTGCGCCAGCCACGTGCCCAGGAGGTGCTGCGCCGTAACCCATGACCTGCCGTGTTCCCAACGCTTTACCCATAAAAACAAGATCAAGAGAGCTTCGGAATGAATCACACCCCTTGCGTTGCCCTGGGCCTGACGTTGCTCAGCCAGCCACTGCTGGCTGCCGAAGGCGGCTTCTTCGAGGACTCGAAGGCCACCTTGAGTGCCCGTAACTACTACTTCAGCCGCGATTTCTCCGACATCGTCGGGGCCAACAAGCAGTCCAAAGCCGAGGAGTGGGCCCAGGGCTTCATCCTCGACTTCAAGAGCGGCTACACCCCAGGCACGGTCGGCTTTGGCGTGGATGCCCTGGGCCTGCTTGGCATCAAGCTCGACAGCAGCCCCGACCGGGCCAACACTGGCCTGCTGCCGGTGCATGGCGATGGCCGCGCTGCCGACGAGTACAGCCGCCTGGCACCCACCTTCAAGGCACGGCTATCAAAAACCGAGCTGCGTATAGGCGAGCTGCAACCGAACCTGCCGGTGCTGACCTTCAGTGATATTCGCCTGCTGCCACCGACCTACCAGGGCGCCAGTTTGAGTTCGTCGGAAATCGACGGGCTGACCCTGCAGGCCGGTCACTTGAAAAGCACCCACCTGCGCAACGAGGGCGGCGATGGCAAGATGAACGCGATGCTCGGCCATGTGCCGATGCGCCAGGCTGAGAGTGATGCGTTCAACTACGTGGGTGGCGACTACGCCTTCAATGCCAACCAGAGCAGTGTCAGCCTGTGGTACGGGCAACTCGAAGACATCTACGAGCAGGGCTTCGTCGGCCTGAAGCACAGCAAGCCAGTGGGCGACTGGGTACTCAGCGCCAACCTGGGGTACTTCACGGCACGCGAGGATGGCGATGCTTTGCTGGGCAATATCGACAACCAGGCCTTCTTCTCGATGTTCACCGCCCGGCATGGCGGCCACAGTTTCCATGTGGGTTACCAGGGCATCTATGGCGACAGCCCGTTCCCACGGGTATTCGCCAACATTTCGCCGCTGGGTAACGAGGTGCCGACCTATGAGTTTGCCTATACCGACGAACGCTCGTACCAAGTGCGTTACGACTACAACTTCGCCGCCATGGGCGTACCGGGGCTGACGGCGACCGTTCGCTACATAACGGGTAACAATGTCGATACCGGGCTGGGTTACGAAGGGCGTGATCGCGAGCGTGACCTGGATATTGGCTATGCGGTGCAGAGCGGGGTGCTGAAGGGGCTGGGGATTCGGGTGCGCAATGCCATGGCGCGGTCCAACTACCGCAGCGACATCGACGAAAACCGCCTGACGCTGGTGTACACATGGCAACTGTTCTAGGCCATCCGGGGGAATTGCGCATCAGGGGTGTATGCAGGTAGCTTCCGAATACGACTCTTTCAGGAATGCCAACCTTGGACTCCATCACCCAAGCCGTACTGGGCGCGGCCCTGCAAGGGACCGTGCTCGGGCGCATTCAGGGCCGCCGCTCGCTGCTGTATGGCGCCGCACTGGGTACGCTGCCAGACCTGGATGTGATCATTCGCTACGCCGACCCGGTGTCGCAGATGACTTACCATCGCGGCTTCTCCCACTCGCTGTTGGTGCTCACCGGGCTGGCCTTGCTGTTGGCCTGGCTGGTCAACAAATGCTGGCCTGGCAAGGGTTATACCTTGCCCAGGCTTTTTCTGGCGTTTTGGCTGGTGTTGGTCACCCACCCGGTACTCGATGCCTTCACGGTCTACGGCACGCAGTTGTTCTGGCCTTTGCAGACCACGCCGCAAAGCTGGGCGGCGGTGTTCATCATCGACCCGGTCTATACCTTGCCGCTGCTGGCTGGGGTGATATACGCCATCATCAAAGGGATGACCGGCAAGGCTACCCGCCTGCTGACCCTGGCATTGGCATTGAGCACCTGCTACCTGGGTTTCGGCCTGGTCGGGCGCATGGCGGCCGAGCAGCGCTTCCAGGCGGCGCTCGACCAGCAAGGTATCGTCGCGAACGAGGTACGTGCCGTGCCGATCGCATTCAACAGTTTGGTCTGGCGGGTACTGGCCAAGACGCCGAATGGCGATTACTACGAAGGCATCAGCAGCGGGTTCGACCGGCAAGTGCCTGAAATGCAGCGTTTGCCGCGCAACCTGGCGCTGGCGCAAGCATTGAAGAACGATCCTTTGCACCAGCGTTTGCGTTGGTTCACCGATGACTGGTTGCGGTACGACCAGATAGGCGACGCGCTGGTGGTCACCGACCTGCGCATGGGCATCCCCGGGAACTACACCTTCCGTTTCAACATGGCGCACCGTGATCACCAAGGGCACTGGGTGGTCGATGTACCTTCGCAGTGGAAAGGCAGCGGGCCTGGTTCGATGCTTGATGGTGATGATCTGCTGCTCATCTGGCGGCGCATTGTCTATCAGCAACCACCCCTGCCGCTGGCCAGCTGGACAGACCGCTACCTTGAAGGTCGATAGGGGCCAGCACCTTGTATTGGCTGGAATTGCACCCATCTAAGGCGGTCTCATCAGCGTCAGGATAACACCATGGAACCCAACCGCTTCGGCGACATCGCCGCCTTCGTCAGCGCCGCGAAGGCTGGCAGCTTCACCGCCGCCGCTGCCAGCCTGGGCCTGACCCGTTCAGCGGTGGGCAAGAGCATCGCGCGCCTGGAAGCACGCATGGCGGTACGCCTGCTCAATCGCACCACGCGCAAACTGAGCCTCACCGATGAAGGCCTGGTGGCGTTCGAGCGCTGGCGGCAGATTCTGGATGACCTGGACGAAGTTGAAAGCACCATGGCCCAGCGCCGTGGCAAACCCACCGGCACCCTGCGCCTGACCGCGCCGCTGTCGCTCGGCCAGCGCCATGTACTGCCGATTCTCGACCAGTACCTCAAGCAATGGCCCGAACTGCGTGCGGACATCCGTTTTACCGACCGTTTCGTCGACCTGGTGGAGGAGGGCGTGGACGTCGCCGTGCGCATAGGTGCCCCCAAGGAGGACTCGCAGTTGCTGACTCGCACGGTGGCCTGGCAGCAGTTCGTGACCTGCGCATCGCCTGCTTATCTGGAAAAACGCGGCGTACCTCAAGTGCCCGGTGACCTCTACGGCCACGACAAGATTGCCTTCCTCGCGGGCGAAAAGGCCATGCCCTGGCGCTTTCACACCGAAGCCGGCCTGCACCTGTGCGAAGACCCCGGGCGGCTGAACATAGACAGTTCCGAGGCCATGCTCGACGGCGCCCGGGCCGGTTTCGGGCTGATTCACCTGCCCACCTACATCACCGGCGACGACCTGCGCGCCGGCACCCTGGTGGAAGTACTGCATGGCTACCGGCCACCGGCAGACCCGATTCGCATCGTGTACCCGAGCAAGCGCCACTTGTCCCCTCGGGTACGCGGCTTCATCGATTTGCTGGTGGCCAGCTGGGAACCGGGCGTGCCCTGGGAATACTGATTGGGGAATGACAGGCCCCTATGCCGGGCCTGAAGCTGGGTTTATCGCTGGCGGCGGAGCATAGAAACTGTCAGCCACTGATAATCCCACTGGAGACCCAATGACTGCACTGTCCGTACTGGATCTGGTCATGATCGGCGAAGGCAAGACCTTCGCCGACGCGATCGAAGAATCCCGCCAGCTGGCGCGGCATGTCGAGCAACAGCACTACAGCCGTTACTGGATCGCCGAACACCATGACATGCCGGGCATCGGCTCGGCTGCCACTTCGCTGGTGATCAACGAAATTGCCAATGCCACCCAACACATCCGTGTCGGTGCCGGTGGCATCATGCTGCCCAACCATGCACCGTTGGTGGTGGCCGAGCAGTTCGGCACCCTCGACACCTTGCACCCAGGCCGCATCGACCTGGGCCTGGGCCGTGCGCCAGGTACTTCCGGGCCGACCGTGCGCGCCTTGCGCGGTGCCGCGCCAGAGCGTGATTTCAGCCAGGACATCGCCGAGCTGCGGGATTACCTGGCCGACAATGGTAAACGCCGAGTGCGTGGTGTGCCCGGCAGCCACGATGTGCCGGTGTGGATCCTTGGTTCCAGCCTGTTTGGCGCCGATCTGGCGGCCAAGTTGGGCCTGCCTTATGCCTTCGCCTCACACTTTGCCCCGCGTTACCTGCTGCAGGCAATTGCCCATTACCGGGCCAACTTCCAGCCTTCCGAGCAGTTGGCCAAACCCTATGTGATGGTGGGCATGAACCTGTTCGCCGCCGCCAGCGATGCCGAGGCGGACTACCTGGCCAGCTCGCACCGCAAGTGGATGCTGGACCTGCACGTCGGGCGCTTGGGCTTGTTGCCCAAACCGCAGGAGGGCTATGTCGAACGCCTGCCTGAGCATGAGCGTGCGGTACTTGAACAGGTCATGGCCTGTACGGTGGCCGGTGGGCCACAGCGGGTACGGGAAGGGCTGCGCTCGCTGATCGAACAGACCGATGCGGACGAGCTGATGATCGACTGCCGCATCCATGACCCGCTGGCGCGGCAGCGCTCGCATGCCTATGCAGCGCAGGCGCTGGCTGAACTGGCCTGAATCGCGCTGGAGCATTCGCGGGTAAACCCGCTGCCACAGGTACTGCACAGGTCCATTGTGGGAGCGGGTTCACCCGCGAAGAGGTCGGCACAGGGAACAAAAAACGGGAGCCCTCATGAGCTCCCGTTACTGCATCAAGCCTGCTTCAGGAACGGGTAATCCGTATACCCCTCAGCCCCATTGGCATAATCGAACTGCGCCCGGTGCTCATTCAACGGCGCCTGCACCCGCAGCCGCTCCACCAGGTCCGGGTTGGCGATGTAGCTGCGCCCAAACGCCACGGCATCGATCAAGCCGCGTGCGATCAGGTCTTCACCTTTCTCGGCGGTGTAGGCACCTGCTGCGATGATCACCCCTGGGTAGGCCGCGCGTATCGCCTGGCGGAATTCGTCACGCAGCGGCTTGCCGCCAGCCCAGTCCGGCTCGGACAGGTGCAGGTAGGCAAGGTTGCGCTTGGCCAGCTCGCGGATCAGATACAGACCAGCGGCTTCCTGGTCTTCGCCATTGTCCACGCCATTGAAGCCACCCAGCGGGAATACACGGATACCCACACGTTCGGCGCTCCAGCTGGCAATGGCTGCGTCCACCGCTTCAAGCACGATGCGTGCACGGTTTTCGACACTGCCGCCGTAGCGGTCTTCGCGCTGGTTGGCGCTTGGCGTCAGGAACTGATGCAACAGATAACCGTGCGCAGCGTGCAACTCGATGAAATCGAAGCCAGCCTCGCGGGCATTGACCGCTGCCTGACCGAAGTCGGCAACGATCTCGGCGATTTCCGCTTCGCCGAGCGCCCGTGGCGCCGAGGTTTCCACGCGCATCAGGTTGCCTTGCTCGTCACGCAGGGTCGTACGCGCACCGGCCGGCAGCGCCGATGGCGCCACCGGCGCTTCGCCGCCAGGTTGCAGCGAGGTGTGCGACACCCGCCCGGTGTGCCACACCTGAACGGCGCTGTGGCCGCCATCAGCATGAATACCTTGGTTGATGTGCTGCCAGGCAGCGATCTGTTCGGCGCTGTGAATGCCGGGCGAGCCGGAATAGCCCTTGGCCTGGAAGGAGATCTGCGTGGCCTCGGTGATGATCAACCCGGCGCTGGCGCGCTGGCGGTAGTACTCGGCCATCAGCGCGGTGGGTACGTCGCCCGGTTCCAGGCTGCGCAGCCGGGTGAGGGGGGCCATGAACACACGGTTGGGCAAGGTGAGTGGGCCGATTTGCAGCGGTTGCAAGAGTTTCATTGCAGCTCCAGAGGTGAAAAACCAATGGTGCGCACGATACCGAGGTGATTGGGGAAAGGGGGGACCGGGAGCCCGGCGTTGGGCTCCCCAATGGCTCAGCTACGCGCCATCCGCCCGCTCACATAATGGGCCACATCATTGAACCCCGGTGTCGACGCATGCCCAGGCGTCACCAGTGAATCGATGAAGGCTTCATCCTCTGCGGTTATCTTCACCGCCAGTGCGCCGCCGTAGGTCTCCCACTGCTCTTCGGTACGTGGCCCGACAATCGCAGAGCTCACCAGTTGGTTGTTCAGCACCCAGGCAATGGCGAACTCGACAACGCCCACACCCTTGGCCTCGACATACGCCTGAATCTGCCGGGCAATGGCCAACGATTCCTGGCGCCACTCCACTTCCATGATGCGTTTGTCCTGGCGCCCTGCGCGGCTACCGGCATCCGGTACGGCACCTGGCGCGTACTTGCCACTGAGCACGCCTCGGGCCAGCGGGCTGAAGGGCACTACGCCCAGGCCATGGGCCGCTGCGGCGGTGAGTTGCTCGGGCTCGGCCTGGCGGTTGACGATGTTGTACAGCGGCTGGCTGACCACCGGCTTGGGTATACCCAGGCGCTCGGCAATGTGGCAAACCTCGGCAATGCGCCAACCACGGAAGTTGGACACGCCCCAGTAACGGATCTTGCCCTGGCGCAGCAAGTCGCCAACGGCCTGCACGGTCTCTTCCAGCGGCACCTTGTGGTCTTCGCGGTGCAGGTAGTAAATGTCGAGGTAATCCATGCCCATGCGGGTCAGCGTGGCCTCCAGGGCATTGAAGATGTGCTTGCGCGACAGCCCGCTGCGGTTGGGCAGGCCGTCGGCCGGGCCGAAGCCGACCTTGCTGGCGACGATCCAGTCGTGGCGATGGCGCGCCACGGCTTCACCGACGATTTCTTCCGAGCGCCCAGCGTTGTACACATCGGCGGTATCGATGAAATTGATGCCCTGGTCCCAGGCCTTGTCGATGATGCGCAAGGCGTCCTCGGTGCTGGTCTGCTCGCCGAACATCATGCTGCCCAGGGTAAGGGCGGAAACCTGCAGGCCACTGTGGCCGAGTGGGCGGTAGATCATGCGCGGGGGTCCTTTTGCAGTCGGCTGATCTACCTGTTTTACACACAACCGGGACGCATTGAAAGGCGGCCTTCAGCCAATCAGCTGCAATGCCTCCTGCACGCTCAATGGCCGCTTCATGCGTTGCGACAGCGCCGCCATGGCATCGGAATAACCCTTGGCGATCACGGCCTCGACCCGTTCATCCACACACTGCAGGGCAATGAAATCACCGTTCTCGGGCTCACCGACGAACTCGATCCGGTTCCAGTCCTGGGCATGGCCGAGTACTTCATAGGTGCGGCCGTGCTGGTAAGTCCAGAAGAACGGCACATCGGCATAGCGGCGTTGTTCGCCAAGCATGTTGGCGGCAGCGATCACCCCATGTTGCTGGGCCAGGCGCCAGTGCTCGATACGCACTGGCCGGCCACTGAACGGAAAGGTGGCGATATCACCTGCAGCCCACAGCCCATCGGCAGCGCGCATTTCTGCATCGACTCTCACGGATTTGTCCTCGGTCAGCGGCACACCTTGAAGGAAGCCAGTGGCCGGTTTGACGCCAGTCCCCAGCAGCACCAGGGGTGTCTGCAGCCGTTCACCGTTGGCCAACTGCACGGCTTCGACGCTGCCCTGGCCCTCGATGCGTTGAACGTCAGTGGGGCCGTGGAAAGTGACACCTTTGCGTTCATGCAGCTCACGGATGCTGCGGCCGATACGTTCACCCAACTGCCGGGCCAGTGGGGCTTCATGGCGAGTGACCACGTGTACTTGTACGCCATATTTGCGCAATGCCGAGGCGGCTTCGAGGCCGATAAAGCCGTCACCGACGATCACCACGGGTTGGCCAGGCTCGGCAGCGTCCAGCAACTGGGCGGCATCCTCCCGAGAGCGAAGGGTGAACACCCCGGGCAGATCAACACCGGCAATGTCTGGGCGCAGGGCTTTGGCGCCGGTTGCCAGCAGGCAGGCGTCATAGTCGATCTGCTGGCCATCGGCGAGCGTAAGTTGGCGTTTCTGGCTGTTCAGTGTGCGCACCTTGCCATGCTTGCGCTCCAGATGGCCCTTGCGCAGGGCGTCGGCTTCGAACAGTGCGGGCACCTCATCGGGCGCCATCTGCCCGGCAATCACGAATTTGCTCAGGGCCGTGCGGTCGTAGGCTGGCTGGCGTTCCTGATCGACCCACACCAACCGGCCAGCGAAGCCATGGGCCAGCAGGGTGGCAACCGCAGCGCTGCCGGCGGCACCGGCACCGACCACCACGAAACAGCGAGCATCGCTGTGCCTGGGCGGCTCGATCACTGGCAGTGGTTGGTCATCGACCCAAATTTCATCGTCCTTGACCCAAGCCTTGTAGCGTCGCAGGTCGGCCAGCGCAGGGGGTTCACAAACAACCCCGTCGTCTACGGCGAAAGCCGCTTTGTGCCAGGGGCAGACCAGCAGACCGCCGCAAACCACGCCTTCATCCAGAGGGGCACCTGCATGGGGGCAATTGCCCTGGTAGGCATGCACCTGATCGCCCTGGCGGATGAGGATGAGTTCTTCGTTGCCGGCCTGTACGCGCAGGGGGCGGTGTTCGTCGAGCTGGGCCAGGCGGGCCACGGCGTGCTGGGTCATGGGGCTACTCCAAAGGGGCCTTTGGAACCATTTGACGCCTGGGGTGAGGAGGAAATGCGTTGAGCTGACGATCGGTGGACAATCCGGCCTGGGCGGGCCTCGTCGCGGGTAGGCCCAACCCCACAGGATCACCTCAGTCTTTGAGGTTGTGGTATCCCTGTGGGGCCGGGTTTACCCGCCAATGCCTCAATTGGCCCGTGCAGTATTCAACGCACCCGCGCGGGTAACGCGCAAGGCCACCAGGCTACCCAGCACGATCAGCGCCGCCAGCGAATACAGCGCGGCGTCGGTGGAGCCGGTCTGGTCCTTGATGAAGCCCACCAGGTAAGGGCTGAGGAAGCCGGCCATCTGGCCCACCGAGTTGATCAACGCCAGGCCCGCGACCGCTGCACCGGCACTGAGTAACGCGGTTGGCATTGGCCAGAACATCGGCAGGCCGGTTAGCGCGCCCATGGTGGCGATCGACAGGCCAAGAATGGCGATGGTGGGGTTAGCCGCAAAGTTCACCGCAATCAACAGGCCGACGGCACCCATCAGCATCGGCACCACAAGGTGCCAGCGGCGTTCGTTGCGCAGGTCTGCCGAGCGCCCGCAAAGGATCATGAACACACCGGCCAGCAGGTACGGGATGGCACTGAGCCAGCCGATCAGCAGCGGGTTGTCGAAGCCCATGCCCTTGATGATCGATGGCAGCCAGAAGTTGATCGCGTACACGCCGCTCTGGATACAGAAGTAGACGAAGCCAAAGGTCCAGATCAGCGGGTTGGTCAACACCGCCAGCACGCTGTCACCGGTGGTGGTCGGCTTGCTGGCGGCATCGGCCTCCAGGTCGGCGGCGATCAGTTGGCGTTCGCTCGGGCTCAGCCAGGTGGCTTTCTGGTAGCCGTCACTGAGCAGGAACACCGCCAGTACGCCCAGTGCAACAGTTGGCAAGCCCTGGATCAGGAACATCCACTGCCAGCCGGCCAGGCCGTGCTGGCCGGCGGCGAAGTGCTCGAGAATCCAGCCGGAGAACGGCCCGCCGAGCAGGCCCGACACCGGGATCGCCGACATGAACAGGGCCATGATGCGCCCGCGTCGGGCCGCCGGGAACCAGCGCGAGAGGTACAGCACCACACCCGGGAAGAAGCCGGCTTCGGCGGCACCGGTGAGCAGGCGCAGGGTGTAGAACTCGGTTGGGGTGGTGACGAACAGCAGGCAGGTGGAGAGGCTGCCCCAGGCGATCATCATCAGCGCGATCCAGCGCCGTGGGCCAAAGCGGTTGAGCGCCAGGTTGCTCGGCAAACCGCACAAGACGTAGCCGATGAAGAAGATGCCAGCGCCAAGGCCGTACACCGTTTCGCTGAACTTAAGGGCGTCGAGCATCTGCAGCTTGGCAAAGCCGACGTTGACGCGGTCCAGGTAGTTGAACAGGTAGCAGATGAAAATGAACGGAATCAGCCGCAGGGTGATGCGCCGGTACAGCGCGTTGCGGGTGGTGTCCGTGCCTTGGTCAGGGGCGGGGCTGTGTGCCATGATCGGGTTCTCTGTTGTTATGGTTTTCGCCGCGTCGCCTGTTCCGGCGCTCGCCCTGACGAGTCTCGGGGACTGCGGCTAGCCTGTCTTTGTGCTTTTGCACAGTGCTCGGCCCAAGCTGCTGTGCCCGAGCCCAAAAGCCTAACACCTAAAGGACCACGCAATGTTCGAACTCGACCATGACCTGGCGCAGGATATCGTTGACCGGGCGATGGCCATCCTGCCGTGCAACGTCAATGTCATGGACAGCCAGGGCCTGATCCTGGGCAGTGGCGAACCGGAGCGCATCAACACCCGTCACGAGGGGGCACAGCTGGTGTTGGCCAACGGCCGGATCGTCGAGCTGGATACCGACGCAGCCAAATGCCTGAAGGGCGTGCAGCCGGGGGTCAACCTGCCGTTGATGCTCGATGGCCGGCTGATGGGCGTGCTGGGCCTGACCGGTGACCCGCAGCAGGTGCGCACCTATGGCGAACTGGTACGCATGACCGCCGAAATGCTGCTGGCCCAGCGCAATCTACAGGCAGACCAACAGTGGCGAAGGCAGCGCTGTGACGACCTGCTGGCGCTGTTGCTGGGCGGCAGCGGTGACTCCCCGCGCTTGCTTGACGAAGCCCGCCAACTTGGCCTGAAACCCCAGCTACCGCGGGTACCGTGCCTGTTTGAAATTGCCTCGGGGTCAACGGCCGAGGCGCTGGCCGCGTGGTTGACGAGCCGATACCCGGATAGCTGGTGCGTAAGCCCGGCGCGCCAGTCGTTGTTGTGGTGCCGCCCGGCAGGAGTAGCACTGGATGAGCTGCGCCTGCTGGAGCGCCTGCAACGCCATGGCTGGGAGGTCGAACGGCTGGCCCTGGGCAGTGTTGCTCAGAGCCTGGAGCAGGTACGTCGGGGTTACCGCCGGGTACGTGACCTGTTGGCCTATGGCCGCGAGGTATTGCCCACCCAACGCTTGCTTAGCCTGCAGCGTTACCGGCTGCCGGCACTGCTGTGGCGCCACCGCAACGATGACGCACTGGATGAGCTGCTGGAGCCGCTACAGCGTATTCGCAGCAAGGACGGCAGTGGCCAGTTGCTCACCACCCTACGCGCCTGGTGTGCCCATGACGGCCAGAGCCAGGCCTGTGCCGATGCCCTGGGCATTCACCGCAACAGCCTGCGCTACCGCCTGGAGCGGATTGCCGAACTGGGCGAGGTCGACCCGTTGCGTATGGAAGGGATGCTTAGCTTGTACCTGGGGCTACAGCTGTTGCCGGCAGACTGAAGCGCAAGCAGGGTGCGTCACGAAGGCATCCGCCCAAACAACCTGCCCGGCGTTTTGTGCATTTGACCGAGGCGACCCAAGCGGGCACCTGTCAGCATGCCGCTCATCAGGACAGGAGAAACCCCATGAAGATCGTCATTGCCCCCGACTCGTTCAAGGACAGCCTCGACGCTGCAGGTGTCGCCCGCGCCATCGCTGCGGGCCTTGGCCAAGTGTGGCCGGACGCTGAACGGGTCGAGTGCCCGATGGCCGACGGCGGCGAAGGCACCATGGAGGCGATCCTTGCTGCCAGCCATGGCGAACTTCGCCGTCAGGCCGTGCGCGGGCCACTGGGGCACTGCGTCGAGGCCGGTTGGGGCTGGTTGCCACAAAGTCGCACGGCGATCATCGAGATGGCCCAGGCCAGTGGCCTGCAATTGGTGCCAACCGGCCAGCGCGATGCATGCCGCAGCAGCACCTGGGGCACCGGCGAGCTGATCGCAGCGGCCCTGGCCGCTGGCGCGCAGCGGGTGGTGCTGGCCATCGGCGGCAGCGCCACCAATGACGCCGGCAGTGGCATGTTACGCGCGCTTGGCCTGCGCCTGCTGGATACCGACGGCCATGCGCTGGAGGAGGGCGGCCTGGCCCTGGCCAAGTTGGCACGTATCGATGCCAGCGACCTCGATCCGCGCTTGGCCGAGGTGCAATTTGAAGTGGCCGCAGACGTCGACAACCCGCTGTGCGGCGTCAACGGGGCATCGGCGATCTTCGGCCCGCAGAAGGGTGCCAGCGCGCAGCAGGTGCAGGCGCTGGACCTGGCACTGGGACATTTTGCCGACCATTGTGCACGGCTGCTGGGGGAAGATGTACGTGACTATCCGGGTTGCGGCGCCGCAGGTGGCATGGGTTTCGCCGCGCGGGCCTTCATGGGCGCGCAGTTCCGCCCAGGCGTGGAGGTGGTGGCCGAGCTGGCCGGCCTCGATGCGCTGGTACAGGGCGCGGACCTGGTGGTAACCGGCGAAGGCCGTTTCGATGCGCAGACGCTGCGCGGCAAAACCCCTATGGGGGTGGCTCGAGTGGCCAAGCGCCATGGAGTGCCGGTGGTGGTACTGGCCGGGACCTTGGGTGAGGGCTATCAGCAGTTGTATGCCCATGGGGTGGATGCTGCATTTGCCCTGGCCAGCGGGCCGATGAGCCTGGAACAGGCGTGTGCCAATGCGGCTGAATTGTTGCAGGCTCGGGCTTGCGACATTGGGCGGCTGTGGCGTAGCGCGACCCAAGGCCACGCCTAGAAAGCCTTATGCCTGCGTGTTGAACATGGCAATGAAGTTGGCCAGCGCCGGCGAAGCGTTCTGGGCGCTCCACTTCATGTACAGCCCAAGGCCTGGGGCCGGTTGATCATCGATCGGCCGGATCGGGCGAAACCGCACGCGCTCGCGCGGCGTTGAACTGGCAAACGATTCCGGCACCAGCGCCACGCCAAAACCGCAAGCCACCAGGCCAAGCAGGGTATGGATCTGCGCGGCCTCCTGTACCACCTTTGGGTAGAAACCCGCCGCCTCGCACAGGGCAACCAACTGCGCGTGATAGCCGCCGCCCAGTGCTTGCGGGGTAAAGACGAAGTCTTCCTCGGCAAACTCGCGCAGGTCGATTTCTTCGTGCTGAGCCTTCGGATGGCTTGCGGGCAGGGCCATGACGATCTGCTCGTCAAGCAGCAACCGTGCTTCAAGGGTGCCCACCGGCAGCGGCAACCTGCGCATGAAGCCGATGTCCGCCTCGCCGGCCAGCAACGCTTTGGCCTGCGAGGCCGATGGCATCTCGCGGATGGTCAGTTGCACGTTTGGATAGGTCTCGCGAAAGCTGCGCAGGCTGCTGAGCAGCGAGTCATAATAGGCGATGGAAATGGCTGTGATGGTCAGCTTGCCGCTGACCCCCGCGGACACATTGCGGGCGTACTCGATCCCCTGTTCCAACTCAGCCAACGTGCGGTAAGCCGTATCTAGAAAAGCTGTACCTGCCGCCGTCAGACGAACACCGCGCTTGTTGCGCAGAAACAGGCCAAAACCGAGCTTTTCCTCGAGCCGGTTGATTGCCTGGCTCAATGGCGGTTGTGCCATGTGCAGGCGCTCGGCGGCCTTGTGAAAATGCAGCTCTTCGGCCACGGCGATGAACTGCCTCAGCAAACGTGTTTCGATCATCCTGCATTCCTAACAGCACGGCGATTTGGCGGTGATATCTGTGAGATATCAAAGTTGCATGCTTTTAATATTAAGTCATTGATTTTTTTGTTGATATCGTAAAAAGGAGAATTGAAGGTAGCCAGAAATGCCCGTTACAGACCCTTTCCACAATAAAGTTGCGGTCATTACAGGTGCCGCACAGGGCCTGGGCCTGGCCTACGCCATGGCGTTGGCCGAACGCGGCGTGCGGGTAGTGATCAGCGACCTGGGCACCGACCGTTCGGGGCAAGGGCAGGACGCCTCGGCGCTCGAGCACGCACTGGCGGCCATGCGCGCCAAGGGCTTCGCGGTGGTTGGGCACGCAGGGCAGCTGGAAAACGAGGCCGCCTGCAAGCAACTGGTCGAGCTGGCCGTCGCGCATTTCGGTGCGCTGGACATCCTCATCCACAATGCCGGTTGGGTCGACTATCAGCGTATCGAGGCCCAGGACGACGCCTTCTTGCAGCGCGCCTTGGGCATCAACGTGCAGGCACCGGTGTGGCTGGCCAAGCATGCCTGGCCACACCTCAAACGCTCCGCAGCACCGCGGATAGTGCTGACCACCTCCGACCGCGCCATGTACCAACGCTATGCCCAGCCTGGCCTGGTGGCCTATGCCGCTGGCAAGATGGCCCAGGTCGGTATCATGAACGCCCTGAGCATGGAGGGCCAGGAGCACGGCATCCTGGTCAATGCCATTTCACCGGTGGCCAAGACCCGCATGTGGGGCATCAGCCAACCGCCAGAAGAGCTGAAACCCGAGTGGGTGACGCCGGGCGTGCTGTACCTGGCCAGTGCGCTGTGCCATGACACGGGTTACATCTTGCGCGCCAGCAACGGCCAGTTCACCGCCACACGTTTCAACGAAAACAGCGGCGTCAGCTACCCCCGAGACCTGGGCCGTGTGCAGGCCAGCGACCTGGCGCAGGTGGCCGAGCGCTGGAACCGCATCAAGGAATGCAACTACGTGCCAGTCAAAGTCGCCAACACGCGCGCGGACTTGGGTGAAAGCCTGGTCTGGGATGAGCGCAGCGGCGTGTTGTACTTCGTCGATATTTCTGGCGGGCGCATCAACTGCCTGACGCCCGATGGTGAAGTCGAGAGCCTTTACGAATCAGCCGCCCGCATTGGCGCCCTGGCACTGACCGACCGGGGTAACCTGATCTTCACCGAAGATGCCAGCGTGGCCATCTTCGATGTGCCATCACGCAAGGTGTGTCAGCATTCGGCATCGGTCCATCCACGCTCGACCTACCGTTTCAACGACGGCGCCTGCGACCCGCAAGGCCGCTTCGTGACCGGGTTGATGGACGATGCCTACAGTGGCAATACCGGGGCATTGTTCCGCTTCGACGGGCAGTTGAGCGACCAGGTGATCCACGACGACATAGCGTTGCCCACTGGCATTGCCTGGTCGCAGGATGGCCACACGGTGTACTTCGTCGATTCGGCGGCGCGTGCGATCTACCGTGCCGAGTACCTCGTCGAGGGCCGGCTGGGCGAGGTTACGCTGTTTGCCGAAACGCCCGCCGAACTGGGGCGGCCGGATGGCTTGGCGCTGGACCGCGACGGTGGGTTGTGGGTGTGCCAGTACCATGGCAGTTGCCTGCTGCACTACGATCGTCACGGCCACCTGACCGACCAGGTGTTGATGCCGGTGCCGTGCCCCACCAGTTGCTGCTTTGGCGGCCCGGGGATGAACACCTTGTACATCAGCACCGCGCGCTTCGACATGAGCCCCGAAGACCTGCACCACTATCCCGATGCTGGCGACCTTTATGCCATACGCCCGGAAACGGGCGGCGTGGCCCGGCACAGCTTCAAGGAATAAGCCGTTGCGCCTGACTGGTCGGTAGCACGGCCAGTTCGCCAAAGCGCTGCGCCGCGTCGATGTAGCGCAGCGCCGACTTGGCGTCTTTCCAGCCCACGTAGCTCATCAACGACTTCAATTCCCAGCCATTGGCGGTTGCCCAAGTGGCGAAGCCACGCCGCAGCGAGTGGCCGGTATACAGCGCCGCCGGTACCCCGGCACGCTCCAGCATGCGCCGCAGCAGGCCGACCAGGCTGTTGCTGTTGAGCGCGCTGTCGCCAAGGTTGCCCCAGCGGTCGAGCTTGCGAAACACCGGCCCATGGGCAATGCCGGCGACTTCCAGCCATTGCAGGTAGGCCGTGACCGGGCACAAGGCTTTGAGGGCAGGGGTACGATGTTGCACACCCAAGGCTTCGCGGTCGCCCTTGCTGCGTGGCAGGAACAGCGTGATGCCGACACCGGCCTCGGCCTGGATGTGCTCGATGCGCAGGCGTGCCAGTTCATCACCGCGAAAACCGCGCCAGAACCCCAGCAACAGCAACGCGCTGTCACGACGTGCCCGGCGCAGGGCGGCCAGGTCGTGGTGTTCACGGGCCTGGCGGGCTTCTTCTTCAAAACACGTCACGGCGGTTTGCAAATGTTGCAGCAACAGCGGGGCAGCCTGTTTGGGGGGTGTCGGGTGCAGGGTGCGGATGCCGCGCAGCACCTGACGCACCAGCGGCGCCTTGGTTGGGTCGGGGAAGCCTTGGGCGACGTGCCATTGGCTGAGCGCGGCCAGGCGTTGGCGCAGGGTGCTGACCGCATGCTGGTCGGCGTGGTCAACCAGGTAGCGGGCGATGCTCTCGGCGGTGGCCGGGAGAAAACCGCCCCAGTGGCTTTCGAAGTGCTCGATGGCGGCCTGGTAGCTGCGCCGGGTGTTGTCACGGGTGGCGGCGCGAAGGTAGCGCTCGATATCGGTCATGGTGCGGGTGTCGATGGGTAATGGAGCACACCATAACGCGTATCAAGGGATATTGCATGCCAGGGTCAGCGCGGCAGCGCGGCATCCATCATCCGCTGCAGCGGCGCATATTCGGCTTGGCTGACTGGCACCAGCCCACTGGCATCCTGCGATTGCACGAACGCCGCCAGGGCCTGCGGGTCTTCGAGCATGGCGTGGCGAATACGCGCCCTCAGCGCCGGGCACAGGCTGGCACTGAACACGTATGGGTCGTAGTAGATCGGCCGCGAGCGCCACAGTGCCTTGAGCCGTGTCGGCGCCATGGCGTGCCGGGCCAGGTAGGCATCGGTGCGCTCGCTGGCAACGAACGCCGCATCCACTCGGCCCTCCAGCAGGGCTTCCAATGCCTTGTCGTGATTACCGGCATACACCAATGCGCCAAAGAACCGCGACAAGGGCATGCCTACCCGGGCGGCGAATTCGACGCTGGGCACCAGGCTGCCCGAAGTGCTAGCCGGGTCGGTCAGGGCCACACGCTTGCCCCGTAGGGCCTCGATGTCTTCTGGCGTGTCGTCACGGGTCAACAGCAGTGCTTGGTAATGGTTGCCCGCCGGGGTGTACGGGCCGGCACTCAAGGTAAAGGTGGCAAACGGCTCGATACGCGGGTCGCGACGGTGTGCCAGCACATACGAAGCCGGGCCGAGCCGGGCGATGTCCGCGCCCCCCGACACAATGGCATCCACCACGCTTTCGTAGGAGGCCGCGATCACCAGTTCCACCGGCACCCCAGCCGCCTGACTCAGGCGCTGCAACAGTGGCTGGTGCTCACGAGTCATGTCTTCGGCGCTTTTGATCGGGATAACGGCCAGGCGCAGGCTGTGCGGGGTGCAATCGGCCAACGCGACATTGGCTGACAGGTTGAGCGCCATCAGGCATACCAGTGTTTTCAGTACACGCATGCCTTGTCCTCGACGCCGTTGAAGGGCGGGTAATCGCATAACTGTGCCGGCGACAGCGGTCGGCTGAAGTGATAGCCCTGGGCGATATCGCAGCCGGCAAGCTTCAGGTACACCACCTGCTCACGGGTTTCGACACCCTCGGCCACCACTTCCAGGCCCAGGCGTTTGGCCAGGATGATGGTGGAGGACACGATAGGGCTGTCGTCATGGCTGTTGGACAGTGCCGCAATCAGCGACCGATCGATCTTCAGCTTGCTTAGCGGCAGCGAGTGCAGGTGGGCAAAACCGGCGTAACCGCGGCCGAAATCGTCCAGGCTGATGCCCAGGCCCGCACCGCGCAGGGTGTGCAGATGGGTCACCGCCGTGCCTTCGGGGTCGAGGATGGTGGTTTCGGTAATTTCCAGCTCCAACTGCTGCGGCGCGATGCCGTGATGCTGCAATTGGCTCAGCAGGCGGGCAGCGAAGTCGCCTTGGCGCAACTGCAGCGCGGATACATTGACTGCCAGCCGAGTTTCCCGGCCCTGGGCATCCCAGCTCGACAACGCTTCACAGGCCAGGCGCAGCACCTCCCAGCCCAGTTCGACGATGAAACCACTGCGCTCGGCCAGGTCGATGAAGCGGTCCGGGTACAGCAAGCCGAACTCTGGGTGGTCCCAGCGCACAAGGGCTTCGTAGCCCAATACCTGCTGGGTGTCGAGGCGAATCTGTGGCTGGTAGTGCAGCACGAACTGGCGTTCGGCCAGGGCACTGCCGAATGCCTGCTCGAGGGTGAAGGCCTGGATGTCGGCCAGGTTCAGCGAAGGGTCGAAGAAGCGGTATTGCGCACGCCCGGCCTGCTTGGCCGAATACATCGCGGCGTCGGCGCTGCGGATAAGGCTGTCGATATCCTGGCCATCGCGTGGGCAAATGCTCACCCCAACGCTTGGGCTGGTGTTGACCTCCTGACCATCCAGGGCGTAAGTGGCTGACAGTTTTTGTGCCAGTTCGCGAACCCAGGCGTTGATCTGCTCTTCGCTGCGCTCGCCGGCCAACAGCACCACGAATTCGTCGCCGCCAAAGCGCGAAGCCTCGTCACCGGGTTCCAGCAGCCGCTGAATGCGCCCGGCCACAGCTTGTAGCAGCAGGTCGCCAATCTTGTGCCCCAGCGAATCGTTGATCGACTTGAAGCGGTCCATGTCGATGAACAGGATCGCCATCAGCCGGCGCTTGCCACGCTGTCGCGTCAGCGCCTGGCCGGCCACCTCGACGAACTGGCGGCGGTTGTGCAGGCCACTCAGGTGGTCGGTGGCGGCGGCATGGCTGCTGCGCCGGTGTTCGTCCTCGAGGCGCCCGATCAGTTGCTGGTTGACCTGCTGGGCATGTTCCAGCGCATCGAATGCCTCCTGGCGTTTACGCAGCAGGCGCAAGGTCCATAGCAGGCTGGCAAGAATCATCAGTGTCATGCTCAGGTTCAACCAGAACTGCCGGGAATAGGCCAGCGCCGAGGGGGCGAGGATTTCATCCTGGCGCTGGCTGACCACCACACTGAAGCCGCGCTCAGGTACATGGCGGTACAGGCTTTGGTAAGCGTCGCCCGCCACGTACTGGGTCATCATGCCCGCTTCAGTGTCAGTGCCAGGCAGCTCGGGCTGCAATGAATCGCCAGCCACCACCACGCCGCTGGTATCGATGCGCAGCCGCTCCAGGCCGTCTTCCTGCAGCAGGCGCACCAGGCCGCTGCTGCCCAGGTCGATATGCTGGAACAGCACTGCCAGGTGCCCAATATCCAGTTGCACGACCAGGATGTTGTCGATTTCTCGGCCGGCCGGGTCGGTCAGCGGCAGCAGAAAGGGCAAGCGCCAAGTGGGCAGGGCGGTGGGTTGGCCGGGGGGCTGAATGCTTGGCAGGAAGGGTTTGAAACCGTAGCGACCTGCATGGCGCCGCAACTGGCGCAACCAATCGGCAGGTAACTCGGCGACCTCGTCGGCATGGCTGGCCGACAGCAGCCGGCCTTGCCGATCGTACAGGCTCATGCGCTTGAACACCGGGTCTTCAGCCAGGATACGCGCCAGGCTGAAGTTACCTTGACGCAGCACTTTCATGTCGTCCTGGGTAACCCGGCCCACCGCTTGGGCACGGTCAACCAGCTGGCGCAGGCTTTCGCCGACAATACTGGCCAGGTTCAGGTGTTCGGCGGCCTTGGCCGACAACGCATCCTGGCGGGCGGCGGCTTTCTGCGTAACGTGCAACCCCCAGAGAAAGGCCAGGGTCGCTGCACAGAGCATCAGGATCAGCAGCCGCAAAAGGCTGGAAGAGGAAAGCGAACGGCGTATCACTGCTGATAGTTCCCGACCCTGGGTGATGTTCGGAAAATACGACAGTAAGATGACAACCTAATGACTGATGGCCAATCGCCTTTAGGGGTTTTCCCTATTCGCCACGGGTGTCTGCAGACGTGCGGTTTCTTCTTCGATGTAGCTCATCAATGCGCTGACTTCGGCATCGCCGAGGCGCATGTTGGGCATGGCCAAGCGGTTGTATTGCTCATACAGCAGCATGGCAAGCGGGTCTTTCTCGGCCAGCATCTGGTCGGGCTCCTTCAGCCAGCGGGTCAGCCAGTTGGCGTCACGCTGACGCGTCACGCCCAGCAGGTCGGGGCCGATGCCTGGCTGGCCTGGCTCGATGTTGCCCAAGGTGTGGCAGGACGAGCAGCGGGTGCGGAAGATCTGCTCGCCACTGCTGGGCGGACGCACCTGCGGGGCCTGGGCATAGTCATTGGCCAGGGCGCTGGCCTGCTTCCAGTTGTGCAGGCTGTTGCCCAGACGGTCGGCGAGGATATACGGGCTTTCGAAGGGCGAAGCCTTCATCCAGCGGCCAGTGGCCTGGTTACCGATGATCAAGCTCAGGTTGTGGTCTTTGGAGCGGCCGTTTTCCAGGCCATCGATCCACAGCCCCAGGCTGCGGCGCAGTTGCTCGATATCGTCGGGTTCGCCGGTCAGCAGCGTCCAGCCAGGGCCTATGCCGAACTTTTCGGCATAGCGTTTGAGGGTGGCGGGGGTGTCGTTGTAGGGGTCGATGCTGATGGAATAGAGGAAGATATCCTTGCCGACACGGTCACCGAGGATTTTCTGTACCTGCCGCAGGCGGGCGGTTTCCACCGGGCAGGAATCGGAACAGCCGGTGAAGATGAAGTTGATGGCGACCACCTTGTCCCTGATCAGGTCGTCGAAGAAATGCACTTTTTCGCCGTCCTGGGTCAGCAGGGGTATGTTGGGGAAATAGCTGGCACCCCAGGGCGTGGCGGCTTCTTCAGCTACCGGTTGTGGCGGCTGCAGTGGCCAAAATGGAATGCTGGCGGCGAACAGCGCGAGTACCAGCAGGAAACGCCATGAGCCGTGCATGATGCGATCCTCGTTGCTTGGTTGAAGTGGGGCCGCACAGCGGCCCCGTTTCACGCGTCGGTTACTTGATGCTGATCGGCACCGTCACACTTTGCCCCAGGGCCGATTTCACGGTCACCGTTGCCGGCGTTGCCGGGCCCGTGCCGGTGGTGGTCACCGACAGCTTCCAGCGAGCACCGGAGGTGGCGACCGTCAGCGTGGCATTGCCCAGATTCAGCGGGCCGCTGGTAGACGCTGCAGTCACACTGATGCTGTTGCCGGTCGCCACCGAAGTCGTGCCCGCCACGTCCCAGGTGTAGCGGTTGCCACTGCGCACCTGCACCGTGGCACTGGTGACCTGGACCTGGTCGACCGCGGCTGCCGGGCTCACGGCAATGCTGACGGTGGCCGGGGTTACCGACTCGGCACCCTTGGCATCACGCGCGGTGTAATTGAAGCTGGCAGTGAACGGCGTCTCGACCGTGGCCGGTGGGGTATAGGTCACCGTGGTGCCATCCGTGCTGACGGTGCCCTGGCCAGAGTCCGGTTGGCTGAGGCCGGTCACGGTCAGCGGTACGTTGCCGTCCGGGTCGGTGTCATTGGCCAGCACGTTCAGGGTGATCGGTTTGCCAGCGGTCGTTGCAGCACTGTCGTTAGCCGCCACAGGTGGTTTGTTGGCCGGGTCGTCGTTGTCGTCATGGCCTTTGGTGCGGAAGGTCGGCAGGCCAACCGACGCCATGTATTGCACGCCATCCCACCCTGGCAGCGGTGTCGGCATCACCTGGAACTGCCCTGGGTGTTCAATGTCCCAGCGCAATAGCATCGACGAGTCTTCATGCTGGGTGTTGTGGCAGTGCTCCATGTAGGTACCGGCGAATTCGCGGAAGCGGATGGCCATTTCCACCTCTTCCGAAGAATCGGCATCCGGCCCGATACGGTATACGTCCTTGCGTGCCCATTTTTCCCATTCTGGCGGGGCCTTGCCGTCACGGCTAAGAATCACGCCTTCCTCGAAGTGCACGTGTACCGGGTGGCTCCAGCCATTACCGCCGTTCTTGATCTTCCACACTTCCAGGGTGCCGTCGCCACTGAAGCCGCCGTCGGTGGACTGGTTGGCCAGTTGCGGTGCCGCACTGATACGCCGTGGGTCCATGCTGTAGCCAAAGCCACCGTCGGTCTTGATGGTCCAGGGGGTGGTGTCGGTGCCATCGGAGCGGCCAAAGATGAACTCACGGTGGCGGGCATCCTTGATCTTGGCCAGGTCGGTAGCCGAGTTGCGATCAATGGGCAGCGGCAGCATTTTCAGGCCTGCAGCTTTGCCTGGCTTGGCTGGCTCGTAGGCCACCGGGTCCATGCTCAGGTCCTGGCCGGTGTATGGCTGCACCAACAGTTGCAGGAACTTGCCGACCGCTGGGTCGCCTTTATCCCACTGTGGGCCTTTGCTGGTCTGCTTGATCACCGCCTTGTATTTTTCCGACAGTACGTCGGCCAGCGAAATGGTGCCTTCCGGGCCCTTGCCCGTGCGGTGCTCTTCCAGGTTGACGAAGTACAGCTTGTCGCCCGCCTTGATGCCGTTCTTGGCGAAGTTGATGATGATGTCGTAGCGCTCGGCGATGCCTTGCAGCGGCAGAATGCCGTTGTTGTCCTGCAGGTTGCCGTCACCGTTGAGGTCCAGGGTGCCGTCGAACGGCACGGCGTGCTCCATGATGTTGCCGTCGTTGGCGATCATGTGGAACGGCACTCGGGCATACGATACGTTGGAGCCGGAAGGGCCTTTGAACTCGCCACTGGTGCCGGCAATTTCCCGCACCACGGCAAACTTGAAGTAGCGCGACACCGAGCCGTTGAGGATACGGAAGCGGTAGCTGCGTGCACGCACCTTGAGTTTGGGCTGGTACTGCCAGTTGACCAGGATCTGATCACCCAGGAAGCCGTCGGTGTTGAACGGGTTGAACCACAGTTGGCCGTTGGCATCCCAGGCCTTGTCGGCTATCACCAGGTTGACGTCGTAGTCACGGTTACCCCACGGCATGCCCGAACCGCTGGGGAAGCGCAGGTTGACGCCGTCCTGCAGGGCTTCGTTGCCACGGTCCAGGGCGCTGTAGTAGTTCATCATCACGGCGTTGCCTTTGTAGACGTTCTGCGCCGTGAAATCCATCATGTGGTCGTGGAACCAGTGGGTGCTCATGGTTTCACGCCAGTCGCCGCGAATCTTGATGCTGCCGTTCTGGCAGGTTTTCAGGCCCGGTGTGCCGTCGTTGACGAACAGGGTTTCGCCCGGCGAGCAGGGGAAGGCCGCACGCGGGTCCTGGGCACGGGTGTTGATGGTGTCGTAGCCGGCCAGTTGCACCGGCCAACGGTAGTCGTAGTACTGGCCGGGGAAGAAGTAGGCGTTGGCGAAACCATCGCTTTCGGCCGGGGAATGGCCGTTGTGCTCGTGGGTCGAGATGGTGTGCAGGCCAAAACCGCCGTTGGCCGACGGGTCGATCGGCAGGGCATTGTAGTGGCGCATCAGGATCGGCTGGCCGTAGCGCACCATCAGCAGCTTGGGCGGGAAGGTGCCGTCGAAGGTCCACAGCGACTTGTGGTTCTGCAGCGGGAAGTTCGGGTGGAAGCGGGTATCGATGCCCTTGGTGGTGCCCAGCGTGGTCGGGATATCGGAGGTCTGGTAGTACAGGCCACCTGGGGCGAATTCCCCGACTGTGTAGTTGTGCATTTGCCTGCGATCGCGCAGGCCAAGGTTGATGCGCGCGCCAGCCTGCGCGGTCTTGAATGCCGCCTGCGGATAAAACTCGTTCCAGCGCTGGTGCGACCAGCCTTTTCCTGGTGGACGGCCTTCGGCGGGCGAACCGACCGGGTGGCGGTTGAGGAACATCTCGATCTGTGCTTTCCACGGGTTTCGATCAAGCACGTTGGAGAACTGGGTCGGGAACGGGTACAGGCCCGGTTGCTTGAGGAAAGCTTCCAGTGCTGTGCCACTGGGGCCGCTGCGGGCCACTACGTTGGGGTCTTGAGCCGGGGCCGCGCCCAAGGTGGGCACCGGGAAGGTCAGGTCTGGCGGCGGCAGTGTCGGGTCGAGTTTTTCCGGGCCGAACTCTTCGAAAAGCAGCAGTTGCTGGGTGAAGGGTTGCGCACCGAACAACGGGCTGGGCTTGCCGTTGGTGGGGTACCTGTCCGAGGTTTGCAAGGCGGGTGGCAGCACGTTGTCGGTACGCACCGTATCGCGGTTGCCGTACACGCCATCGGTCAGCTCCAGCGAGCCTTCGTTGGCTTCTGGCAAGGTGCTCAGGTTGAGCAAGGCCGGGGTCGGGTCGTCCGGCTGGTCGGTGTAGGCCGAGGGGTCCGTCGGCGGTGGCGGGCTGTTGTCGTCCAGCGGGCTCGCCATGGCCGTGATCAGCCCAAGGCTGAGCATCAGCGCGGTGACGGAAGAGAGCTGGAATACATACCGGTTCGGGTGAATCACGGCAGGTGTTTTCATTGCCTTATGCCTCGCTCACGGCTGTATGGCTGAGGGCCATCAATGGCGTTTTGCCTGGTCTTTGGGCCTGAGCAACGGCTGTGCCAACAGGTATTTCAGTAATGCTTTGTCATACAAAACCTTGCGGCGCCTAGGGTGCGCTAAATAATGGCGCGTCAAGAATGGGCCTAAGTCCCCAAAAGCGGGTGACCCAATGCCCACTCACTGGGTGGATCGGGGCGTGACAGCCCCGACGCACTGGGGTATACCTGTTCGCCACCAAGGGGAGCCCGGCAATGGGCTGAGAAACCGCTGAACACTGCAGCGCGGTGACCCTTCGAACCTGATCCGGATCATGCCGGCGAAGGGATGGGGCTTGTAACCTGCCTTTTTGCCGGCCTCACTGCGAGGCCCAGTCCATGCCAACTGCCAAGGTCTCGCTGTCACCCTCATCAAGGACAGCAACATGACCGAACGTTTCAGCCAGTCCCTGCACCGCCAGAACGAGCCGACCTGGTCGGCAGCCGTTGGCCACCGTTTCGTGACCCAATTGTGCGACGGCAGCCTGCCGGACCCGATCATGGTCAACTACCTGGTACAGGACCACCGCTTTCTTGACAGCTTCCTGACCCTGCTGGGCGCGGCCATCGCCACCGCCGACACGTTCGAGGCCCGCCTGCGTTTCGGCCGCTTCGCCGGGATGATCTCAAGCGACGAGAACACGTACTTCCTGCGCGCCTTCGAGGCCCTGGATGTCAGCCCGGCGCAACGCAATGAACCAGCCGATACCGCGCCTACCGCAGGTTTCAAGGCGATCATGCGCGAAGCGGCAGCCACCCGGTCCTACGCAGCGGCCCTGGCGGTGCTCAACGTTGCCGAAGGCCTGTACCTGGATTGGGCGCTGAAGGCACCGAAACCGATGCCGGAAAACTTCGTCCATGCCGAGTGGATCACCCTGCACGACAACCCGGCATTCCAGGACTTCGTCGCCTTCCTGCAGGCCGAGCTGGACCGCGTCGGCCCGCAACAGGCCGCGCTGGCAAGTGACTTCTACCAGCGCACCGTGGCGTTGGAGCTGGCCTTCTTCGATGCCGTCTACCCGGAGGGCCAGTGAGCATGGATATCTTCGAGCGCCTCAAGACCGCTGCCGCGCCGCAGTGGAACCGCTACGTGGACCATGACTTCGTGCGGCAGATGGGCGAGGGCACGCTGAGCGAGCAAGCGTTCCGAACCTACCTGGTGCAGGATTACCTGTTTCTGATCCAGTTCGCCCGCGCTTGGGCGCTGGCCGCCTACAAAAGCCGCCGCCCGGCCGACATCCGTGCCGCGCAGGCCGGGCTGGCGGCGATCCTGGACGAAACCGAGTTGCATTTGCGCCTGTGCGCGCGCTGGGGGTTGACTCAGGCTGATATCGAGGCCGCACCAGAGCACCAGGCGACGGTGGCGTATACCCGTTACGTGCTGGACTGCGGCGCCGCCGGCGACCTGCTGGAGCTGCATGTGGCACTGGCACCTTGCGTGATCGGCTATGCCGAGATCGGCCGAACCTTGGCCGAACGCATCGGCGATTTGAGCAACCACCCGTACCGCGAGTGGATTGGCGAATATGCCGGGGAGGGCTACCAAGGCGTGGCGGCGGCCGCGCGCAAGCATCTGGATGAACTGGCTGCGCGAAGCATGACAGAGCAGCGGTTTGCTGAGCTGGTGGGGATTTTCGGCCAGGCGTCCAGCCTGGAAGCGGATTTCTGGCAGATGGGGTTGGACGGGGCTGCGTAGGCCGTTACGGCCGCTTTGCGCCCCCATCGCGGCACAAGGCCCTTGTAGGAGCGGCCTTGCGTCGCGATGGGCTGCGAAGCAGCCCCAGCATCGGTGATCCAACCCAATCGCTGCAGGCTCACCCCACCTCACGCACCAAGGGCCGCTCCCCCTGCAATACCCGGCCCAATCCTGGCATATCCTCCAGCAAGCTCCGCGTGTAGTCACTCGCGGGCCGCTCGAACACCTGCTCGGTCGGCCCTTGGTCCACCAGCCGCCCCTGGCGCATCACCAGCACCTGATCGCTGATGCCGCGCACCGTCGCCAGGTCGTGAGAAATGAACAGGTAGGTCAGCCCCAGCTCAGCCTGCAAACGCTGCAACAACGCCAACACCTGTGCCTGCACGGGCGCATCCAGGGCCGACAGCGGCTCATCGAGCACCAGCAGCTCCGGTTCAGCCGCCAAGGCACGAGCGATAGCCACACGCTGGCGCTGCCCACCAGACAACGCTCCAGGCCGACGCAGCAGCAACTCGGCGGGTAACCCGACCCGCTCCAGCAAACCCAGCACCCGCTGCCGATCGTCTCGTCGCGCGCCAATGGCAAAGGCGCGCATCGGCTCACTGACGATCTGCAGCAGGTTGTGCCTAGGGTCCAACGCAGCCCAGGGGTTCTGGTAGACCAGTTGCACTCGCCGCCGGTAGGCATGCAATTGGCGCCGGCTGGCGCCCAGTATTGGCTGGCCGTCGAACAACACGCTGCCTGCACTGGCTTGCTCCAAGGCCAGGATGATGCGGGCAGTGGTGGACTTACCCGAACCTGACTCGCCCACCAGGCTGGTGGTACTGCCACGGGGCAGGGTGAAGCTGACACCGTCGACCACCGGCGCGGCATGCCGGTTGAAACGCCGCATCAGGCCACTGACCTGCAACAGGGGTTCGCCAACTGCGCTGGCTGGGCCAGTACGCCGTTGCTGCAGGCGTGCCAACGGTGAGGCCGCCAGCAGCTGCCGCGTGTAGGGATGCTTGGGTGCATGCCATAACTGCGCGGGCGTGCCGCTCTCCAGCAGTTGGCCGTTGCGCATCACCAGAATGCGATCGGCACGGTCCAGCGCCACCGCCAGGTCATGGGTGATGAGCAACAAGCTGCTGCCGCGTGCGCGCACCAGTTGCTGCAGGCGGTCTAGAATTTGCCGCTGCACGCTGACATCCAGGGCGCTGGTGGGTTCGTCGGCGATCAACAGCGGTGGGTCATTGGCCAAGGCGATTGCGATCAACACCCGCTGGCACATGCCACCCGACAGCTCATGGGGGTAGCGGCGGGACAGTTGCTTGGCATCCCTGAGGCCCACCTGCTGCAGCAGTGCCAGCCCGCGCGCACCGGCTTCACGGCCCGGCACGCCATGCACGGTCATGGCTTCGACCAGCTGTGCACCGATGGTCTTGACCGGGTCCAGCGAGGTGCCGGGGTCTTGTGGCACGAAGCCGACCAGGCGGCCACGGCGTTGGCACCAGTCACGTTCAGCAAATTGTTCCAGCGCCTGGCCTTGCAGCCACAGTTGGCCTCGCTGCCGCGCCGCGGCTGGCAGCAGCCCGGCGAGGGCCGCAGCGGTAGTGGATTTGCCCGAACCGGACTCGCCCACCAGGCAGACAATTTCACCTGCGGCAATTTCCAGGTCCAGCGCCTGTACGGCGGCTTGCGGGTTGCCTGGATAATCGACGCTTAACTGCTGGATACGCACCAATGGGGTGTTCATCGCACATCTCCCTGTAACTGTTGCAGCCCATGGGCGAGTTGATGAGTGGCCAGCACCACGGCGGCCACCACCAAGCCCGGCAATGTGGTGTACCACCAGGCCACGACCATGTAGTTGCGGCCTTCGGCGATCAGCAGGCCCCACTCCGGTTGCGGTGGCGGTGCGCCAAAGCCGAGGAAGCTCAACGCCGACACAGCCAGCACGGCACTGGCGAACTCCAGTGCGGCCAAGGCCAGTAGCGGCCCGGCGGCGTGCGGCAACACATGCCGCCAGAGGTTGCACCAGCTGCCCACACCGGCCACCTGCGCCGCCTCGACAAAGCTGCGGCTGCGCCAGCGCAGCACTTCGCCGCGGGCCAGCCGGGCGAAGATGGCCACGGATGACAGCCCTACGGCTACGGCGATTTCCAGCGTGCCGAAGCCCAGCGCCGTGACAATCGCCATCGCCAGCAACAATGCGGGAATGGCCATCAGCACCTCCACCAGCACTGCCAGCGCACGATCGGCCAGGCCACCGAACCAGCCGGCGATGCCACCCAGCAGACTGCCGACCAGCAAAGCGATCAGCACGGCGATACTGGTCGCCTGCAGTGACAGCGCCGCGCCATGGACACAGCGCGCGTACAGGTCGCGGCCAAGGTGGTCGGTGCCGAACCAGTGCCGGGCGGAAGGGGCTTGCAAGGCCTGACTGGGATCGGCCAGCAACGGGTCGGCGCGGCTGAACAGCTCTGGCCAAAAGGCCCAGCCCAGTACCAGCAGGAACAGGACGACACTCAATGCCAGCGGCAGGCGAGGCCAGCGTTTCGCTTGTACAAGGCCATAGGCGGTTTTTACGCTCATGCCCGGCCTCCTTGGCCAATACGTGGGTCGAGCAGGGGGTAGAACAGGTCGGTCAGCAAGTTGGTCAGCACGTACAAGGCCGCAGCCAGCAACACCACACCCTGAACCACGGCGATGTCCTGGCTGGCCACTGCGGCCTGGGCCAGGCGGCCGATACCCTCACGTGAGAACACGGTTTCGGTCACCACCGCCCCGGCCAGCAGGTTGCCCAGCAAGGTGCCGGCCAGGCTCAGCAGCGGTATTGCTGCATTGTGCAGCACGTGCCCGCACAACAAGCGCCAAGGCCCTAGCCCTTTGCTGCGCAATGCCTGGACGAATGGCTGGCGGCTGACACTGGCCAGTGAACGTCCCAGTACCTGAGCGATCATCGCCGCACAAGGCAGGGCCAGGGTTAGCGCCGGCAGCACCAGGCTGGCCGGGCCTTGATTGCCCATGGCCGGCAGCCAGTGCAGCTGGAAGGAAAACAGCTGCAACAGCACCAGGCCAACCCAGAAGGTCGGCAACGACACCACCACGGCCGGGGCGTTATGCAAAGCGCTCTGCAACGTGCGCTGACGTACCTGATGCGCCGCCAGGGCCAAGCCGATGCCCAGTGGCACGGCCAGGGCCAGTGCGGCGAACGCCAGGGACAAGGTGGCGGGCAACGCGTCTGCCAGGGCCTGAGCCACTGGCTTGCCGCTTTGCAGCGAATGGCCCAAGTCCAGCTGCAACAGGCGCCAGAGTGCACCGCCGTACTGTTGCCACAAGCTGCCATCGAGGTGATAGCGAGCGCGCAATTCGGCCACCTTTACCGGGTCTACCGCGCCTGGCTCGCCGCTCTGTGCCAGCAAGATCGCCACCGGGTCACCGGGCAACGCGTAGAGGATGACGAACGACAGGGAAAATGCAGCCCACAGCACCAGCAGTGCCTGGGCCAGCCGCCACGGTACGGCGTGGCGATAAGTCAGCGTGGTCATGGTTTGGTGGCCTCTGGTTGTGCCAGCCAGGTGTCATAAAACTGCAGGCGGGTCGAGGCTTCGTAGTGCAGGCCGCGCACGGCATGGCGAAACGCTGTGACCGTTGCAGCCTCCACCAGCGGAATGACATGGCCTTGCTCCAGTAACGCCTGGCTGGCTTGAGCGATCAGCTCGCCACGTTTGTGCGCATCCAGGCTGGCTGCCGAATCGAGCAGGGCCTGGTCCAGTGGCAGCGCGCCACGCACGTTGACGTTGCGACCTGCGGCAAGGAACACGGTGCGCAATACGTCCGGGTCGGCGCGGGTCAGGTTGAAGAACCACAGCTGGTAGTTTTGCGAACTCTGCAGCAGGCTCACCTGGCCAATGGTGGACTTGTTCAGGCGCAGCTCCACGCCAGCCTGGCGCAGTTGCTGCTGCACCAGTTCCAGCACCGGGGTGGTGGCCTGCCAGTAGTCGAGGGCGAAGCTCAGGCGCTGGCCATCGCGCTGGCGCCAGCCATCGGCACCTTTGGCCCAGCCCGCAGCATCCAACAGCTTGGCGGCACCTTCGGGATCGAAGGCGAGGCTGGCACTGAGGTCTTGGTAATACGGCGTGCTGCTGGCCAGTACCGAGCTGGCCGGTTTCTGGTAGCGCGAGATCACCGCCTGCAACTGGCTGCGGTCGATGGCCTTGTTCAGTGCCCGGCGCACATTGGCGTCGTCCAGCGGCGGGTGCGACTCGTTGGGTGTCAGGTTGAAGACAATGCCAGGGTTGGAACGGGCGATCGACGGCACGCCCTGAGCTTGCAGCACGGCCTCGTCCTGCACTGGCACGCTTGTGTTGACGTCGATCTGCGCGGACAACAGGCTGCCCAGGCGCACGCCGGATTCCGGCAGGATGTGGAACTCGATGGCGTCGAGCCAGGCGCGGCCCGGGTGCCCGGCCAACGACGATGGCCAGGCATAGTCGTGGCGGGCCTCGATACGCACCAGGCGGTTATGTTCGAAACGCTTGACATTGAACGGCCCGCTGCCTACCAGCGCACCTTGGCAGCGTTCCTCGGCGGAGCGCTTGAGGGTGGCCGGGGCTAGCAACCCCAGGCTCATGGTAGAGCTGGCCTGGAGGAATTGTGCGTTGGGTTGGTGGAAACCAATGCGCACGCTAAGCGGCCCGAGCACTTCAATGGTATCCAGGCCGGCCAGGTAGGTACTGGCCAGCTGCGCCTGGGCACCCAAGGCGACGATAGCCTCGAAATTAGCCTTCACCGCCGCCGCATCCAGCGGGCTGCCGTCTGCGAAGGTGGCGCCTTCGCGCAGGTGGAAAGTGAACTGGCGCGAGTCGTCACTGACCTCCCAGCGCTCGGCCAGCCACGGCACGATTGCAGCACTTTGCGGGTCTTGATCGGTAAGCGAGTCGACCAGTTGCCGGCCGACGTTGAGGGCAGTGTTGTTGCCCGCCTGCTGCGGGTCGATGCAGTTGGGGTCGCCGTCAAAGGCTACCCGTAGCACGCCGCCTTGCTGCGGGGTGGCTGCCTCAGCGCTGCTGGCCGGTTGCGCCGGTTTGTCGTCGCAACCGGCCAGGGCCAGGGCAATGGCCAGGCTCAATGAAGCCAAAGGTCGGAACATGAACACTCCTTAGAAAAAGCGGTTGGCGCGGTAAGGCAGGCCGAGGTTTTCCCGCAGCGTGCTGCCGGCGTATTCGCGCTGGAACAGCCCGCGCCGTTGCAGCTCAGGCACCACGCCGTCGACAAAGTCGTCGATGGCCGAGTGCAGGCCGCTGAACATGATGTTGAAACCGTCGGCGGCGCCGGCCTCGAACCACGCCTGCAGATCGTCGGCAATGCTCTGCGGGGTGCCGATCAGGATGCGGTGGCCACCGGAGGTAAGTTGGTTGAACAGCTGCCGCACCGTCGGCCGCTCGCGGCGGATCAGGTCGTAAACCAGCTTTTGCCGGCTTTGGTGGGTGTTGGTGGTGAAGTGCTCCGGCGGCAGGGGCACCACCTCATCGAACGGCAGTTCCGACAGGTCGTAGCCAAGGCTGGCGAAACGCGAAATGGAGCTGAGAAAAGCCTTGGGCTCCAGCAACTGCTGCTGGCGGTCGTACTTGGCCTGGGCGTGGGCGAGGGTCTTGCCCACCACCGGCGCGACGCCGGGGAGCACCTTGAGTTCGTGGCCCCCACGGCCGAAGCCGGCAGCGGCCTGCTTGGTTTCGCGATAAAACGCCTTGCCCTGTTCCAGGGTGTGCTGGGCGGTGAAGATCAGTTCGCCCACCCGCGCCGCCAGCCGTTTGCCGGCTGCGGAGGCGCCCGCCTGGGCCACCACGGGATGGCCTTGCGGCGAGCGCGCGACGTTCAAGGGCCCACGCACCTGAAAGTGCTCGCCCTGGTGGTTGAGCACGTGCAGCTTGTCGATGTCCAGCCAGGTACCGCTGGCCTTGTCCTGAACGAAGGCATCGTCGGCCCAGCTGTCCCACAGGCCGCTGACCACATCGTAGAACTCTTCGGCGCGGGCGTAGCGGTCATCGTGCTCGACATGCTCCTGGCGGTTGAAGTTTTCGCCGCCACCCAGCGAGGTCACCAGGTTCCAGCCAGCGCGGCCACCGCTGAGGTGGTCGAGCGCGGCAAACTTGCGGGCGATGTTGTAGGGCTCGTTGTAGGTGCTGCTGGCGGTGGCGATCAGGCCGATATGCCGGGTGCTGGCCGCCAGCGCCGGGGCAAGGATCAGCGGGTCCCAGCGCACGCTGTTGGGGCCGCGCTGCAAGGCCAGGTCGAGTTTGACATCGAGGGTGTCGTTGAAGAACAGCGAGTGGAAGCGCCCGGCCTCCAGCTTGCGGGCGATGTACTGGTAATGCTCGAGCTGCCTGAACGTGTCCAGCGGTGCTTCGGGCAGACGCCAGGCGCTGCCGCTGAGGGTACCGGGGATAAAGGCGCCGAGAACAAGCTGGCCTTGGCTCATAAAGGTTCTCCTGGCGCCCGCCAAGCGCGGCGGGCGCACGGTCGGTGGGGTCAGAAGTTGTAGGCGATGCGCGTGTACCAGAAGCCGCCGTAAGGGTCGAACGGCGAGATCGAGCCAAATTTCGGGAAGCCGTTGATGTCGCCCGCGGGGTAGCCGTTGTTGTCGGCGCGTACATCGAACAGGTTGTTGGCACCTACGGCGATGTCGAAGTTGTCGGTCAGGGCATAGGCCACTTCCAGGTCAGTGAGCCATTTCGCGCCGTAGGTCACGTCATAGTCAGGGTTGGCGTCACGGGCGATGACCTTGTCGTAGCGGGTCAGTGCAGCATTGATGGTGAAACGTTCGATCTGCCAGTTGGCGCTGAGGATCAATTTGGTCTTGGGGTTGGCAACGGTCAGGTAGCCCTGTGCCACGCGGTCGAACAGTTCCAGGTTATTGCCCGCAGCCCGCAACGATGCCGGCGTCTCCTTGATGTCGTCGATCTCGGTCTTGTTGTAGTTGAAACCCACGCCGTACTTGGCCCGGCCATAGCGGCCGTAGTCGACGCGGTAGTCGGCCACCAGGTCGACCCCGCGGGTGGTGGTGTCGGCGGCGTTGGTGAAGTACTTGACCCGGTATCCGGGCCTGTAGCCGTTGTCGAGCAGTACCTGGTCGACGCCGTTGCCATAGAGGAAGCCGGTGAGGGCAATGCGATCGCGGATTTCGATCTGGTAGGCATCCAGGGTCAGGCTGGCCTGGGGCAGAGGCTGCCAGGTAAAGCCGATGCTGATGTTGCGCGATTTCTCCGGGCTAAGGTCTTCAGCCCCCAGTGCCTGGGCCAGTGGCGAATCGACACGCACGGTCTTGGCCTCGACGAACTGCGCCACGCCATTGACGAGGGTGTACTGGTTGGACGTCTGGGCGTAGACCGACTGCGACAGCGATGGTGCGCGAAAGCCGTTGCTGAGGGTGCCGCGCACGGCGAAGGTGGAGGTGAAGTCGTAGCGTGCGGAAAGCTTGCCGCTGCGTGTGTTGCCGCTGCTGTCGTCGTACTTCTCGAAACGCGCGGCCATCCCCAGCCACAGTTTGTCGGTGGGGTTCAGGCCCAGGTCGAGGTAGCTGGCGTAGCTGTTGCGGCTGAGCTGGCCTTCGTCTTCGGGGGTCAGGGTGATTGCGCCCTGGGCGCCGACTGCACCCGGCTGGCCAGCCAGTGGGCCACTGGGGTAGATGTAACCGCCATTGATGTACGAAAGCGGGTCATCGGACTCGGTCTTGTAGCGCTCATGACGATGCTCCAGGCCCCACGACACCTGCAGCGGCTTGGCCAGGCCAACCTCGAAGGCGCGAGTCAGGTCGAGGTTGTTGGTCCACTGGTCGAAGTAGTTGGTGTAAGTGTCGAAGCGCGTCGGGCTGGTCGGGCCGAGCGAGGCGTTAAGGGTTTCGTCGGCACCGGCCTGGCCCTTGTCACGGCCAAAGGTAGAGCTCAGGTCCCAGTGCCATTCGCCCAGCTCGCCACGGCCGCCGGCGGCAGCCTGGTAGTCGGTTTCTTCCAGGGTATAGAAGGGCGCAGTACCGTCCGGGTAGATCTCGGGGATGATGTTGGTCGAGTTCGGGCGGCGGTAGTTTTGCCCGCCACGGGCATCGCGTTTGCTGAACGTGGAGAACGAGTAAAGAGTCAGGGCGTCATTGACGGGCAGCTCGGCGTTGTAGGACAGGTTGATGGCCTTGATCTTTGGCAGGCCATTCTTCTGCACATGGCGGTCGGCGCTGTCGTTGCGTGGGTCGCCGGCGAAGTACAGGTTGCCGGTGGCCTCGCGCGAGCGGGTGGCAGTCTGTACCGACTTGGCGTCCAGGGCGTAGTTGAAGAAGCCGCCGTTGTCGCCCAGGGCCAGGCCCTGGTTGAGGGTTTGCCGCAGGTTATCGCCATCGCCCTTGTAGTACTGGCCGTACTGGGTGCTGACCGAACCACCGTTGTCGCGCTGCTTGAGGATGATGTTGATCACCCCGGCGATGGCATCGGAGCCATACTGCGCCGAGGCACCATCACGCAATATCTCGACGTGGTCGATGGCGCTGATGGGGATCATGTCGAGGTCGACGGGGTTGGTGCCGTAGGCGGCGGTGGAGTCGAGGTTGATCACGGCACTGTTGTGGCGGCGCTTGCCGTTGACCAGCACCAGCACGTTGGAACCGTTCAGACCGCGCAGGCTGTAGGGGCGGGCGACGCTGTCATTGGACGTACCGGAAGGGCGTTGGGAGAACGATGGCAAGGTTTTCTGCAGCGCACCGCGCAGGCTGGATTCGCCAGTCTGTTCCAACTGCTTGCTGTCGATCACGTCGATCGGTGCCGGGCTACTGGTGACGGTACGCACATCGCTGCCCCGCGAGCCGGTGACGATCACCGTGTCGAGTGCAGCGTCAGCCTCGGCCGCCATGGCCAGCGGGATGAGCAGGTAGCCGGCGAGCAAGGCGGGGGCCAGCGTTAAAGGGGTAAACACAGACTTCATGACTGTTCCTTGGGTTCGATTGGCAGATCAGGCCCTGGATGTGCGATCGAACGGGCTCTCATGGGTGTTGCACGCAGTGCAGGCGCAGCCTGGTCCGCGGGAGGTGCGTTGCTCCCGGGGTCGATGTGCCTTGGAGTCGTCCGGCGCGCGCCGGTGCGTTTGCCGCAGCGGGGCCTAGCCGCTGAGCAGAAGGTTGAAGCGATCGTCCCAAAAGCGACGTACCTGCAGTGGCTGGCGCAGCAGGCCGCTGTCATGGAACAGGTCGGCGATACGCTGCTGGGCCGCGATAGCGTCTTCGCTGACCGGCAGCAGGCGGCTAGGCAAGCGGCGTTGCTCGTATTGCTGCAAGTAGAGTGCGCGGGGGATACCGGTCAGGCGCTCGTTACGTTCCGCCCAGGCCTGAGGGTGCTGCTCGACCCAGGCCCACGTGGCTTTTTCGCGTTGCAGAAAATCGCGAATAGCCGCTTGCTTGCCCGGCTGCTGCAGCACCTGGGCGCTGGTAGCGATCAGGTAGTTGCTGCACGGGTAGCGGTTGGCCTCGGCCAGCACCACGCCGTTCATGCTGACCTGGGCCTGCAGTGCGCCGATGCCGCCGGCGACGAGGGCGTCGAGATGGCCGTTCTGGAATGCCACCAGGGCATCGCGGGCTGGCATTGGCCGGGCCTGGATGTCAGCGAGGGTCAGTTGCTGATCGCGCAAAAGGTTCAGCAGCAGGTAATGGGTGTCGGTGGCACGTACAAAACTCACCCGTTTGCCCTTGAGGTCGGCCAGGGTATCGATCCCCCTGCCACGCTTGACGATCACGCTGCTACGGTTCTGCTCGCCTTGATAGCTGGCAATCAATACCAGCGGGTTACCGGCAGCGCTTGCAAACAGTGGCAATACCGGGCTCATGAAGGCGTAGTCCAGGCTGTTGCCGGCGAAGGCCTCCAGTACCATGGCCCCACCAGGCACATCCACCCACTGCAGTGGATAAGGTGTAGCGGCTTGCCCGGCATCGGCGAGGAAGCTCGCCGCCTGGCCTTTGTAGCGCCACACCCGCAGGGCCTCGCTGGCGTTGGCCAGCTGTGGGCCGAGCCCCACGGCCAGGGCTGCAGCGGCGCTGCGTTGCAGCAAGGTGCGGCGGCTGATGGAGTAAGCCATGCACTGAACCTCAGTCCAGGAGGTCGGGCTGCTGCTGGACGATACGGTCCCACAGCGGCACAAAGTTCAACCAGGCGAACAGTTCGCGTTGGGCCGGGTTGCTGGCCCCTTCGAGCTGTTCCGGTACGCGCGGCTGCCCGGCAGCATAAGCGAGCAAGTGCGCGCGAGCGGTGTCGTCGGCGAGGATGAAACGCCAGGCTGCACTTTCGACCGACTGGCCGGTGACCCACAGCCCATGGTTCTGCCAGACCAGCAGGTTATGCCCGGCGAAGGCTTCGACGAAGGCCCGGGCAACCAGGTCGCGGTCTTGCAGCAGGCCACCGCCGGCATCACGCAGGGCGTTGCGGTCGAACAACACCTGCTCGCCACGGAAGGCCGAGGCTTCGGCCGTGATCGGCTGGAACAGCTGGCCCAGCGATGACCAGACCCGGCCATGAAAGCTGTGCAGGTGGGCGATACCGATCACTTCGGGGCGTGCCTGCTGCAATTGGTAATGCAGCTCGAGCGCGCTGGTGTTGAGCAGGCCGTTGCCTTCGACGACCTGGCCTTGGCCATCCACGCGTAGCAAGTCTGAGGTACGGATTTGCGTAAACGGCACGCCCAGCGGGTTGATCCAGTAGTGGTCAGTCTCGATCGGGTCGCGGGCGGTGAAATGGCCCGCCAGGCCCACTTCGAAGCCCAGCTCGGCAAACAACCTGTACGAGGCGGCCAGGCGTTGCTTGCGGTGCAGGCGTTCGGCAGACAGGTCGCTGAAGGTAGGCGGGGCACTTAGCTGCAAGCGATGGTTATGGTTTGGCAGGTTGGTGATGCTGTGGCGCGGGGTTACTTGGGACATGGCGCTAACTCACGGAGGAAGTGATCGTCAATCCGGTCATCCGCACTGCCACTGGTGCCCCGTTTCGGGCTGCTCGCAGGTGGATGAATCGGGGCCTCCACCGTGCGAGGGGTCGGGTCTGGAAGGACTGTAACAAGGGGGTGAGTAAGGCAGAAATACTGTTTTGATCTATTTTTATTATTATTTTTCAGAATATAAAAATATGCTTGATATTTGATTGGTGCATTTTGATTGCACCGCTTGCGTGCTCATGCATGCGCGACGCCCGGTTGGCTGGGTGATTAGTTCCCAGCCCAGACCCGCTTTGGTGCATGAATGCCTCAAAATAAGTCGTCAAGCACACTTTAATATCCTCATATAGGCGCTTTAATGTTCATGCTGCACATGAATATCTAGGCTTCCCGCCCGCTTTTTCCTGGGTTGCGGCCCTGGAAAAAGCAGCCCGCATATTGCTCTTTCTGCTCCCAACTACAATCCGGAGCCCCGTGCAATGAGCTCACCCAGTGAATTCCCCCTAAGCGAAGCCCCGCAGTCCGCCCGCAAGGGCCTGCTACCGATCGCGATGGTCCTGTTCAGCTTCACCTTTTTTACCGGCACGATGTTCGCTGGCGGCAAGCTGGGCATGGCCTTCGGCTTTGTCGACATGTTGTGGGTGGCAACCCTCGGCAACAGCCTGCTGGCCTTTTATGCCGCAGCGCTGGCGTTCATCGCCTCGCGCAGCGGGCTCAACACGGTGTTGATGGGGCGCTTCTGTTTCGGTGAGGCGGGCAGCCGGCTTTCGGATTTTCTGTTGGGTTTCGCTGAACTGGGCTGGTATGCCTGGGGCACGGCCACGGTAGCCATCGTGCTGGTCAAGCTGCTGGGGTTGGCAGAGGGCTTCAGCGTACCGCTGATGGTGCTGTTCGGGCTGGGCTTCAGTGTCACTGCCATCATCGGCTTCAAGGGGCTGGACGTGCTGTCGCGGGTGTCAGTGCCATTGATGTTCGTGCTGCTGTTGGTGTCCATGTACATCGCCACCCGCGATGCCGGTGGCTTTGCCGGCCTGGCCGCCGTGATACCACACGAAACCATGACCTTTTCAGCGGCGGTGACCATGGTCTTCGGCACCTTCGCCAGTGGTGCCACCCAGGCCACCAACTGGACGCGGCTGTCACGCAGCGGCCGGGTAGCGGTGATCGCCAGCGTGGTGGCATTCCTGCTTGGCAACGGCCTGATGGTGGTGGCCGGTGCCTGGTGCGCGATGGTTTACCAGCAGGCCGATATCGTCGAGGTGATGATGCTGCAGGGCCTGTCGTTCGCGGCGGTGGTGATGCTGTGCTTGAACCTGTGGACCATCCAGGGGCCGACTATCTATAACGTGTCGGCCGCCGCCTGCCACCTGCTACGCAGTGAGCGTCGGCGCACGGCAACACTGGGGGCAGCCGGGGTTGGCATCGTGCTGGCGATTGGCGGCATGTATGAAATGCTGATCCCGTTCCTGGTACTGCTGGGCTCGATCATTCCGCCGGTGGGCGGGGTCATCATGGCCGACTTCTGGTATCGCCACCGTGGCAAGTACCCGGCACTGAGCACGGTAAGCCTGCCACGCTACAACCTGACAGGCCTGTTTGCCTATGCCGTAGGCGCGGTACTGGCCTACGCCTCGCCATGGGTCGCTCCGCTGGTGGGTATCGGCGCCTCGGCGCTGTGCTATATCGTCATCCATGAGCTGGGGGCACGCCGCCGGGCGCCTGGCCAGGCGGGCGTCGAGCCGTGAGCCTGGCGCTGGACGAGATCCTGCATTTACCCGGCCTGCACGAAATGAGCGTGCGGGCCGGGGCGCGCAACCTGCAACGGCGAGTGCGCTGGCCTTACGTGGCGGAAAACGAGGGCATCGCCGAATGGGTGATGGGCGGTGAACTGGTGTTCGTCACGGGCATCAACCATCCGCGCGGCGAGGCCAACCTGCTGAGCCTGGTAGAGGACGGCGAGGCCGTGGGCATTGCCGGCATGGTGATTCTCACTGGCGGCAGCTTCATCAGAGCATCCCGGCGTCCGTTATCGCATATGCAGAGCAACTGGGCTTGCCGCTGATCGAGCAGCCCTACGCGCTGAAGATGGTGGTGGTCACCCACCTGATCGGCACGGCACTGGTGCAGATGAGCCAGGTGCGTCGCTCGCGCAACGACATCCTTGGCCAACTGCTCACAGGCGACTACCCGAGCCTGGCGATTGCAAGGCAGCGAGCAGCGCACCTGCAACTGGCGCTGGACCACCCACGGCGCCTGCTGGCTTTGCGCCTGGCGGGCGTAGATGGCTTGTTCGAGCGCCACGGGCTGGCTCACGGTGAGCGTACCTGGCAGGCTACCCGTCAGGCCCTGGAGGACCAACTCGAAGCCTGGTGCCGTCAGCGGCCAGGCAGCGTAACGGCGCAGTTACCGGGCGACCTGTTCGTGGTGCTACTGGCCGACACGCCCGACCTGGCCGAGACGTTGGCGGTGCTGTACCGGCAACTGCAGGCCGCGACGGGTGAACTGAGCCTGTACATGGGCTTGTCGAGCCTCGCCGAAGAGTGTGCGCACTACCGCCAGGCCCTCAACGAGGCGCGCCAGGCGCTGGATGTGGCGCAGCACCTGCGCCCAGCCAACGGCTTTTGCAACTTCAGCGAACTGGGCGTACTGCGCCTGCTGCAAGGTATTGTCGACCGCTCGCTGATCGACGACTTCGTCAGCCGCACCCTCGGGCCGCTGATCGCCCCTGGGCGCAAGCAGGCCAATGCCCTGGTGCATACCCTCGACGCCTTGCTCATGGAAAACGGCAATGGGCTGAAGGCCGCACAGCGCTTGGGGTTGCACCGCAACACCATCAATCAGCGCATCCAGCGCATCGAACAACTGAGCGGGCAGTCTCTCGACGACCCGCTTTTTCGCATGAATGCTTCGGTCGCCATGCTGGTATGGCGCATGAGCGAAGCCCACGGCAAGGAGTAACAGCATGAACATTATCAACGCACGCCTACGCGGCAAACCCGGCCTGTTCCGTATCGAACTGAACGGCGCGCGCATTGCCGCCATCGTGCCCCAAGCCGAGGTAGTGGCGCTCGCGGGTGTCGATGACCTGGACGCCGGGCAAAACCTGGTCGTGGCGCCCTTCGTGGAGCCGCACATCCACCTGGACGCCACACTGACTGCGGGTGAACCCAGGTGGAACATGAGCGGCACCTTGTTCGAAGGCATCGAATGCTGGGCTGAACGCAAGGAAACCACCACCCATGACGACATCAAGACGCGCGCGAAAAAGACCATCGGCATGCTGGTCGACCACGGTATCCAGCATGTGCGCACCCATGTCGATGTCACCGACCCGAAACTCACTGCGCTCAAGGCAATGGTCGAGGTGCGTGACGAAGTGCGCGAGCAGGTCGACCTGCAGATCGTCGCCTTCCCCCAGGAAGGGATCGAGTCGTACGCCAACGGACGGGCGCTGATGACCGAAGCGGTGGCCATCGGTGCCGATGTGGTCGGCGGTATTCCGCATTTCGAGAACACCCGCGACCAGGGTGTATCGTCGGTGAAGTTCCTGATGGACCTGGCCGAGCGCACCGGCTGCCTGGTGGACGTGCACTGCGACGAAACCGACGACCCGCAATCGCGTTTCCTCGAAGTGTTGGCCGAAGAAGCCCGGGTACGCGACATGGGGGCGCGGGTTACGGCCAGCCATACCGTGGCCATGGGCTCGTATGACAATGCCTACTGCTACAAGCTGTTCCGCCTGCTCAAGTTGTCTGGCATCAACTTCGTGTCGTGCCCGACCGAGAGCATTCACCTGCAGGGGCGCTTCGACAACTACCCGAAACGCCGTGGCGTCACCCGCGTGGCCGAGATCGACCGCGCCGGGATGAACGTGTGTTTTGGCCAGGACTCCATCGTCGACCCGTGGTACCCGCTGGGCAACGGCAACATTCTGCGCATTCTCGAAGCAGGGCTGCACATCTGCCACATGCTCGGCTATGAAGACCTGCAGCGCTGCCTGGACCTGATCACCGACAACAGCGCCCGCACGCTGAACCTGGGCGAACGCTATGGCATCGAAGTGGGGCGCCCCGCAAACCTGTTGCTGCTGTCGGCGCCGGATGATTACGAGATGGTGCGCAGCCAAGGGCATGCACTGGTGTCGGTGCGCAATGGCAAGGTGCTGATGCGCCGCACGCCTGCGCGGGTCGACCGCTCGTTCTGATACGCCACTACGCCCCTATGCAACGCCCCGCAGGCCCCGTGCCTGGCGGGGCGTTTTGCTTTTGAACATACGGTTATTCGCGATCGTTTTGCCAATTTTATGCCTGACATGCGATAAGCCGTGATTATTCAACCTTAGTAATTGATTGCAGCTGCGCTTTGAAGTCGCCATAATTGGTACGTAATTACATATTACATAACACAGTACAAAATCGTAGGAGCAAGCATGGCGCGCGGCGGTATCAACAAGGTGGTAGTGCAGCAGGCCCGGCAGGCGCTGATTGCCCGGGGCGAGAACCCCAGCATCGATGCCATACGTATCGAGCTGGGCAATACCGGCTCTAAAACCACCATTCACCGCTATCTGAAGGAGTTGAACGGCCAGCAGCCGGTGGCCTCCGAAGGCGGCGCTGCGCTGAGCGATGTGCTGAGCCGCCTGGTCGGGCAACTGGCAACCCAGCTGCAGGACGAGGCCGATTTGAAGATCGAGCAGGCCGAGAGCACCTTCACCCAACAGCGGGAAACGCTTGAGGCGCAGCTGGAAGTCGCCCAGCAGGCGCTGAATGCAGCTCATCAGCAACACAAGATCGATGCAGCGGCCTTGGCCGCCGAGACAGAAAAACGGCTGTCCACGCAAAGCACGTTGCAAGCGGAACAACTGCGCAGCGCCAGCCTTAACCAGTCGCTAGGTGAATTGCAGGTGCGCCTGACCGACAAGGACGAGCAGGTCAAGTCGCTGGAAGACAAGCACCGCCATGCCCGCGATGCTCTGGAGCACTACCGCAATGCCAGCCGTGAACAGCGCGAGCAGGAACAGCGCCGCCATGAAGCGCAGTTGCAGCAGATGCAGGTGGAAATACGCCAGCTACAGCAAGGCATGATCGTCAAGCAGGACGAGCTAACCCGTCTGCACCGCGATAACGAGCGGTTGCTGGGCGAGCACCGCCAGGCCGCCAGCGAGTGCCGGGCGCAGGGCGAGTTGCTGGAACAGCGTGAAGCGCAGATCCAGGGCTTGCGCACGATCCTGGCCCAGGCCCAGGGCGCCAGCGAGGAAATGCGTCGCCAACTGGAGGAGCAAGCGCAAAACCTGGAGCACAGGCGCGATGTGTGCGCCGAGCAGGCTCGCCAGTTGCAGCGGCTCGAGGAGCGCGTGAAAGAACGGGACGAGGCGCTGGCCCAGTGCAGAGCGGCCTTGCCAGCCCCATAGGTTAATGGCCGACGCAGAGGCGCATTGCACAACGCCCTTCGAGACCGTGAGTGTGCTCACTGGCCAGAATGCCCCGGAGTCGATCGTTCAGCAGCCTTTCATGCAGCCGCTCAAACCCAAAACGGGCATAAAACGGCGCATTCCAGGGCACATCGACAAAGGTGGTCAAGGTCAGCTCGCGCACACCGGCGCAGCGTGCGGCATCGACCACTTGCCGCAGCAAGCGGCGCCCGACACCTTGCCCTTGGCCCTCCCGGCACACTGATATTTCATGAAGGTGCAGCGCTTGGTCCGCAAGCCTGGCGCAGGCAAAACCGACAATGCGCCCAGCCGGATCCTCAGCGACCCAACTACCACCTTCCTCGACAAAAGCCCTGTGTGCAGCGCAGTCCATCACATCACCTTGCGCCAGCCAGGCCAGTGCCGGCCAGCCGACAAAAGCCTGGGCTGCCGATCGCTCGACGCCTGGCAGCCATTGAATGTCGCGCTCAAAGGTAGGGCGGATAAGCATGAATCACTCCTGTCGTTCTAATCAGCCGCCAACACCTGCGGCTGTAATTGCCAGCGCACCGAGCTTACACCTTTCTCCAGGCTGACCCGGCTGACCAGCCGCTCCAGCTGCGCCGGCGCCTGCGTGGTGCCCAGCAGTTCGGCACGTACTTCCAGGCGTGCAGGGTTGTCCAGGTCTGCGCTCTGCAGTGACTGCAGCCGCAGTTGCGGGTCGCCCAGGCTATGCAGCATCAGGCTGCGCACCTGAATCTCGTCCTCGGCGCGGCAGACGATACGTACTTCGAAGTGCTGCTCCACCTCGCTGGCCGGCACCACGTCCTGACGGTCCAGGCGCTGGGCGATGTCGCGCAGCAGGATATTGGCGCACAGCACCACCAGGCTACCCAGCGCAGCCTCCAACAGCAGCCCAAGGCTGCACAGCACGCCGACCGCAGCCGTGCACCACAAGGTGGCTGCGGTGTTCAGGCCACGCACGTTGAAACCGTCGCGCATGATCACGCCGCCACCCAGAAAGCCGATGCCCGACACGACATAGGCGGCCACGCGCGACGCATCGGCAGGCGCCATGCCTGGCACTGCCTGGGTCATCAGCACGAACAGGCAGGCACCGGTACTGACCAGTGCATTGGTGCGCAGCCCGGTCAGGCGTTGGCGCAATTGCCGTTCGGCACCGATCAACGCCCCCAGCAGCAGGGCAATGGCAACGCGCAGTAAAAATACTTTCCAATCCATAGCAAACCTCTTCCGCAGGCAAACGCCCGCATGAACGCCATCAGTTGGCGCGGTTGAAAAACCAGAAAAATGCGCAGGACCACGAGGAGGGAAGGAGGTGCGGGGTTACAAGAAACCACCGTCTTGCCAGAGCGGCCAGACAGTGCAGGACACTGCCGGGCTAGCGCGCCACGTGGGCCTGTCGCAAGCGACTGGGGCTACTGTCCAAGGCAGGTCTCCTGTTGAGGAAGGCAAAATTGCGCCGCGGACCATACGCCGCGTGGCAGGGCAGGTCAAGGGCAAAAACATGACAATGGCTTCATCCGCGAATGGCCTGCAGCCGGTCACGCCCGCATGGAAAAATACCTGAGCAGCCGGTACCCTTGCGCCTCCCTTTGCCATCACCCGGACCGTTCCATGCTGTTCAATTTCGCCGTCCTGTTCGGCACCCTGGTGGCCATGGAGGGCGTTGGCACGCTGGCTCACAAGTACATCATGCATGGCTGGGGCTGGTGGCTGCATCGCTCGCACCATGAGCCACAACTGGGCATGCTCGAAACCAACGACCTCTACCTGGTGGCCCTGGGGCTGATTGCCACGGCGCTGGTGGCGCTCGGGAAAAGCGGTTTTGCGCCGCTGCAGTGGGTGGGCGGCGGCGTGGCAGGGTACGGGGTGCTGTATGTGCTGGCCCACGACGGCTTCTTTCACCGGCATTGGCCGCACAAGCCACGGCCGGTCAACCGCTATCTGAAACGCTTGCACCGGGCGCATCGGTTGCACCATGCGGTGAAGGGGCGCACGGGGAGTGTGTCGTTCGGGTTCTTCTATGCGCCGCCCCTGAAGAGGTTGACGGCGCAGCTTCGACGCAAGCGCAGCCAGCCGTGATAAACCGACAGGGGTTCAATTCGCCGTTTCCCCTTTGGGTTGCGCCGCCACCTGCCCTCGGCTGACCCACCAGCCGAACCCAGCCGCAGTAAAGAACATGATCAGGCTGTACAACGCAGCCGGCACTGCCATGGTCGCGTTGTTCAGCAGCGACGGGCTCAATGCAAGGGCAATGGCCAAGGTCCCGTTATGGATGCCGATCTCCATGCCGATGGCAATCGCCTGGCGCTTGGGGATGTTCAGCAGCCGTGGTACCCAATAGCCCACCGTCAGGCTCAGCAGGTTGAACAGCAGCGCGGCCAGGCCTACCACCGGTGCGTACTCGACCACGGTCTGCCAGTCCTTGGCCAATGCCAAGACGATGGTGAAGGCCAGAAACAGCGCCGCTACCAGTTTCATCGGCTTTTCCATGCGCGCGGCGAATGCCGGGGCGAAATGGCGAATCAGCATGCCCAGCGCCACCGGCAGCAAGACAATGGCAAACACCTGCATGACCTTGGCGAACTGCAATGGGATAGCCTGGTCCGAAGCCATGAACCAGCTCAGCGACAGGTTCACCAGCAACGGCATGGTCAGGATCGCAATCAGCGAGTTGACCGCCGTCAGGGTAATATTCAACGCCACGTCACCATGAGCCAGGTGGCTGAACAGGTTGGCCGTGGTGCCGCCTGGCGAGGCGGCCAGCAGCATCAGCCCCACTGCCAAGGCAGACTCCAGACCAAAGCCGTTGGCGATCAGGAAGCACACCAGCGGCAGCAGCAGGATCTGACAGGCCAGGCCTACCACCACCGGCTTGGGGTACTTCACCACGCGAGCGAAATCAGCCAGGGTGAGCGACAACCCCAGGCCGAGCATGATGATGCCCAGGGCAAGCGGCAGAAAGGCTGTGAGCAAGGGCGAGGCGGTCATGGGCGGTCTCTCGGGCGAAGGATCTCGAGCAGTGTAGGCCGGCCCTGATTGATAGCTAATCGCAAAGGGCCAGCACTTGGTAACCGTTTGTTACCAAGCGCAGCGCGTGGCGAGGCTGCATGCCGCATTGCAGCGGGCCTGTGGGCGCAGTAGCATGCCGCTTTTAACCGAGGATTAGCCTGTCATGCCGTTCCAGCAAGGTCTGCTTGCCACCCCGGTGCCGGCCCACGCCCGCCACCTGTTCTTCACCCTGCAGTCGCCCGAGGCGTTGCCTGCCGCCCTGGATGCCTTGCTGCCACAGGTCGATGGTGAACAGCTTCTGCTCGGCATTGGCGCCCCGCTGGTCAAGGCCATGGGCCGTGATGTGCCAGGCTTGCGCGCCTTCCCGCTGCTGGATGCCGCCGTGGAGAACCCCAGCACCCAACACGCCCTGTGGCTGTGGTTGCGTGGCAACGAACGTGGCGACCTGCTGTTGCGTGCCCAGGCGCTCGAGCAGGCGCTGGCACCGGCATTGCGCCTGGCCGACAGCGTTGATGGTTTCCTGCACCGTGGCGGCCACGACCTGACCGGTTACGAAGACGGCACCGAAAACCCGGTGGACGAAGCTGCCGTACAAGCGGCCATTGCCGCAGATGGTTCCAGCTATGCCGCGTTCCAGCTGTGGAAGCACGACCTGGAGTATTTCAAGTCGCTGCCCCAAGCTGATCAGGACAACATCATCGGCCGCCGCCTGAGCGACAACGAGGAACTCGACGATGCACCCGAGTCCGCACACGTCAAACGTACGGCTCAGGAAAGTTTCGAACCCGAGGCGTTCATGGTCCGTCGCTCGGTGGCCTGGGCCGACCAGCGCGGCGCCGGCCTGGCCTTCGTCGCCCTGGGCCATAGCTTCGATGCGTTCGAAGTACAGCTGCGACGCATGAGCGGCCTGGAAGACGGCATTATCGACGGTCTCTACCGCTTCAGCCGGCCACTCACAGGCGGCTACTACTGGTGCCCGCCGATGGCTGAGACGGGTGTCGACCTGAGCCAACTGCTGCGGGCCTGATCACTAAACATCCAGATACAGAAACACCCGCTGGCGTGGGTTAGAGCGGCTAGCCTTGAAAGTTTCCGATTCATGACGGGAGCTTTTTCATGTACGCACGTCGTGATGTCCTACGCACAGGTGCCACGTTGGGCTTGCTGACCGTCGTCAGCCCCTGGCTGCATGCTGCCACCCCGGTGGGCTTGCTGGCTCGCAAAGTGCCGTCCACCGGTGAAGCCTTACCGGTGATCGGCGCGGGCACTTCCGGCAGCTTCGAGGTGGAGGCTGGCTCGGCTCAGTACCAGCAGCTCAAAGCGGTGCTCAAGGCGTTTTTCGACGGTGGCGGGCGGGTGATCGATACCTCGCCCAACTATGGCGGCGCCGACAGCATTCTTGGCCAATTGCTGGAGGAGGGCGGCTGGCACCGGCAATGCTTCATCGCTACCAAGATCGCCGCCGACAACCGGGCTGACGCCGAAAGGCAGTGGGCCGGCAGCCTCAGAAGCCTGCGCACCGACAAGGTCGACTTGCTGCAGATCCACAACCTGCGCGACTGGCAGACCCAACTGCCCTATGCCCGTGAGCTGAAGCAGCAAGGCAAAACGCGTTACGTCGGCATCACCCATTACCTGAACAGTGGCCAGGACGAAGTCGCGCGAATAGTGCGTAGCGAGCCGCTGGACTTTATCCAGATCAACTATTCGGTCAACGCCCCCGACGCCGCCCGTGAGCTGCTGCCGCTGTGCCAGGACAAGGGCGTTGCCGTATTGATCAACCGTGCCTTCGACGATGGCCGCCTGTTCGCCCGGGTCAAGGACCAGGCCTTGCCGGGCTGGGCCGCTGAAGCGGGCATCGGCAGCTGGGCGCAGTTGTTTTTGAAGTTCGCCATCAGCCACCCGGCAGTGACCACGGTCATCCCCGCCACCGGCCGGCCCGACCGCCAGCTTGACCAGCTCAAGGCCGGGCATGACCCCATGCTCACTCACGCGCAGCAACAGGCGCTGATCAAGCAGTTCGCCTGACACCATGGAGGCGTGGCGGCGGCGCCTGGACCAAGGGCTGAACATCCAGCCCGGCGAAGGGCCGGCGGTCATCGCCGGCTTGCTGTTGTTCTACCTGTTGTTCACCGGTTACTTCATGCTGCGCCCGGTGCGCGAAACCATGGGGGTTGCCGGTGGCGTGGACAACCTGCAATGGCTGTTCACCGGCACCTTCATCGCTACCCTGGCGTGCCTGCCGCTATTCGGTTGGTTGGCCTCCAAGGTGCAACGCAGGCATATCCTGCCCTGGGCCTACGGTTTCTTCGCCAGCAACCTGCTACTGTTCGCGGCACTGTTTGCCGGCAATCCAGACGACCTGTGGACTGCCCGAGCCTTCTACATTTGGCTATCAGTGTTCAACTTGCTGACGATCTCGCTGGCCTGGAGCGTGCTCGCCGACTTGTTTTCAACCGCGCAAGGCAAGCGCTTGTTCGGCCTGCTGGCGGCCGGAGCAAGCCTGGGTGGGCTTAGCGGCCCCCTGTTCGGCGCCTTGTTGGTCGCACCGCTGGGCCATGCCGGTTTGTTGGTGCTGGCCGCGGCATTTCTGATAGGCAGTATCGTCGCGGCCTTGTTCCTGCAACGCTGGCGGGCGCGCCAACCGCTGCCGGCGCAAACAGAACGTCTGGCCTCGCGCCCATTAGGCGGCAACCCGTTTGCCGGCGCCACCGCCGTGCTCCGTTCGCCGTACCTGTTGGGTATCGCGTTATTCGTGGTGCTGCTGGCCAGCGTCAGCACCTTTCTGTACTTCGAACAGGCGCGCATCGTCAGTGAAACCTTTACCGACCGCACCCGGCAAACCCAGGTTTTCGGCCTGATCGACACCGTTGTGCAGGCGCTGGCCATCCTCACCCAGGTGTTCATTACCGGGCGCCTGGCTCGTCGGCTAGGCGTTGGGGTGTTGCTGGTGGCAGTGCCGGTGGTGATGGCAGCAGGCTTTCTGTGGTTGGCACTGGCGCCGGTGTTCGCCGTGTTCGTTGTAGTGATGGTGGTGCGCCGTGCCGGCGAGTATGCGCTGGTGCGGCCAGGTCGCGAGATGCTGTTCACCGTGCTGCCCGCCGAGGACAAGTACAAGGCCAAGAACTTCATCGACACCGTGGTCTATCGTGGCGGCGATGCCCTGAGCGGCTGGGTCAAGCGTGCGCTGGACGTCATCGGCGAGCACCCGCAACTGGCGATGTTGATCGGCGCGCTGATTGCCCTGGGCTGGGCAGCGACAGGTGGCTGGCTGGGTCGCCACCAGGCTCGTATGGATAGCCCGCCGCGCGACTGACAGGCGCGCCAAATATGGCGTTGCCGCTTATTTAACGCCACCGGTCCGAACCCTTCGCAATAAAACGAATCCCGCGATATCGCCGAACTCCGAACCTGTGTACGGCAGCTTGCCGTGCATTCCGAAGTCACATGAGGTTTGAGCACCATGGCCACTAAAGACAACAGCCGTACCGGCAATCAACAAGGCAGCCAGGGCGGTAACAAGAACCCAGGTAATTTCGCCAATGACCGAGAAAAGGCTTCTGAAGCCGGACGCAAGGGCGGCCAGTCTTCGGGCAGCAACATGCCGCACGATCGCGAGTCGGGTCGCAAGGGCGGCCGCTCGTAATTGACCGACGCAGTGCCGGGGCGACCTGGCACTGCAATCAGCGAAAAGGGCGGCACTCAGCACCGCCAGGCTTGCAATTAGCCGGGGTTGGCCGACAATGGCCGCGCCCCTTGCAGCCACGCGGAAACACCTGCTCAATGATGCTGATCAAGCAATTCCCCGACATTTCCCTGAATGACACGCTGTTCGTTTTCGCCCTCGAGGCCGAGGCTGGCGATGTGTTCAACGAGGTGAACACCGTGTTCACTGGCATTGGCAAGGTCAATGCGGCTATTGCGCTCACCAAAGCGATCGCAACGCGCAAGCCCAAGCTTATCGTCAACCTTGGCTCAGCTGGCAGCCAGCGCCATGGCAAGGGCCAGGTGGTGTGCTGTAACCGCTTCGTGCAACGCGACATGGACGTGACCCCACTGGGCTTTGCCCGCTACGAAACACCCTTGTCGGATATCCCGGTAGTACTGGAGCATGGGGCAGTGATCCCCGGCCTGGCCCTGGAAGCCTGTGGCAGCGGTGACAGCTTCGAAATCAACCACGGCGATGCACCTTACGACGTGGTCGATATGGAAGCCTATGTGCTGGCGTTGATCGCGCGTGACGAAGGCATTCCGTTTGTTTGTCTGAAGTATGTTTCCGACGATGCCGGCAGCGATGCGGCGGGGGATTGGTCGGTGCAGGTGCACCTCGCGGCCGAGGCGTTCAAGCGGGTCCTGTTCAGCCAGGCTTGACTGCTGGTCGGTGCCCGCGCCCGCCGAGAAACCATTGACGCCCGCCGCAGTCACTTCTGGTATCGGCAGGCAATCTTCGGAGCACTTCATGGCTCGGGCAATCTGGAAAGGCGCCATCAGTTTTGGCCTCGTGCACATCCCCGTGGCACTCCATACCGCCGTGCGTACCGAGCGGGTGGATTTCGACTGGCTCGACAAGCGCAGCATGGAGCCTGTGGGCTATAAGCGGGTGAACAAGGTGACCGGCAAGGAAATCGACAAGGACAACATCGTCAAGGGCGTGGAATTCGAGAAGGGCCGCTACGTGGTAATCAGCGAGGAAGAGATCCGCAAGGCTCGGCCCGAAGCGACCCAGACCATCGATATCTTTTCCTTCGTCGAAGCTGGCGAGATCCCACTGCAGCATTTCGATACGCCGTACTACCTAACCCCAGACCGCCGTGGTGGCAAGGTGTATGCCTTGCTGCGCGAGACGCTTCAGAAGACCGGCAAGGTGGCACTGGCCACCGTGGTTCTGCATACCCGCCAGCATCTGGCGCTGCTGCGCCCCCTGGACGACGCGCTGGTGATGATTACCCTGCGCTGGCCCGAAGAAGTACGCGGGCTGGAGACGCTGGAACTGGACAGCAGCGTGACGGACAACAAGGTGGAGAAGCGCGAGCTGGACATGGCCAAGCGTCTGGTGGAGGACATGAGCGAGCCTTGGAAGCCCGAGGCGTATCACGATGCCTTCCGCCAGACCATCATGGACCTGGTGGAAGAGAAGGCCAGCAAGGGCAAGATCGAGTCTGTGGTGAACGGCGACGCTGCGAGTGCTGAAAAGGGTGCGGACATCCTCGACCTTACCGAACTGCTCAAGCGCAGCCTGGCAGGCAAGAAGCCGGCGAAGAAAGCGCGCAAGGCGTCATGAGGTTTTAACCGGAGGGCTGTCGGGGGCGCTTTGCGAGGCCTGTGCCTGCAACCTCGCCAGATAATCACCAAACCCTTCGCGGGCGCGGCTGTCAAGCCGGCTGCTGGTGGCCACGCTGTGCCTGGCGGTCCAGACGATCTGTGCGCCGCAGGCCTGAAGGTCATTGACCAGTTGCACATCTTCATGCGCCGCCAACGGTTTGAAGCCGCCCACCCGCGCGTAGGCATCGGAACATACCCCCAGATTCGCGCCGTGCACATGCCGGTGGCCTTCGCGCGCTTCATAGCGGCTCTGGTACACCTTGCGCAGGGCGGCTGTGTGCCAGGGTTGCCAGTAGTCGATGTGCACCGTGCCGCACACCACGTCGGCGCTGCAGGCCAGCTGCGACATCAGCCAGTGTGCCGGTACCCGGCTATCTGCATCGGTGCAGGCCAACCACTGCGCGCCGCGTTCGAGCATGTGCGCCGCACCCACCCGGCGCGCCATGCCGACATTCCCGGCATCCACCATCAAGGCCTGGACACCGAAACGCCTTGCCACCGCGGCGCTTGCGTCACTGCAGCGGTCGAGTACCACCAGCACCTCCACGCGGTACCCCGCCTGCTGCGCCTGCTGGGCAGCGACCAGCACCGCCCGCAGGCAGCGTCCCAGCCGGCGCGCTTCGTTATGCGCAGGGATGACCACGGCAATCATGGGCAGGTCTCGTCGAGGTCGACCACGCTGGGCTGGCAGGACCAGTATTCCAGCACGAAGTCCGCCTCTTCATGCTGGAACTGCTGATACAGCGGCAGGTGCCGGGCGAGCATGCGGTGCACTTCACGGCCATCCTGCGGGCAACCGACGATGGGATGCTTCCAGTGGCACGCCAGCAGCCCACCGTCGTAGGTCAGGCTGGCCGCTGATTGCTCGATCACATGCAGCCAGTCGGTGGAGTCGAGGTAGTAGCCCACTTCGCTGAGCACGATCAGGTCAAAGCGCCCGCTCGGCCAGTGCGTAGGTAACCGGGCCAGTTCCACCGAGGCATTGGGTACCTGTGCAAGCCGCACGCGGGCCAGGTTCACAGCGGTCGGGTCCAGGTCCTGGCAGAGCAGGTCGGCGCAGCGTTCGGCCAGCAGCGCACTGAGCTCGCCATTGGCACAGGCTGGCTCGAACACTCGCTGATAGCACTGCCGAGGCAGGCTGGCCATGACCAACTCGCGCTTGCGTTTCTCGTACCAGCGAGTGCGGAAGGCCCAAGGGTCTTCGTTGGTGGCGTAAAGCTCGGCGAAATACTGCGAATCGAGGCTCATGAAGGCTCCACTACAGAAAGACCAGTTCGAAAGGTTGCAGCAGACAATCCAGCAGATTGGACGGCAGCACTGGCTGTTCGTCGTCCCGTCCCAGCTGGCTGACGTGAGCGGCCAACGCCTTGCGCTTGCGTGCCAAGCGGCTTTCATCGAGTTGCAGACGGTGGGCACGGGGCCACGGCAGACGTGGATCGTCAGGCTCTGCCCAATGCCATGCCCAAACCGGTACCTCGGCCAATTGCACCTGGCGGGCCGCCGCCGCATGCGCGGCAGCGCGGCCGACGGCCTCGTGATCGCAATGCCCGTCATTACGCCAGGTAGCCATCAACAGGTCATCGGGCCGCAGCAACTGGGTGAGGTGGCTAACCAAAAACGCTTCTTCACGCGGCAGCTGGCCGTCCTTGAGATGCAGCCTGCGCCAGTCCATCTGGTTTGGCTCCAGGCCCAGCTGCTTCAGGGCCTGGCGGCTCTCCAGAGGGCGCTGGCGACGCAAGCGGTGCTCGCTCCAGTGGCTGGAACCTGGGTGACTGCCCTCACCATCGGTGGCGGAAATCAGCACCAGTTCTTCTTCGCGACCGGTGAACCCCGCCAGCAGGCCGCCGGCCATGAGTATTTCGTCGTCCGGGTGGGGTGCAATCAATACCAGGCGGCGCCCTGGCGGGCAAAGCTGGCGCGGATCGAGCCAGGTAGCACGGGCCAGATGCGCGGCCTGTTGCCAGGATGCCCAAGGCGTGCCACTGCTCGACTGAATCAGATTCTCGTTCATAGCTGCCAGGCTCCGGCCGGCCCCTGGGCCAACTGCTGGCCCAACACCGCCAGGTCACGCTCGGCATGACTTTGGCGAATGAACACCGGCAGATCGGCGCTCAGCCGAGCAAAGTGGCTGCTGCGGCAGAAGGGTGTGGCGCCCAGCGCTCGCCCGACATGGCTGATCACCTGTTCCACCGCCTGTTCTACCTGGGCACGGGTACGGCGCACTTCGAAACTGGCATCTGCTGCAGGCTGCAGGTCGATCCAGGCGGCGCACTCGCGCAGCGCTGCGCGGGCACCGTACAACGCAGCGTCAACGGCCCCCAGATGGGCATCGGCATGCGGGTCGGGGCGGGGCCTGCGGCAGTGTTCGCGCAGGTAGTCCGCCAGCGCTTCAGCCGCGCCGAACCAGCAGGCGGCGATGCCTGCACCGCCGTGCCAGAAGCCTGGGCGTGCAAGGTATTGGCCGGCCTTGCCGATGAGCGTACCAGGAGTGTCGTTGAACGACAGTTCGACGCTGGCAGTCGTGCCCATGCCTACAGCCTGCCAATGCTCGATGTTCAAACCCTGGCTCGGTTGCGACAATTCGATGGCCACCAGTTGCGGTTGCTCCGCCTCATCCCAGGCGGTGATCAACGCCCGGTCGATCTGCAAGGCGCCTGAACACCAGGCCTTGCGGCCGTTCAATAGCACCTGTTTACCTTCGCGAGCCGTGATCCGCGTACGGGCATCAGGCGGTTCGGCGGCCCACACGCCCCAGATGCCGTCGCGCGCCTGGTACGCGGCACCACACTCGGCCAGAATTGCCAGGGCATCTGTGTGGCCTTCATAGAGTTTGGCCAGAGCCAGGTCGCAACCCGCCACGCGGGCCAAGGTCTGCCAGCGACGCAGGGTGTTGCCTTGCCCCGGCAAGGGCAGCAGGTCCAGGTGGTCAGCTTGCAGCGCCTGAATCAGCTGCGGCAGCTGGGTGTCGAGGTTAAGCGCTTGCTGGCGTTCGCCAAAGGCGCGCAACAGGCGGTCAAGGGTGGTCAGGTTGAAGTCTTGAACGATGCTCATGGGCGTGTCTCCCGGGTCATGTCCATTCGCTGTTGCGCCATCACGAGAGCCCCAGTTGCTTGCGCATGCGGGCAGTGATGGACTGACGCACCTTGCCCAGGTCGGCCCATGGGTCTTCGACTGCTGCGAGACGCTCGCGCACGTTGGCGATGTTCCACGTGTTGGCGGCCTTGAGCTGCACCAGCTCCTCGCGCCATATGGGCACCGAAACAGGCAGCCCCTCTCGGGCTCGCAGGGAGTAAGCGCACGCGGTGGTGGCGCCTTTGCTGTTGCGCAGGTAATCGATGAAGATGCGCCCAACACGGTTTTTCGGCCCAGACACCGCGCTGAGACGGTCCGGGAACAACGTGGCCAGATAGTTGACGATGGCGTGGCTGAAGCCTTTGACTTCGTCCCAGCCGGCGCGCCGGGTCAACGGCACTACAACATGAATGCCTTTGCCTCCACTGGTTTTCAGGAACACCTTCAGGCCTAGCTCGTCAAGCAGGGTAAGGGTGAGCTGAGTCGCCTCCAGCATGGCCTTCCAGGGCAACGCGGGGTCAGGGTCCAGGTCGAGCACGAAGCGGTCGGGTTTGTCGAAGTCCTTGTCCGTGGCGTTCCAGGTGTGCAGTTCAAGCATGTTCATCTGCACCGCGCCTAGCAGCGTGTCTGGGCGATTGATAACCATCGCCGCCTGGCCGGCCTCGGCCTTTTCGTAGCTAAGCACGTTGGGTATGTGCAGCTGGCCCGCGTTCTTTTGGAAGAACAGCTCGCCGGCCAGGCCGTCCGGTGCGCGAACCAGCGCCACCGGGCGGTGCTTGAGCTGTGGCAGGATCCATTGGCTGATGTCGGCATAGTATTCGGCGACTTCGCGCTTGGTCGCACCCAGGGTGGCGTCGATCACCCTGTCAGGATGTGTCAGGTGCAGTTCATCCGGGGTTTCAGACGTCTTGGCCTGCTTGCTGCGCTTAGGCACGGTCTTGGCGGGCATGGCGCGCTCCAGGTCGATAGCTGTTGCCGCCTTGTCGTCGCGCAGGCCGTGGAAAACCGAGTGGCGTACGATGCCATCACGGGTCATCTGGGCATAGGCGACTTCAGCGAGCAGTTTCGGTTGCAGCCAATGCACACCACGGGCTTCGGCACCGGTGGGCGGCCTGGCCACGGCTGGCTTGGCAGTTTCCAGAGACGTCAACCGGGCAAGCAGGGTGGCCAGGGTGGTATCACTGAAGCCGGTACCTACCTTTCCGGCATAGCGCAGCTCACCACTGTCGTTGTCGTGCAGAGCCAGCAGCAAGGCCCCGAAGCCGCTGCGGCTGCCTTTGGGGTCGGTGTAGCCGACGATCACGAATTCCTGGCGTTGCTTGCACTTGAGCTTGACCCAGTCCGAGCTGCGGCGGCCACTGTACGGGCTGTCGACGCGTTTGCCGATCAGCCCTTCGAGCTGCAGACGGCAGGCGCTGTCGAGCAGGGATTCGACAGGCTGGTCAAAGTCGGCAGAAAACTTGAGTACGTCCGACTCATCGTGCCCAAGCAGTTGGCGCAAGGTGTCGCGGCGGCCCTGCAGCGGTACCTGACGCAGGTCCCGACCACCAAGAAACGGCAGGTCGAACAGGTAATAGGCAATGCCTTCGTCATGCTCGGTATCGAAGGCGTTCTGCAAGGCTTGGAAGTCTGCTGCGCCATTTTCGTCAACCACCACCATTTCGCCGTCGAGCCAGGCCGAACCGACACCCAGCGCGCGCAAGGCAGCGACCTGCCGGGGCATTTTGCTGCTCCAGTCGTGGCCATTGCGGGTGAACAGGCGGATATCTTCGCCGTCGATGCGGGCCATGATGCGGTAGCCGTCGAACTTGACTTCATAGCGCCAGTCGCCGCTAGGCGGGGAATCCACCAACGTTGCAAGCTGCGGCTGTAGCTGCGCTGGCAACGGCGCATGCTGGCCTTTTCCGGTGCGTTGACGGTTGGTGCGCGGTGTAGTGGCCTTTTTTGCAGCGGCCTTGCGTGGCAACAAGGTGCGGTCGCTGAGCACGCTGTCAGGCTGGGCCTCGACAATGCTGTAGTCAGCTTCGCTGCGCGCCTGGCCATCGTGGGACTTCACCAGCATCCATTGCTCCTTTTTGCCGGCCAGGTGGGTGCGAAACAGGTTCCACACACCACTGAGCTTTTCACCCTGCAGGCGAAAGCGCAGCTTGCCTTTGGCATAAGCCTCACGGGCATCGCCCTCGGGCTCCCATATGCCACGGTCCCAAACGATCACATCGCCTGCACCATAGTGGCCTTCGGGGATATGCCCCTCGAAGTCGGCGTAGTCCAGCGGATGGTCCTCCACATGCACGGCCAGTCGGCGCACCTTGGGGTCCAGCGACGGCCCCTTGGGGATCGCCCAGCTCTTCAGGGTGCCATCAAGCTCCAGGCGGAAGTCATAGTGCAGGTGGCTGGCGTCATGCTTCTGGATGCAGAACAGCAGGGCGTGGGCCTGTTTACCACGGCTGCGCCTGCCGTCTGGCTCGGGCGTGGCGCTGAAGTCACGCTTGCGCGCATATTCCTGCAGGGGCTTGGCCATGGAGGGCTCCGGGTGGTTCGCAGTCTCTAAGGTGGGAGGCGCTGCAGTGAGGGGTAGTTCAAAAAACTCTGAATCTTCAACAGGCAGACGCAGTCGACCGAATGAAGCCAACCGACGGAGAACCCACATGGCCAGAACAGATAAACCCAAGCCGTATACCCCTACAGAAATCGATGACACCGAAGACCGCATGGGCAGCGTCCACGAGTTGGACTTCGATGAGCGCCTGGATGAGCGACAAGGACGTGTGGGCGACGAACGACCGGCCGACGACGTCGCTCGGGAGTTTTCACCACGGCGTGTGGCCGAAAGCGGCATGACCGGCGGCGAGGCGCTGAGTGATAGCCTGCATGAAGACAACGTCACCTATGACGATTTGAGCCCGGACACTCTGCTGGACGAAACAGGTGCCCGCGACCCGTATGAGTCTGGCGACAGTGAGGGCCCGGCGGATCAGACCTTGCGGCAGGTGAACGCCGGTGAGATCGGGGGCGGCATAGGCTTGGACGAGGCCGAGCTGGCGCGGTCCGCGCCGCTGGACGGCATACCGTGGAGCGATGATGCGGTCATTGACGAGGACAGCAAGCCTTGAGCGAGCCGAGCCGCTGAGCGGCTGGACGTTGCCCTGAAGCCAGTGTCAGGTTTGGGCGGGTGTGTCGTCCTGGCGCATGGCTTTGGCGCGCTTTTCCAGGATCAGGTAGCAGATCACCGCCAGCAGCAGCGGGATCAAGTAGTACAGCGTGCGATAGCCCAGCAGGGCAGCCACCAGCGTGCCCTGGGCCATCTGCCCGTGTAGCAGAGCCAGAAACACTGCCTCCAGCACGCCCAGCCCGGCCGGTATATGCGCGACCACGCCAGCCACGCAGCTGATCAGCAGAATGCCGAGTATCGAGGGGTAAAACGCGTTGCCCGGCAAAAGCCAGAAGATCAGCAGCGCCATCAGTGCCCAGTTGCTGGCGCCCAGCGCCACCTGGCTCAACGCCAGGCGCAGCGACGGTAGCGTCACTTCGTGATCGCGCCAGCACCAAGTGCGCTTTTTGGCAAAACCACAGGCCAGCAGATAACCGCCGGCGATCGCCAGCAGCAGCAGGCCGATCAGGCGCAAGCTTGTAGCGCCCACCGCCCAGTTACTGGGCAGCTCGACCAGGTCCAGGGCAAATACTGTGCCGGCCAGTAGCATGTAGCCCATCCAGTTGGTCAGCAGGCCCAGGGTTAGAATGCGTGTGATCGTCGCCGTGTCCAGGCCAAGGCGCCCGTATAGCCGGTAACGCAAGGCGACGCCGCCCACCCAGGTGGTGAAATTGAGGTTGAAGGCGTAGCACACGAACGCGATGGGCACTACCTGCCGGGCAGGCAAGTGGTGGCCGGTGTAAGCCCGTGCCAGCAGGTCGTAGCTGGCGAACGTGAGGTAGCTGCACAGCGCAATCGCCAAGCCTATGACGAGGGCACCAGGTTTGTAGGCCAGCAAGGACTGGCGCACTTCGTTCCAGTCCAGGTTGCGCGCCAGCAGGTACAGCAACACAGGGATGAGGACCAGGAACGCCAGCGTGAACAAGCGTTTGCCCCAGCTTTGCCAGCCTTTGCGCGCCATCAGGTGCTGCCCTCGTGCAAGTCGCCTTGCGGCTCGGCTTCCGGCTGCACCGAGCGCAACCGCTGACGGTGCGCCGGGAACCAGCCGGCAATGCGCGGAAAATGGCGAATCACGTGGAAACATACGAAAATCAGCGGTGCCCGCCACCAGTAACCGCGAATCATGCGCTCCAGGGTGACTGGCTTGCAGTGTTCGTTGGCCAGGGCCTGCAGGTGCTGATTCAGTTGCTGGTTGAAGGCTCGGTCACGGATGAACAGATTGGCCTCCAGGTTGAATGACAGGCTCAGTGGGTCGAGGTTGCTGGAACCGACGGTGGCCCACTGGTCGTCCACCAGCGCCACCTTGCCATGCAGCGGCCGCTGGCAGTATTCGTTAATCACCACGCCGTCGCGCAGCAGGTAGTTGTACAGCAGGCGTGAGAGTGCGCGGACCCAGCGCATGTCGGGTTGGCCCTGCAAAATCAAACGTACTTCCACGCCACGCCGGGCTGCATTGCGCAGCTCACGCATCAGCCGGTAGCCTGGGAAGAAATACGCATTGGCGACCACGATGCGCTGCTTGGCCCCCCGAAAAGCCTGAAGGTAGTGGGCTTCGATATTGGTACTGCGCAGCCCGTTGTCGCGCTCGACCAGCACGGCGCTGCTGGCCCCGGCAGGCTCGGTAACCGGGCGAACCGCACTGGGTGGCTGCAGCACTGGCGACATCAGGCGCTTGCTGGCGGCATGTACCTGTGCAACCACCGGGCCGGTGACTTCCACGGCATAATCCTGCTTGGCCATGGCACCAAAGTCGCCCAGGTGGTCGGCGCTGTAGTTGATGCCTCCGATGAAGGCCCGCTCACCATCGACCACCACGATCTTGCGGTGCAGGCGCCGGAACAGGTTGGTACGCATGCCCACTAGCCGCGGCTGCGGGTCGAACGCGTGGAAGCTCACGCCCACATCGGTCATCGCCGAAATGAACGCGCCTGGCAGGTCGGCGGTGCCGTAGCCGTCTACCGCCACTTCCACACGCACGCCGCGCCGGGCCGCATCGATCAGCACCTGCTGCAGTTGCTGGCCAACCTTGTCGTCGAAGATGATGAACGTTTCCAGCAGGATTTCTTCTCGCGCCTGGGCCATGGCCTCGAACACGCGGGGGTAGTACTGCTCGCCATTGATCAGCAACTGCACGCTGTTGCCGTCTACCCAAGGTCGGTTCACAGGTTGATCTCCGCAGCCAGTGGGACGTGGTCGGAGAGGTGCGACCACGGGTATTTCGACAGCACCTGGGCAGCACCGGGCACGGCGTTGCGCAAGTAGATGCGGTCCAGGCGTAACAACGGCAGGCGCGCGGGGAAACTGCGCGCCGGCTTGCCGAAGGCCTCTATCAGGTGCTCGCAGAGCACGGCGTCGGCCTTAAGCCGCCAATCGTTGAAATCGCCGGCGACGATCACCGGCGCTTGGGGCGGCAGGCTGGCCAACAGGTCCAGCATCAGCGTGACCTGGCGCTGCCGGTGGGCCTCACGCAGGCCCAGGTGTACGCACACAGCATGCACCTGGTCATGGCCCGGCACTTCCAGCTGGCAATGCAGCAAGCCGCGCTGTTCGTTGCCCTGCACTGAAACATCCAGGTTGTTGAAGTGGCTGATGGGGAATTTCGACAGCAACGCGTTGCCATGGTCGCCATGCGGGTACACGGCATTGCGCCCATAGGCGAACTGCGGCCACATGCTGTCGGCGAGAAACTCGTATTGCGGCGTTTCTGGCCAGGCCGCATGGCGCTGGGCATGTTGCTGGTGGCTGCCGTGCACTTCCTGCAAGAACACCAGGTCAGCGCCGGTGGCGCGCACCGCCTCGCGCAACTCGGGCAGGATGAAGCGCCGGTTGAAGAAGGTGAAGCCCTTGTGCACGTTAAGCGTCAGCACATTGAGCCGGCGCACCGTGGTGACTGTGTCGATGCTACGGTTTGGGGCGGGCAGGGTCTTGTCCACAAGGCGCCTTCCATTCAGTTGCTCTGAATGTGCGACTGGTGGAGCCCCCGCTGGGTTCAGCGCACGTGACCAATGGGAAGTGCTGATGTCGGGTTGAACTTTAGAGCGGCTGACGTTTCCACCGGTTATCCGCTTCGTGGAAGGGTGCCAGCATGAAATTCGACCGCTTCGCCCACTGGCTGGCCAATTGGGCCGGACGTCCGCTGAGCTTTGGCATCGCCTGCCTGCTGATCTTGACCTGGGCAGTGACCGGGCCGCTGTTTCACTTCAATGACACCTGGCAACTGGTGATCAACACCTCGACCACCATCATCACCTTCCTGATGGTGTTCCTGATCCAGAACACCCAGAACCGCGACAACGACGAACTGCACATCAAGATCGACGAACTGCTGCGCACCACGCGCCGGGCACACAAGGCGCTGCTGGACCTGGAGGATATGGACCCCGCCGAGCTGCACGCCCTGCGCAAGCAGTACCGACAGATGGCCGGGCAGGGCAACGATGCGCAGAACACCAAGGAATGAGCTGCCAACCCTGGAGGCAAGCATGGCCAGACATATCATTCACTTCACCGGGCCGATCAATTCCTCGACCTGTGGCAACCTGATCAGTACCTGTTCGCGGGCGTTGCAGCAGGGGGCCGAGGTGTTGCAACTGAACATCGCCACCATGGGCGGTGAATGCAGCTATGGGTTCACTTTGTACAATTTTCTGCGGGCGTTGCCAGTGGAGGTGCATACCCACAACCTGGGCACCGTGGAATCCATGGGCAATATCCTGTTCCTGGCCGGAGAACGGCGCACAGCGTGCAGTTTCAGCAAGTTCCTGTTCCATCCGTTTCACTGGACTTTGCATGGTTCGGTGGACCATTCACGGATGGCCGAGTATGCGATGAGCCTGGATTACGATTTGCGGCTCTATGCGCAGATCGTCACCGAGCGGACCGAGGGGGCAGCCGAGGTGCTGGATGTGCCACGCTACCTGATGGCCTATCCGCGGATTCTAGGGCCACGCGAGGCAATGGAGAACGGGCTGATTGATGCCATTGACGAAATGCCGATCGGGGTGGAGGCCGTTCAGTGGAGTGTGCATGCCTGAGTTTCGTGCCATTGGTCAGCTGCCGGCAAAGCCATTGAGCAGACTCATCATTCAGAGGCTCGGAAGCTAGGCATGGCAAAGATTCATGCGACCAGCGACCCCATCGCAAGGAGAAACGACATGGCGCAAGACCAAGAGCGAACCCGCCAGCGCGGCGGCACCAAGGAAACCAACCCAGGCAACTTCGCCAATGACCGGGAACGGGCTTCGCGCGCTGGCCAAAAGGGCGGCAAGGCCTCTGGCGGTAACTTCGCCAACGATCGCCAACGGGCTTCGGAAGCAGGCCGCAAGGGTGGGCAGAACAGCCACGGCGGGAGCCGTAGCCAATGAGTGACAGCGCTCGCAGATGATGCCAATTGTTCGCCGAAATTTTGAATTTTCTGGCCATGGCCTGATCAATCAGGGTGTCATCCATGGAGAAGAGGAGGCCCCAGCGATGCCAGGCCCACAGCTGTACATCATCGATTACCAACTGCATGGCCAGCCGCGCAGTTTCATCATTCGTCTGGAGCGGCTGGACAATGCCGAAGCCTGGCATTGGGCAAGTTGCGATGCGGGCATCGGCATCATTCCCAAGTTTGGTCGCGAAAAGATCAAAAAGGTCAGCCGGCCCATGGCCGAACGCTATGGGATTACCGCCGTGAGCTGGCGGGTTTCGGGAAGCAAGCCAAACCAATCGGCGGGAGACCCGGCGGCGACAGGGTAATTGGCCTCTGCGCGACTGACTCGCGAAGAGGCCAATAGCTTCAACGGGTCATTGTGGCTTTTTCAGCACCAATGTCAGGATGTCATAGCTGGCCACCAGCTCACCCAGCTGGTTGGTCACCTCGACATCCCACGCCACCACACCCTGCGGCTGCCCCAGCGGGCTGGTCTTGCCTTGGTCGATCTTGCGCTTGCAGGTCAGACGCGCCTGGATGGTATCGCCAATGCCCACCGGGTTGATGAAGCGCAAGGTATCCAGCCCATAGTTGGCCAGCACTGGCCCGGCACCGGGCGACACGAACAGCCCGGCCGCCGCCGACAGCACGAAGTAGCCGTGGGCGATGCGTTTACCGAACTGCGATTCCTTCGCGGCGATTTCGTCGAAGTGCATGTAGAAATGGTCGCCCGACAGGCAGCCGAAATTGACCAGGTCAGCCTCCGTCACGGTGCGCCGATGGGTGAGCAGCGACTCGCCGATGCGCAGTTGCTCGAAGTAGCGGCGGAACGGGTGCACTTCGGTTTCGATCACCTCGCCACCACGCACGTATTCGCCGGTGACCGCCGTGAGCATGCTCGGCGAACCTTGTATGGCGGCGCGCTGCAGGTAGTGCTTGACGGCCCGCAGGCCACCCAGCTCTTCACCACCACCGGCCCGGCCCGGGCCGCCGTGCTTGAGTTGCGGCAGTGGCGAGCCGTGGCCGGTGGATTCCTTGGCGGCCTCGCTGTCGAGCACCAGCAGGCGGCCATGCCAGGCAGCCGCCGCCGGGATTGCCTTGGCAGCCACGCTGCGGTCAGCGGTAACCAGGGTCGCCACCAGGCTGCCTTTGCCACGCGCCGCCAGCGCCAAGGCCTCGTCGAGGTCGTCATAGGCCATTAGCGTGCTGACCGGGCCGAACGCTTCGATATCGTGGGCGCCACCTTCGGCATGCGGGTCGCGGGCTTGCAGCAGAGTCGGGGCGAAGAAGGCGCCCTCGGCCACGCCCTCGCCACGCGGGGCAAAGCCGTCGCTGGCGCCGAACAGCTGGTCACTGCTTTGCAGCAAGCTGCGCACGCGCTCGGCCACGTCATGCTGTTGATCGTGGGAAGCCAAGGCGCCCATGCGCACGCCTTCCACCGACGGGTCACCGACCACGACTTTGCTCAACCGCTCGCGCAGGCGCGTGGCGACCGCATCGATATGCTTGGCCGGCACGATGGCGCGGCGGATGGCGGTGCATTTCTGCCCGGCCTTGGTGGTCATTTCACGCACCACCTCCTTGATGTAAAGGTCGAACTCTTCGCTGTCCGGGGTTACGTCCGGGCCAAGAATGGCGCAGTTCAGCGAGTCGGCTTCAGCCGTGAACGGTACCGAATTGCGTACAAGGTTCGGCGTGACACGCAATTTGGCGGCCGTGTCGGCGGAACCGGTGAAGGTCACCACGTCCTGGCCTTGCAGGCGGTCGAGCAGGTCGCCGGTACTGCCGATCACCAGTTGCAGACTGCCTTCGGGCAGCAGGCCGGAGGCATTCATCAGGCGCACCACGGCTTCGGTCAGGTAACTGGTCGAGGTCGCTGGCTTGACGATACATGGCATGCCGGCCAGGAAGGTCGGGGCGAATTTTTCCAGCATGCCCCAGATGGGGAAGTTGAACGCGTTGATGTGCACCGCAACGCCTGCACGCGGCACCAGAATATGGCTGCCGGCAAAGTGGCCTTGCTTGCCCAACGGGATGGCTGGGCCTTCGTGCACCAGGTTGCCTGATGGAAGCTCGCGGCTGCCGATGCCGGCATAGGAAAACAGCGTGGCGTTGCCGCCTTCGATGTCGATCCAGCTGTCGGCACGGGTTGCACCGCTGTGGTGGGACAGCGCGTAGAGCTGCTCCTTGCGTTCGGCCAAATACAGGGCCAGGGCTTTGAGGCGTTGGGCGCGCTGCTGGAAGTCCATGCCCATCAGCGAAGCCAGGCCCCGCGCTCGCGCGTAATCCACAGCTTCGGCGAAGTCCGGGCGCTCTTCATGGCTGTAGGCCAGCACGTGGCCGTCAAGGGCGCTGCGCAGGGCCTGGGCGCCGTGCTGGCCGAGCCAACGGCCGGCGATGAAACTTTGCAGAGTAGGGGCGGCAGACATGCTGTTCTCCATGCTGTTCAAATGTGAGGGGGGCGCTGTTACCACAGCGCCAGGGTGTAACCGATGATCAGGCGGTTCTCGTCAACGGCGTTGGTCAGGCCATTGCCGGAGCGGAAGGTGACGTTGCGCCAGCGCAGGCTGACGTCTTTGAACGGGCCGCTCTGGATGACATAGGTGATGTCGGTATCGCGCTCGCGCTCGCGGCCATTGCTGACGGTGGCGGTTTGCGCATGGCGGCCGTCGGTGTAACGGGACATGAAGCTCAGGCCAGGGATACCCATGGCAACGAAATCGTAGTCGTAGCGCACTTGCCACGAGTCCAGCCCGGCCCGGGTGAAGGTGTTGTAGGTGACCAGGTTGACGGTGAACGGGTCGCCACCGTTGACGAACGGGAAGGCGCTGTCACCGGACATCTGCTGCCAGGTGGCGGTGAACTTGTGCGCCCGTACACCCAGGGTGAACATGGCGTTGAAGTTGCGGTTATCGATGTTGCCGGCACGCTCGGCGCCATCATTGCGGCTGTCGAAATAGCGCAGGTCGCTGCGCAGGCTCACCCCTTCACTCAATGGGCGGGTATCGATCAGGCCGACGAACTGCTGGCGATAGATGTCCTCAAGCTTGGCGTAGTAGTAGCTGACGCTGGTTTGCGGGGTGATGGCGTAGCTACCACCACCAAAGTCCAGGTGGTCGCTGGTCGCGGCGCCGTAGCCGATGTCATCGCGGCCCGAGGAATCGCGCAGGTTGGCCTTGGTCAGGCGGCCGCCATTGAAAGTAAGGCCTTCGAGGTCCTGGCTGGTCAGCAGGCCACCCTGGAAGGTGGATGCCAGCAGTCGGGTGTCGTTGTACACCACCACCGGCAGAATCGGCTGCAAGGTGCCCAGGCGCAGGGTGCTTTTGGACACCCGCACCTTGCCGGTCAGGCCCAACTCACTGTAGTCGTCGACGGGTTCATGGCTGTTCGGGCCGAAGGGCAACAGGCCGGTGTTGCGACGGTCCCGGCTGGAGTCGAGCTTGATGCCCAACTGGCCCATGGCGTCGACGCCAAAGCCGACGGGGCCTTCGGTGAAGCCCGACTCCAGCTTGGCGGTGAAGCCCTGGCCCCATTCCTCGGCCTTGGCCTGGGGCGCATTGCTTTGGCGGAAGTCGCGGTTGATGTAGTGGTTGCGCAGCTCCAGGCGTGCATGGCTGTCGCCGATGAAGTCCGCCAGCGCCGGCATTGGCAGGGCGAGGGTGGCCAGCCAGGCGGCTGACATGAAGTGCGTGCGGTTCATTGTTGTTGTTTTACCCGACATGGTTGTTCGTCCTTGAAATCAGTGCTTGCTGGCGCCGGCAGCGCCGATGCCGGTCATGGAGCGGATGAACTGGCCCAGGTAGCGGCCACGTTCCTCGACGGCACGTTCGGAGCTGTCGGTAACCGAGAACACCCAGGCACTGAGGAAGGCCAGGCTCATGGAGAACAGTGCCGGGTTACTGTAGGGGAACAGCGCCGTCTCGTTGTGCAACACGTTGACCCACACTGCTGGGCCCAGCACGACCAACAGCACCGCCGAGACCAGGCCGGCCATGCTGCCGCACACCGCGCCGCGGGTGGTCAGGCCTTTCCAGAACATCGAGAGCAGCAGCACCGGGAAGTTGACCGAGGCGGCCACCGCCAGCACCAGGCCGGAGAGGAAGGCGATGTTCTGCGACTCGAACATCAGGCCGAGGATCACCGCAAGCAGGCCGATGACCAGCGTGGCAACACGCGACACGCGCATTTCCTGTTGCTCGGTCGCCTTGCCTTTGCGCATCACGCAGGCATACAGATCGTGGGAGACCGCCGATGCCCCGGACAGCGCCAGGCCGGCGACCACGGCCAGGATGGTGGCGAAAGCCACGGCAGAGATGAAGCCGAGGAACAGGTTGCCACCCACGGCCTGGGCCAAGTGCACGGCGACCATGTTGCCGCCGCCGATGATGGCGCCGGTGGCATCGCGGTAGGACGGCTCGGTGCCAACCATCACGATGGCGCCAAAGCCGACAATGATCAGCAGCAGGTAGAAGTAACCGATGAAGCCAGTGGCGTAGAACACGCTCTTGCGTGCTTCCTTGGCATCACTGACGGTGAAGAAGCGCATCAGAATATGCGGCAGGCCGGCGGTGCCGAACATCATGCCTAAACCGAGAGAAATCGCGTCCACTGGGTTTGACAGCAAGCCGCCCGGGGCCATGATCGCCTGGCCCTTGGCATGCACGGCCACGGCGCTGGCAAACATCGCTTCGGTGCTGAAACCAAAGTGCTTGAGCACCATGAAAGCCATGAAGCTGGTGCCCGACAGCAGCATTACGGCCTTGATGATCTGCACCCAGGTGGTGGCGAGCATGCCGCCGAAGGTGACATAGGCGACCATCAGCACACCGACCAGCATCACGGCGTACAGGTAGCTGATACCGAACAGCAGCTCGATCAGCTTGCCGGCGCCGACCATCTGCGCCACCAGGTACATCAACGCCACCACCAGGGTGCCAAAGGCCGAGGTCAGGCGCACCGGGGTTTGCGCCAGGCGGTAGCTGACCACGTCGGCGAAAGTGTACTTGCCCAGGTTGCGCAGGCGCTCTGCAATCAGGAACAGGATGATCGGCCAACCGGCCAGTACGCCCAGGGCATACAGCAGGCCGTCGTAGCCGTTAATGAACATCATCGCGGAAATACCCAGGAACGACGCGGCGCTGATCATGTCACCGGCGATCGCCAGGCCGTTCTGCATACCGGTCAGCCCCCCGCCAGCGGTGTAGAAGTCGCTGGCTGAGCGGGTGCGCATGGCAGCCCAGCGGGTGACCATCAGCGTGAAGCAGACGAACACCATGAACATCGAAATGGCGGTCCAGTTCATTGTGCGCACTCCTGCTTGACCTTGTCGTTGAGCGGGTCGAGCACGTTGTTGGCGCGGTGCACATAGATGCCGGTAAGGGCGAAGGACAGCAGCACCATCAGCACGCCCACCAGCATGCCGACAGTGGTCACGCCGCCGCTGAGGGACTGGCCCAATGTGCTGGGCGAGAACGCCACCAGCAGGACGAAGCCGTAGTAGATCACCAGCATGGCCAGGGTCAGGCTGCCATTGAGACGGCGCTTGCGCCGCACCAGGTGCTGGAAGTCGGGGTGGTTGGCGATGCTTTCTATGCGTTCGGGTGTCATGGGTTGCGATCTCTGGGTGTTGTAATTGTTTTGTTGAGGTCACGCGGGTGTTGCGGTGTTGCTGATGGCCACTTCGCGGGCTTGCCCGCGCCCACAGGTAAGGCGTTGCTCTTCGCCTTTGTGCGATCCCTGTGGGAGCGGGCGCGCCCGCGAAACAGGCGACGCGGTGTCAAAGCTGGTCGAAATCGAGCACCACCTTGTCGCTCACCGGGTAGGTCTGGCACGACAGCACGTACCCGGCCGCCACTTCGTAGTCTTCAAGGGCATGGTTGCTGTCCATTTCCACTTCGCCCTCGATCACTCGGCACTTGCAGGTGGAGCACACGCCGGCCTTGCACGAGTAGGGCAGCTCGGCGCCGATGGCGTTGCCGGCGTCCAGCACGTTCTGGGTGTTGCGCGGCAGGTCGAAGGTCAGCGCGCGGCCGTCGCTGATCACGGTGATATGGCTGAGCGCCGCGTCCACCTGGCGCGCAGCTTCGCGGGCCTCGCGTCGGGCTTCGTTGCCGGCAGCGGCGAACAGCTCGAAATGGATACGCTGTTTTTCCAGGCCGTTGGCTTGCAAGCTGTCACGCACCGTCTCGGTCATTGCCTGCGGGCCACAGATGAATGCGGCGTCCAGGCCGGGCACGTCCAGCCAGCGCGAGAACAGCTGGCCGCACTTGTCGGCGTCGATGCGGCCGTTGTACAGGTCAACGTCCTGTTGTTCGCGGCTGAACACGAAAATCAGGTTCAGGCGGTCGAGGTAGGTGTTTTTCAGGTCTTCGAGCTTGTCGCGAAACAGCGCGCCCGAGCTGGAACGGTTGCCATACAGCAAGGTGAAGCGGCTGTTCGGCTCGCTGGCCAGGGTCGTGGCAATGATCGACAGAATCGGCGTAATGCCACTGCCGGCCGCCACTCCCAGGTAATTGCCCTGGCGAGTCGGGTCCAGCGGCACGAAGAAGCTGCCCGATGGCGGCATCACTTCCAGCTGCTGGCCGGCCTTGAGCACTTCGTTTGCAAACGCGGAAAAACGCCCGCCTGGCACACGTTTGACGGCCACACGCAGCTCGCCGTCCTGCACCGCGCTGCAGATGGAGTAGGAGCGGCGGACTTCTTCGTTATCCAGCTGGGTACGCATGACCAGGTACTGCCCCTGGGTGAAGCGGAATTGGTCCTGCAGGTGCTCGGGTACATCGAAGGCGATCGACACCGCATCACGGGTCTCGTTGCGCACTTGCTTGATGGTCAGGCTGTGAAACTGGCTCATGGCGTTCTCCACGGCTCAAATGCATTTGAAATAGTCGAACGGCTCCAGGCACTCGCGGCAGCGGTAAAGCGCCTTGCAGGCCGTGGAACCGAACTGGCTGAGCAATTCGGTATGGGTGCTGCCGCATTGCGGGCAGCACACCTGAGGCGCTTCGCCAAGCAGGCTGCGTTTGCTGGCGCTGCCTTGCGGCGGTGCGATGCCATAAGCACGCAGGCGCTCGCGGCCCAGCTCGCTGATCCAGTCAGTGCTCCAGGCCGGGGTCAGCCGGCGCTCAAGCGCTGGCGCGGCGAAACCGGCCTGTTCCAGCGCCTGGCGGATATCACCCTCGATCACCTCGGTGGCCGGGCAACCGGAGTAGGTCGGGGTGACCACCAGGTGCAGGTGGCCGGCCCGCCAGTCGAGGTCGCGCACGATCCCCAGGTCGACCACGCTGACCACCGGGACTTCCGGGTCCATGACCTGGCCCAATACCGCCCAGGCGCGTGCCAGGTCGCCCCCTTGCAGCGCCCGCGCACCGCGGTCGCCGGCAATCAGCTCACCAGGTTGCATCGGGGTAGGCCCTTGGCAGGAACTGCATCTCGGCCAGCAGCAGGCCCAAGTGCTCGGTGTGCAGCCCTTTGCGGCCATCCAGGTAGAAGTGGCTGGCGGCCTTGGGCAGCGGCAGCTCGACCGAAGTGAAGGTCGTTGTGACCTGTTGGAGCCAGGCGGCACCGACAGCGGCAGGGTTGGCGCCGATACCGGCTTCGGCCAAATGCACTTCGTTGTCGCTGCCGGTCGTGAGTTCGACAGTGAAACGCCACAGTGACGGGATAGCGACGAGCATGCGCTGGCGGCTTTCTTCGGTGCCATCACCCAGGCGTTGTACCCACTCGCTGGAGCGGCGCAAGTGGTAGGTGACTTCCTTCAGGGCCTTGGCGGCGATGCCGGCGACACGCGCATCGCTGGACTCGACCAGCCCCTGAAGCACGGCGAAGTGCCAGGCGTCGTAGAGAAACTGCTTGGTCATGGTCACGGCAAAGTCGCCGTTGGGTTGCTCGACCAGCAGCAGGTTGCGGTAGGCGCGCTCGTCACGGCGCAAAGCCAGGGCATCGGCATCACGGCCGTCATCGAGCAGCTCGGCGGCATACTCCAGCCAGTTGCGCGCCTGCCCGACCAGGTCGAGGCCGACGTTCATCAAGGCCAGCTCTTCTTCGATGGCAGGCGCACGGCCACACCATTCGCAAAGGCGCTGGCCCTGCACCAGGGCACTGTCGCCGAGCAGCAGCAGGTAAGGAACAAGGGCTTCTTTATGCATGGCCAACCTCACATGTGTCCGACTTCGTCGGGCAGCTCGTAGAAGCTGGCATGGCGATAGACCTTATCGTCCGAGGGGGCGAACAGCGGGTCTTTCTCGTCGGGGGAGGAGGCGGTGATCAGCGCCGAAGGCACCACCCACAGGCTCACGCCTTCGCTGCGGCGGGTGTACAGCTCGCGGGCGTTCTCGATGGCCATGGCGGCATCGGCAGCGTGCACGCTGCCGACATGCTTGTGGTTAAGGCCGTGCTTGCTGCGCACGAACACTTCGTAGAGGGTCCAGACAGACATTTTCGATCTCCGCATCAATCGCCGCTCAGGCGGCGTTCTTGTTCTGTTGCTTGCGCGCGTAGGCCACGGCGGCCTCGCGTACCCAGGCACCGCTCTCGATGGCGTTGCGCCGAGTGGCGATACGTTCCAGGTTGCACGGGCCATTGCCCTTGATCACTTCGTAGAATTCGTCCCACTGGATTTCGCCGAAGTCGTAATGGCCGCGTTCGGCGTTCCACTTCAGCTCAGGGTCCGGGGCAGTGCAGCCAAGTAGCTCGAGCTGTGGCACGGTCTGGTCGATGAAACGCTGGCGCAGCTCGTCGTTGGTCTGGCGCTTGATCTTCCAGGCCATCGACTGGGCGCTGTTGGGCGAGTGCTCGTCGCTGGGGCCGAACATCATCAGCGCTGGCCACCACAGGCGGTTGATGGCGTCCTGGACCATGTCCTTCTGGGCCTGGGTGCCATGACGCATCATGGTCAGGAGCATTTCGTAGCCCTGGCGCTGGTGGAAGCTCTCTTCCTTGCAGATACGGATCATGGCGCGGGAGTAGGGGCCGTAGGAGGTGCGTTGCAGCACCACCTGGTTGACGATGGCCGCGCCATCTACCAGCCAGCCCACTGCGCCCATGTCGGCCCAGCTGAGGGTGGGGTAGTTGAAGATGCTTGAATACTTGGCCTTGCCGCTGTGCAGCTTGGCCACTTCTTCGTCGCGGTCAGCACCCAGGGTTTCCATGGCGCTGTACAGGTACAGGCCGTGGCCGGCTTCGTCCTGGATCTTGGCCATCAACTGCAGCTTGCGCTTGAGGCTGGGGGCGCGGGTGACCCAGTTGCCTTCGGGCAGCATGCCGACGATTTCCGAGTGGGCGTGCTGGGAGATCTGCCGGATGAGGGTTTGGCGGTAGGCCTCGGGCATCCAGTTCTTGGCTTCGATCTTGATTTCGGCGTCGATCTTTTCCTGGAAGTTGCGCTCCTCGGGGGACATTTCTTCCAGCGATTTGACGCGCTTGACTCCGGTTTCCACTAGCTGTGCGTACATGAGTTCAGACTCCTGCTGAGGCATGAGCCATTTGTAAGCGATACAAAACATAACGTCAAACAGTTTTATATGTATCGAATAAGATTTGTGTATCACATTGCCCACCGACGGGGGCTGCTTTGCAGGCCAATCGCGACGCAAGGCCGCTCCAACAGGCAAAAAAAAGCCCCGGACCATGCCGGGGCCGAAAAGGCAGCCGAATGACTCAGCTGGCCAACCGTTTGTCGAACACGTGGCACGCCTTGCCTTCTGAGCGCTTGAGCGTGCCGCAGGGTTGCAGGTGCACCTGGGTGCTGATGCCGATGTAGGTCTTGATCTGTTTGCTCAATTCCCCGATAACCAGCTTGCGCTGGCCTTCATCGAGGTGCTGGCACTCCGCACGCAACTCCACATGCACCTCGACACTGTCCAGGTTGCCATTGCGATACAGATGAATCTCATAAAGCTCTGAAAGCTGTTTTATTTTTAATACCTGCTCCTCGATCTGCGTGGGGAACACGTTGACCCCGCGAATGATCAGCATGTCGTCACTGCGGCCGGTGATCTTGCCGATTCTGCGCATGGGCCGGGCGGTGCCGGGCAGCAGACGGGTAAGGTCACGGGTGCGGTAGCGCACCATCGGCAGCGCTTCCTTGCTCAGTGAGGTAAACACCAGCTCGCCCAGCTGGCCGTCCGGCAACACTTCGCCGGTGACTGGGTCGATGATTTCGGGGTAGAAGTGGTCTTCCCAGATGGTCGGGCCGTCCTTGGTCTCGATGCATTCCATCGCCACCCCTGGGCCCATGATCTCCGACAAGCCATAGATATCGAGGGCGTTGATACCCAGACGCTGCTCGATCGAGCGGCGCAGTTCATCGGTCCAGGGCTCGGCACCGAAAATGCCCAGGCGCAGCTTGAGGTCGTGCGGGTCGATGCCCTGGCGCTCGATCTCGTCGGCCAGGTTGAGCATGTAGGATGGGGTGACCATGATGATATCGGGCTGGAAGTCGCGAATCAGCTGCACCTGCTTCTCGGTCTGGCCGCCGGACATGGGGATGACTGTACAGCCCAGGCGCTCGGCGCCGTAGTGTGCACCAAGCCCACCGGTGAACAGGCCATAGCCGTAGGAAACATGTACCTTGTCGCCTTTGCGCCCGCCACCGGCACGGATCGAGCGGGCGACCACATTGGCCCAGGTGTCGATGTCGTTCTGGGTGTAGCCGACCACCGTCGGCTTGCCGGTGGTGCCACTGGAGGCATGCAAGCGCACCACGTCTTCCTGCGGCACTGCGAACATGCCGTAGGGGTAGTTGTCGCGCAGGTCGTTCTTGCCGGTGAAGGGGAACTTCGCCAGATCTTCAAGGCACTTGAGGTCATCGGGGTGGGCGCCGCACTCGGCAAAGCGCTGACGGTACAGCGGCACGTTGTCATAGGCGTGCTTCAGGCTCCAGCGCAAACGCTCCAGCTGATGCTGGCGCAGGGCGTCGACGCTGGCGGTTTCCATCGGGTCCAGCAGGGCACGATCGGCATCATGGTACATATTCATGGCTTCACTCGAATTGTTCTTGTACGCCGCGCGCCTGCGGTTGCAGGCCGCGCGGTGAGTGTCATGGAGGCAGCATATACGGCTGCGTTCAGTTCGGTAACAGGCGGATGGTGTGAACCGCTCAGAGGCGCTCGATGACCATGGCAATGCCCTGGCCAACGCCGATGCACATGGTGCACAAGGCGTAACGACCGCCCGTCTCTTCCAGCTCGTGCAGCGCCGTGGTCACCAGCCGCGCACCGCTCATGCCCAGCGGATGGCCCAGGGCAATCGCGCCACCGTTGCGGTTGACCCGCGCGTCGTCGTCAGTCAGGCCTAGCTCGCGCAACACGGCCAGACCTTGTGCGGCGAAGGCCTCGTTGAGCTCGATGACATCCAGGTCAGCCAGCGACAACCCAGTCATTTCAAGTACCTTGCGGGTTGCCGGCACCGGGCCGATGCCCATCAGCCGCGGCTCAACCCCGGCCACGGCCATGCCGAGGATGCGACCGCGCGCTTTCAGACCATGCAGGCGGGCAGCGTCGCTGCTGGCCAGTAGCAGGGCGCACGCGCCGTCATTGACCCCGGAGGCATTGCCGGCGGTTACGCTCCCCCCCTCTCGGAATGGAGTACCCAGCTTGGCCAACTGCTCCAGCGTCGTGTCGCCGCGTGGGTGCTCGTCATGCTCGACCACTTTGGCCGGGCCTTTGCGCTGCGCAATCTCGACCGGCACGATTTCCCGGGCCAGGCGGCCTCGGGCCTGCGCTGCGGCAGCCTTGTGCTGGCTGCGCAGGGCGAAAACATCCTGGTCGGCGCGGGAAATACCAAACTGCTCAGCCACGTTCTCGGCAGTTTCCGGCATCGAATCGGTACCGTAGGCGGCCTTCATCCGTGGGTTGACGAAACGCCAGCCGATGGTGGTGTCGAACAGTTCCGCCGTGCGGCCGAATGCCTGTTCCGACTTACCCATTACAAACGGCGCACGCGACATCGACTCCACGCCGCCAGCCAGCATCAGCCCAGCCTCGCCACAGCGCAGGGCGCGGGCCGCATTGCCGATGGCATCCAGGCCAGAACCGCACAGGCGGTTGATGGTAGTCCCCGGCACTTCGAGCGGTAGCCCGGCCAGCAGGCTGGCCATGTGGGCCACGTTGCGGTTGTCTTCGCCTGCCTGGTTGGCGCACCCGAGGATCACGTCATCAACGGCCTTCCAGTCCAGTTCGGGGTGGCGCTGGATCAACGCCTTGAGCGGGACGGCCGCGAGGTCGTCGGTGCGAACGCTGCTCAAGGCGCCGGCATAGCGGCCAATGGGGGTGCGCACGGCGTCGATGATCAAGGCATCGGCGAGGGTCGGTTCAGTCATCTTGCGTCTCCTGCGCCAGCACGGTGCCGCGCACTTTGTAGGATTTGCCATGGAACATCGCCACCAGCTCACCGCGCTGGTTGTCGATGCGCACGTCGTACAGGCCGGTACGGCCTTTGCGGCTGACTTCGCTGGCGTGAGCGGTGAGCACGTCATCGCGCAATGCCGGGGCCAGGTAGTCGATGCTGCAGCCCAGCGCCACGGTGGCTTGGTCGTAGCTGTTGCAGGCGAAGGCAAACGCCGAATCGGCCAAGGCGAACAGGAAGCCACCATGACAGGTGCCATGGCCCTGAATCATGTCGGCACGTACCGGCATGCGCAGGCTGGCCCGGCCCGGCCCGGCATCCAACAGGCTGATGCCCAGGCCCTGAGTGGCCTGGTCCCGGGCGTACATGGCGTCGGCACAGGCTTGTGCCAGTTCCACTTCAGTCATGCAGGGTGCCTCCTTTGGCTTCGCAGCGGCGCAACAGCAGGGAAGGGCGGTAGCGACTCTCGCCATAGCTGCGTTGCAGGTTGTCCAGTACGCGCAGGGTGTGGCCAATACCGATGTTCGCGGCCCAGGCCAGAGGGCCGCAGGGGTAATTGACGCCGGCGCGCATGGCCAGGTCGATGTCGGCAGCGCTGCCGACACCCTGCAACACGGCATCGGCGGCTTCGTTGGCGAGCATCGCGACGGTGCGCAGTACCACCAGGCCTGGCAGGTCGGCGACGCCGGTCACTTTAAGGCCTGCGCGCTGCAGCAGGGCAACGGCTTGGTCGCGGGCACTTTCGCTGGTATCGGCCGACCAGCTAATGGCGATACGCGTGGCGCTGCCGTAGTCCAGCGCGAGGTCGAGCAGCACCAGGTTGCGCAGGCCGTCTTCACGGGCGCGTTGGCTGGCCAAACGGCCGTCGGACAGGGCCAGGGTGGCATCGCCCACCTGGATCAGGCCGCTGCCGGCGCGCTGGGTCACGGCAATGCCGCTTTGGCGCAGGCGTTCGGCCAGCGGTTGCATCACGCCCAGGCAGCCCTCGACAACGCAGGCACCTGCAATGGCGAGGCTGTGCAGTTCGGCAGGCTGGGGGCGTTCGGCGCCCTCGGCATAGCTATAGAAGCCCTGGCCGGTCTTGCGCCCAAGGCGACCGGCGTCCACCAGTTCTTTCTGCACCAGTGATGGCTGGAAGCGGAAATCACCATAGAACGCATCGAAAACCGAGCAAGTGACAGCGTAATTGACGTCGTGGCCGATCAGGTCGGTGAGTTCGAACGCCCCCATGCGGAAGCCCCCGGCCTCGCGCAGCAGCGCATCGAGGCTGGCGCAATCGGCGGCACCTTCTTGCAGCAGGCGCAGGCTTTCGGCATAAAACGGCCGCGCCACACGGTTGACGATAAACCCCGGTGTAGAGCGCGTGTGCACCGGCTGTTTGCCCCAGGCCTGGGCAGTGGCATAGATGCATGCGGCAACTGTCGGGGCGGTTGCCAGGCCAGACACCACTTCGACCAGCGCCATCAACGGAGCAGGGTTGAAGAAGTGCATGCCGACCACGTGCTGCGGGCGCTCAAGACCGGCAGCAAGGCTAGTGATGGACAGCGACGACGTGTTGCTGGCAAGAATGCAGTCGGCGCCGCACAGGGTTTCGAGCTGACTGAACAGCGCCTGTTTCACCTGCAGGTTTTCGACGATGGCTTCAATCACCAGGCCGGCATCGGCCAGAGCTTCGAGCGTATCGACCGGGCACAGACGGGCGCTGATCGCTTCCCGTTCAACGGCCTGCAGCTTGCCCTTTTCCACTTGCCGGGCCAGCTGCCGATCAATACCCGCCACTGCCTGGGCAGCTGCCCCCGGGCGGTTGTCATAGAGCTTCACTGGGTGGCCGGCCTGGGCCGCCACCTGGGCGATACCGGCGCCCATGGCACCGGCACCGATCACCGCCACCTGCACATTGCTTGCGAGTGCGCTCATGTTCAGCGCCCCTTGAAAACTGGCGTGCGCTTGTTCATGAAGGCACTCACGCCTTCGCGGTAGTCCTCGCTGCGCCCGGCCAGGCGCTGCAGGTCGCGCTCCAGCTCCAGCTGCTCGTCAAACCCATTATCGAAACTGGCATTGAGGCTGCGCTTGATCAGGGCCAGGCCGTAGGTGGGCTGGGTGGCGAGCTGGCGGGCGAGGGCGAGGGCTTCGTCTCGCAGTGCAGCATCATCCACCACCCGGTGGATCAGCCCCCATTGCTGGGCCTGCTCGGCGCCAAGGCGCTCACCCAGCATGGCCAGGGCCTTGGCCCGCGCCATGCCAACCAGGCGCGGCAGCAGCCAGGTGCCGCCAGAGTCCGGCACCAGGCCGATCTTGCAGAAGGCCTGGATGAAGCTGGCGGAGCGGGCGGCCAGCACCAGATCGCAGGCCAGCGGGATATTTGCGCCAGCGCCGGCAGCCACGCCGTTGACCGCACAGATCACTGGCAGCGGCAGGTCGCGCAGGGTGCGCACCAGCGGGTTGTAGAACTTGTCGATCGACTCGCCCAGGTCCGGTATTTCGGCGCCGGGGGCAACGTTGCGGTCGGACAGGTCCTGGCCGGCGCAGAAGCCCCGGCCTTCAGCCGTAAGCAACAGCACCCGCGCTTCACTGCTCTGGCGTACTTGCTTGAGTGCTTCGCGCACCTCCATGTGCATGGCGGTGTTAAAGCTGTTCAGTTGCTCGGGGCGGTTCAATGAAAGGAGGGCAACGCCGTCCTCGATGGAAAACAGGATGTGCTGGAAAGTCATGACAGACTCGCTCCGTCAGTCGAGGGAATGATGTTTAGCGGCCCTGGAAACGAGCCTGGCGCTTTTCCTGAAAGGCCCGGATGCCTTCGTCCCGGTCGGCGGTACCGGCCAGCAAGGTGAACGCATGGCGTTCGAAGCGCAGGCCACTGGCCAGGTCGGTATCACCGGCCTTCAGTAGCGCCTCCTTGGCCAGGCGCACGGCAAGCGGCGCCTTGGCAGCGATGCTGCGGGCGACCCGCATGGCGCGCTCGACGGTAAGTTCGGGCTGGGAAATTTCGCTGACAAGGCCCGCCTGCTGGGCGTGGCGAGCGGTGATTGCTTCACCGGTCAGAACCATCTGCATGGCCAGCGGCTTACCGACGGCACGCAACAGGCGCTGGGTGCCGCCGGCACCGGGAATGATGCCGAGGTTGATTTCTGGCTGGCCGAAGCGGGCATCGGTGCCAGCGATGACGATGTCGGCGCACATCACCAGTTCGCAACCGCCACCCAAGGCGTAACCATTGACAGCGGCAATCAATGGCTTGGTGAATGCCGCGATGCTTTGCCAGTGGGCTACGCGCGGATCATTGAGTATGCCGACCAGGTCGCGCTCGGCCATTTCCCGGATGTCGGCACCTGCAGCGAATGCCTTGGCGCTGCCGGTAATCACAACAGCGCCGATCTGTTCGTCGCCAGCGGCTGCCTGTAACGCAGCAGCCAGTTCTGCCAGTAGCTCGGTGCACAGGGCATTCAAGGCCTCGGGCCGTTGCAAGGTAATGAGCTGAACGCCGTGTTCGGGCGCCTGCACAGCGAGATATCGCGGCATGTCGGGTTCCTCTGGCTGCACGCACGGCACATCGTGGGGCCGGCATTTCTTGGAATTGTTTGCAGGGGCGTGATGCGGGATCACGACCAGGTGCGGCCAGTATATGCATTACGCGATACATAAATGCAACATTCAAAAATGCATCTCGTATCCCTTTGTTGTATTTTTTGCCAGCATCATCGACCTTATAAATTCTTGATGAAACGTTTGATCAAGGCATTTAGGCAGAAGATTTGCCACTTTCTTTCAGCTTACTTGGCCTGACTGAAGCGATACACGATCTACCCGGTTGACGACGAAATGTCTTGTGATACAAGATCGAATGGCATTTCAAATCATTTCAGGAGCTTTGCCATGCCTTGCTATCGACTGGACGGCCTGACGCCCGTGGTTCATCCCACAGCCTACGTGCACCCCAGCGCGGTCCTGATCGGTGACGTCATCGTTGGCCCTCGTTGCTACATAGGCCCTCTGGCGTCGCTGAGGGGCGATTTTGGCCGCATCGTGCTAGAGGAGGGCGCCAACCTTCAGGACACCTGCGTGATGCATGGCTTCCCAGGCGGTGACACCGTAGTGGAGCGCAATGGGCACGTCGGCCATGGTGCCGTGCTGCACGGATGTCGCGTGGGTGAGGACGCCTTGATCGGCATGAACGCGGTGGTGATGGATGGCGCCCACGTAGCGCCACGCTGCATCGTTGCGGCCACAGCGTTCGTCAAGGCTGGCTTCGAATGTGCCGTGCAGAGCCTGGTGATGGGTTCGCCGGCTCAGGTCAAGCGCCCATTGACCGATCAGGAGCTGGCCTGGAAGCAGCGCGGCACCGCGCAGTACCAGCATCTGGCGCAGCGTTGCATGAACAGTATGGTCGAATGCCCGCCGCTGGCCGAGGCAGAACCGGGGCGCCCACGCATGGAAGACTCCGGTGTCAGGCCCAAGGGCCAGGCAAGCGCATGAACCTGGCAGTGACACGCCATGGCCAGGCGGCCCGCCGCACAGGTATAGTCGGTGCTTTCTCCGCGCACAGTTCGCCCATGAGCAATCTTGCCCCACTGAACAATTTGATTACCCGCTTTCAGGAGCAGACGCCGATTCGCGCCAGCTCTCTGATCATCACGTTGTACGGCGATGCCATCGAGCCCCACGGCGGGACAGTCTGGCTAGGTAGCCTGATCAATCTGCTGGAGCCGATCGGCATCAATGAACGGCTGATCCGCACATCGATCTTTCGCCTGACCAAAGAAGGTTGGCTTACCGCTGAAAAGGTTGGCCGGCGCAGTTACTACAGCTTGACGGGCACTGGCCGCCGACGTTTCGAAAAAGCCTTCAAACGCGTCTACAGCCAGAGCCAGCCCGCTTGGGACGGCGCCTGGACGCTGGTGTTGCTGTCACAACTCGAGGCTGGCAAGCGCAAGGCCTTGCGTGAAGAGCTGGAATGGCAGGGGTTCGGCGTCATGGCCCCGAACCTGCTGGGCTGCCCAAGGGCTGACCGTGCCGACCTGGCTGCCACGTTGCGCGACCTTGAAGCCAGTGACGACAGCATCGTCTTCGAAACCCACACCCAGGAAGTTCTCGCGTCCAAGGCCATGCGCGCCCAGGTGCGGGAAAGCTGGCGTATCGAAGAGCTGGGGGAGCAGTACAGCGAGTTCATCCAGCTGTTCAGGCCGCTTTGGCAAGGTTTGAAAGAGCAACAACTGCTGGATGCGCAAGATTGCTTCCTTGCACGCACACTGCTGATACACGAGTACCGCCGCCTGCTGCTGCGCGACCCGCAACTACCGGACGAGCTGCTGCCAGGAGATTGGGAGGGAAGGGCTGCGCGACAACTGTGCCGCAATCTCTATCGGCTGGTGTTTGCCAAGGCAGAGGAATGGTTGAACGCTGCGCTGGAAACCGCAGACGGACCATTGCCGGATGTGAACGAGAGCTTCTACAAGCGTTTTGGTGGGTTGGCCTGAAGAAAAAGTGCAGGCATTAACCTGACCTTTTATATAACTACGCTAAATGACTATTTAGTGTAGTTATCGTCAATAATTCACCAATAAATCGCACCAAAGCAGGTAAAAGCATCTGCCAACCACACAAATGCGCAACATCAAGCTGCCGCCGCTTGCTTGAAAGGAGCGGGCGGCGGGCTTTGGTTACCCTGCAACCAGTCACAGTAGCGGGCCACGCCTTGCTGGACTGTCAATGTAGGCGCCTTGTAACCAGCAGCGCGCAAGCGCTCCAGGTCGGCACAGGTGTAGCACTGGTATTTGCCACGCAAATGATCAGGAAATTCGCTGTACTCCAGTACCCCCTCAAGCAAGGCCATATCAAGCGACAAAGGGGGTAGGTCTTGCCGTTCGCGCAGCCGATTGATCACAGCCAGAGCAACGTCGTTGAATGGCTGGGCACGACCACTGCCAACATTGAATATGCCACTGAGTTGTGGTCGTTCAAGGAAGAACATATTGACCTTGACCACATCCTCAACAGAGACGAAATCCCGCAGATGGCCACCGCTGGGGAAGTCCCCATAGCTACCGAACAAGCTGACTTTTCCGCGAGCCTGGTACTGATTGAAGCAGTGCAAGGCCACTGAGGCCATCGGGCCTTTATGCTGCTCATGGGGCCCGTAGACATTGAAATAACGCAAGCCGACGACCTGGCTGCGAGCCGCCGTCAGTTGCCGGCGCACCTGTTGATCGAACAGAAACTTGGAATAGCCATAGACGTTCAGCGGGCGTTCACACTCACGCTGTTCGCTAAAGATGCGTCCTGCGCCGTATACGGCGGCCGATGATGCATATAGCAGCGGGATTTCCTGGTGCTGTGCAGACGTCAGCAACTCACGGCTGAACCGGTAGTTGTTGTCCATCATGAAACGACCGTCGCCTTCGACGGTGCTTGAACACGCACCCTGGTGCAGAACGGCGCGCACCTTGCCAAACTGGCCGCGACCGAACCGGTCGAGAAAATCGTCCTTGTCCAGGTAATCGGCAATTTCACTGTCGGCCAGGTTGCTGAACTTGTCGCCATCGGTCAGATCGTCGACGGCAATGATATTGGTCTCGTTGCGTTGGTTGAGTGCCTGAACGAGATTGCTGCCGATGAATCCCGCGGCGCCGGTTACGATGATCGTCATGCCAGATTCCCCGTGAGGGTGCGGAGCTCGCATTTTACTCAAGGTAATGTGAGCCAACCTTAACCTGGATCAATTAAGCCAACGGTTTGAATGAGTGAGGAGCTTGTGCTGGCTTAACATCTGGCCGTCCACGGTACGGCACTGAAATATGAAGTTACTCATAATGCATATTATGTTAAATCGTGTATTTGAGGGTTCGCCACAGGTGATTTGATCGCTCAACAAACTCCGGAGCCGGCCCAGTATATCCACCGGGCCGGTACGCAATCACAGATTGGCAAGCACGCGATCAATGACTGCGAGCACTTCGCCCTCGCGTAGTTGCTCAGTCACCGCAACGATATCGGCGTAGAACGCGCGGTCTTCATTGGCCACTGGCACGCGACTGCGCACCAGTTCATAGAGCGCACGCGTGGCACTGGAGGCCTTGCCCACCTCATGAAAGTCCAGGGCCTGGCAGCCGACCAGGATCTCGATGGCTAGCACCGACTCCAGCTTGCGCGACACTTGGTACGCCTTTATGGCTGCGTTGAAGGCAAAGCTCACCGGGTCTTCTTGGTTGCCACATCGTCGCCCGAGGAGCCGATCTCGTTGTCGATGCAGGCCTGGGCGTAGGCGATGAACTGCTTGGAGGCACCATGCACCTGGGGGATGGCGCGCAGGCTGTAGGTGTCTTGCAGGCGGTAGTCGATGTTCTCCTCGATCAGCTGGCTGTCACCCAGCAACTGCTTGATATAGCGAGCGGTCTGCGCCTGGGCGACATGGGCCTTGACCGAGTGGTAGCGCGGGTCGAAGGCCCGAATGGTGCCCTTGAGTACCTGCAGGGAAATGGCCGCGGCCACGTCCGCCGCCTGGGCCGCCTGGTTGGCGTTAGTGAATTGTGCGATGCGTGGTGGAACCATTACTGATCAGGATTTGGTATGCCGGCTTATTGGCCAAACGCGGGGTTTGCTTCTGCACATCCCCCAGGTATCTGGAAGCGACAACTTAAAAAATAGGAGGCTTCGACTCATTTTTCCGGTGAACTAGCGGTCATGCAGATGCTTTTTCAGAAAAGCCCGGGTGCGGTCCTGAACTGGGTTGCTCAGGATTTCACTCGGAGTACCCTGCTCCACGACCACCCCGCCATCCATGAACACAATCTGATCGGCCACCTCCCCCGCGAAACGCATCTCGTGGGTGACGATCAGCATGGTCATGTGTTCGGCCGCCAGTTGCTTCATGACCAGGTTCACTTCCTCCACAAGCTCGGGGTCCAGCGCCGAGGTCGCCTCATCGAACAACATGACCTTGGGTTGCATGGCCAGCGCACGGGCGATGGCAACACGCTGTTTTTGCCCCCCAGACAAACGTGATGGGTACTCGTCGATCTTGTTAGCCAACCCGACCTTCTGCAAGTACTCCAGGGCTAACGCCCTGGCCGCACTTTTCGAGTAGCCTTTCAACTTCACAGGCCCTATCGCGATGTTTTCACAGACGGTAAGGTGCGGGAACAGGTTGAAGTGCTGGAACACCATGCCCATCTGTTGGCGCACCCGGTTGATATGCTGTTCGAAGGCGCGGCCTTTCAAGGGCCGGTTGACCTGATCGCCGTCAAGCCAGACCTCACCACCATTAAGCACTTCGAGATGATTGATCGAGCGCAGCAAGGTACTTTTACCCGAGCCGCTGGGGCCAATGATGGCGACAATCTGCCCACGCGACACCGACAGGTCGATACCCTTGAGCACTTCAAGTGCACCGTAGGCTTTACGAGCGCCCTTCACTTCCACCATAACGTTGTTGTTCATCGTGACATCTCGACCTTTGCTTCAATAAGATGCAACCCAGCCTCGAGCACCAGGTTGGCCACGTAGTAGATCACCGCCACGGCGATGTAGAACTCAAAGGGGCTGTACGTTTCGCTGACTGCCAGTTGGGCGCTGTAGACCAGTTCGGCGATACCAATGATCGATACCAGCGACGTGTCTTTGAGCAAGACAATGAGGTTGTTCCCAAGCGGCGCAATGGTTTTTCTGAGCGCCTGCGGAACGATGATGTAGCGCTGGGTCATTGCCTTGCTCAGGCCAATCGAGCGCGCGCCTTCTATCTGGCCAGGGTCAACTGCCTCGATCCCCGACTTGATCACATCAGCGTTGTACACCGCAAAGTGCAGGCTCAGCCCGATGATTCCGGCAGCCAGCGCCGGAATATCGATTCCCACCTGAACCAACCCGTAGTAGATCAAATACAGTTGCAGCAACAAGGGCGTGCCCATCAACAGCCAGGTGACGAAACGCACAGGCAATGCCATGGCCCTGGGCGCATACAAGTCGATCAGGGCAAACAGCACGCCCACCACCACGCTGATGACACTGGAACAGAGAAACATGACAACCGTCCACCACAGGCCGGTCGCCAGCATTTCATAGTAAGGCGTGATGACACTCAGGTTTAATCCTTCCACGGGTACTCCTCACTTGGTCGCGTATCGCCGGTCCAGTACTTCCACCAAGTACTTGACCGAGTAGACCATGACGATATAAAGCAACGCCGACACCATGAATATCTCGAACGGTTTGTAAGTTGAGCTGATGAAGCGCTGCGCGGTATATGTCAGTTCAACAACCGAAATGGCCGACACCAGGGCAGAGCCCTTTATCAGGCCAATGGCATTGACGCCAAGCGGCCTGATCATGAGTTTCAGTGCTTGTGGAATGATGATGAACAACAGCGTCTGCCTGCGGCTGAAACCAATTTACCGTGCGCCCTCCTCCTGGCCAGGGTCGACGTTGTCGATAGCACCTCTGATGGACTCGGACATATACGCAGCGATATTCATGCCTAAGCCGATCACCGCAGCAGAGAATGGCTCCAGCTCTATGCCTATCTGTGGCCCGCCAAAGTAGATAATGAACAACTGCACGAGGCAGGGCGTACCGCGAAATACGCTGACGTAAATCTTGGCTGCCCATCGCAGGATAATGACTGGCGATAACCTGCCTGCCACGAGAATGATTGCCAGGCCCAAACCCAGTAATAATGAAAGTAATGAAATTTGCACAGTTACCCAAGCGGCTTCCATGAAAAACGGGTAGGTACGGAGGATCAATGACAGGTCCATAAAAACCACTCACAAAGTTCAGCCAACCTGGCCCAACCTGTCGGCCAGGCCACTGCAGGTGTGCATCAGCGGATGTCGCTACCCACCCATCTCATGGAGATTTCTTTATAAGTGCCATCGGCCAGGATCTCGTCCAGGGCCTTCTGCAACTGGGCCTTGAGTTCAGGGTTGTTCCTGCGGATGGCAATGCCGAGGCCTTCACGGCCACCCTGCTCGTCGGGCAGGTTGATGATGCGCACTTTCTGACCGGTTTCCTTTACCGCAACCATGACCGGAATGCTGTCCATCACTACCGCATCGATACGCCCGGCATCCAGGTCGACCAGCATTTCCGGCAACCCTTTATAGGTGCGCACTTTAAGATTGCCGCGAGCACGCGCCCATTTGTCATGCGAGTCGCCCAAGGTAACGCCAACGGTGACGTCCTTGAGGTCATCCAGCCCCTTGATCGGAGAGCCTTCCTTTACACCGATGGTACGGCCCGCATGGTAATAAGGCCCCACGAAATCAACGGCTTTCAGCCGCTCGGGAGTAATGGTCATCGAAGCGATGACGGCGTCATACTTTTTGGCTAACAGCCCGGCAATAATGCCGTCGAAGGGGGTGGTGATGATTTTTATCTTTACACCCAAGCGCTGGGCGAGTGCTTCACCAATGGAGGCGTCGAAACCCACAATTTCATTCTTTTCGTTGGCGAAACTGAAGGGAGCGTACTGGCCGCTCATGGCCACGCGCAGTATTTTTGATTCTTGAACTGCCTGCAGGTCATCGGCCTGCGCCACGCCCTGAGAGAACAATGCAATTACTGCCACTGCGCTGGATGCAAGTAGCATCCTGGTTTTTCTTACCCGCATCGAGGCACTCCTTGGAAGTTTGTATTTCTTATTGTCTGGGGCGCTTGATGGCCCCTCCTTCACAAAGAGCTTTGCACACGGACACCTTGAAATCACCCTGCAATGTGCGTGTTCGGGTGGCACATTGCCGGGATCGACCGACATAATGTCGGCGCTACTTCGACCGGTTTCAAAACTGGAGTAGTGTCTTGCAATGCACCAAAAACTAGCAAGTATTCGGCTGGCGTGCCTCCTGCACTTCACTGGGGCATCCGGCCATTTACCGGTGAACAGGCAGGAGTGCCAGCATTGCGCGAATTAGACATCAAAGATCGGGAAATCCTCGAGATACTTTCCAAGGAAGCACGCGTGGCACTCAAAGCGCTGGCGGCAAGAATCGGCCTGTCGCGAAGTGCTACCAGCGAGCGGGTTTTGCAGCTGGAGCGTAGCGGGGTCATTCGCGGCTACCGTGCCGACATTGGTGAAATCGATGCCAATGTAATACGGGCGATTATCCTGGTAGCACTGAAACGTACACCAGCACTCGGGCTGCTGGACCTGCTGGCACAAAACGCCCAGGTGAAACGGGTTTCATCGGTCAGCGGGCAACTCGACCTGGTGGTCGAAGTAGAGGCGAGGACGATCGATGACTTGAACCGGGTACGAGACGCTGTGGCGTGCCATGACTCTGTAGACGACATCACTACGGCGGTGGTGCTACGGCGCGATATTGACCGCCAAAAAGCCTGAGCACACGACAAAGGGCGTGCCCCTCGGCACGCCCTCCTGCCCAGCCGATAGGCTATTTCAGCGCTGCGATGAAGCTGTCTTTCAGCACCTCGAGCAGGAAATCGGCATTGGCCCGGCTGAAAATCATTGAAGGCCGCATTTTCAACACATTGTCATGCGGGCCCTCGGTGCCGATCAACACGCCGCGCTCCCTGGCGCCGTCGGCTACTTTCCTGGCCAAGGCCGTGGCCGGCACCTTCGACTGACGGTCAGTGACCAGCACAATGCCGAGGAACAGGCCCAGGCCGCGCACATCACCAATCACATCAAATTGCTGCTGCAGCTTGCGGAAACCATCGAGCAGGTAATTGCCAACGTTCAAGGCATTTTCCTTCAACTGGTCGCGCTCGATCGCATCGAGCACTGCCAGGCCTACCGCGCACGACACGGGGTTGCCGGCGAAGGTATTGAAATACTCCATGCCGTTGTTGAAGGCATCGGCAACCTCGCGCGTGGTCACGACCGCCGACATCGGGTGGCCGTTACCGATCGGCTTGCCCATGGTGACAGCATCCGGCACTACGCCCTGAGTCTCGAATGCCCACCAGTGGCTGCCCACACGGCCAAACCCGACCTGTACCTCATCGGCCAGGCACAGCCCACCTTCGGCGCGCACCATGGCGTATACCTCCTGCAGGTAGTGTTCGGGCAGGAACACCTGCCCCGCCACGCTGGGAATCGACTCGGCAAGGAAAAAAGCGGGCTTCTTGCCTGCCTTGCGCATGGCATCCAGTTGCTCTGCTACCGACTCGGCAAAGCGCTTGCCGTGCTCTTCCACTGGCCAATGCTCGGGCGCGTAGTAGCTGTCCGGGACCACCGCCTCGTAAACATGCGCCGCCCTGCCTTTGCCGGCCTTGCGCTTGTACTTGTATGGGCTCAGGTCAATGAGCTCCTGGGTGGTGCCGTGGTAGGCCCAGTCCAGCACGATTGCCTGGTCACTGCCTGTGTAGTTGCGCGCCATGCGCAGCATCAAACTGTTGGCTTCACTGCCCGAACAACCAAAGGACGCGACGCAAAGCCCCTCTGGCAAGGTGCCGGTCAGGCGTTCGGCGTATTCGACGATGTTGTCATGAAGGTAGCGGGTATTGGTGTTCAGTCGCGCAGCCTGACGGGTCAAGGCTTCGACCACATCGGGATGGCTATGGCCCAGGTGGCAGACGTTATTGAAGCAGTCCAGGTAGGCCCGCCCGAAGTTGTCGATCAGCCATACGCCATCGCCACGCACGAACTTGATCGGGTCAGTGTACGAAATTGACAGGTTCGGTAGCAGCAACTCCTTGCGCTTGGCAATGATCTGGGCCTTGGTCATGCCCTGCTGGTCGTAGGTCTCTGGCGGAATGCCGGCCAACATCGAGGCATCAGGGAACAAGTCAGCCCACACGTCACGGTACTCTGGCTCACCAACGCCAATGACCTCGCTCGCGGTCAGCTGGGTATCGGTGGCCATCTGCAGATGCAGGTGGGGGATCCAGCCGCCATTTTCATGGTCGGTGCCCATGTAACCGACCAGGTCGCCAGCCTCTAGCTTGTCACCGGCTTTCAAGCGGCCGAGCGCCTCATGGGCCATGTGCCCCCACAAGGTCAGAAATGGCGGGCAACCTGTCGGTGCGTGCTCGATCATCACCAGGCCACCATACCCAAGCGGGTCTGGTTCTATCTCGACGCTTCTGACGGTGCCGGCGATCGGTGCGTACAAAGGCGTACCCGCCGGCATCACCAGGTCGACACCCACATGCAAGGTGCGGCGCTGCCCCTTGATGAAACGGGACTCAAAAGCACTGTCGGTATAGATGGTGCGCAACTCGCCCCATGGCCCGATGGCCAGCGGCACCTTGTGCGCGGCAGAGTACGCGTCCCACCAGCGGGTCGCATCTGCAGGACGTTGCTCGGCCGAAGCGATGGTCATTTCGTGGCTGGCGTCGCCAAACGGCGCGATCACTTTGTTGAGGATGGCGGCTGAAGGGTGTACCAGGTCGGCGAACGCTTTGTGGTTATCCGCAATCCAGCGGCGGATTTCCCCGGCACCGTCGATGGCATCGAAACCACAGGCCTTGCGCAGGATGCCAGTGGCCAGCCGTGGGTTCATCGCATCAAGCTGTTCCAGCAGGCGCCAGGCAGGGGCTTCGCTGATCGCCAGGTAGGGATTGTCGCCTGCCTGATCGTGCCGCGAAGCAGAAAACGTGACGCTGATGACCAGGCGCATGGCAATCAGGTTGAATAGCACATCCAGCTCTTGCGCTTGCAACGGGTACTTGTCATGGAAGCCGGCCACCAGCGCAGCAGCAGCGCCGATCGGGTCGTCCATGTCGAGAATGGCGTAAGCGCTGGCGATCGCGACTTCGGCAATCAGCACGCTATGCACTGCGTCGCCAAAGTCGATGAAGCCAGTCACGTTGCTGGTGGATTCGGCATCGACCAGAATGTTCCAGTCGTTGGCGTCGTTGTGGATCACCTGGGCGCGAAGTGAAGCCAGCCTGGGCTGGACATTCTGTTCGAACTGGGTGATGAAACGTTCGGCAATGGCCCGCCGCTCGGGGCTCTTGATGCAGTGCAGGCGTGATCGAGCGCGCGCCGCATGGCGCAGGTCCCAGTCCAGTTCACGAACGGCGCCCGGGTGCATGAAGCCCTGCAGGGCGCGGTCAAGCTCACCGAGTGCCTGGCCGAAGTTTCTCATCAGCGCAAAGGAGCGCCTGGCCTCGGCGAGCGGCGTGCCGGCCAACCAGCTGACCAGGCGCACCGCGTGCTGTTCTCCTGTGGCGCTGGTCACCGTCGGTAGGTAATCGCCCGCCACGCTGGCCCGCAGGTGAGGCACGCCCAAGTGCGCGCCATGCACGGCCAGGTGATCGAGCAGCGCGGTTTGAAACTCGCTTTCTACCCTGGGCTCGCTGGCATTGACGATTTTCAGGATCCAGCCTGCATCCATGCCCGTCTTCAGCCGGTAGTTGCAATCACGCTCCCCGTCCAGGGGCGTTGCAATGCCGGTGACATTGAAGAAATCTTTTGCAAGGCCCTCTGCATCGCTTGCCGAAAACCGAGGTGCCGGGTGGGAAAGGTCTGTCATATCATCACGTTCCGAGCGAGCAAATTGTTTTTTCAATAGCTTGTCATGCACCACCGAAACCGACACCCTGCATACGGTCGGGATCGACAGGCATTATGCCGGTTCCGGCCGGCATAAAGACGGCGAGCTTATTGGGTGGTGCAATGCGTGACCTGGACGCAAAAGATCGTGAGATTCTTGAAGTACTTTCGAAAGATGCGCGTATTGCGCTGAAGGCGTTGGCCGGCCGCATAGGCCTTTCCAGAAGCGCCACTACCGAGCGCGTCGCCAACCTTGAGCGCAGCGGGATCATCCGTGGCTATCGGGCGGACATCGGCGAAATAGACGCCAACGTGATAAGGGCGATCTTGCTGGTGACGTTGCAGCGCACACCTGCCATGGGGCTGCTCGACCAGCTGGCAACGGACGCGCGCGTGCGGCGGGTTTCATCGGTGAGCGGGCAGCTTGACCTGGTGGTTGAAGTGGAGACCCGGACAATCGACGACCTCAACCAGGTACGCGACAATGTGGCACGTCACGAATCAGTGGATGACATTACCACGTCGGTGGTCCTGCGCCGGGATATCGACCGTCAGGGCGCCTGACACCCTGACGGATCGTCAACCGCTGTTTGTCACCCAACGCAAACATACCCGCCAGCCCTGGCGGCGCGCCGCATCGGTGTACCCCACGTCCACCTCGCCTGCGCAACGCTGAACAATGGTCCGTACTATCGACAGCCCCAGGCCGGAGCCTTCCCCCACCGAGCCAGTGCCACGATAGAACGGGTCGAACACGCGCTCCCACTCTTGCGGGTCAATGCCCGGGCCATCGTCGCTGACACTGAGCGTGACTTGGCCGACGCCCTGCTCCACACGCAGGTCGACATGGCCCGTCACAGGGGCATGGCGAATGGCGTTCTCGACCAGGTTGCTGATCACGGTTCTCAACTCGACTTCGCGTATGGGCAAGCGTGCATCGTCACCTTCCAGGCCAATGTCGAGCTGCTTCTGCTCGGCCAAGGGCATCAGATCTTCCAGCACCCGACGGCAGACTTCATGCAGGGATACCGCAGGTGTCGGCAGCGCGCCGAGCTGGGCGCTCGCCAACGCCAACAGTTGCTCGATGAGCTTGCGGCTTCTGGCGATACCGAGCCGCAGTTGGGCCACTTGGGCCTGGGCGCGGGCCGTCATTGCTTCGGGTTCAAGGCCTTCCACCTGCAGTGAAAGGGCTGTAAGGGGGGTGCGCAGTTCATGGGCTGCATCGGCGACAAAGCGCTTCTGGCTTTCCAGGGTGCGGGCAACACGCGCCAGCAGCCGGTTGATTGCCTGGATGAAAGGGCGTATTTCGATGGCCAGCATACGCTCATCAATCGGCCGCAGGTCCTGATCATCACGGCGGTCGAGCATTGCCGCCAAACTCGCGACAGGCCTGAACAGCTCGCGAATCAGGTTGGCCACCACCACCAGCAAAATGGCAAAGAGGATGGCAAATGGCAGCAACGAACGCCATGCGCTATCGCGGGCATCGCGATTACGGCTGTCAATTTCCTGCGCAACGGCAAAACGCTTGCCGGAAGAATCGGTGTTCACCAGCACACGGAAAGGTTCGTTTCCGACATTTACAGTAGACAAGCCATTGGCCACAGCGCCCGGAATGGGCAACGGCAACAGGCTGTCATCAGCATGGCTGACAGCCTGTCCATCAGCCAGATACTGGATGACGATGCGGGTTTCTTCATCGTCGCCTGGGACAGAATGCTCGTTGGCTGGGTAATGAAATGCCAAGCCTTGGCGCATGTACAATGCCGCAACCTGGCGCAGGCTGTTGTCCTGCAACTCAAGCGCCTCATCGAAGGCCGAGAAGTAACTGAATACCCCACTCATTGTCGCAACCAGCAGTATCGCCAGGGACAACCCTAGCGACAGACGTAGCTGCAGGGACTGGTTCAGGTGCCTTTTGAGACCATCCATCCCAACCCCCTGATATTGCGAATCACATCCTTTCCCAGCTTGCGGCGCAAGGCATGGATGAGAAACTCCACCGCGTTGCTTTCAACCTCGTTACCCCACCCGTAAAGCCGGTCCTCCAGTTCGGCCCGCGACAAGATCGCCCCCGGGCGGATCAGTAATGCCTGAAGCAAGGCGAACTCTCGGTTGGAAAGCTGAACAGGTGGCTGAGCCATCACCCTGGCGCATTTGCTGACTAGGTCCAGGCTGACCGTGCCGTTGCCCAGTTCAGGGGTCGCGCGCCCGCCTTTGCGCCGCATGACGGCGCGCATCCTGGCAAGCAATTCGGCCATTTCAAAGGGCTTTTGCAAGAAATCATCCGCCCCGCCATCCAGCCCGCGCACGCGGTCATCAAGCTCCGCGCGCGCGGTAATGATCAGCAGGGGAACGGGGTTGTCGGCGGCACGCAGCTGTTGCAGCAATTGCAGCCCATCTTGTCCGGGCAACCCCAGGTCGAGCAGCACCTGGTCGTAGGCCTGCGTGCGCAAGGCCGCCTCTGCGGTCGGGCCATCGGCTACCCAGTCCACCGCGTAACCCGCTGTTGCCAGCGCGTCCTGCAGTGCCTGGGCAATCATGCTGTCATCTTCGACCAGTAACACCCGCATTGCCTTCCCCAAAATGAGCACGTGATGGAACAATAGCCGAGTGCACGGTGACTGATTGTTCCTCGCTTCAACCTTGTCGTGGCCTTTGCAGGTTGTCGAAAGCTTTCAACAGGGCATCCATTGCCGCTTTGCAGTCATCCTGCTGCGGCTGGCCTGCACGCAGTGCATCGAGTGCCCGATCGATAGCCTTGTCCAGTACATGCCAGTCGCTGGCCGCGCGTGGCTTGATCCCGGCCTCGGCGTCGTCCCAGCTTTTTTCCAGGTCTTTGATGCGGGCCTTGGCAGCCGGCAAGTCCTGGGCATCGACCTTGGCCGCCACATCCTCGGCAATGGCCCGGAATGGGCTGAGGTCGCCCAGCTTGGTCGCTGCTTGGGCGCCCGCAGGTGCCTGCTGTGTTTGTTGTTGATCCGGTTTGGAACAACCTTGGGTTAGCAGCACGCCAAACGTGCAGGCGATTGCCAACGTCGCTATGCGTAAACGATGCGAAATCATGGGTAACTACCTTTTTGATCAACGGGCGAGTCGTTTGGACTGTTCGGCGCTGAACTGGGCAACGCCGACCAGGATGAAGATGACGCAAAGGAACAGTGCACTGGTCCAGGTGGCCCCCATGCCGAGGCCGCCATATGCGTGCGATTGAGTCAGCAGGTCGCCCAGGGAAGCACCAAGTGGTCGAGTCAGAATGTAAGCCACCCAGAACACCAGCACCGTACTGGCGCCCAGTCGCCAGGCGAGCACGCAAACGGCGATCAATACGGCAAAGATCACCACGCCGATATCAAAGCCAAGCCCCAACGCTTCGGTAGCCAGGTCACCGCCAGCAGTGCCTAGCGCGAAAGTACAAAGCACGGTGGTCCAATAGAAAAGCTCGCGCCTTGCGGTAACGATCTCGCGTATCGACAGGTTGCGCTCCAGCACGTACCAGATCGCAAAGTTGGCAGCCAGCAACACCGAGAAAAACGCTGTGCTGGCGTAAAGGCTGATGTCCAGCTCGTCGGTCAGGATGTCGGTGATCTGGGTGCCCAGAATGCTCACCAGCACCACGCACAGCCAGTAAATCCAGGGTTCACAGTGGCGCTTGCGCAACTGCAAGGCCAACGCACCCGCCAGCAGCACGGCCATCACCGCACTGGTGATGGCCAGCCCCCAGCCTACGTCGACGGCGAGAAAGTCGGCGAACGTTTCGCCCACCGTGGTGGACATGATCTTGATGATCCAGAAGGACAGCGTCACTTCAGGTACTTTGTTGAGCCAAGTGCTGCTCGGCGCATTCATCGAGTAACCTCCTCAGGTTCCAAAGGGGTATCCGAGTGCGAGGTTACCGTTGAACACTTAGATCAGGCTGAGCGCCTCAGTCATCGCGTATGTGCCGCTCCCTGCGCTCTTGCCGCTCCTTGGCCTCAATGCTCAGCGTCGCTGTTGGCCGCAGCAGCAAGCGTTTCAGGCCGATGGGCTCGCCAGTGTCCTTGCACCACCCGTATTCGCCCCGAGCAAGGCGCTGCAGGGCTTCGTCGATCTTGTCCAGCAGCTTCTTTTCCCGCTCGAGCAGGCGCAACTGCCATTGCCGTTGCTCCTCCACAGTGCCCAGGTCGGAAGGGTCACTGCTTGGCTCGAATGTGCGCATGAGTTCGAACTCGCTGGAGATTCGCGCTTGTAACACTGTGCGCTGCGACAGCAGCAGGTCACGGAAGAATGCCTGCTGCGAGGCATCCATGTAGGCCTGTGCAGGCATGCGAAGCAGCTCTTGTTCGTTCATCGCTATCACTCTTGCGTCAGGTTCAAAAGGGTCAGTGCCGCTGTGCATTGAATGCCAGAGGCAACCCTTGACAGTGTTCGTTCAACACAACGCCGAAAGTGCATGCAGCACCAGCGGCAACCCCAGATGCTGCTGGCGATTTTCTCGATGCGTGCGCAGGTAACCCGGACGTCTGCATCGAAAACCTTGCCTTCGTTCACCAAGCGGGCATTCCTGACAAGGATTCGGCTCATGCAGGAGCTTCCTTTTGGTTCCTGCTCACCACGAGCTGTTCGCACTTGAGTGACATGATCTGAAATCTATGCCGATAATGTTATGTTATAACACATTATCTTATCCCGGCATGAACATGCCACCCATCCCTTTTGAACCTTATGTGAGCAAGCCCCCATGAGCGCTACCCCTACCGCAGCCCAGAACATTGAACCCTATGCCGACACCGAACTGGCCTGCCTGGCGGGTGCCAAGGCGGCGCTTTATCGGTGGGCTGCAACGGTAGCCACGCGTGACGTGGAGCAGGTGCTGGCACTGTATGCGCCAGACGCCATTCTGGTGCCGACCTTGTCCAACCAGGTGCGCGATTGTGATGACAGCCGACGCAGCTACTTCGACAACTTCCTGGCCAATGATGGGCTGGTGTGTGACGTTCAGGTGTTCAAGAAGCGCGTCAGCCGCAAGCTCGGCACCGTGGTGGTCGGCGGGCTCTACACCTTCGTCTACCGCAATGGCGGTGAGCAGCACGTGGTGCCGGCAAGGTTTTTGTTCACCTTTGAACGCATTGATGGGCAATGGCTGATCACAGGCCATCACTCATCGGTCGAGGCTTGAGTCCATTTCGTTCGCATTACTCGATCAATCTCGCCAACCAGTTGCCGTGTGGCCGCCTCGATCGTCCCTTCATTGCGGCACAGCACCCAGCCGTGCGCTGCAACCGCCCGCTCGAACGCCTCGGTACAGGCCACCTGCTCATCCAGGTTGTGGATAACCGTGCTGCCCAGCCCGCGCGTGCGGGCCGCAGCCCTTGCCCATGAAGTTTCTGGGGCGGTGACAACCCCGACATGCAAATCTGGCACTTGCACGCTTCGTTCAAGGTTCAGGCGCAAGATATGGTCAAACGGCACAGTGCGGCGGAACGCAGCGTCAGAGGGGTACCAGCGATCAATCAGGATGATGCTGTCAGCTGGCTGCCTGGGCAGTACATGTCGGGAAATCCACGCACGGCTTGCAGCAAAGCGTTCGCACACCCTGAACTCCAGGTCCTGGCAAGGGCTTCTGGCGAGCTGGTTGACCAGGGCCATGGTTTCGCGCCGGTAGGGGTCGTTGTTTCTTTCGCAAAGACGAATCACCTTTTTTCCTTCCACCCTCAGGGCCTGGGTAACGGCTTCCAGCAGCGTGGTCTTGCCGGTGCCCTTGGGCCCATCGATGGAAACAAATAGCGGGCGGTTCATCTTTCAATACCTGTTGGCTCAGGCGCGGGATGAGACCACCGATCACCGCCTGCATACAAGCAATTATCGAAAGGAGAACATCTGTACTCCCCAGGTATACGCACTTCCCCAAGTATCAACCTTGAGCCTTCCAGCCCACTTGTTCGAGGGCCATCAGCAAGCGTGCACCCTCAAGGCCAGGCACCTCTCGTCCATCTCCTGCCAGCATCGACCTGCCTGCCAGGATCGCGTTGACAATGGCTTCCTCCACGGCCTCGGCCGCCGCGGCGAACAGCGGCGAAATATGGTCGTTGTTGACCATCGCCACTTGCGCGGTCACCGGCAGATCGCGGCGGTTGTAATCGGCAGGCGCCAGCCCGGTGTTCCCCGTCGAGAAGGCCAGGAAGATGTCGCCACTGGAGTCATCGGTGCCGCCCCCGGTGCGGGCAATGCCCAGCGCAGCACGTTGCGCCAGGCGTTGACATTGATGTGGCAGCAACGGTGCATCGGTGGCCAATACCACCACGATCGAGCCCATGCCAGGGGTGTCCTGCTGGTCAAATGGCGAAGGGAGGCCAAGCAACACCCGGCCCACGGGATAGCCATCCACCCGCAGCTCCCGACGCTGGCCATGATTGGCCTGAACGAAGGCGCCCACCGTCCAGCCACCCTGCTCTGCCAGCAACACCCGTGACGCCGTACCAATCCCGCCTTTGAACTCATGGCAGATCATCCCGGTGCCGCCGCCTACGCCACCCTCGGCCACCGGCCCGCTGCATGCTGCCCCCAGCGCTTGCTGAACCAGGTCCGCGTTGACATGCTGGCCCCAGATGTCGTTCAACACGCCGTCGTAGGTCTCCATCACCACCGGCATGCACCAGTAGGTCGATGCGTCCGCCAGGGTCGCATGCTCGTGGGCGATCAGCGCGTCGCGCACCACCCCAACGCTGTGCGTGTTGGTGGTGGCAATGGCGGTCGTCAACAGGCCCGCTTCACGAATCCACTCCAGGCCTGTGGCGTCGCCATTGCCGTTCAATACATGGCAGCCGGCAAAACAAGGCTGATGGCGCGCCGGGCCCTCACGGGGCTCGATGACACTAACACCGGTACGCACAGGTTTTCCGTCATGGGTCGTGTTCAGGGTGGCATGGCCAACCCGTACACCCGGTACATCGGTGATTGCGTTGTACGGGCCTGGTTGACCAAGGCCCAGCGTGATACCGAAGTCGCGTGCTCGCATCATTTCTCTCGCTCAAAGTTTCTGAAACGCCGGGCTCAACCTGCCATATGTGCCATACAGCAACATGGAGGTAAGCAGAAGCCCGACAATGATGAAGATGTCCCGGGCCGAAGCCGCACTCAGCAGGGTCGTCAGCAGGTAACCGGCACCGGTCACGGCAGCCAGTGCCGGCAACGGCCACAGCGGCATGCGGTACGGGTGCTCGCGATCACGGCGCAGTACCCGGCTGAACAGTGCGCACAACCCCACGACCAGGTACACACAGAGGATCAGCAGTACGGTGAAAGACGTGAGTTCTGCCAGGTTGGAGCTGAAGGTCAGGGCCGTGGAAGGCACGGCAAGGAACAGCGTGGCCAACCACGGCGACTCCCACTTGGGATGAATGCGGGTGAATGTACGGTTCAGGGCCGGCATCCACAACGCATCCCGCCCGCTGCTGTAGATCACCCGCCCACTCTGGATCACCAGGGCGATGATGGCGTTGAACACCGACAGGAAAATCCCGCCACTCACCAGGCGCGACAGCGTTTCGTTGCCATGCGCCGTCAGCAGGTAGCCAATCGGGTCCGGGCTGCCCAGCATCGCCTCCAGCGAGGGCGCGCCGATCAGCAGTGCCAGCAGCGGGATCACTTCGATGGCCACCACCAGCACCAGTGACCACAGCACCGCCTTGGGGATGCCACGCCCGCCGCACTTCATGTCTTCTGCCAGCAACACTGCGCCGCCAAAACCATTGAAGGAAAACAACGCCGTGCCGACCGCACCAATCACCAGCGCCCAGGGCGCCGCATGCAGTATCCCGTTATCGAGCACCAGTGGGCTGACCAAGCTGGTGAGCGGTTGCTGGGCATGGCCGAAGCCCAGCACCACGATCACCATCAGCGCCGCTACCTCAAGCAACAGGCAGATGCCGGTAACCCATGCGTTCAACTTTATATTGAGGATACCCAGCAGATACCCCAGGGCGACAATCACCAGGGCCACCGCCTGCCCATCAAGCTGGGAGCCCAGCGCCGCATTCAAGTACGTGGCAGCTCCGGTTGCCAGTACCGGTGGAATGAACACCAGCATCGCCAGCACGGTAAGAAAGGTGGCGTAACCGGCCATGCCGCCAAATACCCGTTTGGCAAACACGTACTCTCCCCCGGCAGCACTGTGGGCGCGCCCCAGTTCGGCATAGCAAAGTGCAAACATCAGCGCCAGCACGCCACCGAGCATGAAGGCCCAGATCACCCCGGTACCTGCCTGGGCGATGGCAAATGGCGCGATGACGAAGACCGAGCTGGCGGGGGTGACCGAAGATACGGTGATGGCGACGACATCAGCGACGCTCAGCGTCGGTTTCAGTTTCGAGAGGGGTGCACTACAGGACGTCATTTGTTCATCCTCACGTTGTTGTTAGTGTCAGGAGGCAGAACCAGGAAACGAAACATGGCGAGCTCGACGGCCCGCTTGATGGGGATGAAATCTATGCGCCAGCGCCCAGTCGGACAATTCCCACTAAGGGGTACCCCCGGTTGACAGCTGTGGCAAAGCGAGCGCCAATGCCCTACCGCTTTCAAGGACGCCGTCGTGGACATTCTCTTTCATGAAGTTGCCGCTCATACCGCGTTGGCCAGAGCGATCGAGCAGATTGGCAGCCCGCGCTTCTGGCGCCAGCTGATCCTGGTGCTACGCCACTGGGTGCCGTTCGACAACGCACTGGCGATTCACTTCGCGGCCCATGGCGCGCCCCAGGTGCTTGAGGAATACGACGCCGCGCCAGCGCCGGCCGCAGGTGAGCTGTACCTGGACGGCCTGTACCTGCTGGACCCTTTCTACCAGGCCGCCCGCGAAGGCTTGGCCAGTGGTTGCTACCACCTGGAAGAAGTGGCCCCGGACCATTTCTGGCAAACGGACTATTACCAGAACTACTTCCAGGACCATGTGCTGGTGGACGAAATCCAGTTTCTGTTGCAGTTGCCGGACGGGGTGTTGTCACTGTCGCTGGGCATGCGCCGCGCTTTCGATGCAACGGAACTGGGCAAGCTCAACCTGGTCAGTGCCTGGGTGCTGGCCCTGCTTCAGCAGCACTGGGCGCGTAGCGACATCTCGGTGCCCGTGCGGCCACCGGTTGGCGATGCCTTGGCCAGGTTTGCCCAAGGCCTGTTGTCCGAGCGCGAGCTGGAAATTGCCCGCCTGATACTGCGCGGCTACTCGTCGAAGGCGATGGCGCAACGGCTGGGGATCTCGCCGGAGACCATCAAGGTGCACCGGCGCCACCTGTACGCGAAGCTGAATATCTCATCCCACCCGGAGCTGTTTTCGATGTTCATCCGTGAGCTGGGGTTCACCGATGAACGCGCGGAGCCTACATCACCTTGATGTCAACCCAGTTGGGCCTGAAGAAACAGCGAAAACAACTCCGATTGCGACTTGATCCCCAGCTTGCTGTACATATGCTTGCGGTGCACCTTTACGGTTTCGACAGAGATTTCCAGCTTGCGCGCAATCTCCTTGCTCGAACAGCCGCTGAGCATCAGCCGGCCCACTTCCAGCTCACGTCCGGTCAGCGGCGACTGCATCTGCTCAACCTTCTCCTCCATGCGGCTTTGCCAGTGCGGCGCAGGCTTGGTGGCCGCCTCCAGCAACTCTCGCTCGAAAGCCATGCGCTGGCGCATCAGGCCAGACACCCAAGGCCGCAACAGTTCCAGCAGGGTGACCTGTTCAAGGGTGAAACGGCGTTTGCAGCCAAGTGAAAGGCAAAGCGTGCGTTGCGCATCCAGTTGCACGTTGAACTGAATTTCATCCGCTACCACGTTGAGGCGAAAGTAGCGCTGGTAGTAATCAGTCTGCTCGAAGCACTCGGGGGCGACGTCCGCCAGCCGCACCAGGCCAGATGCCGCAGCTTCGCGGCTGGCCACATAGAAGGGGTCCAGCAGGTACAGGCCGTTCAAGTAATCCTGGAACAGCGGATCAGGGTTGCCGTCCTCGCTGGGGCATTCGGCAAACACCTGCGGTTGCCCCGCCGAAAACAGCAGCGCGACCCAACTGTCGCAGGGCACGTATTCGTTCAACAGCCGCACCAGGGCAGGCCAGAAATGCGCTTTATCGAGCGTTTCGATCAGTTGGCCCACCGCTCGGTGCCAGGCAATGTCGTGCAGCGTAAAATTCATCCTCTACCCCTGCAGGGTTACCACGTGGGCGTAATACCCCAAGCGTGATCACCACCCCATAATCCGGGCTAGCTTACGCTGACCGAACCTTTACCGGGGTCGTTTTTTACGCCCCATGCCGCTTGCGCATGGTGGTTGAAGCAGACAGTCGAGGAATCCACATGAAGGTCGAACTTGTGCAACTGGCCGGTCGCGATGGCGACACCGCACACAATTTGCAGCGTACCATCGAGGCAATCAACAACTGCCACGCAGGTACCGACCTGCTGGTGTTTCCCGAAACCCAGCTGACAGGCTTCCCTACCGAAGACAACATTGGCCAGGTCGCCGAAGCGCTCGATGGCCCGAGCATCACGGCCATTCAGCAGGCAGCCTGTGCGCGGGATGTTGCTGTAGTGGTGGGCATGGCCGAAGCCGCCGTCGACGGCAACTTCTACAACACCACCGTGCTGGTCACGCCGGAGGGCGTCGCCCTCAGCTACCGCAAGACCCACCTGTGGGCATCAGACTCCGGCGTGTTCACCCCAGGGGATCGCTATGCCACCACCCTGTTCAAAGGCGTGCGTGTCGGTTTGCTGATCTGCTTCGACATCGAATTCCCCGAATCCGCCCGCGCCCTGGGCCAGCTCGGCGCCGAGCTGATCATCGTCACCAACGGCAACATGGACCCGTATGGCCCAACTCACAAAACCGCCATCAGCGCGCGTGCCATGGAAAACCAGGCCTTCGCGGTCATGGTCAACCGGGTCGGTGACGGTGATGGCGGCCTGGTCTTTGCCGGTGGCAGTGCCGTGGTCGACCCCTACGGCCAGTTGCTATGCGAAGCGGGCCGTGGCGAGTGCCGCATGACCGTCGAGCTGGCCATGGAGCAACTGCAACAAGCACGGCGCGACTACAGCTACATCGCCCAGCGCCGTATTCGCCTGCCAGGTGAACTGCTCGAGCATGAAAACGGCCTGCGCGAATTGATCATCCCCTCCTGATACTCCGCCATTCAAGCCCCCTCACGGGCAAGCAAGGCCGCCAAGGACGGCAGCACGTTCGACTCTGAATAACAATCACAAGCTGGAGCAAGCAGTAATGGCCACACTCAAGCGAACACTTTCGCTGGGTTCGGTGGTGCTTTTCGGCATCGCCTACATGACCCCGATCATCGTCCTTGGCACCTTTGGCATTCTGGCGGATACCACCGCAGGGATGGTGCCCGCAGCCTACCTTGCGGCCGCCATCGCCATGCTGTTCACCGCCTTGAGCTATGGCAACATGGCGCGCGCCTTCCCGGTTGCCGGGTCCGCCTATACCTACGTACGCAAGTCGATCAGCCCGCAACTGGGCTTCATCACCGGTTGGGCGGTGCTGCTCGACTACCTGTTCCTGCCCATGGCGATCTGGCTGATTGGTGCCGCCTACCTGCACTCGGCTTTCCCCAGTGTGCCGCAGGCCATCTGGGTTCTGGCGTTCATCGCTGTGACCACCACCATCAATGTGATTGGCCTGCGCCTGGCGAAAACCGTAAACGGCCTGCTGATGCTCATTCAGCTTCTGGTGCTGGCGGCGTTTGTCGCCCTCGCCGTGCACTACGTGTGGGGTGATCCCACGGTACCGCTATGGACCCTCGAGCCCTTCTACAAGGAAGGTGCCCAGTTGCCGCTGATCATGAGCGGTGCCGCGATCGCCTGTTACTCCTTCCTCGGCTTCGATGCCGTCAGTACCCTGACTGAAGAGACCAAGGAGCCACGCAAGAACATCCCAAGGGCCATCCTGCTGATCACCCTGATTGGCGGCGGTCTGTTCATCGCCTGCAGCTACTTCGTGCAGCTGGCCCACCCGTCTACCGACTTCATCAACGCAGATGCGGCAGCCTATGAAATCGCCCAGAACATCGGCGGCGACCTGTTCGTGAGCGTTTTCCTGCTGGGGCTGATCGTTGGCCAGTTCACCTCTGGCCTGTCGGCTCAAGCCAGCGCCTCCCGGCTGCTGTATGCAATGGGCCGTGACGGTGTGTTGCCCAAGTCGTTCTTTGGCAAGCTGAGCGAGCGCTTCAGCACACCAGTGCCCAGTATCATCCTGTGCGGGGTCGTCGCCCTGCTCGCCTTGCGCATGGATGTGACCACGTCCACTTCGTTCATCAACTTCGGCGCCTTCCTGGCCTTCAGCCTGGTCAACCTGGCGGTCATCTTCCATTACTGGCTGGCCATGGGGCAACGCGGCGGCACAGCCGTACTTCTATACCTGGCATTCCCACTGGTGGGCTTGGTGTCCAACGTGTGGCTGATGGCAAGCCTGGATCACCTGGCAATCTACCTGGGGCTGGGATGGTTGTGCCTGGGCATGCTTTACCTGACCGCAATTACCCGCGGTTTCAGCAAGCAGCCCCCCGAGATGCATTTCGAAGAAGCGTAGTGAATCACGTAGCAGGTAAGGGGCCGGAGCATGCAAACCTCTCGGCCTTGCTTGCAAGCGCACTTCCACCTGCCGTGCCCAAATGCGGCAATGCCTGCTAGTCTGACGGACGATGGAGGCCGTGCTGGCTGCCTCCCCTTTAGCCACAGGCACCGGCCAATGACCTTCAACCCCCAAGTAAACCTGACCAACTGCGACCGCGAGCCCATCCAGACGCCCGGCAGCATCCAACCCCACGGCTGCCTGCTGGCCTGTGATGCATCGGCGACCGTGGTCCTGCGCCATTCAGTCAACGCCCCGGATGTGCTTGGCATAACAGGCGATATCAACGGCCAGAAGCTGCAAGCGGTGCTAGGGGACGAGGTAGCCCACACCTTGCGCAACGCGTTGGCCCGTACTCGCGAAGCCTCGCGCCCTGCACTCAGCTTCAGCGTTAGGCTGCCTAACGGCCAGGCTTTCGATGTCGCCGCCCACCTGTTCAAAGGCACTGCGATCCTGGAGTTCGAACCGGCCGGCGCCAGCATCGCCGAGCCTATTGAACTGGCGCGAACCCTGATTGCCCAGCTGCGCGAAATCGAACAAACCAGCAAATTGTTCCGCGACGCCGCCCGCTTTGTCCGGGCAGTGCTTGGCTATGACCGGGTGATGATCTACCAGCTAGGCACCGACGGTGCCGGCAAGGTGGTCGCAGAGGCCAGGCGCAGCGACCTCGAAAGCTTCATGGGCCAGTACTTTCCCGCGTCCGACATCCCGCAGCAGGCCCGTGCGCTTTATCTGCGCAACCCGATCCGGGTCATTTCCGACGCCCAGTTCAAAACGGTGGCCATCGAGCCTGTCCTCGATCCGTCAGGCGAACCGCTCGACCTGTCCTACGCGCACCTGCGCAGCGTGTCGCCGATCCATTGCGAGTACCTGTGCAACATGGGCGTGGGCGCCTCGATGTCGATATCGGTGATCGTCAACGGCGAACTGTGGGGGATGATCGCCTGCCACCACTATGCACCCCGCACGCTGGCCATGGGGCAGCGGGTAGCCGCGGAGATGTTCGGCGAGTTCTTCTCCCTGCACATCGAGACCTTGCGCAGCCGGCAGAAGCTCGAAGCTGCCGTGCAGGTTCACAAAGCGCTGGACAGCATGCTGCGCGACGCCAACCAGACCGCTGACATCGATTCGTTCTTCCACGCACGCCTGCCACGGTTGATGTCGCTGATCCCCTGCGATGGCATCGGCATGTCGCTACAAGGCCGCTGGTCAACCGTCGGCCTGGCGCCGCCTAAAACGGCCGTCCCCGATTTGCTGCGCCTGGCAGACATGGTCAGCGAAGGCCGGACCTGGGCGTCCAACCGTCTGTCGATGGTATTACCTTCAGCCCAGGCATACTTCACCGAAGTATCGGGCGTCCTGATCATCCCGATGTCGCAGCAGCCGAGGGACTACCTGATCTTCTTCCGCAAGGAGGTGGTCGAGACGCTCGACTGGGCCGGGGACCCGAACAAGACCTACGACAGCGGCTTGCTGGGCGACCGCCTGACACCCCGCAAAAGCTTTGCCATCTGGAAAGAAACCGTTCACCAGCAGTCGCTGCCCTGGACCGAACAGGACCGCCAGTTTGGCGACTCCATCCGTACCGCCATCGTCGAAGTGGTGCTGTACAACAGCGAACTACTGGCCAGCGAGCGCACGAAGGCGGAAGTGCGCCAGCGCATCCTCAACGAAGAACTCAATCATCGGGTCAAGAACATTCTGTCGTTGATCGGCGCTCTGGTTGCCCACCCGACCTCGGAAAGCCAGACACTGCAGGACTACGTGGCGACACTGAAGGGGCGCATCCAGGCGTTGTCTCTCGCTCACGATCAAGTGGTACGTGGTGATGGTGGCGGGCGACTGGCCAAGCTGCTGGAGGCAGAGCTTTCACCCTACCGCACCGCCGCTGGGGTGATCGAGCTGCAGGGCCCGAATGTTACCCTTGATGCCCGCGCCTATTCGGTCATGGCTTTGGTGCTGCACGAGCTGGCAACCAATGCCGCCAAATACGGCGCGCTGTCGCGGGCTGGCGGCAAGCTTGCAGTGAGCTGGGCCATCGACGCTACCAACGCCTGCGCCATCAGTTGGCGTGAAAGCGGCGGGCCAACGGTTCGGCCACCTACCCGCAATGGCTTTGGCTCGGTGCTGATCGACCGCAGTATCCCGTTCGACCTTGGCGGCACGAGCGCGGTGGAGTATCACGCCGAAGGCCTGCAAGGGTTGTTCAAGATTCCTGCAATGCACCTTTCCGTGGCCGAGGCTGCCGAACCCGCGAGCCTGGCTGCGCCCATCGCACGTGCCAAGGATATCTTCGCAGCGCAAACAGGGCTGAGTGTGCTGATCCTCGAAGACCAGCTGGTGATCGCGATTGGCCTGGAACAGATTCTCAACGATGCGCAGATCAAGGACGTGATCACCGCCAGCTCCGAAGATGAAGCCTTGCGCTTGATTGCCAGTCGCACACCGGATGCCGCGATATTGGATGTCAACCTGGGCACTGGCACATCCATTTCTGTGGCCGATGAACTGGTGCGTCGGCAGATTCCGTTCCTGTTCGCCACCGGCTATGGCGACAGCATCAGCATTCCCGAGCACCTGCAGCACGTGCCCGTCACACGCAAGCCCTATGACGCCAATGCCATTCTGGCCAGCTTGAAACGGTTGCTCGATCTGGGCTGAATGGTTGTAGCAGCCTCGTGCTGCGAAAAGGCCCGTACGGCTGACAGTGATGTGTCGGCTATACGGGCCTCTTCGCAGCACAAGGCTGTTACAACAAGGGCACGGCGCCAGCCATGAAGTGGCGCCAGCCCTGTCAGGCGTTATACCGCCAGCGCGCGCTCACGCAACTCGCTGTTGAGGATGCGGTCGTTCTCGCTGTAGTCGACCGGGCAGTCGATCACGTGCACGCCTGGGGTCTTGATGCAGTGTTCCAGCAGCGGCAGCAGGCCTTCGGCGCTTTCCACGCGGTGGCCATTGGCACCATAAGCTTCGGCGTATTTGACGAAGTCCGGGTTGCCGTAGTCCAGGCCGAAATCGGTGAAGCCCATGTTGGCCTGCTTCCAGCGGATCATGCCATAGCCGTCGTCACGCAGGATCACCACGGTGATGTGCATGCCCAGACGTACCGCCGTTTCCAGTTCCTGGCTGTTCATCATGAAGCCACCGTCACCGCACACCGAAATCACCGGGCGGTCCGGGTGCACCAGGTGCGCGGCCATCGCCGATGGCAAGCCGGCGCCCATGGTCGCCAGGGCGTTGTCGAGCAGCACGGTGTTGGGCTTGTGCGCCTTGTAGTTACGGGCGAACCAGATCTTGTAGATGCCGTTGTCCAGGGCAACGATGCCTTCGGACGGCAGTACACGACGGATGTCGGCCACCAGGCGCTGCGGGTAGACCGGGAAGCGGTTATCGTCGGCGCCTTCGGCGATCTGTGCTTCGTTGGCTTCACGAATGGCCATCAGGCGGGTGAAGTCCCAGTGCGACGTGTCGTTCAACGCTTCGCTGATCTGCCACACGGCGTTGGCAATGTCGCCGATCACTTCAACCTGCGGGAAGTACACGGCATCGACTTCAGCGGAGCGGAAGTTGATGTGGATGACCTCGGTGCCGCCACGGACCATGAAGAATGGCGGCTTCTCGATCACGTCGTGGCCGATGTTGATGATCAGGTCGGCCGCTTCGACGGCGCGGTGAACGAAGTCACCCGACGACAGCGCGGCGTTACCCAGGAAGCGCGGGTGGCGCTCGTCGACCACACCTTTACCCATCTGGGTGGTGATGAACGGGATGCCGGTCTTGTCGATCAGTTGCTTGAGGACCTTGGCGGTCATCTTGCGGTTGGCGCCTGCGCCGATCACCAGGATCGGGTTACGGGCGTTCAGCAGTTTCTCGACGGCTGCTTCGATGGCCACGTGCTCGGCCAGCGGGCGGCGGTGCAGGCTGCGCGGGATAGGCAGTGCATCAGTCTGCTCGGCGGCGATGTCTTCTGGCAGTTCCAGGTGTACCGCCCCCGGCTTTTCTTCTTCGGCCAGGCGGAAGGCTTCGCGCATGCGCGACGGGATGTTGTCGGCCGAGGCGAACTGGTGGGTGTACTTGGTGATGGGGTCCATCATGCCGCACACGTCAATGATCTGGAAGCGGCCCTGCTTGGACTTCTTGATCGGCTTCTGCCCGGTGATCATCATCATCGGCATGCCGCCCAGGTAGGCATAGGCGCTGGCGGTGACCAGGTTGGTGGCGCCAGGGCCGAGGGTCGACAGGCTGACGCCGGTCTTGCCGGTCAGGCGGCCGTAGGTGGCAGCCATGAAACCTGCAGACTGCTCGTGACGGGTCAGTACCAGCTTGATCTTCGACTTGCGCAGGGATTCGAGCAGGTCGAGGTTTTCCTCACCAGGAATGCCGAATACATACTCGACACCTTCGTTTTCCAGGCATTGCACAACGACATCGGCGGCCTTGGCCATTTGGGGTACTACCTCAAAATCTTTGTGGGATTGCAGATTTATTAAGCTGCGTGACTGAGATGTTGCAGGATGTCTCAGTGGCGCGCATCGTAGGCCCTCTGGTTAATAATAATAAATATATTGTTATGATGCTTAGCATCACAGTTCGTTATGAATGCAGCTCGCATGAAAGGTAGCCCCCCTCAATGAACCTCAAGGCATTGCGTTGCTGTGTCGAAATCGTCCGGCAAGGCAGCTTCACCAAGGCCGCGCAGCACCTGCACATCGCCCAGCCAGCGCTGAGCATGGCCGTTACCCGGCTGGAAGAAGAACTGGGCGTCACCCTGTTCAACCGCACCACGCGCAAAGTGATCCTCACGGCAGAAGGCGAGCAATTTCTGCCACGCATTGCCTCGGCCCTGCGCGAGATGGATGTTGCCCGACAAGAACTGCGCGACATGGCCGACCTGAAGCGCGGCGAAGTGCGCCTGGGTATTCCGCCGATGTTCGGCCTGCACTACGTGCCCGGTTTGATGAACGCCTTCCGCCAGTTGTACCCAGGCATTGCCATGACCGTGTTCGAAGGCAGTGCCGAAGACATTGGCCATCGGCTGGAGCAGCGGGAAATCGACCTCGCACTGCTGGAGTCCCGGCGTGTGCCGCCGGACAAGGAATCGATCCTGCTGGGCAGCGACGAGATGCTGGCGTGCATGCACCCCGATCACCCCTATGCCGGCAAGGCTTTCCTCACCGCCGAAGACCTGCGTAATACCGACATGGTGGTGTTCGACCGCACCTTCGTGCAACGCCATCTGCTGGACGCGTTCTTTGCCGAGCATGGCATCACTTACCAAGTGGCGCTGCAGAGCAACTTCGTCTCGCTTGTGGTGCAGGCCGCATTGGACAACATGGGGGTGGCCACCCTGCTGCGCTCGGTGCAACAGCGCACGCCAGGCATCGTCGGTGTGCCCTTCCGGCCGGCACAGCAGATGAGTTTCCGCTTGTGCTGGCGCTCGGGGGAATACCTTTCGCTCGCCAGCAAACGGTTCATCGACTTTGCCGCGCAAACCCACTACCTGGAGCGATAACCGGCAGTTTTCAGGGCCAGATGCTCGATCACCTGCTCCACTGCGCGTCCCAGGCAGCCCTTGAAGAAGTGGTTGGCACCGGCATACACCGACACCGCCCGTTGGCCAGGGCCTGCCCATTGCAGCAGGTTGGCCAGCGGCGCCATTTCATCCCGTTCGCCATGCAGCAACAGGCAATCCGCAGGCACCGGCAATGGCTCGTAATAACGCCCGCCCGGCACATCACCCACCGGCAGCCCCAGCAATGCCACCGCCTGCAGCTGCCCTTCAAGCTCACAAGCCACACGCGCGAACACGTAGGCACCAAAGGAAAACCCGACCAGGGCCAGCGGCAGCTCTGGCAGTTCCCGGCTGAAGTGACGAATAACCGCAATGCAGTCCTGCGCTTCGCCGATGCCTTCGTCATGCACCCCTTGCGTCTGTCCCACCCCACGAAAGCTCGGCCGCACCACTTGCCAGCCGGCTGCACATAACTGCCGTGCCAAGGTCAGCGGCACGATATGCCGTGGGCTGCCGCCCAGCAGCGGTTGCGGGTGGCTGACCAGCACCAGCCCCTTCGGTGCGCCAGCGGGGTAGTCGATCAACAGCTCGATCTGGCCGAGCGGCCCGTCGATGAGCAGTGGGTTACGCGGGGTGTCCGACATCGCAGTTGTCCTTGTGAACCGAATGTATGGCGCTTATTCACGCCGCTTGCCAAGCCTACATCCGTACTCACCCCTGCAAAAGGGCAAACGATCTGACAGGCATCCTGTTGCATATGTCAGGCTCATGCTCAAGCAAATGCAATTGGAAACAGCAGAATCATTGCAGTTCGCCAGGTTCTTGCCTGCGCTTCGCCTCCCTACAATGACCCCACAACAACAAACGAGCCCAGCTCCGTGAGGCACGCCCCCATGTACAGAGACCATATCGTCAAACCGCGCGCGACCGACAACCCGGCATTCATGGGTATGGCCGCCGCCGTGATCTTCGCCCTCGCCCTGCTCTACGGCGTGGGCGACGGTAGCCTGGCCCGGCTGATGGGCCCGATCGTGCTCGACCTGCAGGCACCGCTGATGCGCAACATCGCCGTGGCCGGCACCCTGGCCGTGACCCTGGTATTGAACGTGTTCATCCTTGGCCGCTTTCCGTTGCGGGCCCAGGTGATTACGGTCTGGTGCGAACTGTTGCTGTTGTTCCTGCTGTTTTTCGACACCTTCGACCTGTCCTACAGCTTCATCGCCACCAAGGTCGGTTTCATGATCACGCAAGGGGTGTTCACCACCGTCTACGTGTCCACCCTCTCGATCGCCATCGCCTTCGTCCTGGCGCTGCTGGGCGCAACCGCACGGCTGTCGTCCAACGGCTTCGCCATCGCCATTGCCAGCTTCTACACCTCGTTCTTTCGCGGCGTGCCGCTGCTGATCCAGATCTACCTGATCTACCTTGGTATCCCCCAGCTCGGCTATGTAGTCGGTGCCGTGCCGGCGGGGATCCTGGCGTTGTCGCTGTGCTACGGCGCCTACATGACGGAAATCTTCCGCGCCGGTATCAGCAGCATCCCGCGCGGGCAATGGGAAGCTTCGCGGGCGATCGGCCTGACCCCCTTCCAGACCATGACCCGGGTAATCCTGCCGCAGTCGATGCGGTTGATCATCCCGCCCACCGGCAACCAGTTCATCTCCATGCTCAAGGACAGCTCGCTGGTGTCGGTGATCGGTGTGTGGGAGCTGATGTTCCTCGCCCGCACCCAGGGCCGTGCGGAGTTTCGCCACCTGGAAATGTTGATCACCGCCGCCGTCTTGTACTGGGTGCTGTCGATCCTGCTCGAAGCCGTGCAGTCGCGCCTGGAAAAACGTTTCGACCGCGCCCATCGCTGATCGAGGAGCCCCATGATGAACCAACCTTTCATCCCCGGTATCGCCCAGGCCGCCATATCGATTCGTGGCCTGCAGAAATGGTACGGCGAGTTTCACGTGCTCAAGGGCATAGACCTGGAGATCGCCAGTGGCGAAATCGTGGTGGTCTGTGGGCCGTCCGGTTCGGGCAAATCCACATTGATCCGCTGCCTGAACCTGCTCGAAGACTTCCAGAAAGGCCAGGTGCTGATCGCCGGCAACCTGCTGGGCCGCGACGCGGCCAGCGTGGCGGCCATCCGCCGCCAGGTGGGTATGGTGTTCCAGCAGTTCAACCTGTTCCCGCACCTGACCGTACTGGAAAACCTGATGCTCGGCCCGCGCCTGGTCAGCAAGCTCAGCGAGGCCCAGGCCCGTGCCCTGGCGCTGGAGTACCTGGACCGGGTGCGCATCGCCAGCCAGGCCGACAAGTTCCCCGGGCAGCTTTCCGGTGGCCAGCAACAACGCGTGGCCATTGCCCGCGCGCTGTGCATGAAACCACGCATCATGCTGTTCGACGAACCCACCTCGGCGCTGGACCCGGAAATGGTCAAGGAAGTGCTCGACGTCATGGGCGAGCTGGCCCAGGACGGCATCACCATGCTGTGCGTTACCCACGAAATGGGCTTCGCCCGCCGGGTGGCCGACCGCATCATCTTCATGGACCAGGGCCAGGTGATCGAACAAGGCCAGCCCAACGCGTTTTTCGACAACCCGCGCCACGCACGTGCCAGGGAGTTCCTCTCGCAGATCCTCAGTCATTGAGGCCTGTGTCTACCGCTGTGCCAACACCACAACAACAATTGCATGCCCGGAGACTTACCGAATGAACCCAGTCGCACGCTTGTTCGCACTCACCGCCGTTGCCGGCAGCCTGACCCTGATGGCCGGCGCCGCCTGGGCCGGTGCCACCCTTGACCGCATCCACCAGAGCAAGGTCATGAACGTGGCCACCGCCGCCAACTGGCCACCGCAGTCGTTCCTTGGCGAGGACAATACCCTCAAGGGCTTCGACATCGATGTAGCCAACGAGATCGGCAAACGCCTGGGCACCCAAGTGGCCTTCGTCACCCCCGAGTACGGCATCATCACGGCAGGGCGCTGGGCCAGCCGCTGGGACCTGTCGGTCGGTTCGATGACCCCCACCACCGAGCGTGGCCGGGTGCTCGACTTCCCGGCCATCTACTACTACACCCCCTACGTCTTCGCCGTGCACAAGGACGCCGCCGGGAGCAACACTGCCGACCTTAACGGCAAGACCATCGGCGTCGAGGCCGGTACCACTTCCGAGGACTACATCAACCGCCGGCTGAAAATCGACGCAGCGGATGTGCCAGCCTTCAGCTACAGCGTAGAGCCAGGCGAAGTGCAGACCTATGGCGACAGCATGGGCCCGCTGGACGACCTGCGCATGGGCAACGGCACCCGCCTGGATGCCACCTTGTCGGCACTGCCAACCGTCATGGGTGCGATCAAGGCTGGATACCCGATCACCCCTGTGCAGGGCAAGCCCGCCTACTACGAGCCACTGGCCATCGCCACCGACAAGGGCGACGACGCCTTCAACGCCGAACTGGCCAAGGCGGTCGAGGGCATGAAGGCCGACGGTACGCTGAAACAGCTGTCCGAGAAGTGGTACGGCGCCGACCTCACGCAAGTGCAGTAACCCCCAGACCCGCAGGCCAGCGCCCTTCCCTTGAAGGGCGTGCGGCACCCTCATGCCCGCAAAACGTACAGTTCCCAGCAAAAGGATGACCCAGCCGATGTCCAGCTACAGCAATAACTACTACACCGGGACCATGCGCGCTGCCCCCCTGCGCCCGGCACTGACAGGTGAAAGCCGCGCCGATGTGTGCGTGATCGGTGGCGGCCTGGCAGGCCTTAGCCTGGCCCGCGAGCTGCTGATGCGCGGGCGCTCGGTGGTGTTGCTGGAGGCGGCACGGGTGGCCTGGGGCGCCTCCGGGCGCAATGGCGGCTTCGTGCTGCAAGGCTGGTCCGAAGGGCTGTCGGCGATCGAGCGGCGCTGCGGCAAGCAGACCGCCGCGGCGCTGTTCCGGCTGTCGCTGGAGGGGGTCGATATCGTCCGCGACACCATCGCCCGCCACCAACTGCCAGGCTGCGCGGCAACCACCGGCAAACTCAGCGTGGTGCGCTACGACGACGCCGACAACCTGCAGCGCACCCGCGACCGCATGGCCCGCGACTTCAATTTCGACATGGAGTACCTCGATACCCAGGCGCTGCGCAGCCGTCTGAACACCGATCGCTACTTCCAGGGGCTGCGTGATAGCCATGGCTTTCACTTCCACCCGCTGAACTACTGCCTGGGCCTGGCCGAGTTGGTCGAGCTGGCCGGTGGCCGCATACACGAACAATCGCCAATGCTGCGGGTGGAACGCAAGGCCGGCCAGCATCGGGTGGTCACCGCCCAGGGGGCGGTCAGCTGCGGCGATGTGGTGTACTGCTGCGGCGGCTACGGCGGCCCTGAGTTTGGCCAGTTGCGCCGTGCGTTTCTGCCGATTGCCACGTACGTGGTGCTGACCGAGCACCTGGGTGAGCGCCTGCGCGATGTAGTACGTACTACAGACGCAGTGGGCGACAACCGCCGCGCCTCGGACTACTACCGCATCGTCGAGGGTGACCGCCTGCTGTGGGGTGGCCATATCACCACGCGCAACCTGCAGGACGAACAGCGCCTGGGGCAGTTGCTGACCCGTGACATCCTTAGCGTGTACCCACAACTGCAGGGTTTGAAAATCGCCAAGGCCTGGTCTGGGCTGATGGGTTACGCCCGCCACAAGATGCCGCACATCGGCCCTCTGGGCCCGGGGTTGTGGGCCTGTACTTCATTTGGGGGCCATGGTATGAACACCGCACCCGTGGGTGCACGGGTAATCGCCGAGGCAGTCTGTAACGAAAGTGACCGCTACCGCCTGTTCGACGCCTACGGCCTGGAATGGAACGGCGGGCCGTTCGGGCCAGCGGCGGCGCAAACGGTGTATGCCGGCCTGAAGCTGATGGACAAGTTCCAGGAAGCCCGCGCGCAGTACAACCACTAAGAACAATCACCAGGAACCACCATGGACGCCCTCCCACCCGGCGCGCTGTTCAAACTGACCGAAAAAGACCGGCAACTGTTGGCCTTGCTGCAGGCCAACGCCCGCGAGCCCACCGCCTCGCTGGCGCGCAAGCTGGGCGTGTCGCGTTCTGCGGTGCAGGAGCGCATCAACCGCTTGGAAAACGCCGGGGTCATCACCGGCTACAGCGTGCGCATCGACCAGGACAAGCTGCAGCAAGTGATCAACTGCTTCACCATGACTTCATGCAGCAACAAGAGCTACACCGACGTGATGACCACTTTGCGCAAGATGGACTCGGTGCAGGCGGTGTATGCGGTGTCGGGTGAAATGGACTTCATCATCCACCTGACCACCCACACGCTGGGGGAGCTGAATGCCGAGCTGACCCGCATCAACATGATCAAGGGCGTGACCCACACTGCTTCGCACATTGTCATGGAGACAAAGTTCAGCAAGAAGCTGACACTGTGATTGCCCCCCGACACGCTGAATAGCCGTCCAGCGTCCTCGACGTTGCAGTCACAGATTGACTATGATCCCGCCTTGAACGTTTCAGCATGTTTCAATAGGGATACAGATGTCAGTCCAGGAACTCCCCCCGCTCGCCAGTAAAAGCACCGTCGCCAAGATGGAAGCCGCCATGGCGCTGGGCAGCTTCGCCATCGGCACCGGCGAATTCGCCATCATGGGCCTGATGCCCGACATAGCCAGCAACCTGCAGTTGAGCGAGCCACAGGTGGGCCATGCCATCAGCGCCTATGCATTGGGGGTGATGGTCGGCGCCCCTACCCTGGCGATTCTCGGTGCCAAACTGCTGCGCAAGCACATGCTGCTGCTGTTGATGCTGCTGTATGCCTTGGGCAACCTGGCCACGGCCTTCGCCCCCTCGTTCGGCGGCCTGGTCGCCTTCCGCTTCATCAGTGGCCTGCCCCACGGCGCCTACTTCGGCATTGCGGCTGTGGTGGCCTCGAGCATGGTGGCCAAAGATCAACGTGCAGGTGCCGTCGCTCGGGTGATGATGGGCCTGACCCTGGCCATGTTGCTCGGCAACCCGGTGGCCACGTTCCTGGGCCAGTATTTCGGCTGGCGTTCGGCCTTCGTGCTGGTCGGCGCGATTGCCCTGTGCACCATCGCCCTGGTCTGGCGTTTCGTGCCCCAGCGTCACGACGAAGTACGCAGCGACCCACGCAAGGAACTGCAGGCCTTTACCCTCCCGCAGGTATGGATGGCGCTGGCCATCGCTTCCATCGGCTTTGCCGGCATGTTCTGCGTGTTCAGCTACCTGGCGCCGACCATGCTGCAAGTGACCCAGGTCTCGCCGCAGTGGATTCCGTTCGGCCTGGCGGCGTTCGGTGTTGGCGGTATCGTCGGCAACATCGCGGGCGGCAAACTGTTCGACCGCCTGCAATTCCGCGCGGTGGGGCTGGTGTTGATGTGGTCGATTGCCGTGCTGCTGTTCTTCACCTTCGCCGCCCAGGCACTGTGGAGCCTGCTGCTGGGCATCGGCCTGGTGGGTACCATGATCGCCCTGGCCGCACCGCTGCAGATCCGCCTGATGGACATTGCTCATGAAGCGCCAAGCCTGGCCGCCGCGTCGAACCATGCGGCGTTCAACCTGGCCAATGCACTGGGGCCATGGCTGGGCGGCATGGCGATCACTGCCGGCATGGGCTGGACCAGCACCGGGTTCATCGGCGCGGCGACGGCGCTGGTTGGCCTGGGTATCTACCTGTTGGCACGGCGGATGAAAGGCGGCCACTGAAACATCCGGTCGTTAGGCCCAGCACTGCTGGCGCGCCAGCACCGAGGCGGCCGTTTCGCCCAACAGCTCGGCGTAAACGCCGGGGGCGGTGGCACCTTCGGTGTTGATGAAGAGAATACGGGCATTTCTACCGACCCCCAGGCTGGCGGCTGCGCCCGAGTCCTTGACCAGGCGGGCCAGCCCAGCCAACCCGGCCACACCTGACTCACCCGCGATCAATGGAATGTCACGAACGCTGCCGGCTGACAGGCGGCGCATGGCGGCCACGGCCTCGTCGTCGCTGATGGTCATGAAACAATCGATGCTCGGCTCCAGAAAGCGCCATGCCAGGGGCGATGTCTCGCCACAGGCCAGGCCGGCCATGACCGAGTCCACCGAGCCAACAGCCCTGGCCGGCTTGCCAAGCATCGCACTTTGGTACAGGCAGTCGGCCTGCTCGGGTTCGACCATGACAAACAGCGGGCGCTGCTCGCCGAAGTGTTCCCACAGGTAGCTGACGATGCCAGCTGCCAAGCCACCTACCCCGCCCTGCAGGAACACATGAGTGAACGGTGGCTGCCCGACGGTGGCTTCGATGATTTCCGCGGCGATGGTTGCGTAGCCTTGCATCACGTCGCGTGGGATCTCCTCATAGCCTTCATACGAGGTATCGGAAACCACGGTCCAGCCATTGCTCGCCGCCAGCACGGCGGCGTGCTCGACCGACTTGTCATAGTTGCCGGCAACCCGCACGATCTGTGCGCCGTAGGCGGCAATCGCCTGCTCACGCTCGATGCTGACATTGGCGTGCAGCACGATCACGCAGCGACAGCCTATGCTGTGTGCTGCTGCCGCCAGGCCTTTGCCATGGTTGCCATCAGTGGCACTGACGACGGTGAAGCCGGCCAGCAGATCCGCATAATGGCCCTCCAGCAACCCATGGGGCGCGAAAGGCTGTTCGGGGAAGGTTCGCAGAATCAACCGAACCAAGGCGATCGGCGCCCCAAGGGCCTTGAAGCTACCCAGCACCGAGCGCACCGATTCATCCTTGACCGACAGCTGGGCTATGCCCAGTTCTGCGGCCAGGTCAGGCAAACCGTACAGCGGCGTGGCCCCAGCATTCAGGCACGACCAACCGGTCAGCCACTGGCGGCTTTCTTCGGCCTTGGCAATGCTCATCACAGTTCGCAACGCTTGTGGGTATGGCTGGCGGCCAGCCTTGGGGTTGGAAACAAACATGCAGCACTCCGTTCTACAAGTATCAGCAAGCCCATGCCGCTGCAGCCAAACTGCCGTGGGCGGTTTTTTCAATGAATATCAGGTGTGGGCCAGGCGATGGCTCACGACATCCAGCAACACCTGCGCCCCCTGAACGAGGTGATCGTCAGCGGTAAACTCGCGCGGGTTGTGGCTGATGCCGCCCTGACTGGGCACGAAGATCATCGCAGCCGGCGCTATGCGGGCGATCATTTGCGCATCGTGCCCGGCACCAGAGGTCATGCGTCGGTGGCTGAAGCCCAAGCGCCGCGCCGAGGCTTCGATCGCATCGACCAGGCCGGCATCGAAGGCAACTGGTTCAAAGCGCACCAGGCGCTCCGTAGCGATGCTCACGCCTTCACGCTTGGCGAGGGAATCCAGGTATTGGCTCAGGCGGTTTTCGGCGTGAGCCAGGCAGGTTTCGTCCGGGTCGCGCAGGTCGACGGTGAAGGTCGCCTTGCGTGCAATGACGTTGATCAGGTTTGGCTCGAACCGCATGCAGCCGACGGTGGCCAGGGTCGCGCCAGAATCTACGGCCATGGCGCGCAGTTCGGCAACGATGGCACTGGCCACGAAACCGGCATCATGGCGCAGGTGAGTCGGTGTGGTGCCGGCATGGTTGGCATGGCCCAGCACCTCTACCTGCTGCCAGGAAATGCCTTGCAGGTTCTCGACCACGCCAATCAGGGTGTTCTCGGCCTCAAGGATCGGGCCCTGCTCGATGTGCAGCTCAAGGTATTCGTGCGGCACCACGGCCCCTGGCTGCATTGTGCCGGCATAGCCAATACGCGCCAATTCGTCGCCCAGCCGCGTGCCGTCGGTGCCAAGCGTATCCAGGGCCTGCTGCAACGATAGGCCACCGGCGTATACCAACGAGCCCATCATGTCTGGCTGGTAGCGCACGCCCTCTTCGTTGGTAAAGGCGCCAACGGTGATCGAACGCTCGGGCTGCCGCCCTGCCTCACGATAAGCACGTATCACTGCCAGCCCCGCCAGCACCCCGTAGCAGCCATCCAGGGCGCCAGCATTGGTGACGGTATCGATGTGCGAACCCATCATCAGTGGGCGCTGGGCACCGCTGTCAGTAGCTGAGCGCAACGTGCCGAAAATGTTGCCGATGCGATCGATCTGCACCTCGAGATCAAGCTCATGCATCCATTCAACCAGCAGATCGCGCCCAGCCTTTTCTGTATCGGTCAGCGCAATCCGAGTGCGTCCGCCGTGAATGGGGTCGACGCCTACTTGCCCCAGCGCACTGATTTGCTGCAATAGCAACGCGCCGTCCAATTGCAACGGGGTACTCGTATTCATCAACCGTTTCTCCTTGGGTGCCATGCCATGGCAGCGCACCCTGTTTGATCATGGGAGAATTCTATTCGGCGAAAGCGTACGAAAAACTTGATTTTCGACCTTTTCATGCACTTTCATTACGCTTTTCCAGCCTTTGGCGCTGCTTAGCAACGGAGATACCTTCATGCCCCTCGATCACTTCGATCTGGCCCTGCTCGAGGCCGTACAGCGCAATGCCGGGACGTCGCAGTTGGACCTGGGCACGCAGGTCAACCTGTCCTCGGCAGCGGTGAACCGGCGCTTGAAGAAAATGGCGGCCGACGGCGTGATCCGTGGAACGGTGGCACAGGTGGATGCCGTGCATCTGGGTTACACGCTGACCGTAATCACCGAGGTCGAAGTGGAGAACGAGCGGCTGGACCTGCTGGACGAGATGAAGCGCACCTTCCTCGCCTGCCCGCAGGTGCAACAGTGCTACTACGTGGCGGGGGAATGCGATTTCGTGCTGATCATGCTGGTGCGGCACATGGAGCAGTACACCCAGCTGACCCGTGAGTTGTTCTTCGAAAACAACAATGTCAAACGCTTCAAGACGTTGGTTTCGATGAGCAATGTGAAGACCGGCATGTTCGTACCGACGCTCACGGCTTGAGCCATTCAGGCCGCTTTACGGCCTCAATGGCTCAAGCCGGGCTTGCCTGTGGCAGTTCGATGCGCACCCGCAGACCACCAGTGGCGGCGGCCTGCGCAGTGATACTACCGCCGTGCAGGGCAATGGCCCGCTGGGCGATAGCCAAGCCCAGGCCGAAACCATCACCATCGCTGTCGGCACCCCGGTCGAACGGCTCGAAGATCCGCGGCAGGCGCGCCGGATCTACGCCCGGCCCATGGTCGCTGACACAGACCTGAAACCATTGCCCACCCGGCGCCATAGCGGCCTCCACCAACACCTCCGTACCAACTGCGGTGTAGCGCACCGCGTTGCGGATGATGTTCTCGAACCCCCGGTACAGCAGTTCTTCATGACCGTGGATGAGAAACGCACCCTGGGCTTGCAAAGACACCTGGCATTGCTTCATGCCGGCCTCGAAGCGGGCGTCTTCGACGATCTGCGCCAGCAGCTCCACCACATCCACGCTGGCAAAGTCGCTATCGCCCTGGCGAGCCTGGGCGCGGGCCAAGGTCAACAACTGCTCGATCAGGTCATCCATGCGCCGCGATTCGCGCTCCACCCGCTCCAGCATGTCGTGCCGGTCGGGCTGCTGGCGCATCAGGCCAATGGCAGCATGCATGCGCGTCAGCGGTGAACGCAGTTCGTGGGAAATATCGTGCAGCAGGTTCTGCTGCGCCTGCACCAGTGCCTTCAGCTGACCGGCCATGCGGTCGCAGTCCTCCGCCAGCTCGACGATCTCGTCGCGGCGCTTGCCCAGCCTGGGCTTTACCCGCACTTCGAAGCGGCCCTGGGCTACCTGGCCCATCGCCTCACGTAACCAGGCCAGCGGGCGAGTCAGGTACAAGCTGCACAGGAAGGCGAACAGTGCACTCATCAGCGTGCCGGTAAACAACGGGCCCATACCACGCGGGCGCGGTGGCTCGCCAAGCACCGTGGCCACCGAAGCACGTAGCACCAGCGGGCGACCTTCACGGTCGCTCAACGCCTGCTCGAAACGCGCCACCGGCACCGCTCTGCCGGCCAGCAACTGGCCTTGGCTGTCGTAAAGGCCCACCTGTACATCGGGCGGTTGCGGTGATACCTCAAGCAGCTGTCGGCCTGCCTGCTCGCCGTAACCCTGCAACAGCTGCAGTTCGGTGGCCAGCAGCGAGCGCAGCGCCGGCGTATCGCCACGCCAGTCATTGAGCATGAAAGCGCCCGCCCCCACCAGGAAGGTCAGGCAGTTGGCCAGCCAGAACGCCAGAAACAGCTTCCAGAACAGGCGCCGGCGCATCATTCGACGATCAACATGTAGCCCATGCCACGCACGCTCTGGATCCAGCTGCTGCCGTCGGCGCGCGGGCCAAGTTTTTGCCGAATGCTGCTGACATGCACGTCGATACGCCGGTCGTAACGGGTCAGCGGCCGGCCCAGGGCATTAAGCGAAAGGTCCTGCTTGCTGACCAACTGGCCAGCCTGACGGGCCAATGCCTCCAGTAGGCTGAACTCGGAGCCGGTCAGCTCCAGCGTAGCGTCGCCCCAGTGCGCCTCGCGTCGGCCCGGCCACATTTTCAATGCCCCGGTGCGTAGCTGTTCGGGCGCACTGGCCTCGCCCATCTGCTGTGGCTGTACCCGGCGCAGAATCGCCCGCAGACGTGCCACCAGTTCCCCCGGGGAACTGGGCTTGGGCACATAGTCATCGGCCCCCAGTTCAAGGCCGGCAATGCGGTCGATGTTGTCGCCACGGGCGGTCAGCAGCAGCACCGGCACCTGGCTGCGTGCACGCACACGGCGCAGCACTTCGATACCGGAGATACCGGGCAGCATCACGTCCAGCACCACCACCTGGTAGTTACCGGACAGCGCCTGGGCCTCGCCCTCTTCACCGGTGTCCACGGCCGTGGCCTGGAAGCCTTCGCGCGCCAGGTACAGAGAGAGCATTTCAGTCAGTTCGCGGTCGTCGTCGACCAGCAGCACAGGGATCATCAGGGCCAGATATCGCAATTGCAGGGGCCGTAATGATCACCCTGCAGGCGGGCACTGTCACCGCCGGCCGGTCGGACTTTACACATCTTTACCCTCGGCTAACCGCGCCGTACACAGCCCGCCCGTATCCTCATCGCCCGCCGCATGCGGGTTGCCCGCACGTGCTGCACTCCGAATCCGCTTGTCTGGAACCCCCGATGAACTACCCGCGCCTGTTGCTCTCCATCCTGTTGCTGAAAGCCACGCTGGCCCAGGCCTCCCCCTTCAGGATCGCCGACATCCGCGTCAACGGCCTGCAGCGGGTTTCCGCCGGCAGTGTGTTCGGTGCCCTGCCGCTGAACGTCGGCGACCAGGCCGATGACCGCCGCCTGGTGGACTCGACCCGTTCCCTGTTCAAGACCGGGTTCTTCCAGGACATCCAGTTGAACCGCGATGGCAATGTGCTGATCATCAACGTGGTCGAGCGCCCGTCGGTGTCGAGCATCGAGATCGAAGGCAACAAGGCGATCAGCACCGAAGACCTGATGAAGGGCCTGAAGCAATCGGGCCTGGCCGAGGGCGAAATCTTCCAGCGTGCCACCCTCGAAGGTGTGCGTAACGAGCTGCAGCGCCAGTACGTGGCCCAGGGCCGCTACTCGGCCGAGGTCGACGCCGAAGTGGTGCCGCAGCCGCGCAACCGTGTGGCGCTGAAGATCAAGATCAACGAAGGCACCGTCGCCGCCATCCAGCACATCAACATCGTTGGCAACAACGTGTTCGATGATGAAACCCTGGGGCAGCTGTTCGAGCTGAAGACCACCAACTGGCTGTCGTTCTTCAAGAACGATGACAAGTACGCCCGTGAAAAACTCTCCGGTGACCTGGAGCGCCTGCGTTCCTACTACCTGGACCGCGGCTACATCAACATGGACATCGCCTCCACCCAGGTGTCCATCACGCCGGACAAGAAGCACGTCTACATCACCGTCAACATCAACGAAGGCGAGAAGTACACCGTTCGCGACGTGAAGCTGTCCGGTGACCTCAAGGTGCCGGAAGACCAGGTCAAGTCGCTGCTGCTGGTGCAGCCAGGCCAGGTGTTCTCGCGCAAGGTGATGACCACCACCTCCGAGCTGATCACCCGCCGCCTGGGTAACGAAGGCTACACCTTCGCCAACGTCAACGGCGTGCCACAGCCGAACGACCAGGACCACACGGTCGACATCATGTTCGTGGTCGACCCGGGCAAGCGTGCCTACGTCAACCGCATCAACTACCGCGGCAACACCAAGACCGAAGACGAAGTGCTGCGCCGCGAAATGCGCCAGATGGAAGGCGGGTGGGCTTCGACCTACCTGATCGACCAGTCCAAGACCCGTCTGGAGCGCCTGGGCTTCTTCAAGGAAGTCAACGTCGAGACCCCACCGGTGCCGGGCACCGACGACCAGGTCGACGTCAACTACAGCGTCGAAGAGCAGGCCTCCGGCTCGATCACCGCCAGCGTCGGTTTCGCCCAGAGCGCCGGCCTGATCCTCGGTGGTTCGATCAGCCAGAGCAACTTCCTCGGTACCGGTAACAAGGTGGCCATCGGCCTGACGCGCAGCGAATACCAGACCAAGTACAACTTCGGTTTCACCGACCCCTACTTCACCGCCGACGGGGTCAGCCTGGGCTACAACCTGTTCTACAACAGCACCGACTACAGCGATTACTACGACGATGGCGTTTCGTATTATGCGATCAACAGCTACGGCGCCGGGGTCAGCTTTGGCTACCCGATCAGCGAAACCTCGCGCCTGAGCTACGGCCTCACCCTGCAGCACGACGACCTTTCGCCGGGCACCTACAGCGCCGACGAGATCTACGACTTCATTTCCCGCGAGGGCAAGAGTTTCAACAACCTCAAGGCCTCGATCGGCTGGTCGGAATCCACCCTCAATAAAGGCGTACTGGCCACCCGTGGCCACTCGCAGAGCCTGACGCTGATGGCCACCACCCCAGGCAGCGACCTGTCATTCTACAAGCTGGACTACAACGGCCAGGCCTACTTGCCGGTGACCAACAACACCGCACTGCGCCTGCACACCAGCCTGGGCTATGGCAATGGCTACGGCTCCACCGACGGCTTGCCGTTCTATGAAAGCTACACCGCAGGTGGCCAGGGTTCGGTGCGTGGGTTCAAGGACGGCACCCTCGGCCCACGCAACACCCCGGCCACCGGTGCTTATGCAAGGTCAGGCCAGGCTTACTACTCCGACCGAGACACCGATGTGCTGGGGGGCAATATCCTGATCACCGGCGGTGCCGAGTACATTTTCCCGTTGCCGTTCGTGAAGGACCAGAGCCAGCTGCGCAGCTCATTGTTCGTCGATGCGGGCAATGTGTATGCCGACACCTGCTACCTGTCCACCACCCAAGGCTGTGGCAGCGTCGACCTGGCGCAGATGGCCGTGTCGCTGGGGGTTGGCGTGACCTGGTACAGCCCGATGGGGCCGCTGAGCTTCAGCCTGGCGGCGCCGTTGAAAAAGCCGGATAACGCCGAGACCCAGATTTTCCAGTTCTCCCTGGGGCAGACATTCTGAAGCCGGCAAGGCAAGCGTCATGCGCGGTCCTACAGGGACCGCGAAGCGCTCTGGAGCATTACCCGCTTTTACCCTCGCTTAACCCAAGTTGACAGTCACATTGCCTAAGCTGACCTGCACTCGAACCTCGCCCAGCAGGACACACTTATGCCTCCCTTCACCCCTTGCTTCCCCACCACACTGCGGCACGATGAAATACCGCTGGCACTGCTCGACCTGGTCCAACAGCGCCTGGCCAGCCTGCTCGGCCCACGTTTCACCGTGGTCCTGGGCGGCAGTGGCGACGGTGCCGGGGTGAGCCACTACCACTTGGCAATCCAGCACAACCAAAGCGGTATTTCCCTGGAAGACTACGGCACCGTCACAGCCGGTTTCATCGAGCGCCTGTTGCGCATGAGCACCCAGGTGCGCGACATGCTCGACTCAGCCACCTTCAGCCTCATGGCCAGCGAACACCCTGGCCGACCACTGGTATGGCTTCGCGAGCTGGCCTGCAACGGGGAAAGCATTACAATGCGCGCCCCAATCTGAAATATGTTTTCTCCATGAAATCACTGCTTTACGCCGTAACCTTATTGTTTTCCTTTACCCTGCCCGCCCTGGCCAACCCGCCGGCAACCTTCACCGAAGCCAAGGTGGTGGCCAAGCAGAAGGTGTACCTGGACCAAGCCAGCAGTGCCATGGGCGACCTGTACTGCGGTTGCAAGTGGACCTGGGTGGGCAAGTCCGGCGGGCGTATCGATGCCGCCTCGTGCGGTTACCAGACGCGCAAGCAGCAGAACCGCGCCGAGCGTACCGAGTGGGAGCACATCGTGCCCGCCTACACCTTCGGCAACCAGCGCCAGTGCTGGAAGAACGGTGGCCGCGAACATTGCGTGGACAACGATCCGGTATTCCGCGCCATGGAGGCCGACCTGTTCAACCTGTACCCGGCCGTGGGCGAGGTCAACGGTGACCGCAGCAACTTCAATTACGGCATGGTGGCTGGCAATGCAGGTGAATACGGCCAATGCAGCACCAAGGTCGATTTCGTCCAGCGCGCCGCCGAACCGCGTGATGAAGTCAAAGGCCTGGTGGCCCGCACCACGTTCTACATGTTCGACCGCTACCAGCTGAGCATGTCGCGCCAGCAGCAACAGCTGCTGATGGCCTGGGACAAGCAACACCCGGTGTCGGCCTGGGAGAAAGAACGCGACCGGCGTATTGCCGCGATCATGGGGCATGCCAACCCGTTCGTAAGCGGGGAACGCAAGTGGACGGCCGACTACAAGCCGGTTGGCAGCGGCGTGGTGCAAGCGGTGCCAGTGAAAGCCGCCAAGGCAGAGGCCAAACCGAGCCTGGCCAGCGCCGAGTCGGTCGGGGCTGTGCTAGGCAACCGCAACAGCCATGTCTATCACCTGTCGGTTGGCTGCCCGGGCTACAACCAGGTGGCGGCGAAGAACCAGGTTACGTTCGCCACCGAAGGTGAAGCGCAGGCAGCGGGCTACCGCAAGGCGGGTAACTGCCGATGACTTGACTTGCGGGGCCTTCACTTGTGTGAGCGGCCTTGTGCAAGTACCAGGGTTCGCGCTAGCCGTTGACCAGGTTCAACGGCCGCTCACCGGCCAGCGCGCTGAGCAGGTTGTCCACCGCGCAACGCGCCATGGCCTGGCGGGTTTCCTCGGTCGCTGAGCCGATATGCGGGGTGGCTACCACGTTATCGAGCTGCAATAGCGGCGAGTCTGTCGCCAGCGGCTCCTGCACGAACACATCAAGCCCCGCGCCGCGAATGCGCCGGTTCCGCAGCGCTTCGATCAGCGCTTGTTCATCCACCACACGCCCACGCGAGATGTTCACCAGGATTGCTTCGGGCTTCATCAACGCCAGTTCCCGTGTGCCGATCAGGCCTTCGGTGCTGGCGTTCAGCGGCACCGTCAGGCAAACGAAATCCGCCTGCTGCAACAAGGCATCCAGGCTGCATTTGCTTGCGCCATAGCGTGCCTCCACCTCGGGCTTGGGGCGCTGGCTGTGGTACAGCACACGCATGCCAAAGCCGGCGGATGCGCGCCGGGCCAAGGCCTCGCCGATGCGGCCCATGCCGACGATGCCCAGCGTCTTGCCGTGCACATCACTGCCAAAATGCGCAGGCCCCAGGTTGGCCTGCCAATGGCCATCACGCACCCAGTTCGCCAGCTCCACCACCCGCCTGGCGGTGGCCAGGAGCAGGGCAAAGCCGGTGTCGGCGGTGGTTTCGGTCAACACGTCGGGCGTGTTGGTCAGCTTCACACCACGGCGGCTGAGTTCGGCAACATCGTAGTTGTCCACGCCCACCGAAACGCTGGACACCACTTCCAGCTGAGGCGCCAGGTCTAGCAGGCTGGCATCCAGGCGCACACTGGCCCCGAGCAACCCGTGTGCGCCCGGCAACGCATCGCGCAAGCGGGCCAGGCCATCGGGCTGGGCCGTATCTACCCAGGTCACCTCAACGCGCGCTTGCAGGCGTGCCATCAAGTCAGCGGGCAGGCGTTTATACAGAACAATTCGCTTCTTCATTGCAAGTGTCCTAAGGGTTCACGGCCAGTTGCGCGCTATCGCGCTTTGCCCGGCCAGACATTTGGGAAGTATTGAGTGCAGCGGTAAGCGCCACTGCGCTCAGCAGCGCACCGCACATGAACAGGTAAGAGGCACCAGGCCCGCCTGTTGCGCCATTGAGGTAGCCCACCAGCCACGAGCCACCGAACGAGCCCAGCGCGCCCATGCTGTTGATCAGGGCCATGGCACCGCCTGCGACGTTGGCCGGCAGGATCTCGGGCACGATCGCGAAGAACGGGCCATAGGGTGCGTACATGCAGGCACCGGCGACCACCAGCAACGTATACGACAGCCAGAAGTGCTCAGTGCCCAAGGCGTACGAGCCATAGAACGCCACGGCGGCAATCAGCAGTGGCGGCCAGACGAAACGCTTGCGTTTTTGCAGGCGGTCGGACGCCCAGGACACGCCCACCATCGCCAGCACCGCTGCCAGGTACGGCACCGAGGCCAGCCAGCCGGCCTGCACGATATCGACGTTCGCCGCTTGCTTGAGAATCGACGGCAGCCACAGCACGAAGCCATACACGCCAATACTCCAGCAGAAGTACTGCAGCGCCAGGATGATCACCTGCGGCGAGCGGAACGCCTCGCGGTAGTTTTTCACTGGCTTGATGCCCTGCTGCTCGGCGGCCAGTGCTTGCGCAAGGGCGGCCTTTTCCTGTGCGCTCAGCCAGCTGACCTGGGCCGGGCGGTCATCCACCAGGCGCCACCAGAAGAACGCCCAAATCACAGCTGGCAGGCCTTCGATGATGAACATCCAGCGCCAGTCGTAATGTTTGATCAGGTACCCCGACACCACCGACATCCACAAGATGGTCACCGGGTTGCCGAGCATCAGAAAGGTATTGGCACGCGAGCGCTCGGCACGGGTGAACCAATGGCACAGGTACACCAGCATTGCCGGCATGACCGCCGCCTCCACCACCCCAAGCAGGAAGCGGATTCCGATCAGCATGTAGACGTTGCTGACCATACCGGTAAGCGTGGCAAGGCCGCCCCAAAGGATCAGGCAGACGAAGATCAGCTTCTTCACGCTGCGCTTTTCGGCGTAGATGGCACCGGGCACCTGGAAGAAGAAGTAACCGAGAAAGAACAGCGCACCCAGCAGCGAAGACAGCACGGGAGTGATTTGCAGGTCGTCGGCCATGCCAGAGGCGGCGGCGAAACCGTAATTGGCGCGGTCCAGGTACGCCAGGCTGTAAGTGAAGAACACGATTGGGATGATGTACCACCAACGGCGAGGTGCCAGGCTTGGGCTTTGCATGGTTTGTTTCTCCTGAGCTTGTTGTTTTTGTTGCAACAGGTGATTCGGGGTTGGTTGGGTCAAGCGCTTCTGCGCAGGTTGTGGGCCTCCAGCTCGTGGCGCAGCGGCAGGCCTTCCATGTCGCCCCGCGATTGCACGGCACGGCTGCCGCACCAGTTACCACGCGCCACGGCCTCAACCACTGCACGGCCCTCCAGCAGCGCACTGAGCACGCCGACGGCAAAGGCATCGCCGGCACCAACGGTATCCACCACATGGCTGACCGGCACCGCCGCCACCTGCCCTTCGCCCTTGGCGCTGCGAAAGTAGGCGCCGGCCTCGCCCAGTTTGATGACGACCAGCTCAACCCCTTGGTCAAGGTAGAACGCGGCGATGTCCGCCGGTGTTTGCTGGCCAGTCAGCAACCGCCCCTCCTCCAGGCCCGGTAGAACCCAGTCGGCCTTGGTCGCCAGGGCATTGATTTCGCGCACCATGCTGCTTTGATCAGGCCACAGCGAGGGGCGCAGGTTGGGGTCGAACGAAATACTGCGCCCCGCTGCGCGCATGGCGTCCAGCAGCGCGTGGGACAGCGCCCGGCAACTGTCCGACAGCGCCGGCGGAATGCCGGTGGCGTGCAGATGGCGTGCTTGCAGCACGTCTGAATGAATCAGCGCTGGCGACAGCCGACGGGCTGCCGAGCCACGGCGGAAGTACTCCACCGACGGGTCGCTGCCATCATCGCAGCGGGCCTTGAGCTGAAAACCGGTGGGGTAGCTGGCGTCCACCTCCACGCCAGAACAGTCCAGGCCTTCGCGGCGCAAGCTGTCGAGCACGAAACGGCCCAGCGAATCGTCACCTACCCGGCTCAGCCAGCGCACGTTGAAACCCAGCCGCGCCAGGCCGATGGCCACGTTGCTGTCCGCACCGGCGATGCGTTTGCCAAACTGCTCGACACTGGCCAGGTCGCCGGTTTGCTCGGCAACGAACATGGCCATGGTCTCGCCGAAACACAGCACGTCATGCTCATGCATGGGCCACCTCCTGCTCCGCGCCCAGCGCAGACAGGCTACGCACCTGGGCGCGGGTCAGCGCCAGCAGGTCTTCGCCAACCAAGGGGTACTCGACGGCGCGTACCACGCCAGGCGCGAACTCGGCCAGCAGCGTTGCCCACTCGTGTAGGTCCGCCGCCTGGGGCGGTATGGCAACCAGGCGGCCATCGGCCCGGCGCTGCACAGCCTTGCAGTGCACGTACTGCACCCAACGGCCAAGTTGCCGTGCGGCTTGCCCCGCAGCCTCACCCTGCCACTGCCAGTTACCGATATCGAACGTCATCCCCAGGCGCAGCCGTAACTGCTCGGCATTCTGGAAAAACTCCACCAGGGGTTCGATCCTGCCTCCTTGGGTGGTCTGATCGTTTTCAACCAGCAGCAGCGGCCCATGTGCCGGCAGCAGTGCCGCCAGCACCGCCATATCGCAGCGCTCATTGAAATGGCCCAGTGAAACCTTCAGCGCCACCGCGCCAACCGCTCGGGCGATTTCGAGCTTGTGGACCAGGAGTGGATCGGGCATGCCTTGCGTGGTCCACAGTTCAAGGGGTGTCGAATACAGGCACTCCAGGTGCAATGCGGCAATGACCGCACCCAGGGCGGATGCGTCAGGTGCACTGGCGAACAGTTCTTCGCGCAATTCCACTCGGCTAACGCCAGCGGCTGCCAGCAAGTCCAGGAACTGCTCTTGGCCACGTTGCCGCACAAAGTCGGCACCGTAGCTGGAAAGGCTGATGGAAACGGGGTTCGGGTGCATTGTTTTTATCCTTATGAAACCGGTTTCATTTTTGATCGGCAGCGGCGGACACAGGCCTGCCGTTGCTTACTGGAGTTGGGTTGAGCCGCGGACGATCAGGTCGGCCTTGAAGTCGATGCGCCGCGCTGCCCCGCTGTCGCCGCGAAGGCGGCCGAGCAGGCTTTCGAAAGCCGCCTCACCGATGCGTTCGGTAGGCTGGGCCAGTGCAGTGATGCCTTTGCCAACCAAGGGGTACCAGTCCAGGTCGTCGAGGGCGATCAACCCGACGTCGGCAAACAAGTTGCACCCGGCCTCTTGCAAGGCCCGGGTTACCGCCAAGGTCGCTACGCCGTTGAAGGTGAAGATGGCTTGTGGGCCATGGCTATGGCGGGCGAGAAACGAAGCCAGCTGGCCCTGCAGCCCCGTGCTGGTTTCCAGTACTTGCTGACGCATGCCGGGCCGGCGGCTAACCGACGCGCCGAACGCCTGCACCCGCTCCAGGCGTGAGCTGGTGCCATCGAGGGGTTCACTGACTGCCAGGATATCGCGGTAGCCTTGGGCCTGCAGGTGGTCGAGGGCCTGCTCGACCGCGTCGGCATTGTCCAGGCCGACCAGGTCCACGTTCAGTTCGGGCAACTGGCGGTCGACCAACACCATGGGGATGTCACGCTGCAGGTTGAGCAGTTCACCGGGGTGATGACCCAGGGTGTTCACGATCAACCCTTCGACGTTGTAGCTCTGCAGGGCCTCCAAGTGGTGACGTTCCTGCTCGTCGTCACGGTTGGTGTTGCACACCACCAGGCTGTAACCGTGCTGACGGCAGGCGGTTTCCACGCCATGCATCACGGCCACTGAATAGGGGTTGAGAATATCGGCCACCAGCATGCCGATCAGTCGCGTCTGGCCGCGCTTGAGGCCGCGGGCCATCTGGTTGGGGCGGTAGCCGAGGCGCTCGATGACCTCTTCCAGGCGCTTGGCGGTAGCGTCGGCCAGCAATTGACGATCGCCACCGATGTAACGGGAGACGGTGGCTTTGGAAACGCCAGCGATACGCGCTACTTCGCTGATGGTGACCCGTTCGCGGGCATGGGCAGGCGCGTCGGTCATGGGTTGTCCTTGTGATTATTGTGATTGCAATGAAACCGGTTTCAATACAGCAAATCTGTGGCAATTCGTCAACATACCGTTAGTCAGTAATGTTCAAACCGATATGATGTTCGAGATTATATAAGCTACTTAAAATACTGATATAACAGTAATTTTAAGAAACAGAATAAGGGAGCGGGTTAACCCCGCTCCCCCAATGCATCAGGATGCACGTAAGAGGTCAGCGAAGCGATTTCACATCACTGGCCGTAACGGCGCCGCCCTGGTTACCCCAGCTGCTGCGAATGAAATTCACCACCTCGGCAACCTCCTGGTCACTCAGGCGCCAGCCGAACGCTGGCATGGTGAAGGTCGACGGCGCGGTATGCGTTGCCGGTACCGTGCCCCCCGCCAACACCACATGGATCAACGATGTGGCATCCGTGGTTTGCACCACAGGGTTACCGGCCAGCGCTGGGAACACTCGGGTGTAGCCCCGGCCATCGGTGCGGTGGCAGGCCGCGCAATTGTCGATGTACACCGCCGCCCCAGGCTTGCTGTCATCACCGTTCCACAGCGCCTGCGCCACCTGCTTGTCGTAGACGTGCGGCTGGTCGTCGGGGTTGCTCGGCGGCAAGGTCTTCAGGTAGCGGGCGATCGCGGTCAGGTCGGCATCCGTCATGTGCTGCATGCTGTGCTCGACCACGTCGCTCATGCCGCCGAACACGGCGCTGCGATCGCTGCGCCCAGTCTTGAGGAACTGCACCAGCTGCGCCTCGCTCCAGCTGCCCAGCCCGTCCTGGTGATCGCCACGCAGGTTCTTGGCAATCCAGCCGTCCAGCGGAGCGCTGCCGGCCAGAAACTGCTCGCCATCCGCAGGGCTCAGCGCTTTTTCCTGCATGGTCAGCGCTCGTGGCGTATGGCAGGCGCCACAATGCCCAAGCCCTTCGACCAGGTACGCACCACGGTTGACCACCGGGTCGGCTGCCGCCGAGGCCTGCCAAGGCTTGGCCTCTGGTGCGAACAGGCCACGCCAGATTGCCAGCGGCCAACGCATGCTCAGTGGCCAGGGAATGTCGGTGGCCTTGTTCGGCTGCTCGACCGGCTCCACGCCCTTCATGAAGTAGGCGTACAGCGCCTGCATGTCCTGCTCGCTGACCCGTGCATATGACGGATACGGCATGGCCGGGTACAGGGTGCTGCCGTCCTTGCCGATACCCTTGCGCACCGCCTGGTCGAAGTCCTCGAAGCTGTACTGGCCAATGCCGCTGGCTGCCGGGGTGATGTTGGTGGAATACACCTTGCCGATTGGCGTTTCCATCGGCAAGCCACCGGCAAAAGGCTTGCCGCCCTTGGCGGTGTGGCAGGCCACACAGTCACCGGCGCGGGCCAGGTATGCACCTTGGCGCACCTGCGCATCGTCATGGGTGGCCGCCTGCGCAGCCGTACCGGCACCCAGCAGCAGGGTTGCGATCAACATTGTCTTCATGCTCATCGCTCCTCAGGCCTGAACCAGCGGGCCGGGGTTTTTCAGGTACTGCTCGCGGATGGCGCGGGCTGACCAATAGGTCAGCGCGGCCACCAGCCCGGTCGGGTTGTACCCCAACCCCTGCGGGAACGCCGAAGCGCCCGGGACGAACACGTTGTGCACGTCCCAGCTTTGCAGGTAGCGGTTCAGTGCACTGGTTTTCGGGTCGGTGCCCATGATCGCGCCGCCATTCAGGTGGGTGGTCTGGTAACTGGCGGTGTTGAAGTGATCCTTCACCTGCTTGCCCAGCACGGCAATGGCCTTGGGGTTCATCGCCTGGGCGATCTTGCTCAGCTTGCCGACCATGAACTGGTTCATCTTGATGTCGTTCTCCTGCCAGTCGAAGGTCATGCGCAACAGCGGCTGGCCGTAGGCGTCGCGGTACGTGGGGTCGAGGTCCAGGTAGTTGCCACGGTAGGACTGGTGAGCGCCGTGGGCGTCCATCGACACCTGGTGGGTGTAGTAGTCCGCTGTGGCTTTCTTCCAGGCACTGCCCCAGGCCGGCGTGCCCGGCGGGTTGGAGATGCCGGCAATCGGCCGGCTGCCGGCCTGGTTCACCCACATCGGCGAGCCGCCGACAAAGCCGTGCGGGCCATGGTCGAAGTTGTCGGCATTGAAGTCGTCAATGGCAATGCCATTGCCACCCGCGCCGATAAAGTTGTTGGTGTAGGTGCTCTTGTCGAAGAACGCCTTGACCGTCCCCATGTTCTGGTACGCGAAGTTACGCCCGACCACACCTTCGTTCTTCACCGGGTCGTAAGGCTTGCCAATGCCGGAAAGCAGCATCAGGCGAACGTTGTTGAACTGGAACGCCGCCAGGATCACCAGCTCCGCTGGCTGCTCTACCTCGCGCCCCTGGGCATCGATATAGGTCACACCGGTAGCCTTGCGCTTGCTATCGTCCAGGTTCACCCGCAGCACGTGGGCATTGGGCCGCAACTCGAAGTTGGGCACCTGGCGCAGCGCCGGCAGAATGTTCACGTTGGGCGAGGCCTTGGAGTACATGTAGCACACGTAGCCGCTGCAAAAACCACAGAAGTTGCACGGCCCCATTTGCGCACCGTAGGGGTTGGTGTAGGGGCCGGAGGTGTTTGCCGAGGGCAAGTTGTAGGGTTTATAGCCCAGGCCCGTGGCGGCCTTTTCGAACAACCTGGCCGATACAACGTTCTTCTGCGCAGGCAGTGGGAACGGGTTGGAACGGTCCGGTGCATAGGGGTTGCCACCCTTCCCTTCACCGACCACCTTGCCTTTGACGGTCCACGCCTGGCCTGAAGTGCCGAAAACCTTTTCGGCAAAGTCGAAATACGGCTCCAGTTCTTCGTAACTGACGCCGAAGTCCTGGATGGTCATGCCCTCGGGGATGAACGTGCGCCCGTAGCGCTCTTCGTAGTGGCTGCGCAGGCGCAACTCGACCGGGTCGACCCGAAAGTGCACGCCCGACCAGTGCAGGCCTGCGCCGCCAACGCCCTTACCTGGCAGGAAGGCACCGAGCTGGCGGTTGGGCAGCGCCACATCGTTCACGCTATGGCGGACAGTGACGGTTTCTTTCGATACATCGACGAACAGCTTCTTGCGCACGCTGTAGGTCAGCTCATCGATCACCTGCGGGTAGCTGCCTTCCGGGTAGGTGTCCTGCATAGGCCCACGCTCCAGGGCTACCACGTGCAGACCCGCTTCAGTCAGCTCCTTGGCCATGATCGCGCCGGCCCAGCCGAAGCCGACGATCACGGCATCCACTTTGTTCAACACAGTCGCCATGCTTCAAGCCCTCTTGCCGCGAATCGATACAGCCGGAAACGGGTAAGGCTCGTTGCGCTCGACCCAGTCCATGAAGTCGGCGCGGGCGCCGGGGAAACCGATCTGGGTCCAGCCGACCATGCCTTTGTTGCCACCATGGATCGGGTCGCAGAAGAACCCTTCACGGGTGTTTTGCACCAGCAAGCTGAAGAACACCTTGGCCGGAACGGTATCGAACACCAGCTCGCCTGCCTCGACCTTGCTGAGAATACGGTCTCGGGTAGCGCTATCTTGCGCAGCAAAAGGCTGCCCGCCGTTGGTTTTGCACCAGCCGTCCACGGCAGCGATGCCCAGGCGGTAGATCTGTTGTGGGCTGAGCTGTAGCTGATAGCCCAGCTCGGGCGCCGCGTCGGCGTTGAACGGGCCTTGCATGTACCACTGTGCACCCGTCGCATAGGGAGTGTTCATCTGCCGGTCGATGAATTCGGCGGCGCCGGCTTCGAGTGCGCCGGGGCCAAGTTCATCGGCCGGGATGATGCGCGACACGGCAGCTTGGACAAAAGCCCACTCTTCGGCGCTGAAGAACGTCGGCTGATAGTCGCCCGCGGGTGGCATGGCCGGCACGTTGGGTTGCTGATGCGCTTGCGGTGCCGCAAGCAGCTGGCTGGCGCCCACGCCCAGCCCTGTGCTGGCCACGGTAACGACAGGGATCAGGGTCAAGGTCTTGCGCAGAAAATCCCTGCGCGGGTTGTCTGGGGCATGCTCAGGCATTGGAAGTCCTCATTCGGCTGTGCGGCGGCCTTGGAAAGCGCCATCTGATTTCTTTAGGGGGTGATCTTGATAGGCCATCAAGAAGACAGCCGAATAATCTAGCGCGTTCAGAAATGTTTTGAAACCGGTTTCATACTTGACTTATCACAGCTCAAGCCACCCCCGTACGGCTGTCCGATAAGGCTTTTTTCACACCTGCCTCACTCTCTGCCGACATTCCACCGCCTACAGTGCCGACGCTCTCGTATGGAGCGAGCTGACTGGAGTGGCAATATGCTGCAAGGCGTTATCGACAAATCCCCCGCCTCACGGCTTGCGCAGGTATACCGACTGCCTTGGGGTGCGGCGCAATTGGCAGTCCTGTGCATGCTGTTCGTGCTGGGCGCGGCAGCAGCCTGGGCGCATGCCCACATGGCCATCCCAAACCTGGGCAACCCGCATCACCTGCAACGCAGCGGGCTCGAGGCCGCCTGGGCGAAAGGCTCGGTGATTGTGGTGCTGCGCCATGCTGAACGCTGCGACCGCTCCAGCGGTGCCTGCCTGGGTGACCCCAGCGGTATCACGGTCGCGGGCAGCCAGGTGGCGGCCAATGTAGGCCTCGGCCTGCAACACCTCGGCCTGAGCGCAGCCGATGTCTGGGCCAGCCCGGAGGTGCGCACCCGGCAGACCGCACACGCCATGTTCGGTAAAACCATTGCCACGCAAGACTGGCTTAATCAGTGTGACGGCGACTTTGCCGAAAACGCCCTGGCGCTCAAGCGAAACGGCCACAACCTCGTGCTGGTCAGCCACAGCGGCTGCATGGAGCGGCTGGAACAGGCGCTTGAAGTGCCCTCAAGCGCGATGTCCAACAGCTATGCCAGCGCCCTGTTCATTACCCAGGGCAGCGATGGCAAGGCGAAAATGCTGGGCCAGATAGCAGCCAGTGAATGGCGCAAACTCGTTGAAGCCAAGGAACTCTGAACATGCCCTCCCGCGCCACCTTCTACCGCAACAACCTGCTGCTGCCGCTGTTGCTGGCCGCCATCGTGTTCATGGCATTCGACCTCACGGAGCTCGATCGCTGGATTAGCAACCTGCTGCTCGACCCGGCCACTGGGCAGTTCCCGCTGCTGCACAACCAGTGGTTCGAGAAAGCCACGCACAAATGGCCGCGCATCCTGCCAGACTGGACGGGTGAGCTGGCCGTCATCGGCAGCCTGCTGTCGTTCATCTGGCCGCGCCTGGCCAACCGCCCTCAAGGGGGCCTGACCCGGGTGTTGGAAAAGGCCCGAATCGCCCCGGTGCTGCGTTTTACCACCCAACACCGCCGCGACTTGCTGTTTATTGTGGTGGCGTTTGCGCTGAGCACAACCGTGATTCATTACCTGAAAAGCCACACCAGCGTGTATTGCCCCGTGGAAACCACGCTGTATGGCGGCTCACACGCCCGGGTCGAATGGTTCGAAAACTTTTCCTTGTGGAGCAAGGCCGGCGATGGCCGTTGCTGGCCGGGTGGCCATGCTTCCAGCGGGTTTACCTTGTTGGCGCTGTATTTCGTTGCACTTCGTCACCGCTGGGCGCATGCACGCAAGTTGCTGGTGGCTATTTTGTTGATCGGGTTCGTGTACGGCACTACCCGGGTGCTGCAGGGTTGGCACTATATGTCCCATACCTTCTGGGCTGGGATCTTTGTCTGGCTGACAACCTGGGCAACGGCATTGTTTTTCTATGGACGCATCGCGTTGCAGGCGCCTGAACAAAACCAGGCCATAGGTGACGCCGCTGTGCTGCAGCCCTCGTAGCAGCGGCCCGATCGCCACAAAATACAAATGTGACTCATACAAGGCGGTGATACTTTGCCTGAAGATAATAATTTAAAAATAACTTGAAGCGAAACTTCCTACACGAGATTAGGAAGTTTCAATCTCCCATATAAATTGGTTCCTCGCTAACCTTCAGGCTTTCGCAAAAATGCTTGCACCCGATCGCATGGAAAGTGCGCGGTCCTTGCGCGATTTCGGCCTAGGTATAGACGAGGATTAAGGATGTCCAAAGACTCCGATGGCACTGCCAAGCCAGTGCCCACCAAAAAAAAGCCAATCCTGCTTGAGGATATAAACGGTACTCAGCCGCCTCTTGATGGTGCGGGTTCCGAGCACGCAACGGAGCTACCCGGCTACCCCGCCGACCCGGACTTCCAACTGCGCGGCGGCTTCAAAAACCTGATGCTCGACGCAGCAAGCCCGCTGTTCGGCCTGGTCATTCGCCTGCGCACGCTGGATGAGCTGCCCAACATCGCCTACGTGCACAAGACCGTGCAAAACCAGGTCAGCAACATCCGCGAAGAAATGCGGCAGCACGGCTATGCCACCGCGCATCTGGAGGTCTACTCCTACGCCTTGTGCCTGCACCTGGACGAAGCCGTGATGAGCCGCCCGTGGGGCAACAATTCGTGCTGGAGCCATGAACCGCTGCTGAGCATCTTCCACGACGAAACCCAGGGCGGCGAGAAGGTCTTCGTGCTGCTCGAACGGGTCATGCAGGCGCCCAAGGAATTCCAGGATGTGCTGGAGTTTCTGTATTACTGCTTCTGCCTGGGGCTCAGGGGCAAGCACGCCCTCGATCCGAAGTGCGATGAGATCATCAACGCCCTCATCAGTCGCATGCACAAGGTCATTCGCGAACTGCGTGGCCCCACGCCGGAAGAGGTGTGCGACCCCTACAGCAACGTCGTTCATTGTCCCTACCGCTCGCGACGCTGGGAGTGGCCCTGGTGGAGCCCGCTGCTGATCTCCGCCATCGCCATGGTCTGTGCTTACAGCTACTACCGCTACCGTCTCGACCGGCTCACCGCCGAAGTCGTGGAATCGCTCAACGTCATTTTGCAGCAGTAGCGGGGGGCACCACATGTCTAGCCAATCCGATTTGCGCTTCACCTTCCAGCCGCTGGTGGGCCGTAGCGAGTTCGAAGTGGTGTCGTTCGAGCTGGATGAAGCCATCAGCACACCATTCCAGTTGCAGCTGGAACTGATCAGTTTCGAAGACGCTGTCGACTTTGGCCAACTGCTCGACAAACCGGTGTTGTTCACCATTTGGCGTGGTGAGCGCCCGCTGCGCTATGTGCACGGCCTGGTCAGCACGTTTAGCCAAGGTGAAACGGGCTTCCATCGCACCCGCTACCACGCCTTGGTCGAGCCCGTGCTGGCCCGTGCGGGGTTGCGCTCGAACTGGCGCATCTTCCAGCAGAAAACCGTATCGCAAATCCTCGAAATCATGCTCAAGCGCCAGGGCGTGAATGCGTACCAGCTCAAGTGCATCGATCAGCACCAGGTGCGCGAATTCTGCGTGCAGGCCGGTGAAACCGACCTCGATTTCATTGCTCGCCTGGCCGCCGAAGAGGGCCTCGTCTACCGCTTCGAGCACACGCCGAAAGGCCACACGCTGATCATCACCGACCGGCTGCTGGCGCTGAGGCAGATCAGCCAGGGCGTCATCAAGGCCGACGACGAGGATGAAGGTTTCTTCGAACAGGCTGACATCGACCCCAACCAGGTGCTGTACCACGCCAACAGTGCTGGCGATCAGGCAATACCCTGCCTGCGCCACCTGCGCTACAGCGAGCAGGTACGTACCGCGCGCCAGGTTCAGCGCGACCACACCTTCACCCACCCGGCTTATCGCCTGGAGCTACGCGCCGAGGGCGGCGACCTGGCGCACCAGTCCACCGCCTACGAACGCTTCGACTACCCCGGCCGCTACAAGCGCGAGGCGGTCGGCGTGCCTTTCACCGCCACCCGCATCACGGCCCTGCGCCATGATGCCCGCATGGCCGAGGTGGAAGGCGACGATGTGCGCCTGCAACCGGGGCTGAGTTTCACCCTGATCGAGCACCCGCGCGAAGACCTGAACCTGCATTGGCGGGTCACCCGCGTGCACCACGAGGGCACCCAGTTCACCAGCCTGCAGGAAGAGGCAGCAGGTGCGCAGCTAGGCACCCGCTACAAGCAGGACGCCGTGCTGGTCCCCGGCAGAACCGAATGGCGCCCGGCCCCCTTGCCCAAACCGCGCATCGACGGCCCGCACATGGCCACGGTGGTGGGGCCGAAGGGCGAGGAAATCTACTGCGACCAATGGGGCCGGGTGAAGGTCAGCTTTCCTTGGGACCGGGAGAGCGAAAACAACGAGTTCAGCTCCTGCTGGGTACGCGTGTCGCAGGGCTGGGCCGGTGGTAGCTGGGGTTCGATGGCCATTCCGCGCATTGGCCAGGACGTGATCATCCAGTACGTCAATGGCGACCCGGACCAGCCGATGATCACCGGGCGCACCTACTGCGGCAACCAGCTGCCGCCCTATGACCTGCCCGAACACAAGACACGCATGACCATCAAAAGCCAGACCCATAAAGGGGATGGGTTCAACGAACTGCGTTTCGAAGACGAGTTAGGCAAAGAGGAAGTGTTCATTCATGCCCAGCGGGACCAGAACAATGTGGTCGGCAATGATGAGTCCACGCGAGTGGGCAACGACCGCACCGAACGCGTCGAACGAGATGAGACAATTTCGATTGGGCAGAATCGCCTCGAAGACGTTGCCCGGGACGAGTCCGTCAGCATTGGCCAGAACCGAACACACGAAATTGGCAACGACGACAGCCTGAGCATTGGTCGCACCCATACCATTATCACGGGCAAGGACCGAATCGAACACGTTGGGAATCAGCGACAGGACATCACCAAGGCCAACCACACGGTAGAAATCGGCGGCCACCTCGAACAGGTCGTGGGCGGTCACAACACCTTGCAAACCGGCGAAGCCATCCGGCACACCACCAAGGTCTATGACATCCAGGTCAGTGAAAGCCTGACCATCAGGAGCCCGGCGGGCCTGCTGCGAATCGATGGCGCCGGTATCACGCTGGACGGCCTGGCGCTGGCCTTCAAGGGGCCGGTCAACCAGCAGGCAACCGGGAGTCATCGCACCACTTCAACACCTGGCGTACCTGAGCCCGGCGAACCCATATGTCTCAGTTGCCTGCTGAAAGCGATCGCAGACGGCCACAACATGATTCGCATGGAAGGAGCAAGCTGATGCCCAGCCCATTTGTCAGAGCAATGGTCGAGGTGTTGCGGGTATCCGACCGATATCGCCTGAGCGCCATCGTAGAAATGGCCAATCTGACACCCGAGGTGCAGGAGCGACTGACCGGGCACTACGCGGACCGCTGTTGGCCATTGCTGCAGCAAGCACAGTTCAGCAACCTGCGCACGGCGGGCCCCTGGTTGTTTGGTTCGCGCCCCGGCTCGGATGTCTCGGCCCAGTATGATTTTCAATGGCAACTTGAACAAAGTGCATCGGGCGCAGTATGCGGCTGGATAGTCAGCGCCCTTCCCCCCGCCCGGCTGGCCCGGCATTTGAGCCACGCCAACATCGTTACCGGTGCTGACGGCCACTCGTACCTCCTGCGCTTTCACACGGCTGCAGTTTTGCAAGTGCTGGATACGCACCGTGAACTGCCTGGGGTAAGCGAATGGCTGGCGCCTATCCACCACTGGTGGTCGTCCGTCGCGCACCCTAGCAGGCGTTTGTGGCTGCAGATCTGCGGCGGTGACCAGCCTCAATCCACACACCTCCCGCCAATCACGTTGAACGAAGCGTGTTGGGCTGAACTGGCGGGCGACCCGCTGAGCTACCAGCTTGCCGAGTTGCTCAAGGACGAGCCGTCCTGCCTGGCCTTGGCTACTGCTTGCCACGGCACGCGGGTTGGCTTGATCCAGCACTATCTGGATCAGGCGCGCGAGCAAGGCCTGGACCGTGAGGACGACCTTATCAGCTATGTGCTCATGATGGCTCGCGGTGGCGAACAACTCAGCAACTCACCGGCCTGGCAGGCGGCGATTGCCGCCACCCGCGAGCAGCAGACATCCCTGATGGACAACGTGCAGCGACACCTGCAAACCAAGGACTGAGGCAAACAACCATGGACTCACTCAGCGAAACCCTCGAACTGTGCAGGCGCATCACCACCGGCTACCGCCCCGCCCTGCGCAACAGCCCGGTCGCCGGCTGCACCCGCCGCTTTGAACTTTTGCCCCTGCGCTACGCCGCCATTGGCGGCAACCCGGCACAGCGTGCCCGCCTGCCCAAGTTGCCCGGTTACCTCAGCCCCTTCCAGGACGTCGGCGAGTTGACCCACTCCAGCTACGCCATCCGCCCGCTGCGCGAAGGCTTTCTCTACCTGCTGATCAAGCGCCACAGCGCCCCGGCCTACGAGTGGCACAGCCAGTACCGCGTCGCACCCAATGGCTCGCTGCTGTACATCAGCGCCGACGCTCCCTGGGAGCCTGCCCCCCTCGCTGGCAACCTGGATGACATCATCCGCAGTTTCGGCTGGACCATCACCCTCTACGACCTCGACGATATCCAGGAGCTGCGCCCGCTGTTCAGCCCCTCTCCGCTCACCCCGCGCATGCTCGACAACTACCGCCTGCTCGACGATGAATACCGCAGCAGCCTGCCGGCCATCGACATCGCCCGTTTCATCCAGCCCTCCGAGGCCCCGCCACAGCCCCACGTGCTCAAGCACGATCAACTGGGCTGGGTTGCCGATTTCAAGGCCCAGAACGATGCCGACCTGCAGGCGTTGCTGGACCTGCAGCCGTTCAACAATGACCAAATCGTCTCGCCCCACGCCTCACGCCAGGCCCTGGCACCGCTGTTGAACCAGAGCAAACCCCGTGGCGCCGCCATCGTCATCGAAGACGCTATCGGCATCACCCAGGAGCTCAACGCCTGGCGCAACGCCGCTGTCGAGGATGTGAAGACCAAGTGGCTGCAACGCATCGTGGAACCCGGTGTGGACAACGAGCGCAGGCTGCTGGTGGCGCAATCGTTCCTGGAGATCGAAAAGCTCTACCCGCAGATGATGGCCGACCAGGCCGTCAAGCGCGAAGTCATGGCGGAAAACATACGCAACCAACCCTACGTACATGCTGAAATCTATGCATTTTCCGAACGCGCCAGACAGCAGGCCGATGCCCACGACGAACGCATGAAGCCTCACCTGGCGCAGTTCGAGCGCGACGTCCGTGCCAAGGTCCAAGCCCGTCAGGACGCTGGCGAGTTCAGCAAGAAGTTCGACCAGAAATACGGCCACCTGGTCGACCGCCAGGCCATGCACGATCAGCTCGACGGTTTCGAGCAAGCCATGCAACAAGCTCAGCAAGCTGCCGAAGACCGCGCCAAGGACCATGCCCGCTGGGTAATCAGCCAACGCTTGCTGCAAGCGCTGGACCGCTACGACAACGCCGACCTGATCAACGGCCTGGCCTTTGCCGAGCAGACCGGCCAGTGCGTGATCGGCATGGAGCTGAGTGAATGGGGCACGAAGGTGCTGGACCACTGGTGGCGCAGCGACGTGGCCGACCGGGGCAACCTGGCAATACGCGGCATCTCCTACAACCAGGACGACATCCGAGACGAACTTGCGGCGCTGCTGGAGGCGGCCAAGGCCGAGCCTCCTGCGCAGTCGTCGTTCGTGCTACGTGAGGCGCTCGCCCGCCAGGCGCACATCGCTGCAAATGCCTTCGGGCGTATCAACTCGCTGTACGAGGAGCTGCAGAAGCGAAACAACACGGCCAGCATCGGCCTGCATGCCTGGTACGTTGCACTGGGGCGACAAGTGCTGCGTACCGGCGCGCCCAACAGTGCAGACCGGGCACTGCACCATGGCCTGCGCCTAACGTTGTTTGCCTCGGTGCATGAGACGGCGGTTGATATTCGCCTGAGCGAAGCTGCGCGCAGCGGGCAACCCATTGACCCACAACGCAGCGGTGGCCAGATTGCACGCTACCTGGATCAGGCCTGGGCTGAGGGTTTGATGCAGGCCGATAGCAAGAAGAGTGACTTCTACAAGGTACGGGCCGCCGGCGTAGTGTGCCTGCTGGAAGGCATGCTGATGGCGTTCAAAGCCCGCGAATTGCCCGACAGTGACGCGCGGATAAAGACCGAACTCCTGGCGGCCGCGATGACCACGGCTGCGGCGGGCTTTGAAATTGGGGCCAGCTATGTGGATCAAGTGGTCACACGGTATGGCGCTAAAAGTGTGACTGGGAAAAAAGGTGCTGCGGCCACTTTAGGGCGATTGAAGCTCTGGGGAGCTGGATTGGCTAGTGTTGGAGGTTCGCTGCTCGCGTGGTGGGATTTCGCGGATTGGTTTGAACATTTCAACGACAGTCACGTTGGACATATCAAACAGACTCAAAAAAAATCCAGGCTTTTGGCCACGACGTACCTCGTAAGAGGAATGGCGACAATAACCCTATCGCTGGCCGAATTAGGAACGGCCATTGCTGTTGCAAAACCTTTCTTCGACTACCTTTCTCAAAATGCCAAAGCCAAGTTAGTAAGGATGCTATCCGCGTCCTTGGGATCACTCGCAAAAAAACTCGGAACGCAAGCCGCTCGGTTACTACTTGCCCGCCTAGTTCTCGGCGCTTTCTGGATTGGCTTGGTCCTGACAGTGATAATTTACATATTTGAAGACGATGCTTTGGAGAAGTGGTGCAAGCGCAGCAGCTTCCGTCTTGCAAAAAATTCAAAACCATTTGAAGAACAAGAAGAACTGAAGGCCCTACACTCAGCATTCAGCGAGGTATTGTAATGTATTTGATCGAATGGGGCTTTTGGAAAATGGCTACTGAGTCCGAGGCCGAGCGCAAAGCATATGAGTCAGAGTTGACACCAAATGAAAAGCGTATAGGTCAGGATTTTTATGAGGGTGATCTCGATGAGGAAGTGCACTTCCAATCCGTCAGTGAAAACCCACGCGCAAGAGGCCCTGTATTCGCTTTTAACGACATTTTCTTAGACATTCGCTGTGGTGGCTCAGAAGAAAAACGTGGTCTTATTACACTCGCAACGCTCGGCGCCATCGCCCCCGCCATTGCTGCCGCACTCATCACCACCACTGGATTTATATGGATGGATATTACTGACCCCGAGGGCCGCTCGGCAATCACATTTCTCACAACACTTATAATGCTTTCAGTCAGTTCAACCTTATTGTATCTTTATTCAAAGTACGGAATTCACCTAACACGACTAGAAATACTGACTAGCCGTCACCTGCTCGTACGCTTCAATCGAGAAACTCAACAAGTTCACCTCCATCGACCGAAATACTGTGGCGGTATCGTAACCTTCCCCTGGAAAACCACCGGAAGCACAGCCATCAGCCCAGAAGATGACGCACTCAGCCTTGGCATGCGACTCGGCCTGGTCTGGCACCCCAGCCGGACCGGCCTCCCCCACATGGAAATGGCCCTACTCGGCAAACAAGGCCAAGGCGGCAGCGAACTGCGTGACGAATGGGAATTCATCCGCCGCTACATGGAAGAAGGCCCACACGCCGTCCCCCGCCCCCGCCTAAGCACTCAACTCCCCTCACCCATCCAGGCCTTCAGCGCCCAGTTCGAAGGCCTTGGTCGCTTCTTCCGCAAAAGCAGCTGGCTGTTCAAAGTCATCCTGCTGATGATCTGGCCCGCCTTCGTCATCATCGGCACCGGGCATTGGCTCAGCCTGCTGCTGTGCTGGCGACCACGCTGGCCGAAGGTGATCCGCGAGGCTGGCATGCCTGGCAAACCCGTTCCACCGGTAACGACACTGAGCGACTACCCACCCGCAATCCAGCAGCGCCTGCTCGCCAACGCCGATCGCTGGCAGCTCAAACCCGGCAAGCGCCCTGAAAAAAAACCACGTAAACCGCGCAGATCCAAATCGAAAGAGTAAGTGTTATCCGTGGTCCGCTCCCACTCTTGCCCGTTCCCAACCCGTGCCGAGCGAAGTTGTTGTCATAGCGTTGCTGACAGCGGTTTGCTTCTAAAACTGGGTTGGGACTACCTGTCCCCAATCCCCAACCTTGGGGGAACGCGGCCCACCGCCAGCCGCTCGTAAAAACCCCTGCTGAAAACCTCCACCCCCTGCGCCACAAGGCCTGCAACGCAATATTCAACTGTTGGCACAGCTCTTGCCGATCTCCTCCCAGACGCCCCAAGTCCATGGGCCCGTTTGCAGGAGGAATTGACTCATGCACCGACCGATACCCCACCCGCTGGCAGTGGCGATTTTCGCCGGCATGCTCCAGCTTCCGGCGCAGGCTGCACTGAATGCTGTCGATCCAGGCGCCTACGTCCCCGCCAACGGCGGCTTCCCTGCCTGGTACCAGGACAGCCACGGTCGTACCCTCGACCTGTGTCTGACCAAAGCCGTCAGCTCTCGGGTCGCCGGCGCACCCGGCGCACCGTCGTACATGTGCACGTTGCTGCCCACGCCCGGTGTGTTCGACGATACCCAACCCATCGTCTTCCCCACCAACTTCCCTGACGAGGCATTCTGGTTCACTGCCGACGCCGCCATCGCCGACGCCGCCCGCGGCATCAACCTCAGCTACGGCACGGCAATCGAAGCGGCATTCGCCGCCGAAGAGCCGGTGGAGGGTGACCAGGTCAGCTTCGCCCGGGTGCGTATCCGGGTTGATGTCCCTACCGCCGGCACCTACGTGGTCACCCACCCCTACGGCGTTGAAGTGTTCGATGTCCCCGCCGCAGGGCGCCGTGCGATCAACATGACCCGCGACATCGGCATTGCCGGCGCAGGCGACTTCACCGGTGCGCTGAAAGGCGATGTCGGGCCGTTCCTGCGCAGTGTCAACGGCCCCTACACCGAAGGTAACGAACGCTTCATCGGCGACCCGAACCTGGAAGAACGGGTAACCGGCAGCCCGTTCAACACCAACTTCGTCCGCATCGAAGGCCCTGGCGGCATCGACCTGCGTACCGAACTTTTCGCAATCTCCGGCAAGCTCTCGACTGTCGCCCTGCCTACCCCGCTGATGCCACAGCGCAGCACCTACTCGCGGCATACCGAGAATGGCGACCTGCGTGCCCAGCAGGACATCTTCGTGATGGCCCCGCCGCCGCCTGCCAGCGTAACCCTGACCAGCCAGACCCCCAACCTGAGCCTCACCGAGGCCAACGGCACCGGCGCCTGGTACGCCCAATCGGCGCTGAACCCGGCGGCCGGCACCCTCCTCACACTCACCGCCGACAACAGCGTGGCGATTCCGACCAGCAGCCTGACCACCCACAACGTGCCGCTGACCGACCTGGTCACCATCACCCAAGCCCAGTACCGGCTGTCCACCGGCGAGCTGACCTTGGTGGCCAGCACCAGCGACGAAACCACCCCACCCGTGCTCACCGCCCATACCGGCAACGGTACGTTGATCGGCAACCTTGGCGGCAACGGCGCGGTGAAGACGTTGAGCATGACCGTCTCACCCATCCCGCCGGCCAAGGTGCAGGTCACCAGCGCCAATGGGGGTAGCGATACCGAAGACGTGGTGCTGGTGCCATGAACAGACAAAGGCTCAGCCTTCAAGGAGGCAGCATGAACACTTGGTCGCGCCGTGCGCTGTTCGCCGCCGGTTTTTCCCTCACCGTTACCAGCGCTGCCTTTGCCGCGTTGTCTGAAGTGGACCCAGGGCCCTACACCTTCGCCACCGGTGGCTACCCGATGTGGTACAAGGACGGCCTGAACCAGTCCCTGGAGCTGTGCCAGTCACGTGCCACCAGTACCCGCGTACCTGGCACCCCGGCCGCACCGTCCTACATGTGCACCCTGCTGCCGGAACCCGGCATCTACGACGATGCGCTGCCGCTGGTGTTCCCGGACAACTGGCCGCCTGAGATGTTCTGGTTCCTGGCCGAGGCCACCATCCCTGCCGTGGGTAACAGCGGCTATGAACTGGATGCCTATGTCGCAGGCCTGGAAGCGGCCTTTGCCGCCGAAAACCCGGTGGACGGCGACCAGCAGAGCTTCGCCCGCATCCGTATTCGTGTATCGGTACCCCGCGCAGGTGTGTACACCATTACGCACCCTTACGGTGTCGAAACCGTCAACGTCACCTCGCCCGGTCGGCGAGCGATCAACATTACCCGCGACATCGGTATCGGTGCGCCGGGGAACTTCACCGGGGCGCTCAACGGCGCACTCGGGCCATGGCTGCGAGGGGTTGGCGGGCCTTACACCGAAGTCAACCCGGACACCGGCGCCACCGAAACCTTCATTGGTGACCCGAACCGCCCAGAAGCCGTGGTGGGCAGCCCGTTCAATACCAACTTCATCCGCATCGACGGCCCGCCCGGTCGCATCGAGACTGCGTTGTTCACTGTCTCGGGCAAGGTGCTGGACCAACGCGCGCAAACCCCGGTCACCCTGGAGCGCGCCACCTACTCGCGCAACGGCAGCGGCACCCGCGTGGAAGTGTTCGCCAAGGCCCCGAAAGAGGCCAGCCTGTGCATGCGCAATGGCCTGGCGCTTATCGGCACGCCGCCTTCGCCCTGCCAGTTCAACCTGACGGCGGACAACAATGGCCTGTTCTTCAGCCAGCAGCTCAGCCAGGCCGTGCCGCCGGCGGTAGTGGTGGTCACCGCCAGCAACAGTGCCGCCGGCACCCAGCCGACCGCGCTGTCAAGCAAGCTCACCGACGTGGTCAAGGTCAGCACCGCGCGCTATGACTGGGCCAACAAGCGCCTGCTGATCGAGGCCAGGTCGAGTGACGAGGTCACCATCCCCGACATGCTCGCCCAAGGCTATGGCCGCCTGTCCAAATCGGGCACGCTGCAAAGCCTCACGGTCAACGATGTGGCGCAACCGCCAGCCACCGTTACGGTCAAGTCTGCCCATGGGGGTAGCGACGTGGAGCCGGTGATCGTGGTCGGCAACGCACCGGTCGAGGCGGCCAACCAGCCACCGCTAGCCCAGGCCGACGTTGGCAGCACCAGTGTCGGTGTGCCGATTACCCTGAACCTGCTGCAAAACGACAGCGACCCGGACGGCAACGTTCCGCTGACCATCAGCGACCTGACCCAGCCTGGAACCGGCCTTGGCGGCGTGGTGCTCAACGGCACCACCTCGGTTACCTACACCCCGCCAGCCGGGGCCACGCAACCGCTGGTGGCCACCTTCAGTTACCGGGCGGTGGACGCCAAGGGGCTGAAGTCGGAACCGGCCACGGTCACCATCAACGTCGCGCCTAACCAGGCACCGACTGCCAACCCGGAAACCGTTGCCACCCTGGGCGTGCCATTGACCATCAACGTGCTGGCCAACGACACCGATCCAGAAGGCAACGTACCGCTGGCCGTTGCTGGCGTCACCCAACCGGCTGCCGGCCGAGGCACAGTCAGCACCGACGGCACCACGGTCACCTACACCCCACCGGCCACGGTGACCACGGCCTTCACCACCACCTTCACCTACCAGGCCCGTGACTCGCTGGGGGCGCTGTCTACCCCAGGCACGGTCACCGTCAACGTATCGCCACGGCCTGCCGCCGAAACCTTCGCGGTCACGGCAGCCACCGTCACGGCGCGCTCCAACAACCGGTACAACTGGGATATCAGCGGTACCTCGTCGGTGACCACGGGCAACGTTGTCACCGTCCGGGTCACCACCACCACCGGCGTACAGACGCTGGGTACCGCCACGGTGCCGGTGAACGGCCGCTGGCGTCTGGCAGTGAGCAACAGCACCACGATCATCCCGACCGCCGCGCCGACGGCAACCATCACCACCAGCCCGGGTACCACCCGCACCGTCAACGTGGTTGTGCAGTAAAGGCGGGGGAAACGCCATGAAACGCCTGTATCCACTGCTGTTCAGCCTGGCCCTGGCGGGCCAGGCCAGCTGGGCCGATGACCTGATGGACAATGCCGACCTTGCGCCCGGCAACGACCTAGGTGACCCGGTGATCATCCGCCTGCTACCGGTCGGTGCCGGTCAGGCTGCGGTGATCGAACAGCAAGGGTCGGGCAACCGCGCCGCCCTCGACCAGAACGGTCAGGCCCTGTTGGGCCGCATCGTGCAGGCCGGTGGTGCGCAAGAAGCGTACATCCTGCAAGAAGGTAATGACCTGATGGCCAGCATCAGCCAACAGGGAAATGGCAACAGCGCGTCGATCCGCCAAAGCGGCAGCAGCAACAGCGCTGCCATCGAGCAGATCGGCAACGACAACAGCGCCAGCATCGTGCAGTCCGGCTCGGGCCTCAACAGCTCCGTGACCCAGGCCGGCAATGGCCAGCATGTTCAGATCACCCAATACCGATAGACCTGGAGGCACCACCATGTACAAGCTCGCTCCGTTAAGTGCCGCTATCGTCCTGGCCCTCGCAGGTCAGGCCATGGCTGCTGACAGCACCTCGTCCCAGACTCAGGACGGCAAGGAAAACATCGCCGAAGTCACCCAGACCCAGGCTTCCTTTGCCTCGGCCACCCAGAACCAGACCGGCAAGGGCCACAACCACCTGGCGGTGCAGACCGAAAGCACCAGCGATATCCAGCAGAGCGCCACTGGCCAGTACAATGCCGGCTACGCCGAGCAGTTGTTTGAAAATGGCAGCCAGATCAAACAGCAGGCTTCAGGCAGCTACAACGACGCCTTCGCCAGCCAGTCGGTTGGGCTGAACAACGAGTCGCTGCAAACCCAGCAAGGCGTCGGCAACAAATCCACGGTGTGGCAGGACAGCCAGGAAGGCAGCAAAGCTACCACCTGGCAATCTGGCCAGCGCAACGAGGCCTTCATCGAGCAAACCTTCGGTGGCCTCAACAACCGCAGCACCGTCAACCAGACCGGCCAGGACAACTACGCCGCCGCCGAGCACCTGAACCATGTCGATGGCGACATTCAGGTCTACCAGGATGGCCACGACAACTGGGCCTATGGCGACCAGCGTGAAGGCACCGGTGGCACCATCGGCATTGGCCAGTACGGTGGCGGCAACTCGGTGGAGGTGTGGCAGGACAACCAGATCGGTAGCCAGGCCTCCGTGACCCAGACCGGCCAGGCGAACGAAGGCTATATCGACCAGAGCTTCGGTACCGGCAACAAGGTCAGCCTGTCGCAGCAAGGCAATGCCAACGCCAGCTGGTCGGATCAGTTCGAGACCAACAACGCGACCGCCACCATCACCCAGACCGGCAACAACAACCTGCACTTCACCTACCAAAATGGTGAAAACCTCAACCTGACCATCAACACCAAAGGCAATGGCAACAGCATCACCGCCAGCAACTGGAAAGGCGCCAAGATGGGCGGCCAGTTCGGCACCAACCAGAACGCCACCATCAACCAGACGGGCAATGGCAACGGCGTCAACCTGACCCAGAAGGGCGCTGACCAAATGGCCACGCTGACCCAGACGGGTAAAGGCAACCAGATGCAGACCAAGCAGGATGACGTCAACAACGAGCTGTACTTCGAGCAGAACGGCACCGACAACATCCTGATCGCCGACCAACGCGGTACCGACAACTATGCCTACGGCAACAGCCAGGGCACCGGCAACTCCATCACCCTCGACCAGTCCGGCTACGCCAACCAAAGCTACACCAACCAGCTGTACGGTAGCGGCAACGAAGCCACCATCAAACAGACTGACAGCATCAACGTCGCCTACGTGACCCAGGGAGGCCAGGGCAACAAGGCGTTCGTCGACCAGAGCGGTATCGCCCAAACCGCCACCATCACCCAGCTGGGCAGCGCGAACCTGGCCACTGTGACCCAGAAGTAAACCTCTCCCCCTTGAACCGCGGTGCTCCTCTCCCTGGTGCCGCGGTTCCTTTTTTGATACCCCAACCCTTGGCATACTTTCGCTCCGCCTGGGGAGCTATGCCGGCCTCTTCGCAGCACAAGGCCGGTCCTACAGCAATTGCATCCATCGGGATACACTGGCTACACATCACACATATGCAGCCCCTCATGATCCAGTCCGACCTCGACCTGTTCGGCCCCCAGCCGCAACGCCTGGCCAGCCACACCGTGCTGCTGCCTGGCTTCGCCCTGGCCGAAACCGAGGCGCTGCTCGACGCCCTGCGCCCAGTGCTGCGTGCCGCGCCGTTCCGGCACATGCACACCCCGGGGGGCCTGCGCATGGCGGTAGGCCTGACCAATTGCGGCTCGCTGGGCTGGGTGAGTGACGAAGGCGGCTACCGCTACAGCCCCAGCGACCCACTCAGCGGCAAGCCCTGGCCCGCCCTGCCCCCGGTTTTGCTCGCCCTGGCTGCCCGAGCTGCAGCCTTGGCTGGGTTCGAGGGTTTCGTGCCAGATGCCTGCCTGGTCAACCACTACTTGCCGGGCACCCGCCTGAGCCTGCACCAAGACCGCGATGAGCAGGATTTCGGCCAACCGATCGTGTCGGTGTCACTGGGCTTGCCGGCGGTGTTCCTGTTCGGCGGTCTGCAGCGCGCCGACAAAACCCAGCGCATCCCGCTGAGCCACGGCGATGTGTTGGTTTGGGGGGGCATAGACCGCTTGCGCTTCCATGGTGTGCTACCGATCAAGCCCGGCACGCACCCGCGTCTGGGTGAGCGGCGTATCAACCTGACTTTGCGCAAGGCGGGTGCCTGAAGGGTCTGCCCTCCCTCATCGACGTCGAACAAGATGAACGTACATGAAACACATTGAACATCTTGGCCAGGCAAGCTTCAAACGTTAAGCCGCTCTCTCTTCAGTCTGGAGCTCGCCATGCCCTACCCGCTCAATCCTTCAAGCCTGTGCAACGGAGCCACGCACCCATGAAGATGCCTGGCCGTGCACCCAATGCCTCGCTGCAGCTCGATTACGTACGCGACACCCTGTTCGGCCCGGTGGCGCAGAGCGTGGAATGCCAATGCCAGCTCGCCGCCCTCAACCTGCAAGGCCGCCCTGGGCTGCGCCTGCACATTTGCCCACCGCTGCCTGACAAGGTGGACCGTGCGCATAGCGTGGCCTTCGTCTGGGATGGGCGAAGTTACCGTGGTGTGGTCCGCGACCAGGGCAAATGCGGTGACGGCGGCCTGAACTTGCTGCTGGAATTGCAGTAAGCCGATCAACGGCGGCCAACCCGGCTGAACCGCCTGGCCGCAGCGTGTCTCCATAGCTAAAAGGCCCATGCCTGCTGGAGAACGCCATGAACAGCCCGTTGCTCAAGCTATTCACCCACCCCGCCGACGCCTGGCTGGATATCCGCCGTGCCGAGGAGGACCACCCACAGCAATACCTGCCGCGCCTGTTGGCCCTGGCACTGGTCCCTGCGGTGTGCCTGTTTGTCGGCACCACCACCTTCGGCTGGAGCCTGGCGGCTGAGGAGCGAGTGCGCCTGAGCATGGGCAGCGCCGCGCAACTGGCGGGGCTGCTGTATGCCACCACCGTCGTGGGGGTGATGCTGATGGGGGTGATGATCCGCTGGATGTCGCGCGGGTTCGATGCACAGCCCAGCCTGAACCAGTGCATTGGTTTTGCCGCCTACTGCGCCACGCCGTGGTTCTTTGCCGGGGTGGTCGGCCTGGTGCCTATTCGCTGGCTGGCTTTCGCCGCGCTGCTGGCTGCCTCTGCCTATGCCAGCGTGTTGCTCTATGGCGGGTTGCAGACATTCCTGCGGCTGAAGAAGGAACAGGCGATGCTGTTTGCAACCTGTGTCTGGGGTGTAGGGTTGTTGCTGCTGGTGAGCATGCTGGTGGCGATGATCCTGTTCTGGTTCAACGGCCTGATGCCAGAGTACGTACGCCCGGCCAGCTTGGGCTGACCGGGGCACGGCGGGCGCCCTCAGGCCATCGACCTGAGAGGCGCCGGGTGGTTGTCACGTAGCGCATGAAGCTGCCCCACCAGGTTGACCAGGTCACGGCAACTGTTCAGGTTGTGCAGCGAGACCCCGCTAAGGGTCACACTTTGATCGAGACTCTGGCCCTGACCCAGGCGGATGGTCAGGTTGGCGCCATCCAGGCAGCTGACTTCACAGCGATCCGGCAGGCACGCCTGCTCGATCATCTGCCGCATTTCTAGCATCGAAACTCCTATCAACGACATGGTACGACCCTCTCTGTGCGATGGCCTGTTGTGTGGAATTACGCCTTTGTCGGGCGGGGCGCCAATTGATATTGCGCATGCCCGGGCAGGCGTCCATGCGCCGGGGCAATGATGATGCGGGGAATCCTCTAGCACCTTAGTGGAAGATCCTGCGCATAGGCCGTGCGTTCGAATGCAATGACCGACTTAACGACGAGTGGTCCCTGCCGGCCCCAGCGAGGCCCACAAGTGCTGCGCCGCATAAGCCCGCCACGGGCGCCAGTCCAGTGCCCTTTCGGCCAGTTGCGCCTCGTCGCCCTCAAGCAACCGCAACGCCTTGATCAAGGCTACGTCACCCAGCGGCAAGGCATCAGCGGCGCCGGCCTGACGCAGCGCCAGGTAGTGGGCGCTCCACGGCCCGATACCCTTTAGCCGGCACAGGTTGCGCAATAGCTCATCCAGCACTTGCCCGCGACGCAGCAAGCCGGGGTCGGCCAGCAAGGCGTTGGCCAGGGTGGCGAGGGTGGTGGCGCGCGCGCTCGGCATGCCCATGTTTTCGAACTGTGCATTTGCCAATGTCGGTAGAGCCGGGAACACGTGGCTCAAGCCCGGTGCCGACAGACGCAGCGGGGCGCCGTGGCGTTGGACCAGCCGGCCCGCCAGGGTCATGGCGCCGGCCACGCTGATTTGCTGGCCAAGTACGGTACGCATGGCTTGCTCGCAGGCGTCCCAGCCTTGCGGCACACGCAGCCCCGGGCGCGCCTTGAGCAGGCTTGCCATCAAAGGGTCGCAAGACAGCTCGGCGCTGATGCGTGCAGGGTCGGCGTCAAGGTCGAAAACCCGCCTCAGCCTGGCGATCAGGCCGGGCAGCGCGTTTGAAGGCGCGCCTTCAAGGCGAACGCGCAGGTGTTGGTTGGTCATTGGCGTCGCGTGCAGGACGGCGTGGTGGCCAGCAACGATCAGGGTGCGGCTGTAGGTGCCGTCGTGGCAGGTTTCGATGCCGGGGATACAGCGGGCGGCTAGGAAGCCCAGGGTCGAGGGCCAATGATAGGGGGCACGGTAGCGCAGCCACAGGGTGTGGTGGCCGGGGGTGGGCAATGATCGGCGCACGGCGTGCTGTCGAGTGAGGGTGGGCATGGGTGGATCATGCCAGAAAACCTTGAGGGTCAAGCCATGTACAAGCATGCCGGGGCTGCTTTGCAACCCCGGCTTTTTCAGGCAAGGCTCAGTGCCGAGCCCCTTCCCGCTCATCCTGCATCTGCCCAAACCGCCCGGCATGGAAGTCATCGAAAGATTCGGCGATCTCCGCCTGGCTGTTCATCACGAACGGGCCATAGCCGACGATCGGCTCATCGATCGGCTCACCGCTGAGCAGTAGCACGCTGGCACCTTCCAACGCCTCGACACTGACATCCTCAGCCTCCCGGTCAAGCAACACCAGGCTGGCCGGGCCTGCCTCGCGCTCGCCGTTGATTCGCACGTTACCACGCAGCACCACCAGCGCCGCGTTGCGGCCGGCAGCGACCGGCAGTTGCAAGGCCGCGCCAGCATTCAACCGCAGGTCCCACACATCCATCGCGGTAAAGGTCCGAGCTGGCCCCAGGTGCCCACGGTAGTCGCCCGCAACCACCCGCAAGCTGCCAGCGTCACCGTCCAGCGTGACCACCGGGATGTCGCTGGCCAGCAGGGTCTGGTACCCAGCCGCCGCGCGTTTGTCCCGCGCCGGCAGGTTGACCCACAGCTGGACCATTTCCAGCGTGCCGCCACTGTGGGCGAAGGCCGGAGAATGGAACTCTTCATGGATGATGCCATTGGCAGCCGTCATCCACTGTACGTCACCTGGGCCGATCAAGCCGCCAGCACCGGTGGAATCACGGTGCTCCAGTTCACCCTGGTAGACGATGGTCACGGTCTCGAAACCACGGTGCGGGTGCTGACCCACCCCACGCCGTGCAGTGGTGGGGGTGAAATCATGCGGGCCGGCGTAGTCCAGCAGCAGGAACGGGCTGATCCGGCTGGCCAGGTTGTCGTAGGTGAACAGGCTGCGCACCGGAAAACCATCACCCACCCAATGGGCGTGGGGGCTGCGGTGGATACCCAGAATCTTTTTCATGAGAAGGCTCCTCTCTTGGCTGGGATAACCTTATCAATGATGCCAATGCGGCGGTAGCTGGCTCATATGGCATACATCGTTCCACCAATAGGACACTGAGCCTGTTCAGAAAAGCATTGCGTGCAGGATTGGGTGGCCTGGATACTGGGCTGCGAGCCATTGCTCAAGCCCCTCGGAAAATGCCTTGCCTACGATGGAAATTTCTCGATAGAGAGGATCTGTCCGTGCGTATTCTGGGCTCAGTGAGTCCAAGCGACGACGATTTTCCAGTGAAGATATCAAGTCCAGGAACAAGGCATACTGCTCTAGCAACTGCCCAGTATGGGGGTTTGACTGTCCCAGCATCGCAACGCGTTGTAGCGGTGTGAATGAAAGCCAATGGTCGAGGCGTTTAATCTTTTCACTGGCCGGTAGACCATGGGCCTCGGCAATCACCACGATCCCTCCCAGGTAAAGCAGCTTGCGAGAGAACTTCAGCTTGATGTTACGCACGCCCCAAGCCTTGCCTTCAGCCCGCTTTTCCTCGAAGTTCGCCATCATGCTGCGGTAATACCGAACCACATCATTAAGCATGAACCTGGGCAACCCTGTTCCTTGGTCGCTTGCCACATACCGGCACAGCAACTCAGTTCGCCACCGAGTGAAACTCTCATCGCCAAACAGTGGGCGGCCTTCCAGCAGGAGCAGCATTCGTCGGGTGAGCGCCGTATTGCTTTCCTGCTTCCATCCAATGTGGTTGCTCAACTCCGAATAGAGTGAAAGCGCGCCCTGACCAAACTTGGACTCATCGCTCTCACCCGGCCAGCTGAGCGGTCGAACCAGGTTTTTGACTTGATGCAGTACGTCGAGCAGCCGGGCCTCAGACATGCTGCCGTCATGCACGATGAAAAAATCGATGTCCGAAATACGCGAGACCTCGCACCGCCCGTAAGACCCCACGACAACAACAGAAACGGGGGCTTGCCTGACCAGCGGAGCGAGGGCGTACTGCATGGCCTGGCGCAGCGAATTGTTTGCCTGCCAAGAATGATCGAAGTGCTTTTGCAAACAAGGGTGTTGTGAAAAGGTCGTGGTAATCATCGTTGCAGGCTCAAAAAAGCATCACCTTACTGATGACATTTCTCCGCTACTGCGTGGAAAAGTTATCCCGCAAGCCCCTCCAGTAGGAACCTTTTCACTTCGCTGGAACAAAGCTCGGGGTCCTCTTGCATGAAGCAGTGCCCACCGGGTACCTGGTGGCCGGTCACCTGCGGGTTGATTGCCAGCAGCCGCTGTACCGAGTGCGGTACGAAGGGGTAGGTACGTTCGCCATACATCACCCGCGTGGGGGTATTGATCGCCGCCAGGCTTGCCCACATGCGCTTGGGGAACGAACTGAAAATTTCCACTTCACGGCTGGGCCGGCACTTGAGCACCACTGCCTCGCCACAATCGCCGATGGCATGCTCGACATAGGCCTGCAACGCCGCATCGGTCCAGCCTTTGAAAATGCCACGCCCCTGCAGCGATGCCAGCGCGGCTTCGCGATCGGGCCAGTGGCTGCGGCGGCTGGCAGCCTTGCGCGCAAGCGCATGGCGCTGATGCAGACCAACCAGGGCTGCCGCCCCCATCACGCCAATCATGCGTCGGCTGAACAGCACCGGGTCGAGCAGCACGGCACGTGCAAACAGTTGCGGCTCGCTGGCCAGGATCAGCCCGGTAAGTACGCCACCGAAGCTGTGCCCTACAGCAAATCGAGGTACGTCGCCGTACTCGCCACGCCCTTCCTCAAACGCTTCAACGGCTAGCGCAGCGGTACGGTTCCAACCACGAAACACCCCTCCGTGGTCACTGTCACCATGCCCTTGGACATCGCAAAGCCACAGGTCGAAATGCTCACTCAAGCGCATCAACAACGGCTGGTAGGCCAGGCAACAGAAGCCATTGCCGTGCAGGAAATGCAGCAACGGCTTGCCGCTGGCCGGGGTACGCCAGCCACGCAGGGTGAAGCCTTCGGCACATTCGTGGGACCAGGGGATCAACTCCATCAGTTGGCTGTACTCGCGAGGCTAGGAAAACGCTGATTCTACAAACAGCAGTGGGTACAGTGAAATCACCAGCAACACGGCCATCAGGACATTGAACAGCATCAGCCAGCGCGGGTTCTGCAACAAGTTGCGCAACGCGCTGCCGAACATCACCCACACACCGACGCTGGGCAGGTTGACCAATGCAAACAAGGCGGCGATGACGATCACGTTGGTCACATAGCCTTGCGCCGGCGTGTAGGTGGTAATCGCCCCTACCGCCATCACCCAGGCCTTGGGATTGACCCACTGGAACGCCGCCGCGCCCCAGAAGCCCAGCGGTTTGCGGGCACTGGAAGAGGCCGTCCCGACCGGCCCGGAGGTGGCAATCTTCCAGGCCAGGAACAGCAAGTAGGCCGCGCCTGTATAGCGCAGCACCGTGTACAACGGCGGCCAGGCCTTGAACACCTCGCCCAGGCCCAGGCCTACGGCCAGCACCATGACCATGAACCCGACGCTGATGCCCAGGGCATGGGGGATCGAGCGGCGCACGCCGAAGTTCACCCCCGACGCCAGCAACATCGTGTTGTTGGGCCCAGGGGTGATGGAAGACACGAAAGCAAATAGCACGAAGGCAGTCAGCAGGTCGGCAGAGGCAAGCATGGCGGGCATTCCACTTTCTTCTTAGGTACTGTCACACTACCGGAGTCGCCCTACCCTGCGACCGATACAGTTACATTAAATTACTTAGATACACACCACTGTACCGCTAACCCGGATCAAGGAAGCCGTCACCATGAGCCTCATCATTCGCCCTGCCGTTCGCACCGATGCCGAGCAGATCCTGGCCTTCATCACTGAACTTGCCGATTACGAGCGCGCACGCCACGAGGTGGTCGCCACCTTGGCGGATATCGAGCACAGCCTGTTCGATGAGGGCAGCACAGTGCACAGCCTGATTTGCGAGCGTGATGGCCGGGCGATTGGTTTTGCCGTGTATTTCTACAGCTACTCGACCTGGCTCGGGCGCAATGGCATTTACCTGGAAGACTTGTATGTGACACCCGAGCAACGTGGCGATGGCGCCGGGCGGCAACTGCTTCAGCACATTGCCCGCGAGGCGGTGGCGAACCAGTGCGGGCGCCTGGAATGGAGCGTGCTGGACTGGAACGAGCCTGCGATCGGTTTCTATCAGAAGCTGGGGGCCGAGGCGCAGGATGAGTGGGTGCGCTACCGCTTGGATGGGGAGAAGCTGGCGGCATTCGCCCAAGGTTGATCACGCGGGTTACACGGACGGTGCTGTGACAATCCTGCCAATGAGGATTATTCTTCCAAGGTATGTCCCACCGCCCCAATATGTGAGCGCCGAATATGAAAATCGATGACATGGACGCCTTCGTGGCGGTCATCCGCTGCCAGTCGACCAACCTCGCCGCCGAGGCCCTGCAGCTGACTCAACCGGCCATCACCCGCCGCGTACAGAACTTCGAGGAAGACCTGGGCGCCACCCTGCTCGACCGCAACACCAAGCCTCTCAAACCGACCCCCATGGGCCTGCGCGTGTACGAACAGTGCAAAGCCATTTTGCGCGAGATCGACTCGCTGCGCGAGCTGGTGGCCAACGACGGAGCGCCTTCCGGGACCCTGCGGCTGGGCGTGCCGCAAACCCTGGGTGATGTGGTGCTGCTCGATGCCCTGGCGCAAATCCGCGAAACCTACCCGGACCTGCGCACCCAGGTCACCAGCGGCTGGGGCAGCAGCCTGATCGCGCGCATGGAAAATGGCGAACTCGACGCTGCCGCTGCGCTGTTCCCGCCGGGCAAGATCTTCCCCGAGGGCATCGCCAGCCAGTCGATCGCACGCATGCCACTGCGGGTAGTTGCAGCCAAAGGCAGCACCGGCAAGCGCAGCCTCAAGCTCAAGGACTGCTACACCCGTGGCTGGGTGCTCAACCCCGATGGCTGCGGCTTCCGCGCGGGGCTGCAGCGCGCCCTGAGTGAACAGGGGCTGAGCTTGTCGATCAACCTGGAGACCTTTGGTACCGAGTTGCAATTGGGGCTGGTGGCCAATGGGCAGGGGCTTGGCCTCGTGCCTGAGCCGTTGTTGCAGAACAGCCGCCATCGGGACGCGCTGGATGTGGTCAATGTAACGGACTTCAAGCCCCAGGTGGATTTGTGGCTGTTCCACCCGCGCTACCTGGGCAACCTGCAGGAGCCGGTGGAGCTGTTTGGCCGGGTGGCCGGGCAACAGTTGTGTGGGTGAGCGTAAAAACGTGGCGCAGTTCACTGTCTAGGAGACGCCTCATGTTCCCGATGGGCTGCAATGCAGCCCGATTAAATACCAGTATTGCATAACAACTAACAACTTTAATTCATACAACTGATAATTAGCATAGAACAAAAAAGACTTTTACAGCCTTCACCCATACGAATACGGTCTTAGAAACCCACCGTGTTCCAGGGATGAATACCCATGAGTCACCCCCCTTCCGCCAGCGCACTAGCCGAACTCACCCAGGCCCTGGCCAGCAATGCCGAGCGCTACGACCGCAGCGGCCAGTTCCCCGTCGACAACTTCACCCTGCTGCACCGCCACGGCCTGCTGAGTTTCACCGTGCCGCGCGCCCTGGGCGGTGGCGGGGCCGACCTGGCCAGCGCACGCCTGGTGATCACCGCCGTCGGCAAAGGCTGCCCGTCCACCGCATTGATCCTGGTGATGCAGTACCTGCAGCACTTGCGCCTACAGGACGAGGATCGCTGGCCCGAGCACCTGCGCCTGCAAGTGGCACGCGACGCGGTGGCCAACGGCGCGCTGATCAACGCCTTTCGCGTCGAGCCGGAACTGGGCACACCGGCACGCGGTGGCTTGCCGGCGACCACCGCTCGGCGCACCGCCGAGGGCTGGCGGTTGTCCGGGCGCAAAATCTACTCCACCGGCAGCCATGGCCTGAGCTGGTACCTGGTGTGGGCCCGCAGCGACGACCAGGACCCCCTCGTAGGCGGCTTCCTGGTACACAAGGACACCCCTGGCATCCGTATCGTCGAAGACTGGGACCACCTGGGCATGCGTGCCACCTGCAGCCATGAAGTGCAGTTCGACGAGGTGCTGATCCCGTTGGAGCATGCCGTCAGCGTCAGCCCGGCCAGCGCACCACGCCCCGAACTCGACAGCACCGGCCTGCTGTGGATGGCAGTGTTGCTGCCTGCACTGTACGACGGTGTGGCCCAGGCCGCACGTGACTGGCTGGTGCAGTTCCTGAACCAGCGGGCGCCGTCCAACCTGGGGGCACCGCTGGCCAGCCTGGCGCGTTTCCAGGACGTGGTCGGACGCATCGACACGCTGCTGTTCGCCAACCAGAGCCTGCTGAACGCCGCCGTCAGCGGGCAGACCGAGCCGCGCCATGCCGGGCAACTCAAGCACCTGGTCAGCCGCAATGCCATCCAGGCTGTGGAGCTGGCCATCGAGGCTGCCGGTAACCCTGGCCTGTCGCGGCGCAACCCGTTGGAGCGGCACTATCGCGATGTGCTGTGCAGCCGCATCCACACCCCCCAGGATGACGTAGTACTTGGCCAGGTCGGCCGTGCAGCCTTGGCGGAGGTGGCAGCATGAGCCACTCGATCATCGCCAGCCAGCTGGACGCCCAGGCTAACCAGTACCTGCGCGATCACTTGCCTGACCACGAGGTGGTCGATATCGCACCCACCCAGCTGCAGCTGGACATCCCTGCCGACGTCTTCATCCTGCGCCCGGTCAATGTACGCGGTAACCGAGTGGATTCCCCGCCCGCCGGCTGGCCGTGGCAATTGCGCTGGGTGCAGGTGGTGTCCTCGGGCATCGACTTCTACCCCGACTGGGTGTTCCAGGGCCCGCCGGTCACCAGTGGCCGCGGCGCCAATGCCGAGCAGGTGGCCGAGTTTGCCTTGGCTCTGGTGCTCGCTGCCGCCAAGCAGCTACCGGGCCTGTGGGTCAAAGACGCCGACTGGCGCCTGACCCCGCTGGCCCCGGTACGTGGCCGTACCCTGGGCATATTCGGCTTCGGCAGCATCGGCCAGAGCCTGGCGCGCAAGGCAAATGCCCTGGGCATGCAGGTACTGGCGCTGAATCGCCCAGGCCAACCCATTGCCGAGGTGCCGGGCGTACAGCGCGTCGACAACCTGCAACAGCTGTTTGCCGGCAGCGATCACCTGGTCATCGCCGCCCCGCTCACCCCTGCCACCCGTGGCCTGATCGACCACCAGGTACTGGCCCAGGCCAAGCCCGGCCTGCACCTGATCAACATCGCCCGTGGCGGGCTGCTGAACCAGCAAGCCCTGCTCGATGCCCTGGACAGTGGCCTGATCGGCCGCGCCAGCCTGGATGTCACCGAACCGGAGCCGCTACCGACGGGGCACCCGCTGTACCAGCACCCGCGAGTATTCCTGTCGCCGCATACCTCGGCGATTTCCGAGGACGGCTACCCGGCCTTGCTCGACGCATTTCTCGACAACTTCGCCCGCTACCGCGAACAGGCACCGCTGCACAACCTGGTCGATACCCAGCGCGGCTACTGAACCGACAATTTTTTGGAGAACACCATGACTGCATTGTCTGTCATCGCCCCCCAGGAAAACACCGTGCGCCAACGGGTCAGCGCCGAAGAATGGGAGGTGCGAGTAAAGCTGGCTGCGGCCTATCGCCTGGCTGCCCTGTTCCGCTGGACCGACCATATCTACACACACTTCTCGGCACGCGTGCCTGGGCCCGACGAACACTTTCTGATCAACGCCTTCGGCCTGCTGTTCGACGAGATCACCGCCTCCAACCTGGTGAAGGTCGATGTAGATGGCACGATCATCGATGATCCCCTGGGCCTGGGCATCAACCAGGCCGGCTATGTGATTCACAGCGCCATTCACCGTGCGCGGCCCGACCTCAAGGCCGTGCTGCACACCCACACGCGCGATGGCGCAGCAGTGTCGGCACAACGCGATGGCCTGCTGCCAATCTCGCAGCATGCCCTGGCCTACTACAGCCGCGTGGTGTACCACGACTACGAAGGCGTCGCCCTGGACCTGGACGAGCAGCAGCGGCTGGTGGCCAACCTGGGCGACAGCAATATCCTGATCCTACGCAACCTTGGCCTGCTGACCGGGGGAATCAGCGTCGAGCATGCCTTCCGCGAGCTGCACGGGCTGGAGCGGGCCTGCAACATCCAGGTGGCGGCGCAGGCAGGGGGCAACGACCAACTGCTGTACGCGGCGCCGGCAGCAATTGCCAAGGTGCATGAGCAGTCGAAGCGGTTTTCCGATGGGCTGGGGGAAGGGATCCAGCGGCATTGGGATGCGCTGATACGCCAGCTGGATCGGGAGGGACTGGATTACCAGAACTGACCGCGTTCTTGTGGCCTGTACCGACCTCCGCCGCGGCTGAGTTTCAAGGCCGTATCGACTCCATTTGCAGCACAACCCGCAGGTATTCCGATGAGCAAACGACAGATCCGCCTGGGCGCCATGATCCATGGCGTCGGCCACGGCTGGGGCGAATGGCGCCACCCCGATGCATTGGCCGATGCCAGTGTCAATTTCGGTTTCTACAAACATCAGGCAAAACTGGCGGAGGCGGCAACGTTCGACTTCGCCTTCATTGCCGACAGCCTGCACATCCACGCCCGCTCCAGCCCTCACTACCTCAACCGTTTCGAGCCGCTGACCATCCTCTCGGCGCTGGCTGCGGTAACCGAACACATCGGCCTGGTGGCCACGGTCACGGTCAGCTACACCGAGCCCTTCCAGGTAGCACGTCAGTTCGCCTCGCTGGACCTGATCAGCGGTGGGCGCGCGGGCTGGAACGTGGTGACTTCCTGGCTTTCCGGTACTGCTGACAACTTCGGCAAGGCTGAACACCCGCCGCATGCCGTGCGTTACCGAATTGCGCGCGAGCACGTAGAGGTGGTCAAAGGGCTGTGGGACTCCTGGGAAGACGACGCCTTTACCCGCGACAAGCAAAGCGGACAGTTCTTCGACCCGGCCAAACTGCACACCCTCGGCCACCAGGGTGAGTTCTTCAAGGTCAAGGGCCCGCTGAACATCCAGCGCTCGCCCCAGGGCCAGCCACTGATCTTCCAGGCAGGCGTGTCGGAAGAGGGTCGCAACTTCGCCGCGCAAAACGCCGACGCCATCTTCGTCAACCCGGAATCGTTCGACGATGCCCACGCTTACTATCAGGACCTCAAGCAGCGTGCCGCGCGCCATGGCCGTGATCCGGATGCATTGTTCATCCTGCCCGGCATACGCCCGATCGTCGGCCGCGACGCCGAGGAGGTCGAACAGCGTTATCAGCAAGCCGTGGACCTGGTAAGCATCGAAGATGCCCTGGTTGCGCTTGGCCGGCCGTTCAACGACTACGACTTCAGCCACCATGACTTGGATGCGCCCTTCCCCGACCTCGGCACGCTGGGCAATGACAGCCACAAGGGCACCTCGGACCAACTCAAGCAGCTGGCCCGTGATGAAGGCCTGACCTTGCGCGAGCTGGCGCTGCGTTTCTCGCGTCCACGCCGGGACTTCGTCGGTACCCCGGAACAGGTTGGCGATGCCCTGCAGCACTGGTTCGAAAACGGCGCGGCCGACGGTTTCATCATCAACTCGCTGCTACCCGACGGCCTGCAGTATTTCACCGAGCAGGTGGTGCCGCTGCTGCAGGCGCGAGGCCTGGTACGCCAGACGTATGCCGGTACAACCCTGCGAGACCATTTCGGCCTCGACGTGCCGGAAAACCGCAACACACTGCGCCGCACCCAGACAGCGGTTGCCTGAGCCCATCACGACAAGGAGTTCTGTTCCATGAGCCTCGAATTCATCGGCCTCATCGGCCCGCAGGAAAGCAGCGAGTCACAGGCAGCACGCGGCCCGCTGGTCGACCTGGAGTTCATCAAAGCCTTCTCCCAGGCCCAAGAGTATGGTGGCTTTGACAAAGCGCTGCTGGCAGTCAATACCAGCGCGCCGGATTCGTTGATTCTGGCCAGCTATGTGGCCGCCCTCACCGAGCGCATCGGCCTGCTGGTAGCCCACCGCCCTGGCTTCCAGGCCCCGACCTTCGCCGCCCGCCAGTTCGCCACCCTTGACCAGCTGAGCCGTGGCCGTGCCTCGATCAACGTCATTACCGGCGGCGACAGCGGCGACCTGCAGCGCGATGGCGACTTCCTGGACAAGGATGCCCGTTATGCGCGCACCGACGAATACCTGCAGGTACTGCGTGACACCTGGACTCGCCATGAACCGTTCGACCACCAGGGCACACATTACCGCGTCGAAGACAACCTGACCCTGGTCAAGCCAGTGCAGCATTTGCCGATCTATTTCTCTGGCGCCTCTGATGCGGCCGTCGAAGTGGCCGCCAAATACGCCGATGTGTACATGATGTGGGGCGAACCGCTGGAACAGGTACGCGAACGCATCGCCAAAGTGCGCAAGGCCGCCGCCCGCTACGGACGCGAAAAGCATATTCGCTTCAGCCTGTCGTTGCGGCCGATTCTGGGCGCTACCGAGGCCGAGGCCTGGGGCCGTGCCGAGCGCATTCTGGCCGACGCCCAGGCGCGGATCGGCATCCACCAGGGCAACCGCCGCGAGAAGAACTTCGGCAAGAGCAATGCCGGCTCTGAGCGTCTGGTGCAGCTGGCCAGCCAGCGCAAAGTGCATGACACCCGGCTGTGGACCGAGATTGCCGCGCTGGGTGGCGGTGCCGGTAACTCTACGTCGCTGGTGGGGACTGCAGAGCAGGTGGCAGAGGCCGCATTGGCTTACTACGAGCTTGGGGTGAGCACTTTCCTGTTCCGCGGTTTTGACCAATTGCGTGATGCGGTCGAGTACGGGCAGGACCTGATCCCGCGCATTCGCGCGCTGGTGGCCCAGCGTGAGTCTGGCCGCGATATTCGAACTGCGTAGATTTCTACGGTACGGCTGCAGGGATAGCGCCGTCCGGCAGGAACCCGCGCAAGCCTGAAATGGGTGGAAGGCAGATGCACCCACAGATTGACGCCAAGCCCGCCCCATGCTCTCCTTATGCCTCACGTTCAGGTGCCCCCATAGGGGGTGAAACGGGAAACCGGTGCGTCGCAGGCCCTCCAGCAGGGCCGGACAATGCCGGTGCTGCCCCCGCAACGGTAAGCGAGTGAAGCGTCTGTACCACTGTGCCTCGTAGTACGGCATGGGAAGGTGACGTGTTCCAGGAGCCCTGCTCTTCCTCGCAAGCCCGGAGACCGGCCTGGCGTTCATGAACACCCCGCGGTGGGCGGGCGCTGTTGCATTCCCCTGGGCGACCCCGCCCGGGGCTGCCGCGCTCGCCCGTTGCTCACTAAAAAGCAGAGGAACGCGTCATGCCCGTCACCAGCGCCAAGCAGCACAGCCTTGCCACACCCGTCACCCTCAGCCAGCGCGTAGTCATCGCCGTCGGCGCCAGCCTGTTGGGCCTGTGCCTGGTGTACTTCGCCGGCTTCTCGCACATCGAGGCCGTGCACAACGCCGCCCACGACACCCGCCACAGCGCCGCCTTCCCCTGCCACTGAGTACGCCTGATGATCACGCGCATTGCCCGTACTGCGGGTTTCAGCGGGTTGCTTGCGGCCCTGTTGCTGACCTTGCTGCAAAGCTTTTGGGTCGCCCCGCTGATTCTCGAAGCGGAAACCTACGAGTCCTCGGCCCCGGCCGCACAACACGAACATGGCGGCAATGAGGGCGCTCATGAACACAGCGCCGAAGCCTGGTCACCAGAAGACGGCTGGCAGCGCGTGCTGTCCACCACCGGTGGCAACCTGGTGGTGGCGGTGGGCTTTGCCCTGATCCTCGCCGCACTGTATGGCCTGCGCGAGCCGAAGCGCGTCAGCACTGGCGCCTTGTGGGGCCTGGCCGGTTTCGCCGTGTTCTGTCTGGCCCCAACGTTGGGGTTGCCACCGGAACTGCCCGGCACTGCTGCCGCCGACCTGGGGCAACGCCAGGCCTGGTGGATTGGCACGGCCAGCGCCACCGCCCTTGGCCTGGCCTTGCTGGTGTTCGCCCGCCACTGGCTGCTGAAGGCGCTGGGCGCCGTGCTGCTGGTTATCCCCCATGTGATCGGTGCGCCACAGCCTGAAGTCCATGAAAGCCTGGCCCCCGAAGCACTGGAGACGCAGTTCAAGATGGCCTCCTGGCTGACCAACGCTGCCTTCTGGGTGGCGTTGGGCCTGCTCAGTGCGTGGCTGTTCCGCCGCTCCAGCGAGGCCTGATGCCGGCTTTCTACGCTGGCTTGGGCTGCCGCCGGGGTTGCCCGGCGGATACCCTGCAAACCCTGCTGCACCAAGCCCTGGCTAGCCAGGGCCTGGCGCTTTCCGACCTGCGCGGCATTGCCAGCATCAACCTCAAGGCCGACGAAGCCGGCCTGCAGCAACTGGCCGCACGCCTGGCCTTGCCCTTGGTGCTGTACCATAGCGCGCAACTCCAAGCCTATGAGCCGTTGCTCAGCCACCGCTCGGCCACAGCCTATGCCCACAGCGGCTGTTGGGGCGTGGCCGAGAGTGCGGCACTGGCCCTGGCCAGCCAACAACTGGGCACGGCTAGGTTGCTGCTGCCACGCAAGGTACTAGGCCCGGCGACCCTCGCCCTGGCCGGCTGACGTTTCATACCCTATTTCTTGCAAGGACTTTCCATGACCGTCTACTTCATCGGCGCCGGCCCTGGCGACCCAGAACTGATCACGGTCAAGGGCCAACGGCTGATTCGCCAATGCCCGGTGATCATTTATGCCGGCTCACTGGTGCCCGCTGCCGTGCTCGAAGGCCATCAGGCCGAGGCCGTGATCAACAGCGCCGAACTGCATCTGGAGCAGATTATCGCGGCCATGCAAAGCGCACACGAACGGGGGCTGGATGTAGCCCGCGTACATAGCGGCGACCCCAGCTTGTACGGCGCCATCGGCGAGCAGATCCGCCACCTGCAAGCACTGGGCATCGATTACCAGATCATCCCGGGAGTGACTGCCACGGCGGCCAGCGCTGCCCTGCTCGGCTGCGAACTGACTTTGCCTCAAGTGGCACAGACCGTGATCCTCACCCGCTATGGCGACAGCTCGCCCATGCCGCCTGGCGAGCAACTGGGCGACCTGGCGCGCCACGGCAGCACGCTGGCGATTCACCTGGGGGTCAAACACCTTTCGCGCATTGTCGATGAGCTGCTGCCGCACTACGGCGCACACTGCCCGGTAGCGGTGGTGCATCGCGCCACCTGGCCAGACCAGGACTGGGTACGCGGCAACCTCGGCGATATCGTCGAACGCGTGGCAAGCAAGGGCTTTCGGCGCACGGCGCTGATCCTGGTAGGCCACGTTCTGGGGGATACGCCATTCGCCGAATCGGCCTTGTACCGTGCCGGGCACGCCCACCTGTATCGCCCTGGCGACTGAACATTGCCAGCCTTACCTCGGGCATAGCAGACTGCCGGTTCCCGCCTGCGAACAGGAGCCATGCCCATGCTGGAATTACGCCCCAACTGCGAGTGCTGCGATACCGACCTGAGGGGTGACAACCCCGACGTTATGATCTGCTCTTTCGAATGCACATTCTGCCGTAGCTGTGCCGAAACCCGCTTCCAAGGCCGTTGCCCAAATTGCACCGGTCAGCTGGTGGCCCGCCCGACGCGGGTCGGCCAGGCATTGACCAACAACCCCGCTTCCACCCTGCGCGTAAACAAATCGCACGCTGCCTGCGCCTGAACCACCGCAAATAACCGACATCACTGCCTTGTCAGCAGTGATGTCTTTCTTGTTTTTTGTAGGGTTTTTCAACAGCAGGCACGGGAAATCTCAACACTTCTATACTCGGCATTACCAAACTTCGGGAATGGTCGTATCGTGCAGCGCTTCCGACAACCCCACTTGCAGACGTATTCCTGAGTGATCCAGGAAGCGGACCACATCCCTACAGGAGTTTTCCACATGACAACCGTGCTGATCGTCGACGACCACCCCATCGTCCGGCTGTCGCTGCGCCTACTGCTCGAACGCGAGCGCTTCCATGTAGTCGGCGAAGTTGGCGATGGCAGTGAAGTGGCTCAGGAGGCTCGCAGGCTGCGCCCGGACGTGGTCATTCTTGATATCGGCCTGCCTGGCCTGGACGGCATGGAAGTCATCAAGCGCCTGCAGTGTCTGGAGCCGGCGCCGAAGATCATGGTGCTGACTGGCCAGGCCACCGACCTGTATGTGCGCCGCTGCCTGGATGCCGGGATCGGCGCCTTCGTCACCAAGGAAGAGGACCACGAAGCGCTGCTGTTTGCCCTCAAGGCCCTGGTCAAGGGCTATTCAACCTTCCCGCAGATGTCGGTCAACAGCAATTCGCTGGAAAGCGAGCCAGTACGCCTGGCCAGCCTCTCCAACCGCGAAATGGAAGTATTGCGGCGCCTGGCGCGCGGTGAAAACAACAAGAATATCGGCACCTGCATGAACCTCAGCGCCAAGACCATCAGCACCTACCGGGGCCGAATCATGGAAAAGCTCAAGACTGAATCACTGGTTGAAATGGTCGACCTGGCCAAGCGTAACAGCGTCCTTTGAGCACCCGACTACCATGAAGCAGCTGCTGGCGAGCGCCCTTTTGGCCATCGGCCTGGCCAACGCTAGTGCGCTGCTGGCCAGCAGCGAACCCCGCCAACTGCTGGCCCGCTCGGTCAGCGCCGCCGCCCCGCTAACGCTGTCCGCCGACGACCGCCACTGGCTACAACAACGTCAACGCCTGGTACTGGGCACTTCGCGTCCCGACTACCCGCCGTTTGAAATCAATGTCAGCCAACAAGACTATGAGGGCCTGAGCGCCGACTACGCCGGCATCATCGGCGAACAGCTTGGTATAGCCATCGAAGTACGTCGCTTCGACAGCCGCCACGAGGCAATCACCGCCTTGCGTGATGGCCGCATCGACCTGCTCGGCAGCTCCAACGGCTTCGAGGCGGCAGATGCTCAGCTCAGCCTCAGTACCCCCTACGCTGACGACCTGCCGGTGATCGTCACCCGAGAAGGGCGCAGCTTGAAAAGCACGCCCGACCTCGCCGGCATGCGCCTGGCCATGGTCGATCACTACTTGCCAGCCAGCAGCGTACGCAGCCTCTACCCCAAGGCACAGTTGAGCCTGTACCGTTCCACGCTGGCCGGGCTTGCGGCGGTCGAGCTGGGTGAGGCAGACGCCTACCTAGGCGATGCCCTCAGCACCGATTTCACTATCGGAAAAAGCTTTCAGGGCGCGTTGAAAGTCGACCATTTTTCCCATGTACCCCCCGAGGTCTTCGCCTTCGCCGTGGCCAACGACCACTCGCGCTTGCTGCAACTGGTCGACAAGGCGCTGGCGCGCATCAGCGAAAGCGAGCGCCTGAACATTCTGCGCCGCTGGAGCAGCGGCAACACCAGCCTGCTACTGCAGCGTCACCTGAGCGCCCTCAGTGCCGAAGAACAAGCCTGGATCGCCGAGCACCCCACCGTTAACGTGTTGATCAATACTTCGCTGGCGCCACTGACTTTCAACGACGCCCAGCATCACCCCAGCGGCATTACTCTCGACCTGCTCAAGCAGATCGGGTTGCGTACAGGGCTGCACTTCAACCCCATCGAAAGCACGTCGGCCTTCGCCATGGTTGAACGCCTGAAGCGAGGCGATGCACTGATGATCGGTGCCCTCGGCTATGGCGCGGAGCGCGTGAAGCAACTGCGCTTTACCCGCCCCTACCTGGTCAGCCCACGGGTGCTGGTCACCCGCAGCGACCAGGCATCGCCTGTACAGGCCATGGCCTCGAACGGCCAGCGCATTGCCCTGGTGCGCGGCTCACCGCAGCGGGCCATGTTGCAGCAACGCTACCCGCAGGCCAGCCTGATCGAAGTGGACAACCCGCTCGGCCTGATGGAGGCGGTGGTCAATGGCAACGCCGACGCGGCACTGAGCAACCAAATCAATGCGGCCTACTACATCAGCCACGTGTTCAAGGGCCGCTTGCGCATCGCCAGCGTGCTCGACGACCAACCGGCCATTGCCGCATTCGCCGTCGCCGCCGACCAGCCCCAGCTTCAAGCCATCCTCGACAAGGCACTGCTGAGCATTCCGCCCGAAGAGCTTGACCAACTGATCAACCGCTGGCGCACCAGCACCCTGGTCAGTGACAGCCCATGGCGCGACTACCGCACCCTGGCCTTGCAGGTGCTGGTACTGTCGGCCCTGCTGCTGGCCGGGGTGGTGTTCTGGAACAGCTACCTGCGCAAGCTGATCAACCAGCGTACCGATGCTCAGCACGCGCTGCAGGCACAGCTGGCGCTGAGCCGCGGGCTGCTTGAACAGCTGCGCCAGGCCAAGGATGACGCCGAACAGGCCAGCCAGACCAAAAGCACCTTCCTGGCCACCATGAGCCATGAAATCCGTACCCCGATGAATGCCGTGATCGGTCTGCTGGAAATGGCGTTGGTGGACAGCCGCGGCGGCCGGTGTGACACCCAGACCTTGCAAACCGCACACGATTCGGCCATTGGCCTGCTTGAGCTGATTGGCGATATCCTCGACATTTCCCGTATCGAATCCGGGCATATCAGCCTGCAGCCAGTGCCCGCCGACCTTGTGGAGCTGGTGCGCTCCACGCTGCGGGTGTTCGAAGGCAATGCACGGGCCAAAAGCCTGCATCTGCACGGCGAAATGCCCGCAGAACCGGTCTGGGTGCTGGCTGATCCGCTGCGGCTCAAGCAGATTCTGTCCAACCTTATCAGCAACGCCATCAAGTTCACCAACCGTGGTGAAGTGCAGGCGAGCCTGCTGTTGCCCAACGTTGCCGACCACGGCATGCTGGCCATCACACTGAATGTGCGCGACACAGGCATCGGCATCAGCCCCGCCGACCAGGCCCGGCTGTTCAATGCCTTCGTTCAGGCCGAGGGCCCAAGAACCCGCCAGGGTGCAGGCCTGGGGTTGGTCATCAGCCGTACCCTGGTCGAATTGATGGGCGGCGCCTTGACCCTGCAGAGCGTCGAGGGCGTCGGTACCCGGGTCCAAGTCAACCTGCAACTGCCCACCTGCACTGCACCGACACAGGCCGAACGGGACCTGCCGGCACAAGAGAGCAGCAGTGGCCCGCTGAATATTCTGGTGGTCGACGACTACCCTGCCAACTTGTTGTTGCTGGAGCGACAACTGAATACCTTGGGCCATCGCGTGACCTTGGCGGAGAATGGCGAAATCGCCCTGGCACATTGGCAGGCCGCGCGCTTCGACCTGGTGATTACCGATTGCAGCATGCCGGTCATGGACGGCCACGAACTCACCCGGCGCATTCGCGCCCTGGAGGGTGAACGCGACCTGTCTGCAAGCCGGATTATTGGCGTGACCGCCAACGCCCAGGCCGAGGAGCGTGCCCGCTGCCTGGCCAGCGGCATGGACGAATGCCTGTTCAAACCGATTGGCCTGCGTACACTCAAGAACCATCTCCCACAAGTCCACCCTCAACAGCAGTCGCCGACACCACGCCACACCGGGTTCGACCTGGCCGAATTGCGCCACCTGACCCAGGGCGACGAACAGTTGACGCGGCATTTGCTCGAACAACTGTCGATCAGCGTGGGAGAAGACCTGGCCGCCTTGAGCGCACTGGCTGACGACGCACCTGATGAGGCTGTGCACACCCTGGCCCATCGCATCAAGGGCGGCGCCAAGATGATCAGGGTGCGCACCGTAGTCAACGACTGCGAAGCCATCGAACGCGCCCACGCACAGGGCTTACCGACTGTCGAACAGCGCGCGCAACTGCAAACCAGCCTGCAGGCATTGCTTGACGAGATGCGCGATGCGCTCAATGCAATTGCAGCGTCGAGCTGATCTGGCTGATGGCATCCACGACGTGCCGCGAGCCTTGCTGAATTTCCATGATTACCGTACCGGCCTCATTGGCCAATGCCACGCCGTGACCGGTGCGGTTCAGGCTCGACTGCATGCTGGCCACGGCCAATAGCGACAGGTCGTGGTTCTGCCGAACCACATCGACAATTTCCAGGGTGGCCTTGCTGGTTCGCGCGGCCAGGCTTCGCACCTCGTCCGCCACCACGGCAAAGCCGCGCCCGTGCTCGCCGGCACGGGCTGCCTCGATCGCTGCATTAAGGGCCAACAGGTTGGTCTGATCGGCAATGCCGCGAATGGTCAGCACGATCTGCCCGATCACATCCGACTGCTTGCTCACCGCATCGATGCTGCGCGCGGCGTCGTTCAGTTCCTGGGAAATCTGCTCGATCACCTGCACCGTCTGCTGCACCACTTCGGTACCCTTGCGCGCGCAGGCGTCGGTCTGCACCGAACTGGCATGGGCAGCGTCTGCAGCGCTTTGCTGGGTGCAGACCTGGTGGGTGATGTCGCTGGCGAACTTGACCACTTTGTACAGGCGGCCCTTGCTGTCGAAGATCGGGTTGTAGGACGCTTCGAGGTACACGGTCTGGCCTTGCTTGTTGACGCGCTCGAAGCGGTGCGAGTGGTACTCGCCACGGTTCAGCGAAGCCCAGAACCCACGGTACTCGGCCGACTCACGTTCATGCGCCAGGCAGAACAGCCCATGGTGGCGGCCAACCACTTCGTCGAGGCGGTAGCCCATGGTGTCGAGGAAGTTCTGGTTGGCCTTGATCACCCGGCCTTGCGGGGTGAACTCGATCACTGCCATGGAACGGCTGATGGCCTTGAGCAGGCTTTCGCTTTCGTGCTCCAGCACCACCCGCTGGCTGATGTCGGATGCCACCTTGATCACGCTGGTGACTTGGCGCTGCTCATCCAGTACCGGCATGTAGCTGGCTTCCAGCCAGACCTCGCGGCCGGCCTTGTCGATGCGCTCAAAAGTACCGCTGATGGCTTTGCCCTGCCCGAGTTCGCGCCACAGTTGCTGGTACTCGGCGCTTTTGGCGTAGTCCGGCTCACAGAACAGCCGGTGGTGCTTGCCCCGCAGTTCATCGACGCTGTAGCCCATGGCCTGACAGAAACGCTCGTTGGCATCAAGGATGGTGCCATCGGGGGCGAACTCGATCATCGCCATCGACCGGCTGATTGCCGCCAGTTTGGCTTGTGCATTGGCCAATGCCTGTTGGCTGCGCTGGATTTCTACCAAATCAGATTTGCGATGGAAATCGAACATGACGCCGGGCTCCTTTTTGCGCGGTGTCCTGAGCATAGATCGCCGTTAGCGCCGTGCAAGCACAGTGCTATCACTTTGTGATTACTACATTCTCATGACTTGGCAGTTGATTCAGAGGCTGGCGGGTTCCCGTCGGAGCCGCCTTGCCAGCTCTTGAATCAGGAGCTTTCCCGCACCATCAGCTCGAAGCCCAGGTCCTGCTGTGCATGCGTCACCCGCTTGCCATCGAGCAACGCCAACAGCGCCTGCGCCGCGCCCCGACCAACGGCAGCCCGTGGTGTGCGAATCGAGGTCAGCCGCGGCACCATGTGCGCCGAAGCTGGCAGGTCGTTGAACCCCACCATCGCCACCTGGCGTGGCACCTCCACCCCTTGGCGCAAGGCCTGTAGCACCGCGCCCTGGGCCAAGTCGTCATTACAGAAGAAGATACCGTCGACATCCGGCGCCTGTTGCATCAGCTGACTGAACAGCGCGCTGCCCAAGGCAATCGATGAAGGCTCCGGCGCCAACACTTCCAGCTCGGCGGCCTGAAGGCCGGCTTCGGCCAACGCTTGGCGGAAGCCCTCGGCACGCTGCATCACCCGAGGGTCGAGCTGCGCAGCAATGAATCCCAGGCGCTTGCACCCACGCTCGATCAAGTGCCGGGCCGCAGCGCGCCCGGCCTGTTGCTGCGAGAAACCGACCGACAATGCGCCTGGCTCACCGTTAAGCTCCATCATGTGCACGCACGGCACGCCGCTGGCAGCCAGCATCTGCCGTGCGGCATCGCTACGCTCGAAACCGGTCAGCAGCATGCCGCAGGGCTGGTACGCCAAGTAATTGCGGATCAGGTTCTCTTCTTCGGCAAGGTCGTAGTGATAGTTGCCGATCAGCACCTCGAGCCCACGCGGGCGCATGACCTCGTGGATGGCCTCCAGGGTGTCGATGAACAGCTGGTTTGACAGTGACGGGATCAACACCACCACCGACTGGCTGCGCGCCGAGGCCAGCGCCCGGGCCGCCGGGTTGGCCACATAGCCGAGGTTCGCTGCTGCGGCGACGACCTTTTCCACCAGTTCTGGCGCAACCGTGCTGACCCCGCGCAACGCGCGCGAAGCGGTAATCGGGGAAACCCCGGAAAGCCTGGCAACTTCAGCCAGGGTGGGACGACCTGTAGTGCGGGAGCCGATGCGGGACATGGATGTTGTAATTTTACTACTTGCAAGGATAGGGAACGGCCACTAAGGTAGCGCTGTCTCAGGACGCAGGCAATGTAATCTTTGGTAGCAGCCACCACGCGTGTGCCGCCAGGCGTCCATACTGCGTAAGGACAAGACCAATAACACCGGGGAGGTGGCTGCTCGTCAACAGCGAGACAGCGCTATCTCACCCCGCAGGAGGTACTGATGAATTCTCCCCTGTCCGCCATTGTGGTGATGGGCGTGGCCGGTTGCGGCAAGAGCTGCATCGGCGCCGCCATCGCTGCCAGAAGCGGCGGCCGCCTGATAGAAGGCGACGCTTTCCACCCTGCCGAAAATATCCGCAAGATGAGCGCTGGCATCCCGCTGGACGACAGCGATCGTGCCGGATGGCTGGTGCGCCTTGGCGAAGAGCTGCAAACCACCACCCAGGCGGGTGAGCGCCCGATCCTGACGTGCTCGGCACTCAAGCGCCGCTACCGCGACACCCTGCGCGATGCCATGCCTGGGCTGGTGTTCGTGTTCCTCGAACTGACGCCTGCCGAGGCCGAAAAACGCGTGCTGGCCCGCCCCGGGCACTTCATGCCGGCCAGCCTCATCGACAGCCAGTTCGCTGCCCTGGAGTCGCCACGCGGCGAGCCACTGACGCTGGCACTGGACGCCACCCAACCCATCGAAGCATTGGCCGAAGCGGTGGACCGCTGGCTAAAGCGCTGCGGTGAGCCGGGCCTGGCGCAGACCGCCTGACCCTGGCGGTTTTTCCGTCTCACCCAAGACAGCGCTACCTTGCCCCGTGAATGCGGGAAAAGATCCAAAAAGCTACGCCCAAAACAACGATAAGACCGAGGCCTTCACACCATGTTCGGACTGGCTACTGATACCTTCCTGCTGCTCGACGCGCTGGTTACCATCGTCGGGCTGATCCTGCTGATCACCCACTTCAAGGTCCACCCCTTCGTCGCCCTCACCCTCGCGGCCGGCTTCCTTGGCTTGACCTCCGGCATGCCCGTGGCCAAGGTCATGAAATCGTTCCAGGACGGCTTTGGCGGCGTGCTCGGCTTTGTCGGTATCGTGCTCGCCCTGGGCACCATGCTCGGCAAGCTGATGGCCGACTCCGGGGGCGCCGACCAGATCGCGCAAACCCTCATCCGCGCCTTCGGCAAGAAGAACGTGCATTGGGCGATGATGTTTGCCGCGTTCCTGGTGGGCATCCCGCTGTTCTTCGAAATCGGCTTCGTGCTGCTGATCCCACTGGTGTTCATCGTCGCCAGGCGCTCCGGGGTGTCGCTGGTGAAAATCGGCATTCCGCTACTGGCCGGCCTGTCGGTTGTGCACGGCCTGGTGCCGCCGCACCCAGGCCCATTGCTGGCGATCGGCATTTTCCACGCCGATATCGGCAAAACCATCTTCTATGGCCTGATCGTTGCGTTGCCCACCGCGATCATCGCCGGTCCGCTGTTCGGTAACTTCATTTCCCGCTACATACCGGGTAACCCGTCGCAGGAGCTGATGGACCAGATCGCCAAGGAGTCCGACCAGGGCAACCTGCCAAGCTTCAGCATCACCCTGATCACCGTACTGCTGCCGGTGGCGCTGATGTTGCTGAAAACCTTTGCCGACGTGGTGCTACCCGCCGAGCACATCGTGCGCCAGTGGATGGACCTGATCGGCCACCCGATCACCGCCCTGCTCGCCGCCCTGCTGCTGGCCTTCTATACCTTCGGCTCAGCCCGCGGTTTCAACCGCCAGCAGATCATGAAAATGCTCGACCAGAGCCTGGCACCGACCGCCGCCATCGTACTGATCGTAGGCGCTGGCGGTGGGTTCAAGCAGATGCTGGTGGACACCGGCGTGGGCAATGTAATCGGGCAAATGGCCGTGCAGGCAGAAATTTCACCGATCATGCTGGCTTGGCTGGTAGCCGCGGTGATCCGCATCGCCACAGGCTCCGCTACCGTCGCCACCATCACCGGTGCAGGTATCGTCGCACCGGTGATCGACCTGGTACCTGGGGTGAACCGTGAGCTGTTGGTACTGGCTACCGGTGCTGGCTCGCTGATTTTGTCGCATGTGAACGACGCCGGCTTCTGGCTGGTGAAGCAATACTTCAACATGACCGTGGCAGAAACCTTCAAGACCTGGAGCATGATGGAGACGATCCTGTCCATCGTCGGCATCATCTTCATCATGTTGCTGTCGCTGGTGGTGTAACCGTTGATCGGGGCCATGGCACTAGGATGCTTTGGGTAGGGCCGAAGGAAAACATGAGACCCACCCGAAGCAAAGGAGCCTGCCATGCCCCGTTCAAGCATCCTGCTGATTGCCCTGCTCGCCTCGCCATTGGCCCTGGCCGCCGGCACTGGCCCGACTTACCCCGACGACCCGCACAACCCGGCGCCACGGCCGGGCGTGGACAGCACCCTCAACCCGATCGAGAAACCCATGCCACGGGATACCGACCCGCGCATTCAGGGTAACGACCCGCAAAGCCCGCCGGCGAAGCAGAACGACAACCGCGACCTCCCGGGTATGGATGGGAGTGGTTCGGAGGGGACCGGTCATCAGGGCAATAGCGGCACGAGCACAGGTAACCCGTGATGACGCGGGCCGGTTGAAATCTGGGCCTTGCGCGGCCCTTTCGCCGCACAAGGCCGCTCTCACAAGTGCCTCGCATGGCCATGATTACCACTGACGCTTGTCAGGCCGGGTCAATCCCAGTTTCTCGATCCTGTAACGCAGCATGTCCCGCGACAGCCCAAGCATTCGTGCTGACTTGGTCACATTCCAGTCAGTGCGGTCCAGGGTCTTGCACACCAGGTCACGTTCCATGTCCGGCAGGCTGGTACCGGGCTCCGGCTCGTGTCGCGGCATTTCGAACATCACCGGCGCTGGCTGCTGCACCAATGGCTCGTCAATCAACGTCATGCACAGGTTCAGCTGATGCGCCTGCACCACCTCGTTCGGCGCCAGCAACACGGTCTGCTCCAGCATGTTGCGCAATTCGCGCACATTACCGGGCCAGCTGTAACCAAGCATCAAGCTTTCTGCTTCGGCAGAAAAACGCAGGTTCGGCTTGCCATACCGCCGGCCATGGTGGGCCAGAAAATGCCTTGCCAGTAACAGAATGTCCTGCCCACGGGCATACAGGCGCGGCACCTTCAGGGCGATGATACGCAGACGGAAGAACAGGTCGCGGCGAAACTTGCCCTGCTGCACCATTTGCTCCAGGTTACAGTTGGTAGCGCTGATCACCCGCAGGTCGACCTTGCGCTCCTTCACTGCACCAATCCGTCGGATGCTTCGATCTTCCAGCAACTTGAGTAGCTTGGCCTGCAGCACCAGGTCCATCTCGCCGATCTCGTCAAGGAACAAGGTGCCGCCATCGGCAGCCTCTACCAGGCCCACCCGGCGCTCCTTGGCATCGGTGAACGCGCCCTTCTCGTGGCCGAACAGTTCAGCCTCCAGCAGGTTGGCAGGGATCGAGGCGCAATTGAACTCGATGAACGGCCCTTTGCTGCGCGAGCCGTCAAAATGCAGGGCACGGGCCACCAGCTCCTTGCCGGTGCCGGTCTCGCCTTCGACCAGCACTGGTGGCAGGTCGTCGCTGGCCATGCGCCGTTCGGCATCGAGCACCTGGCGCAGGGTGTGCTTGAGCGTGAGCATCACCGGCGACTCGCCAATCAGCGCCTGCAGCCCGGACTTCTGCGCCTCGCGTTCCTGGTAGAACGACAGCGTGCGCTCCATGCGCTCGGCGGCCAGGGCCTTGTCCAGGGTCAGCTTGAGCTCGGCCAGTACCACAGGCTTGGTCAGGTAATGGAACGCGCCCTCCTTCATCGCCTGCACGGCATCTTCGACATTGCCGTAGCCGGTCATCATGATCACTTTCAAGTCCGCCACCTGTGCCACCAGGGTACGCAGCAGGTCATGCCCGCTCATGCCCGGCAGCGAGTTGTCGGTCAGCACCGCATCGGGCTGGGCCCGCTTGATCTGCTCCAGCGCCAGCTCCGCGCTGTGGCAAACGGTAACCTCGTAGCCCTTGAGGCTGAGGTAGGTGCGAATGTTGTCGGCGAGGATTTCATCATCCTCGACTACCAGGATGCTGTGCTCCATGGTCCCCTCCCGCTGCGATATTGAATGTAAGGCTGACGCGGGTTCCTTCCTCTTCGCGGCTGCTCAGGCTGACCGAGCCGCCAAAACGTTCCATGATGCGCTTGACCAGGGCCAGGCCTACACCGAGGCCACCCTGCTTGGTGGTGAAGAACGGCTTGAACACCATCCGTTCCTGTTGTTGGCTCATGCCCTTGCCAGTGTCGGTGAGCACGAACTCGGCACGCTGGCCCTCCTGCACATTGACCTGCGCAGTCAGCATGCCACCCGCTGGCATGGCCTCCAGGGCATTGGAGAACAGGCTATTGAGAATCTGCGTGAGCTGTAGCGGCTGGCTGGCCACCCACTGCGCGTCAGGCCCTTCGAAATGGAACCGCACACCATTGCGCTCGATCTGCTGGACGAATGCCAGATGGGTATCCTCGATGGCCGCTACGAGGTCCACAGCCTCGGCCTCGTCGCTGACCGGGCGCAACGACACCAGCAGGTCACGCACCCAGCGCGACATGCGGTCCACCTGGCTGATGATGTCGGTGATGTTCTTCTGCGCTGCGGGGTTGGCGATTTCCTGGGCCAGTTCGGCGCTGGAACGGATATTGGCCAGCGGGTTGCGCAAGCTGTGGGCCACCGCCGAGGACATCTCGCCCAACGCCACGTAGGTTTCGCTGGCCACCAGCCGGTCTTGCTGCAGGTGCAGCATCTGCGCCGCTCGGCGCACGATCCAGAACAGCCCGAAATAGATCAGCGCCCCGCCCACCAGGGTCGAGGCCCAGATCAGCACATAGCCGCGCTGGATGCGCCGAATCAGGTCCTGCGGCTCCTTGTAGATTTCCACCATGGCCAGCACCTGCTCGCCCTGGCTGTCGAACAGCGGGATGTAGTTCTCGATGAACAGGTAGCGCGGTTCACGCTGAAACTTCTGCTCTTCGCGATCATCCTCGGCCTTGTGGTAGCTGGCCGACACGGCCTTGCGTGAGCGGAATGCACGGTCGAGGTCGCCATCGGCTTCTATCCGCTTGCCGATCAGCTCGACATTGGTGGACCAGACAATGGTGCGGTCGCGGGCATAGACATTGGCCAGCAAGGTGTCCGGTAGGTGCTCGACATGGTCAAGGAACTCGACCCGGGTCGCTTCGGCCAGCGCCGGGGTGAATTGCAGGTGCTGCAAGTCCAGGCGCGGGTCCAGCAACTCGCCCATGGTAGTACCCGGCGGTAGTTGCGAATGGCGCACCTCGGCTTGTGCCATGGCCTGAATGAACTGCGCGGTCAGCATGGCATCGCGTTGCACGCTGTCGCGCACCACGAAGCGCGTCGAAACGTAGCCCAGCCCACCCGCCACCGAGGCAATGATGAGCAGGCTGATGACCGAAAACCAGCGCAGCAGGTTGAATTCACGCAAAGGAACGGCCAGACCGCTGGCGGTCGCATTGGCCTTGTCGGGCGCTTCGTTTTCCAGCATCTGCATCGCGTGGTTCCCGCGCAGGGCGTCCGTTCAGAATTGCATCAAGGCCAATGACCGTAGTCACCGATTTGCAATCCACCTGGGCAGCCGCAGCTGCCATTTGTCGCGTGTTGCGCTCCACAGATCACGTAGCAAAAACTTGGCCAGCGAAATAAGAAATAATCTTTTACTTATCTTTCAATAATTTACGTTAGCTTTATGAACCAAAATGGAGAAAGCTCTCCCCACATTTGGGTAATTTCCACCCAAAAAGCGTATTCTTTTATAAATCAATGAATTACCAGAATTTCTTAATGTAATTCAGAGCGTATTAGCCAAGCGAAAACTTAACGAAACCCGGGTGCCATGACCTTCGCTGCTGCTGAGTCGAACCGTTCCGCCGAAACGTTCCATGATGCGTTTCACCAGTACCAGCCCCACCCCCAGCCCACCCTGCTTGGTGGTGAAAAACGGCCGGAAGGCCATACGCTGCTGCGCTTCGTTCATGCCCTTGCCATTGTCGGACAAGCGCAGGGTCAGGCAGCGCCGGTTCTGGCGCACCACCTCGATACGCAGCCGCCCGCCCTGCTCCATCGACTCCAGGGCATTGGCAATCAGGCTGCTGAATACCTGACGCAGTAGCGCCGGGTGCCCCAACACCTGCACTGCCGGTAACGGTTGCACGTCCAGGCTGACCCCATCGCGTGCCAGCGGCACGGCGTAGGTTTGCAGGCTTTCCTGCAATGCCTGGGGCAAATCCACCGCCACCGCCTCGTCGTTCAACGGGCGCAGTGACTGCAGCATCTGGCGAATCCACTGCGACATACGATCGACCTGGTTGATGATGTCGTTGACCTGGCGTTGCGCCGGGCCTTCATCGAACGCCTGGGCCAGTTCGGCACTTGAGCGGATACTGGCCAACGGGTTGCGCAGGCTGTGGGCCACCGCCGAAGACACTTCGCCCAGTGCCACGTAGGTTTCGCTGCTGATCAGCCGTTTCTGCTGCACCGCCAGCAACTTTGCGGCGCGGTGCATGATGCCGTACAGGCCAACATAGACCAGCGCGGCGCCGACGGTGATTGCCAACCAGATCAGGATCAAGCCATGCTCGATGCGCACGATCAGGTCATGGGGCTCTTTGTATATCTCGACCATTGCCGTGACCTGTTCGCCATCGGCATCGAACAGCGGTATGTAGTTTTCGATGAACAGCTGCTCGGGGGGGGTAATGAACTTTTGCTCGGCGCGGGCCTGCTCGAAGTTGTGATAGCTGGCCGAGACCCGCATCTTGTACTCGAATGCCCGCTCCAGGTCGTCGTCGGCGTCGATCAGCTTGCCGATAAGGGCCGGGTTGCTGGACCAGATCACCGTGCGGTCCGGGGCGTAGATATTGGCCAGCAGCATATCGGGCAGGTGGGCGATATGGTCAAGGAATTCACCGCGCGCTTTGCGCCGGGCATCCGGGTCGACATCGGGCAAGTTGCTGCGGTCGGTGCGCGGGTCGAGCAGTTCGCCCATGGTGCGCACATTGGGGATAGACACATGGCGCACTTCGGCATCGGCGATGGAGGTGATGAACTGCGCGGTTAGCAATGCATCGCGCTCGACGCTCTCGTCGATGATGAAACGGCTTGAAATCAGCCCCAGCCCAGCGGCCACCGACAGGATGATGGCCAGGCTGACCCAGGCGTACCAGCGCAGCAAATTGAACGGCTTGTGCGGGGCAGCCAGTTCGCTACCGGCGGGCACGTCAAGAGCGTCGGAACGAGGGGCGAGGTCCATGGTGGACTCCACTGCTGGGCACCTTCAGAAGGTTATAGCCCAGACTTGGGGAAACTATGGTATTAAATTAATAGCATCTGCCGAAGGGTAGTTGGGAGGTGCGTACTGTGCAGGCTAACTACAAAGGCGAATCAGCTGCCAACCCCTGCAACTTGCGATATTCCCGCAGTACTGTGGGCACATAACGCCGTGTCTCGGCGAACGGCGGCACGGCCCCCCTTCGCAATACGGCATCCGGTCCGGCGTTGTAGGCCGCCACGGCCAAAGTGATGTCGTTGTCGAACAGCGTGAGCATCTGCTTGATGTAGCGTGCCCCGCCCTGCACGTTGTCTTCCGGGTCCAGGCGGTCTTCCACACCCATTTCTCGGGCGGTATCCGGCATCAATTGCATCAACCCCACCGCCCCCGCCCGCGATCGGGCCTTGGGGTTGTACCCGGACTCGGCCTTGATCAGTGCATGCAGCAGCGCCGGCGGCACATTGTGAATGCGCGCCGCCGTCGCCACCACCTCGGCGTAAGGGCGACCCGTGATCATCTGCGCATTGGCCGGCCCGCCCTGGGCCAACGGCTCGGCGATTACCTTCTCATAGTGGCGCCCTGGTCGATGGACGTTGGTCAGTACATAGCCACCCTTGGCATCGATTGAGATGTACATATCGGCCTGGGCAGCACCTGCCGCCAGCCAGATCAAACCGAGGATGAGTCCACGCATGTCGGTCGCCTCTTCGTCGTGGCCCCCAATGTGGGGAAAATGCCCCGGAAAACCCGTGGACGATGACCACGACGCAAGCACTGTGCCGCTTCCTGTGCCGCATGGCGCAAGGCCCCGAGGCAGACGTGCACGGCTGTTGCATGGTGCCTGCCAACACGTGTCCCCATGCAGTGGAGGGCTTCACCATGCAGCGCAGAACCAACCCGCAACGTGGCTTCACCCTGCTTGAACTCCTGGTGGTACTGGTGGTGCTCGGCCTGCTGGCCGGCATTGTCGCGCCCAAATACTTCAGCCAACTGGGCCGCTCCGAAGCCAAAGTGGCGCGAGCGCAGATCGAGGGGCTGAGCAAAGCCCTGGACCTGTACCGCCTGGAGGTCGGCCACTACCCCAACAGTGAGCAAGGCTTGCAGGCACTGGTGGTTGCCCCCAGTGGCGAGACGCGCTGGACCGGCCCCTACCTGCAGAAGGCTGTGCCGCAAGACCCGTGGGGCCGCCCCTACATCTACCGGCAACCCGGCGAGAACGGCGGTGAGTACGATCTGCTGTCGATGGGCAAGGACGGCCAGCCGGGTGGCGATGGGGAAAACGCCGAAATCACCAGTTGGCAGTGAGGAGAACAACCATGCGCTACAGCCTCAAGGCCCTGGGCAGGCAGGGCGTGGTGCAGTTGCAGATCGACGCCGAAGACGCCGAGCAGGCTCGCCGCCAGGCCGAAGACCAGGGCCTGCGCGTGCTCAGCCTGCGCGGCAGCGGCGGCTCCTTGCGTGGTATGGCCTGGCGCCGCGAAGCGGCGTTTGACCTGGTGCTGTTCAGCCAGGAATTGTCGACCCTGCTCAATGCCGGCCTGCCGCTGATCGACGCACTGGAAAGCCTGGCAGAGAAGGCCCCTTCGCCTGCAACGCGCAAGGTGCTGGCCGAACTGGTACGCCAGTTGTACGAAGGCCGCTCGCTGTCCCAGGCCCTGGGCCAGCAACCCCGTGTATTCCCGCCGCTGTATGTAGCGCTGGTGCAGTCCAGCGAGCGCACCGGCGCGCTGGGTGACGCCCTCGCCCGCTACATCAGCTACCGCCAACGCCTGGACCTTGTGCGGCAGAAACTGGTCGGTGCCTCGGTCTACCCGTTGTTGCTGTTGCTGGTGGGAGGCGGCGTGGTGCTGTTCCTGCTCGGCTACGTGGTGCCGCGCTTCAGCCAGGTATTCGAAGGCATGGGCACCGAGCTGCCCTGGCTATCACGGGTGCTGATGCAGATCGGCCTGTTCCTGCATGCCCAGCAATTGCCCCTGGCGCTGGGCACCGTCGGCGGGGTCACGGCGCTTTGGCTGTTGCGGCGTCATCCGCGTGTACGGCATTGGGCCTCCTGCCAGTTACGGCGCCTGCCAGCACTGCACCAGCGTCTGATGATGTACGAGCTGGCGCGCTTCTATCGCTCGCTGGGCATACTGCTGCAAGGCGGTATTCCCATCCTCACCGCCATGGGCATGGCCCGCGGCCTGCTCGGCAGCGCAGCAGCGCAGGGCCTGGCGCAAGCCAGCCAGCGGGTGGGCGAAGGGCTGCCCCTGTCCGATGCACTGGAGGCCGGGCACCTGGTTACACCGGTATCGCTGCGCCTGCTGCGGGCCGGCGAGCAGTCGGGCAACCTGGGCGAGATGCTGGAACGCTGCGCCGACTTCCATGACCAGGAAATCGGCCGCTGGGTGGAATGGTTCGTCAAACTGTTCGAACCCCTGCTGATGACCTTCATCGGCTTGCTGATCGGCCTGATCGTGATCCTCATGTACATGCCGATCTTCGAGCTGGCCTCGAGCATTCACTGAAGCGCCAGGCCTAGGCTTTCGCGCAGTGTGGTGCCTTCATAAGCAGTGCGGTATACCCCGCGTTCTTGCAGCAAGGGCACTACTTCCTGGGTAAGCCGGCGGAACTGCCCTGGGTGGCCGATGTAGATGTTGAAGCCATCCAGCGCCCGCGCCTCGAACCATTCGGCCATCTTTGCCGCGACTGTTTCAGCCGAACCGACGAAAGCGCCCGGGCGCAGCTTACGCCCGTACTCCACCGCCTGTCGCAGGCTAAAGCCCTGCTCCCGTGCCTGGTCGGCGATGCGCTTGGCGTTGGTGAAAAAGCTGCTGCGCGCCTGTTCCAGGCTTTCTTGTGGGAAGGGTGCGTCAAGGTCGTACTGGCTGAAGTCATGCCAACCAAAATTGCGCCCGAACTCCTTGAGGGCCAGTTCGAAGCTGTGATCCTGCTGGTGGTAATGACGCTCGATCTCGCGGGCGTGTTCGTCGGTGTCGCCCACGTAGACCTCGGCGCCGGGCAAAACCAGCAATTGGTCCGGGTCGCGGCCTAACCGCGCCGCACGGCCTTTCACATCGCGGTAAAACGCCTGCCCCTGCTCGATGCTGGCGGCATGGGTGAAGATGACATCCGCCGTGGCGGCCCCCAGCTCGCGGCCTTGCTGCGAGTCCCCGGCCTGGAAGATCACCGGCTGGCCTTGGGGTGAACGCTGGATATTCAAAGGCCCAACGACCGAGAAGTGCTCGCCCTTGTGGTTCAGCGCGTGCATACGGCCAGGGTCGAGAAACTGCCCGGTTGCGCGGTTGCGCGGGAACGCGCCGTCCTCATAGGACCGCCACAGGCCCTGCACCACCGCTACATGCTCCTGAGCCCGGGCGTAACGGGTGTCGTAGTCGTAATGCTCGTCTCGGCCATAGTTGCCAGCAGTGCCGGCGTCACCGCTGGTCACCACGTTCCAGCCGGCGCGGCCTTTGCTGATCAGGTCCAGCGAGGCCAGGCGGCGGGCGACGTTGAAGGGTTCGTTGTAGGAAGTGGTCAGGGTGCCGACCAGGCCGATATTGCGGGTGGTCACCGCCAGTGCCGAGAGCAGGGTCAGCGGCTCCAGGCGGTTGAGGTAGTGGGACGGTGAGCCGGGGGTGATGTACTGGCTGTCGACGATGAACATCAGGTCGAACAACGCCGCCTCGGCCTGGCGGGCGATATCGATGTACCAGTCGATATTGACGCTGGCATCGGCCGGTAGCTCCGGGTCCAGCCACAGGTTGTGCCGGCCGGGGCCGCCACAGCCCATGGTCAGGGCGCCGAGTTTGATTTTGCGGGTGGTCATGGTCATTCCTCGCAAGCGCAGGTGAAATCAATGCTCGAACGCTGGCGCGAACGAGGTATCGAACAGGCTCGCCGCCGGGTATCCCTTGATCAGCCCCAGCCCGGCAAAGAAGTCCACGGTTTTCTGCGCATCCACGATCACCTGCGGGTTCAGCGGTGCCACATCGGTGCGCGCACGGGCAAACCAGGCACGGGCAATATCGCGGTCGGCGCGGGTGCGCTTGGCCCAGGCATCGGCATAGGCTTCGGTATGCGCCGGGTCGCTCAAGGTCCAGTCACGGGCCTTTTTCAGGCGCTGGAGAAAATCGCTGATCTGCGCCCGCTTGGCCTCTACCGCCTTGGCGTTGGCCACCACGAAGCTCTGTGCCGGGATCAGCCCTTCGGCCGTGGCCAGCACCCGCGCCCCTTGGCGCTCCTGTTGGGTGACGTAAGGCTCCCAGGTGGCGATTACGTCCACCGAGCCACCATCCAGGGCATGCGAGGCGTCCAGGGCACTGAGGTAGCGCAGCTCCAGGGCATCACGCGGCACGGCAGCCTTGTCCAGCGCGCTGAACAGCAACTGCTGGCTCCACGAGCCCTTCCAGATCGCTGCGCGCTTGCCGCGCAAGTCTTCGAGGCTGTGAATGTTCGAGTCCTTGCGTGCCAGGATGGCCACGCCATCGAGGTTCTGCCGGCTGACCGCGATCACCTTGATCGGCGCGCCCAATGCCCCGAGGAACAACGGCGGCGCATCGCCCAGCAAGCCGATGTCCAGGCTGCCCACATTCAGCGCCTCGGCCACCGGCGAACCGGCGGTAAATTGCTTCCATTCGAGGGTATACGGCAGGTCTTCGAGCACACCGGCTGCTTCCATCACGGCACGGGCATTGAAGCTCTGGTCGCCGACCACCAGGGTTTGTGCAGCGGCGGCCAGGCTTAGGGAGCTGGCCAGCACACCGGCGGCCAATTGCTTGAGGTATCGCACGTTCGTCTCCAGGTACCGTCGGGTACATAAGGCCGATCCGCGCGTGCGGTCTCGTAGGTTGTACGTTCATTTGAAAACAGATCGGGGCAATCTGTAAATGCATTTTATGCATATTAGCTTATGCATATTTTTACTTTTGAGAATATTTAGCGCATTTGCTAGGGTTAAGCAAAACCGCCAGCCGAGCCTAAACCATGAGCCAACCCCTACGCTTCGAGCGCTTGCGACACTTCATCGACGCCCTTTCGCAACTGCTGGACCGGGAAACCGACGAAGCCACACTCCTCGACCAAGGTCAGGGCCTGCTGCGCAGCCTGGTCGCGCATGACGACTGGCTACCAGAGGCATTGGCGCAGCCAGATCCAGCCCGCTATCAGCAATATCTGCTGCACTGCGATTCGCGCCAGCGCTTTTCCATCGTCAGTTTCGTCTGGGGGCCCGGCCAGCAGACGCCGATTCACGACCACCGGGTATGGGGCCTGATCGGCATGCTGCGTGGCGCCGAATACTCGCAAGGCTTCACCCGTAGCGAACAGGGCGCCTTGCTGCCGGCGGGCGAGCCTGTGCGCATCGATCCTGGCCACGTCGAGGCTGTTTCGCCCCGTATCGGCGATATCCACCAGGTCAGCAATGCCTTCGGTGACCGGGTGTCGATCAGTATTCACGTGTACGGCGCCAACATTGGCGCCGTCAGCCGGGCGGTTTACCTGCCCGATGGCACCGAAAAAGCGTTCATTTCCGGCTACTCCAACCACCTTCTGCCCAACATCTGGGACTTGTCCAAAGAGAACCCTGCCCCATGAGCACCGTTGCCACCCGTTCCTATCACGCCATTCGCCAAGCCCTGCTGGCCCATGAAGAACTGGCACTGATCGATGTGCGCGAGGAAGACCCGTTCGCCCAAGCACACCCACTGTTCGCCGCCAACCTCCCATTGTCGAAACTGGAGCTGGAAATTTTCGCCCGCGTGCCCCGCCGTGACACCCCCCTCACGGTGTATGACGACGGCGAAGGGCTGGTTGCTCTGGCGGCCGAACGCCTGGTGGCACTGGGCTACAGCGATGTTGCAGTGCTCGAAGGTGGCCTGGCCGGCTGGCGCGCAGCCGGTGGCGAGCTGTTCCGTGACGTCAATGTGCCGAGCAAGGCCTTTGGCGAGCTGGTCGAAAGCGTGCGCCACACCCCATCGCTGGCGGCCGAACACGTGCAAGCGCTGCTGGACGCCAAAGCCGATGTGGTGGTGCTCGACGCCCGCCGCTTCGACGAATACCAGACCATGAGCATTCCTGGAGGCATCAGCGTGCCGGGCGCCGAGCTGGTGCTACGGGTTGCCGAACTGGCGCCCAGCCCCGCCACCCAAGTCATCGTCAACTGCGCCGGGCGCACCCGCAGCATCATCGGCACCCAGTCGCTGGTCAACGCCGGCATCCCCAACCCCGTGGCCGCCCTGCGCAACGGCACCATCGGCTGGACCCTGGCCGGGCAAACCCTGGCTCACGGCCAGGAGCGCCGTTTTGCAGCGGTCAGCGATACCACCCGCATCGACGCCGCTCAGCGTGCACGCCATGTAGCCGACCGTGCCGGTGTGCTGCGCCTGACGCGCGAAACGCTGGCCACCTGGCAGGCCGATAGCCGCCGTACTACCTACCTGTTCGATGTGCGCACGCCTGAGGAATACGCCCATGGCCACCTACCGGCCAGCCGCAGTGTGCCAGGCGGGCAACTGGTGCAGGAAACCGACCATGTCGCCAGCGTGCGCGGGGCGCGCATCGTGCTGGTGGATGACGATGGCGTACGGGCCAACATGAGCGCCTCGTGGCTGGCGCAAATGGGCTGGCAGGTAGGGGTGCTCGATGGTCTGTCGGTGGCGGACTTCAGCGAGACCGGCGATTGGCAGGCACCGCAGCCTGCACTACCCGCAGTCACCGAAATCGGCGTCGAGCAACTGCATGACTGGCTGCAAGCGCCAGGCACCGTGCTGCTGGACTTCACCAGCAGTGCCAACTACGTCAAACGCCACATTCCAGGCGCCCATTGGGCGATCCGTGCGCAATTACCGCAGGTGCTGGAGCAGTTGCCGGTTGCCGAGCGCTATGTGCTGACCTGCGGCAGCAGCCTGCTGGCACGCTTTGCGGCGGTAGACTTGCAAGCACTTACGCAAACCCCGGTGTATGTACTGGACGGCGGTACTGCGCGCTGGATTGCGGCAGGCAAACCCTTGGACAGTGGCGAAACCCACCTGGCGGTTGCGCGAACCGACCGCTATCGCCGGCCTTATGAAGGCACTGATAACCCACGCGAAGCCATGCAGGGATATCTGGATTGGGAGTTCGGGTTGATTGCCCAACTGGAGCGCGATGGCACCCATGGGTTCAGCGTATTGAGCTGAGATTGCCGGGGCGCTCTGCGCCCCAACCATGCCCGCCATCGATGATTGATCCGCACATATCATTCAGCGTGATAATAACCTTCGTCTCGTTCGATTCGTGCCTCACGCGCAACACACTCACACTCCGCCCACTACTAATACATTGGCGGAGTTCTCCATGGAACAATCACTCAAACCCTTGCGCTTTCCCCTCGCTGCCCTGGCAGTGGTGGTGATCAGCGCTTGCGGTCGAACCCCCGACGCCGTGCAGGCTCCCGCCGCGCCGAAAGTCACCGTTGCCAAGGTGATCGAACAACCGATCAACGAATGGGACGAGTTCACCGGCCGCCTCGAAGCACCGGAAACCGTAGAGGTGCGCCCACGGGTCTCCGGCCAGATCGACCAGGTAGCCTTCACTGAAGGCGCCCAGGTCAAGAAAGGCGACCTGCTGTTCCAGATCGACCCACGCCCGTTCCAGGCAGAAGTCCGCCGCCTCGAAGCGCAGTTGCAACAAGCCAAGGCCACCGCCATCCGCAGCGCCAACGAGGCCCGCCGTGGCGAGCGTCTGCGTGACAGCAATGCCATTTCCGCCGAACTGGCCGAATCGCGCAGCAGCGCCGCCGCCGAAGCCCGCGCCGGGGTCGATGCGATCCAGGCTCAACTCGACCTGGCACGCCTGAACCTCAGCTTCACCCGCGTCACCGCACCCATCAGCGGCCGCGTCAGCCGCGCCCAGTTCACCGCAGGCAACATCGTCAGCGCCGATGTCACCCCGCTGACCAGCGTGGTGTCCACCGACAAGGTCTATGCCTACTTCGACGCCGACGAGCGCGTTTACCTCAAGTACACCCAGCTGGCCCGCGAAGGCCAGCGTGGCCAGAGCACCCCGGTGTACCTGGGCCTGACCAGCGAAACCGGCAACCCGCACTTGGGCCAGATGAACTTCGTCGACAACCAGGTCAACCCGCGCACCGGCACCATCCGTGGCCGTGCGGTGTTCGACAACAGCGACGGCCAGTTCACCCCTGGGCTGTATGCGCGTCTGAAGCTGGTCGGCAGCGCCCAGTACGACGCCGTACTGATCAACGACGAAGCCGTAGGCACCGACCTTGGCAAGAAGTTCGTACTGGTCATGGACAAGGACAACAAGGCCGCCTACCGCGCCGTGGAGCTGGGGCCGAAGCTGGAAGGCCTGCGCATCGTGCGCAGCGGCCTTGGCAAGGACGACCGCATCGTGGTCAAGGGCCTGCAGCGCGTGCGCCCTGGCTCGCCGGTCACCCCAGAAGAAACGCCAATGGCCAGCGAACAGACCCTCGCCGCCCTCGCTCAGCAGCGCCAGGCCCTGGAGGCCAGCAACCCGGCGCCGAAGGTGGCGGGCAACAACGTGAAAGTCGCCAGCGCCCAGGCGCCACGCGGTTAAGGGAACCTACCGATGAACTTCTCGAAATTCTTCATTACCCGGCCGATCTTCGCCGCGGTGCTGTCGCTGGTGCTGCTGATTGCGGGTTCCATCTCGCTGTTCCAGCTGCCGATCAGCGAATACCCCGAAGTGGTGCCACCCACCGTGGTGGTGCGCGCCAACTTCCCCGGTGCCAACCCCAAGGTCATTGGCGAAACCGTTGCCGCGCCGCTGGAGCAGGCCATTACCGGTGTGGAGAACATGCTGTACATGTCCTCCCAGTCCACTGCTGACGGCAAGCTGACGCTGACCATCACCTTCGCCCTGGGGACCGACCTGGACAACGCTCAGGTGCAGGTGCAGAACCGCGTCACGCGTACCCAGCCCAAACTGCCCGAGGAAGTGACCCGTATCGGTATCACCGTCGACAAGGCCTCGCCCGACCTGACCATGGTCGTGCACCTGACCTCGCCGGATAACCGCTACGACATGCTTTACCTGTCCAACTACGCCATCCTCAACATCAAGGACGAGTTGGCGCGTCTGGGTGGTGTAGGCGACGTGCAGCTGTTTGGCATGGGCGACTACTCGCTACGCGTGTGGCTGGACCCGAACAAGACCGCTTCGCGCAACCTGACTGCCAGTGATGTAGTGGCCGCGATCCGCGAGCAGAACCGCCAGGTAGCCGCTGGCCAGCTGGGCGCCCCGCCCGCCCCCGGCTCCACCAGCTTCCAGCTGTCGATCAACACCCAAGGCCGTCTGGTCAATGAGGAAGAGTTCGAAAACATCATCATCCGCGCCGGTGCCGATGGCGAAATTACCCGCCTCAAAGACATCGCCCGGGTCGAACTTGGCTCCAGCCAGTACGCCTTGCGCTCGCTGCTGAACAACCAGCCGGCGGTGGCCATCCCGATCTTCCAGCGCCCAGGCTCCAACGCCATCGAGATCTCCGACGAAGTACGGGCGAAAATGGCCGAGCTGAAGAAGGACTTCCCGGAAGGGATGGACTACAGCATCGTCTATGACCCGACCATCTTCGTGCGCGGCTCCATCGAAGCAGTGGTGCACACCCTGTTCGAAGCCCTGGTGCTGGTCGTGCTGGTGGTGATCCTGTTCCTGCAGACCTGGCGCGCTTCGATCATCCCGCTGCTGGCAGTACCGGTGTCGCTGATCGGTACGTTTGCGGTGATGCACCTGTTCGGCTTCTCGCTCAACGCGCTGTCGTTATTCGGGCTGGTGCTCGCCATCGGTATTGTGGTGGACGACGCCATCGTCGTGGTGGAGAACGTCGAGCGTAATATCGGGCTCGGCCTGAAACCGCTGGAAGCCACGCAAAAGGCCATGAGCGAAGTGACCGGGCCAATCATCGCCACCGCGCTGGTGTTGTGCGCGGTGTTCGTGCCGGCCGCGTTCATCTCTGGCCTTACCGGGCAGTTCTACAAGCAGTTCGCCTTGACTATCGCCATTTCCACTGTGATCTCGGCGTTCAACTCGCTGACCTTGTCGCCGGCCCTGGCTGCCGTGCTGCTGAAGGACCACCATGCACCCAAGGACCGTTTCTCGCGGTTCCTCGACAAACTGCTGGGCAGTTGGCTGTTCGCCCCGTTCAACCGTTTCTTCGACCGTGCCAGCCACCGCTACGTCGGCGGCGTGCGCCGAGTCATTCGCTCCAGCGGCATCGCCCTGTTCGTGTATGCCGGCCTGATGGGCCTGACCTACCTCGGCTTCTCGTCCACCCCGACCGGTTTCGTGCCGGCCCAGGACAAGCAGTACCTGGTAGCCTTCGCCCAACTGCCGGACGCCGCCAGCCTCGACCGTACCGAGGCGGTGATCAAGCGCATGAGCGAAATCGCCCTGAAACAACCTGGCGTTGCCGACTCGGTGGCGTTCCCAGGCTTGTCGATCAACGGTTTCACCAACAGCCCGAACAGCGGCATCGTGTTCACCCCGCTCAAGCCGTTTGATGAGCGCAAGGACCCGAGCCAGTCGGCGGCAGCCATTGCAGCCGCGCTGAATGCCCAATTCGCCGACATCCAGGACGCTTACATCGCCATCTTCCCACCGCCGCCGGTACAGGGCCTGGGCACGATTGGCGGCTTCCGCCTGCAAATCGAAGACCGTGGCAACCTGGGTTACGAAGCGCTGTACAAGGAAACCCAGAACATCATCGCCAAGAGCCACAACGTACCCGAGCTGGCAGGCCTGTTCACCAGCTACCAGGTCAACGTGCCGCAGGTCGATGCCGCCATCGACCGGGAAAAGGCCAAGACCCACGGTGTGGCGATCACAGACATCTTCGACACCCTGCAGGTTTACCTGGGCTCGCTGTACACCAACGACTTCAACCGTTTTGGCCGCACCTATCAGGTCAACGTCCAGGCCGAGCAACAGTTCCGCCTCGATGCCGAGCAGATCGGCCAGTTGAAGGTGCGCAACAACCTGGGCGAGATGATCCCGCTGGCGACCTTCCTCAAGGTCAGCGATACCTCCGGGCCAGACCGCGTCATGCACTACAACGGTTTCATCACAGCCGAAATCAACGGGGCCGCAGCGCCGGGCTACAGCTCTGGCCAGGCCGAAGCCGCCATCGAGAAGCTGCTGAAAGAGGAACTGCCCAACGGCATGACCTTCGAGTGGACCGACCTGACTTACCAGCAGATTCTCTCGGGCAATACTGCACTGCTGGTGTTCCCGCTGTGCGTACTGCTGGCGTTCCTGGTACTGGCTGCCCAGTACGAAAGCTGGAGCTTGCCGCTGGCGGTGATCCTGATCGTACCGATGACCCTGCTGTCGGCCATCACCGGTGTGATCGTGTCGGGTGGCGACAACAACATCTTCACCCAGATCGGCCTGATCGTACTGGTGGGCCTGGCGTGCAAGAACGCGATTCTGATCGTCGAGTTCGCCAAGGATGAACAGGCCAAGGGCCTCGACCCGCTGGCTGCGGTGCTGGAAGCCTGCCGCCTGCGCCTGCGGCCGATCCTCATGACGTCGATCGCCTTCATCATGGGTGTGGTGCCGCTGGTGTTCAGCTCCGGTGCAGGTTCCGAAATGCGCCATGCCATGGGTGTGGCGGTGTTCTCGGGGATGATCGGGGTGACCGTGTTCGGCCTGTTCCTGACCCCGGTGTTCTTCTTCCTGATCCGCCGTTTCGTCGAGCGTCGCCAGGCCCGCAAGGCCGAACGCGTTCAAGTGCTGGAGAACCATGCATGAACCTGCTCAAACCCCTGACCCCAAGCCTGCTGGCACTGGCCCTGGCGGCCTGTGCGGTAGGCCCGGACTACCAGGCCCCCGCTACCGAGCCTGCGCAGCTGGCCAGCGATGTGCAGGCCAAGGCCTACGACCGAAGCCGCTTCGAGAGCCTGTGGTGGAAGCAGTTCGACGACCCGGTGCTGAACCAGCTGGTGCAGGCTTCGCTGGACGGCAACCGTGATTTGCGCGTGGCCTTCGCCCGCCTGAAGTCGGCCCGCTCGATCCGTGAAGACGCTGAGAACGATCAGTTCCCGGTGGTCACCAGCCGCGCCAGCAGCGACATCGGCAAGGGCCAGATCCCAGGCCAGACCACCCAGCGGGTGAACAGCGAGCGCTACGACCTGGGCCTGGACATGGCCTGGGAGCTTGACCTGTTCGGCCGCATCCAGCGCCAGATCGAAGCCAGCGAAGCCCAGGAAGCGGTAGCCGCCGCCGACCTGCAGCAGTTGCAAGTCAGCCTGATCGCCGAACTGGTCGATGCCTACGGGCAATTGCGCGGTGCCCAGTTACGCGAAAAAATCGCCCTGGCCAACCTCAAGACCCAGCAGGAATCGCGCACTATCACCGAAACCCTGCGCGATGCCGGCGTGGGCAACGACCTTGACGTGGTGCGTGCCGATGCGCGCCTGGCCGGGGTCGAAGCCACCGTGCCGCAACTGCAGGCCGAACAGGCACGGGCGCGGCACCGCATCGCCACCCTGCTCGGCCAACGCCCTGACGCGCTCAGCGTAGACCTGTCGCCCAAAGCCCTGCCGGCCATCGCCAAGGCGCTGCCGGTGGGTGACCCGGGTGAGTTGCTGCGCCGCCGCCCGGACATCCGCAGCGCCGAACGCCAGCTGGCGGCCGCCACCGCCAACGTGGGCGTGGCCACCGCCGACCTGTTCCCGCGGGTCAGCCTCAGCGGCTTCCTCGGCTTTACCGCCGCGCGCGGCTCGCAGATCGGCTCCTCGGCGGCCAACGCCTGGGCGCTGGGCCCGAGCATTACCTGGGCGGCCTTCGACCTGGGCAGCGTGCGGGCCCGCCTGCGCGGCGCCAAGGCCGATGCCGAAGGGGCATTGGCCAACTACGAGCAGCAAGTACTGCTGGCCCTGGAAGAGTCGGCCAACGCCTTCAGCGATTACGACAAAACCCAGCAACGGCTGTTGTCGCTGATGCGTCAGAGCGACGCCAGCCGCAAGGCGGCGGAGCTGGCCTCGATTCGCTATCGCGAGGGTACGGTGGATTACCTGGTACTGCTCGATGCCGAGCGCGAACGGCTGAGCGCTGAAGATGCACAGGCCCAGGGTGAGGTTGAGCTCTACCGCGGCATCGTCTCGATCTACAAGGCCCTGGGCGGTGGCTGGCAACCGGAGACCGTTGCCAGCGCCCGCTGACCCCCGTTTCAACGACTCCTTTGGTTGGTTCCTCCCCCAACCGTTTGCCCCGCAGGCCTTGGCCCGCGGGGCTTTTTTATGCCCGACAGCATCGGGGGCCGAGGCTCGGTACGCAGCGCTCAGGCCTTGTTCAACACGCCCCGCAACAGCAACTCCAGTGCGTTCAAACCCTTCAACAGCCGGCCTTGGCCGTCTTCCCCCTGTGCAATCCAGCAGGCGGCTTCCGCCAGGCTCCCGTAAATCAACGATGCCAACGCCTGTGGGTCGGCTTCGGCAATGACGCCCTGCTGCATGAGGTCTGCGATCAACCGTTGCATCGACGCAATGCACTGCCGTTGCGAACCCGGCGAAGCCCCGCCGAGCACCGCTTTGGCGTCACGCAACACAATGCGCTGAATCTCCGGCTCCAAGGCCATTTCCAGGTAAACCCGACAACGTTGGCGAAAGCCCTCCCAGGCATCTTCGGCCGCCTCCGAAATTGCTTGCAGGCGCTGGTCCATCTCGGCGTCGATCTGCTCCACCACCGCAGTCAACAAGCCTTGCTTGTCACCAAAATGATGATAAAGCGCCCCTCGAGTCAGCCCCGCCTGTGCGGTGAGGTCATCCATGGAGGTGTCCGCATAACCCAGCGCAGTGAAGCACTGGCGGGCGGTTGCCAACAGCGTGGCGCGGGTTTCTTCCATCTCGGCACGGGTGCGGCGAACCATGTGTCTCTCCTTACATACGCAATGCATGTAATGTCACCACGTAGGCCTGGCCCGTGGCAAGCAGCCTGTTCGGTTCGGTTGCAATTACCCCCCAGCTGGCCCAAGCTCTGCCCTTCCCGCCGCCACGGATCGTCAGATGCCCAGACGCAACCGCTACCTGATCGCCCTACTGTCGTCGATTGTGGTATTGGCCCTGTTCGGCTACCTGTGGCGTGATGCCCCACCCGCGCAGCCTACCTTGCCGGCACACAGCTACACCAAGGCGCTACGCCAGGCACACGACGGTCAGCCTGGAGCAGCACGGGTGCTGTACCAGCAATTGCAACGTAACGACCTGCCCGCCATCCGCCGTGCGGCGCTGTACACAGAGTTGCCCAACTACCCCTCGCCGCAGGCATTGAAACTCGCCAGCCAGGACCTGGAGCATGGCGACCCGCTGGTGCGTCGTGCGGCCATTGCGGGTATCCGTCGCCTGCTGCCGGCGGCGCAGCGCAGCCTGGTACTCGGCCCGCTGCTGGACGACGACGACCAAAGCGTGCGCTTTGCCGCCGTGGATGCCCTGCTAGGCCTCGATCCCGACGCCATCGGCCTGTACTTCGGCCCGCTTCAGGCAGCCCTTGAGCAATACCAGCAAGCCCTGGAACAGCAACCCGAGGATGCCGACGCGCAGGTGCACCTGGCGCGCCTGTACCTGCATGAAAACGACTACACCCAGGCCTCCACAGCACTGCAACGCGCGCTGGCGGTTGACCCCGGCAACCTCGACGCGCTGGCCACTCAAGTGCGCCTGCTGGAACGCCAGGGCCATCACGACGCCTCACGCCAAGTACTGGGCAAAGCCTTGACGTTGAGCCCTGACTCGGCCTTTCTGCAGTACGAACTCGGGCTTTGGCTGAACCGCCACGAGCAGCGCGAATATGCCTTGCTGGCCCTTTCCCGCGCCGTCGAACTTGACCCGGACAACACAGACTATCGCTATACGCTGGCGGTTACCCTGCACGAACTGGAGCAACTCGATGCCGCGCAGAAGCAACTGGAAACCGTGCTCAATCGGCAACCCGCCAATCGTCGGGCGCGGGTATTGCTGATTCAGTACTGGAAAGAATCCGGCCAACTGCAGAATGTGCAGGTACTGCTGGCCGAACTGGAACGCCAGAACCCGGACGATCCCGTATTGCAACAGGGCCTGTAGGCCATTCCTGATTTATTGTTGAACCCCGTGCCAGTGCCCGGGGTCCAGTGGATAACAGGCCACCCTACAGGAGAGCCGTTTTGGCCAGTTCGTTGACGCTGGATCAACGTGCGTTGATTCTGGCACCCCCGCCGTTGGCGGCGGACACCTCGAACCTGCTCGCTCGCGCCGGCATCGAAAGCCTGTGTGCGGTCGACATGGCCAACCTGCAGGCGCGCCTGGCCGAAGGCGCAGGTTTGGCGATCATTGCCGAACAAGTGTTCAGCCATGGCCCATGCGAGTCGCTGCAAGCCTATATTGACCAGCAACCAAGCTGGTCGGACCTGCCCATCGTACTGGTGACCCAGGGCGCCTGGTCAGCCACTGGCGCGACTAATCACCCCGTGGGCAACCTGGCATTGCTGATTGCGCCCTTCGAACACGCCCAGCTGTTGCACATGACCCAGTCCGCACTGCGCAACCGCCGCAGGCAATACCTGATACGTGACCAGCTCCATGGCCTGCAGCAGCGCCTGGACACCCAGCTTGAGCCGCCAAACGAAGAACAGCAGCACAGCGAATTCTCCCGTTACCAAGTACGCAAGATGGAAGCCATCGGCCAATTGGCCGGCGGCGTCGCCCATGACTTCAACAATTTGCTCACCAGCATTGGTGGCAGCTTCGAACTGATCGAGCGGCGCCTGTACCAAGGCCGCAGCGACGGCCTGGACGGCGTGCTGAGCATGGGCCGCGAGGCTGTAGCACGCGCCGCCCGCCTGACACACCGCCTGCTGGCATTCTCTTCCCGACAATCGCTGCATAACGAACGAATCGACCTGCATACACTTCTGCAGGCAAAGCGCCTCAAGGCTCGGGTGAGCCCGGCGGTAGCCCTGCAGGTGCAGGTTGCCAAAGGGCTCTGGCCTGTGGAGGCAGACGACGAGCAGCTGCACGAAGCCCTGGACAACCTGCTGCTCAATGCCTGCGAGGCCATGCCCAGTGGTGGTCTACTGCGCATCGAGGCGAGCAATCAATACATCGCCACCGAGCAATTCGCCGACGGCGCTCTGCGCGAGGGCGATTATGTGCGCCTGCGGATCATCGACGACGGCCAGGGCATGGCACAAAGCACACTGGAGCACGCCTTCGAGCCGTTCTTCAGCACCAAGGCGACCGGCCAGGGGATCGGGCTCGGCTTGTCGATGGTGTACGGCTTCAGCAAGCAATCCCACGGGCATGTCACGCTGCACAGCGAGCTTGGCCAAGGCACCCAGGTAGAACTGTACCTGCCCCGCCATCGCGGTGAAGCTCGGCGAGTGTCCAGCCCAACGCCTCCCAAACAAGGCGATTGTAGCCGGCATGTCTTGGTGGTCGAAGATGACCCTGATGTGCGCCATCTGCTGTGCCAGGCTCTGCGCGACGACGGCTTCCCCTGCCACAGCGCCGCCAATGCCAACGAGGGTTTGAAAGTTTTACGCTCGGCACAAGCGGTAGACTTGCTGGTCAGCGATGTTGGCTTGCCCGGCATGAATGGCCGGCAACTGGCCGAAATTGCTCGCAGCCTGCGACCGCACTTGCCAGTGCTATTCATCACCGGCTATGCGGAGACAGCCATGGCCCGTGAGGGCTTCCTGGGCACGGGCATGCACCTGATCTGCAAACCGTTCGAACTGAAGCAGTTGCAGGCCCAAGTGACGCAGATTCTTGGCAAGCCCTGAAGCGCCCTACTCATCAAGCACGCGTATCGCTTCGTCGGCAAGGTCCGCCAGCGAGAACGGTTTATTCATTAACGCCGTGCCCGGCTGGCCGAGCAGTTGCGCTTCAATCGGCTGATCCGCATAGCCTGTGATAAACAGAATCTTCTGCTGTTCAAGTTGCATGCGCATGGCCTTGGCCACTTGCCGACCACTGAAACCACCCGGCAGGCCGATGTCGGTGATTACCAAATCGAAGGGGCCGCCATGGCGGAAGCGGTCCAGCGCAGTATTGGCATCGCCCACGTCGGTCACGTTGAAACCACGCTCAGTCAGGTATTCGCGCATCACCGCGCGCAAGTTAAGCTCATCATCGACCAACAGCAGGCGCTCGCCTCTTGCCATACGCTGCGGACGCGGTGCCGGCGTGACCTCGTCCGGTACCGGCTCATGGCACCGAGGGAAAAGCATGGAAACCTTGGTGCCCTTTCCCTGGGTCGACTCGATCCAGGCATACCCGCCCGACTGGCCGACAAAGCCATAAACCATCGACAAACCAAGGCCGGACCCACGCCCGACGGGTTTGGTGGTGAAGAACGGTTCAAATGCCCTGGGGATATCTACCGCCGCCATGCCATGGCCATCGTCCTCGACATGCAAAGCCACGTAGTCGCCTGGGGGCAAGCCACCCTCATCCGGGAAAAAGGCAGTCAGCCGTTCGTTGACGCTGCTGATGGTGACATTGCCTTGCGCCAGGCATGCCTCACGGGCATTGGCGCACAAATTGATCAGCGCATTTTCAAGCTGGCGCACGTCCAAGTTCACCGCCCAGTGCGCAACATCCAGTTGCCAGTGCAAACGCATCTCTGCCCCCAGCGCCTGCAATAACAGCGGCTCGCTCTGACGTAACTGCCGATTGAAATTCAGCGGTCCAGGTGCCAACGGCTGATGGCGAGAAAACGCAAGCAAGCGATGAGTCAGTTCCATCGCACGCTGCACTGAGTCACGCGCGACCTCCACATAAGCCTCCACTCGCTCCAGGCGCCCGTCCTGCAGGCGCCGCTGCAGCAATTCGAGGCTGCCACCAATACCGGACAGCAAGTTGTTCATTTCATGGCCCATGCCACCCGCCAACTGGCCTACCACCTCCATACGCTCGCTGCTGCGCATCAGCGCCTCGGACTGACGTGCAGCCTCTTCGCGCTCTGCGGTAATGTCCCGGCCAACCACGTTCAGAAGGCTGCCATCAAACCGCGCACTCCAGCAAAACCAGTGGTAGTGACCATCGCGGTGGCGCAGACGGGTCTCGATCTGTTCCGCATGACTGTCTTGCAGTAGCCCCGACACTGCCACTTGCACTTCGACACGATCGGCGGGGTGAACCAGCTCCAGTATCGGTATGTCCTGCACCTGTTCTTGAGGCCACCCCAAAATGCGGTGCCAGGCCGGGTTGGCGGCATGCAGTTTCAGTTCCGGGGTAATCGTCATTATGGCGTCGCGCGACAGCTGCCAGAACTGCTCGCGCTCGGCCACATGGCGCTCGACCTGCCGTTCAAATCCCTGCGCCTGCTCACGCCAGTGACGGTGCGCCTCGACGCTGGCCGTGGTTTCGATCACCGTATGCAGAAACCCGGCCACGTTACCGAGTTCATCATGCAGGGGGGCATAACCGAACGCGCACCATAGCGGCTCGGCGCCTTCGCCCCGGACGATTCGCAGGGGTGGGTCCTCGACGAAACTCGAGCGCCCCTCAAGTACGTTGAACACCCAAGGCCCCACTGCTGGCCAGACATCATGCCAAAGGGCATCGAACGTCTTACCCAGCGCATCATGGGTAACAGCCCGCAGCGCCCGATAGCCATCGTTGTGCACCACACAGAGGTCAGGCCCCCAGACCACCGCACACGGGAACGGCGACAAGTGCATCATGTCTACAGCAATGCGCAATGAAGCCGGCCAGCGCGGCAATGGCCCGAGCGAGGTATGCCCCCACTCGAACTGGGCGATGCGTTCCCCCATCGGCTTGATCGATGACGAAACAAGCGACTGCCGTATAGCCTGCGGTACAGGCTCGCGTGGCGTACCGTTTGCGACCAATGTCGTGGCTCCAGCTGTGAATTCATTCAACTTAGCACAGCATGCATCGCACACCATGACGCCCTGGCTGGTGGCAGCTATGCTCATTAGGTTTTTCCTCGGGCCAGGGAGCAACGGCCCATTCAGGTTGCCGACGGGAGCGTGGTCATGAGCAAGAAAATACTGGTAGTACTGACCAATACAGCCAAGTATCCGACGCTGAGTCGGGCGACCGGGCTGTGGCTGGGCGAAGCGGTGCACTTTGTCGAGAAGGTCGAAAAGGCCGGCTACACGGTCGATTATGTCAGCCCACAGGGCGGCTACATCCCCATCGACCCACACAGCCTGCAGATGGCCCCCGACCTGGACTGGCAATGGTATGACGACAAGGGCTTCATGAATCGCCTGGGCAGCACCTTTAGCCCTGGCCAGGTAAAGGCCGAAGAATACAGCGTCATCTACTACACAGGCGGGCACGGAGTGATGTATGACTTTGCCGAAAACCAACCGCTGCAGGAGCTGGCACGCAAGGTCTACGAAAATGGCGGCATTGTTGCCGCAGTGTGCCACGGTGTGGTCGGCCTGCTGAACATCAAGCTCAGCGACAATAGCCTGCTGCTGAAAGATCGGAAGGTAACCGGCTTTTCCAATATCGAGGAAAAACTGGTCGAGTTGGACAACGTGGTGCCATTCCTGACAGAAAACGAGTTGGGTGGCCGTGGCGGCGTGTACAGCAAGCATGACGATCCATGGAAGCCATACGTGGTCGATGATGGTCGACTGATCACCGGGCAGAACCCTGCCTCTACCGCGCTGCTCGCCGAAAAAGTCCTCGCGAAACTCCAGGGCAAGTAAAACCTTACATTAACCTTGTAGGTTTCCTATCGAGCAGACTGCACGCGGACTACAGCAGGCAGCTCATTGAAAACATAGGCTCAAGGCTCAGCTGTTCAACGCGAACAGCTTCGGGCCGGAGAACCCTTGTCCTATGTTGAAAATCTTGCACGCCGGGCGCCGCATGCGGGAGCTGCTGCTACTCACCACTGTGGGCCTTGTACCTGTGATTTCCGGTTTGCTGGTAATGATTGTTCAACTGGAAATGAAACTTGCGGAAAACGCGAACATCTCGGTTCGGGAAGCGGTGTTCAGCATCGATCAGGCGCTGAACAGGCTGAGCGAGGCTGCCCATCGCGCATTGCCACTTGCCGGCAAGCCCTGCGAAAACGTCAGAAGCGCTTTACAGGACCAGGTTGTCAGCCGCTCCATGCTCAGGTCATTGACCTTGGTGGAGGACAATGAAGCTTACTGCAGCAGCGCTTCAGGCTCAATGGACTACTTGTCGTCCTTGACGCTGTCGGGCCAACAGGTCGAACTGTCTTATGGGCAACCCGACAACCGCCGCAAACTGCTGGTCAACTTCTACCTGCAAAGCAATGGCGTCGGCGTAATCGTGACCGCGTATGCCTCACAGCTGCGCAATGAACTGGATGCTTTTCAGGATGGGCTGACACTGGTAGTGGAGTTCGACGATCGCTATATCTGGAGCAAGGGTGATAGCCGTGACGCACAGCCCCCCTCGCAGTCCGAGTTCTTGGCCAACGCCTTGTCGGCCAAGTATGGATACAGAATCAAAGGCGGCTATGCACAGGGTTTCACCGCCCAGGAAATACGCCAGTCCATGCTGCAGATCCTGCCATCGTTGATGTTGGTGGGGATCGCGACCAGCTTGATCGTGTATCTGGGCCTGTTCAGGACCCGCTCCTGCAAGCCTGAGAGCGCCGCCAACAACCCATGAAGGCAGGCGCTACCCAGAGCGGCATCAGTCGGTGCTCAGTACACCACGGCGAACTTGGTCCCGTTCGATGGATTCGAACAATGCCTTGAAGTTGCCTTCACCAAAACCGTCGTCACCTTTGCGCTGGATGAACTCGAAGAACACCGGCCCAAGCAAGGTTTCCGAGAAAATCTGCAGCAGCAGGCGCTTGTCGCCGGGCTGCGAGGCGCCATCGAGAAGGATGCCACGCGCTTGCAGTTGATCGACCGGCTCGCCGTGACCAGGCAGGCGCTCTTCGAGCATTTCGTAGTAGGTTTGCGGTGGCGCGGTCATGAAGCGCATACCGAAGCCCTTCAGGGCATCCCAGGTCTTGAGCAGGTCATCAGTCAGGAAGGCCACGTGCTGGATGCCTTCGCCGTTGAACTGCATCAGGAACTCTTCGATCTGCCCGGCACCCTTGGAGGACTCTTCGTTGAGCGGGATGCGGATCATGCCATCAGGAGCGGTCATGGCCTTGGACGTCAGGCCGGTGTACTCACCCTTGATATCGAAGTAACGGATTTCACGGAAGTTGAACAGCTTCTCGTAGAAGCCGGCCCAGTAGGCCATGCGTCCGCGGTAGACGTTGTGGGTGAGGTGGTCGATGATTTTCAGGCCGGCGCCCACCGGGTTGCGATCCACGCCTTCGATGAAGTTGAAGTCGATGTCGTAGATCGAGCTGCCTTCCTCGAAACGGTCGATCAGGTAAAGCGGTGCGCCACCAATACCCTTGATCGCTGGCAGACGCAGTTCCATCGGGCCGGTTTCGATTTCCACCGGCTGGGCGCCCAATTCGAGGGCACGGGCATAGGCTTCATGGGCATTGCGTACACGGAATGCCATACCACAGACAGACGGGCCGTGCTCAGCCGCGAAATACGAGGCGATGCTCTTGGGCTCGTTGTTCAAAATCAGATTGATGCCACCCTGACGGTAGAGGTGTACATCCTTGGAGCGGTGGGTAGCCACCTTGGTGAAACCCAGTATCTGGAAGACCGGCTCAAGTACGCCAGGGGTCGGCGAAGCCAGTTCGATGAATTCGAAGCCCATCAGGCCCATTGGATTGTCGAAGATATCAGCCATGTTCGTGTCCTCATCTGCAGCGAAATATTATTGATTGCGTGGGATGCGGAACAAAAACGGCGGTGAGCACGGGATGCCCCGCACGCTGCGAGCGAGGAAGCCACCTATGATCAGCTTGAACCCATGGTATGTCATATGGACCCATTCTCGGCGGGCTTGATCCTTCGGAAATGAAGGACCTTATTGTTGTATTCGTAAACCGATTCTACATTGCGTAAAAATTTTTGTCGCGTTTTAGTTGCTCGCACGGTCAGGCAAACGGCTATCCTCTCGTTTATCCCTCATAGTAGTCAGGTCAGCATGCCCCTCACCACCAAACGCCGCGCCGCGCTCAGCTGGCGTACCCTGTTGCCCTGGGTCGTCGGCGTACTGCCGGTAATGTGCGGCCTGGGCGTGATGAACTGGCAGATCGAGCGCGAAATGCAAGCCAGTAGCCAGGCCACCACCCGGCAGGCGGTGGAGCACGTCGAGCGCATCCTCGACAACCTGTCCGCTGCTGCCAATGCGCTGCTGCCCCTGGCTGGCAGCGCTTGCGATCAAGCCCAGCTCACGTTGCGGGCCCAGGTTACCCGCAATGCCTTCGTGCGCTCGACCAACCTGTTCAGGCACAACAACCTTTATTGCACCTCGTTGTTCGGCGAGTTCGAGGAACCGGTCAATGCAGCCGACTACGTAGACGGCAAGCTATGGCTGATGGACGGCAATTCGGTTACGCCTGGCCACCCGCTACTGGTATACCGTGCCAGCGATGGTGACCACGGTGCAATCACCACGGTGGATGGCGACCACCTGCTGACGGCATTGCGCCTGATCGGCCCCGATGAAGAACTGCAAATCCGCGTCGGCGACGCCTGGATGGGCAAAGACGGAGTGGTGCACAAAGGCGTACCACCTGCCGCCTCCAGCGCCAACGTGTTGCTAGGCTCCACGCGATACCCGTTTAGCGTGCAGGGCGGCTACAGCGCCAACAAGCAAGGCCAACTGTTACGCAGCCACTACCCGGCCCTGCTCAGCCTGCTGCTGGTGCTGGGGGTTGTGGCGGCGCTGGCATGCCGCTGGCAGATTCGTCGCGTCACCTCCCCCCGTGCCGAACTGGATCGCGCCCTGCAGGCCGATGAGTTTCTGCCGTACTTCCAGCCGGTGGTACGCAAAGGCGATTACCGCTGGGCCGGCGCCGAAGTGCTGATGCGCTGGAATCATCCACGAGAAGGCCTGGTTCGCCCTGACCTGTTCATCCCATATGCAGAACACAGCGGGCAGATTGTCGCCATGACCCGGGCGCTGATGACGCATACCGCGCAAAGCCTGGCACCTTATGCCGGGCTGATGGAGGACGGCTTTCATGTTGGTATCAACATCACCGCGGACCATTGCCGCGATCTCAGGTTGCTGGATGACTGCCGTACGTTCCTGCAACACTTTCCGCCCGGCCGGGTGGTACTCACCCTGGAGCTGACCGAGCGCAAACTGATCGAACCCACGCCCGTGGCCCTCGAACTGTTCGAAAAACTGCATGCCATGGGCGTAATGATTGCCCTCGACGACTTCGGCACCGGCCAGTCGAGCCTCAACTACCTTCGGCAATTCAAGGTCGACTACCTGAAGATCGACCAGAGTTTCGTCGCCATGATAGGTGCCGATGCGCTGTCGGTGCACATTCTCGAAAGCATCATCGAGCTGTCGGCCAAGCTGGGCCTGGGCATCGTAGCCGAGGGTGTCGAAACCGACATTCAGCGCGACTACCTGGCCGAGCATGGGGTGGACTTCCAGCAGGGTTACCTGTTCGCCAGGCCCATGCCAGCTGCCCAGTTCCTTGAAGCCCTGGCCACACGCCCGGGCGCTGCGCAGTTGCCGCAAGGCGCTGCCCCTGAGATCATGCGCGGCTGATTCACTCGCTCAACTCCCGTATTCGAGGCATTCGTGTCAAAAGGCATTGTTTCATCGGTCATGGCGTCTTGTCTGTTCGCCGTGATGTACTTCTATACCTCGCTGCTCAAGCCACTCGATGGCGAAGAAATCTTTGGCTGGCGCACCCTGTTGACGCTGCCCTGCCTCACCTTGTTCATGCTTGTCTCGAAGGACTGGAAACGGGTCGGCGAGCTGTTGGGCCGGGTAAAGCGCACGCCGGTGCTGTTGCTCGGCATGGTCGGTACTTCGTGGCTGATGGGCGTGCAGCTGTGGCTGTTTCTCTGGGCGCCCCTGCACGGGCGTAGCCTGGAAGTGTCGATGGGCTACTTCTTGCTCCCGCTGGCCATGGTCCTGACCGGGCGACTGGTGTATGGCGAGCGCCTGTCGCGCCTGCAGAAGGTGGCGGTGGCTTGCGCCGCGCTGGGCGTGGGCCACGAGCTGTACCAAAATGGCAGCTTTGCCTGGGAAACCCTGTTGGTGACGATCGGTTACCCGATCTACTTCGTGCTGCGCCGGCGTTGCCGCACCGACCACCTGGGTGGCCTGTGGTGCGACATGTGCCTGCTGCTGCCGTGGGCCCTGTACTTCGTTATCCAGGGCCCGCTATCCAATGCCGACCTGCAAGCACACCCTGGGCTGTATGCGCTGATCCCGATCCTTGGGGCGATCAGCGCCTCGGCCCTGATCGCTTACGTACTGGCCAGCCGCATGTTGCCATTCAGCCTGTTCGGCCTGCTCAGCTACGTCGAACCCGTGCTGCTGGTGGGGGTGGCATTACTGCTGGGCGAAACCATCGGCCCGGATCAGTGGTTGACCTACCTGCCAATCTGGGCCGCAGTGCTGGTGCTGGTGCTCGAAGGCTTCAAGCACCTGTTGCGTCAGCGCCGCCGTTCGGTGTAAGCCGAACCTGGCGCACCCGCCGCTCTTCAACCGCCTCCACGGTCAGCATCCAGCCGTTCCAGGCCAACTGATCACCCACCATCGGCAGGCGGTCGAGCAAGCTCATCACCAGGCCCGCGAGGGTCTGGTAATCTTCGGTAGCACGGGCACTGAAGCCTGTACGGGCCTGCACCTGGCTCAAGTTCAGTGCACCACTGACCACAAAGGCTTCACCCTCCTGAACGATGCCGGGGCCTTCTACCTCGCTCGCATCCGGCAATTCACCGGCAATCGACTCAAGGATGTCGGTCATGGTCAGCAGGCCGGTAAAGTCGCCGAACTCGTTGACCACGAATGCGATGTGGGTCGACTGGCCACGCATCTGCTCCAGGGCATTGAGGATGCTGAAACTCTCCAGCAGGTTCAACGGCGCCCGGGCCATGCTTTCCAGATCGGGTTGGTCGCCCGACAGCAGCTCCTTGAGCAATTCCTTCTTGTGCACAAAACCCAAGGGTTCGTCCACACGGCCATCGCGGATCAACGGCAGGCGCGAGTACGGCGAGTTGACCAAGGCCTGGGTAATGGCCTCGGCCGGCTGTGCCAGGTCGATCACATCGACCTCGGCACGCGCGGTCATCACCGTACGGATCGGCCGCTCTGCCAGGTTCAGCACACCACTGATCATTACCCGCTCACGGCGGTCGAACAGCACCTGTTCCTCGCCACCTTCGACCAGATCGGCGATTTCCTCACCCACCTCGTCAGCTTCGATCCGGCGGCCGCCCAGCAGGCGCAGCACCGCATGGGCAGTACGTTCGCGTAGCGGTCGATGCTGCTGCAAGCTGCGCTTGCGGCGGGCACGGGCCAGCTGGTTGAACAGCTCGATCAGGATCGAGAAGCCAATCGCCGCATACAGGTAGCCTTTCGGGATATGGAAGCCCAGGCCTTCTGCAGTGAGGCTGAAACCGATCATCATCAGGAAGCCCAGGCACAGCATGATTACCGTGGGGTGGGCGTTGACGAAACGGGTCAGCGGCTTGCTGGCAACGATCATGATACCGATCGAGAAGATCACCGCGATCATCATCACCGACAGCTCATCGACCATGCCCACCGCCGTGATCACGGCGTCCAGCGAGAACACCGCGTCCAGTACCACGATCTGGGCGACGATCGGCCAGAACGCGGCATGGCGCAATGTGCCACTGGCCTGTGTCACGTGGCCCTCCAGGCGTTCATGCAGCTCCATGGTGGCCTTGAACAGCAGGAATACACCACCGAACAGCATGATCAGGTCACGGCCAGAGAAGCTCTTGCCGAATACGTCGATCAGCGGCGCGGTAAGTGTGACCATCCACGAAATACTGGCCAACAGGCCCAGACGCATGATCAACGCCAGGCCAAGGCCAATGACCCGTGCGCGATCACGCTGGTGAGGCGGCAACTTGTCGGCGAGGATGGCGATGAACACCAGGTTGTCGATACCCAGCACCAGCTCAAGGACGATAAGCGTCAACAGGCCTAGCCAGGCCGTTGGGTCGGCTAGCCATTCCATTAGCGGGTACTCACGAGGAAGGCGTCACAAGGACAGGGAAAGGATGGCCGAAACGGCCGAAAACTGGGGGGCTCCGCGAAGGTGCTCATATAGACCTTGATAACAAATTGGGAGGATGATGCTACAAGCACAGCAGGTTTCTCTAGTAGCGCAAAACTATTACAAAACCTGTAACACCTCTGCACTGCACGCTTCCAGTTGTGGAGAGGGTACTTTTGTTCAATACCTCTGCAAGCGGATGCCCGAGGATGAAGCCCTCCTTCAGCCATTCGGATTTCCCTCATGAGCCTGTCCTTGTCAATGGCCGCCTTCGCCTTGGCGGCCTCGATTTCCCCCGGCCCGGTCAACATCGTCGCACTAGGCAGCGGTGCCCGCCACGGCCTGCGCGCCAGCCTGGCACATGTGGCCGGCGCCACGCTGGGCTTTTGCCTGCTGCTGGTGCTGGTCGGGCTGGGCGTGCATCAGCTGATGTTGCGCTGGCCTTTGCTGGGCCTGCTGTTGCACTGGAGCGGTGTGGCATTTCTGCTGTACATGGCGTGGAAACTGGCCAGTGACGATGGCAACCTGGGCAGCGAACACCCGACCATGGCCCCTTCAGCCTGGCAGGGCGCGGTAATGCAGTGGCTCAACCCCAAAGCCTGGTTGGCAGCAGTCGCCGGCGTGGGCGCCTACACCGGCGGTGAACAGCACCTGCTGTGGCTGTTCGCCTGGATCTATGGGCCAATCTGTTTCATCTCGGTGGCCTGCTGGGCGTGGGCCGGGAGCGTGATCCGGCGGTATCTGGGCAATCCACGGCATATGCGCCTGCTGAACCGAGGGTTGGCCGTGTTGCTGATTGCCAGTGCGGTTTACCTGATCATTCAGCCAAGCGCATTGCGATAATGCCCTGGTGTCGCCGCCAGTTGCTGCTTGAATGCCCGCTGCAAATGCGCCTGGTCGGCAAACCCGGCCTCCTGTGCCACTTCGGCAATCGCCCGGCCTTGCCGCAGCCGCGCCCTGGCCAGCTGCACGCGCTGGTCGAGCAGATAGCCATGCGGGGTCAGGCCGAAATGTTGGCGGAACGCACGAATCAGGTAGGAGCGTGACAGGCCGCAGGCCGCGCAGATGTCCTCGAGGCTCAACGCGTCACTGCGGTGGGCGCGTATGAATGCTGCCGCCGCCTGCAGTCGAGGGTTGCCCTCGTCACTCACAGGGGCACTGCCACCCAGTAATTTCGGCAATCCGCTGAAAAAAGCCGCCAGGCGCGCTTCGCGATCTGGCAGACGGGTATCGAACAGGTCGGCGAAGGTTTGCAAAAGCCGCTGGTACAACAGCGGCGAACGGCTCCAGGTCTGCGCCGGCAAGGCAAACCCCAAGGCCTGCAACCAAGGCTGGTCGACGAACAGCATCAGGTAGGACCACGGCTCCCCGGCAACAGGGTTGCAGGTATGCACCACACCCGGGTTCATCAGCACCGTGGTCCCCGCCGTCACCTCGACACCCTGACCGGCGTTAAGGTAGGTGCTGCGCCCACCCGTGATCACCCCGATGGAGAAGCTTTCGTGGGCGTGCGCGGCGTAACACACCTTGCGCCCGTCCCCTACCCTTCGGGCTTCGACGAATGGCAGCGCCGGGTCGCGCCAGAACCGTGATACCTCGATCATCCTTCGCCTCGCCCGCCGCAGCCATGTGCCCGAATACTACACACTTAGCGTGGGAACAGGTCCAGTGTGCGCTCTACCTCGCCGATATCGATCCGAAAACCGTCACCTTCCGGTATGCCGACCACGAAACCGAAATGCTGGTGGTCGCGGTCCGTCAGGTACTTGTAGTAACTGACAAAGCGGTTAGGTGGCTGCAAGGTCAGCAGGCAACCGCCTGCCTGCAGCACATTCACGCCGTGCACCAACTGGCTGCCCTCTACCCCGATCACCACTTGGGCACCGGCGCAGGCAGCGACAATACTCGGCAGGTCGGACTTCAGCGGGTTGACGATGCGAAAACCACGGGTAACGCGCAAGTGCTCGGCAAGCTCAAGCTCGTTGCGCAAGAGGCGCAGGTCGCCATCACCACCGCGCAGCAGGAACACCCCAGGATGTTGCGCATGCGGCACATGCGAAAGCAGCTTGTCGCCCATCGCACGATAGCGGGCATGCCGGCTGCGGTTGTTGCTCTGGTCATCGAACAGCACCAGCTCACGGAAGAACGCACTGCGCAAACGCAGCGGTTTCATACCCAGCAACTCCTCATAGGCCGGTGCCTGAGTAAACAGTGGAAACCGGGCAGAAGGTGCGGTGGTCACCGGGATACCTTCGTTACAAGCCAGCGCATAGGTCGGGCAATCTTCCATCAGCCAGGTGCCGAACCACGAGTTGCCGTTTTGCGTGCAGTAGATAGCCGCGCGGTCGATCTCATTGTCGACGATGATGGTCGGGAAGGTGCTTGGCTTCAGTGACAACCAATGGCTGGCCTTGCCCTTGTACAACGCCCCGTCGATTAGCCACACATCCTTGATCAGGTAGCCGCGGGTTGGCCCTTGCAGCGTATTGACGCCGCCTTCCATGGTGCGTGCCGGGTGCACGTAGGGGTAGAAGCGCTTGCCTTCCCAGCCTGTCACCCGTTCCAGCTGGCCGGGCAGAAAAATGGCTGGCGGCGAAACCGTGGCTTCGCCAGGGGCTATGTCCCAGCTCTTGGTGGCGATGCTTTTAAGGTCGATGGCCGTGTTCTTGCCCAAGCGTTTGCGCGCCATGTAGCGATAGGCGGCCAAGGTCCAGGTGTGATGCTTGGCTGCGGGCGATGCACTGAACTGCGAGATATCGCCTCCCATGAAGCGTCCTCCCTTGATGACGAAGTCTGAAGCCTGGCGCAAGGCGCCCTATCAATGCATCCCTGGCAGCCACTCAGTTGCATGTGACCCTTTCCATGGTGGGCGGTGACTGCTGGCTTGCGTAACGGCTGCGCAACGTTTCCACGAACGGCTCACCTGCACCGTTGCCACCGTAGAGATAAATCTTATGCAGGCCGCCAAACACCATTTCGTGGTAACGGCTGGCAACTTCCTCATCGCTAGGCCCATCCGGCAACCCCAGATGCAGCGTGAGCTTGTCGCCTTCGACGGCGAACATCGGCGTGTCCCACAAGAACTTCGCCGTGCCGGTCTTTGGCAGGCGGACAAACAGGTACGCATGGTTACCCAGTGAGTCGATATCACCACCCCGGCGGCGCTTCCATTTCAACAGGCCGTCGTCCGGGCGTGCCAGGCACAGGCCGATGTCGTAGTAATCGAAGCCCTGCTCCAGTGCCCATTCAAGCGCCATGAAGGTGGTGATCGAATTCACCTCGCGCAGTTTCTTCGCATCGGAAAACACCGCCTCGCAATAGCCAAAGCGCAAGGTGCTCCAGTAACGCTTGCCGCCGCGTACCACTTCACACCCCAGGTGGCAGCCGATCACTTCATCGCCCAGCATGATCAAGTCGAGCCGGCCGACGCTCTTGGCAATTCGGAACACCTCTTCGGTAGGGAACTGCGCGGCGTGGATGCCTTGCCTGGCCGTGGCATAAGGGCGCAGCAGATCGCGGTCGGCCATGCTGATTTCGTCGTCCGAGAGGGCTTGGCGCATGTGATACAGCGGCCGGTTCTTGCGAATGCTGCGGCGCAGTTCGCTGTCGTAGCGGGCCGTGATGTCATCCAGTGGTCGCCCCAGCGGCACCACGGCGCTCAGGTAATGCGGCACGGACAGCGCCCCCGAGGTCGGCATTTCGCTGATGACCACCACATGGTTGGCAGGCGCCGTGGCATTTGCACCCTCCACGATCGATGCGCTGCCCTGGCCTTTGCCGCCGATCAGCAGCTTGGCCATTTCCCGTTGCTGCTTGCGGCCGATGTAGAGGATTTCGTACGGGCTCTCCTGCTGCGGCCGAAACCTGGCAACCTCCCACCGCCAGAAACAGGCACGCGCCATCATTTCTCGCGTTTTGCTGGCCAGCAGCCTCATTTCGTAGCGCGTGGAGGGCGACAGGAGCTTTCGCGCCACAGCTGTCAAGGTCTCTTTCATTTCTTCTTCGACGTCCTTTGAAGTGCTCTATGGCCATGCGTAAAGAGAGAAAAATGCAGCAAAAACACTTAACGCTTTGATTTTTATAGTTTGCCCTACAACTTTATTATCACATTCAGTAACAATTTAAGATGCCCCGAAAGGCTTTGGCAAGCGGCTCTTCGCTGACTTTAGATCAAGTTTCATGGCGTCAAATTTTCTGCTCTAAAAGCCTCCATCAGCGAAACTTTGCTATAAGCGTGCCGATAAGCACGATACTCCGTTACCACTTGGCTATTGATAATTAGCGTTTGATGCCTTCTTTGCATAAAAGGAGCATCACCATGCCTGATTACCTTCCGCATCAAGCCCTGCTGAAGGCGCAACTACCCCATTGGGCCCACCGGGCAACACCCAAACAGTGGGCCGCGTTGCAGCAAACCCAGGCTAATGCCTGGCAAGAGCAGGACTGGTTCGCCAATGCCGCCCCAGACCTGCGCCAGGCAGTGCACGCCAGCCAGGCACGCCTGGTTCGCTCACAAGCCGCCTTGGCCCGCTCACTCAAGGGCCTCGCACAGATCACCGAATTCGCCGAACCCTTGCTGCAAGGCCGCCTTGCGGCACATGGTTTTCACGCGCCACTGCGCAACAGCCAGTTGCTGCGGGTTGAAAGCAACTGGCACTGGGTCGGCTTACGCTATCTCTACAGCCATCGTCGCGACAATTTGTTACAAGCGGCCCTGCAGAACTTTGCCGATGACGAAGTATTTACCTCCCAGAGCGCGATTGCGCTGAAGGACAACATCCATGTCACGGCAATTCAGGTTCAAGGGTACGCTCCCCTTGGCATGCAGGTGCCGACTGCGCAGTTTCCACTGAAGTCGGAACACTACCAGGTAGATCGTTTGCCGCTTAGTCCCGAAGCCTTCGCCACACTGTGTCGAGAACTGGACTTGGGTGGCACCTACCAGGCCCATCTGACACACCATTTAGGGCAACCCGGCGTTCGCGCGCAAGCCATGCACGTGCAACAAGACAGCCTGCGGCTGGCGGCCGACCTGGCCTACCTGCGACACCTGCTTGGCGGCAACGCTCGTGACGAAATAGAGCGACTGTTGCAAGGTGACAACGTGACGTGCTGGCAGCTGGCGCTGTTCGGCAGCATCCTGCACGAAGTGATGCTGATCGATGTCGGCAGCGCGGGGCTTGCGCTGTTCTTGCCTGGCCATGACCCAGCGCTGCGCCAGTGCCATGACCTTGAAGCGGTGCATGAAGCGTTGGCGACGTTGTTGCTGGAGCCCGCAGCGCGCCAGGCATTTACCGCCTACATCAGGCTGGATGAGCGCGCGCACTTTCTCGACCTGCTGCAACAGAACCTCGACGCCTCCGGCAACGCTGCCTTCGACCGCCCCTGGCTGCGTGCAGCGCACGTGGACTTGCGCCCGACGCACCAGGTGATCGCGGCAGAGCCGTTCGGCTACTACCAGGACCAGCACCTGGCCCGCCTCAAGCATGAAGCCAGCCAGCTTGCGGTACCGACCGCAACGGCCGATGCCAACGCTCGAACCAAACGCCTGGAAGAATGGGAAAACCTTGGCTGGGATGCACTGAACGTTGCCGGCTTCTTCATACCAGGGGCAGGCCCCTTGATGCTGGCCGTCACCGCTTGCCAGTTGCTGGGCGAGGTATTCGAAGGCTACGAGGCTTGGGAGGAAGGCGACCGCCACCTTGCCCTGCGCCATCTGGAAGCCGTCGGCCTGAACCTGGGCCTCATAGGCGGCCTTGCCGTGGCAGGCCGCGTGGTCCCCAAACTGTTCGGCAGCCCGCTGCTGGAAAACCTCCAGGAAGTGCCCGGCAACAACGGGGGCTACAAGCTCTGGAATCAGGACCTGACCCCTTACCGCAGTAGCATCGAGCTGCCAGAGCATCTGCAACCCAATGCGCAAGGCCAGTACCTGCACGAGGGCCAGCAATTCATCCGCCTGGACGGCCATCTTTTCCAGCAGCACTTCGACAACACGCTGCAGCAATGGCGCATCATTCACCCGGACACAGCGGATGCCTGGCAGCCACCGCTGGAACACAATGGGCAAGGTGCCTGGCGCGGCCAGCATGAACAGCCCGCCCAGTGGCCTTTCGCAACACTCGTGCGGCGCCTGGGTGAGCCATTCGCAGCGTTCACACCCCAGCAACTGGAGCAGGCCGGACGCATCTGCGGCATCGACGCAGAACGCTTGCGCCAGGTGCACCTGCAAGGCCAGCCAACCCCGCCGCTATTGCTCGACACCCTGCAACGCATGGCGGCACGGACCGAAGTGCGAGGCATGGGTGCAAACGCAGCGCCGGGTCTGTTCGACCAGCTCTACAACGGCGACGCGGCAGTCGCCCCCGCAACGCAGCAGCTGCTTACGGCCTACCCACGCCTGTCTCCCGCCTTGGCCAGGCGGTTGCTGGCACGGCTGGACGATACTGAATCACTCACCTGGCAAGAGCACGGCGAGCTCCCCAAAGCGATTGGCCAACAGATCCAACGGGCACACAGCGAGCTGCCGCTGGTACGTGCGTTGGAAGACTTGTTGCATCCTGCGCAGTGCAGCGCTGACAGTGAGCGCCTGCTGTTCAGCGCACTGGACGCCCTGCCCGAATGGCCTGCTGACCTACGCCTTGAGTTGCGCGCTGCAAGCCCGCAAGGCCCAACGTTGAACTACGTCGGCAGTGAGCAGGCCACCACCCTGTGCCGGGTGATCAAAACGGCCGAAGGCTATGAGGCCGATCTGGGAGAGCGCCCGGCGCCCGCGCTGCGTGATGAGGACCTGTGCCGTGCCGTGGAGCAGGCGCTGCCACGCGTGCAGCGCGAAGCCCTCGGCATTGCACGAAGCGACGGCAGCGTAGTGCGCCAGCGCGTACTGGCGTGGGTCGATAGAAACAGGCCCGTGCTGGCGCAGCGACTCTGGGGAGCGCCTCTGCAGCGGCGCTCGACACAAGGCTGGCTACGCGGCGGCCGCCCCCTGGAGCCGTTGCCAGCGCCCCCGCTTCAGGCCGGTTCTCTGGCAGCGGCTTACCGCCGCATTTTCCCCGATGCCACCGATGCGGAGTTCGCCGACTGGCTGGGCGATGAACAGGAAGACCACGACCTGTATGACATGCGTACACCCACCGAGCGACTGCGAGACCTCCAGCAGCACCTGAGCGCTCTGCGGCAAAACCTGCAGCAATGGGCAAGGCCCGACCCATCAAGCCCGCACCAGCGGCACCTGGCAGTGCGCCCAATCATCAACGCCTGGCGCCGCCTTTCCTGGCTGCCATTCGGAAGCACTGGCCGACTCTTCAGCCTTGACCTTTCCGGCCTCGACCTGCGCAACGAGGACCTGGCGACACTCTACCTGCCCGATCAATTCACCCACATCGAACACATCACACTTAACGACAACCCGATGCTCAGCCACCTCCCAGCTGATTTTCACGAACGTTTCCCCAACCTCAAGCGCCTGTTTCTCACCAATTGCCGCTTCCAGCGCCTACCTGAACTGACCAGCCCCGAGCATCTACTCTGGCTGGACCTGGACAGCAATCGCATTACCTGGGATAGCCAGGCTCAACGAACGCTAAACCAGTTCAGCCAACTAGGCATACTCGATCTGACTGACAACCCCCTGCTTCAGGCACCCGACCTGCGTCGGCTTTCCGGGCTCAGGACCGTGTTCCTGTCCGGTTGTGCGCTCACCGAATTGCCGCGGGGCCTGCAGCTCATCAGTGAACCTGTGGTGCTGGACCTTACATCCAACCAGTTCCAGCAACTGCCTGCCGCGTTCAATGTTCCACACCCGGTAGCTGAATCCCTGAGCCTTGAAAGCGAGTGGCTGGGCCAGACTGCATTGGCACAAATCGATGCCTACAACACTGCCCACGGTGTCGATCTGATGGTAAACGAAGATGATTACCTGGACTTCTTCGAGAACACAGGCCCTGCAGAAGTCGAATTGTGGCAACGCTTGCCACTGCAATTTCGCCGTGACCTTCGGCCATTGCTCGACCAAGAGCCCTTCCTGTCGCAGCCGAATCAGGCCCGCAGGGAATTCTGGAGACGTTTGACAGTGATCGATACGAATCAAGCCCTGCGCGAGGAGTGGCTCACCCACCCGCCACGCGACCTTTTCAATCTGCCGCTTTAGTCATGTTCGCGGTGCCTGTCGGCGCATCGGCAGGCATTTGCTCTGCGGGTGAGCCAGACTGGTGTTTTTTCCGCAGCCGGTGCATGCTCGAGGCTGAAGCGATTCACCTGGCTTGAAACCCGCCCTGTAATGTGAGGTGCAGTACCCATGGACCGTCTGCTCGATTCACTCTTCCCCAGCGCCGATAACATTCCGGAAGCCTGGCGCCTGGGAGCCCCCCTGGAACAACGCGACTACCTGGTCAACGGTGAACTCAGACGCTGGGACGGCCCCCTGGCCACGGTGCGCAGCCCGGTGTGGCTCAAGCAAGGCGACACCGAGCATCAGGTCATTCTGGGCAGCGCCCCGCTGCTCGATGCCGACACCGCGCTCACCGCCCTCGACGCCGCCGTACAGGCCTACGACAAAGGCCGTGGTGCCTGGCCGAACATGCGCGTGGCCGAGCGTATCCAGCATGTCGAAACCTTCCTCGCACGCATGCGTGAACAGCGCCAGGCCGTGGTCAAGTTGCTGATGTGGGAAATCGGCAAGAACCTCAAGGACTCGGAAAAGGAATTCGACCGCACCTGCGACTACATCGTCGACACCATCAACGCCCTCAAGGACCTTGACCGCCGCTCCAGCCGCTTCGAACTGGAACAGGGCACCCTCGGCCAGATCCGCCGTGCGCCACTGGGCGTCGCACTGTGCATGGGGCCGTACAACTACCCACTGAACGAAACCTTCACCACGCTGATCCCGGCGCTGATCATGGGCAACACCGTGGTGTTCAAGCCGGCCAAGTTCGGTGTGCTGCTGATTCGCCCACTGCTCGAGGCGTTCCGCGACAGCTTCCCGCCGGGGGTGATCAATGTCATCTATGGCCGCGGCCGGGAAACGGTGAGCGCGCTGATGGCCAGCGGCAAGGTGGATGTGTTCGCCTTCATTGGCACCCACAAGGCCGCCAGCGACCTGAAGAAGCTGCACCCACGCCCCCACCGCCTGCGCGCCGCACTGGGCCTGGATGCCAAGAACCCAGGCATCGTGCTGCCTCAGGTAGACCTCGACAATGCCGTCGAAGAGGCCGTCACCGGGGCGCTGTCGTTCAATGGGCAGCGCTGCACGGCACTGAAGATCCTGTTCGTTCACGAGGACGTGGTCGACGCCTTCCTCGACAAGTTCCAACGCAAACTGGCAGCGCTCAAACCCGGCATGCCGTGGGAGCCTGGCGTGGCGCTGACACCGCTGCCCGAGCCTGGCAAGGTCGACTACCTCGATGGCCTGGTCGCCGACGCCACGGCCAAAGGCGCGCACGTGCTCAACGAAGGTGGCGGGCACAGCCGCGGCTCGTTCTTCTACCCCGCCTTGCTGTACCCGGTCAGCCAGCAAATGCGCGTGTACCACGAGGAGCAGTTCGGCCCGCTGGTGCCGGTGGTACCCTACCGCGACCTGCAAACGGTGATCGACTATGTGCTGGACTCCGACTACGGCCAGCAACTGAGCCTGTTCGGCAACGACCCGGCCACCATTGGCAGCCTGGTCGACATTTTCGCCAACCAGGTCGGGCGCATCAACATCAACGCACAATGCCAGCGTGGCCCGGACACCTACCCGTTCAACGGCCGCAAGAACAGCGCCGAAGGCACACTGTCGGTGCATGACGCCTTGCGCGTGTTCTCGATCCGTACCCTGGTCGCCACGCGCTTCCAGGAGGCCAACAAGGAACTGATCAGCGACATCATCCGCAACCGCCAGTCGAGCTTCCTGACCACCGACTACATCTTCTGACGGCCGCGCTTATAGACAATCGATCTAGCGTCACTGTCGATTTTCCATCTGTGCAAACGACTCTAAGCAACAGGGCGTCCTCCGGCGCCCCTTGCACAGGAGCGTCCAACATGGCAGTCAAACCCATCCCCGAAGGCCAGCACAGCATCACCCCCTACCTGGCCATCAACGACGCCGCCAAGGCCATCGAGTTCTACAAGCAGGCCTTTGGCGCGGTTGAAATGTTCCGCCTCGATGCCCCAGGTGGCCGCGTTGGCCATGCCGAGCTGAAGATTGGTGATTCGTCGCTGATGCTGGGCGACCCCTGCGACATGGAAGGCGGCCTCACCGCCAGCCAGAAGCTCAGCGGCGCAGGCGTGGGCCTGCACCTGTATGTCGAAGACTGCGACAAAGTCTATGCCCAGGCCCTGGCCGCTGGCGGCACCCAACTGCACCCCTTGACCGACCAGTTCTACGGTGACCGCAGCGGCACCCTGAAAGACCCGTTCGGCAACATCTGGTTCGTCTCCACTCACAAAGAGGACCTGACACCCGACGAGATTCGCGCCCGCGCCGCGAAGATGTTCGGCGGTAACTGAGCGGCAAGTTGAAAGCGGCGCGACTTTGCTTGAAGCTTGAGGCTCGTAGCTTGGAGCCGCTTCATGCGAATCATCGACAAAACCGCCGTTCAGGTGCGCAGCCTGACCCCTGCCGAAGAAGAGCTGCTGGTCGGCTTTGCCACCGGCAGCCTCGCCGGCCCGCGCCTGCTGCAAGCCAACCAGCTGCTGATGAAGGTGCGCAATGCCAACCAGTGGCTGGCCTGCGATTGCCGCAACGACGCCTTGCCGGTGCTCAATGTCACCCTTAACGGCAACACTGGCACGCTGTTCCTCAAGAACAACCCAGGCACCGCCGAGCACGCGCCCGGCTGCCCGTTCACCAAAGACGAGCAGGAAGCCGCCGAGCGCGAAAACGACCCCGCGCCACCCGCCGCCTGGCTGCCGCCAGACACCCCCTTGCGCCTGATCGGCGACTTGCGCGCAGGCACAGCCGGTGCAGGCAGCGATGGCAGCGATCGGCGCGAACAACAGCGCCTGCTGTCACTGCTGCTGACATGGCTCGAAACCAGTGGCCTCAACCTTTACGCCACCCACCTGAAAAAGGACCTGACCGGCCAGTTCGCCGAACTGCGCAGCGTGGCCAGCCGCTACCCGCTGCTGGAACGGGTGCCTGCCAGCAACTACCTGGAAACACGCCTGGACATGAAGCACATGATGATGCTCAAGTCCCGCCTGCGCGAAGCCTCGGTGTTCGGCAACCACCGCCGCCACGGCCTGCTGTTGGACTGCGTCGACCAGATCAAAGGGCGCAAACTGTTCAACAACCGCAGTGAAGACGGCTTCGACTTCCAGGGGCACCACCTGTACTGGGGCGGCAGCCGTACCACCGGGCCGTTGCTGGCCCTGATGATCTACTCGCCGACCAGCGCCGGTAGCCATTACTACGAGCTGATTCATGTGGCCAGCGTGCCCGTGCTGTCACGCGCGCACCTGTTCCCGGTATACCGCGATGAAGAACGCGAGCCGCTCAAGGCGCTGGTGTCGCTGATCGACTGGATGGCCAGCAAGGGCGTGAAAGTGCAGATGCGCAGGCCGGTGATTGGCGGGCAGGTCATGGATGAGCTGCTGATGACCTCGGACCAGGACCGGGTGCTGTCGGTGTCACTGCTGGAACAGCCGATCGGGCCCGAGCCGGATGCTGAAAATTTCAAGCGCTACGCCGACTTCAAAAGTTTGGAAACTTTCCGCAAGTTCGTCGCCGGCTTTTTCATGCGCGAGCGTTGATACCCGCCCTTGCACGAACCCTTGTAGGAGCGGCCTTGTGTCGCGATCGGGCTGCAAAGCAGCCCCTCGATTTTTGCGGCGGCAATGATATTCAGGGGCCGCTTTGCGGCCCATCGCGACACAAGGCCGCTCCTACACGAGATTGCATTGTTCAACGATTGCGTGTCAGCCCAAAAACAGCGTGTACGCCGGGTTATCCGTCTCATCCCAATACCGATACCCCATCTCATCCAGGGCCAATGGCAACCCCGCCAGCTCATCCGCCGGCACTTCCAAAGCCGCAAACACCCGCGCCTCCGCTGCCCCATGGTTACGGTAATGGAACAGGCTGATATTCCAGCGCTTGCCCAACCGCTCCAAAAAGCCCAACAACGCCCCAGGCCGCTCGGGGAACTCGAAACGCAGTACCCGCTCATCCGCGCCCGGTGCTGCATGCCCGCCCACGGTATGGCGCACATGCAGCTTGGCCAGCTCGTTGTCGGTCAAATCCAGCACGTTGTAACCCTGCTCGCGCAAGTTGGCCAGCAACTGCTCGCGTGGGTCGTGCACGGGGTGGGTTTGCATACCCACGAACAGGCGCGCTTCCTTGCCGGGGTAGTAGCGGTAGTTGAATTCGGTGATTTGCCGCTTGCCCAGCGCCTGGCAGAAGGCGCGGAAGCTGCCCGGTTGCTCCGGGATGGTGACGGCGATGATCGCCTCGCGCTGCTCACCCAGTTCAGCCCGCTCGGCCACATGGCGCAAACGATCGAAGTTGACATTGGCCCCGGAGTCGATTGCTACCAGGGTCTGCCCCTGCACGCCTTCGCGCGCCACGTACTTCTTGATCCCGGCCACGGCCAGGGCCCCGGAAGGCTCGGTGATCGAGCGGGTGTCATCGTAGATGTCCTTGATTGCCGCGCACAGTTCGTCGCTGCTTACCGTTACCACCTCATCGACGAAGTGCCGGCACAGTTCGAAGCAATGGGCACCGATCTGCGCCACCGCCACGCCATCGGCGAAGGTGCCAACCTGCGGCAAGATCACCCGCTCGCCAGCTGCCATGGCGGCCTGCAGACAGTTGGAGTCTTCCGGCTCCACGCCGATCACCTTCACCTCTGGGCGCAGGTACTTCACATACGCGGCGATACCAGCGATCAAGCCGCCTCCGCCCACCGGTACAAAGATGGCGTCCAGGGCACCTGGGCGCTGACGGAGGATTTCCATGGCCACGGTGCCCTGCCCGGCAATCACGTCCGGGTCATCGAACGGTGGTACGAAGGTGGCGCCTTCGCTGTCGGCCAGTTTCAATGCGTGGGCCAGGGCATGGGGGAAGCTCTCGCCGTGCAGCACCACATGCCCGCCGCGCGACCGCACCCCTTCCACTTTCAACGACGGGGTGGTGGTCGGCATGACGATGGTGGCCTTCATGCCCAGGTGCGATGCCGCCAGGGCCACACCCTGGGCGTGGTTGCCCGCCGAAGCGGTGATCACCCCGCACTCGCGCTGCGTGGGGGTAAGACGCGACAGGCGAGTGTAGGCCCCACGAATCTTGAACGAGAACGTAGGCTGCAGGTCTTCGCGCTTGAGCAGTACTTGGTTACCCAGGCTGGCGGACAAGGCAGGCGCGGCCTGCAGGGGCGTTTCGATGGCCAGGTCGTACACCGGCGCGGCAAGAATGCGCCGCACCTGCTCCGACAGCAGTTGCTGGGGGGTGACGGTGGTACGAAGGACACTGAAGCTGGTCATCGATGACTCCTTGGCTGTTTTCACGTTGCCCAGGAGTCAGAGAGAAAAAACCCGCCTCCAGGGCGGGTTCGGTGCACGTATGCGCTAGCCCGCCAAGCTGATAATGGCGGTAATAATAATGGCGTTCACGTACGGGAATGTGTTCATGGGGTAGGAACTTAGCCTGCCGCCCGGCCGCAAGTCAACACTTGGCTTGCTGCGCCGAAAGCGGCACATCGAACACCTTGTCGAAGCCCCACTGGAAGACGAAGGCGTAAACGAAGAAGAACACGAACAACGCCAGGTTGGTCAGCAGTGCCGCCCACAGGCTCACGTCCAGCCAGTACGCCACCAACGGCAGCAGAATCACCACCAACCCGCCCTCGAAGCCCAGCGCATGCAACAGGCGCCGCAAGAAAGTGCGCTCCCGCTTGTGCTGGCGCGCTTCCCAACGCTCGAACACCCAGTTGTAGCCCATGTTCCAGCTCATCGCGATGCCCGACATCAGCACCGACAACACGGTCGACTGCGCCATCCCGGCACCGAACGCCAGTTCCAGCGCGGGCGCCACGCAGGCGACCGCGATGGCCTCATAGAGAATGGCCTGGACGATCTTGCGGGCCTTGCCTTGCATGTTCAACTCCCTGAATAAACGACCTGTAAAACTACAAGATGTAGCCTGTAAGAAAAAGCCCGAAATTTGGACAACATCGCGTTCGGCTGCTTGTATCTATCCCGTACAAACAGTGACATCTCGTACAACTTCGTCGAAGGAACCGAGCGAGGATAATGACGATGGCCCCCTCTACCCTTTCGGTGGCTGCCACATGAGTTTGGCATTCATCGATTTTCTCACCTATGTGCTGTTCGGCCTGAAAATTCTGGCAATCACCCTTGCCTCGCTGATGTTCCTGTTGGGCCTGGACGACCTTTTCATCGACGTGTGCTATTGGGGGCGAAAGCTGATCCGGCGTTTTCGCATTTACGACAAGTTCGAAAAAGCTGATGAAAAGCGCTTGTTCGAGGTGCCGGAAAAACCCCTGGCCATCATGGTCCCGGCCTGGAACGAAGTAGGCGTGGTCGGTGAGATGGCGCGCCTGGCAGCCTCGACGATCGACTACGAGAATTACCAGATTTTCGTCGGCACCTACCCCAACGACCCGCAAACCCAGGCCGACGTCGACGCGGTGTGCCTGCACTACCCCAACGTGCACAAGGTGGTCTGCGCGCGCCCTGGCCCCACCAGCAAGGCCGACTGCCTGAACAACATCATCGACGCGTTGCTGCGCTTCCAGCAGGACGCGGGCATCGAGTTTGCCGGCTTCATCCTGCATGACGCCGAAGACGTGATCTCGCCCATGGAGTTGCGCCTGTTCAACTACCTGCTGCCAAGCAAGGACATGATCCAGATCCCGGTGTACCCCTACGCACCGGAATGGAAGGGCTTTACTGCCGGCCACTATGTCGACGAGTTCGCCGAAAACCACGGCAAGGACGTGATCGTGCGTGAAGCGCTGACGGGCCAGGTGCCCAGCGCCGGCGTCGGCACCTGCTTCAGCCGCCGCGCCATCAGCGCGCTGCTCGAGGACGGTGACGGCATCGCCTTCGACGTACAGAGCCTGACCGAAGACTACGACATCGGTTTTCGCCTGAAGCAAAAAGGCATGAAGTGCATTTTCGCCCGCTATTCCATCACCGACCCGGCACTGACCCTGAAGCAGGACTGGCGCCCGGGCATGAGCCGCGAGTTCTCCCAGGTAATCTGCGTACGCGAGCACTTCCCACGTGACTGGCAGCATGCCATCCGGCAGAAGTCGCGCTGGATTGTCGGCATCGTGTTCCAGGGCACCAGCAACCTCGGGTGGAGCCGCAAAGGCGCACTCAACTATTTCCTCTGGCGTGACCGCCGTGGGCTGTTCGCCTACCTGCTGAGCTTTCTGGTCAACCTGTTGCTGCTGGTATTGCTGGCCATGTGGCTGGTCACGGTGGTCGCGCCGAATTCGTGGCGTTTCATGTCGATCCTAAGCGACAGCTGGCTGCTGTCGACCCTGCTGTGGCTGAACGGCCTGATGCTGTTCAACCGGCTGTTCCAGCGCGCCTGGTTCGTCACCCGCTTCTATGGCATCGGCGAAGGCCTGCTGTCGGCACCGCGGATGATGTGGAGCAACTTCGTCAATTTTTTCGCCAACCTGCGCGCCCTGCGCCAGGTCATGGAAATGGGCGATTCGCGGCGCGTGGCCTGGGACAAGACCACCCACGAGTTCCCCGCTATCGCCGCACCTGCCCGCATACCACTGGGCCAGCGCCTGGTGGCCAAGGGCCTGATCAGCGACGAACAGCTGCAGCAGGCCATCACCAGCCCGGTTCGCCGGCGCCTGGGCCGCGAACTGCTACTGCGCGGCTGGTTGAACAGCGAGCAGTTGGTGGCCACCCTGGCCGAACAGTTGGACTTGCCCTGGGCACCGCTGAACCCGTTCAAGCTCGACCCGCAGTTGATCGCCAAACTGCCGCGCAAGCTGGCCACGCATTATGGCGTGCTGCCGGTGGATGAAGACGGCGACACGCTGATCCTGGCCAGCGAAAGCCCGGTCAGCCAGGTGTCGCTTGGGGTTATCAGCCGCCAGCTGAAACGCCCGGTCAAGGCCCGCCTGGCACCCCAGGGCCGGGTCACGCTGGGCCTGCGCTACCACTACCCAAGCCCCTGGCAGAAGCCAGAAACCCGCGACATGCTGGCCGTCCTTGAACGCCACCAGGACAACGAAGCGCTGCTGGAGCGGGTCAGCCATCACCAGGTCATGCTCGGCGCACTGCTGCAGGTGCGGGGCATGGTCCCGGTCACCCTGTTCAACCAGGCGCTGATCGACTTCGACCCTGAACACCAGAGCCTGGGCGAGCACCTGATCGCCCGAGGCATCATCACCGAACAGGTGCTGGAGCAGGCCCTGATCGAACAGGCCAGCGAACAGCAGGCCGCCTTTGACCTGACCCGGGAGGTGGCATGAAGCCGCGCTTTTCCCTGACTTTCACTGGACTGTTGCTGTTCTGCGCTGCCCTGCCCGCCGCTGCTTCGGCGCCGATGACCGACTTTCAGCGGTTCACCAGCTTTCCGTTCATGGACCGCAGCTACCGCGAGGCCAAGAAGGACAATTGGGCGGAAGTCGAGCGCCTGACTCGCCACGTGCTGGGGCGGGTGCCGAACAACGACGAGGCGCGTGCCCTGCTGGTCGAGGCCCTGGCCCACCAACGCCGTTACAAAGAGGCCCAGGCGCAGGCCGAGCAGCTGGGCGACAGCCCCGAGTATGCCGACGCCCTGCTGGCGCTACGCTTGACCTGGATCGAACAGGACCCACCGGCGGCCAGCCAGGTGGAACAATGGCTGGCCGCCAGCGACGGCAACCAGCGGGTGCGCCTGTGGCAGGCCTACAGCCTGAGCCTGGCCAAGTTTGGTGGCGCGGCCAAGGCGCTGGACTGGCTCAACCAGCTACCGCCCGGCAACGACGGCCAGGTACTGCGCCTGGCTCGGGCCAACTTCGCCGAGCAACTGCGCAACTGGAAAGAAACCATCGAACAGCTGCAGCCGCTGGCCGACAAAGGCCAGTTGCCCGCCGAAGACTGGCAACGCCTGGCCAATGCCTATATCCAGAAAGTCGACGAAAAAGGCCTGAATGCGCTGTTACCCAGCGCGCCATCCGCCACAGCGGCCAACCAGGCGCGCCTGGCCATGGCCAACCGCGCCATTGCCGTTGGCCACCACCAGCAAGCCCAACGCTGGCTACAGTCGCTACCGCCCGAGCAACTGCAGCACCCCGAACAGCGCCAGCAACTTTGGCAGTTGGCCCGCGAAGGCGACGACGCTGCACTGGTGCAGCGCCTGAGCAACGACCTGCAACGCCCTTGCCTGGAAACGGTCGACTGGTTGTCACACCAAGACCCGGATCTGGCCCGTGAACAGTTCAAAGGCTGCACCGCCAGTACCGACCCGCGGGCCTACGCGGTGCTCAAGCAACGCCTGTACGGCGACCCACCACAACCTGCGCAGCCGCGCACCGCTGCCGAATGGGAGAAACGCTACCGGCAGAGCAGCGACCTCGCCGCGCTGGAGCAAGCCACCTTCCTGCTGACCGAACAGGGCCACGGTGATCGCGCCCGGCAACTGCTGGAGCAGGCCTACGACCGTCGCCAGGGCCGCCTCACCCCCTCGCTGCTGCAGCGCCTGGGCAACCTGTATGCCCGCAACGACGGCCCACTGGACAGCCGACGCATGCTCAGCCTGATCCCCCGGGTCGACGCCAATACCCGCGCCCAGTTGCTTGGCCGGCTGGCCGAGGCCGGCCTGTGCGATGCCGTGCGCCAGGCCGTGCCAGCTACCCCAAGCGAGCCCGGCCAGTACCGCGCCCTTGGGCGTTGCGCCATGCCCGACCAGCCGGGCGAGGCGGTGGTCTACTACCAGGCCGCCGAACGCCTGGGCGACAATGGCAACCGCTTGCCACTGGCCTACGCACTTGAAGCGGCCGGCGACTCCGAAGCCGCCCTGCCCATCTGGCGCAGCCTGCCGGACAGCGCCTGGACCGACAACGCCCGCCTCACCGCAGCCCGTGGCGCGCTGAATGCAGGCGACGCTGGTGCAGCCCGCCGCTACTGGGACGCCGCCGCACACCGCAGCGCCGATGACTGGGCGCTGGGCGCCGCCATCGCCCAGCGCCAAGGCGACCCGCAGACCGCGCTGGGCTTTCAGCGCCAGGCTCTGGCGCACAACCCGCGCGCCGATCACTACTACGCCGCATCCAGTACTGCGCAACTGGCTGGCGACAGCGCGCAAAGCACCGCCTGGCTGGCCGAAGCCGTGCGCATGGCCCCCGATCAGCCGCGCTATCGAGCCGACTACGGCATGCGCCTGGCCGGTTCGACAGACAAGGCACAGCGCATACAATCGATTCCCTACCTCGAGCGCGCCACCCACGATTTCCCCGAAGACTACCGCCTGGGCGAAACACTGGCCTTGCGCTACGACGAGCACGAAGACAGCGCTGCGGCACGCCACGAACTGCGGCGTATCCTCGACGTGGAGCAGAACCTGGTCGACGCTGATGACGAATACGGCAGCCTCGAAGCCCGCAAGTACCGCCAGCGCCGCGCCCACGAGAGCCTGTCACGTCGTGACACCATTACCCTGGCCAGCACCTGGTCGCCCGCCGGCACCTCGACCAACGACAAGTTCCTCGACAATGGCCAGCGCAGCGGCAGCTCGCGCCGGGCACAATCGCAGAACGTACAACTGGCCATGTGGGACCACGCCCTGGGCGAAGAACCCAGCCGCAACGGCAGCACCCTGTCGGTGTATGGCCGGGTATTGTTCGGCGGCCAGAGCCGCACCGACTATGCACAAAGCATGGGTACCGGCGTCGGCCTGCGCTACAAGCCGCTCGGCCAGGCCAACCTCAACCTGTATGCCGAGCTTTACCACCAGCGGCAGATCGACGAAGCGCACTACCGCGGCCTTAGCCTTGGCCAATTGCTGAGCCCGGCCAAGGTCGGCGGCAACTGGGGCGACTTGCGTCACCACGCCGAATCGAGCAACGACTTGCTGCTGCGCGCCACCGCCTCGTTCCTTGACCAGGGTGACTGGCGCAACGACTGGCGTGTCGATGAGGACGATTGGAACGAGCGTTTCCTCTACCTCGACGCCGCCTGGTGGACCCGTGCCGGCGACCACGCCTGGCTGTCACGCTTCCAGCAGGGCCACGCCTGGAAACTGCCGGGCAGCTCGCCGCAAACCCTCATGCCTTACGGTTTTGTCGAATTTTCCAGCCAGGACCCAAGCAACGACTGGCGCCAGGATGCCCGCGCCGGGGTCGGCGTGCGCTGGCAATGGTGGTTCGACGACGACCGCTACAACGCCTACCGCGGCTCGCTGAAAGTGCGTGCCGAATACCAGCAATCGCTGGGCGGCAACCTCTACGAGCGCGCCAACGGTGTGCTGGTCGGTGCGGAGATGACTTTCTGATGCGTACGATCATCGCCTATTGCCTGCTGGTCCTGTGCCTACAGGCCTCCGCCGACCAGCGCCTGTTCTACCAACCGCTGAACCGTGATGCCAGCGTCACCCCCGCCCAATGGCAGCAACTGTGGCATGCCACCGCTGCCCAAGGTGGCAACACCCTGATCGTGCAATGGAGCGCCTATGGCGACAGCGATTTCGGTGGCGCCCAGGGCTGGCTGGCCAACAGCCTGCGCACGGCGCGTGCCGAGGGCCTGCAGCTGGTTATGGGGCTGTACATGGACCCGGCCTATTACCAGCGCCTCGAGCAACTGGATGGCGAGGGCCTGAACAGCTACTGGAAGGCGCAATTGGGCCGTTCGCTCAGCCAGTACCAACACCTTCGTCAGGTGTGGCAGTTGCCGGTGGATGGCTGGTACCTGCCCATGGAACTGGACGACCAGCATTTTCGTGATGCCGAACGACGCGATGCGCTCTACAGCCAACTGCAGGCGTTCAACCGCCAGCTGGACAAACCGTTGCACATCAGTGCATTCAGTGCTGGCAAGCTGTCGCCGCGCGTCCATGCCAGCTGGCTGGATCAACTGGTCGGGTTGGGCTTGACCGTGTGGTGGCAGGATGGCGCCGGTACAGAGCGTTTGCCGCCGTTGGTGCGCCAGAGCTACGAGCAGGCCTTGCCATGCCGGGTAGGCGTGGTGCGCGAGGCGTTCCGCCAGGTGAGCGCGCCTGGGCAGCCATTCAGGGCCGAACCTGCCGAGCCCAAGCTGGGCAGCGGGTGCCATGCCGAGGCGGTGTTTGCCTTGCGCTACCGGCCTTGGGCCACAGGTGTCTTGCCACAAAATTGAGTTGTTTGGCCTGGCAAAGCAGTACTCCGAGGAGCCCACCGATGTTCAAGACCATCGAAGAACACGTGCGCAAGCAGGTCGCCCCCGCCGCCTTGCGCGCCGAGTTCCGACAACACGAATTCGAGTCCATGCGCCCGTTCTGCCTGCTGGTGTTCTGCATCAGCATCCTGATCTGGCTGGTCTTCGACCTGATCGTCAGTTTTCTCGGCGGTCAGGGTTTCACCTGGCTGTCCTACCTGTTCATCGCCGCGCTCGGCAGCCTTTGCGTAGTACTGCATTTCACCCGCCGCAGCCATCACTTCGATGTACTCAACCTGCTGTTCATCACCATCATCACCTTGGGCATGCGCCTGCTGATCGAAGGCATCCCGGTGGCCCTGCGCCCGGTGTGGCTGGTACTTGGCGTATCCACCGTGCTGTACGCCGTGTCGGTGCTGCCGGTGCGACGCTGGTCGTTCTTCAGCGCCATGGTCATCACCTGGGTGATGCTCAACCCGTTCTACCACACCCGTATCGAGCCCGACGCGCTCGAAGGCGCCATGCTGGTTAGTTACGCCGTGTTTCTCAGCGGCCTGATCACCTACAGCTACCTGCAGACGCGCAAGGCCAAACTGCACAATTTCTACCTGTCCAGGGTGCTGCTTGAACAAGCTTACGTCGACGCCCTGACCGAAATCCCCAACCGCCGCTCGTTCATGGCCAAAACGGAGCAACAACTGAAACTGGCAACGCCCGGGCAATACCTGGCGATGGTCGACATAGACAACTTCAAGAAAGTGAATGACCGTTTCGGCCACGACATTGGTGATGAAGTGCTAAGACGCGTGGCACTGCATATCAAGGCCGCCATGGTCGATTCCGAGTTCGCCCGACTGGGCGGCGAGGAGTTTGCCATTTTTCTTGAAGGGCTGGACCAGCAAGGTGCCGAGCAGCAGATGGAGGCATTGGTACGCAGGGTACGCGAGGATGCGGGCACACACCCGGTGACCATCAGTATCGGGCTGGCCCAGGTGAGCGCGGGCGATACATTGACCATGGCGTTGATCAAGGCCGACCAGGCGCTGTATGAAGCCAAGCACACCGGCAAGGACCGGTTCGTGCTGTGGACTACCCGGCTGGCAAGCGAATCCTGAACTGCGCCCCACCCAGCGCCGACTGTGCCACGGTCAAGGTACCACCCTGCCCCTCGATGGCCCGCCGGCTGATCGCCAGCCCCAGGCCAAACCCACCGGTATTTCGGTCGAGGCTTCGGTCTAGCCGGTAGAACGGCTGGAAAATGCGCTCGCGCTCCTCCACCGGAATGCCAATCCCGTCATCCTCCACCGTCAGCAGGCAGGCGCCATCCTCTTCCAGGCGCAAGCGCAACAACAGGCTTTCGTCGCAATAGCGCATGGCATTGCGCACCAGGTTCTGCACCGCGCGCGCCGTCAGCCGAGGGTCCAGCACAAAGCGCGGCAGGTCACCTTCGGCCCGCACTTCCCACTGGATACCACGGCCATCAAGCTCCTCGGCAAAGCTGCCAAGCACACTGTCGACCAGCTCCAGCAGCGACACTTCGACCCGTTCGCGAGCCTGGTCAGCGTTGTACAAGCGGCTATAGGACAGCAACTCCAGTACCAGCTCGTCCAGTTCGCGTACATGCCCGACCAGTTCCAGCAGGCGCTTGCGGCTGGCCGGCGGCACTTCGTCGAACAACAGCACCAGGCCGAAATCCAGCCGGGTCAGCGGCGTGCGCAACTCGTGCGATACCGCATTGAGCAGCTCGCGCTGCTGGTTGACGTGGCGCTCCAGGTCACTGGCCATGGTGTCGAAAACCCCGGCCAGCTCACCGATGTTGGAGTGTGGTGAAATGTGCGTGCGCTCGGCCATCTGCCCTTGGCCCAGGCGCCGAGCGGTCTCCTTGAGGCGCTCCAGGTCGCGCCAGTGCGGCCAGACCCACAGCAGCAGGCACCCGAGCATGGCCGCACCGATCAGCACCGTCACGCCCCACGACAGCACGTTGATGTCCAGCGGGTCTGGCGGCGAATGCAGGCGCACCAGCCATTGCTTGTCCAGCGGCGCCAGCACCGTTTCGTAGTAGCCCCACTCGGCAATACGTACCGCGTACAGGCCATGCTCCAGGCGTGCCTGTTCTTCCTCGCTCAAACCCGCCTGGTCCATGCGCAGCAGTTTCAGCTCCAGCGGCGCAAAATCACCGGCCAGTTCCTGCTCCACCGCCGGCCACTGCTCACGCGGGGCCTGGCGGAACTGGCGTACGATCAACGCCTGCACACCCTTTGCCTGGTCCAGGTTGTAGGCCATGAAGCGCTCGCGGAACAGGCCAACGATGGTGTCGGGGATGAACAGCAACGCGCCGGCGTAGGCGACGATGATCACCAGGTACAGCCGCACCAGGATCTTGAGCATGGCCGATCAGCACTCCCACTCGACGCGGCTGAACAGGTACCCCTTGCCCCACACGGTCTTGATCTTGCGTGCTTCGCCAGCGTTGTCGTCGAACTTGCGCCGCAGTTTGGAGATGGCCACGTCCACCGAGCGGTCGGTGCCATTGAACTCGATGCCACGCAGTTGTTGCAGGATACGGTCGCGGTTCATCACCTCGCCGGCATTGCGCGCCAGCACCACCAGCAGGTTGTACTCGCCGCTGGACAGCTCCACCTCTTCGCCGCGCCAACTGACCGTGCGCTCGGCCAGGTCGATGCGCAGGCCGCCAATCAGGATCAGGTCGTTGTCCAGCCGCGGCTCGTTGACACTGCTGCGGCGCAGCAGCGTACGCACGCGCGCCAGCAGCACGCGTGGCTCGCAGGGTTTGGTCACGTAGTCGTCGGCACCCATTTCCAGGCCCAGTACCTGATCATGGCTGTCGTCGCGGGCGGTCAGCATGAGAATTGGCAGGCTCTGCGACTCCTGGCGCAGCAGGCGGCACAGCTGCAGGCCATCGATGCCTGGCAGCATCAAGTCGAGTATGACCAGGTCGGGCTTTTGCCGGCGGTACTCGTCCAGCACATGATCGCCCCGGGCGATCACCTGGACATGGAAGTCGTTGCGTTGCAGGTAGCTGGCGATCAACTCGGACAGGGCGCTGTCGTCTTCGACCAGTAAAATATTCGGCATAGGTGCTTGGGAGTCTGGGTTGAGGTATACCTGTGCCCGCGAAGAAGCCGGCACAGGAACACTCAGGATATAGAACACTACCGCGCCACAGGCTTGTTCTTCACACTTTTTCACACTCGCCCTACAGGTATTAACAGCCGCCCAGGCAGCACCTGCCTTAGCATAGACACGGTCATCATCGGAAGATCCGCATGCCTACTACCCTCTCCCCGCGCCTGCGCCCATTGGCGCTCCTGGCGTTCCTGAGCCTGTCTCTGGCCGGCTGCGGCGACAGCGCCGAGCAAGACGAAAAAGCCCCCACCCCGCAAGTGCGGGTGGAAACCTTGCAACTGCAACCCCTGGCCATCAGCAGTGAGCTAAGCGGCCGTATCCTGGCCCCGCGCACCGCCGAAGTGCGCGCGCGGGTCGCTGGCGTGGTGCTCAAGCGGGTGTACCGCGAAGGCAGCGACGTCAAACAGGGCGATGTACTGTTCTTGATCGACCCGGCGCCGTTCAAGGCCGACCATGACAGCGCCCGCGCCACCCTGGCCAAGGCCGAGGCGACCCTGTACCAGGCGCGCCTGCAAGAGCAGCGCTACCGCGAGCTGGTCGATGACAAGGCCGTCAGCCGCCAGGAATACGACAACGCCAAAGCCAGCTTCCTGCAGGCCGACGCTGCAGTGGCCGAAGCCAAAGCAGCCCTGGAGCGGGCTCGCCTGAACCTCGGTTACGCCACTGTGACCGCGCCGATCTCCGGCCGTATCGGCCGCGCCCAGGTCACCGAAGGCGCGCTGGTCGGGCAAAACGAGACCACCCCGCTGGCGACCATCCAGCAACTGGACCCGATCCATGCCGATGTCACTCAGTCGACCCGTGAGCTGAACGCCTTGCGCCGCGCCCTGCGTGCTGGCGAGCTGCAACAGGTAGGCGACAGCCAGGCCCGCGCCACCCTGATCCAGGACGACGGCAGCGCCTACCCGCTGCCGGGCAAGCTGCTGTTTTCCGACATCAGCGTCGACCCCAGCACCAACCAGATCACCCTGCGCAGCGAGTTCCCCAACCCGGACCTCGACCTGCTGCCCGGCAGCTACGTGCGCGTACGCCTGGAGCAGGCGGTGCAAGCCAAGGGCCTGAGCGTGCCGCAACGCGCCATCCTGCGCGACAGCGCCGGCGTGCCGAAGGTGCTGGTGGTCGACCAGCAGGCCCGCGTCAGCGACCGTCAGGTAGTCCTGGGCAGCGCCCAGGGCGACCGCTGGATCGTCAGCGAGGGCCTGGCCGCCGGCGAGCGGGTGGTGATCGAGGGCCTGCAGCACGTCAAGGCCGGCGACCAGGTGCAGGTCGACACCACACCCGGTGCCCCCCCCATCGCTCAGCACATCGGCCAGTGAGGGCCTGATCAATGCCGCAATTCTTCATCGATCGCCCGGTATTCGCCTGGGTGGTCGCACTGTTCATCCTGCTGGCCGGTGCGCTGGCCATCCCGCAACTGCCGGTGGCCCAGTACCCCAACGTGGCACCGCCACAGGTGGAGATCTACGCCGTGTACCCAGGCGCCTCGGCGGCGACCATGGACGAAAGCGTGGTCAGCCTGATCGAGCAGGAACTCAACGGCGCCGACAACCTGCTGTACTTCGAGTCGCAGAGCAGCCTGGGCAGCGCCACCATCACCGCCACCTTCGCCCCAGGCACCAACCCGGACCTGGCCCAGGTCGACGTGCAAAACCGCCTGAAGGTGGTCGAATCGCGCCTGCCACGCCCAGTCACCCAGCAGGGCCTGCAAGTGGAGAAGGTGTCTACGGGCTTCCTGCTGTTGGCCACCCTCACCTCCGAAGACGGCAAGCTCGACGAAACCGCGCTGTCGGACATCCTCGCCCGTAACGTGATGGACGAAATCCGCCGCCTCAAAGGCGTCGGCAAGGCTCAGTTGTACGGCTCCGAGCGCGCCATGCGCATCTGGATCGACCCACGCAAGCTGATCGGCTTCAACCTCACGCCCAACGACGTGGCCGAGGCCATCGCGGCGCAGAACGCCCAGGTCGCCCCTGGCAGCATTGGCGACCTGCCCAGCCGCGACACCCAGGAAATCACCGCCAACGTAGTGGTCAAGGGCCAGCTGAGCACGCCTGAAGAATTCGCCGCGATTGTTCTGCGCGCCAACCTGGATGGCTCCACGGTGACCATCGGGGATGTCGCCCGGGTCGAGATCGGCGCCCAGGAATACCAGTACGGCACGCGCCTGAACGGCAAGCCGGCCACCGCCTTCAGCGTGCAGCTGTCGCCGGGGGCCAACGCCATGGAAACCGCCACCCTGGTACGGGCGAAGATGCAGGACCTGGCCCGCTACTTCCCGGAAGGCGTCAAGTACGACATCCCCTACGACACCTCGCCGTTCGTCAAAGTGTCGATCGAGCAGGTCATCAACACCCTGTTCGAAGCCATGCTGCTGGTGTTCGCAGTGATGTTCCTGTTCCTGCAGAACCTGCGCTACACGCTGATCCCGACCCTGGTGGTGCCCGTGGCATTGATGGGCACCTTCGCCGTGATGCTGGCCATGGGCTTCTCGGTCAATGTGCTGACCCTGTTCGGCATGGTGCTGGCCATCGGCATCCTGGTCGACGATGCCATCGTGGTGGTGGAAAACGTCGAGCGCATCATGGCCGAAGAAGGCCTGCCGCCCAAAGAGGCCACGCGCAAAGCCATGGGCCAGATCAGCGGGGCGATCATCGGTATCACCCTGGTACTGGTGGCGGTGTTCCTGCCCATGGCCTTCATGCAAGGCTCGGTGGGGGTGATCTACCAGCAGTTCTCGCTGTCGATGGCGGTATCGATCCTGTTCTCGGCGTTTCTTGCCCTCAGCCTGACCCCGGCATTGTGCGCCACCCTGCTCAAGCCCGTGGCCAAAGGTGAGCACCACGCACGCAAAGGCTTCTTCGGCTGGTTCAACCGCCGCTTCGAAAGCATGAGCAACGGCTACCAACGCTGGGTGGTACAGGCGCTCAAGCGCAGTGGCCGCTACCTGGTGGTGTACGCTGTGCTGCTGGCGGTGCTGGGCTACGGGTTCAGCCAGTTGCCCACGGCGTTTCTGCCCACCGAAGACCAGGGTTACACCATTACCGACATCCAACTGCCGCCCGGTGCCAGCCGCATGCGCACCGAACAGGTAGCCGCGCAGATCGAGGCGCATAACGCCGAGGAACCGGGGGTGGGCAACACCACCTTGATTCTCGGTTTCAGCTTCTCCGGCAGCGGGCAGAACGCGGCGCTGGCCTTCACCACGCTCAAGGACTGGTCCGAGCGCGGCACCGATGACAGCGCCCAGTCGATCGCCGACCGCGCGACCATGGCCTTCAGCCAGCTCAAGGACGCCATCGCCTTCTCGGTACTGCCACCCCCAATCGACGGCCTGGGCGAATCGACCGGCTTCGAGTTCCGCCTGCAGGACCGTGGCGGCATGGGCCACGCCGAACTGATGGCGGCCCGTGACCAGTTGCTGGCAAGCGCCGGTAAAAGCAAGGTATTGACCAACGTGCGTGAAGCCTCGCTGGCGGAAAGCCCGCAAGTGCAGCTGGAAATCGACCGCCGCCAGGCCAATGCCCTGGGCGTATCGTTTGCCGATATCGGCACGGTGCTGGACGTGGCTGTGGGCTCCAGCTACGTCAACGACTTCCCCAACCAGGGCCGCATGCAGCGGGTGGTGGTGCAGGCCGAAGGCAACCAGCGCAGCCAGGTCGAGGATTTGCTGAAAATCCACGTACGCAACACTAGCGGCAAGATGGTGCCACTGGGCGCGTTCGTCCAGGCCAAATGGGTCAGCGGCCCGGTGCAGCTGACCCGCTACAACGGCTACCCGGCGGTGTCGATTTCCGGCGAACCGGCGGCCGGCTACAGCTCCGGTGAGGCCATGGCCGAAGTCGAGCGCCTGGTGGCGCAGCTTCCAGCCGGTGCCGGCCTGGAATGGACCGGCCTGTCCCTGCAGGAACGCCTTTCCGGCAGCCAGGCACCGATGCTGATGGCGCTGTCGTTGCTGGTGGTGTTCCTGTGCCTGGCGGCGCTGTACGAAAGCTGGTCGATCCCGACTGCGGTACTGCTGGTGGTACCACTCGGCGTGCTGGGTGCAGTGCTGGCCGTGACCCTGCGCGGCATGCCCAACGATGTATTCTTCAAAGTTGGCCTGATTACTCTGATCGGCCTGTCGGCGAAGAATGCCATCCTGATCATCGAGTTCGCCAAGCACCTGGTCGATCAGGGCGTGGACGCCGTCGACGCTGCCGTACAAGCCGCCCGCCTGCGCCTGCGGCCGATCGTGATGACCTCGCTGGCGTTCATCCTCGGCGTGGTGCCACTGGCCATCGCCAGCGGCGCAAGCTCCGCCAGCCAGCAAGCGATCGGCACCGGGGTGATTGGCGGCATGCTCAGCGCCACCCTGGCGGTGGTGTTCGTGCCGGTGTTCTTCGTGGTGGTGATGCGCCTGTCCGGGCGGCGCCAGACGCAAAACGCTGCCACGCATCCGGTGGCCGGTGAAAGCTGACTGGACAAGCCCCGCTTGAAATGGGAGGGTTCCCGGCAATGACTGCCCGGAACCCTTTTTCATGCCTGATGCATTTCCCCCCTGCTCCATCCTCATCCTTGCCGGCGGTCGCGGGCAGCGTATGGGCGGCCGCGACAAGGGTTTGATCGACTGGCAGGGCGAACCCTTGGTGGCGCATGTACAGCGAGTGGTGCGCCCGCTGAGCGACGACCTGGTGATTTCCTGCAACCGTAACCAGGAGGCCTACCGGGCGTATGCCGACCAGGTGGTGGGCGATGCCGAGGCGGACTTCCCCGGGCCTTTGGCGGGAGTGATTGCCGGGCTCAAGGTGGCACGGCATGAATGGGTTGTGCTGCTGGCCTGCGATGCACCACGTGTCGATCAGGTGTTGATCGAAGACCTGCTGCGGCTGGCGAAGGCCAATGACAGTGCGGCGATGGTGCGTCAGGGTGAGTATTGGCAGCCGATGTTCAGCGTGCTGCCAAAACGGGTGTTGCCGGTGCTGGAACAAGCCTGGGCGGCGGGTGAGCGGAGTTTGCAGAAGGCCTTGCTGCGCGAGGCGGTGCAAGGGCTGGCGTGTGCCGACGATGATTGTCGGCTAAGCAACTTCAACAGCCCGGAACTGCTGCAAGGCTGAGATCCTCTGCTGCCTGTGCCGGCCCCTACATCAATTGGCAGTCAGTTCCTCGACGCTGATCTCGCGCATCCTGAACTTCTGCACCTTGCCGGTCACCGTCATCGGGAACTCGTCGACAAAGCGGAAGTACCGGGGCACCTTGAAGTGCGCAATTCGCGCCTTGGCCCACTCTCGCAGTTCTTCTTCACTGGCAGCATGCCCTGGGTGCAGCCGCACCCAGGCGACGATCTCTTCGCCATACTTGCTGCACGGCACGCCAATCACCTGCACATCGGCCACCGCTGGGTGGGTGAAGAAGAACTCTTCCAGCTCACGCGGGTAGATGTTCTCACCGCCGCGAATGATCATGTCCTTGCTGCGCCCGACAATCCGCACATAGCCTTGTTCGTCCATCACTGCCAGGTCGCCGGTGTGCATCCAGCCGTCTTCATCGATGCTCTCGGCCGTGGCCTTGGGGTTGTTCCAGTAACCCAGCATCACGCTGTAGCCACGCGTGCACAGCTCGCCAATCTCACCGCGCGGCACTGTGCCGCCGTCGTTGTCGATCACTTTGTTCTCCAGCCGTGGCTGGGTGCGCCCCACGCTGGTCACGCGGCGCTCCAGGTCGTCAGTGGCGCAGGTCTGTAGCGACACCGGGCTGGTCTCGGTCATGCCGTAGGCAATCTGCACCTCGGCCATGTGCATCTCGCCAATCACCCGGCGCATCACCTCGATCGGGCACGTAGCGCCGGCCATGATCCCCGTGCGCAGGCTCGACAGGTCGAACTCGCCGCGCTGCGGGTGGTCCAGCTCGGCAATGAACATGGTCGGCACGCCATACAACGCCGTGGCTTTCTCCTCCGCCACCGCGCGCAGGGTAGCCAAAGGGTCGAAGGCATCGTTGGGATAAATCAAGGTGCTGCCGTGGGTCATGCAGCCAAGGTTGGCCATGACCATACCGAAGCAGTGGTACAGCGGCACCGGCACTACCAACCGATCATGTTCGGTCAGGCCCAGGCTTTCACCCACCATGTAGCCGTTGTTGAGAATGTTGCTGTGGCTGAGGGTGGCGCCCTTTGGGAAGCCGGTAGTCCCCGAGGTGTACTGGATGTTGATCGGATCGTCGCAGCGCAGTTGTGCCTGCCGCTGGGCCAGGGCCTCGCGGCTGACGGCCTCGGCGCGGGACTGCAGGTCGTGCCAGGCGAGGAACCCAGGTGGGGGCGCAACGGCCAGACTGACCACGCCACGCAGCTCGGGAAAACGCTCGCAGATCAGCGCGCCCGCTTGACCGCTGGCCAGGCCAGGTACAAGGCCCAGCAGCATGGCGTGGTAATCGGAGGTCTTGAACGCATCGGCACAGATCACCCAACGGCAGCCGGACTGGCCGAGCGCATAGTCCAGCTCGCTGGAGCGGTAGGCCGGATTGATGTTGACCAGGATTGCGCCAACCTTGGCGCTGGCGAACTGGGTAATGCACCACTCGGCGCAATTGGGCGCCCAGATACCCAGGCGGTCACCGGGCTGCACGCCCAGGGCCATCAGCGCGCGAGCATGCTGGTCGACGGCCTCGGCCAGTTGCCGCCAGGTGTAGCGAAGGGCCTGGTGGCGCACCACCAGCGCCTCGCGCTCGGGAAAGCGAGCGACAGTGGCGTCGAAGGCGTCGCCGATGCACTGGGTAAGCAGGGCCTTGTCCTGGTTGCCCTGGGAGTAGCTTGGCTGGGGCATGGGCGTTCTCTTGTTGTTCTTGTGTTTTTTGTACCGGCCTCTTCGCGGGTAAACCCGCGAACAGGCCCACACCGATCTAGCGGATGAACACCTGGGGCGTCGTGGTAGACATGTCACCACCCGGCAACTTGATGTTCCTCACTTTCTCCAACGTTTCCGGGTTGAACACCGCCAGGTCGTTGAAGGTGCCGCCCAGGTACAGTTTGTCGCCCTTCTTGTCGAAGGTGACGCAGTAGTAAGTGTGCTCCAGGTTAGCCGCCTTGATCAGCTTGCGCTGTTTGATGTCGTACTTGGCCAGGCGGTTGAGCACGCCGTAGATCTGGTTCGGGTCCTTGGGCGAGCGCAGGCCGGTGAAGTACAACTCAGTCAGGTCGGCGAACTCCTGGGTGTGGGTCTTGCCGGTCTTCAGGTCGACGCTCAGGTAGCCATACAGCGGCTCGGCGGTGGCCGGGTCCTGCTTGTCGTCCTTGAACTTGGCAATGGTGTACAGCATGGTGAACTCGTGGCGCGGGCTCTGGTGCGGCCAGAAGTACAGCACGTCCGGGGCGCTGTAGCCCTTGCGGTTCCAGTTGCGCAACGGCAGGGCCACTGTGTATTTGCCGGTCTTCACGTCCATCTTGTAGATGTCCGGCCCTGCGACGAACAGGCTGCCATCGTCAGCGGCGCGCATCAGGTACACCTGGCGCGGCATCGGGAAGGTACGCACCGGCTTGGCCTGCAGGCCATCGGCGGTGCTGAACACCTCCAGCCGCGGCGGTTTGACCACGTAATGGTCGTTCAGCATCTGGGTCGGGTTGACCGTGGCGTACACTTCCTTGCCATCGGGGCTGATGGCGAACGAGTACATCGACCGGCCGACTTCGCCTGCCACGCTGGACAGGTTGGCGCGGAAGGTGTTCTTGCAGGTGTCCAGGTCGAAACCGTAGATGTCGCCGTAGTGGTTGTTGAGCACGTAGGCGGTGCGGTTGTCCGGCGCCATCATTGCGGTGCCAGGGCCGAACTTGTCGGGCATCTGGCAGCTTTTGTAGACCGTGTCACTGGCCACATCGACCACATGCAGGTTGTTCGGGTAGTTGGTCACGATCATGTATTCGTGGCCAGCCTTCAGTGCCGGCCCGGTGTCGTCGGCCTGTACCAGCCCGGCGCAGGCCGTGGCGGCGATGGTGAGCGCAAGTTGCGCGCAGCGTCCAGCTTTCATGCGGTTTCCCCTTGTCATTCTTGTTGGGCCGTCACTTGTCTTTCGGGAACACGGTGCCGAGGTTGCGCCAGTCGTCCGCCGAGTTGGTCGCCTGGGCGTTCCAGTCCTGGTAGGTGCTCATCATGTCCGGCACCTGGGCTGGCCACCAGCAAGGGTCGGAGCAGCCATACAGGTCGGCCTCCATCGGTTGGCACAACGAGCTGACGCCGCCAAAGGCATCCACTTCCCAGCCCGGGTCGGTGGTGGCCGTGCAGCCTGCCACCGCGCTCATGGCCATCACTTCTTCGACACGGTCTTCGGCGGCGGCCTGCTCCAGGATGCGCGCCTTGTTGTTCAGGGGCTTCAAGTGCTTCATGTCAGTGCGCCTTCCGCGGGGTGATGTAGCGATCGATGAAGGCCGGGTTGGCGGCCATGATGCGGCTGTAGACTTCGATGCCGAAGTCCACCCAGTCGCGCATCAGTTCGCAATAGTGGTAGGTCGGGTGCTGCGGGTCGCCGTAGCGTGCATAGCTTTCGTGGTAGCAGCCGCCCGAGCACAGGTTGCGGATGCGGCAGCTTTCACAGCCGGTGTTGCTACGGTCCAGGCGTTGCGACAGGAAGTCGTTGAGCTGCGCCTGCTTCACCCCTTGGTGCACATTGCCGAAGGTCGGCAGGCTGGAGCCGGTGAAGCGGTGGCACAAGTTCAGCTCGCCCTCGTGGTCAACCGCCAGCATCTTCAGCCCGGCGCCACACGGCAGGGCCTTCTTGTGGCCTTCGTGGATGTCGGTGATCAACTGGTGCAGGTTGGAGAAACCGATGTTGCGGTGCGCCAGCGCCGCCTCCAGGTAACGCCGGCCGAGGGCCTTCATGTTGGCGAACACCTGCACCAGCTCTTCGCTCGTGAGGTTGAAATCGGCCATGTCGCCCGAGGTCACCGGGGCAAAGCCGACTTCGGCGAAGCCCATTTCATTGAACAAGTGGTTCCAGATGGTTTCGACATCGGTAATGCCACGGGTCAGCGTGACCCGCGCGCCCACCGGGCGGCTGGTGTAGCGCGACAGCAGCAAGTCGGCCTTGCGCCGCACCACGTCATAGGTACCCTGCCCACCCACGGTGATGCGGTTGCGGTCGTGCACGGTCTTGGGGCCGTCGATGCTGATCGACAGGCCGAAACGGTGGGCGTTGAGCCAGTCGATGATTTCTTCGGTCAGCAAGGTGGCGTTGGTGGTCATGATGAACTCCACCTGCTTGCCCGCCTCGGCGAAACGCCGTTCGCAGTAAGCCACCATGTGCTCGATCAACGGCCGGTTGGACAGTGGCTCGCCACCGAAGAACACCACACTGTAGCGCTCCTCGTTGGGCGATTCCTTGAGCAGCATCTCCACCGAGGCCTCGGCGGTGGCGGTGCTCATCTTCTTGCCGGCGGAAGGCTTGTCCAGGTCTTCCTTGTAGCAATAAGTGCAGCTGAGGTTGCAGCCAGTGTTGACGTTCAGAACCACGGTGTTAAGCGCGGTGCGTTCGACCTGCTTCAGGGCGATTTCCGGGGTCAGCGGCGAGCCGTCGCTGACCAGCTCCAGCGCGATCAGCTCGCGCAGGGTGTCCTGGATATCGTCGCCGGCAAACTGCTGGCCAAGGCGCTGCATCAGCTCCTCGGCCGAGCAGCCTTGCTGGCGCAAAGCGTCGATGATGCTGCCGGTCACCGCATCGGTGGCAAACAGCGAGCTGCTGGGAATATGGAACAGCATGCGGTCGGCATCGACCTGCACTTCGTGCAGGTTACGCTCGACCAGGTTCAGTAGTACGCCCATGGCGACCTCCCGATAATCGATCCGTTGGAAAACCGTTGCGCCCTGCCGTTATGGCAGCGGCGGGTTGTTCCAGCGCTGTACGGTGACGATCATGTGCCCTTCGCCGGTCTGGCCACCGTCGGCAAGCGTGGCGATGACTTTCAAGTTACCGGCGTTGTTGGTCATCATCTTGCGCTCGGGGTTGGGCCCGGCACCGCCTGGTACGAACACGCCATCAGCCTGCATCTGCCCGGCGAACTTGACGTCTTCGTCCTCGACCGCACGCTCGTTGAACGGCTCGACCTTCCAGGTGGCCGGCAGGTAGCCGATGCGCAGCGGTTGGCCGCTGGCGTCTTTACCCCAGGCTTCGGCCTCGAAGCGGCCCTGCACTTTCGGCACCGAAGCGCCGTTCTCGCCAATGCGGGCGATGGAGAACGCCGGCACCACCTTCACTTCGTCGACCTTGTCGTAGACCGCCAGGTTGACACCTTTGAGCGCGCCCACCGCAACCTCGCGCTGGCCAGGCTTGGCGTCTGCCGCGGCGCGGGCCTTGACCCGTACCAGGGTCGGGGTTTGCTCCAGCACCTCGGTCACTTCCACCCCTGCACCCAAGTCGGGCTTGCCGTCCAGGCCGCTACCCACCAGGGTGATCTCGCTTTCGCCGCCGGCCTTGATGAATGCCGGCTGAACCGCCAGCAGGCGCGCCTTGCCTTCCTTCGCCGCCGTAAAGTCCAGGCCACGCTCATCGTGGTCGGCTTCGAACATACGGCCTTTCATCTCGCCATCCAGCGCGGCGAACACCTGGCGCAGGTTGGCATCGCCGACCTTGACGTTGCCACGCCACTCATAGCCGTTGTAGAGGATCGCCGTGCCGCTGCCGTTGAACGGCGTGCCGTCGGCGTAAGCGCCCTTGACCTCGACCTTGAAGGTATCGCCCTCCCCAGCCGTGACGCTCATCACCCCACGTACATCGCCCTTGGCCAGCATATGGCCGCTGAATGCCCACTGCCCCGGCAGTGCGTCAGCCTTGGGTTTGGCCTTCTGCCATTCGGCCCAGGCCGCGCTTTCCATCGGGAAGCGCTTGGCAAGCTCCGGCACCACTTGTTGCAGGGCAATCGGCAGCCAGTCGCGGTCACGCGCCTGGGCCTGGTACTCAAGGGACGGCCATTGGCCAAGGTGGAAGTTGACCAGGTGTTCCCACTCCTTGGCCGGGCGCCGTTGCAAGGCGACGCGGGCACCGGAGTGGCAACGGCCACAGGTCTCGCTGAGCTGGGTGTCGAAGTGCTCGACGGTATTGAGCCGGCGCTCCATGGCGTAACGCACGCCATCGGTTTCGCTGGGCGCCAGGCCCTGCTTGTCGGCCAGGTACTTGACCAGCGTGCGACGGTCGTCGTCACTGATCTGCAGGCCGTGCATCACCTGCATGCGGGCAATGCTCATCAGCCAGCCTTCCGGCGTCTTGCGCTGGTGGCTGATGCGGCTATAGGTGTCGTTGCCTTCGGGGATATGGCACCCCATGCACTTGTTCTGCAACAGGCTCGGGCCCTGCTCGGCCGCCATGGCCTGGGTGCTCAGCAGCGCGGCGGCGACCAGCGCCAGTTTGCCCGCATGCCGCCGGAGTCGAGTCGTCTTCAAGGTCAGACCTCCACGGTTGTTGTTCTTATCGTTTTCGCACGCTTTGGTACAGCAGGTGTGCATGTGACAGTTGTGATACAGGAACTGTGCCAGGTGCTGTAAAAGCGTTGCCTTTCAACCTTTTAGGCAGTTTCCGGGGCTTGGCCAGCAGCACGGATGGCCAATTGCAGCGTGCCATTTCGCGACAGGGTGTTTCAGGTTGAGACAACACCTGACATGCCGGCTGCTGGCCCTGAGAGCCGCTGTTTCACCACCGTCTCACACCGTCTCATTGTGCAACAGCGCACCTTTGCAAACCGAACCTTGCGTCACGGCAAAACCCAGTCAGCTCAAGGCCTTGCCGCCATCTGCCCAGGTTGGCACGGCCATTGCGCCGGTGCCCGCCACATCCAATGACAAGAGGCACCGTCCCATGCTTTCCGAACTGCCCATCCTGCCCGCCACCCGCGCCTTTCTCGAACGCAAGCTAAAGATGCGCATCGGCGCCGAGTGGCAGGACGCCGCCAGCGGTCGCACCCTGTCGTTCCGCAACCCGGCCACCGGCGAAGTGCTGGGTGAAGTGCCCGCCGCCGAGGCCGAGGATGTCGACCGCGCCGTGCGCGCCGCCCGTCAAGCCTTCGATGATTCGCCCTGGAGCCGCCTGCGTCCGCGCGAGCGGCAAAACCTGTTGTGGCGCCTGGCCGACCTGATGGAGCGCGACGCCCGCCAGCTGGCCGAACTGGAATGCCTGAACAACGGCAAGAGCGCCGCCGTCGCCCAGGTGATGGACGTGCAACTGGCCATCGACTTCCTGCGCTACATGGCCGGTTGGGCCACCAAGATCGAGGGTAGCACCGTCGAAGCCTCCATGCCGCTGATGCCCAACGACCAGTTCCATGGTTTCGTGCGCCGCGAGGCGGTGGGTGTGGTCGGCGCCATCGTCGCCTGGAACTTCCCGCTGCTGCTGGCCTGCTGGAAACTCGGCCCAGCCCTGGCCACCGGTTGCACCGTGGTGCTCAAGCCCGCCGATGAAACCCCACTGAGCGTGCTCAAGCTGGCAGAACTGGTAGACGAAGCCGGCTACCCGGCAGGCGTTTTCAATGTAATCACCGGTACAGGCCTGAACGCGGGCGCTGCGCTCAGTCGCCACCCTGGGGTGGACAAGCTGACCTTCACCGGCTCGACCGAAGTCGGCAAGCTGATCGGCAAGGCGGCCATGGACAACATGACCCGCGTCACCCTGGAGCTGGGCGGCAAGTCGCCGACCATCGTCATGCCCGACGCCAACCTGCAGGAAGCCGCAGCCGGTGCGGCCACGGCAATCTTCTTCAACCAGGGCCAGGTGTGCTGCGCGGGTTCGCGGCTGTATGTGCACCGCAAGCACTTCGACAACGTGGTGGCCGACATCGCCGGCATCGCCAATGGCATGAAACTGGGCAACGGGCTGGACCCAGCGGTGCAGATGGGCCCGCTGATCTCGGCCAAGCAGCAGGACCGCGTCACCGGCTACATCGAGCTTGGCCGCGAACTGGGCGCGACCATCGCCTGTGGCGGTGAAGGCTTCGGGCCGGGTTACTTCGTCAAGCCGACGGTGATTGTCGATGTCGACCAGCGCCACCGCCTGGTACAAGAAGAAATCTTCGGGCCGGTGCTGGTGGCAATGCCGTTCGATGACATCGACGAAGTGATCGGCATGGCCAACGACAACCCCTATGGCCTGGGCGCAAGCATCTGGTCCAACGACCTGGCCGCCGTGCACCGCATGATCCCGCGCATCAAGTCGGGTTCGGTTTGGGTCAACTGCCACAGCGCACTGGACCCGGCACTGCCGTTCGGCGGCTACAAGATGTCTGGCGTTGGTCGCGAGATGGGCGCAGCAGCCATCGAGCATTACACCGAGCTCAAATCGGTGCTGATCAAGCTCTGATCTTTTTCCTGTGCCGGCCTCGTCGCTTTTGCAGCAGCAGCCTTGTGCTGCGAAGAGGCCGGTACAGGCACCCCAAAAAACAACAACAAAAACATGGAGCACACCATGAGGCACACCCTCGCCTGCACATTGGCCCTGCTGTTCGCCGCACCCGCCAGCCAAGCCTACGAGTTGTACAACCACAACGGCACCACCCTCAACGCCGACCTCGAAGCCCTGTTCGGTGTGTTTCACAGCGACGAAAGCTTCAACCAGGCCGGCAACCGTCAGCCCGGCAGCACCGCCTGGCAGGAGGGTTACATCAAATACGGCCTTAGCGGCAGCCAGGCCCTGGCCGACAGCGGCGCCCTCTACGGGGCCGTCAACCTGCTCAGTTCCGCCACCTGGGGCGATGGCGATGCCGCCGGCCTGACCCTGGGCGACGAACGCCGCACCGCCATCGAAGACCTGTACCTGGGCTGGCGCTCGGCCAACCTGTTCCCGGCCCTGGGCGAAGACGGCGTGGACATTTCAGGCGGTCGCCAGGTAGTGACACTGGGCGATGGTTTTCTGATCCAGGGCGACCCGGTGAACCTGGGCAAGGTCGACCTGGGCGCCAACTTCGATCGCGTCGGCGCCTACTACCTGGCCGCCCGTAAAGCCTTCGACCGCACCGCCGTGCTGCGCCTGGGCGGCAAGCAGGGCTGGCGCGGCGACCTGATGTGGCTGAAGTCCGACAACCACTACCAGGCCGATACCTCGCTGGCGGTAGCCAATTTGGAACACGTCGGCGACGCCGGCACCGTGGGCCTCAGCTGGATCCGCGGCCTGGACGTGGACCAACGCTACGCGCAAATCATGGGCCTGGAACACCGCGACGGCATGGACACCGCCAGCCTGCGCGGGCGCGGCAACCTGGGCGTGAAGGACCTGGAACTTGCCGCCGAGTACGTGAGCCAGGACAAGACCGGTGGGCGCGAGAATGCCTGGTACCTGGAAGGCAACTGGACCTTCTCCGAACTGCCCTGGTCACCGACTGCCACCTACCGCTACAGCCGCTTCTCCGAAGGCTTCGACCCACTGTTCTATGGCCTGAGCCGAGGCTATGGCACCTGGTTCCAGGGTGAAGTAGCGGCCAACTATGCCGGGCCGTTCAACAAGAACAGCCAGGTGCACCATGTGGCGCTGAAAGGCAAGCCACGGGACAACCTGACCGTCGGCGCGCTGTACTTCGACTTCGATACGCTGGACACGGATCAGGGCAACCTCGGCGGACGTGAGCTGGACCTGTACGTGGAATGGATGGTCAACGAGCACCTGCTGATCAGCCCGTTGGTGGGGTTCTATAAGCCGGAGCGCAGTGCGAACAACGGCGGCACGCAATTGGGTGGGCGGGATACGGGGGCCTACATGCAACTGATTGTCGGGACCTTTTTTTGACTCTGCAGCCTGGGGCTGCTTCGCAGCCCTTTCGCGACGCAAGGCCGCTCCTACACAAGTACAGCGCAAGCATCACAGGCGATGTTGTACCTGTGTAGGAGCGGCCTTGTGTCGCGATGGGCCGCAAAGCGGCCCCGGCCATCTCAAGCCAACCCCTGCTCCACCAGCCACCGCCGCACCATCATCTGCTGTTCACCCGGTAAGCCCGACAAAACCGCCCCAATTGCCAGGCCACCCAGCAACGCCCGTACCACAGGCGCCAACTCCACCCCCTGCAAATGCCACACCCCCAACGGCTGGTCCGCCGTCACCACCACCTCGGCCTCGTCCACCAGACCGTCGCGCAACACAGGCCGCCGTTCAACCCGCACGGCGCTCCAATCCGCGGCCGTATGCAAGGGCTGCGCATCCGGCCAGCCTTGGCGCCGAGCCCAAAATGGCTGCCCTACCCGCCCTTGCTCCTGCCCATAAAAATCCCGCCCAATGCGGGCAAATCGCAAAAACAGCTGTTCGACCCGCTGCTGGTGAAACTGCCACGCCAACACCGCCCGCTCGGGCCGGCGCAGCAAGGTGTTGATCACCACCGGCGCCTGCAACGCCGAAGACAGTGACTGGAAAATCCCGTTACCCGACAGCGGGTCAACGGCCATCGCCGCATCACCCACCCGTATCCAGTCATGCCCGACGCATTCGCCCGCCAGAATGGCAGTACTGCTGCGTGCATGCACCTGTGCCGGCACCAACGCCTGATCGTCGAACAGCTCCGCGACCAACCCGCTGCGTGCCCGCAGCGTCGCGCAATAATCGGCCAACCCGGCCTTACCCGGCAGGCCTGCAGCGTCCTGGGTGACTTGCCAGTAGCAACGGCCATCTGCCAGCCGCGCCATCCACGCCCAGCCATCCTCCAGGCTTTCCACTGCCGACGCAGGCGCGCCAGGGCTACCCTGCCAGACATTCAGCAGGCTGACTGTTTCCGGCCCGCGCAGGCGGTCTGCGGCCAGCGGTGCCTGGCGGCCTCGGGCCTCAACGAGAAAATCAGCCGTCAGCACTTGCCCATCGTCCAGACGCACATGATGACCGCCCTCGTGCACCACCTCGCGTACCCGCCCCTCGACCACGCTTACACCGGCACGCTGAAGATCGCCGCGCAGCGCCCGATCAAACCGTTGCCGATCCAGCAAGAACTCCTGGTTCATTCGCAGGTGCTGGCCATTCCAGTGCACCTGCCGGGTAGCCGGCGTGGCCGCCTGGCTCAAAGCACCGCCGAGGCCCGCATGCCGCAAGCCCTCCAGCACCCGTTGCGAAACCCCTTCAACAGCCGCGAAACGGCGCCACTGCGACACCACCGTCACGGTATAACCCAGCCGCCGCAGGCCTATGGCCGTGGCCGCACCCGCAGGGCCGGCCCCCAACACCACAATGTGCGGTTCAGGCATGGCTCGCCCCCCGTCGCTCTGGGCCTGAGAACGTCGCATGCTGACGCAACCACGCATGGATTCGCTGGCGATCCATGCCCGGCTCGTCACGCAGCAACGCCGCAATCCTACCGCTCAATGCCGCACAACCCAGGCTAGCGCCCGCTCTGCCGCCCGTCCCTACATAACCGCCAAAGTCCGCCTGCCGGGTGCCCAGCCACGACCACTGGCCGGGCGCGCAACGTGCATCACCGGTCACCCGGATCACCCCTGGGTAGCTGGCTGGGAATACGGGCCCGCCCTGTGCCGGGCTGGATGCACACAACACCACGCCCGCAGCCAAGGCCTCAGCGCAGGCCTGATGCAAAACCGGCCGGTCCTGCTGCAGGCCAAGGCTCAGGTTGACCAGCGTAGCCCCCGCTTCCACCAGCCACAGCAGCGCTGCCGCCACCTGCAAGGCACTGGTACTGGCCTGGCCGCTGAACACCTGGGCCACCAGCAACGGCACAGGGCCAGCCTCCCGTTGCAAGCTGGCCAGCACGGCACTGCCATGCCCTAGCTCATCGGACAGCATTGCGCCTTCACGTAACTGGCCGTCTTCCAGCCAGAAACGGCGGGCATCGAGCAAGCCGTTGGTTTGCTCCGGCGAGCAGCCACTGTCGATGACCCCAACGCGCACGTCAGCGCCCATGTTTGACCGTCTCCTGCGGCAGTACCTGCAACTGGCCGTCATGCAACTGCAAGTGCAGGTCGGCATCAGCCAGAGTCGACGCGCGGTGGCTGATGAGGATCCGCGTGCGGCTGGCAAACAGCTGGTCGATAGCTGCGATCACCTCACGTTCGGTGGCTTCGTCCACCGCCGAGGTGGCCTCGTCCAGCACCAGAATCGCCGGGGCCTGCAACACCGCACGGGCGATGGCGATGCGTTGCTTCTGGCCGCCGGACAACTGCTGGCCACGTTCGCCCAGCAAGCCGTCCAGGCCCAGCGGCAGGCTTTCGACCAGGCTGTCCAGCCGCGCCAGGCGCACCACCCGCTCCAGCTCTGCGCGGCTGGCCTCGGGCACACCGTAGGCCAGGTTCTGCGCCAAGGTGCCACGGAACAGCACGATGTCCTGGCTGACGACGGCGATACGCCTACGCAACGCAGCCAAGTCCAGCTCGCGCAGGTCGGTGCCATCCAGCAGGATGCGCCCGGCGTCCGGGTCGTAGAAGCGCTGCAACAGGTCGATCAGGGTCGATTTGCCCACCCCCGAGGCACCGCTGATGGCCACCTTCAGCCCGCCAGGCACACACACCTGTACGTTATTCAGCACCGCACCTTGGCGCCCTTCATGGGCAAAGCTCAGTGCTTCGAGGCACAATTCGCCTGGCCCATCGGGGATGGGTTGCGGGTTGGCTGCCGGGCGCACGGCCACCGCCTCCTGTTTCAGCTCCATCACCCGCCCCAGGCTCACAGCCATGCGCTGCACCGCCACGTACAGGCCCAGCAGGCTCTGCACCGGCCCTACGGCCATGCCCATGTAGGTGGAAAAGGCGATTAACGCGCCTAGCTGCCAGGTCCCCTGAATCACCCACCAGCCGCCGACCAGGAACGCGCAAGCGCGGCACCAGGAGGTGAGCGTGCCGGGAACGGCCTGGGTGAAGAATTCGGTCACCTGCACCTTCAGCAACTGGCGCATGTAGCCCTGGCCAAGCTGATCCAGCCGCCCTGCCTCGCGGCCTTGCTGGCCGGCCGCCTGGATGAACTTCATCGCCGGCAAGGTCTCGACCAGGAACGACGACACATCCGCCGAACGCTCCCGCAGGTTGCGCACTTCGCGCTCTACCTTACGGCGCATCCAGCGCAGCCACAGCACCTCGATCGGTACCAGCAGCGCCAGCAACAGCGACAACTGCCACGACAGCATCAGCATCAACGCCACCGCGCCCACCAGGCCGATCACCGCCGACACCGCCGAGAACAGCGAATCCACGGCAAAGCGCTGGATCTCCGCCACATCGCCGTCCAGCCGCGAAAGAATGTCACCCATGCGCCGCCGCCCGTAGAAGGTCGGCGACAACTGCTGCAGGTGGCGGTACAGGTCATCGCGCAGGGCGAACAGAATGCGCCCAGACAAGCGCGTGTGCAGGTAGCGGTTGACGCCAGCCAGCACCGTGCCCAGCAGGCCTGCGCCGATCATGATCGCCGCCATGTGCCAGAGGGTCTGGTAGTCCTTGGCCAGCAGCCCCTCGTCGATCAGCGTCTTGACCAGCCAAGGTTGCGCCAGCGCCAGCAGCGAGGCACCTAGCGACAGGCCCAGCAGCAGGCCGATGGCACGCCGGTGCGGGCGCACGAAACCATACAGCCAGGCCAACGCCTGACGCATGAGTACAGGGTCGCTGGACTCCACCAGCTTTGCGAACAATGGGCCCATGGTTCAGCCGCGCAACTGCTTGAGCTTGCGGTACAGCGTCGCCCGGCTGATGCCCAGTGCTTCGGCGGCGGCCGACACGTTGCCCTGGTGGCGCGCAAGGGCGCCACGGATCAGCTCCAGCTCGTTGTCCTTGAGGCTACCGGAGGGCGCCGAGCCGCTGGCCAACTCGTCCAGTAGGCAATCGGTGAGGTGGTCCAGCGTCAGCACCTGCTCGCCGTTCTCGCGCATGGCCAGTGCCGTGCGCACCACCATTTCCAGCTGGCGGATGTTGCCTGGCCAGTCGAAGCCTTCGAGCAATGCCGCCAACGCCGGGTCTAGCGTGACGCCACGGGCATCGGACTTGTCCAGCAGGCCTTGAATGATCGCGGCCAGGTCGTCACGCTCGCGCAGTGCCGGCAGGCGCAGCGACACGCCGTTGACCCGGTAGTACAGGTCTTCGCGGAAGTGCTGCTCCTGCACTAAACGCTTGAGGTCGCGGTGGGTGGCGCAAATCAACGCCACGTCGATGTCCTGCTCGTCGCCGGCACCCAGCGGCGCCACACGGCGCTCTTGCAATACCCGCAATAGGCGCGCCTGCAAGGCCAGCGGCATGTCGCCGATTTCGTCGAGGAACAGTGTGCCACCATGGGCCTGCATCAGCCGCCCGACCATGCCGCCCCGGCGGGAGCCTGTGAAAGCACCCTCGCGGTAGCCGAACAGCTCGGACTCGATCAGCCCTTCGGGGATGGCCGCGCAGTTGACGGCCACGAACGGTTTGTCGGCACGCGGGCTGGCCTGGTGCAAGGCTCGGGCGACCACTTCCTTACCGGTACCGGTCTCGCCCAGCAGCAGCACCGGCAGGCCATTGCCCAACCCTTGGCGGGCCATGCGCAGGTTGCGCGCCAGCCGTGGGTCACCACCGGCCAGCGCGTCGAGCGCGGGCGACTGCTTGCTCAGCGTCGGCTTGCTTGCCGGCGTACTGCCATTGACCCGGCCATGGCGCGGCAGCTGCAGGGCACGGAAGTAGAACTCGCCCTTGGCCGTCTGCACGCTACTTACCCCGCCCTGCCATAGCCGCGCAATAAAAGCAGGTGAACGCTCGCCGAGCAGGTCAGTGCTGCGCCGGCCAATCAGCTCATGGCGCGGCACCTGCAGCAACTGGCAAGCACTGTCGTTGGCGGCCAGCACTTCACCGTCCAGGCTCAGCGCCAGCAGCCCATGCCAGGCACTGTTGAGGTACTGTGGACGGCTGTGGAAGGCCAACACCAGCTGCTCTGGGTGGCACAGGCCGAACAGGCGGCTTTCGATGTTGCCAGCGGCCAGCATCAGCGTTGACAGGCTGTCCTGCGGCTGCGCCATCACGCCTTCACGGGTGATGTCGAGCACACCGATCACATCGCCGCGCGGGTCGCGCAGCGGCACGGAAGTGCAGGAGAACGGGCTGAGGCGGTCCAGGTAATGTTCGCCGCAGTTGATCAGCGTCGGCCGGCCTTCGACAACCGCCGTGCCGATGGCGTTGGTGCCGCGCAGCGACTCGCTCCAGCAACTGCCGGGGTGCAGGTCGCGCAGGCCCTCGCGGCTGAGTACGTGCGTCTGGCCTTCGATGGCCAGGACGTTGGCCTGGGCGTCGCCGAGGATGACGATACCGGCCTTGCCCTGGCGGGCGACCAGGTAGTCCAATTCGGGGGTGACGGCGTCGACCAGCAAGCGGTTGCGCTCCAGCAGCATGCGCAGGTCGTGGCCCTGTTCCAGGCCCAGGCCGACTTGTTCGCCTTGCAGGCAATCCAGGCCATAGCCTAGGCTGCGCCGCCAAGAAGCGTCGATTTCGTCGCGCAGCATGCCCAGCGGCAACTCGCCTTCGCTGGCCAGTTTCAGGCGGGCCTGGCGGGATTCGTGCAGCGGGTCGTGGGCGTTTGTTATTAGTTGTCGCGCCATTTTCTACTCCGGCTGTGCCCCGCAAGGTGGCGGGGTACGGGCTTGGGAATTTTCCGCAGTGTGCGGGAGAAATGGCTGGGCGTCATCTGGTTGATGGGCTGGGGGATGGTTGGGGGTGTATGGCTTGGGTTTTCGGGTGGGGCGGATATCGAGCGCCGCCCGCGCGGCGCATCGCGAGCTACGCTCGCTCCTACGTTTGTTTCGGGCCAATTATGTCTGTGGGATTTGCGCGCGAATGCCTTGGCACACGGCTCAATATCGCGTCGAACAAACAAGGCGGTCGCGCGCACCTGGCACAGGCGTTACTGGCCAAAAACAAACGTAGGAGCGAGCGTAGCTCGCGATGCGCCGCGCGGGCGGCGCTCGATCTCACAGGCGCCAAACCTGTATAGGTGTGCACCTGGAGGCCCATACGCAGGCCCCGAGCCAGCCCTCAAAAACCCTGCATCTGTACCGCCTTCCCTCGCCCGGTCAGCTGCTGCCTTTCAACCCCATCCAGCAAAGCCTCCACCACCGCCTTTGCCGAATCCAGCCCATGGTCATTGCTCAACAACAGATCACGACAAGTCCCCTTGGCCAACTCCAACGCCTTGAGGTTGGTCGCAAACGCCCCCTTGAGCAGCGTGGACAGATGCACCAGCGCATCTTCGTAGTCCACCCCTGCACGCACGGCAAACAACGGCGGATGGCTGCATTCACAAGTCGAAAAACTGGAGGACGCCGTGGTGGCGCGTACGGGAGGATCAGGTAAGCCTTTTGTCATTGTGTCGCTCCTTGATTCACTGGAGCCGCCACAGATCGCTACCAAACGAAGTGGTGACGGCTGTACGCAGGTTGGTAGACCGGGAATCAAGGAAACCGGCGCGCACGGAGGCGCCCTACGCACAGCCGCCATAAAACGAAACAGCCGGGCACAAAAAAGCGCCAACTGTATCGCAGAGCGGGCGCTTGTGCGCCTTGATTGATCGCGGGCTACCAAACCCGGCTGCTGGATTGACAGCAGCGGGCAAAGACTACCGAGGTCAGGGAAGGGTTTCAAGCTGAGGGCATTTGTCGTAACACTTCTGTCAACCGCATTGGCCTCTTCGCGGGCAAGCCCGCGAAAAGGCCCTCAAGATAGATCACGGCTGGAGGTGTCGATACCCAGGTGGTGTCGTCGGCGATGATGCCACCCTCCAGCTTCAGGTTGGCGGACTGCAGCGGTGGCAGCTCGACCATGATGTCCCTCCGACATTAGGCTTTTTCTGTGAGGCGGGGATGAAACGGATTGTTATTGCTTACTCCCAGAGCGTACCGGCCTTTTTTCTGCTACTGAGGGTACTGAAAGTTGTGAAAGCCCCGAAAGTTCTGATTTCCACGAATATCCTGCATATTCTGGAAGCCCTGAAAACCCTGGAAGCTCTGAAAACTCTGATTACCCTGAAAACTCTGATAACCCTGAAAAGTCTGGAAGCTCTGAAAGCCCTGAGATCCCTGAGATCCTTGATAGCGCTGCGAATGAGACCCCGGATTTTTGACAAACGAATTTCTACGAACAAGATGGCCGTAAGTTGTTTCCAGCACTTTTACTTTATTAAATACTGATTCACGAATCCGGTAGCTTTCTTTGACGCGTCTGTCAGTGCCACGCCAGAGGTTAACGACTTCCGCTCCCGCCTTCAGTTCTTTGAATTTTTTTACATATACTCCAAACACGTGCGGAGTTGACCCATTCCGTTCACGACTACTTGTTCTCCTTGCATAATGCCAAGCCAATTTTCTGTCTTGCGTAAAGTAAAACCCCTTGCCATGATGAACCGTAGGACGTGACTTGAGCTGAACGCCACTTAACAACGAGCTTTGATGTTTTAGCGTACTACCATGATACCCTACAAAATCATAGCCTGGGGGCACTGGGCCATGCCCGCTGGGATCTTTTAAATTTATTGGATCCCCTTGGCAATATCCATATGAATTCAATCCACCATACCCGAACGGACTTACACTGTCCGGAGAACCAAATCGCATCAGAGCAGGGTTAAATAATCGATAACCGCTCCCAAGCAGATAACTACAGGTACACGGGTCTAGTCGCTCGCCGTTAAAACCGAGCAAACTCGTTGACCGAGGAACGAAACCATAAGGCGAATAAGGAAAAGCACCAGACATCGGTCTGCTACGTGACGTGTCAAATAACGTTCCTAGCGTAGGTGTCACGATGATTCCCCACCTCCAGCTTTACACAAGATAATCATGGCTAATGGTAAAAATTTCTACTGGCAAAAATGTTAGGCTCAGGAGCGGCCTTGTGTCGCAAAATGCCTCACCCACGTCGACCGCACCGGTGCCGTTGAACCTGTTTCACGGCTGCTGATTCTGGCTCAAATACTTGTCCACCGTCGCCTTGCCATCCGCTGGATCCCCCGCCACCTGCCACAACCGCCGCTCGATCCCCTGCGCCAGCAAATGCCCCACCGCCGCTTCGATCGCCGACAGCACGCACAGCTGCGCCGGTTCGTTGGTGGTGTACCCCACCTCGGCCTCCAGCAGCTTCTTGAATTCAATGAACTTGAACACCCCGGCACTGCGCCCAACCGAGTAGATGGTCTTGCTGGTCATCACGTTGGCCAGCACCTGGCCGGTGCGTACGTCCACGGCGCGCAGGTTCACGGTCACCTGGTCCACCCGATACTCGCGGGAGATGTCTATCCCCAGGTAGCGAGCCCCCTCGCCGCCGCTGCGCACGTTGGTGTCGTAGGCGATGATGCCGCCTTCGAGCATCAGGTTGGCGGCCTGCAGCGGCGGCAGCTCGCCCATGATGTTTTCAGGTACATCCGGTTTTTTCTGCGAAGCACGGATGATCTTGCGCTCGGTCAGCAAGTTCTGCAGGCCTTCACGCTCCAGCACCACGAACCAGCCGCTGGCGCTCAGGGCGTCCATCAGCATGCTGGCCGCACCCTGGGTAACGCTGGTGGAGAACGAGCTGGCCGGGGTCGGCTTGTACTGCCCGGTCTGATCGCGGAAGCCGTAAACCACGGCCATCAGGCGGCCTTTGGGCCGTGGCATGTTGATCAGGTCGTAGTAGGTCGAGGCCCGTGGGGTCAGGGTCGGGGTTTCCGAGTCCTGTTCGGCCGACATGGGTTCGCGCAGGCTGCAACCCGTTTGCAGGCCAAGGGCGGTGAGGATCAGCAGCGTGCTCAGCAGACGTTTCATGGTGTTCTCTCCCCAACATAAAAGCCCTTCCCTCTCAGGGGTTCAGGCCGCTGACCTCAATGATCGAAATTTCTCCTGTGGCGCGATCGGTGACCTTGATGCTCAAGGCCCCGGAATCGTCGATGACGTCGATGAGAAACGCATCGGTCGCCATGCTGCCGGTGCTGCCGTTGCTGATGTTGTCCAGCAACTGCGACAACATCCGCGACTCCAGCTGGTTGCTGAAGCGCTCCAGGGCTGTGGTGCCGGTAAAGGCCGAGGCACGGTCCTTGAGGTCGGGGTCGTCGTAGTCGTTCTGCGCCTGGGCGTTGTTCAGCAGCCAGGTGCCGTTCAATGGGTTGCCGCCAAACGCCGGGTTGACCGGGGTGTACACCAGCTCGGTGGCCTGGGCAGCAAACGCGCTGGCCAGCAGGCAGGCGGCGATGCAACGTGGAATGCGGTGGTTCATAGCTCGTCCCTCTCCAAGTCGGTGGTGTCCTGCAGCAGGCGTTGCAGCTTGCGTTGAATGATTTGCTGCTTGACCAGGTCGGCGGCGGCAACGGCCTCGTCTTTCAGTTCGGTGGTGTTTGGTGGCAGGAAGCGGCGGTACATCACTTCACGCTCGAACTCCACGGTGACCAGGCTGCCCCAGCGGGCATCCGGGCGTTCGCGTACCACCAGGTTGAAGTCCAGGCGGCTGGTGGCGCGCAGGCGGTCGGCGAAGTAGTAATAAAAGTCGTGGCCGATGTGCGAGATGGTGTTGTCGACGATAAAGCCTTGCATCTCGTCTTCATTACCGGCCTTGGCCGAGGTGGCCAGCAACAGCAGGCTCAGGCACAGCGCTGCCAGGCTGTTCATGGCGTGTCTCCCGGGCCGCTGTGGGTCTGCACACCGCCGGCACTTTCGCTGAAGGCCTGCTCGGCGACGAACTGCCAGTCGCTGTAATGCTCCAACCCCTCGAAGCCTGTCCATTCGGCGCTGAAGCCACTGCGTTTGAATGGGGTGGCGTCCGAACGGCTGTGCACGCCGGTGATGCGGCCGTCGATCGAGCGCAGCAGGCCCCACTCGTCGCTGTTGGTGATGGGGTCGGGGTACAGCCTGCGAATGTGCCGCCTGGCCTGGGGGAAACGGTTGTCCTGCAACAGGTCGGCCAAGTCCTGCGGGTACTGGGCCAAACCCGGCGAGGCGCGATAGTAGCTGCGCAAGGCCTGGGCGTACTGGCTGCCCACCCACAGCAGTTGGCGTTCGCGGTCACGCTGGGCGGCGCTGGCCCAGATCGTGCCGGTAGCGGCCAGGGCCACGCTGCTGACCGCAATCAGCAGCAGCACGCCCAGGTAGGTGAAGCCGCTTTGGGCCTTACCATTCAGCGAAGAGGCTGCCATCACGCGCCCTCCCTGTGGCACCGCTCTTGATATCGGCCACGCCGCCGGCCACGCCTTCGGGTGGTGGCACCAACTGCCAGGCATCGCTGCGTTCGGTAATAGGGTCGACCGGGGTGTTGCGCAGGTAGCGTTGCTCCACCAGTTGCTCCAGCGAGTCCGGGTAATGGCCGGTGTCGCCGTAGTAGTGGTCCAATGACTCGCGCAGCACCGCCAGGCTCTGGCGCAGGGTGGCCTCGCGGGAGCTTTCCAGGCTGTTGAAATAGCGCGGCATGGCGATGGTCATCAGCGTGGCGATGATCGCCATGACCACCAGCAGTTCGATCAGGGTGAAGCCTTTGCTGCGTTTCATGGCTGTCACCATTGCCCGTAAGGGATGCTGTTGAGGCCTTTGCCTCGAGCCCTGGAGTACACGTCGAACACGTCTTCGCCTTCGCGCGGGTTGTCGGGGCTGCTGTCGTAGGCGCGCAGGCCCCAGCCGCCTTCGTCTTCATCCTTGGCCGCCACCAGCGGGTCGTGCGGGATGCGCCGCAGGAAGTAGAACTTGGCGCCCTTGGCACTGCGCACATCGCGCACGCCATCCACCAGTACCTGCAAGTTCGGCGGGTAGCCGCTGGCATCCAGGCGTTTCTCGATGTAGCCGGCGTCGAAGGCCCGCTTGTAGGCGTCAATGGCATCGCGAATCTGGTACAGCGCCTCGCGCAGTTGCTGCTCCTTGCCACGGCGCACCACGGTTTCGGTCAGCGGCGCGGCCATGCTGGCCAGCAGCCCGAGCAGTGCCAGGGTCAGCACCACCTCGATCAGGCTGAAGCCGTGCATACGGCGCCGGGTTTTCATGGCCGTGGGCTCCCGTTGACCGGGGCGACCGCCATTTGGCTGTCCACGACCGGTGCGTCGGTGGTTGGCGCATTGCCAGGCACGTCCATTGGTGGCAGCGGGGCCATCTGGCGTACCTGCATGGCCGACTCGGTGCCGGTGGAGAATTCCATGTCCGACGGGCTCTGGTACGGCAGGTTGCGCACGATGCGCGGGGTGATCGCCAGCACCAGCTCGCTCTTGCTCATGTCGTCCTTGTTGCTGCCGAACAGCCGGCCCAGGCCGGGGATGTCGCCAAGCCCGGGGATTTTGTTGCCGCTGGCGTTGTGGTCGTTGCGCACCAGGCCGGCCAACACCTGGGTTTCGCCATCGTGCAGGCGCAGGCTGGTTTGCGCGTTGCGGGTGTCGACCTGAACCGGAATGGTGCCCTGGCGGGTGGCTTCCAACGGTGTGGCGTTGCTCACTTCCAGCGCCACCTTGATCGCCACTTCGTTGTTCAAGTGCACGGTGGGCTGTACTTCAAGCTTCAAACCGACGTCCAGGTAGGTGACGCTTTCGGTGATCACCGGGCCCTGGGTGGACGGCACCGAGGTGGCGCTGATGATCGGCACCCGCTGGCCGATGTGGATGCGTGCCTGCTCGCGGTTACTGACGCGGATCACCGGGCTGGCCAGGGTGTTGATGTCCTTGTCCGAAGCGTTGATCTTGGCCTGCGGCGCCGGCGAGATGCTGATGCGGCTGGAGTCGATGCCCTTGAGCTGGTCGAGCACGCTGACCGGTTTGCCGTCGTTGCTCAGCACGCCGAAGGTGTTGGGCCATTGCAGGCCGAGGTCGAGGATGCGCGAGGTGGCCACTTCCATCACCTCCACTTCCAGCACCACCTCGGGGTTGGACTGGTCCTGCGATTGCAGCAGCTTCTCGGCCATGCGCACGGCATCCGGGGTGTCGCGCATGGTCAGGGTATTGAGGCGCTCGTCGACGAACACGTCGCGGGTCTTGAGCATGGTCTTGACCATGTTCAGCGCGGTGTTGGCGTCGATGCTGGTCAGGTAGAACGTGCGCATGACCAGTTCCTGGTAGTCCTTGGTCTTCTGCGGCGAGTCGGGGTAGACCATCACGGTGTTGTCGTTGACGATCTTCTGGCGCAGCTGGTTCTGCTCCAGCAGCAGGGCCACGGCGTCTTCGATGCGCACTTCACGCACGAAGATGGTGGCTTTCATGTCCGGGCGCAGGTCCTTGTCGAAAATGAAGTTGATGCCGGCGACCTGCGACAGCACCTCGAAGATGGTCTTCAGGTTGGCATCGCGAAACTCCAGGGTCACCGGCCGCTCCAGCTTGCTGCGCAACTGCGGGTATGGCTGTGCTGTGCGCGCCTGGACGTTTTCGATGTCGCTGCGCAGGGTCATGCCCTTCTGGTTCTGCGGGTCCAGGCGCAGCACTTCGCGCATGTAGCGCTCGGCGCCGAACAGGTCGCCCTGGCGCAGCGCGGCTTGGCCAAGCGCCACGCGCTCGTCGAGGGTGCGGATCAGTTCCAGCTGGCGGATGCCTTCCTGGGCGCGGCGGTTGTTCGGCTCCAGGGTCAGCACTCGGCCATAGCCCATGCGGGCATTGGCGAAGTCGTGGCGGATACGGTCGGCGTCGGCCTGGGTGATCAGCGCCTCGACTGCCGCCTGACGGCTGTGGGCCAGGGCGATGTTCAGCTCGGTGTCGCGTGGGTCATCGCGCAGGGCTTCTTCCAGGCGGGCAATGCCGGCCTCGTACTGGCCCTCTTTCATCAACTGGTCGCTGTCCTTGCGTACCGCGCTGGTACCGCAGCCGGCAATGGCCACGCACAGCGCTACGAGCAGGAACGGAGCAGGCTTGCACAGCTTCGACGACTTCATGGTGCGCTCCCTACAGACAAGGTCTGCGACTGGTGCAAAGGCAGGTAGACCAGGCTCAGCTCGCTGGCTGAAACGCGGTCGAGGCGATAGGTGTCTTCGATCACGTCGCCTTGGCGCACGACGTAGAGTTTTTCGCCGCTCTGCAAGAAGATCTGCAGGTCGTCGCGGTCACCCATGCGGCCGATGAATTCAAATGGCAGTGCCGGAGCGGTTGGCGCTGGCACTACTGCTGGCGCGGCAACCACGGGTTGTTCGGTGACGGTGGCCAGGGCTTTGGGCTTAGTCCACTGCTGGGTGGGGAACAGGTCTCTGGAGGCCTGGTCCGGCCCTTTCGCGGCCAAAGCCGCACCCGCAGAAGCGGCGCTGCCCGCAGTCTCTGTGGGAGCTGGCTTGCCGGCGACCGGGGCCAGCGCGTCTTCTTGGCCGAACCAATGGCCGGGTGCCCAGGCCAGCGCTGCGCTCACGCCGAGGAAACCGGCCCAGATGACTGCACGTTGAGTGTTCATCACGACCTCGACAGGTAAAGGGTCATGCGCAGGCGGGCATTGAGCTCGCTGTCGCCAATGCGTTTGCGTTGCAGCTCGAGGTCCTCCAGCACCAGGGTCGGCAGCTGCTTGAGCAGGCCCTTGAGGAAGCCGCGAATCTGCGGATAGCTGCCGCGCACCGGCAGCACGATCTGGTAGCGCGCCAGCTGGGTCTTGGGGTCGATGCCCAGGGCGTACTCACCACGGGCCAGGCTGATGTGCTCGGCGCTGGCCAGGTGATACAGGCGCTCGATCAGCTCGCTGGCCTGGGGCTGCCCCGGCAGTTGCTGACGCAGGGTGTCCAGGGCCTGCTGTTCGGGTTTGACGGCAATCTTCAGCTCTCCCCGCTTGACCCGCCCTACCTGCACGCTGGCGTCCGCTTCGGTGGCGCGCAGTTCGCGCACGTTCTGCCATTGCGGCAGCACCCCGGCACACGCCACACCAATGGCCAGCAGGCCTACGGCCACCGCCGCCAGGCCGACCGGGCCGACACTGCGCAGGCGCTCCTGGAGGATCAGGCTGTTCAGCGATTCAAGGGCGCGCATGGCCGGTCTCCCAAGTGGCGGTGAGGGTGAAGCGCACGGGGTGCTCAGGCTGTGCGGCCAGCACCTCGTGGTTGAGCAGCGATACATCGCTTAGCTCGTCACTGGCTTCCAGGCGCTGGTGGTACTGCAGCATTGCTTCGAGGTTGCGTGCCTCGGCGGCAATGCGCACCTGGCCCTTGCGTGCATCCGGGGTCAGGCCAAGCAACGCGACATCGTCCTGGGGCATGGCTTCGAGCATGGCGAACAGCTGCTGCCAGGGGCGTTGCAGTTGCTGCGACACACTGCGCATCTGTGCCAGACGCTCGGCTTGCTCGCGGCTGGCAGCGCTGTTTTGTGGCGCTACGGTGGCCGGACGGCGGCCCAGTTGCAGCTCAAGGCTGTGCACGCTGGCCTCCAGGTCGACCTGCTCGGCCTGCAAGCTTTGTTGCAGCAGCACCAGGCCTACGACCACGGCGCTGCCCAGAGCAAGCAGCGACCAGGCCAAAGGGCTGGTGCGCCGGGGCTGGAATTCCAGGTCGAGGCGGCGCATGTCAGGCCACCGCCCGCCACATGGCGCACAGCGGGTCGGCTTCGCTGGCCGGCTGGCACAGCTGCACCGCCGCCAGTTGCGGCACGTCGCCCCGGCCTGGGGCATGCAGGTACACTCGTGGCAGGTGCTCGCCGTACAGCTCGCAGGTGCGCTCGATCAGCGCTTGCAGGGCCTGGTCGCTGTCGGCACAACCTTGCGCCAGCACTTGCTGCCAGGCCCCACCAGCAGCCAGCAGCAGCACGCTGCGGCGCGGTTCGGCCAGCACGAACAGGAAGTCGCCTTGCTCCAGCTGCGGCGAACAACGGTTGTAGGCGGCCATCAGGTACGGCTGCACCGAACGCAGGTTCAGGCGGCTTTCCCGGCCCAGCGCCTGAAGCCGTTGCAGCAGGGCTTCGGGCAGCGCCGTGGCGATGCGGGCAGCACCGGCAGGCTCAGGCGACAGCACGATGCGCCAGTCGTCCAAGGGTTGCCCGTAGAGGTTTTCGAAGCAGGCCCGGGCATAGGCATCCAGTTCGCGGGGGTGGCCGATGGCATCGCTCCAGGGCACCAGGCAGAAGCGGCTGTAGCGGGCCGACAGCAATACCCGCAACTGGGCGCCACGTACGGCATGCTCGGCCAGCAGCGCGGCCAGCGCATCAACGGCGGCTGCCCAGGCCGGTTGGGCGGCATCGCAGCTGAACTCACGGCTACCCAGCCATTGGTGGTGGTTATTGTGCCAGCGACCCAGGCCGACACCCTCGGCGCCCAATACAGCGCAGAAACGATCAGATGAATGTGACACGGTTGATCTCCTCAAGGGTGGTACGGCCATCGCGGACCAGGTCCAGGGCCGAGGCCCGCAGCAGGCGCAGGCCGCGCTGGCAGGCAAGCGTCTTGATTTGCGCCAGGGGGCGGCGCTCCACGATCATTTGCCGCAGGTCGTCGTCCAGGTGCAGCAGTTCGGCAATGGCGCTGCGGCCGCGGTAGCCACTGCCCCGGCATTGGCCGCAGCCCTGGGCGCGCACGAAGGTCCAACCGGCTACGGCCTCGCGGGTCAGGCCCGAGCCATACAGGGTGTCGTCATCGTGTTCGCAGGCCGTGGCGCAGTGCGGGCAGGCCAGGCGAATCAAGCGCTGGGCCAGCACTGCATTGAGCGCGGAAACGAAGCTGTAGGGGTCGACCTGCATCTGGCTGAAGCGGCCGATCACGTCGAATACGTTGTTGGCGTGGATGGTGGTGAACACCAGGTGGCCGGTGAGCGCCGACTGCACGGCAATCTGGGCGGTGTCGGGGTCGCGGATTTCGCCAACCAGGATCTTGTCCGGGTCATGGCGCAGGATCGAGCGCAGGCCACGGGCGAAGGTCAGGCCCTTCTTCTCGTTGACCGGGATCTGCAGCACGCCGGGCAGTTGGTACTCGACCGGGTCTTCGATGGTGATGATCTTGTCCACGCCGTGGTTGATCTCGCTGATCATGGCGTACAGGGTGGTGGTCTTGCCGCTGCCGGTGGGGCCGGTCACCAGGATCATGCCGTAAGGTTCGGCGGCCAGCCGGCGCAGGGCGCGCAGGGTTTCGTCGGCAAAGCCCAGGGCTTGCAACTGCACGCCGCTGACCCGGTCGGACAAGTCCTGCTTGTCGAGCACCCGCAGTACGGCGTCCTCACCGAAGATGCTGGGCATGATCGACACCCGAAAGTCGATTTGCCGATCGCCCACGGCGACCTTGAAGCGCCCGTCCTGGGGCACGCGCTTTTCGCCGATGTCCAGCTCGGCCATGACCTTGATCCGCGAAATCACCTGGTCGGCAAAGGCGCTGCCGCTGGCTTTGCCGGCACCGTTGAGCACGCCGTCGATACGGTACTTGATGGTCAGGCCCTGGCCGGTCATGCCCAGGTGGATGTCGCTGGCGTGCAGCTTGAGCGCATCGTACAGGGTGGAGTTGACCAGTTTGACCACGCGGCTTTGGTCTTCGCTGATACTGGCCAGTGACAGGCGTTGCAGCGGGTCGCTTTCGCTGCTGGCCTCGGGGTCGTGGTCCAGGGCATCGACTGCATGGAAGCTTTCTTCGTGCCGGGCCAGAAAGGTGGCCAGTTCGGCGGCGTGGGCCAGGTACAGCGGCGCGCCTTGCAGCACGTCGTCGATCCAGGCCAGGCGGGTGTGGTCGAAGGGGTCGGCGAACACGCCCAGCAACTGGCCGTTTTGCTCGATCAGCACGAATTCGCGCTTCAGGCACTGGGCCAAGGACACCTTGTCGAAGCGTGGGGTGCTGGCCAGCAGGGTGTGGCTGTCCAGTACCGGGTAGTACAGGGTCAGGCCCAGGCGGCGGGTGAAGGTGTCGGGGGTGTCGCAGGCCAGGCGTTCCAGGCAGTTGAGCAGGCGCTCATCACTGGCTTGCAGCCGGGCTTGGGCCAGCAGGTCGCGGGGGTAGGCTGAGACTGCTGCATCGAATGCTTCTGACATGGCCTGCGACTCCGCTCAGGGGCGCGTCGCAGGCTGGCTCGGCCAGGGGTGCGGGCGCCGCTATTCCCCTGTGAGCAGTTGATCGTCGTCGGGCCCTGGCGGCTTGACGCCATTACGGCGGCGGTCGGCCAATACCCAGCTTCCATCGTACAACTGCAGGGGGAACGATTCGTTCCTGTTCTGGCGTCGTTCGACGAACCCTTCTGCCGGGTTGTCCGTGGCCCTGCGCCGGCGCTCAATGCCCATCAGGTCGAAGATTGCACGGGCCAGTTCCACCAGTGGGAACGGCTTGAACAGGACATGACTCACACCCAGTTCGGCGGCCCGCTCACGCACCTCGACGGTGGGATGGGCGGTAATCAGCACGAAGTGGCATTGCCTGTTCTTGCGTACAGCCTCCAGAACCTGAAAACCCTCCATGTCGGGCAAGCGGTAATCCAGCACAACTACTTGCGGTGCCAGGCTTTCAGCCTGTTCGATACCACTGGCACCGTCGTGGGCAACATGAACTTCCAGGCCTTGCGCCTGCAGGTACGCTTGCAGGTTCTGCGCAAGAGTCTGTTCGTCATCGACTACCAATACTCTGTTCACCAAGGTCGACTCCTAAAAACTGCCCGGTTACCCGGTCTGCGAAGTGCGCCCTTAACAAGGCTTGAGCAGGCTTCGTGCCAGGCGTGAATAGTCATGTTGCACCGCTGTAAGTCACTGATTTGCCAAGGGTGCCGGCCAGCACCCGAAATACGCTGAGCACGCGCACCCAACCGGTTCCCCACAAGCGGGGGAAATGATGGCACATTGCCAAACCTTAATTCCCCAGCATTGGGGGAAACGCCATCGTGGGCCTCAGTCGGCGATCTCCACTTTAGCGGATTCGCGCAAACGTTGGCGCACGGATTGGCGCGCCTGCGCCTCGCGTTGACCGATGAGCGTAGCCCTGGCCAAGACCAGGCCCTGTTCGCGTATGACCGAAGGGTTATCACTTTGGTTCTGCGCTCCTTGCAGTCTTTCTTTGTTGGCATCATAGAATGCCTCCACTTCGCCCTGGCTCGGCGCGTCGACTGCGCTGAGCTGGGCATACACCTGCTGGGCGGCCATGTCCTGCCGGGTGTATTCAGTGTACTGTGCCCTATCGAAGCCTGCCTCTGCCAGCCGCCGTTCGAAAACCGCCGGGCTGCCAAAGGCTGCTTCCACTTCACCGACGTGCGCCGACACCCGTTCATCGCTGACGGCAATGCCTTGGCGTTGCGCTTCCTGCCACAACAGCTCCTTGTCGATCAGTTCGTCCAGCGCCTGGTCACGCAGGCGCTTGTACAGGCCTGGGTTGCGGATACTGGTCACCGCACGGCCCTGGGCGTCCAGGTACTCGCTGAAGTAGCGCTCCAGGCGCAACAGCTCGATCTCCACACCATTGACCCGCGCCGCCGGCACATCGGCCCAGCTCGCCCTGGCCAGCACCAGCAACAGGCACAACAACACGATACGCATGGCAACCTCCGCTCAGGGGGTGTCCGGCACAGGCCGGTACGGTGTGACCGCAGTAAAGCGTGGCCCCGGCAGGGCCACCGCCACCACATGGGCCCCGGCCATGCCCTGGCGGCGGCCGGGGCCGAAGCCCAGCGCCGGGGTCAGGCCGGTAGGCACATCGTGCAGGCCTTCCAGCGCAGCAATCAGCTGCTCGCGGCTGGCATCACGGCCAATCTGTTTCAGCGCTTCACTCAACAGCTGCAACGCGCACAACGTGTTGACCTGCAACGACGCCTGGCGTGGGTCCAGGCCCTGGCGCTGCTGCAGCCCGGCGAGGGTTGCCAGGCCTTGCTCGGTCCAATCCTCCGGCACGTAGGGGTAGGCCAGAAACAGCCGTTGCGACCACTGCTCGGGCACGCGTGCCACCGCACCGGCCACTTGGCTGGAAGCGGCGAACAGATAAGGCTGGCGGCCCACCGCCTGCAACGCCGCCGCCAACTCGGCGAAGGCCTGGGCGCGGCCAAGGAAGACGATGCCCTGCCCGTCCACCGCCTGGCCGGCGAACGCCTGGATGGCCGGTGGCGCCCAGCCTTGCTGCAGCAAACGCTCACGCACCTGCTCGGCCAACGCGGCCTGTTCGTTGCCGGCATACACCACGCGCAGCTCATCCGCGGCCAGCCCCAGCGTTGTACGGGCATGGCCTGCCAGGCTCAGCAGTTGCTCGGGCAGGCCGGGTAGCGGGTCGAAGATTTGTGCGCTGCCGCCGCTGCGTGGGGTGCTGCCAATCAGCGGTACGTTCTGTGGCGCCAACAAGGTCGCCAGGCGCTGGTCGAGCATCGGTGCCAATGGCGTGACCAGGGCGAACACCCGCTCTTGCTCCAGCAATTGGTGCAAGGCGCGTTCGGCGCTGGCGGGATCGGAACCTGGGTCAAGCACTACCAGTTCCAAGCGCCGGCCGTGGATGCCGCCTTGCTGGTTGAGCTGCGCCAGGCCATCTTCCAGCACGGCCTGTATCACTTGCCCGGCTTCGGCCAGCGGGCCGCTCGCGGGCAGCAAGGTGCCCAGGCGCAGCACACCCTCCTCCACACCTGGATCGCGTTCCTGGGCTAGCCGCTTCAGATAGGCGGTGAGGTTGCGCTGGTCGGCCAGGGTCAGTTCGAAGCGTGGCATGGCCGGGTCCAGGCGGTTGCCTGCCGGGTCGACGCCATGCTGGATTGCGCGGGCCAGGCTGCTGTCGGTATAGGCAGGGTAGCTGCGGCCGTTGGCCTCGCGTGTGCCCTGGCCGAGTGCCAGGCGTTGCCAGTCGAGGCTGGGCGGGCGCACACCGCCTTCGGCGCGGCCACGGCCGTCGTTGCCATGGCAGCTGGCGCAGGGCAGTACGCTGGCGGGCACCGCCATATCGCTGGCGCCGACCCGCGCTTGCAGCTGGGCGTCGCTGCTGGAGACACCTTCGCGGTAGAGGCGCTTGCCGGCTTGCTCGTGGTCGGTGAGGTCCAGTGCAGAGGCAAAAGGCGACATGCCCAGCAAGCATGCCAAGCAGATCGCAAGCCCTGTGGGAGCGGCCTTGCGTCGCAAAAGGAGCGCGCAACGCTCCCCACTTTCGGGGTCAAGGCTGCCAGTGCTGGGGCTGCTGCGCAGCCCTTTGGCGACGCAAGGCCGCTCCCACAAAGGCTGCCCCCTCAGAGGTTGACTCCACAGGGAACGCACCATGGCAATCACCGGCCTGCCAGTGGCTGAGCCAACAGCTGCATGCGCTGGGCAATCGCCGCCGGTGGCGCATCCGGGCGGATCTTGCTCCAGCGTTTGCCGGCCACGTCACCGGCAATCAGCTGAGTCGAATGCTGCTCAGGGCTGGGCAGGAACTGCCCTATACGCCCCAGCACCAGGTCGACATTGGCCTTGTCGCCGGTCAAGAACAGCCAGTTCGGCCCATCCACGCCCTGCTTCTCGGCGAACGCCTTCAATGCCTGCGGGGTGTCGTTCAGCGGGTCACTGCTGATCGACACGAAAGTCACCTGGCTGGCCAGCTGCGGCCCCATCGCTTCGCGCACTTCACGCAACTTGCGGGTAATCAGCGGACACGCGTCGGTGCAGTGGGTGAAGATCACGTTAAGCATCACCACCTTGTCCTTGAGCACGTCGCTGTAAAAGCGCAGCTCGCGGCCATTCTGGTCCTTCAACACCGTGTCGGTGAACCAGGTCTGGGCATCACGGGTGCCGCCACCACTGGTCATCGCCTGCGGCGCCGGCTGCGGCTCGGGGGCCTGTGGCGCATGGCCTTCGTGGGCGAAGGCCACCGAGGCCAGAATCCACAGGCAACCACCCAGCACCAGCCAGTCGAACCCGCGCATGCTTGCGCGGCGGGAGCTTGCAGTGCTCATGGTTGCACCTCGTGATGGTCGGCAATGGCAGTGCTCTTGGCATGCACTCGCCGGGCGCTGAGGCGGTTGATCTCTTCGATCAGTACCGCCGGGTCGGTGAAGCCGTAGTAACGTGTCCAGTGCCCACTGCGCCCGTCACCCACCAGAATCAGCGGCGGGTGCTGGCTGAGGTCGGCACTGAAGCTACCCAGGCCCTTGAGGGTCTCGGTGACGGCGTACGGGGTGCCGGTCAGCCAGCTCCAGCCCGGCCCCTTCTGGAAGGCCTTGGCGTAGTCTTGCAGGCGCTTGGCATCGTCACGCTGAGGGTCGACGCTGATCGACACCATGTGGATCTCCTCGCCTACCCGGCCACCCAGCTGCTGCTGGACCTTGCCCATGATCGACGACACCACCGGGCACACCGTGGTGCAGCTGGTGTAGATGAAGCCCATGACCACAAGGTGGTCGCTTACCAGGTCTTTCTCCAGGCGTACCGGCATGCCGTCCTGGTTAAGCAGCGAAACATCGGCAAAGCGCACGCTGGTCTTTTCCTGGCGAGCCGCTGGCGGTTGCGCGCCATGGCCGTCATGGTCGTGACCGGCGTGGGCAAGGGCCAGGTTGCTGGCAAACGCCAGGCTCAGGGCCAACAGTGTGAAAGCATGCTTGGCGTTCATCGCACATTCCTCACGTCAGTCTGGGAAGCGTTGGTCGCTGCAGCCGGCAGGACGCGCAGGCTGGTGTAGTTCTCTTCGGCAAACTTGCGCCCCAGCGAGGGCGACTGCACATGCAGGTACCAGGCGCCGGCTTCAGGCAGGTTCAGCGCCGCCTGATACACACCCTCGCCCACCTCTTGCAGCTGCAGGTTGCGCGGCATCGACGATGGCGCCAGAAAGTAGCGCAGGCTCAGGTCGTTCAGGCCCAGGCGTGGCTGGCCGTCGTCGCCGACGATACGCACCCGCGCGGTAAAGTCGCTGTGCTGCGGCAAAGGCTGGTCGAGGCCGATGAACTCGGCACGCGCGCCCTTGCGTTTGCTGGCATTGGGCGCTGCGGCCACATCGGTGCTGAAGCAATGGATGATCTGCGGCTGGTTGAGCAGGAAGGCCACGTCGAACTTGCCGGCGGCGGGCAGCTTCACGGTCGAGCCATACACCCCAGGCGCCACTTCACGCAGGCTGCGGTCGACGACGATGGCCGCGCGGGCCTGGTGGCCACGGTTGTTGTAGCCGGACATCGGCGCGTTCATGCCTTCGGCGTAGAAGTAGGTGGTGTTGTCCACCGGGTTGACCACGAACACCGAGTTGTCATCGCGTGACACCGACAGCCCCTGGGCCAGCGGCAGGTCACCTGCCTGGCGCGGCGCTGCCGGGCCGGCCTCGAAACCTTGCACGATCGGTGCACGCCCCTCGCCCAGGCTGGACAGGTTGATCATGGTGACCTTGGGCGAAGCCAGGCCACGTATGTAGGCATAGCCCTTGGTGAAGGTCAGCTGGTACGGTTCGGCCGCCACCGGGATGTGGTGGATCAGCTTGTCGGTACTGGCATCTATGACCAGCGCCTGGTTCTCCAGGGTATTGAGCACGATGCCGTAGCGGCCATCGCTGCTGAAGCGCATCGGCCCCAGGCCCTGCTCGGCCTTGACCGTGTGGCGCAGCTGATGGCTGCGGGCGTCGAAGACCCGCACACTGCCCTCCTCGCCATCGACCACGTAGACGGCCTGGGACAGCGCCGAATAGCTGACCGAGAGCGGGTGCGGGCCAACCTTGATGGTCTTGGCCAGGCGCATTTCCGGGATGTCGATGACGCTCAGGGTGCCGCTGTCGCGGTTGCTGACGTAGGCATAGCGCGAGTCAGCGCTGAAGGCGATTTCGTGGTGCCCGGTGCCGGTATTGAAGCTTTTCAGGGTGTTGCGCCCCGGCACGTCGATCACGGTTACCCCGCCTTTGGCCGGGTCGCTGCTGTTGTTGCCAACCCACAGCCGGTGTTGGTCCGGCTGCAAGGCCACGCGCAGCGGCTGGTCGCCGGCGTCCAGGTCGGCGACACGGGTGAAGGTTTCGGTGTCGATCACCGCCACCTTGCCGCGCTCGGGGATCGACACGAACACCTGCTTGTCGTCGCTGGTAGCCACCCAGTCCATGGGCCGTCCGGGCAGGTCGATGCGGGCCATGGTGCTGGTCACGCCGCCCACCGACACAGTCGGGTCGATCACGGTCAGGCTGGCGTCCTTGTTCAGCATCAGCAGGAAGTAGCTGTTCAGGTCGAGCAGCGGCCGGGCCCCGATGCTGCTCTTGAGAAACAGCGCGACCCGCGCCTTGCAGCTTTGCTCGCGGTCACCCAACGGGGCCGACTGCGCGGGGTCGATCCACGCCCCTGGGGCCATGCCCGACAGCGGCTGGCCACTGCTCTGGTCGCTGAGCTTGAAACGGATGTTGGCGAAGCTGCCTTCCTTCAGCTCCCCGCCGGCCAACGGTCGGGCTTCGAACTCCACGGTGACGCCGTCCCGGCTGAGCCGGTGCAGGGCCTGCGGGTCGGCAGGTTCCTGCAACAGCTCGCGCGGGTCGCACCAGAGCTTTTCATACGCCACGCCCAGGCCAATCAGCGCCACACCCAACATTACCCCCAAGTAAGCAGGGCGAGTCTTTTTGTTCATGCTCGCGCTCCTTTTCCGTCACTGCGCCGGGGCCGTTGCCGGCGGCGCTTCGTTGGTCACCCGCAAGATTCCCCACAGCCCCGAAAGGTTGCCGTAGGCGGCGTAGTCGCGGAACAGGTAGTCACCCGCCACCGCGTTGGCACCGCCGGCACTGGGCAGCATGAAGCTGAAGTGCGCCGCTGGCAGTACGCTTTCCTGCGCGCCGATGTACATGGCCATCGGGTTGTTGCCGAAGCGCACCGAACCGATACCCGGCAGACTCATCGGGTAGCCGTCCACATCACTCTTCTCGGCTTGGTAGTTGTGCAGTGGCCATATGTGCCCGTCCAGCTGGTAGACCATGCCGCGGCTGCCCCCACTGGGCATCACGATATGGTTGCGCACGGGCTGACCAGGCTTGGCGTACAGCACCGGGGTCTGCGGGTCGCCACCGACCAAGGCGTTGGCGTACGCCATGTGGGCGTTGGGCACATCACCAAAGCCCAGGCCATTGGCGCGGCCGAATGGCGAGTCGGGGGCCATGCCGAAGCGCAGCCACAACGGCTCGGTCTTGTAGTTGACCGCCATGTTGCCGTTGTCCTGCGGGTCACCGGCAGCGCCGTTGCCTTCGGTATTGATGCCTTCTACCGGGCGACCATCGGCCCAGCGCATGTTCAGCGCACGTTGCCACACCGTGACGAAGTCGCGGTAATCTGGCTGGCCGCTGACCTTCACCGTGGCCTGGGCACGGGTGGCGGTGTCTTCGGTCCAGGTGGCGGTTTGCGGCAGAATGCTCATGGCGCCCACCAGGCCTTTTTGCGGCTGCTTGATGAAGTCCGACGGGGTCAGGTTGAGGCCGCCGAACTCGATGGCCGTGGTGTTGATGTTGTCCACGGTGCGGCCAAGTTGCGACACCGGTTTGCCTTCACGCTCCAGGTGGCCGGCGTAGTACTGGTACACCTTGGTTGGGTAGGCGCCGCTGGTGCCGGCACGGGGTGGCACGGTCTGCACCGGGTTCAGGCCAACGTTGGCACCGTCTGACTTGGTGATGTCGTAGGCCAGCAACTGGGCATGCAGGCCCACGTGGCTGGACGGCCGCATCAGGTTGTTGGCGAAGGCGGTGGAGCCCTCGCTACCGAAGCGGTCACGCTTGACCACGTTGTGCATCACGGCGGTACTTGGCAGGTCTGGCATCACCAGTGGCAGGCGGTTTTCCAGGGTGATGCTGATGCAGTCGCCAGCGTTGGCGCGCAGTACCAGCGGCTCTACCGGGACACCTGCCTTGAGCTTGCCAGTGCTGGCATCGAGGTCGGCCTTGCGCACATACAGGATCGCGGTCGGGTCATGCAGCGGTGCACTGTGACCACCGATGGTGAAAGGTTCCCCATCTTCGGGGTCTACCCCACTCACCAGCGGGATGGCGGTTCTACGGCTGTTGAACACCAGGGTGCCGCCGTTGGCCTTGAGCGCGCCACCCACGTGCTGGCCGATGCCCGCCGGGTCGTTGATGCTGACGCCGTTGCGGTTTTCGAGAATGTCGTTGGCCAGGGCCGCGACAATCTCATAGTTGCGCTTGACCGTGGTGCGGGTGCCGATGCCGTTGGGGTTGGCCGTGGTTTTCGGGCAGATGCCGTCAAAGTTCACGGTGTTGCGCATGGCCACCGGTTGCGGGTTGTTAGGCAGCGCAAACAGGTCGGCACGTTGCACGGTGTAGTTGCGCATGATGCCCCATATACCGTTCCAATAGCCTTCCAGGGCGGCGTCCAGCGAATACAGGTAGTCGCCGTTGGTGGCTGCGGAACTCGAGATCATCGACACCGGCGCCATGAAGCCCAGTTGCTCGGAAATGCCGATCATCTGTGATGACTTCCAGCCCGAGTTGGAGCTATTGCCGAAACCGGTACCGTTCTGCAGCCATTTCACGCCATGCAGGGTGACGTTGTGCTCTTCTTCGTGGCCCCCGGCGTGCATGCGCAGACGCACGTTGTCACCGGAGTAGGTGCGCAGCAACGGGGTGAATGGGTCGCCCGGTTCGGCGCCAGCCTTGTTGATGTGCGGCGGGAACAGCGTGGTGCCGCCGGTAGGGCCAACCGCCGAGGTGATCGCTGAAGGCGACAGGTTCATCGCCGGGATGGCGCGGTCGGTACGGGTTTGCAGGGCATAGCTGAGGTCGCCGGCCAGGCCGTCGGCCTGCATGCCACGCTTGCCGTCCGGGCCGACCTTGTTCGGGTCGTACACGCGCAGCGCCAACGGTTCGTTACGGTAGTTGACGACGAACATGCCTGGGTCGTCCACCGAGATCGCCTGCGGGCATGGCCGGCTTGGGCAGCCAGGGTTGATACCGCCACGTTCTTCGACGATGGCTTCAAGCAGGTTCGACGCCTTGCCGCGCACTGGGGGGTTGATGGCGTAGCGGAAGCTGTCAGCGGTGGCAGGGTACGACTGGGCATTGGGGATGCCGTCTGGCCCTGCGCCCACGTAAACACCCGCTTCATAAGCATGCTGGAAGTCGCTGTACTCCAGGAAGAACTCGCGGTAGCTATCGTTCTTGCCATCGCCATCGTGGTCGCCGGTCTGGATCACTGCCTGCCACGAGGTCGGGCCGCCATCCTGGCGCGTGGCCGGGTTGTACAGCTGCTCACCGGTTTCGGCGTGGTACCAGGTGGAGCCAGCGGGTTCGGCCAGCACCGTGGCATACAGGCCCAGTTGCTGGTGGGTCGATGGGCCAAGGTGGTCATGGGTGAAGATGGTACCCAGGCCACGGTCGACGTTGTACACGTTCACCAGCGGGTCGGCAAACCAGCGCTGCATGGCAGTGCGTGCGCCCAGCCAGTCGGCGCGGCCGAAGCGGCCGAAGTACGGGTGCTGCTTGGCTTTCGGGCAGGCAGCGGTACCGTCGCGGCTATCGCCCTCGGTGCAGCCGTTGTAGGCACGGATGGCATGTACGCGCTCGACCACGCTGCCGGGCGAGAGAATGCCGTCTTCGTAGTTCCAGCCGTTGGCCGAGCCATCGGCAGCGGTCAGGTCCCATTTAGGCAGGTGGATGTGCTGGCCGATCACGTCGGTCGGGGTGCGCACCTGGTAGTCGTCCATCTCGTAGATGTTCGGGATCAGGTTGGTGTGCTGGTACATGGTGCAGTCGAAGGTGTTCATGCGCATCACCAGTGGCTCTGGTGGGCGCTGCTTGGTAATCACCGGCCAGGCGTCTTCCCATAGGGCAATGATGCGTGCCTGTGGGAAGTGGTAGCCGACCTTGTTGTACACCGCGTCGAATTGAATATTGGCACCTTTGTAGATACGTGGGCGGTCGGCGGTAAAGGCCGAAGCGCCACGGAAGTTCAGGCCGGTAGGGCTCTCGCCGCTAAAGAACTCGCCCACGCCCGAAGACTGGGTCAAGCGTTTGCCACGGTCATCCATGCACGGTTCGTAGTACGGTGCGCCGGCGGTGGGCAAGGCACCGTTGGTGCGGAATGCCTTGGCCACGGGTTGGCTGCCAGGGATCAGGGCATAGCTGGGGTGTTCGGCCATGGCGTGGAACTGCATGGCAGCCTGCTCGACATCGGTGCCCTCTTCCGGTAGGTAGATGGGCTTGGCCTTGTGCACGACCTTGGTGAAGTCCAGCTTGGTGGTGGTGGTCTCGGCTTCGCCGCCGGCCGAAACGCCGTCCAGCGCGTGGCGACCAAGGCCACCGTCCCAGCCATCGACCTGGTTCGCATCCAGGTTGGCCCACAGGGCTTTGCCGCTGTCTTTCAGCTGCCGGGCCAGGGCCGGGTCGAGCATGTCCAGCGGCGGGGTGGGTGGGCGGTTGCCGACGCTGCTTTCCATGCCGCCGATCCAGAATGGGTAACCTGGGTTTTTCAGGGTGCCGTCGGCATTTCGGTTGGCTTCGGTACGATCGACCAATGCCAGCGAGCCGACAGCCTTGCGCACGGGGGGTTGGTTGGCGTGGTCGTCATCGCCCTCCTCATCGTCGTCATCATCGTCATTGGCAGCGACCAGCGTTTCGGAGAGTTTGGGTACCACCACCACTTTTCCAGGCATCGGTGCCATGGCTTTGCCCGGCAGCGGCACGATGGCCGGGATCGGCGTGCCGGCGACGATCTCGCCATCGGGTAGCGCCCGAGCGCCCGCTGCCGGTTTGCCGCTACGCAAGGCGAATGGCGTACTGTGGAAGCCATTCTCGCCCTGCCCACTCACCTCCAGGCGGGTGCCTTCTTCGAACACATCGTGTACCCGCCACATGGCCCACATGCCTTGGGCGAAATGCGGGTAGAAGTGGCAGTGGTAGATGGCATCGCCGGCCACCCGGTTGCGGTTGCCCGAACCACCGTTGGCGATCTCGTAGGTGTAGCCGACACCGGCGCCGATACCTTGGGCATCGATGTAGTCAGAGTTGTCGTCATTGGGGTTGAACAGCCACTGGTGGCCGTGCAGGTGGAAGATGTGCTGCTCATGCCCGTTGTGGGTGTTGCGGAACTTGGTGAAGTCGCCGATGTAGCTGTGGTGCACGTTGGCAGGTTCCGAGGGGTACAGGGCCATGCTGGCTTTGACCCCAACGGCACTGGCCGGCGGGACTTCGCCTGGGCGGATGTGCTCCAGGCCGACGTTGGCCGGCACATCCACCAGGGTGCCGATGTCGCCGACGGTATGGGCGCTGAGGAAGAACTCTTCGTAAGCGCACGACAGGCAGTCGTGCATCGGGCCCACCCCCAGGCGGTTGGCCACCACTTCGGCGCCCATGCCACCGGAGCCATAGTTGATCATGAAGGAGTCACGCGTCGGCTCCAGTACATGGCCCATCACAGGGTCCGCCCAGTAGCCGGGGAACGCCTGAGTGCCCGCGACCTCGTCGGCGAACTGCGAGGCGAAATCGCGGAACGCCTCCAGGCGGTTGGGCAGCGCCGGGTTGCGCTTGCCCATGCTTTCCAGTGGGTAGGTAGACTTGGGGAAGCTGCCGTCGGGGTTTGGGCCCATGACGATGGCATCGGTTTCGCTGTTGATGATCTCGTTACCGTTGACCATGGCTATGATCGGCTTGCCGGCCTTGCCTTCGGCGATCCATGGTTCTACTTGCGGGTAACGCGCTTCGTAGTCGATCACCGGCTGGCCGGTGGCAGTACGGCCAGTGGTGGCCAGGCGCATTTCTTCTTCGGTGAGGGTGTTGCGGTAGGTGCGGCCAAGCTTGGGCACCACCACCACCTGGCCGAACAGGCCATTGGCAACGTTGCCCGCCGTGCCTTCACCGCCAAACGTGGCGGCTTTGCTGGTAGCGGCAAAGGCACCTTCGCGCTCGGCATACAAGGTGTAGCTGCGGGTGCTGCCGGGGCTGACGAAGAAGTTGCCATTGCGCCCGGTGTAGGCAGAAATGTCGGCGATGCTATTGACCGCCTGCATACCGTTGACCTGGAAGCCGACCATGCGCTCGGCCACCTGTTCGTCGGCAACGAAGCCTTCATCCGCTTCGTTTTCCACCTCTTCACCCTCGGGCCCCTCTGCCTCGATGCCGTGCTTGTTGGGGTTGGCCCGGTAATCGAGCAGGTTGGTCAGGTTGACCGTGAGGCAGTCACCGGCAGCCACGCGCAGCACGATCGGCCGTGGGCGCTTGTCCGGGCGCAGCGTAACCTTGCCGGGTACCGCAGCCCCGCCTTTGCTCAGCGGCACCTGCTTGTCGTCCACCACATCCTCGCGGAGCGCGAACAGCATGCCGTTGGCGTTTTGCGCACCAAGGCGGTTGAACATCAGGGGTTGGTCCAGTGCCACCACATTGGCGACCAAGGTGCGCTGGCACTGCACGGCCGCCTCGCTGGTCGATTCCCAACCCAGCAGGGCCAGAACGAGTGATGACAGAAGGGGGCCTTTGCGTGGCGTAGTCATGCTGCACCTCCGGGACACAGGAACTCTGCGGGGAGCTGCAGCAAGGTGTATGCCAAAAGATAATGTTCTTCCTTATCAATAAGTTATGAGATCAACCGAAACAGATTGGGGAGGATCCCCCAACGGATTTCCCAGAATCGGGGGGTGCCGCATCGCAGCGTTTGATGTCGATGCGGCGGCTCCCACGAATTCGCTGTCAGCCGACCAGACCGCGAACACAAAAGTACAAGATCGACGGGCCCATCAGGCAACCCAGTCCAGTATGGAAAGTGGCCGTCAAAGCCCCATACGGCACCAACCGCCGATCCGTCGCGGCCAGCCCGGCCGTCACCCCCGACACCGTCCCCGCCAACCCACCGAACACCATCGCCGAGCGTGGGTTGTCCAGCGCCAGCAGGCGCGCCGATACAGGGGTGAACACCATCACCAGAATCGCCTTGATCAACCCGGTGGCAATCGACAGGGCCATCACATCCGAACTGGCCCCCAGCGCCGCCCCGGTCACGGGCCCGACGATATAGGTCACCGCACCCGCACCGATGGTGGTCATGCTCACCGCATCGCGGTAACCGAAGGCGTAAGCCACCGCTGCGCCAACAATGAACGGCAACACAGTGCCCAGCAACAGCGCCACCGCGCCGATCATGCCGGCTTTGCGCGCCTCGGTGGCCTGCACCTCGAAAGCCGTGGCGACAATGGCGAAGTCACGCAGCATGGCCCCGCCCATCAGGCCGATACCGGAGAACAGCGCCATGTCGGCCAGGCCTTTCTGGCCGCCGGTGAGGGTGCCGCCGACCCAGGCCAGGACCAGGCCGATGACGATGGCGATGGCCGAGCCGTGCACGCGGCCGAAGGTCAGGTACTTCGACAGCACGACCGACAACCACATGATTGCGCCTACCGCCGCGAAGGCAGTGATCAGGCCGTTGTGTTCCAAGGCACTTTCAATGATGGGCCACATGTTCAACGACCTCCTGCAGGGGCAACCTGCGCACTGGCTTCAGGGGTGGGGTCAAGCGCGGGCAAAGGCTCGCCGCGATGGCTGCGGCTGATCAGGGCGATGGTCGCGCCGCACACCAGCACCGCGCCCACCGCCGCCAGCAGCGCCACCGGCCCGCCGTGCAGGGCGGTGACCACGTTCTGCTGGGCGGCCATGGCCACCACAACCGGGATGTACATGGCGCCCCAGAAGCCCACGCCAAACTCGCATTCCTTGCTCATGCCACCGTTGCGGTGCATATAAAGGCGTGCGCAGATCAGCAGGATCATGGCGATGCCAACCCCACCCACATTGGATTTGACGCCCAGCAGCACGCCCAGGAAGTCGCCGACGATAACGCCGGCCAGCGTGCAGACTGCCAGCAGTGCCACACCATAGATGATCATTGTTGTTGCCCTCAGATAGTGTCGAAGTTGCTTGTTGTTGTTCTTCGTAAACACACTTGCCCGGCTCACGCGGTCAATGTGGGAGCGCATCAGCCTGCCATCATCGGTTCTGGGCCACCTCCTGGCGCAGCAGCGCATCCAGGCTGTCCCAACGGGTACCCTCCACAGCCACCACCCTGCCCTGTTCGAACACCGGGCGGGCCAGCCCGCTGAGCACGCTACCGGGCGGTAGCTCAAGGTGCAGGCGTACGCCGCGCTCATAGGCGTTGCGCAACGTAGCACGCCAGTCGACCACCCGCGCCATGTTGCCGGCCAGGTCGTCGCGCAGGCGCTGTGGGTCGAATATCGGCCGTGCGCTGCTGCCACTTAGGTACGTGATACGTGGCCGTTGCAGCACGACCGTGGCGAAAGCACTAGCCAGTTCCGCCGCCGGGCCGGCCAGTAGCGGGCAATGCGACGGCACGCTGACTGCCAGGCGCCGGGCCGCACCTTGGCCAAGGCGACGCGCCCTGGCTGCGACCGCAGCCATCGCGGTATCGCTACCGGCGATAACGATCTGGTTTTCACTGTTGAGGTTGGCGACGTACACCTCTCCCGGCGCCTCGCTCAGCAGGCGCTCGGCGCTGGCCAGGTCCAGGCCGCTGAGTGCAGTCATGCCATACCCCTGTGGGTAGGCGCGCTGCATCAGCTCGCCACGCAGGGCAACCAGGCGCACGGCGTCGGCAAACCCCAAGGCGCCCGCTACCACCGCAGCCGGATAGGCACCAATCGACAAGCCCGCCACGTAGTCCGGCGCAGGGCTGCGTTGCATCAGCCAGCGCGCCCAGGCCACACCGCTCAACAGCAGGCACAGCTGCACGGCACGGGTCGCTTGCAGTGCATGCTGGCTGTCCAGTGCCAGCGCCGGCTGACCAAGCACATCGCTGGCCTCTTCCAGCAACTGCCCCGAACCTTCAGGCAGGCGCTGCAACATGCCTACCTGCTGGGCGCCTTGACCGGGGAAGGCGAACAGGCTGCTCATGCCGCGCGCTCCTGCGCCGCCCACGGGTCGCCGACCAAGCGTGGCCCATGGTCCGACTTGAGCAGCACGCGGCGAGCGAAACCGGCCCATTCTCGCAGGGCGACAGCCCCCGCTGGGGTTTCCAGCTGCACGTCGATACGGCAAGGCGCGCAGTCGAGGATATCCAACAGCTCCCGCGCCTGGGCACGGGCCAGCGGTTGTGGCGTATGCAGCAGCAAGTCCAGGTCGCTGCCGGTATGGAGCACTTCGATACCGGTAGCGATCTGGTACCCCGCCCCGCCTGTTGGTCCCCAGGCCAGGCCACTGGCATTCAACACCGGGGCGACCGAGGCCAACGCCTGCAGCGCAGGCCACGGGCTTTGCCCAGGCCCGCGCAGCGCTTCGGGGCCTTGCTGGCGCTGAATGTCGACCAGACGCATCAACGCTGCAAAACGCTGTGTCCGGCCCTGACCACGCAGCCCGACCGCCACCCAGCCATGGTCACAAATGGCACGGCGTACCACCACCGGCTGAGCACCGGCCAGCACGTCCAGCGCCCACTGCGGCGCATCGGCAGGCAAGGCCGACACAGGCATCCCCCACAGCAGGTCGTGCGGCCTTGGCGCGTTCATCTCAGGCGCCCTGCCACTGACGACGCAGCTGTTCACGAACCTGGCGCGAGGCACTGCGGTTTTCGCCCGCCAGCCGTGACGTCAGGTCAGTCGAGTTGCCGATGTCATGCACCGCCTCAGCCAGGCAAGTACGCACCCGAGCGAGGTCAGCGCTGCTCGGCGTCTCGGCGCTGTCTACCGCCAGGCGGCGCCACAGCAGGCCCAGCGAGGCGTAGCTGCCCAGGTCGTAGGCCATCGGCGGCACCTCGGCGGCCAAGGCTTCCAGTTGCTCGACGCTGCGCAAGGTGATGCGCGCCGCTGCCGCCTTGCCCATGGCGTGCACCATCACCCCGGCATCGTCCAGGGCAATCAGGCGCTGGGCTTGGTAGCCATGGGCCAGGAAGGCGCCAGACATGGCCTTGCCGACCAGCAGGCCGATCACCGGGTGCCCGGCCAGCCGCGCCTGGGCATAGGCCTGCACGGCACCGGCCAACGCCTGGTGGATACCCAGCGCTTCTTCGCGGCGGCCATAGGCCTGGCTGGGCACGTCGATCACCGCGACAATGGCGCGCTTCTGGCCGTTGCGATCAGCTTCCACCGCGTCGCTCACGGCCTTGGCCAAACCCCAGCCTTCCAGCAGGCCGACCTCGCCTGAGCGCGCGCGGGGGAACGGGTTGTCGGCATCCGGCACCACGGCGATGAAGCGTGCCAGGCGGTTGTCCAATTCGCCGTCGATCACCCGCAGCGAGGCAGGATAGCCTGGCAAGGCTTGCCCACCGGCCAGGCCCGGCAGCCAGTTCAAGGCACGGTTCATTGGGTTTCTCCTTGGTAAAGGGCGCGCACGGCGGCGGCATCCAGTTGCGGGCAGTCGTCGCCCAGCTGGGCCAGGCGTGCAAGGAACCAGGCGTGTTGGCTGGCGCGGTCTTTGGAAGGTTGGCCCAGCAGTTGCTGCAAGCGTTCGCGCAGGGCTTCGATGTCGTCGGCCACGTAGGCGTCCACCAGCCCGCTGGCATGGCGTTGCTCGCCACCGCTCAGGCTCCAGATGAAGGGGCGGTCCTTGGCGTCGTATTCGCCAATGCCCGCCTCTTGCTCGATGACCTGCGGGCCATTGAGGCCCAGGCGGGCTTCGCGGGTGACCAGCAAGTGGCTGCACAGGCCGGCGGCGATCGACATGCCGCCAAAGCAGCCGACCGAACCTGCGATCAGCCCGATCACCGGCTGCCAGGCGCGCAGCTCGACGATGGCAGCCTGGATTTCGGCAATCGCCGCCAGGCCCAGGTTGACTTCCTGCAAGCGCACGCCGCCGGTTTCCAGCAGCAACACGGCGCAGGTGGGGATGCCGTTGCGGTTGTCTTCGATGGCCAGTTCCAAGGCTCCGGCAATCTTGGCGCCGCCCACCTCGCCCATGCTGCCGCCCTGGAACCCCCCTTCAATCGCAGCGACCACGGCATTGCGCCCGTTCAGCAGGCCCTTGGCGATAACCACGCCATCATCGGCCTGTGGCACGATGCCCTGGCGCGGCAACCACGGCGACATCAGGCGGTCGAACGGGCCCAGCAGTTCACGGAAGCTGCCAGGGTCGAGCACAACGCGGGCGCGCTGGCGGGCACCCAGTTCGACAAAGCTGCGGCTGCGCAGCAAGCGTGCGGTGTCAGTCATGGGCGATCTCCTCGAAGCCTTGCTCAAGGCGCAGGCGCACCACGCCTGGGGTGGCGCCGAAGTCATGGATGTCGATGTTCACGGCCGGCCAGGCGCGGCCCTCGAACAGGCGCTGGAACAGTTGCGCCCAGCGGGCTGCACTGCCGTTGACCGAGGTCACCACCTGGATCTGCAGGCTGCCGGCAGTGCCGGGTTCGATCAGCACTTCGAGGTCGCCGGAGCTGACGCAGCCCACCAACGTACGGCCACGCCCAGGTTCGGCGGCGGGAAAATTAAAGGTCAGGGTTTCCATGTCACAGGCTCCCGGCTTTGTCGAGGAACAGGCAGGCGGCAAGCAAGTCGGCGGCGCCGCCCGGTGAGGCATTCAGGTGCAGCAGTTGCTGGTCCAGCCGGCGCAGGTGCCGGCGCCCGGCCAGGGTGGCGCTGCCGCCTTCAGTGAGTACGGCACGCGCCCCGTGCTGCACGGCGGCCAACCCGGCTGGGCCGCTGCGCCACAGCACGCAGGTGTCGCTGAGCACGGCCATGATCGCCAGCAACGCGTCGAGCCGGGCATGCGGCTCGCCGGCCCCGGCAGCGCGGCTGCGCAGCAGTTGCGGCAAGCCATGGCCGATAACCGCGGGGAAGCCTTGCTGTGCCTGCTCGCGGGCGCCGCCAGTGCCGTAACGGTGGCGCACCTGCTGGCCGTGGCTGTTGTGGTGCGGCATGGCCGGGTCGTCGAACAGGGCGATACGCCCGGCGCGGGCGGCCAGGGTGGCGGCGTCGGCCTGAGGGGCAAGGGCCCTGGCGGCTACCAGCAAGCCCAACGCCCAGATCGCGCCACGGTGGGTGTTTACCCCGTGGGTGGCGGCCAGCATCGCGGTTTCTCCTTCGCGGCCGAGCTGGCCCAGCGTGGCGCGCAGGGGCTGGCCGATCGTACCGATGGACTGGGCGGCAGCTGCCATGTTGCGCAGGCATGGCCACAGGGCCAGTGCCGAGGCGTGCATCAAGGCCAGCGTCATGTCGTGGTGAGCGCCGTTGCTGCGGCGGTCGACCAGGCCGGGTTTGGGGGACAGGTCGGCTTCGTCGATCAGCGCTTCCACAGCCAGGTCGGCGAGGTGGTCTGGCAGTGGGATTGGCGTTGGCTGGGCTGGCCGCTTAACGGGCACACCCGCTCCCACAAGGACCGAAGTGGCTTCAAAATTCAGGTTTTGTGCCTTCATCACCAGCTCCTGAACCGTGCAGGCGGGTTGTAAAGGCCGCCGGACCATTCGACCAGGTCGGCGATGCTGCGCGCGGCCAGCAGCTCACGGCTGGCGTCGGTACGGCGGATGCCGAGGTCTTCGGGCAAGGCGATCAGGCCCTGCTGGCGCATACGCAGGGTGTCCTTCGGGTCGTGCCGCAGGCCGATGGCAGTAACCCCGGCCACGGCCGCGATCATCTGCTGGCGCTCTTCCAGGCTACGGGCCTTGTACAGGTAGGCAATGCCCTCCTCGGTCAGCAGGTGGGTGACGTCGTCGCCGTAGATCATCACTGGTGCCAGCGGCATACCGGCCTTTTTGGCCACCTCCACGGCATCGAGGGTTTCCACGAAGGTGGGCTTGCCGCCTTCCTGGTAGGTCTCGACCATCTGCACCACCAACTTGCGGCCACGCTCCAGCATTGTTTCCGGCACGGTCATGTCGAGCCAGGCCGGGGTCGCGTGGCGCCGGCCACGAGGGTCGTGGCCCATGTTCGGCGCACCGCCGAAGCCGGCCAGGCGGCCACGGGTCACGGTCGAGGAATGGCCATCACCATCCACCTGCAAGGTGGCGCCAATGAACAGATCGACCGCGTACTGCCCGGCCAGCTGGCACATCATGCGGTTGGAACGCAGCGAGCCATCGCGGCCCGTGAAGAACACATCCGGGCGCTGGGCAATGTAGTCCTCCATGCCCAGCTCGGTGCCGAAACAGTGCACGCTTTGCACCCAGCCGGTTTCGATGGCCGGGATCAGTGTCGGGTGCGGGTTGAGCGTCCAGTTGCGGCAGATCTTGCCCTTGAGGCCCAGAGACTCGCCGTAGGTCGGCAGGATCAGCTCGATGGCGGCAGTGTTGAAGCCAATGCCGTGGTTCAACGACTGCACCTGATGTTTCTCGTAGATGCCACGTATGGCCATCATCGCCATCAGCACATGCACCGGCTTGATATGGCGCGGGTCGCGGGTGAACAGCGGCTCGATATAGAAAGGCTGGTCGGCAACCACCACGAAATCGACCCACGACGCGGGGATATCGACCCGTGGCAGGTCATCCACGCGGTCCACCAGTTGGTTGACCTGGGCGATGACGATGCCATCGCTGAACGCGGCCGGCTCCACCAGGGCCGGTGTGTCTTCGGTGCTGGGGCCGGTGTACAGGTTGCCGTCGCGGTCGGCCATGAAGCCCGCTACCAGGGTAACGTTGGGGATCAGGTCGACCAGCAGCCGCGAGTAAAGCTCGATATAGGTGTGGATGGCACCGACTTCGAGCAGGCCATCTTCCAGCAACTGGCCAATGCGCAGGCTCTGCGGGCCAGCGAAAGAAAAGTCGAGCTTGCGCGCGATGCCGCGCTCGAACAGGTCCAGGTGCTCGGCGCGGCTGACACTGGGCATGATCATGTGCAGGTCGTGCAGGCGCCCGGGGTCGACTTTGGCCAGCGAGCGGGAAAGGAAGTCGGCCTGCTTCTGGTTGTTGCCTTCCAGCACTACCCGGTCGCCGGGCGCCAGCAGCAACTCCAGGGCTTCGACGATGCGGTCGGTGGGCAGCACCACGCCATCGGCAAGGTGGCGGACCCGATCGAGGCGGCGCTGCTTTTCGGCGCGCCGTCGCGACCATTGCGGCGGTGGATTCTGAGTTATTGTCATGGTGACTCCACAGGTTCGCTGTCGTGGAGGCCACCTTAGGGTTGGGCCGCTTGGCGGATCAATCAAGCAACTGGCATGTTCGTTACGGTCAGGTTAATGAATCGCCCAGCCCGATGACTGGCTCACAGCAAAAATGCACGATGCCCCTGCATAATTGTCGATTGTGCAAGGCAAATTCGCATGACAGGATCCGCAGATCCTCCAGCGAACTCCAGACTTCACTTGGAAAATCAATAACAAAGCAGGGAGAACGCAATGACTGCGCACGCTAATGCCTCGGCAACCGACACTATCCTGGCCGAAGTCCGCAACCAGATCGGTCACCTGACCCTGAACCGCCCTGCCGGCCTCAATGCCCTGACCCTGGACATGGTACGCAGCCTGCGCCAGCACCTGGACCAGTGGGCCGAAGACCCGCATGTGCATGCCGTGGTGCTGCGCGGCGAAGGCCCCAAGGGGTTCTGTGCCGGTGGCGATATCCGCTCGCTGCACGACAGTTTCAAAGCCGGCGACACGCTGCATGAAACCTTCTTCGTCGAGGAATACGCCCTCGACCTGGTCATCCACCGCTACCGCAAGCCGATACTGGTATTGATGGACGGTTTCACCCTCGGTGGCGGCATGGGCCTGGCCCAGGGCTGCGACCTGCGCGTGGTGACCGAACGTAGCCGCCTGGGCATGCCCGAAGTCGGTATCGGCTACTTCCCTGATGTCGGCGGCAGCTATTTCCTGTCGCGCATCCCCGGCGAGCTGGGCATCTACCTGGGTGTCAGCGGCGCCCAGGTCCAGGCAGCCGACGCCCTGTACTGCGGCCTGGCCGACTGGTACCTGGCCAGCGACCAGCTCGCCGCCCTCGACCAGGGCCTGGACCAGCTGACGTTTGGCGACACCCCGCTCAAAGACCTGCAAAACCTGCTGGCCAAGCTCGGCACCCAGGTGCTGGGCGATGCACCACTGGAAAAACTGCGCCCGGTCATCGACCACTTCTTCGCCCTGCCCGACCTGCCTGCCATTGTCGAACAACTGCGCGCGGTGAGCATTGGCGACAGCCACGCCTGGGCGGTGGCCACCGCCGACCAGCTGGAAACCCGCTCCCCCCTGGCCATGGCGGTTACTCTGGAGATGCTGCGCCGGGGCCGCCAGTTGGGCCTTGACGACTGCTTTGCCATGGAGCTGCACCTGGACCGCCAGTGGTTCCAGCATGGCGACATCATAGAGGGCGTGCGTGCCCTGATCATCGACAAGGACAAGCAGCCCCGCTGGAACCCGCCGACCCTGGCCGCGCTGCAGCGCCAGCGGGTCGACCAATTCTTCGAAGGCCTGTGAGCCCGGGAGTACACAGATGCAAGACCTGGAACTGAGCGAAGAACAAGTCATGATCCGCGACATGGCCCGGGACTTTGCCCGTGGCGAAATCGCCCCGCATGCCCAGGCCTGGGAAAAGGCCGGCTGGATCGATGATGGCGTGGTGCGCAAAATGGGCGAACTGGGCCTGCTGGGCATGGTGGTGCCAGAGGACTTCGGCGGCAGTTACACCGACTACGTGGCCTACGCCCTGGCCGTGGAAGAAATTGCCGCGGGCTGCGGCGCCACCGGGGCAATGATGAGCATCCACAACTCGGTAGGCTGCGGCCCGCTGCTGGCCTATGGCACGGCTGAACAGCAACAGCAATGGCTGCCACGGCTGGCCAGCGGCGAGGTGATCGGTTGCTTCTGCCTGACCGAGCCGCAGGCCGGCTCCGAAGCGCACAACCTGCGCACCCGCGCCGAGCTGGTGGATGGCCAGTGGGTGATCAACGGCGCCAAGCAGTTCGTCAGCAACGCCCGCCGTGCCGGTTTGGCCATCGTTTTCGCAGTGACCGACCCGGAGCTGGGCAAGAAAGGCCTGTCGGCGTTTTTGGTGCCCACCGACAACCCTGGGTTCAAGGTTGACCGCAGCGAGCACAAGATGGGTATCCGCGCTTCCGACACCTGCGCGGTCACCTTCGACAACTGCCGCATCCCTGCCGCCAACCTGCTGGGTGAGCGTGGAAAGGGGCTGGCCATTGCCCTGTCCAACCTCGAAGGCGGCCGTATCGGCATTGCCGCCCAGGCCTTGGGCATTGCCCGCGCTGCATTCGAGGCCGCGCTAGTCTACTCACGTGACCGCGTGCAGTTCGGCAAGCCGATCAACGAACACCAGAGCATCGCCAACCTGCTGGCCGACATGCAGGTACAGGTGAACGCCGCACGTTTGCTGATCCTGCATGCCGCGCGCCTGCGCAGCGCCGGCAAGCCGTGCCTTTCGGAAGCGTCACAGGCCAAGCTGTTCGCTTCGGAAATGGCCGAGCGGGTGTGTTCGATGGCGATCCAGGTACATGGTGGCTATGGCTACCTGGAAGATTACCCGGTGGAGCGCTATTACCGGGATGCGCGGATTACCCAGATCTATGAAGGGTCGAGCGAGATCCAGCGCATGCTGATTGCGCGCGAGCTGAAGCACTATCCCCTGTAATACGGCGGCCTGTAGGAGCGGCCTTGTGTCGCGATTGGGCCGCAACGCGGCCCCACAATCTGCGTCACACGCCGATATTGCTGGGGCCGCTTTGCGGCCCAATCGCGACGCAAGCCCGCTCCTACAAGAAAGCAGATCAGTATTTCAGCGCCAATACCTCGAATCATCCACCACTTTGGCATGCCCCTCGAACAACGCCGGCAGTTGCTCCTTGAGGTAGTCGATCCAGGTCCGCACCTTGGCATCCAGGTAATGCCGTGACGGGTACATCGCATACAGCGCACTTTCCCGCAGCCGGTACGGCGCCAGCAGCCGGCACAAACGCCCCTGCTCGATCGCCTGGCTGGCCGTATAGAACGGCAGCAGGCCAATCCCCATGCCCAACTCACTGGCCACCAGCATGGCGTCGGCCACGTTGGTGGAGAAGTTGTCGCTCGGTGTGATCACGCACTGGTCCACACCCTGGGGGAATACCCAGTCGCCTTCATACATCGGGTAAGCCATGCGTAGGCAGCGGTGCGCATGCAGGTCCTCGGGGCGCTCGGGCACGCCATGCCGGTTCAGGTAGCTGGGTGCCGCACAAGGGATACTGAAGATGTTGCCCAGCGGCACGGCTATCAACTGCGAATCCGGCAGCGCACCGTCCACGGTGATCACCACGTCATGCCCTTCGGCCAGCGGGTCTGGGTTGCGCTGGGACAGGGTCAATTCGATTACCACTTCCGGGCACAGCGCGTTGTAGCCGGCCACCAGCGGCATCAACAACAGGCCCAGGCCGTGCGGGCAATGCAGGCGCAGATGGCCACGCGGCGTGAGGTGCGCACCTCGGGCCTCGCCCACCGCTTCCTCGGTCAGCAGCATGATCTGCCGCGCACGCTCCAGAAACCGTTCGCCCGCCTCGCTCATGCGCAGGCGCCGGGTGGTGCGGTGCAACAGGCGGGTCTGCAGCTGGTTCTCAAGCTCCGCGACGATGCGCGAAACCTGTGCTGCGGAAATATCCAGGGCATTGGCGGCTGCAGCGAAGCTGCCACATTCCACCACACGAGCGAAGGTACGCATGGCATGCAGCATGTCCATGAGGGTGTGCTCCTTGTTCAGTCTTATTCTTGCGTTACAGGCAGGAATCTATCACGAGTTAGCCCATTTATTGTGGATGACCAATGAATACATCATTAGTCATACATTGAAAAAGGAGCCTGCCATGAAACGTTCGATCGCTGTGTTTGCCGTTGCCGCTGCCCTGGCTTCGTTCGGTGCCTTCGCTGATACGGCCAGCAACCAGCCCGTGAGCAACACCTATGAATACGGCATGCCGCTGGACGTGGCCAAGGTCATCTCCATCACCCCGGCCAGCAACGCCGCCGACTGCCAGGTGGGCACCGCACACATGGTGTACGTCGACCACCAGGGCCAGAAGCGCGAAGTCGACTACCGGGAAATGGGCAACTGCTCGCAGCAGTGAATCAGGCCAGTAGCTGGGTGATCCAACCCACCTGCTGATTGAAGTCGTCGATTTTCGCCTGTGGCACCGCGTCACGGGCCCGCTGGAAATTGGCCAGGGTCTGCTGCTTCTGCCGCAGCATCCGCTGCCACTTGACCCGAAACGCTTCGCTTTTTTCCTGCATCAGTACCGGGCCGAAGTACAGCTGTTCTGCGCTATACACCACCCTGCCCGGCTCGGCGACGATGATTTCGTAGTCGAAGCGGTTTTCCCGCAGCAGCTCTTCGCAGACGATCTGGTAACCATTGCCCGCCAACCACTGGCGCAGCTCGCGCTCACCGCCATTGGGCTGCAGTACCAGGCGCGTGACGCCGCCCAGACACTGCTTGCCGGCCTCGAGAATCTCGCACATGGTGTCGCCGCCCATGCCGCAGATGCTCACCACCGAGATGCGGTCTTGCGGCTCGATCGCTGCCAGGCCATTGGCCAGGCGCACGGTTACCCGCTCCTGCAGGCCGTTTCTGCGCACATTGCGCTGGGCCGAAGCGAACGGCGTCTCGGCCACTTCACCCGCCACGGCGGCCTCGAGCACGCCACGCAGCATCAAGGCCACTGGCAGGTAGCCGTGGTCCGAGCCGATGTCGGCCAGGCGCGCGCCCTGCGGCACATGAGCGGCCACGCGCTCCAGGCGCCTGGACAAAGTCTGTTCGTTCAACGTAAACCCCTGGTTTTGCAATCGGCCGCGATTCTGACGGTGAACGCCGCGTATTTCAAACACCGGGGCACCCTCGACCGGGCTGGTGCGCTCGCGTAGGCTTGCCGTTTTCCTTCCGTAGCAAGGCAAAACACACCATGGCACATGCAGACATCATCTACACCCCGGACCCGGACGCCGAATCGATTTCGTCCGATGTCGCCGAGTACAACGGCGTGCTGGTCACCACGCAGATCCCGACCCACGCCGATGGCAGCCTGGAGCTGGGCGGCATCGTCGAGCAGAGCGAATGCACCCTGCAGGCGCTGAAAGTGGCGCTGGAGAAAGCCGGCAGCGGCATGGACCGCGTGCTGCACCTGACCATCTACCTCACCGACATGGCCGACCGCGCCGCGTTCAACGAGGTGTACCAGCGCTTCTTCAGCAAGCCCTGGCCGGTGCGTGCCGCCGTGGGTGTGGCCTCGCTGGCATTCGAAGGCATGCGCGTCGAAGTGACCGCAATGGCCGCCAAGCGCTGATCGGCGCTTGTGGGAGCGGTCCTCGCTCCCACCTTACCCTGCACCTCCCGGCACCCCGATGATGCCGCCAACCCGTTTCACCGCTACAATGCCCGCCTAAACCGTGACAGCCCGAAAATATAACGACATGTCTCTTCCAAAGAATCACCTGGAAATGCTCAGCCCTGCCCGTGACGTGGCCATCGCCCGTGAAGCGATCCTGCACGGCGCTGACGCCATCTATATCGGCGGCCCAAGCTTCGGCGCGCGCCATAACGCCTGCAACGACGTCAGCGATATTGCCGAACTGGTCGAGTTCGCCCGTCGCTACCATGCACGCGTGTTCACCACGATCAACACCATCCTCCACGACAACGAGCTGGAACCGGCGCGCAAGCTGATCCATCAGCTGTACGACGCCGGCGTCGACGCACTGATCGTGCAGGACCTGGGGGTGATGGAGCTGGACATTCCGCCCATCGAGCTGCACGCCAGTACCCAGACCGACATCCGTACCCTGGAACGGGCCAAGTTCCTCGACCAGGCCGGTTTCTCGCAGCTGGTACTGGCCCGTGAGCTGAACCTGCAGCAGATCCGCGCCATCGCCGCTGAAACCGATGCCGCCATCGAGTTCTTCATCCACGGCGCGCTGTGCGTAGCGTTTTCCGGCCAATGCAACATTTCCCATGCGCAGACCGGCCGCAGTGCCAACCGTGGCGACTGCTCGCAAGCCTGCCGCCTGCCCTACACCCTTAAAGATGACCAGGGCCGCGTGGTGGCGTTCGAGAAGCACCTGCTGTCGATGAAGGACAACAACCAGACCGCCAACCTGGCCGACCTGGTGGATGCCGGCGTGCGTTCGTTCAAGATCGAGGGCCGCTACAAGGACATGGGCTATGTGAAGAACATCACCGCCCACTACCGCAAAGAGCTCGACGCCATTCTTGAAGGCCGCCCGGAATACGCCCGTGCGTCCAGCGGCCGGACCCAGCACTTCTTCCTGCCCGACCCTGACAAAACGTTCCACCGTGGCAGCACCGACTACTTCGTCACCGACCGCAAGGTCGATATCGGCGCCTTCGACTCGCCAACCTTCACCGGCCTGCCGGTGGGTGTGGTGGAAAAGGTCGGCAAGCGTGACATGCAAGTGGTCACCGACGTACCGCTGACCAACGGCGACGGCCTCAATGTGCTGGTCAAACGCGAAGTGGTGGGCTTTCGCGCCAACATCGCCGAACCCCGTGGCGAGTTCGAGGAAGACGGCAGCAAGCGCTACCGCTACCGCGTCGAACCCAACGAAATGCCCGAAGGCCTGTACAAGCTGCGGCCCAACCACCCGCTGTCGCGCAACCTCGACCACAACTGGCAGCAAGCCCTGCAACGCACCTCCTCCGAGCGCCGGGTCGGTGTGGAATGGCACGCAGTACTGCGCGAGCAGCGCCTGATGCTTACCCTTGGCAGTGAAGAAGGTGTGAGCGTGCAGGTAGCCCTGGACGGCCCGTTCGGCGCAGCCAACAAGCCGCAGCAGGCGCTGGAACAACTGCACGACCTGCTCGGCCAACTGGGTACCACGATGTACCATGCCGACAGCATCCAGCTGGATGCCCCGCAGGCGTACTTCATCCCCAACTCACAGCTCAAGGCTCTGCGCCGCGAAGCCATCGAGGCACTGACCGAAGCACGCGTGCAGGCGCACCCGCGCGGCGGGCGCAAGGCCGAGACCACGCCGCCGCCGGTATACCCCGAGTCGCACCTGTCGTTCCTGGCCAACGTGTACAACCAGAAGGCGCGCGATTTCTACCACCGCCACGGCGTGCAACTGATCGACGCGGCCTACGAGGCCCATGAAGAACACGGCGAAGTACCGGTGATGATCACCAAGCACTGCCTGCGCTTCTCCTTCAATTTGTGCCCCAAGCAGGCCAAAGGCGTAACCGGTGTGCGCACCAAGGTGGCACCGATGCAGCTGATTCAGGGTGACGAAGTGCTGACCCTGAAGTTCGACTGCAAGCCGTGCGAGATGCATGTGATCGGCAAGATGAAAAACCACATCATCGACCTGCCGACCCCAGGTAGCGCGGTGGCGCAGGTGGTGGGGCATATCAGCCCGGAAGACCTGTTGAAGACGATTCCGCGCGGGGCGCATTGATCGTTAGCCGGTAACGGCCCTTTCGCCGCACAAAGCTGCTCCTACACCCTGTGGGAGTAGCCCTGTGCGGCGGGGCGGCCAGCCAAGACACAAAAAAGTCTCATATGAGACCTTAAAGCTTGATCCATGCCTCATTTTCTGCACAATAATTGCCCTGCGACCCCACGCGAGGCATGCCGATGACCCCCACTCCCCACGATGAACGCCTGCTCAAGGCCCTGGCCCACGCCATCGTGGTCCACCCGCGCGCCACGCTCAAGGAACTGGCCGAGACCGCCGGCGTCAGCAAAGCTACCCTGCACCGCTTCTGCGGCACCCGCGACAACCTGGTGGCCATGCTCGAAAACCACGGCGAGCAAGTGCTCAACCAGGTGATTGCAAATGCCGCCTTGCACACCGCTGCCCCCTTGGAAGCGGTGCGTCACCTGATTGCCGAACACCTCAAGCACCGCGAAATGCTGGTGTTTCTGATGTTTCAGTACCGCCCCGATACATTGCTCGGCGACAGTGAAGACCGCCGCTGGTTGACCTATACCCGGGCGATGGATGCGTTTTTCCTGCGTGCGCAACAGATGGGCGTGTTGCGCATCGACATCAGCGCAGCGGTGTTTACCGAAGTGTTCATCACCCAGATCTACGCCATGGTCGACGCCGAGCGGCGCGGGCGCGCAGCCAGTGCCAATTCGGCGCAGGCCTTGGAGCAATTGTTCCTGCAGGGGGCGCTGGCCAGGGGTTGAGGCCATTGGCCTACGCGCAAAAAAAAGGCCCCTGGGCACAAGTCCCAAGGGCCAAAGCGGTTGGATCATCCAACCAAAGGAGCCTTTTTCAGCCGCGTGCCGGCCAGCCGCCGCCCAAGGCGCGGAACAGGTCCACCAGCGCAAGCTGCCGTTGTGTACTCGCCTCGATGTACGCCGCTTCATTCACAAAATCGCTACGCTGCGCATCCAGGTAACGCAGGTGGCTGTCGATCCCACCCTCATAGCGCGCCTTGGCCAGGGTCAAGGTGGCGCGACTGGTATCGGCCAGGGCCCGCCGCGCGACTTCCTCACGGCGCAGGGTATCGGTGGCCGCCAGGGCATCCGCTACTTCGCGGAACGCCTGCTGGATCGCCCCTTCATAAGCTGCCACCGCCGAATCCTTGCGCGCCTCGGCCAGGCTCAGCCCAGCCTGATTGCGCCCAGCATCGAATATGGGCAGCGACACCTGGGGCATGAAGCTCCAGCTACGCGAACCGCCCTCGAACAAACCAGACACCTGCGTACTCGACGTACCCAAGCTGCCGGTCAGGCTGATACGCGGGAAGAACGCCGCCCGCGCCGCGCCGATATCGGCATTGCGCGCCCGCAAGCGGTGCTCGGCAGCAAGGATGTCCGGGCGCCGTTCAAGCAGCGCCGACGGGGCACCGGGGGTAATGTCCTGCAGCACGCTGGGTTCTGCCTGGCGTTCGACCGGTAGAGCCTGGGTCGCCTCACTATTGCCTACCAGCAACACCAAGGCGTTGTAGGCCTGCTGGCGCTGGCGCAGGTTGCTTTCTTGCTCGGCGCGCGCTTGCTCGACCAGGCCGAGCGCTTCCTGGTGGTCCAGCGCCGTGGCGGTCCCGGCGGCGCGGCGTTGGTCGATCAGCGCCAGCGAGCGCTCGCGGCTGGCCAGGGTCTGCCGGATCAACGCCAGGCGCCGCTCGCTACCGTCCAGGGTCAGGTAGGCCTGGCTCACCTCGGCGATCAAGGCGATGCGCGCCGCACGGCCAGCCTCCTCCGTGGCCAAGTATTGCTCCAGCGCTGCATCGCTCAGGCTTTTCACCCGACCGAACAGGTCGACCTCGTACTCAGGCAACGAAAGGCCAACCTGATAGGTGCTGGCGGCGCCCTCGCGGCCATCACTGGACAGCCCGGCAGGCTGGTGCTGTCGATTACCGGAAGCACCAGCGCTCAGCCCCGGCACACGGTCCGCGCGCTGGATGCGGAACTGCGCCCGTGCCTGGTCGATGTCCAGCAGCGTCTGGCGCAGCGAGCGGTTGTCGTCCAGCGCCGTGTTCACCAACTGGCGCAACGTCGGGTCGACGATAAAGGCTTGCCAGCCCAGCTTGTCCACCTGCTGCCCTGTGTGGTTGGTGGCGTCGCTCCATTGGTTCGCCACCGGCGCCTCGGGGCGCTGGTAGGTCGGTGCCAGGGAGCAGCCGCTGGCCAGCAAAGCCATGGCAATCGGCACGAACAGATTACGCATGGCCATCACTCCAGCACCTCGGCAGGTTGGGCCTGCGGCGCTGGCTTGCGCTTGAGCAGCGACAGCACCCAGACAAAACAGATCGGCACGAACAGCACGCCCAGCAACGTGGCGCTGAGCATGCCGCCGATCACCCCGGTACCAATCGCCCGCTGGCTGGCAGCACCGGCACCGCTGGCGATCGCCAGGGGTACCACGCCGAGGATGAACGCCATCGAAGTCATCACGATCGGCCGAAAGCGCAGGCGCGCGGCTTCGATCGCAGCGTCACGCAGGCTATAGCCTTTCTCCCACAGCTCCTTGGCGAACTCGACGATGAGGATGGCGTTCTTCGCCGCCAAGCCGATGATGGTGATCAGGCCAACCTTGAAGTACACATCGTTGGGCATGCCGGTGACCATCACCGCCAGCACCGCGCCCAACGCACCGATCGGCACGATGAGCATCACCGTCAGCGGGATCGCCCAGCTTTCGTACAACGCCACCAGCAGCAGGAACACCACCAGGATGGCCAGGGCGAACAGGCTGCTGGCCTGGCCGCTGGAGACCTTCTCCTGGTAAGAAAGCCCCGTCCAGGCGTAGCCGATCCCCGGCGGCAGTTCACTGACCAGGCGCTCCATTTCGGCCATCGCCTGGCCGGTGCTGTAGCCCGGCGTGGCATCACCGGAAATGCGGATCGACGGGTAGCCGTTGTAACGCACGATCTGTACCGGCCCTTCTTCCCAACGGGTGGTGACGAAGCTGCTGAACGGCACCTGCTGGCCATCGACGTTCGGCGCGTACAGGCGCAGCACGCTTTCCGGGGTCATGCGCTCGCCCTGCTCTGCCTGCACCACCACCCGTTGTTGCCGGCCAGCGTTGGTGAAGTCGTTGATCACTGCCGAGCCAAAGGCGGTGGCCAGGGTGCTGTTGATGGTTTCGAAGGGCACGCCAAGGGCACGGGCCTTTTCCCGATCGATGTCGACCCGCAACTGCGGCGCTTCTGCCAACCCTTCCATCATCGCGTAAAGGATGACTGGGTTGCCGTTGGCCTCGCCCAGGATCTTGTCGCGTGCCGCCAGCAAGGCCTCACGGCCCAGGCCGCCACGGTCGAGCAGGCGCAGGGCGAAGCCACCGGCGTTGCCCAGGCCATCGATCGGCGGCGGGTTGACCGCCATGATCGTGCCATCGCCATGGCTGGCAAATTGCGCATTGATCGCCTGGGTTTCGGCATCCACCGATTGCTCGGCGCTACGTACCGACCAGTCTTTGTAGGTAGGGAATGCCAACGCGGCGTTCTCGCCCATGCCCGAGAAGCTGAAGCCGCTGACCAGGAATGCCGAGGCCAGCGCCTCGCGGGACATCAGGAACTGCTCCAGGGCCTGCCCGGTGGCGTCGGTACGCACGCGGCTGGCGCCCGGCGGCAGCTGCACGTCAACGATCGCATAGCCCTGGTCTTCCACCGGTACGAAGGATTCCGGCAGGCGCAGGTAGAAATAGCCGAGCATCGCCAGAATACCGGCATACAGCAGCATGTAGCGGCCGGCACGGCGCACCAGGGCGTTGTTCATCACCGAGTAGCGCTCGGTCAGCCGCGCAAAGCCACGGTTGAAAGCGCCGAAGAAGCCGCGCTTTTCATGGTGCCCAGGGGCCACCGGCTTGAGCATCGTGGCGCACAGGGCCGGGGTGAAGGTAAGCGCGAGGAAGCCCGAGAACAGGATCGACACCGCCAGCGACAGCGAAAACTGCTGGTAGATCACCCCCACCGAACCCGACATGAACGCCAGTGGCATGAACACGGCCGACAGTACCAGGGTGATGCCGATGATCGCGCCGGACACCTGGCCCATTGCCTTGATGGTGGCGTCGACAGGCGACAGCCCTTCCTCGGCCATGATCCGCTCGACGTTTTCCACCACCACGATGGCGTCGTCGACCAGGATGCCGATCGCCAGCACCATGCCGAACATGGTCATCATGTTCACCGAGAAGCCCAGCAGCTTCATCACCATCAACGTGCCCAGCAGGCACACCGGTACCACGATCGACGGGATCAGCGTGTAGCGGATGTTCTGCAGGAACAGGAACATCACCAGGAATACCAGCACCATGGCTTCGAGCAGGGTGTGAATGACCTTTTCGATGGCCACGTCGACAAAACGCGAGGTGTCATAGGGCACCGAGTACTCGACGCCCTCGGGGAAGAACGCGCTCAGCTCGGCCAGGCGTTCCTTGACCAGATCGGCAGTTTTCAGCGCATTGGCGCCCGGCGCCAGCTGCACCGCACCGGCCACCGCAGGTTTGCCATTCAGGCGCGAAGAAAAGTTGTAGCTTTCCATGCCCACTTCCAGGCGGGCGACATCGGCCAGGCGCACCAGCGAACCGTCCGGGTTGGCGCGCAGTACCACTCGGCCGAACGCCTGAGGGTCGTCCAGGGTGCCTTGCACCGCCAGGGTGGCAGTCAGCTCCTGCTGGCTGCTGCCCGGCGCGCTGCCGAAGCTGCCGGCCGGCACCTGCACGTTCTGCCCACGGATGGCATTGCTCACGTCATCGATCGACAGCCCATAGCCCACCAGTTTCTGTGGGTCGACCCACACGCGCATGGCGGCTTCCGACGAGAAGAACTGCAACTTGCCCACGCCCGGGACCCGGCGCAGCTCATTGTTGATGTTGCGCGCGGCGTAGTCGCCCAGCGCCGTGGTATCGGCCTGGCCTGCGCCCTCCTTGTAGCTGAGGGCGTAGATCAGCAGGAAGCCGGCACTGGTCTGCTCGACCTGGATGCCTTGGGTGATCACCGCCTGCGGCATGCGTGCTTCGGCCTTTTTCAGGCGGTTCTGCACATCCACCTGGGCCAGTTCCGGGTCGGTACCCGGCTCGAAGGTGACCACCACTTCGGCCATGCCGTTGGAGTTGTTGGTCGACTCGAAATACAGCAGGTTCTTGGCGCCGTTGAGCGACTCTTCGATGATGCTGGTAACCGAGTCCACCAGCACCTTGGCCGAAGCCCCTGGGTAGGTAGCGGTGATGGTGATTTGTGGTGGCGCTACGTTAGGGTACTGGGCCACCGGCAGCGTAGGTATGACCAGCAACCCCGCCAGGGAAATGAACAGCGCCACGACCCAGGCGAAGTTCGGCCGTTTGATGAAGAACTTGGACATCTCGTTACCCTCGCCTCAGCGTGCTGCGGCTTGTTGCGCCGGGGCAGTCACCACCGGCATGCCCGCAGCCAGCCCGGCAGGGCTGCCGACGATCACCTGGTCACCTGGGCGCAAGCCCTCGGTGACTTGCCAGCGGGCACCGTGCATGGCACCGGTGCGCACACTGCGCGCCTCGGCAACCCCACCGATGCCCACCAGCATGACCCGCGCCTCGCCGTCGCTGCCGCGCTGGATGGCGCGCTGCGGCACAAGGATGGCCTGGTTGTCGGTGCCTTGCGGGGTGCGCACGCGCACATACATGCCCGGCAGCAGGATGCCGTCGGCGTTGTCGAAGCGGCCGCGCAAGGTGACCTGGCCGGTGCCGCGGTCGACCGCGACGTCGGTGAACATCAGCGCACCCTGGCGCTCGTAGTCGGTGCCTTCCACCTGGGCGGTCAGGGCCTGCTGATCACCGGCTGCCAGCGCACCCTCCTTCAGCGCCTGGCGCAGGCGCAGCGCGTCGGCGGCGGACTGGGTAAAGTCGACGTAAATCGGATCGAGTTGCTGGATGCGCGCCATCAGCGTGGCGTCGCCCTGCCCCACCAGCGCACCTTCGGTGACCAGGGCACGGCCGATACGGCCAGAGATCGGCGCCTTGACCGTGGCGTAGCCCAGGTTCAGGCGCGCGGTCTCGACATCGGCCTGGGCCGAACGCACAGCGGCCTGGCCGCTGCGCAGGTCGGCGCTGGCGGTGTCGAAGTCCTGCTGGCTGACTGCCTCGATCTTCACCAGCGGTTCGTAGCGGCGTACCCGCGCCTGGGCTTCGAACATGACCGACTGGGCCCTGGCCAGGTCGGCCTCGGCGCGTGCCAGCGCGGCCTTGAAGGGTGCCGGGTCTATCTGGAACAGCACATCGCCGGCTTTTACGTCGGCGCCTTCTTCGAAGCGCTTGTGCAGGACGATGCCGGCCACTCGGGCGCGAACCTCGGCCACCCGCATGGGTTCGACCCGGCCCGGCAGCGTTGCCGCCAAGGTCAGGGGTTCGCTGGCGACCGTGACGGTCTGGACCGGAAAGGCACTGTGGGCCGCAGACGGCGGCGCTTCAGCTTCGCCGCAGCCGGCCAGCGCGACTGCCGCCGCCAGGCAGCTGGCCATTCCTATTGCACGCAAGTTGCTCATGATTCACCCGAGCTTCAAATGGAAAAACGGCCCGAATGATATGAGCGAAGACAAAATGAGTCAATTTTGTCTCATTTGATACTTTGTTAAGAATTGTGAAACTCGGCGTGACATCTTCGCCGCCTGGCAGATCGAGCGCCGCGCGGGCGGCGCTCGATCTGCCAGGCCCTGGAGATGCCACGTCAAACCTGCAAGGGGAGTCAACGAATCTGATGCTTGTGCAGCAATCGATAAAAAGTCGGCCGCGAGATACCCAGCACCTTCGCCGCCACACTCAGGTTGTCACTGTGCCGGTTAAGCACATCGCACAGCGCCTGGCGCTCGGCGCGTTGCTTGTACTCCTCCAGCGTGCCCAGCGGTTGTTGTTCCTGGTCGAGCAGCTGCAGGCCCAAGTCCTGCGCCTCGATCTGCCGCCCTTCAGCCAGCACCAGCCCCCGGCGCACACGGTTGGCCAGCTCGCGCACATTGCCCGGCCAGTCATGCCGGCCCATCGCGGCCAGGGCATGGTCGCTGAACGAACGCGGCCGGCGCCCGGTTTCCAGGCTGTAGAAATGGGCAAAGTGGCTTGCCAGCATGGACAGGTCACCATGCCGGTCGCGCAACGGCGCGGTCACCACCTGCAACACGTTCAGGCGGTAATACAAGTCTTCGCGAAAACGCCCTTGCTCGATGGCCCGCTCCAGGTCCACATGGGTGGCCGCCAACACTCGCACATCCACTGGGATCGGCTGGCTGCCGCCCACCCGCTCGATGTGCTTCTCCTGCAGAAAACGCAGCAGGTTGGCCTGCAACTCCAGCGGCAGGTCACCGATTTCATCGAGAAACAGCGTGCCACCATGGGCCGCTTCGATGCGCCCGGCCTTGCGCTGATGCGCCCCGGTGAATGCGCCCTTTTCATGGCCGAACAGTTCGGACTGGATCAGATGCTCGGGGATCGCCCCACAGTTGATGGCGATGAACGGCTGCTCGCTGCGTTGCGACTGACGGTGCAGGGTGCGTGCCACCAGTTCCTTGCCGGTGCCGCTCTCACCACGGATCAGCACGGGCGATTCGGTGGGCGCCAGTTTGCCCAGCAACTTGCGCAGCTCACGGATCGGCCGGCTTTCGCCGAGCAACTCGTGGGTCGCCTCATCGACCTTGACCGCCCCCTTGCCGCGCAAACGGGCCATGCCGAAGGCGCGGCCCAGGGTCACCTGCACGCGGGAGACGTCGAACGGCAAGGTGTGGAAGTCGAAAAACCACTCACAAACAAAATCACCGAACGCCGGCATGCGCAGCTGTTCGGCGCTGAGCACGGCAATCCATTCGGTGTTGCTGCGCTTGATCATGTCCTTGACCGCATCCGGATGCCTCAGGTGCGTGGCCTGCAAGCGCAGCAGGCCTACATCGCAGGGATGGTCCAGCGCGGCCCCGAGCATACAGCTGTCCACATCCCAGCCTGCGTTGCGCAGGCCAGGCAATAAGCGGTGGCAGTCGTCGCAGGGGTCGACGATTAGCAAACGGCGTTGAGCGGCAGGCTGCTGCATGACCGATCCTTGGCGCCAGTTTTTGGTTTTTTGAAGTAAAACAGCAAGTTGTGGCGCCCGTTTAACAGTAGCAACGAAGTTGACAGTGCCCACTACCGTTTGTCTGCGGACGCATTTTTTTACAAAGTGCCCCGGGAATTTTCGCACTTTATCGACATCACATGGCGGCGCAGGCAACAACGAATATGCCTCTGACAAAAAAATTTACAACCAATGTGTGACTTGCCCCCGGACAACGAGCATCAGTACACATAACCCCGCGCTGCACTTCGCGATCATTGAGGCGACTTTGAAGCAACGCGGACTTCACTTCGATGTTTGGGACCATAGAGAGACCGAACCATGAATGCCCCGCTCCGTGTCAACGAAGCACTGCTGATTGCCGACCACGCCTTCGAACCTTTCCAGTGCGTAGCCTGGGATGCACCCAACGGTACTGGTGAGCTGAGCCTGGCAGTGATCGACCGGACCAGCACCCGCATCGGCGCCAAGCAAGTGTCCTCGCGTATCTACTCCGACCCGGCCCAATGGGCCAGCCTGATTGAAGAAGTGCGCGCCGAATTATGTGAAAAGGGTTACGACCTGCAACCGTGGTCGATGCCGAAGTAATATCGCCCGGTAAACCAAGTGCGTGCAGCGCCACGCACTTGTTCGGATGCAAAGTTGCTGTTCTGGCAACTTTTCCTGTTGCGACATAGTGTCGCGCCAGTACGGTTCAATCCACGACCTTGAAGTGTTGCAAGTGCTGATAATCGGCCTGCAACTGTTCTGCCAGGTGCTGCGCGCGGCCAACACGCACCGGCGCCAATTCCATATCCACCAGCAACGTTGCACAGGGCATGGGTTGAACAGTGTCCCAGCGCTGCAGACGACCGTCGGTAAACACCAGGCAGCGCACGGCTTCATCTGGATAGGCGCGCTGTCGTGCCTGTAGCCAGTGTCGGGCCTGCTCCAATGCACAAATCAGCGGCGTGCCGCCACCTGCACCCAACGCCTGCAGCCAGGGTTGCAAAGCCGCCGAGGCCTTCAGGCCGTGGCGCTGCCACTGCGGTGTACGCCCGCTGGCGGTCAGCAACGCCAACCGGGCGCGCTGGCGGTAAGCCTGATCGAACAGCGCTGCCAGCAACCCTTTGGTCTGCGCCAGCGCCTGATGGCGACGGGTCGAGGCCGACGCGTCGACGATGACTAGCCACAGTTCTGCGGGCCGAGCCTGGCGCTGTTGCCAACACAGGTCTTGGCGCAGCCGTGGCCGCCCTTTGAGCAATGTCGGTAGCCAGGCCACCCGGCCGGCCGCCGCATTGCGACCGCGGCCACGGCTGGCCTCGCCCTGCTTGCCTGCACCAGGCCTTGCATCCGCCCCTTTGGCAGGTAGCTGGGGGATGCTCAGGGCTTTTTTGCCCAGTTCGGTACCTCGCGGCGTGCGCCGCTGGCCACCGGCTGCGCCGGCAATGCCCCCCAGTCGCCCTGCGCACCCTGTTCACCAGGGTTGCCGCCACCCGGTTGGCCGGGCTGCTGGTCAGGCGGCTGCGGCGCCGACGGCGTTTTGGCCTGGGGCATGACACGGCGGCGATGACGCAAGGCGAACTCGGCCACCGCTTCGACATCCACCTCTTCAATAGCCGCAGCACCGCGCCAGGCACAATGGGCGCGCGCCGCACGCAGCCAGACCAGGTCGGCGCGCAGGCCGTCGACGCCAGCGGCGTAGCAGCGCTCGGTAATCCAGGCCAGCGCCTGATCATCCAGGGCAATCTGGGCCAAGGCCTGGCGCGCCGCCTGGCAGCGCTCACGCAGTTGCGCCTGGGCCGTTGCCCATTGGTCACAGAACGCCTTGGGGTCACTGTCGAACGCCAGGCGTCGGCGAATGATCTGCTGCCGGGCCTCGGGCTCGGGCAAGCCTTCCAGCGCCACGTTCAGGCCAAAACGGTCGAGCAGTTGCGGGCGCAGCTCGCCCTCTTCCGGGTTCATGGTGCCGATCAGCACGAAACGGGCATTGTGCCGGTGCGAGATGCCGTCGCGCTCGATGCGGTTGGTGCCACTGGCAGCCACATCGAGCAACAGGTCAACCAACGTGTCCGGCAGCAGGTTGACCTCATCGACATACAGCACGCCACCGTCGGCTTGGGCCAGCACCCCAGGGGAAAACTGCGCCTTGCCCTGCCCCAGCGCGGCATCCAGGTCGAGGGTGCCGACCAGCCGCTCTTCACTGGCGCCCAATGGCAAGGTCACGAACGGGCCTTCGCCAAGCAGGTCAGCCAGGCCACGGGCCAGGGTGCTCTTGGCCATGCCACGCGGCCCTTCGATCAGCACGCCGCCGATCTTCGGGTCGATGGCGGTCAGGCACAGCGCCAGCTTCAGGTCGTCGGCACCGACCACCGCCGCCAGCGGAAATTGTACGGGTTCACTCATTTCAAGCCTGTTCCTCGCCGTCGAGCAGTTGTTCTTCGAGGGCTTCGCGGTAATTGCCCGGCGCCTGCCACAAACCGCGCTGCTGGGCCTCCAGCAGGCGCTCGGTGAGGTCGCGCAAGGCCTCGGGGTTGTGCTCGCGCATGAAATCGCGGGTGGCCGGGTCGAGCACGTAGGCATCGGCCAGCCCCTGATAATGATGGTCGTCGATCAGGTGCGTGGTGGCGTCGAAGGCGAACACGTTGTCGACTGTCGCCGCCATCTCGAAGGCGCCCTTGTAGCCGTGACGCTTGACCCCGTCGATCCACTTCGGGTTGAGCGCACGGGCACGGATTACCCGGTTCAGCTCCTCCTTGAGGGTACGGATACGCGGTCGATCGGCCTGGCTGTGGTCGCCGTGGTAGCTGGCCACCGCCGCCCCGGACAGCGTTTCCGACGCTGCCAGCATACCGCCCTGGAACTGGTAGTAATCATTGGAGTCGAGCAGGTCATGCTCGTGGTTGTCCTGGTTTTGCAGCACCGCCTGCACCTTGGCCAGACGCTGGGCGAACTGGGCGCGGGCCGGGGTGCCATCGTCGCTGCCACCGTAGGCATAGCCGCCATGGTTGAGGTAGACCTCGGCCAGGTCGTCACGGCTGTGCCACAGCCGCCCATCAATGGCGTTCTGCACCCCGGCACCGTAAGCGCCGGGTTTGGCACCGAACACCCGCCAACCGGCCTGGCGAGCAGCTTGATCGGCGTCCACGCCTTGCGCCTGCAGCACTGCCCGCTCGCTGCGTACACGGGCAGCCAGGGGGTTGAGGTCGTCGGGCTCGTCCAGCGCGGCCACGGCCTGCACGGCGGCATCGAACAGACGGATCAGGTTACCGAACGCATCGCGGAAGAAGCCGGAAACGCGCAAGGTCACGTCTACACGCGGGCGGTCGAGCAAGCTCAGCGGCAGGATTTCGAAATCGTCCACGCGCTGGCTGCCAGTGGCCCACACCGGCCGCACGCCCATCAGCGCCATGGCCTGAGCAATGTCGTCGCCGCCAGTGCGCATGGTCGCCGTACCCCATACCGACAGGCCGAGCTGGCGCAGGTGATCGCCGTGGTCCTGCAGGTGGCGTTCGAGGATCAGGCTGGCCGAGGCGAAACCCAGGCGCCAGGCCGTGGTGGTGGGCAGGTTGCGCACGTCCACGGTATAGAAGTTGCGGCCGGTGGGCAGCACGTCGAGGCGCCCGCGGCTGGGTGCGCCGCTGGGGCCGGCGGGCACGAAGCGCCCCGCCAATGCCGCCAGCAGGCCATTCATTTCGGCAGTGCCGCAGGCGTCCAGGCTGGGTGCCACCGCGTCACGCAGGGCCTGAAGTACGTCGTGCACCGGCTGCCATTCACTTAGGGCGGGTAACGCTGCAGTGCCTTCCAGCGCCTGCCCGATCACCTGGTGTGCCAACAGTTCGAGGCGCTCGCGGGTATCGCCACACGTGCGCCAAGGGTCATTGCCGATGGCTTGCAGCTGTTCAGGGCGTGTACCCTGCCACGGCTGCCCAAGGTCACAGTCGAGCGGGTCGAAGCCCGGCACCAGTGCTTTGGCCAGCGCCCGCAGGAGGCTGGCATTGCCACCACGACCGTCGCCACGCTCAACCCGCAACAGCGCCAGCAATGTATCCAGGCGCAGGCGCCCTTCAGGCGACTGCCCGAACACGTGCAGCCCATCGCGAATCTGCGATTCCTTGAGGTCACACAGGTAGGTGTCCAGGCGTGGCAGCCATACGGCGGCATCGTCCAGTTGCCCTTCCAGTTGCAACTCGCGGTCGATGTGGTTGGCTTTTACCAGTTCGAGAATATCGCGCTGCAACTCGCGAGCACGCCGTGGGTCGAGCAGCTGCGCTTCGTAGAACTCATCAGCCAACTGTTCCAGGTGGCGCAGCGGCCCATAGGTTTCGGCACGGGTCAGCGGCGGCATCAGGTGATCGATGATCACCGCCTGGGTGCGGCGCTTGGCCTGAGCACCCTCGCCCGGGTCGTTGACGATGAACGGGTAGATGTTCGGCAGCGGGCCGAGCAGCGCATCCGGCCAGCACTGTGCCGACAACCCCACGCCCTTGCCGGGCAGCCACTCAAGGTTGCCGTGCTTGCCGACATGGATCACCGCGTCGGCGGCAAAGGCGTGACGCAGCCAGAAGTGAAACGCCAGGTAGCCGTGCGGCGGCACCAGGTCGGGGTCGTGGTACACCGCGCTCGGGTCCACCTGATACCCCCGCGCCGGCTGGATACCGACGAAAGTCAGGCCAAAGCGCAAGCCGGCCACCATCAGCCGGCCGCTGCGGTACATCGGGTCTTGCTCGGGCGGCCCCCAGCGTTCCAGCACGGCCTGGCGGTTGGCCTCGGGCAGGCGCTCGAATGCAGCCTGGTAGTCGGCCAGGCTCAGGCTCTGGGCGCAGGGGCGTTGGTCCAGGTGGTCAAGGTCGTTGGTCACGCCACCGAGCAGTTGGTGAATCAACTGCGTGCCGCTGCTCGGCAAATCGGCCAGCGGATAGCCTTCGGCCTGTAGCGCCTTGAGGATGTTCAGCGCCGCTGCCGGGGTGTCCAGGCCGACGCCGTTACCAATGCGGCCATCACGGGTCGGGTAATTGGCCAGCACCAGGGCAATACGCTTTTGGGCATTAGGCAGGCGCGCCAGCTCAACCCAGCGGCGGGCCAGCTCGGCGACGAAGTCCATGCGCTCGGGGTGCGCGCGGTAGCACACCACGTCGGACTGGCTGCGCTCGCTGCGCCAGGCCATGTCCTTGAAACTGACCGGACGGGTGATGATGCGCCCGTCCAGCTCCGGCAAGGCGATGTGCATGGCCAGGTCACGCGCGCCCAGGCCCTGCTCGCTGGTTTCCCAGCCGGGCTGGTTGTCTTGCGCGCAAATGGCCTGCAACACCGGGATGTCACGGCGCAACGGCCGCAGGTTGGGGCGCTCTGGGCTGGACAGGGCAAAGCCGGTGGTATTGACCAGCACTTCAGCGCCGACCTCGTCCAGCCAGGCTTCGACCTGCTCCAGGCAGGCGCTTTCCTTGAGGCTGGCCACTGCGATCGGCAACGGGTTCAGCCCGGCTGCTTGCAGGCGCTGGCAGAACACGTCGATGAAGGCGGTGTTGGCCGCCTGCAGGTGCGAGCGGTAGAACAACAGCGGCGTCACCGGGTAATCCGGGTGCCAGTGCGGGTACCAGTCTTCTAGCGCCACGCTCCCCTTGGCCGGGTGATACACGGCGGTGCGTGGCAAAGGCTGTGGCTCGTCCCAGGCGTAGTCACGCCCCAGCCACTGGCTGGCCAGGCAATTGAACAGGTTGATGGCATTGGCCTTGCCGCCCTGGCGCAGGTAGTGCCAGAGGCGTTCGGCCTGTTCGCCACAAACGTTACCCAAGCTGGTCAGTTCCGGGTCCGGGCGATCATCGCCCGGCACCAGAATCAGTTGCACGCCACGGGCGGCCAATTCGACCAGTTGCTCGACGCCGTAGCGCCAGTAGCCAACGCCACCGTGCAGCGACACCAGAATGACCTTGGCGTGGCGCAGCACCTGGTCGACGTACAAGTCGACCGAGGCATGGTTCTGCACCTGCATCGGGTTGGCCAGGCGCAGGCTGGGGAAGTCTTCAGGCAATTGCTCGGCGGTATCGGCGAGCAATGCCAGGTGCGAATCGCCGCTGCAGAGAATCACCAGCTCGGCGGGTGTCTGGCCGAGGTCGGCAATGCTGTCATCCGGCACGAAGCCGCCGGGCTGGGTCCGCAGCAGGTGCATGGGTCAGGCGCCCAGGGCCTGGCGCAGGCGCGCTTCCAGTTGAACAGCGTCAAGGTCCTGACCGATCAGCACCAGGCGGGTGATGCGCGGCTCGTCGTTGCGCCAGGCGCGATCGAAGTGCTTGTCGAAGCGGGTACCCACGCCTTGCACCAGCAGGCGCATCGGCTTGCCCGGGATGGCGGCGAAGCCCTTGGCACGCAGGATGCCGAACTCCACCACCAGTTGCGTCAGTGCGTCGAGCAGCAGGCTTTCGTCGGCCTCGGGCAGGTCGATGGAAATGGAATCGAAGGCGTCGTGGTCATGATCGTCATGGTCGTCGCCGTCGTGGTGCGTGTCGTGGTGGGTGCGGCGGCCATCGATGTGCGCCTCGGACTCGGCACCCACGCCCAACAGCACTTCCAGTGGCAGCTTGCCGCTGCTGGCCTCGATCACCTTGACGGCCGGCGGCAGTTCTTCAGCCACTTCGGCGCGCACCTTGGCCAGGCCTTCGGCGTCGATCAGGTCGGCCTTGTTCAGTACCACCAGGTCGGCGCTGGCCAGCTGGTCGGCGAACAGCTCGTGCAGTGGCGATTCATGGTCCAGGTTAGGGTCGAGTTTGCGCTGGGCATCGACCTGGTCAGGGTAGGCGGCGAAGGTGCCAGCGGCCACGGCCGGGCTGTCGACCACGGTGATGACCGCATCGACGGTGCAGGCGTTGCGGATTTCCGGCCACTGGAACGCTTGTACCAAAGGCTTGGGCAGGGCCAGGCCGCTGGTTTCGATCAGGATGTGGTCGAGGTCGCCACGGCGTGCCACCAGCTCGCGCATCACCGGAAAGAATTCTTCCTGCACGGTGCAGCACAGGCAACCATTGGCCAGTTCGTAGACGCGGCCGCTGGCTTCTTCCTCGGTGCAACCGATGCTGCACTGTTTGAGGATTTCGCCGTCGATGCCCAGCTCGCCGAATTCGTTGACGATGACCGCGATGCGGCGGCCTTGGGCGTTGTCGAGCATGTGGCGCAGCAAGGTGGTCTTGCCCGAGCCGAGGAAGCCGGTGACGATGGTGACGGGGAGCTTGGCCAGTGTTTTCATGTCGCATTGCCCTTGGCAGTGTGGCGCGGGCATGCAGGACGACAGCCACGGGCCAGAGGTTGGCCGGGCTTGTTCGCCACCGGATCACCCCGCCCGGTTGAAAGTCGAAAACGTGACGAGGCAGGTCTCCTGGCTCGCACCGTTCCAGGCCCCCGTACGGTTGAACAGCGGGCTGGCGGGATGACGCCTTCCCGCGCGCTGGCGCAGTGGCAGTGTCGATCCGTTGTCGGTGCTTACAGTTGCGGGGGCAGCCGCGGCATGTACCGCGTTCCCATCTTAGCTTCGGCCTGGCCGAAGAACCTCGAACTGGCAAGGCTACGCAGTGGCTGGCGGGTGGTCAACCATTGCGGCGGGCTGGTCGACCACTCTTGGTGCTACTGCGTTACAGTAGCGACTCTGCCCACGGTCAAGGACGTCCCATGCCCCTCGCCCCCGCCATACCCGTACTGCGCATCTTCTCGGTCGACAAGGCCAAGGAGTTCTACCTCGATTTCCTCGGTTTCAGCCTGGACTGGGAGCATCGTTTCAGCCCGGACCTGCCGTTGTACGTACAGATTCACCGCGACGGCCTGATCCTGCACCTTTCCGAGCACCATGGCGATGCATGCCCCGGTTCTACCGTGTTCGCCCGCATCGACGACCTGCGCGCGCTGGAGCGCGAGCTGCAGGACAAACAGTACGGTTACGCCCGGCCAGAGGCCGAGCGCCTGGACTGGGGCCTGCAGATGCAGGTGTGGGACCCGTTCGGCAACCGCCTGCGCTTTTGCCAGCAGATCGATGACGAGGCCAACCCGTGAAGGCACTGGGCAAACGCGAAATGGCCCGCCTGGAGCGGGAGCTGGTGGCGTGCCTGACCGATGCCTGCGAAACCGCCAAGGCGCAGATCGTCGGTTTCAGCTGGCTCACTCACCGCCTCGACCCCGAGGACTTTCCGGGCAGCCTTCGTATTACCTGGGTATTTGAGCAAGAGGCCGACAAAGCCGCTGCCGTCGCGGGCGAAGCGAAGGCGCACATGCTGGCGTTGACCCGCCATGCACTGGAGCAAGCCGGCATACAGCTGGACCATCCGGCCTGGCATGTGCGGTTCGACAGTGAACAAGCCTGCGCGCACGGCCACGCCGGGGACTGGGCTAAACGCTTGCAGGCGCAACGCTGAGGCCCCAACCGGCGGCCGGTGCTTTACCCGGCCCCGGACGGTCCGTTAGGCTACGCGCTCTCCAATTACGAGGTGTTCGTCCAATGCGCCATTGATGCCGCCGTCCGTTCGACGGCCAGTCTTCAGCCTCCGGCTCGCTCCGGAGATGTCGCGGCATTTGTGGAGTTGTGCATGACGAACACGTCGATTCTGACGCTGGACAGCGTCTCCTTGGCCTTGCCTGATGGCAGGCTGCTGTTCAGCAACCTCAACGAAACCTTCGACCAACGCCGCACCGGCCTGGTCGGGCGCAATGGCGTGGGCAAAAGCCTGCTAGGGCAGATTCTTGCCGGCCAGCGTGAACCGAGCAGCGGCCATTGCCGGCGCCTCGGGCCTGTCCATTTGCTGGACCAGCAAGTCATCGAGCGCAGCGCCACGCTTGCCGACCTGGCCCAAGTGGGGCCGGTGATTGCGGCGCTGGAGCGTATCGAGCAAGGCAGCATCCAGCCCCACGATTTCGACACCGTTGGCGAGCGCTGGGATATCCGCGAGCAATTGCAACGCCAGCTTCAGGGCCACGGCCTGGGCCAACTCGACTGGCGCCAGCCCGCACGGAGCCTGAGCGGCGGCCAGGCCATGCGCGTGGCGCTGATTGGCGCGTGGCTCAGCGATGCCGACTACCTGATCCTCGACGAGCCAAGCAATCACCTGGACAGCGACGCCCGTGCCCAACTGCTGAGCATGATCGAAGCCTGGGACCGTGGCTTGCTGGTGATCAGCCACGACCGCAGCCTGCTGGCGCACATGGCACGCATTGTTGAATTATCCAGCCTGGGTTTGCAGGGCTATGGTGGCAACTACAGCATCTATGCAGCGCAAAAAGCCAACCAGACGGCGCAGGCCCAGCAGCACCTTGCCCGGCTGAAGCAGGCGCAGCTACGCCAGGCCCGTGAACTGCAGCGCCAGCGCGAAGACCTGGAGCGCCATCAGGCGCGGGCCGGGCGCCAGGCCAAGCACGCCAACCAGGCCAAGATCCTGGTCGACCGCCAGCAGGAGCGCAGCCAGGCCACTGCTGGCAAGCAGCGCCGCGACCATCGCGATGCCCAGCAAGCGTTGGTGGGTAAAGTGCGTGACGCCGCCCGTGAGGTCGAGCATGACAGCGCTATTACCTTGCACGCGCCTACACCTCAGCGTCATCCAGGCCGAGAAGTGTTGGCCTTGCAGGCACTTCGCTTGCCGCGTGGCACCCGCAAACCGCTTGACCTGCGTGTGTGCCTGGGCCAGCGCGTGGGGCTGATCGGCGCCAATGGCAGTGGCAAGTCCACCCTGCTCAGGCTGCTGAACGGGGAGTTGCCGGCACCGCCCGACAATGTGCGCCTCAGTGGCGAAACCGCCCTGCTCGACCAGCACTGCAACACGCTAGCGGGCCACGGCAGCGTGCTCGAACACCTGCGCCAAGCCAACCCGATGCTGGCCCAGGGCGAGTTGCGCAGCCGCCTGGCGCAATTGGGCCTGGATGCGGCCCGTGTCGAACTGCCCAGCAGCCTGCTCAGCGGCGGCGAGCGGATGAAGGCGGCGCTGGCCGCCGTGCTATACCGCGAACGGCCGCTCGACCTGTTGCTGCTGGACGAACCCGGCAACCACCTGGACCTGCCATCGCTGACAGCCCTGGAACGCATGCTTGGGCAATTTCGCGGGGCGCTGATGGTGGCGTCCCATGATGCGGTATTGCTGGAAAACCTGGCGCTCGATGAATACCTGCACTTGTAGGCGCAGCCATGTGCTGCGAAAAATGCATCGCACGCTATCAATTCGTGACTGGCCGTTCCCGATCCGCCAAGGATGTATTAAGGTGGCATGGTGCGCATATAACAGCAGCCCGAGCGATCGGGCACTTGCAAGACAATGAGGGTGTCATGAGCAACGAAAGCATTAATTGGGACAAGCTGGGTTTCGACTACATCAAGACCGACAAACGCTACCTGTCCGTATGGCGCAATGGCGAGTGGGACAAGGGCACCCTGACCGAAGACAACGTACTGCACATCAGTGAAGGCTCCACGGCCTTGCACTATGGCCAGCAGTGCTTCGAAGGCCTGAAGGCCTACCGTTGCAAGGACGGCTCGATCAACCTGTTCCGCCCAGACCAGAACGCCGCTCGCATGCAGCGCAGCTGCGCTCGCCTGCTGATGCCGCACGTGCCGACCGATGTGTTCATCGAAGCGTGCAAGCAAGTGGTCAAGGCCAACGAAAAATTCGTGCCACCGCACGGCAAAGGCGCCCTGTACCTGCGCCCGTTCGTGATCGGCACCGGCGACAACATTGGCGTGCGCACCGCCCCCGAGTTCATCTTCTCGGTGTTCGCCATCCCGGTTGGCTCGTACTTCAAGGGCGGCATGAAGCCGCACAACTTCCAGATTTCCAGCTTCGACCGTGCCGCCCCGCAAGGCACCGGCGCAGCCAAGGTCGGCGGCAACTACGCTGCCAGCCTGCAACCGGGTGCTGAAGCGAAGAAAGCCAACTTCGCCGACGCCATCTACCTCGACCCGCTGACCCACACCAAGATCGAGGAAGTCGGTTCGGCCAACTTCTTCGGCATCACCGCCAACAACGAGTTCGTGACCCCGAAATCGGCTTCGGTGCTGCCCGGTATCACCCGCCTGTCGCTGATGGAACTGGCGCAATCGCGCCTGGGCCTGACCGTGATCGAAGGCGATGTCGAAATCAACAAGCTGGACCGCTTCATCGAAGCGGGTGCCTGCGGTACCGCTGCGGTGATCACCCCGATCGGCGGCATCGAGTACAACGGCAAGCTGCACGTATTCCACGACCTGGAAAAGGTCGGCCCGGTTACCCAGAAGCTCTACAACGAGCTGACCGGCATCCAGAGCGGTGACGTTGAAGCACCGGCTGGCTGGATCGTCAAAGTCGCCTGAGGCGCTTCAGCGATTTGAAAAAGGGCATGCCAGCGGTGGCATGCCCTTTTTTTTGTCGACACTGGCAGAATCTTCACGCCAGGCGACGCTGCATCAGCAGATGCCGGGCTTTGTCGAAGGCCCAGTTGTACAGCACGGTGTAGGGCAGAATGATGACGAAGAAGCCCAGCTCCACCATGAACGCCTGCGCCAGCGAAATATCCAGCATCCACGCCGCCACCGGCAAACACCACACCACCAGCCCGGCTTCGAAGCCCAGGCCGTGCACGAAACGCGCACGGGCCTTCCAGTGGATACGCTCGGCCTGCACGTAGCGGTCGACCAGCGCGTTGTAGACCATGTTCCACAACATGGCGATGACCGACAGGGTCACAGCCAGCGCGCCCGCCGTCGCCAGTGACTTGCCCATGATCCAGGACAGCAGCGGCGCACACAGCAACACCGCGAACACTTCGTAGCCAACGGCGTGAACCAGGCGTTCGGTAAAGGACACGTGTTTCATTGCAAATTCCATCCATTGCGTGAGTCGTGCTGTCTATTTTCTTTGATAAAACTGATACTCACGACATAGCTACTATCGGTTTTATCAATACAATGCGCTATTCACCCGAAGCTCTGGTCGCGTTTGTCGAAGCTGCATCGCTGGGTTCGTTCTCTGCTGCAGCGCGCAAACTGCGCAAAAGTCAGTCCACCATCAGCATCGCCATCGCCAATTTCGAGACTGATATCGGCTGCCCGTTGTTTGATCGCGGTGGCCGCCACCCCACGCTGAATGAAGCGGGCCGGCAGGTACTGAGCCATGTCGAGGCGATTCTCGATGCCAGCGCCCAGCTCGATGCGCTGGCGGTGCGACTGGCACAGAACGTCGAGCCCTTGGTATCGGTGGTGATGTCGGACAGCTACAGCGTCACGTTCCAGGGCGCGGTGATGGCCCGCTTCGCCCAGCAGTACTCACACACTGAATTGCGCTGCGGCCCGGCGGAGGACGCTGATGTGATCGAAATGATCCAACAGGGCCTGGCCCATGTCGGCATTCTTGCCACCCAACCCAGCTACCCCGCCGACGTGGCCGTGGCGCGCTTGCCGGAGCAGGCGGAATTTGGCGTTTACGTGGCCAGCGGGCACCCGTTGGCAAGCCTGGCGCAGGTGCAGGCGCAGCATCTGGAGCATGCACGGCAGCTGTATATCAAGACCTATGCCCCCAGCCTGCACCACGGCCGCGGCCAGGCCTGGTCGGCACCGGACTACCTCACCCTGCTGGAGTTCGCCGTGCGCGGGTTTGGTTGGGCCGAGCTGCCCAGGGCGCTGGTGGCACGGTTTGGCAATGGGCTGGTGGAGTTGCCGATAGCGGGTTACCCACGCCGAGTGGATATGGATGTGGTCTGGTCTAGCCGGCGGGCATTGGGGCCAGCGGGGCAATGGCTGGTGCGGCAGATGTTGAAACCGTAAGGTTTTCACCTGCAATAAGTTGGCGCTGCTGCGCACCCCACCCTGGGGGAGCTGTCGCCGTGTGCGCCCAAACGCAACAACCAGTACACCCAACGACAATCCTTCCCTCGCCCTGCCCCGTAGCCTGTCACCACGCGCCGCCCCTCTGGCGGCACGCACCCAAAGCACAAGAACAAACGTTGGTGACCTATGCAGACAGTAGATCCGATCACCCTTGCGGTTGTCCGGGGTGCGCTGGAGACAGCGCAACGCGAAATGACCCTGACCCTGGAAAAGACCGGGCGCTCCAGTGTGTTCAACCTGGCCCACGACTATTCCAACTCGCTGTTCGATCACCTGCCGGAAATGATCCTGCAAGGCCAGGACATTCCCATCCACCTGGGTTCGCTGATCCCGGCCATGAAATGCGTGGCCGAGTTCTTCGGCGACGACATCGCAGAAGGCGACGTGATCTACCACAACGACCCGGCCTACAAGGGCAGCCATATTCTCGACTGTTGCATGTACAAGCCGGTGTACTACCAGGGCGAGTTGGTGTTCTGGACCGTGTGCAAAGGCCACCTGACCGACATCGGCGGCCCGGTGCCGGCTGGCTACAACCCAGATGCCAAGGAAATCTACGCCGAAGGCTTGCGCATTCCGCCGGTCAAGCTGTGGGAAAAGGGCAAACGCCGTGAGGACGTGATCAACTTCATGCTCACCAACATGCGCGCCCGGCCCTATCAGGAAGGCGACCTCAATGCCCAGTATGGCGCCTGCAAGGTCGGCGAGCGGCACTTGCTGGAACTGCTCGACAAGTACGGCGTGGCGCAGGTGCGAGCCTGCATCGCCGAACTGAAGAACATGGCCGACCGGCACATGCGCGCACTGTTGCGCGATGTGCCGGACGGTGACTACAGCGGCACCGCCGTGCTCGAAGATGCCGGCCATGGCCTGGGCGAACTGGCCATCACCGCCCATGTACAGATACGTGGCGACCAGGCCCACGTGCGCATCGACAGCCCGCCGCAAGTGCCGTACTTCATCAATTCCTACGAGGGCAACTCGGTGTCGGGTGTGTACCTGGGGCTGATGATGTTCGCCCAGGTGGCGCCCCCCTACAACGAAGGGCTGTACCGCTGCGTCACGGTCGATGTCGGGCCCAGAGGCACGCTGTGCAATGCCGAAGAACCCGCACCCCACGTCAACTGCACCACCACGCCGATGGAAACCCTGGCCGATGCCGTGCGCACCGCGCTGGAACAGGCTTCGCCACAGCGGGTAACGGCCTCCTGGGGGCATACCAGCGGCATCAACATCGCCGGCCATGACCCGCGCAACGGCAACAGCGAGTACGTGACCATGGTGCTGGCCTCGATCATTTCCGGTGCCGGCGCCAACAAGGTGATGGATGGCTGGCACGCCTGCGGCCCGTTGTGCTGTTTCGGGGCGCTGATGAGCGGTGACATCGAGCTGCTCGAACACGCCTACCCGGTGCTGATCCACCGCTACAGCCTGATGGCCGACAGTTGTGGTGCCGGTGAATTCCGTGGCGGTTCGGGCACCCGCCTGGAGATCGAACCACTGGACCACGCCATGACCGTGGTCGGCTTTGGCGAGGGCCGCCAACTGCCCACCGCCGGTGCCGCCGGGGCACGCAACGCATTGCTTGAGCCCAAGCTGGGCCGGCTGATCCATCGCCACGCCGACGGCAGCGAAGACCATTACACGCAAAACCCCATGCTCACCCTGCAACCAGGCGAACGCATCATCAACGTCAACCCCGGCGGTGGTGGCTACGGCGACCCGCTGCGTCGCCCGGTCGCAGCCGTGCTGGAGGATGTGCGCAATGGCCTGGTCTCGCCACAAGGGGCAGCCCTGGAGTATGGCGTGGTCCTCGATGACCAAGGCCACCTCGACGAAACCGCCACCCGCCTTGCCCGCGCCCCGCGCTGACCGGAGAACCATCATGCGTAACCAATATCGCCTGGGCATCGACGCCGGCGGCACGTTCACCGATTTCATCCTGGCCGACCGCGACGGCGGCGTGCAGCTGTTCAAGGCCCCTTCCACGCCGCAAGACGGCACCCTGGCCATTCGCGCCGGCCTGGCACAGATCGCCGACGCCACCGGGCGCAGCCCGGCCGAACTCATCGCCAACTGTGACCTGTGCATCAACGGCACCACCGTGGCCCTCAACGCGCTGATCGAGCGCACCGGGGTCAAGGTGGGCCTGCTGTGCACCGAGGGGCATGAGGACAGCCTGGAAATCCGCCTGGGCCACAAGGAAGAAGGCCACCGCTACGACGCCCATTACCCGCCGGCACACATGCTTGCCCCACGCCACCTGCGCCGCCCGATTGGCGGCCGTATCCTTGGCGATGGCCGTGAGCACAGTCCCCTCGACGAAGCCGCTGTCCATGCGGCCATCGACTACTTCCGGGCCGAAGGCGTGCAGGCCGTGGCCATTTCCTTCCTGTGGTCGGTGCGCAACCCCAGCCACGAGCAGCGGGCCGCCGAGCTCGTACGGGCCGCCCTGCCCGACGTGTTCGTCTGCACCGGCTGCGAGGTGTTCCCGCAGATTCGCGAGTACACCCGCACCTCCACCACCGTGGTCAACGCCTACCTCAGCCCGGTAATGGCACGCTACGTGGCGCGCATCGACAACCTGTTCCAGGAACTTGGCGCACAGCAGCCGGTGCGCTACTTCCAGTCCAACGGTGGCCTGGCGCCTGGGTACCTGATGCGTGAGCGCGCTGTCAATGCGATCAACTCCGGCCCGGCCTCGGCGCCACAAGCCGGGCTGGCGGTGGCGAAGCCGTTCGGTATCGACAACGTCATTACCGTGGACATGGGCGGCACTTCGTTCGACATCACCCTGACCAACGCCGGGCGCACCAATTTCAGCAAGGACGTGGACTTTCTGCGCCAGCGCATCGGCGTGCCGATGATTCAAGTGGAGACCCTGGGCGCCGGCGGCGGCTCCATCGCTCATCTGGACGAGTTCGGCATGCTCCAGGTGGGCCCGCGCAGCGCCGGCGCCATGCCTGGGCCCGTGTGCTACGGCAAAGGTGGCTGCGAACCCACGGTCACCGACGCCAACCTGGCCTTGGGCTACCTGCCAGACGGCGCGCTGCTGGGCGGCAGCATTCGCCTGAACCGCCAGGCCGCGCTGGACGCTATCCGCAGCAAGATAGCCGAACCACTGGGTATCAGCGTGGAACGCGCCGCATTCGGCATCACCACCCTGGTCAACTTGAACATGGTCAACGGCATCCGCCGGGTGTCGATCGAGCGCGGCCACGACCCGCGCGACTTCGCCCTGATCGGCGCAGGCGGTGCGGCAGGCATGCACGTGGTGCGCCTGGCCGAAGAAATCGGCATGCACACCGTGCTGATCCCCAAGGTGGCGTCGGGCCTGTGCGCGTTCGGCCAGATCCTTTCCGACGTGCGCTACGACCAGCTCACCAGCCTGTCGATGCGCCTGGACTGCGGGCACGTGGACCTGGTGCAGCTCAACCAGGCCCTTGCCGAGCTGCGTCAGCAAGGCCTGGCCAACCTGCGCGAAGACGGCTTTGGCGACCAGGCCAGCAGCTGCCACTACACCTTGGAAATGCGCTACCTGGGGCAGATCCATGAATGCAGCGTGGAGCTGGAACAGCATGCCTTGGATGACACAGGCCTGGCCGCCCTGATCAGCCGCTTCCACAGCCGCCACCAAACCCTGTATTCGTACAGCGAGCCCGAAAGCCCGGTGGAACTGGTGAACCTGGAGTGCTCGGTGATCGGCCACCTGCCACGCCCGCCACAACCCGAGCTGCAGGGCCCGGCCGAGCCACCCGCGCCACAGGCGCAAAGCGTTCGCCCGATGCTGTTCAGCGCCGACGGCCAATGGCAGCCCACACCGGTATTCAACGGCAACCATGTGCTGCCAGGGCAGGTCGTGCATGGCCCCTGCGTGATCGAGGAAGACACCACCAACATCGTGCTACCGCCTGGCTGGCAGGCACGCCTGGAGCCTTCGGCCACCTACCGGGTGACACGCGGGGCTTGATCTGAAGGTCGGCGTGCGCCGATCATGGGCCTGACAATCGCCTGGCAGCTTTGCGCTGCCAGGCGTTTTGCACAATAACAAGAGCTGCTTGAGTAGCTTGCCTGCAGTTCCTTTTTTCAATGCTGCCCTCTTTGAAAAAGGACCCACCATGCCCACAGAACTCTCGACCCTCGGCTGGCCACAGCCCGAACGCCAGGCGCGCTGGGCCGAAGCCATCAGTGACACCTATTTCCCCTTGAGCCTGGCGTTTGCCGCCGAACAACCCTTCGATGGCCACTTGCAGCGCTGGAGTACACCAAGCACACCGCTCAGCCTCTCGCGCCTGCGCTCCAGCCAGCTGGGCTACTCGCGCAGCAAGGCGCATATCGGCCAGGACCAAGAGGCGTTCTACCTGGTGACCGTGCCGCATCGCAGCGAGGTGCACTTCGAGCAGGACGGTCATCAGCTCAGCTGCAGCCCAGGTGGTTTCATCGTCGAGCGCGGCGATGCGCCTTACCGCTTCCATTACGGCACGCTGAATGACCTGTGGGTACTCAAGCTGCCCGAACGTGCACTCAAGGCCAACCTGCTGGGGCACAGGCGCTATACCCGGCACTGTTTCGATGCCCGCCAGGGCTTGGGGCGCATTTTTGTCGAACAGTTGGACCTGTGCGCCCGCCACTTCGACGCTAGCCCCATCGCGGCCCGGCATCTGCTGCTGGAACAGGCTTCGGCCACCTTGCTGCTGGCCCTGCAACAGGACGAGCGAGTGCTGGGTAGCGAAGGCAGCAACCTCAGCACCCTGCACCTGACGCGGGTGGAACAGTATGTGCAGCAACACCTGAGCGACCCCGAGCTGTCGCCGCGAACCATTGCAAGTGCCTGCGGGCTGTCGCTGCGCTACCTGCACAAGCTGTTCGTGATCACGCCCTACACCCTGAGTGAGTGGATACGCCAGCTGCGCCTGGAGGCCGTGTACCGGCAATTGCGTGACCCGCATTGCCACCTGGCCATCGGCGAACTGGCATTGCGCTGGGGCTTTACCGACCAGGCGCAGTTCACCCGCGCGTTTCGCCAGCAGTATGGGTGCACGGCGCGGGAGGTGCGGGCTGCAGGCACCCATTGAGCCGAAAGCGAAGATTCCTACGATGCACACCGACCCGTTGCGCCAGCCTCGCGATTATGGCTACGTGCTGCAGGAACAGGATCAATCCCCCGCCGGCACATCCACCACCTTCCAGCTGTCATCCGGGTCGAAGCGTTTCATCTCCTTGGCCAGCCTGTCACCGTGCGGCCCGAGGTCTTTCTCGAACACCTGGCCGTCATGGCTGATCATGAAGCTCATCACCCCGGTGTCTGTCGTTTTCAGAAGACGGCTGCACTGAACGTCAGAAGCCGACTGCACTATAGCAGCGGAGGGGTTGGATCCATCAGGCAACGACGGGCTGCTGCCGGCCATCAGCGGACGCAGGGAGGACTTTCCGCAACCGGCCGTTCGATGCGGCACCGATGGCCTTCGCGCAGGGGTAGTGAATCCGCCAGGATTGACTTGCGCTGCCCTACCTCTCACTAGTGAGGGGCGGCAGCGCATCAAGCGGTGAGCGCACTCCGGCACCGCCAACTTTCAGCACATGCGTGTAAATCATCGTCGTAGAGACGTCGGAATGGCCGAGCAGATCCTGCACGGTTCGAATGTCGTAACCGCTGCGGAGCAAGGCCGTCGCGAACGAGTGGCGGAGGGTGTGCGGTGTGGCGGGCTTCGTGATGCCTGCTTGTTCTACGGCACGTTTGAAGGCGCGCTGAAAGGTCTGGTCATACATGTGATGGCGACGCACGACACCGCTCCGTGGATCGGTCGAATGCGTGTGCTGCGCAAAAACCCAGAACCACGGCCAGGAATGCCCGGCGCGCGGATACTTCCGCTCAAGGGCGTCGGGAAGCGCAACGCCGCTGCGGCCCTCGGCCTGGTCCTTCAGCCACCATGCCCGTGCACGCGACAGCTGCTCGCGCAGGCTGGGTGCCAAGCTCTCGGGTAACATCAAGGCCCGATCCTTGGAGCCCTTGCCCTCCCGCACGATGATCGTGCCGTGATCGAAATCCAGATCCTTGACCCGCAGTTGCAAACCCTCACTGATCCGCATGCCCGTTCCATACAGAAGCTGGGCGAACAAACGATGCTCGCCTTCCAGAAAACCGAGGATGCGAACCACTTCATCCGGGGTCAGCACCACCGGCAAGCGCCGCGACGGCCGAGGTCTTCCGATCTCCTGAAGCCAGGGCAGATCCGTGCACAGCACCTTGCCGTAGAAGAACAGCAAGGCCGCCAATGCCTGACGATGCGTGGAGACCGAAACCTTGCGCTCGTTCGCCAGCCAGGACAGAAATGCCTCGACTTCGCTGCTGCCCAAGGTTGCCGGGTGACGCACACCGTGGAAACGGATGAAGGCACGAACCCAGTGGACATAAGCCTGTTCGGTTCGTAAACTGTAATGCAAGTAGCGTATGCGCTCACGCAACTGGTCCAGAACCTTGACCGAACGCAGCGGTGGTAACGGCGCAGTGGCGGTTTTCATGGCTTGTTATGACTGTTTTTTTGTACAGTCTATGCCTCGGGCATCCAAGCAGCAAGCGCGTTACGCCGTGGGTCGATGTTTGATGTTATGGAGCAGCAACGATGTTACGCAGCAGGGCAGTCGCCCTAAAACAAAGTTATGCCGCACTCACCCCCATGGAGTTTTGATGTTCAAACTTTTGAGTAAGTTATTGGTCTATTTGACCGCGTCTATCATGGCTATTGCGAGTCCGCTCGCTTTTTCCGTAGATTCTAGCGGTGAGTATCCGACAGTCAGCGAAATTCCGGTCGGGGAGGTCCGGCTTTACCAGATTGCCGATGGTGTTTGGTCGCATATCGCAACGCAGTCGTTTGATGGCGCAGTCTACCCGTCCAATGGTCTCATTGTCCGTGATGGTGATGAGTTGCTTTTGATTGATACAGCGTGGGGTGCGAAAAACACAGCGGCACTTCTCGCGGAGATTGAGAAGCAAATTGGACTTCCTGTAACGCGTGCAGTCTCCACGCACTTTCATGACGACCGCGTCGGCGGCGTTGATGTCCTTCGGGCGGCTGGGGTGGCAACGTACGCATCACCGTCGACACGCCGGCTAGCCGAGGTAGAGGGGAACGAGATTCCCACGCACTCTCTAGAAGGACTCTCATCGAGCGGGGACGCAGTGCGCTTCGGTCCAGTAGAACTCTTCTATCCTGGTGCTGCGCATTCGACCGACAACTTAGTTGTGTACGTCCCGTCTGCGAGTGTGCTCTATGGTGGTTGTGCGATTTATGAGTTGTCACGCACGTCTGCGGGGAACGTGGCCGATGCCGATCTGGCTGAATGGCCCACCTCCATTGAGCGGATTCAACAACACTACCCGGAAGCACAGTTCGTCATTCCGGGGCACGGCCTGCCGGGCGGTCTAGACTTGCTCAAGCACACAACGAATGTTGTAAAAGCGCACACAAATCGCTCAGTCGTTGAGTAGCAGGCAGATGCGGCATAACATGAAGTTGCAGCCGACCATCACTCCGCTGCGCTCCGTTCTGGCGGCTGAACTTCGGCGTTGAACGACAGCTTTCCCAAAAGCTCTACGGCTGCTCTGGGTCGACACCGGTAATCGGATCGTTGCCGCACTGAACAGCGCCCCGTTCCAGGTCGCCTCCATTTATGCGGCTGAACCGAGGGAGAGCAGCTTTACGCCGTCTGGCCGCAGTTCGCCCTTGGGCGACACGTGCCGGTAGAGCGTCTGCCGGGTAATCCCGAGTTCTTCGCAGAGATCGCCCACCTTGGTTTCCGGTTGCCCCATGCTGGCCATCGCCAGGCGTAGCTTGGCGGCGGTCATCTTGAAGGGGCGCCCCCCTTTCCTGCCGCGAGCGCGCGCCGAGATAAGTCCAGCGACTGTTCGCTCGGAAATCAACTCACGCTCGAACTCGGCCAGCGCGGCAAAAATACCGAACACAAGCTTGCCGGCGGCAGTCGTCGTGTCGACCGCCGCACCGTGACCGGTCAGGACCTTCAGGCCCACGCTACGCGCAGTTAGGTCGTGCACGGTGTTGATCAGGTGGCGCAGATCACGGCCAAGCCGATCGAGCTTCCACACGATCAGCGTGTCCCCTTCACGAAGCGCCTTCAGGCAAGCAGCCAACCCTGGGCGATCATCGCGCCTGCCCGAGGCCAGATCCTCGTAAAGGTGCGCAAGGCTCACACCAGCGGCGATGAGCGCATCGCGTTGCAAATTGGTGGACTGGGATCCGTCCGCCTTCGATACCCGCATGTAGCCGATCAGCACCTTTTCACCCGTCACGTATACGTTCGATTATGTGACAGTGTGAGCCAGAAAGTTCTCGCCGTCAAAAACTGTCACTTAACCCGTCATTTAGTCTAAGACCTGCAAACGGCCATTCAGGCTCGTAATGTGACAAAAACTCCGGCGGGATGCCCTCCTTGGTGAACGTGGCGCGCAAACGTTCCAGGGATTCGGGGTCGCGTCGCCCGTAGGACGCCAGTGTGAACAGCAAGCGGGCCGTCTCCGGGTTGTGTCGCGCTTCAATGATGGCCTCATCGATGGCCTGGGCTGCTCGTTGCCAGTGGTTGATGGGTTCCGGCTTCGGCACCTTCGCCGGCAGGCCGTTGGTGAAACCAGTGTGCGGCTCCGTCTGAAACAGCGCGGCCTGTTCCCCGCGCGGGATCAGCGCCTTTGACTCGATCAGCGTGATGGCGGTGGCCGCCGCCTCCAGCATCTGCCACTGCACCGCCGGGGCCAGAATCTCGTAGGGACGCCACAGACTCTGCCCGGCGCGCAGCGGATGGCCGCAGCGCTCCCAGACATGGCGGATGCTCGCCGAGCAACTGCCGCAGTGCGAGAGCGGCGTGTTCAGCTCATCAAGCAGGGTGCGCAGCAGCCGGAACCACAAGCCGGCGTGGACACGCCGACGCGGCAGCTCCACAAAACCCGTCGTCAGCGCCTGCCAGGTGCGCCGGTCCATGCAGGCGATTGCGTCATCGGCAGGGCGCGGCGCAGCATCGGCGATTTCCCACTGAAGATACCGGCCGTGCATGCCCCAGTAGGACTCCAGCCAGCAGCCATGCTGCGGGCAGCTCAGCATCAAGGGGAGCTGCCAGACGAGTAGCACAGCTTGATTCGTTGGATCGTTCAGACACTGCGGACACGCCCGGCGAATCGTCTGGCTCGGTAGCCAGGCACGCCAGCGAGTGATGGACCGCACCTTGCGGGTGCGCTTGGGCAGGAGCACCGCGCATTGGAATGTATAGGTTTCCAAGGCTGCTGGTACCGAATCGTCGAGACTGTCGAGCAGCCACGGCACCCAGCCTGCAAGACTCATGCTGCGCAACCGCTCCAGCTCGACGCCACTGCGCTGGCAGAGCGCCGTCAGCAACGACAAGGATGGTGCGGTATCCAGGTCATCAAGTTGGCTGTGACCAAGATCGTGGGCCAGCAGCTCGTGCACGTCCATCTGGTAGCAGGCGGCGACCCGGTTGAGCCATGAGGACAGGGCTTCGCCTTCCTTGGGTGCCGGATGCAGCGGCCAGCGCGGCGCGGACTTCACATCAGTTCCCGCTCGAACTGTCGCCGCCGCTCACTGGGGCCGATGTAGTCGGCCATGCTGAGCGTGCGGTGGTTGATCGCTTCCTCGCCACTCTCCACGGCGGCGACGGCCGCCGCCACCAGCAGATGTGCAAGCTCGCCGATGGTGCCTTCGCTCCGGGTGAGCAGGTAGCGGGCCATGTCCAGCGTGGCAATCGGGGATGGCCGCCGTAGCGGGAGTGACGCCGCGAAGCTGGCCAGCAGCGAGCAGCAGTCCTCATTGGCCTCCCACGGCGGCAGCAGCATCGGCTCGAAGCGGTTTTCCAACTGATCGTCCGAACGGATGGCCAGGTACGCCTCGCGCGTGCCGACCCCGACCAGGGGGATACGCAGCTCGTTGCCGAGGAAGCGCAGCAGGTTGAGGAACTCGCGCCGGTTAACGCTGTTGCCAGCCAGTACATTGTGCAGTTCGTCGATCACCAGCATGCGCACGCCGACCTTGCGCAGCAGGGCCAGCGCCAGTTGCTCCATTTCCGGCAGCCGTGGGCGCGGGCGCAGCGGCGCGCCCATCGCAGCCAGCAGCGCGACATAGAAGCGGATCACCGATGGCTCTGACGGCATCTGCACGACCAGCACCGGGATATGTTCTTGGTCAGCGTCGGTGCCGACCGGGTGCGCCCGCCGGAATTTCTCGACGATCATCGACTTGCCGTTGTTGGTGGGGCCGACCAGCAGCAGGTTTGGCATGCGTTGCTTGTTCGGCCACGCATACAGAGTTTCCAGCCGGTTCAGCGCCTCGACCGCGCGCGGGTAGCCGATCCAGCGGTCGGCGCGAATGCGCTGGATGCGCTCGTCTGCCGGCAGCCTGGCCAAACCCTGTGCCGCTGGCAGCAGGTGGGACAGGTCAATGACGGGATATTCGTCCACGGCTACCACTCCTCGATCTGATCGAACGGTTTGGCCGGCGGCAGGTTGTCTGCCTGCGGGTCAGCCATGTCCACATCCGGCGGTATGGGCTTGGCCGGTGGCTCCGACGTCTTGAGGTGCTGGCGGCGATCAGCGTCGCGCCGCGCCTTGCGCGTGGCCTTCTGGGCGGTGGTCACGATCTCGCGCATCTGCCCGATCATGCGGAACAGCGCCGACTCGTCCACCTGCTCGCGCCCGAGCTGACGCAATTTGGCCAGCGCCTGGCGTTGTTCCCAGAGGGTGACGGCCGGATGGGACAAGGTGCGGTAGTGGATCTCCAGATAGTGCTGACCTTCCGGTTCCAGTACCCAGATGCGGCTGATGTCGCGCGGATCGCGCCGGATCAGGAAGGCGGGCAAGCGCTCGCGCCGGGCAATCCACGGCTTGAGGGCGTCGGCGTAGTAGTGGATGTGGTCGATGACAAAGCCGGTGCGGGTCAGGGTGCGGCGGATCACCGGCAGGAAATCGACCAAAAACGCGGTGGGGCGGGTAACGACGGCCGGGACGCCAACGCGCTCCACGGCCTCGGCCCAGCGCGCGGCCGGCGGCTGGAGCAGGCCGTTGTGCACGGAGCCGTGATAGGTGCCTACCGCCAACGCGAGCCAGCGCTCCAGCTCGCGCAGCGTCAGGGTGGCCATCTTCTCGGAATCGTACTCGCCGCGCTGGCCGGGATTGGAGAAGGTCGTCCCCGGTAATTCGTCGTGGATCATCTGCATCGCCGTGCCGATGATCCGTTCCACGATGCCGCCGTAGTGCGGCTGGCCTGGTGGGCGATAGTCCAGCCGGATGCCATGCTGTTCGCAGCCACGGCGCAGCGCTTCGCTTTTGAACTCGGCCGCGTTGTCCAGATAGAGCAGCCTGGGCTTGCCGCTCATCGGCCAGTCCATTTCCACATTCAGCCCTTCCAGCCAGGGCCGCTTGTCGCAGGCGGCATGCGCGAGGCATAGGCCGACCGAGACGGCGGACGGCGCTTCCAGCGTGACCACCATGCCGAGTACGCAGCGCGTGAACACGTCGATGGCGAGGGTCAAATATGGGCGGCCAATCGGTTGCCGGTCGCGCTCGTCGACCACGATCAGGTCGATGACGGTGTGGTCGATCTGCACCTGTTCCAGCGGCATGGTGACTTCGGGCGGAATGCCACCCGCGCCTTGCAAGGGACGGGCAGCGTCCTGCCCGCCCCGGCTGCGGGCTATTTTCGCCGGGTGTAGTCCGGCAATCCGCTGGGCCACGGTGTTGCGCGCCGGCACCGGCAGCTTCTGGGTTTTGCACGCCTGCGCGACTTCGCGGTGGAACGCCGCCAGGCTGCGTTTCTGCTTGGTCAGGAAGCGCTTTTGCAGCAGCTCGCGGATGATGCGCTCGACCGGTTCCGGCAAGCGCCCCTTGCCTTTGCCGCCGCCGGATCGGCCGGGCGTCAGGTCTGTTACCAGGCCAGTACCCTGCCGGGCGCGACGGATCAGGACATATACCTGTCGCCGGGACAGGCCCAGCGCTTGGGCTGCCTCATCGGCGGCTTCATGCCCGACCACCTCAAGCGCTGCCAGTGGCCCGATGATTTCCGTCCGGTGCCGGGCTTGCGCCCATGCCTCGTCGGGCAGGGTGGCCACGCCTTGCGCGGCAATCGGTGGAGTGTCTGATGTCATGCCCAAACCTCGCTTTGGTGCACACGAGTATTGAGCATAGTCGAGATTGGTGCAGACGACTCCTGATATTGGGCTGTCAGGAGCCGTATGCACACCAGGCGTTACATCCAGTCAGATGGTGCGGTCGTCTTCTGAAAACGACAGTGTCGTCGTACTTGGCCGGCCAGGCGACCATGGCGAAGCCACGGCTCATCTGGTTGCCGATAAGGTAGCTGTAGGCGCCGCCAGGGGCGGATGGGCCTTGTGCGTCGAGGATGCGGAAGTGATAGCCATACCAGTCATCACCGATCACATCCTGGCCGAACAGCGGCCCCAGCGGGCTGACCTGGCCATCGCCGTCGTCATCCCAGTACAAACCGTCATGCTTGCCGGGCTCGCTGAAGATTTTCTGTGCGTACTCCAGCGCACCGTTGCCGTTATGGTCCTGGGTCGCGTAGTCCATTTGCGCATCGTGATAGGCCAGCAGCGACTGCAGCACGCCGAGCTCGTTGCGACCGATGCGCCGGGCGCGGATTTCGGCGCTGCCGGCCTTGAGGTCGAAGCGCCAGCCTTGGCTGCTTTTGGTCAACGGAATGGGCAAGGTCCAGTGATCGCTGCCCACCGCCAGGATGGCCTTGCCCTCGCCTGCCATGTCGATACTGTGCTGCGCACGGTACTGCTCCAGAAAGGTGTCCACGTCGCTGCGTTGCACTCCGCCGCGCGGGATGTAGGTGCGCCAGTCGTCGCCCAGCAACTGGGTCAGGCGGGCCTCATCAGCTTTCTCCGTGCCCAGCGCCGCGACAAAGGATTCAACGGCTTTCTCTGGGGTCGGGAAAGCGTCCTGGGCAGCGGCCAGGGATGCGCAGGCCAAGCCCACTGTAAGCAGCATTGCCGCCAGTGCTGGACGTTTCATCGACGACCTCCTCCGCCACGACGAGCGGGTGCACTGGGCCGAGAGATCTGGTGCCCGGCTGCACGCGATGCACTGGGCCGCTGGGCAAACGCCTGGCTGGTGCGACCACGGTTGGCCTGCGCATTGGTGCGCGATGGCGAGCGTACGCCATCGAAGGCGTTGTTACGGGCACGCCCTGCGGTATTCACAGGACGATTCTGACCGACTTGCCGCGCTTGCCCTTGCCGGCGTTGATCCATCTGGTTGTTCTGCTGCCGGCCCTGAGTGTTGCGTGCCTGCTGTTGACGGTCGGCAACCCTCGGATTGTCGCCACGGGGCTGTACACGGTTGCCCAATGCATTGCCCGACTTCGCTTCACGCATTTGTTGGCGTGCCTGAATGTTGCTGGTGGCTGGGCGTTCGATACCCGCTCGGTCCATGGAGGCACGCGCCTTGTCACGCGCCTGGGCACGTTGTGCGTCATCACCGCGAAATGCGCTGCGCTGGGTGGCACCGTCCAACTGGCGGCCGTACTGCTGACGGCTGCGCGCGTCGCGGTAAGGCACACCGTCACGGTTGACGGCATTGTGCTGCCATTTGTTCTGGTTGTTGGTGATGCGATTGTTGCCGTTGATGTTGTTGTAGCGGTTGACGTCGATGTCGATGTCATTGTTACCCCAGTCACAGTCGCCCCACAACGAGGCGACGATCGCAACGCCAGTACCGAAGGCCAGGCCTGCCACCAGTGCGGAGCCGGGGTAGTACATCGGCGGTGGTGGGTAGTACACCGGCGGTGAGGCCGGGTAGGCCCAGGTGCCATAGGTGGTGGTCGGGTTGTAGCTGGGGACGTACACCACTTGTGGGTCGGCCGGCTCGATGACGATGGTGGTGGGCGGCGCGCTGGCGGTGACCACCTGGGTGCCGCCGGAAGCGGGTGCGGGTGCAGGGGCCGCTGCAGGGGCCGTGGTGGTTTGCACGGTCACATTCTGGTACTGGTTGCTTTGCAGGTTGCCGGCAGCCTGCGCCTGGTGACGCAAACGCTGCACGCTGCCCATGACATCGTCGGGCTGGGCGAGGAAGGCATCACCCAGGCGCTGTACCCAGACCGGGTCCTGGCCAAGGGTCGCCAGCACCTGCGGGAATGCCACCAAGGCTTGTACGCTCGGGTCCCAGGGCTGCTTGGCTACTTGCTTGACCGCCTCGTCGCCGGTGGCCTTGGGGTTGGCCTTGGACCAGGTCACCGCTTCACTGACCTGCCCTGGGTAGGTCGACGCCATCAGCACCTGGGCCAACAGCGGATCAGGATACAGCGCGATGGGCGCGGTCATCTGATCGAGTTGTTCCTGGCTGAAGACCGGGTCCTTGGCTGCAGCCGTCTCGGCTGGGGGGGCTGGGTCCGGTGCGGGTACGTCTTCGGCCAGCGCCAGCCCGGGCGCCGCGCTCAGGCACAGGAGTGCCGACAGGACAGCAAACAATAGCGTGCGCATCGCTAATCCCCATGAGGTCAGACCGCGTGGAATAAGGGTAGCAACGGCGGCGGGTTTGGCCAGATGCGAAGGCGCAAACTTTTTGTGCTCTAGCCAGGACAAACACCACACCAAACAACAAGGCCGCGAGCGTGCCCGTGACATAGGTGCTGATCGGGCGCTGCTCAACCACCCAGGGCAATGATCGCCAGGATCAGTGACGCGCCCACAGCTACCAGGACCACGCCGGTCAACTGGGTGCGTCCACCGGAATAGCGCGCCAACAGCCAGCCCGCCAGGTACAGCATGGCCAAGGCAACCCAGTTCGAGACACGGATGGCCGTGCCAGTGGTGTCTATCAGCAGGAACGGGATAACCATTGGGAACGTCGCCAGCACCACCAGCAGGAATGTCCCCAGCGCAGCCTTGAAATCATCCAGGCACAGGCGCGCCGGCATCGGGCGGGCGGCATCACGTTGCATCTGGCGACGTAGCACCTCCAACCCTTCGTCATCCAGTGCCAGGCCGATGCGTTCTGGCAGTGCATCAGCAATCAGCCTGCGCCCCTGGCCATCCTCAGCGGCCTGCAGGCGCGCCAGCAAAGTACGTGCGCGGGTGCGCTCGGTCCAGGTGCGCATCAGGTAGATGACCGCATCGGCCAGGCCCCAGGCCAGGTTGCAGCCAAGCGCAGCGACCAGCATCAGCCGAGCGTCTTCGCGCCCTGCCGTGGCCACGCTGAGCGAGCCGATGAAGGTCATAGCCATCAGCAGGCCAAAGATGACTTCGGTAATCCGATCGATTGGCTCCAGCACACCCCATTTACGCGGTTGTTCGCCTTGCCCCATCACGCCCTCCCGGCCCCTCAGGAACCATCGATAGTCACTATCGAGAATGGCAATTTCTACCGAACGCCGTGGCCACATAACCTAGCGCTATCGACTCGCCGCCCACGACCCCATTCCCTGGAGCTACCTGATGAATACCCTGGCTCGCCTGCTGTCCGCCGCCCTTGCCGTGCTTGCCATCGCCATCAGCAGCGGATGTGCCAGCCACCCTGAACTGCGCCCGTACACGGCAGAAGAAGCCCGCCAGCTGCAGCTCGAAGCGCTGCAGCGCCGCAGCCTGTCCCTTGACGACTACGAGCAGCAACGCCGGGTGATCCAGCGCGCCGACAACCTGCCTGTGGTGACCGAAGCCGTCGACGCTGACCGCTCGACCAAAGGCTGAACAGGCCAGCCAACGGTTCCATCCCTCCCCCTGCGCAGGTATCCTCTACCGCTCAACCGCAAGCCTTCCAGGACGGAGACCATGATCAGGCCCCTTCTGTTGCTGAGTGCTGCAGTGCTTTTCAGCCCCGTGTTGCTGGCCCAGCAGATGAAACGCCAACTGGGCGATTTCGACTTCACACTCGGCACCACGCCTTCGCGCAGCATGGCGCAAGGGCTTATCTCACCCAGCGCCGTCGGCGCATTCCACGGTGGCCTCGATTTCAGCCACACCAGTGGCTGGTACCTGGGCCAGTACGCCCCAAGCATGGGCGTCACCCCCAATTCGACCCTGCGTCTGGACAGCTACCTGGGCTACAAGCATCAGTTTGACAGCAGCCTGGGCTACGAAGTGGGGTTGATCCATTATAGTCAGCCAAACATCGCAGGCCCCGACAGTTACGCCCTGTACGGGGGTATCTCGGTGCTGGGCAGCCGCTTCGGCGGGGCGCTGCGTGACAACCCCGACAACCGCACTGGCACGTTGTTCGCCGACTTCGGCCAACTGCCATTGTTCGACGCAGACTTCACCGTCAAGCTCGCCCACCACCGCCTGGGCACGCCCTTTACCATTGGCGATGGCAGCCAGGTGAATGCCTTTTCCGATTGGTCGCTGGAGCTGTCGCGGCCCTGGCTGGGCATCGACCTGAACCTGATCTACAGCAACTCCAGCCTCAGTGGCGGCGGCTGTGACGCGTACTCGGGCATCAACACCTATTGCGACAGCGTGGTTACCCTCAAGGCGCAGCGCAGCTTCTTTTAACGACGCGGTGCCAGCGCCAGGGCAATACCGCCCAAAACCACCACGCAGGCAATCAGCAAGCGCAACGACAACGGCTCACCGATCAGGGCGACCCCACCCAGTGCGGCAATCACCGGCACGCTAAGCTGCAGGGTCGCCGCCTGTTGCGCGCTGACCTGCCTGACCACGCCATACCAAACGGCGTAGCCGGCGCCAGAAGCCAGCACACCGGAGCCCAGGGCATACAACAAGCCAAGTGGCGTAAGGTGCGGGCCGGCGCTCAGCAACAGCATCGGTAGCAGCAGCACCAGGCAAGGCAGGCTGCGAGAAAAATTGCCGGCGGTGTCGGCCAGCGGCCTGGGCGAGCCTTTGCCCAGCAGCGTATACACGCCCCAGGCCACGCCGGACAAGGCCATCAGCAAGGCACTGGCCAACGGCGGCGCCGAGGCACCGGGCAAAAGAAGCACCAGCAGGCCGGCAAAGGCGATCAGCATGCCCAGCAGCATGCGCACCGTGATGTGTTCACCCTTGTACCAGGCAAAGCCGAACATGGTGATCTGCACTGCACCGAACAGCAACAATGCGCCCGCGCCTGCCCCCAATTGCAGATACGCCGCAGAAAACAGGAACGCGTACAGGAACAGGGCCAGGCCGCCCCGCCAACTGCCACCCATGGCCTGCGCCGGCCTGCGCAGGCGGATCAGCAACAACAGAAACAACGCACCACTGGTCAGGCGCACCACGGTGAAGGATGCCGGGTCGATGGCCCCGTCTTTCAGCGCCAGCCGGCAAAACACCGAGTTGGCAGCGAAAGCCACCAGGCTGAACAGTGCAGGCCAAAGCCAGGCCCTGGCCTTGCGGTGGGCAAGCGTGGTGGTGCCGGTGCTCATGGTGTGGTCACCTCTGAGTAAACATTGTTGTCATGGCGGCAATGCTGAAAGGGCCAGCACCGATATACAACAAAGTGATTCCTGGGCGCCACCGGTGAATCGCCCGGCGCTACAGCACAGCTACGGCCTCGATCTCGACCAACATGGCATCCAGCGCCAGCCGGGGCACCGGTATCAGCGTGCAGGTCGGTTTCATGTGCGGGCCCCAGGCCTTGTCGGCCTCGGCCACCCATTGGCGCAGGCGCGCTTCGGAATGCTCGACAATCAGCAGGGTCAACTTGAACACCTGCGCCAGGCTGGCACCTTTCGACGCCAGGGCCAGCTCCAGGTTGGCCAGTGCCTGGCGGGCCTGTTCGGCGAACAATGGCGACAACTGGCCGTTGTTGTCCTCTCCACCCTGGCCGGCGATGAACAGCAGACGGCTGTCGGCGCGCACTTCGGCGACATGGGAATAGGCGTTGCCACTGGGGTCGTACAGGCCTTCGGGGTTGCTTAGCTGGAATGCACTTGATGGGGTCACGACACGCCCTCGCTTGGTTGAAAGAGTGGCGCAGTATCAGACCTTGAGTTAACTCGAGGTCAAGCACAGAGTAGGACGTTTCGCACAAGGCAATGTGCTGCTTGAACCACGCGTCTGTTTGCGCACTGGCGGCCCGGTAGTAGATTGCAGGACCCGGCATGGAGGCCTGTCCATAACAAGGAAATGCTCATGAGCAAGTATGATTTTCAGCTGGCCTATACCATCAAACCGCACAACGCTGCCCACGATGAAGCCGACGCCGCGCAAGCGCGCCTGCACCTGCGCGTGAAGCTCGGCCTGGACACCGTCGAGCATATCGAAACCACTTTGCTCGGGGTCATCACCCTCAAAAGCGCCACTGTCGCAGACCGCAAGCGGGAAGCTGAGAAGCTGCTTCACGATTACATCCATGACGCGCTCAAACAGTTGCGCGTTCTGTCCACCGTAGAATTCTACGGCTGCCTGATGGTGGACGGGTTGGGCCCGGCCGTACGCTTCGACATCCTGCCCAGATGAACCTCGACGGCATCAGGCGCCCCCGCGCCTGATGCCGAGTACCGTCATTTCTCCTGCAGTACCGCCCTGCCTTTCACCGCCCGCGGCCCGCGCCAGGCCCAGAACAGCAACCCGGGGAATGGTGCGTAGACCACGAACACAATCCACAGCATCTTGCGTTCGGCGCGCCGCTCACTGCCGATGATGTGCCAGATGGCCCAGATCTCCAGCAGGATGACCAGGGCCGCGATGATGAGCCAGATCGTACCGATTTCCATGAGCGCTCTCCCAATTGGCATGTTATGGGTTGGGTTGCTGCAAGCGCTGAGGGTTCAGATTGATTTTCCCGCCTCAAGGGCCCTAACGCAGTTGCAACCACTGCGCCAGGCTAGACCGGTTGCCTGAACACGACCTGCAATGCGACACAGCCACCGGGGAGATTGTCTTTCCTCCGGGCACCGTCCACACTCTGCGGGCCAGCCAGGAAGCGGAGTCCAGAGTGCCCACGCCACGCCAGTTCAGCAAGAAGACCAGCACCAGCAACATGCTGCGGCTCAAAACCAGCAGCGCCAGTGCCCAGGCTCCCTATCGGGTCGACTTCGTCCTGCTCGAACACTTCTCGATGGCCAGTTTCACCGTGGCCATGGACGTGCTGGTCACAGCCAACCTGTTGCGCGCCGACAGCTTCCAGTTCACCCCGCTGTCGCTGGACGGCGACAGCGTGCTCAGCGACCTGGGGCTGGAACTGGTGGCCACCGAGCTGTCCGCCGAAGCGTTGCGGGAGCTGGACCTGTTGGTGATCTGTGGCGGCTTGCGCACACCGCTGAAGTACCCGGAACTCGACCGCCTGCTGGACGACTGCGCCACCCACGGCATGGCCCTGGGCGGCTTGTGGAACGGTGCCTGGTTTCTTGGCCGCGCCGGGGTGCTGGACGACTATGGCTGCAGCATCCACCCCGAACAGCGCGCCAGCCTGTCCGAACGCAGCCCGCAAACACGTATTACCCCGGCAAGCTTCACCCTCGACCGCGATCGCCTGAGCGCCGCCAGCCCCAACGGCGCCATGGAGCTGATGCTGGGCCTGGTGCGCCGGCTGTATGGTGACGGCCTGGCCGAAGGCGTGGAGGAAATCCTGTCGTTCTCCGGTGCGCGCTACCGCCAGGTTGGCCCGGGGGCGAAGAAGTCCATGAGCCTGCACCTGCGTACCATCGTCGAACTCATGGAAAACAACCTTGAGGAAACCCTCAGCCTCGACCAACTGGCGGCCTACAGCGGGCGCTCGCGGCGGCAGATCGACCGGCTGTTCCAGGCCCAGCTTGGCACGTCGCCACGGCGTTACTACATGGAGCTGCGCATCACCAAAAGCCGCCGCCTGCTGCAGTACTCCGACCTGTCGGTGATGGACGTGGCAGTGGCCTGCGGCTTTGTTTCGGTGTCGCACTTCAGCAAGTGCTATGCGGCGTACTTTGGTTACCCGCCGTCACGTGAGCAGCGGCTGGGCGAGTGAGCGGCGTTCAGGCGCGGATGTAGCGCAATACGGCGTCACAGATCATGGCCTTGTGGCGCTGCTTGACCTGGTCATCAGACAGATCGATCTGGAAGATCTCGCCAAAGGTGTGGCGGTTCGACACCCGATAGAAACAGAACGAGCTCATCAGCATGTGCAGGTCGATAACCTCGATGCCGGTGCGGAACACGCCTTCCTGCACGCCACGATGCAGGGTGTTGCCCAAGGCTTCGAGCACCAGGCTGCTCATTTCGCGAATGGCCGGCGACTGCTTGACGTATTCCCCGTAGTGGATGTTTTCGGTGCAGATGATGCGCACGAAATCGACATTGCGGTCGTGGTGATCGAAGGTGAACTCCACCAGCCGGCGTATCGCCTGCTCAGCCGGTAACGACTCCAGGTCCAGGCTCTGCTCGGTCTTGCGAATATCCCCGTACAGCTTCACCAGGCACTCGCAGTACAGCTGCTCCTTGCTGCCGAAGTAGTAGTAGATCATGCGCTTGGAGGTAGCGGTACGCTCGGCGATGGCGTCCACGCGTGCGCCGGCCAGCCCTTGCTGGACGAACTCGTTGATGGCGGCCTGGAGGATGTCCTCGCGGGTTTTCTCGGGGTTGTTCTTGCGCGTTTTGCGCCCCCCTTCGGTTTCAGGCTGGCCGAGGCTGACTACGGAATCACTCATACCCACTCACAGGCTATTTATTGGAATGTGGGGGGATTATCCGCGAGCGCGGCCACGCAGGGAAGCACGCTGTTGGTCGGGTAGCCATAACGCATTGTGGCTGGCGGGCCTTGATATCGCGCCCCGCAACCCGCTAGCCTGCCTGCCCTTGCCGTGGATGGACCCTGCCTCATGCACCCGCGCGACCTCGCCGCCTACCTGTTCCTGGCCATCGCCTGGGGCTTTTCTTTCCTGGTGCTGCTCAAGGTGGTGCATGCCTTTGGCTGGGTGGGCGCGGTCAGCCTACGGGCACTGATTGCCAGCGGCACCCTGGCGACCCTTGCCGCCCTGTTGGGCCGCAGGCTGCGCCTGCGCTCGCTGCTGGTACCCTTGCTGGTGGTGGGCGCGACCACGGTGGCCGGGCAACTGATCGGCATGTCATACGCCACCCCACGTATCGGTACGGCCATGGCGGCCATTTTTGTCGCCACCATTCCGCTGTTTTCTATGCTGATCGGGCGGGTGTGGGGGCTGGAGAAAATCACCCCGCAAGGCCTGGCCGGGCTGCTGCTGGGTATTGTCGGCATCGTCATACTGGTCGGTTTTCCGGCCCGCCCTGTAGATGACGATTTCATCCACGGCTGCATCGCTTCGCTGCTAGGCGCCATCAGCGCCGCCTACGGCAGCAATTACGCCAGCCTGCACCTGCGCGGCCAGGACCCGTGGACAGTCACCGGCGGCGCGTTCCTGGCTGGCGGGCTGCTGACCCTGCCGCTGCTGCTGGTAGTACCGGTGCCCAGCGTGCCACAGGCGGGCGATTGGCTTTACCTGCTGATTAGCGGCGCAGTGATGAGCGCTACCACCTATGTACTGTATTTTGGCCTGGTAGCCCGCATCGGCGCGACCCGCGCCATCAGCGTGGAGTTCGTGGTCACGCTGGTAGCGGTATTGGTCGGCGCGCTGTTTCTCGATGAAGCCCTCAGCCTGTTGCAGGCAGCAGGTGGCCTGATAATTCTGCTTGGCTGCATGCTGGTGCTGGGCCTGCTGCCAAGGCGCAAGCAGCGGCTGCCCAGCTAGTGCGGGGTCAGTCGCGCTGGGCGGTGTCGCGCGTCGGTGGCGGGGTCAGGTGCAGCACGCGATTGCGCCCGCCCTCGGCGAGCAAGTAGCCGCCCTTGCCGTCTGCCACGATCGACTGCGGCGCCTTGAGGAAGGTCAGCATGGTGTGCTGGACGCCGTCAGCGTCGATGAGCAACAAGCGCGCGCGGTGCGTGTTGTCCTCGCTGATCCACAGGCCACGTTGGTCACAGTACAAGAACGTAGGGTTACGCAGGCCGTCGACCACTACTGGGTCGCGGCCATCGTCGGACAGGGCGCGGACCTTGCCATTGGCCTTTTCGGTATACAGCAGGCGGCCATCACTGCAACGGGTAAGGCCTTCGGTTTCGGTCAGGCCGGAACGCAGCACATCGAGCTGGCCGCTGTTCCAGTCATAGCGCATCAGGCGGCCGTTGCCCTTGCGGTCTTCGATAGCGAACAGATGATCGCCGTCGTTCCACAGGCCTTGCACGCTCTCGCCATCGAACAGGTGGGTTACCTGGCCATCGCGAGACAGGCTGACGGGAGCCTGACCACCTTCCTGGCTGAACACCCAACCGTCCTGCGCCGCCACCATGCCATCAGGCTTGGACAGGTTGTCGATCACCACCACGCGATCACCGCTAGCGGTGATCTTGAGGATGCTGCCCCGGCCGTCGTCCAGCTCACGGCTGACCAGCAAGCTGCCATCGGCTTGTGGCAGCAACGAGGCGGCCTTGGTCACGTCGCGATGCAACACCTCGACATCCCAACCGGAAGCGGCCTGAACCGGGTAGAAACTTTGCCAGGCGAAGAAGCCCAGGGTGGCCACGAGCAGGCCAGTGGTGGCAGTCAAGGCGATGCGGGTGCTGCGCTTGCGCAGGATGTGCGGCATGTAGGGCTCCTCGGGATTGCTGGGGATCCTAGCAAGCGAATGTGAAAAAAATGTCGAAACCCACCGTACAGTTACAAAACAAAAGGATATAAAAATAACAAAACAATCTAACAAACTGGAATATATAAATTGAAAGCCTAACGCCGGCTCCTTAGTCTGGATGCATCGCCTCTCAGCCGATTCAAGGAACTATGCCCATGCCCGCCCGCACCTTCTCTCCCCTACGCCGTCTGCTGATCGGCGGATTGCTGGCCAGTGTCGCCAGCGCCTTGCTGCCCTGGTCCGAAGCCATTGCCGATGACGCCAAGACCCTGCGCATCGGTTACCAGAAGTTCAACAGCATCAACATCCTCAAAGGCAGCGGCGCGCTGGAGAAGGCCCTGGCACCGCAAGGCGTGAACGTGAGCTGGCACGAGTTTGCCGCCGGCCCGCAGTTGCTCGAAGCGCTGAGCACTGGCGCCATCGACCTCGGCCACGCTGCCGACGCCCCGTCGGTATTCGCCCAAGCCGCAGGCAAGCCGGTGGTGTACCTGGCTGCCGAACAACCGTATCCACGCGGCATCGGCCTGGTGGTGCGCGAGCAGGACCACCTGGCCAGCGTGCAGGACCTCAAAGGCAAGCGCGTGGCTACCGGCCGTGGCTGGAATGCCCAGTACCTGCTGGCCGTCGCGCTGGAACAAGCGGGCCTCAGCTATCAGGACATCACCCCCGCCTACGTCAACAATGCCGCCGATGCCGTGGCCGCGCTGCAATCGGGCAGTGTCCAGGCGGTGACCCTGTGGGACCCGTTCCTCGCCGCCGCAGAAAGCCAACCAGGGCTGAAAAACCTGCGCGACGGCAGCGGCCTGTCCAACAACCGCACCTTCTACCTGTCCACCGCCAGCTATGCCGACCAGCACCGTGCGCTGCTGAAGACCTTCTTTACCGAACTGGGCAAGGTCAGCCAGTGGGCCAACGCCAAGCCAGCCGAAGTCGCCGCGCTGCTGGCTCCGCAGCTGGGTATCAGCGCCAACGTGTTGGAAGTGGCCAGCGAACGGCGCAACTACAACGCCGTGGCCATTACCCCGCAGATCGTTGCCGAACAACAGAAGCTGGCCGATACCTTCCAGGGCCTAGGCCTGATTCCACGCAAGCTGCAGGTGGCCGATGCGGTCTACCCGGCTTCCGTGTTGCCTTGAGCGGAGCGCGCCGACCATGCCTCGCCCGATCCGCTTCAACGCCTTCAGCATGAACGCTGCCAGCCACCAATCCCCCGGCCTGTGGCGCCACCCACGCAACACCAGCGTGGCGTTCAACCGCCTGAACTACTGGACCGACCTGGCCCGCCTGCTTGAACGGGGCCTGTTCGACGCACTCTTCATTGCCGATGTGCTGGGCATCTACGACGTTTACCAGGGCGGCCCTGAAGCCGCCCTGCGCGGCGGCGTGCAGGTGCCGGTCAACGACCCGCTACTGCTGGTGCCGGCGATGGCCGGCGTTACCGAACACCTGGGTTTCGGTGTCACCTTCTCGTTGACCTACGAGCACCCTTACCCCTTCGCCCGGCGCATGTCCACGCTCGATCACCTGAGCAATGGCCGGGTCGGCTGGAACATCGTCACCGGCTACCTGGACAGCGCCGCCCGCAACCTGGGCCTGGCGCGTCAACTGGGCCACGACCAACGCTACGACCTGGCCGAGGAATACCTGCAGGTGTTGTACAAACTGTGGGAAAAAAGCTGGGACGACGATGCCGTGCTGTTGGAGCGCGACAGTGGGCGCTATATCGAACCCTCGCGGGTACACCCCATCAACCATGTGGGCGAGCATTTTCAGGTGCCCGGCATGCACCTGTGCCAGCCGTCGCCGCAGCGCACGCCGGTGCTGTTCCAGGCCGGGGCTTCGGCACGCGGCCAGCAGTTTGCCGCACGGCATGCCGAATGCGTGTTCATCAGCGGCCCAACGCCCACGGTGTTGCGCCGTTACGCCGACGGCATTCGCCAGGCCAGCGAGGCAGCTGGGCGTGGCCGTGACGAAGTGCTGATCTACGCCCAGGCGCTATTGATCGTCGCCCCCACGAGGGAGCAAGCCGAAGCTCGCTTCGCCGAATACCGGCGCTATGTCGACCTGGACGCCGCCCTGGCACTGTTGTCGGGCTGGACCGGTATCGACTTTGCGGGCCTCGACCCCGACGCGCCGATCGAATACGTCGAAAACGACGCTGGCCGCGCTGCCTTGGCGGCCTTTACGGCAGCCGACCCTGGCCGCCGCTGGACCGTACGCGAGGCCGCCGAGTTCGTTGGCCTGGGGGGCCGAGGCCCGGTGTTGGTGGGTGCCGCCAGCGAGGTGGCCGACCAGCTGGAAAGCTGGCTGGACCAGACCGGCATCGATGGTTTCAACCTGACGTACGCCGTGCAACCGGACGACCTGGCCAATGTGGTCGAGCTATTGGTGCCCGAACTGCAGCGCCGCGGCTGCTACCCGCTGAACTACACCGAAGGTACCTTGCGCCACAAACTGTTCGGCCAAGGCGACCAGCTACCGGAACAGCATGTTGGGCGTCAGGTCGACATTCAGCAACCAAATACCGGGTATTCCAACATTTAATTTGTGGATGGCGCGCGCTCGACCCTATTCTGTCGCCACATCCCCTGCGCCGCACCGGCCGGTGCGGTTCAAGGCACGGGGAGAGAACAACAAGTCGAGATCGTCCATGTCGAACCATTCGTACTTCGCCCCCCACGGTGGGCACCCGGCTCAAACCGAGCTGCTGACTGACCGTGCCATGTTCACCGAAGCCTACGCTGTCATCCCTAAAGGCGTGATGCGTGACATCGTCACCAGCCACCTGCCGTTCTGGGACAAGATGCGCATGTGGGTCATCGCCCGCCCGCTGACCGGCTTTGCCGAAACCTTCTCCCAGTACATCGTCGAGCTGGCCCCGGAAGGCGGCAGCGAGCGCCCTGAGCTGGACCCGAACGCGGAAGCCGTGGTGTTCATCGTAGAGGGCGAACTGGACATCACCGTCGAAGGCAAGCACCACACCCTGGTACCAGGCGGCTACGCCTTCCTGGCCCCGGGCGCCGAATGGAGCCTGCGCAACAACAGCAAGTCCAACGTCACCTTCCACTGGCTGCGCAAGCACTACCAGAAAGTTGAAGGCCTGGACATACCAGAATCCTTCGTCACCCACCGTGACAACGCCACCGTCATCGAGATGCCGGGCACCGAAGGCCGCTGGAAAACCACCCGTTTCGTCGACATGGCCGACATGCGCCACGACATGCACGTGAACATCGTCACCTTCCAGCCGGGCGGCGTGATCCCGTTCGCTGAAACCCACGTGATGGAACACGGCCTGTACGTGCTGGAAGGCAAGGCGGTGTATCGCCTGAACCAGGACTGGGTCGAAGTGGAAGCTGGCGACTTCATGTGGCTGCGCGCCTTCTGCCCGCAAGCCTGCTACGCCGGCGGCCCAGGCAACTTCAGCTACTTGCTGTACAAGGACGTGAACCGTCACGTACACCTGACACTGAACCCTAAGCGCTAAGCCCAGGCTGATGCCCGCAAGCCCGCCAACCTGGCGGGCTTTCTGTTTGCCGCGCATACTCAAACACCCATCCCTCGCGCGGTACCAGCCATGAACCGCTGCCTGCTGCTCGCCGCCCTGCTGCTGTGCACCTCTGCCCTGGCTGCCGATGACTGGAACCTGGCCTACGATCGCGAAGGCATTCGCGTGTACCTGAGCGCCGCAGCGGATTCGCCCTACCAGCAATTTCGTGGCGTGAGCACCATGAAAGCCAGCGTACGCACCCTTACCGACCTGCAAGAGAACCTGCGCGTAGCCTGCAAATGGCTGTACGCCTGTGACCAGATGCGTTTGCTGGACGTGGACGGCGCCAATACCTGGGTGTACCTGACCACCAACCTGCCCTGGCCGACGATGCCGCGGGACATCGTGCTGAAGGTGACCAGCGAACGCCTGGACGACGGCACCCTGCTGCGGCACCTGAGTGCCGAGCCCGACAGGATCCCCAAGGTGGACGGGCTGATCCGCGTGCAGCACCTGAGCGGCGAGTGGCGGATGAAGCCGCTGGGTGAGCGCGAAACCGAAGTGACGTATCAGTTGCAAGCCGACCCGGCCGGGGACGTGCCGGGCTGGCTTGCCAATCGGTTCGTGGTGGATGCACCAGTGGTGACGTTGCGTACGTTGCGGGCGGTGGCTGAGCGCCAGCCTTGAGGTGTGGGCAGCCCTGCGCTTTACGGCCGCGAACGCTAGGCGGCGGTAGCTGCCTGTGGCCGCATACATGCCTTGGCCCGGCGCCGGTAGGCCAGCAGCAGGCCCGCGTACCACAACGGCATCACGTACAACGCCGTGCGGGTGTCCGGTTCCAGGGCCAGCAGGCACAGCACGAAGATCAGAAACAGCTGCGCCAGCGCAGCGGTGGCCTTGCCACCTGGCAGCTTGAACCTGGACCGCTCATGGGCCTGCGGATTCTGCCGACGGTAAGCGAAGTAGGACAGCAGGATCAGTGACCAGGTAACGATGATCATCACTGCGGAGATGGTCGACACCAGGGTAAACACGGTCATCACTTCTGGAATCACGAACAGCAGCGTCAAGGCAATCGCCATGCACACCCCCGAGAACACCAGCGCCCGCACGGGCGTACCCGAGCCGGACAGCCGCCCGAACGCCACAGGCGCCTGCTGCTGATGTGACAGGCCGTAGAGCATCCGCGAGCCCGAGTAGACACCGCTGTTGGCCGACGACGCAGCCGACGTCAGCACCACGAAGTTGATGATGCCAGCGGCTGCGGGCAACCCGCCAAGCAGGAACAGTTCAACGAATGGGCTGCGGTTGGCCGGCACATTGGCCCAGGAGACCACACTGATGATGCACACCAGCGAACAGATGTAGAACAACAGGATGCGCACGGGGATGGTGTTGATTGCCTTGGGCAGGGTCTTCTCCGGGTCTTTGGCCTCCGCCGCTGCGGTGCCGATCAGCTCGGTGCCGACAAAGGAGAAGATGGCGATCTGAAACCCGGCGAGAAAGCCCAGGATGCCATGTGGCATGACCACGCCCGGTGCTACCAGGTGGCTGAACGAGGCGGTTACCCCTGCCGGCGAAGTGTAGGAGGTCGCGACCATTACCAGGCCGGTCACCACCAACAGCACGATGGCGACGATCTTGATCAGGCCAAACCAGAACTCCACTTCGCCAAAGGCCTTCACCGCCAGCATGTTCAGCCCCAGCAGCAGGAACATGGTACCGAAGGCCGGTAGCCAGGTGGGCACATCGGGGTACCAGTACTGCACGAACCCCGCGACCACCACCACGTCACCCACCGCTGCCACTACCCAGCTGAGCCAGTACGACCAGCTGAGAATGTAACCGGCCCGTGGGCCCAGGTAGTTGTGCACCAGGTCGGCGAACGATTCCATCTGCAGGTTGGCCAGCAGCATCTCGCCCATGGCGCGCATGATGCAGAACACGAAAAAACCGATGATGGCGTAGACGAGGATGATCGAGGTGCCAGACAGCGCAATGATCTTGCCCGAACCCATGAACAGGCCGGTACCAATCGCACCACTGATGGAAATGAGCTGTATGTGCCGGTTTTCCAGCCGCCGTTTGAGCACACGGCTTTCTTCTGGAACTGCGCTTTGCGCGTTGCACGTTGGTTGCATAGTTGACCTCTTATTCTTTTTTTGTAAAACCCCGCCGCCCCGCGCCGCACCATTTAATTGGTACTAAAGTGCAGGTTCTCGCCATTCAAGTCAGTCGAAACGTGGGTATTAACTCAGATGAAAAAACAGTGCCCGGTGCAACTTCGCAGCGGGTGTATTTGTTCTATTGAAACGCACCCAAGTGGCGCGTCCGATACAGTCCCGCGAAAGCCGTTTCATTCTGCCAGCGGCCCCGGTCAAGCGGAACGCTACAGAATGCACACCCCCATCGGGATTTTGTGCAGTGTGAAAAGCCCGGGTGACAGTTTGCACAATGCACCTGCCAGAAGGCTTGACCCGGCAGTCACATCTTGTAGGTCGAAAGCAGAATGCTGGTCTCGGTGTTTTCGATGTGTGGTATCGAGCGAATGGTGTTCAACGCCCGGTCGAAGGCCTCGAGGGTGTCGGCGCGCAGCTCGGCCATCAGGTCCCAGCGGCCATTGGTGGTATGGATGGCCACCACGTTGGGGTGCCCACGCAGCGCGTGCTTGACCTCTGCGGCGTGGTGGCCGCTGATACCGATGCTGGTGATTGCGCGCACGCCCTGCTCCAGCGCATCGGAGCGCAGGCGTACCGTGTAGCCGATGATCACGCCCTGCTCTTCGAGCCGGGTAATACGGTTTTGCACGGTTGCCCGTGCCACCTTGAGCTTCTTTGCCAGGGTCAGCACGGGGGTGCGTGCATTGTCCCGCAACAGTGCAATCAGTTCCCGATCAATAGTGTCCATAGGCCTGCCAAATAATCAGATTGCTACTTTGGGGTGGCAGATTGTCTAGAAAGTTGACAAAACTGGCAACCTGCATTCTTCCGATTGACGCAACCTTTCATCAAAATGTTCACGCCACTTCAACAATCTCAAGCGTGTACCCGGAAGTACAGGGGTGACCGCGCAATAACAAGGTGCAAGAGCATGACGTATTTCATTGATGTTCCAACCATGTCGGACTTGGTACATGACATTGGCGTAGCGCCCTTCATTGGTGAACTGGCGGCAGCCATTCGCGAAGACTTCAAACGCTGGCAGGAGTTTGACAAGTCTGCGCGAGTTGCCAGCCATTCGGAAGTGGGTGTAATTGAACTGATGCCGGTCGCCGACAACAGCCGCTATGCCTTCAAATACGTCAACGGCCACCCGGCCAACACGGCCCGCGACCTGCATACGGTCATGGCCTTCGGCGTGCTGGCCGATGTCGACACCGGTTACCCGGTGCTGCTGTCCGAGCTGACCATCGCCACCGCCCTGCGCACCGCTGCGACATCGCTGATGGCAGCCCAGGCACTGGCCCGGCCCAACTCGCGCAAGATGGCGTTGATTGGCAACGGCGCACAAAGCGAGTTCCAGGCACTGGCCTTCCACAAGCACCTGGGCATCGAAGAAATCGTAGCCTACGACACCGACCCGCTGGCCACCGCCAAGCTGATCGCCAACCTCAAGGAATACAGTGGCCTGACCATCCGCCGGGCCGGCTCGGTGGCCGAAGCGGTGAAAGGCGTGGACATCATCACCACGGTGACCGCCGACAAGGCCTACGCCACCATCATCACCCCCGACATGCTCGAACCCGGCATGCACCTGAACGCTGTGGGTGGTGACTGCCCAGGCAAGACCGAGCTGCACGCCGATGTACTGCGCAAGGCCCGAGTGTTCGTCGAGTACGAACCGCAAACCCGTGTCGAAGGTGACATCCAGCAGTTGCCGGCAGACTTCCCGGTGATCGATTTGTGGCGCGTGCTGCGCGGTGAAAGCGAGGGCCGCCAAAGCGACAGCCAAGTCACCGTGTTCGATTCGGTGGGCTTCGCCCTGGAAGACTACACCGTACTACGGTACGTACTACAGCAGGCTGAAAAGCGCGGCATGGGCGCGAAGATCGACCTGGTGCCATGGGTAGAAGACGACCCGAAAGACCTGTTCAGCCATACCCGCGGTCGCGCGGGCAAAAGCCGCATCCGACGCGTTGCCTGACCCTGCTCCCAACCCGGTATTCCCACATGGCATTTCCAACGCGTTCGATTCAAGCACCTGCAGCCGTGGTCATGGTCCGGCCACATGCCTTCACCCCCAACCCAGAGACCGCAGCCGACAACTCGTTTCAACGCAGCCACCCGAGCCTCGCCGCACAAGCGCTGGCCGAGGTGGCACGTGATGAAGTCACCCAGGCCGTCGGTCGCCTTGAGGCCGAAGGCGTACGGGTACACCTGTTCGACGACTTCGGCGAACTCAATACCCCTGACTCGGTATTCCCCAACAACTGGTTCTCCACCCACCCCGGAGGGCACATCGCGATCTACTCGATGTACTCGCGCAACCGCCGCCGCGAGCGGCGCACCGATGTGATCGAAATGCTCAAGCATGAGTACCGCGTACAGGATGTCATCGACTATTCAGGGCTGGAGCAGGACGAACTGTTCCTCGAAGGGACCGGCGCCATGGTGTTCGACCACCTGTCACGGGTGGCCTACACCGCGCGTTCCAACCGCGCCGACCCGATTGCTCTCGAACGTTTCAGCACACACTTCAACTTTGAGCCGATGGTGTTCGACACGGCCGATGAACAAGGCACGCCGATCTACCACACCAATGTGCTGATGTGCGTGGCGACCGAGTTTGCCCTGGTAGGCTTCGGCACCTTCACCAACAAGGCGCGAGCCGAGGAAGTGCGCATGCGCCTGATTGAATCGGGGCGCGATGTGATCGACCTGAGCAACCAGCAAATCAGCCAGTTTGCCGGCAATGCCATCGAACTGTCCGGGCGTGACGGGCGCATTCTGGCGCTGTCACGCAAGGCCTTCGACAGCCTGAACGCCGAGCAACGCCAACGCATCGAACGCTCGGCGCGGCTGGTGCCACTGGACGTGCCGACCATCGAGATGGCCGGCGGCTCGGTGCGCTGCATGATTGCCGGCATTCACCTGTCGCCCCGCCTGGCTGCGGCGTACACCTGCGCCGGATGACTCGCGGCCTTGGTGCTGGTTGACGCGGTCGGTGTAGGAGCGGCCTTGTGTCGCGAAAGGGCCGCCACGCGGCCCCAGCAACTTGTGCACCACCGCTGAAATTCTGGGGCTGCTTTGCAGCCCTTTCGCGACACAAGGCCGCTCCTACAGCGACCGCGTCAGATCGTCAGGCCGCGTCAGATGCCACCACCTGCCAATAGCTGCGTCATCACCTCGGCCAACGCCTTGACCATCACATCTGCCGTCGGCCGGTGGACGATGACGATCTCATAGCTGTCGACCTCCGGCAGCCCTTGCCCTGCCCCCAGCACCCGGTGCTCACCAGTGGCCGCCCTTGGTGGCAGCAGGCTCACGCCCATGCCATCGGCGACCGCGGCCTGGATGCCACTGAGGCTGGAACTGGTGAAGCTGATACGCCAGCGTCGGCCCATGCCTTCGATGGCGTTGATCATGTCTTCGCGGTACAGGCCGCGTGGCGGGAAGGTCACCAGCGGGATCGGGTCGAGCTCGAAGGCGGGCGTACGCGCGCTGTCGATCCATTGCAGGCGCTCTGGCCAGCAGGCCACGCCCTCGCGGGTGTTGCGCCGCTGCTTGAGCAGCACCAGGTCAAGTTCACCATTGTCGTAGGCCTGGCTGAGGTCCCGGCACAAGCCACTGGTCACTTCCAGCTTCACCTGTGGCTGCAGCCGGCTGAAGGCCGACAACGCATTGGTGGTACGCCCGCCAACGAAGTCCTCGGGCACGCCAAGGCGCACGGTGGTACCCACCATCGCCCCGGCCAGGGCTTCGAGCATCTGGTCGTTCAGCGCCAGCATGTGCCGGGCATAGCCGAGCAGGGTTTGCCCGGCATCGGTCGGTAGCACATCACGGTTGCCGCGTACCAGTAGGCGGTGGCCGACCATGTCTTCCAGGCGGCGCACCTTCTGGCTGATCGTCGACTGGGTCGAATGCAGGCGCGCGGCAGCGGTGGTGAAGCTGCCGCAATCGGCCACCACGACAATGGCGCGCAGCAGGTCGAGGTCGAACAGAGCCCTATTCGATTTCACGCTGATGGACATCTTGGTATTCAACTACTGAATGGCGAACCTGCGTTCTATCACGGCTAGTCGCCAAGGGCCACACCTTCCCGCCGAGGGTCGGCACCACCTGACCAACCCTCGCCACTGCGCTGGATGATCTGCATGCCGCTGGTCATGGTCATCGGTGTCACGTCGTGTCCCCAGGCCGCCAACTGGCGGATCAGCGACGGGCTGGCCAGCCCTGCTTCCACTTCGGTACCCGCATTGCGGCTGCCGAAGTTGGGCAGGCCGGCGGCCTGCTGCGGGTCGAGCTGCCAATCCAGCAGGCCGACCAGCGCCTTGTTCACGTAACCAATGATCTGAGAACCGCCCGGCGAGCCGAGGCTGGCCACAAGCTCGCCAGAGGCACGCGAGAACACCAAGGTCGGCGCCATGGCCGACAGTGGCCGCTTGCCCGGCTGCACCCGGTTGGCCACCGGCTTGCCGTGCTCTTGGGGGGTGAAGGAAAAGTCGGTCAGGTGATTGTTGAGCAGGAAGCCTTTGACCATCAGGTGCGAACCGAATGCGGCCTCCACCGAGCTGGTCATGGCCAAGGCCTGCCCACTGTCATCCACGGCACTGAGGTGCGACGTGGAAATGCGCAATGGCGAGCGGTCAGGCGCCAGGGCCAGGTCCGCGCCTTGCGGCCGGCCCGGCAGTGCACGCTTCATGCTGTACTCACCGATCAAGGCGGCGCGGCTGGCCAGGTAGGCGGGATCGGTCAGGGCCTTGACCGGCACCGGCACATAGTCGCTGTCGGCCAGGTACTGGGCGCGGTCGGCATAGGCCAGGCGTTCGGCCTCGGCAATCAGATGCACGGCCAGTGGCGGTGCCTCCAGCCGGGCCGGGGACGAGGTGGCCAGCGGACGCAGCGCTGCCAGGTCGCGCTGGGGCGCAGCGCGTTGCACGGCTTCGAGCATGCCCAAGGTCTGCAGCACCGTCACCCCGCCCGACGATGGCGGCGGCATGCCGCATATTCGCCAGGCTTTGTAAGGGCCACACACCGGCTCGCGCTCCTTGGCCTGATACTGCTGCAAGTCCTGCAGCGACAGGTAACCCGCATTGGCATGGCTGCGCACCTTGGCCACAATGGCTTCGGCAATTTCACCGCTGTAGAACGCCTCGGGGCCTTCTGCCGCGATCCGCTCGAAGGTGTAGGCCAACTCAGGGTTTCGCAGTGTTGTGCCCACTGCCAGCGGCTTGCCCTGTTCATCCAGAAAATAGCGAGCCATTGCGGGTGAACGGCCAATGTAGGGGTCCCCGGCCAGCAACGTGTGCAGGCGCTCGGAAACCGCGAAACCGTTGCGTGCCAGGGCAATGGCCGGGGCGAACAGGTCGCGCCAAGGCAGCTTACCGTGTTGATCGTGGGCCAGTTTCAAGGCACGTAGCCCCCCTGGCACGCCGACCGAACGGCCACCAATCTGCGCTGCCCGGAACGGCACCGGTGTACCGTCGGCTTGCAGGAACAGCTTCTCTGTCACCGCCGCCGGCGCAGCCTCGCGACCGTCGAATGCCTGTACGCGCCTGCCGTCCCAATACAAGATGAACGCCCCGCCGCCAATGCCACTGGACTGGGGTTCGACCAGGGTCAGCACCATCTGCATGGCGATGGCAGCGTCAATCGCACTGCCCCCGGCACGCAATATCGCCCGCCCCGCTTCACTGGCCAGCGGGTTGGCGGCAGCGGCCATGTGCCGGCTGGCGTGCACCGGCTGCAGCCCGCTGCGGTAACCAGAGGCCAGCTCCGGTGGTGCGGGCAGCACCTGGTCGGCACAGGCCCAGCCACTGGCAGCCACCAGGCACAGAGCGCTCATCAGCGGCGTAGAAAATTTCATCGTCTTGCTTCCTGCCTTCAACTATTCAGCCAGGCACTGTCGGTCATGCGCAAAGTTAACTTCAAGCCTTGCCGCGATTTTTCTAGGATGTAGCCAGGTCGATAAGGAGCCCGCCCATGCGTTTATCAATTGCCGCGACGCTGTTTGCCCTGTGCACCAGCCTTGCCACCCACGCCGAGACCCGCACTGTGGACAACCGCCTGCACAACGCCGCCCGCCACGATGACGTGCGCACTTTGCAACAATTGCTGGGGCAAGGTGCCCGGCTGGACAGCCGTGATGAGCAAGGGCGCACTGCCCTGCTGGTGGCGACCCACGGCAACCAGCTGGCGGCGGCGAAAGCCCTGATCGAAGCCGGGGCCGATGTGAATGCCAAGGACAACATCGACGACAGCCCCTACCTGTATGCTGGCGCCCGGGGCCTGAACGACATCCTGCGGCTGACCCTGCGCCACGGGGCGGACCTCAAGAGCACCAATCGTTACGGCGGCACCGCGCTGATTCCGGCTGCCGAGCGCGGGCATGTCGAGACCGTGCAAATGTTGATTGATGCCGGCGTTGACGTGAACCACCTTAACCAGCTGCACTGGACCGCGCTTATGGAGGCCGTGGTGCTGGGCAATGGCGGGCCGCGGCATGTGGAGGTCGTGCGGCGGTTGCTGGCGGCCGGGGCGGATCGGCAGATTGCCGACAAGGACGGGGTGACCGCGCTGGAGCATGCGCGGCAGCGGGGGTATCGGCAGATGGAGATGCTGCTGGCCCACGAGTAAAGCCTGGCGTTGAAATGCTGGGGCGCAAAGCGCCCCTTAGAAATCACACCACTTCTTCGAACGGCAGCCCCACATAGTTCTCAGCAATGTTCACCAGCCCCGCTGGCGAGGTCAGGAAATACTCGCGGTCAGCCTCCTGCATCTTCTTGTCCCAGGCATCCTTGTGGCTACCGAAGTCATGCAGCAGCTGGGTCATGAACCAGCTGAAGCGCTCGCCTTTCCATACCCGGCGCAAGGCCAGCGGCGAGTACTGCTGCAACAGGTCGGTGCGCCCTTCGCGGTATACCTTGAGCAGAATGCGGTACAGGTAGTTGACGTCCGAAGCGGCCAGGTTAAGGCCTTTGGCGCCGGTAGGCGGGACGATGTGCGCGGCGTCACCCACCAGGAACAAGTGGCCATACTGCATCGGCTCCACCACCAGGCTGCGCAGTGGCGCAATGCTTTTTTCCAGGGCTGGGCCCGTAACCAGGTCTGCCGCCACGTCGGCTGGCAAACGGGCTTTCAGCTCGTCCCAGAAACGCTCGTCAGACCATGCTTCGACCCGGTCCTGCAAAGGTACCTGCAGGTAGTAGCGGCTGCGGGTTTGCGAGCGTTGGCTGCACAACGCGAAACCTCGCTCGTGGTGGGCATAGATCAACTCGTGGTTGACCGGTGGGGTGTCCGACAGCAGGCCCAGCCAGCCAAACGGGTAAACCCGCTCGTACTGTTTCAGCACGCCCTCGGGAATGCTTTGCCGAGAGACGCCGTGGAAGCCGTCACAGCCGGCGATATAGTCACAGTCCACCCGATGCACCTGGCCGTCTTTTTCGAAGGTGAGATACGGCTTCTCGCCCTTCAGTTCGTGCGGCTGGACATTGCTGGCTGAATAGATGATTGGCGCGCCGCTGGCTTCACGGGCCTGCATAAGATCACGGGTGACTTCGGTCTGCCCATAGACCATCACCGTCTTGCCACCGGTGAGGGCCTTGAGGTCCAGGCGTTGGCGGCGCCCGCCAACCAGCAGCTCGACACCTTCGTGCACCAGGCCCTCACGGTCCATGCGTTCTGAGACTCCGGCTTCGCGCAACAGGTCGACAGTACCTTGCTCCAGCACCCCGGCGCGGATGCGGCCAAGGACATATTCGGCCGTCTGGCGTTCGAGGATGACGTTATCGATACCGGCCTTGTGCAGCAGCTGGCCCAGCAGCAGGCCCGATGGACCTGCACCAATAATTGCAACCTGAGTTTTCATTGTTGTTGTCTCTTGTTCGGACGATGCCGGCCCAGGACTGGCAGTGGGCCCGCATCTGCTGTTAGGGTTTGCCCTTGCATTTTTACTGACAAAAAACGCCAGTTAACTGTGCTATTCCATGCAAAACCTGCACTTTTACAAAAAACGTTCGATTAACGGACAGGTCAGCCCAGATGAAATCCACCCTCCCCGGCGTCCCGTTGTTCAAGCTGTATGGCGAAAACCAGGCGTGGCCCGGCACTGACCTGATGCATTGCGAATCGATCCCGGCACGCAGCCGCCTGCATCACTGGGAGATCAAGCCGCACCAGCATGCCGAGCTGTTCCAATTGCTGTATGTGCAGCGCGGCCAGGCCCAGGTGGAGATCGAGGGGGTGCGCAGTGCCATCGATGAGGCGGCGATCCAGGTGGTACCGCCGATGACCGTGCATGGCTTTCGCTTCAGCGCCGATATCCAGGGCTACGTGCTGACCTTCGGCACTGCGCTGGTAGCGAATCTGGAACAACGCCTGGGTGCGCCACTGACCGTGCTGGCACAACCTGCCTGTTACCCGCTGGGGCATGAGCGCGTGCACCTGCGCAGCCTGATCGACACCCTGCAGCAGGAGTACCAGGGCAATGCCCCGGCGCGCGCGGCAATGCTTGAAGCATTGGTTACCGCGCTTATGGTATGGATCAGCCGCCGCCAACAGTTGGGGCAAGCGCCACGTAACCGCGATGAGCGTGACCGCCTGTTGCTGGGGCAGTATTTGCGCCTGGTTGAAGCGCATTATCGCGAGCATCTGTCGGTAGAGGATTTTGCCGCGCGGCTGAATGTACCGAGCTTGCAGCTTAACCAGCTGTGCCGGGCGCTCAGTGGCCAGACTGCGCTGCAGGTTGTGCACCAGCGTTTGTTGCTGGAGGCTCGGCGTAACCTGATTTATACGCGGATGAGCATCGGGCAGTTATCGGATAGCCTGGGGTTCACCGACCCGACTTACTTTGCGCGGTGGTTCAAGCGTTTGAGCGGGCAGACGCCCAATGGATATCGGCGATCGGGGCAGCCTGACTGATTTGCAGCCGCCTGCTTGACGTATACGTCAACCTGCCTTCAGGATAGCCGCATACCCCACGCCGAGCCCCAGCATGAGCACCCAGACCTACAGCATCTCCGACCTGTCCCGCGAGCTGGACATCACCACCCGCGCGATTCGCTTCTACGAGGAACAGGGCCTGTTGAGCCCAGAGCGCCGTGGCCTGGAGCGTATCTACTCGCCGCGCGACAAGGTCAGCCTGAAGCTCATCCTGCGCGGCAAGCGCATCGGCTTTTCTTTGGCCGAGTGCCGCGAGCTGATCGAGCTGTACGACCCCACCAGCGGCAACCTCAAGCAGCTCAACAGCATGCTGGCGAAAATCGCCGAGCGTCGCGCCCAGCTGGAGCAGCAGATGCTCGACATTCACCAGATGCAACTGGAACTGGACACCGCCCAGGAGCGCTGCGAACAAGCCCTGGCCGCCACCCTGAACAACAAAGACAACCGCTGAACGCCACAGGAAACCCGCCATGTCCTTGCCCAAACACGTCCGCCTGGTCGAAGTAGGCCCCCGCGACGGCCTGCAGAACGAAGCCCAGCCCATCAGTGTCGCCGACAAGGTGCGACTGGTTGACGACCTCACCGAAGCAGGCCTGGCCTATATCGAAGTGGGCAGTTTCGTCTCGCCCAAGTGGGTGCCGCAGATGGCCGGCTCTGCCGAGGTGTTCGCCGGCATTCAGCAACGCCCAGGCGTGACCTATGCAGCGCTGGCGCCGAACCTGCGCGGTTTCGAGGACGCCCTGGCTGCCGGGGTGAAAGAAGTGGCGGTTTTCGCTGCGGCCTCCGAAGCGTTCTCGCAGCGCAACATCAATTGCTCGATCAGTGACAGCCTCAAACGCTTCGAGCCCATCATGGAAGCTGCGCGCAGCCATGGTGTGCGCGTGCGTGGGTATGTGTCGTGCGTGCTCGGCTGCCCTTATGAGGGCAAGGTCAGTGCCGAGCAGGTAGCCCTGGTGGCACGCGCCCTGCACGACATGGGCTGCTACGAGGTCTCGCTGGGCGACACCATCGGCACCGGCACCGCCGGCGACACCCGCCACCTGTTCGAGGTGGTCTCGGCGCAAGTACCGCGCGAGCAACTGGCCGGGCACTTCCATGACACTTATGGTCAGGCCCTGGCCAACGTCTATGCCAGCCTGCTTGAAGGCATCAGCGTGTTCGACAGCTCGGTGGCCGGGTTGGGCGGTTGCCCTTACGCCAAGGGCGCTACCGGCAACATCGCCAGTGAAGACGTGGTGTACCTGCTGCAAGGGCTGGGTATTGAAACCGGCGTCGACCTGGGCCGGCTGATCGCCGCCGGCCAGCGCATCAGCAGCGTGCTGGGCCGCGACAACGGGTCGCGGGTAGCACGGGCGCGCAGCGCGCAATAAGTCACACGGGTGTCACATACGTGTGGGTGAAGTGTTACCGCCCCCACGTTTCACAGCAAAAAATCGGGTAACAGGGAAACAAATCGACAAAATTTCAGGCCAAGCGGTTTTGACGAAAAAAGCTAAGTGCTTGATTTTAAAGGGTTTGTAAAAGTTGGCACGCACCCTGCTATATCTTCGGTACAACAACAAAAAAAATGTGACACCCAATAAAAACAACAGGTAACGGCTCTGACATAACAAGAACAACACGGCAGAGGCGTAGCAAGCAGATTTTTTTGGAGTCGACACGCTTTTCAGGGGTACGCCCCGCGGTCTGGCACAGAACAATAAAACTACCTCAAGGTAGCAGCAGCCAGGTTCGGATCAGCCATGATGAAAGCAGGTCAGCGCTCAAAAAAATACGTTTGCTCTTGACCCCGCATGGGGGTCGCCCGCAACACCAGGACAAGCCGACAAAAACAACAATAGGCCGGTCCCAATAATAAAAAAAGAGCAGGCAACAACGCTTTGAGGGGAGCTTCGGCTCCCCTCAGTGCTTCCTGCCCTCTTCCTCCTTCTGCTTCTCCTCATCCTGCCCTTCGACCTTCTCTACCAGTAACGGCATCGTGCCCAGCACCAACAGGGCCAGTACCGTGCTGATCAGTGCCGTGGCTTCGCGGCCCATGCCAGCTGCTGTACCGATGGCTGCTGTCATCCACAACCCGGCAGCAGTAGTCAGGCCTTTCACATGGCTGGTGTCCTGGCCGTTACCCTTGAGGATGGTGCCCGCCCCCAGAAAGCCGATCCCGGCGACGATGCCCTGGATCACCCGGCTCAACGCTTGCTCGTCAGCCCCGGCCATACTGGGTGCCAGCACGAACAAGGCGGCACCCAGCGAGACCAGCATATGGGTACGCACCCCGGCAGACTTGCCTTTGTGTTCACGCTCGAATCCGAGCACGGCGCCAAGTACCGCAGCCATCAGCAGGCGCACAAGGATTTGTGTAACCTCGCGCTCATCGGTGACATCGGCGAACTCGGCCTGGATTGCTTGCCAGATGACGTCCATCGCGGTGGTGCCCCTGCCTGAACATCGTGCTTGCATGGTTGACCTCTGCACACAGGGCAAAGTGCCGCTCAGCCTGCCGATGCAGCAACCAGCCCCAAACCGCGGTCCACCCTGTAACCACCCCCACGAGGACCACCCCATGCCCATTGAAGTCGACGAAACCACGCGCCGTTGCACACTGATCGGCGAAGACCTGCGCATCGAAGGTGAAGGCCCTGATATCGAAATCATCACCGACGAACAGTTGCATATGTCGGTGGCCCTGCTTGCGGGCCAGCGTGTGCCGATCACTGAAGCCGAGGCCGACGCACTCACCGTGGCGGGTGCGGTGGATAGCCGCAGGCATCTGAAGGCTAGCGTGCCAGGCTCGGTAATCTAAGGCCTGGCGGGGCCAAGCGGTAAATCTGATATGGTTTTTATCGCAAAACCTGAACCTGTGCTGATAACAGGTTCAAGGCCATAGTGCTCATGCCTGATCGAGGCCTGATGAGCACCGAGCCATGAACGATAGAATCCCTTTTACAGAGATCGCCACCGCCCCAGCCAGCCCCCAACCGCGACGCACCGACAGCGGCATCCATACCCGCAGCTTCACCGGGCTGTACCGCAACCTGCGCATCGGCTTTGCCGGCGCCCTGTTCGTGCTGTTCTTCGGCACCGCCTGGCTGAACTGGAACGGCCGCCAGGCCGTGCTGTGGGACCTGGGCAACAGTAAATTCCATATCTTCGGCGCCACGTTCTGGCCACAGGACTTCATCCTGCTGTCAGCGCTGCTGATCATCTGCGCCTTTGGCTTGTTTGCCATCACCGTCTATGCCGGGCGCGTATGGTGCGGTTACAGCTGCCCACAAAGTACCTGGACCTGGCTGTTCATGTGGTGCGAAAAGGTGACCGAGGGTGACCGTAACCAACGCATCAAGCTGGCCGCCGCGCCCTGGAGCCTGAACAAACTGGCGCGCCGCACGCTCAAGCACAGCCTGTGGCTGGCCATTGGCGTAGTCACCGGGCTGACCTTCGTCGGTTACTTCACCCCGATCCGGCCACTGGCTGCAGAGCTGTTCACCCTGCAACTGGGTGGCGTGGCGTTGTTCTGGGTTCTGTTCTTCACGGCCGCCACCTACATCAACGCCGGCCTGCTGCGCGATGCCGTGTGCCTGCATATGTGCCCGTATGCGCGCTTTCAGAGCGTGATGTTCGACAAGGACACCCTGGCAGTCGCCTATGACCCGCGTCGTGGCGAAACCCGTGGCCCCCGCAAGAAAGGCAGTGACGTTCAAGCTCAGGGCTTGGGCGACTGCATCGATTGCACCTTGTGCGTGCAGGTGTGCCCCACCGGCATCGACATTCGCGATGGCTTGCAGATGGCCTGCATCGGTTGCGCCGCGTGCATAGACGCCTGTGACGGGGTGATGGACAAGATGGGTTACGCCCGCGGCCTGATTGGCTACAAGTCCGAGCACAGCCTGCAAGGCGGTACCACTCACTGGCTACGCCCGCGCCTGCTGGGCTACGCCGCCGCACTGGTGGTGATGATCGGGGCGCTGGTGGTGGCCTTGCAGTTGCGCCCGATGGTGTCGCTGGATGTGATCAAGGACCGCGGCCTGTTCCGTGAAAACGCCCTGGGCCAGATCGAGAACATCTACCTGCTCAAGGTCATCAACAAGACCGAACGTACCCAGCATTATGAGCTGCGCCTGGTGGACGCCGACGGCTTTGCCTTGCAGGGCAACACCGCATTGGTCATCCCTGCGGGTGAAATGAGCGAATTGCCGGTGTCGGTGGCAATGCTCGCCGAACGCCCGACCAGCAGCTCGCAGACGCTGAGTTTTGAAATCAGCGAACGTGACGACCCCGCTATCCGTAGCGTGGCGCACAGTCGCTTCGTCGCCCCCATGAACCGTTGATCCCTTACACTGACGCCACCTTGCCTGCCAGGCTTCGACAGAAGGCCAGAATGAAACGCTACGAACGCTTCGCCGACGACATTGCCGAACTGATTCGCTCCGGGGTGCTGGGCCCCGGCCAGCGCGTGCCTTCGGTGCGCTACGCCAGCCAGACCCACGGGGTCAGCCCGTCTACTGTGTTCCAGGCCTATTACCTGCTGGAGCGGCGCGGGTTGATTCGCGCCCGGCCGCGCTCCGGGTATTTCGTCAACGCCCACGCTCCGCGCCAGTTCAGCGAGCCGCAGGCGCTGCAGCCGGTCAGCGAGTCTACCGACGTGGACGTCAGCGCGTTGGTGTTCTCCATCCTCGACTCGATCAAAGACCCCAACACCATACCGTTCGGCTCGGCCTTCCCCAGCCCCGAGCTGTTCCCCCTGCAACGCTTGTCGCGCTCGCTGGCCAGCGCCAGCCGCAGCATGGACCCGCGCATGGTGGTGACTGACCTGTCGCCGGGCAACCCGCAGCTGCGCCGGCAAATCGCGCTGCGTTACATGGTCGGCGGGCTGATGTTGCCCATGGAAGAGCTGCTGATCACCAACGGTGCGCTGGAAGCCTTGAACCTGTGCCTGCAGGCAGTGACCCAGCCGGGTGACCTGGTCGCGATCGAAGCCCCCGCCTTCTATGCCTGCCTGCAGGTGCTGGAGCGGCTCAAGCTCAAGGCCGTGGAGATTCCGGTCCACCCGCGCGAGGGCATGGACCTGGGGGTACTTGCGCAAACCCTGGAGAAGCACCCGGTTAAAGCCGTGTGGTGCATGACCAACTTCCAGAACCCGGTGGGTGCGAGCATGCCAGAAGCCAAGAAGCAGGCTTTGGTTGAGTTGCTGACACGCCATCAGGTGCCGTTGATCGAAGACGACGTCTATGCCGAGCTGTACTACTCGCAACAGGCGCCCAAGCCAGCCAAGGCTTTCGACACCCAAGGCCTGGTCATGCACTGCGGTTCGTTCGCCAAAAGCCTGGCACCGGGCTATCGCATTGGCTGGGTGGCCGCCGGGCGCTTTGCGCAGAAGATCGAACGGCTGAAACTGATGACTTCGTTGTGTGCCTCGATGCCGGCCCAGGCGGCCATCGCCGACTACCTGCAACACGGCGGCTACGACCGCCACCTGCGCAAACTGCGCTACGCCCTGGAAGGCCAGCAGGCCAACATGCTGGCGGCCATCGCGCGCCACTTCCCGGCGCAGACGCGGGTCAGCCAGCCCTCTGGCGGCTACTTCCTATGGCTGGAACTGCCCGAGCAAATGGACGCCCTCAAGCTGTTCCACATGGCCCTGGCGCAAGGGATCAGTATCGCTCCCGGGCCAATCTTTTCACCCACCCGGCGCTTCGGCAACTGCATCCGCCTGAACTACGGCAGCCCCTGGCACGACGGTGCCGAGCGGGCCATGGAAACCCTTGGGCGGATCATTCGCTCGTTTTGATAGCGACTGGCCCGAGGGGCGACTATAGTTGCTCGATCCGTTCATCGGGCCCTCGCCATGCAACCAGACGCGCCTCCGTCGATTATCCAGTTGCAAGCGCGTGTCGCAGAGCTGGAGGCGCGCCTGGCAGAGCGCGAAGACACCTCACAAGCACACGTCAAGCTGCTGGGCGAACTGCTCGACAGCAGCCTGGCCAATGTATTCGCTGCCGACCGCAAGATGCGCCTGGTGGCCATCAACCGTACGGCACGCGAAACCTTCGAGCGTTACCGAGGTTTCGTACCGCAGATTGGCGACCACGTACCGCAGTTTCTGACCAACCAACCCGACATCATGGACCGTCTGGCCCCGGTATGGCCGCGCGTAATGGCCGGCGAAGCGTTCATCGACACCATCACCCTCGGGCCCGTTGACGCACCACGCCATTACGAAATTCGTTGCCACCCGTTGCTCGATATTCAGCAACGCATCCAGGGCGGCTACATGTTCGCCTATGACATCACCGAGCGCACGGCCGAACAGCAACGCCTGCGCCAGGCCGAGGAAGCGTTGCGTCAGTCGCAAAAAATGGAAGCGGTCGGCCAGTTGACCGGTGGTATTGCCCACGACTTCAATAACCTGCTGGGCAGCCTGCTAGGTGCGCTGGAACTGGCCGAGCAGCGCTTGCGCGAACAACGCCACGCCGACACCGCGCGCATGCTGGAACTTTGCCGCAACACCACGATACGCGCCGCCACGCAGGTACAGCGCCTACTGGCCTTCTCGCGCCAGCAAACGCTGATTCCGCAACCCATCGATGTGCAGTGCTTGGTTGCCGGTATGCAAGACTTGATCGCCAGTTCTACCGGTCCTCACATTGATTTCCACGACCAGACATTGGCCGGACTGTGGCAGATTCGTATCGATCCGCAGCAACTGGAAAATGCCTTGCTGAACCTGTGCATCAATGCCCGAGATGCCATGCCCTTGGGCGGTATCCTCAGCATCTCGTGTGCAAACAGTGACCTTGCTGTGGCCGAGGCCGGGCAACTGGACCTGCCCGCAGGGCGGTATTTGCACATTCGCGTCACCGATACCGGCATGGGCATGTCCAACGAAGTGATGCAGCGAGCCCTTGAACCCTTCTTCACCACCAAACCGCTCGGACAAGGTACCGGCCTGGGGCTGTCCATGGTCTATGGCTTCGTCCGCCAGTCCGGCGGGCAGTTGCAGATCGAAAGCGTGGCTGGGCAAGGCACGTGCATTCACCTGTATTTTCCTCGGGAAGAGTGCATCAGTGCCGACAGCCCACCTGTGCCAGCCACAACCTGTGTTGTGCTTTCCGCCCCCCGTGTGCAGCGGGTCATGCTAGTGGAGGACCAGTCCGCCATGCGCTTGGTGCTCGTCGAAGTACTGACTGAACTTGGCCATGAAGTACAGGCTTTCGACGTTGGCCGCCCGGCACTTGAGGCGCTGCATGCGGGCCCGCTACCGGACTTGCTCATCACAGATGTCGGCCTACCCGGAGGTATCGACGGTTATCAGTTGGCAGAGGCGTTTCAAGGGTTTCAGGCCAACGCCCCGGTATTGCTGATCACCGGCTATGACGCTGCCGAGCTCCCGCCCAGTACCCGTCCCGACAGCCGCACCGAGCTGCTGTCCAAACCGTTCGACCTGCAGAGCTTCTGCAGTCGGGTAAACCGCTTGCTGGGTATTGCGCCGCCGCAACGCTGATCGTCTATCCGCCAGCAGGTGAACACGTTAAAGTTTGCTTCTCCTCTTTTGTCGGACAACGGCATGCCCTCCCGCGACCTGCTCTCCCTGCGTCAACAAGTCGAAGCTCTGCAACGGCAGAACGCACTATTGGAAGCACGTCTTGCCAGCCTTCAAGACCATGATCAGGGCTTTTACCGGTCGTTGTTCGACACCATGGACGAAGGCTTTTGCATCATCGAATTCTTCGACGGCCCGCACGGTCCGTTGAGTGACTATGTGCATGTGCTGGCCAACGCGGCCTACGCCAAGCACGCCGGTATTCCCAACGTGGTCGGGCAGAAGCTGCGCGAGATGGTGCCTGACGAGGCCGATGACTGGGTGGCGCGCTATGGCGCTGTACTTCGTACCGGCGCCCCCCTGCACTTCGAGCAGGAGCTGGTCGCCACCGGCCATGTGCTATCAGTGACCACTTTTCGCGTAGAGCCAGCCGAAAAGCGTCAGGTAGCCGTGTTGTTCAAGGACGTGACCGAACGCCGGCGTGCGGAGCAAGCCCTGCAGCGCCTGAACGAAGAGCTCGAGCAACGCGTGAACACGGCACTGGCAGAGCGACGCTTGTTTGCAGAGTTGGTCGACCACAGTGTGGTCAATGTGCATGTGCTCGACAACGACATGCGCTGGCTGGCCATCAACCGCCAGGCCAAGCTTGATTTCCAGCTGCTGTTTGGGAAAACCCCGGAAATCGGCGATTGCCTGACAGATCTGATAGATGATGGGCTTCACGGTCAGGCGCTGAACCTGTCCTTGTGGAAGCGCGCCCTGGCGGGTGAGCAGTTCGTAGAAGTCGGCACCTTCGGCAAGGAGCCCCTGGCGCGCCATTACGAGCTGCGCTTCAACGCCCTGCGCGACCATGAAGGAGAAATACAAGGGGCCTTTCTGTTCGCCTACGACATCACTGAGCGGGTGCAAGAGCAGGATCGCTTGGCCAAGGCCGAAGAAGCCCTTCGTCAAGCGCAGAAGATGGAAGCCGTGGGCCAGCTCAGCGGCGGCATCGCCCACGACTTCAACAACTTGCTGGGCGGCATACTCGGCGCTCAGGAACTGATGCGCCAACGCCTGGACCAATCACGCTTCGACGCCCTGGAGCCGTTGCTGGAGCTGTCCAGCGGCTCGGCGCAGCTGGCCTCTTCGCTGGTGCACCGGCTGCTGGCGTTCTCCCGCCAGCAGACCCTGCAACCCTGCTCCACGCAGGTGGCCACATTGGTGGCCGGCATGGAAGAGTTGCTGCGCCGCACCATAGGCCCGGAAATTACCCTGAACAGCCAGTTCGCCAGCCAGCTGTGGCCGACCTTCATCGACCCGCCACAACTGGAAAGTGCCCTGCTCAACATTTGCATCAACGCCCGCGACGCAATGCCTGCGGGTGGTTTGATCGACATCATCGGCGACAACCTGCAAATTGACGAAGCGCAGGCCCAGGCATTGGAGATACCTGCCGGCGAGTACGTGCGGCTAAGCATCGTCGACAACGGTAAAGGCATGTCGGCCGAAGTGGCGGAGCGCGCAGTCGACCCGTTTTTCACCACAAAACCTATCGGCCAGGGCACCGGCCTGGGATTGTCGATGACTTACGGCTTCGTGCGCCAATCGGGAGGGCAATTGCGCGTGTTGTCCGTACTTGGTGAAGGTACACGAATCGAGCTGCTGTTCCCACGACACCATGAGCAACCCAAAGCCCCAGCGCCCAAGGCCCGCGACACGCGACTTGAAAAAAGCAGCACGGCGGCACGGCGAATCCTGCTGATCGAGGACCAGGCGGCCTTGCGCATGGTGGTCGGCGAAGTGCTGGAGGAGCTGGGCTACCAGGTGGACGCTTTCGAGAATGGCCCGACTGCCCTCGCGCACCTGCAACGTGGCGAACGGCCAGACCTGCTGCTGAGTGATATCGGCCTGCCGGGCGGCCTGAATGGTCGCCAGGTGGCCGAACGCTGCCGTGAGCGCTACCCAGACATCAAAGTGTTGTTCATCACTGGCTACGACGAAAGCGCGGCGCTCAGCGACGGCCAGTTGCTGCAAGGTACATTGGTGCTGACCAAGCCGTTCGAGCTGGAAGTGCTGGCCGAGCGGGTACGAGAACTGCTGGAGGATTGACGGGCGCGTTCAGCGCCCTCCGCTCAGGTCGATGAAACTACCGGTGGAATAGGATGCTTTGTCCGAGAGCAGCCAGAGGATGGCCTCGGCCACTTCCTCGGGGCGTCCACCGCGGCCCATGGGCAAGCCGGGTTCGAGCTTGCTGACGCGATCCGGGTCACCGGACAGCGCATGGAAACCGGTGTGGATATAGCCCGGTCGTACGCCATTGACCCGTACGCCCTCGCCTGCCACCTCTTTGGCCAGGCCGATGGTGAAGGTATCGAGCGCGCCCTTGGAGGCTGCATAGTCGACATATTCATTGGGTGAACCAAGCCGTGCGGCCATCGACGACACGTTGACGATGGCGCCGCCCTGCCCGCCATGCCGGTGCGCCATGCGCAGCAAGGCGTGCTTGGCGCAGAGCATGGGGCCGACGACGTTGGTCTTCATGATCTTGAGCAGGCGGAACTCGGACATTTCCTCGACGCGGCTTTGCTGGCCGATGGTGCCGGCGTTGTTGACCAATGCGGTGACCGGGCCGAGTTCTTCGTCGACGCGCTGGAACAGCTGGATGATTTCATCCTCGACGCTGGCGTCGGCGCGCACGGCAATGGCCTCGGCGCCCAGGGCGCGTACCTGGCCGAGGATGTTTTGCGCAGCTTGGTCGTCGGTGTGGTAATTGATGCAGATGCGGTAGCCGTGACGGGCGGCCAGCAACGCCGTGGCGGCGCCGATACCGCGGCTGCCGCCGGTGATGACGATGACGTTCTCCATGAATGTGCCAATCGTTTGGGGAAGGGAGGATCGACAATAGGCGAAAAGGCGACGTAGGGGAATGACCAAGGTCAGCTCCCACCTCCGGTTCCCACCCCACTCCGGCTCTTGATCTTGCTCTTGCTCTTGCTCTTGCTCTTGCTCTTGCTCTTGATCTTGCTCTTGCTCTTGCTCTTGCTCTTGATCTTGATCTTGATCTTCGCGACTTCAGGAGGCCGAACGTAGGCCTTGCGGAGGGAGGTGACGGGCATGGATGCCCGTCAAGCGCTGGGCCCCAGGATGGGGCCTGCAGCGCGGTCCTCCCGGGAGCAAGGCCGGAGTGAGGGGACCCCGGAGCGCAGCGTAGGGGCCGGATGATGGGAGCGCAGCGTTTTTTGGTTACTTTTTGTCGCGTTTGACAAAAAGTGACTCGCCGTAAGGGCGAAAAGGTGAGTCAGTGTCGCCATCGCAAACGGACTGTGCGCCGGGTCAAAACAGACAAACTCTGCTTCTTGCTTCTTGGATGTGGGCCTTCACACCGAGTAAACATTCATTCACGCAGATCGTCGCCTGGACTATCACGCGCTTAGAAGCAAACGCCGAAGCAAGAGCAAGAGCAAGAGCAAGAGCAAGAGCAAGAGCAAGAGCAAGAGCAAGAGCAAGAGCAAGAGCAAGAGCAAGAGCAAGAGCAAGAGCGTTTGAATCTAATCGTGTACGTGCTCAATGCCCAGCCGACGCCGGCCCCGCCTTGGCCGTAAACGGTGGCTTGGCAAACCACACCAACAGAATCAACCCAGCAAACACCCAGGTCATCAAAGTGAAGTAGTCCACCGTGGACATCATGTAAGCCTGCCCATTGAGTATCTGCTCCAGTTGCGCATAGCTCTGCGGGCTGGCCCCACCCAACTGCTCAAGTGTATGCCGCGTCGCCGGGTCGAACTGGCTGATGTTCTCGCTCAGGTAGGCATGATGCTGGTCCGCCCGCCGAATCCAGATCCACGTCGTCAACGAAGCCGCAAAACTCCCGCCCAAGGTACGCAGGAACGTCGCCAGCCCAGAACCATCGGCAATCTGGTGCGGCGGCAGGTCGGACAGCAGAATGCTCAAGGTCGGCATGAAGAACAACGCCACCCCAATACCCATGAACAACTGCACCAAGGCCACATGCTGGAAGTCCACTTCACTGGTGAACCCCGCGCGCATGTAACAACTGGTACCGATCGCCAGGAACGCCAGCCCCGCCAGCACCCGCAAGTCGAACCGGTGCGCATACTTGCCCACGAAAGGCGACATGATCACCGGCAGCAAGCCAATCGGCGCCACCGCCAGGCCCGCCCAGGTCGCGGTGTAGCCCATCTGCGTCTGCAACCACTGCGGCAGGATCAGGTTGATACCGAAGAACCCGGCATACCCCCCGACCAGCACGATGGTGCCGACGCGGAAGTTTCGATGCACGAACAAACGTAGATTGACCACCGGGTGGCGGTCGGTCAGCTCCCAGATCACGAACACTGCCAGAAACACCACCGAGATCAGGCTGCCGACGATGATGAAGGATGACTCGAACCAGTCCAGGTCGTTGCCTTTATCCAACACCACCTGCAAGGCGCCGACGCCGATGATCAGCGTGAGCAGGCCGATGTAGTCCATCGGTTGACGACTGGTGACCACCGGCCGCGTACGCATCTGCTGACGCACCACCGCGGCAGCGAACAGGCCGATCGGCACGTTGATGAAGAAGATCCACGGCCAACTGTAGCTATCAGTGATCCAGCCACCCAGAATTGGCCCGGCAATCGGCGCCACCACCGTGACCATCGCCAGTAATGCCAGGGCCATCCCCCGTTTCGCCGGGGGATAAACAGCAATCAGCAGCGTCTGGGTCATCGGGTACAACGGCCCGGCGACCACACCCTGCAGCACACGAAACCCGACCAGCTCGGGCATCGACTGGGCGATACCGCACAGGAACGAAGCCAGCACGAACAGCAGTGTGGCCCAGATGAACAGTTTCACCTCACCAAAGCGGCGGCTCAGCCAGCCAGTCAACGGCAAGGCGATGGCGTTGCTCACCGCGAACGAAGTGATAACCCAGGTACCCTGCTCATAGCTCACCCCCAGGTTGCCGGAAATGGTCGGCAAGGCCACGTTGGCGATGGTGGTGTCGAGCACCTGCATGAACGTCGCCAGCGACAGGCCGATGGTGGTCAGCAGCAGGCTTGGCGGCGTGAACTGGGCAGCGGCGTTGTTGCTCATCGCTGCGCCGTCTTGCCGGGAGCGCTGTTTTCGTGAATCAGCTGAGCGATCAGGTTATCGGCTTCGACCAGCTGGCGGTCATACACCTGGGTGGTGTAACTGGCCTGCTGCGGTGGCTGCTGGGCCAGGGTCGGGCCGCTCTGGTCGTGCAGGTCGACTTCCACCACGGTGGACAGGCCGATACGCAGCGGGTGGTCCTTGAGCTGGTCGGGGCTGAGGTGGATGCGCACGGGTACGCGCTGGACGATCTTGATCCAGTTACCGGTGGCGTTCTGCGCCGGCAGCAAGGCAAAGGCACTGCCGGTACCCGCGCCAAGGCTGTCGACCGTGCCGCTGTACTTGACCTCGCTACCGTACAGGTCAGCGCTGATTTCCACGGGCTGGCCAATGCGCATGTCACGCAGTTGGGTTTCCTTGAAGTTGGCGTCGATCCACACCTGGTCCAGCGGGATTACCGCCATGGTCGCGGTGCCCGGCTGCAGGCGCTGGCCCAGCTGCACGGTGCGCTTGGCGACATAGCCGGTGACCGGCGCGACCAGGGTGGTACGGGCGTGGTCGAGGTAGGCCTGGCGCAAGTCGGCTGCGGCAGCCATCACCTCGGGGTGCGAGGACACCACGGTGTCGTCGACCAGCGCGCTGCTGGTGCTGAGTTGCTGGCGTGCACTGTTGACGGCGGCCTGGGCCACGCTCAAGTCGTCGCGGGCATGGGACAGCTCTTCTGCGGCAATCGCACCGCTGTCGGCCAGCACCTTGCGCCGGTTGAAGTCCTGCTGCGCCTTGCGCAGTTCGGCCTGGCGCGTTTCCAGCTGGGCCTTGAGCGAGTCGACGTTGCTGTACAGCCCGCGGACCTGGCGCACACTGCGCGCCAGCTTGGCTTCGGCGGACTGCAAGGCCACCTCGCTGTCGGCTGGGTCGAATTGCAGCAACACCTGGCCGGCATGGACCAGGTCGCCGTCATCGGCTCCGATGCTGGTCACAGTGCCGGTGACCAGTGGGGTGATTTCCACGACGTTGCCATTGACGTAGGCATCGTCGGTGCTTTCGTGCCAGCGGCCGACCAGGCTGTACCAGGCCCACGTGCCGATACCACCAAGTATCAGCAGCAACAGCAGGCCAAGCAGCCAGGCCTTGCGCTTGCGCGAGGGCTCGGCGGAGGGAGTCGGGGTGTCTGCGGGAGTGGCCATGACAATACCTTGGATAATTCGTGACAGGGTTCAACGGTCGCCGAAACGGCGGATCGTCAACGGGTCGCCAGCACCGAGCAGCACCTTGGCCAGCAGGCCTTCCAGGGTCTTGAGCTCTTCAGGTGCCAGCACGCCGCACAACTCGTTCATCGCGGCGGCGCCTATTTCTGGCAGGCGGTCGGCCAGACGCTGGCCGTCGGCCGTGAGCGCCAGGCGCACCAAGCGCCGGTCGTCGGCGCAACGGTTGCGCACGATCAGCTCCTTCTGCTCGAGGCGGTCGAGCATGCGGGTCATCGAACCGCTGTCCAGGCCCAAGTAGCGGCACAACTCGGCCGGGGTATCCACCTGGTACTGGGTGACGATGATCAACACCTTGAACTGCGCGGCGGTGACGCCCTCTGATTCGAGGTGCCAGTCGAGAATGCGGTCCTTCAGGATCGCCGCACGGCCAAGCAACATGCCGATGGCGCAGGTCTGGAAGTTTTCGGGAGAGAAATGGGCCATCGAAGACTGCTCGGGTAATTGTGTAAAAATATTACTGCCTAGGCAGTGAATGTCAAAGCTTTGATTAGCTAGCTATGAAAAATTTCATGATTTCTACGGAATACGCCGCTCCAGCAAGGGGCCGTGCAAAAGCGGCTAGCGCGCTTGCAGGCCCAACGCCTCGACCGCCCCGCAGGCAATCGCCATGCCCACCAGCTCCGCCAGGCTAGCCGCCTGCAAGCGTTTCATCACCCGCCCCCGATACAGGTCCACGGTCTTTACGCTGATGCCCAACTGCTCAGCAATCTCGCGGTTGCTCAACCCTTGGACCAGTGGCACGAACACGTCACGCTCACGCGGTGTGAGGCCGTCGATGCGCACCTGCACCAAGGCCAGCGCCTGGTCGCCCTGGCGTGCCCGCGCGGCGTGCTCCAGTGCGGCCTGCACACTGTCGAGCAGCAACTGGTCGTTGTAGGGCTTTTCGATGAAGTCGCAGGCACCCGCCTTGAACGCCCGCACCACGATCGGCACATCGGCATGGCCGCTGACGAAGATCACCGGCAACATCAGGCCACGCTCGCGCATCGCCTGCTGCACGGCCAACCCGCCCAACCCCGGCATGCGCACGTCCAACAACACACACGCGGGCGCATCGTTCACGCAGGCGTCGAGAAATGCCTGCCCGCTGGCAAACGGCAAGGCTTGCAGGCCCACCGACTGCAGCAGCCACACCGTCGAGTCGCGCATACCCTGGTCGTCATCGACCACATACACTTTCGCTTGCACCCTAGCCTCTCCCTAACCCCTGCTGACCGCCAGCCGGCAGCACAGTACCAAACCGCCGTCGACACCCGCCCGCGCCCACAGGTTGCCACCAAAGCCTTCGATCAGGCTGCGGCTCATACTCAAGCCCAGGCCCAGGCCGTCGGCTTTGCTGGTGGTGAACGGCGTGAAGATTTCATCCAGGCACTCGGGCGATACGCCCGGGCCCTGGTCGGCGACCTCGACGAGCACACCCTCGCCATCGCGGGTGGCGCCGAGCAGGATACGTGACGGTTTTTCCCCGTGCAGCTCGCGGTTGGCATCGATGGCATTGCGCAACAGGTTGAGCAGCACCTGTTCAAGCAACACCCGGTCGGCATACACCGAGGGCAGTTGCGCGCTGATGCGCAGCTCGACCTGCACCTGGTCACGCGCGGCTTCCCAGGCGCACAGGCGCATGGCTTCGCCGGCCACCTCGGCCACGTCCAGTGCCTGCAGGCGTCGCGGTCCCTTGCGTAGAAAGGCGCGCAGGCGGCGGATCACTTCGGCGGCATGAGTGGCCTGCTCGCTGATGCGCTGCAGGCCCTGGCCTACCCGCTCGCGGGCTTGCGGGTCGCGCTCCAGTCCCTGCAAGTAACGCTGGCTGGCGTTGGCGTAGTTAACCACCGCAGCCAGCGGCTGGTTGATCTCATGGGCAATGCCCGAAGCCAGTTCGCCCAGGGTGGCCAGGCGGGCACTGTGTGCCAGGCTTTCCTGCGCTTCGATGCGCAAGGTGATGTCACGGGACACACTGACCACCTCAACCACCGCGCCGGTGTAGGTCTCGCGGATCGCCCGGCTGGCGATTTCGAACCAGCGGTAGCCGCCAGCGGCCTGACGCACCCGGCAGGTCATGGTGTGGTAGCCGTCCTGGTCCAGCGCGGCAGCGGCCTGGCGCAGTACCTGGCGCCGTTCACGCGGGTGCAGCAGGGTGTGCACGGGCATGCCGCGCAGTTGCTCGGGCCACAGGCCGAGCAGGCGAAATGCTGCCGGTGAAGCATCGAGAAAACGGCCATCGGGGCTGTGCCGGGAAATCAGGTCGGTGGTGTTTTCGATGATCAGCCGGTACAGGCGCCGGGCGCGGCTGGCTTCACGTGCACCGTGGCGTTCTTCACTGGCATCACGACAGCGGCCCAGCACCTGTTGGCCCTGGTCATCCGGCATGAACGTCCACAGCACGATGCGCTCGCCAACCTGCACTTCGACATCGCTGATCGCCCGATGCTGGCGCAGGCAGGCACGCACCAGGGCGGCACAGTTGGCCGGCAGCCAATGGACCAGCGCCGGGCCTTCGGCAACCCAGGCCTGCAGGGCTGGGTTGAGCGCCAGCGGGCTGGCATCGCTGGCCAGCAACAGGCTGGGTTGTGGGTCTTTGGCGAGCAAGGGGTAGGCAGTGTTATCCACGATGGGCGGCTCGTTGTTATAGTAGTTTTACTATATTGCTATAGTCGATATTCCTACTACCATAGCGACTCGCGTAAAACTGCGACAGAGGGAGCGGCCCACCGTCCGCCTCCCTGCACCCTGAACAGAGCTAACAATCAGCCATCGGGGGCCAAGCGCACAGGCTGCGTCTGCCTCCCTTACAGGATTACCGCATGTCGATCTATGCCCAGGGCCTGATGCCCGCTGCCGTCAACCATGTCGCCCTCACCCCGCTGAGCTTCATCGAACGCACCGCCGCCGTATACGGCAATTACCCGGCCGTCATCCACGGCGCTATCCGCCGCAACTGGCAGGAAACCTACCAACGCTGCCTGCGCCTGGCCAGTGCCCTGGCTGGCCGTGGCATCGGCCGTGGCGACACCGTGGCAGTGATGCTACCCAACACCCCGGCCATGCTTGAGGCGCACTTCGGCGTACCCATGATCGGTGCCGTGCTCAATACCTTGAACGTGCGCCTGGATGCCGAGGCCATCGCCTTCATGCTGCAGCACGGCGAGGCCAAGGTGCTGATCACCGACCGCGAGTTCCATGCCGTCATCGAAGCCGCCCTGGCGCTGCTCGAACACCCGCCGCTGGTGATTGATGTGGATGACCCGGAGTATGGCGAGGGCCGCGCTGTCAGCGAACTGGACTATGAAGCCCTGCTTGCCGAAGGGGACCCGGACTTTGCCTGGGAATGGCCCGATGACGAGTGGCAGGCCATTTCGCTGAACTACACCTCCGGTACCACCGGCAACCCCAAGGGCGTGGTCTACCACCACCGCGGCGCTTACCTGAACGCACTGGGCAACCAGATGACCTGGGCCATGGGGCACCGCCCGGTTTACCTGTGGACCCTGCCAATGTTCCACTGCAACGGCTGGTGCTACCCCTGGACCATCACCGCGCTGGCCGGCACCCATGTGTTCCTGCGTCGGGTCGACCCGCAGAAAATCCTCACCCTGATCCGCGAGCACCGGGTCAGCCACCTGTGCGGGGCGCCAATCGTGCTCAACGCCCTGGTCAACATGCCCGAAGCCGCCAAGGCAGCCATCGAGCACCCGGTGCAGGCCATGGTCGCCGGTGCCGCGCCGCCGGCCAAGGTGATTGGCGCCGTGGAGGAAATGGGCATCAAGGTCACCCACACCTACGGCCTGACCGAGGTCTACGGCCCGGTGACCGTGTGTGCCTGGCATGACGAATGGGATGCGCTGTCGCTGGACGAGCGTGCGCGGATCAAGTCGCGCCAGGGCGTACGCTACCCGACCCTGGACGGCCTGATGGTCGCCGACCCGCAAACCCTCCAGCCGGTGCCGCGCGACGGCAACACCCTGGGCGAAATTTTCATGCGCGGCAATACCGTGATGAAGGGCTACCTGAAAAACCCTGAAGCCACCGCCGAAGCCTTCCGTGGCGGCTGGTTCCACACCGGCGACCTGGCCGTATGGCATGCCGACGGATATGTCGAAATCAAGGACCGGCTCAAGGACATCATCATTTCCGGTGGCGAGAACATTTCCACCATCGAGGTCGAAGACGCCCTCTACAAGCACCCGGCTGTACTGGAAGCCGCCGTGGTGGCACGCCCGGATGAAAAGTGGGGCGAAACGCCGTGCGCCTTCGTTGCCCTCAAGCCGGGCCGGGAAGACACCCGCGAGACCGATATCACCAGTTGGTGCCGCGAGCACCTGGCCGGGTTCAAGGTGCCGAAGACCGTGGTGTTTGGTGAGCTGCCCAAAACCTCCACCGGCAAGATCCAGAAGTACGTGCTGCGCGACCGGGCCAAGGCCCTCTGAAAGCGCAGCCGCTTCTTCGCGGGCTTGCCCGCGAAGAGCCGACCCTGACTTCCTCCTTCAAGAGCCAACGATGACTACCTATTCCGCCCCCCTGCGTGACATGCGCTTCGTCCTGCATGACGTATTCAACGCCCCGGCCCTGTGGGCCCGCCTGCCCACCCTGGCCGAGCGCATCGACGCCGATACCGCCGACGCCATCCTCGAGGAAGCCGCCAAAGTCACCGCCCAGTTGATCGCCCCGCTCAGCCGCAACGGTGACGAGCAAGGCGTGCACTTCGACGCAGGCGTGGTTACCACCCCCGACGGCTTCCGCGAGGCTTGGAACACCTACCGCGAAGGTGGCTGGGTCGGCCTGGGTGGCAACCCGGAATACGGCGGCATGGGCATGCCGAAGATGCTCGGCGTGCTGTTCGAGGAAATGCTCTACGCCGCCGACTGCAGCTTCAGCCTGTATTCGGCGTTGAGCGCCGGCAGCTGCCTGGCAATCGATGCCCACGCCAGCGAAACGCTCAAGGCCACTTACCTGCCGCCCCTGTACGAAGGCCGTTGGGCCGGCACCATGTGCCTGACCGAACCCCATGCCGGCACCGACCTGGGGCTGATCCGAACCCGCGCCGAACCCCAAGCCGATGGCAGTTACCGCATCAGCGGCAGCAAAATCTTCATCACCGGTGGCGAGCAGGACCTGACCGAGAACATCGTCCACCTGGTGCTGGCCAAGCTGCCCGACGCACCCGCCGGCGCCAAGGGCATCTCGCTGTTTCTGGTGCCCAAGTACCAGGTCGAGGCCAATGGCCAGCTAGGCGCGCGTAACGCCGCCCACTGCGGCTCGATCGAGCACAAGATGGGCATCAAAGCCTCGGCGACCTGTGTAATGAATTTCGATGGTGCCTTCGGTTACCTGGTGGGCGAACCCAACAAAGGTTTGGCGGCGATGTTCACCATGATGAACTACGAGCGTCTGTCCATCGGCATACAAGGCATCGGCTGCGCCGAGGCGTCCTACCAGAGCGCCGCCCGCTACGCCAACGAGCGCCTGCAGAGCCGCGCCGCTAGCGGCCCACAGGCGCAGGACAAGGCTGCCGACCCGATCATCCACCACGGCGATGTACGGCGCATGCTGCTGACCATGCGCACCCTCACCGAAGGTGGCCGGGCGTTCGCCGCCTACGTTGGCCAACAGTTGGACCTGGCGCGCTATGCCGAAGACGCCGGCGAGCGCGAACATGCCCAGCGCCTGGTGGCGCTGCTGACACCAGTGGCCAAGGCATTCTTCACCGACAACGGCCTGGAAAGCTGCGTGCTGGGCCAGCAAGTGTACGGCGGCCACGGCTACATCCGCGAATGGGGCCAGGAGCAGCGAGTGCGCGACGTGCGGATTGCGCAAATCTATGAAGGCACCAACGGTATTCAGGCCCTTGATCTGCTCGGGCGCAAAGTGCTGGCCGACGGCGGTCAGGCGTTGGCCAGCTTTGCCGCCGAAGTACGAGCGTTCAGTGTGGATGCGCCATTGCACCGCGAGGCACTGCAGGCAAGCCTGGCGCGGTTGGAGGCTACCAGCGCCTGGCTACGGGCGCGGGCCGGCGCGGATGCCAACCTGGTCAGCGCAGTGGCAGTCGAGTATCTGCAACTGTTCGGGCTTACCGCATATGCCTATATGTGGGCGCGAATGGCGGCGGTGGCGTTGGCCAAGCGTGATGAGGACGAAACGTTTCATGGGGCCAAGCTTGCGTGTGCGGCGTTCTTCTACCAGCGGGTATTGCCGCGCGGGTTAGGGCTGGAGGCCAGCATCAGAGCGGGCAGCGACAGCCTTTATGGGTTGGAGGCAGCACAGTTCTGAAAGGCCCTGGGGGCGCTTGGCGTCCCTAGCGCGACATAAGGCCGCCCCCACAAGAGACATGCGGTCACTTGTGCGGGCGGCCTTTTGTCGCGACGGGCTGCACAGCAGCCCCGTGGATTTCAGCTTGTATTCTTGTACGCGAAGGGTTCTCAGACGCTGAAAAACCGTTGCAAAACCGACGAAAAACCGGCACAACTGATAGTCATTCGCCATTACGCCGGTTCTCGGGGGCCCTTCTGCAAGGGTAGAATGCGCAAAACCCGGAGCCGCAATGAACCACGACCGCCTCAATCCCAGCCCAGACGATGCCATCACCGACGCCGCCGCGCACTGGTGCATGCGCCTGCACGCCGAAGATTGCACGGCGGCCGAGCGCGAGGCATTCGCCCGCTGGCAGGCGGCCGACCCACGGCATGCCGAGGAATACCAGGCGATGCTGGAAATCTGGCAAACCGCCGACTTGCTGCCGCGCAACGCCACCGTCATCGACTTCAACCCGCCCGCCAAGCAAGCCGCACGCCCGCGCAACTGGCGGCCGCTGGCGTCTGCGGCGGCGATTGCCCTGGCAGTGCTGCCACTGGCAGGCTGGATGGGGTGGGAGCAGGGTTGGCTGCCCAACCACTACCAACACTTCGAAGCCAGTGACCGCATGCAGACGGTGGAGCTGAGCGACGGCAGCACGGTGCAGCTCAACCTCAACACCGAGCTCACCTACCTCAACTACAAAGACCAGCGCCAGGTCACGCTCAAGCGCGGCGAGGCGTTCTTCAAGGTGCAGCACGACAGCAGCCACCCGTTCATCGTGCGTGCCGGCCGTGGCCAGACCCGGGTCACCGGCACCCAGTTCAACGTGTGGAAGTACCAGGACCAGGTCAAGGTTACCCTGGTGGAAGGCTCGGTGCTGGTGTCCAGCGATGGCAGCGCCGGCGGCTATCGCCTCGGCCCTGGCATGCAGGCCAGCTACCACAAGGGCGACTTCGAGCCACAACTGGAGCAGAGCGACGACTACGGCAACAGCCTGGCCTGGCGCAGCGGCAAGCTGGTGCTCGACAACTTGAGCCTGGAACAAGCGCTGCCGGTGATCAACCGCTACCTCGACGCACCGCTGCAGCTGGCCGACGCCAGTACCGGTCGCATTCGCATCAGCGGTATCTACAACACCCGTGAAGTGGGGCGCCTGGTCAACAACCTGCCCAAGGTGCTGCCGGTCTACCTGACCCGCAGCAAGGACGGCAGCACCGTGCTAAACCGCATCTCGCCGCCCCCCGACAAGGGCTGACGCCCTCCCCGCCTTACAAGGTCATTGCCGCCAACCAGCCGAACGCCAGCAACGGCAGGTTGTAGTGGATGAAGGTCGGCACCACCGTGTCCCAGATATGGTGGTGCTGGCCATCCACGTTCAGGCCCGAGGTCGGCCCCAGGGTCGAGTCCGAGGCCGGTGAACCCGCATCCCCCAGCGCACCGGCAGTACCGACGATGCACACCGTGGCCAGCGGGTCGAAGCCCAGTTGCACGCACAGCGGCACGAAGATCGCGGCCAGGATCGGCACAGTGGAGAACGACGAGCCGATCCCCATAGTCACCAGCAGGCCCACCAACAGCATCAGCAAGGCGCCGATGCCCTTGCTGTGGTCGATCCATTGGGCCGAGGTTTCCACCAGGCTCTTCACCTCACCGGTAGCCTTCATCACGTCGGCAAAACCGGACGCGGCAATCATGATGAAACCAATCATGGCCATCATCTTCATGCCTTCGGTGAACAGGTCGTCGGTATCCTTCCACTTGACGATGCCTGACAGCGAGAAGATCAGGAAGCCAACCATGGCACCGATGATCATCGAGTCCAACAGCAACTGAACGATAAAGGCAGCAGCGATCGCCAACCCGGCCACCAGCAAGGTCAGCGGGTTGTACTGCACGCTCACCTGCTCCACCTGTTCGATACGCGCCAGGTCGTAGTCACGCTTTTTGCGATAGCTGATGAACACCGCCAGCAACAGGCCGACGAGCATACCGGCAGCCGGGATGGCCATGGCGTGGGTGACATTGACGCCACTCACGTCGACACCCGCGCGGGCGACGTTGGCCAGCAGGATTTCGTTGAGGAAGATGTTGCCGAAACCCACCGGCAGGAACATGTACGGCGTGATCAGACCAAAGGTGATCACACAGGCGATCAACCGGCGGTCGATGCGCAGGCGCGTCAGCACGTACAGCAGCGGCGGCACCAGCAACGGGATGAAGGCAATGTGGATGGGCAGGATGTTCTGCGACGACACGGCCACCACCAGCATCAGGCCGATCATCAGCCATTTGACCTTGCCGCCATGGGCATGGCCCTGGCGGTCGATCATGACCAGGGCGCGATCGGCCAGGGCATGGGCCAGACCAGACTTGGCGATGGCCACGGCAAAGGCGCCCAGCAGTGCATAGGACAACGCCACCGTGGCGCCACCGCCGAGGCCACCGTTGAAGGCCTTGAGCGTGCCTTCGACACCCAGGCCACCCACCAGCCCACCGACCAGGGCGCCGATGATCAGGGCGATGACCACGTGCACGCGGGACAGGCTGAGTATCAGCATGATGCCGACCGCGGCGATCACTGCATTCATGATTGGCTTACCTCATTACGGCGGAAAAAAGCGCGAACTCTGAAGCAGTGGGCGGCAGATGTCAAAAGCGCCATGTTGCGTCACATTACCAATGCCTTGCAGCGGACCTGATAATTAAATTGAACGTTTGAATAAAGAAAAAACCCAGGCCGCCGACACAGTCGCAAGCCACACTCTTATTACAAGGGATCCGCCCCCATGCCTTTGCGACAACTTTCCATCCAGTGGAAGATCACCCTGCTCGCCGGTCTCTGCCTGGCCGGCATCGTCACCTTGCTCGTCGGCCTGTCGCTGTACCGCATGGACCACAGCTCGGACCTGGTCAAGGCCAGCAGCATGCAGATGCTGACCGAGGCGGCGCAGTCGCGTATCGAGTCGCAGGGTGAAGTGCAGGCGCTGAACATCCGCCGCCAGTTCATGGATGCCTACCAGTACGGCGCCGGCTTCGCCCGCCAGGTGCTGTTCCTGCGCGAGCAGGCCGAAAAGCGCTTTCTCGATGCCTTCGACCTGCGCGAGGACATGACCCGTCAGGTACGCGCCGCGCTACAGGCCAACCCCGACCTCCTCGGCCTGTCGCTGGTGTTCGAGCCCAACGCCCTGGACAGCAAGGACAGCCTGTTCGCCGGCAAGGCAGAGCTGGGCAGCAACGAAACCGGTCGCTTTGCCCTGTACTGGTCGCAGCCGCGTGCCGGCCAGCTGACCGCCATGGCGCTGCCTGAGCATGACATGGCCAACACCGAGATCGGCCCCAGCGGCCAGCCAGCCAACACCTGGTGGGTATGCCCGCGCACGACCGGCAAGGTGTGCGTGGTAGAACCCTACTTCTATGACATCGACGGCCAGCAGGTGCTGATGACCAGCATCGTCTTCCCGCTGGCGGTCAACGGCAAGATCATTGCCACCCTGTCCATCGACATCAACCTCAACAGCCTGCAGGCACTGAGCCAGGAGGCCAGCCGCAGCCTCTACGAAGGCCGCACCACGGTCGGCATACTCAGCCCGGTCGGCCTGCTGGCGGGCTACAGCGCCGATGCCAGCAAGCTGGCCCAGCGCTTCGACCAGGTAGACCCGGCCAAGGGCGCCGAACTGGTAGGCAAACTGGCCAATGGCAAGATGACTATCCTCCACGACCAGCAGCGTTTGAAGGTGCTGGCGGCCTTCCGGCCGATCCCCGACGCACAACCTTGGGGCGTGTTGCTGGATGTACCGGAAAATGCCCTGACCGGCCCGGCCGAAACACTGAAGCAGGAACTGGACGCGCTGAATACCAGCGGCACCTTGCTGGAATTGGGCCTGGGCCTGGCCGCTGCCATTGCCGGCCTGCTCATGGTGTGGCTGATGGCCCGTGGCGTTACCCGGCCGATCCTCGGCGTGGCTGCCATGCTCAAGGACATTGCCAGCGGCGAAGGCGACCTGACCCGCCGCCTGACCTACCAGAAGCAGGACGAACTGGGTGAATTGGCCGGCTGGTTCAACCGCTTCCTCGACAAGTTGCAGCCGACCATCGCCGAGGTCAAACGCTCGGTGCAGGCCGCGCGAGGCACTGCCGACCAGTCCTCGGCAATTGCCACTGAAACCAGCGCCGGCATGGAGCAGCAGTATCGCCAGGTTGACCAGGTAGCCACCGCCTCGCATGAAATGAGCGCCACCGCCCAGGATGTCGCCCGCAGCGCCGCGCAGGCGGCACAGGCCGCGCGTGACGCCGACCAGGCCACCCGGGAAGGCCTGGCCGTGATCGACCGCACCACCACCAGCATCGATACCCTGGCCGCCAACATGAGCGACGCCATGGCCGAAGTCGAAGGCCTGGCGCAGAACAGCGAAAAGATCGGTTCGGTGCTGGAGGTGATCCGCTCGATTGCCGAACAGACCAACCTGCTGGCGCTCAACGCCGCCATCGAGGCGGCCCGTGCCGGTGAAGCCGGCCGTGGCTTTGCCGTGGTCGCCGATGAAGTACGCAACCTGGCTCGACGCACTCAGGAGTCGGTGGAAGAAACCCGCCAGGTGATCGAAGCCTTGCAGAACGGCACCCAGGAAGTGGTCGGCGCCATGGACCACAGCCACCGCCAGGCACAGAGTGGCGTTGCGCAGGTCGGCCAGGCCGTCACTGCACTGCAGCGCATTGGCCAGGCGGTGACGGTGATCACCGACATGAACCTGCAGATCGCTTCGGCCGCCGAAGAGCAAAGCGCGGTAGCCGAGGAAATCAACAGCAACGTGGCGACCATTCGTGATGTGACGGAGTCGCTGTCAGGCCAGGCCAACGAGTCGGCGCGGGTCAGCCAGTCGCTGAACAGCCTGGCCAACCAGCAGCAGGCGCTGATGGACCAGTTTCGCGTATGAGCCGGGCGGGGCCGGCACCTGCCGGCCCCGACTCAGGCCGCGAACCTGCCGCCGCCGAGGATGCGGTCCAGCAGCACCAGCGCGCCATGCACATTGGGCCTGGCGCCCATCGGCAGCACCTCGGTACCCGCTAACGTGGCATCGTCGTAGCCAGACGCCATGACCAACTGATGCATCTGGTTGCCATTGAGGTAGACGTGGTGCTGCTCCATGGCGTAGGACTGGATCAGGCTCAATGCACCGCACACCATCGGCGTGGCGCTGGAAGTGCCAGCATAGCGGCCTGTGTAGTCCCTTTCCTCACCACGCAGGTCCTGCAAATCGCCATAGGAAAGCGTGACTACGCTGTCGCCCCAGGCATTGAGCATACGGTAACGGTAATGGTGATTGGAGTAGGCGTGGGGCTTGCCGTCATACGAATGGCAGGCCCCCACCAGAATCGCACCTGAATCGCCATGGTCGGCAAAATAGGGCCAGTTGGCCAGGTCGACACCTTCGCCAGCACGGGTGCCTTTGTCCGCAAGCGTCCTGCTGCTGCCATTGGCTGCTGCATTGACCACCACGGCACCGCGCCGGCTCAACTGCTGCATGACAGTCCACCAGGCCTTGTCGTGCAAGGATGGCAACATGGTACTCAGCACCTCGGCATGGGCGGTCTGCCGATTGATACCCACGATGTCGCCGGGTTCTACATTCCGTAGCAGGTCCTTGAGCGCCTGGAAGCTGCCTTGGGCATCCTCCGCGCGGTTGTTGTACAGGTACAGTTCGCTGTTACGGCTGATCCCGGTCGCGCCAATACCGTTGCCCGCAGCCAGAATGATTCCCACCGAAGCCGTTCCGTGGTCGGGATCATGGTTGGGTTCGAGCGAGACGATTTTCAAGGCAGGATTGCCGCGCAAGTCTTCATGATCAGGGTGCAACCCCCCATCACTGAAGTGAATCCGCGCGCCGTAACCCGTTACCTGCTGCGCCCAGGCCTCGCGCACATTCAGCCCTTGCCACCGGGGGCCAGGTGCGTCGAGGTAATGCTGGCGCGGCTCGAAATCGGGTGTGGCTTGAGCATTTTCATAGGCATGGTTGCCCGCCACCACGGCGCCGCCGGTCAGCAGCGTTGCCAGTAGCCCGGCCAGGCCGAGCAAAATTAGGTTTGGCTGGGGCGCTGCCGGCATGAACTGCAGTGACTGCACATACTCCCGCGCCGCCAAAGACTTGAGCAAGGCGAGGTAGGTGTCACCGAGCATGCTGGCTGGCTGGTCGAGAATGTAATGGTCGCGCAATGGCCGGAGCCTGTCTTCGCCCTGTTCCTGTGCGTCCAGAACAGGTCGCAACGCGAGTACCGATTCAAGGTTCGGCCAGTAGCGGACCCATGCAGAACCTGAGCCCGGCTCCAGCTCTCGGAGAAATCGCTCGTGCCCTCCGGGGATGAATTCGATGACAACCGGCGGGAACGGTGTGCCGGGTGCCAAGGTGGGCATCCCTTGCGGCCCATCGTCGCCTCCCTGCACCTGCTCCACGGCTCGTTTACGACGCCCGCCAGCACCGGGTACCGGCACCTTGTCGAGGATGCTCCTGTTGACCTCGTCAGCCTTTATGTCGAGCACCAAGGGCCGCATGTCGATAACGCCAGCTGCGCCAACCGGCCGGCCCAGCGCCCGAGCATGCGCATCGAGCAGCACGACTTTGGGCTGGATCGAATACACGCCCGCCTCTTCTTCGGCCAGCAACGTGGCAGGGCATCCATGGTCGCTCGGCTTGCCGCTGCGTGCCTGGGAGTACACGGACTTTCCCGGGAATGAAACCGGGCCGTCGGGGCCAGCCCGTTCAAGTTCGTAGCGGATGCGATTGACCTTGTGCAGGTCTGCACCGTAACAGCGAACATGAAGTTTTCCATCGAAACGAAAGTTGCGGTAATACACGAAATGTAAATCCAGCGTCATCGGGGCTACCTCTTCAGGTGTGCATGCCAAGCAGAAGAGCCCAGCTTTGCAACGCGCAGCACGCCTGGGCAGTGGGAGCACCTTCCCCCGACCGCGCCGGCGATGCGCCAGGGGCCTCGTCTACACTTGCCCGCATCCACTCAATGGCAATCGAAGGCCCCGATGAACAGACTTCCAATGCTGCTGGCCAGCCTGCTGCTCGCTGTCAGCCTGGCCGCCACCGACAGCGCCGCCTCGGCAGAACGCAGCGAGCCCATCCACTTTGGCGCCATCGGCTGGGAAAGCGGTGCCCTCACCACCGAAATCCTGCGGCTGATCGTGGAGCGCGGCTACGGCTACACCACCGACACCCTGCCCGGTAGCACCGTCAGCATGGAGGTGGCCCTGGCGCGCAATGACCTGCAAGTGATCGCCGAGGAGTGGGCCGGGCGCAGCCCTGCCTGGGTCAAGGCCGAACAGGCCGGCCAGGTGTTCGCGCTGGGCGATACGGTGAAAAATGCAGAGGAAGGTTGGTGGGTGCCGGCCTATGTGATCGAAGGCGATGCCGCACGCAAACTGAAACCCTTGGCACCCCAGTTGCGCAGTGTCGAGGACCTCAAGCGTTACCCGCAGGTTTTCCGCGACCCCGAGTCGCCCGACAAGGGCCGTTTCCTGAACAGCCCCAGCGGCTGGACGTCTGAAACGGTCAACAGCCAGAAGCTCAAGGCCTACGGTTTGAATGACCTCTATACCAACTTCCGCAGTGGCTCCGGCGCGGCGATGGACGCCGAGATCGGCTCGGCTATCCGTCGTGGCCAACCGGTGCTGTTTTACTACTGGAACCCGACCCCGCTGATGGGGCGCTACAAGCTTGTACGCCTGCAAGAGCCACCGTTCAATGCCCAGGCCTGGGCCACCCTCACCGATGCCGGCAACCCCAACCCGAAGGGCAGCCGGTCGCTGCCGGCGAAGTTGTCGATTGGCGTGTCCAAGGTCTTTCGCGATAGCTACCCGGACCTGGTCAGCGTGTTCGAACGGGTGGACCTGCCCATCGATCGCCTGAACCAGGCCTTGGCCGCAATGAGCGAAAAACGCACGCCACCGCGCGACGCAGCCCTGACCTTCCTGCGCGATAACCCTGATGTGTGGAAAACCTGGCTGCCTGCGGACATCGCCGCCAAGGTCGAGGCCAGCCTGTGAGTGACGGCTTCCCGCAGACTCTGCAGTTTTCCTTTGCCGACAGCGTCAACCGCCTGGTCGACTGGCTGGTGATGAACTACGGCGACCACCTGCGCAGCGTCTCAGACCACTTGCTGCAACTGCTGGTCGGCCTGGAGAACCTGTTGCGCCTGCTGCCCTGGTGGCTGTTGTTGCTGCTGGTCGGCCTGCTGGCCTGGCACGCCACCCGCAGCGTTGTGCGCAGCACAATACTGGTCGCGCTGCTGGCATTTATCGGCATGCTCGGGCTGTGGGACAAGCTGCTGCAAACCCTGGCGCTGGTGCTGGTCAGTACCGGCCTGTGCGTGCTGGTGGGCGTGCCATTGGGCATCCTGCTGGCCGCCCGACCGCTGGCCAGGCGGTTGCTTCTGCCGGTACTGGATGTGATGCAGACGCTGCCGGCGTTCGTTTACCTGATCCCGGTGCTGATGCTGTTTGGCCTGGGCAAGGTGCCCGCCGTATTCGCCACGCTGATATACGCCCTGCCACCGCTGGTGCGGTTGACCGAACTGGGCTTGAGCCAAATCGACCCTTCGTTGTTGCAGGCGGCCCACGGCCTGGGCGCCAGCCGCTGGCAGCGGTTGCGGCGCATCGCCCTGCCCTTGGCGCTGCCAAGCATCATGGCCGGGCTCAACCAGTCGGTGATGATGGCCTTGTCGATGGTGGTAGTGGCGTCGATGATCGGCGCCCGTGGGCTGGGTGAGGATGTGCTGGCGGGGATCCAGACCTTGAATGTTGGTCAGGGCGTGCAGGCCGGGCTGGCAATTGTTGCCCTGGCCATGGTGATCGACAGGATCAGCCAGGCGTATGGGCGTAATAGGCGCTGAGCAGCCTTGTGCTGCGAAACGGCCGGGCCTGACAATGCAGCACTGACCGTTCAACCCTGGACCCGCCCGCATGTCTCTCAAAGCCCTGCGCACCCTGGTGACCATCGCCCGCCACGGCACCTTCGCCCGCGCCGCCGACCTGCTCAGCCTCACCCCTTCAGCGGTGAGCCTGCACATCAAAACCCTTGAAGACGAGTTGCAGGTTCCCCTGTTCGACCGCAGCCGCAGGCAGGTGGCCCTGACTGAAGCAGGCCAATTGGCGGTGGCTCGCGCCGAGAGCATTCTGGCTGCCTACGACGAACTGGCCGACGCCTTGGCCTGCGGCCCGAGCCTGCGCGGCCGCCTGCGCCTGGGGGCGATCCATACGGTGTTGGCGCGGCGCCTGCCCAGGGCGCTGGTGTGGATCAAGGCCAACCACCCGCAGTTGCACATCAGCGTGGCCTCGGGCATGTCGGCGGAGCTGGCGCGACGCGTGGAGGACGGTGAACTCGACGCGGCGATCACCACCGAACCCGTCAGCCCTTACCCGCAAAGCCTGGACTTCACTGCATTGTTCGAAGACCGCTTCTGGGTCATCGCCAGCCCTGAACTGGCCGGGTACAGCGTGCCGCAGTTGCTGGCCAGCCAGCCATTCCTGCGCTTCGACAAGCGCGCCTGGGCCGGGCGGCAGATCGAGCAGGAGTTGCGTCGCCAGCATTTGCAGGTGAGCGAGCAGATGGAACTGGACAGCCAGGAAGCTTTGGCGCGCATGGCGGTTATGGGCCTGGGCGTGGCGATCGTACCCATGGCCGATGACGACCTGCAGCGCTTGCCGCCCGCCACTTGCCTGCCGTTTGGCGAGCCGCAGCTGACGCGACGTGTGGTGTTGCTGGAGCATGAGAAAAGCCAGCGACGGCATTTGAGTGCTGTGCTGAAGACAGCCTTGGAGTCGTAAGCTGCAACAATGCATTTTTTCTCAATGGTCAGTGCAGAAAACAACGTTTTTACAGACCGTTCCTCACCCGTAGTCTGTTCGCGTACCCGACCACGGAACGTCGATCATGCTCCATTTGCTGCTGACCACCCTGCTCCCGATCATCCTGCTGATTGCCTTGGGCACCTTCCTGCGCCTACGCGGCTTTCTTGGCGAAAGCTTCTGGCCCGGCGCCGAGCGCCTGAGCTACTACGTACTGCTGCCGTCGCTGTTTCTGCACGGCCTGGCCACCGCCAACCTTGATGGCGTACCGGTGCTGGGCATGGTCGGCGCACTGATGCTTTCGACCCTGGCCGGCGCCGTATTACTGATGCTGTATCAAGGGGCGGTAAGCCACGATGGCGCCGATTTCACCTCGGTGTTCCAGGGTGGTATTCGTTTCAACAACTACATTGGTGCCACCCTGGCGGCTGGCATCTACGGCAGTGCAGGGATTGCCCTGGCGGCGGTAGCCAATGCCGCCATCGTCCCCCTGGTCAACCTGCTCTGCGTGCTGGTGTTCGCCCGCTTCAGCGCCCGCCACAGTTCACCGCTCACGGTGCTACGGGCAATCTTCGCCAACCCGCTGATCGTCGGCTGTGCGGGTGGGCTGCTGCTGAGGGCCACCGGTTTGGGCTTGCCGACCGGGATCGAGCCCACGGTCAAGGCCTTGGGCCAGGCCGCCCTGCCGCTGGGCTTGCTGTGCGTCGGTGCGGCACTGGGCGGCGCTCGCCTGGGCCAGCAGGTGCGCCCGCTGATGGCGGCGTCGGCGTTCAAGTTCCTGGTCATGCCACTGACCACCTGGGGCCTGTGCAGAGTGCTCGGCCTGAGTGGTCAGGCGGCGGTGGTGGCGGTGCTGTTCCAAGCGCTGCCCACCGCTTCGTCATCCTATGTGATGGCCCGGCAAATGGGCGGCAATGCGCCCTTGATGGCCACCATCATCGCCCTGCAGACCGTAGCGGCCGCCGCCACCCTGCCTTTGGTGTTAATGCTTACGCTTGGCTAGACTGAGACTCACTCCACCCTTCGGAAGCTTGCCCATGCGCCGTTACTGGATGCTGCTCGGCCTCACCTCGGCACTGCTCGCTGGCCCCTTGAATGCGGCCGACCCGGCCAAGGCCGCCGTCGCCGAGGACAAGGCCGAAGTACTTGAAGAAAAGGTGGTGGAAGATGCCCCTCCCCCCAAAAAAGCTGAAAAACTGACCCCAGGCGAAGCGCAGGCGGTCGACCCGGTTGGCAAGGCGCCGTTGGATGACAGCATCACCTGCCTGGCCCGCACCATCTACTGGGAAGCCAAAGGCGCCGATGCCGAGGACATGACCGCCGTGGCCAGCGTGGTGCTCAACCGCCTGGGCCACGATGGCTTCCCGGACACCATCTGCGGGGTGGTCAAGCAGGGCGTGGAAAGCAAGGCCTGCCAGTTTTCCTGGTGGTGCGACGGGCGCTCGGATCAGGTCGAGGAAGCCCAGCGCTACGATGTCGCCAAAGAAATCGCACGCAAGGCACTGAACCAGCAGTTGAAGGACCCCACCGGCGGCGCGCTGTACTTCCACGACCGCACCGTGCACCCCGATTGGGCCAAGGCGTATCGCAAAACAGCGCAGACTACCCACTTCCTGTTCTACAAGCCGAACCAGGCGTTGGCGCGTTGATGCGAACGCGGCGGACCGTGCGGGCTCGATAAGAATGATTAGCAATTCATCGCACTTTTCCGCAGGCCAGTGGTCTACTCCCTCTTTTGCCGCCAGCAACGATTGCCGGCGCTTTCATTGCTTTGCACGAGCTAGGGCCAAAAGCCCCCGGCTTGTGTAGGATGAGCAGCGCATACCACGACGCTGCCAGTCATAGGGAGATCCACATGCGCGTCCTGTCATCCGTTGCCGCCTTGTCGCTGGGCCTGGTCGTTTCGACCGGGGTACTGGCTGTCACCGGCGAAGAGGCGCAACTGATCGATTCGATCAATGTGTACCGCAGCAAGGCCCAGCCCTGCGGTGGCGAGGCGTCGCTGGAGCTGCCGCCGCTCAATAGCGACACCCGCCTTGCGCTGTCGCCAGAAGGCACCCGCGACTTGCAACAGGCCATGACCCGCGCGGCCTACCCCATGGTCAACGTCCAGGCCATCAGCCTGTCGGGCCCGCGCGATGCGCGCGCCGCCATGCATGCCATCGAGGAAAGCTTCTGCCAGGTAGTGCTCGACCCGCAATTCGTCGATATCGGCGTCAGCCAGGAGGGCCGCGACTGGCGCATCGTGCTGGCCCGGCCGTTGCTCAGCGGCCGCCTGGGTGACTGGCAAGCCGAGGGGCAGAAAGTGCTGCAGGAGATCAACGCTGCGCGCAAGGTGCCACGCCAATGCGGTGGCCAACCCTTTGCCGCCGCCCCGCCACTGAGCTGGAGCACAGTACTGGCCGGGGTGGCTGCCAACCACACGCGGTCCATGGCCAACCAGAACTTCTTCGACCACATCGACAAGGATGGCCGCACACCCGGTGACCGGGCGGAACTGGCCGGGTACCTGTATCAGCAAATCGGCGAGAACATTGCCGCCGGGCGTGATACTGCGCACAAAGTGGTCGACGGCTGGCTGGATAGCCCAGGGCACTGCGCCACGCTGATGAACCCAGACTTCCGTGAACTGGGGGCTGCCTATGCGGTAGACCCGAAGAGCGATGCCGGGATTTACTGGACAGGCCTGTTCGGCACACCGCAGTAAGCGCTGCCTGCTCGCAAGGCCAAGGCCGTACAGCCAAACCGACGGCGCACGCACTTGCCCAGGTAGCTGGCATCGCCCAGGCCCACTTCATCGGCAATCTGCGCCAGGCTATGACTGGAGTTGAGCAAACGCCAGCGCGCCTGCTGCAAACGCATTTCCAGCCACCAGGCCTTGGCGCTCATGCCGTGGCTGGCCTGAAACTGGCGGTCCAGCTGGCGCCGGCTGATGCCCAGTTCCTTGGCCAGTTGCTCCACTGCCAACGGCGAGCCCAGGTGATGGCGCATCAGCGCCTGTGCCCGCTGCACCTGCCGCCCCTGCCCGGCGCCCAGCTCCAGCGAACGCAAGGCATGACGGCTGTCGCGGGTTTCGTCCACCAGCATATCGGCCAGCCCCTTGAGCGCGCGGGTACGCCCGCAAGCGTGTGAGAGCAGCGCAACAGCCAGGTCGATGGCGGCGGTGCCGCCGGCACACGTGATGCGATTGCCATCGATGCAGTACAACTGCTCACGCAGCAATCGCAGCTGCGGGAAGGCAGCACGAAACTCGGCTTCGTGACGCCAGTGCACCACCACCTCATGCCCCTGCAGCAGTCCGCAGGCGGCCAGCAGGAAGGCGCCATTATCGACCCCTACCAGCTTCACACCGGCCTTGCCGGCCTGGTGCAGCAGCGCCTGATAGCGTGGCGCCAGCGCGGCAGTGGCCATGGCATTGCGACCGCCGAACACCACCAGGTAGTCGAAACTGCTCAGGTCGAGCTGGCTGGCAATCGCCTCGACCTGCAGCACCGCACCACTGCTTGATTGCACCGGGTCAAGGCTGAGCCCGGCCACGGTCCAGCTGCAATAGCGCTGCTGGCTGTAGTCCTCGTCGTCGGCGCTGAAGCGCAATTTGTCGAGAAAGGCGCCAAACGGCAGCAGGGCAAAATCCGGTAACGGCAGGATCAGCAGGCGGATGTCGGGCTGCATGTCAGCGAGTCCATAAACGACCATTAAATGTCTAGATCATACCCTATCAGCCGGATCATCAGGCCCTAAACTGGCATCCCCACATCACCAGGCATTTCCAACATGGCCCTCGACACATGGCTCATCTACCTGCTGGCCAGCATCGGCCTGTCGCTGACCCCAGGGCCCAACAGCCTGTTGGCGCTGACACATGGCGCCCTGTATGGCGCGCGGCGAACGTTGTTCACCATCGTGGGCGGGGTGTTTGGCTTCAGCGCCTTGATCGCCCTGGCCATGTTCGGCCTCAGCGCGCTGCTACAAACCTCGGCTTCGGTGTTGGGCGTTTTGAAGTGGGTGGGTGGCGCCTATCTGATCTGGCTGGGTATCCAGCTGTGGCGCAGCCCCGGCCTGCAATTGGAGCTGACCGAGCGCAGCGCGCGGCTCGGCAATGCCGGGTTGTTCCGCCAAGGCCTGCTGTCGGCCATGGCCAACCCCAAGGTGCTGCTGTTCTATGGTGCCTTCCTGCCACAATTCATCGACCCACAGCGTGGGCTGGTGCTGCAGTTCGTGGTAATGGCGGCGACCTTCGCCAGCGTCGAGTTCCTGGTCGAGTACCTGCTGGCGCGCCTGGCATTTCGCATTCGCCCTTGGCTGGCCAAGGGCGGCAAGGGTTTCAATCGCTGCTGCGGCAGCCTGTTCGCCTTGATTGGCGTGGCGCTGCCGCTTGGCCGATAGCACGCTCCCTGTTCAGGCGCGCCGGGCCTTCAGCAGGAAGACCAGCAACGCAACACCCGGCAAGCCTGCCCCCACCAGCGCCACCCCCTGCCAGCCAAACTGGCTGAACAACGCGCTGGCCACCGCCGACCCCAGCGCCCCGCCAAGGAAGATGCTGGTCATGTACACCGCGTTCAGCCGCCCGCGGCTGGCCGGGTCCAGTGCGTACACTTCGCGCTGGCCAATGACCATGTTCATCTGCACCGCAAAGTCCAGCAGCACGCCGGTAAGGCCCAGGCCGATCACGCTGTAACCCGGGCTTGATAGCCCCAGCAGCAAGGCCACCGGCGCCAGCATCAGCGCCAACAGCGAGCCGGCGCGGGCATGCCCGGCATCCGCCAGGCGCCCGGCCATGGGCGCAGCGATGGCGCCCACTGCACCGACCAGGGCGAACACGGCGATATGGCTCTGCGACAGGCCGTGTTCACTGGCCAGGGCCATCGGCACGGCCGTCCAGAACAGGCTGAACGCTGCGAACATCAACGCCTGGTACAACGAACGCTGGCGCAGCAGTGGATAACGGCGCAGCAGAGTGAGCAGCGACAGCATGAGCCCGGCATAGCTGGCCTTGTGCTCGGGACGACGCTGCGGCAGGGTCAGCGCCAGCAACAGGATGATCGCCAGCATGACTCCGGCGGCGCCAATGAACACCGCGCGCCAGCCAAAGTGGTCAGCCACCAGGCTCGAAACCGGGCGCGCCAGCAGGATACCCAGCAGCAGGCCGCCCATGATATTACCCACCACCCGGCCACGCTGCTGTTCCGGCGCCAGGTGCGCCGCCAGCGGGATAAGCATCTGCACCGACACAGAACTGAAACCGATCAGCAGTGCGTAACCCAGGAACAACTGCCCTTGACCACTGCTGCTGGTGCCCGCCAGCAGCAGGCTGACACAGGCCAGGACAGCGGTAGCCACCATCAGGCGGCGGTTTTCCAGCAGGTCGGCCAGCGGCACCAGCAACAACAGGCCCAGGGCATAACCCAGTTGGGTAAGGGAAACGATCAGGCTGGCATGCTCGGTGGATAGCCCCAAGTCTGGGGCAATCAGCCCGACGATGGGCTGGGCATAGTAGATGTTGGCGACGATCGCGCCGCAGCAGAATGCCAGTAGCACGACCAGGGCCCGGCTCAGGCTGGCAGCTGCCGGTTGCGCTGCCGCAAGGGAGGGATTCATGCGAGGTTCCTCGACTAGGGGTATATGCTGGCTACCTTACCCATGCGCGCTTTCGCCGAGAATCCGGTCTTGGCGCAACGCGGCTTTGCGCTCTGCGCAACACTACCCGTCGTTTTTCAGTAAATTTTCGCAAAAGTCGATGAACGCGTTCACCCGCCGCGAACCCCGGTGGTTGGGCAGGTACAGGGCATTGATGCTGTTGTTGGCCGTGCCAGGGCTGGCCTGCCAGTCGGGGAATACCCGCTGCAGGCGTCCGGCCAGCACATCTGCGCGTACCAGCCAGTCGGCCAGCAGTGCGATGCCACTGCCTGCCAATGCCGTTTCACGCAGCATGTCGGCGTTGGCGCTGCGCAGCGGCCCGCTTACGTCCAGCTCCAGGCTCTCCTGGCCGCAGGCCAGGCGCCAGGGCCGCGCTTTCTGCCCGTAGCGAAAGCGCAGGCAGGCGTGCTCCAGCAATTGCCGGGGGTGCTGCAGCGGCTCACGCCCCGCCAGGTAAGCCGGGCTGGCCACCAACCAACGCTGGAAGCGACCGAGCTGGCGGCACACCAGCTCGTCATTGGGCGATGGGTCGCCCAGGCGAACCGACAGATCGTAGCGCCCGTCCAGAAGGTCATCCAGGCGGTCGCTGAGGTCGATGTCCAGCTCCAGTGCCGGGTGCCTTGCCAGGAACGGCCCCAGGTGCGGGGCGATGACCCGCCTGCCGAACTCCACTGGCAAGCACAGTCGCAATACGCCGACTGGCTCTTCGCCGCGATCGGCAACACTGGCATCAGCCTCGTCCAGCGCCTCGAAAATACCCCGTGCGCGCTCGTAGTAACGGGCACCGGCCTCAGTCAAGCTCACCTGACGCGTGGAACGGTTGAGCAAGGTGGCGCCCAGCGCCGTTTCCAGGGCATCGACCAGGCGCGTCACCGACGATGTCGCCAGCCCTAGCCTGCGCGCGGCCGCAGAAAAGCCCTGGGCATCGACGGTGGCCACGAACATCTTCATTGCCAGGAGTTTGTCCATTTGCTGGCCACCTTCCAAAACTCGGAAAGTTCTTACAAACGGCCGGGCGGGTCAAGAAGCGCGCTGCATGGCATTTGCGTCCATAGTGGCATCACACCTTCACAGCGAGGCTTTCCATGATACCGAACAACCTGCTGGCCGCCCTGCCGCCCTGCGACCCCGCCAGTGCCGAACATGTCGACGAACTGCTCAGCCGCCCAGGGGTGCGCGTGGAGCGTATCGTCTCCAGCGGCCAGGCCAGCCCGCCCGGTTTCTGGTACGACCAGGCCGAAGGCGAGTGGATCGTGCTGCTCAGTGGAGCTGCGGGGCTGCGCTTCGAGCACGAGCACCACACCCGCCTGTTGGCGCCAGGCGATTGCCTGGATATTCCGCCGCACTACCGCCACCGCGTGGAATGGACCGCACCCGGCACGGCCACCATCTGGTTGGCGGTGTTCTATGGCAGTAGTTCCCCGTGGCCAGCCTGAAGCTGAGGCTGAACGTGGGCGCGCAACACACTCGACGAAAGTATGAATGCCGGTTGCAAAAACGGCAGAAACTCCCCGTTTAATGCTTTTTTCAGCACCTGATCTAGACTTTTAGCGACACCTTCGCACATTCAGCCCTGCGACAATCAGCCTCAGAAAATTATGTACCAACTTGTTAATTAGCAAGCTAAGGGCTTAGACTGCGCGCATTCCACCTGCTGAGATCCCTGGCATGAAAGAAACACCGCGCGCCTCTGGCGCCCCAAACATCATTCTGATCGGCCTGGGCGTAATCATCGCCCTGCTCGGCCTCCTCCTGGCTGCCGGCGGCGTCAAGCTCGCCGGCCTGGGCGGGTCCTGGTACTTCCTGATCGGCGGCCTGGCCATGGCCATCGCCGGTGTACTCATTGCTCGCCGCAAGCTGGCTGGCGCCTGGCTGTATGCCGCATTCCTGATCGGCACCGTGATCTGGGCACTGAGCGATGTCGGCCTGGTGTTCTGGCCGTTGTTCTCGCGCCTGTTCATGTTCGGCGCAATCGGCATGGTGGTGGCACTGGTCTACCCGCTGCTGGCGCGTACCAACGGCGCCAGCGCCGGTCGCGGTGCCTACGGTATCGCCGGGGTAATGGCGGTGGTGTTGGTGATCGCTGCCGGCAACATGTTCGTTGCCCACCCAAGCGTCGCCCCCACCGGCAAAGGCCCAGGCATGACCCCGGTCGAAGCCGGCAAGGAACAGAAAGACTGGGCCCACTACGGCAACACCGAAGGTGGCAGCCGCTTCGCCGCGCTGGACCAAATCAACCGGGACAACGTCAACAAGCTGAAAGTGGCCTGGACCTACCACACCGGTGACGTCGCCATCAGTGACGGCAACGGTGCCGAAGACCAGCTGACACCGCTGCAGATCGGCAACAAGGTGTTCATCTGCACCCCGCACAACAACCTGATCGCCCTCGATGCCGACACCGGCAAAGAGCTGTGGAAAAACGCAATCAACGCCCAGTCCAAGGTCTGGCAGCGTTGCCGTGGCATGGCCTACTTCGACGCCACTGCCGCCATCGCTCAGCCGACCCAGCCGAACAGCTCGCCGATTACCGGCGGTAGCGTAGCGGCGGGTGCCAACTGCCAGCGTCGCCTGCTGACCAACACCATCGATGGCCGCCTGATTGCCGTCGACGCCGACACCGGCGAGTTCTGCCAGGGCTTTGGCAACAATGGCCAGGTCAACCTGATGGCCGGCCTGGGCAATGTCCCGGACTCCTACTACCAGCTCTCCTCGGCACCGCTGATGGCCGGTACCACCGTGGTGGTTGGCGGCCGCGTTGCCGACAACGTCCAGACCGACATGCCAGGTGGCGTGATCCGTGGCTTCGACGTGATCACCGGTGAAATGCGCTGGGCCTTCGACCCGGGCAACCCGGAAGATCGCCAGGCACCGCAAGGCGACAGCACCTATGTGCGCAGCACGCCGAACAGCTGGGCACCGATGTCCTACGACCCGGCGATGAACACCGTGTTCCTGCCGATGGGCTCGTCGTCCACCGACATCTACGGTGTTGAGCGCAACAAGCTGGACCACACCTACGGCGCTTCGGTGCTGGCCCTGGACGCCACTACCGGCAACCAGAAGTGGGTATACCAGACCGTGCACAACGACCTCTGGGACTTCGACCTGCCGATGCAGCCAAGCCTGATCGACTTCACCAAGGATGACGGCCAGTCGGTACCTGCGGTAGTGATCGGCACCAAGGCCGGGCAGATCTACGTGCTCGACCGCGCCACCGGTAAGCCGTTGACCCAGGTCGACGAAGTACCCGTCAAGCCAAGCAACATCCCGAACGAGCCATACTCCCCAACCCAGCCCAAATCGGTAGGCATGCCGCAGATCGGCGCACAGACCCTGACCGAGTCGGACATGTGGGGTGCCACCCCGTATGACCAGCTGCTGTGCCGCATCGACTTCAAGAAAATGCGCTACGACGGCCTGTACACCGCGCCGGGCACCGACCTGTCGCTGAGCTTCCCAGGTTCGCTGGGTGGCATGAACTGGGGCAGCATTTCCACCGACCCGGTGCATGGTTTCATCTTCGTCAACGACATGCGTCTGGGCCTGTGGATCCAGATGATCCCGTCGCAGAACAAAGGTGGCGCGGCCTCTGGCGGTGAGGCACTGAACACCGGCATGGGCGCGGTACCACTCAAGGGCACGCCGTATGCCGTGAACAAGAACCGCTTCCTGTCGGTAGCGGGCATTCCATGCCAGGCGCCGCCGTTCGGCACCCTGACCGCCATCGACATGAAAACCCGCCAGGTGGCCTGGCAGGTACCCGTGGGCACCGTTGAAGACACTGGCCCGCTCGGCATCCGCATGCACCTGCCGATCAAGATCGGCCTGCCAACCCTGGGCGGCACCCTGTCGACCCAAGGCGGCCTGGTGTTCATTGCCGGCACCCAGGACTTCTACCTGCGCGCCTATGACAGCAGCAACGGTAACGAAATCTGGAAAGCTCGCCTGCCAGTGGGCAGCCAGGGCGGCCCGATGACCTACGTTTCGCCGAAGACCGGCAAGCAGTACGTGGTGATCACTGCTGGCGGCGCCCGCCAGTCGACTGACCGTGGCGACTACGTGATTTCTTACGCGCTGCCGTAAGACCGCGTCGCCTTCTTCGCGAGCACGCCCGTTCCCACAAGGCCCACAGCGGCCATGTAGGCACGGGTTTGCCCGCGAATGGCCCCAAAGACAACCCGAGATTCAGCAATGCCATCCGCAATTCGCATCACCCCCACCCTGCTGCTGGCCCTGGCCAGCACCACAGCCCTGGCCGACGGCGACCTGCTGACCCGCAGCACCCTGACCGGTGACTGGGGCGGCCTGCGTCATCAACTCGAAGAAGACGGCGTCAAAGTCACCGGTGACTACAGCGGCGAAACCGCCTACAACGCCCACGGTGGTTTGCACCGATCGGCGCGCTATTCGCAGAACGTCAAGCTGGGCGTGCAGTTCGACCTGTCGAAGCTGTACGGCCTGGACAACGGCGGCAAAGTCCAGCTGACCGTCAACGACCGCCGCGGTAACAGCGCGTCGGAAGACCTGGTAGGCAACCGCCTGCCGATCCAGGAAAACTTCGGTGGCCTGTACACCCGCCTGACCGAGCTGAGCTACGAGCGTACCCTGTTCACTCCGGCGCTCAACGTTAAGCTTGGCTACATGGCCATGGGCAACGACCTCGGCGGCCTGGACAGCGGCATCCTGTGCAACTTCATGAACGCCGGCTTCTGCGGCCACCCGCTGAACATGTCCGGTGGCAGCGGCTGGACCAACTACCCCAATGCTCACCTCGGCGTGCGGGTGAAGTACGACCTGTCGCCTTCCTGGCAGCTGCGCGTGGCGGCGTTCAACGTCGACCCCGAGAGCAACGGCAACTCCAGCCGCGCCTGGCACCTGGGGCCCAAGCACACCACCGGCACCGTGGTACCGGTGGAGCTGGTGTACAAGCTGCAGGGTGAACTGCCGGGCGAGTACAAGCTCGGTTACTACTACGACAGCTCCGACGTGAAACGCATCGGCAGCGACGACGAAGTATCCGGCCGCTCAGGCCACTACCTGCTGGTCGACCAGGCGGTATGGAACGACCAGGGCTCGCCAGGCCGTAGCCTGCACGCCTTCGGCCAGTACTCGGCGTCGAGCAAGGCCGCCTCGCCGTTCACCAAGTGGTATGGTGCCGGTGTGGTGCTGTACAAACCGTTCGAAGGCCGCCCGAAAGATACCGTGGCACTGGGTTACGGCCGTGCCGTGCCTAATCCGCGTAGCCGCGATGTGCTTGAAGATGCCGCCTTCAACGCTGGCCAGCAGTTCCCCGATATCGACAGTGCCGAGCAGTTGATCGAACTGAGTTATGGCTACCAGGCCACACCGTGGCTGAACCTGCGCCCAGATGTGCAATACATCATCGAGCCAGGGGCGTTCTCGGGGAAGGACATCGACAACGCGCTGGTGGTGGGCCTGCAGGTCAAGGCTACCTTCTGATTCGCCAGGGCCTCGCTGTGGCCCATTCGCGGGTGTACCCGCGAAGACGCCACAGCTATCAATCCTGCTTGAGGTAATCGACCAGCCTGAGCAGCATGGCATCACAGCCCTGCAACTGCTCCACACTGACAAACTCATCCGGCTTGTGCCCCTGGTCCATACTGCCAGGCCCGCACACCACGGTCGGGATGCCGGCCTGGTCGAACAAGCCGCCTTCGGTACCGAACGCCACCGTGCCGAACTCATTCGAGCCACTGAGCAATGCCACCAGCCGCGCAGCCTCACTGTCCTGCGGTGTGGCCAGCCCCGGATAGGCGCTCAGCGGCTCCAGGCGAATGGCGCTGGCGGCATTGACCTTGCGCATACGCGGCAGCAACTCGGCCTCTGCATAAGTCTGCAACTGATCGGCCACCGCCTGCGCTTCGAACCCTGGCAGCGCGCGCACTTCAAAATCGAATTCACATTCGGCGGGCACGATGTTCAGCGCCCTGCCCCCTTTGATTACTCCGGTCTGCACCGTGGAAAACGGCGGGTCGAAGCGCTCGTCATGATGCTGCGGCAAGGCCAGTGCATCACCGATGTCACCCAACTTGCCGATCAGTTTCGCCGCGTACTCGATGGCATTCACCCCAGACGGCGCATACGCCGAGTGGCAGGCCGCGCCATGCACCTGGCAGCGCATTGCCAGCTTGCCCTTGTGCCCCAGCACCGGCTTGAGCTCGGTGGGTTCGCCAATCAGGCACAGTCGGGGTTTGTGCGGGCGCTGTTCGAGGGCTTCCAGCATCGAGCGTACGCCCAGGCAACCGACTTCCTCGTCGTAGGAGAACGCCAGGTGCACGGGCATGCGCAACGGCTGGGCGAGGAACGCGGGCACGGCTGCCAGCACCGACGCGATGAAACCTTTCATGTCAGCCGTGCCGCGACCATACAGGCGCCCGTCGCGTTCGCTCAGGGCGAACGGCTCGACGCTCCAGGCCTGGCCATCCACCGGCACTACATCTGTGTGCCCCGACAGCACCACACCGCCTACGTCCTTGGGGCCGATGGTGGCGAACAGGTTGGCCTTGGTGCCCTCCGGGTTATGGAACAGTTCGCTTTCCACCCCCAGTTCCGCCAGGTAATCACGGATAAAGCCGATCAGCTGAAGGTTGGAGTCCCGGCTGACCGTGGCAAAGCCGATCAGCCGGGCCAGCAGCGCGCGGCTGGCAAATTCACTCATCGCCTGGCACCCCGTAGCTTGGCGCGGCGGTCGGGTTGAGGGCGCGGGTGACATAGTCCTGCATCTGTGGCCGATAGGCTTGCCACAAGCCATCGAGCACACCGATCGGGTCTGCATCGGCCCAGTCGACGCGCAGGTCCACCAGTGGCCAGGTCAGTTCGCCAGCAATCTTCAACGCCGCCGAGTGCACCGGCCCGGCTTCGCCACCGGCGGCCATCGCCGCGTGCATGGCCGCCAGCAGGCGGTCGGCCAGGTGCCCACCCGCCTGCTCGAAAGCCAGCACCATGGCCTCTATTACCTGGGTAGAAGACAGCAGGTTGCCCGCCGCTGCGCAGTGTTCGCCGGCCACCGCATTGTGTGTACCCAGCGCTTCGCGCCCCGTGAACAGCGCCACTTGCCCCTGGCTGTCGATCACCGTGACCTGGCGATACTCACTCCAGCCGTTGGCACTCAGCACCCGGTCCAGGGCCGCGGCGGGTGGCAACTGGCCTTGCTCCATGGCATCGAGAATCTGCGGGCCCAGTGCCGGCAGGGTGATGTTCTGGGTAGAGACCGCGCCTACACCGGCGCGCACCCACGGGCAACGGGCGCCTACGGCGATGCTCGACGAGCTGATGGCGATGCCGACCTGGCCGGTTTCCTGGCAGCGGCCAATGATGGAGAAGGTCATGGTGAAGCTCCTGTTGTCCTGTGCGATGCAGGGCATTCTGGGTGCAACCTTCTACCCCACGAAACCAACATTTTCCTGTGCCTTGAGCAGGAAAAAACTAAGCCCGCAAAAGTGCGCCAAACACCACACGAAAATCCCCTTAAAGTTTGCTACAGGCCATGCAATTCAAGGCCTTCGCCGTTTTATCGGCAAGCACCAGCTAAATACTATTTTCGCCATTCGTGCCGCATCCCTAGTCTGGCTCCAGACAACGGCGGTCCTCCAAACCGACCTGACAACAACCGCCTGAACAAGGGCTCGGACATGACACTGAACAACCTCGAAATCGACACCCTCGTCGTCGGCGCCGGCCAGGCCGGCGTGGCCATGAGCGAACACCTGAGCAAGCTTGGCGTGCCGCACCTGGTGCTGGAGCGCAACCGTATCGCCGAGGCATGGCGCACTGGCCGCTGGGACTCGCTGGTCGCCAATGGCCCGGTCTGGCACGACCGCTTCCCGGGGCTGGAATTCAACCTCGACGCCGACGCCTTCGCAGGCAAGGACCAGGTGGCCGACTACTTCGAGCAGTACGTACGCAAGTACAACCTGCCGGTACGCACCGGCATTGAAGTAAAGCGCGTGGTTCGTAACAGCGACCGCCCCGGCTTCACCATCGAAACCAATGAAGGCGTGATTCGCGCCAACCGAGTGGTCGCCGCCACCGGCCCGTTCCAGAAGCCGGTGATCCCGGCCATTGCGCCTAAAGACAGCAACCTGCATCAGATCCACTCCGCCGCCTACTTCAACCCAGAGCAACTGCCCGAGGGCGCGGTATTGGTGGTTGGTGCCGGTTCCTCCGGCGTGCAGATTGCCGAAGAGCTGATGCGCGCCGGGCGCCAGGTGTACCTGTCGGTCGGCGCCCACGACCGCCCGCCGCGTGCCTACCGCAACCGCGACTTCTGCTGGTGGCTGGGCGTGCTGGGTGAGTGGGACGCAGAAATCGCCAAGCCCGGACGCGAGCACGTGACGATCGCCGTCAGCGGTGCCCGTGGCGGCCACACCGTGGACTTCCGCGCCCTCGCCCACCAGGGTATGACCCTGGTCGGCCTGACCCAGTCGTTCGAGAACGGCGTGGCGCACTTCCAGGACAACCTGGTCGAGAACATCAACCGCGGCGATGAAAACTACCTGGCCCTGCTGGATGCCGCCGATGCCTACATCGAATGCAACGGCCTGGACCTGCCGGAAGAACCCGAAGCCCGCACACGCCTGGCCGACCCGGCCTGCATGAGCAACCCGCTGCAGCAATTGGACCTGGCCAAGGCCGGCGTCAGCAGCATCATCTGGGCTACCGGTTACGGCGTGGACTTCAGCTGGCTGCAGGTGGACACCTTCGATGCCAACGGCAAGCCCCAGCACCAACGCGGCGTGGCCCGCGAACCCGGCGTGTACTTCCTGGGCCTGCCGTGGTTGTCCCGCCGTGGCTCGTCGTTCATCTGGGGCGTGTGGCACGACGCCAAGCACGTCGCTGGCCACATCGCCACGCAACGCACCTACCTGGCCTACCGCGACCGCGAACAGCGCGAAGCGGATGAGCAGCAAACCAACATGATCAGCAACGTCAGCACCCTCGGAGCCCACTGATGCCTACCCATACTCGCATCCGCATGTTCAACACCAAGGAAACCTACCCCAACCAGACCCTGGACAACGACCTGTGCCAGGCCGTGCGGGCCGGCAACACCATTTATGTGCGAGGCCAGGTGGGTACCGACTTCGAAGGCAAGCTGGTGGGCCTGGGTAACCCGCAGGCGCAAACCGAACAGGCGATGAAGAACGTCAAGCAACTGCTTGAAGAAGCTGGCTCGGACCTTTCGCACATCGTCAAGACCACCACTTACATCACCGACCCACGCTTCCGCGAGCCGGTGTACAAGGAAGTGGGCAAGTGGCTGAAGGGCGTATTCCCGATCTCCACCGGCTTGGTGGTCGCCGGGTTGGCCCAGGCCGAGTGGCTGATGGAAATCGACGTGATCGCCGTGGTGCCCGATCAGGAATGACCGGCGGCCTGCAGGGTGGACGGGAACCGCCGCCTGCCCTGCAACCACGCCTGGGTTACTCGTGCCGCCGCTTGTAACCGCTGTTCTGCGGGCACGCCAGCGGATGGCACCTCTACACTGACGCACAGCTGCGCCGGTAACGCCGCCACCAACGCGGCCAGCGGCAGTTGCCCTTGCCCCGGCAGCATACGGCCCTCACGCGCTTCCGCGATGATCAGCTCCTCTACGGGCGCCAGCAACGGCGCATCACACAGCTGCACCGCACGCAGCAGGCGCGGATCGACCCCGGCGAGGTCGGCCACCTGGCCACCGGAGCGGAACAGGTGCAAGGCATCGACCAGTACGCCGCCGTTGTCCTGCCCCGCCCCTGTCACAACCGTGCATGCCTGTTGCAGGGTTGCCACTGGCCGCCAGCGCATGAACTCCAGGTCCACACGCAGGCCATGACCACGCGCCAGTTCACACAGCGCCGCGAAATTGCCGGTCAGCCGCGCTACATCGTCGTCGTCCCCGGACACCGTCAGGCTCAGCGCCCCCAGCTCGGCACCTGCGGCCAACAGCGGTTGGTAATCGGCAACCTGTGCCTGTGCCGTCAACGAAACAAACTCGATATCGGTAACACGCACACCTTCACCTGCCATCACCGCCCGCAGTTCGCGCAGCGCCTGGCTACCCGGCGCAACCGGGTACGCCTGTGCACCCGGCATCACCGGGTGCAGGCGCAGCCCAACCGCGCTAAAGCCCGCGCGCCGCGCCTCACGTACCAGCCTGGCCGGCGCCAGTTCCAGGGCGGTGAGGTGCGCCACGCCCAGGCCATTCAATAGGTCGCCCTCCCGCCGCTGAGGTCGAAGACGAAGCCGGTGGTAAAGCTGCACTCCGGCCCGGCAATCCAGCTGACCATATTGGCGATCTCCTCGGCCTTGAGGAACCGCCCCATGGGGATCTTGGCCTTGCTCGCGGCAATGTGCTCGGCCGTCATCTCGGCCATCAGCGGGGTCTCGACCATGGCCGGTGCCACGCAGTTGAGCAGCACGCCGTCCTGCGCCAGCTCCTTGGCCGCTGCCTTGGTAAAGGCGATGACCCCAGCCTTGGCTGCCGAATAGGCCGAGATGTACTGCACGCCATCCTTGCCGGCCATGGAGGCGATATTGACGATGCGCCCGTAGCCGTTGTCACGCATATGCGGGATGGCGGTACGGCAGCAATAGAACACGCCGTTCAGGTCAATGGCGATGACCTTGTCCCAGGCCTCTGGCGGGTACTCCCACGACGACACCACAGGGCCATTGATGCCAGCGTTGTTGACCAGAATCTGCACCTGCCCTATACGCCTCAGCGTCTCGGCGAAGGCTGTCTCTACCGAGGCCAGCGACGATACATCCACCGCCTGGCGCAGCACGGGCTCAAAGCCGTTTTCCGCGTTGCTCCAACCCTCCACGGCGAGGTCCCAGATCACAACCTGGGCGCCGGCGGCATGCAGGCGCTGGGCAATCGCCAGGCCGATGCCACGCATCCCTCCGGTGACGATTGCGGTCTGGCCTTGCAGGTACTGGCTCATTGTTTTGCTCCATTTTCGACTGAAGGAATCTCCGGCAAGCGACGCAGGTCGCTGACCATGAACAGGTAGCACAGCGCACCGAGTACGGTGATCGACGACACGAATGCCAAGGCCCAGACGAACGAGCCTGTCAGCGAGACGATGATGCCGATGGTCAACGGCGTGACGATGCCTGCTGCGTTGGCGAACAGGTTGAACAAGCCGCCGCTGAGGCCCAGCAGGCCTTTGGGGGCGATATCGGACACGATCATCCAGGCCAGCGCCGACATGCCCTGGGCAAAGTAGGCGATGCACAGGATGGCAATCACCAGCGCGTCGGACTCGACGTAGTTGGCCAGCACGATCACCGACGCGGTAAGCAACCCGGCGATTACCGGCAGCTTGCGCGCCACGTTCAGCGAGTAGCCGTGGCGCAGCAACGCGTCAGACAGCCAACCGCCGACCAGCGTGCCCAGCGAGGCGGCAATGAATGGCAGCACCGCTACCCAGCCGACCTTGAGCCAGGGCATGTGCCGCTCGGTCACCAGGTAGGTGGGGAACCAGGTGAGGAAGAACACGTTGGTCGAATTGCAGGCGAACTGGCCCAGGCAGATGCCCAGCATGTTGCGGTGCTTGAGCAACGCCGGAATCTGCGACCAGCGGAACGACGTGGCTTTCTGCCCACCATCTATCACCCCACCGCCAGCGGCGATGTAGTCCAGCTCGGCCTGGTTGGCCGTGGTCGACTGGTGTGGCTCGTGGTATTTGCGCCACCACACCAGGCCATAGAGGATGCCCATCAGGCCGACCGCCAGCAGCAGGAAACGCCAGCCGTAAGCGTGTAGCACCCAGAACAGCAGCGGGGTCAGAAACGCCAGCCCGGTGTATTCGGCAAAGGTGTAGATACCGGTCGCCCTGGCCCGCTCGCTCTGCGGGAACCAGGTGGCCACCACCCGGCTGTTGGTGGGAAAGCATGGTGCTTCAGTCATCCCCACCAGAAAGCGCATGCCCAGCAACGACAGGAAGCCCTGCGCCAGCCCTTGCAGCCCGGTGAACAGCGACCACAAGGTCAGTGCCAGCCAGTAAGTGAGCTTGGTGCCCAGCCGGTCGATGAGGATGCCGCCCGGAATCTGCGCAGCGGCGTAGGTCCAGGAAAAGGCGGAAAAGATCCCCCCCATCATCGCTGCGTTCAGGCCCAAGTCAGCACTGATACTGGGCGCGGCAATACCCATCACGCTGCGATCGAGGTAGTTGATCATGGTACCGCCGGAAATCAGCGCCAGGATCATGAAACGGGTGCGGGTGCGTTGCTGGACGCGCGCAGGGGTGTCGAACACCCCGAGGCTGGCGTTCTGTTCAGTGGTCATGACGGTTGCTCTCTTGTTATTGGAATGGCAATCAACGGGGCGTTAGGCAAACCCGAATAATCGACGCGGGGTGTCCCACATCACCGCACGGCGCTGCCGGGCATCCGGCATCAGGCGCTCGGCCAGTTTCAGCAGCGGCCCGTAGTCCACCCGCGAACGCTGGCGAATGAACGGCCAATCCGAACCCCACACACAGGCTTCGGCGCCAAAGGCTTCGAGCAGGGCCTGGACGTAGGCACCGCTTTGCTCCAGCAAGGCATCGGCTGCGGCGAACTTCTGCATACCGGACAACTTCACGCAGGCGCGGCCACTGTCGGCCAACCGCAGCAGCGCCTGGAAGCCGGCTTGCTGCACACCCGCCGCAACATCCGGTCGGCCGCAATGGTCGATCAGCAGGCGTGCATGGGCGCCTTGCAGCAGGCCATGCAGGTCAAGCAACTGGTCCTCACATACCTGCACCTGCGCAAACAGGCCAAGCTCGGCGAGTTTGCCGAACAGCCCATCAGCGTCCTTCAAGCTGGTTACCCCGTACAGCGCGGGGTTGAAGGCGATACCCACTACACCTTGCGACTGCAAGGCCGCCAGCGCATCGAGGCTGATATCCGCTTCGACCACCGCCACGCCCTTGAAGCGCCCCTGCCCGGTGGCCAAGGCATGCAGCAGGCAGCGGTTGTCGGTGTGGTAGCCGCTGTTGGGGCCAACCAGCAAGGCATGTTGCACCCCATAGGCATCCATCACCCGACTGAACTGCGCCTGGGTGGCGACCTCCTGCCCGGAAGGTGCATAGGGTGCGTCGGGGTGGTAAGGGAAACGCGCAGGGTCAAACAAATGGTTATGGCAATCGATCTTCGCTTCGTCAAAGATGGTCACGCAGCACTCCCGTCAAGCGCCACTGCGCTTGCCTGCAGATCTTGTTATTGTTCGCCGCAAGGGCGATCAGGCTGGGGTTTACGATACTGCGCGGCCGAGTTTGACGCTCATACCCAGATGGCGAAGACCATAACCGAAGGTAATACACATGCTGCTTGGCAACGAAGGCGCAGACGCAAACCCGATGGTGTTCAAACTGCGGCACATGGAAGTGTTCCGGGCGGTGATGCTGACCGGCTCGATCAGCGCGGCGGCCAAGCTGCTTTACGTGTCGCAGCCGGCTGTGAGCAAGCTGATCCAGTACATCGAAGGGCGCCTGGCCTATCCGCTGTTCGAGCGCATCAACAACCGCCTGGTGCCCACGGCCGAAGCGCAGGTGCTGTTTCGTGAAGTCGAGCGGGTGTACCAAGCCGCGTTGGAGGTCAATGAATGCGCCCTGGCACTGGGCGCCGGTGGCCAGCGCAAGCTGCGCATTTCGTGCAGCGCGTCGTTGTCGACGGTGGTCATCCCCATCGCCCTGGCCCAGCTCAAGCGCGAGTCACCGTCGCTGAACATCGAGTGGCAAACCTCGCTGATGGGCGAAATGCCCAACCAGATCCTGTCGAAAAAGGTCGACCTGTCGATTGCCGCCCTGCCGGTGGTGCATGACCACCTGCATTCGCAGGCGTTCATGCGTGGGCGCATGGTGGTGGTGATGCCGCCCGACCACCCGCTGGCTGGGCAACCCACGCTGAGCTTGCAACAGTTGGAAGGCCATGCCTTGCTGCTGTTCCGGCCCGACATGCCGTTTGGCAAGCTGCTCGCCGAGCACATCGAGCGCAGCGCAGTGCAGCTGAAATCACTGTTGTCGTTTACCAATGCCAACGAGGCTGTGGCGCTGGTCAAACAAGGCATGGGCATCAGCGTGATCGACGAGTTCGTTGCGCAGGACAGCGGGCTGGCGGTGGTGCCATTGGCCGATGAAATTCACTTCGATATCAGCTTTGTCTATTCACGGTTCGAGCCGCCGTCTCATGCAGCGGTGCATTTGATGCGGGTGTTGCAGGGCCAGGCGCAGAGGCTTGGGAGAGCGGTGGCATCAAGCTGATGCAGATGGGTGCGACCTCTTGTGGAGGCTGGCCTTGCTGGCGACGGGGCGCGTAGCGCCGCTGTCACCGCTCTCCACCGCATCGATGATCGCCGCGTGCTCTTGCCAGGCGCAATGCTCGCAGCTGGGCGACTCATATCGGACGATGATCAGCGAAGTCATCGGCACAAGCCCGTTGAGAAAACGCGCCAGGGGTACATTGGCGGCCAGGTGCGCCAGCCTCATGTGGAATTCGCCACCCAGGCGGATCGCCGTGCAGCGTTCGCCCTGCTCATGGTGCTGGCGTTCGCGTTCGACCAGCTGGAGGATCTGTGCCGGGCGCGCGCTGGGTGACCAGGCCGATCAGCGTGGTCTCGGCCAGGCGCCGGGCGCTGAGCACCTGGCGCGCCTGCTCGGGCAAGGCGCTGCCCGGTCGCAGGCGCTGTTCGAGAATGGCATCGAACAGCCGAGGGTAGATCTGCTCCGCCGACAGGCGGGTTTCGCCGGCACCCAGCAGGACAGAGAGCGTGGAGCATGTGCGGGTGCTGATGCCGCTGGGCTGCGACCTGGCGCAGGGTTACGGGCTATCGTCACCCGGCGCAATGGCTGGCCGCCTGCCGACTCATTCGCGGTGGGCCTGGACCATGGTTTCGGTCAGCTCGCGCAGCAGTTCGGCTTCATCTTCCTTGCGACAACGCAGCAGCAGGTCCGCGGCTCTCTGGTAGAGGGTGTTCTCGTTGGGATAGCGACCGCTGGCCAGGTTGACGCGTTGCAGCACGCCGTTCAAGCGCCAGGCAAGCCCATCCACATCGCCCACCTCACGCTCCAGTGCGTCGATGTAGAGCGCTGGCACTGCGGGGCCGGTATAGGCACCCGCTTCGGCCGACGGGTCAGTGAGCGTGTCGAAATATTCGGAGGCGCCCATCCAGCGTTCGGCCAGCCTTTCGAAGGCCAGTGGCCGTAAACGGCGCAGCCAGGCTCGCCAGAAGGGTTGGTCCACTGCCCAGTGTTCGAGGGCGGAGGCACTCGTGCCCTCGATCACGGCATCACCCAGGCGTTGCAGGGTCGGCTCATCGAGGTGCGCCAGTTGCGGGAAACGCATGGCCTGCGGTTGCGGCGGCAGGTTCAGCCTCTGTCGTAGCTGGATACGCGCATGCAGGGCCATCTCCAGTTCGTCGGGGTGATCGCTGACCAGTTCCCGATCGCTGATGCCATCGTCGGGGTGCAGGGCTGGAACGGGGTTGTCCGTCGGGTGATGGTCATCGGCCCGCAAGGCCCTGCGTCTGGCCAGCCGCGCCTGATAAAGAGCGCCGACGCGTTCGTCGAGCAGGCGCTGGCGCAGCAGCGCGCGGGCACTGTCCACGGCAACCTGTTCGTCGGCTTCGGCAGCCGCGGCATGGGCGACCGTCTGCCACACCGTCACTTGCGTCTCGACTTGCTGGAACAGCACGATGGCCTGGTCCACGCACTCCTGGGTGGCGTCCTCGAGCAGGTCGTTGATCTGCTGCTGCACCTGCGCCCGGCCCCAGCCGGTATCGGCTTCGCCTTCTTGCGTGCTGGACAGCATTTCGACCACGTGTTGCATGCGCTGGCGCATCTGGGTTGGGGCGTCCAGGAAGTCCTGTGTATCGGGCAGCCGTTCGAGTAGGTTGTAGAGCGGCTGCCACTGTGGATCGTCAGCCGTTTCGGCAATGTGCAAACGCAACGACTCAGGCCAGTCGGCGGCCCAAGGGTTGGCCTGTGCAAGGGCTGGGAGGGTGGTGAAGCCGGCCTGTTCGAGATTGGCCAGGGCCGCTTCGTCGAAAGGATTGCCGTTGAAGGAATAGGCAATGCCTTCGAGGTGATCGCGTACCGCGCGGGCAAAGGCTGTCTGGCTCAGGTCGGGGGTAACGGCGAGCTCGTTGGCGCTCAGGTCCAGCTGGCGCAGCACCAGAGGCTCCTGGTTCATGAGGGCCTCGAGCCCCGCCGGCCATTGGCTGATGTTGGTCAGTTCCAGGTCCAGTCGCTGCAGGCGTGTCCAGCCGCTCAAGTCGGGGGCCAGGGCCAGCGGGTTTTCGTACAGCGACAGCATCTCCAGACGGTTGAGCCCGGCCAGTGCGGTACGTGCAGCCTCATCCAGCACGATCGCGTTCTGAGCCAGGCTCAACCCGATCAAGGCCGGCCAGCGTTGCAGGGCCTGAAAGTGTTCGGCGGTCATGATCAGGTGGTTGAGGTCGGCCTGGAACCAGGCCAGCGACGGCAGGGCGCTGAGGCGCTCGAGCGTAGTCACCGAGAGGGTGTGAATGCCATCGGTGAGGTTGAGCCGTTGCAAGTGGGGCATACGTTCGAGCAGCGCGAGGCTTTCCTCCCCGTCCAGGTCAATGTTGTTTTCCGAGATATCCAGTGCCTGCAGTTCGTGCATCTCGGCCAATGCCTGGGGCAGGCGGCTGAGGCTGTTTTCCGCCAGGTCAAGCAGGCGCAGGCCGGGAAAGGCTTCGAGAAACGCGTTCAGGCCGGGCATGTCTGGGGTGTTGAGACCGTTGAGGTTGAGCAGGCGAACGTGAGGCAGGCCTATGGGCAAAGCGGGTACGCTGGTCAGGCCATGCCCCTCCAGCACCAGGTTGATATCGTCGATGTTGTCGTGCGGCCCTTCTGCGCTTTCCCGGCGCCACGCACTGCGAATGCGTTGCGCGAAGGTTTCGCGCAATCCATGTTGCTGTTCCTGCGCACCGGGCAGGAGGCCCTCGGGGGCGTGTACCCAGCGTTGCAGTACGCTGTCGAGTCGGCGGTAGTCCACCAGCAGTCGCGACAGCATGCGACCGAACGCGCCGGCAGACGGGCCGGCCTGGTGGCGCAGGCGCTGGCGCAGCATCTCCCGGTCGCCTTGCGGTGTGGCGGGGAACAGTTGATCGAACAGCTCGTCTTCAGTCCAGTAAGCGCGTCCTCGGCCACTGAGGCGATAGCCGATACGACGATCACCGGGTAGGCGGGTGGGCAGTCGGTACATCGGTCGAACCGGTGTCATGCCTAGGTCCAGAGCGGCTTGCCGACGGTCACGGGCGGCCAGTTCGAACAGGTTGTCGCGCAGCTTGCCCTGCTCATGGATCAGCAGCCCGAGTGCGTCACGTTCGCTGTCGGGCAACGCCTGCAGCATCGCGCGGTATACATCGCTGCGCCCCGCCAGCTCGTTGCCGAACGCGTCATGGGGGGTATATCCATCGGCGTTGCGCACCAGGGTCTTGGTGGGCAGCCCTTGCTCGCCTGTGCTGGCGAGCAGCCGCCCCCTGAGGTTCGAGTCGCGCAGTTCGAGGCGCAGCTTGCCGCGCCATCCAGGCAGACGCCGTAACGCGGCGAATGCCAGGGCATCGCGGTCGGTGGTGGCGCCGTTGCCATGGTGGAAGCGGGCAAGGGCCTTGCCGATGCGGCTTTCACGCAGGTACAGCCGTGCGGTCTCGGCCAGCCGCAAGGGCAAGCGCCCCGATTGCTGTAGCCGGGCGATGTCGCTGGCCGACGCCTGGGCGAGGATCTCCGAGCGGCTTGCCTGGGTGAGCGATGGGAAGTCGCGAGCCAGGATGGCGGTCAACGGCTGTTCGTTGGCCGGGACGCCGATCGGATGTGCGCCGAGAGCTTCGAGGCTTTCGAGCAGCAACGCGGGGGTTGGTCTGTGATCCAGCAACACTCGGCGCAGCGCTGCGGCATCGTAGCCGCTGCATTGCAACGCTTTGCCGAGGGTTTGCGCATCCAGGCCTTGGGCAGCGGGGCCCAGGTGTTCGAGCAGGGTGTCGGCCTGCCAGTCCAAGGGGCGATCGTGTTCGAACAGCCATGTGCCCTGGCCGTTGCCGAGCAGTGTAGGCTGGTGCCGCTGTCCCCGGACCGATGGCAGGCGAGCGGTGCCGTCTGTGACCTGTTCGAGCGGCAGCGCCTGCCCGTCGCGCTCGAACCATGGCTTGCCCTTCCACAGGTACAGGCCTCGGCCATCACGGGCCTGGCCGAGTGGCCAGGGCCGGGGGCGGGAAAAGGGTGTCAGCTCACCGGACCACAGTCGCTGTTCACCGTCGGTGCCTACTGGTTGCCAGCTGTGCAAGATGCCCTGAGGTTCGATGAAGCGTCCCGCGGCGCCTAGGGCGGCGAACTGTGCAAGGCTTGCCAGCACGTCGAACAGGTGACCGATCGCGGCATCGGCATCGCCTTCGTTGGCGGCGTGCACGCCGTCGAGGAATTCGTCGACCACCTGCGCACCGCCGATGACCAGCATCACCTCGCCCAGACCGGGCACGAAGAATCCCGCCAGGTTGAGCACGGTCAGGCCGACGCCCAGCCAGCTCTGGATGCGGGCTAACTGGGCATCGGCATCACGTTGGGCGACTGGAACGGCCAGGATGGCGGCATCCTGCATGCGTCGCTCGACCTCGATGCGCGCGTACTCGACGAAGCCATCCCTAGGCCACGGCGTGAAGGTGATGTCCAGCCTCGCGTTCTTGTCGAGGGTTTCCTGCCAGAGGTCGGTAGTGGCAGGAAACACGCGTTTGAGCCAGCTGAAGCGTTCGCCTTTCTCCAGCACGGGAGCAGATGGATGCAGCTCGGCATATGGGTAGCGCGGGTACAGGATCTGACGCAGCCGTGCGCTGAAAAGAGGTTGCTCGGCAAGACAGACAAAGCGAGTGAAGTACTCGCGCTCCTCTTGCTGCCACAGCATCTGGGTGAGCGCCGTGCTCGCGGCCTGCGCTGAGGGGTACTGGCGCAGTGGCTGACCAGGATGACCTGGCAGATACAGCAGGCATCGCTCGACAGCATCGCGCGGTGCGAGGCGGACCAGCATAGGGCCATGCAAGGGGATGCCGAACAGGCTGAGGAAGCCGCATTGCAACTGACTGCGTGCTGATTCGGCTAGACCGGCGAATATCGTTTCACCCATCAGTGCACCCTCGGCATCCAGATGCCCTTGCAGCGTAGCCTGGGTCAGCTCGGCAGCGAAGGTGGCCCGGGCGTACTGGCGCACCAGGTCGCGAAAACCGTCGGTATCTATATGGTCGCCCAGGTGATAGCGATAGCGCTGACCGAGGTCGAGATTGCGTACGCCGCTGACGAAGGTGGCCGCTTGTTCGCCCGAGCGCTTTTCAAGGCGGGTGGCCGAGTCGTACAGGGTGACGCGAGCGCCGGCATCGAAGTTCTGCAAGGCTGCCTCGAGCCAGCTATGGCCGTTGCCATCACTCCACACCCGAGCTTGGTCGACCTTGGGCAGCACCTGGTCCGGGAACCAGCGCTGCAGGGCTTGCTCCAGCAGCGGGCGGCAGAAGGTCTCGATGCTTTGCACCGGCGCCAGCGCCTCGCGCAGGCGGCGCATCGCGGCATGGCTCTGCCTGACGCGCTGCTTGAGCAACTGGCGCTCGGCCGTGGACGCCTGCGCGAACCAGGAAGGCATGCGCGTGTGAATGAAGGACAAATGCGGGGACAAGGGGGGCTGGGTCATCGTCGTTGCTCCATTTTCGGGGAGTACAGAGGCTAATGACCCAGGGCCCTGTGGTCGGGCTACATAATTGATGCCCAGCCGGTGGCCGTGTGTTTCACACCTGTGATGCCGTGCTTTTCACCGAGGCCAACTCCGGATGGGCCACCAGCTTGAGGACTTTGGCTGGCCCACGCTTGTGATTCGAGATCAGAGTGGCATTCAGCTGGCCATTCACCGCTCTCACTCCAGATTCTAATCCCTCCTCAAAACACAAGGCCGCTCCCACATGGACCGTACAGGGCTTAAAAACCTACTGTGGCCGACAGCAAGTAGGTGCGCGGTGTGGAAAGGGTCAAGCCGGGCTCACTGTCATCCGAAGCCCCCGCCGAGCTCCAGTAACGGTCATCCAGCACATTCTCGACACTGGCACGCAAGGTCACCTCGGCAGCATCCACCTTGAAGGCATAGCGCGCCCCCAGGTCATACCGCTCCCAGCCGTCGATCTGCTTGCTGTTGTTCTGGTCCAGGTACTGCGAACTGGAATGAATGCCCCGCGCCGTCAGGGTTAGGCCGTTCACGCCCGGCACATCCCACTCGGCACCGAGATTGACGTTGTATTCGGGCGTCGCTGGCGCGCGGTTGCCATCGAAGGCGCCACCCACGGTATCGGTAAGCTCGCTGTCGATGTACATCACCCCACCCAGTACGCGCACCCCCTGTACAGGCTCACCAAACACACTCAGCTCGATCCCACGGTTGTCGCGCTTGCCGTTGGGGCCGAACACCCGCGAGGTGGCGTTGGTTTCGTAGGCCGGCTGGCGAATGCGGAAGGCGCTGGCTGTGAACGCCACCTGGCCAAAATCGTACTTGGCCCCTACCTCAACCTGGCGGCTGGTGAACGGCGGGAAAATCTGGTCCTCGTTGATCGAGGTCGATGGCGCGATCTTGCCTTGGCTCAGGCCCTCCATGTAGTTGGCGTACAACGACAGCTGGTCGGTCACCTTGAGCAACACGCCACCCGACGGTGAGACCTTTTCTTCGTCATAGGCCGTGTCGCCTTTGATGCCGTCGCTCCAGTCATCCACCTGCACCCGCTGCCAGCGCGCCCCCAGGGTCAGCAGCAGACGGTCGGCGAAAAAGCCCAGCGTGTCGGCCAGGGCCACGCCGGAGAAGCGGTTCTCCGTGTAAACCTGCGGGTCGATGCGGGTTGGCGTACCCGGTGTCGGGGTGGCAACCGGGTTGTAGAGGTTGCTCGGCGCCGAGGCATAACGCGCACCGCCGTTGGTGAAGTCCATGTAGAAATAGCTGGCGGCCAGGTTCAGCTCATGGCTGACCGGCCCGGTATGAAACCAGCTGCGCAGGCCGGCCATGGCGGTGCGCACCGATTCGTCGCGAGTGAAATCGCGCGGCTGAACGGTGAAATCGCCGGCATCGTTGGTAATAGACACGTTGTGGCGCAGGAAGTCATGGTTACTCTTGCGCGCGCCGACTGCCCCATAGGCCAGCAGCGATTCGCTGATATCGTACTCGGCGTTCAGCGCACCGAAGGTGTCGTTGGTGCGCGCCTTGCTCCAGGCCTGAGCGTAGTTGTGGCGTACGTCATTGGCATCCGGCACCTTGGCATTCGCACCCACCAGCACACGCTCCTGCGGCGCGTCGGTATCACGCTCGGTATGCCCGAGGTCCGCTGAAAGCCGCAGCCGCTCGCCGCGAAAATCCAGGCCCAGCACGGCCATTTCGCGATCGACACGCTGGTGGTCCCATTCGGTGTCACCGGCCTGCTTCACCCCATTGAAACGCACGCCGAACTGCTGCCCTTCACCAAAGCGTCGACCAACGTCCACGGCGCCACCTGCCTGCCCAGCCGACGCATAGCTGCCGGTGAACGCGGTGATCGGCTTGTCGCCGGCCCGCTTGGGCTGCACATTGATCCCGCCGCCCACGCTGCCACGGGGCGAAATGCCGTTGATCAACTGGCTGGGGCCTTTGATGATGTCGACCCGGTCGGCCATTTCCATGTCGATCGAGTAGGTCGGCAAGATGCCGTATAGGCCGTTGTACGCCACATCACTGTTGAACAGGCTGAAGCCGCGAATGGTGAACTGCTCGAAACGCCCACCCGCCGGGTTGGTCGCGCGCACCGAGGGATCACTGGCAATCAACTCACCCAAGGTACGTGCCTGCTGGTTCTTCACCAGCTCGCTGGTGTAGCTGGTGATGCTGAATGGGGTTTCCATGAAATCACGCGAACCCAGCAGGCCTTGAGCGCCCTGGCGCGCCACCTGGCCACCGGCGTATGGCTGCGTTTCGCTACCTGCAGCCAAGCCGCCGACGATGCTGGTCGGGGCGATTTCCAGTGCGCCGCTGGACTGTGTTGGTACCAGGGTGAAGGCGCCCTCACCCACCGGCATCAACTGCAAACCGCTGTCGCGCAGCAGCTGCAAGAAGCCCTCTTCGACACTGTAGTTACCGGACAGGCCGCTGCTGTGCCGGCCCTGGACCAGTGCCGGGTCCAGCGATAGGCTGACACCAGCCTGGTCGGCGAAGTGGGTCAACGCGGTGCCCAGGCTGGCGGGTGCTACCTGGTAGGTACGCCGGGCAGGCTCATCGGCCCACGCCGGTGCACACAACAACAGGCTCATCGCAAACAACGGATGTGCTGCGCGCGCCAGTGGGCGCGGGCGGCAAGACTTTACTGCAGGCATCGAACAAGGCTCCCCTTTATTTTCTCATACCGGTAATGACCGGCGAGTGAAAAAAAGGGGACAGCCTCATGCACGATTTTCTTGTGCGGCCAGGCTCACCCAATAACGCGTGCGGGTATGCACCTGCAACGGCAGGCTGGCGGCCAGCAAGGCCAGCACCCGGTCGGTATCGTCAAGGCGGAATGTGCCGGTAACACGCAGGCCCTCAAGCGCAGGTGCCCAACGCAACACGCCGCGGCGATACCTGCGCAGCTCGTGCAGCAACTCGCCCAATGGGCGATCATCCAACCGCAGCACGCCTTCGCGCCAGCCCAGTGGCCAAGCGTCGAACCCGTTGACAGGGCCGACACCCGCGGCCTGCAAACTGGCCTGTTGCCCGGCCCGCAACATCACTGCTGGGCCACGCAACGGCTGCAGACTGGCCATCCCATTGACCACCGACACCCGACAGGCCTCATCGACCAGACGCAAGCACACATCGCCTTCACTGAGCAGCACCTGGCCGTAAGGCACCTGCAGGCTCAGGAAAAGGTTACCGGGGACTTTGACTGCCACTTCGCCGCGCAGCAGTGCCACACGGCGTGCATCCAGGTCGATACTGACCGCACTGTCGGTGTTCAACTGCACGAAAGTTCCGTCGCTCAGCAGTACCTGACGGCGCTCGCCTACCGAGGTGCGCAGGTCAGCGGTCCAGGCATCAAGTGGCAGCTCGCGGCCCACCAGCCAGGCCGTCGGCAGCAGCGCCGCCACGCCCAGGGCCTGTTTGAGCAGCGCCCTGCGGCCGGCATCCGGGCGGTCCAGGGTGGCCATCGCCAACGCCCCGGGCAACCCGGAAAACCGCGCACGCAGCAATGCTGCCTTTTGCCAGGCGTCTTCGTGCAGGCTGTTGCTGGCGCGCCATTGCGCCAAGTGGTGCAAGTCAGTCTCACTGGCATCGCCGGAATCCAGCAGCGCCAGCCAACGGGCCGCTGCACGCAGCGCTTCGCGCGTTTGGGGAGGATTGTGGCTCATTGCAAGTCGGCCAGCAGGCAATGTTCATAGGCCTGCGCCATGTAGCGCTTGACGGAGCGTTCGCAAATACCCAGGCGCTGGCCAATTTCGGCGTAACCCAGGCCTTCCAGCTGGCTCCAGAGAAAGGCCTTGCGCACCGGCGCCTTCAGGCCGTCGAGCAACTCATCCAGTGCTTGCAGGGTTTCCAGCAACACCCAACGCTGTTCTGGCGAAGGCACATGCTGCTCGGGCAGGTTGGCCAGGGCATCAAGGTAGGCTTGCTCCAGGCTGCGCCGCTGGTGGAAGTTGCTCAGCAGGCGCTTGCCCACGGTCAGCAGATAAGCGCGCGGTTCGCGAATGTCTGCCAGTGGCTGGGCACTGGCCAATACCCTCAGAAAGGTATCTTGGCTGAGGTCGGCAGCATCCCAGGCATTGCCCAGACGCCGACGTAACCAGGTTTCAAGCCAGCCGCGGTGCTCCCGGTACAGGGCAGGCAGGCTTGGCTCGGTTGGCGGCGCGGCGTCTATCATCGGGAAGGCCCTGCGGCGGTGTAAATAAGATTAATTCTAATTTACATCACACCACAGAACCAAGCGGTTTGTTACCGGTCAGGCAATTGCCGCATCCACCAGCACTTGTGCTTCCTGCACCAGGCGCTGCAGGTGCGCCTCGTCGATGAAGCTTTCGGCGTAGATCTTGTAGATGTCTTCGGTACCCGACGGGCGCGCGGCGAACCAGCCATTGGCGGTCATCACCTTCAGCCCGCCAATGGCCTGACCATTGCCTGGCGCGTGGCTGAGGATCTGCACGATCGGCTCACCGGCCAGCTCGGTCGATTTCACCTGCTCCGGCGCCAGCTTGCTCAGCAGCGCCTTCTGCCGGGCGTCAGCCTTGGCCTCGACACGGGTGGCGAACGGCTTGCCCAGCGCTTCGGTCAGGTCGGCGTAGGCCTGGCTTGGGTTGCGCCCGGTGCGGGCGGTCATTTCGGCGGCGAGCAAGGCCGGGATCAACCCGTCCTTGTCGGTGGCCCACACCGAGCCATCGCGGCGCAGGAACGAAGCCCCTGCACTTTCTTCACCACCAAAACCGAGCGAACCGTCGAACAGGCCCTGGGCGAAGTACTTGAAGCCCACCGGCACTTCATACAGCTCGCGACCCAGGCGCTCGGTTACACGGTCGATCAGGCCGCTGGAGACCACGGTCTTGCCCACGGCGGCGTCGCTGCGCCATTGCGGGCGGTGGCGATACAGGTAGTCGATGGCCACGGCCAGGTAGTTGTTCGGTTGCAGCAGGCCATCGGCGGTGACGATGCCGTGGCGGTCGTGGTCCGGGTCGCAGGCGAACGCTACGTCGAAGCGCTCACGAAGGCCGATCAGGCCCTGCATGGCGTATGGCGACGAAGGGTCCATGCGGATCTGGCCGTCCCAGTCGACGGTCATGAAACGGAAGGTCGGGTCGACCTCGGTGTTCACCACTTCCAGGTCCAGCTGATAGTGCTCGGCAATGGCCGACCAGTAGCGCACCCCTGCCCCACCCAGCGGGTCGACGCCCAGGCGCAGCTTGGCACCACGGATAACGTCGAAGTCGATGACGTTTTCCAGGTCGGCTACATAGTTGCTCACGTAGTCGTGGCGCTGGGTGGTCGGGGCCTGCAGCGCCTGGCCATGGTCCATGCGCTTGACGCCCGCCAGGTTCGCCGCCAGCAGTTCGTTGGCCTTGGCCTCGACCCACTTGGTCACATCACTGTCGGCCGGGCCGCCATTGGGCGGGTTGTATTTGAAGCCACCGCTTTGCGGCGGGTTGTGCGACGGGGTGATGACGATGCCGTCGGCCAGCCCCTGCTGGCGGCCACGGTTGTAGCAAAGGATGGCGTGGGACACGGCCGGCGTGGGCGTGTACTCGTCATCCTTCGATAGCATCACCTGCACGCCGTTGGCTGCGAGCACTTCCAGGGCGCTGGCGGTGGCCGGTGCCGACAGGGCGTGGGTGTCGGCGCCGATGAACAGCGGGCCGTCGATGCCCTTTTCCTGGCGGTACAGGCAGATGGCCTGGGTGATGGCCAGGACGTGGTATTCGTTGAAACTCAATTCAAGCGAAGTGCCCCGGTGCCCCGAGGTGCCGAAGGCCACGCGCTGGGCCGCCACGGCGGCGTCGGGGCGGCCGGTGTAGTAGGCGGTGAGCAGTCGGGGAATATCGACCAGCACGCTGGCCGGAGCCGGCTTGCCTGCCAAAGGACTGAGCGTCATGCAAAAACCTCGAGTTCAACGAATGTTGGGGTTGGAGCGTGCAGTGTACTGAGAGTTGCAAGGGTGTGCGATGGGGGGCAGTAAAGAACAGGCGGTTCAGCCTGTGCTGCAGCTTTGTGCTGGTGTCTTGGTCTAGAGTACAAGCCATACCCTTGTAAAAGAGGCCCCATGGCTTTCCACCGCCTGACCCGCACACACCCTCGCCTGAGCCTCGCCGCAGCAGTTGGCCTTGTTGGCGCCTGGTTGATCCCAGCTGGCGATACCGTGCAGCACATCCTCGCCGGCTGGAACCTAGGCGTATGGCTGTACCTGCTGCTGGTGCTGTACCTGAGCTGGAACGCAGGCCCCGATAAAGTCCGCAAGGTCGCCCGTGTCGAAGACGAAAACGCGGGCATAGTCCTGCTGACCGTGTGCATCGCCGCCATCGCCAGCCTTGCCGCGGTCACCCTGCAACTGGTTTCCAGCCGCGGCCTGCAAGGCACACCGCTGGCCCTGCACTACCTTTACACCGGCCTGACCGTAGCCGGTTCCTGGCTGCTGATCGGCTGCATCTTCAGCCTGCACTACGCGCGGCTGTTCTACACCGGGCAAAACCACGAACCGCCTCTGCGCTTCGCTGATGGCGAACGCAACCCGGATTACTGGGACTTTCATTACTTCTCGTTCACCATCAGCGTCGCGGTGCAAACGTCTGACGTGGGCGTCGCAGGGCGAGGATTACGCCGGGTGGTGCTGGCGCATTCATTGGTGGGGTTCGTGTTCAATACGGCCATTTTGGGGTTCACCATCAATATCGCCGCCGGGCTGCTGGGTTGAACCGCTCGTCTGAAACCTGGATGCTGAACGGTGGCGAAATCATTGCAACTCAACAGGAAAACCGGCCGCCACACTGCCAGGAAAACGTTTGCCACGCGGCCACCGAACAATCCTAACCCACGACAAGGATGTGATCGCTGTCATGCATTAGCGCATTTGTCGTATTTGCAGCCGAGAATCGCCCGTGACAGGTGCTATGTTTACCTTCCCGGCGGCTGCATCGAAGTGGCCACCCGCTCACCACGTCCAGGCATGGACAAGGAGGCTGGCATGAACAAGATGACGTTCCCCAACGCCTGCCAGGTGATGCGCTGGCATTTCCACCCGCTGGGCTTCGAGGCCAGCATGGATGCGCCACGCAGCATGGTCGCGCGGTTGTTTGACCGCGCCAGCGGTGAAACCCTGCTGGCGATTGCCGGCATCCCTTGTGCGGCGATCATGGCCGCCGCCGATGTAGAACGCATCATCGAGGCCGTCGAGGCGGAGATGGATGCCTTCATACCCGCGGTTACCTTGCGCGCTGCGGTCTAGCCCGCAGCGTTACTTTCCTCGCCCATCGCCCGCAACTTGCCCATGAACTGCTCGGCCGGCACCGGCTGGCCCAGCAGGTAACCCTGCAGCGAATCGCAACCCAAGCGGGTCAGGAAGTCCTGCTGCATGTCGGTCTCCACCCCCTCGGCAACGATACGCAGGCCCAACGCCTGGCCCAGTGCGACAATGGCCGAAACGATCGCGGCATCGTCACTGTCCTGCTCCAGGTCGCGCACGAAGCCGCGGTCGATCTTCAGCTCGTTGGCTGGCAAGCGCTTGAGGTACATCAGGCTGGAATAGCCGGTGCCAAAGTCATCGATGGACAGGTCCACACCCATGTCGGACAGGCGCTGCAACACGGTCAGGCTGGCGTCGGCGTCGTGCATGGCGGTGGTTTCGGTGATTTCCAGGGTCAGGCAGTTGGCGGGCAGGCCATTCTGCTCCAGGGCGCGTGCCACGCTCTCTACCAGCCCGGCGTGGCAGAACTGGATGGCCGACAGGTTCACCGCCATGCGCCAGCCGTTGTGGCCCTGGTCCAGCCACTGGCGCATCTGCCGGCAGGCCTCTATCAACACCCACTCACCAATAGGAATGATCAGGCCGGTCTTTTCCGCCAGGCCGATGAAACGGTCGGGCAGCAGCAGGCCATGCTGCGGGTGCTCCCAGCGCAACAACGCCTCGGCGCCGATCGGCTGGCAGGCTTGGGCGTCGAACTTGGGCTGGTAATGCAGGCGGAACTGGCGCTGTTCCAGTGCCTGGCGCAAGTCCTGCAACAACTGCAGTTGCTGGCGGGCGTTGCTGTTCATCGACACATCGAAGAAGCTGTAGCCGTTCTTGCCGGCGCTCTTGGCGTGGTACATGGCCGCGTCGGCATTGCGCAGCAACTCATGCTGGTCCTGGCCGTTGCCTGGGTACAGGACGATGCCCAGGCTGGCCGACAGTTGCAGGTCGTGCTCGGCCACGCGAAATGGCCGTGACACCAGGTTGACCTGCTTGACCGCCACGTCCATGGCATCATTCGGCTCCTGCAGTTCCACCAACAGCACGAACTCGTCACCGCCAATTCGCGCCAGGGTGTCCTGGCTGTGCAGGTGGCCACGCAGGCGCGCCGCCACGGCCTTGAGCAGCAGGTCGCCGATGTGATGGCCAAAGGCATCGTTGACCGGTTTGAAGCCGTCCAGGTCGATGAACATCAGGGCAAAGCAACCGCCCTGCTCCGCTACCTTGGCGATGGCCTGCTCGATACGGTCGGCCAGCAAGGTACGGTTGGGCAGATCGGTGAGGGTGTCGTGCAGGGCCAGTTGGGTGAGCTCTTGGTTGGCCAAGGTCAGCGAACGGGCCAGCTCGGCCGTACGCGCTTCGAGGCGTGCGTCCAACACCGAGGTCAACAAAGCCACAGCCAGTACCGCCAGGGTGGTGATCAGTACCAGGTAGACCAGGCCCTCACCCTGCAGCCCGCCGCCCAGCGCACCACAGAAGCTGCCCTCGGGGAAATTCGCCGCCGCCATACCGGTGTAATGCATGCCGACGATGGCAAAGCCCATGACCACCGCCGCCAGGCCTCGAATCTGCCGCACGTAGGGGGTGTGCCTGCGCAGGCGGAAGGCGATCCACAACGCCGCCGCCGAGGCGCCCACGGCAATCAGCAACGAGGCGCCGAACAACGTCGGGTCGTAATCGATACCCGGCAGCATGCGCAGCGCGGCCATACCGGTGTAATGCATGCAGGCGATGCCAGCGCCCATGATCAACGCGCCAAGCCCCAGTTGCAGCGCCGGCAGGCTCGGCTGGCTGACCAACCACAAGGCAAAGCCCGAGGACAGCACGGCAATCAACAGCGAGAACGCGGTCAGGGCAAGGTCGTAACCCAGGTCGATGGGCAAGCTGAAGGCTAGCATCCCAATGAAGTGCATCGACCACACGCCGATGCCCATGGCCAGCGCACCGCCGCCCATCCACAGGTAGGCAGCTCGGCCCTTGGCCGTGGCGATACGGCCGGTCAGATCGAGGGCGGTATAGGACGCCAGGATCGCCACGCACAGCGAAATCAACACCAGCGAAGAGGAGTAGCTACCGGTCAACATTGGGGAATTCCAGCGACGGGACAGGGTGCCCGGCAAAAGCTGACGATTGTACTCAAGCTTAAGCGAAACGCACGGGGTTTTTGCGAATGGGAATGGATCCAATACCTGGATGATACAACTGTGCGCTGTACCTTGTGGAAGCGGCCTTGTGTCGCGAAAGGGCTGCGAAGCAGCCCCAGCAATATTAATGGTTACGCGAATAATCTGGGGCCGCTTTGCGGCCCTTTCGCGACACAGGGCCGCGCCCACAAATGCGTGCGATTACTTCAGTCCTGCTCGGCAAAGGCTTGCTCGGCATCCCAGCCGCCGCCCAGCGCAGCCACCAGTTGCACGCTGGCCACCAGGCGCCCTTGCAGCAGGTTCAACACACTGCGCTCGTTGCTCAGCGCCGTGGTCTGCACGTTGACCACATCCAGGTAGCCGATCAGCCCGGCGCGGTACTGGTTCTCGGTCAGGCGCAGCGACTCGCGGGCGGCATCCAGCGCTTCCTGGCGCACCACGGCTTCATCGCCATACACCTTCAACTGCACCAGCAGGTTTTCCACTTCCTTGAAGCCGTCCAGCACCGTCTGGCGATACTGCGCAACGGTCTGGTCATACACTGCCACCGTGCGGTCGACCTCGGCGCTGCGTTTGCCAGCGTCGAACAGAGTCAGCGCCAGCTGCGGGCCTACCGACCAATAGCGGTTGGGCAGCTCGATCCAGTTGCTGAAGCTGCTGCTGGAATAACCGCCACTCATGCTCAGGCTGAGGTCCGGGAAGTACGCTGCCCGCGACACGCCAATGTTGGCGTTGGCCGCCATCACATTACGTTCGGCCGCCGCGATATCCGGGCGCCGCTCCAGCAGTTGCGAAGGCAGTGAAACCGGTATTTGCGGCAGTGCCGGAATCGCCTTGCTGTCGGCCAGGGCAAAGTCGGCGGGGGCCTTGCCCAGCAGCACGGCAATGGCGTTCTCGAACTGCGCGCGCTGCCAGATCAGGTCGATCAGGTCGGCCTGGGTGCTTTTGAGCTGGGTGCGGGCCTGGGCCACGGCATCAGGGCCAGCGACACCGGCACGGTACTGGTTCTCGTTCATGCGCAGCGAGCGCTCGTAGGCCGCCACGGTGGCTTCCAGCAAGCGTTTCTGCTCGTCTATAACGCGCAATTGCAGGTAATTCTGCACCAGCTCCGATTGCTGGCTCAGGCGGATCGAAGCGAGGTCGGCGAAGCTGGCTTCGGCACTGGCCTCGTTGGCATTCATGGTTTCCCGCAGCTTGCCCCACAGGTCGATTTCCCAGCTCACGCCCAACTGCGCGTTGTAGGTGTTGCGAATGCCACTGCTGTTGTTGGAAAGGCTCGAACTGGAGCTGCCGGTACCCTGCGCCGAGCGGTTTTTGCTGGCGCTCAGGTCCAGGCTGGGGAACAGCGCCGCACGGCTGCTGCGCACCAGCGCCTGGGCCTGACGGTACTGGGCTTCTGATTGCGCCACGGTCTGGTTGCTGCGGTTAAGCTCCTCGACCAGCGCATTGAGCCCGGCATCGCCGTAGATTTCCCACCAGGCGCCGCGGGCGATGGCATCGGACGGCGAGGCCTGGGTCCAGCCTTCGGCGTGCTTGAACTGCGCCGCCGAGCTGTTCAGCTCGGGGCGGTGGTAGTCCGGGCTCAGTGTGCAGGCACTGAGCAAGGCCACGCACAGCCCGGCGCCGAGCAGGCGCGAGCCACGCCCACGGGTCAGCGCTTGCAGGGCGCGGTGAAGTGGGGTCTGGGCAAAAGTCATAGCGGGGTTTCCAGGGCGGCGTCGGTGCGCACGCCGCGCCAACGGTTGAAACGGTGGCGCAGGCGGTCCAGGTACAGGTAGACAACCGGCGTTGTATAAAGGGTGAGGATCTGGCTGAACACCAGGCCGCCGATGATGGTCAGGCCCAGCGGCTGGCGCATTTCTGCGCCTTCGGCGTGGCTCAACAGCAACGGCAAGGCGCCGAGGATGGCTGCCAGGGTGGTCATCAGGATCGGCCGCAGGCGCAGCAGGCAGGCCCGGCGGATCGACTCTTCCGGCGACAGGCCCTGGTGGCGCTCCAGTTGCAAAGCCAGGTCGATCATCAGAATGGCGTTCTTCTTCACCACGCCAATCAGCAGGAACAGCCCCAGCAGCGAGATCAGGCTGAACTCGCCGCCGGTGACGTACAACGCCAGCAAGGCCCCGACGCCGGCCGAAGGCAGTGTCGAGAGAATGGTCAGCGGGTGGATGTAGCTCTCATAAAGAATGCCCAGCACCAGGTACACCAGCAGCAGTGCGCCAAGGATCATGAAGGGCTGCCCCTGTTGGGTCTTGGCAAAGGCATCGGCAGTGCCGCCGAGCTTGGCAATCACCTCCTCGGGCAAGCCCAGCTTGGCCACCGCGCGCTCCAGCGCCGCCATGGCCTGGTCGGGGCTGTAGCCTTCGGCGACGTCGAAGGCGATATCCTCCGAGGCGAACTGGCCTTCGTGGCTGACCCGGTCGTTGGCCAGGCTGTTTTCGTAGCGGGCGATGGTCGACAACGGCACGCGAGCCCCGTCGGCGGTAATCACCTGCACTTGTTCGAGAGTGCTTGGGTCCCAGGCGTATTTCGGGTTGATCTCCAGCACCACCTGGTACTGGTTGAGGCTGTCGTAGATAGTGGAGATCTGCCGCTGGCTGTAAGCGTTGTTCAGTACCGTGGTGACCATGTCCATGTCGATGCCCAGGCGCTTGGCCTGGTCACGGTCGACCACCAGCGTCACCTGTTGGGTACCGGCACCATCGCGGGCGTCGATGGCGGTCAGCTCCGGTAGCGCACGCAGCGCCGCGACCACCTTGGGGAACCACTGGCGCAATGCCGCCAGGTCACCGCTTTGCAGGGTATACAGGTACTGCGACGAGGTTTGGTCACGCCCCCCGCCCCCCAGTTGCAAGTCCTGGTCGGCCATCAGGAACAGACGCCCTCCGGGCACTTTGGGCATTTCCTTGCGCAGGCGCTCGATCACCTTCTGCGCATCGATCTTGCGCTCGCTGATCGGTTTCAGGCGCACCAGCACCATGGCGTTGTTGGTGCCGCTGTTGCCACCGATGAACCCGGCAACGCTCTGCACGGCCGGGTCGGCAAGCAAGGCGCGACGGTAGATTTCCATCTTCGGCTGCATCACGCTGAACGACAGACCATCGTCGCCGCGGATAAAGCCCATCAGTTGGCCGGTGTCCTGCTGCGGCATCAGCGTCTTGGGCACCACCACGTACAGGGCGATGTTGATGCCGATGGTGGCCAGCAGGCTGAGCAGGGTCAGGCGCTTGTGGCGAATGGCCCAGCCCAGGCTGCGGTCATAGGCATTGACCATGCGTTGATGCAGCTTGTCGCTCCACCGCTGCAGGCGGGTCTGCTCGGCCTGGTGCGGCTTGAGCCAACGAGCGCAAAGCATCGGTGTGAGGGTCAACGACACCACCAGCGAGACGATGATCGCCGCCGCCAGGGTAATGGAAAACTCCTGGAACAGGTTGCGCACAATGCCCCCCATGAACAGGATGGAGACAAACACCGCCACCAGCGACACGTTCATCGACAGCAAGGTGAAGCCCACTTCCTTGGCGCCCAGGAAGGCCGCCTTCATCGGCGGCTGGCCGTCCTCGATGTGCCTGGAAATGTTCTCCAGCACCACGATGGCGTCGTCCACCACCAGCCCGGTGGCGAGGATCAGCGCCATCAGCGACAGGTTGTTGAGCGAAAAGCCGCACAGGTACATGACCGCGAACGTGCCCACCAGCGATACCGGCACCGCCAGGCTGGGGATCAGCGAGGCGCGCAGGCTGCCGAGGAACAAGTAGACCACCAGGATCACCAGCACCACGGCGATCAGCAAGGTGTGCTCGGCCTCTTTCAGCGTGGCCTTGATCACAGGCGAGCGATCCATGGCCACGTTCAGTTGCACGCTGGCTGGCAGCAACGACTGCAAGGCCGGCAACTGCGCCTTGATCTGGTCGACCGTTTCGATGATGTTGGCGCCGGTCTGACGGTTGACCACCAGCAGCACCGCTGCCTGGTCATTGAAGAAGCCACTGTTGTAGCGGTTCTCGACGCCGTCGGTGATGGTCGCCACGTCGGACAGCCGCAGGATGGTGCCGTTCTGCTGGCGGATCACCACCGGCTCATAGTCCTTGGCGCTTTCCAGCTGGTCGTTGGCACGCACCTGCCAGTTGCGCTCGGCGTCCTCGACAAAGCCCATGGGCCGGCGCTGGTTGGCGTTGGACACCGCCGTGCGCACCTCGTCCAGCGACAGGTTGTACTGGTTGAGCAATTGCGGCTCGACGGCAATGCGCACGGCCGGCAACGAACTGCCACCGATCTGCACCTCCCCTACCCCCGACACCTGGGCCAGGCTCTGCGACAGGATGGTGTCGGCCAGGTCGTACAGCTGGCCCTTCTGCAGCACATCCGAGGTCAGCGACAACACCATGATCGGCGCTTGTGACGGGTTGATCTTCTTGTAGGTGGGCATGCTGCGCATGCCGCTGGGCAGCAGGTTGCGGGTGGCGTTGATCGCTGCCTGCACCTCACGTGCCGCGCCGTCGATGTCGCGGCCCATCTCGAAGCCGATCACCACACGCGTGGAGCCTTGGTTGGAGCTGCTGGTGAGCGTGGTGACGCCGGCAATACTCCCCAGCTTGCGCTCCAGCGGCGTGGCCACGGTGGAGGCCATGACCTCGGGGCTGGCGCCGGACAGGTTGGCCGACACCACGATTACCGGGAAGTCCATTTGCGGCAGCGGCGCCACCGGCAGCAAGCCAAAGCTGACCCCACCCAGCAGCATGATCGCCAGGCTCAACAGCATGGTCGCCACCGGGCGACGGATGAACGGACCAGACAGGTTCATGCCTCGGCCTGCTTCACGTCAGTGGCCGGGCGCCAGCGGCGGGCCAGGCGGTCGAAGTACAGGTAGATGACCGGGGTGGTGAACAGCGTCAGCACCTGGCTGACCAGCAGCCCACCGACCATCACCAGGCCCAGCGGCTGGCGCAGTTCGGCACCGGAACCGGTGGCGAGCATCAGCGGCACCGCACCGAACAGCGCGGCCAGGGTGGTCATCAGGATCGGCCGGAAGCGCAGCAGCGCCGCCTGGTAGATGGCATCGCGCGGGCTCATGCCCTGGTGGCGCTCAGCCTCCAGGGCGAAGTCGATCATCATGATCGCGTTCTTCTTGACGATGCCGATCAGCAGGATGATGCCGATGATGGCAATCATGCCCAGGTCGTTGCCGCTGATGAGCAAGGCCAGCAAGGCCCCCACCGCTGCCGATGGCAAGGTCGAGAGGATGGTCACCGGGTGGATGTAGCTCTCGTACAGCACGCCCAGCACGATGTACATGGTCACCACCGCTGCCAGAATCAGCAGCAAGGTACTCGACAGCGATGCCTGGAAAGCCTCGGCCGCGCCCTGGAAGCGGGTTTGCACGCCCAGCGGCATGCCGATGTCCTTCTGCACCTGCTCGATCACCTGCACCGCCTCGCCCAGCGATGCACCGTGCCCCAGGTTGAACGACAGGATCACCGCCGGGAACTGGCCGATGTGGGAAATGGCCAGCTGCGCCTGACGCTGCTCGATGCGCGCCAGCGCCGACAGGCGCACCTGGCCGCCATCGGTGGCCTTGACGTGGATTGACTCCAGCGCCTGCGGGCCAATCACGGCGGCATCCTGCGACTGCAGCACCACGCGGTACTGGCTGGCCTGGGTGTAGATGGTGGAGATCTGCCGCTGGCCGAAGGCGTCGTACAGGGCGTTGGTGATTTGTGACACGGTAATGCCCAGGCGGCTGGCCATGTCACGGTCGATCACCAGGTACACCTGCAGGCCCTTGTCCTGCAGATCGCTGGCCACGTCGGCCAGTTCCGGGCGCTGCTGCAGCGCCTGCACCAGCTTGCCGCTCCACTGCGCCAGCAGGTCGGCGTCCGGCGACGACAGACTGAACTGGTACTGGGTACGGCTGACCCGGTCCTCGATGCTCAGGTCCTGTACCGGCTGCATGAACAGACGGATGCCCACCAGCCGGTCGACTTGCGGCTGCAGGCGGCTGATCACTTGGCTGGCGGTGACATCGCGCTCGCCGTGGGGCTTGAGGTTGATCAGCAGGCGGCCGCTGTTGAGCGTGGCGTTGTCGCCGTCGACACCGATGTAGGACGACAGGCTTTGCACCGCAGGGTCTTGCAGGATCACCTTGCTCAGCGCCTGCTGGCGCTCGCTCATGGCGGCGAACGAGGTGGACTGCGGCGCTTCGGAGATACCCTGGATCACCCCGGTGTCCTGCACCGGGAAGAAGCCTTTGGGCACCACCATGTACAAGAATACCGTCAGCGCCAGGCTGGCCACTGCCACCAGCAGGGTCAGCGGTTGGTGCTTCAGCACCCACTGCAGGGCACTGCCGTAGTGCTTGATCAGCCAGTCGATCCAGGCACCGCTGGCGCGGTAGAAACGGCTTTGTTCCTCTTCCTTGGGCTCACGCTTGAGCAGGCGCGCGCACATCATCGGCGTCAGGGTCAGCGACACCACCAGGGAAATCAGGATGGCCACCGCCAGGGTGATGGCGAACTCGCGGAACAAGCGGCCGACCACGTCAGCCATGAACAGCAGCGGGATCAGTACGGCGATCAGCGAGAAGGTCAGCGAAATCAGGGTGAAGCCGATCTGCCGGGCGCCCTTGAGCGCCGCCTGCATGGGGGTCTCGCCCTCTTCGATGTGCCGGGAGATGTTCTCCAGCATGACGATGGCATCATCGACCACGAAGCCTGTGGCAATGGTCAGGGCCATCAGCGTCAGGTTGTTGACCGAGAAACCGGCCAGGTACATCACCCCGAAGGTGCCAATCAGCGACAGTGGCACGGCAATCGATGGAATGAGGGTGGCGCTGAAGCGGCGCAGGAAGACGAAGGTGACCATCACCACCAGCACGATGGCGATCAGCAGTTCGTGTTGCACGTCCTTGACCGCGGCGCGGATGGTCTGGGTGCGGTCGGTCAGCACCGAGACATCGAGGCCAGCCGGCAGGTTGTCGGTGATCGACGGCAGCAGGTCCTTGATGCGGTCGACCACTTCGATCACGTTGGCGCCCGGCTGACGCTGGATGTTCAGCAGCACCGCGTGGTTTTCGTTGGCCCAGGCGGCCAGGCGTTCGTTTTCGGCGCCGTCGACGATTTCGGCTACGTCTTTCAGGCGCAGCGGAGCGCCATTGTTGTAGGCCAGAATCAGGTTGGCGTATTCCTCGGGGGAACGCAGTTGGTCGTTGGCATCGAGCATCGACACCCGTGTCGGGCCGTCGAAGTTGCCTTTGGGCTGGTTGACGTTGGAAGCGCCGATCAGGGTACGCACGTCGTCCAGGTTCAGGCCGTTGGCCGCCAGAGCGTCGACGTTGACCTTGATCCGCACCGCCTGGCGCTGGCCGCCGGCAATGCTGACCATGCCCACGCCGCTGATCTGCGCGAGCTTTTGCGCCACGCGGGTATCGACCAGGTCGTTGAGCTTGGGCAGCGGCATGGTCTTGCTGGAGATGGCCAAGGTCAGCACCGGGGTGTCGGCCGGGTTGACCTTGTTGTACACCGGCGGTGCCGGCAAGTCGCTGGGCAGCAGGTTGCTGGCGGCGTTGATCGCGGCCTGCACCTGTTGCTCGGCAACGTCCATGTTCATGTCGAGGTTGAAGCGCAGGGTCAGCACCGACGCGCCACCGGAGCTGGTCGAGGCCATCTGCTCCAGGCCCGGCATCTGGCCGAACTGGCGCTCCAGTGGCGCGGTGACGGCGCTGGTCATGACCTGCGGGCTGGCGCCAGGGTACAGGGTCATCACGCGGATGGTCGGGTAGTCCACCTGCGGCAATGCGGACACCGGCAGCAGCTTGTAGGCGATCAGGCCGGCCAGGACAATGGCCAGCATGCTCAGCGTGGTGGCGACCGGCCGCAGGATGAACAGACGCGAGAGGTTCATGCGCCCGCCTTGCCTGCTGCGTTACCGGGCTGTGCTTCACCTGTGTGCGCCGAGCCCTTGGCTTCCTGGCCTTGCAGGTGCTGGCCGGGCGTGGTCGGCACTTGCGAGCTGTCTTCTACCACTTCCACCTTGGTGCCTTCGCGCAGGCGGTCAGTGCCTTCAAGCACCAGGCGGTCGCCCGCCTTGAGGCCTTCGAGAATGACGCTGTTCTCGCCGTCGCTGGCGCCAACCTTGAGCTTGCGCACGTTCACGGTGCTTTCGGCGTTGACCACATAGGCAAAGGTGCCGTCGTTGCCAAACTGGATGGCCGCAGCCGGGGCCATGACCACCTGCTTGAGTGTGTCGGCCAGCAGGCGCACGTTGACGAACTGGTTGGGGAACAGGGCCAGGTCCTTGTTCTCGAAGCGGCCCTTGAACTTCAGGGTGCCGGTGGTGGTGTCGATCTGGTTGTCGATGCTGCCCAGCACACCAGTGGACTGCAGCTTGCTGTCACTGCGGTCCCAGGCCTCGACCGGCAGGCTCGCGCCACTGCGGTAGCGCTCCAGCACGGTGCTCAGCTCGGTTTCCGGCAGGGTGAAGGCGACGCTGATCGGCTCGGTCTGGGTGATCACCACCAGTGCGGTGGCGTCGTTGGCCGCCACCAGGTTGCCCAGGTCGAGTTGGCGCAGGCCTACACGGCCGTTGATTGGCGAACGAATTTGAGTGAAGTCGAGGTTCAGGCGAGCATCGTTGACCTGTGCCTGATTGGTCTTGACCAGCCCCTGAAACTGCGCCACTTGTGCTTCGGCGGTGTCGAGGGTTTGCTTGGCGATACTGTCTTCGGCGTACAGGCCTTTATAGCGGGCCAGGTCGACCTGGGCGTTCTTCAACTGTGCCTGGTTCTGCGCCAGGGTGCCTTCGGCCTGCTGCAGGGCGATGCGGTACGAGCGCGGGTCGATTTCGGCGAGCAGGTCGCCGGCCTTGACCTGCTGGCCTTCCTTGAAGTGGATTTTCACCAGTTCGCCTGCCACCCGGCTGCGGACGTTCACTGTGTTGGTCGCAGTGACGGTGCCCAGGGCCTTGTAGTACAGCGGAAAATCACCCACCCGTACCGGTTCGACGCGCACCGGCACCGGGTCGCTGGAGCCGCCGAAGCCTGGCCGCCCCCCCATCATGCCCATGCCCTTGCCGCCGCGCCCGCCGCCGCTGGCTTCTTTGTGCGCGGGCGTTGCTGCAGGCCAAAGCCACCAGGCCAGTGCAGCCACCAGCAGCAGGATCAGCAGGCCGACGAGCCAGCGACGAGGGGAACGGGAATTGGACGCTTGCATGGGTTGAACGAACCTTGTTCGGAATGACGACTTCGGGAGGGTGAACGATAAGCACTGCCATCGTTTTAGCAAAGGGCCTTTACCAGAGGTTTACCTTTGCCTGACGTTGCCAAGACGCGGAATTTTAAATGAAAACGGCCCGGAACGCGTTCCGGGCCGTTACAGGGTGTTGCTTGGGGCGACGGTGGGCTGCAGATGCCCGCCCTACCCCACAACCTTTACTTCAGTACAGCCAGCGCTGCATCGTAGTTCGGCTCGTCGGCAATTTCACCAACCAGCTCGCTGTGCAGCACCTTGTCGCTCTCGTCCAGCACCACCACGGCGCGGGCGGCCAGGCCGGCCAGTGGGCCGTCGGCGATGGCGACGCCGTAGTTCTCGAGGAACTCGCGGCCACGCAGGGTCGACAGGTTCTTCACGTTTTCCAGGCCTTCTGCGCCGCAGAAGCGGGCCTGGGCGAACGGCAGGTCGGCGGAAATGCACAGTACCACGGTGTTGGCTACATCATTGGCCTGGGCGTTGAACTTGCGCACGGAGGTGGCGCAGGTTGGGGTGTCGACGCTCGGGAAGATGTTCAGCACCTTGCGCTTGCCGGCGTAGTCCTTCAGCGACTTGTCAGCCAGGCCTTCACCGACCAGGGAGAAGGCCGGAGCCTGGGCGCCGACTTTCGGCAGTTCGCCTTTGACCTGAACCGGGTTGCCTTTGAGAGTCACTTGAGCCATGACGAAATCCTTATACGGGGTTTGAAAAGGACACTGAGTTAAGCATGAAGGCGGCCGGGTGCCTATGGGGGCAGGTGAAATTGTTCTATTGCCGGACAATTCTTGTGGACAAAAAAATGCCCAGGTTGCGACAAGCGCCCCGGGCATTTTTTATTTCTGGCAGCGAATCAGCCGAGCAGGCCGTACACCACCGAGGTCAACGCAACCAGGCCGACCACCACAACGAATACGTTGGAGGCTGCACCGCTGTACTTGCGCATCGACGGTACACGGCGGATGGCGTACATCGGCATCAGGAACAGCAGCACCGCAAGGATCGGACCGCCGAGCGATTCGATCATGCGCAGGATGCTCGGGTTGAGGGTGGCGACGATCCAGCACACCACCAGCATCAGCGCGGCAACTACGCGGTCCAGGGTTTTGGCACCCGGGCGCGCGCCGGTCTTGGCGATGATGCCCTTCAGGCCTTCGCTGGCACCGATGTAATGGCCCAGGAACGACTTGGCAATGGCCACGAAGGCGATCAACGGCGCAGCGAACGCGATGGTCGGGTTGCTGAAATGGTTGGCCAGGTACGACAGGATCGACAGGTTCTGTGCCTTGGCTTCGGCCAGCTGGGCGCTGCTCAGGGTGAGCACGCAGCTGAACACGAAGAACAGCACCATCACCACCATCAGCAGGTGGGCACGGCGCAGGATCTGGCCGCTGCGCTCATCGGCGTGCTCGCCGTAGCGGCGCTTCTGGTCAACGGCAAAGGCCGAGATGATCGGCGAGTGGTTGAACGAGAACACCATCACCGGAATGGCCAGCCACAGGGTGTGCAGGAAGGCCGAGGCCGGTGGCACCTGGGTAGCGCTGTCGAGGATGCCACCCGTCCAGTGCGGCACCAGGTACAGGCCCAGCAACGCCAGGGCGACGATGAACGGGTACACCAGCAGGCTCATGACCTTGACCGTGGCCTGCTCGCCACAGCGCACGATGGCCAGCAGGCCGAGGATCAGCACGAACGACAGGATGGCCCGCGGCGGCGGCTGCATGTGCAACTGGTGCTCCATGAAGCTGGACACGGTGTTGGTCAGCGCCACGCTATAGATAAGCAGGATGGGGAAGATGGCGAAGAAGTACAGCACGGTGATCGAGGCACCGGCGGTGCTGCCGAAGTGCTCCTTGACCACTTCGGTAATGTCGCCACCGTTGCGCCCCGACAGGACGAATCGGGTCAACCCACGGTGGGCAAAGTACGTCATCGGGAAGGCCAGGATGGCCAGGATCAGCAGCGGCCAGAAGCCGCCAAGGCCGGCGTTGATCGGCAGGAACAGGGTTCCGGCGCCAATGGCTGTGCCGAACAGGCCCAGCATCCAGGTGGTGTCGTGACGCGCCCAGCTGCCAAGGGTGGCGGGGGTCGATTCTGCAAAGCGTTGTTCAACGCTTGGGGCCTGCTCATTCATTCCGGGTGAAGCTCCACTCGCAAGACTGCAACAGGCTGAGAATGGCGAAACAGTGCCTTCGCCCAACTCAACCGGAAAAGAGGGGCGCGATTGTGCACGGAAAGGTTGCACTTGCGAAGCCCTTTTCCGAGGGGCGGTTGCACTTGTCTTTACAAGTGAGGTGCAGCTGGCTGAAAACGCGGGTTGCAGCAATGACCTGTGGGGGCGGCGTTGCGCCGCGAAAGGGCCGCAAAGCGGCCCTGGCATTACTCGCTGCGAAGCTGCGAATGCAGGGGCCGCGCTGGGCCCCTGGAGGATTACTTCTGAACGGCGGCGAACGCTTCGGCAACCCGCTGCAGGTTGGCCGGGCGCAGGCCGGACATGCACACGCGGCCGCTGTCGATCAGGTACACACCGAACTCGTCACGCAGGCGACGCACCTGCTCGACGCTGAAGCCGGTGTAGCTGAACATGCCGCGCTGGCGCAGGAAGAACTGGAAGTCCTGGCCTGGCAGCAGCACGGCCAGGGCATCGACCAGCGCCTGGCGCATGTCGAGGATCCGCTTGCGCATCACTTCGACTTCTTCGGCCCACTGGGCATTCAGGCCTGCATCGCTGAGCACGCCAGCCACCAGCTGGGCGCCGAAGTTGGGCGGGCTGGAGTAGTTGCGGCGCACGGTGGCCTTCAACTGGCCAAGTACGCTCTGGGCAGTGGCGTCGTCATCGCACACCACCGACAGGCCGCCTACCCGCTCGCCGTACAGCGAGAAGATTTTCGAGAACGAGTTGCTGACCAGGCACGGCACGCCGGCACGGGCCATTTCGCGGATGGCGTAGGCGTCTTCCACCAGGCCTTCGGCGAAGCCTTGGTAGGCGATGTCGAGGAACGGGATCAGCTGGCGCGCCTTGACCACTTCGACCACTTGCTGCCACTGGTGCTGTTCCAGGTCGGCGCCGGTAGGGTTGTGGCAGCACGGGTGCAGCAGGACCACGCTGTTGGCCGGCAGGGTCTGCAGGGTGGCCAGCATGCCGTCGAAGTCCACGCCACGGGTGGCCTGGTCGAAGTACGGGTAGGAGTGCACCTTGAAGCCTGCGCCTTCGAAGATGGCGCGGTGGTTGTCCCAGGTCGGGTTGCTGACCCAGACTTCGGACTGCGGGAAGTAGCGCTTGAGGAAGTCGGCACCAACTTTAAGGGCACCGGAGCCGCCCACGGTCTGCACGGTAGCCACGCGACCGCCCGTCACGGCGGGGTGATCAGCACCGAACAGCAGCGCCTGGATCGCCTGGCGGTAGCTGGCCAGGCCTTCCATCGGCAGGTACAGGGAGGCTTCGTGGTCCTGGCCGGCCATGCGTTTTTCCACCGCATCCACAGCCGCCAGTTGCGGCACCACGCCGGCCTCATCGTAGTACAGGCCAATACTCAGGTTGACCTTGTCGGCGCGCGGGTCGGCCTTGAAGGTTTCCATCAACGAGAGGATCGGGTCGCCGGCATAGGCATCGACATGTTTGAACACAGCGTGCAGCTCCTTGGATCAGGACAGTTCGAAAAGGCAGACCTGAGCATACCCGGAGTGCAGGCTCAGGAACATCCACTATTGTGCAAGGTTGTCTATGCAACATTGCATGGCCCGACGGTGCAGGGGTCAGCCAAGCAGCTCTTTCAGGCCCTGCAACTCCTGCTCGGTCACCGCCACCCCTTCCTCCTCGGCCACCTCCCGCTCGCGGTAACGCCGCTCGCCCGGCATGCGCGTCAGCCCTACGGCCTGCATCTGCTCCACCAGTTCACGGCTGCGCTGGGCAAACCGCTCGCCTTCGGCCTTGCTGGGGTCGATGAGGATGATCAGTTGCCCGGTCCACGGCGTCTTCGCCCCCGGGTGCCCCGACCAGTCGAACTCCCAGGAGAAGTGCCCGCCGGTCAACGCCGCCGCCAGCAACTCGACCATCATCGAAAGCGCCGAGCCCTTGTGCCCGCCAAACGGCAGCAAAGCGCCGCCTTCCAGAATCGCCTTGGGCTCGGTGGTCGGTTCGCCATTGGCATCCACGCCCATGCCTTCAGGTAGCTGCTGGCCAGCCCGCGCAGCAATCTGCACGTCGCCATGGGCCATGGCGCTGGTGGCCATGTCGAAGACGATCGGGTCATGTTCGGCGCAAGGCGCGGCAAAAGCGATGGGGTTGGTGCCGAACAGTGGCTTGCGCGCGCCATGTGGCACCACGCAGGTCATGCTGTTGACCACGCTGAGGGCAACCAGGCCCTCTTCGGCGAACGGCTCTACATCCGGCCACAGCGCGGCGAAGTGGTGCGAGTTGTGGATTGCCAGCACGGCGATGCCGGCGTTGCGCGCCTTGGCCACCAACAGTTCTCGGGCCGCCGCCAGTGCCGGCTGGGCAAAACCACCCGCGGCATCGACACGCACATAACCAGCAGCCACGTCGCTGACCTTGGGTGTGGCCTGGCCATCGACCCAACCGCTGGCCAGGGTCGAAACATAACCGGGCATGCGGAACACCCCATGGCTATGAGCGCCATCACGCTGGGCGCTGGCGCAGTTGTGGGCCAGCACCCGAGCCACGGCCTCGCTGCAACCATGGCGCTGGAAGATGGCCTGCAGCAGGCCCTGCAGCTCGGAAAAGGGCACGCGCACAATGGTGCTGGTGGAGGGTGCGGACATCTGAAGCTCCTTGTTGTTTTGGATTGGCTACAGCGTTGCAACGACAAAAACTTTCCTGCATGTGACAGCAATCTGTCAAATGTTGACTTGATGACAGAAAACATTCATTTTCTTCCCAAGCCTTACCCCTGGAGCCGCAGCATGAGCCAACCGATCAAGCAACGCCTGGAAAACAGCCTCGAAGGGGCCGCTGCCTCGGGTCGCAAGATCGCCACCTACATGCTCGCCAACCTGCACGAACTGCCGTTCCAGACTTCAGCCAGCATTGCCGCCAAGCTGGGCGTCAGCGAATCGAGCGTCGGGCGGTTCTGCCGCTCATTGGGTTATGCCCACCTCAAGGCGCTTAAGCAAGACCTGCAGAACGATCTTGGCGATGGCCCATGGCTGGTGGGTGATCGCCTGCAAGATTACCGCCAGAACCAGGACGCCAGCGACAACGCCGGCAGCCTGGAGCTGGAAATCGCCGCCTTGGTGCGCGTGCACGAATACCGCCAGAGCACGGCCTGGCACACCGTGGCGCAACGCCTGGCGAGCAAGCCCAGGGTGTTCATCGCCGGTTTCCAGACCGAGCGTGGCATCGCCATGTGCATGAGCCACTTGCTGCAATACCTGCGCGATGGTGTGCAGCTGGTCGACATCAGCGCTGGGCACTTCGGCGAAGTGCTGCTGGGCCGCGCCGAAGACAGCGCCCTGGTGGTGTTCGAGGCGCGCCGCTATTCCCGCCACGCCCTGATGCTGTGCCAGAAGGCACGCGAGGCTGGCATTGCGGTCACCCTGGTGACCGACACCTTCTGTGACTGGGCCGATGCCAATGCCGACGAGGTGTTCCGCATCCCCACCGAGTTCAATCTGTTCTGGGAATCCACCTCGACGATGCTGTCGTGGGTGCACCTGATGGTCAACGAGGTCTGCAAGAAGCTCGGGCCGGATGTTGAAAAACGCTTGGAAGCGACTGCCGCTCTACATAACGAATTCGTCGGCTACACCTCGTGGTCGACGGGCAAACAACAATAGCAAGAGTGCAATGAGGTGCGAGATGAACAAGTCCATGGCCTTGGTGGGTGCGTGCGCCCTGCTGCTGGCGGGTGCCGCCAGTGCCGAAACCCTGCGTTTCGCCACGGAGGGTGCCTACCCGCCCTTCAACTATGTAGACGCCGATAACAAGCTGCATGGCTTCGATATCGACATCACCCATGCCCTGTGCGAACAGATGAAAGTGGAATGCACGCTGGTGGCCCAGGACTGGGAAGGCATCATCCCCGCCCTGATGGCACGCAAGTACGACGCAGTGGTGGCGTCAATGATCGACACCGAAGAGCGGCGCAAGAAAATCGCGTTCACCGACCACTACTACCGCACGCCACTGACCGTTGCGGTGGCCAAGGACAGCAAGATCGACAGCGCCCAGACCGACTTTGTCGGCTACACCGTCGGCGCCCAGTCGTCCTCCACCCAGGCCATCTACGCCGAAGACGTGTATGGCAAGGCCGGTGCCGATGTGAAGCTGTACCCAACCATGGACGAGGCCAACGCGGACCTTGCCGCAGGCCGCCTGGACGGCGTGATTGCCGACAAATTCCCGCTGCACGAGTGGATGAGCAAGAACGGCGGGGACTGCTGCAAGATCCTCGGCGATGTGGCCGACACCAAGGCCGATGCCGCCATTGCCGTGCGCAAGGACGACGAAGCCCTGCGCCAGCGCCTGAACACCGCGCTACAACAGATCGTGGCCAACGGCACCTACCAGAAGATCGCCAGCAAGTACTTTGCTTTCGATATCTACAACTGATCTTCAGGAAACTGCGCAATCCCTGTAGGAGCGGCCTTGTGTCGCGATAGGGCCGCAAAGCGGCCCCGGCGTTCTTCGCAGCGAAGCTGAAAATGTGGGGGCGCTACGCACCCCTATCGCGACACAAGGCCGCTCCTACAAAGAGACCGCGTTGCCCATCTTAGGGGTTCGTCATGCTCGATCAATTGTCCTTGCTGTCCTTCGCCAGCGGAGGCTGGGGCCAGGCGTTGCTGGCCGGCGCGCTGGTTACCGTTTCCCTGGCCCTGGCCTGCCTGCCCATCGGCCTGCCACTGGGCCTGGTGGTCGCCCTGGCGGCGCGCTCGCGCAAGCGCCTGCCACGGGCCTGGGCCACTACCTTTTCAACCGTGTTTCGCGGCCTGCCCGAGCTGCTGACCTTGCTGATCATCTATTACGGCTGCCAGATCGCCGCGCAGAAGATCCTCGCCGCCATGGGCTACGAGGGTGAATTCCTGATCAACACCTTCCTCGCCGCGATGATTGCCTTCAGCCTGGTATTTGCCGCGTTTTCCAGCGAGATCTGGCTGGCGGCCTTCAAGACCCTGCCCAAGGGCCAGCTGGAAGCCTGCTCGGCCTTGGGCCTGAGCAAGCGCACCGGGTTCTTCAAGGTGCTGCTGCCACAACTGACCCGCATCGCCCTGCCCGGCCTTTCCAACAATTGGCTGTCGCTGCTCAAGGACACCTCGCTGGTGTCGACCATCTCACTGGTCGACCTGATGCGCCAGACCAACCTGGCGGTCAGCGTGACCAAGGAGCCGATGTTCTTCTACGGCGTCGCCTGCCTGGGTTACCTGCTGTTCGCGGCACTGTCCGGGCGCGTGTTCGCCTACATCGAACGGCGTAGCAACCGCCACCTGCTAGGAGCACGCGCATGAGCCTCGATCAACTGCTGGCGCTGGTACTCGACCCCGACCTGCTGGAGCGCTACGGCCCACGCTTTCTCGACGGTTTGCTGGTAACTGCCAAACTGGTGGCCATTTCCTTCACCCTGGGCGCCGTGCTCGGCCTGCTGCTGGCCCTGGCACGCATGTCGCGCAGCCTGGTGCTGCAGCGCATGGCCGCCGGTTACGTGTACTTCTTCCGCGGCTCGCCACTGCTGGCGCAGCTGTTCCTGCTGTATTACGGGCTGGGCTCGCTCAAGGGCTTCTGGCAGGACGTCGGCCTGTGGTGGTTCTTCCGCGAGGCGTGGTTCTGCACCTTGCTGGCGTTCACCCTGAACACCGCCGCCTATCAAGCCGAGATCTTCCGCGGCAGCCTGATGGCCGTTGCGCCCGGCCAGCATGAGGCGGCACGGGCGCTGAACCTGAAACGCTCGACCACCTTCTTCAAGGTGATCTTGCCGCAGTCGCTGCTCGTGGCCATCGGCCCACTGGGCAACGAACTGATCCTGATGATCAAGGCCAGCGCGATTGCCTCGCTGGTGACCATCTACGACCTGATGGGCGTGACCAAACTGGCCTTCTCGCGCAGTTTCGACTTCCAGATCTACCTGTGGGCGGCCGTGCTCTACCTGGTGATCGTCGAGCTGGTAAGGCGCCTGCTGAAACACTTGGAAGGCCGCTTGGGCCGCCACCTGAACTGACCGAAGGATACGTTCCATGCATTGCCAGACCCTTGTCCTCGGCGCCGGTATCGTCGGCGTCAGCACCGCCCTGCACCTGCAGGCCCGCGGGCGCCAGGTGATTCTGATCGACCGCGACGAACCGGGCAGCGGCACCAGCCACGGCAACGCCGGGCTGATCGAGCGCTCCAGCGTCATCCCCTACGCCTTCCCCCGGCAACTGGGCGCGCTGCTGCGCTATGGCCTGAACCGCCAGCCCGATGTGCGCTACAGCCTGGCGCACCTGCCCAAGGTCGCACCGTGGCTGTGGCGCTACTGGCGCCAGTCGGCGCCCGGCCGCCTGGCCGGGGCCGCCGCCGATATGCTGCCGCTGGTACAACGCTGCGTCGAAGAACACGACGCGCTGATCGAAGCGGCCGGCCTTGAAGGGCTGGTGCAGGCCAAAGGCTGGATCGAAGTGTTCCGCGACCCTGCGCTGTTCGAGCAGGCCAAAACTGACGCCAAGGGCCTGAGCCGCTACGGCTTGCAGTTCGAGATACTCGAATGCGGGCAACTGCAGGCACGCGAGCACCAGTTGGACGCCACCGTGGTCGGTGGCATTCATTGGCTCGACCCAAAGACCGTGAACAACCCCGGCGCCCTCACCCGTGGCTATGCCGCGCTGTTCCTGCAGCGCGGCGGGCAGTTCCTGCATGGCGATGCGCGCAGCCTGCGCCAAGCCAACGGCCAGTGGCGGGTAGAAAGCCGTCGTGGCCCGGTTACCGCCGACGAGGTGGTGGCCTGCCTCGGCCCGCAGTCGGCGGACCTGTTCAGCGGCCTGGGCTATCAGATTCCGCTGGCGATCAAACGTGGCTACCACATGCACTACAGCACCCGCGACGGCGCACAGTTGGAGCACTCGATCTGCGATACCCAGGGCGGCTACGTGCTGGCGCCGATGGCGCGCGGTGTACGCCTGACCACCGGCATCGAGTTCGACGCAGCCGGGGCGCCTGGCAACCAGATCCAGCTGGGCCGTTGCGAAGCCTTGGCGCGCAAGCTGTTCCCGGCCCTCGGCGAGCGGCTGGACGACACCCCATGGCTGGGCCGTCGCCCTTGCCTGCCCGACATGCGCCCGGTGATCGGCCCGGCACCGCGCCACCCGGGGCTGTGGTTCAACTTTGGCCACGCCCACCACGGCCTCACCCTGGGCCCGGTCAGCGGCCGGCTATTGGCCGAACTGCTCACTGGCGAGCGCCCCTTCACCGACCCCGCGCCCTACAGCGCGACCCGTTTCGACTGAACCCACGCGGGAGAAAAACAACATGACCGCACCACTGAGCCTTGCCACCGTTGCCCCCGAACCCGACCCGCGCCCGGTGCTGATCCGTATCGAAGGCCTGAACAAGCATTACGGCGCCTTCCACGTGCTGCGTGACATTGACCTGCAGGTGCGCGAAGGCGAACGCATCGTACTGTGCGGGCCCTCCGGCTCGGGCAAGTCGACCCTGATCCGCTGCATCAACCGCCTGGAGATTGCCCAGCAGGGCAGCATCCAGGTGGATGGCATCGACCTGTCAGCCACCACGCGCGAGGCCGCGCAGGTGCGCAGCGACATCGGCATGGTGTTCCAGCATTTCAACTTGTTTCCACACATGAGCGTGCTCGACAACTGCCTGCTGGCCCCCACCAGCGTGCGCGGGCTGTCACGCAAGGACGCCGAGGAGCGGGCACGCATGTACCTGAGCAAGGTCGGCATCGAAAGCCAGGCGCACAAGTACCCCAGCCAGTTGTCCGGTGGCCAGCAGCAGCGCGTGGCCATCGCCCGGGCGCTGTGCATGAAGCCACGGATCATGCTGTTCGACGAGCCTACTTCGGCGCTGGACCCGGAAATGGTCGCCGAGGTGCTGGATGTGCTGGTGCAGTTGGCCGGCACGGGCATGACCATGCTTTGCGTCACCCACGAAATGGGCTTTGCCCGGCAGGTAGCCGAGCGCGTGCTGTTCCTTGAGGGTGGGCAGATCATCGAAGACAGCCCGCCGCAGGTGTTCTTCAACCAGCCGCGCACCGAGCGGGCCAAGGCGTTTCTGGCGCAGATACTGCACTGAATGGCGGTCTGATGCGTGTGGGAGCGGCCTTGCGTCGCAAAAGGGCTGCGCAGCAGCCCCAGCAATGTGCATCAGTGCTGAAATCCGGGGCCGCTTTGCGGCCCTTTCGCGACACAAGGCCGCTCCTACAAGGACCGCGCTTGCCTCGAGCGCCTTGCTCATTGCACCGCTGCAAAGACCCAACTGCATCGTTAAATATTATTGACCAACGCCCCCGCCAAACCCACGCCACCACAGGCCCGCATCGATTTCAGCCCCCAAAAACCGGCGCATCCCCCGCATTAAAGCCCTCTTCCGTCGTTTGACATATCGAACGGCTCTGGCAAGCTATCTACATGCCCCGACCGGAATCGTCGCCTCTGACGAGCCGGCAGTGCTCGGGGCTACAGGCAGCACCCAGAGCCCCGCGCCGTGCGCCTGCACAACAACGACAGGTTGAACCTGTCCCAAGGTGACATATGTCCAACAGCAACATTGGCAACAAGCAACCTTCCCTGCGCAAACCCGTCGTCCTGATGACCATGGGCAGCCAAGAGCGCAAAGGCCATGACTATCAGGTCATGACCCACAAATACATCACCCCGCTGGTCGAGTTTTCCGATTGCGTCCCGGTACTGGTGCCCACCTGCTGCGGCATTGAGGACCTCGAGACCTACCTGGACATGGCCGACGGCGTGTACCTGACGGGCGCTGGCAGCAACATCGACCCGGCCCTGTATGGCCAGAAAAATGAAACCCCAGGCAAGGGTCAGGACCAGAACCGCGACCTGTTCGACATCCCACTGGTCAAGGCGGCGATCAAGCGTGGCCTGCCAATCTTCGGCATTTGCCGTGGCATGCAGGAAATCAACGTGGCCCTGGGTGGCGACATCTACCAGAAGGTCTACGCCGAGCCTGGCTTCAATGACCACCGGGAAAACCCGGAAGACCCGGTTGAAGTGCAGTACGCCCAGGTACATGGGGTGAAGATCCAGCCGGGCAGCTGGCTGCGTGACACCCTGGGTACCGACGAGATTCGCGTCAACTCGCTGCATGGCCAGGGCCTGCACAAGCTCGGCGCCGGTATCGAAGCTATCGCCCATGCTGAAGATGGCCTGGTTGAAGCGATTCACGCGCCGAGCATTTCGCCGTTCCTGTTCGCCGTACAGTGGCACCCAGAATGGCAAGCGGCGAAGAACCCTGATTCGATCAAGATCTTCCAGGCTTTCGGCGATGCCTGCCGAGCCCAGGTACGCAAGGCGCAGGTCAAGCGCCAGCACGCTGCCTGACATTCAGTTTCCTCTGCTTTGATCGCGGGGCGGCGCAAGGTCGCCCCCGTTTCCCCGGTCACCCTCTGCTGGTCCCAGAACACTTCCCGTGGAATCGGGCGGCGGGCTTGTACCTGTCTCCGCGATCGTTTTTTACCCCTCCCCACCTAAGAGATACGATGACCAACATGCGGTCGCCGTGTCATTTTTAGCGCCTGCGAGATCGAGCGCCGCCACCCCCAGACCGGCGCACACAAATTTTTCTGCAAGGAGGGCTAGCCATCGCTTAAGTTGTACGATAACTTACCTCTAACGCAGAACAACACCCTTCACCCAAGCGCCACAGGATGCCAACAACAATGAATCCACAAGAACTTAAATCCATCCTCTCCCACGGCCTGCTGTCTTTCCCGGTCACCGACTTCAACGCCCAGGGCGACTTCAACCCGGCTGGCTACATCAAGCGCCTGGAGTGGCTGGCCCCGTATGGCGCCAGCGCCCTGTTCGCCGCTGGCGGCACCGGTGAGTTCTTCTCCTTGGCCGCCAGCGAGTACAGCCAGGTGATCAAGACCGCCGTCGATACCTGCGCCACCTCGGTTCCTATCCTCGCGGGTGTTGGTGGGTCCACCCGTCAGGCCATCGAATACGCACAAGAAGCCGAGCGCCTGGGTGCCAAGGGCCTGTTGCTGCTGCCGCATTACCTGACCGAAGCCAGCCAGGACGGCGTAGCCGCACACGTAGAAGCGGTGTGCAAATCGGTGAACATCGGCGTGGTGGTGTACAACCGCAACGTCTGCCGCCTGAACGCCGACCTGCTGGAAAAACTGGCCGAGCGCTGCCCGAACCTGATCGGCTACAAGGATGGCCTGGGTGATATCGAGCTGATGGTGTCGATCCGTCGCCGCCTGGGCGAACGTTTCAGCTACCTGGGTGGCCTGCCGACCGCCGAAGTGTATGCTGCTGCCTACAAGGCCCTGGGCGTGCCGGTGTACTCCTCCGCGGTGTTCAACTTCGTGCCGAAGACCGCCATGGACTTCTACAGCGCCATCGCCCGTGACGACCACGCTGCCGTGGCCAAGCTGATCGACGATTTCTTCCTGCCGTACCTGGACATTCGCAACCGCAAAGCCGGCTACGCCGTGAGCATCGTCAAGGCCGGCGCCAAAATTGCCGGTTACGACGCAGGCCCCGTGCGCACCCCACTGACCGACCTCACCGCAGAAGAGTACGAGATGCTCGCCGCGCTGATGGACAAGATGGGCCCGCAGTAAGCCCTGCCCGCGGCCTGCCAGATGCCGCGCCCGGAGTGGGCCAGCCCCACTCCGGTTACAATTCGTGAGCCCGCACAAAAATAACTAGTGGGAGTATTGCCAGCATGCAAGCGACTAAAAAGACGCATGTGCGCTACCTGATCCTGTTCATGCTTTTTCTGGTGACCACGATCAACTATGCCGACCGCGCTACCATCGCCATCGCAGGCTCCAGCCTGCAGAAAGACCTCGGCATTGACGCCGTAACCCTCGGTTATATCTTCTCCGCCTTCGGATGGGCTTACGTGGCTGGCCAGATTCCTGGTGGCTGGCTGCTCGATCGCTTCGGCTCCAAGAACGTCTACGCCTTCAGCATCTTCACCTGGTCGCTGTTCACCCTGTTGCAGGGGTTTGCCGGTGGCCTGCCGGTTGCCTGGGCGGTTGTCACCCTCTTCACCTTGCGCTTTCTGGTTGGCTTCGCCGAAGCCCCGTCGTTCCCGGGCAACGCTCGCATCGTCGCCGCCTGGTTTCCGACTCAGGAGCGCGGCACTGCCTCAGCCATCTTCAACTCGGCGCAGTACTTCGCCACGGCGCTGTTCGCCCCGATAATGGGCTGGATCGTGTTCAGCTTCGGCTGGGAGCACGTGTTTGTCGTCATGGGTGCACTGGGCATCGTGTTCTCCATGGTGTGGCTGAAAACCATCCACAACCCGCGCCAACACCCACGCATCAGCCAAAGCGAGCTTGAGCACATCGAGCAGAACGGCGGCCTGGTGGACATGGACCAGAAGCGCGGCAACGACGGCCCGAAATGGGGCTACATCAAGCAACTGCTGACCAGCCGCATGCTGCTGGGCGTGTACCTGGGCCAGTATTGCATCAACGCCATCACCTACTTCTTCCTTACCTGGTTCCCCGTGTACCTGGTGCAGGAACGTGGCATGACCATTCTCAAGGCCGGCTTCATCGCCTCGCTGCCGGCGGTCTGCGGTTTCATTGGGGGCGTGCTGGGTGGCGTGATCTCCGACTGGCTGCTGCGCCGTGGCAACTCGCTGACCTTCTCGCGCAAACTGCCAATTGTCTGCGGCCTGCTGCTGTCGACCACCATGGTGTTCTGCAACTACGTCGATGCCGAGTGGATGGTGGTTGGCTTCATGACCCTGGCGTTCTTCGGCAAAGGCATTGGCGCGCTGGGTTGGGCGGTGGTGGCAGACACCTCGCCGAAACAGATCGCCGGGCTGTCCGGTGGCCTGTTCAACACCTTCGGCAACATCGCCTCGATCACCACCCCTATCGTGATCGGCTACATCATCAGCGCCACCGGCTCGTTCAAATGGGCGCTGGTGTACGTGGGCGCCAACGCGCTGGTGGCGGTGTTCAGCTACCTGGTGATCGTCGGCCCGATCAAGCGTATCGAACTGCGCGACGACGCCCCAAAGCCACAGGCTGAGCCTGCCGCCAATGGCGAACTGGCCAGCTCGCGCCACTGAGTGAACACGCCCGCCCCGGGGCAACCGGTGCGGGCAGATGTACAAAAAGCCTGAGAACCTGACAAGTAGGGCCCAAACATGCAGTTGATCGAACATTCCGACTCGCCGCGCTACGTCCGCCTGCACGACGACGATAACGTCGTGGTGGTGGTCAACGACGGCGGCCTGGGCGAAGGCGCCCACTTCGCCGACGGCCTGACCTTGGTCGAAGGCGTGCCACAAAGCCACAAGGTCGCAACCAAGGCCATCGCCAAAGGCGAGCCCGTGCGCCGCTACGGGCAAATCATCGGCTACGCGCTGGAAGACCTACGCCAGGGCAGTTGGGTGCAGGAAAGCCAACTGGCCATGCCGGCCGCCCCGGAACTGGACAGCTTGCCGCGCTGCGACGCCGTCCCACAACCGCTGCCGCCACTCGAAGGCTTCACGTTCGAAGGCTACCGCAATGCCGACGGCACCGTTGGCACCCGCAACATCCTCGGCATCACCACCACCGTGCAGTGTGTGACCGGCGTGCTGGAGCATGCGGTCAAGCGCATTCGCAGCGAACTGCTGCCCAAGTACCCCAACGTCGATGACGTGGTAGCCATCACCCACAGCTACGGCTGCGGCGTGGCCATCAACGCTCGCGACGCCTACATCCCGATCCGCACCGTGCGCAACCTGGCCCGCAACCCCAACCTGGGTGGCGAGGCATTGGTCATCAGCCTCGGCTGCGAAAAGCTGCAGGCCGGCCAGGTGATGCACGACAACGACCCGTCGGTAGACCTCAGCGAGCCATGGTTGTACCGCCTGCAGGACGCCAGCCTGGGCTTTGTGGAAATGATCGAGCAAATCATGGAGCTGGCCGAAACCCGCCTCAAGAAGCTCGACCAGCGCCGCCGCGAAACCGTACCGGCCAGCGAGTTGATCCTCGGCATGCAGTGCGGTGGCAGCGATGCCTTCTCGGGCATCACCGCCAACCCTGCGCTGGGCTACGCCGCAGACTTGCTGGTACGTGCCGGTGCTACGGTGCTGTTCTCGGAAGTGACCGAGGTACGAGACGCCATCTACATGCTGACCTCGCGCGCGCAAAACCAAGACGTTGCCGATGCCCTGGTGCGCGAAATGGACTGGTACGACCGCTACCTGCAGCAAGGGGCCGCCGACCGCAGTGCCAACACGACGCCGGGCAACAAGAAAGGTGGCCTGTCCAATATCGTCGAGAAATCCCTGGGGTCGATCGTCAAGTCGGGCAGCGGCGCTATCCAGGGCGTGCTTGGCCCAGGCGAGCGGGTAACGCGCAAGGGCCTGATCTTCTGCGCCACCCCGGCCAGCGACTTCGTCTGCGGCACTTTGCAACTGGCCGCCGGCATGAACCTGCATGTGTTCACCACAGGCCGAGGCACCCCTTACGGGCTGGCCATGGCACCCGTGGTCAAGGTGTGCACGCGCACCGAACTGGCCCAGCGTTGGCCCGACCTGATCGATATCGACGCCGGGCGCATCGCCACAGGCCGTTCGACCATCGAAGAGCTGGGCTGGGAACTGTTCCACTACTACCTGGACGTGGCCAGCGGCCGCAAGCAGACCTGGGCCGAGCAGCACCGGCTACACAACGACATCACCCTGTTCAACCCGGCACCGATTACCTGATGCCGAGGGCATGCTGTGGGAGCGGGCATGCCCGCTCCCACAGGTCATGCGACAACCCGCCAGATTTTCTTTCAACCTACAGGAGCACCCCATGCCTGAAATCCTCGGCCACAACTTCATCGCCGGTCAGCGCAGTGCCGCTGGTTCTCAGCGCCTGCAGAGCCTGGACGCCAGCACTGGCGAAGCCCTGCCCTTCAGCTTCGCCCAAGCTACCGAGGCCGAAGTGGACCAGGCCGCCAGCGCCGCCGCCGCCGCCTTCGCCGAATTCCGCCAACTGGCCCCGGCACGTCGTGCCGAGTTTCTCGACGCCATCGCCGCCGAACTGGACGAACTGGACGATGCCTTCGTCGCCATCGTCTGCCGCGAAACAGCCCTGCCCGCCGCCCGTATCCAGGGCGAGCGCGGCCGCACCAGTGGGCAGATGCGCCTGTTCGCCCAGGTACTGCGTCGCGGCGACTTCCTCGGCGCGCGCATCGACCTGGCACTGCCCGCACGCCAACCCCTGCCACGCGTAGACCTGCGCCAGATGCGCATCGGTGTCGGCCCGGTCGCTGTGTTTGGCGCCAGCAACTTCCCGCTGGCCTTCTCCACCGCTGGCGGTGATACCGCCGCAGCCCTGGCCGCCGGCTGCCCGGTGGTGTTCAAGGCACACAGCGGCCACATGGCCACCGCCGACCTGGTTGCTTGCGCCATCGTGCGCGCCGCCGAACGTACCGGCATGCCCAAAGGCGTGTTCAACATGGTATTCGGAGGCGGCGTGGGCGAGTGGCTGGTCAAGCACCCAGCCATCCAGGCCGTTGGCTTCACCGGCTCGCTGAAAGGCGGTGACGCTCTGTGCCGCATGGCCGCCGAGCGCCCGCAGCCAATCCCGGTGTTCGCCGAGATGTCCAGCATCAACCCGGTCATCATCCTGCCGGGCGCCCTGGCCAAGCGTGGCGAGGCCATTGCTCGCGAACTGGCCGGCTCTGTGTGCATGGGTGCCGGGCAGTTCTGCACCAACCCGGGCCTGGTGATCGGGCTGCAGTCGCCGCAGTACAACCAGTTACTGGCCGACCTTGGCCAGCATCTGGACCAACAGGCCGGGCAAACCATGCTCAACGCGGGAGGCCTGCGCAGCTACGTTGGCGGCCTGGAGCACCTGCATGCCCATAGTGGTATCCAGCACCTGGCCGGCCAGAAGCAGGAAGGCAGCCAGGCCCGCGCCCAGCTGTTCAAGGCCGATGCAGGCCTGCTGGTCCAGTCTGACCCGCTGCTGCAGGAAGAAGTGTTCGGCCCCACCACCGTGGCCGTAGCAGTGCAGGACGACGAACAACTGCGCGCCGCCCTGCTCGGCCTGCGTGGCCAGTTGACCGCTACCCTGATCGGCGAAGCGGAAGATTTCGAGGCCTACGCGTGGTTGGTGCCACTGCTGGAGGAGAAAGTCGGGCGGATCCTGATCAATGGCTACCCGACCGGTGTCGAAGTGTGTGATGCCATGGTTCACGGCGGGCCTTACCCTGCGACCTCGGATGCGCGTGGCACCTCGGTCGGCACCTTGGCCATCGACCGCTTCCTGCGCCCGGTGTGCTACCAGAACTATCCGCAGGCGTTGCTGCCCGAAGCACTGCGCGATGGCAACCCGCTGGGGCTGCGTCGGCTGGTGAACGGGCAATGGAGCGAGGAGGTGATCTGACGGGTTGCCTGAAACAAGAAAGCCCCGCACATGGCGGGGCTTTCTTTTGGCTGTACCGGCGACAAATGGCTCAGGCCCCTTGTGCCTCAGCCGCCTCATGCGCCTGACGCAAGCGCTCGCGGCTGTTGCTCAGGTGCATACGCATGGCCATCTTCGCCCCTTCGCTGTCCTGCCGGGCAATCGCTTCATAGATCGCCTCGTGCTCATGCATCAACCGGCTCATGTAATGCGCCTGATCATCATGGGCCAGCCGCGCCGAGTTCAGCCGGGTGCGCGGAATGATACTGGTACCCAGGTGGTTGATGATATCGGCGAAGTAGTGGTTACCGCTGGCCTGGGCGATGCGCAGGTGGAACTGGAAGTCCGCCGACACCGCATCAGTGGCATGGGCGGCCCCTTCGTTGAGTTCGTCCAGCGCCGCCCGCATACCAGCCAGCGCTTCATCACTGCGCCGCTGCGCCGCCAGCCCAGCGGACTCGATCTCCAGGGCAATGCGCAACTCCAGCACCGCCAGCACTTCGCGCAGGGTGACCACAGTGGCCGGGTCGATGCGAAAGCCCCCGGTTGCCGGTGCATCCAGCACGAAGGTGCCGATGCCATGACGGGTCTCTACCTGCCCGGCAGCCTGCAGCCGCGAGATCGCCTCACGCACCACGGTGCGGCTGACGCCCTCTTCGGCCATGATCTGCGATTCGGTCGGCAGCTTGTCGCCGCGCTTGAGCTGGCCACTGCGAATGCGCTCGGTCAGCACTGTGACCAGTTCCTGGGCCAGACTGCGCGGCTTGCGCCGGGTCCTTGCCTGTACCTGCTGCTCTGTCATTGCCCTGTATTTCACCTTGAAAGACAGCGCTCATCATAGCGCAAGCGGTTGTACGATCACATACACCCGGTGCGGTATTTATTGCTCACCTTTGCAGGCCCCCAGCCCAGGAAAAACCCACAGAAGCACTGGCTCAAGCCCCGCGCAAGCCTGTACTGTGCGCCCTCACGCTCACTCATCCATGGAAGGACACCGCAGCATGAAAACCCTCGACCGCCTGTTGCTCGGCAGCGGCCTGCTGATACCCCTCTGGCTGTTGGCAGGGGTATGGCTCACCGCCCTGGCGTACCCCGGCTACGACCACCTGCAACAGGCCATGAGCCAGCTGGGTGCGACAGGCTCGCCAACCCACAGCTGGTCGCCACTGCTCAACAATTTTCCCTTGGCCGGGTTGTTCGGCCTGTTTGCCTGGGGCCTCGCCCGACGCTGGCGTGGCTCGAAGCTGGCGCTGCTGAGTGCCGGCCTGGTGTTGCTGCATGGCATCGGCAGCCTGGGAACCGGGTGGTTCCCTTGCGATCAGGGTTGCGCACCGACACAGCCATCCACCGCCCAGCAACTGCATAACCTGTCCGGCTTGCTGATGTTCCTCTCCCTGACCGTTGCCAGCGCCCTCTGGGCATGGCAGGGCAGCCGCATTGCTGGCTCGCCTGCATTTGCGCTGTTTTCTCTGGTCTGTGTAGTGCTGGCGATCGTCACCGTCATACTGATGGGCCAGGCGGCCCAAAGCGGCCAGCTGTTCGGCCTGTATCAGCGCCTGAACTATGGTGTGTCGGTGATCTGGGTCGCCAGCCTGGCGTGGATCAGCCTGCGCAAGCCTGCTGCCAGCCCGCTGCGCATGGCCATATTCTGACGGCAAATTGCTGGCCCCCAGCCACTTAAAGTGAAGGCAAACTCTTTTTCCTTTCAGACGCTTAGGACAGCAACATGCGAGTACTTCTAGCAACGATGGCCGGCTGCCTGCTGGCCACGCTCGCTTTCAGCGCCCAGGCCCGTGCACTGAGCCAGAACGATCGCCACACCTGCGGCTGGGGTGCGCAGATAGCCGCCGAGGCCCAGCAGGCCAAGCTTTCCGGGGTAACCCTGTATGCCACGCGCAAGAAGCTGCAGGTACGCAAATTCCCCAAACCGTGGATGCGCATGACCGCCTTTGGCATTACCGAGCAGACCTACAATAGCCGCTCGCGACTCAAGCCTGCCGCGATCAAGCAGACCTACTACGAGCAGTGTGTTCAGCATGCTGTAGCAAAAAGATAATTACTTATTTATCAATAAGTTATTAAGTAAACATAAAGTCATGTAGGCGTAACCTTGTGCTGCGCCTACAAAGACCGCTTCAGGGCCGCCAAGGGGCGCCGCCCTTGAAACGGTCCTCCAGCCAGGCCTTGAAGGCGCCCAGGGCCGCTGTATTCAGGCGTGCGGTGGGTCGCACCAGGTAGATGCCCGCCGCCACGTCCAATTGCCATTGCGGCAGCACCCGTACTAGGTTGCCGCTGGCCAGGTCCTCGCCCATCAGCCAGTCGCCACCCGCCAAAATTCCTACACCGCGGCGCGCTGCCTCCAGCAGCGCTTCGTTGTCATTGCTGCGCAGGCTACCGGTAACCTTGACGTTTACCTGATGCGCGCCGCTCTTCAGGCGCCATTCAGGAAATGATCGTAAACCACTGAAACCTAAACAATTATGCTCAGGCAATTGTTCCGGCTCCGCAGGCACCCCATGCCGAGCGAGGTACTGAGGCGATGCGCACAGGATGCGTACGTGATCGCATAATTTACTCGCCACCAGTCGATTGTCCGCTAGCTCACCAATGCGAATCGCGGCGTCGAAGCCCTCGCCGATCAGGTCAACGAAACGGTCGGCGTACTCGGCCTCCACCGTCACTTGCGGGTAGGCCAGCACAAAGTCGGCAAGCATCCCGCTTAACCAGCGCCTGCCCATGGCCGCCGGTAACGCCAGACGCAGGCGCCCACGCACCGTTGCAGCGCCTTCGGCAGCCTCCTGCTCCGCTTCGGCAATCAGCCGGCTTGCCTCGCGTACCTTGGCTACCAGCCGCTGTCCCTCATCGGTAAAGCGCAACTGCCGCGTGCTGCGCTCCACCAGGCGAATGCCCAGCCGCGTTTCCAGTGAGCTCAGGCGTTTCGACAGCACCGTGGGGTGGCGCTCCAGTTGTCGCCCGGCAGCAGCAAACGAGCCCTGCTCATGCAAGGCCAGCAAAGTGGCAAGTTCATCGGCGCGGCGGCTGTCGAAGGCATCCATGGCAAGGCTCGGCTCAGGGCAGTGGGGTCAAGGATCGGGCATCAGGCAGTCAGTACCAACGCGCCCTCCGACCGCCCTTGCTCCAGGTCCCCGTGGGCCTTGGCTGCGTCAGCCAGCGGGTAGCGACGCCACACCCGAGGCTGGATGATACCCTCGGCGACGGCCGTCAGCACATCGGCCGCACGCTGCTGGTACTCCTCGACCGTGCGGGTGTGGGCCGCTAACGACGGCCGGGTCAGGTACAACGAGCCCTTGGCATTGAGCGTGGCCACCTCGATAGCCGCCGGTGCACCGGAGGTGCCACCGAACGACACCAACAGGCCGCGCACTCGCAGGCTGTCCAGCGAAGCCTCCAGCGACACCTTGCCCACGCAGTCATACACCACATCCACCCCTTGCCCTTGGGTCAGCTTGCGCACCTGGCTGGCCAAGGTTGCCGCGTCGAACACCAGCACATGCTGGCAGCCTGCTGCCTGTGCCCTCGCCACACTTTGCGGGCGCGACACCACGCCGATCACCGTCGCCCCCAGGTGCCGCGCCCAAGGTGCCATCAGCTGGCCCAAGGCACCGGCTGCGCCGTATAGCAGCACTTGTGTACCCGGCCCCACGGCAAAGGTGGTTTTCAACAAGTATTGCGCCGTAATGCCCTTGAACAGCACCGCTGCGGCGGCTTCGTCCTCCAGCTGCGGCGGCAGATTGACCAGCCGTTCGGCCGGGAACAGCCGGCCGCTGGCATAAGCGCCGACCGGCCCCATCGCATAGGCGACCCGGTCGCCGACCTGCACGTTGCGAACCCCATCGCCGAGGGCAGTGACCCTACCTGCACCTTCCAGCCCCAGGCCTGACGGCAATGCCAGCCCTGCCCCACCCTTGCGCTGCAACACGTCCAGCGGGTTCACACCCATGGCGGTCTGTTCCAGCCAGACCTGCCCAGGCCCTGGAGTTTGCGCCGCCATGTGTTCGAGCTGCATGACATCGGCAGTGCCGGTGCCATTGAGAATGATGCGGGTAACCATGATCGAATCCTGCTGGATGAGTGTTCGAATCAGGCTAATCAGGTAGGAAACGTTGAACAATCAGGCGAGGTGCAGATGATTTCTGCACCCCTTGCAGCAATCAAATCAGTGCTTCAGCACCCGCTCAGTACCGCAGGGCGCCGCTCACCAGCGAAAAACAGCGGGCGCAGGCGCACGCCGACCAGGTTGCCAGCATAGGCCGCCACCAGCCACAGCCAGCCATGCACGCTGCCCGAGGCGATACCGCTGAAATACGCACCGATGTTGCACCCGTACGCCAGGCGCGAACCGTAGCCCAGCAGCAGGCCGCCAATCACTGCGGCCACCAGCGACGGCAGCGGGATCTTCAGGCTTGGCGCAAAGCGCCCGGCCAGGCCCGCCGCCAGCAACGCCCCCAGCACGATACCCAGGTCCATCACTGTGGTGATGTCCTGCCACAACGGCGCCGCCAAGGCCTTGGCATTGGCCGGAGCCTGCCAGAACACCCAACTGCCGACATCCACGCCCAACCCGTTGAGCACCTTGGCCCCCCACAGGGCGAACGCCGAGGTAATGCCCCATGGCCGCCCCGCCAGCGCCAAGGTCGCGTAGTTCAACAAGGCCAGGGCGACAGCGCCCCACAGCAATGGCCAAGGACCACGCAGGAAGCGGCGCAGGCCCTGGTGTTCGCTGGCAACCGGCGCCTCAAGCGCGCCATGCCGGCGTTTTTCCAGCACCACGGTGGCCCAGGCGATCAACCCGAATACCGCCAGGCTAACCAACAGCGCAGGCCCTACCCCCCAAGCTTGCACGATCGAGGTGGCCGGGAACGACGGCAAGGCGAACCACCAATCAGCGTGATGAGTAGCGCTGACCGAGCCGATGATGAAGAACAGCAGGGTTACCAGCATGCGCGCATTACCACCACCCACAGTGAACAGCGTGCCCGATGCGCAACCGCCGCCCAGCTGCATGCCGATGCCGAAAATGAACGCCCCGAACACCACAGAGACACCCGCCGGGGCTACCAGACCGGTGACCGGGTTACCGAACAGGCTACTTGCCGAAAGCGCCGGGAAGAACAGCAGCACGGCCAAGGTCAGCATGACCATCTGTGCGCGCAGGCCTGCGCCACGTCGCTCGTTGATGAACACTCGCCAGGCCGAAGTGAAACCGAAGGCGGCGTGATACAGCGTCAGACCAAGCGCGGCGCCGACCACCAGCAACAAAACCTGCTTGAAGCCGGCATTGAAGTTGAGGAACCAGGCGCCAGCCAGCAGCAAGGTCATGGCGATAATAGGTGCGCCAAGGCGACGCGGTTCGGGTGTGGCAGTTGCGGAAAGACCCATCGGAATACTCGGATAACAGTAAAACGGACGGGGAGTATAACGCTAGACAGGTCGGCGCAGCCCTTTGTGGGGGCCATGTGGCCACATCATTTGTTAAGCTGATTCACGCCTTTAAATTCTTACAGGATCATTCACTCCATGGATGAGCTGCGCAAGATCGACCTCAACCTACTGCTCGCCTTGCACGCCCTGCTCAGCGAAAAGCACGTGACCCGCGCCGCGCTGCGCCTGCACCGCAGTCAACCGGCAGTCAGCCACGCCCTGGCGCAGTTGCGTAAACACTTCGACGACCCGTTGCTGGTACGCCAAGGCGGCGGCATGGCCCTCAGCGCCCGCGCCCAGTCGCTGGCCCAACCCCTGCAAGATGCCCTGGGCAACCTCAACGGCCTGCTGGCTACCCCGTTGTTCGAACCCGCCAGGGCCCAGCGCCGTTTCCGGCTGTCACTGTCTGACTATTCCTCGCGCCTTATCCTGCCGCCTCTGCTACGCCATCTGCGCCAGGTAGCACCCGGGGTGGACCTGGCCATCAGCCAGGCCAGCCGCGAAACGATGCTGGCCCAGTTGCTCGACGGCGAACTGGACCTGGCCCTGGGCCTGTTCCCAGACCTGCCCCAGGACATCACCGCCCAGCCCCTGTTTGCCGACCGTTTCATCAGTGTTGCCGATCGCCAGGTATTGCCCCCTCGCGGTGATCTGGCCCTGGAAGACTGGCTGGCACGCCCGCATGTGTTGATGGCCATGCGCCCGGATGCCTTCGATGAAATCGAGCGTGCACTGGCCGCCCAAGGCCTGCGCCGTCGTATTGCCTTGGCCTTGCCACACTGGAGCGCGGCAGTCGAAGTGCTGGCTGGCACCGATCTGATCCTGACGGTGGCCAGCCGCGCTGTAGGGTCGTTACGCCAACACAAGACACTGCGCCAGTTCACGCCGCCACTGGCTATTCCCTCATTCGACTACCAGCAGGCCTGGCACAGCCGCAAGGACAGCGACCCTGGGCACCGCTGGCTGCGCGAAACCGTGTGGGCCTGCAGCCAGCCAGGGCGCTGATCAGTTTTCCTGCTGCTTCACCGGTACCGTGGAATCGGCCGATGGCGCCGGCGCCCATGTACCCTGCACCAGCAGCACACCGCACAGGATTAGCACTACACCCGCTACCCTGGCCAGGCTGAGCGGCTTACCGCCCAGCCCCATTACCCCGAAGTGGTCGGCGAGCACCGCTGTGATTATCTGCCCGGCCACCACCAGCACCAGGAACCCCGCCGCGCCCAGTTTGGGAGTAAGTGCTGCGGCACCGGCCACATACATCGCCCCCAGCACTCCCCCGACCCAAAGCCACCATGGCCCCTGCAGGGCCTTGCCTAGGTCTGGCACTGGCACTCTGAGAATCAACAACGCGGCGACAACCACCAGCGAACTCACCGTCAACGACGTGAATGCCCCCCACAGCCAGTGCCCCAACGCCCGGCCGACGGCGGCATTACCTGCGGCCTGGAACGGCAAAACTGCCCCGGCTAGCAACGCCAGGGCAAAGGGAAGCACCAGAAGACACAGGGTTTTACTGAACATGGCAATCCTCATCGCTGACCAATATTCACGCCATGATCGAAAATTCCCCACACTTATGGAAATCGAAAACATGCACGCACACTATTCGCCAGGCGCATGAATAGATACGTTCTCTACCTATTGAGCTAGGCTCCTGTCCCGTCGCGACACCCAAGGGCCTCGTTACGAGCAAACCTAAAGCTGATGTGATGGAACACACTCGATGACAGATGAACGCAAAACCCTGCTTGATCTAGGGCAGTTACCAACCCGCAACCTCGCCGAATGCCTGGCGGTGGACCAGAGAGCCCTGGTCGGCTCGTTGGCCACCCTGCTGCCAGCCACGCTCATCGACGATTTGACCGCCTGCGCTGAAGACACAGCCTCGTTGGGCCTGTCGAAGAAGATCGCAGCCATCGGGCTGGCGCTGGGGCAATGGTTGGAGCAGGCCGCCTCGCCGATGCGCGAGCAAGTGCTGGCGCAGTGCAGCTCGCATGCTTCCGATACCGTGCGCAGCTGGGCGGCCTTCGCCCAAGCGCATTTATCGCGCACGCAACTGCTGGAGCCTGCACTGCTGGCGCAGTTGCGATTCGCTCGCGATGAGCATTTTGGCGTACGCGAGTGGGCGTGGATGGCCTTGCGCCCACGCCTGGCCCGGGAACTGGACGCAGCCCTCGCACTGCTCGGGCCTTACGCAGGCGACCTGAACCCGCTGGTAAGGCGCTTCTGCATCGAGGTGCTACGCCCACGTGGGGTGTGGTGCGAGCACATCAACGCACTCAAGCAAACGCCTGAAGCGGCTGAGCCGCTGCTGGTACCGCGCCTGGCAGAAGCTGACAAATACGCTCAGGACTCGGTCGCCAACTGGCTCAATGACGCCAGCAAGACCCGCCCGGATTGGGTGATCCAGCTGTTCGTGCGCCATCCGCCGTCATGCAAGGCATCACGACGGATACATACACGGGCAACCCGCAGCCTACCTCGATGAATGCTCAGCGCGAGGTTTCAATGCGCAGCACTTCGGTGTAGATCGCGTCGACCGTCTGGCCAACCTTGAGGTTCTTCATGCGCGCCTGCAGGTCTGGGTTCTCGACCTTGACGACCTGCAGCTTGCCCTCTGGTGGCAGCAGGCTCACCTCATGCTGCTTGAGGTCGATCTTCTTGATCTGCGAAGTGACCCTGACCTGGCGGAATGCCTCGCCACCCGGGTTGGGGTTTTGCGCAGTGGCGCGAATGGTCCCCGACTCCTCACTGGCCTTCGGCGCCCCACCCACATTGGTGTTGAGCACATAAGCCACGGCACGGGTGACGAAGATGTCGACCTGGTCGCCCACTTTGAGATTAGGCAGGGCCTTGGCCTTTTCCGTGAGCTGGAACGTCACATCCTTCTTGTTATCAGGGCCCTTCACCGTCACCTGGCGGTTGGCCAGGTCGATGGCTGTGACTTGCGTGGTGACGTGGCTTTCCAGTGCCTCGCTGGCAATCGGGATATCAGCAGCGTGTGCCGTGAGGCTGGCAGCGGAAACCAGTGTGGCCAAGGCAACTGCACGAGCGAGAGAACGAATCGGGTTCATAGGCCTGCTTCCATGTGATCAAGACCAAAAAAGGGCGCGAAAGGCTCACGCGCCAACAAGCATAGACGTTGCCCACCACCCTGCCCGCACACATCCGCTGCGACCGGTTTCGCCTCCTTCTCGCCACCCCACGCTTGTAATAGCAAATGCGAACTCTTTACACTTGCTTTACATTTACAAATCATTACTATTCGTGACCTCGAAAACAACAAAGAGTCACCTGTAATGGCAAAAAGGTCTGTTGCCCCAGCATCCATTTCCATGCTGGGCCTGCTGGTTGTGCCTGCTGTTCACGCTGCCGTTCAAACCCAAGCGCAGGGTAGCCTCGCCCTGCCCGCCACTGCCGTCACCAGCGCCTACGAGCAGCAAAGCTACAAGGCCAGTGAAAGCCGCAGCGCCATGAAGATCGACGCGCCGCTGCGTGATATCCCGCAAACCGTCAACGTCGTGCCCGAAAGCGTAATCAAGGATCAGGGCGCGCAGTCCATGGAGGACGTGCTGAAGAACGTGCCCGGCATCGGCCTGTCCAACGGCGACGGCCAGCGCGACCAGGTGACCATCCGCGGCTTCAGCGCCATTGGCGACATGTACATCGACGGCGTGCGCGACGATGCCCTGTACTTCCGTGACCTGTCCAACGTCGAGCGTGTCGAGGTGATCAAGGGCCCAGCCGCCGTGCTGTATGGCCGTGGCTCTTCGGGCGGGCTGATCAACAGCATCAGCAAGAAGCCAAGCTTCACGCCCAAGCGCGAAGTGGGCATGAGCTTCGACAGCGAAGGCAAACGCCGCACGCAGTTCGACACCGGTTGGGCCGACCCGCAAAGCAACCAGGCCTACCGCGTGACCGGCGCCTTCGAAGACAGCGACACCTTCCGCGACGATGGCTATATCGACCGCAAGGCCATCGCGCCGTCGGCCTACTTCCGCCTCTCGGACGACCTGGAACTGAACCTGGGCGCCACCTACCTGTACGACAAGCGCCTGATCGACTTCGGCATCCCGGCCCTGGGCAACCGCCCGGTGGATGTCGATCGCGACAAGCGCTTCGGCTCTGGCGATGCCGACCAGGACTACGCCCGCAGCGAGGTGTTCTCGCTGACCGCCAGCCTGGACTACCGCATCAACGACAGCTTCACGCTGACCAACACCAGCCGTTACTACCGCTACGACCTGGACCGCAACAACACCCTGGCCGACAGCAGCCCGACACGCTTCGTCACTGCGCCCAACGGCGAACTGCTGGTCAAGCTCAACCGTGGCAACGTTGCCCGTGACGAGTACGGTGTATTCAACCAGACCGAACTCAAGCAGCAGGCGCAAGTGGCCGGCATGCAGCACAACCTGCTGTATGGCGTGGAAGTGGGCTTGCAGGACAAGTACCAGCGCGTGCTGAGCCAAAACAATGTGGCCCAGGTGCCGGTGTACCGCGACGCCCTGGTGCCGGTGCCAGACCATGCCGCCAACCTGTCGTCCAAAGGCACCAACTTCCAGCAGACCACCGGTTTGTACCTGCAGGACATGATCGAGCTTAACGAGCACTGGAAGGCCCTGGTGGGTGTGCGTTATGACATCTTCGGCCAGGAGTACGACGACGACCGCGTGCAGAACGTCGACCTCGACCGCACCGACAAGACCTGGAGCCCGCGCGCCGGCCTGGTCTATCAGCCGGACACCATCCAGTCCTACTACGTGTCGGTCAGCCGCAGCTACCAGCCTTCGGGCGAAGTGTTCGCGGTCAGCCCGACCAACCAGCATCTGGAGCCAGAAGAAACCACCAACTATGAAATCGGCGCCAAATGGGACCTGCTCGACAGCCGCCTGTCGCTGACCGCTGCGGTGTTCCGCCTTGAGCGCACCAACATGAAGACTGCCGACCCGGCCAACCCCAACCTGACCGTACTGGCGGGCGAGCAACGTACCGATGGTTTCGAAGCCACCGTCAGCGGGCAGCTCTCGGACAAGTGGCAAGTCTACGCCGGTTACGCCTACCTGGATGCCGAGATCACCAAGTCGAACAGCAAGACCAATGGCGTGGCCAATGAAGGCCAGACCCCTACGCTGACGCCGCGTAACAGCGCCAACATCTGGCTGGTGCGCACCCTGACCCCAGAGTGGCGCGTGGCTGCCGGTGCCAACTACGTCGACGAGCGCTACACCGCGCTCGACAACGTAGTGGTGATGCCGGGCTACACCACCTTCGACGCCGCACTGCTGTACAGCGTGCCGCAGTGGGATGCCGCGCTGCGCCTGAAGAACGCCTTCGACCGTGACTACTATGCCTCGGCGCACGGCTCGGTGGACCTGGTTACGCCAGGGGCACCACGGACGCTGGAAGCCAGCTTCAACTACCGCTTCTGAAGCGCTGCGCGATCCGTGTAGACGCTGTCGCGCAAGCCCAGCGGATCGCGCAACCCCGGTAGTTCATTCAGCGATTGCGCGTCACCCGCCAAACCGTATTCGCCAAATCATCGGCAATGATCAACGCCCCACGGGGGTCCACTGTCACCCCCACCGGCCGTCCACGGGTCTTGCCATCCTCACCTCGGAACCCCGTGGCGAAGTCGATCGGCTCTCCCGCAGGCTTGCCATTGCTGAACGGCACGAAAATCACCTTGTAGCCCACCGGGTCAGGTCGGTTCCAGCTGCCGTGCTCGCCCACGAAGACACCGTCGGAAAACCCATCCCCCATGGCCGGTATCGAGAAGTCGACACCCAGGGCAGCCACATGCGAGCCCAGGCTGTAATCCGGCTTGATCGCCGCTGCCACCTTGCCTGGGTTCTGCGGCCGCACCCGGTCATCCACGTTCTGTCCCCAGTAGCTGTAAGGCCAACCATAGAAGCCGCCCTCACGCACCGATGTGAGGTAATCCGGCACCAGGTCGGGGCCCAGTTCATCCCGCTCGTTGACCACCGTCCACAACTGCCCGGTCTGCGGCTGAATGGTCAATGCCGTCGGATTGCGCAGGCCGGTGGCGTAGGGCCGGTGCGCACCGGTTTCGGCATCGACCTGCCAGACCATGGCCCGATCGATCTCGACCTCCAGGCCGCGCTCGGTGATATTGCTGTTCGAGCCTATGCCCACGTACAGGTAACGACCATCCGGGCTGATGGTCAGCGCCTTGGTCCAGTGGTGGTTGATCTCGGCCGGCAGGTCGGTGACCTTGGTGGGCGAGCCTTCGGCCTGGGTCTGGCCTTCCTTGTAGTCGAAGCGCACCAGCGCATCCTGGTTGGCCACATACAGCTTGCCGTCGGCAAACGCCAAGCCGTAGGGGGCGTTGAGGTTTTCCGCGAACACGGTCTGCACCTCATAGGTGCCATCGCCGTCGGCATCACGCAGCAAGGTCAGGCGGTTGCCGCCCTTTACCTGCGTGTTGCCCTTGGCCTTGATCTGGCTGGCAATCACGTCCTTGGGCTTGAGCTTGGCCGCACTGCCACCCCTGCCCTCGGCTACCAGAATGTCACCATTGGGCAGCACCAGGCTCTGCCGCGGAATCTTCAGGTCAGTGGCAATGGCCGTGACGCTGAAACCCTCCGGCACGGTCGGTTTCTGTTCACCCCAGGCAACCGGCTGCGCAATCTTCATGCTCGGCAGCAAGCCGCGCTGCGGCTCCGGCAGCTTCGGGTCTGGGCCGTGGGCCTGGGTCGGCTCACCGTCGCCACCACAGGCACCAAGCGCCAGCGTCAGGCTCAACAGGGTCAATGCATGTAAAGGCTTCATGCCGCACCCCCTGAACGCAGATTACTCAAACCGGTCCATGCAGCCGCTACCGCAAGCACGGTTACGATCACCGACAACACCAGTCCCGACGGCATCACTGCCCAAGCATCCTTGGCATGCTCAAACGCATTGACCAGCCCAAGCAGCCAGGTCACCAGCAGCAGCGCGAAGTAAAGCGTTGCGCGCCTGCCCTTGTGCTCGGCGCGGATCAGGTTGGCCAACGCGAAGAGCAGTGCCAGCCCGCAGAACACCAAAGCACCGGCGATCAGCCAGGCGGCGAAGTTACTCCACTGGATTTGATAACTGTTGTAGTAGGCGATATCGCTCAGTAGCGCACCCAGAAACAACGGCACACTGCCGGCCAGCAACAAGGCGTGCAGCGGGCTGGGTGTACAGCGGTAGAAATTTTGGTCAGATGCGGTCACGGTGCCTCCTTTTCATTCAGTGACCCGGGGCTGATGGGCTTGTACCATCAGTTGAGCGCAGGGTGCGCTTAGCAAAGGAGCCCCTTGACGCCGCGATAGTTCACCGTTTGGCTTGAATGAAATATCCTGCAAGGCATTTGCCGCCAAGCGGACAAGGGGATCACATGCGCAGACAACCGATACGCCCAATCGAGTCCTGGGTGCTGAACACCCTGCTAGCCCTCAGCCTGGCGCTCACCGCTGGCTGCTCCAGCAAACCCCGCTACGCCACACCTGCGGTGGGCTCCAACTGCTTCGCCAAAGCCGTCCCCACGACCGGCGAGGGTGGCCTGGCCTGGGGCAATACCCTCAGCATTGCCCGTCAGAAGTCGATGAACAACTGCATACGCTATGCCAGTCGCTCGGGAGGCACACCGAGAACTTGCCAAGTCGTCATGGCCAAGTGCAAAAACTGAATAGATAGAGGACGGTTTAAGTAAGGCAATTCCTACAAACTTAGTTATAACTTCCCACGTTACTAAAGCACTAATAAACCCACATAAAATATTACACTTTCACCCTCGACCAAAAATAATTAATCGAGGCATCCTACTTCGCTTATCGCCCAGCAAATCCATATCCCTGCAACTTAAAATAGCAAGTAAGAAATTTCTTACACAACAATCGTCAGCCAATTATCTTTCAGTCCTTTCTGTACTGGAGCAGGCCACTCTACGCCTAATGTCTGAAAGGGCTGCTCTCTGAGCAAGGAAATCTCATGAGCAATGCCTCCGTCAGCAGTGCCACCTCTGGTCCCGCCTGCAGTGCACGCATCCCCATCCTGCCAGTGCGCTATGCCATCGTGCCGCGCACCGGCGACTCCCCCGCCTACCGCTATGCCGACGCAGGCTTCAACCTCGAACAAGGCTTCGCCCCACTGCAACACTCCGCCTACACCCTCCGCGCCCTGCGGCAGGGCTATGTCTACGTGTTCATGAAAGGCCCGCTGGGCGAAAAGCTGGTCATCCATGAGTACGTCGGCGCAGGCCTTTACAAGGAACTGCGCTACCAAGGGCTGGAGAACTACCACCTGCGTGAACGCTACCTCTCCAGCCGCACCCTGGGCTGGGTGTGGGCCGACACCTGCCCCGATACCGCCAAGGAAGTCTGGATCGGCTACAGCCCACACCTGTGGACCAACGCCATGACCGCCCGCATCACCGGTTCGCCTGCCCTGCGCAAACGGCACATGCGCCAGTTGGACATGGCCGAACTGGTGAGCGGCAACCAAGCTCCGTCCACCCAGCCCCATGTGCTGCCGGTCAGCGCCCTGCAAACCTGGGTCGAAGACTTCAAACCGCCCCACCGGCGCATGCCGCTGACCTGGAGCAGCGACCCGATCAGCGAAATCCTGCCCATCGGCAACCTCGTCGCCATGGCGCGGCACTACCCCTACACCCAGCCGAAAGTGCCGGTGGTGGTCGCGCTTGCCGACGCCGAAGGCATGGCCCTGGACCTGAGCCTGTCGGTCTCGGCCTACCAGCATCAGCTGCGCGACCTGATGCCCGCCGAGCAACTGGAGCACACCAAGCCCGCACAACCGCCCGAGCAGGAGCGCGTGCCGGCGTGCTACCGGTTGGATGCCGAACAACTGAGTGTGCAAAGCCGCGATTTCCACCATCGCAACCTGGTGGCCATGCTGCTGAACAAGACGCTGGAAAGCATGTACCCGGCGGACGCCCCCTCACCGGAACTGGCCGCGTTCCGGCTTGGCCTGGAGCGCCGGGGCCCCGCCCTGTCGCCGGCCGAATCGCAATTTCAGGCGCTCACCCACAAGGACTACTCGCCCCACGGCGCACGCCTGGCACAGCGCCTCGATGTCGAGAAATACCGGCGTTTTCTCGCCGAGCGCGATGAACTGGAACGGCGCATTGCCGCCCTGCGCAACCAAGCCTTGCAAGCCAGCAACGATCACGACGCCTGGCTGGCGACGGCCGAACCCCAACACATCGATAACCCCTACAGCCTGGCCGCCGCCTTGGCCTGTTACGACCGTGACGAAATCACTTCCGCCCGCGGGCTGGAAATATCCTCGGCGTTGCTGATTCAGCCGATGGGCCAGCCGGCCCCTGGCACCGAGGAACAGGATCGACGCTTCAAACGCCTGGAACAATGGCTCGATCAACACGACAGCCCGCTGTACACCGCCCTGGCACCGTTCAATTCGTTCAAGGACAAGGCCGACGCGATCGGCAGTTTGCTCGGCGCCAGCGATAACGTGATCGAAGGCTTGGCCGGCCGCTTTCCGGCCATGGCCGGCATCACCGACCTCACCGCCCAGACGGTCAATACCGTGGTGCTCAAGCGCCTGCGCGGGCAAACCCGCTGGGATGCCAGCCATGGCCTGCGCCAGCAGGTGTTGATGGCGGCGCGTGAAGGGAATGCCGAGAAAGCGCTGGGGCTGTTGGCAGCGCGCTACCGGATCACCAACCAGGCCATCACGGACAATCCGTTCAGCCAGGAGGTACAGAAGTATTTGAAGAGCGGCATGGCGCAGGTAGAGGAGATGAAAGCGCTGCGCATCTCGGGTAGCCGAAACGTGCTGATCGAGCTGACCACTACCGCGCGGGTGAAACCTAACTTTCTCGGCTTGCTTACCGCGGGCGGTGGCGGTGGTTTTAACGCAGGCATGCTGTGGTTCAACATCTTATCGCTCAAGACGGCCTACAACAGCCTGCAGAAGAGCAATGCACCGGAATACACCTTGGGCTTTGCTTCATCGATATTCGGGGTGATCGGTGCAGCGGCAGCCACAATGGTCAGCGTTCGGGCAACGCAGAAGGCGGTGATGCTGCGATTAAGCTCGACAGCACCGGGGATGGCGTTTGGCAACGGGGTTATCAGGTTCTTAAGCAGTAACCTTTTCGCGCGTTTAACAGGATACCCCGCAATAGTATTTGGTTTTTTCGCTGACCTTGCTAAGGCACTGCGGCAGAACAACAACGGCAATCTAACTGCAGCCAGTTACACGATGGCCGGTGGCTTTACCATGGCTATTGGTTCCGCTGTCGTCCTTGAAGCAGGACTTGCAGTTGCGGGCGTGACATCAGTTGTGCCGTTCGCCGGATGGGCCGCAGCGGCCCTTGTACTTGTAGGCGTCGCCATCATTGGAGCAGGCCTGTACCTACACGCCAAGGCACATGAGCACCTTCATAGCCCAATTGAGTTGTGGGTAGCACGTAGCATCTTCGGCAATCGTATTAATGACGGAGAGGAGCGTCCTGACATCACGTTGGACTATGTGAAGAAACTGCCTGCTTTCGCCTCACTACCAACGGAAGTCAAAGCCTGGCACAACGAGCATTACGGGCCAAAACTACTATCCGCCAAACAGGCCCTGTCACTCGGCGTAACTCATGTCGACACTAGGTGGCATCAGAACAATCATTGGTCTCCGCCAAACTGGATAGCGATTACACATAACGAAGTAGTCGCACCTCAGCCAACCGTTGAGTTTACAGTGCTGCTACCTGGTTTTGTACTTGGGGTAAGCGAATGGTCAGGAAGCTTAAAAGCCCACCGTGATGACCAAGGAAGGGACGTGCTTCCAATTACCCCGACTGGCTACATCGTAGGTGCTGGCTTGGTTCTTCACTTCGAAAACACGCTAGCTAGCCAAAAATATGTCTCACTGCATCTAACTTACAACGCCAATCAAGGCCTGGACGAGAACAATGAGATCCTGTCAACTTTTCATCTGGAGCGCTGAGTATGGCGACCATCTGGCTATTCAATCCAACCACAGACTCCGGGAACAAACCTGCTATTGGCGGACAGCTATTAAACTTGTCAAATAACACTTTAACCCTGCGGAACCCTTGGGTAACAGACTCCGTATTTATGGGGAAATTGTACTGCGCAATAACAGTCATATCACTACTCGGATTTTACCCTCAAATTCTCCCAATCACCCTAGACCTCTACGATGAGAGTATTGCACTGATGCTCCTGTTTTTAATTTCTCCATTTCCTTTCATTCCCTTTCTAATTTATCGCATATTTTATATAAAAAACCTGTCGAGCTTTTGTCTCAACCGCTCAACCCAAAAAATCTACTACCAACGCTTGAGCAAGGTACTAGTTTTTGAATGGAGCAATACCGGAGGTGGCCTTTTCAAACGCACCGAATTCGGCGGTTCATCGTTCAGCACCAGCTATGCCCTCGCCTTCGCCCCTCGCCGAGAAGACGGCAGCCTCCACCAAAAAGACTGCCTCTGGGTCGACAGCAACGAACCCACCGAACCCGGCGTGAAGCACGTCGCCGAAGTCTGGGAATACCTCCGCCATTTCATGGCTCACGGCCCGGACAAACTCCCCCCGCCCGGCGAGCCCAACTGGTGGCACAAGCCGCTGCACGCCATCTGCCTGACCCCAGCCGAAGCGTGGCGCCACTACGCTCCTTGGCGAACCGGTGAGCCCGGTGAAATGCAGGGCAAAAAGAACTGGCAATTGCCGTTCTGGGCCGTGCTGTTCCCCTATAACCTCACCGTCGCCATCTGCTGGTACGGCATCTGCCGCCTGTTCAACGTCCGAGCGGCGCCACCGCCCCCAGAAGCGTTCGAGGAAGCTCCAGCACCTTCAACCCAAAAAAGGCGCGTATGAGCGACGCTTGAGGGCGGCGGTTATCAGGCAAACTTGGCCCGCGCCGCGTGCAGCTTCTTGTAGCTCTCGATCAAGCGCAAGTGGCGATCAAGCCCTTCGAGCTTCATGCTGGTCGGGGTCAGGCCATGGAAGCGCACGCTGCCGTCCACCGAACCCAGCACCGCGTCCATGCGCGCGTTGCCGAACATCCGACGGAAGTTGGCTTCGTAGTCATCCATCTCCAGTTCGTCATCCAACTGCACTTCCAGCACCACGTTCAGCGCCTGGTAGAACAGGCCGCGCTCGACGGTGTTGTCGTTGAACTGCAGGAACGCCTCGACCAGTTCCTTGGCATCCTCGAAGCGCTGTACCGCCAGGCAGATCAGCAGTTTCAGCTCAAGGATGGTCAGTTGGCCCCACACGGTGTTCTCGTCGAACTCCACGCCGATCAGCGTGGTGATGGTGGTGTAGTCATCCACATCGCAGTTGTCCAGGCGCTTGAGCAGCAGCTTCAGTGAGCGGCTGTCGAGGCTGTGCAAGTTGAGGATGTCGGCACGGAACGACAAGGCACGGTTGGTGTTGTCCCAGATCAGGTCCTCGACCGGGTAGATTTCCGAGTAGCCCGGCACCAGAATGCGACAAGCAGTGGCGCCCAGATTGTCGTACACCGCCATGTACACTTCCTTGCCCAGCGCCTCGAGGATGCCGAACAGCGTCGCGGCCTCCTGTTGGTTGGAGTTCTCGCCGTGGCCGGAGAAGTCCCACTCGACGAACTCGAAGTCGGCCTTGGCGCTGAAGAAGCGCCATGACACCACGCCGCTGGAGTCGATGAAGTGCTCGACGAAGTTGTTCGGCTCGGTCAGCGCGTGGCTTTCGAAGGTCGGTTGCGGCAGGTCGTTCAGGCCTTCGAAGCTGCGGCCCTGCAGCAGCTCGGTGAGGCTACGCTCCAGCGCCACTTCCAGGCTTGGGTGTGCGCCGAACGAGGCAAACACACCGCCCGTGCGCGGGTTCATCAGCGTCACGCACATGACCGGGAACTCGCCACCCAACGACGCATCCTTGACCAGTACCGGGAAGCCCTGCTCTTCCAGCCCCTGAATGCCGGCGACGATCGCCGGGTACTTGGCCAGCACCTCCTGCGGCACGTCCGGCAGGCACAGCTCGCCTTCCAGGATTTCGCGCTTGACGGCGCGCTCGAAGATTTCCGACAGGCACTGCACCTGCGCCTCGGCCAGGGTGTTGCCGGCGCTCATGCCATTGCTGAGGAACAGGTTTTCGATCAGGTTGGACGGGAAGTACACCACTTGCTGGTCGGACTGACGCACGAACGGCAGCGAGCAAATGCCCCGCGCTTTGTTGCCCGAGTTGGTGTCGTACAGGTGCGAACCACGCAATTCGCCGTCAGGGTTGTAGACCTCCAGACAATGCTCGTCGAGGATCTCGGCCGGCAACGCATCGCGCGGGCCCGGTTTGAACCACTGCTCGTTGGGGTAATGCACGAACGGCGCATTGGCCAGGTCTTCGCCCCAGAACTGGTCGTTATAGAAGAAGTTGCAGTTAAGGCGCTCGATGAACTCACCCAGTGCCGAGGCCAGCGCGGCTTCCTTGGTGGCACCCTTGCCGTTGGTGAAGCACATCGGCGACTGCGCGTCGCGCACGTGCAGCGACCAGACGTTGGGCACGATATTGCGCCACGAGGCGATTTCGATCTTCATCCCCAGCCCGGCGAGAATGCCTGACATGTTGGCGATGGTCTGCTCCAGCGGCAGGTCCTTGCCGGGGATGTAGGTGCTGGTGTCCGACACCGGCATCAGCAAGCCCTGGGCGTCAGCATCGAGGTTGTCGACCACTTCGATCACGAACTCGGGGCCGGTCTGCACCACCTTCTTGACAGTGCAGCGGTCGATGGAGCGCAGGATGCCCTGGCGGTCCTTCTCGGAAATATCCTCGGGCAACTCGACCTGGATCTTGAAGATCTGGTTGTAGCGGTTTTCCGGGTCGACGATGTTGTTCTGCGACAGGCGAATGTTTTCGGTGGGGATGTCGCGGGTCTGGCAGTACAGTTTGACGAAGTAAGCCGCGCACAAGGCCGAAGACGCCAGGAAATAGTCGAACGGGCCTGGGGCCGAACCGTCGCCTTTGTAGCGGATCGGTTGATCGGCGATCACCGTGAAGTCGTCGAACTTGGCTTCGAGACGGAGATTGTCGAGAAAATTGACCTTGATTTCCATGCGGATTTACCGTGATTTAAGCGTGCAAAACGAAATTGGCCGGCATTATCCGGGTTTTCACAACGGAAGTCCTGTTTACCTGCCCCACCCCTTCACGCCCTTGCGCATTCCACCGGATTGCTTGCCTGATCCTCTGAACCTCGCCCCGACACCAGACCAGCGGTCATCCCCCTGTGCTAGCGTTTCTTCTCTGGGGAACAACGTATTCCCGCACTGAAAAAAACAACGCGACAGCAACCGATGACTGGCAGGTGAACCATGGAACTACGCATCAACCAGAAGACCTATCAGGTCGAGGCGGACGCCGACACGCCCTTGCTGTGGGTGATCCGCGATGACCTGGGGCTGACCGGCACCAAATACGGCTGCGGCCTGGCCCAGTGCGGCGCCTGTTCGGTGCTGGTGGATGGCAACGTGGTGCGCGCCTGCGTCACCCCGGTGGCAGGTGTGGTCGGCCGCGAGGTCACCACCATCGAGGCGATCGAGGCCGATGCCGTCGGCAAACGCGTGGTCGCCGCCTGGGTCGAGCACCAGGTGGCCCAATGCGGCTACTGCCAGTCTGGCCAGGTGATGGCAGCCACTGCGCTGCTAAAGCACACGCCCAAGCCTAGCGATGCGCAGATCGATGCAGCCATGGTCAACCTGTGCCGCTGCGGCACCTACAACGCCATCCATGCCGCCGTGCATGACCTGGCCCAAGGGGAGCAGGCCTGATGAACACGCCCGTCGATACCCTCGCCGAACTGCACAGGTTGCAACTGGGCGAAACGGTCAACCTGTCGCGTCGGCGCTTTCTGGCCAGCACCGCAGTCGGTGCCCTGGTACTGGGCTTCGGCCTGCCCATGGGCTCGGCTCGCGTGCAAGCTGCAGCGGCGGCAACTGCTGAGCGCGGCACCCAGGTGCCGGCGTTTCTGGAAATTCGCCCAGACGGCACGGTACGCCTGCTCAGCCCCTTCATGGAAGGTGGGCAAGGCCCGTTTACCGCCATGGCACAGATCGTCGGTGAAGAACTTGACGTCGACCCGGCTCATTTCGTGGTCGACAGCGCACCACCGGGCGAAGCCTACGTGGTGATGGAAAACGGCATGCGCATTACCGGCGGCAGCATGTCGGTACGCATGAGCTATCCGACCATGCGCCGCCTGGGCGCCCTCGCCCGAGCCATGCTGCTGCAGGCGGGCGCCGAACAGCTGGGCGTGCCGGTCGATGAGCTTTCAACCACGCCGGGTAACGTGGTACATACCACGACTGGCCGCTCCATACCCTACGGAGAACTGGCGGGGCGCGCCATGGACCTGCCCGTGCCCGACCCGGCCAGCGTCAAATTGCGCGACCCCAGCCAGTTTCGCTGGATCGGCAAGCCCGTACGCCGCCTGGATGCTTATGACAAATCCACTGGCAAGGCCCAGTACTGCATCGACATCAAGGTCGACGGCATGCTCCACGCCGCCGTGCAGCATGCGCCACGCTTGGGCATGACCGTGGGCAGCTTGCGCAACGAAGACCAGGTCAAGGCCATGAAAGGCGTGCATTCGGTGCATCAGCTGCCGGGCGCCGTGGCCGTGGTCGCAGAACGCTGGTGGCACGCCAAGCGTGCGGTGGAGGCGCTTCAAGTGGACTGGAAAGAGCCAACCGCCGACAGCAAGGTTCGGCCGATGCCGGCCGACTTTTCCAGCGACGCCTGGCGCGAACACCTCGCCACGGTCAAGGGCCCGGCCCGTGATGAAGAAAATGAAGGTGATGTGGCCAGCGCCCTGAGCAATGCCAAGACCAAGGTCGAGGCCAGCTATCACAATCAATACCTCAACCATGCCCAGCTCGAGCCGCCGTCCGCCCTCGCCCGCTTCAACCCGGACGGCACCCTGGACGTCTGGCTGCCCAACCAGGCCCCGGACATGTTCCGTGACGACATTGCCAAGCGCACCGGCCTGGAGCCTGCACAGATCAACCTGCACTCGCCGCTACTGGGCGGGTTCTTTGGCCGGCATTTCCTGTACGACTCGGCCAACCCTTACCCGCAGGCCATTGCGTTGGCCAAAGCCGTTGGCCGGCCGGTAAAGCTTATCTGGAGCCGCGAAGAAGAGTTCCTGCGTGATGTACTGCGCCCGGTTGCCGTGGTGAAGTTCCGCGCCGGGCTGGATGCCGACGGCATGCCAGTGGCCCTCGAAGCGATAAGCGCCACCGAAGGCCCAACCGAGGCCATCGCAGGCAAACAGGGGGACAAGATCGACCCGACCGCGCTTGAGGGGCTGTCGGGCAAGGCCTACGCCATCGCCAACAAGCGCATCGCCCAGATCTACGTCAAAGGCCCAGCCATGCTCGGCTACTGGCGCTCTGTGGGCAATTCGCTGAACGACTTCTTCTACGAGTCATTCCTCGACGAGCTGGCTGACAAAGGCGGCAAAGACCCGTTCGAACTGCGCCTGCACCTGCTGCGCGACAACCCACGCCTGACCCACCTGCTGAACGCGGTCGCCGACTTGTCCGGTGGCTGGAAGCGTGGGCCGTTCACCGCCGAAGACGGTAGCAAGCGCGCACGCGGTGTGGCCATGGCCTCACCGTTCGGCTCGGAGGCTGCGGTCATTGCCGAGGTGTCCATCGACAACGGCCAGGTCAAGGTGCACGACATCTGGCAGGCCATCGACCCGGGCAGCATCGTCAACCCGGCGATCATCGAGCACCAGGTCAATGGCGCCGTCGCCCTTGGCCTGTCGCAGACGCTGGTGGAAGAAGCGGTGTACGTGGACGGCAAGCCGCGCGCGCGCAATTACGACCTGTACCCGATCCTGCCGCCTGCGCGCATGGCCCGGGTGCATGTGCGCATCGTCGAAAGCGGGGCGAAGATGGGCGGCATTGGCGAACCACCGTTGCCGGCCGTGGCCCCGGCGGTGGCCAACGCGGTCGCGCAGCTCACCGGCCAGCGCGTACGCAGCTTGCCATTGAGCCGCCATACCTTCAGCTGATCGCACAAGGGACGCCCCATGACCCATCGTTTCGCAAGAACCGCTGGCTGGCTGGCGCTGCCGTGCCTGGTCGCGGCAGGCCTGCTGGCCTGGTATGTCACCCGTGAGCCTGCTTCGCCGTTCGCCAAAGCCCAGGCCCAGGCGCAGGCGCAGGCCACCGAAGCCGACCCGGCGCTGATCAGCCGCGGCGAGTACGTGGCCCGGCTTAGCGACTGCGTGGCCTGCCACAGCCTGCCAGACGGCAAACCGTTTGCCGGCGGGCTGGAGATGGCCACCCCACTGGGGGCAATCCACGCCACCAACATCACTCCCGATCGCGACAAGGGTATCGGCAACTACAGCCTGGCCGACTTCGACCGCGCCGTGCGCCAAGGTGTCGCGCCCGGTGGTCGACGGCTGTACCCGGCGATGCCCTACCCGTCCTATGCCAAGCTCACTGATGACGATGTAAAGGCGCTGTACGCCTTTTTCATGCACAGCGTGCAACCGGTGCAGCAGACCAACCTGGCCAGCGACATCCCCTGGCCACTGAACCTGCGCTGGCCAATCGCCTTGTGGAACGGGCTGTTCGCTGCCACAACGCCTTACGCCGACAAGGCCGGGCAAGATGCGCAATGGAACCGTGGCGCCTACATCGTCCAGGGGCCTGGCCACTGCGGCAGTTGCCATACACCGCGCGGCCTGGCGTTCAACGAGAAGGCACTGGATGACAGTGGCAAGCCGTTCCTGGCTGGCGCCTTGCTCGACGGCTGGTACGCACCTAGCCTGCGCGCCGACCACAACACCGGGCTGGGGCGCTGGAGCGAGGCTGAGATTGCGCAGTTTCTGAAGACCGGGCGCAACCGGCATGCCGTGGTATTTGGTTCGATGACCGAGGCGTTCAACAACTCCACGCAATTCATGCATGACGATGACCTGGCCGCCATCGCGCACTACCTGAAGGCCCTGCCCGGTGACCCACAGCGTGACGGCGCGCCGTGGCAATACCGGGCCGAATCGGCAGCTGCGCAGCTCGACAGCCCTGGGGCGCATGCCTATGTGACCCGCTGCGCCTCCTGCCACGGCCTGGACGGCAAAGGCCAGGCCGAATGGATGCCGCCGTTGGCCGGGGCAACCTCGGCACTGGCCAGGGAGGATGCCTCGGCCATCAATATCACCCTCAACGGTTCGCAGCGGGTGGTGGCTGCCGGGGTGCCGGATGCCTATCGCATGCCGGCTTTTCGCGAACAGATGAGTGATCAGGAGATTGCCGAAGTGCTGAGCTTCGTGCGTACGGCATGGGGTAACCAGGGTGGCGCGGTGAACGCGCAAGCAGTGGGCAAGCTGCGAGGGCATACCGACCCGGCCAGTAGCAGCCCGATCATCTTGCATATGCGCTGAATCGGACAACTTTTGAACACCTAGGTTAATGGAGCCCCAATGGAAAGCATCGACCTGCTGGTCCTGCGCACTACCCGTGACTGGCTTGCAGCCGGCCACCGCGCCCTGCTCGCCACGGTCGCCCGCACCTGGGGCTCATCCCCGCGCCCGGTCGGCTCGATGATGGCCCTGCGCAGTGACGGTCGAGTGGTCGGCAGTGTTTCCGGGGGCTGCATCGAGGACGACCTCATCCATCGCTACACCCGTGCATACGAAGGCCCCGGCATGCCCGCCAGCCAGCCCCAGGTCGTGCGCTATGGCGTCAGTGCCGACGAGGCCCACCGCTTCGGCCTGCCCTGTGGAGGTACCCTCGAACTGGTGCTGGAGTTCACCCCTTCGCTGGAGCATCTTGAACAACTGCTGGCCTGCCTCGACCGCGCAAGCCTGGTACGCCGTGACCTGAACCTGCGAAGCGGCGAAGCCAGCCTCTGCGCCACGGGCTTGCCTGAACTGTTCAGCTTCGATGGCCAGCGCATGCTCAGCACCCTCGGCCCAGGCTACCGCCTGCTGCTGATCGGTGCCGGCGCACTGGCCGAGTACCTCGCCACCATGGCCCTGTTCAACGGTTTCAGCGTTTCGCTGTGCGACCCGCGCCCGGAGTACACGGCAGGCTGGAATGTTGCCGGGGTCAACTTGCTGCCTGGCATGCCAGACGACGTGGTCCGCGCCTTCGCCGCTGACGTTCGCAGCGCCATCGTCGCCGTCAGCCACGACCCAAAACTGGATGATCTGGCCCTGCTCGAAGCGTTGCACAGCCCGGCGTTCTACATTGGCGCCATCGGTTCGCGGCGCAACAGCCAATTACGCCGTGAACGGCTGATCGAGCACTTCGGTGAGAGCGAAGCTTCGCTGCGGCGCTTGCACGGCCCGATTGGCATCTACATCGGCAGCAAGACCCCAGCGGAAATTGCAGTCAGCGTCATGGCCGAGATCCTCGCGGCGAAGAACAACGTCAGTTTGCCCGGGGCAGTCAACGTCACCCAAGCCAAGGAAGCAGAACGATTGGCACGGTCCCTGTAGAAGCGCGCACCTGCGCGTTACTGCCACCGCTCCAGGTTCTGCTTCAGCAAATGATCGGGCAGCGCTCCGGCAACTATCTTCGCCATTTCCCGCGCCAGCGCCTCACGCAACTGCGGCTGGTTACAGGGCGAATCATGCGAAATCGCCAGGTACAACCCTTCGCTGGACACTGGCGGCTGCAACACCTGCACAGTGGCTGCGATGCCCAAGGTACGCGCCAGCGCCATACCAGGGTACTGCTCGTACACCACGTAATCGCTGCGCTTGTGCATCAGCTTCTCGAACGCCTGCCGGGCGCTGGGCACCGCTTCAAGGGTTAGGTTGGCCCGGGCGTATTCATCGAACTGCTGGCCATGGCTGTTGTTGACCAGAGTGCCGCCCTTGTGGCCCTTGAGGTCGGCCCATTGTCGGTAGGCAAAGGCATTGTCCTGGCGCACCCAGACCACGCTGGGGGTATGCAGGAATGGCGGGGCAATGAAGTCCATCTGCAGCCGGCGTGCTTCGGTCAGGAAATACCCGGCCAGCAAATCGATCCGACCGGTGCGCACCTCTTCCTGGGCTCGCGACCACGGCCCGCCGTAAACCACTTCGATATCCAGCCCCAACTGCTTGCCCAAGTACTTGAGCAGGTCAGCATTGGCACCGACCAATTGCTGGGGGTTTTGCGGGTCGCGCCACAAGTACGGCGGGTATTCAGGATTGCCGGTCGCGGTGAGCCGTCGGCATGCATCATCCGCTACCGCAGCCAGGGGCAGCGGCAACAGGCACAACAGTAGCAAGGCGCGGCGAAAGCAACGCTCGATCATCTACGACCCTCGGCACATGTACATCCGGCGACCCGACATGGTGGCCAAAGGCTGCCACCTACTGTGGTCGGCTGCAGCAATCATCTGTGCGTCTTCTAGGCAGTCTGGACCATCAGCGGCCAATAGACGGGCCTTTCATCGGCCAGCAGAAAAACCGCCGGAGGATAGACAATGAGGGCCCGCACAGTTGACTGGAATCCGGCCTTTTCAGGCCCCCTGCCGCCGCATTGCCAGGATCGCCGCGCCAAAACCGATAAAGGTGGTGCCCACCACCCGGCTCACCCAGCGCGACAGCGAAGGTCGGGTCAACACACCCTTGGCCCGCGCAGCCAGGGCGGCATACAAGCTCAGTGAAGTAAGCGACAAGGCCACGAAAATGCCTGTCAAGGTCAGGAACTGCGGTAATAACGCCGCGCCCTGGTCGATGAACTGCGGGAACAGCGCGGTGAAGAACATGGTCGCCTTGGGGTTGGTCACCGCCGTCAGAAAGGCCGACTTGAACAGTTTCAGCGGCGTAGGCCTTGCCTTGGCTGCACCCTCTGCGGCGCCCTGCTCCAGCATCGGGCTTTTTTTCAACAACTGCCGCACCCCCAGGTAAAACAGGTAGCCTGCCCCCAGGATTTTCACGGCATTGAACAGCACTTCAGAACTGGCCAGCAATGCGCCCAACCCCAACATGGCCGCGGCCGACAGACAGAACAGGCCCGTGCCATTGCCCAGCGACGACCAGATCGCGCTGCGCTGGCCATGGGCCAGGCTGTTGTTGATGGCCATCAAGGTGGCAGGGCCAGGGCTGGCGATCGCGATGGCGGCGACCAGGGTAAACGCAAACAGCGAGTGAGAATCCATTTCAGGCTCGTCAAACAATCAGGAAAGGTTGCGTGAATGGCACGCAGGCTCAGTCGGCATTCTGCCGCTTGGCCGCCTTCTTGGCGATAGCCTTCATTCGCGTCGCCGCCCGCTGCACAGTGGCCATCTTCTCGGGGCGCTTCATGCCCCGCCACTTGCGGATTTCGTCACGGGTGCGGCCGCAGCTCACGCACAGCTCGCTGTTCAGCTGGCATAAAGAGACGCAAGGGTTGTCGATGTCTTTGGCCATGCCACCACTCAGCCGGGCATTTCCGCCCGAGCACGTTCGGCGGCGCTGTGAAACACCTGGCGTACTTCTTCGGCCTTGGCCTTGCTGACCGACCTGGCAGCCAGCAGCTCATCGACCACACGAATGCACTGGCCCAGGGCGGTGTCCAGTTGTTCAAGGTCGGAGGCGTCAGCGATATCACCCAGATAAGGAGCGATGAGGTACACGTAACGGTCCTGCAGCTTGAGCGCTGCCAGCGCGTCGAGGGCTTTCTGGAACCGATCGGCAGCGGCAGGGCTCATGCTCAATTTATCGAAATGAATCAGGCTCACACGGTCAGTGGCCATTATGACGAATCTCCGTTTCCTGGTACGGCCAGGGCCGCAAGCAGCAGCGCTTCTACGGTGCTCGTATGTGCGGGCCCGGGTAATGCCCATCAGGTTACCAGAAGCCGAGGCAGAAAGGGCCACTGCCCCCAGAACTAAAAGTATTTGCCAAGTCGCGTAATGGACGCCCCAGGGCGCTATGGGGACAGGCGTCGCCTTTTCCGGCGCAGGATAATCGCGCCAGCACTCCACCCCGCCGAAGCCTTCATCGCGCTCGGTAGCCCACACAACAACAAGCCTGCATACGCAGGTAAACCACAAAGGGGCCTCATCATTCATGGCAAAGGAACACATCACAGAAACACTCGATCTTGGCGTGACAGACCCCTCGAAAACCGCAGAAGCCCGCCAGGACCGACATTTCGAGGGCAAACTCGACTGGATCGTCTTTGGCTTCACCAGCCTCCTGGCCATCGCATTCGTGCTCTGGGGCTTCCTCAACCAGACCAGCCTGGCCAGCAGCGCCTCCAGCGCGCAATCCTGGGTCATTCTCAATTTTGGCTGGTTCTTCGTGCTCACTTCCACCCTGTTCGTGGTGTTCGTGCTGTGGCTGGCCGCCAGCCGCTACGGCAGAATTCCGTTGGGCCGTGATGGCGAACAGCCGGAGTTCCGCACGGTGTCCTGGGTAGCAATGATGTTCAGCGCAGGCATGGGTATCGGCCTGATGTTCTTCGGCGTGGCCGAGCCACTGTCGCACTACGTATCGCCGCCGCCCGGTTCGGCCAGCGGGCAGACCAGCGAAGCGATGCAGGTGGCGATGGCCACCACCCTGTTCCACTGGACCCTGCACCCCTGGGCCATGTACGCCATCGTCGGCCTGGTGATCGCCTACGGCACCTTCCGCCGTGGCCGCTCGCAGTTGATTTCCGCAGCCTTCCGGCCGCTGATCGGCAAGCACGCCAACGGCCCACTCGGCCGCCTGATCGACATGATGGCGATTTTCGCCACGCTGTTCGGCTCGGCCGCCTCGCTGGGCCTGGGTGCGCTGCAGATTGCCGGCGGCCTGGAATACAACGGCTGGATCGAAAGCCCCGGCAAGCTGTTCTACATCTCGATCATTACCCTGCTGACCATTGCCTTCGTCACCTCGGCGGTGTCGGGCATCGGCAAGGGCATCCAGTGGCTTTCCAACACCAACATGGTGCTGGCGCTGGTGCTGGCGGTGTTCGTGTTCATGGTCGGGCCAACCCTGTTGATGCTCAACCTGCTGCCGACATCGCTCGGCATCTACATCAAGATGCTCCCGGAAATGATGGCCCGCACCAACGCCAGTGGCGGCGAGCAGATGAACAACTGGCTGGCCGGCTGGACCGTGTTCTACTGGGCCTGGTGGATTTCCTGGACGCCATTCGTGGGCATGTTCATCGCCCGCATCAGCCGCGGCCGCACCATCCGCCAGTTCGTTACAGGGGTGCTGCTGGTGCCGAGCCTGGTCAGCCTGGTGTGGTTCACCATCTTCGGCGGCGCCGCCATCGATGCCGTGCGCGAGGGTGCCCTCCAATTGGCCAACGGTACGGTCAACAGCAACCACGCGTTGTACCAACTGCTGGACAGCTACCCGCTGGCCTCGGCGACTTCGGTGCTGGTGATGATCCTGGTAGGCATTTTCTTCGTCTCGGGAGCCGATGCAGCCTCGCTGGTGATGGGCACGCTATCGGAACACGGCACCACCGCGCCATCACGGCGCACGGTAATTTTCTGGGGCGCGCTGACCGGGACGGTGGCGGCGATCATGCTGGCGATTGGCGACCCGCGTGACCCCGGCGAGGCACTGACCGGGCTGCAGAACCTGACCATCGTCGTCGCCTTGCCGTTCGTGATGGTGATGGTACTGCTGTGCCTGGCGCTTTACCGCGACCTGCGCAAGGACCCGATGATGCTGCGTCACCTGCGCGGCAACGAACTGATCGAAAAAGCCGTGCTGTATGGTGCGGTAAAGCATGGTGAGGAATTTTACATTGTGGTGCAGGAAAAGAAGGCTTCGACAAAGCCGGTAACGGCAGCGAACGAAGTTTCCCAAACCTGACCCTGCAAGGCTGGGCGGTACCCTGTCGAAACGGCCTTGTGTCACCTAAAGGGGCTGCGAGGCGGGGACTTAAGCAGAACCTGCCTCAACCCTTCAATGCCGCCTCTATCTTGGCCACATCGATCTTGCCCATCTGCATCATGGCCTCGAACGCCCGCTTGGCCGCCGCACGGTCGGGGTGGCCGATGGCTTCGATGAGGACACGTGGGGTAATCTGCCACGAAATCCCCCATTTGTCCTTGCACCAACCACACACGCTGGCCTCGCCACCGTTGCCGACAATGGCATCCCACAAACGGTCGGTCTCGGCTTGGTCCGCGGTGCTGACCTGGAACGAAAACGCCTCGCAGTGCTTGAAGGTCGAACCACCGTTGAGCCCGACGCAAGGAATGCCCATTACCGTGAACTCCACGGTAATCACATCGCCCTGCTTGCCTGAAGGGTAATCGCCGGGTGCCTGGTGCACCGCGACCACCTGGCTATCGGGGAAGGTTCGGGCATAGAAGTTCGCCGCGTCTTCGGCATCGTGGTCATACCACAGGCAGACGGTATTCTTGGCAGTCATGGTCCTGGCTCCCTGAAAGGGTGTGAACCCATGAGTCTAGCTGCAACTTATAGCCCGAAAAAAAAGCGCTCCATGCGGAGCGCCAAAATATTCACCCAAACCAAAGGAGCAACAAGGCTGCCAAGGTGAATTCACAGGATCGACAGCGGGTATTCCACGATCAGCCGTACTTCGTCCAGGTCCGACTCGAAGGCCGTGGCCCGGGTGGTGGCCTGGCGCACGCGCAATGACAGGTCCTTGGCTGCGCCGGTCTGCACCACGTACTTGACCTCGATGTCACGTTCCCAGCGCTTCTGGTCGGTCAGTGGGTTGCCGTCGCCGTCGCGGCGCATGTAGGTGGCGTTGGCATTGGAGTAGTCGGCGTCTGTGCCCTTGCCGTAGCGCGTCATGAACGACAGGCCAGGCACGCCATAGGCGGCCATGTTCAGGTCGTAACGCAGCATCCACGAGCGCTCCTTGGGCGAGTTGAAGTCGCTGTACTGGATAGAGTTGTCGAGGAAGATCGAGTCGGACTGGCGCAGGTAGTCGAAGTCATCGTCGCCGTTGTTGCGCTGGTGAGTCAGCGCCAGGGTGTGAGCGCCAAGGCGCACGCCGACCTTGGCGCTCCAGATGTCATTGTCGAAGGCACCCAGGCGCCGCTGCCCTTCATCAACCGCCTTGTAATAGTTGAAACCGCCAAGCAGGGCCAGCTCATCGCTCAACGGCCAGCTCAGGCTGGTGCCGGCGTAGTACTGGTTCCACACATCCTTGAGCCGGCTGCTGAACAGGCTGACGCTGACATGGTCATTGAGCGTGTAGTCACCACCGCCATAGGCAATCCACGGCGAATCGACCGGGCCGCCGTAGAAGGTCACGAAGTTTTCCCGCAGGTCGCTGGACATTGGCTGGCTCATGGCGTGCAAACGCCCGGCCTGCAAGGTCAGGTCCTTGATGCTGGTGTTCTCCAGGGTCACGCCACGGAAGCTTTCCGGCAGTAGCCGCGAGTCGCCTGCCGCCACCACCGGGTTGGCCGGGAACACATCGCCTACCTTCAGGACCGTGTCGAACAGGCGCACCTTGGCCGCGCCACCTACCTTGGTGTATTCGTCACGGGCCTGGCCATCACGGTCAACGGGCATTACATCGAAAGAGCTACGCCCGCCGTTGCGACCGCCGCCGGTGTCGAGCTTGAGGCCAAGCATGGCGAACGCATCCAGGCCAACACCGACAGTACCCTGGGTGAAGCCCGACTCGAAGCGGGTAATCACAGCGTGAGCCCAGGCTTCGGAGTAGCCATTGTCAGGTTGCTTGTTGGGGTTGTGCATGGGGGCGGCGGAATCGCGGTTGTCGCGGTTGAAGTAGAAATTGCGGTTGAGCACGCTGAGGGTACTGCCCTCGATAAAGCCTTCAGCGCTTTCTTCTGCCGCCATGGCCTGGTTGCCAACGCTGGCCAGTGCCAGGCAAGCCGCCAGTTTCAGGGGTGATCTGCAGGTCATCCGATGCTCCTTGAACGTCGCATTTGTTGTTATGTCGGCGGGCCGAGATTGACGGCCGGCAGATAACGCCAAGGTGATCGGCGCATTACAATTGCGTCATCGACAAGGCAATGCCCTGGGTCGGGCCTTGCAACATCCTGCAGACATTTCCGACGTCAGGTAGTGAACCTGCTTACAAAAAAACGGTCTTTGGCTGACGGTCAACTCACCGACCGGTTCATCGGCCCAGTCACCGGGCCTACTTTTGTCCTGTTTCAGCGAAGACCCAACATGCCCGATTCCCGCCCAATTGCTTCCGTCCTCCCTGCCCTGCGCGGCGGCCTGATTGCCGCCCTGGTGACCCTTGCCGCACCGGTGCACGCCGAAGAGCCTGCCAGCGATGCACGCTGGGTCAGCGACAGCCTGAGCACCTACGTGCGCAGCGGCCCGACGGATGGCCACCGCATCGTCGGAACGCTCAAGTCCGGGCAAAAACTCACCCTGATCGGCAGCCAGGGCAACTACAGCCAGGTGCGCGGGCAGAACGGCGATGTGGTGTGGATTCTCAGCAACGACCTGCAGGCGGTTCCTGGACAGAACGAACGCCTGCCGATGCTCGATGCCCAGGTCGTGGAACTGACCGGGCAGCTGAAGACCATCGACGACAGCTGGAAAAACCGCGTGCAGGGCATGCAGGAAACGCTCGATTCGCGCAAACAGCTGATCGACGAACTGGAGGCGCGCAACAAGGCGCTGAACGAGCAGCTGGACCAAAGCCAGTCGGAGCTGCGCGATACCCAGGCGCGCCTGGGGGATGAGAACAAGCAGGTGATGATGCGCTACATGGTGTATGGCGGCAGCATTGCTGGTGCGGGTTTGCTGGCGGGGTTGATCCTGCCGGCGCTGACCCGGGGACGCAAGAAGAACGATCGCTGGTTCTGACGGTGGGGCCATCCTGCACGGGCCTCTTCGCGGGTTTACCCGCGAAGAGGCCCGTACGAGCTTATTTGCTACGAGCCTTGTTATAGATGGTCTTGGCTTGGTCCGCAGAGGCCTGACATTGAGCCATGTCACCCTTGCTCTGAGCATCTTTGGCATTTTGCAGATGAACTTTGAAGTCATGGGCCATGCCGCCATGCATCGCCTGACCACTGGCTTTATGGAAATCCTCCAGTTCCTTGATCTTGGCCGCACAGTTGCTTGCTGGGTCTGCGTGTGCGGCAAAAGCGAGGACGGAGGTAATCACCAGCAAGGGTATGCATTTCATGGATTTCATGGAGCGTTCTCCTGGAAAACCGTAAGGTTCGTCGAGGCCTATTCGGCTCGGCGCAGCCAAAAGCATAGTCGGCCCATGCCTGCACCGCACCACGTCAGCTCAGCGGTTGCCCGGCCTCGGCGAACAGGAAATCGATGAACACCCGCACCCGCAATGGCATGTGCCGTGCCTGCGGGTAGATCAACATGAAGGGCCGAGAGGTGCCGCCAAACGCCGTCAGCACCTCGACCAGTTCGCCGCTGACCAATGCGTCTTGCACAGTAAAGCGATAAGCCTGCATCAGCCCGCCGCCGTGGCGCACCAGCGTGGCCGTGGCTAGAAAGTCGCCCAGGCAGGTGAGCGCCCCCTGCGTTTCCACTTCCACCTGACGACCATCCTGGCGAAAGGTCCACGGCGGGCGGCGGCCACTGCTGGGCATTTCAAACTGGATGCACTCGTGGTGCTGCAAGTCGTGTGGCACCTGCGGCATGCCGGCACCGGCCAGGTAGCCCGGGGTGGCCACCACCACCAGCTCGGCATCCTCAAGCCGACGCGCCACCAGCCGTGAGTCGGCCGGTTCGCGGCCACGAATGGCCAGGTCGAAGGGTTCCTCGGCAAAATCGACGTTGCGGTTGCTGACATGCACGTCCACCCGCACCTGCGGGTAGCGCTGGCGAAAGCGCGGCAGCAGCGGCAGTAACCGATGATGGGCATAGGGCGTGGGCGCACTGATGCGCAGTAAGCCACTGGGCTCGATCTGCCCACCCGTTACCTGGCGTTCGGCTTCGACCAGTTGCCCTAGCGCCTGTCGGCATTGCAGGTAATAGGCATGGCCCGCTGCGGACAGGCGCATTTGCCGCGTGGTACGGACGAACAACCGTGCCCCCAGGCGCTCCTCCAGACGCGCCACGTTGCGGCTGACCGCCGCCGGCGTGACGCCGGCCAGTGCGGCTGCGGCAGTGAAGCTGCCACTGTCGGCGGCCAGGCAGAACAGCTCAAGGCTACCCAGTTGCAAGTCATCGAAATGGCGGGGCATGGCGGCTCAATTAATTACATGGTGTATCGATTGAAATGCCTCGCGCCTTATTTTTCAAGCATCGGTAGCCAATTACAGTGAGTCCACATCGAGCCGATGGCTCAATTCACTGGAGACCAAGCACATGAACAAGCCACGTACCGTCATCATCACTGGGGCCTCCAGCGGCCTGGGTTTTGCCCTGGCCGAGGCCTTCCTGGAACGCGGCGACAACGTCGTCGGCAATGCCCGCAGCGAGGCACGCCTGGAGCAGGCCGCCGCTCGCCTCGGCAACTCTTCGCGGTTTATTGGCGTAGCGGGTGACATCGCCGAACCGGCCACGGCGCAACGCTTGTTCGCCAAGGCCGCTCACACCTTTGGCGGTGTGGACATCCTGATCAACAACGCCGGCATTTTCATTGCCAAACGGTTTGCCGAATACACTGCAATGGATGTGGACGCGTTGGTCGGCACCAACCTCAAAGGCTTTTTCTACCCAGCCCAGGAAGCAGCGCGGATCATGACCCAGCAAGGGCATGGGCAGATCATCGCCATCACGGCCTCCATCGCCCTGCAGCCGGATACCCGCGTACCAGCCCTGCTGCCGGTGTTGGTAAAAGGCGGCCTGAACCAGGCGGTCAAAGGCCTGGCGCTGGAACTGGCGGCCAGCGGCGTGCAGGTGAATGCCGTGGCGCCGGGGATCATCGAGACCCCCCTGCATGGCGACAATGTTCAGGGGATGGGCGCACTGTCGCCAAGCGGCCGTACCGGTTCGCCCCAGGACGTGGTGGACGCGGTGTTGTACCTGGCCGATTCACGCTTCGTCAGCGGCGTCATCCTGCCGGTGGATGGCGGCAGTACCGCCGGCACATGGCATTGACCCGAGGAGCAAGCAACCATGCCTTATGTCCATATTCGCGTAACCGATGAAGGGGTGAGCGCTGAGCACAAGCGCCAGTTGATCGAACAGACGACCCGTATGCTGCAGGAGGTGCTGGGGAAGCCGCCTGCCAGCACCTTTGTGGTGATCGAGGAGGTGCCAACCGATAACTGGGGTGTCGGTGGCGAGACCGTGACCGCAGTCCGGGCGCGAGAGCGGCGTTGAGGCCTGGGGCCGCCGAGCGGCCCCTATTGCCGTAACCGCTCCAACGCTTGCAGCACATACCCCGTGGCCCGCTCTGCCTGCCCCGCCCGGCAAGCAATGCCCAACTGCCGCCACAACCCCGGCCGCAATGGCCGGCGAGCAATACGCCGGTCCAGCTCGGCCGCCTCCCCCTCCTGCGGCAACAGCGTCGCCCCGTAGCCGGCGCCGACCAGGCTCTTGATCGCATCGTTGTAGTTCAGCTCGATGCGCGGCGTGGGGTACAACCCCGCTGTCGCGAACCATTCCCCGGTCACCCGTGACAGCTGGGTAGTGCTGTCGTTGAGAATCAATGCCCGCTGCGCCAGCCAGCCCGGCGTGACCCTGGCCGGTGGCTGCCAGTCGGCCGGCACATAGGCAAGAATCGGGTCGCGCCGCCAGGGGGTGACCATCAGCCCTTTGCCGGCCACCTGCGGCAAGGCCACCAGGCCGATATCCAGCGTGCCTTCACGCAGGCGCGTGAGCGAGGCCTGTGAGGTCAGCACCTGTACCTGCACGTCGATCCCGGGGTGCTCCATGCGCAGCCGCGCCAAGGCTTGTGGCAGCAAATGGGCGATGGCGCCGGTAGAAGCGCCCAGGCGCACCCGCCCAGTCAACCCCTCGACCTGCCGGCGTACTTCGTCCAGCGCCAGGTCGGCGTCCGCCAACAGGCGGCGGGCACGTAGCAGCAGTGTTTCGCCGATGGCCGTGGGCCGCACCTGACCACGGGTGCGGGTAAGCAACGGGGCCCCCACTCGCGCCTCCAGTTCAGCCACGTGCAGGCTGATGGTGGGCGGCGCCAGGTTGAGCTGGCGGGCGGCCTCGGCAAATGAACCCAGGTCGGTGATGACCACCAACGTGCGGAGGCGGTCGAGGCTGATTTCGCGCATGGTCGGATCAATTCAGAAAAAATGAACATATCGATCATCATATTCAAATTTTCATTAGCAAAGCCACAGGCGAGCATAGGCCATCCTTCCCCAACCGGACCCCGACCATGCACACCCCTGTTGTCTTCATCGATGGCGACCAAGGCACCACCGGCCTGCAAATTCATGCCCGCCTGCAGGGCCGTGGCGACCTGCGCCTGCTGACCCTGCCCGAGGCCGAGCGCAAAGACCCGCAACGCCGCCGCGAGGCGATCAACAGCGCCGACATCGCGCTGCTGTGCCTGCCCGACGATGCTGCACGTGAGGCCGTGGCAGCAATCAGCAACCCTCACGTGCGGGTGATCGACGCCAGCTCCGCGCACCGCATCACGCCAGGCTGGGTGTATGGCCTGCCGGAACTTGACGAGCAACAAGCCGAGCGTATCGCGAACAGCAAGCGGGTCAGCAACCCAGGTTGCTACCCCACGGGTGCCATCGCCTTGCTACGGCCGCTGGTCAAGGCTGGCCTGTTGCCTGCAGATTACCCACTGAACATCCATGCCATCTCCGGCTACTCCGGCGGCGGGCGCACTGCGGTGGAGCGGCATGAACAACCCGGCGCGGGCAAAGCCCCGGCCTTGCAGTTGTATGGCCTGGAACTGGCGCACAAGCACGTGCCGGAAATCCAGCAGCATGCCGGGCTGTCGGCGCGGCCGATGTTCATGCCCGGTTACGGCGCCTACCGCCAAGGTATCGTGCTGAGCATTCCACTGCAGCTGCGCCTGTTGCCTGGGCAGGTCAACGCCGAACAGTTGCAGGCCTGCCTGGAGCAGCATTACCAGGGTGCCCGCCACGTCCAGATGATGCCCTTGCACCAGCACGGCGCTGCGGCAAACCTCGACCCCGAGGCATTGAACGACAGCAACAACCTGCGCCTGGCGCTGTACGCCAACCCCGAGCATGGCCAGGTCCTGCTCACCGCCGTGTTCGACAACCTGGGTAAAGGCGCCTCGGGTGCTGCGGTGCAAAACCTCGACCTGATGCTCGGTGCATTACAGGCACAAGGCTGATACGGCAAAACCGGTTAGACTGTACAACCCGCGCCAACACAGCGCGGGCTGTAATCTCACCCGCCGGAGCCTGCCCCCCGATGTTCATCCTGAGCCGCCTCGACAGCGTGCCGCCCGAATCTTTCCAGAACCAGATCCGCGAGCTGGTAATCCACAATGTCGGCGAACTGAGCAGTGTCGCCATCACTGCCGACAACCCGCTGTACCCGCTATACCAGTACGGCGTCGGCATGGAAGTGCACCAGTACCTGCAAGCACTGGACGGCAACCGTGGCCTGGCCGTTGCGCTCACCCTGGCGCTGGATGCCGAAGCACCGGACCAGTTGCTGGGCTTTGCCCTGTCTCTGCCAGCCGAGGACGACCAGCAGGCCTGTGCACTGGCATTCCTGGCCGTGCGCCCCAGCCACCGCCGCCAGGGCATCGCCCGCGCCTTGCTGGACGACTTGCGAGCTCGCCATGCCTGTGTAGAACTGAATGCCTTCGCCAGCCAGGTGCCGTGGTTCGAGGCCATGGGTATGCAGGCGGTGGCCGCCAATGGTCCGCAAGTGCTGATGAGTAGCACCGGGCAAGCCAGCGGCGCATTGATAGGGCGATTGGACATTGCGCCGATTTATCAGACGGCTGAAGTGCTGCAGATTCATACCTACCTGCTTAACCAGCAGGGTGAGGATGCGATGATCGAAGCGGAGCAGATGCGCGATGAGCGGCTGGATGAATTGGCCGCTCAAGCCCAGGAATGTGTGCGGCAGCGCAAGACCGTGCATTGAGCGTAGGGCTTCATCGCGGGCATGCCCGCGAGAAGCCCCATTGCCCCGTCAACCGTGTACCCAGCGTCGATGCAGCCCACGCGCCAGGGCATCCAACACAAACCCCAGCACGCCAATCAGCAGCACCATCGCCATCAGCTCGGAGTACGCCAGCCGGTCGCGGGTATCGAGAATGAAATACCCAAGCCCCGCACTCACGCCCAGCATTTCGCACGGTACCAGCACGATCCACAGAATACCGATGGCCAGACGCACCCCGGTCAGCACATGGCCGATCACCCCCGGCACGATCACCTTGCACAAGGTCTCCCAACGCGTGGCGCTCAAGCTGCGGCTCAGTTGCAGCCAGCGTGCGTCCAGTTGCCGTACCCCTGCCGCGGTGTTCAGCAAGATCGGCCACAACGCGGCAAACGCCAGCAGGAAGTAGATCGGCTGGTCACCCACGCCCATCAGCATCACCACCACCGGCATCCACGACAATGGCGAGATCATGCGCAAAAACTGGAACGCCGGCGTGGTCGCCGCCTCCAGGTGCCGGTAGCTGCCAACCAGCAAGCCCAACGGTACCCCTATCAGCAGCGCCAGCAGCAGCCCGACCAGGATACGCTTGAGGCTGACCCAGATATGCCCGTAGACCTCGCCCTGCCCCAACAGCTCGACCAGACTGGCCAAGGTAGCCGCCGGTGAAAAGCGCGCCGACAGGCCGTCGGCCTGGCCGAACATGGCAACACCGGCCCACCACAACAGCAACAAGGCCAACAACCCGGCCAGCCCAAGGCCGGCATGTACGACATGGGTGCGCATCAGACCGCGAACTCCTCGCTACGCTCGAAGTTGTCGGCAATGCCGAACACCGACGGGCCGCCGACTGCAGCGATGGCATTGCGCACGAAGCGATCGTCGACCAGGTCGCGGGCGGTCTGCGCCGGGTCCAGCCCGGCCAGAAAGCCGTTGTCGCCTTCGATCAGGGTGGTTTTCAGGCGCTTGACCAGCTCTTCGGTGTAGCTCGGGAACGGGTATGGCTGGAAGTCGATGCGTTTTTCGTCCCACTGCTGATGGCGAATGGCGCCACTGGCAATATAGCCTGCACGGTCCTCGGCGGCAGGCGCCAGAACCTTGGCCAACACCGCAGGCTCGTGCGGGGTGTACTTGTTGGGGCCGGCCTTGGACAGCAAGGCCGCGGCCTCGGCGCGGTGGTCGCGGGTCCAGTGCTGGGCCTTGACGATGGCGTTGACCACCTTCTGCGACCACTCTGGACGGTTGTTCAGGTCATGTTCGTGCATGAACACCACGCAGCAGGCGTGATTGCGCCACACATCGCCGGTAAAGCGCTGCACGCGGCCAACCTTGAGGTTTTCGGCCAGGGCATTGAACGGCTCGGCAACGATGTAGCCGGCGATGCGCTTGCTGGCCAGCGCCGGTGGCATGTCGGACGGCGGCAGCACCAGCAGGTTGACTTCGTTGGCAGCTAGCTGCGCATTGGCCGGCTTCGACACCGGCGACAGACCATTGTCGTTGAGCATCTGCTGCAGTACCACGTTGTGGATCGAATACCAGAACGGAATCGCCACGGTCTTGCCACCGAGCTGTTTCATGTCGGTGATATCGGGCGCCACGGTCAGCCCCGAACCGCCCACATGGTTCCAGGCCACCACTTTGGCCGGCACTTTGCTGCCATAGCGCGCCCATACGGTCATCGGCGACAACAGGTGGATGACGTTGACCTGACCCGAGATGAACGCCTCGATCACCTGCGCCCAACTGCGCAGCAGCACCGGGCGCTCGGCCTTGATGCCTTCGGCCTCGAACAGCCCGTTGTTATGCGCCACCAGCAGTGGCGTGGCGTCGGTGATCGGCAGATAGCCGATGCGCACCGGTGCGTCCGGCTCGGCGGCGGCGCGGGCCTGCAAGCTCGACAGCAACGGCAGCGCACCGGCGGCGGTAAGCATGGCTCCGAGTTTGAGAAAATCACGACGCGAAGAAGTGGAACAGCAGTCATCCATGCACATGGACAGCCTCCGAGGGCAACGGGGTTGAGGTAGGTTCGACTGTGCGGCTTGCCCGCCGAAGGGTTTTGAGAATTTCGATGCGCAAGGCGCCCAGTTCTTCGATCCGCTGCGCGCGCGGTTGCGCCAGGTCGATGTGCCATTGGCCGAGGATGTGCGCTGGGTGGTTGCCCAGTAGCAGAACCCGGTCGGACAGCAGCAAGGCTTCGTCGATATCGTGGGTAATCAGCACCGCCGCCGTGTTGTGTGTAGCGATCAGTTGCAGCAGCAGTTGCTGCATGTCGGCCCGGGTCACTTCGTCCAGCGCGCCGAACGGCTCGTCGAGCAGCAGTACTTCAGGCTGGCGGGCCAGACAGCGGGCCAGCGCGGTACGCTGGGCCATGCCGCCAGACAGCTGCGCCGGGTACTGGCCACGGGCATGCTCAAGGCCGACAGCGGCAATCGCATGATCGATGCGTGCACGCCGCTCGGCAGCAGCCAGTTTGGGCTGGCGGGCGAAGTCCAGGCCAAAGGCAACGTTCTTCTCCAGGCTAAGCCAAGGCAGCAGGCTCGGGTCCTGAAAAGCCACCGCCAGACGCGGGTGCGGCCCCTGCAGCGGCTGACCGTGCAGGCTCACGCGACCGCCACGGAGCTGCTGCAAGCCTGCCAGCACCCGCAGCAGGCTCGACTTGCCGACGCCGCTGGGGCCAAGGATGCTCACGACTTCGCCCGGCGCCAGCTGCAGGTCGAACTGCGCCAGCACTTCCTGCCAGCCACCTTCGCGTGGGTAGCCCAGGCTGATGTCACGGGCCTCGAGCAACACTGCGCTCATGCGGCGCCCGCCTGGCGTTGCAGTTCGGCGCGCAGTTGCACCAAGCTGGGGGTGACGATCGGCACGAAGGCCGACTCACGCCAGCGACGGGCAAAGCCTTCGCCATACTCGCTGAGATAAGCCTTGCCACCACTGGCCTGCAACTCCAACTGCACGGCGTCGGCGGCACATTCAGCCAAGGTGATGCGCAGCTTGAACAAGGCCGCTGGGTGTTGCTGGAAGCGGCCTTCGAGCAGGCCCTGCTTGAGCTCGCTGACGGTATTTTCCAGGCGCTCGCTGAGCACCTGACGGGCTTCGTCGAGGAACGAGGTGCGCCCATGCAAGTGCGCCAGAACCTCTTCCAACGCCCGTCGCGCCAGGCCGATGGCCATGCCGCACTGCAGCGCCAGGAACGCCGGGCGTACCCGTGGCAAGAATTCGCGGGCATTTTCATGCAGCAGCCAATCACGCGCCAGCGGCACCTGGTGAAACGCCAGTGCTGCCGTGTTGCTCGACTGCAGCCCCATCAGTTGCAGGTCGTCAGAGCGCTCCAGGCCCTGGGCATTGGAAGGAATCGCCAGGACGAACGGCGCGCCACCGGCTTCATCTTCGATGGCCGCCGCCACCACGAAGCCGCTCTTGCGCAGGTTGGTCACCCAATGCAGGCGCCCTTCCAGCTGCCAGCCATCGGCTGCCGGGCGGCTACGCACCTGCAGCGCTTCGATGCCGGACAGAAACTTCATGGCGTTGGACAGCCCGGTGGCACCGGCCAGTTCGCCCGTCAACAAGCCCGGCAGCAGGCGCTCGCGCAGGGCGTGGTTGGGGCTGTGCAACAGGTATTCGATGAAGGCGCGCTGGCCCCAGCAGACGAACGCCGCCGCCAACGATCGGCTGGCAATAGCGGCGATTGCCTCGACAGCGTCGGTCACCCGCCCGCCCGTGCCACCCTGCGCCGGGTCGACACCTATGCGCAGCAACTGCGACTCGGCAATCTGCGCCAGCACCTGTTGCGGTTCGCACAGGCCCCGGTCGATGGCCTCGGCATTGGCATCCAGCCATTGTCGAAATGCACAATCTTGCATGGTCTTGCTCCTTTTGGAACGCCGGGGCCGCTTGGCGGCCCATTCGCGGCACAAGGCCGCTCCTACAGCGACCGCGCCTGGGTCGCTATCACACGTGGGCTATGCAGTTGGCTGCCAGCGGTACTTGCCAAGCTCGTCGTTGAGCGGGGTCTGGGCGAAAACATTAGCAAAGTTGCACAGGGTTGCGAGACTTACGCCAAGAATCACTTCCAGGGCGTTGCCTTCACTGAAGCCAGCTTCACGGAAGGCCTGGTAGGTGGCTTCGCCGACGTTGCCGCGGGTAGCGATCACTTCACGGGCGAAGGCAGCCAGGGTTTCGTATCGGGCATCGGGCAGTTCACCACGGGCACGCAGGGCATCCACTACCTCCTGCGGCAGCTTGGCCTTGTTCAGCGCCACAGCCGTATGGCCAGCCACGCAGAAATCACAACCATGCACAGTGGCGGCAATCAACTGCACCACTTCGCGCTCGGCCAGGCTCAAGTCGGATTTACCATTGAGTGCCGAGACGGTCACGTAGGTTTCCAGCGCCGCCGGGGCGTTGGCCAGCACGCCGAGCAGGTTGGGGATGAAGCCAGAATTCTTCTGGGCGTTTTCGAGAAATGGACGCGCCGCTTCCGGGGCGCTCTGCAGCGTGTGTAAAGTAATGCGCGAGGACATGGAGTGGTCTCCTTTGATGGGGGTCACTACAGTCTGTTGGTTATAAGAATTACCCTCCATATTCATCAGTCGCCTTTCCTTGCTCCTGAGTCTTTGCATTAGATGATTTCGTCCAGCCACCTTGTCGATTGGTTATTAGAAAGCCTGGAGCTCGATGCCAGCCTGTTTCATGTGGGCCGCTACTGTGGCGGCTGGCATGCCAGCACCCAGGGCATGGGCCGCGCCAGCTTCCATCTGGTGGTGCAGGGGCACTGCTGGTTGCACATCGATGGCCAACCGCAACCGGTGCGGCTGGAAAAAGGCGACGCGGTGTTCCTGTTGCGCGACCTGGCCTATCGCTTGTCCAGCGACCAGGACCCGGTAGACGCCTGCGCCCAACCGCGCCAGGCCATGCAGGCGCTGGACAGCGAGGCCAGCGACGGCGTTGGGCTGGTCTGCGGCTTCTTCCATTTTCAGTCGGGCCTGACTTCGTTGATTGTCGAGGGCCTGGCTGACTGGATCTTGCTGCGCGCCGAAGACCCCGCTGGCAGCGCAGCGCGGGCGCTGTTCGGGCTGATTCTGGAAGAATGCCGGCGTGCCGCAGGCCCGTCGCAGGTAATGCTTGAGCGGCTGACGCACCTGTTGTTCCTGTACGTGCTGCGCCAGCAGGTAAATGCCGAGCAGTCACTGGGCGGGCTGATCGCCCTCGCCCGCCAGCCGGCATTTGCCGGGCTGCTGGAACAGTTGGTCGCGCAACCGGGGCAAGCCTGGACGCTGGAGAGCATGGCCGCCTGCACGGGTTTGTCGCGGTCGGCGTTTTTCAAGCGGTTCAGCGAACTGGCCGGGCAGTCGCCGGGGCAAGTACTGTTGGCGCTGCGCATGCGCCATGCCAGCCAGTTGCTGCGGGCAGGAAATACTGTTGAACAAGTGGGTGCGCAGGTGGGGTATCAGTCGGTGGCAGCGTTTACCCGCGCGTTTGCCAAAGCGGTGGGGGTGCAGCCGGGGGCGTACCGGCGCCAGCATGAAGGGCGCTGAAAGCGTTACTGCTGTAGCGGCCCATTCAGACTTGGCTGACCGGTATGTCCCCGCCTCCTTTACCTTCCCGCCGCTCACCCATCCAGCTATTGACCTGTTGACCGAACTCGGCCGGGGCCTTGCGCCCGAACCGTCGCGCCAAGTCCAGTATGGTCTGTTGCGCCAAGGCCTCTTCCATACGCTTCTGTGCCCCCAGCATCACCGCATGAATCGCACAGGTGCCTTCAGTCGCCCACCCCGGTGCAGCACCGTCGAACAGCGTGCAGCGTTCGCGGATTTCGCGACAGTCGAAGATCTTCTTCGGCCCATCGATGGCATTGACGATGTCCAGCACGGTGATTTCGTCCGAAGGCCGGGCCAGGTGGAAGCCGCCGCGCACACCTTCGGTGGCAACCACCAGCTTGGCGCGTGCCAGCTTGGTGAAGACCTTGGCCAGGTACTCCTGGGGCACACCTTGCAACTCCGCCAGATCGCGCACGCTGGACTCGCGCGAATCACCACGCTCGTCCACCAGGAACAACAGGCAATGGATGCCGTATTCGACGCCAGCACTGTAAAGCGACATTTCAATCTCCGACCAACTTTGTCGCAAATAATACGCGGGTAACGCCAGCACCGCAAAGCGGTCCTCTGCCTTGAAGTGCTGGAGCGCCAACCGCATCGCGCTGCAAAAGGCTGGCGTCTACCCGCGCAAAGCCTTCACTTCGCCTTTCTTGCCGTCCGTCTCGCGCAGGTATTCCTGCAGCGAGTCATCCATCGCCTGCATCCAGCGGGTATGGTGGGGCACTGCTTTGGTGCCGGTGAGCACCGAGCGGTACGATTTGTCCCGGTAGCCCATGATGTCGTGCTTCTTGTCCTGCTTCCATTGCAGGAAGATGCGGTTGACCGCATCGATATCGAAGCGTGGGTAATCGGTCTGCTCGATCAGGTGCTTGATGTATCGGCCCTGGAACTCGTACATCGAAGCTGTGGTTTCCAGCCCCTCTTCGTCCTCGCGCCAGCGCTGGCTGTCGGCTTGCATGCCGGCCCTGGACGGTAGCTTGATGCGGCCCATCATGTAGTCACGGGCAAACCATGCCTGTGCGTCGAACAGGTTGAAGCTGTACCAGAGGTCTTGCATGCCCAGGTACAGCAACTGCGGGTTCTGCTCCCATACCACACCCTGGTACAGGCCCGCAGGCCACAGGCGGTTGTTGGTCTTGAGGGTCAGCTCATCCGGCAGGAACGGGAAGTGATGCTGGTAGCCCGTGCACAGGATGATCGCATCCACGCGCTTGCTCGAACCATCTGCGAAGAACGCCAGGTCGTTTTCGACCCGTACCAGTTGCGGGCGCTCTTCCCACCCCTTGGGCCATTTGTAGCCCATCGGCTGGGTACGGTAGGCCGTGGTGATCGAACGCGCGCCGTACTTGTAGCACTGCGAACCGATGTCTTCGGCGGAGTAGCTGCTGCCGACAATGAGCAGATCCTGCCCCTTGAATTCCACCGCTTCGCGAAAATCGTGGGCGTGCAGGATACGCCCGGTGAAACGCTCGAAGCCTTCGAACTCCGGCACGTGCGGCGTGGAGAAGTGCCCACTGGCCACCACCACGAAATCGAACACCTGCTCGATACCAACCCCTACGCTGTAGTCATGGGCGCTTACGGTGAACTCGCGCGTGCGCTCATTGAAACTGACGTTCTTCACCACTGTATTGAAGCGAATGTAATCGCGCACCCCGGCCTTCTTCACGCGGCCCTGAATGTAGTCCCACAGCACCTCACGCGGTGGGTACGAGGAAATCGGCCGCCCGAAGTGTTCATCGAAGCTGTAGTCGGCGAACTCCAGGCACTCCTTGGGGCCGTTGGACCACAAGTAGCGGTACATGCTGCCGTGCACCGGCTCGCCATGCTGGTCGAGACCGGTGCGCCAGGTGTAGTTCCACATACCGCCCCAGTCGGCTTGTTTCTCGAAGCAGACGATTTCCGGCATGGGTGCGCCCTGGGCATGGGCAGACTGGAACGCACGCAGTTGTGCAAGGCCGGACGGGCCGGCACCGATGATTGCTACACGAAGAGTCATAGTGATTCCTGAACAGTTGAACGCTGAAAAAAATGCAAAGGCTCCCCAACCCCGAACGGCAAAAAGCCGGGGGTAACGGAGTTCAGGCGTTACGGTGCAGGCGGAGGGACGGGGCGTTTGCGCATCTGGTGGAGCAGGATGTTGGCGGGAGGAATCGACAACACGTGAAACAGGCTTGAAAGCGGGGAAAGGATCATGGGGGTGGGCCCGTATCCATCAGCGCAGGGCGCAAAATGGGGGCCTGAGGGGCGCAAGATACGTGTGTTCTCGTACATGGGGGCTGCAATGGCCTCTTTTCTTTGTGGTTTCCTTTTTATCTATAACGGATGGGGCTGGGTATATCAAGGTTTGTGGCCCTGCTGTGCCACACCCGCAATCACCCCTGCCGAGCATTCGGCAGGGGCGACTGCGGTTTGGAAACGCTTGCACAAACAAACTACGACCACTATAGTCGGAGTTATTGATGCAACACGACTCACGGGGCGAATCCCCCTTTTCCAGCGGAGCACAGCATGAAATCGAACATCCTCATCATCGGTGCCGGCTTTGCCGGTGTCTGGAGCGCCCTGAGCGCAGCACGCCTGCTCGACCAGGCGCAACGCGACGACCTGAGCATCAGCGTGCTGGCCCCGCAAGCGGAACTGCGCATTCGCCCGCGCTTTTACGAGGCCAACGCGCACACCTTGAAAGCCCCCGTGGGTGAACTGTTCGAGGCCGTTGGCGTGCGCTTCATTACCGGTAACGCCGAAGCCATCGACGCCGATGCACGCAACGTCAGCTACACCGACAGCCACGGCCAGCGCCAGCAGATCAGCTACGACCGCCTAATCCTTGCCGCTGGCAGCCAGGTTGCACGCCCAGCAGTCCCAGGCCTTGCCGAACATACCTTCGACGTCGACCAGATGGAGTCGGCCGTGCGCCTGGAGCAACACCTGGCGGGCCTGGCCGCCCTGCCCGCTTCGCCTGCACGCAATACCGTGGTGGTCTGCGGTGGTGGCTTCACCGGTATCGAAACGGCCACCGAAATGCCTGCGCGGCTGCGCGCCATCCTCGGTAACGATGTACGGGTGCTGCTGGTAGACCGTGGTGTCAGTGTCGGCGCGGCGCTGGGCGCGGGCATCAAGCCATCGATCGTTGCGGCCTCGCAGTTGGCCGGCGTCGAATGGCTGACCGGCACCTCGGTGGTGGCCGTGGATGCAGGCGGGGTCACCCTCGACAACGGCGACTACATCGCCAGCAACACCGTGATCTGGACCGTCGGCGTCAAGGCCAGCCCGCTGACCGCACAGGTTGCCGGCGAGCGCGACAACTTCGGCCGGCTCAAGGTCGACGATCACCTCAAGGTGATTGGCCAGCAGCACATCTATGCCACCGGGGATACCGCCTGGGCTGCCGTGGATGAAATCGGTAACCACGCGCTGATGACCTGCCAGCACGCCATCCCCATGGGCCGCCACAGTGGCAACAACGCCATGGCCGACCTGCTTGGGGTGACGCCCGTGGTGTACCGCCAGCCCAAGTACGTTACCTGCCTGGACCTGGGTGAATGGGGCGCGGCATACAGCGAAGGCTGGGAGCGCGAATTGAAACTGCAGGGCCAAGAAGGCAAGGACCTCAAGCGCCAGATCAACTCGGTGTGGATCTACCCGCCGGCAGCTGACCGCGCCCTGGCCCTGGCCGCCGCCGACCCGATGATCGCGATCGTTTGACGGAAAAACCTGACAAAGCCGTCAAAATACGACGGTTTTGTCAATTATTTCGTTACATTGAATGACTGTTCAACAATGATGGCCATATGGCATCATTCAAATCAAAAAGTATGCAAGAGGGTGAGGCACACAACACAATCCGCAGCGCATCAAGAGCCTGGCGCCTTACCGGTGTTCCGGCTTTTCCGTCCAAGCTCCTGAGGCCTGCACGCCACCGTCAAGGAGCATTCCATGCAGTTACGGAATATGAAGATCGGCATTCGCGCTGCCAGCGTATTCGCCCTGTTGGGCATCCTGGTCCTGTTCATGGGCCTTATCGCACTCTACGAAACCCGCCAGATGGACACGGCTACCGACGAGATCCGGGTCACCTGGATGCCCGCCGTGGTGGCGTTGGGTGACATCAGCAGCAACCTCGGGCGCGCTCGCGCCGTCACCCTGCGCGCCGCGCTGGACGACAACCCCGACGAACGCACACGCAACCTGCAGCTGCTCGATGGCATCAATGCCGAGCTCAAGGATGGGTTGAAAGCCTACGCCGATACCATCATCGCGGCCGACGACCGTGCCCTGTTCAACACGTTCAACGACGCCTACCAGCAGTATTTCGACCTGCAAGTGAGGGTGCTGCAGGACATTGCTGCTGGCCGCATGAGCGAGGCCAAGCAGCAGATCGGCGGCCCACTCACGCAGCGCGCCGACGGCATGATGAAGGCCTTGACCGCGTTGATCGCCTACAACAGCAAGGGTGCCGAAGATGCCTCGCAGCGCAGCAGCGATGTGGCCGACGAGGCATTCACTGCCATCATCGTCTCGTTGCTGGTGATCATGCTTGCGCTCGCCGCCATTGCCACCGTGCTCACCCGCAGTATCGTTGTGCCGCTGGCCGATGCCGTGGCTGTCGCCGAGCGTGTGGCCACCGGCGACCTCACCCGGGAAATTCGCGTGATCGGCCAGGACGAGCCAGCCTTGCTGCTGCGCGCCTTGGGCCGTATGCAAGACAGCCTTCGCGACACCCTGCGCAAGATCGCGGCTTCGTCCGACCAACTGGCCTCGGCCTCGGAAGAGCTGCACACGGTCACTGAGGACACCAGCCGTGGCCTGCACCAGCAGAGCGCAGAAATCGACCAGGCGGCGACGGCCGTCAACCAGATGACTGCAGCGGTCGAGGAAGTGGCGAACAATGCGGTCAGCACCGCCGACGCCTCGAAAGGCGCCGACCAGACTACCCGCGACGGCCGCGACCGGGTCAACCAGGCACTGGCGTCCATCCAGCACCTGGTGGCTGACGTGACCGGTACCTCGGCCGAGATCGAACAGCTGGCCACCAATGCCAACGAAATCAGCCGCGTGCTGGATGTGATTGGTGCGATTGCCGGGCAGACCAACTTGCTGGCGTTGAACGCCGCCATCGAAGCGGCTCGCGCTGGTGAGGCAGGCCGTGGCTTTGCCGTGGTGGCCGACGAGGTCCGCGCCCTCGCCCACCGCACCCAGCAGTCGACGGCAGAGATCGAGCAAATGATTGCCGGTATCCAGAACGGTACCGAACGCGCGGTGACGGCGATGCACAGCAGCCAGGGGCGTGCCACCGGCACGTTGGAGGTGGCGCAAGGCGCCGGGCTGGCGTTGGAAGTGATTGCCGAGGCGATTGCGTCGATCAACCAGCGCAACCTGGTGATTGCCAGTGCTTCGGAGGAGCAGGCACAGGTGGCGCGGGAGGTGGACCGTAACCTGGTGAACATTCGCGACCTGGCGATGCAGACGTCGGCAGGGGCGAACCAGACCAGTGCGGCGGCACAGGATTTGTCGCGGTTGGCGGTGGATCTGAACGGCATGGTGGCGCAGTTCAAGGTCTGATCTGAAACCGCCGGGGCCGCGTTGCGGCCCCGGTTACAGCAACGACGCTCTATCAGTCATTGACACTCACAACCCGCCCCGCCTTCTCGCCAGCCTTGCCCCGAGTCGCCAGGCAGTAATACAGCGGCACCGTGACAATCAGCCCGAACAGCCAGGACAAGTCCGCCCCTTCGACGATGTTGGAATACGGCCCCACATACAACGACGTATTGGCAAACGGCAACTGCACCAGGATGCCGCAAGCATAGGCAATGATCGCGTGGTGGTTGAAGCGGCCATAGATGCCACCGTCTGCACTGAAGATCGAGGCGATGTCGTACTGCCCCTTCTTGATCAGGTAGAAGTCGATCAGGTTGATCGAAGCCCACGGCACCAGCACCAGCAGCAGCGCCAGGATCAGGCCGATGAAGTGGCCGATGAAGTCCGCAGAAGCGTTCAGCGCAACCATCGCGCAGCCAACCAGAATCACCGACGCCAGGATCACCCGCACTTTGATGCTCGGCGTCCACTCGGCCATGAAGGTCTGGATCGCCGTGACGATCGACAGCACCGCGCCATACAGGTTAAGGGCGTTGTGGCTGATGATGTTGAGCAGGAACAGCACCATCAGGACCGGGCCCAGCCAGCCAGTGGCCTGCTTCACCGCGTCCATCGCATCGGTTCCTTCCGGTACGCACAGCACCGCCACCGCACCAAAGCTGAAGCACAGGATGGTGCCCAGGGTGGCGCCGAAATAGGTAGCCCAGAACGGCCTGGCAATACCCACTTCACGCGGCAGGTAGCGCGAGTAGTCGGAGGTGTAAGGCGAGAAACTGATCTGCCAGATGGTGCCCAGCGACACGGTGGCGATGAAACCGGACAGGTTGAACGCGCCGCGGCTGAAGAAGTCGGCCGGCAGGTCCTGGATGAACATCATGATGAAACCGGCCAGCAAGGCCGAACCCATCACCCAGGTACCGATACGGTTGAGGATGTGGATGAAGCGGTAACCGATCACACCAATGGCGGTGGCGCTCAGGGCGCCGATCACAATGGCGCCGGGCATCGGCACGCTCGGGGCGATACCGTGGATGGTCTTGCCTGCCAGGACAATGTTGGAAATAAAGAAGCCGACATAGATCAGCGCGGTGAAGAACACGATCAGCAGCGCGCCGTATCGGCCAAACTGGCCACGGCTCTGCACCATCTGTGGAATGCCCAGCTGCGGTCCCTGCGCAGAGGCCAGGGCGATGACCACGCCCCCAACCAGATGGCCCAGCACGATGGCGATCAACCCCCACAGCAGGTTCAGGTGGAACACCTGGACCACCATGGCGCCGGTGACGATGGGCAGTGGCGCAATGTTGGTGCTGAACCAGAGGGTGAACAGGTCGCGCGCCTTCCCGTGGCGCTCGGCAGGTGGAACGTAATCGACCGTGTGATTCTCGACAAACTGGTGTTGCGATGACGGTTGGGACATGGTTTTCAGCTCGAAAGGTCGTTTTTATCTTTGTAAGGAAACCGCATCTAGGCGGCCTCTCAGCTGCAGACCATATTATGGTATTCCAAACTTTTGACAACACTGATCCGCAGTAAAAAACGCCCGCTGATCCGCTTGCAAAAGCCCTGCGACAAACCACCTCACCGCTCAAGACCACGATATACGTGGCCTTGAGCCGTTCATCGTGAAAAACCAGGGCTGAAAATTCCGCTTGCAAAATAGGTATTACGGTATACCATCAGACACATCAACGATAAAAACCGCGGACCACCGCAGCCTTTTAGAGGTACTTCCGATGATCGACGCAACCGTCTACAAGAACGTCCTGGGCTCCTTCCCATCCGGCGTTACCGTCATCACCACCCTGGACGACGACGGCTCGGTCGTCGGCCTGACCGCCAGCGCCTTCTCTTCCCTGTCGATGGACCCGCCGCTGGTGCTGTTCTGCCCCAACTACACCTCCGACTCCTACCCGGTACTGATCAAGCAGAAGCGCTTCGCCATTCATCTGCTGTCCGGTGAACAGCAAGCCGAAGCCTATGCGTTCGCCAAGAAGGGCAAGGACAAGGCCAGCGGCATCGAGTGGACCCTGAGCGAACTGGGCAACCCTGTCCTGGCCGGCGCCACCGCCGTCATCGAATGTGAACTGTGGCGTGAGTATGAAGGTGGCGACCACGCCATCATGGTCGGCAAGGTGCACAACCTGATTGTCCCTGCGCAAGCGCCCCGGCCGATGGTGTACTGCCGCGGCAAGATGGCCAGCCTGCCGGCCTTTGCCTGAAGCCTATTCTGAATCGACACCCCTGGCGCCTCCCCTGCCCGGCGCCAGACCCTTTCAAGCGTTGAGGAAAGCCCCATGAAATTTTCGTTGTTCGTGCACATGGAACGTTGGGATGAACAGGTCAGCCACCGCCAGCTGTTCGAAGACCTGACCGAACTGACCCTGATGGCCGAAAACGGCGGTTTCAGCACCGTGTGGATCGGCGAACACCACGCCATGGAGTACACCATTTCGCCAAGCCCGATGCCGCTGCTGGCCTACCTGGCCGCACGTACCGACAAGATCCGCCTGGGCGCCGGCACCATTATCGCGCCGTTCTGGAACCCGATCCGCGTTGCCGGTGAATGCGCCCTGCTGGACGTGATCAGCAACGGCCGCATGGAAGTGGGCCTGGCCCGTGGCGCCTACCAGTTCGAGTTCGACCGCATGGCCAATGGCATGCCGGCCACCGACGGCGGCAAGGCGCTGCGTGAGATGGTGCCTGTGGTACGCAAGCTGTGGGAAGGCGACTACGCCCATGACGGCGAAGTCTACAAGTTCCCCACCTCCACCAGCGTGCCGAAACCATTCAACGCGACGCCGCCGATGTGGATTGCCGCCCGCGACCCCGACTCGCATAACTTCGCCGTGGCAAACGGCTGCAACGTCATGGTCACCCCACTGATGAAGGGTGACGAAGAAGTCCTGGACCTGAAGAACAAGTTCCAGGCCGCCTTGGACAACAACCCGGACGTACCGCGCCCACAACTGATGGTGCTGCGCCACACCCACGTGCACAGCCCAGCCGAACCGGATGGCTGGAAGGTCGGTGCCCAGGCCATCTCGCGCTTCTACCGGACCTTCGACGCCTGGTTCGGCAACAAGACCACCCCGGTCAACGGCTTCCTCGAGCCAAGCCCGGAATCGAAGTTTGCCGAAGTGCCGGCGTTTCAGCTGGAGAACATCCGCAAGAACACCATGATCGGCACCCCGGAAGAAATCATCGCGCGCATCAAGTACTACCAGGAACTCGGCGTCGACGAGTTCAGCTTCTGGTGCGACAACAGCCTGCCCCACGCCGAGAAGAAAAAGTCGCTGGAGCTGTTCATCAAGGAAGTGGTGCCGGCGTTCGCCTGAATTCCCTTTGCCTGAATCATTGCGGGACGCGCCCGCTCCCGTGGGCCCCTTCGGCCTGCGTGAGCGGGCTTTTTTTTGAAACCTGCACTGCCTCTTCGCGGGTAAACCCGCTCCCACAGGAATACGCGGTCCCTTGTGGGAGCGGGTTTACCCGCGAAGAGGCCAGTGCAGACACCACAAAAATCAAGGCATCAGGCCACCTTTCGTCCCCCGGCAAGAGAAATTTCCTGACACCTCTTGCACAACAAATATTATGGTATACCATCAGACAACAAGAGCTGATAACCCTCACCAGGAGCCACCCATGAGTTTCGAAATCCGCAAGATCGTCACCTACTCCGAAGAGACCCGCATCGAAGGCGGCAAGGCCACCGACAAACCGGTGACCATGGTCGGCCTGGCCGTCGTGATCAAGAACCCATGGGCCGGTCGCGGTTTCGTTGAAGATCTGAAGCCGGAAATTCGCGCCAACTGCTCGGAACTGGGTGCCCTGATGGTCGAGCGCCTGACCGCCGCCATCGGCGGTGCCGACAAGATCGAAGCCTACGGTAAGGCTGCTGTGGTCGGCGCCGACGGCGAAATCGAGCACGCCTCGGCCGTGATCCATACCCTGCGCTTCGGCAACCACTACCGCGAAGCGGTACAGGCCAAGAGCTACCTGAGCTTCACCAACAAGCGCGGCGGCCCAGGCACCTCGATCCAGATCCCGATGATGCAGAAGGACGACGAAGGCCTGCGCTCGCACTACATCACCCTGGAGATGCAGATCGAAGACGCCCCGCGCGCCGACGAAATCGTCGTGGTCCTGGGCGCAGCCGATGGTGGCCGCCTGCATCCGCGCATCGGCAACCGCTACATCGACCTGGAAGAACTGGCTGCCGAAAAAGCCAACGCTCAATAACAACAACCAAGACGGGCCGGGGCGTGGCGTGCTTACCCGCCGCGCCCGACCTTCAAGGAGCGCCCTCCATGATTCAGCCTGTCGCTGAACGCACACCTGCCGGCACCAGCTACCTGGCTGTCGGTCAGGGCCAACCCGTGGTTCTGATCCACGGCGTGGGCCTGAACAAGGAAATGTGGGGCGGTCAGTTCGTTGGCTTGGCCAACGACTACCGCGTCATCGCCTACGACATGCTCGGCCACGGTCAAAGCCGCGTACCGGCCGCCGACACACCGCTGGAAGGCTATGCCGACCAGCTCGCCGAACTGCTTGACCACCTGCAAATTGCCCAGGCCACCGTGATCGGCTTCTCCATGGGCGGCCTGGTTGCCCGAGCATTTGCCCTTAACCACCCGCAGCGCCTGACTGCCCTGGTGGTGCTCAACAGCGTGTTCAACCGCACCCCGGAGCAAAGCGCTGGCGTGATTGCCCGCGCGGCCCAGGCGGCGGAGCTGGGCCCCGATGCCAACGTCGATGCAGCCCTGGACCGCTGGTTCAGCCGTGAATACAAGGCAGCCAACCCGGCGCAGGTCGCCGCCATTCGCCAGGTACTGGCGAGCAACGACCCGCAGGGCTACCACACCACTTATTCGCTGTTCGCCACCCAGGACATGTATCGCGCCAATGACCTGGGCAGCATCCAGGTGCCGACGCTGATCGCCACCGGCGAACTCGACGCTGGCTCCACCCCGGCCATGACCCGCCAGCTCGCCGCCAGCATTCCAGGCGCACACAGTGTGGTCCTCGCCGAGCAACGGCATATGATGCCGGTGGAAGCACCCCGTGAAGTCAACAAGATGCTGCTGGACTTCCTCGCGCAAGCCCGCACCCTCACCGAATCCGCCAAGGGGATTGTTGCATGACCCTCGTTCGTTTCCAGATGTGCATCGACGGCCAATGGCGCGATGCCCAGAGCGGCAAGACCTTCGACAGCCTCAACCCGGCCACCGCCCAGGCCTGGGCGCAACTGCCCGACGCCGACGAAGCCGATGTGGAGCTGGCCGTACAGGCCGCCCAGCGTGCCTTCGACAGCAAAGAGTGGCGCAGCATCACCGCCACCGCACGCGGCAAGCTGCTGCGTCGCCTGGGCGACCTGATTGCCGAGAACAAGGAACACCTGGCCCAGCTGGAAAGCCGTGACAACGGCAAGCTGATCCGCGAAACCCGCGGCCAGGTTGGCTACCTGCCAGAGTTCTTCCACTACACCGCAGGCCTGGCCGACAAACTCGAAGGCGGCACCTTGCCGCTGGACAAGCCCGACCTGTTCGCCTACACCGTACACGAGCCTATCGGCGTGGTGGCCGGGATCATCCCCTGGAACAGCCCGCTGTACCTCACCGCGATCAAGCTGGCCCCGGCCCTGGCCGCCGGTAACACCATCGTGCTCAAACCGTCCGAGCACGCCTCGGCGACCATCCTTGAGCTGGCCCGCCTGGCCCTCGAAGCCGGCTTCCCGGCCGGCGTGGTCAACGTGGTCACCGGTTACGGTCCAACCACCGGCGCAGCGCTCACCCGCCACCCGCTGGTGCGCAAGATCGCCTTCACCGGCGGCGCTGCCACCGCCCGCCACGTGGTGCGCAGCAGTGCCGAGAACTTCGCCAAGCTGTCGCTGGAGCTGGGCGGCAAGTCGCCGAACATCATCTTCGCCGACGCCGACCTGGACAGTGCCATCAACGGTGCCGTGGCCGGCATCTATGCAGCCTCCGGGCAAAGCTGCGTGGCCGGTTCGCGCCTGCTGGTGCAGGACGAGATCTTCGACGAATTCGTCGAGCGCCTGATTGCCCGCGCCAAGCGTATCCGCATCGGCAACCCGCAGGACGACGCCAGCGAAATGGGCCCAATGGCCACCGCACAGCAACTGGCCGTGGTCGAAGGCCTGGTGGCTGCGGCCAAGGCCGAGGGTGCCAAGCTGCACCTGGGCGGCAAGCGTGCCGAGGTTGAAGGTGACGGCTGGTTCTACGAACCGACCCTGTTCGAGTGCGACAGCAACTCGATGACCATCATGCAGGAGGAAGTCTTCGGCCCGGTCGCCGCGGTGATCCGCTTCAAGACCGAGGAAGAAGCCCTGGCCATCGCCAACGACTCCCAGTTCGGCCTGGCTGCCGGCATCTGGACCCGCGACCTGGGCCGTGCCCACCGCCTGGCCCGTGACGTGCGCTCGGGGATCATCTGGGTCAACACCTACCGCGCCGTGTCGGCCATGGCGCCGATCGGTGGCTTCAAAAACAGCGGCTACGGCCGCGAGAGCGGCATCGATTCGGTGCTGGCCTATACCGAGCTGAAGACCGTGTGGATCAACCTGTCCACCGCACCGATGCCCGACCCGTTTGTGATGCGTTAGGAGGTAGCACGAGATGATCGAACCCGGCATCTACAAAGACGTGATGGGCTCCTTCCCGTCCGGCGTCACGGTAGTCACCACCCTGGACGCCGACGGCGCCATCGTCGGCATCACCGCCAGCGCCTTCAGCGCGCTGTCGATCGACCCGGCACTGGTGCTGTTCTGCCCTAACTATGCCTCCGACACCTACCCGGTTTTGCGTGACAGCAAGCAGTTCGCGATACACCTGCTGTCCGCCGAGCAAACCGCCGAAGCCTATGCTTTCGCCGGCAAGGGCAAGGACAAGGCCAAGGGTGTCGAGTGGCACCTGAGCGAGCTTGGCAACCCGCTGCTGGCCAAGGCCACGGCGATCATCGAGTGCGAACTGTGGCGCGAGTATGACGGCGGTGACCACGCGATCATCGTCGGGGCGGTGAAGAATCTGGTGCTGCCCGAGCAGCCGGTAACGCCGATGGTTTACCACAAAGGCAAACTCGGCGCCCTGCCGCCCTTGGGTTGACGTACGCCAACACCGATCCCCTGTTTTAGGGGCCGCGCTATCGTCTCACCCTCGGTTGCGGCCCCTGTTTTATTCCGGAGTACTGCACATGAGCAATGAAACGTACGAAAAAGGCCTGAAGATCCGCACCCAGGTGCTGGGCGAGGACTACGTCAACCGCTCGATCCAGAACGCCGACGCGTTCACCCAGCCGTTGCAGGAGCTGGTCACCGAATACTGCTGGGGCCACGTCTGGGGCCGCGAAGGCCTCTCGCTCAAAGAGCGCAGCATGATAAACTTGGCCATGATTTCCGCGCTCAACCGGCCCCACGAGCTCAAGCTGCACATTCGCGGCGCATTGCGCAATGGCCTGAGCCGTGAACAGATTCGCGAGATCCTGCTCCAGGTCGGCATTTATTGCGGCGTACCCGCGGCGGTGGACAGTTTCCGCCTGGCCCGTGAAGCGTTTGCCGAAGCCGATGCGGAGTCAACCCGTTAACAACGGGCTGTTCGAACCACTGCATGGAAAGCCTCGGTTCGGGGCGTTCCGCGATGTTGGCGCAACAGCCTCATAAAGAGCGCACCTGATGAAACGCCAGCCACTCGACGACAGCTTCAAGGTCAACCGCAACCCCGTTACCCTGCGCGAAATCGTGCTCGACAAGCTGCGCGCCGCGATCATGAACTTTCACCTGCTGCCAGGCGACCGCCTGGTCGAGCGCGACCTCTGCGACCGCTTGGGCGTCAGCCGTACTTCGGTGCGTGAAGCCCTGCGCCACCTGGAGTCCGAAGGCCTGGTGGAATTCGCCGACGCCAAAGGCCCGCGCGTGGCCATCATTACCCTGGAAGACGCCCGCGACATCTACGAACTGCGCTGTGTGCTCGAAGGCCTGATCGTGCAGCTGTTCACCCTCAACGCCAAGGCCAAGGACATCCGTGCTCTGGAGCGCGCGCTGGAGGTCAACCGCGAAGCACTGGAAGAAGGCGAGCTGCAACAGGTGCTGGATTCGGTACAAGGCTTTTACGATGTGCTGCTGGAAGGCTCCGGCAACCAGGTGGCGGCGCAGCAGCTGCGCCAGTTGCAGGCCCGCATCAGCTACCTGCGCGCCACCTCGGTGTCGCAGGAAAACCGCCGTGGTGCCAGCAACCGCGAAATGGAAAAGATCGTCGAGGCGATCAAGGGGGGCGACCCACTGGTGGCCCACCAGGCCTCGGTCGACCACGTCCGCGCCGCCGCCAAGGTGGCCCTGGACTACCTGCGCCAGAAGCAGGATGACAACGCCAAGGTGCGCGACATTGTCGAGCCCCTGGCCCTGAAGGAACCCCGCATAGGCCGCTGATCATGCCCAACGCCCCGCGCTACTGCCCGCACTGCACCACGGAACTGGCCCGGGGCGTTCCCACAGGCGACACCCATGAACGCCTGCACTGCACCGGCTGCGGCTACATCCATTACATCAACCCGAAGATCATCGCCGGCTGCATCATCGAGCGCGATGGCAAGTACCTGCTGTGTCAACGCGCCATCCCGCCGCGGCCGGGCACCTGGACTTTACCCGCCGGGTTCATGGAGGCTGGGGAAACCACCGAGCAGGCGGCATTGCGCGAAGTGTGGGAAGAAACCGGCGTTCGTGCGGACATCGTCTCACCCTATTCGATCTTCAGCGTGCCGAAAATCAGCGAGGTGTACATCATCTTCCGCGCCAGCGTCACCGAAGAGACCGGGCAGTACGGGCCGGAGACCCTGGCTTACAAGTTCTTCGAACCGGATGAAATCCCCTGGGATCAAATCTACTACCCGGCGATCCGGCAGATTCTCGAGCGCTATATCCTCGAGCGCCAGGCCGGGGTGTATGGCATATACATGGGCAATGACGACACCGGCAAGGTGCACTTCATTCGCTGAAACCGGCGAACCACCTAGTAAAACTGCCAGGTTCCAGTTCCGCAACGGGTTGCTAGCGTATGCACTCCACTCGGAGTGTGCCCATGAAGATCTGGAATCGCCTCCTGTGCCTGCTGCTAACGACAACGCTAGCTGCCTGTTCGACCATCAACCCGCCAGTGCAGGCTACCAGGGCGGCGTGGATCCCCGAACAGTGGCAGGTGCGCATCAATCCACAGAGCATTGATACGGACACCCAGCGCCTGAGCCTTGTAATTCCCGGCGAGGGGCGTCTCCTGGCAGACCGGATAGCAGTCCATACGCTGCCAGACGGCACGATTGCCTGGCATGGCACTCTCATCGCTGAGAGTGCCGCCCCTGCAGCAAACGGTTCGCTCAAGGCCGCCCTGAACAGCATCATTCTGATCCGCTCCAGCAACCGAGTTAGCGGAATCATCCGCCGCGATGGCCAGGCTTACAGCCTCCTTCCCAGTGGGGATGCAACGGTACTGAGCAAGATCGACGCAGCGAAGCTGCCTCCCGACCACGATCCGTCAATACCAAGTGGGGCAATGCTCGGCCCCCGCCAACATGTCGCAATAGCGCCTTACCAGCCGGGCCATGCCACTATTCGGGTACTGGTTGTCGCTTCGCGTCAGGCTGACGAAGCCAGCGAAGACTTGAGAGCAATGGCTCATCTGGCCATCGAGGAGTCGAACCAGACCTTCGACGAAAGCGGAATCGATCTTTCGCTGGAACTTGCAGACGTGTTCCCACTGGACTACGAGCAGTCATTCAGTCCGAACTGGGATTTGGACAGGCTCATGAAGATCGATGACGGTTACATGGACGAAGTCCATGATATGAGAGACACCTTGAAGGCCGACGTGGTGGTTTTGCTACGTGACAACGCCAACACGAGCTGTGGATTTGCCGGTGAGATCGGCGCCAGCGCCGAGACTGCATTCACCGTAGTAAACGTGCGCTGCATCGGGGTCGGGAGATTCACCTTTGCCCATGAAATCGGCCACCTTTTAGGGGGGGCACATGATAACGCAAGCGGTCCGTTTGCCTATGGCCATGGCTACGCTCATGAGCCAGCGGACGGACCAAAATTGTATACCGTCATGACCGCTTTCAGACTGGATACGGTCCGGCTACCTTACTGGTCAGACCCGCAGCGCGAGGTGGACGGTATCCGGTTGGGGGACAAGGACACCGCCGATAACCACCGTTTACTCGAAGAGCGCAAAGGGATCGTGGCGGGTTTTCGCTAACAGCTCACCACTCGCCTGGCTGACCGCTACAAAACACTCGCAAATCACGCCATCTCAGTGCATCTTTTAGCTTCTCAAGCTAAAGGATCGGCATCAGGCCATGGCGAAATGGTTAGACGGCGGCGGCTTGATGGCCGAACGCATCCGCAACCACGACTGGACACGTACCAGCCTCGGCCCGCTCGAGGCCTGGCCGGATGCACTCAAGACCACCGTGGCGCTGTGCCTGGCCTCGCGCTTCCCACAGGCCGTGTTGTGGGGCCCCGACCTGCTTACCCTGCACAACGACGCCTTCTTGCCAATCCTCGGGCAGAAACCCTTGGCCCTGGGCGTCCCCTTCCGCGAGGTCTGGCAAGAAGCTTGGGCCGACATCAGCAGCATGGCCGACCGTGCATTGGCCGGTGAAGCGGTGTACATCGAAGACTTCCCGTTGGCGATCGTGCGTAACGGCTGCCCCGAGCGTGCCTATTTCACCTTCTGCTACAGCCCGATACGCGGCCATGACGGCAAGGTGCTGGGCATGCTCGACACGGTCACCGAAACCACCGCCAGCGTGGTCACCAACCAGCGCCTGAATTTTCTCGACAACCTTGGGCGCGCCGTGACCGAGGCCAACGACCCGGACCAGATCATGGCCATCACCACCCGCATGCTGGTCGAGCACCTTGGCCTGTCCAGCTGTGCCTATGCGGTGATGGAGCCGGACCAGGATGGCTTCACTATCTGCGGCGACGCGGTGGCACCCGGTTCACCACGCCTGGTGGGCCAGTACCACCTGCATGACTTCGGCCACATGGCGGTCAGCCGACTGCGCAGCGGCCTGGCTTTGGTGATCAACGACAACCTCCGCGAGCTGGCGGCTGACGAGGCGGCAACCTTTCAGGCCATCGGCATTACGGCCACTATCTGCATACCGCTGATCAAGGGTGGCAGGTTGACGGCGCTGATGGCCATTCATGACCGCGTGCCAAGGGTATGGACCGACTACGAGCAAGCGCTGATCGGCGAAGTGACCGAACGTTGCTGGGCGCATATCCAGCGGGTGCAGGCCAATGCCGAAGTGCGCGAGGCCATGGCAGCGCTGGAGGCGCTCAACGCCACCCTGGAGCACCGCGTCGAAGAACGTACTACCCAGTTGCTGCACACCGAAGCCGTACTGCGCCAGGCACAAAAGCTGGAAGCCATCGGCCAGCTGACAGGTGGTGTCGCCCACGACTTCAACAACCTGCTGACCATCATCCGGTCCTCGCTGCACTTTCTGCAGCGCCCCGACCTGGACGAGAAACGCCGCGAACGCTACATCAAGACCATGTCCGACACCGTGGACCGCGGCGCCAAGCTGACCGGCCAACTGCTTGCCTTTGCCCGCCGCCAGGCCCTCAGCCCGCAAGTGTTCGAGGCCGGCCCTCGGTTGGAAGCCATGGCCGAAATGCTCGACACCGCCACCGGCGCACGCATCCAGGTCGCACTGAAGCTGCCGCAGGCGCCCTGCCATATCCGCGCCGACCTCAGCCAGCTGGAAACGGCGGTGATCAACCTGATGCTCAACGGACGCGACGCCATGGCCGGCGAAGGTACGTTGCTGCTGCGTCTGCAGGCCGACCAGAGCCTGCCTGCCCTGCGCGGCCAGGCGCCGCAGCCTGGCCCGTTTGCGGCCATCTCGGTGAGCGACAGTGGTGTCGGTATTGCCAGCGAGCTGCTGGAGCGCATTTTCGACCCGTTCTTCACCACCAAGGCGCCGGGTGAAGGCACCGGGCTGGGGTTGTCGCAGGTGTTCGGGTTTGCCAAGCAGTCTGGCGGTGACGTGCAGGTGCACAGCGTTCAGGGCCAGGGCACCACCTTTACCCTGTACCTGCCACAGGAGACACCGCCCGCAGCCTTGCCGGCGGATGCCCCAAGCAGCAGCCAGGCGCAGGCGCAGGGCGAACGACGGCGAATACTGGTGGTGGAGGACAACCCTGATCTTGGCAACTTCACCGCTCAAATCCTAGAAGACCACGGCTATCGGATCAGCTATGCGCGCTCGGCGGAAGAGGCCCTGACGCAGCTGGAGGGACCGGCAGGTGACTTTGATGCGGTGTTTTCCGATGTGGTCATGCCCGGCATGGGCGGCCTGGCGCTGGCCCGTGAGCTGCGCCGCCTGCACCCACGGTTGCCGGTGATCCTCACGTCGGGTTACAGCGAGGCGATTGCCGAAGGCGGGCACCAGGGGTTCACCTTCCTGGCCAAGCCCTATTCGGCAGAACAGGTGTGCCGCCTGCTCGGGAAAGTGCTGGGCAACTGAACCCACGCTTGTGATGGGCGATCAGCGGCGCCCTTCCGCCAGCATGCGCACGGCAAGGCCAGCCAGTACCGTACCCATCAACCAGCGCTGAACCTGCTGCCACAATGGGCGACCGGCAAGGAACACGGCGATGGATCCGGCCATGATCGCGATCATGGCATTGACCGTGACGCTGATGGCGATCTGCGTCGAACCCAGTACCAGCGATTGCAACAGCACACTGCCGTGCCCCGGTTCGATGAACTGCGGCATCAGCGACAGGTACATGACGGCGATCTTCGGGTTCAGCAGGCTGGTGGCAAAGCCCATGGTGAACAACCGCCTCGGGCTGTCGGCAGGCAGGTCACGCACCTGGAACGGCGAACGACCACCGGGGCGCAGCGCCTGCCAGGCCAGGTACAACAGGTACAGCGCACCGCCGATGCGCAACGCATCGTAGGCAAAGGGTACGGCCATCACCAGGGCAGTGATGCCCAACGCGGCGCAGAACATATAGATAACGAAGCCCAGGGCCACACCGCCGAGGGAAATCAACCCGGCCTTGCGGCCCTGACAGATCGAGCGGGAGATCAGGTAGATCATGTTCGGCCCTGGGGTAAGGACCATGCCAAGGCAGATCAGGGCGAAGGTGAGCAGTTGGGTGATATCGGGCATGGGGCACATCCTTGTTGTGCGTTGGGCTGCAGCGAGTTTATCCGAAGCCATCGCATACAGGTGAGTTCAGTTGATTTGCCCTGCAATCAGTCCCAAGGCTACTGCAATCATTGCCACCCCCGACACCCGCCCGACCAAATTCGCCGCCCCTGGCCGTGTGCTCAGTACCGCCTTGGCGCCGTAACCCACCAGCGAATAGATCACCAGTGAACTGCACAGGTGCACCAGCCCCAGCAACAAGATCTGCAACGGCACCGGCCAGCTCGACTGCGGGTCGGTGAACTGCGGCAACAAGGCCAGGAACAGCAGGAACACTTTCGGGTTCAGGCCACTGACGCAAAACCCCTTGAACGCCCAGCGCGAACCCGACTCCCCCGCACCGCCCTGCCCGGCCGCCGGCAATGCCGGGCTCAGCAACAGGTTGCCGCCCAGCCATAGCAGGTAGCTGCAACCCGCCAGGGTCAGCAAGGTCAGCGCCAAGGGGTGACCTGCCAGCAGGCTGCCGACCCCGGCCGCCACCACCAGCGTGGCCAGAAAATGCCCCGACAACATCCCCACCACCGCCGGCATCACCCAGCGCCCGCGCATGCCCGCCGAGATGGCGTAGGCCCAGTCTGCACCCGGGGTTATCACGAACAGCATCGACACGGCCCAAAACGCCGTCAGCACACTGATAGCCACTTGAATCTTCCTTATCTACTGCGTTGGATGTCGAAAGATTACGGATTCCGCCCGGGGATTTTCTTTCGTATATTCCCCCTCTTCATTTATTTACTGGAAGACTCTCCCCCATGGACCGAACAGATCGAAAAATCCTTGCCGAACTGCAAAAGGATGGGCGGCTGTCGGTAACCGAGCTGGCCGACCGCGTAGGGCTCAGCCTGTCGCCCTGCCATCGGCGCTTGAAGGCGCTGGAAGAGTCCGGAGCGATTCTGGGCTATCACGCCCGCTTGGCGCCGAGCGCCCTGGGGCTGAACTTTGCCGCGTTGGTGTTCGTTACCCTGCGCGAGGTAACCCGCCAACCGGTGGCGGACTTTGAAGCGGCACTGGCGGAGATCCCGCAGATCGTCGAGGCGCAGCGGCTGTTCGGCGACCCGGATTATTTGCTGCATGTGGTGGCCAAGGACCTGCCGGCGTTTCAGAAGCTGTATGACGAGAAACTGACCAGCATTCCCAATGTGAAGCGCCTGAGTTCGACCTTGGTGATGAAAGAGGTGATCCAAGACCGGTTGTTGCCGATGTAGCCGTTTGCTCCTGTGCTGGCCCTTTCGCGGACAACCCCGCGAAAGGGCCATTACTGGCAACCATTCAGCTGCCCTGAAAATGGGCATGATGCACCAGCAAAGCCCACCACTTGCTACGGGCAAAGGGCTCACCCCCTCTATCCCAAGCCTTCCCGCCTGCTGGCACCCTCCTTGCTACCGTCCCCCGCTTAAGCTTTTGTCAGCCTTAGGTTTTTTAAGGTTTATGGGTACATATTTACTAATTTCTCGTTATCCCCGCGCCCCGCATCATCGCTCCAACAAGAACGCGTCGCCCATCGCCGGCACGCCCCCGGGCAGCTCCCGATGCCCTACCTTGCCTTGGAGTCAGTCATGACCAGTGCAGCCAATTCGGCACCCCTGATAGAAAAACACACGATCGGCTATGTGCCCCCGCAAGACCGCCATGGAAAGGTAAGGGATCTGTTCACACTGTGGTTCGGCGGCAACATCGCGCCGCTACCCATCGTCACCGGCGCGCTGGGCGTGCAGTTGTTCCACCTGAACTTGGTATGGGGCATCGTCGCCATCCTGGTCGGCCACCTGGTCGGCGGTGTGCTGATGGCGCTGCACTCGGCCCAGGGCCCGCAAATGGGCATCCCGCAGATGATCCAGAGCCGCGCCCAGTTCGGCACCCTCGGTGCGCTGCTGGTGGTAGTGATCGCCGGCGTCATGTACATCGGCTTCTTCGCGTCCAACATCGTGCTTGCCGGCAAGTCACTGCATGGCGTGGTCGACGCCGTACCGGTACCGGTCGGCATCGTCATCGGTGCATTGGGCTCGGGCATCATCGGCATCATCGGCTACCGCTTCATTCACGTGCTCAACCGCATCGGCACCTGGGTGCTGGGCATCGGCATCGTGGTCGGCTTCGGCTACATCTTCACCCATGTACAAAGCGACGACTTCCTCACCCGCGGCGGCTTCAACCTGGCTGGCTGGTTGGCCACCGTTTCGCTGGCGGCGCTGTGGCAAATCGCTTTTGCGCCCTATGTGTCGGACTATTCACGCTACCTGCCGGCAGATGTGAAAGTCAGCTCGACGTTCTGGACCACCTACCTGGGCTCAGCCCTGGGTTCGAGCCTGTCGTTCATTTTCGGCGCCGTGGCCGTGCTGGCGATCCCGGCCGGCATGGACACCATGGACGCGGTCAAACTGGCCACCGGCACCCTCGGCCCGATCATGCTGGTGCTGTTTCTGCTCAGCGTCATCAGCCACAATGCCCTCAACCTGTATGGTGCGGTGCTGTCGATCATCACCCTGATCCAGACCTTCGCCTACCGTTGGATCCCTACCGCCAAGAGCCGCGCCGTGCTGTCGTTGATCGTGCTGGCAGCCTGCAGCGTGGTAGCGGTGTTCGCTTCGGCGGACTTCATCGGCCACTTCGTCGACATGGTGCTGGTGCTGCTGGTGGTGCTGGTGCCGTGGACGGCGATCAACCTGATCGACTTTTATGCCATTCACAAGGGCGACTACGACATCCAGTCGATCTTCCAGGTCGATGGCGGTATCTACGGCCGTTACAACCCACAGGCGCTGATCGCCTATGCGGTGGGTATCGTGGTGCAGATCCCGTTCATGAACACACCGCTGTATGTCGGGCCGATTTCCGAGCACATCAACGGGGCTGACCTGTCGTGGCTGGTAGGGCTGGCGATTACTTCACCGCTGTACTGGTGGCTGGCCAGCCGTGACAGTGCCTACCGTCGCCGGCAGATGAGTGCCAAGTTGGCCATGGGGCACTGATTCAAACTGCACCGGCCCCTTCGCGGGTAAAACCACGAAGAGGCCGGCAGGCAGAACGTGTTGTCAAAGGTTATAAGCGCGCTCATTGTGCTCCGCCAGGTCCAGCCCTTGCTCTTCTTCCTCTCGGCTGGCCCGCAACCCGATGGTCAGCTTGATGGCCGCGAGAATTACCCAGCTCACCACGAAGCAGTAAACGAAGGTGAACGCCACACCCTTCAACTGCACCAGTGCTTGCCCAATGGGCGATGCGCCTTCCACATAGCCACCCAGTGCCGGCGCGGCAAACACACCGGTCAGAATCGCCCCGACCATCCCACCCACACCATGCAGCCCGAACACATCAAGGCTGTCGTCATACCCTAGCGCCTGCTTGAGCCGGGTCACGGCAAAGAAGCAGATGGCCCCGGTCAACACACCGATCACCAGTGCCCCCAGCGGCCCGACGAATGCGCAGGCCGGTGTAATACCCACCAGCCCCGCCAGTGCCCCCGACGCAGCACCCAAGGCAGTCGGTCGACCATGCATCACCTTCTCGGTCAGCAACCAACCGACAATCCCCGCGCAGGCCGCCACCATGGTCGCCAGCATCACCACCCCTGCCCCCTGGTTCGCGGCAAGCCCCGACCCAACGTTGAAGCCGAACCAGCCCACCCACAACAACCCCGCGCCCACCAGAGTAAAACCCAGGTTATGCGGCGGCATGGCCACCTGCGGGTAGCCCTTGCGCTTGCCCAGCATCAACGCCGCCGCCAAGGCCGCCACGCCGGAATTGATGTGCACCGCAGTGCCGCCGGCGAAGTCCAGCACCCCCCAGTTGACCATCAGTGCCCCCGGCCCGCCCCATACCATATGGGCAATAGGTGCATACACCAGCACGAACCACGCCGTCATGAACAGCAACGAGGCGGTGAACTTCATGCGCTCGGCAAAACCACCGGCAATCAGCGCTGGGGTGATGATGGCGAACGTCAGCTGAAACACCGCAAACACACCTTCGGGGATGGTGCCGACCAGGCTGTCATGGCCGATATCCAGCATCAGCGCCTTGTCCAACCCGCCGATGAAACTGTTGAAGGTGAGCTGGCCCTCGACCATGCCGGTGGTATCGACCACCAGACTGTAGCCGAACAGCACCCAGATAATGCCGATAACGCCGGCCACGGCGAACAGCTGGGTGAACACCGAAAGAAAGTTCTTGGCCCGCACCATGCCGCCGTAAAACATCGCCAGGCCGGGGATGCACATCATCAGCACGAACATCGCGGCGCAGATCATCCAGGCGGTGTTGCCGGTGTCCAGGGTGGTTTCGGCGGCAGTGGCCTGGGTGGCCAGGGCTAACAACATTACAGCGAGGGTGAGGTGCTTCATGACGTCACTCCTGTGGGAATGGTGGGTGGCTTTGGGGCTGCTGTGCAGCCCATCGCGACACAAGGCCGCTCCTACAAGGGACCGTGTAGGAGCGGCCTTGTGTCGCGAATGGGCCGCAAAGCGGCCCCCGATGCTCAACTCAATACTGCGCCTGCCCTGGCACCCAGGCAGTCCCCGCCAACGGCACCCGCGCCATCGCCGCAGCCTCCACGGTCAACGCCACCAGGTCCTCCGGGTCTAGGTTGTGCAGGTGCGACTTGCCACACGCCCGCGCCATGGTCTGCGCCTCCAGCACCAGCACCCGCAGGTAGTTCGCCAGCCGGCGCCCCGCCTCTTCCGGGTTCAGGCGCTTGGCCAGCTCGGGGTCCTGGGTGGTGATGCCGGCCGGGTCGCGGCCGTTCTGCCAGTCATCATAGAAGCCGGGGGCCGAGCCAATCTTCTTCAGCTCACTGTCCAGACGCGGATGGTTGTCACCCAAGGCGATCAATGCCGCCGTGCCAATAGCCACCGCATCGGCCCCCAAAGCCATGGCCTTGGCCACGTCGGCACCGTTGCGAATGCCCCCCGAGACAATCAGCTGTACCTTGCGGTGCATGCCCATTTCCTGCAGCGCCTGCACCGCCTGCGGGATGGCCGGCAGAATCGGGATGCCGACATGCTCGATGAACACTTCCTGAGTCGCTGCGGTACCGCCCTGCATGCCATCGAGCACGATCACATCAGCACCCGCCTTAACCGCCAGCTTGACGTCGTAGTACGGGCGGCTGGCGCCGATCTTCACGTAGATCGGCTTTTCCCAGTCGGTGATCTCGCGAATCTCGGCAATCTTGATCGCCAGGTCGTCCGGGCCGGTCCAGTCCGGATGGCGGCAGGCACTGCGCTGGTCGACGCCGACCGGCAAGGTGCGCATGCCGGCCACTCGCTCGGTCACTTTCATGCCCAGCAGCATGCCGCCACCGCCCGGCTTGGCGCCCTGGCCGAGGACGATCTCGATGGCGTCGGCCTTGCGCAAGTCGTCGGGGTTCATGCCGTAGCGCGATGGCAGGTACTGATACACCAGGTGCTGCGACTGGCCGCGCTCTTCCGGGGTCATGCCGCCGTCGCCAGTGGTGGTGCTGGTGCCAGCGATGGTCGCACCACGGCCCAGCGCTTCCTTGGCGTTGGCCGACAGCGCGCCGAAACTCATGCCGGCGATGGTCACTGGGATTTTCAGGTGAATCGGTTTTTTCGCAAAGCGGTTGCCCAGCACCACATCAGTGCCGCACTTCTCGCGGTAGCCTTCCAGCGGGTAGCGCGACACGCTGGCCCCCAGCAGCAGCAGGTCGTCGAAGTGGGGCACGCGGCGCTTGGTACCACCGCCGCGGATGTCGTAGATGCCGGTTTCGGCAGCACGCTGGATTTCCTGGATGGTCAGGCGATCGAAAGTGGCCGACTCACGCAGTACCGGGGGGAATTGCTCGCTCATTGGAATGCTCCTGGATCAATATGCGCTGGCGTTGTCGACTTTGAAGTTGTACAGCTGGCGGGCCGAGCCGTAGCGTTTGAAATCGGCAGCCTTATGGTCCAGGCCGGCCTTGTTCAGCAGTTCCTGCAGCTCTTGCAGGTGTTCGGCGCGCATCTCTTTTTCAATGCAGTCCGAGCCCAGCGACTGCACCGCGCCCTTGACGTAGATACGTACCTCGTACAGCGAATCGCCCAGTGCATCGCCGGCATCGCCGCAGACCACCAGGCGCCCGGCCTGGCCCATGAAGCAGCTCATGTGGCCGATGCTGCCGCCCACCACGATGTCCACGCCCTTCATGGAAATGCCGCAACGGGCACCGGCGTCACCCTCGATCACCAGCAACCCACCATGGGCGGTAGCACCGGCGGCCTGGGAAGCACTACCTTTGACCCGCACCGAGCCAGACATCATGTTCTCGGCCACCCCCACACCGACATTGCCATGCACGGTGACGCTGGCCTGCTGGTTCATGCCGGCGCAGTAGTAGCCAGCGTGGCCTTCGATATCCACGGCCACGGCAGCGTTGATGCCCACAGCCAGGTTGTGTTTGCCGTCCGGGTGGGTAACCCGCCATTCCTGGTCTTGCACCTCGCCATGCAGGGACTGGTTGAGCACGCGCACCGCAGTGTTGGAAAGGTCGATCGTTTTCATGAGGTTCTCCAGGGGTTCGATGGCAAGTCAGGCGCTTTCGCGCTCCCAGACGTACAAAGTGGCCGGCGCCGGCTCCCAGACCTTTGCGTGCTCGATGCCAGGCAAGCTGGCCAGCGCCTGGTATTCCGAAGCCATGGCCACGTAATCGTCGGTCTCGGCCAGCACCGCAGGCTTGCAGGCAATCGGGTCGCGGATCACGGCAAAGCCGTTGCGGGTGCCAATGGCGAACGTGAAGAAGCCGTCCAGGTCTTCCAGCGCGCCATCCAGGGCCTGGGCCAGGCTGTCCCCCTGTTGCAGGCGCCAGGTCAGGTAGCCGGCGGCCACTTCGGTGTCGTTGTCGGTCTCGAAGCTGATGCCTTCGCGCTTGAGTTTCTGGCGCAGGCGAAAGTGGTTGGACAACGAACCGTTGTGCACCAGGCACAGGTCGGCACCGGTAGAGAATGGGTGGCTGCCTTCCATGGTCACGGCGCTTTCGGTGGCCATGCGGGTATGGCCGATGATGTGGCTGCCCTTCATCGCGGCCAGGCCGAAGCGGCTGGAAATTTCTGCCGGCAACCCCATGCCCTTGAGAATTTCGATGCTCTGCCCGGCGCTCATGATGCGCACGTCGGGCGCCAGCTCGGCCAACGCAGCACGGGCGGTGGCTTCATCGGTGTGCACTTTGAGCACAGCAGCGCTGGCGTTCTGGAACCCGTTCAGCGAGCAGCCCAGGCGGCCTTCCAACTGGCCCATCAGGGTTGCCCAGGGGTAGTCGATGTCAGCGGCCTGCAGGGTCAACTTGACCCAGCCATCGGCCACCTCGTCGCCATAGATGGCAAAGCCGGCGCTGTCCGGGCCACGGTCGGTCATGGCTTCGAGCATGGGCTCGAAGAGCTTGCCAAGCTGGGCGTGCAGCTCGGGCTTTTTCAGGTACAGACCTACGATTCCACACATGGTGATGCTCCTTACTAGGCAGTGGGCGACCGCTTTGCTGCTGGCCGCCCAAGGGATTGGGGGCGGTCAGAAGAATTCGGTGTAGCGCTGGATTTCCCAGTCGGAAACGTGCCGGCAGTACTCCACCCACTCCATGCGCTTGAGCTTGATGAACTCGTCGACGATCTCGGCGCCCAGCACCTCGCGGAACAGCGGGTCGGTTTGAAGTGCGTCAACGGCTTCCTTCAGCGATTGCGGCAGGGTTTTGATGCCGCGCGCGGCAATGTCTTCAAGGCTCAGGTTGTAGAGGTTTTCATTGCACATCTCGCCTGGCTCCAACTGGCGGTCGATGCCATCGAGGCCGGCGGCAATGATTGCGGCGGTGACCAGGTACGGGTTGCAACCGGCGTCCGGCAAGCGGAATTCCAGGCGACCATAAGGAATGCGCACCATCGCCGAGCGGTTGTTGGCCCCCCAGGCTACGAAGGCCGGGGCCCACGTCGAACCCGACAACGAGCGCCCCACCACCAGACGCTTGTAGGAGTTGACCGTTGGCGCCGCGAAGGCACACAACGCCGGGCCGTGGGCCAGCAGCCCTGCAGCAAAGTGGTAGGCCAGCTTCGACAGGCCCATGCCGCTGCTGTCGGACGGGTCGTGGAACAGGTTCTTGTTGGTGCTGCTGGCCAGCGACAGATGAAAGTGCATGCCATTGCCAGCGCGCTTGGGGTCGGGCTTGGGCATGAACGAGCAGATCATCCCCAGGTCGTTGGCGATCTCGCCGGCGGCCATGCGGAAGAAGGTGAAACGGTCGGCCGACTCCATGGCGTCACTGTAGGTGTAGTTGATCTCGAACTGGCCGTTGGCGTCTTCGTGGTCGATCTGGTAGATGTCGAAACCCACCGGTTGCAACGCCTCGGTCAGGCGCTCGAGGAACAGCCGCGAGCGTGACAGGCCCTTGTAGTCGTAACACGGCTTGTCGAGGTTGTCGGAGGCATCCACCAGTTGCAGCTTGCCACCCTCGTCGCGGCGAAACAGGCTGAACTCGGGCTCAAGGCCGGTGTTCAGCGTCCACCCCTTTTCGGCCAGGCGCTGCACCTGCTGTTGCAACACGTGACGGCTGTCGTAGGGCCACGGCTGGCCGTTTACATGGCCCACGCATACCACGCGGCCATAACCCGGCTGCCATGGCACCGGAATCAAGGTCGTCAGGTCGCCGCGGGCCATGAAGTCCGGTCCGTGTGGCTCCATGCCCATGCCGCAGATGGCGAAGCCGGCAAAACCGGCGCCCTCTTCGGCGACCATCTTCAGGCCGGAGACCGGCACCGATTTGGTCTTCGCCGAGCCATGAATATCGACGAACTGCGCCAGCACGTACTTGATGCCGTGTTGGTCGAGCGTGCGCTGGGTTTCTGCTGGCAACATGGGTTGAACACTCCTGGGTAAGGGGCAATGATTCCGCACGAGAAAATTACTTTCCTCACAGGAATGCAACGAGCTTGCCAACTTATCCAAAGCGTTCTTTATCCAGGCCTGTACCCGCCAAGACGCCAGTACAGGCTGGGCAAAACCCAGGCAGCTTTTTATGCTCTATTTATGGGAAACTCGTTTTCTTCTGAGGAAAGAAGCGGCCACGCCGCTGCATTTCGCACTTTCCAAGTGCGAAAATATTATTCTTGAACTGAAACCGTGCAGGGCATTAGATGTCGACCGAAACCCAACCGCGCCTTCGCCTGGAGCAATACCTGGGCCTGCAGATCAAGCGCCAGCGCCAGGCCCAGTCCCTCAAGCTCGCCGACGTGGCGCGCATCGCCGGCATCAGCCAGGGCATGCTGAGCAAGATCGAGAATGCCCAGGTATCCACCAGCCTTGACACCCTAAGCCGCCTGTGCGACGTGCTGGGTATGCCGATGGCCAAGCTGTTCAGCCAATATGATCAGCCCGACGGCAATGCCCTGCTGGTAAAAGCCGGTGAAGGGCTGGAGGTGGTGCGCCGTGGCACCGAGAAGGGCCACACCTACCATTTGCTCAATCACGCCAGAGGGCCGAAGAAGCACTTCGAGGCTTACATGGTGAGCATGGACGACGCCAGCGAAGAGTTCCCGACCTTCGCCCACCCAGGCACCGAGTTCCTCCATTTGCTGGAGGGCGAACTGGTGTACCGCCACGGCAACCAGCTCTACCACATGCACGCTGGCGACAGCCTGACCTTCGACGGCGAAACCCCGCACGGCCCGGAGCAACTGGTGCAAGTGCCGATTCGCCTGCTGTCGATCATGAACTACGGCGACGAGTAGGACTGCGCTGCAAGGCAACCATCGATGTCGCGATCAGACAAGCACACGTCGCCCGCAATCGGCTGCAAAACCCTGTATACAAAAATAATACACACATCGACCAGCCCCGCGCCGTGGGCTGGACGACGTGGTAACCGCGAGTAAAACAGCCTCGCTTCACAATTCCAACGCTGTGGCGCCTTTTTGCACCGGGCAATTCGTCCGGGCTCATAACGATAAAACTCCCAGTATTAGAGACCCGCGCCGCGCCAGCCGGGAGTGTTTGCGCGCGCCACATTGTGAAGACTTGACTGCCATGATCGCGACTTCAATCCCCGTAGCCGGTGCTGCCACCGGCCACCGCAACGCCCTGTGCGTTGCCCATATTGCCGCTGTGTTGTTCGGCCTGACCGGCATTCTCGGTCACCTGATAGAAGCCGATGCCAGCATCATCACCTTCGGCCGCGCCACCTTCGCCTTCATTGCCTTGGGCTTCGTCGCCGGGCTCAAGGGGACACGCCTGCTCGATGCGCTGACCCTGCGCAACCTGCCAGTGCTGGGCCTGACCGGCGCCCTGCTGGCGACCCACTGGGTGACCTTCTTCATTGCCGTGAAAGTCGGTGGCGTAGCGGTTGCCACCCTGGGCTTCGCCAGCTTCCCGGCGTTCATCGCCATGGTCGAGCGTGGCGTGTTCGGCCAGCGCATCGGTGCGGTACAAGGTGTGCTGTTGCTGATGGTCACGGCCGGCCTGGTGCTGGTAGTACCCACCTTCGACCTGCTCGACAAAGGCACCCTCGGCCTGTTTTGGGGGTTGGGCTCGGGCCTGGCGTTCGCCTTGCTGACCGTAGCCAACCGCCGCAATGCATCGAGCATGAATGCCATGCAGGTAGCCTTCTGGCAAAACGTGGTGGTGGCCGTACTGGTGGCGCCGTTTGCCTTCACCCACCTGGGCAACACCAGCCTAGCCAGCAGCGACTGGATCAACCTGGCACTGCTCGGGGTGTTCTGCACCGGCCTGTCGCAATTCCTGTTCGTCAGGAGCCTGAAAGGGCTGGAAGCGCGCACGGCGGGCATGATCATCGCGCTGGAGCCGGTTTACGCGATCATGGGTGCCTGGTGGTTGTTTGGTGACCAGCCGAGCCTGCGTATGGCGGCGGGTGCCGCGTTGATCGTGCTGGCTACCCTTCTGGCGGCAGCGCGAAAGGCGCCAGCGGCGCAAGGCGATACCAGTCGCTGCGCGCATTGAATGTGTGTCCTGGGCGTGGCTCAACGCATGCCGTGCCTGCTTAACGAAAGCGAGAAGGCTTATTTCTGGAGTTAGCGTCGCCTAGGGGGTGGAGAAGGGGGCGCTTTTGGTGGTCCATAGCGCTCAAGCATCTCATCAAACCGGTCAATCTCCCTTTGGAAACGCACATCCCACATTGCTTTAGCTACTTCAGGCCACGCTGCCCCTGCAAGCTGCGGTCTCTCGTGCTGAGCAGCAGGAAGAGAGAAACCCTTAAGATCTCTTTTACGGACTTCGTAAGATTTAGAATTTCCGAGCCCTCGTGCGGGTTTGAAAGGTCCCACGCCCAAGACAAAAATATTCAGCTTCGCCTCATAGTGACCAACCGGCAAATGAAAAATGGGGCTACCAGCCACAAAATCCGCTGCAAACCCATTGGTTGCAAAATTGTATTTTAGGTCCCATCGAGTGTACGCATAGTGCGGAGCATCATGCTTATATAACCGTGCAACTACGACATTCTTTTCCATCGGCCCTCGATGTATTCCCTTCGCCACTTTCCGGAAATGCGAAAGCTGTGGGTGCAAGCTTGATGGAAAACCCTCCTTTTGCAAAATATTGATATCCAAGGTCGTTTGAGGGTTCACGTGCCCCCTGGACGTATTCCTGGAAGACCCAGAAGGATCAACATAATTCATAGGATCACCAGAGCAATAGGCATACGCATTTATCCCCCCGCCACCAAACGGGCTTAAAAAATCAGGACGGGTAAAACGGCAGATTGAAGGGCTGTACAGACGCCGACCATTTCCTAGCGGATACAAGCCACTTATCGTGTCAAACCACTGGCCGGCGAATCCGACAATGGGCGAATATTGTGATTTACCGGAAAAGCCGTAAGGTGTATAGGATTGACCATAAGTCGGGCGATTCTGGATACCAGCATTTCGAAGGTTGCATCTCATCTAGACTACTCCAGATTTCAAACATCGAATGCCTTCACCTTAAATAGATACGGGGGCTTTGAACACTGGCGTTTTTGACAGGTTACTTGGTTATATCGACCCTCGTGCTGGCGCTATCAGGTAGCAGACTTCGGCAACTGGCCGCACGTCTCCCACCGGTTACAGAAACATCTTCAAGGTGAATGGACTTCACCCGCTCCTGCCCCTTGCATATCAACACACAATTCAAGGAACCGCGAAGCCGCCCGCGACGGTGTAGCCGCATGCGGCACCAGTATGGAAAACCGCCGCACCAGTGCCTGGGGCGCCACCTGCAACCTGTGCAGCGCCCCATCCTCATGGCGGATGGACATCGCCGACACAAAACCAACGCCCATCCCCGCACGCACCGCCTCCTTCACCCCTTCCACCCCGGCAATCTCCAGCGCTACGCGCATCGCTACACCATCACGGGCAAATGCCCGCTCGACGATCTGCCGCACCCCCGAGCCGCTCTCGCGCAGCACCAACGGGTAGGCACCCAGCGACGCCAAGGCCTGCTGGTCACTGCCAGCCAGCGGATGACCACTGGGCACGATGGCAACGATCTCGTCCTCCCGCCAGGCCGTCACTGCCGTGCCCAAGGGCAACTCCTGCCCGGGCGGCCCTTCGATCAGGGCGATGTCGACACTGTCCAGCGCAGCGACGATTTCCGCCGTGTTGCCGTGCGATGTCGTCACCAGCACCTCCGGGTGGCGGGCATGGAAGTCGGCAATCAGGTAAGGCAGCAGGTAGCTGGCGGGTGTGGTACTGGCACCGATACGCAAGGTACCGCGCTCCAGGCCACGCATGGCCTCGCGCAATGCCTGGGCCTGGCGGAAGGTTTCGCGCAGGCGCTCGGCATGGGCCAGCAACTGCTCGCCGGCTGCCGTCAACCGCACACCACGGCCGGCACGTTGATAGAGCGGTTCGCCAAAGGCCTCCTGCAACAGCTTGAGCTGGCCGGACACCGCCGGCTGCGACAAGTGCAAGGCCTGGGCTGCATGGCTGATGTTGCCGTGCTCGGCAACGGTGGCGAACGTTATCAGCTGTTCTGGGGTCATGAATTAAAAATATCAGCTATTCGGATATTTGCCATCCTAAATTACGATTTTTTATAAGCTTATAACCAGATTAACGTAGGCCTTGTCGAAACACTTTCCGGAGGACTCACATGGCCACGGTTCCGTCCAACCCTGCCTTTGCCCCTACCCTCTCCACCCGAGGGCGGCTCAATGGCATCCTGTTCGTCGCGCTGTTCGCGCTTGCAGTCACTCAACTGGCTGCCCTGCCCGCCATCGCCAACCTGGGCATCAGCCCATTGATCGTCGGTATCGTCGCCGGTGCACTGTATGGCAACGCGCTGCGAGACGGTGTACCGGCAAGCTGGGCGGCAGGTATCAACTTTTCCGCTCGCGGCCTGTTGCGCATCGCCGTGGCATTCTTCGGCCTGCGGGTAAGCCTGCAGGAAATTGCCGAGGTCGGCTGGTCGGGGCTCATCGTGTCGGTGCTGGTGGTGTCCAGCACCCTGCTGATCGGCCTGTGGTGCGGCATGAAAGTATTCAAGCTGGACCGCGATACTGCCTTGCTGACCGCCGCCGGCAGCGCCATCTGCGGCGCCGCCGCCGTGCTGGCATTCGAATCGGCGCTGCGCAGCGCCCCGCATAAAAGCGCCATGGCGGTCGGTAGCGTGGTGCTGTTCGGTACCTTGTCGATGTTCCTTTACCCACTGGCGATCAACGCCGGCTGGCTGCACCTTGACACCATGGGCGCCGGGCTTTTGCTGGGCGGCACCATCCACGAAGTGGCGCAGGTGGTCGGCGCGGCCAGCAACGTCAGCCCCGAGGCCACGCACATCGCCACCATCGTCAAGATGACCCGGGTCATGCTGCTGGTGCCGGTGCTGCTGGTGGTGGGCCTGTGGATCAGCCGTTCACGCCAGGCTGGCCTGGCGCAGGGCAACGGGCGCATCGCCATGCCTTGGTTCGCCTTCGGCTTCCTTGCTCTGGTGCTGGTCAATTCGCTGCAGGTGCTGCCCGGCAGCGTGACCCAGGCGGTGAACAGCCTGGACACCTTTGCCTTGACCATGGCCATGACTGCATTGGGCATGGAAACCCGCTTCAGCCAGATCCGCCAGGCCGGGCCAAAGGCCCTGGCCACCGGGGCAATTCTGAACCTGTGGCTGGTCGGGGGTGGGCTGGCCATTACCTTCGGTGTGCAGAAGCTGCTGGGATGATCCGAGGCCGGTTTGCCTGCCCCCACACCCTGTGGGAGCGGGCAAGCCCGCGAAGAAGCCAACTCGATCGCAAGGTTTTTCAGTACCCCCCTCGTTGCCGTCCACATTTCTCGGTATGGTGTTGTCAAAGAAGGATGTTTTACCCGCACAGGAAAGACTTAGATGCCTCAACGCAATGTCATCAATGCATCCGTCAGCCCCAAAGGCAGCCTGGAAACGCTGTCACAACGTGAAGTGCAGCAACTGAGTGAAGTCGGTACCGGTAGCCTTTACACCCTGTTCCGCCAGTGCGCCCTGGCCATCCTCAACACCGGCGCCCATGTCGACAATGCCAAGACCATCCTTGAGGCCTACAAGGACTTCGAGGTCAGGATCCACCAACAAGACCGTGGCGTGCGCCTGGAGCTGCTCAATGCGCCGGCCGATGCCTTCGTCGATGGCGAAATGATCGCCAGCACCCGCGAAATGCTGTTCAGCGCCCTGCGCGACATCGTCTACACCGAAAGCGAGCTGGCCAGCCAGCGCATCGATCTGGAAAGCTCCCAGGGCATCACCGATTACGTGTTCCACCTGCTGCGCAACGCGCGCACCCTGCGCCCGGGCGTGGAGCCGAAGATGGTGGTGTGCTGGGGCGGCCACTCGATCAGCACCGAGGAATACCAGTACACCAAGAAGGTCGGCCACGAGCTGGGCCTGCGCAAGCTGGATGTGTGCACCGGCTGCGGCCCTGGCGTGATGAAGGGGCCGATGAAAGGCGCCACCATCGCCCACGCCAAGCAACGCATGCACGGCAGCCGCTACCTGGGCCTGACCGAGCCAGGCATCATCGCCGCCGAGGCACCCAACCCGATCGTAAACGAACTGGTGATCCTGCCGGACATCGAGAAGCGCCTGGAAGCCTTCGTGCGTGTCGGCCATGGCATCATCATCTTCCCCGGCGGTGCCGGTACGGCAGAGGAGTTCCTCTACCTGCTGGGCATCCTCATGCACCCGGACAACCAAGGCCTGCCCTTCCCTGTGGTTCTCACCGGCCCGCGCAGTGCCGAGCCGTACCTGCAACAGCTGCACGCCTTCGTCGGCGCCACCCTGGGTGAAGCAGCGCACCGCCTGTACGAGATCATCATCGACGACCCGGCGGAAGTCTCCCGGCACATGGTCGAAGGGCTCAAGGCGGTGAAGCAGTTCCGCCGCGAGCGCAACGATGCCTTCCACTTCAACTGGTTGCTGAAGATCGAGGAGAGCTTCCAGCGCCCGTTCGATCCGACCCACCAAGCCATGGCCGAACTGGACCTACGCCGCGCGCTACCGCCCCATGAGCTGGCAGCCAACCTGCGTCGGGCGTTTTCTGGCATCGTCGCCGGCAACGTCAAGGACAAAGGCATCCGCCTGATCGAGGAACACGGGCCCTATCAGATTCACGGCGACAGTGCCGTGCTGGACCCACTGGGCCGGCTGCTGCAGGCGTTCGTCGACCAGCACCGCATGAAATTGCCCGGCGGCGCGGCGTACGTACCGTGCTACCAGGTGGCGACCTGAGCGTCCCTTTCTGAAATGTAAGTTTGCCGTCATGCCCCTGTGGGTTGGCCATCGATAGCCTGAGTGCCGAGATGACTGACCTACAGAGGTTCGAGGATGAAAGCCTTACTTTCTGGCGGCGCATTGCTGCTAGTGCTGACTGGCCAGGCGCTGGCCTTTTCCGATGACCGTACCGAGCAGCAGCTGGCTGAACACCAGCAGGCGGTTTTGGCGTATGCGGCCAAGGCGGGCAAGCCGATGCCGACGGTCGAGGACTATCGCTACGGCATGAAACTGGATATCGCCAGTGTCGTGCGACAGTCCGGTGACCCACGAACCTGCACCGTAACGCCGAAGCTGATGACTTTCGAAGACAGCCAGGGGCGCTTGCAGACCATTCGCTACAGCGCGCAGTCGCAGTGCATCAACAACAAGTAAATACAACCGCCGCATCGTACATGTTTTGATCTTGATCTTGATCTTGATCTTGATCTTGATCTTGATCTTGATCTTGATCTTGATCTTGATCTTGATCTTGATCTTGATCTTCGCGACTTCAGGAGGCCGAACGTAGGCCTTGCGGAGGGAGGTGACGGGCATGGATGCCCGTCAAGCGCTGGGCCCCAGGATGGGGCCTGCAGCGCGGTCCTCCCGGGAGCAAGGCCGGAGTGAGGGGACCCCGGAGCGCAGCGCAGGGGCCGGATGATGGGAGCGCAGCGTTTTTTGGTTACTTTTTGTCGCGTTTGACAAAAAGTGACTCGCCGTAAGGGCGAAAAGGTGAGTCAGTGTCGCCATCGCAAACGGACTGTTCGCTGAGTCAAAACAGACAAATTCTGCTTCTTGCTTCTTGCTTCTTGCTTCTTGCTTCTTGCTTCTTGGATGTGGGCCTTCACACCAAGTAAACATTCATTCTCGCAGGTGGCGCACAGTCACCTTTCCGCCCTTACGGCGGGTCCCTTTTTGTCGTGGCAAAAAGGAACCAAAAACCGTCCGCTCCCATCATCCGGCCCCTGCGCTGCGCTCCGGGGTCCCCTCGCTCCGGGCTTGCTCCCGGGAGGACCGCGCTGCAGGCCCCATCCTGGGGCCCAGCGCTTGACGGGCATCCATGCCCGTCACCTCCCTCCGCAAGCCCTGCGCTCGGCCTCCTGAAGTCGCAACCTGCGTCGCCTGAACTACCGCGCGCTAAAAAGCAAAAGCAAAAGCAAAAGCAAAAGCAAAAGCAAAAGCAAAAGCAAAAGCAAAAGCAAAAGCAAAAAACAGACTAGTGGCTAATGTCTGCCATGGGCCGCTCGACAAACCGAATGCTGTCGCGCCCTCCACGCTTGGACTGGTACAGCGCCACATCCCCCTGCTCGATCAACGCCGCCAGGCTCGCCGGTGGCTGGTCGAACAGGTTGGCACCGATGCTCAAGGTAACCGCCTGCGGCGTTGGCACGGTCTTGCAGGCGTACTGCTGGAACTGCTCACGCAGCATCCCACCCAGCTCCATGACCCGTTCACTACTCGCCCCACTCAGCAAGATGACAAACTCATCGCCCCCCAACCGCGCCGCCAGCGAGCGCTCGGGCAGCGCCGTGCGAATCATCTCGCTCAAGGCAATCAGCAAGCGGTCCCCGGCTATATGCCCGTGCAGGTCGTTGACCAGCTTGAAATTGTCGATGTCGATCAGCAGTAACGCCCCAGGTTGCGCAGGGCTCACGTCCTTGAAGAAATGCCCAGCCCGCACCTCCAGCGCTCGCCGGTTGTACAGCGCGGTCAGCGGATCACGGGCCGCCAGCCGGGCAATCCGTTCCTCACGCCGGTAACGCACGGTTCCCGTCATCGACAAGGCAATCAGCATGATCGCCATCGCCCCCTCGACCAGGGAAACCTGAATGATCAGCCCGCCAAAGGTGGCCAGGTCAATCAACGTACCCGGCGTAATCGCAATGATCGCCTTGGCTACATAGAATGCCCCATGAATCAGCAGCACATAGCGCAACTGCACCGCGCCAACACTCAGCGATCTGCCATGCGGCCGCAACAGGAAACTGGCCTTGAGCGTCAACGCCGCCACCAGCAACGAGTTGACCATCAGCATCACCTTCGACCACTGCGGCCCCACAGGCAACAGCAGCAAGGCGAACCAGACCACCACGATCATCAGCCAGGCACGCGACAAGCGCTCCTGGGTAAATCGCAGCACGCCCATCAGAAAAAAACCGTGCGCGACCACCAGCAAGCCATTGGCGAACCAGATGCCGATGAACAACAAACCGATCCCGCGCAGCAAAGCCAGGATGCAACCGACAGTAATGGTGGCGAAACCGGCGCTCCAGAACAGCAGAGAGGTTTCGCGGACACTGCGCCATTCAATTGCCAGGTACAAGGCAGCGGCAGCAGCCAAGGCAACCGAAATGGTCAACATCGTGGGTGGATCTAGCGCCATATACGCATTGGCCTATCTGGTTAACGAAGAAAGGCCCGATTGTATGCGCTCGTGATGACTTTTCAGAGGGGCCTTGCACGGTTGCCTGCAAATGATAGCCCAGCCCTTGCAGATACCCGTGCGAGCGACATGTCATATTGACATCATCGTGTCATTCGCACCACAAGAACCGCGGTCGTAATGACCACACTTGGTCGGATAGTGCCGTACCGGAAGGGCTGGCCAACTGGCACGAAAGCTGAAGCGTGACCTTTCGCCAAACACTGCCTTGCGGACCAAAAACCATGAAAAATCCTCTGCTCCCTCTGGCGATGACCCTGACCATCGCCCTGCCCGCCTGCGCCGACCAGGTGCTCTCGGAAAGCGCCGACAATACCGTCGGCTATGGCGCTGGTGGCGTCAGCGGCCTGATGATCGGCGCCGCGCTTGGCGGCCCGTTCGGCGCCATCGCAGGTGCCGCCCTGGGCGCCTTTGGTGGTGCCGCCGTGCAACAAGGCAGCGGGCACAGCGACGCGGCCTATGTGGTGCGCCACGACGACGGCAGCACCCAGCGCTACCGTTCGCCGAATGCCCACTTCAAGCCCGGTGATCAGGTGCAGGTGAGCGGTATTCGCCTGGCCCCGGCGCAGTAAGCCGCTGCCCGGACAAGTAACTCACCAGTTGCCGCCCGTGCGAACTCAGGCGCTCCCAGTCACGGAAACACAGGCGTAGCTCCAGGGTGGCCCAGCTTTCCGCCAGGGCCACCCGGCGTACCGGCAGCTCCTGCTCCGCACGCACAGCGGCGGTTTCAGGCAGCATGGCCACGCCTGCGCGCTGTGCCACCAACTGTGCGATTGCCTCAAAGCTGGGCGCTCGCACGCGCACCTTCAGCGGCATGGCCAAGTTCATCGCCAGCTCTTCGACAAAGCGCTGCATCGGCCGCCCACCCGGCAGGCAAATGAACGCGTAGCCCAGGGCATCGACCAGGCGCAGCTGTTCGCGCCCAGCCAGGGGATGGTCGGCGGGCACCAGCATGACCAAGCGCTCGGTGCGAAACGGCAGCGATACCACCCCCTCGCTGGGCAAAATGCCATCGTACACACCGATCTCGCACTCGTTGGCCACCACCACCCGCAGCACGTCCACACTCTTGTGCTCCATCAGTTGCAGGTCGACCTCCGGGTAGTCCGCCAGAAACGGCCCCAACACTGCCGGCAGCAATGTGCTGTTGGACACCGTAGAGGCCGCCAGGCGCAAGGTGGTGCGGTGCTCGCCAGACAGTTGCTGCAAGGTCTCCTGCAGTTTTTGCGCCTCACCCAGCACGCTGCGTGCGCCCTCCAGCACCAGGCGCCCGGAAGGCGTCAACTGCATGCCATCTGCCTTGCGGGTGAACAGCACCAAGCCACAACGTTCTTCCAGCAAGCGCAGACGATTGCTTGCCGCCGACACCGCCACCGGAAAGGTCGCAGCCGCCTTGCTCAGGCTGCCCGTGGCGGCAATGGCCAGCAGCAGGCGCAGGTCAGTCAGGTCGAATTGCATGCCATTCTCCAAATACGAATGCCCTGTTCTATAAAAAGCGATTCTAGCGCGACAGCCTTCTGTTCAGAATAAGCCTCGCCTTTCTTCCACGTAGGTAACGCATGAACGCATTCCGCAGCTTGATACAGCGCCAACTGCAAAGCGGCGCCCTGTACGCCGTACTGGCGGCCCTGGGCTTCAGCTTCAAGGCCATTTTCGTCAAGCTGGCTTACGCCGCCGGGCCGGTGGATGCCATCAGCCTGCTGGCCATGCGCATGGGCCTGTCGCTGCCGCTGTTCGCCTGGCTGGTATGGGCCAGCCGTGGTCAGGGCAGTGCCCCGCTCAACCTGGGTGACGGGTTGCGCGTCGCCCTGCTTGGCCTGTTTGGCTACTACCTGGCCAGCCTGTTCGACTTCTATGGCCTGCAGTACATCAGTGCTGGGCTGGAGCGGCTGATCCTGTTCACCTACCCGACGCTGGTGCTGGTGTTCCAGGCCATTGCCCTGCGTGAACGGCCGAGCCTGCGCACTTTGTCGGCCATGGGCCTGTGCTATCTGGGGCTGGGCATTGCCTTTGTCCACGACATCAGTGTCGCCGGGGTTGGCCAGCAGGTGGTGCTGGGCTCGCTGTGGGTGTTCGCCAGCGCGGTGACCTACGCGCTGTATTACGCCGGCACCGGCATGATGCTCAAACGCATGGGCTCGATGCGCCTGGCCGGGTTGTGCGGTACTGCCTCCTCGCTGATGGTGCTGGCGCATTACCTGATGGTGGCGCCGGTCGGGCAGTTGTGGCAGTTACCGAGCGCAGTGTGGGTGAATGCCGGGCTGATGGCCGTGTTTTCCACGGTGCTGCCGATCTACTGGGTAGCGTTGGCGATCCAGCGCCTGGGGCCGACCCATACAGCGGCGGTGGGTAACCTGGGGCCGGTACTGACGGTATTGGCCTCATGGGCGATCTTGAATGAAGAGATTTCGCTGTACCAGGTAGTGGGGCTGGCGGTGGTGCTGTTTGCCGTATCGCGGCTCAAGCCCCGAGCCAAGAAGGACATCGGGGCCGCGCCAGGCAAAGGTGCCACTGCCTGACGCAAGGCCTCAGAGCACTCGCTTGATCAACGGTTCCAACCGGCTAAAACGCAACCGCCGCAGAAGTTTGCGTACTTCCTTGGGGTGTTCGGCCTTCACCCCCAGCGCCTCTGCCGAGCCAATCTTCGGCGCATGCCGGCGCAGTGCGTTCAGCTCCGCTTCCCGTGGTACCAGCCACTGCCCTTGCGGGTCATCGATCAGCAGGCCGTTTTCCAGGTCCAGGTTGAACCCGCGCGGGTTCAGGTTGTTACCGGTCAGCAGCGAATAGCGCTGGTCGACCCACACGCCCTTGGCATGAAAGGTATGCCCCGGATCGTTCCAGATCCGCACTTGCAACTGGCCGCTGGCAATCGCGGCATGGCGGCGCCTGGCGAAGGCACGCAGGTTGTCTTCGTACAGATAAGGCAAGGCGCCACTGGCACTGAACGGCTCACCGGGGGCGATGTAGAAGTCATTGGCCGTGCGGTGACCGACCATCAGCTCAACTTGCACGCCCCGCTCAAGCGCATGGTCAAGCTCGCGCATCACCACCCGTGGCGGGTTGAAATACGGCGTGCTGATGATGATCTGCGTGCGCGCCGCAGCCAGCAACGCGCACAGCGCCCGGTTCAGCGGGTTGCCACGGCCCACACCCAGCAGCGGGATCACCCGTAGCCCCTGCCCCGCAGCGCTGGCCGGCGCCTCGTAGGCCATGCGCCGCAGCCGCGCGCGCAAACGCCGAATGTCGCCGCGCAAGTTGCGGGTAGAGGGCGGCGCCGGCAGGTCGAGACGCGGTGTGGCGGTGGGGTGCAGCAGACGCTGCACCAGGCCGACCATGGCATCGGCCAGCTCAGGTGACTGGAACAGGTGATAGCGGTCCAGGCGATAACGGTCGAAGCGGTGCAGGTAGACGTTGTTCAGGCTGGCGCCGGTGTAGATCACGCAATCGTCGATGATGCTGCCCTTCAGGTGCAACACCCCGAACAGCTCGCGAGTCTGCACGGGCACACCATGAATGGCGATATCCAGCCCGCGCAGCTGGCGCTGAGCCTGGTACCAGGCAGCGTTGCCCGGTTGACGCCCACCACCAAGCAACCCGCGACGGGCGCGGAACCAGTCGACCACAATGGTGATTTCCAGGTTAGGGCGCGCGGCCTTGGCCTGGTACAAGGCATCCAGCACTTCCTGGCCGGCCTCGTCTTCCTGCAGGTACAGCGCGACGATGACGATGCGCCGGGTTGCCGTGCGGATGCGGTCGAACAGGCAGGTGCGATAGGCCTTGGCATCAGGCAGCACCTGGATCGACTCGGGCGCCAGGGCGTAGCCTGGCAACGCCGCCAGCATGGATTCGGGGTTCACGAACGATCACCTTCTGTGTGCAATCACTGTCGGCCCTGCCAGTTGGCGGAGCCATTCCTGGCCGCTGCGCACGGGGTGTAAGATCAACCCGGCAACGACCCATAACAACAAGAACCACGCGAGGCTGTATTTCTCACTGCCCCTGACGAACAATGCCTCAGCTTGCACAGGAACAGCGCAATGGTCCACCCCGCTTCTGCAAACCTCCCGCCGTCTATTGTAAAGAGTTGTTCCGTAAAGACCTTCGGCTTTCTGATTTTGCCCAATTTCACCACCATCGGCCTGGCGTCGGCGGTAGAAACCTTGCGCATGGCCAACTTGGCCGCGCGCAAGCCGCTGTTTCGCAGCGTGCTGATCGCGGCAGACGATATGCCGGTAGTGGCCAGTAACGGCATGCGCGTATTGCCCGACTACAGCATCGCCAATGCCCCCGCACTGGATGCCCTGCTGGTGGTCGGCGCCAACCCGATCGACCGCAGCCGTGGCAACCGCCCGCTGATCGACTGGTTGCGCCAACTGGCCCGCCAACGCTTGCCACTGGGCGGCATCTGCACCGGCAGCTACCTGTTGGCCAAGGCCGAATTGCTCAAGGGTTACCGCTGCACTATCCACTGGGAAGACCTGCCGACGTTGCAGGCCCACTTCCCCGGTATCGTGATCTCCAGCCAGCTGTTCGAATTGGACCGCGACCGTTATACCTGCTCGGGCGGCGTGGCGGCCATGGACATGATGCTGCAACTGGTTGCCCGCGAACCCGGTGGCCAGGACATCGCGGCCAAGGCCGCTGAGCTGTTGCTGTGCGACCGCGTACGCGGGGAGCGTGAGCGCCAGCGGGTACCGCTGCGCACCCTGCTGGGTAGCGCTCAGCCCAAGCTGAGCCAGGTGGTGGCGATCATGGAGGCCAACCTGGAGGAACCGTTGGGGCTGGAGGAGTTGGCCAGCCTCAACGAGATAACCGTGCGTCAGCTGGAGCGGCTGTTCCACAAGTACCTGCAACGCACGCCCAGCCAGTATTACCTGGAGCTGCGGCTGTCTCGGGCACGGGAGTTGCTGCTGCGCAGTGACGTGCAGGTGCGCGAGGTGGCGCTGGCCTGCGGGTTCAGCTCGCCGGCGCATTTTTCCAAGAGTTACAGCCGGTTCTTTGGTTTGTCGCCGTTGGGGGAGCGGCGGCAAGCTTCGTTGCATTGATTCAGCATTTGCAATGGCTTTACCGGCCTCTTCGCAGGCGTGCCCGCGAAGAGGCCGGTGCAGGTTGGTCAATCCTCCAGGGCCGTGTGGGCCGTCTCCCGGCACATCAGCATGGCCACCAGAGCAACCAACGCTGCCGCCAGCAAATACCCCGCCGGTGCCAGCTTGCTGCCGGTCACCTGTATCAACCAGGTGGCAATGAACGGCGCTGTCCCGCCAAACAGCGCATTGGCCACATTGAAACTCAGGGCAAAGCCACTGAAACGCACACGGGTGGGGAAGATTTCCGCCAGCAGGCACGGCAAGGTCCCGTCATTCATTGCCAACATCGCCCCGAAAACAATCTGGATCGTCAGAATCACCAGCAACGGCTGCCCGTCGAGCAGGCGGAACAACGGCACGGTCAACCCCAGGAACAACAGCGAAGCCACCACCAGCATGGTCTTGCGACCAAACTGGTCGGACAGCCGCCCCATCAGGAAAATCAAGCCGATGTACGTGGCCAGCGACACCGTCGAAGCGATGAACGAATCCCGCTCGCTCATGCCCATTTCACTGGACAGGTAGGTCGGCATGTAGCTGAGCAACAGGTAGAACGCCACCGCGTTCAGGCAGGTGACACCAATACCGATGGCCAGGCTGCGCCGGTGCTGGCCCAGCAGTTCGCGCAGCGGTGTCGGGGCCATGCCGGCCTTGTGCTCCAGGCGCTGCTCCATCTCCAGGAACTTGGGCGTGTCTTGCAGGCTCATGCGGATGTAGCGCCCCACCAGGCCGAACGGCGCGGCCAACAGAAACGGCAAGCGCCAGCCCCACTCGTGCAGAGCCTCATTGCTGAGCAGCTCGTGCAGCACCGCGACGAACGCCGCCCCGAACAGCAGCCCCGCCGCCGTGCTGGCCGGCACGATGCTGGTGTACAAACCCCGCCGGCCAGGTGGCGCGTATTCCGCCAGGAACGCCGCAGCACCGGCGTACTCGCCCGAGGCGGAAAAGCCCTGCACCAGGCGTATCAACAGCAACAAGCCCGGCGCCCACAGGCCGATTTGCGCATAACCGGGCAACAGGCCGATGCAGAAGGTGGACACCGACATGATCAGGATCGACCACGACAACGCATTGCGCCGGCCATGGCGGTCACCGAAATGCCCCCAGACAATGCCGCCCAGCGGGCGTACCAGGAACGACAGGGCAAATACCGCAAAGGTCGCCAGCAGGCCGGTGGTCTTGTCGGTCTGCGGGAAGAACGTGGCGGCGATGATGGTGGCCAGATAGCCGTAGGCAGCGTAGTCGAACCACTCGACGAAATTGCCCATGAAGCTGGCCCGTGCGGCCTTGCGCAAGGCCTGGCGTTCGGTGTTGTGCGCAGGGCCTTCGAAGGTGGAGGGATTCAGGGTGGTGCTGGACATGACGGGGTACCCTCTGGTTCTTTTAATTGGAGGCAGGGTCTTGTGGTCATACAGTGTTTTTTGTTGTCTGGGGCTGGCCTTCTTCACGGGCAGGCCCGCGAAGAAGGCGCCACCTTTCGTTATTTGCGAATGATGTTGTGCTCCGGCCCATACGGGAACTTGGTGATGTTCTCGGCGCCATTGTCGTTGACGATCAGGATGTCATGCTCGCGATAGCCCCCCGCCCCCGGCCGCCCTTCTGGCAGCATGATCATCGGCTCGATCGACACCACCATGCCCGGTTCCAGCACCGTGTCGATGTCCTCGCGCAGCTCCAGCCCCGCTTCGCGGCCATAGTAGTGGCTCAAGGTGCCGAACGAGTGGCCATAGCCGAAGGTGCGGTACTGCAGCAGGTCGTGGCGCAGGAAGATCTCGTTCAGTTCCCGAGCGATATCGCTGCAGCGCATGCCGGGGCGCACCAGTTTCAGCCCGGCTTCGTGCACTTCGACGTTGGCCTGCCACAGGCGTAGGTACTCGTCCGGGCAGTGGTCGAGGAACAGCGTGCGCTCCAACGCGGTGTAATAGCCGGCGATCATCGGGAAGCAATTGAGGCTGAGGATCTCGCCTTTGCCCACCCGGCGGCTGGTCACCGGGTTATGCGCGCCATCGGTGTTGAGCCCGGACTGGAACCAGGTCCAGGTGTCCATCAGCTCGGCCTCCGGGAAGCGTTTGGCAATTTCCCGCACCATCGCCTGGGTGGCATGCAGCGCCACCTCGTACTCGGGCACGTGCTCACGCAGGGCCTCGACCACCGCCGCCCCACCGATATCGGCCACCTGTGCACCATGGCGGATCAGCGCCTGCTCCTCGGCCGACTTGATCATGCGCATGCGCATGCACGGCGCACCGATGTCCACCAGCTCGGCTTTGGGGTAGCAGGCGGCGAGTTTGCCGTGGTTCTGCAGGTTGAGGTGATCATGCTCCACGCCGATACGCGAGGCCAGCGGCAGTGCTTGCTGGATGGCGACGAAGTAGTTGTCGCGCTGCCAGTCGGTGTAGACGATGTTGTCGGTGCCGACCGTACGCCGCCAGGGCTGCCCGCCATCGATGTTGGCGCTGATCGAAACCACCTTGTGCTGGGTGATCACCAGCGCATAGGGGCGACCGAACGAGCAGTAGAGAAAATCGCTGTAGTAGTTGACGTTGTGGTACGAGGTGAAAATTGCCGCCTCGATGTCCTGCTCGGCCATGTAGGCCCGCAGCCGGGCGTGGCGGGCCGCATATTCCTGGGCGGAGAAGGTTGGCTGCACCTTGTCGCCATTACGGATTTTCAGGGTCTTGGGCATTTGCATGGTCGGGGTTCCTTGTCGTTGTGAGCACGCTGTTCAGGCCGGCCGCCTGAGAAGCATTGCAACAGAACCGACGAGGACGTTTTTGTATCTATCCGACCTGGAATTGGCGGGATCGCCACTGGCCCTGGGGGCTGCTTTGCAGCCCCTTCACGGCACAAGGCCGCTCCCACGGGTACCGCACAACCTTCTGGATTGCGCAGTACCTGCAGGAGCGGCCTTGCGCCGCGAAAGGGGCGCAAAGCGCCCCCGCTTCAAATAACACTATTTCAGGTCAAAACGATCCAGCTCCATGACCTTCTGCCAAGCCGCGACAAAGTCCCGCACAAACTTGTCAGCACCATCACTACTGCCATACACCTCGCTCAACGCCCGCAACTGGGCATGCGAACCAAACACCAGATCGACCCGGCTACCGCTCCACTTCACCTGCCCTGTCTTGCGGTCACGGCCTTCAAAGGTTTCATTGTCCGCCGAGGTAGGCTTCCACTCCACGCTCATGTCCAGCAGGTTGCGGAAGAAGTCGTTGCTCAGGGTGCCCGGCTTGTCGGTGAACACACCGAGCTTGCTGCCGCCATGGTTGGCGCCGAGCACACGCAGGCCACCCACCAGCACGGTGAGTTCCGGCGCGGTCAGGGTCAGCAACTGGGCCTTGTCCAGCAGCAGCTTCTCGGCCTTGACGCTGTAGCGGGCCTTGCTGAAGTTACGGAACCCATCGGCCAGCGGTTCCAGCACGGCGAACGACTCGACGTCGGTCTGCGCCTCAGACGCATCGACCCGGCCTGGGCGGAAGCCCACGCTGCCACTGTAACCGGCATCCTTGGCGGCCTTTTCAACCGCTGCGGTACCCGCCAGTACAATCAGGTCGGCCAGGGAGATTTTCTTGCCGCCGTTGTTGAACTCGCCTTGGATTTTTTCCAGTGCCGCCAGCACCTTGTCCACACCCTGGTTTGCAGCCCAGCCCTTCTGCGGCGCCAGGCGCAAGCGAGCGCCATTGGCACCACCACGTTTGTCGGAGCCACGGAAGGTTGACGCGGAGGCCCAGGCGGTGGAGACCAGCTCACCCACACTCAAGCCCGAGGCCAGCACCTTGGCTTTGAGGGCCGCGATGTCTTGCTCGCCGATCGTGGATGGGTCGGCTTTGGGCAGCGGGTCTTGCCACAGCAACTCTTCATTGGGCATTTCTGGGCCCAGGTAGCGTGCCAGCGGCCCCATGTCGCGGTGAATCAGCTTGTACCAGGCACGGGCAAAGGCGTCCGCCAACTGGTCAGGGTTGTCCTTGAAGCGGCGGGCGATCGGTTCGTAGATCGGGTCGAAGCGCAGCGCCAGGTCGGAGGTCAGCATCGACGGTGCATGCTTTTTGCCCGGATCGTGCGCGTCGGGCACCGTTCCCGCCCCTTTGCCCTCTTTCGGCCGCCACTGGTGTGCGCCCGCCGGGCTCTTGGTCAGTTCCCACTCAAAGTTGAACAGGTTATTCAGGTATTCGTTGCTCCACTTCGTCGGGGTGGAGGTCCAGATCACTTCCAAGCCACTGGTGATGGCATCGCCGCCCTTGCCAGTGCCAAACTTGTTGGCCCAACCCAGCCCTTGCAGCTCAAGGCCTGCCGCTTCGGGCTCGGGGCCCACGTTGTCGGCGGGGCCGGCACCATGGGTTTTGCCGAAGGCGTGGCCGCCGGCGATCAGCGCCACGGTTTCTTCATCGTTCATGGCCATGCGGCCAAAGGTTTCACGGATGTCCTTGCCCGAGGCCACCGGGTCGGGGTTACCTTCCGGGCCTTCCGGGTTCACGTAGATCAGGCCCATCTGCACGGCGGCCAGCGGGTTCTCCAGGTTCCGCTCGGCCGACAGGTCGCGGTTCTGTTCTTCGCCATGCTTGGCAGGCTCGGCCACCAGGTCACCCTGGCCTGGCGCCTGCGCCTTGAGCTGATCCTTGCCGTAGCGGGTGTCGCCGCCTAGCCAAACCTTTTCCGAACCCCAGTACACATCTTCGTCCGGCTCCCACACATCGGCGCGCCCGCCAGAGAAGCCAAACGTCTTGAAGCCCATGGACTCCAGGGCAACGTTGCCGGTGAGCACGATCAAGTCGGCCCAGGAAATCTTGTTGCCGTACTTCTGCTTGATCGGCCACAGCAAGCGCCGTGCCTTGTCCAGGCTGACGTTGTCGGGCCAGCTGTTGAGCGGGGCGAAACGTTGCTGGCCAGAGCCCGCGCCACCGCGGCCATCGCCAATGCGGTAGGTGCCGGCGCTGTGCCAGGCCATGCGAATGAACAGCGGGCCGTAGTGGCCGAAGTCAGCGGGCCACCAGTCTTGCGAGTCGGTCATCAAGGCGGTGAGGTCTTTTTTCAGGGCCTGGAAGTCGAGGCTCTTGAATGCCTTGGCATAGTCGAAGTCCGGGTCGGGGCTGGACTTCGAGGAATGCTGGTGAAGAATTCTCAGGTTGAGCTGGTCAGGCCACCAGTCACGGTTGGTGGTGCCGCCACCTGCGGTTTGATGGAACGGGCATTTCGATTCGTTCGACATCTGCGGGTACCTTTGGGTCGGTTATCCAGATTTCCGGTCTATGCCAGGTGTTCTTTCAGCCGAGCATGTGGGCTCGTGCCACCCCTCATCAGGTCTACACGGGGCTTGCGAAGCTGTCACGACGGGTTGGCGCGGCGTTGCACACAGGTGCTGTCACGCCGCCCGGTCGCGGAAGTCGCGGGGCCACGGGAAAGACTAGCCGAGCTTGGGCAGAGTTCTAATAGAGTGGCTGTTGGAGCTTGATAGGCTGGCTCTGTCAGGTGAGCCTGAACAGCGGCGCGACCAGCCCACCAAGAGGCCGGCACATTCGTACGATGCAAGCCGGCCTCCCGCATGCTTCAATTCACCGCCAGCCCTCTATTCCCGGAACCTGAAGCCAATGAACCGCAACGACCTCCGCCGCGTCGACATGAACCTGCTGGTGCTGTTCGAAGCCCTGATGATCGAGCGCAACCTGACCCGCGTCGGCGAAAAGCTGTTCATCACTCAATCCACTGTCAGCGCCGCCCTCGCCCGCCTGCGCGAACTGTTCGACGACCCGTTGCTGATCCGCAGTGGCCGCGCCATGGAACCCACACCACGGGCCATGCAGATTTTCGCCGAGCTGGGCCCGGCCATGGACGTGATATCCGCCGCCATCAGCCGCGCCCGTGAGTTCGACCCCACCAACAGCAGCAACGTGTTCCGCCTGGGCCTGTCGGACGATGCCGAGTTCGGCCTGTTTCCGGCCCTGCTGCAAGCCCTGCGCGAAGAGGCCCCAGACATCAGCGTCGTGGTACGGCGGGCCAACTTCCTGCTGATGCCTGGCCTGCTGGCCAGTGGCGAAATCTCGGTAGGCGTAAGCTACACCACCGACCTGCCGGCCACGGCCAAGCGCCGCAAGCTGCGCGACATCGGCGTGCGGGTGCTGCGCGCCGATGACCGCCCCGGCCCGTTGACCCTCGACGAGTACTGCGCCCGCCCGCATGTGATGGTGTCGTTTTCCGGCGACATGAGCGGCAACATAGACCTGGACCTTGCGCGCATTGGCCGTTGCCGCAAGGTGGTGCTGGCGGTACCGCAATTCGCTAGCCTGCGCGCCTTGCTGCGCAACACCGAGATGATCGCCACGGTCCCGGACTATGCCGCCTGCGCCTTGGCCGACGACGGCAGCCTGCGCGCCGACCCGGCGCCGTTCGATATCACCGAAGCCGAGCTGTCGATGGTCTGGAGCGGCGCCCAGGACAACGACCCAGCCGAGCGCTGGCTACGCGAGCGCATTCTGCAGTTCATGGCCCGGTAGCTGAAGCAGCCTTACTTGCCCCGCTGCATCCACGCCGCGCCCAACCCACTGAGGCAGATCACCGAAATACCCACCAGGCTCAAGGTATCCGGCACCTGGCTATAGACGACAAACCCAAGCAACCCGGCAAACACGATCTGGCAATAGCTGAACGGCGCCAGCAACGCCGGCGCCGCATGGCGGAAGGCTTGGGTCAGCAGCAGGTGCGCGGTCATGCCGAAGCCGCCCAGTGCCAGCATCAGCAGGGCATGGTCCCAACGCGGCACCTCCCAGAAGAACGGCACCAGTGCACTCATAGCCAAGGTGTTGCACAGCCCTGCATAGAAGTTGCTGGTGGTCGGGCTGTCATGCGCGGCAAGGATGCGCGTCAGCAATTGGTAGAAGCAAAAACCCAACGCCGAACCGAACGGGTACAGAATGGCCGGGGTAAACATCGCCCCACCCGGGTGCACCACCACCAGTACGCCAATGAAACCCAGTACCACCGCCACCCACTGCCCCACCGTCACCCGCTCTTTGAGCAGCGGCGCCGACAGCGCGGTGACCAGCACCGGGGCAAGGAAGTTGACCGCCGTCGCCTCGGCCAGCGGCAAATACTGAAGGCCGGTGGTAAACAGCAGGCTGGTACTCAACAGGCTCAGGGCCCGCAAGGTTTGCAGTAGCGGCCGACGGGTGCGCAATACGTTCAGGCCAGACTTGGGCAGGAAGATGCCGGCCATCAGCAGCGTATGCACCACATAACGCGCCCACACCACCATGACGATCGGGTACAGGCCGCCGAGGAATTTGGACAAGGCATCGTGGCTGGCGAACAGGAACGTCGCCACCACCACCAAGGCTATGCCGCGCAGGGGTTGGTTGACGCCGGACAGCGGTGTGCTGGAACTCATGGCTCTCTCGATGACGGCGCGGCGCCATGCCACGCCCAGGGAAGGCCGCGCAGGCCTGGCCTGGCGGATGCAACAGCTCGAATTCTAGAAGAGATGCCGCAGCATAAGGAAGTTGATTTACCGCTTGTCCAGGCTGAGTGCGATTTCTGTTCGCTGATCGACCACTTTCCACCTTGCACGCATGGCCCGTGTGCTGTTGATCACCGACCATCGACCCACCTCCTGCACCCTCTACAAGGAATTTACATGCAAAGGCTCACCACCCGTAACGGCCTGGACCTGCCTGCAATCGGCCTGGGCACCTGGCCGATGACCGGCAGTGAATGCACCCAGGCCGTGCACCAGGCACTGGACGTGGGTTACCGACACATCGACACCGCCACTGCCTACGAAAACGAAGCGGCCGTTGGCCAGGCGCTGCGCGACAGCGATGTGCCACGCGAGCAAATCCATCTGACCACCAAGGTTTGGTGGGACCGCCTGGAGCCCAAAGCCATGCGCCAGTCGCTGGAAGACAGCCTGCGCGCGCTGGGTACCGAACAGGTTGACCTGTTTCACATCCACTGGCCCGGCAAGGACTGGGACCTGGCCCGCAGCATCGACACCCTGGTAGCCCTGCGTGACGAGGGCAAGACGCGCCACATCGGTGTGGCCAACTTCCCGCTGGGGCTGCTGCGCCAGGTGGTGGAAACGCTGGGTGCGCCATTGTCGGCCATTCAGGTGGAATACCACGTGCTGCTCGGCCAGCAACCGCTGCTCGACTACGCCCGCAGCCATGACCTGTTGCTCACTGCCTATACGCCGCTGGCACGTGGCCAGGCAGCCGCGCAGCCGGTGATCCAGGCGATTGCCCGCAAGCATGGCGTGCTGCCCAGCCAGGTGGCGCTGAAATGGCTGCTGGACCAGGACGGCGTGGCGGCGATCCCCAAGGCTAGCAGCCGGGAAAACCAGCTGGCCAACCTGGCAGCGTTGAATGTGCAGCTGGATGAAGACGACCGCGCGGCGATTGCCGGGCTGCCGAAAGATCAGCGCGTGGTGAGCCCGGCGTTTGCGCCGGACTGGAACAGTTAACCTTGAAAGCTGGCGCGGTCCCTTGCACGACCGCGCATCGGGTTAGCTCAGGGTTACCACCTGCTTCAACCGCTCGCTCGCCGGCGCTGGCCGCCCGTACAGGTAGCCCTGAAAGTGCGAGCAGCCCTCCGCCGCCAGCCGGCGCATCTGTTCCTCTGACTCCACACCTTCGGCCGTGGTCTTGATCATCAAACTGTTGGACAGGTCGGTAATGGCGCGGATGATCGACATCGCTTCGCGGCTGTCGCACATGTCATGCACGAACGACTTGTCGATCTTGATCCGGTCGAACGGGAACGAACGCAGGTAACCCAACGATGAGTAACCGGTGCCAAAGTCGTCCAGAGAAATGGACACACCCAGGTCTTTCAACGCACGCAGGGTACGCACGTTTTCCTCGCTGTTGCCCAGCAATACCGACTCGGTAATTTCCAGCTCCAGTCGCTGCGCCGGCAGGCCCGAGTCGGCCAGCGCCAAGGCCACGGTGTGCACCAGGTTGGCGTTCTTGAACTGCACCGCCGACAGGTTGACCGACACCGTCTGCTCACTGTCCCAACTGGCAGCCTCCTGGCAGGCCAGGTTGAGTGCGCGGTTGCCCAGTTCATGGATCAGTCCGGTTTCTTCGGCAATGGGGATGAAGTCCATGGGCATGACCATGCCGCGAGTCGGGTGCTCCCAACGCAGCAGCGCCTCATAACCGGTAACGCTGCTGGTCTGCTGGTCGACCACCGGCTGGTAATGCAACTGCAACTGGCCCAGGTGCAACGCGGTGCGCAAGTCGGTTTCCACCAGGCGGCGCTGGCGGGCGGCAACGTCCAATTCGACGTCGAAGCACTCGTAGCGGTTTCGCCCATTGCGCTTGGCTTCGTACAACGCCATGTCGGCGTAGCCCAGCAACTGCTCGGCCTGGTCGTTGTCATCCGGGGCGATGGCAATGCCGATGCTCACCCCCACGCTGAACTGGTGGCCTTCGATCTGGAACGGCGGGCTGATGGCGTTGATCAGGCGATGCGCGGTGTTGCACGCGGCATCCCGCCCCTCCAGGCCCGTCAGCACCACGGCAAACTCGTCACCGCCCAAGCGGGCCAAGGTGTCGTGTTCACGCAACTCGCGGCGCAGGCGCTTGCCCAACTCGCGCAGCAGTTTGTCGCCAAAGGCATGGCCGAGGGAGTCGTTGATGTTCTTGAAGTTGTCCAAGTCCAGGCACAGTGCGGCGGTCAGCTTGGCGTTTTCGCTACCACGCACCAGCGCCTGGCGAAGGCGCTCATTGAACAGCGTGCGATTGGGTAACCCGGTGAGCGCGTCGTGGTGCGCCATGTGGTGGATCTGCGCATGGGCGGCCAGCTCTTCGGTGGCATCTTCGGCTACGAACAACACGTAGTCGGCCTGGCCCTCGCGGTTCTGACTGAGCAAGGTGCGGCTGCGCAAGGTGCGTGGGCCACGGGCGGTATCGACACGCGTTTCAGCGGCATGCCCCTTGGGGCTGCGGGCACCGCGCGCCAGCTGCTGTTCCAGATAATCGGCAGCGGCCGGTGCCAAGCATTCGCCGGGCAACTGGCCAATCATGCTGCGCCCTGGCCCGCCAAACAGGCGCTCGGCCTGCTGGTTGGCCAGCAGGATGCGCTGGCTTTCCAGGTCCTGGACAATGACGCTGGCGGGGATGTTGGCGATCACCGAATCAAGAAACTGCGAGAGCTTGGCCATTTCCTGGCTGTATTGCTCGGCCAGCTCCTTGGCCTGCAACAACTCCTGTTCCTGGCGATGACGCTCGGAAACATCGCGGGTGACCTTGGCGAAACCCACCAGTTGCCCGGCATCGTCGTACACCGCTTCAATCACCACATGGGCAAGAAAGGCCGAGCCATCTTTACGCAGGCGCGAACCCATTTCTTCAAAACGCCCCGTGCTGCGCGCCTGCTCCAGGTTAAGCGCTGGCAACCCGGCTGCGCGCTCGGCATCGGTGTAGAACAGCGAGTAATGCTGGCCGACGATTTCATCGGCATGGTAGCCCTTGGCGCGCTGGGCACCGGGGTTCCAGTTGGCGACGATACCCTCGGGGGTGAGCAGGTAGATGGCGTAATCCACCACGCTCTGGATCAACAGCCGGTACATGATGTCGGGGTTTGCAGCTAGCGACATGAACTTTACCTGAACCTTCGAAGCGCATGAAAGGGACCCCGGCTTGCGGCGGCCGGGTTTTGGAAAGCGTTGATGGCATTATGCCGCTCATGACGATTTTGTGAAGTGGCTCACAAAAATGTCGCTTTCTCACCCTTCAGTGGCGGGCACCGCTCACCAGGAAATTGAGCAAGTCCGGTTCATCGTCCAGGGCGATTGCCTGTGCCGGGCGCGACAGGTTCGCCAGCACGGCCTTGCAGAACGCCACGGCGGGCGGGTCCTGGGCGTAGCAGCGCAGCAGCCAGTCACCCTCGCCGCCCAGCAACTGCAACGCCACCGCTTGGCCAATGCCCTGACGGCGGTACTTTTTCAGGATGAACAGATCGGCCAGCTCCCGTGCATCGATACCTCGCAGTTCGCTGCGCTCCACCAGCACGAAGCCGGCGATGAAACCGTCCGCCAGCACCAGGTACGCGGCCCAGCCGTCGTCCTGCCAGTAGCGTTGCAGGTGCTCGTCGTGGATGTAGAAGCGGCCATCCACCTCGACATCTTCCTGCTCCCAGTCGGACGACTCATAGGAATAGTACTGGTAGAGGTTGCGGATCAGCGGGGCCTGGTCGGCGGTGGTTGGCAGCAGCGCGATGGGCAGCATGATGGGGCAAGGCTCGGGTAAAACCTGAATTCTACGCCATGACTCACCGCCACTGCATGGAACCGGGCGCGCCCCACTTTACAGGCGCGCGCCAGTAGGCAGGTCAGTACCTGATCATCACCGACTTCAGTTCGGTGTAATCCTCGATGAACGCACTGCCGAACTCACGCCCTACCCCCGATGCCTTGGTCCCGCCAAACGGCACCGCCGGGTCGAGGAAGGTGTGCATGTTGACCCACACCGTACCCGCCTCGATCTGCGGGATCAGGCGCAGAGCCTTGGACAGGTCGTTGGTCCACAGGCTGGCGGTCAGCCCGTAAGGGCTGTCATTCATCATTTCCAGCAACTGCGCTTCGTCATCGAACGGCAATATGCACACGATCGGGCCAAAGGTTTCTTCGTGCAGCAACGGGTCGCGGGCGTCGTTGGCCAGCACCACCGTGGGCTCGACGAAGTAACCTGGTCGCTCGACGGCCTTGGCCCCGCACACCACGGTGTTAGAAGCATGGGCCCGCTCGAAGAAGCCAAGAATCTTCTGCAGATGCGTGGCATTGGCCAAAGGGCCGAACTGGGCATCCGGGTCCAGTGCCGAACCAATCTTCAATTGCCCCAGCGCGGCAGCCAGCTTGCCCGTGAATTCGTCCACACGGCTGCGGTGCACATACAGGCGCTCCGGCGAGGCGCACACCTGCCCCTGGTGCACATAGGCCGTTTGCACGATGCCGGCTACCGCGCCGTCGACATCCACGTCGGCCAACAGCGCCGCCGCGTTTTTGCCACCCAGCTCCAGCGTGGCGCGGGTCAGGTTGGCCGCCATGGCCGCCTTGCCCACGGCGATGCCGGTCGGCACCGAGCCGGTGAACGCTACCTTGGCCACCTCGGGGTGCTCGATCAGCATCTGGCCCGCTTGGCCGCGCCCGTTGACCACGTTGAACGCGCCGGCCGGTACCCCGGCTTCGACCGCCAGCTCGGCGATGCGCAGCAAGGTCAGCGGGGTGAACTCGCTGGGCTTGACCACGATGGTGCAGCCGGTGACCAGCGCCGACGCGATCTTCCAGATGCCAATCATCACCGAGAAATTCCACGGCACGATCCCGGCCACCACACCCACCGGCTCACGCAGGGTAAAGGCGGTATAACGTTCACCACCAAACGAAGGCAGCGAGGGGGTCATGGTCTGCCCGGTGATCTTGCTCGCCCAACCGGCGAAGTAGCGCAAAAACACCACGCTCTGGGCAATTTCCAGCCCGCGCGACAGGTTGATCGACTTGCCCGAGCACAGGGTTTCCAACTGCGCCAGCTCTTCGGCATTGGCCTCTATCAGGTCGGCCAGGCGGTTCAGCACCACGCCTTTCTGGTATGGCGAGACTTCGGCCCAGCTGCCCTTGAAGGCTTGCCGGGCGCTGCGCACGGCACGTGCCACCTCGGCAGCGCTTGCCTCGGCCACACGGCTGATGACCGCGCCGCTGGACGGGTCGTGAATGTCCACCGAAGGCCCGGCCTCGCCCGCCTGGTAGCGGCCCTCGATGAAATGGCCATGGGGCCTGGCGAGGAACTCGACCACGGCGGGTAACAGCGGGATATCGCTCATGACATGCACTCCTGGATGGCGGCGCCAACGTGGCGCCGGGCCGATCTTCAAGCGCCTGCCCGCCCGCCTGCCAGCCCTCTGCAGCGTTTTGTCAGGCAGCCTCAAGAGAATGTCACGCAGGCCAAATCCCCCCTGCTGGCCAGGCGGCACACTGCGATGACTGCGATTTCTGCACAAACCATAACAACATCGGAGATAGCCAATGCGTCGCGTCGACAGGCTCAGCATCTCGGCAGCCCTGGCCTTGGCCTTGGCGGCAGGCAGCAGTGCGGTGCGGGCCGACCTGCCCGCCGAAGAGATCGGCCACAACACCTTGCCGTTCCCGCCAGACCCTCACCGGGTCTACATCCTGGATGTGGACTTCAAGAACCCCATCGCCGGCAAGGTGGTGGTGGTGGACCCCAAGGCCAAGCGCATGCTCGGCATGACCACCAACGCCTTCGTCGCCCCCACCGCGCTGAGCCCGGACAACCGCACGCTGTATTCGGCCAACCTGTTCTACTCGCGCGGCACCTACGGCGAACGCACGGATGTGCTGGTGGCCTGGGACACCCAGACCCTGCAGCCGACCTGGGAGGTGGTGCTGCCTGCCAAGCGCGCCTCGACCCTGACCGAGAAGTACGCCATGGGTGTCAGCGCCGACAACAAGCTGGCCTACGTCTTCAACCTGACGCCGTCGACTTCGGTCACCGTGGTAGACACCCAGGCGCGCAAGGTCGCCAGTGAAGTGCCCATCAGCGGCTGCGTGCTCAATTACCCGGTAGGCAAGCGCAGCTTTGCGTCCCTGTGCGGTGACGGCCAACTGCTGGTAGTAACCCTGGATGACGCAGGCAAGGAAGTATCACGCACGCAAACGCCATTCTTCGACCCGAACAAGGTGCGCCTCAACGAACGCGCCATCGCCAACGGCGACACCTACTACTTCACCACCACTCAGGGTGAGGTGTACCCGGTGGCGTTCGAGGGCGGCAAGGCCAAGCCGCTGCCCACCTGGTCGCTGGTCAGCGACGAAGAGCGCAAGCAAGGCTGGGCACCGGGCGGCTGGCAGGCCCTGGCCGTGGCACCAGGCCTGAACCGCTTGTATGCACTGATGCACGACCAGCACACCGACGGCAAATGGGAAGACCCGAGCACCACCATCTGGGCGTTCGACCTCAAGACCGGCAAGAAGCTCGGCACTCTGGACTCGCCCAAACCCGTATGGAGCCTGCAAGCCAGCCACGACAAGGCACCGATCCTGGTGGCCACCGACCTGGAAGGCGGCGTGCAGTTCTTCGACCTCACCAGCAACAAGCACAGCGGCGCGATGGACCAGATCACCGACACCCCTGTGCTCACCCTGGCCCCTTGGTAAGCAGGAGATCGGACCATGCTCGACCCTGTCCTCGTAATTGCCAGCAGCACCGCACTCGCCGCACTGCTGGCCAGCGCTGCCAGCCACAAGCTGCGTGACCGGCGCGCGTTCAACGCCATTGTGCGTGCCTATCAGTTGCTGCCGGCTCCGCTGGCGCCAGGCGCCACCGCCAGCCTGGCGCTGATCGAGCTGGCCTTGGCCCTGGCCCTGCTGCTGCCCGCCTGGCGCACCGATGCAGCACTGGGGGTGGCGCTGTTGATGGCGCTGTACGCCAGCGCCATCGGCCTGAACCTTTGGCGTGGCCGGCGTGACATCGACTGCGGTTGCTCTGGCCCCGGCGCCGCGCAGCCACTGCGCCCGGTGTTGCTGCTGCGCAACCTGGTGATCGCCCTGCTCGCCGGCCTTGCCGCATGGCCCGTGGCCGAACGCGCCTTGGGCGTGCTGGATATTTTCGTGGTGAGCGCGGCGGCAGCCGTGGCGCTGCTGCTTCATGTCGCGGTGGATGGCCTGCTGGCCAACCAACCGCGTCTTGCCAAATTGAACGGGAGATAACCCCATGCAACTGCTTATCGCATCGAACATCCTGCTCTGGCTGCTGCTGATCGCAGTCGCCTTCACCGTCATGGCCCTCGTGCGCCAGATTGGCGTGCTGCACGGGCGCATCGCCCCGGCCGGCGCGCTGATGGTGGACAAAGGCGTCACCGTGAACGACCCCGCGCCACAAGTGACTGCCGCCGACCGCCACGGCCGCCCGGTGAACATCGGCTACCGCGGCGAACGCTCGCAGTTGCTGTTCTTCCTCGCCCCCGGCTGCCCAGTGTGCAAATCGCTGCTGCCGGCGGTGAAATCGATTGCCAGGGACAACAGCGGTTCGCTGGACGTGATCTATGTCAGCGACGGTGATTTCGCCGAGCAACAGGCACTGATCGAAGCCAACGGCCTGCAGCAAGCCAGCTACGTAGTCGGCCCGGAGGTGGGCATGACCTACCAGATCGGCAAACTGCCCTATGCCGTACTGATCGACGCAGCCGGCACCCTGCGCGCCAAAGGCCTGGTCAACTCGCGCGAACACCTGGACAGCCTGTTCGAAACCCTGCACCTGGGCAGCGCCAGCCTGCAGCACTACTTGCACGGCGACCCGTCGCACAGCCATGACCACGAACACGCCCACACCCACCAGCACAGCGCGCAGCACTGACCGCGGAGCCGACCATGAGTTTTCTCGACAAACTGTTTGAACGCTCCAGCCGCCATGTCGCCGATACCACTTCGCGGCGCAAAGTGTTGGCGCGGCTGGGCTCGCTGATCGTCGCCGGCGCCGCCCTGCCGGTACTGCTGCCCATCGACCGCACCGCCAAGGCATTGGCCGCCGAGCAGCCGAAGATGGGCGACCCAGGTGACCCGACCAGCTGCGACTACTGGCGCAACTGTTCGATCGACGGTTTCCTGTGTTCGTGCTGCGGCGGCTCGATCACCTCCTGCCCGCCTGGCACCGAAGCCTCGCTGGTGACCTGGATCGGCACCTGCCGCAACCCGGCCGACGGCAAGAACTACATCATCTCGTACAACGACTGCTGCGGTAAGCACGCTTGCGGCCAGTGCGCCTGCTCGCGCAACGACGATGAACAGCCGCTGTACCGGCCATTCAACAACAACGACATCAACTGGTGCCTGGGTGCAGCCTCGAAGATCTACAACTGCACCGTCACCATCATCCGTGGCGTGGCGGTGTAGCGCCATGCGCGGTGTGACGCTGTTGCTGCTCCTGTGCCTGCTGGCCCCCGTGGCCCAGGCCAGGACCCTGCCCAACCCCAACCAGCGGCCTGCCCCCGGCAACGAAGTACCACCGGTACCGATCGCCCAGGCCGGCTACTCGGTGCCGGTGAACTACCAATTGCAGTGCGCCGGCTGCCACCGTGACCATGGCGAAGGCTCGGCGGCCAACGACACACCGCGCATGCAGGGCTTTGTCGGCAACTTCCTGCGGGTGCCCGGTGGCCGCGAGTTTCTGGTGCGGGTGCCGGGCATATCCCAGTCGGCGCTGAACGACCAGCAGATCGCCGACCTGCTCAACTGGTTGCTGATGCGCGATGGCATGGCCGGTAACAGTTCGCCTGAACAGTGGGCGGCCTATACCGGCGCGGAAGTACACCGTGTGCGCCAGCAAAGTATGCTGAACCTGCCTCATGTGCGCGCCGGCTTGATCGAAGACATGCGGGCCAGGGGCATCGCCATCGGCGACGGCCTTGGCCATTGAAGCATCACGCAAGCGTTGTACCTTCAGCCCGCCCGCTCAGCGGGCTTTTTTATGCCTGTCAGATTGTCGCGATGACGAAACATCGGGTGGGAAGTATCTGCACAGTGCTGCACCAATAGCCCTCATAAACATCCCACCAAGGAGCAAACCAGACCCAGCACACAAATTTAATAGCTATTTATATCAACGACTTGGGGTGTATCCACATGTTTCGTATCGGCAATAGGGCTCGCTTTTTGCTTGAATATTCAAGTGAATTTTAAACTTTATCTCCCAAGAGTCGCCCAAGCGACCCGTTACAACGCTACCCCGTGCGAGGCCCCTATGATCCCTGCAACCCGCATTACCGACGACCGTTTCCAGGCTTGGCTCAGCCAAGTCAATGAAGCCTGTGGCCACTTCAACGGCCGCAAGCTCGACCCAGGGTTCGTCGGCCAGCTGGAAAAGTGCCAGGCAGGCCAGATCTCCATGAGCATCGTCGACATGACCCAGGTGAACCTGTTCCGCGGCCCGCGGGAAATCCGCGCCAGCGGTGCCGACAACTACTATGCGGTGCTGCAGATGGCCGGCACGTCGCACATCGAACACCAGGGTGCACGCATCGAGTTGCAGGCTGGCGACCTCACGTTGATCGACGCCAGCGCGCCATTGGACATGCACTTCCACCAGCGCTCGCGGCAGTTGTCGCTGATCTTGCCGCGCGCGCGGGTGGAAAGCGGCACCCGTGGCACCGGTGTCGCCTGCGCCAAGCGTATCGAGGCGCAAACGCCGCTGGCCAACATGGCCCGGCTGATGATGCTGGAAACGGGGCGTACCCGGCACATGAGCGACCATGAGAGCCAGGCCGTGCTCGACGCACTGATCGCCCTGCTGCGCCCAGCCATCAGCCACGACACGGTGCCCGGCAGCCACGAGCGCATGTTCCGCAAGGCCCTGGCGCTGATCGACCAGCGTATTACCTGCGAACAGCTCACCCCCGAGTTCATTGCCCGCGAAGTGGGGATCTCGATGCGTAGCCTGTACCGCATCTTTGCCAAGCATGGCTTGGTGATTGCCCAGTACATCCGCAACCGCCGCCTCGACTTCTGCGCCGAGCACCTGCGCAACCCGGCGATGGACCAGAAGGTGTCGTCGCTGGGGTATGCCTGGGGGTTCTCGGATTCGAGCTATTTCAGCACTGCATTCAAGGCGCGATTTGGGGTAACGCCTGGGGAGTATCGGCGTCAGCATGCCAATTGAGCGGTACCGACAACGCTGTGGCAATACCAGAAAACACCTTGGCAGGCACAACAAAACCCAGCGACCGACGCTGGCGCACAATCAAACCGAATACCGACAAGAACCCACCCAGGACCCGTGCGTGATGCCCACCCTCGCCCCCCACAAGTTCGCAATCCCGTTCCTGCTCGCCACTCTGGTCAGCCCCCTTGCCCTGGCCGAAGACTGCGCCGCGCCACAACGCCAGCAAGGCGAACAGGTGTTTGCCCGTGACTGCGCAGCCTGCCATTCGGCACAAAAGGGCGGCCCGGCAATGATGGGCCCCAACCTGCACGACGTGGTAGGCCGTACACCTGGCAGCGTGCCAGGCGCCAACTACTCGCAGGCCATGAAGAGCCGCCAGGCCAGCTGGACGGCGCAAGCCATCGGCGCCTTCATCGAGCAACCACAGGCCGCAGTCCCCGGCACCTACATGCCCTACGCCGGGCTGCCGGATGCTGGCGAACGCCAGGCGGTGACCTGCTTCCTCGCCGGGCTCAAATAACGCATTCCTTCAAGGCATTCCCACCAAGGCCCCTTCACGGGGCCTTGTGTTTTTATCGGCCTGGCACAACGCCAAAGGCAACTGGCAGCCAGGGCAAAAGCCCGCGCCGAGGCTTCCTGCATGATCACTGGCATGTCTTCAGGACTTCTGCCAAACCCATAACAAAGGAAGCCAGACCATGCACCACCGCCCATTCCGCCTCACCTTGGCCGCACTGTTGGCCGGGGCTTCGCTGGGCACCTGCGCGCAGGAGCTTTACAGCGATGCCGAGCGCCACCTGAACGCCAATGTCGAAGCCGTGTTCGGTGTATTCCACAGCGAGGAAAGCTACGCCGTCGCGCGCGACCAGCCCGGCTCCACATCATGGCGCGAGGGCTATGTAAAATACGGCCTGAGCGGTGACCAACGCCTGGGCAGTGCCGGTTCGCTGTACGGCGCTTTCGCCTTGCTCAGCTCTGGCACCTGGGGCGACGGCGACGCCGCCGGCTTCAGCGATGGCAGCGAACGCACCACCAAGATCGAGGACGCCTACCTGGGCTGGAAGTCCGGCAACCTGGTGCCACTGCTTGGCGAAGACGGCATCGACCTGTCGTTTGGTAAGCAGATGGTCGCGGTAGGCGATGGTTTCCTGATCCAGGGCGATTCCTTGAATGTTGGCCACGGCCTGGCTAATGGCGAGTTCAACCGTGGCGGCGCGTACTACCTGGCTGCGCGCAAGAGCTTCGACAAAACCGCCGTGTTGCGCCTTGGCGGCAGCAAAGGCTGGCGCGGCGATCTGATGTGGCTGCAGTCGGACAACCGCGCCCAGGCCAACACCGAAATGCATGTGGCCACCCTGGAGCATGTGGCAGACGCGGGTACGGTCGGGCTGACCTACATCGACACCACCCATATCGACAAGCAATACGCCTCGCCGATGCAGCAGGAACGCGACGGCATGAAGACCTACAGCATTCGTGGCCAGGGCAATGCCGGGGTGGAGAACCTGTTCCTGTCTGGCGAATATGCCAAGCAGGACAAACCGCACGCCGCGACTGAAGACGCCTGGTATCTGGAAGCTGGCTGGACCTTTGCCGACCTGCCCTGGGCACCGAACGTCAGCTACCGCTACAGCCGGTTCTCGGAGCAATACGACACGCTGTTCTATGGCCTGGGCCGTGGGTTGGGCACCTGGTTTCAAGGCGAGGTGGCGGGCAACTATGCCGGGCCGTTCAACAGCAATGCGCGGATCCAGAAGGTGGGGTTGACGGTAAGCCCGGCTTCGTCACTGAACGTGGGGCTGATGGGCTTCAAGTTCGACACGATCGACCGCAGCCTGGGCAATGTAGATGGCCACGAGGTGGACCTGTATGCGGAGTGGACCCTCAACGAGCACCTGATGATAGTGCCACTGGTGGGGCTGTACACGCCTGAGCGCAGTGCCGAGCAAGGCGGTACACAGTTGGGCAATGACAACAACAACCTGTACAGCCAGGTTGTGTTCGTCAGTACCTTCTAAAGCACTTGCACCGCTCCTACAGGGATCGCGTCTGGGCTTAGTCGTTAGGCACCGGCAAGGGGGCCTCACTGTTCCAGGCCGTAACCGGTCGGCTGAACTGGTTCTCAGTCTGAAAATGCGCCATGCGCCACTGCCCCTCCTCCAGCGCAAAGCGCACCGTCAGCCGCGCAGCATTCAGGTGCGATGCACCGTCGGCAAAGGTGCTGGTCTGCAACATCACCCAGCGCCCCACACCCTGCTCGCCGTCCATCTCGATCACCTCACTGGTGAGAAAGTGCACGTTCAAGGCAAAGTGCGCCGGGGTTTTCATGTAGGTGGCAAACATCGCACGGATCGCCTCACGGCCACGGTAGCCGCCAAAGCTGGCGGCATACCGGGCGCCCTTGCCTTCCCACACGGCTTCACGGGTAAACAAGCCAGCCAGTTCGTCCAGCGGGGTGCTGCAATCGAGCTGATCGCACAGTTCCATATAGCGATTGATGCACACCCGAATGGCCTGCTGACGCTCGAACACCTGCAAGCGGGCCTGCAACTCATGCAAGTCAGTCATTGCTGCCCCCGTTGCCGCCATACAAGTTGAGCAACAAACGCTCGGCCACTGCCAACAGCTTCTCGTCCGCACCTTTGGCCCCCACCAGTTGCAGGCCCACCGGCAGGCCGGCCTCGCTACCCAGTGGGATGCTCAACGCCGGGTGCCCGGACAGGTTGAACGGCCGCACCAGCGAGGTCATGCCCAGTACGGCGCGAGTGTCGCTGGCCTCCTCCAGCCGCAGCGGGAAGTCCGGCATGGTCGGCAACGCCAGTACATCGTAACGGGCAAGGGCTTGGTCGACTTCCTCGGTAAACCGCTGGCGTACCGCCTCTGCCTCAGCCAGCGCGGCATCATGGGTTTGCCCCGCCGCCGCCAGGCGCCCGGCGATGTCACTGCCAACCTTGCCGGTTTCCAGCAGGTGGCCACAGGCCTGGAAGGTTTCGCGGTTGATCACCACCATGCCAGCCTCATACGCCGCGCCAAAATGCTTGAGCTCGACATTGCCCAGCGGCAAGCCGCTGGCGCTGAGTGCCCCCTGCACCGCCTTATGTATGCCCACTTCAGCCGTTACCCGCAGCACACCGATACGCGCCTTCGCAGGTACCTGGGCGGGCACGAACGTCGGGTCTATCATGGCCATGGCGCGCACCAGCATCGGTAGGCTCGCAGCGAACGGGCCAACACAATCGAGGCTGCTGCTGGCCGGCATCACCCCTTGGCGGCTGACCCGGCCAAAGGTCGGCTTCAAGCCGAACACGCCACAGCAACAGGCCGGCACGCGCACCGAACCACCGGTGTCGGTGCCCAGGCTGAAGTCGACCAGGCCAGCAGCCACTGCAGCCGCCGAGCCGCTGGACGAGCCTCCGGGAATACGCCCCGGAAAACGCGGGTTGGCCGCCGTGCCGGTGTGGCGGTTGATACCGGTAGTGCCGAAGGCCAGCTCGTGCAGGCCGACCTTGGCAGTCAAGCGCGCACCGGCCGCCAGCAGGTGGCTGACCACCTCGGCATGCCGCACCGCCAACGGCGCATCCTCCAGCGCTTGGCTAGAGGCACGGGTGGCGGTGCCGGCGACATCGATGGTGTCCTTGATCGCGACCCGCGGGCCGCTGCCGCCAAGGTCGAGGGGTTCTACGATTATTGTCATTGTCATACCGCCCTTTGGATGAGGGAGCCTTGCCAGATACTTGAAATGTCAACTGAATATTCCAGCACCTAGGCGCACCTTTGTAATAGCCAAATGCATGGAAACGTCTATGATGTCGCGACTATTTCCGCACACGTAGTGAAGCGATGAGCACTTCGAAGAACACAGGCCACAGCCATCACGATCCGGCCAGCGATGAGTTTCGCAAGGAAGACTTCCCTTTTTACTGGCTGGCCCGTGTGCATGGCCGCTACACCCAGAACATGGAACGGCTGCTGAAGAAGATCGACCTTGACGTGCCGCGCTGGCGCGTATTGTGGATCCTCAACGAGAACGGCGAATCGAGCATTTCCGAAATCTCCACCCATGCCATCGCCAAGCTGTCGACCATCACCAAAATCGTCTATCGGATGAAAGACGACGGCCTGGTCGACACCGCCCCCAGCCCCGAGGACGGCCGCGTGACCCAGGTACGCATCACCGAGGCTGGGCTGCAGAGCATCGCGCGCATGCAGGATGTGACCCGCGACCTGTTCCAGCGCAGCTTCAAGGGGCTGACCGAGGCGCAGGTGCAGCGGTTGAACAAGATGCTCGAAGTGGTTTTCCATAACCTGGATACCTTCTAGGCCGCAGGAGCGCGTTCAGCAGGCCTTGGAGGTTTCGCACACCCGGTGATACGCGCGGTTGAAGTACACCAGCCCATCATCGGCACCGCCCTGGCGGATGTCCTGGATCTCGCAGTAGAAAATGCTGTGCGAGCCAACTTCATGCACCTGGGCAATGCGGCAGTCGAAGTTCACCAACGCCTCCTGCATCACCGGCGCCCCGCTCTCCAGGACCGTCCACAACGTCGAGGCAAAGCGTGCTTCCATGCTCAGGTTGCGGTTGGCGAACACCCCGGACAACTCCTGATGGGTGCCGGCCAGCACATTCACGCACAATGCGCCGTTGGCCTTGAACTGCTCGTTGGAATACGAAGCACGGTTCATGCAAACCAGCAAGGTGGGCGGTGAGTCGGTCACGCTGCACACCGCCGAAGCGGTGAAGCCGAAGCGCCCGGCCGGGCCGTCGGTGGTAATGACCGAGACGGCGCCACCGAGCATGGCCATCGCGTTGCGAAAACGGGTTACCTCTACCATGGTCATGCTCCTCAGATATCCAGCACCAGCTTGTTCGACTTGGCCCGCGAGCAGCACACCAGGATCTGGTCGTTCGCGGCCTTCTCTTCATCGGTCAGGTACACATCGCGATGGTCGGGCTCGCCTTCGAGTACCTCGCACATGCAGGTGCCGCACACACCCTGCTCGCAAGAAATATCGATGCGTATACCCACCTGGGCCAAGGCATCGAGGATGGTCTGGCCCTCGGCGACCTGCACAGTCTTGTTGCTGCGCGCAGCGACCACTTCGAAGCCCTGGCCAGTGGCGTCGACCTCGACCTGGAAGTACTCCTTGTGAATGTGCTCCTCGGCATAGCCCTGCTGGCGCGCTCCTGCGATCACCCAGTCCATGAAGCCCGACGGGCCGCAGGTGTACAGGTGCGTACCGGGCATGCCAGCGCCGAGTACATCGGCCAGGTTCAGGCGCTGCGTCGCCTCTTCATCGTCAAAATGGGTAACCACCCGTGCCGCGAATGGCGCATCGGCCAGCGCTTCGAGAAACGCACTGCGGCTACGCGAGCGCCCACAGTAATGCAGTTCGAAATCGGCGCCCTGCTGGTGCAAGGCGTGGGCCATGGCAATCATGGGTGTGATCCCGATGCCGCCACCCAGCAGGATCGAACGGGCGGCGCCAGCCGCCAACGGGAACAGGTTGCGCGGTGCGCTGATCTGTACCTCGCGCCCCTCCATCAGGGCCTCGTGCACACCCACCGAACCACCACGGGACGCCGGGTCTTTCAAGACGCCCAGGCGATACACCGTCACATCCGCCGGGTCGCTGCACAGCGAGTACTGGCGCACCAGGCCGGGCGCCACATGGATGTCCACGTGCGCGCCGGCCTCGAAAGCCGGCAAGGCAGCGCCGTCGGCTCGCCCAAGGTCGAGTACGACCACGTCGGCCCCTTGAATCTCGCGCTTGCGCACGACTACGTTCAACAGTTCTTCATTCATGCTCGGTGTCCTGTAGTAACCAGGGGCGCGCGGGCGCCCCGTCAATGTCAACGCATGAACAAGCCGCCGTTCACATCCCAGGTCGCCCCGGTGGTGAAATAGGCCTCGGGCCGTGCCAGTTGCACGATCAGGTCACCCAGAAAGTCGGCATCCCCCAGGCGCTGTACCGGAATGTTGGCCAGAAGGCCCGGCAGCCGTTCGACCGGCACCGCGGCATGCACCGCTGGCGAGTCGACAGGGCCCGGGGCGATGGCATTGACGGTAACGCCGCGAGCGGCAAACTCCTTGGCAAACACCTTGGTCAGGGTGATGATCGCGCCCTTGCTCGCCGCATAGTGCGCGCCGGTGGCCGTGCCGCCGTTTTGCCCTGCCAGCGAAGCCATGTTGATGATCCGCCCGTAACCGGCCTCGGCCAGGTACGCGCCGAACACCTGGCAGCCGAGGAACACGCTGCGCAAGTTCAGGCCGACCACGGCGTCGAACTCTTCCGGGCTGATCTGCATCAGCGGCGTGATCCTGGTCACGGCGGCGTTGTTCACCACCACGTGCAAGCCGCCGAAGCGCTCAAGCACCTGGGCCAGGGCCTGCTCGAAATCGGCCTTGCTGGCGACATCCAGCTTTACCGCCAACGTGCGTCCAGCCTGCCCTTGCAGCTGCTCGGCAGTGGCCTGGGCAAGTGCCAGGTCACGGTCCGAGACCACTACGTCGAAGCCTGCGGCCAGCAGCCGGGCGCAGAAACGCTGGCCCAGGCCCTGGCCGGCGCCGGTTACCAATGCGACTTGGTTCATGGCCTTGCCCTCAGAGGATGTAGCCGATACCGGCGAGGGTATCGTCACTGTTGATCAGGCTGATCACCTTGCGATGGACCCTGAACCCGCCCTCGGCTCGCACCAGGGTGTACGTGAGGTCGGCGCTGTAGTGCTTGAGGCTTTCCTTGCGGAACTCGCGCACGTTCTGCGCAGCGCGCACGGTGACATTGACGCCGTCGTCCGCGAGCACACGGATACGCGAAATCGTGCGCACGGTACGTGGCTGCGGGCTGGTCGAGATCGACTCGCCACCGATGAGCCGCTGCACACGCAGGGCACGCATGTGGTGGTCGTCATAGGCGTAGTTCAAGGTGTTCTCGTAGTCGCTTTCCTTGGGGTCGATCGGGATGATGTAGGTGCCTTTGTCAGTCCACAGGTTGAGCCAGGCGTCGTACTCGCCATGGTCGAGCATGTCGCCTTCCTGCCAGATGAACGCGGTGACTTCGTTGAACAGGTTCAGGTTCATCATTTGGCCTCCGCGGTCATCATCTTCTTCCACTGCTGGTACGCCGCGCGCATGCCGGTCTCGGCACTGACGTCGGAAATCAGGCCATCGGCGCTGGGCTTTTCACCCACCAGGCCACGGTTGAGCATGATCCACAGGTCTTCACCGGCGCGGGCGCCCTTCTGCACCCGCTCCCACGCCTCGGAATCGTCCGGGGTGCCGAAGCCCATCGGCCCCTGGAAATGCTCGTGCAAGCGCAGGCGATAGCGGTTGGCCGCCGCCGGGCCGCCATCCATGGTGATTACCGCATGATGGATTTCGGTTTCGCTCACCGAAATCGGCTGCAGCACACGGAAGAACGCCATCGAACAGGCCACGTTGGGGAACAAATTGAGGTTGAAGCCCGAACCACCGACCGCGCGGACGATGCGCCGCACCTGCGCCTCGTCGATGCCTTCGTCGCGCAGTTCGGCGGCAAGGCTTTCGAAGCGCTCCGGGATCGGTTTGTCGAGGTCGGCCTCCAGGTCGACCAGTTCGGGGATCATCACCATCACGCTGTGGCCGTTGCCCAGGTCTTCGACATAGCCAGGGCCCTTGACGAAGTCGAACAGCTCCAGGGTCTGCTCATCGACCGAGGACAGGAAACTTTTGTGCACCAGCGGGAAGTGGTAGGCGTCAGTGGTGTTTTCCAGCTGGATCTTCCAGTTGCCGGGGAAGCGGAAGCGGTGCTCGCCCGGCACTTTGATGCCATAACCGGCGCCCTGCTTCATGAACAGGTCCATCCACTTCTTCGCCGCACCGAGAAAGTCCTCCAGCGGCTCGATGTCATCCTTGAACGTGGCGAAGACCATGCCGGCGTAGCTTTCGGTGCGCAGGCTGACCAAGGGCAGCTCGGCCTTGTCCAGGCAGTCGCCGTAGCTTTCCGGGTGCGGGATACCGCGCAGCGAACCATCCAGGGCATAGCCCCAGCCGTGGTACGGGCAGACAAAGCTGTTGGTCTTGCCCTTCTTGTGCTCGCAGACGGTGGCGCCACGGTGCCGGCAGCGGTTGAGCAGCACGTTGATGGCCTTCTTGCGGTCGCGTACCACGATCACCGGCTGCTTGCCGATGTAGGTGGTCTTGTAACTGCCGGCTTCGGGGATTTCGCTTTCGTGGGCGACCCAGATCCAGGTGCTGTGGAAGATTTTTTCCAGCTCGGCATCGAACAGCGCCGGGTCGGTGTACAGGGAGGTGTGGACACGGTCGGGCTGCACCAGCTCGGCCGGATCGATTGCCAGGTTGATGGCGGGAATCAGGTTGCTCACGGGATTATTCCTCTTCTCAGGCGCGCTGGATGATCAGTTCACGGCCAACACGGGCCTCGACCTTGGCGTAGCGCCACAGCTTGTAAGGCCCCTCGCCCACCGCCGTGGTGCGGAACAGGTTGCAGGCGGCGTGCACGGCCTCGATGTTGGGCACATCGGCCAGCAGGTAGGTGGTCCAGGGGAAGCCATCGGACGGCCCGACCATGGCTTGGTCATCGTCCATGTTGCCCAGCACGCGTACCCCGGGCAGGTCGTGGATGCCGTTCCACATGGCGCTGAAGGCGGCCCACACCTGCAGTTGCTCTTCACGCGGGGCATCGAAGAAGTTCTGGTTGATGCCCATGCAGAACAGCACGCGCAAGGCTTTTGTGTCGCTCATGACAAATCTCCCGAGGGTTACAGGTAGCCCGGCAGGGGCTGTTTGCCGAAGAACATGGCTCCGGCGTTCTGGTAGGTGACGTCGCCCATGAAGGCGTGCTGGGTGACCACTTGCGCATCGTTGACGCAGCGCGCCAGTGGGCTCTCGTTGTAGATGCCAGTCATGCCGGACAGCAGTTGCGCACTGCGCGCCACTTCGGCGGCAACGCGCGCGGCATGGGTCGAGGACAGGCGCAGCAGGTTGGTCACCTCGACCGGCACCGGGTCGCCAGCCAGCACATGCCCCCAGGCCTGCTCGATGGCTTCGTAGAAGAAGGCCCGCGCCGAACGCAGGGCGGCCTCGGCCTTGGCCACGTCCACCTGGGCCAGCGGCCGGTCGGCCAGGGCCGGGGCGCCGGTGACCGAAATGCGCCCGCTGGCCATGCCCGACAGCTCGTCCAGTGCGGCGCGGGCAATGCCCAGGCCGACCACCGACAGCACCTGGGTGGCGAACGACAGCGACGGGTAGCGGAAGAACGGCTCGTCCAGGTTCGGCTTGCCGCCGCGCACGAAGGTCCACTGCTCGCCCACCCGCACATCCTCGACCACCAGGTCGTGGCTGCCGGTGCCGAGCAGGCCGACGGTGTCCCAGGTTTCTTCGATGCGCGCCTGGCTGCGCGGCAGCACCGCCAGGCGCGGCAGGTCGAGCTTGTCGCCGTTGCGCGGGGTGATACCGACGCCAACGATATCGGCGCCCATCGAGCCGCTGGAGTACTTCCAGCGGCCGTTGACCTTGAAACCGCCGGGCACGGTTTCGGCCGGCTGCGGCGGGAAGATGCCACCGGCGAACACGGTGTCAGGGCTGTTGCCGTAGATTTCGGCGATGGTATCCAGCGGCAGCGCCGCCAGGTACACCGGGCTCATGCCGAAGCTGGCGACCCAGCCGGCAGAGCCGTCAGCGTGGGCGATGCGCTCGATCATTTCGCAGAAGGCCGCTGGCGAGCACTCCAACCCACCAAAGCGCTTGGGCACCAGGGCGCGGTATACGCCATGTGCTTTGAACGCATCGATCACGTCGCGGGAAATATGGCGCTGGCGATCGAACTCGCCGAGGCGGGCACGATCACGAACGCCGTCAAGCAAGGCCTCGAAAGCAGGGCCGCAGGCAAGCGCCGACAGGGGCGCGTCACGCAGGCAAAGCGAATCCATGGACTATCTCCGTCTCAGGCGCGGTTCGGGTGTTGAGGCTGGGAATGGCGGGCGGCGCTGGCCACTGGCAAGCACCGGCCACGCGGGGAAGCGAAGGCAGGTTGGGGCGGCATATCTGTCTCTCTTGTTTTGGGTGCCGGTGACAGATATTTGCGATTATTTACGTGAATTGTCAATTGAATTTTCACGCTAAAAACAAAGAAAATCACCTCACTCATTTGCGCTTGAAAACAGATAAAACCACGTTAATCGTTGATTTATGTGGGTTTTTATAAGAAACAGATAGACCTGAGCTCACGCGCAAGCGAAAAATATTTAGACCACTTTTCACGTAATTCGGCGAGGGATATTTCGAAAGGACCAGAGGGGGGAAACAGAAGGGAAATGCAGATGGATTTTCAGCGGACAGCAAAAAGCCCAGGCCCTCCCCGCACGGAAAGGCCCAGGCAAAAAACACAGTGAAAGACGCTCAGAATGCCGGGGGCTGCTGCGCAGCCCCAACGTTCTGCGCCTGGTACTCAGCCTTCCTGCAACGCACGCGGCCGGTGGCTGCGCGCCTCGGCCTCCGGCGCCGCGGCCCCCTGCAGGTGGAAGTCGAACGAAAGCTCGGCAAAGCGCTCGCCTTGCACGCCACGGTCACGCGCCGCCGCCGCATCTTCGACAAAGCGCAGCTCGCCAATCAGCCCGTCACGGGTGGCGTAGGCAAAGTCGTCCCACAGGTACTTGTCACCCTCGAAGTTGATCTGCGTGGTCAGGTGGCGGTACCCCGGCGCCGAGATGAAGAAGTGCACATGCGCCGGGCGCTGGCCATGACGGCCGAGCAGGTCCAGGCATTCCTGGGTCGGCCCCTGCGGATCGCAACCATACCCCGACGGCACGATCGAACGTGCACGGTAGCGGCCCTCGGCATCGGTGATGATGCGCCGGCGCAGGTTGTAGTCGGACTGGGTCGAGTCAAAGTACGAATAGGTGCCCTGGGTGTTGGCATGCCACAGGTCGACGGTGGCACCGGCCAACGGCTTGCCGTCGGCATCGAACACCTGGCCCTGGAGGAACATCACCACACCTGGGTCGGTGCCGTCGTCCATGCGCACTTCGCCTTGCGCCAGCGGCGCCCCGGCGACGTACAGCGGGCCTTCGATGGTGCGCGGAGTGCCGCCAGCAAGGCCGGCTTCGGCGTCCTTGGCGTCTTGCAGCAGGTCGAGGAAGTGCTCGATGCCCAGGCCAGCAGCCAGCAGGCCCGCCTCGTTACGGCCGCCCAGGCGGTTGAGATAGTCAACGGCGTGCCAGAACTCGTCTTCGGTGATCTCCAGGTCTTCGACCAGGCGTGCAGTGTCTTGCAGCACGCGCAGGATGATCTGCTTGAAGCGCGGGTTGCCTTCGGCGTGGTCCAAGCCAGCCACCTGCTTGAAGAAGGCTTGAATGTCGGCAGTGTGGGAAACTTTCACGGTCATCGTGCTTACCTCATATTGTTCTTGTCAGGTAGACAGGTGCGAATCAGCGGTCGTCGCTGTGGATCGACGAGGGATGCCGGCACAGGCCGTCGACCTCGATGTCCATGTACGGGAACAGTGGCAGCTGCATCAGCGTGTCATGCAGCGCCTCGACGCTGGGCACATCGAATACGCTGTAGTTGGCGTAGTGCCCGGCAATGCGCCACAGATGGCGCCAGGTGCCTTCGCGCTGCAGGCGCTGGGCCAGTTCCTTTTCGTCGGCCTTGAGCTGGGCGGCCTTGGCCGGGTCCATGTCGACCGGCAGTTTCACGGTCATCTTCACGTGGAACAGCATGGTTATCTCCTTGCTTGCTTATCAGCGACGGGCGAAGCGCGCCAGGCGCTGTTCGTCCAGGGTCAGGCCCAGGCCTGGGGTATGGGGGATGTGCAGTTGGAAGTCGCGGTACTGCGGCGGCTCGTTGACGATTTCCTCGGTCAACAGCAGTGGCCCGAACAGCTCGGTGCCCCAGGTGAGCTGGCGCAGCGTGAGGAAGGCATGGGCCGAGGCCAAGGTGCCGATCGAGCCCTCGAGCATGGTGCCGCCGTACAAGGCGATGCCGGCGGCCTCGGCGATCTGCGCGGTGCGCAGCACGGCGCGCGGGCCACCGTTCTTGGCGATTTTCAGGGCGAAGATGCTGGCGGCGCCGTCGGCGGCCAGGCTGAAGGCGTCTTCGACGCTTTCGATCGACTCATCGGCCATGATCGGTGCCGGGCTGCGCTGGTTCAGGCGCACCTGGCCACCGCGATTGATGCGCGAAATCGGTTGCTCGATCAGGTCGATGCCGTTGTCGCCCAGTACCTGGCAGGCACGAATGGCCTGGGACTCGTCCCAGTATTGGTTGACGTCGACACGCACGCTGGCGCTGTCACCCAGCTCACGCTTGATCGCCACCACGTGTTTGAGGTCCTGCTCCACCGGGTTGGCGCCGATCTTCAGCTTGAACACACGGTGGCGGCGGATTTCCAGCATGTGCTGAGCTTCGGCGATGTCGCGGGCGGTGTCGCCGCTGGCCAGGGTCCAGGCCACTTCCAGGCTGTCACGCACACGGCCGCCCAGCAGCTCGCTGACCGGCAGGCCCAGGCGCTTGCCCTGGGCGTCGAGCAAGGCGCTTTCGAGGCCGGACTTGGCAAAGGTGTTGCCCTTGGCCAGCTTGTCCAGCTTGAGCATGGCGGCATTGATGTTGTCTGCCGGCAGGCCGATCAGCGCAGGTGCCAGGTGCGCGTCGATATTGGCCTTGATGCCCTCGGGGCTTTCGTAGCCATAGGCCAGGCCGCCGATGGTGGTGGCCTCACCGATACCTTCCACGCCATCGCTGCAGCGCACGCGCAATACCACCAGGGTCTGCTGCTGCATGGTGTGCATTGCCAGCTTGTGCGGGCGAATGGTCGGCAGGTCGACGATAATTGCCTCTATACGTTCAATCAGCGCACTTGTCATTGTTGCCAGGTCCCGTCAGATCGGGCTGCCAGTTGCAGGCCCGAATGGTGCATTTACTTGATTGTTCAAGGATTGCGCGAGACCCTGATGACAGTCCAATATCAAATGAATCTCCCACCATACCCTGGAGGTCTGATGGAGCTGCGCCACCTGCGTTACTTCAAGGTTCTGGCCGAGACCCTGAACTTCACCCGCGCCGCCGAGTTGCTGCACATCGCTCAACCGCCGTTGAGCCGGCAGATCAGCCAGCTGGAGGACCAGCTCGGCACCCTGCTGGTGGTGCGCGAACGCCCGCTGCGGCTGACCGAAGCGGGTCGCTTCTTCTACGAGCAGACCTGCACCGTGCTGCAGCAGTTGCAGAACATCAGCGACAACACTCGTCGTATTGGCCAGGGCCAGCGCCAGTGGCTAGGCATCGGTTTTGCCCCCTCCACCCTGTACAACGTGCTGCCAGAGCTGATCCGCGAGCTACGTCAGGACAGCGAGCTGGAGCTGGGCTTGAGCGAGATGACCACGCTGCAGCAAGTGGAAGCGTTGAAGACCGGGCGCATCGACATCGCCTTCGGGCGCATTCGCATCGATGACGCGGCCATTCAGCAACAGGTACTGCGCGAAGACCCGCTGGTGGCCGTGCTGCCCAAGGGCCACCCGCTGGCGGGCAGCCCGCTCAGCCTGGCCCAGCTGGCGGGCGAAGCGTTCATCCTCTACCCGGCCAACCCTCGGCCCAGTTATGCCGACCATGTGCTGGCGCTGTTCGCGCAGCACGGCATGAGTATCCGCGTCAGCCAATGGGCCAACGAACTGCAGACCGCTATCGGCCTGGTGGCTGTAGGTGTAGGGATAACCCTGGTGCCGGCGTCGGTACAGCAGCAGCATCGCACCGATATCGAGTATGTCGGTTTGCTGGATAGCGGCGCGGTCAGCCCGATCATCCTTAGCCGGCGCAAGGGGGATGTGAGCCCGGTGGTGCAGCGGTGCCTGGCGTTGATTGCGCAGCAGGCAGTCTGAGTGAACAGCACAGGGCCTTGGGGGCAAGCGTTTTAGCGGACATCGTTTGTTGCGGGTGCACTGCGAGATTCAAGGTCGATTTCCGTTGGCCACCGGACCTTGGGTGCTAGGCGATGCATGGGGCTAAGACCATCGTCATCGTTCCAGTCCCGGGGGGGATGGACGAACTTCGGAAGGGCTTCGGGGCCTTGCTGCATGAACAGCCGGGCGATGGCCCAGTAGGCCTCGCCTTGGTAGAGGTCGTGGGTAAAAATGAAGCGGTCGATTACTTGGTCAGTTATGGGATTGCGAACTGACAGCATGACGTTTTCGATCAAACCTCCACAGCCTGGGGCGTAAAACCGATAGACCTCAGCTGTCAGGTCGTCCCAGTTGTAGACCACAGGTTTGACGCCCCAGCGTATGCGGCTGAATACGTAGAACCGATCGAAACGGTAGCGATACACATAGATTTTTCTGCGCAATCTATTGAAACGTATCGGTTCATCACGAGGAAGCACAAAGTCCAACTTCACGTAAGGAATAAAACTCCAAGCCATAGCAAAACCCAAGATCATGAACAAAAAATCCAACCTCCCTCCCTTCCCCTCCGAGAACGCTACAAGCATATCGTAGAAAACCCACAGCGACAGCCACACACCCACCACCAATGTTATAGAGCCAATCAAAACACCAACGCCTCTCACACTAATGGTACGTGTCGAAAGCTCGATATAATTCTCGTCTAGCTGATTGGGTGCAGGCTCAACATCTTCCAAACTCCATTTCCTTTCCGGCAGCTCACCCACACCTGGCAGGTCATATTTCCAACCTATGCCGCGCACAGGCAAATAATCAAATTTATTCATTTTCACTCCGCATCGTCACTTGAACGAAAGCATCTGACACACCTCGATCCGGCCAATACGCCAAGGCGAGGCTTGCAGCCAATATACTGTGCCCAGCCAAAATTTTAATCAGCTCTATCTCGCCAAAGATGTGCTTCCATGAGATTTTGTTGCCTTTCGCGTCGACGGTATGCTTGATCTCCTCCTTGGCAAACGCACGCTCATGTTTGTAATCAGGTATATGAGGTGGATTGAAGCTATCAAATACCAGCCCCTGAATTTTGGAATTTACGTGCGTGGAGCACAACCCTCCTTCCGCCACCGCCTCCCCACCAAAAAATTCAGGATAAACCCCATCTCCAACCCGGTGGACCGTTAACACCCATCTATAGACGGAGGCCTCACCAAAACAAGGCATAATTATCTGAAATTTTATTCTCTGCTCGCTGGAAAGGTAGGCAAACCCTCCTATTTTTTCCCCAATGTTTGGCATTGCCGGACGCGTTTCAAACCCTACCTTTGCTTGAACGCCTAACGTAGCTGCGTTCAGTTCAGCAAACGCCATATCAGCGTGCTCGGGCATATTCCAATGGATAGCTGGTAGCTCATCGGCCCTGCCAAAATAACAGCGCCTTACCCATAACTCCAACTGAGTCGATTCATGTTTCTCGGCCCATTCACTCAAACCGTAAGCCGCCAGCGCAAACACGACAGCTAATCCAAGCGGCCCCAGTATGAAAGGATAAAATACAGCTAGCGCGGCAGCGCCGGTTGCAAAAACATAGCTCCCTGCTGCCAACTTATACAGATTAGCGGCAGTCTTATCACCTGCTGCTTCAGCTCGGCGCATAGCAAAGTACATTTGCACTGCGTCAAATGCACCTGTCACCGCACTTAGTAATGCGCCTAGCTTAATAATTGCTTGCCCCGGCAGGGCAGGTGTCCGCGTCGCACCTGAATTCTCGGCATTGACCACTACCCTGCCATTTAATGATATTGCGGCTGCCCTGACGGATAGTCCGACCGCCTCTACCCCACCACTTAACAAGCCAAACCCAGAAGCATATAAAGCCATCACAGACTCCTTGGATTTAGGCCCCACCTCCATGTCGGCTTTTTCCAGGTTTTTTTTGAGGCTGTTACTTTGCAAGTACAGCCCTCCAATCGCCAGGAGCAACTCCCAACTTCCCGCCACACCGCGCAAGCCGCGAAAGCCGGTTCGCACCAACTGCGCCGCCTGCTGCGAAGTGATCCTCATCCCCTGCAACACCTTGCGCGCATTCGCCTCCAGCGTCCCCGCCGCCACCGAGACATCCACCAAGGCTATCTGTGCCGCGCTGCTGGCCTGAGTCACCTTCATATTGGCCTCTTCAAACAACCGGCCACGCACCTCTTCAGCCGTGCCTTCGACCCACACCGTCACGCTGATCATGGTGTTGGTGAACCGTGGGTCGAGCACTGCCAGGCTCATCAACCCATGCTGGATGATCGGGCGCACCTTGCGGAACGCCTTCATCGAGCCAAATTCGAAGTCATCGATGCTGCGATGCATCCGGTCCCGTGCCTCGGCGATAGAGGCATTGGCCTTGTGCTGCAATTCGCGCAGGTGGGCACTTTGCAAGGCGTAGTACTCGCCCAGCTTCATCTTCACTTCCAGTTCGATCAGGTGCACGCCGTTGTAGAGGAACTGCGTCGCGCTGTTCAGGTGCCGCACGGCTTTTTGAATGCCAGGGAGCACGTTGGGCGCCAGGCGCTGGCTGGCCGCGTTGAGCGCGCTCTGCGTTTCGGCGATGGCCTGTTTGAGGGTGTTGCGCATGCGCAGGCCCGCGTCGTCGCTGGCAATGATCTTGCTCAAGATGCCGTAGAGCTTGTCGCTGTCGTTCCAGTTGATGGCTTCGGCAGCGGTAAAACTGGGCAGCAGCCCGGCCAGCAATGCACGGTCCCGCATCAACAACGCGCGGTAAGGTGGGCTGTCGGGGTCTTGCAGCCATTTCAGCCAGAGCGTTTCGCTGGTGCCGGCCGCTGGCACCGTACCAAGCACCACGGCCTCGGTAATACCGCCCCCCAGGCACAACGCCATGGTCTTGGCATACGCCACGCCAGACTCACGATGATCACCGTCGTAATCGTACTGCTCGGCCACCTTGAACATGGGCGTGTCGAACAGTGCGGCATACGCACGGGCGTCCTTGTCGATGTAGCGCTGGAACTCGGCTTCCTGCTGGTCGTATTCGGCCTGGAACGCCGCCCGTTGCGGTTCGTGGTAGCGCTCTTCAAGCCGCTCGTCACTTTCCAGCTGCGCACGCTCGACCAGGCGCTGACGCTCTACTGCCGGATCCACGAACACCGGAGGCCCGTCGCCGGTCATTGGCTCCAGCGACGGTATTTTCTGTGCCGCCCACTCCCGGTGCGTCGCGCGAATGATCTGCAGAATTTGTGAAGTCTGCAGTTGATACGCCCGCATGGGCTCTTCGCGCCAGACTTGACGCTTCACCACCCAGTTCAGTCGTTGATGGTTGTACTCCTGAATCAAGCCAACGGTGTCGTCGAGCACCACCGCCAGCACACCGCTCTCCAGCTTGTGCCGGTTCATCGCGTTGACCAGGTACCCCTTCAGTGCAAACCGGCGCAGCCAGCGGGTGTAAAAGCCATGCGCACTGTCGAACGGCGAACACCCGTGCTGCGCGTACTCGAACACCTCCTTGTCGATTTGCAGGTTGTCAGGCGTCATGGCGATGCCCAGCAATTCGGGGTTGTTGCGCGCCGGAGTCAGGTCCAAACCCTCAAAGCGATGCGCAGGTGCCGTGCCGCGTTTGTAGGCATTCAGCACGCTCACCGGCCAAGGGTCGCTCGAAAAGGCCAGCCAGGCGCTGCCATAGCGGTCGGTATCGATGTTCAGGAAAGATGAGGGAATGTCGTGGTTTTCATTCACGCACTTTTCGGGGAGTGGTGCGGGCAGGCCGTCGGAAGGTTCGTAGGGGTTGAAGCGGCGCAGGTGGCCCTGCTCGCTGACTTCGTAGGCATGCCAGACCTGTTGGTCCAGCAGCACGTACAGGTAGCCCATGCGCAAGGTGCGCAGGCCCATTTTCGTCGAAACATGTAGGCTGCCGGCAACAGTGGTGACACAACCAGGACGTGCATCCGGCACTAAGGCGCGGCGCAGTGGCAGAATCGGCAGGCCTTGCCGCTCGCAGGACATGCACTGGTCGTGCGGCAGCCCGGCTTCGGCTACCGCAATGGCGATACGTTGGCTAAGGGGCATAAGCGACCTCGCGTAGAAAGGGACCCTGATGGTCCCTGAACCCTAACGAGGAATCGCTTGCCGGAGGCTCAGTGGGCTTCCTAAAAACCTGTAGGAAACTTCTCTAAATCAACCACTGGACGGTCACGCCACTGTCGGCTCATTAATTGTGCTCACGGCGACGATGGTAAGCCACCAGCAAAAACACGAACCACAACGGCATCACGCATAGCGCCAACCGGGTATCCGGCTGCAGCGCCAGCAGCACCAGCACAAAGCCGAGAAAGCCCAAGGTCGTGACTGCCATCGGCACCCCGCCCGGCAACTTGAACAGCGAGGCGTCGTGCGCAGCCGGGTTGAGTCTGCGATAAGCCAGGTACGCAGCAAGGATCATCGACCAGGTGAAGATCACCAAAATCGCCGACACCGTCGAGATCAGCGTGAACACGGTCATCACCTCGGGAATGATGAACAGCAAGCTCAACCCGATCAACATGCACACCCCGGAAAACACCAGGCTGTACACCGGCACGCTCAGTGCCGAAAGCCTGGCGAACAGGGCCGGTGCGTTACGCCGCTCGGCCAGGCCGAACAACATCCGGCAACCCGAGTACACCCCACTGTTGGCCGATGACGCAGCTGACGTCAGCACCACGAAATTGATCATGCCCGCCGCCGCCGGAAAACCCGCCAGCAGGAACAGTTCGACGAAGGGGCTGCGGTTGGCCGGCACTTCGGCCCACGACACCACGCTGATGATGCACACCAGCGCCAGGATGTAGAACAGCAGGATGCGCAGCGGGATGGTGTTGATCGCCTTGGGCAGCGAGCGATGCGGGTTCTTGGCCTCGGCGGCGGTGGTGCCGATCAGTTCGGTACCGGCGAAAGAAAACACGGCAATCTGGAACCCGGCAAAGAAACCGCTGATGCCATGGGGCAGCACCGCACCCGGCGCGACCACGTTGGACAGCGAGGCGACCACACCATTGGGCGAGGTATAAGAGGTAGCGATCATCACCGCCGCCGTGATGATCAACAGCACGATGGCGACGATCTTGATGATACCGAACCAGAACTCCACCTCGCCGAATATGCGCACCGCCAGCAGGTTCAACCCCAGCAGCACGAACAGGGTGAAGAACGCGGGTAGCCAGGCCGGTGCATCGGGGTACCAATACTGAAAGAACCCCGCCACCACGACCACGTCGCCGACCACCGCCACGCTCCAGCTCAGCCAGTACGACCAGCTCAGCACAAAGCCGGCGCGCGGGCCCAGGTAATGGGCAACGATGTCGGCGAACGACTTGAAGCGCAGGTCGGACAACAGCAGCTCGCCCATGGCGCGCATCACGAAGAAGACGAAGAACCCGAGGATGGCGTAGACCAGAAGGATCGAGGTACCGGACAGCGCGATCACCTTGCCCGACCCCATGAACAGGCCGGTGCCGATGGCGCCTCCGATGGAAATCAGCTGGATGTGGCGGTTTTCCAGCGTGCGTTGCAGGTGCCCGTCACGGGCGGGCTCTGCCGGTTTGCTTTGCTCAAGGCTTGCGGACATGTCTTGCATGGGCGACCTCTTGTTATTGTTGGTCTGGCTAGTCGTGCTGTGCCGTGGCCAGCGTGGCCACGGCTTGTCGCGGGGCTTAACGCGCGCTTTCGAAGCCTTGCAGGGTGTTCACCGCGTTGATGCCGATCTCATCGACCATGTAGCCGCCTTCCATCACGAACAGGGTCGGGATGCCAGCACTGGCGATCTCGGCGCCCATGCGCAGGAAGTCTTCACTGGTGAGTTTGAAATGGCTGATCGGGTCGTCCTCGAAGGTGTCGACGCCAAGCGACACCACCAGGTATTCGGGCCGATGCGCAACGATGCGCTTGAGCGCGTCCTGCAGGGCCAGCTGGTACTGCGCCCAGCGCGTGCCTTTGCCCAGCGGGTAGTTGACGTTGAAGCCTTCGCCTGCGCCCACACCCTGCTCATGGGCGTAGCCGGAAAAGTACGGGTAGGACACGTGAGGGTCACCATGCAGGGAGGCGAACAGCACATCGGGGCGATCGTAGAAGATGTTCTGCGTGCCGTTGCCGTGGTGGAAGTCCACGTCCAGCACGGCCACACGCTTGGCGCCCTGGCTCAGGCAGCGCTCGGCGGCGATGGCAGCGTTGTTCAGGTAGCAATAGCCGCCCATGTATTCACGCGCCGCATGGTGCCCAGGCGGGCGGCACAGGGCGAAGGCACTGTCGGCACCGTCGATGATGCGCTGCATGCCGGTCAGGGCAACGTTGGCGCTGCTGCGTACCGCCTCCCAGGTGCCAGCGGTGATCGGCGCACCGGCGTCCATGGCGTAGAAACCAAGCTTGCCGTCGATGAAGCCGGGCTCACGGTCGATGGCCAGGTCACGCACCGGCCACACCAGCGGCAGCGCGTCGTGGGTCTTGCCGGTGGCGGCCCATTCCTGCCAGGCGTTTTCCAGGAAGCTCACATAGCGTTCGCTGTGCGCCGCCACGTAGCAGGCACGGTCGAACGCCTGCTCGGCGATGACATCGCCCAGGCCGGTGCCGAGCACCCGGGCCAGCACGGTGTCGGCACGCTGGGGGTTTTCAAACGATGGCGTTATCGCGCCGTCCTTGAGTTCCGAGCCATGGTGCAAGCGGTGGTTGTTACTAAAGACTGTCAGCACGCGAATATCCTTTTTCAAGGGAGTTACCGGGTAACCAATTTTCGCGAGAGACCGCTGGAAATGCTTTGCTTTATGCTCAGCCAAACCGGATTCTTTAGCAAAGTATTCACAGGACCACCAAGCCATGAGCAAAGCTTTTGCTATCGAAGAATTGGACGAGACCGATCGCGAGCTGCTGCGCCTGTTGCAGGCGGACGGCACCCTTTCGAGCGCGGCACTGGGCGAACGCCTGTCGATGACCGTGACACCCTGCTGGCGTCGGCGCAAAAGGCTGGAAGAGCTGGGCATCATCAAGGATTACCAGGCCAACCTCGACCGCAGGAAATTGGGGTACGACGTGATGGCATTTGCCCAGGTGCGCTTTGGCAACCACTCGGCCAATGCGCCGGACGAGTTCGAGCAGGTGATTCTGAAGCTGCCGCAGGTGCTGTCCTGCCACAAGGTGACCGGTGAGGCCGACTATGTGCTGACCGTACTGGCGACCGACCTGGAGAGTTATGGGCGGTTTGTGGAAGAAGTGTTGCGCCGGCAGCCGGGGATTGCCTCGATCCAGTCCAGCCTGGCGTTGCGCGAAGTGAAAGCGGTTTCGCGTGTACCCGTACCCTGAAGGCCGCTCCTATACAAAGCGCGCGTCAGGGCCAGTGTCTACTCTGGCAAGCTATACCGCTCGGCAAAGTACTGCCGGAAAAAGTCCACCGCCACCCGCACCTTGGCCGAACTGGCCAATGGTGAGGTGTACACCGCCCAGATATCCGCTGGCTGGTGATAGTCCTCCAGCACCTGGACCAGGCGCCCATCCTGCAGGCTGTCGTGCACATCCCACCACGAGCGCAGCAAGATCCCGCGCCCGTCCAGGCACCACTGGTGCGCCACTTCGCCATGGTTGGTCGACAAGCCGCCGGTGACCCGCACGCCTTCCTCACCGTCCGGCCCCATCAACTGCCACACGCCAAACGGGTGATCACGTTCCTTGATCACCAGGCAGTCATGGCTGGCCAGTTCGCCCAGCACCTTGGGCGTACCGCGCCGGGCCAGGTAAGCCGGCGCGGCGCACAGTACCCGGCGGTTACGCGCCAGCGGCTTGGCGATCAGGTTGGGCGCAATGGCGTTGCCCACGCGGATGTCCAGGTCGACGCCTTCGGCAATCAGGTCCACCAGCCGGTCGTGCACGTCCAGGCGAATGTCCAGGCGCGGGTAACGCTCGGCCAGCTCCGACAAGGCCGGCGCCACGAAGCGGCGGCCCAGGCCAAGGCTGCTGGCAATGCGCAATTGCCCGGCCGGCTCACGGTGCTGGGCACTGATGTCATCGCCCATGCGCTGCACCGCATCGAATATCTGCAGCGCCCACTGATACACCCGCTCACCCTCCTCGCTCACCGTCACCCGCCGGGTGGTACGGTGCAGCAGGCGCACTTCCAGGGTTTGCTCAAGCATGCGGATGCGCTTGCTGATGTACGCCGCCGACATGCCCAGCTCGTCCGCGACGGCGGCAAAGCTGGCGCGCTTGGCCACCTGAAGGAAGATATTGAGGTCGTCGAGGCTGGGCAGATTATTCACGTATCGTGTTCCAAGAATCCATGATTGGCCAGATTATCTCCGGATAAAGCCCTTATAGCATAACCAGCACCTGTTCCCTGGATAACGAGTGCACCCCATGAGCAAGCCTTTCAGAATTGCGGCAATCCCCGGCGATGGCATCGGCAACGAAGTACTGCCTGAAGGCATTCGTGTAGTCGAGGCCGCTGCGCGCAAGCATGGCCTGGACATCAGCTTCGAGTTCTTCGAGTGGGCCAGCTGCGACTATTACCTGGCCCACGGCAAGATGATGCCGGACGACTGGTTCGAACAGCTCAAGGGCTTCGATGCCCTGTACTTCGGTGCTGTGGGCTGGCCAGACAAGGTGCCGGACCACATCTCGCTGTGGGGTTCGCTGCTCAAGTTCCGCCGAGACTTCGACCAATACGTGAACATCCGCCCAGTGCGCCTGTTCCCTGGCGTGCCTTGCCCGCTGGCAGGTCGTGAACCAGGTGACATCGACTTCGTGGTCATCCGCGAGAACACCGAGGGCGAATATTCGTCGCTGGGTGGGCGCATGTTCGAAGGCACCGAAAACGAGTTCGTGCTGCAGGAATCGGTGTTCACCCGTCGCGGCGTCGACCGCATTCTCAAGTACGCCTTCGACGTGGCCCAGACCCGCGAGCGCAAGCACGTCACCTCGGCCACCAAGTCGAACGGCATGGCCGTGAGCATGCCGTACTGGGACGAGCGCACCGCTGCGATGGCTGCCAATTATCCGGAAATCAGCTGGGACAAACAGCATATCGATATCCTCTGCGCGCGCTTCGTGCTGCAGCCGGACCGCTTTGACGTGGTGGTGGCTTCGAACCTGTTCGGCGACATCCTCTCCGACCTCGGCCCGGCCTGCGCCGGCACCATCGGCATCGCGCCATCGGCCAACCTCAACCCCGAGCGCAAATTCCCGTCGCTGTTCGAACCCGTGCATGGCTCGGCACCGGACATCTACGGCAAGAACATCGCCAACCCGATCGCGATGATCTGGTCGGGTGCGCTGATGCTCGACTTCCTTGGCAACGACGGCGCCGACCCACGCTACCGCGCCGCCCACGACGACATCCTCAAGGCCATCGAGCAGGTCATCGCCGCCGGTGATGTCACCCGCGACATGGGTGGCCAGCAGTCCACCCAGCAAGTGGGCCAGGCCATCACCGCGCTGGTCGAAGCCTGACGCACAGGGGCCGATTGTCAGAAGTGTCTGACAATCGGCCCCTTGCCTCTTGCTAGCGGCGCAGATTGTATGCAGAATCTGTTAACCATTAGATATTAGTAAACTAAAGGTTAACAACCACGAAAGGAGTTGTACCGCTACACCCCGGATGCCTGCCGGGTATGACAAGTACGCCAACGTCCCAGGAGACGATGATGTCGCACAAGAATAAAAAGATTGATGTGTTCCTGATTACCGTGAGCCTGATTGCCGTGCTGCTCACCGTGATCGGCCTTGCAGCCTTCCCCGCCCAGGCTGAAAGCGCCGCCAACCAGTTGTTCGAGCTGTCCACCCGCACCTTCGGTACCAGCGTGCAGGTGCTGGTGTTCGCCAGTACCCTGGCGGTGCTGTACCTGGCTTTCAGCAAATACGGCAACATCCGCCTGGGCAGTGGCAAGCCTGAATACGCCACCGCCACCTGGGTGTTCATGTTCATCTGTGCCGGCATGGGGTCCTCGACCCTGTACTGGGGCGTGATGGAATGGGCCTACTACTATCAGACCCCAGGCCTGAACATCGCCGCCGCCACCCCCAAGGCGCTGGAGTACAGCGTGGGCTACTCGTTCTTCCACTGGGGCATCAGCGCCTGGTCGATCTACGCCTTGGCTTCGCTGGCCATGGCCTACCACTTCCATGTCCGCAAGAAGAGCGGCCTGAACCTGGCGTCGATTATCGAAGCGGTGACGGGTTTCAAGGCCACCGGGCCAGTAGGCCGTACTGTCGACCTGATCTTCCTGTTGACCATGATGGGCGCCCTGACCGTGTCGCTGGCCCTCACTGCCTCTACCCTGACGCGCGGCCTGCATGACCTGACCGGCACCCCGGATACCTTCACCGTGCAATTGATGGTGATCGGCGGCGTGGCGGTGATGTTCTCGCTCAGCTCCTACATCGGCATCGATGGCGGCCTGCAGCGCCTGAGCAAGATGGTGTGCATCGGCGCGCTGGTGTTTGCCGCTGTCGTCCTGCTGGTCGGCCCAACTCAGTTCACCCTCAACAACACCGCCAACTCGATTGGCCTGATGATCCAGAACTACGTGCACATGAGCCTGTTCACCGACCCGGCCGGCGACGGTGCCTTCACCCGCAACTGGACGGTGTTCTACTGGCTGTGGTGGGTGTCGTACGCCCCGGGCGTAGCAATGTTCGTCACCCGCGTTTCGCGCGGCCGGCAGATCAAGGAAGTGGTCCTGGCCCTGCTGCTAGGCGGCAGCTTCGGTTGCTGGTTCTTCTTCGGCGCACTGGAAAGCTACAGCATGCACCAGTTCATCACCGGCGCGGTGGACGTACCGAAGATGCTGGCCGAGCAAGGCGGTGAGTCGGCTGTAACCCACCTGCTGCTGGCGTTGCCGTGGGGCCAAGTGTTCCTTGGCGTGTACCTGTTCATCATGGCCATCTTCTGCGCTTCGCACATGGATGCCGCAGCCTACGCGGTGGCAGCCACCAGCACTCGCAACCTGCGTGAAGGTGACGACCCGACACCGACCCACCGCCTGTTCTGGTGTGTGGTATTGACCCTGGTGCCGTTGGCCATGCTGTTCGCCAAGGCTTCGCTGTCGACCATGAAGACTGCCGTGGTGCTGACCGCAATCCCGTTCATGGTGATTCTGCTGGTGAAGATCTACGGCTTCCTCAAGTGGATGGTCGCTGACTACGGCCAGGTACCGGCCCACATCATCGAAGAAGAGGCTGCACGGATGGCCGGTGAACAACCTGCCGAGCATGCACCGCGCAGCGCTGCTGCCGTGCATTGATGAAATCAAAAGGGGCCGCACTGCGGCCCCTTTGAAGGGTTGCAATTTTTTTTGCCTGATCTGTTAACCAACAGATACGCGTTAACCAACAACTAAAAACCGAGCTTGTGAGAAACCTGTCATGAACGACTTCAAACGCCTGCCCGCCGATTTCTGCGCAAACGCCGACGAGGCCTTCACCATCCCGGCCAATTTCTACACCAAGGCCGCAGTGTTCGAACACGAGAAAGAAGCCATCTTCGCCCGCAGCTGGATCTGCGTGGGCCACCGCAGCGAAGTGGCAGACAACAATGCCTACATCACCCGCGAAGTAATTGGCGAAAGCATCATCGTCGTGCGCGGCCGTGACAGCGTGCTGCGTGCGTTCTACAACGTCTGCCCGCACCGTGGCCACCAGTTGCTCAGCGGCAGCGGCAAAGCCAAGAACGTCATCACCTGCCCATACCACGCCTGGACCTTCAAGCTCGACGGCGAACTGGCCCACGCCCGCAACTGCGACAACGTGGTGAACTTCGACAAAGAGAACTCCACCCTGGTGCAGCTGCGCGTAGAGGAATATGCCGGCTTCATCTTCATCAACATGGACATGGACGCAGGCTCTGTCGAAGACCAGTTGCCAGGCCTGCAAACGCGCATGCGCGAAGCCTGCGCGGTGATCGACGACCTGCACCTGGCAGCACGCTTCGTCAGCGACACCCCTGCCAACTGGAAGTCGATCGTCGACAACTACCTCGAGTGCTACCACTGCGCCCCGGCGCACCCAGGCTTCTCCGACTCGGTCGACGTCGGCCAGTACAGCCACACCATGCACGGTAACTGGACCCTGCAATATGGCCTGGCCAAGCCTTCGGAACAGTCGTTCAAGTTCGACGAAAACGTGAAGGACCCGTCGTTCGCCGGCTTCTGGGCCTGGCCGTGCACCATGTTCAACGTGCCGCCAGGGGCCAACTTCATGACCGTGATCTACGAGTTCCCGGTCGATGCCGAAACCACCCTGCAACACTACGACATCTACTTCCTCAACAAGGACATCACCGAGGAACAGCAGAAGCTGATCGACTGGTACCGCGAAGTGTTCCGCCCAGAAGACCTGCGCCTGGTCGAAAGCGTGCAGAAGGGCCTCAAGTCGCGAGGCTACCGTGGCCAGGGCCGCATCATGGCCGACCGCGAACGCAGCGGTATGAGCGAGCACGGCATTGCCCACTTCCACAACCTGATCGCCGTGGCCCACCTCGACGATTGATGGCAACCGCTCCACGTTTTTTTGCACGTAAAGGTGCGCGGCAGGGCCTGCCGCGCGCCCAGGCAGTCGAGGTGAACCATGGCCAACACTTATGAAATGTTCAGCGTCCGCGTAACCGACGTGGAACAAGCCACGCCGCTGATCAAGCGCTTTACCCTGGCCCGCGAAGACGGCGCGGCGATGCCCGCCTTCACCGGCGGCAGCCATGTCATCGTGCAGATGCAAGGCGCCGACGGCAGCCAGTTCAGCAACGCCTACTCGCTGATGAGCGACCCGCGCGACACCCGCAGCTACCAGATCGGCGTGCGCCTGGAAGAGCAGTCCAAAGGCGGCTCGGCGTTCATGCACCAGCAGGTGGAGGTCGGCACTCGCCTGACCATCTCCTCGCCCAACAACTTGTTCGCCCTCGACCCTTCGGCTGGCCGTCACGTGCTGATTGCCGGCGGCATCGGCATCACCCCGTTCCTGGCGCAATTGCACGAGCTGGAAGGCGGCAGCACCGACTACGAGCTGCACTATGCCTTCCGTGCTCCAGAGCACGGTGCGTTCCAGGACCAGTTGGCCAACGGCCCGCACGCTGCCAACACGCAATTCTACATCGACAGCCTCGACCGCAAGCTTGACCTGGCCGCCTTGTGCGCGGGGCTGGACGCGCAAGCGCACCTGTACGTCTGCGGCCCCAAACCGCTAATCGATGCGGTCATCGCCTGCGCAGCCCAAGCCGGCATCGCCGAACAGCGCGTGCATTGGGAACAGTTCGCCGCCACCCCGGTCACCGGCAGTGCCTTTACCGTGGTGTTGGCGCAGTCGGGTGTGGAGTTGCAAGTGGAAGAAGGCATGACCATTCTGCAGGCCATCGAGAAGTCCAAGGCCGCCAAGGTCGAGTGCCTGTGCCGCGAAGGCGTGTGCGGTACGTGCGAGACGGCCATTCTTGAAGGTGAAGCCGAGCATTACGACCAGTACCTGAGCGACGAAGAAAAAGCCGCGCAGCAGAGCATTATGCTGTGCGTCTCGCGCGCCCGTACGGCGCGGCTTGTGCTTGATCTCTGACAAATGCGGTCCCTGTAGGAACGGCCTTGTGTCGCGATGGGCCGCACAGCGGCCCCAGGATCTTTGCCCTGGCACACAATTGCCGGGGCCGCTGTGCGGCCCATCGCGACACAAGGCCACTCCTACAAGGAGTTGCAAATCGCCCAGGGCCGTCAACCCAAAGTTGACAAGTTGCGTATACTGGCAGGCTCTTGGCCCAGATCAGGACACCCTGCCGATGTTGGAAAACAGCTTCGCCTTCCGCCTCAAGGAACTGCTCGAGCATCACAAGCTGACCCTGCAAGCCGTGGGCACGGCCTTGGGTATTTCGCGCACCGCCGTGCACAAATGGACCCGTGGCGGCGAGATCGACTACGACAACCTGCGCAAGCTGGCCGACTTTCTCAAGGTCAACTGGATCTGGCTGCGCTATGGCGACGAGGCACTGCAGAACATCCAGCAACCACAGGTGGTCGAGCTGCCCATGACCGACCTGCGCCGGCGCCTGACCGCCGAGATCATGGAAAGCGAAACACGCATGAAGCTGGCCCAGGAAGGCGCGCGCATCGTCACCTGGGAATGGAACCTGATCAGCGACGAAGTTACCTACTCGCCCAACGTCGAGCAGGTCTATGGCTGGCCGGTCCACCACAACGAAGACTTCTGGAGGCACCTGCCCGACGAAGACGTGCAGCGCATGCAGGGGATGTACGCCGACGCGGTGGCCGACGGCAGTGGCTGCGAATGCGACTTCCGCATCACCCGCCCGGACGGTGAAGTGCGCTGGATTTCTTCCCGCGCCACGGTCGTGCGTGACAGCGCCGGCCGCTCGGTGAAAATGGTCGGCATCAGCATGGACAACACCGAACGCCAGGTCGCCCAGCAGGCGCTGAGCCAAAGCGAGGAGCGCTTTCGGGCGATCTTCGAGCTGGCCTGGGGCGCCCTCGCCTACATCGACCCGGACGGCACCTGGCAGCGGGTCAACAACAGCCTGTGCGAGCTTCTGGGCTACCGTGCCGACGAGCTGTATGGCATGACCTTCCAGCAGATCACCCACCCCGACGACCTGGCCCAGAACCTGCAGTTGCTGCAGCGCATGCTGGCCGGCGAAACCGAGCGTTACGAGGTGGAAAAGCGTGTGCGCCACAAGAGCGGCGAGTACATCTGGGTACGCGCGCGCACCTCGCTGCAGCGCCGTGCCAATGGCGAGCCGGAGCACCTGATCAGCGTGTTCGAAGACATCGGCGCCGAGCGCCAGGAGCATGAGCGGCTACAGGCGCACATCGCTGCGCTCGAGGCTCGACTGGCGTCCCGCTAAGCAACCTACAGGACGTCGTCAAAAGCCGAGCGCACAGCGTGCACAACGCGCTCGGCCCGTGCGGCATCCTCCAGCTCCGGGTAAGCCTTTTTCAACTTGCCGGAAACCTGCCAGCCGTTTTCCTTGAGTGAGCGGATAATGCGACTGGCGTCCGGATCGGGCATTTCCAGCACGTCCTTCAGGTGCTCCTGGGCACGCCGGAATACCACCAGCACCCGCGCTTCATCGGCCATCTCCTTGCGCACGGTATGCTCGATGACTCGCGCGGTGTACAACACATGCGCGGTCAAATCCGGGTATCGCCAGGCGACGGCCGCATCATCGTACTCATCGAACATGAAGTTGCTCGAGGTGCCGTCCGTGTAAGTGGTGGCTTTGCCAAACCGATATGACGCCCCATAGCGCTGCATGAACGGCCTGGAAAATACTTCCAGCACCTGGTCGTATCCCACACGAAACGCGATCGAACTGGTGATGGTAGCGGACACCGGCAGGATGACCCCGGCAGGCATGGCCTTGTCGCGAATCAAGGTGTCATTGATGAGAAAACGATGGATGCGGCCATTGCCATCACGCATCGGGTGGATGTACACGAAACCAAATGCCAAAACGGCGGCCCTGGCTAACGACTCGGCACCTCGTGTAGCTGCTTCGAAAGCCTTGAGCCCATCGATCAGCTCCGCGACCTGGCCGTAATGGGGCGCGATGTAGTGCACGATGTCTTCGCGCATGGTCGCCTGCCCGACAAAAACAGGAGACTGCCGCAACCCCAGACCAAGTGCTTCGTGCCCCAATATCCCGGCCTGCAACTTGTGCAGCGATCGCTCGCTCAGCGGTTCTTCGACAGTGCCACAATACCTGGCAATCACGTGCGCAAACCGTTGGATCCTGTCCGCTTGATCGGCTTCTTTCTCGATTAGAAAGCTGGCGCGCGACTCCTTGAAGGTCAACCAGCTGGCGCTGCGCAGCAGAATGTCGGCACCGAAGGCCTGGTCGAGTTCACCCAATGCAGCCGCCAGGTCGAATGCCAAGGCATTTTGAACCTCCTCGGTACGGCGTAGCACCGGGCAGAAACCTGACGTACCCGGCAAGTTGTCGTTTACCCGCCAGCGGCGCACACGCAGTGGCGAGGTACGAACCAAATATTTATGACTGGCGACGGCATCACAGTAGGCACCATTGCCGACATCCGGCACATCCAGTCGGGTGCCTGTGAGCCATTCGTAGAAAAAACCGGTACGGCGGGCAAACTGGCCAAAAGGGGATTGCCTGCACCAGGCCTCGACCGGCTCAGGGCCCACGGCAGCAAACAAGCGCGCAAAGAACTCGAGGTGAATGTCCTCGTATTTGAGGCCGAATTCGAAATGCCCTGCAAAATTGTCCGATGGCCGATAGCTTGGCGGGTATTGATTGCTCACCAGCCCGTCGCTGTCACGGCTCACCCGGGTGGTTCCGATCGTCGATTCGACACGAAGTGGCTGCACCATCGTGATGCCATATCGATCGGCCAACGCCCTGAATCCTACCTGCATTGCTGAATCCTTTACCTTTTGCCCGAAAACGCTATCTACTCAAAGAATTTACGCGAAAACATTAACGCCGCAAGTACGAAATGACTAACGGATCAACGAAAACGTTAACAAATGGCGATTTCTGGTGAAAAACGCTAACAGGGTGGCATCAAGCGACTACCACCGCAGTCCCCTGTCGCAACCAGTCGATAAACCGTGCAAACAGCTCCGACTGCGAGTTGATCTCCAGCTTCAGGTACAGGTTCTTGCGGTGCATGCGCACGGTCTCCGGGGAGATACCCAGTTCCAGCGCAGTGGACTTCACCGAATGCCCACGCAAGATCATGTGTGCCACCTCTCGCTCACGGTCGGTCAGCACTTGGCAGCCAAAACTGTCGAACGCCGCCTGCAGGCTGCCGCGCTCGGCTGAGGCAGGCTCGGGGTCCAGGTTGTGCCTGGCATAGCGCCCCAGCAGTTCGCGGACCATCGGTTCCAGCGCACGCAACAGGTCGATTTGCCCGGCACTCAGGCGCGTGCCGCTGCAGCCCTGGAACAGGCTCAGCGACAGCTTGCGGCCTGCGCTGAGGTCGACGATGTAGTAGCTGTCTTCACTGCAACCGGTGCCCAGGTAATAGGCCTTGTAGTAGTCGCTGTCGAAGAAGTTGTCGGGGGCGATTTCCTGCAAATGGTAAAAGCCTTCGGCCAGCCCGCTTTGCACGGCCAGGCAGAACGGGTCGAGCAGGTAGCCTGCGCTGAAATAGCGCTCCAGCACTGCGGCGCGGTGCAGCTCGGGAATGCCTTGCTGATAGAGCAACTGCGGTGCGCGCCCCTGGCACTCGAGGCTGATCATCATCGACTCCACCTGCACCAGCTGGCCGATGGCAGCGGCCACATATTCCAGTGCATCGGGGGTTTCGCTTTGCGCCAGCGCGCGCTGCAGCGCCGCGTGCCATTGCTGCAGCGCGCCCATCGTGAGGGTAAGCGGGGTGTCGGGAGAGGCCTGGGTCATGCCCGGCAGTCTAGCTTGCCAGGCACGCCCCCGCACAGCCCTTTGCGCCAGGTTCATCGGCCCTGGTACAGGCCAAGCGCAGTCAATTCACGTGCTGTTTCGATGATGCACTGGCGCAGGGTCTCGACGATTTCGTCCACCTGCGCATGGGTGATGATCAACGGTGGCGACATCACGTTCAGGTGCATGATCGGGCGTACCAGCAACCCTTTGGCCTGGGCCTTGCTGTGGATGCGCTCACCGATGTTCACCTCGTCCGGGAACAGCGCCTTGCTGGCCTTGTCGGCAACGAACTCGACACAGGCCATCAGCTTCATGCAGCGCACATCTCCCACCAGCGGCAGCTCGCGCAAGCTTTGCAGGCGCTGCTCCAGGTAACTGCCAACGTCCTTGACGTGATCGAGCAGTTGCTCGCGCTCGATGATCTCGATGTTCTTCAGCGCCGCCGTGCAGCACACCGGGTGACCACTGTAGGTGAAACCATGAGTGAAGCAGCGCCCCTTGCCCGGCTCGGCGATCACCTCCCAGATACGCTCGGAGAAGATGCACGCGCCCAGCGGCAAGTAGGCCGAGGTCAGGCCCTTGGCGGTGGTGATGATGTCGGGGGTGACGCCAAACAGTTCTTCACTGGCGAAGAAGGTGCCCAGGCGTCCGAACGAGGTCACCACTTCATCGGCGACGAACAGGATGTCGTAGGTCTGGCACAGTTGCCACATGCGCAGGAAGTAGCCCTCGGGCGGAATGATCACCCCGCCCGAACCCATGATCGGCTCGGCGAAGAACGCCGCCACGTTGTCGGCACCCAGCGACAGGATCTTGTCTTCGAACTCGGCCACCAGGTAGTCGAGGAACTCGGCCTCGTCCATGTCGTCCGGCGCGCGGTACGGGTTGGGGTTGGACACGTGGTGGATCAGGTCGTGGTGATAATCGAACTCCGGTACCCGGTCGGCGGCCTTGTTGCCAATCGACATGGTCAGGGTGGTGGAGCCGTGGTAGGCGTTGTAGCGAGCGATGATGTGTTTCTTGTGCGGCTTGCCACGGCAGTTCTGGTAGTACTGGATCAGCCGGTAGGCGGTGTCGACAGCGGTCGAGCCACCGGTGGTGAGGAACACATGGTTAAGGTCGCCCGGCGCCAGTTGCGCAAGCTTCTGGCACAGTTCGATGGCCACGTCGTTGGCCATGTCGGAGAACGGGTTGGAGTACGCCAGCTGGCGCACCTGGTCGGCGATGGCCAGGGCCATTTCCTCGCGGCCCAGGCCGATATTGGTGCACCACATGCCGCCGACGGCATCGAGGAAGCGGTTGCCGTGGGCGTCACGAATGTACGCGCCCTCGCCGGCGACGATGTTCAACGCACCTTGCGCGCGGTGCTCATCGAACACATGGTAGCCGTGCATGTAGTGGGCCTTGTCGGCTTCGACCAGCGGGTCGTGGGCAATGACGAATGCTTTGCTTGGGGTGGCCATGGGCAGCTCCTTGGCGGGAATCGTTGGGCAGTGTTCAGAAACCGGTCTTGACCGTGCTCCAGACCCGGGTGATGGCACGCATGTCCTTCGGGCTCTGGGTTTTCTGCGCGAACAGGCGTTCACGGGTTGACGCGTCCGGGTAGATGGCCGGGTCCTGGCGGATGTCATCACGCACCAGCGCGGTCGCGGCGGCGTTGCTGTTGGCGTAGTGGATGTAGTCGGTGACCTTGGCCATGGTCTGCGGCTGCAGCAAGAACTCGATGAAGCGGTGGGCGTTGGCCGCGTGCGGTGCATCCTTGGGGATGTACAGGTTGTCGAACCAGATCAGCGAACCTTCCTGGGGGATGAAGAACGACAGTTTGATGTCCTTCTTCGCTTCCACCGCGCGAGCCTGGGCGGTGGCGTAGTCACCGGACCAGGTCAGCGCCAGGCAGACATCGCCATTGGGCAGGCTGGTGAGATAATTCACCGAGTCGAACTTGCGAATGTACGGGCGGATGCCCAGCAGCAGCTGTTCGGCCGCCTTGAGGTCAGCCGGCGACGCGCTGCGCGGGTCCTTGCCCAGGTACTGCAGGGCCAGCGGGATCACTTCGGTGGGTGCGTCCATCAGGGTGACGCCGCAGTCGGCAAAGCGCGAGACGATCTTGGGGTCGAACAGCATGGCCAGCGAGCCGATCGGTGCGTCGGGCATGCGCGCCTTGATCTTGTCGACGTTGTAGGTGACCCCCGAGCTGCCCCAGGTGTAGGGCGCCGAGTACTTAAGGCCCGGGTCGTAGCCCTGCAGGTTGTCGACCACCTGTTGGTCGAGGTTGTGCCAGCTGGGCAGTTGCTGCTTGTCCAGCGCCTGGAATACCCCGGCACTGATCAGCGGGGGAACGAGGGAGGCGTTGAGCATGACCAGGTCGTAACCGGAGCGGCCGGTGAGCAGTTTGGTCTGTACCGTTTCGTAGCCGTCGAAGGTGTCGTAGATGACCTTGATGCCGGTGGCCTTCTCGAAGTCGGCCAGGGTGGTTTCGCCGATGTAGTCGGTCCAGTTGTACAACCGTAACGTATTGGCGCTGTCCACCTCTGCCGCCTGGGCCAGGCTGGCGCCAGACGCCAGCAGCAGACCACCAATCATCTTCAGTACCTTGCGCATGGCAACTCCATCGTGTGAATGCTCCGGAATCGAGCCGATGGGTTCACTATCGTGGGATTTGCCGAGGGGGGACATACCCCGAATGTGTGGGTGGTCGCTTTTAGTGCCTAGCTGCGTGCGCGCTTTTTTGTAGGAGCGGCATCGTGCCGCTCATACGAGAAACCGCGCACGGCTCAAGGGAGTGGGTACAACGCCTCATCGAACTGTGCCAGGCGCGGGAACACCAATGGCTGGTCGTCCGACAGTTGCTCCAGGCGCTGCCGGTACTGCTGTAGAAAATCCTGCCGCGCCTCATCGCTGATATACGGCACATGCCAGGCCACGAACGGCGGCAGCACCTCGAACCCGACATAGGCCAGCGTGCCCCGCAGAATCGGCCGCAGCATGTCCTCCAGCGGGCCATGAATCGCCCCCTCGCCAAACATGTGCTCGCGCCCACCCAGGGTCACGGTCACCAGCGCCTTCTTGCCGGCCAACCCACCTTGGTCGTAGAAGCGCTTGCCGCCATAGCACACCCCCGACACCAGCACCCGGTCGATCCAGCCCTTGAGCATGGCCGGTGCCGAGAACCAGAAAATCGGGAAGTTCAGCACCAGCAAGTCGGCCCACAACAGCTTGTCCAGTTCCTGCTGGATATCTGCGGCAATGCCGCCGCGCTTCACGCCCTGGCGCTGCTCCAGCGCATACACCAGGTATTCAGGGTTCTCACGCTGGGTAAAGTCATCGGCACTGGCCACCGGGTTCCAGCCCATGGCGTACAGGTCGCTGACCTGCACCTGGTGGCCCTGGGCGCGAAAGGTTTCCACGGCCTGGTCACGCAGGGCTGCGGTGAACGATTGCGGCTCGGGGTGAGCATGGACGATCAGTACATTCACAAACACTCTCCTCATACAAAACTGGTTGTCTTGCCGCAGGGGCTCAGCACTGCACCGCTTTGACCTCGACGAACTCCGCCAGGCCCTCCTCGCCCCACTCGCGGCCGTTGCCCGACTGCTTGTAGCCACCGAACGGCGCCTGGTAGTTGAACCCGCCTCCGTTGATGAAGCACTGCCCGGCACGTATCTGCCGCGCCAGGGCAAGGCCCCGCTCGCGGTTGCCGGCCCACACCGCGCTGGACAGGCCGAACGGCGAATCATTTGCCAGCGCAAGCGCCTGGGCCTCGTTGGCATAAGGGATCAGGCACAGTACCGGGCCAAAGATTTCTTCCTGGGCAATGCGCATGCGGTTGTCGACGTCGGCGAACAACGTCGGCGCCACGTAGAACCCGCGCTCGAAGCCGCCGTAATCACCGCCGCACACCAAGCGCGCGCCCTCCTCCTGGCCTGCGCGAATGTAGTCGAGCACGGTACGCCGCTGGCCTGCCGAACACATCGGCCCGAGGAAGCTGGCCGGGTCACGCGGGTCGCCCATGACCAGTGCACGGGTTTCGGCCTCGGCAATGTCCAGTGCCTCGGCATAGCGGCTGGCCGGCAACAGCATGCGGGTCAGCGCCGTGCAGGTCTGCCCCGAGTTGATCATCACGTCCTGCACGCCATGGCGCACCGCAGCATGCAAGTCGGCGTCGGCGGTGATCAGCAGCGGCGACTTGCCGCCCAGCTCCAGGCACACACGCTTCACCGTCGGCGCGGCCGCTTGCGCCACCCGCACCCCGGCGCCGGTGGAGCCGGTGAACGACACCATGTCCACCTGTGGGTGTCGGGCCAGCGCCTCGCCGACCTTGGCCCCGGGGCCACTGACCAGGTTGAACACCCCGGCCGGCAAGCCGATGGCATCGACCATTTCAGCCAGCAAAAACGCGTGCAACGGCGTTTCCTGGCTAGGTTTGACCACCACTGTGCAACCTGCAGCCAAGGCTGGCGCCAGCTTGCCGATCATCTGGTGCAGCGGGTAGTTCCAAGGGTTGATGAATGCGCATACGCCAACGGCTTCGCGGTACACCAGCGAGTTGCCGACTTCACGCACTTCATCCATCAGCCCGGCCAGCTCGGCGTACTGCGCCAGCCCGGCAATCGGGCCTTCGACCTGCACCGCCTGGCACCACCGCACCGGCATGCCCAGCTCATCGGTGATGACCGCTGCCATTTCCGCCGCACGGTTTTTCAACTGCGTGGTCAATGCCCGGATATACCCTGCGCGCACATTGGACGGCGTGCGCGACCAGCTATCGAAGGCCCGTCGCGCCGCCATCACCGCCCGCTCGACATCGGCCTCGTCGCCCAGCGGTACACGGCCGATGGCCTGCTCACTGGCCGGGTCGATCACCTCGGCCACGCCCTGCCCGCTCGGCACCTGCCAGGCGCCGTCGATATAAAGCCGCGCATACTCACGCATCGGCCTGCTCCTGCATCAGTTCGCCAGCATAGCGGGCAATGCGCTGGCAGGCGTCGGCCAACGCCTCGCTGCCGAGCACCAGGCCCAGGCGAATGTGCCCGGCGGCGCTGGGGCCAAAGGCCTCACCCGCCAGCACCGACACGCCCTGGCTGTCCAGCAGGCGGTCGGCGAAGGCCTGGGCGCTGAGGCCGGTATCGCGGATATCGACCATCACGAACATGCCGCCGTCGGGCTTGAGCGCCTTGATACCAGGGCAGCCTGCCAACTGCTCGCACACCAGGTCGCGGCGCTGGCGGTAGGCCTCACGCATGGCATCCAGCTCGGGCAGTTGCTGTTCCAGCGCCACCACGGCGGCATCCTGGATAAAGTCCGGCGAGCCGTACAGCATGCACAGGGCGAGGTTTTCCAGGTGCGTGGCCAGCTCGGCCGAACCGACTACCCAGCCCATGCGCCAGCCGGTCATGGCATGCGACTTCGACAGGCTGTTCAGGGTCGCGGTGCGCTCGGCCATGCCCGGCAGGCTGGCGGGGCTGACATGCTCGCCTTCATACAGCAGCTCGCTGTACACCTCGTCAGAAATCAGCCAAAGGTCATGGGCGATGCACAGCTCGGCCAATGCCTCCCAGGTGGCACGCGGCAAGCTCGCCCCCGACGGGTTGTGCGGGCTGTTCAGGGCCAGCGCGCGGGTGCGCGGGGTAATACGCTCGGCAACGTCACGCGGGCACACGCGAAAGCCGTTCTCCGGCTTGACCGGCACCGGCACCACCTTGGCACCACAAGCCCCGAACACCGCTTCGTAGGTGACATACATCGGTTCGGCGACGATCACCTCGTCGCCTGCTTCGAGCACGCATTGGGCCACGCAGTACAGCGCGCACTGGGCCCCCGCCAGCACCGTCACCTGATCGGCGCCTACAGCCTGGCCGCTGCGTTTCCGGTGGCGGTTGGCGATGGCCTGGCGCAGGGCCAGCTTGCCGCGCACATCGGCGTAATGGGTGTGGCCGGCCCGCAGGCTGTCGATGGCCGCCTCGACGATCGGCGCGGGGGTGTCGAAGTCCGGGTCACCCACCGACAGCAGCAGGATATCCTTGCCCTCGGCCTGCAGCGCCAGGGCGCGGTAGTGGATGTCCCAGGCCGCGGCCCCGTCGCCGGCGATGCGTTGAGTGAGCTTGGCGTAGCGCATGGCAATCTCCCTTCAATAGCGGTTTCAGTCGACGAGAATCTTCGGGTTGGAACTGCCCCACACGGTGTACAGATCGGCCAGCAGCGCGCCGTTGATTTCTTCCATCTCGGCCTGGGTGATTTCGCCCCCGGCCTGTTTGCCGAACAGCACCACTTCGTTGCCACCCTTCACGTCCGGGAAGTCGGTGACATCCACCATCAGCGTGTTCATCGACACCTTGCCCACCACCGGCACACGGTGGCCGTTGATCAGCACATGGCCCTTGTTGGTGAACACCCGGCGGTAGCCATCGGAGTACCCGACCGTGATGTTGGCCAGGCGCGAGTCACGGGTCAGGGTAAACGTGCGGTCATAGCCGACGGTGTTGCCGGCCGGGTAGCTGTGCACCGCCGCCACGTGCGACTTGAACTGCATGGCGCGTTTGTACTCGGTACGCTCCGGCACGGTATCGCCGAACAGCGCGCCACCGGTGCGCACCATGTCCAGGCGCGCCTCCGGCACTTCCAGGGTGGCGAACGAGTTGGCCGCATGCAGGGTGAGCTTGCTGCGGTCGAGCTTGGCGTGCTTGATCAGCCAATCGGTCTGCTCATTGAATGCCGCCAGGCCCTTGCGCACATCGTCCTTGTCTTCGACGGCGAAGTGGGTCATCAACGCAACCAGCTCGAGGTGTTTCTGGTCGGTGATCTGCAGCGCTTCGCCACGACCGGACCAGCTGCCCATTTCCACCCCATTGCGGCTCATACCGCTGGAGTTGAGTGCCATATGGATACGCAAGGTCTTGCCATGGCGCGCGGCGATGGCGTCAACCTGGCGGGCGAACTCGGCGCTACCGACCAGTTCTTCCATGTCGTACTGCAAGGCATCTTCCAGCTCGCTGAGGCTGGCCAGGCGCACCCGCACCAGTTGCCCGGTGAAACCGCTGGCGCGGACCACGCGGGCTTCCTCGTTGCTGGCTACCGCCACGCAGGGCACGCCCTGGGCGATGATCGACGGCATCACCAGGCCGATGCCGTGGCCATAGGCATCAGCCTTGAGCACGGCGCACAGTTTGGACTTGCCGGCCAGCTCGGCCTGCAAGGTGCGGATGTTGTGTTGCAGGGCGCTGGCGCTGACTTCGACCCAGGCGTTGCTGTTCTGCACGGTCAGGGCGTTGGTGCCGTTGTCCATCGACAACGGCGGTGCGGCATACAGGGGGGCCTGGCCAGTGATCAGCAGGGCCAGGGATGCGGCCAGAAGGGTGCGGCGAAATGGCATGATGTTCACTCTGGTTCTTGTCGTTGTGCGCGCCTTAGCAGACGCAGGTGTGTTTGAGTTCGATGAAGGTCACGCCTGGGGTGGCGAAGCCACTGGCCAGGTCGGCCTGCAGCGCGTCCAGGTCGCGTGGCTGGTGCACTGTGCAACCGAAGGCGCGGGCCAGGCCGATGAAGTCCGGGTTGCGTGGCAGCACGCCGACCGGCTCGATATCCAGGCCGAGCATATCGTCGCGGATCTGGCCAAGGGCGTCATTGTTCCACAGCAACACCACCAACGGCCGCTGCAGTTCTTCGACCGCCGTGGCCAGCTCCTGGGCGGTGTAGAGGAAGCCGCCGTCGCCCACCAGCACCAGGCCGGGGCGGTGGTCGGTGGCGAACATGCCGCCGATGCCGGCTGGCAGGCCATAGCCGAGGGTGCCGTAGCCGGTGGGGTGCAGCCAGCTGCGTGGCGCCCGGCTGGCGAAGGCGTAATTGCCGGTGTAGGCCAGCTGGGTCATGTCACTGCTGATGAAGGCATTGTCGGGTAGTACGGCGGCAATGCGGTCCAGAATGGCCTGGTGGGTCGCCTGCAACGGTGCATGCCCATTGCGGATGGCCTGGCGCAGGTTGGCTACCGCCTCGCTGGCCTGGGCAGGGTCGCGCTGGAGTGCTGACAGGTGCTCCAGCAAGCCGGCCAGGGTTTGCCGGGCGTCTCCCAGCAGGGCAATGGCACAGGGATAGAAATCGTTGAACTTGCGCGGGTCGATGTCCACCCGCAGCAGTTCGCCCATGATCGGCAAGCGTTCGCGCCAGAAGTCGGTGTCGGCCATCTCGGTGCCTACCGCCAGCACCACATCGGCCTGGCTGATCAACTGCCAGCCAGGTTCCACGCACAGGCTGGCCCCCGCATTCAGGGGAGCCTGCGGTGGCAGCAGGCCCTTGCCGGCCACGCTGGTGAACACCGGTGCCGCCAGCCGGGCGCTCAACTGCGCCAATTGCTCGGCCGCGTGCAACGCACCGCCACCGGCGATGATCATGGGCCGCTTGGCCGTGGCCAGTTTCAGGGCAGCCTGGTCGAGGGTTTCGCGGCACGGCTGGCCACGCGCAGGGCGGCGCACCACCTCATCGCTCCAGTCACGGCTGACGCGCGCCGCCAGCACGTCCAGCGGCACCGAGATATGCACCGGGCGTGGCCGTTCGCTGTCGAACACAGCCCAGGCGCGGGCGATCAATTCGGGCAGGTCGTCGCCGCGCAAGGCCACAGCCGAAAACGCGGTGATCGGCGCAGTCATGGCACGCTGGTCCTGGGTTTCATGCAGGCAACCCCAGCCCTTGCCCAGGCTGGCGGTGTGGTTGACGCTCGAAATCACCAGCATTGGCACCGAGTCGGCATAGGCTTGACCGATGGCGGTGGCGGCGTTGGTCACACCCGGGCCGGTGATGACGAAGCACACCCCCGGCTTGCCGCTCACCCGCGCATAACCGTCAGCCATGAAACCGGCGCCCTGCTCGTGACGGGTCAGCACGTGGCGGATGCCACTGCCCGGCAAGCCTCGGTACAGCTCCAGGGTGTGCACCCCAGGGATGCCGAACACGGTCTGTACGCCGTAGTTGGCCAGCAGGCGCACCAGTGCCTGGCCGGCGGTCAGGGTCAGCTCATTCATGTCGTTCTCCTTGCGCCTGGCCGAGGCGGATCAGCGCATCGACCGCGGTGGTGCCGTGGGCACCGACCATCAATGGGTTCACATCCAGCTCAAGCAGTTGCCCGGCGTTCTCACAGGCGTAGTCAGCCACCGCACGAATGGCCGCGACCAAGGCGTCGAGATCGGCGGCCGGGCGGCCACGGAAGCCTTGCAGCAGGGTGGCACTGCGCAGGTTCAGCAGTGCGGTGCGGATGGCGCTGTCGGTGGTAGGCAGCAACAGGCTGGCACTGTCCTTGAGCAGTTCGACCAGCACGCCGCCGGCGCCGATTACCAGGGCAAGGGCAAAGTCGGGTTCACGCTTGATACCGACAATCAACTCGGCCAAGGGCGCCTCGGCCATGGGTTCGAGCAACACTTGATCAAACGCGACCTGCGGGGCGTAGGCAGCGATGCGCTGGCGCATCTGCACCAGTGCGGCGTCCAGGGCAGCGGCATCGCGCAGGTTCAGCGCCACCGCACCGGCCTCGGTCTTGTGCGGCAGCTGTGCGCTGACCGCCTTGAGTACCAGCGGGTACCCCACGCCGGCAGCGTCTGCCACGGCACGCTCGGGTGTACTCAGCACACCCGCTGGCACGGGCAAACCGAAGGCGCGCAGGGCTTGCTTGGATTGCCATTCGTCCAGCAGCCGGCTTTCGCCCGCAAGGGCCTGCGGGCACAACGGCATGCGTGCGGCCTCGCCCTGCTCCAGCAAACGCTGGCGGTTGCGTTGGTAGGCGACGATGCGGCCCCAGGCCGCCAGGCCATCTTCCACGCCCTGCAGGGCCGCAATGCCCCGTGCATGCAGGCGCTCGCGCGCGCTGGCAGGCAGAAGTTCGGGGAATGCCGAGGTGACGAAACCGATTTTGCCGTGGCGTTCGAGGGCATCGCTGTACAGCCCCAGCAGCAGGTCGCACTCCTTGCGTTCACCGGTGAACGCCGCCGGGTAGTCCAGCACCAGCATGGCCGCACCCGCTGCGCCGCTCAGGGTGCTGTCGAGCATGCGTTGCAAGGCCGCTTCATCGCCCCAGATGGCAGTGGTGAAATCCAATGGGTTGACCAGGTTGGCAAATGCCGGTAGCACCTCGGCCAGCGCCGTCACCTGCCCTTGTTCAAGTTTCGGCAGGTGCAGTTGGTTGCGTTCGGCATAGTCGGCGATCAGGCCAGCATCGCCACCTGAACAGGCCAGCGCGATGAGTTCGCCGTCTGCGGGCAAGCGCCCGCAAGCGGCTGCCTTGAGCGTTTCGACAAAGCTCACCGGGCCGCTGACGCGGATTACACCCAAGCGTTGGAACAGGCTGTCGTACAGGGCGTCGGAGCCGGACAACGAGCTGGTGTGGCTCAGCGCCAGTTCAGCGCCGATCTGCGACACGCCTGTCTTCAGGGCAATGATCGGTATGCCCTGCTGCAACGCCTTGTAGGCGGCGCGGGCAAAACCCGGCACGTTCTTCAAGCCTTCCAGGTGCAGCCCGATGGCCGTTACCCGTGGGTCATCGAGCAGCACGTCCATCAGCTCGGCCACGCCCAGTTGTGCCTGGTTGCCGACCGAGGCCATGTAGGCTACCGGCAGTGAGCGGTCGCTCATGGACAGGTTGTAGGCAAAGTTGCCACTTTGCGTGAGGATCGCCACGCCTTTCTCCACCTGCTGGCCGCCATGCGCGACCGGCCACAGGGCAGCGCCATGCAGGTAGTCGAGCAGGCCGTAGCAGTTGGGGCCGAGCAAGGCCATGTTGCCGGCGGCGTCGAGCAGGCGCTGCTGCAGCTGGCGCCCCTCCTCGCCGCTTTCGGCAAAGCCCGAGGCATAGCAGATGGCGCCACCGGCGCCGCGTGCGGCCAGCTCGGCAACGCACTGCAAGGTCAGTTCGCGGTTGGTGGCGATGAACACAGCGTCCGGGGCATAAGGCAAATCGGCCACCCGTGCCACGCAGGGGATGCCTTCGAGGCTTTCATGCTGTGGGTTGACCAGAAACAGCTCGCCGCCAAAGCCACCTTCGGCGCAGCGCTTGAGCGCCCGAGCCAAGCTGCGCCCGCCGACGAAGGCCAGGTGCCGGGGCGCCAACAGGCGCTTGAGGTTGTCACGAATCGATTGCGACATGGGGTTCTCCAGGCGCTCAGCGCAGCAGCGGGCGCAGCAGTTCGCGGGCGATGATGTGCCGCTGGATTTCCGAGGTGCCCTCCCAGATGCGTTCGATACGCGCATTGCGCCAGATGCGCTCGACCGGCCCTTCGTCCATAAGGCCCATACCGCCAAATATCTGCACGGCTTCGTCGGCCACCTTGCCCAGCACTTCGCTGGCAAACAGCTTGGCCATGCCGGCCTCGCCATCGGTCATGCTGCCCTGGTCCATCTTCCAGGCGGTGTGCAGGGTGAGCATCTCGGCGGCGCGAATCTGCGTGGCCATGTCGGCCAACTTGAACGACACACCCTGGTAGCTGCCAATGGCCTGGCCGAACTGCTTACGGTCGGCGGCCCATTGCAGCGACAGGTCGAGTGCGCGCTGGGCCTGGCCCACGCAGTTGGCGGCGACCATCACCCGGCCTGCGGTAAGCCAGGCGTTGGCCACTTCCCAGCCCTTGCCAACCTCGCCCAGTACCTTGCTGGCCGGCACCCGGCAGTCGTCGAAGAACAGTTCGTAGGTGTGGTAGCCACGGTTGCTGACGCATTTGGGGCCACGGCGGATGGTCATGCCCGGCGTACCACGGTCCACCAGCAACGCCGTGACCGCATTGCGCTTGCGCCCGTTGTGCTCGTAGGTGTCGGTGACCGCGAAGACAATGGCGAAATCGGCGTGGCCGGCGTGGCTGATGAAGTGCTTGCTGCCGTTGATGACAAAGTCATCGCCCTGGCGCACGGCGCGGGTCTTGATGGCGTTGGCATCGGAGCCGGCGCCCGGTTCGGTGAGGGCGAAACAGTCTGTTTTCTCGCCCTGCACGCAGGGCAGCAGGTAGTCGTTGATCTGCTCATCCTTGCAGGCCATGAGAATTTTCGACGGCCGTGCGACAAATACATGCAGGGCCCAGGACACCTTGGACAGCTCACGCTCGATCAACGCCTGAGACAAGTAGTCCAGGCCGCCGCCACCGACTTCCTCGGGCATGTTGAAGGCATAGAACCCAGCGGCGATGGCCTTGCCGCGGATCTGTGCGGCCAGCTCGGGTGACACGGCATCGGCGCGGTCCACCGCTTCCTCATGGGGCAGCAGCTCTTTGGCGACAAAGCTGCGTACCGCTTCCACCAACATTTCTTGTTCTTGGGTCAGTTGGAAATTCATCTGCGAAGGTCCTGGTCAGGGTCGGTATCGGGTTACTGGCCGATGAAACGGGGGGCGCGGCGTTCAACCGAGGCTTGCAGCGCCTCGACGCCATCCTGGCTGCGGCCGCACAACAGGCCGGCGTGGCGCTCGGCTTCCAGCTGCTCGGCCAGGGTGCGCCGGGCGCCGTCACGCATCAGTTGCTTGGTCTGCGCAAAGGCGAAGGTCGGGCCGCAGGCCAGGCGCCCGGCCAACTCGGCGGCCACGGCGGGCAGTTGCTCGTCGGCACAGACTTCACTGACCAGCCCAGCCGCCAGGGCGCGCTCGGCGCCCCACAGTTCATCGAGGAACAACAAACGCTTGGCCTGCTCGCTGCCGATCAGCCGTGGCAGGTGCCAGCTGGCGCCGGCATCGGGGCTGTAGCCCATGCTGGTGTAGCCGGCCTTGAAACGCGCCGAGGCGGCGGCGATGCGCAGGTCGCAGCACAGGCTGAGGTCCATGCCACCGCCCACGGCGGTGCCGTTGATGGCGGCGATGGTGGGTTTGGCGAGGCTGTGCAGGCGCAACATCAGAGCATGGGCGGTTTCGGTCCAGCCGTAGCTTTCCAGGGTGCCTGCGGCTTCGGCGGCAGCCCATTCGGCCAGATCGGCGCCGGCGCAGAAACTGCGCCCGCTGCCGGTGAGTACCACCACGCGTACCGCCGGGTCGCCGTTATGGCTGTCGAGCAAGGCATGCAGTTGCTTGAGGGTTGGGATATCCAGCGCGTTGCGCTGCTCGGGGCGGTTGAGGGTGATCCAGGCAACGCCGGCTTCGACGTTGCTCAACAGTGACGACGACGGGGTGGTCATGGGGGCCTCGGTGTTGTTGTGATGGTTTGGGGAGGACTTGATGAGGGAGATACTAAACGAGTGTTCAACAAGGCGGGATGGGCTGTTACAACTTCGCACAACTCGGTTTTCGGTGTTACACAGCTGGTTTTTGCCTTTGCATTTTCAGGGTCTGTGAGATCGAGCGCCGCCCGCGCGGCGCATCGCGAGCTGCGCTCGCTCCTACGTTTGTTTCGGGCCAATTATGCCTGTGGAATTTGCGTGCGAACGCCTTGGCGCATGGCGCGATATCGCGTCGTACAAACAAGGCGGTCGCGCGCGTCTGTCACAGGCGATATTGGCCCGAAACAAACGTAGGAGCGAGCGCAGCTCGCGATGCGCCGCGCGGGCGGCGCTCGATCTCACAGGCGACCAACATGCAGCGACGTACACTTACCAACCACGAGCTACGGACTCAGACGCCAGGGACGCTAGGCTCGAATGCCCCTTGCCGGCGACGATTGACGAAGTAGTACGCCGCGTAGCACAGGGCAATGAAGCCAAAGCCCCAGTAAAGCGACGGCCGCTGGGTTTCATCCAATGCCAGGAACACGAACAGCGAGCTGCACAGGGTGATGCACAGCAGCGGCACCAACGGATACAGCGGCGCCCTGTACTTCAGGTCCTGCAACTGCCCACCGTCACGCAGGTAGGCTTTGCGGAAGCGATACTGCGCCAGGGCGATGACGATCCAGGTCACGGTACCGGACATGCCGCTCACCGCCATCAGCACCATGAACAGCGTGTCGGCGGCAATGAAGCTGGTCATCAGCGAGATCAGCGCAAAGCACAGGGTGATGCTCAGCGCCCGCAGCGGCACGCCGCGCTTGCTCAGTGGCGACAGGCTTTTCGGCGCCATGCCGCTCTTGGACATCGCCCAAAGAATGCGCGTAGAGGCATACAGCCCGGAGTTGCCCACCGAAAGAATGGCGGTGAGGATGACGAAGTTCATCACGTCGGCAGCAAAGGGGATGCCGACCATGTCGAACACCTGCACGAACGGGCTTTCCATCAGGCCAGCCTGCTCGTACGGCACGATGGCCGACAGCACCGCAATCGCCAGCACGTAGAAGATCAGCACGCGGAACACCACGTTGCGCACCGCCCGCGGGATGCTCTTTTCCGGGTGCTCGGTCTCGCCGGCCGCCACGCCCATGATTTCACAGCCCTGGAAGGCATAGACCACCGTCATCATCACCGCGAACACCGCCGACAGGCCGTGGGGGAACAGCGACTCGCCCACCAGGTTGTCCAGCATCGGCGCCGGCGCCCCGCTGGTCAACGGGATGGCACCGAAGATCACCAGCAGGCCGATGATGATAAAGCCAAGGATGGTCGCCACTTTGATGCCCGAGAACCAGTACTCGGCTTCACCAAACGCGCGAGTGGCCAGGGCATTGAGGCCGAACAGCACCACCACGAACAGTGCCGACCAGTACCAGATCGGCACGTCCGGGAACCAGCGGGTCATCAGCATGCCGGCGGCGGTGAACTCCAGGCCCACCGTAGTGGCCCAACTCATCCAGTACACCCAGCCGATCATGAAGCCGGTGGCCGGGCCGATGAACTTGGTGGCATGGGCCTGGAACGAGCCGGACACCGGCATCTGCACCGACAGTTCGCCCAGGCAGACCATCACCAGGTACATCAGCAAACCCGCGACCAGGTAGGCCAGGATCGCACCCACCGGCCCGCCCTGGTTGATGGTCACGCCCGAGCCCATGAACAGGCCGGTGCCAATCACTCCGCCAAGCGACAGCATGAAGATGTGCCGGCTTTTCAGGGCCCGGGTGAGCTGGATTTTTTCAACGGTATCAGTCATGGCGCACCTCGCCATTGCGGCAGGCACGTGGGGCGTTGCGAAGGAGGGGCTGAGCGCTACGGCATGTCATTATTCTTGTCTCCAATAAGCCTCATGGACCGCGTGCAACACGGTTGCCATGGATTATTGGAAACGGATGTAAGGTGCCGTTGTACGAACGGATCGAAGATGTAAAAAGTCGTAAGTTTTTTGTACGTCAGCTCTGGATCAGCTGTTCCAGCGTGGCGCGGGCCTGACTTAGCTGGGTGGCCAGCGGCCCGTCGAGGGTTTGCATCGCCTCGATGTCCTGCTGCCGGGCCGCCTCTTCCAGGCGATGCAACAGCGCTGCCAGCCCGGCGAACCCCAAGGAATCGCAGCTACCGGCCAGGCGATGGGCCAGGTGCAGCACTTCGGTGAAGTCCTGGGCCGGCAGCGCCTCGGCCAGCGCCGTGGCATGCTGCTCCAGTGATTGGCGCAGCACCTTCAACAGGCCTTGCAGCTTCTGTTTGCCCAGCAGCGAGCGGTGGGTGTCCAGCAGTGACCAGTCCATGTCTGCGTCAGCGCTGGTCACTTCGCCGCAGGCTACTTCGGCCAGCGCCTCGCGCAGGTTGTCCAGCCGCAAGGGCTTGGCCAGTACCCCTTGCATGCCAGCATCCAGGTAGCCCGATACCTGCCCCGGCTGCACGCCAGCCGTCAGTGCCAGGATCCGACTGTGGCGGTTCGGACCAGGCGAGGCACGCAGCTGTCGGCACAACTCCACCCCGCTCATGCCCGGCAAGTGCACGTCAAGCAAGACCAGATCGAAGCGCCGCTGCGCACACGCCTGCAGGGCTTGCCCGGCGTCTTCGGCAAAGCTCACCCGGTGGCCATCGCGCAGCAGCAGGCCACCCGCCACCTCGCGGTTCAGCGCAACGTCCTCGACCACCAGGATATCCAGGCTTAGCAAGGACAAAGGGGCAGGTGAGCCGGCAGGCACGGGCTGCCCGCGTGCCATGTCAAGCTCGAACCAGAAGCAACTGCCCTGCCCTTGCACACTGTCCAGGCCGATGCTGCCGCCCAGTTTTTCCACCAGGTGCTTGCAGATCGCCAGGCCCAGGCCAGTGCCGCCATAGCGACGCGCCACTGTTTCGCTGGCCTGGACGAAGCGGTCGAAGATCTTCGCCTGTACGGCGGGCTCGATGCCGATGCCATTGTCACTGACCGACAACCGCAGGCGCTGCGAGCGTTCGTTGCTGGCCAGCACCTGCACCGTAAGCTGTACCTGGCCGTGCTCGGTGAACTTGATGGCATTGGCCAGCAGGTTGCTCAGCACCTGGCGCAGGTATTGCTCGGCGCCGTGCTGGTGCGCGGCCAACTGCTCATCGACATGCAGTTGCAGGGTGTCGGCGTTTTCCATGGCCATGGGTTCGAGCAACGCCAGCACTTCCTGGCACAACTGGCGCAAGGAAAAACCTACCAGCTCGGCGCGGCTTTCGCCTTCTTCGAGCCGGGCGAAATACAGCACCTCGTTGAGAATCGCCAGCAGGCCCTCGCCGGCTTTGTACAAGGCCTCGACACGCTGGCGGTCGGCCGCCTCCAGGCGCCCGCCGCGCAGCAGTTCGGCCATGCCCAGAATGCCGTTGAGCGGCGTGCGCAGTTCATGGCTCATGGTCGCCAGGAAGCGTGACTTGGCCAGGTTGGCAGCCTCGGCCTCGTCCTTGGCGCGGGCCAGGCTGGCCGTACGCCGCTCGACCATGGCCTGCAATTCGTCGCGCTTGCCCTGCAGCTCCAGGCGGTCGCGCTCACGGCGCTCGATATCGCTGAGGATGGCGCGGCGCATATCGTCCAGGGCATTGGCCACCGTGTCGATCTCATCGGGGCGCGCTGAACGTCGGCGCCCCAGGCGCAACGGCTCCTGCCACTGGCCGGCGCCAATACGACGGGCAAATTCGGCCATCACTTGCAGGTGGCGGGTGACCAGGCGGTAGAACAGCCCCGACAGTGCCACTGCCAGGCCGCACAGAAACACGCCCATCCACAGCAGGCTGGCAAGGCCTGTGGCGTACAACCGGCGGTGCACCGCGCCCAGGTCGATGCTGACTTCCAGCTCGCCCAGGTGCCTGGGCGGCCCCGAGGGTGGCTGATAATCAAGGGGGAAGCGCTCGATGCGCAGCGGCCCTGTGGCTTCGGCCTCACCGCGCAACAACTGGAAATCATCACTGACCAGGCGCACCCGCGCCACATCGGAAAAGTCCACCAGGCCGCGCAGTTGCACATCCAGCTGCGCCTCGTCCAGGTCCCACAGGCTACGCTCCAGGCTGGCCAGGTAGCCGGCGCGGATCAACGCCATGCGTGCGTCTATGTCACGCATTTCGCGGCGGTACTCGATGTACAGCTGCACGCCACTGGCCAGCACGGTGAAGCACAGGCTGAACAGCAGGATGAACAGCAGCAGGCGACGCAGCAGGCCGTCGGTGCGCAGGCGTATCATCGGGCATCCGCCGGCAGCTTGATCATGTCGCGGTAGGTGACTTCGCTTTGCTCCAGCCAGCGCTCGATCTCGCCAGCCCGGTTCATGCGCTGCAGCTGCTCGTCGATTTCATCCATGTGCTGGCTCAGGGGGGATTGCCGCGACACGGCTACACGCAGATAGTCCACGCTCAGTGCAGTGGGCAGCACGCGGATGTCCTGCGCGCCGGGCAAGTGTTCGATGAACAGTTGGCCAGTACGCCGCTCCTGGATCACGTAGTCGATGCGGCCGCGGATCAGCTTGCCAAAGTTCTGCTGGCTGGACGACACCCGCTCGATGTTCTGGTGGCGGGCGACGAAGCGGTCGAACTCAGCGCCGTAGCTTTCACCGTATAACAGGCCGCCACGGTAGCCGGCCAGGTCCTCCAGTTGCTGGAACTGCACCGGCCGCTTGCGGTTGTAGAACACGGCCACTTCCTCGCGTAACACCGGCACCGTGGAAAAACGCATGCGCTGGTCGCGCTGGTCGCTGTTGTAGGCCAGCACCACGTCCACCCGCCCGGCGGCGGCGTCCAGCAGGCAGCGCTTCCAGTTGCCCAGCACCACGGTTTGCACCGGGTAGCCCAGGCGTGCGAACAGCTCGCGCACCACGGTTGGGGCTAGCCCACGCACTTGGTGGCCATCGCTCCAGGAAATGGGTGGGTACACCGGGTAGTCGCAATACCGCACCGGCTCGCTGGCATTGGCCTGCGCAACACACAGCGCAAGTGCCGACAGCCAGGCGCAGTGGCTCATGCCGCCACACTGGCGGTGAACAGGTAGCCGGTGCCGTGGATGGTGATGATCAGCTGTGGCTCGGCCGGATCGTCATGCAGCTTGCGGCGCAGGCGCCCGACCAGCACATCGATGGAGCGGTCGTTGGGCACCCACTCGCGGTTGCGAATCTGGTCCATCAGCTGGTCGCGGCTAAGGGTGTGGCCGCTGTTGCGCAGAAACACGCTAAGCAGTTGAAACTCGCCGTGGGTCAGCAGGGTTTGCCCGCCACGGGCGTCGATCAGGCGACGGCGATCGGTGTCCAGCGCCCAGTCGGCGAACTGCTTCAGCGATTGCGCGCAGGCCGGGGCCGGGTGTACCTCGCGGGCATGGCGCACGCGGCGGATCAGGTTTTTGGCACGGGACACCAGCTCGCGGGGGTTGAGCGGTTTGATGACATAATCGTCGGCGCCGCATTCCAGGCCGACGATGCGGTCGATGTCGTCATTGCGCCCGGTGATGAGGATGATGCCGACCTCCGAGCGCACCCGTAGCTCGCGGGTCAGGGTGAGGCCGTCCTTGCCAGGCAGGCGGATGTCCAGCAGCACCAGGTCGACATCCTGGCTGCCGAGCAGGGCTTCGGCCTTTTCCGCCGTGTCGGCGCAGTGCACGTCGTAGCCTTCCTGGGACAGATAGGCCTGCAGCAAGTCACGAATAAGCGGATCGTCATCGACGATCAATACCCGAGGCGTCATTGCGTGTCGTCTCTTTTTATTGGTGTTGTTCTACACACTCGCGACAGCAGCGTACTCGTTACTGAACGGGCGATCAACAGCCCTCGGGCAGGCTGAAGCGCCGCCGACCACCGGCCTGCAAGCCATCGACCCAGGCCTCGCAGATGACCACGCCCTGCTCGGGGGTGAAGGTGCCGGGGTTGAGCCCCGACTCCAGCCACAGGCCATCGAGCAAGGCGCTCAGGCTGATGGCCGCCAGGTCGGCATCGAAACCCTGCCAGCCCTCTTCCTCGGCCAGTTTGGCCAGCAGCCGGCTGAGCTCGTTGCGGTACTCGCCGTAAGAGTGGTCGTGTACCTGGTTGATGGCGTCGGCGGTCTTCACCGCGCCCCAGAAAGCCAGCCAGGCATCGAGCAATTGCGGGTCGAGCAGCTCGGCGCAGAACGAGGCGCGGAAGAACGCCGACAGCCGCTCGCGGGCATTGGGCGCAGCCTGGGCCATGGCCTCGCGCAGCAGGCCCATCACCCGGCCGGTAACGGCCATGTAGGCCTCGGCCACCAGTTCGTCCTTGCCGGCGTAATGATGGCTGATCAACCCCACCGAAACCCCGGCTTCAGCCGAGATCTTGCGGATCGACGCCCCCTGAAAGCCATGGCGCTTGAGGCACACCAAGGTCGCCTCGACCAGGTTGGCTTTGCGCAGTTCCGGCAGCATGCGGTGGTAGCGGGCTTCCTGAGTCATCGGTGGGTCTCGGGTTAGGGGCTGGACTGAACGACTGTACAACAAGCCGGACAGCGTGATAAACCCTTGCACCTGCCCACAACAATAAAAGCGGCTGCCATGAACGACCTGATCACACGCGACCTGGACCAAGGGCTGCTGACCCTGGCCTTCAACCGCCCCGACAAGCTCAATGCCCTGAACACCGCCATGTACCAACAGCTGGGCGACCTGCTGCTGGCGGCGGGTGAAAACCCTGATGTCGACGCCATCATCATCACCGGTGGGCCGCACTGCTTCAGCGCTGGCAACGACCTGCGCGACTTCCTCGACAACCCGCCCAGCGACCTGGACAGCCCGGTGTTCCGCCTGATGCGGGTAGTCATGGGGCTGGACAAGCCGCTGATCGCAGCGGTCAGTGGCGCGGCGATCGGCATCGGGGCCACCCTGTTGCTGCATTGCGACCAGGTGCTGGTCAGCCGCTCGACCAAACTGCGCATGCCCTTCGCGCCATTGGGTGTGTGCCCGGAGTTCGGCTCCAGCCTGTTGCTGCCGCGTTTGCTTGGCCAGGCCCGTGCGGCGCGCTTGCTGCTGGCCAACGCGTTGCTCGATGGCGAACAGATGGTGGCCTGGGGGCTGGCCAATGAACTGCATGAAGACGGCGCGCAGTGCCTGGCGGCTGCCCGCACCCTGGCGCGGCAGCTGCAAGGCTATCCGCAGGCGGCATTGCGCATCAGCAAGCGGTTGCTCAAGGACAGCCAGCGAGCGGAGCTTGAAGACACAGTGGCGCGGGAAAGCCGGTTGTTCATCGAGTGCTTGCGCAGCGAAGATGCACGAGCTGTGCTGCGCGCACTCATCAAGGATTGAACAGGCTGGCGTGGCCCCTTGTAGGAGCGGCCTTGTGTCGCGATCGGGGTGCGAAGCACCCCCAGGATCTTCGAATCGCCCCAACATTGTTGGGGCCGCTTTGCGGCCCTATCGCGACACAAGGCCGCTCCTACAAGGGACCGCGTCATGACCAGACTGACTAATATCCAGTCATCTCCAGATACCCGCGCCCACCCGCGCTCCCGCTCAACCGCACCGGCCCTTCCCAGTAAGGGAATCGCGTCTGCATCCACGCCTGCGGCTCCACGGCATCAACCTGCACATCCACTCCATGCCCAGGCACCTGCACCCGCCACCGTGTCGGCACCTTTTTGCCGTTTTTCTGCGCAGACCAGGCTTGCGCCTGCAACTGAATCTGCGCTGCGTCCAGCGCCACCACCTCACCCTGCGGCCCAACCCAGGTCCCAGCGCGGTACGCGTCCCCTCGCGCCTCGCGTACCTGAAACAGCATCAGCTTGGCACCACTGTCCAGGTGCAGCGAAAACCAGTCCCAGCCCGTTTGCCCTGACGCCAGCGGTTGGCTGCTCCATTCCCGGTCCAGCCAGGCCTGCCCAGTGACCGCGATGCACTGGCTGCCACGCTGAATGTGCCCCTGCACTTGGTAGAAAGGCTGGCTGTAATAGTACGAAGCCTGCCCCTTGCCAGATTTCTCGCTGTAACCTTGCTCCCCGTGCAGCACCAGAGGGTGATCGCTGTGCAACTGCAAGTCATAGCGAAAACCATCGCCACCGGCGACCATCTGCAGGTTTTCGATACTGCCCCTGCCCTGCAACGACCAGTCATCGATCCACGCTCGGAACGGCTGAGCCTGCACTCCGGCCTGGCCGATACCGCCGCGCGCCAGGGTTTCGCCAGACTGGTGGCCGCCCGGACCGGTCAAGGCCGCGTGCCCCATCCACAGGTTCGGGCTGTTCCAGTCGGTGGTCTCCGGGCCTGGGCGCAGGGCCGAGCGGAACAGCGTCCACTGGGCGCCCCAGTCACGGCCTTGAGCGTCCTTCAGGTTGGCGGTGACATACCACCACTCGATACGAAAACCATCGTGTGGACCGTGGTCCTGTGGAAATGCCAGCCGATGGTCGCGGGTCACCTGGCTGAGTTCGCCGGCCTGCTGCCCAAGCCCGGCATAACTCTGTGGTGCTGGTTGATCACAGCCGCACAACAACACGCTGAGCAACAGCCACGCATTACGCTTCATCGGCAAATGGCCTCAACAGTTCGCGCGGCTGGCGGCGCGCCAGCTGCCACAGCGGCCAGGCGCTGGCCAGCAGGCTGGTGAACAACCCCAACATGGCCAACTGCAGCAACTGCACGGGAAAGACATAGAGCGGCAGGCGCCAGCCAAACGCCTGAACATTGACCACCGCGACCAGGCACCAGGCCAGCAGCAACCCCAGCGGGATCGCCATCAACACGGTGAGGCTGCTCAGCATGAGTGTCTGGCCAAGGCCCAGCCAGACCAGTTGCATACGCCGCACACCCAGCGCCCATAGCGGTGCCAGCTGGCCCAGCCGGGACTGGCCCAGGGTCAACAGGTTGATGAACAACGCCACGCCAGCCACGCCAAGGGTGAGGCTGTTGAGGGCAGCGGTGGCGGCAAAGGTGCGGTTGAACACGTCGGTCGACCAGCGCTTCAGGCGCGCCTGCTCGACCACGCGGCTGTCGTCGAGGGCAAAATGCCGTTGCAGAGCGACCTTGAGCGCCGGCACCCGTTCAGCGGCCAAGTCGACGCTCAAGCCGGTCAGGGTTGCCTGTGGCCAGTTTTCGCGCAACCAGCCGGCATTGGCCAGGACATGCCCCTTGGGGTTGCCGTAATCGGCATAGATCCCCACAACAGGCAAGGCCGGCGACGTGTTTGCAGGCAGCTTGAGGTTATCGCCCAGTTGCAGTTTCAACCGCCTGGCCAACTGTTCGCTGAGCATTACAGCCTGCCCGCGGGCCAGTCGCTGCCAGGCATGTGGCTGTTGTTCCAATAGCGGCCAGCGCGTTCGATAAACGGAGTGATCGACAATGCCCTGCACTTGTACCGGCCAACCTTGTAGTTGAATGTCCACGCGCCAGCCGGGCAGCACCACACTGGCCGCAGGCTGCTGCTCAAGCCACTCGACTATCTGCAGGCCTTGGGCTGTATCGCGTGGGGTGACATACAGGTCGGCGGACAGGCGCTGGCCAAGCCAACCGACAAACGTCTTGCGAAAACCCTCGGTCATGCTGCCCACGCCAACACTGGCAGCCAGCGCCAGCAAAAGGGCCATCAACGCCAGGCTCAGGGCCGGCAGTTGCTGGCGGCTGTCGGCAACGAACCATTGCGCCAATGGCCGCTGGCAGCGGCGCGCCAGCCAGGCCAGCACCCGGTCGAGCATGCCCGGTAACAGCAGCGCTGCCGCCAGCAGCAACCCCGCCAGCATGGCGAACGCGCTGGGCAGGCTGGCTCCGAACACGCCACAGCCCAAGGCCAGCAACAGCAGCAAGCCCGCGAACAATGCCTGACGCCTCAGCCAAGGCCCCTGCGCCAGCCGCCAGGCTTGAGGTTGCGCCAGCGCCAGCAACGGCAACCGGGCCGCACGCATGACGCTGCCCAGCCCTGCCAGCAATGCCCCGAATACACTCACCAGCACGCCCAGCAGCCACCACCACGCAGGCAGGTTCAGCGTACCCGCCACCTGTGCGCCATACAGGCCGCGTAAACTGGCGGCCACATCGGGCAGCAGCCACGCGGCCAAGGCATAACCACTGGCCACCCCGGCAAGCCCGCCCAGCACCGCGAACAGGCCCAACTCCAGCAACAGTGCATACAGCAGGGTCTTCAGGCTGATGCCGCTGGCGCGCAAGTTGCGGATCAGCCCACGCCGCTGTTCCAGCGCCAGGCCGATGGCGGCGTGGGCGATGAACAAGCCGACGATGAACGCCAGCAGGCCGAGCGCAGTCAGGTTGAGGTGGAAACTGTCGGTCAGGCGCTGCAAACCGCCATCGTCCTGCTGTGTTTGAAGTTCGAGGAAGGGGGCGATATCTGCCGGCAATGGCCCAGGTGCCCCGGCCAGCAGCAGGCGTGACAACTGCCCAGATGCATGCAGCAACGCCTGCGCGTGGCCGATGTCCACCACCATCACCCCAGGCGCCAACGCGGGCTGCAAAACCAAAGGCGGCAGCAACTGCCCTTCGCTGTCGCGGGCCCGCTGCGCGGGGTTTGCGCTCAACTGACGCAAGGTGTCTGGCCCAACCCAGGCTTGCCCGGGCGTGCCGATAAAAGCCTGCAGGTCGAATGCCTGCAGTTGTACACCGGCAATGCTGCTGGCCGGCGACAGGCTCAATGGCTCGATGCCAATCAGCCGCACGCTGCGCGCCGGCTCGCCCGGCAGGCGCAAGCGCCCTTCCAGCACCGGTGATACCGCCCAGCCCAGCCTGCGCAGTTGCACGTACAAACCCTGGTCGAAGCGCTCGCCAGTGCGCGGCAGCAATTGCGCCTGCAACGGCCCGGCCAAAACCGCGCTGGCCCGGGCATAGTCACTGCGTGCCTGGCTGTTCAGCGCCTGCACCCCGGTCCACAACGCCGTGGCCAGCCACAGGCCAGTGAAGATACTCAAGCACTGCACGCGGTGGCGCCGCCAATGGCTGAGCAACGCCATCAATGCCAGCGACAACAGCCTCATCAGCCCTGCTCGTGCCGCACGCAGCCGGCCTGCAGGTAGCAGCGCTGCTGCAAACGCGCCGCCAACCGTGGGCTGTGAGTCACCATCAACACACCGCTGCCGGCTTCGGCAACCAACTGCAGCAACAGGTTCAGCACCTCGTCGCTGCTGGCCTCATCCAGGCTGCCGGTGGGTTCGTCGGCTAGCAGCCATGCCGGTCGCCCGGCCAGCGCGCGGCCGATGGCGACCCGCTGCTGCTGGCCGCCCGACAAGTGTTCCGGGTAACGCGCAAGCAGGCCCGCCAGGCCCAGACGTTGCGCCAGGTAAGCCGCCCAATGCGGGTCATACCGCCCGGCCAGGCGAGCCTGGAAGGTCAGGTTCAGGCCGACGTCCAGGCTGCTGATCAGGTTGTATTGCTGGAACACCAGGCCAATCCCCTCACGCCGCCACTGTGCCAGAGACGCTTCCGAACGGCCGTCGAGCGCAACGTCGTCGATCAGGATGCGGCCGCTGTCGGCCCGGTCCAGGCCAGCCACCAGGTGCAGCAAGGTGCTCTTGCCGCTGCCCGACTCGCCCATCAGTGCCAGGCTGCTGCCGCGTGCCAGGCGCAGATCGACGCCCTGCAGAACCGGGAGCGGGCCTTGGGGAGTGGGGAATGATTTGTGAAGGTTTTCGATGGCGAGCATCGAGGGGCCTTGGTGTGTGATGTGTCTGCTAAGTAATAGCAGGTACGTGGTCGCAGAGGCGTATTGCGATTCTCATCGCTAGCCGACAATGGATCCACAAAATCCGATAACCGCACAAAACCTACTATAAACACACAATATAGATTGACCGTGATTTTCTTTAACGGCTCTAATGGATCCATTAAATAAAAACAAAACCCCGGAGAGCCTCCCATGTACCCCAAAAACACCTGGTACGTTGCCTGCACCCCCGACGAGATCGCCACCAAGCCCTTGGGCCGGCGGATCTGCGGGGAAAAAATCGTGTTCTACCGTGGCCACGAGAACCGTGTAGCCGCCGTCGAGGATTTCTGCCCGCACCGTGGTGCGCCGTTGTCGCTTGGCTATGTCGAGGACGGCAACCTGGTATGCGGCTACCACGGCCTGGTCATGGGCTGCGATGGCAAGACCGTGTCGATGCCCGGCCAGCGGGTACGGGGCTTTCCCTGCAACAAGACTTTCGCTGCAGTCGAGCGCTATGGCTTTGTCTGGGTATGGCCAGGCGACCAGGCGCAGGCCGACCCGGCGCTGATTCCGCACCTTGAATGGGCGGTGAATGATGAATGGGCCTACGGTGGCGGGCTGTTCCACATCGGTTGCGACTACCGCCTGATGATCGACAACCTGATGGACCTCACCCACGAAACCTACGTGCATGCCTCCAGCATCGGCCAGAAGGAAATCGACGAGGCCCCGCCAGTCACCACCGTCACCGGCGACGAAGTGGTCACCGCCCGGCACATGGAAAACATCATGGCCCCGCCCTTCTGGCGCATGGCCCTGCGTGGCAACGGCCTGGCCGATGATGTACCGGTGGACCGTTGGCAGATCTGCCGCTTCACCCCGCCTAGCCATGTGCTGATCGAAGTGGGTGTGGCGCATGCCGGCAAGGGTGGCTACCACGCCGAGGCGCAGCACAAGGCGTCGAGCATCGTGGTGGATTTCATCACGCCAGAGACCGACACATCGATTTGGTACTTCTGGGGCATGGCACGCAACTTCGCCGCGCATGACCAAACCCTGACCGACAACATCCGCGAAGGCCAAGGCAAGATTTTCAGCGAAGACCTGGAGATGCTCGAACGCCAGCAGCAGAACCTGCTGGCCCACCCCGAGCGCAACCTGCTGAAGCTGAACATCGATGCTGGCGGCGTGCAGTCGCGCAAGGTGCTGGAGCGCATCATCGCCAAAGAGCGTGCGCCACAACCGCAACTGATCGCTACCAGCGCCACCCCTGCCTGAGGAACAGCCGACATGATCGATGCCGTAGTGGTGTCCCGTAACGACGAAGCGCAAGGTATTTGCAGCTTCGAGCTGGCGGCAGCGGATGGCAGCTTGCTGCCGGCGTTCAGCGCTGGCGCGCATATCGACGTGCATTTGCCCGATGGGTTGGTGCGCCAGTATTCGCTGTGCAACCACCCCGAGGAGCGCCACCGTTACCTGATTGGCGTGCTCAACGACCCGGCTTCGCGGGGAGGCTCACGCAGCCTGCACGAGCAGGTGCAGGCCGGCGCACGGCTGCGCATCAGCGCGCCGCGCAACCTGTTCCCGCTGGCCGAGGGGGCGCAGCGCAGCCTGCTGTTTGCCGGTGGCATCGGCATTACCCCGATTCTGTGCATGGCCGAGCAGCTGTCCCACAGCGGCCATGACTTCGAGCTGCACTACTGCGCCCGCTCCAGCGAGCGTGCGGCCTTTGTCGAACGCATTCGCAACGCGCCGTTCGCCGACCGCCTGTTCGTACACTTTGACGAGCAACCGGAAACCGCACTGGATATCGCCCGGGTGCTGGGCAACCCGCAAGAGGATGCGCACCTGTATGTCTGCGGGCCCGGCGGGTTCATGCAGCATGTGCTGGACAGCGCCAAGGGACTGGGCTGGCAGGAGGCCAACCTGCACCGCGAGTATTTTGCCGCAGCGCCGGTGGATGCCAGCAACGACGGTAGCTTCTCGGTGCAGGTGGGCAGCACGGGGCAGGTGTTCGAGGTGCCGGCCGACCAGACCGTGGTGCAGGTGCTGGAACAGCACGGTATCGAGATTGCCATGTCGTGCGAACAGGGTATCTGCGGCACCTGCCTGACGCGCGTGCTGCAGGGTACGCCGGACCACCGCGACATGTTCCTTACCGAAGAGGAGCAGGCGCTGAACGATCAGTTCACGCCCTGCTGCTCGCGCTCGAAAACGCCGCTGCTGGTGCTGGATATCTGAACCGGTTTACGCCGAGGGCAGGATAACCTTCATGCCTGCGTCTGCCGTCGCCCCGCCAAAGGTCTCGGCGTAGCGCAAGGTGGCATTGGCGTGCTCGCGCATGATCGCTTCGGCGCGGGCACCCTGGCGGTTGGTCAGGGCATCGAACACCGCGTGATGCTGCATGTGAGCAAAATTGAAGCGCCGGTATTCGCGGGCCAGGTCATGGCGGTCCACCGCCAGCGCGGTGACCGAGGCGAACGGCAGGTGGTCGTTGCGCGCCAGGGCATCGGCAATGGCCGGGTTGTGGCTGGCTTCGATGATCACCTGGTGAAAGCGCATGTTCAGGTCGTGGTAAGCCTGCAGGTCTTCTTCGGTCACGAAGCCCTTGTCGAACAGCTGGTCGCCATCGACCAGGCACTGCTGCAGCGCCGCGCGTGCTTGCACCGACAAACCACGCTCTGCAGCCTGGCGCGCGGCCAGCCCCTCCAGTACGCCGCGCACCTCGACCGCACCGGCGATGTCATCGGCACTGACTGAGCGCACCTGAAAGCCCCGGCCGCCAAAACGCACCAGCAAGCCTTCCTGCTCAAGGGTACGAAACGCCATGCGCACCGGCATGCGAGAAACGCCGAACAGCTCGGCGGTGGGGACTTCCATCAAGCGCTCGCCGGCCGCCAGCTCGCCCGAGGCGATCATCTTGCGCAACGCGACCAGCACCATTTGACCGGGCTTGCTCATCCAGGCTACTTCCAGGGACATGAGCGGGCATCTTAGCGCAAGGTGAGGGGTTGTTGGTGGCCTGTTAGCCCACATCGCCGGCAGGCCAGCCAACGATTAAGTCGCGGCGTTTACAACGTCAGCGGATAGCTGACAATCAGCCGCGTCTGGTCGAAATCACTGTTGAAGCTGCGCCGGTTGGTCGCATTGTTCAGGCGGATGTTGAGGTTCTTCAACGCCCCGCTCTGGAAGGTGTAGTTCACTTCGGTATCGCGCTCCCACTCCTTGCCATTGCTGCCGGCCGCCGTGGTGGCATTTTCACCATGCCCGTAGCGCACCATGGCCAGCAACCCAGGCACACCCATAGCGGCAAAATTGTAGTCGTAGCGCACTTGCCACGAGCGCTCGTCGGCGTTGCTGAAGTTGCCGTTGAACATGTCGTTGCCCAAGGTCCGCCCGCTACTGCCATACACCGACATCCACGGGCTGTCGCCACTGACCTTCTGCAACCCCAGGTACAGGGTATGGCCACTGTGCGAGGCCGACAGCAAAGCGTAGCCAGTGCGGCTCTGGATATCACCAATGCGCGCCTGTCCATCATCCCGGTCGATGAAGTAGCCAAGGTTGGCCGCCAGTGTCCACTCCCCCAGCCGCTGGCTGTGCAGCAGGTTGAAGTAGCTTTGCTGGTAAATGTCCTCCAGTTGCGAATGCCAGGCGCCGATCTGCGTGCGCTGCTGGTTGAAGCGGTACTCGGCGCCGACATAGTTGAAACCATCCGAAGTCACCCCAGGCGCGGCCCAGGCGGAAAGGTCCTGCATGTCGGAAGAATTGCGCAGGCTCACCTCGCGATACTGGCCGGCCTGCAGGCTCAGGCCTTCGATCTCGCGCGAATCGAGCATTGCCCCGCGGAACGTCTGTGGCAGCAGGCGGCCATCGTCGTAGCGCAGCAGCGGAATATCCGGCAACAGCTCACCGACCTTCAGTTCGGTCGCGCAAATACGCAGCTTGGCCGCCAGACCGGCGCGACCATAGTCGTCGGCCGCACGCCGGTCATCGTGCACCGGCAGCAGTTCGGAGCCGCTGGTACCACGGCCGCTGTCCAGCTTCACGCCGAACATGGCGATGCCGTCCAGGCCAACACCGATCAGCCCCGGTGTGTAGCCAGAGCTGAACTTGAAAATGAAACCCTGGGCCCATTCTTCGACCTTGCTCTTGGCCGCCCCTGCGTCGCGGAAGTCGCGGTTGAAGTAGTAGTTGCGCAGTGTCAGCCCGGCCTTGGCATCTTCAAGGAAGCCGCCCTCCTCGGCCCAGGCCGGCAAACCCAGGCCAAGCGCCAGCGACACCGCCAGGGCCGAACGGGCCAGCGTGCAAGTTGTGTGCATCATTATTATTGTTCTCCGCTTTTCATAGGCGCAGCCAACCGCCCCAGGCCGGTATGGGCTTGGGGCGACGTGCTGCATTCAGGTACCCGGCCAGGCCGGGTTGCACTCAGTGGCTCAGTGCATCGGTAGAGAGGGCGGCCGCTGGCTTGGCCATTGGCCGCAGTAGCAACAGGCAACCTGCGGCCAGCACGAACACGCTGGCGAACACCCCGTACAGGTGCAGCGGTTGCCAGCCGCCATCGAGCAATACGCCAGCCACGGTCGGCGACAGGATCGCGCCCATGCGGCCAATACCGATGCCCCAGCCCACGCCGGTGGCGCGTACCGAGGCGTCATAGACCACTGGCGACAAGGCATACAGGCCGGCCACGCAGCCGTTGGAAAACAGCCCGATCAGCAACCCCAGCGCCAGCGCAGCAGTGACCGAGGCCCCATTGACCACGAACAACACCAGCAGTACGGCGGTGATGAGCATGAACAACGCCAGTACCCGCGTCAGTGGCCAACGCGATGCCAGCCCGCCGATCAGCGCCGCACCGAGGATGCCGCCGACACTCAACAGCACACCGCCGGTGATGCCCTGCTGGGCCGACAGGCCAGCGGCCACCAGCAGTTTCGGCGTCCAACTCATGACGAAGTAGAAGCCGAACATGACCAGGAAGAACAGCAACCAGATCACCAACGTGGTGCGGCGCATATCCGGCGCCAGCAGTTGCCTGAAACCACGGGTGGTACCCTGCGCCCTCGCCGCCAGTGCCGGCAGTTGCGCCAGTGCCGGCTGACCGAGGCGCACTGCCAGGCGGTTGACCCGGGCCAGGGCATTGGCTGGCCGGCGAGCCAGCAGGAAGTCCAACGACTCCGGCAGCCACAGCAATACCAGCGGGATCACCAGCACGGTGACGATGCCGCCGAACAGGAACACCGAGCGCCAGCCCCAATGCCCCAACAGCCACACCGCGAGCAACCCGCCCAGGGTCGCGCCCAGGGCATAGCCGGTGGACTGCAGGCTCACCGCAAGGCCACGCCAGCGCTTGCTGGCGTACTCGCTGGCGATCACGTTGCTACTGGCCAGGATGCCGCCAATGCCCAGCCCGGTCAGGCCTCGCAACAGCGCCAATTGCAGCGGGGTTTGGCTCAGTGCCGAGAGCAGCATGCCAATGCCCGAAAGCGCCAGGCACAACAGGATCAGTGGGCGTCGACCAAACCGGTCGGCCCAAGGCGCGATGAACAACGACCCGGCCGCCATGCCGAACAGGCCGGCGCTGAGCAGCAGCCCTACCTGTGCGCCGTTCAGGCCCCACTCGGCGGACACCGAGGCGGCGGTGAAGGCCATGACCAGCACGTCGAAGCCATCGATCATGTTGAGGATGATGCAAATACCAATGGCCAGGCACTGGAAGCGGCCCATCGGGTCGTTGTCCAGGCGTTGCTTGAGGTCGGTATTCATGGGGCCACCTGCCGGTTCACAGGTGGGAGAACTGATGCGCACACGCCGGCAAAGCGCATGGAACCCTGACGGTTCCGTACCCTTGGAAAGCCATTCATGACTGGACCCTTTTTGTAATTGTTGTCGCATACGGCAGGAGGGCTCCGGCCGTTGTCAGGCGCTAATCAACCAGATAATGGATCCACAAACAACAAACCAAAGCCAAGCGCTTTGAGAAAACCACTAAAATTCTATGTGACCGATCTGCCAGTTTTATTTTTTCTCTATTAATTTCAATAATTTATCCGCTCAATCCTCATATGATTTTTCGTTCGTTAATCGAACACGATTCATTTATGGATCCATAATGACGCAAAAAACCAGCATCGAATCCTCCATGCGGCTCAGCCATGAACAAATCTTCATGTTTGCCGCCAGCGCCCTGATCATGGGACACACAGGCGTTATCAGCCTGCGGCCAGCCGCGCCTCGCCTTGAGAGGGCGGGATGTGTTGCGTAGCATCCCCGACCCGATCGCGCGCCCGCACGGCCAGCGCGATGCCTGTAGGAAAGAGCCCCTGATGCCGCAACCCATCCCTCTCAAGGACCACGAAAAGGAAAAACACCTGGTGAACCGCCGGCTTCTGGCCTGCGCCGCCCTGGTGTTCAGCCTGTGTGCCGTATTGGTGGGCCGGCTCTATGTGCTGCAGGTACTGCAGCACGACCAGCAGACCGCGGTGTCGGAAAACAACCGCGTGCACGTGCTACCCATCGCCCCCGAACGCGGACTGATCTACGACCGCAATGGCGTGGTGCTGGCCGACAACAAGCCCAGTTTCGACCTGACCATGACCCGTGAGCGGGCCGGCGGCGATTCGGCCAAAGTGCTCGACACCTTGACCCAGGTACTAGGCCTGACCGAAGACGACCGCAAGCAGTTCGACAAAGACCTGCGCCGTGGCCGCAAGCCGTTCGAGCCGGTGACCCTGATGGTGGGCCTGAGCGAAGAGCAGATCGCCCTGGTCGCGGTAAACCAGTTCCGCCTGCCGGGCCTGGAGGTCGAGCCGCAGTTCATCCGCGAGTACCCGCTGGCCGAGCATTTCGCCCATTCGGTCGGCTATGTGGGGCGCATCAACGAGAAAGAAGCCAAGGTCCTCGACAGCACCGAGTACCGCGGCACCCAGTCAATCGGCAAGACCGGCATCGAGCACTTCTACGAGAGCCAGCTGCATGGCCACGTGGGCTATGAAGAGGTCGAGACCAACGCCCAGGGCCGGGTGATGCGCGTGCTCAACCACAAGGACCCAACCCCTGGTCAGGACATTGTCCTGACCCTGGACGCGCACTTGCAGGTGGCCGCGGAAAAGGCCCTGGGCGAGCGCCGTGGCTCGGTGGTGGTGCTGGACCCGGCCAATGGCGACGTACTGGCGATGGTCAGCAACCCCAGCTTCGACCCCAACCTGTTCGTCAAGGGCATCAGTTTCAAGCAGTACGCCGCCCTGCGCGATTCGATCGACCGCCCGTTGTTCAACCGCGTGCTGCGTGGCCTGTATGCGCCCGGCTCGACGGTTAAACCTGAAGTGGCCATCGCCGGCCTCGACAGCGGCGTGATCACCCCTGGCAGCCGGGTGTTCGACCCTGGCTACTATGAGTTGCCCAACTACGACCACAAGTACCGCAACTGGAACCGCAGCGGCGACGGCTGGGTAGACATGTACACCGCCATCATGCGCTCCAACGACACCTACTTCTACGACCTGGCTCATAAACTGGGCATCGACCGCCTGCACGATTACATGGCCGAGTTCGGCCTGGGCCAGAAGGTGTCGCTGGACATGTTCGAGGAGGCCTCGGGGCTGATGCCTTCGGCCGAGTGGAAGCGCGCCACGCGGCGCCAGGCCTGGTTCCCGGGTGAGACACTGATCCTCGGCATTGGCCAAGGCTACATGCAGGTCACCCCGCTACAGCTGGCCCAAGCCACCAGCCTGCTGGCAAGCAAAGGCGTGTGGCATCGCCCGCACCTGGCCATGACCGTGGGCGGCGATGTGCCGGTGGACCCCAACCCGATGCCCAATATCGTGCTGCATGACAAGCACGCCTGGGACCAGGTCAGCCAAGGCATGCAGATGGTCATGCACGACCCGCGCGGCATCGCCCGCGCCGCAGCCGCCGGTGCGCAGTACCGGATTGCAGGCAAGAGCGGTACCGCGCAGGTGGTGGCAATCAAACAGGGTGAGCGCTACAACCGCGACAAGACGCTGGAAAGGCACCGTGACAACGCCCTGTTCGTTGGCTTTGCCCCAGCTGACCACCCGAGCGTGGTGGTGGCCGTGATGATCGAGAACGGCGAGGCTGGGGGCCGAGTGGCCGGGCCGGTGGTGCGGGAGGTGATGGATGCTTACCTGCTGGATGAACAGGGGCATTTGAAACCGGAATTTGCAGGTGGGGTATCCCCTCGCAACGCCCCCCACATCTAGGGTGCTTGGGGCTGCTGGGCAGCACCACGCAGCACCTTGAAGATAAAAACAGAATAAGAATATGACTTCTTATTCTTTTTTACCTATTCATTAATCCTCTATAACTCTCCCAACTGTACAGCCGCCAACACCCGGCCAACTGTTTGCAGCGCAACACCTGATCAACACAAAACGCCCGCACGGCAACAGCAGCGCAGCCACTAATACTCGCTAACTCGTTGATCTATAACAACATTAGAACCAGGCACGACGATTGCTCAAGCAAAGTCCCGCTCAACCAGAACCGGAGACTAGCCCATGAGCACCCCACTGAACGTCGTAGCCCTGTCCGGCGGCACTTCCCGCCCTTCGCGCACCCTGGCCCTGACCGAAGCGATCCTCGCCGAACTGGCCGAACACCTGCACATCAAGCCGCACCTGATCGAACTGGGCGAGATCGCCCGGCCACTGGGCAGCGCCCTGTGGCGCAGCGAACTGCCCGACACTGTCGAGCAGCAACTGCGCCTGGTGGAACGGGCCGACCTGCTGGTGGTGACCACGCCGGTGTACCGCGGCAGCTTCACCGGCCACTTCAAGCACCTGTTCGACCTGATCGGCCAGGACGCCTTGGTCGACACCCCGGTGTTGCTCGCCGCCACCGGTGGCAGCGAACGCCACGCGCTGGTGCTCGACCACCAGCTGCGCCCGCTGTTCAGCTTCCTGCAGGCCCTGACCCTGCCCATCGGCGTATTCGCCAGCCAGGCGGAAATGGCCGACTACCGCGTCTCCAGCGACGCCCTTGCCGCCCGTATCCGCCTGGCCGCCGAGCGTGCCGTGCCACTGTTCGGCGCCCACCACGCCCTGCGTAAAAGCGCCTGAGGAGCGGCCATGAATGCACCTGTGACTACACCACTGCGCCCGGCCTTGGCGATTGCCCGCGAACTGGCCGGGCAGTTTGCCCAGACCGCTGTGGAACGCGACGAACGCGGTGGCACACCCAAAGCCGAGCGCGACGCTTTGCGTGACAGCGGCTTGCTGTCACTGGCGATCCCACAGGCGTTCGGCGGCCAGGGTGCCAGCTGGCACGACACCTTCGCGGTGGTGCGCGAGTTCGCGCGGGTCGACAGCTCCATCGCCCATGTTTTCGGTTTTCACCACCTGATGCTGGCCACCGTGCGCCTGTTCTCGCGCCCGGACCAATGGCAACCGTGGTTCGAACAGACTGCTCGCAAACAGTGGTTCTGGGGCAATGCCCTGAACCCGCTGGACACCCGCACCGTGGTCAAGCACTTCGACGGCTGGTGCGAGTTTTCGGGCAAGAAGAGTTTCTGCTCCGGCGCCAGCGACTCGGAAATGCTGATTGCCTCGGCAGTGGACGAACGTGCCGGCGGCAAGTTGCTGATTGCCGCCATCCCCAGTGGCCGCACCGGCATCAGTCTGCACAGCGACTGGAACAACATCGGCCAGCGCCAGACCGACAGTGGCAGCGCCACCTTCGAGCGGGTACGGGTCGAGCACAACGAATTGCTGCTCGATCCAGGCCCCTTGAGCACTCCGTTCGCCGCCTTGCGCCCACTGATCGCCCAGCTGCATTTCGCCAACCTGTTCCTCGGCATTGCCGAAGGCGCCTTCGACGAAGCCCGTCAGTACACCCTCAAGGAAAGCCGCCCGTGGTTCCGCTCCAGCGCCGCCAGCAGCGCCGAAGACCCTTACGTACTGCGCCATTACGGCGAGTTCTGGGTTGGCCTGGAAAGCGTGCGCCTGCTGATCGAACGAGCCGCGCGCCTGCTGGACGCCGCCTGGGCCAAGGAACATGCACTCACCGCTGATGAGCGCGGCGACCTGGCCCTGGCCATCGGCACTGCCAAGGTCGCCGCCAGCCGCCACGGCCTGGACATCTGCAACCGCCTGTTCGAGGTTACCGGTGCCCGCGCCACGCATGCCTCGCTGCGCTTCGACCGGCACTGGCGCAACCTGCGCACGCAAACCCTGCACGACCCGGTGGACTATCGCATCCACGAACTTGGCGAGTGGGCCCTCAACGACAAACGCCCTGCCCCATCCTTCTACTCCTGAGGACTGCCCATGCAACTGCTGACCCTCCCCCCGTCACCGACACTGGCTACCTCGATCCGGGCGACCGCACAGGTCTTCGAAGACCCAAGGTCGCAGGCGCTGCTCGCCCACCTGCAACAGGTCGCCCCCAGCGAGGCCAGCGTCCTGATCATCGGCGAAACCGGCACGGGCAAGGAGCTGGTCGCACGCCACATCCACAACCTCAGCGGTCGGCGCAACGGCCCGTTCGTTGCGGTCAACTGCGGCGCATTTTCCGAGTCGCTGGTGGAAGCCGAACTGTTCGGATCGAGTAGGAGGCGGCTTCACAGCCGCCGTCCTCTCACACCACCGTGCGTACGGTTCCGTACACGGCGGTTCAGGTTATACGGCTAAGCCGGTTTATCGTATCCAGTATCGAGACCAGTCCGAACCTATCCCATAGCCTCTTCGGTAGCGCCTGATTCACATGAGATGCTCCCGAGTTCCACCACGGGCCTCGGCCATTAAAGGCCGATTTACAGGCACGTTCTTCGCTCAGGCCCAGGCGCATCAGGTTGCGCGCCCTCGTTGAGGGCCGTTTCCATTGACGCCAGATGACGCAGCGAAGTTTATGCCTGACCCAACCATCCAATTTCTCAAGTGGGCGTTTGCTCTGGCTGAGCTTGAAGTAGCCAGCCCAGCCTCGCAGGACAGGGTTGATTCGCTCAATGACAGTCGCCACTTTGCGGGCCCTTACACTGCGTAGCAATATTCTGAGTCGGTCGCGTAAGCGCCCCAGGCTCATCGTTGCCACACGCAGCCTTGGTTGCTGGTGCCTGCTCATCCCGTAACCCAAGTAGTCACACTTCCAAGCCCCTGCTACTTGGCTCTTCTTCCGGTTCACCGTCAGTTTCAAACGATGGCACAGGAAGCGCTCGATACTGGCCAACACCCGCTCGCCCGCCCGAGGACTGCGCACATAAATGTTCGCATCATCGGCGTAGCGCACGAAGCGATGACCCCGCCGTTCCAATTCGCGGTCGAGCTCATCCAGAAGGATATTCGACAGCAACGGCGAGAGTGGGCCGCCTTGCGGTGTCCCCTCTTGCCGTTGGCTGACGATACCGCCCGACATGGCCCCAGCTTCAAGGTAGCGGCGGATGAGCCTAAGCACTCGCTTGTCTTCGACGCGACGCTGCAAGCAGGCCATCAGGATGTCGTGGTTGACCCGATCAAAGAACTTTTCCAGATCAAGCTCCACGCACCAGCGATGCCCCGCCGCCACATGGGAGCGGGCCAGTTCAACGGCTTGGTGAGCGCTTTTGCCCGGACGAAAACCGTAGCTGTAGTCCGAAAACAGCGGATCGAAGAGTAGCGTGAGTTGTTGCTGTAATGCTTGCTGGATCAGGCGATCCACGACGGTGGGGATTCCCAGTTGCCGTGTGCCGCCCTGCGGCTTGGGAATTTCAACCGCTCGCACTGCTTGGGGATGGTATTCACCGGCCAGCAACCTGGCCTTGAGGGTTGGCCAATACTGTTTCACGTAGCCCGCCAAGTCAGCGACCGTCATGCCATCGGCACCCGGAGCCCCCTTGTTGCTAACCACGCGTTGATACGCACGCCTGAGGTTGGCCGGTGCAAGCACCCGCTCCATCAGCGTGTCCGGCTCCGCGTTCGTCCACGTCGCTGACGCCGCCGGCACCTTTGCACTGTCAGGCATCACCCTCGGCTTCTGGCCGGGATTCGGAGTGACAGATTCCGTTGTAGGAAATTTCTGCATTACGGCTACCAACGAGACAGTGACGCCTACTGGCGGCATAACCTGTTCGGCCCTTGGTGGCGCGGTTAACCGCCACTTACTACGGCCTCGGCTGACTTCTGCACGCTCGTCCCGTCGCCTCTCGACGCTCGGTAGCACAGTGGCAAACGTGCAGATCTCCCAGGGTAATTCGCGTGACCTTCCTGCTTATGCCTGTCGGATTTACGTCACAGCGTCCCGTGCAAGTACTGGGCTTTGACGATTTGGGCCGCCTCACCCCGCTGTGCCGCCTCTATCCGCTTCCTGTTCGTCAGGCCAGCAGTTTGCCTCGGGCTTCCTTCAGATTCGCGGTCGCCCACGACACCCTTGCCTCTGGCTAACACTTCCCCTTGCCGGGTGTGTAGAGGACTTTCACCTCCAAGTCACCCGCTTTGGCCACCACAACCAAGCGGGTTGCGCTACGCGCAACGCGCCATGCCTGGCGCACCCATGAAAAGGGCGCCTTCACCGGCGCCCTCGCGGCCAAGGCCGGCTGGTTCGAAGAGGCCAACGGCGGCACCTTGTTCCTCGACGAAATTGGCGACTTGCCGCTGCCGATCCAGGTCAAGCTGCTGCGTGTACTGCAAGAACGCGAAGTGGTGCGGCTGGGCTCGCGCAAGAGCATCCCGATCAACGTGCGGGTCCTGGCGGCGACCAACGTACAGCTGGAAAAGGCCATCAACGCCGGACATTTCCGTGAAGACCTGTACTACCGGCTGAACGTGGTGACGTTGCAGTTGCACCCGTTGCGCGACCGTCCGGGCGACATCCTGCCACTGGCCCGGCATTTCATCCGCAGTTACAGCGACCGGTTGGGCTACGGGCCGGTGGAACTGAGCCCCAAGGCCCAGGCCAAGCTGGTCGAGTACAGTTGGCCGGGCAACATCCGTGAGCTGGAAAACGTGATTCACCACAGCTTGTTGACCTGTGGCGATGGCACGGTGCAAGCGCAGGACCTGCGTTTGTCCAACTTGCGTATCGAACGGCAAGAGGAGGAGCCGGCAGGCAATGGCGTGGATGACTTGCTACAGCGCGCGTTCAGCCGGCTGTACGAGGAGCAGTCGGGTGATCTTTACGAGAAGGTGGAAAATGCCCTGCTGCGCTCGGCGTACCGGTTCTGCCATTACAACCAGGTGCATACCGCGCAGTTGCTGGGGTTGTCGCGCAACATCACGCGCACCCGGCTGATTGCGATTGGTGAGCTTGTAGTGAACAAGCGGCGGGGACAGGAGCAACAGGTGCTGGACAACCGGGTGGTGCGGTTGTCGATTTGAACCTTGAGCCGCTTCCACAGAGGCCTCACTGAGATCGAGCCCTGCGCTGTACCTGCCCCTCTCGTCATTCCAGCCAGGAAAGGGAACTACCCGCACTCACCTGCTCTCTTAAACACTGAGTGGTTTATTTCCCTGTGCTTCACGCTACTGGAGAACACGACATGCGCCACCTATTCCTCGCCCCTGCGCTGCTGCTCCTGCTGCCTGCCGGTGCTGCCCTGGCCCGCGTCGATGCGGGCGACGTCGCCACCTCGGCCGGTGTTTCCGCCTCGCTGTATTCGACCTTCAAGGATGACAAACGGATCATCCCGGCCCGTGACGAGCTTTCTGCGTTCGTCGCCAGCGGCGGTGCCATCCGCGGCGCCTATGTGGAGTCGGCTTTGGAACAGGCCCGCAAGGACCACCCAGGGCTGCAAGCCAATGATGAAGAGTTGGCCAGGGCAATCCTGTCTCAGGATGACCCTGTGGCTGACCATTGAGTGAACCTGTACCGGCCTGTGCTCGGCATTGTCCGCGAACAGGCCGGTGCGGGGTTACAATTCAACCCCAGCCATCCATGCGCATGGTCGCCCTGACCAAGCGCTGCTCTTCCTGCTCTATCTCTCGCAAACTGTCACGTATCCCGTTGATGTGCTCGCGTGCGGCCCGCTGAGCCTGCTCCGGCAGTTGCTCCATCACTGCGTGATACAACCGCGCATGCTGGCGATCGATCTGGCGTTTCTGCGCAGGCCGGCAGTACAGGTTGTTGACCGAAGCGAACACAGTACTCAGGGTCAGGTCACTGAGCGATTGCAGGGTATGCACCAGCACCGGGTTATGCGACGCCTCGCTGATCGCCCGGTGAAAGGCATGGTCACGGTGGGCATGCTCGCGAGCATCGAGCGCCTGCGCGGTTTCATGGGCAGCCAGCATTTCTTCGTAGCGCCGACGGATCAGCAAACGGTCGACCTCGGTGGCGCGCAAAGCCGCCAGCCGCGCCGACTCCGCCTCCAGCAACGCCCGCACCTCCAGCAAGTCGAACAACGTGCGCGGTTGCGAGCTGAACAGGTGCATCAACGGCGTGCTCCCCACCTGCCCCGTCAGGTCGGCGACGAACGAGCCCCGTCCTTGCTCGGTGTCGATGATGCCGCGCCCACGCAGGATGCGCAGGCCCTCCCGCAGAGCCGAGCGCGAACAGCCTAGTTTTTCCACCAGCCGCCGCTCGGACGGCAGCGCCTGGCCCACCTTCAGTACGCCCTCGACGATCAGCCGTTCGACCCGTTCGGCGACCTGATCGGCGACCTTGGCCTTGCCTTCAGTACCCATCTCAACGCCCCTACTGGTAGGACCAGTTGCATCACTGGCTTCAATCTAGCCGGACAAAGCCGGCAATAGCTACAGCCTGGCAGAAAAACTGGTAGGACCAGTACCTGCCGCGCTCGACCACAGCCGCCGGCACGCGCACGCTGGCAGGGTGATCGCTTTGCCAACAACAACAAAAACCGTTGCCGAGTGAGCCGATGAATATCCTGTACGACGAGCGCGTCGATGGCGCGTTGCCCAACGTGAACCAGGCTGACCTGTTGCAGGCGCTGCGCGATGCCCTGTCAGACCTCGAAATCCTGTACCGCGAAGAAGACCTCAAACCCTACGAATGCGACGGCCTGTCGGCCTACCGCACCGTGCCACTGCTGGTGGTGCTGCCCGAGCGCCTGGAGCAGGTGCAAACACTGCTGAAACTGTGCCACCAACGTGGCGTACCGGTGGTCGCCCGAGGCGCCGGTACCGGCCTGTCGGGCGGTGCCCTGCCGCTGGCGAAGGGCATCCTGCTGGTGATGGCGCGCTTCAATCGTATCCTTGAGGTGAACCCGCAGGGTCGCTACGCCCGTGTGCAGCCGGGCGTGCGCAACCTGGCCATCTCCCAGGCCGCCGCACCTCATGGTATGTACTACGCACCAGACCCCTCCTCGCAAATAGCCTGCTCCATCGGTGGCAACGTCGCCGAAAATGCCGGTGGCGTGCACTGCCTCAAGTACGGCCTGACCGTGCACAACCTGCTCAAGGTGGAAATCCTCACGGTCGAGGGCGAGCACCTGACCCTCGGCAGCGATGCCCTGGACAGCCCAGGTTTCGACCTGCTGGCGCTGTTCACCGGCTCCGAAGGCATGCTGGGTATCGTCACCGAAGTTACCGTCAAGCTGCTACCCAAGCCCCAGGTGGCGCGAGTGCTGCTGGCCAGTTTCGACAGCGTCGAGGACGCCGGCCGGGCAGTCGCCGACATCATCGCGGCCGGCATCATCCCCGGCGGCCTGGAGATGATGGACAACCTGGCGATCCGCGCCGCCGAGGACTTCATCCACGCTGGCTACCCGGTGGACGCGGCGGCGATCCTGCTGTGCGAGCTGGATGGCGTGGAGGCCGACGTACACGACGACTGCGCGCGGGTCGCCGACGTACTGACGCATGCCGGGGCCCGCGAGGTGCGCCTGGCCTGCGACGAAGCCGAGCGCGTGCGCTTCTGGGCCGGGCGCAAGAACGCCTTTCCAGCGGTAGGGCGCATCTCCCCGGACTACTACTGCATGGACGGCACCATCCCGCGCCGCGAACTGCCCCGGGTGCTCAAGGGTATCAGTGACCTGTCCGCTGAATACGGCCTGCGCGTGGCCAATGTGTTCCATGCCGGCGACGGCAACATGCATCCGCTGATCCTGTTCGATGCCAACCGCCCCGGCGAGCTGGAGCGTGCCGAAGCCATCGGCGGCAAGATCCTCGAACTGTGCGTGGCAGTGGGCGGCAGCATCACCGGTGAACATGGCGTGGGCCGCGAGAAGATCAACCAGATGTGCGCGCAGTTCAACAGCGACGAAATCACCCTGTTCCACGCGGTGAAGGCCGCCTTCGACCCGCAGGGCCTGCTCAACCCCGGCAAGAACATTCCCACCTTGCACCGCTGCGCCGAATTCGGCGCCATGCATGTGCACCATGGGCAGCTGCCCTTCCCCGAACTGGAGCGTTTCTGATGAGCATGGACCGCGACATGAGCCAGGCACTGCTGGAACAGGTAAACCAGGCGCTGAACCAACGCACGCCACTGCGTATCCAGGGCAGCAACAGCAAGGCGATGCTCGGCAACCCAGTGGCCGGTGAAGTGCTCGATACCCGCAGCCACCGCGGCATCGTCAGCTACGATCCGACCGAACTGGTGCTCACCGCCCGCGCCGGCACGCCGCTGCGCGAAATCGAGGCGGCCCTGCACGAAGCCGGCCAGATGCTGCCCTGCGAACCACCGCACCTGGGCCCGGAAGCCACGCTGGGAGGGATGGTCGCGGCCGGGTTGTCTGGCCCACGGCGGCCGTGGGCCGGGTCGGTGCGTGACTATGTGCTTGGCACCCGCGTGATCACCGGCCACGGCAAGCTGTTGCGCTTTGGCGGCGAGGTGATGAAGAACGTGGCCGGTTACGATGTATCACGCCTGATGGCGGGCAGCTTCGGCTGCCTGGGGCTGCTGACCGAAGTGTCGCTGAAAGTGCTGCCACGCCCACGTCAATGCCTTGGCCTGCGCCTGCCGATGAGCCGCCATGAAGCCCTGGCGGAGCTGGCCGAATGGGGGCAGCAACCGCTACCGATCAGCGCCGCCTGCCATGACGGCGAAGCACTTTACCTGCGCCTGGAAGGCGGCGAAGGCTCGGTGCAGTCGGCGTACCGGCGGCTGGGTGGCGAAACACTCCACAACCGGTTCTGGAGCGACCTGCGCGAACAACGGCTGCCATTTTTTGCCGGCGCCGCTCCGCTGTGGCGCCTGTCCGTACCCAACGCCTGCGGCGAGCTGGACCTGCCCGGCCAACAGCTGATCGACTGGGGTGGCGCCCAGCGCTGGCTCACAACCGGCGCACCGGTTCAGGCCATTCGCGACCAGGTCGCCAAGGTGGGCGGCCACGCCACCTGCTATGCCCCCGGTGCAGCCAGCAGCCCGCCGCTGTCCGCCGCCCTGATGCGCTACCACCGCGCCCTCAAGCAGCAGCTCGACCCCCAGGGGGTGTTCAACCCCGGTCGCCTGTACCCGGACCTGTGAGGCCAGACCATGCAAACCAACCTCAGCGAAACAGCCCGCCGCCTGGCCCGCGCCGAAGAAGCCGAAAGCATCCTGCGATCCTGCGTGCACTGCGGCTTCTGCACCGCCACCTGCCCCACTTACCAGTTGCTAGGCGATGAACTGGACGGCCCGCGCGGGCGTATCTACCTGATCAAGCAGGTGCTCGAAGGCAAGCCGGTCACCGCCAGCACCCAGTTGCACCTGGACCGCTGCCTGACCTGCCGCAACTGCGAAACCACCTGCCCATCCGGGGTGAAGTACCACGACCTGCTGGACATTGGCCGGGCGGTGGTCGAGCAGCAGGTGCCGCGCCCGCTCGGCCAGCGCCTGCTGCGCCAGGGCCTGTGTGCGGTAGTGCCGCGCCCGGCATTGTTCAAAGCCCTGACCCGCAGCGGCCAGGCGCTGCGCCCGCTGCTGCCGGCCACGCTCAAACGCAAGCTGCCGGCCCGCATCACGCCACCCGGCGACCGCCCCGCGCCACGCCATGCACGCCGGGTGCTGATGCTGGAAGGTTGCGTGCAACCAACCCTGTCACCCAATACCAACGCCGCGGCTGCGCGGCTGCTCGACCGCCTGGGCATCAGCGTGCAACCGATCCAGCAGGCCGGTTGCTGTGGCGCGGTGGACTATCACCTGAATGCTCAGGAGCAGGGCCTGCAGCGGGCACGGCGCAATATCGACGCCTGGTGGCCCGCCATCGAAGCAGGTGCCGAGGCGATCGTACAAACTGCCAGTGGCTGCGGCGCATTTGTCCGCGACTACGGCCACCTGCTGGAAAAAGACCCTCACTACGCTGCCAAGGCCGCGCGGGTCAGCGCACTGTCCCGCGACCTGGTAGAAGTTTTGCGCGATGAACCCGTCGAGCAACTGAGCCTTTGCGCCGAACAGCGTCTGGCCTTCCACTGCCCATGTACACTGCAGCACGCCCTGAAACTGGGCGGTGCGGTAGAAGCATTGCTGACGCGGCTGGGCTTTACCCTGACCTCGGTGCCCGACGGCCACCTGTGCTGCGGCTCGGCGGGCACTTATTCGCTGACCCAGCCTGAATTGTCGCTGCAACTGCGCGACAATCGCCTGAATGCGCTGGAAAGCGGCAAACCGCAAGTCATCGCCACGGCCAACATCGGCTGCCAGGCCCACCTCGACGGGGCTGGGCGCACGCCTGTGCGGCACTGGATCGAAATCGTCGAAGCAGCCTTGAACCCGGAGAACCCCCATGCATAGCAAGTTCGTGATCGGCCAGGCCGAAATTGCCCGCGTACTGAGCGCCGCGCGCCAGGAAGCCCAGGCGCAGCAATGGAACGTGACCATCGCCGTGGTCGACGACGGCGGCCATCCGCTGGCCCTGGAGCGCCTGGACGGCTGCGCGCCCGCCAGTGCTTACATCGCAATGGAAAAGGCGCGCACTGCCGCATTGGGGCGCAAGGAGACGCGGGATTATGAAGAGATGGTCAATAGCGGCCGTACTGCTTTCGTGACCGCGCCGCTGCTGACCAGCCTGGAAGGCGGCGTGCCGCTGCGGGTGGAAGGCCAGGTGGTAGGCGCGATTGGCGTGTCCGGGGTCAAGTCCGAGCAGGATGCCCAGGTGGCCAAGGCTGGGGCCGCCGCGCTCTGAGTCCCGTGCCAACCTCTTCTGGGGCCTTACAGCCTGTTGCTATGCGGTTGGAGCGGGCATGCCCGCGAAGAAGCCAACACAGGTGTTACTGCGGTTCAACCACCACCGCCTCGCCAATCGCATAAAAATGCCCACCCGCGACGTAGTGCAGGCTGCGCCACTGCGGGTCGGCACTTTCATAGGCCCAGTGCCCATCCCGGAACACCCGGTCATCCGCCCAGGCGGCCACCACTTCGCCTATGAACAAGTCATAGGTGTTCTGGTTATGCGGTTCGTCGATCACTCGGCACATCAACCACGCCGAGCAGCCTTGCACCAATGGCGCCGCATGCCCTTCGACCCTCGCCAGCTGCACACCGATGCTGGCCAGTTTGTCGGGCTGGTCGAACAGGCTGCGGGTCCCCACCTGGTGGGTCAGTTGCGCCTGCGCAGCGGTCGGCACCTGGATCACGAACCAGCCACTGCCCTCCACCAACTGCCGGGTGCGGGCGATCTTGTCGAGCACCACGGTTACCTTGGGCGGGTCGAAGTCCAGGGCACAAGCCCAGGCAGCTGCCATGACGTTGTCTACCCCCTCGTGGCTGGCTGACACCAGCACTGTCGGGCCGTGGTTCAACAGGCGATAGGCCTTTTTCAGGTCGACGGGCTGGAAATGGCTGTTCATGGCAATCCTCGGCAAGGCGGGTATCAGACGCCGAATTGTGCCGCAGACACCTGCCTCCCGCCAGTCAGCGGTGGCCTTCTAGCATCCTCAGAAATTTCCCACAAAGTTATAGGACGCGTCTTACTTGCTGCCACTGCGCGCAGAAAACAAGATCGGCACTGGACAACGCAAGGTCGCGATCCAGAGGAGGCTCCGTATGCACCTGTACGCCCGCTCCATTGCCGCACTGCGCAGCAGCCTGCGTGAAATGCTGGCCCACGACATCAGCAACCCCGATGAAGACCCTCACCTGTCGGGGGTGATGTTCTTCTGCGCCACCGACGAACACTCCCGGCAACTGGTCGAACGTATCGAGTTGCTGGCCAGCGAAGTGTTCTTCGACCCGAACGGGCGAGCCATCACAGAGCATCTGAAAGCTGCCGCGGTGGATGGCGTGCGTATCAAGCGCAGCCGCAAGGCACCGGCGGACGAGACAGTCATACGCATTTCACTGGCGGACAAAGGCTTTATCACCGTAAGCACCGCTCGGCTCTGAGTATCGGCATGCAGCCGTGCCTGCAGATATTGCGCACACCCCTGATCCGCTATCCTGAGCACTCCCCTGCTCTGGACCGCCCCATGGAACTGCACATTCGTCTGGAGGGCCGCAAAGGCCTGGCCGATCAGCTTTACCAGCAATTGCGCGACGGTATCGACAGCGGCCACTTGGCCGCCGGCACCCAACTGCCACCTACCCGCCTGCTGGCAGAACAACTGGGCGTCTCGCGCAAGACCGTGGCCGAAGCCTATTCACGGCTAACCTACGACAACCTGCTCAGCGGCGTGGTCGGCCGTGGCACCTTCGTCACCCCGCGCCATCCGCTGCGCAATAACGAAGCAGACACCATCCCCCTGGCCGGCGCCGCCTCCCTCGAGCGCTGGCAGCAACGCGCCACCGTGCTCGGCCAACGCCAGCTGCACGCACCCTCGCGCTATGACTTCGTCGGCGGTGCTTCGAGCAAGGCGCAGTTCCCGTTTGACCAGTGGCGCAGTTGCCTAAACTACGCGCTGCGCCGTAGCCAGCGCCACCCCGAGCGACAATTTCCGGCCCAGGGCCTGCCGGAGCTGCGCGAAGCCATTGCCCACCACATCGCCTACGCGCGCGGTGTGCACTGCAGCGCAGCCGACCTGCTGGTGTGCAACGGCGCCCAGCAGGCACTGGACCTGATCGCCCGGGTGCTGGTCGAGCCAGGCTGCCAGGTGGCGATGGAAGACCCCGGATACCCGCCGGCCCGGCAACTGTTTCTGGCCCTGGGTGCACGGCTGCAGTCGGTTCCGGTGGATGGAGAAGGCCTGTGCGTGGAGCAGATCGCCGACGGCACCCGGCTGATCTACGTGACGCCCTCGCACCAGTTCCCACTCGGCATGCCGATGAGCGAGCCACGCCGGCACGCCCTGCTGGCACGGGCTGCCGAGCTGGGGGCACTGATCATCGAAGACGATTACGACTGCGAATTCCGTTACCACGGGCCGGCCTCGGATGCACTCAAGCGCCTCGACCGCCATGGCCTGGTGGCTTATGTGGGGACTTTTTCCAAGACCTTGCTGCCCGAGCTGAGGCTGGGCTATGCCGTGTTGCCACCCGCCGTGTTGCAGGCCGCTTGCGTGGCCAAGCACCTCAGCGATTGGCACAGCCCGACCTTGCTGCAGTGGGCGCTGGCGCGCTTTCTGGGCGAAGGCCACCTGAACAAGCACATCCGCCGCTGCCACGAAGTCTACAGTGCCCGCCGTGAGCGTATCCTGGCACGCCTGGGCGGCGACCTGGCACCCTGGTTCAGCGCCATCCCCGCCAGCGCCGGCTTCCACCTCAGTGCCCTGGCCTCACCCGGGGTGGATGTGGAGTTGCTGGCCAACCTCGCACGCAAGGTGGAGGTCGGCCTGTATTCGCTGGCGCCGTTCTTCAGCGAAGCGCCGTTGCGCCCTGGGCTATTGCTGGGCTTCGGCGCCATCGAATTGCTGGACATCGACCCAGCACTGGACAGAGTGCGCGATACCCTGCAACGCCTCAGTTGACCGGCGCGGCCTTGCCCATTACCGCCGGGCGGGCGATGGCCGCCGCATAGCCACGCGGGTTGAAGCACACGGTCACCAGCAACATTGCCAGAACAGTCACGGTCAGCAGCGTCCAAGAAGCCTGGAAGTCGCCACTGACATCACGCAGCCAGCCGGTGATGTACGGCACGATACCGGTGATGATAAAGCCGATGCCCTGCACGAACGCCGCCAGGCTGCCCGCCTCGGCAGGCGTTTTCAGGTGCTCCAGGGTCAGCGTCAGGCTTTGGCTGAAGCAGGCGCCCAGTCCAAAACCGATCATGGCTACCCACAGCCCCGAAGCCTGCGTAGGTACCAGCAGCAGGCCGAGGAATCCCGCCAGCTGGATTGCCAGCGCCAGCCACAGGCCTGGGCGCCGGTCGGCCCAACGCCGCAACAGCAGCGGCAGGCCGAGCGCACCTGCCACCTGGAACACGGTCATCAGGCCCACCAGATCGGCACCGCCCTGGGCGCTGCCGCCGTGCTCGGTGTGGTAAGCCGGCAACCAGGCCACCATGCTGGTGTAGCCGCCGTTGATCAGGCCGAAGTACAGGGCCAGCAACCACGCCCGGCGGGTGCCGAACCAATGCCCGCCAGTAGCCCCCGCCAACTTCGGCGCTTCCTGGCGCGGCCGCAGCACGGCCCAGGCCAGCACCGCCAGCACTGCCGGGATCGCCCACAGGCCCAGGCCGGCTTGCCAGTGACCGAAATGGCCGCTGATGTGTGGCCCGAGCACTGCAGCCAGGCCGCCGCCGCTCATCAGCGCGGCCGAATACAAGCCCATCGCCCCAGCCAAACGCCCGGGGAACCAGCGGTTGACCAGGCCCGGCATCATGCCCTGCACCACTGCCACGCCCAGGCCGGCGACCACCGCACTGGCGATCAGCGCCCAGGCACTGTCCAGCTGCAGGCGCCACAGGCAGGCCAGGGCAATCGCGGCCAGGCCCCCGAGCATACCGCCATGTTCGCTGACCCAGCGTCGCAGCCACGGTTGCAGCAACGGCACCAGGCCCATGCACAGCACCGGTAATGCCGTCAGCAAGGCGGCCTGCTGGTAGCCCAGGCCGGTGCTGGCGCGCATGGGTTCGAGTAACGGGCCGATACTGGTCAGGATCGGCCGCAAGTTCAGCGCCAGCAAAATCACCAGCAACAGGTTCAAGGCAGCTCTCATGGTGGATCTTTTCTCTTGTAGCAAGACCTGGCCATTATCCCGGCTTGGCTGGCCCGGCAGAAATAAAGAGATTGGATGCGTGTCAGTGGCCAGCTGAATGGGCGATTGGCCTCCTGATCATGCGAACGATTGGCTATCGGGGTGGCCAATGGTCGGCGCTACAGTAACGCCATTACCACCCCGCACCTTTGGAGATTGCCATGCACAACCGTATCGAATGGGCCAAACACGCACCCGAGGCCTACAAAGCCATGGTCGGCCTGGAGCAAGCCCTGGCCAAGAGTGGCCTTGAGAGTTCGTTGCTGGAGCTGGTACGCCTGCGCGCTTCGCAGATCAACGGCTGCGCCTACTGCGTCAACCTGCATGCCAACGATGCGCGCAAGGCGGGTGAAACCGAGGCACGTTTGCAGACCTTGTGCGTGTGGCGCGAAACCGCTTACTTCACACCGCGTGAACGTGCGGCGCTGGCCTGGGTCGAAAGCCTGACCCGCCTGCCAGAGCACGGCGCACCGCAGGGGCAATATGAAGCCTTGCAGGAGCACTTCGAGCCGGCCGAAGTGGCGAACCTGACCTTGGCGATTGCCACCATCAATGCCTGGAACCGCTTCGGGGTCGGCTTTGCCATGGTGCCGGCCTGATCATTCATTGATTGCCTGTACCGGCCAACCGCGCCCGATAGCTGCCGGGGCTGTGGCCGGTCCACTTCTTGAATGCCCGGTGAAACGCGCTGGGCTCTTGAAACCCCGCTTGCTCGGCAATTTCGGCAATGCTCAGCTCGCCTTCGCGCAACCGCTCGAAGGCCATCGCCCGGCGCACCTCATCCTTGATCTGCTGATAGGACCGCCCCTCACGCTCCAACTGCCGGCGGAACGTACTGGCACTGATCCCCTGCTGTTGCGCCAGGGCCGTCAACGTCGGCCACTGCCCATAGCGCAGGGCCCGCAGGTGCCGATACACCTCGGCCACCAGGCCGTTCTGGTTGCGAAAACGAATCACCAGCCCCTGCGGCGCACTGCGCAGAAAGGTCTTCAAGGCCGCCAGGTCCTGCACCACTGGCAGGCGCAGATAGGCGCTGTCGAACTCCACCTCGGTGCGCCCGCTGCCCAGGCGCAGGTCTGGCCCCCACAGCAGCAGGTCGTCCTCCTGGGCCGGACGTAACTCGGCCAGCTCGGTGCGATCGATGGCGATCCGCCGCCCGGCCAGCCAGCACAGCATGCCGATCATCAGCACCAGGTAGGTTTCCTCGGCATACACCCGAGTCAGCGGGTCGGCAATGTTCGACTGCACACTGATCAGCGCCCGCCCGCCACGTACGGTCAGGCTGCCCTGCAAATCACGCAGGAACAGGCCGAAACCGCCCATGCACTGGCGCAAGGCCTTTTCCAGGTTCGGTTCGAGGATCAAGCCCCGGCAGATCAGGGCAAAACTGCCCAGCGGCATGCCATGGCTGTCGAGGCGGAAAAACTCATCGTCCAGGCGCTGGATCAACGCCAGCCATAGCTGGGCGAACGCCTTGGCCGGCACCCGTGCCTGGGGCTGGTCGAGCAATTGCGGGGCGATGCCCACCGCCAGCAGCTGAGCGTCGCGCTCGGCGGGGCTGTCGCGCAGGGCATGGAGCATGGCGTTGAGGAAGTACACGGCGACCGAATCGCTATCGCGCATGGTGGTTTTCGCTGTCTATGCTGAGTGGCAAAAAGTGCCAGGTTGTTTGAACAGATCCGGCATAGGCTGCCACAGAGCCTTTGCCTAGACTCGGACCCACTCCGGGATATCGTCGGCCATTCTCGCAGAGCCTGGCCCAGTCCCGCCATGCCTTCGCAATCGGAGCCCCTATGAGCAGCGCAGAAATCTACGTCGTCAGTGCCGTCCGTTCAGCCATTGGTGGCTTCGGCGGTTCCCTCAAGGACCTGCCGCTGGCCGACCTGGCCAGTGCCGTGACCCGCGCCGCCATCGAGCGTTCGGGCCTTGCCGCCGAGCAAGTCGGCCACCTGGTGATGGGCACGGTGATCCCTACCGAACCACGTGACGCGTACCTTGCGCGGGTAGCGGCAATGAACGCCGGCATCCCCAAGGAAACCCCGGCATTCAACGTCAATCGCCTGTGCGGCTCTGGCCTGCAGGCCATCGTCTCGGCAGCGCAAGGCTTGCTGTTGGGCGACACCGAGGTGGCCGTGGCGGCCGGCGCCGAATCCATGAGCCGTGGCCCGTACCTGTTGCCACAGGCCCGCTGGGGGGCGCGCATGGGTGACTTGCAAGGCATCGACTACACCGTCGGCGTACTGCATGACCCGTTCCAGCACTTCCACATGGGCATCACCGCCGAAAACGTCTCGGCCAAGCACGGCATCACCCGCGAAATGCAGGACGAACTGGCCCTGACCAGCCAGCGCCGCGCCGCCCGTGCCATTGCCGAAGGCCGCTTCGACAGCCAGATCGTGCCTCTGGAGCTGAAAACCCGCAAAGGCAGTGTGCAGTTCAGTGTCGACGAACACGTACGTGGCGATGTCACCGCCGAACAACTGGCCGGCATGAAGCCGGTGTTCAAGAAAGACGGCACCGTTACCGCCGGCAACGCCAGCGGTATCAACGATGGCGCCGCCAGCCTGGTGCTGGCCACTGGTGACGCGGTGCGCCGCCTGGGCCTGAAGCCGCTGGCACGCCTGGTGGGTTATGCCCACGCCGGTGTCGAACCCGAATTGATGGGCCTTGGGCCGATCCCGGCCACCCGCAAGGTGCTGGAAAAGACCGGCCTGAAGCTGCAGGACCTGGACGTGATCGAGTCCAACGAAGCTTTCGCCGCCCAGGCCTGCGCCGTGGCCCGCGAGTTGGGCTTCGACCCGGAAAAGGTCAACCCCAACGGCTCGGGCATTTCCCTGGGCCACCCGGTAGGCGCCACTGGCGCGATCATCGCCACCAAGGCCATCCATGAGCTGCAGCGCATCCAGGGCCGCTACGCCCTGGCCACCATGTGCATCGGTGGCGGCCAAGGCATCGCCGTTGTCTTCGAGCGCGTTTGAGGGAGCCTGGTACATGAGCATTGAACAGATCGCCGTGATCGGCGCCGGCACCATGGGCAACGGCATTGCCCAGGTGTGCGCGGTCGCCGGCTACCAGGTGCTGTTGGTGGATGTTTCCGACGCTGCGCTGGAGCGCGGTGTGGCCACCTTGAGCAAAAACCTGGAACGCCAGGTCAGCAAGGGCACCCTGGAAGCGGACAAGGCGGTGGCGGCGAAAGCACGCATCCGCACCAGCACCGACTACACCCAGCTCAGCAGTGCGCAGCTGGTGATCGAGGCCGCCACCGAGAACCTGCAGCTCAAGCAGCGCATCCTGCAACAAGTGGCCGCCAACGTCGCCGCCGACTGCCTGATCGCCACCAATACCTCGTCGCTGTCGGTCACCCAGCTGGCCGCCAGCATCGAACACCCCGAGCGCTTCATTGGCGTGCACTTCTTCAACCCGGTGCCAATGATGGCGCTGGTCGAGATCATTCGCGGCCTGCAGACCAGCGACAGCACCTACGCACAGGCGCTGGTGGTGACCGAAAAAGTCGGCAAGACGCCGATCACCGCTGGCAACCGCCCAGGCTTCGTGGTCAACCGCATCCTGGTGCCGATGATCAACGAGGCGATCTTCGTGCGCCAGGAAGGCCTGGCCAGTGCCGAGGACATCGACACCGGCATGCGCCTGGGCTGCAACCAGCCGATCGGCCCTCTGGCCCTGGCCGACCTGATTGGCCTGGATACCCTGCTGGCGATCATGGAGGCCTTCCATGAAGGCTTCAACGACAGCAAGTATCGTCCTGCCCCGCTGCTCAAGGAAATGGTCGCGGCCGGTTGGCTGGGGCGCAAGAGCGGTCGCGGTTTCTTCACTTACTGAGGACAAGGCGCCATGCCCCCGGTCAATGCCGCAATGCGCTGTGCCAACTTTGAAGAGCGACGTGACCGGGCCATGGCGCTGTTTGCCGAAAAGGGCTTTGGCCAGGTCAGCATGCGCGAGCTGGCGGCCCATGTGGGGCTGACCGCCGGCTCGCTGTACCATCACTTCCCCAGTAAGCAGGACCTGTTGTACGACTTGATCGAGGAGTTGTACGAGGAGCTGCAGGCCACCCTGGACCAAGGACGACGGGCCATGGCACGTGGTTCGTCGGCATTGAGCTGCCTGATTGCCGCGCACTGGCAGTTGCATGCCGAGCGCCCGCTGCAGTTTCGCCTGGCCGAGCGCGACCTGTGCTGCCTGAGCGATGACCAGCGGGCACGCCTGGCCTTGTTGCGCAAGCGTTACGAGGCGGGGTTGCTGAGGTTGATCGCGCCGCAGGCGGCGTTGCAGGGGGAGGCTTTGGTGGCCACCGCGCATGTTGTGGCGACGCTGCTGAACCAGTTGCCGGGGATGTTGAAGGCACTCCCCGAGGAACAGGGGCTGGGGTTGATGGAGAGCATGTTGATGGGTGGATTGGAGCGGACCCTGCGTTAGACACGGCCACTGTAGGAGCGGCCTTGTGTCGCGAAAGGGTCGCGAAGCGGCCCCAGGATTTCAGCCTGCAGCCGATGTTGCTGGGGCTGCTGCGCAGCCCTTTCGCGACACAAGGCCGCGCCTACAGGAATAGCGTTTTACCTGCAGGCTTCAGCGCAGCAGTGCCTGGATCTGCTCGTGCAAGGTATCCAGGTCGAATGGCTTGGCCAGGATCGGAGCCTTGCGGGTGATCGGGCTGCCAGACTCGAGAATCTCCGCCGGGTAGCCGCTGATGAAGATGACCTTCAAGTCCGGTCGTAACTTCACGGCGGGCTCGGCAATCTCCACCCCGGAGATACCTCCCGGCAAGCGGAAGTCCGTCACCATCAGGTCCAGGTGCGGTTTGCTGGCCAGGATAGCGAACGCCTGCTCGCCATCTTCGGCCACCAGTACGTGGTACCCCTCGCCCGCCAGGTAGTCGCGCAAAATCATGCGAATCGCCGGTTCATCCTCGACGACCAGAACCACATCTTGTGCATCTTCACTCATGTTAACGCCTTGAAATGCTTACAGTTGGCCATCAGACCCCAGGCTTACGCAGAGGTTGCCCGCGCCTGGTCGTTTTGTTGTTCGTGTTTTGCCAGCGGTAATTGCAAGGTGAAGGTGGCGCCTTTGCCCTCTTCACTTTCGACCTGTATACGCCCGCCGTGGGCCTGGACGATCTGTTCCGAAATATACAGCCCTAACCCCAACCCGCCACTGGCCTGCTGGGCGGCGACCCGCTCGAACTGCTGGAAAATGCGCTGCTGGTTGGCTGCATCAATGCCGATCCCCTGGTCTTGCACCTGCACACACGCCAGGCCGTCCTGTTTGAATACGCGCACCTGCACCGGCTTGCGTTCACCGTAACGCAACGCATTGGACAACAGGTTGGCCACCACTTGCTCAATGCGAAATTCGTCCCACTCGCCTTGCAGCGGTTCGCAGCGTTGCAGCTCCACGTAGGTTTCCAGCGCCGTGGCCTGGGCGGTGAAGTTCTCTACCAGCCCCCGCACCAGTTGCCCCAGGTCGAACACCTTGGGCCGCAGGGACAGTTTGCCGGTTCGGATGCGCGATACATCGAGCATGTCTTCGATCAGGCGTATCAGGCTGTTGATCTGCCGTTCGTCGCGCTCGACCATGGCCTGCAGCTTATCGCCACTGAAGGCAGCGAGGTTGCCGCGCGCCAGGTGCATCTTGCGCAGTTGGGTTTCCAGGATCAGCCCATTGAGTGGGGTGCGCACCTCGTGGGAGACGATCGACATGAAGTCATCACGCATGCGCACGGCATGTTCCAGCTCAACTCGCGCCGTCTGCAGTTGGGTCAGCAGCAGCTCCTGCTCCTGACGGCTGCGCTCCAATGCCTGCAATTGGCGGTCCAGCACTTTACGCTGGCGGTACAGGTCGACGAACACCGACACCTTGCTCTTCACCGCCAGGGTGTCGAGCGGCTTGTACAGGAAGTCCACCGCACCGCTCTCGTAGCCTTTGAAGGCATAGTTCATCTCGCGCCCGGCAGCAGTGACGAAGACGATGGGGATATTGCGGGTTTTTTCCGTGCCGCGCATCAGTTCGGCCAGCTCGAAGCCGTTCATGCCCGGCATCTGCACATCGAGGATGGCCAGGGCGAACTCGTGTTCAAGCAACAGCGACAACGCCGCTTCGGCAGACTGAGCCTGGTGCACCTCGCGGTCTTCTCCCTGGATCAGGGCGGCGAGGGCCAGCAGGTTCTCCGGCAGATCGTCGACGATCAGCAGTTTGGCGATGGTGTGGCTTAGCATGCGCTGGGTTCCAGGGCGGCGAGCAATTGCTCGATGCCACTCAGAGAAAGAATATGGTCGGGCTGGTGCAGGGCCAGGGCGGCCTCCGGCATCAGCGCAACCTGTGCGTCACGAGGGTCCTGGACGAGGGTCCTGCCCCCATTGTTCTTGATATAGGCAAGCCCTTGGGCGCCGTCTTCATTGGCACCGGTGAGCAGCACACCAAGCAGGCCGTCGCCATAGGCGTCGGCAGCGGACATGAACAGGTAGTCGATTGCCGGCCTGGAAAAATGCACCGGCGGCTCCTGGCTCAACGACAGGGTGAAATCACGCTCCACCGACAGGTGGTAGCCGGGCCCGGCCACGTAGATCAGGCCGGGGCGCAATGGCTCCTTGTCCTGTGCCTCGTGCACCGGCCGGTGCAGACGGCGCTGCAGCACTGCAGCCAACTGACTGTGGCGGTTATCCGGCAAATGCAGCACGCACAGCACAGGGATGGCGAAGCTGGCCGGCAACCCTCCCAGCACCGTGAACAACGCTGTCACGCCGCCTGCCGAGGCACCGATGACCACCGCACGCACGCCGTTCATGATTTACGGTAGATCCGCTCGGGTTTGACCAGCGGCTCGAAACGCTCGCTGTAGGCCGAGAAGTCCACCGACTCCTTGCTGCCCAGCACCAGGAAGCCGCGGTGGCACAACGACTCGTGGAACAGCCCGAGGGCGCGATCCTGCAGCTCCTTGTTGAAGTAGATGAGCACGTTGCGGCACGACACCAACTGGGTTTCGGAAAACACGCTGTCGGTGGCCAGGCTGTGGTCGGCAAAGGTCACGTTGTCGCGCAGGGTGCTGTCCATGATGGCGTTGCCGTAGGCCGCCGTGTAGTACTCGGAAAAGTCCCGGCGACCACCGGCCATGCGGTAGTTCTCAGCGTACTCGCGCATGCTCTGCATCGAGTAGATGCCCTGCTTGGCCTTGTCCAGCGAATGCGGATTGATGTCGGTGGCATAGATGATGGTGCGCTCCAGCAGGCCCTCTTCACGCAGCAGGATGGCCATCGAATACACCTCCTCGCCCGTGCTGCAGCCGGCAATCCACACCTTGATCGACGGCCAGGTGCGCAGCAGCGGCACCACTTCGTTACGCAACGCCAGGAAGTGCCCTGGGTCGCGAAACATCTCGCTGACCGGGATCGTCAGGTACTGCAGCAACTGCATGAACATGCCGGGGTCATGCAGCACGCGCTCTTGCAGCGCCGACACCGTCAGGCAGTCGAACTGGCGCAGCGCGTGCAGGATCCGGCGCTTGATCGAAGCGCCGGAATAGTTGCGAAAATCGTAGCTGTACTTGAGGTAGATGGCCTCGATCAGCAAGCGGATTTCGATGTCGGTATTACGTTCGCTAGTCAAATTCGCTCCAGTTGCGGCAACCATACACGGATCAACGAGAACAGACGGTCCAGGTCGATCGGCTTGGCCAGGTAATCATTGGCCCCGGCCTGCAGGCAACGCTGCTGGTCATCCTTCATGGCCTTGGCGGTCACGGCGATGATCGGCAGCTTGCGCCAGCGCGGTTGCTGGCGGATCAGGCGGGTGGCCTCGAAACCGTCCATTTCCGGCATCATCACGTCCATCAGCACCAGGTCGATGTCGTCATGCTGCTCCAGGCGTTCGATGGCCTCACGGCCGTTACGGCCGATCTCGACGATTGCGCCCTTGTGCTCCAGGGCGCTGGTGAGGGCGAAGATGTTACGCACATCATCGTCTACCAGCAGCACCTTGCGCCCCTCGAACACCTTGTCGCGGCTGCGGGCGGTCTTGAGCATGCGCTGGCGCTCGTTGGACAGCTGCGACTCGACCTTGTGCAGGAACAGCGTCACTTCGTCAAGCAGGCGCTCCGGCGAGCGCGCGCCCTTGATGATGATCGAGCGCGAGTACTTGAGCAGGTCGGCTTCTTCTTCGCGGGTCAGGTTGCGCCCGGTGTACACGATCACCGGCGGGAAGGAACGGATATCCTCGGCGGTCATGCGCTTGAGCAGCTCGTTGCCAAGCATGTCCGGCAGCTTCAGGTCGATGATCATGCAGTCGTAGATGTTCTCGCGCAGCAGCGCAAGCGCGTCCTGGGCAAACGCCACGGCGGTGATCTCGACATCGTCGTCGCCGATCAGCCGGGCAATGCTCTCGCGCTGCAGGTCGTCGTCTTCCACCAGCAGGATGTGCTTGAGCTTCTGGGTCAGCTTGGCTTCCAGGCGGGCGAACACTTCCTTGAGCTCTTCGCGGCTGGTGGGCTTGACCGCATAACCGACAGCGCCCATGTGCATGGCGGCCTCGACCCGGTCTTCCACAGAAATGATATGCACCGGAATATGCCGGGTGCCGGCTTGCTCCTTCAGACGTTGCAGCACGGTCAGGCCGGAATGGTCGGGCAGGCGCATGTCCAGCAGGATCGCATCGGGGATGTACTGGGCGGCCAGCTCGAAGCCTTCGTCGGCGCCCTGCGCCACCAGGCAGCTGTAACCCAGCTCGTGGGCCAGGTCGAAGAGGATGCGGGCAAAGTTCGGTTCGTCTTCGATCACCAGGATGCAGCGGTTGCTGAACGGTGCGCGCTCGCGGTCGTCGACAAATGCCAATGCCGGGCGTTTTGGCGCTGACACCACCGGCACCTGCGGCGCGGGTGGCAACGTATCGACCGCCGGACGCAGGCTGAGCGGCTCGACGTCCTGCGCCAGGCGCTCATAGTGCTCCGGCAGAATCAGACTGAACACGCTGCCCTGGCCGGGGCTGCTGTCGACGTTGATCTGCCCGCCGAGCAAATGCGCCAGGTCTCGGGAAATCGACAGGCCCAGGCCGGTGCCGCCATAACGGCGGTTGCTGGTGCCATCGACCTGATGGAAGGCACCGAAAATCGCCTGCTGCTGGTCGGCCGCAATGCCGATACCAGTATCGCGCACGGCAAACACGATGCCCGTGCCAGGCTGGTAGCCAATGTTCAGGCTGACCTTGCCACGCTCAGTGAACTTGATGGCATTGGACAGCAGGTTCTTGAGGATCTGTTCAAGGCGCTGGCGGTCGGTGAACAGGGTGGCCGGCACCTGTGCCTCGGCCGTTACCTCGAAGGCCAGGCCCTTGTGCCCGGCCAGCGGTTCGAACATCCCGCGCAGGCCCTCGACCAGGCGCTCCACCTGGGTGCTTTCTGGCCGCACTTCGAGCTTGCCGGCCTCGACCTTGGCGATATCGAGAATATCGTTGATCAAGTTGAGCAGGTCGTTACCAGCCGAGTAGATCGACTCGGCAAACTTCACCTGCTCGTCGCTGAGGTTGCCTTCGGCGTTCTCCGCCAGCAGCTTGGCCAGGATCAGCGAGCTGTTCAGCGGCGTGCGCAGTTCGTGGGACATGTTGGCGAGGAATTCGGACTTGTACTTGCTAGAGCGCTGCAACTCGTCGGCACGTGCCTGCAGTTCTTCCTGGGCCTGGACCAGTTCGTCATTCTTGCGGTCCAGCGCCTCGGTACGCTCGGACAACTGCTCGTTGGTCTGCTCCAGTTCCGCCTGCTGGGTTTCCAGGTGGGCCTGGGACTCCTTGAGCACGCGCGATTGCTCTTCCAGCTCTTCGTTAGCGGTTTTCAGTTCTTCCTGCTGCACTTGCAGCTCTTCGTTCAACTGCTGGGTCTCGGCCAGCACTTCCTGCAAACGCTGACGGTAGCGGGCGCTTTCGATGGAAATGCCCAGGTTGCCGCCCAGTCGCTCCATCAGCTCGTTGTCGCGCGCCTGCAAAGGCCGCAGGAAGCCCAGTTCGACCACGCCGTTGATCCCACCATCGTCGATCGCAGGCATCAGCAAGGCATTACGTGGCAGGCCGCTGCCGAGGCCGGAACTCAGGCGATAGTAGTCTTCGGGCAGGTCTTCAAGGCACAGCAGGCGACCTTCGCGCACCGCTTGTGCCAACAGGCCATCATGATCGCCCTTTACCTGCTCCCGAGCCTGCTCTTCAGCATCCAGGCCATAGGTAGCCACCCGTACCAGGCGGCCATGCTCATCACGCACATACACCGCCCCCACCACACTGCCCATGTAAGCGGCAAAAAAGCGCAGGATGTTGTCACCCAGCATCGGCAGGGTCAGTTGGCCCAGTACCTGTTCGGCCAGCTGGGTCTGCCCGTTGCGCAGCCAGGCCTGGTGCTCCAGGCGCTCGGCCGCACGCTGCTGGGCCTTGGCGTTTTCTTCGTAGCTGCCAGACAGCGCCAGCAGGTCGCGCCGGCCCAGGTAGGCGAGCAAGGCACTCAGGCCGACGATGAACAGCACGAACACCGAAATGGCCGTGACGGTAACGCTGCTGACCTTTTCGTTACGGGCCATGCGCAATTGCTGTTCAGTGCCGATCAGGCCGTCGAACTCCTTGCGGATCTCGTCGGTCAGGCGCTTGCCGCGGCCATTGCCGATCGATGCCTGATAGTCGCCTTGGGTGCGGCGCAGGGCAATCATCTCGCTGCCGAAGGTGTTCCAGGCTTGCTGCAAGGCGATCAGCCGGTCGATACGGTCGACCTGCTGCGGGTTGTCTTCGACCATGCCGCGCAGGCTTTGCAGGCTGCCGAGAATGCGCGGCTTGGCCACCTCGTAGGGGTCAAGGAAACGCTCGTCACCCGTGATCAGGAAACCGCGCATGCCGGTTTCCATGTCGATCGACAGCTTGACCGTTTCGTTGGCATTGCCGATCACCCGGTCGGTGTGCTCGACCCACTGCATGGCTGAGAGCAGGTAGTTGATCACCGCGACGAAGGCCACGGCCCCCAGCAGGCCCACCCCCAGAGGGAGGCCGATGTTGCGGCTCAACAGCTTGCGAAAGCTGCGCTGGTCCATCGAGGCTGATTGAATCATGAGAAAACGCCCGAGCAAGAAAAGTCCATTGAAAAGAGTGGCCGATCAGTCATTGTTGTTATCTGCCACTGCGCCGTCCTGATAAGCGAGTCTAACCAGCTTTGACGGGTCTGGCAGGGCATTTAGCCAGTATTTGAAGGTTGCGTTCGGGAATCGTTCCATCTATTTGCATGGATCGGTATCCTCGGGAACTTCTGATGCCGCGCGGTGCACAGATTAAAGACACTCATTTGTACAGGATCCGAACCATGCACCTTCTGGTAGTCGAAGACGACGACATCGTCCGTATGCTGATGGTCGAAGTGCTCGACGAACTGGGCTACAACGTCATCGAGGCAGAAGACGCCGCGGCCGCCCTGCGGGTACTCGAAGACCCGAACCAGGCGCTGGCACTGATGATGACCGATGTGGGCTTGCCGGACATGCGAGGCGAGTTACTGGCGGGGAAAGCACGCGAACTGCGGCCGCTGTTGCCCGTGCTGTTCGCCAGTGGCTATGCCGACAGCTTCAATGTGCCCGAAGGCATGCACCTGATCGGCAAGCCGTTCAGCATCGACCAGTTGCGGGACAAGGTGGTGGCTATTCTGGGTAACCCTTGATAGGGGTATCGCCAACTACAGCGCCCTGCGCAAGAGGTAGGTGTCCATGATCCACCCCTTGCGCAGCCGCTCCCGCTCACGCACTTGCAGTATTTGCGCCTTCACTGCCTGCAATGGCCCGGCAATCAGTACCTCGTCCTCCGTCCCCAGGTACGCGCCCCAATAGATCATCAACGCCGGGTCATCGAGCAGGGCGAACGCGCTTTGCCCGTCGAGCATCACCACAACATTGTCGATAGGCCCATGCCCGCCCAGTCGCCGCCCCGGCAGCACGGTCAGCGGCTCACCAATGCGGTTGAGCGGCACTTGGTGGCGCGCTGCCAGAGCCTGAACGCTGCTGATGCCAGGGACTACCTGCAGGCGCAGCGCCACGCCGCGCTCGCGGACCAGGTCGAGAATACGCAGGGTGCTGTCATACAGGGTCGGCTCGCCCCACAGCAAAAAGGCGCCAGTCTCCCCGTCGCCAATTTCCTGCTCGATCAGTTGGGCATACAGCACAGCGCGCTGCCGGTGCCAGTCGTGCACCGCGCCCTGGTAGTCATCCGCCTGACCATCGCGCACAGGGTCGGCCACCTGCACCAGGCGGTAACCGCCCTCGGGACGGTAGCGTTGCAGAATTGCCTTGCGCAGTTGCACCAGGTCATCCTTGTCGCGGCCCTTGTCGAGCACGAAGAACATGCAAGCGCTACGCAGCGCGTCGACTGCCTCATAAGTGACCTGGCGCGGGTCACCCGCGCCGATGCCGATCAACAACAGGTCTTTCATTGCCCTGCCCTTTGCGGGAACCAGCAGCCATTGTCAGGCGGCCACCGGTATTTGGCAAAGCGACGGCTTAGAAGATCGAGAAGTTGTAGCTGACAATGACCCGTGTTTCATCCATGTCACGTGCCCACTTTTCATAGTTGCTGCGGTAAGTGGAATTACGCAGGCGCACGCTGACATCCTTGAAAGTGCCACTTTGCACTTGGTACTTGAACTCAGTGTCGCGTTCCCATTCCTTACCTTCGGCACTGCTGCCCGGCACCTTGATGGAGTCGCCATTGATATAACGGGTGAAGAAGGTCAGGCCAGGCACCCCCAGTGCCTTGAAGTCGTAGTCATAGCGCACTTGCCAGGAACGCTCCTGGGCGGCGGCGAAGTCGTTGACCTGGGCATAGTTGACCAGGTATGGGTTGCTGCCATCCAGATACGGCATGGCGCTGTCGCCATACATGCGCTGCCAGCCGGCACTCACCTTGTGGCCACCCAGGCTGTAGCCAAGCATGCCGCTGAACGCGCGGTGGTCGATTGCGCCGGCACGGGCATTGCCGATGTCATCGCTCTTGATCAGGCGCAGGTCGGCAGACAGGCTACCCACTGCCAGCGGCTGGCTGGCCACCAGGCCGAGGAAGTGCTGGCGATAGATGTTTTCCAGCTTGGCGACCTGGTACTGGGCGCTGATCCGCTCGTTGAAACGGTAATCGACACCGGCCAGGTCGAAGTGGTCGGCTTCGGTATCGCAGGCATAGCGCTTGTTCTTGCAGTGCACGCGAATGTCCTGGCGGTCGGTAGAGTCCCGAGCGGTATATTTGTCCAGCCGCGCCACGGTGAACTTCAGGTTGCGCAATTCTTCGGAGGTGAGCATGGCGCCGTGGAACATGGTCGGCAGCAGGCGGCCATCGTTGTACTTGAGCAACGGCACATCCGGCATCATCGAACCGTACTTGAGCACGGTGTTGGAAACCTTGACCTTGGCCGCCAGGCCCATCTTCGCGTACTGGTCGGCAGAGCCGCGCGGATCATGCCCGGAAGACGGCAGCAAACCACTGTTACTGTCGGCAGGGCTGGAATCCAGTTTGAAGCCGAACATGCCCAGCGCATCAACACCAAAGCCTACCGGCCCTTGCGTATAACCCGACTGCACATTGAGGATGAAGCCTTGTGCCCATTCTTCGCGCTTGGACGCGCCCTGGCTGGAACTGCTGTGGCCGTCCCGGAAATCCCGGTTGAAATAGACATTGCGTGCTTCGACCTTGGCACTACTGTCTTCAAGAAAACCGGCGGCCTGGGCGTTGACGCCGGCACACAACAGGAACAGGCCGGCAACACGACGCCCAGGGGCGTGAGGGAAAGGGGCAAACATGCGAGAGAACATCCAGAATGAAGACAAGTTAACAACCTGTGGCGCGCGTTGGCCACGGTACTGCGGGAGCCGAACAATAGCCGACCATCATCTGAAATGATCGCGCAAAGGCTCTGGAACGGGCCATTGGACCATGGTCTAAGCACCTTGAGGGGCAGCCGGAAAAAAGCCGTGAAATAGCGCACGCAAAACTAGGAAAGTTCCCGTATTACTTATAAAAAGTTAGCGGTTTACCCAGTACCCATGAATGACTACACTCGATATCAGCGAACAGCAAATCCCACCCGCGTGGCCGGCGTTTTACGCTTATTCAATGTTCGTCACGCCCTGCCACGACTGACGTACAGGAGTGATTACAGTGTCCAGACTTGCAGAGTTTCGTGCTGCCGAAAAAGCGCTCCAGGAACAGATGGCGCAACTGGAAGCGTTGAAAAAGGATGCCGGCCTCAAACGCGAAATCGAATTCGAGCAGAAACTAGTCGGCCTGATGAAAAGCTATGACAAGAGCCTGCGCGATATCATCGCCATCCTCGACCCCAAGGCAGTAGCCCGCGCTTCCAGCGCAGCGCCCAAGCAACAACGCCGCCCGCGCGTGGTAAAGGTGTACCAGAACCCACACACCGGCGAGCGAATCGAGACCAAAGGCGGCAACCACCGCGGCCTCAAGGCCTGGAAAGAACAGTACGGGGCCGCCACCGTGGAAAGCTGGGTACGCTGATGAAACGTCCACACCTGCTTCACACTTTTTTCACAAAGGCTGGCTCAGTATCGAGACAGCTAAAGGACTAGCGACCCCATCACGCGCCCGCACATGCGGGCCTCTAATTCCAGCGCCCTGCCTTGTGCAGGGCGCTTTCATTTGCGCAATCGACGCACTGCCGTATCATGGCCAGCCTGTCTGTTTTGCCGGCGCCCTGCGCCCGGCCCCGTCTCAGGAGTTCCCATGAGCCTGCACGATCTGCAAACCCTGCCTGGCGTCACCGCGCAACCTGACGCCGCCACCGCCCAGTTCGTCTTCAACCACACCATGCTGCGGGTCAAGGACATCGAGAAGTCGCTGGACTTCTACACCCGCGTCCTGGGCTTCCGCCTGGTCGACAAGCGTGATTTCCCAGAAGCCGCGTTCAGCCTTTACTTCCTGGCCTTGGTCGATCCGGCGCAGATTCCCGCCGATGACACCGCACGCCACCAATGGATGAAGTCGATCCCTGGCGTGCTGGAGCTGACCCACAACCACGGCACCGAAAACGATGCCGAGTTTGCCTACCACAACGGCAACACCGACCCGCGCGGTTTTGGCCACATCTGCATTTCGGTGCCCGACGTACGCGCCGCTTGCGCGCGCTTCGAAGCACTGGATGTACCGTTCCAGAAACGCCTGCAGGATGGGCGTATGAACCACCTGGCGTTCGTCAAGGACCCGGACGGTTACTGGGTCGAAGTGATCCAGCCAACCGAACTCAAAGGGTAAGCGTTCGTCGCGGCTCGCTCGTCGGGCCGGGAACTCCCGGCCCCTTGCTGTGGTATATGAAGGTAACCGCTTCACATGCCACAGCGAGGTAAGGACGATGCAATCTCTTCACTGTGAATACCGCGAGCACACCATCACCGCCAGCGTGATGCCCCATCCTGACTCCCCCCTGCCCTATGCCGCCGGCTGCCTGATCACCACACCCGACGGGCACACCAGCAAGCGTCTGTCGATGCCGATGCAGTTTTTCTCCGACCTTGAGAATGCGCAGCATGTGTCGCTGGCCCATGGCCGGGCGTTGGTCGACCATCAGCTGGATGACGGGCACAAGGTGTTCTGACCCTGTCTTATCCTGTACTGGCCCTTTCGCGGCAAAAGCCGCGAAAGGGCCAGTACAGCAATAATCAGATATCCCGGGCGTACGCCACTGCAGCGTCTACCTGCGCCCGCGTCGGCCTTACCCCGGTGTACAGCACAAACTGCTCCAGCGCCTGCAGCGCAATGACCTCCAGCCCAGTGATCACCGGCTTGCCCAACGCTTGGGCCTGGCGGATCAGCGGCGTTTGCGCCGGCATCGCTACCACATCGAATACCCGCTCCGCTGCCGCAATGGCCTGCTCGGAAAACGCCAGCACATCTGCCTCTGACCCGCCCGCCATACCGATCGGTGTCACGTTCACCAGCATTGGCGGGCAGATGTCGCCCAGCTGTGGCAACCAGCGGTAACCGCACACATCCGCCAGCTGCCGCCCGGCCTGCTCGTTGCGCGCAACGATGATGCCTTCGGCAAACCCGGCATCGCGCAGGGCACTGGCCACGGCCTTGGCCATCCCCCCACTGCCACGCAGGGCAAACGCGGTGCCTGGGTCGACCTGGTGCTGCGCCAGCAACTGACGCACAGCCAGGTAATCGGTGTTGTAAGCCTTCAAGTGGCCATTGCTGTTGACCAGGGTATTGACCGATTCAATGGCTTGCGCTGACGGGTCGATTTCATCGACCAAGGCCATGCAGGCCTCCTTGTATGGCATCGACACCCCACAGCCGCGAATACCCAGCGCGCGGATACCCGCCACCGCCGCCGGCAGGTCATCGGTGCGCATGGCCTTGTAGTAAAAGTGCAAACCCAACTGCTGGTAGAGGTGGTTGTGAAAGCGCACGCCGAAGGTACCAGGGCGGCCGGCCAAGGAAATGCACAGCACGGTATCTCTGCTGGGAGTTGTCGACATAACCTGCTCCTTAGTCATAACTGAAACGTTTGTTCAGCGTAACAGAGGCAACCACTGGTCGTCCCTTACACAACCTTTACCGTTCCCCTGTGCTCAGCTGACGGAGACTGGAGTCATAGTAATAAGGCCCCAAGCGTGGGGTTTTCCTGCGAGGTTGTTTTATGAACCGTCACATTCCCGGAATCGCCCTGCTGGTCGGTGCCTTGGCCATCAGCGGGCCTGCTGCAGCCCACGGCGGTTATGGCCATGGCGGCGGTGGTTGGTATGGGCCAGGCCCCCTGCTAGGTGCTGCCGTGGTCGGTGCCGTGGTTGGGGCGACGGTTTATGGCGGGCGTGACCGCACCGTGTACGTCGAACGCCAGCCAGTCTATTACGCGCCTCCCCCGGTGTACGTGCAACCGCCACCACAGCCGGTGTACTACCAGCCGTACTACGCACCCGCGCCACCGCCCCCAGGCTACCGCCCTTATTACGGCCCGCCACCGGTGTACTACGGCCCGCCACGCTGGTAACGGTTGATAGAACTAATGACCACTATCGAGGAAGTTGATTTCAAAGCGTTCCGGCTGCTGCGTATGGTAGAGCCATGTTTCACAGGAGGTCCTCATGGCCACTATTCAGATCATGTCCGTTGTCGGTAGCGCCGTCCCCGTTTCACTGCGTGAACAGGGCCTGCTGGCGTGCTGGTACCTGGTGCGTAACGGTGAGGCCGTGAGCGGCCCGATGCCGACGCTTGCCTCGGCCCAGGCCCTGGTTGAGCAGTTGCAACCCGGCACCCTGGTCGCCTGACCCGAATTTGTTGTGCGTTGCTCCCTACGCCCTTGTGCCCGCCAATCTGGCGGGCTTTTTTTTGCTTGGGCCACCCTCAGGGATGAGGGCTGCGACCAGACTGGTTGGTCAGGGCCATGACCTTGCCTTGCAGCCGCCCCACGGTCATCACCAGTTCGTTTCGCTCCTTGGCGAGCTGATCAGCTTTAGCCTCTGCCTCTCTTCGGGCGTCCCGTTCGATGTCCAGCAGTTCTGTCAGGCGGTGGATGACCGCAATATCCGCACTGTCCATCGCGCGGTCGACCGCATCCCTGGACAACCACTTGCGCAGCCACAGAAATGCACCCAGCAAAACAGTACCCGTACCGCTCAGCCAAGTGACTGTGCCCGGGCCGAGGTCGGTCGGATCCATGTGCACCTCATTACAGATGATGATGTGATAAGCCTTGGAGAAAATTGCCTCGGTGGCTTTCCTTGTTTGCCCATTTAATTTAGCCTACAGCTAACATCGCCACAAGAGCCAATTTAGCCATGCGCATATTTAGCAGTCAGCTAAACACTGGCATGCTTCACCCCATGGATATTTACGAAATTCGCAAGCTCAACCTGATCAAGCTGATCGGTAGCCAGAGGAAAGGATCCTGCGCAGAGCGCTGGGGGATGGCGCCTGCCCACCTGAGCCAGATCCTTTCCGACAAGACCGCGAAGAACCTGGGTGATGACGTGGCCCGTCGCATCGAGGGCATCGAAGGTTTGCCACGGGGTTGGTTCGATGCGGTGACGCCAGGCGAGCACACGCAAGTTGGCGTCGAGGTGGCTGACAGCAAGCTTTCTGCAGCCGACCTGGTCAAGCAGATGCTGGCAAGAAGCGGTAAAGGTATCCCCGAAGAAACCCGGCAACGGTTGCTGGCCGCTGCGCAAGAGCCAGCAGATACCCCACTGGTGAAGGCTGAGCGGGTTCGCCCTGGCCTGGTCGGTGATGAAGTGTGGATTGCCCATTACGACGTGCGGGCAGCCATGGGTGGCGGCCAGATCCCCCACGATTACCCCGAGATGTTCAAGGACATTCGCGTTAGCCCCAGCCACCTGCGCGAACTGGGCGTAGCGTTCAGTGAGCACCACCATCTGAAAATGGTAACGGGCTGGGGCCAGTCGATGGAGCCAACCATCAAGCACCGCGACCCGCTGATCGTCGATGTCAGCATCCGCGAGTTCGTTGGCGATGGCATCTATTTCTTCTCCTGGGGCGACCACATCTACATCAAGCGGCTGCAAATCGCGGATGAGGAGCATTTCGAGATGATCTCCGACAACTCGCGACACAAAGACCGCATGATTCGCCAGGAAGAGACTTACATACAGGCCAGGGTGCTACTGGTGTGGAATGCCCACCTTGTGTAAAGCGAAGCCCGCCCTCCACGGCGGGCTTTTTCTGATGCTCAGAAAGGTGCCGCCTCCTCGACCTGCTGCTCGCTGTCCTGCTCAACCAAGAAATCGTCACGCTCTTCCACGCTGCTGCGCTCCCAGCGCACTGTCACACTCTCGTCATCGTTGAAGGTCAGGTCCAGTTCGGGTGTTTCCGACAGCAGGCCCATTACCTCCTCCCACTCCCTGTCACCGTCAGTATCCAGGCGATGCACCACAACCCAGCGCTGAGTCTGCGCAAGCGGGTGGTTGATCATTGACGACACCCGCAGGCTAAGCCGCTCTATTCCGGTCATCTCCTGGCGCAGCTGGGGCTCTGACTTCATGTGCTTGGACATATTCCCATCCTGAAGGCTGTATGTTTGTACAGTATTAAAGGAAAGCTTATCTCAATGCCAAATCCAGCGTAAAGCCCCATTGCGGAAAAATTTCGCCCGCGGGTAATTATTCTTCAAGCGAAATTTATTTAGCCAAAAGCTATTGACTGATATTTAGCTTATGGCTAACTTTGGCGTCGGCAACCACTTCCCGGTCGCCAGATCACTCCACCATTCAACCCCAGCTTTTTCTAAGGAGCAGCCCCATGGCCGTAGACATCAGCAAGCTCACCATTGCCACCCCGATAGCGGTTTCCTCAACCAATCCGGTTGCCCTGGAAGTCAACGGCGCCGAAGCAATTGCCCGCTTCCCGAGCATCGTGAAGGTGCTCAGCGATGGTTCGATCCAGTTTTCAGCCCCCACCAAAGGGGCTTCGAGCAAAAGCACTCACAGGACCCGCTGCGAGTGGACAGAAACGGAAGACTGGACGCTGGCCAGCGCCCAGGATCACTGGAATCGCCAGACAATGACGCTGACCAAGGTAAACGCGGCGCAGAAGGTGGTCATCGCCCAGATGCACGTGCGTGGGGATGACAGCCCGCCGGTGAAAGTGTTCTGGAACAAGGGCAACATCACCCTGGGCTTTCGACGCACCTACAACCAGACAGACCCTGTGAACTCAACGGTTTTGAAGGGGGTGCCGCTAGGGGAGAAGTTCAACATCAGCATCCACACCACGGCTGACGGCGTGGTCAATGTGACAGCCAAATGCAATGGGGTATCCGGCACATCGGGCGATTTGCAGCTCGACAGTACCTGGGCTTCACGCCTGTTCGAGTTCCACGGTGGGGTCTACAACCAGGTCGACTACACCGCTGCAACGCCCGCCGACGAAGGCTCGATCTGCATCATCAGCGAGCTCTCGCTCATCCATCGCTGAGCGCCGAGCGCCGGCAAGACATTCCGATGCGCCTCCCCCATCACACGGGTTGCATCGGGATGCCAGCCATCCCTCAGTTCATGGCGGATAGCCGTGACACGCCACGCCATTGATTAGTCTCGATGAGTCATATTGTTGCCTTCCCGCTCTCAGACTAATAATTAGATATCTGCCTGGGGAGGCGCGTGACATGCAACCAAGATTCGTTATCGTTCCTGCTGTGCCAGTGGAAGGCGAGTCCTTCCGCATCGGCAACCGGTTCTACGCCGCGACCACTTCGGGCGGCTTCGACCTCTACGACAACCAGGAAAAACAACGGCTCAAGCACGGCTTTATAAACAAGTCACAAGCTGCGGCTGCGTGCGACCTGATGAACAGCGAATCACGCAATCCGCTAGAACTGTTCCCGATACTGCGTACAGATTGATACGCCTGCAGCCTGGAACATGGCCGCGCCGGTCGGCCATTCAGTCAGGGGCTCGCAAAACAGCCCCACGCGCCTCTGCGGGCCCAGTACTTCATTGTTTGCCGTTCGGCACCGTCATCAAGCTACCAACGATGAGTACGGCAGCAGGTCCGATGAGCCAACTGACGCTCGTTCCTGGGCTGACAACCGGCACGATAACAGTCACTGTGAACAGGGCCATGCCTGACCAGAACCGCCTCCGTGGTGTAAGCCACGCTCGAATCCTTTCCAGCCCTCTGCCCATTCTCGCTCTCCTTATCTGTGGGTGGCGAAGCATAACCTTGCCTTTGTTTGTCAGCCAGACGCTTCGCCACCACACTGAATCGGCGATCAGCCAGAACAAGACGGCTTCACACCGCCGCGCTGCGCTCGCGCAGATCAATGTTCAATATACGGTCGTTATCGCTGTAGTCGACCGGACAATCAATCACGTGCACCCCTGAGTTGGAGACACAGTGGTCAAGCAGCGGAATCAACGAGTCGGCACTTTCTACGCGATACCCATTGGCGCCATAAGCTTCGGCGTATTTGACGAAGTCCGGGTTGCCGTAGTCCAGGCCGAAATCGGTGAAGCCCATGTTGGCCTGCTTCCAGCGGATCATGCCATAGCCGTCGTCACGCAGGATCACCACGGTGATGTGCATGCCCAGACGTACCGCAGTTTCCAGCTCCTGGCTGTTCATCATGAAGCCACCGTCACCGCACACCGAAATCACCGGGCGGTCCGGGTGCACCAGGTGCGCGGCCATCGCCGATGGCAAGCCGGCGCCCATGGTCGCCAGGGCGTTGTCCAGCAGCACGGTGTTGGGCTTGTGCGCCTTGTAGTTACGGGCGAACCAGATCTTGTAGATGCCGTTGTCCAGGGCAACGATGCCTTCGGACGGCAGTACACGACGGATGTCGGCCACCAGGCGCTGCGGGTAGACCGGGAAGCGGTTATCGTCGGCGCCTTCGGCGATCTGTGCTTCGTTGGCTTCACGAATGGCCATCAGGCGGGTGAAGTCCCAGTGCGACGTGTCGTTCAGCGCTTCGCTGATCTGCCACACGGCGTTGGCAATGTCGCCGATCACTTCAACCTGCGGGAAGTACACGGCATCGACTTCGGCGGCACGGAAGTTGATGTGGATGACCTCGGTGCCGCCGCGAACCATGAAGAACGGCGGCTTCTCGATCACGTCGTGGCCGATGTTGATGATCAGGTCGGCGGCTTCGATTGCACGGTGTACAAAATCACCGGCCGAAAGCGCAGCATTACCGAGGAAGCAGGGATGGCGCTCGTCGACCACACCTTTGCCCAATTGGGTTGTGATGAACGGGATTCGAGTCTCGTCGATCAGTTGCTTGAGGACTTTGGCAGTCATCTTGCGGTTCGCACCGGCACCGATCACCAAGATAGGGTTGCGGGCTCTGTGCAGCTTCTCAACCGCCGCTTCGATTGCCTTGTGCTCGGCTAACGGTCGACGGTGGAGGCTCTGAGGGATCGGTAACGCATCAGTCTGCTCGGCGGCGATGTCTTCCGGCAGTTCCAGGTGTACCGCCCCCGGCTTTTCTTCTTCGGCCAGGCGGAAGGCCTCGCGCATGCGCGACGGGATGTTGTCGGCCGAGGCGAACTGGTGGGTGTACTTGGTGATGGGGTCCATCATGCCGCACACGTCAATGATCTGGAAGCGGCCCTGCTTGGACTTCTTGATCGGCTTCTGCCCGGTGATCATCATCATCGGCATGCCGCCCAGGTAGGCATAGGCGCTGGCGGTGACCAGGTTGGTGGCGCCAGGGCCGAGGGTCGACAGGCTGACGCCGGTCTTGCCGGTCAGGCGGCCGTAGGTGGCAGCCATGAAACCTGCAGACTGCTCGTGACGGGTCAGTACCAGCTTGATCTTCGACTTGCGCAGGGATTCGAGCAGGTCGAGGTTTTCCTCGCCGGGAATGCCGAACACGTACTCAACACCTTCACTTTCCAAACATTGCACAACGAGATCAGCTGCCTTGGCCATCTATTTGCCCTGCCACTATCGAGAGTGAGCCACGCGAGCAGATGACGAAACATCTGCCCGGTGCTGAATGAGTTTTATGATAAAGAGGAAACTTGCGGATTATGCTGTTTTTCGAGGAAGCACTAAGGTGGCGTCAATAGCAACCAAAGCATTCAACGCGAGCGCCGATACACCCACGGTAGCTCGTGCTGGGTAAGGCGCTTCAAAGTAACGGCCCATTATTTCGTTCACGACACCAAAGTGCGAGAGTTCCGTGAGGTAAATAGTGAGCTTTCCTACGTCAGAAAAACTACCGCCTGCGGCTTGTGCTACTGACTGGAGGTTCTCGAATACCTGAATGGTTTGGGCTTCAATGCCTTGGGCCAATTCCATCTTTTCAGGGTGAAGCGCGATTTGCCCTGTCAAGAACACCAACTCACCCATGTGGACTGCTTGCGAATACGGGCCAATAGCTTTCGGCGCCTGGTCACTGTGGATAGCGATTCTGCTCATTAAAAATGATCCTGCCTTAGGGAGCGATCCAACCCGCCTGCCAATGGTCGCCTTGCAAAATGAAGCGTGCCCGTTGGTGGATATCCTGGGTAAGATCGAGCCACTCTATTTGTCGTAGGTGGACAGCCAGTAAAGCGAAATTCTTGAAACCATCCATGTGCGTTTCATAAGCTGTTGAAGGTGAAGAAATAGCCTCACCGGGTATGCGTCCATGGCGAAAGAGCGCTTGAGTTCGTCCTCGTGCCTGCTCCCAGTGCCTGGCAAGGAGCGACACATCCGACAACAGTTCACCTAGGCCTTCAACCCGAAGTTGACGCTTGCCAGACGGGTCGACGGAGGTAATGCCGACTCTAGGTTCGGCCAGTATCTCTGCAAGTTTCGCCGAGCGCTTGTCCACATAAAAGATGATCGACTTTGTAGACGCATCTGCATGTCGCAAGACAACAGTGCTTACCTTAGGTTGCCCTTCAGTGTTGACGGTAGCCAGTTGCATCAAACGAAATGGATTTGGAATACCGCCAACAGGTATGGATAAATCTGACCATACCTTAGCCAATATCAGATCAAGCATGACAATCGCCCAAAATGAAAAAGGGCCGCGTACTGCGTGCGGCCCGGAGGCATTCAGACGCTGCGGGTAACGCCGCCGTCGACCTTGATGTTCTGGCCGGTAATGTAGGCTGCCCCTTCGCTTGCGAGGAAGGCGATAGTGGCGGCAATTTCCTCACTGGTGCCATAGCGCTTGAGCGGCACACCTTCTCGACGCTGTTCGGTAGCTGGGAGGCTGTCGATCCAACCAGGCAGCACGTTATTAATGCGAATGTTGTCAGCGGCGTACTTGTCAGCATAGATTTTGCTGAACGACGCCAAACCGGCACGGAAAACTGCCGAGGTAGGGAAGAGTTCGCTTGGCTCGAACACCCATGCAGTGGAAATGTTGATGATTGCACCACCGTTCTGGCGCTGCATGTACGGGGTCACCAGCCTCACAGGACGAATTACGTTGAGCAGGTATGTCTCCATACCCTGGTGCCAGTCTTCGTCGCTGATCTCAAGGATCGGTGCCCGCGGACCATGGCCGGCGCTGTTGACCAACACATCGATACGGCCCCATTTATGAATGACTGCGTCGACGAGGCGCTGCAGATCTTCATTTGACTGGTTACTGCCGGTTACGCCAATGCCGCCTAATTCCTGCGCCAGGGCCTCGCCCTTGCCAGATGAAGAGAGAATACCGACCTTGAAGCCATCGGCAGCCAATCTACGTGCTGCCGCCGCTCCCATGCCGCTACCACCGGCAGTGACTATTGCTACTTTTTCTACTGACATACATCCTCCTGAGTGAGGCGTGGACGGGTTGTTGGTGAAATGAGACTAGCACCGCTCAGCACCGCTCAGAGAGACAGCAACCCTTCTTCATGCCAGTAGATAATCTATAGTCTTGTTTGTTCAAGCAGCCAGATTCGAACGATATCGAGGGCCGCCTGCGGGTGAGCGTTTCGTGGCCAGGCCAGACAATAGGCATTGTCCTAGCTCGTCGGCGGCTACCCGAAAATTCAAATGACGGGCTGCTACGCCATCTGAGTGGAGCAGCCTGGCGCCTCAAGGTGCTTGGCCACTTTTATCGCCAGTTCGACAAAGGCCCTCGCTGCAGCCGTTTGGTAAGCCCCTTTTCGTTGCATCAGAACAGCAGTGCGTTGCAAGCGCTGCTGGTCCGGCTCGATAGCGACCAACTGCTCGTGAGCCAGGGCGATGGTAGCCGGCAACAAGGTCGAGAGCGTGGTCCGGCCGTTTGGATCGAGGGCGGCGTGATAGCGACCGTAGCACTACAGCGCCGCTACTTGGATCCGCGCCGCCAGCGCATCAACGCTTGTCGTGCAAATCAGCCGGCCAAGCACTGAAAAGCAGGTACATACCTGGGCCACCTACCCAAGCCCAGTTGCTGCTTGGCCACACTACCGTCGCAGCGATCCAGGCTACGATCAGCGCTATCCCGGTGCGCCGACGGCGCCTTGGCGTGAGCCACTCTTGCAAAGCCTTATGTCTCTCCCGCAACCTCATTACCACTCTCCCTGTTTGGTAAGCGGCGAGCATACCACCACGAAACAATTCCGCTGACGACTGGGCCGAATTGCGAATCTAGAAAAGTACGTGATTGGTTAAAAATTGGTACTGGATTAAATATCGTTCACTTTGCGCCCTTTAGTCATAAGGCATTCGACAGCAATTCAGCCATACTCCAGAATGCATCGGTTTTAGGGGGAAAACCCTTGCACAGCCAACGACATACCAACTTTTAGTGAGCCTCAACGTGAAAACATCCCTGTCCATCCTCAGCCTGCTGCTGTTGCTCACAGGTACCGCGACCCTTCCGTCGACTGCTGCTGCACAACCCCCGGTCCAGGCTCAACGAGACCCGTCCAAGCTGCACCTGGCTTCAGGCAGTGCCCTGCTGATCGACCTGAACAGCAACCAGGAATTGTATTCGAGCCACGCCGACCGCGTGGTGCCGATCGCCTCGGTAACCAAGCTGATGACAGCGATGGTGGTGCTGGATGCCAAGCTGCCCATGGATGAAATGCTCACCATGACCATCGCCAACAACCCGGAAATGAAAGGCGTGTATTCGCGCGTGCGCCTGGGCAGCCAGCTCGACCGCCGCGAAACCTTGCTGATTACCCTGATGTCGTCGGAAAACCGTGCGGCCAACAGCCTGGCCAACGCCTACCCCGGCGGCTACCCGGCGTTCATCAAGGCCATGAATGCCAAGGCCCGCAGCCTGGGTATGGCACACACCCGCTATGTTGAGCCGACTGGCCTGTCGACGCAGAACGTATCCACCGCACGCGACCTGGCCAAGCTGCTGATGGCCTCGCGCAAGTACCCGATGCTGAGCGAGCTGTCGACCACCCGCGAAAAGACCGTGGCCTTCCGCAAGCCCAACTACACCCTGGGCTTCCGTAACACCGACCACCTGGTGAACAAGAGCAACTGGGACATCAAGCTGACCAAGACCGGCTTCACCAACGAGGCCGGGCATTGCCTGGTGTTGCTGACCCGCATGGACAATCGCCCGGTGGCCATGGTCATTCTCGATGCCTTCGGCAAGTACACCCACTTCGCCGATGCCAGCCGCATGCGTCAGTGGCTGGAAACCGGTGCCGCCAAGCCGGCGCCAGCAGTGGCCATGCAGTACAAGGCGGACCGGCAGAGCAAGGGCCGCTTGGTGACCGAATAACCACTACCTGCTACTACGCGCGTGTCTGACGGCGCGGCCCATCGCGACACATGGCCGCTCCTACTGGGACTGCGCATGCCGGCGGGATGATCAGGCCGTGGCGCTGACCATCCCGCCGGCACTGCTGCCACCCTCTTGCTGCAACAGCTCCAGCAATTGCGCCGTGGCTGCCATGATCTGCCCATTGATGGTGGCAATGCTCGCCTGCTTGGCGCCCACCGCAGCCGCCTTGGCGGCCTCGTCCATCTTGCTGTTCTGCAGCGCAGCCAATTGCTTCTGCTCTTCAGCCAGTTGTTTCTGCAGATCCTTGATCAGCTGACGCAGCTCGGTCACGGCCTGCGACTCGCCACTGTCTTCAGTGTCGGTGGATTGCGCCTGGCTACCCGCTGAAACTTTCATGCTGTCACTGCTGATGCTCAGTGGCCCCAGTGCCTCACCGGCCTGTTTTGCCTGTTCGCGTTCAGTCGCTGCGTTGGCGCTCAGCGTCTGCGCTGAAACGCCGTTGATCATCAGGTTGCTTGCCGTAATTCCGCTCATGTCGATTCCTTGCCAAAAAGATCGGTCCTTGCCGTAACCACCCTATCGGCCGCCTCATGCAGTTCTTGAGCCCGCTTAAATTCCCCCCCGCCTGGCTCGTTCCAACTCATGTACTTGCGCAGGAGCCGGAGCCCCGGCGGGCGTCCATATTCGACCATTCAGGGAATCGCAGCCATGAGCCAGCCCTCACAGCAGGAAACCATCAAAGATCTGATCGGCGTGGGCTTCGGCCCTTCCAACCTGGCCTTGGCCATCGCCCTGGAAGAACTCGCCGAGTCTCAGGGCCATGCCCTCGACGCACTGTTCATCGACAAGCAACAAGACTACCGCTGGCACGGCGAAACCCTGGCCACCCAGAGCGAGCTGCAGATCTCGTTCCTGAAAGACCTGGTGTCACTGCGCAACCCCACCAGCCCCTACAGCTTCGTCAACTACCTGCACCAGAAGCAGCGCCTGGCCGACTTCATCAACCTCGGCACCTTCTACCCCTGCCGCCTGGAGTACAACGACTACCTGCGCTGGGCCGCCGAGCATTTCGCTACCCAGGCGGTGTATGGCCAGGAAGTGTTGCGCATCGAACCGGAATTGAATGCCGGCCGGGTCGAGCACCTGCGCCTGGTTTCACGTGACGCGCAAGGCCGCGAATACAGCCGCCGCACCCGCTCGGTGGTGGTCGGCAGCGGCGGCACGCCGAAAATCCCGGAAAAGTTCGGCGCCTTCAAGGACGACCCACGGGTGTTCCACCACTCCCAGTACCTGAGCAGCCTGAACAAGCTGCCGTGCACCGACGGTAAACCCATGCGCATCGCCGTGATCGGCTCAGGCCAGAGCGCCGCTGAGGCGTTCATCGATCTCAATGACAGCTACCCGTCGGTCAAGGTCGACATGATCCTGCGCGGGTCGGCCCTCAAACCCGCCGACGACAGCCCGTTCGTCAACGAGATCTTCTCACCGGACTACACCGACCTGGTCTACAACGAACCGGCCGACCAGCGCAGCAAATTGCTGGGCGAATACCACAACACCAACTACTCGGTGGTCGACCTCAACCTGATCGAGCGCATCTACGGCATCCTCTACCGTCAGAAGGTCGCCCACCAGTACCGCCACAATGTACTGTGCCGACGTCAGGTAGAAGCAGTGGTAGCCACACGCGAAGGCCTGGAGCTGACCTTGCGCGACCTTGCCACCGGCCAGCAGCAAACCCACCGCTACGATGCCGTGATCCTCGCCACCGGTTACGAGCGCCGCTCGCACCGTGACCTGCTGGCGCCACTGGCCGGATATCTGGAGGACTTCAGCGTCGACCGCAACTACCGTGTACTGGCCAGCCCCGACCTGCAGGCCTCTGTTTACTTGCAGGGCTTCTGCGAAAACAGCCACGGCCTGAGTGACACGCTGCTTTCAGTGCTGCCGGCCCGCGCTGCGGAAATTGGCCGGGCGCTGTACCAGGACCTGGCGCAGCTGCACGGCAAGCCGCAAGCGGCGGTAGCCCTGACCCGCGCCTGAACCCTCTGCAACAAGCCTTCAAGGCCGGACTGACGCCGCGTGCGCCGTCCGGCCTTCGTCTTTTGAAACATTTGCTTTCATTTTAAAAGGCAGGTTTTCAATTCTCATTCGTCCTTATCAGTACAGCCCTCTTTGGTTGGGCACACGCTCGACCACCCATTGCAGAAGACCGTCTGATGGCCAAATCACCGAAAAAATCCAAATCCAGGCTGTGGTTCCTGGTCCACAGCTGGCTTGCCTTGCCGATCTGGTTCTTTGTCCTGATCGTCTGCTTCACCGGCATGCTTGCCGTGGTCAGCCAGGAAATCGTCTGGCTGGCCGACTCGGCCGTGCGCGCCAACAAGCCAGACGCGGACGTGCAACGCATGAGCTTCCAGCAGGTGCTGGAAGCCTTGCACAAGGCCGAGCCGGATATGGTCGTGGACCGGCTCAGCCAACCCGATGGCTCGCACTTCGCGGTAAAGGCCAATGTCACCCTGCCAGACGGCACCAGCCCGACGCTGTACGTAAACCCCTACACCGGCGCCATCCAGGGCAAGACCCCTGACTTCAACTTCGAAGCCTTCACCCGGGCCCTGCACGGCTGGTGGCTGGTGCCGTTCACCAATGGTTTCAGCTGGGGCTGGTACCTGGTGTCGCTGCTCGGCCTGCCGATGCTGGCCTCGCTGGTCACTGGCCTGGTTGTGTACAAAAAGTTTTGGAAGGGCTTTTTCAAACCCGTGCGCACCGGCCATGGCTCGCGGATTTTTTGGGGTGACTTGCACCGCCTGGCCGGGGTGTGGTCGATCTGGTTCATTGCGGTGATTTCCATCACCGGCACCTGGTTCCTGATCCAGGCGATACTGTTCGACAACCACATCACCATTTCCAGCCGGCCCATCGTGCCGGTGATCGCCCGTGAGGACGTGCCGCAAACGCCGGATGGCAGCCCTGCCCCGCGCATCAACCTGGATGAAGCTGCGCGCATTGCCGGCCTGGCGATCCCAGGGCTGGAGATCAACTCCGTCTCGCTGCCCGCCACCGCCTACAGCCACGTCACCCTGTCTGGGCCAGGCTGGTACCCGTTGATGTTCCAGAGTGCGTCGGTGAACCCGTATACAAGCAATGTCGACAGCCAGTTCGAAATCAGCGACCGCTCGGCCCTGGAGTTCGTCACCGAATCCATGCGCCCGCTGCACACCGGCGATTTCGGCGGCCTGCCAATCAAGCTGATCTGGTTCTTCTTCGGCCTGGTCCTCACCTTGATGGTATTCAGCGGCCTGCTGATCTGGACCAAACGTACCGCCCAGGCCACCGCCGCCGCCCTCAAACGCAGCGAGCGAGCACCCCGTGCGGCGCGCAGTGAAACCACCGTGGAGATCCATTCATGAGCCAGGCCCAAGCCCTGCCCGCCAGCCCGCTGAAGCAGCTTTGGCTGAAGTGGCGTTTTCACCTGAATATTCTGCTGATCCTGATTCCGCTGGGTTTCATGCCCAAGTACTTCGCCGACGCCAAGCTGTTTCGCGGTGACGCCGGCCTGGGCGCCAATGTGATCAGCAACATCCAGGTCGGCCCCTACAGCCTCGACCTGGCCGAACTGCGTGACGAAGCGCCTCGCGCCGATGGCCCGGCCGGCTTCTTCAAGTCGTTCAACGCATCGCTGTGCAAGGCCTGCATCAAGGACGTCAAAGCGGCCTACCTGCGTATCGGCAAGCCTCGCAGCCTGCGCGCCGCCGGCACCATCTTCTTCGGTGCACCGTACAACATGGGCACCTCGCTGCCGATTCCACCACGCACCAAACCCGACGCGCAGATCTGGATCACCCTCGAAGGCTGGGACGGCAGCATGCACCAGGCGTCAGTCCCCCTGGCCAAGGCATCGCCAGCCACCGTGGCCTGGCTCGAGAAACAAGGAGGCAAGAAATGAAAAACCTGATGCGCACCCTCGCACTGCCCTTCATGGTACTGGCCGCCGGCCCCGCCCTGGCGCACAACCCGATGTGCGAATGCGAAGCCCTGGCCAGCGGCCAGGTCAAGTGCACCGGCGGCTTCTCGGACGGCAGCGGTGCCCCTGGGGTGACCCTGGATGTGATCGGCTATGACGAACAGGTGCTGGTCGGCGGCAAGCTTGGTGACGATTCGACGCTGACCTTCAAGCGCCCGGACGGTGAGTTCTATGTGCTATTCGACGCAGGCCCCGGGCACGTGGTGGAAGTCGACTACGCCGACATCGCCCAGCCATGAGCCGCGCCCAAGTGATTCGCCCGGCCGGCGCCGGGCACGAAACCCTGTACGTGCTGCTGGCCAGCCTGTTGATCGTGGTGCTCGCCGCCAGCGTGGTGCTGCTACGCGGTGAGCGCGAGGACGAACAGACCATCGCCAGCCACCAAATCGATGCCCGCCGCGACCTCACCGCCGCCGAGCAAGGCCTGTACACCGACTTGCGCGTGGCCTTCGACGAAATCCAGCTGCTGCGTGAAGAAAATGGCGTCGTACCCAGCGTGCAGGCCCTGGCCGAGGAAGGCCTGCCACCGTTCGTGGTCGATGCCGGCAGCCAGAGCCGCGGCGGCCACCAATGGTCGTGGCTGGAGCCCGGCGCCTACCTGGGCCGCAGCCAGGCCCCCGAGGTCGCCGGCAGCCTGCTGCTGATCCTGCCCGCCGACAGCACCGGCCAGGCCGATGTCTGGCTGCGCCGCGACAGCGCCGCCGTGATCCCGGACGACCTCGGCCAGGCCACCCTGATCGCCGCCGGTTGGCAGCAGGTCGTCAGCCATTACGACGCCGGGGTTACCCGCGAACACCGTCACTGAACCCAAGGACTCCCCCATGCTCCGCTCCGCCCTCGCCCTGCTCCTGGCCTTTGCCCTGCCGTCACTGGCCCTGGCCGATAACGGCAAGCCGCTGCGCATCGGCATCACCCTGCACCCCTACTACAGCTACGTGAGCAACATCGTCGGCGACAAAGCCGAAGTGGTGCCGTTGATTCCAGCAGGCTTCAACCCCCACGCCTACGAGCCACGGGCCGAGGACATCAAACGCATCGGTACGCTGGACGTGGTGGTGCTCAATGGCGTGGGCCACGACGACTTCGCCGACCGCATGATCGCCGCCAGTGAAAAGCCCGGCATCACGACCATCGAAGCCAACCAGAACGTACCGTTGCTGGCGGCCACCGGCATTGCCGCACGCGGCGCCGGCAAGGTGGTCAACCCGCACACCTTCCTGTCCATCAGCACCACCATCGCCCAAGTCAACAACATCGCCCGCGAACTGGGCAAGCTCGACCCGGACAACGCCAAGCTGTACACGCAAAACGCCCGCGCCTATGCCAAGCGCCTGCGCGCCCTGCGGGCCGAGGCCCTGGCCAAGGTCACCGAAGCCCCCAGCGCCACGTTCCGCGTGGCGACCATCCATGCTGCCTACGACTACCTCGTGCGTGATTTCGGCCTGGAAGTGACCGCAGTGGTCGAACCGGCCCATGGCATCGAGCCCAGCCCGGCGCAGCTGAAAAAGACCATCGACCAGCTCAAGGCACTGGACGTGCGGGTGATCTTCTCGGAAATGGACTTCCCGTCGGCCTATGTCGAAACCATTCAGCGTGAGTCCGGCGTGCGCCTGTATCCGTTGACCCATATCTCCTATGGCGAATACACCAAGGACAAATACGAGGTGGAAATGAAGCGCAACCTCGACACCGTGGTCCGTGCCATTCAGGAGAACCGCGCATGACCGTAGCCGCCAACCTGCTGGCAGCCTGCGGGCCACGCATCGAGTTCGCCGGTATCGACCTGACGCTAGGCCGCACCCGCATCCTCGAACAGGTCAGTTTCAGCGTTGCCGCTGGCAGCGTGCACGCCATCGTCGGCCCTAATGGCGGCGGCAAGAGCTCGCTGATCAAGACCCTGCTGGGGCAGATGCCGCATCAGGGGCAGCTGACCCTGCATTGGCCGAACGAGCGCGAAGTGATTGGCTATGTGCCGCAGGCACTGGAGTTCGACCGTGGCCTGCCAATGACCGTCGACGACTTCATGGCCGCCATGTGTCAGCGTCGCCCGGCCTTCCTCGGCCTGTCGCGGCGCGTGCAGCCGGCTATCGACGCGGCCCTGGCGCGGGTCGGCATGCTCGACAAACGCAAGCGGCGTATGGGGGCGTTGTCAGGCGGCGAGCGCCAGCGCGTGCTGCTGGCCCAGGGCCTGATCCCCGAGCCGCAGTTGCTGGTGCTGGACGAACCCATGTCAGCGCTCGATGAAGCGGGTATCCAGGTGTTCGAACAATTGCTGCTTGGCTGGCGCCAGGTTGGCACAACCGTGCTGTGGATCGAGCATGACCTGGAAGCTGTGCTGCGCCTGGCCGACCGAGTGACGGGCCTGAACCGCCAGGTACTGTTCGACGCCCCACCCGCCCAGGCCCTGACCCCGGAGCGCCTGCTCGGCCTGTTCTCCGTTCACCCGCGTAGCGAGAGCCTTGCCTGATGAGTTTTGAATTCTTTCGCCAAACGGTCCAGGACTGGGCCACTGCCGGCTACCTGCCCGAGGCGCTGGCCTACGGTTTCGTGGTCAACGCCCTGCTGGCCGGCCTGATGATAGGCCCGGTGCTGGGCGGCCTGGGCACCCTGGTGGTGGTCAAGCGCTTTGCCTTCTTCTCCGAAGCGGTCGGCCATGCCGCGCTGACCGGCGTGGCCATCGGTATCCTGCTGGGCGAGCCCTACACCGGCCCTTACGGAAGCCTGTTCGGCTACTGCCTGCTGTTCGGCATCCTGCTCAACTTCCTGCGCAACCGCACCGGGCTGTCGCCAGACACGTTGATTGGCGTGTTTCTCTCGGTGTCGCTGGCGCTGGGCGCCAGCCTGCTGTTGATGCTGGCAGGCAAGATCAACGTGCATATCCTCGAAAACGTGCTGTTCGGCTCGGTGCTGACCGTCAGCGGCCAGGACCTGGTGGTACTGGGCATCGTCGCAGTGCTGGTACTGGCCTTGGCCTTGCCACTCTACAACCGCATCATGCTGGCCAGTTTCAACCCACAACTGGCAGCGGTGCGTGGGGTGGCGGTGAAAACCCTGGACTATCTGTTCGTGGTGCTGGTGACCTTGGTAACCGTGGCCGCAGTGAAAGTGATCGGTGCCATCCTGGTCGGTGCGCTGTTGGTGATTCCTGCCGCCGCCGCTCGCCTGGTCAGCCAGTCGCTCAAGGGCTTTTTCTTCCTGTCGGTGCTGATTGCCACCATCAGCACCCTGTTCGGCATCCTGTTGCCGATCGTGTTCGACCTGCCGGTGCCGTCAGGTGCCGCGATCATTCTGGTCGCCGGTCTCTGTTTCGCCCTGGCCGCCCTGGCCCGCGCCCTCGTTCCCCGCCTGCAAGGAAACCCGGCATGAACTTCAAACACCTGACCCTGGCACTCGCCCTGGCCGGCCTGCCGTCGCTGTCGTTCGCCACACAAGTACTGACCACCCTGCCTGTTACCCACAGCCTGGCCAGCGCCCTGCTTGACGGCACTGCAGTGCAGCTCACGCGTGCAGCCCCGGCCAACCTGCCGGCCAGCCGCCAACCGTCGTATTTCAGCGGCCGCGGTGGCGCCAGCCTGGACAAGGCCGCGCAGAAGGCCGACGCAGTAATTGGCGTACGCTCGATCTGGCGAGACGACCCGCTGTACCCAATGGCGCGGCGCAGCAACATCCGCATTGTCGAGATCGATGCGGCGCGCCCGGTGGATGGTGCGCTACCGGGTATTGCAGTGACCGGTGACGATGCCTATGGCGCTTACCCCTGGCTCAACCCGACTAATCTCGGGCGCATGGCCGACGTGGTGGCCAATGACCTGGAACGCCTGGTGCCGGACGACAAGGCAAAGATCCAGGGCAACCTGGCCGGGCTCAAACGCCAGTTGCTGGAGCTTTCAGCCAGTAGCCAGACACAGCTGGCCAAGGTCGACAACCTGACGGTGATAAGTCTGTCGGAGCGGTTGGGTTACCTGGCCAGCGGGCTTAACCTGGATGTGGTGGAGCAGCCGTTGCCGGCCGAGTGGGATGCTGCCGCGCTCAAGGCGCTGGGCGAGAACCTGAAGGCGCAGGATGTGGCGTTGGTGCTGGACCATCGCCAGCCGGATGCGGCAGTAGCCGAAGTGATCAAGGCGACGGGGGCGAAGCTGGTGGTGGTGGAGAGTGACCCTGACGATGCGTTTGCAGGGTTGAAGGCCACCGTCGACAAGGTGGTTGGGGCATTGAGCGAAAGCTGATCGCTCAGGCCGCTCCCATAATGGATAGTTCAATGCTTCATGCACCGCTGATAGCGCTCATCCACCCGCCCGGCAAACCACGCCGTGGTCAGCTTGCGGGTGATCTTAGGGCTCTTCAGTTCGATGCCAGGCAGCACCGCCCGCGGCACCGGTTTGCCGGCTTTGGCATCCGCCAGGGCAAATACCCCGCTGTATAGCTTGCTGTCCTCAAATGCCTGGCTGTCGCCCTCTTCCAGCTGGCTGCGAATCTGCGGGTTGCGCAAGCCCAACTTCACCCCGAGCTTGCGCGCCGCGAGCTCAGTGGTGCCTGGCATGATCGAACCCGGCGCGATCAAGTCACCGTCCAGCGCCAGCGGCGCACTCGTCACCCTGCTCAACGCCGCCTGGAACGCCGCATTGCGGCTGGCGTACCAGCCCGCGTTGAAATCGGCAAAGCGATAAAGCTGGCGCTCGTAGTTGGCCGGGTAGCCCAACAGGTGGGCAATACCGAAGTACATGCCGCCGCGCCGAGTGAACACCTCCTGGCGAATCGTACCGCCATGGCTGTAGGGATAATCCGTTGCATGCTTTTCGGCAAAGTCGATGCTGACCTGCATCGGCCCGCCGGTGTGCACCGGGTTCAGCCCGCCCAACAAGTTTTTGCCCAACGGCACGCGGGCAATGACCTCGTCGTACAGTTCGCTCAACTGCTTCTCGCTGCGCACTGCCTGCAAACGCTGCTGGTAGCTCTGGCCGTTACCCGAAGGCGCCTTCAGCGCACCGTCGACCAACAGTTTGGGAATGTGCAGGCGTGCAGCGCGGCGGTCGATTTCCTCGCGGGCGATACGCCCCAGGTTGGGCACCTGCGGATCGGCCGTGAAGGTCGATTCCTGCTCGGTTACCGCCAGCACTGCGCACAGGTTGCTTTTGCTGGGGGCTATGCGCTGCGCTGCAAAGGCCACTTGAATATCCTGGGCCCAACCCTCGCGATCCTTGGCCTGGGCAGGCAGCAATCGCAGCAGCTGTGCGCGGACCTTGGCCGGGTCCGCTTCTGGCGCTTCTTCACGACGCCCGGCGCAGCCTTGCAGCAGCGCCAGGGCCATCACCCCCACAGCCAGTGCCCGACCGTTCAGGGCTGTTCACCGACCAGGTAGGTTTTGCTGATGTGGCGGAACAGCGGATGGCTGGCGCTGCCCAGCAGTTCGAACAGCACCATCTCACGGGTCACCACTTGCGCCCCGGCGGCACGCATGCGCGCCAGGCCTGCCGCCTTGCTGGCCGAGGTTCGGCTGTCGCAGGCATCTTCGACCACGAACACCTGCTTGCCCAGCCCCAGCAGGCCGAGCACGGTCTGCAGCACGCAGACGTGAGTTTCCATGCCACAGACGATCACCTGCTCACGCGCCATCAGGCTGGCTGGCAGACACTGCGCGGCCACGCAGGAAAAGTGGCTTTTCTCCACCACCTCGGCGGCCGGTGCTGCGGCCAGCAATTGCGCCAGGGTATGGCCCAGGCCCTTGGGGTACTGCTCGGAAATCACCGTCGGCAGTTCCAGCTCGGCAGTCGCGGCCAGCAACCAGCGGGCCCGCGCCCGAGTGCCTTCGGGGTCGCTCATGGCGCCGATGAGTTTTTCCTGGATGTCGACGACCAGCAGCGTGGCCTTGAGTGGATCGATCAGCATTGTCTGCCCCTTGCCTGGGAAAAGCCCTAGCCTCCCCCAGGCAAGCGGTGACGTCAATCAGGCGGACAGCCGAAGCGGCTGCAACGACGCGGTCAGCGCGTCGAGCACGCGGTCTTCATGCTCATGGATGAAGAAGTGCCCACCTGGGAACATCTGCAGCGAGAACTTGCCGTGGGTTTCCTTGCGCCAGGCCTGCAGTTGCTCGTCGCTGGCCCGGTCATCCACGCCACCCAGCACATGCAGTGGGCACTGCAACGCCGGCCGCTGGCGGTAGGCGTAGGTGCCGCACAACAGAAAGTCGGCACGCAAGGTCGGCAAGGTCAGGCTCATCAACTCGGCGTTCGCCAGCACTTCCTCGGGCGTACCCTGAAGCTCGCGCAACTCGCTGATAAGCTCGGCGTCACTCTTGGGCTCGCGCCAGTTCTTGCCGTCGTAGTCCTCACGCCGCGTGGGTGCCGCCGTGCCGCAAGCGAACAGCGCCAAGGGTGGCGGGCAGCCCAACGCTTGCAGTTCATGGGCCAGCTCGAAGGCCAGCAGCGCGCCCAGGCTGTGCCCAAGCAGCGCATAGGGGGCGCTGGCCGCCAGGCGCTGTTCGCGGGCCAGTTGCCGGGCCAGGGCTTGCATGTCGGTGTGCAGCGCCTCGGCCATGCGCGCGCCTCGCCCAGGCAGCTCTACCGGGCGCACTTGCAACCACGCTGGCAGCTTGCGCCGCCAGCGGCTGTAGACCATGGCGCTGGCGCCGGAGTACGGCAGGCACAGCAGGTTCAGCGTGGTCACTGGGCGGCGGCTTCGGCCATTTTCTGGCGCAAGCTCAGCGGGCGCATATCGGTCCAGACCTCATCGATGTAGGCCAGGCAGTCCTTCTTCAAGCCGCTCTTGCCCACCGCACGCCAGCCGTTGGGGATGGCCTTGTAGTCGGGCCAGATCGAGTATTGCTCTTCGTGGTTGACCACTACCTGGAACTGGATATCGTCGCGGTCGAAAACGGAAGTCATTGCCTGTCTCCTTGAATGATGAGTACCGCTGCGGGCTTCGCGCAGGGGGGCTTTCAAGTAGACGTGGGAGGCTTCGGAAAAATTAAGGCGCTATGGTTTGTTTGCGCCGCCATGTGCATGACTCACTCCTCTCTCAACCGTCACGCAGCAGGTCGTAGGTATCGAGCAGGCGGTAGGCGACCTGCGGGTTGCGCTCCAGCCCACGCCGAATGGCCGCCGGGATCGACTGCCTGGTTTTGCGGCATAGCCCCGGCTGATCATCCAGTTCGATGACGATGCCGCGCATGGTGCGCACTTCGTTGAAGCCGGGGGCGATGTGTACGCGGATGCCGAGGTTGTCGTACAGACGCTGCTGCAGGCGCTGCAGGTCTTCGAGGTCCTTGAGGTTTTCCAGGCGTTCGAGCAGGCGCTTTTCTTCCTGGCGGGTCAGCAGGAGGATGCGTTGGGCGGCCTGCGGGTGTTCGACCAAGTGTTCCCGGCCGCAGTCGCAGGCGCCAGGGGGGCAAGGTTGGCGTAGAGGCGGTGGTGTGGTCATGGAGCAAGCATAGCCCGGCAAAGACCTCTAAAAAAACTTTCCTGCCAGGATAAAAAATTTCACAAACATCTAGACCATCACCCCTCATATCGCCTATAAATCCCCAAAAGGAAATTTATATTCCTACCAAGAAACACCCTTCGCACCGTCGCGAATCTTCTTTTGCCCTTGTGCCCGACCTGCCCCACTCCATCACGAGGCCTATCCGACATGCATCCCGCTCCCGATCACTTCATCCTGCGCGTCAGTTGCCCGGCCGTGTCCGGCATCGTCGCTGCGGTGACCACTTACCTGGCCGAGCACGGTTGCTACATCAGCGAGATGGCGCAGTTCGACGACGAGGACAATGGGCGCTTCTTCATGCGCGCGGTGTTCCGCTTCAACACCGGTGTCAGCGGCGACACACCACAGCTGGAGGCTGGCTTTACCGACGTGGCCCAGCGCTTCGACATGCAATGGAGCCTGCACAGCAGCGCCCGGCCGATGCGTGTGCTGCTGATGGTGAGCAAGTTCGACCACTGCCTGTCCGACCTGTTGTACCGGCATGCCAAGGGCGAACTGGACATGCAGATCACCGCCGTGGTCTCCAATCACCTGGACCTGCGCCCCATGGCCGAGCGCCAGGGCATTCGCTTCGTTTACCTGCCGGTCACCAAGGACACCAAGGCCGAACAGGAAGCCGCACTGCTGCGTATCGTCGAGGACACCGGCACCGAACTGGTGGTGCTGGCGCGCTACATGCAAATCCTCTCCGATGACCTGTGCCGCCAGCTGTCGGGCCGGGCGATCAACATCCATCACTCGTTCCTGCCCGGTTTCAAAGGCGCCAAGCCCTACCACCAGGCCTATCAGCGCGGGGTAAAACTGATCGGCGCCACCGCCCACTACGTGACCCGCGACCTGGACGAAGGGCCGATCATCGAGCAGGAAGTGCAACGCGTGGACCACGCCTATGCCCCGGACGCTCTGGTGGCCATCGGCCGCGACACCGAGACCATCGCCCTGTCCCGCGCGGTGAAATACCACCTTGAACACCGGGTATTCCTTAACCACGACCGCACGGTGATCTTCAAATGAACGCACTTACCAGCCTCAAGCTGATCGACGGCAAGGCCACCGCCGCGCGTGTGCTGGCCGAGGTACGCGAGCAGGTGCAGGAACTGCGCCAGGGCGGCGTGCAACCGGGCCTGGTCGTGGTGCTGGTGGGTGCCGATGCCGCCAGCCAGGTGTACGTGCGCAATAAAGTGCTGCGCGCCGAAGAGGTGGGCATCCGCTCGCAGGAACATCGCCTGCCCGCCGACACCACCCAGGCCCACCTGCTGACCTTGATCGACCGCCTGAACCGCGACCCCGAGGTGAACGGCATCCTCGTGCAACTGCCGTTGCCCGCGCACATCGACGAGCATTGCGTATTGCAGGCCATCAACCCGCTCAAGGACGTGGACGGCTTCCACAGCGAGAACGTCGGTGGCCTGGCCCAGGGCCGCGATGTGCTGACCCCGTGCACCCCCAGCGGCTGCATGCGCCTGCTGCGCGACGCCTGTGGCGAGCTGCGTGGCAAACATGCGGTAGTGGTCGGCCGCTCGAACATCGTCGGCAAGCCCATGGCTGCCCTGCTGTTGCAGGCCGACTGCACGGTGACTGTGGTGCATTCACGCAGCCGCGACCTGCCCGCGTTGTGCCGCCAGGCCGACATCCTGGTTGCCGCAGTGGGCAAGCCACGGCTGATCGGTGCCGATTGCCTCAAACCCGGTGCGGTGGTGATCGACGTCGGCATCAACCGCATCAATGAAGACGGCCAAAACCACCTGGTCGGTGATGTCGATTTCGCCGCTGCCCTGCCCCAGGTCGCCGGCATTACCCCGGTCCCCGGCGGCGTCGGCCCGATGACCATCGCCTACTTGATGAAAAACACCCTGCTCGCCCTCGACCTGCAACAACAGGCCGCCCACCAGGAGCGCACCGCATGCCTTTCGCCCTGCTGAAATACGGCCTGAGCGCCGACTACCCGGTGGAGGTCGACCTGCCGCCACCGTGCGAACTCAAGCCACGCTATGACGTGGTGATCATCGGCGGCGGCGGCCACGGCCTGGCCATCGCCTACTACCTGGCCAAGTACCACGGTGTGACCAACGTCGCCGTGCTGGAAAAAGCCTACCTGGGGGGCGGCAACACCGCGCGCAACACCGCCGTGATCCGCTCCAACTACCTCACCAGCGAAGGTGTGCGCTTCTACGCAGAATCGGTGCGCATGTTCCAGAACCTGTCGAACGAGTTCGACTTCAACATCATGTATTCCGAGCGCGGCCAGCTTACCCTGGCGCACACCGACGCCACCGTGCGCGCCTTCCGCCAGCGCGCCGAAGTGAACAAGCACTTCGGCGGGCGTAGCGAAATGATCGATCGCCAACAGATCCGCGAGCTGGTGCCCAGCCTGAACCTGGACCCCGGCCACCTGCCGGTGCTGGCGGGCCTGTGGCACATCGACGGCGCCACCGCGCGCCACGACGCGGTGGCCTGGGGCTACGCCAAACAGGCAGCCAGGCGCGGCGTGCAAATCCACCAACTGACCGAAGTGCAGGACTTGCTGATCCGCAATGGCCGCATCGAGGCGGTGAAGACCAACCGCGGCACGGTGCAATGCGGCTGCGTGGTCCAGGCCGTGGCGGGTGCCAGTTCGCTGTTGATGGCAAAGGCCGGCATCCGCGCGCCGATCCACACCTACCCGCTGCAAGCCATGGTCACCCAGCCCTTCAAGCCGTTTCTCGACCCGCTGGTAAGTTCGTCGGCGCTGCACTGCTACGTGCAGCAGACCAGCCGAGGCGAAATCGTCTTTGGCGGCGGCTCCGACCCTTACCCGCTGTACAACACCCGCTCCACCCTCGACCTCAAGGAAAGCCTGCTGGCCCACGCCATCGAAATGTTCCCGTTCATGGCCAACGCCAAGCTGATGCGCCAGTGGGCCGGGATGACCGATATGACCCCGGACTACAGCCCGATCATGGGCCTGTCACCGGTGCAGAACTACTACCTGGATGCTGGCTGGGGCACCTGGGGGTTCAAAGCCACGCCGATCTGCGGCAAGGCCATGGCCGAGCTGGTCGCCAGCGGCGGCAAGGTGCCCGAGCTGATTGCCCCCTTCGCCCTCGAGCGCTTCAGCCGCTTCCAGCAAGTCAACGAAATGGGCGCCACTGCGGCCAGCCACTAGGAGCACATGACGATGAAAATCCTGACCTGCCCCTTGAACGGCCCGCGCAACATCAGCGAATTCACCTACGGCGGCGAGTGCAAGCACATGCCCGACCCGGCCAACTGCAGCGATACCGAGTGGGCCGACTATGTGTTCAATAGCGACAACCTGGCCGGGGTGGTGCTCGAGTGGTGGCTGCACAACGCTTCCAGCTACTGGTTTCTGGCCGAGCGCCACACGGTAAGCGACCAGGTGCTGCGCACCTTCGACCCGAAAGCACTGTTCGACCGCCGCGTCGACTTCACCCCCGCCGCCACCCCGGAGATCGCCGGATGAACAGCCACACTCGCCTCCCCGCGCCCATGGGCCTGCTGATCGACCGCGAACGCCCCTTGCGTTTCCAGTTCGACGGCCAGGCCTGTTCGGGCTTTGCCGGTGACAGCATTGCCAGCGCCCTGCTTGGCAGCGGCCGCTGGTTGCTGTCGCGTTCATTCAAATACCACCGCCCACGCGGCCCGCTGAGCATGGCCGGGCAAGATGCCAACACCCTGGTGCAACTGCCTGAGGAACCCAACGTGCTGGCCGACCTGGAAGCCGCCCGCGACGGGCAGGTGGTCGAAGGGCAGAACTTCAACGGCAGCCTGGAGCACGACCGCGACGCCTACCTGGGCAAGTGCTCGCGCTTCATGCCGGTGGGTTTCTATTACCGCTCGTTCTACAAGCCCAAAGGCATGTGGAAGGTGTGGGAGCCGCTGATTCGCAAAAAGGCCGGCCTGGGCGTGCTCGACCAAGGCTTCAAGCCACAGTACTACGACAAGGCCTACCTGTTTGTCGATGTCGCCGTCATCGGCGCAGGCCCTGCCGGCCTGCGCGCGGCGCTGGACGCAGCCAATGCCGGGGCCAAGGTGTTGCTGATCGAGCAACAGCCCGTGCTTGGCGGCTCGCTCACCTACGCCCGCTTTGACATCGCCGGCACGCGTGCCGCCAGCCTGCGTCAGGAATTGCTGGCAGCCGTAGAGGGTCACCCGAATATCCAGGTGCTGCTGGACGCCACCTGCAACGGCTGGTTCACCGACCACTACCTGCCAGTGATCCAGCACAAGCGCCTGTACAAGGTGCGTGCCGGCCGTTGCCTGGTGGCGGCCGGTTCGTTCGACCAGCCGGTGGTGTTCCGCAACAACGACCTGCCCGGTGTGATGCTGACCAGCGCCGCACAGCGGCTGATGAAGCTGTACGCGGTCAAACCGGGCCAGCGCGCAGTGATCCTGACCGGCCATGATGACGGCTACCTTGCCGCGCTCGACCTGCAGGAACAAGGCGTGGCTGTGGCTGCTGTGATCGACATGCGCGCCGCACCGGCCGATGCCACGCTGGCCGCCGAGCTCAAGCGCCGCGATATCCCTGTGCACCTGGGCAGCACCGTGTACGAAGCGCTGCACGAAGCGGGCATGCGCCATGTCAATGGCGTGGACATTCGCCCAATCACCGGCCAGGGCAAGGTTGGCCCGCATGGCCTGCGCCTGGCCTGCGACCTGTTGTGCATGTCGGCGGGCTACATGCCGGTGTACCAGTTGCTGTGCCAGGCCGGTGGCAAGCTGGCCTATGACATCGACCGCGACGAGTTCGCCATCAGCCACCTGCCAGCCGGGCTGGATATCGCCGGTTCGGTGAACGGCCGCCATGCGCTAGGCAACGTGCTGGCCGACGCCACCCGTGGGGCGGCCGAAGCCGTGGCCGCGCTGGGCCTGCAAGCGCCGGTGCAGCCGCTGTTCAACGCCGAGGCCAAGGTCAACTTCCCCTGGCCGATCTTCCCGCACCCCAAGGGCAAGGATTTCGTCGATTTCGACGAAGACCTGCAGGTGCGCGACATCGTCAACGCCACCCGCAGCGGCTACCGCGATGTGCAACTGGTCAAACGCTTCTCCACGGTCGGCATGGGCCCATCCCAGGGCCGCCACTCGGCACTGCCCACCGCGCGCCTGGTGGCCCATGCCACCGGCCGCAGCATCAGCGAGACCGGCGTGACCACTGCCCGCCCACCGTTCCAGGCAGAAAAGCTGGCACACATTGCCGGCCGCGCCTTCGACCCGTACCGGCAAACGCCAATGCACCGCCGCCACCTGCAAGCCGGGGCGAACATGATGCCCGCCGGCATCTGGCAGCGCCCGGCCTACTATGGCAAGCCGGAGGAACGCGATCGCTGCATGCAGGAAGAAGCCCGGCATGTACGTGAAAAAGTCGGCCTGATCGACGTCTCCACGCTCGGCGGCCTGGACGTGCGTGGCCCGGATGCGGCCGAACTGCTGGAACGCCTCTACACCTTCGGCTTCGCCAAACTGCCTGTTGGCCGCACTCGCTATGCGTTGATGACCAACGAGCACGGCGTGGTCATCGACGATGGTGTCTGCGCACGCTTGGGCGAGCAGCACTTCTACGTAACCGCCACCACCAGCGGCGTCGACCGCATCTACCAACAGATGCTGAAGTGGAACGCGCAGTGGCGCCTGGACGTGGACATCACCAACGTCACCGCTGCCCTGGCCGCCGTCAACCTGGCCGGGCCACTGTCACGCCAGGTGCTGGCCAAGGTGTGCGATGACGTAGACCTGGCCGCCGGAGCCTTCCCTTACCTGGGCGTACGCCAGGGCAAGGTGGCAGGCATTGCTGCACGTATCCTGCGAGTCGGCTTTGTCGGTGAGCTGGGCTATGAAGTGCACGTACCAGCGCGCCATGCCGAGCGGCTGTGGGATACCTTGATGCAGGCGGGTGCCGGGTTGGGCATTCGCCCCTTCGGCGTCGAGACCCAACGCCTGCTGCGCCTGGAAAAAGGCCACGTGATCATCGGCCAGGACACCGACGGCATGACGCACCCGGCGGAAATCGACATGCAGTGGGCCATCGGTCGCAAGAAGCCGTTCTTCGTTGGCAAGCGCTCGATCGAAATCCTCGAAGCACAGCCGCTCAAGCGCAAGCTGGTCGGTTTCACGCTGCCCAAAGGCAGCCCGCGACCACTGGAGGGGCACCTGGTGCTGGACGGCCGGGACATCAGCGGTAACGTCACCTCCTGCGAGTACTCGCAAACCCTGGGGCAGATCATCGGCCTGGCCTATGCCGGCGCCCACCAGGCCAGCCCCGGCATGCTCATCCCGATTCGCACCGACGGTGGCGTGATGGTCAATGCCAAGGTGGTAGCGCTGCCGTTCCACGACCCCGACAACCTGCGCCAGGAGCTCTGAGCCATGACCCGTTTGCAAGCCGAAGCGTTTATCCCTCGCAACCCGCGAGCCGAACTGCTGCACACCTGTGCGTTGACTGACTTGACTGCGTTGGCGCGGGTTGGATTTCGCGGCGCAGACAGCGCCGCCTACCTTCAGCAACGTGGATACCGTTTGCCCACGCAGCCGAACCAGGCCGTGCGTCAGCATGATGGAAGCTGGGTGGCGCGATTGTCGCAGGCCGAGTACCTGCTGCTGGGCAGCCTGGCCGACGATGGCGCACGGGTGGCGGATGTAGAGGCCGAGTGGGTGCAGGATGCCCAGCGCAATTACCTGCTGCCGCGCCAGGACAGCCATGCCTGGCTACAACTGTCGGGGGTGCATGGCAGCGCGGTGATGGCCAAGTTGTGCGGGGTGGATCTGCGTGCCGGGGCGTTTCCGGTTGGGACGGTGGCGCAGACCTCGGTGGCGCGGATCAATATGATTGTGCTGAATGTAGGCAGTGATGAGCGGCCGGCGTTGCAGCTGCTGTTTGATCGGGCTTCGCTGGCGTATGTGTGCGAGGCGGTGCTGGATGCCATGGGTGAGTTTGGTGGGGGGATGGTCTAGCGGGGGTGCTCGCCGCATGATTTTTGGCGCCTGGGAGATCGAGCGCCGCGCGAAAACTGTACAAAAATTTTCTTCTGTATAGATTTATCCAGAGACCTGCACTATACCTTGTACAACAAATTAATTTTGTACAGGTATTGTGCATGTCCACCTACCTGCAATCCTTCGCCGAACGCTTTGCCACGCTGGATACGCACAACCTCGACCTGTTGGGTGACCTGTACAGCGAGGACGTCGCCTTCCGCGACCCCTTGCACCAGTTCACCGGCCTTCCCGCGCTGCGGGCTTATTTCGCCCAGCTGTACGCCAAGGTTTCCGACTGCCACTACCGCTTCGAGGGCACCGACGAACTACAGCCGGGCCATGGCTACATTCGCTGGACGTTGCACTATCGCCACCCGCAACTGGCCAGCGGGCAACTGATCAGCCTGCAAGGCTGCAGCCACCTGCGCTGGCATGAGCGGGTGTATTTTCACCAGGACTACTTCGACGCCGGTGCCCTGCTGTACGAACATCTGCCGATCATGGGCAGCGCGATTCGCTGGCTCAAAGGCAGGCTGGCATGAGCCGTTGCTGGCTGACCGGTGCCAGCAGTGGCATGGGTGCCGCGCTGGCGTTGCACCTGCTGGAACAAGGCCACCAGGTAGCGTTGGGCGCACGCCGGGCAGACAAGCTGACAGCACTGGCCGAACGGTTTCCGGACCAGGTACTGCTGGCAGTCGGCGATATCGATCAACCTGGGCAAGTGGCGCGAATCGCCGAGCAGATCGAGCACGCCTGGGGCGCACTGGACCAAGTGATTCTCAATGCGGGCACTTGCGAGTACCTGGAGCCTGGGCACTTCGACCCTGCCCTGATCGACCGAGTGATACGCACCAACCTGACCGGCACCAGCTTATGCCTTGCCGCCGCCCTACCCTTGCTGCGCCACGGCCAGCGGCCACACCTGGTGGTCATGGGCAGCTCGGTGAGCTGGCTGGCATTGCCGCGTGCGGGTGCCTATGGTGCCTCCAAAGCGGCATTGCGGTACCTGGTCGAGTCCCTGCGCATCGACCTGGTCGGCGAAGGCATCGATGTCACCTTGGTCTGCCCCGGCTTCGTCGACACGCCACTGACCCGCCGCAACGACTTCCCCATGCCCCAGCTGTGGAGCGCCGAGCGCGCCGCCGCCCATATCATCGCGCGCCTGCCACACCGCCCGCTGGAAATAGCCTTCCCCGCCACCTTCACCCTGGTGCTGCGCCTGCTAGGCGCACTGCCGGCGCGCTGGCGCCTGAAGCTGGGCCGCCGCCTGGCGCGCTGGCGCCTGAAGCTGGGCCGCCGCCTGGCGCGCCAACCACAGGGCTGACCCATGCGTATCGCCATCATCGGTAGCGGTATCGCCGGCCTCTCCTGTGCCCACCTGCTGTCACGTCGTAACGAGGTCACGGTGTTCGAGGCCGCGAACCGGGTCGGCGGGCATACCCATACCGTCGATGTGCAGTGGCAGGGCCAAGGCTACTCGATAGACACCGGTTTCATCGTCTTCAACGACTGGACCTACCCGCACTTCATCCGCCTGCTCAAGCATCTGGGTGTCGCCTCGCGCCCCACCGAGATGAGCTTTTCGGTGCATGACCCGCGCACGGGGTTCGAGTACAACGGCCACGACCTGGTCACGCTGTTTGCCCAGCGGCGCAACCTGCTGTCCCCGCCATTCTGGGGAATGCTGCGCGATGTGCTGCGCTTCAACCGCGAGGCCACCGCCGACCTGAACCAGCAACGGATCGAGAGCGCCACCACGCTGGGCAGTTATCTGCATGCCCAAGGCTATGGGCGGCGCTTCATCGACCATTACATCGTGCCGATGGGCTCAGCGATCTGGTCGATGTCGCCGGCCGATATGCTGGGCTTCCCGTTGCAGTTTTTCGTGCGGTTCTGTAACAACCACGGCTTGCTGTCGGTCAACCATCGCCCGCAATGGCAGGTTGTCGACGCAGGCTCACGCGCGTACCTCAGGCCTCTGTGCCAGCCCTTTGCCGATCGCATCCGGCTGAGCTGCCCGGTGCATCAGGTAAAACGTGACGACCTCGGCGTGACGGTTACCTGGGCCAGCGGTAATGAGCGATTCGACAAGGTGGTATTTGCCTGTCACAGCGACCAGGCACTGGCCCTGCTGGCACCGCCAAGCGAACATGAGCGCGCCATCCTGGGTGCCATCCACTACGCCAGCAACGACGTGGTGCTGCACACCGACACGCGCCTGCTGCCACAACGGCGCAGGGCCTGGGCCAGCTGGAACTACCGCCTGGGCGGCAACGCGCAGGCGCCTGCCGCACTCACCTACAACATGAACATCCTTCAGGGCATCAAGGCGCCGGCCACGTTCTGCGTAAGCCTCAACCAGACCGCGCAGGTGGACCCTGCACAGATACTTGCCCGCTTCGAGTATGCCCACCCGCAGTACAGCCTTGACGCCCTGACGGCACAGGCTCGGCAGGGCGAACTGCAGGGGCGTTTGCACAGTTATTACTGCGGCGCCTACTGGGGCAATGGTTTTCACGAAGACGGGGTGCTAAGCGCGCTGAACGTCGCCCAGCACTTTGGAGAACAGTTGTGAACAGCAACCTGTGCCAGGGCTGGCTGAGCCACCGGCGGCTGAGCCCACACTACCATGCGTTTCGTTACCGGGTTGGCATGTTTTACCTGGATCTCAACGAACAACCCCAGCTCCTGCGCCTGTCCCGCTGGCTTGGGAGCTCCCGGCTGGCCCCCCTGTGCTGGCGTGAAACCGACTATCTGCCGGCGCTGACCCGCCAGGGCAGACCACTGGCCGAGGCCGCACGGCTGATGGTCGGTCAGGCTATCGGCCAAGCACCCGAAGGCGCCGTGCACCTGCTGACCCAACCGCGCTGCTGGGGGCTGTCGTTCAACCCAGTGAGTGTCTATTTCTGCCATGACCGGCAAGGCCAGCTCGCGGCTATTTTGCTGGAAGTGCGCAACACCCCCTGGCGTGAACGTTTCCACTATGTACTGCCCGTGAACGATGGCCTGAGCCAGACATTTACCCTGGCCAAAGCCTTCCATGTCTCGCCGTTCATGCCACTGGACATGGACTACCACCTGCAGTTCGCCCTCGATGCACAGCGGGTGCGCATCCACATGCAGAACTGGCGCGCCGGGCACAAGGTGTTCGAAGCCGACCTGGCGCTGCAACGTCAGCCGCTGGACCGCGCGGCCTTGCAGCGGCACATCCTGAGCTTTCCGTGGATGAGCCTGCGCACCCTCTCCGGCATTTACTGGCAGGCCCTGCGCCTGCTGCTGAAACGTACCCCTCTACATGACCATATCGCCAGCCAGCACGACCTGGCATTCGGCCAACCTGCCCGCGAGGAGCCCGACCATGCCCGAACCGACCCTGAGCGTTAGCAAATCGGCAAGCATTGCCCCGCTGCTCGGCGGCCTGGCCAGGCGCGCAGTGCTCGCGCAGTTGCGCCAACTGCGCCACGGCAACCTGCGCCTGATCTGCCAAGGCCAGCAATGGACGTTCGGCGACGTTGCCAGCCCGCTTTACGCGGAAGTGGAAGTGATTGATGACGCCGCCTGGGGCCTGGTCGCCGGCAATGGTTCGATTGGTGCCGGAGAAGGCTATATTCACGGCTACTGGCGCAGCTCGGACCTGGCAGCTGTCACCCGGTTGTTCGTTGCCAACCTGGATGTTCTCGATGCCATGGAGGGCGGCCTGGCACGCCTGGCGCGCCCGGCCCTGCGCCTGCTGCACCGCCTCAACCGCAACAGCCGGCGCGGCGCGCGGCGCAATATCCTGGCGCATTACGACCTGGGCAATGACCTGTTCGAGCGCCTGCTGGACCCCACCATGATGTACTCCGCTGCGCAGTTCGACAGCCCCGGGCAAACCCTGGAGCAGGCCCAGACCAGCAAGCTGCGACGCATCTGCCAGAAACTTGAACTCAAGCCCGACGATCATCTGCTGGAGATCGGCAGCGGCTGGGGCAGCCTGGCCATCCACGCCGCACTGCAGCATGGCTGCCGGGTCACCACCGCCACGCTCTCGGCGGCGCAGTACGCCCATACCCTGCAGCGGGTCAAGGCCCTGGGCCTGGAGCAGCGCATCACCGTACTGCTCGAAGACTATCGCGACCTGCGCGGGCGCTTCGACAAGCTGGTATCGATCGAAATGATCGAAGCTGTCGGCCACCGCTACCTGCCGACCTACTTTCGCCAGTGCGCGTCGCTGCTCAAGGATGATGGCCTGATGCTGGTGCAAGCCATCACCATCCGCGACCAGCGCTACGCCCAGGCCAGGCGCTCGGTGGATTTTATCCAGCGCTATATTTTCCCCGGCGGCGCCTTGCCTTCGCTGAGCGTGCTGCTGGACACCGCCAGCCGCCAGACCGCGCTGAACCTGGTACATCTGGAGGATTTCGGCCAGGACTACGCGCGCACGCTGCGCCATTGGCGCGACAACCTGCGCCTGGCGCGCTCGGAACTAACGATGCTGGGGTATGACGATACCTTTCAGCGCTTGTGGGAGTTCTACCTGTGCTATTGCCAGGGCGGTTTCGAAGAACGCACCATCGGCGTGGCGCAACTGCTCTGGGCCGGGCCACAGGCGCGCAAGGCACCACTGCTGGCCCTGTGCTGAGGTAAACCTATAATTGCACCAACCGCTCACGCAAGAAGTCGACAAAACCCTGCACCGGCCGCGCTACCTGCCGGTGCTGCGGATACACCGCTGATAACTGCAACGCCGGCGGCGTCCATTCTTCAAGCACACTCACCAGCCGCCCATCCGCCAACGCCTGGCCAACGATGAAGGTCGGCAGGTAGGTCACCCCCATGCCGGCGATGGCCGCATCCCTGAGCAACTCGCCGTTGTTGGCACGCATGCGCCCTGTCACCTGAATCGCCTGCGCCTTGCCGCCCTGGCGAAACTGCCACTGCACCTGTCGCGAATGCCCATAGGGCAGGCAGTCATGCCCGGCCAGATCCTCCGGTATTACTGGTACTGCCCGCGCCTGCAGGTATGCCGGACTCGCGCAGTAGACGCGCTCGACATTGGCAATACGCCGCGCAATCAGGCTGGAGTCCTCCAGCGCGCCAATGCGCAGCGCCAGGTCGTAGCCCTCGCCGATCAGGTCCACGGCGCGGTCGCTGAGGTCCACCTCTACATCTACTAGCGGGTGCAGTTGAAGAAACTCGGTCAGCAGGCAACCCAGGTGCGACATGGCGAACGACAGCGGCGCACTCAGGCGCAAGGTGCCGCGCAAGGCCTGGGCCTGGCCGCTGATGTCGTGCTCTACCTGCTGCACCTCACCCAACAAGCGCAAGGCCGACTGGTAGTAGTGCTGGCCCAGCGGTGTGGCATCCAGGCGCCGGGTGGAGCGGTTGAGCAGGCGAACGCCAAGGCGCTCCTCGAGCTGCATCAGGCGTCGGCTGACCGATTGCTTCGACATGCCCAGGCGGTCGGCGGCGGCGGTGAAACTGCCAGCCTCCATGACCTGGGCGAAGATCCGCATGTCTTCGTAAGGGTTCATTGTCTCGCTCATAGTGACAGTCAAACGCTTTATAGCGGCTTTTTCCTGCAAGTGCACCTGCCTAATCTACGCACAAGTCGCAGCGATGGCCCAGCAGGCCAGGCAAGACGCCCACTACCACCACTTGCATAGAAAAGGATTCGCTCATGAACATTGTCCACAAGGCCCTCACCGCCTCCCTCTTGGCCCTGTCCGTTTCCAGCGCTTTCGCCGCTGGCAGCCCTGGTGTCGAACAACACACTCAGGCCTTCCTCGAAGCCCTGGAAAAAGGGGGTGGCAAGCCGCTGGAGCAGCTCAGCCCAACAGACGCCCGCGCAGTGCTGACCGGCGCTCAGGCCTCGGTCAAGGTCGACCTTTCGGGCATCGAGGTAAAGGAGCGCACCATCCAGGCCAATGGCGAGTCGATCAAGCTGCAAGTAGTGCGCCCGGCCAACGCGAAGGGTGACCTGCCAGTGTTCATGTTCTTCCACGGGGGCGGCTGGGTGCTGGGCGACTTCCCCACCCACCAGCGGCTGATCCGCGACCTGGTAGTCGGCTCGGGTGCGGTGGCGGTCTACGTGGACTACACCCCATCGCCGGAAGCGCACTACCCGACGGCCATCAACCAGGCCTACGCCGCGACCCGCTGGGTGGCCGAGCATGGCAAGGCGATCGGCGTGGACGGCAAGCGCCTGGCCGTGGCCGGCAACAGCGTCGGCGGCAACATGGCGGCAGTCGTGGCGCTGAAAGCCAAAGAGGCCGGCACCCCTGCGCTGCGCTTCCAGCTGCTGCTGTGGCCGGTGACCGATGCGAGTTTCGAGACTGCCTCGTACAAGCAATTTGCCGAAGGGCACTTCCTGACCACAGGGATGATGAAGTGGTTCTGGGACAGCTACACCTCCGATACCAGTGCCCGTGCGCAGGTCTACGCATCGCCGCTGCGGGCCAGCACTGAGCAGCTCAAAGGCTTGCCGCCAGCACTGGTACAAACGGCTGAGTTCGATGTGTTGCGTGATGAAGGTGAGGCTTATGCCCGCAAGCTGAATGCTGCCGGTGTGACGGTTACCTCAGTGCGCTACAACGGCATGATCCATGACTATGGGCTGCTCAACCCACTGAGCCAGGTGCCGGCAGTGAAGGCGGCGATGCGCCAGGCGGCCGGTGAACTGAAAGTACACCTTCAATAACCTTATCCACCCATGCGGCAGGGCCTGGTGCCCTGCCGGTCCGGGAGAGCCGTGAGACCATCACTCAAGGCTCGAACCCTTCGACAATGATCACTTCGGCCTTCGCCACACCTTGGCGATGGCTGCACGCTTGCTGGTACAGCTCGGACCGGTAACACGCCACCGCCTGCTCGTACGAATCGAACTCGATCACCACGCTACGCTGGGGGGTAGACCGCCCTTCCATCGCCTCGCTGCGCCCACCACGGGCCAGGAAGCGGCCGCCGAACGCCTTGAAGGCAGCCGGGGCACGCTGGGTGTACTGCTGGTATTGCTCGGGGTCGGTCACGTCCACATGGGCGATCCAGTAAGCCTTCATCTGCTGCTCTCCTCTTAAGGCGATATTTATGTATGATGGTATACCATAATAATCACCCCACCACAGTGAGCGTGCAACATGGCTTTCAACACCATCGAGGAACTTCTCGAGGACTACCGGCAAGGCAAGATGGTCCTGCTGGTGGATGACGAGGACCGGGAAAACGAAGGCGACCTGTTGATCGCCGCCGAGCGTTGCGACGCCCAGGCCATCAACTTCATGGCCCGCCAAGCGCGTGGGCTGATCTGCCTGACCTTGACCGACGAGCACTGCCAGCGCCTGGGCCTGGAGCAGATGGTACCGGCTAACGGCAGCGTCTTCAGCACCGCGTTCACCGTGTCGATCGAGGCGGCCACGGGTGTCACCACCGGTATTTCCGCTGCCGACCGGGCGCGCACCGTGGCAGCGGCCATGGCCCCCAACGCGCACCCCGAAGACCTGGTGCAACCGGGCCACATTTTCCCCCTGCGCGCCCGCGAAGGCGGCGTGCTGACCCGCGCCGGCCATACCGAAGCCGGCTGCGACCTGGCACGGCTGGCAGGCTTCAGCCCGGCTTCGGTGATCGTCGAAGTGCTCAACGACGACGGCACCATGGCCCGCCGCCCGGACCTGGAAGTGTTCGCTGCCCAGCATGGCATCAAGATCGGCACCATTGCCGACCTGATCCACTACCGCCTGAGCACCGAGCAGACCATCAAGCGCATCGGCGAACGCGAGCTGCCGACCGTGCATGGCATTTTCCGCCTGGTCAGCTATGAAGACCGCATCGAAGGTGGTGTGCACATGGCCATGGTCATGGGCGACATCCGTCGCGAACAACCGACCTTGGTGCGGGTGCACGTAATCGACCCGCTGCGCGACCTGGTCGGTGCTGAATATGCAGGCCCGGCCAACTGGACGCTGTGGGCGGCGTTGCAGAAGGTGGCCGAGGAAGGTGCTGGCGTGGTGGTAATCCTGGCCAACCATGAGTCCTCCCAGGCATTGCTTGAACGCATACCGCAGTTGACTCAGCCGGTACGGCCTTACCAGCGTGGGCAGTCGAAGGTGTATTCCGAGGTGGGCACCGGCGCGCAGATTCTGCAGGACCTTGGCGTTGGCAAACTGCGTCACCTGGGGCCACCGCTGAAATACGCGGGCCTGGCGGGATATGAGCTGGAAGTGGTGCAGAGCATCCCGTTCGAGCCAGGTCTTCCAAGCTGACACCACCCCTTGTAGGAGCGGCCTTGTGTCGCGAAAGGGCCGCAGAGCGGCCCCAGCAATCTGTGCATCTGCTGAAATCCTGGGGCCGCTTCACGGCCCTTTCGCGACACAAGGCCGCTCCTACAAAAGCAGACCGCGACAAATTGAAGAGGTCGGAGTGATGGCCGGTCGCCTCACACCTCTTGCCAAAAGTTTGGAATACCATAATATGATATCCCGTAGACCTTAAATCTGCAGGCCGGCACCTACACTTAAAAACGGCCACCCGGACACTTTGTTTTTGCTGCTCCCCGAACACTGTTGGCGGGCGCACCACAAGCCCCGCCTCGAATAACAAAAGCAACGAGGGCGTAACCATGCTGTTGAGCAAACGTGTAACCGCAGTGCTGTCCGCCAGCCTGCTGACCCTGGCATGTCAGGCCGCCCAGGCCGCCGACAGCCTGAACTTCGTCAGCTGGGGCGGTACCACCCAGGACGCCCAGAAAGAAGCGTGGGCCGTACCGTTCAGCAAAGCCACCGACATCAAGGTCGTGCAGGACGGCCCCACCGACTACGGCAAGCTCAAGGCCATGGTCGAGAGCGGCAACGTGCAGTGGGATGTGGTTGACGTCGAAGCCGACTTTGCCCTGCGTGCCGCCAGCGAAGGCCTGCTCGAACCCCTCGATTTCAACCAGATAAAGCGCGACAAGATCGACCCGCGATTCGTCTCCGACCACGGCGTCGGCTCGTTCTTCTTCTCCTTCGTACTCGGCTACAACGAAGGCAAGCTCGGTGCCAACAAACCGGTGGACTGGACCGCGCTGTTCGACACCAAGACCTACCCCGGCAAACGTGCCCTGTACAAGTGGCCGAGCCCCGGCGTGCTGGAACTGGCCCTGCTGGCCGACGGCGTAGCCCCAGACAAGCTGTACCCGCTGGACCTGGACCGCGCCTTTAAGAAGCTCGACACCATCAAGAAAGACATCGTCTGGTGGGGCGGCGGTGCCCAGTCGCAACAGCTGCTGGCCTCGGGTGAAGCCTCGCTTGGCCAGTTCTGGAACGGCCGCGTCTATGCCCTGCAGCAAGATGGCGCACCGGTGGGCGTGAGCTGGAAGCAGAACCTGGTCATGGCCGACTTCCTGGTCATTCCCAAAGGCGCCAAGAACAAGGATGCGGCCATGAAATTCCTGGCCAACGCCAGCAGCGCCGAAGGCCAGGCCGAGTTCGCCAACAAGACCGCCTACGCGCCGGTCAACGTCGACAGCGTGGCCAAGCTGGACAAAGACCTGGCGCCGAACCTGCCAACAGCCTACGCCCAGGACCAGGTCACCCTCGACTTCGCCTACTGGGCCAAGAACGGTCAAGCCATCGCGGCCCGCTGGAATGAGTGGTTGGTCAAATGAAAGTCGCCATCAACGCCCTGCATAACGCGCAAGGTGCCCCCACGGGTGCCGGCGCGCCGGGCACCGCCCCCCGCCGCGCCAGCCTGAGCCAGCGCTGGAAAGGCAGCCGCAACCTGCTGCCGGCCATGCTGTTCCTTGGCCTGTTCTTCTTCGCCCCGCTGGTCGGCCTGTTGCTGCGCGGGGTGCTTGAGCCAACCCCTGGGCTGGGCAACTACGAGCAACTGTTCGCCAACTCGGCCTACGCACGGGTACTGTTCAACACCTTCTCGGTGGCTGGCGTGGTCACCCTGATCAGCGTACTGCTGGGCTTCCCGCTGGCCTGGGCGATCACCCTGGTGCCCAAGGGCTGGGGCCGCTGGCTGCTGAACATCGTATTGCTGTCGATGTGGACCAGCCTGCTGGCACGCACCTACTCATGGCTGGTGCTGCTGCAGAGCTCGGGGGTGATCAACAAGGCGCTGATGGCCATGGGCATCATCGATGCCCCGCTGGAAATGGTGCACAACCTCACCGGCGTGGTGATCGGCATGAGCTACATCATGGTCCCGTTCATCGTGCTGCCGCTGCAGGCGACCATGCACGCCATCGACCCGATGGTGCTGCAGGCGGGCTCCATCTGCGGCGCCAGCCCGTGGACCAACTTCTGGAAGGTATTCCTGCCGCTGTGTCGCTCGGGGCTGTTCTCCGGCGCGCTGATGGTGTTCGTGATGTCGCTCGGTTACTACGTCACCCCGGCGCTGCTGGGCGGTGCACAGAACATGATGCTGCCCGAATTCATCATCCAGCAGGTGCAGTCATTCCTCAACTGGGGCCTGGCCAGCGCCGCCGCCGCACTGCTGGTGGCGATCACCCTGGTGCTCTTCTACCTGTACCTGAAGCTGCAGCCGGAATCCCCGGTTGGCAACGCGAGGTAAACCGCCATGCTCCTGTCTCCCAATGCCATGGGTCGCCCGCTGCGTACGGGCCTGTACCTGACCACCGGGGTCATCGCGGCCTTCCTGCTGCTGCCGGTCGTGTTCATCGTGCTGCTGTCGTTCGGCTCGTCCCAGTGGCTGGTATTCCCGCCGCCAGGCTGGACCTTCAAGTGGTACGGCCAGTTCTTCTCCAACCCGGAGTGGATGGACGCTGCGCTGGCCAGCCTGAAGGTGGCCGTGCTGACCACCCTCGCCGCCGTACTGCTGGGCCTGCCCAGCGCGTTCGCCCTGGTGCGTGGCCGCTTCCCGGGCCGCGAACTGCTGTACGGGCTGTTCACCATGCCGATGATCGTGCCGCTGGTGATCATTGCCGTGGCGGTGTATGCGCTGTTTCTCAAACTTGGCTACACCGGCACGCTGTTCGCCTTCGTGGTCAGCCACGTGATCGTCGCCCTGCCCTTTACCATCATTTCCATCATCAACTCGCTGAAGCTGTTCGACCAGTCGATTGAAGATGCCGCGGTGATCTGCGGTGCCTCGCGCCTGCAGGCGATCTTCAAGGTCACCTTCCCGGCCATCCGCCCCGGCATGATCGCCGGCGGCCTGTTCGCCTTCCTGGTGTCGTGGGATGAAGTGGTGCTGAGCGTGATGATGGCCAGCCCCGACCTGCAGACCCTGCCGGTGAAGATGTGGACCACCCTGCGCCAGGACCTCAGCCCGGTCATTGCCGTGGCCTCGACCCTGCTGATCGGCCTGTCGCTGCTTGTCATGTTCATTGCCGCCGCCTTGCGCCGGCGCACCGAAAACGCCTGAGCGCGGAGAAAACAACAATGAGTGCAGTGATCAAAGACAACGCGCACGGCAAGACCCTGGTCAGCCTGCGCGGCCTGAACAAGCACTACGGCGACTTCACCGCCGTGGACAACCTCGACCTGGAGATCCAGGACGGCGAGTTCCTGACCTTCCTCGGCTCCAGCGGCTCGGGCAAGTCCACCACCCTGTCGATGCTGGCCGGCTTCGAAACACCCAGCAGTGGCGAGATCCTGGTCGACGGCCAATCGCTGGTCAACGTACCACCACACAAGCGTGACATCGGCATGGTGTTCCAGCGCTATTCGCTGTTCCCGCACCTGAACGTGCGCGACAACATCGCCTTCCCGCTGGCCATTCGCAAGCTCGGCGCTGCCGAGACGGCCAAGCGCGTCGACGCCATGCTCAAGCTGGTGCAGCTAGAGAAGTTCGCCCACCGCAAACCCTCGCAAATGTCTGGCGGCCAGCAGCAGCGTGTGGCGATTGCCCGGGCGCTGGTGTACGAGCCGCGTATCCTGCTGATGGACGAGCCGCTCGGCGCGCTGGACAAGAAGCTGCGAGAAGACCTGCAGGACGAACTGCGCCAGTTGCACCGCCGACTGGGCATTACCATCGTCTACGTCACCCACGACCAGGAAGAAGCCATGCGCCTGTCCCAGCGCATCGCCATTTTCAGCCACGGCAAGATCGTCGGCCTGGGCACCGGTTACGACCTGTACCAAAACCCGCCGAATGCCTTTGTCGCTTCGTTCCTGGGCAACTCCAACTTCCTGCGGATCAAGGCCAGCAGCAATGGCGCAGGCAGTTTCGAGGGGCAGCCGGTAGCCATTCGCCTGACCCCAGGGCTGGCCGCCTCGCAAGATGCACTGATCATGGTGCGCCCGGAGAAGGCCCTGGCCCTGACCGCCGAACAGGCTGCGCGCGCGCCACTGCCAGCGGGCTGGAACGAGGTCAGCGCCAAGGTTGGCGAGGTGCTGTTCCTGGGTGAGAGCCAAACCTGCCATGTGGTGACTGCAGGGGGTACCGAGCTGACGGTGAAGGCGCTGTCAGCCGCAGGCATGCCGATGCAGCCGGGCGACAGCGTAAAGGTGCGTTGGGCAGTGGCGGATGCGTGCATCTATACCGAGTGGGCCGAGAGCGATTTGAGCAAGTCTGCCGGGGCGCATTGAGTTCGCCAGCCACCGAGAAGGGAGGGGCAAAGCCCTCCCCTACGGACTGTCACATTATCATCACGCCACTGTCGTAATCTGCCGGCCAACTCTATGCCACAGGGCCATCCGGCATGCCCCGCCTGCTTGTCTTGCTGCTTATCCTGCTACCGCTTGCGACCTTGGCCGAGCCCCAGCACCTGCGCGTGCAAGGTTCCAACACGATTGGTGCGGCCTTGCTGCCGGCGCTGGTGCAGGGGCAATTGCGCGCGCAGCAAGCCAGCGCCATCGCGCAACAGCCGGGCAAACTGCCCAATGAAACCGTGATCAGTGCGCGCGATGCGCATGGGCAGCCCGTGCGCGTGGACATCGCCGCCCACGGCTCCAGCACCGGCTTCGTTGCCCTGGGCCGGGGCGAGGCCGACCTGGCAGCGGCATCGCGGCCGATCAACGACAGTGAAGTGCGCCAGCTGCAGGCCCTGGGCGACCTGCGTGCTGCCAGCGCTGAACAAGTCATCGGCCTGGATGGCGTCGCGGTCATCGTCCACCCCGACAACCCACTGCCGCAGCTCACCACAAAACAACTGGCGCAGATTTTCTCCGGGCAGATCCAGCGCTGGGAACAATTAGGTGTTTCTGGCGGGGCCATTCACCTGTATGCCCGTGATGACCGTTCCGGTACTTTCGAGACCTTCAAGGCACTGGTGCTGGAACCTCTGCACAGCGAACTGTCGCCCAAGGCCAAGCGCTTCGAGTCCAGTGACGAACTGGCGGCCCAGGTAGGTGCCGACCGCCAGGCCATCGGCTTCAGCAGCCTGGCCGCCGTGCACGGGGCCAAGGTGCTGGCAGTGGCCGAGGGCGACGCACCGGCCATGCTGCCTGAACGCGCACTGGTGGCCAGCGAAGACTACCCGCTATCGCGGCGCCTGTACTTCTACCTGCCGGCCAACCCCAAGCCCCAGTCCAAGGCCCTGGCCGATTTCGCCCAAAGCCCCGCGGGCCAGGCGATCGTCGCCCAGCAGGGTTTCGTTTCGCAGCAGATCAAGGCTCAACCTGTCCCTCCCCAGTCTGATATGCCGCCGCGCTATCGCACCCTCGCCCAGCAGGCGCAGCGGCTGAGCGTGAACTTTCGCTTCCAGGAAGGCAGCGCCAGCCTCGACAACAAGGCCCTGCGCGATGTGCAGCGGGTAGCCGAGTACCTGCGCCAGGCTGGCAAGTTGCAGAGCAAGGCGGTGCTGGTGGGGTTTGGCGACCCCAAGGAGACACCCGGGCGCGCGGCCCTGCTCTCACGCCTGCGCGCGCAAGCAGTGCGGCGCGAGCTGGCGCGCGATGGTGTGGAGGTGCTGGAGGTGACTGGGATGGGCGATGAACTACCCGTGGCCGGCAATGAGCTGGAGCAAGGACGGTTACGTAACCGACGGGTCGAGGTGTGGGTGTATTGAAGGCCAGATCCGAGCCCTGGCAAAGAAATGTAACAGCTCCCTGTTCGGCATCACTGGTAAACGGGTCTAGGCTCAAAATCATGTGATACCGGGCCCCTCTGACGGCTGCCAAGCCGCCATGTCGGATCACTGTTGCCAAGCAACGTCGACATTCAAGGAGGGGCTCATGACAGCTCTGCAAGCATTTCTCACCACCCCGTTCCTCGGTACCAGCGCCTGGTTGTGGCTGGTGTTCATGGCCATCGTCATCGGTTTGCTGGTACTCGACCTGGGCGTGCTGCACCGCCACGACCGGGAAATCGAAATGCGCGAAAGCCTGCTGCTGTATTCCGGCTACTTCAGCGTCGGCGTGCTGTTCGGCGCCGGGGTCTGGTACCAGTTGGGCGCGCAGTCGGCACTGGAGTTCTACACCGGTTTCCTGGTCGAGCAGTCGCTGTCGATGGACAACGTGTTCGTCATGGCAATGATCTTCAGCTACTTTGCCATCCCCCGCCGCTACCAGCACCGCGTGTTGTTCTGGGGCATCCTGGGGGTGGTGTTGCTGCGGGCGATCATGATCGGCGTAGGCGCGGCGTTGGTGCAGAACTTTGCCTGGGTGCTGTACATCTTCGGTGCCTTCCTGCTGTTTACCGGGGTGAAGATGGCGCTGTCCAAGGAAGACAGCCACCCGGACCTGGCCAACAACCCGATCATCAAGTTCGTGCGCCGGCACATGCGGGTCACCGACCAGATCCATGGCTCGCACTTCTTCATCCGCCAGACCCCGCCTGGGCACAGCAAGGCGCTGCGTTATGCCACTCCGTTGTTCCTGGCGCTGGTACTGATCGAACTGGCCGACCTGGTGTTTGCGGTCGATAGCGTCCCGGCTATTTTCGCCATTACCCAGGACCCGTTCATTGTCTACACCTCGAACATCTTTGCCATTCTGGGGCTGCGCTCGCTGTACTTTGCGCTGTCGGCGTTGATGCACCGGTTTGTCTACCTCAAGTATGCGTTGGCGTTGGTGTTGATCTTTATTGGCTGCAAGATTTTCTACCACGGCATGGTCGGCAAGGTGCCTGCGTTGCTGTCGTTGGGGGTGACATTCGGGTTGTTGCTGGGTGGGGTGGTGGTTTCGTTGGTCAAGACGCGGGGGGAGAAGGCGACGGTCGTGGATTCTTCGCCAGAGCAGCCTTCTAATGCCGATTGTTCGGTCAGCCAGAAAGAGGAAGACCCGCAGATGCGGGTCTGATTTCCACTACTTGACCTTAAATAACACCCATACAATCACCATCCAGATGAATCCAGTCATGCTTAGCCACGCTGAAATCTTCAACCTGAATTTAAGCTTCTGCGGAAACGCATTTAACTCGCCAGCATCCAGTTGACCTATTCGCAGCGCTAGCCACGGAAATGCAACTAACCCACTTACCGTAGAAAGTGTCATCCAGCGCCACTTAAATGACCCAGAACCCCAGGCGCGCTTGATGCTTTCAAAATAGCGGTTACTCGTGATGGCCGAGCAGGCGACGTCATAATCTTTGGTCAACGTCGAGACAGCACTAAGGACTAGCCCTGGTATACCTATAGCAAAGGGACTTAGTAGAATCGCCACTTTAGCGAGTGGATGCCAGTCAGTAATGTCAATCACTTGTTGCCTCGTAAATAAACTCGCCTACCGACTCACCGAGCATCCCGCCCAACGCTCCTCCAGCCATGCCGCTGGCGCCCACCAGCACTATGCCGCATACCGGCGCAGCCAGACCTGCCGCTCCGGCAGTTCCACTAGCAAAACCTCCCGTCTCGGTCAACCTGGCCTTTTTACAATCTTCAGTCTCACCAGCGCGACAAACCTCTTGCACTTTCATGTAGGACGAAGCCCCACCGAGCCCAACTGCAGCATGCCCACCATAATTAAGGTACTTGCTAAGCCGCGCCACCTTATCCAGATGCGTCGCATACCCCGGAATCTGCCCCGGCCCGCCCGCTTTCGACCAATGGTGCACCAGGCTCTTGGTCGAAATATTCAAGCTCTTCTTTAAACGCTCATAATTTCCAAGGTTCAGTTGTTTGTTCAGAAATGCCGTTTTCAACTGCCCATCCAATTGCTGCAGAAGCCGTTGCCGCTCAGCGAAGAAGCTCGGGCTGTTCAGGTGGCCGTGGCGCATGAACTCCCTTTGGTGTAATCGCTCAATACTGGTCAGTGTCTGACTGACCTGCTTCAAACCTTGATCCAGCATGTCCTTGCCCACGCCCATCGACAGGCTTGCGTCGCTGAGCAAGCCGGCGATTTCGGCCTGGTGCTGCATCATGAAATCCGCTTCGGCGTGGTCGAGTACTTCCAGCGCGCGGCGTGCATGCTGGGCAGCCGCCATCAGCTCTCCCTCCTCGCGCGTGCAGGCATTTGCGTTGTCCGGATCACCGATAACGAAGATTTCCCCTCACTCTTTAATGATAAAGTAACCCATCAACGACCAAAGTAATGCGATGAATATCAGCCATAGCGCGATAGCCATTTTTCGCTTCAAGTACGGCGGAAAATGCTTAAGGAATCTCCGAACAAGCCTTCAGTTATGCGAGAATCCCCGCAACACCTGATCCGAGCCGCCCATGAGCCAGATGAGCTTTTCCGACTTTGAGTACGCCGGCAAGCGCAAGCAAACCCGCCGAGAGCGCTTCCTCGCCGAAATGGATCAGGTGGTGCCCTGGGCAGGCCTGCTGGAGCTGATCGAACCGTTCTACCCCAAGGCCGGCGGCGGTAGAAAACCCTATCCTCTGGAAACCATGCTGCGCATCCATCTGTTGCAGAACTGGTTCTCCCTGAGCGACCCGGCCATGGAAGAAGCGCTCTACGAAATCACGCCCATGCGCCAGTTCGCACGCCTGACGCTGAGCGCGCCAATCCCCGAAGACACCACGATCATGAACTTCCGGCACTTGCTGGAGAAGCATCAGCTCGCACCGGCAATCCTTGCGGTCATCAATGGTTATCTGCAGGAAAAAGGCCTGTCGCTGCGCCAAGGCACCATCGTCGATGCCACCATTATTCATGCCCCCAGCTCGACCAAGAATAAAGAAGGCAAGCGTGATCCCGAGATGCACCAGACCAAGAAAGGCGGTCAGTATTTCTTCGGGATGAAGGCGCACATCGGTGCCGATGTCGAGTCCGGCCTGGTGCATCACGTCCATGGCACCGCTGCCAATGTGGCCGATGTCACGCAGGTGGCTGAACTGCTGCATGGCGAAGAAAACGCCGTGTATGCAGATGCCGGTTACACCGGTGTCGAAAGGCGCGAAGAGCATGAAAATCGGGGGGTGATCTGGCAGATTGCAGCGCGTCGCAGCACCTATTCCAAGCTGAACCAGCGCAGCGTACTGTACAAAGCCAAGCGCAAGATCGAGTTCTGCAAGGCTCAGACACGGGCCAAGGTCGAGCATCCGTTTCGCGTGATCAAGCGGCAGTTTGGTTACGTGAAAGTACGTTTTCGTGGGCTGATGAAAAACACGGCTCAGTTGACCACGCTGTTCGCCCTGGCAAACCTGTGGAGGGTTCGAAAACAGCTCATGGGTATGGGTGAGGTTCGCGTTTAACACGGAGAACCGGTCGAAAAAGCTCTCCGTACATGATTTTTCGGTCACTTTTCGTCCAATGACGCTGTAGGTGCCTGGAAAATTGCAACTTGCCGCGGCTGCACGACAAGTTGATCGGAGCATCCTTAAGTTCCTCTTCATCCAGCCAGCCCATATGCAGATGTAGCCTAGGAAACGTGACCAAAGCGCTCACCGCGCTCATCAGCAGACAGCGAGACCTCAGGCTTCCTCCCCCCCAAACGGGTTTCATCTGCTCCAGATAGGGGTTGCTTGTGATAGCTGACAAGGCGACTTGAAAATCACGGGACATTGCAATCCGCACATTTATGGCAAGACCTGAAAATCCAGTGATAAACGGAACAATAAGAAAGGCTAGTTTAAGCAACGGCGGCCAACTTTCGAAGTTAATCATCTATCACCTCATAAAGCACCTCTCCAGTCTTCTCTCCGAATGCACCAAGGCCGATAGAGCCTGCCGCAGAGCTGGCGCCTACGATGACAATCCCGCATACCGGAACGCCAAGCCCACCAGTACCGACCGCGAAAACACCGCATAGAGCAGTTGCAGCAGCACCACCTCCCCAAGCTCCAAGCATGCCGCCCCCCAGACCACCTGCGAAGCTACCCATTTCGGTATAACGAACCTTCTTGCAAGCTTGGGTTTCGCCGTCCCGACACACCTCCTGCACGTTCAAGTAAGACGAAGCGCCGCCTATCCCTATTGCAGCATGTCCGCCATATTTGAGGTAATTGCTAAGTTTCGCCACCTTATCCAGATGCGTCGCATACCCCGGAATCTGCCCCGGCCCGCCCGCTTTCGACCAATGATGTACCAGGCTCTTGGTCGAAATATTCAAGCTCTTCCTCAAACGCTCATAATTTCCAAGGTTCAGTTGTTTGTTCAGAAATGCCGTTTTCAACTGCCCATCCAATTGCTGCAGAAGCCGTTGCCGCTCAGCGAAGAAGCTCGGGCTGTTCAGGTGGCCGTGGCGCATTAACTCCCTTTGGTGTAATCGCTCAATACTGGTCAGTGTCTGACTGACCTGCTTCAAACCTTGATCCAGCATGTCCTTGCCCACGCCCATCGACAGGCTTGCGTCGCTGAGCAAGCCGGCGATTTCGGCCTGGTGCTGCATCATGAAATCCGCTTCGGCGTGGTCGAGTACTTCCAGCGCGCGGCGTGAATACTGGGCAGCCGCCATCAGCTCTCCCTCCTCGCGCGTGCAGGCATTTGCGTTGTCCGGATCACCGATAACGAAGATTTCCCCTGCCTTGAAGCCTTGCTCGAACGTCGGGTTGAGTCGCTGCAACCGTGAGATCGGCAACGTGGTATCGTACTCGGCCAGTTGCAGCAGCACCTGGGGGAACGACATGCTTCGAGGGACCACGTAAAAGCCAGGCTCCAGCGTACCGGGCAATGCACCTGCTACAGGTTGGGAGAAACGTTCGGGGTAAACAGCGGTTGATGGCTCGGCAAAATGGCTATTTGCACGCGCCACAACGGGATGCCGGGAAGGCGGTGCTTCATACAATGGAGCGACCACCCGATTGCTGCCCGGCGAGCAGCCACAAAGAACCAGCGCACCATCCATGGCGACTCGCTGGCCATCAGAAATGAAAAAATCCACCCCTTCGGCGACGGTTCCTTCCTGCCCACAAAGTGGGCATGCCGTGGTGTGGTCACCTTCGCGGAGTACCATTCGGCCCTCGTCGAGATAGCCGGCCCCAGTCGCAATACAGACCGCCCCCGTCGTGGTGACATCGCCATCTACCGCCTGACCTTTTCCATCTAGACTGGCGCGCATATACAAACTCCCTGTGCATGATTGAGGTCAAAACCTAACATCCGCAAAGGAGGTTCAAATGCCCTGGGGAGAAAACCAGATATTTCCTACAAAATACAAGAAGCTTAATTATTGCGGCCTGACTGGATTTTTCTTAATAGCTAAAGTTAGTTTCCCTATAGAAAGAAGAACATTCATCTGATTACAGAGAATTGAAAAATAGCAAAGACAATCGATCAATTGCAGGAGCAGCCCTGTCGCGGCACAGGGTCGCGCCAGGTACTGCACATGACATCAAGTTTGCGTAAGGTTCGCTAAATCATCGCCCGCTACGCAACATCTCCACCGGCACATACTTGCCAATCTCATACTTGCCAATCGCCGCCCGGTGCACTTCATCCGGCCCATCGGCCAGGCGCAGTGTGCGCTGCATGGCATACATGTAGGCCAGCGGGAAATCGCCGCTCACCCCTGCCCCACCATGCATCTGAATCGCCCGGTCGATCACCTTCAAGGCCACGTTCGGCGCTACCACCTTGATCTGCGCGATCTCGCTGCGGGCCACCTTGTTGCCCACGGTGTCCATCATGTAGGCCGCCTTGAGCGTTAGCAGCCGGGCCATGTCGATCTCCATGCGCGAGTCGGCGATCTTGTCGACGTTGCCGCCCAAGCGTGCCAGCGGCCGGCCGAAGGCGGTGCGCTCGACCGAGCGCTTGCACATCAGCTCCAACGCGCGCTCGGCCATGCCGATAGAACGCATGCAGTGATGGATGCGCCCAGGTCCCAGGCGGCCCTGGGCAATTTCGAAGCCGCGCCCTTCGCCAAGGATTACGTTTTCGTACGGCACCCGCACGTTCTCGAACAGGACTTCGGCATGGCCATGGGGTGCATCGTCATAACCGAACACCGGCAGCGGGCGAACGATCTTCACGCCTGGTGCATCGGTGGGCACCAGCACCATCGAATGCTGCTGGTGGCGTGGCCCTTCAGGGTCGGACAGGCCCATGAAGATCATGACTTTGCAGCGCGGGTCGCAGGCGCCGGAGGTCCACCACTTGCGGCCGTTGATCACCCATTCGTCACCGTCACGCACGGCGGTGGCAGCCATGTTGGTGGCGTCCGAAGAGGCCACGTCTGGCTCGGTCATGGCGAACGCAGAGCGGATCTCGCCGCGCAGCAACGGCTCCAGCCACTGGCGTTTTTGCGCCTCGCTGCCATAGCGCACCAGCACTTCCATGTTGCCGGTGTCCGGTGCCGAGCAGTTGAACGGCTCTGGCCCGAGCAACGAACGGCCCATGATCTCCGCCAACGGGGCGTATTCCAGGTTGCTCAGGCCGGCGCCATATTCCGACTCTGGGAGGAACAGGTTCCACAGCCCTTCGGCGCGGGCCTTGGCCTTGAGTTCTTCCATGATAGCGGTCGGCTGCCAGCGGTCGCCCTCGGCGACCTGGCGCTCGAACACCGCTTCGGCGGGGTAGACATAAGCGTCCATAAACGCGCTGACGCGCTCGCGCAGTGCCTGGACCTTGGGCGAATAGGCGAAATCCATCGGGGCTACCTTCACGGTTCGGAGTACATGGGCCAGAGCCTAGAGCAGCGCGGACCAATCCACCTAGTCTATTTTCCGCGTGTATAAACATTCATAACCGATATATGATCGACCGATAATTCCAACAAAGAGCGGCGCCCATGAACCTCAGCAAGGTCGACCTCAACCTGTTCATCGTGTTCGATGCGATCTACACCGAAGCCAACCTGACCCGCGCCGGGCAAATTGTCGGCATTACCCAGCCGGCGGTGTCCAACGCCCTGTCACGGCTGCGCGAAACCTTCAACGACCCGCTGTTCGTGCGCACCGCGCAAGGCATGGTGCCCACGCCCATGGCGCAGAACATCATCGGCCCGGTGCGCAACGCCTTGGCGCTATTGCGCACGTCGGTGCAGGAAAGCCGCATTTTCAACCCGCAACAGGCCAACAAGACCTTCCGCATCAGCATGACCGACCTGACCGAAGCGGTCATTCTGCCGCCGTTGTTCCAGCGTCTGCGCCGCCTGGCGCCAGCGGTGCTGATCGAGAGCTTTCTGTGCAAGCGCCGCGAGACCACCAAGGAACTCGCCGCCGGCCGCCTGGATTTCGCCATCGACGCCCCCCTGAACACCGACCCGCAAGTGCGCCACGTCAAGCTGATGCAAGACCGCTATGTCTGCGCCCTGCGCCAGGGCCATCCGCTGGCCGACAGCAAGCTGACCCTCGACAGCTACCTGGGCATGACCCACATCCATATTTCCAGCCGCCGCAACGGCCTGGGCTATGTCGACCTGGCGCTGGGCAAGATGGGGGTGCAACGCAAGGTCGCCCTGCGTTCGCAGCATTACCTGATGGCCTCGCAGGTGTTGCAGCAGACCGACATGGCAATGACCGTTCCCGAGCGCTTTGCCCGTCGCCATCAGTTGCGTTACCAGCCACTGCCGGTGGAAGTGCCAGCGCTGGAGACGCACCTTTACTGGCATGAAAGTACCGACCAGGACCCTGCCAACCGTTGGATGCGTGAGCAGATCACCGAGTTATGCGAGCGCGTGGTGGCGGAGGAAGAGAAGGCTCTGGACCCTGCCTGAAGGTAGCTGGCGCGGGGCCGATCGCAACGCTTCGCCAGCTGAAGAAAAAAATCCTACAAAACCAATGCCGCGGGGAAATTTTTTCTATTGGGATCGAGAAGACAGCGGTGGGAAGCGAAAAATATCTCACAGCTGGCGGGTACGCTTAGGTCAACGATCGCCGATTTCATGGCAACTGACACGGACCCGCCCCAATGCCTAGCGCCCCACTCTACTTCGATTACGCCGCCACTACCCCAGTCGACGACCGGGTCATCGAAACCATGCTCGCCTGCCTGGGTAACCAAGCCAACTTCGGCAACCCGGCGTCCAGTGGCCACGCCTTCGGCCAAGCCGCCCGTCACACCGTGCAGCAGGCTCGCCAACAAGTGGCCGAGCGCGTCGGCGCGCAGGCCGAAAACCTGGTGTGGACCTCGGGCGCGACCGAGTCCAACAACTTGGCACTCAAAGGCATTGCCCAAGGCATCGGCCAGCCCGGCCACCTGATCACCAGCCAGCTGGAGCATAAGGCCGTGCTCGACACGGTGGCCGAACTGGAGCGCCAAGGCTGGGCCGTTACCCGCCTGGCGCCGGATGCCGCCGGCCTGATCCAGCCCGCCAGCGTGCAGGCAGCATTGCGCGCCGATACCCGCCTGGTATCGCTGATGGCGGTCAACAACGAACTGGGCACGGTCACCGACGTTGCCGCAATTGGCGAGCAGGTGCGTGCCCACGGTGCCCTGTTGCACGTAGACGCCGCGCAAGCTGTGGGCAAGCTGGTCATCGACCTGAATGCGATGAGCGTGGACTTGATGTCATTCTCGGCGCACAAGGTCTATGGGCCAAAAGGCATCGGCGCGCTGTATGTCGGGCCACGCGCCCGTACGCTGATGCGCGCGCAGATGCACGGCGGCGGCCATGAACAGGGCCTGCGCTCCGGCACCCTGGCGACCCATCAGATTGCTGGCATGGGCAGCGCCTTTGCCCTGGCCGGCCAGCCTGGCGACAGCGAGCACCAGCGCCTTGAGCAACTGGCTGCACGCCTGCGCGAAGGCCTGCTGGCTTTACCCGGCGTCACCCTGAACGGCTGCGTCACCCACCGCATACCCCATACGCTGAACCTGTGCATCGACAGCAAGGGCTTCAACAGTGCGGCACTGGCCGGCGAGCTGGCCTTGTCGACCACCTCGGCCTGCAACTCGGCGAGTAACGCCGCCTCCCATGTGCTGCTGGCACTGGGGCTGGATGAGCGCCAGGCACGCAATAGCGTGCGCTTGAGCATCGGCCGCTTCAGCACCGACGCTGAAGTGGACAAGGCTGTCGAAGTGTTCGGTCGGGTGCTGACGACGGCATCGGCGGCGCTGTGGTGAACAGGCACTAGAACAAGCGGCTGTCCGGGGTGAAATCCTCGACCTGTATTTTCGCGCTCTGCGCCTGCGGGTGCCGTGGGTTGAACAGGTAGTTGGTGGTACTGGGCATGATCGCGCTCGGCACCGGCAACAACAATGCCGAACAGTCATCCAGAAAGCGATTGCCCAGTGCCCGGGTCAACTCCGGCTGAGCGGACCAGCCTGGCTGCAAGGTGGGTAACCGCGCTTGTGAAACCGTGTCGGGCAATTCGATGCGGATCAGGCGCAGGGTAGTGGGGAAATCCTCAGGGTCGATCTCCAGGTGCACCAACACCTCGAGCATCGCCCCTGGAGGGCTGGTGGCGGCATATACCACCGGCCGGCCCGCCTGGTGCCAACGGCCGCTTACCCGCAAGCCTCCCGTGCCGCTCAAGTCTGCGTAGGCGCTGATACGCCACAGAATCACAGGCCAAAGCCCTCGGCAATCTGCAGCAGCATCTCTTCAACCTGAGTGGTGCCTTGCTGGGTGGTAAGCATCTGCATCGGGGTGAGCCCCGAAAAGCGCTCCTTGGGCTTGGACAACCAACGTTTGGCCTTGTCCGCCTCGCCGAACACGGCTTCGGCCATGGCGGTGATGTGGGCCGAGCGGAACAGACGGTCGCTTTCATCCACGGTCAACGGCTGGTCGCGCTCAATGCGGGTTTTCAGGGTGCGCAGGGGAATGATCTGGTCGCGCTCCACCGGCGTGAGCACACCACGCTCGGTCAGCTTTACCAGCCAGGTGGCGGCAAAACCATGGGTGATGCGGGTGTGGATTTCAAAGTCACTGGCAAGCTCGGGGATTTCCAGCAGCGCGTTCAAACGCGCCCGGTACTCATGGTAACCGTTGTCGCGAAGCACTTCGGCAAGCATGGCATGCTCCTTATCGGCGTTTGCCGACAAGTATGCGGTATATGCCGAATCATTGCCAGTTTGCCCGGCCACCCGGGCGAGTCAGGGGCGCTTTGCGCCCCCTGCAATCTCACAGGAACGTGAAGACTTGCGACGCCGGCAGGCGCGACTTGTTCAGCCCGGCATTGAAGTCCGTCTCACTGCGGTAACCCAGGCTGAGGATCACCACGCTGGTAAACCCACGCTCACGCAGCCCCAATTCGGCGTCGAGGATCTTGCTGTCAAAGCCTTCGATCGGCGTTGCATCCAAACCATGCGCCGCAGCCCCCAGCAACGCCGTGCCCAAGGCCAGGTAGGTTTGTTTTTCCATCCAGTGCTGCACGTCCTTGTGGTCGTAACGGTGCAGGTTGACGTAGTGCCGGCGGCTTTGGTTTTGCCCGGCACGCGCTTGCTCGTCACGGAAACGACCATCGGCAGCCTCTTGGTCGAGCACCGTGTTCAGGTGCGCTTCGGTCATTTCGGTGCGGGTGCAGAACACGATCACATGCGAAGCATCAAGGAGCTTCGGCGAGTTGTAGGCATAACCGTCCGTGGTGCTCTTTGCCAGGCGAGCCTTGCCTTCGGCAGTATCGGCGACGATGAAATGCCAGGGCTGGGAATTGACCGACGACGGGCTGTGGCGCAGTTGCTCGAGCAGGGCATCGACAGTGGCCTGGGGAATACGGCGCGAGGCATCGTAAGCTTTGGTGGTGTAGCGGCGCTTGGCCAGCGAGACGGTATCCATGCAAGAACTCCGGTATGAACAGTGGATGTGCCGTGCATCTTATCTTTCCGGTAGAAAAGAAAAACCGGCACAATGCAGCAACACTTTCATCCCTGGAATGAAAATGCTGCGCATCACTGATCTCGAATTGTTCGCCCGCAGCAGTGTGCTGGGCAGCTTCACTGCAGCGGCCCATGAAGCAGGCCTGCTACCGGGCCAGGTGGCTGCCGCGATCAAGCGCCTGGAGCGCGACCTGGATGTACGCCTGTTCGCCCGCACCACCCGCAGCCTGCGCCTGACCGCCGAGGGCGAGCGCTACCTGCCAACCGCGCTGAATGTGCTGGAGAGCCTGCGCCAGGGCCATGAGGACCTGCATGGCAACCCCAATACCCTGCGCGGCACCCTGCAGGTATCGGCGCCTTCCGACCTGGGCCGCAACATGCTGCTGCCTTGGCTCAGTGCCTTCCGCCGCGAGCACCCGGCATTGCAGCTTCGCTTCTTCCTGTCAGACCAGATTGCCGACCTTAACCGCGACCCGGTGGATGTGGCCATCCGCTATGGCCTCAACCAGGATGCCAACTACATCGCCCTGCCATTGGCCGACTGGAATCGCAGGGTGCTGGTCGCCTCGCCCGACTACCTGGCCCGCCACGGCCGCCCGCTCACCCCCGACGCGCTGCAGCAGCACGCCTGCCTGTTGTACATGCAACACAACCGGGTGTACGACAAATGGCGGTTGGGCAACCGCACCGTGCAGGTGCGTGGGCCGCTGGTCAGCGACGATGCCGATGTCATCCGACGCCTGGCCATTCAAGGCGAAGGCATCGTCTATAAGTCGTGGCTGGATGTCAGCGCCAACATCGCGGCCGGTGAACTGGAAATCGTGCTGCCCGAAATGCTCGGCGAGCCCACCCCGGTCACCTTGGTCTGCCCGCATCGCAAGCAGCTCACACCTGCGGTTTCGCAACTGCACCTGTGGCTGCGCGAGCGCTTCGAGGCCCTGCGCAACCGTGCCCTGACCAACGGCTGCACAATCGTTCCAGACTGAGCCGGAGTGTTGCGCTAAGGTAGCCATTTACCCCGACGGCGCATGTACATGAGCAACTGGATCGACCTCAAGCAAGACGCCGACACCGGCATCGAGTCGGTCCGTGCGCATTTCGTCGGGCATGCCTACGACCCGCACTGGCACGACAGCTTCCTGGTCGGCGTCACCGAACAGGGTGTGCAGCAGTTCAACTGCCGCCGGGTGCGCCACCGCAGCACGCCGGGGCAGGTATTTCTGCTCGAGCCTGGCGACATCCACGATGGGCTGGCGCCTACCGATGAAGGCTTCACCTATTCAACGCTGTACCTGGAGTCCGCTTGGCTCGACCAACAGCTGCGGGCGCAGTTCGAGCACGCACCGGACGACAGCCTGCCCAGTTTTGCCGATACCCTGTGCCATGACGAACGCCTGGCCCAGGCCACCGCCCTCGCCTTCCAGGCCGTGCACACGCAGGACTTGCGCATCGTCCGGCAAACGGCCATGGACGACCTGCTGGCCTGCCTGACCCGCCACCTGCACTGGCGCCGGCGCATCAACCCCGACCCGCGCCTGCCGCTGACGGCACAGCGCGCACGGGACTACCTGCACGCCAACCTGGAGCGTGACATCGGCCTGGAAGACTTGGCCCACGCCTGCGGCATCGACCGCTTTCGCCTGACCCGTGCGTTCAAGGCCGCATTCGGCATTGCACCGCATGCCTACCTGATCCAGCTGCGCCTGGCACGGGCGCGGCGCCTGCTCGCCCAAGGCCAGACCCCTGCCGAAGTGGCCGTGGCGTTGGGCTTTGCCGACCAGAGCCACTTGGGCCGCTGGTTCCGCCGCGCCTATCGGCTAACCCCCGCCGACTACCGCAGGCGCTGCTCAAACCTTCCAGACTGAATGCCGGCGGGCGGCGAGCATGGTGCTTCGATTTCACGGAGCCTTGAACCATGTCGCAGTCGTTGCTGCCCTTCTTCCTCTTTGCCCTGGTGTCCAGCATCAGCCCGGGGCCGACCAACTTGTTGATCCTGGCTCATGGCGCGCGCGTGGGCCTGCGCGCAAGCCTAGCGCCGATCGTGGCAGCCTGCGGTGCGGCGGCCGCGATCGTGCTACTGGTTGGTCTGGGGCTGGGCGAGCTGTTGCTGCGTCACCCATTGGCCCAACAGCTGATGAGCTGGGCCGGAGTGCTGTGGCTGAGCTGGCTGGCGTGGAAGATGCTGCGCAGTGCCGCCGCCCCGCTGCAGACGGCCACAGCACAAGGCTTCAGTGCGCTCAGCGCTGCCTCGTTGCAGGTGGTGAACCCCAAGGTTTGGTTGATGGCCGTGGCGGTGGTCGGGGTCTTTGCCGCACCGTCGTTGCCGGTGTGGCTGCTGGCGCTGGTGTTTTTGCTGATCGCCCTGCCGTGCATGGCGGCGTGGGCGATGCTGGGGGTGGGTAGCGCCCGGTGGTTGCAGGCGCCACGGCGGCTACAGGTGTTCAACCAGGTGTTGGCGGGGGCGCTATTGATCTCTGCATGGGCTGCCGTCCTGGCTTGAGCGCTCTCCCACAGGCCTGGGCGGGACATGTGGGAGCGCTGGCCTGGGGGTCAGCGTGTCAGCGCCTCACGGAAGCGCCGAGTGCTGGCAACGGCCAGCACCAGCCCGACCACCGCCACGCTACCGCCCACCAGGCCAATATTCGCCACGTCCATCTGGCTGCTGACAATACTGCCCAGCAGCGCACCACCACCAATGCCGATGTTGTAGATACCCGAGAACAGCGCCATGGCCACATCGGTGGCATCCGACGCCAGCTTCAGCGTCTTGGACTGCAGCGACAGGCTGAAGCTGAGGATCGCCACACCCCAGAACATGCTCAGCGCCGCAAACGCGTAGAAGTTGCCCGAGAGCGGCAGCAACAGCAACAGGCACGCGGCGAGCAAGCCGATCGAGCCTACCAGGAAGCCATGGGGGAAACGGTCGCTGTAGCGGCTGAACAGCAACGAGCCGAATACCCCCGCACCGCCGAACAGCAACAACACCAGCGTGGTGCGCTCACCGCCAATCTGCGCCACGTGCAGTGCAAACGGTTCAATGTAGCTGTAGGCAGTGAACTGCGCGGTAATCACCAGCGTCACCAGCAGGTAGGTGATCACCAGCGCCGGGCGCTTGAACAGGATCGGCAGGCTGCGCAACGAGCCGGAGTTCTGGCTGGGCAGCAGCGGCAGCGATTTCATCAGGCACAGCATGGTGGCCAGCGCCACCCCGGCGATGCTCAGGAACGTGATGCGCCAGCCCAACGCCTCGCCTACCACGCGGCCCAGCGGAATACCCAGGACCATGGCCAGGGTAGTACCGGTGGCCAACAGGCCCAGCGCCTTGGCCTGCTGCCCTGGTGGCGCCACACGCACCGCCAGCGAAGCGGTGATGGCCCAGAACACCGCATGCGCCAGGGCAATGCCGATACGGCTGACCAGCAGCATGGCAAAGCTTTGCGACAACCAAGACAGCAAATGGCTGACGATGAACACCAGGAACACGAACAGCAGCAGACGCCGCCGTTCGATGTTGCGGGTCAGCAGCATCATCGGCAGCGAGGCCAGCGCCACCACCCAGGCGTAGATGGTCAGCATCAGGCCCACCTGGGCGGTGCTCATGTCGAAGCTGCGGCCAATGTCGCTGAGCAACGCCACCGGAACGAACTCGGTGGTGTTGAAGATGAAGGCCGCCAAGGCCAGGGCGATCACGCTAAGCCAGCTGCCGCTGCCCGTTGCGGGCGATATGTGGGTAGGTGTGGGTCCGTTCATGGGTGGAAAGTGCTTCTCCGCAGACAGGCAACAGGTCGCACGCCAGCCACCCGCTTGCCGGGGTGCCAACGTGCGCGTTGTTATTGACAGGAATGCCCGGCATGGTACGCGTCAAGCCGGGGCCTCACAACCGCGAGGCAGGTAGAAGGAGTACCATGCGCGCTTTGTGTGAAACGCGTGTGCGACAAGGAGCCCGATCCGCTCATGGACAAGCAGCACCCCCAGCAGCAATGGCAGCAGGCGGTTACCGCCTACGCCCAGGCCGTCAACGACTACGTCGCGCAAGGCCGTGCGCAAGGCTGGGACAACCTCGAAGAACCGCAGGCGCCAGCCACCAGGCACCTGCTCGACGCCTGGTTGGCAGCCCTGCAGGCAGCCAACTGCCCAGGTGTCGACGAACAGCAGCGCCGGGCCTTCCGTGAGGCCTGGCCCCCCGCGCACCATCCCCTGGTACCGTTGCTCGAAGACCACGCCCAAGGCATCAGCAATGTTTTGCTGCTGGAGGATGGCAGCCTGCTGGCACGCATCGGCATGCCGTACGACAAAGGCCAGGTGGTGCGTATCGACCACCATGGGGTAACCCCGGTCATCGGTATCGAACACTTTGGCCGCTGCCCGGCCCGGCGCTACTTCGCCCTGGCCAATGCCGAGGGCATACGTGTGACCGATGGCTGGGGTGGCCCGCAGGTGCGCCGTCTGGCCTGGCCAACCGGGCTGGAGGGGTTGCCGCCGGGCTACCCGTTCGAGCCGTTCGACCTGCCGCCCACACCCACCGCGCTTATCCCCTTCCCGGACGGCCAACGCGTGCTGCTGGTGAGTGCCGAAGGTATCTTCGTGCTGGCCGGTCAAGGTGCAACGCGCCTGCTGCCGCAGCAGACGCGCGTGCTCGATGAGCTGGCCGAAGGTACCGAGCCAGACGACATCAACCTGGGGCTGAGCATGGAGCATGGCGCGGTGTCGGCAGATGGCGGCTTGATCGTGGTGGGTGAGCAAGGCAGCCGGCACCTGGTCCTCGACGATCAGCTCAGGCCGCTGGCACACATCGGCCCAGGCAGCGAATACCCGCACTTTGCTTTGTTCAACCGCACCGGTGACCAGTTGATCGTCAATGCCTGCCATTTCTACAGCGGCGCCACGCTGGCGGTCAGGGTGGCGGACTTGCCCGGCCTGGATACCGACTACTACAGCCAGGACCCACGCACCCCGCTGGTGCAGGATGGCGCACGGGTGTACGCCGGGGTGGTGCGCGATGGCGAGTACATCGTGGGTGATGCCTACGGGTACCTGCGGGCATTTGGCGAAGATGGCGAGGAGCATTGGCAGCACTACCTGGGGTCGACCATCAGTGCGATGGACATCAGTGCCGACGGGCGAACACTGGTGGCGGCAAGCCATGCGGGGGTTGTGTCGGTAATTGCGCTGGAGAGCGGGCGGCCCGAGTGGCAGATCGGTACCGGAGCACACGGCGAAGTGCGGCGGTGGTTGTTCTGGAAGGGTTGGGACAAGGCGATGGCCTGGTAAAAGACCGATCATTCATGTTGCCTGTACTGGCCTCCTCGCGGGTGCCCCCGCGAATAGGCCAGTACAGGCAACCGATCGATCAGCCGTGCAACGTGGCCATGTCGATCACGAACCGGTACTTCACGTCACCGGCGATCATCCGCTCATACGCCTGGTTGATATTGCGGATATCCAGCATCTCGATATCGCAACGGATACCGTGCTCAGCGCAAAAGTCCAGCACTTCCTGGGTCTCGGCGATGCCACCGATCAACGACCCCGCCAGTACTCGGCGCTTCATCACCAGGTTGGCTGCATGCACCGCCGGGTCGATCGGTTCGATCAGCCCGACCAGGATGTGCACGCCATCGAACTTCAGGGTTTCCAGGTACGGGTTGAGGTCGTGCTGCACCGGAATGGTATCGAGCAGGAAATCGAAGCGGCCAGCAGCGGCGCGCATCTGCTCGACATCGGTGGACACGATCACATGGTCGGCACCCTGGCGGCGGGCTTCCTCGGCCTTGGCCTGGGAGCGAGTGAACAAGGTCACTTGCGCACCCAGGGCCTTGGCAAGCTTGATACCCATGTGGCCCAGGCCGCCCATGCCGAGAATGCCGACCTTGTGGCCCGGGCCGACGCCGTGATGTTTGAGTGGCGAGTAAGTGGTAATGCCGGCGCACAGAATAGGTGCAGCGCTGGGCAGGTCCATGCCGGCCGGGATGCGTACCACGAAATGCTCGCTGACCACGATGCTGCTGGAGTAACCGCCCATGGTGTTGCTGCCATCGACCCGGTCCGGGGTGGCGTAGGTCATGGTCGGGCCTTCCAGGCAATATTGCTCCAGGTCCTTGGCGCAGGCTTCACAGGTGCGGCACGAATCGACCATGCAGCCGACGCCGACCAGGTCACCGACCTTGTGCGCAGTGACGTTGTCGCCCACCGCTGTAACCCGGCCGATGATCTCGTGGCCAGGCATCAGCGGGTACACGGCAATGCCCCATTCGTTGCGCGCCTGATGGATGTCGGAGTGGCACACACCGCAGTACAGGATCTCGATGGCGACGTCGTCCGGGCGCGGGCTGCGGCGCTCGAAGGTCATGGGGGCCAGGGGGCTGGTGGGGGTTTGGGCGGCGTAGCCGATGGCGGTGTACATGCAGGACCTCGCATTTAAGTGAAACGATTCAGGCGACGCATTCTGCGCGTCGCCTGCCGCCTCGCCCACGGCTGATTCTCCGGCATGCATGCCTGATCCTCCGAAGATGCCACCCAGCATCTAGCGCCACGCCACCAGTCTGCGATGATTAAGCTGTCTGATTCTCTGCCCTTGGTTCACCATGCAACTGACCCGCCACGTCGACGCCAATGCGCCGCTCTGCGCGCTCATCCGCACCCTCGCCACACGCCCGGGCTTCGTACCTACACGCCTGCCCCAGGTGCAGGTGCTGAGCTGGGACCACTATGTCGCCAGCAGCCCACAGATCTACGAACCCAGCCTGATGATCCTGGCCCAGGGCAGCAAGCTGGCGCGGCTGGGGCCACGCACTCTGGAGTACGGCGCCGGGCATTACCTGGTGCAGGCGTTGTCGGTGCCGTTCATGTGCGAAACCTTCGCCACCCCTGACGCGCCATTGCTGGGCGTGGCGGTGGACATCGACCGTGGCGTGCTGGGTGAACTGGTGCAGAGCATGGACATGGTGCCGGACGCTGCAGTACAGGCCCAAACACCGCAATCGATGACCTCGGCAGCACTGGATGCGCCAATGCGCGACAGTGTGGAACGGCTGCTGCATTGCCTGCAGGACCCGCTGGACGCCAAGGTGCTGGGCCCGGGGCGCGTACGCGAGGTGCTGTATACCGCGCTGCGCGGCCCGCAGGCCGGTGTGTTGCGAGCACTGGTGGAGCAACAGGGGCACTTCGCCCGCATCGGCGCAGCCCTCACCCACCTGCGCGAGCACTACGCCGAGCCGCTGAGCGTGGAGGCACTGGCCACGCGGGCCAACATGAGTGTTTCTACCTTCCATGAACACTTCAAGCGCTGCACCGACATGGCGCCGATGCAGTACTTGAAGCGCTTACGCCTGCTGAAAGCGCAGCAGATGCTGATTGGCGAAGGCCTGGGGGTGGCGCAGGCCGCGCACCGGGTGGGCTATCAGAGCACGTCGCAGTTCAGCCGCGAGTACAAGCGCCAGTTCGAGCGCAGCCCAGGGGATGAACTGCCGTACCAGAGCTTGCCAGTTTGACGGGATGGGCCTCGTGGCCGCTTTGCGCCTCCCCCACGAACTCAGGCCTTCACTGCCGCTCTACCATAGCGATAATTGCGGCCTTGAGCTCGGCCTTGGCCTGCCCGGCCTCCAACTCCCCTGCTGCAGCCGCCTGGGACAGCGCATCCGCCGCCCCCACCAGCAGGCGCATGCCGGCAACCCCCACATTGCCGCTGGGCGAAAAACCGGCCAACGCTTCGCGGCACTTGTCCAGAAACGGCTGCTCATATGCCCGTTTCAGCGCTTCCATTTCCGGCGACCCGGCCAGCGCTGCCGACACACCCGGTATTTCCCGGCCCTGGCTCATCACGCAGTCCACGTAGGCCTCGGCAATCACCTGGGCTCGGCTGACCAGGCTGTCTTCGCAGTTGGCCAGGGCCTGCGCCAGCATCTGCGACTGACGCGCATCGTATTCCTGGTACAGCGCCACCAGCAGCCCGGTGCGGGTATCGAAATGGTCATAGACCACCGGCTTGGTTACCCCAGCCTGTTCGGCCAGGCGCCCCAGGCTCAGGGCATCCGTCCCCTCCACACCCACCAGTTGCCAGGCCACATCCAGCAACTGCCTGCGGCGTTCGTCGCGGTTCAGCCGTTTGCGCACCGGGGTGCGATCGTCGCTTGACATTGCTTACCTACCAAAAGCAACTTACTAAACGTAACTTACCTCGAGTATATAGCGCTCAGGGTCATTCCGCATCCCGTCTTGGAGAACCCACCATGCACGCCTTGATCGTCGTCGGTCATCACGACCCGCAATCCCTCACTCACGCCCTTGCCCGCCAAGTCGCCGAAGGCCTTGCCAGTGCTGGGCACACTGGCGAAATCGCCGACCTGGCCAGTGAAGGTTTCGACCCACGCTTTGGCCTGGCCGATCACGCGGTGCACCGCCGCCAGGCAGCGCCACCGGCTGACGTACTGAAGGAGCAGGCGCGCATCGACCGCGCCGATGCCCTGGTACTGGTTTTCCCCATCTATTGGTGGTCGTTGCCGGCTTTGCTCAAAGGGTGGGTCGAGCGGGTATTCAGCAATGGTTGGGCGTTCGACTACGAAGGGGGCGTTAGCGTCAAGAAGCTGCGCGGCATGAAGGTGCACCTGGTCGGTGTTGCCGGCGCCGACAGCGGTACCTTCGATCGGCATGGCTATGCCGAGGCCATGCGCGTGCAGATCGAGCACGGCATCTTCGACTACTGCGGCGCCGAAGTACTGGGTTCGACCTTGTTGGACGACAGCGAAGGCCCCAGCCAGGTTCGCCATTTGCAGCACGCCAACGCCTTGGGCAAAAAGCTGTTTGCCGAATCTCAGGCCGCTGCCTGATCCCTACGAGAGTGCCTTCCCATTGCAGGAAATCAAACGACCCAGCTACTATTGAGAACGATTTTCACTCACGACCGGATACCAGGCGTTGGACAGCACATCGACCCGTAAACTGGGCTTTTTCTTCAGCGACCACCATCGCTGGTTGCTCCAGCATATCCACAAACGCCTGCGTAACCACGCCGACGCCGAAGATACCGCGGCCGAAACGTTCTGCCAGATGCTCGGCGCGCGTGTCGATCCAGACAGCATTCAGCAGCCTCGCGCCTACCTCACCATCATTGCTCGCCGGCTGATCTTCGACCGCCACCGTCGTCGCCAGCTCGAGCACGCCTATCTGGAACATCTGGCGCGGCTGCCGGAGGCCGTAGCGCCATCGGCCGAGGAGCAGCTGCTGCTGATCGAGGCTCTGGTGACCATCGATCAGGCACTGGACGGCTTGCCCGCGGTCGTCAAAGCCACCTTCCTCTATAGCCAGCTCGACGGCATGCACTACGCCGACATCGCCGCAAAGCTGCAGATCAGCGAGCGCTCGGTCAGCCGCTACATGAAACAGGCGCTTCGCCAATGTTACCTGTGCGAGGTGCAGGCATGAGCAGGCCAGCCCTCGACCGGGTCAGCGAGCAGGCCATCGACTGGATGGTCGAGCTCAGGGCCGCTACGCCTGATGCAGCGCTGCTGCAACGGGTCAGGCTCTGGCTGCAGCAGGACCCCGCTCATCAACAGGCCTGGAACCGCCTGGAACAACGCCTTGGCCATCCGCTCGCCGCATTGCACGCCCTCGATCAACGGGCCCCTGGCCAAGCCGCAGAGGCGCGCCGATTGCTGATGCAGCCGACTCGCTCACGGCGTGACGTACTGGGCGCCATGGCAAGCCTGGGGCTGTTGGGCACGGCGCTGTGGGGTGGATGGCGCAGTGACACTGCCCAAGGCTGGTTGGCCGACTTGCACACAGGCCGTGGCGAGCGACGCAGCTTCACTTTGGCGGACGGCAGTCGCCTGAGCCTGAACAGCGCCAGTGCGGTCGACGTGCAGTTCGATGCCGGGCAGCGTCTTGTGGTGCTGCGTCACGGTGAGTTGCTGATCCAAGTCGCGCGCGACCCGCTGCGTCCCCTGCGCGTGCGCACCGCGCAAGGGCAAGTGCAGGCGTTGGGAACGCGCTTTCTGGTCAGCCAGGAGGAAGATGCCACCCGGGTGGTGGTACTGCAGCACAGTGTCCGCGCCAGTTTGGCCGATGGCCAATGGGCCGAGCTGCAGCAAGGGCAGGCCGCGCTGCTGCGCAGTAACACCCTCGAACGGCTGACGGGCGAACAACAGCAACGCGCTGCATGGCTGGAGGGCCGCCTGGAAGTCCTCGACCAGCCCCTGCATGAGGTGGTCGACGCGCTGCGCCCCTACCAGCGTGGCTACATTCGGCTCGCCCCCGCGGCACGCGGTCTGCGGGTACAAGGCGTATTTCCTCTGGACCAGCCACAACAGGCGTTGAAGGCGTTGGCCGAAGCGCTGCCAATCAGCGTGGAACGCTATGGCCCGTGGCTGATGCTGATCGACCTGAAAACCTCTTGATAAAAATATTTATCAAAATCATTCGCAATGGTGGCAAGTTTTTTTTGTTCGTCCCACATACCTCCTGACAGCCACTTCATTCGGGAGTAATCCGTGTACAACCCCTTGCCCCGCGCCCTGCCTCTGGTCGCCGCCTTGGCCAGCTTCAACGTGCTAGCCCAGGCGCAAACCCAGATGTTCGACCTGCCGCCCGCCAGCCTGGCTCAAACGCTCAACCGCATCGCCAGCCAAAGCGGCCACATCATCGCGCTGGAGCCTGCACTGGTGCGCGGCAAGCAAGCACCTGCCGTGGTCGGCCAGATGAGTGCCGAACAGGCCATGCAAGCTGCTCTGGCCGGCAGCGGCCTGCAGCTGCGGGTTTCCAGCGAGGGGCATTTCAGTGTCGCCCCCGCCAGCCTGGGCGGCGACGTCATGGAGCTGGGCAGCACCAGCATCACCGACAACTACGTGGATGCAACCAGCGAAGGCACAGGTTCCTATGCCGCCCGTGCGGTGACCCTCGGCAAAGGCACGCACACTCTCAAGGAGATCCCCCAGTCGGTCACCGTCATCACGCGCAAGCAACTGGATGACCAGGGCATCACCGATTTGCAGGACGCGCTCAACCACACCACGGGCATTGTCGGCGCGCAGGGCATTGGCCCTGGCGTGGTGGTGACCTCGCGTGGTTTCCAGATCGATGACTGGCAGTACGACGGTGTGCCGATTCCGCGAAACAACTATTCGCTGGGCAACTGGGCAACCCAGGACCTGGTGTTCTTCGACCGAGTGGAGATCCTGCGCGGTGCTTCAGGCCTGCTGCAGGGCACAGGTAGCCCCGGCGGCGCGATCAACCTGGTGCGCAAGCGCGGCCAGGCAACCCCGACCGTTACCCTCACCGGCAAAGCTGGCTCCTGGGACCATTACGGCCTGCAGCTTGACGCCGGTGGCCCGTTGACCGCCGATGGCCGTGTTCGCGGACGGCTCGTGGCCGACGAAGACCAAAGCGACAGCTTCATCGACTACCAGTGGAGCAAATCGCATTCGTTGTACGGCGCGCTGGACATCGACCTGAATGACGCCACTACCGTGGGTGCTGGCATCAGCTACAACCGCCAGCAGTCGCGACCGATGCTGCGGGGTATCCCCCGCTACGCCACGGGCAAGCCGGTCGACGTACCGCGCTCGACCTACACCGGCGCTCGCTGGAGCCGTGCCGAGACCGACGTCACCACCTATTACCTGGACCTGGAGCACCGTTTCAACGAGGACTGGGCTTTCAAGGCCGCTGCAGTGCGCATGGACGAGACCAACACGTCGACCCACCAGCGCACCCAGACCGTCGGTGAAGGCCTTGAGCCTGACGGCAGTGGCGTCGAGTATGCAGACTGGATCACCGACTTCCATTCCACCAAGCTGGGCCTGGACATGAACGTGGTCGGCCACTTCGACACAGGCCCCGTAGCACATGAAGTGACCTTTGGCGGCAACTACTCCAAGCTCACCAGCGATGATGGTTACTGGCGCACCTTTGGTGGCAATGACAGCATCTTCGACATCGACCATGACCGCCCCGAGCCTAGCCGTGACAGCCTGCTTGCCGCGCCCTTCGGGCGCCACGAAAGCAGTGGCTATGATATTCGCCAGAAAGGACTGTACGGTGCCTGGCGCGTCAAACCGACCGACAGGTTGACGCTGATTCTCGGGTCACGCGTCAGCTGGTTCGACTACAGCTACGCAAGCACCACGTACCGCGGGCTGAACCCGGGCCAGGTCAACCCCACCAGCCGCATGACCGAAACGGGTGAGGTCACCCCGTATGCAGGTTTTGTCTACGACCTGACCCGCGAATGGGCCTGGTACGCAAGCTACACAGACGTCTTCGTACCGCAAACCGAACGCGCCGTTGGCAATACACCGCTCAAACCGGTGATTGGCAGCAACTACGAAACGGGCCTCAAGGGCGAACTGCTTGACGGCCGGGTCAACGCTTCGATCGCGCTGTTCCGCTACGATCAGGAAAACCGCGCGGTCACCGATACAACCTCGGGGTTCGCCTGCGATGACTGGTACTGTTCAACAGCGTCGGGCAAGGTACGCAGCCAGGGTGTCGAAGCCGAGATCAGCGGTGAAGTGCTGAGTGGCCTGCAATTGTTCGCAGGCTACACCTACAACACCACCAAATTCCTTGAAGACCCTGTCGACAAAGGCCGCACATTCAGCCAGTGGACACCCAAACACATGCTGCGCGCCTGGGCCGATTACACGCTGCCACTGGACGGCCAGCGCTGGAGTACAGGCCTTGGCTTCACCACCCAAAGCCATACCCTGGGTTACGAGCGCACCTACACCGTGCCGGGCTATACGGTGTGGAGCGCGCGCCTGGCCTATCAGCTGACCCCGGAAGTGAACGTTGCCGTCAACGCCAACAACCTGTTCGACAAGAAGTACTGGGTCGCAGGCTTCAACCAGCTCAATGGCAGCAACAACTATGGCGAGCCGCGTAACTTCCTGTTGACGGTCAAGTACACCCCAGAGCTCTAACCCCAGGTCATTGCGCCAGCGGCCACTGCGCCAATGGCCAGTAGGCGCCCTTGCGCGACTCGTAAAGCGTGAAGTGTCGCGCGGTGAGGTAGAACTCCGGCGCGCTGCTGGCCTCGGGTGGCTGGCCGTGGTAGTCCCTGGACAGCGTCAGGTGCGGCCGATACTCACGGCTGGCCGCCTCCACCCCCAGCGGCAGCAGCGCCTGCTGCAAGCCGTACACCAGGTGCAACAGGGCCGGCGGTGTCTGCTGTGCCTCCAGCACCAGGGCCCCGGCCCGCTGCCACACCTGCAAACGGTCGAGCAACAGCCGCGGCGCCGTGGCCGGCAGCGCCAGTTGATCGACCGCCGCGCAGATCGCTGGCAGCTGGGCGGCGTCCACATCACCGAGGAACAGCAGCGTGACGTGGAAATTGGCTGCCGGCACCGGTTTGCCGCTGCGCAGGCTCAGGTCCCGGCGCCATTGGGCCAGAGCACTGCGCTGGGCATCGTTGACCGGCAAGGCGAAGAACAGCCGTTTGAACGGGCTACCGCTGGGGCGTATATCCTGAACCATACAAACTCCCTGACATGAAACGTTTGCGCAAGACTGTAGGGCATTACACCAATGTCGCCCCACCGTTTCGTAACAATAAGTACAAACTGCCCCCATGATTGTTTATGCTGGCGAGCTTATGCCATGGCGCATGGCCATTTTTCGACAAGTAAACGTCCATGAAAATTGCACTCGTACTTATCTTCGTCCTCTCGATCGCCTATGTTCACCTGCGCGGTCGGGTTCGCCACAAGCTGACGCGTCAGCTGGGCGACCACTCCAGCTTCCTGGCCCCGGTCAACAGCTTTCTGTACCTGTTTTCCAAGCACCCGGCCAAGCCTTACCTGCCGGTTGAGGCTTTTCCCGAACTGAAACCGCTGCAGGACCACTGGCAGGAGATCCGCGAGGAAGGCCGCCAGCTGCTGCACGTAGGCGAAATCAAGAAGTCCGACAATTACGATGACGTCGGTTTCAACTCGTTCTTCAAAACCGGCTGGAAGCGCTTCTACCTGAAGTGGTACGGCGAGAGCCACCCGTCGGCGATGGCGCTGTGCCCACGCACCACCGAGCTGTTGCAAGGTATCGGCACAGTCAAGGCTGCCATGTTCGCCACCCTGCCGCCGGGTGCCAAGCTGGTGCGCCACCGTGACCCGTATGCGGGCTCGTACCGCTATCATCTTGGCCTGGACACGCCGAACGACGACGGCTGCTACATCGACGTGGACGGCGAGAAGTACTCGTGGCGCGATGGCGAGGGGGTGATCTTCGACGAAACCTACATCCACTACGCGGCCAACACCACCGAGCATAACCGCATCATCCTGTTCTGCGACGTCGAACGCCCGCTCAAGTACCGCTGGGCAACCGCGTTCAACCGCTGGTTCAGCCGAAATGTCATGGCCGCCGCCGCTGCGCCCAACGATGCCAGCGACAAGACCGGGGGCATCAACCGCCTGTTCACCCGCATCTACAAGATCCGCGAGCGTGGCAAGGCGCTGAAGAAGCGCAACCGCATGCGTTACTACCTGGAGAAATGGGCAGTGGTCGCAGCGTTGGTGCTGGTGTTCATCTACATCTGAACCGTGTAGGCGCGGGCTTGGTGCAAGCCCGCTGCCAAAGGCCCACTGCATGACCACCAAAGTACAAGCCTCGCACTTGCCACTCTTCGACTAGCCTGAAAGCTCCACTCGCAACCCCCCCAAGGTGAAGACGATGAGCATGATGGACTGGGACGCCTACCGTAAGCAGTTGATGGCCGGCATCGGCGATCTCAAGCAACTCTCACCCGACACCGTGGCCGGTTATGTGACCGCCAGCGGTGCTGGGGCCAAGACCAACCACCTGGACGCCAAGACCCGCGAGCTGATCTCCCTGGCCGTGGCCGTGACCACCCGCTGCGACGGCTGCATCGCCGTGCATTCGCAACAGGCGGTCAAGCATGGCGCCAGCCGCGAGGAAATTGCCGAAGCGCTTGGCGTAGCGGTGGCGATGAATGCTGGGGCCGCACTGGTCTACTCAGCGCGTGCCATGGACGCGGTGGGCAAGGCCAACGGTTGAGCACAAACGGCGTCGCCGCCCTTGCGCGACGGCGCCGCGCCACCCAGACTGGGCGGCTTAGCCCGCGCAGGAACCCGCATGATCCACATTCGCCCCATGACGCCCGAAGACTTCGACCGTTTCTGGCCTACCTTCCAAGCCATTGTCCAGGCCCGTGAAACCTACGCCTTCGAGCCAGCCCTGAGCGTCGAACAGGCTCGCCAGCTGTGGCTGGAGCTGCCCTTGCATACGTTGCTGGCTGAAGAAGATGGCGAGCTGCTGGGTTCCTACTACCTCAAGGCCAATGCTGCCGGGCCTGGCGCACATGTGGGCAATTGCGGCTACATGGTCTGCGAACAGGCGCGCGGCCGGGGCGTGGCGCGCCTGATGTGCGAACACTCGCAGAAGCTGGCGCGCCAGGAAGGTTTTCTGGCCCTGCAGTTCAACTCGGTGGTGGCCAGCAATGAAGTGGCCGTGGCGCTTTGGCACAAGCTCGGCTTCGAGACCGTTGGCCGCTTGCCCAAGGCCTATCGCCATGCCCGCCTGGGGCTGGTGGACTGCCTGGTGATGTACAAATGGCTGGCGGATGAGCCGGTGGTAGAGAAGCCCCCGCTGTTGATCGGGCGCAAGAACATCGAGGCACGGGTTTCGCGGCGCCGCGGACGCTAGCCTTTGCAGGGCTAACCCACCTCCATTGCCCAAGCAAATTTGACGCCCCCGCGTTTCAATGGTCAGATGCGCGCCAGTTTCAGGTGTCCTGCGCCGCCGCGCGCAGGGTGAAACGGGAAGCCGGTGCGTCGTGTTGCCCACGACAAGTCCGGCGCTGCCCCCGCAACGGTAAGCGAGCGAACCCTTCGAGATACCACTGTGCTCCGGCATGGGAAGGTGAAGGTTTCATGCCCCTCGCAAGCCCGGAGACCGGCCTGGAGCTTCACTTGGCAACCCGCGGTGGGCGGGCGCAGGCCGGAATCCGTGCGCGCGCCTGCCTGCATGGTTCGCCTTTGCGTGTTTTCCACCGGGATGCATTCATTCCTGCAGCAGTGGAACGACATGTCCCGTATGTTCAAGCTTCACCCCCTGGCGGCCTGCCTGGCCGTCGCCCTGCCGGCCTTGGCCGATGACCGTGCCCCGCCGCCTCTGGCCTTGCCTTCCACGGCCATCACCGACACCCTCGACAGCCACGCCATCGACCTGGCCACGCCTACCCAGGCCGGCTCGCGCCTTGGCCTGAGTGCCCTGGAAACACCCGCCAGTACCAGCAGCATCAGTGCCGAGCAGATTCAGCAGCGCAACAACCTCACCGTGCAGGATGCGGTGACCCGCTCGCCGGGCATCACCTTCGTCGGCTCCCCAGGCGACGGCGGCACCGGCCTGTCCGCCCGCGGCTTTGCCGGGCACAGTTCGGTGATGACCCTGTTCGACGGCACGCGCCTTTACACCGGCGCCGGCACGCAAACGTTCCCTGTCGACCCGTGGATGGTCGAACGTATCGATGTGATTCGCGGCCCGGCTTCGGTACTGCATGGCGAAGGCGCCACCGGCGCGGTCGTCAACGTGATCCCGAAAAAACCGTTTGCCGGCGAAGTGCGCAACCACCTGCGTCTGGGCTACGGCTCATGGGACCGTCAGCAGCTCGGCCTGGACAGCGGCGGCAGCCTCAGCGAGCGCCTGAGCTATCGCCTTACGCTGAACCAGCAAGATGGCAATGGTTGGGTCGACCGCACCCATTCGCGCAGCCTGGCCGTTAGCGCAGCGCTGCGTTTCGATGCCAGTGACGACCTCAGCTTCACCCTCGCCCACGACCGTGGCGAGGCGCAGCCCGCCAACTACTACGGCACGCCGCTGATCGACGGCCACTATCGCAGTAGCCTGCGCAACAAGAACTACAACGTACAGAATGACGTGCAGCGTTATGACGACGAGTGGACCCGGCTGACCACCGATTGGACGCTGAACGACCACCTCAGCGCCAGCAACCAGCTGTACTACATCAAGAGCCGCCGCCACTGGCGCAACGCCGAAGACTACAGCTGGGACGCCGAGCGTCAGCAGTTGCTGCGCGGCAGCTACCTGGAGATCAAGCACAACCAGGAACAGTTCGGCGACCGCCAGACCTTCACCTTCGACCACACCCTGTTCGGCCTGGCCAGCAAGACCGTGGTCGGGGCCGAGTACAACAAGGTGCGCTTCAACGTCGACAGCAATTCACCCTACAACGATGTCGGCGGCGACTACATCGACCCATGGCAACCGCAGCCCGGCGGGTTCCACAGTGCCTCGCCGCTGCGACCGCAAACCTTGTCCACCACCCATACCTTTGCCCTGTTCGCCGAGAACCGCCTGCAGCTCAGCGACCGGCTGTCGCTGGTAACCGGCGTGCGCCGCGACCAGAACCACATCGACCGCGACAACCTGACCAACGACAGCCGCAGTGACCGCAGCCTGCAAGGTGGCAACTGGCGCGCTGGGCTGGTGTTCGCGGTCACTGACGACCTGTCACTGTATGGCCAGTACTCCACCAGCGAGGAAGGGGTCAACAACCTCATCAGCCTCAGCCCCACCCAGATGCACTATGACTTGACCGAAGCGAAGCAGACCGAGGTAGGCCTGAAGCAGCGCTTCTGGGAAGGCCGTGGCGAATGGACACTGGCCGCCTACCACATCGTCAAGAAGAAGCTGCTGGTAGACGACCCGATCACCCACGAGAAGCAACAGGCTGGCCAGCAGACCTCCGATGGCCTCGAAGCGACCTTGGAACTGGCGCTGGCGCACCAATGGCAGGTGTCTGCCAACGCATCGCTGGTGCGCGCAAGGTATGACGACTTCGACGAGATGGTCGGCGGCGTGGCGCAGGACCGTGCCGGCAACCGGCCGGCCAACGTGCCACGGCGTACCGCCAACCTGTGGTTGAGCAAAGGTTTCGGCCAACAGGTGGAAGCCGGCATTGGCGCGCGCTATGTGGATGAGCGTTATGCCGACACCGCCAATACCCAAAGCGCCCCCGGCTACACCGTGGTCGATGCCAACATCGCCTGGCAGGTGTTGCCTGATGTACGGCTGGGGTTGCAGTTGAACAACCTGTTCGATCGCGAGTATGTGCAGTCGGCGTTCAGCGGGCAGCAGTGGTTGATGGGGATGCCGCGCTCGTATTTTGCGACGGTGGATTACACCTTCTGACCTGAGTTGCCTGAACCGGCCTCTTCGCGGGCGCGCCCGCGAAGAGGCCTGCACAGGCAACACAAAAACCTCTACCAGCCTCCAATAAATTAGTTATAAGATAACGTTTCACATGACATTCATTCCTATCAGCGACCCTCCATGACAAGCGCCAGCGCCACGCCCACCTTGATCACCCAGCGCCTGCAGAGCATCGATGCCCTGCGCGGCCTGGTGATCCTGTTCATGCTTTTGGACCACGTCCGCGAGACCTTCTTCCTGCACCGCCAGGTAAGCGACCCCATGGCCATCGACGCCACGGAGCCTTCGCTGTTCTTCAGCCGCACCCTGGCCCACCTGTGCGCACCGGTGTTCGTCCTGCTGACCGGCCTGTCGGCCTGGCTGTACGGCGAGAAGCATCAGGGCCGTAGCGATGTCTCGGCATTCCTGTTCAAGCGCGGGCTGTTCCTGGTGGTGCTGGAGTTCACCCTGGTCAACTTCGCCTGGACCTTCCAGTTGCCGCCCAGCGTGATCTATCTGCAAGTGATCTGGGCCATCGGCGTCAGCATGATCGCCTTGTCCCTGCTGGTGTGGCTGCCACGCGCCGCACTGCTCACCCTGGGCGCCATCATCGTCGCCGGCCACAACCTGCTCGACGGCCTGCACTTTGGCGTGGGGTCAGCCCTGCACGTGCCCTGGGCAATCCTGCACGACCGCGGCTGGCTTGAATGGTCGGAAAACCTGCGCCTGCGCACGTCGTATCCGGTGCTGCCGTGGATCGGCGTCATTGCCCTGGGTTATGGCCTGGGCCCCTGGTTCGCGCGCGGCAGCGAGGCCGGACAACGCCAGCAACGCCTGCTGACGGCCGGGTTGCTCGCACTCCTGGGCTTTGTCCTGCTGCGCATGTTCAACGGCTATGGTGAGGCGCCGTGGAGCGGTTACCCCACCTTCACGCAAACGTTGATGAGCTTCTTCAACATCACCAAATACCCACCGTCGCTACTGTTCCTGGCCCTGACCCTGGGCTGCGGCCTTGTGTTGCTGCGCGCCTTCGAGCGGGCCGGCCAGGCGCGCTGGATCAGTGCCCTGGCGGTGTTCGGTGCGGCCCCGATGTTCTTCTACCTGCTGCACCTGTATGTGCTGAAGCTGCTGTACCTGGCCAGCGTGGCGCTGTTGGGCCTCAACCAGGGCGACTACTTCGGCTTCGAGAGCATTGCAGCGGTGTGGCTGAGCGCGGTGCTGTTGGCGGCTTCGCTGTACCTGCCAGTACGCGGGTTCGCCCAACTGAAGCAGCGGCGCCGCGACATCGCCTGGCTGAAGTACTTCTGAAAAGCGTTTTCACCCGGCGGCGCGATGGTCTACCATGCGGGCCGCCGGTTTCCACCACGGAACTAATAGGGAATCCCAGGCCCGCCAATACGGGCCAAACGGAACTGCCCCCGCAACTGTAGGTGCCGAGCCTGCTCCATCGATGCCACTGGGCCAGACCGCCCGGGAAGGCCGGAGCCGGGCCATGACGCACCAGTCAGGAGACCTGCCGGCCTACATTCACCAACCGGCGGGGTGTCCGGGATTGGCCATCAGTGTTGCCCCTGCCACCGGCAGGGGCTCGGCGATGCCTGTCCGCGCGTTCCTCACCCGAACTGTCCGATAGGAGATCGCCCAGCATGCTGCCCCGTTTCGCCACCCTGCTCGCCGGCCTAGGCCTTACCGGCCTGGCCCAGGCCGCGGCCACCCACTACCCGCTGACGCTCGACAACTGCGGCAAGCCGCAGACGTTCGCCCAGGCGCCACAGCGCGCCGTCACCATCGGCCAGGCCGGTACCGAGATGCTCTATGCACTGGGGCTGGGCGACAAACTGGCGGGCACCTCGCTGTGGTTCAACAACGTGCTGCCCGAGTACCAGGCAGTGAACGCCAAGGTGCCGCGCCTGGCCGACAACGACCCCAGCTTCGAAGCCGTGGTCGGCAAGCGCCCGCAATTGGTGGCGGTGCAGTTCGAATGGATGGTCGGTGCCCAGGGCGTGGTCGGCACCCGCGAACAGTTCGATGAACTGAAGATCCCCACCTACCTGCTGCCGTCGGACTGCGAAGGCAAGGACAACCTGGTCGGCGCCGACGGCACCCGTCTGCAGGCGTTCCAGGTCAGCAGCATCTACAAGAGCATCAGCCAGCTGGCCGAGATCTTCGATGTGCAGGACCGCGGCAATGCTCTGAATGCCGAGCTCAAAGGCCGCCTGGACAGTGCCAAGGCGCAACTGGCCGGCAAGGACCTGTCGGCCACCTCGGCATTGTTCTGGTTCTCCAGCGCCGACCTCGACATCGACCCTTATGTGGCCGGCCGCCAGGGCGTCGCCGACTTCATGCTGCGCACCCTGGGTGTGCGCAACGTGGTCGAGTCCAGCGAAGAATGGCCGACCGTAGGCTGGGAAACCCTGGCCAAGGCCAACCCCACCTGGCTGATCATCGCCCGCATGGACCGCCGCCGCTTCCCCGCCGACGACTACCAGAAAAAGCTCGAATTCCTGCGCAGCGACCCGGTAACCCGCAACATGGATGCGGTGAAGTACGATCGCATCATCATTCTTGACGCCGACGCCATGCAAGCCGGCATCCGCCTGTTCCGCGGCGTGCAGACGCTAGCCACAGCCTTCGCCAGCGGTAAAGCAGCCCAGTGATGATGCGCCTGTTACCCTGCATCGTGGTTGCCCTGGCAGCCCTGTTGGCCGCCCTGCTGGCCGGTACCGCCATCGGCGAAACCAGCCTGTCGCCCAGCGTGGTCGGCCAGGTGCTGGCCAACCACCTGTGGCAGGCCGGCTACCCGGTCGACCCGATCGACGCCGGCATCGTCTGGAACTACCGCCTGACCCGCACCCTGGTCGCAGCCGCGTGCGGCGCCCGGCTGGCAACCTGCGGCGTGATTCTCCAGGCGCTGTTGCGCAACCCCCTGGCCGAGCCGTACCTGCTCGGGCTATCTGCCGGTGCCTCGACCGGCGCGGTGCTGGTCGGCCTGCTGGGCCTGGGTAGCCTGGCATTGAGCATGTCCGCCGGGGCCTTCATCGGCGCCGGGGCCGCATTCGCCCTGGTGCTGCTGCTGGCCCGCGCGGCCGGCCCCAGCAGCAACAACGCTCAGGTGATCCTTGCCGGTATCGCTGGCTCGCAACTGTTCAATGCCCTGACCGCCTTCCTGATCACCAAGTCGGCCACCGCCGAGCAGGCGCGCGGTATCCTGTTCTGGCTACTGGGCAACCTCAGCGGCGTGCGCTGGCCTTCGGTGTGGCTGGCTGTGCCGGTGGCGCTGTTCGGCTTGCTGGTGTGCCTGTGGCATCGCCGTGCGCTGGACGCCTTCACGTTTGGTGCCGATTCGGCAGCCTCGCTGGGCATTCCGGTGCGGCGTACCCAGTTGTTGCTGATCAGTTGTGCAGCGCTGGTCACGGCGGTGATGGTGTCCATTGTCGGTGCCATCGGTTTTGTCGGGCTGGTAATACCCCACGCCCTGCGTCTGCTGCTAGGCCCCGGGCACAGCCGCCTGCTGCCTGCCAGCGCGCTGGGTGGCGCACTGTTCCTGATTGCTGCAGACATCCTCTCACGCACGCTGATCACCGGCCAGGTGATCCCGGTAGGTGTGGTTACCGCGCTGATCGGCGCGCCAGTTTTCGCGCTGATTCTGGTCAGCCGCCGGGGGCGCCCATGACCCTCCTGGCTGCTGTACAAGTGCACCCACTGAGTTGCCAGGGGCTGGGGCTGCAACTGGCCGGCAATGCCGTACTCAGCGGTATCGACCTTGGCGTTGTCGCTGGTGAAACCCTGGGTATCGTCGGCCCCAACGGCTCGGGCAAATCCTCGCTACTGAAGTTGCTGGCAGGGCTGCGCAAACCCACCTGCGGCAACGTACAGCTGATGGGCGAACCGCTGGCGCAGATGCCTCGCCGCCATGTAGCCCAGGCCTTGGCACTGGTCGAACAACAGGCCGACACCCTCGATGCGATCAGCGTGTTCGACGCGGTTGCCTTGGGCCGCACGCCCTGGCTCTCGGCCCTGGCGCCGTTCTCCCGGCAGGACCGCGACATCGTCGAGCAAGCGTTGGCCGACCTTGATGCCTTGCACCTGCGTACGCGCCTGTGGGGCTCGCTGTCCGGTGGCGAGCGCCAGCGTGTGCACATCGCCCGCGCCTTGGCCCAACGCCCGCAGGTACTGCTGCTGGACGAACCGACCAACCACCTGGACATCCAGCATCAGCTAAGCCTGCTGCAGCAAGTGCAGGCCCTGCCGGTAACCACCCTGGTGGCTTTGCACGACCTCAACCAGGCGCTCACCTGTGACCGTGTGGCGGTACTCGACAAGGGCCGCCTGGTCGCCCTTGGCAAACCACTCGACGTACTCACCCCCGAGCGCCTGCTGAGTACCTTCGGCGTCCACGCCCACTACCTTACCGACCCTTACGACGGCGCGCGCATTCTGCGCTTTCGCGCCCCCTGAACCCGGAAGTTCTGCCCATGCTGTTTCGCCCTGTCGCCCTGCTGCTTGCCAGCGCCCTGCTTGCCCCGGCCGTGCTGGCCGAAGTGCATGAAGTAAAAATGCTCAACCGCGGCAGCGACGGCGCCATGGTCTACGAACCGGACCACTTGCACATTGCCCCCGGCGACAGCGTGCGCTTTCTGCCCACACAAAGCGGGCACAATGCCGCCAGCGTGGCGGGCCTGCTGCCCGCCGGTGCCGAGCCGTTCAAGAGCAAACTGAACCAGGTGTTCGAGCAAACCTTCAGCGTGCCTGGTGTGTACGGTATTCAGTGCATTCCCCACCTGGCCATGGGCATGGTGATGGTGATCCAGGTAGGTGATGCGCCCGCAGCGGCGTTGCCGGCGAACTTGCCGACGCGGGCCAAAGCCCGCTTCGCCGCACAACTGCAAAAGCTCGAGGCCAGGCAATGAACCGGTTATTGCTGGCACTGCCGCTACTGGGCCTGGCCCCGCTCGCCCTGGCCGACACTGCCCAGTCGCAGAGTAATGGTTTTCTCGCGGACAGCAGCTGGAACCTGCTCAACCGCAGCGTTTTCGACCAGCGCGACTACAAGCACGGTGGGCGCAACAGCGCAGCGCGCAATGCCTACAAACCGCGCAACGAGCGTAATGGCAAGGCCGAGGAATGGGCCTATGGTTTGATGGGTACCTTCCAGTCCGGGTTCACCCAAGGCCTGATCGGTGTCGGGGTCGATGCCCATGCCTACCTGGGCGTGCAACTCGACAGTGGTGGCGGGCGGGCGGGCAAGGCGCGCTTGCTCGGGGTCGATAACGACGGGCATCCTAAAAACGAGTACAGCCGCGCAGGTGCGGCACTGAAACTGCGCGTGTCCGATACGGTGCTGTCTTACGGCGAGCAACGGGTCAAGACGCCGGTGTTCAGTTCCTCCGACAGTCGCCTGCTGCCCGAGACTGCCACGGGCTTCTTTCTCACCAGCAATGAAGTCGACAACCTCAAGCTGGTAGCCGGGCACTTCAACGAAAGCACCGACCGCAACGCTTCCAGCCACGATCAGGGCTTTGTGGTGAACTACTCCAACGGCCGCCAGGGCAACAGCTTCGACCTGGCCGGTGCCGTGTGGAACCCCGGCGCCGCCTTCAGCGGCAGCCTGTACACCTCACGTTACGAGGACAGCTGGAACCAGCACTACCTGGGCAGTACCCTCAGCCACGCCCTGGATGACCAGCGCAGCATCAGCCTGGACCTCAACCTGTATCGCACCACCGACACCGGCAAAGCGCTGTCCGGGCGCATCGACAACACCACCTGGAGCCTGCTCTCGCGCTACAACCAGGGCCCACACAGCTTCAGCCTGGGCTGGCAGCAAGTGGACGGCAACACGCCCTTCGACTACGTGACGCGCGGCGCGATTTTCATCGCCAACGCTGTGCAGATGTCGGACTTCAACGCACCGAACGAGAAGTCATGGCAGGCGCGCTACGACCTGAACATGGGCGCCTACGGCGTGCCGGGGTTGAACCTGGTGGCGTTGTATGTGCGTGGCTTCGATATCGATGGCACACACGTCGACCCCAATGGCGGGTATGCGTACTTGGGGTATGGCAAGGGTGGCAAGCATTGGGAGCGCGACCTGGAAGCGCGTTACGTGGTGCAGAGTGGCAAGGCCAAAGGCACGACGTTCTCGGTCAGGCATAACGTGCACCGGGGGAACACGGCGCAGGCGGAGCTGGATGGCGACCAGATACGGCTGGCGGTGGAATGGCCGTTGTCAGGCGGGTTCTGATGCAATGCGTCGCCTGAGTGGGGCTGCTGCGCAGCCCCTGGGTTTTTCAGGCAACTGAATTACCAGCAGGCAGCACCCCCCACTGGGCCCTCTCCTGTGCGCTCATCGCCGCCAGCACCTCGTCAAACGTGCGCTCCACCTCCGAACTGACATTGCCAAACGCCCGATAATTCGTCAGCAAATAGCGCTTCACCGCCCTGGGCCAACGCCGTTCCTTGTGTGCAGCATTGATGATGCCTTTGGCATCATGCCGCGTCGCCCCGCGCCACAGGTCCATCAACCTGCTCTCGAAATCACCGAAGGTCCACAGGTCTGTGCGGTCTTCGAACTCGTCCAGCAGTTTGAGTTTGTACAGGGCCATGTGCGCCATTGTGAATCTCCCTTGGGTGCTGTTAAAAAGCCATACACGAGGGAAGGTTAGCAAGCCAGGTAGATTTTGAAATGAACGCGTCGATCACACCCAAAGCACCGTCGTAGGGGCTTTCCTACAGATCAGCGTAATCGCAATTGCATGTGTGTGGTTTGCCAGACCGGGTCCTTCTCCACATCAACCACCGCAAACCCTTGTCGCTCCCAGAATGCAATCGCACCCGGCAGAAACGGATGAGTATGCAGGTACAGGAGGTCGATACCCGCCAGCATCGCCCGCTCGCGCAATGCGCAGAACAGGGCCGCAGCCAAACCATGCCTGCGGTACCCCGGCAACACGAACAGGCGCACCACCTCGACGACCCGTACTGCGTGGTAATCAAACTGGGTAAAGCGATGATCATAGGGCAGGTAACCGATCACCGCGACCAGCCGCCCAGCATCACGGGCCTCCAGGAAACAGCCCACGCCGTCCAGGTACGTTTCAGCAAAATGCGCCAGGTCACGCGGCAATGGCGCGTTGGCGAGCATCGGAAACAGCTCGCGGCGGGCGCTGTCGACAAACGCCAGCACTTCGGCAATGGCGTCTCGCGCCACGGGTTGCAGGGTCCAGTTCGGCATCGGGTTACTGCCCATGATCGGGAGGGCAAGGTTCTACCCCAGCGCGCCGCACAAGGCAAATCACAGGGCTCGTCGTGGCCAGGCGGACATCGGTATAATCAGCGGTCTTCACTGCCCAACCAGGCCATGCCATGTCGCGCTTCCAGAAGTTGCTGTTGCCCCTGTTGCTGACTGCCGCACTCACCGCCTGCGACCAGAAACCCTCCCGTGAAGAACAGATCCTTGCCCAGCTACCGCTGCAGGACGCCTACACACACAACATCGAGCGCATGGCCGCACTGCTGGGCCGCACTCACCCACAGCTGTCGCAGGCGAGCATTCAGGACGTACTGCGCAAGCACCTCACCGTCGAGGACCAGCGCCAGGACCTGTTCCGCCTGTACAGCGAAAGGAACTTCAGCGACGCCGAGTTCGCCACCATCGTCGCCGCCACCCAGGACCCGGCCAAGGCCCGTGCCCTGGAAGACACCGAAGCCGGCAAACGCCTAAGCGAAAAACTCACCACCCTGATGCGTGAAACCGCCCAAGATGCAAACGTTCAGGCCTTGGTCGAACAGCGCATGCAGCAGGTGGAGGACGAACTCGACGCACTGGACAAGGCAGGTTCTTGACCGCGGCGCACCAGGCCACTCCCGTTCAGTAGCCCTTTTCGATCACCCGAGGTCAGGATTGCCACACGCCAAGCATGGATTGCGCCTGGATTTACGTACACTCATTCTGGTGCTCTGCGCCCTTACCGCAGTGGTCATGCTGTGCGCCAGCTACTTCGCCAGCTACCGAGTGCAGCGCCAACTGCTGATCGACAACGCGCTGGAAGCCAACCGGGTGTATGCGACGAAGCTGGCCAGCATCACCGAAACCTTCATCGGCAACGCCCTGCAGCAACTGGCGTTCAGCGCCAGCCTGCAGGGCCGTCAGCTGAGCGATGGTGCTGCGCTGCAGGTGGAAACCGAGCGTGTGCTGGGCCAGAGCATGGCCTTCAACTCCACCTTCGTGATCGACGCCAACGGCGTGCTGTTGGCAGTATCCCCAGCCCCGCTGCGCCACCTGGTCGGCACCCACGTGCAGTCGCCCGGTGCCCAGGAAGCCTTGCACGAACGCCGTCCACTGGTTTCCACGCCCTACCTGTCGGCGGCCGACAACCTGGTGGTGGCGCTCTCGCAACCCATTTTCGACAGCAACGGCCGCTACCTGGGCTATGTGGGCGGCAGCCTGTACCTGCGTGAGCGCAATATCCTCAACAGCCTGCTGGGCGAGCACTTCTACAAGGACGGTTCTTACCTGTACGTAGTCGATCGCAACCGCCGCCTGCTGTACCACCCCAACAGCGAACGGGTAGGCACCGTGGTGGAGGGCAACGCGCTGGTAGACCAGTTGGCGACACTGGACAGCGGTACTCGGCAACTGACCAACAGCCTGGGCGTGGAAATGCTCGCCGGCTTCGCCACCGTACCCAGCGCCGGCTGGGGCGTGGTCGCGCAGCAGCCCTTGGCGCAGACGGTGACGCCACTGAGCCACCTGGTGCTGAACGTCGTCGGCACTTCGGCACCCTTGGCGCTGGTTGGCAGCCTGCTGCTGTGGTGGTTGGCCATGACCATCGCCCGGCCGCTGTGGCAACTGGCCGCGGGTGCCCGCTCGATGGACCGCGCCGGCACCGCCGAACATTTGCATCAGGTGCGGGCCTGGTACTTCGAGGCAGCAGAACTCAAGCGCGCGTTGCTGTTCGGCTTGAACTTGCTGCAAGAGCGGATTGGCCGGCTCAATCGTGACGCCCAGACCGACCCGCTGACGGGCCTGGGCAACCGCCGCAGCCTGGAGTTCAGCCTGTCGCTGCTGGAAGCCGAAGGAAGAGCATTTGCGGCCATCGAGCTGGATATCGATCACTTCAAGCGGGTCAACGACAACCATGGGCATGAGGTGGGTGATCAGGTGCTGCGCCGGCTGGCGGAATTGATGCGCCGTTGTTGCCGCGAAGGTGACCTGCTTTGCCGCACCGGGGGCGAAGAATTCCTGATGCTGCTGCCAGGGGCCAGCCTGGAAGTGGCGGCGGCGGTGGCCGAACGGCTGCGGGTGACAGTGCAGGACACGCCTGTGGAGCCCGTGGGGGCAGTGACGATTTCGCTGGGGGTGGCGCGCTGGGATGGTGATGCGGGCAGCAAGCCTATGGAAGCTTTGGGCCTGGCGGACCGGGCGCTGTACCAGGCCAAGCAGCAAGGTCGCAACCGGGTGGCCATCGCCTGAGCCCCCTGATTGTGAGCTTGTAACAATCTTTGTCATAAAACTGCAGTGTTTCAGTCATAGGATTGACCCCAACCTGACATTTACACTTCATGGATGAGCGTCTCATGCGTCGTGTGGTTTTCAATCAGAAAGGTGGCGTGGGCAAATCCAGCATTGCCTGCAACCTCGCCGCAGCCAGTGCCGCCGAGGGCTATCGGACCTTGCTGGTCGACCTCGACCCGCAGGCCAATGCCACTTACTACCTGACCGGCTTGGTCAATGACGCCATACCTGCCGGCATCGCCGATTTCTTCCGTCAAACCTTGTCGCCGGTTACCGCCGCTGGCAAGAAGCACCGCGTGGCGATCACCGAAACCCGCTACAGCAACCTGCACCTGGTCACCGCCAGCCCTGACCTCAGCGATCTGCAGAGCAAGCTGGAGAGCAAGTTCAAGATCAACAAGCTGCGCAAACTGCTGGTGGAACTGGGCGAGGACTACGAGCGGATCTACATCGACACCCCGCCGGCGCTGAATTTCTACACCTTCAGCGCGCTGGTGGCGGCCGAGCGCTTGTTGATCCCGTTCGACTGCGACAGCTTTTCGCGCCAGGCCCTGCACTGCGTCATGGCCGAGGTCGAGGAGCTGCGCCAGGACCACAACCCGGCACTGCAGGTGGAAGGTGTAGTGGTGAACCAGTTCGCCGGGCGCACCGCGCTGCACCAGACCCTGGTCGAGCAGTTGCGCAACGAAGGCCTGCCGGTGCTGCCGGTGTACTTGAGCAGCTCGATCAAGATGCGGGAGTCGCACCAGGCGTCGGTGCCGTTGGTACATCTGGCGCCACGGCACAAGCTGGCGATGGAGTTTGTCGACTTACTGGATGCGCTGGAGCGGGCGGCCTGACAGGTCTTGGGGGGGCGCTTTGCGCCCCTGTCGCGACAAAAGGCCGCTCCTACAAGCGATCGTGCTGCAGCAAAAGCACTACCCGACCGTTCATCCGAATGGTAGATTCGCCGCCATGAAAACCACCCGGCACACTCGCACGCTGACTGCCTGGGCGCTCTATGCCAGCGTCCTGTTCAGCCTGTTGCTGTGCGGTTTGCACCATGGGCAGATGGGCGGCCTGCGCCTGGCCGGCCTGGAAGGTGGTTTCTGCTCCGTCAACAGCGAGCATGGCGTGGCCATCGACCTGGACGGCGCCGGCGGCGACCAGCACATGGCTCAGCTCGACTGCCCGGTGTGCTCATCGTTCGGCCTGGCGGTACCGCTCAGCAGTGGTGGCTGGTCATTCACCCCGGCGCAAGCCGTGGCCACCTCGCCCATCGTGGTGCGCAGCTGGGCACAACCGCCACCGCGCTATCAACGCCCCGCCCTCAACCCCCGCGCCTCCCCTGCCGTCTTCCCCGCAGCCTCACTTCATTTCGCCTGACTTCAGCCGGGCGCACCTGTGCGCGCTCGCCGTCAGCCATGAACCTTGCGTGGAAGACACACAAACATGCTTCGCAATACCTCCCTGCTGCTCATCATGGGCACCTGCAGCGTTGCCTGGGCCGACAGCGCCCCTGTAGAACTTGGCGCCACCACCATCGACGGCGAACGCGACGCCGCCAGCGGCGTGCAACTGGACGAGCCGATCCGCACCGGCTCGCGCCTGGGCCTCACCGCGCGAGAAACGCCCGCCTCGGTCAGCGTCTCGGACCGCCGCCTGATCGAAGAACGCGGCGCCAAGGACAGCCAGGACGTGATCAACGCCATGACCGGTGTAAACGCTTCGGCCAACCCTGGCTTTGGCGGCTTCGTCGCCTACCGCGGCTTCACCCAGAACCAGGTCACCCAGTTGTACAACGGCATCAACTTGGGCTACAGCAGCGCCACTCGCCCGGTGGATGCCTGGGTGCTCGACCGCGTCGAGCTGATTGGCGGGCCGTCTTCGTTCCTGCATGGCGCGGGGGCGGTGGGCGGCTCGATCAACTACATCACCAAGCTCGCCAGCCGCGACCAGCAGATCATTGACGGGCGTATTCGCTACGGTAGCTTCGACGACAGCGAAGTGGCCTTCGGCATCAACCAGGCGCTGGCCAGCAACCCCGCCGATGCCCGGCATTTCATGCGCCTGGACTTCAGCCGCGGGCATGGCAACGGTTATGTCGACCGCAACGAACGGCACACCGACAGCCTGGCCTTTTCGCTGCTCAGCGACCTGACGCCCAACCTCACCCACACCTTGGCGCTGGAATACCAGGAAGACCGCGAAGACAGCCCGTACTGGGGCTCGCCGATTTTGCCGGGGCGCAGCACGATGAAAATCGACAACAGCCGCCGCTTCGAAAACTACAACGTTGGCGATGGCCGCTATGAGCAGCGGGTGCGCTGGCTGCGTTCGATCCTCGACTACCAGATCAGCGACAGCACCAGCGTGCAGAACACGCTGTACCACTACAACGCCCAGCGCGATTACCGCAACCTCGAACGTTACACCTACACCCGCGATGGCAAGGTGCAGCGCAGCAGCCCCTACTTGCAGCGCCACGACCAGAACCTGTTGGGCGACCGCATCGAGCTGCGCCACGACAACCAGCTGTTCGGCCTGGCCAGTCAGTGGTCGCTGGGGCTGGAGTACTCGCGCATGCGCCAGACCCTCTACCCCACCTCCAGCAGCTGGAGTGACGTGGTCGATGCCGAGCACTTCGACCCCGGCAGCTTCGATGACATCCCTGGTGTGAATGCCGGCCTGACCAAGCAACGCCGCCACGAGGTCATCAACCGCGCGGTTTTCGCCGAAAACCGCTTGCAGCTGACTGAGCGCCTGGCCCTGCTGACCGCCCTGCGTTACGACTACCTGGATATGGACGTCACCAACTACGGCGCAGTGACGCCAACTTCGCCGGCCTACTTCGAGCGGCGCTGGGAGCCGCTGTCCGGGCGCATCGGCCTGACCTATGCGCTGACGCCTTCGGCCAGCGTGTACGTACAGTACAGCTCTTCCGCCGACTTGCCGGCCGGCTCGCTGGCAGCGGCGACCTACTCCAATGTCGGCCTTTTCGACTTGTCCAAGGGCGAGCAATGGGAAGTGGGCAGCAAGTTCGACTTCCTCGATGGGCGCGGTGCCGCGACGCTGGCGCTGTACCAGATCGTGCGCAAGGACTTTGCCGTCCGCGACTCCAACGACGCCAACCTCACGGTCCAGGCCGGGCAGCAGACCTCACGCGGTATCGAGCTGTCCGGGCGGTTGCAGGTGACACCGAAACTGCTGGCCGAGGCCAACTATGCCTATGTCGATGCACAGTACGATGAGTTCAACGAGGCGGTGAACGGCGTATCGGTGTCGCGCAAAGGCAATGCACCGACCAACGTGCCGGCCAATGTCGCCAACCTGTGGCTGACCTACAGCCTGTCGTCGGCGTGGTCGGTGGGCGCGGACGGGCGCTATGTGGGCTCGGTGTATGCCGACAATGCCAACAGCCTCAAGGCCCCGGCCTACACCCTGTTTGGCGCGTTCGCCCGCTACCGGCTGGATGAGCACACTACGCTGACCGGGCGGGTGCGCAACCTGACCGACGAGGTGTATGCCAAGCAGGCCTACAACAGCCAGTACTACATGGGGCCGCCGCGCACCTTCGAACTGGCACTGGACATGCGCTTCTGATGCACAGGGCGGTATCGGCCATCGCGCCGATACCGCAAAACCATACATTTCCTACACACAAACCACACAAAGCCCTCAAGCATTTCGAGTGATAATATTGGTTCTCATTACCGCCGGCATTAACGCCGGCTCTATCACATCAAGGAAGTTTCTGTGCTCAGACCGTTGTCTCCGGCAATCGTGGCAGCTGCACTCATCGCCTTGGCGGGTTGCCAGAACCGCCCTGCCTCCGAGGAGGACAAACAGGCGCGCAAGGCATTCGTCAGCGACATGCAACACGTACTGAAGCTGGGCATCGCCACAGCAGATACAGGCAAGCAGGTTGGCGTGGTGATGCTGAATGTCAAACTCGACCAGCACTCCGCCCCCATCAGTTGCAAAACCAGTAAAGCACCGATGAAGTACGAAAGAGCATTACCGGCCGACCTGGTCCGCTCAGACTTCAACGCATTGGCCAACATGGTCGAGGCGCAATGCTGGAAGACCATCTACCCCGTGGTGCCCAAGTCGATGCGCGACGAGGACGGCACGACGGAAATACGAGCGCCGCTGTTCGTGGATCTGCCCGCTGCCGCCCAGGCACTGGATACCCCACGGCGCCAGGCCAATGCACAACGTGAGTTCTTCTGGCAGCACCTGTTGCGCGACCAGCCGGTAAACAGCATCGGCCGGGCCTCGCTCTATTACGAGGCGAATGCGCAGGGCAAGGTCCAAGGCTGCCTGGTACAAATCTATCCCCACCCGAACCGGCCGGATGACTTTCGTCTCGATGGCAGGCTGCAAGCCGAACTCACCAGCCGCTGCATGGCGCTTGACCTGAGCAGCCTGCCGGGCTTCAAGGCCGACATGCACGGCAAAGCCGAAGGCTACAGCGAACTGGAGTACGCCCCCTGGAAGGTCGGCCGGCTGTAAACCGTTATACCGGTTGAATCAGGTATCCCGAGGTCGCCCTCGACAAAGCACCTTTTTGCACCCGGTTATCTACTGGCAAGCACAACAATGATGGCGCGGCCCGACCGCGCCACGTTCATCATGGCTGCCAATGGAACCGGAGAGCACCCGCATGTCCGCACCTCACGAGGTATCCCCCGCCACCCTGCGCAGGGTGATCGCCGCCTCGGCCATCGGCAATTTCGTCGAATGGTTCGACTTCGCCGTGTATGGCTTTCTTGCCACGCTGATCGCCAGCCAGTTCTTTGCCAGCGAAGACCCCAGCGTGGCGTTGCTCAAAACGTTCGCGGTGTTTGCCGTGGCCTTTGCCCTTCGCCCGCTGGGCGGGATCGTGTTCGGCGCGCTGGGCGACCGCCTGGGGCGCAAGCGCATCCTGTCGCTGACAATCCTCTTGATGGCCGGCTCCACCACCCTGATCGGCCTGCTGCCGACCTACGCCAGCATTGGCCTGGCAGCCCCCGTGCTGCTCACCCTGGCGCGCTGCCTGCAGGGCTTTTCTGCCGGTGGCGAGTACGCGGGGGCCTGTGCCTACTTGATGGAGCACGCACCTAACGACAGGCGTGCGTTTTACGGCAGTTTCGTGCCGGTTTCGACCTTTTCCGCCTTCGCCTGCGCCGCAGTGATCGCCTATGGGCTGGAAGCCAGCCTGTCGGCCGAGGCAATGAATGCCTGGGGCTGGCGCGTTCCATTCCTGATTGCCGCGCCGCTGGGGCTGGTCGGTCTGTACCTGCGCTGGCGCATGGAAGAAACCCCGGCATTCCGCGAAGCCGTCGCCCAAGGCAAGGAACATGAGCATTCGCCGCTCAAATACACCCTGCGTCACCATGGCCGGGTCATTCGCAACCTGGGGGCGTTCATCTCGCTGACCGCCCTGTCGTTCTACATGTTCACCACCTACTTCGCCACGTACCTGCAACTGGTAGGCAACCTGACCCGCGCACAGTCGCTACTGGTGACCACCGTGGCCCTGCTGTTCGCCGCCGTCGGCTGCCCGCTGGCCGGCGCGTTCTCGGACCGAGTGGGGCGGCGCAAGACCATCGGCTTTACTTGCCTGTGGGTGATGCTGTGCGTGTTCCCGGCATACTGGCTGGCCAGCTCTGGCTCGATGTCGGGTGCACTGCTGGGGGTGATTCTGTTGGCGGTGGGCGCGTTGTGCAGTGGCGTGGTCACTGCGGCGTTGCTGTCCGAAAGCTTCCCAACCCGCACCCGCTACACCGCTTCGGCGATTACCTACAACGTGGCCTATACGCTGTTTGGCGGCACCGCGCCGCTGGTGGCGACCTGGCTGATCGGGCAGACCGGCAGCAGCCTGGCACCGGCGTTTTACCTGGTGGTGATTGCGCTGGTGGCGCTGGTGGGCGGGTTGGCGTTGCCGGAGACTTCGCGGATTTCGTTGCATGATGAGGGGGGGGTAGACGGCGTGCAGTCTGGAGTTCGTAGTACTGTCTGAGATTGTCGGGGCTGCTTTTGCAGCCCATCGCGACACAAGGCCGCTCCTACAGGGAAATACGCAATCCTGTAGGAGCGGCCTTGTGTCGCGATGGGCCGCAAAGCGGCCCCTGGCTCTCAGCCCTCTTGCGCCTCTTCCCGCCGATACGCCCACTGATACAACGCAGGCAGAACCAGCAACGTCAACGCAGTAGAAGACAGGATCCCACCAATCACCACCGTCGCCAGCGGCCGCTGCACCTCAGCCCCGGTCCCCGTGGCCAAGGCCATTGGAATGAACCCCAGCGAAGCCACCAGCGCGGTCATCAGCACCGGCCGCAAGCGCGTCAAGGCGCCCTCTTCTACCGCCACCCGCAACGGGCGCCCTTCTTCGCGCAGGCCACGGATAAAGGCGATCATCACCAGCCCGTTGAGCACCGCCACCCCCGACAGGGCAATGAAACCCACACCCGCCGAGATGGACAACGGGATGTCCCGCAACCACAGCGCCAGCACCCCACCGGTCAGGGCAAACGGAATACCGGTGAACACCAGCAAGCCATCCCTGAGGTTATTGAACATCATCAGCAACAGTGCCATGACCAGCAGCAAGGCTACCGGCACCACCACCTGCAGGCGCTCGGTTGCCGATTGCAACTGTTCGAACTGCCCACCCCAGCGTGTCCAGTAACCCGGTGGAATCTGCACCTGCTGGATCAGGGTCTGTTCGGCATCCTCCACGAACGAGCCCAGGTCACGCCCGCGAACGTTGGCGCTGACCACCACCACCCGCTTGCCATCCTCGCGGCTGACCTGGTTAGGCCCCAGTTGCAGGTTCAACGTGGCCACCTGAGACAGCGGGATAAAGCCGATTTGCGCAGCGCCCGCAGTGGCACTGGCCGGTACCGGAATCAGCAGGCTGGAAAGCCCGTCCACATCCGTGCGCAAGGTTTCGGGCAGGCGCACCACCATGTCGAAGCGCCGGTCGCCTTCATACAGTGTGCCTGCCGTGCGGCCACCCACGGCAATGGCGATGGCGTCCTGCACGTCGCCCACGTTCAGGCCATGGCGCGCCGCCTTGTCGCGGTCGATGTCGATGGTCAGCACCGGCAGGCCGGTGGTTTGCTCCACCTTCACCTCGGACGCACCCGCGACACCTTGCAGGCTGCTGGCGATTTGCGCGGCGGTGCGGTTGAGCACATCCATGTCATCACCGAACAACTTCACCGCCACATCGCTGCGCACCCCGGAAATCAGCTCGTTGAAACGCAACTGGATCGGCTGCGACAGCTCGTAGTTGCTGCCCGGTACGCTGGCGGCAGCACGTTGCACCTCGGCGATCAGTTCGTCACGCGGCTTGCCCGGATCTACCCACTGCTCGCGCGGGCGCAACATTACATAGGCGTCGGAGATGTTCGGTGGCATCGGGTCAGAGGCGATTTCGGCAGTACCGGTACGGGCGAACACCCGCTCCACCTCCGGCACCTGGGCGATGATCGCCTGCTCCAGGCGCTGCTGCATGTCCACCGACTGCGACAGGCTGGTACCCGGCACACGCAGGGCCTGCAAGGCAAAGTCGCCCTCGCTGAGGCTGGGGATGAACTCGCTGCCCATGCGGCTGGCCATGACCCCGGACAACAGCACCAGGGCGGCAGCGGCGGCAAACGCCACCTTGCGCCGGCCCAGCACCCAGGCCAGCACCGGTGCATAACGCTGGCGCGCCGTGCGCATCACCAGGCCTTCTTCTTCCTTGACCTTGCCGGTGACGAACAGGGCAATGGCCGCCGGCACGAACGTGACCGAAAGAATCATGGCGCCGAGCAAGGCCATGACCACGGTAAAGGCCATGGGGTGGAACATCTTGCCCTCGACACCGGTCAGGGCAAAGATCGGCAGGTACACCACCATGATGATCAACTGCCCGTAGATCAGCGGCCGGCGCGCCTCGCGGGCGGCGGCGAACACTTCATGGAAGCGCTCGCTGCGGGTCAGCATGCGGCCATGGCGTTGCTGGGCATGGGCCAGGCGGCGGATGGCGTTTTCCACGATCACCACCGCACCGTCGACGATGATGCCGAAGTCCAGCGCGCCTAGGCTCATCAAGTTGGCGCTGACCTTGTTGCTGAACATGCCAGTGAAAGTGAACAGCATCGACAGCGGGATGACCATTGCGGTGATCAGTGCGGCGCGGATGTTGCCCAGGAACAGGAACAGCACGGCAATGACCAGGATGGCCCCTTCGATCAGGTTCTTCTTCACCGTGGCGATGGCTTTTTCCACCAGGTTGGTGCGGTCGTACACGGTCACCGCCACCACCCCCTTGGGCAGGTTGCGGTTGATCTCGACCAATTTGGCGGCGACCGCCTGGGACACCGTGCGGCTGTTCTCGCCAATCAGCATGAACACCGTGCCCAGCACCACCTCCCGGCCATTTTCGGTGGCCGCACCCGAGCGAAGCTCTTCGCCCAGGCCAACCTCGGCAACATGGCTGACACGGATTGGCGTGCCATCGACGCTGGAGATGACAATGTTGGCGATGTCTTCGGCCGACGCCACCTGGCCCGGTGCGCGAATCAGCAACTGTTCGCCATTGCGCTCGATGTAACCGGCGCCGACGTTGGCGTTGTTGCGTTCCAACGCCGCGATCAGGTCATTGAGGGTGAGCTTGTAGGCCGCCAGGCGTTTGGGCTCCGGCGCAATCAGGTATTGCTTGGCATGGCCACCAATGCTGTTGACCTCGGCCACCCCCGGCACATTGCGCAGCTGTGGCTTGATGATCCAGTCCTGGATCACCCGCAGGTCGGTTGGGGTGTAGGGTGTGCCGTCTTCCTTGAGCGCCCCCTCCTCGGCTTCCACCGTCCACAGGAAGATTTCCCCCAGCCCGGTGGAGATCGGCCCCATGCCCGCTTCTATCCCCTCGGGCAATTGCTCGCGAGCCACTTGCAGGCGCTCGTTGACCAACTGGCGGGCGAAGAACACGTCGGTGCCATCATCGAAAATCACCGTAACCTGCGACAAGCCCGAACGCGACAGCGAGCGGGTCTGCTTCAGCCCAGGCAGGCCAGCCATGGCGGTTTCGATGGCAAAGGTGATGCGCTGCTCGGTCTCCAGCGGCGAATAACCGGGGGCGGCGGTGTTGATCTGCACCTGGACGTTGGTAATGTCCGGCACAGCGTCGATCGGCAGTTTCTGGTAGCTGTGGATACCCACCGCGGCCATCAGGACCACGGCCAGCATCACCACCAGGCGCTGCTCGATGGCGAATTGAATCAGGCGTTCGAACATGCAGGTGTCCCCGTGATCAATGGCTGTGCTCGGCCGAGCCTTTGCCCAGCTCCGACTTGAGGACAAAGCTGCCGGCGGCCGCTACCTGAGTACCGGCGGCCAGGCCGCTGAGAATCTCTACCTGGCCAGCATCGCGGCGGCCAGTCGTTACCGGGCGGGCCTCGAAGCCTTCCTCGGTGCGGGCAAACACCACGGTCTGTTCTTCCCAGGTTTGCAGGGCGTTTTCCGGCACCGTCACGGCGGCCTTGAAGCGCTCGACGCTGACAGCAATGTTGACGAACAGCCCTGGGCGCCAGGCCCCGTTGGGGTTGGCCAGGGTGGCGCGCACGGTAGCGGCGCGGTTCTGCTCACCGAGCAGGCTGCCGACGTAGTTGACCTTGCCCTCGACCTGGGCGCCCAGGTCCGGCGCACTGACCGTGACATCGCGGCCAGTCACGACCTTGCCAAGGTCACGCGGGGCCACGGCGAAGGTGGCCCACACACGGCTCAAGTCAGACAGGGTGAAAGCGTTGCTGGTCTCGTCAACCACTTCGCCTGCAGTCAGGTGCTTTTCCACGACCACCGCATCGAATGGCGCACGTAGCTCATAGCGGTTACCGGCACCGGCCGGGCCCACGGCGGCGACCTTCTGCCGGGCGTTGGCCAAGGCGATCTCGGCCTCCTGCAATGCCTGGCGCGCCTGCAGGTAATCCTGCTCGGCGCTGATGCGCTCCTGCCACAGTTGCTGTTCACGCTGGAAGGTCAGCCGCGCCAGCTCCAGACGACGCTGGGCGGCCTGCTGCTCGCTGCGCAGGTCGGAGATCTGCTGGCTGGCGATCACCGCCAACACCTGGCCGCGCTTGACCGCCTGGCCCAGCTCGGCGTGCACCGCCTCGACGACGCCCGGCACACGGGGGACGACGTGGGCGGTACGGTCCTCGTCAAAGCGGATTTCACCTGGGAAGCTGATGGCGATGCCCAACTCACGGGGGCCTGCGGCAGCCAGTTGCACGCCGGCGGCTTCGATCTGGGCGATGGACAGGTGCAGCTGGCCTTCTTCTTCAGCGTGCCCCTCCTCGGCATGGCCCTCAGTGGCCTGCTCTGCGGCGTGGCCGTGGCTGTCTTGGCCATGATCGTCGTGCCGGGCTTCGGCTTTCGACGCCTGGCCGAGGTTGCCGGTCCAGGCCAGGCCGCCAAGGCCGAGTGCGGCGACGGCGGCGGCCAGAAGGGCTAGCTTGCGTGGGTTAGTCATTGTTGCTCCTGCTATTCGGTGTGTTGCTCAGGCCATCGAGGTCGCCGTAGATCCGCTCGACTTGCGCGCGCGCATCGGTCGCCGAGGCCAGCGCCTCGAGGTACAGCCCGCGGGCCTCGATCAGCGTGCGCTGGGCGTCGAGTACATCGAGAAAGGCGAACTTGCCCATTTCAAAACCGCGAGTGGCGGTATCCACGGCCTGCTGCGCAGCGGGCAGGATGGTGCGGTCATAGGCCTGCACGTCCTGCATCGCCGTGGCCCACTGGCTCACGGCACTGCGGGTTTCACTGCGCAGGCGCAGTTCCACGGCGTTGCGCAGGTCACGCGCCTGGTCGGCACGGCGCGCAGCGGCCAGTACATTGCCCTGGTTGCGGTCGAACAACGGCAACGGCATGGACAGGCCAACCACGTTCACCCGCTCACGGTCCTCACGGCTGTACTGGCTGCCAAGGCTGACGGTGAGGTTGGGAATACGCTGGGCCTTTTCCGAACCCAGGGAAGCATCGCCGCGCTCGACCTGCGCAGCGGCCAGGCGCCATTCGACGGTCTGTTCGACCTGCTCAAGCAAAGCGTCGGCGTTGGGCGCAACGCCCGGCGAAAGGTTGGCGGCCTGCAGCTGGTCGAAACCTGCCAGCGGGCTGCCGGTCAGGCGGGCCAGCGCCTGGTAGGCCACGCTGCGCTGGGTGCGTGCGCGGCGCACTTCGGCCTGGGCCTGGGCCAGCTGCACCTGGGCACGGGTGGCCTCTACCGGCGATGACTGGCCCGCAGTGACCCGCCCTTGCACAACCCGCAGCCCGCGTTCAGTCAGTGCCTGCGACTGCTGCGCCAGCTCCAGCGCGGTCTGCGCGCGCAAGGCTGCATGAAAGGCCTGCACCACATCGGCCCGCAGGCCGTTGCGCTGGCGCTCCAGGTCGAGCTGGGCAATGGCCTGGCCAGCACCGGCCACGGCGATACGTGCCCCGCGCTTGCCGCCCAGCTCCAGCGGTTGGCTGAGGGTGACGGTGGTGGTGCTGGTGTCACGGCGGGTGTCCTCGACTTCCCAGGCCAGCTCGGGGTTGGGGAGCAACCCGGCCTGGCGCCGTTCACCTTCGGCAATGCCGATTTCGCGGCCGGCCGCAGCCAGCTCCGGGTTCTGGGCAAAGGCGGCGGCAAGCGCCTGGGGCAGGCTCAGGCTCTGGCTGGCCTGGGCGCTGGTGGCACCGGCCAGCAACAGGCAGAGCAAGGCGATCTTGCGGGGGATGGGCACGAATCAAGTCCTCTCGGCGAAGCGTTGGCGAGGGACTGTAGAAAGGGTTGGTTATCGGGGCGGTGGCGGCAACATTACAATTTTGTAATCACCAACGCAGTTCGATAATCGCCCACTTTCCCGGTGCGAAGTGGCTGTCCAATTGACGGAACTAACCAGTCAGTACAAAACTAAGCGCATCCAACAACAACAAAGTGATGCCCGTCATGAAGCCCCTTATTCTCGTGCTCAACGGCCCCAACCTGAACATGCTGGGCACCCGCGAGCCTGCCCAATACGGCCATGAAACCCTTGCCGACCTGGCTCAAGGGTGTGCCGATACTGCCCATGCCCACGGCCTGGAAATCGAATTCCGCCAAACCAACCACGAAGGCGAACTGATCGACTGGGTCCACGCCGCCCGTGGCCGTTGCGCCGGTATCGTGATCAACCCTGGCGCCTGGACCCACACATCGGTCGCCATCCGCGATGCCCTGGTGGCCAGCGAGCTGCCGGTCATCGAAGTGCACTTGTCCAACGTGCACAAGCGCGAGCCGTTCCGTCACCTGTCGTTCGTCTCTTCCATCGCCGTCGGTGTCATCTGCGGCCTGGGCAGCCATGGCTACCGCATGGCCCTGAGCCACTTCGCCGAAATGTTCCAGGAGCGCACGGCATGAGCCAACAAGCCATCCTCGCCGGCCTGATCGGCCGCGGCATCCAGCTGTCGCGCACCCCCGCCCTGCACGAACACGAAGGCGACGCGCAGGCCTTGCGTTACCTGTACCGCCTGATCGATGCCGACCAGTTGCAACTGGACGACAGCGCCCTGCCCGGCCTGCTTGACGCCGCGCAGCACACCGGTTTTACCGGGCTCAACATCACCTACCCGTTCAAGCAGGCGATTCTGCCGTTGCTCGACGAGCTGTCCGACGAAGCCCGTGGCATCGGTGCGGTGAACACCGTGGTGCTCAAGGACGGCAAGCGGGTCGGCCACAACACCGATTGCCTGGGTTTTGCCGAGGGCTTGCGCCGTGGCCTGCCCGACGTCGCGCGGCGCCAGGTGGTGCAGATGGGCGCTGGCGGTGCAGGCTCGGCCGTGGCCCATGCCCTGCTGGGTGAAGGGGTCGAGCGGCTGGTGCTGTTCGAAGTGGACGCTGCCCGTGCACAGGCATTGGTAGACAACCTGAACGCTCATTTCGGCGCCGGTCGTGCCGTGGTCGGCACGGACCTGGCCACGGCATTGGCCGAAGCGGACGGGCTGGTCAACACCACCCCGGTGGGCATGGCCAAGCTACCAGGCACCCCACTGCCGGTAGCGTTGCTGCATGCACGCCTGTGGGTGGCGGAAATCATCTACTTCCCCCTGGAGACCGAACTGCTGCGCGCGGCCCGGGCACTGGGTTGCCGCACCCTGGATGGCAGCAACATGGCCGTGTTCCAGGCGGTGAAGGCGTTCGAGCTGTTCAGCGGGCAACAGGCGGATGCGGCACGGATGCAGGCGCATTTCGCCAGCTTCACCTGACGGTTATCAGCGGCAAGCCCGCGAACGCTGAACTGTAGCGGCGATGAGGCCGGAACTGACCGCCTATGCTTGAAGTCAGTCCCTTTATGCGCACGTCCATGAAGACCTCCATCGCCCTCGCCATCCTGGCCCTGATCGCCGCCGCCGCCCTGCTCGGCTCTCCGTGGATGAACCAGCGCTTCCACATGCCTGCAGAAAAACCCCAGGCTCAACAACGCGAAACGGCCAGGTCCCCAAGGGAGCCGGCCGTTTCCAAACGCGAGTGACGCTTAGTGCTGCTTGCTACCAGAGCGGATCTGGTGCACCACACCCATCGCCACCACGATCGCCGCAGCGATGCCGGTAGAGATCACCAGGATCTGGTAGTCAGGCATGAAGGCCATGGTTACCAGAGCGGCCACGATGAACGCGATCACCAGGTAGGTCAGCCACGGGAACAGCCACATCTTCAGGCGTACTTCCTTGCCCTCGGCAATCAGCTTGCGGCGCATGCGCAGTTGCGAGAAGGCGATGACCAGGTACACCAGCAGGGCGATCATGCCAGTGGTGTTCATCAGGGTGTCCAGTACGTCTTTCGGGCGCAGGGTCTCGCTGAAGTTGATCAGCGCACACACCACGGCCACGGCGCACGAGCCCATGATCGCGTACACCGGTACACCGGTGCCGGCGCGGGTGATCTTGAAGAACGACGGCGCGTCGCCACGCTGGGCCAGGGAGAACAGCATGCGCGAGGCGGTGTAGTGGCCGGAGATCAGGCAGCTGCTCACCGAGGTCAGCACCACGAAGTTCATCAGCAGTTCGGCATACGGCACGCCCAGCAGTTCCAGGGTACGGCGGTAGGCACCGTAGCCGGAGACGCCCAGGTGCGGGTCGTTCCACGGTACCAGGCAGACGATCAGGAAGATCGAGCCGACGTAGAACAGGCACACACGCCAAACCACCGAGTTGGTCGCCTTGACGATCTGCGCCGCAGGGTCCTTGGCTTCGGAGGCCGCGATCGTGACGATTTCGGCGCCGAGGAAGGCGAACATCACCCCGAGCAGGGCACCGATCACGGTGGTGATGCCATTGGGCATGAAGCCTTCGGCGGTGAGATGGCTGATGCCACGCACCTCACCGAACTGCCAGACGTTCATCACGGCAGCGGTACACACGATCAGGAAGCAGACAATCGCAATCACCTTGATCAAGGCGAACCAGAACTCGAACTCACCGTAGTGCTTGACGTTGAAGAAGTTGACGGTGATCAGCAGCAGGGTCGTGGCCAGCACGAACACGTTGACGCTGACGTCAGGGAAGAAGCCATGCAGGATCTTGCCCGCCACATAGGCTTCCCAGGCCATGAGGATGACCCAGTACCACCAGTACAGCCAGCCGATGGTGAAACCGGCCCAACGGCCAATGGCGCGGTCGGCGTAGGTGGAGAACGAGCCGGTGTCTGGCGAGGAAGTCGCCATTTCACCCAGCATGCGCATGATCAGCACCACCAGGATGCCGCCTGCCAGATAGGCCAGGACAGCGGCTGGGCCGGCGCTGTGGATCACGCTGCCGGAACCGACGAACAAGGCGCCGCCAATAACCCCGGCGATCGACATCATCGTCAGGTGGCGCGACTTCAGCGAGGCACTGAGCTTGCTCTCGTGCCCGCTTTTCGCGGTGGTGGTTGTGGATGTTGCGTCCATCAGTTGTGTACCCCGTGCTTCTTTTTATCCAAGGAAAACTGTGAAACCCCGATGGCTGGCGATTTCACCTGTACATCAGTGCTAATGCGGGCAGGATGGTGTGAACAAACACACGCAGGCCCTCCATGGCGGCCTGCTGACGCGCCCCAGGGCGACTGCCTGGCGCGAACTGAACATGCTTTATGTGGCGATATCCGACACCTAATGTAAAAATGTCCGACGCAGAGAGCCATGCACAGTGGCATGAATCTCGCACTGCACTGTACAGGTCGCCCTTGCAGTACACCCTGCAAACGCCAGGCGATACGCACCCTGAAGGCCACGAATGTTCGAATTACATCCAGACTCCTCAACCCCGCTGGTCAACCAGATCATCGACGGGCTGCGCGAGCTGATCGACAACCAGACCCTCAAGCCAGGCGCCAAGGTCCCGTCGATCCGCGCCTTTGCCGCGAGCTATTCGGTGAGCACCTTCACCGTGGTCGAGGCCTACGACCGGCTGGTCGCCCAAGGGCTGCTGGTGAGCCGTGGCAATGCGGGGTTCTTCGTCAACCGTGCGGCGGGCGAACTGCTGGAGCAGCACAACGCCGAGGCCGACACCAGTCGACCAACGTTCAACTCCGAGTGGTACCTGCAGCAGATCTTCGAAATCCGCCAACTGCCGTACAAGCCGGGGTGCGGCTGGCTGCCCAACGACTGGATGTACGAAGACGGCCTGCGCCGTGGCCTGCGCCAGGTAGCCGGCAGCCCCCTGGAGCTGTCGGGCTACGGCGACCCCATGGGCCTGATGGAGCTGCGTGCACTGACTGCGCAGAACCTGCAACAGGAGCTGTCGATCGTCGCCAACCCGGCGCAGCTGATGCTCACCCACGGCGCCAGCCAGGCCCTGGACCTGGCCGCACGCACGCTGGTGCGCCCTGGCGACGTGGTGCTGGTGGACGACCCCGGCTACCCCAACCTGATGAGCATCCTGCGCACCCAGGGCGCCACCCTGGTCGGCGTGCCGCGCACCCCCGCCGGCTACGACCTGAACCAGCTGGAGCAGCTGCTTACCCACCACCGCCCAACCGCGTTCTTCACCCAGCCGCACCTGCACAGCCCGACCTGCTCGCGCACCCCACTGCCGCAGTTGCACCGGCTGTTGCAACTGGCCAGCCAGCACGGTTTCCGCCTTGTGGAGAACAACCTGTACGCCGACATGGTCACCGAGCCGCAACCGTGCCTGGCCAGCCTCGACCACTTGCAACAGGTGGTGTACGTGGGTAGTTACTCCAAGAGCATTTCACCCAACGTGCGGGTCGGCTACATGCTGGCCAACCCCGAACTGATGCAGAAATTGCTGCACCTGAAAATGCGCTCGGGCCTGACCACCTCGCAGGTAATGGAGCGTGTGGTGTACGCGGCGATCATCGACGGCCGCTGGCGCAAGCACCTCAAGCGCCTGCGCCAGCGCCTAGCCGAAGCCCATCAGGAAGTTGGCCGGCATTTGCATCGATTGGGCTTTGAACTGTTCACCGAATCGGATGAGGGCATGTACATCTGGACTCGCCACCCGGCGATTCCCGACAGCGCGGCGTTGCTGGATGACGCGCTGGAAAAAGGCATCATGCTCGGGCCTGGTCAGTTGTTCATGGTCGATGCCAAGGCCACCGGGTGGATGCGGTTCAATGTGGCGTTCAGTACCGATCCGGCGATGTGGGAGTTGCTGGAGAAGGTCTTCGTCAAGCATGTGCGGCGGGGTGGGATGTAGGGGCGGTGTTGTTCCGGGATGTTCGCCTTGGCATTTTCGGCGCCAGTCAAATCGAGTTCCTATCAGGCCCGTGACGGGAGTAGGCCAAACCAAACTTTTGAGGCGGCACGCCCATATCCGCGGCTTAACGAAACAATTCCATCTTAGCAAGCCCGACTTTACTCTAGAACATTTCACTCTCCCGAACCCAGTGATCAGGAGAGTGAAATGACCTCCCGCACGACCATGACAGCTTCAGAAATTGGTGAAATTTATTCACCAGCTCCATTCCGGTATGACTTTGAATACCTCTTGAATTGGGCTGAGCCTTTTACCCTTCCACTCGTACCACCAGATAGTGCGGCATTTTTCAGTATCGGTGCTGACAGCAGGGATGCCGAAGCTAAAGCACAAAAGATTATAAACAAAATCGAAGCAACTCGCCCCTCCGCCCCACCTGGCCTGAAGCAATATCTGGACAACCACTACTCAGCAATTGACGCTCGTCACACTGACGAACTAATCAGACTGCAGGCCAAGCGGCAATTTCTTCTAGATCTTCAAGAAAAAATCATCTACAAGCGCCTACCCACTGACGACTTCTCAGGAATACATGTGTATGCCCCCGGGCTTACACCAGCCTACCTCTTTTATACCTATATAGACCCTCACATCAACGTTGGAAAAGAGTTCTACATCGCACAGGGCTTCCTGTTTGCCCTTATGCGAAGCATCACTGCAGCGCAGATTGAAATCCTGCTAGGCCAGAGTCTGAAAATAATCCATCGCAAAATAACTACTGTCAACTCAAAACTTGCACCTACTGAAAAAATCACCTCGGAAAGCAATACCATAACCTTTAGCATAACACCTTCAATTCAACTCTCAACAACCTTGGGCGCAATAGGCAATAGCCACTACCATAATCGCCAATTAGAAACAACTTTGCGATCAGGCCGACAATTGCTGGCAAGGGCAGCCGGCGCTGCTGCATCCCGGCTATTCAACGTTGGCATCGGTGCTCTGCTCTATTCTTCCGAACTCGGCAACAGTGATCTCTATCATGAAACAACACTGAGCCTCCCAGCCGATTCATTAATACCGGACCTACCCGATCAGCTGTACGAGAAAGCCCTCAGCCATGGTGTAGCGGAGTCAACCTATCGGATTTATACGAGGAATGACATCTATACACTCATCAAAAACCAGCAGACAGCAAGTCTCGAAAGCAGAGTACCTCTACGCCCCCTCTACTTCGACGAGGCGACGAACAGCTACATTTCCGTACCTTCGCAAAAGTTTCCAATCAAGCTAACGTTACCCGCCCACACACCCGGCGACACTTCGACAACTAAACCTGGCGCGCAGATACCTTCCTACCCCTATCGTGGCGTGACACTCAATCCACTGCACATCGAAGCCTCCCCTCTACCCGCGCTGGAACCGGAGGACTTCAAAGACTGCATTTACTGCTTCCCGCCAGAATCTGGCCTACCGCCACTGTACGTTGTCTTCAACTCTCCCTACCCCGGCGCGACAACCAAAGGGACTTACAGTGGACGACCCTACAACCCGGATAAAGCTGGGGGACCTATCGAACGACTGGATTGGAGGAAGACTAAGATCACAGCTGATGGCATTGAGCTAGTCAAGCTACACACAAGTCGTTTCGAACCCTCCGATGCGAACAAGATCATGATCGATAGGCTGAAAAAAATACTACAAGGTCAATTAGAAGCAACTGACACTGACAAGCGATTCTACACACATGAAATAAGAGAACTTGAGCGCTTCCGGGCGCTTGAAATCCCAGATAAAATTAGGCCTGAAGATCGTGGCGAAGCATGGAATAATACACATGCCGCAACACTGGAGGACTACCAACTCACTTCAGAACTTGAGCTATTATACACACCAGAAGCCATTGAGGCAGACGACCGGCAGACTGCGCGAGAAAATCAATGAATACCGTCAGCGAAATAGTAATTAACGAAAGCCCTACAGACGTCATTTTATGGCTTGTGAGGCGAGATGGCATTTCTCATCCCCGGCTCGACAACTTGTACAATAGAAATAGCTGGGCAAATATTGGTGACTGCCTACAACTCATGAACTTAGTAAGCAAAATGCTTGAAGAAGGCTTAATACAATATGGCGGTAATGGCTACATCAAGGGCCAGAATTGGCGAGAGCCAGAATTCCTGGCTCAAAAAAAATATGAATTGTGAGGCGCTCTGAACTTAGGGCCTTGCAGGATAAGATGAGTTTCATCAGAGGCGCCGGCAGTGACAATGGGTCTGCCGGCGCTCACCACCTAACGCCAGTCCGCCTTACCAGCAAAGAACGCCTGCGCATTCACCTCCAGGCTGTCCAGGTGATACCCGCCTTCCTGCACGATCAGACACGGCAACCGCAACGCACGAATCCGCTCCCCCAACGCAGCAAACCCTTCAGTCGTCACTGCCACCTTGCTCTGCGGGTCGAGCTCATAGATATCGAACCCCAAAGACAACACCAGCGCCTCAGCACCAAAGTCCTTCACTGCAGCTAGCGCAACGTCCAACTGCCCCATGAAATCAGCCTCACTGGCCCCATGCGCCATCGGCAAGTTCAGGTTGTACCCCTCCCCTTCACCACAGCCCCGCTCGTCCGCGAACCCAGCCACGCCTGGGTAGAAGTTGGTCGGGTCACCATGCACCGACACATACAGCACATCACGGCGATCGTAGAAAATCTCCTGAATCCCCTGCCCATGGTGCATGTCGGTATCAAGAACCGCCACGCGGCTATAACGACTGCGCAAAGCCTGGGCAGCTACAGCCGCGTTGTTGATGTAGCAGAACCCGCCCGCCGCATCGAAGCGCGCATGGTGCCCCGGTGGCCGGCACAGCGCATAGGCAGCCGGTTCGCCGTCGAGGATGGCCTTGGCCCCGGCCACCGCGCTTTGCGCAGACCAATAAGCCGAGCGCCAGGTGTTTTCGCCCACAGGGCAGCTGCCATCCGCCAGGTAGCGCCCGGCCTGGGCGAGAATGCCACGCAAGGCGTTGGGCTCACGCACGAAGATGTTGGACATGACCTCGTCGCCCCAGTCCTCGGGCACTTCCTTCCAGCGTGCATGGGCCTCTTCGAGGAAGGCCAGATAGGCCTCACCGTGCACAGCCCTGAACGGTTCAAGGCCGGCATCGTCGGGCTGGCGGATGTCGAAGCCCAGGTCCTTGGCGGCCTGCAACAGCCGCTGGGCGCGCTCGGGGACTTCCTGCGGGGTGCGCATGGCGCCGCGCGAGTAGTAGCTGCGCGGGTGGTGCAGCAGTTGTTCGGGGTGGAAGTAGCAACGCATCAGGCTTCTCCTTGTTCGACACGGCCCGCACGGGCCAGCACGGCGTTCAGCAGTACATCGGCACCCTGACGGGCATCGTTGGGCAACACGTCTTCGGCTTCGTTGTGGCTCAGGCCGCCGACACAGGGGATGAACACCATGGCCGTCGGGCAGTAGCGGGCCAGCAGGATGGCATCGTGGCCGGCACCGCTGACGATCGATTGCTGGGCATAGCCCAGGCCATCCACGGCCTGCTGCACAGCAGCCACGCAGTCGGCGTCGAACGGGGTGGCCGGGCTGACCCAGTGCCGCTCGATACGCACCTGCAGACCACGCTGGCTGGCAATGGCTTGCAGCTTCAAGGTCAAGTCGCGCTCCATCGCCTCGATGGCTTCGTCGCGGTGGTGGCGCAAGTCGACCGTGAACTGCAGCAGGCCAGGAATGGTATTGCGTGAAGACTTGGCAATGGACAGTTCGCCAACAGTGGTCAAACCTTCGGGCGCGAAGTCCGCTGCCAGTTGCTCAACCGCCTGGATCATCCGCGCCGCGCCATACAAGGCATCCTTGCGCAGCGGCATCGGCGTGGTGCCGGCGTGTGCCGCCATACCTTCGACAGTGACGTCCAGCCAGCGGATAGCCTGACCACCGCTGACCACGCCGATGGCCTTGGCGTTGTCTTCAAGGATCGGGCCTTGCTCGATATGCGCCTCGAAATACGCATCCACCTGGCCACCCAGCGGGCGCTGGCCGGCGTAACCAGTGCGCTGCAGCTCGTCAGCCACGCTGATGCCATCAGCATCGCGGATAGCCAGCGCCTCGGTCAGCGCAAGGCTGCCGGTAAACACCGCCGAGCCGAACATGGCCGGGGTGAAGCGCGCGCCTTCTTCGTTGGTCCATACAGCGATTTCCAGCGGCTTGCGGGTCTGGATGTTCAGATCGTTGAGGCGACGCACCACTTCAAGCCCGGCCAGCACGCCATAGACGCCATCGAAACGACCGCCTTCGGGCTGGGTGTCGAGGTGGCTACCAATCATCACCGGCGCCGCATCCGGGTCACTGCCAGGGCGGCGGGCGAACAGGTTGCCGATGGCATCCACCGTCAGCGTCAGGCCGGCTTCACGGCACCAGTGGCTGAACAGTTCACGGCCAGCCTTGTCTTCGTCGCTGAGCGCCAGGCGGCAGCTGCCGCCACGGGCGGTGGCGCCGATTTCGGCCATGGCCATCAGGCTCGCCCACAGGCGTTCGCCATTGCTTTTCAACATGTGCGGGTACTCCAGAGTAAAACAGTTCGATCAGGCCAGTTCCAGGCGCTGGCTACGGGCATACTGGCGCGCCAGGGCAAGCACGCAGACCAGCGAGACGGTGGCGATCAGGGTGTAGAACACGGCCATCGGCCACCACTGGCCGCTGAAGGTGTGAGCCAACCAGGTGCCGATCAGCGGGGTAAGGCCGCCAGCGATGGCGCCGCAGACCTGGTAGGCCAAGGAAATGGCGGTATAGCGCACGCGGGTTTCGAACATACCGCTGACATAGCCAGCTATCACCGCGTAGAAAGAGGCCATGCAGGCTGCAGCCAGGGCGATGCCCAGTACGATCAACGGCCCCTGGCCCGAGCTGACCAGCACGAACATCGGGTACGGCGAGGCCATCGCCAGCAACGCGACCAGGGCCAGGAAGCGCGTGGCACCGATCTTCTCCGACAGCCAGGCAGCCAGCGGTTGCACGCAGAACTGGATGATCGCCACGAAGAACAGGCACTCAAGTATCAGCGAGCGCTCCAGGTGCAATTGTTGAGTGGTGTAGCTGATCATGAAGGTGTTGGTGAAATAGACCCCGGCAATGCCCAAGGTGTTGGCACCGATGCACAACAACAGCGGGCGCCAGGCGGTGCGCAGCACTTCGAAAACCGGCGCCTGCTCTTTGCGCCGGGCCTTCTCTGCCTGTTCGCGGCTGGCGATGAACTCGGGCGACTCGTTCACCCCCAGGCGAATCGCCAGGCCCACCAGCAGCAGCAACGCGCTGGCCAGGAACGGCACGCGCCAGCCCCAGCTCATCAGCTCGTCTTCAGGCAGGCGGGTCACCGCGCCGAAGGCCAGCAGCGACAGAATCAGGCCCGCCGGGCTGCCCAGTTGGGCGAACGAAGCGAAGAAGTTGCGCCGGCCTTTGGGCGCATGCTCGCCGGCCATCAGCACCGCCCCACCCCACTCGCCGCCCACGGCGATGCCCTGGACGATGCGCAGCAGGATCAACAGCACCGGTGCGGTGGCACCGATCTGCGCGTAAGTCGGCAGCAGGCCGATACACACGGTGACGATGCCCATCATCAGCAGGGTGATGACCAGCGACTTCTTGCGGCCGATACGGTCGCCCACGTGGCCGAAGACAATGCCACCCAACGGCCGGGCGAAAAAGCCCACGGCGAAGGTGCCGAACGCGGCCATGGTGCTGAACAGGCTGTCGTCGGAGGGGAAGAACAAGGCACCGAACACCAGGGCGGCGGCGGTGGCGTAAATGTAGAAGTCGTACCACTCGATCATGGTGCCGATGAACGCGGCAGCGGCGGCACGGCGTGGCTGGGCGGAAGCGGTGGGCTTCATGGGGGCTCCTTTGCTTGTTGTTCTGGCAGGAGTTGCTGGGTCATGGTCGCGCTCTCGTGGCGCTTGGCCTGCGATTTATCGGCTCAGGGCTATGATTAGTCAATTTTCTATTTATTATTCGTACTATTAGCCACGCTTATCATCGAGCCTCGCCATGTCCGACCGTCTGCTCAACGACCGCCTCGACTGGAACCTGCTGCGCACCTTCCGGGTCATCGGCCAGGAACTGTCCATCAGCCGCGCCGCCGCCCGCCTGCACCTCACCCAGCCGGCCGTGAGCCAGGCGCTCAAGCGCCTTGAAGAGCAGCTTGGCCGCCAGCTTATCGCCCGACGTGGGCCGCGTTTCGTGCTGACGGAAATGGGCGAGCAGCTGTTCCAGCTGGCTGGCGAGGTGTATGGGCAGATGTCGCAGATCGGCGGTTTGCTGGAGCAACCGGCGGACGAACTGGTAGGCAAGGTGCGTCTGTTGATGATCAGCCGCATCGTCAGCGAGCGCTTCGACGACTTCCTCGCCGACTTCCATCGCCAGCACCCACGGGTGGAGCTGGAAATCGACGTGATGCGCAGCTCCGACATCGTCGCAGCCCTGCAGGAGAAAACCGCCACAGCGGGCCTTAGCCTCAACCGGCGTGCACAACCACGCCTGGAGCAGCGTTTGTTTCTGCGTCAACGCTATGCGTTTTTCTGCGGCAAACACCATGCCTTGTTCGGCCAGGCCGAAGGCGACTTGCAACGGGAGAATTTCGTCAGTTTTACCAGCGACCAGATTGGCGGTATGTTGTCGCCGCTGACCATTTTCCGCGACCAGCAGGGCTTTGCCGGGCGCATCGTGGCGTCATCGCCAAGCCTGGAGGAAGTACGCCGGCTGGTGATCGCCGGCTTTGGCATCGGCTGCCTGCCCGAGCACGTGGTGGCGCCTGATGTAGAGGCGGGGTTGCTGTGGAAGTTGCCGCCGCAGGAAGGGATTGCCGATGTGGATATTCACCTGCTTTGGAACAGAGAGCAGCGCTTCAGTCGGGCGGAAGAGGTGTTTATCGAGGCATTGCAGCAAAGTCTCGGTTAACAGGCTTCGCTGGCGATAGGAGGGCAAAGCCCTCCCCCTTTCGCGATTAGGCTTCAGGTACCGGTGCCTGCTGGGCGATCAGCCCCAGCTCACGCAGCTCGGCCCAGAACGCGGCCGGAATCACCGCATTGAACGCCGCCAGGTCTTGGTCGGCATGTTGTGGCCGGGTCGCCCCTGGGATCACCGCCGCTACCGCGGGGTGCGCCAGCGAGAACTGCAACGCCGCAGCCTTGATGTCCACCCCATGGCGCGCCGCCACTTCGTTCAGGCGCTGGACACGGGCACGGATTTGCGGGCTGGCCTTCTGGTACTCGTAGTGCTCTCCCCCGGCAATCACGCCGGAGTTGTACGGGCCGCCGACGACAATGCCGAGGCCTTGCACCAATGCACCTGGCATTACCCGTTGCAACGCACGGTCGTGGTCCAGAAGGCTGTAGCGACCCGCCAGCAGGAAGCCGTCCGGGCGTGCTGCTTCGAGGTCCAATGTCAGCTCGATCGGCTCGACGCGGTTCACGCCCAAGCCCCATGCCTTGATCACGCCTTTTTCACGCAGGCGGGTCAGCACGCGGAAGGCACCGGTACGAGCGATTTCGAACTGGCTCAGCCATTCGTCACCGTAGAAGTCCTGGGCGATGTCGTGAATCCAGACGATATCCAGGTAGTCGGTACCCATACGCTTGAGGGTGTCTTCGATCGAGCGCAGGGTGGCATCGGCGCTGTAGTCATTGACGATGCGGTTACGGTTGCCGTGCTCGAACAGGCCGCTCTTCTCGCCCAGCTCACGAGCAGCCGGGTCTTCCAGTGCGTCGAGGATGACGCGGCCAACCTTGCTGCTCAGCACGTATTCATGGCGCGGGCGCTGGGCCAGGGCCTTGCCGAGGCGGATTTCCGACAGCCCGGCACCGTAGAAAGGCGCAGTGTCGAAGTAGCGCACACCGTTGTTCCAGGCCGCGTCCACCGAGGCTTGCACTTCGGTATCTGGCACGTTGCGGAACATGTTGCCCAGTGGCGCGGTACCAAAGCCCAGGGGGTTGGCGATCAGGTCTTTCAAGCTCATGGCATGTCTCCAGAAAGGGTGTGTAAGGTCATCAACCGACGACGTGAGCACATCCTAGGCTGGCCAAATCCAGACCGTCCAAGTCATAATTCGTCACAGTTAAGTCCCTGGAGGTCTCATGCAGGATTTGCGTCAGTTGCGCTACTTCGTGGCCGTCGCCGAATGCGAGAATGTCGGCCGAGCCGCCGAGCAGCTGCATATTTCCCAATCGCCCCTCAGCCGGCAGATCGCCCAGCTGGAGGACAACCTTGGCCTGGCCCTGTTCGAACGGCGCAACCAGCGGCTGTACCTGACTAACGACGGGCGCACCTTCCTGGCCGAGGCGCGCGGCCTGCTCAAGCATGCCGAGCGCTTGGAGTCGCTGGGCAAGCGCCTGGGCCGTGGCGAGGAAGGCGGCTTGTGCATCGGCTACGTCAACCACGCCATCCACGCTGGTGTGCTGCCTGGCGCAGTGCGGGCCATTCGTGGCGAACGCCCGAACATTCACATTGCGCTGTACAACATGATCCCCAGCGAGCAGTTCGAAGGCCTGCGCCAGCGCAGCCTGGACATTGCCCTGGTGTGCGAGCCGCCGCCGAAGCACGACCCCGACTTGCGTGCGCAGCCAGTACTGGATGACCCAATGCTGCTGGCCATCCCAGCCTCGCACCCTCTGGCCAGCAAGGCGGAACTGACCCCGGCCGACCTGCACGAGCAGGAATGGATCATCACCGGGGGCCAGCCCGACCAGGTGAACAAGCGCGACGACTTCATCGCCCGCTGCGGTGATGCCGGTTTTACCCCGCGCTTGTCGCTTGAAGCGACCGACCCATTGAGCGTGCTCGGCCTGGTGTCCGCGGGCCTGGGCCTGGCCATGGTGCAGGGCAGCCTGACGGCCAGTGCCGGGCCAACCGTGGTTTTGCGTCAGCTGGATTGGTTCCAACCCAGCGTGCAATTGTGGGCCGCCTGGCACCAGGTCGACCTGCGGCCGATCGTGGGCATTTTCCGTGAACGCGTGCTGGCGCAGGCGAATAAGTCCATAGAGGTCTGAACTCAGTCGAATTACGTCTTTTACAGTCTGAGTAGGCTTTACTAGGATGGCTCTCATCGATACAACTCACCCACAGGAGCCATTCCATGAACATCGACCTCGGCGGGCGCACCGCCATCATCAGCGGCTCTACCGGCGGTATTGGTCTGGCCATCGCCCGCGGCCTGGCCGGCGCCAACGCCGACGTGGTCATTGCCGGCCGCAGCCAGAAATCGCTGGATGCAGCCTTGGCCGAACTGCGCCAACAAGGCGGCCGTGGGCAGATTCACGGCGTGGTCGCCGACCTGGGCACCGCCACCGGTGCCGACACCCTGTTTGCCGCCCACCCACGGGCCGACATCCTGGTCAACAACCTGGGCATCTACGACGACGTCGACTTCTTCGACGTGGCCGACAGTGAGTGGGCGCGCTTCTACGATACCAACGTGTTGAGCGGCGTGCGCCTGGCCCGCCACTATGCACCGGGGATGGTCGAGAAAGGCTGGGGGCGGATCCTGTTCATTTCCTCGGAATCGGGCATCGCCATCCCTGCGGACATGATCAACTACGGTGTTACCAAGGCCGCCAACTTGGCCGTTTCCCATGGCCTGGCCAAGCGCCTGGCCGGCACCGGGGTTACCGTGAACGCGATACTGCCCGGCCCGACCCTCACCGATGGCGTGGCCGCGCTGGTAGCCGATGCGGCACAGGCGTCCGGGCGCAGCATTCGTGAAGAGGCCGACAACTTCGTACGTACCGCACGGCCAAGTTCGATCATTCAGCGCGCCGCCGATGTCGACGAAGTCGCCCACCTCGCGGTGTACCTCGCCTCGCCTTACTCCTCCGCCACCACCGGCGCGGCCCTGCGGGTCGACGGCGGTGTGGTCGACAGCCTTGCTATCTGAACTCAACTGGAGCATTACCCTATGGCAACTGCCTACGCTTCCCTGCAAGCCCAACACAGCCCTGAACACGTCTGGGCATTGATCGGCGGTTTCGACAGCCTGCCGGACTGGCTGCCGTTCATCCCCGAGAGCATCTCCAGCGAAGGCGGCCGTGTGCGCTCGCTGAAAGACCCGGACGGCAACAGCATCGTCGAGCGCCTTACAGCTTTTGACGACAACGCGCGCAGCTACAGCTACACGATCCTGAGCAGCCCGTTTCCGGTGACCGACTACCGATCGACCCTGCGAGTCAAGGCCGACGGCCAAGGCAGCCTGGTGGAGTGGTTCGGCGAATTCACCCCGGCCGGTGTCAGTGAGGCCGAGGCTGAGGCACTGTTCAAAGGCATCTACGAAGGTGGCCTGCAAGCCTTGGCGAAAACCCTGGGCTAAGCGAGTCCCCCAGGTACCTCATCCCCTTGCAAGATTCGAGGGTGGGGGCAAAGCGCTTTTGCCCCCCCCGTCAAAACACCTTGTCCCACCCCCGCCTGTATCCCCCGCCTCATCTGCGCTAGCCTGCCGCCCATACTCGTCTCACAAGGACCCGCACCATGCCAACTGATTATCAAGCCTGGGGCTGGACCCCGAACGCCGGCCTCGAAGGCCTGCAGCTGCTGCGCAAACCCCTGCCGCAACCCGGCCCCGGCGAAGTGCTGGTGGCCAACCGAGCTATAGCCCTCAACCCGGTGGACTGGAAAATCTGCGAATGGGGCCATCCGGCCTGGCAGCAAGGCACAGTACCGGGTGTGGATGGCGCCGGGGTGGTCGTCGCCGCTGGCGCAGGCGTCGAACTGCCCTTGGGCAGCCGCGTGGCTTACCATCAGTCGCTGGCTCGCGACGGCAGTTTCGCCGAGCATTGCCTGCTCGATGCCAGCCTGGTGATGCACATCCCCAGCGCACTCAGCGACAGCGCCGCCGCCGCCGTACCCTGCCCCGCGCTGACCGCCTGGCAGGCCCTGGCCAAGATACCGGCAGGCACCAGCCGCGATGTGCTGGTGATTGGTGCCGGTGGTGCGGTGGGCTTCTACCTGGCGCAGTTGGCCGCACAACGTGGCCTGCGCGTATGGGCGACAGCCAGCCAGCGCCACCACGCGGCGCTCAAGGCGCTGGGCACAAGCGGCGTGTTCGACTACCACGACGCCGACTGGCAACAGCAGTTGCAGGTCGCCCTGGGTGAGCGCCCGCTGCATGCCCTGTTCGACACCGTCAGTGGCGCCCACGCAGGCAGCCTCGCCCACCTGCTGGGCTACAACGGGCACCTGGTGTGCATCCAGGACCGCCAGGAAAGCGCGCCAACAGCCGCCTTCAGCACAGCCATTTCGCTGCATGAAGTGGCGCTGAACAGCGTGCATGCCCATGGCCGCCTGGCAGATCGCCAGGCCCTGCGCATGGCCGGTGAACAGCTGTTGCAGGCTGTCGCCAATGGCAGCCTGATCGCGCCTCAACGCCGTGAGTTCGACTTCGCCACGCTGCCCGATGCACTGCGGCAATTGAAAGAAGGCCAAGGCGCAGGCAAATGGGTGACGCGCCTCGGCTGAAGGGCATCCGCGCAACTTGGATCCCATTCTGTGACAAGGTATGCTGGGCAATAGCTAAACGCCATTACTCAGGCAGGCTTGGTGCCTGCCCTCAAGGACGAGCCCTTTGCCCAGCCACCCAACCCGCCACACTATTGCCCGCCAGTGGCAGTTGCTCAAGTTGCTGCCCGGCCGCCATCCGGGCATGAGCTCTACCCAGTTGCAGGCCGCCCTGACAACCGTGGGTCATACCACCAGCAAACGTACCGTCGAGCGCGACCTGGTCGAGCTCGCTGCGCTGTTCCCGCTGCAGTGCAACAGCAAAGGCATGCCCTACGGTTGGTACTGGCAACCGAGCATGAGCCTGGTCGATGCGCAGCCACTGCAACCGGACATACTGACACCCCCGGCACAGGTTGAACTGCACGCCTGGGTGGACGACACACTGGCGCGCCTGCTGAAAGAATCCCCGCTGTCCGCAGACATGCAGCTGACCCCGCAAGCGAGCGGCGGCGCGGCATTGGTGGCCACCGTCGACGACAACCGGGCACTGATGGGCTGGCTGCTGTCGCAAGCGGGTTCGATCCGCGTGCAGGCCCCGAAGACGCTGCGCGTGGCCATGCTGGAACAGCTGCGCCAGAGCCTGGCGCTGCACGATGGCGGTTGTTGACCGGCAGGCAAATATCATTGTCCTGCCGAGCGCTTTTTCCCGGTGCCGGCCCTGCGCAGAATTCGCTCCTGACAACGCATCACTTTCAGGAGTACACGATGAAACGCTTCAAGCCCCTGCTGCTGGCCGTCGCCTTGGCGACCACTGCCCAGGCTACCCTTGCCACCGACTGGCAGCACTCGCCGTACGGCAAGCAGGATGAAATCGGCGCTGCCAACCTGCTCACCCCAGACGTGGTCAAGCAGGCCGTCGGCCTGGTCAAGACCGGCAAGACCTACCCCTTGGCCGTACCCGTGAGCAAGGACTTGCCGGCGTTCCGCCACCGCAGCTTTCACCTGTACAACATCCAGCCCGGCGAGCAGGCCGGCCAGACCCTCGGCCGCAACAAGTTCAGCTTCAACGATGAACTGGTCAACGGCTGGACCGGCGTTGGCACCCAGCTCAACGGCATCGGTCATATCGGCATCGACAACGTCTACTACAACGGCAACAAGGCTGCGGATTTCGTCACCGTCGAAGGCGTGACCAAGCTCGGCGTGGAGAAAGTACCGCCCATGGTCACGCGTGGTGTGGTGCTGGACATGACGGCCTACTTCGGCAAGGCCATCGTACCGGGTGGCACCGCGTTTACCGTCGCAGACATCAAGGCGGTGCTGAAGAAAGAAGGCATTACCCTGCGCAAGGGTGATGTGGTGCTGTTCAACACCGGCTGGCTGGAGTTGGTCGGCAAGGATAACCAGCAGTTCCTCGCCACCGAGCCAGGCATCGACCTACCGGCTGCCGAATGGCTGGCGGATCAGGGCATCGTCGCCTTCGGTGGCGATACCTGGGCCTCCGAGGTATACCCCAACCCGACCGGTGAAGAGTTCCCGGTCAACCAATTCATGCTGGCCAAGCGTGGCATTTACAACCTGGAATTGATCGACACGCGCGCGCTGGTGAAAGACAAGGCGTTCGAGTTCCTGTTCGTGCTGGGTCAGCCGCTGTACAAGGGCTCGACTCAAGTCAATATCAACCCGGTGGCGATTCACTGATCACCGGGCTGATTCAATCTGAATATTGGGGCTGCTTTACAGCCCCAGCTTTCAGAACGTACCCGGATACGCCCCGCCATCAATCAGCAGGTTCTGCCCGGTGATGTACCCGGCCTGCGCGCTGCACAGAAACGCGCAATAAGCGCCGAACTCCCCGGCATCACCAAAGCGTGCCGCCGGAATGGCCTTGCGCCGCGCCTGGGCAGTGGCTTGCACATCACCGCCTGCCGCCTTCAACGTCTTTTGCAGACGCGCCGTGTCGAATGCCCCAGGCAGCAGGTTGTTCAGCGTCACGTTGCTGCCCGCCAGGCGCTGCTGCCGGGCCAGTCCGGCGATGAAGCCGGTCAGGCCACTGCGGGCGCCATTGGACAGGCCCAGTATGTCGATCGGTGCCTTCACCGCGCCTGAAGTGATATTCACCACCCGGCCGAACCCCCGCTCGGCCATGCCATCGACCACCGCTTTGATCAGCTCGATGGGGGTGAGCATGTTGGCGTCCAACGCCTTCAGCCAGTCTTCACGCCCCCAGTCACGGAAGTCCCCCGGTGGCGGGCCACCGGCGTTGTTGACCAGAATATCGACCTGCGGGCAGGCCGCCAGCAGCGCCTGACGTACCTCGGCATCGGCTACATCACCGGCTACGGTACGCACCTCGATGCCCGGATTAGCCGCGCGCAACTCATTGGCGGTCTGCTGCAAGGTGGCGTCGGTACGGGCATTGATGACCAGGTTGACGCCCTCTTTGCCAAGCGCCTCGGCGCAGCCTTTGCCCAGGCCCTGGCTGGCCGCGCAGACGATGGCCCAGCGGCCGGTAATACCTAGATCCATTGGGTTGCTCCTAGATGTAATGCAGTTACAGGGTTGCAGGCAGGCCGTGCCGGTACAATCTAGAACGCCGGTCACGGCCACCGATAATGAAAAGAGCTGATCTACCAATAACCATTGCTTATCCCCACCAGCGCTGCAACAACGGGTCGTGGGTGGATGGGCACTGTGGCGCGTCAACCAGCTACCAACTCCTCTACCAGCAACCGCGCCGCTGGCGACAATGGCGCCGCTACCCGGTGCACGATGCCGAACGGCTCGCTCAACGCCCGCAGCTGCACCGCCAGCGACACCAGCAACCCACGCTGTTCGGCGAAGGCCGCCACTGCACTGGGGATGACCGCCACCAGGCTCGGATCATCTTCCAGCAGCATGAAGGTGGCGAAGGTGGAGAAGGTTTCCAGCGGATAGCGTGGCACTTGCACTCCGGCCTCGCTCAACTCGCGCTCCAGCGCCTGGCGCATGGGCATGTTGGCCGGGTAGACAACCCAACGGTACTGGCTCAGCTCGCCGATCTCCAGGGCCATCGCCCCAGCCAGTGGGTGCTGTGGGTGCGCGACCACCGCCAGTGGCTCATGAGCCAGTTCGACAAAGGCATATTCCGCAGCGTTACGGCCCAGGCCCGGTCGACAGATGGCCAGGTCGAGCCGCCCCTCATCCAGCTGAGCGAGCAGATTGGCGCTGGTGTTCTCGGCGATCTCCACGGCCAACTGTGGCTGTTTGCGGCGCAAGCGCCCCAAGGCGCTGACCAGCGCCGGCATAGCGCCCATGATGCAGCCCACCGCCAGCCGCCCACCCTGGCCTTGTACGATGCCCAGCACTTCTTCGCGCAAATGCCCCAGGTCGCTGTGAATCAGCCGCGCATAGCGCACCACGCAACGGCCCACATCGTTGGCCACCAAACCACTAGGCAAGCGCTGGAACAACGGTACGCCCAGCACTTCTTCCACCTCGCGCAAGGCCTTTGTGGCACCGGGCTGGGAGATGGCCATGGCTTCGGCCGCCTTGTGCAGCGAACCGCAACGGTCCAGCTCGATCAACAGACGCAACTGGCGTAGGCGCAGGCGAGAAAAAATGGAGTCCAGGGAAGGGATCATCAGGCAGGCTCGGCATGGCTCTTGTAATGCCGAGCACTATAAAGGGTGGTCAATGGGGCAGCGTTGCGTTTGCAGCAAATAACCTTTGATTGCAGCACACGCATGCCCGCATTTTTCTGCAGGCGCTTACCGCGTAGTACGTCGTGCCAGGCAGGCGTAGCCCAACCCCAGCACGGTGGCCGCCAGCGCCCCCAGCAACACCATCAGCTCGCGGCTGTAGCGGGCCACCAAGGCCGGGAAGCCGATGACCTCGTGGTACACCTGCACATTGGCGGCACCGTTGGCGTGGCTGATGCTGACCCCGCCCTGGCGGATCTGTGAATAGTCTGCGTCGAAATACACCCACACCTTGCACGTACCGCCTGGCTCTATGGCCGGGATCTCCACCTGGGCGGTTGCGGTTTCCAGCAGCGTGTCGTTGCCGGCAGCATCGCGCACCTGCACCAGGCCCTTGGCTGGCAGGCGGATTTTCACCTGGCGTACCTGCGCGTCACCACTGTTGCGCAGCTCGATGAGCAAGCCGGTGCGGTGGTCGACCAGCCCGGCTTCGAACGGCTTGGCGAACAGTTGGGCATACGGTGCCTGAGCCATTTCGATCAGCCGCTCGACCTGGTCATGGCTCAGTTCGCCCTGTTCGATGTTGTTGATGCGCCCCTGCAATTGTTCGTACTTGAGCTGTTCGCTGGCCTTGCTGATACGCTCGCTGAACTGGCTGGGGTAAGTGAGGTAGGCATAGGTAAGTGACGCCTCCAAGCGCGGGTTGCCCCTGAGCAACGCGTAGGCGGCCAACAGGACCATCAGGCCAATCAGCACGGCGACGAGAAGCTTCCCCACCTTGTCCCAGCTCAATGCATACTTCCTTCTGTCGTGTTACAGACGTTCAAAACCGCCCAAGGGTGCCAACTTCACGCCCCCCAGGCAAGCCTGACCGGGCTTGGTGGGTTGCGGGCGTGCGGAGACTAGGGTGCTCCGGCTACCTCCACAATAGCCAAGGGGGTGAAAAGGGTTACTTTCGGAAATGGACTACAAGAACATTACGAAGGGCGGTTCCGTCGCTGTTCGGCCCCTTGACCACTGCACGGCAGTGGCGGACGATCAACCTCCCCTACACAAGGACGAACACCATGCTACGGATACTGGGCAGAGCCTCTTCCATCAACGTGCGGAAAGTTTTGTGGGCCTGTGCCGAGTTCGAGGTCGCGTTCGAGCGTGAGGATTGGGGGTCAGGCTTTCAGCCCACCGACAACGCCGAGTTCCTGGCACTGAACCCCAATGCCATGGTCCCGGTGATCCAGGATGGCGACTTTACGCTGTGGGAGTCCAACAGCATCATCCGCTACCTGGCCAACCGCTACGGCGCCACCGCGTTCTATCCAAGCGAAGCGCAGGCGCGGGCCCGGATCGACCAGTGGATCGACTGGCAGGCCTCGGACCTGAACCGTTCGTGGAGCTACGCGTTCATGTCGCTGGTCAGGCATTCACCCGCCCACCAAGACCCACAGGCGCTTGCGGCCGGTTGCGCGGAGTGGTCGCGTTACATGCACATCCTCGACCGTCAGCTGGCCGGCACCGGTGCCTATGTGGCCGGCAGCCAGTTCACTCTGGCCGACATCCCTATCGGCCTGTCGGTCAATCGCTGGTTCGAAACGCCATTCGAGCACCCGCACTTGCCGGCAGTGCGCGACTACTACGAACGCCTGAGCGAGCGCCCGGCCTATCACCTGCATGGCCGCAATGGTACGCCGTAACGCCAACAACGACTTTTATCGGCGGGCGGGGTGGGTGTGTACAGGGGCGGTAGCTGCTTTGCAGCCCATCGCGACATAAGGCCGCTTCCACAGAGACCGCGCAGCACCTGGAGCTTGCGCTGCACTTGTGGAAGCGACCTTGTGTCGCGGTAGGGGCGCGAACTCAGCGTGCTACAGCGCCACCTGCCCCGCTGCAGCCACTACTCGCCCACGCCAGGCAAACAGCAGCACCATCACCAACCCCAACGCCGCCATCGCCGCGCCCGCCAGGGAAATCGCCGGGTAACCCAGCCCCGCATTGATCACCGCGCCACCCAGTGCCGCGCCAATCGCGTTACCCAGGTTGAACGCGCCAATGTTGACTGCCGATGCCAGGTTGGGCGCATCTTTGGCCGCTTCCATCACCCGCATCTGCAGGGGTGGAACCAAAGCAAAGCTCGCTGCTCCCCAGACCAGGATCGCCAGAGCCGTCGGCAGCGGCCAGTCCAGCACCAGCGGGAACACCAGCAACACGGCAATCAAAACGGCCAACGACAGGATCAACGTGCGATCGATCGAGCGATCCGCCGCCTTGCCGCCCCACACGTTGCCCAGGGTCAGGCCGACACCGAACAACACCAGCATGGCCGTCACGAAGGTGGTGGACGCCGCCGCTTCGCTTTGCAGGATCGGCGCAATGTAGGTGAACACCGTGAACATCGCACTGGAACCCACCACGGTCAGCAACAACGCCGCCAGCACCGGCCCACGGCCTAGCACGCGGATTTCGGCCAGGGCCCCATCCCCCTTGGGCGCGGCCACATTGGGCAGCGCGTACCAGAGCGTGGTCATCGCCACCAGGCCAAGCCCGGCTATACCCCAGAACGCCGTGCGCCAGCCCAGCATTTCACCAAACCAGGTCGCCAACGGCACTCCGCCGATGGTGGCCAGGGTCAAGCCCATGAACATGGCTGCCACGGCCCCAGCGCGCTTCTCGGGCGGCACCACGCTGGCCGCGACGATCGAGCCGATGCCGAAGAAAGCACCGTGGTTGAGCGAGGTGACCACGCGGGCCACCAGCAAGCTGGCGTAGTCACTGGCCAGGGCCGACATCAAATTACCCAGGGTGAAAATGGCCATCAGCCCGATCAACAGGTAACGCCGTGGGATCTTCACCGTGGCCAGGGTCATCAAAGGCGCGCCGATCAGCACGCCAATGGCATAGGCACTGACCAGCAGCCCGGCAGCAGGAATGGAAACACCAAGGTCGGTGGCGATACTGGGCAACATGCCCATGGGGGCGAACTCCGTGACACCGATGCCAAAGGCACCGATGGCGAGTGCGACGAGAGGTGGATTGATACGCATGGCAAGCTCCTTATCTATGCCGCGAATGCTACGATCTGTTTCAAAGTCGCACTAGACTGCTTTTTTGCGAACCACCTTTGCTTGTGAGGCACAAATGGACTTCAGTGGCAGATCTGGAGAGATGGAGGTTTTTGCCAGGGTGGCACACGAGGGCAGCCTATCGGCTGCCGCGCGGGCACTGAACCTGACGCCCTCCGCGGTCAGCCGCATCCTCGCCCGCACCGAACAGCGCCTGGGCACTCGCCTGCTGCTGCGCACCACCCGGGCGATCACCCTCACCCCCGAGGGTGAGGCGTACTTGCGCGGCGCGCGGCGGGTGCTGGCAGACATGCTCGAAGTCGAAGAGGCCATCACTGACCAGGGCGTGCCACGCGGGCGCTTGCGGGTCAGCGCTGCGCTGGGCCATGCCCGGCTGACCGTCGTGCCGCTATTGGCAGCCTTCAGCGCGCGCTACCCGCAGGTGCTGGTCGACCTGACCCTCAGCGACGAGGTAGCCGACATTCTCGGCGGCCAGGCCGACGTGGCGCTGCGTTTCGGGCACCTTCCGGACAGCTCGTTGAGCGCCCGTACCATTGGCGAAACCGGCCAGGTGGTAGTTGCCTCACCTGACTACCTGCAACGCTGCGGCACCCCGCTTGAGCCTGAAGACCTGGCCCGGCACAACTGCCTGCGCTTCAACTTCCGCCGCGCCGCCCCCGACTGGCCGTTTCGTCGCGACGGGCAAACGTTCTCGTTGAGGGTGGCGGGAAATATCGAATGCAGCAGCGGTGAAGCCTTGGCGCAACTGGCCAGGCTGGGTGCCGGCATCGCGCGGATCGGCACCTTCACCGTGGTCGATGACCTGGCCAGTGGGCGGCTGGTGCCGTTGCTCGAGGCATACAACCCTGACGACCGCGAGCCGATCCATGCAGTGTTCGTCGGTGGCCCGGCGATGCCCGCGCGAGTGCGGGTTTTTGTGGACTTTCTGATACAGCACCTGTCCTAATGCCGCACGCTTACATCAACCCTGCAAAGGATCGCCCATGCTTTACGTCGTCATGCTCGGAGGCCGCCACCCCGGCGCCAAGATTGAAGTCCACGACGTGGTATTCGCCCAGGCCGATACCTTCGAACAGGCCTACCCGCAGCTGCGCAAGGCGTGGTTCGGTAGCCCGCAAGGCTTGCACATCGATTCGTGGTTGGAAGTGCACGGCGTAGACGGCCAGCGCATTGAACTGCGCCCGGGCTCACCCGCACGCGGCGCTCTGCGCCTGTATTTCATCAACCTCGGCGGGTATGAACGCGATGTGTTCGGCGAGGCGCACCGCTTCCTGCTGGTTGCCGCCCACAACAAGGCTGCAGCCAAGGCCCTGGGCAAGCAGCGGATGCAAGCGCATTGGCTGAAGCCGCACACCGATGCCCTGCTCGATGTCGATGACTGCCTGGCGATCGATCAGGTGGACGGGCAGTTTGTGCACCTGGTCGAAGGGCCGCATGAGCCGCTGGTGGTACGCAGCGACTACATCCTGATCTGACGGCAATAGAACGCCAGGGCCAAGCCACCCTGCGCGATGCCGGTCCGCGTTAACCGAGCAGGTGCAGCCCCAGCGTAAAGACCGCCACGGCCAAGGCCAGCAACGACACGGTGTGCCGTTCCAGATACGCTGGCCAACCGGGCGCTGGCTGCTGTTCGCATTCACATTGACGCTCAGCCAGGCTTGCTAGCCGTGACTCCACGCTGTCCACACGGTCTGCCTGAGCGCTGGTTGCCAGTGCGAGCTTCTTCAACGCCGTGGTCATTGTGGTGGACAGGCCTTCCCGGGCCAGGTTGCTGGCTGCCAGTTGCTGCTGATGCTGCTCAAGGCTCTTGCGAATCGCCCCTTCCTTCTGCACCCGGGCCAGGGTACTTGCCACCAGCTTCTTGTTCAGCACCTCGATACTGGCCAGCAACGCGCCTTGCTCGGTGGCCTGCCGGGTCAAAGCGTCTGCCTCAATAGTGTTCTCGATCACCCTGTCCACATCCGCCTCGCTGGAAGGCGTCAGAGTGCTGTGTTCGTGTGGCTGGTTCATCAATCTATCCGGATACTGCGATAAAGCGGGGGAAGCTATCAAAATGGCATCACCGGATCCACTGATGAGTTATGGAATTGAGAAATTGGCCAGGTATCTGACAAGGCTGACCAAGCCAGATATGTAAAGTAGCCAGTCACATCTTGGTGAAGGCGTGCACCGTCTGCTCACGGCACCCTCAATGCTGGCAAAGCCTTGTCCACCGTGGCATCGCTTGCACTGAGTGATATCAAATTGCCTTCCGCTGCGTCATGACGCGCCAGGGCGAGTCCCGCTGAACCTGCACCATTCTCTTACCTGTATAAGTCATCACTATCGACATGTAATTATTGGCGACATATCTTTTTGCTTACCAGCTGATGACCACTCCCGAGGAACGTTACATGGAAGCAATCGAAATCGCCCTGCTGGGTGTCTGCGGCATTACTCTGCTGCTGGTGTGTCTCCAACTTGTCCGCCAAGGCGAGATATGGAGCCTGCTGCAAAGCGACCGTGAACTGGAACACACCGCACGTATCCACAGGCAGGAGAACAGCACGCTGCACGCGGCTCTGCGCACGGAGCGCGAACATGTAAGCCAGCTGCAACACCAGATTCAAGTACTGCTCGGGCTGGCGCCGGAGGCCTGAGGGCTTTCGACGCAGCGTGCGCATACACTCGCTTTCAGGCCACTTGCAGGAGCAACTCATGCCCTACCCTATTGAAGAAAAACTGGTCATCGGCGTTGCCTCGAGTGCGCTGTTCGACCTCACTGTCTCGGACGACATCTACAAGTCCGAAGGTGTCGAGGCCTATCGCCAACACCAGGAGCAAAACCTGGACGAGCCGTTTCCCCGAGGTGTGGCGTTCCCTTTCATTCGCCGCTTCCTGAGCATCAATCAAGCCTTCCCCGAGCAATTGCCAGTGGAGGTGGTACTGCTCTCGCGCAACTCGCCCGAAACCGGCCTGCGGGTGTTTCGCTCGATCAACCATTATCAGCTGGACATCACCCGCGCGGCGTTCATGTCGGGCCGCTCGCCTTACGAATACATCCCGGCATTCAATGCCTCGCTGTTCCTCAGTGCCAATGAGGAAGACGTGCAAAAAGCCATCGACGCCAACTACCCGGCCGGGCGCGTGCTGCCTACACGCATCTACGACGATGAAATCGACACAGAGCTACGGGTGGCCTTCGACTTCGATGGCGTGATCGCCGACGACGAGGCAGAGAGCGTGTACAAGCGCAACGACAACCTGGACGACTTTCAGGAACATGAGCGCGTGCACAAGGGCACCCCGCATTCGCCTGGGCCGTTGGCGGACCTGTACCGCAAGCTTTCGCTGATACGCATGCTCGAAGATCGCAAGCTGGCCGAGGACCCGACGTACAAGCGAATTTTGCGCATTGCCATCGTCACGGCGCGCAATGCACCTTCCCATGAGCGGGTGGTGACCACCTTGAAGGATTGGGGCGTGTCGCCAGATGAGTGCTTCTTTCTGGGTGGGATGGAGAAACCCAGGGTGCTGTCGATCCTCAAACCGCATGTGTTCTTCGACGACCAGCGCACGCATTTGCAATCGCCAGCGGGGAATCTGCCGATGGTACATGTGCCGTTCGGCGTGGCGAACAAGAACGCTACGCTGCAGCGTTCCCAGGCCGCCGTGCCACCCGCCGAAACGGTGCAAGCTGAACACCTACAGCACGATAGCCAGTAGCCATCAATTTACCGGCAACGTAAACTGCCCGTGCTGTGCTGCGCAGCCCTCTCTACCGCCACGGAGCCCCTAGGCATGGATCGCGACGCCCTCGTTCAACAGGTTCAGTTGAACATCCTGAAACGCTACGACGTCTTGCTTGATTGCAGCGAATTCGACGACAGCACACTGAACAAGTTAAGCAAACGCTTGCCCAAGGCGAATGGCGAGCACGCGACCTTCGCACGCTGGTGCGAACATGTGTTGGGAGACTATCGGCCAGCAGTGGCACGCTTCGAGTACGCAGTTGCAGGGCAGACGCGTATCGACACACTGCGCCTGGGCATGCGTGAAGGCCTGTCGACCCAGGAAAGGGCACTGACAGCACAGATTGAAGAACTGAAGAAACAGATCAACGCGCTGCAGGCCAAACAATCGGCGCTACCCACTCACGTTCAACCTGCCGTGGACATCGAACAGGTGCATTGGGAGCACGCCTGGCAGTATTTCTATGCAGGCCGGCGTGACGTATTGCGCAACTTGCTGGCTGATGTGCGGGATGTCGAAGGGCACATTTTCAACGCTCAAGGTGAGCGCAACCGCAATTATCGCGAAGTGCTCGACGAAGGCATCCGTTACATGCTTGAGGGTCTGCAACGCCTGGGTTTCATCATCGACGTCACATTGACCACCGCCAGGGAACATGGCTTCAAGCCTCAGTACTTCGATTACTACCGTACGCCTGAGCGCGACGATCGATTCGACCATTTGCTCAGCTTCGAAATACCGGAGATGCCGACCGATATCCTGGTTCCGCTACCCGAGGAGGTCAGCGACAAGTCGATCTGCCACGTCTCGCTGTACCGTGGCAGTGCAGCACGGGCTACACCTGAAGAAGTCGAGCACTTGGGGGCATTTCTACACAGGATGTTCGCTGCGCTCGCCAAGTCGGCCGACCACGTACCACGCGCAGGTCTGCGAGAGCATCTGCTGCTCGCCCTGATGCTGTCCTGGAGCGCCCCCGGGGTAAGCCTGGACGATATGCACTACAGCTCGGTGTACTCACACTCCGACGAGGCGTGGGTATCGCCGAATGCGCAGCCCGCCGACCAGCCCATCGAAATGAGCCCACTCAGGGTTTTCAAACTGCTGGCCAACGCGGTGGCAGCGCATGGAAACAGGTGACCGCTGCGTGCGGGGGCCGCTTAGCGCGGGCCGCCACCTTGGTGGCCGCCAAAGCCACCACCGCCACCGTGGCCTCCACCACCATGACCACCGCCGCCACCCGGCGGCATGAACATCCAGCAACCCGACAAGGCGGATACCAGCGCCGCCACCAGGGCTGCGCGGAAAAGGTGTTTCAACTTCATAGCAACGCTCCACTAGGCTAGATCCGCTGCCCGCCGTTGGCCGGCTTGGCAGCGGGCGGATTCTAGAGCGGCGGCATGATGGCCCGGGGAAACTTTGCCTATCTTTACAGTCGGCGCAGGCGCACGGGCACAACCACGACGTCCTTGACCCACGCCCGCCCGCCGACGCATGCTCGAACGCTTCCACCCACGCTCAAGGAACGATTGCATGAAGCTGGAAACGCTTGCCATCCATGCGGGCTTCAGCCCCGACCCGACCACCCGGGCGGTGGCCGTACCGATCTACCAGACCACCTCCTTCGCCTTCGACGACACCCAGCACGGCGCCGACCTGTTCGACCTGAAGGTGGCCGGCAATATCTACTCGCGCATCATGAACCCTACCAACGATGTGCTGGAGCAGCGCATGGCTGCCCTCGAAGGCGGGGTGGGCGCGCTGGCGGTGGCGTCGGGTATGGCGGCCATCACCTACGCCATCCAGACCGTCGCCGAAGCCGGTGACAATATCGTCTCGGTGGCCAAGCTGTACGGCGGTACCTACAACCTGCTGGCCCACACCCTGCCACGCATGGGCATCCACACCCGTTTCGCCGCCCATGACGATATCGCCGCCCTCGAAGCGTTGATCGACGCACGCACCAAGGCGGTGTTCTGCGAGTCCATTGGCAACCCCGCTGGCAACATTGTCGATATTGCCGCGCTGGCCGAGGCCGCCCACCGTCACGGTGTGCCGCTGATCGTCGACAACACCGTGGCCACCCCGGTCCTGTGCCGACCGTTCGAGCACGGCGCGGACATCGTCGTGCACTCGCTGACCAAGTACATTGGCGGCCACGGCACCAGTATCGGCGGCATCGTCATCGACGCTGGCAAGTTCCCCTGGGCCGACAACAAAGAACGGTTCGCCTTGCTCAACACCCCCGATCCGTCCTACCACGGCGTCACCTACACCGAAGCCTTCGGCCCTGCCGCTTTCATCGGCCGCTGCCGCGTGGTGCCGTTGCGCAACACGGGCGCCGCGCTGTCACCGTTCAACGCCTTCCTGATCCTGCAAGGCCTGGAAACCCTGGCCCTGCGCATGGAACGCCACACCGAAAATGCGCTGAAGGTCGCCCAGTACCTTCAGGCCCACGAACAGGTGGCCTGGGTGAAATACGCCGGGCTACCCGACCACCCCGAGCATGAACTGGCCCGGCGCTATACCGGCGGCAAACCGGCATCAATCCTGTCGTTCGGCATCAAGGGCGGGCAGGCGGCCGGCGCACGCTTCATCGATGCGCTGCAGTTGGTGGTGCGCCTGGTGAACATCGGCGACGCCAAGTCTCTGGCCTGCCACCCCGCCTCCACCACCCACCGCCAGCTCAACGACGAGGAGCTGGAGAAGGCCGGCGTGCCACGGGACATGGTGCGCCTGTCGATCGGCATCGAGCACAGCGACGACATCATCGCCGACCTGGCCCAGGCCCTGGAGGCCAGCCGCGCCTGACGTATCCGCGCCCCACCCAATGCCGACGGCGGGCGCGCCTTCAATTAGCCTGGATACACCCGCAATGACCCTGTTTTACCTGAAACTGACGGTCACTCCTTTGTTGATGTGGGCCATCTCGCTTGCTTCCCGGCGCTGGGGCGGCCTGCTGGGTGGGCTGCTGTCCGGCCTGCCGATCACCTCGGCGTTGGTGATCACCTTTCTCTGCCTGGAACAGGGCCCGGCTTTTGCCTTGGGGGCGATACCCGGTGCACTGGGTGGCCTGGCAGCGGTGCAGACCACCTACACCTTCTATTTGTTGGCCACCCGCCGCCTCGGCATCGCTGCGTCCGTCCTGCTGGCGTTGCTGTGCTATGGCCTGGCCGCCTATGCGTTTACCCACTGGGGCAGCCTGTACCTGTCGATTGCCGTGGCGCTGGCGCTGATCTGCGTGTTGATCGACGCCAGCGGCCGCGAGCCCACGCCGGATACCCTGGCCCGCCCCCGGCACCGCTACTGGGAGATCCCCCTGCGCATGGTGTCTGCCACTTGCCTGCTGATGGTCATCACCCGCCTGGCCAGTTGGCTGGGCCCGGCGACCAGCGGCATGCTGGCGCCGATCCCGGTGATTGCCTGGCCGCTGGTGGTGTTCGCCCATGTGCAGGGCGGGCGGGCCGCAATGGCGGCGATGGTGCGGGGCAATGCGATCGGCGCAGTGGGGGTCATTGCGTTTTATCTGGTGTTGGCGGGGCTGCTCGAAACCTTGGGCATGGCCATCACGATCAGCCTGGCCATGCTCTGCGCCGTGGTGCTGACCGTCGGGTTGGCCACTGTGCTGCGGCGGCGCTGACTGGCCATGCAGGCCGATCACCCTTTTTCATCCAGCAAAGCCTGTATCACCTGTTCCTGCCCGCCATAATCCCCTTCGCCAAAGTGCACATGGCGCACCTGCCCCTTGCGGTCGACAAAGTAATGGGCCGGCCAGAACTGGTTGCCCCAGGCATTCCACACGTTGTAGTCGTTATCCACCGCCACCGGGTAGGCAATCCCCAGGCTGGCCACCTTGCCCCGCAAGGTGGCGACATCATGCTCGTAGTCGTACTCTGGCGTGTGCACCCCAACCACCACCAGCCCCTGGTCGGCATAGCGCCGCGCCCACTCGTTGACATGCGGCAGGCTGCGCTGGCAGTTGATGCAGTCCCAGGTCCAGAAGTCCACCAGCACTACCTTACCCTTGAGCGCCGGGCCATCCAGTGGCACCGAGTTGATCCACTGGCTGGCGCCCGACAGCGACGGCATGGCGCCGTAGCTGTCGCGTGCCATCAGGTGCCCGGCCAGGCCCAGCCCCGTCAGCGCCAGGGCAACACCACCCACCTTCAACATCAGGCGGCGATCAATTGTCATGGCAACCGCCGGTGGCGTAGGTACGGTACTGCACGCTCTGTGGCTGACCATGGGAGTCAAGGTAGTCCATGCGGGTGTTCACCAGCCCACAGGCATTGCTCTGATCATCCTGCACCGACAGCACTTTCTTCACATCCAGGTGCTCGCCGTAGCGGTACTGCATGGCCCCGCCATCGTGCATCGGGGTAGCGGCGGCCTGGGCAGCGATGGCACCGAAGCTGAGCACGGCGAACAGGCTGGCGCTGGCGAAAGTCTTGACGTTCATGGCATCTCTCCTGAGTAACACTTGGGTGTGGGGAGTGTTGTTCCCCGGTCGAGAGCCATTTCACGCCTGCCAGGTATCCCGTATGTGTCGCCCAACACGGTGATGTGCTTTCTGCTGTATCTGTACCCATGGCAGATACACTGCAATACAAACCCCCGCAGGCAAGCGCGAACGCGCTCGGTACACTGCGCCCATCCCCTCTTTGCACAGGAACGCAGCGCATGGAACACGTCGATCACATCCTGATCGTCGACGACGACCGCGAAATCCGCGAACTGGTCGGCAACTACCTGAAGAAGAACGGCCTGCGTACCAGCATCGTCGCCGACGGCCGGCAGATGCGCGCCTTTCTCGAAGCCAACAGCGTCGACCTGATCGTGCTCGACATCATGATGCCCGGCGACGATGGCCTGCTGCTGTGCCGTGAACTGCGTGCCGGCAAGCACCGCAACACCCCGGTATTGATGCTGACCGCCCGCAACGACGAAACCGACCGGATCATCGGCCTGGAAATGGGCGCCGACGATTACCTGACCAAGCCGTTCTCGGCCCGCGAACTGCTCGCCCGTATCAACGCCGTGCTACGCCGCACGCGCATGCTGCCGCCCAACCTGACCATCAGCGAAAGCAGCCGCCTGCTTGCTTTCGGCCAGTGGCGCCTGGACACCACCGCGCGCCACCTGCTCGACAGCGAAGGTACCCTGGTGGCCCTGAGCGGCGCCGAATACCGCCTGTTGCGGGTGTTCCTCGACCACCCGCAGCGGGTGCTCAGCCGTGAACAACTGCTTAACCTGACCCAAGGCCGCGAGGCCGACATCTTTGACCGCTCCATCGACTTGCTGGTCAGCCGCCTGCGCCAACGCCTGGGCGACGATGCCCGCGAGCCCAGCTGTATCAAGACCGTGCGCAGCGAGGGCTATGTGTTCTCGCTGCCGGTGCAATTGCTCGAGTCGCTGTCATGAAATGGCCTCGTACCCTGGCCTCGCGCCTGGCACTGATCTTCTTCACCGGCCTGGTGCTGGCCTACGGCCTGTCGTTCGGCCTGCAGGCCTACGAGCGCTATATCAGTAGCCGCTCGATGATGCTCAACAACCTGGAGCAGGACGTGGCCACTTCGGTCGCCATCCTCGACCGCCTTCCCGCAGCCGAACGTGCTGCCTGGCTGCCACGCCTGGAACGGCGCACCTATCGCTACCGCCTCGACCAGGGCCAGACAGGCGAAGCAATGACCAGCAGCGACCCGCCGATGGCCGCCGAGTCGATCGTCAAGGCCATTGGCAGCGACTATCGCCTGACCTTCCAGGAAATCCCCGGACCGAATGCGCACTTCCAGGCACACCTGAACCTGGCCGACGGTGCGCCACTGACCATCGACGTGACCCCGTCGCCGGTGCCGGTGGCACGCTGGCTACCCGTGGTACTGCTGATTCAGCTGGCTGTGCTGTTGCTGTGTACCTGGCTGGCAGTGCACCTGGCCATCGGCCCGCTCACCCGACTGGCCCGGGCGGTGGACAACCTCGACCCGGACCGCCCCGGTGTGCAACTGGATGAAAGCGGCCCCCGCGAGGTGCGCTACGCGGCGGTGGCCTTCAACGCCCTGCAGGCGCGCATCGCTGCCCACCTCAAGGAACGCATGCAGTTGCTGGCGGCCATTTCCCACGACCTGCAAACGCCGATCACCCGCATGAAGCTGCGCGTCGAGGTGATGGACGAGGGGGTGGAAAAGGACAAGTTGTGGAGCGACCTAGGCGAAATGGAGCACCTGGTGCGCGAAGGCGTGGCGTATGCCCGCAGCATGGATACCAGCACCGAAGCCCCTTGCAGGGTCAACCTTGATGCCTTCCTCGACAGCCTGGTATTCGACTATCAGGACAGCGGCGCCCAGGTGGCGCGCCACGGCAGCACCGGCAGCCTGCTGGAAACCCGCCCGCATGCCCTGCGCCGAGTGCTGGTGAACCTGGTGGATAACGCGCTCAAGTTTGCCGGTGCTGCCGAACTGGAAGTGTGCCGCGAGGGCGGCATGACCGTGATCCGTGTGCTCGACAACGGGCCTGGGATACCCAGTGGCGAACTGGATGAAGTGCTAAAGCCGTTCTACCGGGTGGAGGGTTCGCGTAATCGCAGTACGGGTGGCACCGGTTTGGGGCTGGCCATTGCCCACCAGCTGATCCAGGCCATGGGGGGGCGACTGACCCTAAGCAACCGCGAAAGTGGCGGGCTGTGCGCACGGATCGAGCTCAACTGAAAAGCGCGCACCTACAATCCGATACACAACCCCCGCACCGCCGACACACTGCAGACACCCCACAACCACACACTCCCGGTCACACAACTAGCCCCGGGAGCCACCTTGATGAAAGCCATTACCCTGACCACCTTCGACCACATCGGCAGCTGGAGCGCCGACCTGCCGTTACGGCTGTTCCTGGCTTGGGAGTTTTTTGAATCCGGCTGGGAGAAGTTCAATGGCAGCAACTGGTTCGCCGACCTGCAAACCCGCTTCCCATTCCCCTTCAACCTGCTACCAGTCGAGCTGAACTGGCAGCTGTCGATGTGGGCGGAGCTGGTGCTGCCGTTGCTGCTGTTGTTGGGCCTGGGTACCCGGCTGGCTTCCTTTGGCTTGATGGTCGTGACCGTAGTAGCGATTGCGGCGGTGCATTGGCCGGCGCACTGGTCAGGTTTGGCTGAGCTGGCGCAGGGGTATGCGATTACCGACCAGGGCTTTGGCAATTACAAATTGCCGCTGATCTACTTGGTTGCATTGCTGCCTCTGCTGCTCAAGGGCGCCGGGCGCTTGAGCCTGGATCATTGGCTCAGGATGCGGTTCAGCAAGTAGTATCGCGGAGGCGTTTTGCGCCCCCAATGCCCTCAAACCGTGCCGACAATGATGCCCGCTTCGCGCATCCCCTGGAGCAACGCCAGCCCCTGCTCCAGATCCCCACCCAACGCCTGCAACCGCTCCCGTCCACGCCCCTGCTCCACCAGCAACCGATACGCCATCGGTGCCAACCGCGCAAAGCGCACCTGCAACCCCGCATCGCGATAAACCAGCAGCAAGGTCGGCGCCTCTGGCGCAACCGTTGGCTGGTAATCGGCGCTGATGCGCTCAACCGGCCACCGGTAGGCCAGCACCCGCGCCACGCAAGACAACAGCGGCTCGCCAGCCAGCAGGTCACCCGCAGGATCATGCAGCGGGTCCTCGGCATCGCTCAGGTACAGCTGCGTCTCGATCCACTCGTAATGCGCCAGTTCCAACTGCTAGGGCGCATCCGGCTGCACGCCTTGCAAGTAATCGACGAACGCCTCTGCAATCTCGGTGAACAACGGTGTCTGGCTACGGTAGTTGGCATAGAAATCACGCACCCGCACATGCCAACGTTGCTCGCCCAGGGCCTGGCGCATGACAGGAAAGCTGCCGGCCAGCAAGCCTTCGATGGCGCCATAGAATAACTCCCGGTAAATCTTCAGGCGCCGTGCTTGCGCGCCAGGTGGCGGAGCATTGCGCAGCGGGTCGCGCAGGTGGCGAGCCAAGGCGTATTGCTGTTCGCGCAAGGTCTCATTCATGCCTCTGCCCTCCCCAGCTACGCTGCATGTCACGGATACGTGCTGTCTCCTCCAGCAGCTGTGCCAGTGGGGGGAGGTTGAAGTCACGTTCGAGCACGGTCGGCTGCACCCCAAAGCGTTCACAGGCGAACGCGTACAGTGCCCAGACATCTTCCTTGACCGGCGCCCCATGGGTGTCGACCTTGAGGTCCGGGGCCTCATCGTAATGACCGGCAATGTGCATGCAGGTCACCCGCGCCCGGGGCAAGCCTTCAAGGAATTCCCGGGCGTCATAGCCGTGATTGCAGGCATTGACGAATACATTGTTGACGTCCAGCAGCAGGTCACAGTCGGCTTCATCGAGTACTGCACGAATAAATTCAAGTTCACTCATCGCAGCGTAAGGGGCGGCGTAGTAGCTGATGTTCTCGACAGCGATACGCCGTTCCAGGTGCGTCTGCGCCCGGCGTATGCGCGCCGCCACATGGTGCACCGCTTCATCGGTGAACGGGATGGGCATCAAGTCGTACAGGTGCCCGTCATCACTGCAGTAGCTCAGGTGTTCGCTATACAAGCGCACTTGGTGGCGATCGAGAAACTGCCGGATCTGGTCGAGGAACTGCCAGTCCAGCGGCGCACTCCCCCCCAACGACAACGACAACCCATGGCAGGTGATGGGAAAACGCTCCGCCAACTCGGCCAACCCCTTACCGTAGGCACCGCCCACGGCAATCCAGTTTTCCGGCGCGCATTCGAGAAAGTCCACTGCACCCGGCGCCATGGCGAGCAGTTCCGGCAACAGGCCACGGCGCAAGCCCAACCCAGTATTCAACAGTGCGGGAAGCATAAACAGGTCTCCAACAGGCACAACGCCCCGCCTGACCAGCAGGAGGGGCGTTGCATCACATCAAGGGATAAGGTCAGGACTTATTGTTCAAGTGGCTGAACAGCCCTTCAGGCATGGCCTTGCCGTTGGCCTGGTAAATCGCCTTCAGGTGATCCGCTGCTTCCTGTTCGGAGATGAAGCCATCAAGGTTACTGTCGATCTTGTCGAAGTCGCCCGCACGGTCCTTGGCCACCGCCACGAACTCTTCGCGCGAAACCTTGCCATCGTGGTCCCTGTCGGTCTTGGCGAACGAGGCGTCACCGCACTTGCCTTCGCCGCATTTGCCTTCGCTCTGGGTGACCTTGCCGCTGGCGCCGCATTTTCCTTCACCACACTTGCCCTCGCCGGCCACCTTGGCCGATGCCAGCTGGTAACCCTGGGCCAATGGTTCGACGGCAAACGCGCTGCTGCTCAGTGCCATGCTGCCGATCAGGGCGGCGCCGAGCAGGCCGAGGGTAGTTTTTGCTTGAGTCATGATGTAGCTCCACAGTGGTTGGAAAGTGGAGCCATTAGGCCGTTGCGGTTTGTCGTGGATGTATCGTGTGGGGCGCGCTTTTGTATGGCAGTAGGTCTGCCGTGCGCGCAGATACAGTGGGATACACAACACCTGGCAGCTGGCCCCAACGTGCCTTGGGGCCATGATGCGTGTTCAGTCTTCCAGCGGTTTGGGCGGGGCCGCCGGTTTGGCTGGCTTGGCCGGCTTGGTGTCCTTGGCCTTGGCTTCCGGTGCCGCTGCTACGGGCTCGGGCGCCGCCACCGCCTTTTCGCTGGCAGGCAGTTCATCGACTGCCTTGAAGATCACCTGCGGGTCGATGGCCTCGCCAGTGTCGTCGTCCTTGAGCATGTGCCGCTCGCCATCCTTGCCGACCAGGATCACCTTGGTGCCCTTGCTCGCCCCCAGCTTCAGTTCACGAATCAGGGCCATGGTGGTCTGCTGTTCGAGGTTCTTGTCCTCGCGCTTGCCCATCATGTTGGCGACGCTGTACAGCACAAGGTTGCGCTCCTTGAAGGCTGCCTGGGTGGCCGGATCCTCGAGCGCCTTGTTCAACCCGCGCAAGGTCGGGTCGGCACTGCTCGGGGCGATAACCACCAACGGCCTGGCCTTACCCAGTTCCTTGGCTAAAGGCGCATCACTGTCTGCGGCAAACAGGGGGCCGGCAACAGCAAGCAAGGTTGCGAGGGTCAGTGACCGGACGAGCATGCGTATCTCCTTATTGTCTCGATATACCAATGACTACAGATCACGGAGAAAAATCCGACAAGGAGCCTAAACCACTTCACACAAGAACGGGGGGGTGCAAAAGTAACTGTCGATTTCCGAGCTACCTGAAGCCAGGGCAACGGCGTTGGCACAATCCACCGTCACCCAGACTGAGCATAGCCCAAAGCCGCCTTGGTCAGGGCCAGGTAAACCCTTACCCTGAGTTGTGGTCAACGCACCGGTATGCCTAGCTCCTCGGGCCCCGCTTCCATCGCACGAATCGTCATGTCCAGCATCAGCCCCCTGCGTGCAGCACGCTGCGCATCTCGAATGGCATCCGCCTGCTCGATCTTTGCGCCCTCCAGGAGCGCTTCATCGTCAAGTACCGTTTCAAGCTGTCGCCTGAAGGGCAAGTCGACCGCAGCGAATTGGTCAGGATGGGTACGCTCCAGGTGCGCCTGCCAAAATTCACGATCAACCATTGAACGTGCGATCTCATCCGGGGTTTCCGCGTTCCGCACAGCGGCTTCTGCCTCTGCCAGGTCCGCGTCCAAAACGCCTGAAACAGCCTGGAAGCTCATTTCCCCCACCTGCAGGGGCAAGTCAAGCCGCTCCCTTAGCCCGATCCTGAAGGCCAACCCCACTTCGCTGCCTTCCAGCGCCCTGGCGTGTTGGATTGCCCATCGGCTGGCGAACCTGTCGACTGCATCCTGGCGCCATAAGCGTCTTCCCAGGCCAAGCAAGGCGCCTTCGCTATGTTCTCCAGCGGCATGTTCTACCTGCCAGACAAGCATGTTCAGTTCGAGGTTGCTCAAGCACCAGGTTGCACCGTCCTGGCACCCCCACTCATCATTGGCCACGGACAGCAAGTTCTGGCGCAATTCCGGCGTCATGGCCATCGCCTGCACTAACGCCATTACCCGATTGCCCAATGCCCGCGCGTTGACACGAAAGTCCTCGGACAGCAAAAGCTGCCCAAGGACACGGAAAAAGCGCCCGGCATCTTGCCGTTCATCCAGCGAGTCCCAGGCCGCAAGCATCAAGCCGCGATGCTCCGGGGCCACCGCATCGCCCCAGACTTCACGCGCGTGCTGCAGGCGCAGAAACACTTGCTCCTCGTCGACCACAGGAACGTCGCTCCTCAGCGAGGCTCGCAAACGCCCCATCTGGGCCTCGCCCAACGGGTTCGCGCTCAGGCGGATCCGCCGCCGACGCCATACGGGCATCTGGAAAAACTGCTCCGGAATATGCCTGATGCGGTTCTCCCGCAAGTCAACGGATACCAGCTGAGCACGCTCGAACACGCCTGCGGGGAATTGCGTGATGTGTGTGTCGCGCAAGTTCAGCCATCGCAGTTCGGTCAAACCGGCCAGCGGAAACGGGCGCCCCAGTGGATTGTGGGACAGGTCGAGAGACTCCAGGCTCGTACAACTGGCCAACGTGGCGGTTTGCTCCATGTTCAGACGAATCCGGTTATGGGTCAGACTCAGATGCCGTAGTTGCGGTATTTGCAGCAGCGGTTGTGGTAGGCGCGTCAACAGGTTGCCGCCCAGGTCAAGGGTTTGCAGGTTGGGGAAAGCCAGCAGGAAACTGTTGGGTACTTCCAGGAGATTCAGGTGCAACATCGATAGGCTGGTAACGCCTCTGAAGCTGACTTGCGCAGGCATGCTGGGCAAGCCGTCCAATCTGAAATTGCAGAAGATGGCATGCAGGTTTTGTTGCGCATCGATTTGCAACGCCCCAACACCGACCGACCGTCTCCAGCAATTGAACAAGGTCTGGCGCAAGGCATCTCGATCCTCCCTGGCTTCGCCCTGTCCCTGTGCCACCCAGGTATCCAGCGTGTTGCGCAGTACCGTGAGCTCATTGCTCAGGTCGCTCAGTACCCGTTCAAGTTGATGCCCTGAACGCCTGGCCTCATCGACGAGGGTCTCGATCTGCACATCACTCAACCAAGGAAAGAGATCCCGCAGCGTTGCTCTCAGGGCTCTGCCTCTCGATGCGAAACCACTCACGCCAGCGCCACCCAGCGGGTAGCCCAAACGCCCATCTGCCAAGCGCAGGGGCATTCGAACAGCGCCCGGGCGTACCGCGCCGAGCAGACGAGCGATCTCATCACGGCGGCTGACTGCTTCGCGCCCCAGCAGCACCCTGAGGTTGTGCGAGAACGGCTCGCCGACCCTCATCGCCTCACGTTGCTCATCGGTATAGGCTAGCGCCATGACGTCGAACAACTCTCCCGGCGCCCCGAGCGCCTTGCCTTGGTCATCAAGCAACTGGAAACGGCCATTCAAGTGCACCAGATCGAACGCTCGCTGCCCCTGTTCGGTTTGCGCCAGCATCGGCCCATCCAGGTAACCTTCGTACAAGCGCCAGCGCACACCTTGTTCGCTTCCAGGCAGGTACCGCAAGAGGCCCAGGGCCACCCGAGCCAGGTCTGCATTCTGTGGCGTATCCAGGTACAGCGCTTCAAGTACCCGGACCTGACGCATAGCCGACAGGCTGCCCCTGGCCGCTTCGGCCAGCCCCAGCGCAACCCTGCCGCTAGAGAGCAGACGCTTGCGCTCGACACCATTGGCGGCTTTTACCAACGCTTGTGCAGCGCGCACGTGCAACCCTGGAAAAACCCGGCGTAGGGCTGCGCTGCCAGGGCTGTCGGTAGGCTGCAGCGCTTCGTACAGGTGATGCAATAGTGTTCGGCGCTGCGTCCATGCCAACTCAGCCAGTGCCTGATCTGGCAGGCCATCCGCACCTGGCAACCGCCGCGCATGTTCAAGCACGGTTACATCCTCTACCGGCATGCCACTGCGCAGACAACCAATCATGCTGCGAATGCGCTGATCGAGCTTGACCCGCAGCACACTGTCAAGCATGCCTGGGCTTGGCGCCTGGGCATGTACATGCAAGCTACGCACATCGTCACCATCAAGGTCATGAAGCAGCAGGACCTGGTCGATCTCTTCGTCACCCAGCCTGCTGAATGCCCCGCCAAAGCGCCGGAACATGCGGTATCTATCGGCCCACTGACTCGGTTGCTCGCTCCACAATCGCCAAGCGCCAGCACCATTGTGACGTAGCATCGGCCCGTGGCCGTCGACGGGGCACAGTTGCCACTGACCGTCGCCAGCCGGCGCCATCACGCGGTAGTCATACCCGTCCATTTCGATCCAGGCCTGCCCATCCAGGCGCCGAATGCCCAATGCGTCCTGGCCGGTGGCCGCAACGGGGGCCTGGCTTTGAAACGGCGTCAAATCGAGTTGCCAGAGTTTGACAGTGCCGTCCTCCAGCCGAGCCGGCAACATGGCATCAACGCACGCGGAGCGCGCCCAAATCCGTCGTGCCACGGCAACCCCCGCAACCGTGGTCGCAAGCACGGCAAGGTCAGTGGCGACATGGGTCAAATGATCGAGTGCCGCTTGGCGATCCCCTTCCTGCCATGCCTCGAAGCCATGGTAGACCTCGCCCAGCAGCTCCCAAGCCGTCACGGCAAGCAGCGCCACGCCAAGGCCCGGCACAAAGAAGCTGGCCAGGTTGAGCACTGCCCACCCCTCGGCCTCCAGGCGCTCGTCATGCTGGCGCTGAACCTCACGATCAAGCCGTGCCACAGGTACCGCGATCATCGCTGCATCTTCCTTGATCTGGCGCATACGTGCCTGTGCCAGGCTGTTGAACAACGGTTGCGGGTAAGGGTGCAAACGCGGCTCGAGATCACGGAATGCCCAAACCGCCAGATCATCGAACAGCGCCATGACCTGAGCGAAAAACGCCTGGCTGTCACGGCGCAGCACGAAGCGGCTGAAGAAACGCTGATAGGCCTTGTCTCGAAAGCGGCGACCCAGTTCCCGGTTCAATTTGTCGATGCTGTCAAATACGCTCCAAGGTGACACCGGATCCCCAGGCACATAGAGCAATACCCGGCGCGTGGTATTGAAAAGAACGCCCTGGTCAATTACCTCGAACACGATCACCTGCTCGATAAGGCAACCCAGCAGCTTCAGTTGCCTGGCTTCAACACGGTCCCCCGCCAGACGCAGCAGCTTGCCATCCGCGCACACAGTCACCATCAGTTTGAGCTCGCTGTCATCCAGCTTTCCCTCCTGCCTGGCTTTATAGGCGTCCACCAGCATGGCGTAGCGGCTGGTATCCCCAAGCTGAGACTCCACGCGCCTGGCATCACCCGCGGGCTTCAGAATGGAATCCAGGTGACGTTGATAACACGCCCCCAAATCCAGCTCACGGCACAGCGTGGCAAGTTCGATGCTGGTGGGCGGTGCGCCCCTGCCCTGACGCGAAACCAGTAGGCGATTACCACGCGGCTGGCCACCCGCCTGGGCCTGCTCGGCAGTGAAGTTGCGCAGGACCACCTCGAGCAGCGGCTTTTCTTCGTAGACCACTTCGGTAAGGTGCGCGCCAACCGGCTGACTGTTGATCACAGGTTCCCGACGGCCCTCCAGAAACCTGAGCGCGCGCGCGTTACGAACAATCCCGTAACGCTCGCCAAGGGCCTTTTCCAGGCCCGCTGCAACGAAACTGTCGATGCTTTCGATGCCCCGCAGCAGCGCATTCACTTGCTCACGACAGCGCAGGCTATTTGCCAATGCCATGCTGATCTCTGGCAGTTGCTCGGCGGGTGCCTGACGCAACCAGAGTGGCAGGCGCTTGCCGATGATGCCGTCCTGGAAAGCATCGATGGCTGCCTGTGCGCTTGATAGCGGAGTAGTGTCCATTGCCTGAGGCCTCTTCATGAAAAGAGGCAAGGCTAAGCAGCATGCTTTACGTCGGGCGCTAGATAACTAACGCCTGCGGTCAGAACAGTTGTAACTGGCGACCGGTCAAGGTGGCGAAGTCATCGCCAACGAACGGCAGGATGGCATCGGCCACCGGCTGCAACTGCCGGCTGAGGTAGTGTTCGTAGTCGATCGGCGATTGCAGGTTCTCCATCGGCTCGGGGCCGGCGGTGGTAATGACGTAACTGATCCAGCCACCGCGCTGGTACTGACGGGGGCGGCCGAGGCTGCTGTTGTACTCATCGGCCTGGCGTGCGGCACGCACATGAGGTGGCACGTTGCGCTGGTAGTCAGCCAGCGGCCGGCGCAGGCGCTTGCGATACACCAGCAGGTCGTCCAGTTCGCCCGCCAGGGTCTGCTGCACGTAAAGGCGCACATAGTCGCGGTACGGCTGGCCGCGAAAGATTCGCCCAAACAGCGCCTGTTGAAACTGCTGCGCCAGTGGCGACCAGTCGGTGCGCACCGACTCCAGGCCCTTGTAGACCACATCCTCGCTGCCGTCGGCACGCTGCACCAAGCCGGCATAACGCTTCTTGCTACCCTCATCGGCACCACGAATGGTAGGCATCAGAAACCGCCGATAATGCACCTCGAACTGCAGCTCCAGCGCGCTTTGCAGGTTCATCTGCTGGCGCAGGTGCTCACGCCACCACTGGTTGACCTGAGCCACCAGTTCGCGGCCGATCTGCGCCGCGGCTGCTTCGTCATGGGCACCTTTGAGCCAGACGAAGGTGGAGTCGGTGTCACCATAGATGACCTCATAACCCCTGGCCTCGATCAGCGTGCGAGTCTGGCGCATGATCTGGTGACCGCGCATGGTGATCGACGAGGCCAGGCGCGGGTCGAAGAAACGGCAACCGCTCGACCCCAACACCCCATAAAAGGCATTCATGATGATCTTCAGTGCCTGCGACAGCGGCGCATTGCCCTCACGCTTGGCCGCTTCCCGGCCCTGCCAGACACGCTCGACAATGGCCGGCAGGCAATGCTGGCTGCGCGAGAAACGCCCACCGCGAAAGCCCTCCACCGAATGCTCATCGTCGGGCAAGCGCAGCCCCTCGACCAGCCCAACCGGGTCGATCAGAAAAGTACGGATGATCGACGGGTAGAGGCTCTTGTAGTCCAGCACCAGCACCGAGTCGTACAGGCCTGGACGCGAATCCATGACAAAGCCACCGGGGCTGGCTTCATCGGGGCGGCTGCCGAGGTTGGGGGCGACAAAGCCCAAACGGTGCATCTGCGGGATGTACAGGTGACAGAAAGCGGCCACCGAACCACCGCTGCGGTCTACCGCCAGCCCGGTGACCGAAGCACGCTCCAGCAGGAACTCGAGCAGGCGGGTATGGGCGAAGATGCGGGTGACCAGCTCGCAGTCCTTGAGGTTGTAGCGTGCCAGTGCCGGTTTGTCTTCGGCGAAACGGCGGTTGATTTCATCCATGCGCTGGTACGGCGTGTCGATGGCCTTGCCTTCTCCGAGCAGGGTCTGCGCAACACTTTCCAGGCTGAACGACGGAAAGCTCCAGGTCGCCGAGCGCAGTGCTTCGATGCCATCGATCAACAGCCGCCCCGGTGCGTCGGCGAATACATGGCCGCCCCCGGCGTGGCTGCGCAAGGTCATGGGGGCACCGTTGCGGCCTAATGCCAGCGGTACCTGCAACAGTTTGGCGTGTTCATGCAAAAGGCGCAGGTCGAACTGGATCAGGTTCCAGCCGATGATCGCATCCGGATCGTGCGTGGCCATCCATTGGTTGAGGCAGTCGAGCAACGCGGCACGGTCATCGCAATAGTGCAGAGCGAAGTCGACGCCATCAGCGTCGCCGTTGGCCGGGCCAAGCATGTACACCTGACGCTGGCCACACCCTTCCAGGGCAATGCTGTACAACTCTCCCCGTTCGCTGGTCTCGATATCCAGCGACACCAGACGCAGCGGTGGGCGATAGCCGGGCAAAGGCTTGAGCTGGGCGTCGCAATAAACGCCCTGGGCATTCGGCTGACCGGTGAACTGCACAGGGGCGGTGATGAAGCGCTCCATCAGATAGCGCTCGGGCGGGCGGATATCGGCCTCGTACACCTCGATACCCGCGCTGCGCAGGCGTTGCTCCAGCTGCATCAGTTGCCGGTGTTGGCGGCAATACAGGCCAAGCACCGGGCGCTGGTCGAAGTCCTTCAGCCGCAGCGGCTTGAGCTGAACGCCAGGCTCCTTGGACAGCAGAACACGGGCATGCTCAGCCTGCGCCTGGGGGATGAACGCCACCGACTCCTGGGGCGCCAGGCGCAGCTGCCGCGGCCCCTGATCGGTGGCCAGCCAGAACTCCACGCAAGTGCCTTCGGGCGTGTCATGCCAATGCCGGGTCAGGACAAAGCCCTGCTGCAACTCCACTGCGTCGACCTCTGAATCATCTGTAGATGAGATGATTCTACCTCTGTCGTGCCTGGGGTGAGTGTTTTAGCGCCTTCCTGGCACAAACCCGCTGCGCCGCCCGGCCCAGCTCAACAGCCAGGCCAGCGCGATCAGGCCCAGTACCACCGCGCCAAACCCTTCCACTCCTGGGCCGCTCAACAGCAAGCCGCCAATGATCCCGCCCAGGGCAATGGCGCTGTTCCACACCGTCACCAGCATCGACTGCGCCACATCCCCGCCTTCGCCCGCCGCATCGGCGCAAGCGGTCTGCAACAGAGTCGGCGCACCGCCGTAGGTCACGCCCCACAAAGCGATGCTCAGGTACATCAGCCACGACGACGCCTGCCCCAAAGCCAACGTAGCCAGGGCAAAACCCGCCAGGCTCAATAGCACCAGCGTGCGCAGATGCCGGTCGACCAGCAACCCCACCAGGCCAATCCCGGCCAGGGCCGACAGGCCAAACACCATCAACACAGGGCCAATGTCCGTCGCCATGCCAGCCGCCGCCAGTAGTGGCACGATATAGGTGTAGAGAATGTTATGGCCAAGGATCCAGCTGAGGATCACCAGCAGCACGAGCATCACCCCCGGTGTGCGCAGCACCTGCATGGCCGCTGGACGCTTGCCGGCGGTGTGCCCAGGGTAGTCCGGCACCGACCGCAATACCCACACCACCAACAGCAACGCCACCAGCGTGACCACCACGAACGTCGCGCGCCAGCCCAGCCCCGCACCTAGCCAGGTGGCAATCGGCAAGCCAAGCGACAGGGCAATCGGCTGGCCGAGCATGGCCAAAGCCATGGCCCGCCCCTGCTGTGCCACCGGCACCATGCGCCGCGCGTGACCGGCGATCAAACCCCAAGCCAGCCCGGCTGCAGCGCCGGTAAAAAAGCGCAGCACCAAGGCCAGGCTGTTGGAATTCGACACGGCCGTCAGCCCGTTGAACAGTACGAAACCGACGATCGCCAGCAACAACGCCCGGCGCCGATACCAGCCTTGGGTCAAGGTCACCAGTGGAATGGCGGTCAGCAACGAGCCCAGGGCATAGGCCGTCACCCATTGCCCGGCCATGGCCTGGCTGATGTGCATACCCTCGGCGATCTGGTCGAGCAGGCCGGCCGGCAGGGTTTCGCTGAGGATGGCGATGAAGCCGGTCATGGCCAGCGCCAGCAGCCCGCTGAGCGGCAAGCGTTCGTTACTGGTTGCCAGCAACGATGCGGAAGGTGTTTGGGACATGTGCTTTTGCCTTGCGTAGGAAAACGAGAGGAACAGTCTGCAAGACCCACGCATTACGGAAAAAGACGGTTACAATGCCACTCACCCAGGACACCAATGTCCGCAATAAGGTATGCAGCATGGACAGCCTCAGCGGCTTCGTGGTCTTCAATCGAGTGGCCGAAACCCGCAGCTTTGTCGCCGCGGGCCAGTCACTGGGGATCAGTGCCTCGGCAGTCGGCAAGCGCGTGGCGCGCCTGGAAAACCGCTTGGGCGTACGCCTGTTCCACCGTAGCACACGCAGCATCACCCTCACCGCCGAGGGCACGTTGTTCCTTGACCGCAGCCGGCGCATCCTCGCCGAAATCGAGGCGACCGAGCAGGAACTGTCGCAAGCCAGCGAAACCCCGCGCGGGCGCCTGCGGGTGAGCATGCCGCAGGTGACCGGGCTGGTGATGCCGGCACTGGCCGAGTTCATGGCGCTGTACCCGCAAGTGGAACTGGACCTGGACTTCTCCGACCGTATGGTGGATATCGTCGGCGAAGGCTTCGATGTGGTCATGCGCGGCGGGCAGCCGGTGGATTCACGGCTCAATGCCAAGTTCCTGGGGCACTTCCAGCACCGCCTGGTGGCCTCGCCCGACTACCTGCGCGAACGCGGCACACCCCTGCACCCACGCGAGCTGGCCACGCACACCTGCCTGCACTACCGCTTCCCCAGCAACGGCAAACTGGAAACCTGGCCGCTGCGCCAGGAGCACCCCGAGCACGCCTACGACATCCCCATTTCGATGGTTTGCAACCATGTCGAGACACGCGTCTGCTTTGCCGTGAACCACCGCGGCATCACCTGCCTGCCGGACTTCACCGTAGGCCGTGAACTGGGCAACGGTTCGCTGGTCAGCGTACTCGACGATTTCATGGAACAGCGCGGCAGCTTCTACCTGCTGTGGCCGTCCGGGCGGCATATGCCGCCGAAGCTGCGGGTGTTCATCGATTTCATGCTCGAGCGGGTGTTCAACCGTACAGGTAGTTGATGTCCTTGTAGGCCAGCGGCGCTACCTGGCCGAGCAGGAAGTCGCGCAGCTTGTGCATCTGCCGCGCTTTTGGGCTGGCCTTGAGCCAGGTCATGTAATAACCGTCGCCCGTGGCCACCGCATGCTTGAATGGTGTGACCAAGCGCCCGGCCGCCAGGTCGGCACTGGCCAGCACCAGGTCGACCACTGAAATGCCCAGGCCCTGCTGAGCGGCCGAAATGCCCTGGTCGAGGGTATCGAACACCTGCCCCTGGTCAATGCTGATGTCCAGCGCATCCATGCGCGCCAACCAACGCCGCCAGTCACGGCGGTCGGGGGATGGGTGCAGGAACTCGCATCGGGTCAGGTCGGACAGTTGCGGTTGTGCCTGCGCCATGTAATTGGGGTGGCATACCGGAATCAGCCATTCATCGAACAGCTTGAAGCTCTCGATATCGGCGGGAAAGCGCCCATTGGCCAGAAGAATGGCGCAGTCGTAGGGCTCGGAATAGAAGTCCACGCTGTCGATGTCCATCCACACGCTGGACAGCTGCACACTGCAGTTGTCCTCGATTTTCTTGAACGCATCCAGCGCCCGCAGCAGCCAGCGCACGGTGAGCGTGGATGGGGCCTTGAGGCGCAAGCCATAGCGGTCCTGGCGCAGCAACGCGCAGGCATTTTCGATGATCTTGAAACCCACTTTCAGCTCTTGCGCCAGCAGGCGGCCGTGCTCGGTCAGGCTCAGTTTAGGGCCGCGACGTTCGAACAGGTCACAGCCGAACATGGCTTCGAGCGTCTTGATGTGGTGGCTGACCGCACCCTGGGTCAGGGCCAGCTCTTCAGCTGCACGGGTGAAGGAGCCATAGCGAGAGGCCACCTCGAAGGCACGCAGCGCGTGCAAGGCCTGAATCCGTTCCGACATGGCGACGTCCCGAGCATGAGTGAGACTAATAGTAGGTCATAGTTCCACGCGTTTTACAACGTCAGAAGCGTCTCGGAAAATGCAGGTAAATAACAAACATAACCAAGATCCTGCCTGCATGTGACTGGAACGTTCACTTAAATCAACGCCTGGGGAAATCATGTTTACGGGATATGGAAATTGCTATCGCCTGGATGCGCTAGAGCTAGCCGCGGAACATGGTCCTAACATGCAACACTGGACGTACAAAACCATAGAACACTTTCGCAGTGTTCTCGCCAACCCCGAATTCCCCTGCTTGTTCGGCCGCAAGGCGGTAAACGGCGAAACCTGTCACATTCTGTTCGCCCGCGCCGAGCAACTCGCCGATGACATCGCGCAGGGCCTGGCCGACTATGTGCGCACCGTCACACAAATCACCGCCAAGCAGCGCATCGGCAGCCCTTTGGTGGTGTTTCTCGAAACGCCAGCCGGCAGCAACCTCGCCGAGCAGCAAGCGTTGGCCTGGAAGGTGCTGCGCGGGGTGCATGCACGCGACCCACACCCTTGGCCACAGGGCATTCCAACCGACCCTGACGATTCGGGCTGGTCGTTCTGCTATGCCGGCATGCCGCTGTTCATCAACATGAACTTCCCCGGCCATCAGCAAATGAAAAGCCGCAACCTCGGCCAGCACGTCACGTTCGTCATCAACCCACGGGCGAACTTCGACGAAGTGGCCAACGCCAATACCGAGAGTGGCAAGCGAATCCGCGAGCGCATTCGTGAGCGCGTGCACCATTACAACGACGGCGTCGTCCCCGACACCCTTGGCGCTTTCGGCGACGCCGACAACTACGAGTGGAAGCAGTATCAACTGCAGGAGGCAGGCTCGCTCAATCCAGCGCGCTGCCCGTTCCACGCCCATGCCGCACACCTGGCGACACCCGACATACTGATCGAGAACTGACCGTGAATACCGCACTCACCGCCACTTATGCCCTCACCGTCCTGCTCCTTATCGCCACCCCCGGGCCGGTGGTGGCACTGATCGTCAACACGGCCGCTGCTTCCGGCTCACGCAAGGCCATGTTCACCGCTGTCGGCACCAACTGGGCGTCACTGGTGCTGATCGGCGCCGCCGCCTGGATCATCCTCACCAGCGCCGCCATCGACAAGGCATGGCTCAGTACCATGAGCCTGCTGGGCTGCCTGTTCATTGGCTACATCGCCGTGGGCACGCTGAGGGACGCCCTGCAGTCACCAACCCAGGAAGCGGCGAGCGAGGCCCCAAAGGCCGGGCGTGGCGGGCTGCTACAAGGTTTCATGGTGGGTATTTCCAACCCCAAGGACATCATTTTCTTCATCGCTTTCTTCCCCCAGTTCATCCAGATCACCGAGTCGTTCGGCAAGAGCATGGTGGTGCTGTCATTGCTGTGGGTGGCCATCGATTTCGCCGTGCTCAGCCTGTACATTTTCGCCATCGGCAAGATCGCCTCGCAGCGCAGCAACCGCGTCATCAGCCTGGCCTCGGGCGTCGCCCTGCTGCTGATCGCCGCCGGTGGCCTGCTGTACAACCTCAAGGAGCTGGCGGCCTGAACGTGAAACGCAGCACCCGAACAACCGGAGGAGAGAGCATGACCGCGACTGACACGAGCCCGTCTCCTTCGCCGTTGCAGCAGGACTACCAGCGTTTTCTGCTGCTGGGCAGTCGGCGTGCCCCACACACCGTGCATGTGCACGAAACCGGCTACCGCTCCGGCACCATCAACACCGACGCACTCGGCCTGCGCTACAGCCATTGCGCCGGCAAGCGCTTTTCGCCGGCCGAGCGCGGCGGTGCTTCGCGCATCAACCTGCTGGTCGGTGGCTCCACGGCGCTGGGCATTGGCGCCAGTTCCGACGAACACACGGTGGCTTCGCACCTGTCGATGCTCACCGGCGAAGTCTGGCTGAGCCTGGCTGGCTGCGGGCTCAATGCCAGCCAGGAGCTGCTGATGTTCCTGACCCACCAGCACCGCCTTGGCCAGCTCGGCCACGTGGTGGTGCTCAGCGGCCTCAACAGCCTGGCCCACGAAGCCCTGTGCGAAGTTCTCGCCAGCCCCAACGATCCACAACACGCCAAGGCCTACCAGGCCTTTCTCAACAGTTTCAGCGAAGGCATGCAGGCCACCGCACCGTTGCGTCGGCAGTCGCTGTGGCGGCGCATTGGCCAGGCCTTGGCCACGCCTGCGGTCGCAGCCCCGGTCAGCTGGCCGCTGTCGCCCCCGGAAAAGCGCCTGGCCCGTGCCGCCGACAACATTGGCCGTACCTTGCGCCAATGGGACCGGCTGCTGGCAGACAGCCACGCCACCCTCACTTTCATCCTGCAACCGTTACTCCCCTGGTGCCGGGATACCCTGCCCGCTGGCGAGCAGGCCATGCTGGCCGCGCTGCAGCAACAACCGGCAAACTTCGACCGGCTGCTGGAAGGCGCCTTCGACAGCCAACTGCACTCGGCGTTTTTCCGCCGCATCAAGAGCCAGGCCGACCCGGTGCCCTGCTACGACATGAACTGCATGCTCAACAGCTCGCCCGTGTTCGGCGCAGACCTGTTCATCGATCGCCTGCACCTGAACGATCTGGGCAACAACGCACTGGCCAAGGTAATCACCGCCAAGCTTGGCTTGGCCCAGGAAAAACACGCCCAGCGCAAGGTTACGCCAATCAAGCTCGTCTGACAGATGCCGAGTGGTCTTCCGGCCAGCCCCCTTGGGTGGCTAGAATATGCCGTCGTTCCGATTTGCCTGAGGCGTACGCTTGACCGCCATGAACATCGAAGCCGTCCATCCTTGTCTGGCCGCCCCTGGGGTTCGCCTGTGAGCCGCATGCGTCGCTTGCCCCCGCTGTTGATCGCGCTGTTACCGCTGGCTGGGCACGCGCTGGAAGTGCACATCGACCCTCATGCCGACCTGCTCTACCGCCAGGCCTTACCCCTGCTGGAGCAAGCCGACAACCAGGATGACGGTGCCAGCACGCTGCGGACCGCCGTGGGCGACGACCCCGAGCTTAGCCGCCAGGGCCAGGCCATGGCCCACACCTTGCCGACAGCGGTCGCCCTGCTGAAAAAGTCGGTGGAGCTGGGCCACCCGGTCGCGCAGTACCGCCTGGCGCTGTACTACATGACCTACCTGCCCGCCGCGCAAATTGCAGATGCCGCCTGCCCGTTGCTCGAGGCCAGCCTCCAGCAGGGTTTTGCCGCACCCGCGCCAGCCATCGCCACCTGGTGCCGGCCCTACAACGCCAGTAACGAATACCGCGCAGCACTGGAGGCCATCCCCAACATGGCCACCGTGTACGCCCCCTACTACCCGCAACCGGCCACCCGCCTGGCCTGCAACCGCAGCCGGCCACAAGGCCTGGAAATGCTGTGGGGGCGCCAGCGCGACTACCAGGCCGAGGTGTACCGCCTGCTTGGCGACCTCGACCCACAGCACCGCCTGAGCCTGTTGCAGAAGGCCGTGGACATCAACGGCTGCGTGACGGCGCAACAGCACCTGACCAGCCACCCATAGCCCTCGGCCGGCCGCGATCCTTGTAGAAGCCGCGTCGACCAGCAAGATCGTTCAAGCCATCCCCTGCTCCGTCTGGCATGCTGGCCTGCCAAGTACAGCATTGCAGCCATCATGCCCCACATCGCTCGCCAAGCTTTTCTCCACGGCGCCATCGCCATTCTCCCGTTGTCCCTGGCCGTCGCCCCCTGGGGCCTGCTGGCCGGTTCCATGGCCATCGAGGCCAACCTCAGCGCCTGGCAGGGGCAAGGGCTGTCGGCCATCGTCTTCGCTGGTGCCGCGCAACTGGTGGCTATCGGCATGCTCAAGGGCGGCGCGAACCTGGCGTCGATCCTGCTCACCACCCTGCTGCTGACCTCTCAGCACCTGCTGTATGGCCTGTCGATGCGCCCGGTACTGTCCAGCCAGCCGCTGCGCTGGCGCTTGGGCCTGGGCTTTCTGCTGACCGACGAGTTCTTCGCCCTGACCAGCCAGTACGACCAGCAGCAGTTCAACCGCTGGTATGCCCTTGGGGTGGGCCTGACCTTCTACATCGCCTGGAACCTGTTCACCCTGGCCGGCATCCTGCTGGGCCAGAGCATTCCCCACCTGGACCAGTTCGGCCTGGATTTCTCCATCGTCGCCACCTTCGTCGCCCTGATCGCACCGCTGGTGCGCAACCTGGCCACGGTGGTGTGCGTCGCCGTGTCGCTGTTCTGCTCGGTGCTGTTCAGCTACTGGCATTGGGAAACCGCCCTGGTCGCCGCAGGCCTGCTGGGCATGAGCGCCGGGTTCATCTGTCAGAAATTCACCGGAGCCCGCGCATGACCTGGATCCTGATTTTCGCCATGGGCGCCATCGTGTTCCTCAACCGCTATGCATTCCTGGAGCCGCGCCTGCCCTTGCGCCTGAGCTCCAATGCCCGGCAGTTCCTCGGTTTTGCCGTGCCGGGTATGCTCACCGCCATTTGCGGCCCGATCATTTTCATGCCCGAGCACCAGCTCAACCTGAGCCTGACCAACCCCTACCTGCTGGGCTCACTGGTGGCCATCGCCCTGGTGTTATTGACCCGCAGCGTATTGCTCAGCATGCTGGTGAGCATGTTGATCTTCTTCCTCCTGCGCAGCTGGCTGGCATGAACACGCCCCTGCGCGAGCAGACACACCTCTGGCAGGCGCCGGCCCTGGGCGACGTCGAGATGCTGCACGCGCGCTATTTCCAGCAGCGCTTTGCCCCGCATGTGCACGAAGGCTATGTGTTCACCGTGATCGAGTCCGGCGCCCAGCGTTTCTGGCACCGTGGCAGCGAGCACTTGGCGCCGGTCGGCAGCATGGTGCTGATCAACCCCGACGAGCTGCATACCGGCGCCACAGCCCACGAAGCGGGGTGGCGCTACCGCGGCTTCTACCCCGAGCACGCGCGGGTCACGGGCGTGCTCGACGAATTGGAGCTGGGCCGCCATGGCATGCCGAGCTTCAAGGACAGCGTGATCCATGACGCGGCCCTGGCGATCGCCTTCAGCCAGCTGCATCAGCTGTCCGAAACTGGCGCCAGTGCCCTGCAACAGCAGACCGCCTGGCGTCAGGCGGTGCTGGCCTTGGTGCAACGACACGGGCAATGCGCTGAACCCTCTGCCCCCGGCCACGAGCCACTGGCCGTGGCCCGCGCCCGCGAACTGCTGGAAAGCCAACTGGCCGACCCACCCTCGCTCGAAGCGCTGGCGGCGGCGGTCAACCTGTCGCCGTTCCATTTCGCCCGGGTGTTTCGCCAGGCCACCGGCCTGCCGCCGCACGCCTGGCTGAAGCAGCGGCGCCTGGCCCGCGCGCGGGAAATGTTGAAGTGCGGCTTTGCTGCTTCGCAGGTGGCGTTCGACCTGGGGTTTGCCGACCAGAGCCATTTGAGCCGGCAATTCAAGCAGGCATACGGGGTGACACCCGGGGCCTATCGCAGCGCTTGCCTGCAAGGCTGAGCTGCGACATCCAGCCTCAGGCAAGCCGGCCAGCCGCTGCTACACTGACAAGGCTGAATGGAGGATCCTGCCATGTCTGAAAGAGATCTCACCACCCTGCTGTCATTGATGAACCAGCGCCAAGCCTGCCTGAGCAGTGCCTGCAAGGAGATTGCCGACTGGATCGACCGGCAGGGCGATGTGCCCGCTGCCGGCAAGATCCGCGCCAGTCTCAAGGCCCTGGAGGCCGACGAAGCCCAGGTCCGCAAGACCTTGACCTCGCTGACCCTCGACAGGCCGCTGCCACGCTTTCGTAGCTGAAAGGCGCAGCTAAAAAAAAGGGCCGCTGAACGCGGCCCTTTGATCTGTCAGTGCTTCATGTGCATGTGATCATGCCCACCGCCCGCCTCGGCGTTGAGCGCACGCACCTCAGCCTGTACGTCCAGGGTTTCCTTGCCACCCTTGGCATCTTCGATGGTCAGGGTCAGCGGTACTTTTTCGCCTTCCTTCACCTGATTGTTCAGGCCCATCAGCATCACATGCAGGCCATTCGGGTCCAGGGTCACTGCCTTGCCGGCCGGCAGTTCGACGGCCTTGACCTCACGCATGCCCATCACGTCGCCGTTCATGGTCATCTCGTGCACCTGCACGGTCTTGGCCACGGGCGATGCTACGCTCACCAGCTTGCTGTCGCTGCTGGCGGTCAGGGTCATGAAAGCACCGGTGGACTGCTGGTGCGGCACGCTGGCGCGGACCCAGGCATCGCTCACGGTGGTCTGGGCCAGTGCCGGCAAGGCCAGGCCCATCAGTGCCAGGGCAGCCAGGCCGCGTTTGATCGGTTGCATCGACATTCAGCAGATCTCCATCAGGGTGACCAGGTCTTCGGCGCATTCCTTGGCGTTCAGGGAATGGCCCAGGCTCAGGCGCAGGGTGCCACGTGTATCGTAGACGTAGCTGGTGGACGAATGAGAGATGGTGTAGGTGTCCCCGGCCGGGACCTTTTCGTAAAACACCTTGAATTCCTTGGCCACCGCGGCGATTTCTTCGGGGGTGCCGGTCAGCGCGGTGAACGTAGGGTCGAAGGCCTTGACATAGGCATCGAGCACCTCGGGGGTGTCGCGCTCAGGGTCCAGGGTGATGAACACCACCTGGAACAGGTCGCGATCACGGCCGCGCAGCAACTTGCGGATTTGTGCCGCACGCGCCAGCGTGGTCGGGCAGACAGCCGGGCACTGGGTGAAGCCGAAGAACACCATCGGCATGCTGCCGTAGAAGCTCGACAGGGTGCGCACGTTACCTTGCGGGTCTTTGAGGCTGAACTTGCGCCCAAGGATTTCGTTGCTCATGTTCTTGCCGTACTTGAACTCGAGCCCCCGGGCCGGGCTGCAGCCTGCGAGCAGACCAAGCCCGAGAACGCCCATGCCGGCGACAACCGCACGCCGGGTCAAAAGATCATTCATGAAACCATCCTTTACAGGGAAGGTGCCGGCCCTCGGGACGGGCCGGTCGAAAAACCGGGGCATTCTGGCATGACACCCAGAGGGGTTCTACCCGACCAAGGCGCTGATGGCCCGCAGCCCTTTGAATACGGGCTGCGGCCTGTTGTCGCAGGGGTTGAAACCGTAACACTTTGTTGCTAAGAGAGCCGCCCCGCAGGCGCGTAAGCCTTAGTAGTAGGCGTTCTCTTTCTGCGTGTGGTCAGTCACGTCACGTACGCCTTTGAGCTCCGGAATACGCTCGAGCAAGGTGCGTTCGATGCCTTCTTTCAGGGTGACGTCGGCCTGGCCACAGCCCTGGCAGCCACCACCGAATTGCAGCACGGCAATGCCGTCGTCAACCACGTCCACCAGGCTCACCTGGCCGCCATGGCTGGCCAGGCCGGGGTTGATCTCGGTCTGCAGGTAATAGTTGATGCGCTCGTTGATCGGGCTGTCTTCGTTGACCATCGGCACCTTGGCGTTCGGCGCCTTGATGGTCAGCTGACCACCCATGCGATCGGTGGCGTAGTCGACCAGCGCGTCTTCCAGGAATGGCACGCTGACTGCGTCCAGGTAAGCAGTGAAGCTCTTCAGACCCACGGCGGTGTCGTCAGGCTTCTCTTCGCCCGGCTTGCAGTAGGCAATGCACGTCTCTGCGTACTGGGTGCCCGGCTGGGTGATGAAAATGCGAATGCCGATGCCAGGCGTATTCTGCTTGGAAAGCAGATCGGCCAGGTAGTCATGGGCGGCGTCGGTAATGGTTATAGCGCTCATGTAGGTTCCTCACAGACTTGCCGCCAAGTGTACGCCAACCCAGCCTTCGAACAAAGTCCTAGTATTTGACTCGGGAAAGCGCATATTCAGGCGCCCGCTCCCGTGGCGCCGCCAGCCAGGCTTGCATGCGCCGGTACAGGCCGCGCTCCAGCCACTGGTAGCTGAACCACGACATTAGTCCAATGGACGGCACGCACAGGGCGAACACCAGGTACGGGTTCAAATGCAGGCGCTGGCTGGCGAACCAGCCGGCGTACAGCACCAGTACATGGACCAGGTACACCGAGTACGAACAGTCGCCCAGCGCCTTGAGCAACCGGTTGCCCTGGAACACGGGCTCCAAGGCAATGAAAGCCAGCACGATCATCGCGCTTGGCAGGCCCCAGTGCAGCAACCGCTGTGACGCATCCAGGTGATAGATGGCCAGGCCTGCCACCCCCAGCACCACCAGCGGCAGCCACCGCCCTTGGCGAATCAGGCCACGGCGATGAAGCACACCCAGGCCAATGCCGAGCAGGAACTCGTAGATGATGTCGTTGTTGTAGAAATGGCTGAGCACACCCACACGGCCCAGCACCTCGCTGACCAGCAACAGTGCAGCGCTCACCAGCAGCAGGTGGTGCCGTTGCCGCACCAGGAACGCCAGGCCGAACAGCAGGTAGAAGAACATCTCGAAGTTCAGCGTCCAGCCCACGTTCAGGGTCGGGTACAGGCCATAACCCCCGGGGTTTTCCGCCGGGATGAACAGCAGCGACAGGAACAGGTGATGCCAGGCGAATTCCTGATGTGGCATCCATTGGCTGAAGGCCAGCAGCAACATGGCCATCAGTGCTGTGTAGAACCAGTAGGCAGGGACGATACGCATAACCCGATTGAGCAGGAACTGGCGCGGCTCGATGGATTTGTCGCGGGTCGACAGGTAGATGACCAGCCCGCTGATGACGAAGAAGATGTCGACGCCTATGGCGCCACGGTCGGTGAGCAGTTGGCCGATGGGGCCTGTGGCATGGAAGTCGAAGAAGATCTGCATGAAATGGTGGCAGACCACCACCCAGGCGGCGAACGCCCGCAGTGCCTGAAGCGAATACAGCATGAAATACCCTGCGATTGCCGGTGCATTGAGGCCTACGGGCTGCATAGCAGCCCCGGACCACCCACCGATTCCGACCGCAGGGTATTCGGAAAGATCAGCTGACCCGATCAGAGGTTCTCATAGCGGTTCATGTCCAGTACCCCGGCTTCGACCGGTTCGGTCTCCTTGATGAAGCTGTTCAAGTCATGGAAATAGCGCCAGAACTCGGGGTGACTGCGGCGCACGCCCCAGCGCATGACAATGCGCTCGAACTTCGCCGCATCATCTTTTGCATATTCCATATCCTCGACGAACTCCGGCACATCCTTGGTCGGGATATTGAAGATGAAGTTCGGGTAGCTGCTGAGCACCCCAGGGTACAGGGTCAGCGTGTCCAGCCCTGGCTGGTAGCGGTACGCCTCGCCCAACAGGAACGCCACATTGCTATGCGCGCGGTTGCGCAGCAGGCTGTAAACCTGGCGCTGCCCGCCCTGCCCTTCGATGCGCAACATGGTCGCCTCGGGCAACTGGTTGATCACCTTCAGCCCGGCAGCCGGGCGCGACACCAGGCGGCTGAGCGACTGCTCGGCATTGCGGAACTCCTCGCTCACCTGCGCCCGCGAGCAGAACGCACCCTGGCAGCGGTTGATCGGGTCCGGCGCGGCATTCAGGCTGCCGGTGCGCTGCAGCAGCTTCAGGCCAAAGTCACGCTTGGGGTTGTGCGCATCAAGCTTGATACCGCTCGGGGTATCGGTGTCGATGTCCTCGTAATCCATCCACATCTTCACCTTGCCGCTGTTCTGGTACCAGTCGCCGAGGATCGCCTTGCGCTGGTCGGCAGGCATCAGGCGCAGGAAGTTGACCTCGGCGCCGTTGCGGATCAGGTCGAAGTACAGGCGTGTCTGCAACTGGTGAGAAACGTTGCCGTACACATCGAAGTTGACCGCCAACTGATAATAAGTGCGCTCGAACAACGGGTAGTCGAACAGCCACACGGTCAGCGGCACATCACCGATCAGGCCCTTGGTCACCGAGGCGCTGTCGAAGTGGCGGAAGATGCTCAGCAACGCGTTGTCGTTACCGGCCCACAAGGTCGACCAACCGGGTGCTGGCATGTCGGCATAGGCTTCACGGCGCAGTTTCTCGTACTCGTTGCGCTTGTCGCGGTAGGCGTGCCACAGGCTCAGCACACTGCCCACATCATCGATCTGCCCCGGCATGGCCAGCAATGGCGTAGCCTCGCCCCGGTACTTGGCATCGGTGATGTAGCGATCAAAGGCCGGCTCTTGGAACAGCGCCCAGAAATTGTCGCGGATCACGTCGGTGGCAATCTGCCCGCGGCACACCGGGCCACGGATGAAGGTGCGCACGAAGTATTCGGCGTTATCCAGCATGAACTGGTAGCGCGCCACCGCCGGGATCGCCTCGAAGGTTTCGAACGGGTTGGCCCGGTGGCGCGGGCCGTAGCCTGGCAGCGCGGCGGCATGCCAGTCACCGGCGTAGAACAACTGCTTCACCCGCTTGAGCTTCTGCGGCCCCATCGGGTAGGTGATGTGCGTTTTGTGCACGATCACGCCCTGTACCGGGATCAGCCGGTAGTAGAAGTCGGTGCCCGGCGGGTCGTTGGGGCGACGGGTCGCAATGATGTCGACGGGCTTGCCACTTGGCGTGCGCGAGCGCACCCACTGGAAGAAGTGGCCCTGCTCGCCGCCAACGAAATAGATGTGCGCCAGGAACAGGTGCTCGTATAGCCAGCGGCCAACCAGCGCCTCGGTGGAACCGGGGCGGTTGAGCAGTTCTTCCCAATCGCTGATCTGCCTGGCTTCGGCAGCGCTCGGCTGGATCGGCTGGTACTCCACTGGCGCACCGGCCGCCAGCCATCGGCGCATGGTGTCGTATTCCTTGTCGGTCAGCCCGGTTACCGCCAGCGGCATGCCCTCCTTGGGGTGGGCGCCGGCATAGGCGTCGAACTCATGGGGCAACGGGCACATGTTGTTGCGGCTCAGGCCCAGGACGATCTCCTCGGGCAGCTTGGCGTTGGGCGTGAGCGGGGTCTTGTGACCCAGCTCCAGCATGCGCGCCATCAGCGCGGCCTGGCTGCCCTGGTTGTCGAGCACCGAGTAGAAGCCCTTCTTGCGCCATTGCTCTTCGCTGTGGGCGTCATAGAACAGCCGGGTGGGGGGCACCGCCTTGCTGCGCTCGCCTTGGTACACCGGCACCTTGCTGGCCCCGCGCACCGCGCCTTCGGGGCTTTCCAGCTTCAGCTGGCAAGCGGCGTCGTTGCAGGCGTGGCAGGCCACGCACTTCTCGGTGAAGATCGGTTGAATGTCCCGGGTGTAGGAAATAGCCGGGCTCGACTGGGGGGCTTGCCCGAACACCGCGCCGCTGATGAGCAGGGCGAAGGCGCCGGCAAGGATACGATGCACCATGTGCGGAAAGTCCTGGTTCTTGAAAGCCATCACGATTTGTTGCCTGGTCGTCCTTGGGTGCTCTGCGTTACCGACACCCGCCCAACATGAGCACTTTTCATGCAAATGGGCGATGCGCCTAAAAACCGCGCAGGTTTGTTATGATTCCGCACCTTCTGATATTTGCCCGACCAGGTAGTTCCTATGTCCGACCGCAGCGCTCGTCTCCAAGCACTCCAGAACGCCCTCAAAGAGCGCATCCTGATCCTCGACGGCGGCATGGGTACTATGATCCAAAGCTACCGTCTCGAGGAACACGACTATCGTGGCACGCGTTTCGCCGATTGGCCAAGCGATGTCAAAGGTAACAACGACCTGTTGCTGCTCAGCCGCCCGGACGTGATCGCCGCCATCGAGAAAGCCTACCTGGATGCCGGCGCCGATATTCTCGAAACCAACACCTTCAACGCCACGCAGATTTCCCAGGCCGACTACGGCATGGAATCGCTGGTTTACGAGCTGAACGTAGAAGGTGCGCGCATCGCGCGCCAGGTGGCCGATGCCAAGACCCTGGAGACGCCAAACAAGCCGCGCTTCGTCGCCGGCGTGCTTGGCCCCACCAGCCGCACCTGCTCGATTTCCCCGGACGTCAACGACCCCGGCTACCGCAACGTCACCTTCGACGAACTGGTAGAAAACTACATCGAGGCCACCCGTGGCCTGATCGAGGGCGGCGCCGACCTGATCCTGATCGAAACCATCTTCGACACCCTCAACGCCAAGGCGGCGATCTTCGCCGTGCAGCAAGTGTTCGAAGACGACAACGTCGAACTGCCGATCATGATCTCCGGCACCATCACCGACGCCTCCGGCCGTACCCTTTCGGGCCAGACCACCGAAGCATTCTGGAACTCGGTGCGCCACGCCAAGCCGATTTCCGTGGGCCTGAACTGCGCCCTCGGCGCCAAGGACCTGCGCCCGTACCTGGAAGAACTGTCGACCAAAGCCGATACCCATGTATCCGCCCACCCCAACGCCGGCCTGCCCAACGCCTTTGGTGAATACGACGAAACCCCGGCCGAGATGGCCGAAGTCGTCGAAGAATTCGCCGCCAGCGGCTTCCTCAACATCATCGGCGGTTGCTGCGGCACCACCCCGGGGCACATCCAGGCCATCGCCGAAGCCGTGGCCAAGTACAAGCCGCGCGAGATCCCGGAAATCGCCAAGGCCTGCCGCCTGTCGGGCCTGGAACCGTTCACCATCGACCGCCAGTCGTTGTTCGTCAACGTGGGCGAGCGCACCAACATCACCGGCTCCGCCAAGTTCGCCCGGCTGATCCGAGAAGAGAACTACACCGAAGCCCTGGAAGTCGCCCTGCAGCAGGTCGAAGCCGGCGCCCAGGTGATCGACATCAACATGGACGAAGGGATGCTCGATTCCCAGGCCGCCATGGTCCGCTTCCTCAACATGATCGCTGGCGAGCCGGATATCTCGCGCGTACCGATCATGATCGACTCCTCCAAGTGGGACGTGATCGAAGCGGGCCTCAAGTGCATCCAGGGCAAGGGCATCGTCAACTCCATTTCCATGAAGGAAGGTGTCGAGCAGTTCAAGCACCACGCACGCCTGTGCAAGCGCTACGGCGCTGCCGTGGTGGTGATGGCATTCGACGAGGTCGGCCAGGCCGACACCGCTGCGCGCAAGAAGGAAATCTGCAAGCGCAGCTACGACATCCTGGTCAACGAAGTGGGCTTCCCGCCGGAAGACATCATCTTCGACCCGAACATCTTCGCCGTCGCCACCGGTATCGAAGAGCACAACAACTATGCCGTCGACTTCATCGAGGCCTGTGCCTACATCCGTGACCACCTGCCTCATGCGCTGAGCTCGGGCGGGGTGTCCAACGTGTCGTTCTCGTTCCGCGGCAACAACCCGGTGCGCGAGGCGATTCACTCGGTGTTCTTGTTCCACGCCATCCGCAACGGCCTGACCATGGGTATCGTCAACGCCGGCCAATTGGAGATCTACGACGAGATCCCGGCCGAGCTGCGCGAAAAAGTCGAGGACGTGGTGCTTAACCGCACGCCGGAAGGCACCGATGCACTGCTGGCCATCGCCGACGACTACAAAGGCGGCGGCGCCACCAAGGAAGTCGAGAACGAAGCCTGGCGTTCGCTGCCGGTCGACAAACGCCTGGAGCATGCCTTGGTCAAGGGCATCACCGCGCACATCGTCGAGGACACCGAGGAGTGCCGCCAGCAATGCGCACGCCCGATCGAGGTCATCGAAGGCCCGCTGATGAGCGGCATGAACGTGGTCGGCGACCTGTTCGGCGCAGGCAAGATGTTCCTGCCCCAAGTGGTCAAGTCAGCTCGCGTGATGAAGCAGGCGGTGGCGCACCTGATCCCGTTCATCGAGGCCGAAAAAGGCGACAAGCCCGAAGCCAAGGGCAAGATTCTGATGGCCACGGTCAAAGGCGACGTGCACGACATCGGCAAGAACATCGTCGGCGTGGTGCTGGGCTGCAACGGCTACGACATCGTCGACCTTGGCGTGATGGTGCCGGCCGAGAAGATTCTGCAAACCGCTCGCGACGAGAAGTGCGACATCATCGGTTTGTCTGGCCTGATCACCCCGTCGCTGGACGAAATGGTCCATGTCGCCCGCGAAATGCAGCGCCAGGGCTTCGAGCTACCGCTGATGATTGGCGGCGCCACCACCTCCAAGGCGCACACTGCGGTGAAGATCGAGCCCAAGTACAGCAACGACGCGGTCATCTACGTCACCGACGCCTCGCGCGCGGTCGGCGTGGCGACCCAACTGCTGTCCAAAGAGCTCAAGCCGGGCTTCGTCGAAAAAACCCGCCTGGAATACGTGGACGTGCGCGAGCGCACCGCCAACCGCAGCGCCCGCACCGAACGCCTCAGCTACACCCAGGCCATCGCCGCCAAACCGCAGTACGACTGGGCCGGCTACCAGCCGGTAGAGCCCACCTTCACCGGCGTCAAGGTGCTGGAAAACATCGACTTGCGCACCCTGGCTGAATACATCGACTGGACCCCGTTCTTCATTTCCTGGGACCTGGCCGGCAAGTTCCCGCGTATCCTCACCGACGAAGTGGTCGGCGAGGCGGCCACCGCGCTTTACCAGGATGCCCGCGAGATGCTCGACAAGCTGATCGACGAGAAGCTGATCAGCGCCCGCGCGGTGTTCGGCTTCTGGCCGGCCAACCAGGTGGCCGATGACGACATCGAAGTGTACGGCGAGGACGGCCAGACGCTGGCCACCCTGCACCACCTGCGCCAGCAGACCATCAAGCCGGACGGCAAGCCCAACTGGTCGCTGGCCGACTTCGTCGCGCCAAAAGCCAGCGGCGTCACCGACTATGTGGGTGGCTTCATCACCACCGCCGGCATCGGTGCCGAGGAAGTGGCCAAGGCCTACCAGGACAAGGGCGACGACTACAGCTCGATCATGGTCAAGGCCCTGGCCGACCGCCTGGCCGAAGCCTGTGCCGAGTGGCTGCACGAGCAGGTACGTAAAGAGCACTGGGGTTATGCCCGCGACGAGCACCTGGACAACGAGGCGCTGATCAAGGAACAGTACAGCGGTATCCGGCCTGCCCCGGGCTACCCGGCCTGCCCGGACCACACCGAGAAGGAGACCTTGTTCCGTTTGCTCGATGGCACTGCCATTGGTGAAACCGGGCCAAGCGGCGTGTTCCTCACCGAACACTTCGCGATGTTCCCCGCAGCGGCGGTCAGCGGCTGGTACTTCGCCCACCCACAGGCGCAGTATTTTGCCGTGGGCAAGGTTGACAAGGACCAGATCGAGCGCTACAGCGCGCGCAAAGGCCAGGATGTAAGCGTCAGCGAGCGCTGGTTGGCGCCAAACCTCGGGTACGACAGCTAAGGCCGCGCTGGCCTCTTCGCGGGCAAGCCCGCTCCCACAGGGGCCGCACCGTTTTTGAAACGTGTGCAGTACTTGTAGGAGCGGGCTTGCCCGCGAAGAGGCCAGTCCAGGCAGTTCCTTTTTCATTGCCTACACTGTCCCTGATTGCCTCTGATTTCCCAGGAGCCAACATGGACGATTCCAGCCAGGGCAAACCCCCGACCTTCTGGCAGATGCTGCACAGCATCCTCGCCGCTGCCTTTGGCGTGCAAAGCGGCAAGAACCGCGCCCGCGACTTCACCCACGGCAAGGCCAGCCATTTCATTGCGCTGGGGACGTTGTTCACCCTGGTGTTCATCGCGGTATTGATCGGCCTGGTGCAACTGGCCCTGCACCTTACCGCCCGTTAGAAGTGAAAACGCCTGCGGGGATTCCGTCCCCGCAGGCGCGCTTGCTGCATCACGGTCTAGAAGACAAGTCTACTGGTGGCTGACCCAATACACGGCAGTGACCACCACCAAAACGATCAGGCAGAGGATCGCCCAGGCATCGACGCTGCTGTCAGCTTTGCGGACCTTGGTTGAGTTTCCCATTGCATTGCCTCTTGTAGTGGTTATGGGAATGCACTTCACCACCAGCAGTTAAGACGAGCAATGCCCTTCACTCAAGCAGGGTCTTTCAATATTCGACCGGTGACGTAAGAAATGGGTAGCGGTAGCCCGGCGGCCGCCCTTCAGCGCTGTACCGCTGGAAATCGACGCCGTAATCGTCCCGTTCCAGCAGTTTCAGCCAGCGCTTGGCTTTGGCCTGATCGATCGCCTGCAATACCGGGGCACTGTGCTCGCGCAGCCCGTCGCGGTTCAACGCCAGCCCTTGAGCGTCATCGTGCAGCATAACCATCGCCCAACCGCCCAGGGTGAAATGCCCACCCATCAGCACGCTCAGGCGCCCATCGATACGCGCCCGCAAGGCCTCGGGCGAACTGTTGACGGCGCCGAACAGCACGTCGCGCCCCGGTGTGTGCCCAGCTTCCTCGAACGCCTGCATGGCACCAAAGGCCATCTCGTCATTGGCCGACCACACCAGCCGGGTGGCCGGGTAGCGCTCCAGCAACTGCTGGGCCTGTTCATAGGCGCGCTGGCGGTTCCAACCGCCGTACACCACCTGACGCAGGCGCACCTGGGGGAAGTCGGCCAGCGCACGGCGCATGCCCTCCTCACGCAACTGCGAGGCGGGGGTGGTCTTGACCCCGGCAAAGGCCACCAGGTCCACCGGAAAGCTGTCGCGAGGCAACTGTGCGACCATCTGGTGCAGCATTTGGAAGCCCGCCTGCTCGTCGTTACTCATCAAGGTCCCCAGTGGCTCGGCGTACTTGTCGGGCTGGGCCTCGATGCTGCGGACCTGGCTGGCGGTCAGGCCATTGTTGACCAGCAGCAGCTTCACACCCGTGCCACGTGACAGGCGCAGGATTTCCGGTGCCACGTACTGCTCGTTGACCAGCACCAGGTAGTCCGGCCGCTGCGACCCACCCAGAATCGCCCGGGCCTGGCTCAGCGCCAGGTCGGCGCGGCGCTCGCTGTACTCCACCCGCAGGGTCATGCCCAGCTCATCCGCGGCGGCCTGCATGAAGCGGGTATAGCTGGTCCAGAACGTCTCGGTGGACAGCCCAGGGTTGAGGAACACCACCGAAGCCGGCTGCGCACTTGCCGTCAGTGGCAGGGCAAGACACAAGCTTTGGCACAGGGCCTTGAGCATGGGGTCACATCTCTGCGAAGCAAACGCCGGATTATAAACGCCTGGCTACGCTCAGCGCACAAATGGCAGTCAGTCTCACATAGTCCATTTGGTTCTTTTCATATGCAAAAACATCACTTTAGCGCATAACTGCAACCTGATATCGTTCCCCGGCTCCGTACCGGAGTGCGCGGCCGTGCGCGCGAATAGCTGCATGCCTGAGACAGGACTTTTATGTACGTATACGACGAGTACGATCAGCGGATCATCGAGGACCGCGTCAAGCAGTTCCGTGATCAGACCCGCCGCTACCTGGCCGGTGAGCTGAGCGAAGAAGAATTCCGCCCTCTGCGCCTGCAGAACGGCCTTTATATCCAACGTTTCGCGCCGATGCTGCGTGTCGCCGTGCCGTACGGCCAGCTGAACGCCACCCAGGTCCGCACCCTGGCCAAGATCGCTCGCGACTACGACAAGGGCTATGCCCACATTTCCACCCGCCAGAACGTGCAGTACAACTGGCCGGCGCTGGAAGACATCCCGGACATCCTCGCCGAGCTGGCCACCGTGCAGATGCACGCGATCCAGACCAGCGGCAACTGCCTGCGTAACACCACCACCGACCAGTTCGCCGGTGTGGCCGCAGACGAAATCATCGACCCGCGCCCATGGTGCGAAATCGTCCGCCAGTGGACCACCTTCCACCCGGAATTCGCCTACCTGCCGCGCAAGTTCAAGATCGCCATCAACGGCTCGCAGGAAGACCGCGCCGCCATCGAAGTGCACGACATCGGCCTGGAGCCTGTGCGCAACGCTGCCGGCGAGCTGGGCTTCCGTGTGCTGGTCGGCGGTGGCCTGGGCCGTACCCCAGTGGTGGGCTCGTTCATCAACGAGTTCCTGCCGTGGCAGGACCTGATCAGCTACCTGGACGCCATCCTGCGCGTGTACAACCGTTACGGGCGCCGTGACAACAAGTACAAGGCGCGGATCAAGATCCTGGTCAAGGCCCTTACGCCGGAAGTGTTCGCCGAAAAGGTCGAGGCCGAAATGGTCCACCTGCGTGGCGGCAGCACCACCTTGACCGAAGATGAAGTGCAGCGTGTGTCGCGCCATTTCGTCGACCCGCAGTACCTGGCCCTCGACAATGTCGACTACGCCGCCCAGGACGCCGAATACCCAGGTTTCGCCCGCTGGCGCTCGCGCAACACCCGCGCCCACAAGCGCCCTGGCTATGTGGCCGTGACCCTGTCGCTCAAGCCCACCGGCGTTGCCCCTGGCGACCTGACCGACAAGCAGCTGGACGCCGTGGCCGACCTGGCCGAGCGCTACAGCTTCGGCTTCCTGCGTACCTCGCACGAGCAGAACATCATCCTCGCCGACGTCGAGCAGCGCCAGTTGCACGCGCTGTGGCTGGAGCTGCGCGAGGGCGGCTTCGCTACCCCGAACATCGGCCTGCTGACCGACATCATCTGCTGCCCAGGCGGTGACTACTGCTCGCTGGCCAACGCCAAGTCGATCCCGATCGCCGAATCCATCCAGCGCCGCTTCGACGACCTGGACTACTTGTTCGACATCGGCGAAATCGACCTGAACATCTCCGGCTGCATGAACGCCTGCGGCCACCACCACGTGGGCCACATCGGCATCCTCGGTGTGGACAAGAAGGGTGAGGAGTTCTACCAGGTGTCGCTGGGCGGCAATGCCGCGCGTGGCGCGAGCCTGGGCAAGATCCTCGGCCCGTCCTTCGCCCAGGATGCCATGGCCGATGTGATCGAGAAGCTGATCGCCGTGTACGTCGAACAACGTACCGAGGAAGAGCGTTTCATCGACACCTACCAGCGTATTGGCATCGACCCCTTCAAGGAACGCGTCTATGCAGCGAATCATTAAGAACAACCAGATCGTCGACGAAACCTGGCACCTGCTGCCCAAGGAAACGTCCTTTGACGAGCTGACCAACTGCGACGACTACATCGTCCCGCTGCAGATGTGGCGCGACCATGCCCACGTGCTCAAGGCCCGCGATGGCGGGCTGGGTGTGTGGCTGGACAGCGACCAGGAAGCGGAAGAGATCGGCGAAGACGTGCAGCACTTCCAGGTCATCGCCCTGAACTTCCCGGCATTCACCGACGGGCGCAGCTACTCCAATGCGCGCCTGCTGCGCGACCGCTACAAGTTCAAGGGCGAGCTGCGCGCCATCGGCGATGTGCTGCGTGACCAGCTGTTCTTCATGGCCCGTTGCGGCTTCGATGCGTTCGCCATCCGTGCCGACAAGGACCCGGAAGACGCGCTGCAAAGCCTGAAAGACTTCTCGGTGACCTACCAGGCCGCCACTGACGAGCCGCTGCCGCTGTTCCGCCGCCGCTGATCGTCCAGCCCCAGCGAACAGCCCGCCTTTCGGCGGGCTGTTTCGTTCATAGGCCCTGGCGCTCAATGGCCTCGCGGCTCAACTCAAGAAAAAGCTGGCGTTGCGCTGCCTCACGCTCTGCACTGATCTGCTCGGTTTGCATGAGGTAGTCATGATCGCTTAGCGCTTCCGATTGCTCGAGCAATGTATCCAGGCGCTGCTGGAACGGCTCGTTCATGCGGCTGAAACGCGCCGATTGGTGACTGCTTAAGTAATCTTGCCAAAAGGATCGATCGGCAAGCGCTTGAGCCAAGGATTGTGGCGTCTCCTCCCGCAGTACCTCGCTGCGGGCCGACTCCAGGTCTTTATGGCTAACCCCGCTTACACTCTCGTACGCCATATGTTCAGGCTGCGCCGGGAGGTCGAGGCTTTCAGCCAGTTTGACACGATAGGCCAGGTAAACTTCGACGGGATCGTCCGAGTAATAGTGGGCGATATGCCGTGCCGCTATCGCGTTTACCTTGTCCAGACGAGACAACGAACGCCCCAGCATCACCAGCGCCCGCTCCCTTTGCAAACCACTACTGGCCGATGCAGCCCTGGAGGCCATCGCGCCAACCTCCAGCTCGCTCAGCGTCAGCAGCAACTCGTCACTGCAGCTGCGCGGCCGGCTAGCTTGCTCGAAAAGGCTGGCACGCACTTCGGCGTGCTGCTCGCACGCTTCGAGGATATGCCACACGCGCGCTTGAAGGTCACGGGGGCGTGCGTGGTATTCACGCAAATCCTGCAAATCAGCGATAAATTGGAACAGATCACTCGCCCCGTCCTCTTGGCGCAACAGGTTCCAACGCGCCAATCGAACTTCGCGTTGTGCCGCAGTAAACCCTGACAACCATGGGGTTGCGTCGCTGGCGTCAATCGATAGGTGAGTCGCTTGCGTACGCTCAGATGCCCCCGCTGCGGCCCTGGCCAATTGCAAGCGTTGGAGGGTTTCATCCGAGAGTGGATTGTCGTGCAGCTCCAGCCCCCCTAGCAAACGTAGCGGCAACATGGACAGCGCTTCAGGCAACGTCTGGATCTGGTTGCCACGCATGTCCAGCAACTCCAGATTTCCGTGCCTGGCCAATTCAGCTGGCAAGTTGCCCAGCCCTGTGTTGCGCAAGGACAAACGGCGCAGCAAGGGGAATGATGTCAAGGGTGGCAGCAGGCCCACAGGGTTGCCGTTGAGCTCCAGACGGCGCAGCCCCACAAGCTGGCTCAAGCGAAGATTATCGTCGCTGGAAAGAACGATCCGATTGCCACCAAGGCGTAGGTTCCTCAATTCGGCCAGTTGCTCGATACCTGCAGGAAGGCGTGTAAGCTGGTTGCCACGCAAATCCAGGTTACGCACCTTGCTAAAGCGAGCAAGGAAACCCGCGTCAAGGGCCGCCATCCGCATATCACGTAGGGTCAGGTGCGTGATATGGTCAAAAGCCACGTTCTCGGGCAAGGACGGCAAGTCACCCACTCTGTCACCCGCGATCGTCAGGTGATAATCACCCGTCAACTCCCCAGGGTTCATGCGCTGCCAACTCGCCATAATGCGCCTGGCAACCTTGATGCGACGCAACCGGCGAATAATGTTCAGCCCCGTTTCATTCCGCCAGCTTTGCAATGCCTGCTTGAGACTAAACTTGGCCCGTAACAGCTGGCTGACATGGTTCCACGGGTCAATCCCCCGTTGAGCCAGGTCTTGCAGATACGCCTCCAATTGTTCGTTGCTCATCAGCGGGTACACGTGATTCAACGTGCGCTTTAGTGCCTGGCGCGTCCCCGACAGGTGGCCGCTGAGCGGATAGCCCAAACGCCCATCGTATAAACGCACAGGAGGGCGTATACCCTGCCCCACCCGGGCCAGCCCAATCAAACGGGCCGCCGCTTCACGGTCAGCAAGCGCTTCACGCCCAAGCCGCTCGCCCAGCGCGCTTTCCGTCATTTGGCTACCGCCGAGCAGTTGTAGCTGGCGGCTGTCCAGCTGCCGCATTAACGCTTGCAATAACCCACCCTGGTCAGCGGTAGGCAGTTCAACCTCGACCCCAGCCGGCCAGGGTGCGATGGCATCGATCAGCCCCCGCGCGAGCCTTGCGCTGTCGTCATTTGCGGCAGAGGCCTGGCGCAAACCTGCGCAGGCACGGTCTATCCGGCTGTCGCGCACCGCCCAGCGCGCCCGCTCCGCCAAAGCCAACGGTACCCGCCCTGCGCTGGTCAGGCTTTCCAGTTCGTCGCTATTTGCCCCTTCAACGATTTCCCATGCGCAGCGGTGGGAAAGGCTTGGGAAGTTCCGCATCAATAGGTGGTCCGCTGCCTGCGGATTGACCTGCCGCTCATTGAACAATTCCTCGAAAGCACCGCCCCGTAATGCCGGGTAATCATGGTGCAATTGCTGACGTTCAAGGGCGTCGAGCAAGCGTGCCGGGGGTGGCGCATTTTCCAGTAACAAACGGCGCAGGCAATCTGCATCGAAACCGGTGACCTGTAGCGCAACAGACGCCGCCTCGTCGGACACTTGGGCCGTGCGGCTGGCAAGGCGGCGCACCATGTAAGCGGCGTCCTGCCAGCACTGCGGCTGCTCAAACTCATGCACCCATCCTCCGGCACCATTGTGTTCAAGAGCTGGTACATAGGCCCCCGGCCGCGTGGGGTGATGAATACGCAATGTGCCATCGCTGTGTTCGCTTACCTCATAGGTAGCATCGTGCAGGCGCCTCAGCGTTCGGCCATTTTCAGTGGCCGCCTGCCCAACGATCAAATTGACGCCATCATGCTGATACGCCGACAGCGCTGGATCGCACAAGCGTAACTGGCCATCCTCCAAACTCACCGGCACCATGGCATCTACGCGTGCCACTCGCTGGGCCAGCTTGCCGAGTGCCGCCGTGCCGGCGGCCGTCACCGCCCCCAGCGCCACCGTCTCGGCCACGTTGAACAGGTGCCCCAATGCGGCGTTGCGGTCGCCCAGTTGCCAATCCTGGTAGCCTTCGTACACCTCGTCCGCCAATTGCACTGCCGTCAGCCCAAGCAAGGCCTGACCCAACACCGGCACGAACAGCGCGGCCAGGCCTGCAATGCTAAGCCCCAAGTTCAGATAACCTTGTAAGCGTGCGTGGCGGTCGGCGATATCCTCATCCTCTGTCGACACCGCCAAAACCCGAGCGTCATCCAGTATTTTGTGGAGACGGGCTTTGCGCAGTGCGACGAACACGCCCCCCTCGACCACAAAGCAGCGGCCATCCAGCTCAAGCGGTGAACCTGTATCGTCTTGCGTGAGCTGCAAGTTCAGGGCCGTATGGAAGGCGACCCGATCACGCTCTGCGATAAAACGCTGGAAGTACTTGCGATACGCTTCGCTGCGCAAACGTACGCCAAGCGCCGTGTACAGCAGCTCCCAGGTTGCATACCCGCTCACCGGGGCATAGGGGTCCTCGGGAAACCACGCGATAACTCCTAGTAGTTCAGCGTGCTGACGCACTTCGATCACAAGTGCACCAACGACCTGCTTGCCCAGCAGCCTCAAGGTATGGCACTTCAACACAGTATTGTCGGCGGGCGACAAAGGTGCTGCGTTCACAATGCGAGCAATACGTTGATACGTCTGCTCGTCGATCTCACCCTTGGTCCTGGCGAGGATGGCCGCAGCGTCCAGGTTGGCGCTTGACGCCTCCTCCATGACTTCGGTGATCACCTCGCCTTCAAGGTGCAATTTCAAGTGGTTTTGATACTGCCGCCCGATATCGAGCCGTCGGCAGAGCTCGACGAATGCCTTCACGCTCAGCGGTAGCACCTGCCCACTCGCATCGACCAACTGTGACCCTGTAGCGAACCAGCCAGGCAGCGTTTCATTTTCGTGAAAGTTATGCAGCGCCGCTGAAAGAAGCACCTGGGTGCTGACAATTTGCGACCAATACAGTGGCAAGGAGGGCGCTATCGGCGGGTTCAGTCGCCGGGTCACCAGGGTGACCTGGGCCAAGTGCAGGTCTAGCTGCGTGATCGAGTGCTCCGCGAGCGCGCTTGCAAGCAACGACTCGGCAAAGGTTTCCAGGGGGCTGATGGCTTGCAGCCGGGCGTTGAGGGCGTCCTGGGCTTTTTGTTGACGCAGCAACGCCACACGCAATAAAGCCAGGTGTTCGGCTGAAGCACCTTTGAGCCAACCTGGCAGTCGGCTGGCAATCAGCGCATCGATGGAGTCAGCAGGTATTACAGAAGTAGCCATCGGCAGTGTGTCCGCTTGATAAAAGCGGTAGCTGACCAAGTTATCGACCTGTTCAGGCCATACTTATGTAATGGAGACACAGCTTGACGGGCGATTCGTGCCTCCCGATCAAATGACTTTGACGCAGCGGCCGCTTATTCACTGCCTGCCAAACCTGCACACTGGCCATCACACGAACTTCCCCAACTTTCCAGGAGTAACCCCATGAGCGTTCCTTCATTCGGCCTCGGTACCTTCCGCCTGACCGGCCAAGCCGTCATCGATTCGGTCAAATCGGCACTGGCGCTGGGCTACCGCGTCATCGACACCGCACAGATCTACAAGAACGAAGCCGATGTTGGCCAGGCTATCGCCGAAAGCGGTGTACCGCGCAGCGAGCTGTTCATCACCACCAAGATCTGGGTCGACAACTATGCCGCCGACAAGCTGATACCCAGCCTGCGCGAAAGCCTGGAAAAACTGCGCACCGACTACGTCGACCTGCTGCTGATCCACTGGCCAGCGCCGGGCAACGGCGTTGAACTTACCGAATACATGACGGCCTTGGCCGACGCCAAGAAACTAGGCCTGACCCGCCAGATCGGTGTCTCCAACTTCAACATCGAACTCACCCGCCAGGCGATTGAAGTAGTCGGCAAAGGCGAAATCGCCACCAACCAGATCGAACTCAGCCCATACCTGCAGAACAGCAAGCTGACCGCGTTCCTGAAGGAACAGGGCATCACCGTGACCTCTTACATGACCCTGGCCTACGGCAAAGTGCTGAAAGACCCGGCCCTGGCCGAGATCGCCGCCAAGCACAAAGCCACCGTCGCCCAAGTAGCCCTCGCCTGGGCACTGCAACTGGGCTACGCCGTGATCCCATCGTCGACCAAGCGTGAGAACCTGGCCAGCAACCTGCTAGCCCGCGACCTGAAGCTGGACGCCGACGACATGGCACGAATCGCCACCCTCGAGCGTAATGGACGCGAAGTCAGCCCTGACGGACTGGCGCCTATCTGGGACTGACGACAGCACGGGGGGGAGCACCACGCGGGTGCTCGCCCTGTGGGTTTTGCGCTGACCAGTTGCTGGCAGTGGCTGGCCAGTCAAAAGCGCACCCCCACATTGACCATCCCCGCCGCTGCCCCCAGCACCACGAATTCCGCCCCCAGCGGCCCCCAGTGCACGCCAAACGACGGAATGATCACCGGCGCAATACCAAAATGGTTCAACGGGATCTTGTCGTCGTACTCACCCTTGTAGCCTTCTATCAGCCCCCCGCTCAACTTCACGTACACGGGATAACGGTCGTTTTCCCAGACTTTGCCCAGGTAGGCATAGTACGAACGCTGGTAGAACGAGTTCTTGAACGTTGCCGCGCCCCACAGCAAACCATCCGTATAGACTCGTTCGATGCCGACCAGCTCCTGGTGGTTGTTGTGATCCGGGTCATGGCTCCAGTGCTTGGTGTAGGCGCTGGTCTGCACGTACCAGTAATCTCCTTCACGCTCGCCATCCTCGGCGTTTGCAGCCAGACTCATGATCAGCAGCCCTACCGCTGCAAATGACGTCCTGTTCATGTTCAACGCCTCATGGGTCAATCCAAAGACCCTAGCCAAGCCCAAACCATCACGCCAATGCAATGGCTTCGGGAAAGAACTGTGCACCTAAATCACCGTTGCACCTGGCGAAATTATGAAGTCCCCAACCCAGGCATTCTCGCCACGGCGTTGAACCACTACGCTCCTACGTGCCCCTTCAACCCTTGGGAGTTACCCTGATGCCCCGCCCCCCCGTTCCCCCCTTCACCCAGGAAAGTGCCATCGAAAAGGTTCGCCTTGCCGAAGATGGCTGGAATGGCCGCGACCCAGCCAAGGTCGCGCTCGCCTACACCCCCGACACGGTCTGGCGTAATCGCGTCGAGTTCCCCCGTGGCCGTGCCGAGGTCCAGGCGTTTCTGACCCGCAAGTGGAACCATGAACTGGAATACCGCCTGATCAAGGAACTGTGGGCATTCACCGGCAACCGCATTGCCGTGCGCTATGCCTACGAGTACCACGACGATAGCGGCCAGTGGTTCCGCGCGTATGGCAACGAAAACTGGGAGTTTGCCGACGACGGCCTGATGTGCAACCGCCATTCGAGCATCAACGAGCACCCCATCAGCGAAGCCGAGCGCAAGTTCCACTGGCCTTTGGGGCGGCGCCCGGATGACCACCCCGGGCTGAGCGAACTGGGCCTCTGATCACCCCAGCGGCAGTGTGACCTTGGCTTGCAGACCGCCATCGGGGCGGTTGCTCAATGTCAGGCTGCCGCCTTGCTCCAGCACGATGGCCCGTGCGGCGGGCAGGCCCAGCCCCACACCGCCAGTGTCGCGGTTGCGTGAGCCTTCGATCCGGTAAAACGGCGCGAATACCTGCTCATGCAGTTCAGGCGCGATGCCCGGTCCGCGATCCTGCACGGTTATTTCTATCTGCCTGGCGGTTACCATCAACATCACCGTTGGCTCGCACCCGTACTTCGCGGCATTGTCGATCAGGTTGACCAGCACCCGTTTGATACCCACCGGCCTGCCGGTGTACACGCAGCGGCGTGGCCCGCTGAGGCCAACTTCTACGCCCGCATCCTTGAAATCATCCACCACGGTCAACAGCAGTTCGCCTAGGTCGAATGCCGTGGTGGGCTCCAGCCGAGCATCATCACGGAAGAACACCAATGCGGCGTCGACCATTGCCTGCATTTCATCGACGTCCTTGAACAACTTGGCCTGCAGTTGGGCATCCTCGATGAACTCGGCACGCAAACGCATGCGCGTCAGCGGTGCACGCAGGTCGTGAGAGATGGCCGCCAGCATCTGGGTACGGTCGTTGAGGTAATGCCTGAGCTGCGCCTGGGTGGCATTGAACGCCAGAATGGCCTGGCGCAGGTCGTGCGGGCCGACCACCGGGATGGGTGGGGCGTTGAAGTCCTTGCCAAACCTGCGCGCCCCTTCGGTAAAGCGCTCCAAGGGTTTGGCCAGAAAGCGCGTTGCCAAGAACGCGACGGCAAAACTGGACGCCAGCATCAAGCCGAGGATGATCAGGTTGCGCGGCAGTTCATCCAGGCCCCAACTTCGGCTAGTAGCGCGAAACAGCACCCAGGACTTGTCGCTCAACTCGACCATCAGGGCATAGCCACGCTCAGGGGCGTATTCCGGCATGTCGGAAGGCTCGAATGCCTCAACCCTGGCATCCGGCCGCTTGAGCAAGGCGCGCAGAATAGGCGTGCCCTCGCGGAACTCGGCATCGACCAACACCGGGACGCCCGCTTCGTCATGGCGTTGCAGCCAGCGCACGGAGTAAGAACCGTCGCCCGCCGCGCCGGCAATATTGCTGCGCTGCGCTGCGGGCGCGGCATCGAGGATGCGAGTCACCGCTGCTACTTTCTCGATCACGCCACTCTCCAGCAGTGGCGGTTGCGCCCACACGCTCAGCAGCAGGCTGAACAGCATCTTGAGTAGCAGCAGGAACAACATCGCCGTCAAGGTGGTCAGGGCAATCCAGCGGGCAATGGTGATTCTTGGCTGCGGCACAGCCTGGCGCAGCCGGGCGAACAGGCTCATCGCCTGGCGACCACGGGTGTGAACAGGTAGCCGACGTTGCGCAGGGTGCGGATCAACGGCTCATTGCCGCTGTCGGTTTCAAGCTTGCGGCGCAACCGGCTCACTTGCACGTCAACGCTGCGGTCATAGGCGTCGTAGGCTTCGCCACGGGCCAGGTCCAGCAACTGCTGGCGGCTGAGCACCCGGCGCGGATGTTCGGCAAACACCAGCAACAGCTCGAATTCACCGTTGGACAAGGGAATCATGACGTTTTCCGGCGAGCGCAGCTCGCGCCGCACCACATCCAGTTGCCAGCCGGCAAATTCGAGGGCCGAGGCATGGCTGGTTGCACCTCCCGCCCCCTCGCCGGCCCTGCGCAGCACTGCCCTCACCCGTGCCAGCAGTTCACGGGCGGCAAACGGTTTGGTCAGGTAGTCGTCCGCCCCCAGCTCCAGGCCCACCACCCGGTCACTCAGCTCACCCATGGCGGTCAGCATGATCACCGCCACCTTGTAATCGGCCAGCAGCCGCTGGCACAGCACCAGGCCACTGTCACCAGGCAACATCACATCGAGGATGACCAGGTCCGGCACGCGCCGCTCAAGCGCCTGCCAGAGCGCATTGCCATCACAGGCCACACCTACCTCGTAGCCATGCTGGCGAAGAAACTTCTGTAACAGGTCGAGCACCTCGACATCATCGTCGACTATCAGCAAATGGCTCACAAAAAAGCACCGCAAACAAAGTAACCAAGCGGTACTTTACGGCCATCGCCACGCGGCCGTCATATATTTCAACCCTGTAACAATGTGTCCGAGCAGAGACAATCCAGACATTCCCAGGCAAGAAAAACCGGGCAGCATCGCCGCCAGTTCTTGCCAGGAATGCACCTATGTCCCGTTCATCCTCCACCTCCCGCTCCGCGCGCTCTGCCGCGCTGGCATTGTCGCTGCTCATGGCCGCAGGCTGCAGCCAGCGCGCCCCGGCCAGCATGGCCTGCGGCCCTGTTGCCTATCAGGTCAGTGACCCGGCGGAGCCCGCAAACCGCGTGGTGTTTGCCTTCAATCGCACGGTCGATGACTACCTGCTGACCCCTGTCGCCCGGGGCTACACTGCGCTGCCAGATTTTGCCCAGCAGGGCGTGCACAACTTCGCCAGTAACTTCGGGGAGCCCAAGGTGTTCGCCAACGACCTGCTGCAAGGCAATGGCGAACGGGCAATGACCAGCCTTACCCGCTTCATCTTCAACACCACGCTCGGTGTGGCGGGGTTGGTCGATGTGTCCGGCAAGATGGGGCTGAGCCAACACCGCTCGGACTTCGGCCAAACCTTCGGCGTTTGGGGCATCGGCAATGGCCCCATCGTCGAGCTGCCGCTGCTGGGCTCGCACAATCTGCGTGACGCCACCGGCACGGTCTTGAGCATGGCAGTGGACCCGTTCGGCGATCACAGCGATACAGTCGATACACTCACTACCGTGGCCACTGCCGGGCACGTCGTGGACGGCCGCGCTGCCGCGCTACCGGTGACCGACTTGCTGCACACCTGGCCCGATTACTACCTGGCAATGCGCGATTACACCGCGCAACAGCGCAGTAACCTGGTGGCGCAAGGCAAGGCAGGCGAACCTGGTACGTGGCAAGCCAAGTGCCCGCAGGTACCCGGCCATGAATGATGCCCACGCCGCCATGCTGCTGTTCCGGCGCCTGGAGGGTGCCGCCCGGCAACCGCTGTTGCTGCACGAACTGGAGGCCCGGGTGTCTGCCGATGGCCGCAATCTGGTCCTCAGCCGCTATCGCGAACGCTATACCGCCGAGGGTGAGCCCTACCGGCACGAGGCTCACCGCAGCGTACCGATCGCTGCGTTGCTGCGCTGGATGGCAAGGCACGAACGGTAAAAAGGCCTTACGGGCACGGATGCCGCACGGATGCCCGAAACGCGGCAGTGGCTGCCTGTTCGGCGTGAGACAGGCAACCCAGGCACTGGCTAACCTGCGGCGGCAATGCCTTGCTCCCTTGCCACAGAAGAACCTTGCCCATGACAACCTCTACCGCCTCCATGGCCACCGCCACGCCTGCCGACCAGCCTCAGGGCTTCGCGGTCCGTATCGTCGGTGCCGCCGCATTCGCCCACTTGCTCAACGACTTGATCCAGGCCGTACTGCCGTCGATCTACCCGATGCTGAAAAGCGATTTCGCGCTGAGCTTCGCCCAGATCGGCTGGATCGCCTTGATCTACCAGGTGACCGCCTCGCTGCTGCAACCTTGGGTCGGCATGTTCACCGACAAGCACCCACAACCCTACCTGCTGCCGGCCGGCATGTTGGTGACACTGGTGGGCATCGCCCTGCTCGCCTTTGCCGGCAGCTATGAAATGCTGCTGGTGGCGGCCGCCGTGGTCGGCGTGGGCTCGGCGACCTTCCACCCCGAAGCCTCGAGGGTGGCCAGGATGGCCTCCGGCGGGCGCTTCGGCACCGCGCAATCCGCCTTTCAGGTCGGCGGCAATACCGGCTCGGCCCTCGGCCCGCTGCTCACCGCCGCCGTCGTCATTCCGCACGGCCAGCCAGCCATTGCCTGGTTCATGCTCGCAGCCGCGCTGGCGGTAATGGTGCTGCTGCGGGTGACCGGCTGGAGCGTGCGTCACGGCCAGGCCCGGCTCAAGACCTTCGCCAGCCAGCAGGCGCCCGGGTTGTCGCGCAACGCCATGTGGCGCGCGGTGGTGGTAATCGCCGTGCTGATGTTCGCCAAGTTCGTCTACATCGCTTCGTTCACCAACTTCTTCACCTTCTACCTCATCGAGCATTTCGGCCTGAGCGTGCAACACAGCCAACTGTACCTGTTCGTGTTCCTCGCAGCCGTGGCGCTGGGCACCTTTGCCGGCGGCCCGGTGGGTGACCGTATCGGGCGCAAGGCAGTGATCTGGGTCTCGTTCCTCGGCGTGGCGCCCTTCGCACTCGCCCTGCCCCATGCCAACCTGGCCTGGACAGCGGTACTGGCAGTGGCCATCGGCCTGGTGATGTCCTCGGCTTTCGCAGCGCTGGTGGTGTATGCCCAGGAGGCAGTGCCAGGCCGGGTCGGCATGGTCTCGGGAGTGATGTTCGGGCTGATGTTCGGCATCAGCGGTATCGGTGCCGCCGGCCTCGGCGAGCTGGCCGACCGGTATGGCATCGAGTGGGTGTACCAGGCCATCGCCTTCCTGCCGCTGCTGGGGCTGGCCACCGCACTGCTGCCGGCTACCCGCTCACAAGCCCGGCCCAGCCGTTGCTGCTAAAGTGGCGCTGCCAGGCTGCATCTAGACGAGGACACGATGGTAAAGCCGCAGCGTGAATTGCTGGTGGAGGTCGATGGGTGGACCTGGGAAGTGGGTAGCCGCGCGACGGACTACCCGAGCGACTGGTTCATCGAGCCCCATCACCATGCCAAGCATCAACTGATCTATGCCATCAAAGGCCTGATGATCGTCGAGTCCGGCAACGAATGCTGGACTGTGCCGCCCAGCCGCGGTGTATGGATGCCTTGCGGCCAGGTGCACGCCATCCGCTGTGTCGGTGATGTGAAAATGCGCAGCGTGTTCGTGCGCACCGACGCGGCGGCGGGCCTGCCCCTGCAGAGCAAGGCCATCAGCATTTCGCCGCTGCTCAGTGAGCTGATCAAGGCCTCGGTGGGCTTTACCGCGCCGTTTGCCGAGGACTCGCGCGAAGCCCGGGTGATGCGCCTGATCCTCGACGAAATCTGCGTACTGCCCACCTTGCCGCTGAAGCTGTCGCAGCCCAGCGACAAACGCTTGCGGGTGATCTGCTCGGCGTTGCATGAACGGCCCGACGATAATGCCACCGTAGCCGACTGGGGCCTGTATCTGGGGGTGGACGAAAAGACCATCCAACGGTTATTCCGCAAGGAAACCGGCATGACCTTCGGCCAGTGGCGCCAACAGGCGCGACTGATGCAGGCGCTGGAACGGATTGCCCTGGGCGAGCGGATCATCGATGTGGCGGGCGCACTGGGGTATGACAGCCCCAGTGCCTTCGCCAGCATGTTCAAGCGCCAGTTCGGCACTACGCCGAGCCAGTTCTTCAAATAGCCTGCAGGCTATAAAGCCATCCTCAGTCAACAGCCTGGGGCTCGAACACAGTCACCGCCCGCGCATCCACCGGTTTGGGCAGCAGCCCTTCACGGTAGAAGGCATCGGCAATACGCTGCTGCTCACCCAGGTTGTCCAGTTGCACCGGCTGCACGTCATAGCTGCGCCGGCCATTGGCCTGCTGCACCGTGGCGCTGTCCAGGTTGCCCCACAACGGTCCCAGCACCCGGGCCGCCGCTGCAGGGTTGGCCTTGGTCCAGGTACCGATCTCGCGCAGCGCCTGATACACCTGCTGAAGCACTTCAGGGTGCGCCGTGGCGTAGTCGCTGCCGGCCAGATAGTAACGCTGGTAACTCGCCAGCTCGCTGCCATCGGCCAGAATGCGTGCATTCTGCTGACGCTGGGCACTGGCCACGTAAGGGTCCCAGGTGACCCAGGCATCAACCTTGCCATTCTCGAAGGCCGCGCGGCCATCGGCAGGGATCAGGTACGCCGGGGTGATGTCCTTGAAACTCAAGCCGGCCTTGGCCAGGGCCTGGATCAACAGGTAGTGGCTACCCGCCGCCTTGGTCACCGCCACGCGCTTGCCCTTGAGATCGGCCAGTGTCCTGAGCGGCGAGTCGGCCGGAACCAGGATGGCCTGGGCCGAAGGGGACGGTGCCTCACGGGCAAAATAGGTGAGCTTGGCGCCGGCTGCCTGGGTGAACACCGGCACTGTATCGGCCACGTCCGCCGACAGGTCGACATTGCCCAGGTTCAGTGCCTCCAGCAACGGCAAACCACTGGGGAACTCATGCCAGCTGACGCGAATGCCTTCGGCTTGCAGGCGCTGCTCCAGCGTGCCGCGTGCCTTGAGCAAGGTCAGCAGGGTGGAGGATTTCTGGTAACCGATGCGCAGGGTCTGCTCGGCGCTGGCAAGCGACGGCAGCAGGCCACCGAGCAGCAGGCCCAGGGCCAGGTGGCGCAGGCGTTTGCGGTGCAGCATGGGGTGTCTCCAGGTCAATGTTGGGCCAGTGAGTCAGTGGCGGGCACGGTAAAGCCAGTGGCGAAGGTCGGGCCAACGTCCAGGCGCTGATTCATAAGGCCGTGGGCGTGGTAGAAGTCGGCGGTTTCCTGTTGTTCACTGATGGTCTTGGCGTCGATGACCTGCCAGTGCAACTGACGGCGTTCAAACTGCAGCCGCGCGGCGCCCTCCGGGAAACCAATGATCGCCGCCAGGGTTTTCGAGTAGCTGTCCAGGTGTTGGTAGGCCCACACCTGGGCACCCGCCAGGCGGGCCAGGTAGTCCTGCAGTGCAGCGTGCCGAGCCGGGTCGTCCAGCGCCTTGTCGGTAGCGGCCAGGAAACTGTTGCCACTGGACAGCCCACGGCCGTTGACCAGCACCCTGCCCTGGCCGCTCAGCTCGGCCAGAGCGGTGTAAGGCTCCCAGGTCGACCAGGCATCCACCGAGCCGTTGGCCAGGGCGATCTTGGCGTCGACCGGGCCGAGAAAGCGGAACTCCACGTCTTTTTCGCTAAGGCCGACCTGATCCAGTGCCTTCAGCGCCAGGTGATGGCCAATAGAGCCGCGGCCGGTGGCGATGCGCTTGCCCTTGAGCTCGGCGGCGCTTTGCAAGGCTGCATCGGGGCGCACCAGCAGCGCTGTGCCGTAGGGGTCGGACTTGTCCACGGCAATGGCCTTGACCGGCGCCCCGGAGGCCAGCACGAACAGCAATGGTGCGTCACCGATGATGCCGGCATCGATCGCCCCGGCGTTCAGTGCCTCGGCCAGGGGGGCGGCTGCGGGGAATTCGGCCCAACGGATATCGTAAGGCAAGTCGCGCAAGGCATCGGCCGCCTCCAGCTGGGCACGCATGTTTCCTTTCTGGTCGCCGATGCGCAGGGTCAGGCGTTCGCTGGCGAAAGCCTGGGTGGTCAGCAGCGTAGCGGCTGCGAACAGCAGCAGGCGAGATCGAATGGACATCCGCAGTTCCTTGCAGGTAAGAGAACGCTGAATGTAACGGGCCAAACCAGATAAATGAAATTGATTTTAGAGCTAAGCTAATATGCAAAAAATATAGATACTTATCTGACCAACGCTGGCCGCGGCAGCTCGATCACAGCCTGCCCGACAAAAGCGCGCACGAACTTGTCCCGTCACATTCCGATACCGCCATGTCATGCAAACAGACGCAACAACCCTGCCAAGCCGTGTACAGTACCCTTACAACAATACCCGCAAAGGAGCCCGGCACATGACCGTGACGCTGTCCCCCCTGCAGATCGACTGCGACTTCGATTCCGGCAACATCCAGGTGCTGGATGCCAGCAACCCGGCCCAGGTACACCTGGCCATCCGCCCGGACACCCACAGCGGCCACTACCAATGGTTCCATTTCAAGGTCAGCGGGCTCACCCCGGGGCAGGTGCATCGCTTCAGCCTCGACAACGCGTCTGGCTCCTCGTACAAGAACGCGTGGAGCGGCTACAACGCGGTGGCCAGCTACGACCAGCAGAGCTGGTTCCGCGTGCCCAGCCGGTTCGACGGTACGGCGCTGTCGTTCGAGGTAAAGGCTGAACAGGAACATATCTGGTTCGCCTACTTCGAGCCCTTCTCTCGCGCCCGACACAACCAGCTGATCGAACGTGCACGGCAACTGCCGGGGGTCGAGTTGCTGGCCAGCGGCCGCAGTGTCCAAGGCCGCGATATCCCGCTGCTGCGTGCCGGTGACGGTGCAGATGGCAAGCGCAAGCTGTGGCTGATTGCCCAGCAACACCCAGGCGAGCACATGGCCGAATGGTTCATGGAAGGCGTGATCGACCGCCTGCAGGCCAACGATGCAGTGGTTAAGCAATTGCTGGCCAAGGCTGACCTTTACCTGATCCCCAACATGAACCCCGACGGCGCCTTCCTCGGCCACCTGCGTACCAACTTCAAGGGCAAGGACCTCAACCGCGCCTGGCAGGACGCCAGCATCGAACTGAGCCCAGAGGTGTTCTTTGCTCAGGCGCAGATGAAGCAGTACGGCGTGGACGCGTTCATCGACGTGCATGGTGACGAAGAGATTCCGCACGTGTTCACCGCCGCGTGCGAGGGCAACCCAGGCTACACCCCGCGACTGGAAAAACTCGAAGCGCAGTTTCGCAATACCTTGTGCAGCGTGACCCGCGACTTTCAGACCGTGCACGGCTATACCCGCAACGAGCCTGGCCAGGCGAATACGACGCTGGCCTGCAATGCCGTGGGCATGGCACATGACTGCCTGTCGCTAACGCTGGAGATGCCATTCAAGGACCATGACGACGCGCCCGATGCGGTAACCGGCTGGTCGGGGGCACGCTCGAAGGCCCTGGCCGGGGCGGTGCTGGAGACCCTGGCAAAAATGGTGGGCGATTTGCGCTGAGCCAAGGCTGACGCGGCCCTACAGGGGCCGTGTCAGCGGCAGGCATCAGGCTCCGTCAGAGCTGCATCAGAACTGCACATCCAGTATCACACTGTCGGTATAGGTCGCTGCAGGCGGTGTCGCCTGGTCGGTATAGACCTTGGCGTTGTAGTTGAACACCTGGCTACCCGTACCAGTCCCCACACCGGGGTTGACGTCGGCATCGGTGCTGGAGCGCCTGGCAGCCCCGGTCGCGCCCCAGCGCACCGTCCCAGCACTTTTGAAAATGTCATAGGCCAGGTAGTTGTTGGCCGCCGACTTCATCCGCCGCCGCCCAGCGGACACGTTCTGCCCGTCATCCAGCCCCACCGTGTAGCTGCTGCCCTTGGTGCACGACACGTTTATACCCTGGCTCACGGTGCCGAACCCTGCCACCACCGGCGCACTGGCGAAGCTGATGTTGGGGGTGGTGATCTGGCAGTCGTTGGTCACCGTCAGGCTCACGTTCAAGGTCTGGCTACCTGAACCGATGTCACGCCCAAGGCATATCCCTAACGCGCCAATCCCCGAACAATAGTTCCAGCTCCAGGCCACGGTCAGGTTCTCTTGGTACACCCCTGCCGCGACATTGCTGCCAATCTGGGTACGCATGTAGATAGGCACCGCTTTGGGCGTGGTGCCGCCGAGCAGCCCTAGCAGGTCGATGATACCGTTGCGAGCGAAGTCGTAGGCCAGACCGCGGGTGATCGGGTAGTTGGTGCTGTTGTCGGCATACAGTGTGTAAGAGATGACATCGCCTGTCGGACCGACCAGCCCGCCCGAGGCGGGCGTGATGGTTGCGTAGAAATGATCATTGCTGCTGAGCAAGGTGAGTAGCGAGCCGGTGCACTGCAAACCGGAGTTAAGGGTGGAAGCCGTCTGTACCGTGGTGCGAACCTGCGTTGAATTGAGGCTGCCAAACGCCGCCGGCAACGTGGCTACCGACGAACAAACCGCCCAGGCCGTACCCGTCGGCAACAGCAGCACGCTCGCCCACAGACCACGCACCCAGGCATTCATCGGCACACCAGCGGGCCAATCAAGGGCACCGAGCCTTGTGACTCAGGCAGGTCGAATGCCACCTCGCAATGCCCGCCGCCTTCAATTTCCACCTGCAAGCGGTTATGCGGCGACAAGTTCTCCAGGTAAACCAACCCGTCCCAACCCACCACCGCCTGGCCGCCACTTTCTGTGTGGGTCACACGGCTACCCAATTTGAGCACCTGCTGGTCGCCATCCACCAGCTCGACGCTGGCCGCCATGACCCGCTTGAGCGGGAACTCCAGCAAGTAACCGCTGCCCCGTCTTACCGCCACACGCTGCTCCACGTCTGGCGCCAGCACATCCGGCGGCAGGTCCATGGGGTCGATTTCGTACTTGCCACGGTAGTAACCGCTGCTGTACGGCACCAGCAAGTGCCCCTTGGCATCGGTGCGGCCAACGTCCTGGTTTTCGTAGCGCACCGGCACATCGGCGTAGCCCGCGGTACTGACCACTACGAAGGCATCATCGATGCGGTTGGCTGCGAACACCCCGGCATCCATCCACACCAGAGAACCACTGGCGTCAGCCCAACGGGTCATTTCACCGCTACTGCCATACACACCCGCCTGCAACTGCACCGATTGCAGGCGCCAAGTGACGTCGGCCTGGCGATAGGCATCCCGGTCGCTGCCTGCGGCATAGCCCAGGTTGTAACCAACGCCGACACCCGCTGGCACCGCGTGGCTGTAGTTGACCCGCTGCAGTGTCTCGCCTTCTTTACTTCGCTCCATGCCCAGCGCCAGGGTGCCGTGCAAGTCGAACGGAATCACCAACTGCGCCTGCACCGCCCACTGGCTGTCACCCACTTCGCGGTTGGCCGACAAGTACACGCTGCTGCTGCCCCACAGCGGCTTGCTGTAGCTCAGGTTGATCAGCCGGGTACGCGTGCCGTCACCGGCGCGTACATCGAAGTAGCCGGCGCCAATGCTGCCGTACTCGTTCAGGTTCAGGCTGAGGGTGACCTGTTCGCTGCGCTTGCTCAACTGCATGTCCGGAAGGTCGACCCGGGTCAGGTCGGCATAGTCACCATGGCGTTGCAGGCGCTGGTAACTGAAGCCGATGCGCTGGCTGTTGTACTGGTACCCAAGGGCGACCTGGTGGCCCTTCTCGCCATCGAACTGGCTTTGCGCCAGGGCGGCATTGAGCACGCCGAAGTTGCCCAGCCGCATGTTGCCACCCAGCCCGCCCAGCATCAGCGACTCGGCAGTTTCGGCGTGGGTTTCGAGGGTGAAGAAGTCACTGAGCCCATAGCGCAGGCTGCCCGAGGCCACACCCGGCCCATAGCTGAAATCGCGCACGCCGTAATCACGGCGCAGGCTGCCGGCGGCCACCGAGTAGTCCGTCAGCCCCTTCTGCAGCAGGCTGCTGGTGACATAGAACGGCAAGGTCGTCGACACCTGCCGGCCAAGCGCATCGGTGGTGACCACCACCGCCTCCCCGGCGCCGTTGATGAACGGCACGTTGGTCAGGGTGTACGGGCCTGGCTGCAGCTCGGTAGTGCTGGACTTGAAACCGTTTATGAACAGGTCGAGCGACGTCGGCACCGCCGCTTCGCCTGCGAACGCCGGTAACGGGTAAGTGACCAGGTCGGGGCGCGCAGCGAAGTCACGCGACAGCTGCACGCCGCCCACCCGCACCGAGCTGCTCCAGGGCAAAGCGCCAGTCACGAAGTCACCGGCTTCATAAGACAGCAGACGCTGCTCGTCAGTGAAGCGCCAAGTAGTGTCATAACGCATGAAGCCTTGGCGCGTATCATCCGCCTGTGCGCCGTTGAATGACTGGCGCCACTGCCCGGTACTGGAGAAAGTGCCCCAGCTGTCAAACAGGCGCAGCTCGTTCCAGGCGGCCAGGTAGGTACCGCCTTCATCGGTGTCATTGAGGTACAGGTCGTAGTTGAACAAAGCGCCGAAACTGCTGCGCGCATCACTGGCCGGGTACAGGTTGCGGTCACCCACTTGCTGGTCTGGCAACCAGGCCGGCGGCACCTGCAGCAGCAGGCGCTGGTTCTGGCTGTCGTAGTCGGCATGCAACCCCGCGATGCTTTCCAGGGCCACCTCGCCCTGGGGGCTGCCAGGCAACGAAATACCGGCTGACCGCAAGATGTCGCTGTCCAGGTACAGCTGCCCGGCCCGCTGCTGCACCGGGACCAGTTCAGCCCTGGGCATCTGGTTCACTACCAGGTCGAGGTACAGGGTGGCTTCGGCGATGGCGGACATCTCCGTGGGCGGTGGGGGCAGGTCGTCGGCCAACGCCAGCCCTGGGCTGACCATGACCAGCCCCAGGCACCAACGGCGAGTCGTCGCCGAAAGCTTTTTCACACACGGTTTCCGACCATTGCCGGGTACTCCCTGACCCCTGCACTGCATTCATTTGCTGGCTCATTGGCCTTGGCGAATAGCGTCCGCCGTACCCTGCCCATTGACCCTGCCCTTGAGCACGCTACCGCTGCTGGACGCCTCGGGAGCAGGCCAGCGCATGCTGGCGCCCGGCAGCACATAGCCCAGCAGCCCCTCGGCCAGTGGTTTGCTCTGGCTGCCTTGCTGCACCACTACATCGGTCAAGCGCGCATGCACGGGGCCAGTGTTGCGCAGTTCAACGTAAGGCTTGCCCTGCACGGTAACCGGGCGCCAGCTGAGCTGCGGCTTGCCCACACCCTCGGCATTGCGCTTGCCGTCAGGGTCGGCCTTGCCCCACAGCCCTTCGCCATAGACGAACAGCGGCACCGAATAACGCATTTGCAAACGAATGGCCGCGGTAGCGCCGGGGTCGGCTTTATCGACCGGGATGGCGGGCGGGATCTCGTCGATGATGATGCGGTAGGCCTGCTCCTGGCCGGCGGGTGATGAGCCAGTACGGGTCAGGCGAATCAGCTGCTTCTGCCCTGGGGCAATGTTGGCGACCGGCGGGCTGCCGATGATTTCACGCTGCGCCTGGAACTGTTCCTGGTAATCACCCTGGCGCCAGGCGAATACCCGCACCTGCAAGTTGGCCGGCGCAGTACCGCGGTTTTCCAGCCACAGGGCGCCCGCCTTCTGGTCGGCCTCCAGCACCGGGTCGATCGGCCAGATCAACACCGAGGTGGCCGCCCCGGCCGGCAAGCTTGCCAGCCACCACAATCCGATCAATCCTCGCGCCCACTTCGCGCCTACCCGCATGCAGCTCTCCTTAGACACTTGTCGTTGGTGGCGCTGGTGTTCACCAGGTCACCGTCACTTGCACCACATCGGTGTAGGTCCCTGCCGGCAGCGTGCCGGTCAGCTGAACCCGCCCGTACACCGGCAGCTTGATCGCCGTCGGGTCGGCATAGCTCACGGCCACGCTCTGGCCGATTCCCAGGCTCTGGCTGTAGGCCGCGTCCCGGTACAACTGGTAGGCCAGCACTTGCGTGCCGTTCGATCGTTTCAGGTTGCGTGTGCCGCTGGCACTGTTCTGCCCACCATCCAGGCTCATGCTCATGGCCACGCCTGGCGTGCACTGGAAGGTCACGGTTGAGCCACCCAACGACGTGCTGAGCAAGCCCGTGGACAGCGCGGACTGCGAGCCATAATCGAGCGTGCCGTAGCTGGTGACACCCCCCACCACCAGGCAACCGGCGACAATCTGCGCCGTCACCGTGAATGTACTGGTGGTCACCGCCCCCAGCGGGGCGGCCAACAGCATGCCGATTCCGCTCAGGCCACTTGCCAGCCAACCGCGCATGGTTCAGAACGACAGCTCGACCGAAATCGTGTCGCTGTAGACCCCTGCGGGCAGGCCCGCCTTGCCCACGGCCTTGCCGTAAAGGTTGACGGTCTGGGCCGCGCCAGTACTGGTTGGCAGGGTGATGGTGCCGTCAATGGCCAGCAACGTCGTACGGCCGGAGTCGGTATAGAGGTCGTACGGCACGAAGTTGCCAGCGCCATCGGCGAGCGCACGCGTGCCACCGCTCGACTGGCCGTCATGTAGCCCTGCGCGCACTTTGATGGCAGGCACCGTACCCGCCGAGCACAGGATGCTCATGGCACCGCCCCCACCACCCAGCACCTGGGCATTGGCAGTGGTGAACAGGGCATCCTGAGTGCCAAAGTTCAGAGCGCCGAAGTTCAACCCCGAAGTGCCCGAACTGCCGTTGACCTGGCACGCGGCAATCAGGGTCAGCGTCGAGGTGATGTTCCCGGTCACCGTGGCGGCCTGGGCCTGGGAAGCCAGTGCCAGGCCAAGGCCTGCGAGCATGCAGCATGAAAGGTTCGTTCGCATCGGAGTCTCCTTGCGTGGTTACCAGTCCAGGGTCACTCTGAGGGTGTCGCGGTAAAGCCCGGCGGGCAGCGCGCGCGGCTGCGCCACTACCACGCCGTAGATGGGAATCGGCACTTGCTGGCTGCTGCGAATGGTGAAGGCGCGCGCCTGGCCGATGCCGTAGCGGCTGTTGCCGCCAGGGTCGACTGCCAGCTGATAAGGGATCAGTTCACGGCCATTGCTCAGACGCCGTATACCGTCGTCGCCATTCAGGCCACCATTGATGCGCACATTGAAAGCCCGGACTTCGGGCGTGCAACTGATCTGCAGGCTACCCTCGCCGCCCACTTCGTCCACCCGGCTGCGCAGTGGCTGGTCCCAGTTCGGGCCGCGCTCGCCAAAATCCAGCACCCCCGGGTTGCCCAGCACGGCCGGTTGTGTCTCGTTGCTGCTGATCTGGCAGGCCGCGCTGATCACCAGCCGCGCCTGGATGAAACCTGTGGTGCTGCCATGCGCCTCACCACCAGGTACCAGCAGCGGGCCGAGGGTAAGCAACAGGATCGAAGTGCGGTTCATGGCATGGCGTCCTTGTGCATGGTGGCGTCCCTACCAGGTGACTGTGACTTTGAGCAGGTCGGCATACAGCCCTGCATTCGGTACCCAGGCCAGTTTGTCGATACGTGCGTACAGAGGCAGCTCAACCGAGCCACTGTCCGGCACCCGCGCCGACTGGGCCACCCCCACCGCCAGAGGCTCGCGCCAGGCAGCATCGCGGTACAAGCGATAAGGAATGGGCCGGGCCGCGCGGTCGCTGCTGGCCAGGTAGCGCAATTCGCCGACGCCACCATGCTGGCCGCCATCGACGCGTACCTGGTAGGGGGTGCCAGGGTTGCACTCAAGTCGCGGTGGGCGCTGGCTCAGCAGTACCCCGCTCAAGGGCGCGCCAGGGCCATCAAGGCGTGCCGACACACCCAGGTCGATCCTCCCCAGGGCTTGGGCTCCCGCGTCGCGTGTCTGGTTGACCAGCATGCAGCCACGCTGCACCAGTACCCGCACTTCCACGAGAAAATCCGCTGCCACGGTACTGCCGCTGAACAACAGGCCCAACAGCGCGGCCAGATAGCGCTCCGTCACCTTGTTATCCTTGTCGAAACGTCTTGGTTTGAGCGTAGCAGCGAGGCAGCGCAACCGTGGTGGCATCAAGCCATTTTTTTGTATTAGCGATAAAGCGATAGCGCCCCATCAAAAAAAGCCTGAACGGCACAGAACCCCAGGGCATCGGCGTGCCTCCAATGGCGAGAGCCGGTAAATGTGCCGGGTTTCTGTTAGGGTGAACCAGTCTCATCCTGCCCCAGGCACCTATGCCATACATGGACGGACATGACAGGAGCGCTTTCATCGATGACTGCAGACAACACGCTGGCAGACGCCATGGAGCGCTGTGCCCAAGAACCGATCCACCTGCCGAGCAGCATCCAGCCTCATGGCTTTCTGCTGGTACTGGACGCCACCGACCTGCGCGTGCTGCAGGCCAGTGAAAACGTCGAGCACTGGCTGGGCTTGCCGGCCCAGGAGCTGATCGGTTGCCCCTTCGCCAATCTGGTCAGCGACGGTTTCGACCTGCACGCGCACCTCGCACGGCTGCCCGAAGATGAAATTTTCCCCTTTCACATCGGCGACGTGCGCTTGCGCCAAGGCGCGCCCCACAGTGAGCCGCTGCACTTGCTGGCCCACTGTCACGACGAAGTACTGATTGCCGAGTTCGAACCCCCGCGCCTGCCACCGGAGCTGGCCGGGCAAGGCGACTACTACCCATTGGTGCGCAACTTCGTCGGTAGCCTGCAACTGGCCACAAGCCTTGAGGATCTGCTGCAACAAACGGTGGTGCAGCTCAAACGCATCACCGGCTTTGGGCGGGTCAAGGCGTACCGGTTCGATGCCGATGGCAACGGTCAGGTGCTGGCGGAGGTGGCCGACCCTGGCTACCCCAGCTATCTGGGCCTGTGTTTCCCGGCCGCGGACATCCCGCGCCAGGCGCGCGAGCTGTACCGGATCAACCGCATCCGCGTGATCGAGGATGCCAACTATCAGTCCTCCCCCCTGTTACCGGCCGCCAACCCTCGCACCGGCAAGGCACTGGACATGAGCTTCGCTGCACTGCGCAGCGTGTCGCCGATACACCTGCAGTACATGCGCAACATGGGCACGCTGGCCTCGATGTCGCTGTCGATCGTGGTCGATGGCGAGCTGTGGGGGCTGGTGTCGTGCCACCACCATCAGCCACGCCCGGTGGACTTGCGTACCCGCACAGCCTGCGAGCTGCTGGCCAGCGTGCTGTCGTTGCAGATCGAGTCCCGCGAGGCCCATGCCAGCACGCGCAAGTTGCTGGCACTGCGTCAACACATCGTGCGCATGATCTCGTCCATGGCTGACCACGACAGCGTCAGCGACGGCCTGCGCGAACTGCCCCAGGTTTTGTTGGCCTTTGCCGGTGCCCAAGGTGCGGCGGTAATCTCGGCCGAACGCTGTGACCTGATCGGCCAGACCCCACCCGAAGCCCAGGTGACCGCGCTGGTGCACTGGCTTGGCCAGCGTGGCGAAGACAGCGTGTTCCAAAGTGACAACCTGCGCCGCGACATCACAGACCTGCCCGAACTGGCAACCCATGCCGGTGGTGTGCTGGCGGTGGCCATCTCGCAAATCCACTCGCACTACCTGCTGTGGTTCCGCCCCGAGCAAGTGCGTACGGTAAACTGGGCCGGCCAGCCGACCAAGCAGGTGGGGCCACAGGGCAACCTCCACCCACGACACAGTTTTGAACGCTGGCAGGAAGAACTGCGCGGCTATTGCGAGCCCTGGGACCCGCTGGTGATCGAGGGCGTGATGGAACTGCGCACCGCGGTGCTGGGCATCGTCCTGCGCAAGGCCGAAGAGCTGGCGCAACTGGCGGGCGAGTTGCGCCGCTCGAACAAAGAGCTCGAGGCGTTCTCCTACAGTGTTTCCCATGACTTGCGCGCGCCCCTACGGCACATCGCCGGCTATACCGAGCTGCTTGGCGAAATCGAAGGCCAAGACCTGAGCGAGCGCGGCAAACGCTTTTTGCAGCACATCGGCGAAGCGGCGCACTTTGCCGGCAGCCTGGTCGACAACCTGCTCAACTTCTCGCAGATGGGCCGCTCGGCCTTGCGCTTGTCCGACGTCGACCTCAACGCACTGGTCGAGGCCATTCGCAGCGAATTGACCCCAGATTACGAAGGCCGCGCAATCGTTTGGGACATCGCCCCGCTGCCCAAGGTGATCGGCGACCCGGCGTTCATCAACATGGCATTGCACAACCTTATCGCCAATGCCATCAAGTACACGCGCGGGCGTAACCCTGCCCGCATCGGGATCAGTGCCGTACAGCACCCTGGCGAAACCGAGGTCTGCATCCGCGACAATGGCGTGGGCTTCGACATGGCCTATGCCAACAAGCTGTTCGGCGTATTCCAGCGCCTGCACCGCATGGAAGACTTCGAAGGCACAGGGATTGGCCTGGCGAGCGTGCGCCGTATCATCGAGCGCCATGATGGCCGGGTCTGGGCCACTGGCCAGATCGAGCAAGGCGCCAGCTTCCACTTCACCCTACCCCGAAACACTGCTACCTGAGGCATCGCTACCATCATGCTCAAGCCCATCCTGCTGGTCGAAGACAACCCCCGGGACCTGGAACTGACCCTGCTGGCCCTGGAGCGCAGCCAATTGGCCAACGAGGTCATCGTGCTGCGCGACGGTGCCGACGCGCTCGACTACCTGCTGCGCCGCAACGCCTATGCCGAGCGCGATGACGGCAACCCTGCCGTGCTGTTACTGGACCTGAAACTGCCCAAGGTCGATGGCCTGGAAGTGCTCAAGGCTGTGCGCGCCACCGCCGAACTGCGCAGCATACCCACCGTGATGTTGACCTCCTCGCGCGAAGAACCCGACCTGCTGCGCGCCTATGAGCTGGGGGTGAACGCGTATGTGGTCAAGCCAGTGGAATTCAAGGAATTCGTCGCCGCCATCTCGGACCTCGGGGTATTCTGGGCCGTGCTCAACGAACCACCACCCGGCTCACTGCGGCTAAACCGTCGCGGTAGTAACTGAGGCCGCCGCAACGATGCAACAAACGCCGTTGAAACTACTGATGGTCGAAGACAGCTCGATGGATGCCGAGCTTACCCTGTTGCGCCTGGAACGCAGCGGGTTGCAAGTGCAATCACAGCTGGTGTTCGACCATGCGGGCGTCGAACATGCCCTGCGCGAAGCCCACTACGACCTGATCCTGTGCGACTGTGTGCTGCCAGGCTCGTCCGGCACCGAGGTGCTGGCCATCGCCCAGCGCCTGGCACCGGACATCCCGTTCATCTTCCTGTCCGGTATTTACGGCGAAGAACACGCGGTGGAAATGATCCGCCTGGGCGCCACCGACTATGTGCTGAAAAAAAACCTGCCACTGCTGCCCAAGGCCGTGCGCAGGGCGCTGACCGAAGTACAGGAGCGCCAGCGCCGGCGCCGCGCCGAAGAAGCATTGGCCGACGTTGAGGCGCGTGCTTGGATCGCCATCGACGCTGCCGGCATGGGCACTTGGGACCTGCGCCCGCAGGAAGGCCTGCTGGTTTGGGATGACCGCTGCAAGACGTTGTTCGGCCTGCCTACCAGCACCGAAATGAGCCTTGAGGTGTTCCTCGGTGGCATCTACCCCGATGACCTGGCAATGGTGCGTGACGCGGTGGAATATGCCATGCGCCCCGAAAGCGGTGGCCAGTACCGGGTGGAGTTTCGTATCGCGCCAGTCGATGGCCAGGAGCCGCGCTGGTTGCTCAGCAGTGGCCAGAGCCAGTTCGTCGACGGCCAATGCGTGCGTTTTTCCGGTGTGCTGCAGGACATCCACACGCAACGCCTGGCCACCCAGGCACTGCGCCAGCTGAACGAGATGCTCGGTGAACGGGTCGAGCGACGCACGCGCGAACGCGATCGCGCCTGGGAGCTGTCGCAAGACTTGCTGGCCGTACTGAACAAGGACCTGACCCCGGTCGCGCTGAACCCCGCGTGGGAGGCCAGCCTGGGTTTCTCCCGCGAGCGCCTGAGCCAGTCGTCCCTGCTGCACCTGCTGCCCGAGCCCGATCAGGAACTGCTACTCACCGAACTGGCCGCCCTCGCCCATGGCCGCACCAGCGCCCGCTTTGTCGGCCGCATCCTGCATGCCGGCGGCCAGCAGCGCTGGCTGTCGTGGGTGGTGGTGCCGGAAGACACCCTGCTGTACGTGGTGGCACGCGACATCACCAGCGAACGTGAAGCCGCCCTGGGCCTGGCTGAAGCCAACGCCCGCCTGCGCGAGCAGATCAACGAACGCGAGCGCATCGAGGCTGCCTTGCAACAGATGCAGAGGCTGGAGGCGGTTGGCCAACTGACCGCAGGCGTGGCCCATGACTTCAACAACTTGCTCACGGTGATCCTCACCGGTGCAAGCTTTCTTGAGCGTGACCTGGCCAAGGCCGACTTGGACAAGGCCCGCACACGCCTCACGCATATCCGCGAAGCGGGCGAGCGTGGCGCCAAGCTGACCTCGCAGTTGCTGGCTTTCTCCCGTCGCCAGCGTCTGGAGCCGGTAGCGCTTAACCTCAACCGCACCTTGGCCGGCCTGGAAGAGCTGCTGCGCCGTACCCTGGGTGGCAACGTCTCGGTGCGCCTGGACCTGGACCAGGCCCTGTGGCAGGCAATGACCGACCCGACCCAGACCGAGATGATCATCCTCAACCTGGCGATCAATGCCCGCGATGCCATGCCCGAGGGCGGACAGCTGACCCTTACCACCCGCAACACCCGTATCAACGGGCGCCCGCATCGCCCAGAAGACCCGGACCCCGGCGAGTACGTGATGCTGAGCATCCGCGATACCGGCTGCGGCATGAGCGACGACGTGTTGGCCAAGGTGTTCGAGCCGTTCTTCACCACCAAGGACATCGGCAAAGGTTCGGGCCTGGGCCTGGCCCAGGTGTTCGGCTTCGCCAAGCAGTCCGGGGGTGGCGTGCGCATCGATACCACACCGGGGCGCGGCACCGAGGTGGCGGTGTACCTGCCCGCAGTAAAGGAGGAAGTGGTGGACGAACCTGCCGCAGCGGTGCTCAGCCAGTCGAGCAGCGAGAGCGGCCGTAACCGCACGGTGCTGCTGGTGGACGATGACCACCTGGTGCGCGACATGCTTGGCGATGTATTGCGCCAGTACGGCTATCAGGTGCGCCAGGCGCACAGCGGCGAGCAAGCATTGGCATTGCTGGATGACGAGATCGACCTGCTGCTGACGGATTTCGCCATGCCCGAGTTCAACGGTGCGCAACTGGCGCTGGCGGCGCGTGAGCGGTACCCGCGCCTGCCCGTGGTGTTCCTTACTGGGTATGCCGAGCTGCAGGGGCTGGAGCTGCCGGGCAGCCTGGTGATTCAGAAGCCGGTGCAGGCCGATGAGCTGGCCAGGGTACTGAACGAAATGCTGGGCATTGCCGGGTAACCTGAGACGACGCAAAACCCGTGCAGGAGCGGCCCATCGCGACACAAGGCCGCTTCTACAGGCATCGCATTACGAAATTAAATACGGAAACGACAAAACCCAGCGCTCATCTTTCGAAGCACCGGGTTATAGACGTTTGAAACTGGAAAATGGCAGGGGCGGCTGGATTCGAACCAACGCATGGCAGGATCAAAACCTGCTGCCTTACCGCTTGGCGACGCCCCTGTATCGGATGCAGTGTTTGCTGCTCTGACAATTCCAACTGAGTGACAACTGGGTTGTTGTCTTGGAATGCGCGGCACTTTAACAACAAACTTTCGGTCTGTGAACCCCCTGATGAAAAAAAATTGCTAAAAAACAGCGGGTTAGTCATTTCGGCGTTGGCCCATCGACCATCCGTCGCTTTCCTCCCGCTTCGCTTCAACAGAATCGCATTCCTTCCTTCCAATCAGATGAGCCCACTGCATCGACCAAGGAGGACCTCATGCCTGTCTCCCACGACCTCTACCAGGACCTGCACTACCCGCGCGAAATCGTCCAGCAACGCCGCCAGCAGGACAAGGCGCTGGACCGCCTGCTGGACGAGTACATGGACATCGACAACCAGGTGCTGGCTGCCGAGTCGATCTCGGCCGGCAACTTCGTTGACGAAGACCTGCGCCACCTCAAGGAGCGCCGCCTGGCGGTGAAGTACATGATCGAGCGCCAGCTGGAGCGCAAAGCCTAGGCAATGCAGGTGCGCGGCCAGACGTATCGCATGAAGTGATCATTGCCGGTCACTTTCTGTATTAGTCAAAATGGCCGCCCTCGGGCAAGCTGCACGCTGACCCGCCATCGCCCAAGGAGCGTTGCTTTTGTCTGCCTGGATCCCTGCCCCATTGCGCCAGCTTGGCCAGCGCCTGCGCGGCACTGCCGCCAACGAGAGCGAACTGCTCGATTGGTTCGAGGACAAAGCCCGAAGCCGGGGTTATCAGCTTAGTGACGGCCAGCGACGGGTGATCCACTGCATGGCCGAACAACTGGCACTGCTCGAACAAGGGCAGCCACGCAGCCTGTACCTCTACGGGTCGGTGGGACGCGGCAAGAGCTGGCTGCTGGACGGTTTCTTCCAGGTGGTACCGGTCGAGGCCAAGCGCCGCCTGCATTTTCATGACTTCTTTGCTCGCCTCCACCGAGGCATGCACCACCACCGGGCGCTGGACGATGCGCTGGGCGCAACCCTCGACGAGCTGGTGGGTGGCTGCCAGGTGCTGTGCTTCGACGAATTCCACGTGCATGACATCGGCGATGCCATGCTGCTGACACGCCTGTTCAACGCCCTGTTCGCACGCGGCGTGTTCCTGCTGGTGACGTCCAACTACGCGCCCGAAGGGTTGTTGCCCAACCCGCTGTACCACGAGCGCTTCCTCCCGGTAATCCGCCTGATCAACAGCTCGATGCAAGTGCTCGAAGTGGACGGCGACACCGACTTTCGCAGCTTGCCGGCCAACCGTGAGCATCAACGTTTTACCCAGGGCCATTATGTCTGGCCGGGGAATGCAGCGCAGCGCCAGGCGCTGAACGTGCCGAACGAACAGCCGGTGATGCTGGAAGTGAACAAGCGCCCGCTGCGTGCGCTGGCCATCGATGGCCGGCGGGTGGTGCTTGGCTTCGATGACTTGTGCGAGAAGGCCACGGCGGTCATTGACTACCTGGTGCTGGCGGCGCAATACGATGAATGGATCATCGACGGGCTGGGTGACCTGGCGGAGTGCTCGCTGGCGGCTCAGCAGCGTTTCGTCAACCTGGTGGATGTGTTGTATGACCAGGATCGGCAGGTGGTGGTGATAGGTAAACGGCCACTGGAAGAAAGCCTGGGCGGGCCGCTTGCCGACCTGATGCGTACCCGCAGCCGCTTGGGGCAATTGCACCAGATAGCCCCTTGAAACTGCATCGCCTCAACAGGCCTCTTCGCCGGTAAACCTGCGAAGAGGCCTGTAATGTCAAAGCATCAACCGGCTCTGGGTAAATCCGCCAGCACCGCCTCGATCTCCCCCAGCACCGCCGGGTCATCCAGGGTCGAAGGCGGCGCATAGTCCTGCCCGTCGGCGATCTTGCGCAGCACCGCACGCAAAATTTTCCCCGAGCGGGTCTTGGGGAGCCGCTTCACCAACCGAACCCGGTTGAAACAGGCCAGCGGGCCAATCGCCTCGCGCACACTGCCCACCAGGTCCACCAGCAGTTGCGCCTCGGCAATGCCCTCGCCGTCCTTGAGCACAACAAGTGCCAACGGCACTTGCCCCTTGATTTCATCGTGCACGCCAACCACCGCACACTCGGCCACCGCCGGGTGGCAGGCCACCAGGTCCTCCATTTCGCCGGTAGACAACCGGTGCCCCGACACATTGATCACGTCATCGGTGCGCCCCATGATGTAGACGAAACCGTCATCGTCCAGGTAGCCGCCGTCACCGGTGTGGTAATACCCCGGGTAGGTGCGCAGGTACGCCTGCAGGTAGCGCTCGTGGTCGCCCCACAGTGTCTGGCTACAACCAGGTGGCAATGGCAGGGCGATCACGATCGAACCCTGATGGTTGGGCCCGAGCAAGCGGCCTTCGTCGTCCAGCACGCGAACGTTGTAGCCGGGTACCGCCCGGTTGCTCGATCCCGGCTTCGCGGCGCTCCCCTCCAGCCCGACACACGGCGCAGTGACCGGCCAGCCGGTCTCGGTCTGCCACCAGTGGTCGTGCACAGGCTTGCCACTGACCCGTTCCAGCCATTCGTGGGTGCTGGAATCGAGCTTCTCACCCGCCAGGAACAATTGGCGCAGCGAGCTGAGGTCATGTTTGCGGATCAGCTCGCCTTCCGGGTCTTCCTTGCGGATGGCACGCATGGCGGTGGGCGCACAGAACAACGCATTGACCTTGTATTGCTCCACCACCCGCCAGTAGGCCGAGGCATCCGGGGTGCGGATCGGCTTGCCTTCGTAGAACACAGTGGTACAGCCGCTCATCAACGGCCCGTAAACGATCAGCGAATGGCCGACCACCCAGCCCACATCAGATATGCCCCACCACACATCGCCGGCCTGCATGCCATAGATATGGCGCATGGCATAGCACAGCGCCACGGCATTGCCACCGTTCTCCCGCACGATGCCTTTGGGTTTGCCGGTGGTACCCGAGGTATACATGATGTACAGCGGGTCGCCGGCATCCAACTCGACTGGGGCCACCGGCTCGGCGCCGGTCAAGGCCGCCTGCCAGTCCAGGTCGCGGCCTGGCTGCAGGTCGGCCTGCACCTGTGGCCGCTGCAGCACCAGCACATTGCGCGGTTGGTGCCGGGCCAGTTGCAGGGCGCGGTCGACCAGCGGCTTGTACGCAATCACGCGATCGAACTCCAGCCCGCAGGAGGCCGTCAGCAGCAGCGTGGGCCGGGCATCATCGATGCGCAAAGCCAGTTCGTTGGCGGCAAAGCCACCGAACACCACCGAATGCACCGCGCCAATCCGCGCACAGGCCAGCATGGCCATGGCTGCCTGCGGCACCATGGGCATGTAGATGATCACGCCATCGCCCTTGCTCACCCCCAGCTGGCGCAGCAAGCCAGCCAGGCGCGCCACTTCATCGCGCAACTGGTTATAGGTATACGCCTGCTGCACGCCCGTCACCGGCGAATCGTAGATCAGCGCCAATTGCTCGCCACGGCCTTGCTCGATCTGGTAATCGAGGGCCAGGTAGCAGCTGTTAAGGCGGCCGTCTGCGAACCAACTATGGGTACCGTCGGCGTGGTCTTGCAAAGTCAGGGCAGGCTTGCGGTGCCAGGCCAGGTGTGCGGCCTGTTCCGCCCAGAAAGCGGCAGGGTCGGAAATGGAATGGGCGTAGCTGTGCTGGTAGCTCATATCGAAAGAAACCCGGTACTTGTTGTTATTGAAGGGCGAAACCTGAGTATGGACCGCTACACCCACGCCGCCATGGGACTAAAGTCACAACCGACCTGCAAATTTGCAGACAACGCAAAAACGCCCCATAACGGTGCAAAGCCTCTAGAATAGGCCACCCCTCAGCCACCGAGCAGCCCATGGATATCGATCAGGCCCGAACCTTCCTGGAAATCGTGCGTTGCGGCAGCCTGGTCGCCGCCGCCGAGCGCCTGTTCGTGTCACAGACCGCGATCACCGCGCGGGTACAGCGCCTGGAGCAGCAACTGGGTTGCCAGCTGTTCGTACGCAGCCGCAACGGCGCCAGTTTGACCAGCGATGGCGAAGCGTTCGTCAGTTATGCCAACCAGCTGGTACAAACCTGGGAAGCAGCGCGCCGCGACCTGCCGCTGCCTGAAGGCTGCCAGCAGGTGCTGCATGTGGGCGGTGAGGTGAGTTTGGGCAACCCGATGCTGCTCGACTGGGTCAGCGCCCTGCACCGTGAACTGCCCAGCCATGCCATCCGCAGCGAGGTCAGCGACGGTGAGTCACTGCTGCGCAAGGTCGAGATGGGCCTGCTGGACGCCGCGCTGGTCTATCAGCCGACCTACGGCCCCGGCCTGCAGGTGGAGCAATTGATGGAAGAAAAGCTGATCCGTGTGCGCCGGGTCGCCCAGCCCGAACCGTATATCTACATTGACTGGGGCGAGGCCTTCCGCCGCCAGCACGATGCGGCCCTGCCCGACTGCGCACGCCCGGCACTGAGCTTCAACCTCGGCCCATTGGCCCTGCAGTTCATTCTTGACCAGGGGGGCAGCGGCTACTTCCGCACACGCGTGGTGCAGGCCTACCTGGACAGCGGGGTGTTCGAGCGGGTACCGCAGGCGCCTGAGTTCACTTACCCAACCTTCCTGGTGTACCCGCGCAAACGCGACAGCGAAGCCCTGCAACAGGCCTTCGCCATCCTGCGCCGGCTGGTGGCTGCCGGCGCAAGCGATTGGTCACAACGCTGGGACCCGGTTATCTGATGCCTCGGCCTTGCTAAGCAGCTGACGTTTGAGGCCGGCGATCAAGTCGGTCTGGGTGATCACCCCTACCAGCTTCTCGGCATCGAGCACCGGCAGGCAGTGCAGGCCCTGTTCGCACAACAACGGCAGCAGCCGCTCCAGCGGGTGCTGGCTGCTGACACTGACTACCCGCCGACTCATCACTTGCTCCATGCGTACCGCTTTGCGGCCAAACAAACCGCGCCAGCTGAAACGGCCACGCTGCATGGCCGGGCCGACCAGGTCGCTGAGGCTGACGATGCCCACCAGCTTGCCGTGCTGCAGTACCGGCAGGGTTTTCAGGTGATGGCTGGCGAGCATTTTCCAGGCCTGTTCCAGCGTGGTATCAGGCGTGGCGAACTGTACATCGCGGGACATCACCGAGGCCGCGGTGATACCGCCCAGGCTACGCTGCAGGGCGTGCTGCTCGGTGGCGAGGATGATGCGCTCCAGTTCGTCACGGGTAACGTCGACGAACTCACCAAGCTCCTCCAGCGCCTGGTCCAGGTCTTCACTGCGAATGCCGACGCGCTCGCCGGGCAGCGGGTCATGGGTGTGGTGCAGGTCTTTGCGCGGCACCGCGCCTTTCGGATAGCGCACGCCGGTCAGGCGGTTGTAGACGATTGCCACGGCCACCAGGATCAACGCATTGAGCAGCACCGGTTCCAACAGGTGATCGCCCATGGCGGTCAACCCGGAGTCGGCCAGCACCGCGCTCACTGCCACCCCGCCACCTGGGGGGTGCAGGCAGCGTAACAGGCACATGATCAGGATCGAAATGCCCAGAGCCGCAGCCGCCACCCACAGCTCGGCACCGAAACCTTCGCGCATGGCAAGGCCAACTGCGCCAGCCAAGGCGTAGCTGCCCAGCACCGGCCAAGGTTGGGCCAATGGGCCGGAATGTACGGCGAAAACCAGGACCGCCGAGGCCGCCAGCGGGCCCAGCAGGTGCAGGGCAATGCCAGGGCCATAGGCCATGCTGGTCAGCCAGCCAGCGAGGAACAAGCCGAGCAACGCACCGATACCGGCACGCAACCATTCTTTGGGAGGGATATTCAGGGGCGCCGGCAACAGGCGCTGCAGACGGCTTTCGGAACGCGAGGCAGACATTGGTATTCGGGGTCTTTGGTTTTTCTGATTAAAAAGAAAGCCCAGCCGAGCTGGCCTGGGCCTTGTATTGCGCGTGCAATACCACAAGGGGCTCCGTCCATGGAGAGATGGAAACCGCAGGGTTTCGTGAGGGGGATTTTGCCGGGTGGGGTGCGATTGGGCTAATTCAAAAAACTGCGCCTGTACTGCATTTTTTTTGCAGTACTGACATTGCCATGGGGGCTCGCTGCCACAGAGGGTTTCGGCGCCTGCATCATCGGGCCTTGCGCGGCAGGTCGATGCTCACCCGCAATCCGCCCAGCGGGCTCTCCAGCAAGGCCAGTCGCCCGCCCCATGCCTCGACGATATCGCGCACGATGCCCAACCCCAGCCCATGCCCGTCCACCTGTTCGTCCAACCGCGAACCACGCTCCAGCACCTGCTGCCGCCGGCCTTCAGGGATACCGGGGCCATCGTCATCGACCCACAGCCGGTAGCCCTCGCCGCTCGGCGCTATTCCCAGGCGCACCTCGCTGTCAGCCCACTTGCAGGCGTTGTCCAGCAGGTTGCCCAGCAGCTCCAGGAAGTCCTCGCGGTCCCAGGGCAACAACAGCCCAGGCGGCACATCACTTGCCAATTGCAAACCCTCGCCATGGATCATGCCCAAGGTCCCCAGCAACCCCGGCAGCTCGGCATCACAATCGAACTGCGCGCCCGGCAAGGCATCCCCTGCCAGCCGTGCACGGTTCAGCTCGCGCGCCAGGCGTTGCTGAATCTGCTCCAACTGCTCGCGCATCTGCGCGCGGACTTCGGGCAGATCTTTCAGGCGTTCGCTGGAGGCCAGGCTCAGCAGCACCGCCAGTGGCGTCTTCAGTGCATGGCCGAGGTTGCCGAGGGCATTGCGCGAACGGCGCAGGCTGTCTTCGGTATGGCTGAGCAAGTGGTTGATCTGCCCCACCAGCGGCGCCAACTCGCTGGGCACCTCGGCATCCAGTTGCGAGCGCTTGCCCTGCTGCAACTGGGCAATCTGCTGTCGCGCCCGCTCCAGCGGCCGCAACGAGCGGGTAACGGTGATGCGCTGCAGCACCAAAACCACAATCAGTGCCACCAACCCCATGCCCAGGCCGATCTGCTGCAAGCGCCGGAAACCTTCGCGCACCGGCGAATAATCTTGCGCCACGCTGATCGAAATATCCTGGCCCAGGCGCCGGTAGTCGGCACGCAGGGCCAGCAGTTGCTGGCCTTCCGGGCCGAGTTCATGGCTATCGGAAAGCCCAGGCGCGGCGGGCTTGGGCATGTCCAGGTCCCACAGCGAACGGGACCGCCAGGTACCTTGGTCGAAATCGATGCGGAAGTAGTAACCGGAAAACGGCCGTTGATAAGCAGCCGAAATACGCCGCTCGTCCAGCTGCAGGCCGGAAGGCCCACGCACCAATGCCACCAACAGGTTCTCGCTTTCCTTGCGCAGGCCGTTTTCCAGGTACCGTTGCAGGCCGGCTTCGAACAGCCACAAGGTCAATTGTGCCAGCACCACGCCGACCACCACCAGCACGGCCACCAGGCCCAGGCTCAGGCGCGCCTGTATCGACTTCACTCGCCGCTCCCGGCATAGATGTAGCCTTGGCCGCGGCGGGTTTCGATGACACTGCGGCCCAGCTTGCGGCGCAAATGGTTGACGTGCACTTCCAGCACGTTCGAGTCGCGCTCGGTTTCACCGTCGTAAAGGTGCTCGGCCAAATGGCTTTTGGACAGTATCTGCTGCGGGTGCAGCATGAAATACCGCAGCAGGCGGAACTCGGCGGCGGTCAGTTGGATGTCCACACCATCACGGCTCACGCACTGGCGGCTTTCGTCCAGGTGCAGGCCGGCCGCTTCCAGCTTCGGCTGGTTGGCCAGCCCACGGGCGCGGCGCAACAAGGCCTGGATGCGCAGTTGCAGCTCTTCGGGGTGAAAGGGCTTGCTCAGGTAGTCGTCGGCCCCGGCCTTCAGCCCTTCGATACGCTCGGCCCAGGAGCCGCGCGCGGTCAGAATCAGTACCGGCGTGGCCAGGCCGGCGGCGCGCCACTGGGCCAGTACTTCCAGGCCCGGCAAGCCAGGCAGGCCAAGGTCCAGGATGATCAGGTCGTACGGTTCGCTTTGCCCCTGGTACACCGCATCACGGCCATCAGCCAACCAATCCACGGCATAACCCTGGCGCTGCAGGCCGGCGGTCAGTTCATCCGCCAGCGGCACATTGTCCTCGACAAGCAACAGGCGCATTCAGTCGTCTTCCTCGTCTTTGAGCAGGGCGCCGGTGCTGGCATCGAGCTTGATCTCGCGCACCACACCTTCAGTCGTCAGCAACTCGACTTCATATTCGTAGCGATCGTCGTCCTCTTCCAGCTCGGCCTCCAGCAAACGCGCCCCGGGGTAACGCCCCAAGGCGGTTTCCAGCAAGTGCTCGAGTGGCAGGATAATGCCCTTCTGCCGCAGCTTCAGGGCTTCGTCCTGATCGAGGTCGCGGGCAGCGGCCAGCGAACACACGGCCAGCAGCGCCAGCGCGAGGTAACGCGCCGGCCGCGGTAAGTGGATCATCAGTTGTCCCGCTCGTCCTTCAGCACTTCACCGGTCTTGGCGTCCAGCGCCACGTCCCATTCGACGTTCTGCGTGTCGCGCAGCTCGACCTTGTAGATGTAGCGGCCGTATTCGTCTTCAAGTTCCGAATCGGTGACGGTGGAGCCTGGGTGCTTGGCCACGGCGGCAGCCTTGAGTTCGTCCAGCGACTTGATGGTCTTGGCGTTGACCAGTTTGACCACTTCGTCGGGTTGAACATCCTTGGCGAAAGCGGCATTGGCGCCCAGAGCGAGGGCAGCGGCGGTGAACAGGGCAGTCAAGGTTTTCATCGTTCTTCTCTCCTGAGAACTGTGCAAGTTGTCTACGGGGTTAAGATTAACCACTGGTCCTTAATTCAACCTGAAAACAGCTGGCGGCATGATAGCGCAAGTCAAGACCGGGCCATCCTCAAACCCTTTATAGTGAACCGCGTACTGCCCAAGAGATCCCCCGCATGAGCGCCATCCACATCAAATACCCCGCCCTCACCTTCAAGGCTGGCCAACGGGCCCTGCGACATATCCGCGAGCGTGGCCTGCAGGCCGCCGATGTCGGGGTCTTGCCGGGCGCGGCGGGTGGGCCGAAGCCGCTGGGCATTCAAGGCCTGGACCTGGCGCTGTTCGGTGAGTGGCTGCCCTCGGCACCGCGCCCGCGGGCGCTGATCGGTGCCTCGATTGGTGCCTGGCGCTTCGCCAGCGCCTGCCTCGACGACCCGGTCGCAGGTATCCGCCGCCTGGGCGAGCTGTACACCGAGCAGGATTTCGCCAAGGGCGTGACCCCGGCCGAAATCAGCCGCAGTTGCCAAAAAATGCTCGATGACCTGTTGCAGGACCGTGACGGCCAGCTGCTGGCCAACCCGCACTATCACCTGAACATTCTGGTGGTGAAGAGCCATGGCCAGCTTGCCCACGACCATCGCGGGCGCCTGGGCTTGGGCCTGGGCTCGGTGGTCGCCAGCAACCTGCTCGGCCGTTCGCGCCTGGCCCGCCACTTCGAGCGCGTCATCCTGCACGATGAGCGCGCCGCCCCACCGCTCGAAGCGCTTACCGATTTCCCCTCGCGCTACTTGCCGCTGGGCCTGGCCAACCTGCGCCACGCCCTGCTCGCCTCGGGCTCGATCCCCATGGTCATGCAGGGCGTGAAAGACATCCCCGGCGCTGGCGCCGGCACTTACCGCGACGGCGGCCTGCTCGACTACCACCTCGACCTACCCTATCGCGGCGACGACCTGGTGCTGTACCCGCACTTCACCGACAAGGTGGTACCCGGCTGGTTCGACAAGGCCTTACCCTGGCGCAAGGGCGATGCCACTCGCCTGCAGAATGTGCTGCTGATGACCCCTTCCCCGCAGTACCTGGCCGCCCTGCCCTACGGCAAGCTGCCCGATCGCAACGACTTCAAACGCTTCATGGGCGATGCGCCTGGCCGCAAACGCTATTGGTACAAGGCCATTGCCGAAAGCCAGCGGCTAGGTGACGAATTGCTGGAGCTGATTGCCACCGGGCAGCTGTGTGAACGCCTGCAAGCCTTGTAGCGGCCATGCCTGCGCGACTACCGTTCCGACCCTTCCGCGGTGTTAATATGTCGTTTTGCCAGCATCAGGGGATCTGAGGGATGAAAGCGGTATTGGGCATCGGCGCTGCGATAGCGATTGCGGTGGCGGGTTGGTTCGGATGGAACCATTACGAAAGTGGCAAAGAACATGATGTAGCGGCAGCAGCTGTGCAGGTTTCCGTCACCCAAGCTGAACGACAGATGAAAGCGCAGTCAGAGGATGGAATCACTTTCGCGGAGTACTTCAAGCGAAGCGATACCGTGATTGACAATCTGGACAAGGAAATTGCCAACCTCGAGGGCCGAACCTGGAAACACAGGCTTGCCGAAAAGGATGCAGCCATCGCATTTATTGATCAATGCAAGGCTATTTTACGTGCGGATCAAACGGAAACCAGACTCCTGATGAAGGAGGGCAGCGCCCGAGAAGCGAATGACGAAGCCAAAAAGGAACTGAATGAGGCGGATTCGTCCGTTGCCAGAGAATGGGCATACAAAAGGTACAAGCGCACCAGCGATGCGCTGATTGATGTACTTGGGAAACTCATCAGCAATGCGGAAGAAAGCAAAGGTAAAATTGAGCGTATGCTGGCTGCGGATAACGCCGTGAAATCGACGTTTGGGGAGGGTCATGGACTCTCTCAGGGCACCGCAGAGCACTTGAAGAATCTGCTGAAACCGGCCGCCCCGGAAAAACCAGCGCAGAGCTGATTACAGCATCTTCAAAAGCCCGCCAGCAAGCGGGCTTTTTCATTGTATTTACAATGGCACAAGCTCTTCCACTTACTACCCAGGATCCTACCCCGCAACCGCGAAAATGCGACCGGCCGGAATACCTTCTATCGCAGATTCCGTGAAGCCCCCCCTAAAAAACAGGTTAAGATAGCGCCCAATTTGGTTGCCTGGCGCCAGCCGGCCATCACTCAGTGAATGACCTCTTTCACCCCAGCGACGACCAATCAGTACATTGAGCAGTACATTGAAATACCAATTTCCGCTCAAGCCCTTACCCCACCAGCTATACAGGTCCACCCGTGGAAATCTTCAAGGAATTCACATTCGAATCGGCCCACCGCCTGCCCCACGTCCCTGAAGGGCACAAATGCGGCCGCCTGCATGGTCACTCGTTCAAGGTCGGCCTGCACCTGACCGGCCCGCTCGACCCGCACACTGGCTGGATCCGCGACTTCGCCGAGGTCAAGGCGATCTTCAAGCCGATCTACGAGCAGCTGGACCACAACTACCTGAACGACATCCCTGGCCTGGAAAACCCTACCAGCGAAGTAATCGCCAAGTGGATCTGGGACCAGGTCAAGCCGTTGATGCCAGAGCTGTCGAAGGTACGCATCCACGAAACCTGCACCAGCGGTTGCGAGTATACCGGCGACTGATTCAGGCTCTACGTCGGCCCCTTCGCGGGTAACCCCGCGAAGGGGCCGGTAGCTTCACCCACTCAGCGTCAACCTTGCCCCGTCGCCAAGGCATCGCGCAGGAAGCTGGGGGCGATGTAGCGCTGATAATGCGCCTCTGAAAGCAGGAAAAACTCGCGATCGATGGCATCGCGCAACTGCGGCAGTTCCCAGTCGCGAAATTCCGGCAACAGCACCATACCGTAGGCCTCCAGGTCACGGATCATCCGCGCCCCGCGGGCGATAAGCTGGTAAGCCCAGCAATATTCCGACTGCTGCTCGACAAAGCGGATCGAGCGCTGCTCCAGTTGCTGGCGCAGCAGGCTTTTGTCGAACACCTCAAGCTTGGCCATCATCACCTGCACCAGCAGTTGCTCAAGGCGCAACCACACGGCGCGCTTCTGCGTGTCGTCGTAACCGTTCCAGTTGATCACTTCGTGGTGAAAACGCTTGCAGCCACGGCACACCGTGTCTCCGTACACCGTGGAGCACAGGCCGACGCAAGGGGTTTTGATGGACTTGTTGGACATGAAAAACAACAGCTTGGCGGTGGAACACAGGCCCATGTTAGCCCTTTGTCTAACCAGGGTCACTCGTTAAAGTCATGTTCACCGCCTTACCTTCGGGCTTTTTTTGCCGTAGAATCATCCGGCCTTTTCAAAGGCAACAATGTCCGTTGGAAGCTGTTTTCAAAGCGTCACGAGCACAGTTAATCCGGTAGAACGGCGTTGGCCCGGGTCATGCTTCCCTCGCATGCCCGCGCCAACCCTCATCAGCCCCCGTTCTGCAGGCGTAAAACTTTGAAAGCAGCTTCTGTAAGGATTCTTTGCGACTCTGGCTGGGCGGCCCACAAAGCCGTGGCAGCGCATGGGTGCATTGAATGCTGGATAAGCGTCCCGGACCCCCTTTAGGGACCACTGATGAGGGAAATAACTGTGCTTGAAGCCTACCGCAAACACATCGAAGAGCGTGCCGCCCTGGGCATCGTGCCCCAGCCGCTGAACGCCGAACAAACTGCAGGCCTGGTCGAGCTGCTGAAAAACCCGCCGGCCGGCGAAGAAGCCTTCCTCGTAGACCTGATCACCAACCGCGTACCGCCAGGGGTCGACGAAGCTGCCTACGTCAAGGCCGCTTTCCTCTCCGCCGTCGCCAAGGGCGAAGCCAAGTCGCCACTGATCGACCGCAAGCACGCCACCGAACTGCTGGGCACCATGCAGGGCGGCTACAACATCGAAACGCTGGTCGCACTGCTGGATGACGCCGAACTGGGCGCCGTCGCGGCCGAGCAGCTCAAGCACACCCTGCTGATGTTCGATGCCTTCCACGACGTGGCCGAAAAAGCCAAGGCCGGCAACGCGCATGCCAAGGCCGTGCTGGAATCCTGGGCTGCTGGCGAGTGGTTCACCTCGCGTCCGGCCATCGCCGACAAGTACACCCTGACCGTGTTCAAGGTACCTGGCGAAACCAACACCGACGACCTGTCCCCAGCCCCGGACGCCTGGTCGCGCCCAGACATCCCGCTGCACGCCCTGGCCATGCTGAAAATGGCCCGCGACGGCATCGAACCGTCGCAGCCTGGTTCGGTCGGCCCGCTGGCCCAGATCGAAGCCGTCAAGGCCAAGGGTTTCCCGGTTGCCTATGTGGGTGACGTGGTCGGTACCGGCTCCTCGCGTAAATCCGCTACCAACTCGGTACTGTGGTTCTTCGGCGACGACATCCCGTACGTGCCGAACAAACGCGCCGGTGGCTTCTGCTTCGGCACCAAGATCGCTCCGATCTTCTACAACACCATGGAAGACGCCGGCGCCCTGCCGATCGAATTCGACTGCACCAACCTGGGCATGGGCGACGTCATCGACGTTTACCCGTACAAAGGTGAAGTACGCCGTCACGGCAGCGACGAACTGGTCACCAACTTCGAGCTGAAAACCGAAGTGCTGCTGGATGAAGTCCGCGCTGGCGGCCGTATTCCGCTGATCGTCGGCCGTGGCTTGACCGAAAAAGCCCGCGCCGAACTGGGCCTGGGTGCTTCCGACCTGTTCAAGAAACCAGAGCAGCCTGCCGATTCCGGCAAGGGCTTCACCCTGGCGCAGAAAATGGTCGGCCGTGCCTGCGGCCTGCCAGAAGGCCAGGGCGTGCGCCCAGGTGCCTACTGCGAGCCGAAGATGACCACCGTCGGCTCCCAGGACACCACGGGCCCGATGACCCGCGACGAGCTGAAAGACCTGGCGTGCCTGGGCTTCTCCGCTGACCTGGTGATGCAGTCGTTCTGCCACACCGCGGCCTATCCAAAGCCGATCGACGTCACCACCCACCACACCCTGCCAGACTTCATCCGCACCCGTGGCGGCGTGTCGCTGCGCCCAGGCGACGGCATCATCCACAGCTGGCTGAACCGCATGCTGATGCCTGACACCGTGGGTACCGGTGGCGACTCGCACACCCGCTTCCCGATCGGTATCTCGTTCCCGGCCGGTTCCGGCCTGGTGGCTTTCGCCGCCGCCACCGGCGTCATGCCGCTGGACATGCCAGAGTCGATCCTGGTGCGCTTCAAGGGCAAACTGCAGCCAGGCATCACCCTGCGTGACCTGGTGCATGCCATCCCTTACTACGCCATCCAGAAGGGCCTGCTGACCGTCGAGAAGAAGGGCAAGAAAAACGCCTTCTCCGGCCGCATCCTGGAAATCGAAGGCCTGGACGAACTGACCGTCGAGCAAGCCTTCGAGCTGTCCGACGCCTCGGCCGAGCGTTCCGCTGCCGGTTGCACCATCAAGCTGCCAGAGAAGGCCATCGCCGAGTACCTGACCTCCAACATCACCCTGCTGCGCTGGATGATCGGTGAAGGCTACGGCGATGCCCGCACCCTGGAGCGTCGCGCCCAGGCCATGGAAGCCTGGCTGGCCAAGCCTGAGCTGCTGTCGGCCGACGCCGATGCCGAGTACGCCGAAATCATCGAAATCGACCTGGCCGACGTCAAGGAGCCTGTGCTCTGCGCGCCGAACGACCCGGATGATGCCCGCCTGCTGTCCTCGGTACAGGGCGAGAAGATCGACGAAGTGTTCATCGGTTCGTGCATGACCAACATCGGTCACTTCCGCGCTGCCGGCAAGCTGCTGGACAAGGTCAAGGGTGGCATCCCAACCCGTCTGTGGCTGGCTCCGCCAACCAAGATGGACGCTCACCAGCTGACCGAAGAAGGCTACTACGGCATCTACGGCAAGGCCGGCGCACGCATGGAAATGCCAGGCTGCTCGCTGTGCATGGGTAACCAGGCACGTGTACAGACCGGTTCGACCGTGGTTTCCACCTCGACCCGTAACTTCCCGAACCGTCTGGGCGACGCTACCAACGTGTACCTGGCATCGGCCGAGCTGGCTGCTGTTGCTTCGATCATCGGCAAGCTGCCGACCGTCGAAGAGTACATGCAGTACGCGAAAGACATCGACAGCATGGCTGCCGACGTTTACCGCTACCTGAGCTTCGACCAGATCGCCGAGTTCCGCGAAGCGGCAGCCAACGCCAAGATCCCGGTGGTGCAGGCGTAAGCTGAGTCACAGGTTGTAAAGAAAGCCCTGGCAGTGATGCCAGGGCTTTCTTGTTTCAACCCCACTCCGACCTCAGATCACGAACAAATCCACGAACCCGTGCACCGCTGTGCGCTCCAGCCGCTGCTGGTCCTTGCACAGCTCTCCAATCTCGCCACACCGCTGCCGCGCGAAACGGGTCGCCAGGTTGGCCCTGAACTTGGCCTCCAGCAACGGTATGCCTTCTCCACGCCGCCGCCGATGCCCGATCGGATACTCCACCAGCACTTGCTCGGTGCTGCTGCCATCCTTGAAGAATACCTGCAGCGCGTTAGCGATCGAACGCTTGTCCGGTTCCAGGTACTCGCGGCTGAAGCGCGGGTCTTCCACCACCTCCATCTTCTCGCGCAAACGATCGATGCTCGGGTGGTTGGCATGGAAGGCATCCTCATAATGCTCAGCCACCAAATGGCCGAAGATCAGCGGCACCGCCACCATGTACTGCAGGCAATGGTCGCGGTCGGCGGCGTTGGCCAGCGGGCCGCTTTTGGAAATGATGCGGATCGCCGACTCCTGGGTGGTGATGACGATGCGGTCGATTTCGTGCAGGCGGTTTCGTACACGCGGATGCAGGGTGACGGCCGCCTCACAGGCGGTCTGAGCATGAAACTCGGCAGGAAAGCTGACCTTGAACAGCACGTTTTCCATCACATAGCTGCCCAAGGCCTGGGGCAGACGCAGCTCGTACTGCCCAGCAGGCTTGAGCGCCAAGTCCTTGTTGGTATGGCTGAACGATACGTCGTAGAAGCCCCATTGCGGCGCCGTAAGCACACCCGGCACGCCCATCTCGCCACGCAAGGCGATATCGGCCAGGCGCACGCCCCGGCTGGACGCATCACCCGCGGCCCAAGACTTGCGTGAGCCCGCGTTGGGCGCATGGCGGTATGTGCGCAGGGCCTGGCCGTCGACGAAGGCGTGGGACAAGGCCGAGAGCATCTGCTCGCGGTTGGCCCCCATCAGCCTGGCGCACACGGCGGTCGAGGCTACCTTCACCAGAATCACGTGGTCGAGCCCAACACGGTTGAACGAGTTTTCCAGCGCCAGCACACCCTGAATCTCGTGGGCCATGACCATGGCTTCGAGCACATCACGCATCAGCAACGGCGCTTCACCAGCGGCCACGCGCTTTTGTGACAGGTGATCAGCAACGGCCAGGATGCCGCCAAGGTTGTCTGAAGGGTGAGCCCATTCGGCGGCCAGCCAGGTGTCGTTATAGTCCAGCCAGCGCACGGCACAACCGATATCCCAGGCAGCCTTGACCGGATCGAGGCGGTAGGCGGTGCCAGGAACGCGAGCCCCATGGGGCACCACGGTACCTTCCACCAATGGCCCCAGCAGCTTGGTGCACTCAGGGAAGCGCAAGGCGAGAAGACCGCAGCCCAGGGTGTCCATCAGGCAGTTGCGCGCGGTGTCCAGGGCTTCAGCGGAATCGACCCGATAACCGAGGGCGTAGTCGGCCAGGGTTTGCAGCACCCGGTCGTAGTCCGGGCGGTCATTGAGGTCTACGTTGGCGCTCATATCCAGCTCCCTTCAGAATTGCCGGGGCTGCACAGCAGCCCCAACTGACTAAAGCCGAGCGCCGCTGGTGCGTTAGAAGCTGTCGCCAGGCACGCGAACCCAGCCCTCCATCAGCACGCGAGCACTGCGGCTCATGATTGCCTTGGTCACCGTCCACTCACCCTTCTCCTGACGCGCCTCGGCGCCGACCCGCAGGGTGCCCGAGGGATGACCGAAACGCACGGCGCTGCGCTCGCCCCCGCCAGCGGCGAGGTTGACCAGCGTGCCCGGAATGGCCGCTGCGGTGCCGATTGCCACCGCCGCCGTACCCATCATGGCATGGTGCAGCTTGCCCATCGACAGGGCCCGTACCAGCAGGTCGATATCGCCTGCCTGCACCGGCTTGCCACTGGACGCAGTGTAGGTGCTCGGTGGCGCAACGAACGCCACTTTTGGTGTGTGCTGACGCCCGGCAGCCTGGTCGACATTGTCGATCAGGCCCATGCGCAAGGCGCCATAGGCGCGAATGGTCTCAAAACGCAGCAGTGCCTGCGGGTCGCCATTGATAGCGTCCTGCAGTTCGGTACCGGTGTAGCCGATATCGGCAGCATTGACAAAAATGGTCGGGATGCCGGCATTGATCAAGGTCGCCTTGAAGGTGCCCACACCCGGCACTTCCAGGTCATCGACCAGCTTGCCGGTAGGGAACATGGCACCCCCGTCGCCGTCCTCGTCGGCGGCCGGGTCAAGAAACTCCAGCTGCACCTCGGCCGCCGGGAAGGTCACCCCGTCCAGCTCGAAATCGCCGGTTTCCTGCACCTCGCCTTCGGTGACCGGCACATGGGCGATGATGGTCTTGCCGATGTTCGCCTGCCAGATGCGCACGGTGGCGATACCGTTGCGCGGTATGCGCGCCGGGTCGACCAGGCCGCTGCTGATGGCGAACGAACCGACCGCAGCGGACAGGTTGCCGCAATTGCCGCTCCAGTCGACGAAGGCCTTGTCGATGCTGACTTGGCCGAACAGGTAATCGACATCGTGCTCGGGCTTGATGCTTCGCGACAGGATCACGGTCTTGCTGGTGCTGGACGTCGCACCGCCCATGCCGTCGATCTGCTTGCCGTAGGGGTCGGGGCTGCCGATTACCCGCAGCAGCAGTGCATCGCGGGCGGGGCCGGGGATTTGCGCCTGCTCGGGCAGGTCTTGCAGGCGGAAGAACACGCCTTTGCTGGTGCCGCCGCGGATGTAGGTGGCGGGGATTTTTACTTGCGGTACATGTGCCATTGTCTTGGGCATCCTGATAGTCCGGTGAAATACCCTGGGGCCGCAAAGCGGCCCCGCTTCATACTCAGGCGGTCGCTTCGAGGAAGTCCTGGGCAAAGCGCTGCAGCACACCACCCGCTTCGTAGATCGACACTTCCTCGGCAGTGTCCAGGCGGCAAGTGACCGGCACTTCCAGCCGCTCGCCATTGGCCCGAGTGACCACCAGCGTCAGCGTTGCCCGCGGCGTGCGCGCACCGAGCACATCGTAGGTCTCGCTGCCGTCCAGGCCCAAGGTCTTGCGGTCGGTGCCGGGTTTGAACTCCAACGGCAATACACCCATACCCACCAGGTTGGTGCGGTGAATACGCTCGAAGCCTTCGGCGACGATTGCCTCGACACCCGCCAGGCGCACACCCTTGGCCGCCCAGTCACGGGACGAGCCCTGGCCGTAGTCCGCACCGGCAACGATGATCAGCGGCTGCTTGCGCTGCATGTAGGTTTCGATCGCCTCCCACATGCGGGTGACCTTGCCTTCCGGCTCGATACGCGCCAGCGAGCCCTGCTTCACGCTGCCATCTTCCTTGCGCACCATTTCGTTGAACAGCTTGGGGTTGGCAAAGGTGGCGCGCTGGGCGGTGAGGTGGTCGCCACGGTGGGTAGCGTAGGAGTTGAAGTCCTCTTCCGGCAGGCCCATTTTTGCCAGGTACTCACCGGCGGCGCTGTCGAGCATGATGGCGTTCGATGGCGACAGGTGGTCGGTGGTGATGTTGTCCGGCAGCACCGCCAGCGGGCGCATGCCACGCAACGTGCGCTCGCCCGCCAGGGCGCCTTCCCAGTAGGGTGGGCGGCGGATGTAGGTACTCATCGGGCGCCAGTCGTACAGCGGCGCCACTTTCGGCCCACGGTCCTCCTCGATGGCGAACATCGGGATATACACCTTGCGGAACTGCTCCGGCTTGACCGCGGCACGCACCACGGCATCGATTTCTTCATCGCTGGGCCAGATATCCTTCAGGCGGATTTCCTTGCCATCGACCACACCCAGCACATCCTTCTCGATGTCGAAGCGGATGGTACCGGCGATGGCGTAGGCCACCACCAGCGGCGGTGAAGCCAGGAAAGCCTGTTTGGCATACGGATGGATACGCCCGTCGAAGTTGCGGTTACCCGACAGCACGGCGGTGGCGTACAGGTCGCGGTCGATGATCTCTTGCTGGATCACCGGGTCGAGGGCGCCGGACATACCGTTGCAAGTGGTGCAGGCGAAGGCGACGATGCCAAAGCCGAGTTGCTCCAGTTCCTTCTCCAGGCCGGCCTCTTCCAGATACAACTGCACGGCCTTGGAGCCTGGCGCCAGCGATGACTTGACCCACGGCTTGCGGGCCAGCCCCAGCCGGTTGGCATTGCGTGCAATCAAGCCTGCGGCAATCACGTTGCGCGGGTTACTGGTGTTGGTGCAACTGGTGATGGCGGCGATGATCACCGCGCCATCAGGCATTTGCCCCGGTACCTCTTCCCAACTGCCGGCGATGCCTTTGGCCGCCAGGTCGCTGGTGGCCACGCGAGCATGCGGGTTGGACGGGCCGGCCATGTTGCGCACCACGCTCGACAGGTCGAAGCTCAGGGTACGCTCATAAACGGCAGCGCCCAGGCTGTCGGCCCACAGGCCGGCGGCCTTGGCGTAGGTCTCCACCAGCTTGACCTGCTGCTCTTCACGGCCGGTCAGGCGCAGGTAGTCGATGGTCTGCTGGTCGATGGCGAACATCGCTGCAGTGGCGCCGTATTCCGGGGCCATGTTGGAAATGGTGGCGCGATCGCCCAGGGTCAGGGCGCGGGCACCCTCACCGTGAAACTCCAGATATGCGCCGACCACCTTCTGCTTGCGCAGGAACTCGGTCAGAGCCAGCACCAGGTCGGTGGCGGTGATGTTCGGCGCCAGCTTGCCGGTCAGCTCGACACCGACGATTTCCGGCAGGCGCATCCAGGAGGCGCGCCCGAGCATCACGTTCTCGGCCTCCAGGCCGCCCACGCCGATGGCGATCACGCCCAGGGCATCGACATGCGGGGTGTGGCTGTCGGTGCCGACGCAGGTGTCCGGATAGGCCACGCCACGGTCGTTATGGATCACCGGCGACATCTTCTCCAGATTGATCTGGTGCATGATGCCGTTGCCCGGCTGGATCACGTCGACGTTCTTGAACGCCTTCTTGGTCCAGTTGATGAAGTGGAAGCGGTCTTCGTTGCGGCGGTCTTCGATGGCGCGGTTCTTCTCGAAAGCCTGCGGGTCGAAACCACCGCACTCCACGGCCAGCGAGTGGTCGACGATCAGTTGCACCGGCACCACCGGGTTGACGGCAGCCGGGTCACCACCTTTATCGGCGATGGCATCACGCAGGCCGGCGAGATCGACCAGCGCGGTTTGGCCGAGAATGTCGTGGCACACCACCCGGGCCGGGAACCACGGGAAGTCGAGGTCGCGCTTGCGCTCGATCAGCTGGCTCAGCGAGGCGTCGAGCGTGGCCGGGTCGCAGCGACGCACCAGGTTTTCGGCGAGCACGCGGGAGGTGTATGGCAGGCCGTCGTAGGCGCCGGGCTTGATCGCCTCGACCGCCGCACGGGCATCGAAGTAGTCCAGGTCGGTGCCTGGCAGGTGCTTGCGGAATGCTGTGTTCATATCGTTATCAGGCTCGGTCACGGTATTCGGGGGCAGGTGCGGCTCAGGCCTCGGGAGCGCTACGCGCCCCTTTCGCGACACAAAGCCGCCCCCACAGGTACTGCGCCGTCCCTGTGGGATCGGCCTTGTGTCGCGAAAGGGCTGCGCAGCAGCCCCAGCAATCTCTGACTCAGCGCTGCTCGATCGGCACGAACTGGCGCTGCTCGACGCCGACATACTCGGCGCTCGGGCGGATGATGCGGTTGTTGGCGCGCTGCTCGAAGACGTGCGCCGCCCAGCCGGTCAGGCGCGAGCAGACGAAGATCGGGGTGAACAGCTTGGTCGGGATGCCCATGAAGTGGTAAGCCGAAGCATGGTAGAAGTCGGCGTTCGGGAACAGGCGCTTCTGCTCCCACATGGTCTTGTCGATGGCTTCGGAAACCGGGTACAGCACCTTGTCGCCCACTTCGTCGGCCAGTTGCTTCGACCAGCCCTTGATCACCTCGTTGCGCGGGTCGGACTCTTTGTAGATGGCATGGCCGAAGCCCATGATCTTGTCCTTGCGCTCGAGCATGCGCAGCAGCTCGGCAGTGGCTTCCTGCGGGCTCTGGAAGCGCTCGATGAGCTCCATCGCGGCTTCGTTGGCACCGCCGTGCAGCGGGCCGCGCAGCGAGCCGATGGCAGCGGTAATGCAGGAGTACAGGTCGGACAGGGTCGAGGCGCAGACACGCGCAGTGAAGGTCGAGGCGTTGAACTCGTGCTCGGCGTAGAGAATCAGCGACACGTTCATGACCTTGACGTGCAGCTCGCTTGGCTTCTTGCCGTGCAGCAGGTGCAGGAAGTGGCCACCAAGGGTGTCTTCTTCGCTGGTGCAGTCGATGCGCACGCCATGGTGGGTGAAGCGGTACCAGTAGCACATCACGGCTGGGAAAAGCGCCAGCAGGCGGTCGGTCTTGTCGCGCTGGGCCTCGAAGGTCAGTTCGGGTTCGAGGGTTCCCAGCACCGAACAGCCAGTGCGCATCACGTCCATCGGGTGGGCGTCGCGCGGGATGCGCTCCAGCACCTCCTTCAATGCTTGCGGCAGGTCACGCAGGCCCTTGAGCTTACGTTTGTAGTCGGCAAGCTCGGCTTGGGTTGGCAGCTCGCCGTACAGCAGCAGGTAGGCGACTTCTTCAAATTCGGCACCGGCCGCCAGGTCACGTACATCGTAACCCCGATAGGTCAGCCCGGCACCGGCCTGGCCCACGGTCGACAGTGCAGTCTGGCCGGCCACCTGGCCACGCAGGCCTGCGCCACTGAGTACTTTTGCTTCGGCCATGGTGTTTCTCCTTTCTTGAATTTGTTATGGATGCTTTCTGGCTAATTCGGGAGATGTCGCTCAGCCCTTCTTCTGGGCAAACAACGCATCAAGGCTCTGCTCGAAGGCGTGATAGCCGATGGCATCGTAGAGCTCCATGCGGGTTTGCATGGTGTCGATCACGTTTTTCTGCGTGCCGTCACGACGCAGCGCGGTGTACACGTTCTCGGCCGCCTTGTTCATGGCGCGGAACGCCGACAGTGGGTACAGCACCAGCGACACGTCGACCGAAGCCAGTTCTTCGGTGGTGTACAGCGGCGTGGCGCCGAACTCGGTGATGTTGGCCAGAATCGGTGCCTTCACCCGATCGGCGAAAGTCTTGTACATCTGCAGTTCGGTGATGGCTTCCGGGAAGACCATGTCGGCGCCGGCCTCGATGCAGGCCTCGGCACGGTCCAGGGCAGCGTTCAGGCCTTCGACGGCCAACGCGTCGGTACGCGCCATGATCACGAAGCTGTCATCGCTGCGGGCATCCACGGCAGCCTTGATGCGGTCGACCATTTCCTGCTGGGTGACAATTTCCTTGTTCGGGCGATGGCCGCAACGCTTGGCGCCAACCTGGTCCTCGATATGGATCGCGGCAGCGCCGAACTTGCTCATCGAGCGCACGGTACGGGCAACGTTGAAGGCCGAGGCACCGAAGCCAGTGTCGACATCCACCAACAGCGGCACGTCGCAGACATCGGTGATACGGCGCACGTCGGTGAGCACGTCGTCCAGGCCACTGATGCCCAGGTCCGGCAGGCCCAGGGAGCCTGCGGCCACGCCTCCACCGGACAGGTAGATGGCCTTGAAGCCGGCACGCTTGGCCAACAGGGCATGGTTGGCATTGATGGCGCCAACCACCTGCAGCGGATGTTCAGCGGCAACGGCATCGCGGAAACGCTGACCGGGGGTGCTCTTCACAGTCATTTCTCACCTCGTGGGCTGTTGTTGTGGGCGTCCAGATAGTGGCGCTCGATATTGCGTTTGGATGCACCGATATGGCGGCGCATCAGGAGCTCGGCCAGTTCGCCGTCACGGTCGGCGATGGCATCGAGAATGCGGTGGTGCTCGGCAAAGGCCTGACGCGGCCGGTTGGGCGTGGCGGAGAACTGGATGCGGTACATGCGCACCAGCTGGTACAGCTCGCCGCAGAGCATCTTGACCAGGGTCTGGTTACCGCTACCCTGAATAATCCGGTAGTGGAAGTCGTAGTCGCCTTCCTGCTGGTAGTAACCCAGGCCGGCCTGGAACGCAGCGTCGCGCTCGTGGGTGTCGAGCACCCGGCGCAACTCGTCGATGTCGGCCTGGCTCATGCGTTCGGCCGCCAGCCGGCAGGCCATGCCTTCCAGGGACTCGCGAATTTCGTACAGTTCGATCAGCTCGGCGTGGTTGAGCGACACTACCCTCGCCCCTACATGCGGCACGCGCACCAGCAGGCGCTGGCCTTCAAGGCGGTGGATAGCCTCGCGCAGCGGCCCACGGCTGATGCCATAGGTGCGCGCCAGTTCCGGCTCGGAAATCTTGCTGCCGGGGGCGATTTCACCCTTGACGATGGCCGCCTGGATGCGCCGGAAGACGTTTTCGGAAAGTGTTTCCGTTTCGTCTGCCAGCACTGGGCCAGGGGTGGAAAGGTCCTGCATATTGTCGACACCTTGAAAAACTCTTCGCCAGAAATTAACCAACAGAGCCCATCAAGTCAAAGACAAAATGAATATTGTCGACAATCGTCTAAGAACGAACTATCACCGCCTTGATGCTGTCAGATCGCGCACCGCTGGCGTCAAGACGTCGGCGTGATAGAATGCCGCGCCTCCAATGGGGTATGGATAGCCTGTCTGTCATACATTCATGCTTGTTGACAGATACACGAGGAAGCTTGCGCAGCCGTTGCCAGTCGCCTTGACCCGAACCTTGCCTAGAACCTTGCACTGCACCGCGCCAGGATTATGAGACTTACACCCGTTTTATTGCTGCTATGCCTCACCCTGCTGCCGGCCCTTGGCCAGGCTGCGGGCAAGACCGTGTATGGTCTCAACGAATACGCACAGCTGGGCGACCTGAACCTGGAAGTGGCCGCCAAGCTCGACACCGGTGCCAAGACCGCGTCGCTCAGCGCCCGCGACATCAAGCGGTTCAAGCGCAACGGCGAAAGCTGGGTACGCTTCTACCTCGCCATCGATGCGGCCCATTCGCACCCGATCGAGCGCCCACTGGCACGCGTAAGCAAGATCAAGCGCCGGGCTGGCGACTATGATGCCGAATCGGGCAAGGCCTACACGGCCCGCCCGGTCATCGAACTCGAAATCTGCATGGGCCAGGCCATGCGCACCATCGAAGTGAACCTCACCGACCGCAGCGCCTTCCAGTTCCCGCTGCTGATCGGCTCCGAGGCGCTCAAGCACTTCGACGCGCTGGTTGACCCAAGCCTTAAATATGCGGCCGGCAAACCTGCCTGTGCCACCGACGCTCCCAAAGCAGAGTAATCCCGATGCGCTCTCTTACCCTCCATCTGAAAGTCCTGATCACCGTACTGGTGCTATTGGGCGTGGCGGTCACGGCTTATCAGATCTTCTTCCTCGGCATCCCGGTGACCGAGGATGAAACCGACGACCTGTGGAACATCGACGCCAAGGTCGAGTTCGTGGCCAGCACCAAGGACCCGGTCAAGGTGCAGATGTTCGTGCCGCCGCTGAACCGCGACTACGTCAGCCTGAACGAGAGCTTCATCTCCAACAACTACGGGGTCAGCGTCAACCGCGCCGACGGCAACCGCAAGGTCACCTGGTCGGCCCGCCGCGCCAGTGGCAACCAGACCCTCTACTACCGCCTGGTGCTGACCAAGCGCTACAGCAACGAGAAGACCACGGTCAAAGGCCCGACCTTCCGTGACAGCCTGGCCGTCGAAGGCCCCGAGAAGATCGCCGCTGAAGCCCTGATGGCACCGATCCGCCAGCACTCGGCCGACGTCGAAACCTTCGTCAGCGAGACCATCAAGCGGGTCAACAACCTCAACGATGACAACGTCAAGCTGCTGCTGGCCGGCGACACTTCGGCCATGAAGAAGGCCCAGATCATCGACCTGCTGCTGTCGATCGCCCACGTGCCGATGGAAAAGGTGCACACCATCCGCCTGGTCGCCGACACCCCGCAGACCCCGGAACTGTGGCTGCGCAGCTTCAACGGCAACGACTGGCTGTACTTCAACCCGGACACCGGCGAGCAAGGCCTGCCGAGCGACCGCCTGCTGTGGTGGACGGGTGACGACAACCTGATCACCGTCGATGGCGGCAAGAAGGCCAACGTCACCTTCAGCATGAACAACAGCGAGATGAACGCCATTCGCCTGGCCAAGCTGACCGACGAGAACACCGACGCCGACTTCCTCGAGTACTCGTTGTACGGCCTGCCGCTGCAAACCCAGCAAACCTTCATGATCATGGTCATGATCCCGATCGGCGTGCTGGTGATCCTGGTGTTGCGCAACCTCATCGGCCTGCAGACCCTGGGTACCTTCACACCGGTACTGATTGCCCTGGCCTTCCGCGAGACCCAGCTAGGCTTTGGCATCGTGCTGTTCACGGTGATCACCGCCCTGGGCCTGTCACTGCGCTCGTACCTGGAACACCTCAAGCTGCAGATGCTGCCACGCCTGTCGGTGGTGCTGACCTTCGTCGTGGTACTGATCGCCGCCATCAGCCTGTTCAGCCATAAACTGGGCCTGGAGCGCGGGCTGTCGGTGGCGCTGTTCCCGATGGTGATCCTGACCATGACCATCGAACGCCTGTCGATCACCTGGGAAGAGCGTGGCGGCGGCCATGCCATGAAAGTGGCCATCGGCACCCTGTTCGCCGCCTCGGTGGCACACCTGCTGATGATGGTGCCGGAACTGGTGTACTTCGTATTCACCTTCCCGGCCGTACTGCTGATCCTGGTGGGCTTCATGCTGGCGATGGGCCGTTATCGCGGCTACCGCCTGACCGAGCTCGTGCGTTTCAAGGCTTTTCTGAAGAAGGCTGACGCCTGATGTTTGGCCTGATCAAGACGTGGAAAGCCCTGGAGGCCCGGGGCATCATGGGTATCAACCGGCGCAACGCGGACTACGTGTTGAAGTACAACAAGCGCCACCTGTACCCGATCGTCGACGACAAGATCATCACCAAGGAGCGCGCCCTGGCGGCCGGCATCCATGTGCCGGAAATGTACGGCATCATCGAGACCGAAAAAGAGATCGAGAAGCTCGACCAGATCATTGGCGGGCGCAACGATTTCGTCATCAAGCCGGCGCAGGGCGCCGGCGGTGACGGCATCCTGGTGATCGCCGACCGCTTCGAAGACCGCTACCGCACGGTGTCGGGCAAGATCATCAGCCATGAGGAAATCGAGCACCAGATTTCCAGCATCCTCACTGGCCTGTACTCGCTCGGCGGGCACCGCGACCGCGCGCTGATCGAGTACCGGGTGACCCCGGACCAGATCTTCAAGAGCATCAGCTACGAAGGCGTGCCGGATATCCGCATCATCGTGCTGATGGGCTACCCGGTAATGGCCATGCTGCGCCTGCCAACCCGCCAGTCCGGTGGCAAGGCCAACCTGCACCAGGGCGCCATTGGTGTGGGTGTGGACCTGGCCACCGGCGTGACCCTGCGTGGCACCTGGCTGAACAACATCATCAGCAAACACCCGGACACCACCAATGCGGTGGACGGCGTGCAGCTGCCGAACTGGGACGGTTTCATGAAGCTGGCCGCCGGCTGTTACGAGCTGTGCGGCTTGGGCTACATTGGCGTGGACATGGTGCTGGACCAGGAAAAGGGGCCGTTGATTCTGGAGCTCAATGCCCGCCCGGGACTGAACATCCAGATTGCCAACGACTGCGGTTTGACCCAGCGTACCCATGCCATCGAGGCGCATATCGAAGCGCTGGCCAAGGACGGCGTGACCGAGGATGCCGAGCAGCGGGTACGGGTCGCGCAAGGGCTGTTTGGGCACGTACCCAACCGCTGAGATACCGGGGGGCTGCATTGCAGCCCCTAATGCAGGATCAGCCTTGTGCTGCGAATGGGCCAAACACAATGTTGAATGTCGCGCCCAGTGCTAGGCGCTTTTCCTACACAGGTCTACAATCGCCCTCCTCGCTTTTACATCGCCGTCCACACTGATGCCGACCTGTACGCTTTACCCCCTGCCCTACCAGCCCGACCCTGCCGCCTATTTCGCCCGCCTGCGCCAGGCCCCCGGCGCAATTCTGCTCGACAGCGCCCGCCCTGGCGCCGAACGCGGCCGCTTCGACCTGCTCAGCGCCTGGCCGCTGCAACAGTTGCGAGCGCACCCGCACGAAGAAGGCCGCGCCTTCCTTCAGCGCCTGCGGGTCGGCCTGGCTCAACTGGGTTACGCCGACTTGCCCGACGGTGTAGAACTGCCCTTCGCCGGCGGCCTGATCGGCTACCTGAGCTATGACTTCGGACGCCGCCTGGAACACCTGCCAAGCCATGCCGTGGACGACCTCGGCCTGCCAGACGCCCAACTGGGCCTGTACGCTTGGGCATTGGTCAGCGACCATCTGCTCGGCACCAGCCAACTGGTGTTTCACCCAAACCTGGCAGCTGACGAACGCCAACGCCTGATCAGCCTGTTCCAAGGCGAAATCAACGCCGAAGCCGGCGAGTTCCAGCTGCTCGCGCCGATGGCCGGCGACCTGCAGCCCGAGCAGTACAAAGCAGCCTTTGACCAGGTACAACGCTACATCCAGGCCGGTGACTGCTACCAGATCAACCTCACCCAACGCTTCCGCGCCCCCTGCCAGGGCGACCCGTGGCGCGCCTACCAGGCCCTGCGCCAGGCCTGCCCAACGCCGTTCTCCGGCTACCAGCAACTGGCCGACGGCAGCGCCTTACTGAGCTTTTCGCCTGAACGCTTCATTCGCGTCAACCAGGGCCAGGTGGAAACCCGCCCCATCAAGGGCACCCGCCCACGCGCCAGCGACCCGACCGAAGACACGCGCAATGCCGAAGAGTTGCTGCACAGCCCCAAGGACCGCTCGGAAAACCTGATGATCGTCGACCTGCTGCGCAACGATTTGGGGCGCACCTGCAAAATCGGTTCAGTGCAGGTACCGGAGCTGTTCAGCCTGGAGAGCTACCCCAACGTCCACCACCTGGTCAGCAGCATCACCGGCCAGCTGGCCAGCGACAAGGACGCGCTGGACCTGATCGGCGACAGCTTCCCCGGCGGCTCGATCACCGGTGCACCGAAAATCCGCGCCATGCAGATCATCGACGAGCTGGAGCCATCGCGCCGTGCGCTGTACTGCGGCTCTCTGCTGTATGTGGATGTGCGCGGCGAGATGGACAGCTCCATCGCCATTCGCAGCCTGCTGGTCAAGGACGGCCAGGTCAGTTGCTGGGGCGGCGGCGCGGTGGTAGCCGACTCCGAGTGGCAGGCCGAATATGAAGAGTCGATCGCCAAAGTGCGGGTGCTGATGCAAACCTTGCAGGGCTTGTGAGTCCGTCTAGCCCGCGTTTTTTTGTTACCATCACCTCATTACGAGCGCACAGCGCCACAGCCAAGATGGAAACCGCCTGATGAGCCAACCCTTCGACGTCGCCGCCCTGGCCGCGACCTACGCCAACAAGTCCCCACAGGACATTCTCAAGCTCGCGTTCGAGCATTTTGGTGATGACCTGTGGATCTCCTTCAGCGGCGCCGAGGACGTGGTGCTGGTCGACATGGCCTGGAAGCTGAACAAGCAAGTCAAGGTGTTCAGCCTCGACACCGGTCGCCTGCACCCGGAGACCTACCGGTTCATCGACCAGGTACGCGAGCAGTACAACCTGCCGATCGAAATCCTCAGCCCTGATCGGGCCAAGCTCGACCCGTTCGTCAAGGAAAAGGGCCTGTTCAGCTTCTACAAGGATGGCCATGGGGAGTGCTGCGGCATTCGCAAGATCGAGCCGTTGCGCCGCAAGTTGGCCACCGTCAGCGCTTGGGCTACCGGCCAGCGCCGCGACCAGAGCCCGGGCACCCGCAGCCAGGTGGCGGCACTGGAAATCGACAGTGCCTTCTCCACCCCTGAACGTACGCTGTACAAGTTCAACCCGCTGGCGCAGATGAGCAGTGAAGAGGTGTGGGGCTATATCCGCATGCTTGAACTGCCGTACAACAGCCTGCATGAGCGCGGCTTCATCAGCATTGGTTGCGAGCCGTGCACCCGGCCGGTGCTGCCGAACCAGCATGAGCGTGAAGGGCGTTGGTGGTGGGAAGAGTCGACGCAGAAGGAATGCGGGTTGCACGCGGGCAACCTGATCAGCAAGGCTTGAAATAGCCGGGGCTGCTATGCAGCCCCAGCATTCTTGAATCAGTGCACTGGCAGTTCGACGCCTTCGAAAAGTTCTTCCAGCTCCTGCTTGTTATGGCACTGAATCGCCTTGGCCATCACTTCGCGGGTCAGGTGCGGGGCGAACTTCTCGATGAAGTCGCACATGAAGCCACGCAGGAAGGTGCCACGGCGGAAGCCGATCTTGGTAATGCTGGCTTCGAACAGCTCGCTGGCGTCCAGGGCCACCAGGTCACTGTCGAGCTTGGCATCCACGGCCATGCCAGCAACGATGCCCACGCCCAACCCCAAGCGTACATAGGTCTTGATCACGTCGGCGTCAGCCGCGGTGAATACAACTTTCGGCGTGAGGCCTCGGTGGTTGAAGGCTTCGTCCAGCTTCGAACGCCCGGTGAAACCGAACACGTAGGTAACGATCGGGTATTCGGCAACGGCTTCCAGGGTCAGCTTCGGCAGCTTGGCCAGTGGGTGACCTTGCGGCACCACCACGCAACGGTTCCACTTGTAGCACGGCATCATGATCAGGTCGCCGAACAGCTCCAGCGCCTCGGTAGCGATAGCGAAGTCGACCGTACCGTCCGCAGCCATCTCGGCAATCTGCATGGGTGAGCCCTGATGCATGTGCAGGGACACTTCCGGGTATTGCTTGATGAAACTGCTGATTACCGGCGGCAGTGCATAACGCGCCTGGGTATGGGTAGTGGCAATGGACAGCGTGCCCTTCTTCTCGTTGGAGAACTCCTGGGCGATCTGCTTGATGCTCTCGACCTTGCGCAGGATTTCGCCTGCGGTATTGATGATGCGCTCACCGGCCGGAGTAACGCGGGTCAGATGCTTGCCACTGCGGGCAAAGACTTCAACACCCAGTTCGTCTTCGAGCAGGCGGATCTGCTTGCTGATACCTGGCTGGGAGGTATACAGGCTCTGCGCCGTCGCGGAGACGTTGAGGTCATGGTGCGCCACTTCCCAGATGTAGCGCAGTTGTTGAAGCTTCATAGGTTCCCCTCGGTTCAGCGATGAGTCCGCGGCAGCAGGCAGCGACGATATATAACTATATTAGTGGTTCTGGAAATAAATCTAGAACTATTTTGTTACGCGCCAGCCGGAAATGGCCTACAGCCATCTTCATGTTTTCCTACGCCCCAGGTGCTGCGCCAAAGGCACCATGTACACCGGCACCGGCGACAATTGCAGCAGCCGCACCGCCGTGCGCCCCAGCGGTACGTCCACCCCGGCACCGGCGCTGTGGCTACCGAATATCAACAGGTCGACGCTTAGCCGCTGCGCCTGGTCGAGAATCACTTGGGCCGGGTCGCCCTGCCGTACCCGCACGGCTCTGATCACCGCCAGATCGGCTTCTTCACCTAGCTCGTCGCGAAAGCTTTCCAGCACCCGCTGCTCTATATTCGCCATCACCGTGTTCACGCCTTGGCTATGCAACTGGTCGAGCGTCTGCTCATCGAGGTAGCTTTGCAGGAGGGATTCGGCGAACTGGCCCATCGGCTCTACCGCGTGAATCACATACAATTCGGCGTTGAACGTGCGCGCCAACGCCAGCGCGTGCTGCATCACGAAAGGGGCGTAGACACCGAGGTCGGTGGCGTACAGCATGGAGCGGATCATTCGACCTCCTCGACTGCCGCAGCGGCAGAGCAAGCTTCAGCTTAGCAGCGCGCCGGATGCACGCTTTGCCGTCCGGCGCGCTGCTGGCGTGGGCTGGAGCGACCCACAGCGAGTGCCGCCAAGGCCGAAGCCGCCTTCAGTGGGGCCGATCACTGCTGTCGATGAAACTCAGCGCCTGATACAGCATCTCCATGCGTGGCAGGCTGCACCCCGCCGCCCGAGCGCGTGCCAGCGGCTCGGCATAGATAGCCTGCAGTTCAAGGGGGCGCTGGTGGGCATGGTCGTGGTACATGCTCGGCCAGTAGTCGGGCATGCGCTCGGTCACCTGGAACAAGTGCTCGGCGTAGCCCTCCGGTAACACATGACCACAGGCTTCCGCCCCCTGCACCACCTCGGCCATCAAGGCCTGGATCAGCTCGCGACTATGGCGCTCGGCCATCAGCGGCGTGGTGCTCGCCCCCAGCAGCACCGACAGGCCGTTGTAAGGCACGTTCCACACCAACTTCTGCCAGCGAGCCAGGGCCAGGTTCGGCATGGCCTGCGAATCGATGCCCGCGGCCTGGAACAACCCGGCGCCTTCCGCGACCAGCGCGGCGCCACCATCAATGGCCGGCCCGCTGTGGTACCCCAGATTGACCGCACCTAGAGCCTGGTGACGGATTACACCCGGTGCCTGGCGATTGACACAGATGAAGCACAGGCCGCCAAGCAGATGCATGTCGCTGCGCAAGGCCGAGCGCAACTGTTCCTCCACACCCAGGCCATTCTGCAACAGCACCACCTTGGCGCCGGGCGCAGCGGCCTGGACGATCAACGGCGCAAGCTGCGCGTTGCTGGTGGCCTTGGCACCGATCAGCAGCCAGTCACACGGCGGCATGTCGGCGGCATTGACGTAAGCCTGCACCTTCATTTGCAGCGTGCCATGCACGGCACTGTCCAGGCTAAGCCCCTGCTCGCGAACGGCCTGATACTCGCTGCGCAGCAGAAAATGCACATCGAAACCGGCCCGGGCCAGCATCAACCCATAAAAGCCGCCAATGGCGCCACTGCCGATGATGCCGATGCGCGGGGTGTTCGAATGCATGCCAATCTCCAGCTATAGGGTCAGCCCTCTTTTTACACAGGTTGAGCCGCGCTGGGCAGCCCATTCGCGCGCAACCCCCTCGAACAGGGAAAAACCCCACAATGACTGGGCTTAGCCCATTGTCGCGCCACCTGTAACGCGCTAAGGTTCGGCTCCCCGCTGCGATTATTCTTGCTGCTGGGCCGCACGGGGATTGTTGGCGGCCGGCACCCGTGACCTGACGAGTAACACGATGGCTGATTTACCGATCGATGACTTGAACGTTGCCTCCAACGAGACCCTGATCACCCCTGATCAGCTCAAGAAGGAAATCCCCCTCAGCGCCAAGGCCCTGCAGACCGTGACTGCCGGCCGTGAAGTGGTGCGCAATATTCTCGACGGCAAGGACCATCGCCTGTTCGTCGTGGTCGGCCCTTGCTCGATCCACGACATCAAGGCCGCCCACGAGTATGCCGAGCGCCTGAAAGTGCTGGCCGAAGAAGTGTCCGATACGCTGTACCTGGTCATGCGCGTGTACTTCGAAAAGCCACGCACCACCGTCGGCTGGAAAGGCCTGATCAACGACCCATACCTGGATGACTCGTTCAAGATCCAGGACGGCCTGCACATCGGCCGCCAGCTGCTGCTGGACCTGGCTGAAATGGGCCTGCCGACTGCCACCGAGGCGCTCGACCCGATTTCCCCGCAATACCTGCAAGACCTTATCAGCTGGTCGGCCATTGGTGCTCGCACCACCGAGTCGCAAACCCACCGCGAGATGGCCTCGGGCCTGTCCTCGGCGGTCGGCTTCAAGAACGGCACCGACGGCGGCCTGACCGTTGCCATCAACGCTTTGCAGTCGGTGTCCAAGCCGCATCGCTTCCTGGGTATCAACCAGGAAGGCGGTGTATCGATCGTTACCACCAAGGGCAACCCTTACGGCCACGTGGTACTGCGCGGCGGCAACGGCAAGCCGAACTACGACTCGGTCAGCGTTGCCCTGTGCGAACAGGACCTGGCCAAGGCCAAGATCAAGGCCAACATCATGGTCGACTGCAGCCATGCCAATTCCAACAAGGACCCGGCCCTGCAACCGCTGGTCATGGAAAACGTTGCCAACCAGATCCTCGAAGGCAACCAGTCGATCATCGGCCTGATGGTCGAAAGCCACCTGAACTGGGGCTGCCAGTCGATACCGAAAAACCTGGACGAGCTGCAGTATGGTGTGTCGATCACCGACGCCTGCATCGACTGGTCGGCTACCGAGAAGACCCTGCGCAGCATGCGTACCAAGCTGAAAGATGTGCTGCCGCAGCGCAAGCGCGGCTAAGCATTGCAACAACGAAAAACGCCGGGCAATGCCCGGCGTTTTGGTGTCTGGTGCCTGCTCAGGCTTTGCTCGAATGCCGCTGCTGGCGCTCCATGTAGCGCTCCACATACGAGCAGGACGGAATCACCGTGTAGCCCATCTGCTCGGCGTACTCCAGGGCTCGTTCGGTCAAAGCGGCAGCGATCCCGCGGCCGCGCAGGGCGTTGGGCACGAAGGTGCGATAGATGTCCAGCGTCTGCTTGCCCAAATCCATGTACGTCAGATAGGCACGATGACCGTCCACGTTGGTCTCGAACTGATGACCCGCCTGGTCATGGTGGATGGTCAGCGCTTCGCTCATCACTACTCCTTGCAGGTCTTCTCGGCAGACCCATACCTTAACCGATGGTTGTTTATCCGGCACAGAATCTCTACGCCACCTGTTGCCCCTTCGACCACTGGACGATTGTAATCGTTCGGATCCTCTGGCACTCACAAGATAGTAGGCGCCGCGAGCGTGATTGCTCAAGGTGGCGGCGGTTAAAAATGGCCAAAATGGCATCAGGGCGACTTTCCCCATCCCACCCAACAGCCGCCGGATGTTCTAGGGCTTAAGACGCTGAGGGACAGTTAAAGTCACCCTTAGTTCAACAAAAAAGTTCCTGTACTACAATCGCTTGCGAACCCTGCACGTTTTTTTCACAGAAGCGTCGCAAATCTTGTCGGCGCAGGGTCAAGCAACATTTTTTTTGCAGTTCTTGCGCTCTGTCAGTTTACTTACTACAAGTAATGGGTACTATGTACGCCGGCCAGTTTCTCTTTCCTGAGAGATGGCTATTTAATAGAAAGTCCTTGAAGGGGAACACGATGAACAACGTTCTGAAATTCTCTGCTCTGGCTCTGGCCGCAGTTCTGGCTACCGGTTGCAGCAGCGTATCCAAAGAAACCGAAGCTCGTCTGACTGCGACTGAAGACGCAGCAGCTCGCGCTCAAGCTCGTGCTGACGAAGCCTACCGTAAGGCTGACGACGCACTGGCAGCCGCTCAGAAGGCTCAGCAGACCGCTGACGAAGCCAACGAGCGCGCTCTGCGTATGCTGGACAAAGCCAGCCGCAAGTAATAATCCTCACGGATTGTTAAGAAGCCGACCCACTTGTGGGTCGGCTTTTTTATTGCCTGTGAAACGGGCAAACACGTCAGGCGGGTACGAAAAGGCCTGCACTAAGGCAGGCCCGGGTGTGTCGCGATTACCTTACTGCAGTTCGGGCGGAATGCTCGTAACCATTGGTGTGCCACCCTGGTTTTCCACGGGCACGGCAATTTCTACCGGCATGCCATCTTCTGCAGCCACCACGTCTCGCACCATGTCCCAGTTCATGCGCAGGTTATTGGCCAGGTCTTCGCGCTTGAGCAAGGCATTGATAACGGCGGTGTGTTTGTCCACCACTGACGGGTTACCCTGGTCATCCAGCGGCGTGTGTGCCTCAAGATAGACCTTGCCGCCACTGATACCAAACTTGTACGGCTCGTTGATGATGCGTACCGGAGTACCCACCGGCACCATCTTCGACAGTTCCAGCACGTTGTTGTTGAGCATGCGGAAGCAACCGTGGCTGGTACGCATACCAATGCCGAACTTCTTGTTCGAACCGTGGATCAGGTAGCCCGGCACACCCAAGGTGAACTTGAACGGCCCCAGCGGGTTGTCCGGGCCAGCCGGCACCACGGCGGGCAGGATGTCACCGTCCGCTGCGTGCTCTTTGCGAATCGAGGCAGGCGGCGTCCAGGTCGGGTTTGGCGTCTTGGCAGTGATCTTGGTGTTGGCGATCGGCGAACCCCAACCCTCCCGGCCAATACCCAGCGGGAAGGTATGTACCACGTTCTGCCCTTTCGGGAAGTAATACAGGCGGTACTCGGCCAGGTTGATGACGATGCCTTCACGCGGGCCCGGCGGCAAGACGTAACGGGTCGGCAGGATGATTTCGGTGCCGGCGCCCGGCAGCCAGGGGTCGACGCCCGGGTTGGCGGCAATCATTTCCAGGTAGCCGAGGTCGTTGGCGGTGCCGATATCGGCGAACGTGTCCTCGTACTTTGCCTTGATCACATGCACCTGGCCGACGATGTCTTCACCGGGCGGTGGCAGTGGCAGCTCCAGCGCAGCAGCGGGGCCCGCTACCAGCAGGGCGGCCAGGGACAGGCTACGGGTGACGGCAGGAAAGCGCGGCAACATCCGGTAAATCCTTCGAAAGGTGGGTCAAGAGGATCGATTGTACACCCGCGCCAGTGCAAGCGGGAGGCATTGGCGTCATGCAAGCGTTTCAGATGATGAAAGGTGCTTGCCGTTCAGCTGCCATGCAGCTCAGGCCACACCGGGCGCATGCCGCGTCGCTGGGCATCGAGGATGGCACGGCATAGGTCACACAGGCGGCCATCGCGGTAGATCGAGCGCGGCACCCCCGACCAGCGCGGCTGCGCAGGTAGCAGACCACCGCACAAGGTACGGTCGACTGGCACACCCAGCTCAAGCTGGCGGGCCACGAGGTGAACACGGATTTCCTGGCAGGCGAACAAGTCGAGCTGCTCGTCAGGCTCGATCAGTTGGTAGGCAAACAGGGACCAGGCAGGGCGCGGCATTGGGGGCACTCGAAACGGGGGGCGCAACATTAGCCGAAAGGCGCCCTCGTTTAAAGCTTCACAGCAAGGGTTTTATCGCTGGCCAGGCATTTTCCAGCAGGCGCTGCTGGGCACCCTGCGCCGGATGGATGCCGTCGGCCTGCATCAGCTCAGGCACGCCCCCTACCCCTTCAAGGAAAAACGGCACCAAGGGCACCTGCTTGTCCGCTGCCAGCTGTTCATACACGTTGGCAAATGCGGTGGTGTAGCGCACACCATAATTGGGCGGTAGGCGCATGCCCAACAAAAGTACCTTGGCACCAGCCTGGCGCGAACGCTCGATCATCGACGCAAGATTTTGTTGCAATTGCGCGGGCGGCTGCCCGCGCAGGCCATCGTTACCGCCCAGCTCCAACACCACCAGGCTGGGTTTATGGGCTGCAAGCAGCGCCGGCAGCCGTGCCTGGCCGCCTGCGCTGGTGTCGCCGCTGATCGATGCATTGACCACTTTGTCATCGAAACCTTCGTCCTTGAGGCGGGTCTGCAAGAGAGACACCCAACCCTGGCGGGTATCCAGGCCAAAACCGGCGCTGATACTATCGCCAACAATCAGCAGCGTTCCCGCCGCCGCGCTCTGGGCCAGGCAATACAGGGCCAGACCGGCACTCAACCACCACACTCGCATCGGATTCTCCATGAGCCCCAGCATTCTCGTTGCGCAGAACCTTAGCAAAGTGGTCCCCAGCGCGGAAGGCGACCTGACCATCCTCCACGCACTTTCCCTTGATCTCACCCAGGGTGACAGCTTGGCCATCGTCGGCGCCTCGGGCTCTGGCAAGTCGACGCTGCTCGGCCTGCTCGCGGGCCTCGACCAGCCCAGCGCTGGCAAGGTCATTCTCGCCGGCCATGACCTGGGGCCACTGGATGAAGACCAGCGCGCCCGTGTGCGCGCCGAACATGTGGGCTTCGTGTTCCAGTCGTTCCAACTGCTCGACAGCCTCAATGCGCTGGAAAACGTCATGCTGCCACTGGAGCTGGACGGCCGCCGCGATGCACGCGAACAGGCGCGCACCCTGCTGGAACGGGTCGGCCTCGGCAAGCGCCTGAGCCACACCCCACGCCAACTGTCGGGCGGCGAGCAGCAGCGGGTGGCCATCGCCCGCGCCTTCGCCGCACAGCCTGCGGTGTTGTTTGCCGACGAACCCACCGGCAACCTCGACAGCCACACGGGTGAGCGCATCAGCGACTTGCTGTTTGAATTGAACAAGGAGCGCGGCACCACCCTGGTGCTGGTCACCCATGACGAACGCCTGGCCCGGCGCTGCCGCCGCCAGATCCGCCTGGACGCGGGGCGCCTGGTGACCTCGGTGGAAGCCTGATGAACCACATGCCGTTATCCCGCCTGTGCGGCCTGGCCCTGCGCCAGTTGCTGCGCGACATTCGCGCCAGCGAAGTACGCGTGCTGTTCTTTGCCCTGCTGGTGGCGGTGGCAGCCAGCACCGCCATCGGCTATTTCGGCGCCCGCCTTAACGGTGCCATGCAACTGCGCGCCAGCGAATTCCTGGGTGCCGACCTGGTGCTGCAGGGCAGTGCCCCCGCCCGCGAGCAACAGATCGATACCGGCACGGCACTTGGCTTGCGCCACGCGCAGGTGGTCGAGTTCACCAGTGTGGTGGGCGGCGATAACGGCATCCAACTGTCCAGCGTCAAGGCCGCCGACGGCACCTACCCATTGCGCGGGCAAGTACGCAGCGCGCCGGCACCTTACGCCGAGGAAACGCCTGGCGGCGGCCCTGCTCCTGGCGAGGCGTGGGTCGAACCACGCCTGCTGGCGGCACTGGGGCTGGCGATTGGTGACAGCATCGACGTAGGCATGAAAACCCTGCGCATGAGCCGCGTGCTGACCTACGAGCCAGACCGCGCCAACAACTTCTACAGCCTTACCCCGCGCGTGATGATGAACCTGGCCGACCTGGGGGCAACCGGCGTGATCCAGCCGGGCAGCCGGGTCACCTACCGCGACCTGTGGCGCGGTGATGCCGAGGCACTGGCCCGGTACCGCCAAGCCGTGGAAAAAGACCTGGCCGCCAACCAGCGCCTGCGCGACACCCGCGATGGCAACCAACAGATCGGCGGCGCGCTGGGCAAGGCCGAACGCTACCTGAACATGGCCAGCCTGGTGGCCGTGCTGCTGGCCGGCGTGGCTGTGGCCCTCTCGGCCAGCCGCTACGCCGCACGCCGCCTGGACGCCAGCGCCCTGCTGCGCTGCCTGGGGCTCTCACGCCGCCAGGCTCTGGGCTTGTATTGCCTGCAGTTGGCCATGCTCGGCCTCGTCGCCGCCTTTGCCGGCGCCCTGCTCGGCTGGCTGGCTCAGTTGGGCCTGTTCCGCTTGCTGCACGGCCTGCTGCCAAGCGTGGTACCGGCCGGTGGCATCATCCCGGCGCTGGCCGGTATCGGTACCGGGCTGGTTGCACTGGCCGGCTTCGCCCTGCCGCCAATTGCCGCCCTGGGCCAAGTTCCGCCACTGCGGGTACTGCGCCGTGATCTGTTACCGATACCACCCAGCAGCTGGTTGGTGTACGGCGCCGCTCTGTTTGCCCTGGGCCTGATCATGTGGCGCCTGAGCCTCGACTTGCTGCTCACTTTCGCCCTGCTCGGCGGCGGCCTGGTCGCTGCACTATTGCTCGGTGGCCTGCTGTTACTCGGATTGCGCAGCCTGCGCCAGCTGCTGGCCGGCGCGCCACTCACCTGGCGCCTGGGGCTCGGCCAGCTGTTACGCCACCCCATGGCTGCCGCCGGCCAGGCCCTGGCCTTCGGCTTGATTTTGCTGGCCATGGCCCTGGTCGCCCTGCTGCGCGCAGAACTGCTCGACACCTGGCAAGCGCAGTTGCCCAAGGATGCGCCGAACCATTTCGCCCTGAACATCCTGCCGGATGACCGCGAACCGTTCGCTCAACGCCTGCACCAGGTCAACGCCACTTCAGCGCCGCTGTACCCGGTGACGCCCGGGCGCCTGGTGCAGATCAACGAGCAGCCGGTACAGCAGATCGTCAGCAAGGACTCGGCAGGCGAGCGCGCCGTACAGCGCGACCTCAGCCTGACCTGGGCCGCCGAATTGCCCGAAGGCAACGCGCTGACCGCCGGCAGCTGGTGGCAAGCCTTGCCAGCCGACAACGAAATCCCCGGGGTATCGGTGGAAGCGGAACTGGCCAGCAGCCTGAAACTGCACATGGGCGACCTGCTGACCTTCGACATCGGCGGCCAGCAGCGCCAGGCCCGCGTCAGCAGCCTGCGTAGCGTGCACTGGGACAGCTTCCAGCCGAATTTCTACATGATCTTCCAGCCCGGCACGCTACAAGGGCTGCCGACCACCTACCTGACCAGCTTCTACCTGGCACCGGGGCATGACCTGGATGTGGTGGCGCTGTCACGGGCGTTTCCGGCAGTGACCATCCTGCAGGTGGATGCCTTGCTCGACCAGCTGCGCAGCATCCTCGCCCAGGTGACCCTGGCGGTCGAGTATGTGCTGCTGTTCGTACTGGCGGCCGGGCTGGCGGTGCTGTTCGCAGGCTTGCAGGCCACACTGGACGAACGCATTCGCCAGGGCGCCTTGCTGCGCGCCCTGGGGGCGGCGCGGCCGTTGCTGGTCAAGGCTCGGCGTATCGAATTCGGTTTGCTGGGAGCGGCCAGCGGGCTGTTGGCTGCAGTGGGCTGCGAACTGATTACCCTGGTGCTGTACCGCTACGCCTTTGACCTGCAATGGAGCCCACATCCGTGGTTGCTGGTGTTGCCGCTTGCGGGGGCGTTGCTGGTGGGGGGTGCGGGGGTACTGGGGACGCGACGGGCCTTGAATGCTAGCCCGCTGGCGGTTCTACGCGACACTTGATGGCTGCCTGTGCCCGCGAAGAGGCGGGCACAGGTAACGTCAACTCATCACCCGTAGCTGATGCTGTTCACATACCAGGTCGCTTCACCAGTAGGTGTATGCACCACCACCTCATCGCCCTCCTCCTTCTTCAACAAGGCACGGGCCATGGGCGAGTCGATCGAAATGTAATCGTTGCGCCCGTAGATCTCGTCATAGCCGACAATGCGAAACTTCATGGTCTCGCCCTCATCGTTCTCGATTTCGACCCAGGCACCGAAAAACACTTTGCCCTCCTGCTGCGGCGAGTACGCCACCACCTTCACATCTTCAAGGCGCTTGCGCAGGTAACGCACTCGGCGGTCGATTTCGCGCAGTAGCTTCTTGTTGTACTGATATTAGGGCCCCAGATCGAAGCATACTATTCACAGGGCTTAGTCCTCGTAGGATGGCCCTACGATACAAACGCTCCAGATCATCTTCGGTTGGCTTCGTCGTAGATCAAAGCAGAAGCTACCTAGCTTCGGTGCGATTACGCCGGCTTAGCGGCCGCCGTGGGTTGGAGCCGATCAGTACGGCCCCCTCTGTTTTTGGACCGTAAGCAGCCAATTTGTAAGCCCCTTACCTCGGCGTCCGCCTGGGGTTAAACCGCACGATGAACTCGGCCTTGGAATGCAGGTGGTTGCCCTGCTGATGCTCACGGTACCAGCAGCCTCGCTGACGGTGCCATGGGTGACGGCCACCCAGGCGCTCTCCGGCATCGCCAAGGACCTGAACAAGATGAGCGCCAAGAGCTCCATCAAGCTCTTGGTGCCGGACAGCCAGCAAGGCACCCTCTACAAATGGGTAGCCATCCTGACGGGCTCGAAAAACGCGCTCAAAGGCGTGGGCTTCTTCCTCGGGGGAGCACTGCTTGCGCTGCTCGGTTTTACCCAGGCGGTATTGGCCATGGCGGCGGTGCTGGCCCTGATATGGATCGGCAGTCTGATCCTGCTGAAAAAGGACTTGGGCAAGGCCAAGGCCAAGCCGAAGTTCCGCGACATGCTGTCCAGGGATTTCTGGCTGGTCGGGGGCTTCTTGGCCGCGTGGGTAATCGGCTACGGCATTGTCCAGTCGTTTGCCCCCCATATCACCGGCAAGAAGCGTGGTCATGTACCCGACGGCCGAGCAGCCTTCATCTGGGCAATCGCCCTGGCCGGGCTACCTGCGCTCATCGCCGTGGGCCTGTCGGCAGGCTGGTCAGCTCAAGTAGTGCTGCTGGGTGGGTTGATGCTGTTTGGTGTGCTATTCGCGGTGAACTCATCGCTGCACAGCTACCTGATCGTCAGCTATGCCAAGGAAGATGGGGTCTCGCTGGATGTGGGCTTTTACTACATGTCCAACGCCCTGGGTCGCCTGGTTGGTACGCTGCTCTCGGGCTGGGTATTCCAAGCCTACGGGCTGGGAGCTTGTTTATGGATTTCCTCGGCCTTCGTGCTACTCGCAGCCCTGATCTCTATTGCTTTACCCAAGCACGTTGAGGTGATTGCAACGTCGCAGTAGTAAACAGAAGTAATTGCGTTTTTCTTAAGAAAGGCGCAGTTAATGCTGCGCTAACCAATATCACCTACACTCGCCCCTATGATCCGCATCCTGCGACTGTTCACTATCCTGATGCTCGTACTTTCGCTTCCTCTCAACGGGATGGCGGGAGTCGACTCAGCCATCGAGCCTTGCCCCATGCAAACCATGGGCATGCAGATGATGGCAGGGATGGAGCACGACTGCTGTCAGGACCAGGATCAGGGGAAAACCTCTCAGCACGCCAACAAGGCCTGCAAAATCGGCCAGGAATGCAGTACTGCAAGCACATTGCAGGTCAGCATGCTCGAGCCCGCGCTCACCTTCTCGACTCCCCGCCCCGTCGATACCTATGGCGAAGGCCTTCTGACCAGGGCTCCCCCCGATCATTGGCGTCCTCCCCGCACCTGATTCCTTCGTAAACCTCACACCATCGTTCTGCCTCGGCGGCTGAACGATGACATGCGCCTGTGCGCTGGTTTTTTCGAGGAATCATCTTCATGACTCCCCTATGTTCCCATTCAGGGCGGATGCTTTCTGCCGCCCTGGCACTCCTGCTGCCGGTGCTATCGGCGCAGGCGAATTCGCTCACGCTGGACGATGCGCTGCAACTTGCCGAGCGCAACGCACCTTCGCTTCAAGCACGCCAGGAACAGGCTTCCGCTGCACGTCACTCCGTTGTGCCAGCGGGTGAACTACCCGATCCACGACTGAATCTTGGCGTGCAGAACCTGCCGGTGGACGGCAGCGATCGATGGAGTACCAATCGAGACTTCATGACCATGCAGGTAGTCGGTTTTTCTCAGGAGGTGCCCAATCGCGACAAACGAAAAGCGCGGGTCGAAACCGCTCAGGCCACGGTCGAGCGGGCGGGTGCCGAAGCGCTGTTCGAGCGTCTGAAAGTGCGTGCAGCCACGGCACAAGCTTGGATTACCGCGTACACCCTGCAACGCAAACTGCAGCAGTTCGACAATCTGTTCAACGAAAACCGCCTGCTGGCAGCGGCGGTACGTGCACGCCTGGCCGCAGGGGGCGGCGCTTCCGCCGATGCCCTGGCCCCGGGCCAGGAGGCCGCGCAGCTGGAAGAGCGGAAGGACCAACTACTGACCCAAGCCACCCAGGCCCGCGCCGCACTTAAACGCTGGATCGGACAGGATGCCGACGCATTACAAGCGCCGACGTTTCCGCAGTGGCCGGTACGCGCACCTGACTACCTGCACACCCTGCACGCCCATCCGGAGTTGGCCGCCTATGGGGCCATGACCCGTGAGGCCCAAGCTCAGGTGCAGCAGGCCATCGCCGAGAAAAAGTCGGATTGGGGCTGGCAGGTTGACTACCAACGCCGCGGGCCCGAATTCAGCAACATGGTCAGCGTGCAGGTCAGTTTCCAGCTGCCACTGTTCAGCGGGTCGCGGCAAGACCCGATGATTGCCGCTCGCCAGGCCCAGGTAAGGCAACTGGAGGACGAACAGCAAGCAGCACTGCGTGAGCACACCGCGCAGCTCGAAGCTGACCTGGCGGAGTACCAACGCCTGCAAAGGGCGGTGACGCGCAGCCGCGAAACCTTGCTGCCGCTGGCCGAACAACGCGTCAGCCTGGCCTTGGCCGCCTACCGGGCAGGCAAGTCGGCGCTGGAAGAGGTAGTCACAGCGCGGCGTCAACGCATCGAAGCACGGTTACAGGATATCGACCTGCAAGGGCAGCTGGCGGCGACCGCCGCTCGCCTGCACTTCGTATATGGAGAGGTGCGTGCATGAACAACACGTCTATCGGTTTGATCACAGCACTCGCCCTGGCCATTGGCACCGGGACAGGCTATTGGCTGGGGCATCCTGGGCAACCTGCACAAGCACCCGCAGCAACAGCGGAACAGAAGCCATTGTATTGGTACGACCCGATGTACCCGCAGCAACACTTCCCAGCGCCCGGCAAGTCGCCGTTCATGGACATGCAACTGGAAGCGAAATACGCCGAAGAAGGCACAGATCCCGTGCAGCCTACGGTGCAAATCAGCCAAGGCGTACAACAGAACCTTGGGGTACGCCTGGCGACGGTGAGCCGTGGCCGGCTGCAGCGCAGCCTGCAGGTCAGCGGCGTACTGGCCTTCGATGAGCGGGATTTCAGTGTGCTCCAGGCACGCACCGCAGGCTTCGTTGAGCGCACCTATGGCCGAGCCACGGGGGATGTGGTGGCCAAAGGCGCGCCTCTGGCGGATGTACTGGCTCCGGAATGGGCTGGGCTGCAGGAAGAGTTTCTCGCGCTGCGCCACTTGGGTGATGTGCAGTTGCTAGCTGCAGCACGCCAGCGGCTGCTGCTGGCCGGTATGCCGGGTGAACTGGTCGACCGGGTCGCACGCAGCGGCAAGGTGCAGAACCTGGTAACACTGGTAGCACCGAGCGCCGGGGTCATCCAGGCGCTGGACCTGCGTCCAGGAATGACCGTGGCACCTGGCGCAACCCTGGTCCGCATCAATGGCATAGCGAATGTGTGGCTCGAAGCCGCTGTGCCGGAAGCTCAGGCAAGTGGCCTGCGCGAGGGGCAAGCAGTAGAGGCCCACTTGCCGGCTTATCCCGGCGAGACCGTTCTAGGCAAACTGACAGCTCTGCTCGCGGATGCAGACCTGCAAAGCCGTACCTTGCGCCTGCGCATTGAGCTACCCAACAAAGATGGTCGGCTACGGCCGGGAATGACCGCGCAGGTTGCGCTGCGCTCAGGCGAGAACGCCGATGACCTGCTGCTACCCGCCGAGGCCGTAATCCGCACGGGCAAACGTGATCTGGTGATGGTGGCCGAAGACCAAGGCCGTTTCCGCCCAGTGGAGGTGGTGCTAGGCCAGGAGAACGGCGGCCAGGTTGCCATCTTGAAAGGCCTGCAGGCCGGGCAAAAAGTCGTGGCATCCGGACAGTTCTTGATCGACTCCGAAGCCAGCCTAAAAGGTATCGAGGCGACCACCGCCTCGGACTCATCGGCCGCCTCGCAAATGCCCGAGTTGCATGAAGCAGACGGTCAAATTGTACAAATTGAAGGTAATCAGCTGACCATCGCCCATGGGCCTTTTGTCACCTTGGGAATGCCTGGGATGACCATGACTTTTCCAGTGGCCGACCCCACGCTGATTACCGGGCTCAAGGTGGGTGAGCGTATCCACTTTGGTATTCGGGAGCGCGACGATGGCATGGTCATCGAGCAGATCAATGCGCTGGAGAACCAGCCATGATCGAAAAACTGATTCGTTGGTCAGTGAGCAATCGCATACTGGTTCTGCTCTCCACTTTGTTCCTGGTGGCCTGGGGGATATTTTCGCTACGCAGCCTGCCGATCGATGCCTTGCCCGATCTGTCAGACGCCCAAGTGATCATCCGCACCTCCTACCCAGGACAAGCACCCCAGATCGTCGAAAACCAGGTCACCTACCCGCTGACCACCACCATGCTCTCGGTACCGGGAGCCAAGACCGTGCGCGGTTTTTCCGCCTTCGGCGACAGCTTCGTATACGTGCTGTTCGAGGATGGCACCGATCTGTATTGGGCGCGCTCTCGCGTTTTGGAGTACCTGAGTCAGGTTCAGTCGCGCCTGCCGGCCTCAGCCAAGCCAGCACTTGGGCCTGACGCCACAGGCGTTGGCTGGATCTACCAGTACGCTTTGGTCGACCGCAGTGGCAGGCATGATCTGGCACAGCTGCGCAGCCTGCAGGATTGGTTCCTGCGCTTTGAGCTCAAGACCGTACCGGATGTCGCTGAAGTGGCAAGCATTGGCGGCATGGTCAAGCAGTACCAGGTGGTACTCGACCCGCTGCGTATGGCCAGTCTCGGCATCACCCAGGGCGAGGTCGCAAACGCCATCGGCAAGGCCAATCAGGAAACGGGCGGTGGCGTGCTGGAACAGGGTGAGGCGGAATTCATGGTGCGGGCCTCAGGCTACCTGAAGACGCTGGACGACTTTCGCGCCATCCCCCTGCGCTTGGCTGCCAACAGTGCGCCGGTGACGCTGGGCGACGTTGCCAGAGTACAACTCGGGCCGGAAGCCCGGCGGGGCATTGGGGAGCTGGACGGCGAAGGCGAAGCCGTGGGCGGCGTGGTGATCCTGCGCAGCGGCAAGAATGCCCGGGAAGCCATCACCCGTGTGAAGGAAAAGCTCGAAACACTGAAGAAAAGCCTGCCCGCCGGCGTCGAGCTGGTGACTACCTATGACCGCAGCCAATTGATCGACCGCGCCGTGGACAACCTCAGTCATAAGTTGATCGAGGAGTTCATCGTGGTCGCACTGGTGTGTGCGGCCTTCCTGTGGCACCTGCGCTCGTCGCTGGTTGCGATCGTGTCATTGCCGGTGGGGGTGCTGATCGCGCTGATCATCATGCGGCACCAAGGCATCAACGCCAACATCATGTCTCTGGGCGGCATTGCCATCGCCATTGGCGCAATGGTCGATGCCGCTGTGGTGATGATCGAAAACGCGCACAAACGGGTCGAGGCCTGGCATGCCCGTCATCCGGGGCAGGTGCTGAGAGGAGCCGAGCACTGGCGGGTCATGACAGATGCCGCCGTGGAGGTCGGGCCGGCGCTGTTCTTCAGCCTGATGATCATCACCCTGTCTTTCGTGCCGGTGTTCACCTTGCAGGCCCAAGAGGGACGGCTGTTCGCGCCCCTGGCGTTCACCAAGACCTACGCCATGGCGGCCGCAGCGGGGCTGGCCGTGACATTGGTGCCGGTGCTGATGGGCTACTGGATCCGTGGGCCATTGCCTGCCGAGCAGCGTAATCCACTCAACCGTGGGCTGATTCGCGTGTACCGGCCGGCGCTGGAGGTCGTACTGCGTAGGCCGTGGTTGACGCTGTTGGGCGCGCTGGCGATCTTGCTCAGCAGCCTGTGGCCATTGAGCCACTTGGGTGGAGAATTCCTGCCGCCGCTGGACGAAGGTGACCTGCTGTACATGCCCTCGGCCCTGCCAGGCCTGTCGGCGCAAAAGGCCTCGGAGCTTCTTCAGCGCACCGATAGACTGATCCGCACGGTGCCGGAAGTCGTCAGTGTGTTCGGCAAGGCCGGTCGCGCAGAGTCGGCCACCGACCCTGCACCGTTGGAGATGTTCGAGACCATCGTGCGGCTCAAGCCCAAGGATCAGTGGCGGCCAGGAATGACCAGCGAGAAACTGGTCGAGGAACTCGACCGCACCGTACGCGTACCGGGCCTGACCAATATCTGGATTCCGCCGATCCGCAACCGTATCGACATGCTCGCCACCGGCATCAAGAGTCCGATTGGCGTAAAGGTGGCCGGCAGCGACCTGGCGCAGATCGACCGCACGACCCTGGCCGTCGAACGGGTAGCGAAGACTGTACCTGGCGTGACCTCGGCACTGGCCGAGCGGTTGACCGGCGGACGGTACGTCGATCTCGACATCGATCGCCAGGCTGCTGCCCGTTACGGCCTGAACATCGCCGACGTGCAAGCCATTGTCGCCGGCGCCATTGGTGGCGAAACCATCGGGGAGACGGTGGAAGGCCTGGCGCGTTACCCGATCAGCGTCCGCTACCCCCGCGAATGGCGCGATTCAGTCGAGGCACTGCGTCAGCTACCAATCTACACCGCTCAAGGTGGCCAGATAACCCTCGGCACCTTGGCCCGTGTGCGAATTGCCGAAGGCCCGCCGATGCTCAAGAGCGAGAACGCCCGCCCCTCTGGCTGGGTGTACATCGACGTTCGCGGCCGTGATCTGTCGTCTGTGGTCGCCGACCTGCGTCAGGCAGTTGACCGCGAAGTGAAGCTCGATCCAGGCGTCAGTCTGAGCTATTCAGGCCAGTTCGAGTATCTGGAGCGCGCCAACGCTCGGTTGGCCTGGGTGGTGCCGGCGACATTGGCCATCATCTTCGTCCTGCTGTATCTGACCTTTGGGCGCCTAGGTGAGGCGCTGCTGATCATGGGCACTCTGCCTTTCGCCCTCACCGGCGGTGTGTGGTTGCTGTACCTGATGGGTTTCAACCTGTCGGTAGCCACCGGCGTTGGCTTCATTGCCTTGGCCGGGGTCGCGGCGGAGTTCGGGGTGATCATGCTGATCTACCTGAATAACGCTTGGGCCGAGCGACAGGCCAATGGTGAGCCCACTCAGCCAGCTCTGCTTAAAGCCATTCGCGAGGGCGCGGTACAGCGCATCCGGCCGAAGGCGATGACCGTGGCAGTGATCGTTGCAGGCTTGCTGCCCATTCTCTGGAGCAGCGGGACCGGCAGCGAAGTGATGAGCCGCATCGCCGTACCCATGGTAGGCGGAATGCTGACCGCCCCCTTGCTCTCTCTCTTCGTTATTCCCGCAGCGTATTGGCTGATCCAGCGCCGCGCTCTTGTAGTCACTCACGATTCCACACCAGGAGAAATCCGATGAAGAAGCTCTACCTCAGTGTTGCACTGCTCGTCGCCTTTGCATCAGGCGCACAAGCTCAAGACCCCATGGCCGGGATGAACATGGATGGTATGGATATGAAGGAAGTCCAATCATCACCTGCCGCTCACGCTGAAGGGACGGTAAAGGCCATAAACGCCCAGGGCGGCAAAGTGACCCTAATGCATGGGCCGGTGGCGGCGCTGAAATGGCCAGCCATGACCATGGGCTTCAAGGCCACCGCGCAGCAGCTGGAAAAGTTGAAGGTGGGAGATAAGGTAGCGTTTGACTTCAGGATGGACGGCAGCAGCGCGACGATTGTTGATATCCGTAAGGAGTAAATCGTCTAGCCCATAACTATCAGCGAGAAACCGCCCACAGCACTGATCGCCATAGGCAATTCCCGAGCAATGCTCGGGAGTTGGGCAGCAGATGACCACCTATCCCAACAAAACTCCCAGCTTTCCAGATGATCACATTGGAAAAATGGGGGAGCTCAGGCCTCCACCTTCACCAAAAAACGCTCGATCTCAGCAGCGGTGCTGCGGGCTGTACGGGTCACTCCGATCAAGGTCGCCGAGGCAGAACCAGTCCACTCGCCATAGCCGACCAGCCACAGTCTAGGCTCACTCACAGATTGGGTCCCTTCGACTTCTACACGCCCTTGCTCAGTAACAACCCAAAGGCTGGAGGTGTCCCAAGGCGGGTTTGAACCCGGTGCACCAGATCACCGCATCGACTGCGGTCTCCGAGCCGTCTGCCCAGACCACACCGTCAGGGGTGAAACGAGCGAAGGGTCTCACCGCGTGCAGAACGCCTCGCTCTCGCGCCTCCACTACAGGCGGGACCATCACCACATCGCCCAAACCGCCGACCGGCTGCTCAATAACACGTCCCTCCATCTGCGCTTTCCAGCGCTCCGTAGCCCGCTCGAACAGCACTCGGCCATCCACATCGTCAGGTAGGAAGAGTGGATCGGTGGGTGTTACCCAGGTCGCATCCGCTACTTTTGAAACCTCTGCGAGAATCTGCGCGCCGGAGTTGCCACCGCCGACGACCAGCACGCGTTTACCAGAGAAGGCCTGCGGTTCAACGTAGTCAGCCGAATGCAGCTGTTGGCCACGGAACAGCTCAGCGCCTGGGTAGGAAGGTATGTTCGGATTGCTCCAAGTACCTGTGGCACTGACCACAGCTTTGGCATCCCAATGGCTAGACTCTGAATGGACACGTAACGCGCCGGTAACGCGCTCGATTGAGGTGACGCGCACTGGCCGTTCGATTGGAAACTGATAGCGCGCCTCATACTGGGTCAGGTAGTCGATGACATGCTCGCGAGACGGATAGCCATCCTGGACAGCTGGCATCATCCAACCGGGAATGGAGCTCCACGTGGCCGGCGAGAACAGCCGCAGGGAATTCCAACCGTGTCGCCAAGCCCCGCCGGCCGCCTCCTCGGCATCGAGCACGATGAACGAAAGCTCCGTGCGGCGAAGGAAATAGGCAGTTGCCAAAGCCGCTTGCCCCCGCCAATGATGACTACATCCCACACCCGCTCTCCATAAGCCGTCATTCCAACCCCCTTCGAAACAGTGATGGGGAACATCATTTCAGAAAGCGGAGCTGAATTCTAACCAAAGCCATACCCAGCTCAGGCACACTAAGTGGCACTGTTCGCAACCGACTGATCAAGCCGAATGCAATTGGGTGGTCGAGTCGAATGCAAACAGATGGTCGAATGATCGCAACTACCCTCCGGCCCTCCTCCCGCATGTAGGTGGCCAGCTCGCGGCAAATCGGCAGCGCTCAACGCGCCTTGCCGGCAGGGCAAGATAGTTTGTAGCCTACGGGTTCCCTCAACGGAGAAACCTGATGTCCTCCAGCAACGAAAGCAACACCCCTGACAAAAAAGACGACTCGCTCCCGACGCCTGGGTTGACGGTGATCAACCCCAACTTCTCTTTTGACTCCAAGGAGCGGGATGTCGCGGCGGCCCTCAAACGTCTCCCAAAACTACGCTCCGACCTGCACACTGACCTCGTTCAACTGATCAATGAGGGCAAGTCGGTCGATGAGGCAGTGCGGATCATCAAGCGCAAGATAGATAGCGAACCCAAAGGGCCAGGCGAGGATTGATACACACAGCCCCGCATGACTGCTCCTGCGGGGCTACGCGGAGCCAGCTCGCCTAAAACGGTCCTTGGATTTCTTCCGGGTAGGGCTTCAGAGTCAACATCCACGCATTAATACGCTGGTGGCTGATCAGGAGAACCAAAATTGTTGCGGCCGGACCATCACGCGCTCAAACGAGCGATCATCTATGTCATTGCTAAGCCTGCAAAATCGCTGCATTCGACTTTTTGGGAAAGTGGGAGAGTGGCTTGGGAGTGACTTGCACCCTCCACCCCTGCGATCCAAAAAGCTTCCATCCGCTCAGCATCCGAGATGATCCAGCCATGCTAGCCCATCCATGACACTGCTGGCCGCTTGCATCGCCTGACATAAGGCAAGCAGGTTTTCTAAATCCAGCCCCTCGCATTGGACGCTCAGCCCCTGCTGACTATTGACAATGCCCTCACAGAGAGTGATACAAGCAAAAAGCTAGCAATGGCCATGTGCCACTCGAAATGATAGCTTGACGCTGCTATTAGGCAGGGACGTCTATTGAGGCTGAAGGCGACCGTGCTTTACATCAACCGTGCAGGCAGCGCACATGGAGCAGGAATTGTCAGATGGTCGACTTCAATTCGAAGCTTTTGAATATCTCACAAGAGAGCAAAATTGACCCGCTCGAGCTTTATGAAACGTTGGACAGAGCTAGCGACAAAGGTCCTCTGAGAGAGGCACAGCAAGAAGTTCTTACCGAATGGCACACAAACCATCGCACTCAACGAGACACAATTGTTAAGCTGCATACTGGCCAAGGCAAAACATTAATAGGACTGCTGATGCTGCAGTCTTTGATAAATGAAAAAAAAGGCCCCGCACTCTACATATGCCCTGACAACTTACTTATAAGCCAGACAAAAGAGCAAGCGAAGTTATTCGGCATTAAAGTATGCGATGACTCCGACGACATACCTGACGAATTTACAAGCGGCGAAAAAATTTACGTCACATCTGTCCAAAAGCTTTTCAATGGCGTCACAAAATTCTCACTTGGAGCTAGATCCCTCAAAGTTGAATCCATCTTAATGGATGATGCCCATGCCTGCGCCGACAGAATCCGAAGCGCATGCTCCCTTAAAATACCTCAAGACGAGCACGCTTACAGCGAGTTGTTATCTTTATTCGCTCATCATTTAACAAGACAGGGTGAAGGGACTTTTGCAGACATCGAAAACAAGAGGTACGGCTCATACCTTCCCGTTCCATATTGGGCATGGTTAGACAACATTGAAGAAATCGCAAGAATACTGTCTCGACACCAGGATAAAAAAAGCATTCGATATACTTGGCCACTTATTAAAGACCGACTAAATCAGTGCCAGTGTATAATTTCCGGCTCCAGCATTGAAATTGAGCCATATATAGCACCACTCGAAATGTTTGGATCCTACTGGAAGGCCAACCACCGAATTTTCATGTCGGCTACAGTTACTGATGACGCTTTTCTTGTTAAGGGGCTAAGGCTCACTCCAGGGACAATTACATCACCGCTAACCTATGCCAAAGAAAAATGGTCCGGGGAAAAAATGGTCCTTATCCCGTCCCTCATGGACGAGTCTTTGGATAGAGAGACTCTGGTGAAATATTTTGGCAACGCCTGGCCCAAGACAGACTTTGGCCGAGTTGCATTAGTCAACAGCTTTAATAATAGTAGAGACTGGAGTAGCTACGGGGCATTAATTGCGGATGCGGAAAGCATCCAGTTACGATTGGCTGAGCTCAAAAATAAGAATTATGAGAAAGCCTTGGTGCTAGTCAATAGGTACGATGGAATTGACCTACCAGATAATGACTGTCGGATCTTGATTTTTGATGGGAAGCCGTACTCCCAAAACCTTGTTGATTTGTACGAAGAAGATTGTCGCCCAGATGCTGAGGCCACAATGATGCGAGCGGTACGATCTGTCGAGCAGGGTCTCGGTAGATGCGTACGGGGGGAAAAAGATTACGCTGCCGCAGTCCTAACTGGACCCGAGCTAATACGACTCATCCGAGATAAAAACTCTAGAAAATACCTCTCGTCTCAGGTTGCTACGCAACTAGAAATCGGCATCGAAATTTCGATGATGGCTCGAGAGGATGTCAGCGCTTCAGACCCTCGAAAAGCATTTATCGGAATGCTCAGTCAAAGCTTACAAAGAGATAGCGGCTGGAAAAATTATTACGTTCAACGAATGCAGTCAGTAAAAGAACGAGGCGCAAACCAGCTGCTGCTCAAAATCTATAAAGACGAGCTGGACGCGGAGCTACTCTACCAGCAAGGTAAACATACCGAAGCCGTTGCTGCCATCCAAGCGATCGTTGACTCCAATATTTTGGGACAGGAAGACCGGGGCTGGTATCTCCAGCTCATGGCTCGGTATAGCTATTTGCATCAGCGCGATCAATCGAATAAGTACCAAGTCGTCGCTCACCGTTCAAATCCTTTATTACTTGCACCGATATCTGGAGTCTCATTCAGCAAGCTCACAACGTCAAGCCAAGGCAGGCTGGAGCGCATTAAGTCCTGGACTGCCAACTTTGGCTCCTACGAGCAATTAAACCTACACCTAACAGAAATCTTGGACACATTAAGCTTTGGTAAGAAAGCAGACAAATTCGAAGATGCGCTAGACAAACTCAGCTTTGCATTAGGCTTCAAAGGTGAGCGCCCCGACAAGATTTGGAAAGAAGGTCCCGACAACCTTTGGGCAGTTAACGACACTGATTATTTGCTATGGGAGTGCAAGAACGATGCACTCCCTAACAAAGCGAAAATCGACAAGCGCGAATCAGAACAAATGAACAGATCTTGCGCCTGGTTCACTAAGCATTATAACGGCGGCAAGTCCCTGAATATCATCGTCCACCCAAGCAACAACCTTGAGAGTGCAGGTGCGTTTCTAAATGAAGTGGTAGTCCTGAAAGAAAAACCACTGAATAAACTCAAGATCCAGATCTCTAACTTCTTTAAAACTTTTGAGCACCAGGACTTTAAAGACCTGTCTGAACGGCAAATTAATGAAAACTTAAATGCCTATGGCCTTACCGCCACAAAAATTATTGAAGACTTTACTGTAGCTGTACGGGACCATAAAGACTAAGCAGAGAGCGTCAGCTAGGGCTAAAGCTTAAGTAGCCCTAGCCTCTCGCACAAATTTGTATTTTCGAGTACTGGCAATATGGATATCCATAAGCATTTCAAGACACTGTGGTGGCTAGCTTTGCTAGCGCTAATCGGCTACTACTTATTCAGCCGGCTAGACAAACTCCAATCAGGGACACCCTCATGGTTCGACGCTCTTGCTTTCGTGGTTTGGGTAGCGCTGAGTATCGGGCCGTTTTACTCCGAAATTGAGCTACCAGGAGTAAAACTCAAAAAAGAAGTAACACAATTAAAAGAAAACATGTCAGCAGAGATTGCATCCATTAAATCGTCCATACAACAAAGCAACGATCAACGCCAGATAACCAATATTGGATTCCCTTTGACTCCCGCACCAGATTCTAAGCTACACGATATAGGTGAAGCGGTTAAACGGGCGGTATCTGAATACATGTCAGAATCTGGAGAACCCCCTAAGAAAAATCCAACCGAAAAGCATTCTCGCGACAACGAAGACATCCCCGATGATGCTAAAACCCTGTTCGCTGGCAGATATGCACTGGAAAGTCGAATCAGGGAGATTTACAGACCGTATGCTCAGAACATTACAAATCGCAAAGAACCGATAAACCGAATCATTCGAGAATTGGCCGGACTTGGAATATTGCCCCAAGAGCTCGTATCACCAATTATGGAAATATATGCAATATGTTCCGCAGCCATACACGGCGAGGATACGACACCAGCAAAGGTCAGATTCGTACAAGAAACCATACCTGAACTAACAACCGCTCTAGACGCCATATCTGCCAACTTAGAGCTAAAGCGTTACTGGTCATCCCCTAAAATACGAGCAGGAATTGATGCAACCGCACTAAACTGCACACCTTAGCACTGCACCACCAACATACAAACTTGACAAAATCAAAGCCGTCAACCTGAATTATCAGGTCAATCAGAGCAAGAGCAGGTTAGTAGTGAGATGTTGTTCGAAAACTTCAAGGAGACAGATCGATGATTCTGTATAAATACTACGATGCACGCGGCGGTCGCGAGGCGTTGAAAAGCCGCAGACTGGGATTTCGTACCCCTTCGAACTTCAATGATCCTTTTGAACTAACCGCTCTATCCAACGGCGATGGGCCGCTATCGAAGATGCACACCTTGCGCGATCAGATTGAGCAATTGAAGAACCAGATCGTGATCCTCAGCTTGACCCGTAGCCCGTTTAACCCCCTGATGTGGGCTCACTATGGCAAAGAACATACCGGCGTGGTCATCGCCTATGACGTTAGCGGTCAGTTCCTGAATTCGCAGGAGTACAACCTAATCCCTGCGGATACGGGAGACGTCATTTACACGCACACAAAATCGCCATTCAAAATGACACCCGAAACCATGGATACACTGCAGCGCGTCTACCAGCAAGGCTTTGGAGCACCGGCTACCCAGACCTACGAGCAGCAAGCACTGGCTCGGCGTTTGTTCCTGACAAAGCATGCCAGTTGGGTTTACGAGGAAGAAGTACGCGTCGTAAAGATCGCGGACAACCTGCTCGAAGAAAACGAGGTTTTTCTAGGAGACCCACTTCGTGCTTACGTTTCAGGTGAAGGCTTGCCCCTTGGCTTGCACTTGTATCGGCAAAAAGTTCCCATCAAGGCCGTTTACCTAGGTGCAAAAAATTCGTTAGCCAGCGACCCTGTTGCACGTCTTGAACTCCAAATTCTTAACTGCCCGGTTCATCAGCTCGAAGTCGATGACACCTCATGGGACCTTGCTCCAAAGCAGTTGGTTTTTTGAGGCGTTCGTAATCCTCGAAGCTACTGCGACTAAGTGGTTTGTACGCGTGGAACCAAGGGGTGAAATCAATGCGTAAGCGAATCGCGGAATGGAAGCGAGTTTTTGAGACCGAAGAGAACGCCATCACTAAGGCGTTGAATCAAATGGCGTGGGACATCGCGACGTATTCATGTGTCGTAGAAATGGTGCGCCAGGCCCCCACGGTCTGCGGTGAAAAACAGCTGAACGTTTTGATCATGGACATGCTAGCTAGCGGATTCTGGGCAGGAACTATGCAGGGTATCCGCAGACTCGTAGAGGTCGAGCCTATTCGCGGCCCGAGGAGCGTGTGCTCATTAGGTAGCTTAATCGCCGACATCCGCGCCTCGCGTGGAAAGCTCACGCGCCTGGTATACGTCAGGGATATCGCTGAGCTGAATTACAATTACCGCAGCACACACGCCGCTTATGACAAATTTGCCACTGAGCAACTCCAGCAGGGAAACCCCACCTACAAATGCCCCACAGCACCGTCGATGCTGAGCCCCCATTTCTCGCTGGAGCTCACCACCATGATGCGTCCCGACGCCAAGGTGCAGAAGGTCTACCTCTATCCCAAGCCCGTCGACTTCCGCAAATCCATCAACGGTCTGGCCGCGCTGGTCGAGCTGGACATCAAGGTCGAAGTGTTCAACCCGGTGCTGTTCGTGTTCCTCAGGCTTCGGCACGCAACGTCCTTTGATCTGGATCCTCACTACCGCCGGCCAATTTGGAGGCACCGTCATGTCAGTGAAAGTCGAGCATCTGACCAGCCAGAGTGAAGAGAGCTGGACGGTCCGCTTTGGTATCCGCCGGGTGCAGTTTCGCCACGAGCGTTGCGCCAGGGAGTTCGCGGCCAAACTGAAGGAACGGATTGAGGCGCCGCATAGCTATCCGCGCATGGTGAACACCGGCACGGGTTGGTCCATCAAGTGAGCTGTACGACCAGCCGCAAGATCGACCAGTTGCGTCGACAGATCCCGGCATTCGCCTGCGAGCCCGGCTGCCACGATTGCTGCGGCCCAGTGACCGTGTCGTCCGAGGAAATGTCGCGACTACCCGCAAAAAGTGACGCTGAGCATGACGCAGCTTTAGCGCAATGGAACTGCGTGCATCTCGGTACGCAAGGCTGCGAAGCCTACGAGCAGCGCCCGTTGATCTGTCGCCTATTCGGGACTACCCCGAGCTTGCCCTGCCCACGCGGTCGTGGGCCGGAAACGCCGACGGAGGCGCATGTTGTACGCCAGGTGCATGAACTGATTGCCAGCACCCGCCAAGTACTGGTTTAGCCGGCCAGCGCGAGGAGCCTTGGGTGGTAGAAGCCACTGCACAGACACCTTCAGCATCTCCCGTGGCGAGATCGCTGCGCGACAGAATGTTCACCACGTCTCGCCTGCAAACCAGACTACCTCTCCATCGGCATCGCTTGCACTCCGTGCTGGTGAATCCGCTTTTCGCCAATTAGCTCTATACGCCCAGATCGGCAACGGCAACGGCAGCGGGAACGGCCCGGTCCGGCCCTACAGCCACCTGCGACCCCGCGCTTGATAGGTCATTAAGTCCTTTCCAAACAGGGACGCCAGTGCGCGTTCTTCCGGAATGATCTGGAAGCGATTCATTCCCATCCAATTTGACCCCAGGACAGTTGCTCGTGGGTCTGCATGTCTGACAGCGCGCCGTTGTTAGACAAGAACTGAACGAGCTCTGCTCAGACGGATGGCCTGCTCAGCATTTAACACCTCATCAAGACTACCCACCGAAAGCGAAGTGAATTACTCGCCCTTGCGTGCCTGACTGCGCCATTGTCCCGGCGTCATCCCCATCCTGTCGGTGAACACACGCCGGAATGCCGATACGGATTGGTATCCGACAGACTCGGCCACCGCCTCGGTGGTTATCGCAGGCTTCTTCAGCTCGTTTGCGGCCAGGCTCATTCGGATATCGGTCAACAGTTCGACGGCCGAGCGCCCCAGCGCGTCCTGAAAGTGCCGCATGAAGGTGGCGCGTGACATGCTGCACAAGTCGGCCAGATCAGGCAGATTCCACGCCCGGGCCGGATCGGCGAACATGGCTGAAATGGCCGGGGCCAGCCGTGGATGGCCGGCCAGCGCCAACAAGCCTGCCGAGGCTTGCGCGGATTCGCTCGCCGCGCGCAGTACCAGGGTGAACAGCGCCGAGCTAAGCGCGTTGAGGATGGCGCGTCCGCCTGGTTTGTCGCCTGTGGACTCCATGCGCATCAGCCCGACGAGACTGGCCAGGTGATTCGAAGCGGACACGATGCCCTCTTCACTCTGGCTGTCCATGGCCCGTACCACCAGATTGGTGGGGAGATAATTGCGAATCAGCCGATCATGGGGTGGTCCGATGAAAAATCGCCCACACAACAGGTCCAGATGCTCGCCCTGGCCATCATTCTCGCTGAGTATCCATCCTGCAGAACCTTGGCGATTGCGGGTAAGCCCTGGCGGATGGCCGCTGCCATCGTGCAGTACGTGCGCCGACCCGTGAGGCAACAGCACGATATCTCCGCTCACCAGCTCCCTGGCCGTCTCCCTCTCCGGATGTTCGATAATGGCCCGGCCCTTGAGCACGACGTGGTAGGGAATCTCGTGCGCCGCGGACTGAGCCCACTCCACGCGCCATGGGGCACCGTAGGCACAGCGCACCTCCAGCCGACCGGTGATGGTGATCATTTGCAGGAGATTGCTCAGCCAGTCGATTTGGGACATAAGACCTCGGGGAACTTGAAACGCTAAAGCATCTTATTGCAGTTGCACACCGGTTGTACGCCCCAGGTCCGAGTGCGTGCGCTGATTAGACCAACGGCGCGCGAACTTTGCGGAAACTGGTCGGCGCCGGGTTCTTTCTCGCGGGCGGCGCCGTCATGAAAGTTGCGCGCCAACCTAGCAACTTTCTATTGCGAAATAGCCGGGATCGCAGAGGGTAGCGATGCACCGAACAGATCCTCGGACGGACAGGCATCAACGTGTCAGGCAAATAGTTTTCGGTACTGGATGAAACCCGAGCGAGCAGCGATGCGGTCGTAAAGCTGCATGCCGTTATGGTTGGATTCGTGTGTCAGCCAGTGCACACGGGACGCCCCACGACGTTTCGCATCATCATAGACATGCTCAATTAGCGCCCGGCCGATACCCTTGCCGCGTGCATCGGCAGCAACAAACAGGTCCTGAAGATAGCAATAGTCTTCTGTTGTCCAGGAAGATCGATGGTAGATCGAATGCACCAGCCCCAACGCTTGATCGTCGACCATGGCAAGTGCCGCATGCATCGGTTCGACCGGGTCCAAGAAGCGGGCCCAAGTATTCAATGTCACGAACTCGGGGATATCCACTTCGTAAAATCGCTGATAGCCCTTCCACAGCGGAAGCCAAATATCAAAATCGCTGTTATCAACGGCTTTTATCTCGACTGATTGCATTAAATGCTCCTGAAAATTGGAAAGCTGCCCTCTGCTGTATAGAGACAGTTGAGCGGACATGGCCGAACACCTCCAGCGGGCAATCGAAGCAATCTGCACCGACAATCCGTCCGGCGCCGATTCGTCGGCCGAAAAGAGGGGTGACGCAGCTGCCTCATCGCCCTACTCACCCAGTGCTCACAAGTCTTTCACCGTGCGAGCCCCGCAACCCTTTACTTAGGGATGGTCTGAAGTAGCCCCTGTTTTCCGGCTACTTCGCCATCGACACTTTCAAAAAACGGTAGCCGCTCAAATCCCGGTCAAACCTGCCGTCTATTTCAGCCTTTTTTGCCGCTGCAAGCACCTCGCAGCAGTCACTTCACTCTTCACGGACGCACCTCTCCTGCATTGGAGAGCAAATGTCGACGCGCCATCCAAATGTTCGACAGGGCGAACAGCGTCACCATCTGAGCAGTGTTTTTCACCAAGCCTCGGAAGCGCACTTTCGTATAACCAAACTGGCGCTTGATCACCCGAAATGGATGCTCAACCTTGGAGCGAACCTGGGCCTTGGCTCTTTCGATCTTACGTATCGCTTTGTATAACGCGCTGCGGTTACCGTGCTTTTTGTAAGTGCTGCGCCGGGCTGCAATCTGCCAGATGACTTGGCGCCCCTCATGCTCTTCACGCTTCTCTACACCGGTATAGCCCGCATCAGCGCAGACCACGTTCTCACCACCGTGCAGCAGTTTGTCGACTTGGGTTACGTCCGCGACGTTGGCCGCAGTGACCACCACGCTGTGCACAAGCCCGGACTCATCGTCGACACCAATGTGAGCTTTGGCACCGAAGTAATACTGGTTGCCCTTCTTGGTCTGATGCATTTCCGGGTCGCGTTTGCCGTCCTTGTTCTTGGTCGAACTGGGCGCATGAATCAGAGTGGCATCGACGATGGTGCCTTGTCGCAGTGACAAGCCACGGTCGCCCAAATAGCCATTGATCACGCCGAGAATACCGGTGGCCAACTCATGCTTTTCCAGCAGGCGACGGAAGTTGAGGATGGTGGTTTCATCCGGGATTCGCTCCAGGCTCAGACCGGAAAACTGGCGCAGGATCGTCGTCTCGTACAGCGCCTCTTCCATCGCCGGATCGCTGTAACCGAACCAGTTCTGCATTAGATGAATCCGCAGCATCGCCATCAGCGGATAGGCTGGACGGCCCCCTTCGCCCTTTGGGTAATGAGGTTTGATCAGAGCAATCAAACCCTCCCAGGGTACGACCCGATCCATCTCTATCAGGAACAGCTCCTTGCGGGTCTGCTTGCGCTTACCGGCGTACTCGGCATCGGCGAAGGTCATTTGTTTCATCATCGAAAAGCTCGGCGATTGGTGTCCGGGGATTTTGCCAAATCAGGAAGTCTTTTTCAGGATTTCCTTAGCTGCTACGCGTGGCGGCCGTCGCTGCCACCTAGATTGTGGTAACATCGCCCATTTCCGCATTGATCACTGGCGAGAAAAGAGGGCTCATCGTGACGCCTTGTTAGGCATGGCCGCATTGCCATTGGTGTCGACGACGAAGAGTGCAGTCTGCTGTGCCGGCTCGGTCTTGTGCACGTAACGGGAGATCGAATGGATCGCGTCTAGTTGTTCGGACCAACACTTATTCGCCCCGATAGATACGAGTCTCTGCGTCATTCACCGCGTCTGATGGGGGTCACACCGTACTTGTGGTAGTAGGTGCTCCTGATCTCGTCCTGACTTCGAAGAGGGTGGGCATAGACATGGGCCGGCGAAAGCAATGCCGTAATCGAAGTGGTTTCGATTTTGGCAACGTGATTGACAGGATACTCTACGCCATTTGTCGCACGAACCCAGTCCGCGATCATCAAATACTCGTCATTGCCTGGCGGTAGTATCAACGCACGGCCCCTGAATCGATAACCACGCCTCTGGAAGATGTCGACTACGTTAATTTCTACGGCGGGATTGCGCCTCAAGTTCCGTATCGTCCCGGGCGATGCGATATCGGCGAAGTAGAGAGCGCCGTTCCTGACCGTCAAGGACGCCTTCGGCGAAAGATTAGGCGTTCCGTCCGGGTTGACTGTCGCGACGAACGATAATATTGCCTGTTTGATGATCGACTCTATGTCGGCATTGATCTCGGTCATATACCCTCGCTTGAAAAGAATTTGAGCATGCTCCATGCCTTGCTCACCAGAACTGACTAATTGTTAATCCCAAGGTGAGCTTCTCGATCGACTCGTCTGTCTTCGTGACATCGTGAGTATGCTTGTCGAGCCAATAAACGAAGTTCTTGATCTGTGAGACACGAAGCTAGACTAGCTATACCAGTTATGCAGGCAGCCGCCTGCAGGACATGGCCATTAACTCCGCCAGTTCGGGGCACTTGGTTATATCCAGTCGTTTGGTCCGTATAGGTCTTTCCTTGATAACCATGTGAACCCTTCGCAAAGTTTGCCAAACCCCACAGCAATGCACAAAGCCAATACACCATAGTTCGTCCTCCGATTTGAAGGTTGACCAGACACGATTTCGCGCCTCCTCCAGTGCGCCAGACATCCTGAATTCGCCTCAAGCACCCTGCCCGGCCACCGGAAGTCGCTTCTCGACATATCCCGACGCGAGTGCCTGGAGTCCGAACGGAATGCGCTCTATCTCCGTGCCGGTTGCCGCATCCCGTCTGACCAGCTCGGTCGTATCGAAGTCGTACTCCCAGTGACCTGGCTCGTTCCACTTGTGCAGGAAGTGGGTGTAGAGCGGCACGAACAGGCCCTGGTTCGGTTCCGTGTGTTGCAGACCGAACACGTATTCAGGTTGTTCCTAGATCTTTCCTTGATAACCACGTGAACCTTCGCAAGGTTTGCGTTCTTGACGTTATTTAACCGGTGTGGTCAACGGATTGTCATTGGTGTCGAGGACGAAGACGGCGAGAAGCTTTGCCGGCTTGGTCTTGCTCGCGTTGCGGCTGATCGAATGGATCGCACCCGGCTGTTCGGACCAGGTGTCGCCTGCCCGATAGATGATCGTCTCGCCATCATTCACCTTCGACTCGATCGCCCCCGAGATCACGTATGCGTAGATAAAGGCCGACCTCGCATGGGTGTGGGACGGGGAGGCCGCCCCGGGTGCGTAATCGACTTCCACGGCAATCAGCGACTTGCCCGGGATATTAGGAATGGCCGCTTCGAAGTTCTTCTTGACGGTCTCCGCTTGGTCATCATGGGCCAAAACGGGGACTGCAATCGAAGTGGCGAGGGTCGCACAGGTGGCGGCGATGAAGTTTCGGATCGTCATGGACTGAGTCTCTCTGAGTATCGGTTTGTCTTTGTCCTTCATTGCTTCCAGCTGGCCTTGCTTTAGGCCGCTGTCACTGCCAGTCCGCGCTGCACCGCCGGACGCGCGAGGCCACGGTTAAGCCACGCCTGCACATGACGAAAGCGGTCGAAGCCGACAAGCTCGCGCGCTTCGTAAAAGCCGATCAGGTTACGTACCCAGCCAAGCAGCGAAATATCGGCGATGCTATAGGCAGCGCCCATAATCCAGTCGCGGCCCGCAAGCCGTTCGTCGAGGACACCGAGCAGCCGAACTGACTCGGTTACGTAGCGGTCGAGCGGACGCTTGTCCTCATAGGCTTTGCCTGCGAATTTGTTGAAGAAGCCGACTTGGCCGAACATCGGCCCGACACCGCCCATCTGCCACATCAACCACTGGATCGTTTCGTAGCGCGTGTTGGGATCGAGGGAGAGGAACTGCCCTGTCTTGTCGGCGAGATAGATCAGGATTGCTCCCGATTCGAACAACGCCACCGGCCGTCCGCCCGGACCGGCAGGATCGTAGATCGCTGGAATCTTACCGTTGGGGTTGAGCGCGAGGAACGCCGAATGGTGGTTCTCGTTCGCCATGATGTCGACGCGGTGCGGCTCATAGGCAAGGCCCGTCTCCTCCAGCATGATGCTGACCTTCACTCCGTTGGGCGTCGGTAAGGAAAAGAGCTGGAGCCGATCGGGGTACTGCGCAGGCCAGCGCGTAAAAACTGGATGATGGAGTGTCACTTTCTTCCTCCTAGACCTGTTGGGTCATACGTAAAGCCCGGATGCGTTTCCAAGATTCGCTCCTGGGTGCCTCCGGGCTTTGGTTTTACGCTCGCATGAGATGACACCTTCCACGACTCGCGGAGATGGTCGATGCGAGCGTATAGAGGTCAGATCGCCCCTGCCGGAGTAACGACGGGGAAGTCCTTCTCGGGGTCGAACACGTTATTGAAAAAGTTCGTCAGGGAGTACATGGCAACCAATGCGACGATCTCCATGACATTCGCATCTGTGTAGCCGGCCTCGCGGACTGCTCCGAGATCGGCGTCGGTGACTTTGCCGCGGGCCTCGAGAACTTTGCTCGCAAACTGGATCGCGGCGTCGCGCTTCAGGTCGCGAGCATGGCCCTGACGAGCGAGAATGACTTCATCGGCCGGCATTTTGGCCATGTGCTCGGCCGTAAAGCTGTGAACCCCCAGGCAGTAGTTGCAGCCATTCGCCTCGGATACAGCAAGCCCGATGCTGTCACGGGTCTTCACGTCAAGCGCCTTGCTCAAGGAACCGAGCAGGGTGGCCCACGCGTTGAAGGCGATCGGACTCTTGGCGAAGATCGCCATCATATTTGGGGTGAATCCGATGTTCTTGGTGAACATATCGAGAGTCGCTTTCGAATCAGCCGGAACCTGTTCCGGTTTCAGAGCAGTAGATCTTTGCATCGTTGTCTTCCTTTCAGTTACTGGTTTCACTAATTGAGGAAAGTTCACGTAGGAACTATCCATTGGGTTACTTCGTGCCCAAGTCTTGGGTCGAAGTTGGTTAGGCTTTCAAGTGGAAGTTCCCTTAAGGTTACTTCCCACTTAAAGACCGAATAGTTGTTAGGCGCGATCACGGTCGCCGCGAGTATCTAGATCAGATCCAACACCTCATCCAGCGGACGGCGCGGCTTCTGTGCCCAGTTACCTGGACGCTCGGCGCCTATGGACAACAGCATGACCGGCACTTCGTCCTCGGCCAGGCCGAACTCGCGGTGCACCGCTTCTGCGTCGAAACCGATCAGGGTGGCTGCAGGGTCGTAATACTTGGCGGCGCTGCGGCTTAGGATGCATTCGATGACGGCATTTGACATTGGTGACTCCTTCATCAGGTGATTAGGTGTCTCCACTTTAGGTCTGCCGGATGCTGATATCGAGACGCGATTTGCTCAATAAAATGCTCAAAAGGATCAAGAGAACGTGTCAAGCCATCGCTAAACCGCGGAACTGCAGAGCGTCGTTCACGGCGCGCTTCCCACCGGAATGGTTTTTGGAATGGGCGGCACACCTCGAACAGCTAGTGCGCCGGTGCCTCCCTGGAATTAATGCGAGATTCGCCGTCTCTCAGAAGTCGAAGCCCGCTACCCGCAGCTACGTAAGGCGCAAATCGGGGAATGGATAACACCGATATCAAGCACAGCTATCAAACGATTCAGGATCGAGTCCCCGGAAAAGGACTATCTGAAGATATGGGCGACTAGCGCCTCGTCCGGGCTACACACCGAAAGTGGAGGGAATTACTCGACTTCGTTTACTAGACTGCGCCATTGCCCCGGTGTCATCCCCATCCTGTCGGTGAACACACGCCGGAATGCCGATACGGATTGGTATCCGACAGACTCGGCCACCGCCTCGGTGGTCATCGCAGGCTTCTTCAACTCGTTCGCGGCCAGGCTCATCCGGATATCGGTCAACAGTTCGACGGCCGAGCGCCCCAGCGCGTCCTGAAAGTGCCGCATGAAGGTGGCGCGAGACATGCTGCACAAGTCAGCCAGATCAGGCAGGTTCCATGGTCGCGCCGGATCGGCGAACATGGCCGAAATTGCCGGGGTCAACCGTGGGCGGCTGGTCAGCGCCAAGCCCGTCGAGACTTGCGCGGATTCACTTGCCGCACGCAGTACTAGGGTAAACAGCGCCGAGCTAAGCGCATTGAGGATGGCATATCTACCGGGTTTGTCGCCTGTGGACTCCATGCGCAACAGCCCCAAGAGACTAGCCAGATGATTCGAAGCGGGCTCGATGTCCTCTTCACCATGGCTGTCCATGACCCGTACCACCAGACTCGAGGGTAGAAAATTCCGAATCAGCCGATCATGGGGCGGTCCGATAAAGAATCGTCCACACAACAGGTCCAGATGCTCGCCCTGGCCATCATTCTCGCAGTGCCTCGATCTAGCTGAACCTTGGCGATTGCAGGTAAGCCCTGGCGCATGTCCGCTGCCATCGTGCAGCACGTGCGCCGACCCGCGCGGCAACAGCACGATATCTCCACTCCCCAGCTCCCTGGCCGTCTCCTTTTCCGGAACTTCGATAATGGCCCGGCCCTTGAGCACGACGTGGTAGGGAATCTCGTGCGCCGAGGACTGAGCCCAAACCATTCGCCATGGCGAACCGTAGACACAGCGCACTTCCAACTGACCGGTGATGGTGATCATTTGCAGGAGATGGCTCAACCAGTCGATATGGGGCATAGGACCTCTGGAATTTGAAGTGCTTGCTCACTATGCAGAGCTGCCGTAACTCAAGGCTCTGGAACTAGGTAACGGCCGATCAAAGTCGATCTAATCGCAGCGGCACCGTTCGTATCGACGCAGCGCGACAGCAAGTGGTCAATGTTGTCCGTAGAAATGAAACTCTTGCGGTGCTTCGCAACTATGAAAGTGCGCGCACCATTCTTGATACCCGCCATCAAATTCAGCAGCGCAGGCAAGACCTCTAAAGGAATTCGCGGAAAGCTGCTTACCGCTCGTTTGCCCCTTCGAAGGAAACCTCGGTGGGACAGAAGAGCCATTCAGCATCACGCTTTGCAAAGGAGCAACATGAGCTCATCTGCCGAATTACTGAGTGTAGAGCCTCTGCACAACGAGGCTCTTTTCGTTTATTGGCTTAGAGGTGGATAGCCGTGGGTATAAATCCAGTCAGATGCTTGGGCCGGTACGTGGCAGCCCTGACAGTCCAGCTTGTGGTCCGTTGAGCTAGTATTCTTGGGATCAGTTGCCTCGAACCAAGCCCAACCCCATCCGTCACCCCAAAGTTTGTTATTCGGGTATCGGCCGACGTCGTCTTTCACCATGACGAACCAGCCAGCTAGGGTGCCAGCACTGCTTACTGTTCCGGTTGTCATAGGTTTAGTTGTCGTCTTGAACACCTCCTTCACGAGGACAGTGCCATCGGGAAAGTGCCCAGCCTTACGGTATGCGGCGATGGTTCCAGGAGATGCATAGACCACGTGCATCTCCTTTGAGCCTGGACTACCGTCCGCAGCAACTGCCCAAGTGCCCAATACCTGATAGGTGGTCCGGTAGTTGGAGGGAACTTGCATATTTCCTTTGTCGTCGACTATGGCTGCGGTGCTTTCTCCGTACGGTGAGCGCATATCAGACTGCCCGTAGACATTGACGACAACTATCATGAATAGTCCTGCCAGTACGGCAAGCAAGGGCCTGACGACTCTCATGGTACTGTTCCTCGTGTTGGTGAACTGAAGACGTTTGTTGACGATTTCACTTGTCCAGCAGCGGGTAGAATTGTGTCCAGACGTCGTCTTTTTTGGCGCTCGCCATGTGGCAGGAAGCACATTCAGCCTTAGGCTTCGCCTTGGCTGTTGCAGCCTTCGGTTCATGGTGGTTGAAGTTAAAGTAACCCCAGCCTCCAGTGTCGGCATATCGCTTAGAGTCTTTTACGGTCACGTCGGCGCCATTCAACTTCCCGGGAAAGTAACCCCGCCCGGAGGCCTCGGTGCGTGATCCATCCGGGTTATCACCCGGGATAGTCAACTGCAGCTCTTTGAAAAAAATTGTTCCTTCCGGAAACTCACCGGTCCTCTTGTATATCTCGTATGACCCCGGCTCTATATAGACGTTGTGATACTCTGGAAAATTTGCCTTCCCGCCGTTAAGCCCATTGGGAGTAAGGGGAGAGCCAACAAATATCCATTCATTGAAATTTTTCGGAAGTATCAACTCACCCGACATCGTATATTCGGGGAGGTATCGCTTTCTAGCCTGCATACTCCCGTCCTCAGATGAGGACTGGGAGAGTGCGGCGGTCATGACAAGAGAACTGGAAACCGCGACAGCAATTAGCAAGGGAATACGCATAGGTAACTCCTTCTAGTCGACGAACGGTAGGGGGTGTGACGCTAACCCTACAGACGTGCCGATTGGTCTCGAATAGGTTCCGATTCGTCTTTAACTTCAGATTTTATTCATTTAGTTGCATTAACATTCAAATTGGTCTTAAATTTCGGTCATCCCCTAGCAGCACTAGTATTTACCCAGATGCTCGAATCGTTCTTATCGGCGCACGTGATCCTGGATCATTTGCTAGCAGTACTTGATATCGGTGTTACCCATTTCACCGTTTGCGACATACGCAGCGGCTGGGGAATACGCTTCGATTCCTGTGAGAAAGCAAGTCTGCATTATTGCCTGGAAGGGGCTGGCATATTGGCTGTTCGTGGAGGGCCATCCATTCAACTTGAGCCGCACAGCTTCGTACTCTTGCCACCGGGAGTTGCGTACCATCTTGAAAGCGCGTCACCAAAACCGGTGCAGCTTGAATGGAGGGCGCGCATGCACGGGGTGCCAGTACAGGAATCCGTCCCGACAGTAACCGCCGGAGAAGGTCAGCAGGGTGTCACTACGGCGTGCGGAGAGCTCCGCGTCGGATTGGCTGATGGAGCGGACCTTTTCGCCACTTTGGGAAAGCCACTGGTTGTCCACTTTGGTGATACAGGCGGGTTGCGGGACCAATTTGTGATGCTGTTGGCGGAGTCGGCTCGTCCGGGAGTCGGTTCACGTGTATTGACTGAGGCATTGCTTAAGCAATGTCTAATATTGGCCTTGCGGCGCTGGATCGAAAATGATTCCTCGCCATTACCCTGGTTGGCCGCTATGGCTGATACGCGACTAAGTCGAGCTTTGCTCGCTATTTTTGAGCAGCCCGCCGTCGCATACACGGTAGACAGTCTCGCGCAAATCGCAGGCATGAGCCGTTCGGCTTTTGCTTCCGCATTCCGGACCGCTTTTGGTCAATCGCCGATGAGCTTGGTCAAGTTGGTGCGATTACGTCGCGCCAGTGAACTATTGATCACTACTTCACTTCCAGTAACTGAGATCACGAGGCGAGTTGGTTTCTCCAGTAGGAGTAATTTTTCACAAGCATTTAGCCAACTTTACGGCATGGACCCTAGTCTCTATCGCCGGACGTACTCCGTGAGTAGAAAAGTGTAGCATCTTCTAAAGCAGCACCGAAGAGTGCAATCTTCATTGCTGAATGCAACGGAGTCTACTTGCCAGATGAGAGGACAAACTTCAAAGAAATCATTGCCAGTCGATGCCGTTTGGGATTTCTGAAACTGCCAGTAGGAGGTATTGCAAATGATCCAGTTCTATTATCACCCGACGCCTAATCCGGCCAAGATTGCGCTCTTTCTCGAAGAAGCTGGGTTGGATTACAAGGTCGTGCCGGTGGATACCAGCAAGGGACAGCAGCACGACCCGGAATTTCGCAAGATCAACCCGAACGGCAAGGTCCCAGCGATTGTAGATCCGGATGGTCCAGACGGGCGTCCTGCAACACTCTTCGACTCCACGGCGATCTTGATATACCTCGCCGAGAAGACGGGGTGCTTCCTCGGTCAAGCGCACGATCGCCCACAGCTCCTGTCATGGTTGCTATTTCTAGGAAGTGGCCTAGGTCCGTTCTCGGGACAAGCCGTACATTTCCAGTATGCGGCACCTGCAGGCTTGGACTACGCCGTCAATCGTTATCGTCGCGAGGCTGAACGTCATTACAAGGTCTTGGACGATCATTTGACAGATCGGGAGTTCATAGTCGGCAGTGAATACACTATAGCCGATATGTCTGCCTGGGGCTGGCTAGACAGAGCATCCCGAGTTATGAAAGGCACCGAGAACCCGTTAGCGCCCTACCCGAACATTATACGTTGGTTCCAACAGATTGATGCCAGGCCGGCTGTCAAGCGCGCGCGGATGGTCGCGTCCGGTGTCGAATTTAAGACGGTAAATGATGAGGAGACCCGGCGCGCACTTTTTCCCTCGAACTTCCCATCGGTCCCATAAATGGCCGGCGGCATGAATCATACCTTTCGAGATTCCTGAGGCTGTAATCGAACTCGAAATTACCGAGGCTTTTTCCTCCTATACCGCAAGCTTGGATCAAATTAATCGACGTATCGGTCAGGTGCGTCGCGAGGTTATTTTGCGGATAGCCCTCGAAACTGAAACTAAGCGGTCTCCGCACAGGGCCCGCCATGGCGAGCGCTGCTTGGTAGGGCGCGCGCAATGAATCTCGGGCGGCGAAGTAGCTAGCATTCAAGACAATGCCCCGTCAATCTAATTGTTTAAGAAACTCATTCTTAAATATTGACTTCCTATCTATATATCAGCCCGGCGCTGAAAGACATGGGTCACAATTAGCAATGTCAATGTCATTGATATATAGGCAACTATTGCGTGGATCGCCAATGATGGGCCACCACTGAACATCATTGATTCATTTCCGCCAGGAATCATGCAAGCCGCCAACCCCATAAGCGCACCACCTATTAATCGTTGAGCAATTAACCTGATATCCAGAGCGTACAGTTTTATTTCGCCACTGTATCTTGCCGCCAACAGGGCGCCGAGAAATGTGGCGATTGAATAAATCAGGACTGATGATTGTGGTTTGCTCGAATTTGTTACCAAACCTTCAGCTATTCGAATAAGGATTGCCAGGTAAGTCCATTCTCCATTCAACGCGTGAAGGATCGCGCAGCACGCTCCTACTACTATGATCATGGGTAGAAGGTAATAAGAATCTAGGCGAGTGGGTTTTGTTGTGTCAGTCACCCGATGATTGCGAAAGTACCTCCAAACGTCCAGCAATAAAACGAGCGCATAAACACTGACAATGCTCACGGCCAACGACGTGGGCATCTGCAGAGGCGAAACGTTGGTGGACAACGCCGGCTTATACGTGAACTGGCCGATGAGCGCACCGATAAACATACCAAATAGTGTGCCTACATAGTTTAGATCGCCCTTGGATAAAAATACGATGGTACCCAAGACGCAGGCCCTATTTAACCAAGCTCCAACACCGAAGAGTGCGCCCCCCACTACGGTGACTAGTGTCGCCGCGTACTCGGCGGACATACCGCCGGCGCCTGGAAAGAGCCAGGCAATGGCCACAAGCATGAGCCCAGAACAACACATGCCGGTAATAAACGCTCTTAGATGAAATGCATTACGGTGTACCACCCATTGATGCACCGCTGCCACGGCACAAATATTTCCCCGCTTGATCGCGAAACCCGTTACGAATGCCAGGATAGTGCTCAAGACCAACATGCCCATCAGGAATGCGCTCCGCTAATTAGTTACCAGACGCAACAAATCACACCTGCAAACAGAAATGCTATGCACACCTTCAAACACCACTTGCGAAGCTAACTGCCTTAAGTATTTCCGCCACGCACCATGGATCTTTACAATCTTTCCCACTTAAAACTTGGCTTGACGCTGGTATAGATCCCTATGTTTTTTTGCAGTCTGATCTTCTGAGATATCGCTTAAAAAGCATTGAACAAAAAAGGCCTTCTAGTAAAACTAGAAGGCCTTTTTTAAGCGTTTACCGCTTTCGCCCTAACCGATTTCCTGTTCAAGCGCAGTAATCGAGGTGCCGGCAATAAAAATAGAAGCCGCAAGAAGACCCAAATCCTTCAGCAAGAACTGGCCTGGAACCACTGAAATCGCCGGGAAGCCGAGAGTAGGTTCGAATACACCTGGAGTGGTCAACATGAATGACAGCGTTGTAATGAACAGACCGGCGGACAGGATACCACCCAAAATCGACAACTTGGGTGAGAAGATTCGAGCTGCGATTAGCACGCCGATGGAAATCTCCAGAACGCCGAGAAAGTTCGAGAAGCCCTGAATACTCATGAAGCTGTACATCCAGGAAAGAAGCGGGCTATTGCTGACAAACCCGTGAATGCCGTTCGCTTCATACCCGGAAAATTTCATTCCGCCGAACCACAGGTAAATAATGGTCATGGCAAAATAAACCCCCCCCACTCCGAAGCGGGTTACTTGTGCACCTATACCTTTTTTGAAGGGGCTGAGTGCATTAACGTGGCTGATGGTAGAGGTTGTCATAATGTATCTCCGGAATATTAATGGATGTTTTGCCGATTATTTCGGTGTATCGTGCACCTTTTGCACGACCTTTCCGAAATGTGCCCTTTAGTGCAGCAATGAATCGAACTCATGAGCAAGTGAGTGACAGGAAGTGCCTTATAAAACATCAGCAAAAGCGTGAACCCTGATGTTTTCTTGGCTCCAACTGCTGCATCGTTTGACGTATGAATCGAGCAGCTTTTTCAAAGCGAGTGCAGGATTACGTAACACCGTCGTCCTCCAGTGACGATGCGCATTGCACGTTGAGTACGGTGCCATAATGCAACGGAAAACAATCATTTTGGATGCAGTCAGTCCATGATATGCTGCAGATCGTCCACACTGAGGTGAGCCATGGATCGTTTATCCACGCTATTGACGCTATTCGGTGTCCGCGCCGACCTATTTTACAGCGGTGGGTTTTGTGGGGTGAGCTCGTTCGACGGAGCGAATCGGAGAGGGCACATTCATCTGCTGCAGGAGGGCGAGTTGGGGTTGGCCATTGCGGGGCGGCCGCTTTTGCTTCTGACCGAGCCGAGCCTGATTTTCTTTCCCCGGCCGAGTCAGCACCAGTTGGTTGGCACTGAGTCCGGCGGTGCTCGCTTGCAATGTGCATCTCTGGAGTTCGCAGGCGGCGCGAACAATCCATTGGCAGCGTCGCTGCCTGATCTGATCGTGCAGCCTCTGAGCGAACTTCCGATGCTTTCAGACACGGTTAAATGGTTGTTCGCTGAGGCTGCCGGTGATCATTGCGGTCGCCACGCGACACTGGATCGACTGTTCGAGCTTACAGTCATCCAATTGTTGCGACATCTGCTTGATCATCAGCAGCTCAAAACCGGGATGATGGCGGGCTTGTCGGATGTTCGTCTTGCCCGATCGCTGGTAAGAATTCACGAAGAGCCGCATTATCCATGGTCGATCTCGGAACTGGCCGGCGAGTCGAATATGTCGCGGGCCAGCTATGCAGCGCATTTCAAGGATGTCGTAGGACAGACCCCGGCCGAGTATCTGTTGAGCTGGAGGATCAGTCTTGCTCAGAAGCTGTTGCGAGAAGGCCGCCCTATGGCCTTAATTTCCGAGCAGGTGGGATATGAAAGCCCTTCTGCCTTGGCTCGTGCATTCCGGCGCAGAACTGGCTTGAATCCTCGTGACTGGATGAAGTCCGTCAGAGCGAATGGCGCCTCCCTGAACGAGGGCGCTCGCCGCTGAAGTGCGGAACTTTCGCGGGGGGGGCTGAACGGTTCAATGGGGAAAATGGACAACCTGAGTCACCTCATCAGCTCGCTGGCGCCCCAGGGCAAGCAGCTATTGCCAGCCTTGGGGTAGAACGGTTCGATCAGCATCAACAGCCCGGCCCAAGGCACCACTTACTCCATCTCTGCCAGAAAGCGCTCGCGCCAGGTCTGTTTACGTTTGCCGGCGTACTCGGTATCGGAAAGGCTCATCTGGGTCATGCGGCAGGGCTCGGACTCATCGACGGCACGATTTCGGCAAATCGGGTGGGACTCGTTCGGCGTTTCCTCAGCTCCTCACTCACTTCAAATCAGGTTTGGACGATCAGTCGCATATTAGAGAGCTTCTGCGCTCGATTGATCGATTTCATTGGGTAAATTGGCCCCGTGTCCAAGTCGCGGCACTTTGTTAGCCCGGAGATACTTGATGTCCTGCATCGCTGCCCTTACCCCCCTCCAGACTCCCGCCGCCGCCCTCCCCTTACTCGCGGGCGTGCAGAAAACGGTGGGTTTCGTGCCCAAATTTTTCAAGACCCTCGCCAACGCCCCCGCCGCGCTGGCCGGCTACCTGCGGTTATCCCAGGCCCTGGCAAAAGGCTCCCTGAGCGCCGTAGAGCGTGAGTACATCGCGCTGGCCGTGTCCGAGTCCAACGGCTGCGATTACTGCCCGGCCGCGCATACCTTCTGCGAGAAGACCGGCCTGACGCCCGAAGAGATCCGACGAGCGCGCAAAGGCAGCCTGAATGCCCTGACCGTCCTGGCCCGTCAGCTAGCCCAAGGGCGCGGTCACCTGAACGACGAACAGATCGCCGTTGCGCGCGCCGCCGGTTTTTCCGACACGAAGCTGATTGCCGTGGCGGCCGAAGTTGGCGTCATGACCCAGAGCAACTACGTCAACAACATCGCTGTCACCGACATCGACTTCCCCCCGGCAGCCCGATAACGCAAAACCTGCCGGCAGCTCTACTGCCCGCAGACTCGGAGAACCAACCATGAGCGACGTGATTATTTACAGCACCAGTACCTGCCCCTACTGCGTTCGCGCCAAGGCGTTACTGCGCAGCAAGGGCATCGAGCCGCAAGAGTTCAATGTCGAATCGAGTCCATCACGCTTTGCCGAAATGCTCGCGCGCAGCGGCGGCCGCCGTAGCGTGCCGCAGATTTTCATTGACGGGCGCCACGTGGGCGGCTTCGACGACCTGGCAGCGCTGGATCGCAAGGGGGAATTGCTGCCCCTCCTGAGCGCTGGCTGAACTGGAACGCGACCTTGCCTGCCGGCGTACCCGGCGTCGGTGAAGGTCATCTGCTGCATCGGCCAAACTCGCGCAACGGGAACGGCGTACTTCACTCGACAGTAGGGGTAGTGTAGAACCAGCATCGCGTCTAGATCGTGAGTTGGATGTCGCCCCTTACTCCTCGAGGATTGGGGGCTCTTCCTGCTTCATCCAACGATTGATATGACCTATTAACTTCGCAACCCACACGCTTCGATTCTTCGGGTGTATTAGTTTGGAGATAATGATCGTCCGGCTGACGTCTGCCGAAAGACTCCGATGACGCTTCTTATCCCACTTGTCCGTAATCAGGTTTGGCCAACGTCCCAGATAGCAGGTGAGCTTCAGTAGTTTGTTAATCTCAGTCGAGGTCAATTGCTGATAGTTTCTGTCTCTGATTATCGCCGTGCACTGTCCAGTCTCCTCATCTTTAAGTTCAATCTCTAAGATATAGAAGAGTCTACCACTCCTCACGCTTGAGGAGACCTCAATGCAGGCGAGCTGTCGAGCTCGAACCCCGTCCTTTGATGTTACAAGATTCCACTTTCGCCTCTTATCCATGGGTGGAAAAGAAGTGATCTTCTCCTTGGCGTTACCGGCGTCGCCTTCTTCGTGTGGATCGGATTTTTTGCGCTTAACTTTTATGGGGATTTCGCCATTTATCTCAATAGATGTGGCGATCCATCCTTGAGGCCGGGTTTTGTTCCTAAACTCTTCTATCATCTCAAGAAATTCTAATAACTTAGAAGAGGTCAAAGGTTCTGGGGTTTTAAATTCATCGACGCAGAGAATCCCCTTTGACGACGATTTATAGTCTCCGTCTCCCATGCCCAGGCCATTGCCGGGTGTATCGGTCGGAGACGAAGAGCCGCTCCCAGAGCGCTCCTTGTTGGCGCGGTCATAGTCGATGTTTACTTCGGAGCTTCCAGCGAATGGCGAGGCGCTTTGTGCTAACTCGCGGTGCTGTAATGTCGCGTCCGTATCGGTGTCGTCGATCTCGTCATCTTCATCATCCGGATCATGATCAGACACGACATAGTGCTGGTGGGTATTCTGTGTACCAGCTTCGCCACCCTCAGCCTTCGTGCTGCCAGCTCCATGTACGGTTAGTGATGAAAACTCCAAAGGGAATGTGCAGTGATGTATCTCCATGGCGAAGATTGCTTGATCATTAGCCAGCTGCATGGGCTGACCGGAAACACTTAGATTCGTCACGCCTTTAAATGGAAAATTTACGTCAATGGCCAATGCAGATTGCGGACCACCCAGAGAGTTGGTCGCCCTGATTTTTGTGATTCGCTTGTTTACCGCAAAAATTTCCTCTTTAAAGGCTGAGCTTGCAAGTGCTCGCCCTAGCACTTCAATCTCTAGTCTTTTGAGCTGTTTGATTTCGTATAGATTAATCTTGCCACGATTAGATTGGTTCGCCCCCCGAGCGGCCACTTTAAAAACTCACCCATCTCACCTCTCAAGACGGCTGTTAAAAGTCTTCCTGAGACCCCCATGTAGAATCGTAGAAGCTCAGAAGCTCAGAAGCAGGAACTACCATCCACTTGTAAACGGGGTGGCCAACGATCCGAATCAAGGCGTATAGCGTGGCGTAAAGGTCTTCGTAGTTATCCTTGGGCAGAAAATCGGCCGCCGCTATTCCAGCCTTGGTCCAGGCGTCATTAAGCTTTACTGCTCTTTGATATGGGTAATTGCAGCCCTGTGTTGTTTCAACGGTCAGAAGCTCATTCAGTGGCTCAGGCTTGCTATGGAATTTGCCCGAGTGCCAGACGGACCCAATGGTGAGGATGCAAAGCCATTTGGAATGAAGGGTGAGGGTCTTGGGCGGCGTGCCAAGGCGGGCATCAATTCTATAAGGATCAGCAAAGTCATCTTTCAGGCGAGAAAGCACCATTCTCACCTTTAATCCTTTCTCAGATTCAGCAACCTGTGAAACGCCGTCTACACGCCAGAAACCCTTGAGTTTCTTGAGGGGGCCTGCTTTGTACTGATCCATCCAGTCATAGCTAATTTCCATTTACCAATGGAATATTCCACTTGGCGATGTTTTTCGCAAATTCCTTTAGAGCTGACATTGTAGGTGGGTTTACCTTTGTCTCGCTGCTCAATCACCTGCTTGAGCCTGACTATCTCCTCTTGCGCCAATGCTAATTTCATCTTCACTTCCCCAGACTCAAGCTTCGCATCAGCCAAGGCGCTGTGAAGATCCGCCAGTATCATTTTGAAGTCCGCATCTTCGAGCTTTTTCGAGAGGTCTCGCAGCTTCCCTGACGCTTCAAGCGCCTGCTGAATCAGTACCATCAAATCCATGGAAATACACCGCCTTGCTTAGTGGTATCGGTTAAGCGCATACAGTTGACAGATTGTAGGTGTGAAAGCGAAAAGGGTCGGACTTTTAGCCGCTCAGCCAGTCTGTCCTGGAGGCCTCACCTGATCGCGATCTTGACCACCATCACCGTACCGGCGGAAACTCATCGGCGACTTCAACCTTGGAGCTGATTATGGATGAGCATCGCGACCCGCCTGTACGACTCGACTATTTCCGCTTAGTCAAACGCCTCAACGAACATCTAGCCAGCCTTGGTCAGGAGCGCATAGATGAGGACATGCAGGAAGCATGGGCCGGGTACTTCCAGGAAATGGCCATCACTCAGGACGAAATCGACATTATCGGTCCTTGGTACATTAAGCATTACTCCATAGGTCTCTCGATTCCTTCGCTACGTCAGTACGTGGAGCATCTTCGTAGACACTCCACCTTGCCAGACCAGCGTATCACTGGAGGAACCGAAAGCGATGCGGTCACCATCCTCGAAGCATGCGCAGCACTGGGACTCGATCGATACCGACTTTCCGACGCGCTTTTCCAGGCTGCCGCATTGGTTCATCACGCGGCCTATCGTGTGGATCTTCCAAACATTGATCCAGAAGATATCCGGCAGGAGATAGAGAGCCGCGCACGGCTCGCAGACTACTTCTCTCGTGACATTCTTAATGAGGCCCAGAACGGTGTCGGGGCCGCAGCCAAGCTGGGAAGAACTCTTTTTCCACGTCATTGAGCATCATTCGATGCCCCCATGGTGATGCGCCAAGGCAGGAGGAACAACTTGAGTACCACTCGCGATTTAAGCAAGCCCCTACTAGCGATCGATGGTCCCGACCAGGCGACTGGCGCGCTTGGCCGAAAGACTATTTTGTTTCTGTGACGGTGTGGGATAGCAAACGAGTCAGCGAGCAGCCACCGCCGGTCACTTACCGTCTGCGTCACCATGCCTGCCAAGGTCTGGTGTGGGCCAGTGAAGATGCGCAGGACCTGAGCGATCCGGCTCAATCTTGAGTGCTAGCAATAACCGGAGTGATGCGTAGTCAGAAACGGTAATCGACCCCAAGGCTAGCGCTGCGGGGAGCCCCTGGGAAGTTGGAGTTGTCGCTGCTAGCTTTGGCAGATACGAAGTACTCTCGATTCCACGGGTTGTCGCCGCTCACATCGTAATCCTGACCGCTGTATCCACCTGCCAAAGCGGCTGTCGTATTCGAACCGGTCGATACCTTCGAAACTCGTCGTAGGGAGGCTCGCCTATGGGACCTTCATCTGTCGCCGGAGGCAGTGGGATGCGGCATCCGAGCCAAAACACTCGCGGTTGATCGGAAAAACAAGCATCTTAAGCTGAGTGCCGCATACTGCTATCTGCGCTTTGAAAATCCCTGATGGATTCCAGCCCTCTTTGATGCTGCGGTCTGTAGCCCCTTAGCTGGAGGTGCTTATGAGCACTCCCTTTGCGCGCATCCAATCTAAGTGCGAGCCTGCTACTGCATCGGACACGACTGAGAACAAGGTAGCCTTGATTGCCACCTTGGCGATTGAGGCCAATTCAGACCGTACGATCGATGCGTACCTCGGCGGGCTGCAGATGTACAACGACCTTTTCGAGTGGAGGCTGAACGTATATCCCAAAAAAGCGCTCGACCTCATTATCGACTGCTTCCTCCCCGCAGAATCGGTACCCCAATCGATTTTGGAGAAAGGCGTTTCTGCAGGCAGAATCCGCTCTAAGCTTTTCCAAACCGGAGACTGGATATCAGCCAAGCAGTGGATTTATCTAGCATCGTCCTCCAACCCTGGCGTCGAGATAGACCCTGATGAGTTGTTGGCCAATGGGAAGATTTTTTCTCTAAGACCGGGTAAGGTTGATTTTTCCCTACATACGGCTTAGACGGTCGCAATGGATACCAACCGATCCACATCCTTTGCGATGTGTTGTCGGTGCTATCTGCCAGGATGAACGCCTGGTCAATCGCAGTAAGGTTCCAGTCCGAAAATATTTCTCTCGGCGGTGTCGCGCCGAAAGTATTGCTGGCGTTCGCACCAGACAAGGTCCTGGCGGCGGCAAAGGGCAAACCTAGACGGAATCGTGTGAGCAGATAATTGTATTCAGATCCCGTGTAAGGGTTTAAGACGTGTCTCGACCCGGTGTCCGTGGCCGACGATGTTTTTGAGGGCGCTCTGCCATATGCGTATGCGACGCTCGGCGCCTGAAGCACCATACAGCTGCCGAATGGCACTTGAAGGAATGTAAGATGAGCAGCAAACAAGCACCTCCGAGGCACCACATTCAACGACCTCTCTTCCGCGATTGCTATTCGACAGTGATCAGGGCAGTTGACGCCCGCTATGACGTACGCGGCTATTTGCTGGCGGAACTTGTGAAGCTATGCTTAAAGAATCGAGCGACAATCCCGCCTGCCAGACGCCGTTACTACGAATGCAATGTTCAGGAGCAAGCTATAACTTATTTGGAGCAATGTACGAGTCGTCTACTATTTGGCCCTAATGGACGATTCTCGCCCGACGAGTACCGATACAGCCAATGTTGATGTTCTTGAGGGTTCCGCTCAAGCGTGATTATTGACCCAATAGCAATTTAACCATCAAAAAAATCACTACCGGAACCGCCGCGTCTGGATTGAGAACATAACACATCCAGTTACCAGTACACGCCATATTCGATTCGTAGTAAAAAATCCACTACTTGTTCGAACCCAGAATGACTAACAAGCAACGTACAAGGTGAACTCCAGCCAAGGCCTAACGCCCGATCAGAGATCCAACGCGTCGCAATGGCTCGCCGTCCGAACACTCGTTGCGCCACAGATAAAATCCAAGCTTTTCGCCATTCGTAATAGCGCTGATCAGCGGCCCAACATCCCAATTGAGCAGCCTCGTTAGGGCCGATGAGGCGAGTCGGTACCATTGTCAAAGCTCCTCTAGGTCAGGCCAAAAAACCATAGGAGCAGCATGTTAACTCAGATAAGTCTGGAGCCAGAAGCCTGGAGCGAATGTCACCTTGAGGGTATTTTTCAAGAGGTCAAGCAGGCGGAGGATTACATCAACCGATCGATTTACCCTGACCAGCTTGCATCCTAGCCGCACAGGTCTGTGGGCAGAAGCGATTGCGGGGTACATCTCAGCTCGGTCGCTATCCGATAGAGCTTCTCAATAGTCAGATTTACCTCCCCTCTCTCTATCCGCCCTATGTAGCTCCGATCCATCTGGCAGGCGAAAGCTAAAGCGTCTTGCGAAATCCCAACCATCACTCTCTGCTCTCGGACTTTGCGTCCTAGAGCCCTCGCCAACTTTTGCATATCCGCCTCGGTGTACATAAGGCGGGACTATCAGCGTTTGCGGGTTGATCGGCGACGGATTATAATCCGCATTTGATGTATTTCTGCTAGCTAGGTGCCTGTATGAAACCGGCTTCATTCGCTCTCGACAGGCACGTCTATGAGCTTCTACAAAGCGGCGAGCTAGACAGCTTCACCTGTCGCGGCCTTCGAGACGCCTATGCCCGGTCATATGGCGTAGCGCGCGAGCATACTTCTGATCTCCGGCGCTATATTTTTAGGCAGATCCTCCGCCTCGAAAGGATCGAATGGGTCGTACGAGACCCAGAAAAGCGCGGCCGCGACCAGCTCTATCACCTCCAGGATCTACCACCTTCAGTCAACCTCCGCTTGATTGACGAGGGGTATCAATTCTTCGCCCCTCGTGCCGAGCTACCTGCGGAGGACACCGAAAAAGGTGCCTCGACCAACGAGCACACAGCTCGACGTCTCCAGGCAATGGTCAAAGAAACCCGATTGGACTTCCTCACCTCAATGGGCGAAGCGGAAAGGTACAAGCAACTGTTGGAAGACCTGCCACACCTCCACTCGAAGCTGGAAAGCGACTACGTGGAAGCGAGAGATCGTAGCTCCCGCCTGCTAGGTCACCTTAAAGCGGTTGAAAAAACCCTAAAAATACTAGGTATTGAATGAGCAGAGTTCTAAGAGAGTGGCAGACCTCATGTATCGAGAAAGCACTACGACACTTTCAGGTAAATAGGCATTTCTTTTGCCAAGCAACGCCAGGAGCAGGCAAGACGAGAATGGCTGGCGAATTGGCAAAAGAGCTGCTCAAAAAAAATGTTATCGATCTTGTGTTGTGCTTCGCGCCGTCCTGCCAAGTAGTCGATGGCTTCAGGGCTACGTTCTCAAAAATACTTGGGCGTCGAATGGACGGATATGTGGGAGCAATTGGTGACGCTTCTACTTACCAAGGCATGGATGCGAAAGGTGAGGAATTTTGGGAGCTATTTGAACAGTATCGGATATTAGCGATATTTGACGAAATTCACCACTGCGCGGGATATGACCTTCAATCCGGCAACACTTGGGGAGCGACAATTATATCCAAAATACAAAATCAAGCGACATTCACTTTGTCTTTATCAGGCACGCCTTGGAGAACAGATGATAAAGCCATTGCACTTGGACGCTACTCAGCGCCTGCTGGAGCGTTGGCCCGTGATTATCACTATGGACTTCAACAGGCTATTGACGACAAGATTTGTAGATCCCCGAGAATAACCTTAGTTGACAACCACAACCTACAGTTAACCCAAAAAAACCAACAGAGCCGACTAACATCTAATTACGACAGCTTCGCCCATTTACTTGAAAGCTCACCGCTTTGCTTTGAAGACATTCTATGGAATGAAGACGTAATAGATCACATTCTCGACCTAGGCTGTCGAAAACTATCTAAAATCAGGAAAGGAAACCCATCTGCTGCTGGACTTATCGTTGCATCTGACACTAATCACGCTAAGTTAATCGAGAGCAAGCTCAAACGCCGCGGCGAAAACTGTCGCGTGGCTACGTCGAAAACTGGTAGCGCTCAAGATAAAATCAACGAGTTTAGATCTGGGATTGGTTGCTGGATTGTTGCGGTAGGCATGATTAGCGAGGGCACTGACATTCCTCGCTTACAAGTATGCTGTTACCTGAGTCGCATTCGCACAGAACTGCACTATCGTCAGGTCTTGGGCAGAATTCTCAGACGAACAGGGGTCAACGATGATCAAGCTTGGTTATTTGTGGTAGCCGAACCTTCACTTATAGAATACTCGCGACGGCTCTCTGATGATCTGCCTCAAGACCTGGCTGTTATCAGCATGCAGACTGTACCGCGACCCCAGGAGAAAGAAGCTTTAACAGGCGGAGAAAACAAAGGTATCGACACCTGGCCGATCCTCACAGCCGATACTGGCCGCCCCTCCAAAGTGGATTACCTTGAATCTGCTCCAAATTCGCACTCATCAACGAGCTACGAATTGAGCGTATCGTCACAGTTTCGAGCCGAGCTGTTAGAAATCTCATAGACTTAGATTAGAGCGAGCCTTAAAACTAGCCAGACTACACAATTGCGCATACCAAGAACTAGTCTAGACTATGAGTGCAGCTCTGCGAACATCGGTTTGCAATAAGCTTTTGAAAACCTAGATACAAACCTGCTTACGATCCTAACGATACTTGTCAGGTAATTGCGATGGCTTACATCATAAAGATTAAAGCACGCTACCAAAACGATCAAACCGGCCGTACCATTAAGCTCCCTGCTTTATGGACCGAAAGCGGCGTATTAGTATCACACCTTCGCTACCTGGCTGACAACAGCAAGAAGAGCTCATCCTGGAAAGAGAAGTCCACACAAGCCGTTAAGCTACTAATAGAGTATATTAATGCCAATGTAGGATTATTTAAGAAAACAACAAAACTTCTCGCATCATTTGCAAGAGCTTTAGAAGAGGGCACCGTAGATCCAAGAACATTAAAAGACCCCTCGCAACTCTTTTGGCTACCAAAATCTAGCGAACACTGCTCAGACCTCCTGTTCCTAATAACAGACTATACCGACTGGATAACCCGTCAAAGTGACTTTAAAATAAAGCTTGCCAATCCTTTCAGACAAGCTACCTCTACGGAGCAGCGGATGAACTGGTGCGCCTTCCACAATAAACGAAACAGAGTCTTTTTGAATCACATTGTGGACCCGGACAAACACGTCGAAGCGTTAAGCACCATTCGCGAAGTAACAGGACCACAGCGCCCCACCGAAAACATTGCACCCGCGAAAAGATTTCCTGAAGACAAAATTGATCTCTTGATGAAAGCAGGATTTATTATTCTGAACACCAAAAAGTCCGACATACCGCGCCCTGACTACAAGGGCCAGGCATTAACGCTGCTCATGCACTACGGAGGCTTGCGCAAATCTGAAGCACTGCACCTTTACTTGTCAGATATCATTCTAGACGAGAAAAAAAACGAGGCCATTGTAAGGGTCTATCATCCGTCTAACGGAAAGTCACCTGACGAGCAATACCCTACCAGAAAGCAATTTTTAGCAATACATTACGGGCTATTGCCCCGAACTGAATACCTGAAAACAGAACGGCTGCATTTAGGGTGGAAAAACCCAGTACTTGACAACAAAGATGGTTACTTTTCAGTTCAGTTCTTCCCACCCCATAAAGCCGCAGAGTTCTTGAGTGTATGGATTAAGTATCTTAAAGAACAGCGCACCGACCCAGATTCATCACACGACCACCCTTATGCATTCACCAATTCAAAGGGAGAGCCTGAAACTCTAAAAAACGCCCAACGCCTACATAAGTCGGCCGTGGAGCGAATTGGCCTACTGCACCGAAAATTAGTTGGCACAAGCGAGCACGGGCATCGGCACAGCTATGGATACAGGCTTCGAGAAAATGGATTCAATCAAATTGAAATCCAAAAGTGCATGCACCATAGAAGCCCCGATTCATGCTTAGTTTATATTCAGCCGACACATGAAGAGATACGACAAAAAATGTCAATAATCGATAAAAGCAGCCTACACTGAATCATTATTTCTGCGGACTCAAGGTGAGGCTCCATGCCAGAAAAAACAAAATACGCAACCTTACTCGAAGTTAAAGCCGCAGTTAGAAAGCTTGGTATAAAAAATAGCAGAGCCTACAGACTTCGCTGGCAAGAAGATCCTAGGCTACCGGCCAACCCTTATATTGATTACGCCAGCGAATGGCTCTCATGGTACGACCTCTGTGGTAGTGAAAGGCCAATTGAGAAATATCTGACGCTCGCAGAGGCACGTGAGGCCGTAGCTCGCCTAGGTATATGGACAGTGGCCCACTATTCAACTGATCACCATAAAGACCCAAAGCTCCCAGGCGACTTGCGCTTTTACCCGAACTTTAAAGGGTGGCCAGAGTTTATTGGCAAAAGCATATATAAAGATTTCTATAAAACACTCAGCGAAGCTAGTAGAGCAGCGCTTGCGCTCGGCATCAATAGCTACTACCAATACACTACGCTAAAAAGATACAAAGCAGACCCAAAACTGCCTGCAAACCCTAGCACCATCTATCCAGACTGGCAGAACTGGAAGCATTTTTTCGGAACAAATCATTTAGTCCCAGTTTATGAAAGTTATGAACTGGCCTCTGCAGCCGCTATATCCTTAGGAATCCAACACTCAAGTGAGTATTTCACTCGCCGAGAGGAAGACCCGAAATTACCTATTCACCCCCAGACCCGCTACAAAGAGCGATGGGAGGGCTGGGTAAATTTCCTCCATCCTGGTAAAACTAGGAAAGTTTACGAGACCTTTGAACAGGCTAGAGCTGCAGCCCGCAACCTGAATTGCAAGTCACGAACAGATTACTACACAAAATTTAAAGAAGACTGGCGTCTGCGCAGAGATCCAACGAGTGTTTATACGGATCAATGGACGTCATGGAAGGACTATTTAGACCTAACAGTACAATATGAAACGCTACATGAAGTGCGCATAGCTGCACAGAGATTAGGCATCAGCACAAAGCGACAGTATGAATTAAATTACCATAACGACCCGCGCCTTCCAAGCAACCCGGAACAATTCAAAAATGAATGGAAGTCGTGGATTCACTTTTTCTTGCCCGTTGCTTACGACTGCCTTGACGACATTAGAATAGCAGTAACTCGGCTCGACATAAAAGACAGTCAGGATTACCGCAACCGCTATAAACTCTACCCTCCATTACCCGCCCACCCTGAACGGGCATTCCGAGACGAATGGAAAAGCTGGTATGATTTATGCTCTATCAGAACGTTTTACACTTTCGATGAAACAGTAAAACTAATTCAGCCTCTTAATCTTAACTCCTTACGAGAATATAGAGAACATGTGAAGTCCTCAGGAGACAATAGATTACCGTACACTCCGGACAAAGTATATTACAGAGACTGGACCACCTCGTATGCGTTCCTCGGAAAGACGGAGCCATTTTCAGAAAGCTCGATAGATGCTGACCATTCGAAGTGGCTGGAGGATTTAAATAGCTTCATGAAAGAAGCTCGTGGCGGACGGGGAAAACAGCTAGCAATCTGCCGTTTTTTGGCAACTTATGTGCAGCCAAACGCATACGGAACCACACCAGGAAAATTCCTCTCAAACAAGTCTATAGAATTACAACATTTCAAAAACTATGTAACCTCCACAACCCCAGAATATCTTAGACGAAGCTTCGTCATGGCCATAAACGAATTCATGCGATTCATTATCCGCGAGCAATTCACGCTTGAGGATGACGAGACTGGTGAATTGATAATCGCAGACGGAATAAGCAACCCATTACGCGGCAGCGAAACAGAATACTCAGGCACGACAAGCAGTAGCGGCCCTGGCGAAACATCTAAACCAGCTTTGGCCTATCAATATGTTGCAGCCCTGCAAAAATGGATAGTTCCAGATACTGCAACCAGCTTCTCTGACTTAACCCACCTCCATAATTTCGACGCTGACTGGGTAGAGATCGATCTAAATAATTTCAAATTGGATAACAGCGATCCTGATCTCATTACACGTTGGATTGGAGGAAAGTTTAAGGCATGGTTTCCAATGTATTGGATGCAGGTACTCACCCTAGTTTCAGTCCCCTCCAGAGGTAGACAAATTGCATACTGCGACTCAGGGGAAGGCGATGAGTACATCCCAATTCATAATGACTGCAAGGTTGTCTGGGCTAAAAATGAAGGCCCGCTTTCAGGCATAACAAAAAATCAAGGCTTCATAAAACGATATCCTGGCGATCAATGCGGAATGTTTGTTACTAGCAACAAGACCAGTATTGGGTATAGCGGTTACAGTGTGCCATGGATACCCCCTCATTTGCTCCCATGGATCATTAAGCTCCGTCAGTGGCAGGCAAAATATAACCCAATAATTCGCCCTATGCCATGGATTGAATGTATTCGCACCAACCTGAATGAAAGCCAGCGTCATGCCAAAGGTGCTAATTGCTTCTTGTTTCGTCTCTTCGGGGCTGAAGAACCTGGATCCCCAACAAATATACTAACCCCTCGACTCGCAGCCGCACTTTATTACTCACAACCTCGGGACTTACCATTAGCCACGCTGACAGGCCCCAGAGAGAAACTAAGTTGCTATTCGTCTATTTATACTCCACACAGTATGAGGGTAAGTCTTATCACGGCATACGTCCATGAGTTCGGGCTACCCATTGAAATCACCATGAAGATTGCTGGACACAGTTCAATCGTGATGAATTTGTACTATGTAAAAATCGGAGGCATTGAATTACAACGTCGATTTTCAGAAGGTGAGAAGCGTGCGCTTCAGAATCAAGTATTTGTTGCACAGAGCATGATCGAACAGGGCAGAATCGATCAAATCCAAGGGCAATTAGTCGCAAACAACCAAGATGCCCTCGAGCTGATATATAGGCAAAAATCTCCAGGCAGCTATTTATTTCGAGACTACGGCTTTTGCCCATATGCAGGTGCTAGGTGTGATGACGGAGGATCGCTCGGTAAAGGTGATATTTGGTTGCCGGTGCCAGGCGGGTATCTAGGCAGTCAGAACTGCATAAGATGTCGCCACTTCGTAACCGGCCCTGCATTCATAGGTGGCCTGCTAGCTCTAGGTAATGAAATATCGTTAGAAGTAAATCTTCAATTTACAAAATACGACGAACTCCAAGCCAAAGCTGAAGAGTTAAGATCCGAAATTGACAGTCGGGATGAGCGAGAGTATGAATTAAGCAAATACGGAAAAGACATTGAAGCCCGAGACCTAAGTCTAGAGGCTAAGCATCGAAAACTGCTAGCCGAAGCTGAGAGTGCAGCTAAAAAACTTGATGTATTGATTTGTGATGTGCAGGCTAGCGCAAGCCTAATAAAGCAAATCGAGCAGGCAACCCTTACAAAATCCAAGTCCGAGCCTCAAGACTCACTCATGCTTATTGTACAAGAGGGTCATGAGCTTAGGCTCGCGCTAGAAGAAACCACTCACTTTCATCAGTTAAGCGAGGTATGTGAAAATGCCGAGATATATGAATGCGCTTCTGCCCACTCTGCCTTGGCCGCAAGATCCCAGCTATTGGACAAAATGCTTGAAGACAATAATTCCCCGCAGCGAATGTTCAGGCTAAATAAGGAGCAGCAGCTTTTAGTTGGCAATCAGATCGCAAGACTCTTGATATCACGACTCAGAAGCTGGGAACGTATCGACTCACTAATTGAAGGGAAATTCAGGCTGGCCGAACTGGTTGGACTTGAGAGCATCTCTCTTAAAGAAATCAGCGATGTCTTTATAAATAACGCAAGAAACTTTCCTCAGGTTTAAAACCATGACGCCATCTGAAACTCTGAGTAAACTAAAGCAAAATTGCAGCTTAAAAAAACAGCATACTCTGGACGCAGTGTACGAGGTATGCAATGAGATGCTATCGAACGGCGAAAAGAACTTTTCATTTTCAGCCATTGCACGCCTAGGCATTGATTGTGGAGTACCAAACGCTCAAAGCATGCGAAATAGTTCGGGCCAAGCATATCGCGTGCTAATACAGGCATTCAAAGAGGCGGCAGGTCCGGCCCACCATGACCGAGCACCGTCAGATTGGATAGACGCGATAAAAGATGGTAAGGCTAAATTTTTGGCGCGAGCCCAAGAGGCTGAGAATCATCGCCTCCGAAGACTGCTGAGAGAAATTACGCCGCCCAATCTCGAAATCCGGGTTGATGATCGCACTCCGTTTTCATCCGAGAATAAATTATCAGAAATAGAACGCAGAGCTCTTTTGTATTTAATGTCAGAAGAGTTCAGGCTACAATGGGGCTGTACACTGGGCAAGCACGGCGATTTGATTGACAAGAAGGGAGCAAAGGTGTTTCGCCCAGGAACCTTTGATGCAATACAGAAGGCTCTCAGAGCATTGTGACCGCTCTTTGAATTAGCAAACAGGCATAAAATGGCTACCAATCTCATTACTGAAGCTGGCTATCAGTCCTTGAAAGATGAACTAGATTGGCTCTGGCGCGAAGAGCGACCGGAGATTACCAGAAAAGTCACTTGGGCTGCGTCTTTGGGTGACAGAAGTGAAAATGCTGACTACCAGTACAATAAAAAGAGGCTAAGGGAAATAGATCGGCGCGTAAGATACCTCCGTAAGCGTATCGAAGACCTTCGGGTAGTCCCTTATTCCCCAACTCAGGAAGGCAAGGTATTTTTTGGGGCTTGGGTAACTATTGCCAACGGGGATGATACAAGCAAGAAATTCCGCATTGTAGGTGCTGATGAAATTTACGATAGGAAAGACTTCATCTCAATTGATTCCCCGATGGCACGCGCATGCATTGGCAAGTGTGCAGGTGATGAGATTGTTGTTCGGACTCCAGCTGGCGATGCCTACTGGGAAGTCACCGAAATTGAGTACAGGGAGGCGGAAGACGCACCCCGGTTCATTAAACCCTGAGGTGCCTCCAAATCGGCCACCACTATGTCAAAACCAGCTACAGTGATGGCCGACAATGAATAGTACGACGCAAAAGTACAGTACTATTCCGAAAAACCAGCAAAATCAATGTATAAGACCAAATAGTACACGAGCTTGGGGTTCTTCCTTCCAGTCGGCGTTCTCGCTACGGTCTCCCAGCGACGCCGCCCAGGCGACTTTCTGGGTGATTTCCGGCCGATACACCCGCCACAGGTGGTCCAGCTCCTTCTTCAGCGCCTCATGGCCTTCCGTGGTGATGATGTTGGTGCTCAACAGCGCACTCCTCAGCGGCGGGTAATCAGGCCTTGGCGCGCGATGCGGGTGAGGTGGCCGATGACTTCGGCAGCCTCCTCCAGCGCTGGCGCCTGGATCACGGCCAGGTCGAAACGGTCAGTGCCATACTGCGCGAGGTAGCAGCCGCTATCGGCGAACTGAATCAGAAAGGCACGCGCCTGGCCCTTGCGCCGTGACAGGCCTTCGAGATGACGCAAAAGGGTGGGCTGATGCTGGCCACCGAGCAGGATGCGCGGTGTGCGGGACGCCTGGTTGGCAGGCAAAGGGCTCAAACAGACACTGGTACGTGGGCAACTCATGGAGCTTCTCTCCGCCTCGCGAATCCCGCTGGGCAGCGGTGGGAGGCGTCACCGAACCAGCGCTTTAGCGGTATTTCGGATGGCCCGGAGGTGGGGCTTTCCTGCGCCCCGCAAGTAGCTGTTTAAATCGGCGCAGGCGGTATGCTAGAGCTACAAGCGGCAAGATACAAGCCTCAAACCGATCACTTTCGGCTTGAGGCTTGTATCTTGCCGCTTGCGCAGTATCAGCGGGCGATCAGGCGGTCGAGCGAGAAGCGGCCTGCGCCTTCGATCATGACGGCAACGGTACCGGCCAGCAGCGCCAAGGCGAACTCATAGCCGTTGTTGGACATGAACAGGCCATTGCCGATGTGCACCGAGAAGATCGCCACCACCAAGGTCACGGTCAGCGCCAGCGCCGCTGGACGAGCCAGCAGGCCAACCACCAGAGCCAGGCCGCCGAAGAACTCGGCACTACCGGACAGCAGGGCCATCAGGTAACCCGGGGCCAGGCCGATGCTTTCCATCCATTGGCCGGTGCCTTCCAGGCCATAGCCACCGAACAGGCCGAAGAGTTTTTGCGCACCATGCGCCATGAAAATGATGCCGACCAGGATGCGGATAACGCTGAGGCCAGCGCCAGCACGGGTAGAGAACAGGGCGTTGAGGGTAGTGTTGTTCATGTCGGAGCGTCCTTGAAGCGAGGAAGTTGTGTTGGGATGAGCGCCATCATAATCAATTCTACTGATATGAAAATCGCAAAAAGCCCAACATAACAATCTACAAATTCGATACATCAACGCTTCGCTACGCGCTCCAGCGCGACCCGTTCGCGGTTGAACGCCAGGTAGTATTTGTTGACGCTGTTGACGAAATTGACTGGCCCCATACCCACCTGCTCCATGGCGATGCGTTCGGTCTGGAAAAACCACTGGTTACCGTTGAGCCCACGCCGCCGAGCCTCGGCGCGCATGGCCTGGACCCGCTCGGGGCCAAGATTGTAGGCTGCCAGCACAAAGGCCATGCGCTCACGCTCGTTGATCTTGGCACTGGCGAAGAACTTGCGCCGGATAAGCGCCAGGTATCGAGCACTGGCCTGGACATTGCCATCCACCGTCGCGGTGTTGCTCACCCCCACGCGCTGGGCGGCCGAAGGGGTGATCTGCATCAGGCCATGGGCACCACCGGTGCCGCGTGCAGCCGGGTTGAGCGTCGACTCCTTGAAGGCCAGCGCAGCCAGGTTGAGCCAGTCGATCTGCTGCGCCTGACCATGCTTCTGCAGCACCGCCCGCACCGAGGCCAGGCGCTGGCGGTCCTTGCTGGCCAACGGGTTGTGCACCCGATACTGACGGCGGTAGATGCGCTCGAACGCGGCATCCTGGTTGTCAGGCGCGCGGTAACCTTGCAGGAAGTGATCGACTGTCGCCAACAATTGCGGCGCATCACGCCCCACATACCAGCGCATGGCTTGCGGCGCCCCCAGGTGCACCCGGCTGTCCAGGCGCAGCCGCGGCATAACCCGCGCCCATCGGCGGGCAATAGGCTGCTCGACTACGGTCAGGTGGTAGATGCCAGCCTGTACCATCTCCAGCACGTCCTCCACCGCCAGCGTCGAATCGACCCACTCCACCTTGATTGGCGGCCGCTTGCGCAGCGCCAGTTGCTGGTTGACCTGCTGGATCATTGGCCCGGCGGCGCTGGCGCTGGTCAAGGCCACGGTACGCCCGGACAACTGCTCGACCTTGCTGAAGCTTCGCTCGCCTTTACGCCCGACCAGCATCAACGGCACCTGGTCGAGTATCGGCGCACTGCTGCTGACGCCGCGCACCGTGCTGGGGTCGAGCAGTTCGCCAGGCGCAGCCAGGTCACCCTCGCCACGGGCCAAGGCGCCCAGCAACTGCTCCTTGGCCCTTGGGATGAGTTTCAGCTGGATCTGCTGGTCGTCGTCGGTACGAGCATTGAGGTAATGCTCCAGGGCACGCAGGCGATAATACTCAATGCCGACCGGCTCGCCCTTGACTTCACCCGAGCTGTTGCGGCTTTGGTTGACCAGCACCCGCAGCACTTTGCTGGTGCGAATCTGCTGCAGGTCACGCACCTTGGCTGGCGGAATATTCTGCTGCGGCCCCGGCGCGCGCGCCTGTGCCGGACCGGCAAGGACCAGCCCAAGCGTCAGCAGGAAAACAAGCCAGCATCGCAGCATGCGCAAACGTGTCCGTGGTCGGTGGGCGGCATCCATGGGTTGCACCGCCAAGTGATAAATGACGGTAAAAGACCACGGCAACAGCATGAAGTTCTTGGTTTTTTCAGAAAAACGCGGTTTTTGCTATGCTGGCCGCCCCGCGGCACGAGATAGCACCATGCAACTGATCGATATCGGCGTCAACCTGACCAACAGCAGTTTCCACGACCAACAGGCAGCAATCGTCGAGCGCGCACTTGAGGCCGGGGTTACGCAAATGGTGCTGACAGGCACTAGCCTGGCCGTCAGCGAACAGGCGTTGGCGCTGTGCCAGCAGCTGGACCCGAACAGTGCGCACCTGTTCGCCACGGCCGGCGTGCACCCTCATGACGCCAAAGCCTGGGATGCCGACAGCGAGCGCCAGCTGCGCCTGTTGCTGAATGAACCGCGCGTGCGCGCCGTGGGCGAATGCGGCCTGGATTTCAACCGCGACTTCTCCCCTCGCCCGCTGCAGGAAAAAGCCCTGGAAGCCCAGCTGGCCCTGGCTGTGGAGCTGCGCCTGCCGGTGTTCCTGCACGAGCGTGATGCCAGCGAACGCTTGCTGGCAATCCTCAAGGATTACCGCGACCACTTGACCGGCGCGGTGGTGCACTGCTTTACCGGTGAGCGCGAAGCACTGTTCGCCTATCTGGACATGGACTTGCATATCGGCATTACGGGCTGGATTTGCGACGAACGCCGCGGCACCCACCTGCACCCTCTGGTAGGCAACATTGCGCAAGGCCGGCTGATGCTGGAAAGCGACGCGCCCTACCTGCTGCCGCGTAGCCTGCGGCCCAAGCCAAAAAACGGCCGTAACGAGCCGGCGTTTCTGCCGGAGGTCTTGCGCGAAGTGGCCCTGCATCGAGGTGAGTCGGCCGAGCAGACCGCGGCGCATACCACAGCGACGGCGCGGGCATTTTTCCAAATCTGAATTTGACGCATATCAACAACGGACCTGAGTGATACAGGCACAATGATGGCACCTTGCCAATATTGTTTCCGCTCAACTCAGAGAAGACCTGCCCATGGGTGCCTGGCTTAGCAACGTTTCCTTGAAGTACAAGTTCTGGGCCGTCAACGCGGTGGCCTTTGTGACCACCTTGCTGCTGGTGCTGTATGCCGTGCACCTTGAGCAACGCGCACGCGCCGAGGCAGCGCAGGAGCAAGCGGCCGCGCAAGCCCAGTTGTTGGCCACCTGGCCAGCCGGGCAAACACTGCCGCGCCCGGCCAACGTCATCAGCTGGTCGGCCGGGCAAACGCCAACCTTCGCCGGTGAGGCCCTTGAAGCCCTGCGCAACGCCCAGGGCTGGGTTGCACTGCCCAGCGCCTGGATCCTCGGTGACAACCCGCTGCGCGGCGCACAGGTACTGCGCAACGGCGACCAGCAGGTTGCCGTGCTGGCCCAGTCGCCCAGCCTGCGCCAGGTATTCTTCGATCGCTTCAGCAATTACGCGGTGTGCGTGCTGATATTGATGCTGGCCATGCTCGGCGCCTCACAACTGCTGATCCGCTTCCTGCTCAGCCAGCTCAATACCCTCAAGGACGTGATGCTGCACGTGGAAAAAACCGGCGAACTGGCGGCTCGGGTACCGCTAGCCTGTGGCGACGAGGTCGGCCAGATGGCCGGGGCCTTCAACGCCATGCAGGCAACCTATCACCGCGTGGTCAGCACCGTCGCCCATACCGCTGCACAGTTGGACTCAGGTGCCGCACGCCTGGCCGCCAGCATGAGCGACGTGCGCCACGGCATGCTTGGCCAACAGAGCGAAACCGATCAAGCGGCCACCGCCATCAACGAAATGTCGGCGACGGTGCACCACATTGCCCAGCACGCCGGCGCCACCCGCGACTTGTCACAATCCGCCGACACCCTGGCCGGCAGTGGCAAAGAGGTGGTCAGCCGGGTGCAGGATTCGATTTCCGGGCTTTCCAGCGGCGTGCAGCAAACTGCCGAGATGATTCGTCAGCTGGCTGAAGACAGCCAGAAAATCAACGGCGTGGTCAGTGTGATCCACAGTATTGCCGAACAGACCAACCTGCTGGCGCTCAACGCCGCCATCGAAGCAGCGCGCGCCGGTGACTTGGGGCGCGGCTTTGCCGTGGTGGCCGATGAAGTGCGCAACCTGGCCAAACGCGTGCAATCCTCCACAGACGAGATCACCACCATGGTTTCGGCCCTGCAGTCGGGCACCCGCGATGCAGTGGAGTTCATGCAGGAAAGCTCGTACAAGGCCGACGACTGCGTGCGCCAGGCACAGGAAGCCGGTGAGGCGCTGGCCGAAATCACCGGTGCCGTGGCGCAAATGCGCGAAAGCAATACCCAGATTGCTGTGGCGGCCGAGCAGCAAAGCCAGGTGGCCGAGGAAATGAACCGCGCGGTGGTGAGCATCCGCGATGTCACCGAGCAGACCGTGCAGCAGACAGTGAGCTCGGCGACCACCAGCAGCGAACTGGCGACCCTGGCAGGCGAACTGAGCAAAGCCATTGGCCAGCTCAAGCTATAGCCACCATAGCCAGCCTCGATTGGCCCCCGCTCGGGGGCCGCACTAAGCTTTGGGCATGACCGGGAGGAATTACCCATGAGCAAACGCCTGCCCAACCTGCCCGCCTGGCAATGGCGCGGCTACCACCATAACCACCGCCACCCGACCAATCTGGTGCTGCACCTGATTGCCGTGCCGTTGTTCATCCTGGGGGCTCTGCTGGTGCTGTCCGGCCTCTTCGGTCTCGACCTGGGCCAGATCGCGCTGGGTATCATTGCCTTGATCGCCGGCCTCGGCCTGCAGCGCCATGGCCACCGCCTGGAAGCCGAACAGCCCGAGCCATTCGCCAACCGCCAGGATGCCATGCAACGCTTACTGACCGAGCAGTTCATCACCTTCCCGCGCTTTGTACTCAGCGGGGCTTGGTGGAAGGCCTGGCGGGAGCGGCACAAGCACCGCCATTGACGTGACGATCATGCGCGCAATCGCTGTGGTTACGGGTTAGGCAAACACGGTGACGGTCTGGCGGCTCAAGGCCAGCAATTCACCCCCTGCGGTCCACAATGCCGCAGCAGCATGCCCATAACCATCCCGCGCATGCTCGGTCTCTACGCAATACCGGCACCAGTCCAGGGTCGATAGCTTCGCCGTGGGCTGAATGAATTCGATGGTCCAGGTCAGCGTGCTGCCCGCTGCGGGCTGCTTGAGAAACGGCATCAGGCTCGGTGGCCAGGCATCGACCAACGCCAGCAGGTGCGTTTCGTTGACCTGTTCTTCTGCCACATCCCGCAACCGTACCCAGCCCCCCATCTTGCGCGACTGATTGCCACTAAACGGCAACCCGCCCACTGCCCAGCGCAATGCCACGTGCCGCATGAACTCCGGGGTAACGCCTTTGATGTACGGTAACTCGGGAGCTGCATCATCGAGTGCCGGCATTTCCATCGCCGGTAATGCTGGCACTTCGACCACCGAAGGCCGGCCTGCACCGAAATTGCCCTGTACCAGCGTCACCACCTGGCCATCCTGAACGGCGCGGCCCAGCAAGGTGCTGACTGCCTTGCCTTCACGCAGCACCTCCACCTCGAAGCGGATCGGCACATCTGCCGCCGCTGGCGCCACAAAGCTGATGGCCAGCGAGCGTACCGGGCGGCTGTCGCTGAGTTTCAGGCGCATGGTTTCATAGACCAATGCCGCCATCAGCCCGCCAAAGGCAGCGCGGCCCTGGGCCCAGCTGGGCGGGATACTGACGGAGTTCGGGTTGGCCCGCACGGCGTCGAGCAGTTGGTTGAAATTCATTGGCCGGCTCCTGCCTGCAGCGAAAAAGGTCTGCCCATCCTAGCCAGCAAACCTCGGGGGATCAGCCCGCATTTCGGTCATTTTTCGGGCTGGCGCCGCGCCAGCGCCCGTTGCAGGGCATCGAGGGTCACATCCGATTGGCGCTCAGCCTCGTGCAGCTCATGCTCCCAAGCCGCCTTGCAGGGGGCCAGGTCGGCATGATCGCGCACTTGCAGCAGCCATTGCAGGCGGTCGTGCCAGTTGCCAAGGTCGCCCTGCGCCTGCTTCAGCAAACGCTGCAGTTTCTTGCCTGCATGGTTGAGCTGCGGGTATGCCTCATCGCCATAGCGCGCACGCTTGATCAGCAAACGCAGCCGGTGACGATCGTGGGCCGGGTCCTGCAGCGCTTCGTTCAACCTGCGCCATTGCTTGACCAGGCGTTTGTCGATGCGCTTGCCCAGCGACTTGACCAAACCCTCACGGCCTGCCGCACGCAGAAACAGTGGAAACGCGTCGACAATCGCCAGCACCCTTGCCAGCTGTGGGCTAGCAGCGACACTGGCGAAGGTTCTGTCACGCCCCTGAAGGCGCCGCTGGCCGGCCGCGGTTTGGCCGCGCCCGATCAGCTCAGCCGCCAGCACCTCGCGATCACGCAGCGGCGTGGTCAGGGTACCCAGCGCGCTGGCGGCATCTTCCAGTTGCTCCACGCCAGGCAGGCCGCGCAGCGGCCGCAGCAGACTGCGCAGCCGGCGCAAGGTGATACGCAGGTCGTGCAAGGCCTCGCTGTCGGTATTGGCAGCCAAGCGCTCGCGACAGGCCAGCAGGCGCACCTGCACGGCCAGAATCTGAGCTACGACATGATCGAGCATGGCAGACATTGGACGCTCCTTGGTCAACGCCCGGCGCGCGATTCACGAATGTAGAAGCGCGCCTTTTCAGCTTTGCGGGTACAGCTTTCGTAACCTTCGAACTGCTGCTGGGTCTTGGCCCCGGTGAGCAGCGACAAAGCCTTGGAATAGCTCACGGCACCGGCAAAGCCTTCTGCCTTGGCCAGGTCCAGTTCCTTCCAGGCGGCATCCAGCTGGGTCGCGCAGCTGTCACGGTAGGCCGTCTTGCCCGCACAGCCGGCAAGGGCCAAGGCAATCAGTGGAAGGCAGATCCAGGCTTTCATCAGTAATACCTCAATGGAAAATTCGGTGGCTGTTCGACGCCCCGGCAGCTGAAAAGTGCCCTGCCCGGCCAGCGGGCTCCGGCCGGTTTTAATACAGTAGCTCAGCGCGATCTACATTGAAGCACAGGCAGCGATGGGTGCATTGTAGGACCATGGTGGCAATGGCCGGGGAATGTTCATGAGTAAACGCGTAGCGCTGGTACTGGGATCGGGCGGAGCCCGGGGGTATGCACACATCGGCGTCATCGAGGAAATCGAGCGCCGCGGCTACGACATCGCCTGTATCGCCGGCTGCTCCATGGGCGCGGTGATTGGCGGCATCTACTCCGCCGGCAAATTGGACGACTACCGCAACTGGATCGAAAGCCTGGATTATCTGGATGTATTGCGCCTAGTCGACGTCAGCTTTCGACTGGGTGCCATTCGCGGCGACAAGGTGTTTGGGCAGATCCGCAAGATCGTCGGCGAAATCAACATCGAGCAACTGCGTATTCCTTACACAGCAGTGGCCACCGACCTCACCAACCAGCAGGAAATCTGGTTCCAGGAGGGCTGCCTGCATCAGGCCATGCGCGCCTCGGCAGCCATCCCCAGCCTGTTCACACCGGTGATGCAAGGCAACCGCATGCTGGTCGACGGAGGCATCCTCAACCCCTTGCCAATCGTCCCGGTGGTGTCCAGCCATTGCGACCTGATCATCGCGGTCAACCTCAACGCCACCAACCAGAAGCACTATCAGTTGCCGGTGATCGAACGCCCGGCGGCATTCAAGATGCGTTTTGATGCTTTGTTGAGTTCACTGGGTTCACGCTTGCCGTTTCGGCGCAAGCCGGCCGAGGAGCTGATACGCATCGAGCAGGAGATCGTCGCCGAAGGGCTGGCTCCACCCAGCCCATGGCTGAACGATGCCGCCGACCCGGAAAGCCAGCAACCGGCGGCGGCACCGGAGCGCGAGGGTGCACCGAAGTCGGCTACCGGTTCGTTCATCATCGATAACGTGGGGCCTGCTTCGCTGCTGGACCTGATCAACCAGAGCTTCGAGGTCATGCAGACCTCGTTGGCACAGTACAAAATCGCCGGCTATCCGCCGGACGTGCTGATCAACGTGCCTAAACGGGTCTGCCGGTTTTTCGAGTTCTACAAGGCGCCGGAGCTGATTGCTCTAGGGCGGGAGATTGCGCGGGATACGCTGGATAACTATGAAGGGGTGAAGCGCTAACACGATGACCGTGCATGCCTTCACGTGAACCGAAATGAAACAGGCCGCACGAGGCGGCCTGTTTGTTCATGCAGCGATCACCTTAGTAACGGGTGATATCCGCATTGGCTTCCAGCTGCTTGCGGTAGGCCGCGAAGTCCTGCTGGCCAGCGCGCGACGCAAGGTAGCGGCGGATCTGCTGCTTCTCTTCGTCGGTGGCAGTTGCGCCTTCGTTGACGCCCTTGAGCTGCAGTACTACCAGGCTACCGTCGCGCAGCACTACGCTGCCATAAACCGGCTTGTCCTTGGCTTGCGGCTTGCCCAGGCGGAACAGCGCCTGCAGCTCGGCCGGGTCAATGCCGTCCTCACCACGGGTAACTGCTTCATAAGCTTTCCAGCCTTGCCCTTCATGCACGCTACCTGCTGCGATGGAACCATCACGCAGGCCGGCAATCAGCTTGTCCGCCTTGGCCTTGAGCTCGGCAGTCGCCTTCTCTTTGGCCAGGTGTTCGCTGATGTTCTTGGCCACAGCTTCCAGCGGCAATTGCTCTGGCTTGCGGTGCTCCTTGACACGCAGCACTACAGTGGTTTCCGGGTCGAGTTCGATTGCGGTGCTGTTGGCACCCTCATCCAGCACTTCTTCGGAGAACGCGGCCTGCACCACTGAACGGTTGGCCGTGATGCCCTCACCGCCTTCGCGGCCAAACGCTGCAGAGGTGTGCACCTTGAGGTTCAGGTCCTGGGCCGGCTGGGCCAGGTCGGAAGCCTCGTAGGCTGCATCCTGCAGTTGCTTGCTGGCGTCGACATAACGCTGCTCGACCAACGGAATCTTCAGGTCGCGGGTCAGCTTGTCCTTCAGGCTGGCGAAGCTTGGTACTTCTGGCGCCTGCACGCCCAGCAGCTTGATCAGGTGGTAGCCAAACTCGGTACGCACCGGCGTCGATACCTGGCCATCCTGCAGCTTGTAGAGCGCGTCTTCGAAGGCTGGGTCGTATACACCCGGGCCGGCAAAGCCGAGGTCGCCGCCGTTGTTGGCCGAGCCTGGGTCCTGGGAGAACTCCTTGGCCAGCGCGGCGAAGTCTTCACCCTTGGCCAGGCGCTGCTCGATCTCTTCGGCGCGGGCCTTGGCCTGCGCTTCGGTGACCTTGTCGTTGACCTCGATGAGGATGTGCGCGGCATGGCGCTGCTCGGCGAGGTTGGCGATTTCCTTCTCGTACTGGGCCTTGAGTTCTTCGTCGGTGACCTTGACCTGGTCGAAGAACACCGACTTCTTCAGCTCGATGTAGTCGATCACTACTTGGTCAGGCGACATGAACTCCTTGGCGTGCTGGTCGTAGTGCGCCTTCACCTCTTCTTCGCTGACCTTGACCGCAGCCGGGTCGGCCTTGAAGGTCAGGGAGGCGAAGTCGCGCGTCTGCTTCTCGAGGCGAGCAAAGGCGTCAACCTGCTGATCGGTCACGAAGCTGCTGCCAGCCAGACCGGTGCGCAGCTGGCCGATGAGCATTTCCTCGGCGAGCATCTCGCGGAACTGCATGCGACCGTAGCCCATCTGGCGGATGACCTGGTCGAAACGGTCGGCACTGAACTTGCCGTCCACCTGAAACTCCGGCGTCTGCAGGATCACCTGATCAAGCGCGGCCTCGGAGAAGGCGAACTTGGCATCTTCGGCGCCTTGCAGCAGTAGCTTGCGGCTGATCAAGCCCTTGAGGGCCTCTTCACGCAGCAATTTGTCATCCAGCAGCGCTGGGTCGAAATCCTTGCCCAACTGTTGCATCAGCTGACGGCGCTGCATGTCGGCCGCCTGGCTCAGCTCGTTCTGGCTGATGGTCTGGCCGTTCACCTTGGCGGCGTCCTGGCTATGGGTGGCGGCCTGAAAAATGGCTTCGAAGCCGGTCAACGCCATCAACACGACGATAAGGCCGATGATGGTCTTGGCAATCCAACCTTGTGAATTGTCCCTGATATTTTGCAGCATGCGTCCCCCAGAAACGGCTGTACCACTGCGTCGACAACCGCGGAGCGTGGGTAGAATCCTGATAAAAGAAAGGCGCATCCGAGGATGCGCCTTTTCTTAGCAAACGTGTCAGGCGGGAACGTTTGCGCCCCGCCGTCACCGTGCTCGGACCAGGCCAGGCCGGGTCCGGCTGAAAGACGACTTAGTTGACGGCGTCTTTCAGGCCTTTGCCTGCCTTGAAACCTGGAACCTTGGCGGCTTCGATCTTGATCGCCTTGCCGGTTTGCGGGTTGCGGCCGGTACGCTCGGCGCGATCCTTGACCGAGAAGGTACCGAAGCCAACCAGTACTACATCGTCACCTTGCTTCAGGGCGCCGGTGACGGATTCGATGACTGCATCCAGCGCACGGCCGGCTACAGCTTTCGGGATGTCTGCAGATGCGGCGATAGCGTCAATCAGTTCCGACTTGTTCACTCTAAGTCCCCTTATTTCTCTATTGAGTTTGTTTCTAAGTATGTAATGAAAAGCTTATGAAACGTGCGCTGGGTGGCCTGTTGACAATAGCGTGCCGCTTTATAGCAAGGCCCCGAAAAAACTGTCAAGGAAAGCCCCCCAGCCAAAAACTACTAATGCGTGCTGATTCTTTCCTTAGCATCGCCGTCGCGCTTTTCATCTTTCGCGACAATCTCAGGAGCCACATCTGGCAAGGGCTCCGGGGCGTATTGCAGCGCAATTTGCAGGACTTCGTCAATCCATTTGACCGGTTTGATCTGAAGATCCTGTTTGATATTTTCCGGAATCTCCTTCAGATCGCGCACATTTTCCTCTGGAATGATCACCGTCTTGATCCCGCCACGGTGTGCCGCCAGCAGTTTTTCCTTCAGCCCGCCAATGGCCAACACCTGGCCACGCAGGGTGATTTCGCCGGTCATGGCCACGTCGGCACGTACCGGAATCTGCGTCAGCGCCGACACCAGCGCGGTGCACATGCCGATACCGGCACTTGGGCCGTCCTTCGGCGTGGCGCCTTCAGGCATGTGGATGTGCACGTCGTGCTTCTCGTGGAAGTCGGCTGCAATCCCCAGGCTGCGGGCGCGGCTGCGAACCACGGTCTGCGCGGCGGTGATCGACTCGACCATGACATCGCCCAGCGAGCCGGTCTTGATCAGTTGGCCTTTGCCGGGGATGACCACGGCCTCGATGGTCAGCAGTTCGCCGCCAACCTGAGTCCAGGCCAGGCCGGTCACCTGGCCGATCTGGTCCTGCTGCTCGGCCAGGCCGTAGCGGAACTTGCGCACGCCCAGCAGGTGCTCCAGCTGCTCGCTGGCCACCTTGACCTTGACCTGCTTCTGCCCGGTATGTTCCTTGACCACCTTGCGGCAGACCTTGGCGATTTGCCGCTCGAGGCCCCGCACACCGGCTTCGCGGGTGTAGTAGCGGATGATGTCGCGGATCGCCGAGACGTCGACTTCCAGCTCTTCCTTCTTCAAGCCGTTGGCCTTGACCTGCTTGGGCACCAGGTACTTGACCGCGATGTTGATCTTCTCGTCCTCGGTGTAACCCGGCAGGCGGATGACTTCCATCCGGTCGAGCAGCGCCGGCGGGATGTTCATCGAGTTCGAGGTGCACAGGAACATCACGTCCGAAAGGTCGTAGTCGACCTCCAGGTAGTGGTCGTTGAAGTTGTGGTTCTGCTCCGGGTCGAGCACTTCAAGCAGCGCCGAGGCCGGGTCGCCGCGCATGTCGCTGCCCATCTTGTCGATTTCATCGAGCAGGAACAGCGGGTTGCGCACCCCCACCTTGGTCATCTTCTGGATCAGACGGCCCGGCATGGAGCCGATGTAGGTACGGCGGTGGCCGCGAATTTCGGCCTCGTCACGCACACCACCCAGGGCCATACGCACGAACTTGCGGTTGGTGGCGGCAGCGATCGACTCGGCCAACGAGGTCTTGCCGACGCCGGGTGGGCCGACCAGGCACAGCACCGGGCCGCGGATTTTCTTGACGCGTTTCTGTACGGCAAGGTACTCGAGGATACGTTCCTTGACCTCTTCCAGACCATAATGGTCGGCGTCGAGGATTTCCTCGGCCTTGGTCAGGTCCAGGCGCACCTTGCTCTGCGCCTTCCACGGCACCTGCACCAGCCAGTCGAGGTACGAACGTACCACGGTGGCCTCGGCCGACATCGGCGACATCTGCTTGAGCTTGTTCAACTCTGCCTGGGCCTTGGCCAGGGCATCTTTGGGCAGGCCAGCGGCTTCGATACGCTTTTTCAGCTCTTCGACTTCGTTGTGGCCTTCGTCGCCATCGCCCAGCTCTTTCTGAATGGCCTTCATCTGCTCATTCAGGTAGTACTCGCGCTGGCTGCGCTCCATCTGCTTCTTGACCCGGCCGCGAATGCGCTTTTCGACCTGCAGCAGGTCGATTTCGGCGTCCAACAGCGCAAGCACGTGTTCGACACGGGTAGTCAGGTCGACGATTTCGAGAATTTCCTGCTTCTGCTCGATCTTCAGGGCCATGTGCGCGGCCATGGTGTCGACCAGGCGCCCAGGCTCTTCGATGCTGTTCAGCGAAGACAGCACTTCGGCAGGGACTTTCTTGCCCAACTGAACGTACTGCTCGAACTGCGACAGCAGCGTGCGCACGAACACTTCCGACTCGCGCTCGGCGGCATCGGTTTCGTCGATCAGGGAGACTTCGGCACGGATGTGCCCTTCTACTTCGGTGAAACGCTCGACGGCGCCACGCTGCTCGCCTTCGACCAACACCTTCACGGTGCCATCAGGCAGCTTCAGCAGTTGCAGCACGGTGGCAACGGTACCGACGCGGTACAGGGCGTCCTCACCCGGGTCGTCGTCGGCTGGATTCTTCTGGGCCAGCAGGAGGATCTGCTTTTCGCCCGTCATCGCTGCCTCGAGGGCTTCGATGGACTTTTCACGCCCCACGAACAGCGGGATAACCATGTGCGGGTAAACAACGACATCGCGCAATGGCAAAAGAGGCAAGTCGAGGGTGGTCTTCATGATTTCGCCTCTACAGCGGCCTTATGGCCGGAAACCGGTGGAAATGATGCTTGGACCTAATGTGGGGGCACGCCTGGGAAATTACAAGCGCTTGCGCAGGAAAAGCAGAAAGGGGCCCGTAGGCCCCCTTCTTGCTTGCAACCGAGAACCGGCCATTACCTGAATCAGGCGTCTGGCGCGGCCTTGGCTTGCGGCTCGCTGTTCTCGTAGATCATCAGCGGCTGCGAGGTGCCCTCGATGACGCTCTCGTCAATCACCACCTTGCTGACCTCCTTCTTCGAAGGAATCTCGTACATGGTGTCGAGCAGCACGCCTTCGAGGATCGAACGCAGGCCACGGGCGCCGGTTTTACGCTCCAGGGCTTTGCGCGCTACGGCCTTGAGCGCATCACTGCGGAACTCGAGGTCGACGCTTTCCATCTCGAACAACTTGGCATACTGCTTGGTCAGGGCGTTCTTCGGCTCGGTGAGGATCTGCATCAACGCAGCCTCGTCCAGCTCGTCGAGTGTAGCCAATACCGGCAGACGGCCGACAAACTCCGGGATCAGGCCAAACTTGACCAGATCGTCCGGCTCGACCTCACGCAGGGATTCGCCAACCTTCTTGCCCTCTTCCTTGCTACGCACTTCGGCGCCAAAACCGATGCCACCCTTGGTGGAACGGTTCTGGATGACCTTTTCCAGGCCCGAGAACGCACCACCGCAAATGAACAGGATGTTGCGGGTATCAACCTGCAGGAATTCCTGTTGCGGGTGTTTGCGGCCACCTTGCGGCGGAACCGAGGCCACGGTGCCCTCGATCAATTTCAGCAACGCCTGCTGCACACCCTCGCCCGAAACATCACGGGTGATGGATGGGTTGTCCGACTTACGCGAGATCTTGTCGATTTCGTCGATGTAGACAATGCCCATCTGGGCCTTTTCCACGTCGTAGTCGCACTTCTGCAACAGCTTCTGGATGATGTTCTCGACGTCCTCACCCACATAACCGGCCTCGGTCAGGGTGGTGGCGTCAGCAATGGTGAACGGTACGTTCAACAGGCGTGCCAGGGTTTCGGCGAGCAGGGTCTTGCCCGAGCCAGTCGGCCCAATGAGCAGGATGTTGCTCTTGCCCAGTTCGACTTCGTCACCCTTCTTGTCACGCTGGTTCAGGCGCTTGTAGTGGTTGTACACCGCTACGGCCAGCACCTTCTTCGCGCGCTCCTGACCAATGACGTACTGGTCCAGGATGCCGCTGATTTCTTTCGGCGAAGGCAATTTGTGCGCGCTGCTTTCGGCCTGGGCTTCCTGCACCTCCTCACGGATGATGTCATTGCACAGGTCGACGCACTCGTCGCAGATAAATACCGAGGGCCCGGCAATCAATTTGCGCACTTCGTGCTGGCTTTTGCCGCAGAAGGAGCAATAGAGCAATTTGCCGCTGTCCTCGCCGTTACGGGTGTCAGTCATTCGATCGATCCAATCCGGTAGGCTTGCAACACAAGATGAAGGCAATTGCGGGCTTTTTCAAGTCCGCAGGTAGGCGCTTTCGGCGCCTACCTGCTCTGGCACCCCGGTTCAGGAGGCCAGTTGCCGCTTGTCGTAGACCGAGTCGATCAGGCCGTACTCGGCCGCGCGCGAGGCGCTCATGAAGTTGTCACGCTCAGTATCGCGCTGAATGGTCTCGAGGTCCTGGCCGGTGTGGTAGGCCAGCAGCTCGTTGAGACGCGCCTTGATGCTGAGGATTTCCTGGGCGTGGATCTGGATGTCGGTAGCCTGGCCCTGGAAGCCGCCCAGCGGCTGGTGAATCATCACCCGCGAGTTAGGCAGGCAGTGACGCTTGCCCTTGGCGCCAGCGGTCAACAGGAAGGCACCCATGCTGCAGGCTTGGCCGATGCAGATGGTCGAGACATCCGGCTTGATGAACTGCATGGTGTCGTAGATCGACATGCCAGCCGTCACCGAACCGCCTGGGGAGTTGATGTAAAGATGGATATCCTTGTCCGGGTTTTCCGCCTCAAGGAACAGCATCTGCGCCACTACCAGGTTGGCCATGTAGTCTTCTACAGGGCCCACCAGGAAGATCACTCGCTCCTTCAACAGGCGCGAGTAGATGTCGTAGGCGCGTTCGCCACGGGCGGACTGCTCGATAACCATCGGGACCAGACCGCCTGCGGCCTGGATGTCAGAGCTCTGCTGAATATAAGAATTGCGGGACATGTCCTGCGCTCACTCCCAAATAGTCATGGCTTGAATACGCACAAGCCAGCTCGAAGGCTGGCTTGTGGGGGTTTCCTACGAGAGAAGCCCGTTACTCAGCAGCGGCAGGAGCCTCAGCTGGCTTAACGGCATCTTCGTACGAGACCGACTTGTCGGTCACAGTCGCTTTCTGCAGAACAGTATCTACAACTTGCTCTTCCAGCACAACCGAACGCACTTCGTTCAGTTGCTGATCGTTCTTGTAGTACCAGGCGATGACCTGCTCAGGCTCTTGGTAAGCCGAAGCCATTTCTTCGATCATCTCGCGAACCTTGGCGTCATCTGGCTTCAGCTCGAACTGCTTGACCACTTCGGCCACGATCAGGCCCAGCACTACGCGGCGCTTGGCTTGCTCTTCGAACAGCTCGACTGACAGCTGCTCAGGCTTGATGTTGCCACCGAACTGCTGAACAGCCTGCACGCGCAGACGATTGACTTCGTTTTCCAGCAGGGCTTTCGGCACTTCGATCGGGTTGGCAGCCAGCAGACCGTCCATGACCTGGTTTTTCACCTTGGTCTTGATCGCCTGACGCAGCTCACGCTCCATGTTCTTGCGAACTTCGGCGCGGAAGCCTTCCAGGGTCGATTCCTTGATGCCGAACTGGGCGAAGAACTCTTCGTTCAGCTCTGGCAGCACAGGTGCCGAAACGCTGTTGACGGTGATGGTGAACTCGGCGGCTTTGCCAGCCAGGTCCAGGTTCTGGTAATCCTCTGGGAAGGTCACGTTCACAACGCGCTCTTCACCCGCCTTGGCGCCAACCAGACCATCTTCGAAGCCTGGGATCATGCGGCCGGAGCCCAGTACCAGCTGGGTGCCCTTGGCCGAACCACCGGCGAATACTTCACCGTCGACCTTGCCGACGAAGTCGATGTTGACCTGGTCGTCGTTCTGCGCAGCGCGCTCGACGGCCTCGAAACGGGTGTTCTGCTTGCGCAGCACTTCCAGCATGTTGTCCAGGTCGGCGTCAGCCACTTCGGCGCTCAGGCGCTCGACGTTGATCGACTCGAGGCCGGAAACAGTGAACTCTGGGAACACTTCGAAGATGGCGACGAATTCCAGGTCCTTACCCTTTTCGAAGGACTTCGGCTCTACAGCCGGGGCACCAGCCGGGTTCAGCTTCTGCTCGACGATGGCTTCGTAGAAGGAAGCCTGGACCAGGTCACCGAAAGCCTCTTGACGGGCGTCAGCTTCGAAACGCTGACGGATCACGTTCATCGGCACTTTACCAGGACGGAAGCCCGCAATCTTGGCGCGCTTGGCAGTCTGCTGCAGACGCTTGTTGACTTCGTTCTCGACGCGCTCGGCCGGAACGGCGATGGTCATGCGGCGCTCGAGAGCGGAAGTGTTTTCAACAGAAACTTGCATGGATATTCCTCGTTGCACAGACGTTAGCCGGCGTTAGCCCGACTCCAAGAATCAAGGGCAAGCATTCTAGTGAGTCACGCAGCAGAAGTCACCCCACTCGGGACGACGGGAAACAACGCCGGTCGATTAACTTTCAAGGCCCGCACGGCACACCGCCGGGCCTGCTTCAATAAGGGCTGCACGACACCCGAGGCGACGTGCAGCCGAAATACCTTGTCAAACAACTGCCTGTGGCGAATTCGCTTCCTTTATTCAGGATCGATTTCGTTGAACTGGCAGTACTCTTCCCATTCCAGCCCCAGCGCCTCGGCCACCTCTCGGTGCGTCTCCAGACGCATGGCGTTCAGCTGCTCCGGGGTTTCGGCAATCAATTGCAGCGCCAGCTCCCAGGGCTGAATACCCTGCTCGTCGGCTGCATCCTCGAACGCCCACTCGATCTGCTGAGCCTGCTCACGCGCGTCCAGCTCACGGATCTCCTCGAGCAACTGCGGATTGGCTTCGGCAAAGCGCTGCAGCGCCAGGGCCTGACGGGCTTCTTTTGCAATCATCGTGGTGTCCTCTGCCAGCCAAACGGGCCGGTGTTTCAACCGGCTGAAATCTAACAGCTTTTATTGGGGTGTCACCAGTGGATTGCAAGGGCGAGGAATGCGATTTGGCGGGAAGGGGCTCGCCACGACATTTTCGGCGCCTCCGAGATCGAGCGCCGACGCACCCAAGGCATACAACCACAGCCACGCAGAACCCAAAACAAAAAGGCGCCCGATCTCACGATCAAGGCGCCTTTCAAGAATATGGGGTGGACGATGGGAATCGAACCCACGACAACTGGAATCACAATCCAGCGCTCTACCAACTGAGCTACGCCCACCATATTGCGGTCTTGCGATGTTGCGGTACAACCTTACAGAAGCATGGTGCGGACGAAGAGACTCGAACTCTTACAGCTTGCGCCGCTGGAACCTAAATCCAGTGTGTCTACCAATTTCACCACGTCCGCGTAACGCTTAAAACAAAGGCGCCAGATGCTATCGAGGCGCCCTTGAAGAATATGGGGTGGACGATGGGAATCGAACCCACGACAACTGGAATCACAATCCAGCGCTCTACCAACTGAGCTACGCCCACCATATTGCATTACTGCCTACTTGCTTGCCAAAGCTGCCTAATGGCGCACCCGGCAGGACTCGAACCTGCGACCATCCGCTTAGAAGGCGGATGCTCTATCCAGCTGAGCTACGGGCGCTTAAGCTTGAAGCCTAACCGAACAAGACGTTAACAAGTAATTGTTAAACCACTCATTCTGCCCGACTTAGCCAACCAGTGCTAGGCTGTGCCCGACAAGTGCGGCGAATCTTATAGGCGACCCCGAAAGTCGTCAACACCTTTTTAAAAAAAATTTAAATTATTTAAGGGCTTAGGGGATTTGCCCGACCACCCGCCTTTGCCCTTGGCCCATGTCGTGCGAGAATGCGCGTTCTTAATTGTTTCCTTCTCGATGGTTAATCACGCGTCTATGACTGCACACCTAATCGATGGCAAGGCGATCGCCGCCAGCCTGCGCCAGCAGATCGCTCAACGTGTCGTGGAGCGTCGCCAGCAAGGCCTGCGTACGCCGGGCCTGGCGGTGATCCTGGTCGGCACCGACCCCGCCTCCCAAGTCTATGTTTCGCACAAGCGCAAGGACTGCGAAGAGGTCGGCTTCATTTCGCAGGCATTCGACCTGCCCAGCGAGACCACGCAACAAGCCCTGACCGAGCTGATCGACCGCCTCAATGATGACCCGGCCGTCGATGGCATCCTGCTGCAGCTGCCACTTCCGGCGCACCTGGACGCCTCGCTGCTGCTCGAGCGCATTCGCCCGGACAAGGATGTGGACGGCTTCCATCCGTACAACATTGGCCGCTTGGCCCAGCGTATTCCGCTGCTGCGTCCGTGCACGCCAAAAGGCATCATGACCCTGCTGGAAAGCACCGGTCAGGACCTGTACGGCATGAACGCCGTGATTGTCGGCGCGTCCAACATCGTTGGCCGCCCGATGGCCATGGAATTGCTGCTGGCCGGCTGCACCGTGACTGTCTGCCACCGCTTCACCAAGGACCTGGCCGGCCATGTAGGCCGTGCCGACCTGGTGGTGGTGGCTGCCGGCAAGCCGGGCTTGGTCAAGGGTGAGTGGGTCAAGGAAGGCGCCATCGTCATCGACGTGGGCATCAACCGCCAGGAAGACGGCAAACTGGTTGGCGACGTGGTCTACGAGACCGCCCTGCCGCGCGCCGGCTGGATCACGCCGGTGCCGGGTGGCGTCGGGCCGATGACCCGGGCGTGCCTACTGGAAAACACGCTGTATGCGGCAGAAGAGCTGCATAAGTAATACCGCGTGATGTGAAAACGGCACCTCTGGCAGGTGCCGTTTTTTTTGCCTGTGATTTTTCGGTAGCTGCACCGCCTCTTCGCGATGTTCAGCCAATCACTTCCTGGCCGCCTCCCACGACTTCAACAGTTCGTTGTAGCTGACCGTCTCGCCTTTGGGCTTTTCGTTGGCCAGCTTGGGCTTCGGTGCACCCGGCTGGTCGAACCAGTACTGTGCGTCCTTCTCTGGGTTCAGCTTCGGTGCACAGGTCGCCTGGGCATTGGAGCGTTGCAAGCGTTCCATCATGCGATCCTGGTCGCGGGCCAGGCCATCCAGCGCCTCCTGCGGGGTCTTCTCGCCACTGGCCACTTCGGCAATATGGCTCCACCACAACTGCGCCAAGCGCGGATAGTCCGGCACGTTGGTGCCGGTTGGCGTCCACTGCACCCGCGCCGGGCTGCGATAGAACTCGACCAGCCCACCGAGCTTGGGCGCCAGCTCGGTCATGGCCTGGGAGTTGATGTCCGACTCACGAATCGGCGTCAGGCCGACGATGGTCTTTTTCAGCGACACGGTCTTGGAGGTGACGAATTGGGCATACAACCATGCCGCCAGCCGTTGCTTCTCGGGGGTGGACTTGAAGAACGTCGACGAGCCGGTGTCCTGGTAGCCCAGTTTCATCCCCTCCTCCCAATACGGCCCCTTCGGCGAGGGCGCCATGCGCCACTTCGGTGTGCCGTCGGCATTCACCACCGGCAAGCCGGGCTTGGTCATGTCGGCGGTGAACGCGGTGTACCAGAAGATCTGCTGGGCGATGTTGCCCTGCGCCGGCACCGGGCCGGCTTCGGAGAAGGTCATGCCCTGGGCTTCCTTGGGCGCGTAGGCGCGCATCCAGTCCACATACTTTTGCGTGGCATAGACGGCGGCTGGCCCATTGGTGTCGCCGCCACGGGTCACGCTGGAGCCCACCGGGTGGCAGTCCTCCACGCGAATGCCCCATTCATCCACCGGCAAACCGTTGGGAAGCCCCTTGTCGCCGCCACCGGCCATGGAGAACCAGGCATCGGTAAAGCGCCAGCCCAGCGATGGGTCTTTCTTGCCGTAGTCCATATGGCCATAGACGCGCTTGCCGTCGATCTCCTTGACGTCTTCGGTGAAGAACTTGGCAATGTCCTCGTAGGCCGACCAGTTCACCGGCACACCCAGCTCGTAGCCGTACTTCTCCTTGAACTTGGCTTTCAGCTCAGGCCTTTCGAACCAGTCGGCACGAAACCAGTACAGGTTGGCGAACTGCTGGTCGGGCAACTGATAGACCTTGCCATCAGGCGCGGTGGTGAACGAAATACCGATGAAGTCCTTCAGGTCGAGGGTCGGCGAGGTGTAGTCCTTGCCCTCGTTAGCCATCAGGTCGGTGATCGATTCGACCTTGCCGTAGCGAAAGTGCGTACCGATCAGGTCGGAGTCATTGACCCAGCCGTCGTAGATGTTCTTGTCCGACTGCATCTGTGTCTGCAGCTTTTCCACCACGTCGCCTTCCTGCAGCAGGTCGTGGGTCAGCTGGATGCCGGTGATCTCGCTGAAAGCCTTGGCCAGCACCTTGGACTCGTATTCATGGGTGGTGATGGTTTCCGACACCACATTGATCTTCATCCCACGGAACGGTTCGGCGGCCTTGATAAACCACTGCAGTTCAGCCAACTGCTGCTCTGGGGTAAGGGTCGAAGGCTTGAACTCGCTGCCGATCCATTTTTTGGCCGCATCTTCGTACTGGTCGGCCCAGGCTGAGCCTTGCACGCTGGCCAGTACCAGCAATGCGGCCAGGGTCAAATGTCGCCTGTTGTGCTTGTTATCGAACATTGTGATCTCCCGTTTCAGTTATCCCACAGGGCCGCTCGCTCAGCCCCAGCGCAGTACCACCACCAGCCACGCCAGCGACAGCAGCGAGGCCACCCACAATGGCCAGTCGCTGACGCCGACCACCAGCAGGTGCAGGTAGGCGCTGGCCAGCAGGCCGATGAACAAGCGGTCACCACGGCTGGTGACCAGCGGCAAGAAGCCCCGTCGCTCCACGCACGGGCGACGCAGTTCAAGCAGGGTCATGCTCAGCAGCAGCATGCCTATGGCGACGAAAAACAGCGCCGTCGGCAAGGTCCAGGCCATCCACTCCATGCGTCGCCCTCCTCACACCCGGCCCAGGGCAAAGCCCTTGGCCACATGGTTGCGCACGAACCAGATCACCAGCATGCCCGGCAAGATGGTCAGTACCCCCGCCGCCGCCAGCACGCCCCAATCGATACCTGATGCCGACACGGTGCGGGTCATCACTGCGGCAATCGGTTTGGCATTCACCGACGTCAGGGTGCGCGCCAACAGCAGTTCGACCCAGGAGAACATGAAGCAGAAAAACGCCGTGACGCCGATACCGGAGCCAATCAGCGGAATGAAAATCTTCACGAAAAAGCGCGCAAAGCTGTAGCCGTCGATGTAGGCCGTTTCGTCGATCTCCTTCGGCACCCCCGACATGAACCCCTCCAGAATCCACACCGCCAGCGGTACGTTGAACAGGCAATGGGCCAGGGCCACGGCGATATGGGTATCGAACAGGCCAATTGACGAGTACAGCTGGAAGAACGGCAGCAGGAACACCGCAGGTGGCGCCATTCGGTTGGTCAGCAGCCAGAAGAACAGGTGCCGGTCGCCAAGGAAGCGGTAGCGCGAGAAGGCATAGGCCGCCGGCAACGCCACCAGCAAGGAAATCAGCGTGTTCAGGCACACGTAGTACAGCGAGTTGATGTAGCCGCTGTACCAGCTGGCATCGGTGAAGATCACCCGGTAGTTGTCGAGGGTGAACGCCTGCGGCCACAGGGTCAGGCCACCCAGGATCTCGGTGTTGCTCTTGAACGACATGTTCAGCAGCCAGTAGATCGGCACCAGCAGAAAGAAGAAGTACAGCAGCAGGGCCAGCGATTTGCGCGTGCTCATGGCCTAGTCCTTGTCGGCATGGGTCATGGCTGTGTAGAACAGCCACGACACCAGCAGGATGATCAGGAAGTACACCAGCGAGAACGCCGCTGCCGGGCCCAGGTCGAACTGCCCCACGGCCATGCGTGTGAGGGTCTGGCTGAGGAACGTGGTCGCGTTGCCAGGCCCACCACCGGTCAGCACGAATGGCTCTGTGTAGATCATGAAGCTGTCCATGAAGCGCAGCATCACCGCGATCAGCAGCACGTTCTTCAGCTTGGGCAGTTGGATATGGCGGAACACGGCCCAGCCCGAGGCACGGTCGATGCGCGCGGCCTGGTAGTACACGTCGGGGATGGCACGCAGCCCCGAATAGCACAGCAACGCCACCAACGAGGTCCAGTGCCACACATCCATCACCAGCACGGTGAGCCAGGCGTCGAACGGGTCGCCGGCGTAGTTGTAGCTGACCCCAAGCTTGGCCAGGGTGGCGCCGAGCAGGCCGATGTCGGCACGGCCGAAAATCTGCCAGATAGTGCCAACCACGTTCCACGGAATCAGCAACGGAATAGCCATGATGATCAGGCACACCGAGGCCATACGGCCTTTGGTTGGCATGGTCAGGGCAATGCCGATACCCAGCGGGATCTCGATCAGCAGCACGCAGGCGGAGTAGATGAACTGGCGCAGCAACGCATCGTGCAGCGCCGGGTCGCGCAGCACCTGGCGGTACCAGTCGGCGCCGACGAAGTAGCGGTTGGACTGGTCGAAGATGTCCTGCACCGAATAGTTGACCACCGTCATCATCGGCACCACCGCACTGAATGCCACCAGCAGAAACACCGGCAGCACCAGCCACCACGCCTTGTTGTTCGGCACCTTGTTGATCATGGCCCGGCCTCCAGCAGCACATCGTCGACGTACAGCATCAGCCACTGCGCGGGCAGGCTGACCCAGGCCAGCTCCACGGGCAACGGGCGATCCTCGCTCAGCCGCGCCTTGAGCGCGACACCGCCCAGTTCGAGGGTGACGATGCGGTAGGTACCCAGGTCTTCGACATCCAGCACCCGCGCCGGGTGGGCATCATCGAACGGGCCGTCCCACAGCTGCACGAACTCCGGGCGAATACCCACTTGCAATCGCCCACCCGCCATCGCCGCCAGGCGCTCGCGCAGGCCATCGGGCAGCGCCAGGCGGACATCACCGAACACCACTGCATCTGTCTCGGCGCGCACGTCAATCAGGTTCATCCCGGGGCTGCCGATGAAGTAGCCGACAAACGTATGTCGCGGTCGCTCGAACAGCTCGCGCGGGGTGCCGAACTGGACGATGCGCCCACCGTGCATCACTGCGATCTTGTCGGCGAAGGTAGAGGCCTCCAGCTGGTCATGGGTGACGTAGATCATGGTGATGTTGAACTGCTCATGGATCTGCTTCAGCTTGCGCCGCAGCTTCCATTTCAGGTGCGGGTCGATCACCGTCAGCGGCTCGTCGAACAGGATTGCCGATACGTCATCGCGCACCAGGCCACGCCCCATCGAGACCTTTTGCTTTTCGTCGGCACTGAGGTTGCGTGCCTTCTTGCGCAGCACGCCAGCCAGGTCGAGCACCTCGGCAATTTCTTCCACCCGGGCACGCACACGCGCTTCGTCCAGCCCCTGGTTGCGCAGGGGAAAAGCCAGGTTGTCGAACACCGTCATGGTGTCGTACACCACCGGAAACTGGAACACCTGAGCGATGTTGCGCGCCTGCGGTGACAACTGGTTGACCGGTTTGCCGTCGAACAGCACCTCGCCATGGGACGGCGTCAGCAGCCCGGAAATGATATTGAGCAACGTCGACTTGCCGCAGCCCGATGGCCCGAGCAAGGCATAAGCACCGCCCTGCTCCCACACATGTTCCAGCGCGTGCAGGGCATAGTCTGCCTCGCTGGCGGGCTGGCGACTGTAACTGTGCGCCAGTTGGTGCAGGCGAATTTCGGCCATTACCCTCTCCTTGCCTGGCGCAGCCCCGGGGCCTGCACCAACACCCCGGCGCTGTCGAAGACGAACAGCTTGTGCATGGGGATGAACACACGGATCGGCGTATCCACCTGGTATTCGTGCACCCCAGGCAGGTGCAGGACCATGCGCCAGAATTCGTTGCGCACATGCAGAAAGGTTTCTGAACCACTGATCTCTGCCAGTTCCACCAGCACCGCCAATTCCAGGTCATCGTCATGGGCCGGCACCAGGGTGATATGGCTGGGGCGCACGCCAAAGCGGTAGTCGCCCTCGGCCAACGGCTGCAAATCGGCATTGCGGGCAAAGTGCACGGCCTGGGCCAGGCTCACCTCGTTGCCACTGATACGGCCGGGCACCAGGTTGATCGGCGGCTCGGAAAACAACTCGGCAGCCAGCACGCTGCACGGGCGCTGATACACCTCGGCGGTGGGCCCGCTTTGCACGATGCGGCCTTCGTGCACCAGGGTAGTGGTGCCGCCCAGCGCCAGCGCCTCGTTGGGCTCGGTGGTAGCGTACACAGCAATGCAATGGCGGGCCGCGAACAGCTCACGCAGCTCTTGGCGCAGGCCCTCGCGCAACTTGTAGTCGAGGTTGACCAATGGCTCGTCGAACAGGATCAACGAGGCGTCCTTGACCAACGCCCTGGCCATCGCCGTGCGCTGCTGCTGGCCACCGGAAAGCTCAAGCGGCAGGCGCTGCAGGTAGGTTTCGATGCGCAGCATCTCGGCGGTTTCCTGCACCCGGCGGCGGATCTGGTCCTCGGCCATGCGCGCCTGGCGCAGCGGCGAGGCGATGTTCTCGTACACGCTCAAGGTCGGGTAATTGATGAACTGCTGATACACCATCGACACATTGCGCTGGCGCACCGGCACGCCGGTGACGTCCTGGCCGTCCATCAGCACCCGCCCCCGGTCCGGGCGGTCGAGCCCGGCCATCAGGCGCATCAAGCTGGTCTTGCCCGCCAGGGTACGGCCCAACAGCACGTTGAACGAACCGGGCTCGAAACGCAGTGAGGCATCGACGACCCAGGGCTGGTTGTCGACACTGCGGCTGACCTGCTCCAGCACCAGGGACATGGCGTGGCCTTTTTGTGATGGTTGTCCGCCGAGCACAGCCAGTTTCGTGCCAGTCATTCCCCGGCGCTCTGGTCCGGGGCCTGGATGGCAGAACGGGCAAATCGCGGGTTCACAAGTGAACACAATCACTGAACAACTGAACACTTGCCGGTTTGACAATGAACAGCGGTGAACAACACTGAACAGCGGTCCGCCCATAACAACAACCACCCAGGACAGGCCCATGGCCGCATCCGCGTCGACCCACACCCAACTGATCCAGGCGTCCTGGGCCCGCTGCCGCGATCACGGCCTGCAACCACAGCACGCACCGGACTTCGACTGCCTGACCCGTACCGAGCTAAGCGCCCTGCTGGAGCGGCGCCAGGCGCTGCTACGCCTGACCCGCGAGGAAGTGCTGCCGCAATACGCGCACCTGCTGGGCAATGCCAGCTACCTGGTGATGCTGGCCGATGCCGGTGGCTGCCTGCTCGACAGCTGGGGCTCGCGACGCTTCATCGAACCGCACCAACAGCACGGCTTCAGCGCAGGCGCCCATTGGCACGAGCGTGGCGTGGGCACCAATGCCCTGGGCACCGCACTGATTTGCGCCGAGGCGATTCACGTCGGCCAGGACGAGCACTTCCTGCGGCAGAACCGCTACATGTCCAGCGCCGCCGCCCCCCTGTTCGACGCCGCACGACAACTGGTCGGGGTGCTCGACGTAGCGAGCGACGGCTACTTGCCGGCCAGCCAGACGCTTGGCTTGGTGCGCATGATGGGCCAAAGCCTGGAAAACCGCCTGATCCTCGCCGAACATGCCGACCAGCATGCACAGCTGATCTTCAACAGCGCCTCTGACAACCTCGACAGCCCCTGGGCCGGCCTGCTGGTATTCGATGAGCGCGGGCAGGTCATGGCTGCCAATCACCGGGCCGACAGCCTGCTCGGCGGCAACCCGCTGCAACAGAACATCGAGCAACTGTTCCAGTTGCCCCTGCAGCAGCTGCTCAGCCATCCCCAGCAACAGCCCTTCGCCCTGCAGGCCACGGGGCGCAACCGCTTCCATTGCCAGTGGCACCCTGCGCGCGAAGCCACACGCCGCCGCGAGGCTGGCAGTGGCGAGGCGCGCCTGGATAAAGCGTTGCAACAGGCCGGCCTGTTGCTGGAAAAGGACATCCCGGTGTTGGTGCAGGGTGAAACCGGCGTAGGCAAGGAAGTGTTCGTCGAAACCTTGCACCGGGCCAGCAGCCGCGCCAATCAGCCGCTGATTGCCGTCAACTGTGCGGCGATCCCAGCCGAACTGGTGGAGTCGGAACTGTTTGGCTACGACAAAGGCGCGTTCACCGGCGCCCACCACAAGGGCAACCTGGGGCTGATCCGCAAAGCCGACCACGGCATCCTGTTTCTCGACGAAATAGGCGACATGCCACTGCCCACTCAAGCCCGCCTGCTGCGTGTGCTGCAGTCACGCACTATCCAGCCACTGGGTAGCGGCGAGCCGGTAGCGGTAGATATCCGCGTGGTGTCGGCGAGCAACCGCGACCTGGCCGAAGAAGTGCGCGCCGGGCGCTTTCGCCAGGACCTGTACTACCGCATCGCCGGGCTGGCCGTGGTATTGCCTGCGCTGCGCGAGCGCAGTGACCGGCGTCAGTTGATTGAGCAGCTACATGCCCGCTACCGCGACCCCGGGCAACCTGCGCGGCTGCCCCCGGCCATTATCGACCTGCTCGATCGACACCCATGGCCAGGCAACCTGCGCGAGCTGGTGAGCGTGCTGCAGGTGGCACTGGCGCTGGCGGGCAACGGACCGGTCGGCATCGAGCACCTGCCTGCGGGCTTTCTGGCCGAGTCGCAGCTACCGGTACGGGTGACGACCGAAGAGACGGACCTGCAGACCCTGGTCGAGCAAGCCAATGGCAACCTGTCGGCGGTGGCGCGGGGGCTGGGTATCAGCCGCACTACGCTGTACAAGCGTTTGCGGGCGCACTGAATCCATTGGCAGGTTTAGGCTCCCCACAGCCGTTTCGGCTGTCAGTGTCTCCAAGTCAGCCGTAGCCGCTGCCGCCAGGGCCCATTACAGCCAGCTTTACCTCCCTGCCCACCGCACAATGAACCCAGTGCCCACTCTGGAAGCGTCGCCGCAGGGAGACCCCTCATGACCCGCTTTATCGATGTGCAAGACCTGGCCCGCCTGGTCAACCGCAAAGGCCTGCCTACCTGCCTGCTGGAAATGGCCGAATACATCCGCCAGGACTACCTGCGCTGGCCCGCCTTCGAGAAATGCGCCCGGGTTGCCAACCATTGCGCGGACGGGGTGATCGAGCTGATGCCGGTTGCCGATGCCAGTCGCTACGCCTTCAAGTACGTCAACGGCCACCCGAAGAACACCCGCCACGGCCTGCCCACGGTGATGGCCTTCGGCGCACTGGCCAGCATCGATACCGGCGCACCGTTGCTGCTCAGCGAGATGACCCTGACCACGGCCATTCGCACGGCGGCCACCTCGGCCCTGGCCGCCCGCTACCTGGCGCGAGAGGACAGCCGCAGCATGGCGCTGATCGGCAATGGCTCGCAAAGCGAGTTTCAGGCCATCGCCTTCAATACCCTGCTGGGCATTGACGAAATACGCCTGTTCGACATCGACCCCGCCGCCTCGGCCAAGCTGGTCGCCAACCTGGCCAACCGCCCCGGCCTCAAGCTGACCATCGCACGCTCCGTGGCCGATGCGGTGCGCGGTGCCGATATCGTCACCACGGTGACCGCCGACAAAGCCTACGCCACCATCCTCACCCCCGAGATGATCGAGCCGGGCATGCACCTGAACGCCGTGGGCGGTGACTGCCCAGGCAAGACCGAACTGCACCGGGCAATAGTCGAGCGGGCTCGGGTGATTGTCGAGTACGAGCCGCAAAGCCGGGTTGAAGGCGAGATTCAGCAGATGCCGGCGGATTCGCCGGTGACCGAGTTCTGGCGGGTGGTGGCGGGTGAGGCCAAGGGCCGCGAGCACGCCGAGCAGGTGACGCTGTTCGACTCGGTCGGGTTTGCCTTGGAGGACTTTTCGGCGCTGCGTTATGTGCTGGATACGGCGCAGGCGCTGGGTATCGGCAAGGACATCGGGCTGGTGCCGGTGCTGGAGGATCCGAAGGATCTGTATGCGCTTTTACAGCCGCGCAAGGTTGAGTTGCGAGCGGTGCCCAAGGCTGATTCCGTATGCGCCTGACAGACCTGGGGGCTGCTGTGCAGCAGCGCCCTTTACCGCCTAACCTGTCCATGCCCACTTCTGAAAGAAGCCCACGCGCATGGACACCAATGCCCACCCCTCGACCGCATCGACGAAGCGATCATCGACATCCTGCGCCACAACGGTCGTATCACGTTCGAAAAACTCTCCACCCTCGTCCACCTCACCCCGCGCCCCTGCCTGGAGCGCGTGCGCAAGCTGGAGCGACGTGGCGTGATTCGTGGCTATGGGGCAATCATCGACCAGCACAAAGTGGCGCCCGGGGTGTCACTGCTGGTGCTGGCGGCCCTGTCCAACCAAAGCGGGCGCGCGGCACAGAAGGCCTTCGAAGCCACCTTGCACAACTGCCCGGAGGTGCATGAATGCCAGCTGATCAGTGGCCACTTCGACTACAGCCTGCGCCTGCACTGCCGCGACATGGAACACTACCGACTGCTCAGCGAACGCTGGATGAACGACGACACCTTGCACATCGACAAGCTGGTGGCGCACCCCGTGCTGGCCGAGGTCAAGACCATGGCCCGCTAATGGGCGTTCACGTGGCCCGCCATTGCTCCGGCTGCCGGTAGGCCTGTGCCCAGGCTTGCACCTCACTGACCGGCATCGGCCGAGCAATGCAGTAACCCTGCGCCAGCTCACAGCCCAGGCCCATCAGCACCCGGCCGTGCTCGACACTCTCCAGCCCCTCGGCAATCACCTCGCGGCCAAACGCCCGGGCCAGGCCGATCACCGCCGCCGTCAGCGCCAGGTCATCCTGGTCGTGAAGGATGTCACGCACGAACGACTGGTCGATCTTGATCGTCTGGGTCGGCAAGCGTTTCAGGTAACTCAACGACGAATAACCGGTGCCGAAATCGTCCAGCGAGAAACGCACGCCCAGTGCACGGCAGGCGTCCAGGCAGCGGCTGACGTGCTGCAGGTTGTCGATGGCAACCGACTCGACGATTTCCAGGTCCAGCCGCGCCGGGTCCACCTCCGGGTACGCTGCCAGTAGCTGCTGCAGGCGCTCGGCGAAGTCATTGCGCTGCAAATGCCGTGCGGCGATATTCACACTCAACGACCAGGGCTGCCCTTGGCGCTGCCAGGCCTGCAGCTGGCTCAGCGCCTGGCCGACCACCCACTCGCCGATTTCGACGATCAGGTCGGTCTGCTCTACCCAAGGCAGGAAGTCGCCGGGCGGCACCACGCCACGGCCTGGCCGTTGCCAGCGCAACAACCCTTCGAAGCCCAGCACCTGGCCGCTGCGCAGGTTGACCTTGGGTTGGTAGTAAAGGCACAGCTCACTGTTGTGCAGTGCCCGGCGCACGCGCGCTACAGTCTGGTGAGTGGCCTTGAGCTCCTGCTCCTGCGACACGTCGAACAGGTGATAGCGGTTGCGCCCGCGCTGCTTGGCCACATACATGGCCTGGTCGGCGTGGCGCACCAAGGTGTCGGCATCTTCGTCATCCTGCGGGTACAGGGTCACGCCGATACTGGCGCTGAGCGAAAGCCTGTGTTCACGTACCACACAGGGCGCCGCCAATGCCCGCAACACCCGCCGCAGAGCTGCATGCAACTGCTGCTCATCATCGACATCGCGCAGGATCAGCACGAATTCGTCGCCCGAAAGCCGGGCCACGGCATCGCCACCACGCAGGATGCTCTTCAAGCGCTGCGCCACTTCCACCAGCAGCAAGTCGCCCACGGCATGCCCATAGCCGTCATTGACCGCCTTGAACCCATCCAGGTCGAGCATGCACACCGCCAGCGGAATGTCTTCGCGGCGCGAGTAGGCCAGGGCCTGATTCAGCAGGTCGGACAGGTAGGCGCGGTTGGGCAGGCCGGTGAGCACATCGTGGCCCACCCGCCACTGCAGGGTATGCAGCAGCTGGCGTTTCTCGGTGACGTCAAAGCGGATCGACACATACTTGCGCACCTGGCCGGTCAGCGGGTCGATCAATGGCACCATGGTGCTGTCGACCCAATACAGCGAACCGTCCTTGGCCCGGTTGCAGATCTCGCCCTTCCATACCCGCCCGGCAGCCAGGGCACGCCACATGCCAACGAAGAACGCCGGCTCGTGCAGGCCCGAGTTGAGGATGCGGTGGTTGGCGCCCAGCAGCTCCTCACGGCTGTAGCCCGAGATGCTGCAGAACTGCTGGTTGACGTAAGTGATGTTCCCACGCAGGTCGGTTTCGGAAAAGATCGCGGCCGCGTCCACGGCCGCGCGATAGTTGTCATCCATAAAGCATCCTGCCTTAGCGGTTGAAGCGCTCCACCAGGGCGCGCAATCCGGCGCACACCTGTTCCAGTTCGGCGCCGCGCGAGGCGGCGGCGTTGGCGCTGTGGGCGCTGTGCTGGGCAATACCGGCTACGCCGTTGATCTGCCGCGAAACGTCTTCGGCCACCGCCGACTGCTGCTGCGAGGCGGTGGCCATCTGTTGGCTCATGTCACTGATGCGCTGCACCGCGTCACGAATGCCGTGCAGCGCCTGCCGGGCTTCCTGTACCTGGGCAACGCCCTGCTCGGCGCCATCGATGCCTTGGCTGGCGATCGCCACGGCCTCCTCGGCGCCACTGCGCAGGGCATCGATGATCGCCTGAATGTGCAGGGTCGACTGGCGAGTCTTGTCGGCCAATGCCCGCACCTCATCGGCGACCACGGCAAAACCGCGGCCCTGCTCGCCTGCACGCGCCGCCTCGATGGCGGCGTTGAGGGCCAGCAGGTTGGTCTGCTCAGCAATGCCGCGAATCATCCCAGCAGCCTCGGCGATGGCACCGGTCTGACCAGCGAGGTGGCTGACCGCCTGGTTGATCTGCGTCACGGTGCTGGCCAGGGTCCGAATGGCCGCGCCGCTGGCATCGGCCACCTGGCTACCCTGCTCGGCCAGCAGGTGTGCGGTGTGTGCCTCGGCGGCGGTCAACTGGACGTGATTGGCCACTTCGCCGATAGAGGCGGCCATCTGATTCATTGCCGTGGCGCTCAGGTCAGTTTCGGCACGCTGCTTGAGCAAGGCCGCCTCGGTGCTGCGCGACAACTGCCCGGCATCGTGGGCGGCTACCGCCATTTGCCCGGCCAGGTCACTTAGCCGCGTCAATGCGGTTTTCAGGCGTGCCTCTTCGCTGATCAGCATCAGTTGCAACTGCCCGGCGGCACCCGGCAGGTCGCTGTAGGTCAAGGCGGCGACCGGGTCGGCAAACGTGCCTTGCGCGCCCTGCACAACCTGCTGAAGCTGTCGCCCAAGGGCGTTGCGCACCCACAAGCCATAGGCCACGAACAGCCCCACCGTCAGCCCCTGCCCCACCAGGCCAGGCCACAGCTGATGGGCGCCAACTGCCAGCACTCCCCCGGCCAGTGGCAAGGCCAGGGCCTGCGCCAGCAAGCTCAACCGGCGCGGCGCCGACAATGCCGCTTGACCGTTACGCAGCCGCGCATACAAAGCCTCGGCACGGGCCACCTGCTCGCGGGTGGGGCACACCCGCACCGACTCGTAGCCCACTACCCGCCCGCCTTCGAGGATGGGCGTGACGTAGGCGTTGACCCAGTAGTAGTCGCCGTTACGGCAGCGGTTCTTGACGATACCCATCCAGCTCTTGCCGGCTTTCAGGTAGCGCCACATCAGCTCGTACACCGCCGGCGGCATGTCCGGGTGGCGCACCAGGTTGTGCGGGCTGCCGATCAGTTCGGCCTCGCTATAGCCGCTGATGGCAGCGAATTCAGGGTTGCAGTAGGTGATCAGGCTGGCGGTATCGGTAGCAGAAATCAGCCGCTGATCTGAGGGGAAACGTTGCTCGACCGGGGTTACCGGCAAGTTGAGGCGCACGATGAGACTCCATTCACTGACGAACCGGTACCCAGCTCATCGACAGCCGCCGGAACCGATCCATGGCGATCCGCTCCAATTGGCAAATGCGCTTCCCGCCGTTGGGGCACGAGGCCGACCGAAGCAAGGAAGTTGACGATGACTGGCCAGTCAAGCCGTGAATTCTACGAAATTCATCACATAAATAAAACAAAGGTGATCAATCATGGCGTTGCGCCATGCCGATAGATATCGTTAAGTTCTTGATTCTAAATGGGAATTAAGTGATGACGAGATCAGCTTTGGGTTTCGCCCTGCGCCGCTACCGCAAGCTGGCGGGCCTGACCCAGGCACAACTGGCCGAACGGACCGGCTTCGACCCCAAGACCATCAGCCGCTTCGAAACCAGCACCTATACCCCCAGCATTGATGCACTGATGGAGTTCGCTCAGGTGCTGGGTGTAAAACCCAAGGACTTCTTCGCCGAACCGGACGACGAAGAGGAGCAGCGCGCCTACCTGTTCGGTGTCATTCACAACGCCCCGCCCAAGGATCTTGGCAAGCTGATTGCAGCAGTGGAGCAGGCACTGGCCAAGCCCTGACCTGTTCACGCGCCCCCCCTCTACGGTACGCACCGAACTAGAGCCTGGCAGGCCGGATTGCCCCATAACTGGTCAGACCGGTAAGGCCAAAAAACCTTGCACTCAGGGTTTTTTCGCGCTTTTATGGCTTCGCGCTGAACAAACCGGTAAGACCACAATAATTAAGTCCTGCGCTCTTTCGCCCCGTGCGGCTACCGAAGCAAGGACACCGATCAGAGACTCCTCCCATGCTCAAATGGTGCTCGCGTTCGATTTTCCTGCAAGTCGTACTCGGCCTTGCCCTCGGCATCGCCTGCGGTCTGAGCTTCCCCGACCTCTCCCTGCAACTCAAACCTCTTGGCGACGGCTTCATCAAGCTGATCAAGATGCTCATCGGCCTGATCGTGTTCTGCGTGGTGGTCAGCGGCATCTCAGGAGCGGGCGACCTGAAAAAGGTCGGGCGCATCGGCCTGAAATCGGTGATCTACTTCGAAGTGCTGACCACCCTGGCGCTGGTGATCGGCCTGGTGTTCGCCTTCAGCAGTGGCATTGGTAGCGGTGCCAACATTCACCTGGACCAGCTGTCCACCGCTGATGCCAACGGCTTGGCCGAGCGCGGCCAGCACATTCACGGCGCCACGGCGTTCTTCATGGACCTGATCCCCACTTCGGTGATCGGCGCCTTCGCCGACAACAACATTCTCCAGGTGCTGTTGTTCTCGGTACTGTTCGGCAGCGCGCTGAACCTGGTGGGTGACTCGGCCGCCGGCATTTCGCGGCTGATCAACGAACTGAGCCATGTAATCTTCCGCATCATGGGCATGATCGTGCGCCTGGCGCCGATCGGCGTGTTCGGCGCCATTGCCTTCACCACCAGCAAATACGGCCTGGAATCGCTGCAGCACCTGGGCGGCCTGGTCGCGCTGTTCTACCTGACCTGCGCCGGCTTCGTACTGATCGTGCTGGGCACCGTCATGCGCCTGTCGGGCCTCAAACTGCTGCCGTTGATCAAGTACCTGCGTGAGGAGCTGACCATCGTTCTCGGCACCGCTTCTTCCGACGCCGTACTGCCACAAATCATGCGCAAGCTGGAGCACCTAGGCATTGGCAGTTCCACGGTCGGCCTGGTGATTCCGACCGGCTACTCGTTCAACCTCGATGGTTTCTCCATCTACCTGACCCTGGCCATCGTGTTCATCGCCAACGCCACCGGCACACCGCTGGAAATGACCGACCTGCTGACCATCCTGCTGGTGTCGCTGGTGACTTCCAAAGGCGCTCACGGCATCCCAGGCTCGGCGCTGGTGATTCTCGCTGCCACCCTGACCGCCGTACCGGCCATTCCGGTGGTCGGGCTGGTATTGGTACTGGCGGTGGACTGGTTCATGGGTATTGGCCGGGCGCTGACCAACCTGATCGGCAACTGCGTGGCTACCGTGGCCATCGCCCGCTGGGAAAAAGACATTGACCTGGAACGCGCGCAGAACGTGCTCGATGGCAAACTTGGTTTTAACCCCACGCAGCGCAAACAGCCCAACACACACCATCAACAGGAATTTTGACCGAAAGTGGCCGGCGAAGACGCCGGCCCTAGCAGGAGCGAACCGTGATCAGCTCATCGACCGTCGTCAACTCAGTGGTGGAAAAACTGCGCCAGGCCCTGGCCCGCGGCCAATGGCGCACCGGCGACATGCTGCCAGGCCAGCGCGAGCTGGCCGAACAACTGGGTATCAGCCGCCCGAGCCTGCGCGAAGCGGTGACCGTGCTGGAAACCCTGGGCCTTGTGCGCTCAATGCCGGGCAAAGGCGTGCTGGTGCTGGATGCCGATGCCATTAGCCATGAAGCAGGCGTGGACACCAGCGCCGCGGCCAGCCTGGCCGACGTGCTGGAACTGCGCTACACCCTCGAACCCTTCATCGTCGGCCTGGTGGCGCAATCGGCCAACAGCCAGGACATTGGCCAACTGCGGCTGACCCTGATGGACATGCGTGAAGCGCTGGAGGCCGATGACAGCGAAGCCGGGGTCAAGGCCTACATCGCCTTCCATGAGGCGCTGTTCGCCCTGACCACCAACCCGATCTTCCAGAGTGTGGTGCAGCAAACCGGCAATGCCCTGAAGCAGAGCGCCGACATGCTGCGCAACTCGCCAGAGCACCTGGCCGCGCGGCTGAAGGAGAACGAAGCGGTGGTACGCGCCATTCGCGAGCGCAGCAGCGCAAAGGCCAGTGCCCAGATGCGTCAGCATATCGTGGCCGAAGGGCTGCGCATGGGTATTGCGCTGAATATCCCGGACGAACATCCGCATCCATGACTTCAGGAGAGCGACCATGAACGCCGCCCACCACTTGCCTGCCCTGCTCGCGGCCGGTGAAACCCGCCTGTCGGCCGAGCAGATATACCCGCGCCTGTTCGATGCCATTCTGGAACAGCGCCTGCCACCCGGCAGCCTGCTGCCCGAGGAGGCCCTGGGCCATGCCTTTGGTGTCAGCCGCACGGTGATCCGCCGCGTGCTCGGGCGCCTGTCCGACCAGCAAGTGGTGGTGCAGCGCCCCAGCCACACCGCACACCTGGCCGCGCCCGACCCAGACCAGGCACGCCAGGTACTCAGCGCCCGGCGCCTGGCCGAGACCACGCTGATTACCCTGGCCGCGCAACGCGCCCGGCCGGCGCAGGTTCGCCAACTGCGGCAACTGGTGGAGCGCGAGCGCCAGCACCATGAAAGTGGTGAACGCTGTTCGGCGATCCGCCTGGGCGGCGAGTTCCACCTGAAACTGGCGCAAGTGGCGGCCAACGCACCACTGGCACGCTTTCTCAATGGGCTGGTGCCGATGACCTCGCTGATCATCGCCCGCTACGAGTCGCCGTGCTGTGACCACTGCGCGTGGCAAGAACATGCAGCAATCATCGATGCCGTCGAGCAAGGTGATGCCGAGGCGGCCTTGGGGCTGATGCACAAACACCTCGACCGCCTGGAAGAAAAGCTCGTCCTGAAGTGATTACGCGGGTTCCTTTGGGAGCGCGTTGGGCAGGCGATTGGCGATGGGCTGCACGGCAGCAGCTCGCACCCCACCCTATACTGCGAGAACCACCCCAGCCTCTACCAGGGAGGCGGTCGCGTGAGCTCTCGAATGCTTTTGTTGCTGTGCCTTTCGCTGGCCCTCGGCGGTTGTGCCAGCAAGCGCCCACCTGCCCCGCCGCCACCTGCAGTACTCACCCCCGCTGCCTGGCAACGCATCGACCAGGAGTTGATCGATGCCTCGGTGGGCGCCGCCGGCTCGGCTAATGACTATGCCCGGCGCTCCATGCGGGTGTGGAAAGAACAGGTACAGCAACGTACCGAAAGCGACTTCATCCCCTGGTTCACTGGCTACTGGACCCAGCAGTGGCTCACCCTCAAGGTGGCCTGGTACAAGCTCGACAGTGGTGAGGGCCGGGAACCGGCAGAAAAGCGCCTGGCGCTGTACCTGCAGGAGCAGTACCACGCACGGGTGATCGAGCCGGTGGCCGAGCAGATCAACCCCGAGGGCATTCGCGACCGGGCCTGCGAGCTGTACCTGCAACTGCTCGGCCAGCAACTGCCGGCCATCATCAGCCGCTACAACGCGCCGCCCGAGCAGTTCAGCCAGCGCCTGAACCGTATTCCCGTCATCGCCCTGGGGCCACCGGATGCGCGCAATGCCAGCCTTTATCAGCTGCTGCGGGCCAAGTCGCTGGACCAGCAACCGGCATGGCAAGCCATGCGCCAGCACTTGCATCAGCAAGCCAGCAAAGGCCCCGGCAAGACCGATGTCGGGCTGAACTCGGTGGCCACCCAGGCAAGCGAAAAACTCGGCGCCACCCTGGCCCCACGCGGTATTGCCAGTGCCGTGGCATCGGCAGTGGGCAAGGTGGCAGGGGCGATGATTTCGATTGCAGCGGCCGGTTACGGGATGATGACCCATGACCGTGAACAACCACAGATGGTCGAGCAACTGCGGGTGATCCTCAACGTGGCGTTGAACCAGGAGTGGCAGGAGTTGATGGAGAACCGCCAGAGCGGGGCCATGGCGGGGGTGTACTACCTGTCGGGGCAGGTTGAGGACAGCTTGCTGGCCAGTGCGCCGCGACCGGTGGAACAACCGGTGCAGCAGGTGAAACAACAGCAGGCGCCATTGATCATTCGCCTGCCGCCGTAGCAGCCTTGTGCCGCGTAGAGGCCAGTACCCGCTAGATCAAGCTGTAGCCATGGCCGAGTTGGGCAACCCAAACACCCGATCAAACGCCCAGTTATAGGCAAAGGTGTAGCACGGCACCAGAATGATGAACGCCATGTCCACCAGCAGCGCTTCCAGCAACGTCATGTCCAGCCACCAGGCAATCAGCGGGATCAGGTACACCACCAGGGTCAACTGGAAGCCGATGGCGTGCGCCACCCGCCGCGCCACGCTGCGACCACGCTTGGCCTGGCGGCTCTCCCAATACTCGAACAGGCTGTTGTAGACCAGGTTCCAGAGCATGGCGATGGTGGTGATCATCACCGCCAGCGGCCCGGTGTGCGACGCCTGCGTGTCCGACAGGTAAGCCAGCCCTAGGGTCGACATGCACAGCCCGATGAGTTCATAGAACGTCACGTAGACCAGTTTGCGTTTCAGTCCCTGCACGCGGGATTACCTCCAATGAGAAAAGCGATGGGGGCGATCATGCTTCAATGCACTTGACATCAAAAGTAAGCAGCTGTCAGATCTACTGACAGGAGGCTGCCATGAATTTTTCCAGCGACAACATCCAGCTGTTTCTTGCCGTGCTCGACCGCGGTTCCTTTTCCGCCGCTGCGCGCGCGCTCAAACGCGTGCCGTCGGCCGTGAGCATGGCCATCGGCAACCTTGAGGCGGAACTTGGCTACAACCTATTCGAACGCGGTCCGCGTGAAGTTCGTCCAACTGCACAAGCTTTGGCCCTGGAGCCACACGCCAGGCTGATTGCCGAGCAATTGGGGCTGCTTCAGGTGCATGCCCTGGAGCTTTCCCAGGGGCTGGAGAGCAGCCTGACGCTGGCGGTGGCACCCGACATCGATCACCGCCCGTTGCTGGCGGCCATCGCCAACCTCGGCGAGCGCCACCCTCTGCTGGACATCGCCCTGCTGAGCGCCCCGCAGGAGGAAGCCCTGCAGTTGCTGGACAGCGGCCGCGCCGACCTCTGCGTGGCCTTTGCCGGCCTGCAGGTCGATGCCCGGCGCGGCTTCCAGCACATCGGCATGGAGACGCTGGTGGCTACGCTGTCACCGGCCCACCCGGCCTTGCGTGAGGGGCGTATCCACTACCTTGAGGACCTGACCCAAGTGCGTCAGATTCTGGTGCGCAGCCGCGACCTGCCACTGGCTGACCCTCGCCCGCTGATCGGCGCCACCCACTGGTTCACCGACAGCTTCGACCTGGCTTTGCAGATGGTGGAAACCGGCCTGGGCTGGGGCGACTTGCCGCTGTCGCGGGTCGCGCCGCTGCTGGCCAGCGGGCGCCTGGTACGCCTGGATTTTCGCAATACCCGCAACGAATTGCAGTTGCCGGTGCATATCCTGTGGCGCAAACAACAGCCGCTGCAGCAGGCCGCACGGCTGCTGATCGAGCAGTTGGCTGAGCAGTGACTGCCGTCTGTCGAAACGACCGTAAGAAATTTCTGTAAGCGCTTCAATCTTTTACCCCTTGAGCCGATATCTCGGTCGATAGGCCCCGCAGTGCGTCATGAGCGCGCTGCGCCCTCCCCTCATTGGCTCAAGGTCTCGAAACATGAACCTGAAATTTCGCCACAAGATCCTGCTCAGCGCCTGCGGCGTCGTGGTCCTGGCATTTGCCCTGTTCACGCTTTACAACGACTACCTGCAACGCAACACCATCCGCCAGAACATCGAAGCCTCGGTACAGCAGTCCGGTGCACTGACTGCCAGCAGCGTGCAGAACTGGATGAGCGGGCGCATCCTGGTGCTGGAAAACCTGGCCCAGGACATCGGCCAGCAAGGCGCCGGCGACACCCTGGCCGGGCTGATCGAGCAGCCGTCCTACACGCGTAATTTCCTGTTCACCTACCTGGGCCAGGCCAACGGCGTATTCACCCAGCGCCCGGATACCCAGATGCCCGCCGGTTACGACCCGCGCCAGCGCCCCTGGTATGGCGCCGCCGCCAGCGCCGGGCAAACCGTGCTGACCGCCCCATACCAGGGTGCGGTCGGTGGCCTGATGGTAACCATCGCCACCCCGGTGAAGAGCAAGAGCAATGGCGAACTGATCGGCGTGGTCGGCGGTGACGTGACCCTCGATACCCTGGTAGAAATCATCAACTCGGTCGACTTCGGTGGCATCGGTCACGCCTTCCTGGCCGACGCCAACGGCCAGGTGATCGTCAGCCCCAACAAAGACCAGGTGATGAAGAACCTCAAGGACATCTACCCAGGCAGCAACCTGCGGGTTGCCGCCGGCATGCAGGATGTCACCCTCAACGGCCAGGACCGCATCATTTCGTTCGCCCCGGTGAACGGCCTGCCGTCGGCGCAGTGGTACATCGGCCTGTCCATCGACAAGGACAAAGCCTACGCCGCGCTCAGCCAGTTCCGCACCTCGGCGATCATTGCCATGCTGATTGCCGTGGCCGCCATTGCCGGCCTGCTCGGCCTGCTGATCCCTGTGCTGATGAGCCCGCTGACCACCATGGGCCGCGCCATGCGTGACATCGCCGAAGGCGAAGGTGACCTTACCCGCCGCCTGGCCGTGCAGAACAAGGATGAGTTCGGCGAACTGGCCACCTCGTTCAACCGCTTTGTCGAGCGTATCCATGCCTCGATCAGCGAAGTGTCCTCGGCCACCCGCCTGGTGCATGACCTGTCGGAGAAAGTGGTCAGTGCGTCCAATGCGTCTATCAGCGGCTCTGAAGAACAGAGCATGCGCACCAACAGTGTGGCTGCGGCCATCAACGAACTGGGCGCAGCCACCCAGGAAATCGCCCGCAATGCCGCCGATGCTTCGCAACATGCCAGCGGTGCCAGCGAACAGGCGCACGGTGGCCGTGAAGTGGTTGAAGAAGCCATCAGCGCCATGACGGCCCTGTCGCAGCGCATCAGCGAGTCGTGCGCGCAGATCGAAACGCTCAACGCCAGCACCGACGAAATCGGCAAGATACTCGACGTGATCAAGGGCATCTCGCAGCAGACCAACCTGCTGGCGCTGAACGCCGCCATCGAAGCGGCCCGTGCCGGTGAAGCCGGCCGTGGTTTTGCCGTGGTGGCCGACGAAGTGCGTAACCTGGCGCACCGGACCCAGGAATCGGCGGAAGAAATCCACCGCATGATCACCAGCCTGCAGGTGGGCTCGCGCGAAGCGGTGCACACCATGAACACCAGCCAGGTTTCCAGCGAGCAGACCGTGCAGGTGGCCAACCAGGCCGGCGAACGCCTGGCCAGCGTGACCCAGCGTATTGGCGAAATCGATGGCATGAACCAGTCGGTGGCCACGGCTACTGAAGAGCAGACCGCCGTGGTCGAGAGCCTTAACCTGGACATTACCCAGATCAACGCCCTGAACCAGCAAGGGGTGGAGAACCTCAACGACACCCTGCGCCATTGCGATCAGCTGGCCCAGCAGGCCGGGCGCTTGAAACAGCTGGTAGGCAGCTTCAGGATCTAAATCGGAACACACCCTGTAGGAGCGGCCTTGTGTCGCGAAAGGGCCGCAGAGCGGCCCCGGCAATTTCTGCGGCTTAGCTGAAAGTCCGGGGCCGCAACGCGCCCCTTTCGCGACACAAGGCTGCTACTACAGGGGATCGCGTCAGCAGCAAATCATGCGTCAGCAGTGAGCGCCGCTTTAACGGCCCTACCCCGCCGCACCCACGCCAGCAACACCGCTGCCATCAGTACAAAGCCCAAATAACCGAAAAGCGGGTACACCTGGCCCACCAGGCTGATGAACCCCACCAGGCTGCAGCCGAACGCCACCACCCCGGTCACTACCGAGCCCCAACGGAACTTCGCCGTGCCTGCCGGCAACAGCCGCGAGAGGAACGAAAACAGCGTGCCCACTGCAGTGTTGACGATCATGCCGAAGATGATCAGGCACATCACCAGCCCCAGCAGCGGTGACACTTCGTTGGCAATCGACAGCATCGGCATGGGCAGGTCGGCCACACTGTCCAGCCGCGACAACAGCCCGGCACTCATCACCAGCATCAGGCCTCCCAGTGCCGCACCACCCAGCAGGCCACCCCATATTGCAGTTTTCTCGCCCTTGGCCGAACCGCCCAGAATGGCCAGGATCGGCGCACCGGCCACGATGTTGTACGACACATACAGGAACGCACCCAGCAGCCAGTGGCGGGTGCCGGCCTGTTGCTGGCTGGCCAGCTGGTCGAGCGCCGCGAAGCTCTGTTCACGGGTGAACACGGCGTACAAGGCAATTGCCGAGGCCACCAGAATCAGCAGCGGGGTAATGGCGCCAATCGCCAGGATCACCTTGCGCACGTCCAGGCACACGATGGCAACCACCACCAGCGTCACCAGTACACTGCCGGTCAGCGCCGGAATACCGAACTGCTGCTCCAGCAACGCACCACCGCCGGCCAGCATGACCACGGTGACCGCGAACATGAAAAAGGTGATCAGCCAGTCGACGAACAGGCCCAGGTGACGGCCACAGATGGCCTGGATTACGTCCTTGTGCGAAGTGGCCTGCTGGCGGTTGCCCAAGCCGGCCAAGGCCATGCCAAGGAAGGTGAACAAGGCGGCGCTGACCAACGCGCCAACCAGCCCCCACACGCCGAAATCGACAAAGAACAACAACAGTTCCCGCCCCGAAGCGAACCCCGCCCCCACGATCACGCCGACAAATGCGCCGGCAATCTTCAGCTGCTCTTGCATGTGAACCTCTGGATTTATTGTTGTTGTGTCATTGGCGCCGCCTATCTCTTGTTGGCGCAGCCTTGCGCTGCGCCTACAAAAGCGCTTTGTTCGGTCACAGGTCGCCGACGAACGCCTGCACTTCAATCTCTACATCCACCCCAAGCGCCAACGCCGAGGCTACGGTAGAACGCACCGGCAGCGCCGCGCCGAAGAATTCCTTGTACACCTCGTTGAAACCGGCGAAATGGCTCATGTCCGACAGCCAGACCGTGGCCTTGACCACCTGGTCGAAACGCGCCCCGCAAGCGGCCAGGCTTTCGGCAATGCGCTCGCAGGCTGCGCGGGTCTGGGCCTGGATATCACCGCGTACCACTTCACCGCTGGCGCTCATCGGCACCTGGCCAGAGAGGAACAGAAAGCCACCTGCCTTTACCGCGCGGGAGAAAGGGAACGGCAGGCTGCTGGGGAAACGCTGGATGTCATTGCTCATGGGGTACTCCTTCAAGGGTGTTGGAAACGGGCCGGGGACAGGCGCTCGGGCGCCACGCCCTGGCTGACAAGGCTAGGACACAAGGGCTGGCCAAGCAGCAGGTCGGCGGCCAGGCGCGAAGCGCCCGCTGCCGACTGGATGCCATAGCCACCTTGCGCCGCCAGCCAGAAAAACGCGGGAGCGTGTGCATCGAAACCGATCACCAGGTCGCCATCGGCAACGAACGAGCGCAACCCGGCCCAGGTGTGGCTGGGGCGGCGGATCGCCAAGGTGGTCATGGCTTCGATGTTGTAGATACCCAAGGCCACGTCGAGCTCCTCGGGCGCGGCGTCCTGCGGTTCGACCGGGTCGGCATTGGCAGGCGACCCAAGCAACTGGCCGGCATCAGGCTTGAAGTAGAAGCTTTCGTCGACGCCGATCACCGCTGGCCAGCGGGCGAAGTCCTGGTCCGCAGGGCCTGGGAAGGTAAAGGCGCTACGTCGGCACGGTTGCAGGCCGATGCGCGCCACACCGCACTGCTCGGCCACGCGGTCGGCCCAGGCACCTGCGGCATTGACCAGTTGGCGTGCCTGCACGCGGCTGCCATCAGCCAGTTCCACCTGCCACAGGCCGTCCAAGTACCAGGCCTGGATCAGCTCGGCGTTGCAGCGCAGCTCACCGCCGGCCGCGCGATAACCGCGCAAGAAGCCCTGGTGCAGGGCGTGCACATCCAGGTCCATCGCGCCCGGCTCAAGTACTGCGCCGGCCAGGGTTTCGCCACGCAGGCTGGGCACCAGGGCCAGGGCGGCGTCACGGTCCAGCAGGCTGACTTCGGTGCCATTGGCCAGGTTCTGCGCGTGGGTCTGCTCCAGCAGCGCGTGCTGCTCCAGGCTGGCCACATACAGGCAGCCACGCGGTTCCAGCAGCGGGTGCTCGCAGAAGCCCTGCGGCGGCGCTTCGTAAAAGGCCCGGCTGGCGCGGGTCAACGCCTGTATCTGTGGCGTGCCGTAGGCTTCCATGAACATGGCCGCCGAACGCCCGGTGGAATGGTAGCCAGGCTGTGACTCGCGTTCGAGCAACAGCACATGCTGCTGGCCGGCCAAGCGATAGCCCAGCGAGGCGCCGGCAATGCCGGCACCGATGATCAGGGTGTCGTAGGTCGGGGTCATGCACGCTCCTGTCAGGCAAATTATCATTTATGAGAATTCTAATATATGAGAATTTAGAAATGCGCAAGGGTCCAAGGTAAGATGCCCGACCAACGCCGTATACCGAGAACCCTGAATGCCCGCTGCCCTACCCCTGCTCGACCGCGCCGTAGTCGGTCAGCGCCTGCGCCAGGTGCGCAAGGCGCGCCAGATGACCCTAAAGCAATTGTCCGAAGCCAGTGGCGTGCCGGTATCCACCTTGTCGAAGATGGAACTGGCGCAGGTGTCGGTCAGCTATGAAAAGCTCGCCGCCGCAGCGCGGGCGTTGAATGTCGACATCGCCCAGTTGTTTCGCGCCAGCGGCACGGTCAGCGCCCCGGTGCCGGTGACCGTAGTGGTCGATTCATTGCCGGCGGCGGCGGGCTATTCGACCGGTACCTATGACTATCACCCGATTGCCGGTGACTTCCCCGAACGGCGCATGACACCGGCCTATGCCCGCATCATTGCCCGCGAACGCGGCCAGTTCGACGATTTTATCCGCCACCCAGGGCAAGAGTTCGCCCTGGTACTGAGCGGGCGTGTGCGCATCGAGTTCGAAACCGGAGAAGCGGTGAGCATCGGGCCGCAGGAGACCGCTTATTTTGACAGCCAGGTAGGGCACATCTACCTGTCGGAAAGCGATGACGGGGGTGATGCGCATGTCATGGTGGTGATGACCGATCGGTGATTGGGTGCACCCAGTTATAACCTAATAACGAACAAGTCTATTTGGCTATAAAAAAATCTATATGCTGGCTTGCATCCGATAACGGGCAAAGTTGGGCAGTCGAGTAGCGTATGGATGTAGGTTCTTTCGGTTTCACCATTGCTGGCCTGGTCGTGGGTTTCATCGTCGGTATGACCGGCGTCGGTGGCGGCTCGCTGATGACCCCGATCCTGTTGTGGTTTGGCATCAACCCGGCGACAGCAGTCGGCACCGACCTACTCTATGCGGCCATCACCAAGGCCAGTGGCGTCTGGGTGCATGCGCGCCAAAAGAACATCGACTGGAAGATCACCGGCCTGCTCAGCCTGGGCAGCGTGCCCGCTGCGGCGCTGACCTTGTGGTTCCTCAGCACCCTGCACACCGACACCTCGGCGCTAAATGCGATCATCAAGCAAGGCCTGGCGGTGGTGCTGATCCTCACTGCGCTGGCCATCCTGTTCAAATCGCGCCTGCAGGCCTTCGCCAGCCGCCATGCCGGTGACCACTACCACCTCAGTGACCGCAGCCTCAATATCCTCACTGTGCTGACCGGTGTGGTGCTGGGCGTGATGGTTACCCTCACGTCCATCGGTGCTGGCGCATTGGGCACCGTGGCGCTGTTCCTGCTTTACCCGTTCCTGGTCACCCGCCGGCTGGTCGGCACCGAAATTGCCCACGCCGTACCGTTGACACTGGTAGCAGGCCTGGGCCACGCGGGCATGGGCAACATGGACTGGTCGTTGCTGGGCTACCTGCTGTTGGGCTCGCTGCCGGGTATCTACCTGGGCAGCCACCTCACCGGACGCATCTCCGACCGCGTGCTGCGCCCGTGCCTGGCCGCCATGCTGTTACTGATCGGTTACAAGCTCGCGTTCTGAGCCTTAGCCCAGGCGCAGTCGCCACTGCCCGGTGAAACTCAACACCAGGCGTGACAGTGGCAGCACATCGATACGCTGACCAGCAGTCAACGGGCACCCTAGCAACTGCACCAGTACCGCGCGCATGACCATCGGGTGGGTCACCGCCAACCATTCACCCGGCCTGTCGAAGGCCGCCAGCCAGGCGGCCAGGCGCTGGCACAGCGCAGCGAACGACTCCCCACCATGCACCGCACTGGCCGGGTCGTGCAGCCATTCGGCCAACGCCTGCGGTTGCTCGGCTTGCAACTGTTTCAACGACAACCCTTGCCAGCGCCCCAGGTCGCAATCGGCCAATGCCGGCTCGATTTGCACCTGCCCCGACAACCACGCCGCCGTCTCGCAGGCTCGCCGTTCTGGCGCAGTCAGCACGCGCATGCCGGGCAGAAGAACGTCGGCTTTCTGGGTCAACGGCAAGATGCCATCATCTGCACAGTGCAGGCTTCCGGTTTTCTGAGCCTGGGTCAGGGCATGGCAGATAAAGGTAAGGCGAATGGCTTTCACCGGGGCTCTCTCGCAGCAGGCTGGGGCCAATGGTTTAGCATGCTGCGAGGCTTTTGGCTGCAACAATGTCGTCGACTGAACAAACGCGTACCCCTTGCAGGAGCGTTCAGTTCACAGCGAAGAAACCCCTTGCACCAATCCCCATACCGGCAGCGCCCCCACCAGCCCCACTGCCAGCCGCGGCCAGTACGGCAGTAGCATCACCAGCAACAAGCCCGCCAGCGACAGCACGCCGAACCAGGCCACCGGCCCCATGGCCCAGCCCCAGGCCTGGGCGCACAGCGTCAGGCTAGCCAGCAACGCCAACCAACCTGCACTGCGCAGGCCGATACGCAACACGCGTGGGCAGGTGCGATTCCACACCTGCTTGTAGTGCCGCTCCAGCCCTTGGCACAGCCCGAGCATGCCGGCGTAGGCGAACAGCACGCCGCCTATGACCCACATCGTCATGCCTCGGCCTCCATGCGCCGCCCCGCCCTGGCCTTCTGTGGCACCGGTTGCGCCTGCCGCACCCGCCAGGCCGCCAGCCCAAGCATTACCCCCAGCACCAGCGCACATGTCGCAACCCCCTGGCGCATCGAGTCTTCAAAGCCGCCAAACGCACCCAGGCCAATGCACAGCGTTGCCGCCAGCAGTAGTTGCTCGGCCCAGGCCCGGCGTGCCGGCCTGACGCCGGCATGCAACAGCGCCAGTAGCCAGATGCCAAAGAACGCACGCACCTCCCAGCTTTCCCGCTGTATCAGGTCAACCGGCAGCAACCGGCTGGCCCACAGCAGCCCTACGCACGCCAGCAACAGGCCGCTGATGAAGCCGACGTTGCACACCTCGGCCACCCGGTACCATCGTCGCGCCGAAGCATCGGCCGTGGTGCTGGTGTACTTGCGCCCGCGCTTCACGCAGAACAGCACCAGACCACTGGCGATCATCAGGCAGCTGACCAGCCCGCAAACGAAGTACAACCAACGCATCGGGTAACCGCCGAACTGGGCGAAGTGCAGGCCGACCATGACTCGCTGGGTCAAAGGCACCGCGCGCCACTGCGGCACGTCGCTGAGCAACTGCCCGCTGACGCCATCGAAGACCATCGCCTGCCCCTTGGCCAGGGCAATGCGGTTGCCCAACTCGGGGCGGATTTCGATACGCGCTGCCGCAGTGTTGGGGTTACGAATATTCAAGCCAGCAATCGGCCCCAAGCGCGCTTCGGCCTGGGCCAGCAACGGCACCACATCGACCAGCGGCGCTGGCTGCCTTGTCGCGCCACGGGGCTGTTCCAGGCGTGCATTGCCCTGGGCCTGGAAGTAGGCGCGCGTGTCGCCGGCGAACAATGTATCGACCCCGGCAGGGATATAGATGAGCATGAAAATCACCAGGCCGGTGTAGGTGATCATCAAGTGGAACGGCAGCAACAGCACAGCGCTGGCATTGTGAAAGTCCAGCCACGAACGCTGGCCCTTGTTTGGCCGGAAAGTGAAGAACTCCTTGAAGATCTTCTTGTGAATGACAATACCGGTGACCAACGCAGCAAGCATCACCAGCGCCAGCGCACCGACCACGAAGATGCCCCAGTTGCGTGGCAGGTCGAGGGTAAAGTGGAAGCGGAAGAAGAAGTTGCCGCCCACGCTGTCGCGCACCTCGATGGCCTCGCCAGTGCTCGGGTCAAGCTGCACGCCACCGCCGTGGCGCCGCTCACCGGTGGATACGCGCAACCCAGGCGATCGCTCGCTCGGCAGGCTGATACCCCAGTTGCCCGCCTGCGGCTCATGGGCCTGCAGGTAGGTGATGGCGCGCCGGGCGGCGTCGGCCTGGGACACCTGGGTGGCCGGGATTTCCGGCTGCATCCAGTGGTTGAGCTCCTTGTCGAACACCGCCAGGGTGCCGGTGACGAAGATGGCGAACAGCAGCCAGCCGAAGATCAGCCCGGCCCAGGTGTGCAGCCAGGCCATCGATTGGGTGAAGGTGTTCTTCATGCCAGCCACCCCAGCACTTGCGGCCAGAAGCCGATCAGGTTGAGGGGCACTGCCAGCGCCAGCGGCGCCCAGGCGCGCAGGGCATCACGGCAGGCAAACGCCCAGAGGATGGCGGCGGTGTAGAAGATGAAGGCCGGCAGTGTTGCGACGATGACCGCGTCGGTGGCGGACAGCGGCAGGGTACGAGCCAGGCACGCACTGGCGGCGTAGCTGAGGGCATAGCCGCCGAGCAGCGCGGCGCCGCTGCGGGAGAGGATTTGTAGCCAGGCGGGAAATTTAAACATTTGGCTTCCTGGAAAAACGTGTCCGCCGCGAATGGGCCGCAAAGCGGCCCGGGTCTCAGAAATTGATGTTCAGCGCAGCGAACACCGCCCTGCCCGGCTGGTTGTAAGTGTTTGCCCCCGAGCTGCTGGCATTGCCACCCCGCAGGATCTGCTTGTCGAACACGTTGTTCACCCCCACGCGCACGTCGTAGTTGGCGTTGAACTTGTACCCGGCACTCACGTCCACCAGGCCATAGGCCTCGACGTCCTGCTGTGCGGTCTTGTCGTAGTCTTGCTGGGTGCGGTAGTTGTAGGTCGGCGATTTCTGCTTGCCGAAATAGGTACCTGCCACCTGGAACGACAGCTGCTCGGTGGCACGCCAGTCGAGGGTGGTGTTGACGGTGTATTCCGGGATCACCGACAGCGGCTCGCCCGTCTCGCGGTTGTCGTTGTCGAGCATCCAGGTCAGGTTGGTGTTCCAGTCCAGGGTCGGGGTCAGCTCGATGAAGAGGTTGCCTTCGATACCTTCGACCCGCGCCTTGCCGGCGTTATCCCACTGGGTCACGCGACTGCCGGTACCGATGGTGTAAAGCACATCGGTATCACCGATGATTTTGTTCTTGTAGTCGTTGCGGAAGTAGGTGGCACTGGTGCGCCAGGTACCACGGTCGTACTGCAGGCCGATCTCCTTGTTGACGCTGATCTCGGGCTTGAGGTCGGCGTTGCCCTGCAGGTAGCAGCCACCGTTGTTGGTCTGCTGCACACTACAACCGTTACCGCGGCTGTACAGCAAGTAGTTGGGGTTGGATTGGTACAGGTTCGGAACCTTATAGGCACGGGCAATGCCGCCTTTTACCGACAGCGCTTCGGTCAGCTTGTGGGACAGGTTGAGGCTGGGGCTGAAGTTGTCGCCGAAGGTTTCGTGGTGGTCGAAGCGCAAGCCAGGGGTAATGGTGGTGTCGCCAACAATGATGTTGTCTTCGACGAACAGCGCATAGCTGCGTGCGGTCATCTTCGAGCTGCTGCGATCGAAGCCGACAAGCCCGCCATTGCTGGTGGGGTCGGAACTTTGCGGGCGCAACGAACCCTGGTCGTTGAGGGCTTCATACAGGTACTCGCCGCCCAAAGTGAGCACGTGCTCGGTGCTGCCCATGGCGAACGGCAGGTTAACTTCACTGCTCAGGCGCGTGTTGCGCAAGCGTGACATGGCTCCACCCTCGTCGCTTGGCGCACCTTCGGTGCGGCCTGCCAGGCCCTCGTTGAGCCGCCAGTTGCGCACGTACTCGTAGGCCAGCGTGGTCTTGCTGGTGCCCCAGGTGAAATCACCGAGGTGGGTCAGGTCGTAGGTGCTGCGCTGCATGACGTTGGTTTCGTGGCCGTACAGACTGGAGACGAAATCGACGTCGCCGCCGCCATTGCTGTTCATGGTGTCGCCGGCAAAAATGTTGCCCTGGCGGCTGTAACCGGCGCTGGCTTCGAGGCGATGCTCGTCGTTCAGTTTCCAGCTCAGCAGCCCGTTGATGTCCTTGTTGCGCACCCCTTCACGCCCCGCCACCAGTGCACTGGTGGCATGCCCGGCGTTGATGTCCAGGTCGTCGGCATCCGTCTTGGCCAGGCCGCCATACAGGCGGAAGCCGAGGTTATCGGTAAGCCCACCGCCGAGGTTGAAGTTGGCCCGGCGGCTGGCGCCTTCGGCGCTGTCTTCGGGCAGTTGGGTGTATAGGCTGACGCTGCCTTTCAGCTCGTCAGAAGGGCGCTTGGTGATGATGTTGACCACCCCGCCCATAGCGCCGGAGCCGTATCGTGCGGCGGCCGGGCCCCGCAGGATCTCGATGCGCTCGACCGCTTCGGCCGGCACCCAATTGGTTTCACCCCGGGTATCTCGGTCACCGTTCCAGCCATAGCGCACGGCGTTGCGCGCGCTGGACGGCTTGCCGTCGATGAGGATCAGGGTGTTTTCCGGGCCCATGCCGCGCAGGTCGATCTGGCGGTTGTTGCCGCGTGCGCCACTGGCGCTGTTGCCGGTCAGGTTGACGCCGGGCTCGCGGCGAATAATGTCGGACAGGTCATTGGCCGGCGGGTGGCGCTTGATGTCTTCGGCGGTGATGATCGACGTACCCAGGGCCTGTCGCGCTTCGCGCTCGGCAGTGATCAGGGTGTCCTGGATCACCAACGCATTGTCGGCAACCGGCACTTCCAGCACCTCACCCGCACGCTGCTCCTCGGCTTCTGCCGCGGTGGCCATCATGGCCGGCGACGCCAGCGCGACGAACGCCAGGGCCAGGCTGTTGGGTGAAGTTCTGCACTGCATGGGTACATCTCCTGCGATTCATGAGCAAAAAGGCACATCCCTGTCGGAAACCGGGAGCCCTCGCCCACCGGCCCCGCAAACACAGTTTGGCGGCCAACAGGGGTGGTAAATATAGGGAATCGCAAATGCGAGTAAATCTTATTTACGAACTTTACATGTTTGTAACGGAACTTTGCTGAACCGCGGAATAGAGCGCCGCTTTAGGCTCGCGGCGGACTCGGCAACGCCGAGCTCGCTATTTGTCACCGAGCCCTCTGGTGACCTTGGCGGGAAAAATAGCGCTACCATTTTCGGTCATTACTGAAAAAGTCTTCAATAGCAACCGCCTCACTATTGAATAGATTTTCAGTATGCCATAGGATCTCCGAGCCTAAACAAAAACAACATGAGGAGATGCGCATGCCGCAACTCAGAGATGCCGTCTATTGGCGTGGACGAAGCACCGACCTGGTGGTGGAGGCGCGTGCGTTCATCGCCGGTGCCTATGTGGGGGCCAGCGAAGGCGAGACGTTTGCTGTGTGCAGCCCGATTGATGGCCGCGAGCTGGCGCAGGTTGCGTTGTGCCGTGGGACTGACGTAGAACGCGCCGTGGCTGCCGCCCGCGGGGCATTCGAGCGCGGTGGCTGGGCCGACCTGGTACCACGCCAGCGCAAGGCCGTTCTGCTGCGCTGGGCTGCGTTGATGAGGGAGCACGCCGAGGAGCTGGCGCTGCTGGAAACCCTGGACACTGGCAAACCCATCGCCGATACCACGGCGGTGGATATTCCCAGTTCCATCTACTGCCTGGAATGGTTCGCCGAGCTGGTCGACAAGGTCACCGGCGAGGTGCCCGCCTGCGATCCGCAGTTCCTCGGCACCGTGACCCGCGAGCCGGTCGGCGTGGTGGCGGCAATAGTGCCCTGGAACTACCCGCTGCTGATGGCGACCTGGAAGTTCGCCCCAGCCCTGGCCGCCGGCAACAGCCTAATCCTCAAGCCTTCGGAGAAGAGCCCGCTGAGCGCCTTGCGCATTGCCGGCCTTGCCCGCGCGGCGGGTATTCCCGAGGGCGTTTTCAACGTGGTGCCGGGCGATGGCGAGACCGGTCGCCTGCTCAGCCTGCACCCGCAGATCGACTGCCTGGCCTTCACCGGCTCCGGCGCTGTTGGCCGGCAGATCAGCCGCAATGCGGCGGACAGCAATCTCAAGCGCGTCTGGCTGGAGCTGGGCGGCAAATCGGCGAACATCGTCATGGCCGACTGCCCGGACCTGCGCCGTGCGGCTGAGGCTGCCGCGGCTGCGGTGTTCAGCAACATGGGCCAGGTGTGCAGCGCAGGTTCGCGCCTGTTGGTGCAACGCCCTATCGCCGGGGCCTTCATCGCCGAACTGCTGGAGGCCGCGCGCGCCTACCTGCCCGGCGACCCGTTGGACCCGACCAGCGTCACCGGCAGCCTGATCGATGAAGCCCAGTACCAGCGTGTACGCCAATACATCGAGCTGGGCAAGCGTGAAGCGCGCCTGCTGCTGGGGGGCGAGGACTGCGCGGCGGTCCCCGGCGGCCACTATCTGCAACCGACCATCTTCGCCACTGACGCCACCTCGCGCATCGCCCGCGAAGAGGTCTTCGGGCCGGTGCTGAGCGTCATCGAATTCGATGGGCTGGACGACGCCATCGCTGTCGCCAATGCCAGCGAATACGGCCTGGCGGCGGCCTTCTGGTCGGCCGACCTCGGCGCCATCCGCCGTGCCTCGCGACGCCTGCGTGCCGGCACCGTGTGGGTGAACTGCTACGACGAGCTGCTCGACATGAACTTCCCGTTCGGTGGCTTCAAGGAGTCCGGCAATGGCCGGGACAACTCCGTGCACGCCCTGGACAAGTACAGCGAACTCAAGTCGACCATCATCCGCTGCTGAAGGTGCAATACCGTGATTGACAATCTTTCCCCCCTGTCGCGGCAGAGCTGGAGCCTGCCACTTCCCATCGAGTACGGCCCTGGCGCGCGGACCGCGCTGGTCGAGCTGTGCAAACGGCATGGCATTTCCCGGCCGTTGATCGTGACCGACCAGGGCTCGATGCGCCTGCCCTTCGTGGCCGAGCTGCAGGACTTGCTGAACGATGCGGGCCTGGCATGCGGGCTGTTCGGCGAGGTCGAGCCCAACCCCAGTGATCGCGCCGTGCTCAAAGGCGCCGCGGCGTTTCGCGAGTGGCGCGCCGACGGCATCATCGCCCTCGGTGGCGGTAGTGGCCTGGACGGCGGCAAGGCCGTGGCCCTGGTGGCCCGGCAGACACGTCTGCCGTTGTGGGCGTTCGATTTCGACAAGCCGGTACCCGAAGGCCTGGTCGCCAACGATTTCCCGCCGGTGATCTGCATCCCGACCACCGCCGGCACCGGTGCCGAGACCGAGAGCACGGCGATGCTTACCGACAGCGAGCGCGCTATCAAAGGCTGCGTCTGGCATCCGCTGGCGCGTCCCCAGGCGGTGATCCTCGACCCCGAACTGACCCTCAGCCTGCCGGCGCACCTGACGGCCTGGACCGGCCTGGATGCGGTCATCCATGCCCTGGAAGCCTACTTCGTGCCAACCTTCAATCCGCTCTGCGACGGCGCCGCGCTGCAGGCGCTGGAGCTGCTCTGGGGTTCCCTGGAGCAAGCTGTGGAACAGGGCGACGATCTCGAAGCACGCGGACGCATGCTGATCGGTTCGTGCCTGGCGGGCGTGGCCTTCCTCAAAGGGCTTGGCCTGGTCCATGCGCTCAGCCACATGGTCGGTGCCACCTACAACAGCCATCATGGTTTGACCAACGCCATGATTCTGCCCAGGGTGCTGCGCTTCAACCGCGCGGCCATCGAGCCGCGCCTGGGGCCGGTGTGTCGCGCCATGGGGTTGGCGGGCGAAGACTTCGAGAGCTTCCAACGGGCGATCTGTGCGTGCCTGGACCGCCTTGCCATCCCGGTTTCCCTGGCCTCGCTGGGCTTACGCAGCGATGACATTCCAGCCATTGCGCGCAAAGCCATGGGCGATCCGGCGCGGCAGACCAACCCGCGCCCAAGCAGTCTCGAAGACCTGGAAGCGCTGCTGCATCAAGCCCTGGAAGAGAAACGGGCCTAGTCGCGGGAAGCGACGACTTTGCTGTGCTCACAACAATATCAATAAAGGTACGAACCCCATGTCAGCTCCCAAGACTGCCTCCGCCAACGGACGGCTGAATCTGGAAACCCGTTCCATCGACTACGTGCCCCTCGCCGAGCGCCACGGCAAGGCTTGGCACCTGTGGCCAATCTGGTTCTGTGGCGAGGCGCACCTGACCACCCTGGCGGTAGGCATCATCGGCATCGGCCTGGGCGCCAACCTGATGTGGTCCGCCATCGCCATCTTCCTCGGGTGTGCGTTCGGCACCCTGTTCATGGCCGGGCACTCCACCCAGGGGCCACAGATGGGGCTGCCGCAACTGATCCAGTCGCGGCCGCAGTTCGGCTACTTGGGAGCGCTGTTGGTGTACGTGGTGGCCATCGTCACCTACGTTGGCTACAACGCCTTCAACCAACTGCTGGTGGGGCAGACCCTGCACGAGCTGTTCGACGCCCCGCAGGAGCCCTCGGCGATCCTCTTCTCGCTAGTGGCCATCGCCATGGCCATCGCCGGCTACAACACCTTCCACAAGGTGCAGCGCTGGCTGGCGTTCCTGCTGATCGGGGTCATGGCGGTGTTTACCGTCGGCCTGTGCGTCTACGTGAAACTGCCGCAGGAGCACTTGACCCTCAGCGGTTTCAAAGCCACGCCCTTCCTTGCGCAGTTTTTTGTTGCCGCCGCGTACCAGTTGAGCTGGGCGATCTATGTGTCGGACTACTCGCGCTACCTGCCGCCGAATGTCAGTGTCCGCTCATCGTTCTGGTGGACGTACCTGGGCGCGATGATCGGTGGCGTGTGGATGATGCTCCTCGGCGCGTTGGCCGCCGCCTTGAGTCCCGGCCAGAATCTCGCCAAGGGCTTGGTGCTGCTGGGCGACATGGTGTTCCACGGTTTCGGCGAGTTTGTCCTGATTCTCGCCGTGCTGAGCCTGGTGACCAGTGCCGCACAGAACTTCTACGGCGCGTCGATCACGCTCTTGAGCATCGTCGACACGGTGAAGCCCCAGACGTCGACCCTGCTCAAGCGTGTGCTATCGATGCTGGCAGTGGGCGGCGCGGCGATCTATATCGCGATGACCGCCTCCGACAACTTCGTAAAGGACTTCGGTGACTTCCTCGCAATCCTGCTGTACCTGTTCACGCCTTGGACGGCGATCAACCTGGTGGACTTCTACGTAGTGCGTCACGGCAAGTTCTCTATCCGGGAAATTTTCAAGCCCAAAGGCATCTATGGACGCTGGAACTTGCGGGGCATTGGTGCCTACCTGGTGGGCTTCGTGGTCATGCTGCCATTCTCCGCGACTGGGCTGTACACCGGTTACGTGGCGCGGCAACTGGACGGCGCCGACATCAGCATGCCGATCGGCCTTGCGGTATCGGCGCTCGCTTACTGGTGGCTGTGCCGCTCGCAAAACATTAAACAAGAGCTCAGTCAGGTCGGCCGCCTCGATCAGGACCTGGAAAACGGCGCAACAGCTTGAGGTTGAGCTTCGGCACCTGCACGCATCGGTAAATCTTGTTAGATTGGCGTCCCCGCCCGGTGCTCTGCATCGGGCGGGCTTGCCATTCCAGTGAGAGAAACGGATTCAGCCATGAGCGTGGACAGCCAGAACGATAAGCCCCGAAAGCGCAGGACCAGAGTCGATCCAGAGACACGGCGCAAGGCCATCGTCGAAGCGACCATGCGCTGCATCACGCGCTTCGGCCACGCCGGCACTACCATCGAACGCATCTGCGACGAGGCCGAGGTGTCGGTCGGGCTGATCGGTCATCATTTCTCCAGCAAGGACGAACTGATGCTCGCCACCTATCAGGAGCTCACCAACCAGTTGCGCGAGGAGACCCGCCGCTATCTGGAAACCAAGGGCAGTACGCCTGTGGAGCGTCTCACCGCGATCATCCGCTCCTCGTTCAGGGGCAGCATTTTCAATGAGTTCATCCTCACCACTTGGCTCGGCTTCTGGAGCGCGGCGGTGTCTTCCGAGCAACTGCGGGAGCTCAATCGCAAACTCTACGCGGACTACCGCAAGGAGCTTGAGGGGGTGTTCAAAGCCATCGCAGCCGAGCGAGACCTGGCGCTAGATGCCAAGGGCAGCGCGCTGATTATCACCGCTTTGATTGATGGCTTCTGGTTGGAGTGGGCACTGGACCATAGGGCTTTCAGCGCCCGCAAGGCAGAAAAGTGCTGTTTGCAGACGGCGCAGCTGTTGATTGGTGCGCAGCCCGTCTAAGAGCTGTGGGGGTTATCTGCCTGAGCATGTACCTGCTTTCACTTGCGACATCCGATTTGCATCCTGCGTAGGGGCTCCTACAGTTTCGAACGTACAACTCTGCCGAGAGCCCAGATGCGCAGCAATGAAGACAGCAGCCCCGCCAGGGGCCTGACGAAAATCCCTCGCAGTGTCTGGGCACTGGGCTTCGTGTCGATGTTCATGGACATCTCCTCGGAAATGATCCACGCCCTGTTGCCCTTGTACATGGTCAGTGTGCTTGGTGCTTCGGTAGTAGCTGTGGGCTTTATCGAAGGCATCGCCGAGGCGACTGCATCGATCACCAAGGTATTTTCCGGTGCTCTCAGCGACCGGCTGGGCAAACGCAAGCTGCTGACGGTACTCGGCTACGGCCTGGGTGCGCTGACCAAACCGGTATTTCCCATGGCCTCGGGGCTTGAGTGGCTGACGGCGGCACGCTTCGTCGACCGGGTCGGAAAAGGCATTCGTGGGGCGCCGCGCGATGCGCTGGTGGCCGATGTTACGCCAGCCGAGTTGCGTGGCGCGGCGTTCGGCCTGCGCCAGGCCCTCGACACCGTGGGCGCCTTCCTCGGACCGTTGTTGGCGATCGTATTGATGTGGCTGACCGCGAGCCATTTCCAGACCGTATTCTGGGTGGCGGTGATCCCTGCTTTCGTGGCGGTGTACATCCTCATCGCCTTCGTTCGCGAACCTGAAACGCCGGCCACGGGGCGGCCGGTACGCTCACCGTTGGCACTGCACGAACTGGGGCGCCTTGGGCCGCCCTATTGGCGCCTGATCGGCCTGGCCACGTTATTCACCCTCGCCCGCTTCAGCGAGGCATTCCTGCTGCTGCGTGCGCAAGACATGGGCCTGGCACCTTTGTGGGCGCCGGCGGTGCTGGTATTGATGGCACTGGCCTACTCACTGTCGGCCTACCCCGCCGGGGTGCTGTCGGACCGGGTGGGGCGCCGTGGCGTGCTGATGGTCGGGCTGGGTTTGCTGATCACTGCCGACCTGCTATTGGCCCTGCTGCCGGGCTGGGCCGGGTTGGCCCTTGGGGTAGCGGCCTGGGGCTTGCACCTGGGCTTCAGCCAAGGCATTTTCGCGGCCATGATCGCCGACAGTGCCCCGGCCAACCTGCGTGGTACCGCCTTCGGCCTGTTCAACCTGCTGACCGGTATGGCGCTGCTGGCGGCCAGCGTAGTAGCCGGGTTGTTGTGGGATGGTGTGGGGTTCCAGGCAACGTTCCTGGTCGGGGCGGGGTTTGCCGGCGCCACCCTGGCGGGACTGACGCTAATGAAGGTGACAGGATCATGATCACTACCACCGCCATGTCCATGACCGCCAGCCTCTGGTGGTGGGGCTGGCGGATACATGCTTGGATCGATCCGGGCTAGGCCATCGCTGCCTGCTGCTCCAGCAACGTCCAGCCGCCCTGCCCGTTCACCTCCAGCCGGTGGGTATGGAACCCTGCCAGCGTGCTGCGGTGGCCGACACTGACCAGCAATGCACCCGGCATTTCTGAGCGCAGCAGCGCATACAGGGCATGCTCGAGCCCCTCATCCATCGCTGAGGTGGACTCGTCGAGGAACACCACCTGCGGCCGGTTGAACAGCACCCTGGCGAACGCCAGGCGCTGCTGCTCACCCACCGAGAGGATGTGTGACCAGTCGCTGCTGACGTCCAGGCGTTCGGCCAGGTGGGCCAGGTTGACCTGGCGCAACGCCTGCTGCATTCGCGCCTCATCCTCGGGCTTGCCGGCTGCCGGGTAGGCAATGACGGTACGCAAATCACCTAGCGGCAGGTACGGGCGCTGCGACAGGAACAACGCCTGGTGACCCGTCGGCCGCCTGACTTCACCTTCGGCATACGGCCACAACCCTGCCAGGGCGCGCAGCAGCGTGGTCTTGCCACTGCCCGATGGCCCTTTGATCAACAGCGCCTGACCGGCATGCAAGCTCAAGTCCAGGTCGGCGATAAGGGCGTGTCCGTCCGGGCGTAGTACCTGCAGCCCCATGATCTGCAGCGCATGCGCCTGGTCTTCGGTAGTCACTCGCGGCAACCCACTTGCCTGCTCGTTAGCATCGAGAAAACCAGTCAGACGGTCGAGGGTAGCGCGATACTGGGCAAACGCATCGTACGACTCTCGGAAGAACGACAAAGAGTCCTGCACCTGGCCAAAGGCCTGGGACGTTTGCATGACATCGCCCAGCTTGATCGCACCACTGAAGAAGCGCGGCGCCTGGAGAATGAACGGGAACACCACGGCAACCTGGCTGACCCCCAGGTTGAAGCCACTGAACTTCAGGTTCCGGAACACCAATGCCCAGGCATTGACGATCAAGGCAGCAAAACGGCCCAGCAACGTGCCCCGCTCCACTTGCGCACCTTGATAGAAGGCAATGTTCTCTGCGTTCTCACGCAGGCGCATCAACGCGTAACGGAAGTTGGCGGTGAGTTTTTCGTTGAGGAAGTTCAGGCGGATCAGCGGGCGCCCGAGGCGGAAGGCGACCCAGGTGGCGACGATGACATACAGGTACACGGCAAACACCATCGCCCGAGGTATCTCCACCCCGGCCACTGTCAACGGTGCTGAGAGCCCCCAGAGGATACCGGTGAACGCCACCAGTGAAACCAGCGCACTGACCGCACCCAGGGCAAGGGTGACCGAGTTGGTGACGAAGGCATTGACGTCCAGTTCGATACGCTGGTCGGGGTTGTCCACCGGCTCGGCGAGGAACTGGCCACGGTAGTAGGCATCGCCCTGCATCCAGTCGTGGGTCAGGCGCTCGGTCAACCAGACCCGCCACTTGATGCTGAATGCCTGGCTTACATAGAAGGTAAACAACGAGCGCAGCACGTGGATGGTGGCCAGTACCGCGAAGACCCCGAGCAGGTACCAGAAAGCGGCTTGGTCGAGGCCCTGCAGGGCGCTGTAGAAGCCGTTGTACCAGAATGAAAACAGCACATTGAGCCGAACCGAGAACAGCGTCAGTACCAGCAGAAGGGCAAACACCAGCAACGGTCGCCAACTGCGCCTGAAACTGAAATAGGGCCCGGCGAGCTGCCAGAACTGGCTACCCCAGCGCGTGCAACGCACAGCCAGTGCTGCGGCTGCAGTGAAGCAGACAAGGGTGATGAACGAGGCGATCGCCAGCCAGCTCAGGCTCTCTTGCAGGGCCTGGTGCCAGTTCATTTCCATGGTAGGTATCCGTGATGAGTATTTCCGCGAGCGTAGCATTGTCCCGCGATACGTCAGGCATAGATGACGCACATTTCATGAACTGTAGAAGCGACAATGTGTGGGGCTTGGATTTCAAGCCACAAAGACAAAACCCCTACCTGCATGCGCAGATAGGGGTTTTGCGAAATGAATCTTGACGATGACCTACTCTCACATGGGGAAACCCCACACTACCATCGGCGATGCATCGTTTCACTGCTGAGTTCGGGATGGGATCAGGTGGTTCCAATGCTCTATGGTCGTCAAGAAATTCTGTAGCCAGAATGTCCAGATGGACAGCCCAGCGAATTCGGATATGTGATTGTGTGGTTCGTTGCGAACTTTCGGTTCGTATCATCTTCACCACCGCAATTTGGCTGACGCGCAAATTGCTTGGGTGTTATATGGTCAAGCCTCACGGGCAATTAGTATTGGTTAGCTCAACGCCTCACAGCGCTTACACACCCAACCTATCAACGTCGTAGTCTTCGACGGCCCTTTAGGGGATTCAAGATCCCAGTGAGATCTCATCTTGAGGCAAGTTTCCCGCTTAGATGCTTTCAGCGGTTATCTCTTCCGAACATAGCTACCCGGCAATGCCACTGGCGTGACAACCGGAACACCAGAGGTTCGTCCACTCCGGTCCTCTCGTACTAGGAGCAGCCCCTCTCAAATCTCAAACGTCCACGGCAGATAGGGACCGAACTGTCTCACGACGTTCTAAACCCAGCTCGCGTACCACTTTAAATGGCGAACAGCCATACCCTTGGGACCGGCTTCAGCCCCAGGATGTGATGAGCCGACATCGAGGTGCCAAACACCGCCGTCGATATGAACTCTTGGGCGGTATCAGCCTGTTATCCCCGGAGTACCTTTTATCCGTTGAGCGATGGCCCTTCCATACAGAACCACCGGATCACTAAGACCTACTTTCGTACCTGCTCGACGTGTGTGTCTCGCAGTCAAGCGCGCTTTTGCCTTTATACTCTACGACCGATTTCCGACCGGTCTGAGCGCACCTTCGTACTCCTCCGTTACTCTTTGGGAGGAGACCGCCCCAGTCAAACTACCCACCATACACTGTCCTCGATCCGGATAACGGACCTGAGTTAGAACCTCAAAGTTGCCAGGGTGGTATTTCAAGGATGGCTCCATGAGAACTGGCGTCCCCACTTCAAAGCCTCCCACCTATCCTACACAAGCAAATTCAAAGTCCAGTGCAAAGCTATAGTAAAGGTTCACGGGGTCTTTCCGTCTAGCCGCGGATACACTGCATCTTCACAGCGATTTCAATTTCACTGAGTCTCGGGTGGAGACAGCGCCGCCATCGTTACGCCATTCGTGCAGGTCGGAACTTACCCGACAAGGAATTTCGCTACCTTAGGACCGTTATAGTTACGGCCGCCGTTTACCGGGGCTTCGATCAAGAGCTTCGCTTGCGCTAACCCCATCAATTAACCTTCCGGCACCGGGCAGGCGTCACACCCTATACGTCCACTTTCGTGTTTGCAGAGTGCTGTGTTTTTAATAAACAGTCGCAGCGGCCTGGTATCTTCGACCGGCATGGGCTTACGGAGCAAGTCCTTGACCCTCGCCGGCGCACCTTCTCCCGAAGTTACGGTGCCATTTTGCCTAGTTCCTTCACCCGAGTTCTCTCAAGCGCCTTGGTATTCTCTACCTAACCACCTGTGTCGGTTTGGGGTACGGTTCCCAGTTATCTGAAGCTTAGGAGCTTTTCTTGGAAGCATGGTATCAACCACTTCGTCGCCTAAAGGCAACTCGTCATCAGCTCTCGGCCTTAGAATCCCGGATTTGCCTAAGATTCCAGCCTACCACCTTAAACCTGGACAACCAACGCCAGGCTGGCCTAACCTTCTCCGTCCCTCCATCGCAATAACTGGAAGTACAGGAATATTAACCTGTTTTCCATCGACTACGCTTTTCAGCCTCGCCTTAGGGACCGACTAACCCTGCGTCGATTAACGTTGCGCAGGAAACCTTGGTCTTTCGGCGTGCGAGTTTTTCACTCGCATTGTCGTTACTCATGTCAGCATTCGCACTTCTGATACCTCCAGCAAGCTTCTCAACTCACCTTCACAGGCTTACAGAACGCTCCTCTACCGCATCACCAAAAGGTGATACCCGTAGCTTCGGTGCATGGTTTGAGCCCCGTTACATCTTCCGCGCAGGCCGACTCGACTAGTGAGCTATTACGCTTTCTTTAAAGGGTGGCTGCTTCTAAGCCAACCTCCTAGCTGTCTAAGCCTTCCCACATCGTTTCCCACTTAACCATGACTTTGGGACCTTAGCTGACGGTCTGGGTTGTTTCCCTTTTCACGACGGACGTTAGCACCCGCCGTGTGTCTCCCATGCTCGGCACTTGTAGGTATTCGGAGTTTGCATCGGTTTGGTAAGTCGGGATGACCCCCTAGCCGAAACAGTGCTCTACCCCCTACAGTGATACATGAGGCGCTACCTAAATAGCTTTCGAGGAGAACCAGCTATCTCCGAGCTTGATTAGCCTTTCACTCCGATCCACAGGTCATCCGCTAACTTTTCAACGGTAGTCGGTTCGGTCCTCCAGTCAGTGTTACCTAACCTTCAACCTGCCCATGGATAGATCGCCCGGTTTCGGGTCTATACCCAGCGACTAAACGCCCTATTAAGACTCGCTTTCGCTACGCCTCCCCTATTCGGTTAAGCTCGCCACTGAATATAAGTCGCTGACCCATTATACAAAAGGTACGCAGTCACCTAACAAAGTAGGCTCCCACTGCTTGTACGCATACGGTTTCAGGTTCTATTTCACTCCCCTCTCCGGGGTTCTTTTCGCCTTTCCCTCACGGTACTGGTTCACTATCGGTCAGTCAGTAGTATTTAGCCTTGGAGGATGGTCCCCCCATATTCAGACAAAGTTTCTCGTGCTCCGTCCTACTCGATTTCATTGATAAGAGATTTTCGTGTACGGGGCTATCACCCACTATGGCCGCACTTTCCAGAGCGTTCCACTAATCTCAAACCAACTTAAGGGCTGGTCCCCGTTCGCTCGCCACTACTAAGGGAATCTCGGTTGATTTCTTTTCCTCAGGGTACTTAGATGTTTCAGTTCCCCTGGTTCGCCTCTTGCACCTATGTATTCAGTACAAGATAACCAGCTTATGCTGGCTGGGTTCCCCCATTCAGAGATCTCTGGATCACAGTCTGCTTGCCGACTCCCCAAAGCTTATCGCAGGCTACCACGTCTTTCATCGCCTCTGACTGCCAAGGCATCCACCGTATGCGCTTCTTCACTTGACCATATAACCCCAAGCAATCTGGTTATACTGTGAAGACGACATTCGCCGAAAATTCGCACGTCGCTCTTTCGAGCAGAACTCACAAATTTTACCTTAGCCTGATTAACCAGCAGTGAAACTGGCCATCAGTCTATTTCTATCACATATCCGAATTTTTAAAGAACGATCTGACAAAAGTCAGAAATCAACATTCATCAACGAATGTTCATTTCTAAGTTCTGACAAGTAACTGCTTACTGCGAAAGTGGTGGAGCCAAGCGGGATCGAACCGCTGACCTCCTGCGTGCAAGGCAGGCGCTCTCCCAGCTGAGCTATGGCCCCGTATTTTACGCCTTAACCATGTGATGGTAGGTCTGGGCAGATTTGAACTGCCGACCTCACCCTTATCAGGGGTGCGCTCTAACCAACTGAGCTACAGACCTATAACAGGGTCGCGTTACAGCATCGTCTTTATACAAGTGAATCAAGCAATTCGTGTGGGAGCTCATCAGCAGGCTGATGTCGTCGATTAAGGAGGTGATCCAGCCGCAGGTTCCCCTACGGCTACCTTGTTACGACTTCACCCCAGTCATGAATCACACCGTGGTAACCGTCCTCCCGAAGGTTAGACTAGCTACTTCTGGTGCAACCCACTCCCATGGTGTGACGGGCGGTGTGTACAAGGCCCGGGAACGTATTCACCGCGACATTCTGATTCGCGATTACTAGCGATTCCGACTTCACGCAGTCGAGTTGCAGACTGCGATCCGGACTACGATCGGTTTTGTGAGATTAGCTCCACCTCGCGGCTTGGCAACCCTCTGTACCGACCATTGTAGCACGTGTGTAGCCCAGGCCGTAAGGGCCATGATGACTTGACGTCATCCCCACCTTCCTCCGGTTTGTCACCGGCAGTCTCCTTAGAGTGCCCACCATAACGTGCTGGTAACTAAGGACAAGGGTTGCGCTCGTTACGGGACTTAACCCAACATCTCACGACACGAGCTGACGACAGCCATGCAGCACCTGTGTCAGAGTTCCCGAAGGCACCAATCCATCTCTGGAAAGTTCTCTGCATGTCAAGGCCTGGTAAGGTTCTTCGCGTTGCTTCGAATTAAACCACATGCTCCACCGCTTGTGCGGGCCCCCGTCAATTCATTTGAGTTTTAACCTTGCGGCCGTACTCCCCAGGCGGTCAACTTAATGCGTTAGCTGCGCCACTAAAATCTCAAGGATTCCAACGGCTAGTTGACATCGTTTACGGCGTGGACTACCAGGGTATCTAATCCTGTTTGCTCCCCACGCTTTCGCACCTCAGTGTCAGTATCAGTCCAGGTGGTCGCCTTCGCCACTGGTGTTCCTTCCTATATCTACGCATTTCACCGCTACACAGGAAATTCCACCACCCTCTACCGTACTCTAGCTTGCCAGTTTTGGATGCAGTTCCCAGGTTGAGCCCGGGGCTTTCACATCCAACTTAACAAACCACCTACGCGCGCTTTACGCCCAGTAATTCCGATTAACGCTTGCACCCTCTGTATTACCGCGGCTGCTGGCACAGAGTTAGCCGGTGCTTATTCTGTCGGTAACGTCAAAACAGCAAGGTATTAGCTTACTGCCCTTCCTCCCAACTTAAAGTGCTTTACAATCCGAAGACCTTCTTCACACACGCGGCATGGCTGGATCAGGCTTTCGCCCATTGTCCAATATTCCCCACTGCTGCCTCCCGTAGGAGTCTGGACCGTGTCTCAGTTCCAGTGTGACTGATCATCCTCTCAGACCAGTTACGGATCGTCGCCTTGGTGAGCCATTACCCCACCAACTAGCTAATCCGACCTAGGCTCATCTGATAGCGCAAGGCCCGAAGGTCCCCTGCTTTCTCCCGTAGGACGTATGCGGTATTAGCGTTCCTTTCGAAACGTTGTCCCCCACTACCAGGCAGATTCCTAGGCATTACTCACCCGTCCGCCGCTGAATCGAAGAGCAAGCTCTTCTCATCCGCTCGACTTGCATGTGTTAGGCCTGCCGCCAGCGTTCAATCTGAGCCATGATCAAACTCTTCAGTTCAATACTGCTTGGGTTTTTAAGAAACCCTAAACTTGGCTCAGCAATCTCAAATGACTATGTGATTTCTCGCATGGCCACTTGTGATGCTGATAATCTTTTTGACTATCAGTCCGTACTCACAAGCACCCACACGAATTACTTGATTCAATTTGTTAAAGAGCGTTTGGTTAAGAGCTTTTCGTCTCAACCGAGGCGCGCATTCTACGCTTTCCTCAGGGCCTGTCAAGCGTTTATTTTGAAGTTTTTTGCGAGAAACTCGTTTAGCTTCAAACACTTGACTCAACAGGGTGGCTAGCTTTACTTCGCTACCGCGTTGGAGTGGTGCGCATTATAGGGCGGCCTTCACGGAGGTCAACCTTTAATTTCAATGATTTGAAATATATCTGCTGCAAACACCTCAGGGCTACCACGCGCCCCTGCAATTGCGCACTATATTGCTCACCTCCCACCCGCCCAAGGATCGCCGCACCTAAATGAACACCCAACCCCGCAGCCTGGCCGCTACCCTTTTCCCGATCGGCCTGCTGCTAATCGCCATGGCATCGATTCAGTCCGGGGCCTCCCTGGCCAAAAGCATGTTCCCCATTATTGGCGCCCAAGGCACCACCACCCTGCGCCTGATCTTCGCCAGCATCATCATGCTCCTTATACTGCGCCCGTGGCGGGTACGCATGACCGCCAACACGTTGCGTAACGTGGTCATCTACGGCATGGCGCTGGGTGGCATGAACTTCCTCTTCTATATGGCCTTGCAAACGCTGCCTATCGGTATTGCCGTGGCCCTGGAGTTCACCGGCCCACTGGCCGTGGCGATTTTCTCCTCGCGCCGACCGATCGACTTCCTATGGATTGCCCTGGCCATCGCCGGCTTGCTGCTATTGCTGCCGGCAGGCCAAAGCGGCCAGACACTCGACCCACTGGGCGCTGCCTATGCACTGGGCGCGGGTGTGTGCTGGGCCCTATATATCCTGTTCGGGCAACGTGCGGGAGCAGAGCACGGCATCCAGAGTGCGGCCTTGGGGGTGGTAGTCGCCGCCCTGTTCGTCGCCCCCATTGGTATCGCCCACGCTGGTAGCGCACTGCTCACACCTGCCGTGATCCCGATGGCCCTGGCCGTTGCAGTGCTGTCCACCGCCCTGCCCTACAGCTTGGAAATGGTTGCCCTCACGCGCATCCCGGCGCGCACCTTCGGGACTCTGATGAGCATCGAACCGGCATTTGGCGCATTGTCCGGCCTGCTGTTCCTCGGCGAGGTGCTGACGGTTACACAGTGGCTGGCGATCCTGGCGATCATTACCGCATCGGTCGGCACCACCCTGTCCATGCGCAACACGTCCAAACCGGCCATCGCGGCAGACTGATATGAGAAATATTTTCATTTGAGACAGGATTAATGATTGTAGCGGCCCGCCTCGCTGATTAAGCTGTCACAGAATCATCATCTTTACGCTATCTACTGGACCGAACACGGAAGCTGGGGAAGTTTCAGGAAGAACCGAAGCGATAACGACAGGGCGTGACAACTGATTTGCCCTGCATTTAAGGACAGGAATGAAACGTATTTTTCTCATCCTGGCCATCTTGGCTATTGCTGGATGTGCCGCCACAGCCAAGACCGAGGTCAAAAGGGGCAAAAAGGGCCTGCATATCAATTGCTCCGGCCTTTCCTCCTCGTGGGATAATTGCTATAGCAAGGCCGCAAGCTCCTGCAGCACGCGGGGCTACCGGGTCATTGCACGCTCGGGCGATAGCGATGAAGAGGCCGGTGACTACTTGTTCGGCATCAACCCGGCGGGTTACACCAGCCGCAGCATGATCGTCATGTGCAAGTAGTGAAAAGGGCAGCTCGTAAGCTGCCCTTTTTCATTTGCCTTACAGCGGCGCAGTACGTGCCTCCAGCCAGGCCAGTGCATCACCCTTGAGTAGAGGCGCAAGGCGCTCTCGCACATTGGCATGATAGCCGTTCAGCCACTCCACCTCTTCCTTTACCAGCAGCGCGGGCAGCAGACAGCGGGTATCGATCGGGCACAGGGTCAAGGTCTCGAAGCACAGGAAATCGCCGAACGCACTCCTGCCCGCTTCGCGGTTGACCACCAGGTTCTCGATACGTACCCCCCACTGCCCCGGCCGGTACGTACCCGGCTCGATCGAGCTGATCATGCCCGCTTGCATCGCCGTCTGCGGTGCAGCCACTGCCTGATAGGCAATTACTTGCGGCCCTTCGTGTACGTTCATGAAGTAGCCCACCCCGTGCCCGGTGCCATGGCCATAGTCGACCTGGTCAGCCCAGATCGGCGCCCGGGCGATAGCGTCGAGCAACGGCGACAGTACCCCCCGCGGGAACGTGGCACGCGATAGGGCAATCATGCCCTTCAGTACCCGCGTGCAGTCCTGCTTCTGTGCATGGCTGGGGTTACCGACTGGCACCATGCGGGTGATGTCGGTGGTGCCGCCCAGGTATTGCCCACCCGAGTCGATCAGCAGCAAGCCATCACCTTCGATGACCGCATGCGACTGCTCGGTGGCACGGTAATGCGGCATGGCGCCATTGCCATTGAAGGCGGCAATGGTCGAGAAGCTCAGCGACACGAAATTCGGGCGCCGGGCACGTGCGGCACTCAATTGCTCGTCAACTGTAAGCTCAGTGACAACCTCTCGCCCAAGGTTCGCCTCGAACCAGGCAAAGAACTCGCACAAGGCTGCGCCGTCTTGCTCCATGACCTGGCGGATATGCACCAAGTCATCGCCGCCTTTGCAGGACTTGCTCAGCGTGGTGGGGTTTAGCCCCTCGACCAGCACCACCTCTGCCGCCAGGTTGGCCAACAGGCCGCAGGTGACACGGGCAGGATCCACCAGCAACCGCCCACCCGCCGCAACAGCGGCAAGGGCCTTGCCTGCCTCGCTATAGTCGCGCACCTCGATGCCGTCGACCGCCAGCACCTGGCGCAGGTGCGCATCCACCTTGTCCTGGCCTACGAACAAAATGGCCTGCTGCTGGTTGATCAAGGCAAAGGCCAGGAAAACCGGGTTGTAGGAGACATCGCTACCGCGCAGGTTGAACAACCAGGCAATGTCATCGAGGGTTGCGATAAAGTGCCAGTCGGCCCCCTTGTCCTGGATGCCCTGGCGCAGTTGCGCGAGCTTTTCCGCCCGGCTCACCGTGGCATGTGGCGGCAAGTGCTGGTACACAGGGTTGGCTGGGAGCGCCGGGCGCCCGTCCCAGACCTGGGCCAGCAGGTCCTTGTCGGTCACCAGCCGCGCCCCACGTGCCTTCAGCCGCTCACCTAGCTGGCGCGCCGAAGCCAGAGCCATGACCGCACCATCTACCGCGACGCTACCGTTGGGCTTGACGTTATCACCCAGCCACTCCAGCGCCCCTGGCTTGCCTGGCAACAGTTTCATCAGTTCGATGCCGCTGCCCGCCAGCTCGTGATCCGCCTGCTCCCAGTAGCGGCTATCGACCCACAGCCCGGCGAACCCAGAGGTGACCACCAGCGTACCGACCGAGCCATGGAACCCCGACAGCCACTGGCGCCCCTGCCAGTGACCGGGCAGGTATTCGGAAAGGTGAGGGTCGGCCGAGGGTACCAGCAAGGCATCGATGCCCCCTGCCGCCATGGCCTCGCGCACGTGCGCCAGTCGCTGTGGCACGCTTTGCTCAAGGGTGGTCTGGACGTTCATGCGCTCTCCTGCGGTTACATCAGAATTGATCCAATACACCGATAATGGAACAGCCGCCAGAGCCCTGCAATCGCCGCTGCACAAACAGGACACTTCCTACAGCTGGGCCTGGACCACCGATCCAGTTTTGCTGAACTTACCCAAGGCACCGGCTTCACACACAGTACATTCATTGCACACAGGCAAATGACCATGCCCAGTGCCAGCGAACCGAAAGCCGGCGTGGTGCTGCTCGATACCCGCGATCACACCCCCGAACATGAGCATGCCGTGCACCTCAAGCTTGCCGATGGCCTGGCCGGCCTGCTGGGCTGCCCGCACGTGAAACCCACCCCCTCAGCAACCGCCGTCGATGGCTACTACTACCTGCCCACCGAAACCCTGATCGACGCCAGACGTCAGGCCGCTAGAGGTATCCGCAGCGAGCAGGATCTGTTTGGCGGGCTGGTCGACCAGCCCTACATGGCAACCAAGGCGATCTCTCACCCGCTACCGGCCGGGGCCAGTTTTCCGCCGGGCTGGACCGATGACTTCGCCCGGCAGGCCAGTGACGCCTTGCTGCGCGGCTATACCGTATTCAGCAAAGCCGATGCGCGCACTGCTGCACAGCTACTGCTGCTCGACGGCCCCGTGCGGGTCAAGCCCGTGTTGGCCTGCGCAGGGCGCGGGCAGCAAGTCATCACCCTGGCAGACGCGCTGGAGCCCCTGCTGGCCGCCATGGACGACCAGCAGTTGGCACGGTGGGGGCTGGTACTCGAAGAGGACTTGAGCGACGTGCAAACCTTCAGCGTCGGCCAGGTGCGCGTCGCCGGCCTGACCTGCAGCTATCACGGCACTCAACAACTGACCCGCGACCATCAAGGCACCGAGGTGTACGGAGGTTCCGACCTGGTGGTGGTACGCGGCGACTACCAGGCACTCCTCCAGCTCCCCATGGAAGAGCACCTGCGACTGGCCATCAACCAGGCCATCACCTACGAGCAGGCTGCCGAGCAGCACTTCCCTGGTTTCATTGCCTCCCGGCGCAACTACGACATCGCCCGCGGCCTCGATTCGCAGGGCCACCTGCGCAGCGGCGTACTCGAACAATCCTGGCGCCTGGGCGGTGCCAGCAGCGCCGAGCTGTTGGCCCTGCAGGCTTTTGCCGATGACCCGGCATTACAGCGGGTGCGAGCCTCTACCCATGAAGTGTTCGGCACCCCCGACCTGCCCACTGACGCCACCCTCTTCTACCAAGGAAACGACAGTGAACTCGGACAACTCAGCAAATTTGCGCGGATTCGCGAACATGACCATTCAGAGTGAAACCGTTGAACTGCAGGTCGAAAATGATCGCATCGTCGGCACCCTGGTCAGCCCGGGCAGCAAGATGCCAGGTATTCTCTTCGTCCACGGCTGGGGCGGCAGCCAGCAACGCGACCTCGCCCGCGCCCGGCATATTACCGGGCTGGGTTGCGTGTGCATGACGTTCGACCTGCGCGGCCACGAAAAAACCGAGAGCCAGCGCCTCACGGTCACACGTGAGCAAAACTTGCAGGACTTGCTGGCGGCCTACGATCGACTGGTCAGTCACCCGGCCGTCGATAGCAGCGCCATCGCCATCATCGGCAGCAGCTATGGCGGTTACCTGGCCACCCTGCTGACCCGCGAACGGTCAGTCAGATGGCTGGCCCTGCGGGTACCTGCCATGTATTGGGACGATGAATGGGGCAGCCCCAAGCAAACGCTCGACCGTCAACGCCTGAACGACTACCGCCGACGCCCGCTCGGCCCGGCGGACAACCGCGCGCTGGCCGCCTGCGCCGAATTCAGCGGGGATGTACTGCTGGTGGAGTCCGAGCAGGACGACTACGTACCGCACAGCACACTGATGAGCTACCGCTCGGCGTTCGTCAGTGCCCACTCGCTCACCCATCGCATCGTCGACGGCGCCGACCACGCACTGTCCAGCGAAGAAAGCCAGAAAGCCTACAGCTCGATCCTGGCGGCATGGATCGGCGAAATGGTCATCGGTGCCCGTCTGGACCGCTACCCGCACTATGCACCGTGGTATGCCTGAGGCTCGCCTACCTGGCAATGCAGGCCGCCATCCGTGCCGCGCACCAGGCTGCGCAGGGCCTGGTAGGCGGCGAAGTTGACGCCCCGGGCCTGATGCTGCCCCAGCAGGTCAAGGAACGATTCTTCGACGAAGTGCACTGCCGCCTCCGCCCAGGCCTGGCGTGACTGCCATTGCAGGTACTGCAACACCCGGCTGCCATCGTCACTGGCCTGGATGCTCACACCCTGCAAGCCTTCGCAACGCGTGGCCAACACTTCGCTACGCGCCACCAGGGCCTGGGCCAGTGCGTGCTGGCACACGCTGGGCACTTCATATTCGATCATCTGGGTGAACCACAAGGCATGAGCGTTTGCCGACATCGACGGTCTCCTGGATAAGGACGCATGCAGCGCGATGCCGAGCAGGGTAAAACCTCAAGCAAAGTCAAGGTCAAGTGGTTTCTACATACCCTGATCGGACACCGCAAACCGCCGCCGATAGTCGCTCGGGGTAAAGCCGGTGACGCGTTGGAACACCTTGCGGAAGGCGCCCGGATCCTGGTAGCCCACACCCCAGGCGATCTGTTCGACGTTGCGCCGGGTAAACTCCAGCAAACGGCACGCCCGCCCTACCCTGACCTGCTGGCAGTACTCGGTCGGGCGTAGCCCGGTAGCAGCACGAAATCGCCGCAAGAAGGTCCGCGCCTCCAGCCCCGCGCAGGCAGCCATCGCGGCCAGGTCGGCATCCTGCCCACCATTGCCCTGCAACCAGTGTTGTACTTTCAGCACGGCCTCGTCACCGTGATCCAGGCGCGGGCTGAATACAGCCCCGGGCAGCGTCGCCGTGACCGGATCGACGGCCAGATAGCGGGCGGTCTCCCGTGCCACCGTAGCCCCCAGAAAGCGCTCCAGCAGGCGCAAGCCCAAGTCGGTCCAGGCCATGAGCCCGGCCGAGGTCACGATGTCCCCGTCATCCAGCAACGGCTGCTGGGCCTCTACCCGCACCTTGGGGAAGCGCTGTGCAAGCGCCTGTACATAGTTCCAGTGGGTGCAGGCCGGGCGCCCGTCCAGCAGGCCGCTGGCGGCAATGAAAAACACCCCGATACATACTGACGCCAGCACCGTACCCTGCACGTGCAGTTGGCACAGCAACGCGCGGTGACGTTCGAGCAGCTCGGCTTGCGGAGCCGACTCCAGGCTCGGCGGAATGATCAAAACGCGCAAGCCCAGCCCGGCATCAGCCGGGCTATCCGGGGCAGGCAGCAATCGTCCCAATTCATCTGCCTGCCAGAAGCTGACGCGAATAGTCGGCAACCCAACGCCACCCAGCTCGGCCGCAACCCGGTTGGCCACCAGGAACAGGTCGGCCAGCCCATGCACGGCGGCGCGCTGCACGCCGGGGTACAGCAGCAGACCGATGTCCAGGCTGGCTGGGGTGTCAGTTTTTGCCCGCATAGTGTCGTTCGCGCCAATCCTCATGTCAGTGCACACAGCCTATAACTAACGTCTATCCACGACTACTGCCACAGGAGGCAGCATGAGCAAGCAGGCACTGATCATCATCGACATCCAGAACGACTACTTCCCGGGCGGCAAGTGGACACTTGATGGCGCCGACCAGGCGGCCGACAACGCTGCACGCTTGTTGGCAGCAGCGCGCCAGCGTGGCGACCTGGTGGTGCACGTGCGGCATGAGTTCGACAGCGCCGATGCGCCATTCTTCGCCCCAGGCTCGCAGGGTGCGGCAATCCACTCCAAGGTCGCGCCGGTAAAAGGCGAGCCGGTGGTGCTCAAGCACAAGGTCAATGCCTTCCTAGGCACCGAGCTTGAGCACACGCTGGACCGGCATGGTGTCGAGGCCCTGACCATTGCCGGCAGCATGAGCCACATGTGCATCGACGCCGCTACCCGCGCCGCGGCAGATTTGGGCTATACGGTGACCGTGGCGCACGATGCCTGCGCGACCCTACCACTGGAATTCGACGGCAAGCAGGTGCCGGCGGCGCAGGTGCATGATTCGGCGATGGCGGCGTTGGCGTTTGCCTACGCCAAGGTGGTGAAGACCGAAGAACTGCTGAAAGATTGATCAGCTCGAGAGCTTTGGGGGCTGCTGTGCAGCCCCTAAAGCTGCAAGCTCAAATCACCACATTGCGCACAAACCGCACCGCCACCGCGCCATCGTTACGGTAGGCATACCGGCAATTGCTGGGGAACACGTGGAACTGCCCCACCTGCAAGCGATGCTCGACATCTTCGATGATCAGCGTCAATTGCCCTTCGGCCACATAAATCTGCTCGCTCCAGCCTTCGGCATCAGCCTCGCTGGAATAGCACTCGCCCGGTGCGAGGGTCCACTCCCACAGCTCCACCTCGCGCCGTGCCGCACTGGTGCCAAGCAACACCGCCCTGCTCTGCGGATGTTCGCCAGCCCAGGCCAGCTCTTCGATGCGCCCGGGGTCGCGCAGGTCTGGCGCCTGGATCAGGGTACTGAAGGCCACGCCCAAGGCTTCAGCGATCAAGTCCAGGGTGGTCAAGCTGACATTCTTCTCGCCCGCCTCGATCGCTACCAGCATGCGGCGGCTGACCCCGGAGCGCTCGGCAAGCGCCGTCTGGCTCATTCCGGCAGCGTTGCGCAGGCTGCGCACATTGAGGCTGACATGTTGCAGCACCGATGCCCGGTGCAAAGAATCTTTGTGCACTATATTGCTCACTGGTCAAGATTGCGCAGTATACTGCCCACTTTTGCGGCGATTGTGCGCCGCCCCCCGCCGAGTGTGCAAGACCATGAGCCAGCCCAGCAGCAAGTCGACCTCCACCGTTACCTTTCGCCTGAGCAAGGCCGAACTGGTGCTGGTGTTCATCACCATGTTGTGGGGCGGCACCTTCCTGCTGGTGCACAACGTGATGACCGTCAGCGGCCCGATGTTCTTCGTCGGCCTGCGCTTTGCGGCAGCCGCGCTGTTCGTAGCCGTGGTGTCGGCACGAGCGCTGCCTGGGCTGACCTTTACCGAACTGAAGGCCGGCATGCTGATCGGTGTGTCGATAATGCTCGGCTACGGCTTGCAGACCATGGGCCTGCAAACCATCAGCAGCAGCCAGTCGGCGTTCATCACCGCACTTTACGTGCCGTTCGTGCCGCTGCTGCAGTGGCTGGTGCTGGGCCGGCGGCCTGGCCTGATGCCCAGCATCGGCATTTGCCTGGCGTTCATCGGCCTGATGCTGCTGGCCGGGCCCGAAGGCGGCAGCCTGCACTTCAGCGAAGGCGAACTGGTCACCTTGGTCAGCGCGGTGGCCATTGCAGGCGAAATCATCCTGATCAGCCGCTATGCAGGCCAGGTCGATGTGCGACGGGTCACCGTCGTGCAACTGGCGACTGCTTCACTGCTAGCGTTCCTGATGATCGTGCCGACCCAGGAGCGCATCCCCGACTTCTCCTGGCTGCTGCTGACCAGCGCAGTGGGCCTGGGCGCCATGAGCGCAGTCATTCAGGTGGCAATGAACTGGGCGCAAAAGTCGGTCTCCCCCACCCGCGCGACCCTCATCTATGCCGGTGAACCGGTGTGGGCCGGTATCGTCGGGCGCCTAGCCGGCGAGCGCCTGCCGGGCGTGGCGCTGCTTGGCGGCTTGCTGATCGTGATCGCGGTGGTGGTCAGCGAACTCAAGGTGCGCCGCCCGCGCGAAGCCGATGCCGCACAGGACGTGCAAAATTCAGGCGAGCGCCAGGCAGGGCTGTAAAGCCGCCAACTACGACTATGCTTTGTAAAAAACTGTTATAAAAAAACAGCTTGTCACAGCCTGTTTGTAGGATTCTGCGACAGCTTGCGTGTTGGTGATCATCCACTCGGCACGTATGATCTTTGCAAACTTCTCCAGAATAGGCCGCTATGTCTTTGATAGTGCTACTGCTTCTGCCGTTCGTGGGCAGTTGCCTGGCAGCCGTGCTGCCGCACAACGCACGTAACGCCGAGTCCATTCTTGCCGGGCTCGTAGCCCTGGTCGGTACCGTCCAGGTAGCACTTCTGTACCCTCAGATTGCCCACGGTGGCGTAATTCGCGAAGAATTCCTGTGGCTGCCCAGCCTGGGGTTGAACCTGGTGCTGCGCATGGACGGCTTTGCCTGGCTGTTCTCGTTGCTGGTGCTGGGCATTGGTACGCTGGTGTCGCTGTATGCCCGCTACTACATGTCGCCGCAAGACCCGGTACCGCGTTTCTTCGCCTTCTTCCTGGCCTTCATGGGCGCCATGCTCGGCCTGGTGATCTCCGGCAACCTGATCCAGCTGGTGTTCTTCTGGGAACTCACCAGCCTGTTCTCCTTCCTGCTCATCGGCTACTGGCACCACCGCGCCGACGCCCGCCGCGGCGCCTACATGGCGCTGATGGTCACCGGCGCGGGCGGTTTGTGCCTGTTGGTAGGGGCCCTGCTGCTAGGCCATGTGGTCGGCAGCTACGACCTGGACAAGGTCCTGGCTGCCGGCGACACCATCCGCCAGCATGCGCTGTACCCGGTGCTGCTGCCCCTGATCCTCATCGGCGCCCTGAGCAAGAGCGCACAGTTCCCCTTCCATTTCTGGCTGCCCCACGCCATGGCAGCGCCCACCCCGGTATCGGCCTATCTGCACTCCGCCACCATGGTCAAGGCGGGCGTGTTCCTGCTGGCGCGCTTCTGGCCGGTGCTGTCGGGCAGCGATGAGTGGTTCTGGATCGTCGGCGGCGCCGGCGCCCTCACTCTGCTGCTCGGCGCTTTCGCCGCCATGTTCCAGAACGACCTCAAGGGCCTGCTGGCCTATTCGACCATCAGCCACCTGGGCCTCATTACCCTGCTGCTAGGTCTGAACAGCCCGCTGGCGGCCGTTGCCGCCGTGTTCCACATTCTCAACCATGCCACCTTCAAAGCCTCCCTGTTCATGGCCGCCGGTATCATCGACCACGAAAGCGGTACGCGTGACATCCGCCGCCTCAGTGGCCTGATCCGCCTGGTGCCATACACCGCCACCCTGGCCATGGTGGCCAGCGCCTCGATGGCCGGCGTCCCGTTGATGAACGGCTTCCTGTCGAAAGAAATGTTCTTCGCCGAAACCGTATTCATCAGCTCCACCGCCTGGGTCGAAACGACGTTGCCGGTGATCGCCACCCTGGCCGGTACCTTCAGCGTGGCTTATGCCCTGCGCTTCACGGTCGATGTGTTCTTCGGGCCGCCAGCCCAGGACCTGCCCCATACCCCGCACGAGCCGCCACGCTGGATGCGTGCGCCGGTCGAGCTGCTGGTGCTCACCTGCCTGGTAGTGGGCATCTTCCCTGCTCAGTCGGTCGGCCCGCTGCTGGCCGCTGCGGCCCTGCCGGTAGTAGGCGGCACACTGCCGGAATACAGCCTGGCCATCTGGCATGGCTGGAACGCACCGCTGATCATGAGCCTGGTGGCCATGAGCGGCGGCATCGTCCTGTACCTGCTGCTGCGCAAGCAGCTGCGCCTGGGCCGCTTCCCCTACCCACCGCTGATCGAGCGCTTCAACGGCAAGCGCCTGTTCGAGCACGGCCAAGTGCACCTGATGCTGCTGGCACGTCGCATCGAGCGCCTGTTCACCACCCGTCGCCTGCAGTCGCAGCTGTTCATGCTGGTCGTCGCCGCGTTTCTTGCTGGCCTCACGCCCATGCTCTACAGCGGCCTGAGCTGGGGCGACCGGCCGAAGATTCCGGGCTCGGGTGTGTTCGTCGCCCTGTGGCTGATCGCCATTGCCTGCGCCATCGGCGCCGCCTACCAGGCCAAATACCACCGTCTGGCAGCACTGATCATGGTCAGCGTCTGCGGCTTGATGACCTGCATCACCTTCGTCTGGTTCTCCGCGCCCGATCTGGCCCTGACCCAGTTGGTGGTGGAAGTGGTGACTACTGTGCTGATCTTGCTCGGCTTGCGCTGGTTGCCGCGGCGGATCGAAGGTGTGTCGCCGCTGCCCGGCAGCCTGGAGCGCGCGCGCATGCGCCGCCTGCGCGACCTGCTGCTGGCGGTGCTGGTAGGGGGCGGCATGGCCGTGCTGTCCTACGCGATGCTGACCCGGCCGACGCCCAACGATATTTCCTCGTTCTACCTGAGTCGGGCGCTGCCTCAGGGCGGTGGTACCAATGTGGTCAATGTCATGCTGGTCGACTTCCGCGGCTTCGATACCCTCGGTGAAATTACCGTGCTGGTGGCCGTGGCGCTGACCGTGTTCGCCCTGCTGCGGCGCTTCCGCCCACCGAAGGAGAGCATGCAACTGCCGGCGCAGCAGCGCCAGCTGGCGCCCGACGTGGTCACCGACCTGATCAACCCGCGGCACGCCACCGACACCGCACTCGGTTTCATGATGGTGCCGGCGGTACTGGTGCGCCTGCTGCTGCCAATCGCCCTGCTGGTGTCGATGTACTTGTTCATGCGCGGGCACAACCAGCCGGGCGGTGGCTTTGTCGCCGGCCTGGTGATGTCGGTGGCGTTCATCCTGCAGTACATGGTGGCCGGCACCCAGTGGGTCGAAGCACAGATGAGCCTGCGGCCGCTGCGCTGGATGGGCACCGGGCTGCTGTGCGCGACCCTGACTGGGGTCGGTGCCATGTTGCTTGGCTATCCGTTCCTCACCACTCATACCGCCCACCTGCACCTGCCGTTGCTCGGTGACGTGCACGTGGCCAGCGCGCTGTTCTTCGATGTCGGCGTGTACACCGTGGTGGTCGGCTCGACGCTGTTGATCCTCACGGCCCTGGCGCACCAGTCGGTGCGCGCCTACCGCCCGGGCAACCCGGCGAAAACCAGCCAAGCAGGAGCCGCCTGATGGAAGAAGTGATTGCAGTCGCCATCGGCGTGCTGGCCGCCTCGGGGGTGTGGCTGATCCTGCGCCCGCGTACCTACCAGGTAATCATGGGCCTGTGCCTGCTGTCTTACGGGGTCAACCTGTTCATTTTCAGCATGGGCAGCCTGTTCATTGGCAAGGAGCCGATCATCAAGGACGGCGTCACTCAGGACCTGCTGCATTACACCGACCCACTGCCGCAGGCGCTGGTGTTAACCGCCATCGTCATCAGTTTCGCCATGACTGCGCTGTTTCTGGTGGTGCTGCTGGCCTCGCGTGGCCTGACTGGTACCGACCACGTGGATGGCCGGGAGCGTGACGAATGAGTGGCATGAGTCAACTGATCGTCGCCCCCATTCTGCTGCCGCTGATTACTGCATCGGTGATGTTGCTGCTGGGTGAAAAGCACAGGCATATCAAGGCCAGGCTGAACCTGCTGTCAACCTTCGCCGGCCTGGTCATCGCGGTCTCTCTGCTGCTGTGGGTGCGGACCCAGGGCCAGGCAGAGTCGATAGGCGTGTACCTGCCGGGTAACTGGCCGGCGCCATTCGGCATCGTGCTGGTGGTGGACCACTTGTCTGCGCTCTTGCTGACCCTGACCGGGGTGATCGGTTTCAGTGCGCTACTGTTTGCCCGTGCCCGCTGGGACGGCGCCGGGGCCAGCTTCCATGCGCTGTTCCAGATCCAGCTGATGGGCCTGTACGGGGCCTTCCTCACCGCCGACCTGTTCAACCTGTTCGTGTTCTTCGAAGTGCTGCTGGCCGCCTCCTATGGCCTGCTGCTGCATGGCTCGGGTCGCGCTCGGGTGCGCGCCGGCCTGCACTACATCGCCATCAACCTGTTCGCCTCATCGTTGTTCCTGATCGGCGCAGCAATGCTGTATGGCGTGACCGGTACCTTGAACATGGCCGATCTGGCACTGAAGATTCCACTGGTACCGGAGGCCGACCGTGGCCTGCTGCATGCCGGCGCGGCAATCCTGGCCATGGCCTTCCTGGTCAAGGCCGGTATCTGGCCGCTGAACTTCTGGCTGGTGCCAGCCTACGCCTCGGCCAGTGCGCCGGTGGCTGCGCTGTTCGCCATCATGACCAAAGTCGGCCTGTACGCCGTGCTGCGCCTGTGGACGCTGCTGTTCTCCGGGCAGGCCGGAGCCTCGGCGCATTTCGGCGGCGAGTGGCTGGTGTACGGCGGCCTGGTCACTCTGGCGGTGGCAGCAGTATCGATCCTTGCCGCACAGCGCCTGGAGCGCATGGCGGCCCTGAGCATACTGGTCTCGGCCGGCACCCTGCTCGGCGCCGTCGGCTTTGCCCAGTCGGCGCTGACCGGCGCGGCGTTGTTCTATCTGGTCAATTCGACCCTCGCGCTGTGCGCACTGTTCCTGCTCGCTGAACTGGTCGAGCGTTCGCGCTCGGCCAATGAAGCACCGCTGGACGAAGAAGAAGACGCCATGCCCCCACCGCTGGAATCGCTGCACCCGCCCAAAGGCATCAACCTCGACGATGAGCAGAAGGCGGTGATCGGCCAGATCATCCCGTGGACCATGGCCTTCCTTGGCCTCAGCTTCATCGCTTGTGCGCTGCTGATCATCGGCATGCCGCCGCTGTCGGGTTTTGTCGCCAAGCTCAACCTTATCAGCGCGCTATTCAACCCACTGGGCCTCGGCGTGCCCGCCGAACAGCCGCTGAGTGTGGCCGGCTGGGGTCTCGTGGCCTTGCTGATCCTCTCCGGTTTGGCTTCGCTGATCGCCTTCGGCCGCGTTGGCATCCAGCGTTTCTGGAAACCCGAAGAACGGCCCTCGCCGGTACTGCGCCGCTATGAGTGCCTGCCGATCGTCATCCTGCTCGGCCTGTGCATCATACTCAGCCTCAAGGCCGAGCCGTTGCTGCGCTACACCCAGGACACAGCTGCCAGCCTGCAGGCCCCGGACGCCTATATCGAAGCCGTGATGGCCGCCCGGCCGATTCCTGGCCCCACCACGCTCGACGTACAGGTGCAGCCATGAACCGACTGTTCCCCGCCCCACTGCTGTCGGTCTCGCTGTTCGGCCTGTGGCTGTTGCTGAACCTCTCGGTAAGCCCTGGCAACCTGCTGCTAGGCGCCGCACTCGGCGTGCTGGCGCCGCTGCTGATGGCGCCCCTGCGTCCGCAGCATGCCCACGTACGCCGGCCACTGGTCATCGCCAGGCTGATCGCCCGGGTCGGCCTGGATGTAATCATCTCCAACCTGCTGGTTGCTCGTGGCGTGCTGCGTGCCGGCAAGCAGCCTCCACGCTCCGCGTTCGTCCACATACCGCTGGCACTGCGCGACGCGCACGGCCTGGCAGCGCTGTCGATGATTACCACGGTGGTACCGGGCACCGTCTGGTCCGAACTGGCGCTGGACCGCAGTGTCTTGCTGCTGCACGTGTTCGACCTGGAGGATGAAGCGGCCTTCATCCAACACTTCAAGGACACCTACGAACGCCCGCTGATGGAGATTTTCCAATGACAGGCCTGCTCGCCAATGCTGTTCTCGCCAGCCTGTTCATCTTCGCCCTGGCCATGGGCCTGGCGCTGATCCGGCTGTTCCGTGGCCCATCCGCCCAGGACCGTGTGCTGGCGCTGGACTACCTGTACATCCTGGCCATGCTGACCATGCTGGTGCTGGGTATCCGCTATGCCAGTGACACCTATTTCGAGGGTGCCCTGCTGATTGCGCTGTTCGGCTTCGTCGGCTCGTTTGCCCTGGCCAAGTTCCTGCTGCGCGGTGAGGTGATCGAATGACTGAAACCCTGGTACTGCCGTTTTGGCTGGAACTGGTCACTGCCGCGCTGCTGCTGACCGGCAGCCTGTTCGCCCTGATCGGTGCGATAGGCCTGGTGCGCCTGAAAGACTACTTCCAACGCATGCACCCGCCCGCACTGGCCTCGACCATTGGCGCCTGGTGCGTGGCACTGGCCTCGATCATCTATTTCTCGTGGCTCAAGGACGCCCCGGTGCTGCATGCCTGGCTGATCCCGATACTGCTGTCGATCACCGTGCCGGTCACCACGCTACTGCTGGCGCGGGCGGCGCTGTTCCGCAAGCGCATGTCGAAAGAGCCGGTCCCTGAAGAGGTCAGCAGCGGCAGCGACCGAGGTAACTGAAGGGTTGCCGCCTCAGCCTTGGCTGAGGCGCTGCAACTCGCGCCGAACCATGGCGGCATATGGCGGCGGGCTGAGGCCATAGAGCTCAGCCGCCACCCAGTTCAACCAGGTGCCTTTCAGCTCCTCGCGCTTGGCCAGCATGCGTTCGGCCTCGGCCACGGCATGTGCTTGGTGCTGCCGATGAAACTCGGACCGCGAGGCAGGACCGGCGTCAGCGTCGGTCATTCACTGGCCTTGAACGTGGTCAGTTCACCCTTGCGCCACTTGGCAACTTTGCCGGTCACCGCTTTGAGCAACTTGCCCAGGCCTTCCTGCACTTGTTGCTGCGCGGCGAACACCAGCATCACGCCATGCCCTTCCCGAAACACGATTCCATCGCCTTCCGGCACCGAAACGAAGGCGTAATCGCCCACGCCATACACATTCAACTTTATTTCGCGAAAGCGCATTTCCAGCTTGCCGCCTTCGCGGCTGGGCAATACGGCAGCGCGGAAGTGGTCGCCGACTTTCAGCTCAAGGCGCTGTTTGTCATCGACCACCAGTGCACTTTCGGTGTCGATTTCGGCCATGTACAGGCCTTCGGGATTCTGTTCGGTGACATAGATGAAGCGACCCTGGAACAGTTGGGCCAATTTACCGCGCAAGTCGCCCAAGGCGAACAACGCATGAGTATCAAGTGTGCTGACTGCCAATGAAGTAATCCTCAACCGGTTACAACCCGCCCTCTCCCAAGCTCGGGGAGGCACGGCCACTTCTTATCGATAGGCGAAAAGAGTAATAAAGCGATATGCGAAATGTCTGTGCTCGCTGACGATGCAGCGTGCAGGAATCTTTACTCTGGTCTGCCAGATTCGCCTTCAACCGAAGGCGTTTGGCTCATCCCCGGTTAGGGAAGTGTGATGCCTGAGATCACTCGCCAGAAAACGCAACCATGGGAGTGAGCCTGCAAGAAAACAAGCCCTGGCATCCATGTGCGCATTACTGTAGGACAAATATGCCCGAAAACACTGAAACACGTCGAGAGGCAATAAACATTTTCAGGCTGCCAACCCCTTCTTCAGCTGCTGCTGCCAGGCAGCCTGGCACTCCAGCGCTTCTTCACGCGTGGCAAACGCGGTGCCACGGCGCTCGCCATTGACCAGCACCACCCAGCAAATGCGCTTACCCAGTGCCTGCAGGGTGGCCGGCACACCCGAACCAATCATCACGGCTACATCGACTCGGCTATTCATCATTCCCTCCGGAATTTAATTAGCACCCTAACGATAAGGCCATGATACGCCTGCCTGCGAAGAGAAAACAGCGCATGCCAGTACAGCAGTGTTTCTTATGGCGCAACAAAAACGGCGGCGACGACAAGCGCAAAAAGCCCCAGGGATCGCTCCGTGGGGCTTTGCACCTGGCGCGGGTTATACCTGGCGCTGGTGGCGGTCGAGCTGCTCGTGGCGCTCCTGGGCTTCGATGCAGTACTTGGTGGTCGGGCTGATCAGCAGGCGCTTCAGGCCGATTGGCTCACCACTGTCATCGCACCAGCCGAAGCTTTCGTCGGTAATGCGGTCCAGGGCCATTTCCAGCTGTGGCAGCAGGCGTTGGTCGCGGTCGATGGCATTTACCAGCCAGCTACGTTCTTCTTCGACCGAAGCCACGTCGGCAGGGTCCGACGGGGTGTCAAGGCCTTCGATGGTGGTGCGGCTGAGCTCGATGCGTTCATGGGTTTCGACTTTCATCGCCTGCAGCAGCTCAGTGAAGAAGGCCAGCTGGTCGGCGTTCATGTAGTCATCGGCCGACATGGCCAGCAACTGTTCCTTGGTCATCGATTTCTCTATGAAAAAATGTGCATTTGGGCGATTCATGTGCCGCCGACGCCTTGGCATCGGCAGCGGAATTCTTCAAGCGCCAACCGGCACTCTTTTACAGGGGGCGGCAGTCTAAGGCGCCACGTCGCGTGGAGCAACTGCAAATGGGTGCGAATTTGCTTCCAGTGCTTACAATCCGCCGGTCGGTGCAGGGATGGCTGGTCTTGGGAGGCTCGCCACAACCTTTTCAGCGCCCATGAGATCGAGCGCCACCCGCCCGGCGCTCGATCTCACAGCGACCAGACCTCTCAAGGCATGCACCTGGAGGCCCAGCCCAAATTCCCAGCTGGCATCAACGATCCTTGAACTGCGCCTCGCGCTTGGCGATGAAGGCGGCCATGCCTTCTTTTTGGTCTTCAGTGGAGAAAGCCGCATGGAAGACCCGGCGTTCAAAGCGCACGCCCTCGCTGAGGGTAACTTCAAACGCTCGGTTAACGCTCTCCTTGACCATCATGCTCACCGGGATCGATTTGCTGGCAATGGTCGCAGCCACCTTAAGCGCCTCTTCCAGCAACTCCGCCTGCGGCACGATTCGCGCCACCAAGCCAGCCCTCTCAGCCTCTTCAGCCCCCATCAGGCGGCCAGTCAGGCACAGTTCCATGGCCTTGGCCTTACCCACGGCACGGGTCAGACGCTGGGTACCGCCCATGCCCGGCAACACGCCAAGGTTGATTTCCGGTTGACCGAACTTGGCGTTGTCGGCGGCGAGGATAAAGTCACACATCATCGCCAACTCGCAGCCGCCGCCCAGCGCGAAGCCGGAGACCGCCGCGATGATCGGCTTGCGCCGGTTGGCAATGCGGTCAGCATCGCTGAACAGGTCGTCGACGTAGATCTGCGGGTATTGCAGTTCGGCCATTTCCTTGATGTCGGCGCCAGCGGCAAAGGCCTTGGCCGAACCTGTCAGCACCACGCAACCGATATTCGGGTCACGCTCGAGCTGGTCAAGGGCCTGGTTGATCTCGCCGACAATCTGCGCGTTCAGCGCATTGAGGGCTTGCGGGCGGTTGAGGGTGATCAGGCCGACCTTGCCGTGGATGTCCAACAGGATGGTTTCGAATGCCATGCAGTCTGCTCCTTCAAAGATTGCGCGCAATGACCATGCGCTGAATGTCGCTGGTGCCTTCGTAGATCTGGCAAACCCGAACGTCACGGTAGATCCGCTCCAGCGGGAAGTCGCTCAGATAGCCATAACCGCCCAGGGTCTGCAAGGCATCCGAGCAGACCTTTTCGGCCATTTCCGAGGCAAAAAGCTTGGCCATCGACGCCTCCACCAACGCCGGGCGCCCGGCGTCACGCAGCGCGGCGGCGTGCAGCACCATCTGCCGGGCAACGGCGATTTTCGTCGCCATGTCGGCCAGGCGGAAGGCCACAGCCTGGTGCTCGATCAACGCCTTGCCGAAGCTTTGCCGCTCGTTGGCGTAGTCGCGCGCCACTTCGAACGCGGCCCGGGCCATGCCAACCGCCTGCGAGGCGATACCGATGCGGCCACCTTCAAGGTTGGCCAAGGCTATCTTGTAGCCCTCGCCTTCTGCACCCAGGCGGTTGACCACCGGCACACGCACGTTGTCGAAGACGATCTGGCAGGTGTCGGATGCATGCTGGCCGAGCTTGTCCTCCACCCGCGCCACCTGGTAGCCCGGCGAATCGGTGGGCACGATGAAGGCGCTGATCCCGCGCTTGCCGGCGTCCGGGTCGGTCACGGCAAACACGATCACCACCCCGGCGTTCTGCCCGGAGGTGATGAACTGCTTGCTGCCAGTGAGCACATAGTGGTCACCGTCCAGACGCGCACGGGCCTTCAGGCTGCTGGCATCGGAGCCCGCCTGCGGTTCGGTCAGGGCAAAGGCGCCGAGCATCGCACCGCTGGCCAGCGGGGTGAGAAACCGTGCTTTCTGCTGCTCGGTGCCGAAACGCAGGATCGGCACGCAACCGACCGAGTTGTGCACGCTCATGATGGTCGAGCAGGCCCCATCACCGGCGGCGATCTCTTCCAGGGCCATGGCATAGGCCACATAACCGGTGTCGCTGCCGCCCCACTGCTCCGGCACCAGCATGCCGAACAGGCCCAGCTCGGCCATTTCGTCAATGGCCTCTTTCGGGAACCGATGTTCCTTGTCCCATTGTTCGGCGAACGGTCTCAGGCGCTCCTGGGCGAAGGTACGTACCGCATCGGCTATCTGTTGTTGCTCGTCAGTTACCAGCATGGTTCACCTCAGTACAGGCATTCGACAGCCATGGCCGTGGCCTCGCCACCGCCGATGCAGATGGCGGCCACACCTCGGCGCAGGTTGTTCTGGCGCAAGGCCGACAACAGGGTTACCAGGATGCGAGCGCCAGAAGCGCCAATCGGGTGCCCGAGTGCGCAGGCGCCGCCGTGGATGTTGACCTTTTCGTGGGGCAGGTCGAGGTGCTTCATGGCCGCCAGCGTGACCACCGCAAAGGCCTCGTTGATCTCGAACAAGTCGACTTCTGCCAGGTTCCAACCGGTGCGTTTCAGCAGTTTGTCGATGGCCCCGATCGGCGCGGTCGGGAACAACGCCGGGGCGTCGGCGAAGGCAGCATGGCCATGGATGACTGCCAGGGGCTTGAGGCCGCGCTTGTCAGCTTCGGAGCGGCGCATCAGCACCAGCGCGGCAGCGCCGTCGGAAATCGAACTGGAGTTGGCCGCCGTCACGGTGCCACCTTCACGGAACGCCGGCTTGAGCTGCGGGATCTTGTCCAAGCGCGCCTTGGGCGGCTGCTCGTCATCCTTGATCACGCGTTTTTCCTTGCCCTCGGCGACTTCCACCGGCACGATCTCGGCGGCAAAGCGGCCGCTGCTGATCGCGTCCTGGGCACGGGTCAGCGAGGCGATGGCGAACTGGTCCTGGGCTTCGCGGCTGAAGGCGTTGGCCTGAGCGCAGTCTTCAGCGAAGGTACCCATCAGGCGGCCTTTGTCGTAGGCGTCTTCCAGGCCGTCCATGAACATATGGTCGATGATCTTGCCGTGTCCCATGCGGTAACCACCACGGGCTTTGTCCAGCAGGTACGGGGCATTGGTCATGCTTTCCATGCCCCCCGCTACCACCACGTCTGCAGTGCCGGCCAGCAGCAAGTCATGGGCCATGATCGCGGCTTGCATGCCCGAGCCACACATCTTGTTCAGGGTGGTGCAGGTGGTGTGCTTGTCCAGCCCGGCGCCCAGCGCGGCCTGGCGCGCCGGGGCCTGGCCTTGCCCGGCCGGCAGCACGCAGCCGAACAACACTTGCTCGACACTGGCGGCGTCGATGCCGGCGCGCTCCACGGCGCCGCGAATGGCCGCGCTGCCCAGTTGCGGCGCTGTCAGGCTTTTGAGGTCGCCCTGCAGCCCACCCATGGGCGTGCGCACGGCGCTGACGATAACGATCGGGTCATTGGCGAGGGTCATGTTCGTTCTCCTTACTTGGCAGCCATGCGCAGTGCACCGTCGAGGCGGATCACCTCGCCGTTGAGCATGCTGTTCTCGATGATGTGACGGGCCAGTGCGGCATATTCCTGGGGGCGACCCAGACGCGGCGGGAACGGCACGCCGGCAGCCAGCGAAGCACGCACGTCCTCAGTCATCCCGGCCATCATCGGTGTTTCGAAGATGCCTGGGGCGATGGTCATCACACGGATACCGAAGCGCGCCAGTTCGCGGGCGGCCGGCAAGGTCAGGCTGGCGATAGCGCCCTTGGAGGCCGCGTAGGCGGCCTGGCCGATCTGCCCGTCATAGGCGGCAATGGACGCAGTGTTGATGATCACCCCGCGTTCGCCCCCCTCGTCGGCAGCCCCTTCGGCCATGGCCGCAGCAGCCAGACGCAGCAGGTTGAAGCTGCCGATCAGGTTGACGTTGATGACCTTGGCGAAGCTGCCCAGGCCATGCGGGAGCTGCTTGCCCAACACCTTCTCAGCACCGACGATGCCGGCGCAATTGACCAGCCCATGCAAGCTGCCAAAGGCGTTGACGGCTGCATCGACCGCCGCCTGGGCAGCCTGCTCGTCGCTGATGTCGGCCACCGCGAAGCGGGCGTTGTCGCCCAGCTCGCGAGCCTTGGCCTCGACGGCCTGGGCATTGAGGTCGACCAGCATGACCTTGGCGCCGGCCTCGACCAGCATCTGAGCAGTAGCGGCACCCAGCCCGGAAGCGGCGCCGCTGACGATGAAGTGTTTGTTGGCTATGTGCATGATCGGTTCCTTTCAGGCGCTGACAGGGGTGGCCTGTTGCGCGTGTTGTTTGGCGACTTCCTGATTACGCAGGATGAAGCGTTGCAGCTTGCCGCTCGGGGTCTTGGGCAGCTCGCTGACGAATTCGATTTCTCTGGGGTAGGCATGCGCGTATAGGCGCTGGCGCACGTGCTGGCGCAAGGTTTCTTCCAGCTCGGCGTTGCCGGCGACGCCGCTGGCCAAGACCACGAAGGCCTTGATCAGCTCGGTGCGCTCCGGGTCCGGTTTGCCGATCACGGCCGCCTCGATCACCGCCGGGTGCTCGATCAACGCACTCTCCACATCGAATGGGCCGACCCGGTAGCCGGAGGTAGTGATCACATCGTCGCTACGGCCGACGAAACTGATGCTGCCATCCTGGTTCAGCTCGACGGTGTCGCCACTGAGGTAGTACTTGCCGACGAACGATTTGGTCGGCAAACCGTGGTAACCACCGAACCAGCACAGCGGCGACTGCTCGCGATCGACCGCAAGGATGCCCGGCTGGCCGGCAGGTAGTTCGCTACCCTGCTCGTCCAGCACGACAATGCGATGACCGGGGATGGCGAAGCCGGCCGAGCCCAGATGCACCGGGTGCTGCAGGCCATGGTGGTTGCACAGCACCATGCCCAGTTCGGTCTGGCCGTAATGGTCGTGGATGGTGACCCCAAGCTCGTCGGCAAACCAGCGGATCACTTCCGGGTTAAGCGGCTCACCGGCACTGCTGACTACCCGCAGGCGGCCTTTGACGGGCGCCGAAAAAGCACTGCCGGCGGCGATCAACAGGCGGTACGCGGTGGGCGAGCCTGCCAGGTTGGTGATGCCAAGCTTGTCGATGACTCGCGCGCAGCTTTCGACGCTGAACGGGCCATCGTAGAACGTGGTGGCATGGCCCAGCGACAACGGGCCGGTGACCGCGTAGTACAGGCCATAGGCCCACCCCGGGTCGGCCAGGTTCCAGAAGTTGTCTTCGGGGCGCAGGTCGATGGCGTCGCGCATGTAGCCTTGAAACGCGACGATGGCACGCAGAGGCACTTCCAGTGGCTTGGCCGGGCCAGTCGTGCCTGAAGTGAACATGAGCAAGAACGGGTCGTTACCCGCGCGCATGACCGGTTCACAGTCGTCTGCCGCACGCTCAAGGCACTGTTGGAAATCCAGCTCGCCAACGCGAGCCTTGACCGTGATGATCGTCGGGCAGGCATGCACGTCGTCCAGCTTGGCACGGTTTTGGCTGTCGGTGACGACGACACGGGCGTGCGACTGCTCAAGGCGATGCTCGATGGCCTTGGGGCCGAACGCAGTGAACAACGGCTGATACACCGCCCCCAGGCGCCAGGTGGCGAGGATGGTGACAAGCAACTCAGGTGTACGGGGCATTAGACCCGCCACCCGGTCCCCGGCACTCACGCCTTGCGCCTTGAGTACATTGGCAAAACGGGCAGCCTGCACCTTGAGTTGCTCGAAACTGTACCGCTCAGTGTGGCCGTCCCGGTCTTCGTGGATCAGCGCCAGCTTGCCGCCACCGGCATGGCGGTCGCAGCATTCGACACAGGCATTGAGGGCTTCGAGGTTGCCATGCAGTGCCGCAGTAGCGGCCTGCGCAAGGTCGAACGCTCGAGCGGCCTCGGCGTAATCACGCATCGTCGGACTCCTGGTTTCTTGTTTTTGGAGTTGAACCATCGGTCCGACGATGTTCGCGCCGCTCAAGCACGGCGGCAATGGCCAAAGCTGTCAATCTCGATGACCGGTTTGGCCGCCTTGCAGGTCAGCCGTCGCCCCGACTCTCGCCACGCAAGTAGGACTCGGTCAGGCCTGCCTGCAATCGTTCTCTATCGCGTTGCTCCTGATCCTCCAGATCCGCGACCTGCGAACGAAGCTGCTCAGCCGAGAGCGGTGGCTGGATAGCGCGCAGGTTCGCCCTGCGCTGGAGATAGTCGGTTCTGAGCGACTCGAACAAGTTCCGGTGCTGCTCACCAAGAAAAGTCTCCCAGAACGCTTGACTCACCAGGCTTTGAGTGCGCGCCTCGATCGTCTCGTTGGCGAGGACAGCCGCAGCCACATCGTTGATGTGTTGATCGCTCAGCGCGACAGCGTTCGGGTAACGCATCGCCCATGGCTGACCAGGCAAATCAAGACGCTCGCGCAAGCGCACACGGTATGCCAGTGACCAGGCAGAGCGCCCCACCTGCTCACCTTCGACACCCTGGCGCAGGATCGCCTGGCGGGCCTGCTGCTGCACCTGGTCAAGACGGTACAGCTGCCGACCGAACGCCATGAGCTGCGCCCGTTGCGTCAGGTCTTGTGCGTCCGCTTCAGCCTTGGCCAACAAGACCTGTACATTCATGTGGCTGAAGCGATCGCTGACCATGTCCGAGCAGGAAACCGGTTGATTGGCCGCTTCAAAAACGCGCAACCGCAGCGCTGGGCTGACGTCCATCGCCTGCAGCATGGCCCACACATCACGCACAAGTACTTCCCGACCGCCCCCGGCAACTGCTGAAGCATAATCAGCGGTATGCTCCAACCACGCCAGGATACGAAAAAAACCCGCACTGTCTGGTTCGGCCAGCAGACCGTCCCATAGCACTGCGCGCGCAGCGCGGTCGTTTTCGGCAATATGCTGCAGCCACAGGCTGCGCGCATGAGGCAAGTCGACCTTGCCCATCGACTCTGGCAGATGCCCATGCTCCTCAATGGGATCCAGCGCGTACAAGCGTTGCAGTTGAACCCCCCTCAGTGGGTTGCGATCAACGATAAGCCCCCGGCGCCAGGCATAGGGCATTGCAATCACCGCTTCCGGTGGCGTCGGCAATTGGTTGTCGCGCAGATCACAGTGCACCAGCAGGCCGCACAGTTCGATGCGGCTGGGCCAGGCCCCCAGCCGGCAGTGGCGCAGGTTCAGGTGAGTCAGGGCCGAGAGATGGTTGAAGCGTAGGTCGAGGTCTTCCAGACGGTTGTAGCTCAAGTCTAGATGCAACAAGCCAGGCAGAGCCTGCAGAATACCGACTGCTTGGGCATTGAGGCGGATCTGGTTATGTGCCAGGCGCAAACGCTGCAATTGCGGCAGATAAGCAATCCCGAGCGGAATGTTGCGCAGTTGGTTGAGGCTCATGTCCAACTCGGTCAGCGCGGTAAACGGGCACAAGAAACTCACTGGCACCCTATCAACCGCCGACTCCTGCAAGCGCAGGCTGGTAATACGGTGGAAATCGATGGCCGCCGGTAACTCCGGCAAACTGCTGAGCTGCACGCCACTCAGCGACAGACGCTGGCCGGTCACCATGCCTGCATGGTCGTAAATACAGTCGCCCTGCAAGCGCCAGGCACGCAGAATAGCGTCGGCTGATCGCTGGCGCAGCCGCTGGCGCCTTTCGCTCAGCTCTGCGCTGACCCAGCGGTTGAGGTGGCGGCTCAACTGATCTTGGTCGTCTTCAAGCTCTACGATGCGCTCATAGGCGGATTGCTGCCTATTCATCAGCAGTGCCTGTTCCTGATCCAGCTGTGCCTCATCCAGCCCTGGATAAAGCTGGCGCAAGCGCTCACGAACACGTGCCGGCAGTGAGTGGCTGTCGCCCGTACCACGGCCACTGAGCAGATAGCCAACCCGGCCATCAGCCAAGCGTCGCCCAGGGTTGAACCACTGCACCTGGGTTGGCCATTGCAACAGTTCGACAACCTCCTGGTGCGTAGCGGGAAGTCGTGCCAGCAGTCTCTGACGTAGCTGCGTTCCCATATCGTTTTCAGCCATGCCAAGCGCCGTGCGGTGCTCAGGTGCCAAGGCCGCGGCAAGCATGTCGTACAGGTTTGCCGAATCACCAGCGCCGAACGGCAACGCACGGCCCAAGCCATCATAGAGATGGAAGCGCCCGTCTTTGCGCACCACTACCCGACGCATCCGGGGGACGCCAGCGGGGCCCACGGCCTTGAGCAAATGCCCGTCCGGTGCGCTTTCACGCAATTGCAGGTCAAGGGCATTGGCAGACACACCGTTGCTGCTTTCCACTTCCTTCTGAAGCAGCGCGAAAGCCAGTTCGCCGGTTTCGTTGCAGTAGCTGCCGGGCAGGTAAAGCCCTTCGAGTGCACGGTTCAATCTGGCCAGACGCAGCAGCGCGCGGGCCTTGCTTGCTAAATTCAGCGTCACACGCCCACCTGACATTGCCAGGAACCGCTCGCCTTCGCTGAACTGCGCCGCCAGCGACTGCGCATAAGCTTCCGGCAAACCGGCAAAGTCCCGCCTTATCAACGTCAGCAGAGCGTCATCGCCAGCTGGCGAACTGCTCAGGTGGTCGAGAAGAGGCCCCCACAGGGCAGCTTGCTGGCGCAGCAGGACGTCGCTGTTGGTGCTGCCAGCACGAGCCTCACACCAGGCGAGCAATGCACTGTCTTGGGTGACAAGCGAGTAGCTGGCCAGACGAGTGAAAAACGCCTCGATACGGGCATGGGCTTCGAAGCGCCGCAAGGTCTCTCGCAAGTTGACAGGCGCCGGTCGGTTTTCCACCAGCACGCCCCGCAACTCCTCGGCATCCACACCGGCTACCCGCAGCACCTGCGCAGCCCGCTGTGCGTCAATGGAAGGATGCTGCGGCCACAGGGTATCGAGCATCATGGCCACGTCGCTCCAGCGCTGCGGCTGGTCCTGCATCAGGCGCCAACTACGCTCGCCGTTGTGCAGCACGGCCGGCCCATACGCCTTTTCGCCACTGGGGTGACACAAGCGGTAAGGGGCTTCAGGCTCGCTGCGCTGTACCTCATAGTAACGCTGGCCCCTGCGCATCCAGCGCCTGCTCTCGTCGCCGTAGAGCCCATCGTCACGTAGGGCGATGGTGCCTGGGGTCGACTCATAGGCCGTAATGTCATCGGAACCCAACAGGCCACGCCGCCCGCCCACGCTCACAGGCTGCAGGCCATCGACGAAGGCGCTGCGCAGAACGCTCACACCCGCCACGGTCAACGCCGTCGCAGCCACCGTTTCAGCTACACCCAGCATATGCTCCAGGGCTTCGTGCTGGTGCCCACGGGCCCAATCCCTGACGCCCTCGAAAACCTCGCCAAGCGTCTGCACCACCAGCTGACCAAGCAATATCGCCCCTACGACAGGGATGAAAAGCCCCGCCAGGTTGAGCAGATCGAGGCCCGCGGCACGCCAGGCAGCCCGACGCGCACGGGCCGCTGCAGCATCGGCGTCCGCGGTGGGTACCAGCAACAGGCGAGCATCGTCCTTGACTCGCTGCACCTGTTGCGCAGCCAGCGCAGCGAACAGGTCCCCGAAGGCTGTAGGGCCCCTCAACGCCAGGTCGGGCTGTGGATCCGAGAGGCGCGCACTCAGCAGACCAGCGAAGCTCGCCCGCTGTCGCAAGCTGATGAGCTGGGTGAAGTAGTCTCGGTAGCCCTTCTCTTGCAACGTTGCAGCCATTGCAGCGTTCATGGCCTCTGTGGAATCGAAACGGCGCAGCGCCTGCACGGGATCACTGGGCAGGTAGAGCACCACCCCTCGGTCCTGGCCAACAGAGTCTCGCAGGCGAATGAACAGCCCGTCAGCCACACGTTGGCCCAACACCTCCAGCAGGCCAGGGTAACCATGCAGGCCTGTGTCAGAATGGGGGCCACCGCCCTCCACCACCTGCAGCAAGGCATGCTGTACCTGCTCGTCGATGTCACCCTTGAGCATCGCGACTTGCGCAGCCAATGCCAGGCCCGAACGTTTGTCCTGGGCAAGGATGCCCTCGGTGGTGGCATTGAACGTCCGCGCCAGCTCGTCCTGGTAAAGCCGACCCACATCCAGCGCACGGCATGCTGCAACCAATTGCTCGGGCGTGCCGGTCAGCAAGTCATCTCGCCCCGGGAGAACCAGCCCGGTGCCCAGGAAAAACGATTCGTCAGGGCCGAAATTACCCATCAGCCTCAGCAAACCATCCCGGCGGGTGGCCGAGTAGTGATAGGTCTGCTGAAGCGTACCGGGGAAGGTACCGATGCGCGGTGAAACCTGCAGCCATTCCAGCCCTGCGAGGGTCATGCCTACTGGCAGTGGCTTCACCAGCACACCCTGCAGATGCTGTTGGGCGAACACCTGCAGGGGTTGCAGGGTCTGCGTGAGCCCACGCAAACGGGCCTGGCTGGCCTGATGTGTGTTGAGGCTGGTGCGCAGGGCGATGATCTGGGCCTGGCTGGCCCGTTTCAACCAGTCAGGTAGCCTGGCGGCAATGAAATCATCAGTTGCTTTCTGATGGCTGGTTTCAAGGTTGGAGGTGCTGGAAATCATGGCAATCCCGGGAGCGAAGAATGAGGCTGGCATGCTCGCCAACCTGCTCTGGGCAAGGCACAAGGAAATGCAGCCATGCCCGTGATTCGCCCCCGGTTACATTCACGGCCGCGCCAGCAGCGCTTCGCGAGTCAAGCGCAGGGCCAATGCATTCAGCGCCACTTCACGGTCCTTGCCTATCTGGTTGGCTTGTTGCACGTACGCGGCACTGCCAAGCGTCTCCTTTCGCTCATCCAGTGCCTGCAGTTGCGTGTCGAACTGTTCCTCCAACGCCGCGAAATCTTCGGCCCGCTGCGCGCGCAGTACTGGCAACCAGAAGTCACGTTGGCTGATGAACAGCGCAAGTTCGTCACTCGCTTCCGCCTCCTGCACAGCTTGGTAGACCCTGTCCAGGTCACTGCGGCTCACCCCGGCAATCGCGCGAAACTGCATGGTCCGTGGCTGCCCGATCAGATCGAGCCGCACCGAGAGCCCGACGCGATAGGCAAGGCTGACTTCCACCTCGTCCACGTCTTCAGCATTCGCCAGTTGCGATCGGGACTGGAAGTCCTGCCGCGCAAACGCTTCCACCCGGTCGAGCCGGAAGAGGCGCCGGGCCAACAGCAGCCGCGCATCACGTGTGGTCAACGGATCACCCCCGTCAGTGGCCTGGAGCACCTGTTGGCGCACCTCCAAATGACCGAAGCAACTGGCAACACTGTCTACGCAAGTACGCGGATCGGCCGCCAGTTCGAACAGCTCCTCGCGCATGCGTGTGTCCTGGTTGAGCGCCTCGACCATCGCCCAGACACGTCGGCTTAGATCGGAGCGCACCAGACGGTAGTCCGAGCTCCTGGTTAGCTCATCGAGCAGTTGAAAGAACGCATTGCTTCCCGGCTCACGCTGCAGTGCTTGCCATTGGCGGCGTCGATTTTCAATATCCTCCCCCTCCAGGGTAGCCAGCCAGCCAGCCTCACCCTCCCTCACCTCCACCCTGTTGCCGCTTACGCCCACGTGTGCAGGTTGAGCATACAAGCGCTCGGTGACCTGCGCCGACAACGCGTTCCCTTGCACAGCTATTACTCGACGCAGAGGTTCCGGGGCATTGAGCAGGGCCTCTGGCAGGTCGTTGAGCTGGTTGTTGCGCAGATCGGCATGCTCCAGCATCCCCAACCACTCCAACCCTGCCGGCACCCGCCGCAAGCCGCAACGAAACAGCCGCAAATCACGTAGACGGGACAACTGATTGAAATCAAGGCTGATTGCACCCAACGGATTCTCGCTCAGATCAAGCGTTCGCAAATCAGGCAGAGCAGCCAAGGCACTGGACTGGTTTGCCGCCACACGGATCCTGTTGCGCCGCAGATGCAAGTGCCGTAAGCCACGCAGCTGGGTTAGATGTTCAGGCAACGCACTCAAGGCATTGTTGCTCAGGTCCAGACGCCGCACGGCAGGGAAGCTGCGTAGAAAACCTGGCGGCAGCGCCTCCAGACGCAACCCCACCAGCAGCAGGTCGATCACATGAGCGAAGTCGGTACCGGCGGGTATGCTTGGCAGCTCCCCCACCGACCACGCGACGATACTCAGGCGCAAGCCGGCCGTCTCACCATTGCCATCGACTACCTCCTCACCCTCCAGCCGCCAGACACGCCGGAAAGCATCGGCAACCTCCTGCCGGGTGTTTCTCGCACGGGCCGAGACGGCCTCCGTCCAGGTTTGCAAATGCTCATCCAGGCGCTGATATTCCTGCTCCATGCGCAGCAGGCTCGAATAGGCCGAGCCAGCAGAGCGCATGAGCGTCCGCAGGAAGCGCTCGACCTCTTGCTCGTCGAAAGCTGGGTAAAGGCTGCGAATCCGCTGGCGCATGACCTGCCCTGACGGCACTGACGATGTGGCCCGCCCACTGAGCAGGTAACCGACCCGGCCGTCAGCAAGGCGCTGCAAGGACGACGCGAGCGGGCGTGCTTCGCGCCAGCCAAGCAGACGCAGCAACGCCTGCCGTTGCGCTGGCACCCAGCCTTGCATCGACGCCCGGATACGTGCCGGGACATCATCACCCACCCAGCCCTGACGCTGCCGATAGGCTTCAGGAAGGCAAGCGGCCAACACTTCGAAGATGCCTCGTGGCTCGGCGGCTTCCAGCCCACTGCGCAGCCCGTTTTCGTCGTATAGATCGAAGGCGCCTTCTCGCCATACCAGTACCAGGCTGCGCTGACCCCGCGTTTCGGGAAACAGCATCGCCAGCACTCGACCGTTCTCGGACTGGTCACGCTGTATCAGATTGAACGGGAGCTGCGTCAGGCCATGTCGTCGTAGCAACACAAACAGCAGTTCAACTGCATCGGCGTGGTAACTGCCCCTCAGGTGCAGCGCCTCGCGCAGTCGGACCAGACGGGCTTCCTGTAGCAGGCTACGCGCTCGCTCCATCAAGGCCAGTGGCAGCCGCGCTTCGGTGCGCATGCGTGTGCGCATCGTTTCATCGGCCTGTTGCAGCACCTCGAGCGCATAGGCATCAGGGAGTGTCGAAAAGTCTCTTTTCACCAGGCTCAGCGCCTCGTCATCGCCGAGGTACTGGGTGGAGAAGTGCTCCAGCAGCGGCCCTCGCAGGCTAACTTCACGCGCGTGGAGCGAAGCCACCTGCTCATCCAGTGGCAAGCCTGCCAATTGCAGCCTATCGACACACCACTGCCAGAGCTCAGTATCGCTTTCGTTCGGCGTCATCGCCTGGAAGAAACGTTGTGCTCGCGCATCCACCGAAAATCGTTCCAGCGTATCGCGCAAGCAGACTGGCAGACGTCGCCCCTCCACCAACAGGCCACGCAGGTGCGCCTCATCGACATCGGCAACCTTGAGAATCTGCGTAACACGCTCGCTACCCAAATCCCTTGCCGATGGCCATAGACGGCTCAGCAGCTTCGTCTCACCCTGCCATTCCAATGGGCGTTCGAAGGTCAGGCGCCAAGCACGTTCGCCATTGCCTCGCAAGGCCGGCCCATAGGTATCATGGCCGTCCCGATGCAAAAGACGCCAGTTCCCCCTGGCGTCCTGCCGCACGCGGTAATAACCCTGCTCGTCACGCCACCAGTGGCCGCTACCATCGCTGTACAACCCGTTATCCTGCTCGATCAGCGGCTCGCTGGGCTTGGCCTGGCGGTAGGGTTGCAGATCGCATCGCCACAAACGTTGCCCGCCCGCTTCGGTGGTGACCGGCTCCAGCACATCGAAAAACGGGCTGCGGGCAAGGGCGACGCCTCCCGCCACCAGCCCCGTGGCGGCAAGGTCGCTGGCCAGTTGCAGCAGGTGGTCAACGGCTTCGTGCTGATGCCCTTGGCTCCAGTCCTTGACGCCCTCATAGACGTGGCCAAGCAGCTGCCGCCCCCAGTCAAGCAGCAAGAGTTCGCCTATTCCTGGCACAAAAAAACTCGCCAGGCCGAGCAGCGCAAGGCCTGCGCTTTCAAGGTCCTTCAGACGCTGGGCAGCCGCGGCGGCATCGGCCTGTGCCGTGGGTACGGCCATAAAGCGTGCGTCGCTCTTGATTCGCCGCACGTGCCAGGCAGCCATGTCACTGATTCCCGCAGCCGAACCTCGTTCCACGGCGGGATCCAGATCGGGGCTGCTATCGAGCAGACGCGTCCCGAGCAATGTCATGTACTTCACCCGGTCTTCAAGGGTGATACGGCGCTCGATGCCCTGCCGGTAACCTTCATTTGCAAAAGCCGCGACCAATGCCTGATTGGCCGCCTGCCACCCATCGAAGTAACGCAGTGGCTGCTCAACATCATCAGGCAGGTACAACAATACCCCAACAGTCTGTTCCGGCGACGGAAACGGGCTGCTGGGTTTACCCCACGAAAAGAGCAGTTCAAATGCAAGCGCGCCATCCACCCGGCACCCCAGCACCTTCAGGCCACCGACCACTACGCGCGTGCTACGGGGGTGCGTGATGGGTGTACCCGCTAGCGCTTGGCGCAGTAGGCGCAATTCATCGTCACCCAGCTGGCGCTTCATGGCCGCTATCTCGAGCGCCAACGCCAGTTCGCAACGTTTGTCCGCGACCAGATCGCGCTCGAAGTCACTGGTCAACACCTGCGCCAAATGTCGCTGGTAGGCTGCGCCTACATCCGTTTGCCGGCACAGGCTGACAAGGCCGTCAATGTCACTGCTCAGAGTCGCTTCGCCGCTAGCCCCCTGTTGGGCGGCCTGCACCAGCGCAGTGTCGGAGAAGAACGATTCAGCCTCCTTGAAGTTCTGCATCATTTTTTGCAGCGCAGGTACCCTGACGAAGTAAGAGGTGAACTCCCGCACCGTCCCTTGCACGATTTTCAAGCGCCTGCGCTCTTCTCGCCAAGTCGCCTGGTCAAGGTCGAGCGTCAACCCCATCCGGGCCTGCATGGCCTGTTCGAGCTGCTGCTTGGCGAACGTGTGCAAAGGCTGGAGTTGCCGCGTCACGGCAGCCACGCGGCGCTGGCTCGCATGGTGCGCTGCCACCTTGCTGCGCAGTGTATTGAGTTGCCGTGGCGTGGCATTGCTCAGCCAAGCGGGCAGTTGCTCGGCAATGAACTCCCTATCGGCATTCTGTTCTTTGGGATTGACTTGAGTCTGCGGCATGTCGGTCTCCTTACGATGGAAAAACCGACAACCTGCCTGCACGCCAGTGTCAGCGGCAGTGGGAACCACCACCCTTCAACCCGCCGCCCCTTGGGCCTGAATCAGTGCACGGTAGTGCCCAGGGTTGCAACCGAACCACTTGCGAAATGCCTTGTAGAACGAACTGCCATCGGCAAACCCAAGGCGCTCAGCAATTTCCCCCATGGGCGCTTCGACCTGGCTTAACCAGGCGATGGCCAGCTCACGCCGGACACTGTCCTTGAGCACCTGGTAACTCTGCCCCTCCTCCGCCAGCCGACGGCGCAAGGTGGACGGGGACAGGCACAATTGTCGTGCCAGGGCATCGGCATCCGGCCAGCAGGACGGGTCCAATTGCAGCAAGTCGGCGCGGATACGCCGCCCCAGGCTGGCCGGGTCACGGTACTTGACCAGGATGTTGCCGGGCGCCTCGGCCAGAAAGCGCTGCAGGTCCTCAGAGCTGCGGCGCAGCGGCACGTCGAGGCAGTCGGCACTGATGATCATGCGAGTACGTGGCCGCTCGAACTGCAGGTTCTCGGAAAACATCACCCGGTAATCGTCACAATACGGTGGTTCGGCACAGCGCAGCTCAATGGCCAGAATGGCAATGCGTCGCCCGGCCAGCCAGCAGGCCACTCCATGCACGATCATCCAGAATGTGAAATAGGTGAACGCACGCCGTGGCAGGTCGCGCGGCTCATTGATGACAATTTCCGCCAGGCCCTGCTGACGCACCAGGCTTGGCTGCAGGTCTTCGAGCATCAGCGAAAGAAACGCCAGCGCGGTTTCCAGGCCCTCGCCCAAAGTTGGCTGTGCCATGCTCGCCCGGCACAGGAACGCCAGGCTGCCGCTGCGCAGGCCGCGCGGGTCCATGGCGAAGAATTCGTCATTGCAACGCCGCGCCAGCAAGCGCCAGAGCCGGGCATAGGCCTCGGCACTGACGCGAGCATCCGGGGCTTGCAACTGCCCGGCATCGATACCGGCGCGCGCCAGCAACGCAGCATCCGGCTCGCCTGCCGGGCAGGTCTGCAACAGGGCCTCGCGCACCAGTTGCATGGAAATGGTGTCTTTCTCGCTCATCAGCAGTCCATCAGGTTATGTCGCCATCTTAGGCCGGCTCAGAGGCTGGCCGCCAGGCCCAGGAATGCCTGGATCAAGCGTAACTCACGGCGCCGCTCAAGGCAGCTGACCATGTGCTGGTTGACCAGGCCCTGCCCGGCGAGCGGCCGCGCCACCACTCGGGGGTCGTTGGCCACTTCCGTGGACGACACCACACCAATGCCAAGCTGCGATGCCACCGCCTCGGTAACCGCCTCACGGCTGTCCAGCTCCAGTTGCACACGTGGCTGCACACCGGCAGTGCCGCAGGCCTTGTCGAAGGTGCGTCGGGTAGTCGAACTGGGCTCGCGCAGCACCATGATCTGCTGGTGCAGCTCGGCCAGGGGTAAGTCACCTTCGCCATCGGCCCAGGCATGCCCCGCTGGCAACAGCGCGCATAGTCGCGATTCGCACAGGTTCTGCAGATACAGGCCCTTGCGCGGTTCGATTTCGGTCAACACCGCCACATCGGCATGTTCGGACAACAGCGCAGCCAGCGTCTCCTGTGCGTTGCCCAGGCGCAAGTTGACGGTGATGCCAGGGTAGCGTTCGCGCAACTGCGCCAGCATGGGCATGACCCGGTGCGGACCGTCGGCGGCGACCTCCAGGCGCCCGGTCAGCAACTGGCGGTTGGCCTCGAGCATGGCTTGCGCTTCTTCAGCCAGACCGAACATGGCGCGGGTAATGGCCGCCAGGCGGGTACCCTCTTCGGTCAGTTCCACTCGCCGTGCAGTACGCCGCAGCAAGGTGATCTGGTAATGCTCCTCCAGTGCCTTCACATGCCCGGTCACCGCCGGCTGGCTGATGAACAGACGCTCGGCAGCACGGGTAAAGCTGCCCTCACGGGCTACGGCATCGAAAGCGCGCAACTGGAACAGGTTCATAATTATCGGCCTGACTTATAGCTGGGATAACAACAAACAATTTGATTGATGGCAGCGTGAATTGCAACCTAGGCCCCGTAGTTTCAGCCCACCGCTTGTGAGGAATAACGGAATGAGCAACGCCCCGATTCTGCTGACCCCAGGTCCCCTGACCACATCAATCCGCACCCGCCAAGCCATGCTGGTGGACTGGGGCTCCTGGGACCGCGACTTCAATCAACTGACCGCCAGTGTGTGCGAGCAACTGCTGGCGATCATCGACGGCAGCGCCAGCCACCACTGCGTGCCGCTGCAAGGCAGCGGCACCTTCGCCGTGGAAGCGGCCATCGGCACCCTGGTGCCACGCGATGGCAAGGTGCTGGTGCTGATCAATGGCGCCTATGGCCAGCGCCTGGCGAAGATCTGCAAAGTGCTGGGCCGTCCCTACAGCACCTTCGAAACCGCCGAAGACCAGCCGACCACCGCCGCCGACGTCGACCGCCTGCTGGCCGCCGACCCCGCCGTGACCCACGTTGCGCTGATCCACTGCGAAACCAGCACCGGCATTCTCAACCCGTTGCCCGAAATCGCTCAGGTGATCAAACGCCACGGAAAACGCCTGATCATCGATGCCATGAGTTCGTTCGGCGCGCTGCCGATCGACGCCCGCGAAATTCCCTTCGAGGCGCTGATCGCCGCTTCCGGCAAGTGCTTGGAAGGCGTCCCAGGCATGGGCTTCGTCTTCGCCGAAAAAACCGCTCTGGCCGCTGCCGAAGGCAATGCCCACTCGCTGGCCATGGACCTGCACGACCAGCACGCCTACATGGCCAAGACCGGCCAGTGGCGCTTCACCCCGCCCACCCACGTGGTCGCGGCCCTGCATGAAGCGCTGCAGCAATACAACGAGGAAGGTGGCCTGCCGGCTCGCCACCAGCGCTACGCCGACAACTGCAAGACCCTGCTCGACGGCATGGCTGCCATTGGCCTGCGCAGCTTCCTGCCAGCCGAGATCCAGGCGCCGATCATCGTCACCTTCCACGCACCGAACGATGCCCGCTATCAGTTCAAGGACTTCTATGAGCGGGTCAAGGCCAAGGGTTTCATCCTCTACCCAGGCAAGCTGACCCAAGTCGAAACCTTCCGCGTCGGCTGCATCGGTGTGGTCGGGGCGGACGGCATGCAGGCCGCCGTGAATGCCGTAGCCCAAGTGCTGCGGGAAATGGAAGTGCTGGACATCTGACCCTTTGCCCACCCGAATTCAGGAATTAGCGCACATGAACTACAGCAACCCAACCCAGCTGCAAGCCGCCATCCTCGACTGGGCCGGCACCGTGGTCGATTTCGGCTCCTTCGCTCCAACCCAGATCTTCGTCGAAGCCTTCGCCGAATTCGATGTGCAGGTGTCCATCGAAGAAGCCCGTGGCCCGATGGGCATGGGCAAATGGGACCATATCCGCACCCTGTGCGACGTGCCGGAAATTGCCGAGCGCTACCGCAAGGTGTTTGGCCGTACCCCGACCGACGATGACGTCACGGCCATCTACAACCGCTTCATGCCGCTGCAAATCGAGAAGATCGCCGTACATTCGGCACTGATCCCTGGTGCCCTTGAGACCTTGACCGGTCTGCGCCAGGACGGGCTGAAGATCGGCTCATGCTCGGGCTACCCGAAAGTGGTCATGGACAAGGTGGTGGAACTGGCAGCACAGAACGGCTACGTGGCGGACCACGTGGTGGCCACCGACGAAACCCCGAACGGCCGGCCGTGGCCGGCCCAGGCCCTGGCCAACGTGATCGCGCTGGGCATCGACGATGTAGCGGCCTGCGTGAAGGTCGACGACACCGTGCCAGGCATTCTCGAAGGCCGCCGTGCCGGCATGTGGACCGTGGCGCTGGTGTGCTCGGGCAACGCGCTGGGGCTGACCTGGGAAGGTTTCCGGGCACTGAGTGCCGAGAAACTGGAAGGCGAGCGTCAACGCATCCATGCGCTGTTCGCCGGTTCCCGCCCGCACTACCTGATCGACACCATCAATGAACTGCCCGAAGTGATTGCCGACATCAACCGGCGCCTGGCCAAAGGCGAGATGCCGCAAACCTTCTGACCCGTCCATGGGGCCGCTTCGCGGCCCTTTTCAGTCAACCATCTCGGGACTGATCTGGGTTGCTTTTCAGCCTGAATCTGTACATTGAGTTGCCGCCGCAAGTTGCCAAAAATGGGCCATCCCTGTTCTGAGATGCCCAACCCCCGATGAGCACACACACCCGCAACAGCCGTCTCACCGTGCCGCAACTGGTGGCCATGAAAGGCCGACAGAAGATCGTTTCGCTCACCGCTTACTCAAGCTCGATCGCACGGCTGATCGATCCGCTGGTCGACTTCATCCTGGTCGGCGACTCCACCGCCATGGTCGGCTATGGCCGCCCGTCCACACTGGGTATGCGCCTGGACGAAACCATCGCCCATACCCGCGCCGTGGTCGACAGCACCCGCCTGGCCTGCGTGATCGCCGACATGCCGTTCGGCAGTTATCAGGAATCCCACGAGCAGGCGTTTCGCAATTGTGCCCAAGTATTGGCCAGCACCGGCTGCGACGCACTCAAGCTGGAAGCGAACCAGGCGTTGGCCAGCACCGTCGAGTTCCTGGTCGCAAGAGGGATACCGATCATGGCGCACATCGGCCTGATGCCGCAGTTCGTCAATGCCATGGGCGGCTACAAAGCCCAGGGGTTGAGCCCGGACAGCGCTGCAGCGTTACGGGCCGACGCGCAAGCCAACCTGCACGCTGGCGCTTTCAGCCTTTTGCTGGAAGGCGTAGCCGAACCCGTGGCCCGCGCCATCACCCAGGCCACCGACAAACCCACTGTCGGCATTGGCGCTTCCCCCGCCTGCGATGGCCAGGTGCTGGTCACCGAAGACCTGCTAGGGCTCGGTGGCGCGCACGTGCCACGCTTCGTCAAGCAGTATGCCGACCTCGGCCTGGCAATCCGTGAAGCCTGCGCCCGCTACGCTGATGAGGTGCGCGACGGCACCTTCCCTGCCATGCACCATTGTTACGGAGTGTGAAGTTCATCCTCGATGGCCTTGACCAGGCATTGCAGCGCCTGGGCGATATCCTTGCTCCAGTCCACCGTGCAGCACAGCCGCAGATGACTGCGCCAAAGGCCGCACTGGCTGAAAATTTCACCGGGCGCAATGACGATACGCTGCGCCAGCAACCGCTCGAAGACCCGGCGCATATCCACCGGCCGGGTCGCCTGCAGCCACAGGCTGGCCCCGCCCTGCGACTCGGCGATGCGCAGGCAGCCCTGGCCGTGCGCTTCCAGTAGCCGCCTCATCTGCTGTAAACGCTCGCGCAACTTCGGCAGCAAACGCTGCACATGCAACTCGACCCGACGCGAGGTGAAAAGCCGGGCGATGGCCCTTTGGCGGATCGGCGACAAGCGAAAGGCTCGTTCCAGGAACAGCTGCTGAAAGCGTTCGGTCTGCTTGCGACAAAGCAGGTAGCCAAAGGGCGCCTCTGCGCCAATCAGTTTGTCGAAGGTCGAAAACACCAGCAGCCGGTCAGGGTCGGCGAAGTCCCGGTAGCGCGGTGCTCCGGCGTGGAAGCACAACTCGCCGTAGCCATCGTTTTCAAACAGCCACACAGCGTGCTTGGCAAGCCAGCGGCAGACCAGCTGCTTGTCTGACGCAGGCATCAGACCACCCTGGGGTACGTTGGCCGCCGACGACAGCACGGCCAGGCGTATTGGCTGATCGCGCAACAGCCGGTGAACCTGCTGCAAGTCGAAACGCCCGTCATCACCCAAGGGCACTTCGATGATGGTCATGCGCGCAGCCTGCAATTGCCTCAGCACTGCCCAGTTGCAGGGCGACTCCACCAATGCCAGCTGGCCTTCGAGGCCCAGGGCGCGTAAGGACACTTCCAGCACACTGCGCAGGTCCGCGCCGATGAACACGTGATCGGCGCTCCAATACTGCTGTGCCGAGCGGGTGTAGCGGTCGGCCAGTACCGTGCGCAACTCGGGCTCACCGAAGGGCTGATACAGCGGCGCCAAAGAATGCGGGTATTGACGCGCCAGTTCGCGCTCGATCATCAGCAGCGGCTGCTGCAGCGACAGCAACATGGCCGGCGCATCGCTGCCCAAGGCCAACATACCCGGCTGTCGGGCGCTGGCGAATACGGTGTCGAGCAGGTTTTCCGAATGCTGCACACAGATGGTGGTGGGACGGGCTCGGCTGAAGTAGCCCTGCTTTGGCCGAGCATACACCCGCCCTTCGTCTTCGAGCAGCGCATAGGCGTACTGGGTACTCGATACCGAAACATGCAATTGCCGCGCAAGTTGGCGCAGCGACGGCAGACGCTGCTCCACATCGGCAGGTGCGGCCTCGATCCTGTCGAGCAAGTAGCGGTAGACCGCCTGGTAGGTAAAGTTGGGCTTGTCGATTTGGCTGTTTTCCATAACGGCGCCAGAGACGGCATTGAACCCAACCTTGGGCACGTCGGTAAACCCCTACTGGGGTAATTGCACCTGGGGTTTGGTTGCCGCGAAGATCCCCCAGCTGGACATGAACAGCGCCGCGATCAATGGCCCGATCACGAAGCCGTTGAGGCCGAACACCGCCAGCCCGCCCAGGGTCGACACCAGGATCAGATAGTCTGGCATGCGTGTGTCCTTGCCCACCAGGATCGGCCGCAGCAGGTTGTCCACCAGGCCGATCACCAGCACACCGAACGCGGTCAGGATCACCCCAGGCAGTATCGCCCCAGTCAGCAGGAAATACGCGGCCACCGGCGCCCAGACGATCCCAGCGCCTACCGCCGGCAGCAGCGACAAGAACGCCATCAGCACCGCCCACACCAATGCACTCGGAATATCCAGCACCCAGAAGATTAAACCGCCCAGCGCGCCCTGGGTAATGGCCACCAGCACGTTGCCTTTCACGGTCGCCCGCACCACACGGTTGAACTTCAGCTGCAAACGGCGCTTCTGGTGCTCAGGCAGTGGCACGGCCAGCCGCACCCGACGGGCCACCTCGGGCCCTTCACGCAGGAAGAAGAACAGCAGGTACATCATGATGCCAAAACTGATCACGAACTCGAATGTGCCCTGGCCAAAACTGAACGCCTGGCTAGCCAGTGCCTGGCTACCCTGGGTTGCCCACTTGGTGATCTTGTCGCGCAACCCGTCGAGGTTGCCCATGCCCATGTTGTCCAGGCCATGCTGGGCGAATGCCGGGAGCATGTCCTTGCCGTGCTCGACGTATCCGGCGATGTCCAGTTGCCCGCTTTCGATGCGCTGGTACAGCGTGGCGCCCTCTTGTACCAGCAGCGCACTGGTGATGATCACCGGCAGGATCGCCACCAGCAGGCACACCAGTGTGGTCGCGGCGGCGGCCAGGTTGCGCCGCCGTCCGAAACGTATCAGCAGGTGGCGCTGCAGCGGGGCGAACAGGATGCCAAGGATCACCGCCCAGAAGATGGCGCCGTAGTACGGCAGCAGGATCCAGAAGAAGGCGATGGTCACCAGCGCCAGGAGTACGGCCAGGGCTTTGTTCTGTAGCGCGGTTTCGTTCATCGCAGGTTCTCGCGTGGCTTCTGGGATATTAGTGCTCACCGGCTGGCTAAAAGTGCCGTTACTCCCTTGATGCAAATCAATACGCGTGTTTGCCACTGGCCCTAGCATCCGCGCCTTTTGCCCCGGTGCGCACATGAACCCTACCGCCAAGCCCGAATTGCTGGCCCCCGCCGGCACCCTCAAGACCATGCGCTACGCCTTTGCCTACGGCGCCGACGCGGTCTACGCCGGCCAGCCGCGCTACAGCTTGCGAGTGCGTAACAACGAATTCGACCACGCCAACCTGGCGCTGGGCATCCAGGAGGCACACGCCCTGGGCAAGCGCTTCTACGTGGTGGTCAACATCGCCCCGCACAATGCCAAGCTCAAGACATTCCTCAAGGACCTGGCGCCCGTGATCGAGATGGCGCCAGACGCGCTGATCATGTCCGACCCCGGCCTGATCATGCTGGTGCGCCAGCACTTCCCGCAGATGCCGGTACACCTGTCGGTGCAGGCCAACACAGTCAACTGGGCCAGTGTGCAATTCTGGCAGCAACTGGGCCTGAGCCGGGTGATCCTGTCACGGGAGCTGTCGCTGGAAGAGATCGAAGAAATTCGCCAGCAGGTGCCGGACATGGAGCTGGAGGTGTTCGTCCACGGCGCCCTGTGCATGGCCTACTCCGGCCGCTGCCTGCTGTCGGGCTACCTCAACAAGCGTGACGCCAACCAGGGCACCTGCACCAACGCCTGCCGCTGGAAGTACGACGCCACGCCCGCCACCGAGAACGCCACCGGCGATATCGTGCGCGAAGTGCAGCCCACCCTGGGCCTGGGCGCCCCTACCGAGCAGGTATTCCTGCTGCAGGAAAGCAACCGCCCTGGCACTGAAATGCCGGCGTTCGAAGATGAACACGGCACCTACATCATGAATGCCAAGGACCTGCGCGCCATCCAGCACGTCGAGCGCCTGGCCGGGATGGGCGTGCATTCGTTGAAAATCGAGGGCCGCACCAAATCGCACTTCTACTGTGCCCGCGCAGTGCAGTCGTATCGCCAGGCGATCGACGACGCGGTGGCAGGGCGGCCATTCGACCGCGCCCTGATGGGCAACCTCGAATCGCTCGCACAACGCGGCTACACCGAAGGCTTCCTGCGCCGCCACGTGCACGACGAGTACCAAAACTACCAGCGCGGCAATTCCGTGTCCGAGCGTCAGCAGTTCGTTGGCGAGTTGACCGGCGTGCGCGTCGACGGCCTGGCCGAGGTCAAGGTGAAAAACCGCTTCGCCGTGGGCGACCACCTGGAGTTGATGACCCCGCGCGGCAATTACCACTTCGACCTGCACCGCCTGTGCGACCGCCAGCAGCAGACCATCGAGGTGGCGCCGGGCGATGGCCATGTGGTGTATCTGCCGATCCCGGAGCAGGTAACCCTCGACTACGGCCTGCTGATGCGCGACCTCGGCGCCGACGAGGCCGCAAGCTGACAGCGCTGTAATGTGCACCTCAGCTGCCTGACAGGCGGCGGCAGCGAACATCGTGGCTCTCCCGCATGAGGCCACGCCATGTTGCGCAACCCCTCCCGCCGTACCTTCGTCAAAGGCCTGGGCGCCGCCAGCACACTGGCGGGCCTGGGGCTGTGGCGCCCGCTGGCCCAGGCCGCCGAAGGCCGTGACCTGGCCGGCCAGCACTTCGAGCTGTTCATCGGCCAGACGCCGGTGAACATCACTGGCCGCCCGCGCACCGCATTGACCATCAACAACAGCCTGCCCGGCCCTCTGCTGCGCTGGCGCGAAGGCGACACCGTGACCCTGCGCGTGCGCAACCGCCTGGCACAGGACACCTCGATCCATTGGCACGGCATCATCCTGCCGGCCAACATGGACGGCGTACCTGGCCTGAGCTTCGCCGGCATCGAGCCCGGCGGCGACTACCGGTACCAGTTCACCCTGCGCCAAAGCGGCACCTACTGGTACCACAGCCATTCGGGGCTGCAGGAACAGGCCGGGGTATACGGGGCGATCGTGATCGAACCCCGCGAGCCCGAAGCGCATCGCTACCAGCGCGACCATGTGCTGCTGTTCAGCGACTGGTCCGACCAGGCGCCGGAGCAATTGATGGCCACGCTGAAGAAACAGTCCGACGCGTACAACTACCACAAGCGCACCGTCGGCGACTTCATCGACGACGTTGCCGATAAGGGCTGGAGCCCGACCGTCGCCGAGCGCACGGCCTGGGCACGCATGCGCATGAGCCCCACCGACCTGGCGGATATCAGCGCCGCCACCTACACCTACCTGCTCAACGGCCAGCCGCCGGAGGGCAACTTCACCTGCCTGTTCCAGCCGGGCGAGACCGTGCGTCTACGGCTGATCAACGCTTCGGCCATGACCTATTTCGACTTCCGCATCCCTGGGCTTAAGCTGACGGTGATCGCCGCCGACGGCTTGCCGGTGACGCCGGTGAGCGTGGACGAACTGCGCATTGCCGTGGCCGAGACCTACGACGTGCTGGTGACCGTGGGCGACCAACCTGCCTACACCCTGTTCGCCCAGAGCATGGACCGCACCGGCTTCGCCCGCGGCACCCTGGCTCGCGCCGCCGGGCTACAGGCGCCAGTGCCTGCACCCGACCCGCGCCCGGTCTTGAGCATGGATGACATGGGCCACGGTGGCATGGGCGCCATGGCCAGCATGGACCACAGCAACATGGCCGGCATGGACCACGCCGCCATGTCGGCCATGCAGCAACACCCGGCCAGCGAAACCGACAACCCGCTCGTGGACATGCAGACCATGGCCCCACGCGCCAACCTGGCCGACCCTGGTATCGGCCTGCGCAACAATGGCCGCCGCGTACTCACCTATGCCGACCTGCGCAGCCCCTACCCCGACCCCGACGGCCGCACGCCATCAAGAGACATCGAGCTGCACCTGACCGGCCACATGGAGCGCTTCGCCTGGTCGTTCGACGGCATCAAGTTCAGTGATGCCGAGCCGTTGCGCCTGACCTACGGCGAGCGGGTCCGCATCACCCTGGTCAACGACACCATGATGACCCACCCCATCCACTTGCACGGCATGTGGAGCGACCTGGAAGACGAGCACGGCCAGTTCCTGGTGCGCAAGCACACCCTCGACATCCCGCCCGGCAGCCGCCGTTCCTACCGGGTGACCGCCGATGCGTTGGGCCGCTGGGCCTATCACTGCCACCTGCTCTACCACATGGAGACCGGCATGTTCCGCGAGGTACGCGTCGATGAATGACACCCGCAAAAGCATCATGGCTGGCGTGACGCTGCTGACCTTGCTCGCCAGCGAACGGGCGATGGCCGCTGGCATGGCACACATGAACCACGCCAGCATGGAGCACGGCACCATGAACCATGAAAGCATGGGCCATGGCCAGGCAACCCCCAGCCAGCCTCGCACGCCGCTGCCAGCCATCACCGACGCCGACCGCCGCGCCGCCTTCCCACCTTTGCCCGGGCACCAGGTGCATGACAGGGCGCTGAACTGGGCGGTGGTCGTGGACAAACTCGAATACCAGAACTTCGAGAGCAGCAGTGCCCTGAACTGGAATGCCACCGCCTGGGTCGGCGGCGATATCGACCGCCTGTGGCTACGCAGTGAAGGCGAGCGCGAACAGGGCAAGACCCACAAGGCCGAGCTGCAGGCACTGTGGGGCCATGCGGTGAGCCCGTGGTGGGAGCTGGTGGCCGGCGTGCGCCAGGACTTCAAGCCAGCCAGCGGCCAGGCTTGGGCCGCCTTCGGTATCCAGGGCACGCCATTGTACGGCCTGGAGCTGCAAACCACCGCTTATGCCGGCGAGCGGCAACAGACCGCGCTGCGCCTGGAAGCCGCTTACGCTATGCTGCTGACCAACCGCTGGATACTGGAACCGACCCTGGAAGCCAACCTCTACGGCCGCAATGACGCCGGGCGCGAGCAAGGCGCGGGGCTGGCCGACAGCGAAGTGGGCCTGCGCCTGCGCTACGAAATCACGCGCGGCTTCGCCCCCTACGTCGGGGTCAGTTTCAACCGCCTGCACGGCACGCGTGCCGACCAGGCCCGCGAAGACGGCGAAGACCAAGGCCAGACCCGCCTGGTCGCCGGTATCCGCCTGCGTTTCTAAAGGAGTGCTTCACCATGCTGCGCAAACACCTGCTGACCCTGGGCCTGCTGGCCGTCACCGGCCTGGCCCAGGCCGCCGAGACCATCGACGTCTACCGCGACCCCAACTGCGGCTGCTGCAAGGCCTGGATCAGCCACCTGCGGGACAACGGCTTCACCGTCAACGACCACGTCGAGCCGAACATGAGCGCGGTCAAGCAACGTCTGGGCGTGGCGCCACGGCTGGCGTCGTGCCATACCGGGGTGATCGACGGCAAGTTCGTCGAAGGCCACGTACCGGCCGAGCAGGTACGCCTGCTGACCAAGCGCAGCGACCTCAAGGGCCTGGCCGTGCCGGGCATGCCCATGGGCTCGCCGGGCATGGAAATGGGTGACCACAAGGATGCCTACCAGGTTATCGGTGTGACCCAGGAGGGCCAGGACACCGTTGTAGCCAACTACTGATGCTCAGCCTGTGGGCGCTGTTCCTCAGCGCCTTTGGCGCCGCCACCCTGCTACCGCTGCAATCGGAGGCCGTACTGGTCGGCCTGTTGCTGCGCCAGCCCGAGGCCTGGGCGACGCTGCTGCTGGTCGCCACCCTGGGCAATGTGTTGGGTTCGGTAGTCAACTGGCTGCTGGGGCGGGCCATTGAGCACCTGCGTGACAAGCGTTGGTTCCCGTTCAGTGCTACCCAGTTGGAGCGTGCGCAGCAGCGCTACCAGCGCTGGGGGCAATGGTCATTGCTGCTCAGCTGGATGCCGGTGATCGGCGACCCGCTGACGCTGATCGCCGGGATCATGCGTGAGCCGTTCTGGCGCTTTTTGTTGCTGGTGACCCTGGCCAAGGCCGGCCGCTATGCGGTGCTGGCCATGATTACCCTGGGCTGGTTTCACGGCTGGTAACACCTTTCACGTTTCCAGCCCGCGCCTGGCTGCTAAAGTCGCCCATTCCTACATGGCCCTACACGGAGTGCCCCCATGCTGCGCGCAACCGCCCTGGCTCTGGCCTGCCTGGCCGGCAGTTCGGCCATCGCCGCCGAGTCGCCCACCTACGGCCCACAACTGCAAGGGTTCAACTACCCACACCCCCTCAAGCATTTCGACTTCAAGTCTCAGGGCCAGGCCCTGCAGATGGGCTACATGGACGTGCCCGCCCAGGGCCAGGCCAACGGCCACAGCGTGGTGCTGATGCACGGCAAGAACTTTTGCGCCGCCACCTGGGAAACCACCATCGACGCCCTGAGCAAGGCCGGCTACCGGGTCATCGCCCCCGATCAGGTCGGCTTCTGTACATCGAGCAAACCGGCGCATTACCAGTACAGCTTCCAGCAACTGGCGGACAATACCCATGCCCTGCTCGAACAGCTGGGCGTGAAGCGAACCACCGTGCTCGGCCACTCCACCGGCGGGATGCTCGCCACCCGCTACGCGCTGATGTACCCACAGCAAGTTGAACGCCTTGCCATGGTCAACCCGATCGGCCTGGAAGACTGGAAAGCCCTGGGCGTGCCCTACCGCACCGTGGACCAGTGGTATGCCCGCGAGCTCAAGCTGGATGCCGAGGGGGTGCGCGAATATGAGCGCAAGACCTACTACGCCGGCCGCTGGAAGCCGGAATACGAGCGTTGGGTACAGATGCTGGTGGGCCTGAACAAAGGGCCGGGGCATGAAGCCGTGGCGTGGAATTCGGCGCTGATCTACGACATGATCTTCACCCAGCCGGTGTACCACGAGTTCAGCGACCTGCAGATGCCGACCTTGCTACTGATAGGCGACAAGGACACCACGGCCATCGGCAGCGATATCGCGCCGCCGGAAGTAAAGGCGAAGCTGGGCAAGTATGCAGAGCTGGGGCCACAGGTGGCCAAGCTGATCCCCAAAGGTGAACTGATCACCTTCGAAGGCATGGGGCATGCACCGCAGATCGAGGAGCCGGTGCGGTTCAACCGTACCTTGGTCGAGTGGCTGAACAAGTAAGCCCGTAGTCGGGTGCATGCTTGGGCGCCTTTTCAGGCAAAGCGTTGCAGTTGCATCTCCCGAAGCCGGCTCAGGGTTCGTTGGTACGGAAAGGCCAAGTACCCTTGGGTGTAGAGGGCATCGAGCGGCACCTGTGCTTCCAGGTACAAGGCCACACGGCGGTCGTAGCATTCGTCGACCAGGGCAATGAAGCGGCGTACCGCGTCATCCTTGGGTGACAGTGCCGGCAGTTCACGGTCGCCTGCCACCACCCGCGCCGCGCCATCCTCGGTGCCGCGGGCAATACGCCCCGCCCGCTGCTCACCACCCAGCGCCGGTATGCCGGATAGCAAAATCGCGGGAAATTGATCGCACAAGGCCATGAACTCCATGGCCGCCAAAGGTTGTTCGCACAGATCGGCGAAGCGGCACCAGATAGCCTGCTCACTGCGCCGCACCACTTGAACCTGCCTGGAGCCGATCACCAATGGCCGATCAGTGCCGCTGTCTTCCGGGCTAAGCTGGCAGAACACCCCGCCCAACTGGCTGGCCTGCCCCGCCTCCGCTACCCAGTAGCGCTGCCGCTCTGCACCGGGGTGCAGACGGTGGTCCTGCTCGCCCGTCACCGGCAGTACCTGCATGTGCCGCTGGATGGCGGCAATAGCCGGCAGGAACCGCTCGCGGTTGAAGCCATCGCGGTAGAGCTGCTCGGGTGGCTGGTTGGAAGTGGCGACAATCACCACACCCTGGTCGAACAGAACCTGAAACAGGCGGCCGAGGATGATCGCATCACCGATGTCGTTGACGAACAGTTCATCGAAGCACAGCACACGGATCTGCCCGGCCAAGTCCCGAGCCAGGGCCAGAAGCGGGTCGGCAGTGCCGTTAAGCTGAAACAGGCGCTGATGGACCCAGGCCATGAAGTGGTGGAAGTGCTGGCGCCGGCTGGGTAGGCGCAGACAGCGGTGGAACTGATCCATCAGCCAGGTCTTGCCCCGGCCCACCGGCCCCCAGAGGTAGATACCCTGGGTGGGGCGGCCTTGCTCGACGGCCTGGAAGCAAGCTTGCAGGGCCTCGACGGCGCGGGCCTGGGCGGGTTCGGCGACAAAGCCCTGGGTGTTCAGGGCTTGCTGGTAGCAGGATTGGGGGTCGGTAGCCATGCCGCATTCTACACAGCGGGTGCAGAGCACACATTGTGGGTGCAACTGTTGTGTATGAAACTCCAGAGCTGGCACTGACCGCCCCCACAAAGAGAGCGCGTCAGGCGTCGCCGTCCAAGCCCACCTTCAGCAACGCCCCATCCTTGTCATCGGTCAGTACATACAGGTACCCATCCGGCCCCACCCGCACATCGCGAATACGCGCCTTCAAGTCACCCAGCAAACGCTCCTCATGCACCACCTTGTCCCCCTTCAGCTGCAAGCGGATGAGTTCCTGAGTGGCCAACGCACCAATGAACAGGTTGTGGTCCCAGGCCTTGAACGTCGGGCTGTCGTAGAACGCCATGCCGCTGATACCGGGTGACTTTTCCCACACATGGTGCGGGTCGACCATGCCGTCGACGTGCTTGCCCTTGGCCTCGGGGATCGGCAGCAGCGAGTAGTTGATGCCATGGGTCGCAATCGGCCAGCCGTAGTTCTTGCCGGGTTCGGGTATGTTGATTTCGTCGCCGCCACGCGGGCCGTGCTCGTGGGTCCACAGCTTGCCGGTCCAAGGGTTGAGCGCGGCGCCTTGCTGGTTGCGGTGGCCGTACGACCAGATCTCCGGCCGCACATTGCTCTTGCCGACAAAGGGGTTGTCCTTGGGCACTTCGCCGTCCGGCAAGATGCGCACGATCTTGCCTTGCAGCTTGTCCAGGTCTTGGGCAGTGGGGCGCTGGTTGTTCTCGCCCAAGGCAATGAACAGGTAGCCGTTGCGGTCGAATACCAGGCGCGAGCCGAAGTGGTTACCCACCGACAGCTTGGGCTGCTGGCGGAAAACCACCGTGAAGTTCTCCAACCGGGCACGGTCTTCAGACAGCTGGCCACGGCCCACGGCGGTACCGGCCTTGCCATCACTGCCCTCCTCGGCGTACGACAGGTACACGGTGCGGTCCTTGCCGAACTCCGGCGACAGCACTACGTCCAGCAAGCCGCCCTGGCCTTCGGCCCAGACCTTGGGTACGCCACTGATCGGCGGGCCAACCTTGCCCTCGGCATTGACCAGCCGCAGGTTGCCGGTGCGTTCGGTCACCAGCATGTCCTTGCCGCCCGGCAGAAACGCCAGTGCCCAAGGGTTGCGCAGGCCATCGGCAACGGTGCTGACGGTCAAGGTGCCTTCTTCACTGCGAAACTGCTGTTCCGCTGCCGCCTGCGCCAACAAGGGCAGCAACGCGGCGGCAGTCAGGGTGGCTAGCCAGGGTGCTCGAAGCATGCAGGATTCCTTTCAATCGGGCTTATGGCGCACGCGGATTGTCGCGCGGTGGCCGGGTGGGTTCCAGGTTCGGGGTTTGCTGCTGGCGGCGCAGGTTGTCGCCGTTGCCGATGCCGCGGTTGTCCAGCGTGGGGGGACGCTGGTACGGGTCGGTGGACGGGCCGCGCACCGGTGGCGTGGCCGGCATGCTGCCCTGGCGGCTGTTGGGGTTGGCGCGCTGGATCGGGCTGTTGTAGGGGTTGTTGTTGCCGGCGGCGAGCTGCAAAGGCTGCTGCAGGGCTGCGTGCGCGGGCAGGCACAAAGCCAGGCCGAGGGCCAGGATGGGCAATGTCGGGGTCATGCTTCACCTCCTGTACGAAAATGCCGCGCCTGGTCGGTTTGATAGCCTAAGGCGCGAAGGGTTCGCGGCAAAAGTGTGAATATGGATGGAGATGATTCCTGATGTTTCAGTATGCGCCCATGGGGCTGCATTGCAGCCCATCGCGACGCAAGGACGCTCCTACAGGGGGCACGCGCTCGCTTCTAGCAGCGGCCTAGCATCGCGATGGGCCGCAACGCGGCTCCAAGTTACTGGCCCTTATCCACTTTATGCCGGGCGGCATACAGACACAGCATCTCCATCGCCAGCGTCGCCCCCGCCAGCGCCGTGATATCGGCATGGTCATAAGCCGGCGCCACTTCCACCAGGTCCATGCCCACCAGGTTGATACCGCGCAGCCCACCCAGGATCTCCAGCGCCTGCACCGTGCTCAGCCCGCCACACACCGGCGTACCGGTGCCAGGCGCATAGGCCGGGTCGAGGCAGTCGATGTCGAAGGTCAGGTACACCGGGCGCTCGCCCACCCGCTGACGAATCGCTGCAATCACCGCCTCGGTGCCTTGGCGGTGCACCTGTCGGGCGTCGAGAATGGCAAAGCCCTGGCTGTCGTCATTGGTGGTGCGCAGGCCGATCTGCACCGAGTGAGCCGGGTCCACCAGGCCTTCGCGGGCGGCATGCCAGAACATGGTGCCGTGGTCGATGCGCTTGCCCTCCTCGTCCGGCCAGGTATCACTGTGGGCATCGAAGTGAATCAGCGCCAGCGGGCCATGGCGGCGGGCGTGAGCCTTTAGCAGCGGGTAGCTGATGAAGTGGTCGCCACCGAGGGTGAGCATGGCGCAACCCGCCTGCAGGATATGCTCTGCATGGGCCTCGATGCTGTCCGGCACCGAATGCGGCGTGCCGCTGTCGAAGGGGCAGTCGCCAAAGTCGATTACCGCCAGGTGGTCGAAGGGGTCGAACGCCCACGGCCAGTGCCGGGCCCAGGCCTGCTGCACCGAAGCGGCGCGGATCGCCCGTGGGCCGAAACGCGCGCCGGGGCGGTTGCTGGTGGCAGTATCGAACGGCACACCGCTGACCACCACATCCACACCCCGCAAATCGCGGCTGTAGCGGCGGCGAGAGAAACTGGTAATACCGGCGTAGGTACTTTCGGCGGCAGTGCCATACAGGCTGTCGCGGGTCATCGCCTGGTCGTTGCTTGCGGCTTGCTCCACGGTCGGGCTCCTTGGTTGTCATGTCTCATTGGCGGCTGCGGAAAGCCGTCCAAAGGCGGTTACGCTGGCGCAAATCGGCCAAGGCCATGCTGCGGTCGGCGAACAGGCGCTGGCGTACCTCGGCGGGTGGGTAGATGTCCGGGTCGTTGCGCACCGCTTCGTCCACCAGCGGTGTGGCGGCTTGGTTGGCATTGGCGAAGAACAGCGTGTTGGTCAGCGCCGCCACCGACTCGGGCTTGAGCATGAAGGCAATGAACGCTCGCGCGGCCTCGGGGTGCGGGGCGTCTTTTGGAATGACCAGGTTGTCCTGCCACACCAGCGTGCCTTCGCGGGGGATGCGGTAGATCAGCTCGAACGGCTTGCCGGCACGGCGGGCCTGGTCGGCGGCCATTGCCGCATCACCGTTATAGGTCAGCGCCAGGCACACGCTGCCATTGGCCAGGTCGCTGATCTGCCGGCCATTGGCGACATAGCTGATCGACGGCTGCAACTGGCTGAGCAGGTTCTGCGCGGCAGCCAGGTCATCCTTGTTCTGGCTGTAAGGGTCTTTGCCCAGGTAGTTCAGGGCAACCCCGATCACTTCCTGTGGCGAATCGGGCATGGCAATGCCGCAGTCCTTCAGACGGCTGGCGTACTCGGGCTTGAACAGCAGGTCGAGGCTGTCGAGCGGCACATCGCCCAGGCGCTGACGCACGGCCTCCACATTCACCCCAAGGCCCAGCGTTCCCCAGGTGTACGGCACGGCATGGCGGTTGCCGGGGTCGGCCTCGGCGAGCTTGGCCAGCAGGTCCTTGTCGAGATTGCTGTAGCCGGGCATGGCCTGGGGATCGAGCGGTTGCAGGGCATTGGCCTTGAGCGCCCTGGCCAGCACGGTAGCTGACGGCACCACCACGTCGTAACCGCTACCACCGGTCAGCAGCTTGGTTTCCAGCACTTCAGTGGTGTCGAAGGTGTCGTAGCGCACCTTGTAGCCGGTTTCTCGCTCGAAGCGCTGAAGGGTTTGCGGGGCAACGTAGTCGGCCCAGCTATAGAGGTTCACGACCTTTTCTTGCGCCTGTAACGGCAAGGCCAGGACCAGGGACAACAAGCACAACGATCGACGCATGGCGGACACCTCGGCTAATGGGTGGATGCCGCGAGCATGCCAGCCGGGTTACATTGCAGAAATGGCAAGTTTGCAAAGCTGACATTCACCAGGACCAATGTAATGCTCGGACAATTGCACGACCCCGATCTGCACCTGCTGCGGCTGTTCGTCACTGTAGTCCAGGCCGGTGGCTTCAGCGCCGCGCAAGGCGTGCTGGGCCTGAGCCAGCCCACCATCAGCCAGCGCATGGCACAGCTGGAGGCTCGCCTGGGTTACCGCCTGTGCAGCCGTGGCAAGGGTGGTTTTCGCCTGACGGACAAAGGTGAATTGTTATTGGAGGCGGCGCGTGGCCTGCTGCTGAACATCGAGCAGTTCCGCCAGCAGGCCAACGGCGTTGCTGGGCGGTTGCTGGGCAACGTGCGCATCGGTCTGGCGGAAAACCAGGACAAGGCAGTCAGCCTGAAGCTGGCGGCGGCCATTGCGGCGTTTCGCAAGCGAGAGGAATCGGTGCAATTGGAGCTGATCAGTGCACCGCCAGCGGAGCTTGAGCGGTTGTTGCTGGAGCAGCGGCTGGACTGTGCCATCAGCTACTTTTCCGGCAAACAGGCGGCCTTTGATTACCAGCCATTGTTCGAGGAGCGGCAACGGCTGTATTGCGGCAAAGGGCATGTGCTGTTCGGCGAGTCGGGGGTTGGGCTTGAGCGGCTGCTGGACATGGACCAGGTGCGCCATCCGTACCGTTTTCTCAAAGGCGGTGAGCCGTTCCAGAGCCAGCGCAGCATGGCGGTGGCAGAGCAGATCGAGAGCGTGCTGACGTTCATTCTGTCGGGGCGGCATATCGGCTACCTGCCATGCCACTGCGCGCAGGACTGGGAGGCCGAGGGGTTGTTGTGGGCGCTGGACCCGGGGCTGGATTTCGTGGTGCCGTTTACCCTGGCCCGGCACCGGGCACAGGGGGTTGGTGAAGCACAGCAGGCGTTTGCGCAGGACTTGCTGGCAGCATTTGCCTGAACCGGCCCGCGCCCACAGAGGCCAGTTCAGGCTGCAACACTCAGTAAGCCATGCTCCAGGTCAGCGTGTAGGTGCGCCCACGCCCTTGGTAGTCATACAGGTACGCTGGCCCGTAGGTCGGTGAATAGAACAGCGTCGCACGCTGCCCCCAGACCGTGCTGTACTGCTTGTCCAGCAGGTTCTGGATGCCGGCACTGAAGGTACCGAAACCGGTGTCCTGGCTGCCAAGCAAGTCGAAGGTGGTGTAGCCGTCGATCTCATGGTCGGCATCGTCCTTCAGGCTGAGAGCATGGTTGGCCTGCAACCGCGCGCTGCGGCCATCGCCCTTCCAGCCGACGAACGCGGTGGCCTTGGACAGCGAAGCATAGCGGGCATCACGCTTGATCCAGCCACCGTCTGCAGCCTCTTCTTCGGAGCGGGTCAGGTGCAAGGTGCCGCCGGTTTCCCAACCGGCCTGGAAGTGCCGGGTCAGCGCACCTTCAAAGCCAAAGTCGCGGCTCTTCTGCTCTTCCACGTTGATGGTCAGCGTTTGCGAATCGACGTTGATGATCTTGTCCGACCAGATGTAGTACAGCGCTGCCTGGGCATCCCAGTCCAGGTCGGCATAGCGCCAGCCCAGCTCCACCTGGCGGCTCTTGATGCCAGCCAGCGGGTTGTCGGCCACGCTCAGGCCCGGCTTGCCGTAGTACTTGGCTGGGTCCGGCAGGTCGAAGCCTTCGCCGTAGTTGGTCCACACCTGGTGGCCGTTCTTGAAATCGTAGATGGCACCGACGTTGAACAGGTTCACCTGGTAGTCGTTGCTGCCGCCCGGTACGCCCTTGAAGTCGCTGACATCCACGTCCATCTGCTGGCGACGAGCGCCGCCCGAGAACGTCAGGTTGTCGGTGGCGTGCCAGTCCAGCTGGGCATACACCGACACACCATCGACCCGATAGCTGGGGTAACGCGCCGCCTTGCTGTCCTTTTCCATCTCCAGGCCGCCCGACTCGGACGAAGTCAGGGCATTGAAGGTGGTCTGCTCGGCGTTGAACCGCTCGCGGTCCAGGTCGACGCCGTAGGTCAGCTTCAGCGTGGCCCATTGCTTGGCGAACAGCCCCTTGAGGCTGGTGACCTCGAAGTTCTGCTGCGAGGCAGCAAAGTACACCCCGCGCGAACCGGTGGGCGTGGCACGGTTGTAGTACGGGAACGGGTAGAAGTTGTCGTCTTCCTTGCGGTACGAGGCTTGCAGGTAGAAATCCTGGCCCAGCACGTCGTTGTGGTGGTAATTGGCGTTCAGCAACAAGCGTCGGGTACGCGGCTCCAGGTCCGACGAATAACCGCTGCGCAGCTCGGCGTCTTCCAGGTCTGACGGCGCGTTGTAGTTGAGGTTGGGGAAGTAGATACCCGTGCTGCCGTGGTTGCCCGAGTCGTAGTACTGGGCCAACAGGTCGAGGCTCTGCTGGTCGTTCAACTGCAGGCCCAAGGTACCGAGCACATCGATGGTGCGGTTGTACTGCAGGTCGGTCTGGGTGTTGTCGATGAAGATCTGGTCGCCTGCACCATCGTAAAAGGCTTCGTTCTGCTCACCGGAGATACCCAGCCGGGCATTGACCCGCTCGTTGCCGCCGCTGATCGACTGGGCGAAGCGAGTGGCCAGGTCGTCGCTGTTGTTGAAGCCGCTGCTGGCGCCCAGCTGGGTCTCGAACCGCGCCGGGCCGGGCTCGCCCTTCTTGGTCACGATGTTGATGATGCCGCCGGTGGCGCCACCGCCGTAGATGGCGCTGGCACCCGACAACACTTCGACGCGCTCGACGTTGAACGGCGAAATGCTGTCGAACTGGCGCGACAGGCCGCGCGAGCTGTTCTGGCTGACCCCGTCGATCATCACCAGCACGTTGCGCCCGCGCATGTTCTGGCCGTAGTTGGTGCGCCCTTCCGGCGCCAGGTCGAGGCCCGGCACCAGCTTGCCGATGGCTTCCTTCAGGCTGACACCGCTGTCGATCTGCTCGCGCAACTGCTGCTGCTCGACCACCCAGACGGTGCCGGGGATTTCGCTGATTGCGGTGCTGGTGCGCGAGGCCACGCTGACTTCGATCGGCTTGAGGTTGACCGCCTGCGGCGCGGCCTCGGTTTTACGCAGGGTGACCGTACGGGCATCGCTGAACTGCCAGCTCATGCCGCTGCCGGCCAGCAGCTGCTGCAGGGCCTGCTCGACACTGTAGCTGCCCTGCAACGCCGGGCTGGCCTGATCTGCGACATCACCCGTGGTGAACAACAGGTGCAGGCCAGCCTGGTCGGCGAAAGTGGTCAGGGCCTGGCCCAACGGTTGGGCTGGCACGTCGAGCTGAACCTGGCGAGCCTGCATCTGGGTCTGTTCGGTGGTCGTCGCGGCCCACACATGCAGCGGACCGACCAGCATGGCCAGGGCACTGCAGGACATCAGGGCGTGGTGAAGAGAACCGCGACGGCGGTGCAAGGGCTTGAGCATCAGAGGCACGTATGAGCTTCCTGACAAGTCGTAAATGAGAATGGGTTGCTGATCAGTCCCACTACGACGATCTGGCTTGCACGAACTTGCAGTGCCAAATGGAAAATATTTTTATTTCTGTACTGCGACGAGATCGCTGCAGGCCGATCAATACACCACGGCCAACCACGGCAGGTAGGTAACCTTCAGGCCATATCGCTGCTCAAGCGTCCGCAACAGGGCCTCAGGCTCATCCAGATCAAATACCCCGCTCACCTCCATCGCCGCCAGCTTGCTGTCGGACAGCACAATGCGCCCATGGCGGTATCGCTCAAGCTCCTCCAGTACCTGCCCCAGCGGCTTGCCGTTGAAGATCAGCTTGCCGCGCTGCCAGGCCATTTGCATGCCGGCATCGGCCGCTACCGCCAGTTCGCGTTGACCTACCTTGGCCTCACCGTGCGCCAACACCACGTGGCCATCGCGGCGCACGCTGAAGGTCGCGGCAGTGCCCTGCACCCGCTCACCGGCGGTATCGACCACAAACGGCCGTGAATCAGCAGCGGTCTCGAACAATGCTTCACCGGCATCAAGCACCACACGCCGCTCATGCTCACTGAAAACGACGCTCATGGCACTGGCGCTGTTCAGCGTCACCCGCGTGCCATCAGCCAACGTAATGATCTGCCGCTCGCCGACAGCAGTGTGGTAATCCGCCAGCAGCATCGGCGCCTGCCGCCAACCCGCCACGGCGGCGACCAGCACCACCACGGACGCCGCCACACCCGCCTGCTTAAGCCAACCGCGGCAATGGCGCAGCGCCTGGCCGATGTACTTCGCCACCATGCTCTCGGAAACGCCCAGGCGTTGAGCGATCTGCTTCTGGGTCAGGCCTTCGACGCGGTTGAGCAACAGCGCCCGGCGGGCGTTGTCGGGCAGTTGCAACAGCGCCTGGTCAAGAATCCGCAGGCGCTCGCGGGCCAGCAATGCCGCCTCGGGCGCCGGTGCCGGGCAGGCCACCTCACAGGCGCCGTCACTGTCGTCGTGGCTGGCGGCGATGCGCTTCTCGCGGCGCAAGGCATCGATTGCCAGGTTGCCGGCCACGCGAAAGATGAAACTGCGCGCATGCAACACCGGCACCGCCTGCTCGTCGATGTTCACCAGTTTCAGATAGGTTTCCTGCGCCACGTCGGCGGCGCGCTGGCGGTCGCTCATGCGCCGGGTCAGGAACTGCAACAGGTCGTCGTAGTGCTCCTGGAAAGTCGCCAGCAGGCCCGACACGGGTGACGTCAGCATGGGTTTGGAAACTGCCAGTAAGATGAGTTATCGGACGTTAATGAGAAACAGTATCTTTCATCTGCAAGGATACTTTCAACGCCGACGCGCATTTGCCACACTCACCGTTCGCTCACTTTGGCAAGGTCGCCCTCAATGACTGCCCGCCTGCACCACTGTATCCGCCTGTTTCTCGTCCTGCTGATGGCGTATGGCCTAGGTGCCTGCGCCCTGTTCCAGCCACGCGACCCGGTCAACATCAGCGTGATCGGCATCGAGCCACTGCCCGGCCAGGAGCTGGAGCTGCGCATGGCGGTGAAAATGCGGGTACAGAACCCCAACGAGGCGCCGATCGATTACAACGGTGTCGCCATCAACCTGGAAGTCAACGGCCAGCCGCTAGCGGCCGGGGTCAGCGACCAGCAGGGCCATATTGGCCGATATGACGAAGCGGTAATCGTGGTGCCCGTCAGCATCACGGCGTTTTCCTTCCTGCGCCAGGCCTATGGGCTGGGCAAGGTAGAGTCGCTGCAGGGTTTGCCCTACACGCTGCGCGGCAAGCTGGCCGGCGGGCCGCTGGGCACCGTGCGCTTTACCGACGAGGGCAAGCTGGACCTGCCCAAGGGCGCTTACTGGTAAACGCCCGGTGGGGTGTGCTCAGCGGTTGGCGCTGGCCGCGGCCATCAGCTTGTTGACTTCGCTGCGCACCATGCTGGCGTACTCGGGCGGCGTCATGGCGTCCAGTTCGGCGCGTACCCACTCGGCCCACTTGCCCTTGCGCCGTGGCTTTTCGGCAATCAGCCGGGCCGCATCGCCCTTGGCCTTGCCCAGGTTGTTCTGCCACATCTCGAACAGCCGAGCCTTCTCTGCCTCGATCTGCGCCCGTTCCTCGAAGCTCATGTTGGCCAGATTGAAACTCATGAAGGTACCTGCAGGTTTGAAAATGGCCGCTATCTTACACCCAGGCAACGCAACATCGGAAAGCCGCCGCAACTTTCCCGACGTGGCGGTATCCATTGTTCACACCCCCCATCGACGAGGACGAGTTCATGGCCCGGAAAAACGCCACGCTGGCGGACAGCGATCAGATCAAGGACCAGGTATTCAGCGAACTGCAATCGCTGATCGAAGAATCGGAAAAACTGCTGAACGACAGTGCCGCCCTGGTGGGCGAAGAAGCAGAAACCCTGCGGGCGCAGGTCAGCCTCAAACTGAAACAGGCGCGCCAGGCCGCAGGCAATGTGCGGGACAAGGCGCAACCGGTGGTGGACGCCACTCAGGATTATATTGGCGGCCACCCCTGGCAGACCGTGGCCATTTCCGCCGGCCTCGGCCTGGTGATCGGCCTGTTGCTGGGCCGGCGCGACTAGGACCTGCGCCGCCTGCTGCGACTCAGGCGGCTAGTGCCTGCGGTATACCGCTGTGGAAGCGCAGTTCCTGGTCCGGTGACTGGATCAGTTCCATTTCCGCAGCGCGCACCAGTTCCACGCGGCGGGCGATGTCCGCCTCATCGCCGTAGTTGTGCGCCAGTTTCAGGTAGCCCTGGTAGTGGCGCGCTTCACTTTTCAACAAACCGTGGTAGAAGCGGCCCAGTTCTTCATCCAGGTGCGGCACCAGCGCAGCGAAGCGCTCACAGCTGCGCGCCTCGATGAACGCCCCCACCACCAGCGTATCCACCAGTTTCACTGGCTCGTGGGCACGCACCAGGCGGCGCAGCCCCGACGCATAGCGCCCCGCCGACACCGGGCGCAGCGGCACACCACGGCGCTTCATCAGGCGCAGCACCTGCTCATGGTGCACCAACTCCTCGCGGGCCAGGCGCGACATCATGTTGATCAGATCAAGGTGCGTGTTGTATTTGGCCATCAGGCTCAAGGCCGTGCTGGCGGCCTTGAACTCGCAGTTCTTGTGGTCGATCAGCAGGGTTTCCTGGTCGGCGAGCGCCGCTTCGATCCAGGCATCTGGCGTCGGGCAACCAAGAAAAGCGTCGATTTCGGGGATCAGGGACATAAACGTGCAACCACAGGAACAGGCAGAGGCGGCGATTATACCGACGGCGGCGGGTGGCGCCAGTGACTATGCTTGACGTATATCAAGCGCCAGCGGGGGAAGCGCCGACTATAGTCAGGCATTGGTCGCCACCTTTGAGGGAGTTCACGCCCATGCAAGCCGTCCGCAGCATCCTCGTCGTCCTCGACCCTGAGCACGCCCACAGCCGGGCGCTGACCCGGGCCAAGCTGATCGCTGGCGTCACTGGCGCACGCCTGCACCTGCTGATGTGCGACAAACGGCATGATCACAGTGCACTACTGAGCCTGTTGAGCAGCCAGTTGCATGATGACGGGTACGACAACATCACCCACGAAGAGGCCTGGCGCGACAACCTGCACGACACCATCATCTATGTGCAGCAGGCCGAGGGCTGCGAGCTGGTGATCAAGGAGCACCGCCCGGACAACCCGCTGAAGAAGGCCCTGCTCACCCCCAGCGACTGGAAGCTGCTGCGCCAGTGCCCGTGCGCTGTGCTGATGGTCAAGAGCGAACGGCCGTGGACCGGGGGCAAGATCCTGGCTGCAGTGGACGTGGGCAACCAGGACGAGGACCACCGCCGCCTGCATGCCAGCATCATCGACCATGGCTATGCCATCGCCGGGCTGGCCAAGGGCGAACTGCATGTCATCAGTGCCCACCCGTCGCCAATGCTGTCGGCCTCGGACCCGACGTACCAGTTGAGCGAGACCATCGAAAACCGCTACCGCGAAGCCTGCAAGGCGTTCCAGGCCGAATACGGCATCAGCGAAGACTGCCTGCATGTGGCTGAAGGGCCGGCGGATGTGCTGATCCCGTTTACCGAGAAGAAGCTTGATGCGGTGGTGACGGTGATCGGCACCGTATGCCGCACGGGGATTTCCGGGGCGTTGATTGGCAATACTTCGGAGGTGGTGCTGGATGAACTGGAGGGCGATGTGCTGGTGCTCAAGAGCGAAGAAGCCATCGCCCACCAGGCCGAACTGGCCCGCGGCTGACGCAATTGCCACGATTGGCGCGGTCCCTGTAGGAGCGGCCTTGTGTCGCGAAAGGGCCGCAAGGCGGCCCCAGAAATTTATGCATCAAAGCTGAAATCTGGGGCCGCTTCGCGGCCCTTTCGCGACACAAGGCCGCTCCTACAGGGACCGCGCAGGCCCGCTAGGCCATCGCCTCGCGCACCTTCGGGTCCAGGCCCTCCCCTGCGTTGGCCTCGATCCACTCCGCCAGTTGCCGGCGCATGGCCGGCGTCCAGAAGCTTTGCAAATGCTGCCGCACCCCCTGCACCGCCAACGCCCGGTTTGGCTCACTGTCGAAGTAATGGGCAATCTGGTTGGCCATCTTGACCAGGTTGTCACTGCTCATCGGCGCACCTCGGCTTTTTCCGCTGTGCGGCGCTCTATCAGCAGCCGCCGCTGTTCATCACTGAAGTCCTGGTAGCGCTTTTGCCATTGTGATGGCTGGAACACTTTCACCACTTCCACAGCCGTCACCTTGTACTCGGGGCAGTTGGTGGCCCAGTCGGAGTTGTCGGTGGTGATCACGTTCGCCCCCGATTCAGGGAAGTGGAACGTGGTGTACACCACGCCCGGCGCCACCCGTGCGCTGACCTTGGCACGCAGCACGGTCTGCCCGGCGCGGCTGCCGATTCCCACCCAGTCACCGTCCTGAATGCCACGGCTTTCGGCGTCGGTCGGGTGGATCTCCAAACGGTCGGCATCATGCCAGGCGACGTTGCCGGTACGTCGGGTCTGAGCCCCGACGTTGTACTGGCTGAGGATGCGCCCGGTGGTCAGCAGCAGCGGATAGCGGTTGTTGACCTTTTCGTCGGTGGGCACGTAGCCGGTAAGCATGAAGCGGCCCTTGCCACGCACGAACTGGTCGATGTGCATGGTCGGTGTGCCATCGGGTGCAGCATCGTTGCATGGCCATTGCAAGCTGCCATGGCGGTCGATCTCGGCGTAGCTTACCCGGCGGAAGGTCGGCGTCAGGCGAGCGATCTCGTCCATGATCTCGGACGGGTGGCGGTAGTTCATCGGGTAGCCCAGGGCGTTGGCCAGGGCCACGGTGGCTTCCCAGTCGGCCTTGCCGGCCAGCGGCTCCATGACCTTGCGCACCCGCGAAATGCGCCGCTCGGCATTGGTGAAAGTGCCGTCCTTTTCCAGGAATGAACTGCCCGGCAGGAAAACATGGGCGAACTTGGCGGTTTCGTTGAGGAAAATATCCTGCACCACCACGCACTCCATGGCGTGCAAGGCTGCCGTGACGTGCTGGGTGTTAGGGTCGCTCTGGGCGATGTCCTCACCCTGGCAGTACAACGCTTTGAAGCTGCCGTCCAACGCAGCCTCGAACATGTTGGGAATGCGCAGACCAGGGTCGGGCTGCAGGGTCACGCCCCAGGCTCGTTCGAACTCGGCGCGCACGCCCTCGTTGGAGATATGCCGGTAGCCGGGCAGCTCGTGGGGGAACGAACCCATGTCGCACGAACCCTGCACGTTGTTCTGCCCGCGCAACGGGTTCACCCCTACCCCCTCGCGGCCGATATTGCCGGTGGCCATGGCCAGGTTGGCGATGCCCATCACCGCAGTACTACCCTGGCTGTGCTCGGTCACGCCCAAGCCGTAATAGATGGCTGCGTTGCCGCCGGTGGCATACAACCGCGCAGCGGCGCGGATCTGCTCGGCAGGCACACCACAGACCGGGCCGAGCACCTCGGGGGCGTTGTCTGCCAGGCTGACGAAGTCGCGCCAGCGGGCGAAGTCTTCGGTTTCGCAGCGGGCATCGATGAAGCGTTGAGCCAGCAGGCCCTCGGTGACTATCACGTGGGCCAGGGCGTTGAGCATGGCCACGTTGGTGCCTGGGCGCAGTTGCAGATGCAGCTCGGCACGGGCGTGCGGCGAGTCGACCAGGTCGATACGCCGTGGGTCGATCACGATCAGCCGAGCCCCCTGGCGTAAGCGACGCTTGAGTTGCGAACCAAACACCGGGTGAGCATCGGTGGGGTTGGCGCCGATCACCAGCACCACGTCGGCCTGCATCACCGAATCGAAGCTTTGCGTGCCCGCCGATTCACCCAGGGTCTGCTTCAGGCCATAGCCAGTGGGCGAATGGCACACCCGCGCGCAGGTATCGACGTTGTTGTTGCCGAATGCCGTGCGCACCAATTTCTGCACCAGGTAGGCTTCTTCGTTGGTGCAGCGGCTGGAGGTGATGCCGCCAATGGCGTCGCGCCCGTACTTGAGCTGGATGCGGCGGAACTCGCTGGCGGCATAGGTCACCGCCTCGTCCCAGCTCACTTCCTGCCACGGGTCTTCCAGGCGCTTGCGAATCATCGGCTTGGTAATGCGGTCCGGGTGGGTGGCATAACCCCAGGCGAAGCGGCCTTTGACGCAGGCGTGGCCATGGTTGGCGCCGCCGTTCTTGTCCGGGACCATGCGCACCAGCTGGTCGCCCTTCATTTCGGCGCGGAACGAACAGCCAACGCCGCAGTAGGCGCACGTGGTAATGACCGAACGCTCAGGCTGGCCAAGTTGCACCAGGCTCTTTTCCGTCAGGGTCGCAGTCGGGCAGGCCTGCACGCAGGCGCCGCACGACACGCACTCGGAAGTGAGGAAGTCATCACCACCCGCTGCCGCTACCCGCGATTCAAAACCACGCCCGGTAATGGTCAGGGCAAAGGTGCCCTGGATATCCTCGCAGGCGCGCACGCAGCGGCTGCAAACGATGCACTTGCTCGGCTCGTAGTCGAAATACGGGTTGGAAACGTCCTTTTTCTCGGCCAGGTGGTTGGCGCCGTCATAGCCATAGCGCACCTCGCGCAGGCCCACCTGGCCAGCCACGGTCTGCAGCTCGCAGTTACCGTTGGCCGAGCAGGTCAGACAGTCCAGCGGGTGGTCGGAAATGTACAGCTCCATCACGTTGCGGCGCAGGCCGGCCAGGCGCGGGGTTTCGGTACGTACCACCATGCCTTCGCTGACCGGCGTGGTGCAGGACGCCGGGTAGCCGCGCATGCCTTCGATTTCCACCATGCACATGCGGCACGAGCCGAAGGCTTCAAGGCTGTCGGTGGCGCACAGTTTGGGGATGCTGGTGCCGAGCATCGCGGCGGCGCGCATCACCGAGGTGCCGGCGGGCACACTGATGGCGCGGCCGTCGATGCTCAGGCTGACCTGCACGTCGCTGTCACGGGCCGGGGTGCCGAGGTCGCTGTTTTTATCAGAAGCGGGGTCGAAGAAATTGATCACTGCGCGGCCTCCGTGGTGGTCAGCCCAAAATCGGCAGGGAAGTACTTGAGCGCACTGGCCACCGGGTAAGCGGTCATGCCCCCCATGGCGCACAGCGAGCCGTACTGCATCGTGTCGCACAGGTCGCGCAGCAACAGCGCCTGGTCGTGGCGTTCAGCGAGGTCGCTGCTGGCGATCAGCCGGTCGACCACTTCCATGCCCCGCGTCGAGCCGATGCGGCATGGGGTGCACTTGCCACAGGACTCCTCGGCGCAGAACTGCAGGGCGAAACGCGCCATGCTGGCCATGTTCAGGGTGTCGTCGGCCACCACTACACCGCCGTGGCCGAGCATCGCGCCCATGGCGGCGAAGGCTTCATAGTCCAGCGGCGTGTCGAAGTGGCTGGGGGGTACCCAGGCACCAAGCGGCCCCCCGACCTGCGCGGCCTTCAGCGGCCGGCCACTGGCCGTGCCACCGCCGTAACCGTCCACCAGTTCGCGCAGGGTCAGGCCGAACGCACGCTCCACCAAGCCACCCTGGCGGATGTTACCGGCCAGCTGGAACGGCATGGTGCCCAGCGAGCGGCCCATGCCGAAATCGCGATAGAACGCCGCGCCCTTGGCCAGAATGATGGGCACCGAAGCCAGGGTAAGCACGTTGTGCACCAGCGTCGGCAAGCCGAACAGGCCTTGCAGCGCGGGCAGTGGGGGCTTGGCGCGGACGATGCCGCGCTTGCCTTCGATGGATTCGAGCAACGCGGTTTCTTCGCCGCAGATATAGGCGCCGGCGCCCACTCGCACTTCCAGGTCGAACGCCTGGCCACTGCCGGCTACGTCAGTGCCGAGGTACCCCGCATCACGGGCAATGGTGAAGGCCTGGTCAAGCGAGCGGATAGCGTCGGGATATTCCGAGCGTACATAGATGTATCCCTTGTCGGCCCCGACGGCGAGGCCGGCAATGATCATGCCCTCGATCAGCAGGAAGGGGTCGCCCTCCATCAGCATGCGGTCGGCAAAGGTGCCGGAGTCACCCTCGTCGGCGTTGCACACCACGAATTTTTGCCCGGCACCGGCGTCACGCACGGTGCGCCACTTGATGCCGGCCGGGAACGCCGCGCCACCACGGCCACGCAGACCGGAATCGAGTACCGCAGCGACCACGTCGGCACCGTCCAGGGCCACGGCTGCCTCCAGCCCTGCGAAACCGCCGTGGGCGCGGTAGTCATCCAGCGACAACGGGCGGGTGATGCCGGCGCGGGCGAACAACAGGCGCTGCTGGGTCTTGAGGTAAGGTATTTCTTCGACCGCGCCCAGTGCCAGTGAGTGGCCACCAGGATCACCGGCCAGGGCATCGAGCAGGGACGGCACGTCCTGCGGGGTAACCGGGCCGAAGCCCTGGCGCCCTTGCGCACTGTCGCACTCGATCAGCGGCTCCAGCCAGTACAACCCGCGTGAGCTGGTGCGTTGGATGTCCAGAGGCAACTGGCGGCGCTCGGCCTCGCGCTGCAAGGCCTCGACGACCTGATCGGCACCCACGGCACGGGCGACCGAATCGCAGGGAATGTACAGGGTCAGCATGCAGCGTCCTCCCGGCAACCATTGACCAGGGCGCGCAGGCGCTCGGGGGTGAGGCGCGCGTGCACTTGGCCGTCCAGCTCCAGCGCCGGCGAGCAGGCACAGGCGCCCAGGCAATACACCGGCCGAAGGCTGATGGCGCCGTCGGCGCTGGTGCCATGATCGTCCAGTGCCAGCTGTTCACGCAGCTGCGCGGCCAGGGCCTCGGCGCCACGGCTCTGACACGACTCGGCGCGGCACAGGCGCAGAGTATGACGAGCAGGCGGCGCGGTGCGGAAATCGTGGTAGAAGCTGATCACCCCGCGCACCTCGGCCAGGCTAAGGTTCAGGGCATGAGCGATTTCGGGGACAGCCGCATCGGGGATGTAACCGATGTCGTGCTGGATGGCATGCAGGATCGGCAACAGGGCCCCCGGGGTGGCCTTGTCGCGGGCCAGAATGCGCTGGATATCGGGCAGGTGGAGCAATTCATCAGGCATACAGCGGACCTCGGCATCACGGACCCTGCCTGAATGATTGTGAGGGCAGGTGTCCGGCGTGTTCTGCTGCGGCGCGCCGGCCACGTCACGGTTGCGTGGTACTGGCGGCCTCCTTGCCCATGGCCGCACATCTGCGCGCGCTGGTCCCTGGGCATCCTGCAAGCATGGCACTTGTGGCGTCGAGGGGTTGCGTGCGAGCGACCAGGCGCATCCTGAAACCGACCTGTGGTCAGGAGGCCGGCCAGCCAGGCTTCACCCTGCTCCAGACCCTTGACGCTGAGCCGTAATCAGCCACAGCAGGTAGCAACCACCCAATACTCCGGTCACCAACCCCACCGGCAACTGCGCCGTGGCCGCCAGGCGTTGGCTCAGCCAATCGGCCACCAGCAGCAGCGCCGCGCCCATCAAGGCGGCACACAGCAATGGCACCCCCGCAGTACGCGTAAGCCGCCGCGCCAATTGCGGGCCAGCCAGGGCGATGAAAGCAATCGGCCCGGCTGCGGCAGTGGCAATGGCAGTAAGCCCTACCGCTGCAAGCACCAGGCGCAACCGCGAACGCTCCACCGCCACGCCCAACTGGCCAGCCATGCCATCGCCCATTTCCATCAGTGCCAGTTCACGCTTGTACAGCAGGGCCACCGGTACCATCAGTGCCAACCCCAGCGTGGCAGGCAACACATGGGCCCAGGTACGAGTGTTGAGCGAACCGGCCAGCCACAGCTGGGCGAACAGTGCCTGGTCGAGGTCGCCGGTGACCAGCAGCAGCTGGTTGAGGCCCGACAGCGTGGCGCCCATGCCTATACCCACCAGCACCAGCCGGTAACCCTGGCCGCCCTGCCCGCGACGCGCCAACAGCAACACCAGCAACGCGGTAAGCATGCCGCCTGCAACAGCGGCCAACGCCGTGGCCAACGGGCCGGCATCGAACAGGATGATTTGCACGATGGCACCACTCGCAGCGCCTGTGGTAAAGCCAATGACATCGGGCGAACCCAGAGCATTGCGCGCGATCGACTGGAAGATTGCCCCAGCCATGCCCAGCGCCGCGCCCACCAGCATTGCCGTGAGTACCCGCGGCAAACGCACGCGGATGACAATGCGGCTGGCCATCTCGTTGTCACCCTGCCCAAACAGGCTGGTCAACACCTGGCCTGCATGGATCGGCAGGCTACCCGTACCCAGCAGCAACACCGCCAGGCCCATCACCAACAGCGACAGTGCACTGCCGACCAGCACGGCCCGCAAACTGAAACGCAGGCTCAGGGGCCCGCATCGAAGCACACGCAACCCATTCACAGCTGACATAGGCGAAACCTGCCAATCAATACGATAAAGGCCGGCCCACCAAGCAACAGCGCCAGGGTCCCGGCGGCCAGCTCCGCGGGTGCCGCCAGCACGCGGCCCAGCAGGTCGGCGCCCAGCAGCAACAGCGCAGCGATCAGCGCGGCATAGGGCAGCATGCGCCGGTAGTCCGGCCCCACCAGCGATCGTGCCAGGTGCGGCGCCACCAACCCGACGAAACCGATCGGCCCGGCAATGGCGGTAGCACTGCCGGCCAGCAACATCAGCGCCACGCAGGCCAGCGCCCAGGTCAGGCGCACATTCACGCCCAACGCCCGGCCCAGATCTCGACCCAGCGCCAAGGCATTGAGTTGTGGCATCAAGGCGGCGGCCAGGGCCAGGCCCAAGGCGATCGCCAAGGTCGGCAATGGCAGCGCAGCCGTACTGCTGCCGGCCAACGAGCCGGCCGCCCAATTGCGGAAATGGTCATAGACCTGAGGTGGGGTGTTGAGCACGAGGATGGCCGTGAGCGAGGCCAGCAGCATGCTCAGCCCTGCCCCGGCCAGTACCAGGCGCACCGGGCTGCTGTCGGCAGCGCCGGCCTGGCCAAGCAGAAACACGACAACTCCGGCGATGCCAGCGCCGAAAAAGGCCAGCGGGATGTACTGGCTGACCTGGGTCAGACCAAACAATGCTACGCCTAGGATGACCGCGAGCGCGGCGCCGGCATTCACGCCCAGCAGCCCCGGTTCGGCCAGCGGGTTGCGTGTCAGTGCCTGCATCAAAGTACCCGCTGCCCCCAGCGCGAGGCCAGCCAGCAGCGCCACCAACGTGCGTGGCACGCGTAACTCACGCACGATGAGGTGCTCATCGTTCAGCAGGTCGGGCTGGTAGAGGGCGTCGAATACCACGCCGACGGTAATCGGATGCGAGCCAATCAGCAGGCTCGCCAGCGCCGCCATGAACAGCAGCAATAGCCCTGCCAGCAGCGCAGGGCGCAAAGTCGGGCCAGCCATGGTCAGTGGAAGTAGCCGGCGACGGTGTCGAGCATCTGCCGCCCGGAATAGTAGTCGATGCGGAACGAACTGGGCCCCAACGGGTACACGCGCTTGTGCTGCACCGCGCGCAGGTTGGCCAGCACTGGGTCGTGGAGGAAGGCTTGGGCATCTTTGTCGTCGGCGCTGAGCAGGAACACATCTGCATCACCGATGGCGGCGACCAGGTTTTCGCGGGAAATGAACTGGAATTCGGTGGCGCGAATCACCTGCCCCGCCATCGCCTCGGGCAGTTCACGCACTTGAAAGCCGAGTGCGGTCAGCAGCCTTGCCTGCGGGCTGAATGTGCGGCCGATGGAATAACTGCCACCGATGTTGTAGCCGATCAGGACGACCGGCCTTGGCGAGGGGGTCAGGCGGGCTGCCGTTTCGCGGGTGTAGTCGTCGAACCGCTGGATCACCGCCTTGGCCTGCTGTTGCAGTTCGGTCTTTTCTCCAAGCTCGGTAGCCAGGTCCTGCCAGGACTGGTTGGAGTAGTTGACCACCAGCGTCGGCACGCCCTGGGCTTTCAGCTCGGCCAGGTGCGGCGCGGCGCTGTCGGCACCGGTGGCAGACACCACCAGCAAGTCGGGGGCGCTGGCCACCACGGCCTCGATGTCGAACTGCAGGTTACGGTACAGCACCTGCACATCACGCTGGTCGGCCACAGCTGCCCATTGCGAGAAGAAGCCCTTGTCATCGGTCAGGCGGCTAGGCGTGGCGGCGGCGCTGGCCACCAAGGGGGCCTGCATGGCCAGCAGGATGCCGGTCACGCTCGGTGTGGTAGAGACAATTCGCGCGGGCGCGGCTATTGCACTCGGGATCACCCCAGCCAGCGCCAGGGCGACGGCGGCCAGTGCTGCACAAACTCGAAAACGCTTCATTGCTCGGCTTCGCTCAGAGGGAATCAGCTGCGCATGATAATACTTCTCATACAGATAATTCCATCATGTAGAATACGTTCCGCAAAATACCGGATTGCCAAGGACCCGCCATGAGCCCTCGCCTGCAAGCCCGCGCGCTGACCCTGCGCCGCGACCAAAGAACCCTGTCGCACGATCTGTCGCTGGACATCCAGGACGGTGCCTTCACTGTGATAATCGGCCCCAACGCCTGCGGTAAATCGACCCTGCTGGCAGCACTGTCGCGGCTGTTGGTGCCCAGCTGCGGCCAGGTGCTGCTCGATGGCCAGGACATTCAGCAGCGCCCGGCCAAGGACGTGGCCCGGCGCCTGGCCCTGCTGCCGCAAAGTGCCAGCGCACCGGACGGCATTCGCGTAGCCGAACTGGTCGCGCGCGGCCGCTATCCGCACCAGCGTCTGTGGCAACAGTGGTCACCCGAGGATGAACAGGCGGTACAGCGCGCGATGCATGCGACCGGCATCGAGGCGCTGGCCGAGCGCCCGGTGCAGGCATTGTCTGGCGGCCAGCGCCAGCGCGTGTGGATTGCCATGGTGCTGGCGCAGGACACCCCACTGTTGCTGCTGGATGAGCCCACCACTTACCTGGATATCGCCCACCAGTATGAATTGCTGGAGTTGCTGCGCGACCTGAACCGACAGGGGCGCACCATCGTGGCGGTGCTACACGACCTGAACCAGGCCTGCCGTTATGCCAGCCACTTGGTGGCCATGCGTGAAGGCGCCATCGTCGCCCAGGGGGCGCCGGCGCAGATCTTCACCGAGGCGCTGGTGCAGCAGGTCTTTGGGTTATCCGGGCTGGTGATTGACGACCCGGTGAGCGGGACGCCTATGCTGGTGCCACGAGGGCGACGCGAGCCTCAACCCGACGAACAGTAAGACCTGCGCTCATGCCGGCAGCACCGGCGCCGGCGCACCCAGCATGCGCCCACCGGTCGCCTGGTTGACCAACCCTGCCTCATGGAACAACGCCTGGCGATCCTCCGGTGTACGCAACTGCCCCAGGTCGGTCACCGTAGTCATCACACAAACAATCTCCTGCTGCGCATCGAACACCGGCGCCGCTTGCCCGGTCACGCTGGACAGCAAGTGGCTGGTCAATTCGGCCCAGCAATGCTGGCGGATCTGCTCCAGCACTTTGGCACTGGGCGGGGTGCCACGAAAATGCGCCGGCTGCAGCTTGCGCGCCGCCTCGATGGTAGCTTTGGGCAGGAACGCCTGGAAAATCAGCCCGCAGGCCGTGTTGTCGATCGGCAGGATATCGCCCAGAGCCAGGGGGTTGATCGAGAAGTAAGCGCTGCGGTACCAACGCACCAGTGTCGGGCCCCGGTCGGTCCAGATCGCCACCCCGCCGCTGGCGGCATGCCGCTGGGCCAGCCCCTTCATGTGCTGGGCGGCAATTTCCACGGCATCCACACGCTTGAGGGCGCCGATACCGATGCTGAGCGCGGCCGGGCCCAGGTCATACAGCGCACTGGCCGGGTCCTGCTTGGCCAGCCCCTCCTTGACCAGGCTCTGCAGGTAGCGGTGCGCCGTGGAACCGCCGGTGCCTGTGCGCCGGGCCACCTCACCCAGGCTCAGTTCATTCTCCGCATTGGCCAGTACATTCAGGAACCGCGCAGCGATAGACACCGACTGAATGGTGCCGGAACGCTTCTCGCCCGGGCTCTCCGGCTCCGTGTCGGCGGGGGACTGCAAAGTGTTCAACGGGGCTATCTCCTCATTTCTGGTTTTTCCGCCAGGCATCACTAGGGTGGCCGGCAAGCGCGGCTGCCCATCATACCGCCAGCGGCCCCGGCCTGGCGCGCACGCCGGCTAGGCCAAGCATCAGCATACCACTCTGAGGAATAGATTCTTTATTGCGGAACGCAATGGCACCGTGATACCTTGCAGCGCAAACGAGGATCGTTCTCATTTGGAGGTTGTCTTGAAGTACCCTGCGCAACGCTCGTTCAGCCATGGATTCGGTGTGCTGACCCTGTCTACCCTGCTCGCAGCCCCCCACGCCCTGGCCGACCAGCCCACCACTGCCGGCAGCTCGCAGCTGGTGCTCACCCCCGTGCTGGTCAGCGGCGAAAAGGTCGAACGTGACCTGCGCAACACCGCTTCGTCGGTGTCGGTGAAAAGCGCCAGCGAAATCGACAGCCTCAAGACCGGCAATGCCTCGGTACACGAAGTGCTCAATGACGTCCCCAATGTGATCTACACCGACACGGTGGGCGCGCCGATCATTCGCGGCCAGGACACCCAGGGCCCGAACAACGGCGCCAACGTGTTCTGGGGCGGTACTGTGCCGCGCGCCACCATCAACCTTGACGGGCACTACCTGAACTACAACGAGATGTACTTTGGCGCGCCATCGGTGTGGGACGTGGACAGCATCGAGGTGTACCGCGGCCCGCAGACCACCAGCCAGGGTGCCAACGCCATTGCCGGCGCCATCGTGGTCAAGACCAAGGACCCGACGTTCACCCCGGAGGCGGCCTACCAGGCCGAGATCGGCAGCTACCACTCACGGCGCTCTTCGCTGGCAGTCTCCGGCCCACTCAGCGACAACCTGGCCGGGCGCCTGGCACTGGACTATGCAGCGCGCGACACCTTCATCGACTACACCAACCCCTCGTTTGCCAGCCACAACACCGACCAGGATTTCCGCGCCCTGAACCTGCGTGGCAAGCTGCTGTGGCTGCCTGATGCGGTGCCCGGCCTGGGTCTGAAGTACACCTTCGCCCACGGCGACTCCAATCGCCCCACCCAGGAAGCAGCCTCGCGGCCGTTCCACAAGCTGGACCACACCGGCGCCACCATGCCCAGCTGGCACCAACAGAGCAACACGCACATCGTCGACGTGGATTACGAACTGGACAACGGCATGAAGCTGTTCAACCAGACCCAGTATTCGCTGTCCAACGTGCATCGGGTGATTGGCGTGGCGAACGGCGGAGATGCCGACATTCGCCAGAAAAACTTCTCCAACGAAAGCCGCATCACCTTCGGCGAGCAACAGGACACCCTCAGCGGTATGGCTGGCCTGTACCTGGCGCGCACCGACTCGGACGAAATCCTGTATTACGGCGGCATCTCGGACTTCGACGACACCAAGCGCAACCTGGGCGTATTCGGTGAGGTCAGCTACCGCCTCAATGACCGCTGGACGCTCACCACTGCCCTGCGCCTGCAGCAGGACCAGATCCAGCGCAGCGGCACTTCGCCGTTCGCCGCCAATGGGCTGGACTACGACAAGACCTTCACCGCGCTCCTACCCAAGGTGTCTTTGGCCTACGCCCTGACCCCGCAATGGACCGTCGGCGGCATGGTCAGCCGCGGCTACAACCCGGGTGGTGTGTCGCTCAACCTAAGCAGCAAGCGCTTCGAGGCGTTCGACGATGAGCGCATGTGGAACTACGAGCTGTTCGCCCGCGCCAGCCTGCTGGACGACCGCCTGCACCTGAACGCCAACCTGTTCTACATGGACATGCAAGATGCCCAGTACAACATCCCGGTGGTGCTGGCCTCGGGCCTGACCCAGTCCTACACCATCAACGCCGAGAAGGCCCATGCCTATGGCTTCGAGCTGTCGGCGGACTACCGCGTGCTGGATAACCTGACCCTCAAGGCCAGCGCGGGTGCCCTGCAAACCCGCATCGACGACATCGACGCCAACAACCGCTATGCCGGCAACGAATTTGCCCGTTCGCCCGGTTACACCGTCAGCTTCGGCCCGAGCTGGGACATCACTGACCGCGTCAACCTCAATGCCCAGGTGCGGCACATCGACGGTTACTACTCGGACGTTGCCAACACCAAAAGCTATGCCATCGACGGCTACACCGTGGCCGACGCGCGCATGAGCTACCGCTTCAGCGACCAGGTGCAGGTGTACACCTACGTGAAAAACGTGTTCGACGAACGCACCCCTACCTATATGCAAACCAACCGGGGGATAGGCGGTATCGAAGCGAGCATGACCGAGCCGCGTACCGTGGGAGTGGGTGTCAAAGGCGCCTTCTGATGTCAACCGGGCCGCTTCGCGGCCCCAACCCGCAACAGCCAGCAACCGGAGACCCTGATGAAATTGAAAAAAGGCCTGCACATCGGCATGTCGCTCGCCCCCACCTGGCTCAGCGGCGAGGGCTGGCGGCGCGTCGACAGCCGCGTCGAAACCCTGTTCGGCAGCGATTTCGCCATGGACATCGCGCGCCGCTCGGAAGCCGCGCACCTGGACTTCGTGTTCCGCCCTGATGTCAGTTGCGTAGTCGCCGATGCCCTGGCAAGTGGCTCGGGCTTTACCAGCCTCGACCCCACCGTGCTACTGGCCGCGCTTACCCGCGAGACCCACCATATTGGCCTGGTGTCCACGGTCTCGACCACTTTCTTCCCGCCCTACCTGGTCGCGCGTCAGCTACAGTCGCTGAACTGGCTGAGCCAGGGCCGGGTTGGCTGGAACATCGTCACAGCCTTGCAGGGCCACGAAAACTTCGGCCTGGCGGCCATGCCCTGCGCAGAACAACGCTACGCCCGCGCCGCCGAGTTCACCGAAGTGGTCCAGCGGCTATGGCGCAGCTTCCCGCAGCAGGCCCTGCGCATCGACCGCGAGAACGGGATGTATGCCGACCCGGCGCAGGTCCTGCCGATCAACCACCAAGGTGACTTCCTGCAGGTGCAGGGCCCACTGAACTTGCCCGAACAGGGGGCGCGCATTCCACTGATCCAGGCGGGTGCATCCGACAGCGGCCGCGACTTTGCCGCCCGTGTCGCGGACATCGTGTTTGCCCCTACCCCCGACCAGGCCGCCGCCGCCGACCTGCGCCGCGATCTGTCGCGCCGTGCGCAAAAGCATGGTCGCCAGGCCGATGACATTCGCCTGCTGCCAGGCCTGAGTCTGTACCTGGCGCCCACCCGTCAGCAGGCCCGCGAGCTGTTCATGGACACCCACGCCCAGGTGGACAAGCCGCGCAAGTTTGCTGCTATCGAGAAGATGATCGGCATCGACCTGACCAACTGGCCGAGCGACCGGCGCATTCAAGCGACCGACCTGCCGCCGCTACAGTTGCTGCCCGGTGCCAGCCGCACCCATGTAAGCCTGCTGCGGCGGCTGATCGAGCGCGAGTCGCTATTGCCAGAAGAGCTGCTGATGCGCCCGGAAGTGCTGTCGGCGGCGCACTGGCAGGTGATCGGCACGGTCGATGATGCCGTGGCCGAGATTGCCGACTGGGCTGAGGCAGGGGTAATGGATGGCTTTATCGCCGCGCCAGGAGGCTCGTTTGGCTCGGTGTACAGCTTTCTGGATGAGGTGGTGCCGCGACTGGTGGAGCGTGGGTTGTTCCGTGAGCGCTATCAGGGGGCTACGTTCGCCGAGCACCTGCAGCGGTATTGACGGTCAACGAGGGCTGCTACGCAGCCCATCGCGACACAAAGCAATGCCCACAAAAGTTCAAGGCGTGCCCTTCCCCTCCACCGCCTTGGCCGTTTCAATCAGCTTGTCGAACTTGCGATTGAGCTGGGCAAAGGTCTCATCGCTCTTGGCCCGCGCCTTGATGTTGTTCGCCGAGCTGGCCTTGTCGGCGATGGTCACCACTGTCCAGCCCCAGTCTTTGGACACCCAGTAAACCAACTCACCGTCTGCGGAAAACGCTTCTAGCCGGCCACCGGAACGCGGCACCCGCTTGGCGTCCTTGGTCATCGGCAGCAACTGCTGGACCCGCGCCTCGTCGGTGGTGTCCAACTGCACCTGCACCTGGCGAAGCTGGTCGGCCTCGTTGAAGGACGCCTTCACTTTCGAGACGGGTATACCGCCGAGGTTGTAATTTCCCTTCGGGCCGGCCCCCTGAAAAAACTCGGTAGGCACCTGATAGTGATAGCCGGTGAATTGCTCTACCTCACCGAACTGCTGCTGCAGAATGGCGAGGACCTGGGGCTTGGGCATGCCCAGGGTGAACTGGCCGACTTCAAGCGCCGACCAGGCTTGCAGGGGGAAAATCGCGCAGGCGAACAGCAGCGGTAAGGTCCGTTTCATGGGGTTGTCTTCCTTGAAGTGAGCCGGCAAACCTAACCCCTGCACGACAATCCGACAATACTGGCAGGGTGCCAAGGCCGCCCTGCCCCGGCTTCAGGCCACCGCTTTTTCCGCGCCGTGCGTGGCTTCCAGCTCGCGCACCAATGGCAGCACGTGCTCACCGAAATACGCCACTTCTTCCTGAAAATGCAGGAACCCGGAAAGGATCAGGTCGACGCCCACCGCCTTCAGAGCAACGATTCGCTCGGCAATCTGCCGAGGCGTGCCGATCAGGTTGGTCTTGAAACCATCGTTGTACTGCACCAGGTCCTCGAAGCTGGACTTGGCCCAGTTACCCTCGCCCTCCGGGCTGGCCGACCCCGCATGCTTCACTTCCTGACCGAACGCCCGCACCGCTTCGGGGTTGGCCTTGTCGATGATTTCCTGCAGCACTGCGCGCGCCTGTTCCTCGGTGTCGCGGGCGATGATGAAGGCATTGACCCCGATCTTTACCGAGTGGCCGTTGGCCGCCGCCTTGGCGCGGATATCGTCGACCTGGGCCTTGATCCCCTCGACGCTGTTGCCGTTGGTGAAGTACCAGTCCGACACGCGCGCCGCCATGTCCCGCGCAGCACGCGAGCTACCACCCTGGAAAATCTCCGGGTGTGGCTGCTGCAGCGGCTTGGGTTTGAGGTTGTAGTTGCGAAAGCGATAGAAGTCGCCGTTGAAGGTGAAGTTGTCCTGGGTCCAGATGCCCTTCAGCGCGCGGATGAACTCTTCGGAACGGCGATAGCGCTCGTCGTGGTCCAGCCAAGGCTCACCGATGGCATGGAACTCGCCCTTGAACCAGCCCGAGACCACGTTGATGGCGATACGGCCATGGGTGAAGTGGTCGATGCTGGCCAGCTGCTTGGCCGCCAGCGCCGGGTTCCAGGGGCCTGGAAGGATGGCGGCGATAACCTTGAGTTTTTCTGTGGCAGCCAGCAGCGCGTGGCTGATGGTGACCGACTCATGCTGGTTGTCGGCGCCGTAACCGGCTGTGAAACGGATTTGCGACAGGGCGTAGTCGAAGCCGGCCTTTTCAGCAATTTGCGCAAGCTTGCGGTTGTAGTCGATGTCCCAGCTGGTGCGCTGCTCGATGGTGCTGACCACCAGGCCACCGCTGACGTTGGGGACCCAGTAGGCGAACTTGATTGGGGCGTGGCTCATGGGGAGGCTCCTTGAGAGTCCTTGGGGTTCGAGGAGACAGGAGCAGCAACCGTGCCAATCGACAAACCCAAAAATATCAACAAGTTGCACGAAGTTCGCCTGCTGTCCGAGTGCATGGCAGACAGCAGACTGTAAAACCACTGTTGCCCCTGCAACAGCACGCCAGAAGGCGCCAGCCAAGCGCTCGGCGGTCAAGTAATTGTGCCCGATGGTCAAGCGACTCTCCGCGCTGACTGGGAGGATTACAGCAGGCCGCAAGGCCGGCAAAACAATAACAGCAACCAGGAGAACCCCATGACTAGCTACCTGCAGGCCTATGCCCACGCTGCCGACGACCCCGAAGGTTTCTGGCGCGAACAGGCCGCCGCACTGGACTGGCATCGCTTTCCGCAACAGATCTTCACTGCCCAGGCTGATGGCAGCGGCCGCTGGTTCGCCGATGGCCAACTGAACACCTGCCACTTGGCCGTGGACCGCCACGTCGCGGATGGCGCAGGCGAGCGCTGCGCCATCCTTTACGACTCACCCGCCACAGGCGTGCAGGAGCGCATCAGCTACCAGCAGCTGCAAGCGCGCGTGGCCCGGTGCGCCGGTATGCTGCGCGCCCTTGGGGTGGGGCGTGGTGACCGAGTGATCATCTACATGCCGATGATCCCCCAGGCGCTCGTCGGCATGCTGGCCTGTGCGCGGTTGGGTGCCGTGCATTCGGTGGTGTTTGGCGGTTTCTCCGCCGCCGAGCTGGCGGTGCGAATCCGCGATGCCCAGCCCAAGGTGCTGCTCAGCGCCAGCTGCGGCATCGAGTACGACCGGGTGGTGCCCTACAAGCCGCTGCTCGACCAGGCCCTGCAACTGGCCAACGGGCATAGCCCGCACCTGGTGATCGAGCAACGCGAACAGGCCCTGGCCCCGTTGCACGGCCCCCGCGAGCACGACTGGCAACAACTGCAGGCCCAAGCCGAAGCCGTACCTGCGGTGCCAGTGAATGCCACTGACCCGCTGTACATCCTCTATACCTCGGGCACCACGGGTAAACCCAAAGGAGTAGTGCGTGACCACGGCGGGCATGCCGTGGCGCTCAACTTCAGCATGCAGGCCCTGTACGACGCACACCCCGGCGAGGTGTTCTGGGCCGCCTCGGACATCGGCTGGGTCGTGGGCCATTCGTACATCGTCTATGCCCCGCTGATCCGTGGCTGCACCACCTTGCTGTACGAGGGCAAGCCGGTGCGCACGCCCGACGCCGGGGCGTTCTGGCGGGTGATCGCCGAACACCAGGTGAATGTGTTCTTCACTGCCCCCACTGCCTTCCGCGCCATCAAGCGCGAAGACCCGCAGGTACAGCTGGCCGCCGGTCGCGACTTGTCCTGCCTGAAGGCCGTGTACGTGGCCGGCGAGCGCCTGGACCCGCCAACCAGCCAATGGCTGCAGGGGTTTCTGCCCTGCCCGGTTGTCGACCACTGGTGGCAGACCGAGACCGGCTGGGCGATTGCCGGCAACCCGCGCGGGCTGGATGACTTGCCGATGAAGACCGGCTCGGCCAGCGTACCGATGCCGGGCTACCGGCTGGACATTCTGGACGACGAAGGCCAGCCTGTCCCCTGCAACCAGCCGGGCAACATCGCCCTGCGCCTGCCATTGCCGCCCGGCACCCTGACCACCCTGTGGGGCGACCCGCAGCGCTTTGCCGACAGCTACCTGAGCAGCTTCCCCGGCTACTATTGCAGCGGCGACGGCGGCTACCTGGACGAAGACGGCTACCTGTTCGTCATGGGCCGGGTGGACGATGTGATCAACGTGGCCGGGCACCGGCTGTCCAGCGGTAGCCTGGAAGAAGCCCTGGGCGAGCACCCGGCCGTTGCCGAGTGCGCGGTGGTGGCACTGGCCGAGGAGCTCAAGGGCGAGGTGCCGGTGGGGTTCGTGGTGCTCAAGCACGGCCAGCAGCCCGACCCGGCGCTGCTGGAACGCGAACTGGTCGCCAGGGTGCGCGATGCGGTCGGCGCTGTCGCTTCGCTACGGCGGGTGTTCATCCTCAAGCGCCTGCCCAAGACCCGCTCTGGCAAGATTCTGCGCAAGACCCTGCGCAGCCTGGCCGCCAACCCCGAAGTGGCCATGCCTGCGACCATCGAAGACCCGGCCGTGCTGGATGAAGTGCGCGCGGTGTTCGAACAGGCAGGTTGCTATGACGCCGCCCAGGGACGCAAGACTGCCACCGGGCACTGACCAGGCTGAAAAAACAAACCCCGCCAAGGCAAACCTTGGCGGGGCGCGCGTACAACCGGGGTCACACCGTCACAGCTGGTGCAGCACACGCTGCAAGGCGCTGAGGAACTGCTCGACGTTCTGCGCCGAGAAGCACAACTGCGGGCGGATCTTCAGGGCATTGTTGTCGGCCCCCGAAACGCCGATCAGCATGCCTTCTTCCCGTAGCAGGTTGACGATACGCCGGGCCGTGGCGCCATCGGCAGCCCCCGACGGCGCTACCACATCCGCCCCAATGAACAACCCCGCGCCACGTACCTGGCCAAGGCAGGCATGCTCGCGTGCAAGGCCCTCCAGGCCCTCCTTCAGTTGGCCCCCCACCTGCCGGGCATTCTCCTGCAGGCCTTCGTCCTCGATCACTTGCAGCACTGCCAGGCCCACGGCCGCAGACACCGGGTTGCCGCCAAACGTGTTGAAGTAACTGGCGTTGCGGCCGAAGCGCTCCAGGATTTCAGGGCGCACCGTCAAACCTGCCAGCGGGTGACCATTGCCCATCGGTTTGCCCATGGTCACCAGGTCGGGCACCAGGCCATGGCGCTGGAAGCCCCACATGTGCGTGCCGGTGCGGCCAAAACCTGGCTGCACCTCGTCGGCGATGAACAGGCCACCCGCAGCGCGCACCGCCTCCACCGCTTCGACAAGAAAGCCGGCAGGGTCGGCGAACACGCCATCGCTGGTGAACAACGTGTCGACCAACAACGCAGCCGGGCGGATGCCATGACGCTGCATGTCGGCCAGCGCAGCACGCACCTGGGCGGCGAACTGCTGGCCAACCTGGTGCGGGGCGTGCGGCAGGTGCAACGGGGCGTCGACCACGCGGATATCACGGCCCAGCGGCACGTAGTCGCCCACCGACGGCGACAGCTCGGCGATGGCCGCCGTCATACCGTGGTAGGCATAGCGGGTAACGATCACGCCTGTGCCCCCGGTGTAGTCCCGGGCAATGCGCAGGGCCAGGTCATTGGCCTCACTGCCGGTGCAGGTGAACATCACGTTGCCCAACTGCGCCGGCATGGTCGCCAGCAGCTTCTCGGCATAATCGAGTACGCCTTCATGCAGGTAGCGGGTATGGGTATTGAGCGCAGCCGCCTGCCCGGCCAGGGCTTCGACCACACGAGGGTGGCTATGGCCCACCGAGGCGACGTTGTTGTACAGGTCGAGGTAGGCCCGCCCTGCCGTGTCGTACAGCCACGTACCCGCGCCGCGCACCAGGTGCAGCGGGTTGTCGTAGAACAGCTGGTAGGCCGGCCCCAGCAGGCGTTGGCGGCGCTCGATCAGGCGGCGCTCGGCGGCATCCAGGGCAGCAGCCTGCTCGGGCTGGAAGGCATTTACTTTCAACATGGTCGGTCTCCTCAGGTGTCCTGGCGGGCGTCGTCCATGACGATGCTGCCGATGATGTGGTACTTGCGGCGGTCGAAGTAACGGAAGTACAAGGCGATCGAGCCACCCAACGCGAAGCTGGCGGCGACGATCCACGGGATCAGCCGGAACAACAGCGATTCGGCCGCGCTGCCAGCGGCGAAGCTGAGGTTGGCGAACAGCAGGTAAACCACGTACAGCATGCCGATGCCGCCCAGCAGGGGCGCGAGGAAGGTCTTGAACCAATGGGCCTGGGCACGGCGTTGGGTGCCGACATGGAAGTAGCAGATCACGGCGAAGGCGCACAGCGCCTGGACGATCAGAATGCCCATGGTGCCGAGGATTGCCAGCAAGGCATACAAGTCGGCATACGGGTCTTTACCGGTGAACAGGAACGCCAGCACGATCAACGTGGCGATCACGCTTTGCACGGTCGAGGCTACATGCGGCGAGCCATGGCGGGCATGAGTACGGCCAACGGTGCGGCCTAGGAACACGAACAGGTTCTCCCGGCCCAGGGCATAGAGGTAGCGCGCGGCACAGTTATGGAAGGCCATGCCGCAGGCAAACGAGCCGGTCACCACCAACAGCTTGAACAGGCTCACGGCCCACTCGCCCAGGTACAGGCGGGTCGGCCCGTAGAACACCTCGGCGGCACTGGCCGGGTCCTGCGCCAGGCGAATGGCTTCGGCAGGGCCGGAACCGGCGATGGCCATCCACGAGACGAACACATAGAACACGCCGATGCCGATCACCGCGAGCAGCGTCGCCAAGGGGATGATCTTTTTCGGGTTGCGCGATTCCTCGCCGTACATGGCCGAGGACTCGAAACCCACCCAGGACCAGAAGGCGAAGAACAGGCCGATGCCAGCGTTCGCACCTATCACCCCCTCGGCTGGCCGGAAGGCGTTGAGCGGGTTGATCGACTCCACCGCCATGCCCTGCGGCCCACCGCCGTGGAACAGCACGGCAAAGGCCATCAGCCCCAGCATCAGGATCTCCAGCACCAGGCACAGCCCCAGCACCTTGGCAGTGAGGGAGATGTCGAAGTAGCTGAGCACGCCGTTGGCCAATAGCATGGCCAGGGCAAACACGATCCATGGCACATGCAGGCCGACGACACTGGCCAGCAGGTCTTCACAGAAGAAGGCGAAAATGCCCACCAACGCCGCTTCGAAAACGATGTAGGTCAGCGTTACGGCAAGCCCCGAGGCCATGCCCACCACCCGGCCCAAGCCATGGGAAATGAAGCCGTAGAACGCCCCTGTGGCGGTGATGTACTTGGCCATCTGTGCATAGCCAATGGCGAACAGCGCCAGGATGATCGTGGCCACCAGGTAGCCCGCCGGCGCGTACTGACCATTGCCGCTGCCGATGGCGATCGGCACGTTGCCAAGCATGGCGGTGATCGGCGCCGCAGTGGCAACCGTCATGAACAGCACACCCATCAAGCCCACTGCATTCTTGCGCAGGCGCTGCACCTCATGGGGCTGTGCCTGGCTGTCAAGCCGGCGCTCCAGTTCACCGCTGTAGGTCTCGCTCATCAGGATCCACTCCGTGCTTTTATGGTTTTGGTGGAAAAGGGTCAGGCCAGTGCTTGCAGGGACTCGGGCAGGATCTGCCCACCATCGATGATCAGGCTTTGCCCAGTGATGTAGCCGGCCTCTCTGGAAGCAAAGAACAACGCGGCATTGGCAATGTCCTCGACCTGGCCGAGGCGCTTGAGCGGAATGGACGCGGCCATGCTGGCCTGGTAGTCCTCGCCCATGCCCTGCAAGCCTTCGGTAACGATGTTGCCTGGCAGCAGGGCATTGATGGTGATGCCATCGCGGGCCAGCTCGATCGCTGCGGTACGCATGAAACCCAGCTGCGCTGCCTTGCTCGCGCCGTAGTGCGCCCAGCCTGGAAAGCCGGTGACTGGCCCGGTGATGGACGAGGTCAGGATCACCCGGCCGTACTCGGCCCTGCGCAAATACGGCAGCGCCGCCTGCACGCAGAGGAAGGTGCCTTTGGCATTGGTGCCGAGCACCTTGTCCCAGTCGGTATCGCTCATCTCGGCCAGTGCGGCAGAGGGGAAGACCCCGGCATTGGCGCACAGTACATCGAGCCCGCCCTGGGCCTGCGCCACCTCTTCGATCATCCGCAGCACCTGCGCGCGGTCACCCACATCGGCCACCAGGCCGATGACGGCCAGGCCTTGATCACGCAAGCGGCTGGCGACAGCCTCAACCTTGTCCCGGTGCCGGCCACTGATCGCCACCTTGGCGCCCTGGCGGGCGAAGCCGACGGCGATGCCCAGGCCGATACCGCTGGTACCGCCGGTGACCAATACGCTTTTGCCTTGTAGTGAAGTCAGCATGCTCTAGCCCTCGATGCGCTGTTTACGCCAGTGATGGGGGCCGATGGTGGGCCGGCCGGCAGGTGGCGACTTGACCGCAGGGCACAAGTTGAGGGCTGCAGGATCAAATTCTCGAAGCGGCCCAGGCGGCTTGTGGCGTGTGGTCAAGATTTCGCGGTTTGCGGTCAAGCCAGTGGCGCGGGGCTCGACTCATGCTGGCAGCCAGACCCCTGCCAACGGAGCGTGCCTGATGACCAACGATCACCCATCTCACACCAGCCCTGCCGTGCTTGAACGTTTCGCCCAGCACGCGCTGGCTGGCTATGCCGATACCTACCAGGGCCAGATCGAGTTGCTGGTGCACTCCGAGAACGCCACGTATCGGGTACGGGGCTTGCGGCAACGGTATGTGATGCGTGTGCACCGCGCCGGCTATCACCAACACGCCGACATCGCCAGTGAACTGGCCTGGCTGGCCGCGCTGGAGCAGGCCGGCCTGGAGGTACCAGTGCCCATCGCCGGGGTGGACGGCGAAGCGATTCAAAGGGTCGAGCTGCCCGGCCTTGGCCATCGTTACGTGGTGCTGTTTCATTGGATAGAGGGCGGCGAGCCCGACCAGCAACAGTTGAATGCTTCGTTCCGCCGGCTTGGCGCCATCAATGCCCACCTGCATCGCCACGCCCGCAGTTGGCAACGCCCCGACAATTTTCAACGGCTGACCTGGAACCACCAAAGCATGCTGGGTGAGCACGGCCACTGGGGCAGCTGGCGCGAAGCGCCCTACCTGGATGCCCGGGGCAGCGCCTTGATCAGCGAAGCGGTACAGGTGATCGGCGCGCACCTGGCCGGCTATGGCGAAGACCCATCACGCTTTGGCCTTATCCACGCTGACCTACGCCTGACCAACCTGCTGGTGCAAGGTGATCGCACCCGCATCATCGACTTCGACGACTGCGGCATGGGCTGGTACCTGCACGACCTGGCAGCGGCCCTGAGCTTCTTCGAACACCACCCCGACCTGCCGCAGTGGATCGACAACTGGCTGGCGGGTTACAGCAGCGTGGCCAGCCTGGATGCCAGCGACATCGCCATGCTGCCGACGCTGATCATGCAGCGGCGTCTGCAACTGCTGGCCTGGACCGGCACCCACCGCGGCACGCCACAAGTGGAGTGCCTGGGCCCGCAATGGGTCGAGCAGACCGTGGGCCTGTGCCAGCGTTACTTGCAGGAGCGGCCGGTGGGCGCACTCGCACGGGCATGATCGAAACAGTTTTGTAACCAAAGGCTACGCACCGTGCTGGTGCGCAGCCTGCGCCATGAGGGCCCCCGGCAGCGCCGCAATGAGTTGCCCTTGAGCGGTCGACAGGCTGGCGTACGGCCGTTGGCCCGGCGTGGAATGAAAATTGCTCCTTCATTTACCCAGCAACAGCCGGTAAACGACCGAGGAGGAAGCTTCGTGCACGTTATCCATACAGGCTCGCGCCAACCAGCGAGTGCCCCGCCTGGCAACTCGATAGGCATTCTGGCCTCGGCGGCGACCGGCCTGGTCGGCTTCATCGGCCAGCAAGGTGGCGATGCCGAACGCATCCTGGGGCGCGCCGGCATCGACAGCGAGCGCCTGGAGCACCCTACCCTCACCCTGGACCTGAACCAGTACTGCCAGGTATTCGAGGAGGCGGCTCGGCAAACCGGCAATGACAACTTCGGCCTGCGCTTCGGCCAGCAGTTCAAGCCCGACGCGCTCGGGCTGCTCGGCTACGTGGGCATGTGCTCTGCCACCTTGGGCGATGCCCTGCGCAACGTGGTCAACACCTTCCCGGTGCACCAGCAGAGCAGCCTGTTGCGGCTGGAGGAAATGGGCGAGTTCTACCGCCTGGACTACCAGGTGCAATACGGCGCCATCCTGCGCAAGCGGCAGGACGCCGAACTGTCGCTGGGCATGTTCTTCAACCTGATGCGCCATGCGCTGGGGCAAAACTGGGCACCCGAAAAGGTGTTGTTCGAGCACCCGCAACCCGAGGCCTGGCATGAGCACTGCAAAGTGTTCGACGCCCCGGTGCTGTTTGGTCAGCAGCGTAATGCGCTGGTGTTTCGCCGCAGCGTGCTCGACCGGCCAATGCCCGGCCGCGACCCACGCTTGCTGGCCATCGTCATCGAAAGCATGCACCTGCTCCGCGGCCAGGCCGGCACGCTCATGTCGTTTTCAGAAGACGACCGCACCATCTGACTGGATGTAACGCCTGGTGTGCATACGGCTCCTGACAGCCCAATATCAGGAGTCGTCTGCACCAATCTCGACTATGCTCAATACTCGTGTGCACCAAAGCGAGGTTTGGGCATGACATCAGACACTCCACCGATTGCCGCGCAAGGCGTGGCCACCCTGCCCGACGAGGCATGGGCGCAAGCCCGGCACCGGACGGAAATCATCGGGCCACTGGCAGCGCTTGAGGTGGTCGGGCATGAAGCCGCCGATGAGGCAGCCCAAGCGCTGGGCCTGTCCCGGCGACAGGTATATGTCCTGATCCGTCGCGCCCGGCAGGGTACTGGCCTGGTAACAGACCTGACGCCCGGCCGATCCGGCGGCGGCAAAGGCAAGGGGCGCTTGCCGGAACCGGTCGAGCGCATCATCCGCGAGCTGCTGCAAAAGCGCTTCCTGACCAAGCAGAAACGCAGCCTGGCGGCGTTCCACCGCGAAGTCGCGCAGGCGTGCAAAACCCAGAAGCTGCCGGTGCCGGCGCGCAACACCGTGGCCCAGCGGATTGCCGGACTACACCCGGCGAAAATAGCCCGCAGCCGGGGCGGGCAGGACGCTGCCCGTCCCTTGCAAGGCGCGGGTGGCATTCCGCCCGAAGTCACCATGCCGCTGGAACAGGTGCAGATCGACCACACCGTCATCGACCTGATCGTGGTCGACGAGCGCGACCGGCAACCGATTGGCCGCCCATATTTGACCCTCGCCATCGACGTGTTCACGCGCTGCGTACTCGGCATGGTGGTCACGCTGGAAGCGCCGTCCGCCGTCTCGGTCGGCCTATGCCTCGCGCATGCCGCCTGCGACAAGCGGCCCTGGCTGGAAGGGCTGAATGTGGAAATGGACTGGCCGATGAGCGGCAAGCCCAGGCTGCTCTATCTGGACAACGCGGCCGAGTTCAAAAGCGAAGCGCTGCGCCGTGGCTGCGAACAGCATGGCATCCGGCTGGACTATCGCCCACCAGGCCAGCCGCACTACGGCGGCATCGTGGAACGGATCATCGGCACGGCGATGCAGATGATCCACGACGAATTACCGGGGACGACCTTCTCCAATCCCGGCCAGCGCGGCGAGTACGATTCCGAGAAGATGGCCACCCTGACGCTGCGCGAGCTGGAGCGCTGGCTCGCGTTGGCGGTAGGCACCTATCACGGCTCCGTGCACAACGGCCTGCTCCAGCCGCCGGCCGCGCGCTGGGCCGAGGCCGTGGAGCGCGTTGGCGTCCCGGCCGTCGTTACCCGCCCCACCGCGTTTTTGGTCGATTTCCTGCCGGTGATCCGCCGCACCCTGACCCGCACCGGCTTTGTCATCGACCACATCCACTACTACGCCGACGCCCTCAAGCCGTGGATTGCCCGGCGCGAGCGCTTGCCCGCCTTCCTGATCCGGCGCGATCCGCGCGACATCAGCCGCATCTGGGTACTGGAACCGGAAGGTCAGCACTATCTGGAGATCCACTACCGCACCTTGTCCCATCCGGCCGTCACCCTCTGGGAACAACGCCAGGCGCTGGCCAAATTGCGTCAGCTCGGGCGCGAGCAGGTGGACGAGTCGGCGCTGTTCCGCATGATCGGGCAGATGCGCGAGATCGTGACCACCGCCCAGAAGGCCACGCGCAAGGCGCGGCGCGACGCTGATCGCCGCCAGCACCTCAAGACGTCGGAGCCACCGGCCAAGCCCATACCGCCGGATGTGGACATGGCTGACCCGCAGGCAGACAACCTGCCGCCGGCCAAACCGTTCGATCAGATCGAGGAGTGGTAGCCGTGGACGAATATCCCGTCATTGACCTGTCCCACCTGCTGCCAGCGGCACAGGGTTTGGCCAGGCTGCCGGCAGACGAGCGCATCCAGCGCATTCGCGCCGACCGCTGGATCGGCTACCCGCGCGCGGTCGAGGCGCTGAACCGGCTGGAAACTCTGTATGCGTGGCCGAACAAGCAACGCATGCCAAACCTGCTGCTGGTCGGCCCCACCAACAACGGCAAGTCGATGATCGTCGAGAAATTCCGGCGGGCGCACCCGGTCGGCACCGACGCTGACCAAGAACATATCCCGGTGCTGGTCGTGCAGATGCCGTCAGAGCCATCGGTGATCCGCTTCTATGTCGCGCTGCTGGCTGCGATGGGCGCGCCGCTGCGCCCGCGCCCACGGCTGCCGGAAATGGAGCAACTGGCGCTGGCCCTGCTGCGCAAGGTCGGCGTGCGCATGCTGGTGATCGACGAACTGCACAATGTACTGGCTGGCAACAGCGTTAACCGGCGCGAGTTCCTCAACCTGCTGCGCTTCCTCGGCAACGAGCTGCGTATCCCCCTGGTCGGGGTCGGCACGCGCGAGGCGTACCTGGCCATCCGTTCGGACGATCAGTTGGAAAACCGCTTCGAGCCGATGCTGCTGCCGCCGTGGGAGGCCAATGAGGACTGCTGCTCGCTGCTGGCCAGCTTCGCGGCGTCACTCCCGCTACGGCGGCCATCCCCGATTGCCACGCTGGACATGGCCCGCTACCTGCTCACCCGGAGCGAAGGCACCATCGGCGAGCTTGCACATCTGCTGGTGGCGGCGGCCGTCGCCGCCGTGGAGAGTGGCGAGGAAGCGATCAACCACCGCACGCTCAGCATGGCCGACTACATCGGCCCCAGTGAGCGGCGGCGACAGTTCGAGCGGGAACTGATGTGAAGTCCGCGCCGCGCTGGCCGCTGCATCCGGCACCCAAGGAAGGCGAAGCCCTGTCCTCATGGCTCAACCGGGTCGCCGCCTGCTACCAGATGGACGTGCACGAGCTGCTGGCCCACGATCTTGGTCACAGCCAACTTGATGACCTGGATACCGCACCATCCTTGTCGTTGCTGACGGCGCTCTGCCAGCGCAGTGGCGTCGAGCTGGAGCGGTTGCGCAGCATGAGTCTTGCAGGCTGGGTGCCGTGGCTGCTCGACAGTCTCGACGATTCGGTACCAGCAGCCTTGGAAACCTATACATTCCAATGCGCGGTGCTCCTGCCCAAGCGCACCCGCAAGGTGCGGTCCATCACTCGCTGGCGTGCCTGGCTACCGAGCCAGACGATTCGCCGGGCGTGTCCGCAGTGTCTGAACGATCCAACGAATCAAGCTGTGCTACTCGTCTGGCAGCTCCCCTTGATGCTGAGCTGCCCGCAGCATGGCTGCTGGCTGGAGTCCTACTGGGGCATGCACGGCCGGTATCTTCAGTGGGAAATCGCCGATGCTGCGCCGCGCCCTGCCGATGACGCAATCGCCTGCATGGACCGGCGCACCTGGCAGGCGCTGACGACGGGTTTTGTGGAGCTGCCGCGTCGGCGTGTCCACGCCGGCTTGTGGTTCCGGCTGCTGCGCACCCTGCTTGATGAGCTGAACACGCCGCTCTCGCACTGCGGCAGTTGCTCGGCGAGCATCCGCCATGTCTGGGAGCGCTGCGGCCATCCGCTGCGCGCCGGGCAGAGTCTGTGGCGTCCCTACGAGATTCTGGCCCCGGCGGTGCAGTGGCAGATGCTGGAGGCGGCGGCCACCGCCATCACGCTGATCGAGTCAAAGGCGCTGATCCCGCGCGGGGAACAGGCCGCGCTGTTTCAGACGGAGCCGCACACTGGTTTCACCAACGGCCTGCCGGCGAAGGTGCCGAAGCCGGAACCCATCAACCACTGGCAACGAGCAGCCCAGGCCATCGATGAGGCCATCATTGAAGCGCGACACAACCCGGAGACGGCCCGCTTGCTGTTCACACTGGCGTCCTACGGGCGACGCGACCCCGAATCCCTGGAACGTTTGCGCGCCACGTTCACCAAGGAGGGCATCCCGCCGGAGTTTTTGTCACATTACGAGCCTGAATGGCCGTTTGCAGGTCTTAGACTAAATGACGGGTTAAGTGACAGTTTTTGACGGCGAGAACTTTCTGGCTCACACTGTCACATAATCGAACGTATACGTGACGGGTGAAAAGGTGCTGATCGGCTACATGCGGGTATCGAAGGCGGACGGATCCCAGTCCACCAATTTGCAACGCGATGCGCTCATCGCCGCTGGTGTGAGCCTTGCGCACCTTTACGAGGATCTGGCCTCGGGCAGGCGCGATGATCGCCCAGGGTTGGCTGCTTGCCTGAAGGCGCTTCGTGAAGGGGACACGCTGATCGTGTGGAAGCTCGATCGGCTTGGCCGTGATCTGCGCCACCTGATCAACACCGTGCACGACCTAACTGCGCGTAGCGTGGGCCTGAAGGTCCTGACCGGTCACGGTGCGGCGGTCGACACGACGACTGCCGCCGGCAAGCTTGTGTTCGGTATTTTTGCCGCGCTGGCCGAGTTCGAGCGTGAGTTGATTTCCGAGCGAACAGTCGCTGGACTTATCTCGGCGCGCGCTCGCGGCAGGAAAGGGGGGCGCCCCTTCAAGATGACCGCCGCCAAGCTACGCCTGGCGATGGCCAGCATGGGGCAACCGGAAACCAAGGTGGGCGATCTCTGCGAAGAACTCGGGATTACCCGGCAGACGCTCTACCGGCACGTGTCGCCCAAGGGCGAACTGCGGCCAGACGGCGTAAAGCTGCTCTCCCTCGGTTCAGCCGCATAAATGGAGGCGACCTGGAACGGGGCGCTGTTCAGTGCGGCAACGATCCGATTACCGGTGTCGACCCAGAGCAGCCGTAGAGCTTTTGGGAAAGCTGTCGTTCAACGTTTGACATGAGGGGCGGCCAAGGGCGCCAGCCCTTGGACGTCCCCCTCGATGGAAGGGTTAGGCATCACTGCGTGTTCGCTCGAATGCCTGGCGTGTTTGAACCATGTACACGGCTGGACCATCTGGGGTGGTTACGGTACCTTGCCTCTCAAACCCCGCTTTCTCGTAGCATCGGATCGCTCGCAAGTTGCTCGGCGACGGGTCCGTTTGGATCTTGGTGACCTCGGGATCATTGAACAGCAACTCAACCAGAGCTCGAACCAGCTTGGTTCCCAAGCCTTTGCCCAGTTGTGATGCATTCGCCAGTAACTGGTCTATTCCGCGTACTCCTGGATCGGTTTCTTCTTCCCACCATCCGTCCCCGCTTCCAAGAGCAACGTACGACTGGGCATACCCAATCGGCTCTCCATTCAGCATTGCAATGTATGGAGTGACGGACTCTTGCGCTAAAACGCTTGGCAAGTACTGTTCCTGTACGTCAGCAAGTGTCGGGCGTGCTTCTTCTCCGCCCCACCACTCGACGATATGAGATCGATTTAGCCACTCATAGAGCATCGCAAGGTCATGCTCAGTCATGAGGCGCAGTGTGACGGAATCGTTGCTGTTGGTCACGATGCTGTACTTTGTGATGCCTAACTTTGTTTTAGCCACCAATGATGCCCTCACTTTCCATGATTTTGGTGGGAATGGATTTTCTTAGCGGCAACTTACTTTCGTTGTCTATATCCATGTTAAAGGCGAAAAAGTAAACCTCTGTCTCCTTCTCAACCCACCCAACCCACCATGCGACACCAGGATTTGACTCAGTTCCCACACCAGAAAAACCAGTTTTTGAATGCACTAGATATTCAGGTGCCGCCTCCGTTACCAAAGCCTCTTTTACTATTAGCTGGTTTTCTTTAGATGCTGACAATTTATTTAAATATAGAGACTCTAGAAACTCCACTTGATTAACTGCGGAAATTCTAAGCTGGCCTTCCAACCAGAATTTGTCAATGCCACCACTGATATTCTGGTTGCCATAGGAAAATTTTTTAAGGTATTTCTGCATTCTTACTTCGCCAACTTCTCTGGCGATTTGTTGAAATACGGGAACAGCTGAAACTTGTATTGCCCCTCTTAAGGTCAAGTCTCTTTCCCATTGCTTCATGGCTCTTGGCTTTCCGTCCCATTTGAAAACCTGATGCTCATTCTTTATGACACCAGTTTCTAGGCCGATAATTGCGTTGGGGATCTTAAATGTTGATGCTGGAAGATATTCCTTTGATGCACGAGCTAAGTCATTGGTAGCGCAGGATTTACTGCTACTTTTACAAAGCACGAAGACACCATTGACGGCTTCGGCAGAGAACTCTTTGTTCCAAGACGTATTTTCTGTAATTGAACCAGCTAATGCCGTACTCGAAAGACACGCGATAATTACATATGCGGCAAATGTTTTCATGGCACCTTCTTGGTGGCTAACTTTGTTTTAGACATCATTTACCAACTGACTTGATGATCTCGCCTTTCACAAAGCGAATAAATTCTTCCAAGTGATCTGCGCGTGAGGCCAAGTGATCTTCTTTTTGTCCCAGATAAGCTTGCTTAGCTTCAAGTAAGACGGGCTGATACTGGGCAGGTAGGCGTTTTATTGCCCAGTCGGCAGCGACATCCTTCGGCGCGATTTTGCCGGTTATTGCGCTGTACCAAATGCGGGACAACGTAAGCACTACATTTCGCTCATCGCCGGCCCAGTCGGGCTGCGAGTTCCATAGCTTCAAGGTTTCCCTCAGCGCCTCGAATAGATCCTGTTCAGGAACCGGGTCAAAGAATTCCTCCGCTGCCGGACCTACCAAGGCAACGCTATGTTCTCTTGCTTTTGTAAGCAGGATAGCTAGATCAATGTCGATCATGGCTGGCTCGAAGATACCCGCAAGAATGTCATTGCGCTGCCATTCTCCAAATTGCAGCTCGCGCTTAGCCGGATAACGCCACGGGATGATGTCGTCATGCACGACAAGGGTGACTTCTATAGCGCGGAGCGTCTCGCTCTCGCCAGGGAAAGCCGAAGCCTCCATAAGGTCATTGAGCAATGCTCGCCGCGTCGTTTCATCAAGCTTTACGGCCACAGTAACCAACAAATCAATATCGCTGTATGGCTTCAGGCCGCCATCCACTGCGGAGCCGTACAAATGCACGGCCAGCAACGTTGATTCCAGATGGCGCTCAATGACGCTTAGCACCTCTGATAGTTGGTTCGAAATTTCGATGGTCACCGCTACCCTCATGATGTCTAACGCCGAAGTTCAGCCGCCAGAACGGAGCGCAGCGGAGTGATGGTCGGCTGCAACTTCATGTTATGCCGCATCTGCCTGCTACTCAACGACTGAGCGATTTGTGTGCGCTTTTACAACATTCGTTGTGTGCTTGAGCAAGTCTAGACCGCCCGGCAGGCCGTGCCCCGGAATGACGAACTGTGCTTCCGGGTAGTGTTGTTGAATCCGCTCAATGGAGGTGGGCCATTCAGCCAGATCGGCATCGGCCACGTTCCCCGCAGACGTGCGTGACAACTCATAAATCGCACAACCACCATAGAGCACACTCGCAGACGGGACGTACACAACTAAGTTGTCGGTCGAATGCGCAGCACCAGGATAGAAGAGTTCTACTGGACCGAAGCGCACTGCGTCCCCGCTCGATGAGAGTCCTTCTAGAGAGTGCGTGGGAATCTCGTTCCCCTCTACCTCGGCTAGCCGGCGTGTCGACGGTGATGCGTACGTTGCCACCCCAGCCGCCCGAAGGACATCAACGCCGCCGACGCGGTCGTCATGAAAGTGCGTGGAGACTGCACGCGTTACAGGAAGTCCAATTTGCTTCTCAATCTCCGCGAGAAGTGCCGCTGTGTTTTTCGCACCCCACGCTGTATCAATCAAAAGCAACTCATCACCATCACGGACAATGAGACCATTGGACGGGTAGACTGCGCCATCAAACGACTGCGTTGCGATATGCGACCAAACACCATCGGCAATCTGGTAAAGCCGGACCTCCCCGACCGGAATTTCGCTGACTGTCGGATACTCACCGCTAGAATCTACGGAAAAAGCGAGCGGACTCGCAATAGCCATGATAGACGCGGTCAAATAGACCAATAACTTACTCAAAAGTTTGAACATCAAAACTCCATGGGGGTGAGTGCGGCATAACGTTTGACATGAGGGGCGGCCAAGGGCGCCAGCCCTTGGACGTCCCCCTCGATGGAAGGGTTAGGCATCACTGCGTGTTCGCTCGAATGCCTGGCGTGTTTGAACCATGTACACGGCTGGACCATCTGGGGTGGTTACGGTACCTTGCCTCTCAAACCCCGCTTTCTCGTAGCATCGGATCGCTCGCAAGTTGCTCGGCGACGGGTCCGTTTGGATCTTGGTGACCTCGGGATCATTGAACAGCAACTCAACCAGAGCTCGAACCAGCTTGGTTCCCAAGCCTTTGCCCAGTTGTGATGCATTCGCCAGTGACTGGTCTATTCCGCGTACTCCTGGATCGGTTTCTTCTTCCCACCATCCGTCCCCGCTTCCAAGAGCAACGTACGACTGGGCATACCCAATCGGCTCTCCATTCAGCATTGCAATGTATGGAGTGACGGACTCTTGCGCTAAAACGCTTGGCAAGTACTGTTCCTGTACGTCAGCAAGTGTCGGGCGTGCTTCTTCTCCGCCCCACCACTCGACGATATGAGATCGATTTAGCCACTCATAGAGCATCGCAAGGTCATGCTCAGTCATGAGGCGCAGTGTGACGGAATCGGTGCTGTTGGTCACGATGCTGTACTTTGTGATGCCTAACTTTGTTTTAGGGCGACTGCCCTGCTGCGTAACATCGTTGCTGCTCCATAACATCAAACATCGACCCACGGCGTAACGCGCTTGCTGCTTGGATGCCCGAGGCATAGACTGTACAAAAAAACAGTCATAACAAGCCATGAAAACCGCCACTGCGCCGTTACCACCGCTGCGTTCGGTCAAGGTTCTGGACCAGTTGCGTGAGCGCATACGCTACTTGCATTACAGTTTACGAACCGAACAGGCTTATGTCCACTGGGTTCGTGCCTTCATCCGTTTCCACGGTGTGCGTCACCCGGCAACCTTGGGCAGCAGCGAAGTCGAGGCATTTCTGTCCTGGCTGGCGAACGAGCGCAAGGTTTCGGTCTCCACGCATCGTCAGGCATTGGCGGCCTTGCTGTTCTTCTACGGCAAGGTGCTGTGCACGGATCTGCCCTGGCTTCAGGAGATCGGAAGACCTCGGCCGTCGCGGCGCTTGCCGGTGGTGCTGACCCCGGATGAAGTGGTTCGCATCCTCGGTTTTCTGGAAGGCGAGCATCGTTTGTTCGCCCAGCTTCTGTATGGAACGGGCATGCGGATCAGTGAGGGTTTGCAACTGCGGGTCAAGGATCTGGATTTCGATCACGGCACGATCATCGTGCGGGAGGGCAAGGGCTCCAAGGATCGGGCCTTGATGTTACCCGAGAGCTTGGCACCCAGCCTGCGCGAGCAGCTGTCGCGTGCACGGGCATGGTGGCTGAAGGACCAGGCCGAGGGCCGCAGCGGCGTTGCGCTTCCCGACGCCCTTGAGCGGAAGTATCCGCGCGCCGGGCATTCCTGGCCGTGGTTCTGGGTTTTTGCGCAGCACACGCATTCGACCGATCCACGGAGCGGTGTCGTGCGTCGCCATCACATGTATGACCAGACCTTTCAGCGCGCCTTCAAACGTGCCGTAGAACAAGCAGGCATCACGAAGCCCGCCACACCGCACACCCTCCGCCACTCGTTCGCGACGGCCTTGCTCCGCAGCGGTTACGACATTCGAACCGTGCAGGATCTGCTCGGCCATTCCGACGTCTCTACGACGATGATTTACACGCATGTGCTGAAAGTTGGCGGTGCCGGAGTGCGCTCACCGCTTGATGCGCTGCCGCCCCTCACTAGTGAGAGGTAGGGCAGCGCAAGTCAATCCTGGCGGATTCACTACCCCTGCGCGAAGGCCATCGGTGCCGCATCGAACGGCCGGTTGCGGAAAGTCCTCCCTGCGTCCGCTGATGGCCGGCAGCAGCCCGTCGTTGCCTGATGGATCCAACCCCTCCGCTGCTATAGTGCAGTCGGCTTCTGACGTTCAGTGCAGCCGTCTTCTGAAAACGACAGCTCAACCGCCCAGGCATTGTCGATGATGTGAAAACCCAGGTTCGCGCCCTGTTGGGCGACGGCTACCCGAGCCTGGAGCAGGTAGCCGAGCAATTGCGCCTGCCCAGCTGGACCGTGCAACGCCGCCTGCAGGAGCAGGGGCTGAGTTTTTCGACCCTGGTCGACACCGTGCGCCAGGAGCTGGCGACCTATTACCTGCAGCAGTCGGCGCTGCCGATTTCCGAGTTGGCATTGCTGCTGGGGTACTCGGAAATCAGCGCGTTCTCGCGGGCGTTTCGCCGCTGGTTCGATGTCAGCCCCAAACAATGGCGCCAGGCGCACAAGGGGCAGAGGGTGGATGCCTAGCACTGGAGCTGCTGCTTGCGTGCATCGCATGCTTCGCGGATGTGCCCACTATCACAGGGTAAACTCGCTCCTTGGCAAGCAGCCTTCAAGGACGACACCCATGTATTCACTGACTGATGAACAGGTTCTGGCGACCATCCAGGAAAACCCGATAAACCGGGCACTGCTGGCCATCTTGCCAACGCTGGATATGCCTCACTCCATGCTAACGGCCGGCGCGCTGTTCCAGACCTTCTGGAACCAACGCGCCGGGCGGCCTGTCGCGTGGGGTATCAAGGACTACGACATCGCCTATTTCGACACCGACTTGTCCTGGGAAGCAGAAGACCGGGTTATCGCCAAGGTTCAGCAGGCGTGTGCGCACCTGGGCGTCAACGTCGAAGTGCGCAATCAGGCCCGCGTTCACCTGTGGTACCAAGCGAAATTCGGCGGCACCTACTCGGCATTGCACAAGGTTACCGATGGCATTGACCGCTACCTGATCCGCTCGACCTGCCTGGGCGTCGATGTGCTCACGGGCTCGTTGTACAGCACCCATGGCCTGGAAGACTTGCAGAACAACCTTTTGAGGATGAACGAACTGAATCCACGCCCCGACTTGTTCAAGGCAAAAGCTGCCAGCTACCGGGAGCGCTGGCCATGGCTTGAGTTGATCGAGTGAGGTCTACGCCATGGCGTTGTGCAAGTTGCCCTTGCGCCACACCAGCCGTCCGAGCGTAATCGACCAATTGAGCACGGATACCCCCAGCAGGATCAACAGCATCATCGACAAACCTTTGTCGATGATGATTTTGCCGGCAAGGAACGGGAACCCGAATACACCAACAAAATAAGAAAGGCTGAACAGCAGCAGAGACTGCGTGGTTGTGCCCTCTGGTGCCTCGTTCGCCGCGAGGCCGTTGATCACCGAATAGGTCAGGCCATAGCCAACGCCCAGAATGACCGCTGCCAGGATGTACCCAAGGTTCCCGGCAACAACGTATTTGAACATCAATAACGCCACTACGATCAGCCCGGACAGCAGACACGACATCCGATAGGGATCGCGCCTTACCACCACCCCCGCTACAAACATGCGCCCGGCAATGGCAGCACTCATGAAACCTATGAAGAAAACCGAGTAGTCGAGGGCTTTTTCATGGGCATAGCTGGTTTGAAAACTTGAAAGCCCGCCAAAGATCGCACCGCCCAGGCCTACCATCAGGATCGGGAATACAGCCCTTGAGCCCAGGACTTTTTGCGTTGCCTGCCAGGACAGTCTGGACACTGATGCGCTAAAGCGATTGGGTAATTGGACGAACGCATTGGCCATGCGCCAGAACAGCACTACGCCGATCAGGCTAGCCAGTGCTGCAACAAAAAAGGTGGCAGTGACCGGCAAACCCATTTGGCTAGCCAGGCGCCCGACCAAGGGCGCCGAGCCAATGCCGCTCATCATACTGCCCGAGAGCAATGCAAAATAGCGCGAGCGCTGTGCCGGGGGAACGATCGTTGCCACGATGATCGGGCCCAGGGTATAGAAAACGCCCCAGCCTATGCCCAGCAGCAAGCCGAACATCATCATCAGGTTTGTATGGCTGGCACTCATGGCAAACCCCACGTTCGCAGCCACCAGTGCCAGACCGCAATAAGCAATCGAGCGTGCAGCGCCGAGGCGATCTGACAAGTGCCCGGAAACCAGCACGGCAGCAAACGTACTCAACATGGCGGCTGAGATCACATGGCCCGCATCCTGCTCGTTGCCACCTTGGGTAGCCACCAGCAATGCAAGCAGGAAGGTCGAGCCATAAGACAACGACAGCAAGTAACTGGCAAAACAGAACACGCTGAACAGGGGCTTTGACACGACCCTATTGCGTTCACCCTCGAAAACCATGAGAAACCCTGAGTGATTGGACCGAACACGCAGTGTGCGTGGCGGGCCGGAACAGGGTAAATCCAGGATTTTTGATCTGAAGGTAAGTTGCCACACACCTAACGCAGGCGGCAGCCCCCGCAAGGGGCTGCCCTCCAGCGTGGCGACAGGGCAACGCGCGGCTTAATTCAGTCGGTAGTCTGCACTGCTGCGGTGTCGGCGGCGGAGGCCTGCGACTGCGACTGCGACTGCGACTGCGCTTTGGACTTCGCCCGGTTGCGGCGGTCCTGGCTACGTTGCCGCGAGGCTTGCTGCTTCGCATGCAGTGCCTGGGCGGCGGTCACAACGCCAGCTGCCTGCCCGTTCAGGTCCAGACGCGGTGCATCTTCCACCATGCTTGCCCAGTATCGAGCACCCCGGCACCACGTAGAAATGCCCAGTTTCAGCTGCTCACGGGTTAACCCAAGCAGCTCCAAGTGTTGCTCGGCATCCTTGAAAATGCCCTCCTTGAGCGGCACCTTGGGGGCAGGATTGACCGGGAAAGCCAAGGGAAAATGCTTCTGCAGAGGCCAAATCGCTGCCACCGCCGGGTCCTGCTCACGCGGCTTCGCCTGCGCGGGCGACTTGCGCTTGGGCGGTTTCGGGCTATCGGCCTTGGTCTGCCCTTTTTCCGCCCGCAGGCGGTCACGTAGCTCAGCTAGTTGTTCAAAACCCATCGTTCATTCACTGCTTCGAAGTTGTTTGCGTGGCATAAGGATACCCCATGCAGCCAGCATATTGCTTGCAGGCCAACTTTCCCGGCCAGCCGGATGCGACGCACAAGCCCCTCAGCTGAACACCCAAAGCACGCGCGTGGGCTTGTCGGTGAGGTTGGCGTAACGAAAACTGGCATGGGGTTGCAACTGAAAACTGTCACTGGCGCGCAGCGTGACCGGCTCACCGCCGTCCAGCCAGACGGTCAGTTCGCCTTCGAGCACGAAGCAGCCTTGCTCCGAGCTGTCGTCCAGGTACTCTTCGCCACTGCTGGCCCCCGGCTGCAAATGGCTATCGAGCATGGAGAACGCCCCCGTTATCGTGGGGGATGCCAGCACATCGGTGATGCCGCCGGCCAGATGCAGCGTGCGGCGCTCGTGAGGGCGGGTGACCCAGTCGAGCTCGCGGGGTTTGTCCAGCTTGTAGAAGTAGGCGGTCGAGACACCGAGCTCTTCGCTGATGGCAGTGAGGTCGGCCACGGTCGGGCGCGATACGCCGCGTTCGACCTGGGACAGAAAGCCTACCGAACGGCCGATGCGCTGGGCCAGCTCGCCCAATGTCAGGCCTTTGAATTTGCGCAGGTCGCGAATCAGTACTGCCAGGCCTTCGATTTCTTCGTGCACTTTCATAGTTGAATCGCGACTTTCGGATGGGTGATGAATGCCCTGAAAAGTACATGATTCATCTCACAAAGCAAAATGCTTCAGGGTTCGCTGGCTGTCAGCCAAGCCAGCGCCCACAGTTGCAATGCATGTCTCAACCCTGTGGGAGCTGGCTTGCCGGCGATGGGCTGCGAAGCAGCCCCTTTCTTACCGAACAGCTTCGTACGTCAGGTCCAGGCACTTGCGAGCCTTCTGCACCAGCTCGTCGATCTCTTCGACACTGATCACCAGCGGTGGCGCGATGATCATGGTGTCGCCCACGGCGCGCATGATCAGGCCGTTGTCGAAGCAGTGCTGGCGGCAGATCATGCCGACACCTTTGCCTTCATAACGGGCGCGGGTGGCCTTGTCCTTCACCAGCTCGATCGCACCGAGCATGCCCAAGCCGCGGACTTCGCCTACCAGCGGGTGGTCGGCCAGTTCGCGCAGGCGTTGCTGCAGATAAGGTGCGGTTTTATCGTGCACCTGCTGGATGATCTGCTCGTCGCGCAGAATGCGCAGGTTCTCCAGGCCCACCGCAGCCGCTACCGGGTGGCCGGAATAGGTGAAGCCGTGGTTGAAGTCGCCGCCTTCGCTGATGACCTTGGCCACTTCGTCACGCACGATCACTCCGCCCATGGGGATGTAACCGGAGGTCAGGCCCTTGGCGATGGTCATCAGGTCGGGCTTGAGGTCGTAGTAGTCAGTACCGAACCACTCACCGGTACGGCCGAAACCGCAAATGACTTCGTCGGCGACGAAGAGGATGTCGTACCTGGCCAGGATTTCCTTGACCTTCGGCCAGTAGGTCTGCGGCGGGATGATCACACCGCCGGCGCCCTGGATCGGCTCGGCGATGAAGGCGGCAACGTTGTCCACGCCAACTTCGAGGATCTTCTTCTCCAACTGCTCGGCCGCCCACACGCCGAAGTCGGCCTCGGTCATGTCGCCGCCTTCACCGAACCAGTAGGGCTGCGGGATGTGCACGATATCCGGGATCACCCCGCCCTGCTGGTGCATACCGCTCATGCCGCCCAGGGCCGCGCCCGCCACGGTAGAGCCGTGGTAACCGTTGATGCGGCCGATGATGACGTTCTTGTTTTTCTTGCCCTTCAACGCCCAGTAATGGCGAACCATGCGCAGTACGGTGTCGTTGCCTTCGGAGCCGGAGCCTGTGAAGAACACGTGGTTCATGCCTTGCGGCGCCACATCGGCGATTGCCTTGGCCAGCTCCAGCGCAGGCGGGTGGGCAGTCTGGAAGAACAGGTTGTAGTAAGGCAGCTGCTTCATCTGCTGGCTGGCGACCTCGGCCAGCTCGTCGCGACCATAGCCGACCGCCACGCACCACAGGCCCGCCATGCCATCGAGAATCTTGTTACCTTCACTGTCCCAGAGGTACACGCCCTTGGCCGAGGTGATAATGCGCGGGCCTTTTTCGGCCAGTTGTTTGACATCGCTGAACGGGGCCAGGTGGTGGTCGCGGCTCAGCGCTTGCCAGGCCTGGGTCTGCGAATTCTGTTCACTCATTGACTTCACTCCATCAAGTTGCGCAGCGGTGCTGCGCGGGTATTTTCGTAGGTGGGCAAGGTGGCTGTTCAGGCGGACAGCAACAGCCTCTGGCGCAGCACCGAGCGCTGCCGGCAGGCCTTGCCGAATGACTGGAAGATGGCCAGGTACTGCGGGTTGTCCATGACCTGGAACTCCGGGTGCCATTGCACGGCCAGGGCAAACCCCTTGCTGTTCTCGACCGAAATCGCTTCCACCAGGCCATCTGGTGCCAATGCTTCCACCCGTAGCCCCGGGGCCAGTACATCAATGCCCTGGCCGTGGATGGAATTGACGTCGAAGATCGCCGGCAAGCCCATGCGGTCGAGCAGGCCACCGGGCTCCACATGCATGGTGTGACGCGGGCCATACTGCTTTTCGATGGGCTCGCCCTTGCCTTCGCGGTGATCCATGAACACCCCAGCCTCGTGGACCTTCTGGTACAGGGTGCCGCCCAACGCCACGTTCATTTCCTGAAAGCCACGGCAAATGCCAAGTACGGGCACACCGGCGGCGATGGCCGCACGCATCAGCGGCAACGTGGTGGCATCACGCAAAGGGTCATGATGGGTGCCTACCGCACTGGCCGGGCCGTTGTAGTGAAACGGCTCGATGTTGGACGGCGAACCGGTGAAGATCAGCCCATCCACCACGTCGAGAATATCGGCGCTGTCCATCAGGTCACCGAGGCTGGGGATCACGATGGGCAGCCCACACGCCGCTTTGGCGGCCGCGCGTGCGTACTTCTCGGCGATGGTCTGGGTGGCATGCTGCTCAATCATGCTGGTGCATGCGGTAATGCCAATAACGGGCACACGTGGCATATCTTCCTCCGGCAAATCGGTATTGCGCGTGGTATTCAAACGTTGAAAAAGCGTCTGTTCGGACCGCAGCAGTCAAAGGAACCAGCGGTATTCGCGGGCATCGATGTGGCGCATGAAGTCCAGTTGCTCCTGGTATTTGTTTTCGCAATAAACCATCACGAACTCACTGCCCAGGCCTTCGTTGACCACCGGGTGGTGACGCATGGCGGCCAGAGCGCTGAGGGCATCCTTGGGGAAGTCGATGCCGCTCTGGCGGTTGTCGTTCAACGGCGCAATGGGTTCCACGCCACGGTCCAGGCCATGCTCCATCCCGGTCAGGATGGCCGCCAGCACCAGATACGGGTTGGCATCGGCGCCCGCGAGGCGGTGCTCGATGCGCAGGTTGCGCGGGTCGGATTCAGGGATGCGAATGCACGCATCACGGTCCTCGAAGCCCCAGCTGGCCTTGCTCGCCGCGTTGACCATCGCGCCATAACGGCGGTAGGCATTGTGGTTGGGGGCAAAGATCGGCATGCAGTGCGGCAGCAGCTCCAGGCACCCTGCCACCGCATGACGCAGCTTGCGCTGCTCGGCACCGGCCAGGATGTTGTTGCCGGCGTCGTCGTACAGGCTGACATGCACATGCATGCCGCTGCCTGGCGCGTCCAGGTACGGCTTGCTCATGAAGCTGGCGCGGTAGCCGTGCTTCATCGCGATACCCCGGGTACTGCGGCAGAACAGCGCCGACCAGTCCGCCGCGCTCAGGGCATCGTCGCTGTGGGAGAAGTTGATTTCGAACTGGCCGGGGCCTAGCTCTGCGGTGATCACGTTCGCCGGCACGCCCTGCTCGTTGGCGCCATCGACCATCTCGTGCAGCACCGACGAGAAGCGCGACAGCCGCTCGATGTGCATGTTCGGTTGGTCGTCTTCGTCCCCGGTCGCCGTGTCGCGCGGGTACTGCGGCAGGCCGTTATCGAGCTTGCGGTCGAACAGGTAGAACTCCAGTTCGAACGCCACCACCGGGCGGATACCACGCTTGGCCAGGCGCTGAAGCACGCGAGCCAGCACTTCTCGGGGTTCGAACTCGATCGGCTTGGCAGTGCCGTCGGAGGTGATGAGCATCTGGGCGATCACTTCCTTTTCCCAGCGCACCGGCTTGAGGGTGCCCGGTACCAGGCGCCGCGCGGCATCCGGGTCGCCGTCGGCGAAGCAGTAGTCACCAATCGGGTAGAGCCCACCCTGGGTGCCCAGCAGCACGCAGTTCTGCGGCAGCTTCAAAGGCGCACCGGCTGCGACTTTCTCCAGCATGTCGATGGGGTAGCGCTTGCCATAGAAATGCCCGGGGATATCCAGTGCAATCAAGTCGACATAGCGTAATGCCGGGTGTTCTGCTCGGAACGAGCGCACTTCAGCCAGCAGATCCGGAAAGATGACACTCATCTTCTTATCCTTGTGAGGTGAACGAATTCAATTGAAGACCCAGAGCACACGGGTGGTCTTTTCCGTCAGGTTGGCGTAACGGAATTGCGCGTGGGGTTGCAGCTGGAAGCAGTCGTTGGCGTGCAGGGTCACGGCGTCACCCTGGTCCAGCCATACCGTGAGCTCGCCTTCGAGCACGAAGCAGCCCTGCTCGGAACGATCGCTCAGGTAGTCCTCGCCACTGGTGGCGCCGGGCTCGAGATGGCTGTCGAGCATGGCGAACGCGCCGGCGATGGTCGGCGAGGCCAGCACGTCGGTAATGCCCGACTCCAGGTACAGCGTGCGCCGCTCATGGGGGCGCGTGACCCAGCCGATGCTGCGGGGCTTGCTCAGGTTGTAGAAGTACGCGGTGGATACGCCGAGCGCTTCGCTGATAGCGGTGAGGTCCGCCACGGTCGGGCGTGAAACACCGCGTTCGACCTGGGAGAGAAAACCGACAGAGCGGTTGATGCGCTCGGCCAGTTCACCCAAGGTCAGGTTCTTGAATTTGCGCAGGTCGTGAATAAGGATCGCGAGGGCTTCAACCTCTTCGTGCATCTTCATCGTTTCGGACTGCCGTGAAATTTTTATGTTTATTTTTCATGAAAAATTACACTAAAAATTTCACGAGTCAAGCTGCACGATGAAAAACCGCTGCCGCGAAAAGAGCGCTTGAGGTTCAGGCGCTTGAATTGAAGGCGCTGGCGCGGGTTTCTTTAAAGGTGCTCAGGGAGTAGCCTCGGCAATGAATTTTTCCAGCCCGGCCATTGCCAACGTCATGCCAAACGGTTTCCCTGAATTGCCCTCGCTTAATGCGCTACGCGTGTTTGAAGTGGTCGCCCGCCACCTTAACTTCCGCCTGGCCGCCGAAGAATTGGGCGTGACCCAGGCGGCAGTTGCACAACAGATACGCGGGCTGGAGGCAAGCCTGAACCTTCGCCTGTTCGAGCGCCTGCCCCGGGGCCTGGCACTGACCGATGCAGGGCTGGGTTACAGCGGCAGCATCCGCAGTGCCCTGGCCATGATCGATGAGGCGACACGCCTGCTGCGGCCACAATCAGCGCACCTTACGGTCAGCGTTACCCCGACCTTTGCCTCCAAATGGCTTATTCCCAGGCTGGGCAGTTTTGCGCAAAGCCACCCGGACATCGATTTACGTGTGCTGGCTACAGATCGACTGTCCCACTTCAACACCGATGGCGTGGATATCGCCGTCCGCTATGGCAAGCCCGAAATCGGCGCAGGCCTGAACAGCGAACTGTTGATGGAGGATCGCATCGTCGCAGTGGCCAGCCCTGCGTTGTTCGAGGGCAGCCAAGTCCCCGCCAGCTTCGAGCAACTGCAAGATTTCATCATGCTCCACGATGCCCATAACTTCTGGCCTCAGTTCCTTGCTGCAGTGTTTCCGCAACACGTGCAACCGACCGCCAAGAACCTGCGGTTCAATCAGACCTCATTGGCCATTGATGCGGCCATCAGTGGCCAGGGCATTGCGTTGGCCAGCCTGGCGTTCGTCAGTGATGACATCGTCGCCGGCAGGCTGATTCAAGTCTTCGCTCAGCAGCTCAGGCTCGACAAGTCGTTCTATCTGGTGTGGCCACGCAAGCTGCAGCAGCCTGAGTCGCTTGGCGTCGTGCAACACTGGCTGAAGCAACAGACAGGCAATAGTTAATCTACGGTTAGAGCAAAGTTTAGCGGTCACCGGTACCGGTGAGGCTGTTGATAAGGTCGACCGAAGCCGCACACCGCCCTGCCCCGTCTTGTCATTTGCCAGGGCTTAGGGCAGGGTCGATACCACGGACATCTCTGCCAAGGAGTCACCCCATGTCAACGCTCTACTCCAGTATTGATCCTGAGGGGCTGGTCGAGTACTCGGTGGTGTACACCGACCGCTCGCTCAATCACATGTCTCAGGCATTTCAAGGCGTGATGAAGAACATTTCCAAGACCCTGAAACAGGTCTATGGCGCCCAGGCTGTTGCGGTAGTGCCGGGCAGCGGTACATTCGGCATGGAAGCAGTTGCGCGCCAGTTTGCCACTGGCCAGCAATGCCTGGTGATACGCAACGGCTGGTTCAGTTATCGCTGGAGCCAAATCCTCGATACGGGCAACATCCCGGCGGCCACCACGGTGCTGAAAGCCCGACCGGTCGACACGGGGCGCCAGGCGGCCTACGCGCCACCGCCTCTGGAGCAAGTGCTGGCGGCAATTGAGGCGCACAAGCCTCAGATTGTCTTCGCGCCCCACGTTGAAACCTCATCAGGGATTATCCTGCCCGACGATTACCTGCGGGCCGTCGGCGATGCCGTGCATGCAGTGGGTGGCCTGTTCGTACTGGACTGCATCGCCTCCGGCACGATTTGGGTCGATATGCACAAGTGCGCGGTCGACCTGCTGATCAGCGCACCGCAAAAAGGCTGGAGCGCCTCACCTTGCTGCGCCTTGGTGATGTTCAGCGCGTTGGCCCTCGAACGCATCGAGCACACACAGAGCAGCAGCTTTGCCTGCGACCTGAAAAAGTGGCTTCAGATCATGCAGGCCTACGAGCAAGGTGGGCATGCGTACCATGCGACCATGCCCAGCGATTCGCTCGCACGGTTCAACGACGTGGTGAACGAGATGCAAGCCTACGGCTTCGACAAGGTCCGCGCGGAACAACAGGCGCTAGGTGATCGGGTGCGCGCCCTGTTGACTGGTAAAGGCATCAAGAGCGTGGCCGCATCGGGCTTTCAGGCACCGGGCGTCGTGGTGAGCTACACCGATGATGCCGATATCAAGAGCGGCAGGAAATTTGCCGATCACGGCCTGCAGATAGCCGCCGGCGTGCCGTTGCAATGTGACGAGCCAGCCGACTTCCAGACCTTCCGCATCGGCCTGTTCGGGCTCGAAAAGCTGCACAATATCGAGCGCACGGTCAGCACCCTTGAGCAGGCATTGGACGAAGTGATGAGAGGCTGAGCCAGTACCCTGGCTGCAGCACCTGCCATATGGGTGCCTGACCCGACCTTGGCCCTTCTGGGCCAAGTCTGCCAAACGGTCATGGCAGTTCGCCTCGAGGGGGCTATCGTTGCTTGTCTGGGCAACGACTACCGACCGAGGGCGGTGCCATGAACACGACTGATCTACTCGAACAGCTGCTGCGCGCCGGACAAGGCTCGCGAGCGCAACAAGGGAACGGCGGCCTGGCATCGCAAGACGGCCTGGGCGGCTTGCTGGGAGGGCTGCTTGGCGGCGGCAGTGCAACGGGTGGCGCTGGCGGTCTTGGTGGTTTACTGGGCGGGCTTTTGGGTGGCGGCAGCGCGCTTGGCTCTACCCAGGGCCGCTCTGCGGGTGGCACCAATTATGCCGCGCTGGCGTCGTTGGGCATGATGGCGTTCCAGGCCTATCAAAGCTGGCAACGCAGCCAGGCAGCCGCCCCGCAACAGGCCATGCGTACGGTCGATCAACTGTCGGGCGCCGAAGCCGAAGGCCACAGCCATGCGGTACTGCGCGCATTGATCGCGGCAGCCAAGGCTGACGGTCGCATCGACGAGCAAGAAGAACAGTTGATCTACGCCGAAATCAAACGCCACACCAGCGACCCGCAACTGCAGCAATGGCTGGATGAGGAGGTCAGCAAACCACTCGATGCAGCCGAGGTGGCACAGTCTGCCCAGGACCCCGCCATGGCTGCCGAAATGTACCTGGCTAGCGTGATGCTGGTGGATGACCAGCAGCCCGCAGAGCGGGCCTACCTGGACGAACTGGCCAGCGCACTGCAAATCGATCCGACGTTGCAGGTGCACCTGGAGCAACAGGCCAAGGGTAATCAGTAACTACCCACCGTTGCCTCTACTTGCTGGCGAGCGACTGATTTGCCAGCGGGCAGCTCTGTGCGTTGAGAAAACGTGATGTTTTCAGCCAGTTCTGCTGCGGGTAATAGGCAAACACATAGCTACCGCGTTGCAACGTCTCGATCAGCTTGCCGGCAATGGCCGGCCGAACGGCAGGGCAGCCCTGGCTGCGCCCCAGGCGCCCTAGGCCGGGCACAACCTTGGGGTCGGCATACGCGGCGGCATGCATCACGATTGCCCGCGACATGCTGTTGTCGTTGAACCCCGGCTCCAACCCTTGCAGGCGCAGCGAGCGGCCATGCTTGCCGCTGTAGGTCTGGCCGGTTTCATACAGGCCGATGGAGGACTGGTAACTGTTCGGCGCGTTGGAGAACGTGGTCGGCACATCGGCGCCGCTGTTCTTGCCATGGGCGACCCACTCTTCGAACAGCAGTTTCCGGGCCCGCAGGTCGAACACCCACAGGCGTTTGTCACGCGAGGCCTTGGAGTAATCGATCACCGTCAGCAACTTGTTCGCGTCGTTGTGACTGGCGCATGAATAGGCAGTAAGGGCCAGGGCCAAGGTGGACAGGTTGGCGTTCGGCGCCAACTGCTGCAGCTCGGCAGCACTAGGCAGAGATTGCGCGTAGGCAGCAGGCCAGGCGCTCAAGAAAAACAGGCCAATACTGGCCACCGAGAGCCGGACGGCTCCGCGCAAAGGTTCAAGCATCGACATAGGTACCCTGTTGAAAACGTGTCTTATCTGCCTTGTTTGCAGCCAAAAACCGCTACTTTGCTTGATTTACTGAAGATTGCCGATCATTTCTTGACCAATGGTTTAGATTCTTCACTGCCCTCGGTGCTGATCACCGTGAATTGTCCATTGCTGCGGGTATCCCGAGTAGACGCCCAGTCAGTGATCACCAGCATCGTGCCAACGTCCATTGCCGCTCGTAGATGACGGCGAAATTCCGGGTTGATGTTCAATTGCCCCAATTGTTCATAAGGCGTATTCCCATACTCCGGGTTGCTCAAGCCCACCACTGACCAGCGTAAGGGTAGCCCGCCATCGAGTGCCAAGCTGGATGGCTTTTGCAACAGGGAATACACCGCCATGCCACTGCGATGCTGGCCGCTTTCAGCCGAAAGTGCCGGCGCCGAACCGATCAACTGGCCACCGCGGAACACGTAGGCCCGCAAGTCGGCGCGGCTGATCAGGATCGACAGTGGCCCAGCCGTCGGGTCTGGGTCGTTCCAGAACTGTTGGTTGTTCAATACCAGCGGGCCTTGGGCCTTGCCATCGCTGACCGTAGGCGCCAGCACGCCGGGGTGGTAGACCTCCACCGGCGCACTGTTGGTATCGGAAACGATGACAGTCGTCGAACTGAAACCGGTGACTTCGTACAGCTTCTTGGCAAAGTCCATCGGCAACCGGACACAACCATGCGAAGCGGGGTAGCCCGGCAGATGGCCAGCGTGCAAGGCAATGCCGTCCCACGTCAGGCGCTCCATATAGGGCATCGGCGCGCTGTTGTAGAGGCTGGATTTGTGCTCGACCTTCTTCTGCAGAATGCTGAATACCCCGGTGGGGGTTTCCCGGCCTGGCTTGCCGCTGCTCACGGTACTGACGCCAATGGCAATGCCATTGCGATAGACGTAGGCACGTTGCTCGGTAAGGCTCACCACCACGGTCACCGGCCCTACCGGCGAAACCTGCGGGTACCAGAGAAACTGGCCAGGCTTGAGGCTTTCGAGCTGGCTCCTCAGTGCGGCCGGGGTGGGCACCTGCAATGGGGCTGCTTCGACCAAGGCAGCGGCAAGTAACAGACCCAGTCCGAGCGATACATTCGACATCGAAAAGCCCCCATAGAATCCTGTTGGCAGATTAGTCCGAACATTCCCTTGAAAGCCACCCGTTCAGCGCGTCAGCTCAACCTGGTGAACAGGTAAGCATCCCCGCCTGGCGCGTGCGGTAACAACTTTGCACAAAAAATGTGCACAAAATACCCACTTCTCGGCGAGGCGTATCACGCAAAAATGCCGAATGAAGGCTATAGAAGGCTGGCCTCAACCGAACGCGTGGGTTGGTATGAATCTTGTGTGTATACAAATTCAATAATAAAAGTACACAACCATCATGGAGTCCCGATGGCGTCGATTTCACGTTCCGATGTTGGTCAGCTTGATGTTCTCCCCGCCGATACGGCCGAGCCCAATCAGCTGGCGTTGAGCCCGCGTCTGTACAGTGCCGACCTTGCCCCGACCCGCGCGGCCAATCGCACCTGGGGGCGTTACAGCCTGTTCGCGCTGTGGACCAACGATGTGCATAACATCGCCAACTATTCCTTCGCCATCGGCCTGTTCGCACTGGGCATGAGCGGCGCGCAGATCCTCGCCGCCTTCGCGCTTGGTGCGCTGGTGATCTACGGCCTGATGAACCTGTCGGGCTACATGGGCCAGAAGACCGGCCTGCCCTACCCCGTCATGTGCCGTATCAGCTTCGGCATTCATGGTGCGCAGATCCCGGCACTGATCCGCGCGGTGATCGCTATCGCCTGGTTCGGCATACAAACCTACCTCGCCTCGGTCGTGCTGCGCGTGCTGCTGACCGCCATCGCTCCAGACCTCAAAGCCTACGACCAGAACTCGATCCTCGGTCTGTCGACGCTGGGCTGGATCACCTTCTTAGGCATATGGTGCGTGCAGGTGGCGATTTTTGCCTACGGCATGGAGATGGTGCGCCGCTTCGAGTCCATCACCGGGCCGATCATTCTGGTCGCCTTTGCCTGCCTGGCGGGCTGGATGTACTGGCGCAGTGGCCTGTCGATTTCATGGTCCAGCGGCAACGCGCCAACCGGTTCGACTATGTGGCTGAAAGTGCTCGGTGCCGCCGCGCTGTGGGTCTCGCTGTACGGCACCATGATTCTCAACTTCTGCGATTTTACCCGTAACTGCCCAGACCGTCGCACCATCAGCGTGGGCAACTTCTGGGGCCTGCCGGTGAACATGCTCGGCTTCGCGCTGATCGCCGTGGTACTGGCCGGCGCGCAGTTCAGCATCGACGGCAAGCTGGTGCAGGGACCGACCGAAATCGTCGCCGCCATCCCCAACACCGCCGGCCTGGTGCTGGCCTGCCTGGCCTTCCTGATCGTCACCGTCGCGGTGAACATCATGGCCAACTTCGTCGCCCCGGCCTACGTGCTCGCCAACCTCGCGCCGAACCTGCTGAACTTCCGCCGCGCCGGCTTGCTCAGCGCCGCCATCGCGGTGCTGATCCTGCCTTGGCACCTGTATAACAGCCCGTCGGTGATCGTGTATTTCCTCGGCGGCCTGGGTGCCCTGCTCGGCCCACTGTACGGAATCATCGTCACCGACTACTACCTGGTTCGCCGCAGCCGGGTAAACCTGCCGCAGCTGTACAGCGAAAGTACAGAGGCTGCCTATCACTACAACCGTGGGGTCAACCTGCGCGCTGTAGCGGCGTTCATCCCGGCTGCGCTGATCGCCATCGTGCTGGCGCTGGTGCCGGCGTTCGATACGCTGTCGCAGTTTTCGTGGTTCTTTGGGGCAGGTTTGGGCGGGTTGATTCATTACGCCATTGCCGATCGCAGTGCCCGCTACACCGAGGTATCCGGCGAAGGCATCGCGGTGGATAGCGCGCAGCACTGACAGGGCGCATCAAAAAGGCTCAATCCCATCGAGAACTCGCCTCGGCTGGCAGACGTTTCGTTATCTAAAGCCAACGCCTTACTTGTTTGCAGTACTGCGTGAACGCTCTGCCGAAACGACTGGCAAGGGCCCGTTCCTCCGGACCGATCTGGAAGAGGTTCATATAGATTACGAAGCCCAGCACGCTTAGAAGTGCTGGCGGCCAGGCGAGAAAGATTGACCAAGCAATCAGGGCTGTGGCGAAGCCTAGGTACATGGGGTTGCGTGTATAGGTGTAGATGCCCCCGGTGACCAGTGCCGAAGCTGTTTCAGGCTTCAGCGGGTTGACCGTAGTGCGTGCTTGACGGAAGGAAAGCACGCCGGCCAGACAAACAGCTACGCCTACTAGCAATACCACGAGCGCCAGGCCAATGCGCCATTCGACAGTCACCTCCAAGGTTCCCGGTAAGTGTCGAGCCGCGAACCAGGCCAATAGACCGAACAGGGTTGCAACCAGGGGCGGAGGAATACGGTTGTCCATGATGAATTCCTAGTAGAGGCAAACTAACGACCAGACTGAGGGTTATAGCCACTTCAGGGTCAAGCACCCTGTGCACGATGGACGTCAGTTACGGCCAGTCGACTGATCAGGCCTGGGCGTTTAGGCTGGCGTTTTCATCCTGCACGGAAGCACCAATGACAGAGGTATACCAAGGAAGCTGCCTATGCACAGCGGTCAGTTACCTGCTACTCACCCCACCCAAGGCAGTGAGCCATTGCCATTGCAGCCAATGCCGTAAAGGTCATGGCGCCGCATTCGCTTCGTACGGCAGCGTGCCGCGCAATATGCTGCGAATACTACGCGGTGCTACCTACATCAAGACCTTCGCCTCTTCACCGACGGTAGTGCGCGAGTTTTGCGTCGCGTGCGGCTCAAGCTTGTTCTGGTCACGGTCCCAAGGTGATTTTGCCGACTGGGTTTCGATAGCCCTGGGCACACTTGATACCCCGTTCCTGCCCAAGAAGCAGAAACACGTTCACATCGATTCCGCGGCCCCCTGGTACTCACCCTGCAGCCTTGCCTGAAAAACACGGCTGCTCTACCCCACCAGCCCAGACAACTTCGTCAAGGTTTCAAGCACCCTGGCGCATGCAACTTTGCTGATCAGGCCCGGTCTGTATAATCCCGCGGCGTAGCGCCCATGCGGATGTCCATGGACCTGCTACAGGCACTCCGCCTTCATGATGCGTCACCATCAAAACCAACCGATAAGGAAATCACATGCGTACGTTCAAACTGGTACTCGCAGCGCTGCCATTCTTTGTACTGGCCGGCTGCGGCAACGACGCCCTGGAAGGGACTTACGAAGCCACCACCACGGTGATGGGTTTCAAAAGCCCCAAGCAGAAGTGGGAGTTCTCCAAGGACTACATCATCGCCAATGGCAGCAAGGTCAAGGTCGAAGAGTGGGAGCGCAAGGATGATGTGGTCACGGCGCGCAACAAGGACGGGCTTGCACTGATCAATGTGCGCGTACTGGAGGGTGGCAAGCGCCTGGAAGCCGTCGGCGGCAGTGAAATGGCCAAGAACGAGTTCGTGCGGGTGGATTGACCCACCTGTCAGCTAGCGTTACAGGGGCCGCTTTTGCGGCCCAACTTGCTTAACTGGCCGGTAGCGCGGTACACCCGTCAACACTGGCGTCATCCACGGCATGGTCAAGACAATCCCCGATTGAGCAATCACGGCTAGGCACCTCGATGCCTGAACAACGGATGCTAGCGCTCACCGCACCTTCCGGAGATTCCGTTCGTTGACTGACTCACAGCACAACCCTACCTACGCAAAGCGGTTCGAAGCCGTGCTTGCCTACATCGACAGCCACCTTGAAGGCGACCTGTCGGTGAATGCCCTGAGCCGCATCGCCAACTTCTCGGCGTTTCACTTCCATCGGCAGTTCACGGCATACATGGGCATTCCGGTTTCGCGGTATGTGCAACTGATGAGGCTTCGACGCGCGGCGCACCAGCTGGTCGCCTCACCCGCAATGCCCGTCCTGGAAGCCGCATTCGGCGCCGGTTTCGAAAGCCCCGAAGCCTTTTCCAGAGCGTTCAAGCGTGCCTTTGGCATGGCGCCCAGCGTGTTCGCCAAGGCGCCGAACTGGCAGGCCTGGAGTGCGGTATTCGTTGTTCCACACCTTTCCAGGAGTATCACCATGCAGATCCGTATCGTGGATTTCGCCGAAACCCGCGTAGCCGCGCTCGAGCACCGAGGGCCACCCGGCCTGGTCGGCGAAAGCGTCGCGCGTTTTCGCCAATGGCGCATGCACAGCGGCCAGTCGCCGGTGGCCAGCAGCCGCACGTTCGGCATTCCCTACGACAACCCCGACACCACCCCGCCCGACGCTTTTCGCTTTGCCGTTTGCGGTGAGATTGATGAGGCTGTGCAGCCCAACGATTTCGCCGTGCATGAGCGGGTCATCCCGGCCGGGCGTTGCGCCGTGATCCGGCATATCGGCTCGCCTGACTACATCGGCGAAACCATCTACCCGCTTTATCGTGACTGGCTGCCATCGAGCAATGAAGAATTGCGCGACCATCCGTTGTTCTTCCAGTACCTGAGCGTGTACCCGGAAACGCCGCTGGAGCAGTGGCAAACGGATATCTACGTGCCGCTGAAGTAAGTGGGGCCTTGGGCAGCGATCAACACCGATCATCACCGGCCCGGACGTATGTTTGGGCCAAGTTGGTGGGCTATGCCCGTTCCCCAAATCCACCCGGCGCCGGGCAACCGAGCCGGGTATCAGATACGTGCCCCAGAAGCCTCGATTTAGCTCGACTGACTTCCTCTGGGCGTTGAGGTGGCCGTTTGCCGAGCTTGGCTAACGACCAAAATCAGTCGCTTAAAAGTGTCCAGGAAAGCCAGGGCAACGCACGTCTAGTTACAACTTTGCTAGCAGCTGCTGGAGCTTCCTCATAGCGTCTCGGCCTGAATATGCTCGGCTCAACAAGTCGGTAGACATGGCTTTGTACATGTCTACCGCCTGGGCCGATGACGTCACGCTAGCAATGCCTACATGCAGATTGGGCAATTCGCCCAGTCGGTACGGGCTGACTGCTACGTAGCTTGTGTTTTTCTGTTCGAAGATCTGGAAGGTGGCGCTTGGGAGCGCTTCGTCGATCAGATAGATGTTCGGATGATCGCTGTTCGATTCCACGATGCTGATCAGGTTTTCGATCTCTCGGCGGGCGAGCAAAGCCCGCTCCATACGAACACTGGGCGGTAAGTCCAAACGACCTACTAGGCCAATGTGCAAATAGCGCTCGATCTGGCGCAGACCGACGATGGACTTGACCTCGAATTTTTGGCGGAAGAAGGTGGATTTCCGCTCGTCCAGGATACTCAGTATCTGGTCTTCCATCGCTTCTTGAGCACCGCTGAAAACCCGAGGCCTGGCCTCGTAGAGCATCGTTTTGAACAGCTCAGAGTACTCAGGCGTTGTCAGGAGATAAGAGAACGGATCGAAGTAGGAGATGATGCTGCTGGACCTCGCTTCCAGCTGCCTCATGCGCTCGAAGTAACCCAGCGCATTGTCGAAGTACTCCGTGTCTGAACCCAGCAGGCTGGTCAGCGAGACCTTCAACAGCTCCGCCAACCGCTCCAGCGTTTCGAGCTTTACGATTTTGCCGAGTTCGAGGCGATAAACCGCAGCACGCGAGATGCCGAGCTTTTCTGCAACCTGATCGGCATTCAGCTGACGGCCAATTCGAAAAGCCCTGAGACGTTCGCCGATTGCTTGGTAATCAATCTGGTTCAATGAGAATCCTTATCATTATTGGATGAGTGCGCGTGTCCGACCAGATCGGCTTGACGAAGTCATGCTGCAAGTGTATCAATATTTAGACAGGTGAAGTTGTTCGTCTAAAAAATACAAAAAAAGGCCGGCTCATGTCTACTCAACTCCCCTCGCGCCGACCCGCGGCTAGGTATCTCAGCACACACTCCGCACCGTTTTGTAGCACTTCCTTGCCTGCTTGCTTGGCTTTGGTCCTAGGACCTGACAGCTAGGCAGTTTTTTCCTGCCCAACGCGTAATAACAACACTCTGATTGGAGCTTCGGTAATGAAGACCAGAATCGGCGCGCCCGTACTCGCCCTTTTTTTGACCCCAGCTGTCATGGCAGCTCAACCCCCAGCGTTCAGCGATACCTTCATTGGATATCGCTACAGCAGTCATTTCTCCGACCCAGGCAAAAAGAAAGACGTGGCTAAGCACATCGTCCAGCTCACCCATGTCAGCACCTACGCGCTGGGCCAGCAATTTGCGAACCTTGATGTGTTCAAGTCAGATCACAATGACCCCAAAAAGGAGAGCGACAGTGGCGCCACCGAAATCTACCTGACTTATCGCAATCAACTGCAGTACGGCCGGATTTTCGATAAGCCCCTGGCCTTCGGCCCGGTCAAGGATGTCGCGCTGACCCTGGGTTTTGACTGGAATACAAAGAACAACGCATTCCAGTCACGCAAGCGAATGGTGGTGATCGGTCCAACCCTCAAATTTGCGCTGCCGGCGGGTTTTCTCGACCTGAGCCTGTATTACGCACGGGAATGGAACCACTGCGGCCTAGACAGCTGTGACCTACCCGGGAACCACTCATCGATGCTGTTCGACCCCTTCTACCAACTGAACCTGACATGGGGTGTCCCGTTCACGGTTGGCAGTGTGCCGATGAAATTCCAGGGCTTCTACAGCTACAACACTGAAAAGGGTGATGACTACCGCAACAACCCCACCGCAGATGAGCAACTGATGCGTACCTCCTTGATGGTCGACGCAGGTCAGCTCGTCGGGGCCAAGAAGAACGTGTTCTGGGTTGGGCCCGGATACGAGTATTGGCGGAACAAATTCGGCAACCGCACGGGCGATGGGATTGATGTCGATGCACTTTCCATCAACCTCGAATGGCACCTTTAGTGCATTCGCTGTTTCGGGCTTTTTGTGAAATCTAAATATTTAGACAAAATCCGGCGCTAGCAGTAACCTGTGGTCAGCCCTTGAGGTGCCAGCAGGTGGCGGGTCTGGCGAGTCCCTCTGTCAGGTCGTCTAAAAAACTATACAAAAACAAGAGGTAAAGCATGATGGCTTCGTCCGACATGGTTCAAAAAAAGGATGCGTCACCGCGCAAGGCTTTGATAGCCAGTGTGACGGGTTATGCAATGGACGGCTTCGACTTACTGATTCTCGGGTTTATGCTGCCTGCGATTACGATCGGCCTTGCGCTGACATCATCGGAGGCCGGCTCGCTGGTGACTTGGACGTTATTGGGAGCTGTGGCAGGCGGGCTGATATTTGGCCAATTGAGCGATCGCTATGGCCGGGTTCGAATGCTGACCCTGTGCATCCTGACCTTCTCCATCTTCACTGGTCTCTGCGCAATCGCTCAGGGCTATTGGGATCTGTTGATCTACAGGACCCTCGCCGGTTTCGGTTTGGGTGGTGAGTTCGGTATCGGCATGGCGCTGATCGCCGAGACCTGGCCGGCACACCGGCGCAACCGAGCCTCCTCTTATGTGGGCATGGGATGGCAAGCCGGTGTTCTTGCGGCGGCTCTTCTCACACCATTGCTTCTGCCTTACATCGGCTGGCGTGGCATGTTCCTGGTCGGCTTGCTGCCTGCTTTCGTTTCTTTGATTGTCCGTCACACGATGAGTGAGCCGGCTGAGTTCGTGAAGGCTGCAGCTGATCCTGTTCCGTTTGCTCGGCGATTCACTGACCTTTTCAAAGACCGGCAGACCACCAAGGCCAGTGTTGGGGTGATGGTCCTGACTTCTGTGCAGAACTTTGGGTACTACGGCCTGATGATCTGGATGCCCAGCTACTTGTCCAAGAAATTCGGCTTTTCGCTCATGGCATCTGGTACTTGGACTGCAGTCACTGTGCTGGGCATGGCATTCGGGATTTGGCTGTTCGGCCAACTGGCGGATCGCTTTGGCCGCAAGAAGATGTTCCTGCTCTACCAAGCAGGCGCAGCGATCATGGTCATTGCTTATGCCAACCTTGATAACCCGACCGTCATGCTGTTCGCCGGCGCGATCATGGGGATTTTTGTGAACGGTATGATCGGCGGTTATGGGGCGTTGATCTCTGATCTCTACCCGGCGCAGATACGCGCCACGGCCCAGAACGTGCTGTTCAACATTGGCCGTGCTGCGGGCGGGTTCGGTCCATTAGTTGTGGGGGCGGTAGCACTTCATTACTCCTTCACTGCCGCGATCATGTTGCTCTCGTCGCTTTACGTCGTGGCGATGGCCGCTACGGTCTTTCTGCTTCCTGCCTGTCAGAGTGAACAGCTGAAAAAGGCTCAGCCGGCTTAATCATCGAAGCCGGCTATCAGCCTGCCTCGCCTGATTCGTATCAAAAATTAGACAGAATAAATCGACTGCGGTAGATTCAACTCACGCAATCCCTGAAACACCGAGTTACCCGCCGCCTCAACACTGAGGCGGCAATTTCTATTGACCATGCTGTATAAAAAATTAGACAAATGCGAGGCCACCCACAATGAACGTGATTTCCGGTTGCTGCCAGGCCACTGCCATCACCCCCCCTAACGACACGTTGGCGGTCGTCATCTCCAACGAATGGGTCAACGATGAGTACAAGCGCCTAGTGCTTCAAGCCGACGGTGCTGCATGCCAGTCGCTGCCGGGGCAGTTCTTCAACCTGCTGTGCCCAAACGAAGGCGACAACAAACCGTACTTCCGCCGGCCAATGAGCACCTACAAGGCCGACCCCAGCAAGGGTCAGGTCGAATTCTTGTACAAGGTGACCGGCAAAGGCACCTACGGCCTGGAAACACTCCGCGAAGCGCAAACGTTGGAGATTCTGGGCCCACTGGGTAAGGGATTTGACCTGGACTCTTCCTGGGATCACATGATCATCGTGGCTCGCGGTGTCGGCTTGGCAACGCTCGCACCACTGGCGGAAGCTGCGCATCAGCTGGGTATCCGACTGACCGCCGTGCTGAGTGCCCGCAGCGAAAAAAGCCTGCTTTCACGTGAGCGATTCGCCTCGCTCGGCGCCGACGTACAGGTAGTCCTGGACGAAGACGGCAGCAGTGCACCAGACCAACTGGAGCACCTGCTCAGACAAATCATCGCTCGTGAAAAGACCAGCGCGCTCTTTACCTGCGGCTCGAAGCGGCTGACCCGTCTGCTGAAAAAGCTCAGCGCAGAGCTTGGCCTGGTAGGCCAAGTGGCACTTGAGCAGCAAATGGTGTGTGGCCTAGGGATGTGCCAGTGCTGCGTCGAAGTATTCGAAGTCGACGGGCTCAGGGTGGGTAAGCGGGTATGCCTTGAAGGCCCTGTATTTGACCTGGCGGAGGTGGTGTGATGATCGATCTCAGCGTACAAGTGGGCGGACTGCGCCTGAAAAACCCGGTAATGCCAGCCTCGGGTACCTTCGCAGAGGAGCTGATCCACCTGCTGGATTTCAACCAGCTTGGCGCCTTGGTCACCAAGACCATCACTTCGGATAAGCGAACCGGAAACCCGATGCCACGCGTTTGTGAGCTGGCGGACGGGATGATGAACGCGATCGGTATCCCAAGTAAGGGTGCAGATCTGTTCATCGACAAGGTCGTTCCCTTCTACCGGAATTTCGATTCACCGCTGATCGTGAGCATCTCGGCGCCAACGGCTCAAGGCTTCGCCGAGCTGGCTGCCCGGCTGAGTGACGTGCCGGGTGTGGCGGGTATCGAAGCCAACATTTCCTGCCCCAACCTGGAAGCCCACGGCCAGTCGTTTGGCATGCAGGCCGAAAGTACACGTAATGTTGTCGCACTGATGCGGCAGGCCACCTCCCTCCCCCTGTGGGTCAAACTGACCCCTAATGCTGGTGAAGTCGTACCGGTTGCCCTGGCTGCGCAAGACTCCGGTGCTGATGCCGTAGTGGTCGGTAACACGCTGCTCGGGCTCTCCATCGACATCGAGCGTGGTCGTGCAAGGCTCGGGAATTTCATGGGTGGTATCTCAGGTGCCGCTATTCGACCGCTGATGGTGCGTCTGACCTATCAGTGCGCCCAGGCTCTGGAAATCCCAATCATTGGTTGCGGTGGTATTTCCACGGCCGATGATGCCCTGGAGTTCATCTATGCCGGTGCATCGGCTGTTCAGGTGGGTACGGCCACCTTCCTTCACCCCAAGACCATGAACACGATGGTGGGTGAGTTGGCGGCCTTCTGTGAGCGTAAAGGTGTTTCTTCTATTAGTTCGCTGATCGGGGCTCTGGATGACTCGCCTGCAGAACCCTTCGGAGCCCTGCCATGACTGCCCAATGGCGTGAGCAGGCCGAAAAGCTGTTCAACGATGTCGCATCACTGTCTCGTGATCCCCACGAAGGCATCACTCGTGAAAGCTACGGCCCGGGCGAAAACGACACCATCGCTTACCTGAGCGATTTCGCTTTGACGCATGGTCTTGATGTGGTGCCTGACCGCGCTGGCAACGTGATCTTCAAACGCAAGAGCGACAATGGTGAGCCTGCTTTGTGGTATGGCTCGCACCTTGATTCCGTCCCGCAAGGTGGTAATTACGATGGGCTGGCCGGCGTTGTGGCGGGTCTGCTTTGCCTGTGCCGAATGGACCAGGAAAAAGTAGAGACGGCGCGACCCATTCGTGTAATCGGCTTGCGAGGCGAGGAAAGCGCCTGGTACGGCAAGTCGTACATCGGATCACGAGCGCTGTTTGGTGGGCTGACTGATCAGGACCTTTGCCTTACCAACCGCTTTAGCAAGCGCACGCTTGCTGAAGCCATGGAGGCGGTGGGCGCAGACCTTGAGGCAATTCGTCGCCAAGAGTGGCTTATCGATCGCTCGCAATTTGCCGGCTACCTTGAAATCCACATTGAGCAAGCCGAGTCGTTGGAACGTATGGGGCAAGCTCTGGGCATCGTTCCCGGCATTCGCGGAAATTTCCGTCATAACCAAGTCCGTTGCCTAGGTGAAGACGGCCACTCGGGGGCCGTCGCGCGCGAAGACCGCCACGACGCCGTATTTGCCGTGAGTGAGCTCGTTGCTCGAATTGACGAGCTGTGGAGTGAATACGTCGCGGCGGAGCGCGACCTGGTGGTTACCGTTGGTACCTTGGGTACAAATGCTGCCCACCACGCTGTCTCGCGTATCCCAGGCGAAGTCAGCTTCAGCCTCGAAATGCGCAGCCTGCATCATGACACGCTCAAGGCGTTTTACTCGGCTGCGCTGGCCGAGGCCAAATCAATCGAGACGTCTCGCCAGGTTCGATTCGAGTTCGACAAGCGGATCGATACCGCCCCCGCCGCCATGCATGGTCCCTGGACGGACGTTTTCGTTCGACAAGCCCGTGATAAGGGTTGGAAAGGCGTTCTCACGCCTAGTGGTGCTGGCCACGACGCAGCGGTTTTCGCAAACGTCGGCATCCCTAGCGCAATGATCTTCATCCGAAACCAGCATGGGTCCCACAACCCTCACGAGGCGATGGGGTTGGACGACTTCCTGGCAGCGACAGAGGTGCTGTATCACTCAACATTGGAGCTGAAACCATGACCGTTCGAGATAACGCTTGGCTGATCCGTAATGCAACCCTGGTCAATGAAGGACTTCGTTGGGTCGGTGATCTTCGAGTGCGAAATGGTCGCATCGATACCATCGGCGAAGCCCTAGAACAGCTGCCCGGAGAGGAACTGATCGACGCTACTGGGCTGTGGTTGTTACCGGGAATGATTGATGATCAAGTGCACTTCCGGGAGCCTGGCTTGACCCACAAGGCTGACATCGCCAGTGAGTCTCGCGCCTGTGCAGCGGGTGGTATCACCAGCTTCATGGAAATGCCGAACACCAAGCCAGCCGCGCTGGATCGTGCAACCTTGGAAGCGAAGTACGATATTGCGGCTGGCTCGAGTGTTGTCAACTACGCCTTCTACATGGGGGCAAGCAACGACAACCTGGACGCAATTCGTGACATCGACCCGGCCAGCACACCCGGCCTGAAGGTATTCATGGGTGCCTCGACCGGTAACATGCTGGTCGACAACCCAGACGTGTTGAACGAGATCTTCCGTGTGTCCCCGGTGCCGATCATCACGCACTGTGAAGATACCCCGATGATCAACGCGGAACTGGAAAAAGCCAAAGCACGCTTCGGCGACGACATTCCAGCCCGAGAGCACCCGCTGATTCGTTCGCGCGAGGCATGCATCAAATCTACTCGGCTGGCCATTGAGTTGGCGCGCAAGCACGGTACTCGGCTCCACGTGCTGCACATCTCCACCGCAGAAGAGCTTGAGCTGTTTGAACCAGGGCCAATCGCAGGCAAGCGCATTACCGCTGAGACCTGTGTGCATTTCCTGCACTTCACCGAGCACGACTATGACCGTCTCGGTTTCTTGATCAAGTGCAACCCGGCCATCAAGACTGCCCGTGACCGGGATGCCATCGTGAGGGCGCTAGCTGAAGGCCGCCTCGACGTATTGGCGACTGACCACGCGCCGCACCTGCTTGAAGAGAAGCAAGGCAACTACAGCCAAGCGCCATCAGGTATCCCGCTTGTCCAATATGCACTTCAAACCGCTCTGGAGCGTGTATTCCAAGGAGCGCTGACGCTCGAACGACTGGTTGAAGTCGTGAGCCATGCGCCGGCTGAGCTGTTCCGCGTAAGCCGCCGCGGCTACCTTCGTGAAGGCTACGCTGCGGACCTGGTTCTTGTTGACCCTCAGCGTCCGCACTACGTAACCAATGATCAGGTGCTTTCCAAGTGCGGCTGGACGCCTTTCGATGACACCGCATTTTCTTCGAGCATCGTCGCCACTTTTGTAAATGGCGAGCGTGTGTGGGACGGGACAGCGGTAGACAGTTCGGTACGTGGCCAGCGGCTTTCTTTCACTCCCCGCGCTGACCGTGCTTAGTGCAGCAACAAGAGGTTTAGGTAAGCATGAACTTTTCAGAAATGGTGCAACGATTCGCCGCCGCTCTCCCAGGTACCGACTCGTTCAAACACGCCAACGCTCATTGCGAAGCCATCATCCAAAATGAGCCATTCCAATCCTGTGCAGCGTTCTTGATTGCCGGTTTCTGCCGCACATACGTGCTCATCTATGAAGACCAAGCGCTAGAGGCTGACTTCGCCAGACGAAACCACCGCCAGCTGCTGGAGTATATGAACCAGCTGGACACGGCCTTGGTCACCCAAGACCACAGCGTTGTTCACCAAGCGTTGATCGACGTAGTTGAACACTACGCGAAAAGCGACCGAATCTTCTAAGCACCTCGTTTGCCGCGTGAGGGTGACACGGGTGCCACGCACACCTGTAGCGTCCTTGCGCGGCAACTCCTGATAAAAATAAAACCAGTCTGCGCAGCCGAATGCTCGGGGCCAGACCCTTTTAGGATGCTGCAATGAGTCTCAAAAACGACGCTCTCGAATACCACGCCCAGCCACGACCAGGAAAACTCAGCGTAGAGCTTTCGAAGCCTACCGCCACCGCCCGGGACCTATCTTTGGCCTACAGCCCAGGTGTTGCAGAGCCAGTACGTGAAATTGCTCGTGATGCTGAGTTGGCCTACAGGTACACCGGCAAGGGCAATCTGGTCGCGGTGATTTCCGATGGCACCGCCATCCTCGGTCTGGGTGACCTCGGCCCACTGGCTTCCAAGCCGGTCATGGAAGGCAAGGGTGTTCTGTTCAAGCGTTTCGCCGGTATCGATGTGTTCGACATCGAAGTCGAGTCGGAAAGCCCACAAGCGTTCATCGACACCGTTCGCCGCATTTCGATCACCTTTGGTGGCATCAACCTTGAAGACATCAAGGCCCCTGAGTGCTTCGAAATCGAGCGCACCTTGATCGAGCAGTGCGACATCCCGGTGTTCCACGATGACCAGCACGGTACCGCCATCGTTACCGCCGCCGGCATGATCAACGCCCTGGAAATCGCCGGCAAGAAGCTGGAAGACGCCAAGATCGTCTGCCTGGGGGCTGGCGCTGCAGCCATCTCTTGCATGAAGCTGCTTATAAGCATGGGCGCGGGCGCTAGCAGTATCCTCATGGTCGACCGCAGCGGCGTGATCCACGCTGGCCGTGACGACCTGAACCAGTACAAGGTGCAGTTCGCCCACGCTACCGACAAGCGCACCCTGGCTGACGCCCTTGACGGTGCCGACGTGTTCGTAGGCCTGTCCGGCCCGAACCTGCTGAGCCCGGAAGGCCTGAAGTCGATGGCGGCCAACCCGATCGTGTTCGCCTGCTCGAACCCGGACCCGGAAATCTCGCCAGAGCTGGCGCACGCCACTCGCAGCGACGTGATCATGGCTACCGGTCGTTCCGACTACCCGAACCAGGTCAACAACGTACTGGGCTTCCCGTTCATCTTCCGTGGTGCCCTGGACGTTCGCGCCAAGCGCATCAACGAAGAAATGAAGATCGCCGCTGCTATCGCCCTGAAAGACCTGGCCAAGCTGCCAGTGCCTAAGGAAGTGTGCGAAGCCTACGGTGTCGAAGGCCTGGAGTTCGGTCGTGAGTACATCATTCCGAAGCCGCTGGACGCTCGCCTGATCAGCGCCGTATCCGATGCGGTGGCACGTGCTGCGATCGAGTCGGGTGTCGCAACGCTCCCGTACCCAACGCACTATCCGCTCTCGTCTGTCTCTGAGGTTTTCGGCGGCAATTAAGCCCCGCCATTCGAGTTGATCCAATAAAAGCGCTTGCGCTATCGCAGACGCTTTATGCCATGCAGACGGATAAGTGCTTAAGAGGGTGTATGAGGTCGACAGTTAACATAAGCGTTGACGCGTGTGTGGCATCGCGTGTCCAACCTCGGAGCTACCGCGCCCTCTTCATCCGCTGCTCAATCAGGGCTTACTACCTGAAAGCATAGAATGACCGCTTCACGCCCTGAGGAGGTCAGTCACCCTAAATCGAGGGTTTTGAGAACGTCTGCCGCTTCGCTCGGGCCTGCGCAGCGTGTTTACAGGCGAACGTCTGGGACTCTTGGTAAACTAGGACACCCTTTTTCTTGAGGCGGAGCTGGACGGTATAGCTGACCGTTCCATCGGCCTTTTCCCTTGCTCTGATCGTTGCCATGGTTTTCAGTGGTACAAGCGTGGCTAGCGGTGGTACGCCGTACCACTGCCACACCAGAAACGCCTCAAAAACCCGAAAAATGGCACAAGTATGCGTAGACCAGAATGGCCCTAGAGTTAGCTTCAAACCAACAAACCACGCGCCCTGAGCCGTCACGCCGCTTCAGCGTTGCACCGATGATGGACTGGACAGACCGCCACTGCCGGTTCTTCCTGCGCCTGCTCTCCAAGCAAACCCTGCTCTACACCGAAATGGTCACCACCGGCGCCCTGTTGCACAACGACGCCCAGCGTTTCCTGCGTCACGATGCCTCCGAGCACCCGCTGGCCCTTCAACTGGGCGGCAGTGTGCCGGCCGACCTGGCCGCTTGTGCGCGCCTGGCCGAAGACGCTGGCTACGACGAGGTCAACCTGAACGTCGGCTGCCCGAGCGACCGGGTGCAGAACAACATGATCGGCGCCTGCCTGATGGCTCACCCGGCGCTGGTGGCCGACTGCGTGAAAGCCATGCGTGATGCGGTGTCGACCCCGGTGACGGTGAAGCACCGCATTGGCATCAATGGCCGCGACAGCTACGCCGAGCTGTGCGACTTCGTCGGCCAGGTGCGCGAGGCCGGCTGCCGGAGCTTCACCGTGCATGCGCGTATCGCCATTCTGGAGGGGCTGTCGCCGAAGGAAAACCGCGAAATTCCACCCCTGCGCTATGACGTGGCCGCGCAGTTGAAGGCGGACTTCCCGGACCTGGAGATCGTGCTCAACGGCGGGATCAAGACCCTGGACGAATGCCAGAAGCACCTTGAAACCTTCGATGGCGTAATGCTGGGGCGTGAGGCGTATCACAACCCTTATCTGCTGGCCGAAGTGGACCAGCAGCTGTTTGCCAGCGATGCGCCGGTGGTCAGCCGTAGCGAGGCGTTGGCGCAGTTGCGGCCTTATATCGTGGCGCACATGGAAAGCGGTGGCGCGATGCACCACGTTACCCGGCATATTCTGGGGCTGGCCCAAGGGTTCAAAGGCGCGCGGCGTTTCCGCCAACTACTGTCGGCGGACATCCACAAGGCGGCAGAGCCGCTGGCGGTATTTGATCAGGCGATGGAGTTGTTGCAAGGGCGGTGACCCCAAGGGCGAGGGAACCTCAGGCTTGCTTGCGACTCGAAACTTCACCCTTCGTACAGCCCTTCGCGGGCAAGCCCGCTCCCGCAGCTGGCCCGCAGGGCTCCGAGGCCCTTGAGCGGCTGTCGGGGCTCGGGTAATGTCGAGTAAATGCACAGGACAGAGCACGCCCATGACCTCCAAGCTGGAACAACTCAAGCAGTTCACCACCGTGGTCGCCGACACCGGGGACCTGGACGCCATCACCCGCCTGAAGCCGGTCGATGCCACCACCAACCCGTCTTTGCTGCTCAAGGCCGCTGCCATCCCGGGCTATGCCGATCTGCTCAAGCAAGTGAAGGCCGACGCCAAGGGTGATGTCGACCTGGCCTGCGACAAGTTTGCCGTGGCCGTGGGCTCGGGCATTCTCAAGGTCATCCCAGGGCGTATCTCCACCGAGGTTGATGCACGCCTGTCGTTCGATGAGCCGGCCCTGCTGAACAAGGCACGCCAGTTGATCGCCCTTTACGAAGCGGCCGGTGTGCCAAAAGACCGAGTGCTGATCAAGCTGGCCTCCACCTGGGAAGGCATTCGCGCCGCCGAGAAGCTGGAGAAGGAAGGCATCCAGACCAACCTCACCCTGCTGTTCTCCTTCGCCCAGGCCCAGGCCTGCGCCGATGCCGGGGTGTTTCTGATTTCGCCGTTCGTGGGCCGTATCTACGACTGGTACAAAAAAAGCACCGGCAAGGACTACGTCGGCGCCGAGGACCCGGGCGTGCAGTCGGTCACGCGTATCTACAACTACTACAAGGCCAATGGCTACAACACCGTGGTCATGGGCGCCAGCTTCCGTAATATCGGCCAAATCGAGCAACTGGCCGGCTGCGACCGCCTGACCATCAGCCCGGAACTGCTGCAACAGCTTAGCGATGACCAGGGCGAACTACCGCAGGTACTGAAGCCAGGCAATGCCGGTGAAGCCAAGCAGCCGTTGAACGAAAGCCAATTCCGCTGGGCGATGAATGAAGATGCCATGGGCACCGAGAAGCTGGCCGAGGGTATTCGCCAGTTTGCGCGGGACCAGGAGAAGCTGGAGAAGTTGATGGCTGAAAAGGCCTGATACAGTTCTGGTTTGCCCGACGGGCGGGAAGTGTTCAGCATTTTCCGCCCGTTTTGTTTTGCCTGGCCTTAGTTGTGTATAGCCACCCGAGCTGTCGATGACCTCCTCTACCTCCTTGCCCCTCGTACTCGCCGGCCCGGTACTGCGCCGCCTGGAACCGCAGCGCCTGGCCATTTGGCTGGTCGCTACCCAACCGCTGCAACCCGAATTCATCTGCCCGACCAGCGAAGCCCAGGTCGATTGCCAAGTGGTCGTGGCCGGCCAGCATGCATTCATTCATCTGCTGGACATCCACTTCGCCCGCCCCCTGCCCTGCAACCAACTGCTGGACTACGACCTGATCATCAACGGCCAGGGCATCGCGGGCTGGGCACCGCACCTGCTCTACCCCGGCACCCAGCGCCCAAACCTGGTACTGCGCGAGCGCCTCGACCACTTGCTGCACGGTTCCTGCCGCAAGCCGCATCACCCCGCGGCCGACGGCCTGCTTTGCGCCGACCGCCTGCTACAGGGCTGCGCAAGGCCCGAAGACCGCCCCGCCGTGCTGCTGATGAGCGGCGACCAGGTGTATGCCGACGATGTCGCCGGCCCCATGCTGCGCGCCATCCATAGCCTGATCACGCGCCTGGGCCTGCTCGAAGAGCAGCTGGAGGGCGCAGTGGTGGCCGACAGCCAGGCGCTTTACCAGCACCCGGCCAGCTACTACCACCGCGCCGACCTGCTACCGGCGCAAGCACTGAACGACACCCTGCGCGAACGCTTTTTTGGCGGCAAGCGCAAGCCGATCTTCTCGTCCAGCAACGCCGACAACCATCTGGTGACCTTCGCCGAAGTCATGGCCATGTACCTGCTGGTATGGTCGCCAGTACCCTGGCAGCTGGTGAACATGGGCATGCCCAGCGGGCTCAGCGACGAGCATCAAGCCCGTTACCAACAGGAGCTGCCGCTGGTCCAGGGATTTGCCGACAACCTCGGCCAGGTGGCGCGGGTGATGGCCCACCTGCCCTGCCTGATGATCTTTGACGACCATGACATCACCGACGACTGGAACCTCTCGGCGCAATGGGAAGAAACCGCCTACGGCCACCCGTTCTCGCGAAGAATCATCGGCAATGCCCTGCTCGGCTACCTGCTCTGCCAGGCCTGGGGTAACAACCCGGACGGGTGCAACCCGCTGATCGAGCAATGCCAGGCATTGACCCGCCAGAACCAGGATGAGCTGATCGGCGAGCTGCTGCGCTTTCAGGGCTGGCAGTACAGCCTGCCCACAGAACCACCACTGCTGGTACTGGACACCCGCACCCGTCGCTGGCGTAGCGAGAGCAACCTGGCAAAGCCATCCGGCCTGCTCGATTGGGAGGCGCTGAGCGAACTGCAGCAAGCGCTGCTTGACCACCCGTCAGCAATCATCGTGTCGCCTGCGCCAATTTTCGGTGTAAAGCTGATAGAAACGGTGCAGAAGGTGTTCAGCTGGCTGGGCTACCCGCTGCTGGTGGATGCCGAAAACTGGATGGCCCACCGCGGTGCGGCGCAGGTCATCCTGAACATCTTCCGCCACTCGCGCACACCGGGGCACTACGTGGTGCTGTCTGGAGATGTGCATTACTCGTTCGTCTATGAAGTACTGATCCGCCATCGCCAGCGCAGCCCGCATTTGTGGCAGGTGACCAGCAGCGGGATCAAGAACGAGTTCCCCCGGCGCTTGCTGGACGTGCTCGATCGGCTCAACCGCTGGCTGTATGCGCCACGCTCGCCGCTCAACTGGTTTACCAAGCGTCGCGAGATGGAAGTGGTGCCGCGTACGCCCAGCCACAGCAAGGCTGGGGAGCGGTTATGGAACGGCGCAGGGTTGGGGCAAGTGTTCTTCGATGAACAGGGGCGGCCTGCGCGGGTGTTTCAGCTGGATGCAGGCGGGGGTAAGGCGACCGAGTTTGTCGGCCGAGAGTAGTCCAGAGAAGGCCCTAAAACCTGTACCGGCCCTTTTGTGCGTATACCCGCTAAAGGGCTAGGACAGGCTACAGATCAGCTGCGCTCCAGCGCATTGACCAGGTCATGGAAGGCTTCACGGTTGGAGTCGTTCAGGCCCATGAGAATCTTGTGCGCCTCCAGCACCTTGGAACGCACCACATCTTCGTTCTGGTCCTGCGACGGCAGGTCAGTCAGGCATTCGGGGCACGGTATCGGTCGATCGACGATGTTGAACACCTGATCGAAGCCCATTGACTGCAGCAGCCGGGAAATGTCCGGGTTGGTGGTGACCACGGTCGGCAGCAGGCCCACTTTTTGCCGCGACAGAATCGACAGCTTGGCCAGCAGGCCCAGGGTGGTGCTGTCGATACTTTCGGTTTCGGTCAGGTCGATGACAATCGCCGAGAAGTTCAGCGCGGTGAAAATCTTCTCGATCGTCGCATCCAGCGCCGAACACAGGGTCAGGCGCACTTCACCGACGAATTTCAGTACGAAGGTACCGCTCTGCTCGGCGAACTGGATTCTACCGGTACTCATTGAAGGTTCCTGCTCAACACCAATAGGGCGATATCATCCGGCATCTCCCCAAGCGTAGCCAATCCAAATCGTTGACGCAGCCCATCCAGGCTGCCACCTGCTGCCTTGACGATTTCCGGCAAGGCGGCTTCTTTATCTTTGAGCGTATCACCCGGCAAAAGGTCCAGAATGCCATCGGACATCAGGCTGAGGCTGAACTGCGGGGGCAGCTCCACGACCAAGTCCTGGTAGGTGGCCTCATCGAACAGCCCCACCGGCAGGCCACGGCCTTCCAGGTAGCGAGTGTGCTCGGGGGTATGCAGCACGGGCAGCGGCAAGTGGCCGCCGACGGCGTAGGTCAACAGACCAGACTCTTCGTCGATCACCCCACCGACCATGGTTACGTGCTTGCCCAGCTTGCTATTGATCAGGCCGCGGTTGATGTGACTGAGCACTTCCGACGGCTTGAACTCGCGCATCTTGCTGCGCCTGAGCTCGAACATGAGCCGCGTGGTCATGAATTTCAAAAGCACCGTGACAAAGGCCGACGATGCGCCATGCCCGGAAACATCGGCGAGGTAGAAGGCAATGCGCCGCTCGTCCACGCGGAAGTAATCGACAAAATCACCCGACAGGTACAGCGACGGAATGATCTGGTGCTCGAACGCAAACTCACCGGCCACCCAAGGGCTTTCTGGCAACATGTTCATCTGCACCTGGCGACCGGCGGTCTGGTCTTCCTGCAGCAGGTGCAGGCTGGCCTCCAGTTCGCGGTTGGCCGCTTCGAGCTTGTCGCGGTAGCGCTGGTTTTCCAGCACCAGGCGCGAGCGGTCGAGGGCACGGCGTACCGAATGCTCAAGCACGGCCAAGTCTTCCAGCGGCTTGATCAGGTAGTCGGCGGCGCCCAGGCGCAACGCTTCCACCGCATCGCTCATGACGCCGGCACCGGAAACCACGATCACCGGCAACTGCGGCGCCCGCTCGCTGACCTGGCGGATCAGTTCGAGGCCGCCCATCTGCGGCATGCGCAGATCGCAGATCACGAGGTCGGGCTGGTGTTCTTCGAAGACCTGAAGCCCCTGCTGGCCATTACCGGCCTGGAGGACGCTGAAGCCACTGTCTTCAAGGTAGGCGGCGAGGCTCGCACGGACCACGTCGTCGTCATCGATGATCAGCAGCGTTGCACTGGTTTTCTGCATGTGGGCGAACGGCGCCGATTTGGGTTGGTGCAGCGGTGTCGGCAAGGCAGACGGCCAGCTACGGGAATTCTTTATAGTCACACTCTACTTGAGTTGTAGGACAAGAACACTTGCCCGGCAACTGTCAGAGGTACCTTGTAAGGCGCAGACGGTACTCCCATCCGCCAGGGGTTTCAAGCATGCAAGGGTCGACCTTGTCGCTCTTTACAGGGCAAATCACCGGGAGTTATAAGAAAGTCGACCAGCGCAACCCGATGGGAAGGATGCAGCATGCCCCACACGCCCTCCAGCCACAGCGAGAAACGCGACTTCATTCGCATGCGTATCGATACCGAAGTCAGCCTTGTGCACGAAGGCCTGGTAATTGCGGCGGTGTGCCTGGACCTGTCCAGCGGCGGCATGCAGGTACAGGCGCCGCAGCGCTTTGCGGTGGGGGATCGGATCGAGGTACGGATCGACTCCGACCACCCGGCGCTCAAGGGGCTGCATGCCAGCACCGAAGTGGTATGGATTGCCGACCAGCCGGGCGGGCAACAAAAGTTCGGGTTGCGGATTCTGGCCATGCATTGAACCTGGAGCCGCACAGCGGCCCCAAGCTCACCGATTAGAAGTCGTCTTCGACCTCGCCATCCTTGACCTTGAACTCGCGGTTCTGCAGGTAAGCATTGCGAATGAAGATGTACTTGTCACCCTGAATCAGCTTCTCGGCCGAGAGCAGGCTGGCGCGGGTGTCGATCACGTCCAGGGCGAAGATCGAGTTGCGCGTCGGCACGTGGTCGATGTAGCGGTAGGGTTCGGTGTAGGTGTCCGGGTACTTGGCCACACCGTCACGCACGGTGCTTGGGCCCAGCAGCGGAATGACCACGTACGGGCCGCTTGGCACGCCCCAGTAGCCCAGTGTCTGGCCGAAGTCTTCGTCGCTGCGCTGCAGGCCCATCTTGGTACCCACATCGAAGAAGCCACCCAGGCCAAAGGTGGTGTTGACGATCAACCGCGCAGTATCCACGCCCGCCGCGTGGGGCTTGAGCTGCAGCAGGTTGTTGGCCAGGTTGGTCACGTCGCCCAGGTTGCGGAAGATGTTGTGAATGCCATCTTCAAGAAACTGCGGGGTGACAGCCTGGTAGCCCTTGGCCAATGGCTTGAGGGCATAAGTGTCGACCGTATCGTTGAAGCGAAAGATCGGGCGGTTGACCGCTTCCCAGGGATCTTCCTCGGTGGCGGCCTGGGTAGCTGCCACGGGCGCCAGCAGCATGCTGGCGCAGACACAGGCCTGGGTGACTCGTTCGATCACACTGGCACCGATCCTACGCATAGATGTTTCTCCATCGAATTTCTCGGCCGCAAGCGCGACAGGCGCGCTGCTATCAAGGCGGCAGTATAGAGGCTTGCGGGCTGATAAACAGCTTTACACATTTTTGCTCAATATTTTGTGAACAACTGTTGCGCAATGATCGATGTCACAGTGCGGTAACAATCAGCGCATAGCCTGCGGACTATTTGGGGGAAGTTGCCATGGACGCTGCACCCGCCTTCACTGCTGTGCTGTTCGGCTTGCGCGGCTGCCTGGTGCAGGCCACCAATGGCGCACCCTCGCCCGCCCCCGGCGCTCTGGCCACCCTCGCCAGCCTGCGCCAGCGCCAGGTGCCCTGCATCTGGCTGGATGACCTCAACAGCACGCAAAGCAAGCGCCTGGCCCATGTGTTGCCCGCCTGGCTGCCAGGGCATTCGGTCAACGGCGTGCGCTGGCCGGCGCCAAACGCCTGCTGGCAGGCGCTGATGACCCTGGACAGCGAACGCCTGGACGGCTGCGTGCTGGTGAGTGGTGACCCGCGCTTGCTGCAGTCAGGCTTGAACGCGGGGCTATGGACGGTTGGCCTGGCAGCCTGCAGCCCGTTCTGTGACCGAGGCTCCGAGCAATGGCAAGGCATGACCCCAAAGGAACAGGACCAGGCCCGCGGCAAGGCCACGCTGGAGCTGTTCAGCCTGGGCGTGCATTCGGTGATCGACCACCTGGAAGCGCTGGACACCTGCCTGCAGGACATCGCCCAGCGCCGGCGCAAGGGTGAAAAACCCTGATACAGCACCTTTGACGCGGATCATGCAAATTGGCGACAGGTGGATTACGCTGAAGACAGGCCAGAACCTTTGCCGCTTCGCTGAGGTCCATGGCTTGCCAAGCCCTTGATGGAGAAATGCCAATGCCTGCCCGCGAATTGCAAGAGCGCCTGAACAGCTTGCGCGAGCAACTGGACCGCAACGTACCGCTTTCGGAAGACGAACTGGCCGCGTTGCACGAAGAAGCGCGCCAGATCGAGGCGCAACTGAAACTCGAAGAAGCCACGCCCGACAATAACCTGGTGGACGGGGTGAACCTGGCGATCGAGCGCTTCGAGGCCGACCACCCTGACCTCACCGCTACCTTGCGCAGCATCGCCAACTCACTGCACAGCATGGGTATCTGAAGTAGCGGGGCCGCAAAGCGGCCCCCGCATTCCTTGAACTTACTGCCGAACCAAACGCTTGTTATCCGGTTTGATTACCCCGGTACTGCGGTACGGGTTGATGTCCAGCCCACCGCGGCGCACATAGCGCGCATACACCGTCAAATGCTCTGGCTGCAGCAGGTTCTTCAAGTCCAGGTAAATTCGCTCCACGCATTGTTCGTGGAAGTCGGCATGCTGGCGGAAGCTGACCAGGTAAGTCAGTAGGCTGGCGTGGTCCAGCGCCCTGCCCTTGTACTCGACCACCACGCTGCCCCAGTCCGGCTGGCCAGTGACCGGGCAATTGGACTTGAGCAGGTGGCTGTGCAGGGTTTCTTCCACCACCTGCGCCGTGTTGCAGCGCAGCAGCTCTGGCTGCGGCTGCTCGTAGTTGCTGATGGCCACGTCCAACCCATCGATGCACTGCCCCGGCAACGCTACCACCCCCTGGGCTTCAACTTCGGCCAAGGTGCGCACCTTCACGCCCACAGGCTTGCCGGCAGCGGCGGACAGGTCTTTCTCCAGGCATGCCTGCAACTCGCCCAGCGAGGCGAACACTGTCTGGTTCAGTGAGTTGAGGTACAGCTTGAACGACTTGGACTCGATGATGTTCGGCGAATCGGCCGGGATGGCGAACTCGCCGATCGCCACCACAGGCTTGCCCGAAGGCAGCAGCCAGCTCAGCTCGAAACAGTTCCAGTAATCCACGCCCTGCCAGGGCAAGGTCTGTGCAGTGACGCCCAGCTCGGCCCACTTGGCAGTACGCGGGATCGGGAACAGCTGCTCCGGGGAGTAGGTGGCGATGTATTCGCTGGATTTGCCCAGCGGGGAGTGTTCGGCAGCGGGATGCATGGAAACTGACCTACAGGTTCGAAATTGCCCTTAGTCTACCGGTTTTGCACCCCGCCTTGCAGGGCCAGTCACTCGATGGTCAATGCCCCGACCATGCCGGCCTGGTAATGCCCCGGCACGTTGCAGGCAAACTCGATGGGTGCCGACTTACGGAAGGTCCAGGTCAGCTCGGCACGCTGGCCGGGCATTACCAGCACGGTGTTGCCACCACCGTGGCCATGGCCACCGCCGTGACCCATCATTTGCCCGTGGTTCGCCATCTGACCGTGGTCCATGCCTTCGTGGTTCATGGCCTCGGTGAACATCTTGCCTTGCATGGCGACCATTTCCTTCTGGTGTTCGGCATGCATGGCCTTGTCGCCCAGGTTGAACTCGTGTGGCAGCTTGCCCTCGTTGACCAGCACGAAACGCACGGTCTCGCCGGCTTTTACCTGCAGGCTCTTAGGCTCGAAAGCAATGTCCTTGAGCACCACGTTGACCGTGCGGGTGGCCTTGGCCGCTGCAGCCGGCTCACCAAAGGCGAAGGTTTGCGCCTCGCCGGCAAAGGTCGGCAGGCTGGCCAGGGCAAGGGTGGCGGCAATGAACAGGCGCTTCATGATGACTCCGGGAATACACAACGAGAGAGTGCCACCTTAGTCAGGGGCGACTGGCAGCTACCTGACGGGAAGATTACAACTTTGTCAGCTTGGGCGAGCCGGCGCATCGTCACGTATCATTTCAGCCACCGCATCGCCCGCTCCCACAGGGTAGGCACAAACCTTCAGATTATGGACAGTGCATGAAACTGCTGATCGTCGAAGACCAGGCCCGCACCGGCCAGTACCTGAGCCAGGGCCTGAGCGAGGCCGGCTTTGCCACCGAGTTGGCCACCGATGGCGAGACCGGGCAGTTCCTCGCCCTGACCGGCGACCACGACCTGCTGATCCTCGACGTGATGCTGCCCGGGCGCGACGGCTGGCAAATCCTTCAGGCCGTGCGCCAGGCTGGCCTGGATACACCCGTGCTGTTCCTGACCGCCCGCGACGCCGTCGAGGACCGCGTGCATGGCTTGGAGCTGGGCGCCGATGATTACCTGGTCAAGCCGTTCGCCTTTTCCGAACTGCTGGCCCGGGTACGCAGCCTGCTGCGCCGGGGCGCCAGCCCAAGCCAGGACACCACCCTGAGCCTGGCCGACCTGCGCCTGGACCTGATCCGCCGCCGCGCCGAACGCGCAGGCACCCGTATCGACCTGACCGCCAAGGAGTTCTGCCTGCTCGAACTGCTACTGCGCCGCCAGGGTGAGGTGTTGCCAAAATCGCTGATCGCCTCGCAGGTGTGGGACATGAACTTCGACAGCGATACCAATGTGATCGAAGTGGCAATCCGCCGCCTGCGCCTGAAAATCGACGACCCGCACCCCAACAAGCTGATCCACACGGTGCGCGGCATGGGCTACGTACTCGAAGAACGCACTGAATGATGCGCCGGGTATCCCTGGGCAGCCGGCTGGCGCTGCTGTTCGCCGCCTGCACCGCCACCGTATCGCTGGGCGCCGGCCTGCTCTTCAGCCGGGCCAGCGAGCAGCACTTCGTCGAACTCGACCAACAACTGCTGGACTCGCGCCTGTCGCTGTTCCGTACACAACTGGCCGGCGTCAGCACGCCGGATGAGCTACAGGCGCGCCTGCCCGCGCTGCGCGACGAATTGAGCCACCAGGCCGACCTGGCCCTGCGCATCAGCGGCAGCGACGGCGCCACGTGGTTCGAAAGCCGCAGCGGGCTACCGCAGGCACCGCTGCCCGCCGGGCTGGCCACCTTGCACGCGCAAGGCACCGACTACCGCAGCCTGGCTGTACACCTGGCGCAGGGCGCCGCGCAGTCGCCGCAACTGACCCTGTACCTCGACATCACCCACCACCAGCATTTTCTGCAGGGCATGCAGCGGCTGATCTGGCTGACTGTCGGCCTATCGGCGCTGGCCACTGCGCTGCTCGGCGCCTGGGCCGCCCGCAGCGGCCTGCGCCCACTGCGGCAGATGGGCCAAGTGGCCGCCAGCGTGTCAGCCCGTTCGCTCACCACCCGCCTGCCGCTGGCGCAGATGCCCGAAGAACTGGCCGAGTTGGCCGGCAGCATGAACGCGATGCTGCAGCGCCTGGACGATGCCTTCCAACGCCTGTCAGCGTTTTCAGCTGACATCGCCCACGAACTGCGTACACCGCTTTCCAACCTGCTGACCCACACCCAGGTCACCCTCACCCGCCCACGTAGCCTCGAGGAATACCGCGAAGCGCTGCATGGCAACCTGGAAGAGCTGCAATGGATGGCGCAGATGATCAACGACATGCTGTTCCTGGCCAAGGCCGACCACGGCCTGCTGGTACCGGGGCAAGCGCCTTTGGCGCTGCATGACGAAGTGGATGCACTGCTGGAGTACTACGCGCCACTGGCCGAGGACAGCGGCGTACGGATGCTGCGCGAAGGCGAGGCGATGCTGCAGGGCGACCGGCATATGCTGCGCCGGGCGCTGTCCAACCTGCTGGACAATGCCTTGCGCTTTACCCCGGCGGGAGGGCAGATAAGGGTGACGCTGGAACCGGGAGCGAAAATCAGTGTGGCCAATACCGGGCAGGCTATCGAGCCGACTGCGTTACCGCGACTGTTCGACCGCTTCTACCGAGTGGACCCGGCGCGGCGGGAAGGCAGCAGTGAGCATGCGGGGTTGGGCTTGGCGATTACCCGGTCGATCGTGCAGGCCCATGGCGGGTGCATTCGGGCAGAGTGCGGGGATGGGTGGACGCGGTTTGTGATCGAGTTCACTGAAGGCCGGTGAAATTGGGGCTGCTTTGCAGCCCCATAATTTCAGGCAAGCATCAAACCGCCAGACCGATCGCCGGCTGCACCTGCGACGCCCGGTAAGCCGGGTAAATGGTCGCCAGGAAGCTCATCACCAGGCCAGCCGTGCAAATCATGGCCACATCACCCCATTGCAATTGCGACGGCAAGCTGCTGACGAAGTACACATCCGAGGTAAAGATGTGCTGCCCGCTCACCCGCTCCAGCCAACCAACGATTTGACTGACATTGAACGCCGCAATCACGCCCAGCACGCCGCCGATCAGCGTCCCGACAACACCAATCAGGCTGCCCTGAACCATGAACGTGCCCATGATCTGCGCTGGCGTGGCGCCCAAGGTACGCAGGATGGCAATGTCCGGCCCCTTGTCGTTCACCACCATCACCAGGGTGGCGATGATATTGAACGCCGCCACCGCGATGATCATCATCAGCAGCAGGCCGATCATGGTCTTCTCCATTTTCATGGCGCTGAACAGGCTGCCCTGGGTGTGCGACCAGTCATCGGCGCGGTAGGCGTCGCCGAGCCCTGCAGCAATTGCCTTGGACACCTGCGGCGCGGCATACAGGTCATGCAGCTTCAGGCGCACGCCCTGCACCTGGCCCGGCGCCCAGCGTTGCATCTCGGCAGCATCAGCCACATGGATATAGGCTTGCGAGCCATCCAGCTCGGCGCCCACCTTGAAGATCCCGACCACGTTCAGGCGCTGCATGCGCGGGGTAATGCCACCCGGCTCCTTGCTGATTTCCGGCACGATCAAGGTCAGTTTGTCGCCAGTGTTCAGACGAAAACGCCGCGCCGTCAGCTCGCCGATGACCACACCGAACTCACCTGGCTGCAGGTCTTGCAAGCGGCCCTGCACGATGTGCTGGCCAACGATCGAGACCTTGCCCTCCTCGGCCGGGTCGATACCACCCACCTGAATCGGCTGCATCGCACCTTTGTACGACAGCATGCCTTCCATCTCGGTAATCGGCGCCACCGCCATCACCGCCGGGTTCTGCATGGCAGCGTCGGCCACCTTGTGCCAATCGTCCAATGGCTGCACGCCAAGGATGGCGGCATGCGGCACCAACCCGAGAATGCGCGAGCTCATTTCGCGCTGAAAGCCGTTCATCACCGACAGCACCACAATCATCGCCAGCACGCCCAGCGACAGGCCGATCATCGACGTCATCGAGATGAACGAGATGAAGTGGTTGCGACGCTTGGCTCGGGTGTAGCGCGCGCCGATAAAAATGGGCAAGGGTCTGAACATGTACGAAATCACCCAATGAAAACAGGAAAACGGGGCGGCACCAGCCACCCCGAGCAGTCGATCAGATCGCCACCAGATGGCCGTCGTCGAGCTTCAATACACGGTCCATCTGCCGCGCCAGGTTGAGGTCATGGGTAACCACCAGGAATGCCGTGCGCGAGGCGCTGGACAGCTCCTGCATCAGTTCCTGAATGCCCTGAGCGGTATGGTGGTCGAGGTTGCCGGTCGGCTCGTCGAGCATCACCAGGCCAGGGCGGTTGACCAGCGCTCGGGCAATCGCCACGCGCTGGCGCTCGCCACCGGACAGCTCGGCCGGCTTGTGGTTCAAACGGTGGCCCAGGCCTACGCGCTTGAGCAGCGCCTCGGCACGCTCACGGGCCTCGGGGATGGGCGTGCGGCCGATCAGCAGCGGCATGCACACGTTCTCGATGGCGGTGAACTCTGGCAGCAGGTGGTGAAACTGATAGACAAAGCCCAACTCACGGTTACGCAGCAGGCCACGGGCACGCTCGCCTAGCGCGGACAGCTCTTCGCCCGCCAGCCACACGCTGCCTTGGGTCGGCCGGTCGAGGCCACCCAGCAGGTTGAGCAAGGTGCTCTTGCCAGAGCCCGAGCTGCCGACGATGGCGATACGCTCACCGGCGTGCAGCTCCAGGTTGAGGCCGGACAGCACCTGCACCGACTCCGGGCCCTCGTCGTAGGACTTGCCCAGGTTGCGGCAACTCAGAACGGCTTTATCACTCATGCGCGACTCACTCATAACGTAGCGCCTCTGCAGGCTGGGTGCGGGCCGCACGCCAGGCCGGGTACAGGGTGGCGAAGAAACTCAGGACCAGCGCCGCACCGCAGACCATGTACACGTCCTGGGCCTGGATCTGCGACGGCAGGTAATCGATGAAGTACACGTCGGCGTTGAGGAACTTGTGCCCGATCAGTTTCTCGATGCCGGCGATCGCCGCGCTCACGTTCAGCGCGGCGACGATCCCGACCACGGCGCCGATCAGGGTACCGATCACCCCGATCACCGTGCCCTGGACCATGAAGATGAGCATGATCTGCCCAGGCGTGGCGCCCAGGGTGCGCAGGATGGCGATGTCGCCGCGCTTGTCGTTGACCACCATCACCAGGGTGGAAATGATGTTGAACGCCGCCACCGCCACGATCAGCAGCAACAACAGGCCGATCATGGCCTTTTCCATGCGGATCGCCTGGTACAGGTTGCCGTGGGTACGGGTCCAGTCACGGCTGTAGAACTCCTGGTCGCCCAGCTGCTGGGCAATGCTCCAGGCGACGCGCGGCGCCTGGAACAGGTCGTCGAACTTCAGGCGCAGGCCCTGTACCTGGTCGGGCTTCCAGCGGTGCAGGCGGGACAGGTCGCTGATGTTGGTCAAGCCCAGATAGCCGTCGATTTCGCCCGCGCCAACATGGAAGGTACCCACCACGGTGAAGCGCTTCATGCGCGGGAACATGCCGGCGGGAGTCACGCTGACTTCCGGGGCGACGAAGGTGAGCTTGTCGCCGATGGCCACGCCCAGCTTGGCCGCGGCCTTGTCGCCGATCATGATGCCCCACTCGCCCGGCGCCAGCTGGTCCAGGCGGCCTTGCAAGACGAAGTTGTCGATGATTGACACCTCGCGCTCGCGAGCCGGGTCGATGCCGTTGAGCAGCACCTTCTGCACCTTGCCATCATGGGTCAGCAAGCCCTGCATCTGGGTGAACGGCGCAACCGCCACCACCTGCGGATTCTGCTTTACTTGTTGGGCAAGGGCCGGCCAGTCGGCAATGGGCTGGCCGCTCTCCAGCGTGGCATGGGGGATCATGCCCAACACGCGGGTGCGCATCTCGTGGTCGAAACCGTTCATCACCGACAGCACCACGATCATCACCACCACGCCCAGGGCGAGGCCGATCATCGAGGTCAGGGAAATGAACGAGACGAAGTGATTACGGCGTTTGGCACGGGTATAACGCGTACCGATGAATGCGAAAAGAGGTCTGAACATGTCGGGGCTTGTTCGGATGAAAGGGAACGTCCTTGTGGCGAGGCGCCTACGGCGGCTTTACACTCGGACCACCGCCGCTACCTTGGGTTCGCCATGACGACATTAGACGAAGAAGATCGCCGCGAATACTACCGCATCGAAGATCGGATCGCACTTCAAATAAGCCCCCTCAGCGCGGCCGAAGCCCTTGACCCAGATGTGTTGCAAGATGATTCCCCGCTGTTCAACCTGCTCAGCGAGCTGCACCTGTCCGACTTCGAGTCGCAGCACCTGTTGCGCCAGCTGAGCGACAAGGACCGCACCCTTGCCGCCTTCCTGCGGGCGCAGAACAAGCGCCTCGACCTGCTCAGCGCGGTGGTTGCACAAACCCTGCTGGGTGAAGTCGGCCAGCCGTTGCCGGTGGTCATTTCCGAAGGCGGCATCGAGTTCACCCAGGCCACGCAGATTGCCCCCGGCACTCGGGTCAAAGTGAAAATGGTGCTGATGCCACGCGCCCATGGCCTGCTGCTGCGCGGCAAGGTCACCCATTGCGACCCGCGCCCGGAGGGCGGCTTCGAGGTCGGCACCGAATTCATCGACATGACCGACGCCCAACGGCAATTGCTGGCCCGTTATATCCTGCAGCGCCAGCAACAGCAGCGGCGCCAGCAACTGGGGCAGAACGACCCTGCCTCCTGAGCCCATTTCTCTCTGATTTGAAGGAACGAACGTGACCCTGATCTACGGCCATCGCGGCGCCAAGGGCGAAGCGCCCGAGAATACCCTGAAGAGCTTTCAGCAATGCCTGGCCCATGGCGTGACCCGCTGCGAGCTGGACCTGCACCTGTCAGCCGACAACGAGCTGATGGTCATCCACGACGCCACCCTCAAGCGCACCACTGGGCGGCGCGGCAAAGTGGTCGAACACCCGGCCGCCGACCTGATCAAGATCGATGCCCGCAAAGGCGGCCCGGGCCATGTGCAACCCTGCCCGATTCCGAAACTGGAAGAACTGTTCGAAAAATGCCCGTTCGATCACTGGCAGCTGGAAGTAAAAAGTGCCTCGCGTACCCGTGCCGCCACCACCGTGCTGGCGATTCGCGAACTGGCCCAGGCGTATGGCCTGCTGGACAAGGTCACCATCACCTCCAGCTCACGTGAAGTACTGGGCGCTGCCCTGGAACTGGTGCCGGACGTGAAGCGCGGGCTGGTGGCCGAATACGCCTGGCTCGACCCCCTGAAGGTGGCACAGAACTATGGCTGCGAGCTGCTGGCATTGAACTGGACACTGTGCACCCCCGAGCGCCTGCTCAAAGCACAGGGCCAGGGTTTGCACGTGTCGGTATGGACAGTCAACGAGCCGGCACTGATGCGCCGGCTTGCTGACTTTGGTGTGGACAGCCTGATTACAGACTTTCCCGGTTTGGCCAAGACCACCCTCGGGTAGGGTTGAAATCGGTCTCTCCGACCGGCTCAGGCCACCGGTCGGAGCCGCTCAAAAAAGCCGGTTCAGGCCGTCGTAGGCTGCTACCCGATAGGCTTCGGCCATGGTCGGGTAGTTGAAGGTGGTGTTGACGAAGTACTTCAGGTTGTTGTGCTCACCCGGCTGGTTCATGATCGCCTGGCCGATGTGGACAATTTCCGAAGCCTGGTAGCCGAAGCAGTGCACGCCGAGGATTTCCAGGGTTTCGCGGTGGAACAGGATCTTCAGCATGCCCTGCGGTTCGCCGGCAATCTGCGCACGCGCCATGCCTTTGAAGAACGCCTTGCCCACTTCGTATGGCACCTTGGCCTGGGTCAGCTCTTGCTCGTTCTTGCCGATCGAGCTGATTTCCGGAATGGTATAGATACCGGTCGGCACGTCGTTGACGAAGCGCCAGCTGCCATTGTCGACGATGCTGCCAGCGGCCGAGCGGCCCTGGTCATGGGCGGCACTGGCCAGGCTAGGCCAGCCAATCACGTCACCGGCACCGTAGATGTTCGGCACGGTGGTGCGGTAGGCCTCGTCGACCTCGATCTGGCCGCGGCTGTTGACCTTGATGCCGATGTTTTCCAAGCCCAGCTTGTCGGTGTTGCCGGTACGACCGTTGCACCACAGCAAGGCGTCGGCCTTGATCTTCTTGCCCGACTTCAGGTGCAGGATCACCCCGTTGTCCAGGCCTTCGACGCGCTCGTACTCTTCGTTGTGGCGCACGGTGATGTTGTTGTTGCTGAAGTGGTAGCTCAGCGCCTGGGAGATTTCCGAATCGAGGAAGCTCAGCAGCTGGCCACGGTTGTCGACCAATTCCACCAATACACCCAGGCCACTGAAGATCGATGCGTATTCGCAACCGATCACACCGGCACCGTAGACGATCAACTTGCGTGGGGTGTGGCTGAGGCTGAGGATGGTGTCGCTGTCGTAAACGCGCGGGTGGTGGAAGTCGATGTCGGCCGGGCGGTAGGGGCGCGAGCCGGTGGCAATGATGATGTGCTTGGCGTTGAGTTTCTCGACCACACCGTTCGGGCACACCACTTCCACGGTTTGCTCGTCGGCGAAGCTGCCGGTGCCGAAGAACACGTCGACGCGGTTACGGGCGTAGTAGCCGGTGCGCGATGCAACTTGCTTGGAAATCACCTTTTCGGCGCTTTTCAGCACGTCCGGGAACGAGAACCAGCGCGGCTCGCCGATGGCACGGAACATCGGGTTGGTGTTGAACTGCATGATCTGCCGCACCGAGTGACGCAGTGCCTTGGACGGGATGGTACCCAGGTGCGTGCAGTTGCCACCGACCTGGCGACGGTCATCGACCATTGCCACCTTGCGCCCTGCTTTGGCGGCGTTCATTGCCGCGCCTTCACCGGCCGGGCCGGAACCCAGCACCACTACGTCGTAGTTGTAGACAGCCATGCGTACTCCTTCAGAACTGGCCCGCAAGCCACGGTCGCTCGCGGGGCGCGATCATGCCGCCGGGGCGTCATGAGAAAATTCGGGTGCAGTCTAATCAAGCGTGAACGCCGCGCACATTAACCCTTGGTCGCGTCGTAGGCCAATTTCGCCCGCACTACATATGGTTCACCCATTCCCTGGCGGCAATCATCCCTGCTTGTGCTTTCGCTCGCCTTTCACCGCCCGTTCGAACGCGGGCGTAGCTCGGGAGACGAAGCCACCCTCGGCTCGAGTCACCAATACCGCGGCCAAGCCATGCGCCACGGCAAAATCCCAGCCACGCTCAGGGCCAAGGATCAACAGCAGCGTCGAATAGCCGTCGGCCTGCAGCGCCGAGGCGCTCAGCACTGTAACGGCCGCCAGGTCATGCTCGACCGGGCGCCCCAGGCGGGCATCGAAGGTGTGCGAATAGCGCCGGCCATTCTGCTCGAAATAGTGCCGATAGTCACCCGAGGTCGATACTGAAAGGCCATTGACCGGGATGATCTGGCGGGCGATCTGGCGGTCTTCGCGGGGCAGCTCCAGGGCAATGCGCCAGGGGCTGCCATCGGGCTTGCGGCCGACCGCCTTCAATTCGCCGGTAGCCTCGGCGACGAAGCTGGCCACGCCCATGGCCTGAAGGCGTGCGGCGATCAGGTCGACAGCGTGGCCGGCGGCGATGCTGTTGAAGTCGAGCTGTACCGGGGCATCCTTGCACAGAGACTGGCCTTTGACATGCAGGTGCTGGTAACCCACGCGCAGGCGTACCTGGGCCAGGGTTTGCGGGTCGGGCACCTGCTCGTGGCGGGCCTGGGGGCCAAAGCCCCACAGGTCGAGCAGCGGCTCGACGGTGAGGTCGAAGGCGCCTTCGCTCTGCTCGGCCAGCTGTTGGCCAAGGGCTACCAGTTCGAGCATGTCGGGCGGCAGGGCCAGGCACTGATTGGCCGGTAACTGGTTGAAAAGGCTGACGACGGAGTCACCGCGATAGGTCGAATAGTGCTGGTCGATGTCGCTCAGGATGGCTTCGACCGCTGCCTGCACCTGGGCCGGCGCCGGGCCGCCGGGCTCGCGGACGTATTGGATGCTGTAGCTGCTGCCCATGGTCGGGCCGCCCAGGCGCTCCAGGGTGGGGCCTTGGTTGCAGGCGGTGAGCAGCAGGAAGATGAACAGTAAGGCTGTGCGCAAAAATTCGGTTCCTGGGTGCTTGGCTTGAGTTTTGTGGTGTGGCACATATCGAGCGCCGCGCGGGCGGCGCCCGATCTCACAGGCGCCACACAACTTACTCCAGGCAAAAAAAACGGGAACCCGAAGGTTCCCGTTTTTTTATTGCCTTACAAGCGAATCAGCGTGGAAACGCTGGCGGGTTCACACCGGCCATGTCTTCCATCACACGAACCACCTGGCAGCTGTAACCGAATTCGTTGTCGTACCAAACGTACAGGACAACGCGGTTGTCGTTGGCGATGGTCGCCTCTGCGTCAACCACACCGGCGTGGCGCGAGCCCACGAAGTCGGTCGAAACCACTTCCTGCGAGGCCACGTAGTCGATCTGCTTGTGCAGTTCCGAGTGCATGGCGGTCTGGCGCAGGTACTCGTTGATCTCGTCGCGAGTCGTGGCCTTTTCCAGGTTCAGGTTCAGGATGGCCATCGAAACGTTCGGCGTCGGTACGCGAATGGCATTGCCGGTCAGCTTGCCCTTCAGCACTGGCAGAGCCTTGGCAGCAGCGGTGGCGGCGCCGGTTTCGGTGATGACCATGTTCAGCGGCGCGGCACGGCCACGGCGGCTGCCCTTGTGGAAGTTGTCGATCAGGTTCTGGTCGTTGGTGAACGAGTGAACGGTTTCGACGTGGCCGTTGACGATGCCGTACTGGTCGTTGATGGCCTTGAGCACCGGCACGATGGCGTTGGTGGTGCACGAAGCAGCCGAGATGATCTTGTCATCGGCAGCGATGTCACCGTGGTTGATGCCATGCACGATGTTCTTCAGCGCGCCCTTGCCAGGTGCGGTGAGGATCACGCGGGCAGCGCCCGGGCAGGCCAGGTGCTGGCCCAGGCCGTCGGCATCACGCCATACGCCGGTGTTGTCGACGATCAGCGCGTTGTCGATGCCGTACTGGGTGTAGTCGACTTCGCTCGGGCTCTTGGCGTAGATAACCTGGATCAGGTTGCCGTTGGCGGTGATGGTGTTGTTGGCTTCATCGATGGTGATGGTGCCATCGAACGGGCCGTGCACCGAGTCACGGCGCAGCAGGCTGGCACGCTTGACCAGGTCGTTCTCGGCGCCTTTGCGCACGACGATGGCACGCAGGCGCAGGCCGTCGCCGCCACCGGTCTTCTCGATCAGGATGCGCGCCAGCAGGCGGCCGATGCGGCCGAAGCCGTACAGCACGACGTCGGTGCCTTTGCGCGCCGAAGCGTTCTGCTGGCCAACCACGTCGGCCAGCTCTTCACGGACGAACTGCTCGGCAGTGCGGCCATTGCCTTCCTGCTTGAACTTGTTGGCCAGCTTGCCCAGGTCGACCGAAGCGGCGCCCAGTTTCAGCTCGCTCATGGCTTTGAGCAGGGGGAATGTCTCGTGGACGGACAGTTCGGTTTCGTCGGTTTGACGATGACGCGCAAAGCGGTGCGCCTTGAGGATCGAGATAACCGAACGGTTGATCAGGCTACGGCCATAAATCGAGCTCACCACGTTGTTGTTGCGGTAGAGCTGACCGATAAGCGGGATCATCGCTTCAGCCAGAGCTTCACGATCAATCCACTCACCAAGACACTGGTCGGGCTTCTGAGTCACGGGAACCTTCCACATGTAGGGACAGAAAAAAGGGGCTACATTATGACGCCCCAACGCAGAACCGGCAATGAGCGCCTGTCGCAGTGACGCAAGCCAGCGTTCACGCCCTTTCGAGCCTGACAGCCGGCACCGTCACCGGTACAATCGGTCTCTTTGCCGCAACGCTTGGAGTGCAATCTCCCGTGTCAGTTCTGCGCCTTCCGCACATGTCGGCCACGGCCGGCAAACAAACCTGGGGCAACCTGCCCGGTGCCGCCCTCAGCCTTGCCATCGCCGAGGCCGCCACCAGCGCTGGCCGCTTCACCCTGCTGCTGACAGCCGACAGCCAGGCCGCCGACCGTCTGGAGCAGGAGCTGCGCTTCTTCGCCCCGGACCTGCCGGTGCTGCCGTTCCCCGATTGGGAAACCCTGCCCTACGACCTGTTCTCGCCGCACCAGGACATCATTTCCCAGCGCATCGCCAGCCTGTACCGCCTGCCGGAACTGAGCCACGGCATCCTCGTGGTGCCGATCACCACCGCCCTGCACCGCCTGGCACCCACGCGCTTCCTGCTGGGCAGCAGCCTGGTGCTGGATGTGGGCCAGACCATCGATGTGGAACAGATGCGCACGCGCCTGGAGGCCAGCGGCTATCGCTGCGTCGACACCGTCTACGAGCATGGCGAGTTCGCCGTGCGCGGCGCGCTGATCGACCTGTTCCCGATGGGCAGCAAGCTGCCCTACCGCATCGACCTGTTCGATGACGAGATCGAGACGCTGCGCACCTTCGACCCCGAGACCCAACGCTCGATCGACAAGGTGGATTCGGTGCGCCTGCTGCCGGCGCGTGAATTCCCGATGCAGAAAGAGGAAGTGACCCGCTTCAAGGCACGCTTTCGCGAGCGCTTCGATGTCGATTTCCGCCGCAGCGCGATCTTCCAGGACCTGGCCAGCGGCATTATTCCCGCTGGCATCGAGTACTACCTGCCGCTGTTCTTCGAAGAAACTTCGACCCTGTTCGACTACCTGCCGGCCGACACCCAGGTGTTCTCGCTGCCTGGCGTGGAACAGGCCGCCGAACACTTCTGGAACGACGTGCGTGGGCGCTATGAAGACCGCCGTGGCGACCTCAGCCGGCCGCTGCTGCCACCGGCCGAACTGTTCCTGCCGGTGGAGGACTGCTTCGCCCAGCTCAAACAATGGCCTCGGGTGGTGGTCAGCAGCGAAGACCTCGACCCAGGTGCGGGTCGCGAACGCTTTCCGGCACGCGCGCTACCCAACCTGGCCATCGAAGCCAAGGCCAACCAGCCGCTGGCCGAGCTGGCCAACTTCCTCGACCAGTTCCCCGGCCGCGTGCTGTTCACCGCCGAATCAGCGGGGCGCCGTGAAGTGCTGCTGGAGCTGCTCGAGCGGCTGAAGCTGCGCCCGCATACCGTCGACGGCTGGGACGACTTCGTTACCGGCAGCGAGCGCCTGGCAATCACCATCGCGCCGCTGGACGACGGCCTGCTGCTGGACGACCCAGGCCTGGCCCTGGTCGCCGAAAGCCCGCTGTTCGGCCAGCGGGTGATGCAACGCCGGCGCCGTGACAAACGTGGCGAAACCGCCAACGATGCAGTCATCAAGAACCTCACCGAGCTGCGCGAAGGCGCACCGGTGGTGCACATCGACCATGGCGTTGGTCGCTACCTGGGCCTGGCCACGCTGGAAATCGACGGCCAGGCCGCCGAATTTCTCACCTTGGAATACGCCGAGAACGCCAAGCTGTACGTGCCAGTGGCCAACCTGCACCTGATCGCCCGCTACACCGGCAGCGACGATGCGTTGGCACCGCTGCACCGGCTGGGCTCGGAGGCCTGGCAGAAAGCCAAGCGAAAAGCCGCCGAACAGGTGCGCGACGTGGCCGCCGAGCTGCTCGACATCTATGCCCGTCGCGCCGCACGCAAGGGCTATGCATTTGCCGACCCGTCAGCCGACTACGCCACCTTCAGCGCTGGCTTCCCGTTCGAGGAAACCCCGGACCAACAGGCCGCCATCGAAGCCGTGCGTGCCGACATGCTGGCGCCCAAGCCGATGGACCGCCTGGTCTGCGGCGATGTGGGCTTCGGCAAGACCGAAGTGGCCATGCGCGCGGCATTCATCGCCGTGCACAGCGGCCGCCAGGTGGCCGTACTGGTGCCCACCACCCTTTTGGTCCAGCAGCACTACAACAGCTTCCGCGACCGCTTCGCCGACTGGCCGGTGACGGTGGAGGTGATGAGCCGCTTCAAGTCGGCCAAGGAAGTGGCCGCCGCTGCCGCCGACCTTGCCGAAGGCAAGATCGACATTCTCATCGGCACCCACAAGCTGCTGCAGGACGATGTGCGCTTCAAGGACCTGGGCCTGGCCATCATCGACGAAGAACACCGCTTTGGCGTGCGCCAGAAGGAACAGCTCAAGGCCCTGCGCAGCGAGGTCGACATTCTCACCCTGACCGCCACGCCGATTCCGCGCACGCTGAACATGGCTGTGGCGGGCATGCGCGACCTGTCCATCATCGCCACGCCGCCGGCGCGCCGCCTGTCCGTGCGCACCTTCGTCATGGAGCAGAACAAGAGCACGGTGAAGGAAGCGCTGCTGCGTGAGTTGCTGCGCGGCGGCCAGGTTTACTACCTGCACAACGATGTGAAAACCATCGAAAAATGCGCCGCCGACCTCGCCGAGCTGGTGCCCGAGGCACGCATCGGCATTGGCCATGGGCAAATGCGCGAACGCGAGCTGGAACAGGTGATGAGCGACTTCTACCACAAGCGCTTCAACGTGCTGGTAGCCTCGACCATCATCGAAACCGGCATCGACGTGCCCAGCGCCAACACCATCGTCATCGAACGTGCCGACAAGTTCGGCCTGGCCCAGTTGCACCAGCTGCGCGGCCGAGTTGGCCGTAGCCACCACCAGGCCTACGCCTACCTGCTCACGCCGACCCGGCAGAAGGTCAGTGCCGACGCCGAAAAGCGCCTGGAAGCCATCGCCAACACCCAGGACCTGGGCGCGGGCTTTGTGCTGGCCACCAACGACCTGGAAATCCGCGGTGCCGGCGAGCTGCTGGGCGAAGGCCAGAGCGGGCAGATCCAGGCCGTGGGCTTCACCCTGTACATGGAAATGCTCGAGCGCGCGGTCAAGGCAATCCGTAAAGGCACCCAGCCAAACCTTGAACAACCACTGGGCGGCGGCCCGGAGATCAACCTGCGCCTGCCGGCGCTGATCCCCGAGGACTACCTGCCCGACGTGCATGCGCGGCTGATCCTGTACAAACGCATCGCCTCGGCTGCCGACGAGGAAGGCCTCAAGGACCTGCAGGTCGAGATGATCGACCGCTTCGGCTTGCTGCCCGAGCCAACCAAGAACCTGATGCGCCTGACTTCGCTCAAGCTGCACGCGGAAAAGCTCGGCATCAAGAAAGTCGATGCCGGCCCCAATGGCGGCAAGCTCGAGTTCGAAGCCGAAACCCCGGTCGACCCGCTGACCCTGATCAAGCTGATCCAGGGCCAGCCCAAACGATACAAGTTCGAAGGTGCTACCCAGTTCCGTTTCCTGGTGCCGATGGAACGCCCCGACGAACGCTTCAATACCCTGGAGGCGCTGTTCGAGCGCCTGACCCCACAGCCTGCCTAAGGAAGACCCATGCGTGCCATCCGTTGCCTGACCTTGCTGCTGGCGCTGTTCGCCCCAGCTGCCTTCGCCGAAGGCCTGTATCAGGTAGAAATGATTCTGGTGCGGCAGAACAGTGTGCCCGCCTTCACCAGCCCGTTCGCCCCCGAAGACTGGAGCGCCGGCGCCCCGCGCCTGGCAAAAGACGCCGAACGCCGCCTGGCGCTGGAAGACGAAGCCACCCGCCTGGAAGCCACCGCCGACTACACCGTGCTGCTGCACAAGGCCTGGCAACAGCAAGTAGGCAGCGAGCCCAGCCGCATCGCGCTGGGCGAAGGCGCCGAGCGGTTCGGCCACTTCCCTATCGAGGGCAACCTCAGCGTCGCTGAAGGCCGCTTCATCGCGGTCGAGGCCAACTTCTGGGTCAACCAGCTGGACAGCAACGGCAACGTACTGCAAAGCGAGCAGTTCAAGCAGAGCAACAGCAACGTCAAGGGCGGCCAGCTGACCTTCCTCGACGGTGGGCACCTGGCGGTGCTGCTGAAGGTGACACCGCCGGGCACGCCGAAAATGCCGGTGATGGACCCGGAGATGATGGAGCAGTGATGTGAGCGATGGCGATGCGCAGCAACTGCTGAGGGCCTATCCGGGGTGGGTCGACTTCATCGAAGCCGGCACGATGGCACGAGGCCGCAGCTATGCTGCGCAAGAGCGAGCACGCATCCTGTCGCTGCACGGCGCAACGATCGAAGCCATCTGCAAGGGCTCCACAGGCGAGACCTACCAGCAGAACATCCGGCTGGTCGTTAACTACGGGGACCTGCGGGTATTTGGGCGCTGCAGCTGCCCAGTTGGGCTCAACTGCAAACACTGCGTCGCGGCGCTGCTGCAATTGCAGGACGGCCTCGACGCCGCAGGCCCCCATGAACAATCCGCCCTGTCGCTGCCACCGGACCTCAACCTGTGGGTGCAAACCCTTGAGTCCCCCTCCCAACCTGCATCGCCTCAAGGGCCAGCACGCAAAGGCCCGGCAATCTATTACCGCATTCACGTGGATCACGGCGTCTGGCGACTCGAGCCGATCAAGGGCACCCGACAGGCAGACGACACCTTGAAGATCGGTCGCATCACATCGATGCCCGAAATGCTCTACTACACACCTCGCTACGTCACAGAAGACGATGCGCGGCTTTTGCGCCTGATTGATTCGCGCAGCGAAACCACTACGCCCATGGCGCAACTGGAAGGCAAGCAGGGCGGGGAGCTCTACAGCTATGCCCTGGCCACCGGTCGCCTGCTATTTGAGGACGACTTGGCGCCACTGTCCCCTGGGCCGGAGCTGCATGCCGAGTTTCGCTGGGTCAGGCTGGACAATGGCAGCTACCGTGGCGCCTGGTACCACGATGATCACCAGCAGTTGCGGGCAGTGCCCATCGAGCCCATGCACTATGTCGACCGACAGCGGCATTTGACCGGCAAGCTGCGCCACGACCTCGACCCCTTCATTGCCAGCCAGCTTGCGCGCGCGCCCATCGTGCCGGAGCATCTGGTCATCCCCTTGAGTCACCGATTGAACGCCTTGAACCGTCACGTCCCCACGCCCACTGCCGTGAGCACCGAACATATCGAAGACATCACGCCAAAAGGGCGACTGACGCTGGGCAGCCTCGAATTCAGCGCCTACATGCCCAAGACCGGCCGTATGCAGCGACAACTGCAACACCGTGCCGCGCTGGCATTCGACTACGACGACCTGCGTACCAGCGGTAACGACGAAAAGCCGCTGACCCGCCTGGTCGGCAACACCAGCCAGCGCATCCGCCGCCAGCCGCAAGCCGAACAGGCCCTGCGCAAGGTATTACGCGACCTGGGCTTCAAGGCCGCCACCCGGCAGAGCAAGGCGCTGCCCGACAGCGCCGGCGAAATGTTCCAGCTGCCCGACGACGAGGCCTGGCTGCGTTTCGCCCGCGAAGGCCTGCCGCGCTTGCGCCAAGCCGGTTGGAACATAGACGTCCAGCGCGACTTCGCCTTCAACCTGCAGGAGGTGGACGACTGGTATGCGAGCATCGACGAGGCGCCCGGCCATGAATGGTTCGACCTGGAGCTTGGCATTGTGGTCGATGGCCAGCGTCACAGCCTGCTGCCGATCGTGTTGCAACTGCTACGCAGCAGCCCAGAGCTGCTGCGCCCCAGCGAACTGGCCCGGCGCAGTGACGACGAGCACCTGCTGATCGACCTCAACCGTGGTCGCCTGGACAGCCCGGCCCTGCGCGTCGCCCTCCCGTATGGCCGCGTCAAAGCGGTCATGGCCACCCTGGGCGAGCTCTACCTGCACGAACACACAACCGGCCCGTCCCTGCGCATGGAACGTGCCGACGCCGCGCGCCTGAACGAAATCGAAGGCCTGCCCCTGCTATGGGAAGGCGGCGAGCACGTTCGCGACCTGGGCCGGCGCCTGCGCGATGCCCGTGATTTGCAGGTTGAACCACCGACAGGGCTGCAGGCCAGCATGCGCCCCTACCAGCAACAAGGCCTGAACTGGTTGCAGGCCCTTCGCGAGATGGGCACCGGTGGCATCCTGGGCGACGACATGGGCCTGGGCAAGACCCTGCAGGCCTTGGCCCACTTGCTGCTGGAGAAAGAATCCGGGCGCTTGAGTACACCGGCACTGGCGGTCATGCCCACCAGCCTGATACCCAACTGGCTCGACGAAGCCCAGCGCTTCGCCCCCGATCTGCGCGTACTGGCACTGCATGGGCCGGGGCGCAGCAAGCATTTTGCCACGCTGCATGAGTACGATCTGGTCCTGACCACCTACGCCCTGATGCCACGCGACCTCGAACACCTGCGCACGCAGGCCTGGCACGTCCTGGTACTGGACGAGGCGCAGAACATCAAGAGCAGCACCAGCAAGGCCGCCCTCGCCGTCTGCGAGCTACAGGCCGGCCAGCGCCTGTGCCTGACCGGTACGCCGATGGAAAACAACCTGGGCGAGCTGTGGTCGATCTTCCACTTCTTGATGCCCGGCTGGCTGGGCGACCTCAAACGCTTCAACCAGGACTACCGCACGCCGATCGAGCGCCACGGCGACAGCGAGCGCATGGCCCACCTGGCCAGCCGCATCCGCCCGTTCCTGCTGCGCCGCACCAAGGAACAGGTGGCCACCGAACTGCCGGCCAAGACCGAGATGGTGCACTGGGTCGAACTCAGCGACGCCCAGCGCGATACCTACGAGGCCGTGCGCGTGGCCATGGACCAGAAGGTCCGCGACGAAATTGCCCGCAATGGCGCCGCACGCAGCCAGATCGTCATCCTCGACGCGCTGCTCAAGCTGCGCCAGGTATGCTGCGACCTGCGCCTGGTCAAGGGCGTGGAAAGCAAAGGCAACCAGGCCGACAAGGGCAAGCTGGGTGCACTGCTGGAAATGCTCGAAGAGCTGCTCAGCGAAGGCCGCCGCGTGCTGTTGTTCTCGCAGTTCACCTCGATGCTGGCGCTGATCGAACAGGAGCTGGAAAAGCGCAAGATCCGCTACAGCTTGCTGACCGGCGACACGCGCGACCGTCGCACACCCGTGCGGCAGTTTCAGCAGGGTGACAGCGAAGTGTTCCTGATCAGCCTCAAGGCGGGGGGCGTGGGCTTGAACCTGACAGCTGCGGACACCGTGATCCACTTCGACCCCTGGTGGAACCCGGCCAGCGAAAACCAGGCCACCGACCGCGCCTACCGCATTGGCCAGGACAAGCCGGTGTTCGTGTTCAAGCTGATTACCCGGGGGACGGTGGAAGAGAAGATTCAGCTGTTGCAGCAGGAAAAGGCGGCGCTGGCGGCCAGCTTGCTGGACGGCGGCCAAGCCGGGCAGTGGCGGCTTGGCGACGAAGAAATCGAGGCACTGTTTGCGCCGCTGCCTGGAAAGCGCGGGCGTTGAGGCCGCACCTTCTGCTGCCTGTACCGGCCTCTTCGCGAGCGTGCCCGCGAAGAGGCCAGCGCGATCAATCGACCAGCTGAGCGTCCTTCAGCGCACCCAATGCCTCCAGCCAGCGCGGCTGCTGACGGTAATCGGTCCGCGCAAACCCTTGCCCGCGCATGCGCGCAATCCGCGGCGACGGCTTGACCTTCATGCGCTGTGCCGCACTCAGCGCCAGCTCTGCCGCCGCCCGGTCATTGCATACCAGGCCCATGTCACAGCCGGCGCTTAACGCCGCCTCGATACGACTGGCCGCGTCCCCCACCACATGCGCACCGGCCATCGACAGATCATCGCTGAAAATCACCCCGTCAAAGCCCAGCTCACCACGCAGGATGTCCTGCAGCCAACGCCGCGAGAAGCCAGCTGGCTGGTTATCGACCTGCGGGTAGATGACATGCGCCGGCATCACTGCCGCCAACTGCCCGCTCAGGCGGGTGAACGGCACCAGGTCGGCCTGGCGCAGTTGCTCCAGGCTGCGCTCATCGGTAGGAATCGCCACATGCGAGTCCGCCTCGGCCCAGCCGTGCCCAGGGAAGTGCTTGCCACAGGCCGCCATGCCGGCCGCATTCATACCACGAATGAACGCCCCGGCCAGTTGCGTGGCACGCAGCGGGTCACCCTCGAAAGCTCGGCTGCCAACCACGGCACTACGCTGGTGATCCAGGTCGAGCACAGGGGCAAAACTGAGGTCCAGGCCAACCGCCAATACCTCGGTCGCCATTAGCCAGCCACACTGCTCTGCCAGGTAATCGGCATTGTCATTGTCGGCCAGCGCGCGCATGGATGGCAGCCGCACAAAGCCCTGGCGCAGGCGCTGTACGCGGCCACCTTCCTGGTCCACCGCCAGGATCAGCTCGGGGCGAATAGCGCGGATCGACGCGCACAACTCGCGCACCTGACGCGGGCTGTCGATGTTGCGGGCAAAGATGATCAGGCCAGCCACTTCGGGCTGACGCAACAGGTGACGGTCTTCGGCGGTCAGCCATTTACCGGCGATATCCACCATCAGGGAGCCTTGCAGGCTGACGGTCATGGGTAATCCTTCATTGAAAACTTCAGAGACGCCCACTGGGGGCAGGCGGCTTGCTCGATACGTACCGGGCAATGGGCCGGCACCCGCTCGAACAGGCTTAGCAAGTCGGTGTTGCGCAGGCGTATGCAGCCATGGGACAACGCTATACCCATGGGTTCCGTGTCAGGGGTGCCGTGCAGGTAGATATAGCGGCGAAACGTATCGACCGCGCCCAGGCGGTTGACACCGGGTTCACAGCCGCTGAGCCAGAGGATGCGAGTGAGGATCCAGTCGCGATCTGGATTTTTCGCATGCAACTCCGGCGACCACACCTCTCCAGCCCAGCGCCGCCCGACCAATACCGCATTCAGCGGCAGCCCCGCGCCAATCTTCGCCCGCACCTGATGCATGCCACGCGGCGTGCAGCCTGAACCATTGCGCTCACCGGCACCGTTGCGCGCCGTGGAAACCGGCACACGCACGCGCAGCTGGCCACGGGCAAAACCGTACAGGCATTGATCAGCAAGGGAGATGTGCAGCAGATCGAGATCGGGCATGAGCGCTAGCTTAGCCGAAGCGCCCTGCCTCGCCCAGCCTTCAGGCCTTGGCTGTGGCGCTACTGATCTTGGTGCGCGGGCGCAACTGCGCAGTGGCCATGGCATCGTCGGTGACACCGCTGTCGGCGCGCATGCCTGCGGCCAGGAACGGCACCATCAGGCGCATCACCTGCTCGATCGAGGTGTTGATACCAAAGTCGGTCTCGGCAATCGCCCGCAGGGCCTTGATACCGGACATGCTGAAGGCCGCAGCACCAAGCATGAAGTGGACGCGCCAGAACAGCTCCAGTGGCGGAATGCGTGGCGCAGCCTCGTTGACCAGCAGCATGTAGCGGCGGAACACCTTGCCGTACATGTCTTCCAGATAACGCCGCAGGTGGCCCTGACTCTGGCTGAACGCCAGGCCCAGCAGGCGCATGAAGATCGACAGGTCGTTGTTGCTGCGCGGCTGCACGGCCAACGCCTGCTCTACCAGCATTTCCAGCAGTTCTTCGAGGGTCGGCTTGTGCTCCGGCTTGGCCTGGCGCCGCTCCAGCTCACGCTCGAGGCTGGTGCAGAACGGGCCGAGGAAGCGCGAGAACACCGCCTGAATCAGTGCCTTCTTGGAGCCGAAGTGATAGTTGACGGCCGCCAGGTTGACCCCGGCCTTGCTGGTAATCAGCCGCAACGAGGTTTCGGCGAACCCCCTTTCCGCGAACAGCTGCTCGGCAGCATCGAGAATGCGTTCAACGGTTTCCGATTGGGCCATGACTACTCCGACTACTCCGCCAGACAAACAAGTGTTTGAAACATACGTTTCAGCCCTGCTTCTGTCAAGGCTCGGTGACCGGGCGGTCGCCATTTAAAAGTGCCAGACGCCCGGCTGCAAGCGCCACCTGTACTGTTTATTGCGCCTTTTGGCTTGCAGCGCATCCAGCACTGTATATAATCCCAGTCACTGTACAAAAAGACAGAGCGCTCACCATGTTGAAACTGACGCCACGCCAAGCCGAAATTCTCGCGTTCATCAAGCGCTGCCTGGAAGACAACGGCTTCCCGCCGACCCGCGCCGAAATCGCTCAGGAGCTGGGTTTCAAATCGCCCAACGCCGCCGAGGAGCACCTCAAGGCCCTCGCCCGCAAGGGCGCGATCGAAATGACGCCAGGCGCCTCGCGCGGCATCCGCATTCCTGGCCTGGAAACCAAAGCCGAAGAAAGCGGCCTGCCGATCATCGGCCGGGTTGCTGCTGGCGCGCCGATTCTTGCCGAACAGCACATCGAGCAATCCTGCAACATCAACCCTGCCTTCTTCCACCCCCAGGCCGACTATTTGCTGCGCGTACACGGCATGAGCATGAAGGACGTCGGCATCTTCGATGGCGACCTGCTGGCGGTACACACCTGCCGCGAAGCGCGTAACGGCCAAATCGTGGTAGCGCGCATCGGCGACGAAGTCACCGTCAAGCGCTTCAAGCGCGAAGGCAGCAAGGTCTGGCTGCTTGCCGAAAACCCCGAATTCGCCCCCATCGAAGTCGACCTGAAAGAACAGGAGCTGGTGATCGAGGGCTTGAGCGTCGGCGTCATTCGCCGCTGATCCAGGAGGCGTCATGCAGCAGTTCATTCACGCACCCGAGCAAGCCCAGTTGCCCCTGTTCGAAGCATTCCTCGCCCAACCCGTGCTACCTGGCCTGAAAGCCAGTGAACTGGCACGCAAGAGCAGCCAGCCGGACCTCTTCAGCGAATTGTCGCTACGCGGTGCCCCAGAGCACTGCCAAAGCCTGCTGGCACCCGTCCTGCGCGAGCTGAGCGAAGAAGATGAGGCCCGCTGGCTGACCCTGATCGCTCCGCCATCGAGCCTGACACAGGCCTGGTTACGCGATGCTGGGCTCAACCGTGAACGTATTCTGCTGCTGCAACCCCGCAGCAATCAAAGCCCACTGCAACTGGCCTGCGAAGCTTTGCGCCTTGGCCTCAGTCACACCGTGGTCAGCTGGCTGGGCAACGTCAACGCCACCTCACGCCAGCAACTTCTGCGCGCAGCCAGCACCGGAAACGCACAAAGCCTGAACATCCGCCTCGGCTGATGTCCAGGCTTTGCCTGGTAATTCAAAAAGCTTGATACGCCGCTGCACCCTCAGTGCAGCACGCGCGGCCCTTCATCACGCTCGAGCTCGCCATCCATCAGGCGACCGGCCATCTGCACGCCCACACTGAGCATGGCCTTGGCCACTTCCACATGCTGCCCCTGCAGGAACACCTTGGCGTCTTCCGAGAAATCCAGGGTTACCAGAGAGCCCTCATCCTCGGCGCGACGCAGTTCGATGCGGCCATCAGGCAACTCGACAATTTCCAGAAAAGACGTAGACATAGATGGCAGTTCTCCGCGAAAGGCCGTTATTGTACCAGCCGCTGCGGCTATCAGCACTCACTCAACGCGTCGCGGAAACGTCTCACCAAGCCCTTGAGGTTGTTGCGCCAGCTTTCCAGCTCGGCACGCGACAGCGCTGCAGGCTCAGGTTCATCGAGATTGACCGCTTGAATCAGGGGTTGGGTAACGTCGGTTTTCGGCGCTTTCCTGGCGACCGGTGGTCGGAACAAATCGGCATAAGCACCGAGCATTTGCGCCAGCCACGTTTCACGCTGGCGAGCCAATTCCAGCAACTCTGCCACTTCCGGAATGGCGATGCCGCTCAGGGCGTCGTCAGCCAGGGCTTGCTCGACCCCTGCAACCACCGGCAAGCGGTAGAAGCCACCAATTTCATGGCACAGCCCCAGCAGCGCACCATACAGATGGAACAGCGCCGACTCGCGCTCGGCCTGGACCAGGCCCTGGGCATTCATGGCCTGGCTTTGTTCGGCCTTGGCCATGGATTCCAGGGCGAGACCGGCAAAAAACAGTTTCTGATTGGTGCGGGTATAGAGTTCCTGGGCCATTTCAGTGTGCTCCCATGAGGCTGCAAGGCGGATAGCTGCATCATAAATGATTGGGGCCGCGAAGAGCGGCCCCAATTACAACGCCAAACGATCAGCGCTTGTCTTCAACCTTCCACGCATTACCGTCGTAGAACGCCTTCCAGCCGGTCGGCTTGCCATCGACCTCGGACTGCACGTACTGCTCCTTGGTCTTGCGGCTGTAGCGAATTACCGCCGGGCGGCCATCTGGGTCTTTCTGCGGCGCATCGCACAGGAAGTGGTACTTCGGGTCGATCTCATGCTTGTGCGGCACGATCTCGAGCACCAGCGGCGCGCGGGTTTCGCGGTTTTTAGGGAACTGGCTGGCAGCCAGGAACAACCCCGAAGCACCGTCGCGCAGCACATAGGTGTCGTCGACCTTCTCGCACTTGAGCTCCGGCATGTCCACCTTGTCCATCTTCGGTGGTGCCGCCTCGCCACTCTTGAGCAGCTTACGGGTGTTCTTGCATGCCGGGTTGGTGCAGCCGAAGAACTTGCCGAAACGACCGGTCTTCAATTGCATCTCGCTGCCGCACTTGTCGCACTCCAGGCTAGGCCCTTCGTAACCCTTGATGCGGTAGCTGCCCTCTTCGATCTCATAGCCAACGCAATCGGGGTTGTTACCGCAGATGTGCAGCTTGTGCTTCTCATCCAGCAGGTAAGCGTCCATCGCCGTGGCGCAGATCGGGCAACGGTGCTTGCCCAGCAGCACGCGCGACTCCGATTCGCCCTCGTCATCAGCGGCAATTTCGTCGCCCGGCACCAGGTTGACGGTGGCCTTGCAGCGCTCTTTTGGCGGCAAGGTGTAACCCGAGCAACCCAGGAACACACCGGTGGACGCGGTGCGGATCATCATTGGCCGGCCACATTCCTTGCACGGAATGTTGGTCATGGTCGGCTGGTTGGCGCGCATGCCGTCTTCGCTGGACTCGGCAGTCTGCAGCTTCTTGCTGAAGTCGCCGTAGAACTCGTCGAGCACGTTCTTCCAGTCACGCTCGCCCTGGGCCACGTCGTCGAGGTTCTCTTCCATGTCGGCGGTAAAGCCATAGTCCATCAGGTTGGAGAAGCTCTCCGACAGGCGCTCGGTGACGATATCGCCCATCTTCTCGGAGTAGAAGCGGCGGTTGTGCAGGGTCACATAGCCACGGTCCTGAATGGTGGAAATGATCGCCGCGTAGGTCGATGGGCGGCCGATGCCGCGCTTTTCCATTTCCTTGACCAGGCTGGCTTCGGTGAAGCGCGCCGGTGGCTTGGTGAAGTGCTGGCTCGGGTCGATCTGGATCAGCTTTAGCGCTTCACCCTGAACCATTTCTGGCAGCACGTCGTCTTCGCCCGGCTTGCTCTGCTGTGGCAGCACACGGGTGTAACCGTCGAACTTGAGGATACGACCCTTGGCACGCAGCTCGAAATCACCGGCAGCCACGGTAACGCTGGTGGACAGGTACTGCGCAGGCGGCATCTGGCATGCCAGGAACTGGCGCCAGATCAGCTCGTACAGGCGCTCGGCGTCACGCTCCATGCCACTGAGCTTGGTCGGGTGGGTATTCACGTCAGAAGGACGAATCGCTTCGTGCGCCTCCTGGGCGCCTTCCTTGCTGCCGTATACCAGCGGCGCTTCCGGCAGGTACTGCTTGCCGAATTCACGCTCGATGTAGCTGCGCGCCATGTCCAGGGCATCAGCCGACAGGTTGGTCGAGTCGGTACGCATGTAAGTGATGTAGCCGGCTTCGTACAAGCGCTGGGCCATCATCATGGTTTTCTTTACCCCAAAGCCCAGGCGGTTACTGGCTGCCTGCTGCAGGGTCGAAGTAATGAACGGCGCCGACGGTTTGCTGCTGGTCGGGCGATCTTCACGCTTGACCACGCTGTAGCTGGAAGCCTTCAGCTTCTCTAGCGCAGCCATGGCCTGGGCTTCGTTCAGCGGCTTGAAGGCCTCGCCCTTCTCGCGCGCCACCTCAAAACGCACCTTGGCGTTCTTCGCGGTGCCGAGGTCGGCGTGGATCTCCCAGTACTCTTCCGGGATGAACGCGCGGATTTCACGCTCGCGCTCCACCACCAGCTTGACCGCTACCGACTGCACACGGCCAGCGGACAGGCCACGGGCAATCTTGGCCCACAGCAGTGGCGAGACCATGTAACCGACCACGCGGTCAAGGAAGCGCCGCGCCTGCTGGGCGTTGACCCGGTCGATGTCCAGCTCGCCCGGCTGCGAGAAGGCCTCCTGAATGGCCTTCTTGGTAATTTCGTTGAACACCACGCGCTTGTAGCGGGTGTCGTCGCCGCCGATGGCCTCGCGCAGGTGCCAGGCAATGGCTTCCCCCTCACGATCCAAGTCGGTTGCGAGATAGATGGTGTCGGCATCCTTGGCCAGGCGGCGCAGTTCTTCGATCACCTTTTCCTTGCCAGGCAGGATTTCGTACTTCGCCTTCCAGCCATGGTCGGGGTCGACACCCATGCGCGCTACCAGCTGGCGACGAGCTTTTTCTTTCGGCGAAAGGGCCGGAGCCTCACCCGCGGCCTTGCCACGCTTGGCGGCCGGCTCTTTGCTCGCGCTGGCCGAACCGCTGGTGGGGAGGTCTCGGATATGGCCGATACTCGACTTCACCACGTACTGGTTGCCCAGGTACTTGTTGATGGTCTTGGCCTTGGCCGGGGATTCCACAATGACCAGCGATTTGCCCATGGATCGGAGTATTCCTGAATCTGAAGATGAAAAACACGTCAGGTGCCAGACGCGGCACCGCTATATATAGTGGCAAAAGTGTGAGGTCAAGCTCGGACGATCACTCGTGCGACTTGCCCAGCAACCCAGGCAGCCCTTCTTCGGCCTTGACCAAAGCAAAGCGTGGCACCTGCTCGCCGTCAACCTCGACGCACTCCTGGAACATCGAAAGGGGGCGCACCCAGAAGCTGTAATCACCATACAGGCATTGGTAGAACACCATCCACTCTTCGCTTTCGGAGTGCCGCGCAACACTGAAGACACGGTACTCAGGCCCTTTGTAATGCCGGTATACGCCTGGTTGTATCTGCATGTTGCACACCCTCTTGAAAAAAACCTGAAAAAAACAAAACCGGGGCACATGGCCCCGGCTGCTGTCCTGCTACGCGATCAGACGCGTTCGAAGACAGTGGTGATACCTTGCCCCAGGCCGACGCACATGGTCGCCACCCCCAGCGTACCGCCATTTTGCTTCATGACGTTGAGCAGGGTGCCGGAAATCCGCGCCCCGGAGCAACCGAACGGGTGGCCCAAGGCAATCGCGCCGCCGTGCAGGTTAACCTTCTCATCCATCTTGTCGAGCACTTTCAAGTCTTTCAGCACTGGCAGGGCCTGTGCAGCGAAGGCTTCGTTGAGCTCGATGAAGTCGATGTCGGCCATGGTCAGGCCGGCACGCTTGAGGGCTTTCTGGGTCGAAGGCACCGGGCCGTAGCCCATGATCGCCGGATCGACACCGGCCACCGCCATCGAACGGATCACTGCCAATGGCTGGATCCCCAGGTCCATGGCACGCTGGCCGGACATGACGATCATGCACGATGCGCCGTCAGTGATCTGCGACGAGGTACCGGCCGTGACAGTCCCCCCTTTCGGGTTGAATGCCGGCTTGAGCGACGCCAGGCCTTCGAGGGTGGTTTCCGGGCGAATGGTTTCGTCGAAATCGAACACCTTCAGGAAGCCGTTCTCGTCATAGCCCTGCATCGGGATGATCTCGTCCTTGAACTTGCCTTCGACCGTGGCCTTGTGGGCCAACTGGTGCGAACGCACGCCGAACAGGTCCTGCTGCTCACGGGTGATGCCATGCATCTTGCCGAGCATTTCTGCAGTCAGGCCCATCATCCCGGAAGCCTTGGCGGCATGCAAGGACAGGTGCGGGTTGGGATCGACGCCGTGCATCATGCTGACGTGCCCCATGTGCTCCACGCCACCGACCACGAACACATCACCGTTACCGGTCATGATCGCCTGGGCGGCAGTGTGCAGCGCGCTCATCGACGAACCGCAAAGACGGCTGACGGTCTGGGCCGCAGAGGTGTGCGGGATCTGGGTCATCAGCGACGCCATGCGGGCGATGTTCCAGCCCTGTTCCAGGGTCTGGTTGACGCAGCCCCAGATCACGTCCTCGACTTCTTTCGGGTCAACCTTGCCGTTGCGTTCCAGCAACTTGCTGATCAGGTGCGCCGACATGTCTTCGGCGCGGGTATTACGGTGCATGCCACCCTTGGAGCGGCCCATTGGCGTGCGACCGAAGTCGACAATCACCACGTCTCTTGGATTCAGGCTCATATCAAATCTCTCGCTCTAGCTCGTTGACCGCTCAGTTGAAGAAGCGCTGGCCGTTCTTGGCCATTTCACGCAGCTTGGCGGTCGGGTGGTACAGCGGCCCCAGATCGGCATACTGATCGGCCAGGGCGACGAATTCGGCAACACCGATCGAGTCGATGTAACGCAGCGCACCACCGCGGAAGGGAGGGAAACCAATGCCGTAGACCAGGCCCATATCGGCTTCGGCAGCGGTTTCGACGATGCCGTCTTCCAGGCAGCGCACGGTCTCCAGGCACAGCGGGACCATCATCCAGTTGATGATGTCTTCGTCGGTGACTTCACGCTGCTCGAACACGATCGGCTTGAGCACATCGAGCACGGTGGCGTCGAAGACCTTCTTCGGCTTGCCGCGCTTGTCGGTTTCGTAGGCGTAGAAGCCTTTACCATTCTTCTGGCCCAGGCGGTTGGCCTCGTACAGCGCATCGACGGCCGAGCGGCGCTCGTCCTTCATGCGGTCCGGGAAACCTTCGGCCATTACGTCGCGACCATGGTGGCCGGTGTCGATACCGACCACGTCCATCAGGTAGGCCGGGCCCATCGGCCAGCCGAACTTTTCCATTACCTTGTCGATGCGCACGAAGTCGACACCGGCACTGACCAGCTTGGCGAAGCCGCCGAAGTAAGGGAACAGCACGCGGTTGACCAAAAAGCCCGGGCAGTCGTTGACCACGATCGGGTTCTTGCCCATTTTCTTGGCGTAGGCCACGGTGGTGGCAACCGCCACTTCACTGGACTTCTCGCCACGAATCACTTCCACCAGCGGCATCATGTGCACCGGGTTGAAGAAGTGCATGCCGACGAAGTTTTCCGGGCGCTTGAGCGCCTTGGCCAGCAGGTTGATGGAAATGGTCGAAGTGTTGGAGGCGAGGATCGCATCGTCCTTCACCTGGCCTTCCACTTCCGCCAGTACCGCTTGCTTGACCTTCGGGTTCTCGACCACGGCCTCGACGACGATGTCGACATTGGCGAAATCGCCATAGGACAGGGTCGGGCGAATGGCGTTGAGTGCCTCGGCCATCTTGGCCGGGGTCAGGCGGCCCTTCTCGACGCGGTTGCCGAGCAGCTTGGAGGCCTCGTTCAGGCCCAGCTGGATGGCTTCCTCGCGGATGTCCTTCATCAGGATCGGGGTGCCCTTGACCGCCGACTGGTAGGCAATGCCGCCACCCATGATGCCGGCGCCGAGCACGGCGGCCTGCTTCACGTCATGGGCGATTTCGTCATGCGCCTTGGCCTTGCGCTTGAGCTCCTGGTCGTTGAGGAACAGGCCGATCAGGCTCTCGGCGACCGAAGTCTTGGCCAGCTTGGCAAAGCCTGCGGCTTCGACTTCCAGCGCTTTGTCGCGACCGAAGTTGGCGGCTTTCTGAATGGACTTGATGGCTTCGACCGGGGCTGGGTAGTTCGGCCCGGCCTGGCCGGCGACAAAGCCCTTGGCGGTCTCGAAGGCCATCATCTGCTCGATGGCGTTGAGCTTGAGTTTCTCCAGCTTTGGCTGGCGCTTGGCCTTGTAATCCAGCTCGCCACTGATGGCGCGCTTGATCAGGTCGAGAGCACCGGCCAGCAGCAGCTCAGGGGCGACCACGGCGTCAACGGCACCCACTTTCAGGGCGTCCTCGGCACGGTTTTCCTTGCCGGCGGCGATCCACTCGATGGCGTTGTCCGAGCCGATAAGGCGTGGCAGACGCACGGTGCCGCCGAAGCCAGGGTAGATACCCAGCTTGACTTCTGGCAGGCCGATCTTGGCGCTGTTGGACATGACCCGGTAGTCGGCTGCCAGGCACATTTCCAGGCCGCCGCCCAGGGCGATGCCGTTGATGGCGGCAACGGTGGGCACTTCGAGGTCTTCGAAGGCGTTGAAGATGCGGTTGGCTTCCAGGTTGCCGGCGACCAGTTCGGCCTCGGGCAGCTTGAAGTTGTCGACGAACTCGGTGATGTCGGCGCCGACGATGAACACGTCCTTGCCACTGCTGACGATCACGCCCTTGACCGAGGCGTCGGCCTGGATGGCTTCGACGGCCTGGCGCAGCTCGTTCAGGGTCAGGCGGTTGAACTTGTTGACGGACTCACCCTTGAGGTCGAACTTGAGCTCGACGATGCCACTTTCAAGAGCCTTAACCGTGATGGCTTTACCTTCGTAAATCATCAACTGATCTCCACGATATGGAAGCTGAACTGTACACGCCGATCGCTGCAGCAAAAGCAGGCCTAGCTGCCCTGCCCCAGGCACACCCGTCAGCGCGCTAGTCGGAAGTATGGCTTGGCGTCATGACATACAAACGCTCAATTCATACGCCCGTTTGATTTGGGTGTGCACACATTCTCCGAAAAGATCGGCGTTGTCAAATGCTCACGAGCACGGGGAAAACGCGACTTTCCAGTCATTTTGTATCGGATGGGTACAAAACATGATGACAGTGATCGCCGAGCATTCATGTCAGCGATTGACCACACGCGCTGGCAGTGTGCTGCAACTTTCGGCTTGCGTGGCAAGCGCGGGCGGCTACACTGGCACTTGCTTGAATGAATACCCGGCCTGCCTGGCCTTTTCTGCGCAGCAGAACGCAAAGCGGCGACTTGGCACCCCACCCCTTCAGGGTTCTGCCAAGCCGCCGCTTTGTCGTTTGAGAACAGGTTTATCGCGCGTGACGCCTACCCTGCGGGAGCAAGGCAGGACTCAGGCCAGGGTTTCGAGGGCGTAGGCAACATCCTGCAATACAGCCGTATCGCCCCGTTCGGTCCAGTACAAGGCAATCATCCGCGCATCGGCCTCGACCTTGTAGACGCTCGCCGGCAGGCGCGCCAACGCCTCCATGAAGCGCGGGTCTTCGCAGGGTTCGCGCCACTGGTTCCACCACACCCCCGGGCTGACCTGCCAGAAGCTAAAGCTGTCCTCATGCCCACGGCGCCTGGCCCGGTGGTACTGCGGGCAAGGGCTTGGCGGCTCCTTTTCCAGCCAGTGCGGCCACTGCTGCGGCGCCAGTTGCATGGCCAGGCCCATGCGCCGCGCCTCCAGGCGCAGCTTCATCTGCTCGCTCTGCTTGCGCGAGCTGCGCAGCCAGGAAAGCGGGCTGAGAATCAGCGCAAGGATTGACACCACCAGCAATACCGTCATATCAGTACATCCCATAAAGCGTTGCAAATGAGCTGGTTAGCCATTTTTCACGGTAGACCCGCCCGAAAGCGACCATACTTCTTCTATCGCGATTGTCAGGAGTACCGCTCATGTCCTACGAACATCTTCTGGTTGCCGTCGACCTGACCGAAGAATGCGACCCGGTGATCAAGCGCGCCATGGCGCTGGCCGCGCCTTCGAACGCCAAGGTTTCGCTGGTGCACATCGTCGAGCCGATGGCCATGGCATTTGGCGGTGACGTGCCGATGGACCTGTCGCAACTGCAACAGCAGCAGTTCGACCAGGCCAAAGAGCGCATGGACCGCCTGTTCAATAAATACCCGGACATCAAGCGCGGCGACTCCCACTTGACCTACGGCCAACCGCGCCAGGAAATCCACCAGCTGGCCAAGGACCAGAACTGCGACCTGATCGTGGTCGGCAGCCATGGCCGTCATGGTCTGGCGCTGCTGCTGGGCTCCACGGCCAATGACGTGCTGCATGGCGCGCCGTGTGATGTGCTGGCGGTACGCCTGCTGAAGAAAGAATGACTTAACCAGATCTGGCCTCTTCGCGGGCTTGCCCGCAAGGAGGCCAGATCTGGCTGACGCCGATCAGCCTTCCAGCTCAGCCCAGCGCTCTACCAACGCATCCAGCTCACCTTGCAGCTTCTCGATGTTGGCCAGCACTGCCGAGGTTTCCGCGATCGGCCGCTGGTAGAAGCCCGCCGCATTCACTTCTTCCTGAGCCTCAGCCATGCGCTGTTCAACTTCGTCGATCTGCCCTGGCAGCATCTCCAGCTCACGCTGCAGCTTGTAGCTGAGTTTCTTTTTCGAAGCCTCTTCCACCACTGGTGCCGCAACGGGCGCGGGCTTGGCCTCGACCTTCTCCACAACCGCGCTGTTGAGTGCGGACTTGCCACCTTTGCTCTCGGTCACGCCCAGCAGTTTCGGCGAGCCGCCCTGACGAATCCAGTCCTCGTAACCACCCACATACTCACGCACCTTGCCCTCGCCTTCGAACACCAGGGTGCTGGTGACGACGTTGTCGAGGAAGGCCCGGTCGTGGCTGACCATCAGCACGGTGCCCTTGTAGTTGGACAGCACCTCTTCGAGCAGCTCGAGGGTTTCCACATCCAGATCGTTGGTCGGTTCGTCGAGTACCAGCAGGTTGGCCGGCTTGCTGAACAGCTTGGCCAGCAGCAGCCGCGCACGCTCACCACCCGACAGCGCCTTGACCGGCGTGCGCGCACGCTGGGGGCTGAACAGGAAATCGCCAAGGTAGCTCAGCACGTGGCGGTTCTGACCATCGATCTCGATGAAATCGCGGCCTTCGGCCAGGTTGTCGATCACGGTCTTTTCCAGGTCGAGCTGGTGGCGCATCTGGTCGAAATAGGCCACCTCAAGCTTGGTACCGCGCTCCACTTTGCCCGCGGTGGGCTCAAGGTCGCCCAGCATCATCTTGAGCAACGTGGTCTTGCCGGTACCATTCGCGCCCAGTAGACCGATACGATCCTGGCGTTGCAGGACCATGGAGAAATCCTTGACCAGCAGGGGACCGTCCTTGTGATGGAAGCTGACATTTTCCAGCACCATCACCTGCTTGCCGGATTTGTCCGCTGCTTCGATCTGGATGTTGGCCTTGCCCTGGCGCTCACGGCGCTCGCCACGCTCCACACGCAACGCCTTCAGTGCACGCACGCGGCCTTCGTTACGGGTACGCCGGGCCTTGATACCCTGGCGAATCCACACTTCTTCCTGGGCCAGGCGCTTGTCGAACAGCGCGTTGGCGGTTTCTTCGGCGGCCAATGCGGCCTCCTTGTGCACCAGGAAGCTGGCGTAGTCGCCGTTCCAGTCGATCAGGCCGCCGCGATCCAGCTCAAGGATACGGGTGGCCAGGTTCTGCAGGAAGGAACGGTCGTGGGTAATGAACAGCACCGCGCCGTTGAAGCCGCGCAGGGCCTCTTCAAGCCAGGCGATGGCGCCGATATCCAGGTGGTTGGTTGGCTCATCGAGCAGCAGCAGGTCGGGCTCGGACACCAGAGCCTGAGCCAGCAGCACACGGCGGCGCCAGCCACCGGACAACTCGGCCAGGGTCTTGTCGGCCGGCAGCTGCAAGCGGCTCAGGGTGCTTTCCACCACCTGCTGCAGGCGCCAGCCGTCACGGGCTTCCAGCTCGTGCTGAACGTGCATGAGTTTTTCCAGGTCTTCGTCGCCCTGGATGTTCATGCTCAGGTGATGGAACTGCGCCAGCAACTCGCCCACACCGTCCAGGCCAGCGGCAACCACGTCGAACACCGTGCGCTCGTCGGCCACCGGCAGCTCCTGAGGCAGCTCGCCGATCTTCAGGCCAGGGGCACGCCAGATTTCACCGTCATCGCCCTTCTGCTCGCCCTTGACCAGGCGCAGCATGCTCGACTTGCCGGTGCCGTTGCGGCCGATGATGCACACCCGCTCGCCACGAGCGATCTGCCAGGACACTTTGTCCAGCAGCGGCATGGCGCCGAATGCGAGGGACACATCGCTGAATTTGAGCAGGGTCATGTTGGTCTCCATAAATCGGGCGCGCATTCTACCTGACTTGGGCCTCGACGGCACCCGCCAGCCCCACCGGCGAGCGACAGGTGACATCTGGTCGTACTTAATATCCCGATACAAGCACAGTGCTTTCACCCGCCGCCGGCAAACGGCTAAGCTAAGGCAATAGCTTTCAACAGTGCTGGCTCCGCCGTCACTTCCCCATGGTTCAACTGCCCGGACGTATCATGCGCAGCCGCCTGTTACATATTGCATCCTGCCTGCTGCTTACCGCCGCCACCTGCGCGGCGCAGGCCACCGACCTGACCCTGCAACGCCAGTATTATGACGAGGCCAAGCGTGCGCTGGCCAAAGGCGACAAAGGCCCCTACCTGCGCTATGCCCAGGCCCTGAGCGACTACCCGCTGACGCCCTACCTGGCCTACGACGAGCTCACCGCCCGCCTGAAAAGCGCCAGCAACCAGGAGATCGAAGGTTTTCTCGCCAAGCATGGCGACCTGCCCCAGGCCAACTGGATGAAGCTGCGTTGGTTGCGCTGGCTGGCCGAGCGCGGCGAGTGGGACACCTTCGTCAAGTACTACGACCCCAAGCTCAACTTCACCGAACTGGACTGCCTCAACGGCCAGTACCAGCTCAGCCACGGCCTGCGCGCCGAAGGCTACGCCACCGCCGATAAGCTGTGGAACGTCGGCAAGTCGCAACCCGCTGCCTGCGACACACTGTTCGGCATGTGGGCAGCCGAAGGCCAGCTGACCGAGGCCAAGCGCTGGGAACGCACCAAACTGGCGGCCCAGGCACGCAACTATGGCCTGGCTAACAACCTGGTCAAAACCCTGACTACCCTCGGCCCGCAGGGGAGCCTGCTGGTCGACGTGGCGCAGAAGCCCGAGCTGCTCAACCAGCCGTCACGCTTCACCCCGGTCAACGAAGCGATGTCCGACGTGGTCAGCCTCGGCCTTCGTCGCCTGGCCCGGCAGGACCCGGAGCGAGCCATGGCGCTACTCGACGACTACGCCCAGCGCATGCACTTCTCCCGCGACGAAAAGGTGGCCATCGCCCGCGAAATCGGCCTGACCCTGGCGCGTCGTTACGACCCGCGCGCGCTCGACCTCATGACCCGCTACGACCCCGAGCTGCGCGACAACACCGTCAGCGAATGGCGCCTGCGCCTGCTGCTGCGCCTGGGCCGCTGGGAAGACGCCTACGAGTTGACCAAACGCCTGCCCCAGGACCTGGCCAGCAGCAGCCGCTGGAAGTACTGGCAGGCTCGCAGCCTGGAGCTGGCACAGCCAAACAACCCGCAGATTCCACTGCTGTACAAGACCGTGGCGCGTGAACGCGACTTCTATGGTTTCCTGGCCGCCGACCGGGCACAGACGCCTTACCAACTGAACAACAAGCCGCTGCCGCTGAGCCCGCAACTGGTCAAAAAGGTGCGCAATACGCCCGGCATTCAACGCGCACTGGAATTCCACGCCCGTGGCCAGATCGTCGAAGGCCGCCGCGAGTGGTACCACGTCAGCCGTCACTTCACCCGCGACGAAATGGTTGCCCAGGCACGCCTGGGCTATGAGCTGCGCTGGTATTTCCCGGCTATCCGTACCATCAGTCAGGCGCAGTACTGGGACGACCTGGACATCCGCTTCCCGATGGCCCACCGCGACACCCTGGTACGCGAGGCCAAAGTTCGCGGCCTGCATTCGAGCTGGGTATTCGCCATCACCCGCCAGGAAAGCGCCTTCATGGAAGACGCACGCTCACCGGTGGGCGCCAGCGGCCTGATGCAACTGATGCCGGCCACCGCCAAAGAGACCGCGCGCAAGTTCAGCATCCCGCTGGCATCACCCGCGCAAGTGCTGAACCCAGACAAGAACATCCAGCTGGGTGCGGCCTACCTGAGCCAGGTCCACAGCCAATTCAACGGCAATCGAGTGCTGGCTTCGGCGGCCTACAACGCCGGCCCCGGGCGCGTGCGTCAGTGGCTCAAAGGCGCCAAGCACCTGAGTTTCGATGTATGGGTGGAGTCGATCCCGTTCGACGAAACACGCCAGTATGTGCAGAACGTGCTGTCGTATTCGGTGATCTACGGGCAGAAGCTGAATTCGCCACAGCCGCTAGTGGATTGGCATGAGCGGTATTTCGACGACATGTAAGGGTTGCTGAGCCTGTACAGCCCTTGCAGGAGCGGCCTGGTGTCGCGCCTACAAGGGCCAGTGCTGGCGCTGGAAACACGGCTATTCCAGAACCTCTACCTGCATCCCTACCTCCAACCGCCCACTGCCATCCACCGCCAGGTTTTGCCCGAACAGCACATCCCCCTCCTTCTCGCGAAAGGTTTTGAGCGTCGCCATCGGCTCACGGTCGGCACTGCGCTCCCCGGTAGCCGGATCGATGGTGGTGAAAATGCACCGCACACTGGGCTTAAGCACGCGAAATTCCAGGCTGCCTATACGAATTCGCTTCCAACCATCCTCGGCAAACGGCGCTGCCCCCTGCACCACCAGGTTGGGGCGAAAGCGCAGCATCTCCATGGGCCGGCCGATGCGCCGGTTGAGCTCGTCCAGCGAGCCCTGACCAATCAACAGCAACGGGAAGCCATCCGGAAACGCCGCCCGATCACTGTTGAAGCCATAACCATTGGGCAGGTAACGCGCACGCGGCTCCGGGCAATGCACCAGGCGTACGGCTTTACCCAGCAACTCGCTCAGCCAGGCCGCCGCGGCATCGCCGGCGTCCGGCACACGCAGGGTATCGCGCCAGATGGTCACGCCGCGCAGGGCGTCATCCGCAGGCGGCACAGGCACCTGCAACAGATCCTGCCCAGGGGCCTGTAGCAGCAACTGACCGCTGTCGTCTTCGCGCGCGTCGATCTGGCAAAGTTGTGGCCAGGCACGCTGGGTCAGGAAGCGTCCGTTTTCCTCCTCGACCACCATCCAGCGGCGGTCGCCTTGCACGCCCAACAACCCCACGGCTGCGGTCTGCAGGCTTTGCGCCCGCCCCGACTTCACCGGGTATCGATACAACTCACTTAGAAACATCCCTGCTGCCTCGCGTCATGCCAAAAGCCAAGCTTATACTTGGCCGGCTCAACGTTCACGCAGTGGCGCTATCCAGCAACAGGCGTTGCTTGACCACGTCGACCAAGCGATCAGGCTGAAACTTGGAAAGGAAGTTGTCGCAGCCCACCTTCTTCACCATGGATTCGTTGAAGCTGCCCGACAGCGAGGTATGCAGCACCACATAAAGGGGCCGCAGGCGCGCATCGCTGCGGATCTCGGTGGTTAGCCGGTAGCCATCCATTTCCGGCATTTCGGCATCGGTAAACACCATCAGCAGCTTCTCGCACACGTCCTCGCCAGCATCCGCCCAGCCCTTGAGCATGCGCAGCGCCTTCAGACCATCACTGGCCACGTGCAGCTTCATGCCCAACTGGGACAAAGTATCGCGCAACTGCGCCAGGGCCACACTGGAGTCATCCACCAGCAACACCTCGCGGCCACGGGCCCGGGCCAGCACCGGGTCGGCGAGTTTATCGCCAGAGACCCGAGCGTTGTATGGCACGATTTCAGCCAGCACCTTCTCCACGTCGATCACTTCGACCAGTTTTTCGTCGACCTTGGTGATGGCGGTCAGATAATGCTGGCGGCCGGCGCTAGTCGGCGGCGGCATGATCGACTCCCAGTTCATGTTGACGATGCGGTCGACACCGCCCACCAGGAAAGCCTGCACCGAGCGGTTGTATTCGGTGACGATGATCGTGCTGTCCGGCCCCGGTTGCAGCGGGCGCATGCCAATCGCCTGGGACAGGTCGATCACCGGCAGGGTTTGCCCGCGCAGGTTCACTACACCGCAGACGAAGGCATGGCGCTGGGGCATCAGTGTGAGCTTGGGCAGTTGCAGCACTTCCTGCACCTTGAACACGTTGATCGCGAACAACTGGCGACCGGCCAGGCGAAACATCAGAATTTCCAGGCGGTTCTCACCCACCAATTGCGTGCGTTGGTCTACCGTGTCGAGAATGCCAGCCATTGGAAAGCCCCCAGGCTCAAGTCGAAAAAAGTGAAATCATCTACCCTGTATCGGCGGCTCCACACACACCTTGACCCCTGCGGGAAAATGCTGCGAAGGCAATTGATATCACCATGCCATCATGCTTTACTGCGGGCATTCAGCGCAAATCAAGGCTTCGGCAAAAGTTCCCCACCCTAGCCTCGCATCAGGGAAACCCTTAGCAGCAATCGGGTGCAACCTGATGTTCGCGATATCCTTTAGCCATTAATGTGACGCCATTCTCATTGCATGAATGGAGTCAGGCTTTTGCTAGCTATCGTTTTGGCGTGCCCGCCCCCCGCGCCTCATCCACGCGCGGGGACCTGATGATGGACACTGCCTTATCGTTCGATGACGCCCTGCAGGGCTTCCTGCTGGATGCCCAAGTGCTGCTGACCCAGGCCCAGGAGTGCCTGCAGCATCTGGAGCTGATCGACAATGACCTGGACGCCTGTCGCTGCCTGGAAAACGCCCTCGACAGCCTCGCCCGACAGGCCACACGCCTGGGCCTGCGTGAAGTCGCCCACTACACCACTGCCCTGCAACAGTTGCTCGCCCCGGCCTGCCACGGTGCTTGCTTGCAACGTGCCGCCTTACCTGCGATAGGGGCCTGCCTGACCCTGCTGGCCTGGCAGCTGGAGCTGGTAGATACCCGGACCGGGCGGTTGAACCTGGACATCGGCGAGCAGCTGGTGCTACTGGGCGAGTTGGCCAAGGTCGTGCAACAGCCCTTTGCGCCAGCCTGCGCATTTTGCAATGAGCAAGGCAGCGAGTGCATTCACCCGCACAGCCACATGGCAGCCGGCACGCACCCCAGCCGCTCTACCTCCACGTATTGACTTTGCATGAAGTGCAACTAAGGCTGCTTGTTCAAGTACCACCATGGTCGAACTTGAAAAGTGCTTCAAGTTTTTCAGTGTCACGTTGAAACTTGACCGCGCTAGTTGCAGCACAAGTGCACAGTGAGTGACTAAAGGGTGGCACTTTGCTACCCGAAACTGCCCGACCAGCAGGCGTTTCAAAGCGTTACCCAGCCGCGACCGATGCAATGCGAAGTGGTAATATGCGCCCCCACAAACGCTTGCTACCGGAAGCAAGGTTGCAAGATCACGTGTTTAAAAAAATATCGAAAGTACTGCGCCAAAGCCTCTGACCAGCATTGTGCAAGGCCTCCATCAGCAAGACTTCAGTGGCTTCCCTATCTATGTTCCCACGCTTGAAGACTTCTCTGCGTTGCTGCCCCCGCGCTGCCCTGCTGCGTTGGACGACGGTCGGGCTGTGCGTGGCCTCGCTGCTTGCCAACCTGGCGCTGTACCTGACCCATCAGGCAATCCCGCCCAGCCTGCTGATGCTGCAGCTGGTCGCCACGCTGGGCGCCGCTGTGCAACTGGGCCTGGGCGCCAGGTCGATCAGCCTGCGTCCGGCCGAGCTGGCCGAGCGCATGCTCAAGGTGCAGGAAGATGAGCGTCAGCACCTGGGCCGGGAACTGCACGACGATATCGGCCAACTGCTCACCGCCGCCAAGCTGCAATTGCAGTGGTTGCAGCGGCGCATGCCCGACGAGTTGCAGAACCACTGCGACGCCCTGCGCAGCACGCTGGATGACACCTTGGGCAACGTCCGGGATGTATCTGCCCTGCTCAACCCGCGGCAGTTGGCCAGCTTGGGCCTGGAAGCCAGCCTGCGTGCGCACCTGGTACGTACCTTGGCCAGCAGCGGGGTGCACTGGAGCCTGGCGTGCAACCAGCGACTGGGCGGCATCGACGAGACGGTAGCCATGGCAGTGTTCCGTATCACCCAGGAGGCGGTGACCAACATGCTGCGTCACGCCCAGGCGCACAACCTGGTCATTCGCCTGCAGCGCACTCCAGAGGGGCTTACTTTGTCGATCCACGACGATGGCTGTGGTTTCGTACCCGCCCGCCACCCGGCCGAGGCCGGCCAGCGCGGCCTGGCCGGCATGCAGGAGCGGGTAACCGCGCTGCAGGGCAGGCTCGACATTACCAGCCAACTTGGCCTGGGCACGCAGATCGAGGCGATGTTCCCGTGGCCTCCGCGCACCCAGCAGCGCGCCAGGAGTACGCCCGCCCATGACCTGTAGGCTGCTGCTGGTAGACGACCACTCATTGATCCGCGCCGGGGTACGTGCGCTGGTCTGCGATATCCCCGGCTATGATGTGATCGGCGAAGCCGACGATGGCAGCCAGTTGCTCGAACAGGTTCGCACACTGGCCCCAGACATCGTCCTGCTGGACATCTCGATGCGTTCGACCAGCGGCCTGGACGCTCTCACCCAGCTGCGGGCCAGCGGCAGCACGTGCAAGGTGCTGATCCTGTCGATGCACACCGACCCGGACCTGATCATGCGGGCCCTGGAAAGCGGCGCCCACGGCTATCTGCTCAAGGACACCAGCGCCACCGAGCTGGAACAGGCCCTGAGCGCCGTGCGCAACGGCGAGCGTTACCTCAGCCCGGCCATTGCCCACACCGTCATCAACCAGGCGCTGCGCCACACCAAGCAAGGCAAGCAAAGCGCTGGCGAGCGGCACAACCTGACGGCACGGCAACTGGAGATCCTGCGCCTGATCGTGCGCGGCAAGTCCACCCGGGAAATTGCTACAGGCCTGGGCCTGTCGATCAAGACCATTGAAACCCACCGGTCGCAAATCATGAAGCGCCTGCAAATTCACGACGTAGCGGGCCTGGTGCTGTTCGCCGTGCGCGAGAAAATCATCAGCCTGGACGACTGAGCAATGGCGACCCGGCCGGCAGGTGCAGGCGCAACGCCGCAGGCCTGGCCTGAAAGCGCAGGTTGGCAGCCTGCAAGGGCTCGCCATCGAGGTTGATGTCCAGCCCTTGCGCGCTCTTGATCTCGACCCACGGCAGCCTGGCCCGAATGAACAGGCCGTCACCGGCCAACAAGTCACGTAGCGCCCCTACCACTTCCTGTGGCGCAGGCAGGATGGCGATATCAAGCAGACCGTCGTTGATGATGGCCTCAGGGCATAGCACCTGCCCGCCCCCCGCCTGACGGCCATTGCCGATACCCAGCGCCAATAAGTCCCCTTGCCAGTGGAAGTCCGGGCCCTGCAACTCCACCGAAGCCGCCTGCAGCTCACTGAAGCGCGACAACCCGGTGAACAGGTAGGCGGCAGCGCCCAACACCTTCTTGAGGTCTTCCGAGGTATTGGCGGTGACCTGGCTGCCAAAGCCGCCAGTGGCCATGTTGAGGAACAGCTGGTCACCAGCCTGCCCCAGGTCTATGGGTTGTGGCGCGACATTCAGCAAAGCCAGCGCCGAGGCTGGCACCTGGGGGACGCCAGCGGCCTTGGCAAAATCGTTGGCCGTACCCAATGGCAACAAGGCCAGGCTAGCGCTGGTGGCGGCCAACCCCATGGCCTCGGCCACATCGCGTAACGTGCCATCACCACCACCGGCGACGATATGGCTGTAACCCGCAGCCAGTGCTTCAGCGACCAGCCGCTGGGCGTCGCCCGCCTCCCAAGTGACTCGTACATCCAGCACCCAGCCACTATCGCGCAGCTCGCGCACGGCGCTGCGGACCTCTTCGTTCATCGCCTGCTTGCCGTGCAGCACCAGCATTGCCTTGCGCCCTTGCATGTGCGCGTCTCCGTAAAATGGGCCAACCCAGATCTCGACCACTGGCACGCCCGGATCGTTGCATACCCTGGCAAAGAATCGTGCAGGCCGGTCATTTTTCCCACGCCTGGGAATGCCCGGCTATGCTCAGCAGATACACCTTTTGCCATGGACGCGCCCGGCAGTGGCTCCCCCACTGCTGCCAATGGGCGCGTTTTGCTATCTGCAACCTTTCACGAGGATTCCGGGTAATGCGCATTCTCTGGACACTGCCTTACTTGCCCTGGCCGACCACCAGCGGCTGCAAGACCCGGCAATACCACTTGCTGCGCGCACTGGCTCAACGCGGCCACCGGATCACCCTGCTGGTGCAGTCGAAAATCCCCCTCAGCGATGGCGCTCGTGATGCCCTGGAACCACTGCTCGAACGCCTGATCGTTTTGCCCCGCCGCCCGCTGCACAGCCCGCTGAACCTGCTGGCTTCACCCATCATCGACTACCCCATGCGAGCCATCATCAATGGCCTTTCCTCTTGCCTGCGGCACCGCTTCGAGCAGTTGCTGGACGAGCCCTGGGACGTCATCCAGATCGAGCACAGCTACAGCTTCCAGCCGTTTGAAAAAGCCCTGCAGGCCCGAGGGCTGCCCTACATGCTCAGCGAGCACACCTTGGAGTCGGTTATGGGCGGCGCTTGCCACGACCGCCTGCCGCTGTGGCTACGCCCGCTCAACGCCTTCGACCGCTGGCGCTATCGGCGCTGGGAACATCGCGTACTGCGCCAGCCCACCGAGCTGGTGGCGGTCAGCACCCACGATGCCGAACTGATTGGCCAGATCAGCGGGCGCCCAGTGAACGTGGTGGTCAATGGTGTGGATTGTGATTTTTACCAGCAGGTACAACCTGCGCTGCACAGCCAACGCCTGTTGTTCGTCGGCAACTTCGAATATGGCGCCAACCTGGAGGCCATCGAATGGGCGCTGGAAGACATCATGCCGCAGGTATGGATGAGCAACCCAGCGGTGCGCCTGGCAATTGCCGGGCATGCAATGCCCGCCAACTGGAAATTGCACTGGAACGACCCGCGCATCGAGTGGTTGGGCTACCGACCCGACCTGCGTGAACTGCAGCGGCGCTCCGCGCTGTTTTTCGCGCCACTGCGCTATGCCGGTGGCTCGAAGGTGAAAATCCTCGAAGCGATGGCCGCCGGCCTGCCAGTAATCACCACCGGCAAGGGCGTTTCAGGCCTGAGCGCGAACAATGGCGAGCATTACCTGGGCAGCGACGACGGTGACCAACTGGCGCTGCTGATCACCCAGCTGCTCAACCAGCCCTGGCGCATGAGCCAGTTGAGCGCGGCCGGGCGCCAGTTCGCCCGCCAGCGCCACGACTGGAGCGTGGCCGCCCAGCAACTGGAGAATGTGCACATGCGCCTGACCCAGGTGGCCCCGGCCGAGGCCGCGCCGCTGGCCAATGCCTGGCTGGGTCGCTCAGCCAAGTAACTCGCTGAAGGGGATGAACGGCACGCTGTCACCGCGCTTTGGCGTGCTGCCCTCACGCACCTCTACCAAGCCCTCGGCCCAGGCCGCGCTACGCAGCACACCCGAGCTCTGGTTCTTGTAGATGCGCACCTGGCCCTGCTCGATGCGCGCACGCAGGTATTCGCGGCGCGTCCCAGGCTTGGGCCAGTCAAAGCCCGCTGGCATATCGAAGCGCAATGGCGTGACGTCGGCCACACCCTGGCGGCGCAGCAGGTAGGGCCGGGTCAGCAGGCCAAAGGTGACCAGCGTCGAGGCCGGGTTACCTGGCAGGCCGATCACCGGCACGCCCTGGAAGTGGCCAAACGTCAGCGGCTTGCCCGGCTTGATCGCCAGCTTCCACAGCGCCAGCTCGCCAGCTTCGCGCAGGGCAGCACCAAGGTAGTCGGCCTCGCCCACCGAGACACCGCCGGTGGACAGGATCAGGTCTACGCCCCCCAGCTCGGCCAGGCAGGTGCGGGTACGGGCCAGGTCATCTGGCAGGATGCCGGCGTCGACCACTTCGCAGCCCAGTCGCTGCAGCCAGCTGACCAGCAACCTGCGGTTGCTGTTGTAGATTTGCCCAGGCCCCAGCGGTAGGCCGGGCTCGACCAGTTCGTCGCCGGTAGACAGCACCGCCACTTTCACCTTGCGCACTAGATCCAGGCGGCCATACCCCAGGGTCGCCGCCAGGCCCAGCTCGATCGGCCCGAGGCGGGTACCGGCGCTCATTACCTGTTCGCCCTTGCGGGTTTCCTGGCCCTGAGGGCGTATGTTCTGTTCGGTTTGCAACGCTTCGAGAAAACGCACCCGGCCATCTTCGAGTACTTCGGTGTTTTCCTGCATCTCGACGCAGTCGGCCCCTTCCGGCACCGGTGCACCGGTGAAGATCCGCGCGCAGGTGCCCGGTTGCAGCGGCTGTGGCGCATGGCCGGCGAAAATACGCTGGCTGACCGGCAGCGGCTGGCCCTGCCAGTCGGCTTTACGCAAGGCATAACCGTCCATGGCGCTGTTCGGCCAGGGCGGCAGGTCGAGCGACGCCACCAGGTTGGTGGCCAACACACGGCCTTCGGCTTCGGCCAGCGGCAAGTTCTCGGTGTCGCGGATCGGTGCCGCCTCGGCCAATGCCAGCAGCTGCTCCAGGGCCTGTTCCACCGGCATCAGCGGCCGGGCCTGGCTGAGCTCAGCCACGGCTGTCACAGACCGCTGCCTGCTTCAGATGCGCCACGAAGTTGCACGGGCGATGACGGGCATCGAGCTGCTCGGCAAGGATGCCATCCCAGCCGGTGCGCACCGCATTGGTCGAGCCCGGCAGGCAGCACACCAGGGTGCCGTTGGCCAGCCCGGCCAACGCACGCGACTGCACGGTGGAGGTGCCAATGTCGGCCACGGAGATCTGCCGGAACAGCTCGCCAAAGCCGTCCACCTGCTTGTCCAACAGGCAGGCCACCGCCTCGGGGGTGCTGTCGCGGCCGGTAAAACCGGTCCCCCCGGTAATCAACACCACTTGCACGCTGTCGTCGGCGATCCAGGTGGCGACCTGGGCGCGGATCTTGTACAGGTCGTCCTTGAGCAGCACGCGCTCGGCCAGGCGATGGCCGGCGGCGCTCAGGCGGTCGACGAACATTTGCCCAGAGCTGTCGGTTTCGAAGGTACGGGTGTCGCTGACCGTGAGCACGGCGATGTTCAACGCCACGAAGGGGGTATCTGCCTTGGCTTTCATGGGGGTCCGTCACAACAAGATGAGATGGCCGCAGTTATATCACAGCGCACCTTTTCCGGCGTTGCGCCCATCGCCCTTGCCCTGGGTCAAGGGGACGAAATCGTCGCTATGCTGCACTGGGAGTGAACTTGCACTAACGTCCTGCGTCATAAATGTCATCTAGCACCATCGCACTTGGAGAAACACGATGATCAAACGGACCCTCCCCGCCTTCCTGCTCGCCCTGGGCCTGGGCGCCCTCGCCGGCTGTGCATCGCCGACTGTCATTACCCTTAACGATGGTCGCGAAATCCAGGCCACCGACACGCCGAAGTTCGACGAAGACTCCGGTTTCTACGAATTCGAGCAGCTGGACGGCAAGCGCACGCGCCTGAACAAGGACCAGATCCGCACCGTCAAAGAGCTCTGATCAAGCCCCCGTTTTGGCAATGGCCCTTTAAACAACAAGGGCTTGCTGGCGAAAACGGGATGCAGTAGGATTTTGTTCATCGGAGTGTAGCGCAGCCAGGTAGCGCGTCTCGTTCGGGACGAGAAGGCCGCAGGTTCGAATCCTGTCTCTCCGACCAGGTTCTGCTAAAAAAGCCCGCCTTGCGCGGGCTTTTTGTTGTGCGCGAGAACGACGTCAGTGCGCGGCTTGGGCTTCAGCTTCTACGGGCATGTGCAACAACTGCAAGCGCTCGCTGCTCCACGCGCGGGTCTGGTTGGTCAGCGCCAGGTCGTTGTTCAGCTTCTGGCCGTAGCTCGGCACGATTTCCTTGAGCCTGGCCTGCCAGGCAGGCGACTGGATGCGGTCCTTGAAGGTCTTTTCCAGCACGGTCAGCATGATCGGCGCGGCGGTCGAGGCGCCAGGCGAAGCGCCCAACAGCGCGGCGATACTGCCGTCCTGCGCCGCCACCACTTCGGTACCGAACTGCAGCACACCACCCAGTACCGGGTCCTTCTTGATCACCTGCACCCGCTGGCCAGCCTGCAGCAGCTTCCAGTCTTCGTTCTTGGCGTTGGGGAAGTACTCGCGCAGCGCGTTCATGCGGTCATCGAAGCTGAGCATCAATTGCCCCATCAGGTAGGTGCTGAGGTCGATGTTGTCGATACCGGCATTGAGCATGGGCAACACGTTGTGGCTGTTCAGCGAGGCGAACATGTCCAGCAGCGAACCGTGCTTGAGGTACTTGGTGGAGAACGTGGCGAACGGGCCGAACAACAGCACCTGTTTGCCATCGATCATCCGCGTGTCCAGGTGCGGCACCGACATGGGTGGAGCGCCAACCGAAGCCTTGCCGTACAGTTTGGCCTGGTGACGCGCGACCAGGTCAGGGTTATCGGTCATCAGGAACTGGCCCCCCACCGGGAAGCCCGCATAGCCTTCGGCCTCGGGGATGCCCGACTTCTGCAACAACTTCAGTGCGCCGCCACCGGCACCAATGAAGACGAAGCGGGCATTGACAGCCTTCTCATTGCCGCCGTTGGCCAGGTCGGCCACGACTACATGCCAGGTGCCATCGTCGTTACGTACGATGTCACGCACTTCATGACGCACATTCAGCGACACGTTGGGGTTGCGAGTCATTGCAGCGAACAGCTGGCGGGTGATTTCGCCGAAGTTCACGTCGGTGCCGATGGCCATGCGCGTGGCGGCGATCTTCTGCCCCGGGTCACGGCCCTCCATGACCAGCGGCGCCCATTGGCGAATCTGCTCGTGGTCCTCGGAGATTTCCATGCCGCGGAATAGCGAGCTGTGTTGCAGGGCATCGACGCGCTTGTGCAAGAAGGCAATGTTCTCGTCTCCCCAGACGAAACTCATGTGCGGCACATTGTTGATGAACGATCTTGGGTTGTTCAGCACGCCCTGCTCGACCTGGTAGGCCCAGAACTGCTTGGACACCTCGAACTGCTCGTTCACCCCCACGGCCTTGCTGATGTCGATGCTGCCATCCTTGCCGACGCTGGTGTAGTTCAGCTCGCAGAATGCAGAGTGACCGGTGCCGGCGTTGTTCCAGGCGTTGGAGCTTTCTTCGGCGACCTGGTCCATGCGCTCGTAGACGTCGACCTTCCAGGACGGTTCCAGCTCGGTGAGGTAAGTGCCCAGGCTGGCACTCATGATGCCGCCACCGATCAACAGCACGTCGACGGTTTTCTCAGGCTCGGCAGGTTTGGAGCAGCCGATGACGCCCAGGCAGAGGAACGTCAGCAGAAATTTCTTCATTGATGTTATCCAGTTGTTGTGTGCACGCGCGCCGCCTGGAGCAGGGAATGTGCCAACTGGGGTTGGGCTAACAAATATGGGGTAAAACGAAGGGCCGCATGGCGGCAACCCGCCACAGGGCAATGGTTTTAGCGGTCTGGTGGCGGATTTCCCCCAGGGGCCGTGTGACGGCCCCTTTCCAAGGTCAGGCGCTCAGGCGCGAGGTGACTTCGCCCAGTTGCCCCGACAAACCATGCAGGCGATGCCCCGCCTGCTCGGTATGCTGCACCGCTTCCTGGTTGGCCGTGGCAATGCGGGTAATCTCGATCAGGTTGCGCGAGATATCGTCGGCTACGCTGGTCTGCTCTTCAGCTGCTGTGGCGATCTGCCGGTTCATATCGCGTATCGCCTCCACAGCCTGGGTGATACGTTGCAGCATCTGCCCGGCCTGCTCGACCTGTTCAGCCCCTTCCTGGCTTCGCTGCTGGCCGCTTTCGATGGCCTTCACCGCCTCCACCGCCCCAGACTGTACCGCTTCGATGATCTGGTTGATTTCGGCAATCGACGCCGCCGTGCGCTGGGCCAGGCTGCGCACCTCATCGGCGACCACCGCAAAGCCGCGCCCGGCTTCACCAGCACGGGCCGCCTCGATGGCCGCGTTGAGCGCCAGCAGGTTGGTTTGCTCGGCAATGCCACGAATCACTTCCAGCACTTTGCCAATGCGCGTGCTGTCATGCTCCAGATCGCGGATCACCGACGCCGTGCCAGCGATTTCACGGTTGACCACACCGATGATGTCGATGGTCTGCTGCATCACCTGCTCGCCCGCCTGGGCGCTGTGGTCGGCGTCATCCGCTGCACGGGCTGCCTCGGCGGCGTGGCGAGCCACCTCCTGTGCGGTGGCGGACATCTCGTGCATGGCCGTCGCCACCTGGTCGGTACGCTGGAACTGGTCATGAGTACCGCGAGCCATGTCGCCGGCAATACTGCGCAACTGGCCACTGGCGCCTTCCAGCTCCTGCGCGTTGTCCTGCAACCGGCCAACCGTGTCGGCCAGGAAATCGCGCAGGGTGTTGGCCGCCCGCGCCAGCCGCCCCAGTTCGTCCTCACGGCGGCTGTCGACCCGGGCGGCAAAGCGGCCTTGGCTGAGTTGCGCAACATACTCGATCAACTGGCGGATCGGCTCGATCAGGCTGCGATTGACCAACCACAGGCTAAGCAGCCCCACCAGCACCGCAGAAGCCAGCATCACCAGCAGGCCCAGCCATACCGTGCGCTCGGCGCTGGCGCTGATGCTCATCGCACGCTGGCGGGCATCGGCACGCAGTTGCTCGACCAGTTGGCTCATCTGCTCACTGGCGGCGCGATCCACGCCCTTCACCGCCTGGTCGCCTGCTACCGGGTCGCCACCTGCGGCAAGGAAGGCCTGCCGCCCCTGCGCATAGGCCTGGCCCAGCTGGCGGTGGCTGTCGCGCAATTGCTGTAGTGGCTCCTTGAGCCTGGCGTCGCTGCTGTCGATTAGTTGCCCGAGCAATTGTTGCACCTGCTGCTCGCGGGCCTGGAACTGCTGCCAGTACTTGTCCATCTCTGCCGGTTGGCGCCCGCGCAGCAGCACGTTCTTCCATTCCTGCACCTGGATCTTGAACTGCAGGTTGGCTTCGTCAATCAATTGCGAGGCCCGCAGCGGCCCGTCCACCAACTCGGCGTAACCACGCACGCTGGACGACAGAAACTGGAAACACACCAGGGCGATCAGCAGCATCGCCACCACGCTGCCGCCGAGCAGCGAGAGAATTTGCACTCTGAGGGATTTACGCAACATCGAGGGTCTCGGAACCAGAGGGGTAGGCTGAGGCCGCTGTACAGCCCCATTACTGGCAGGCCAAAAAAAGGCTGCCATCAAGCAATGGCAGCCAGGTCAAGCACTTACGCAACAGTTGAGGCAGATACTCTCAGGCAATTACTACAAAAATATTACAAAGCCGCGACAAGCTAACCGGTGGTGAACTGCAGCGCTGCCAGCCGCGCATACAGCGGGCTTTCCTCGATCAACTGACGGTGAGTGCCCACCGCCACTACCCGACCCTTGTCGATGACCGCGATGCGCTCGGCATGCTGCACCGTGGCCAGACGATGGGCGATCACCAGCGTGGTGCGCCCAGCCATCAGGCTGGGCAGCGCTTGCTGGATCAAGTGTTCGCTTTGCGCGTCAAGGGCACTGGTGGCTTCGTCCAGCAACAGGATCGGCGCATCGACCAGCAATGCCCGGGCAATCGCCAGGCGCTGACGCTGCCCGCCGGAAAGCCCTATGCCGCCTTCCCCTAGCGGTGTCTGGTAGCCCTGCGGCAGTTGTTGGATAAACGCGTCAGCGTGGGCACCGCGAGCTGCGGCTTCGACTTCAGCCAAGGTTGCCTCGGGCCGGCCATAACGGATGTTGGCCTCTACCGTGCCACGGAACAGCGACGGGTTTTGCGCCACCAGGGCGAACTGCCGGCGCAGTTGGTCAGGATCGAATTCGGTAAGCGCCTGGCCATCGAGCAGAATGCGCCCTTGTTGGGGGTCGTAGAAGCGCAGCAACAAATCGAATAGGGTCGACTTGCCTGCCCCCGAGGGGCCGACCAGCGCTACGGTCTGCCCGGGCTCGATGGCCAGGCTCAGGCCATCCACTGCCGCCACCGTGGGCCGTGACGGGTAGGCGAACACCACCTGCTGCAGCTCGATACGCCCGCTGGCCCGCTGCTGTGGTTGCGCCTGTACCACGGCGGGCGGCAGGATCGCACTGTGCGCCGCCAACAGTTCGGCAATGCGCTCGGCCGCACCTGCGGCGCGCTGCAGCTCGCCAATCACTTCGCTGAGCGTACCGAAAGCGCTGCCGACGATCAGGCTGTAGAACACGAATGCAGCCAGTTCGCCTGCGGAAATACGCCCGGCGATCACATCCATGCCCCCGACCCACAGCATCACACCCACCGCCCCCAGCACCAGCACGATCACCAAGGTGATCAGCCAGGCACGCTGAGCAATTCGCTTGCGGGCCACAGTAAACGCCGCTTCGACTGTGCCGGCGAACAGTTCGCGGTCGTGCGCCTGGTGGTTGTAGGCCTGCACGGTCTTGATCTGCCCAAGCGTCTCGGCCACGTAGCTGCCTACATCGGCGACCCGGTCCTGGCTTTGCCGTGACAGGCTGCGCACCCGACGGCCGAACAGCAGAATCGGTGCCAGCACCAGCGGCAGGGCCACCACCACGATGCTGGTGAGCTTGGGGTTGGTGATGAACAGCAACACCACGCCGCCAATGACCATCAGCGCGTTGCGCAGGAACATCGACAGCGATGAACCGATGACCGATTGCAGCAGGGTGGTGTCCGCTGTCAGCCGTGACTGGATCTCGGAGCTGCGGTTGTCTTCGAAAAAACCTGGGTGCAGACCGATCAGGTGGTCGAACACGGCACGACGGATATCGGCCACGCAGCGCTCACCAATCCACGACACCAGGTAGAAACGGCTGAAGGTGCCCACTGCCAGGGCCAGCACCAGCACCAGGAATAGCCCGATGGTCTGGTTGAGCTGGTGCGCGGAGCGCGTCATGAAGCCCTGGTCCACCAGCAAGCGGATACCCTGGCCCATGGACAACGTAATGGCGGCGGTAACCACCAAGGCCAGCAAGGCCAGCAGCACTTGCCGACGATAGGGGCGAACGAACTGCCAGGCCAGGCGCAAGGCACGGCGTTGACGTGGGGAAACCGATTCGGGCATGGCGACGACCACAATGCTGGGGAAACCGCAGACTACCATTCATCCCGAGCGGGGGAATGGCTTCAGGGTGCTATAACGCATTGGTCTAAGCAGATGATGGAGCTTTCACAGGGTTTCTGTTGGACTGTTGCTGCCGTGACACAGAAGCTGTCACAGGCCAGTCACGGCACAAGGCTACCCTGAGCTCGAACCTGAAGAGGAGACAGTGCATGAGCTTGCAGCATGGCAGTGACAACCAGAAGCCCCAGACCACTCAGCAATCACAGGTATGCGGTTCGATCATCGACGCCAAGGGACGTGAAGTGCCCATCACCGAGCAGATGATCCAGCAGGCCTGCAAGGCCCTGGAAGAAAGCCGGGGCGAGCGCGTACGCAAAGGTTGATCGGCGAATTTTTTGCAACCCGGCGCTTGCGCCGGGTTTTTATTGCTCGGCAAGGTCGCTTAGACCAACGCCCCACCCAAGGCACTGACCAACTGCGCCAACTGCGGCGACTCCCCGCGCAAGCGCACTGCCAGCCCCTCGATTTCGCGCCGTGGCGGATAGTGCTTGCGCAACTGGTCGAACGCTGCTCGCTGTAACTGCGGGTCATCGCTCAGGCTACGACGGAAATCGGCATCGTCGCGGCGCGGGTCGTACACGGCGCGGCACAGGGTGGCCAGCGCCCAGGCCGGGTCGGTACTGGCATCCAGTTCGACCTGCGCCAGTGCTGGCCGGGGCAACAGGTCGGCCAGTTGCACCTGCTCGTCTACTCCCAGGAAGCGGCAAAGCGCCTGGTAGATCTGTGCCGTGCCACGTTGGCGACCATCGAGGCTGTAGCCGGCAATGTGTGGCGAAGCCAGGGTGCACAGGTCGGCCAACTGCAAGTCGACCTGCGGTTCACCTTCCCACACATCCAGCACCGCATGCACGTCTTCGCGGTCCAGCAGCAGCTCGCGCAGGGCGATGTTGTCCACCACCGGGCCACGGCTGGCATTGACCAACCATGCCCCAGGGCGCAACTGTGCCAGCTGCGCCGGCCCCAGCAGGTGCCAGGTGGGGTGTTCGCCGCCGCGCTGCAATGGGGTGTGCAGGCTGATCACATCACACTGCTGCACAATGGTTTCGAGGCTGACGTAGTCTCCACCCTCGGCGGCTTGGCGCAACGGGTCGCAGACCAGCACCTTCCAGCCCAGCCCGTGCAGTACCCGCACCAGGCGCCCCCCCACCTCTCCCGCGCCCACAACGCCGTAGACGCGTTCGGCCAGCGCTACGCCATCCAGCTCGGCCAGGGTCAGCAAACTGCCCAGCACGTAATCGACCACGCCCCGGGCATTGCAGCCCGGCGCGCTGCTCCAGGAGATACTGGCTTGGGCAAAGTAGTCCAGGTCCAGGTGATCGGTGCCGATGGTGCACGTGCCGACAAAGCGTACACGGCTGCCTTCGAGCAGTTGGCGGTCGACTTTGGTCACCGAGCGCACCAGCAGGATATCGGCGTCCTTGACGCTGGCGGCATCGAGGCTTCGGCCGGGGTAGCGGCGAATTTCACCGAAACCCTGGAAGAAGGCATCGAGCAGCGGGATGTTCTCGTCGGCAACTATCAGCATGGCGCTCTCCTGTCTGGGGAACGCAGTGTAGGCGGTACGCCGGGCTTGATCCAGAGCGATTCAGTCGGCTTTTTTGCGGATCCAGTACAGGAACGTGCCGGCGTCTTCTTGCTGCTGTAGCAGCTCATGGCCGAGGAAGTTGCAGAACTTGGGAATGTCGCGGCGTGTCGACGGGTCGGTGGCGATGACCTTGAGCAGGCCGCCGGCGGCCAGGTTACGCACGTGCTGGTGCAGCATCATCACAGGTTCCGGGCAGTTCAGGCCGGTGGCATCGAGGACGGCGTCGGGGGTGAAATCGGTCATGGGGGGCTCCGAAAATGATCGTTATTGTCGCGCATAGCGCGACGCGGTCCAAGCACCGCTTACGAATCGCGCTACGCGCCCGCTCTCCCTCGCCTCGCTCTTGATCTTGATCTTGATCTTGATCTTGATCTTGATCTTGATCTTCGCGACTTCAGGAGGCCGAACGCAGGCCTTGCGGAGGGAGGTGACGGGCATGGATGCCCGTCAAGCGCTGGGCCCCAGGATGGGGCCTGCAGCGCGGTCCTCCCGGGAGCAAGGCCGGAGTGAGGGAACCCCGGAGCGCAGCGTAGGGGCCGGATGATGGGAGCGCAGCGTTTTTTGGTTACTTTTTGTCGCGTTTGACAAAAAGTGACTCGCCGTAAGGGCGAAAAGGTGAGTCAGTGTCGCCATCGCAAACGGACTGTGCGCCAAGTCAAAACAGACAAACTCTGCTTCTTGCTTCTTGGATGTGGGCCTTCACACCAAGTAAACATTCATTCACGCAGGTGGCGCAAAGTCACCTTTCCGCCCTTACGGCGGGTCCCTTTTTGTCGTGGCAAAAAGGAACCAAAAACCGTCCGCTCCCATCATCCGGCCCCTGCGCTGCGCTCCGGGGTCCCCTCGCTCCGGGCTTGCTCCCGGGAGGACCGCGCTGCAGGCCCCATCCTGGGGCCCAGCGCTTGACGGGCATCCATGCCCGTCACCTCCCTCCGCAAGCCCTGCGCTCGGCCTCCTGAAGTCGCAACCTGCGTCGCCTGGACTATCGCGCGCTTAGAAGCAAAAGCCGAAGCAAGAGCAAAGAGCAAAGAGCAAAGAGCAAAGAGCAAAGAGCTAGGCGCGCTGTGCTTAGCGCGGTTTCAAATCAAGCCGACGCAGGTGACAAGTCACTTCCTCCCGGTCGTGATACAGCTGCTTGCAAGCAATCGACACCCGAATTTTGCGTGCCTTGAACGTCGCCTCCATGCGGTCGAGCAGCCGCCGTACTTCGGCATAGCGCTGCTTCATCGGCAATTTCAAGTTGACCACCGCCTCGCGACACAGTCCCTCCCCCAGCCAGGTCTCGATCAGTGAGGTAGTACGCGCCGGCTTCTCGACGATGTCGCACACCATCCAGTCCACCGGCTGCTTCGGCTGCCAGGTGAACCCATCAGCCATCAGGTGCTGAACCAGCCCAGTATCCATCAGGCTTTCGGCCATCGGCCCGTTGTCGATCGCCGTCACCAACATGCCACGGCGCACCAGCTGATAGGTCCATCCCCCCGGCGAGGCCCCCAGGTCGACGCCGGTCATGTCATCACCCAGGCGCTGTTCCCACTGCTCACGCGGGATGAACTGATGCCAGGCTTCTTCCAGCTTGAGGGTCGAACGGCTAGGCGCCTCGCGGGGGAACTTCAGGCGCGGAATCCCCATGGGCCACAACGCGCTGTTGTTGGCTGGGGCAACACCGACAAAGACCCGCCGGCCACTGATGAAGCTGAGCAGCAAGCGCGGCCGACTGGCATCGTCGACCAGCCGGCCGGCCTTCTCCAGCGCCTTGCGCAACGGCACTTCGAACTTGCGGCAGAAGGTGGACAATTCCTTGCCTTCATTGCTGTCCAGCACCTCCAGCCACAGGCTGCCGAACACCGGGAAATCGGCCAGCTGCGACAGCAGCACACTGATGCGGTCAGTTTCCGGCAGCTCGACAAAACCACCACGGGCCCACTGCCGCGGGAAAATCAGCTGGTTGAAGCGCAGCTCCCCCATCAACCGCTCGGCACCGCCCTCCTCGCTGCAGACAAACTCGGCGCTGGCACTTTGCGGCTTGCTTTTGGCATAGCCGGAAACACCCAGGCGGGCGGCATGTTCGCTGATTTCGGCGCAAACCTCACCCTCGAAACCGGGCCGGCAATGCATGAACAGGGTATTCATTTCTCACTCCACTACGGCTGGCGCACCACAGGCGCCGGCAGGGCGGCGATGATAAAGGAAGTTCGGAACCTGCGACATGCCCCGCCGGTCCAGAAAAGGGTCAGTTAGGCGAAACCGGTCTAACCTGACCATTCAGCCAGGTCCGTGCCGTGCGGACCGATACAGAGCGGTGCTACCGGCAAACCGTGAGTAGTTGCCGGGCACCGGTGCAGAAGGAGTTGGCAATGCCCTCGCTCGATAGCCTGAACACGCTCAAGCCCCTCAAGGTCGGTGACCAGACCTACCACTACTTTAGCCTCACCGAGGCCGCCCGCCAGCTGGGTGACCTGCAGCGCCTGCCCATGTCGCTGAAGGTGCTGCTGGAAAACCTGCTGCGCTGGGAGGACGGCCATACCGTCACCGGCGACGACCTGCGCGCCCTCGCCCAGTGGCTGGGCGAGAGGCGTTCCGACCGCGAAATCCAGTACCGCCCGGCGCGGGTGCTGATGCAGGACTTCACTGGTGTACCGGCCGTGGTCGACTTGGCCGCCATGCGCGCCGCCATGGCCAAGGCCGGTGGTGACCCACAACGGATCAACCCGCTGTCTCCGGTAGACCTGGTGATCGACCACTCGGTGATGGTCGACCGCTACGGCACGCCGCAAGCCTTCAGCGAAAACGTCGACATCGAAATGCAGCGCAATGGTGAGCGCTACGCCTTCCTGCGCTGGGGCCAGAGCGCCTTCGACAATTTCCGCGTGGTGCCACCGGGCACCGGCATCTGCCACCAGGTCAACCTGGAGTACCTGGGCCGCACAGTGTGGACCCGTGAGGCCGACGGCCGCACCTATGCCTTCCCCGACACCCTGGTCGGCACCGACTCGCACACCACCATGATCAACGGCTTGGGCGTGCTCGGCTGGGGGGTCGGTGGCATCGAGGCGGAGGCCGCCATGCTCGGCCAGCCGGTGTCGATGCTGATCCCCGAAGTCATCGGCTTCAAGCTGACCGGCAAGCTGCGCGAAGGCATCACTGCCACCGACCTGGTGCTGACGGTGACGCAGATGCTGCGCAAGAAGGGCGTGGTGGGCAAATTTGTCGAGTTCTACGGCGACGGCCTGGCTGAATTGCCCCTGGCCGACCGCGCGACCATTGCCAACATGGCCCCGGAATACGGCGCCACCTGTGGTTTCTTCCCGGTCGACCAGGTCACCCTGGACTACCTGCGCCTGTCGGGCCGCCCCGAAGCGACCGTACAGTTGGTCGAGCAGTACTGCAAGGCTCAAGGCATGTGGCGCTTGCCCGGCCAGGAGCCGTTGTTCAGCGACACGCTGGCACTGGACATGCACGAGGTCGAGGCCAGCCTGGCCGGGCCGAAACGGCCGCAGGACCGCGTGGCACTGGGCCAGGTCAGCCAGGCCTTCGACCATTTCATCGAGCTGCAACCCAAACCACTGGCCAAAGAAGTTGGCCGCCTGGAAAGCGAAGGCGGCGGCGGTGTGGCAGTGGGCAACGCCGACCAGGCCGGTGAGATCGACTACAGCCATCAGGGCCAGACTCACACCCTGCGCGATGGCGCCGTGGTGATTGCCGCAATCACCTCGTGCACCAACACGTCGAACCCCAGCGTGATGATGGCTGCCGGGTTGGTGGCGAAAAAAGCGCTGGAAAAAGGCCTGCAACGCAAGCCCTGGGTCAAGAGCTCGCTGGCGCCGGGCTCCAAGGTTGTCACCGACTACTTCAAGGCAGCCGGGCTCACGCCTTACCTCGACCAGCTTGGTTTCGACCTGGTCGGTTATGGCTGCACCACCTGCATCGGCAACTCCGGCCCGCTGGACGAAGCGATCGAGAAGGCCATCGGCAGCGCCGACCTCACCGTGGCCTCGGTGCTATCGGGCAACCGCAATTTCGAGGGCCGCGTGCACCCCCTGGTCAAGACCAACTGGCTGGCTTCGCCGCCGCTGGTCGTGGCCTATGCGCTGGCCGGTAGCGTACGCATGGACCTCACACGTGATCCGCTGGGCACCGGCAAAGACGGCCAACCTGTGTACCTGCGCGATATCTGGCCCAGCCAGCAGGAAATTGCCGAAGCAGTGGCCAAGGTCGACACGGCAATGTTCCACAAGGAATACGCCGAAGTGTTCGCAGGTGATGCGCAGTGGCAGGCCATCGAGGTGCCACAGGCCGCCACCTACGTGTGGCAGGCTGACTCCACCTACATCCAGCACCCGCCGTTCTTCGACGGCATCGGCGGGCCGCCACCAGCCATCGCCGACATCCACGGCGCGCGGGTGCTGGCGCTGCTGGGCGACTCGGTGACCACCGACCACATCTCCCCCGCTGGCAACATCAAGGCCGACAGCCCGGCCGGGCGCTACCTGCGCGAACAAGGCGTAGAACCACGCGACTTCAACTCCTACGGCTCGCGGCGTGGCAACCACGAGGTGATGATGCGTGGCACCTTCGCCAACATCCGTATCCGCAACGAAATGCTGGGGGGGGAAGAAGGCGGCAACACCTTGCACGTGCCCACTGGCGAGAAGTTGTCGATCTATGATGCGGCCATGCGTTACCAGCAGGAAGGCACCCCGCTGGTGGTGATCGCCGGCCAGGAATACGGCACCGGCTCGAGCCGCGACTGGGCAGCCAAGGGTACCAACCTGCTGGGTGTCAAAGCCGTGCTCGCAGAAAGCTTCGAGCGTATTCATCGCTCCAACCTGGTCGGCATGGGCGTGCTGCCGCTGCAATTCAAGGCCGGGAACGACCGCAAGCAGCTGGGGCTCACCGGCAAGGAGCAAATCGATGTGCTGGGTTTGAACGGCACGCAGATTCGCCCGGGCATGAGCTTGCCCTTGCGCATCACCCGCGAGGATGGCCAGCAGGAACAGATCGACGTGTTGTGCCGGATCGATACCCTGAATGAAGTGGAGTATTTCAGGGCCGGGGGCATTCTGCATTATGTGTTGCGTCAGCTGATTGCTGGCTGAGGTGCCTGGCTGAAGATATGCAGCGCCTGTGAAATCGAGCGCCGCCCGCGCGGCGCTCGATTTCACAGGCGCCATAGCTCCAACGACGCTCCATTAAATAATCATTCAATAAAACCAGCCGCTTGCCGATAACCGTCCAAAGCCCTGCGGACTATCAACCCATGCGTAACAACCAGCCGATTACCCAGAGAGAACGGACTTTCCCTGCCCAGCAGCGGTTGATCTCCACCACCAACGCCAAGGGCGTGATCACCTACTGCAACGATGCCTTCATCGAAATCAGCGGTTTCACCCGCGAAGAGCTGACGGGCGCGCCGCACAACCTGGTACGCCACCCCGACGTGCCGGCTGCAGTGTTTGCCCACATGTGGCAAACCCTCAAGCAGGGCCAGCCATGGATGGGTATCGTCAAGAACCGCTGCAAGTCTGGCGACCATTACTGGGTCAACGCCTACGTCACACCCATCTTCGATAACAACCAAGTTGTCGGCTTCGAGTCGGTGCGAGTCAAACCCACCGCCGAGCAGATCCGTCGCGCCGAAGGCCTGTACCAGCGCATCAACCAGGGCAAGCCGGCCGTACCTCGCAGGGACAAGTGGCTGCCAGTGCTGCAGGACTGGCTGCCGTTCATCCTCATCAGCCAGGTAGGCTTCCTGATCGGCAACTGGCTGGGCCATTCCTGGGGCTTTGCCCTGGCTGCCGGGCTATCCGTGCCCTTGGGCCTGCTCGGCCTGAGCTGGCAGCAACGCGGCCTCAAGCGCCTGTTGCGTCTGGCCGAACAGACCACTTCCGACCCGCTGATCGCACAGATGTACACCGACAGCCGTGGCGTGCAGGCGCGCCTGGAAATGGCCATGCTCAGCCAGGATGCCCGCATGAAAACCTGCCTGACCCGCCTGCAGGACAGTGCCGAGCACCTCAGCGACCAGGCGCGTCAGTCCGATGCCCTGGCGCACAAGAGCTCCTCGGGGCTGGAACGCCAGCGAGTGGAGACCGAGCAGGTTGCCGCTGCGGTAAACCAGATGGCCGCCACCACTCAGGAAGTGGCCAACCACGTGCAGCGTACTGCCGACGCCACCCAGGAAGCCAACCGCCTGACCAGCCAGGGCCGGCAGATTGCCGGGGAAACCCGCGAGGCCATTGAACGCCTGTCGGCGGCGGTGGGCGAAACCGGCCAGACGGTGACGCAACTGGCCAAGGACAGCGATGAAATTGGTGGCGTGGTCGACGTGATCAAGGGTATCGCCGACCAGACCAACCTGCTGGCGCTGAATGCGGCCATCGAAGCGGCGCGTGCCGGTGAAATGGGCCGCGGCTTTGCCGTGGTAGCCGATGAAGTGCGCCAGCTGGCCCAGCGCACCGCCGAATCCACCGGGCAGATCCACGGCCTGATCGCCAAGTTGCAACAAACCGCCAGCAATGCCGTGCTGACCATGGAAACCGGCCACCGCCAGGCGCAGGAAGGTGTCGACCGGGTGATGCAGGCTGACGAAGCATTGGTGGGGATCAGCGAAGCGGTGGCCAACATCACCGACATGGCCACCCAGATTGCCGCAGCGACCGAGGAGCAGACCGCAGTGGCTGACGAAATCAGCCGCAACATCAGCACCATTGCCGAACTGGCCGACCAGACCGCCGAGCAGGCGCAGCACTCGGCACTGCTGAGCGAGGAACTGACCAGCACGGCAGGGAGCCAGTATTCGTTGGTGGAGCGGTTCAACCGCTGATTGCAGCAGGCTTGCACCGTCCCTGTAGGAACGCCCTTTCGCGACACAAGGCTGCCTGCAGGGACCGCGTAAGCCCGGCTTGCTGCGTTACCAGTCCAACTGCAAGCGGCTTTCGAAAAAGCGCTCTTCGCCGCTTAGCGGGTCCTCGAAACGCAAGCTGTGCGCCAACAGTTTCAGCGGTCGCTGATAGTCATCTTCTTCGTTGCGCAACTGCGGATAGAAAGGGTCGTTGCTGATCCCCGCCCCCAACGCTGCCATGTGCACGCGTAGCTGATGGGTCTTGCCTGTCACTGGCGACAAGCCATAGCGCCACAGCTCACCGTTCTTTTCCAGCACTTGGGCCAGGGTTTCACTGTTGGCCTCGCCCTCAACTTCGTGCATGCGAAAAAACGGCTCGCCATGCACCAGGCGGCTTTTGTGCACAAGTGGAAATGCATGCTGCGGCAGGGCAGCGGCAATGGCCTGGTAGCGCTTGTCGATACGCCGCTCGGGGAACAGTCGCTGGTAGGCGCTGCGGCTTTGCGGGTTGGCAGAAAACAGCACAAGCCCTGCGGTGTGCCGGTCAATGCGGTGCAACGGCACCAAATGTGGGTTGCCCAGACGACGGATCAGTCGGCGCAGCAAGGTCTGCTCGACATACTCACCCGTCGGCGTCACCGGTAGGAAATGCGGTTTGTCGGCCACCACCAAGTGCTCGTCCACATGCAGTACCACCTCCTGCACCGGGATTGGCCGTTCGTTCGGCACTTCGCGGAAGTAGTGCAAACGCATGCCACGCTTGTAAGGCAGCTCGGCGGAAACCGCCTGCCCCTCGGCATTCAGCACCCGGCCACGGGCAAAGCGGTCAAGCCACTGGGCGCGGTCGATGGCCTTGAAATGGTCACACAAGCAATCGAGCACTGTCGCCCAGTTGCCGGGTGGCAGGCACACCGTGCTGGCTTGCTGGCGGGCGGGGTCGAAAGGCGTGGTCATGGCAAGGCTCGTAACGTTCACGGCCGCGCATTATCGCCCAAGCCCGCGCCCTCAACCAGCCTCGGCCACTGCCTCGCTGCGTTCCTTCAGCCAGCGCAGCACCTGCACAGGTTCCCAGCGGCCAGGGTCATAGAGGGCATAGAGCAACCCCTGGTAGCCCACCACATCCAGCCCCCGGTGATAACCCGCACGCTGGAACAAGGCCTCGATCTCGGCGAAGCAGGTATTGAAGTGGACCTTGCCGAACGGCGTGCGGTCGTCGGTCACCAGGCCTTCGAGGCGCAGTTCCAGAACGGCGTCGGCCACCCGCTCCACGGGCATGCGGTTGACGCTGTACTTGAGTTGCTCGACGTTGAGCATGGTTTCACCTCAATACTGTATTTATATACAGCATACGAACATACCGTTGCTGCCGTCAATGCGCTTCATTGCAGCCCCGCCAGGTAGCCGCTCCCTTTGCGTATGGTCAGCACCTGTCTACGCGGCGTGTCTCGCGCCACTGACAGATGCACCCACTTGTCGAATTCCAGAATGAGTTGATCGAAGGGCACGCCACTTTCGCTGATCCGCCGCACGGTCTCACGCGGGCTGACCTCGACCACCGTGAAGTCCGCCGCCAGCCCTTGCACATGCTGGCTGCTCACGGCACCGCCGATCAGCCGGTTGACCTTTTCGCTGCGATAGCCGCTGCTGACAATGATGGGCGCGTCGAACAGTGCACGTACCTGCTCCAGCGCACAGCACAGCAACAGCAGGTTGGCCCTGGCTTCAGGGGGTGGGGTGTTATCGAATCCGTCCCTGGCGGCGAGCTGGGAAACGGTCATTTCATCGAAGGTGAAATGGGGAGTGATCAACATGGCGAGCGATTCCGATGATGGAGAAGGTCTGGGCGCCAGTGCGCCGGAACCTGATCATCAGCTCGCTTCACAGACCATGGAGTAGGGTTGCAACTCCTCTGCGGCCTTCATTGCCCAAGAAAGGCCACCACCTGTTCGGCATCGAACGGCCAGTGCAACTCGGCGCTGTTGTCGCAGCGCCGCAGCACCGGAATGATCAAGCCATAGCGCTCGAACAAGGACTCGCTCTCGGCGATGTCGACCAGTTCCACCAGCAGGCCGTGATCGACGAAAGGCATCAGCACAGCCTCGGCCACTTCGCACAGGTGGCAGCCGAGGGTGCCGAACAGTTGGCATTCAGGCAGCATGGAGCAGATCCCGGTTTGGCATGCAGAGAAACCTATTCTAGGTCTGTCGCGCCCGTCATGCACCTGACCTGGCTCAATCCTGGCTGGTGGCGCCAATACGGTGCAACGACAAGTCCGCGCCCTGGAACTCCTGCTCATGGCTCAAACGCAGGCCGTGCAGCGCACGAATTGCCCCGTACACGGCAAAGCCACCGACCAAGGCCACCAGCACGCCCATCAGGCTGCCCAGCAGTTGGCTGACCAGGCTGACACCCCCCATGCCGCCCAACGCCACCTGGCCGAAGATGCCGCAGGCAATGCCACCCCACACACCGCACAAGCCGTGCAATGGCCACACGCCGAGTACGTCGTCGATCTTCCAGCGGTTCTGCGCTGCGGTGAAGGTCCAGACGAACAGCGCACCCGCCACCAGGCCCGTGGCCAGTGCGCCAATCGGGTGCATCAGGTCGGAGCCGGCGCAAATTGCCACCAGCCCGGCCAGCGGCCCGTTGTGCAGGAAGCCCGGGTCGTTGCGCCCGGCCAGCAGGGCCGACAGTGTGCCGCCGACCATGGCCATCAGCGAGTTGATCGCCACCAGGCCGCTGACACCCTGCAAGGTCTGGGCGCTCATGACGTTGAAGCCGAACCAGCCGATGATCAGGATCCACGAGCCCAGTGCCAGGAAAGGAATGCTCGACGGCGCAAACGCCACCAGCCGCCCATCGCGGTAGCGCCCACGGCGCGCACCCAGCAACAGCACCGCCGCCAGCGCCAGCCAGCCGCCCATGGCATGCACCACCACAGAGCCGGCAAAGTCATGGAACGGCGCGCCGAAGCGTGCTTGCAGCCAGGCCTGCACGCCCAGGTTACCGTTCCATACCACACCCTCGAAGAACGGGTAGACGAACGCCACGATCAACGCCGTGGCACACAGCTGCGGAACGAAGCGCGCCCGCTCGGCGATACCACCCGAGATGATCGCCGGGATCGCCGCCGCGAAGGTGAGCAGGAAGAAGCACTTGACCAGCGCATAGCCATGGTCGGCAGCCAGGGTCGCCGCTGGCTGGAGGAAGTTGACCCCATAAGCGATCCAGTAGCCTATAAAGAAGTACACCAGCGCTGAAATGGCAAAGTCGCTGAGGATCTTCGACAAGGCGTTGACCTGGTTCTTGTGGCGCACCGTGCCCACTTCGAGGAACGCGAAGCCGGCATGCATGGCCAGCACCAGAATGGCGCCCATGAGTATGAACAGGGTGTTGGAACCGTGGACCAGGGAGTCCATCGCGCTGTGCATGTTTTCCATGAAATAGGCAGACCTGCTGAAAAGGCACCAGGACAGTTCAAGAACCTGCATCCCTGCACCGAATCGGTGCCAGCCCCCTGCCCTGCTTCGGTGAGCCGGGCGAAGCCTGCGTGGTTTTTTCTTGGGTTTGTCGTGGATTGGGTTAAGGTTTATCGGTATTCGCTGCGTATGGCGCCCTGAAACGGCGCAAAACCCGCCAGAGGCGCCCCGCAACGTGGCAAAGGCTTAGCAAGGCCCATACCAGCACCGGCACTTGAACCTTCCACGCGTGCTGTTACTCGAACTACCAACACTCATCGACAGGGAGAGACCCATGGCCAGCAAATCGGCAAAGACTGCACAAGAGATATTGATGGCTGACTTCCAGGCCTTGGTGCGCGACACCGAGAAGCTGCTGGCGGACACCGCGAACCTGGCCGGAGACCAGGCCGACGAATTGCGCGAACAGATTCACGACCGTCTGGCCCAGGCCCGCGAAACCCTGCAACTGACCCAGGACTCGGTGCGTGATCGCGGCCAGGCGGCGCTGGGCAGCGCCGAGCAGTACGTACAGGAAAACCCGTGGCAGGCGATCGGCATCGCGGCCGGCGTCGGCCTGTTGATCGGCCTGCTGGCCAACCGGCGCTAAGGGGTTCCCATGGAGAATGAAGCCAACGCTTCCGGCGCCTCGGGCAGGCGCCTGGGCGCGGCCGCGCTGGGGCTGCTGCACAGCCACATCGAGCTGTTCGGCATCGAGCTGCAGGAGCAGAAAGGCCGGACCTTGCGCCTGCTGCTGTTCGCCGGGCTGGGCCTGGTGTTCGCCCTGCTGCTGCTGACCGCACTGTCCGGGCTGCTGCTGGTGCTGCTGTGGGACAGCTATCGACTGGCCGGGATCATCGGCCTGTGCGTGTTCTATGGCATTGCTGCGCTGTACTGCGGTGTACGCCTTAAGGCGGCGGTGTTCGACGAGTCATCGCCCTTCGGCGCCACCCTCGAAGAACTTGCCAAGGACCGGGAGCGCCTGTTGCCATGAGCCTGCCAGAACTGCCGAACACGCGTAACCCGCGAGAACTGCGCAAGGCGCTGTTGCGCCTGCGCATGGAGATGCACCGCCAGGAAATTCGCCACGAGTCCGGGCAGTTGCTTGAGCCGCTGCGCCGCGTACGCGGCATGGGCAGCTCGCTGCAAGATGGCCTGGGAATCAAGCATGCGCCCCTGTGGGGCATCGGCGCCGTGGTAGCGCTGGGCTTTCTCACGGGTAAAGGCGTGCGCAGCGGCAACCTGACGCGCCTGGTACGGTTGGGCACCAGCCTGCTGCCGCTGGTACGCCTGTACCTGCAAGGCAACCGCCGCCCCTGAACACGCGCGCAGCCTGCAGGAGCTGCCTTGTGCTGCCCCTACAGGCTATGCTGCTGGCTTCGAACGACCGGAGACCGCGCCTTGGACTGGCACACCCTGCTTACCCGCGAACGCCTGGGCAAAGCCCTGTACAGCGCCGATGAACTCGGGCGCAGCCCCTTCCACAAAGACCACGACCGCATCATCTTCTCTGGTGCCTTTCGCCGCCTCGGGCGCAAGACCCAGGTGCACCCGGTTTCCAGCAACGACCATATCCACACGCGCCTGACCCATTCGCTGGAAGTCAGCTGCGTGGGTCGCTCGCTGGGCATGCGCGTCGGCGAAACCCTGCGCGACAGCCTGCCGGACTGGTGCGCCCCCAGTGACCTGGGGATGATCGTGCAGTCGGCCTGCCTGGCCCACGACATCGGCAACCCGCCCTTCGGCCACTCCGGCGAAGACGCCATTCGCCACTGGTTCCAGCAGGCCGCCGGGCGTGGCTGGCTGGACGACATGAGCGACGACGAGCGAGCCGACTTCCTCAACTTCGAAGGCAACGCCCAAGGCTTTCGCGTGCTCACCCAACTGGAGTATCACCAGTTCGACGGGGGCACCCGGCTGACCTATGCCACCCTCGGCACCTACCTCAAGTACCCCTGGAGCGCCCGCCATGCCGACGCCTTGGGCTACAAGAAGCACAAGTTCGGCAGCTACCAGAGCGAACTATGATTACGGGCAATTAAGCAACCATTTGTGGTAGCGTATATGACCAGCCCGAACGAAGCAAGATCCATGGCACAAGACGACGCCCTCCCCGCTCGCAAAATCCTCTACAAATACATTCGGTTCAGCTCGATCCAGCAGGCCAAGGGTTCATCCTTCGCCCGTCAAAACGCACGCCTCGAAAAGTACGCAGAGGAAAACGGATTCGAGATTGACGACAGCCTAGACCTGAAGGACTTCGCCAAATCGGGCTTCCATGGCTTCAACACTGACGTTGACCAAGGGTTAGGCCGATTCCTACTCGCCATTGATAAAGGTCTGATTCCTACAGATGGCACCGCCTACCTAGCGGTTGAGCAGTTCGACCGTTTGAGCCGGGAGGACATTGACAAGGCACAAGACCTTTTCAAGAAAATTCTGAGGAAAAACGTCAACGTCATCACGCTCATGGACAACCGGATTTACACAAAAAAATCCCTGAGCAATTTCATGGAGGTGCTGTATTCCCTCTTCCTGATGGAGCAGGCACACCAAGAGTCGCTGAAAAAATCTGACCGCATCAAAGGTGCCTACGCCACCAAAATCAAGAACCTGAAGGAACTGGCCCAAGAGCAAAAGAAAACGCTGGCAGACTGGGAAAAGAACCGTGTAGGTCAAAAGCCGGTGCTTGAACCACTCATCAACCAGATTCAGTTTTCCTCTCAGGTTCCTTTCTGGATTGACCAAAAGGTTGAGATCATCAGCGGGCGTAAATTCAGAAAATTTGTCATCAGTGAAGAAAAGGCAGAAATCATCCGCTATGCCTTGTCGCTTCTTAATGATGACAACGGTTACATGAACGTTGCAGCCACTCTTAACCGTGAAGGTATTCCAAGGATTGATTTTGCTGCTAATCGCAAGAAAAGCACACGCAAAGACATTTGGACAAACAGAGCAGTTAACGAGTTTGTCAACAGTGATGCCATCTTTGGTGACTTAGCCCTTTATGACAATTTCTATGTTGAAAAAGAATTTGAATATGAAGAGGTGATGGTTAAGAAAAAGGTTGGCAAACGAACCCATGTTGAAAACATACCTAACTACTATCCAGCAGTGATAGACAAAAAGGTTGTCATGGGGTTACGTGCCAGAGCTAACGCCAAAAAGAAAGGCCGGGTAGCGGGTAGGACTACTAACACCAACCTGTTTCAAAACCTTCTGTTTTGCGGCAAATGCGGCGATTCAATGCACTTGATTCAGAGCAAGCGAACAACCAAGAAAGGAACCTATCAGCGTTTCTATCTGGTCTGCTATGCAGCACGGCACAAAGCCTGTGACGCAAAGATGATTCCTTACCACGAACTTGAACGCGAGCTAGTCAAGTATTTGGTGATGCCAACCAATGAAGCTCATTTGAGTGATGCATCAAAAATCATCAATGAATCACGCAACGAAAAAATTCTTGAACTGGAAGGTGAAATCAAGTCTATCGAAGACCACATTGAAGCCTACCGAAAAGAAATGCGTACCAATAAAAGCATAAAGCCTTCTATTGCTCTTTCTTTCCTGTCTGAGCTGGAATCTGATAAAGACTTCAAATTCCATCAACTCAAAGAGCTTCAATTGCAGAGAGACAAGACAATTGAATACATGGAAAGCGAGGATGTGAGCAGCTTTGACATTTCCAATGATGAAGGCCGGGTAGCGTTCAAAGTAGCTGTTAAACAGCGTTATGCTGGGTTCTTCATCTTCACAGAAGACCATATTGTCATGTCTGTTGAAAAGACTGGTGGAGCTGGTTTTTTCAAGGTTCAGATAATGAACCGTCGCCAAAAGGTGATTGAGCCAACCCGCACGGCTGATTCAATGACCCTCTTTCAAGACAAGCTTAATCATCTGAAAGAAATTTCTACGAACTACAAAGAAGGCAAGCTTTATGAGATTGTTAAAGCCTTCAAGATGAGTGACATTGAAGTATTTGAAGAAGAATACATCAACCGTAGCTTACCTCAGCCTGAAAGCTACCAGCGTGGCGAATAGTTAAAGAATTTCAGCAGCTAGCCGATATAGCCTAGTTGCATACATCCAAAAAAGGTGACTAATGACTACTACAACCTACTTAGAGCAAGCCCAACAATTCGCGGCTGAAATGGTAGAACTGGTAATGGTTCATAAAGACGGTGATGAACCTGACGAACGCTATCAACAGTTCGTTGAAGAATTTGCCAAGAAAATTATTGGTGAAACGTCACTGCATCTAACCCTTGACCAGTTTCGTGATTTAAGGCAAGCACTGCAATTAGTATCTAAAATTGAAAGCTATAATGGTGAAACATTTGAAGGAAATATTGATAGCTACCTTGACAGTGCAATCTTGCACGTTATGAAACCGATACGCTCGCTTAGTGCAATGCTTGAAGATGGTGAAGACGAAAATAAAGAAATAATGGTTCATGGAGTAAAAATGACTATTGCACAGGCGATATTCATATTTGAACACATCGACGCTATTTCAGCAAACATCAGCTTAAACTTGTTCTATAAAGGCGAAGTTGAAACTGATGACATTTCATCAGAAAACCTTGGCTACAATCTCATTCAAAAACCAAGGGATTTATAAGGTATGCTTGAGATTCAACATGAAATTCAGAAAGAGTCAGAAGCTCTTTTAAAAGCCATTCTGGAATATGAAGCAGTTCATAAACATGAACCTGATTTCCTAGATACAGTCTATGAATACTTCCACTGGAAAATAGAAGAGCTTTTTGACCATATCGAAAAGCACAGGGACAATGGTATTTCTACTTTTCATGTCATCGGCATCATGAAAAGCTTTTGGGCGTTAGGCAATATTGAATCAATGAACCGAGAAGCGTTGAGCTTCCTTGATATTCTCGGGCCTGACAACCTCTGCAAGATGACACAAGACATAACCAATGATGAATACCGCTTCTATGAAGAGCAGACTGGAACGGAATTCTATAAGCTTCATCTAGCAGAACCTGATGACGCACCGCATCGGGAATATCCATATGATGTATTGACAGGAAGGTCAGTGAAACGATGAAAGACAGGGATTTTCAAAGTCAAGTGGATGACCTATTAAAACGTGCCTACTGGAATTCACGCTATTCAAGCGAGATTCGCAGGCTTCACAACATTGCTACTGAAAAGCAAAAGCCCCGGCTGAAAAAGACCATTTCAGAAGCTGTTGCTGTAAAAGCTGTTGAGCCTAGTCACTCCCGCTCCTACAAGCGGTTTCTGAGCAGTGGGAGCTTTGCCCCCTACTCTATCTTCATGCGGGCCTTGTTCGTTCCTCACATGGAAAAAGAACTGACTGAGGTGTTGAAGCTGGTTCTGTTCAGTGAGTCATCCACCAGCACGGGCAGCAGGAAGGCCGTAGAGCTGGCAATGAAAGCCTACCCCAAAGCCATTGGCTGGAATGAGCCAGAAGCCCTACAAGCCTTGAAAGACGCTGTAACGGTGATCGAGTCCTACGACCATGACCAATCCACTGAAACGAGCCTAAACGAGCTGAAATCAGCGTTTGAGCTGCTAGTGAATGCCGAGGTGAAAACCAGTGCTGAAATCATCAGCATCAGGTGTTACAGCCAGCTTTCCCGGCTTCAAGTGAAGCTCCAAGGCACTGACCTACACGATTTAGCTACCATAGCCTACAACAGAGCCTGCTACCTGATTTGACCAATCAGAGACGACGAAGCCCCTTCATTGGGGCTTTTTTGTGCCTGAAGCAAAAACCCCCATGACATACCCATAATATCAAGGGGGATTTGCAACAAACTCCAAAATAGAATATATAAATAACAAGCATTACGAAACAAAACATAGAATCAATAAATTAAGATAACAACAATACCTGTTATACATTCATATTATCAAAGCATTTTCTATAGTCAAATAATTAATTGCAATTTCTTGTAATTGGTTATTTATATATTATAATACTAGTACATGAACAATATTGACCAATATGGATAATCTAAGCAAAAAGGAAGAGATATTTCTAAATCTATACACCAAACACAAGCACAATGAAACCGCCAGTAGCATCAAGAAAACACATGGTCATCTTATCAATTCAGACATGAATTTTGAGTCAGTCTTAGAACTAGGCTCAAATTATATGTATTTGTTCGGGAAGACCAACGGACAGGAAATGTTCGACTTCATTCAAAATCACAAGGTTACGTTCTCTGATAACAAATTCAAATCCATATACAGCACCTTATTCAATAGAGACATTGAGGTAAATATAGACTTTGCCAAGATTAAAGAAAACGTCTTTGACAACTACAAGCTTGTTACAGAGCAGGCGGCAAATTTCTTGAAAGAAGTAGGATGCAATGAAAAACAGGTGAATCTGTTCACGAACAATTGCACGAAATTTGTAGAGCTAGCTCAAACCTTGGTACATGATTATTTCTACCACACTAGACAACCACTAGACCCAGCCCTATTGGAGAACAAGCACCTTCACACCATCCTAAAAGAAATGGGTGATGGTTATGACAACATGAGGGTTGTGTTTAGAGACGCTGATAAGAAAGACCAGTGGAGCTATGACCATGGTTTACTGATTCTGCCATCCAAAGCCATGTTGATTCATCACAATACCAGCGTTGACCTAATCAACAATTTAGGCGGGGGTTACGAAATCTCAACCATCGTTAAAGACAAGGCTTTCTTTGACAACATCCGCACTGAACACATGAGCTATGAACCTGATAACAGACTTTACCAATCCATGAAAAAAGAGATTGATAACTCACCTGTAGAAACATCAAGGCTCAGAGTGAAATCAATACAAATCCCTTAAAACAAAAACATTCAACAACAGACCAGCTACCAAGCTGGTTACTTTTATTCAAAAAATATCCCTTAACTTCCCTTGACTTATATTATTCAGATGATAAGTTATCTATATATAAACAACAAAAGGAGCTTAAATGAATAGCACTGACAACAAAGAAAACAGCAAGAATGAAATAGTTAACGCGATAGAAAGCCTAGGTTATACAATTCAAGCCACTAGCCAAAGGGACCGTAAAAATAGACTTTATCTTGTTGAAGACTCATTCAGAGTGGCACATGTAGACTTCCCATCTAACGTAGAATCCATATCGAAAGTTAGAGCAAAGCTTGCAGGTGAATTAACATTCAGAGATAACACCTACCTTTCTAACGCCGTAAACACCATTTACGTAGCCGCATTAGCTCACTCCATGTCGAATGATAGAGTAGCCCCTGAAACGATTAATAGCCTTGTTGCGAAGCTTCCAGAACATTTGAAGAATGAATTCAACACTAGGCTTGATAACTTTGGTGCGAAGGCTGAACAAGAGCTAAAAGCTCAGCCTGAACCAGAACACTTCTATTTGATACGTTCCTCTATTAAATCACCAAGAGACAATAGCATTACCTCCTTTACCAATGAGTTTGTAGGTACAGCCGCTGGGTTAGAAGAATACAGACAAAACGTTCAAAGACGTTATAGCAATCACAAACCTGAGTATCGCCCTGTATGGAACGAAGTTGAGAAGTTCGCTCCAGAGTTCAGAGACACACATAGAGAAATTGACAAAATATTGAATGCTTACAAGAGCAACACTGGTGATAAAGGCGTGATGCTACAAACATTAAAGTCTTTTGACAATCAAGCACTCAACGTTTTAGAGTCAAGATTGAAAGAAAATGGTATAGCACCAGAAAAATTTAAGAAAGATTTTCTAGAGCCATCCACTAGCAAGCAATCACTAGAAAATAATGAAGATTTTAAGAACAAAAGAAATAAACCTAAAATCTAAAAAAAGCCAGCCAAGTGCTGGTTTCTTTTTATCTATGCTAATTAATTCATTATTAACCTATTGACATTTAATGTATGCTTGATACATTGATACTATACAATCAATGAGGATAACAATGAAGGACATTACTTTAAAACCAACAGCATTCAGCAAAGCATTAGAGAAGTTAAAAGATAGAGTAGTTATAGCAACAGCGGTTGTGTTTATGGCGTTTATAGTCTTAGGTGCGGTTGACGCATCAGTGAATGATAAGACAGACATGAGAAATACGAAGATAGAGTTCAAAAGTTAAAAGAGAATAAAGAACGAGCCAGCCTAGAGCTGGTTTTTTTGTATCAAAAATATAACAATTTAAACAATGCAGTATTTACATTTAATAAATTCGTGCTACATTGTAACTATATAAACAACAAAAAGGAAATTATGAAACTAACAAACCTTGTCATGGCATTAGCAACATTCGCCACCATCACATTAAGCACATCAGCTTACATCGCAACAAAAGACGTTACATCAGCAGTCATTGTTGATAAAGCTAAACACTCCCTAGACCTAACCACCAACGGCTTACACCACATCAGCCTTAGCGAAGCCGCCATTATCGACAGGTCAGAAGCCGCACAAATCAACTTCCTACGTTGCTCATTCTCACGCCCTGAATTCAGATTTAGCTGGTTCTGTCACCAGTTGAGAGAAGACGGCAAAATGACCAAACTATCATACGCAGCTTTGAAAGCTGACCAGCAGGAGTATTTCAAGGAAAACGTATTAAAAAGCATCATCTATGAAGCACAGAAGATGATGTTATTCAGCAAAGAAATAGGATTTGAGCAAAAGGAAAAACGCAACTAAAGACCGCTTAGGCGGTTTTTTCACGCCTCCCCTTCCCCGCCGACCGTCACCAGAGCTTGATCGATCCTCAGTAGCTGGTACTGTATGCACATACAGCCCTTTTGGTAGTGATCCATGCTCAGCCAACCGATACCCTTCCCATTCGCTCTAAGCCCCCGAAACGCACGGGTTTTCGGGCGTGCCGCTTGTGGCTTCCCATCGCCTGCAGAGGAATACGCAGAAGCCGCTTTGAGCCTCGACGAGCTTTGTGGTGTGGGTAGGCCGTCCCTATTCCTGCTGATAGCGTGGGGTGACAGCATGAGTGGTATAGGGGTCTACGATGGTGACTACCTTGTAGTAGATCGAGCAGTAGAACCCACCGTAGGAAGCGTTGTGGTAGCCCGTATAGGGGCTGAATTCACTGTGAAGACCTACGCAAAGGTCAATGACGTTCCAGTGCTGAAACCGGCAAACCCTGACTACAAAACCATTGTCATTGGAGAATTTGAAGAATCCGAGGTGTGGGGTGTTGTCATGTGGAATCTTCATAAACTCCATGACTAATAGCATTGGAAAAGTATTTGGCTTGATTGATTGTCATAGCTGCTATGTGAGCTGTGAACGTATCTTTAACCCTAAATTGATTGGTAAACCCGTTGTAGTTTTGTCAAACAATGATGGTGCGGTTGTAGCAAGGTCTGATGAAGTCAAGGCAATGGGTGTGAAAATGGGCACTCCATTCTTTGAAATCAAGCACCTTGTAGAAAGTAAACAATTAAGGGTTTGCTCTTCAAATTATGCGTTGTATCAAGACATATCAAATCGGGTCACAAAAGTAATCAGTCAATACGTTCCAGCTTATGAAGTGTATTCAATTGATGAATCATTCATTGACCTATCAGGTGTGAATGAAGACTTAGAAAAGCTTTGTCTGGAAATTAAGAGCCAAATCTATCGTCAGGTTGGAATGCCCGTAGGCGTAGGAGTGGGTAAGACAAAGACCCTCGCAAAGCTCAACAATTGGGCTTCTAAGAAGTGGAAAGCCAAGACGGGTAGCGTGGTGGTCATCCTCGATGATGAACGTCAGAACAAGCTCTTATCCTTTGCTGATGTAGGTGAAGTGTGGGGGTGCGGTTCAAGAACTCAAAAGCGTCTGGAATTGATGAACGTCACCAAGGCCATTGACCTAGCACGGTATGACAAGAAAGCCTTACGCCAGATGTTCAACGTCAACATTGAACGCACAGCACGCGAGCTTGAAGGTACCGTGTGCTTTGGTCTAGAAGAATCCCCGGAACCCAAGCAGAACATAGCTTCAACCAGAATGTTTGGTAAGCGTGTTTACGAGCTGTTAGAGCTTCGACAGGCCGTAGCATCATACGCAGCCAAAGCAGCGGTAAAACTCCGCAAGGAAGGCATGTTGACGAGCTATCTGCAGGTGTTCATTCAGACCAGTCGCTTTGATGACAAGCCATACAGCAATGCCACAATCATTGGCTTGGAGTCACCAACAGACGACACCCGCGAGCTGATAGCAGCCGCTCAGGCGGGTCTAACTCGCATATTCAGATCCGGCCTCCCCTATGCGAAAGCTGGAATCATGCTCAGCCAGTTCACGCCAAAAGCTGGCTACATTCCTGACCTTTTCGCTAAACCAGAGCGTAGGAACAATGACAAGCTGATGGCCCTTATGGATTCGGTCAACAAGCTGCAAGGAGCTGGCACGCTCAGGTTTGCTATCGAACCTGAAACGTCTAGCTGGGGAATGAAGCGTGAATTTCTCAGCCCAGCTTACACAACCAAATGGACTGAGCTTCTTAAAGTAAGAATTGACTGAGTATTTTAATATCCCTCTATTTACATTTAACATACTGGAGTTATCATATAACAAACAACTTCAAAAAGGAAATTATGAACATAAGACCAATTCAATTATTGAAAAGCATTATCTATTCATTGATTCTATCATTTTTCACAACGGCACTATTACTACACTCAATAACCTTGCCATCATCATTTGACCCGACCTTAGATAAAGGAACTTTATTTTATTCAGTCCTAAAGGACAAAGCAGACTATTACCTTGGAAGTGAAACTATAGGTCTATATAAGATTGGCTTAAAAGAATCATCCAGAATTAATTCTAAACAGCTCGATAATGCTAGAGACTGCATGAAATACAATTCAAGCATTAATTATAATAGTTATTATGGTGGTGAATATGGTGGTAAATTTGACAGCACATGTTACAAGCTCAAGGAAATGTCAGATTCTGGCTCAATATTACTTGATGATGAATTGAAGAAAGATTTAATTAATGAATACAGACAAGCCATAACTGACATAAGAGCTAAAAAACGTACGGAACAACTCCTAGCCTCTTTGAAAGAGAATGATAGACAGTCATCTAGCATTGGCACAACAGGAACATGGAACGCAGAAACGAACACCACTGAAAATACAAGATATCTAAACTGGGCTGATTTTGGGCAAATGTATTTAAATGAGAGTGACTATGAAGAAAAATTAGCGGCACAAATTGCGGTTAAACACATGTCATGTACAGCATACAAAGATGAATTCTATCCGATAGAAGAAACCGCTGAAAGAACAGGATGTGAAAAGACATTTGGTGCTGTCCTAAGATTTTTAGAAGAAAAAACAATTTTTGATTACTATGGCGTGAATAGCTATGAAGAACTCAAATCAAAATACATGGATAACCATAACAAGCCATTCTGAAAATAAACGACCAGCCCTGAGCTGGTTTTTTATTAAATATCATCACCTATGTATTTACATTTAACATACTTGAGTTAGCATAAAAGAAACAACATACAAAATATCAACATGAATTACACCAGAGTAAAATCAACATTCAAATCATATTTCACTTTTGAGAAAAGTATAATTTCCTCAATCAGAAAATTCTTCACCAAAGCGAACATGTACAGATTAGGAAAAAACACACTGAAAGTTTTGGGTGTTGGATTAGTATTTTATGCAGGAACGTCACTCATACCACAAAGCAATCACACATACATAGCGAATGGGGCATTGATGTTATTATGGTTAGTCTACATCATTTCTATATTTTATTATATAGCGAAAGCACTCTATAAGACTTTAAAGCTACTGGTTGATAAAAACGCTAAATTCTCAAAGACTGCATTGGCAAAATCATTGCTTAACTATTTCCGCTTTTTCGTAACGATGGTATTGCTAATATCGTTAGCAAGCAATGCGGTTCACTGCATCAGTAAGAATACAGAACACAACCACAAACATACAATACTTAACCAACAAGCCAGCAAATAGCTGGTTTTTATTTCAATTATTTCACAAGTATTTAAGTATGTGCTATTTACATTTAATAATTATATAGTATACTATTATTATACAAACAACAAAAGGAATAACAATGAAAATATTATCAACTCTTATCTTATTAACTGTATCAACTTTCGCTTTCGCTGATGTTGAATTCAATCACTCAGGCTTCATCACTGTTCCAGCAGCAGACGCAATCAAAGCAGAAGCTGGTTACAGCGAATTGATGGACAAAGTGAATGCTAAACTAGAAGCTGAAAATTCTAGCTACTCATACGAAGAAGTAAAATCAGTGAGCAGCATTGTGGCTAAGGAAGTGAATAGCTGTAAAGAAGGTGCATTTGTTGAAATCCTAGAATGCAAACACAACATAGCTGACCTTGCAGAAGTTTTAGCACAAGACGTAATCAAGAACCACAAGTGATAAATCACCAACAAACGACCAGCCAACGAGCTGGTTTTTTTGTGCCCTCTACAATTAATAACGATAAATATTATCTTTCATCTATTTACATTTAATGATTAAAGGTTAACATATATACATACAAACAACAAAAGGAGCATCATGGAACTTTTACTTATCGCATTTCTATGGCTTATAGTTTTATCCAACAACAATACAAAGCCTACATCTGACCAAACAAGGAACGAGCTAATCGAAACGAAAAAAGAAAACATGAAGAATATTGGTAAGTTAGAATATGCTCTATATGATGCAAATGTCAAAGTTAATGAAGAGAGAGTAAAATTTTCTAATATTCAGAATAATCCTGACAAGCCATTCAGGCTAGATAGAAGCATTAACAGACTTACTAATGTAGGATGGATTATTATTGTAGCCTTCTCTGTCTTGATTTGGGCAATCCCGTTTATAGACCCTACTTTCCTGCCTCAGTGGATAAATAATTTCTTTCAAGAAAACACCGCTTTATTTGATTTGCTGAAAGGAATAATTTTGCTTCATTTAATAGCAACAGCAATTTTTATCGTAACTCCATACGTTTTCGTGACAACCATTATAAGGATTATAGGCGTTGACCAGAATTGCAAAACAAAACTAACACCAATTGAACGTTTCGTTGAAGGAAAAAGGGATGAGCTGGAATCATTGGAAAGACGCTATGCTGAATATGTGAAAGAGAAAACGAGGATGTTAGAAGACCTCAAGATTAGAAACATTGAAATTGATGAGTTAATCAAACAAAAAGAGAATCTGATTAAGAAAGATTGACACCTTAAACTACCAGCACACATGCTGGTTTTTTTGTGCCTGAATTTTAAATAAACCAAAAATATTAATGATACCTCTTCACATTTAACAAATAAATGATAACCTGAATATATAAACAATTAATAATCAGGAGATAAGATGAGCACAGTTGTATCAGATTCAAAAGGCCGTTCAACAAGACATGACATACTTACAAGAACGCCACAAGAAGACTCACAGATAAAGAAACTTTATAAACGTGGTAAGGGCATGAGCATTGCTGACATAGCAAAAGAGTTTGGTGTTAGTAGACAGGTTATGCTCAGCAGATTGAAAACGTTGAAGGTTTGGGTTAAAAAGAAGAAGCCAGTCAACAAAGATAGAATAATAGACCTTTGTGTAAATCAGAATAAAACATTATCTGATATATCTAGGGAAACTGGTAGCTCAAAAGTCTCAATTTACCACATACTGAAAGATGCTGGTGTTAAGTGCAAAAGGAGCAGTGGACCGGGTAAGAGCTTTGTAGTCCCAAGAGAAACCCTCTATGATTTATTTATAATCCAAGACATGACAGCTAGTCAGATAGCTATGAAATACAAATGCAGCAAGTCAGTTGTCAGAGCAAGATTGAGAGAAGCAGGCATCAGTAAGATATTGAAAGGTCCAAATAGAGTTAAAGTAGCCCCCAAAGCAACACTTTATGATTTGTACATAACACAAGACATGAGTGCAAACCAGATAGCAAAACAATACAATTGCAGCAGTTACGTTATCAGAGCTAGACTTAAAGAAGCAGGAATAAAGAAAATCAGAAAACCAACAAATCCAGCCTAGTGCTGGTTTTTTGTGCCTTTTGGCGTGACATTTACTTATGATGAATTTTTGGTAGTATTATAGTAATGAACTACTAAATCATTATGGAAAACCACTTTTATGATGAGCTGATAGAATTTGATGAAACGTTTGATGGCTACTCAGTGAACATCGTTTCACCCAGCCTTGCTAAAGGATTAGCTAACGCCCAAGGTCACTACAAGAAAAGGAAACCTCACGTAGTTTTCATGAAAAGAAAAACACGTTGGTCAACAGAAGACGTTAGACAAGCATTCAACTACAATGAACACAATTTTAAGCTAATCAACGAATACAAACGCTACATCAAATTCTTTGAGCTTTACATTGAAATGCTGGAATCATCTGAGCATGAACCAGAGGTGAAGACCAAACGCATCATGTTCAGTCAGGAATGCATCATGAAGATTCACCGCATAATAGCCATTTACAAGGCCACAATCATGACAGCCTAGGCGTAACCTATCCAACTCAGTAAACCAGCTCAAATGAGGCTGTTTTGAGCGTAGGGAACATCAGGAACTTAATGCATGTCACCTCTTCCCACTCAGCGACAGAAGCAGCCAACCCGGCGATGTGAATGCACACCAGCGGGCTACCCTCCCCGTCTAGGCGGAAATCAGCCTTCAGCAGCTTCTCAGTCAGCTCAACACCAGTGAGCGTAGGTCGAGTGGTACCAAAGTTTCTCAGCTCTTCCAATGCGGAGAGCAGCGAATCTTGAAATGAATCTTTGTCTATGTCGCTCAATATCCTTGTCTCTAAATAAATCATCATAAATTTCCATGCCATTAACTACTACAAATACAACAAATCTTGTAATTGTCAAAGAAGGCACGGATTAGCCTTCAATTTTCTTTGTTAGATTCATCTACCCAGCTATTGAAATCACAAATAGTTTCCCAAGGGTCAGTGGTCACAACGTCAACAGCTTGTTCTGGTGAAGACCTTGTTGCATCTGTCTCCTTGTCTTCTTCCACAGCAAACAGAGCATCAAATTCTCTTTGATAGTCTTCATCGCTTTTTTCTTCTGGCCCGACTAAATCAACACCATCTGAAATGTTCATAATCACTGGAGCTTGTGATTCAGTAGCAAGTGGTTTGCTTGCCTTAGCCTTAGCTTTAGCAATTTTACCCTTGGTAATCACCTCATCAAAATCTTCAATCTTAAAGTTAGTATTGAATGTGATTTTGAATTCATAAATCTTCTTGAGTCTAGTTTTCTTTTCAACAGCAACAATATATTTCTTTTCCATGAAATACTTGAAAGCATTGTTGATTGACTTAACTTGACTGTCTCTATCACCACTGAGCATGAGTGACTGAATCAAATACTCAGCCTTCACGCTAATTGTCTTCTTGTTGGTGCCTGATAGCTTTCTGTACTCAATATCAAGCTTCTCTTTCAAAACTGATGCAACATCACCTTTGATTCTATCTTCAAGGTAATTGAGCCTTGAAAAATTCGGATGAGAGTTGAGCAATTGCTGAAAGATTCCGCCGAAATCAACGGTGGATACACCATCCATAGGCTCAGTGTGGAAATTGATTAAACGACCATGGAATTTAACGCCACTTGGGGAAGTGTAGCTTATCTTCATTTCAAACAAGGCAGTCATCAATTCATCAAATGACTTTGTATAGTGGGAGAAATCCTTAGCATCAAAACCAAATCTAGCGAACATTTCTGGAAGGTCAATGGTCACTGTTGTATTGTTCTGTTGTTGAGCCTTGCTCAAGCAGTAGGCGTAGGCTTTCTTATGGAATTTAACATTGAGTTTTTTCCCTTCAATGACTATATCAGTGAAGTCACAGCTATTGCTGATGTGTAATTTCTTTATTTCATACTTAACTATTTCATCAGTTCTAGCTGGTGAAAAGATTGGTAGATGAACTAGAACGTCAGGGAATACAACCTCACCCGTTTTGACCATTAGTGCATTTGTGCTTAAAGTTTGATTGCTAGCTTCCATTATTTCTCCTACTCTATGTTATATATACAATTTATCATGTATATTTAACAATGCAATACCATTAGCAATATATTTTTAATATGGAGCTAGCATGTATTGAAGGAAGCTGAATTAATTTTCTCTTATTAGGCTTTGCTAATGCTATTGCGAAGTTAACCAGAAAAGAAGACAAGTATTATAATGTTTTGCTAATGCCATTGCAAAAATCGGAATTATAACCCGGTAAGTCGGAATTATAAACCGGTATGTCGGAATTATAAACCGGTATATTTTCTGGAAGCCTTGAAATACGTGGCTTGCAGAGGTGTTTTTTCATTATTAAAGATTATTAGTAATTAATACTATTATATTGTACCGAAAAGCATCTGGTGATAAGAGCTTAAAACAATAAATCTTTTATGTAATTTTGCTAATACTATTGCATGGCTATAAAGTTAAATTGAACAATTGTTGAATTTCTTCCTACAGCTAGAACATCATATAGGCGGAATAAATATTATTATGCTAATGCTATTGCAAAAATCGGAATTATAACCCGGTATGTCGGAATTATAACGAGGTAAGTCGGAATTATAAACCGGTATATTTTCTGGAAGCCTTGAAATACGTGGCTTGTAGCGGTGTTTTTTCCTTATTAAAGATTATTAGTAATTAATACTATTATATTGTACTGAAAAAGCTTCTGGTGATAAGAGCCAAAACATTAGAGAAATTATTTAATTTTGCTAATGCTATTGCGTTATGAATAAGACCAATCAAAGCATTATGAAATTTTTTTTTGCTAATGCTATTGCAAATATGAATAGGCATGATTTAATTAGTATTAAGAAACAATGAGAACATCAATGGACAAACTAACATTTAGAGACAGAATCAAAAGAATCATCACCATAAAAGAAACGATTAAGAGCCTTATAGTTGCTGATGTTGAACTACCTACACACGTAAATTCGATTGGTAAAAACTTCATCTTAGTCGAAAGAACCAGCTCAAACTATCACTTCATCACCAACGAATTGAAAGACTATGGTAGAAAGTTCAGCAGACACCACACCGACACAATCACAGTAAAAGGTAGTGAATATAAGTTCTTATCGGGCAGAGTAGCTTATGGTAAAGAAGCTAGGGCATATCACTACAAAGCCGCATACTACCTACCAGCAGTGGAAAAACTTAAAGTCATACTGGGAGTTGCAGAAGCTGAATTAGGTGAAGCTATCAACATCACACAGACCATGCCAGATGAACACATAATTGCACTGGAAAGGTTGTTGATGATTGAAGCGTAGAGCACAGTTGAAGTAGATTGAAAGAAGGAAAACCCTAGATTTGTTGGATAATCAGGGTTTCTTTTTTTTGGATGTTAGTTCTGGTCAGTATGGGGTTCTGATATCCGCTTATGGATTAAACAAAGACAAACCGCCCCACCCGCAGCATAGTACCACTGTTTCCTGAGCACCATGTCAATACAGCCGTTGAACGACACCAGAAGATTATCATGCTGATAGTGACCGCCTGACACGAACATTACAAAAGCAAAGAAGATGATTATGGAAAAGAAGAATAAAAGAAATTTGGATATCATATAATTCATGAAGTTATTAATCAAATATTACCGAATCACAAGATAATTTCAATAATAACTATAAAATATTATGCCAAACCTATTTACATTTAATATTATTATGTTACATTGATAGCATATAACCAACAAAGAGATTATCCATGAAAATAAAAGACACCACTACATTAAAAGCGATAGTAACAATCATCACAATAATTGCAGCAGGTCTATCAGCATCATTTGCAACAACGTTATTCATGAACATGCATCTTGACATGACTAGCCAAGTGATTGGATACGGCTCAATAACCACCTACTACATTGGTTTGATTGTCGCACTCATGAAAATCAAAACAACCGGCAACCACCCACAATTAGAGTTTGAATTCAGCAACAGACAATGAGGTTTAAGGAAGCAAACAAGAAGCCCGAAAGGGTTTTTTCTTTGCCTGAAATTCAGCATTATTAGTCAGCAATTGCTAATAATCCGTTAAAAAGAATGGACCATTATTTATCCAGCTTGATTAACTTTCATGCGATGTTAGAATTATAGATATAAACATCATATTATTACATGAAAATATCCATAGCAGAAGGAAAGCTTGAATTTTCCTCAAACACATCACAGATAGAAAACTTTGAAGCTTTCATGAACATAGTGAAGCTTGTTGAATCAGCATCAATCCTACAAAAATACGTTGATTCATCAGAGATAGGCTTTATCCCAAAGGTATTGGCCTACATGCAGAAAATCGGCAGATTCAGCAAGCCTGAAGACAAGGACAAGGCAGAGGCGTTGATGAAAGCCCACTTGTTCCCGATATCCTCTCACCTACCTATCTACACGGCCATCAGGGACTACAACCGTCAGGATCTAGCCCTAGCCATTTCCTACATTTTTGCTGATGACCTACCGGGTGACTTGTGGGATGTGATCGATCTGACCGAGCAAGGTGCTCTCATCGTCGCAATGGGCCTTTTGGAAGGGTTTAACCCATCGGCCATACCCAAAGACCTAGAAGCAAAAGCGAGCGGCAAAACGGGTGAATTCGTGAGGTTCAGCAACAGCCCTATGGCTTTCTACAACGCCGTAGAGACAAAACGACCTTTCCAGTACCAGCACCTACTGGGCAAGGACTACTACAAGAGCAAACGCTATGCCCGCCTGCAGGAGCTACTAGCCAGCACAGCCAAGGTCGATGAGACGATATCCACAATCACACCAGCTCTACCCGCTTTTAACCCACCAGAAGAGCTTTTAAAGCCTTTAAAGCCGGTTGAACAGGAAGAAGAAATTGTGCTTCACATCGAAGAAGTGGAGGTTGATAACGACAGCTTCTTAGACGATGCCATGCATGAAGAGCTGGGCTTAGTGGAGGTTGATGAGAATGGTAACGAGCTGGTAGACATTGATGATGGTGATGTGAGTGATTCAATAGCCAATGATTTCGGCTGGATGAAGGATGTAGAGGTTAGGAAGAGCTGAAACCATGGAGGTAAAAAGTAGGAGCTATCAGGCTCCTTTACTTTTCTTGAAAATTTGGATGTAGTCGAACTCATCTGAAACTGAGCTTAAAAACTTCAAACGAAAAACGTTGCGTTCACTGATGTAGAAAAGCTCTAAATCTTCAACATCTACAACTGACCTATAAGTCTTCATGCTCACACGCTCAACAACACCTTCCAGCAGCTTAGGTGACATGACATGAATTTCTTCAGCAGGTTCTTTACCATGGGTTTTGATGTAGGCAGCTCTTAAACGCATCAGCTCAGGATTGAACAGATAATGCTTACTCTTAATCAAATTCGTGAAAATATTGAATGCCCTCATGGAAAGCTCAAGCTCAAATGATACATTTCGCTCATTCGTATTTATCACAAAGGTAGGTAGGTTATTCATCACCTACCCTCTTGGATATGAAGAAACGATAGAGCAGTAATGACACATGCACAGCAGGAACAGCACTGATTAAAAATGAAACAATAAGCGATACAGCAACGCTCAGATTAAATGCTAAATGCAGATGGAAAAAAGCTAGGAAAGAAATGATGAAAAGTAGAGCATAAAGCTTTGCGAGTGGTTTTAAATCGTTCATGGGTTTTTTAGTAGTTTCTTAATATCATATTATCACATATAAATCACCTTGCAAATTAAAGGCATTAAAAAACCAGCTTCATGCTGGCTCTTTTTTGAATCTTTTCATGATAAATATTGCCACAAGTAAAGCATGGAACATAAATCCTATGGCCGATATGGAACACAGACCAGCACCCAACAAACCTAAAAACTTATAATCTATGGAAAACGCCAAACCTTGTAAAGCTAGGTTGAAGAAGACGTAAACCAACAAAATTTCACTGACTAGCAAATTCCAAAGCAATGATTTTGGTTGTTTTACCAGATGCTTTATTTTCAATACATTCATACTACTCCATAATTTATATTCTATATGACCATGTTAACATAAAAGAAATGCAACACAAGGTTGCACGTCTAATATTATAATCATTTTGCAAGAACTGATTTAGTTTTTGCCAAGATTTCACCTACACCATCATCAAACTTAACTGCGTTACCACAAAGCTCATTAATTGCTTTTTCAGTTGATTTGAAAGCAACCTGCATACCGATGACAAACGATGCAAGATAAGCAAGAATATACATAAAGACAAAATACATGGCTTTCAATGCTAAGGTTAATGTTCCAGCACCAGAATTATCTACTGCAAAACCACCAAACATTGTGGCTAGGGTTATGCTGGCTATGAACATAACAATAGTCATAACGCATAAGCCAATGATAAAACCAGTTACGACTAGCGGCAGTCTCAAAATAACATCATACACGCCGTATTTTTTCATCAAGTCATTGAATGATTCACCGTCATCCCTGAACATTTGGTTGTGGCTACTCACAATAAAGGCAAAGCCAGCCGCAAAAGGTAAAAGAATTGGCGTGGTGATACCCTTAATCATTAGGTTGGCGTAGTCGAGAATAAGCACTTTGAACAAAAATAGGAACGCTACACCCAACACAAGCATCATACCTAGTGCAGCATTAGCAAAACCATTATAGAATCTTTCGTTTTGCTTATAGTATTCTCTATTTGGGTCATGCTCTTCAGCAGATTCAAATTTTGACTTGTAGTAGGTTTTCACCATTAACGCCATTGTATAAGCACTAGCCATCCATGGAATGGCAGTATGAGCTGTCTCTATCAATGGAGTAACGAAGTTAACAGTACCCGAATTGCAACGGCCTTTCTCTTCAAAGCAATCAGCGTATTGCAAGCCTATGTTACTTAGAGAATTCCCCGCAATACCATCTAACAACTTGATGATTTCGGAATTCATGTTGAATTGAGGCTTCAAACTTTGGAAGTATTTGTTGAGTCCAAACGTTTCGTTCGTGCCATTGCCACCAAAGATATCAAGATTCTCTTCTATGCCAAGTGCTTGCTGCAATTTACTCTTCTTAATAGCCACTTCATTGATTATCTGAATATCAATTGTCTTCATACCAGCGACTTCATACGCCTTCTTGTATTCAGCACCTATTTGGAAATTCTGGAAAATTTCGTCAAGAGAAACACTTTTATCGAATTTATTATCTACCTTGTTAGCGTTCTTCAACATTTCAGTGTAGGTGAAAGTGGCATAATCTGAAACAAGGGCATCAAGCTTAGACTTCATCACATCAGGGTCAACAACCGTAGAACCTTTAAGAGTTTGAACAATGTCATCATTGCCTACCAAGATGAAACCGTTTGGCTTCAAATCAAGACATACAGAGTTATAGTCATTGATTAAATCTTGATGTTGTCTGTAAACGCTACCACATATGTTTGTTACTATGTCATCAGCAACAGCCCTGTACTGGGGTTGATTGGCAATGAACCTTGCGAAAACCTCAGCACTTTCATCAGTCGCTTTTAGGTCTTTTACATAGCCAATGCGGTAGGTGGAATAGCCAAGCTCTTTGTCAGCACAGTATTGAGTCTTTTCAATATCAGCCGCTTGATAGTATTTTGGTGCGGATTTACCAGCAGGTGTATGAGCATCAGATAAGAGACACTTAGTAAATTCTTTATCCCTCAGAACCACGCCTTTGTTCGTATTCTCGACGTTGCCAGTCTCAACCAACATCCCTCTACGAGCGGTAATGTCTTGAATATGCCACTCAACGGCACCATAGACCATGCCTTGAGCAAACTCATTGGCCTTAGCGTTGAACCTAGTAGAAACCCCGGAAACGTCATTTGCTAAGTGCATGAAGATATTGACGCCATAGGCCATGGCGAAACAACCAAAGATGACAACGGCAATCAGTATTTTGCAGAATATAGTGAAATGCCCGGTTGCAATAGCAATAGCAAGAATAAATGTGATGGCAGAGAATGGAAACACGTTCCACCCCATGACCATTCCTTTGTACGCTCCATTAAACAAGCTTTTGAGAATTATGGCTGCGTAAATGATGGCAAAGAACACCATGGCTATGACGTTGAGAGCGTATTCAATGCCTTGCATCAGGCGTGCTCCAGCATCTTTCTTCTCAACCAGTTCAAGTGCCTGTTTGGAATAGTCCTGTTTGAATATATGCTCTATGACACCTAGAGCAAGCCCTATGGTTTGTTTGTTTTGGTTTACGAATGCGACCTTAAGCCACATACCACTTTCAGCCTCTTGTTGAACACAAGCGGCAATCTCATCACTACTCAAAGCCCCCTTCCCCGCTTGACAAGCGGATTCAGCAGAACTTTGAGAACTAAACGAGAAAAGAACTGTAAGGAATAACAGTGAAATAAATCTTTTCATAAAAATTGAGGTAGTTCTTATATTTCAATATACCATATAAATATCCTACATCAAATTATAATGTCATTAAAACACCAGATGCAAATACAGAGTAAGCAACATAAGCTAAAGTAGCCGCACCAACAAATAGGAACAGCTTCTTAAAGAATTCTCCTTTAACACTGTAAATACGCTTACAAACGTCTCTATAAGCCATTCTTCCAGCCTCAGCAGCTTGAAGATTCATGATGTATTCATGACCTTTCAAACCTACCATAGTGTAAGCACCCGCAAAAAGGTAAGCCGGGTATGACCTCAAGCATTCAGTAAGCTCAGGGTCTTTCAAATCATCCAGAGCATTAACCACATCAGAGAAGCGTTTATCAGTAATGATTTTCTTCTTCCAGAATCTTAGGCGTCTTCTTGATGTTTTGATTGTTGGCCATAAATTATTTTCAGTGATGAACTTGACCATCTTGTAAAGATTCTTTGTTTGAACCCCATGCAACAAGACTTCACCAGCCATGGTAGTCTGAACACCATTGAACATCACTTCACCATCAACAGACAGTCCGAAGTAGGATGCAGCTAATTTGTCGCTTGCAGCCCCCTTTCTTTGAAGCAATGAAAGATTCAACTCACCGAAGTATTCCATGTCAACATAACATGTGAAAAACGCATTTAATGAATGCAAGCCTCTATCTAAATCATCAGTAAGATACTGAACACCAACCTTATTCCATTTTTGTAAATTCTTGAAATCATCAGTCAGATGCATCACTTCAGGTTCTTTAACTTCTTCTATGTCTTCAATGTCATCTGATATTTCATCACATTTATCGTAAATATCTAATTCAATAAATTCCTCAGTGTTAGCAATGTCTTTGTCATTCATAATAAACTCATAGTTATTAATAACCATTTTATCATGAATATATAAGTAATCAATTTACATCTAAGGATTATTAAACAACAAAACCAGCATACGCTGGCTTGTTTTAACTCACTAATTTTTACCTCCCTTCTGTATCGGTTGCTGGTTTACCAGAAGCTGGTGGCGTTTCTGGCTTACCTTTCCACTTATCAACAATACTACCTACTTTGCCTTTAACAGAATTTGAGAAACCATCAAGAATTCTAACACCAGCTCTTTCACCGGCATTAGCAAACACTAACGTTTCAAATGTTTTATTAGATGCATCTTCATCTAGAATTCTTGAAGAGTCACCAAAGATTCTGTTTTTCATATCCATGAATTGGCTAGGTATTTTGAAGCATAATGTGTGAAGCATTGCCAACACAAATAGGCTTACTAAAAGACCAGTTAACATAGCGAAAAATCCACCATCACCCGCTATGCTACCATAAATAGCTCTTTCTAATTTCCCAGTACCAATACCGTAGATGAAGTAAAGCATCACGGCGAAACCTACAAGGTAGAATACAGCACCCATCCATTCACTTAGGATAAGTTTACAACCAGTGTATACATATCTTGGCTCTCTTTTAAGAGCCGCTTGGAAGAGTGATGAGTAGACAATAAGAATTGTTGATATGAACATCACACCCAATCTCATCACCATCATTATCAACATGATAGCTGGCATGACGCTAAGACCGATTGCCCACACACCAATGGCGATTAAGAAGTTTGCAAACCAGTCAATCGGCACAACCATGACTTCCATAACAAACACGCCGAGCTTGAAGAGCCAACCCACATAGTTTGCTGCAGTGCTTAACTTACTCATCAATTTACCAGCGAATGAATCACCACTGATATTGAATTTCGACATAATGTCACCAATGTCAAACTTACTAATAGCAGCTATCGCGGTTGTCCCTATTTTTATACCTATGCCCAATTTCAATGGGTCACTGCTATAAATATCAGAAATGGTACCCGTCGCACGCTTGTTACAAACAGAAGGATTAGCGTTACACTCAGCTACGCCTTGTGTGAATGACTTATCTGATGGTAGACCCATTGCCGCCTTTCTATTCAATAGCAATGAAGATTGGTTCTGGATGATATTGATGAGCATATCACTAACATCTTCATCAGCTTCATTGAAGTTTTGCATTTGTTGTGCTGTTTCAGCACTAGCAGAAATTGAAGGGTCAGCTAATGAATTGAAGATGAATGGTTTGTAGTCAGTGGTTAGACGTTTGTAAGCCTCAGTATCTTTGGCTTTCTGTAAATCATCACCGAACAACATGTTCAAATCAGCACCAATGTTGAATTCACCACCAGCCGCTTTCTCAACTGTTAGTCCGTTTCTGATAGCTCCATTCATTCTTGATGTGTAGTTCATGGCCTTACCAAGAGCACCAGCAGAAATACCCAAGTGAACAAAGCCAAGGTCAATGTAGGACAAAGCAATATTCTTGTATGGGTTGTTCTTCATCATAAATTTCAACTGGCCTGTCAAAGCACCCTCAGTAATGTTGCTGGATAAGTTACCAAGAGCAATGGCAGCAGAAGCGGATTTATGTTGGAACATGGTAACGTTCTCCTTATCCGTTTCACCATCGACACCCACATAGTAGGCACGACCACCCATGAACTGAACGCATTGGGTAGGAAGAGACGCAGAAATATTCCCTATATCCATCCATTCTGAACCACCAGCAAGGATGTTAAAACCGTTGATATGGATGTTAGCGATATCCTGATTTTTGAGAATGGAACAATTGTATTTCCAGAAATAGTTGGACGCTTCTTGTTGATACTGCCACTTACCAGCATAGGTGATTGATGGATTCAAACCTTGAGCAGAGTTTAAGAATTCACCAGCATAAAGCTCATAGAGTATGAACATACTTTCACCATACCCAGCAGATAGATATTGGCTCTTGATTTCATTCAAGCCATCATCCATCTTCATAGAGACTTTCATAATCAACGCTTCATCATAAAACGCTTGAGCTTCACGCCAGTTACCAGCCGCTACTACTGGATACGCCTGATTTTCATAACCTACCAACTTGCTATGATGGTCAGCAGCACTCATGACAGATTCACCATCAGCCTGAGCTTTTAATCTAACAGCACGAATAACGTCCTTATCCATACCAATCTGGCTTGAACTGGTTAGGTTATTGGCTTTTACAGAGAAGGCTCTACTAGCTTTACCATATTTCTCAGGAGAGTAGTTTTTGAAATTCTCGTTGTACATAAAGTCAAGTGTAGTAACCACACCATCTTTGAAGCGTGGCACAAGGTTGAGCTTCACATTATCTTGAATATCCTGAACCACTTGAGCCTTAGTAAGATTTGACGAGAAGAAACCACTTCTACCAAGCTGAACATTGTTGACGTTAACAACAGCACTCTTAGTAATGTTCTCAACCATACCATTCCATAGGCCCGCAACCTCACCAGTATCCCACTGAGACAATTGTTGATTGGTTGTGTAGGTTTGCTCAATGTTGTCAGCTTCATCACTCACTGTATAAAGAGTAAAGATGAGAGCCATCCAATTAAGTGAGGCAATCATGGTAAGAATGAAGACACCAAAGACAGCCATAGCTATCGTAGGAACTATCATCAGTCCACTTATTAATATGATGATAGCAAAGTCCAACATCTTTCTAGCACGTTCTTTTTCGGCCTGTCTGTCTTTTAACATACGAGCATACCAGATACCGTATAAACCACCTGTTATGAGAAAGACGGCAGCTAAATATTGACTTAACGTGACGTAGATGTTGTCAAAGAACACATCAAAGAAGTTACCACCACCCTCAGCCTTGTCAGGGTCATAGCCAAGCCACCTTGCGTATGCTTTGACTATGGGTTGTTGTAACGTCTTCTGGCTCAGGTCATTCAACAACCCAGCCGAGGCATCATCTTGAGCAATTGCAAATTTTTTAAGGTCAGTGGTATCCACCGGAGAAGATGAAACGCGAGCTTCAGCAGCGACCTCTTGTACTGTTCTTTCTGCATAGACACTACCAGAGAAGGCCAGTGTCACTACCAGCATTAATTTATATATCCATTTCATTTTTACCTCTAGTTACGTTTAAATTAATTTGCTCATCAGCTTCCATATCAGAGCAATCTTTTGTCAATGAATCCTCAAACCAATTCTTAATGGCATTTACTACCCTACCCTTCATCGCCTCAAAAATCACTGCAACTATGTAAAGCGAAGCTAACAAGACAAGAAGTGTAAGATATTCAATAACATCTTCACTCAGAGGAAGAAGATTTGAAAAGGTAGTCCATAGAATCATCAATGCACATACGAACATTAGATACAAACAAGCAACTAACGGCCAACACATAAACTTCAGAATGTCCTGCATCATCAAGTCATTGCGAGCGAAGTCTACAAGCTCCTTGAAGTCAGACTTTACAAACCTTAATCGCTTCACAAACTCTAATATAAACAGAAAGCTATTTTTAATATCATTCATGACCCACCTCCTTTCTTTCTTTGGTAGATGGACTAACAAACTCTAAAAAAATATCTGTCACTTTCAACTTAACAATCATGAACACAGGGTATGAAAATACAAGACATGCCATCCATAATGCCGCCATCAAGTGAGCGTTATGTATATTCAATACAATATTGAGAGTGGCAAGTGATACGGTGTAGACTACAACCATTATGTTAATAGTTATGATTAACGGAATCACAGAACAGAAAAGGAATGATGTTATGTAGAACACACCCACCATAAGAACAGAAAATGTGAAGACTACTGATTGAGCTAGGCTTGTTAGAATGACACCAAACAACCTAGGCTTGGCTCTTCTAACTTGATTAGTTGGTTGGTTATTCATATGTGATAAAGATGTTTATACTTTAATATTACCATGCACAATATTTATTGCAAATGAACCAAGTATTATAATGCTAAATTTTTATTGACAGAAAGAAATGAATACCCAGCAAAAGCTGTTGACCTGCAGAAATCTCAACACGGTAGACACGCCACGGTAGACAACCCAAATTGCAACGGTAGACACAATACGGTAGACACTATCCGGTAGACACTATCTACAAGCTAAAGAAAGCATTAAAGCAAGATGTATGTATTTGTCTACCGTCAAATAGTTTTCTGACGCCTTTCAGTTGTCTTTTATTTCAAGCTTAAATTACCTACTCTACCCACCATATTTATCACCACCAACATTTCAATTTACTCACCATTAATTGACTACCTTTATTAGTATGATAATATTTAAAATAGGAGTTAATCATTAATTTCTAAACCAACAACAACAACGGAGCAACTATGACAATACATACTTTACTAGCAGAAGATATTATTAAGGATATATCACCTACCAGCGAGTACGAGCTAAACAGAAACAAGACTAAATTCACAAAGCTAATCGCTGAACAAGAAAAGGCATTAGCCAAGCTTGAAGCAGAAGAAAGAAATCTAAAGTCTATGGCTTATGATGTTCTAGAAAATCCAGACGAACTTGAAAAACTTAAAGGCCAAATTCAAAGCAAGGGCTTGGAGATTGAGTTAGTTCGCAATGACGTTCTTGCTTATGATGATGTAATGTCATTCATCGACAACACCCTAGATAAGATTGTCACCAAGAAGAACCAAGAGCAGCTTTTGAAATATTTAAAACAAAAAGGTATCTCAACCGTAGAGCAGTTGAAATCAGCTCTATCAAACAACAACTAACAGAGGGATGAATGAAGGAAGTCAAAGAGAAAAGAACCAAGAAACTTGAAATGAAGGTCAACCCTTCTTACATCAGTTTACTTAGTGAGATTGCAGATACATACCGCATAAATAATGTCAGCACCCTTGTTGACATGATGCTTAATGGAAAGTCACTCACACGCAGCCAGTCAGGCCGAGACACCATGAAGATAACTGGTAACGTTGCCAGTCAATCTACTCAGTCTATCCAGCTTGTGAAGGCCGTCATCAAGAATGCCAAGGTCAAGAAAAAGCCTCTCGCTATCAAAGAGATTAACGAGCTTAGAGCTGGGTTCAGAGTCTTACATGGTGAAGACAATGCTGACGTACTTGAAATATTCCAAGACAACATTGAGTCTCTTGCAAAAGGTATTGGCAACATCATCACAAACAACATCAGATATGAACCTGATACGTCAAAAGAAGCCTTGAGGTTCAAAAGGCGTCTCAGTGAGATTGATGTAAATGGTAGGCTACCCCGCAAGCGAAATTTCTACTCTAGACACACAGATGCAACCTACGCGAAACACTTCAAAAACAATGGTGTATTCAAAGCTGGTGAACGTCCTGACGCCTACAACCGTCGAGCTTTAAAACACTCACTAGCTACCAGAGCTGACTTCATGATTGAGCATGTCAACCCTGACCAGTTCAAGAAAGCTTTTGAACTGTTGAAAAGGTGGAACGCCATCAATAAAGAAATCAACACAGCTTTGCTTGAAGGTGCATCACATGGCATTACAGAATTGTTTAAGGAGATTACCGCACTTAAAAAAGAAGCTAATCAATAACTATAGGTACACACATGACAACAGCAGCACCGATGGAAGCTGACCACGATAATAAACAGAAGATACAGAAAGCCAAAGGTGGAAAGAAATTCGTCTCCATGAACCGTGAATTCATCCACACCAGAGAAGGCTTGAAAGGCGTTATCAAATATCTAATATCAGATTCAATCTATCTGAAAGAACAAGGTATAACCCAGCGTATACCTACTGAATTAACCGGGCTTGTTGCCCTCCCCTTCCCACATGTGTACTACGGTCAGCCATGTTATGAAGAGAAGCTTAATGAATATAGCTATGCTGTTGCAGATGCTTTGATTGCCGAGTGGGAGAGACACGCCACACCAGCCGAATTGAAGCAGTTGAAAAAGAACCAGAGCATGAAAGGTTCAACAGAAGCTGAACGTGCTGAAATCATGAAAGCCTACTATGTCTATGACCACTTCTTGACCCTTTCACCAGCAGAGGCAGGTAGGTTAACGGAGAAGCAGCAGGTCAGATTACTACTTGATATGCGTGTTGAATTCACAAAGCTTTTCACCAGAGAAAAGGAAGACAATTATCCTACATTCCCTGTTCCACACATCAAGATTGAAAATGGTGAATACAAATCTCACCTACACATTCCTATGCTTAGTAAGTCTTACGATGGTAAGAACCTTGATTTGAATAATACCAAGCTCAGAATGTTTTGGGCATTGGTTCATTTAGAGAATTCACCAGAGTTCAGCCAGTATCTTGACAAGACAAACACCTTAGCAGCTCAGGAACGTTTCATACCTTCAAGCGAGAAGGAATATAAAGCCTTTCAATCAGTGATGAACAAAGTATTCAAAAGCAGTGATATAACCATCCAGAAAAAAATGATGGCCGAGCTTGGGATTACGATTGTTCCTAATCCTAACTGGTTCAAGCCATTAGACCCAGCTCTTGAAGACGATGAAAATTCACCAGCCAGCTCAAAAGACAAATTGCTGGTCAAGTGGGGTGATAAGACCTACAACCTCAAATACTGTGCAGGTTCAGGGAAATTCGGCAAGCAGTCGTTGACCCGAGCTACCAACCTCTACCACTCTGAGAACCTATCAGCATCAGCCAAGGCTCAGATGGCCGATGTGGTGGAGATTTTGAAGAACCCTGACCATCAGTCATTCGCTGACCTGAACGCCGCCCTCGAGGCTCACAACGTCTTCTTGATACCCAACATCACCAAGACCGGTGCCGTGCAGGGATTCACCGTCTACCTAGCTGATACTGACACTGAGGTTTCCATGTCCAAGCTGGGCATTTCGTTCAAGAAAGACCTACCGATCGATCTGAACGACCCGGCCACCATGGACGCTATCCGTGCTGTGCGTGATGCCAACCTTCACCGCAAGACCAAGACCACACGCAAAGACCCCGGCCTGTTACCAGAGCCTGACATTGAGCTGTCTGGTAAACCATGGGAGCACACGTTCAGCTACAAGAAGAAATTCATGTATGACTATGCGGGTATCCCTGAGTACATGGCAGACACCGGGGGTAAATTCGGTATCACGTTGAAGAACTACCTGACCTATGACCGTGGCGTCTTCTATGACAAGCGATTCCAGAAGCAAGCCATTGTGGTAAGGGAATACACCGATGACACCCTGAAGACCAGCTTGACCAGCGAAAGCCCTGCAGCAGCTAGGGCACTGGCTCAGATGTATCTGGAAAACGGTTACTCCACCATCATCATCACCAGCCAAGGTACCACCAGAAAAGCCCAAAACATCTGGCGTGAGGCATCCATGCTTGGCTTGAAGGTCGAAGGGTACACCCCTACCCCCGAGGATGAGCAGTGGTTGAAGGTCGAGCTGCAGAAGAAGGCATTGGCCGTGCGTGAAGCCAACCAACGTGCCATTACGGCTTACAAAGCCACCGGGCAGGACTTCGACATTAAGACCGTCTCAAACCAGTGGAAATCAGTAGACAGAAGCCCCATAGCCTTTGCTTTCGTGGACTTGCTGAAAGCTGGTCTAGATCCGCTCATGGTCATGAACCCACCGAAGAAATCCAAGCATCGAGCAGAAGAAGACGACCTTAAGGCCCAGTACCACCAGATTCTGGAGCTGGTGAAATCAGAGTGCCCTACCCGCTTGGAACAGGCTCAAAAGCTCATGGATAGGTTCAAGCCAGTGGAAATGGTTCAGGTTCAAGAAGCCCCGGCAAAACCAGCAGAAACGGTCACACCAGTGGCACCAGTAGCACCAGTCATACCAGCTCCAACGGAAGACAAGGCTACCCCTACACCAGAGCCAGCACCGGCACCCGCAAGGTCTAGGCGTGAAATCGAAGCCGAGATTGTGAGACGTAACCTCAGTGAAGTCAGGGAAAGTGAACGTGCTGGACAAGAACCCAAGGTCAACCCTGATGACCCTAAGTCAGTAAAACCAAAATCCAAATAAACGAAAACCCCTTCATGGGGTTTAGTTTTATGGTCGCTCAATCTTATCAATCAAATCGTCTAACCAAATGTAATCTTCCAATGCCTCTAGCTCTTTAGACTTGTTGTATTCCAAGAGAAGATTGTAAGCGGCTTCTGTATCAAATTCAATATCTGATTCACCTTCGGGATAGTCATAGTCGTGGTCATAGTCATATGCATCAGACAATACAGCTATAGTGCCAGATTCTAATTCTTCAGCAGCTAATCTTTCAAAAAATTCTACATCATCGTCTTCTAGGAATTTCTCATTGTGTGCATTCATGGTATTTGAAATTTGTTGGTTACTTACATTTTACCTAAAGCAAATACAATTTCAACAATTTGGACTCGATATTATTGATTAGGGGTATTTATATGTTATATTGAAATAAGATACCAACGGATTAACTATGAGACTACAAAAGAAATACAAACAAGAAACATTAGACAATCTTGCAGAAATTTATAATGATTCAGAATTTGAATCACCATCTGACAAACTCAGCAAGCTTTATGAGATAGTCAATATTTCATGCTACGATAAGATGCAATTTGATTTAAGGGACATGAAGCATCTACATAAAGTCAAAGATTCTCATGAGCAAGCATTGAATTTACTAAATAAACTCTACATTCAAATCAGAGCAGATATTGAACAATTCAAGACTCTACCCATTGAAGATAAACTCAATAGCATCACGAAAAGTAAACTGATGGAAGTTTCACCGAAGCGTTACAGACACAATGAGAATATCTTCCTTATGGATGAATATTCTACTGATGTTGAGCATGACTATCTTACATTGACGGCCCCTCTCAGAAGAGAATTTAAAAAGCGTTACGATGCTCAGATAATTGAGCTTCAAAAAATTATCACACAAGCTAATGCAACACTTAATGAAAGAGGGAATCATGAATGATGAGCGTTATGAGAAATTAAAAGAGTTACATGGTAAAGGAAAACTGAAGCTAAAAGATTCAGCAGAACAGGTGCATTCAAAAAGTAAATTGCTTACGAAAACAGTAGGCTTATTGAAGTTTCATGAAAACCTTATGGTCTTCAATAACTACTTATGCAATCCTGCAAACGACCACAACCATACACAAAACATCATTCCAACGTTGAGGAATTACATCGTAAAGCGTAGTGATGTTAGTGAGTCAATTAGGGAAGAATACCTAACACAAATATTCAACCATATTGAGCTTCATAACAAAATATTAAAAATCAGAATTGAGCTAAAACACCAGACAATAAATGTATTCTCAAATGAATTGCTCATGAAAAAATATGAGACATTCTTTGTTGATGACGAAGGTAAGAAAAGAGCTAACCTAGACCTGATTAAAGAGGCACTACATCAACAGCTTGAAGAAAAGAATGGCGGAAAGCCTATAATCACTTCAATCACCTTCTTTGAATACTCAAGAAGCAAGGACAAACCATCAACCAAGGCTCTAGTGAAACTATCTTACAGGGACTTGATATTTAACAACTATGGCTTAAATGTTGAATTTTCAAATGGAGAAAGCCGTAAAATGGACCTCTACAAAGATGCAATTTATTACAAAGACCTAGCACATGGCGTTGATGGAAAATTGGGCACTTACGAAATCTACAAGGGTGAAAAGTCTATTCCTGATTCACCTGAAGCCAAGGAAGAAGCAAAAGAAGAAATAATAAATCAAATAATCAATGACAAGGAGAATTCAAATGATGAACCAATCAACTAATCACTTTCTCAACAAGTGGAATGAGTTTTTGAAGGAGAATAAAAACTACATCAAGCCTGATGACAAAGAAGAAATCCTTAAAGATATGGCTTCTATCTTTGAGAAGAATCTAGCTGAACAACAGCCTAAGCAAGATGATGTGGAGTAAGTTAAAGTCATGGCTAGCTTCATTCACCACTGCTAAGCCAGTGGCTGAAGAAACACCAGAATCATCAGATGATTTTGACTTTACCCCTACGCCTAACACAACGCTCAGGGTCAGTAACCTTCATCTTACGGAAGATAAGGTTCAACGTATTTTCTTAGACCATGCTTTTAAATTCAAGCTGGGTGATGTTTACGATATTAGGGATGCACGGCAGGCCGAGATTAAAAACAAAGGTGAATTTCTTCCAGAAGAACTAGAGCAATACAAAGATGAGCTTGAAATCATAAACCTTATCATTAACTATGAACGCAAAGACTTCATGTCTCGTTGCTACATGAATCACTTGGAGCTTTTGCGGAAAATTGCTAAGGAACTAATCAGGCTAAATTTACCCATAACCGCTGGCATTAATCCAGAACTGGAAGTCTATTGGAATGACAATGGACAGAAACTATTGAAACCCATTGGCTTAAGATTGGAAAAAATTCAGAAAAAAATAGTCCAAGATTTATATGATGCAGGTATATTGACTGATGATACCCAACAAGACACATCCACTACAACATCCAACGAAACACCACCAGCTTTGACTAAAGATGAAAGTGTTGTAGTCATGGATGGTTCCAGTGAAACCACAGGCGAAAAGAAATCAACCTTGAACTTCAATTAAACAAACCAGCCGTAGCTGGTTTTGTTCAGTAGTCATCATCGAATAGGAAAGAGTCTTTATAGACCTTATTCACTATCTTACTAGGCGATTGTGCATTAGCCTCATTTCTTAATTCAATTGAACTCATGATACCTTTCAAACTGGATTCAGATTTGAAGCGGTATTTTTGCTTAATGCTTGTGCCATAAGCTTTGGCGAATTCAACAAAGAGCGTTCTAGCTTCTTGCAAGAACTTTTCTTGTTGGGCTTTCTCATCCATGTCAGACAGCACCAATTCATAACACAATTCATACACGTATTCAGCAACAGTTATTTCATCATCGAAGCCTTGACCATTGTTGAATTTGAAGACCTCATGAGTCATGAGCGATGACTTACCCGCTCTTAACACATCAACCTTTTCAGCCAACATGATAGCCAGTTTACGCTGGTCATTGTCTGGTCTAGCTACCTTAATGGCGTCAGCTTCTACCTTACAGACTCTATTGGTGAACTCTTCTATGAGCAGGTCCAACGTTTGTTTTGACAGGGAGTCAACGATAGACTTCACCACAATTTCTTGTACAGAGAATTTCTTTAACTCCACAAGGAAAGGGTTTGGTGTACCCATGAAGCCAGCACTGAAATTAGAGCTGTCACTATAATACTCAACCTGTTTCTTGCGGTATGAATCACTTAGAAGCTCAGTAGATAAAGCTGTTAATTTCTCAGAAAAGCTTTTCGCCTTTCTGGTTTTGTATGCATTTGCGTTTCTTAAATTCAATCCCATAGAATCACCTCATGATTTTAATTTTGTGTGTTTGTTTTCATAAGGGTTTTCGTTAGCAATAGCAGCTCTTACCCCTTTCTTAGCATTTTCAATCTTCTGTTTCTCACTTTCCAAATCTCGGGTAGCAGAAGCATAATCTATACCTGAATCATCATTCTTTTGACCTTCAACCTTATCAGATGCTGTTGCTCTAGCTTCTTTCAACTCAGTGTATTCTGGTGTATCAAGTATCTCAGGAGCACCAAACTCTTTAGCTAGAAACTCTTCAATTTCCTCAGCAGTAGGCGGCTTCTCACCCATGACAGGAGCTGGTTCATCGAATGAATTGGTGAAAATCCCTTCCAGAATGTCTCTGTCAAAATCATAGTCAACATCTGGAATAGCCTCTGTCACATGAGCAGGAATATCACTGAAATCAGGCTCAGCTACTGATGGTTTGTCAGAAGGCACTGACTCTTTAAGAGCAGCATCAATAGCCACATCCAAGGCAACATCAACCGCAACGTCAGCCACCGGCACATCAGGAACGGCAGCAAGCTTAGCCGCTTCTTTCATACCTTTGAGAACGTCATAGGCCGCTTGGAAGCTGTATTGTTCCTTGGATTCCTTGATTTGCTCATCAGACATACCTTCATGTCTTGCACTGACTTCCTTCATGAAATCACTGTAACTATGGACCTGTTTATCACTCAACCAGCACCCGGCAACCTGTTTTATGTCGATTCCAGCCGTTTCAACGACTTTGGCTAACACCTTCTCCAAGGTCTTATCTGACATGGATTCGACCTCACCTTTCACGCCTATGAGGTTGTAACGCTCCTTGCTATGGTCTTCATGTGAGCCAGTCTTAACGAGGATGCATTTGTTGACGATGACCTGTTTAGAAGCAGGTGCTGCAGGCTCAGCAGGAGCCGCTTTCGCTGGCCCATCAGCAGCTGCAGGCTCATTGGGTATGGACTGTTCAGCTACTGGTGTAGATCCAGCAGGAACAGGCTTAGCAGGCTCATCAGCAGCGACCGGGGCCGCTGGCTTGGCTTGATCGGGCTTCACACCTTCTACATCCTGATTCGCTTCTTGCTTGGCCCTGTACTCATTTTCAGCTTGCTTGGAAGCGGCAACCTGTTCAGGGGTAGCCTGATCGAGTTCAGCAAGATTCTTCATTTCGTCAATTTTCATGGTGACGAGATATTGCCAATCCTTGTGGAAATGGATTTGCTCAGGCTCAAAACCAGCCTTTATCAATTGATTTAGCTTCTGTTCATAAATCATGCCAAGGTTGTCTTTGTAACGCTCAGCAGCGGCAGGCTTGACGTTGAAGAACACCTTGTCATGTCCAAACTTCTTGTAAGCAGCATCACACGCAAGCTGACCAGCAGCCTCATTGAAGATTCCAGCTTCATGTATTTTGATGGTGCCGCCACCCGTTCTCCAGCTCAACAATTCTCGGTTGTATTTGTCGTGAATGGTCACATCATGGATGAATGGCAAAGGAAGGTTCTTGTAAGCTGGGGCTTTGTGATGGTTGAAATACAAGCCCAATTCTTTCATACGTTTTTCTAACCAATCATCTTCATCAGCAGCTCTACCATTCTGGTCAACCAAGGATTTCTTGATACCATCATGAAGCTTTGACTTCTTGAACTGGTCCTCAACGTTATTATGGTCAAAATTAGTCACTAGGGTTTGCCTAGCTTCATTGGCGTCTTTAACGTCATTTTCCTTTTTGACTAAATCAGGATTAGTCAAGGTGAACAAGTCATCTTCAGGAGCATCGACTGGAGCAGCTTCAACCACCTTTTTAACTGGCTTTCTGGCCTGTCTTACGTTGGTGAAATGCTGGAATTCATCAGTGCCATTCTTGATAGCAGCAAATGATTCATTCACAAGCTGTTGCTTTTCACCCAAATCCTTACGAGCTGTTATCTTATCGAAGTCCACGCCGAACGATGGGAGAACCCTTTTCAAAGCATCTATTGTGTCTTTGTTTCTGAAAGCATCATCGACCAATGCACAGAATGAATTCGACAGATTTACACCATCAGCAGCTCTTACGACCGCTACCGTAGCGTAGTTGTGGGAAATGGTTAAAGATGGGTAGTGTGAATAATCAAATGAAATGTCAGGATTTTCTTTCAGAATCTTCTTTGTAAAACCAGAAAATTCTTTCATATACTTTTGATGTGTTGATACATCAAGGCTTATCTTTTCACCAACAAACTCGTTATCCCTTGCGACGAAGTTTGCAGCTATTATTTTTTCATTTAGCTTAGACATAGTTTCCTTATGTAGTTATCTAATATTATTATAATATATAAATACCCTTAAATCAAATAAATGGATGTGATATTCAAATAATTATCTAGCTTACTTGCATTAGGATACTTATATGCAATAATTATAATATATGAATAACTTAGGTATCCCATGGAAAACAAACAAATAACACCTACTTCATCTTTTGATGAAATACCAGAAACAGCCTTTTATTATGGCGAAGAACCTGAACAGAAAATTGAAATTAAATCAGAGCCAGCTAAAAGAGAATTGAACTGGAGCTTCCTTCTTGCTTGCTTTTTTGGCATGAGTACTATGGCTTTACTCATTCATATAGTTGGATTGTGAAACCATAAATAATAACAAAACTAAAGGAGAATCACCGATGAGAGAAAAACAAGATTTACCAAAAATATTTCATGAAACACTCACCAGACAGTTTGGCGAAATCATAAGAGAAACTGAAGAGTTGGTTGATAAAGGTTATATTCTTATGACCCATGAAAAGATATTTGACCTTATATCAAAACACTCAGACAAGATTAGAGACTACAGCAAGATTGAGGTTTATAGAGATTGGTTCAGTCGAAGTGATGATGATGACGGCATGTATACACTCAGTGAAAGGGCTTTTGAAATACAGAAGAGATACTTCATCAAAACTGACGAAGAGATTCAAACCAGTGAAAATATCCTAGCAACCTTACGAAGCGAACCATATTTTCATGGTTCAGATAGATGTGATGACATTTTCTACTTTGAAGATATATCCCATAGTGAAGACCCTCACTACTATCTACACCCATCATGCATATCAGACATTGGAACGATATTCCATGAATTCTATGATTTCAAAAGGGCACACAAGATACCCTGTGATGTTTGCAGCTCATATTTTATACTCAGCTCATTAGTTAAAAACTCAACCAGCAGGGAATATGAGATTGTATCTAATGGTACCGCCCTATTCAAAGTTGAGAAAAACAATCCATTGGAAGTTATTTCACAGTATGCAGCAAAAAACTACATTCAGAACGTTATCGGTTCAATCAACTACAATATTGAAGCTGACAGAGATGCATGTAGCTTTTTGCTAAAAGAAATCTACAAAGCAACCAGACTGTATACTTCAGATGACATTGATAAGCACCTTACAACTGATATACCAGTTTATCCATATACAGAAGGTCAAACCGAAGTATTAGGCGTCTATTACTACAAACCAGAAGACACAGACGTATGTGAGTATCTTTTCATCACAAATAAAGACTGCTTTAGCGTTCACTTGAAAATTGATTACCCTTTCCGTGACTGGTTCCACACCACTCAGGTTATTGAGTATGGAAGCGTAGCCACAGTGTTTGGTAGCGAAAGAACTATCAACCTAGAAGAACTCACAATGCTGAATGGCCTTGTGATAGGAGAAACACCAATCAGATACGTTGATAACCTTGAATTAAATGAATCTACATTATTAGAGTTTTGTAGAAATGAGCACTATCAACACTTCAACTCTGAAATATCAAATTACTTCATTCAGCATAAAGGAGCTTGGATTCAATCGCCAGTAAAATTGAAAAATGACTACGCAATAAGCGTCGAGGGTATAGAGAGGGAACGTTTGCGTGAGAATGGCGAAATATGCTTAACAGAAGAAGAAAAATCAGCTTTAGAGCAGCAACGTCTTAACGCTACCCCAGCTCAGTTACACGCACCTGAACCAGAACAGGAAGAAACGCAAGACTTTCATGACTTTAATTTTGGTGGAGAACCTGATGAATCATTATCTGTCAAAGATTATGGAATTATCACGACCACCATTGATAAGCATGAAACTGATGAATCTCAGCCACAAGAAAAACGTAAGTTTAAGAAAAGTGTAAAGTTCGTTATGTGGACAATACCAGTATTAATAGCTGCTTACTTATTTTTTGGCTAATTAGAAATTCATACGCCTTATAAACAGCCCCTAATAGGGGTTTTTTATTGGCTATATTTTACTTAAGGATATTTACATGTAACAATATAATAAACAACATACTCCATATTATGAAGAACTTACTAAACATAAACAGCAGAAATAAAATATTGAAGGATGTATTCTCAAGTTTTGAGCTTGAAGTTATCAACGCCATAATCAGCATTACCAGAGACGGCACCAAAGCAATCATCATGCGTGAGAAAGTCTATAACAGACTGGCTAAATTAAACAGAGGCATTGCATCTAATCGTAGGATATACACTTTCAAAAATCACCCGCTGGAAGTCCAAGAATTCGGGCATCCATTTGAAATTAAATTCAAAATCAGCCAGATAGGAACAACATGTGATTTAAGAAGCGAATTGAGAGATAACAATGAAGGGTATAACATTTTAATACTTGATGTTTCTGCATTCATTTCAAAAGAATACAATGCATACAAGAAATTGTGTGAATTCGGTTATCCAGTGATATCAATGCGAAAACTGTTTGTAAAGCAAAGCTCAGAGTATTTAAAAGAAACTCAAAAATTGATGGATACAAATGCTATAGGGCTTACTCTAAGCTACATAACAGATTTATACTTCACGGGCTTAGCTGCAAACTCAAGAATCAAAGCAGAAAATATTGCCAATGATTACGCAGGAAGTGCCTATACAAATAAGCTGTACTTGATGGCTTATCATATATTTTCCTATGCCTATCAAAATGAAGACCTAAATTTCTTATTCGGCATTTTCCTTGACATTGGCACTATGAATAATAGTCAATTTTATAAACTCATCAGCGATAAATACACCAGCATACCGTATTTAGGAACAAATCCCTCAACAATATCTACTGTAACTTTGCAAAAAGAGATTGATGAAAATATTATTGAATATGAAATCTTCATAAAAAGAGAAGGCCAAGTAGCTCACCTTATTTATCAAGATGACTTTGACCCAAACGGTATAATTATGTGCAACCTATATGATACATCTAAAAAGGACAGTCTAATCATCAGAGGGAACGAGTTCTGTATAGATGATGACTTCATGGAGAACCAACATCTAGAATTGCTACTCATGGTTCTCAGTGACTGCGAAAACGTCAAAGTTCGCACTGACATTAGATATGACTATCAAAAATCTATGAAATGGGTAATGAACAACACATGTCCGTCAGAGCCTATAAATGAAACTAAAATACAGCTTCACGAATATCTTCAACAGCGTGGAGAATAATTTAATGGCCTAAACCGCCTTTATCACCAGACAAAAAAAAGCCCCAATTAGGGGCCTAAAATCATCATTCACACCATTTGGTTGTGTGACTGTAAAGAACAGCACTATACCGCACTCCCCTCCCCATACCAAGCACTTCCCAGCTAACGCATCATAAGCCCAGCCAAGAGCGGGTTGGACAGTGTTAGCGGTGTTTGATGGCCCGCGTGCATCCTGTTCAATTTTTAACCAAATCATCCGCATCACGGCATTAATTCAGCCTTGATAAGTGTTCATTCAGCAAATTGTCTTAGTTTTTTTTAAAAATACTTGAATTAGTGGTTGCTAGAGATACCCAAACCTTCTACTATTCGTCTCAACAAGGCACAAAAATAAGCCTTGAAGCTTCATCATCATTTCATTCATTTGGAGATTTACAGCATGAACGCTACCGCTACCAACGCCCCTGCAGCTACCGAAACCGAAGACTTTAAAAAGCTGTACCAAGACACTACTGTTGAAGGTACTTCCCATCTGCATAACCCCAATGCCAAGAAAATTGCAAAGGGTGTTATTGATACCTTCAATGAAATTTTGGTTCCAAAGGCTGAAATCAAGCTGAATGCTGATATCAAAGCGGCAATTGCCCGTGATGATTGGGATACCGCTGAATCGCTGATGGCTCAGCGTAAGGAAGTCAAAGCGAACCAAGCCAAAGATGGCAACATCATCAAGGAAATTCGCAAGCATGACTTCCCACTGGTTCTGAAAGCCTTCCGTGCTGAATTCGATGCCATCATCTACGAGATCGCTTACAACGTTCTGACTGGCTCCCACACTGCCATCGTAGAAGCTGCTAAATCGACCCGTGCCCCGCGTGGCTCCAAGGCTACTGGCGAAGATGCTGGTAGTGAAAAAACTACTCGTAAAAAGTCGATGTTCAAAGTGACTAAGCCTGATGGCACCGTTGTTGATTTCCCAGTCATCATGGGGCCAAAGGGCAACACCGACTACAAGGCCGTAGAAGATGCCTACAAGGCTCTTGGCTTTGAAGTTAAGCAAGATGGTGATGAATACGTTGTCGAACCAAGCACCATTGAGCTTAAAGCTGGTGGCGAGGTGATGGTTAACCGTGTGAATCTGATGGACGCCATCGAAAAACAGACAGCCGCTCAGTTCGACGGCTGGAAGGTTGAGAAAATCAAAATTGACTGATTAACCAGTCGATGACAAGAAAGCCCCTTAACTGGGGCTTTTTTGTGTCTATCATCCTGACAAACCATTTGCTGATACTCCTAATATCAACAGGCTTCCATTTGACTCTTCACCCTTCTACGGGTTGTTCTGCGAGGCTTTCTAGCATTAGCAATCTTGATTGCCTCATACACGGCCATTAGGAAACGTTCTGTGTAGAAACGAACCCTAGCAAACCTCCCCGCCTTGATACGCTTCTTTCCGATTTCTGGCGTGAAATCTGGCTCAGCACTCACCTTTCTATCCACTACAAGCCTGCAAAGATAATTGAAGTGCCTGTATGCAGCATCCTTAATGTCATACTTCCTGATGAAATCATTAATCAACATCCTAGGGAAGAAGTCATAGTATGCTGGGTATTTCTCCATCACTCTAACGTCAAACCTTTCTAACTCACCAGACTCAACAGAACATATAAAGTTCTTGCAACGTTTGGTTTTGTTTTTATCAGTAGTGGTTGCTCCTCTTTTAACCACCTTTCTTTTTGCACCCATTATAATATCCATATTAGTTAACTCATCTAATATTCAAGTATTACATATAAATATCCAAAATCAAGATTGAATGAATATTTAATTATGTTAGTATGATAGTATGAAAACATAATTATCATAATGAATAAGTTCAAATTATCAGCAGTATTGCTTGGCCTAACACTACTTGTTGGTTGTACTGACCAAGGCGATAGGATACCGGGCAAGTGTGGAGTCAGTGAAGGTAATGCCAACCTAGTGGTTGGATACAACAACGAGCAATGCAAAGAAAGTGTCTCAGCTCGTTTCAACATGACCTTGCTAAAAGGTGAAGGCACAGCCTCTATCCCTTCTGGTGATGAAGCAGCCACGGAAACACAAAAAGACATTGATGCAGACCCATCACACTTAAAGCTTCAACAACAAGCCAATACAACCACCAGCATAGCTAAATTCAGTTGGGTTACGTCCTTGTGGTTTGTCTCAGCATTCATCCTAATTTACACCGTGGCTAGAATACTTCTTTCAAGAGCTGTTCAAGAGAAAGACCAATATGAAACTGACAAGCCACGATACCCATTCATGAGTTACTGGTTGCCAATCATAGGCATTATAGCCATGTTGCCAGTGACCTACAAAGGTGATGACGCTTACAGTTACTCTACGGTTTCAACCTACTATCCAATTCTTAAAATAATGTGGGGTGATTCCCTAGAGGCGTCAATAGCATCTTCTTATCTAGCTAATGAACAGAAAGGTCAGCTAGGTGGAGTTCTAGGTGAAAAGACCAGAATCTATGACCCGTCCTACGCTAATGCTCGCTCCATTGCCTATGCTCAGGTCAATGCCCAGCTACTAGACAACCTCACAGCAAAACACTACTACAAGCTTAACAACCAGCTTGTACCACCTAGTCAAAGACAAGTAGAGTTTCAGGAACCATTCGCCTATTTCTTTGATGGTAACACTGTCTCAATCAGAAGATTAGAAGTGGGAAGCCAAAGGCAAGACCAGACGATTTCAGAAGTAGCTACCATGAACATCAAAGAGTCTTACACCCTGAATCCTACGGTTAAATCAGATGCTGTTTCACTAAGAGCACAATACACCACTACTGAATCTGGTCAACAGCAGACCATGCTTGCGGGCTTCAAAGCCGCTCTCATGAACAAGGTAGGTGTAGATAAGGCAAATGCTGATATCAACAATGCGGTTACAGCCCAGTCTAATGAGATTGTCAAAGCAATCTTCCTTGAAGAAATGAGAAACCAGACTTTTATAAGGATGACAGCACGCTTAAACGAAGAAATTATGTGTATCTCAGAGTCACAACTTGCAGGTAAGACCTATGTGAAGGACATTGAGACATACATTAAATTCTTGAATGGCACCACAGACCTCTACCAGTATGACGGGGCTATTGAGTGCGTAGGCGGCAAGCAGGGAGCGTTCAAGCTGTATGGTAGTCGTGACATGGCTACTGTCACCAATGAGCGAAATACGGCCTTTAAACAGCTCGTAGACCACAACTATGAAATCATCGGGAATCAGGCCACAGCCTTGAGCAACGTGACCATTGATGAAACCAACGGTAGTGCTTGCGTGAAGGCTCGTAAGGGTCTTAACACTGACTTTGCCCGCTACTACCCACAATGCTTGAGGGAGTCATCAGCCAACAGACAAATCATCAACATGACCGCTGGTAACTTCACGATGACCGGGAACGGTGAAGGAAATTATGTTGATACCAACTACCTTCTTAAAAGAAACTCTCAGTCTGACAGCATGATGATACGCAGCTTTGACACCATCATGACTGAAATGTACAACAGTGTTGAAGTAAAAGTAGAGTTCAGAGAAACCAACAAAGATGCCTATTTAGAGACTTTGATAACTGGCAACTTAGGTGATGTGAATTCATTGACTGACACCATCATGTTCATCATCAACCCAGCCACCTCTTTCAAAAGAGATTTAGGGTGGACTGAAGAATGCAAAGGTAGTATGTATCGTTGCATCAAGTCTGAGAACGTGATTCCAGCTCTACAAAACGTCTCAGAGAAAATGATTGACTCAGGATTCTACATAGCAACATTCAGCTTATCAGCTTCAATTCTTTCTTCTAAATTCAAAAAAGCTGATGACAAGTCGATGAGCTTGGACGGGAAAGAAAAGAAACACAGCTCAGTAAAACAAAAATTATTGAAAGTGGTTGAGTTCTTATTCTCTATATTCTCAACATATGGATACTGGATGTTCTACATAGGTTGGCTCATTGCGTATATCCTAGCAGTGATACCATTGTTCTTTGTTATTGTTGGATTGCTGATACTGATTTATTTGCTATTCTCAATTTTCCTCAGTGTTTTCAGATTTATGTGGATGCTATTTCCTAACGACAGAAACAATATCACCATGAATTTCAGAAAAATGGCGAACGAATTCATTTATGACGTTTCAATCAAATCAGTGCTTATCATCGTTCAAGTCTTTTTCTACAAAGCGTTAGGATGGGCATTGAAGGTTGTTTGCTTCTATATGCTCACCTTCATGGAACAAGGCGTAACAGAAGCTATATTTGGCTCAATACTACTTGCACCAGTCTGTTACTTTGTGATTATAGGCATGTTGCAAGGCGTCATCAAATTGCTTGATGCCTACGCTGAAAGACTTGGCGGTAACAGCCTATTGGCAGAAATCATGAGTGATTCATTGCAGCTTTGCCTAATCGTCATCACCTTTGGCTTACCGCTTCTATTCATCAGAATAAACCGAGCAGTTCGCAGAAGACGCTAAAACACTAGCAACCTATTCGTAGGTTGCTTTTTATCCTCTGTATCTTATGCCATAAGCAAATCAAAGATATGACACTTCCAGCTTAGCCATTTGGGAATCAGCAAACTTTGCAACCTCAATGGAAAACTTACCCAAGTCTTCCCGTTTTAGGGCTTTCTTCATTCGTTGCTTTGGAATGTCAGCACCAGTTGCCTTGACGATAATGTCTAGAAAATCCGTTGAGATTGGAATTTCAATCACATCACCAGCACGGCCAAGCTTGCTGATAAGAAAGTATTTCTTTGCGGAAAGGTCAGCGAAACCAACCATTTTGAATCCGGTATCTTTGACCATAGACCGAGCAGCTGCAGCACACGACGATAGGAATTCATCGTTGGTCATAATCATTTGATAGTCAGGTGTATTAGCTTCTACAAGCTTGTGTTTGATTTGTGCGTAGAACATAGACATAGATTTCTCCTTAGTAATTTTGTCTTGTGTAAATCCTTCTGTTGCTAGAGTTGATCGAATCGAACCAGAGTACAAGCCCCCTCAGAGGCTTTTTTACAGATTACAGTGATTATTCACAGCAGAAGACTTTTCAATAGGAATATCAGCCATCACATCAGCATCAAAAAGTATTTCCGATTCATCAGGCGACGTATAACCGAAATAAAGATGACCCTCTTCAAAATATTCTGTAATAGCATTAGCATTAAACATTTTCAAATTATTAATATTCAAATGATGGAGCATCAGGGTTGATAGAATTTGAACCAGTGTAGATTTACACGCAAACTCATCAATATCATTTAGAATCAAGCCAAGCATGTTTAATTTTTCTGCATCAACATCATGAATGTGTGACAAGAAGGCCAACGTCAAGCTACCGGCACCACAACAAATATCACCAGCAAGCTTTAATGAATCCCAAGCCTTAATTTCATTTGGGTCAGGGAATGACAGCTCAGGTAAAGCATAAGCAATCTCTTCTGGCGTGAAGAATTGACCTCGACCTTTTCCCCTGCTCTTCCCTTTCCGACCTGAAAGCACAATCTCTTCTGTTAGTATTGAGAAAACATCAGCAAATGGCTTTGAACTAGCTACCATTCCTACATACATATCAAAAGCTTCTTTCAGAGCAACCTCATCAGCATCATAAGGCATTTCACATTGTATATTGGACATAGTGAACATAGATGCTCTAAAATTCATTCTACGCCATGCAAGAATTGCTGACCCGTAGCAATAATCTATAAAAATTCTCAAAGCTAACTCTTGTGATTCACGCTCATTCATTGGCAAAGACTTAGTTATTGCAAATATTTTGTTTTTCAGTGATTTTATATTCATAACATTTCCTCATATTTAATTTTAGTTCAAAACTTTAATTGCACAACTCACAAATTTTATTGAATGCTGCTAACATTCCATCCTTGTTGGAGCTACCAAGGTCAATACTCGGGCTTTGCAGCTCGACCAGCAATCTACGATTCTCACCATATTCAGTCAGAACGTTGCTTTTGAACACAAGGACTCTTTTCATTGCAATGTCATGACTTAATATAGACGCTGCTACTTGAATGAATGCAGCCTTACAAGCCAGCTCATCAATATCAGTCATTTCAACAGTGAGTGATTTCAATGACTCAGGATCGGCCTTGAAACGACGCTTCAACAGGCCCAGTGTGAGACTTCCAGCACCAGAGCAATCATCGGATTGATTAGCTCCTGTGAAACAACCACTCACGAAAGCCAATTCTGACAGTAGGTTAGAAAGGTCAGATGGTGTAAAGAACTGACCAATTCCATCCCCACCTTTACCAGTCAGAAGCAGGTCTTCATGAACCATTGTCAGCAGGTCAGTGAATGGCTCATGTGCGGCTACTAAATCAAAGTAGCTTATCAAAGCATCACCAAGTGCATGATTCTCTTGGAAGACCTCATAAGCCCTATTAGAATCTTGACAGACATAGAACCATGCACCATTGTCCAAACGACGATTCATGTTCTTATCAATCCAAGCTTCACAAATCATTTGAAAACTATATTCAATAAACAATTTATAGCTTTCAGATAATTTGCCCTTTTCACTACCTTTCAGGTAGTTTGAAACATTCAACAATTCATTCTTGAATTTACCCAATAGATTCTGTTTTTCTTGTGAATTCATACACAACTCCTTTTATGTCTTCTAGCCACTAATTCTTTTTGCCATTTTTTCAACTCAACATACATATCCCTTTCAGGGTAAACCCCAATCATCAGACCTATATGCAACTCAAACAGGAATTCAAAGTCAGTGTATTCCAGTTTCAAAATCCTACCGCCTTTGAAATCAAAATAAACGCTATCACCACTAGCATTAAAACCAATGCCAATGCTTTTAAACATTTCCTGAATTCTTGGCAATAAGCACTTTATTGGTTTTGATTCAGATAACAGACTTATGTTTTGGTAGGTCGTGCAAACCTCTTTATGGTCATATACACCTAATGCTTCCAGAAACTCACCATCTGTTGTATCAACATCTAAGGTGCGGACGATTTTCACCAACTCATTATCATCATAACAAAACGCCTTAGCATGACAGTTATAATGAACAACTAAACCCTTGCAACCATCCCACTCAAACCACACATCTATCATTTTTGAGTTATCATAAAATTCCTCAATCTCACCTGCACAATCAAACATAGAATTCTCCTTTTATTATACAAAACTATACAATCAATCATTAATCATGAATACTTCACAACCACCTGATGATTCAAAATATTGCTCCATGACACCCAATACATCATCAGTAGTGAAATCTTTCTCACCTTCAACCAGTTCATAGAATTCTGGCCCAAGCACACACTTCAACAAATCAGAGAAGTCACCCGCCATTAACCAAAGCTCTGAACATTGAAAAACTTCAACAGTGCCTTCATCTAGAATCATGGTGACTGACGGACACATTGTGCAAATGAGCAATTCGATAAGCACAAATACATCATCTTCGCAAAGACTTGATGCTTCTTCTTTAACAGTCCAATACAGATTACGATAACTCATCATTTGACCAACCATACTCATGAAATTTAGCTGTTCAGGCGAATTATTTTTATCAACCAGAGACTTCATTCCATCACTCATGAAGTCATCAACCAACTCGATGAATGTTTGTTCTCCAACAGATTGATTTGCTCTATTGAATATTTCCACCTTAGAAAAGCTTTCATCAAATGCTAATGTCCAAAGTGGATTCATCCAGCAGATAACCCTTTCCATAAACCAGCATTTATCAGCGTTTGGTCTATCTGACCTGACTACTTTACAAGCATAATCATAAAGCTCTTTATAGCCATCAACCTCATATGCAATATTGGCATCACTTGGAGCACTTGGTATTTTTACAACGTTTTCATCATCATTATTCATATATCACCTCTTGGATTATTTTAAATAGACACACGCACCCCTCAGAGAATGCTTACATGAATCATTCTCTTTAGTTAGAATTAATAACAAAAAAAACAACGGAGCACTAGAAGGCTTTCAAGAATTCTTCTATCTCTTTTGCTTTCTTCTTAGTCAGATACTTCCAGCCACTTGAAACTCCCATTTCAATTGCTTCCTTCAACAATCCTACAATGTAATCATCATCGAACTCAGGCAAGTCATTTCGCGGAGTATAATAATCGGGAAGCTCCATTGCTAAGAAAGCAAATGAATCTTCAACATAATGATAGTCACTAATCAAAGTATCAAAGAAATAGTCAGTTACCGCTCTCGCATAATCATAATCACGGCGTTCATCTAAATGACGGCAGTTATCAATCAAAACATTTGACGTATCAAAATCAAGGTCATATTCCAAGTATGCTGCTGATGATACGCTGATGTATAAGTCATCGCCCCGATAATCACCAATTGTCACCATCAGCTCTATTGCACGTAGCAAGGAGACATTGAACAACTGTTTGATTGTCTGAATATCTACAGGTGACTGGAGTTTTTCTTTAAGCTTAACTTCTGAAACTTTAAGATGTTTATTTATCAATTCTTTCTTAGTTACCATTTTTTTCTCCTACGGTTTGTTCATAAGCAAAACCTTAAATTATTTAATATTCGAAATGTTATAGCTCAAAAGCCAGTTTTTCAATCGCGTACAAAATAGCATTAGATCTGAGTTTCAGCTTTGCTTCATATGCTTGTTGCAAATCATTCAAAAACTGGTCAACCCTTGAAGCCAACCGTTCTCTAACTTGATCCTTTGTGTGAAAACTTTCTATGGATTCATATAAAGAAATAAAATCCCTGAGAACAGACTCAGCATCAAAGCAGCTCATCAGTAATTTAGCACTTGTGCTATTCAGTTTATCCTGACAACCTTCGACGTAACGTAGACATGAAACAAACGCCTGAGCTACTTGCTCACTAAGGATGAATTCTTGTTTATCTTTAGCAATGTGCAAATAACAACTACTGAAGCGTGTTTCCGTATCCTTAACAGAAATTACCTCAAAGCCTTCAAGATATAGCTCAATGTAGGCTCCAAGCATATACATATTTAGAAAATCTTCACGCCCTAGGGACTTCCTCTTAATATCTTTAATGAATTTATTAGCCTTGTTTAAACATGATTTTTTCTCATTCATTTAATTTTTCCTTTGAGTCATAAGCAAAACCTTGATTGGTTGAGTTGCAGCGAATATACAGCTTGGAAATTAGTTTGTCTATAGTTATTTTTTGCCAACAAAGAGAATCAAAAATGAGGTTTATTCTCTAAGCCTTTAGTTGCGTGGCTTGCAGAGCATTAGAATCAAAACTAACATTTATTAAATCCGACGAACGGTAGTGTTTATGCAAAAACCTATTTTTTGTTTGCTACTGAAAGTTTGCACATCAGGATATTAACTCACTCTTTTTAGTTGTTCTTATAATTTGAATTAGTTTATTTATATATTATAATGACACTATATAATATCTGATTTATTCATGAAATATTTAATCATCGCAGTGCTTTCAATTCTTCTATCAGGTTGTTTTGATGAACCTACTGGGAAAAACGGTCTAACCACCATCCAAGCAGAAGCCAGCAAGCAAGCCGTTGTCTCAGACCCTTTGGTCAAGGACAGAGCAATAGACAACAACGTCAATGAGGTTCTAGGTGGATGTACGTTAGCCAAAGAAATCGAATCCATAGCCAGCAATCAATATATTTTCACTGGAACTAAGACAGACCTTTCTAACGGCTACAACTGTCAAGAAGAAAACAACCCAATACCACAAGCCGCTGGCGAGACAATCGGTACCATCGAGAGCCGTATTAATTGGATTATCACAGGGGTAGCTGGTGTATTAATGGCTATCATCGCTATCCAAAAGGTGTTAGCCATCATGGGATGGAACCTTAAACGTGTGAACAACACACCCATAACATTCTTGAAGAGCATATTTGAATTCTGCATTGTCTTCTTCATCTTTTCTATTTTACTTTTGATACTCAAAATTGGCTTGGGATGGTCAGGCGTTGCTATCAAGATGGAAAATGATTCAGCCCAGTTGAAAGAAACAGCTCAAGTCATTCCAGATTTCTCATACAAGAACGAACGATTAGCCAACATCCTTGACTATCTCATTTGTGTTAAATCTACGGCTGTTCAATACTCAGACCAATCAGCAGCAATCTCAATTTCAAAAGTAGTGAATGGCAGAATGCTATCTGCATCCTATGGTCAATGTAAGTTGCAAGGAGGATACGCCTTAGACACGAAAGGAATTGCCGTAGCGAAGAAATACAACCTAGGAGATTACACACAGATTCAAGATGATGCTGTTGAGAAAGCCCTTAGTAAATTCATTGCTGATGCTGACAAGGTTGCAGCCAAATATTCAGTAGGACTTACACCAGTCATCTTAAAAGGTGTATTCAACGAGCAGACAGCAAGCTGCAGCGTTGATGCATTGACCAGCATTGATACAAGATACTTCCCAGCAAGGGATTTAGAGAAATACAAAGCCTTTGCTCTGAACTGTCTCAGCCGTAATTTCGTCTTTGACCTAACCAAGACCCATAGCATCACCATGGAGTCAATCGACCGCCAACAGGCTAGCCAAGGTCACAGAAGGAATTTCATTTGCTCAGGCGGCTATGAGCCAAAATCAGTGGTTTCCTTAGACAACATCAAGCAGCTATACCAGCAATGCGTCTCTGAGAATTGCAACGGCTCAAGCTCACCTTATGCATGTGGTACCGCCTTGAATGGCTACTCAATGCTCATGGACGATAAAGCCAAGTCATTCTTCACCTTACCGGCTAACGATGTGAGACGTAAGACCTTCGACAATGCGTCAGCAGAAACGTTGATTAACACCTTCAACGCTGATTTCAGTGTGATGGAGAAGCGTGAGTATTACGACAGCGTAGGTGCAGAGATAGCTAACTTCCCGGTCACTACCACAAAGGGTACGAACACCCTGAACCAGCTCACCAATGCGTTCAGAATCGGCTATGAAATGAAGAAGGAAGGCATGGGCGGATTCGGTATAGACACCATCTTAGGCCGCTTTACTGGCCGTGATGGGCTTGCTGGTTCCACAAAGTTCATCACCTGTATGCAGCATCCTAACGTGATGTACAACGGCTTTGATTGCGGCAACGTCTATCAGGAAATGCACCAGTTTGGAATCAAGCTCACCATCCTTGGTACCCAATTGAAATTGGCTGGCTCTTTAAACAACAGCCACAGCTTCAAGAAACAAATGCAAAGTGCTGATGCTTCATTCACATCTATGAAGAAGATGATGATGAGCTTCATGAGCGTAGGTACTGCTAAGAAATTCATAGCATGGGGTTTACCAGCATTAACTGATGTATCAGGCTCATTGGTTTCCTTTGCTGCAAATGACAATGGATTTGCTGAAGACTTCCACTCAGTAACCAACACGTATTCTGAATTTTATCTCTTCATGTTCATAAGCCAATTGAACGATGATGCGGCTGATTTGGTTATGAAACTAGCTAATGCTATGACAGCTCTAGGCCAGTTGTTCATATTCCTTTTACCTTTATCAGACTATTTGATTTTCTTTGCTATCCTATCTGGATTATTGTTTGAGTTGGTGTTTAATAGTGTTACATACAAGATTCGCTGGTTAATTAACCTTGATGCTAAAGCAGAACGTAAGGACTTAGACAGAATAGCTATCGTTCTTTACGCTGAAAAATTAATCTTTGCGGCATTGAACGCCACATTAGGTTTCTTACTCATTCCTCATGTATTTGCTACAACCTTCAAAGTAGTGATTGGTGACTTGAATGATTTTTCACTTTCCTTGTTCGGATGGAGTGAAAGCTTAAGAGCTATTTCCCTTTCAGTCATCATGTCCATCATGGTCATATTCATCATCTACAAAATAACTTCTAAGTTAATGGAAATGACAAGTGGCTTCCAAGAAGGTTACATGCACGGTACTGTCACTAAACAAGACATGAGAGTACAAGGTGAAAGAGAGGCTAAATCTTTAATCAAGTCTTATAAGGGTAGCATTGCAACTTAAAGCATGGGGTTGGACAGTGGTGTAATAGTTAGTTGTAAGGGGGCTGGGTGTTAATCTGGCCCTTTTGCGTTGTCTGGAATTTTCGTTAAAGTAATAGGCTTTTCAAATCGGTACTTGACAGGCGATAATTATTTACTACAGTTATCCGCTTGAGTATTTCTATTTACATGTTATAATTGAAGTACAACTTAGAGGACATTACATATGAACAGTTTAAAATTATACATTGGCTCAGGATTGGCAATAGTTGGTAGTCTAATCAGCATTTCTTTACTTCTCAAGTTCCTTATCGCATTCGATTACTTGGAACCGAAACACGCTGGCCTTTTCTATGTGTGCGGTATTGCTACTTTGATTGCATTGGGTTTCTTGTTCTTGTTCATCACCGACATTGAACACTTCAACACAACCATGATGGTAGTTTCCATGGCAGCAGGCACCATCTTGCTAATTTCTAGCCTTGGGTTTGGTGGTATAATTTATTCGATATTCTTCAACGGCTTCTGTAAGGTACTTGAAAAAGCTGGGTTCTATAAGGCACTTTACAGAGGTATTGGTAACATTCTTGGTTCTGTTCTTGGTTCTGCCCTTTCAACGGTTTACAAACCAAAGGTTAACAAATACAGCAAATACCTTTAAGTTTTCATTCTCTAAGTTGTAAAAGAGCCTCCTTCACCGGGGGCTTTTTTATGCCTGTATGATTTGCGTTAAATTTCTTAAGCATTATAATGTTAAGTAATAACATCGTAGGAAATTATGTCAGCTAAGGAATTTATACAGAATAAAGAAGAAGCACAGGAAAGACGCGAGAAGAACATTCATTTCAGAATCACCGATGATAAGCTAATCATCATCAGCCCAAATCATTTTGAACCCGAGCACCTACCCTTCTTTTCAGCCATCCTTGAAAACGAGCAAGCTAACGCTCAGCTAATCAAACCCTTCCAAGAAGGTCATCTTGCCTACGCTCACAGCTATGGCTCGCTTTTGATGGAAAAATTTCACCATTTTGAGAATGTGAATGACCCTCTCTCATTCATCAAACTCAATGGCCTAGAAGACAGGTTCAGTTTCTTCCAGTCCAGTGACACCATCGTCATAGTGGATAGAGACAGAGAGCTATGGCACACGAACGCTACCGGGCGTTTTGAGACGTTCCAAACAGGTCAGGTGATAGCCTCCCCTACCGGCCAGCAAGCCACGTTGCTTGGCTTAGAGCTTGAAGCCACCTACGACAACCTGCAGATACTGGGGATGCTGTCTGAACAAGGGGACAAGTATCACCACGACCAGAACAGGCCAGAACCCGTGGTATCCCCTACCCCATCAGTCCAGCCAGATCCAACGCCAGAGGCTCTACCAGCCCGTAAATTCAGCGTTCAGAAGGTCATAGTCAACCTATGCGAACTCTACCGCAACAATGAAACCAGCGTGCTCGAGCAGCCCGATTTCAAGCGTAGGTTTGACCGTAAGACAGACCCATTGATGAAGGTGGAAGGATTCGACCCTAAGCAGCTCTACACCGACCCGGATGCAGTGAACGCCTTTCTACGCAACCTCCCACACGCTCAGAAGGTGGCTATGGCTGGCGATAGGAACTCACTCTACTCACTCCTATCTACCTACCACAGACAGGCTCAAAACGCCGTAGAGAAGTTTGAGTATGAATATGGCCCGGTCAATGAGTTTTGCCCTGCAGCTACTGAACAGGTGATTGCTTACCTTGCATTCCTTGATGACAAGAAAATGTTGGGGAAAGACCAGTTGATGAAGCAAGGGCTGGAACGCCTTGAACGAGCTTCAACCATGAAGAATTTAAACACTGACTACACCAGTGAATCTTTAACCATGAATGAATTAAAAGCTCATCTGGTTAAGAGCTTTGAAAATGTTGATTCAGCAAAACATGAACGACATAAAATAAAATACAACATCAGATAAGCCCAACAAGGGCTTTTTTGTTGCACCAACAACCTTATTAACATACATAACTTGTAAAGTATTCTCGTTATATTATAATAATAGAAATAACAACTGAAGGTTTACTATGTATGAAGGAATTGACCTATCTAAATTAGGAGCAGAAATAGAAAGCTTTGTAGATTTCTTTGATGAAAACAAAGCCTTATTCAGCAAAAACGTTTTAACCCAACCATTAGTGCCGTATGACGTTCACTTACTAACCAAAGCCTATATCAACTCAAAATATGGATTCAGCCTAGAAACTGAACCAGCAGAAGTTAGGGCACTAGAAACATACCAAAACCTTATTAACTCTATCCCTGATGAAAAAGAGAAATCTGTTTCCACTGAGTTTGGAGTAGAGTTTAAGTATTTTGACTCTAAGGATTTGAAAGGTTGTACACCGGAGTATGCCCTACAGAAATTCAAATCATCCTTAGCTGGGCATGAGCATTTATTCAGCAATCTCATCAAATACGCCGAACAAATCAACGAACACAGAAATGATGTAGGCATGACCTTGACAGCCTATGCTGATACAGGATTGAAATTCACAAATCTATATTCAGGCTTCATCGAACAAACTGTTGTTGATAAAGCTTTAAGTCTTAGCCTTGCTATCCAAGAAAACGAAATCCCAAAAATGAAGCAAGAACACAGTGACATTGTGTTTGAGCCGGGTGAATACACAGAAGGTAAATACAAGAAAAATGACATTCATTTCACGGGTGAAACGGAGAATCTATTCAAGAAAATTGGTGAACGTCTAATTGAACGTTTAGAAACAAATGACCGCTCAGGTATACCAATCTGGGAAGACCCTGTATTTCAGCAGCTAGGAATGAACCCTAAATCGGGTTACAAGTATGGCAACGAAAATCAAGTTCTGTTGATGGATGACACTGAATCTAGGGGATTTAAAGCACCACTTTACATGAGCTTCAATGATGCTATCAACTCAGGTTTTGCCATGCCGAAAGGCACCAAAGGAACACAAATTGTTCAACGCTTTGGTATGAAAGGTAAAGCAATTGAGACAACCAATGAATCTGGTGAATCTCAACCAGTCCTAGACACCAATGGAGAGCCACAACATTTCTGGCGTAGAGCCGCTAAGACAGTTACCGTTTTCAACATTGACCAGCTTGAATGGAAGCATGAAGACAAGCCTGACCCTAGAATCAAGTGGCTTGAAGAGTTCCAGAAGCCTCAGTTCAAGGCCATGAATAATGAAGACCTCATCAAATTCAGAGATTGTTACCTTAAATCCATAGACATTCCTATCACTAGGGGCGGCACTACCAATTACTACATGCCGAAGAAGAACGCTATCAACCTTGCACATAGCGAGAACTTCAAGAGTGTCTTACAAGAGCTTTCTACTACCTTCCATGAAGACGCACACGCTCAGGGTCACTCTTCCAAGCTCAACCGCCAGTCATTGAACGACTACCACATCAGTAACGCTCACAGGGGCTTTGAAGAGCTTCTTGTGAACGTAGCCGCTCAACAGCTCGTTAGACACTATGGACTTGACCAGAACGAGCAGCAGCAAGCCTACAACGCCAACGAAGACGCCTATAACCTTGGATGGGCTGTACCAGCCTTTAAGAAAGACCCGCTTCTAATCGTTGAAGCTATGCGTCAATCACAACAGTGCTTTGAGTCCATGAAGACCCGTATAGATGCACAGCTCAAGGCTGATAACGTCTATGACCTTATCCATAACCCTGAGAAGCCTGAGCCAGTGAAGGTAGAGCCAGCAGCATTGGCACCGAAACACGCTTACAAGAATGCGGCTAATGATTCTACTAAATACAAATCAACCACTAACCCAATGAGGAACTTATTATGAGTAAAGAATACTACACAATTGAAGATGCTATTGAGCTATCTGGTTTGTCAGCAGAAGACTATTTCAGTCTTTTGGATGGCGACCTTAAACCTGAAGAAGAAATTTTGCCTGAACTACTAGTCAGTAGCAATGAAGAAGAGCAAGTGTTAATCAACAAACTATCAAGAGGATAATTATGAAATATGGGATAAATTTAGAGCTAATTAACGAATACAAAAGATTTAGTTTCAAATCAAATATCTTTGAGCATAACGAGACTGGCTTATCAAGAAAAACGGTGTTGGATTATTTAGGAGACAAGCTAAAGTCGTATGAGCAATTAACTAAAAACACAAGGTTCCTGAATGGTGTTAACAAGGATTTCAATGAACTGTTTAGAATCTTCTACAAACGAAAGATTGGGCCTAATGAACCTGACAGACAAAAATTTATCAAGGAATTTCAAGATATCATTGATGATATAACTATAAAGATACTGTCAAACCCTCATAATATAAATGATGATTTTGATTTTGATGAACTTGATACATTGGAAAAATTAACATCAGTTAAACCTCAAAATTTAGGTGATGTGTTTTCTGGTGATTTTGATTTTGAAAGTGACAGTTCTTTTGACAATGAAGACATTCCTATATTGGATGACTTTGTAGATGAGAAAACAACGAATGAAGAAGCCAGTAAGATAAATGATTTCGATGACTTCAACTTTGATGAGCTTGATGAAAATCCTGCCCCTTCTTCAAGTGGTGATGATGAGATAGTTAAAACTGATGATTTTGATTTCTCTGAATTCGATGAAACGCCAACCAAAACCAGTGAAGAACCCGCTAAAAACAGAAAATCATTCTACTTTAAGAATAATGAATTCAGCTTGTTCATTTCATTCGACACCATGAGCTTCAAGGCATCAGGTCATGACTCATATACCATCAATGCATTGAATAGATTCGCTACCCTTCTATTTGTCAATCAAGAACTCATCACATCAGTATCACATCCAGAGTGGCTTTATTCAGGCTTGGAGAATGGGCTAGATAATATTTTCGACAGGATAACATCTTTATTCAAATTCAAGACCAAAGATGAAATTGCACTGACTGAGCAATACATGGTCACTCAGCTTTATGTCGTGTTGTGGGAGTATAAAGATTTGGTAGCCTACTACACCAAACACAAAGACCCTTTCAATTTGAAGCACAATTAAATAGGAAAGAAACAAATCATCCAGCAATATGCTGGATTTTTTGCACTTAAACAACGTGACACTTATTGACATTTAATAAATGCGTATTATAGTAATATATAACAAACTACAAAAGGTGTAACATGTACCTAATATTAAATAACATTGAAGAAGGAGAATTATTTGTAAGAGTTTATGCAAGTGAATTTGAAAGAAAGCTCAACCTCTTCACAGTAACCGCTGACAATTTCCAAACCCTTGACATTGCTGACCCTGACAACCTTCTTGAAACCGTTATCAACATTTTCATTGATGGTAAATTCAACTACAACATTGATGCTGTTGAATCAGCTCTTGGGATAGCCGTAAGCCACGACAAGAAGCAAGCCTTAGATGCCATACGCCGCTGCTACGCAAAGCATGGTGAATCAGTGAAGATTATGCTTGAAGAGACTAACTACAGCTCGCTCTCAAGAGTGCTTGTCAGTGAATCAGATAGACTATTCGCTATCAACAATAACAGAAGACGTGAATTGTCAATGCAAGAACTTTTTTTAGATACATTGACAATCTAATCAGCCAGATAAACAAACAAGCCTTCTTAAGAAGGTTTTTTTGTTTTCTGGAGATGAATATTTAATATCAATCACTTGCAATAAGGGTATTTACATGTAATACTATAATAAACAACATCATTATATTTATGAAACAATTAATAACATCTACATTAGCATTTACCATATTGTCATCACTAAGCACTATTGCTTCAGCAAGCTTTGAAATCAAAATTCCATTGGAATCATCATTAGGTGGCCCATTATCCAATGGTTCAATAAGCATGGGTGTGAATCCTGACGGCACCAACGGTTCAAATGGAAACGGTAACGGCACAGATAATGGCTCAACAGACCCTACTACGCCAACAGAGCCAACAGAGACAACAGAGCCAACTGATCCAGAAACCCCAACAGAACCTGTTGTTCAATGTAGTAATAACGCAAGCCAAATTGGTCAAGTGCTACTTTCATCTGGCTATTCCGATATATATGTAGCTAGTTATGCTTATAGAATGAGCTTTACCGAAACAGGCGGTGAAAAAGAAAGATGCACAGTGACGCTTAACATTCCGAACTCTAAAATGTCGCCTTGCGTAAGCAATAACTCATACAGAACAAGTGCTGTTTCATACCTAGAGGCAAACTTTGATGTGATGCAACCAATAGAGACAACATGGAGATATAGTTATTCTGGAAGTTGCTCAAATTAAAATCACTGATACTAAAAAGACCTTCTCATGAGGGTTTTTTGTTTTCCTCATGTTAATATTTAATCCCAATCATTTGCATTAAGGGTATTTACATGTAATACTATAATAAACAACTTGCTATTTTTTATGAACAACATCATCAAAGGTCTTTTCTCACTAACACTTTTAGCTTCTGCATCCGCACAAGCTGCTTATGTAATGTATATTCCAACTGAGGTTAAATTACGTGGTTCACTTCCTGATGGCACCATACAGTTTGTAACCCCAAACGAAGAACCAACAGAACCAGTGGAGCCAGAAGAACCAACAGAACCTACATACAGAGGCTCAGTTACTTTTTCAACTATTTATAAGTCAACGAAAACTGGCTCTAACTTCAAGACTATTTTGCTTGGTTACAATGCCCGTGATTATTCATCCAATAACAGTGAATTACCTAACCGCGAAGCATACCCATGCGACCCTGCCATAACGTCTGAATGTGTTACTGTGAATGACCCATACGTTAAAGGGGCATATTCCATTCTTTATAGCGGAAGCAATACGGTTATCACCTACACCTATGCTTCTTTGAACAAAATCCCAAATCAAATTGACATGCCTAATTTCAGAACCAGCTACAACACTATTTATGTGGAGCAAAATGGTGAAATGCTCGGGTGTGGCAAAAGTGGTGAAACATTTGCAACAGTGGGCGGTTCATCAAATAAGCATGATGAATACAATTTATCCTTCACCTGCTCAGGGAATATCACGCTCCCGCTTTCTAACGTAACTTTCAGATTTAATTGAGGCAATCATGATTGCCCTTTTAGTAATACTTTCAATTGCAGCAATAACTTTAAGCATTCATATGATGAATGCTTATACTTCTTTAGGGGCACAGAATCTTCTTGTAGACAGCATTAAAGTCAAGGAAGAATTGCAAATGATTAAAAATTCTCTTCTTGTTTTATCTACTGTGTATGAAGAAACAGTTGATGATTCAACCATACGCTACCCAGCTCTGCCAATGGGTCAGAATCAAGGTGACTATCATAGGCTTCCTGCAGCCATGTTGAAGACACTCAACCCACTCAAACAACCTTACGTCTATTGCCCTTTTGCAGCTCGCTCAGACCAGCCAATGACCGAAACCATCAGTGATGGCCCCGGAGCTAGCTACAACGCTGGTACAGCGGTTCTGACGAAGAATGGTACATCTAGGAACTACATCACTAGCACAGGCGTGAACACGCTCAATGGAGCGGTCATCATGGCCTACATCATCAGCCCTACCCCATCGTTCAAAGGGTCAATCAGATGCTCAGACGTTACATACAGTGATTCCCTTCAACAGTTTGTAGTAGCTGGGGGTAGAGTAGAAACAATCACAGCACTGGAAATAGAAGCAGTAAATCTAACAACGAAGCCTTCCGAGTGAGGGTTTTTTGTGCCTGCTATAAATTGCTAAAGAATTATTAAGTGTTAATATGTTAGTAATGAATTACAGAAGGAGCATTATGAGCGAACAATCAAAAACACCATCACAGTTAACAGAGGATTTGATTAATGCTGAAATTTCCAAGCTAGTATTGCGTATTGATGAATTTCTAAATAATTGCCCTGATGGCAATGCTTTCATTCCTCAGCCGCTTTTGCAGGTTTTCAAGCAATACAGCACAATCAAAGAAGCTGGGAGGTTCAAGGCTTCTAAAAGTAAATTCCCATACGTTACACCACGCTCTAAAGCTTCTAGGAACCAAATAGAATATCTCACCAACTTTGATGCTACACCGTTGCTCCAGCATCTATGCCTAGGTATAGCCAATCACAAATACGATTATCATTCCCATGATTTTTTCAATTTCCTACCTAAAGTAGTAAATAGCTCTATCTTTCACTTCCTTCAATGGGGCTTAAATCACCTCAACACCTATAAATCAAATAGAAGACCGCTCACAGCAATCAATACAGTTTTCACCTTAGTCACAGAAGGTAGCCCGGTAGACTACTTGAAGAAAATACATGGTCAATTTGAGCCTGAGCTAGAAAGCACTAAGATTCAGCGTATAACAAGGATTAGAACAACAGATAACATTAATGTGACTTTTATTCTGTCTGAGATAAATTGCTTGGCAATCATTAATAACCAAGGATTCATTGCAGTCAACGCTGAACAAACCACCATACCCTACGGAAATAATGAATTCTTGTTGACCCCCGAAGGAGTAATGGTTGAAGAAATGAACCACATTGGCGGCTCCCTTTCCATTGTTAACTTTGCCCAAGAAGTTAAATTAGAACTAGCCAAGACCCCCAAGCTCAAACCCAAGGCAATATAAAACCCTCACATGAGGGCTTTTTTTATTTTCGTTATTACTTATATTTTTTATAAATTACGAATTATTTTATCTTAGTAATTGATCGATGTGACGTTGTTATTTTTGAATTTAACAACAAATATTCACGAAACTCAGCTTGAAGCTTTTTAGCATCAGCCAAGCTTTTGACTTCCATTTCTAGATTAACGTTACACACCTCACCATCAAGGAAGGCTGGCATGTCTTTATTGACTGTTACCTTCATGAATTCCCCTTTTGCGTGAGCAGCATCAAGGGCTTGATGTGTGGCTTCAATTCGTTCTAAACATTCAGGGTTAATGACCGTCACTTTTTCCTCAGCATGAACCAAAGCGGCTGTCATTGAAAGGGTGATGAGTAGTGCTAGTTTTTGTATGCGTGTTGCTTTCATATTTTCTCCTTTTTTAGTTAGTTATACCATTCCATTCATATTATTCAATTTAAATACCTTATTTTTTCACTTGCATCATTGACGAATATTTGTTACGTGAGACAATGAAATAACAAACACCCACAAAAACAATGAACAAAGACAAAGTAATTGAGCTAAGAGTTATCTTGCAATTCAAGAACCTTCTAGCATTGAAACTTAAAGAATTGAATGCACCAGCACACGCTGTTAAGTCGATTAACGAAGAATTACAGAGCCATTTGGACGAGTACAAAGGGCTTGATAGCCCTTTGGTTCAGTTCAGCTTGAACCACGCCAAAAGAACAAGGTACGGGATTGATATTAGCTATGAAGCAGCGACAAGGCTTCATCACTTCACAGAAAACAAGCTTGAATATTATCTCATCGACTGAACGTCAAACACTACTGAGATTAGGAGCAATAAACAATTAAACAACGAAGGTAAAAATATGGGAAAAGCAAAACAGGTCGAACAAATGATAGTCAAGAAATTTGAGCAAGTATTACATGATAGGTTTAAGGAATTGAACCTTAGCCAGAAAGGGCTGGATGCTTTTCCTGTAATCTACAATATGCAAATACAAGAAATCCAAAATATGCATTGCAGAATTAAAAAGCTGTTTGTAGTGGATGTTGTTCAATCACCAGTTAAAACCGCTATTCAGTATCAGATAGTGACAGATAGGGGGCCATACTGGTATGAAATAGGTTTGAAGCTCATACCAATGCACACGCTTCACTGAGTAAGACCTAAGCTCCGATGGGGTTTTATTTTGCAATCAAGACATAAAATCAAAAGCTTCTGGTGAATAAAAGCAAGAGCAAAGAAAATAAAAAACCCCAGCAAAGGGGTTTCTTCATGACCTACACCATCACCGCTCTATGCCCATGCCATTGAATTGACGAGCAAGATGCATGGCGTAGTTATCAGTCATACCGCTCACGTAGTCCAAGACTTGCATTATTGCTGCATAGTCCTTGGAGACGCCCACAGAAGCGTTTAGAGCCGCTAGGTCAAGGCCCAGCAGGTCAACTACACGTTTGGTCTTTGAATCAGCTACACCGCCGTTTCTGGCGTAGATGAGAGCCGCTGAACAGCTCACGTTCAACAAGGTGGAAATGGTGCTGTATGCCCCTATTTCAAGCTCAACCTTGCGTGGGTGTTGAAAGATTTCGTCTCGGGCAAGTGCTTTGGCTGCATTCACACAATCACGAACGTTCTTGCTACACAGCTCAAAGATTCCGAGTGCCTGACCAGACATGATTTCATTGTGGTTGCTCATGAACGCTGCAGCACCAGCATCTACAAATGCTGAAATGACTTTGCCCCGCACCATCGACAACCGGCGACCAACCTTCATACCTTGAATCTCTTTGACCAGTTGGTTCTTTTGGTGGTCATCGAGAACAAGACACAAAATTTCAAAAACCTTGTCCCACTCAAGGATTCCCATTTCTACACCATCTTCTAAATCAAGGATGGCGTAGCAGAAGTCATCAGAGACTTCCATAAGGTTAGCCAGTGGATGGCGGCACCGCCAACCATCACCCAGCTTCAACAAGCCAGTTGCATCAGCTACTTCATCGAACAAGGCCAATTCAGAGCAATAAACACCATATTTATTCTTTATGGGCCTTTGCTGATTCATCGCATCACCAGCCATCCAAGGATACTTAATGAAAGCCCCTAGTGACGCATAGGTCAGCCGCATTCCACCATCATAGGGATGATATTCTGATGTGGTTAAAACCCTGAACCCTTGGGCATTCCCTTCAAATCTACGAAGGTCGGTAGCTTCATTGAATGGCAGATGTTCAATCATCTTGGCTCCAACATCATTGGAGAACCAGTGACGAATAGCTTCTTCACCCGTATGACCAAAAGGAGGGTTGCCAATATCATGAGCTAGACAAGCTGTCTGTACGATATCACCAATGTCAGAAGCTGAAATTGATTCTGGAATAAGTCTTTCATTTAGTAGTTCTTGCCCTACCCTCACACCAAGCGTTCTACCCACACAAGCGACTTCTAAGCTATGTGTGAGGCGATTATGAACGTGGTCATTAGTAGCGAGTGGGTGAACCTGTGTTTTGCGTGCAAGGCGTCTAAAAGCCCCTGAGAAGATGACCTTATCATGGTCAGAATGGAAGGGTGAACGTCCTATCTCTGATTTTGGTGGACGACCACCGAGGCGAGTATTATTCAGCAATTTATCCCAACTCATGCTGCTCATAATCACCCCTTCCATATTCATCAATCAGACAATATAGCCAAAAACAAGCCTTTTATCAAGACAACAAAAAACCCCATTAAGGGGCTTTTGGTTTTTTGTTCTTTCTGTATTTCGTATCATAATGCTCATCAATGGCTGAACCTACGACCTTGGAGAAAGGAACCTCCATGAAGAAACCTTCTTCAAATTTCTTCTTCATGATTTCAATTTTCAAGTGGGTTACTGCATCAATGCTGATAGAAATCTTCTTGTGCTTACCTGCTTTCTTCTTGCCGCTCTCAATATCTTTCAATTCTTTCAAGAGAGCTTCAAGGCTACCAGCATCAGCTTGAACTTCAACTTCAGATTCTGGTTCAGGTGCTATGAATTTCTCAACTACTGTCAAAGCAACTGGTTCTTCTTCTGTAAGCTTTCCACCTGCTAATGCAAGGTCAACGAAATCATCAGGATTTAGACCTTGTTCTTCTGCTTTCTTTTTCCATAAGTTACTCATGCTGCCACCTCAATGTTAGTAATGAATTTGTCTTGAATCTCACCAAGCAATGCAGTGTATTCAAGTGTTGGGTCAAGGGTTTTTCCTTGGGCTATTTCAAATATTGTTCTGCCTTCACTCATTTGGTCATACAAACTAGGCTTATGTGAAACACAGGTTTGGCAAATAAAAATTTCAGCTTCTTCTGATGTTGTTTCGTATTTCGCCAACAACTCATCAAGTATTGCCTGAACATTGGCTTTGTGCTTTCTGATTTGTGCGGTGTTCTTTTTCTCTACCATATTAAAGACAATGAACACTTTCATGTCAGGGTTATTTGACTTCGCTAATGCCACTTTTTCAAGCAATGGAACCAGCTTATTCACGACAAAACCGGAAGCATTTACAGGAATAATCAAAATATCAGCAAAGGTCATCGCCTCACGGCTTGCTGGTGTATCAGCACCGGGTGTATCTACAGTGATGAAGTCATGCTTGTCAGCAACCTTACTAACATGAGCAATCAATGCTGTTTTCTTACCAATGTATTCTGGAGTTCCAAAGCCGAGTTCAACACGAGCATCCATCCATTCCACAGATGTTTCTTGTGCATCAGCATCAACAAAATGGCCTACCAAGCCAGTCATTTGCTGAATGGCGAAGTGAATGTTTAAGCTCATTGTTGACTTACCAACACCCCCTTTATCATTGTGAATTACGATTGCCTTTTGAAAGAATGATTGCTTATTGATTGTTAACATTATGTATCTCCTTTTGTGTTTGTTTGTATATCTATTGTTTTAACATTTAATAAACATAAATCAAGCCCCAACTTCCTACTATTCCTACCCAGTCATACCTTTCCTACCGATTTTTTGCTTTATTCTCAACAAAACAACCTTTAGAAATAATTTGTACTTTTTGCCCATTTCTTTGTTTTCTTTCCTACCGGGTCATACCATTCCTACCGTTCTTACCTTTCTTACCAATCGCACCGGGTAGCACTATTCCTACCCTTCCCACCATTCCTACCCATCGCACCCGGTAAGAGCTTTCCTACCCTTCCTACTGGTCTTACTATTCCTACCCAGTAGGAGGCTTCACAGCGTCGCATTGGTCATACCGTTCCTACTGGTGCGAACGTTCCTACCAGTCATACCGTTCCTACCGGGCCGCTCTAACGCAGCACTTGTAGGCCAACACCTATGACACACACGAAAATCACCACAAAACGCAGCTTTACCAAAAACCCCAATGAAATCAGGCTCTTAGGGTTGGATTATTTGGTTGTCAAATCACCAGTAGCAGGCTACCCCTGCTCGAGCAGATAGCCCGCAAGCTCGGCCTGCCCCAACTGGAGCACCAGCGCTGGGCGCGCCACCCACTGGTTTACCTGATGGAAGCTGCCGATGACATCTGTTACGCGCTGATCGACCTGGAAGACGGCCTGGAAATGGAGCTGCTGCAATACGCCGAAGTCGAAGCGCTGTTGCTCGACCTGGTCGGCGAAGACCTGCCGGAAACCTACCGCCAGCTCGGCCCGCGCGACTCCCGCAGACGCAAGCTGGCAATCCTGCGCGGCAAGGCCATCGAACACCTGACCAACGCCGCAGCCCACGCCTTCGTCGAACAGCAGCAGGCGTTGCTGGCCGGGCGACTGCCGGGTGACCTGGTCGAGCATATGCACGGCCCGGCCAAGCGCTGCGTGCTGCAGGCCAAGGACATGGCACGCAACAAAATCTTCCAGGACAAGCGTAAGACCCTGCACGAAATCGGCGCCTACACCACCCTGGAAATACTGCTGAACACCTTCTGCGGTGCGGCACTCGAACAGCACGGAGGGCGCACGCCATCGTTCAAGAGCCGCCGGGTGCTGGACCTGATCGGCAACAACGCACCAGACCCGCACGCCTCGTTGCACAGCGCCTTCCTGCGCATGATCGACTTTATCGCCGGCATGACCGACAGCTACGCCAGTGAAATGGCGCGGGAAATGACCGGGCGCTCCAGCCCGACCTGAACCACGTCGGTGCAGCCTGGGCTCGGCCCAGCGCTGCTCCGCGTGTTGCAGGAAACTTCCTACGCATGCTGGCTGCAAACTAAACACCACGTATAAATATCAATGAAAAGTTACTAAGTGCGCTTTGACATTGCGTTAAGCATGCCTATTTCGTAGCCCGTTTTGTTTTATCTTGTAAGCCATTTCCCATATGGCGCTAACAGCCCTTCCTCCCATGCCAGACGACTTCCAACTGCGATAAGGTGCCACCTGTCACCGTCAATCGACCGCAGGGAAGTTGAACATGCACTCCATATTTATTGTTGACGACCACCCGGTCATCCGCCTGGCCGTCCGTATGCTGCTGGAAAACCAGAACTACAAAATTGTCGGCGAGTCGGACAATGGCGTAGACGCCATGCAGATGATCCGCGAGAGCAACCCCGACCTGGTCATCCTCGACATCAGCATTCCCAAGCTAGACGGCCTGGAGGTGCTTTCCCGGTTTCAGTCCATGGCCCTGCCCTTGAAGGTGCTGGTATTGACTGCACAATCCCCGGCATTGTTTGCCGTACGCTGCATGCACTCGGGTGCCGCAGGTTACGTGTGCAAGCAGGAAGACCTGAGTGAACTGCTCAGTGCTATCAAAGCCGTACTGGCCGGTTATAACTATTTCCCCAGCCAGGCCATTAAGCACAACCAGGTGATCGATACCGACTTGCAACTTTTTCGCCAGGTAAATGACCGTGAATTGATGGTACTGCAACTTTTCGCTCAAGGCCGCAGCAACAAGGAAATCGCCAAGGGCATGTTTCTCAGCAGCAAGACCGTCAGCACCTACAAGAAGCGCCTCATGCACAAGCTACAGGTCAACACGCTGGTCGACTTGATCGAGATGGCCAAGCGCAATGCGCTGGTCTGAGAGTGGTCATGACCTGCGCGCTCGCCCGCCTGTTGCTCGCGCTGCTGCTGTTCAGCGGTGGGACACAGGCTGCCCATCTTGAAGCCTCGTCCTTTACGTTGCTGGCACGCACATCGTCCGCCCCGGCTCAGCCCCGGCTCACGACCGAACAACGGCAATGGCTGGAAGGTCGTCAGGAACTGGTGCTGGGTACCTCGGCCCCCGACTATCCGCCGTTTGACATCACCAGTGGCGGCCATGATTACCAGGGCCTGACCGCCGACTACGCCAGCCTGATCGGCAAGGCCCTGCAGTTGCCGGTACGGGTGCTGCGCTTCTCCAGCCGACAGGCTGCGGTAGAGGCGCTCAGAAACGGCGATATCGACCTGCTGGGCAGTGCCAATGGGTACGAGGCGGACAATGACGCCCTGGCGCTGTCACACCCCTATGCCATCGATCAACCGGTACTGGTAACGCGTGAAGACGAAAACTGGGCGCTGGACCTGGACCTGACCGGCATGCGCCTGGGCATGCTCTACCACTACCTGCCCAGACAGGAAGTGCTCAGCGCCTACCCCAAGGCAGAGCTGCTGGCCTTTGGTTCTTCCAGCCAGGCATTGAACGCCGTGGCGTTCGGCCAGGCCGACGTGTTCATCGGTGACACCATCTCCACGCACTACCTGCTCAACCGCGGCCACCTGCCACGCCTGCGCATGGCCAACTTCAGCAAGCATGAGGCCATCGGCTTCGGCTTTGCCCTGCGCCAGCAGGATACCCTGCTGTTGGACCTGGTGAACGCCGTCCTCGACAACCAGCCCCCAGCCCTGCGCGCCAGCATCTTCAAACGCTGGAGCGCCGGCAGCGACCTACTGTTGACCGACCGCAACCTGCAGTTGAGCGAAAGCGAGGAACAATGGTTGCAGGATCACCCGGTGATGCGTGTGGTCATCGACGACACAGCTGCCCCGCTATCCTATTTCGACGACGCGGGGCATTTTCGCGGCATCACCGCCGACCTGCTGGAGCTCATTCGCCTGCGCACTGGTTTGCGTTTCGAAGTACAGCGCGCCAGCGGCATCGCCGACATGATCGCTCGCCTGAAGGATGGCCGGGCGGATGTGATTGCTGCATTGGCTACCACGGAGGTGGGCGAGGACAACCTCCAACTAAGCCGTCCCTACCTGGAAAGCACCTATGTGCTGGTCAGTTGCAAGGACAATCCGGCCTTCAATTCGCTGGATCAACTGCAAGGTCATCGCATCGCCATCGCCCGCTACAGCGCCATGGACGCCATGCTGTCGCGGCACTATCCGCAGGTCGGCTGGGTCGAGACCGAAAGCGCGTTCTACTCGATGGCGTTACTCAACAGCGGTGCCGTAGATGCGGTGATCACCACCCTGATAGATGCTAACCACGCCTTGGCCAGCAACCCCGAACTGGTGATCCGCACCTCGATCGGTAGCGAACCGGCCAATTTCGCGATGGCCACCACTGCCCAGTCACCTGCGTTGGTGTCGATCCTCGACAAGGCCCTGCTGAGCATCTCACCGGAGGAGCTGGGGGTAATCAACAACCGCTGGAGCGGCTTTGGCCGACATGAAGATAACAACGTCAGGGACTATAGCCAGCTTGCCCTGCAGGTGGTGCTGGGCACGGCCCTGCTTCTGCTGCTGGCCTTGCTCTGGAACGCTCGCCTGCGCCTGCAGATTCGCCAGCGTCAGCATGCCGAGCGTGCGCTGAACGACCAGCTGGCATTCATGCGTGCCCTGCTTAACGGCACCCCCCACCCGATGTATGTGCGTGACCGCGAGGGGTGCCTGAAAAGTTGTAACTACAGCTACCTCGAAGCCGTGCAGGCCAGCTCTGATCAGGTTATCGGCAAACAGCTGGACTGCAGCCTGTTCGCCGATAGCGAGCAGACTCGGCAGATCCAGGCTGATCACCTGGAAGTCATGGCCGCGGGCTCACCGCTGATCAAGGACCGTCCACTACGGATCAAGGGTCGGGAACTGACCATCTACCACTGGATCTTGCCGTACCGCGACTCCCTGGGTGAAGTGCAGGGCATCATCGGCGGCTGGATAGACATCAGCGATCGCCGCCAACTGGTCATGGATCTGCGCCAGGCCAAGCAGCAGGCGGACGATGCCAACCGCGCCAAAAGCACGTTTCTGGCCACCATCAGCCACGAAATTCGCACCCCGATGAACGCCGTCATCGGCATGCTCGAGCTGGCAGTCAAGCGTGCCGACCAGGGCCGGGTGGACCGCAGCGCGCTGGAGCTGGCACACCATTCGGCCAAGGACCTGCTGGGCCTGATCGGCGATATTCTGGATATGGTAAGTTTTGCTTTTTACCTACCTAAGGATGCTCCGATCAACTTGTCGTGCAGCCGCGGCAAGTTGCAATTTTCCAGGCACCTACAGCGTCATTGGACGAAAAGTGACCGAAAAATCATGTACGGAGAGCTTTTTCGACCGGTTCTCCGTGTTAAACGCGAACCTCACCCATACCCATGAGCTGTTTTCGAACCCTCCACAGGTTTGCCAGGGCGAACAGCGTGGTCAACTGAGCCGTGTTTTTCATCAGCCCACGAAAACGTACTTTCACGTAACCAAACTGCCGCTTGATCACGCGAAACGGATGCTCGACCTTGGCCCGTGTCTGAGCCTTGCAGAACTCGATCTTGCGCTTGGCTTTGTACAGTACGCTGCGCTGGTTCAGCTTGGAATAGGTGCTGCGACGCGCTGCAATCTGCCAGATCACCCCCCGATTTTCATGCTCTTCGCGCCTTTCGACACCGGTGTAACCGGCATCTGCATACACGGCGTTTTCTTCGCCATGCAGCAGTTCAGCCACCTGCGTGACATCGGCCACATTGGCAGCGGTGCCATGGACGTGATGCACCAGGCCGGACTCGACATCGGCACCGATGTGCGCCTTCATCCCGAAGAAATACTGACCGCCTTTCTTGGTCTGGTGCATCTCGGGATCACGCTTGCCTTCTTTATTCTTGGTCGAGCTGGGGGCATGAATAATGGTGGCATCGACGATGGTGCCTTGGCGCAGCGACAGGCCTTTTTCCTGCAGATAACCATTGATGACCGCAAGGATTGCCGGTGCGAGCTGATGCTTCTCCAGCAAGTGCCGGAAGTTCATGATCGTGGTGTCTTCGGGGATTGGCGCGCTCAGCGTCAGGCGTGCGAACTGGCGCATGGGCGTGATTTCGTAGAGCGCTTCTTCCATGGCCGGGTCGCTCAGGGAGAACCAGTTCTGCAACAGATGGATGCGCAGCATGGTTTCCAGAGGATAGGGTTTTCTACCGCCGCCGGCCTTGGGGTAGAACGGTTCGATCAGCTCCAGCAGGCCTGCCCAGGGCACCACCTGATCCATTTCGGCGAGGAAGCGCTCTCGGCGGGTTTGCTTGCGCTTGCCGGCGTACTCAAAGTCGGAAAAGCTCATCTGGCTCATGGGCGGCTCGGATCAGGTGTTGCGGGGATTCTCGCATAACTGAAGGCTTGTTCGGAGATTCCCTAATCATCACCCTCTCAGCCCGCGGATTCTGCGGCTCTTGCTAGAAAAATTATTTTGACGATCATCAATACGCACTAACCTTTGCACTTTATTAATTGATGTCACAAATCAAAAATAACACCTAGATTTTGAAACACTATCCCGCAAAGCCAACAAACACCGCTCATTCCTCACAAGAAGAAAAAAACAAAAAACGTAATTACAAAAAACAATCACACAAAACAAACAATAATAAATCACTTAACAACTAGCCATGCAATTCACAAACCAACTTTAGAACAAATAAAATCATTGACTTCTATACCGATAAGCTTTTGAATTTTCTGACCCTGCTGTCGGACCTCGGCCATGCTCGCCACCTACAACATCAATGAGTACCCACTCTTGGCCATTGAGCCAGGAATGCAACAAGAGCTTTTCAACGTTGCTGAAAACGATAACGACTCGTTGAGAGCAATAAAATATGCAAACGCATACCTCCACATTACAGGCTTCAAACTAGAAGCTATTCACACCCCAGAAGACATCGACACCATACTTTATGGATTTGAAGGATTTTTAATCAAGAACACTGAGCTTTTAAAAATTGTCGTCGCGCGCCTTTACAACAGAGCCCGAAAGTTACTTGCTGAAGTATCCGGTTTAAAAATAAATACCGCTAACAACGGCAAGAAAATTAGACTAGAAGAACGCCAGAGCACAAGCGTAAAATTTTGGGAATTCATTCCAAAATCGTTATCAACACTTAAATATTACTCGGGCTGGCATGCATCTGCTCGAAACGGAAAAAAGCAATTTATCAATCTAATCCCTTTCTATTTGTGCTATGGCGAAAAGTTAACTAGTTATTTATTGACATTGGTAGAGGACGAATGTCTTCGTTACTCTCACAGCGCCGTCAAACAGCGGTCTATGCACATGAGGAGAATAATACCCCTCCTCTGCAAGCTCTATCCTACACGCAGCGATCTATCAACCCTGCAATCAGGAAGAAAGGTAAACGAGTTCGTAGAAATACTTTTTGCACAATGGAAGTCCGAAGTAATTGTCAAGGAATATAGCTTGGAGGTTTTCTATAAAGAATGGCCGCAGGCTCTCATTACCATGGAAAATATATTTCTTGGCACCGCGATAATGGCCGAACCTCACTATCCATTATTTTGCCCAACCTACAAATCGTCACCCCACACAGATAAAACAAAGACTCTGTATGATAAAGCGCTCATGGATATCCCGCTCACAGTATCCGACGATGACGCTTTTAAAGCTTTCTCTGCTGGCATTGACGGAGACATACAATATGTCCAGGACTGCTGCAACGAAGCATGCTTAAATGCAATTCGCGATCATGAAGCGACACTGCACAAGGCAGCAAACGGCAGAGTGATTGATAGTTTTGCAAACCTAGAGGCCGGAAAAGACTTCACACCGTCAGATATATGCCGCACGTGGATCGAATACACTTACAACATCGCGGACACTGGAATATTTGAGGCCATAAGTCCGACAGAGGTGAGAAACATAATAAATCCGCTTGGTGCCTATACTCTGCTCCCCTTTATGTTTTTGCTAGTACGCCATCATCCTTTCATTACGCCTTCATGGCTACTCGGATTCGAGCTTTTCGACGTGAATGGTAGACAGGTCAATTACACTCAAGCTGGAGATGATTGGATCGCGATCGGATATAAACCGCGCGCTAAGGGCCATGAAGAACAAAGAGTCGTTTTAACTAGCGCTACTAAAGCTGCATTTGACCAAATAATCGCTATCACTAAGCCTGCGAGAGACCACCTCAAAACGATAGGAGACGACAGCTACAGAAAGCTATTTCTAAGTGGAGGTAGAAACTTTGGCACACCTACTGCAATTGAAAACCTTCCCCGCCTTTCGAGCGAGGAAAATAGTATTCCACTCGCAGCGACTATTTTGAAGAATGCTAATTGCGCAGCGCAAGAAGCTCGTGCGCAGCGCATATTAATGAATTTAACGCTGCGAAGCCTCAGGGCCACACTTGCGATTCAAACTTACGTCAGAACATTAAGCAGGCGCGCTGTAACTATAGAATTAAGACATGCCGATCGTAGTAAACATCTTGTAGATGTTTACATCCCCGACACCCTTCTACATTTTATGATGGAGAGATGGGTTCGCTTATTCTATAACGCGATCCTTTATGAGGCAATGAAGGACAGCCCATACCTGTTAGCCTCGTTGGACTTCAATACTCAAGAAGAGCTTAATGAGTTCCTGAAAATCCATAAAGACAACTACGTTATTGTTGGCAAGAATTCACCAACTTCGGCCCCTTTCAATCCAGCCACTATTGGCGAAACTGCTGACCGTATGTATATAGAGTTAAACCTTGATAAGGTTGAGGTTTTACTGTGCATTTATGAGCTTGCAAACTCAGCGCTGCAAGCGGGTAGATGCATCACACCTGTTGCTGAAAAATGGTTTGCCGTCGCCACTTTAATTCATCAAGCAGTGCACCTCTATCGCGAGGGGCTACTGCAAGGCTACTGTTCTCGAAGCGTACTCACACTATTCTCAAAAGCGAACCCGACCCCACAACTACAAGAGAAGCTGAAAGGAGTTATACATGCATGAAATCATTCCAGATCTTTTCGATCGCTATAAGCTGTTGGGCTATGAGTTTAACGGCAGCAATCCATACCAACAAGCTCTGGAACTGAGAGACCACTTATTCTCATCAATGCCGGCAGGAAGCCCGATCACCAAACCTTATTGGTTTGCTCCAGGCACCGAGTTCAATCATGCACAATGGAGACTGTTGATTGAGACCAAGAAAGGGCCCTCCCTCAAAAGAACAATCGACTTTGACATTAAACTCTACGATGGCTCTAATTTACTTGACCCAAAGAACGAAAACTTACTCAATACGATCCGCCTGCTGATTGCGTATCGTGTTCACAATCGGTTTACAGGTGGCCAAGTATTCGCACCAGAATACGCATATCAAACACTAACAAGGACGCTCCAAATAGCTGACTGGATGCTCCTTAACGGCGAGCGCTTCCGAATTTGCGAGCAAGGGCTTTCTCAATTGAGCGCAAATAGCATCTATCATCTACTGAATGAAATAACCATTCTGCCTACAAGCGAAGCAGTGTATAACTATTCGTCAAAATTGACCGACTGGATCAGACAACACCTGCATTTGGTCAGCGAACACGAGATTGCTGAGGCCGCCAGTGATAACGACTTCATTCTCGACTTTGAGACCGTTGATCGAGAACTTAATCTAACGGACCACGAACTGATCAGATCACGCGTCCTTTTTCTAAAACTTGGCTATTATGAAAAAGTTAACGGATCTCTGCTTTTGCGACCCCAGCCAATACTGAATGAAATATATTCAGGAACATTGAACGGAAAGTCCATTAGGCCGCTTCATTTTGGCGAACTGAATATCGGCGAGTCGTCATATGACGCAGAATACCCATCTGTTGAAGTAAAGCGCAATGAAAAGGAAGGCCCATCTCATAGAACATTGAACAGCTACATCCAAACATTCAGAACACTTTCCATAATCGAGGAATGCGAAACCGGCGCCGATAACAATATGCTTCAAAGCCTCACATTACAGCGCGTTATCGCGGGAAAAGAGTTTATGCAGCCCATGCGCTACAGAACTGCTCCGATTGAAGTAACGCTGCAAGCGATTAGGTGCAGCTTGGAATTTCTATTCGAAAATACTGACTGGGTACTTGATGCTGTTTATAGGGTTATCGAAGCTAAATCCAATCAGACGATGGACTCAATTAGCCTTAACGATTTCGTGCTGGGCATGACGCCAAAGCATCCTATCGCATGCGGAATTCGCTATTGGTCAGTACAACGTTCGAACCCCGAGTTTTACAACCTCCTGCGGGCGAATTCAACGCTTGCTGAGCTGTATCAAGTATTGATCGGCTCTGTACAAATTGTAACCGGCGCAGTGATGGCTAGGCGCCGAGATGAAATTACCTATCTGGACAGCAAAATCTGCTTGGAGCCGCGAACAGATCCCTCTCTCCCCGAAAATGCTAATACTCACTACTACCTGGTATTCGATGCAGCGAAACTCGGCGCAGCAGGTCGGCGAGAACAGTTGAAGCGACCTCTCCCCCGAGTGGTAGCTTTATTTATTTGGAAACTAAAGGAATTTAACCGCCGAGTGGACGCGGTGATAACCAATAAAGTCAGTACGCTCTTCAGGGGCATAAGCAGAATCAATGCCGCTGTCACCGAGGGCGGACGTTTCACCCATTACAACACAGTGAACCTTGCATGCGATTACTTCCAACTCCCCACCATCATGGATGACGGAGTGGAGAAACGCTATTACATCCGGCAGCATCAACTTCGCCGCTTTTATGCTATCGCCTTCTTTTGGGGTACTGATAATCCTGAGTTTGAAACACTTAGCTATATGCTCGGGCACTCAGATGCCAAGCTTTTTTACCACTACGTCACTGAACACGTGACGGGACGCATTCTACAGGAAGCCAAGGCGAACCGAATTCAAGCAAGTCTCAAAGCAGGTAGGCGAGACATCGAGGGTCTGGACGAGCTAATCCAAAAGCTTCGTAAAGATTTCAATACTAAGCAGATCCACATCAAAACATACAATGAGGTTTTTAACAGCCTTACCCCTATGCACGAAGACAAGCTTATTGAAACCCAACCTGGCTTCGATGAATACCTCTCGACTTACACATGCGAAGGCCAGATCCTTGACTATCTTACAGATGGAAAAATCACTCTTGAACCAGATTTCTTTGAGGTGGTAGGAGCAGACGGCCAGGTGATTTCGAAGTTCAACTTAGTATTGAAAGTAAAGGACATTTAATGGCAATCTCAATCACGAGCGTTGAAATCGCAGTCCGAAAGATGGAGTTCCTGAAGGAACTATACCGCACGCGCATTACTGATGGAGATGGGAAGATCATTGAGGGAGTTAAATCTCAAGCGTCATTCGCCGCATTTGAATATCCTGAGCTTTTGCTTCATAGGATTTCACTAAACAACCTCAAAGCCACCGCCGATGTAGCATTAGATGGCGGCTTCTTAGCTATGGATTCCTTGCGCAAGGAGATTCACAGCCAATTGACGGCACCTAAAGAGGTTAGCCCTATACCTAGAAGCGATTCAAAAGCTGAGCTGTTAAAGGGAAAGTCACACCTAGAGCAACAGATACGCATTCTTCGTGAAAACAACATGAAGTTAACATACATGATTCGTGAAGTCTTAGATCGATATAGGACTGTTGCTTTCGCCCCCCCTGATTCAATCAGAGCGCGATACGCTACAGATGCCTCCGAAATCCACTCAATGCTGGCCGGCCTTGGCATTATAGCTCTGGATTTACAATGACACGGCATACCCCTAAGGTTGTTCTGTAGTGGTCAACTAATCCCGGACACAGTTTTGAGTTTTTCCTCAGCTTTGGCCGGAGCCAGCCCATCGTTGAACTGATGGGGTCTTATCCAGTTGTAATGATCCATCAGGTACTGGCTAATGTCTCGCTGAGCTTGCTGTCCGGTCAGGTAGCCCGTGACCGGTATCCACTCTGTTTTCAAGCTGCGAAACACCCGCTCCATCGGCGCATTATCCCAGCAGTTGCCTCGGCGGCTCATGCTCTGGCGCATGCGGTAGCGCCACAATCGCTGGCGGAACTGACGGCTACCATATTGCGATCCCTGATCGGAGTGAAACAGCAGCCCTTGGGGCTTTCCACGTTGTTCGTACGCCACGTCCAGCGCCCTGATGACCAACTCTGCATCCGGTCTTTCTGACAAAGCCCAGCCCACCACGCGCCGCGCATAGAGATCGAGGACAACCGCCAGATAGTGCCATTTACCCTGCGCCCAAATGTAAGTGATGTCGCCACACCAGACCTGATTTGGCGCGTCGACATCAAACGCTCGGTTCAACACATTCGGAATGTCCGGCCGCTCCACCGTTGCTTTCTTGTAAGCGTGTGACCCTGGCTGCTTGCTGACCAGCGACAGCTCACGCATCAGGCTGCGCACCTTGAATCGTCCGATTTTCTCGCCTTCATCTTGCAGCATTAACTTGATGCTGCGGCTGCCGGGTGCACCTCGACCTTGTGTGAATAGCTCATTCACTCGACTGCGCAACTTCAGGCGCTCAACGTCAGGCGTCCGCCTTTTGTGGCGATGCGCGTAATAAGTTGAGCGAGTGATTTCAAACACTTCGCACAGGAAATCAACGGGTTCATGGGCGCTAAGCTGACGGATCAGCGTATGCGCTCGAGATCTTCCGACATCAAGAGCGCGGTAGCCTTTTTTAGTATCGATTTCTCGCGCTCCAGGCGCGTGATCCGAGCTTCCAACTCTTGGATTTTTTGCTGCTCTGGCGTCAACGCTTGGCTGGTCGGCGTGATGCCGCCACGCTCCTGCTGAAGCTGGTTGACCCAACGGCGCAGGGCCGACTCGACCAAACCGAGCGAGCGGGCTGCTTCAGCATGGCTGTAGCCTTGGTCGAGCACCAGGCAGGCAGCTTCGCGCTTGAACTCAGGGGTAAAGGTACGACGTTGCTTGGTCATCAGACACCTCTCTGTGGCGAGCATTCTCGCCTAAATGGGTGTCCGGTTTCATTAGACCACTACAGTCCCAGCTTTGATGGGGTAACAAAAAAACCTTCACACACCCTCACACATTAACAAAACTCTGGATGTCTACTGGGGAAAACGTGAGGGTATATGGTGGGGCGGGGTTGGAGGGGGTGATCTTCACTCCACTTCCTCTGTACTGCACCTTGTAGAGGTGGTGGTTTAACTACAGGAGTGAGGGGAAGGAAAGCATTAGTAAAGGGTAAAGGTCTGTGGTCGTTGACGATCTGAAGGTTGATTTGGGGTAAAAATCAAAACGTACGGATCGAGTCCGGGCACTTGTCCCTGGCCCCGGAGGCGGTCGACCTGGCGGCCTTGATCGAATCGGTGGGGCGCATTTTCGATGGCCAGGCGCGGCAAAAAGGCCTGGTCCTGGAAGTGATGATCGCGCCGGCCGCACGTTGCCACGTTCTGCTTGACCCCCTGCGCTTCAAGCAGGTGCTGTCCAACCTGGTGAGCAACGCCATAAAGTTCACCGAGCACGGCCAGGTGCGTATTTGCGTCGACCTGCTGAACGAGGGCGCTGACACGCCAGCAACGCTGGAGCTTGAAGTGCGCGACAGTGGCATCGGCATCCACGCCGACGACCTGCAGCGCCTGTTCAACCCGTTCATTCAGGCCAACCCGCACAGCCAGGGCGCCCGTGCAGGTACCGGGCTGGGCCTGGCCATCTGCCGCAACCTGTGCGACATGATGGGCGCCAACCTGTCCATCAAGAGCCTGGAAGATGTCGGCACCCAGGTGCGGCTGAAGATGCCATTGCTACGGGTCGATGGCGCCGTGCTGCCGGCACCGTTGCCCGAGCACCTCGATGTCCCCGACCCACGGCTGAACGTGCTGGTGATCGATGATCACCCGGCCAACCTGCAGCTGATGGCGCAACAGCTTGCCTACCTGGGCCTGGAACACAGCAGCGCCCGCGATGGCCGCGAGGGCCTGGCCACCTGGCGAGCGGGCGAATTCGATGTCGTGGTACTCGACTGCAACATGCCGCACATGAACGGTTACCAACTGGCGACGGCCGTGCGTACCGAAGAACGCCATGGCAAGCGGCCACGCTGCACCATCCTTGGCTATACCGCCAACGCACAGCCGGAAGTACGCCGCAAGTGCCTGAGCGCAGGCATGGACGACTGCCTGCTCAAGCCCATCAGCTTGAGCACCCTCAGCCAGCGACTGGCGGGTATTCGCCCTCGCCGCCAACACCGCCCCCGACGCAAGCTGTACCAGCTGGACGGCCTGGCCGCCGTGGTAGGGCCTGACCCACTCGAGCGCCAGCGCTTCCTGCTGGCCTTGCAGCAGAGCCTGCAGGCCGACCTCGCCAGCTTGATGATGCTGCATCCGCAACATGACAGCGGCGCGATCACCGAGCATGCCCACAAGGTGCTGAGCGCCGCGCGCATGCTGAAAGCCCCTTACCTGATGGCGGCCTGCGAAGCGCTTGAAGCCGCTGGTTTGCCCACTGCCCAGGTGCGCTTGCGGCGCCAGGCACTGGCACGGCATATGTGCCGCGTGGAACGTGCGCTGACCAAGGAGTTGGCCACAAGCACAGATACTCAGGCAGGCAGCCAAGCGTGTTAACTGGTAGACTGCGCGGCGTTATTACCTAAGAGGATTGTTTCATGGCCACAAACCGCTCCCGTCGTCTGCGCAAGAAGCTGTGTGTCGACGAGTTTCAGGAATTGGGCTTCGAGCTGAACCTGGAATTCAAGGAAGATCTGGATGACCAGGCAATCGATGCTTTCCTCGACGCGTTCCTGGAAGAAGCCATGGACGCCAACGGCCTGGATTATGTAGGCGGTGACGATTTCGGCCTGGTTTGCTCGGTCAAACGTGGCTCGGTCAGCGAAGAACAGCGTGCTGCCGTTGAAGCCTGGCTCAAAGGCCGTAGCGAACTGACCAAGATCGAAGTCAGCCCGCTGCTGGACGCCTGGTACCCGGAAAAGCCGATCAACAAGGCTGAGTGAGACTTGTCAGCTTCGTGCTGAAAGGTTGATTGCTGAAAAGGCCACCCCCCGAGGTGGCCTTTTTATTGGCGATGCTTTTCCGTCGAACGTGGCGCATCGACGCTGCGCTTGGGGCATAATGCGTATTCTTTACGTCGTGGGGCCATCATCTCTTACAGCCCCAAAGCCCTTTTCCCTCGCCGCAGGGTATTTACTCACTATGATCAAAACGCTTCGTCCCCTCTTTCTCGCCGGCTTGCTGTTGCCAATTGCCTTGCCCAGCCACGCCGCCGCCGTCAATACCACCCTGCCTGCCAAAGTGCAGCAGGCACTCAAGGCCAACAAGCTGCAGGACACTGCGCTGTCGCTGGTGATGCTGCCGCTGGACGGCCCCGGAACCCCGACCGTGTTCAATGCCGATGTTTCGGTGAACCCGGCCTCGACCATGAAACTGGTCACCACTTACGCCGCCCTCGAGCTGCTGGGCCCGACCTTTCAGTGGAAAACCGAGTTCTATACGGACGGCACCCTGAGCAACGGGGTGCTCAACGGTAACCTGTACCTCAAAGGTGGCGGGGACCCCAAACTGAACATGGAAAAGCTGTGGTTGCTGATGCGTGACCTGCGCGCCAATGGCGTGCGCACCGTCACCGGTGACCTGGTGCTGGACCGCAGCCACTTCGTGCAGCCCAACCTGCCGCAGTTCAACGACGACGGCGGGGATGAAAACAAGCCGTTCCTGGTCAAGCCCGACTCGCTGCTGGTCAACCTCAAGGCCCTGCGCTTCGTCGCCCGTAACGACGGCGGCAAAGTTACCATCGCAGTGGAACCACCGATTGCCAGCATCCGTATCGACAACCAGGTCAAGGCCGTGGCATCGAAACAGTGCACCGGTGATGTGCGCTACAACCCGGTGCCCCAGGCCGACGGCATCAGCGTGACGGTCAGCGGCCAGTTGGGTGACGGCTGCAACTCGCAGACTTACCTTTCGCTGCTCGACCACCCGACTTACGCCGCCGGTGCCGTGCGCGCGATCTGGAACGAACTGGGTGGCAGCATTCAGGGTGGCGACCGCATCGAGAATGTTCCCAAAAGCGCTCGCTTGCTGGCCCGCGCCTTCTCGCCAGACCTGGTGGAGGTGATCCGCGACATCAACAAATACAGCAACAACACCATGGCCCAGCAGCTGTTCCTGAGCCTTGGCGCGCAGTTCCGCACCGATGCCGATGGCGACGACGCCCGCGCCGCCCAGCGCGTGGTGCGCCAATGGCTGGCCAAAAAGGGTATTACCGCGCCGCACCTGGTAATGGAAAACGGCTCTGGCCTGTCGCGTGCCGAACGGGTCAGTACCCGGGAAATGGCTGCCATGCTGCAGGCTGCCTGGAAGAGCCCTTACGCTGCCGAGTTCATGAGCTCGATGCCGCTGGTGGGCATGGACGGCACCATGCGCAAGCGCTTGAAGCGCACCGCCATGACCGGTGAAGGGCACATCAAGACCGGTACGCTGAACACCGTACGGGCGATTGCCGGTTTCAGCCGCGACAGCAACGGCCATACCTGGGCGGTGGCGGCGATCCTCAACGACCCAAAACCGTGGGGCGCCTCGCAGGTGCTGGACCAGGTGTTGCTGGACCTGTATCGCCAGCCGAAGCTGGCTGGCAGCACAGCGGCCAACTGATGGGTTGGTCGGTACCGGCCCTTTCGCGGCTATAGCCGCGAAAGGGCCGGCATTGACACCTAACAGCTATCAGGCCGACTCCCCTTCCACCCGGTCCCGCCCGGCCTGCTTGGCCGCATACACCCCTGCATCGGCACGCAACAGCAAGGCATCGGCACCCTCCTCTGGTCGCCATCCCGCCACCCCAAAACTCGCGGTTACCCTGCCCACGCCCTCCACCGGCATATTGCGTACGCCTTGCCACAGCTCGAGCGCCAGCAGCCGCGCCTGCTCGGCATCGCTGCCCGGGCACAGCACCATGAATTCCTCCCCGCCCAAGCGGCAGAACACATCGGTACGCCGCAAACGTTGGCCGATGCGCTGGCACAGGCTACGCAACACCCGATCGCCGACCGCATGGCCGAAACGGTCGTTGATGCGCTTGAAGTGATCGATGTCGAGCATGATCACCGCCAGCGCCAGGCCATCGCGCTGGGCCCGCTCCAGTTCGACCTTGAGCCGCTCCTGAAAGTAACGGCGGTTGTGGATGCCGGTCAGCGAATCGGTAACCGACAGCGCCCGCAGCTCTTCTTCCACACCCTTGAGGTCGGAAATGTCCGTCAGGTAGCCATGCCACAAGGTACAGCCCTGCTCACCCACTTCCGGCGTCGCCTCACCACGCACCCAGCGCAATCCGGCCCGAGGCAGGCAGACCCGATACTCCTCGCGCCAGGGTGACAGGTGTTCGGCCGAGTAGCGCACCGAACGGCGCACACGCTCCAGGTCATCGGGGTGGATGCGCTCGAACACCACCGTGGCATCCTCGCGCAACTGCTGCAGATCAACCTCGTAGATGTCATACAGGCCCATGCTGGCATACGGGAAGCACGAATGGCCGTTGGCATCCAGGCGGTATTGGTAGATGCCGCCTGGCACCTCGGCGCTGAGCTTTTCCAGCAACCGGTCACGCGCCGCCAGCGCCTCATGCACCCGACGCCGCTCGGTGACATCAATACAGATGGCCAGGTAGCCAACCCACAAACCCTGCTCGTCGAGCATGGCGGTAACCAGCATGTTGGCCAACAGCTGGCTGCCATCGGCACGTAGCAAGGTCCACTCACCGGGCTCTGCGCCGTGCTCCTGCACCGTTTCGGCGAACATTGCCTGGCCGCCAGCAATCGGGCGACCAAAGCGCAAGCTCAACGCATGGGCACGCAGGTTCAGCTCCTCGGGCAGCACCAAATCCTCAAGGCGCAACTGCCCGATCGCTTCGCTGGCCGGGTAACCGAGCATGCGTTCAGCACCGGCATTGAAGGTGCTGATAATCCCCTTGAGGTTGGTGGCGATGATCGCCACCTGGGTTGCGGCATCCAGCACACTGCGCAGCTGGTTGTGGGTGCCGCGCAACGACTGCTCGCTGACCTGCAACTCGGCAGTTCGCTGCTCGACCAAGGCCAGGGCGCGCTGACGCTGGCTGAACAGGCTATAGAGCAGCACGCTGAGCAGCAGGCTCAACAACCCGCCCAACAAACTCACCGCCAGCACCGCCGAGGAACGGTTGGCCTGCACGAACGCCTGGCTCGGCAAAATGCTCAGCTGGAAATGGTGATCGGCCAGGTGCAGTACCTGGTTGCTGGCCAGCGCCAGGGAGGCGACCGGGTTCTGCGAATCGAACATCACTTCGGGGCCTTGCAACCCAGACGGGTCGGTGATGCGCACGACCAGGTTGTCATCGGCCGCTACCGGTCGAGCGTCGCTGACCAGCTCGCGCATGCTCAGCAAGGCCATCACATAACCTGCTGCCGCGCCGTGGGGGTTGGCATCGGAAAACACCGGCGCCACCATCAGCAGGCCGCGCGCGTACGAAGGGATATCGTACAGGGCCAAGGGTTCGGACACGGCCATGCTGCCAGGCCCGAGCGCCCGCGCCAGTGCTGCCTGGGGTGCCCCCTGTCCGGCAAGGTCCAGCCCATAGGGCAGCCCCGGCATTTCACCGGATTGGGTATACAGCACCGGAAAGTAATGGTCGCGCGGCGGCGCGAGGCGCCACTGGCCTTGTGCGTCCTGGTCTCGGATCACATAGCCTGGGCCCGAGTGCTCACTGGCGTGACGCTCGAACTCGGCGCGCTGCGCGGCTTCGACGCGTGGTGCCCAAGCGTAGGCCAGGGTGCGCTGCAGCAACGGCCGGGCGTAACCGTCAAATTCGTGCGGGGTAACTTCGTTGGAAAAACTGAAGAAACGCCGCAGGCCGTCCAGGCGTTGCTCTTGTTCATCGAAGCGCTCGGCAATGCGGCTGGAGCGTTCGCTGGCCAGCAACTCGAAACGCTGGCGCAACTGCTGCTTGTAGAACGTCTGCGCGGCAAGCGCCAGGGCGGCCGTCAACAGGCCGCCCGCCACCAAGGCCACCAGTGCCACCGCCCAGGCGGACACCGCCTCTGTGCACAGGCCAAGCAACCGCGCACGCACGCCATACTTTGACATACACCCATCTCGTCACGTCAGCGTCCTGCGGATTATCTTGCCCTGCCCTCAGTTATAGCTATTGGCCATTAGCCGCGCAATGTACCTCGTCGGCTCAACGCAATTGCAGGCGCCAGGCGCGGTGGATCCGGTTGTTACGGGCAAAGTCCGGGTCCAGCGTCTGGGCGGTGATTTCCTCCACGGCATAACGTGCCATCAGATGCTCGTCCAACTGGAACTTGCGGAAGTTGTTGGAGAAATACAGCACGCCGCCCGGTGCCAGGCGGGCCATGGCCAGGTCCAGCAGTTGCACATGGTCACGCTGCACGTCGAACACGCCTTCCATGCGTTTGGAGTTGGAGAAGGTTGGCGGGTCGATGAAGATCAGGTCGTAGCTGTCGCGGTTACCTTCCAGCCAGGCCATCACATCGCTCTGCTCAAGGCGGTTGCGCTCGGAGTAGCCATTGAGCGCCAGGTTGCGCCGTGCCCAGTCCAGGTAGGTTTTCGACAAGTCGACACTGGTGGTGCTGCGCGCACCGCCCTTGGCCGCATGCACGGTGGCCGTGGCGGTGTAGCAGAACAAGTTGAGGAAGCGCTTGCCGGCCGCTTCGCGCTGAATGCGCATGCGCATCGGGCGGTGGTCGAGGAACAGCCCTGTATCGAGGTAGTCGGTAAGGTTGACCAGCAACTTGACGCCACCTTCGTTGACCTCCTGGAAACGGCCCTCGGTCGCCTGGCGCTCATACTGGCGCGTGCCGCTCTGGCGCTCGCGTCGTTTGAGCACCACACGTTGCGGCGAAATGCCCAGCGCCTGCGGGATAGCCGCCAGCGCATCGAGCAGGCGGGCCTGGGCCTTGTCCGGGTCGATCGAACGTGGCGCAGCGTACTCCTGCACATGGACCCAGTCCTGGTACAGGTCGACCGCCAGGGCATATTCGGGCATGTCGGCATCGTACAGGCGGTAGCAGTCGATCTGCTCGCGACGGGCCCACTTGCCCAGTTGCTTGAGGTTTTTCTGCAGGCGATTGGCAAACATCTGCGCCCCTTCCGACAGCCGCGCCGGCTCGCTGGCCTGCGGGGCCTGCTGGCGGACTTCGGTGCCTTCAGGCTGCGCCTCACGGCGTTCGCCAGTGACGAACTGGTCAGGCTGCACCTTGAACAGCAACAGCTTGCACGGCAAGGCGCCGTTCCAGAACGCGTATTGCTTGTGGCTGCGAATACCCATGCGCTTGCCCAGCTGCGGTGCGCCGGTGAACACCGCCGCCTCCCAGCCCATGCAAGCCTGGCGCAGGCGCTCGCCGAGGTTCTGGTAGAGGTACAGCAGGCTGGCCTCGTCACCCAGACGCTCGCCGTAGGGCGGGTTACTGATGACCAGGCCTTTCTGGTTCTGGTCCGGGCGTGGCTCGAACGTGCTGACTTCGCCCTGGTAGATCTTCACCCAGTCGCCCAGGCCGGCACGCTCGACGTTGTTGCGGCCCGGCTGGATCAGCCGCGGGTCGGCCTCGTAGCCACGGATCCACAGAGGTGGCTTGGCGAGGCCAGCCTGCGCGCGGGCCTGCGCTTCGTCATGCACCTTGCGCCACAACGCCGGCACGTGGCCGAGCCAGGCACTGAAGCCCCAGCGTTCACGTTTGAGGTTGGGGGCGATGTCGGCAGCGATCATCGCCGCCTCGACCAGGAAGGTACCCACGCCGCACATCGGGTCGGCCAGTGCGCCGCCTTCGGCGGCAATGCGCGGCCAGCCGGAACGGATCAACACCGCTGCCGCCAGGTTTTCTTTCAATGGCGCGGCGCCCTGCTGCAGGCGGTAGCCACGCTGGTGCAGGCTGTGGCCGGACAGGTCGAGGGAGAGGATGGCCTCGCCGCGGTCCAGGCGCAGGTGCACGCGCACGTCCGGGTCGATCTTTTCCACCGACGGGCGCAGGCCCTCGCGATTGCGCAGCTTGTCGACGATCGCATCCTTGACCTTCAGCGCACCGAAGTGGGTGTTGTCGATGCCCGAGCCATGGCCGCTGAATTCAACCGCCAGCGTGCCGTCAGCCGCCAGGTGGTCGGCCCAGTCGACGGCATTGACGCCATCGTAAAGGTCATCGGCGTTCTTCATGCTGAAGCGCTTGAGTACCAACAGTACCCGGTTGGCCAGGCGAGACCATACGCACAGGCGGTAGGCGGTTTCCATGTCGGCGGCGCCGCGAATGGCCGAGGTGTGCTCGCGCACCTCTTCAAGGCCAAGGCCCTTGGCCTCTTCGGCAAGCAGGCCTTCAAGGCCTTTAGGGCAGGTGAGATAAAGTTCGAAACGGTCCGACATGAGTATTCCAGAGCCTTGGGCTATTTGACTGACGAGGCAACGCATCGCCCCGCGATGTTTGCCCGCACGCCTTTCCAGCAGACGTGCGGGTGACCCTTTTTGGCACGAAAGCGTGCCGCGAAAGGCCGGGCCGCCTGACCGAGCCACGCTTGGCCAAGTGGCAAAGACAGCTTAGATCATCAGGCAGTACGAGAAATTCTGGCGATTGCCGGGCAGATGTGACCCTTCGTCGCATTTCAAATTATTTCTGTCATCCGCGAGCACCGCTGGCCAAATGACGTCATTGATCGGCAAACCCCGATCATAGCGGGCTCAACGCCAAATAAGGTTGAGTCGCATTTATTTACTTATCCTTTCACCCTCAGAAAGGTTACGTGCTTATGACAAATTGATCATTCACACCGTGACTCGCATTCGTTAGAACTGGTCTTAGGCCGCATCGCAACGAGGCGGCACCTTCAGCTCGCCACGCCGGCAGCGAGCGCAAACCGGCAGAAAGACTCTGCCCGGCCTCGGAGAGGCCGACGGGACATTACAGTCAACAAGTGAGGGCAACACCCTATGAGAAGACTTAAGCGTGATCCGTTGGAAAGAGCATATTCACGTGGCTACCAATACGGGGTCACCGGCAAATCCCGCGAACTTTGCCCGTTCAATCTTCCTTCTGTTCGCCAAGCCTGGATCAACGGCTGGCGCGAAGGTCGCGGTGATAACTGGGACGGAATGACTGGCACCGCTGGCATCCATAGACTCAACGAAAATCACGCCGTTGGCTGATCGAGGACACTGAATTCGATTTACCATGCACGCCCCATCCGGGCGGCGGGCGAAGGCCCAGGGGCCCCTTGATGGGGCCCTTTTTTTGCCTGCCGATTATACCCGTGGCATGGCGGCGATAGCGTCCACCGCCTCGCGGATCAGCGCAGGCCCCTTGTAAATGAAGCCCGAGTAGATCTGCACCAGGCTCGCCCCCGCAGCGATTTTTTCGGCGGCATGGCGGCCTTCGGTAATGCCACCGGCGGCAATGATCGGCAACTTGCCACCCAACTCGCCTGCCAGCACCTTGACGATGTGGGTACTCTTCGCCAGCACCGGCGCGCCCGACAGCCCCCCCGCTTCGCCACCATGCGGCAGCGCTTCGACACCTTCACGGCCCAGCGTGGTGTTGGTGGCGATCACCGCATCCATGCCCGACGCCATCAGCGCAGCGGCCACCAGCGCGGTTTCTTCATCACTCATGTCCGGGGCAATCTTGATTGCCAGTGGTACACGCTTGCCATGGGTGACGGCCAGTTGCTCGCGGCGCTCGGCCAAGGCATCGAGCAACTGCTTGAGCGAATCGCCAAACTGCAGGCTGCGCAGGCCCGGAGTGTTTGGCGAACTGACATTGACCGTAATGTAGCTGGCAGCCGTGTACACCTTGTCGAGGCAGATCAGGTAGTCATCGACGGCACGCTCGACTGGCGTGTCGAAGTTCTTGCCGATGTTGATGCCCAGCACCCCGTTGTAGCGCGCGGCACGTACCCGCTCTAGCAGGTGATCAACGCCCAGGTTGTTGAAGCCCATGCGGTTGATGATGGCCGTGGCTTCCGGCAAACGGAACAGCCGCGGCTTAGGGTTGCCCGGCTGCGGACGCGGGGTGACAGTGCCAATTTCGACAAACCCGAAACCCAGTTGGGCGAAACCGTCGATGGCCGCACCGTTCTTGTCCAGGCCAGCCGCCAGGCCAACCGGGTTGGCGAAGTTCAAGCCCATGACCGAAACCGGCAATGCCGCCGGTTGCTTGCACAGCATGCCGTTGAGGCCGAGACGGCCACCGGCGCCGATCAGGTCCAGGGACAAGTCGTGGGAAGTTTCCGGGGAAAGCTTGAACAGCAGCTGGCGGGCCAGGGTATACATGGACGGGCAAGGCTCAGGGTGAGTGAGGGTGCGATTATAGCCAGCACGGGCCTGGCAGGACAGCAAATCGTGGGAGCGCTTGGCACATGGGTTGCACCAATCCACCCACAGCCTTATCAGTACTGGCGAGGACCCTTGTGAACACCGCACCCCGAGCAACGCCCCTGGCCTGGGTCAACGGCAGCGACGCGCCAGAAAAGCCCAGCCTGAACATCGGTTACATGGCCCTGACCGACTGCGCGTCGGTAGTGGTCGCCGCCACCCAGGGCTTCGCCCAGCAGCACGGCCTTACTCTCAATCTCAAGCGCCAGGGCTCGTGGGCCGGGTTACGCGACAAGCTGGTCAGCGGCGAACTGGACGCCGCGCATTGCCTGTATGGCCTGGTCTACGCCGTACACCTGGGCATCGGTGGCGTGCCCGCCTACGACATGGCCGTGCTCATGGGGCTGAACCAGAACGCCCAGACCATCAACCTGTCGCCGGCCCTGCAGCGCAAGGGCGTGACCAACCCTGAAGCGCTGGCGCGCCTGGTGCACCAGCATGGCGCACGCCTGACATTCGCCCAGACCTTCCCCACCGGCACCCATGCCATGTGGCTGTATTACTGGCTGGCCAGCCAAGGTATCCACCCACTGCGCGACGTCGACAGCGTAGTGGTGCCACCGGCGCAGATGGCTGCACACATCCAGGCCGGGCGCATTGACGGTTTCTGCGCGGGTGAACCGTGGGCCGCCGACGCTGTGGCCAAGGGCCAAGGCTTCACCTTGGCCACCAGCCAGTCGATCTGGCCGGATCACCCGGAAAAGGTCCTGGCCTGCGCGCGCGCCTTTGCCGAGCAATACCCCAACAGTGCCCGCGCGCTGATCAAGGCGATCCTCGCGGCCAGCCGGTTCATCGAGCAAAGCCCGGAAAACCGCCGCAGCACCGCGCAACTGCTCAGTGGCAGCGCCTATCTGGATACCCCACTGGACACCATAGAACCGCGGCTGCTCGGCCACTATCAGGACGGCCTGGGCAACCATTGGCAAGACCCGCACGCCCTGCGCCTGTTCGACCAGGGTCGGGCCAACTGGCCCTACCTGTCCGACGGCATGTGGTTCATGACCCAGTTCCGCCGCTGGGGGCTGCTGCGCGAAGACCCCGACTACTTGGGCGTGGCCCGTCAGGTCCACCAGCTGCGGCTGTACAGTGAGGCCGCGCAAAGCCTGGGCATCGCCTGCCTGGAGCTACCGATGCGCAGCAGCCTGCTGATCGACGGCACCCGCTGGGACGGCAGCGACCCCTACGGCTATGCCCGCAGTTTCAGCCTGCACGCCTTGGGCGACCAGCCCAATGCCCGTGTCGGCCTGTGAGGGAGACCAGCATGTTGCGCATCCTGCTGATCGACGACACCCAGAACAAACTCGGCCGCCTCAAGGCAGCATTGAGCGAGGCAGGCTTCGAAGTCATCGAAGCCCCAGACCTGACCATCGACCTGCCCGCCTGCGTCGAAACAGTGCGCCCGGACGTGGTGCTGATCGACACCGACTCACCCGACCGCGATGTGATGGAGCAGGTAGTACTGGTCAGCCGTGACCAGCCACGCCCCATCGTGCTGTTTACTGACGAGCACGACCCCGGAGTGATGCGTCAGGCGATACAGGCAGGGGTGAGCGCCTATATCGTAGAGGGCATCCATGCGGCGCGGCTGCAGCCGATCCTGGATGTGGCCATGGCCCGCTTCGAAAGCGACCAGGCACTGAAAGCGCAGCTGCTGGCGCGCGATCAGCAACTGGCCGAGCGCAAGCGTATCGAGCAGGCCAAGGGCTTGCTGATGAAGATGAAGGATTGCAACGAAGAGCAGGCGTACACCTTGATGCGCCGACAGGCCATGAGCCGGCAGCAGAAGCTGATCCAGGTGGCCGAACAGATCATTGCCATGCACGAGATGCTGGGGTAATGCGCCTGGCCTGAGACCTCACAGGCACTGAAAACCCATAGGCACGCCAACACTTGGCCCATCTCTTGCTGAACAAACATCACCGGTAGCCAACGGCGGTTGCCCCACTTAAATCCCGACAAAGACGTCGCTCTCCCCTCCACCCCCGTGGAGCGGGTGGCGGCGTCTTTTTCGTTCCGTTGCATTGCCGAGTGAGGTGTTCGATGAGTACCAGCTTCTGGAAATCCGGGCATGTGCCCACGCTGTTCGCCGCGTTCCTGTACTTCGACCTCAGCTTCATGGTGTGGTACCTGCTGGGCCCACTGGCGGTGCAGATTGCTGCCGACCTGCAACTGAGCGCACAACAACGGGGCCTGATGGTGGCCATGCCGATCCTGGCCGGGGCTATCCTGCGCTTTGCCATGGGCGTGCTGGTGGACCGCCTGTCACCCAAGACCGCCGGCCTGATCGGCCAGGTGGTGGTTATCGTCGCACTGGCCGCAGCCTGGCACCTGGGCGTGCACAGCTATGAACAAGCGCTGCTGCTGGGGGTGTTTCTGGGGTTCGCGGGTGCTTCGTTCGCTGTGTCGCTGCCACTGGCTTCGCAGTGGTACCCGCCACAGCACCAGGGCAAGGCCATGGGCATCGCCGGCGCCGGCAACTCCGGCACCGTGTTCGCCGCCCTGCTGGCGCCGGCGCTGGCTGCAGGCTTTGGCTGGAACAATGTGTTCGGCTTTGCGCTGATCCCGTTGACACTGGCGCTGGCGGTGTTCGCCCTGCTGGCGCGTAACGCCCCACAACGGCCCAAACCGAAAGCCATGGCCGACTACCTCAAGGCCCTGGGTGACCGAGACAGCTGGTGGTTCATGTTCTTCTACAGCGTCACCTTCGGTGGCTTCATCGGCCTGGCCAGCGCCCTGCCCGGCTATTTCAGCGACCAGTACGGCCTGAGCCCGATCACCGCCGGCTATTACACCGCAGCTTGCGTGTTCGCCGGCAGCCTGATGCGCCCGCTCGGCGGCGCGCTGGCTGACCGTTTTGGCGGCATCCGTACCCTGTTGGGCATGTACAGCGTGGCAGCTATCTGCATCGCCGCAGTTGGTTTCAACCTGCCCTCTGCCGCAGCCGCACTGGCGCTGTTCGTCAGCGCCATGCTTGGCCTGGGCGCCGGCAACGGCGCGGTGTTCCAGCTGGTGCCGCAACGTTTTCGCCAGGAAATCGGTGTAATGACCGGGCTGATCGGCATGGCCGGCGGCATTGGCGGTTTCCTGCTGGCGGCCGGGCTTGGCACTATCAAGCAGCACACCGGCGACTACCAACTTGGCTTGTGGCTGTTCGCCAGCCTGGGCCTGCTGGCGTGGTTTGGCCTGCATGGCGTGAAACAGCGCTGGCGCACCACCTGGGGCTCGGCTGCAGTCACGGCAGCACGGGTCTGAGATGAGCCTGCAATTGAGCTTTGCCCAAGCCAGCGCCACTGGGCCTCGCGCGGAAAACCAGGACGCCCTGCGCCTGGTTACCCCGGCGCCAGAGCTGGCCGCCAGCAAAGGCTACCTGTTCGCCCTGGCCGATGGCGTCAGCCAATGCGCCGACGGCGGCCTGGCAGCGCGAGCCAGCCTGCAGGCGCTGGCCCTGGATTACTACGCCACTCCGGCCACCTGGAGCGTCGCCCAGGCCCTCGACCGCCTGTTGCTGGCGCAAAACCGCTGGTTGCGTGCCCAGGGCAGCGGCCAGCCGTTGCTGACCACCCTTAGCGCGCTGGTGTTGCGCGGCCGGCGCTTTACCCTGGCCCACGTTGGCGACTGCCGGGTGTACCGCTGGCACGATGAGAACCTGCAGTGCCTTAGCGAAGACCATGTATGGGACCAGCCGGGCATGCAGCACGTACTCAAACGCGCGCTGGGCCTGGACCAGCACCTGCTGGTGGATTACCTGGAAGGCGAGCTGCAGCCGGGCGAGTGCTTTCTGCTGCTCAGCGACGGGGTCTGGGCCAGCCTGGGCGAGCAACACATCCAGGCCGTGCTGCGCGAGCAGCCTGATCTGCAACTGGCCGCCGACACCCTGGTTGCCAGCGCGCACCTCAATGGCAGCCAGGACAACGCCAGCGCCTTGCTGGTGCACGTCGAGCAACTGGGCCCAGCCAACCTGGGCGATACCCTGGCACAGCTGCAAGAATGGCCAGTGCCCGGCCCGCTGCGTGAAGGCCAGGTGATAGACGGCTGGCAGGTTGAAAAACTGCATGCACACAGCCGCCAGTCCCTGCTGTACCAAGTGCGCGATAGCCAGAACCAACCGTGGCTGCTCAAAACCCTGCCCGCTGCGCGCGAACAGGAAGCGGGGGCAGCGCAAGGCCTGTTGCTGGAGGAGTGGTTCCTGCGCCGCATCGCTGGCCGGCACTTCCCCGAGCTGCACGCCGCCAGTCAGCGCCAGCACCTGTACTACGTGATGCGCGAATACCCCGGCCAAAGCCTGGCGGCACTGCTGGCCGCACACGGCCCGCTGCCTTTGGCGCAATGGCTGGAGGTCGCTCGGCAACTGCTACAGGCAGTTGGCGTGCTGCACCGGCGCAACTTGCTGCACCGCGACATCAAGCCCGACAACCTGCACCTGGGCCGCGATGGCCAACTGCGCCTGCTGGACTTCGGCCTGGCCTATTGCCCGGGCCTGTCCGAAGACCCGCGGCACGAGCTGCCCGGCACGCCCTCGTACATTGCCCCGGAAGCGTTCGATGGCCTGCCACCCAGCCCGCGCCAGGACTTGTATGCAGTGGGCGTGACGCTGTACCACCTGCTGACCGGCCACTACCCGTACGGCGAGATAGAAGCCTTTCAACGCCCGCGCTTCGGCCAGCCGGTCAACGCCTCGCGCTATCGCCCCGACCTGCCGGAATGGTTGCAGCACAACCTGCAACAGGCCCTGGCGGTCGACCCTGCCCAGCGCTTCGAAACCGCCGAGCACTGGTTGCTGCTGCTCGAACGCGGCGACCGTCAGGAACTGCCCAGCCGACCACGCCCACTGCTTGAGCGCGAGCCGGTGAAAGTGTGGCGCACGCTGGCCCTGCTGTCGTTGCTGATCAATCTGATACTGCTGCTTACCCTGCTCAAGGGCTGACGGAACTTGCCGATGAGGACACCTCGATGAATGCAAAAATATGGTTGGTGGGTGCCGGCCCTGGTGACCCCGAACTGCTCACCCTCAAGGCTGTGCGAGCTTTGCAGCAAGCCGCCGTGGTCCTGATCGACGACCTGGTCAACCCGGCGGTGCTGGCGCACTGCCCGCAAGCACGGGTGATTGCCGTGGGCAAGCGCGGCGGCTGCCGCTCTACACCGCAGGCGTTCATCCAGCGCCTGATGCTGCGCCATGCGCGACAGGGCCGCTGCGTGGTGAGGCTCAAGGGCGGCGACCCCTGCATCTTTGGCCGTGGCGGTGAAGAGGCGCTGTGGTTACGCGGGCATGGCATCGAGGTAGAGCTGGTCAACGGCATTACCGCCGGCCTGGCCGGCGCAACGCAGTGCGGGATCTCCCTGACTTCGCGCGGTGTCAGCCGGGGCGTCACGCTGGTGACGGCGCATACCCAGGATGACAGCGCACTGAACTGGGCGGCATTGGCCCAGGGCGGCACGACGCTGGTGGTGTACATGGGGGTAGCGCGGCTGGAGCAGGTGCGCCAGGGCTTGCTGGATGGCGGTATGGCGCCAGGGATGCCGGTGGCGATGATCGAGAATGCTTCATTGCTGCAACAGCGAGCGCACAGGAGTGACGTGCGGAGAATGGTCGAGGATGCGCACGGGTTTGGCTTGCGCAGCCCGGCAGTGCTGGTGATTGGAGAGGTGGTTGGGGAGCAGCAGATTCTGCGACTGGACGCAATCGCGGGCTGAATGCCTGTCCTTACAGGAGCAGCCTTTGAGCCCGGATAAAACCCAGGCAAAGAAAAACCCGGCCGAGGCCGGGTTTTTCATGAAACATCAGGCCAATTACTTGGACTGAGCTTCTACCTGAGCTTCAACGCGACGGTTGATAGCACGGCCTTCTTCGGTGGCGTTGTCAGCAACCGGACGGGTTTCGCCGTAGCCAACCGAGTCAACACGGCTGGATTCTACGCCGTACTGCTGGGTCAGGACTTGCTTGACAGCGTTGGCACGACGCTCGGACAGCTTCTGGTTGTAAGCGTCTGGACCCACGGAGTCAGTGTGACCTTCAACCACGGTGGTGGTTTGTGGGTACTGCTTCATGAAGTCAGCCAGGTTTTTGATGTCGCCGTAGCTGTTTGGCTTGACGACCGACTTGTCGAAGTCGAACTTGACGTCCAGCTCAACACGAACGACTTCGGCAACAGCCGGGCAGCCGTCGGCGTCAACGGTAACGTTGGCCGGGGTGTCTGGGCACTTGTCGACGTTGTCGCAAACGCCGTCGTTGTCGGAGTCGGAGCAAACTTCAGCAACTGGAGCTGGAGCGGCTTCGGCTTGCTTCGGGCTACCGCCGAAGTTCAGGCCAACACCAACGCTTGGGGCCCACTCGGTGTCGCCCTGGTCGATGTTGTACTGAGCTTCTACGCCGGCACGGGCGTAGAACATGTCGGTGATGTACCACTTGGCGCCAGCGCCAACGTTGGCGAAGGTGGAGTGGTCACGACCGCCACGGCCGGTCTGGCCCAGCGACTGGTGCGAGAAACCAGCGGAAACGTACGGACGGATAGCGTCGTACGGGTTGTTGAAGTGGTAAACGGCGTCCAGGGCGGTGTTCGAGCCCTTGATGTTCTTGCCGTCTTCGCCACGAGCGTTGTGCACTTCGTCGTAGCCCAGACGCAGTTCAACGTCGTCGGTCAGGAAGTAACCGATCGAGCCGCCGAACAGGTTGCCGTCGTTCTTGAAGTCGCGCTGGCTGTCGAAGAATTCTTTCTTGTAGAAAACTTCGGTCTCGACGGCGCCTTGACCTTGTGCCATAGCGCCAATCGAGGTGGCGGCTACGAGCGAACCAATGGCCAAGCCCAAGGTGTTTTTCAATTTCATCCGTTAAATCCCCATCTGGTGATAGTTAAGCAGTCCCACCACAAACAAGGGGGACAACTCGACGGCAAGTCTAGCAGAACTCGCCGATCCGTTAGAGATATTTGCACGCCACTAAGTTTCATCGAGGCCAGCAAATTTCTCACGAAGCTTGTCTAGCGCGCGCTTGTAACGCATTTTCGTCGCGCTAAGACCCATGTGCATGATGTCGGCAATTTCCTGAAATTCCAATTCTGCGACAAAACGTAGCACCAGAATTTCCCGGTCAATCGGGTTCACATGCACCAACCACTTGTCCAGCCCGCCTTTTTCTTCCGGCTTCGGGGCCTTGTCTTCAGACGCCTCTTCAACAGGGTCCAGGCTCAAGGCATCCATTAACCGACGTTTACGGCGCTCCTTGCGGTACTGGGTAATGCACTCGTTGTAGGTGATGCTGTAGAGCCAGGTCTTGAACTTGGATTTACCCTCGAAGTTCTTCAGCCCATACAGCACTTTGAGCATCACCTCCTGACAGACATCGTCCGCGTCCCGGTCGTTCCCCAGATAACGCGCACAGACGTTGAACAGGGTCCGCTGGTAGCGCCGCATGAGCTCCTCATAGGCGCGGGTAACGTGGTACAGCTCCTCATGCGAACGCGCCACCAACTCTTCGTCGGTGAGCTCGCGGGGGTCATAACGCATGGGCGGCGAATGAACTTTATTCAAAACGAATCTGGCCGACAGTCAGGTCAATGTCGCCGCGCCGACCCCGTGGGTCGAATTTCGCGGCGGCATACATTAACAGCTTTTGTGCGGTTAGCGGCTATTGACACGCTGTTCAAGCAGCTCGCGGTTAGACAGTGACACCATTTCGCCATCATCGGTCAGCAGCGTCGTCTTCACCGTACCGATCTCCTCGATATGCCCTTCGACCTCTCCAATCCGCACTTGCTGGCCTACCTGGTACAGCTCGCGCACATAAATACCGGCCAGGATCTGCCCGGCGATTTCGCGGCTGCCGAGGCCCATGGCCAGCGCAACGGCCAGACCAACGGTAATCAGCCCAATAACGATGACGTGGTTCAGCAGGTCGGTTTTCACCTCCAGCTGGCTGATGGCTACCGAGATGCTGATGATGATCACCAGGCCCTGGGTAATACGCCCAAGCCCCGCCGAGTACTCTAGGCCGATACCTTCGGCGGCGCCACGAACCAGACCGTTGGCAACCTGTGCCAGCAGCACGCCAGCCAGCAGCACCAGGGCGGCGCCGAATACCTTGGGCAGGTACAGGGCGAGCATGTCGAGGGTGGCCGAAACCCGTTCCAGGCCCAGCGACTCAGCGGCCGAGACAAGGAAGATGAGCAGCACGAACCAGTAGACGATCTTGCCGATCAAGGTCGAGATCGGCACTTGGATGCCAACCCGACCAAGCATCTTGGTGAGGCCAGTGCCGGCCATCAGGCGGTCCAGGCCAAACTTGGCCAGCAGCTTGGACAGCAGCGTGTCGAGCAGCTTGGCCACCACGAAACCGAGCAGCACCACGACCAGCGCGCCGAACAGGTTAGGGATGAAGTTCGCCACCTTGGTCCAAAGGGCGGTCATCGCGGTGACCAGGCTCTGGGTCCAGAGATCGAGTTCCATATTCAATCGGCCTTATCTGCTTTGCTGCCAGTGGCAGCGTTGCGGGAAGAGTGTCGACGCACCGGCGCGACATGCGCCGAGCCATTGTTCACGGCAATCAGCAGCGCCTGGCACCAGCGGCCAAGCAGGCTGAACAGATCGCCCGCGCCAACTTGGCGGTTGGCGGTTTTCAGCACGCGACCCAGGCAAGCGGCATCGTCCCGGTCATCCCGGTCATTGCCGGAGGGTGACGCTTTGAGCAGGTCGCGCAGGGATTCTTCAAACGGATCGTGCATAGGCACCTCGCGCAGTATCAGCAAGAGACGAGGTAGCCCGGCAATGGGTCACACATCCGATTGGGACGAATGTTTCAAAATGCACGCCTAGACCCATCGCAACCGCCGGAACAGCCACCACTGCCCCACCGCCAGCCCTAGCACAACGATGCAGGCGAACAAAAAACCCAAAGGATTATCCGCCCCGGGTATGCCGCCGACATTGATGCCCAGCAGCCCGGTGATGAAGCTCATGGGCAGGAAGATGCAGGTGATGATGCCGAAGCGGTACATGGTGCGGTTCATCCGCTCGCTACGCCGGCGGTCTTCGCTTTCCAGCACCAGCGCGGCACGCTCGCGGGTCAGTTCCAGCTCTTCGAGGTAGCGGATCAGGCTGTTGTTCAGCTCGTTCCAGTAATCGGCATCGGCATCGGCGAACCAGCTCCATTTGCTGCGCGACAACTGGGCGTAGATCTCCCTTTGTGGGGCGAGGAAGCGGCGCAAGCCGGCGGCACGGCGGCGAATTTGCTGCAGGCTGCCTTGCTCTGGAGTATACCGTTCGTCGGATTCGACCTTTTCTTCCTCCAGGTCGACCAGCTCGGACAGGTCACTGACCAGGCCCTGGACCTTTTCGGTCAGCAGTTCACCCATCAACAGCAACAGCTCAGAGGCGGATTTCGGCCCCCTGCCCTGCTCCAGCAGCTGCAGAATTTCGTCGCTGGCACGCAACGGCCGCAGGCGCAGCGAGATGACCCGCTGAGCCTCGGCGAAGATACGTACCGAAACCATGTCTTCGGGCTCTGCGCCGGGGTTCAGGTTGACCCCGCGCAGGAACAGCAACAGCTGTTCGTCCGCCATGGGCAGCAGGCGTGGCCGGGTGTTTTCTTCCAACAGCAGGTCGCAGGCAAACTCGCTCAGGCCGCTGTCATGCAACAGCCAGGTGCGGGTTTGCGGATGGCTGCGGTCCCAGTGCAGCCACAGGCTCTGCTCCGGCTGCAGCTGCAGGTCGTCCAGTTCGGTACGGGCAATCGAGCGCGCGCCGCCTCTGCCATCGAGCACCAGGGCATGCACCAGCCCCCACTGCGCGTTGTCTTCCTCGAACATCAAAGCTCCATCAGCGCGTGCGGCGCATCACTCCGGCATTTCCAGCGGGCTTGGCGATACCAGAACACCATTGTTGTCGGCATATACGTATTCGCCCGGGCGGAATGTTACCCCGGCGAAGGCCACCACCACGTTGAGGTCGCCGATACCGCGCTTGTCGGTTTTCATTGGGTGGCTGGCCAGGGCCTGCACGCCGACATCGGTCTGGATCAACACGTCGACGTCACGCACGCAACCGTAGATCACCAGGCCTTCCCAACCATTCTTGGCGGCCTTTTCGGCCAGCATGTCGCCGAGCAGTGCACGGCGCAGCGAACCACCGCCATCGACCACCAGCACCTTGCCCTTGCCGTCAAGTTCGACCTGTTCCTTGACCAGCGAGTTGTCCTCGAAGCACTTGATGGTGACGATCTGACCACCGAACGAATCGCGGCCGCCGAAATTGCTGAACATCGGCTCCAGCACTTGCACCAGGTCCGGGTAGGCGTCACACAAGTCGGGCGTTACGTAATGCTGCATGGGAAGCTCCTGTCAGTCACAACGAAAGCGGGTATCGGCCAAGGCTACACCGTGGAGGCTGTCGCAGTCATCCGGGACCGGGCAGTCATTTGTATTCATCCTGTACCGGCCTCTTCGCGGGCGCGTCTGCGAAAAGGCCGGTACAGGCAGAGCAGAGTCAGCTGGCGGGCACCGGCTCCACTGCCAAGGTGGACTCATGCACCGGCAACAGCGGGTCGCGCAACCAGCGTTCCACCAGCGGCCATACCTGCACCTGCGCGGCCTTGCTTACCAGCATGTCGACATGCCCGAAGGCATCGAAGCCTTCCTCACGCCCCAGCCGCAGGAACTGCTTGCGCTCACCACCCAACTGCTCGAACAGCTTGCGACAGGCCCATACTGGGTCCTGGAAGTCGCCCGCACCGGCCACCGCCAGCAACGGCACATCCACCTCTGCGAGCCCCGCCCACCAATCGTGCTTCTTGTCGCCAAAACGCCCGAACAGACCGTGCCAGCGCATGCTCTCCAGAGCCAGGCCTATGGGCTCGTCTTCCGGCCCACGCTTGAAGCGCGGCCCCGATATCTGCCCCCAGCGCTTGAGCAGCAGTTTCGCGCCCCAGGCCAGCGGTGGCACTTTCAGCGGCCAATAGACGCGGCTGATCTGTGTACCGAACAGTGCCACGCTGGCCACCTGCTCGGCAGCCAGGAAACCACCGCCCAAGGCGGCCGCCAGCGTGGTGCCGCCAAGAGAATGGCCCACCCAATGCGGTGCCTGGCCCGACTGTTCGCGCACGAATGCGTTGATCAGTGGCAGGTCTTCACGGGCATACGCAGCAACACTGTTGTGCTTCCAGGCCTGGTTACGCGGCGACAGGCCGTGGCCACGCATTTCCGGGATCCACACATCGAAACCGGCGCGCGCAAGGTAGGCGCCCAGACCAACCCCTTTGGGCGAATACCAGAAACGCCGATTGGAAAAACTGCCATGCAGGAGAATGACCGGCACGCCCTGAGCCTGGCCTTGGTCGGCTAGCCCCAGCCGGGTGACGGCCAGTTCGACGCTGGGGTCCGGGCCGTTGCCGGCCTTGATCCGGTACACGTCTTCGCTGAGGTCGCCGCGGCGCTCGGCACTGAGCAGGGCCACGGGGAAAAGAATGCTGCTGCTTTGCATAAGGTTGCTTGGTGCACAAAAAAGGGCGGGGTCCATTGCTGGAGCTCGCCCTGGAAAAAACCAGGCGGGAGGACGCCAGACGCCCCCCGCGTTTTACCGCATCAGGCCGCGCCCTGGCCTTCGGCCAGGAAGAACCAGGTTTCGAGTACCGAGTCCGGGTTCAGCGACACGCTTTCAATGCCCTGCTCCATCAGCCACTTGGCCAGGTCCGGGTGGTCCGATGGGCCCTGACCGCAGATGCCGATGTACTTGCCGGCCTTGTTGCACGCGGCAATGGCGTTGGCCAGCAGCTTCTTGACCGCAGGGTTACGCTCGTCGAACAGGTGGGCAATGATGCCCGAGTCGCGGTCCAGGCCCAGGGTCAGCTGGGTCAGGTCGTTGGAGCCGATCGAGAAGCCGTCGAAGTATTCCAGGAACTCTTCGGCGAGGATGGCGTTGGACGGCAGCTCGCACATCATGATCACGCGTAGGCCGTTGTCGCCGCGGGCCAGGCCGTTCTCGGCGAGCAGGTCGACCACCTGGCTGGCTTCGCCCAAGGTGCGCACGAACGGCACCATGATTTCGACGTTGGTCAGGCCCATTTCGTTGCGCACACGCTTCAGCGCACGGCACTCGAGTTCGAAGCAGTCACGGAACGATTCGCTGATGTAGCGCGAAGCACCGCGGAAGCCCAGCATCGGGTTTTCTTCTTCCGGCTCGTACAGCTTGCCGCCGATCAGGTTGGCGTACTCGTTGGACTTGAAGTCCGACAGGCGCACGATGACCTTTTTCGGGTAGAAGGCCGCCGCCAGGGTGCTGATGCCCTCGACCAGCTTCTCGACGTAGAAGCCAACCGGGTCGTTGTAGCCGGCGATGCGCTTGTCGACGCTGTCTTTCAGGTCGGCAGGCAGGCCCGCATAGTTCAGCAGCGCCTTGGGGTGCACACCGATCATGCGGTTGATGATGAATTCCAGGCGCGCCAGGCCGACACCGGCGTTGGGCAGCTGGGCGAAGTCGAATGCGCGGTCCGGGTTGCCGACGTTCATCATGATCTTGAACGGCAGCTCGGGCATGGCATCGACCGAGTTCTGCTTGATGTCGAAGCCCAGCTCACCTTCGAAGATGAAGCCGGTGTCACCTTCGGCGCAGGATACCGTCACGCCCTGGCCGTCTTTGAGTACCTGGGTGGCGTTGCCGCAACCGACTACCGCCGGAATACCCAGCTCACGGGCGATGATCGCCGCGTGGCAGGTACGGCCACCGCGGTTGGTGACGATGGCGCTGGCGCGCTTCATCACCGGCTCCCAGTCCGGGTCGGTCATGTCGGAGACCAGCACGTCGCCCGGCTGGACCTTGTCCATTTCCGATACGTCGTTGATCACACGAACCTTGCCGGCGCCGATGCGCTGACCAATGGCACGGCCTTCGACCAGCACGGTGCCTTTTTCTTTCAGCAGGTAGCGTTCCATGACGTTGGCGCTGGAGCGGCTCTTCACCGTTTCAGGGCGGGCCTGGACGATGTACAGCTTGCCGTCGTCACCGTCCTTGGCCCACTCGATGTCCATCGGGCGCTGGTAGTGCTGTTCGATGATCATGGCCTGCTTGGCCAGCTCGCTGACCTCGTCATCGCTCAGGCAGAAACGTGCGCGTTCGGCACGGTCGACTTCGACGGTCTTGACCGAACGGCCGGCCTTGGCTTCTTCGCCATAGACCATCTTGATCGCCTTGCTGCCCAGGTTGCGGCGCAGGATGGCCGGGCGGCCGGCCTGCAGGGTGTTCTTGTGTACGTAGAATTCGTCAGGGTTGACTGCACCCTGCACCACGGTTTCGCCCAGGCCATAGGCGCCGGTGATGAACACCACGTCGCGGAAGCCCGATTCGGTGTCGAGGGTGAACATGACGCCAGCGGTGCCGGTTTCGGAGCGGACCATGCGCTGCACGCCGGCAGACAGGGCGACCAGTTTGTGGTCGAAGCCCTGATGCACGCGGTAGGCGATGGCGCGGTCATTGAACAGCGAAGCGAACACTTCCTTGGCCGCGCGGATCACGTTATCGACGCCGCGGATGTTCAGGAAAGTTTCCTGCTGGCCGGCAAACGAGGCGTCCGGCAGGTCTTCGGCAGTGGCCGAGGAGCGCACGGCAACGGCCATGTTGTCGTTGCCGGCGGCCATTTCGGCGAAGGCCGTACGGATTTCCGAATCCAGGCGTGCCGGGAATTCGGCTTCCATGACCCACTGGCGAATCTGCGCGCCGGTTTTGGTCAGGGCATTGATGTCATCCACGTCCAGTGCGTCGAGCGCGGCGTGAATCCTGTCGTTCAGACCACTCTGTTCGAGAAAATCGCGGTACGCCTGCGCCGTAGTGGCAAAGCCGCCCGGCACCGATACACCAGCACCGGCAAGGTTGCTGATCATCTCGCCCAGGGATGCGTTCTTGCCCCCCACATGCTCCACATCATGGACGCCGAGCTTATCGAGGGAAACTACGTACTCTACCAAGGTGATCTCTCCACTAACTGTGTTGGAAAAGCTCAAAAGGCGCCCGCCTGTCTTCTGTGACTTGGCCGGGCGTTTGTGGCCTGTACCTGGAAAATAGGCTCTGCAAATGTGGCAGAATGTCGACAGCCGCATTCGGCAAACCGAATTTATCATATCCAAGAATCTTCATCAGCTTAAGGCCCAGATCGCAAATGAAACGAACCGCGTTCTTCATCTCCGACGGCACCGGTATCACTGCCGAAACCCTGGGCCAGAGTCTGCTCGCGCAATTCGAGAGCATTCCGTTCAACAAATTCACCCGTCCCTACATCGATTCGCCAGACAAAGCGCGGACCATGGTCCAGCAAATCAACGCTGCGGCCGAGCGTGACGGGGTACGCCCGATCATCTTCGACACCATCGTCAACCAGGACATTCGCGAGATTCTGGCAACGTCGAATGGCTTCATGATCGACATCTTTTCTTCGTTTTTATCCCCACTTGAGCAAGAATTGACCGCCCATTCGTCGTATTCCGTGGGCAAATCGCACTCGATCGGCGGCAACTCAAACTACATGGAACGCATCGAGGCGGTGAATTTCGCCTTGGATAACGACGACGGTGCGCGCACCCACTACTACGACAAGGCCGACCTTATCCTGGTTGGCGTGTCGCGCTGCGGCAAAACCCCTACCTGCCTGTACATGGCCATGCAGTTCGGCATCCGCGCCGCCAACTACCCGCTGACCGAGGACGACATGGAACGCCTGCAGTTGCCGGCGGTGCTGAAAAAGCACCACAACAAGCTGTTCGGCCTGACCATCGACCCCGACCGCCTCACCGCCATCCGCCACGAGCGCAAGCCCAACAGCCGCTATTCCAGCTTTGCCCAGTGCGAATTCGAAGTGCGCGAGGTGGAGAGCCTGTTCCGCAGGGAGAACATTCCCAACATCAATTCCACGCATTTTTCGGTGGAAGAGATTTCGGCGAAGATTCTGGTCGAGAAAGGGGTGGAGCGCAGGTTCAAGTAAGCCTGCACCGGCCTCTTCGCGGGTTTACCCGCGAAAGGGCCAGCCCAGGAAAACAAGAAAGCCCCGGCATCACTGCCGGGGCTTTTTCATTTCAGCCTGGTGTTCAGGACGGCACCACCGCCGCCTGCCCGCTCATGGCCAGGTCGACCAGCTCGCGGTTGGCCACCGCGTACATCGCATAGTCGGTGCCAGTGGCATTGCGCAGGTCGTCGAGCATGGCGCGCCAGCGCTCCACCATCACCCGATGCTGCTCGGCCCACAGTGCCACACGGGCGTCCATGTCTTGCGGGGCATCGGCCATCTGCAGTACCGAGATGGTGATCGCCCGCTGCTGAAGGTCGATGTCGTCGCGGAACGCCTCGCGGGCCAGCGCCTGCCAGTTGTTTTCCACCGGCAGGTTGCTGATTTCCTGCAGGTACCAGGTCAGGTCCAGCGAGCTGCCCACGGCGAAGAACGCCTTGGCCACCTGCGCCGGATCATGGCCGGTGACGTCGGCCGCTTCGATGATCGGCAGCAGGGTGTACAGGTGGCTGGTACCGGCCACCATGCGCGCCAGCAACTCCGGCACACCGGCCTCGACGAAGCCCTGATAGCGCACCATCCAGCGCTCGCGGGTCGGGCCTTCGAGCAGCTCGTCCAGCTTGAGCCCCAGTTGCGCGATCTTCGGCCCGAAGTGCGCGGTGTCGCGCCCGGCGTCCTGTTCGTTGCGGCGACTACGCAAGAACCAGCGCGTGGCACGACGCCCCAGGCGCATCAGCTCGTCCATCAGGGTGAGCTGGATTTCTGCCGGCACCTGGTAGTCCAGTGCCTCGATCTGGCGGAACCAGTGCGGCAGGTGGAAGATATCGCGCACGATCACATAGGCCCCTGCAACGTTGGCCGGGCTCATCCCGGTCGACTCCTTCAGGCGCTGGACGAAGGTGATGCCCATGTTGTTGACCAGGTCGTTGGCGATCTGGGTGCTGACGATTTCGCGCTTCAGGCGATGGCGGCGCATGGCCTCGGCGAACTTGCTGACCAACGACGGTGGGAAGGCGGTTTCCATGTCGCGGGTCAGGTAGTCGTCGTCCGGCACCAGCGACTTGAGCAGTTGCTCCTTGAGGTCGATCTTGCTGTACGAGATCAGCACCGACAGCTCGGCGCGGGTCAGGCCCTGGCCGGCGGCCAGGCGCTCGGCCAGCTGTTCTTCGGACGGCAGGAACTCGATGGCGCGGTCCAGCTTGCCACGCGATTCCAGGTCGGCCATCAGGCGCTTGTATTCGGCAATCCGCTCACGGGCACGGCGGGCCGCCAGCGACAGCGCCTGGGTCTGCTTGTAGTTGTTGCCCAGCACCAGGCCGGCCACTTCATCGGTCATGCTACCCAGCAGCTGGTTGCGCTGCTTCTCGGTCATGTCGCCACCCTGCACCACTTCGTTGAGCAGGATCTTGATGTTGACCTCGTGGTCGGAGCAGTCCACGCCGCCGGCGTTGTCGATGAAGTCGGTATTGGTGGCGCCGCCGTTCAGGCCGAATTCGACCCGGCCAAGCTGGGTCATGCCCAGGTTGCCGCCCTCGCCCACCACCTTGCAGCGCAGTTCGTTGCCATTGACCCGCAGTGCATCGTTGGCCTTGTCGCCAACATCGGCGTGGCTTTCGCTGCTGGCCTTCACATAGGTACCGATACCGCCGTTCCACAGCAGGTCCACCGGCGCCTTCAGCAGCGCGTTCAGCAGCTCGGTCGGGGTCAGGCGGTCGGCTTCGATGGCGAAGCGCTCTTTCATCTGCGGGCTGATGGCGATGCTTTTGGCACTGCGCGGGAAGATCCCGCCGCCTTCGGACATGATGCTGGTGTCGTAATCGCTCCAGGCCGAACGCGGCAGGTCGAACAGGCGCTTGCGCTCAGCGAAGCTCGATGCCGGCTCAGGATTCGGGTCGATGAAGATATGCAGGTGGTTGAACGCCGCCACCAGCTGCAACTTGTCGGACATCAGCAGGCCGTTGCCGAACACATCGCCGGCCATGTCGCCCACGCCGATGACGGTGATCGGGTCTTCCTGCACGTTGATGCCGCGCTCGCGGAAGTGGCGCTGCACGCCCACCCAGGCGCCACGTGCGGTGATGCCCATCTTCTTGTGGTCGTAACCGGCCGAGCCGCCCGAGGCAAAGGCATCACCCAGCCAGAAGCCGTAGTCGATGGCGATGCCGTTGGCGATGTCGGAGAAGGTCGCGGTGCCCTTGTCGGCCGCCACCACCAGGTACGGGTCGTCATCGTCGTGACGCACCACGTTGGCCGGCGGCACCACGCCACCGTCCTTGAGGTTGTCGGTGATGTCGAGCAGGCCGGAAATGAAGATGCGGTAGCACGCCACGCCTTCGGCGGCGATCTCGTCACGGCCGCCGCCCAGCGGCAGACGACGCGGCAGGAAGCCGCCTTTGGCGCCAACCGGCACGATCACCGAGTTCTTCACCTGCTGGGCTTTGACCAGGCCCAGCACTTCGGTGCGGAAGTCTTCTTCGCGGTCGGACCAGCGCAGGCCCCCGCGGGCAACGTTGCCAAAGCGCAGGTGCACGCCCTCTACGCGCGGTGAATAGACGAAAATCTCGAACTTGGGCACCGGTTTGGGCAGTTCGGGGATCAGTTTGGGGTTGAACTTGAAGCTGAAGTACGACTTGTTCTGGCCGTTGGCATCCGGCTGGTAGAAGTTGGTGCGCAGGGTGGCCTTGATCAGGTCCAGGTAGCGCCGCAGGATGCGGTCTTCGTTGAGCACCTGGACATCGTCCAGCGCGGTCAGGATGGCCTGTTCCAGGCGCTGCTGCTTGTCGTCCAGGTCGTCCTGGGTGAGCTTGCGCGCCAGGTAGAAGCGGGTCTTGAACAACCGGGTCAGCTCGCGGGCGATGTCGGTGTGGTTGTTCAGGGTGCTGGCGATGTAACCCAGGTCGAAGCCCAGGCGGATCTGCTTCAGGTAACGGGCGTACGCGCGCAGCAGCGCCACGTCGCGCCACGGCAGGCCGGCAGTCAGCACCAGGCGGTTGAAGGCGTCGTTTTCGGCGTCACCGCGCACGATATGGATGAAGGCATCCTGCAGGGTGTCGTTGAGCTGCTGGATATCCAGGCTCAGGCCTTCGCTGTAGGTGAAGGCGAAGTCGTGGATCCAGTACTCGCGGCCATTGGCATGGCGCAGGCGGTAGGGGAACTCGCCAAGCACGCGCAGGCCAAGGTTTTCCAGGATCGGCAGCACATCGGACAGCGCCAGCGGGGTGTCGGCGTGGTACAGCTTGCAGTGCAGGATGCGCTCACCCACTTGGGTCAGCGGCTGGTAGAAGCTCATCGCCAGTGGCTTGCTTTCAGACAGGTTCAGCACATGCTGCAGGTCGACCACGGCCGAGTGCGCGGCGAAGCGCTCGCGGTAACCGGCCGGGAAGCCTTTGGGGAAGTCGGCGAGGATGTTGGTGCCCTGGGCTTCGCCGAAGTTCTCCACCACCAGCGCCGAGTAGTCGTCATGCCACGAGCGGCACGCCTGGACCACTTCACGCTCGAGCTGCTGCGGGTCGATGTCGATGCGGTTCTTTGGGTCGACCCGTAGAATCAGTTGCACACGGGCCAGTACCGATTCGGAGAAGAAGGTCCAGAACTCACAGTCGCTGGCCTTCAGGCGCTCCATCAGCACCTGCTGGATCTTCTGCCGCACTTCGGTGGAATAGATTTCCCTTGGTACGTAAGCCAGGCAGTAGCAGAAGCGGCCGTACGGGTCCTTGCGCAGGAACACGCGGATCTTGTTGCGCTCCTGGATCTGCACGATCGCCATGACCGTGCTGAACAGCTCATCGATTGGTGTCTGGAACAGGTCGTCGCGCGGCAGCACTTCCAGCACCTGCGCCAGTTCCTTGCCCAGGTGGGCCTTGGGATCGAAGCCCGAGCGGCGCTCGACTTCGGCCACCTTCACGCGGATGTACGGAATGGCATGCACGCTTTCGCCATACACCGACGAGGTGTACAGGCCCATGAAGCGGTGTTCCTTGACCACCTTGCCATCGGCATCCAGCTGGCGGATCGACACGTAGTCAGGGTAGGCCGGGCGGTGTACGCGGCTGGGCAGTGCAGCCTTGGCGAACGACAGCAGCAGCGGCTCGTTGAGGTAGGCCACGGCGTAGTCTTCGATGCGCAGCTCTTCTGTCGTCAGGCCCACACGCAGGCGGCGCGGCAGGCCAAGGAACGACTGCTCGTCGTACACCATCTGGCCGCCATCGGCGTCGCCCTTGACGGTGAACTCTTCATAGCCCAGGAAGGTGAAGTGGTTATCCAGCAGCCATTCGAGGAAGGCTTTGACTTCGCCCTTTTCGTGTTGCGCTGGGCCAAAGGCGGTCTGCTCCACTTGCGCCACCACTTCACGCAGCTTGGCCTTCATCGGTTCGAAGTCGGCCACTGCCACCCGTACTTCGGCCAGCACCTGCTCGATTTCTCGGGTCAGCACCGTCAGCTCGGCGGCGTTGGCGCAGCGGTCGATCTCCAGGTACATCAGCGACTCGTGGCGCACGCCCTCGCCCTGGGTGCCCTTGGGCAGCAGTTCAAGCAGCTCGCCCTTGGCACCACGGCGCACGCTGAGCACGGTGGTCTGCAGGGTGTGGATACTGTAGCCGCGGCGGTTGAGCTCGGTGCGCACCGAGTCGACCAGGAACGGCAGGTCGTGGTGCAGCACCTCGACCACGGTATGGGTCGATTGCCAGCCGTTGCGTTCGTAATCAGGGTTGTACACGCGCACTTGCGGGTACTCGGGGTCGAAACGCTCGATGATGCGCCAGGCTGACAGGGTGCAGCCGGCCAGGTCGGAAAGCCTGCGCTGGGTGAGTTCGTCCAGAGAGATGATGCCGAAGAACTGCTCGGCGAACAGCGTCACTTGTGGCAGGGACTGTTCGCTGATGTGCTGCGCCAGGGCCGCTTGCAGTTGATGCTGGAAGTCGGCTTTGCTGGCTGCGGTGAAGAACGCCATCTGTGGTACTCCGCTTGGGCTTTGTAATAGTTGAAGCGTCGCTGCGTGCGCCGTGTACGGATCAACGATAGCCAACCCGTGGCAAGGCGGACGGTAAAACCAGGCGTTGAACGTGCGCAGGCACGCCCAGGGCTCGCCGAAGCTTAACGACTGATCGGTCATCAACGCTTGCAGCGCTGCGACAATTTCGGTCAAGGGGCGGTAACTTTACGTTTATGCCTGTACGCAAGACTGTCAGAATTCCCTTCCGTTTCCTTTGATCCGAGCCTGCTCATGCAAATCAACACCGCGCTGCTGTTCGCCACCCCTTGCGATGACGAGGAAGACAACATGGCGACCCTGTGCTGCCACAGCGACAAGGGTCAGATGTTTCTGCTTACCCGCTACCCGGACGAAGACACCGTCGACCTGACCCTGGATGACGAGCCGTCGACGCTGGATGGGCTGAAAGTCACCCTGAGCGCCAAGCACCTGCTGATCGAAGTGGCGGCCGGCGACCGGGATGCATTGAAGGGGGACGAGGTGCTGGAAATCAACCTGACCAGCGCACTGAGCGACATGGATGAAGTGAAGCAAACCCTGGAGAACATCCTGGCCGGGACCGGGACCTTCGTCTGCGAGCTCTGAGCCCGAACCTACCGCAACGCCGCCTGCATCGCCTGCGCCTGCTCCCGCAACGCCTCGCAAAACGGCTCCACCGCCGCCGAGGCCGGCCGGTGGTCCGGGCGTATCAGCATCACCTGGTACGGCACCGACACCCGTAACCTGCGGATCGGCAGCCCGCCCTGGGCCGCCTCCAGCCCGCTCAGCGGATTGATGATCGCCACCCCCAGGCCTTGCCTGACCATGGCGCACACCGACGCGGCGCTGGTGGTCTCGATGATGGTGCGGCGGTTAACCCCCGCTGCACGAAAGTGCTGGTCCAGGCGCTGGCGGTAGGTGTCCAGGCTGGCCAGGTTGATGAAATCGACCTCGTGAAAATCGCTCAGTTCCAGCTCGGCCTTGGCCTGTAACGGGTGATGCTCGGGTAACACGCACACCATGTTGGCGCTGAACAGCAATTCACCATAAGCGCCGCGCGGTATCTGCTCGACCTCGGTCAGGCCAAGGTCGTGCTGCTGGGCAACCAGCGACTCCTCCAGCAAGGGCGACTCCTGCGCCAGGATGCTCACGCTCACGCCCCGGTGCTGCTGGTGAAAGCGCTGACAGGCCTTGGGCAACAAGGTCTGTGAAAACAGCGGCAGGCAGGTGATGGCCAGCCGCCCCTGCTCGAAATTGCGGATGGCTTGGGCAAAGCGATCGATGCGCTCCAGCCCGACATAGGCACGCTCGACCTCTTCGATCAACAGCAATGCCTGGGCCGTTGCCACCAAACGCCCACCTTCGCGCTCGAACAGATTCAGCCCGGTCACCTGCTCCAGGCGCGCCAGCTCGCGACTGACAGTGGGCTGCGAGGTGAACAGCAGCCGCGCCGCGCCGGTGACACTGCCTGCGGCCATGATGGCGCGGAACACTTCGATATGGCGGACGGACAGTTTCACGGCAGCACTCGGTGGGTCGACAATGGGCATATCAAATATGAATGGCCATCAGAAAAATAGCTATTTTTCTGAATTCCTGCTTTGCCTCATGCTCGTGGCCTTTCTTATAGGAGTAGCGCCACCATGACCGCACCCTTCACCCTCCTGGCCGAAGCCGTCCGCCAGCACGGCTCGCCGCTGTGGGCGTACGACACCGGTACCATCGCCGAACGTGTCGAGCAGTTGAAGGTGTTCGACACCGTGCGCTTCGCCCAGAAAGCCAACCCCAACCTGCATGTGCTGCGCCTGATGCGCGCCCATGGCCTGGTGCTGGACGCCGTGTCGCTGGGCGAAATGGAACGGGCCTTCGCCGCAGGTGCCAGCGTGGGCGGTGACCCTGCCGGCGTGGTGCTGACCTGTGACGCACTGGACCGCCCCACCCTGGAACGCGTGGTGGCCTCGAAAATCGAAGTCAACGCCGGCTCCATCGACATGCTGCGCCAACTCGGGGAACGCTCGCCCGGCCACCGCGTCTGGATCCGTATCAACCCAGGCTTCGGCCATGGCCACAGCCGCAAGACCAACACCGGCGGTGAAAACAGCAAGCATGGCATCTGGCACGAAGAGCTGGACGAGGCGCTGGCGTGCATCAAGGCGCACGGCCTGCACCTGGTGGGCGTGCACATGCACATTGGCTCGGGAGTGGACTACCAGCACCTGGAGCAGGTGGCTCGCTCGATGATCGAGCTGATCGGCCGCCTGGGCGTGGACATCGAAGCCTTCTCCATTGGTGGCGGGCTGTCCACCCCGTACCGCAAAACCGACAAGCCAGTCGACCTGCAACGCTATGCCCAGACCTGGGCAGTGGCGCGCAAGGAAATCGAAGCGATGCTCGGCCACCCGGTGCGCATGGAAATCGAGCCGGGGCGCTTCCTGGTGGCCGAGTCGGGCTACCTCGTGGCCGAAGTGCGTGCCGTCAAGCAAGTGGGCCGCAATACCTTCGTCATGATCGACGCCGGCTTCAACGACCTGATGCGCCCGGCGATGTACGGCGCTTACCACGGCATGACCCTGCTCGATGCCAACGGCCAGCCGGTGGACCGTCCACGGCAACCGACCGTGGTGGCCGGGCCGCTGTGCGAGTCGGGTGACGTGTTCACCCAGGATGACCAGGAACTGACCCCGCAGGAGCTGCCCCAGGCACAGGTGGGCGACCTGCTGGTGATCCACGACGCCGGTGCCTATGGCGCGTCGATGTCGTCGAGCTACAACAGCCGGCCGCTGCTGCCGGAGTTTCTGATCGAGGACGGGGCACTGCGCATGATCCGTCGGCGCCAGACCGTGCAGGACCTCCTGGACTTGGAAGCGGGCTTTTAACCGCCGCATCATTGGGGGCCGCCCTGCGGCCCCAAATGCCCCCTTGCAATCGCCCTGGCTCATCGCGACAATGCGATCAATTCCTATTCATATTGCGAATTTGACGCCATGTCGACGCTCGATCATCAGGCCCTGCATCAGCTCTACAGCGAAAACAACGGCTGGCTGAAGGGCTGGCTACGCGCCCGCCTGGGCAACTCCGCCGATGCCTCCGACCTGGCGCACGATACCTTTTTGCGGGTGATGACCGCGCGCAATCAATTGCCGATCCGCGAGCCGCGCAGCTACCTCAGCGCCATCGCCCGTGCGCTGCTGATCGACAAGGTCCGCCGCCGCACCATCGAACAAGCCTATCTGCAGGCCCTGGCCTTGCGCCCGGAACCGGTGGAGGTTTCGCCAGAGGTGCGCTTGTCCATCATCGAAATGCTGGTAACCGTGGACAACCTGCTCGACGAACTCGGCGCCAAGACCCGCGCCATCTTCCTGGCGGTGCAACTGGAAGGCCTGACCTACGGTGCTGCGGCCGAGCGCTTCGGCGTGTCGGTGACCACCGTGAAGAATCACCTGATCAAGGCCATGACCCGCTGCCTGCTGGCAGTCGAAGGCTGAGCCGATGGATCTCAAGACACTCGAAGCCGCTGCCACCTGGTATGTACAGCTCAACGACGGCGCCAACAGCGAGGCCCGCACCCAGGCCTGGCGGCAGTGGTTGCAGGCCAGCCCACAACACGCTGCCGCCTGGGCGCGAGTAGAAAAGCTGCAGCAACAGTGGGCCATGCTGCCACCACAGGCGGCGCTGTCCAGCCTCGGCGCGGCACAGGCGCAGCGGCGCGAAGTGCTGAAGGTGCTGAGCCTGTTGCTGGCGATGGGCGCAGGTGGCTGGCTGGCCGCCGAGCAGGTGCCCTATCGCTCCCTGCTGGCCCAACAACGTACCGGCAGCCGCGAACGAAGCACCCTGCAATTGGTGGACGGCTCGCAGTTGGAGCTGAACGTGGGCACCGCGCTGGACGTGCGCTATGACGCGAAAGTGCGGGCGATTCAGCTGTATCAAGGGGAAATTCTGGTCCGCCCGGTCAGCGACCTTCAGCAGCGCCCATTCATCGTGCACACCGATGACGGCAGCGTGCTTGCCCGCAGTACCGAGTTCAGCATCCGCAAACTTGCGCGCCAGACCCGCGTGGGCGTGCTTCAGGGCAGCGTCGAGGTACGTCCACAGCGCCACCTTGATCGGCTGCTGCAACTGCAAGCGGGCCAACAAGTGAGTTTTGACCAGGATGACTTCGCCACCGCCCAGGCTCTACCCGCCGATTCCACGGCCTGGCTGCAGGGCATGCTGAGCGTTAACGACTGGCGGCTGGGCGACTTCATCGAAGAACTGGGGCGCTATCGGCCAGGCGTGCTGCGCTGCGCCTCCGCAATCCGGGCCATGAGTATCTCCGGAGCATTTCGCATCGATGATACCGATATCGCTTTGGCCAACCTGCCGAAAACCCTCCCTGTGAGGGTGCACTACCTCAGCCGCTATTGGGTGAGCGTGGAGCCTGCCTGAGCAGGCGCTGAAAAACCTACGCGCGAACCTTGCTGATTTCGATTCTCGTCCGTCCCTGACACAAGCCGCGACGACAGCGACTTTCTGCCATGACTCGGAAGGATCACGCAATGCCTCATCTGTACCCCACCCCTGCAACCAAACTGACCCAGGCCGTGCGCCTGGTGCTGTTCGGCATGTCCCTTGCCAGCGCGCCGTGCCTGCTGCTGATGCCTGCCCAGGCCATGGCTCAAAGCCAGACCGCCTACCATGTCCCCGCTGGCCCTTTGGGCAATGCCATAACCCAGTTTGGCGTGCAGGCGGGTGTGACCATTTCGTTCGACACCGAGCAGACCCGCAACCTGAGCAGCGCAGGCCTGGAAGGCAGCTACAGCGTCGAGGAAGGGCTGGTGCGGTTACTGAGCAATAGCGGCTTGCAGGCGCAGCGCCAGGGCAATGGCGGTTATGTGCTGGTGCCGGCAGACTACGGCACGGCCATGGAGCTGGGGCCGCTGAACATCGACTCCAATCGGCTGGATGCGACCAGCGAGGGCACCCAGTCATACACCGCCCGCGCAGTGACCATCGGCAAGGGCGTCCATACGCTGAAAGAAACCCCGCAGGCGGTCACCGTGATGACCCGCAAGATGCTTGACGACCAGAACCTGAACACCCTCGAACAGGTACTGGACAAGACCCCTGGCATCACCGTGTATGACTCGCCCATGGGCGGCAAATACTTCTACTCCCGTGGTTTCAACCTGGACGGCCAGTACCAGTACGACGGCGTGCCGCTGGACGTGGGTGGCAACTACGTGCAGGCCAACAGCTTTTCCAGCGACATGGCGTTCTACGACCGCGTCGAAATCCTCAAAGGCGCGGCCGGGATGATGAAGGGCTCCGGCTCCTCCGCTGGTGGTGTCAACTTCGTGCGCAAGCGCGGCCAGGACAAGGCCGCGACCACTGTCACCCTGTCCGCCGGCAGCTGGGACAACTATCGCGGCCAAGTCGACGTAGGCGGCCCGCTGAACGAGTCGGGCAGCGTGCGGGGCCGCGCGGTGGCAGCCCTGCAGGACCGCCAGTATTTCTATGACACGGCCAAGCGCCAGGACCAGATACTGTATGGCGCCATCGACTGGGACGTCAGCGCCGACACCACCCTGGGCTTCGGCCTGGCCTACGAGGACGTCGATGCCACACCGTGCTATGCCGGCGTGCCACGCTACGCCGATGGCAGTGACCTGAAGCTGTCGCGTTCCACCTGCCTGGGGGCCAGTTGGAACGACCTGCAAAGCCAGCGTATTACCGGCTTTGCCGACTTCAAGCACCGCTTCAACGATGACTGGACACTGAACTTCGCCTCGGTCTACACCCACAACGACCAGGACATCGAATACGCCTACTCCGAAGGCACGGTGCCGGTCGGCGCCAACACTGCCAGCATGGCCGTCCGCGCCGGTCGTTTCGACTACGACCAGGACGACTACGGCTTCGATAGCTATATTGATGGCAAGTTCGAGGCGTTCGGCCTGCAGCACGAGCTGATCATCGGCGCCAACGCCAGCCGGCAGAAAACCCATGATTACTTCGCGCTGATTCTACTGGACGGCAAGCAGAACCCGTTCAACCCCTCCCCGAACTTCCCTCGCCCGTCCAAGGACGATTACCTGGTCAACCCGACCCGTGGTGGCAGCGTACCAACCGATTCCACCACCACCCAATACGGCACCTACGCCAACCTGCGCTTGAAGCTGGCAGAGCCGCTTACCCTGGTACTGGGCGCGCGGGTCAGCTGGTACCGCAACAAGAGCGACTCCTACACCGAGTTCTACGATTACTGGGTGAACAACCGCAGTGAGGAAAACGGCCAGGTCACGCCGTTCGCCGCCGTGCTTTACGACCTGAACGACCAGTGGACCGCCTACGCCAGCTACGCCGACATCTTCCAGCCGCAGAGCGACAAGGTGAACGCCGAGCGGCAGCCACTTCAGCCCAAGACCGGTGCCAACTACGAGATTGGCATCAAGGGCGAGCTGCTTGGCGGCGCGCTGAATACCTCGTTCAACCTGTTCCGCACCGTCGAGAACCACCGCGCGGAAAGCGACTACATCGAGACCTGCCCGTCAGGCGACGGGTATTGCTACACCGACAGCGGCAAGGTGCGCGCGCAGGGTTTCGAAGCCGAGATCAGCGGCTCGCCGATCGAGCGCCTGCAACTGTTGGCGGGCTACACCTACACCCAGACCAAATACCTGAAGACCATCGAAGACAGCGACCCCACCGAGCTGACGTTCACCTCCAGCTTCATTCCACGGCACATGTTCAAAGTGTGGGGTGACTACCAGCTGGGCGGTGCCCTGGAACGCTGGACCCTCGGTGCCGGTCTGAACAGCCAGAGCGAGAACTTCCGCACCACCCGCAACACCCGCGTCGAGCAGGCGGGCTACACCGTGTGGAACGGCCGCGTGCAGTATCGCCTGGACCAGAACTGGACCGTCGCCCTCAACGGCAACAACCTGTTCGACAAGAAGTACTACGCCACCATCGGTGCGCCGGGCTGGGGTAACTTCTATGGTGAGCCGCGTAACTTCATGGTGACCTTGCAGGGGGCGTTCTAAACCTGGCCACCGTCCAACGAGCGCACGCCGCCCATGTAGTGCTCCAGGCGGCTGCGCAGCCAGCGCTCGGCGGGGTCGCTGTCGGTAGTGCTCAACCAGACCATCGCCAGCTCCAGCGCCGTGGTTTCGAACGGCAACTGCTCAGCCTGCAGGTTGCCCCAACGCTCCATGCCCTGTGCGGCATAGTCCGGGCAACAGGCCAGCAGGTCGGTGCCAGCCAGAATCGCCGGCAGCGAACTGAACTGCGGCACCGACAACACCACCTTGCGTTCGCGGCCAATCTCTTTAAGCCAATCGTCTACCACACCCTGGGTGTTGGCGGTGGGCGAAACCTGAACGTGCGGGCGGGCGCAGAACTCATCCAGTGTCAGTGGCGTGGCCGACTTGTCGGCGCGCACTACCCTGCCCTGCATCGTGCGCAGTACCTTGCGCTTGGCATTGGCAGGCAGCCCCTTGGTCTGGCTGATGCCGACCGTTACATCGCCCGCTGCCAGCAAGTCGGGGATGCGCCAGTAATCCACATGCTGCACGACCACCACCACATTCGGCGCCTCGACCCGCAACGCCCGCAACAGCGGCGGCAACAGCCCGGACTCGACGTCATCGGACAAACCGATGCGGAAGGTCATCTTGCTGGTCAAGGGGTCGAAATCGTGGGTCAGGCTGAGGGCGACGGACATCGCATCCAGGGCCGGGGTGAGGTACTTGATCACCTCTTCGGCCCTGGCCGAGGGCTCCATGCGGTTACCCACACGGACCAGCAACGGGTCGTTGAACATCGCACGCAACCTGGCCAGCGCGGCGCTGACCGTGGGTTGGGCGACGAACAGCTTTTCCGCGGCACGGGTGAGGTTGCGCTCCTGCATCAGGGCTTCGAACACCACCATCAGGTTGATATCGGCTTTGCGCAGTTCGTTGCGGTTCATTGGCGCCCCCGGCCCGTTCGTGTTGTGCGGGTTCAATTCCAGCATCGACAAGCAGCCTAGTCGAGTCAAAACCTGCAGCGCACCGCCATTGCCCCACACTGCGCAATCCGGGTAATCTTCCGCACTCTTCCCTTCCGGCCTCCCCTGCCGTGCACCGCCCAGGCGTTAACTCGCGAAGCGGTCATTCATGATGCCGACCCCGCATGGCCGCCACCTGTTGGCGCGCCCATCCGCCATCAATTCACTCAGGATGACCGCATGATCATTCGCCAAGGCATCGCTGCAGACTACCCGCAGTTGCTCGACATCTGGCTGCGCGCCGTACGCGCGACGCACCACTTTCTACAACCCTGCGACATCGACGCGCTGTTGCCACAGCTGCGTGACCTGTATTTTCCGGCCGTCGAGCTGTGGGTTGCAGTAGACACCGATGACCAGCCCCTGGGCTTCATCGGCTTCAATGAAAACCACGTGGAAATGCTCTTCGTCGACCCCGCGCGCCACGGCCAGGGCATTGGCCGCGAACTGCTGGATTTCGGCCGCCAGTCGCGCAGCACGATGAGTGTCGATGTCAACGAGCAGAACCCGCAGGCAACAGGGTTTTACCAGCACTATGGCTTTGTCCAGACCGGCCGCTCGCCGCTGGACGGTGAAGGCCGCCCGTTCCCTTTGCTGCACATGAGCTTGCCCGCCGATCCATGACCGACACTGGGCGACCAACCTGCAGAGGGCCGGTGAAGCGTTCGAAATTCTGTCGCTGATACACTATCAAGCGATGAAGTTTGCGAGACCGAGCAAAGGTATGAACCCGACGCGCTATTCCACCGTGGCAAAGGACTTGATGGAAGGCATTGCCAGTGGCCGCTACCCGGTAGGCAGCCTGCTGCCGACCGAGTTCGAGCTGTGCGACCTTTACGAGGTGAGCCGTCATACGGTGCGCGCAGCGATCGACCAGCTGCTCAACCAGGGGCTGGTGTCGCGGCGCAAGCGCGTGGGCACTCGGGTCGAGGCCAGCAGCCCGCGCGGCGGCTATTCGCAATCGCTGGCCAGCGTGGCCGACCTTGCACACCTGGCCGAAACCCAGCAGCGGGAAATCCAGAACGTGCGCCACTTCGTCGCCGACCTGAGCGAGGCCACGCGGCTGGGGTTGGTGCCGGGGGAGCATTACTTCTGCGTGTCGAGCATTCGCGTCGACCGCCTGCACAATGCCGCACCGCTGTGCTGGACCGATGTGTATGCACAGCGCGACCATGCCGAGGTTATCGAGCTGGCGCGCGAACACCCCGACCAGCTGATTGCCGGGCTGATCGAGCAGCACTATGGCCGGTCGATCGCCGTGGTCGACCAGCAGGTGCGGGCGGTGTTGCTGACCGCTGAAATGGCCCGGGTGCTAAGGGCCGAGGCGGGTTCGCCTGGGCTGAAGATCACCCGCCATTACCGCGAGGAAAACGGTGACCTGATGGCGGTTTCCGAGACCGTGCACCCGGATGACCGCTTTACCCTGGTCACCCAGATGCGTCGCGACCGTTCGCCATCCTGATCGCGCAATCGGGGCTGCTGCGCTTCACATACCCAGAACGCGTTCAGCCTCCAGCAACTGCTGCGCCCGCCCCGTGGTCACCCGATGATCTCGCGCCAACCACCCATAGATCGTCGGCAACACGAACAAGGTAAACAACGTACCCACCAGCATCCCGCACACAATCACCACCCCCAGCCCGAAGCGGCTATTGGCCCCGGCGCCACTGGCGAACAGCAGTGGCAGCACGCCAAAGGTCATCGCCGCCGTGGTCATCAGCACCGGCCGCAAGCGTATCTGCGCAGCTCGGACAATGGCGGCAGCACGATCAAGGTTGTCGCGCACCTGGATCTCGTTGGCGAACTCCACCATCAGGATGCCGTGCTTGCTGATCAGGCCGATCAGCGTCACCAGGCCAATCTGCGTGTAGATGTTCAACGTGGCCCAGCCCAGCGCCAGCGGCAGCAGTGCGCCGCAGATCGACAGCGGCACGGTCACCAGAATGATCAACGGGTCGACCAGGCTTTCGTACTGCGCCGCCAGCACCAGGTAGATCACCACCAAGGCAGCGAGAAACGCCCACATCAAGGCAAAACCCTCCTGCACATACTGGCGCGACTCCGATTGCCAATCGTGGCTGAAGCCCGGCGGCAGTTCGGTGGTGAGCTGTTCGAGAAATGCCACGGCGTTGCCCATCGACACTCCTGGCGCCGGGATCGCCTGCAGGGTACTGGCGTTCTGCTGATCGAACTGCAATAGGCGGTTGGGCGCCACCTCGATATCCAGGTGCACCACCGTAGCCAACGGCACCAGGCTGCCGTTTTCGGCGCGCACGTATTGACGATTGAGCGCCGCAGGCGTCAGGCGCTGGTCCTGAATACTCTGCGGGATCACGTCATAGGACCGCCCGAACAGGGCGAAACGGTTGAGGTACTGCTCGCCCACCAGCACCCCCAGCGACTCGCCAATGGCCTGCATGCTGATGCCCAGGCTAGCCGCCTTGGCGCGGTCGACGCGCACCTTGACCACTGGGTTGTTGTAGTCGAGGTCGCTGTCCACCACGGCAAACAGCCCGCTGTCGCGGGCGCGCTGCTTGAGCACCTCCATGGTCTGGTACAGCTCGGGGTAATCCTGGGCACTGCGCAGCACCATCTGCACCGGCAGGCCGCCACTGGAACCCGGCAGCGAAGCGACCTGGAAGGCGAAGATGCTGCTGCCTTCGATATCCGCCACTGCCTGCTGCAACTGTGCCTGCACCTGCGCGGCAGAACGCTCGCGCACCTGCCAGGCGCTGAGGTTGATGCCACCAAAACTGGCGGCCGGGCCGTCGGTGCCGTTGATGATCCAGGTGTCGGTGGTTTCGCCGATGGACTTCATCACCTCGTCCAGTTTCAGCGCAAAGTGCTCCACATATTCCAAGCTGGCATGCTGCGGCGACTTGATGGCGGTCAGCACCGCCGCCTGGTCCTCGGCCGGGGCCAGCTCACGCTGGGGCAGCAGGTACAGCCAGGGCAGGCTCAGGCACACCAGCAGCGCCACGCCGCCACTGATCCAGCGATGTGTCAGGGTGTAGGCCAGCACCCGTCCATAGGCGCCAGTCAACCCAGCGAACAACCGATCGGCCATGTTGGCCATCGCGCCATGCTGCTGTCCGGGTTGCAATAGCAACGAGCTCATTACCGGCGACAACGTCAGCGCCACGATGCCCGAAACGATCACCGCTCCCGCCAAGGTCAGGGCAAATTCGCGGAACAGCGTGCCGGTCAGCCCGCCCATCAGCCCGATCGGCGCATACACCGCCGCCAGGGTCAGGGTCATGGCGATCACCGGCCCGGCGATTTCCCGTGCCCCGATCAATGCCGCAGCGACCGGTGACCTGCCCTCTTCGATATGCCGGTGCACGTTCTCCACCACCACGATGGCATCGTCCACCACCAAGCCGATGGCCAACACCATCGCCAGCAACGTCAGCAGGTTGAGGCTGAAGCCGAACAGCAACATCAGGCCCGCGGCACCGAGCATCGACAGCGGGATGGCAACCACCGCAATCAGCACGCTGCGCAGCGAACCCAGGCACAGCCAGATCACCAGCACCACGATCAGCATCGCCTCCACCAAGGTGCGCAGCACTTCATGGATCGAAGCGTCGATGAAACGTGCGGTCTCGTAGGCCAGCGCCACATGCACACCGGGTGGCAGGGTCTGCTGAATCTGCGGCAACAGTTGGCGAATACCCTCGACGATCACCAGTGGGTTGCCGGTCGGCGTGGGGAACAGCCCCAGGTGCACGGCAGGCCTGCCATCCATGGTGGCGCTGGTCTGGGTGGCCGCCGCATTCAGCTCGACGGTGCCGACATCGCGCAGGCGTACCAAATCGGTGCCATCGTTGCGAATGATCAGCTCACGGAAGTCCTCGACCCGGGTCAGGTCGGTGTCCACCTGGATGTCGGCCAGCACGTATTGTCCGCGCACCTGGCCCGGCGTCGCCTGGTAGTTGTTGGCCCGCACCGCCTGCGCCACGTCCGCTGCTGTCACCCCGCGCCCAGCCATCTGTTCACTGTCCAGCCACAGGCGCATGGCCAGGCGCTGCCCGCCAAACGACTGCACCTTGGCCACGCCGTCGATGCCAGAAAACTGCGGTTCCACCACCCGCGACAGGTAATCGCTCAGCTCCGGTATCGACAGGCTGTCGCTGGCAAAGCCCACGTAGGCTACCGCCGTGGAGTCGCCAGCCGAAAGCTCTACCACCGGGTCGTAGGCCTTTTCCGGCAGGCGATAGCGCACCTGGTTGACCTTGGCCATGGTCTCGGCCAGCGCCTGGGTCGAGTCGCGGTTGAGCACCATGCGCAACGTGATCAGGCTGCGCCCCTGCTGCGAGGACGACGACAGGTAGTCGATGCCCTCGACCGACGACACCGCCTGGGTAATCGGCTGGGTCACAAAACCCTGCATCAGCTCGGCGGAGGCGCCGGGGTACTCGGTACTGATGGTAATGGTCGAGCTTTCCAGCAAGGGGTACTGGCGGATCGGCAATTTGCCCATGGCAAACAGCCCCATCAGGATGATCAGGCTGCTGACCACCAGCGCCAGCACCGGCCGGCGCACGAAGACATCGGTAAACTTCACGACTGCCGCCCTCCCTGGCTGGCCTGCAGGCTGTCCTGCGCCACGGGCTCGACCGGCATGCCGTCACTGAGCTTCAACTGGCCGGAAACCACCACCCGGTCACCGGGCGCCAGGCCGGACGTGACCTCCACCCGCCCTTGCCAGCGCTCACCGGTGGTTACCCGCACCCGGCTGACCCGAGTGCCATGCGCCGGGTCCTGGGTCGCAACGAATACCGTCTGGCCATAAGCGGTGTAGGTGATCGCGGTTTCCGGCACGGCCAGCACGGTCGACGGCTGCGCGGCATCCAGGCGCACGCCAGCGTACATGCCCGGCTGCAACTGCCCATCCGGGTTCGGCAAGGCTGCCTGCACCTGCACCAGGCGCGCCTTGCTGACCACCGGATCGACCGCCACCACCCGGGCCTGGAAGCCTTGCCCGCGCACTGCGTCCACCGTCAGTGCCAGCACTTGCCCGACGTGCACTTCGGGGGCAGCCTGCTCGCCCAAGGCAAAATTCACATGCAACTGGCTGATGTCAGCCAGGCTGACAATCGCCTCGCCGGCGCCCAGGTATTGGCCCTGATGCACCCGACGGATGCCGAGCTTGCCGGCAAACGGTGCGCGAATGGCCTTCTGCGCGATCAACGCCTCGACATGCTGCAGCTCACCACTGGCCACGTCCACGGCAGTGGCGGCGTTGTCCAGCAGCTCTTGCGACACGGCATTCATCGCCCGCAGCTTGCGGCTGCGCTGCAGCACCACTTCAGCGTTACGCAATTTTGCCCGCAACTGCACCCGCTGGGCCTGCTCCGGCGCGTCGTTGAGCTGCACCAGCAACTGCCCGGCCGTTACCGTCTGCCCCGACTCGAAGGCGATGCGGGTAATACGCCCCGCCGTCTCAGCCGCCACCTGCACCTGGTTGACCGCCTCCAGCTCCCCCGACGCAAAGTTCTGCCGCGCCAACTGCACCTGCTCGGCCGTGGCCAAGGCCACCTTGGTCGCCGGCCACGCCGCCGCAGCGGGTGGCGCCGAGCCGCTACCCACCAACGCATAGGCAGCGGCCAGCACACCGGCTACAGCGCCGGCCCAGGCCAATAACGTCCGTTTGTTCATGCAGAGCTCCGATCATGAGGAAAGCGGTTGCGGGGAAGATCGGGCAGGACTATAAGAGCTCAACTTAACTTGAGGTCAACACGCATGGCGGTGGACAACACGCGAATGCTCACAGTGGGTGAAGTGGCCAAACGCAGTGGCGTGGCGGTGTCTGCGCTGCATTTCTACGAAACCAAGGGGCTGATCGCCAGCGTCCGTACGGCGGGCAACCAGCGCCGCTACCCCTCACTGGTGCTGCGTACACTGGCGATTATCAAAGTGGCACAGCGCACCGGTATTCCGCTGGAGGACATCAAGCAGGCATTCAGCCGTTATGCGCCCAACAGCAAGCTTACGGCGGCGCAGTGGGGCGAGATGTCCACGGCCTGGCGCGAAGACCTCAATGCCCGCATCCGCACGCTGGAGGCGTTGCGCGACAGCCTGGACAACTGCATTGGTTGCGGTTGCCTGTCACTGGAGGACTGCCCGCTGCGTAACCCCGAGGATGTGCTGGCCAAGGAAGGTAGCGGGGCGCGAATTCTTGAGAAGAAGGCCCGCTAGCCTCGCCCTCTCAAGCCAGGTGCGATCCCTTGTAGGAGCGGCCTTGTGTCGCGATCGGGCTGCAGGGCAGCCCCGGCAATGTGTGCGTCGTTGCTGAGATCCTGGGGCCGCTTTGCGGCCCGATCGCGACACAAGGCCGCTCCTACAGGGACCGCGTGGCCTGACGGTAATAAGCAATCGCTTGGAACCATTGCGGCCTGCCAACGCCCTAAGCCTGTGCTGTTAACCCTAGCCGCTCACAGGAAGGAACTAAGCCATCATGAAACGCGAACAGATCGAAGGTGTTGCAGAGAACCTTGCAGGCAAGGCGCAGAGCGCTGTCGGCCGGCTGGTCGAAGACCCCTCGCTGGAAGCCGAAGGCGATGCGCGTCAGGCTGCAGGCCAGGTGACCAAGACCTATGGGGATGCCCTGGACACGGTGTCTTCGTTCGTCAAGGAAAAACCTATCGCCGCGCTGGCAATCACCGCCGCTGTCACACTGGTGATTTCTCGCCTACTGCGCCGTTGACCCAGGGCGCAGCAGCCGGTTCAGGGCCGGACATGTGGTCCGGCCTGCACCCTCACCAGATGGCGATATCGTAGGTAAGGTACAAGCGATTGCTGTCGCGCCCGCGGGCAAAATCCGAACGATAGATATAGTTGCGCAGCTTCACACCCAAACCTTTCAGCGGCCCGCCCTGCACCACGTAGGCAAGCTCGGCGTCACGTTCCCACTCTTTGATGCCCTCGGCACCCGAGCGGCCATTATCGCCACTCAGGTATCGCGCCATGAAGGTCAGGCCCGGCACGCCTGCTGCCGCAAAGTTGTAGGCGTAGCTTGCCATCCAGGTCTTTTCTTCTTCCTCGATGAACTTGCCGATGCCGACGTTGCTGAACGAATACACCGTCGCACCGCTGATGTAAGGCAACCCTGCCTCACCGTCGAGCACCTGGTAGCCGGCACCGAGGGTATGGCCCGAATGGGCATAGGCCATCTGCCCGCTGAACATGTCGTTGTCGATTGCGCCGCCCTGGGCGGCACCGCTGTCGCGGCTCTTGAAATAGCGCAGGTCAGTGCTCAACACACCACCCGCCAGCGGCAGTTCGTGTACCAGGCCGGCGAAGTCCTGCCGGTAGAAGTGCTCGAGCTGGCCATGGAAGTAGCTCAGGCGCAGTTGTTTGCTGACGGCATAATCGGCGCCGGCGAAGTTGAAGCCACCGGACCTGCCGCCCGCGTACCCATCCAGGTACAGGCCGGTGCTGTCCGATGAATCACGCTGTTTGAAGCGGTCCAGGTGGCCCGCTGTCAGTGTCAGCCCGTCGATATCCGTACTGGTCAGCTGGGTACCCTCGTACGTCTGCGGCAACAGCCGCGCGTCGTTGTAGACCAGCACCGGCGTTTTCGGCAGCAAGGTACCGTGCTTGACCACAGTCTGCCCGACGCGGGCCTTGGCCGTTACCCCGGCGCTGGCAAATTCGTCCGCCGCACGGCCGTCGTCATGAACCGGCAGCAGCCCGGTGCCGCTGCGCCCACGGCCAGAGTCCAGCCTGACACCCACCAGCCCGAGGGCGTCCAGCCCCACGCCCAATGCGCCGGGTGTGAATCCGGATTGGTAGTCCAGCAGAAAACCCTGTGCCCACTCCACCCGCTCGCTTTTGGCGCTAGCGGCAGCACGTGCACTCATGCCGTGTTCGTCGCGGAAATTCTCGTTGAAGTAGACGTTGCGTAGTTGAAGCTTGAGCTTGCTGTCATCGACGAAACCGGCAGCGCCGGCAACAGGCAGCCAGCCGCAGAGCAGGCCACACGTGGCCCCACGGAACACAGCACGGGACATGATCGGTACTCTTGTTGTTGTTTTCAGGATGCACAAGGTGCCGGGCGCCGGGCAGCGCCCGTAACGCTCAGACGAAGAAGGACAAGGCCCCTGTGAGCAAAGCCAGTGCAGTGATCACCAGCGAGGTGAGCACGGCCCACTTGAAGGTCGCCTTCTGGAAGTCACCGATGTCGCGGTCGACCATGCCGACCAGCAGCAACGTCGACGCCACCAGCGGGCTCATCAGGTGCACCGGCTGGCCGAGCACCGAGGCGCGGGCAATTTCCAGCGGGTCGATGCCGTAAGCCGCTGCGGCGTTGGCCAGGATCGGCACCACGCCAAAGTAATAGGCGTCGTTGGACAGCACGAAGGTCAGTGGCATGCTGGTCAGCGCCACCACCAACGGGAACCAGTGGCTCCATTCTTCGGGAATCCAGTCCACCAGGGTTTGCGCCAGGGCGTCGACCATCTTGGTACCCGAGAAGATCCCGGCAAAGATACCCGCGGCGAACACCAGCAGCACCACCGTCATGGCGTTGCCCGAATGCGCCAGAATGCGTTCCTTCTGCAGCTCCAGCTGGGGGTAGTTGATCATCAGCGCGGCAACGAAGCCGATCATGAACAGGATGGCGGCATGCATCAGCCCCATCACCAGTGCGGTCATGACGGCGATCACCAGCAACAGGTTCACATAGGCCAGGCGCGGGCGCTTGTACGGGTTGTCGCCGAGGATTTCCTTGATGTAGCAGTTGCCGCCACCGGACTCCAGGGCGATGTTGCCGATGCGGCGGCGTTCGGTGCGCCCCAGCAGGAAGGCCGTGAACACCACCCAGGCTGCACCGCCAATCATGGTCGGCAGCATCGGGATGAAGTACTCGCTGGCGTCCAGCCCAAGCGCGGCGATGGCCCGCGTGGCCGGCCCGCCCCAGGGGCTCAGGCCGCTCATGATGCTCAGCGACAGCATCGACACCGTGGCCAGAATCATCGGGTTCATGCCGATACGCTTGTAGAGCGGCAGCATGGCGGCACAGGTGATCATGTAGGTGGTCGTGCCATCGCCGTCCAGCGCCACCAGAAGTGACAGCAGTGCAGTGCCGATGGCGATCTTGACCGGGTCGCCATTTACCCGCTTGAGGATCTTGCGGATCAGCGGGTCGAACAGGCCGGCATCGATCATCAGGCCAAAGAACAGGATGGCAAACAGCAGCAGCGCTGCCGATGGCGCAACCATTTTCAGGCCGTCGAGCATCATCTTGCCCAGTTCGGGGGCAAAGCCGCCGATGACGGCGAACACGATCGGGACAACGGTCAGCGCAACGATAGGCGACAGGCGCTTGCTCATGATCAGGTAGGTGAAGGTCACCACCATGATCAGGCCCAGGAGTGCGAGCATGGTCTTTCTCTCTTGTTTTTATTGTGCGTGGCCGCCCGCCGGGCAGGCAGCCTCCAACCCCACTCGGCACCGCTGCGACGCTGAGTGGAATTCTAAGTCAATGTTCAGTAGTACGAAGGGCGTTCAGCCCTGGCGGTGCGGCTCGGCGGGCCAAGTGGCCTGGCCAGGTGTAGCGCAATCCGGCTGTACCGGTTGTTCACCGTTGAGTGTGCGCAGCAGCGTATCCCGCTCACAGGCATTCTCGGACAGCGAGATCACCACGGTGGCAACTGCATTGCTGGCAAGGCTGGTCAGGGCGCGGGCTTCAGACATGAAGCGGTCGACGCCGATCAGCAGCGCCAGGCCGGCCAGAGGGATGTCGTGAATCACAGTCAGGGTCGAGGCCAGGGCGACGAAACCACTGCCTGTCACCCCGGCGGCACCTTTGGACGACAGCAACATGATCGCCAGCATGGTCAGCGTCTGCCCCAGGGTGATGTCGATGTTGCAGGCCTGGGCGATGAAGATGGCCGCCAGCGACAGGTAGATGGCTGTGCCGTCGAGGTTGAACGAGTAACCGGTTGGCAACACCAGGCCTACCACACCTTTCTTGCAACCCAGCTTTTCGAGCTTTTCCAGCATGCGCGGCAGCACCGGCTCGGTGGACGAAGTACCCAGCACCACCAGGAATTCCTCGCGAAAATAGCGCAGCAGTTTCCACAGGCTGAAACCATGGGCACGGCAGATGCCACCCAGTACGACCAGTACGAAGAACGCACAGGCGATGTACAGCGTACCCACCAGCTTGGCCAGGGCACCGAGCGAGGTGATGCCGTACTGCCCGACGGTAAAAGCCAGCGCACCAAAGGCACCCACCGGCGCAAAGCGCATCAGGTAGCCAAAAATGCGGAACACCATGGTCGAGGCAGACTCCAGCACATCCAGCACTGGCTTGCCCTTGTCCCCCATCGACGACAGGGCGAAGCCGCTGAGCACGGCAATGAACAGCACCGGCAACACTTCACCCTTGTTGAAGGCGCCAATGAAGGTATCGGGAATGATGTGCATGAAGAAGTCGACCACGCCCAGCTTGGCTGCCGACGCGGTGTACTGGCTGAGGCCTTCGGTGCTGAGGGTGGCGGGGTCGATGTTCATGCCCACACCCGGCTTGAACAGGTAAACCGCCGCCAGGCCAATCACCAGGCTCACCACCGTCAGGCCCAGGAACAACAGCAACGTCTTGCTCATCAGACGCCCCAGCGAGCGCTTGTCGGTCATCCCGGCGATGCCGGTGACAATGGTGCAGAACACCACCGGGGCGATCATCATCTTGATCAGCTTGATGAAGGCGTCGCCCAAGGGCTTGAGCGCAACGGCCTGTTGCGCCCAGAAGTGGCCGACCAATACGCCCAGCAGGACGGCGCAAAGGATCTGGAAATACAGCGATTTGGCGAGTTTCATGGGGCATCACCATTGTTGAAATTGTGCGGATGCGCTTGGTGCATGTATGAAGCAGGCGGCATGCCGCCTTTGACTACCCTGCCAGCCTGCGCAAGGTAGGGGCGTAGACAAAGCCTGAGAAGAGCCGCCGAGCGGTTCGTACCACCGAAACCTGGGTTGTCTTGCCGTCGGCAGCACTGCGCGACAGCGCCACATCGATACCGCCGCTCGGGTGCTCCAGGCGCACGTCGGTCAACTGCCGGGCGCCCTCGCCAAGCAGGTCGCCAATTACCGTACCGAGGCTGACGCAGGCAGTCGCCAGCCCTACCGCCCCGGTGATGGCCAACGCACGGTGACAGTTGTGCGGCATGAAGTAACGCACCTGCAATGTGCCGTCGTAGCGTGGCGCAGACACCAGCACCGGCTTGGGGATTACCATGCCACTGACGTCGCCAAGGCCCATGGCCCTGCCAGCTTTCAGGCGCAGTGCTTCAAGGCGCTTGAGCAGTTTTTCATTGGCGTCGAGTTCTGCAGGGGTTTCCGATCCGGTCACCCCCAGTTGACTGGCCTGCACGACCATCATGGGCATGGCCATGTCGATGCAGGTTACCGGTACGCCATCGATCACATCCGTGGCCTTGCCGGTGGGGAACAGCTTGCCGGTCTTGCTGCCCACGGCATCGAGAAAGGTCAGGTGCACCGGGGCGGCAGTGCCCGGTACGCCATCGATTGCCGTGCGGCCTTCGTAGCGCACGATACCGCCGGGGGTTTCCACCAGCGAATTGACCAAGGTACCGGTGTTCAGGTTACGGATGCGGACCAAGGTCTTGCCATCCTGCCCTTTGACCAGGCCTTGCTCGATGGCGAACGGGCCCACGGCGCACAGCATGTTGCCGCAATTGGGCGCGGTGTCGACACGGCGCTGGGCAACCATCACCTGAACGAACAGGTAATCGACATCAGCCTCGGGGTGCAACGAAGGGCTGACGATCGCCACCTTGCTGGTTTGCGGGCTGCCGCCACCGATGCCATCGATTTCCAGCTCATGGCCAGAGCCCATCAGGTTGATCAGCAACTCGTCACGTTCGACCACATTGGCAGGCAGGTCCCAGGCGTGGAAGAACGGCCCTTTCGAGGTACCACCGCGCATGAGTACGCAAGGAATACGTTGCATGATTTTGCACTCTTGTTGATCAATGGACATCATTGATGCTGTGAGCAAAAGAGTGACAGGCCTGGATAAATCAATCCAATGCAAATATCGTAGCCATTATTGCGATTCAAACATCAATCAAACACGGCGACAGTAGCGGGTTTTCTTATGGAATATGAGCTGCAAGACATCAGATCTTTCGTGAAAATCGCCGAACTCGGCAGTTTCCACGAAGCCGCCGAAGCACTTCACCTGTCCCAGCCGGCCTTGAGCCGGCGGATCAAGAAGCTGGAGGAAGGCCTGGGCACCTCGCTACTGGAGCGCACCACCCGCCGGGTCAGCCTGACCAGCGTGGGCCGCGACTTCCTGCCCAAGGCCAGGCGCCTGCTGGATGATTTTGAAGACTCGATCCTCAGCATTCGCGAGCTGGCCGAGCGCCAGACCGGCCAGGTTACCCTTGCTTGCATCCCCACCGCAGCGTTCTACTTCCTGCCGTCGGTGATCCGCGATTACAACGAGCAATACCCGAAAATCCGCATTCGCCTGCTGGACCTTAGCGCCAACGACGGGCTCGAAGCCGTGCTGCGCGGCGAGGCCGATTTCGGCATCAACATGATGAGCGGCCAGCACCCGGACATCGAGTTTGTCACACTGGTGCAAGAGCACTTTGTGCTGGCCTGCAGGCGCGACCACCCACTGGCGAACCGGGCCTCCGTTACCTGGACGGAACTGGCTGACTACCGCCTGATCGGCGTCGGCCGCCTGAGCGGCAACCGCATGCTACTGGACCACGCGTTGTCCGGGCTCAACCTGCGACCCAAATGGTTCTACGAAGTGCAACACCTGTCCACGTCGCTGGGCATGGTCGAGGCCGGGCTGGGTGTGTCCGCCATGCCCAGCCTGGCCATGCCCGACGCCGACCACCCGACGCTGGTCAGCGTGCCGCTGATCGAGCCGCAGGTTAGCCGCACGCTGGGGTTGGTATACCGGCGCGGCGCATCGTTGTCGCCTGCGGCGGAGAAGTTCGTTTCGATCTTGCTGGAGAAATGGACCAATCGCTGAGGCTTGGCCCACCCTGCCGCTGCCTCATCTGTGACCACCCACAGGTTCCGCGTTGAGTGCAGGGATACGCTATCCCTGTGGGAGCAGGCATGCCCACGCAGCCTCAGTCGTTCTTGCCCAGCATGTACTGGTCAAAATGCTCGATATGCTCGTCAAGGTTGTCCTCGAGCATCATCCGGTACTGCTCACAGAAGTACTTCAGAATCTCTTCCCGCGCGGCGCCAAGCTCGGCGCCGCTCTTGAAGCTGCGGGCGCTCATCCAGGCGCTGAAGCGGGCGGCACCGAAGGTCAGCGAGGCGCTTACCTTGCCCAGGTCTTCGAACTTTTCGATCTGCTGGTTCGCCAGTTCGATGTGCGCATCGGCACGGTCATAAAAAGCCTGGTCGGTAGCTTGGGTCATTGCGGTTCACCTTGTTGCGGGATTGGAGCGGGAGGCCAAGCCTTGCATGTCGCGGCGCATACGTGCAAGGCTGAAAAAGGATCACCCATGACGAAAAAGGACGCAAACCACCTTATGCTTGGAATCACACGTATCCATCGCTATTTGCGCCCACTGCCTGCAAAACCGACTGCAGCCAGTGGGCGTGACCTCAAGGCCAAACGCGCCGCCCGCCTCGCTTCAACGGTTGCAAACCTCCTCTGCACTCCCCGCTCTGCCCCGCCTTATCTCTGTGTCACGCCTGAGCGTGCACCTGACAAACGCGTGCCCCCGACCTGACTGCCGACGCTGCAGTTCACACGCCGTACTCGCTTGCTACAGGCGAGATGTCCGACGCACCCACGGGGGCAACACTCGATGCTTTTCTTCCAAGGTAAACAGCTTCTCAGCGCCATCTTCGATATGGATGGCACCCTCTTCGACACCGAACGCTTGCGCTTCAAGACACTCAAGCAAGCCTCTCTTGAAATCTTCGGCAAAGCGCTGAGCGAGGACACTTTGATCGGCTCGCTGGGTTTGAGCGCGAAAAAAGCCGAGGCCCTGGCCAAGGCGCATAACGGTGAAGACTTCCCATACACCGAGATCCGCAAACGCGCGGATGAACTTGAGCTGGCGTACGTGCGCAATCACGGCGTACCGATCAAGGCCGGCCTGCTGGAGGTACTGGAACGCCTGCGCAAATCGGGCTTGACCATGGCGGTGGCCACGTCCAGTCGCCGTGCCATTGCCGAGGAATACCTGATCAACGCCAACGTGCTGAAGTACTTCGACATCACCGTCTGTGGCGATGAAGTCAGCCAGGGCAAACCCCACCCCGAGATTTTCCTGAAAGCTGCCCGCGCGCTCAATTGCGAGCCTGGCCAATGCTTCATGGTCGAAGATTCGGAGAACGGCATGCTGTCGGCCATCCGTGCTGAAGGCCAGGCGATACTGATCGAGGACATCAAACCGCCTGCCCCAGAAATCAAGGCGGCCGCGCTCAAGGCCTACCGCAGCATGACCGAGTTCCTGGCCGACTTGAGCGAGTGCGTTCCCGACCTGGGCATGCCCGAACTGAACGAAAGCTTCCCGGCCTCCATGAACCAGTTCCGCGTGGGCATTCATGGTTTCGGCGCCATCGGGGGTGGCTACCTGACGCAGGTCTTTTCCCATTGGGATGGCTACACCCGGCCTTGTGAAATCATCGCCGCGACGCGCTCGCGCATGCTGCGCGAAAGCGTCAATGCCTTCGGCCGCTACAGCGTGCGCTATGGGGCTACATCGTTCGACCAGACCATCGACAACGTGCGCATGATCGACCTGGACGATGACGACGCGGTAATCGGCATGTACACCACGGCCGAAATCATCGGCCTGAGCCTGCCCGAGCAGGCCATCCGCAACCAGGCGAAGGTGATTGCCAAAGGGCTGCTGCAACGTTTCGAACGACGTGGCCGTGAGCTTACGTTGCTGATCGTGCTTAACAAGGTGGGCGGCGCCGCGTTCGTGCGCCGCCATGTGCAAGCGGAGTTGGCCTTGCTGTGCCCGCCAGCCATCGGCAAGCAAGTGCTGGAAAAGACCCATTTCGCCGAAACGGTGGTCAGCCGCATCGTCTCCAAGCTCAGCAACGACGCACTGGTGCGGCAACTGCGCATCAAGTCGCAGATGTTCCAGAACAGCCTGGAAGACGAGCCGGCAGTTGCCACAAAGGCATCGACGCCAGTGCCTGAATACGAACGCCTGATCGGGCGCTTCAGGCCCTTTGCCCAGCCCAGCAGCGCAATGAGCCAGCTGCACCTGATCCTGTTCAACAGCGAGCCCGACATGCCGCTGTATGTAGAGCACGGCAGCGACCTGCTCGAACGCCTGCGCCAGGTGAAGACGGTGCCTGACATTGCCCAGATCCAGGTCATCAAGAACCGCCTGTGGAACGGCCCGCACGCCATCGTTGCCTGGTACGCCAGCCTGCTGGGCCATGACTCGGTAGGCCAAGGCATGGGCGACGCGCGCGTATGCGAGCTGGCCGAGCGCCTGATTCGCCAGGAAGTCGGCCCCGCACTGGTGGCGGAGTACCCGCAAATGGCAGAGGTGGTCAGCCGTTTTGCCGATACCTTCCTGGAGCGCTGTAAAACCTCGTTCAAAGACCCTTGCGCCCGGGTGGGACGCGACCCGTTGCGCAAGCTACAACGCAACGAACGCATCCTCAGCAGCATCGACCTTGCCCGCAAGCAGGGTATTGAAACCCCGGCGCTGGCCTTTGGCGCCGCCCTGGCCATTCACCATGCCCTGCGCTGCAAGGACGACAAAGCGCTGGAGGCCCAGGCCATCAGGCAGGTTTACAGGGACAACGGCGCCAGTGTCGAGGCTGTGCTTACCCATGACGTTGACTGTAATGGCAAGCGTTTTCCTGGGCTGGACCCGATCACGGACGCGCAGCTGATCAGCGCCATTTCAGACGCTTTCCGGCAGTACCCGCAAAGGGATGTAGCAAACCGACTGGACGACCTTTGCATAGGCGCTTGAACCATTGACGCCGCAGCAACGGGCTATGCCCTGTAGGTGCGGGTTCACCTGCGAAGTATCCAACGTGGCAGATGACACCGGCTTTGCCGGTGTTTTCGCGCATCAGGGCCTTATCTTTACAAAAACAAGCTCTGGGTCACCTTCGTCCAAGTTTTCAACCTGACCACTGCCGATAAAACCGCACTTTGCAAGCAGCGCCTGCATCGGCAGGTTCGACGCGTTGGTCGAGGTGAACAACTTGGTCCCAAAGGACCGGGATTCCAGCCCACGCAGAATGGCTGCGCCTACGCCACGGCGACGCGCCGAATCCCCTACCACCACCAGCGCAATGAAGTCCTGCCCGAAAAACGACTTGTCCAGTACGCCATAACCCAAGAGCACCGCAGTGTTGGCAGCGTCCGTTGCCGCCCAGCAATGGCCGCAGGCTACCGAGTGGGCAATGAATGCCCGCCGGCTTTCTTCGCGCTGCGCAATAACATCCAACGCAAAGAGTGCATCGAGGTCGGCTTCGCAAGCGAGCCGCACGTGTAAATCCAGAAACATGCTTAGACCGTATCGAGGGTTGGATCTGCTCATGGTACTCGCCTGCCACGACCGGTTCATGGTTATGAGGGCAGCAAGCTTGCGAGCATGAGGTTGCAAAGCTGTCACGCGGAGGTGTCACGCAAAGCTTGAAAATGACACAAGGTGTCATTAAGATCGCCAAGTGTCCTGAAAACACCCCTGGTCACTCAGCCTTTCATCAAGCAGGTACCGCCCATGACGACCACCATGCACACCCCCAAGGACCAGTTGGTCAAACTCGCCCAGCAGCAGATGCTGACGGCGCTGGCCGACAATACCTACACCGCCCGGCAAAAACTTGCCCTCACCTGCCGCATCCTCTTCGACGGCGGCCACGACTCTGGCCTGGCCGGACAGATCACCGCGCGCGCCCAGGAACCTGGCACTTATTACACCCAACAACTGGGCCTGGGCTTCGACGAAATTGCCGCCTCCAACCTGCTGGTGGTGGACGAAGACCTCACCGTGCTGCAAGGCCGTGGCATGGCCAACCCGGCCAACCGCTTCCACAGTTGGCTGTACCGCGCCCGCCCCGACGTCAACTGCATCATCCACACCCACCCGCTGCACAGCGCGGCCCTGTCGATGCTGGAAGTGCCGCTGGCCATCTCGCACATGGACCTGTGCCCGTTGTTCGACGACTGCGCATTCCTCAAGGAGTGGCCCGGCGTGCCGGTGGGCAACGAAGAAGGCGAAATCATCGCGAAGGCGATTGGCGATAAGCGCGCGATCCTGCTTTCTCACCACGGTTTGCTGATTGCCGGTGGTTCGATCGAAGAAGCCTGCGTGCTCGCCCTGCTGTTCGAGCGCGCGGCAAAGATGCAACTGCTGGCCATGGGCGCCGGTGACATCCGCCCCATCCCCGAAGCACTGGGCAAAGAAGCCCACGACTGGATCTCCACCCCCAAACGTCATGGTGCCGCGTTCAGCTACTACGCGCGCCGTGCCTTGCGTGCCCATGGCGACTGCCTGGGCTGATCGAAGCTGTACTCTTTCCTCAACAACGGCAAAGGTGCCTGGTCATGTCTACTTCTGTAATTCGCGGCGTCATCGGCTACACCATCACTCCCTTCACCGCAGACGGCACACTCGACCTGGATGCCCTGGGCATGTCCATCGATAGCCTGATCGCAGGCGGTGTGCATGCCATCGCACCGCTGGGCAGCACCGGCGAAGGGGCCTACTTGTCCGACAGCGAATGGGAAACCGTGGTGCGCTTCAGCCAGGCACGCATTGCCGGGCGCGTGCCCAGCGTGGTCAGCGTGTCCGACCTGACCACCGCGCGCACCGTGCAGCGCGCCCGCCTGGCACAGGCCTGCGGCGCTACCGCTGTGATGGTGCTGCCCATCTCGTACTGGAAACTCACCGAAGCGGAAGTGATTGCCCACTACAAAGCAGTCGGCGCGGCCATCGACATCCCGATCATGCTCTACAACAACCCGGGCACCAGCGGCACCGACCTGTCGGTGGAACTGATCCTGCGCATCCTTGGCGAAGTACCCAATGTGACCATGGTCAAGGAAAGCACCGGCGACATTCAGCGCATGCACCGCCTGTTCAAAGCCACCGATGGGCAGGTGGCGTTCTACAACGGTTGCAACCCGCTCACCCTGGAAGCCCTGGTGGCCGGCGCAACGGGTTGGTGTACCGCCGCGCCCAACCTGATCCCGGCACTGAACCTGGCGCTGTGGGACGCCGTACAGCACGGTGAGCTGGCCGAAGCCCGCACGCTGTTCTACCGCCAGTACGAGCTGCTGGAGTACATCACCCGCCGTGGCCTGCCCACCACCATCAAGGCCGGCCTGAAAATGCTCGGCCAGGATGTCGGCGCGCCGCGCCTGCCCCTGCAACCGCTGGATGGACAGGGCAGCACTTACCTGAAAAGCCTGCTGGTAGCGCTGGCCAACTGACCCTCAAACCTGCCCGGCAGCCAGTCGCTGACGGGCAGCGTACTTCTGCAGCACCTGACCATTACCAGAGGCCATCATGGACGCGCCTGCACAAAGCTCTGCAACCCCGTTAAAGCTGACAGACATCCTTCACCCGGTGATAGCCGGGTTCGTTTCGGTCATCGTCAACTACGGCGGTACATTCATCCTGGTGTTCCAGGCGGCCAAAGTGGCCGGGCTGAGCCCGGAACTGACGTCATCGTGGGTCTGGGCAGTGTCGATCGGCGTCGGCCTCAGCGGCCTGGCGCTATCCTGGTACAGCCGCGAACCGGTCATCACGGCCTGGTCCACGCCAGCCGCCGCATTCCTGGTCACCGCCCTGGCCAATGTGCCTTATAGCGAGGCCGTAGGTGCGTACCTGCTGTCAGCCGCAGGCTTCGTGGTGCTGGGGCTGAGCGGGTGGTTCGAGCGCCTGGTCCGGGTCGTTCCGGGCGGCATTGCCGCCGGCCTGCTGGCGGGCATCCTGTTGCAGTTCGGCATTGGCGCCTTCGCCAGCCTGTCGGTCGACCCCGCCCTGGCCGGGCTGCTGATTGCAGCCTATGTGGCATTCAAGCGCTTCACCGCCCGTTACGCCGTGGTCGCCATTCTGTTACTGGGCCTGGGCTACCTGTTGCTACAGGGGCAAGTGGGCCTGACAACCTTACGGCTGGAGTTCGCCTCACCGGTGTTCACCGCACCCACGTTCTCCGTCAATGCCGCCCTCAGCGTGGCCCTGCCACTGTTCCTGATCACCCTCACGGGGCAGTACATGCCTGGCATGCTGGTGCTGCGCAATGACGGCTTCAAGACCAGCGCCAGCCCGATCGTCGCGGTCACTGGCCTGGGTTCGTTGCTGATGGCCCCTTTCGGCTCACACGCCTTCAACATCGCCGCTATCACGGCGGCCATCTGCACCGGCAAGGAAGCCCATGAAGACCCGAGCAAGCGCTGGGTGGCGGGGATCGCTGCCGGTGTCTGCTACATCCTCGTGGGGGTGTTCGGCGTCACCCTGGCGAGTGTGTTCATGGCCCTGCCCGCCACCTTCATCACCACCCTGGCAGGCCTTGCACTACTGGGCACCATCGGCGCCAGCCTGGCCAGCGCAATGGCCGATGTCCGCTCACGCGAGGCCGCACTGATCACCTTCCTGGCAGCGGCTGCGAATATCAGCCTGCTCGGCATTGGCGGGGCCTTTTGGGGCTTGGTGATTGGCCTGCTGGCCCATGCTGCGCTGAACGGTCGCCTGCCCGGCTTCGGCGGCGCCTCCCGCTAACCGGGCTTCCACCTCCTTGCTGTGCGCCAAAGGCGCACGCCGTTCGACAGGTATCGACATGCCCCAAGCTGGCCCCAAGCTACTCACTCAAATTGCTGCCGTGCACTTCGTCAGCCATGTACACATCATGCTGATCCCGGCGCTACTGCCCGTGCTGCCTGGCCTGCTGGGGGTGGGTTTCGTCGAGCTCGGCGTAGCCCTGGCGGTGTTCAACATCGTTTCGGCCCTGGTACAGGCCCCGCTGGGTTATGCCGTCGACCACTATGGAGCGCGTAAAGTGCTCAAGGCCGGGCTGTTGCTGGGCAGCCTCAGCTTCCTGCTGCTGGCGGCCAGCCCCAGTCACGCGGTATTGCTGGTGGCAATGGCCATGGCCGGCCTGGCCAATGGCGTGTATCACCCGGCAGACTATGCACTGCTGGCCAATGGCATCGAGCCGGCACGCCTGGGGCGGTCGTTCTCTGTTCATACCTTCGCCGGCTTCCTCGGCTCGGCAGTTACGCCGGCACTTTTCCTCGGCATCGCCACCGTGTTCGGCACACCGGCAGCCCTGGCGGTGGGCGCGGTGTTCGGGGTAGCTGCGCTGCTGCTGATATCGATACCGGGCAGTGGCGTGTACCAGGCCGCCAGGCCTTGCAACAAAGAAGGCGCAGGCCTGGCGCCAACAACAGGCCGCCTGCGCGTGTTCACACCGATGATCGGCGTGCTGACGGTGTTGTTCATCCTGCTCAACCTGAGCACCAGTGCCATCGAGAAGTTTTCCGTAGCCGCCCTGATTCAGGGCCAAGGCCTGACACTGGCCTGGGCCAACACCGCACTCACCGCTTTCCTGCTGTGCAGCGCTGCCGGTGTACTGTGCGGTGGCGCCTTGGCCGACCGTACCCGGCGCCACGGTCTGGTGGCGGCGCTGGCCTTCGCACTGGCAGCGGCACTGACCGCGCTGGTGGCCCTGGGGCTGCTGCAGGGCTGGGCACTGGTGGTTGTATTGGGCGCCATTGGCCTGCTGACCGGGGTCATCGCCCCATCGCGGGACATGCTGGTCAAGGCGGCGGCGCCGCCAGGTGCCGAGGGCAAAACCTTCGGGCTGGTGTCGACCGGGTTCAACATCGGCGGCGCCCTCGGGCCGGTGGCGTTCGGCTGGATGCTCGACCAGCACCTGCCCAACGGGGTTTTCATCGCATCGGTCATGTTCATGCTGCTGACGGTGCTGCTGACGCTGGCGCAGGAGGCGTACCTGGCCAGGGCCCGCAACGCTGAACGACTGGCGCGCACCCTGTAGAAGCGGCCTTGCCCAGTCATTTCGATGGCTCAGTGTGCCGGGTTCGCATGCACCACTCGCCCGCCTGCCCCCGGCCGATTGACGAACAGCACATCCAGCACACTGTTGCGCAAGCCCTTCAGTGCATTCCAGTTCGCCGACGCATGCACGTACTTCTCGCGCAACAGCTGCTGCTCTTGCTCACTCAACCCCAGCTGGGTAACTTCTCCAAGGGCAAACGCATGCAACTTGCGGCTAATCGCCAGCAATTCATCCGGCACCCCATGTTCAGCCTGCCCGCCCAACGGCGCAAACGGCACGCCAGCCCGTACCGCCAACGCCCGCATCACGCTCAAGTACACCCGGGACAACTGCCCCGCCACCTGCCGCTCGCGGTACACCGCTGCGTACACCTGCTTTTGCGCCTCATCCGGTCGGCCGCCGGCAATCGGCTCCTCCCAGGTCGTTACTTGCGGCCTGGGTTCGCCCATATTGGCAAACGCCGAAGCCAGCAAGGCACTTGCCGTGGCATGCACGCGGCTCTGCTCGGCACGCATACCCACCGGCACACGCTGTGACTGCGGCTTGCACAGCAGTACCTGTTCCAACGTGGTTTCCGGGTACCCACCCCCTATATTCGAGTGCACGCCCGGCAGCACGATGTCGTGACCACTGCACACCAGCGGGAAGTTGTGCCGCAGCTCGTCCCCCGCCACCAGTTGCACCACCTGTCGGGCTATACCCGCAGCCAGCCCCAGGCGCAGGTTGCCATGGCGGCCGTTGGCGGGATCGAAGTCACCCTGCAACGGCGCGATGATCGCCGCTACGGTGTCGAACAGGCCGATAAAGTTGATCGAGGTTTCACACACCACCGGCAGCACCCCGCCCGCGCCATCGTTCAGCAGGTTAGCCAGGTGCCGCACCGCCGCCGCTCCGCGGCTGAACCCGAACAGATCGAACTCGACCCGCTCCAGCAGTGCCTGCGGATGCGCCCGCTGCCACACCTGCAGTTGCTCGGCCATGCCCTGCAAAGCCTCGGCAACCCGCGCCTCGGCCCCCGTACGCCCACGCCCGGTGGCAGAGGCGTAGACATGGTCGGCTTCACCGGCCAGGGTGCCCACGCCCTCCACATATTGTTTCAAAAACGCCTGCGGGTCATTGGCATTGGCTGCATCTGCCGGATACAACGCATGCAAAAGGGCCACATTGCTCAAGGCATTGCCATAACTGCAGCCCTTGCTGCCCTGCTCATCCATCGCCGTGGCATTGTGCTGGTTGTTACCAGTGCCATCGAAGAACACGCCAAAACGCAGGGTGACCGGCGTTGGGGTTGGCGTGCTGCCGCTGCTCATTTTCATCATCGTGCCTTCTGCTTGCCCAAAAAGCACAAGCAGGCGCCAGCACACCGGCGCGGAACATCAGGCAATGGCCAGCCATACGTAAGACATTTCTGTAGCAGCACACCCCAGCGCGAAGATAAATTTACCCGCCGCCATTAGTCGCCGCCCCCCGGATGGATTAAAGTATCAGCCCTTGCCAGGGCAGCTGCCTTCAGCCGCCCAGGCCCTCTACCAGGAACCGTCGCCGATGGAACACCGTGAAGCGCTGATCGCGCTGCGCACCTTTCTTTCTTCCCAGATCCTAGGCCAGGAGAAACTGGTCGAGCGGCTGTTGATCGTGCTGCTGGCCGACGGCCACATGCTGGTCGAAGGTGCCCCGGGCCTGGCCAAGACCAAAGCCATCAAAGAACTCGCCGAAGGCATCGAGGCACAGTTCCATCGCATCCAGTTCACCCCCGACCTGCTTCCGGCCGACATCACCGGCACAGAAATCTACCGCCCGGAAACCGGCAGTTTCGTGTTCCAGCAAGGGCCGATCTTCCATAACCTGGTGCTGGCCGACGAAATCAACCGTGCCCCGGCCAAGGTGCAGTCCGCGCTGCTCGAAGCCATGGCCGAGCGCCAGGTCAGCGTGGGCCGCAGCACTTACGACCTGTCGCCACTGTTCCTGGTCATGGCCACGCAGAACCCGATCGAGCAGGAAGGCACCTACCCGCTGCCCGAAGCCCAGCTCGACCGCTTCCTGATGCACGTAAAAATCGGCTTCCCCGACGCAGCGGTAGAACGGCGCATCCTGGCGCAGGCCCGTGGCGAAGCCCTGGGCGGCGAGACCAAGCCCGAGCGCCGGGTCAGCCAACAGGCCATCTTTGCCGCGCGCAAGGAAATCCTTGGCCTGTACATGGCCGATGCGGTGGAGGAATACCTGGTGCAGTTGGTCATGGCCACCCGCACCCCGGCCAAGTTCGACACGGAACTTGCCGACTGGATCGCCTACGGCGCCAGCCCGCGCGGTTCCATTTCGCTGGACCGTTGCGCGCGTGCCCACGCCTGGCTGGCCGGGCGCGACTTCGTCAGCCCCGAAGACATCCAGGCCGTGCTGTTCGACGTGCTGCGCCACCGCATCATCCTCTCGTTCGAGGCCGAGGCGGCAGGGATCGACCAGGACCGCGTGGTCCAGCGCATCCTCGACGTCGTCGCCGTTGCCTGAGCCCATGCCCACTGCGCAGCTGACCGAACCTGGCATCCGCATCGGCCTTGCCGAGCTGATCGATATGCGCCACCGCGTGCGCGAAATCCAGCTGTTTTCCAAGCCCGGCCAGCGCAGCCCGCTGGTGGGCCTGCACCATTCCAAGCTGCGTGGGCGCGGCGTGGACTTCGACCAGGTGCGCGTGTACCAGGCCGGCGATGATGTGCGCAACATCGACTGGCGGGTCACTGCACGTACCCAGGAACCGCACACCAAGCTGTTCCACGAAGAGCGCGAGCGGCCAATCTTCATCCTCGTCGAACAAAGCCAGCGGCTGTTCTTCGGTTCGGGGCTGATGTTCAAATCGGTGCTGGCGGCCCAGGCCGCCGCACTGTTCGGCTGGGCCGCGCTGGGCCACAACGACCGCATCGGCGGCCTGGTGTTCGGCGACAACGAACACCACGAAATCAAACCCCGGCGCAGCAAACAAAGCCTGCTGCAATTGCTCAATCGCCTGGCCAAGGTCAACCAGTCGCTGCACACCGAGGCCACGCCCGGGGCCGACAGCCTCGGCCTGGCCCTGCGCCGTGCCCGCGAAGTGCTGCGCCCCGGCAGCCTGGCCATCGTGATCTGCGACGAACGCTCGCTCAGCGCCCAGGTGGAACAGCACCTGGCCATGCTCTCGCGGCATTGCGACCTGCTGTTGTTGCCGGTGTCCGACCCGCTCGACCATGCCCTGCCCGCCGCCGGCCTGCTGCGCTTCGCCCAGCGCAGCGCCCAGCTGGAGCTGGATACCCTCGACGCCAACCTTCGCCAGGCCTACCGCCAACAGGCCGAAGCACGCATCGAGCGCTGGGAGGTGCTGGCGCAAAAGCTGCGGGTGATACTGATGCCACTGAGCACGCAAAGCGAAATGATCGAGCAACTGCGCGAGTACCTGAACGCCCAGCGCCCACGGAGCGCGTCATGAACCCGCTCGATCAATTGCACCCGCTGATCGCTCCGGCACCGATCAGCCTGTGGCCACCGGCACCGGGCTGGTGGCTGCTAGTGGCCGTGTTACCACTGCTGGGCTGGGGCCTGTGGCGGCTGCGTCGCTGGCGCCCGGGCAAGCGCCGCATCGTGCGCGCCGAGCAACCTCTGGACCCGGTGCGCGTGGAAGCCCTGGCCGAGCTGGCCCGCCTGCCACGCCCGTACGACGGCGCCCCGGCGGGCGCCTGGCTGCAACAGATCAACGCCCTGCTCAAGCGCCTGTGCCGCAACCACTACCCAGGCGCCAATAGCCACACGCTCAACGGCCGCCAGTGGCTGGCATTTCTCGACAACCGTTGCCCGGCCGCCGGCCTGACCCGCTGGATGGTACTGGTCGAAGGCGCCTACAAACCCGAGTGCAAACTCGACGACAAGGCCATTGCCGGGCTCAGCCAAGCCGTCGAAACCTGGATCCGCAAGCATGTTTGAACTGGCCTGGCCGTGGGTCTTCGCCCTGTTGCCGCTGCCTTGGCTGGCGCGCCTGCTGCTGCCGGCCGCCGACAGTGGCGAGCCGGTACTCAAGGTAGGCTTCCTCAGTGAACTGGAAGGCCTGGCCGGGCGCCGTGCGCGGCTTAACCTGCCAACCTGGCGCCAGCAGGCGCCGTTCGTCGTCATCTGGCTGCTGCTGCTGTGCGCTGCTGCTCGCCCGCAATGGCTGGGCGAACCGGTGCCAGTGGCCGCCAGCGGCCGCGACCTGCTGGTAGCGGTAGACGTGTCCGGGTCGATGGACTTCCCCGACATGCAGTGGAAAAACGAAGACATCAGCCGCCTCGACCTGGTCAAAGCGCTGATGGGCGATTTTCTGCAAGACCGTGAAGGCGACCGCGTGGGGCTGATCCTGTTCGGCAGCCAGGCGTACTTGCAGGCGCCGCTCACCTTCGACCGACGCACCGTGCGCACCTTCCTCGACGAAGCGCAAATCGGTATCGCCGGCAAGAACACCGCCATCGGCGACGCCATTGGCCTGGCGGTCAAACGCCTGCGCCAACGCCCGGCTCAAAGCCGAGTGCTGGTGCTGATCACCGACGGTGCCAACAACGGCGGGCAGATCCACCCACTGACCGCCGCCCGCCTGGCGGCCCAGGAAGGGGTACGCATCTACACCATCGGTATCGGCGCCAACCCCGAAGCCAGTGGCACCCCCGGCCTGCTCGGCCTCAACCCGAGCCTGGACCTGGACGAGGCCGCCCTCAAGGAAATTGCCGACATCACCCACGGTGCATACTTCCGCGCCCATGACGGCGCCGAGCTGGACGCCATCGGCGACACCCTCGACCAGCTGGAGCCGGTGGCCCAGCAACCGACCCAAGCCCGCACTGCTCAGGCCCTGTACGCCTGGCCATTGGCCCTGGCGCTGCTGCTCAGCGTGCTACTGGCAGTGGCCGTGCAGTGGCCCGACAACCTGCTGCAACGCCTGCTGCGCAAGCCGCGTTTCCTGCAGCCGCACCCCGAATGGCGCCAGCGTTTGAAGCGCCTGCGCTTGAGGAGGCGGCGATGATCGACCTATGGCCGCAATGGCTGCGTCCGCTCTGGTTGCTGGCGGTGCCCCTGCTCGGCTGGCTGCTGTACAAGCTGTGGCACCGGCGCAAACGCGCCGGGCGCTGGCAGATGATTTTGCCGCCCGCCTTCCATGGCGTATTGCTGGGCGGTGGCAGCGGCAGCACCAGCAAATTGCCGTGGATAGCCCTGGGCCTGGCCTGGGCGCTGGTGATCCTGGCCTTGCTCGGGCCCAGCTGGCAGCGCGTGGAAGAAAGCCGCCAACGGCCGGCCGACCCACTGGTGATCCTGCTCGAACTGACCCCGCAGATGCTCGCCGAAGACAGCCCGCCCAACCGCCTGGAACAGGCCCGGCGCAAAATCCTCGACCTGCTTGAACACCGCCGCGACAGCCAGACGGCGCTGGTGGTGTATGCCGGGTCCGCGCACACCCTGGTGCCGCTGTCCGACGACCTGGCCACCACCCGCAACTTGCTCGAGGCCACCGACCCATCGATCATGCCCAAACCCGGCCAACGCGCCGACCTGGCCGTGCAAAAAGGCCTGGCGCTGCTGGCCCAGAGCGGGCTCGGACAAGGCCGCCTGCTGCTGATCGCCTCGGCCCTCAGCGCGCCAGAGCGCCAGGGCATTGCCCAGGCCCTCGGCCGCCAAGGCCCAAGCCTGCTGATGCTGGGCATCGGCAGTCGAGAAGGCGCCCCCGTGCGCCAGGCCAACGGCGAATACCTCAAGGACGACCAGGGCGGCATCCTCCTGCCACGTCTGGACAGCGCCAGCCTCAAAAGCTTTATCAGCGGCACTGGCGGGCGCTACAGGCATGCCCGTATAGACGACCTCGACCTGCGCGGACTGGGCCTGTTCGACAACCCACGGGGCGGGCGCAATGACGGCCAGACCCTGCAGCTGGACAGCTGGGCCGACCAGGGTTACTGGCTGCTGATCCCATTGCTGCTGCTAGCCGCCTGTGCCGGCCGGCGCGGCTGGCTGTTCTGCCTGCCTCTGCTGCTGGCCTTGCCGCAGCCCAGCCAGGCTTTCGAATTCAACGACCTGTGGCTGCGCCCCGACCAGCAAGGCCAGCGGCTGCTGGAGCAAAATCGCCCGGCCAGCGCTGCGCGCCACTTCCAGGACTCGCAATGGCGCGGCATGGCCTTGTACCAGGCCGGCGACTATGCCGGAGCCGCCGAAGCATTTTCCCAAGGCGACACCGCAGCCGCCCACTACAATCGAGGCAATGCCCTGGCCCACAGCGGCGAACTGGAAGCCGCCCTGGACGCCTACGAGCAAGCCTTGGAGCGTCAGCCCGACCTGCAAGCCGCGCTGGACAACCAGGCACTGGTGCAACAACTGCTGCAGCAGCGTGAAGCCAAGGCCGAGGAACAACCGCCCAGCAGTGATGCCCAAGGCACACCTGGCAGCGAAACCGAAGGCAACAGCAGCTCGGCTGGCAGCCCGGCCCAAGGCACACCCGGCAACGACCAGGAAGCCAACGCCGAACAAGCTGGCGAAAGCAGCAACAACCAAGCCGCACCCGGCAACCAGGCCGGGGGGGACGACAGCGTCATCCAGCCGCCACAGCGCCCGGTGTCCACCAACCTCGATACCGAACAGCGCCAGGCCCTGGAACAATGGCTGCGGGAAATCCCCGACAACCCGGCGGAGCTGCTGCGGCGCAAGTTCTGGTATGAACAGCAATTGCATCAGGAAAACCCACGATGAGTCGCTTCGGCGTCTTTCTCCTCACCCTGCTATGGGCCGTTCTGGCTCAGGCCGAACCGCTGCTGCAAGCCAGCGTCGACCGCACTCGCCTGGAGGCCGGCGAAAGCCTGGAACTGACCCTGGAAAGCCAGGACGTTACCCAGTTCGGCAAGCCCGACCTACGCGCCCTGGAAGGTGACTTCGAAGTGCGCGGCACGCGCCAGCTGAACAGCTTGCATACCCTCGACGGCGAAACCCGCGCCAGTACCCGCTGGATCATCACCCTGCTGCCACGGCGCAGCGGCAGCCTGCGCATTCCCGAGCTGCAACTGGGCCAGTCGCACAGCCAGGCCATCGAACTGCAAGTGCTGCAAGCCGATGCCAGCCGCCCGGACAGCGCCTCACAGGTGTTCATCGAGGCCACCCTCGACAGCAACGACGTCTATGTCCAGGCACAGGCCGTGCTCACCCTGCGCATCTACCACTCGGTAGCCCTGTACGACGACAGCAGCCTGACCCCGCTGCAACTGGAGAACGCCAAGGTCGAGCCACTGGGCGAATCACGCACCTATGAAAAGGAAATCAACGGCGTGCGTCACGGCGTGATCGAAACCCGCTATGCAGTGTACGCCCAGCAAAGCGGCAGCCTCGACATCCCGCCACTGACGTTCACCGCCACGGCCGCCGCCAGCAACGACGAGGCGCCACAGGCCAACGGCACCGCTCGCGCCGGCCGCCAGGTGCAGGTCAGCTCGCTGCCGTTGCGCCTCACCGTACGGCCTGTTCCGGCCGCTTGGCCCGCCGGCGTGCCGTGGCTGCCAGCGCGCAACCTGACCCTGGAAGAGCACTGGAACCCCGACCCCGGCAGCCAGAAGGTGCAAATTGGCGACTCACTGACGCGCAACATCACCTTGCGTGCCGAAGGCTTGTCCAGCACCCAACTGCCGCCGCTGCCGGCCACGGAGATCATCGGCCTGCGCCGCTACCCCGACCAGCCGCTGTTGCGCAACGAAATCAACGAACGCGGCATGACCGCCAACCGCGAAGAGCGCGAAGCCCTGGTGCCCACCCACGCCGGCACGTTGGCCTTACCGGCGCTGGAAGTGGCCTGGTGGAACACCCGCGAAGACCACTTGGAACACAGCAGTTTGCCAGCGCGCACCTTGAACGTGCAGGACAACCCGGCGCTGAGCGCCGACACCCCGGTGGGCGAAAACAGCAACGCCAGTACCCTGCTGTGGCCTTGGCAGCTAGCCACACTGCTGTTCGCCCTGACCACCGTGCTGGGCTTTGCCCTGTGGTGGCGCGCCCGCTCGCGGCCTGCGGTGCTGCGTGCCGCGCAGAACGGGCCAAGCCCGCGTACCCTGCTGGATGACCTCAAGCGCGCGTGCCAGGCCAACGACCCACAGGCCACGCGCCAGGCGCTGGATGCCTGGGCCCGGCAACAGCCGGAAACCCTGGCCGAGATGGCGGCGCGCTTCGTGCCGTTGTCGGATGCGCTGGATGGGTTGAACGGGGCGTTGTACAGCGAGAGTGGCCAATATTGGCAGGGGGAGGATTTGTGGCGGGCGATCGGGACGATTCCGCCGGCCGAGCAGGTGCTGTTGCCGGCGGGTGAGACCGGCACCTTGCCGCCGCTTTATCCCAAGTAACGCGCTGCCTGCACGATCCCTGTGGGAGCGGCCTTGTGTCGCGATGGGGTGCGAAGCGCCCCCCCCCAGGACCTTCGCATCATCGCAAGATTGCCGGGGCCGCTTGCGGCCCTTTCGCGACACAAGGCCGCTCCTACAATGAACAGCGCATCACTCTAGCGAGACTGGGTGTTGCTACTTTCGCGCAACTCCATACCCAAGTCGACAACTGATTTTGTAACAGTCGTGGTACTACGCAGCATTGGCGGAAAAGGATCAGTCGTATTCAACAATGCGTTGATCATCGGTGTATCCGATGTAACCGGCAGATCCAGAACCCGCTTATTCGCTTTGACAAGATGTTGAGATTCAGTAGCCGCTAAAACTTTTACAATGGCTAACTGCTTGTTGTGCAGCCTGTTATTCGCTTGCCCATCGCTCGCAATTTTTCTTTTAGTCATCTGCTCCCCTAGCTTATTGAACTCAACCTTCAGCGCCTGACTTGTCCACGCGGGGTTTAACGGTTTTCGGAAAGCACGCCTTGTAGGGACACCTCTAATGAATGCATCGCCTGTGCGCCCGCTTGGATCGCACCTGTTGAGTGGGTCATTCGAACAATACGCATAGCTATTGAAGCCACCCTCACCGAAAGGGCTGAAGCTGTCCGGCGACCAGAAGCGCATCAGAACCGGGCGGAACGCCCGATACCCATTGCCCAACAGGTAACTCGCCAACTCGACGGCCAGCCGCTCACCATTGAAACCAAGTACCGTGCTATTCGATGGCCAATCGGAGTACCCGTATGCCGTGTAGACCTGCGTCAATGTTGCCATTGCCCAGCCTCATTCAAGTGAGCCAGTTGCAGACTGCTCGAGCACAATTTTTCAGCCATGAACAACGGCAAGGCAACTGACAAAAATGCCAGGCGAGCGCGGCCCATGTAGCCGCGGCCTTGTGTCGCGATTGGGCCGCACAGCGGCCCCACGCTTGGGTTACCATACCGCCCTTCCCCCGCTTGCCCGATTCGACACCAACAGGTCATCCATGCGTCTGTTTCATACCTCCGACTGGCACCTGGGCCAAAGCCTGCACGGCCAGGAACGCGACTTCGAACACGCCTGCTTCCTCGACTGGCTGCTCGGCCAGCTGCACCTGCGTCAACCCGATGCGCTGCTGATCGCCGGCGATATCTTCGACACGGTCAACCCGCCGGTCAAAGCCCAGGAACGCCTCTACGACTTCATCGTCCAGGCCCACGAGCAACAGCCCAAGCTGGACATCGTGATGATCGCCGGCAACCACGACTCGGGCTCGCGCATCGAACTGCCCGCCGCGCTCATGCGGCGCCTGCGCACCCATGCCCTGGGCCGTGTGCACTGGCTGGACGAAGGCCAGCTGGATGCCGAGCGGCTGCTGATTCCGCTGACCAACGGCCGTGGCAAGGTCGCTGCCTGGTGCCTGGCCCTGCCTTTCCTGCGCCCGGCTGAAGTGACCGGCCCGCACCTGGGTGACGACTACCTGCAAGGCATCACCCAGGTGCACCAGCAACTGATCGCCGCCGCGCAAAAAAAGCGCAAGAAAGACCAGGCGCTGATCGCCATCAGCCATGCACACATGGCCGGTGGATCCGTGTCGGAAGACTCCGAACGCAGCCTGATCATCGGCAATGCCGAGGCGCTGCCGGCCAAGCTGTTCGACAAGGCCATCAGCTACGTTGCCCTGGGCCACCTGCACAAACCGCAGAAGGTCAACCGCGAAGAGCGTATTCGCTACAGCGGCTCGCCGATTCCGCTGTCGTTCGCCGAAATCAACTACCCACACCAGGTGCTGGAAGTGGAGCTGGACGGCGCTGGCCTGGTCAGCGTCGAACCGCGCCCGGTACCGCGCGCGGTAGCCCTGCAACGGGTGGGCCCGGCACCGTTGGGCGAGCTGCTGCAGCAACTGGCCGACCTGCCGGTGATCGACCTGCTCGAAGACCCCAACCGCCAACCCTGGCTGGAAGTGCGGGTTGTTCTGGACGAGCCGCAACCCGACCTGCGCCAGCAAATCGAAACCGCGCTGGAGGGTAAGGCGGTACGGTTGATCCGCATCAGCGCCGAATACGCTGGCCGCACCAACGCCGAAGATGACGACTTGGCCTTTGTCGAACTGGCCCAGATGACCCCGCAAGATCTGTTCAGCCGTGCCTGGGAGCAAGCCTACGGCAACCCCGCCGACGAGCAGGCGCTGGCCGACTTCGCCCTGCTGTTGCAGGACGTGCAGCAGGAAGAGGAACAGCCATGAAGATTCTCGCCATCCGCCTGAAGAACCTGGCATCGCTGGCCGGCCCGGTCGAAATTGACTTCACCGCAGAACCCTTGGCCAGCGCGGGCCTGTTCGCCATCACCGGGCCGACCGGTGCCGGCAAGAGCACCCTGCTCGACGCCTTGTGCCTGGCGTTGTTTGGCACCGTGCCACGGCTCAATGACATCGGCCGAGAGGCCAAGGTGCCGGATGCCGACGGCGAAATCCCCACGTCAGACCCGCGCAACCTGCTGCGCCGTGGCACCGGCAGCGGTTTTGCCGAGGTCGATTTCGTCGGCATCGATGGCCGCCGCTACCGTGCCCGCTGGGAAGCCAACCGCGCCCGCGACAAAGCCAACGGCAAACTGCAACTTAGCCGCCAGAGCCTCTACGATCTCGACAGCGAGCAAGTACTGGCCAGCGCCAAGAACGAGTTCAAGCCACTGGTCGAGGCCAGTCTGGGCCTGAACTTCGAGCAGTTCACCCGTGCAGTGATGCTGGCCCAGAGCGAGTTCGGCGCGTTCCTCAAGGCCGACGACAAAGAGCGCAGCGAACTGCTGGAAAAGCTCACCAACACCGCCATCTACACCCGCCTGGGCCAGCGCGCCTTCAGCAAGGCGCGTGAAGCCGGCGAGGCGCACAAAGCCCTGAATGACCGCGCCAGCCACTTGTTGCCGATGGCCGTCGAAGCCCGTACCGAGCTCGACCAACGCCTGGAGCAGGCGCAGCAACAGTTCAAGGCCGACCAAACCGGCGAGCGCCAACTTGAGCAGCAACGCAGCTGGCTGAATGAGCAACGCCAGCTGCAAGCCCAGCACGTCGAAGCCGGCACCGCACTGCAGGCCGCTGAACAGGGCTGGCAGTTGCTGGCCGAACCCCGCCTGGACTTGGTACGCCTGGAGCGCCTGGCGCCACAACGTCACCAATTTCATCGCCAACAGGCACTCAGCGCACAACTGGCGCCAGTGGCCGCGAAAATTGCCGAGCAGCAACAGCAGCAAGACGCACTGCAGGTGCGTACCCACGAGCTGGAGCAGGCGCTGAACGCTGCCCGCCAAGCGCTGGCCGATCGCCAGGCCCAGCATGGCGAAAACACCCCACGCCTGCGCCAGGCCTTTGCCGCCCAGGACAACCTGGCCCGCCTGGACCAGGAGTTGGCCGCCCAGCGCAGCAGCAACCAACAGGCTGAACAGCAAGTCGCTGACGGCCAGCAGCAGCTGCAGCAGTTGGAAGACAATCAGCAGCGCAGCCTGCAGCAACTGGCACAGATCGACACCGCGCTTGCCGACAGTCAGCACCTGGCGGGCCTGGCCGATGCCTGGCACGCCTACTTGCCGCAACTTAAACAGGTGATGCTGATAGGCGGCCGCCTGAGCAAAGGCCGCGACGAGCTGCCCGGCCTGCAGGCCCTGGCCAGCCAGGCCAATGCACACTTGCAGGCCGAGCGTGACGCCTACGACCTGCTGTTCCGCGAGGCCAAGGCCGAACCACAGGCCCTTGCCGAGCAGATCGACCTGCTGGGCGGCATGCTGCAGGACAACCGCAAGCAGCAGCGCGCCGTCGAGGAACTGTCGCGCCTGCACGCCCGTGAACGGGAGCTGCGCCAGCAGTTGGACGCCGCGCGCGAACGGCAGCAGCAGGCCATGCAGCAGCGCCAGCAGCTGATTACCGAGGGCACCGCCGCCAAGGCCGAGCTGGAGGCCGCCGAACAGGCGCTCACCCTCACCCGCCAGTTGCTGGAGCGCCAGCGCCTGGCACGCAACACCAGCGTCGAAGAACTGCGTGGCCAATTGCGCGACGGCGAACCCTGCCCGGTATGCGGCAGCGCCGAACACCCGTTCCATCAGCCCGAAGCGCTGCTGCAGAGCCTGGGCCGCCATGACCAGGCCGAAGAAGACGCCGCCCAGAAACAGGTCGAAAGCCTCAACAGCAAACTGGTGGAGCTTCGTACCCAGCTGGGTGTGGTCAATGCTCAACTCAAGGACTACCAGCAGCAACAGCAACACCTGAGCGAACAGCTGCAGCCAATAGTGGCCCAGGTACAGGCGCACAGCCTGTGGCCTGCCCTCGCCCCGCAGGACGACATCGCCCGTAGCACCTGGCTCGACAGCCAACTGCGGCGCCTGGACGAACACATCGGCCAGGACGAGAAGCGCCAAAAAGTCCTGCTAGCCCTACAAAAAGACGCCGCCCGCCTCAACCAGCAACTGCAGGCCGCCCACGACGCCCAGCAGCAGGCCCAGCGCCACCTGGAGCAACAGCACCAGGCCCTGGCCAACGATGAGCAGCAGTTGCAGCAAGGCCTGAGCGACCTGGCCGGGGTTCTGCCCGAGGAAGCCCTCAAGGCCCTGAACGAAGACCCGGCCAATGCCTTCCTGGCCCTTGACCAGCAAATTGCCCTGCGCCGGCAACACCTGGAACAGCGCAAGGACGAACAGGAAGAACAGCAAGCCCGCCAAACCCAGCTGGACAAACTGCGCGACCAACAACAGGCGCGCGTGCAAGGCCAGCAGCAGTTGCAACAAAAGCTGGCTACCCTCGACGAGCAACGCCAGCAAGCCCAGGCCTCGCTCGGCGAGCTGCTCGGCGAACATGCCAGCGCCGAAGCCTGGCAACAGCACATGGACACCGCGCTGGAGCAAGCCCGTGCCCTTGACGCCGACACCGCCCAGCGCCTGCAGGAACTGCGCACCCAGGGCGTACAACTGGCCAGCGAGCTCAAGGCCAATGCCCAGCAGCAACAGGCGCTGACCAGCGAATGCCAGCAGTTGCAGGGCCAGATCACCCAATGGCGCAGCGAGCACCCGGAACTGGATGACGCCGGGCTGGACCGCCTGCTGGGCATGGATGATGCCCAGGTGAATGAACTGCGCCAGCGCCTGCAAAACGCTGAAAAGGCCATCGAACAAGGCCGGGTGCTGCTGCAGGAACGTGAGCAGCGCCTGCAGCAGCACGCCGCGCAAATGACCGTGGACACCTCGGTCGAAGCCCTGGAGCAAGCCCTGACCGAGCTACGCGAGCGCCTGACCCTGCACGAGCAACAGTGCGCAGAATTGCGCGCGCTGCAGGCCGACGACCAGCGCCGGCAGCAGGCCCACCAAGCACTGGCGGCAGAAATCGATGAGGCTCGCCAGCAATGGCAACGCTGGGGTCGCCTGAATGACCTGATCGGTTCGGCTTCGGGCGACGTGTTCCGCAAGATTGCCCAAGGCTACAACCTCGACCTGCTGCTGCACCACGCCAACGCCCAGCTACGCCAGCTGGCCCGCCGCTACCGCCTCAAGCGCGGCGGCAGTGCCCTGGGCCTGCTGGTACTGGATACCGAGATGGGCGACGAACTGCGTTCGGTGCACTCGTTGTCGGGCGGGGAAACCTTCCTGGTATCGCTGGCCCTGGCCCTGGGCCTGGCGTCAATGGCCTCCAGCACCCTGCGCATCGAATCGCTGTTCATCGACGAAGGCTTCGGCAGCCTCGACCCCGAGTCGTTGCAACTTGCCATGGACGCCCTCGACGGCTTGCAGGCCCAAGGCCGCAAGGTGGCGGTGATTTCCCACGTGCAGGAAATGCACGAGCGCATCCCGGTGCAGATCCAGGTGCGGCGCCAGGGTAATGGCCTGAGTGACGTGGAGGTGTGTGGGTGATCCTCTACTCGTTCCGCCGCTGCCCCTGGGCCATGCGCGCGCGCCTGGCCTTGCGCTACGCCGGCTGCGCGGTGGAAGTACGCGAGGTGGCGATGAAGAACAAGCCGGCAGAATTGCTGGCCTTGTCGCCCAAAGGCACGGTGCCGGTGCTGGATACCGGTGCCGGAGTGCTGGAAGAGAGCCTGGACATCATGCGCTGGGCGCTGGCGCAAAATGACCCGCAGGATTGGCAACTGCAAGCAGACCCTGCGGCGGCGCAGCACGCTGAAGCCCTGATTGCGCGCAACGACACTACGTTCAAGGCGCAGGTGAACCTGTACAAGTATGCCGAGCGTTACCCGGCGTATCCCCGCGAGCATTACCGCCAACAGGCCGAAGCCTGGTTGGCGGAACTCGAAGGCCTGCTGACGGGGCGAGCCTATTTGCTGGCCGATCACCCAAGCCTCGCCGATGCCGCGTTGCTACCCCTGATGCGCCAGTTTGCCGGGGTCGAACCGCAGTGGTTCGCCGAGGCGGCTTATCCGCAAGTGCGGAGCTGGCTGGAGGGGTGGCTGGCTTCGGAGCTTTTTAAGTCGGTAATGGCCAAGTAATCAGCTTTCGACTTTACGCGGAGCCCTGTGGGAGCGGATTTATCCGCGAAGCAGGTCGCGCGGTGCATGGCAAGGGCTTCGCCCTTGTTCGCGGGTAAACCCGCTCCCACAGGGTACGCGTGAGGCTTGGCATCAGTGGTTGTGCTTGCCACTGAGGGCCGCATGGAAATTGGCACTCTGGCGCAGGTACTGCTCGGTGTAACTGTGGGTTGCAGAAGCCTTGCCGCTGCTGTCGGCATGGGCGTGCGCTGGCAGTACGACCGATGCGGAAATGGCGGATGCGGCAATGACCGGGAAGAGATTGAAGTTCATCTGGGCTGACCTCGACGGCGGTGGTTTGACAGTGGCCCGTTTGGGCCTTGGGTCAAACTTACGCCGCCGACGCCGAACGCAAAAATTCATTGCAGCAGTATCGATTATCACGCCGATCGATATCACTCGATGAACTTCAGGTCCGAAGGTGCTTCCTGCTTCAGTGTCTGCACCGTCTCCAGCAGCTTGCCACTGCGCGGATCGCGGCGCATCACCACGATCTGGTTGCTCTTCTGGTTGGCCACCAGCAGGAAGTTGTCACTGGGGTCCAGGGCAAACTCACGGGGATGATCACCTTCCACCGAGCGACGTTGCAGAAACGCCAACTGGCCATCGTCCTTGCCCACACTGAACACAACGATTTCGTTGGCCGTTCCGCGATTGCTCACGTACAGGAAGCGCCCATCCGCCGACAGGTGCAAGCCTCCCGCCGCCTTGGCCGCAGGGTCCTGCTGTTCGGCCAGCGGCAAGCGCTGGCGCTCGAGCAAGGCATCGTCCTTGACATCGAACATCACCACTTCGCCACTCATTTCCAGCGTCAGGTAGGCATGCCGGCCCTTGGCGTCAAACAGCAGGTGACGCGGCCCGCTACCTGGCGGCAAGTCCACCGAGGCCGGGATTGCCGGGCTCAACGGCTTGTCCACACTGGCACCGTCGTAGCGGTAGATGAACACCTTGTCTGCACCCAGGTCGCAGGCATACACATGCTGGCCATCGGGCGACAGCACCAGTGAATGCACGTGGGCACCGGCCTGACGCTCGGGGTTGACCCCACTTGCCTTGTGCCGGGCCTGTTGCACCACGGCCTTGAGCTTGCCGTCCTTGGCCACCGGGATCACCACCAGGCTGCCGCCGGGGTCGGGCTTGACCGCGTAGTTGGCCACAAACAGGTAACGCTGGTCACGGCTGAGGCTGGCGTGAGTCGGTTCGTCACCTTGGGTGGCCACCTGGTTGAGCGGCTTGATCTCACCCTTGGCACTGACGCTGAAACTACTGGCATGCCCACCCTGGGTTTCATTAACCGCGAACAGCAGGCGCTGGTCGGCCGACAGCACCAGCCATGAAGGGCTGACGCTCTTCACCACTTGTTGCGGTGTGGGGTCGATGTGGCCGGCCTTTTCATCGAACTGGTAGCGGTAGATACCCTGGCTGGCGCCATCGGTGTAGCTGCCCACCAGCAAGGTGGCGGCGTGGGCATTGATTGTCAGGCTCATCAGGCTAGCGGTCAGCAGGCTCGTCCAGGTCCGGTTCATCTTGGTCTTCATCCGGGGCGCGAAAGGCACTCATACAGACTAGCCGATGCGCGCCGTTGGCATCGTTGAGTTGCCACTCATCGCCGGTGGCAACGGCGCCGGCGACTTGCTCGGGGGTGAATGACCAGCGGCGCAGTTGGCGGCCGTCCATGCATTCGATGGTAAGGCCGGACTCATCGGTGGTGAAGTCGAAGGCGTGCAGGCCGTCGATGAGGAGCATGTCGCAGGACTGCAGGGCGTTGGCGAGGGGGGACATGGGGGTACCTGTGGAAGAAGTGGCGGCATTATAACCTGGGGCCGCAAAGCGGCCCCCTGCCATTTAATGGGCGAAAATCGACCCACCCTCCTTGCCCACCATTTTTTCAGGCTTGATGAGGAACCGCGCCAGGGCCGGCAGCAGCCACAGCGCGCCAAACATGTTCCACAGCAGCATGAAGGTCAGCATCAAGCCCATGTCCGCCTGGAATTTGATCGCCGAGAAAATCCAGGTGCACACGCCGATGGCCAGGCACAAACCGGTGAACAACACTGCTTTACCGGTCGAACGCAGGGTCTGGTAGTACGCTTCCTGCAACGGCAAGCCGGCGCGCAGGAAGCTTTCCAGGCGGCTGTAGATGTAGATACCGTAGTCCACGCCAATTCCCACACCCAGCGCCACCACCGGCAAGGTCGCCACCTTCACCCCGATGCCCATGTAGGCCATCAGTGCGTTGCCCAACACCGACGTCAGCACCAGCGGCAGCACGATGCACAGCGTGGCGGCGAACGAGCGGAAGGTGATCAGACACATCACTGCCACGCAGATGTACACCAGGATCAGGATGGTCAACTCGGCTGACTTGATCACTTCGTTGGTCGCAGCCTCGATCCCGGCGTTGCCCGCTGCCAGCAAGAATTGCAGGCCCTCCTTGTTGTGGCTGTCGGCAAACGCCTTGGCCACGGCGGTAACCCGCTCCAGGGTTTCAGCCTTGTGGTCGTTGAGGAACACCAGCACGGGTGCCAGTGAGCAGTCACCGTTGTACAGGCCGTCGGCACGAGCAATGGAGTTGTTGAGGATGTCCGGGTTACGCGACAGGGTTTCCCATTTCAGGCTGCCCTCGTTCATGCCCTTGATCACCTGCTTGGACACGGTCACCAGGGAAATAGCCGACTGCACGCCCGGCGTGTTCTGCATGGTCCACATCAGCTCGTCGATCGGTGCCATGGTCGAGTGGACAGAGCACTTCTCCGACGGGGTCTTGACCATGATCACCAGCACGTCGGAGCTGGTCGAGTAGTTGCTGATGATGAAGTTGTTGTCCTGGTTGTAGCGTGAGTCAGGGCGCAACTCCGGCGCGCCCTGGTCGAGGTCGCCGATCTTCAGGTTCTGGCTGTACCACAGGCCACCGGCGAAGGCGACCAGTGCCAACAGCACCGAAACCGGCGCCACCTTGGCACTGGCAAAGTTCGACAACAGCCGCCAGAACGGGTGCTCGCGCGTCGCGTCCTTCTTGCTGCGCTCGATGGCCTTCTTGCTGATGCCAACGTAGGAAATGGCCACCGGCAACAGGATCAGGTTGGTGAACACGATCACCGCCACGCCAATGGAGGCGCCGATGGCCAGCTCGCGAATCACCCCAATGTCGATGATCAGCAGGGTGATGAAGCCCACCGCGTCGGCAAGGATAGCGATCATCCCCGGCAGGAACAGCTGGCGGAAGGTACGCCGTGCCGCGGTCAGGGCGTTGTCGGCGTCACTCGACTGCAAGGCAATACCGTTGATCTTCTGCACCCCATGGGAAATACCAATGGCGAAGATCAGGAACGGCACCAGCATCGAGTACGGGTCCAGGCCAAAGCCCACCGCATGCATCAGCCCCAACTGCCAGACCACCGCCACCAGGGTGGTGATGAGCACGGCGATGGTGCTGCGGATACACCAGGTGAACCAGTACAGCAGTACCCAGGTGATGGCCAGCGCGACGCCGAAGAACATCGCCACCATCACCAGGCCATCGATCAAGTCACCGACCTTCTTGGCGAAGCCGACGATGTGAATTTTCACATTGGGGTTTTGTGCCTGGAACTTGTCGCGGACCTTCTCTTCAAGCAGGTGCGAGAACTGTTGGTAGTCCAGTTTCACCTGTTTGCCTGGGTCTTGCGGGTCGGGATAGCTTTCCAGCAGCGGTACATCGACGATGCTGGACTTGAAATTGTTGCCCACCAGGCGCCCCACCTGGCCGGACTTGAGCACGTTGTCACGCAGGGTGTCGAGGCTGTCCTGCGAGCCGTTGTAGGTGTTGGGGATTACCTCGCCACCGGAGAAGCCCTCTTCGGTGACCTCGCTCCAGCGCACACTGGGGCTCCACAGCGACTTCAGCCCGGCACGGTCGACACCGGGGATGTAGAACACTTCGTCATGGACCTGGCGCAGGGTCTCCATGTAGTCCTTGTCGAAGATATCGCCGTTCACCGCCTCCACCGAGATGCGCACGGTGTTGCCCAGGTTGGCCAGGTCGTTGCGGTGCTCCATCATCTGCTCGATGAACGGGTGCTGCAGCGGGATCATCTTCTCGAAGCTGGTGGACGGGCGAATCTGCGTGGCCTGCCAGAACAGGAAAATGCTGACCAGCACGCACAGGGCGATGACCACGGGGCGATTGTTGAAGATCAGGCGTTCAAGCAGCGTGGCCTTGTCCTGGTGATGCGGGTGCATGGTAATGCTCTCCCTGCTGGTCATCGGCTCACCCCCTCGGCGCCCTGGGCATCAGCCAGGTGTACGCCACCCTGCCCCACCAACAGCAGGCCGCCGTTGGCCAAGCCACTGACGCCGGCCAGGGCGATGCGGTCGGCACGGTTGTACACGCGGAAGGTTTGCCCATCATCGGTGCTGCGCAACACACTGCCGCCATTGCCGACCAGCACCAGGCTGCCATCATCGACAAGCGTAGCGCCTGCCAGGCCGAATTCGAGGTTACCGCGTGCGGCCTTGAGTTCGATCGGCTGCCAGCTGTCACCGAAGTCGCTGGAGCGGAACAGGTTGCCGCGCAGGCCGTAGGCCAGCAGTGTTTGCGGTTTGGCGGTACCGATCACGCCGAACAGCGAGCCCTCGTAGGGGCCCTGTACCTTGGCCCACGTCTGGCCGTTGTCGGCGGAGCGGAACATGCCGCCCTGCTCGCCGACGATGAACAGGCCGGCTTCGCGCACCCGAGCGATGCCGTTCAGGTGCAACTGGTCGGGGTTGTCCAGCCGCTCGGCCACGTCTTGCCAGTGCTGGCCACCGTCGGTGGTTTCCAGCAAGGCGCCGTAGGCCCCCACGGCAAAGCCGTGCTGGGCGTCGAGGAAGGTGACATCGAGCAAGGGGGCTTCACGGGCGAGGTCTTCGTTTTGCTTGCTCCAGGTCGCGCCGCCGTCGCTGCTGGCGAGGATCTGCGCGTCATGGCCGACTGCCCAACCACGCTTGTCGTCGAGGAAGTACACCGCCGTGAGCAGTTGCCGGGTCGGTACACGGGCTTGGGTCCAGGTGCTGCCCTGATCATCGGAGAACAGGATATGGCCACGATCACCCACCACCACCAGGCGCTTGCCAGCATGGGTGGCGCCGATCAACAGGCTTTGGCTGGCCTTGGCCGATTCGGTGGAATATTCGTCGGCCCCGGCGGCCTGGGCACTGTCGGCCCACACCCCCAATGCCAGTGCCAGCACTGCGCTGGCCGCCCATGGCCAGGCACCACGCCTGGCTGGCGCCTGTAGCTGTTCCCTCATGACTGCCCCCTGTTGTGTTCTTGTTGGTGGGTCAATGCATTGCAGGTACTGCGAAAAGCCTGATCTAGAGGCCTGCAATAGCTTGAGGGGATCGTAGCGGGGATGTTTGCGGGAATACAACGGGCGGGGTGTTATGTTTTGTTATCCGGGAATGCAGGGGGCTGCTGCGCAGCCCCCTTGGCCCTTAAGCCAGGCTCTTGCTCACAACCTCGTACACATCACTGGACAGCTCACCAGAAGCGAGAATCCGCTCCAGCTCACCTTTCATCAGGGCCTGGCGCGCCTCGTCATACTTGCGCCAGCGGGTCAGCGGCGCAAGTTGGCGCGAAGCAATCTGCGGGTTCAGTGCATTCAGCTCGATCACCAGGTCCGCCAGGAAGCGATACCCCGAGCCATCGGCCGCATGGAAGTTGACCAGGTTCTGACCGGCAAAAGCACCGATCAGCGCACGCACCTTGTTCGGGTTCTTCAAGGTGAACGCCGGGTGCTGCATCAGCGCCTTGACCCGCGCCAGCCCGCCCGGCAAGGCGCTTGCCGCCTGCACGCTGAACCACTGGTCCATGACCAGCGGGTTGTCCTTGAAGTGCTCGGCAAAGGCTTCCAGCGCCTTGGCACGCTCGGCTTCGAACGGCGAGTTGACCAATACTGCCAGCGCGGTCAGGCGCTCGGTCATGTTGTCGCAGTGCTCGAACTGCTCCAGGGTCGCTTCCAGCACCTGCGGCTTGCCGCTCTGCATCAAGTACGACAGGGCGATGTTCTGCAAGCTGCGGCGGGCAAAGTGCTCGGCAGACGCCACATACTCGGTGCTGCGCGACACTTCTCGGTTGGCCTGATAGCGCGCCCACAGGGCGTCGAACAGTTGCTCGGCGATCTGCTGGCGGGCGAATTCGCGGGCGGCGTGGATGGCGTCCACATCGGCCACCTGGCTGATCTCGGTGAGGTAGGCCTCACCCGGCAGCGAGAGCATTTCGGCAACCATGGCCGGGTCCAGCGACTCGTTGCCGAGCACGGTGCCCAGGGCGGTGATCAGGCGCTGGTCGAGCTTCAGCGCTTCGCCGCGCTGATGCTGGCCGATCAGCTCCTGCAACACCTGCACCGACAACTGCTGGCCCGCTTCCCAGCGGTTGAAGCCGTCGCTGTCGTGCTGCATCAGGAACATCAGCTGGTCGCGGTCGTAGGGGAAGCTCAGCTTCACCGGGGCGCTGAAGCCACGCAGCAGCGATGGCAGCGGTTTGGCCTGGATGCGCTGGAAGGTGAAAGTCTGCTCGGCTTCGGTCACCGACAGCACGCGGCTGGTGCCCTGCGCCGTCGCTTCACCGGCCAGTTGCAGCGGCAGGTCGTTGCCTGCGGCGTCCAGCAGGCCCAGCTCCACCGGGATCACGAACGGCAGTTTTTCAGCCTTGTCCGGGGTTTGCGGGCAGCTCTGGCGGAACGTCAGGCTGTAGGCCTGCGCAGCGGCGTCATAAGCTTCGCTGACCTCCAGGCGCGGGGTGCCGGCCTGGCTGTACCAGCGTTTGAACTGGGTGAAATCGACGCCGTTGGCATCCTCCATGGCCTTGATGAAGTCGTCGGTGGTCACCGCCTGGCCATCATGGCGTTCGAAGTACAGGTCGCTGCCCTTGCGGAAGCCTTCGGCACCCAGCAAGGTTCGCACCATGCGCACCACTTCGGCGCCCTTCTCGTACACGGTCAGGGTGTAGAAGTTGGAAATTTCGATGAAGCTGTCCGGGCGCACCGGGTGGGCCATGGGGCCGGCGTCTTCGGCGAACTGGTGGGTGCGCAGGTAGGCGACGTCTTCGATGCGCTTGACCGTGCGCGAGTTCATGTCGGCGCTGAACTCGGCATCGCGGAATACCGTGAAGCCTTCTTTGAGCGACAGCTGGAACCAGTCACGGCAAGTGACACGGTTGCCCGACCAGTTGTGGAAGTACTCGTGGGCGACCACGCCTTCGACGCGCTGGTGCGCGGCATCGGTGGCGGTCTCGGCACGGGCCAGCACACAGCTGGAGTTGAAGATGTTCAGGCCCTTGTTTTCCATGGCGCCCATATTGAAGTCGTTTACCGCGACGATCATGAAGATGTCCAGGTCGTATTCACGGCCATAGACTTCTTCGTCCCAACGCATGGACTTCTTCAGGCTGACCATGGCGTGGTCGCACTTGTCGATGTTCTCGGGTTCAACATAGATGCGCAGGATCACGTCACGGCCGGACTGGCGGGTGAAGGTGTCCTCTACGCACCACAGGTCGCCGGCCACCAGGGCGAACAGGTACGCCGGCTTCATGAACGGGTCTTCCCAGGTCGCCCAGTGGCGGCCGTCTTCGGCCGGCCCGCTGCCGATCGGGTTGCCGTTCGACAGCAATACCGGGTAGCGATGCTGCTCGGCGATCACCGTGGTGGTGAACGTGCTCATCACGTCCGGGCGGTCGAGGTAGTAGGTGATCTTGCGGAAGCCCTCGGCCTCGCACTGGGTGCAGAACATCTTGCCCGACTTGTACAGGCCTTCCAGCGCGGTGTTGCTCTCGGGGTGGATCTTCACGCTGGTGTCGAGGGTGAACCGCTCGGCCTTGGGGTGCAGCGTCAGGCTGTCGGCTTCAAGCTGGTAGTCGCCCGCCTGCAGTTCCAGGTCGTCCAGCGAGGCCCGCAGCAATTCCAGCTGCTGACCGTCGAGCACCAGTGGCGGCAGGCCGGCACCGCGTGCCGGGTTGCGGCGCATGACCAGTTGCGCGTGAACCAGGGTGTGGTCCTCGAACAGCTCGAAGGTCAGGTGCGTCTCGTCGATCAGGTACTCGGGCGCCTGGTAATCCTTGAGGTAGATCACTTGCGGTTGTTCGGTACGCATGTGCAGGTCCTTTTTACTGGAGCACGGCCAACTGGTAGGCCGTGTACTTGCGAATGTTGATCACACCGGTGTCGAAGATCAGGTACTGGCCCTTGATGCCCAGCAGCGTGCCTTCGGCCACCGGGTCCTTGTCGAGGTTGAAGCTGACGATCTTTTTCGGGTAGGCCTCGACCGGGTACTTCATCTGCACCACTTCGGCATCGGGCAGCGGCTGGATCGCTTGCAGGCCAAAGCGCCCCTGCAGCTCGCGCAGGCCGTCGGCGCAGGCATCGAAGATCTGCTCGCGGATGGCGGGCAGGTCGAGCACCTCGGCGTCGCCCTTGAGCAGCGCACGCCAGTTGGTGCGGTCCGGCACCTGACTGCGCAGCACGTCTTCGACCAGGCCCGACTGCTGACGAGTAGCCACGCGCATGATCGGCAGGGCCTGGCTGGCACCCTGGTCGAGCCAACGGGTGGGCAACTGGGTGGCGCGGGTGATGCCGACCTTGATCCCCGAAGAGTTGGCCAGGTAGACCACGTGGTCGGTCATGCAGAACTGTTCACCCCACGACGGTTCGCGGCAGGTGCCGGCGTCGTAGTGGCATTTTTCCGGGGCCATGATGCACACGTCGCACTGGGCCAGCTTGGTCATGCAGGGGTAGCAGTAACCCTGGCTGAAGCTGGTCTTGGTGCGCTTGCCGCAATGGCTGCAGTGAATGGCGCCGAGGTATTCCAGGCGCAGACGCTGGCCGATCAGCGGGTTGACCGGCACCTGTGTGTCATCCAGGCGGAAGCTGTACTGCACCACCGGCGCCTGCAGGCTTACCGCCATTTTGCTCAACGAGCCACGAGCGAGTTCGATCAATGTACCGAGTCCGACTTGAACAGAATGTTGGCGATCGGCGCGGACTTCGATGCGCATTCCTGCGGGCCCATGTAGCCGGTACGCTGGTCTTCAGGCAGGTTTTTCATTTCCCAGGCGATGACCGCTTGCAGCGACAGCTCTTTCTGCTCGGCAGTGAGCTTGCGGCCATCCGACCATTTGCCGATTTCCACGGCCAGTTTCAGGCTCTCGTAGATTTCCGGGGTGATGTTTTCAATCATTTGCGCGAAAGTGGACATACAGTCTCCTGATTCAAGCCGACAGTTTACGCCGGGCCAGCGCCCCACCCAAGAGCCCGGTCAGGCATCCGATGAGCAGCCCGCCGACGTGGGCGGCATTGGCGATCTGGCCAAGGCCGAGGGTGCCGACCACACCGGTCAGGCACACCACCAGCCAGATCAGCATCATCACCAGCACACCCTTGGGCAGGTTGAAGTAACGGTTGGGCGCCAGCCACTGGAACAGCCACACATGCCCGAGCAGGCCGTACAGCACGCCGGACAGGCCGCCAAACAGGCTTGGCCCGCTGGTGTAGTGCTGGGCCAGGTTGGAAACCAGGCTGAACAACAGGGTCAGGCCCAGCAGCATCCAGGGCCCTTGGCGCAGCTCGATGCGCTTGCCCAGCTCCCAGTACCACAGGCTGTTCATGGCCAGGTGCAGCACGCCGAAATGCAGCAGCATGGGCGATACCAGGCGCCACCACTGGCCTTCGTCCAGGCTTTGCGCCAGCGAGCTGAAGTACAGGTAGTCGCCCTGGACGCGGAAGTCGAGGAAAGTGAACCAGCTGATGGTGGTGAAGTTGTCACCCAGGCTGGTGAGGCCGGCGACAATGAAGCACAGCAGCAGAGTGAGGGTGGTGACCTTGCAGGCTTTGGCTTGTTCTACCAGGGAGGGTTGTGCGGGGCTATTCGCGGGCAGGCCCGCTCCCCCAGGGTCCTGTGCAAGTTCGAGGTCGGCGTTGCCGTCGGGGTAGCGCTGGTACAGCTGCAGCACGTCTTGGGCCAGGGTATCGGGGGCCCAGAGGACCTGGGCATCGCCCTCCTCGCTGACCCGGTGTGGCACCTGCAGGCGCTGCAGCAGGTGAACGAAGCCGCTGAGGTCGACCGACAGCGGCAGGCGCATCACTTCGATAATGTTCATTGGTTGGCCTGTGGGCGGTCGACGTCGACCCAGACGAACTTGTGCGGGTCGATGCGGGTTTCATCATCCAGCCGGTAGGCGGCCAGCTTGCCGTAGAGCACGGCGCTGTAGTCCAGGCAGGCCAGGTTGGCGCGGATCGGCGCCGGGCGGCCGCTGCGCCAGTAATGGCCAACGAACAGCAGCGGCTCGTCTTCGTCATAGCGCAGCAAGGCGTTCTTCTGGCTGTGGCTGAGCGGGGTACTGGCCACCTCCGCGGGCAGGGCATCGGGCTGGAACACGATGTCGCCATAGGTTTGCGGGTCTTCTTCCCAGAACTTGGTGCGGAAGAACGCCCGGGTCAGGCCATCACCGCCAGTCAGGGTCAAGCCGTCCGGCAGGCGCATGTCGGTACCGCGCAACAGGCGGTTGCACACGGTGTCGGCAAAACTGCCGCTGACCGCCGAAGCCTGGATGAAATGTTCATCGATGCGCCCGTCGGGGTATTGCTGGCGCAGCGGCTCGATCAGGCGCGGGTCCCAGCAGGCGTGCACCAGGCGGAAACGCCCAGCGTCAACGAACAGTGGCAGTTGGTAGAACCAGTTGACGAAGTCGTGCCAGTCGCCGGGGTGGTGGGCGAACTGGGTCAGGGTTTCATCGATCAGCCGGGCATGGCGTGGCGTGTGTTCACGTACATAGGCCTTGCCGCTGCCGGGCAGCGCCGGGGTCACCCAGCCCAGGGCGTTGTACTCGTGGTTGCCCATGATGCAGAACGCCTGACCGGCTTCGACCATGTCGTGGACGATGTGCAGCGCCTCGCGGATACGCGGCCCACGGTCGACGATATCACCGAGGAACAACGCCTGGCGTCGCGGGTGGCGCCACACGCCGGCCACGCGCTTGTATCCGAGAGTGTCGAGCAGGCGTTCAAGGGTCAGCGCACAGCCGTGCACGTCACCGATGATGTCGAAACTTCGCGCCGGATCGAACATCAGTCGTCCCTGCTCCCCAGGCGGCTGCCCCACCCCAGCTTGGTGCGGCAGACCTCGTAGTAATTGTGGTCCAACGGGTGGATCAGGCGCAGTTTCTGCGGTTTCTTGCTCACCGTGATGGTGTCGCCGGGGGCGCAGGTGAAGTGATTCTGGCCGTCACAGGACACCTGCGGGTAGATCTGCAGGTCCTTGGAGACCACGATCTTCAGCTCGCTGTTGCCATCGACCACGATCGGCCGCCCCGACAGGGTGTGCGGGTACATCGGCACGATCACGATAGCGTCGAGCTTGGGGTGCATGATCGGCCCACCGGCCGACAGCGCATAGGCGGTGGAGCCGGTGGGGGTGGCGACGATCAGGCCGTCGGCCTTTTGGCTGCAGACGAACTGGCCGTCGATGTAGATCTCGAACTCGATCATGCGCGTGGACTTGCCGGGGTGCAGCACCACGTCGTTCAGCGCATCACCCTGGCCGATGGCTTCGTGGTGGCGGCGCACCTCGGCTTGCAGCAGGAAGCGGTTTTCTACCAGGTAGTGGCCATCGAGCACCTGGGCGACCTTCTCTTCCAGCTCGTCGGGGCGGATGTCGGTGAGGAAGCCCAGGTTGCCACGGTTGATGCCCAGCACCGGAATGTTGTGCCGGGCCAGGGCACGGGCAGCACCCAGCAGGCTGCCGTCGCCGCCGACCACGATGACCAGGTCGCAGACCTCGCCCAGCAGCTTGCGGGTGGAGGTTTGCAGGCCATGGCCAGGCAGCACTTCGGCGATGGTGTCCTCGAGGATCACGTGCAGGTGGCGATCGAGGAGAAATTTTTTCAGTCGGCGAATGGTGTCGAGCACCTGCGAGCTGCCAAGGCGACCGATGATACCGATATTGCGAAATTGCTCCATGGGGCTCCTGCGAGGCTCTGCGGCGGGTGACGATGCGCCGATTATGGGCGAAAGCACCGGGCAGCGGCAAACCGGCTATGCTCGCAGGATGACGCCATTCACCTTGCTCCAAGACCTGCCCCGACAATTGCAGCGCCCCGCCGTGCGCGATTTGGCCTGGGCCCTGCTGTCGCCGCCACTGCTCAGCGCCCCGCCCTGCCCCCAGCGCCACCCGCTGGCAGGCAGCCTGTGGGCGCAGCAGCCACAACGCCTTGAACAGTGGTTGCGCGGGCTGGATGACGACGACCGCCCGTTGCGCGAATGGCTGGCGAAACTGGGCAGCCGGCGCCTGGGGCATTACTACGAACGCCTGTGGCAATTCGCCCTGGGCCAGGCGCCGGGCATCGAACTACTGGCGGCCAACCTGGCGATTCGCGACGGCGGGCGCACCTTGGGCGAGCTGGACGTGGTACTGCGCGACGGCGACGGCGTGCACCACCTGGAACTGGCGATCAAGCTGTACCTGGGCCCTGAAGGCGGCGGGCTCAACCCGCACACCTGGCTGGGCCCAGGCTGCCATGACCGGTTGGGGACCAAGCTTGCGCACCTGGCCGGGCACCAGTTGCCCATGTCCAAGGGCGCGCACAGCCGCGAGCTGTTGGCCACGCTGGGGGTTGAGCAGGTGCAGGCCCATGTATGGCTGGGCGGCTATCTGTTCTATCCGTTGCCTGGGCATGCCGAGCCACCCGCTGGGGCCAACCCGCAGCACTTGCGCGGGCGCTGGGTGCGATGGCGGGACTGGGAGATGGCAGAGGGTGAGCATTGGCAGCCGCTGCAGCGGCATGCCTGGCTGGCACCGGCGCGGGTCGAAGCAGGTGAATGCTGGACGGTGGAGCAATTTGCGGCATGGTTGCATGTGCTGGAGCGGCAAGCGCCGGCACAGTTGCTGGTGAGGTTGGAGCAGGCGGGTGATGGTGTATGGCAGGAGGTGGAGCGGGTGTTTCTGGTGGCTGACAATTGGCCATTTTTACCCGAGGCATGATGTCGCCCGTTAAAAAGGGCGGTGCAGGCAACACAATTTTCACAGACCCAGCGCAAAGATTTGTTCCCGGTAACCTTTACAGTGGTACCTGAGCGCCAGCAAGAGCGCCATTCCGACCTGATGACGAGGACCGATCATGGTTTCATCCACCCCCGCGACCCATTACGCACGCCTGTCCATCGCCCTGCATTGGCTGATGCTGGTACTGCTGGCCGCTGTCTACGCCCTTATCGAACTGCGTGGCCTGTTCCCCAAGGACAGCGCCGAACGCAACCTGATGAAGGACCTGCACTTCATGCTCGGGCTCAGCGTATTCGTACTGGTCTGGCTGCGCCTGGCCATGCGCCTGAGCCGCCCGACCCCGCCCATCGTGCCCAAGCCGCCAGCCTGGCAAACCGGCCTTGCACACCTGATGCATTTGGCGCTTTACCTGCTGATGATCGGCCTGCCGCTGGCCGGCTGGCTGATCCTCAGCGCCGCCGACAAACCGGTGCCGTTCTTCGGCCTGGAACTGCCGCACCTGATCGGCCCGAACCCGGACCAGGCCAAGTTCATCAAGGGCTGGCATGAACGTATCGGCAGCTGGGGCTACTGGCTGATCGGCCTGCACGCACTGGCCGGGCTGTACCACCACTATGTTCAGCGCGACAATACACTGTTGCGCATGCTGCCCTACAAGTAACCGCGCCGGCCCTGCAGGCCACCTGTGTGGACGAAGATCAGGCGGCTGCCGGGCGTGAACAGCCCGGCAGCGACCTGATTACGCAGGACCAGCAGGGCCTTGCCGGTGTAGAGCGCTTCGAACGGCACCCCAGTGTGTTGCTCGCACTCGGCAATGAAGGCCAGCAGTTCATCGTCGAACTTGCCGAAACCACCACGGCAGGCGTCGTGTAGCTGGTAACCAAGCGTGCCGGCCAATGCAGCTACCGTCTCCGGCACACCATGAGCCCTGGGCACGGCAAGTGCGCCATGTACCGCATGTGCCCCCGCCTCGGCCAGCACCAGGCCGGCCAAGGTAGTACCCGTTCCAGCAGCCAGCCACCAGGCGTCGTAGCCCGACCACCCCAGCGTCGCGATTTGCGCGTGCGCCTGCTGCATGATCAGCGCGCAGCCCTGCGCGCCAGCTTGCCCGCCACCGCCTTCGGGGATGCAGTGCCAGCCTGGGTAACGTGCCTGCCAGGGGCCCCAGAAACCGGGCTCGTTGCGTGCGCGGTAGCCGCCATAGCCCAACCAGTGCAGCGCCATGCCCAGCGCCTGCAGGTCACGCACGGTTGGCGTGTCCTGGGCGTGACCGCGCAGCAGGCCGACAGTGGCAAAGCCGAAGCGTTTGCCAGCGGCGGCCAGGGCGTGCAGGTGGTTGGAATGGTTACCGCCGAGGCTGATCAGCCCGGGGGCGTTATCGGCACTGGCCTGATCCAGGTGATGGCGTAGCTTGAACCACTTGTTGCCGCTGATCAGCGGGTCGATCAGGTCCAGACGCAGGATGGCGGCTTCGACCTGTGCGGTTGCCAGCCAAGGCAGATCCAGGCGTTGCAGGGGGGCTTGAGGAAGGTCGAATACAGGCATGGCCGCAGTTTACAGGGATGGACGAAGCGAAAGGTTACGCGATCCTTGTGCGAGCGGCCTTGGTCGCGAAAGGGCCGCGAAGCGGCCCCTGCCCATTCAAAGCTCAGCCGCTAATCGCGACCCCTGGTTGATCGCCCGCTTGGCGTCCAGCTCGGCCGCCACATCCGCGCCACCAATCAGGTGCACCGACTGCCCCGCCGCCACCAGCCCGTCCTGCAACTCGCGCAGCGGTTCCTGCCCGGCGCAGATCACCACGTTGTCCACCGGCAACACCTGCGGCTCGCCGTCCGCCACGCGAATGTGCAAACCGGCATCGTCGATACCCAGGTACTCGACGCTGTTGAGCATCTGCACCCGCTTGTTCTTCAACCCGGTGCGGTGAATCCAGCCGGTCGTCTTGCCCAGGCCATCACCCACCTTGGACTTCTTGCGCTGCAACAGGTAAACCTGCCGTGCCGGGGCATGCGGCTCGGCCTTGATCCCGGCCACCCCACCGCGTGCCTCAAGATGGGTATCGATGCCCCACTCTTTCCAGAATGCGTCACGGTCCTGGCTGGAGGCCACGCCCTGGTGCACCAGGTACTCGGACACATCAAAGCCAATGCCTCCCGCGCCAATCACCGCGACAGCCTTGCCCACCGGCTTGCGCTCGAGCAACACATCCAGGTAGCTGAGCACCTTGGCATGCTCCACACCCGGAATGGCTGGGGTACGCGGGGCGATACCGGTGGCCAGGATAATTTCATCAAAGCCACCCTCCACCAGTGCCTGCACATCGACGCGAGTATTCAGGCGCAGCTCCACGCCCGTGCTTTTGACCTTGTTGCGGAAGTAACGCAGCGTTTCAAAGAATTCTTCTTTGCCCGGCACCCGCTTGGCCACGTTGAACTGGCCACCGATTTCGCTGGCGGCGTCAAACAGGGTCACGGCATGGCCCCGCTCGGCCGCCACGGTGGCCGCCGCCAGGCCTGCCGGCCCGGCGCCGACCACGGCGATACGCTTCACCGCGCGCACAGGCAAGTAGTTGAGTTCGGTTTCGTGGCAGGCACGCGGGTTGACCAGGCAACTGGTCAGCTTGCCGCCAAAGGTGTGGTCCAGGCAGGCCTGGTTGCAGCCAATGCAGGTGTTGATTTCGTCGGCTCGGCCAGCGGCGGCCTTGTTGACGAAATCCGGGTCGGCGAGGAACGGTCGAGCCATCGAGACCATGTCGGCATCCCCCTCGGCCAGCACCGCCTCGGCCACTTCCGGGGTATTGATGCGGTTGGTGGTGATCAGCGGAATGTTCACCACACCGCGCAGTTTGGCGGTGACTTTGCTGAACGCCGCACGCGGCACCTTGGTGGCGATGGTCGGGATACGCGCTTCGTGCCAGCCGATGCCGGTGTTGATCAGGGTCGCACCGGCCTGCTCGATAGCCTTGGCCAGCAGCTCGATTTCGTCCCAGGTGCTGCCACCCTCGACCAGATCGAGCATCGACAGGCGGAAGATGATGATGAAGTTCGGCCCTACCGCACCACGCACCCGGCTGACGATTTCCACGGCCAGGCGCATGCGGTTTTCATAGCTGCCGCCCCAGCGATCGGTGCGGTGGTTGGTGTGGGCGGCGAGGAACTGGTTGATGAAGTAGCCTTCCGACCCCATGATCTCGACACCGTCGTAACCGGCGCGCTGGGCCAACGCCGCACAATTGACGAAGTCGGCAATCTGTTTCTCGATGCCCGCCTCGTCCAGCTCCTTGGGCTTGAACGGGTTGATCGGCGCCTGGATCGCGCTAGGCGCCACTTGCCGTGGGCTGTAGGCATAGCGCCCGGCATGCAGGATCTGCAGGCAGACCTTGCCACCGGCGGCGTGCACCGCCTCGGTGACGATGCGGTGCTTGTCAGCCTCTTCCTCGGTGCTGAGCTTGGCCGCGCCGGAATACACCCCGCCTTCATCATTGGGCGCGATGCCGCCAGTGACCATCAAGCCAACGCCACCCCGGGCGCGCTCGGCAAAGTACGCGGCCATGCGCTCGAAACCACCGGGGCGTTCCTCGAGGCCGGTGTGCATTGACCCCATCAGGGTACGGTTGCGCAAGGTGGTAAAGCCTAGGTCCAGCGGAGCAAGCAGGTGCGGGTAGCGGTCGGCGGCCATGGAAAGGTCCCCTGGTGGCGTGATCACGGTATGCGGGCACCTCACTGGTCGGCGGGGCCCGTCGTTTGTCTGTCAGCGACATTAAACAGCCGTTTGAATTGGCTCAATGATCGAAACTGACAAGTTATTGATCCTGGCATACAGCGCGACTAACCTAGGGGACCCTCACTGTCCAAGGTGCCGTACTGCTTCATGCGAAAACTCCTGGCAAGCGCCCTGGCGCTGGTGATGATCGCCGCGCTTTGCGGCTACGGTTTCTGGACTCAACAGCGCCCGGAAGGCCACTACCTGTCCGACCTGCGCATCGAGTTGGCACTCAACCATGGCGTGCCGGGCGAGCATGGCAACCTGCTCGGTGTGGAGCCGCTGCTTTACCCAGGCGACTACCAGAACCTGCAACGCCTGCACCGCAAGCTCGCCGCTTACCTGGAGCAAGCCCGAGCCCAAGGGCTGGTGGGCCCACGCACGGTGGTGGTGCTGCCAGAGCACATCGGTACCTGGTTGTGGGCGCGCGGTGAGAAAAACGAGCTGTACCAGGTCACTCAGAGCCGCGAGGCTCAACAATGGCTGGAGCTAAGCAACCCGCTGCGCTACGGCCTGGCCATGCTTGGCGCCGACGGCGACGACTGGCGTGCCGATGCGCACCTGCGCATGAAGGCCGAGCAGATGGCCGCAGACTACCAGCAACTGTTCGGCGGCCTTGCCAAGGAGTTTGGCGTCACCTTGGTGGCCGGCTCGATCGTGCTGCCCGAACCCTACGTGAAACAAGGCGTGCTGCATGCCGGCCGTGGTCCGCTGTTCAACAGCAGCGTGGTGTTTGCCGGCGACGGCTCGCTACTGGGCCAGCCCCAACGCCAGCAATACCCTGACAGTGAAATGCGTCGCTATGTCCACGACGGCCGCCAGCACCCGCTGCAAGTCGTGCAGACTCCCGCCGGGCGCCTGGGGGTACTGGTGGGCAGTGACAGCTGGTACCCGGAAAACCACCAACAACTGGCACAGCAAGCAGTACAGCTGATCGCCAACCCGGTGTTCCTGAGCGGCAAAGGCAGCTGGGAAGCGCCATGGCGTGGCAATCGCCACCAGGAGGCCACCGCTGGGCTGGCCCTGCAACGTGGCGAAGTCAGCGAGCAGAACGCCTGGCAGCGCCTGACCGAGGCAGCCGGGGCCGGCGTCAGCAGCATGAGCGTGTTCATGCGCGGGCAGTTCTGGGAACAGGCCAGCGACGGCCAGGGCTTTGCCCGCCAGTCGGGTGAACTGCTGGCGGGTACTCCTAGCCATGGCGCCCGCCTGCTGAACCTGTGGCTGTAGGCCCATGGCCCGCCCCCGCGTACGCCTCGGCGACCTTTCAGTAGGCTTTGTCCAGCCGCTGACCGAGGCCCTGCGCGAGCGGGGTCATGACCCCGAGCCCCTGCTGCTGCGCTATGGCCTGGATGCCCCACGCCTTGCCGAAGCCGGCGCGCGCTTGTCGATCCCCCGCTACATGCACCTGGGCCACGCAGCCATCGAGCTGAGCGGCGAAGCCGCACTCGGCCTGCACATGGGGCGCTTGAGCCGCCTGGCACATGCCGGCCTGGCCGGAGTAACCGCCGCCCAGGCCCCCACCCTGGGCGAGGCGGCGCGCACGCTGCTGCGCTTCGAGCCCCTGTACGCGGCCAACTACCGTGGCCGTTCCAGCTTCGTGGAAGATGCCCAGGGCGCTTGGTTGCGCTTCTATTCCATCAGCCCCTACAACGCCTACAACCGCTTCGTGGTCGATTCACTGCTTGCCGGCTGGCTGGCGCAACTTGCCGACCTGGCCGGCATGGCGATACAGGCAGAACGCCTTAGCATCGAATTTTCCGCCCCCGCCTATGCTGCGCGCTATCAGGCGCTGTGCAGCACGCCAGTGCAATTCACGGCCGAAGCCAATCAACTGCGGCTAAGCCGCGCAACACTGCAACTAGCCAACCCCAGGCATTGCCCGAGCACCTGGCAGCACCTGCTGCAACTGTGCGAAGCAGAGTTGCTACAGCGCACACGGGTACGCAGCCTGGGCGAGCGCATCACCCATCTGCTGGGCCCGCTGCTCAATGGTGGCCGTGAACCGGACCTGGAAGAAGTGGCGCTGCACCTGCAGCTGCCAACCTGGACCTTGCGTCGCAAACTCGCCGAGGAGGGCACGCGGTTTCGCGACCTGCTCAACGAAACACGGCGCGACCTGGCAGAGACCTACATCCGTGACACGGAGCTGGCCTTTGGCGAGATTGCCTATCTGTTGGGGTTTGCTTCAGCCGAGGCCTTCCAGCGCGCGTTCAAGCGCTGGACGGGCCTCACGCCGGGGGAGTTCCGCCGCAGCCAGCGCCGGGCGGGTTAAAGCTCGGTGGCATCTTCGGCCGGTTCCGGGGTGTCCAGTTCATAAGCCTGGGTTTCAAGTAGTTCTTCCTGATATTCATCCATAGCCCTGCGTCCTCTTTGCTCATTTTGTCTTCGTGGGTATCGCCTTCAGCCTAAGCAGGTGGGATGAAGCGATGATGACAAGCGTATGAGTGATAAACGTAGCAGGTGTTCAGGAAGTTATCGCGGGGTGTCTGTAACAGGGGATGTGTACAGCCTGTACCGGCTTTATCAAAGGGAAGGCGGCACAGCCTCGGCAGGCTGTGCATCCTGCTGCACCTGAATAGGCGCAGCCTCCACGGGCGGTGCGACCGGCTGCGAACCCTGGCTGTCATCCACCACCGGTGCCGCGACTGCCTCACTTGCCGGGGAAACAGCCGCAGGCGCGGGTGCAGCTTCCTGGGCAGGGGCAGGCGCCACTGGGTTCGCCGCAGCCTGCTCCGGCAACCCCAGGTCAACCGCCGGCTTTTCAACCTTCGGCACTGGTGCGTCGACCTTGGCCTTTTCGACCTTCTTCGGTTTGGGCAAATAGCTCTCCACCAAGGCGAAATAGCGGTCATAGAACTGCGCCGCAGTCACGGTCTCGCTGGCTACCTTGACCATCGAGTCGTCACTGGAGCCGATCGGCATCGACACCGACCCCAGCACGCCCACACCCAGGCTGGCGGAGGTATTGGACTTTTTCAGTGCATAACGGTCCTGCAGGGCGTTGGCGAACATGGTCGAGCGCTGTTCGTCGCTCACATCCGGCGCGCAGGTGACGTTGAAGCTGATCTGCAGGTGGTTCTCGCTGTTCTGCTGGAAGCTCTTGTTGCCCACCACCTGGTTGGCACCGCTGCTGGTAATGATGTACCCCTGGCTGAGCAAGGCACGCCTGGCCGCCTCGCAAGAGCCAGCATCGCTCACCGGAAAGCTGCGCGAGAACGTACCTGAGTCATCGAAGTTTTCGTGCTCATAGACGGCCGCTTTTTTCGAGGAACAACCGGTCACGCCCGCCAGCACCAGGGCCAGCCCGAGCGCACCAAAGACGGAAGATCTGGTCATTGCGAATTCCGGGTATGTCGAGAAGGTGCCTATTGTGCAACACAGCAGGCAGGCACAGGAACCGCTGGTCGGTGAAGAACCTGTCAGGTTGGTGTAAATCTGGGTAAAGGCAGGCAATTTACCAGGCGCCAGAACGAAAAAAGCGACCCGAAGGTCGCTTTGACGTTGCTTCAAGGCGTTCATGGGGCCTTGAGGCGAAGATGGCGCAGCGGACGGGACTCGAACCCGCGACCCCCGGCGTGACAGGCCGGTATTCTAACCGACTGAACTACCGCTGCGTATCATTCAGGCTTGCGCCCGATTGAAACCTGGGTCTACCCTTGCGCCGCAATGGCCTCGGGGCAGGCACAAAAAAAGCGATAACGTGATCGCTTCTCTTGTGTTTGCTTCAAGGTGTTCTAGGGACCTTGAAACGAAGATGGCGCAGCGGACGGGACTCGAACCCGCGACCCCCGGCGTGACAGGCCGGTATTCTAACCGACTGAACTACCGCTGCGTATCGTTCAGGCTCGCGCCTGATTGAAACTGGGATCAGCCCAAGGCATTTGCCTTGTGGCTTCAGACCGGTGCCAGGCACCCATCTGTTACTGAAAAATGGCGCAGCGGACGGGACTCGAACCCGCGACCCCCGGCGTGACAGGCCGGTATTCTAACCGACTGAACTACCGCTGCGCAGTGCGTTCCTCTCTGGCTATCGACTTCTTGCGAACCCGATGCTTTAGGAACATCTCAGGAAGTGGTGGGTGATGACGGGATCGAACCGCCGACCCTCTGCTTGTAAGGCAGATGCTCTCCCGGCTGAGCTAATCACCCTCGCGATGTTGCTTGTTGCGTTTGCTTCGCTGAGGCCGCGAAATTTACGCAGATGGCGGAGCTAAGTCAATAGCCCCATTGAATTTTTTTCAAAAAAGACAAAAGCGGCATAGGTTGGACGGGAAGCCTCAGGTGTAGATCATCTTGCGGGTCATGCCGCCATCGACCACGAACTCCTGGCCGGTGACGAACGCCGCCTGGCGCGACAACAGCCAGGCAACCATGGCCGCCACATCTTCCACCGTCCCTACCCTCCCCGTCGGGTGTTGGGCATGATCGGCCTCGGTCAACGGCTCGGCACGGCGCTGCGACGGGTCACGGGCATCGATCCAGCCCGGGCTCACCGCATTGACGCGAATCTCCGGGCCCAAGCTCATGGCCAGAGCATGGGTCAAAGCCACCAGGCCGCCCTTGCTTGCCGCGTAAGCTTCGGTGTCGGGCTCGGATTGCCGCGCCCGAGTAGACGTCAGGTTGACGATCGCCCCATTGTGCGCACGCAGGTACGGCGCACAATGCTTGGCCAGCAGCATCGGGCCGTTGAGGTTGACCGCCAACACCCGGTTCCATTGCGCCAGGCTCAGGCTTTCGAGGGTCTGGTTGTGCGGGTTGGCAATGGCCGCATTGCACACCAGCGCGTCCAGCCGACCGAACTGCCCGAGCACTTCGGACACCCCGGCACTGACCTGGGCCTCGTCGGCAACGTCCATGGTGATGAACCAGGCGTTGTCACCCAACGCCTTGGCCACCTTGGCGCCGCGCTTGCGGTCCAGGTCACTGAGCACAACCTGCCAACCTTCGCAGATCAACCAAGCGGCAATGCCCAGGCCGATGCCGCGCGCGGCACCGGTGACCAAGGCTACCCGACCATTGTGGCCTGGGGTACTGCCGCTGATTTCGATCACAGTGCAGCCAGCCCGCGCGCCAGGTCGGCTTGCAGGTCGGCCACGTCTTCCAGGCCTACGGCAACACGGATCAGGCTGTCGCGGATACCCGCAGCTTCACGCTCCTGCGGCGACAGGCGACCATGGGAGGTGGTGGCCGGGTGCGCGATGGTAGTTTTGCTGTCACCCAGGTTGGTGGTGATGGAAATCACCCGGGTGGCATCGATGAAGCGCCAGGCACCCTCTTTACCGCCTTTGACTTCAAAGCTGACCACCGCACCAAAACCGCTCATCTGGCGCTTGGCCAGTTCGTGCTGCGGGTGGCTCGGCAGGCCTGCGTAATGCACCTTTTCCACGCCTTCCTGCTGCTCCAGCCATTCGGCCAGGGCCTGGGCGCTTTCGCAGTGCGCACGCATGCGCAGGCGCAACGTTTCCAGGCCCTTGGTGAAGATCCAGGCGTTGAACGGGCTGAGCGTCGGGCCTGCGGTACGCAGGAAACCGACCACTTCTTTCATCTGCTCGGCACGGCCAGCGACCACACCGCCCATGCAGCGGCCCTGGCCGTCGATGAACTTGGTGGCCGAGTGGAACACGATATCGGCACCCAGTTTCAGCGGCTGCTGCAGCGCCGGGGTGCTGAAGCAGTTGTCCACTACCAGCATGGCGCCATGGGCATGAGCGATTTCACTGAGCGCGGTGATATCGACCAGCTCGGCCAGCGGGTTGGACGGCGATTCGACGATCAGCAGCTTGGTGTTGGCCTTGATGGCCTTCTCCCAGCCATTGAGGTCGACCAGTGGCACGTAGTCCACTTGTACGCCAAAGCGCTTGAAGTACTTCTCGAACAGGCTGATGGTGGAGCCAAACACGCTCTGCGACACCAGTACATGGTCACCGGCGCTGCACAGCGACATGACCACTGCCAGGATTGCCGCCATACCGGTGGACGTACCCACGGCCTGCTCCGCGCCTTCCATTGCAGCCAGGCGCTCCTCGAAGGCACGCACTGAGGGGTTGGTGTAGCGCGAGTAGACGTTGCCCGGCGTTTCGCCGGCAAAGCGCGCAGCAGCATCAGCCGCTGTGCGGAACACATAGCTGGAGGTCAGGAACAGCGCTTCGCTGTGTTCGCCTTCCGGTGTACGGTTTTGACCGGCGCGCACCGCCAGGGTGTCGAAACCGACACCCTCGAGGTCACTGTCCAGTCGCCCGGCATCCCATTGATCCGTCATGCCGTCGCTCCCAAAATCAGTTGTTGTAGAGGTCGATGATCGCGCTGACGGCCTGGTTCTTGACCTTGGCCAGGTCATTACGGGCCTGCTCGATACGCTCGAGGTAGGCTTCGTCGATATCGCCGGTGACGTACTCACCGTTGAACACCGCGCAATCGAAATGATCGATCTTGATCTTGCCGCCACCGACCGAGTCGATCAGGTCTGGCAGATCCTGATAGATCAGCCAATCGGCGCCGATCAACTCGGCCACCTGTTCGGTGGTACGGTTGTGGGCGATCAGTTCGTGAACACTCGGCATGTCGATGCCGTAGACGTTGGGGTAGCGTACTGCAGGGGCTGCGGAGCAGAAGTAGACATTTTTGGCGCCGGCTTCGCGGGCCATCTGGATGATCTGCTTGCAGGTGGTGCCGCGCACGATCGAGTCGTCCACCAGCATCACGTTCTTGCCACGGAATTCCAGCTCGATGGCGTTGAGCTTCTGGCGCACTGACTTTTTGCGCGCGGCCTGGCCGGGCATGATGAAGGTACGGCCGATGTAACGGTTCTTGACGAAACCTTCGCGGAACTTGACGCCCAGGCGGTTGGCCAGTTCCAGCGCAGCAGTGCGGCTGGTATCCGGGATCGGGATGACCACGTCGATATCATGCTCAGGGCGCTCGCGCATGATCTTGTCAGCCAGTTTTTCACCCATGCGCAGACGGGCCTTGTACACCGAGATACCGTCAATGATCGAGTCCGGGCGGGCCAGGTAGACGTGCTCGAAGATGCACGGCTGCAACTTCGGCGCTTCGGCGCATTGCTTGGTGAACAGCTGGCCTTCTTCGGTGATGTACACCGCTTCGCCCGGCGCCAGGTCGCGGATCAGGGTAAAGCCGAGCACGTCCAGGGCCACGCTTTCCGAGGCGATCATGTATTCCACGCCTTCATCGGTATGACGCTGGCCGAACACCACCGGGCGGATGCCGTGGGGGTCGCGGAAGCCGACGATGCCGTAGCCGGTGATCATCGCCACCACGGCGTAACCGCCGACGCAGCGGCTGTGTACATGGGAAACCGCCGCGAACACGTCTTCTTCGGTTGGCTGCAGCTTGCCACGCACCGCCAACTCATGGGCGAACACGTTCAGCAGCACTTCCGAGTCGGAGTTGGTGTTGACGTGGCGCAGGTCGGACTCGTAGATCTCCTTGGCCAACTGCTCGACATTGGTCAGGTTGCCGTTGTGGGCCAGGGTGATGCCGTACGGCGAGTTGACGTAGAACGGCTGGGCCTCGGCCGAGGTCGAGCTGCCCGCCGTCGGGTAGCGCACGTGGCCGATACCGATGCTGCCCACCAGGCGCTGCATGTGGCGCTGCTGGAACACGTCGCGCACCAGGCCATTATCCTTGCGCAGGAACAACCGGCCGTCATGGCTGGTCACGATACCGGCAGCGTCCTGGCCGCGGTGCTGGAGGACCGTAAGCGCGTCATACAGCGCCTGATTGACGTTCGACTTACCGACGATACCGACGATGCCACACATGCGACGCAACCCCTACTTTGACGAAACTTGAGTGAATAGCGCTCAGGGCTTGGACGGCCCGAGCAACTGTTCCTTGAACGGAAGATCAGCGGGAGCGCTGATCAACCCACTGGGCGACCACTGACCGGTGAAACCCAGAATCAGGTTTTTCGACCAATCGGCGACCAAGAGAAATTGTGGTATCAGGCGTGATTCCTGCCACCAGGTGTCCTGTTGAACCGGCCCCAGGCTGATCAGGCCTATGGCCACCACTACCAGCAAGGCCCCGCGCGCGGCACCGAAGGCCATGCCCAGGAAACGATCGGTGCCGGACAGCCCGGTCACGCGGATCAGTTCGCCGACGAGGAAGTTGACCATGGCCCCCACCAGCAAGGTGGCGACGAAAAGAATGGCGCAGCCAGCGATGACGCGCATCGATGGCGTCTGGATATAGCTCTCAAGATACACCGAGAGCGAACCGCCGAACATCCAGGCAACCGCACCGGCAATGATCCAGATGAGCAAGGACAAGGCCTCTTTGACGAAGCCGCGCTTGAGACTGATCAGTGTGGAGACGGCGATGATCGCAATGATCGCCCAATCAACCAAGGTAAATGCCACGGTGCTGCCTGCAGACGTTTGAGGCGGCGCATTTTACCAGAGCAGAGGGCTGGGAGTAAGCGGAATGTCGGGGATTAGCGCCACCTGGGTGTGGGAGCGGCCTTGTGTCGCGAAAGGGCCGCAAAGCGGCCCCAGCAGTTCTGGCTGTACTGCAGAGATCTTAGGGGCCGCGCAGAAGCCTACGGCCTGAATTAGCTGCGTTCTGGCTGGAACCTCACCACAAAGCCCTTGAGGCTGTTCTGGCGATTGATCGCATCACGCACGCGCTCGGCTTCGGCCCGCTCGATCAACGGCCCGACATACACCCGGTTCATGCCACCCGCCGAGCGGATATAAGCGTTGTAACCCTGGCTACGCAGCGTTTGTTGAAGTTTTTCGGCACCGGCACGGTTTGACAGGCTGGCCAGCTGGATCGACCAGCTGACTGGCAGACCATTGACGTCGATCTTCGAAGGCGCTGCCGGCGCTGGGGCTGCAGCGGGCTTGGCCTCGACCTTTGGCGCTGGCGCGGGTGCTTGCGGCTTGGGCGGTTGAACCTGTGCCTGAGTCTGTGGTGACGGGGTAATGGGCTGGCTGGGCGTGCTCGCCGGCGCAGTGGCTTCATCGATCACCACCGGCGCCTGCTGAGGCGCCTCCGGGATCACCTGCGGTTGCGGCACGGCAACCGGCTCCACCTTCACTTCCGGCAGGCTGGGCATGGCCGGTGCCTGCGGGGTTTCGACGTGCACCTGGCGCATCTCGTCCTCGCGGCTGAACAGCATCGGCAGGAAGATCACCGCCAGCGCCACCAGCACCAGCGCACCGACCATGCGCTGCTTCATCCCTTTATCCAGCACTGCCATCTACTCCACCCTCCTGGGCATGCCGCTCCAGCCATTCCAGCGCCTGGGCGACACAGAAAAACGAACCGAACAGCAGGATCTGGTCATCCGCCGTCGCCTGCGCGCATTGCCCTTCAAGGGCGGCGTCGACGCTGGCATAAGACTTCACTGCGGCGCCATGGTTCGTCAAGGCCGTGGCCAGTTCCGCAGCCGGGCGGCTGCGCGGGGTGTCCAGCGGCGCCACTGCCCATTCGTCGACCAGTCCCTGCAGCGGCGCGATAACGCCGCCCAGGTCCTTGTCGGCGAGCAAGCCGAACACCGCGAAACGGCGCCCATTCAGCGGACGGGCCGCCAGGCGGCGGGCCAGGTACTGCGCCGCATGCGGGTTATGCCCGACATCCAGCAACAGCTCAACTGGCTTGCCCTGCCAGTTCAGCTGGCGGCGGTCGAGACGCCCGGTGATACGGGTATCCAGCAATGCCTGGCGAACCTGCGCCGCATCCCACGGCAGCCCCATCAACAGGTAAGCCTGCAACGCCAACGCGGCGTTTTCCATGGGCAGGTCGAGTAAAGGCAGGTCACTCAGCGCTACCTGCGCACCATTGGCCGCGGTACCACGCCAGCTCCAGCTGCCATCGGCGCTGGCCAGGTCGAAATCACGACCGCGCAGGAACAGTGGCGCGGCCAGTTCGCCAGCCTTGTCCAGCAACGGCCGTGGCGGGTCCAGGTCGCCGCACAGGGCCGGCTTGCCGGGGCGGAAGATGCCGGCCTTCTCGAAGGCCACAAGCTCGCGGGTATCGCCCAGGTAATCGACATGGTCGACGCCGATGCTGGTCACCAGGGCCAGGTCGGCGTCCACCACGTTCACGGTGTCCAGCCGGCCACCAAGGCCCACTTCCAGCACCACGGCATCCAGCTGCGACTGGTAGAACAACCAGAACGCGGCCAGCGTACCCAACTCGAAGTAGGTGAGGGAAATATCGCCCCGCGCCGCCTCAACGGCGGCGAAGGCTTCGCACAAGCGCTCATCGCTGGCTTCTTGGCCCTCGATCAGCACCCGCTCGTTGTAACGCAACAGGTGCGGCGAGCTGTACACGCCGACCTTGAGGCCCTGGGCACGCAGCAACGAAGCCACGAAGGCGCAGGTCGAACCTTTGCCGTTTGTGCCTGTTACCGTCACCACGCGTGGCGCCAGCTTGCCCAGCGCCAGCCGGGCAAGCACCTTCTGCGACCGCTCCAGGCCCATGTCGATGGCCGAGGGGTGCAACTGCTCGAGGTAGGCGAGCCATTCGCCCAGGGATCGTTGTTTCATCACGCGACGGCAGCCGCCTCACGCGCTTGCTCCGGGGTGTCCTGGCCGGTCATCTGCGCCAGCAGGCGGGCCAGACGCGGGCGCAACTCGCCACGGGAGATGATCAGGTCGATGGCACCGTGCTCCAGCAGGAACTCGCTGCGCTGGAAGCCTTCTGGCAGCTTCTCGCGGACGGTCTGTTCGATCACGCGCGGGCCGGCGAAGCCGATCAGCGCCTTTGGCTCACCGACGATGACATCGCCGAGCATTGCCAGGCTGGCAGAGACACCACCGTACACCGGGTCGGTCAGCACCGAGATGAACGGGATGCCTTCTTCGCGCAGGCGTGCCAGCACGGCCGAGGTCTTGGCCATCTGCATCAGCGAGATCAACGCCTCCTGCATGCGCGCACCGCCCGAAGCGGAGAAGCAGACCATCGGGCAGCGATGCTCCAGGGCGTAGTTGGCCGCGCGCACGAAACGTTCGCCGACGATGGCGCCCATGGACCCGCCCATGAACGAGAACTCGAAGGCGCTGACCACGATCGGCATGCCCATCAAGGTGCCACTCATGGAGATCAGCGCGTCTTTTTCGCCGGTCTGTTTCTGGGCGCCGGTCAGGCGGTCCTTGTACTTCTTGCCGTCACGGAACTTCAAGCGGTCGACCGGCTCCAGGTCGGCACCCAGTTCGGCACGGCCTTCGGCGTCGAGGAAGATGTCGATGCGCGCACGTGCGCCGATGCGCATGTGGTGGTTGCACTTGGGGCAGACATCCAGGGTCTTTTCCAGCTCCGGACGATACAGCACGGCCTCGCAGGACGGACACTTGTGCCACAGCCCCTCAGGCACCGAGCTCTTCTTCACCTCGGAACGCATGATCGAAGGGATCAGTTTGTCGACTAACCAGTTGCTCATGCTTTCTTTCTCCAGTATTGGCAGGCGGGGGTCGGTGTCGCCGGCCCTGCCCTGCCCTTGAGCTCAAAATCTTTTACAAAACGATGGTGGACCGGCCGCCGGGGCTTCCAGCGCGCCACTCCACCGCTAATGTGTTTTCTTGCCGCCATAAGCGCTGGCGGCGGCCCCGCAGGGCTGCGAAAGCTATGGACGATGGCGCGCAGCCAGCCGTCACATCTGCCATCACGCCTGCTTCACCGCTCGCATGAACGCCTCGATCTTCGCCGCGTCCTTGATGCCCTTGGCCTGTTCGACGCCGCCACTGACATCCACCGCATAAGGCCGTACCTGGGCAATGGCCTGGCCAACGTTATCGGCTGACAGCCCGCCCGCCAGAATGATCGGCTTGCTCAGGTGCGCCGGTACCAGTGACCAGTCGAACGCTTCACCGGTTCCCCCAGGCACGCCCGCCACGTAGGTATCCAGCAGAATACCGCGGGCACCTGCGTACTGCTTACAGGCCGCCTCCAGGTCGTCGCCAGGGCGCACACGCAGGGCCTTGATCCAGGGGCGGTGGTAGCCTTCGCAGTCCTGCGGGGTTTCGTCGCCGTGGAACTGTAGCAGGTCCAGCGGAACCACTTCGAGGATCTCGTTCAGCTCGCAGCGCGAGGCATTGACGAACAACCCGACCGTGGTCACGAACGGCGGCAGCTCGGTGATGATCGCCCGCGCCTGGCGCACGTCCACCGCCCTCGGGCTTTTGGCATAGAAGACGAAGCCGATGGCATCGGCACCCGCTTCGGCGGCGGCCAGCGCATCTTCGATGCGGGTAATCCCGCAGATCTTGCTGCGAACATAGCTCATGGAACGCGAACCCTGGTTATTGCGGCGAAAGGCCGGATGTTAGCAAATGGCTTTTCGCCCGTCAGTCTGCCAACGCCTCGTAACCGCTCAAAAAGTGTGGGCCGATGTAACGCTTGGGCAGCGCAAATTCCTCGGGGTACTCCACCTGCACCAGATAAAGCCCGTACGGGTGGGCGGTTACCCCACCTTCGCGGCGGTTACGCCCTTCGAGCACCTCGCGCGCCCAGGTGACTGGGCGCTCACCGGCGCCAATGGCCATCAGCACACCGGCAATGTTGCGCACCATGTGATGCAGAAAAGCGGTGGCACGCACGTCCAGCACGATCATCTGGCCATGACGGGTAACGCGCAGGTGGTAGATGTGCTTGATCGGTGACTTGGCCTGGCACTGGCTGGCGCGGAAGGCGCTGAAGTCGTGGGTGCCGAGCAGAAACTGCGCGGCCTCGGCCATGCGCTCGACGTCCAGCGGACGGTGGTTCCAGGTCACTTCCTCGGCCAGGTGCGCCGGGCGGATCGGGTCGTTGTAGATGACATAGCGGTAGCGCCGGGCGCAGGCCTTGAAGCGGGCATGGAAGTCGGCCGGCATTGGCTGCGACCAGACCACGCTGATGTCGTGCGGCAGGTTGAAGTTGGTGCCCATGGTCCAGGCACGCTCGTCACGCACGGCACGGGTGTCGAAGTGCACGATCTGCCCGCAGCCATGGACCCCGGCGTCGGTACGCCCGGCGCAAATCACCGAAATCGGCTCGTTGGCAACCTTGGACAGGGCTTGTTCCAGGGCCTGCTGGACACTCGGTACACCGCTGGCCTGGCGCTGCCAGCCGCGGTAGCGCGCGCCCTTGTATTCCACGCCCAGGGCGATACGGGAGAAGCCTTCGGCCGCGGATTCGGCGGTAGCGGTGTCGATGATGTCCAAGCGCATGAAACCTGTGGGTGTACGGAATGGCGGGGATTATAACGACAACGGCAGCCGTGTAGGGCTGCCGTTGGATATGCACTGCGTTTGAGGGCCTCTTCGCGGGCTTGCCGCGAAGAGGCCGGCGCAGTCAACCTCAGACCAGGCGAGAGAGCATGTCCTCGGCTTCCTGGCGCTGGCTGTCGTCGCCGTCCTTGACCACTTCGTCGAGGATGTCGCGCGCACCCTGGCTGTCGCCCATGTCGATATAGGCACGGGCCAGATCGAGTTTGGTAGCCACTTCGTCACTGCCGGAGAAGAAGTCGAAGTCCAGGTCGTCCAAAGGCTCGGGCTCGGGCTGCGCAACCGCGTCCTCGCGGGTGAAGTGCGGCTCCAGCGATGGCGATTCGAGGCTCTGCGACAGCTTGTCCAGCTCGGCGTTGACGTCGTCCAGCTCCGAGGCAAAGCGCTTGGCTGCGGGCGAGTCGTCTTCCAGCGACAGGGACAAGTCGAAGTCCGACGGCATATCGAACTCGGACACTGGGTCAAATGCCGGCTCGCTGTCGAAGGCGGCCAGTTCGGCGGCGACATCAACCGGTTCTTGCGCCAGCGCGTCAGGAGCAGCTGGGGCAACCGGCTCGCTGATATCGAGGTCGAAATCAGACAGGTCCACGGCAGATTGTGGCTCAGCCTGAGCCAGCATGGCCTCGAAATCAGCGTCGGCGCTGTCTTGCAGCTCGGCATCCACGGCGAACGGCTGTTCTTCTGGCTGAGCGTCTTCCAGCTCTGGCTCATCCAGCACAGGCTCGGCGATGACCAACTCGTCGGGCACAGGCGCCTGGGCCATCGGCTCATCCAGCAACGGCGCTGCCAGCGGGTCTTCCTCGGGCAGGTCTTCACCCAGGCTCAGGTCGAATGCGCTGTCCAGATCCTGCTCATCCAGGCCCGAAGCATCGAGGGTCGGCACGTCATCGAAGGCCTCCAGCTCTGCTTCAGGCTCTGCTTGCGCGACAACCTCGGGTTCGGCCTCTACTTGTGGCTCGAACTCAGGCACCTCGTCAGGCACCACATCCGCAACCACCGGGGCCTCGGGCTCGTCGTGCAGCAGCTCCTGCACGTACTGTTCATCCATCTCGGCAGCCAGCGCCGCCGCACCCAGGCCGGCAGCAGCCAGGCCGAGCATGGCAGGATAACGCTCTTTCAGCCCGGCGACTTCGGCAACGTTCTGCTCGCCGGCCGACAGCTGGCGCTCCTGCTCGGCGAACGCGCTCTGGTCACCCTGGCGAGCGTACACATCCATCAGCTTCAGACGCAGGTCGTCACGCTCCGGCGCTGCGGCCACAGCGGGCTCCAGCAGGTCGGCGGCGCGATTCAGACGGCCTTCGGCCAGGCACTGATCGACTTCTGCAAGCAGTGCGGCGTGCGGGTCTGCTTGTGGTTCAAGCTCGGGCTCTGCCTCGGCAACGGGTGCCGACACTTTTTCCGCAGCGACAGCGGCGGCGGCGGAAGCTGCGACCACAGCCGGCGACAGGGTCACGCTCGGTTCCGAGACTTCGACGCCATCGAGGCTCTCGGTATCGCTGTCGAAGCCTGTGCCCTGCTCTTCTTCCAGCGCACGCGCCATGCGCAGGTGCTTTTCAGCTTCTTGCTGGGCCTTGCGCTTGCGAGCCAGCAGCAATAGCAGAAGCAGCAGCACCAGGAACGCGCTACCGGCGATCAGCCACAGCAACAGCGGGTTGCCCATGATTTCGTCGACAACACCTTGCGACTGGGCGGCAGGCGCCGGCTTGGGCGCGGTGGCGGCGGCAGGTGCCGGCTTGGCCGCTGGCGGCACGCTCGCCGCCGCAGGGGCCGAGGCCGGTGCAGCCGCCGCTGGGGCCGGCGTGGCTGCGCCTTGGGCTTCAAGGCGGGCCAACTGGTTGTTCTTCAGCTCGATAAGACGCTGCAGCTTGTCCAGCTGGCTCTGCAGGTCGCTCATGCGGCTCTTGAGTTCTTCATTGTCGCGGCGGCTGGTGTCAAGGCTTTCCTGGGCCACCGCCAGCTTGTCATTCAACGCCTTGGCCTGGCCGGCACCGGCCTGGTTGCCCGGGCTGACCAGGCGCAGGTTGTCGCCTTGGGCGATACGCGACGGCGCGGCCTCGGCAGCGCCACGGCGGGTGGCATCCAACTGGCGCGCACGCGGCCCCAGGCGGCGGCCTTCTCGCCAGGCGGCATATTGTTCGGCCACCTCGCTGTTCGCCTCGGCCTGCGCAATGTTCTGGATCTGCTGCTGGTCGGGCAGGCGCAGCACCTGGCCAACCTTCAACTGGTTGATGTTGTTGCCAATGAAGGCGTCCGGGTTCAACGCCTGGATCGCGATCATGGTCTGCTGGATAGAGCCACCCTGGGTGTTGCGCGCGGCAATTTGCCACAAGGTGTCGCGGCGCTGGGTGGTGTAACTGCTGGCACCGGTTGTAGCCGGCGTGACATTGCCCGCCGCCGGTTTGTCGCCCTGGGCCTTGGCCTGGTCGAGCAACACGCTGTAGTCACGCAGCAGGCGGCCCTGCGGCCACATCACCTGGACCAGAAACTTGACCACTGGCCCTGGCAGCGGCTGGCTGGAAGTCACCCGCAGCACGCTCTTGCCGTTGGGGTTGATCACCGGTGTGAAGGTCAGGTCTTCGAGGTAGGTCGGAAATGCCACCCCGGCCTTACTGAACTCTTCCGGTGGCGCCAGGCTCGGCGCCACTTCGGCGGCTTTGAGGTCGCGCACGTCGAGCAATTCGATCTCGGCGTCCAACGGCTGATTCTGTGCCGACTTCAGGGTCAGCTCTCCCAGGCCCAGCGCATTCGCCATGCCAGACGACAGCGCGGATGCTGCAGCCATGGCCAGAACCAGTTTGCGAATTCGAAGCATGACCTCTTCCTTTGTATGAATCGTCCCGAAACCTGCATGCGGAGCAGGACAAAAGTGCTCGCCAGTATCTTTTACGGCATGTGTTTAATCAACAATTGCGCCACTTGCACGGCATTGAGTGCGGCGCCTTTGCGCACGTTGTCGGTGGTCAGCCAGAGGTTGAGCTGCTGGTCTTCATCAACACCGTGACGTACACGACCAACATAGACCACGTCTTGGCCCACTGCGTCACCTACCGGGGTCGGATAATCATCACGCTCCACCAGCTCAACACTTTCGGCGCTCTCCAGGGCCTGATTGACCGCTTCCAGGTCAACCGGGCGACGGCTCTGCACGGCCACACTGAAGCTATCGCCGAAAAACACCGGGACTTGAACACAGCTTACGGAAATCTTCAGTTCAGGCAGCCCCAGCAGCACACGCAGCTCGCTGACCAGCCGGCGCTCCAGTGCCGTATGGCCCTGTTCATCGGTAGCACCGACCTGGGCCAGCAGGTTGAACGCTACCTGGCGGTCGAAGAAGCGCGGCTCCAGCGGCCGGGCGTTGAGCAGTTCGGCGGTTTGCCGGGCCAGTTCGCTGACCGCTTCACGGCCTTGCGCAGACACCGCCAGCGCGGCCATCACCTGTACCCGCTCGATGTCCAGCAGGCCCTTGAGCGGCGCCAGCGCGACCGCCAGGGCAACCGCCGCCGAGCACGGGCTGACAATACGCGCCGGCAGGGCCAGGCCCGTCAGGCGTTGCGCGTTGGCTTCAGGCACCAGGGCCAGGCCACCGTCCAGCTCACCGGACAGGTCGATGACCGTGCAGCCCGCCTGCAGCGCCTTGCCGGCAAAGCTGCGGCTGACGGCGGCGCCAGTGGCGAAGAAAGCCAGTTTTACCTGGGCGAAATCGAAGCTGTCGACCTCGCGCACCTTCAGCTTCTTGCCGGCGAACATCACGCTGCTGCCTGCCGACTCCATACTGGCCAGCAGGTGCAGGGTGGCGACCGGGAACGCCAGTTCTTCGAGCACCTGTACCAGGGTTTCACCGACGCTGCCGGTGGCGCCGACGACGGCGATATCGAATGTAGGGTTCATGATGCGGTCTGCCTCTGGCGAAACGGGAGCGGCACTTTACTCGCATTGCCCGATCGAGGCCAACGCCGTCGCTAGGCTGGCAGTCAGAACTGCTTCTCCAGCTTGAGGCTGACGCTGTTGCGCTCCCAGCTGTACAGCCAGTCGACGTTGCTGTTCACCTTGTTGTACTTGAAGGTCAGGCTGGGTACCAGGTCGTGGAAGGCCAGGCCCGGTGCGCGCACGATAAAGGTATAGCCCTGCTCCTCTTCATGACGCCGGTCATCGAGCAAGGCACTGTAGGCGTCGTACTGGCGGGTGCGCCAGGAGGCGAACAGCACAGTGCTCAGGCCGATGTCGAAGTCCTTGGCAACGCCCAGGCGCAGGCCCCTCTGGAAGTAGGCTTCGGTAGCATCGCGGGTGTTGCGGTCGGTGAGGTCGAAGCCGCCGAACAGCACCCACTGCTGTGGCAGGGCTTGCCACAAAGTGGCGTACACGGAGGCTGCGCTGCCGTCATAGGTGTCCGCGGCCTGGCGGCGGTAGGCCATGTCCTTGTATTCGCCTTCCAGCTTGAGCATGCGCGTGGCCGAAAGGTTGTGCATCCATTCACCGCGCAGGCCCCAGGCTGAGTACATCGGGTCACTGCCAATGCGGTTGTATTCGAACTGTGGGCCCAGGCTGTACTGGTTGCGCCCGTCCTGATAGCTGTAGCCGGTGTTACCGATGAAGGTGTCTTCGTTGTACTTGCTCTCTTTGTCGTAAGCCTGCCCGTAGGCGAGCGCCCGGCCGAATACGCCATGGTGGCCGGACAGCGCTACGCGCTTGTTCAGTGTGGCTTCGTAGTCGATGCCTTGTGCCGACACTGCCTTGGGCATCTTGCGCTCGACCAGGTACACCCCGTCACTGGTTTCCAGGCGGTAGTGGGTGGTGCTCTCCGAGGACTGGTTGAGGTTGTCGTTCCAGGTCGGGCCGATGGCAAGCGAGCCTTGCCAGCTTTCGCGGTGGTCCAGCGCCTCGATGAAACTGTCGACGGTATTGCCCAGGCCCTGGTTGCGCGCATCGGCTGGGCCCAGGCTTTGGCTGATCTGACGGAAAGCCTCAGCCGACTCGCGGTCCTTGCGGTTTTCGAACAGCACCCGGGCCAGTTCGAGCTGGCCGGGGAGAAAGTCGCCCTGCAACGTCAACAACTGGCGGTAGTGCGCCTCGGCTTGCTCCAAGTCGCCACGCGAGCGAGCCAATGCGCCATCGGCGTAGGCCAGCAGCATCCGGTCGTGGCCTGGCAGCGCGACGTAGCGGGCGCGGAATGCAGTCACAGCCGCCCATTGCTGGCGCTGCACCGAAACATAAAGGGCACGGCCCAGGTCATCAAGGTTGTTCTCTACCCGGTACGTCTGGCCATCGATGACCAGCGTCGTGCCAGCGATTTCGTCCTTGAGCAGCTCTCGCTCCTGACGGTTGGCGCGGTATTCAATGCTCTGGTTCAGGCGCAGGTTGGTGTCCTGGTCGGCCAAAGCAGTGAGGGGGAAAGAAAGCGGGAGGGACAGCAACAAGACGTAATGCAGGCGTGAAGGCTGGGGCATTGCTTGGCTCTCGGGGGGCCTTGAAATAGCTGCAATCAGGGCCGCAAGGCGGCCCTGATGCACTTAACTGACCAGCATCAAGCGGGTCGGCTTACTTCTTCACACCACCGAACGCGGTGTCGTAGTTACGGTTTTCGAACTTGGCGATACCGGCCAGGGAAGCGGCAGCGCCCGCGCCGAAGAAACTGCCCTGAGTGGTGCCCTTGGACAACTGCGCGTTGTTGGTCGGGTTGAGTGCCAGGGCCGCGCCAGAGAAGGCAGCGGTCGATTTGTCGATGTTGGCCGCCAACTGGACTTTCAGTGCACCGTTAGCCAGGTTACCGGTCAGGGTCGGGGCAGCAGCGCCGAAGCTCGCAGTCAGGTCACCCGACAACAGGTTGCCACCGGAGTAGTTGCTGATGCCCTGGACGGCATAGGAAACGTTGGTGGTCGGCAGCACGCGCCCCGTGGTATCACCGGAGTAGTAGACGACGCGGGTCGGGTCATTGTTGGTACCGTTCTGCGACCATTCGCCGAAGTAGACTTGCTGGGTGGAAACCTGCTTGAAGTCAAAGTTACCCAGGGTAGCGTGCGATGGCGGCATCATGGCTGTAGTGATAGTGGTCACACCATGGGTATCAGCCGCGACCATGCCCTTGAGGCCGCTGAACGCAACTTTCGTACCGTTGTAGAAAGCCGACACACCCACGGCAGGCGCGCCCGCTTCACCGGGATGATTGGTAGAGTTGCCTTGGGCACCACCCACTACGATGGCGCCTGTGTAGCTCTGCCCCGAGGCGGTGTCAGCCTGCGCAACACCAGCCAGACCCAGGAGTGCAACTGCAAGTACGGAAACATTGAACGCTTTCATTTCATAATCCATTGATAAGTTAATAGTATCCAACACACAAGCACGTCCGACGTTCGGCGCCGTTCACCCGTCCATAATCAATTCACCTCAGAAGTTTGCTGTTAAACCGATTTTCAGTGTTCGGCCTGGTGCGGGCATGGCCGACCGGGTCAAAGGGTCCAAATAATAGAGATTGGTCAGGTTGGTACCGACCAACTCGACACTCACGTCGTCGGTGAGCTTGTAGTTGACATACGCGTCGTAGGTCACAATGTCATCCCAGGACAATGGCGTATTCAGGTAGTAACTAACCATGGGATTACCGCTGTAGTTACTGTGAAACTTGCTGTCATGTCCCTTGTAGTAAATGACACGCCCACCCACTTCCAGGCGACGGTCAAGGAAACGTGCGCCCAACCCAAGGTTGGCGGACCATTCAGGCATTGCCATACCCACCAGGTAACCACCGATAAAGCCGTCATCCACGCAGTTCGGGGTAGCGCCGGTGGCGTCCAGTTGCATCGCCGAGTTTTCATCGCACACTTCATTCTTGAGCACATGCGCCACGCTCAAGTCAGTGAAAAAACCGCCATTATCGTATCGGCCTTGTAACTCAACGCCTGCGGTAGTTTGTTTCTCTATATTGGAGAACACCAACTGCGGGCTACGCTCGATGACGTCATTGGTCGTGTTGTGATAATACGTTAGCTTTACATCCGCCTGCTCACTGCCCCACCAACCACTCAGGTTATGGATATAGGCGACTTCATAGTTATGCGCATGTTCAGGCTTCAAGTCCCATGGCGTCAGCGAAGCCGAGAAACCAACGGTACTTTCGAACATGCTTGGGTAACGGATCGCTTCGCTGTAACGAAGGTAAAATCGGCCGTTCTCCGACGTGTAGAATGTGGCGGACAGGTTGGGCACCCACCCCTGATCCTTGCGGTGCCGCGCAGAGGTATCGACTGCCTGATTGACCAGATTACCCTCACTGTCGACAGCATCTGCAGCACCGCTGTACAGGGCAGCGCTGCATGTCACTATTTCCTCGCCAGCGGCTGCAGCCGCGATGCACGGGTTGTTACTACGCTGATACTTTCCCTTGCCGTCATGCGCCCAGTGTTTTTTCTGGTCCACATCGAGAACGTACGGCGTACTCGCTTCAATAGATGCCTTATCAGCCTGCCGTTCGGCTTCGCTATAGCCGAACATGTCCCAGAACATTTGTGCGAATTGAAGTTTTTCATCCACAACTGCGCGCCACTCCTCCTGCGACAGCTGTTTACGCGTGGTATACCAGAGCTCTTTACCGCTTGGGACAACCTGGGTACTCACGCCCGTGTCACGCTGCTGACGCTTGAGAAAATCATCGAACGACCAGTACGAGGAGTAGCGCCCACCCGCTGTGAAGCGTGCAAAGGAAACGGGCTGCCAATCGAAGTTGAAGTTGTATTCCTGCTCTTCGCGACGCCCGGCCCTGGGAAACAGACGCGTTGCCGAGAACGTGGTCGGGTCATAGATGCTGTCGCCCGAACTTAGCTTTTCATGCTGGTAGCTCCCGCCCAACGTCAGGTCGAGGCTGTCCAGCAGCTTCAGCTTGTTGCTGACAGTGAGCCCGGCTCGGTCATGCTTGGCATTGGCCACAGCGGTATTACGAAATTCGGGATTCTGCGCGGTGGTTTCGTTGGGAACGCCACCCGAACTGTAGGTATCGCTGACGGTCCGGGTCATCCACAAGTTCGAGTAGAAGTCGACCCAGCGGTTGTCTTCTGGGTTGAGCTTGTACTCCACGTTATAGGCCTTGCTGTCTACATGGCTCAGCGGCCACTGCGGCACGCCGTAGGTCGCGGCATCATAGGTACTCCCCGGCGTGAAGAATGAAATACGCGAGGGCAGGATCTCGCCATACAACGAGTCAGTGGCACGGTAGCCAAATTCCAGGCGCTGGCCCTCGTCGATCTTCCAGGTAGCCTTGGCCAGCCACGACTCCATCTTGCTGGAACTGTTCGGTACTTCATCGCCAGGCTTGTAGATGCGCGCCAGATTGGGCACGTAGTCCCACTTGCCATCCACCAACTCGCCACTGGCGTAGTAACTGCTCTTTTTCTTGCCCGCGTAGTGGTTGCCCTTTTCCCGGTAGGCGTAGGCGCCCATCAGGTCGAAATGCTCCTGGCGCGTACCCAGTGCCAACCGATAGGCCTTGTCGTCACTCGACAGCAGGTCGTTGCTGCTACTGGTACGCGGGTGCTTGTACAGCGACGGGTCGTAGTACGAATTGATCGGAATGTACTGGTAATCCGCACCGGGCATCTGCCCGGTCATCAGTGTGGGCAGCTTCGGGGATACCGAATTGTTGCTGCCCTCGATCTTGAACTCGCCGCCGAATGCTTCGCCCTCCTTGAGGATGTCATCGACGCTCAGGGTATTGACCACCACCGCGCCACCAACGCCGCTGTAGACATTGCGCTCCAGGTTCGGCCCCTTAATTACCTTGATCGAACCGATCAGGTTGGGGTCGATGTAGTTGCGGTTGTTGGCCCCCATGTAGCCGCGGTACACGGTCAGCGCCTGCTCGGTGCCGTCGATGGTCAGCGGCACCCGCCCAGGGCCCTGGATGCCACGTACGTTCGGGTCCAGCGCACCACTGTTGCGGGCGTCGCCGCTGTAGACGTTGAGCATGCCCTTGAACACGTCGGCGGGGGCGGCGCCCTTGTAGCGCTCGATCTGCTCCTTGCCGGCGTAGACGGTGGAAATGTCCTGGTCGTAGATGTCGCTGTAGCCCTTCTCGTCCCGCGAGCGGCCGTCACGCTGGCCGTACACGTAGGTCGGGTGAAGGTCATCGGTGCCAGCGCTGGTGGCCGATTGCAGGTGGATCACCGGGCGGTCGGGCCCGCCACTCAGGCTGAAGCTGATCGGCAAACCACTCAGCAATTGCTTGAGCGCACCTTCCAGAGAGAAACGGCCCTGTACCGGGTTGGCGTACAGGCCATTGAAGGCCTCGCCGGTCAGGTAAAGCTCGGCGCCCGCCTGGCGTGCCAGCTGCAACATGGCATCTTCAAGTGCCCCGCCCTTCACATCGAATTGATGGTACTGGCCGGCCTGGCTGCGTGCGTCGCCAGCCGGGTCGGTGGCGGCCATGGCAGGCAGTACCGGCGTGGCGCCGCAGCAGGCCAACAGTGCCAGCTGAATCCCCAGGCTCAGCGTTCCACGTTGGGGGGCAAGACGCCCTGAAGCTCCCTTTGACATCGTTTCCAAGCACCCTAGCTAAAGACAAATAAGAGTTATTTGCATTCAGTAACGTGCGAAGCTGGAAAACACAGTAGAGCGATATGATCTATTAAATGGTTTTTTTAGATCAGTAAATCAGCATTAGACCTGGAAGCTCCAGCACCCGGGCATGTGCCTGCTTGGCCAACTGCCTCAGGGAGTCATCGACGTGGTCGACCCGTGCCACGGCATTCACCGGCAGGCGCCGCAGCGCATCGCCGCGCACCAGCGTCAACCCTGCGCGATAACGGCCTAACTGCTCGACTGCCTGGGCCAGGGTCTGCTGGCGCAGCACCACCCTGCCCTCCTGCCAGCTGGCCAGTTCCTCCGGGGATTGCTCCAGTGGCTTGAGCCCGGCATGTGGGCCGAAATACAGACTGTCGCCTTGCTGCAGCACGGCAGATGCCGAAGCATCGTCCAGGCCATGGGAAACCAGGTTGATTTCAACGCTGTGCTGCAGCACGCCCACCCAGCCAGAGCGGTCATCCTTGTCGACCGCGACCAGATAACGAGTGCCACGAGCGGTGATGGTTGCCCCTGGCGTGCTGACAGTGAAGGGTCGTGGCTCCGCTTCGCCAACGGGTGAAGGGCTGAAGACTGCCTCGCCGTGCTTGAGGCGCACCATACGTCGCTGGCCGTCATACGCGATGCTGAGAATACTGCGGCTGCCCAGCACAAGCTGGCTACCATCGCCCAATGTGACATGGCGCACTTCGCCATAGCCGGTCTGGTAGTCGGCGCCCAGGCCCTGCACCCAGAATGGCGGCGCCAGCCACAACCAACAGGCCATCGCGAATCCGCTGAGTACGCCACCACTGGCCCATGGCCGTTGCCATATAGCCTGTAGCCAGCCCTGCGGCCCGGCGGCGCGAGCTGGACGCGGTGGCCGCACATACCCCTGACGCAGCGCCGCACTGGCTTGCCAGGCGCGGTCGAGGCGCTGGGCGACGGCAGCATGCCGGGGGTCGGCTTCCAGCCAACGCCGATAGGCCGCTTGCTCGGCGGGACCGAGGCGACCTTGACGGTGTTTCATGACCCAATCGGCGGCCTTGCGCTCGATCGGGTCAACAGGTTCTGAGGGGTTCACGGTGCGGTGTTTGCTGCCTGTTGGTGTTTTTCTGGTAGCCCGGCCAGGTCAGCGCCTGGTCTAGTGATCAGGCTCAAGCCCTCGGCCGATCCTGGCCAGGGCACTGGCCAGGTGTTTTTGTACGGAACTTGTGGAAATTCGTAAATACTCGGCAGCCTCTTTGTGCGTCATGCCCTCCACCCGGCACAGCAGGAACACGTTGCGGGTGCGCTCGGGCAGCAACTCCAGGGTTGCGTGCAGGCGCTCAAGCTCTAATGCGCCCAGGGCCTGGTCCTCTGGCGAACTGGCTTCATCGATCAGGCCGTCGAAGATACTGGCCGGCTCGGCCTCGTAGCGCTTGCTGCCATAGCGCCGATGATGGTCGATCATCAGGTTGTGGGCAACGCGGAACAGGTAGGCCGGGGTCGCGAGCAGCCGCTCTACTCCATCCATCTGTGCCAGGCGCAGGAACGTTTCCTGGACGATGTCCGCTGCCAGGCTGGGCGTGCAGTTCTTGCGCAGCAGGTAGCGGTGCAAGGCGGTGGCATGTTCGTTGAAGAGTTGTTCCAGCACGTCAGCACTTTCCTATGCTCAGGCAAACTGGGGAGGCCGATTATAATGAGAATATTTCTCGTTAATCCAGGCATTTTGCCACTCCAGGACGCCGCTGTTACAAAACAAAAAAAGCCTGGCAGAAGGCGATTTTTGTAGGAGCCGCGCCGCATGCTGGTAATAAAAAACCCGCGCTGTCACCAGCGCGGGTTTTTAGTCAAAGCAGAGCGATCAACGCTCCAGCAGAATCCGCAGCATGCGGCGCAGCGGTTCGGCGGCGCCCCACAGCAGCTGGTCACCCACGGTGAACGCGCCCAGGTACTGCGAACCCATGTTCAGCTTGCGCAGGCGGCCAACCGGGATGTTCAGGGTGCCGGTGACCTTGGTTGGGGTCAGTTCCTGCATGCTGATTTCACGCTGGTTAGGCACCAGCTTCACCCATGGGTTGTGCTGGCTGATCATGCCTTCGATGTCGGCGATCGGCACGTCTTTGTTCAATTTGATGGTCAGCGCCTGGCTGTGGCAACGCATGGCGCCGATTCGCACGCAGATGCCATCGACCGGGATCGGGCTCTTGAAACGACCGAGAATTTTGTTGGTCTCGGCCTGTGCCTTCCACTCTTCGCGGCTCTGGCCGTTCGGTAGTTCCTTGTCGATCCACGGGATCAGGCTGCCAGCCAGCGGCACGCCGAAGTTTTCGGTCGGGAACGCTTCGCTGCGCATGGCCTCGGCAACCTTGCGGTCGATGTCGAGGATGGCGCTGGCCGGGTTGGCCAGGTCTTCGGCAACGGCGGCATGGGTGGCGCCCATCTGCTTGATCAGCTCGCGCATGTTCTGCGCGCCGGCACCCGAGGCCGCCTGGTAGGTCATGGCGCTCATCCACTCGACCAGCCCGGCTTCGAACAGGCCGCCCAGGCCCATCAGCATCAGGCTGACGGTGCAGTTGCCGCCGATGTAGTTCTTGGTACCGGCGTCCAGCTGCTGGTCGATGACCTTGCGGTTGACCGGGTCGAGGACGATCACGGCGTCATCCTGCATACGCAGGGACGAAGCGGCGTCGATCCAGTACCCCTGCCAGCCGGCTTCACGCAGCTTGGGGAAGACCTCGTTGGTGTAGTCGCCGCCCTGGCAGGTCAGGATCACGTCGAGGGTCTTGAGTTCTTCAATCGAATAAGCGTCCTTCAGTGGCGCTGTATCCTTGCCCACGTTCGGGCCCTGGCCGCCAACATTGGAGGTAGTGAAGAACACCGGCTCGATAAGGTCGAAGTCCTGCTCCTCCAGCATCCGCTGCATGAGCACGGAACCGACCATACCGCGCCAACCGATCAGACCTACACGTTTCATCGCAACTACACCTTTGCTAAAAGTGGGCCGCCACCGGGAATTTTGGGTGGCGGGCCAGAGAGATTACAGATTCCGCAGCGCTGCGACTACTGCGTCGCCCATTTCCTGCGTACCAACTTTGCGGCAGCCTTCGGAGAAGATGTCGCCGGTGCGCAGGCCCTGGTCCAGAACCAGGCTCACGGCCTTCTCGATCGCCTCGGCGGCAGCCGACTGATTGAAGCTGTAACGCAGCATCATCGACACCGACAGGATGGTCGCCAGCGGGTTGGCGATGCCAAGGCCTGCGATGTCCGGCGCCGAGCCGTGGCACGGCTCGTACATGCCCTTGTTGTCGGCATCCAACGACGCCGAAGGCAGCATGCCGATGGAACCGGTCAGCATGGAAGCTTCATCCGACAGAATGTCACCGAACATGTTGTCGGTCACCATCACGTCGAACTGTTTGGGGGCACGAACGAGCTGCATGGCCGCGTTGTCGACGTACATGTGGCTCAGTTCCACATCCGGGTAGTCCTTGGCCACGTCTTCGACCACTTCACGCCACAGCTGGCTGGAGGCCAGGACGTTGGCCTTGTCCACCGAGCACAGCTTCTTGCCGCGCACGCGGGCCATGTCGAAGCCGACACGGGCAATGCGGCGCACTTCGCTCTCGCTGTAAGGCAGGGTGTCGTAGGCCTGGCGCTCGCCGCCTTCCAGCTCGCGCTGGCCACGCGGGGCACCGAAGTAGATACCACCGGTCAGCTCACGAACGATGAGGATGTCCAGGCCCGAAACGATTTCCGGCTTCAGCGACGAGGCATCGGCCAGTTGCGGGTAGAGGATGGCCGGGCGCAGGTTGGCGAACAGGCCCAGTTGCGAACGGATTTTCAGCAGGCCGCGCTCCGGGCGAATGTCTCGCTCGATCTTGTCCCACTTCGGGCCACCCACGGCGCCCAGCAGCACGGCATCGGCCTGGCGCGCACGCTCCAGGGTTTCGTCGGCCAGTGGCACGCCGTGCTTGTCGATGGCGGCACCGCCGATCACGTCGTGCGCCAGGCTGAAACCGAGCTGGAACTTGTCGTTGGCCAGCTCCAGCACCTTGACCGCTTCGGCCATGATTTCCGGGCCGATACCGTCACCTGGGAGAATCAGAATCTGCTTGCTCATGCTTTCCTCTATCCATTCACGCGGTGCGGCCAAACGGGCCCCACCGAAAAGTGCTTAACGCTCGGCCCACAGCACCAGCACATCGGTGCTGAACGAGCCATCGGCCTCGATTTGGTAATACTGCCGTACTTCTTCGCCCATGGCTTGCTGCAATTGGCGGATGGCCACTCGCATCGGTTCTGGGGTGCGCATGCGCTCTACCCAGGTGTTCCACTCCAGGCGCAGCGGTTGACGGGTGTGGCTGCGCACATGCAGGCCGGCTTCGCTGACCTGGCGCTGCCATTCGGCGGCGGAGTAGTCGCGCACATGGCTGGTGTCGCGCAACACTTCGACCGTTTGCAGGTAGGTGTCGAGCAACGGGCTGCCCGGCGACATCACGTCGATGAACGCCGCCACGCCACCCGGCTTGAGCACCCGGCGCACTTCGCGCAGGGCCAGGCCCAGGTCGCTCCAGTGATGGGCCGAGTAGCGGCTGAAGACGAAGTCGAACGAGGCATCGGCGAACGGCAGGCGTTCGGCGGCGCCGCGCTCGGTGGCGATATTGGCCAGGCCGCGCTCGGCAGCGGCGCTGGCGACCACGTCGAGCATGGATTGCGAGAGGTCGTAGGCGACCACCTCGGCGACCAGCGGGGCGACGTGGAAGCTGACATGACCGGCACCGCAGCCCAGGTCCAGCACGCGAGCATGGGCCTGCCCTGCCAGCTCGGCCTGCAGCAGGGCAAACTCACTGCCCTGGGCGTGCACGGCGCTGCTGAAGTAGGCGTTGGCCTGTTCGCCGAACTGGCGTTGGACCACGTCGGTGTGGGTGGTGCTGGTCATGGGAGCATTCCTTTCGATTGTCATCACCAGTGCCGGCCTCATCGCGGGACAACCCCGCTCCCGCAAGGCCAGCACTCACTGCTATATCACTCAGGCATCACGGAACAGCCAAGGCTGCCCGGCGCGGTGCTTGCCTTCGAAGGCCTTGATCGCATCGCTGTCCTGCAAGGTCAGGCCGATATCGTCCAGGCCGTTGAGCAGGCAGTGCTTGCGGAACGCGTCGATCTCGAAGTGCAGTACCTTGCCATCCGGGCGAGTCACCGCCTGGGCCTGCAAGTCGATGGTCAGTTGGTAGCCCGGGTTGGCTTCGACCTGCTTGAACAGCTCGTCGACTTCCTCATCGCTGAGGATGATCGGCAGCAAGCCGTTCTTGAAGCTGTTGTTGAAGAAGATATCGGCAAAGCTCGGCGCGATGATGCTACGGAAGCCATATTCGTCCAGCGCCCACGGGGCGTGCTCGCGGCTGGAGCCGCAACCGAAGTTCTCCCGCGCCAGCAACACGCTGGCACCCTGGTAGCGCGCGTGGTTGAGCACAAACTCCTGGTTGACCGGGCGCTTGCTGTTGTCCTGGTAGGGCTGGCCCACGTCCAGGTAACGCCACTCGTCGAACAGGTTCGGGCCAAAGCCGGTGCGCTTGATCGACTTCAAGAACTGCTTGGGGATGATCTGGTCGGTGTCGACGTTGGCACGGTCCAACGGCGCGACGAGGCCAGTGTGCTGGGTAAAGGCTTTCATGCTGCGCTCCCTTGGATCAACTCGCGGACATCGATGAAATGGCCGGCTACCGCAGCAGCGGCGGCCATGGCCGGGCTGACCAGGTGGGTACGACCACCGGCGCCCTGGCGGCCTTCGAAGTTGCGGTTGGAGGTGGACGCGCAATGCTCGCCGCTCTCCAGGCGGTCCGGGTTCATCGCCAGGCACATCGAGCAGCCTGGTTCACGCCATTCGAAACCGGCTTCGAGGAAGATCTTGTCCAGGCCTTCACGCTCGGCCTGGGCTTTGACCAGGCCCGAGCCCGGTACGACGATGGCTTGCTTGACGCTGGCGGCCACCTTGCGGCCCTTGGCGATTTCCGCCGCGGCGCGCAGGTCTTCGATACGCGAATTGGTGCACGAGCCGATGAACACGCGGTCCAGTTTGATATCGGTGATCGCCTGGTTGGCGGTCAGGCCCATGTACTTCAACGCACGCTCGATCGAACCACGCTTGACCAGGTCGGCTTCGGCAGCCGGGTCCGGTACGCGCTGGTCGACGGCCAGGACCATCTCGGGCGAAGTGCCCCAGCTGACCTGTGGCTTGATCTGGCTGGCATCCAGCTCGACCACGGTGTCGAACACGGCGTCTTCATCCGACACCAGGTCTTTCCACGATTCGACCGCTTGCTTCCATTGCTCGCCTTTCGGCGCGTACGGGCGGCCTTCGACGTAGGCAACGGTAGTGGCGTCGGTCGCCACCAGGCCCACACGGGCACCGGCTTCGATGGACATGTTGCAGATGGTCATGCGGCCTTCCATCGACAGTTCGCGGATGGCGCTGCCAGCGAACTCCATGGCGTGGCCGTTGCCACCGGCCGTGCCGATCTTGCCGATCACGGCCAGCACGATGTCCTTGGCGGTAACGCCGGCTGGCAATTGGCCTTCCACGCGCACCAGCATGTTCTTCATCTTCTTGGCGACCAGGCACTGGGTGGCGAGCACGTGCTCGACCTCGGAGGTGCCGATGCCATGGGCCAAGGCACCGAAGGCGCCGTGGGTGGAAGTGTGCGAGTCACCGCAGACCACGGTCATGCCCGGCAAGGTGGCACCCTGCTCCGGGCTGATGACATGGACAATACCTTGGCGCTCGTCATTCATCTTGAATTCGACGATGCCGTATTCGTCACAGTTCTCGTCGAGGGTCTGCACCTGCAGGCGCGACACCTGGTCGACGATGGCCTCGATACCGCCCTTGCGCTCTGGCGTGGTCGGCACGTTATGGTCGGGCGTGGCGATGTTGGTGTCGATGCGCCACGGTTTGCGGTTGGCCAGGCGCAGGCCTTCGAAGGCCTGGGGCGACGTCACTTCGTGGATGATGTGGCGGTCGATGTAGATCAAGGACGAGCCGTCATCACGGCGCTTGACCTCATGGGCTTCCCAGAGTTTGTCGTAGAGCGTTTTGCCAGCCATCAGACTGTTCCTCATCAGCGTCTTTCTATGCCAAAGACCCCTTGGCTTGTACGGACGATGCTAGGGGGTTAGATTGAATAACTCAAATTCATAATTTTTATGCTTTGGATAACCCAAAGGAATACAAAACCATGGACCTGGCCAACCTCAGTGCCTTTATCGCCATAGCCGAAACCGGCAGCTTTTCCGGCGCGGCTGAACGCCTGTTCCTGACCCAGCCGGCCATCAGCAAACGCATCGCCGGCCTGGAACAGCAGTTGGACGTGCGCCTGTTCGACCGCCTGGGCCGCGAAGTGACCCTGACCGAAGCCGGGCGCGCCCTGCTGCCACGGGCCTACCAGATCCTCAACGTCCTTGATGATACCCGACGGGCGCTGACCAATCTGACCGGGGCCGTGAGCGGTCGCCTGACCCTGGCCACCAGCCATCACATCGGCCTGCACCGCCTGCCCCCGCTGCTACGGGCGTTCACCCGTCAATACCCGGCGGTGGCGCTGGATATTCAGTTCATGGATTCGGAACAGGCCTACGACGAGATTCTGCATGGCCGCGCCGAAATTGCCGTGATCACCCTCGCGCCCGAACCGCATCACCTGGTCAAGGCCGTGCCGGTGTGGGACGACGCCCTGGACTTCGTCGCCGCCCCCGAGCACCCACTGGCCAGCAACCAGGCGGTCAGCCTGGCTGACGTCGCCCGCCACCCAGCGGTATTCCCCGGCGGCAATACCTTTACCCACCATATTGTCCAGCGCCTGTTCGAAAGCCAGGGCCTGACGCCAAACATCGCCATGAGTACCAATTACCTGGAAACCATCAAGATGATGGTGTCGATCGGCCTGGCCTGGAGCGTGCTGCCACGCACCATGCTCGACGAACAGGTTGCACCCATCGCTTTGCCCGGCATACAGCTGTCGCGCCAGCTAGGCTACATCTTGCACACGGAGCGTACGCTATCGAACGCGGCCAGGGCATTCATGGCCCTGCTCGACAGCCACGCAGGGCCCGCCTGACCGGCCGTCAGCCAGGTATTTCCGATTCCAAGGACGCGTCATACGCCAAAGGTCTGGTACCGATGCCCAAATCAGCAAACCGCTTTTTGCGCCTGCCGCGAATACCTGCGGCTGATCCCCAGGAGTCCGAGCAGGCCTGGCAGAACGCGCCACAACTGCTGGCCGCGCTCAACGGCGCGCGCCTGGGCGCCTGGCTGTGGGACATCGAAAGCGGCAGGGTCAGCTGGTCGCGGGGCACCCAAGCCCTGTTCGGCTTCGATCCGCAGCGGCCACTGCCCGCCGATATCGATTACCTGGACCTGCTGCCCGAGGAGGATCGCGCCCGCACCCGCCAGGTGTTCCAGGCGGTGTTCAACGGCGAGCCCGTGGAGCAGGCCATGCGCCACCGTATCCGCTGGCCGGACGGTAGCCTGCACTGGCTTGAGATCAACGGCAGCCTGACCCACGACCCGCAGGGCCGGCCGCAGATGATCGGGGTGATCCGCGAAATCACCCGCCAGCGCGAACGGGAAACGGCGCTGATCAATTCGGAAAAGCGCTTCGCCACGCTGTTCCACCTCAGCCCCAACGCTATTTTGCTGACCCGTCGGCACGACGGCATGATTTTCGAAGTGAACCAGCATTTCGAGGACATGTTCGGCTGGCCCGGCAGCCAGGTGATCGGCAAGACCAGCCTGGAGTTGGGCCTGTGGGTCAACCCCGAACAGCGCCACCAGGTCATGGAATCCACCCGCGCCAACGGCGGCCCGCTGATCATGGAGGTGCAGTTCCGCGCCACCAGCGGCAAAGTGCATGACGGCATCCTCTGCACCCAGGGTATCGAGCTGGAGGGCGTGACCTTCCTGATCAGTACCTTCGTCGACACCACCGAACGCAAGCGCGCCGAGCAGGCCCTGAAAGACAGCCAGGAGCGCCTGGACCTGGCCCTGGACTCGGCGCAGCTGGGCACCTGGGACTGGCACATCCCCAGCGGCATGCTCTACGGCTCGGCCCGCGCCGCGCAGCTGCACGGCCTACCGCCGATCCCCTTTCATGAATCGTTCGATGCGTTTTTCGAAGGGGTACCGGAGCAGGAACGCAATTCGATGCGCCAGGCCTACCGCAGCCTGCGCGAAGGGCCTGCGGGCAATTACCAGATTACCTACCGGGTGCAGCTGGAAAGCGGCATTTCACGCTACATCGAAAGCCGCGCGCGGCTGTACCGCGACGAGCAGGGCAACCCGCTGCGCATGGCAGGCACCCTGCTCGACATTACCGACCAGGTGGAACGCGAGCAGCGCCTTAGCGCCTCGGAGGAGAAGTTTGCCAGCCTGTTCCAGGTCAGCCCCGACCCGATCTGCGTCACCCGCCAGGACACGGGCCAGTTCATCGAGATCAACCCGGCATTCACCCAGACCTTCGGCTGGAACGGCGAACAGGTACTTGGCCGCACTGCAGAAGAGATCGGCCTGTGGGCCGAGTCCATCGAGCGCGCGCAACGTATCGAGCGAGTGATCCGCGAGCAGGCCCTGAGCAATGTTGCCGTGGTGGTCAATCACCGCAATGGCGCGCCCCTGACCTGCGTGATTTCCAGCCGCCTGATCACCGTCGACGACCAGCCCTGCAGCGTTACCACCCTGCGCGACATTACCCAGCAGCAACGTGCCGAGGCCGCGCTCAAGTCCAGCGAAGAAAAGTTCGCCAAGGCCTTCCACTCCAGCCCCGACGCCATCACCATCACCGAACGCCACAGCGGCCGCTACCTGGAAATCAATGACGGCTTCTGCCGCCTGACCGGTTACAGCGCAGCCGAAGTGGTGGGCCACACGGTGTACGAGATCGGCATCTGGGCCGACGACAAGCAGCGCAGCGCACTGCTGGCCGAACTGCGCGAGCGTGGCCGGGTGCACCACCGCGAGATGCTCGGGCGCAACAAACGAGGCGATATCCTCACCGTTGAGGTTTCGGTGGAACCGATAACCCTCAATGAAGTGGACTGCCTGCTGCTGAACGCCCGCGACGTCAGCCAGCTGAAGAACGCCCAGGCACAGATACGCCACCTGGCCTACCACGACCCGCTGACCAACCTGCCAAACCGTGCCCTGCTGATGGACCGCCTGAGCCAGCAGATCGCCCTGCTCAAGCGCCATAACCTGCGCGGCGCCCTGCTGTTCCTCGACCTCGACCACTTCAAGCACATCAACGATTCGCTGGGCCACCCGGTGGGCGACACCGTGCTGAAGATCATCACCGCCCGACTGGAGGCCAGCGTGCGCCTGGAAGACACCGTGGCGCGGCTGGGTGGCGACGAATTCGTGGTGCTGCTCAGCGGCCTGGAAGGCAGCCGCGAACTGGTGGAAGAGAAGGTGCGCGAGCTGGCCGACACCCTGCGCGAACTGCTGGCCGAGCCGATGTCGCTGGATGGCCAGCGCCTGCAGGTGACACCCAGCATCGGCGTGGCACTGATCCCCGACCACGGCGCCACGCCGGCCGACCTGCTCAAGCGTGCCGATATCGCCCTGTACCGGGCCAAGGACTCGGGACGCAACACCACCCAACTGTTCCACACCACCATGCAGAAGGCCGCCAGCGAGCGCTTGCGCATGGAAAACGACCTGCGCCTGGCATTGGCCCGTGGCGAACTGGCGCTGCACTTCCAGCCGCAGGTGGATGCCCGCGACAACCGCATTGTCGGCGCCGAAGTGCTGCTGCGCTGGCACCACCCTCAACTGGGCCAGCAACCGCCCGCACAGTTCATTCAGGTGCTGGAAGAAAGCGGCCTGATCCTTGAAGTTGGCAGCTGGATTCTCGACGAAGCCTGCGACGCCTGCGCCCGCATGCTGACCGACGGGCTGATCGACGCCGATGACTTCAGCCTGTGCGTGAACATCAGCCCCAGGCAGTTCCGCCAGAACGACTTTGTCGGCCGGGTGCTGCGCAGCCTGGACGACTATCGCCTGCCGCGGCATATGCTGAAACTGGAAATCACCGAAGGCATTGTCATCCAGAATCTGGAAGACACCATCAGCAAGATGCGCGAACTGAAGCGCTACGGGGTGAGTTTTGCCATGGATGACTTTGGCACCGGCTATTCCTCGCTGACCTACCTCAAGCGCTTGCCGGTGGATGCGTTGAAGATCGACCAGACCTTCGTGCGCGATGCACCGATCGACCCCAACGACGCCGAAATCGTCCGCGCCATCGTCGCCATGGCCCGCAGCCTGGACCTGGCGGTGATTGCCGAAGGGGTGGAGCTGACCGAACAGCTGGAGTTTCTCGAACGGCTGGGCTGCCACCTGTACCAGGGGTATCTGCACAGCCGGCCGCTGCCGTTGCCGGAGTTTCGGCAGATGCTACTGGAGGCGCCCGCAGATTATTGAGCCGGCGTGTAAACGCAAGAAGGGCACCCGAGGGTGCCCTTCTTCACATCTGCGCCTTCAGTTCAGCGCTGGCTTGTCGCCATTGATCGGGATGCGCTTGGCCTTGGCTTCTTCAGGCACGATGCGCAGCAGGTCGATGCTGAGCAGGCCATTGGCCAGGCCGGCGGCCTTGACTTCGATATGGTCGGCCAGGCGGAACGACAGCTTGAAGGCGCGTTGCGCGATACCTTGGTGCAGGTAGGTCACCTCAGTGGCGCCATTTTCGCGCTTGCCACCGGTCACGGTCAGGACACCTTTTTCAACCTGCAGGTCGAGGTCCTGCTCTTGGAAACCGGCTGCGGCAACCACGATGCGGTAGTGGTCATCACCATGCTTTTCCACGTTGTAGGGCGGGTAGCTGCTACCGGCCTCATTACGCGCCGCGGACTCGAACAGGTCGTTGAAACGGTCGAAACCAACGGAATGGCGGAAGAGTGGAGCGAGAGAGAAAGCGGTGGTCATGGTCATAAACTCCTGAGAATCAGCAAGTAAGTCATTACGCGACCCGACTTCGGCATCGCGTACTCAAGAGATATGGCCGAGGGAAATGCTTTCAAGGGGCAAGCAGAAAAAATCTGATTTCTTGCACGGGATCTGGTGGCTGCTTCGTCGGTAACCCCGCGAAGCAGCCGACTCAGGCAACACATGCTTCCAGAGCTTGAGGCTCAACCCCAAGCAAACGGCTGATCCGCGCGCAATCATCCTCCCGACGCAACTCGGCAAACAACACCACCGCTTCGGGGTAACTGCGGGTCAACATCGCCAGCCACTGCTTCATCCGCCCTGGCGCATAGCGCGGCGACAACTTGTTCTGGGCCTGGCGCCAGAACTCGCGCAACAACGGCAGCAGGTCATCCCAGCTCATCGGCTGATAGTCGCGCCCCTCACGCGCGGCGGCTATCTGCAGGCCCAGGTCTGGGCGCGACACCAGCCCACGGCCCAGCATGATATCTTCGGCCCCACTGACTTCACGGCAACGCCGCCAGTCGTCGACGGTCCAGATCTCGCCATTGGCGAACACCGGCACCTTGACCACATCCTGTACCCGCGCCACCCACTCCCAATGCGCGGGTGGCTTGTAGCCCTCGACCTTGGTCCGTGCGTGCACCACCAGGTGCGCAGAACCGCCTTCGGCCAGCGCCGTGGCGCACTCCAGCGCCCCATCAGGGCTGTCGAAGCCCAGCCGCATCTTCGACGTGACCGGGATATTCGCCGGAACCGCATGGCGTACTTCACGCACGATGGCATGCAGCAACTCCGGCTCCTTGAGCAGCACGGCACCACCGCGTGACTTGTTCACGGTCTTGGCCGGGCAACCGAAGTTCAGGTCGATCACCGGCGCCCCCAATTCACAAGCCAGCGCGGCGTTCTCCGCCAGGCACACCGGGTCCGAACCCAGCAACTGCACGCGCATGGGCACCCCGGCAGCCGTGCGCGCGCCCTGGCGTAATTCGGGCGCCAGCTTGTCGAACGAAGAAGGCGGCAGCAGGCGGTCGCACACGCGAATGAACTCGGTGACGCACCAGTCGATACCGCCCACGCGCGTCAGCACGTCGCGCAGGATGTTGTCGACCAGCCCCTCCATGGGGGCCAGGGCAATTTGCATGTTGGGGTCTCGGGGTAAAAAGCCGGCAGTCTAACAAAAATTGCCGGCGATTCAGGCGCCGATCAGCGCCGGACCGTAACCCTCGATGAATTCCGCCGGCATACGCTTGGGTTTACCGCTGGACAACTCGATGCAGGCAAAGGTGGTTTGCGCGCGCAGCAGGGTTACACCGTCACGTGGGCGCTTGAGCTGGAAGCGCCGGGTCATGCGCAGCCGCTGGTCCCAATCGATGATCCAGGTGGCCAGTTGCAGCTCGTCGTCCTCGTAGGCGGCAGCCAGATAATCAATTTCGTGACGCACCACGGCCATCGCCCGGTCCAGGCGCCGATACTCGGCCAGGTCCAGACCCAGGCGCTGGGAGTGGCGCCACGCGCAGCGCTCCAGCCAGGTGACATAGACTGCATTGTTGGCGTGGCCGAGGCCGTCGATATCCTCGCTGCCGACGCGCAGGTCGATGACGAAGGGTGTTGCCAGGTCCCAGCTCATGTTCGCTTCCTTGGCGCAAAAAGTGAATTTAGCAGCGACCTGCAGAAGAATGTCCAGCCCTACCGTCCTGACACGGCCACTCCTGCAACGACAGGGGCAGCCTGCCAATCAGGCGCTTTGCCGCGCCGGTGCGGCTGCGCGGGCCAGCAATTCGAGCACGGCTTCACCCAGACGCGGGTCAGCCAGCACCCGCTGGTGGCCGCCCTCTTCCAGCAGCATCAGGCGGCTATCGAACCAGGCCTTATGGATTACATGGGCTTCATCGGGAGCCACCAAGGCATCATCGGCGGCATGCACCACCAACCCCGGCAATTCCAGCTGGTAACCGGTCACATCCAGCCGCGCGATCTGCATGCCCACATCCCGCTCAATCTGGCGAATGAACGCCGCCCGTGCCCGCGCCGGCAACCCCAGATGATGGGCAAAACCTCGCAACACGCCTAGCAGCCGCGCCGGGGCCGCAATGCTTACCGCCGATTCTGTGCGCAACCCCATCTGCAGGGCCAGCAACACACTGGCCCCCCCCATGGAATGGCCAATGACCGCACGCAGTGGCGGTAACTCGGCGGCAGCCTCAAGCAGCGCTCGGGCAAACAGCACCACATTGGCCTGCTCGCCAGGCGAACGCCCATGCCCCGGCCCCTCCAGCGACACTACAGTGTGCCCGGCCTGGACCAGGGTTTCGATCAAGGCGGCAAACTGGGTCGGGCGCCCTTCCCAGCCATGCATCAGCAGCACGGTCGGCCCCTGGCCCCAACGCAAGGCCGACAGCCCGAAGCGCAGGGTAATGCGCTCGGCGCTGGCCAGCATGGGCAGCTCCCAGTCCCGCGGCGGCAGGTTGCGCGGGGTCATGAAGGCACGACGCATCTTGCCCGCGACATGCTCAGGGGCCAGGCGGCCCAGGGTGCCATTGACACCACGAATCCAGCTCAGGGTGGTCATCGCCATGCTCCAGGGTTAAAGCACCGCCGATTTGGCGGCGCGCAGAATACGGTCAGAAAGGTCACTGGTACCCAAGGCCCGCGCCAGCGCCAGGCCACCGACCATCAGCGCCAGGTCGGCCAGCGCCTTGTCGGCATCCTCAGGGCGGTCAACCATTGCGGCGGTCATCAATTCGATGTGCTCGGCCAGCACCTCGCGGAAAACCTCCGGCAGGCGCTGCATTTCGCCCAGCGAGTTAGGCAACGGGCACGCGTGCACTTCGGCGTCCCGGTGCTTGCGCGACAGGTAGAAGGCCCCGGCCAGCGCACGCCGCCCGACACCATCGAGATTGGGGTCGATCTGGGCGAGCAAGGCGCGGCGCTCGCCCAACAGCTGGCGGAATGCTTCGAGCATCAGCTCGTCTTTGCTGTCGAAGTGGGCATAGAAGCCGCCGACGGTCAGGCCTGCCGCGCCCATCACCTGACTGACGCTGGGCTCCGCCGGGCCCTGCTGGATCAGCGCACTGCGCGCAGCTTCCAGAATGCGTTCACGGGTTCTGCTCTTCTTGTCGCTCATCAGGGCACTCACCATGCAAAATATGATGATCGAAATATTATTCTCATCATATTTTTTGGCAAGCAAAATATTCAACCGTCGGTCGGTAGTGGTTTTTTGGAGAGGGGAGAAAAACAAAAGGCCCATTCAATAAGCGAATGAGCCTTTAAAGTCCCGCAAAACGCGGGTAAATGTGGCGTCCCCTAGGGGACTCGAACCCCTGTTACCGCCGTGAAAGGGCGGTGTCCTAGGCCACTAGACGAAGGGGACGTAACCTTCGCGAAGGTCCACTTGCGTGAACCCTGGCAGAAATGGTGGAGCTAAGCGGGATCGAACCGCTGACCTCCTGCATGCCATGCAGGCGCTCTCCCAGCTGAGCTATAGCCCCGAAACAAAAGGCTCATCAATAATCGACGAGCCTTTTTAAGCCCTGCAAAACGCAGGAAAAAGTGGCGTCCCCTAGGGGACTCGAACCCCTGTTACCGCCGTGAAAGGGCGGTGTCCTAGGCCACTAGACGAAGGGGACGTAACCTTCGTGCCGGCCCGCCAAAGCGAACCGCGGCAAAATTGGTGGAGCTAAGCGGGATCGAACCGCTGACCTCCTGCATGCCATGCAGGCGCTCTCCCAGCTGAGCTATAGCCCCAGATTTATAGCCTCGCGGCCCAGCGACATCGTGAAACATCGCTTGTGTAAAACTGGCGTCCCCTAGGGGACTCGAACCCCTGTTACCGCCGTGAAAGGGCGGTGTCCTAGGCCACTAGACGAAGGGGACGAACCTTCTTACCTTCAAGACCCGGTTGCTGGACCCGGTCTTGCTTATCAGCCTTGGCTGCTAAGCGGAATTTGGTGGAGCTAAGCGGGATCGAACCGCTGACCTCCTGCATGCCATGCAGGCGCTCTCCCAGCTGAGCTATAGCCCCACAATGTCGCGTTGAACCGAAGCGCTGGCTGGGTGCCTGGCGTTTCGTTTTCGTTCATCGCTGTGGACGGGGCGCATATTAAGATCGGATTGCAAAGCTGTCAAACTAATTTTTCAAAATATTCAAAAAAATTTTCACAGATAACAATCACTTACCGCCCTGCCCCAGTTCTTGGAGGTTTAGTTGAACCTGCAGGAGCGGGCTTGCCCGCGAATGCGGTGTTGAATTTACCATCGCATTCGCGGGCAAGCCCGCTCCTACAGGTTAGGGGTAAAGCTGAATCAGGCGATGGAAGCCAGCAGCTTTTCCCACTCTTTGTTTTCTTTCTTAGACACACCGCCCAGCAGGTCCAGGGCCTGGCGCAGGCGGTAGCGGGTCAGGTCGGGGCCGAGGATTTCCATGGCGTCCAATACCGAAACCGAGCTGGCCTGGCCGGTGATGGCGGCGAACATCAGCGGCATGGCATCACGCAGCTTCAACTCCAACGCCTCGACCACGGCCTGGATGCAACCGGTGATGCGCTCTTTTTCCCACTGGCGCAGGCTTTCGAGCTTCCACAGGATCAGCTGGATCACCTGGCGCACCTGGTCGGCCGACAGTTTCTTGCTTTCGAACAGCTTGGCATCCAGCTTCAGCGCACCTTCGAAGAAGAACCCGCCCAGCGGGGCAACCTGGCTGAAAGTCTCGACCCGGCCCTGCACATGCGGGGCGATCTTCATCATGTAGTCGCTGTTGAACGCCCACTTCTGCAGACGAGTGGCAAACTCTTCGACCGGCAACTCGCGCAGCCACTGACCATTGAGCCAGGACAGCTTCTCGATGTCGAAGATCGGGCCGCCCAGCGAGATACGCGACAGGTCGAAATGTTCGACCATCTCGGCCAGCGAGAATTTCTCGCGCTCGTCAGGCATCGACCAGCCCATGCGGCCCAGGTAGTTGAGCATCGCTTCCGGCATGAAGCCCATGCGCTCGTAGAAGGTGACTGAGGTCGGGTTCTTGCGCTTGGACAGCTTGGACTTGTCCGGGTTGCGCAGCAGCGGCATGTAGCACAGCTTGGGCTGCTCCCAGCCGAAGTACTCGTACAGTTTGATCAGCTTGGGTGCCGACGGCAGCCACTCTTCCCCACGCAGCACGTGGGTGATGCCCATCAGGTGGTCGTCGACCACGTTGGCCAGGAAGTACGTCGGCAGGCCGTCGTTCTTCATCAGCACCTGCATGTCCATGCGGTCCCACGGGATTTCGACATCGCCGCGCAGCATGTCCGGCACCACGCAGATACCTTCGCTCGGGACCTTCATACGGATCACGTGCGGCTCGCCAGCATCCAGGCGGCGCTGCACTTCTTCGGCGCTCAACAGCAGCGCGCGGCCGTCATAGCGTGGGGTTTCGCCGCGAGCTTGCTGCTCGGCGCGCATCTGCTCCAGCTCTTCGGCGGTGCAGAAGCAGTAGAAGGCGTGGCCGGCGTCAACCAGTTCCTTGGCGTACTTGGCGTAGATATCGCCACGCTCGCTCTGCCGGTATGGGCCATGCGGGCCGCCCACGTCCGGACCTTCGTTCCATTCGATGCCGAGCCAACGCAAGGCGTCGAAGATTTGCTGCTCCGACTCGCGCGTGGAGCGCAGCTGGTCGGTGTCTTCGATGCGCAGGATGAACTCACCGCCGTGCTGCTTGGCAAAGCAGTAGTTGAACAAGGCGATGTAGGCGGTGCCGACATGGGGGTCGCCGGTAGGCGATGGCGCGATACGCGTGCGTACGGTGGTCATGGAGAGTCTCGAACGAAAGATGAAACAAAGGCGGGATGTTAGCAGGAGGCAGGCACCGGGCTCCAGCAATGGCGCGAACGTCACTTGTCGACAGGCCCTGCGGCGCTGTTAAATTTGTTTACATTTTTGGAACGATAGTCCCCATGCCTGCTCAACTCAAACGCCGCCTGGCGATCTTCTTTACTCTGGTGGCCATCATCGCCCTCGCCTTCCTGGCCCACTGGTACTTCAAGGGCCGCTTCTACGAGAGCACCGACAATGCCTATGTGCAGGGCGAGATCACCCGTATCTCCAGCCAGCTTGGCGCACGTATCGACACTGTGCCGGTCGAGGACAACCAGCACGTCAACAAGGGCGACCTGCTGGTGCGCCTGGAAGCCGCCGACTTCGAACTGGCTGTCGAGCGCGCACACGCCGCCTTGGCCACCCGCGAAGCCGAGTACGCGCAGGCACAGAGCCGCCTGACCCAACAAGGTAGCCTGATTGCCGCTGGCCAGGCTCAGGTGGCGGCCAACCAGGCCACGTTCGACCGCTCACGCCTGGACCTGAGCCGCGCCGAGAAGTTGCGCAAGCCGGGTTATGTCTCCGAAGAGCGGGTCACCACCCTGTCGGCGGACAGCCATGTTGCCGGCTCCCAGGTCGACAAGGCCCGGGCCGACTTGCAGAGCCAGCGCCAGCAGGTCAACGCCCTGAACGCCGACCTGAAACGCCTGGATGCGCAAATTGCCAACGCCCGCGCCGACCTGGCCCAGGCCGAGCTGAACCTGACCCGCTGCGAAATCCGCGCGCCCATCAGCGGTACCATCGGCCAGCGCAATGCGCGCAATGGCCAGGTGGTACAGGCCGGCGCTTACCTGCTGTCGATCGTGCCGGACGAAGATATCTGGGTGCAGGCCAACTTCAAGGAAACCCAGATTGGCCACATGCAGCCTGGCCAGCGTGCCGAGCTGTTGTTCGACAGCTACCCCGACACCCCCATCGAAGGGCGGGTGGACAGCCTGTTCGCCGCCTCGGGCGCGCAGTTCAGCCTGCTGCCGCCAGACAACGCCACCGGCAACTTCACCAAGGTGGTGCAGCGTATCCCGGTAAAACTCACCTTCAGCGCCGACAACCCGTTGCACGGGCGTATCCGCCCTGGCATGTCGGTCACCGCCACCGTCGACTTGCGCCGCGAAGACGAAGGCCAACATGGCCGGTGATACGTTGCTCCGCCCCACTGCGGAGCCGACTCGGCGCGACTGGATCGCAGTGATGAGCGTGATGCTCGGTGCCTTCATGGCGGTGCTGGACATCCAGATCACCAACTCCTCGTTGAAGGACATTCAGGGCGCATTGTCAGCGACGCTGGAAGAAGGCTCATGGATTTCCACTTCGTACCTGGTGGCGGAAATCATCATGATCCCGCTGACGGCCTGGCTGGTACAGCTGCTGTCGGCGCGGCGCCTGGCCGTGTGGGTATCGGGCGGCTTCCTGCTGTCGTCGCTGCTGTGCTCGATGGCCTGGAACCTGGAGAGCATGATCCTGTTTCGCGCCTTGCAGGGTTTCACCGGCGGCGCGCTGATTCCGCTGGCATTTACCCTGACACTGATCAAGCTGCCCGAGCACCACCGCGCCAAGGGCATGGCGATGTTCGCCATGACCGCCACTTTCGCGCCCTCCATCGGCCCCACCCTGGGCGGCTGGCTGACCGAGAATTGGGGCTGGGAGTACATCTTCTACATCAACATCCCACCAGGCCTGGTGATGATTGCCGGCCTGATGTATGGCCTGGAGAAGAAAGAAGCGCACTGGGAACTGCTGAAAAGCACCGATTACGCCGGCATCGTCACCCTGGGCCTGGGGTTAGGCTGCCTGCAGGTGTTTCTGGAAGAAGGCCACCGCAAGGACTGGCTGGAGTCGAACCTCATCGTCGGCCTGGGGAGTGTGGCCCTGGTCAGCCTGATCACCTTCGTCATCTTGCAGTTTTCCAAACCGCACCCGCTGATCAACCTGCGCATCCTGGGTAACCGCAACTTCGGCCTGTCGAGCATCGCCAGCCTGGGCATGGGTGTGGGCCTGTACGGGTCGATCTACCTGTTGCCGCTGTACCTGGCGCAGGTGCAGGGCTACAACGCCTTGCAGATTGGCGAGGTGATCATGTGGATGGGTATTCCGCAGCTGTTCCTGATCCCCTTGGTGCCGCAACTGATGAAGGTGGTGTCACCCAAGGTGTTGTGCGCGTTGGGGTTCTGCCTGTTCGGGGCTGCCAGTTTCGGCTCTGGGGTGCTCAACCCGGACTTTGCCGGGCCGCAGTTCAACCACATCCAGATCATCCGCGCCCTGGGTCAACCGATGATCATGGTGACCATTTCGCTGATCGCCACAGCGTATATCCAGCCGCAGGATGCAGGGTCGGCGTCGAGCTTGTTCAATATCCTGCGTAACCTGGGCGGGGCCATCGGCATTGCCCTGCTGGCCACCCTGCTGGATGCGCGGACCAAGGTGTATTTCGACTACCTTCGCGAATCGGTGGTGCCGAGCAACCCCCAGGTAGCGGAAAGGCTGGCGCAACTGGCGGAGCGCTTGGGCAATGACAACGCGGCGCTGGGCAAGCTGAGCGAGATTACCCACCAGCAGGCCATGATCATGGCTTACAACGATGCGTTCCATTTTGTCGGGATAGGCTTGGCGGTAAGCATGGTGGCGGTGTTGCTGACCCGGAAGTTGCCGGAAGGGTTGAAAGCCGGGGAAGCACATTAAACACTCAAGGTGCTACGCGGCCACCGTGGGGGCGGCTCTTTCGCGACACAAGGCCGCCCCCACGTCATACTTCAGCTGGTAATCAACCGCTCGCGCAACTGGCTGATCTCGTCGCGCAACTGCGCCGCAGCCTCGAACTCTAGGTCGCGAGCGAACTGCATCATTTTCTCCTCCAACTGCTTGATACGCTTGGTGATCTCGCCCGGCGTACGCAGTTCGGCCTCGTAACGGGCGCTCTCCTCCGCCGCCTTGGCCATGCCCTTGCGCTTCTTGCTGCGCGCGCCAGGTACCGTGGCACCTTCCAGGATGTCGGTGATGTCCTTGACCACGCCCTTGGGCACGATACCGTTGGCCTCGTTGAACGCGATCTGCTTCTCGCGGCGGCGCTCGGTTTCATCGATCGCTCGCTGCATCGAGCCCGTCACATTGTCGGCGTAGAGGATGGCCCGGCCATTGAGGTTACGCGCAGCACGGCCAATGGTCTGAATCAGTGAGCGCTCGGAACGCAGGAAGCCTTCCTTGTCCGCATCGAGGATCGCCACCAGTGACACCTCGGGCATGTCCAAGCCTTCGCGCAGCAGGTTGATACCTACCAGCACGTCGAAGGTGCCCAGGCGCAGGTCACGGATAATCTCCACTCGCTCTACAGTGTCAATGTCCGAGTGCAGATAGCGCACCCGCACGTCGTGATCGGCCAGGTAGTCGCTAAGGTCTTCGGCCATGCGCTTGGTCAGGGTTGTCGCCAGCACACGCTCGCCTGCCGCGACACGCTTGCGGATCTCGGACAACAAGTCATCGACCTGAGTCAGCGCCGGGCGTATTTCGACCTGCGGGTCGACCAGGCCGGTCGGGCGCACCACCTGCTCCACCACGCGCCCGGCATGCTCAGCTTCGTAGGGACCAGGGGTCGCTGAAACGAAAATGGTCTGCGGGCTGACATCCTCCCACTCGTCGAAACGCATCGGCCGGTTGTCCAGTGCCGAAGGCATGCGAAAGCCATACTCGACCAGGGTTTCCTTGCGTGAGCGGTCGCCCTTGTACATGGCGCCGACCTGCGGAACGCTGACGTGGGATTCGTCGATCACCAGCAGCGCATCGGGCGGCAGGTAGTCGTACAGGGTAGGCGGCGGCGCCCCGGCCGGGCGCCCGGACAGATAGCGCGAGTAGTTTTCGATGCCATTGCAGTAGCCAAGCTCGAGGATCATCTCCAGGTCGAAGCGGGTGCGTTGCTCCAGGCGCTGCGCCTCGACCAGCTTGTTGGCCTTGTGCAGGTATTCCAGGCGCTCCTTCAGTTCTTCCTTGATGCCCTCCACTGCTTCCAGCAGCGTTTCACGCGGGGTGACATAGTGGCTCTTGGGATAGAAGGTGAAACGCGGCAGCTTGCGGAAAACCTCGCCGGTCAGCGGGTCGAAGGCGGCGATGTTCTCCACCTCATCATCGAACAGCTCGATGCGGATGGCCTCCAGGTCCGATTCCGCCGGGAAAATGTCGATCACATCGCCCCGCACGCGGAAGGTGGCACGGGCAAAGTCCATTTCATTGCGGGTGTACTGCAAGTCCGCCAAGCGGCGCAGCAGCGCGCGCTGGTCGAGCTTGTCGCCACGGTCCACGTGCAGGACCATTTTCAGGTAGGTCTCGGGGCTGCCCAGGCCATAGATGCACGAGACGGTGGTGACGATGATGGCGTCGCGCCGCTCCAGCAGCGCTTTGGTCGCCGACAGGCGCATCTGCTCGATGTGGTCGTTGATCGAGGCGTCCTTCTCGATGAAGGTGTCCGACGACGGCACGTAGGCTTCCGGCTGGTAGTAGTCGTAATAGGAGACGAAGTACTCCACCGCATTGTTGGGGAAGAACGCCTTGAACTCGCCGTACAGCTGTGCGGCCAGGGTCTTGTTCGGCGCCAGCACCAACGTCGGGCGCTGCACGTGCTGGATGACGTTGGCAATGCTGAAGGTCTTGCCCGAGCCCGTCACGCCGAGCAGCGTCTGGTGCGACAGCCCCGCCTCGATGCCTTCGACCAACTGGCGGATGGCCTCGGGCTGGTCGCCTGCCGGCTGGAAACGGGTGACGAGCTGGAACTCGGACATGACGGACCTCGCAGCGCTGCGGTAACTGTAAATTTAGCCAGTAGTCTATACCCAAATGCGCCCGCTCGGGGGCGCTTTCAAGGCATAGCTGTGAACGCGTGTAACGGTGGACCCGGCAATTAGACCAATGGTCGAAAAATATTTGCGCAAATAACCGGAAAAGCTGCGCCAGAGTGTCGCGGTGACCGGTCGGTATCACTATACTGACTCCCCGTTTGTGCACCGCTTCAGTGCATTCGGCTGGAGCGTGTACGTCCTATCACTCTCCAATCAGAGCCGAAGTAACAATGAGCCTGTTTTCCGCTGTCGAGCTGGCACCCCGCGACCCTATCCTGGGCCTCAACGAAGCATTCAACGCCGACCCACGTACCGACAAGGTCAACCTGGGCGTGGGCGTGTACTGCAATGAGGAAGGCCGCATCCCGCTGCTGCGCGCCGTGATCGAAGCCGAGACCCAGCGTGCCGCACAGCACGCCTCGCGCGGCTACCTGCCGATCGACGGCATCGCCACTTATGACCAGGCCGTGCAAAAGCTGATCTTCGGCGCCGAGTCGCCACTGCTGGCCGCTGGCCGTGTGGTCACCGTACAGGCCGTCGGTGGTACCGGCGCACTGAAAATCGGTGCCGACTTCCTCAAGCGCATCTCGCCTGACGCCGTGGTCGCCATCAGCGACCCAAGCTGGGAAAACCATCGCGCGCTGTTCGAGTCGGCCGGTTTCCCGGTGCAGACCTATCGCTACTACGATGCGCCGACCAACGATGTGAACCGCGGCGGCATGCTGGAAGACCTCAACGCCCTGCCATCGGGCTCGATCGTCGTGCTGCACGCCTGCTGCCACAACCCGACCGGCGTCGACCTGAACCTGGACGACTGGAAAAATGTCCTGGAGGTGGTCAAGGCCAAGGGCCACGTGCCGTTCCTCGACATGGCCTACCAGGGCTTTGGTGATGGCATCGCCGAAGACGCCTTCGCCGTTCGCCTGTTCGCCGAGTCGGGCCTGGAGTTCTTTGTTTCCAGCTCGTTCTCCAAATCGTTCTCGCTGTACGGCGAGCGCGTCGGCGCACTGTCGGTCGTCACCGCCTCCAAGGACGAGAGCACTCGCGTGCTGTCGCAGGTCAAGCGCGTGATCCGCACCACTTACTCCAACCCACCAACCCACGGTGCAACCATCGTAGCCACCGTGCTGAACAGCGCCGAACTGCGCCAGATGTGGGAAACCGAACTGGGCGAAATGCGCCAGCGCATCCACGGCATGCGCAAGCAGATGGTTTCGCTGCTGGCCGAATATGGCGCCAATCGCGACTTCAGCTTCGTTGGCCGCCAGGTCGGCATGTTCTCCTACTCGGGCCTGACCGTTGATCAGGTGGCCCGCCTGAAGAACGATTTCGGCATCTACGCCCTGGACACCGGCCGTATCGCCGTGGCCGCGCTGAACCAGAGCAACATCCATGTGGTCACCAAGGCTATCGTGGAAGTGCTGTAACTCATTGTTTTGCCTAGGGGTGGCTTGACTTCCCCTGGGCAATCAGTAAGATACGCGCAGATTCCGCGATAGCTCAGTCGGTAGAGCAAATGACTGTTAATCATTGGGTCCCTGGTTCGAGTCCAGGTCGCGGAGCCAAACACTGAAAAAGCCCCCAGATGCGCAAGCAACTGGGGGCTTTTTCGTTGCATCGGGTTTATTGGCCCAGCGCTTCGGTCACCGGCTTGCCCTCATCCACCAGGCTCCAGACCAGCAGCTTGGCAGGCTGGGTCTTGCTGGCATTACGTGACACGCTATGCACGGTGCCGGGCGCCTCGTACCAGTACTGGCCGGCCTTGTAGGTCTTTTCCTGCTCGTTATTGAGCTTCGATACCACCGCACCTTCCAGCACGTAGGCCATCACTGCACCTGGGTGCTGATGCGCAGGGGACGCTTCGCCGGGTGCGTAGCTGACGGTAAGCATGACGGCGGTTTTGCCGGGGGCATTCGAGGGTTGTTGCTGCTGCAGGACTGTGACCTGGTCGGCAACGTCGCCGTGGGCCCAGGCGGGGGTTTGGGCGGCGAGCAGAGCGAAAAGGATGAGCGTTGAGGGTTTCATGCTGGGCTTCTCCTGGATGGCAATTGCCAGCAGGTTAGGCCCTGACAGGCTGAAGACAAATGGCCAATCCTGGGGAAAATCAGGAGGCCGATTGTTGCCAGTGCCGGCCTTTCGCGGGCACTGGCAACAGAGCATTCAGCTGCTGCGCCCAATCGGATAAAACTCGCCCTGGCTCCATACTCCAAGCCATTCCTCACCCTCGATCTCACGCGGCACCGCCAGCTCCACCAGTTGGTAGAACACATTGCGGTGTATCAACGCCTCAAGGTTGCTGCGCATCAGCACATACGGCGACGGCTCCTGCGTCACCGGATCGATGACCACCCGCAGAGGATTGTCCGGCCCGGCCTCGACCTGGTCCTCGACATTGCTGGTAAAGCGCAGCACTTGCTGCTTGCCCTCGCCCTGCACGTCCAGCGCTACAGCCACGAACGGGGCATCGTCAACGCGAATGCCAACCTTCTCGACCGGAGTAATCAGGAAATAGTCATCGCCATCGCGGCGAATGATGGTAGAAAACAGCCGCACCATCGGTTTGCGCCCGATCGGCGTGCCCAGGTAGTACCAGGTGCCATCGCGGGCAATGCGCATGTCGATGTCGCCGCAGAAGTCCGGGTTCCACAGATGCACCGGCGGCAGGCCCTTGGCCTTGGGGATCTGCGCCAGAAGGTCATTGGCCTTGCCGGAATCGCTCATCACGCTTGCCTCATTCACTCATGCCCAGAAGGCTACGAGCGTACTCGCGCATCGGCGCACCAAGCAAATCCTCCGGGGTATTGTCGTGGAACGTCAACAAACCGCCACGACTCTTGATGCGGGCGGTGTCGATCAGGTAGCGGGTATTGGTTTCGATCAGCATCATCTGCACCACGCCACTGTCCCAACCCACGCGGTCTACGGCCTGTTCGTCGTACCACTCGTCACCATTGCCGATGCGGTCGTCGGTGCGCGCGAAACGCGTATACAACACGTAATCGGCGCCTACCGAGCGCGCCTGGGCAATGGCCTCCTCCAGGCCCAACGGGCCCTGGGCGCGGCGTACCAGCGGGAAATACTCGACGAAGCTCTTGAAGGCTTGCTCTGCCACTGCGTTCTGCCGTGGCACTGGCCCCTTGCCCGGCGGCACGAATGCACCCTGGCCGATGAAGATGAACGAGTCCGGTTGCAGGCGGATCGACAAGGTGCGGCGGGTTTCACTGTGATCCAGCAGACCGGCATCGCTCATGTGATAGCGAACGCCCTCGCCCATATCACTGACATTCATGCAGCCGCCCAGCGCCATCAGCGCCAGCAGCAAGACCAGGCTACGCATCTTTCCTCCAGTGGCCGGCGACGAAAAACCGGCGAATAGCCGGCGGATGCAGCTTTTGCGCCAGCTTCAGCCACCGATCACCTTCATCACCGTAACGCCCCCGGAAAACGCCAGCTCCTGCTTGTCTGCCAACGCCTTGACCAACAACCGTTGCAGGGCTGGCAGCGCCTGATGGCGTGGCTTTTCCAGCAGGTCACCGACGAAGTGGCGGTTGCCTGACGACAGACAGCCATGCAACCAGCCCGTTGAAGACAGGCGCAACCGTGAGCAGGTACGGCAAAACGGCACAGTCTCGTTGGCGATAACACCGAAGTAGCCCTTGCCGGGGATTTGATAACGCAAGGCAGTGGCATCCAAGGGCGCGTCGACCTGGGCATAGGTATGCTTGCCGCCAATCAGCGTGAGCAGCTGGTCAAGGCCGACGAACTGCTGCAGGAAAGCATTGTGATCACGGGCCAGATGGCCCATGCGCATCAGTTCGATGAAGCGCAACTCGAAGCCGCGCTCAAGACAGTATTCCAGCAGCGGCAGCACCTGGTCGAGGTTCTGCCCACGCATCGGCACCATGTTCACTTTCACCTGCATGCCCAGGGTGCTGGCTTGCTGCATACCCGCCAGCACGCAGGCCAAGTCGCCGCCTCGGGCGATACGGCGGAAGGCTTGCGGGTCGAGGGTGTCGAGGGAAACATTCAGGCGACGAATACCGGCCGCCTGCAACTGCGGCAATTTGCGCTCCAGCAGCTGGCCATTGGTAGTCAGCGAGATATCGTCGAGATCAAGTTTGGCCACGCCAGCCAGAAAGGCGTCCAGGCGCGGGCTGATCAGCGGTTCACCGCCGGTGATGCGCAGGCGCTCGACGCCGGCAGCTTCGATCAGGTAGGCCACGCCACGGGCCAGGGAGTCTGCTGAGAGTTCGTCCTGCGCCGCCACCAGGCGCTTACCGTCGGGTACGCAGTAAGTGCAGGCGTAATTGCAGGCAGCCGTCAGGCTGACACGCAGGTTGCGAAAGCGCCTGCCTTGACGATCGACAATCATGAATGACTCCGGCATGGATGATGAGGGGCAGGCGAAACCTGACTCATAAATCAGGTTTTTGCAAGCCCCCACCGCACCCTACCGGCTTCAGCGGGAAGTGACGAAGCGCTTCAGTTGGTTGGTTCCGGGTCGCGCTTACGCTTGTTGCCCATACGCACGCCAATGTCCATCAGAAACTGGAAGAAGCCTTCCTGGTCTTCCAATACATTGCTCCAGAACGGCGAGTGGTACAGCGCCACGGCGCCATGCACCAGCGCCCAGGCGGCGCAGTAATGGAAGTACGGCGGCACGTCTTCGAGTTTACCTTCGCTGATACGACCCTTGATCAGTTGGGTCAGGCGATCGAAGTTGGAAGCGCGGATGCTGTGCAACTGCTCGACCATTTCTGGCACCTGGTTGCCCTTGACCACCTTTTCTTCAAGGCGATCGAACAGCCGGTAACGTTGCGGATCGCGCATGCGGAACTCGAAGTAGGCGCGCGACAGGGCTTCCTTGTCACGGTCGACATCGGCCGAGTGCAACAGCGCGTTCAGGTCGCGCTCGTAGTCGAGCATCAGGCGCAGGTAGATTTCCGCCTTGGACTTGAAGTGCTTGTAGATCGTGCCTTTGCCGATGCCCACGGCGTCGGCGATCATCTCGACGGTGACGCTGTCTTCGCCCTGTTCGAGAAACAGCTTGAGCGCGGTGTCGAGGATTTCCTGTTCGCGACGGCGAAACTCACGGACCTTACGAGGTTCTTTCTGCATGGGAAGGACTGGATGACAATCGAAGCGGTTTATTATGCCTAACTTGCGGGAAATTGCACGGATCATCCAAGCATGGCAGTGTTTCACGATGCATACGGCCATGCGATGCGGGAGGAACGGAACGGCGGCGTATTCCAAATCTGTTTAAAAAACGACCAATATGCACTGGCACTGCGCCAAACCTGACCAATACTTGAAGTGTTGGCGCGGCGCATCCCCCCCAAGTGGCGCGCCGATAAAGGTGCTCAGGGACCGCGTACCTTTGTTTTACTCCTAATGGTCTTAACCCGGATTCCTCCCCCAGAACCCGGGTTTTTTTTGCTTACGCGACGGGCCGCAAAGCGGCCCGCACTCCCGCTCGACATTTGTACTGTGCTTTTGATCTTGATCTTGATCTTGATCTTGATCTTGATCTTGATCTTGATCTTGATCTTGATCTTGATCTTGATCTTGATCTTGATCTTGATCTTCGCGACTTCAGGAGGCCGAGCGCAGGCCTTGCGGAGGGAGGTGACGGGCATGGATGCCCGTCAAGCGCTGGGCCCCAGGATGGGGCCTGCAGCGCGGTCCTCCCGGGAGCAAGGCCGGAGTGAGGGAACCCCGGAGCGCAGCGCAGGGGCCGGATGATGGGAGCGCAGCGTTTTTTGGTTACTTTTTGTCGCGTTTGACAAAAAGTGACTCGCCGTAAGGGCGAAAAGGTGAGTCAGCGTCGCCATCGCAAACGGACTGTTCGCTGAGTCAAAACAGACAAATTCTGCTTTTTGCTTTTTGCTTTTTGCTTTTTGCTTTTTGGATATGGGCCTTCACACCGAGTAAACATTCATTCGCGCGGGTGGCGCACAGTCACCTTTCCGCCCTTACGGCGGGTCCCTTTTTGTCGTGGCAAAAAGGAACCAAAAACCGTCCGCTCCCATCATCCGGCCCCTACGCTACGCTTCGGGGTCCCCTCGCTCCGGGCTTGCTCCCGGGAGGACCGCGCTGCAGGCCCCATCCTGGGGCCCAGCGCTTGACGGGCATCCATGCCCGTCACCTCCCTCCGCAAGCCCTGCGCTCGGCCTCCTGAAGTCGCAATCTGCGTCGCCTGAACTACCGCGCGCTTAGAAGCAAAAGCCGAAGCAAGAGCAAGAGCAAGAGCAAGAGCAAGAGCAAGAGCAAGAGCAAGAGCAATCAGGCTCGTGCTCTATCAGGCCACCCGCGCCAACGGGAACAACCGCTTGAAGTTGGCGGTGGTCTGCTCGGCCAGTTGCTCATAACTGGCCCCGCGCAACGAAGCCACATACTCCGCCACTTCCCGCACATACTGCGGCAAGTTCGGCTTGCCGCGATACGGAATCGGAGCCAGATAAGGCGAATCGGTCTCCACCAGCAACCGATCAACCGGCACCTGCCGCGCCACCTCACGCAGGGCATCAGCATTGCGGAAGGTCACAATGCCAGACAGCGAAATGTAATACCCCAGGTCCAGTGCGGCCTTGGCCATGTCCCAATCCTCGGTAAAGCAGTGCAGCACGCCAGCCTGCGGCAAGCTGGCCTCGCGCAACAGCGCCAAGGTATCGGCACGGGCCGCCCGTGTATGCACGATCACCGGTTTGCCGGTCTGCCGCGAGGCCTCCAGGTGCAAGCGGAACGAGGCCTGCTGCAGCTCGGCAGCCTCCGGCTCGTAGTGGTAATCCAGCCCGGTTTCGCCAATCGCCACTGCATGCGGGTGGGCCAGTTCGCGCAACAGCCATTCCAGCGCCGGGGTTTCGCCTGGAGCCAAGTCCAGCGGGTGCACACCCACCGAGCAGTCGACGTCAGCGTACTGCTCGCTAAGCGCCTTCACCGCGCCAGCATTCTCGGCACTCACGCCAATGCACAGGAAATGCCCGACCCCGCGCTCACGCGCCGCCTGCAGGGCAGCATCGAGCGAGCCCTGGTGGGCGCTGAGGTCAAGACGGTCGAGGTGGCAATGGGAATCTACAAGCATGGGATAACAGCACACATGAAAAATGGGATATCAGCGGGCGCCGGGCAGTTGCAGCCAGTGGGCCAGCAGCGATTCAAGCAGCAGGGCACGGTTGAGGTTGGCCTTGCCCAGCACCTTCTGGCGCTGCTCAAGGATCCACGCCTGCACCTCCAGCACCTTGGCCTGACGGCTCTTCTGCGCAAGGTATTGCACCACCTTGCGCATATCCGCCAAGCCTAACCCCTCCTCGTCCTGGGTCAACTGGTAGCGCAGGATCAGGTGCGCCCAATCGCAGAACCAGTCGAACAGCCGCAACAACGGTACAGCGTTCCAGGCGTCGGCCAACTGGCTGGGCGATTGCTGCTGCTTGAGCAGCTTCTTCACCCCGTCGGTAACCAGCGCGCGTTGCTCGCGCACACCCTGAGCCTGCAGGCTAACCGCCATCAATGGCGAACCGGCGGCCAGGGTCAGCAGCTCATCGCGCTCAGCCTCATCACTGTCGGGCAACGCGCCAGCCAGCCAAGCCTGGCTCTGGGCCAGGCTGGGCTGCGGGCAGGCAACCTGCTGGCAACGACTCTTGATCGTTGGCAACAGGCGACTTGGCTGATGCGTGACCAACAGCAGCACGGTATCGCCGGAAGGCTCTTCAAGGCTTTTCAGCAGCGCGTTGGAGGCGTTGACGTTCATCGCTTCCACCGGCTCGATCAACACCACCTTGCGCCCACCCAGTTGCGCCGTCTGCACCACGAAGGCCACCAGCTCACGGACCTGGTCGACCTTGATCGGTTTGTCGGCTTCCTCGGGTTCGAGGACAAAGTTGTCCGGGTGGCTGCCAGCCTTGAGCAACAGGCACGACTTGCACTCGCCACAGGCCTCCAAGCCCAGCGGTCGCTGGCACATGAGGCGGGCCATCAGGCGCTCGGCCAACGCTCGCTTGCCGATGCCTTGGGGCCCGTGCAGCAAGTACGCATGGGCGTGCTGGCTGCGCCCAGCCAGTTGCTGCCACAGCGCTTCCTGCCAAGGGTAGGCCTCAGCCACGGCAACGCTCCACAATGCCTGGCAGCAGAGCGTCGATGTCACGCTGCACGGCCTCCAGGGATTGTGCGGCATCAAGCAAGCTGTAGCGCTGCGGCGCACGCTGGGCGCGCTGCAGGTACGCCTGGCGCACGGCTTCGAAGAAGGCCTGGCCCTCCTGCTCGAAACGGTCCAGGCGGCCACGGGCTGCGGCGCGGGCCAGGCCCACCTCCACCGGCAGGTCGAAGACCAAGGTCAGGTCCGGGCGCAGGCCGCCCTGGACGAACTGCTCCAGGGTTGCGATACGCTCGACCGACAAACCACGGCCACCGCCCTGATAGGCATAGGTGGCATCGGTGAAACGATCACACAGCACCACGGCCCCACGGGCCAATGCCGGACGGATCACCTGCGCCAAGTGCTGGGCGCGCGCGGCGAACACCAGCAGCAGTTCAGTGTCGGCCGCCATGCTTTCATCACTGGGCGCCAGCAGCAGTTCGCGCACCCTTTCCGCCAACGGTGTACCACCAGGCTCACGGGTCAGCACCACGTCCAGGCCGTGCTCGCGCAGGCGCGCGGCCAGGTAGTCGCGATTGGTGCTCTTGCCCGCGCCTTCGGGGCCTTCCAAAGTAATAAACAAGCCGCTCACAGGCAGTCCTCAATGTTGTTCGTCAGGCGTTGGCCGTTCGGCCGCTTGCGCACCGCCGGCAGGGGCATCCTGCACGGGCGGTTCATCGGGCGCTGGCTGCGCGGCCGGCTCGTCCGCCGCTGGCGGCTCAGGCTGCTGCGCGTCGTCGGCGTCATCCACGCCTGGCTTGGTGTCTTGCTGCGGCGCGGGGCTGGAACGGTAGTCCGCCCGGCGCTTGAGCTGGAACTCGCGCACCGCCGAGTTATGATCATCGAGGTCATCGGAGAACACATGGCTGCCATCGCCACGAGCGACGAAGTACAGGCTGGTGCCATCGGACGGGTTCAGCGCCGCGTGAATAGCCTCGCGGCCAACCATGGCGATCGGGGTCGGCGGCAGGCCTGTCATGGTGTAGGTGTTGTAGGGCGTAGGCTCGCGCAGGTCGGCGCGGGTGATCTTGCCGTTGTAGCGTTCACCCATGCCGTAGATCACTGTCGGGTCGGTCTGCAGCATCATGCCCAGGCGCATGCGCCTCACGAACACGCCGGCAATCTGCCCGCGCTCCTGCGGAATTCCGGTTTCCTTTTCCACAAGGGAGGCCATGATCAACGCCTGGTACGGGTCGCGATACGGCAGGTCGGTCGTGCGTTCGGCCCACTCCTTGGCCAACACTTCATCCAGGCGCATGTAGGCCTGCTGCAGCAACTCGACGTCACTCATGCCCCGTACGAAGCGGTAGGTGTCCGGGAAGAAGCGGCCTTCGGGGAACACACCGGTATGGCCGAGCTTGTCCATGACCTCGGCGTCCGACAAGCCCTCCAGGGTATGTTTGATCTTTTCATGCTTGGCCACGGCCGAGCGCACCTGGCGGAAGGTCCAGCCTTCGACCAAGGTCAGGTTGTACTGCACCACGTCGCCCCGGCGCCAGGCATCGAACAGCTGCTCGACGGTCATGCCGGGGGTAAGGCGATACTCTCCGGTATGCAGCGGGGTACCCGCCATGTTGAAGCGCCAGTACAAGCGCAACCAGACGGCGTCGTCGAGCAACCCTTCCGTTTGCATGCGATAGAACATGCGGTTGGGGGTAGTACCATTGGGCACGTCGAGCAGGCGCTCCTGCGTCACGTGCAAGGGCTGCTCCAGGACCGAGTTGACCTTCCAGGCCGACCAGCCTAGCGCCAGGCCGGCGAGGATCAGACCCATTTCCAGCAACAGCAGGAATTTACGTCTCACGAATTCAGGTTTCCAGTAACGTACGGGCAACGGCCTGCAGTGTTCGGGTGAGCGGGCCCGGCGACCAGTTTAGCGCGGCTACGCCACGTACGGGCCAGACACCGTAGACGCTGTTGCAAACAAATACTTCATCAGCCTGCTCCAGCGCATCGTAGGGCAGGTCGCAGACCTGCACCACAATACCCAGCAGTTGGGCCTGCTCCAGCAACGCGCCACGCATCACCCCAGCCACACCACAACGGCCAAGGTCGGCGGTGAGCAGCACGCCATCACGTACAAGGAACAGATTGCTGTACACCCCTTCGATCACCCTGCCCTGCCCGTCACGCATCAACCCTTCGGCATGTTCACTGTCCTGCCACTCGGCACGGGCCAGTACCTGCTCAAGGCGATTGAGGTGTTTGAGGCCAGCCAGCAAGGGTTGTTCCCCAAGGCGTGTCTGGCAAGGGAACAAACGCACGCCGTGTTCGGCATGCTCGACAGGATAGCTGGGTAATGGGCTGCCTTGCAGGATGCGCCGCGGCGCGGCACCCGCAACCGGCGCATAGCCACGCTGGCTGTCGCCACGCGTAAGAATGAGTTTGGCGACGCCTTCACCGAGCTGGCTGGCGTAACGCAGCAGTTCGTCGCGCACCAGCGCCAGGTCGGCGCCGATCGCCAGGCGCTGACACCCCAGCGCCAGGCGTGCGAGATGACCGTCCAGCAAGCTGGGCCGACCGCCACGCACGGCGATGGTTTCGAACAACCCATCGCCGTAGGCCAGGCCGCGATTCTGCAGGTTGACTGCAGTCGCCGGCTGGCCATCGATCCAGCTGTGCATCAACCGGCGAACCGGCGGAACACCAGCGAGCCGTTGGTGCCGCCAAAGCCGAACGAGTTGGACAACACCACGTCGATCGGCATGCTGCGCGCCTGGTGTGGCACGAAGTCGAGGTCGCAACCTTCGTCCGGCTCGTCCAGGTTGATGGTGGGCGGGGCCATCTGGCTGTTGATGGCCAGCACGCTGAAGATCGCTTCCACCGCACCCGCGGCACCCAGCAAGTGGCCGGTCATCGACTTGGTCGAGCTGACCGCCAGCTTGTAGGCATGCTCGCCGAATACGCGCTTGATCGCAGCCACTTCGGCCACATCGCCCGCTGGGGTCGAGGTGCCGTGGGCGTTGATGTAGCTGACTTCTTCCGGCTGGATGCCAGCATCGCGCAGCGCGTTGGCCATGCAGCGGGCAGCGCCTTCACCGGTGTCGGGTGGCGAAGTCATGTGGTAGGCGTCGCCGCTCATGCCAAAGCCAACCAGCTCGGCGTAGATGGTCGCACCACGGGCCTTGGCATGCTCCAGCTCTTCGAGTACCAGGGCACCGGCACCGTCGGACAGCACAAAGCCGTCACGGCCCTTGTCCCACGGGCGGCTGGCACGGCTTGGCTCGTCGTTGCGGGTGGACAGTGCACGCGAAGCACCGAAACCGCCCATGCCCAGGCCGCAGGCTGCCATTTCGGCACCACCGGCGATCATCACGTCAGCTTCACCGTAGGCGATATTGCGCGCGGCCATGCCGATGCAATGGGTGCCGGTGGTGCAAGCGGTGGCGATGGCGTAATTCGGCCCTTGCAGACCCAGGTGGATCGACAGGAACCCGGAGATCATGTTGATGATCGAACCTGGCACAAAAAACGGCGAAATGCGGCGCGGCCCCGAATCGTGCAGGGTGCGGCTGGTTTCTTCGATGTTGGTCAGACCACCGATACCCGAGCCCATGGCCACGCCAATACGCTCGCGGTTGGCGTCGGTGACCTCCAGGCCAGCATTACGCACCGCCTGGAAACCGGCCGCCAGGCCGTACTGGATGAACAGGTCAAGCTTGCGGGCCTCTTTGGCCGACAGGTACTGCTCAACCTCGAAGCCTTTCACCGAGCCGCCAAAACGGGTGGAGTAGGCAGACAGGTCCGTGTGTTCGATCGGACCGATGCCACTGCGGCCAGCCAGAATGCCCTGCCAGGTGCTCGGTACATCGGTACCCAGTGGCGACAGCATACCCATACCGGTGACCACGACGCGTCTACGCGACACAGTACTCTCCTTTTCTAATAACAGAGTCTCTTGCGATTACATTCAAGCGCTGGAATGGAATGGCAACAGGCTCTTGGTGCGCGGTGAGCGAAGCCGGCTCGCCAAGATGCAGCGCGTTCGCAAAGAAAAAACCGCACGCCGGCAAAGGCAGTGCGGTTTTTCTCGTCAAGAAGCGACGACTACAGCGTCTTAGGCCTTGTGGCTGTTGACGTAGTCGATAGCGGCTTGAACGGTAGTGATTTTCTCGGCTTCTTCGTCAGGGATTTCGGTCTCGAATTCCTCTTCCAGAGCCATCACCAGCTCAACGGTGTCAAGCGAATCGGCACCCAGGTCATCGACGAAGGACTTCTCGTTGGTCACTTCATCTTCCTTCACGCCCAGTTGCTCGGCGACGATTTTCTTGACGCGTTCTTCGATGGTGCTCATACCTAGTTTTCACTCCTAATGGACATATGTCAGGCAGCTGGCCGGTGGCTAATTTTATAGAAAGACGTTCGCTTTTCAAGCGAAACGCACCTTCAGGCTAGTCACCGCACCCGCTGCCTGGAATCTGGTTGCAGCTTTATAACGGATTTTAGGCTCGCAGTATGACTCTTTTTTTACGAAATCCGTCACATTGAGTTGCAGTGTTACATGTACATCCCGCCGTTGACCGGCACGGTAGCGCCAGTCACGTAGGCTGCACCGTCGGACGCCAGGAACGAAACCACCTTGGCGATTTCGTCGGCCTGGCCCAGGCGGCCCAGCGGAATCTGGGTCTGCAGGGCTTCGCGCTGCGCTTCTGGCAGTTCGCGGGTCATGTCGGTGTCGATGAAGCCCGGGGTCACCGAATTGACGGTGATGCCGCGCGAACCCACTTCACGCGCCAGGGCACGGCTGAAGCCTTCCAGGCCAGCCTTGGCGGCCGCGTAGTTGGCCTGGCCAGCGTTGCCCATGGCACCGACGACCGAGCCGATGCTGATGATACGGCCCCAGCGTGCCTTGGTCATGCCGCGCAGCACGCCCTTGGACAGACGGTAGAGGCTGTTCAGGTTGGTGTCGATCACGTCGAACCACTCATCGTCCTTCATGCGCAGCATGAGGTTGTCGCGAGTGATGCCGGCGTTGTTGACCAGGATTGCCGGTGCGCCGAACTGCTCGGCGATGGCGCCCAGCACAGCTTCGACGGACTCGGCGCTGGTCACGTTCAGTTCCATGCCGGTACCGGCGATACCGTGCTCTTTCAGGGTGGCAGCGATGCGCTCGGCACCGGACGCCGAAGTGGCGGTGCCGATCACGGTCGCACCCTGGCGGCCCAGCTCGAGGGCGATGGCCTGGCCAATGCCACGGCTGGCGCCGGTGACCAGTGCAACTTTACCTTGCAGGCTCATGCAAGCTTCTCCAAATCAGGCCAGCGCCGCACGGGTGGCGGCGACGGCGTCAGGGGTATTGAGGTTGTAGGTGGTCACGCCGTCGGCGCAACGCTTGTTCAGGCCAGCCAGAACCTTGCCCGGGCCACACTCGACCAGGTTGACCGCACCATTGGCGGCCAAGGCCTGTACGCACTCGACCCAGCGTACCGGCTGATACAGCTGTGCCAGCAGGTCGTGCTTGAGGGCATCGAGGTCGGCGGCGACTGCGGCGGTGACGTTCTGCACGACCGGGATCTGCGGGGCCTTCCATTCGATGGCGTTGACCGATTCGGCAAAGCGCTCGGCAGCCGGCTTCATCAGGGCACAGTGCGACGGTACGCTGACCGCCAGCGGCAGGGCGCGCTTGGCACCCTTGGCCTTGCACAGCTCCATGGCGCGGTCTACCGCAGCCTTGTTGCCGGCGATGACCACCTGGCCTGGCGAGTTGAAGTTCACGGCGCTGACCACTTGGTCTTCAGCCGCTTCGGCGCACAGCTCAACGACCACAGCATCGTCCAGGCCGAGGATGGCGGCCATGGCACCATGGCCGGCCGGCACGGCTTCCTGCATCAGCTGGCCACGGCGCTCGACCAGGCGAACGGCGTCTGCCAGGGTGATGCTGCCAGCAGCTACGAGGGCGCTGTATTCGCCCAGGCTATGACCAGAAACGAAGGCTGGCTGTGCGCCGCCCTCTTCCAGCCACAGGCGCCACAACGCGATGGACGCGGTGAGGATGGCCGGCTGGGTCTTGTCGGTCTGGTTGAGTTGCTCCTCCGGGCCTTCCTGGACCAGCTTCCACAGGTCGTAACCGAGTGCCTTGGAGGCCTCCTTGAAGGTTTCGACGATCACTGGCTTCTCGGCGCCGAGTTCGGCGAGCATGCCCAGCGACTGGGAACCTTGACCGGGAAAGACGAATGCGAGAGATGCAGACATAGAACAAGCCCTTATGATCTTGTCGTCGGATAGGGTGCGCCAGGCCCTGGGCCAGGCGCGGAATCTGAAAACTTGGATGGATGCACAGACCAAGCGGTCACATTTAAGCACTTCATGGGCAAAACGCCTAAAGCAACAGGTCTTCGAGGCGCCCATGCAAGCGCTGCGGCAGGTTTTCCTGAATCTCGATCAACGCCCGCTGAATGGCACTCTGAAAGCCCTGCACGCCCGCCGAGCCATGGCTCTTGATGACAATGCCCTGCAACCCCAGGAAGCTCGCACCATTGTGCCGCGCCGGCGCCAGGTCAGCCTGCAGGCGTTTGAGCAGCGGCATCGCTACCGCCCCGGCGGCCCGCGACAACACGCCACCCTTGAACAACTGCTCGATGCGCGCGCCGATCATGGTTGCCAGCCCCTCGCTGGACTTGAGCAGGATATTGCCGACAAACCCGTCGCACACCACTACATCAGCCTCGCCACGGTACAGCCCGTCACCCTCGACAAAGCCTACGTAGTTGAGCCCACGGGCGTTCTGCAACAGGCTGGCCGCCAGCTTGACCTGCTGGTTGCCCTTGATGTCCTCGGTGCCGATATTCAGCAGCGCCACACGCGGCCGATGCACGCCCAGCGCCTGGGCGGCCACCGAGCCCATCACAGCGAACTGGTAGAGGTTCTCGGCGCTGCAATCGACGTTGGCCCCCAGGTCGAGCAATTGGCAGTAACCCGCCTGGGTCGGAATCGCCGCCACCATGGCTGGCCGATCGATACCCGGCAAGGTCTTGAGCACGAAGCGTGATAGCGCCATCAGCGCACCGGTATTGCCAGCACTGACGCAGGCCTGAGCCTTGCCGTCGCGAACCAGCTCAAGGGCGATGCGCATCGACGAGTCCGGCTTGCCGCGCAACGCCTGAGATGGCCGCTCGTCCATGCCGATCACCTCACTGGCGGCGACAATCTGCAGGCGCGCGCGATCCGCAGCCGCAAGGCCGCTGACAAGATCTTCTAGGAGGGAGGGTTGACCGACGAGGGTCAGGTGCAGCGAGGGGGTAGCCGAAAGGCAGGCAATGCTAGCCTGGACAATGCTGCGGGGACCGAAGTCCCCGCCCATTGCGTCGATCGCGATGATCTGAGCGGACAAGGATTACTCGTCAGCGCCCTTATCGACCACTTTGCGACCACGGTATACGCCTTCTGGCGAAACGTGGTGGCGCAGGTGAACTTCACCGGTGGTTTTCTCTACCGACAGCGCGTTTTCCGACAGGGCGTCGTGCGAACGGCGCATGTCACGGGCAGAGCGGGATTTTTTGTTCTGCTGAACAGCCATAATTGATTAACTCCTAAACGTTTGGGTCACGCTTTAACTGCGCCAAAACACTGAACGGGTTGGACCGCGATACCTCGTCCTTGCTCGAATCGGGCTCGTCTGCGCCCGCCGGCTGCTGGCATTCTTCCGGATGATGAGCAGGCACGATTGGCAAGGCGAGCAGAAGCTCCTCCTCGACCAGCGCCTGCAGATCCAAAGGATCTTCGCCCAGTTCCAGCACGTCATAGCCTTTCGGCAACGACTGGGTATTCGCACCCTCCTTCACCACGGCGTAAGTACATTCGCTGTGGATCGGCAGGGTGACCAGCTCAAGACAACGCTGGCAAACCATCTTGACCTCGACGTCCAGCTCGCTGTGGATAACCACCACGTGCTGTTCATCTCGTTCAAAATCGAACTTCGCCTGCACCGTACCGACATTGTCGGAAAGCGGGTCGCAGAGTCTTTCCAAATCAGCGAGTTGCAGCGAACCGTTAAGGGTTACGCCACGATCGGCTAATTTGCGCGGGTCAACGTGAGGTGGAATCGGGTCATTCAACATAGGCGCAGCATTCTAGGGATGCCCCCCGCCCCTGTCAAAGGAAATTAGGCGGCATCGTGCGTGATAGAATTGGTTCAACCGAACCCGGAGTCTACCATGCTTCCTTTGTTACTGGCTTCCAGCTCTGCCTATCGCCGCGAACTGCTTGCACGCCTGCGCCTGCCCTTCACCTGGGCAAGCCCCGACATAGACGAGCAGCGCCTGGCCGACGAGCCTGCCGTAGAGCTGGTACGCCGGCTTGCCAGACAAAAGGCCGAAGCCCTGGCAGACAGCCACCCAGGGCATTTGATCATCGGTTCGGACCAGGTGGCCGTGTTGGGCGAGCAGGTGCTGGGCAAACCCCACACCTTCGAGCGGGCTTGCGAGCAGCTGCTGGAGTGCAGCGGGCAGCAGGTGAGCTTTCTGACCGGACTGGCATTGCTCAACAGCGCGACCGGGCACTGCCAGGTGGACTGCGTGCCATTTACGGTGACGCTGCGCGAATTGAGCAGGGAACGGGTGGAGCGCTATGTGACGGCGGAACAGCCGCTGGATTGCGCCGGGAGCTTCAAGGCGGAGGGTTTAGGGGTAAGCTTGTTCCAGAGCACGCACGGGTGCGATGCGACCAGCTTGATCGGCCTACCATTGATTCGATTGGTGGATATGCTGACCAAGGAAGGCGTTGTCATCCCTTGAGACTTGGGGGCGCTTGCGCCCCCCCCCAGCGACCTCAGCGCGAATCAGCGCAACTGCGGCCCTTGAAAGCCCATCCACATCGCCAGGTGCTCAGCCACGCTGGCCCCCACGCGCTTGGAGAAGCGATCGAACGGCGATTCCTGCACGGTGAAGTCGACCAACTCCTTCTCACCAACGATCTCGCGCGCTACATAGCTGGCACTGCCCAGCCCATCCACCAGCCCTAGCGCCTTGGCCTGCTCACCCGACCACACCAGACCACTGAACAGCTCCGGGTGCTCCTTGTCCTTCAGCCGCTCGCCGCGCCCCTGCTTGACCATGGCAATGAACTGGTTGTGCGTGGTGTCCAGCACGCCCTGCCAGAATCGGGTCTCTTCGGGCTTTTCCGGCGAGAACGGGTCAAGGAAGGCCTTGTGCTCGCCTGACGTGTAGGCGCGCCGCTCCACCCCCAGCTTCTCCATGGTGCCGACAAACCCATAACCGGCCGCCGTCACACCGATCGAGCCCACCAGGCTGGCCTTGTCGGCGTAGATCTCGTCCGCCGCACTGGCAATGTAATAGGCCCCGGAAGCACCAAGATCCGAAATCACCGCATACAACTTGATGGCCGGGTATTCGGCACGCAGACGACGGATTTCGTCATACACGTAGCCTGCCTGCACCGGGCTGCCACCCGGGCTATTGATACGCATCACCACAGCCTTGGTCTTGCTGTCCTTGAACGCATCGCGCAGGCTCTTGACGATGTTGTCGGCGCTGGCAGCCTCCTGATCGGCAATCACCCCACGCACCTCGACCAGCGCGGTATGGCTGGCGCTGCGCGAGGCGGCCTTGTCCATGTCCATCAGCGGGGTGAACAACACCAGGATGCCGAACAGATAGACGAAGGTCAGCAGCTTGAAGAAGATCCCCCAGCGCCGCGAGCGGCGCTGCTCCTGCACGCTGGCCAGCAAGGTCTTTTCCAGCAGCTTCCAGCTTTTGCGCTCTTCGCGCTCCTCGGGCTCGGCCTCGGGGGCCTTCCATTCGTCTGCCATGCTTACCTACCTTGGAAGTGGAATTGCAGTACCACCCAGCCACTCGCGCAGCTGGGAAAAGTGATCGATGCAAACCTGCGGCCCAAACTCGGCCAGCGCCTGTAGCGACATGGCACCATAGCCCACCGCCACCGAATGCATGCCGGCATTGCTGGCCATCTGCAGATCGAATGCAGAATCTCCGACCATCAGCGCACGCCCCGGTTCGACGCCGCAATGCGCGAGGATCTCCTCAAGCATCAGCGGGTGCGGTTTACCACGGGTTTCGTCGGCAGCGCGGGTGATGTCGAAGAACTGCTCCCAACCATTGGCCTTGAGCACCCGATCCAACCCGCGACGAGCTTTGCCGGTGGCCACCGCCAGGCGGTAACCCTCGGCGCGGAAGGCATCCAGCGACTCGACCACGCCCTCGAACAACGGCGAGGGCTGCTGATCCAGCGCCATGTAGATATCGGCATAGTGCTGACGAAAGCGCTCCACCTGCGCAGGCGCCAGGTGCGGGTACAGCGTATGAATGGCCTCGCCCAGGGCCAGGCCGATGATGCCCTTGACTGCATCGTCGCCACTGGGCGCCTCGCCAGCACGCTCGGCGGCGGCATTCATCGCCTCGACGATACGCCCGATGGAATCAGCCAGCGTGCCGTCCCAGTCGAAAATCAGTAGCTCATAGCCCTTTTTCATAGATCAGGATGCACTCAAACGCTCAATGGTTTTCGCCCACACCTCATCCACCGGCGCCTCGAGTTTAAGCTCGCCTCCGTCCGGCAGCGGCACGGTCAGCGCATAGGCATGCAAGAACAGGCGCTTGCCGCCCAGCTCGCGAATCTCGCGACTGAAGTCTTCGTCACCGTATTTGCTGTCGCCGGCAATCATGTGCCCGGCGTGCAGGGTGTGCACACGGATCTGATGGGTACGACCGGTGATCGGGCGCGCCTCGACAATGGTGGCGAATTCGCCAAAACGGCGCAGCACGCGGAACAGGGTCAGCGCCTCCTTGCCCTCGTCGCTCACCTCGACCATGCGCTCACCGGAACGCAGGTTGCTCTTGAGCAATGGCGCATTGACCTGTTTTTTCGAGGTCGGCCAATGGCCACGCACCAGCGCCATGTAGCGCTTGTCGACACCATCGCCGCGCAGGGCGGCATGCAGGTGGCGCAGCATGCTGCGCTTCTTGGCGATCATCAGCAGGCCGGAGGTGTCGCGATCCAGGCGGTGCACCAGTTCCAGCTCCTTGGCATCCGGGCGCAGTTGGCGCAGCGCCTCGATCACCCCGAAGCTCAGGCCGCTGCCGCCGTGCACGGCAATGCCGGCGGGCTTGTTCATCACGATCAGCGCCTTGTCTTCGTAGACGATCGCGGCCTCCAGGCGCTGCAACAGGCCCTGGGCCACCGGTGCCGGTTCGTCACGTTCCGGCAGGCGGACGGGCGGCACCCGCACGATGTCGCCGGCCTGGATTTTGTACTCCGGCTTGACGCGGCCCTTGTTGACCCTCACCTCACCCTTGCGCAGGATGCGGTAGACCAGCGTCTTGGGCACGCCCTTGAGGGCCGTGATGAGGAAATTGTCGATGCGTTGGCCGGCAAGCTCCGGCGCGACTTCGATCAGCTGAACGCCGGAAGTCGGAGGGGTATTGGTCGTCATGGCGGGATCATAACAATTTTTTATGGAATTGAAGCACTTAATCATTGCTGCTATAGTCGCGAACGCCGCCAAAAGCGGCAGGCCAGCGGCACCAGGCTCTTCGCCGGTCCCTGACCTTCGCAATTCTCCAGGACGCGAGGCCGTCCTACGGGGTTTTCGCCAGTTTACCGAATTGCCTGGAATCGCCACCAGCGCTGTGTAGAGAAGACCGAAAAAAAACGACAAGTGCGGTGTTTCACCTGCTTACCCGATTCTTTTCGCTGCACCTCTGCCCGCGAGTCGCTTCCACGCAACGCCCGGCGAATGCTTCGGAAATACCTGCCTTGGACATGAATGGCGCCAGCGCAGAACCAGCGCTGGCGAAAAATGCAACCCGTTGCGGATTCAGCGCGCGGCAGCACCCGAATTATCAGGGATACGTGCAGGGTGGAGATGCACAGCCCTCGGACCGTGTAGCACCGCGTCCGGCCACCAGCCCACTCACGGCTGGCGAGCGGATAAGGTCCTGAACAGATGCCTCCGGGCGTCCACGGCTGACGGTTGATTCCTCCTCCTGACTGAGTGCACAAGGCCCGCTTGGTTGATTCGGATACCTATTCGAAGCCACCGGGGCCTTGTTGGCACCGCAGCAAACAGGACGCGTCGTCGCGACAACGGCAGGCTGGGCAACCGGCTGGTGCCGAACGTCGCTCGACACGGGGGTGGCCCGGCCACCCTTTGCGCACCTTGGCACCGACCATGAGACGTCGTGTGTGCCGAACGCCGTTTCCGGCAGCCCGGAAACCGACGGTACAACATGAAAAGAATGCTGATTAACGCGACTCAACCCGAAGAGTTGCGTGTAGCCCTGGTGGACGGCCAACGTCTCTACGACCTGGACATCGAGTCCGGTGCGCGCGAGCAGAAAAAGGCCAACATCTATAAAGGCAAGATCACCCGCATCGAACCCAGCCTCGAAGCCGCCTTCGTCGACTTCGGCTCCGAACGTCACGGCTTCCTGCCGCTGAAAGAAATCTCCCGCGAATACTTCAAGAAGGCCCCTGAAGGCCGGGTCAACATCAAGGAAGTACTCAGCGAAGGCCAGGAAGTCATCGTCCAGGTCGAGAAGGAAGAGCGCGGCAACAAAGGCGCCGCCCTCACCACCTTCATCAGCCTGGCTGGCCGCTACCTGGTTCTGATGCCCAACAACCCGCGTGCCGGCGGCATCTCCCGCCGCATCGAAGGCGAAGAGCGCAACGAACTGCGTGAAGCCCTGAACGGCCTGACCGTGCCGGGCGACATGGGCCTGATCGTGCGCACTGCAGGCCTGGGCCGCAGCAGCGAAGAAATGCAGTGGGACCTCGACTACCTGCTGCAGCTGTGGACCGCCATCAAGGAAGCGTCCCTGGACCGCGCCGCGCCATTCCTGATCTACCAGGAAAGCAACGTCATCATCCGCGCCATCCGCGACTACCTGCGCCAGGACATCGGCGAAGTGCTGATCGACAGCATCGACGCCCAGGAAGAAGCCCTCACCTTCATCCGCCAGGTGATGCCGCAGTACGCCAGCAAGGTCAAGCTGTACGAAGACAGCGTGCCGCTGTTCAACCGTTTCCAGATCGAAAGCCAGATCGAGACCGCCTTCCAGCGCGTGGTCGACCTGCCTTCCGGCGGCTCGATCGTGATCGACCCGACCGAAGCCCTGGTGTCCATCGACATCAACTCGGCGCGCGCCACCAAAGGCAGCGACATCGAAGAAACCGCCTTGCAGACCAACCTGGAAGCGGCCGAGGAAATCGCCCGCCAGCTACGCCTGCGTGACATTGGTGGCCTGATCGTCATCGACTTCATCGACATGACCCCGGCGAAAAACCAACGCGCCGTGGAAGAACGCGTCCGCGAATGCCTGGAAGCCGACCGCGCCCGCGTGCAGGTTGGCCGCATCTCCCGCTTCGGCCTGCTAGAAATGTCCCGTCAGCGCCTGCGCCCGTCGCTGGGCGAAAGCAGCGGCATCGTCTGCCCACGCTGCTCCGGCACCGGCATCATCCGCGATGTCGAGTCGCTGTCGCTGGCCATCCTGCGCCTGATCGAAGAAGAAGCCCTGAAGGACCGCACCGCCGAAGTGCGTGCCCAGGTGCCGATCCCGGTGGCCGCGTTCCTGCTCAACGAGAAGCGCAACTCGATCACCAAGATCGAACTGCGCACCCGTGCGCGCATCATCATCTTGCCAAACGACCACCTGGAAACCCCGCACTTCGAAGTCCAGCGCCTGCGCGACGACAACCCGGAAGTGCTGAACAACCAGTCCAGCTACGAGATCGCCGCCGCCGAAACCGAAGAAGCGCCGCAGCCGACCGCCACCCGCACCCTGGTACGTCAGGAAGCTGCTGTGAAAACGGCCCCGGCACGCGCCAATGCGCCGGTACCGGCCGCCGCTGAAGAGCCGCAGGCTGCCGCACCGGTCGCCCCTGCCCCGAGCGCTCCGGAGCCAAGCCTGTTCAAGGGCCTGGTGAAGTCGCTGGTCAGCCTGTTCGCCGGCAAGGACGAGCCTGCCGCCGCACCGGTGGTTGCCGCCGAAAAACCGGCCGCTGAGCGCAGCCCACGTAACGAAGAACGCCGCAACGGCCGCCAGCAAAGCCGCAACCGCAACGGCCGCCGCGACGAGGAGCGCAAGCCGCGTGAAGAACGTGCCGAGCGCGCACCCCGCGAAGAACGCCAGCCACGTGAGGAACGCGCACCGCGCGAAGAGCGTGCACCACGTGAAGAGCGCGCCCCACGCGAAGAACGTGCGCCGCGCGAAGAGCGTGCACCACGTCAGCCACGCGAAGACCGCCGCAGCAACCGTGGCGAAGAGCGCGTACGCGAGCTGCGTGAGCCGCTGGATGCTACCCCACCAGCCGAACGCGAAGAGCGCCAGCCGCGCGAAGAACGTGCAACCCGCGAAGAACGTGCTCCACGCGAAGAGCGTGCACCGCGTGAAGAGCGTGCTCCACGTGAAGAGCGCGCACCTCGCGAAGAGCGTGCCCCTCGTGAAGAACGTGCTCCACGCGAAGAGCGCGCCCCTCGCGAAGAACGTGCTCCACGTGAAGAACGTGCCCCGCGCCCACCACGCGAAGAGCGTCAGCCACGTGCCGCAGAAGAAGCGGCCGAACAGGCTGCCGAGCTGGCCGAAGAGCAACTGCCAAACGATGAGCTGCTGCAGGACGAGCAGGAAGCCACCGATGGCGAGCGCCCGCGCCGCCGCTCGCGTGGTCAGCGCCGTCGCAGCAACCGTCGTGAGCGCCAGCGCAACGCCAATGGCGAGCTGATCGACGGCGAAGAAGAAGGCAGCGAAGAGCAACCACAACAGCACCAGGCCACCGAGCTGGGTGCCGAACTGGCCGCCGGCCTGGCAGTGACTGCCGCTGTTGCCACCAGCAACATCAGCACCGACGCCGAAGCCCAGGCCAACCAGCAGGCCGAGCGCGCCACCGCTGAAGTCGCCACCGCAGCAGAAACTGACAACAGCGAAGCCGCCCAACCCGTCGAGCAGGTTGAAAAGGTAGAGCAGGTCGAAGCTGTCGCCAAGGCTGAGGAAGTGGCCGTAGCACCTGCGGTCGAGCAACCGGTCAGCGAGCCAGTGGCCGTGGTCGAGGCAACCGCCGAGCCTGTGGTCGAAATCGCTCCGCAGGCCGCCGTCGAAGCGACACCTGTTGTCGAGCCGGCCGTGGTTGCCGAAACCGTGGCTGCTGAAGCGCCAGTGGAAGCCCCAGCCGTGGAAGCCGGTGAAATCGAACAGGCCCCGGCCGTTGTCGAAGCGGCTTCGGTTGCCAAGCAACCCGCACCGGTAATCGAAGCTCAGCCAGAAGCAGTGGCCGAGCCTGCACCCGTGGTCGTCGAACCTGCAGCGATCGAAGCCCCAGCCGCAGTAGAGCCGGCCACCGTCATGCTGGCGAACGGCCGCGCGCCGAACGACCCGCGTGAAGTGCGCCGTCGCAAGCGTGAAGCCGAGGCTGCCGCCAAAGCCGCACAGGAAGCTGCCGCCACCGAGGAGCCAGCCCTGGAAGCCGCCGATGAGCACAAGCCTCATCACGGTTGATAGCCAAGGCTGAATAAAAAGCCCCGCCAGTGCGAACTGGCGGGGCTTTTTCTTGGCCAAGTGAACGTGGTCGCTGGGTTGGGGCCGCTACGCTGCCCCCTTCGATCAGTAGAGGTTAGGCTCCATTTCCAGCTCAACCCCGAAACGCTCCAGGATATCCGCCTGGATCCGCAGCGCCAGCGCCTGCATCTGCGCCCCGCTCGCCTGGCCATAGTTGACCAACACCAGCGACTGCAGGCGATGCACGCCCGCATCACCATCGCGATGCCCTTTCCAGCCCGCCTGTTCGATCAACCAACCCGCCGCCAACTTCACCCGGCCATCAGCCTGCGGATACGCCACAACGGCCGGATACTGCGCACGAATATGCTCGACCAGACCAGCCGGCACCACCGGGTTCTTGAAGAAGCTCCCAGCATTGCCAAGTTCAGCCGGGTCCGGCAGCTTCTCGCGGCGAATGCTGCAAATTGCATCACTGATCGCCTGCGCAGTCGGCTCGGTTACGCCCTGTTCCGCCAGGCGCTGACGCACTGGGCCGTAATCCAGATGGGCCTGCAGGGTGCGTGTCAGGGCAAAGCGCACACGCAGGATCAACCAGCGCCCGGGGTTGCGCTTGAAAAGACTGTCGCGGTAGCCAAAGGCACACTCCGCCAAACCGAAGTCACGCAGCTCGCCGGTCTCGCGGTCCAGGGCTGTCAGGCCGGCGAATACGTCCTTGATCTCTACCCCATAAGCACCCACGTTCTGCATGGGTGCCGCGCCCACGGTGCCAGGGATGAGGCTGAGGTTCTCCAGCCCGCAATACCCCTGCGTCAATGCCCATTGTACGAATGCATGCCAAGGCTCACCGGCCTCGGCCTCGACCACGACGCGCTCGCCATCGTCACTGAGCACGCGCCGGCCACGGCTGGCCATGTGCAGCACCAACGCATCGATATCACGGGTCAGCAGCAGGTTGCTGCCGCCACCGATCACCAACACCGGGAGGCCTTGCTGCTGCGCCTGGCTCAGCGCCTGGCGTACCTGCAGGTCATCCTGCGCCTGGCTGAAATAGCGCGCCTTCACGTCGATACCGAAGGTGTTGTAAGGCTTGAGCGATACCTGCTCCTGCCACTGCACTGTCATAGCCGCCCCTTGATTTCCAGCACCAGCGCCTGGCAAGCCGCTTCGACCAGGTCGAGCACCTGCTCGAACCCGTCGGCGCCGCCGTAGTACGGGTCTGGCACTTCATCCAGCGCCCCTTGGTAGCGGCGCAGGAACAGGTCAAGCTCGCCCACTGCAGTGGACGGGCGCAGGGCGCGCAAATCGCGCAGATTGCTCTCGTCCATGGCCAGGACCAGGTCGTATTCGGCAAAGTGCGCTGCCCTGACCTGCTGGGCGCGCTGCTGCGACAGGTCGTAACCGCGCGCCAGCGCCGCCTTGCAGGTACGGCTGTCTGGCGCCTTGCCGACATGCCAGTCGCCGGTGCCTGCCGAAGCCACCTGCACCTTGTCGGCCAGCCCGGCGGCCTGCAATTGATGGCGCAGCACGCCTTCGGCGGTGGGCGAGCGGCAGATGTTGCCCAGGCACACGAACAGGACGCGCATCAGGCCTCCAGCAAGCGCCTTACGCGCTCCAGGTCTTCAGGGGTATCCACGCCCACGGCAGGCGCCTCGATGGCGTCCTCGACGTGAATGCGCACGCCGTGCCACAGGGCGCGCAGCTGCTCCAGCGCTTCGGTTTGCTCAAGCCAGCACGGACCCCAGCTGACGAAGTCCTGCAGGAAGCCGACGCGGTAGGCGTACATGCCGATGTGACGGCGATACGGCACGCCCTCCGGCAACACGTTGCGGTCCTTGGCAAAGGCATCGCGAGCCCAGGGCAGCGGCGCACGGCTGAAGGTCAGGGCCAGGCCGTTCTTGTCGCTCACCACCTTGACCGCATTGGGATTGAACACGGTTTCCGGCTCATGAATCGGCTCGGCCAGGGTGGCGATGCCAGCCTCCGGGTGGGCTGCCAGGTTGGCGGCCACCTGGTCGATGATCACCGGTGGGATCAGCGGCTCGTCGCCTTGCACGTTGACCACGATGGCATCAGCCGGCAGGCCGAGGTGCGCGACCACTTCAGCCAGGCGGTCGGTGCCGGATTCATGGTCGGCACGGGTCATCAGCACTTCGGCGCCAAAGGCCTGGCAAGCTTCGAGAATGCTGGCGTCGTCGGTGGCGATGACCACGCGGCTGGCACCGCTCCTGCGCGCCTGCTCCCACACATGCTGCACCATCGGCTTGCCGGCGATCGGCAACAACGGTTTGCCCGGCAAACGCGTGGAGCGCAGCCGGGCGGGGATCACCACGGTGAAGTTCAGGCTCATTTGTCCAGACGCTCGTCGTCGGTCAGGGTACGCGCCTCGCTTTCGAGCATGACCGGGATACCGTCGCGAATCGGGTAGGCCAGGCCCGCGCCCTTGCTGATCAGCTCGGTCTTGTCGGCGCTGAGCTTGAGCGGGCCTTTGGTGATCGGGCAGGCCAGGATATCGAGCAGTTTGGTGTCCATTGAAAGCTTCCTTTAGGCCAGGTGGCCGGAAATTGAAAACGGGCTCAGGGCTTGCGCAGCAAACGCTGTAGCTGGTTGTCGAACCAGGCGCTGAAAGCCGGCGTGGGCTGTGCCTCGACGGCCAGGTACCACCAGTCGTCAGCGGCAAAGGCCCGGCATTTCACCGCGTCCTTCTCGGTCATCACCAGCGGTAACTGCGGGCTGAAGGCCAGGCTCTGGGCGCTGAATTGCGCATGGTCGGCGAAGGGGTGCGGCACCGGCTGCCAGTTTAGCCCCAGCAGGGTATTGAAGAAACGTTGCGGGTTACCGATACCGGCCACCGCATGCAAGCGCTGGCCTGCGGGGAAATGGTCGAGCGCACGGCGCTCGCCGCTGCGCAGGTTAACCAGCGCGGACGGCTGCAGGCAGAAGCCAAAGCCATCGGCGCGGTCAGCATTGGCACCATTGAACAGCACGGCATCTGCATCCAGCAGGCGTTCGGCGGGCTCGCGCAAAGGGCCGGCCGGCAGGCAGCGGCCATTGCCCAGGCCACGGGCGGCATCGATCAGCACCAGTTCCAGGTCACGGGCCAGGCGGTAATGCTGCATGCCGTCGTCGCACAGGATCAGGTCGAGCGGTTCGCTGGCCAGCAACGCCTGCACGGCGCGGGAACGGTCGGGGTCGATCATCAGCGGCACGCCGGTGCGCTGCACGATCAGCAGCGGCTCGTCGCCCGCCTGGTCGGCGCACTGATTGGCCTGCACGCGCCAAGGTAACTGCGGCGGCTTGGCCCCATAGCCACGGCTGACCACGCCCACCTTCAGCCCCAGCTGGCGGCAGTGTTCGATCAGCCAGAGGATCATCGGCGTCTTGCCGGTGCCGCCCACGGTGATGTTGCCCACCACGATCACCGGCACTGGCGCCCGATAGCTGGCGCTTTCGCCACTGAGAAAACGTGCCCGTTTGCGCGTGACCACACGGCGATACAAAGCCTCCAGCGGTCGCAGCAGCGCCAAAGCCGGGTGCCCGGCGTACCAGGCGGCGAGCAAACGGTCGGCGAAAGCCATCAAGGCGTGCCCTGGGCCGCCTCGACGGTGGTCATGCGCAACTGGCTGAAACCGAGCTTGCCGGCGGCATCCATTGCGGTGACCACAGCCTGGTGCGGGGTCTTGCCGTCGGCGCTGATGGCCAGCGGCAGCTTGTTGTCGCCGCCCGACTCACGCTCGATGGCTTCGCTCAAGGTGGCCAGGTCGCTCTTGGGCAGCAGGTGGTTGTTCACCGAATACACGCCTTCGGCGCTGATGGTGATTTCCACCAGCTTGCCCTGATCGGCCGGCGCCTGCTCGGCACTGGCAGCTTCAGGCAGCTCGACGCGCAGCTGGGTCTCGCGAGTGAAGGTGGTGGTTACCACGAAGAACAGCAGCAGGACGAACACCACGTCGATCAGCGACGCCAGGTTGATGTCGACGTTTTCCCGCTGGCGATTGCGCCGGAACTTCACGCCTTGCCTCCGGCCACTTCCACTTCACGGTCGCCCTGGATCACTTCCACCAGCTTGATCGCTTCTTGTTCCATGCCCACCACCAGCTCATCGATGCGGCGCAGCAGGAAACGGTGGAAGAATACCGCCGGGATACCGACCATCAGGCCGGCCGCCGTGGTAACCAGGGCCTTGGAGATACCACCGGCCAGCACGGCGGCGTTGGCGGTCATCTGCGAGCCCATGAAGGCGCTGAAGATGTCGATCATGCCCAGTACGGTGCCCAGCAGGCCCAGCAACGGAGCCATGGCAGCGATGGTGCCGAGGGTGCTGATGTAGCGCTCCAGTTCGTGGATGACACGCGAAGCGGCTTCCTCGATGCACTCTTTCATGATTTCACGACCATGGCGCGAGTTGGCCAGGCCCGCAGCAAGGATTTCGCCCAGTGGCGAATCGGCGCGCAAGGCTTTGAGCTTGTCACTGGTCAGTTGCTTGTCCTTGATCCACATCCACACCTGGCCCAGCAGGTGCGGCGGGGTGACGCGGCTGGCGCGCAGGGTCCACAGGCGCTCGACGACGATAGCCATGGCAGCGATGGAACTCAGAATGATCGGCAGCATCATCCAACCACCGGACTTGACCAATTCCCACACAGTAAACGCCCCTTCGGAAAAAGGCCGCCACTCTACCATAGGACCGCTGGGGGCTCATCTGCCGGAGGTCAGGGAATTGCGACCTCACGCCAGAATCGCCGCTGCACCCGCACACCTTCCGCTTCCCCGTGCCGCCCCAGCACCACCCGCAACGCCCCCTCCACCGCCGTGTCATGCATCACCGCCCCGTGCCGCCGATACCGCTCCACGACCTGCGCATGCGGGTGCCCGAAGCTGTTGTTGCGCCCACGCGAAACCAAAACCCCACGCGGTGCGGTAGCACGGATGAACGCCTCGGTGGACGAACTGCGGCTGCCATGGTGCGGAGCCTGCAGCCAGTCGATTCCGGGCACTTCAGTGGCTGCCAGCCAGGCCCGTTCGGCGCCAGCCTCCATATCACCAGCCAACAACAATCGCTCGCCCTGGGCCTCGACCAGCAGCACGCAGGAGCGGTCGTTGCTGCTCTGCCCATCAGCCCAGTGCCACAGCGAAAAGCGCACGCCGTCCCATTCCCACTGTTCACCACTCACACAAGGCTGCAGCTCAAAGTGTTCCAGCGCTTCACCACCGACAACCCGCTTGACCGGCAAACCCCGCTGAATGGCCCCCGCCCCACCCGCATGGTCGGCATGCGCATGGCTGATCACCATCAGGTCTAGGCTGGCCACCCCCAGCTTATGCAAAGTCGGCAGTACCACCCGCTCCCCCAGGTCACTTTCGCCCCTGGCCGGCCCGGCGTCATACAACAGGTTGTGATGCTGGGTACGCAACAGCACCGCCAGCCCCTGGCCAACGTCCAGCTGCCAGACCTCGACTTGCCCGAGCGGCACCGGCTCCCTGGGCACCCACAGCGCCAGCAGCATCACCGCTCCCAACGCGCGCAGCGGCACACCGCGGGGTAGCAAAACCAACAACGCACCCAGACAGACCAACAGCCAGGCCCACAGTGGCAAGGCCGGCGGCACCCATGCCGGGCGCTGCTGCGCCACCAGTGCCAGCAGCCGGAACAGCCAATCCAGCAAGCCGCCCGCCAGCCACAACAGCGCCTCCCCTACGCCGCCCAGCGGCAGCAACAACGTACCCAGCAACGCCAACGGCAAAACCGCCAGGCTGATCCACGGCACTGCCACAAGGTTGGCCAGCGGTGCAGTCAGGCTTACCGGCAAGCCTGTAGCCAGCAGTACCGGTAGCAAGCCGATGGCAACAACCCATTGCGCACGCGTCCAAGCCTGCCAGGGCCGCCAAGCGCCCAAGCGAGCACTGAAGCAATAGATCAGCGTGGCCACGGCAGCAAACGACAGCCAGAACCCAGGAAGCAGCGCCGCCAGCGGCTCAACCAGCAACACCGCAACGAGCGCCAGCAACAAGGGTAAAAAAGCCCCAAGGTGGCGAAAGCGCAGGCGCCAGAGCAACACCACAGCCAGCATCAGGCAGGCGCGCTGCACGGGCACACCGCCGCCGGCCAACCAGCCGTAGCCCAGCGCCGCGGTCATGGCCAGACCGCAGGCCCAGGGTAGCCATGGCAGCCGTGCCGGCCACAGCCCCCAACGCGCCAGCACGGCAACCAGGCCGTAGAGCAAACCGGCGACCAGGCCGATATGCTGGCCAGAAATTACCAACAGGTGCACCGTGCCGGTGGCCTGCAATGTCTGCCAGTCCTCCCTGGCCAGGCCCGCTCCATCGCCCAGCACCAACGCCACCAACGCTTGCTCACGACCATTGGCCTCGACCGCAAGCAAGCGCTGACGCAGCGCATCGCGCCAGCCACCGGTCACGGGAGCCAGCAGCTGCCCCGCCTTGACCGTGCCCGTGGCGCCCACTCGCCGCGCCAGCAAATAGGCCTCCCGGTCCGGCCCATGCGGATTGAGCAGCCCAGCCGGACGCTGCAAGGTCACGGCCAGCCGCCACTGCTCGCCCGCCCTCAGTGTCGGCCCTTCGAACCAGCTCAATTGCAGGCGCTGCGGCAGTTCGGCCCGCCGCGAGCGTGCCGCCTCCAACTCGAAACGCACGCCTTGTGCTGTTCGGGTCGGCAAACCAACCACCCGCCCTTCCAGCCACAGGGTGCGGCCATCCAGACCGCTAGCCAGGCGATCATCGAGCGCCTGCTGCGCAGACCAGCAAGCCCAACAGAAGCCCAGGAGAAAACAGCCCAACGGCCAACCCCGGGTAAACAGGCTGACGACAGCGCAGCCGGCCAGCACCAGCAGCCATCCGACCGATGGCAACGCGGGGAGAAAGCCCAGGCACAAAAGCCCGAGCGCGAGCGCAAACATCCCTGTGCGCATGAGGTAGAGCTCCAGAAGGCAAATTACCTTCTGAGGCATAGCCCATTTGCCGGCAACGCTTGCTCAACAATTGTCACAAACTCTAAACGAGCCTGAGCAGGATTAAGGGCATACTTCCCGGATCAACGCTCCGGGAGCCTACATGCCGCGCCGACTTTTCAAACGCTACATGCCGGACCCGACCAGCATTCGGGAACACAAGTCCTTACGCTTTTTCGGCAAGTTGCTGCACGACCCGAACCTCTGGCACCTGAACCGCCATTCGGTGGCACGGGCCATGGGCGTTGGCCTGTTCGCCGCGCTGATCCCGATGCCCGCGCAGATGCTACTGGCTGCCGCGCTGGCCATTCCGGTGCGCGGCAACCTGCCGATCGCCGTCAGCCTGGTGTGGCTGACCAACCCACTTACCATGCCACCTGTGTTCTTCGTCACCTACATGACAGGCGCCTGGCTGATGCAGGTGCCGCCACGCAGCTTGCCCGATGAGTTGACCTTCGAGTGGATCACCGACCAGTTGGCCACGGTGTGGCAACCGTTTCTGCTGGGTTCGGTGGTGTGCGGGGTGGTGCTGGGCATCGTCGCCTACTTCACCACCCTGTTGTACTGGCGCTGGTGGATTGGCCGGCAGTGGCGCCGGCGCAAGCTCAGGTGTTCGCAGCAGGGGTCATGCACGCATGCCGCGACCGCTGACCAGCAGGCGCACGCACAGCAGGTAGAGCACCGCAGTGGCCACCAGCATGAAGGTGATCGCCGTGCCAATGCTGATATCCGACACCCCTAGGATGCCGTAGCGGAATGAGTTGACCATGTGCAGCACCGGGTTGGCCAACGACACGGTCTGCCAGAACGGCGGCAGCAGGTTGATCGAGTAGAACACGCCGCCCAGGTAGGTCAGCGGCGTCAGCACGAAGGTCGGGATGATCGAGATATCGTCGAAATTACGGGCGAACACCGCGTTGACGAAGCCCAGCAGCGAGAAGATGGTGGCAGTGAGCAGCACCACGATCACGGTCACGCCCAGGTGATGCACCTGCAGGTCGGTGAAGAACATCGACAAAATGGTCACGATCACCCCAACCGCCAGACCGCGCAGCACGCCCCCCAATACATAGCCGACCAAGATGGTGTGCGGCGACACCGGCGACACCATCAGCTCTTCGATCGAGCGCTGGAACTTGCTGCCGAAGAAGCTCGACACCACGTTGCCATAGGAGTTGGTGATCACCGACATCATGATCAGCCCCGGCACGATGTACTGCATGTAGGTGAAACCACCCATATCGCCGATCTGCCGACCGATCAGGTTACCGAAGATGACGAAGTACAGCACCATGGTGATCGCTGGTGGCAGCAACGTTTGCGGCCAAATGCGCAAGAAGCGCCGCACCTCGCGGTAGACGATGGTGTTCAGGGCGACCCAGTTGGTGCGCAGTTCCACACTCATACGGCCACCTTCGACAAGTTTTTTTCCACCAGGGACACGAACAGCTCCTCAAGTCGGTTGGTCTTGTTGCGCAGGCTCTGCACCTCGATGTTCTGCAGCGCCAGCTGGCCGAACAGCGCGGTGATGCCGATGTCCTTGTCCACCTGCACCTCCAGGGTATGCGGGGTCAGCAGCCGGCTCGGGTAGCCTTGCAGCACAGGTGCACTGGCCAGGTCCTGCTTGAGGTCGAGCACGAAGGTTTCCACATGCAGCTTGCCCAGCAACTGGCGCATGCTGGTGTTCTCGACGATGGTGCCGTGGTCGATGATGCCGATGTTACGGCACAGCTGCTCAGCCTCTTCCAGGTAATGGGTGGTGAGGATGATGGTGATGCCCTTCTGGTTCAGCTCGGTGAGGAAGCTCCACATCGAGCGACGCAACTCGATGTCCACACCCGCGGTGGGCTCGTCAAGGATCAGCAGGCGCGGCTCGTGGATCAGCGCGCGGGCAATCATCAGGCGGCGCTTCATGCCGCCGGACAGCGAACGCGACTGCACATCACGCTTGTCCCACAGGCCCAATTGGGTCAGGTACTGTTCGGCGCGTTCCTTGGCCAGCTTGGGCGGGATGCCGTAGTAGCCGGCCTGGGTCACGACGATGTCGAAGGTTTTTTCGAACTGGTTGAAGTTGAACTCTTGCGGCACCACGCCCAGGCAACGCTTGAGCGCCGAGGGCTCGCGGTCCAGGTCGTGGCCAAACACGTTCACCGTGCCACTGGTCTTGTTCACCAGGGTGGAGAGAATGCCGATGGTGGTGGACTTGCCGGCGCCGTTGGGGCCGAGCAAGGCGAAGAAGTCGCCTTCGGCAACATCGAGGTCGATGCCTTTGAGGGCCTGAAAGCCATTGCCGTAGGTCTTGGTCAGCTGTCGGATGGACAGGGCGGAACTCATAGCGGGTCACTTACCGAGGAAAAAGGTGCAGGACACGCCAGGTAAAGTCACTGGCGCAGTGAGTACGGCCATGGTGCAAGGCAAGGCCGCACAAGTACAGTCACATCTATTGATAATGACTATCGAAGCAGGGTCAGGTGAGCGCCGTCATCACCGCGGCCTGGTAGGCCGGGCGCTGTTTCAGGCGCTCATACCAGGCTTCGAGATGGTGCATGGCCGGGCGTTCGATGGGCATTTCGAACCAGGCGTAGATGAAGCTACCCAGTGGGATGTCGCCCATGCCGATCTGGTCACCGGACAGATACGGCTGCTTGGCCAAGGTTTCGTCGGCAATGGCCAGCAATTGCGCGCACTGCTTGTGCGCGGCGTTGATCGCCACCCAATCGCGCTGGTCTTCCGGGGTGCGCAAAAGGCCCCAGAACAGCGGGCGGAAGGGTGCGGCGAAGGACGAGGTGGTCCAGTCCATCCACTTGTCGGCCAGGGCGCGCTGGCGTGGGTCTTCTAGGTACCAGCCCTGCTCGGCGCCGTACTCGGCGCACAGGTAGCGGACGATGGTGTTGGATTCCCACAGGGTCAGGTCGCCGTCTTCGAGCATCGGCACCAGGCCGTTGGGATTGCGGGCGCGGTAGTGCGGCTCGTTGACCACACCGAAAGCGCCGCCGGCGTCGATGGAGTCGAAGTCCAGGCCCAGCTCGTGGGCGATCCACAGCGCCTTGCGCACATTGCTCGAATTCTTGCGACCCCAGATCTTCAGCATGGCAACGTCCTTATGAATGCACAGGTGTTGCAGTCTACTCCAGACCCTCGCCGCCTGTACCCATGAAGAAACCAGCACAGGCAAGCACATGAACTGAAACTCCCGCTGCCACACCCTGTCACTGTTCAGAACATGCCGTTCACAGCGTTGCGTCTAAGCTGTCTGGGACGGCTCAAGCCCTTGGTTCCAAGGAGGACCGATTATGTTGCTGTTGTGGTTGGTAGTGCTGGTGATCGGCGCGGCATACCTCACGCATCGGCGCCTGGCGCCCTTGCAGATTCTGGGCATCATGGCGGCCTACGTGCTGCTGATGGGCATTTTCAGCAGTGCACCCGGCTGGTTGCTGACCCTGATCTGGGGGGTACTGGCCTTGAAAATCGCCCTGGTTGCGCTCCCGGACTGGCGCCGCAAGGTGTTCACCGGGCCGGTTTTCAACTGGTTCCAGCGTACCTTGCCGCCCATGTCGCAAACCGAGCGCGAAGCGATCGATGCCGGCACGGTGTGGTGGGACGGCGAACTGTTCAGCGGCCGCCCCGACTGGCGTACCTTGCTGGCCTACCCGGCACCGAAACTGACCGACGAAGAACAGGCCTTCATCGACGGCCCCACTGAAGCGCTGTGCGCCATGGTCAGCGACTGGCAGATCGGTCAGGACCTGGACCTGCCACCCGAAGCCTGGGGTCACATCAAGCAGCATGGCTTCTTCGCCCTGATCATCCCCAAGGAATACGGCGGCAAAGGCTTTTCGGCCTACGCTCATTCCCAGGTGGCGATGAAACTGGCCACCCGCAGCGGCGATCTCGCCTCCACGGTGATGGTGCCCAACTCGCTCGGCCCGGCCGAATTGCTGCTGCATTACGGCACCGACGAACAACGCAACCATTACCTGCCACGCCTTGCCCGCGGCGACGAGATCCCCTGCTTTGCCCTGACCGGCCCGTTGGCCGGCTCCGATGCCGGCGCCATGCCCGACACCGGCATCATCTGCAAAGGCCAGTGGAACGGCGAAGAAGTGCTGGGCCTGCGGCTGAACTGGGAAAAGCGCTATATCACCCTGGGCCCGGTCGCGACCTTGCTGGGCCTGGCCTTCAAAGCCTACGACCCGGACCACCTGTTGGGCGACGAGCAGGAGCTGGGCATCAGCCTGGCCTTGATCCCCACCGACACGCCCGGTGTCGAAATCGGCAAGCGCCACCTGCCGCTGGGGGCCGCCTTCATGAACGGCCCCAACAGCGGCAAGGACGTGTTCGTGCCGCTGGACTTCCTGATCGGTGGGCAGGCCATGCTCGGCAAGGGCTGGATGATGCTGATGAACTGCCTGTCGGTAGGCCGTTCGATTTCCCTGCCTGCGGTCGGCACCGGCGCGGCCAAGTACACCAGCCTGGTCACCGGCCAGTACGCCAATATCCGCGAACAGTTCAACGTGCCACTGGCCGCTTTCGAAGGCATCCAGGAATCGCTGGCACGCATTGGCGGCAACGCCTGGCTGATGGACAGCGCCCGCCTGCTGACCGCCAAGGCCGTGGACCTCGGTGAAAAGCCTTCGGTGCTGTCGGCGATTCTGAAGTACCACCTCACCGAGCGCGGCCGCGAATGCATCCAGCACGCCATGGACGTGCACGGCGGCAAGGCCATCATCATGGGGCCGAACAACTACCTGGGGCGCAACTGGCAAGGGGCACCGATCTTCATCACGGTCGAAGGCGCCAACATCCTTTCGCGCAACCTGATGATCTTCGGCCAGGGCGCCATCCGCTGCCATCCGTTCGTGCTCAAGGAAATGGCTTTGGTCGGCCGTGAGGACCGTGACCAGGCGCTGCGGGAGTTCGACGAGCTACTGATGAGGCACATCATGTTCGCCGCCGGCAACGCGGCCAGCACGTTGGTGTTCAACCTGGGGCTAGGGCGCTTCGAGTCGGTACCGGGTGATGCATTGAGCCAAGGGTATTTCCGCGCCCTCAACCGCCAGGCTGCCGCTTTCGCCCTGCTGGCCGACCTGTCGATGATGCTGCTGGGTGGCGCGCTCAAGCGCCGCGAACGCCTGAGTGCGCGCCTGGGCGATGTGCTCAGCTACCTGTACCTGTCCAGCGCCGCGCTCAAGCGCTACCACGACCTGGGCTCACCCGAGCACATGCAGCCACTGCTGCGCTGGGCCATGGAAGAAAGCCTGGGCCAGGCGGAAAAGGCGCTGGACCGGCTGCTCGACAACTTCCCCAACCGATTTGTCGGTTGTGTTCTGCGCGTGCTGGTGTTCCCCTTCGGCCGCCGCCATACCGGGCCGAGCGATGAGCTGGATGCCGAAGTGGCGGCGCTGATCGGCCGCAGCAAGGGCGACCCGGCGCTGGAGGAATTGCTCGCCGGCTGCTTCCGACCCCAGGCCGAGGGTGACCCGGTGGCAGCATTGCAACGGGCCTGCAACCTACTAGACGAGACTGCGCCACTGCACAAAGTGCTGCATCAGGCGCTTAAGGAGGGCAAGGTACAGCCGGCACCTGGGCAGTCGGCCATCGATGCGGCAGTCCAGAGTGGTGCATTACAGGCTGACGAGGGTCAACGCTTACAGGCGGCGGAGCAGGCACGCCGGGCAGTGATCGATGTGGATGCCTTCGACAAGGCGCAACTGCTTCCGGAGCAGGGCAAGGTGCGATGAAACAGGGGGCCGTTTTGCGGCCCCTTCCCCAACCGGCGTATACTCCGGCCCCGTTTCAACCACCCCGAGGACCGCCCCCATGGCCACCCCCCATCAGGCATACCACCTACAACTTCTGAACCACCTGCGCACCATTCTGGCTGCCCTGGGGGAAGCCGAGCAGGTACCGGAGGAAAGCCACGTCCTGTTCCTCGAGCGCTTTGACGAGTTGTTGACCCTGCTACCGCAGGACCCACTGGAAAGCCAGTACCTGGGCCAGGACCTGATCTGCCAGGTCATCCAACGTTACCCGCAAATCGCTCACCTGGTGCCGCGCGACCTGCTGTGGTTCTTTGCCGGCGATTGCCTGCACTTCATGCCGGATGAAGAACTGGCCTTGTACCAGGCACTGGAAGAACGCCGCTACGAATGCGAACAGCGCGGCGAGGCATTCGACTGGTTCGAACAGAAGCAGCTACTGGCGTCGGCAACAGCTGATACCCGCCACTAAGCTCGCGAAGTACCGCTATGGCGAAGGCGTGTTGAACTACACAAGCGCTTCCCTTTTTTCCCGGGAAGCTCAGCCTTCGCCTACAGACCCCCTGAGGTGCCCTGCGTACTCTGCCGACGCGCTGAGACACATGAGTTTCCAGCGATCAACCAGACAGGGTTCATCCAATGAAAAAAACACTATCCGTGCTTGCACTTAGCCTCTGCAGCAGCGCGGCAATGGCCTCGATCATCAACTTCGAAGGTACTGTCAGCGGGCCTGGCACCTGCCCGATCGAAGTCGTTACCCCTGGCGGCCCAAGCCTGCCGCTGATCCACCTGGGCAACTATAATACGTTCAACTTCACCAAGGTCGGGGAAGAAACCTCTCCGAAACACTTCGCATTGCGCGTCCCGGCAAGCTGCGTGACCGGTACTCAACAGGCCTACGCGACCTACCAGGCAGGCTACGGCGCCGACCAGACCAATCCCAACCTCTATGCCCTCAAAGACGGCCTGGGCTACAGCACCGGCCTGGGCCTGGCCATCAACGACCTTGCAACCCGCCTTGCGCCGGGTACTGAGTCGATGAGCTACGAGGTTAACGACACTACCGACACCGACATGGTGTTCTCGGCGCGCCTTGTCACCACTTCGGCAACAGTGACCGAGGGGCAGATCGACACCAACGTCTCGTTCTCTGTCGATATTCGCTAATTCATGCCCCCTGGCACTGCCAGGGGGTATTTCGTTTCGCCAATGAAACCGGCCCGACCATGTCTACTACTCTGCTGCGCAAGTACGCGCTCAGCTTCGCCTGTCTGGCGACGCTTTCTTCAACCACCGAAGCGGCCTTGACGATCAGTGCCACGCGCGTTGTCCACCCTGGCGACCAACACAGCAGCTCGATCGTTGTCGCCAACCCAAGCAACATTACCTACGCCACGCAAGCCTGGGTCAACACCGCAGCCGACGACACCAGTACCGCTGTCCCCTTTGCCGTATCCCCGACCTTGTTCAGGCTCGACCCTAAGCGTGAACAACTGGTCAAGATAAACGCACTGCCAAACAACCTGCCCACCGATCGAGAATCGCTGTTCTACTTCAATGTTCAGGAGATCCCCCAGATAGACAGCGGGCAGGACAACGTACTGAAAATCGCCCTGCGCACCCGCATCAAGCTGTTCTATCGGCCCAGCCAGGTGAAGGGTGTGCCCGAGCAGCACCTGGACAGCCTGCAGTGGTCATTGGCAAGCAACAACGGCAAGACCTTCCTGCAGGTCCTTAACCCCACGCCCTATCACTTCACCTTTGGGCGCTTGGAAGTGGGCGCACCGGGCAAAATCGAAAAAATCGATACCGCCTTGATGGCCATGCCTATGCAGACGCAGTCCTTTGAACTGAAGACAACCCAGGCCAGCAAGGGCCTTCAAGTACAGTTCACCACGATCAACGATTATGGCGGCACCACACGCCTGGTAGAAAAACCGCTATCCGTAACGGCCATTTAGCACGACCGCTCAATCGCGCAGGCCCAGGTCAAGCAGCGGGAAGTTTGCTTCTTCTGGCCAGGTCTCGCCCTGATCAAAACTGACAAAAACCCTGACGCTTAACTTGTCGCGCTTAAGCGACATCAAAAAAGGCTTGGTCGCCTTGACCGTATCGTCGAACCCCAAGCCGTTTTGCACCTCCGCCGGGGTCAAGGCATGTTCTTTGAGCACTTCTTGCGTCGATGGCTGCCCCTGGGTGTCCACGCCGCCGACGACCAAGGTGACCCTGTGATCCGCATGAATGTATTTCCAGGCAGCAAGGGTAATGGTCAAGCCATCAGCCGGGACCTGGGACAGGTAGACCGTATCATTCGAGGATGGGTGAACGTCCGGCCTGGGAAGCCCTTGATTCAAGGGCAAGCACAACACTAACCGGGATAATGACGTATGAACGTTACCACCCGTTGTTTCTGTCACCTCAAAATACACAGTCAGCACCTTGCCACTGTGTGGCGCGATCCTGTCCAGCGGGATCTCGTACTCATGGGGGAAGCCCGACGCTTCTGCACTTGTCTGATAGCTGCCCACACGCCCAGGCTCGCCCCAGAAAACCTCGATCGTTTCACCGGGTAACGCCGCCCCTGTTGGCACCTTGACCCGCATGTAAGTCATGCGTGAATTCAGGTCCAAAACAACCTGCTGCTCCTCTCCCACAGCATGGGAAACCTCTGGCCAGCTCAAATCTCTGGGCACCGGCGCCGCATCGACCTGCAACTGGACGACTTTCGGCTCCACTGGCGTGCTTGGGTTACCGGCATAGTCACATAGCAGGTAGTGTGCAAAACGCGCCCCATCCCCTCGATCCAGGATGACATCGCCAGGAATCTCCACTGTGACGGGGAGATCCCCCTGCTCGAGGACTTTTTCGGCGACAAGATTGTTTTCATACAATTGCGTGTCCCAGAACCAGCGAATATGGTCTCCAGGCACAAAGGTCTGATAATCCGGAAGCAGAGCGATAACAGGATCGTGACGATTTAGGTAATCCTCCGTTATGCCATCTCTCATCACCTCATCATCGAACAACAGGGCCCCGCGGTCCGCCCCCAGGCTGGGCCCCGTCAAGTCCAGGGTTATCGTTAGCGGGGCCGAATCCTGTTCAGCCCCGTTGTACGCTTTGACCCTGTATGTCAAATCGGGCGTAGCGTCATTCTTGAGATCTTGAACGGGAATCTCGACGAAGTAATCATCTGCGGCAATGGGTGCCGTCCATTGCTTGAGCGCACCTACCTGTACGCCGTCCCACATCAGCATAAGTGTCTCTGGCCTCCCAGGGGTTGGGGGCGAACCACTGTCCCAGGGCGTGACATCCACACGTAGGGGGGCTTTGAGCAAATCGAGAGGGATGACGTTCAGCGCGCCACCCACCAGGTTTGCAAGCGAGCCTTCCACCCACGGTGGAGGAAAAAGCGCGTCCGACTTGTTGCTTGGCATCACTCAACCTCCAACGTGAATGGTTTGCTGCTATAAAGGTGCCTGCTGCTTACCAGCTGTAACGCACGCCCAGGTTGGCACCCCAAGGTTGTTCCAGCGCCTTGCCATTGCTGTAGTCGAAATCGGCATGCAGTTGCAGGCGCTCCGTCAGCGATACCGCTACCCCCATGCCTAGCTCCGCGCGCGAGCCTGACAGGTCGTTGTCGAAACGGTGATCGTTGACCTTGACCAGGTTGTTGTTGGCGAATTCGTGCACATAAGCCAGGCGCACATAAGGTTGCAGCCACTGCCCACCCTCAAGCTTCAAGGTACGCCCCGCCGTGGCGCCGGCCTTGCCCAGCACCGAGTGCGTCGTATCACCGTCGGCCTTCAAGCCATTGTCCAGGTGGTAGTCCTTGCCCTGGATACCAACGACCGACAGTTGCCCGAAAGGCTCGACGAAATAGCCATCATTCAGCGCCAGGTGGCGACCGAACTCTACCGACGCCCCCACGCCAACGTTGTCATAATCGCCCTCGGTACGCTGGCCATCACTGAGACTTACCTTGGCCTGGTTGTCGAAGCGGTTCAGCTTGACCACGCTGTCGAGGTAATAGCCGGTCTGGGCATCCAGCCAAGTGGCATACAGCCCCAGGTAATAGCTTTTCACCTCGCCCGAAGCGCCTCGGGTCAGGTTCAGGTCTGAGCTGCTGTAGCCCGCCATAACCCCGGCCAGCCATTGACCATCGCCCCACGGCAACGGCGTATCGGCCCCCAGCGAGAAGCCCTGCTGAACTTGGCTGTAGGGCGTACCGGTCGAGGCCGAAACGTTATATTTGTTGCCATAGCTGCGGGCCCACAGGCCCGCATTGCGCTCGTCAAGCCGCAACTCACCCATGCGGCTGCGCAGGGAAGACAACTCGCCGTACCACACCGTGGGCGCAGTATTGAACAAGGCCATGGCCGCCTCGGTACCTGGGCTTATCGTTTTGGTCGCGCCATCCAGGAACCAGTCATTGCCGCGCTGCACAAGGCTATAGGAGAACGCCCCGAGGTCCACCGGGCCGTTAAGCAGCGAGAACTGCGCATCCCCCGCCGCCGCATGAACCAGGTGCAGGCTGTTTTCCTGCGTGGGTTCATTGCCGCTGCTGCCGACCAGCAGACTATGGTTGCCGGTTGCCGTGCCGGTGATGTCCAGGAAGTCGGTTTCGCCTGTACTGAAATCGGCATCCATGATGAACGTGCCACTGCCCGACAAGTTGCCAAGGGTCAGGCGCTGGTACTGCGTGGCTTCACCGAAACGTACCGCCCCCCCCGCCATGGCCAGTTGTGCGACCTCACTGTCCTCGACCATGTTCCAGCGCCCGCCGTCATTCAGTGCCAAGCTCTCGACATTGGTCAGGCGCCCGGTCAGGCTGGCCTGGTTGCCCAAGGTCAGCTTGGCGCTGGAACCGTCCTCCACCAGGACATCACCTACCAGGTTGCTACCCTCCACCAGCATCGTAGCGTTGGAGCCGTTCGCCACTTCCAGCAGGTTGCCATTGCTGCCAACCAGCGTAGTACCGCCGCTGATGGTGATCGCCGCATCGCCGGGCGCCTGGTTTGCGCTACCCACCCGGATGGCAGCGCCATTCTGGCCCTCCACCCGCGAGCCCTGCAGATTGAGCGATGCAGCTTCAGTCGAAAGCGCATCGCCCACCACCCGGATGCCATCCGTGGCACTGGTCAGCTGGCTGTTGGTCGCATCCAGCCGAGCATCGCCAAATAGCAAAGCAGCACCGGCTGCCCCGGTACTCACCAGGGTGCTGTCGGTCAGGGAAAGATGAGAACTCCCGGCCACCCTGGCACCGCCGACCCCGCCTTCGATATGGCTGCCCGTTACCGACACCGTTGAACCCGCCGTCGCACTGCGCAGTACATCGAGGCCAAACAGGTTGCTGGTCAGGCGCGAGCCATTGGCGATGGTTGCCGAAGCACCGCCATTGACCATGACTGCAGCGACACCCGTGGCGGATACCGTGGAGCCCTCAAGCTGTAGACCTCCGCCTGTGCGCACGTCGATCTGCTGAGTGGTAGCCCCCTCGGCTACCAAGCGCCCGCCGTCATTGACCCTGTAGCTGTCAACCGGGGTACTGGCACCGATTTGTTGCTCATCGTCCACCAGCGTCAGGGCACCTGCAGGCCCAGTGAAGAGCACAGCAGAGGCGCCTAGCAAGAGTTGCCCAATGGCTGACGCCAAGGGGGACAGGGTGAAGTTGCGCCTTTTGATCATTGCACTTTAGCCTCATCGATTAACCCGCAAACGGGCAGCAAAAACGTGAGAAAGGCTATTAAGAAATCACCCAATCGCGAGTAGGAAAAGTCCTGTAATTGATGCGACTTTTCAGCAAACCCAGCCCGCATGCCGGATCGCCAACACTCAAGGACGAACAAGTGGGCATTCGGCGGTAAACGAGTGCATGGATACCACTGCCACGGCAGGCTCGGATGTGATCGTTTTACCATTACGTTCAAATGCATAAATGAAAGTCGCCAGCCCATCATAAGTAACTGCCTGATTGAACTCGTAAATCGGCTTCAGGCCATCGGCATAAGGGATTCGCCAAACGAACCCGGTGGGTGGGTTAGTCGCATTCAACTGAATAGTTTTTTCAAACTTAGCATTTGGTATATCGAGCCCACCAGGAGCAGTTCCCTGGGTCGCCGTCCAGGTCAGTGTCAAGTCTTCACCGTTGGCCAACCATTTGCTCAGGTCAGGGATATTGATACGCACATCAGGGTTAACATCAGTTGGATCCGCAGGGTCAAACAACGAAGTGCAGTTCAGCCACAGGCGCCCTCCGCTTACAAAACCACCCAGGATCTCCGCAGCTTCCGGGTGTATGACAATAGCCTCCACCACAATTGGCTGAGGTCCAGAAGCAGCCTTGTTCGGCACACCTGCACGGCTGACTTCATAGTGAGCAAAGCGGTTGCCATTGTCGTGTCGAAGAATGTATGCCCACGGAATGGTCACTTTGATTTCGTTGCCAGGGTCGGCCTGCTCAAGTTGATAATCCGCTTCGATGACATGTTCATCGGTGTAGTAAAACTCAACCAGATCATCTTCCGCGAATGCAGCGTCGATCGTTACTCTCAACTCGGCATCGGCGCCATCATCGTTCTCGGTCAGGTGATTTTTCTGGTTATCATTGCCTCCATATACATCCGGCAGGGCCATTTGCGGATTTACAGGCCCCGGCCACTCCGGATCAGGGTCGGGCACGATCGGGCCAATGCGCTCAAGGTTGACATCGAATGTGTCACTCTCACCGCCCAATGGGTGATCGCCACGCCGCACTTCATACGTTACATCGACCGGTTTGACGCCTGTAGAGCCTTTGCCGTAAATATCCAGGATAACACTGGCAGGAATAGCCTGCTTGACCGGGAACGTACCCACTGCCCGCTCAGCGAAATCATGTGTGCCCCAATGGAGGGTAATCAGATCCGACGATTTGAAATGCTGGAAGGCATCAATCTGCACTTCTATACCTTTAAGCACGGCGTCCTGATCCACCACACCGTTGTTCATGTCTAACACCAGAGGCTTCTGGAAATCCGCCGGGACAGGCAAATTCCCTAGCGCCACCGTAACGCGCGTGGCCCTAGACACGGCACTGCGATTACCGGCCTTGTCCTGAAGAATGTAGGCGATAAGGATGCCACCGTCCCCCTCATCCTCAATAACATTCTGAGGCACCGGTATCGTCAGAGGCACTGTAGTGACAAGCGCGGTGCCGTCTGGTACCAGGTCACCCGGATCAACAGGCACTTGCTTGCGCCAGACCCACCCTACGGTATCTTTAGCATCCCAACCGGGATAAGTGGTGTCACTCGGAAGTGGATAGCCAGGCAATGTGAGCTCAACCGAACCAATATTGGTGTCTAACACGGCAGCAATAGCCGGGAATGGATTGGGCATTTGATTGGGGTAGGGAGCGACACGATCAAAGATCAAGTGTAACGGGGGAAAATCTACAGGCAGGGGGTTGTTATAAGGGACGACCCTGATAAAAAAAGTATGACCGCCTTCACCCCATCTTTTTACCTGATCCTTATCCAGAGTAACGTCAAAGGGGAAAACACTGTTTCTATCATACTGACCATTGTGCAGCTCCTCCTCGGCCCCACCGTCTGGCAGATGCAACAGCCACATCTGGTCAAACTCCCCTACATTGGGATCACCTGCTGCACCCCAATCAGTGATGGTCAAATCAATATCGACTGCATCATCTGTCAAGGCCGAGCTCAGCATCGTATTATCGGTGGGGTCTGCTATCAGGGCCGGATCGATCTGAGGTGAGACAGGCGCAAAAACACGCTTACGGCCTGAGGGCTTGCTTTTTTTACCGCTCACCTTTTCTTTAATTTTTACTTTAATTTTCCCTTTCAATTCTACTTTCATATTAGACACTCAACATAAGGGGCTGCGCGGACAGCTACGTGATCATTGAAATCCACATCCTCCCCCCGCACAACTGGCAAATTTGTCAGTTGCCAACATGGCCGTTATATTATCTGCGTACCGGCCAAAACAAAAAAAACCCGCGCTAGCGCGGGCTCTCAAGGGGTAGCAAGGCTACAAGCACAGGATCAACTCTGCCCACTCAAACGATCAACACCATCATAGTAATAGTTCGAGGTCCCCCCCGCCTTGACGACTGACCTCAGCCTACCCGTGGCGTCATATTCCATTTCCATGCCCTCACCATCGTCTTCAAGGTTGCCGTCATCGTCATACGTCAACCTCTGCTCGGCTGTATACCCTTCATAGCTATTGGTTATTTTGCTGAGCTGCGCAGGGTCTTCATATTCGAAGAAGTACTCGGCCACATTTTCACCCGGCGCGTCCGTGTCTTTATCTGTCAGTTCGGTGATAACCAGCACAATATTGTCCAGGGCATCAAACTCAAATGCCTGGCCACGGATCACATGCCCTTGCGGGTCGACTGGGGCCAATTCGCCACTGCATTTATAGTCATACAAGCGACCGCGACTCTCGTACGCATAGACCTCGTTCCTGAGCCAGTTTTCTCCGTTCAGCACACCGCCAGCTCCCGAATTAAAGGGCTTGTGCTTTGCGTAGATGTTTTTCAACCGCTCATTGACATCTGCAGACGCGGCGGGTTGAAACACCTTGCCCCGAACACGATCAGCGTACACCTCGGCTTGTCGCCGCTGGTCTTCTCCCGGCTCCCCTGGCCACAAGGTTTTCACCACGATGCGGTCACATTCATCGTACCGCTGGGTCAACGTCTGTATCTCACCCTTCATATCGAAACGGCGAAGCGTCTCACGATCGAAATCGTCATATTCCAACTGAGTAATGAGGAAGTTGTCGCCATCACGCGTTGCGATTTCCGACGTTCTGCCCAGCGTGTCGTACGCGAACATTGCTACCGTCGAGCCCAGCGTGGTCTGCAGCAAACGCCCGGCCGCGTCATACTCATAGTCTTGCACCTGGCCCAGCACATCGGTGTAGCTCAGCATGCGTTCGCGGTAGCTGAATGCATACTGCATTTCAAAGACTTCGTCGCCCTCCTTGCGCCTCTCCAACTTCATCTGCCCGGTACTGAAATACTCCCTTTCCAGGGTTTGCCCATCTTCGGTACAGCTCAACAGCCGGGCGTTTTCCGAATCGTACTGGTAATCAGCCGTGAACCGGCTGGATACTCGCTTTAGCGGCTCTTCACCCAACACGGGGTTATATTCGTAATCGACCCATTGCTTGGAGGGCGTAAACACCCTCTCCGGCCGGTTTTGCCCAGGTTTATAGTACAGAGTGCGCTTACGCCCACCCGTATCAGACTTGTATAGCCGCTTGAGGCCATCGAAGGTTTGTGTGCCCAGCTCGATGCCATTGACACCGATGTATGCCGGAAGGTCGCCACTGTCGAAGTCCGCATAGCGGCGGGTTACCACCGACCTGTCGGGGAGGGTCTGCTCCAGCAACCGGCCGAAGGGATCGTAAGTACTCAGCGTGACGGACTGATCGGCCGCCACTTCCCGGGCCACACGCCCCAGGCCATCGTAATGATAGGTATGTTGGCTGTATGCAACGGTATCGTCCCTGGACTTGAAGCGCCTGACCTGGGTGGGTTCATCGAACCGGTTGAACCAAGTTTCGGTCACGCCACTTGCGTCAGCGCGATCTTTTGACTCCCGCCAACTGCGCTTGATAGGCATAAACGCCGAGTTCTGGTTACCCACCGGGTTCGTCTCTTCAACGTGGCGGATAGCATCAGGCCCAATTTGCCACGCCTGCTGGCCCCAGTCATCGTAGCCATAGCGCACCGTCAACGGCAGGTCGACTGGACGGTGAACCCCCTGCTCGGAAACCTCATCCGCCATCCAGTCGTATTCGGTTTCTTCCTCAAGTTGGCCGTAAGCGTTGTAAACAGCCGAATAGCTCTTGCGATACGCCTGGCGTCGCCATACTTCGGCACTATCGGCGTCCATACGCTCCTCTTCGAATACACGGCCCAAACCATCGAGTTTCGATCGGGTCGTTACGCGCTTGACATCGCTCGACGTCTGCACAGCCGGTTCGTCAAGAACCGCCAGCACATAGCTGTAAGTGCGATAGGCCCTGTAAATGGGATCGTTGGGTGCAACGGTCTCACTGATCACACGGGCCAGTCGATCATAGGCATAGGCAATTTCCACATCGTTGTCATCCCGGTTGAACAATGGCTCACCGATCAATGCCGAGTGCTTCAGGACGATAGTTTTCTGAACATCGCGAAGGGTGCCGTCTTCCAGCGCTTGGCCATGATCGAAGCCCGTCACCACTTGAGTGGTCACCAAGGCTGGATGGTGTTCCACGACCTCTGTCGTGTAGGTGTACGACGTGGTCGTATCCTGGTCGCCCATGGTGAAAGTCGTGATGCTTGGCCGCCCATAACTCAACAAGTCCGCTGTGGATTCATGGTAATCGGTAAGCGAATGGCTCAGCGGTACCGGCACCTTGGCGTCACCTTGCAGCTCAAAAAAATGCTGTTCTTTTTCCACGAGCCACTGTTTGGCAATATAGTCGGGCGTGCCGTCGGGCAGCGGAACCGGGTCGAGCGCTTTATAGACGAACTGCGTGCGCGTGGTTGCGGCCTCGCCTACGGATGATGGGTTAATGGTCTGGCTCTTGCGCCAGCGCACAAAGTTCTGCGGGTCTGCCGGGCAACTGCCCAGCTCGCCTGCAGCGGGGTAATATTCATACAACGTCTCGACGCCCGTGGCGGGCACTTCGCTTATCAGGTTGCCAAACACGTCATAGGTGGTAGCGTGTTCGGCCTTGCCAATCGCCGCATTTCCCTCCACTTGCCAGGTCTGGGTCGAAAGGCTCGCCAGCTGGAAGTTCGCAGGTTGCTTTATGAAGGGCTCCGCCGGATTGCCAGGGTATTGGCTGACCGTGGTATTCACACATTGGCCCTGAACCTGTTTTACCTCGACACTGCGGTGGAAGCGGTCGTAGGTTGACAAGACGGTGCGATCCGCCTGTCCTGGGCAGCGCTCGGTGGTTTTACTCCAATAGGAATAGTTGGCATCCGTCACCTCGTAGAGGTTATCGCGGCCATTGTTGTTCCAGACGATTGAGCTGCCATTGCCCACGAAGTTGGTCGTGGAATAGTCATACTCGGTCACTGTATCGGGTTGGCCAAAACCCGGAACAATGCTGTGGCGCTTGACCCGCGGCAAATATTGCTCAACCCCTGGGAGCTTGTGGCCAGGGTCACCGTCAACACCGTACTCGATATGTTCGACCGCACCGGTCGGCGTACGCACGCGGCTCACACAGGTTTGCCCATGCACCTGCTGGTAGGAAAACTCCCAGTACGCCTGTTCATTGGTGGGCAGCACCACACGCTCCAGCCGCCGCCCGTTAAACTTGAGCGTGTAACTGGCCCTGGCATCAGGTTGATCCGGGTACAGGGTGATGATCATATCGCCCGAGTATTCGATCAACAACAGGCGAGCCGGCCGCCCCCCACCCACGCCTGAATCAAACACTTCACTCAGGCAGGGGGTGCTTGGCAATTGTGGATTGTCACGATAGACAAACTCCAAGTAACGCCTCGAATCGGCATAGAGCTTTTTCGGTAGCATCAACTTTTTTGTCCCGATGTTGGTGGGCTGCAGCACTTCCGTCAGAGAGGAGTCCTTGTGCTCGACCCGATACAGCCCATCGCCATCCTTGTGAAAATGGAAAGAGTCCAGCTTTTTCTCGCTGATACTTTCCACGCCATCCACTGTAAATCGCTCACCGGTATAGAGCGAAAGTGCCCCCCCTCCGGCAGGGTACGCATCCTCGATGAAACTGCTGAGATTGATATCCCAACCTTGCCCATAACCAAAGTCACCCGCCCCCATGGAGTTGTAGCTGAGCTTCAATGGAAACTCCGCTCCCCCCAGATAATCACCACGCAACACAGGCAACGCGATACTCAGGCCATACTGGCCTGTACGCGGATCAACACCATTACTGATGAAACTCAAGAAATTGAACGCACCGGAGTGCAATGCCGTTTTGCCAGACATATCAAGTCACCTAAAAATATATGATTATCGAATCGCGCACGTCAACTTGTCGCGACTTCCCTGCAGACCATTTGCCAAATGGAATGAAACCCTGAGCTTGTGCCAATTACCGTTCTGATCCATCAGTCGGAACGACAAGGGTTTTTCCAGCTCGACTCGCCACTGCCTTTCACTGGGGTGTTCTTTGTCGTAAAGGAGAGGCAGGTCCGACACCCGGTGCAGGGCAAAACAAACCTCGCCTGCGGCCGCTTTATGGTCTTCAAGCAGCTCTGTATCCAAGTAGGTATCGCGTTGGGTTTGGTATTCCACCAATGCCTGCAATAAACCGTCATGCACAAGGTATTTCTCAGGGTCCTCTGGGTTGTCTATTCTTTTACCGAGCTGTTTGTTTTCACGAGCAAAGGGGGTAAACGCATAACCGGTAAAACTGCAGTACTTCTCCCTTCGCTGATCAGACTCCCAGCGCATCATCGACACGGGGCTGTCGTCTTCAAACTTCAGCCTGAGGAATTTCAGTGTCTGGAAGGCATCATCTTTTGCCCCCGCCAGTATCCAATAGTCAGTTGTATCGTCTACCTTGTGAAAATCTTCATCACCCACGCCTTCCCACCCTTTCACCGGGACACGTGTGAACGTATAGGTCTCTTTGGAAAAAACGGGCACGGATTCAGCAACCACCGTTACTTTCTGAGTACCGTCGGCGTAATCGGTAGAGCGGTAGACCGCATTATCGTCACCCTTGAACTGGGCAGCCACTTCCAGCGTGCCAACGGCGGTACTCTGCAGGAAAAACCGCTTGTATCGGGTACTGTCTTCCCCTCGCGCGCTGCCCTGCATAACCTGAGTACGTGATCCCACCCGATTGGCACTATTATTCACGACCCAATTTTTAGGGCCGTCGCCTGGTTCAAGGCCTTCTTCACCGTCAGGTAGGAATTCAAGCACCTTGCCGCCCTCAACGTTGTACAGTTTGAGGCTGGCGAGTTCTTTATCGCTGATCGGTGGCGAAATAACCCCCGGCCTATCAACTTTTGTCTCGATGGTTATTCTTACTTCAATCTGCTGCATACCGTTGGCAAAACATTTGCCAACGCTGAGCAGTTCGACGGCAAACCTGAGAAGGCCATCCCAGCTACTGGCCACGGGTGCGGCGGTTGCGACCGGTCGGTGTTCGATGATTGCGTACCCGTTCCGCGAGTCATTGTAATCGGCCATTACTACGGTAACCGGCAATTGGGCGTTCTCGGGGGGGGTATAGACACCGTTCTGGTCTACATCACCTTCTCCAAACACATGCCACGTCAGGTCGCTGGGCGCATCCGTGACTTTGAATGGCACGGTGGCGTTGGGCTTGTAGCCCGCCACATAGAATGGCTCGACAAAATAGCGCTGGGGCCAGTTCACGATTACCACTGTCGCCTCGGCATAGGCGTTCGTTCGAGTATCCGTGACGCGAATGACCTGGAACAGGATTTCGGGTTTACCTGGTTCGATCATTGCCGGCGTGAAACGGGCCTTGCCATTACCCAGGTCTTCCAACCTGCCCAGGTCCAACTCGTATGCGCTGCTGTGGTCGCGCTTGTCGAGGTTACCGGCCCGTCCCGGTCCTCGTGAAGCGCGTAATGCTTGCGGTGTATCGATCTTATCCCACTTAAGGGTACCGCCATTCACGCTTGAGGCAGACAGTTCGATCGGCACTCCATTGGCGCCGGTGACCATGATTCGAGGGGATATCTGCACCGGCTTGACGTGCTCGACCACCACCGCACTACGTGACTGCTCACTGCCACTGCCATCCAGGTACTGCCCCGTCACCACCGAAACCTGGCTATCGGCGATGAACCGATCTGCATCGCCCGACGAATAAATGCCGGCGGCGCTAATTGTGCCACTGGCAGAAACACTCCTCAGGTTAGCGGTTGCCCACGCCGTGACGGGCGTAACCCCATTGAGCGCGAAGGGCACGCTTCCCTGCGCCACGGTACTTGCCGTGGCTGGGTCTACCCGGTAGGTGTTTTCTGTGGGCGAAATCTGACCAAAGCCGACCACATCGGCTGGCTCGTACTTGTCAGCGTCTTCGTACGTGTAGCGATACGCGTTGGGTATCCGTACCGGCCTGAGTACCTGAGCCAATGGCTCGCCACGCTTGCGATCGTTGATTGGGTCAAGCAACAGCGAGCATGAATGCTCGGCCCCTGTGGCGGCTGTGCCGGGACTTAGATAGGGGAAGTTGTTGCCGGGTTGCGGAAGCGTGCCCTGCAGCAGATGCGAGCGTAACTGCATCATCAACACCACCGCGCCATCGCCTTCGCTAGCGGCCTTGTCCTTGAACAGTTTGTCTGTCTTGGCCCCCCAAGGTGCCCTCTGGGTCAAAACCTTGATGCTCTTGGGCGACATCGACGCGTAATCTTCGCCATCGAACTCGACCAAGGTATAGACCTGGCGAGCGCTAGGTTGGTTGAGCCAATGGTCGTAAACCGCTTTGCCTATCTGTTTCGATGCATAGTCGGTGGTACCCAGGTCACATTGCAGCGTATCGGTCCGGGCATCTGAAAGCGCCAGCACCAATTGGGTATACTGCCCGCTCACGCTTTGCTGCAGTTTCAGCTCTATGTGCGCGCTGACCGCATAGCGCATGGCCTCATTCACACTGTGAGCCCGCAACAGTACAGGCGGGCTGCCCGGCAAATAAGCATGCTGAATGTAATCGCCCGAGAGCAGGGTCATTCGCACGGTCGTGACGGCCGACAGCAAGTTGGCCTCTTCGAAATACAGCTGTGGCGGGCCAAATACCAGGTTGCGAAACTCGCCACGCAACTGGCCGCCCTCGTCCAGGTCAAACGCCATGCTCATGGGTTCGATGAACGTTTGATTGGTATAGCTTTGTAGCCACTGGTCCGACAATAACTGGTTGATCTGATCTCGCCCCACTTGGGCAATAGCAGACCAACCCGCCATGACCGTGCCGCCAGCCAGCTGCTGGAGTATCTGTTCTTTAGTAAGGTTTGTCACGACCAATCCCTCGCTTCATCGAGCCTGTTCAGCCCTGCAAATAAATTCAAGCGGCCCGCTTTAAGTGGCCGTTCCTTCACTGTTTCAACACGGCAAATAACCGAGCGCATCCCGACAACGCTCACCTTCATACCTTGAGCGTCAGGTCTAGTTTCGGAAAGTCCGTCCATTGGACGCCATCGAAACTGACACTGGCCCAAACCAAAAATTTTTGGTCCGGCTGTAGCTTGCTCAACAGCTCATGAGTCAGTAAATCGTCTACACCCTCTTTCACCTGCAACTCGGTAACCGGCACCTGATCGCGCAACACTTCCGTTACCGGTACCGACCCAGCCCCTATACCACTAAGGTGAATGCTCAGTAGCTGGTCTTTCTTGATAAATAACCAGGGTTCCAACTTCAGTCTGCCACCCGCGGGCACCAACACCAGCTCTTCATCGGCGTTTGCATCCGGGCAATCAATACGTTCATACCGTGTTTCATCCACCGGCAACACCAGCAACTTCACCGCTTTACTATCCCAATGAAGCCCTGTATTCGTTTCCACTATCCGATAAAAAACTTCGAACCGCTTGGACGGCGTGACACCCATATTGGCCGGGACAAACTCGGCAGGCACGTTGAATACCAACGGGCCTTCCGCATCTGGGTATTGAATGATTGTTCGGCCACCGTTCGGGTCGCCTTGCCAGTGCACTTCAACGTGTTCATCCGGGCGCAGATCGGCTTCGCTGGGGATGAGGACGTAGGCCCCATTTCTCCTGATATCCCAGGCATTGATATTATATTCATCTGCCGCACCGGCATTTGTGCTGTCCCTGACAGTAGGCATGGGAGGCACTGCGCGAGGCGCCGTCACGTCCAGTGGCACTGCGTGTGACGTCAACGAGGCGCCTTCACGCGCGTACTGGTAAAAAACCTGTACTGCCCCCAGGCTGGCAAGTAACAGTGCCGGTTCGATCAGCAGGGAAAATCGCCCGGCGACCAGGCTGCTTTCATCCAGACGAATAACTTGCACGCTGGCTTCGCCCGACGGCAACACCCAGGCCAGCAGCAAATAGTCACCTACGGCAGGCTGCGGATAACCGTCGATGATAATCGGTAAACCGTCTGGGTAGTTGCCAGGATCAATTTCGCTACCACCACCATTGCCCACCTCAGGTGCGGGCAATAATGTACCCGTGTCCACTGCGTCGCTGATCAAGAACGTTTGCGTACGCGAGGGTGTAAGTTCGCGACCGTCCTTGAGTTTAACGGTATAACTCATTTCAAGACGCCCATCCACATCGACTGCATTCAGGTCCGATTTGGGTATCAACCATTCCAGCGGCTCACCGTTGAACTTCTGTTCCGGGCGCAATGACTTTTCCAGCTTTGACAACTCCAACCCCGTACTTCTGAAGCGTCGAACTGTCAATGTACCTGATCACCATCCTGAATGGCCTGGTAAGCAGCCGTCACCACGTGGGCATGCTGCTGCAACTCATCCTTATTGATCTTCAAACCGTGCGATTGCAGTACCTGCACCACCGGCAATCTACCGGGGCCACGCACACCCACATAACAAAACTGCCGCATGGACTCTGGCGCTGTCACATCATTAACTTGGTACGACAGGAACGCATAACCGCCACTGGCATTCGTCACGGTCCGATTGTCTATCTGTAAAACTACATTATCCGGGTCTTGTACCAGGGTGACCTCCCTGACCAAGTCAAATGGAACACCCTCCGGATCCACCCCTAACCAATTGGAGTAAACAAGGTCTCCGTGACTCAGCCCTGCCCCTCGAATAACGGCGCTGAGGCTGTCGCTACCCAAGCGGTCCAGGTCCACTTCAAGGCTCTGCGTCAACCCTTCAATGACCGGCTTGGGCTTGATGAAAGTTGCGCCCCCCCCCACGCTGTCGATCGCGCGGTTTTCCGCTTTTGAAATCATTGTTCTTACTCCATATCAGGCTTGCCGGAACCAAGTTTTACGCCTGCAACCGGTGCTCGACCACTGGCAAAAATACTAGGCCCAAGCCCGTGCCCGGCGGCACTGCACGTCTTGGCTGGGCCTGCGCCCTACCTGTTATTTATGCCAGGTGCCAACCGAATCCAGCTGTTTTAGCCTGAGCGTTACCGGGCCATCCCTGCGAGGAGTGGCCTGCTAATCAGCAGCTTGATCAATAAACAACGGAGTTCGACCATGATAAATACAACACGGGGAAGCCGTACCCACCGCGCCCCATCCCCGCCTCTTCTCTTGACGTTAACGTTCATTTTTTGTGGCTTAATTACCCCCTATGCCAGCGCAGGTACAATTACCCTGATTTCAGCGCCAACCGGAGACTTTGGGGAACGCCGTTGCACCGTGGATATCCCCCCAGCCGGTGCAGGAAAAACATTAAAACTCTCCGTGGCGGAGCGCGGCGGGTTAGGCGTGGGTAATTGCTATGACATTAAGCCCAGCGATATCTTGATGCAAGATATTCCCTCCTCCGCAGAAATCCTGCTGACCGATGATTGGTTGTGCGACACGAAATTGGACGATACGTTTTACACAGAGGACGACCCCGAAGATAACAAAAGCTTCGTTATCCGACTGGAGACGACACGCAATCCCTCGCAACTCCCTGAAATTGGCATTGACCGCCTGGCAGAGTTCGAGGTAGGCAAATACATTGACTACACCAACGATGCCGGCGAAAAACCTGTCGGTTTCAAACTGGCCGCCAAAACCCACAATGACGCAGGAAGAATCACTAGGAAACTGAGTTGCCTGCAAATAAACATTTCCGAAGACTCCAACACACCAACACTCACGCCTGTGCCCTTGGGCGAAAAGACGACCACCACGATAAAAAAAGAACACGACCACGAGTTTGATTGCGCAAGCGACGAAGTCATGGTCGGCCGTGCGCACAGTGGCGATGAACACGGTGATCATAAAGATGACTGGACGAAATACACCTGCCAGACCGTGAAAGGCGATGGGAAGGTGAAGATTGTGATTAAACAGGATTATACCGCCGCCAAGATCTCTGAATGTGGCAGGCGCAAACCTGAAAGCACGAGCGAAAAACAGCCCGACAAAAGCTGTACAGAAGCCGTTACTTACAACAAAGATAAGGTCGACCCCATTTACTTCACGTGCCCGACGGACAGCGTGATGGTCGGGCGCGGCCATAAAGGCGATGAAACTGGGTACACCACCTACCGCTGCGCCACGCTTTACAAAGACACGGAAGCTGTCGAAAACAAAATGATCGTCGTACCCGGTGATTGGGAGAAGGAAGTCAAGGAGTCAAATTCCGATTTCACCTGTGGCCTTGGCAAAGTCATGATCGGCCGCGCGCACAAGTCCGACGAAAATGGCCCTACCAAATACCGCTGCGGCCAGCTGTTCTACCCAACCAACCCGACAACGCAGGTGACCCCATGAGCAGCATGGCCGCGCACTCCAATGCCAATAACTTCGCCGTCGAAAAGCGTGTCGACCCACGTACCGGCCAATATGGGCTGAGCATCGCGATTCCTGAATTGGTTGCCGACAGCGGCGCCGGTGCCAGTTTCTCGCTAAACCTGGCCTACAACTCAATGGCCGCGGGCGATGTCGGGTATGGCGAAGGATGGGATTTGAACCTTTCCCGCTTTGTCGAGCATGCCTACCCTGAAGGCGGTGGCGCCCTGTCGCTGTTTACCGGCGAACAGTTCACCGTGGACGGCATCGAGAGCATCAGCGAGAAAAAACTCGATACCTTCCACTTCCACAAGGATGGCGAAGGGCGCTTCCGCGTCGTGCACCGTAGCGGCGTGGTCGAAATACTCGAAGAGATGGGCGCGGGCGCACAGCGTGCGGCCTTGCCGACACGCATCTACGCACCGTCCGGGCACTGGCTCGAACTCACCTACGCAAGCAACTCGGTTACCCCGGGTTGGTTTTGCTTGACGCACGTACACAGCGGGCATCCCGATGGCGCAGGTAAAGGCCGCCTGTTGCTGCAGGTCGCCTACGGCGGCACGACTGAGTTCACCCTGTACCCTGGCGCCGCTGATGTGCAAGCCAGCCAGGTACTGAAGTTCAAGGGGCGACAACTGCAGAATGTGGTACTGCCCGACCAGACTCAGTGGCAATTCGACTACCAGACCGTGCATGGGCAGACCTGCGTGACCAAAGTGGTCTCGCCCACAGGCGCTGTAGAGCACATCGAATACGGCATCGACGGGGATCCTGGCCATGCATTGCCGGGCGTCGACAAGAAGCTGCCACGGGTCAAACGCCATCGCGTTCAGCCAGGGCAAGGCCAGCCGGAAATGCGCACGGACTATGACTACTCCACTGAAAACTTCATGGGTAATGGCAGCACCATTACCTGGCGCAACAACGGGCGCGACAATTTGTACGACGTTGTCGACCCAGGCTACAGCTATTGGTGCAAGACCACCCAGCGTTGCCCGGGCCAGGCTGACCGCACCGTCACCACCCACTACGACCGCTTCCACCGCAGCACCCAGGAAACCCGCGCTCAGGGCAAACAGGTCACCCGAACCCAAATCGTCTATCACGGCGAGTTGGGCGACCCCTTCAGCAAACAGCCGCCCATTTACCTGATGGCGAATACGGTAACGACCTCTTGGGAAATGGAGGACGATGCCAACAAAAAGCGCTTTGAAACCATCACCACCGAATACGATCGAGAGGGTAACCTCACCAAGGAAATTCAGCAGGATGGCGGGTACACCGTGCTGGAGTACTACGACGCCAACGGCGAACCTGGCAAATGCCCCGCTGATCCGAACGGCTTCAAGAAGCATGTAAAAAGCCAGACGGTCTACCCGAGCACGCTTGCCAACGTGGTAGAAGGCGCCACCGTGCTACGCACCGATTTTACCTATGGTGCGCTGGGGACCCTGCAGGGTCGCATCGACCTGCCCGAACACGGCGAAATCGCCTCGACATGGCTGGCCATCGAACAGGAAGTGCTGACGGACGCCGCCAACCCGCAGGCCCTGCGCGCCCTTAGCACGGTCAAACGGACCTACCTCAGCAGCCCCAGCAATGCTCACTACCACGGCCGCATGAGCAAACGTGAAACTACACTGCATGCCGGGCATGATGGGACGAAGCTGGGTAAAGTGCTGGCCGACACCACCACAACGCTTGAGTGGAAGTTCAGCCTCTCCTCGCACAAGGCGCTGGGCGATGTCCTGCAGACCACCCAGACGACCATCGGGCATAACCTGAGCCAGAAGGTTTCTAAACAGAGCCAGCATCCGCTGACAGGCCAGGTGCTGGAAAACCTCGACATTCACGACACGGTCACGCGCTTCAGCTATGACACAAGCAATCGGCTGACCAGCGAAACCTCCGCACCGGACGATGACGAAAAGCGCGCCACTGTCCGCTATCGCTATGCCGTGTCGGCTGAGCAGAACCTTCAGGAAACCGAAGACAACCTGGGCGTAATCAGCCGCGTGTTGTTCGACGGCCTCAACCGCATCATCAAGGAAGAGCGGGTATGCGAGGCGGTGGCCTCGAAGGCCAGGCAACAACAGACGTATCAGGTTTATTCCGCCGCTTACAACGCCTTCGGCCAGCTGGAAAACGAAACCACCTACGACCAACTGCCCGACCGCGAACTGGCCTTGACCAGCCAGCATCGATACGACAACTGGGGTAACCGTTGCGCTACCGTGCGCCCGGACGGGGTGACCGTGTTCACCGACCGCTCCCCGTTCGGCGCCGAGGGGGATATCGTCACCACCTGGGAGGAGTACCCGGACCAACCCGGTGTGCGAAATAGCCAGAGCACCACCTCCTTCAATCGCTTCGACAAACCAGAACAGGTGCAAACGCTGGATGAGCACGGTGCCTCGGCATCGACACGCGCCTACAGCTATGACGGCTTTGGCCGCAGCGTCGCAGAAACCTATACCTTCGGCGTGCCGGCAAGCGGCAAGCACACCGCACGTGCCGAACACAAACGCACCACCGGTTACAGGTACGACATCTGGGGGCGCATGCAGCGCACCGATCGCGCGGACGGCTCGGCGTTGAGCCGGGAGTTTGCCCACCACAGCACCGATGAACTGGCGACCACCCTGCTGCTGCACCCGCAACGCAACGATAAAGGGCGTTCGGTGTGTGGACGCGAGTTCGACGATATCGACCGCCTGGTCAAAGTGACCGTTGGCCGCCACCAGGAAACGCGCGAGTACAGCGGCTCACAGTTGCTGCCAGAGAAGCGAATCATGGGCTCTGGCCGCACGTTCAACTACGAGTACGACCTGGCGGTCGGCACCGCGCCAACACGTATCACAGCGGGGAAAAACCAGAAGCCTTCCAGCTTCAAGTACAGCATGGCCTCCGCAGCCATTACCGAAGCGCAGAACGAGCAAGGTACACGCAGCTACAGCTACACCGACCAGGGTTACCTGCTGAGTGAAAGCTGGGCAGACAAACAATCGGGCGATGTCTACACGCGCGACTTCGTCTATTCGTTGCAAGGGCGCATGCTGACGTGCAGCGACAGCGACAACAGCCGAAAAGCATACGAATACGATGAACTTGGCAGGCTGCACTCGATCACCCAAGGCACGCTGCAAGCGGTATTCACTTACAACAGTGCAGGCCTGTTGCATACCACGCTGACCACCAACAACGCCGAGGCCGCCAACCCGCAGAAACTGCTGTGCACCCAGGCCTATGACCACCGCGGCCGGGAAACGTCGCGCACCCTCAAGCTGAGCCGGCTTGACACCACCCTCGATGAGCGCGCGCTCGAACAAGTGTGGCGCGACGACAACATGCTGCACAGCCGCACGCTGATCAAAGCCGGTACGGCGGTGCTGACGGAGCGCTTTGATTACGATGACCGTGACCGCTTGTACAACCACAGGTGTGAAGGCAGCGCGCTGCCTACCAACAGCAAGGGCCGTGCAATCACCAACCAGGCGTTTGAGTTCGACGCGTACGACAATATCTACCTTTGCCGCAGCGAGTTCGCGGATGGCGAAGTCGACGAAGCGTTCTACGAATACTTCGAAGATTTACCGTTCCAGCTGAAAAGCGTAAGCCATACGCTGACAGCCGATTACCCCGCTTTGGTGAAGTTCAGCGAGGACGATTACGACGCCGATGGCAACATGCTCAAGGACGAGCAGGGCAACCGCCTGGTGTACGACGAGGATACCGGCCAACTGGCCAGCGCTGCGGCACCGGGCGGCACGGCCCTGGCCAACTTCCGCTATGACGGCCACGGGCAACTGCTGGGCGTGCGCCACGGTGCGCAGGCCGAGGAGCAACGGCGTTACGAGGGCTATCGGGTCAGCAGCACCTTGCGCGATGGCTTGCTCACCGAGTACCTGTTTGCAGGCGACTCCCCGCTGGGGCTGCAACAGTCGGGCAAAAGCAACGAGACACGCCTGTACATGGCCAGCAACAACAACAGCGTCATCGGCGAATGCGCGGCCAATGATGAGGTGCATGAAGCCAACTACAGCGCCTATGGGGAGGTGCAGGAAGGCAAGCTGCTGGGCCTGCTGGGCTTCAATGCCGAAGCGCGCTAGCAGGCACTGGGCTGGTACCTGCTGGGGCGCGGCTACCGTGCCTACAACCCCAGCCTGATGCGCTTCCATAGCCCGGATAACCTGGACCCTGAACTGGCGGGCATCAACCCATACGTGTACTGCCTGGGCAACCCGGTCATGTGGCAGGACCCTACCGGGCATTACAGCCGCGGCTGGGGCTCGAACGATGACCCGGTGAAAGAGAAGCAGAAGCGCGGGGCTGAGTTCTGGCTGAACATTGGCGTTTTGGTAATGAACATAGGCTTGACCATTGGCTTTGCCGTGATGACCGCAGGTGCCGCCACCCCGCTCGTCATTGGCGTACTGGCGGTAGGTATCACCGCAACGCTTGCATCGGCGGCTACACAGGTTGCCGCGGAGTTTGTGAAAGACCCGGAAAAGAAAAAGAAATTGGGCATCGCGTCTATGTCACTGTCCATCATCGGCACGATGACGTTGACGGCAGGGATGGTCAAGGCAGGGTTCGACAAACGTGCTGCGGCCAGGAGGCAAAGCGTTGCCGAAGTGGGGGATGCTGGGGGTGCCGGTGACGGGGGCCTACGGCGTAACAGCACAAGGAGCAACGGGGCCCAAACAGATGACATTTCACCAGTAGAGGACAATTTGCCAGCGGACATAAATCAGCCGTCTGCGCGCTCATCGAGCGCGGATCGTAATCCACCTCCAGCTCCAGCTTTGCCACAACGTGCCGCACTTGAACCAACCCCTGACTACGACAGATCACCACGTGGCTCATTGATCACGGTTAAGATGGAGCAAACGGACATCATGGGTGTTCCCTTGGCTCCAATTAGTAGCTCCAGACTTCTCGCGGTCACCGGGACTAGGGTGAAATCAGCCATTCCAGGAGGGGCACGTACTAACTCCTTCGCTACTCCAGAAGCTGCCCAGGCGTTTGCTAACACGCTTCAAAAATAACTAGCGCCAACAGGTTCGGCGCTGCAGATATCATCTGCAGCGCCGTTCTTCTTACGGGTTTTTGTGTTTCACCATCCTGACCCAAAAACACATCGACTTATCCCCCCCCCCCAGACTAGCCCTACAGTCCTCCCCCAACTTTCTCCTTATCTTTCCGCCCCACCAAGCGACCGCCTCATTCCAACCCCAAACGCCTCGCTTGTCACCGCCAGCACCGCCTAACCGCCGCGCTCCAATGTCCAAACCAGGCACCTGTCATGCTCAAGCCCTTCAAACACCAGCAGGCGCTGTCACGCCTGCGCTTTTCCACCCTTCCCGCTCTCAGCGCAAGCCTGCTGAGCATGCCGGCCCTGGCCGCCCCCGCCGACCTGCAGTTCGAGCCCGGCTTCATTCGCCAAAGCCCAGGCCAACCCGCCGATGCCGGCGCCCTCGCGCTGCGTGCCCTGGCCGAGCAGCGCCCACTCGCCGCCGGCCGCTACAGCCTGGAGCTGTACCTGAACCTCAGCCCCTTGGGCAAACGGGACATCACCCTCGACGACAGCCGCGATGGGCAAACCCTGGCGCCATGCCTGAGTGCCGATCTGCTGGATGAAATCGGTGTGCGCGAACAACACCTGGGCGCCAGGCAACCCGGCGATGAAGGCCACTGTATCGACCTGCCCACGCAACTGGCCGGCGCCAGTGCCGACCTGGATGCGGGCAAGTTGCGCCTGAACCTGTCGATACCACAGTTCTACCTGCGCCGCGATACCAGCGGCGCCATTGCCGAGCACCACTGGGACGAAGGCATAAACGCCGCCTTCGTCAATTACCAGGCCTCGGCCCAGCACAGCAACCGCCGCGGTAACGGCACCCACAACAGCCATGACCTGTACCTGAACAGCGGCGTCAACCTGTACGGCTGGCGTCTGCGCAGCCAGCAGGCGCTGCGCGAAAACCGGCAGGGCGAGCTGCGCTGGACGCGCACCAATACCTATGCCCAACGCGACCTGCCGGCACGCTGGGGTACCCTCACCCTCGGCGAAACCTTTACTCAAGGCGAGGTGTTCCGCAGCTTGCCGTTCAAAGGCGTGAAACTGGCCTCCGACACCGAGATGCTGCCAGACGCCATGCAAAATTACGCCCCCGTGTTGCGCGGCGTGGCGCAAACCTACGCCAAGCTTGAGGTGCTGCAGAACGGTTACCCACTCTATTCCACCTTCGTCGCCCCTGGCCCATACGAAATCGACGACCTGGCCGTGGGCGCCAGCAGCGGTGAGCTGGAAGTGGTTCTGACCGAAGCCGATGGCCAGGTGCGCAACTTCATCCAACCCTACTCCACCCTGGGCAACCTCATGCGCGCAGGCGTGTGGCGCTACGACCTGGCCCTGGGCCGCTACCACGGCGCATACGAGGCCGACACCCCCGCATTGTGGCAAGGCACGCTGGCCCGCGGTATGGGGTGGGAAAGCACGCTGTACGCTGGCGTGCTCGGGGGTGACTACTACCGCGCCGCCACCCTCGGCCTTGCGCGCGACTTCGGGGCGTTTGGCGCGCTATCGCTGGACGCCACCCAGGCCACCAGCGACCTTGGCCCAGCACTGGGCCAAGTGCAAGGCAACAGTTTTTCGGCCCGCTACGGCAAGGCCTTCGACAGCGGAACCAACCTGCGCTTCGCCGGCTATCGCTATTCCACTGTCGGCTACCGCGACTATGACGAGGTGGTGCAGCAACGCAACGCCTCCGATCACTACCTGGGCAACCGCCGCAGCCGGCTGGAAGCCTCGGTGTACCAGCACTTCGGCAGCGCCGGCAGCCTCAGCCTGACCCTGTCGCAGGACGACTACTGGCACAACAGCCTGCAACGGCGCCAGTACCAGGCGCAATACAACACGCAGCTACCGCACAATATCAGCCTCAACCTGTTCGCCTCGCAGTCGCTCAATTCGTCGCGCCACAACGACCGCATCATCGGCCTGAGCCTAAGCCTGCCCCTGGACTTCAAGCACGCCTCCAGCGCGACCTTCGACATGCAGCACAGCGCTGGCAAGCACAGCGAACGCGCCAGCCTCAGTGGCCACTTCGATGACCGGCGCCTGAACTACCGCGCCACGCTGGCCAACGACACCCAGCAAAGTGGCAGCCTGTCGTTGGCCTACCAGGGCAGCCATGCCAACTACGGCATGGGTTACAGCGAGTCCGCCGATTACCGCAACCTATCGCTGAGCAGCAGCGGTGCCCTGCTGGCGCACGGCGGCGGCATGCTGCTGGCGCCGTTCATGGGTGAAACCAATGCCGTGGTGCATGTGCCGGGCATCGAAGGGGTTGGCGTGGGCCAGGCACAACAGGGCAAGACCAACCCTGCGGGCTATGCACTGGCACCGTACATGCGCCCCTATCGGGCCAACCAGCTGGTACTGCAACTGGACCAGCTCGACCCGGAAATCGAAATCGACAACGGCACCACGCAGGTGGTGCCACGCCGCGGCGCCGTGGTGCTCGCCAAGTTCCCGGCGCGCCGGGTCAACCGCCTGGTACTGACCCTGTTGCAAGCAGACGACCGCCCCCTGCCCTTCGGCGCACAGGTCAGCGATGCCCAGGGCCAGGTATTGGCCGTGGTCGGCCAAGGCGGCCAGGCACTGGTCGCCACCCACCTCGAGCAGCAGCAACTGCTGGCCAGGTGGACGGCGGGCAGCGAGCAGCAATGCCGCTTCGATATCACCCCCGCCACCTTGCCGCTTGAACAAGGCTATCGCCTGCAAACCTTGCGCTGCGAAGCTTCTTCCGACTGGAACCGCCAATGAACGCCACCCATCGCCTCACCCTGCTATCCACCTTGCTGCTGGTCAGCCTGCCCTTCATTCACCTGCCGGCTGCCCACGCTGCGTCAGGCTGCGTCATCAACAATGGCCCAGGCCCTGCCACCTTCACGGCAGATTTCCAGAATGTGTGGGTGCCCAGGGACTTGCCGATCGGCGACCAAATCACTCGACTGCGGGTTCCCGTGACCTCCGACCCGGCAAACAGGGCTGTCTCTTGTCACAACAGCTCCGATCGCCTTCTGGAAGCGCAAGCCGACTACACCGCGCCGTTTGCCTACGATGTGCCAGTGCGACTTGGCAGCGGGCGCTTCGCCAATAGCATCATCAGAACCCGGACCCCGGGGGTTGGTGCCGTCATCGAACTGGGCCACCCGTTCAGCGGCGGGGCACCCAATACGTTCAGCTCAAGCACGGGCGACACCTTCCTGCCTTACCGCGGCACCAACATGGCCAGCATGGCCATCCCGATCCTGATCGGTCCGATCAGCATGACAGTCACACTGGTCAAGATCGGGGCCATGGCGCCCGGGCCAGTCTTGCTGGATGAAGAAGTAGCCCGTGGCAGCACCTCAGATCAGCCTGACGCCTTCCGCCTGCGAATCAGCGGCAACCTGAACCAGGCACAGTGCACATTGAAAAGCGATGCGGTCAGTGCCGACCCGGTCGATCTGGGCAGCCATACCGTGGCGGACTTCCCGGGCAGGGGCAGCACCACGACCAGCATGCCGTTCCATATCACCCTGAGTGACTGCGAGGACGACCCCAACTCAAGTACCGCTACGGCCTATATCTACCTGACAGGCACCGATGGCTCGGCCGCCATCGACCCTAAACTGGGCCTGTTCAGCTTGGGCAACGGTTCGACGGCGACCGGTATTGGCATCCAGATAACCGATGACAGTGGTGTTCCCGTGCCATTGGCAGAGCACGTATCGACCAACCAGAGGCTTCAGCTGCCTGTAACCCGCCTGCCTTATCGTGCGCACTTCTACCAGACGAACGATCGGGTGACCCCTGGCGTGGCAAAGGGCGCGCTCGATTTCACCATCAGTTATCGCTGAGTGCAGCCCTGCCCTGCGCGAACGCGATGTTCGCACAGGCGGGGCGCAAAAATCAGGCACGCAAAAACGCAAAAAGGAACCCGAAGGTTCCTTTTTGCGTTACATGTTTGGAGCGGGAAACGAGACTCGAACTCGCGACCCCGACCTTGGCAAGGTCGTGCTCTACCAACTGAGCTATTCCCGCATTGTGAAACTTTACCGCTACGGCGTGAAGCGCCATCAAGACCTTCACCACCACTGCACCGCATAGACGCCACAGTATTTAAACTGGAGCGGGAAACGAGACTCGAACTCGCGACCCCGACCTTGGCAAGGTCGTGCTCTACCAACTGAGCTATTCCCGCAAATGGCGTCCCCTAGGGGACTCGAACCCCTGTTACCGCCGTGAAAGGGCGGTGTCCTAGGCCACTAGACGAAGGGGACACACAACACTTTTCAGTGCACCAGGTTTGAACCTCACGATTCAGCCTGGGTTTTCTTTTCCTGCCCCGCCGTTAAGCGTTGCCGGAGAAACTGGAGCGGGAAACGAGACTCGAACTCGCGACCCCGACCTTGGCAAGGTCGTGCTCTACCAACTGAGCTATTCCCGCATTGGCGTCCCCTAGGGGACTCGAACCCCTGTTACCGCCGTGAAAGGGCGGTGTCCTAGGCCACTAGACGAAGGGGACACGCTACAAGCATTACTGCTTGCTTTCACTCCCTGCCGCGTTTCGCTGTGTGCTTTACGCTGCAAGTGGCGCGCATTCTATGGATGGTTGGTACAGGCGTCAACCCCTTTGTAGAAATTTATTTAAATCAATGACTTCCGGGTATACCCAGCGCTGTTTCAGGCAGCCCACAGGCGTTTGCCGTTGATTTTCTGGCGTCAAGTCAGCATTAATGTGCCAGCATCCAGTCATGGCGCAGTTTGCCGATAGAAAAAGAGAATGGCTGCCTGGGCCTCTCGCGAGCACGCTCGCTCCTACACTCAATAATGCAAACCTATTCATGAGGCATTAACGGTGACACCACTTCTGATCACCCTGCTCATCGTGGCGGGCATCGCGCTGCTGATCGTGATCGGCTACCTCAACAATGTGGTCGAGAACGGCAAGCTGGAACGCGCCCGGACGAAGATCGAGCTGGCCGACCGCCTGCGCCGCTGTGGCGAAATCACCGAGACCTTCCCCGGCCAGTTCATGACCCCAGCCCTCAAGCTGCTGCTGACACGCCTGGAGCTGAACCTCAACCAGCGCCTGCTGGCGGTGGACAAGCACAATGCCGAACTCAAGGCGCGCATCGCCGAACTGGAAGGGCTGATTGCACTGGGCGACAAGGTACCGGTGAACAACCCACCGAACCCGATCCACACCGAGGTCAAGGCCAAGGACGTGCGCTTCCTGCTGGAGGCCATGCACAACCAGGTGACCCGTGCGGCCCAGGAAGGCTTCCTGGCCACGCCCGAGGCCAAGCACTGGATCAAGGAAATTCGCCATATCCTGGTGCTGCTGCATATCGAGTTCTTCAACAACCTCGGCCAGCAGGCCCTGCAGAAAGGCCAGCCCGGCCAGGCGCGGCTGGCGTTCGAGCGCGGCGTGCAATACCTGCGCAAGCAACCGGAGCCGAAGGTGTATGAAGAGCAGCTCACGTATCTCGAGAAACTGCTGGCCCGCGCCAACGCCCAGGTGCTCGACCGCATGACCCCGGCCGAGGACGAGCACAACGAATTGACCGACGGGCTCAAGACCGATGAAGAAGAGACCTGGAAGAAGAAGGTGATGTACGACTAAGCCCTGCGCCGTTCCCCTGTAGGAGCGGCCTTGTGTCGCGATGGGCCGCAAAGCGGCCCCGGCGACTTCAGCGTTAATGCATAGATCCGGGGCCGCTTTGCGGCCCATCGCGACACAAGGCCGCTCCTACAGGGATAGCGCCGGCCATTGGACAGTGGTCAGCAGTCAGTCAGCTCAAGGAAGATCGCCGCCAACCGCTCCAGCCCCACCTGGTCTGCCTCACCGAACCGCCCAGGTTTCGGGCTATCCAGGTCCAGCACACCAATCAGCCTGCCTTCCTTCACCAACGGGATCACCAGCTCGCTGTTGGACGCGCTGTCACAGGCAATGTGCCCTGGGAACGCATGCACATCTTCCACCCGCTGTGTCTGCCGCGTGGCCGCCGCCGCCCCGCACACGCCTTTGCCGAAAGGAATACGCACGCACGCCACCTGACCCTGGAACGGCCCCAGAACCAGTTCTTCGTTTCGGTTCAGGTAGAACCCCGCCCAGTTCAGGTCGTCCACCTGGTTAAACAGAAACGCCGAAAACTGCGCGGCATTGGCGATGAAATCACGCTCGTCGGCAAACAGTGCCTGCACTTGCGCTGCCAGCAGGTTGTAGCCGTCGAGGCCTGCGCCACTGGCATTGATGTCGATCATTTACTTTTGCTCCAGCAATTGCAGCCCAACCCAATAGCGGGCGAACTGATAGGCACAACGGCCATTACGGTTACCGCGCCCGGTGGCCCAGCGCACGGCGAGGATGTCGAGCTGCTCGTCACGCTGCCAGGCCAGGCCCGCAGAGCGTGCCAGCTGGCCGATCCAATGCTCGACAACATTCAGGAAGTGGTCCTGGGTGAACGGGTAGAACGACAGCCACAGGCCAAAACGGTCAGACAGGGCAATCTTGTCTTCCACCGCTTCGCTGGGGTGCAACTCGCCGTCCACGCGCTTCCAGTTCTCGTTGTCGCTCTCCTTCTCCGGCACCAGGTGGCGGCGGTTGGACGTGGCATACAGCAGCACGTTGTCTGGTGCCTGCTCCAGCGAGCCGTCGAGCACGCTCTTGAGCACGCGGTAGTCGCCCTCCCCGGCTTCGAACGACAGGTCGTCGCAGAACAAGATGAAGCGTTGCGGCAACTTCTGCAGTTGCTCCACCACCCGTGGCAGGTCGGCCAGGTGGTCGCGTTCGATTTCGATCAAGCGCAGGCCGGCGCTGGCGTGCTCGGCCAGCAAGGCGCGTACCAGCGACGACTTGCCGGTACCGCGCGAGCCCCACAGCAGCGCGTGGTTGGCCGGCAGGCCGTTGATGAACTGGTGGGTGTTACGCCCTAGCTGGTCACGTTGTTTGTCGACGCCGATCAGGTCGGTCAGGCGGATGTCCAGGCTGACTTCCAGCGGTAGCAGGTAGCCGCTGCGGCCATCGCGCTGCCAGCGGGCGGCCAGGGTGGTGCCCCAGTCGATGTTCGGGCGCGGTGCCGGCAACAGGGGTTCGAGGCGCGCCAGTACCGATTCGGCGCGGTCCAGGAAAGCAATCAAGCGAGCGTCCATGACGACTCCTAACAAGACAGGTGAGATTTCCAGCTGAATGTGTGACAGGCCCGCCAGCTGCCGGGGCTATTCGGCTATGCTTGCGCAGCGCAAGGAACGTGAAACCGGCTCGGGACTCATGGATATCAAGTTCACCAATCGCCTGTCATACAAGCAAGCCCGGTTGACAGTCCTGGTCGGCTTCATCCTGGGAACATTGCTCAGTCTCATCCAGATCGGCATCGATTATGCCAGCGAAGACGCGTCCATCAACCGTGAAGTGCGCGCCTTGCTGCAAATCAGCCACAACCCGGCCTCGCGCATTGCCTACAACATCGATTCCGAGCTGGCGTTGGAGCTCACCCGGGGCCTGCTGCAGTCGCCGGCCATCATCCGCGCCCGGCTGATCGACAACAACGAAACGGTGCTGGCCGATGTCGAGCGGCCAAGGCTGCAGGACCGCTACCGGCTCCTCAGCGACTTCCTGTTTGGTGAGCAGCGCCAGTTCAAAGAGCGCCTGTTCCTGACCCATATGCCAGAGGAATACCTTGGCACCCTGTATCTGGACGTCGACACCTACGCCTTCGGCAGCCGCTTTCTCGACCGTGCCGGCATCACCCTGCTCAACGGCTTCGCCCGCAGCCTGGTGCTGACCGGCATCCTGCTGGCGCTGTTCTACATGATGCTGACCAAGCCGCTGGTGACGGTGATCGGTGCGCTCAGCGGCAGCGACCCGCGCAAACCCCGGCAAACGCGCCTGGAATGCCCGCATGGTCATGAGCACGACGAAATCGGCGTGCTGGTGAAGGTCGCCAACCAGCAGTTCGTCAGCATGGCCACCGAAATTGAACAGCGGCGCACGGCAGAAAACCGCCTGACCCAGTACCTGAACGAACTGGAAGACATCGTGTCGGCGCGCACCGACGAGCTGAAAGCCAGCAACAGCAGCCTCAGCCTGTCCAACCAGGAGCTGGAGCAAGCCCGCCGCCGCGCGCTGGACATGGCCCAGGCACGCGCCGCCTTCCTGGCCAACATGAGCCACGAAATCCGCACCCCGCTCAACGGCATGCTTGGCATGATCGCCCTGGCGCTGGACAACCCGCTGCCCAGTGAACAACGCCAGCAACTGGCAATTGCCCACGATTCGGGCAAGGTGCTGGTGGAGCTGCTGAACGATATTCTCGACCTGTCCAAGTTCGATGCTGGCCAGCTGGAGCTGGAGCGTATCCCCTTCGACATGGGGTCGATGGTGGAAGACACCGCCAACCTGCTGTCGCAGAACACCGCGCAAAGCGTGGAACTCACGTGCCTTATCGCCAGCGACTTCCCTAGCAGCGTGCTCGGCGACCCCACGCGGGTGCGGCAGATCGTCAGCAACCTACTGTCCAACGCGCTCAAGTTCACCCGCTTCGGTCGCGTCGATGTGCGCCTGGTGACGATCGTCGGCGGTGTGCGCCTGGAGGTGCGTGACACGGGCATCGGCATACCGGAAGAAGCCCAGGCGCGCATCTTCCAGCCCTTCACCCAGGCCGGTGCCGGCATTACCCGCCAGTACGGCGGCACCGGCCTGGGCCTGGCGCTGACGCGCAACCTGTGCAAGGCCATGCAGGGCCACCTGCACATTCGCTCCGAGCCGGGCTTTGGTAGCTGCTTTACCGCCGAATTACCGCTGGCCGTGCACACCGAAGCCATCCCGCCGGTGCCCCTGCATGGCCACGTGGCCGCCCTGAGCGCAGGCGGTAGCGGGCTTGATGAACTGCTGCAGAACTTGCTGCCCGCCTGGGGCCTGACCTACCAGCGCCATGACAGCAGCGCCACGCTGGACGGCGCCGCGATCGACCTGTTGATCAGCGACGATGTGGACCACCTGTTCGAACTGCGCCAGGCACTGAAAACCCCGATACTGCTGGTGACCGCCTACGGCAACTTCCTGCCCAACGAGCAGTCGCTGGCCTTGGCCCCGTTGCATCAGCTGGCCCGGCCACTGGCGCGCAACGCCCTGTACCAGACGTTGCGCCGCACCTTGCAAGGCCATGAGCCCGAACACCCGCTGGCCACCCCGGCCATTACCCTGGAGCAAGGCCGCGCGCGGATTCTGCTGGTAGAGGACAACCCGGTAAACCAGTTGGTAGCCAAGGGCATGCTTGCCAAGCTTGGCTGCCAGGTGCAACTGGCCACCCAGGGCGCCGAGGCGCTGGAACTGTTGCAGCATGACGACTTCGACCTGGTGCTGATGGACTGCAACATGCCGGTGATGGATGGCTACGAGGCCAGCCGGCGCATCCGACAGAGCGGCCGCTGGCCCGAACTGCCAATCGTTGCCCTCACCGCCAACGCCATGCCCGAGGAGCGCGAACGCTGCCGAGCGGCAGGCATGAACGACTACCTGGCCAAGCCGTTTCGCCGCGAAGAGCTACTGGCCCTGATCGACCACTGGGTGCCGCTCAACGGCTGAGCAAGCGCTCGATGTCCGCTTCCAGGGCCTGTGGCTTGGTGGTGGGGGCATAGCGCGTGACCTGACCGCTGGCAGGGTCGATCAGGAACTTGGTGAAGTTCCACTTGATCTTCTGCGAGCCGAGCAAGCCCGGTGCACGCTGCTTGAGTTCGACGTACAGCGGGTGGGTGCCGGGGCCGTTGACCTCGATCTTGCGAAACAGCGGAAAGCTCACACCGAAATTGCGCTCGCAAAACTGCGCGATTTCACGCGCATCGCCCGGTTCCTGCTTGCCAAACTGATTGCATGGAAAGCCCAGCACCACCAGGCCGCGCTCGCGGTAGGTTTGCCAGAGTTGCTCCAGGCCCTTGTACTGCGGGGTAAAGCCGCACTGGCTGGCGGTATTGACCACCAGCAGCACCTTGCCTGGGTAGTCTGCGAGCGTCTTGTGCTCACCGCCGAGGGTCACGCAGGGGATGTCCAGCATCGATGCAGCCATGGTCGGGCTCCGGTCAGTCGCGTGGGCGCAGGTCGATGCACACCGAGTTGATGCAGTAGCGCAGGCCGGTCGGTGCCGGGCCATCGGGGAACACGTGCCCCAGGTGCGCGTCGCAACGGGCGCAGGTGACTTCGGTGCGGATCATGCCGTGGGAAGTGTCGCGGATCTCGATCATCGCGCTGTCTTCGATCGGCGCGTAGAAGCTCGGCCAACCGCACCCAGAGTCGAACTTGGTTTGCGCGTCGAACAGTGGCAGGTTGCAGCAGATGCAGTGGTAGATGCCGTCGCGGCGTTCGCTGTTGTACTTGCCGCTGAATGGCCGCTCGGTGCCCTTGAGGCGGCATACCTGGTATTGCTCAGGGTCGAGCATCGACCGCCATTCATCCAGGGTTTTTTCGATCTTTTTCATGTAGGGACCTCGGCAGGCTGAATTTCACCCCGCGCCGTCTTTTCCGGGGCGCGGGTGGCACGTATATTAGTTGGCTTCGTGTGCCAGGCGTTCAGTCTGGCACCCGCTTCCTGCCGTTTCAAACCTTTCGGCATGGGTTGCGCGTTTTCTCATATCGGGATCCCATCATGCAGTTCAGCAAATCGAACAAGCTCGCCAATGTCTGCTACGACATTCGCGGCCCAGTGCTCAAGCACGCCAAACGTCTGGAAGAGGAAGGCCACCGCATCCTCAAGCTGAACATCGGCAACCCGGCGCCGTTTGGCTTCGAGGCGCCCGATGAAATCCTCCAGGATGTGATCCGCAACCTGCCCACCGCCCAGGGCTACAGTGACTCCAAGGGCCTGTTCAGCGCGCGCAAGGCGGTGATGCAGTACTGCCAGCAAAAGGAAATCGAAGGCGTCACCATCGAGGACATCTACCTCGGCAACGGTGTGTCCGAGCTGATCGTCATGTCGATGCAGGCGCTGCTGAACAACGGCGACGAAGTGCTGATCCCGGCCCCCGACTACCCGCTGTGGACCGCCGCCGTGAGCCTGGCGGGCGGCAAGCCGGTGCATTACCTGTGCGACGAGCAAGCCGACTGGTTCCCCGACCTTGAAGACATCAAGGCCAAGATCACCCCGAACACCAAGGCCCTGGTGATCATCAACCCGAACAACCCGACCGGCGCCGTCTACTCCAAAGAGCTGCTGCTGGGCATGCTGGAGCTGGCCCGCCAGCACAACCTGGTGGTGTTCTCCGACGAGATCTACGACAAGATCCTGTACGACGAAGCGGTGCACATCAGCACCGCCTCGCTGGCACCCGACCTGCTGTGCCTGACTTTCAACGGCCTGTCCAAGTCGTACCGAGTGGCGGGCTTCCGTTCCGGCTGGCTGATCATCTCCGGGCCGAAGCACCACGCCCAGAGCTATATCGAAGGCATCGACATGCTGGCCAACATGCGCCTGTGCGCCAACGTGCCGGCCCAGCATGCCATCCAGACCGCGTTGGGTGGCTACCAGAGCATCAACGACCTGGTATTGCCGCCAGGCCGCTTGCTAGAACAGCGCAACCGCACCTACGAGCTGCTCAACGATATCCCGGGGGTGAGCTGTGTGAAGCCGATGGGTGCGCTGTATGCATTCCCGCGCATCGACCCGAAGGTGTGCCCGATCCTCAACGACGAGAAGTTCGCCCTTGACCTGCTGCTGTCGGAAAAACTGCTGATCGTGCAAGGTACGGCGTTCAACTGGCCGTGGCCGGACCACTTCCGCGTGGTCACCTTGCCTCGGGTGGACGACCTGGAAGCGGCGATTGGCCGGATTGGCAATTTCCTGAAGGGGTATTCGCAGTAAGGTCCGACGGGATTTTTGGGGTGGCGCGCAGATCGAGCGCCGCCCGCGCGGCGCATCGCGAGCTGCGCTCGCTCCTACGTTTGTTTTTGGCCAGTAACGCCTGTGACAGGCGCGCGCGACCGCCTTGTTTGAACCACGCGATATCGCGCCATGCGCCAAGGCGTTCGCGCGCAAATCCCACAGGCATAATTGGCCCGAAACAAACGTAGGAGCGAGCGCAGCTCGCGATGCGCCGCGCGGGCGGCGCTCGATCTCACAAGCGCCACAAACCTCAAGGCATACCTCGCTTCTTACATCCTGCAACGCTCTATCCCACAGCCCCCGCGCCATCCTCTGCCATACTCCGCCGTACACAGTTTGAAATAGTCGCCCGATTGAATCGGCACGGCAGGCCCCTTATATACCCCGCAGTAAGCGACAACTCATCCGTCAGGAGAACGTAACAACCATGATGCGCATTCTGTTGTTTGTAGCCACCAACCTTGCGGTGGTGCTGGTTGCAAGCATTACCCTGAGCCTGTTCGGTTTCAACGGGTTCATGGCCGCCAACGGGGTCGACCTGAACCTCAGCAGCCTGCTGGTGTTCTGCGCCGTGTTCGGCTTTGCCGGCTCCCTCGTCTCGCTGTTCATCTCCAAGTGGATGGCGAAGATGAGCACCGGCACCCAGATCATCAGCCAACCGCGCACCCGTCACGAACAGTGGCTGCTGCAAACGGTCGAAGAGCTGTCCCGTGAGGCGGGCATCAAAATGCCCGAAGTGGGTATTTTCCCGGCCTACGAGGCCAACGCCTTCGCCACCGGCTGGAACCGCAACGACGCGCTGGTAGCCGTGTCCCAGGGCCTGCTGGAGCGCTTCTCGCCCGATGAAGTGCGTGCGGTACTGGCCCACGAAATCGGCCACGTCGCCAACGGCGACATGGTCACCCTGGCGCTGGTGCAGGGTGTGGTGAACACCTTCGTGATGTTCTTTGCACGCATCATCGGCAACTTCGTCGACAAGGTCATCTTCAAGAACGAAGAGGGCCAGGGCATTGCCTACTATGTGGCGACCATCGTTGCCGAGCTGATCCTGGGCATCCTGGCCAGCATGATCGTGATGTGGTTCTCGCGCCGCCGCGAATACCGCGCCGACGAAGCCGGTGCGCAGCTGGCCGGCACCTCGGCCATGATCGGTGCCTTGCAGCGCCTGCGCGTGGAACAAGGCCTGCCCGTGCACATGCCCGACACCATGAAGGCCTTCGGCATCAATGGCGGCCTCAAGCACGGCCTGGCCGGGCTGCTGATGAGCCACCCGCCGCTGGAAGACCGTATCGAGGCCCTGCGCCGTCGCGGTTGATCCACCTGGCAATGCAAAAAGGGCGACTTCGGTCGCCCTTTTTGCATGCGCCGGTCAGCGCTTGACCCGGTACACCCGCTCCAACAGGCTGCAAGCCCCGGCCTGCAAAAACTTCGGGCTCTCCTGAATAAGCTCCACCACCTCCAGCTCATCCATCTGCCACCCCGCAAACCCCTGCAGCACTTCTTTATCCCCTACTGAAAACGGCGGGCCGCCCAGCAGCGACTGGTCATAATCCAGGGTCACCAGCAACCCCCTGCAGCCCGCAGGCAGCCACGCCGACAGCAACCGCATGTACGCCGCGCGCATCTGCGGCGGCAATGCGATTAGCGCCGCCCGATCATAAAGGCCCACGCAGTCGGCGATATCCTCCGCCTGCAGCGTAAAGAAATCGCCACACCACAGCTCGATTTCGCCACTGCGCCAAACCTCGAAAGCCCCATGCTGCAAAACGTCGGCATCAAGCCCATGTTCACGGAAGAAGCCCTCCACCGCCTGCCGAGACAGCTCCACACCAAGCACGCGGTACCCCTGCCCAGCCAACCAGGCCAGGTCCAGGCTCTTGCCGCACAGCGGCACCAGCACACGACTGGCCGGCGCCAGCTGCAACCGTGGCCAATACTTCTGCAGGTAGGGGTTCACCTGCGCCTGATGAAAGCCAATCTGGTTATCGGCCCACCGCTTTTGCCAGAACGCTGGCTCCATGATCACTCCCGATTTTTAGATGGTTTTTCAGTAAAACTTGGTTTGGATTTCGATGTGTAGTTGATCGAAGATGATTGCATCTTAACCTTCAGGACCTCGCCATGCTGCCCAGCCTGTTCATCTCCCATGGTTCCCCCATGCTCGCCTTGCAACCCGGCGCCAGCGGGCCGGCGCTGGCCGGGCTGGCCAACGCGCTGCCACGGCCCAAAGCGGTCGTGGTGGTATCGGCGCACTGGGAAAGCCGCGAGCTGCTGGTCACTGGTAGCGCACAACCAGAAACCTGGCATGACTTCTACGGCTTCCCACCGGCCTTGTATGCGGTGCAGTACCCGGCGCCGGGCGAACCTGCCCTTGCCGGCCAGGTCAGTGCGTTGCTGAAAGCTGCGGGGCTACCCGCGCGGCTGGACACGCAGCGCCCGTTCGACCACGGCGCCTGGGTGCCCTTGTCGCTGATGTACCCCGATGCGAGCATTCCAGTGGTGCAAGTTTCACTGCCCAGCCAGATGGGCCCGGCGTTGCAGGTCAAGGTGGGGCAGGCGTTGGCGGGTTTGCGCGACGAGGGCATTTTGCTGATGGGGTCGGGCAGTATCACCCATAACCTTGGGGAACTGGACTGGCATGCCGGGCCGGACGTGATCGAGCCCTGGGCGCTGGCATTCAGGGATTGGGTGGTGGACAGACTGCTGGAAGATGACCAGACATCTTTGCTGGATTACCGCAAGCAGGCGCCCTATGCGGTGCGCAACCATCCCAGTGATGAGCATTTCCTGCCGCTGTTCTTTGCCCTCGGGGCTGGGGGCAAGTTTGGGGTGGTACACCAAGGGTTTACCCTGGGGGCGCTGGGGATGGACATTTATCGGTTCGACTGAAGAGCGCAGGGCGCGCTTTGCGCCGTAAAATCCCACAGGCAAAAAAATCCCCAGCCTAGGCCGGGGATTTTTCATTGCGCAAGGATCAATCCTCGCGGTAGCGACGCAGCTTCAGCTGCTTGCCAGCCACGCGGGTGTCCTTGAGCTTGGACAGCAGCTTCTCCAGGCCGTCTTCCGGCAGCTCGACCAGGCTGAAGCTGTCGCGTACCTGGATACGGCCAATGGCGTCACGCGCCAGGCCACCCTCGTTGAGGATCGCGCCCAACAGGTTCTTGGCAGCGATACCGTCACGGGCACCCAGGGCGGTACGGCAACGTACACGGCCTTCGGCCAGCGGCAGCGGCGCGCGGCGCTCGCGGTCACCACGGTCAGGGCGCTCGCCACGGTCAGGACGCTCGCTACGCTCGCCACGCGGGGCACCAACGCCCGGCACCAGCGGCTGCTCACGCTCTACCGCAGCCAGGTCCAGCGCCTGGCCATTGGTGGCTTTGCGCAGCAAGGCCGAAGCCAGGGCACGCGCACTGCAACCCAGGTCGCTGGTCAGGCGGTCGAACAGCTCGCCGTGGGTGGCTTCAGCTTCGGCCACCAGCGGCGCCAGGCTCGACGTCAGCTTCTTGATGCGGGCATCGAGCACGGCCTGAGCGTTCGGCAGGCGCGCTTCGGCAACCTTCTGCCCGGTTACACGCTCGATCACCTGCAGCATGCGGCGCTCACGCGGGGTGACCAGCAGCAGTGCGCGGCCATCGCGACCGGCACGGCCGGTACGGCCGATACGGTGAACGTAGGACTCCGGGTCGTACGGCATATCAACGTTGAACACGTGAGTGATGCGCGGTACGTCCAGGCCACGGGCAGCGACGTCGGTAGCGACGACGATGTCCAGGCGGCCATCCTTGAGCGAGTCGATCACGCGCTCACGCTGGTTCTGGGCGATGTCGCCGTTCAGCGCGGCAGCCTTGTAGCCCTTGGCTTCCAGCGCGGCGGCCAGGTCCAGGGTGGCTTGCTTGGTGCGCACGAAGGCGATCAGTGCGTCGAACTCTTCCACTTCCAGCAGACGCAGCACAGCCGGGATCTTCTGGTCGGCGTGGACCATCAGGTGGGCCTGCTCGATCGCGGTAACGGTCTGGGTCTTGGTCTGGATCTTGACGTGCTTGGGTTCGCGCAGGTGACGCTCGGCGATCGAACGGATCGACGACGGCAGGGTAGCGGAGAACAGGACGGTCTGACGGGTAGCCGGGATTGCGTCGAAGATCACTTCGAGGTCATCCATGAAGCCCAGCTTCAGCATCTCGTCGGCTTCGTCCAGTACCAGGTACTGTACGGTCGACAGGACTTTTTCGTCACGACGCAGGTGGTCGCACAGACGGCCCGGGGTGGCCACGACGATTTGCGCGCCATTACGGATTGCGCGCAGCTGTGGGCCCATCGGGGCACCACCGTAGACGGCGACAACGTTAACGCCCGGCATCTGCTTGGCGTAGGTTTCGAAAGCGGTAGCAACTTGCAGCGCCAACTCACGGGTTGGCGCCAGGATCAGGGCTTGCGGTTCGCGCTTGCTCACATCGATCTTGTTGAGGATCGGCAGGGCGAAGGCAGCGGTTTTGCCGGTGCCAGTCTGCGCCTGGCCGATCATGTCGTGACCGGCGAGGATGATCGGGATCGATTGTTGCTGAATGGCGGACGGCTCTTCGTAGCCGGTAGCCACAACGGCAGCAACAATGTTCGGATTAAGATCGAGAGCGGCGAAGCCGCCGGTTTCCTGGGTCATGGGTCTGCCTCTAGGTGCATCCGCAAAGACCCATGCTCCAAAGCTGCACATGCCTTGAAAGACCGTCAGGTCACCCAGGCAGCTTTGGCGGCGGGGATTTGCGAAAACGATTGAAAAAGAAAACTTGGGAAGGTCCGCCTAGCGGACGTGCAGCCGAAGCTGGACTCGGAGGATTTGCACCACCTGATTTTGAGGTCCGCTAAAAGACCGGCGCGTACTATACCCGAAATAGTGGGGGACGTGAGGAATTTTTTCAGGGTGCAGGGCCACTGTCGGGCCATCAATTACTCCTCGCTGAATCGATAATGCCCTGCCCCCCTGACGCGCTCAGTGTAGGAGCGGCCTTGCGTCGCGATAGGGCCGCAAAGCGGCCCCTGCAATGTACGCGGCGAAGCTGAGATCCTGGGGGCGCTTCGCACCCCTTTCGCGACGCAAGGCCGCTTCTACACTGGCCGCGTCAGGCATTCAAGTAGCTGGCCGAATCTCGCGAATCAACCCTTCCAGGCTATAACCCAGTCGCGGCGCCAACGCCTCGGCCCGGGCCCGCAACCCCTCCAGGTCCAGCGCCTGCTCCAGGTCCGCCGGCACCAGCAAGATCACGTTGCCCTCCTTCACCGGCAACTCCCAGTAGTGCCGGTGGTACAACCCACGCAGCAACGCCGCGCCCAGCGGCTTGCCGTCGTCGGTGGCCCACTGGTTGATCACCAGCCAACCGCCCGGGTTCAGCTGCTGCTGGCAGTTCTCCAGGAAATTCCACGCCAGGTGCCCCACCCCCGGCCCATGGTCGGTGTACAAGTCGACGAACAACAGGTCGGCTTTCTCCGCCGTGGGCAGCAACTCGATGGCATCACCGATGCGCACATACAAGCGAGGGTCGTCATCCAGCCCCATGTACTCCATGGCCAGGCGCGGCACATCTGCGCGCAACTCGATGGCCTCGATGTCGTCAAGCGGCAGAAACTTCATGCACGCCTGGGTCAGCGTGCCAGCACCCAGGCCGAGAAACAACGCGCTCTCCGGCTGCTCATGGCACAGCGCGCCCACCAGCATGGCACGGGTGTAGTCGTACTCCAGCCAGCTGGGGTCGGCCGTGAACACGCAGCTTTGCTCGATGGCATCGCCGAATTCCAGAAAGCGGTAGTCGTCCACTTCGTACACGCTGATGACGCCAAAGGCATCCTCCACCCGTGCCAGCAGCCGCTCTTGCCGTTCCGCCGTCATGCTCACCACCCACCCGCGCAAAAACGCGCATTGTCCGCCAACACCCTTGATGCAACAAGCGCAGCGCCAACTGTTACCATGGCCTGAAGCCTACAACCGACAAGACCGAGCCCGAGATGAACCAACCGTGGAGCCCTGACAGCTGGCGCGCCCTGCCGATCCAGCAGCAACCGACCTACCCCGATGCCGCGCACCTGCTGAAGGTTGAACAGACCCTGGCCAGCTACCCGCCGCTGGTGTTCGCGGGCGAGGCACGCGAGCTGCGCAGGCAGTTTGCCGAGGTGACCGAAGGCCGTGCGTTCCTGCTGCAGGGTGGCGATTGCGCCGAGAGCTTCGCCGAGTTCTCGGCGGCGAAAATCCGCGACACCTTCAAGGTGCTGCTGCAAATGGCCATTGTCATGACCTTTGCCGCTGGCTGCCCGGTGGTCAAGGTGGGGCGTATGGCCGGGCAGTTTGCCAAACCGCGCTCATCGGGCGATGAAACCATCGGCGACATCACCCTGCCCGCCTACCGAGGCGATATCGTCAATGGCATCGGCTTTGACGCCAAAAGCCGCATCCCCGACCCGGAGCGCCTGCTGCAGGCTTATCACCAGGCCACCGCCAGCCTCAACCTGCTGCGCGCTTTCGCCCAGGGCGGGTTTGCCGACCTGCACCAGGTGCACAAGTGGAACCTGGACTTCATCGCCAACTCGGCGCTGGCCGACAAGTACCACCAGCTGGCCAACCGCATCGATGAAACCCTGGCTTTCATGCGCGCCTGTGGCCTGGACAGTGCGCCGCAGCTGCGCGAAACCAGCTTCTTCACGGCCCACGAAGCATTGTTGCTGAACTATGAAGAAGCCTTCGTGCGTCAGGACAGCCTGACGGGTGACTACTACGACTGCTCGGCGCACATGTTGTGGATCGGCGACCGCACTCGCCAGCTCGACGGCGCCCATGTGGAGTTTCTGCGCGGCGTGCACAACCCGATCGGGGTCAAGGTTGGCCCAAGCATGAACCCAGAAGAGCTGATCCGCCTGATCGACACGCTCAACCCGGCCAACGACCCTGGGCGCCTGAACCTGATCGTGCGCATGGGCGCGAACAAGGTCGGCGACCACCTGCCGGGGCTGATCCGCACTGTCGAGCGCGAGGGGCGCAAGGTGTTGTGGAGCTCGGACCCGATGCACGGCAACACCATCAAGGCCAGCAGCGGCTACAAGACCCGCGATTTTGCGCAAATTCTGGATGAGGTGAAGCAGTTCTTCCAGGTGCATCAGGCCGAGGGCAGCCATGCCGGCGGCATCCATATCGAGATGACCGGGCAGAACGTCACTGAATGCATCGGCGGTGCACGGCCGATCACCGAGGACGCGTTGTCTGATCGGTACCACACCCATTGCGACCCGCGGATGAATGCCGATCAGTCGCTGGAGTTGGCGTTTTTGATTGCCGAAACGCTCAAACAGGTGCGGCGCTAAGCGCCCGGCGCAGCTGGCTGCCCTCTATGCGCGGGCAGTTCAGTTGCACCCTCTCCAGACCCAACCAGTTGGCCAGTCGCAACAAATGGCCCGCCAGCGCGTCATACCCCTCCTCGTCTAGCCCAGGTGTTTCTGCATGCACGGCGTGCACTGCCAGTTGCCCTTGGGTGCGTTCGGCACGCAGGTCTACCCGCGCGACGATCCGTTCGCGGTACAGAAACGGCAGCACGTAGTAGCCATACACCCGTTTGTGCGCCGGGGTGTAGATTTCCAGGCGGTAGCGGAAGTCGAACAAGCGCTCGGTACGGTTGCGCTCCCAGACCAGCGAATCGAACGGCGACAGTAGCGCGCTGGCTTCGATGCGCCGGGGAATGCGCGGCATACCAGCGCAATAGCCGGGTTGCTTCCACCCCTGCACCGCGACCGCTTGCAAGCGACCGTCGGCCAGCAGCTCGGCCAGCGCCGCCTTGCCCTGCGCCGGCTCCAGGCGAAAGTAGTCGCGCAGGTCACGTTCGGTGCCAACACCCAGGGCAGCGGCGGCGTGAAGCATCAAGCCCTGATGCGCCTCGGCCTCGCGGGGTAGTGTCTGGTCGAGGATCGACTTGGGCAAAACCTTTTCCGGTACATCGTAAAGCCGCTCAAAACCACGGCGGCCCGCCACAGTCACTTCGCCTGCGGCGAACAGCCACTCCAACGCGTGCTTTTCCTCGCTCCAGTCCCACCAGGGTCCGGCGCGTTCCTCGCGGGTGGACAGGCTGCCCGCGCCCAGTGCGCCCTGTTCACGAACAGCAGCCAGTACCCGGGCGATCACGTCCTGGCGCTCGCGGCCAAACTGCGCGAGCTGGCGGTAGATACCGCGACCATCGGCAGCATGGGCCATGCGCCAGCGCAGCAGCGGGTACAGGCTCAATGGCAGCAGCGAGGCTTCGTGCCCCCAGTATTCGAACAACTGGCGCTGGCGGCCCCGGCCCCAGGCAAGCTGGTCGAGGGTGGCGGGCGAATAGTCGCCCAGCCGGGAGAAAAGCGGCAGGTAGTGGGAGCGAACCAGAGCGTTGACCGAGTCGATCTGCAGCACGCCCAGGCGTTGCAGCATGCGCTTCACTGCGGGCAGGGTTGGCGGTGCTTCCGGGTGTTTGCCGAAGCCTTGGGCAGACAGTGCCAGGCGGCGGGCCTGGTTGATGGACAGCTTGAGGGACAAGCCTGGTCTCCTTGTATTGCCTGCTCTGGCCTCTTCGCGGGTAAACCCGCGAAGAGGCCGGTAAGCCCAACGACAAACTTAGCCTATTTACGCAGCGGATCATCCCAGAAATGCCGCTCGGCCTCTTGTTGGATATCCGCCCGGCTCAACCCCAGGTCATGCAAGGTTGCATCACTGAGGCGGGCCAGTTCCTGCCGCTGGCGGTACAGCTGCAGCCAGCGCGCCGGGCGCTGCAGGGCCGCATGCCACAGGTGGTTCAGGGAAAAGGCAGGTTGCTGGATGCTGCTGACATGACCTTTCATCGTGAAGCCCTCCGTGTTGGATGGCCTCAGTTTCACGCCGGGCTTAAGATCAATCCAACGAATGTTTCTGATGCGATGCATCTCGGAGATTGATGCAATGTCCCAGTACCAGAGCCTCGATGCGGACGTGCTGCGCACCTTCGTCGCCATCGCCGAGCAAGGCGGCTTCACCCGCGCCGGTGAGGTGGTCAACCGCACCCAGTCGGCGGTAAGCATGCAGATGAAACGCCTGGAAGAAGACATCCTGCAGCGCCAACTGTTCGAGCGCGATGGCCGCCAGGTAAGGCTGACCGCCGAAGGCCAGGTGCTACTGGGCTATGCCCGGCGCATCCTCAAGCTGCACGGCGAAGTGTTCAACACCCTGCGCATGCCGCACATGGTCGGGCTGGTGCGCATCGGCACACCAGACGACTACGCCATGCGTTTCCTGCCGACCATACTTTCGAGCTTTGCCCAGGCCTACCCGCTGGTGCAGGTGGAGGTGCACTGCGACTCCTCCAAGCAGCTGATGCTGCGCCAGGACCTGGACCTGACCATCGTCACCCGCGAGCCGGGCAACGAGGTTGGCCAACTGCTGCGTCAGGAACGCCTGGTGTGGGCTGCCGCCGAAGGCTTTTGCCCACAGGAACAGCGGCCGATGCCGGTGGCGCTGTTCAACACTGATTGTTTCTGCCGGGCCTGGACCTGCAATGCCCTGGAAGCCCAGGGCATTGATTACCGCATTGCCTACACAAGCCCCAGCTTGGCGGCGATCTTTGCCATAGTCACGGCCGGCTTGGCCGTGACGGCGCAGTTGCAAAGCCTGATTGGCGGAAACATTCGCATACTGGGTGAACAGGATGGGCTACCGCAGCTGCCAGTGGCCAATGTGATGCTGGTGCGCGGTACTCAGCACCCTTCGCCTATTACCGATTGCATGGCGGACTATATCGTCGAAGGGTTCAAGTAATTTGGGGCTGCTGCGAATGGGCCGCAAAATCTCAAAGCTCAAACCCCAGCATCACCGCACACACAACCAGAAACACACAGAACATCGCCCGCAATACCTTCTCCGGCAGCGCATGGGCCAACTTCACCCCCCAACTGATACTGAGCAAGCCACCCACCGCCAACGGGATCCCCACTCCCCAGTCAACGCTGTGGTGCACGCCATAGGTCACCAAAGTCACCAAGGTACTCGGCGCGGCAAGTGCTAGCGACAGCCCTTGCGCCACCACCTGGGTGGTACCGAACACACTGGTCAGGATCGGCGTGGCCACTACCGCCCCGCCCACGCCGAACAAGCCGCCCATGGTGCCGGCAAAGCTGCCCAGCACGCCCAGCCATGGCCAGGCATAACGCAGTTCGGCACTGGGCGGCGACACCTTCATGAACATCCGCGCCACGTTCCACACCGCCAGCGCCACCAGAAAGCCGACAAAGCCCAGGCGCATGGAATGCGCATCCAGCCCAACCGCCCAGATCGACCCCAGCCACGCGAACAAGAAGCTGCACGCCGACAGCGGCACGGCATGGCGCAACTCGATGCGGTTGCGCTGGTGATAACGCCACAGCGCCAGCAGCACGTTCGGCACCACCATCACCAGCGCCGTCCCCTGTGCCAGCTGCTGGTCCAGGCCAAACAGCACGCCAAGTGCCGGAATCGCAATCAACCCGCCGCCAATGCCGAACAAGCCACCCATGGTGCCCAGGGCTGCACCCAGTACGATATACAACAACCACTCGATCATCAGGGCCTCGCCCGCCAGTGCCAATAATGCCAGCATGCTAACGACTGTGCGCTGGCGGGGAAACGCACAGCAGCGCACAATGGCTGTGCGCTTTTCGCAAAAGCAAGGCAGCCATGAGCCCCGATACCCTGACCGACCAACTGAGCCTGTTCCTCGATGTGCTGGAAACCGGCAGCTTTTCTGCCGCCGCTCGTCGCCACCCGCTGACGCCTTCTGCGGTAGCCCGGCGCATCGACAACCTTGAAAGTGCCGTCGGCAGCCGCCTGTTCACTCGTAGCACCCACGCCGTGCGGGCCACTCCTGCCGGCAATGCATTTGCCGAGCGGGCCAGGCGCATCATCGAGGAACTGCGCCTGGCCCGAGCCGAAGCGGTGTCGCTGAGCAACGCCCCCGAAGGGCTGATCCGCATTGACGCCCCCGCCGCGTTCGGCCGCCGCCACCTGGCCCCGGCGATTGCCGACTTCCTGGTGGCCTACCCAGGCCTGGACGTGCAACTGCGCCTGATCGACAGCTTCGTCGACCTGCATGGCAGCCACCTGGGCGAGGTCGACCTGGTACTGCGCGCCGGCCCCTTGGCCGACACCCGCCTGGTCGCCACGCCGCTGGCCTACATGGTGCGTATCGCCTGTGCCAGCCCCGCCTACCTGGCCAGCCGCGGCATACCCACCTGCCCCAGCGAACTGCCAGGGCATGACGGGCTGGACTGGGACGGCCTGGCGCCGCCGTTTGCCTGGCGCTTCAGCGTGGCCGGGCAAACCCGCCTGTACCGCCCCGCACGCATGCGCATGGCCGCCAACAACGCCGAAACCCTGTTGTTCGGCGCCCTCGCCGGCTTAGGCATAGCCCACCTGCCCACCTGGCTCATCAGCGAATACCTGCTGCGCGGCGAGTTGATCCCGTTGTTTTGCGAGGGCGGCCTGCCGGAAGCCGAGAGCAGTGGTATTTACGCGCTACGCCTGGAACACGAAACGAACTCTCGCAGCCGTTTGCTGCTCGAATTCCTCAAGAGCCGCTTCAGCCCGATTCCACCCTGGGACCTGGCTTTACGCAGTGAACTGCGCGAGTAATGCGCGCACTAATGATCAGCGTGCCAGAATTTCCCATTGATTACCTTGAAGGACCTGCATGAACGCCGACACCCACGCATCCTGTGACGAGCTGCTGCTGGACAACCAGGTCTGCTTCGCCCTGCACTCCACCTCGTTGCTGATGACCAAGGTCTACAAACCGCTGCTGCAGGCGCTGGGCCTGACCTACCCGCAATACCTGGCCATGCTCGTGTTGTGGGAGCGTGACGGCCTGACCGTGGGCGAAATCAGCCAGCATCTGCTGACCGACCCAGGGTCGCTGACCCCGCTGCTCAAGCGCCTGGAAAGCGAAGGCCTGTTGCAGCGCAATCGCAGCCGCGAGGATGAACGGGTGGTGATGGTGCATCTGACCGACAAGGGCCGCGCCCTGCAACAGCAGGCCAAACAGGTCCCGCAGTGCATCCTCAAGGCCAGCGGGCGCAGCCTGGAGCAATTGCAGCAACTGCAGGCGGACCTGCTGGACCTGCGTGAGAGCCTGCAGAAAAACCTCTGAGGACTATGCTGTGCTGTGGCCGTTCGGATGAGCGGTGACGATTTATCTTGCGCACTAACTAATTGCGCGCTAACTTAAATCCCACACCAACCCGCGCCCTCCTGCAAACAGGAGCGCACAGCACATTAGCGAGGCTCAAGATGCAAAAGGTCACTCCGCTGTACATCGCAGAAGCTACCTCCACCGGTGGGCGCGACGGCAAATCCAAGTCCAGCGACGGCAAGCTGGTCGTCAGCCTGAGCACCCCCAAGGAACTGGGCGGCGCTGGCGGTGACGGCACCAACCCTGAACAGATGTTCGCCGCCGGATATTCGGCATGCTTCATCGGCGCCCTGAAATTCGTGGCCGGGCAAGAGAAGAAAGCCCTGCCGGCAGATGCCTCGATCACCGCCAAGGTGGGTATCGGGCAGATCCCGGGCGGTTTCGGCCTGGACATCGACCTGCACATCAACCTGCCGGGCCTGGCCCAGGCGGATGCCGAAGGGCTGGTGGAGAAAGCGCACAAGGTCTGCCCGTACTCCAATGCCACCCGCGGTAATGTGGATGTACGCCTGCATGTGACGGTGTAAGGCCCAGGCATAAAAAAACCCGGCCAAGGCCGGGTTTTTTGCGTCTCGCAAGAAGAATTACTTCTTGGAACGGCCTTTGAAGCTGTTGTCGCGAGTGTCGATGTCGATCCACTCGTCGATCTGGATGAAGTCGGCAACCTGGATCTCGGTGCCGTTCTTCAGTTTGGCAGGCTTCATGACCTTGCCCGAGGTGTCGCCGCGAGCAGCGTTCTCGGTGTAGACAACCTGACGGCTGATGGTGGTCGGCAGTTCAACCGATACCAGGCGGCCTTCGAAGAACACGGCTTCGCAGATGTCTTCCATGCCTTCTTCGATGTACGGCAGAACGGCGTCGATGTCTTCGGCGTTCAGTTCGTACATGGTGTAGTCGGTGGTGTCCATGAAGGTGTACGAGTCACCGCTGATGAACGACAGGGTCGCTTCTTTGCGATCCAGGATCACGTCGTCCAGCTTGTCGTCCGCACCGTATACGGTTTCGGTCTTGTAGCCGGTCAGCAGGTTCTTCAGCTTGGTCTTCATGATCGCGCTGTTACGGCCCGACTTGGTGAACTCAGCTTTTTGAACCAGCCACGGGTCGTTGTCGATCCGCAGGACGGTACCGGGTTTCAGTTCTTTACCAGTTTTCATTACGAAGTATCCGAATCTGGATGGATTTATAAAAATCGAGGCCGCGTATCATAGCGAACTTCGGTAAAAGTGTACTAGCGCTGTGGCAAGGTCCGGCTGAGCGGCCTGTCTCACCACCCAACGCCGGGCATGTTGCTGCAGTTCTGGCCAATGCTGGCGGGCCGCCTGCCAGGCCTGGCCCATGTCGAAATCCATGTTCCAGGCGCGCCACAGGCCAAGCAAGGCGGCATCGGCATCGCCTGACAAGCCACGGCGATAATGCGCCAGAAACGCTTCGAGCTTTTCCCAATGGGCATTCTCGTCCTGCACATAGATGTGCCACAGCATCGGCTGCCCCGCCCACTGCGCACGCACGAACGAGTCCTCACCGCGCACGGCGTTGAAGTCGCAACTCCACAACAGCCTGTCGAAGTCGTCCTGGCTGACGAAAGGCAGCACCTGTACGGTCAGCGCCCCACGCGTGCGCACATCGCCCACCTGCAGTTGCGCCTCGCCAAGCCACTGGCTGAGCCCTGCGACGATGCGCCCTTGCGGCACCAGCAGGTGACACGGTTGCGCACCTGTAGCCAGGGCATCGAGCCAGCTGGCCAACTGTGGGTTTTCGTAGGCGAACAGCGAGACCAGCAACGCCCCCGGCACAGGGTTTACGCCAAGCCCTTGCAGGAAGGTTTGGCGCGCATCGGCGGACTGCTGGAACGCGTCACGCCGCGCCAGCAGCGAGCCCTCGCGCAGCAAGCCACCGGTTCTTTCGGTAAACCCCGGGAAGAAAAACACCTTGCGCAGGCCGTTGGCCTGCGGTGAAGGCAAGCCATGGCAACCCTCCACCCAATCCTCGGCGCTAAGGTACTCAAGGTTCAGCCACAGCGGCGGCAGCGGGCGGGCACGCATGGCTTCGACATAAGCCGCCGGTAGCTGGCAGGCGAACGCGCCGATCACCACATCGGCCGGCACCACCGGCAACCACTGCGCCGGCCAGTGGCGTACATCCACACCGTGCTGCCACTGCTGCGCAGCGGTGGCATCGGCACCGGGGCACATGGGCGCGAAGGCGTTGAGGTCATCCACCCACAGGCGCACGGCCATGCCATGCTCGGCCACCAACTGCCGGGCCAGGCGCCAGGTCACGCCGATGTCGCCGTAGTTGTCGACGACGCTGCAGAAGATGTCCCAGGTGGCGTTCATGCGCCCCTCCCGTGCTGATGCAAAAACCGCGAATTCTGCGCATAAATTGTCGCCGACAAAAGCACCTGCGCGGAAAAATGCCCATGCGCATGCGACAATGCACCCCGACCACCTTGCCAGGAGGCTGCCATGCCCCGCCACCGTGAACTGAAAATCACCCTCAAGCCGTTGCAGTTGATCCTGTGCGTTGCCTTGGGCCTGTGGCTGGGCGCCGTGGCCATTGCCGTGAGCCTGTGGCTGGCCCAGCAATGGTGGCCACAGCAGGTACAACCTCTGGCCCAGGCTGCAGCACCCAACGCGTACCGCCCCGCCGCACCACCTGCGCCGGCTGCGGCCCAGGATACCCAGGCCGAAGTGTTCGAGCGCTACAAGGACATCCTGCACAAGCAGGAACTGCAACAGGCCGCCGACGCCGCCCAGGGCAACCCGCGCAACCTGAACAGCCCCAAGTGCCAGTTCTGGCTGCAGCAGAACCGTACCGCCCCCACCGACAAAAGCCAGGCCAACGTGCTGGAGTTCTGTTACTGACCATGAACAAGCCCCACCTGCTGGCGCTGATCGTCGCCACCCTCGAGCACGACCTGGATGTGCTGACCCGCGCAGCGCAAACCGCCTACGAGGCCGCCACCGCCGAGGAGAACATTGCCGAGAACAAATACGACACCCTGGGCCTGGAGGCCTCGTACCTGGCCACCGGCCAGGCCCGCCGCAGCGGGGAAATCCGCCAGGCGCTGTTGATTTACCAGCAACTGCTACTGCGTGACTACGACCCGGCGCGCGGGGTGCAGGTGAGCAACCTGGTGACGCTGGAGGATGAGCTTGGTGGGCAACGCCGGCTATTGCTCGGGCCAGAAGCCGCTGGGTTGAAAATTGGCGAGGGGGATGGGCTGGTGACAGTCATTACCCCACGCTCGCCGTTGGGGCAGCAGTTGATGGGCAAGAAGATCGATGACGAGGTGAATCTGGGCCAGCAGTTATTGTTCATTGTTGATGTTGCCTGACCCGGCCCCTTCGCGCCTGGCCTAACGCGGTCATTGCACGAGCGCATCAACCCAGGAAAAGTGCTGCAACGTCAAAGGGCCTGCAAAGCATCGAACCGCACCGCCAACCCCTGCTCGGCAAACTGCTCCACGACAAAATCGATGAACGCCCGGGTCTTGCCCGGCATCAGCTTGTGCTCGGCGAAATACAGGCTGATATGCCCATCATCCACGTACCAGTCCGGCAACACCCGCCGCAGCCGGCCTGCCTGAAGGTACGGCACGGCAAACGGCAAGCTCACCAGGGCAATACCCAGCCCCTGCTCGGCCACCGCGCAAGCCGCGTCCGAATCGCTCATGGTCATCGCCTGGCGCAATTGCAGTGGCTGCTGCGCCTGCCAGCGACTGGTCAGCGGCCATGAGCGCACCCGCCCGGTCTGCGGTGAACGAATCAGAATACCCTCATGGCGGTGCAGCACCTGCGGGTCGTCGATTGGCGCGTGCTGCTGCAGATAGGCCGGTGCCGCCACCAGCACCCGGTGCGCCGGGGTCAGCTTGCGCGCCACCACGCCTGGCGGCAGTTCGAAACCACCGCCAATCGCGGCATCGAAGCCTTGGCCAATCAGGTCGACCTGGCGGTTGTCGAAATGCCAATCCGGGGTAATCGCCGGGTAGCGGCGCAAGAATTCGCTCAGCAACGGCAGCACGTACAAACGCCCGAACACCGTGCCCATGCTCACCCGCAGCAACCCGGCCGGCTGGCCTTCGGCGCTGGCCAGGTTGGCCACGGCGTACTGGATAGTGCGGAAGCTGTCGCTGACCTCGCCAAGAAAACGCTGCCCTGCTTCAGTCAAGGTCAGCTTGCGGGTACTACGCTGGAACAACCGCACACCCAGACGCGCTTCCAATTGGGCAACATGCTTGCCCACAGCAGCCGGGGTAATGCTCAGGCGCCTGGCCGCCTCGGCAAAACTGCCGACTTCGGCACTGCGGATGAAGCATTCCAACGCGTTGAACGATTCCACGGCCATGATTAGCAACCCAAGGTTTACTCTGCTGATAGTGATTGCCATCTTATCAGCAGGTAATCAAGCGCCGATACTTTGCCCATCCAAGGCATTTCGGCCTGGCTTCCAGCAGGAGATCAGCATGTCCAAGCAACTTTCACTCGAAGGCAAAGTGGCCCTGGTTCAGGGCGGTTCCCGCGGTATTGGTGCGGCCATCGTACGGCGCCTGGCCCGCGAAGGCGCGCACGTGGCCTTCACCTATGTCAGCTCTGCCGGCCCGGCAGAAGAACTGGCCCGCGAAATCAGCGAAAACGGTGGCAAAGCCCTGGCCCTGCGGGCCGACAGCGCCGATGCAGCGGCCGTGCAACTGGCAGTGGATGACGCCGTGAAGGCCTTCGGCAGGCTGGATATCCTGGTCAACAACGCCGGCGTGCTGGCGGTGGCCCCGCTGGCCGAATTCGACCTGGCCGACTTCGACCGCATGCTGGCGGTGAACGTACGCAGTGTGTTCGTCGCCAGCCAGGCCGCCGCACGCTACATGGGCCAGGGTGGGCGCATCATCAACATTGGCAGCACCAATGCCGAGCGCATGCCGTTTGCCGGCGGTGCGCCGTACGCCATGAGCAAGTCTGCGCTGGTTGGCCTGACCCGCGGCATGGCGCGTGACCTCGGGCCGCAGGGCATTACCGTGAACAACGTACAACCGGGGCCAGTGGACACCGACATGAACCCGGCCAGCGGCGAGTTTGCCGAGAGCCTGATCCCGTTGATGGCGATCGGCCGGTATGGCGAGCCAGAGGAAATTGCCAGCTTCGTGGCTTACCTGGCGGGGCCTGAAGCCGGGTACATCACCGGGGCCAGCCTGACGGTGGACGGTGGGTTTGCAGCCTGATTGAAGGTTTGCCTGTTCCGGCGAGAACACCGGAACAGGTTCAACCATTCCCAGCACCCAGACGCTGTTCCATCACCTCCAGAAAAGCCCGAGCAGCAGGCGTCGGGCTGCAGGACCACACGGCATACAGGTGCCGCACCGGCGCATCCACCACCCGCGCCAGCGCCACACCTTCAAAGCCCTGGGCCACGCGCTCCGGCACCAAACCCACCGCCATGCCCCGCTGCACGAACTTCTCCACCAGGCGCACATGACCGATCTCGAACTGCACCCGACGCTGCAACCCCGCCGCCTGAAACGCCTCATCGGTCTGCCGTCGCGCTCCGGTGCCTTCAGGGAAGTCCACCAGCACTTCGCCCGCCAGGTCAGCCAGCGCCAGCTGCCCCCTGCCCGCCAGCCAATGCCGCAACGGCAACAACGCCACCAGTTCCTCCCTGGCCAGCAAACGATGCTGCACGCCCTGCACCACCTCGCCCTGCCACAGGCCTATGAAGCCCACGTCCAGGCGCCGCTCGAGCACATCGGCGATCAGCAATTCACTCTTGGCCGTCAGCCAGCGTACATCCACGTCCGGGTAACGGTCGTGGAACACCGCCAACAGGTCGACCAGGTCCAGCGCGGTGAGCGAGCTGATTTCGCCAATCGCCAACCGCCCGCGTACCTGGCCGCAGGCCGCCGCCACGTCATCGGCAATGCGCCCAGCCGCTTCCACCGCCGGTCGGGCACTGAGCACAAAGGCCTCACCTGCCGGCGTCAGGCGTACCCGCCGCGAACTACGCTCGAACAGGCTCACGCCCAGCTGAGCCTCCAGCCGCGCCACCTGATGGCTGAGAGCGGACTGCACCACATGGCAGCGCTCGGCGGCGCGAGTAAAACTGCCGGTGTCGGCCACGGCAAGGGCGTATTCGAGCTGCTTGAGGTTCATCGATCTATCTGATTTCAAGATTGATAAGTTGAAAACTATACATTGGTGTCATGACAGACACTTCCTGATAATCACCCCAACACAACTGCCCGCCACGAGAACCGCATGCACACCCCCACTCTCAGCCGCGCCCTGATCCTGCTGATGGCTACTGCCACCGGCCTGGCCGTGGCCAGCAACTACTACGCCCAACCGCTGCTGCACAGCATCGCCCAGCAGTTTGGCTTGAGCACCGCCAGCGCCGGCAGCATCGTGATTGCCGCGCAGCTCAGCTATGGCGCCGGCCTGTTGCTGCTGGCACCGCTGGGCGACCTGTTCGAGCAGCGCCGGCTGATCACCGTGATGACCGTTATTTCCACCCTGGGCCTGGTCATCAGCGCCTGTGCGCCAAGCCTGCCCTGGCTGATCCTTGGCACAGCGCTGACCGGGCTGTTCTCGGTGGTGGCGCAGATCCTCGTGCCGATGGCCGCGACCCTGAGCGAGCCGCATCAGCGAGGGCGCGCGGTCGGCACGCTGATGAGCGGCCTGCTGCTGGGTATTCTGCTGGCGCGTACCGCTGCCGGCTTCATGGCCGAGTTGGGCGGCTGGCGCAGCATCTACGTGCTGGCCGCCGTGCTGATGGCGATCACCGCCGTGGCGCTGTACCGCAGCCTGCCGCAACACCACAGCCATGCCGGGCTGAAGTACCCGGCGCTGATCGGCTCGGTGTTCCGCCTGTTTCTTGAAGAGCCGGTACTGCGCCTGCGCTCGTTGCTCGGCCTGCTGTCGTTCAGCCTGTTCGCGCTGTTCTGGACACCGCTGGCATTTTTGCTGGCTAAAGGCCCCTACCATTATTCAGATGCGGTTATCGGCCTGTTCGGCCTGGCCGGCGCAGCGGGTGCGTTGTCGGCCAATTGGGCCGGGCGCCTGGCCGACCGTGGCAAGGGCTCGCTGGGCACCACCGTCGGCCTGGTGGTATTGCTGCTGGCGTGGCTGCCGCTGGGCTTCGCCGAGCAGTCGTTGCTGGCCTTGCTGCTGGGCGTGCTGATGCTCGACCTGGCGGTGCAACTGGTGCACGTGAGCAACCAAAATGCGGTGATCGCCCTGCGGCCCGAAGCGCGCACGCGGCTCAATGCCGGGTACATCACCTGCTACTTCATTGGCGGGGCACTGGGGTCGTTACTGGGTACACAGTTGTTCCAGCGCCAAGGCTGGATGGGCATTGTGGTCGCAGGGTTGGTCATTGGCGGGCTGGCGTTGTTGGCGTGGGGGCTGGCCGAGCGCAAGCGCAAGAAAACCCTGCCACTGGCATGAAACGTTTCAATCAGCCATGGCGACAAAGCACCGCACGACCCTCCGTCGCATGGCCGTTGACTTGCCTGCCTGGGCAGCGCTCAGTAGGCGCTGGAAAATGCCCTTTCCCTGACAGGACGACTTTATGACAAGACTCACGGTGCAATCCGGCGATTTCTTGCAAGGTGAAGGCGAGTATCGCAACGGATCGCTCACACTCAAGACTCCGCGCAGCCCCTCCCCCGGCGAGCGGATTTCCCTGGCCCGCATCAGCGACTTGCGGCTGGCCAGCCTGGAACCGAGCCGCAGCCTGGGCAGCGCCTTGGGCTGGGGCGTGGCCGGCGCCCTGGTGGCAGGGCCAGTGGGGCTGCTGGCCGGGCTGTGGCTGGGTGGCAAGGAAGAGGAAGCGACCTTCCTGGCCACCTTCAAGGATGGGCGAAAGCTCTTGGCCATCACCGATGGCAAGACCTGGTCGAAAATCGATGACAACTGGCGGCAGCACAAGCGGCCGACCGGTACAGGTTGAATTTCGCGGGGCCCCGATCGTTCTCTGTTGAAGGCGGCTGTTAAGATGCCGCCTTTTTCATGGTCGGAGCCCCCGCATGCCCTCGCGTCACCCCCGCCTGCCCCTGAGCCTGCTCAGCCTGGGCCTGGCCCTGCAGTGCCAAAATGTGCTTGCCGAAGACAGCGTGGTGCTGGCCCCACTGCAGGTCTCCGACACCTACGCCAATGACGGCTACCAGGCACGCCAGGCCGCTGTGAGCGGCTTCCAGCCTGCGCCGTTGCTCGATACACCGGCCTCTGTCAGCGTGTTCAGCCAGCCACTGCTGGAAGACCGCCAGGTGCGCATGCTCAGCGAGGTGCTGCAAAGCGACGCCTCGGTCGGCGAAAGCTATGCGCCCATCGGCTACTACGAGAACTTCAATGTACGCGGCTTCGAACTGAATGCCGCCAGCAGCTATCGCATCAATGGCCAGACCATCGCTGGCGAGCAGAACGTGGCCCTGGAGAACAAGCAACAGGTGGAGCTGCTCAAGGGCCTGTCCGGGCTGCAGAGCGGCGTTTCAGAACCGGGCGGCCTGATCAACTATGTGACCAAGCGCGCCGAAGAGGTACGCAGCCTTACGGTGTCTACCAACGAACAAGGCGAACGCTACCTGGCCACCGACCTGGGCGGTTGGTTCGGCAGCGAAAAGCAGTTCGGCCTGCGCGCCAACCTGGCCCACGAAGATATCCGCTCCTACGTCGACCACGCCGACGGCAAGCGCGACTTCGCTTCGTTGGCATTCGACTGGCAGATCAACCCAGATGCCACCCTGCAGCTGGATGCCGAGTACCAGCACCGCGAACAACGCTCGGTGCCGGGTTACCAACTGCTCGGCGGCACTGAAGTGCCCCATGGCATCGACCCGGATGATCGCCTGGCCTACCAGCACTGGGCAAAGCCTGTGCAAAGCGACTCGCTGAACCTTGCTGGGCGCTTCGAGTACCGTTTCGACGAGGCCTGGACCGGCACCTTGAGCGCCTCGCGCAGCAAGGTGGTGATCGACGACTACAGCGCGTTTGCCTGGGGCTCGAGCGAAGGCGCGTTTTTCGGCAGTAATGGTGACTATGACATCTACGACTTCCGCAGCCCCGACGACACCCGCCGCACCGACGAGGCGCAGGCCATGCTCAACGGGCGGTTCGATGCGCTGGGTGTGGGGCATGAGTTGACCATGGGTGCCAGCGCGCAGCGGCGCACACTGGATCAGCGGCCCAGCTATATGGAATGGGTCGGCACAGGCAACATCCATACCGGTGCGCCCGCCTTTGACCCCTCCGACAATCCCATCAAGTCTAGCGAGCGCCGCCTCGATAGCCGCCAGTACGGCCTGTTCATCAGCGACCGGATCAGCTTCAACGAACAATGGCAGACTGTGCTGGGCGCCCGAGAAGTGCGCCTGGATGAAAAGACCTGGGACGAAAACGGCCTTGCCGGGCGCCACACCCGTCAATACGAGCTGCTGCCCAACGCCGCGATCATCTTCAAACCGCAGCCCAATACCACGGTATATGCCAGCTACGCCAAAGGCCTGTCAGCGGGCGGTACTGCCCCCTGGTTCGCCGAGAACACGTTCGAGAACCTTGCGCCGACAACCTCCCACCAGCTGGAACTGGGCCTCAAGCACGACTGGCAGGGCCTGAGTTTCAGTGCCGCGCTGTTCCAGATCCGCCAGGCTTACCAGTACGCGCGCCCTGACGGTGCCGGCCACTTCACTTACGTGCAGCAAGGCCAGCAAAAAAACACCGGCCTGGAACTGGGCGCCAGCGGCTGGGTGACCTCGAACTTGCAGTTGCAGGCCAGCGCAGCCGCCATTCGCGCACGGGTGCAGAACAGCGGTACCGAGGCTTATGAAGGGCACCAGGCGATCAACGTGCCAAAATTCCGAGCAGCGATGCACGCGGAATATTCGCTGCCGGTTCCGGGGCTGGCGCTGTTGGGCGGGGCGCGGTACAGCGCCAGCAAGTACGCGAGCCAGGCGGGGAATGTGGAGGTTGGCGGGTATACCGTGTTCGATCTCGGCAGCCGCTACCGTACCCGTATTGGTGGGTATGACACGGTGCTGCGGTTGACCGTGGATAACCTGTTCGACAAGCGCTATTGGCGCGATGTGGGGGATTATCTGGGGGATAACTACCTGTTCCAGGGCGCGCCACGTACCGCCCGGCTTTCGGCTTCGGTCAGTTTCTAAGCTTTTGGGGCTGCTTTGCGGCCCACTCTGAAATTGACGCGATCCCTGTGGGAGCGGCCTTGTGTCGCGATGGGCTGCGCAGCAGCCCTAATGGCCCTGAAAACAAAAAGCCCCCGAGCTTTTCAGCGCGGGGGCTCTTCGTAGAATGTGGCGGTGAAGAAGGGATTTGAACCCTTGATACGATTTCTCGTATACACACTTTCCAGGCGTGCTCCTTCGACCACTCGGACACTTCACCGTTTCTCTTCAAGCCGTGCGGCCCGTCGAGGTGCGCTAATTTAGTGAAAGACATTCCCTTTGGCAAGCACTTTTTTCAAATTTTTCATGTATTTGCATTTGAGGCGCGGTGAACGCTGACCGACCAGTCAGCCTTGCTGCTTTACCTGGCCTCTGGCGCTGGGTAACGTCGTCGCCACGCCAACAAAAGGACTCTGCCATGAGCGAGCTGATTACCTACCACGCCGAAGACGGCATCGCCACCCTGACCCTGAACAACGGCAAGGTCAACGCCATCTCGCCGGACGTCATCACTGCCTTCAACGCAGCGCTGGACCGCGCCACCGAAGAGCGTGCGGTGGTGATCATCACCGGGCAGCCGGGCATTCTGTCGGGCGGTTACGACCTCAAGGTGATGACCAGCGGGCCGAAAGAGGCCATCGGCCTGGTCACTGCCGGCTCCACCCTGGCCCGCCGCTTGCTGTCGCACCCGTTCCCAGTCGTGGTCGCCTGCCCAGGCAATGCCGTGGCCAAAGGTGCCTTCCTGCTGCTGTCAGCCGACTACCGCATTGGCGTGGAAGGCCCGTACAAGGTGTGCCTGAACGAAGTGCAGATCGGCATGACCATGCACCATGCTGGCATTGAACTGGCTCGCGACCGCCTGCGCCGCTCGGCCTTCCACCGCTCGGTGATCAATGCCGAAGTGTTTGACCCACAGGGTGCGGTGGATGCCGGCTTCCTCGACAAGGTCGTGCCGGCCGAGCAGTTGCAGGACGCGGCGTTGGCCGCCGCGCGGGAACTGAAGAAGCTGAACATGCTGGCGCACAAGAACACCAAGCTGAAAGTGCGCAAAGGGCTGCTGGAGGCGCTGGACAAGGCAATCGAGCTGGACCAGCACCATATGGGCTGACCGCACCGGCCCCTTTCGCGGGTAAACCCGCGAAAGGGGCCTACGCCAAGGTTTGCCCCAGCCAGTGCACATCCGTACACTCCCCGGCGACTGTCTGGTGTGAGCCGTACCATGCTTTATTCATTGCGCATGCTTTTGCTGGCGCTGCATTTTCTTGCCGTTGGCGCCGTGGGCCTGCTCATTGGCCTGTGCCGCCCGTTCAACCCCGACAACAGCCGCCTGTTCGCCCACCTCTACAGCTTGCCGGCCACCTGGCTGATGCGCATCAAGGTCAAGGCCGAGGTCGGCCCGCTGTGGGACCAACCGCCCGGCTGTGTGATCGTTGCCAACCACCAGTCCAACTTCGACCTGTTCGTACTGGGCCAGGTGGTGCCGCAACGCACCGTGGCCATCGGCAAGAAAAGCCTGGGCTGGATCCCGCTGTTCGGCCAGCTGTTCTGGCTGGGCGGCAACGTGCTGATAGACCGCAAGAATGCCTACCAGGCACGCAAGGCCATGCAGAAAACCACCCGTGTTCTGCAGAACGACACCTCGATCTGGATTTTCCCCGAAGGCACCCGCAATGCCGGTGAGCGTTTGCTGGCGTTCAAGAAAGGCGCGTTTCACATGGCCATCGAGGCCGGTGTGCCGATCGTGCCGGTATGCGTCAGCCGCTATGCCGGGCGCCTGAGCCTGAACAGCTGGCACCCACGCACGGTGATCGTGCGCTCGCTGCCACCGATTGCCACGGCGGGCATGACCCTGCAGGACCTGCCGCAACTGATCGAGCAGTGTCGGGGGCAGATGCAGCAGTGCATTGACCGCATGGAAAACGAGCTGGCCTGATCCGGGTTGCTCTTGAGCCGGGTACAGACCAAGCTGTACCCGTGTTCAACCGGAATAAGCGGACAACCATGGGGCGAGTCGTGGCATCGGCGGTGTACAGCGCCGGCAGAAAGGTCACCAACATCAGCATCGACGAAGGCAGCGAGTGGGCCCGCAAGCCGGGGCATTTCGTGTGGATCGGCCTGGAAGAGCCCAACGCCGAGGAACTGGCCAACTTGCAGTGCCAGTTCAACCTGCACGAACTGGCCATCGAAGATGCCCTGGAAAAGCACAGCCGGCCCAAGCTTGAAACCTTCGGCGACGCGCTGTTCATCGTCACCTATTCGCCAGTGCGCCACGAGGGCAAGCTGGAGTTCATCGAAACCCATATCTTCGCTGGCAACGGCTATATCATCACCTGCCGCAACGGCCACTCCAAATCCTACGCCATGGTTCGCCAGCGCTGCGAGGCGCGGCCATTGCTGCTGGAGCACGGCGAAGACTTCGTGCTGTATGCCCTGCTCGACTTCGTGACCGAGAACTACCAGCCGGTCAGCGAGGCCATTCATGGCGAGATCGAAGAGCTGGAGCAAAGCGTGCTGGGTGGTTCGCTGCAGGAGGATGACATCCGTCGCCTGCACAGCCTGCGCCGCGATATCCTGCGCCTGCGCCGCTACGTGGCACCGATGGTGGAAGTGAGCGAAGAACTGCAGCGGCTGAACTTCCCATTCATCGACAAGAACATGCGCCCGTACTTCCGTGATGTGCAGATCCATGTGACGCGGCAGATGGAAGACCTGGCCGGCATCCGCGACATCGCCAGCCAGACCATCGAGATCGGCATGCTGCTGGAGTCGTCACGGCAGAGCATCGTGCAGCGCAAGTTCGCAGCCTGGGCAGCGATCCTGGCGTTCCCCACGGCCATTGCCGGGGTTTACGGAATGAACTTCCAGAATATGCCGGAGCTGAGCTGGCACTATGGGTACTTTGCGGTGCTAGGGGTGATAGCGGCGGGGTGCACGGGGTTGTATGCCAGTTTCAAGAAGTCGGGCTGGCTTTGAAATTGTCGGGGCCGCGTCGCGGCCCCTTTGCCATCATGCAGCGGTATCTTTGCTCGCCGACTGCTGGATAAAGCGCAGCATCCACTCCCCCACCAGGTCGCCCTGGTGCTCGGTGGCCAGGCTGGCCACAGCCTTGTGGTACACCTCGTCCCCCAGGTAGTCCTGGCGCGCATCGAGCAGCGCGCGGGAGTAGTCATGCACGAATTCCGGGTGGCCCTGGAAGCACAGCACCTGGTCGCGAATGTGGTACGCCGCGTTCGGGCAGAAATCGCTTGAGGCAATCACCGTCGCGCCTTCCGGCAGCTCGGTCACCTGGTCCTGGTGGCTGATCAGCAAGGTCAGCTCCGACACCTCCGGGTCCATCCACGGCGCATGCGCCGCCAGCGAGTAGCGATGGATGCCCACGCCCCAGCCTTTCTCGGCCCGCTCGGCCTTGCCACCCAGGGTCAAGGCCAGCAACTGATGGCCAAAACACACACCCAGCAGCTTCTCACCGCGCTCGTACAACTTGAGCAGGTAGGCCTTGAGGGTTTGGATCCACGGGTCGGTTCCGAACGAATCGGCTTTGCTGCCCGTCACAAGGTAGGCATCGAACACTTCGTTGTCGGCGGGGTAGTCGCCGTTCATCACGTTATACACACGGAATTCGGCGGCGATCGGCTGACGCGAGAAGAGCTGCTCGAACATCCTGCCGTAGCCCTGATACTGCGCGGTCAACTCCGGTCGCAGGACATCGGTTTCAAGGATGCAGACGCGTAACGACATAGGGGTAGTCCTGAACGACATGGGTGGGAATCTGCTGTAGAGACTGACGCGAAAGGCACGTACAAGCAAGTAGGCTGCACTGACGAACGGTCACATTTCGTCGGTGCGCCGCTGGCACTTGCGCCACCGTCTAGCCAGAGCATGCCAGCCAGCTGGCACATGGCCTCATAGCAAAACGAAATCATTGAATCTGGCCATTAGAACAAAGGGTTCTCAAACATGGATGACGCACACCCTACTGTTGGTTGTATATCCACGTTCAAGAGGCAAGCAGTTCAGGCGCCACACAACGCTACTGCGATCGACCCGAAACGCGACAAGGAAGCCAACGGGTATTCAGGAATAACAACAAGAAGGCGGTCCGCCATGTTCAGACAATCGAAACTTCGCCAAGCTGGGCTTATTCTCTTCGCCACGACTTTGCTGCTGATCCTGCCGAACCTCACACGTTTGTTCGGCTGAGTGCAGCGGTGGCGGCAATGGCCAGCGCACAGGTAACCTGCTGACCTCGATGGTCGGAGATTGCCCATGCGCCACTGCCTTGCCCTGTTAGCGTTGCTCCTGAGCCTGCCACTGTCGGCGGCGCAACTGCACCTTGAACTGGGCGTCAATACGCGCCAGTGGAGCAGCGCCGAACTGCTTGACCACCCGCAAACCCGGGATATCAGCATTGAGCAGGATGTTTCCTATAAACGCCCTATGCGCTACCGGGCAGTGCCGCTGGCCACGCTGTTGGAGGGCGTGATCGCAAGCGATCACCTGCAGGCCGTGGCGCTGGATGGATTTGCCGCCGAGATGCCCGCTGCGCCACTGCTGCAGCAAGGGCCGGCACGGGCCTGGCTGGCCGTGGAGGACCCCGGCAAGCCGTGGCCGCCACTGGGCCAGGGCAAGCCAAGCGCGGGGCCGTTCTACCTGGTGTGGACTGCACCAGAGGCCAGCGGCATCCGGCCGGAACAGTGGCCGTTTCAGGTGTCCACTCTGCGCAAACTGGCCCCGGTGGAACAGCGTTTTCCCGCATTGCTGCCCGACCCGAAGCTGCCAGCCGACAACCCTGTGCGTCAGGGCTTTGCGTTGTTTCAGCAGAACTGCCTGGCATGCCACCGGCTGAACGGCGCGGGGGACGCGCAGGTGGGGCCGGATTTGAATGTGCCGCACAACCCGACCGAGTATTTTCAACCCGCCTATCTACGCAAGTTGATACGTGACCCGCAGAGCCTGCGACGGTGGCCGCAGGCGAAAATGCCTGGGTTTGCCGAGAGTGTTTTGAGCGAGCAGGAGTTGGATGCGCTGTTGGCCTATTTGGGGCATATGGCTGGGCGCAGGCCCTGAAGGCGGTGCGTGCTTCTTCGCAGGCAAGCCCGCGAAGAAGGCAACACAATACGTTCAGGCAATGGGCCGCTCTTGCTTGACGCCCCAACCTTCCACCTCTCCCCCATAAGGTGTCACCAGCTGCTCGAATGCCTCTTCGAAGTCACCGATCCCACCATGGGTGGCGTACATGACCTTGCTCAGTTCCAGGTGCCAGGCACCGTCACCCAGTTCCTTCACCTGGGCATTGAGCGATTCCCCGCGAAACTGCCCAGCCGCACGGCGGGCCCCTGTTTCATCCGGGAAAACGGCGTAGAACTCGATGGGGTGGACCTGGGTGAAGTCGAAACCGCCTGCTTTCATCTGGCGCAGGACGTTGCTGCTGATATCGTCGTTCTGGCTGCTCATGAATCGTCCTCCTGAATAAAGCAATGGATAGACTTTCCGTGCACTACGCACCTGCCGGCAGCGGCCGGGCAGTTCGAGCTGATGCAAGACGCGAATTGATGCAGTGCCCACCCACAGATCAGGCAAGCACCTTCCACCAGCGTAGTGCCTGCAAGAGCACCACGCAAACGTGTGGCTCAGAGCGCTTCGTGGATGCTGGTGATGGTCACGCCGCTATGCTCCTTGAGCCAGCGGGCGGTCGGGGAAATGGTGCGGTCCTGGAAGTCGTTGAGGTCCAGCTCGTCCATCACCGGAAACAGGTACGAACGAATGGCCCGCGCGGCGTCCTCTTCGCTGGGACAGTGCTCGGCCCGCAGCGTCATGGTGGACGGTTCGCCTTTCTGATCGGCAAAGATGACTTCCCACTCTTTCATTGAACGAGCCCTCTCAATTCAAGAACACCAGTTGGGTGATGCCTGAATAAGTGACCTTGGGGCTGAAGGAATGTTCAGTCCGCTTTAACCGCGAATGGGCCGCATAGCGGCCCGGTTTACGGCCTTACTTAGGTGTGCCGTGCACGACACCGGCGGTGTTATCCAGCAGGCTCTTGGTCGCGGTCTGGATATACGCTTCCAGCTTCTTGAGCATTTCCGGCTGGTCTGGGCTTTCGATCAACTCGGCCTTGAACTCGCTGCCCAGCTGGTAGCGGTACATGCGCGGGGACATGTCCTTGGACTCGATCAGGATGCGGTCGCCCTGCACCAGGCCGACGATCTGTTCGCTGCCAGACGGTTTGATCATGCCAACGCCCTGGTCGCCCTCAGGCAGGTTGAGCAGGTCACGGCCCCAGCACTGATGACGGGTCTGGCCGCCCAGGCGGCCCATGATGGTCGGCACAATGTCGACCTGGGTACCCACCGTGTGGTTGACCGCACCAAACTTCTCCTGAATGCCCGGGGCAATCAGCAGCAGCGGTACGTTGAACCGGCCAAGGTCCAGCTCGGTGACCTGCTGGTGGTTGCCAAAGCCATGGTCGCCGACGATGACGAACAGGGTGTCCTTGAAGTAAGGCTCTTTACGCGCCTTCTCGAAGAACTGGCCCAGCGCCCAGTCCGAATAGCGCATGGCGGTCAAGTGCTCGTCCAGGCGGCCCTGGCCAGTCACCTTCTCTACCGGCAGGTCTTTGGGCAGCGCATAGGGCGTGTGGTTGGACAGCGTCTGCAGCAGCGCGTAGATCGGCTTCTTGCCGTCGTGCTTGGCCAGCTCCTCGTTGCCGCGGTCGAACATGTCCTGGTCAGACACACCCCAGGTCGGGTCGGAGAACACCGGGTTCACGAAGTCGTTACGGCCGATGAAGGTGGTCATGCCCTGGTTACCGAAGAAACCGGACTGGTTGTCCCAGGCAAAGTCGCCGTTGTAGACGTACACGTCGTCGTAATCACGGGCGCTGAGCAAGGCCGGCAGGCCAGACAGCTTGTGGCCGCCTTCCGGGGTCTGCATCAGGTATTCGAAACCTGGCAGGTTGGGGAAGCAGGCCATGGTGGCGAACATGCCCTGGTGGGTATGGGTGCCATTGGAGAAGAAGCGGTCGAACAGCAGGCCCTCTTTGGCCAGCTTGTCGAAGTACGGGGTAATGTTGTTGGGGCTGCCCAGCGCGCCTACCGAGTGGCCGGCGAAGCTTTCCATCAGGATCACCACCACATTCTTGATCGGCAGGGTGCGCTCAGCCGGCGGCACGAAGTCGCGGCGGATGGCTGCCTCGTCGGCATCGACCAAGGTGTCGTTGGCGGTCAGCAGTTGCTCGCGCACGCTTTGCGTGGCCACGTTCTGCTCCAGCACCGGCTTCCAGATATTGGCGCGGTCCTCGCCGAAGCGGCTCTTGGCAGCGTCGATCAGGGTCAGGGTGCCGTTCAGGCCCAGCTGGTTGACGAAGTTGGAGTCGGTGGTGAAGGCATCCCCCCAGCGCATCGGTGGGCCCTGGCGCAGGGTGCCACGGGCAGCGACCACGGCCACCAGCAAAATCACCATGAACACCGCCACGCGCTTGTACCACGGCGCCACGCGCTGCAGGCCATCGCCACGGGTCGCTCGGTCGATACCTTTGAACAGCAGGCTCAGCAGCCAAGTGCCGAAGGCCCAGGCCAGCAGGTAGCGCACCACCGGGAAACCGTACCAGAGCATGCTCATGACGGTTTTCGGGTCTTCCTTGATGTACTGGAACACCAGGCCGTTCAGGCGCTGGTGGAACTCGCGGTAGAAGTCCATTTCCATCAGGCCGAGGAACATCACCACGCTCGAGGCGAGGGTCAGCCAGAAACGGAACACGCCGCGCCGCGCCATGGCCCAAGGGCTGAGGATGGCCAGCAGCAGCGGAATGCTGATGTACACCACCACCCGCAGGTCGAAGCGCAAGCCGTTGACGAAGCCTTCGGCGACGGTCGAATAAGGGGTCTCGCCGATCATGTCGCTGTTGTAGACCAGCAGCGCCAGGCGCACGAGGCTGAGCATCAGCATGATCACCAGGCCGCTGAGCAGCGTGTAGGCCAGGTGGGATTTCAGGGTCGGCGAAAGCGACGTTCGCGCGCCCTGTTGCTTCAAGGCGTCCGTGTTAGCCATGAATGGGAAGGTCCTAGGATTGCGGTTTGCGAAGAGGCGGTGGCGCTAGACCAACGCAGCATTGTGCGGGTGCGGATTCTGTTTAAACCAATGTGAAAATTTTGTCACGGCCCCATTACCGCTTATGTCTGTTTCACCGCACCCGCAGCGAGCAACTCACATGGCTCAGATCCGCACATTCCCCCGCGGCCCGGCAATCGCCCAGATCACCAGCCCTACCACCGGCAGCAGGGCAATGAGCAGTATCCACAACACCTTGATGCCCACCTCGCTGCCACTCTTGATCACATTGAGGATGGCCCAGATGTCCAGCGCCAGAATGATCAGCCCGACCAGGCTGTTGAATGTAGACCCCATGCCTAAACTCCTGTCCAGAGGCTTTGCTGCACAGCATAGTCAGCTATCGCGCCAATAGAAGGGAATCCTTGGCGATTGGCGCAGGTCCCTGAGTAGACTGCTAGTATTCATTGATTCGAGGTTCGCATGCCCCCCGCCCATAGCCAAAGCGCCGCTCCCTCCTCACTGCTGCACGCCTGGCGCCAGCAGGTTACCAGTACCCCTTGGCTCAGCGCCGGCCTGGGGCTGAGCCTGCTGGCCGTGTGCGTGCTGCTGGCCGCCAGCTTCTGGAACGCAGTGAACGGCGACCATGCCGACAACCTGCACCTGGCCGTACTGGGCGGGCTGTCCGGTTTTGGCGCCACCGCGCTGGGCGCGGTGCTGGCGGTGGTGCTGCGCGATGTCAGCGCGCGTACCCAGGACGTGATGCTGGGCTTTGCCGCCGGCATGATGCTGGCCGCCAGCTCGTTTTCGTTGATTCTGCCGGGCCTGGACGCTGCCCGCGAGATCACCGGCAACGGCCCGGCTGCGGCGTTTACCGTCGTGTTGGGCATGGGCCTGGGGGTGCTGCTGATGCTGGGCCTGGACCGTTTCACCCCACATGAACACGAAAGCACCGGCCCGTGCGGCCCCGAAGCCGAGCGCATCAGCCGAGTCTGGTTGTTCGTGCTGGCGATTACCCTGCATAACCTGCCTGAAGGCATGGCGATTGGCGTGAGCTTTGCCAACGGCGATATGAACATCGGCCTGCCGCTGACCAGCGCCATTGCCATCCAGGACATCCCCGAGGGGCTGGCCGTGGCGTTGGCCTTGCGTGCCACGGGCCTGTCGAACCTGAAGGCCGCGCTGGTGGCGATAGGGTCGGGGCTGATGGAGCCGCTGGGGGCGGTGATCGGGCTGGGGATCTCGACCGGCTTTGCCCTCGCCTACCCCATCAGCATGGGGCTGGCGGCGGGGGCCATGATCTTTGTGGTAAGCCACGAGGTGATTCCCGAAACCCACCGCAACGGGCACCAGACAGCAGCGACCCTGGGGTTGATGGGTGGGTTTGCGGTGATGATGTTCCTGGATACCGCATTAGGCTGAGGCTAAACACCGGCCTGTAGGAGCGGCCTTGCGTCGCGATGGGGCGCGAAGCGGCCCCAGCATTTTCAGCTTCGCCGCATAAAATGCCGGGGCCGCTTCGCGGCCCTTTCGCGACACAAGGCCGCTCCTACAAGGAACCGCGCCAGGCTTTAGATGTGTACGGCGACTTTCAGGGCTTCCAAGGCCGGCTCGACCTTGATGCCCAGCTCTGCTCCCAGCTCCAGCACCCGCGCCAGGTCGTTCTGCCCCACCATCACCATCTGCAGTTCGTCGTCCAGCAGTTGGCTGAAGTTCAGCAGCACATAACCACCGGCCTCCTTGTTCAGCGCGCCCATCTGCACCTGGATGCGATTGAGCGCGGTCAGTGGCTCGGTACGGGCCAGCTGCTTGGGCTTGAGGGTAAACGGCACGCTGTTGTCGAACGAATCGCTGATCTGCTGGAACAGGTCCTGATAGCTGTCGGCCTGGAACACCACGGTGTCCGGCAGGCTGCCCAGCACCACCCATTCGCCCAGCGGGATCGGGAAGCTGTCGTCGTAATTGATATCAGGGTTGGCGGCCAGGAAGGCGACAGGGTCGGCGTAGGCCTCGGCGGCCTCGGCGGCGATGCGCTCGATGTCTGCCTCGCGCATGCAGCCGGCGCCAATGAGGCTGATGAATTCGAGCAACTGAGTTTTCATGAAAGGGGGCCTGCGACGGGTGAAAAGTCGCCAAGGATAGCCGCAAATGCCCCCAGGCGGTTAGCCGGCCAGCGCTTGCAGGCGTGCGGCGGCGTCCACCGCGCCCATGGTCTGGGCCGCCATCAGCGCCGTGGCGCCGCGTGCATCCTGGCGCGCCGGGTCGGCGCCCTGGGCCAACAAGTAGTCGATGATTTCGCTGCGGTTGAACATGGCTGCCAACATCAGCGCGGTACGCCCATCCTGCGCGGCGGCATCCACTGGCACACCGTGCTCAAGCAACAGGCGAATCATCGCCAGATCCCCCTTGAACGCTGCACCGGCAATAGGCAGTTGGCCGTTGTCGTTGGCAATCAATGGGTCGGCACCTTGCGCCAGCAACACGCGCACCGCGTCATGCTGGCCATGGTAACTGGCCAGCATCAGCAGGGTGTCGCCCTTGTGGTTGCGCAGGTTGGGCGGCAGGCCACTGGCAAGCAGGCGCCCGAGCATGTCGGCGTCGCCCTGACGGGCACGTTCGAACACCTGCTCGGCGAATGCAGCGGCTTCGTCATCGTTCATGGTGGCGGGTGCGGTTTGGCTGGACATCGGGAACCTCCTGGCATATTTGATTGCCCAAGTTTTCGTCAGGCATGCCATTGCGGTCAAAGGTTCAGATTCTATAGGGCCGATAGGCAAATCCCGATCCGTGCAAAATGCACTGTGCAAAATGCACGACCATGCAGCCTGCACGATGCCGCTTCCGTAAATAACCCGTAAGAGCCTGTATTTACTGGGCTTTTCGCTAATCAGCGTTCTGGCACGGTCACTGCAACCATCAACTCACGTCTGCCCTACAACAGCCAGGAGTTGATATGGACCTCATCCAGCAAAAGTTCGTTTCGGTATTTTCGGCCTATCAGGTGAATACCCAAGCCCGCCCCGATGGCGGTGTGCTGCTTACCCTGCGCGCGGCGGATGGCAAGGTTACCCGCCGGGTGCTGACCTATGGGCAACTGCACAGTGCCGAACAGCTGTCCTGGGCGATCAGTGCCATCCGTCGCGACTTGGCCGAGCAGGCCAGTGAGTTGCCGGTGATTACCATGCTGCAGAGCCAACAGCGGTTTGCCTTGCCGACCTACCGTTGAATTTGAAACTGCCTGACATGGCCTCTTCGCGGGCTTGCCCGCAAAGAGGTCGGTAGGGCCACTACAGTTCGTCAATCCCCAAAAACGCCCGTGCAGCCACATCCCCGGTGAACCGCGCCTGCACGCCCTGCTCGCTGCCGTACAAGCGCAACGCCAGGCAAAACGGCGTGTCGCCCAGCTCAACCCAGCGGCGCGTCCCCGCCGGTATCACAAGCTGGTCACCTTTCTCGCACAGCACCGAATACACCCAGCCGCCCAACCGCAGGCCCACCTGCGCACGCCCTCCGACCACGGCAAACACCTCGTCGGCGTCATGCACATGCTCATCGCGCACATCGACCTGTACCGGGTCCTCACCGTCACGGTTCAACAGCACGAACGCCTTGCTGCCATGCCCCGTCATCAACTGGTCCAGGTATACACGGCAAGCGCCCAGCACCTCATCCTGGGCCGTACCGGGGCGCACCCGCAGGCCATGCTCGGCATGGGCAAAGCGCACTCCGTGCTCGGCCAATGTGGCAGCGATGTCATCGTGGTGAGTCAGCACCTTGTTCGGCAGTGCCGGGCTGTCGGGGTGGAAAACGCTGAGAATACTCATCAGGGGCGGGTCCTGGTCGATTGCGAACGAAGGGCAATGATAACGGCTGCGGCCAAGGCTGCGGCACTGGCCATACCAAAGGTGAAGGTGGGGCCCAACAGCTTCCAGCTGTAGCCTGAGTACAACGCCCCCAGCGCACCGCCGGTACCCGACAGCGCCGCGTACAGCGCCTGGCCCTGGCCCTGCTGACGGGCGCCGAAGCTGGCCTGCACAAAGGCAATGCTGGCGGCATGGAAGCAGCCGAAAGTGGCCGCATGCAGCAACTGGGCGAATATCAGCACGGCCGGCTCACCTGCCAGATTGCCCAGCAACAACCAGCGTATGGCCGCCAGCAGGAAGCTGGCCAGCAACACCCGCTGCACGCTGAAACGGGCGAACAGGCGGCTCATGACCATGAACATCAGCACCTCGGCCACTACCCCCAGCGCCCACAACAGGCCAATGGCACCGCGCGTGTAGCCCAGGTGCTCCAGGTGCAGGGTAAGGAACGTGTAATACGGCCCGTGGCTGAGCTGCATCAACGCCACGCAGGCGTAGAACGCCATCACCCCCGGGGCACGCAACTGCTGCAGGAAGCCACCCGCGCCGCTGCGCTCGCCCTGCTCCAGCGGCTGGGCATTGGGTACCCACAGGCTGGCGGCGACGATGCCAGCCATGATCGTGACCAGCGCCACCGGGTAGATATCCAGGCTCAGCCATTCGAACAAGCGGCCCAGGCCAACTACCGTGAGAATGAAGCCAATCGAGCCCCACAGGCGCACCTGGCTGTAGCGCGACGTTTGCCCGTGCAGGTGGGCCAGGGTGATGACTTCGAACTGCGGCAGCACCGCATGCCAGAAGAACGCGTGCAGGGCCATCACCAGTGCCAGCCAGGCGTAGCTTTTGCCGAAGAAGATCAGGGCGAAGGTGGCCAGTGTCGACAACGCGCCCAACCGCACGATCAACAACCGCTGGCCGGTACGGTCGCCCAGCCAGCCCCACAGGTTGGGGGCGATGCAGCGCATCAGCATGGGGATGGCCACCAGCTCGCCGATGCGTGCCGGGGAAAAACCCAGGTGGTCGAAGTACAGCGCCAGGAAGGGGGCGGTGGAGCCTAGCAGGGCGAAGTAGAACAGGTAGAAGCTGGACAAGCGCCAGTAGGGGATGGGCTGCATGAGATAGCCTTGTGGCGACCTGCATCGGCCTCTTCGCGGCGGTTAGACGCCGCGAGGAGGCCGGCACGGGTGGATCAGAGCTGGCCCAGCACCGGGGTATTCACCTTCACATCGGCATTTTGCGCGCGGTGGCGCAGCAGGTGGTCCATCAGCGCGATGGCCATCATCGCCTCGGCGATCGGCGTGGCACGGATGCCCACGCACGGGTCGTGGCGGCCTTTGGTGATGACGTCCACCGGGTTGCCGTCGATATCGATCGAGCGGCCTGGGGTGGTGATGCTGGAAGTGGGTTTCAACGCCAGGTGGGCAACGATCGGCTGGCCCGAGGAGATGCCACCCAGGATGCCGCCAGCGTTGTTGCTGAGGAAGCCTTGCGGGGTCAGCTCGTCACGGTGTTCGGTGCCGCGCTGGGCAACGCTGGCGAAACCGGCGCCGATTTCCACACCTTTGACCGCGTTGATGCTCATCAGTGCATGGGCCAGTTCCGCGTCCAGGCGGTCGAAGATCGGCTCACCCAGGCCAGGCATGACACCTTCGGCGACCACGGTGATCTTGGCGCCCACCGAGTCCTGGTCACGGCGCAACTGGTCCATGTAGGCCTCAAGCTCTGGCACTTTGTCCGGGTCGGGGCTGAAGAAGGCGTTCTGCTCCACCGATTCCCAGGTTTTGAACGGGATTTCGATCGGGCCCAGCTGGCTCATGTAGCCGCGCACGGTGATGCCCTGGCTGGCCAGGTACTTCTTGGCGATAGCACCGGCCGCCACGCGCATGGCGGTTTCACGGGCCGAGCTGCGGCCACCGCCACGGTAGTCGCGAACGCCGTACTTGTGATGGTAGGTGTAGTCGGCGTGGGCCGGGCGGAACAGGTCCTTGATGGCCGAGTAGTCCTTGGACTTCTGGTCGGTGTTGCGGATCAGCAGGCCGATCGAGCAGCCGGTGGTGCGGCCTTCGAACACGCCGGAGAGGATTTCCACCTCGTCGGCTTCCTGGCGCTGGGTGGTGTGACGGCTGGTGCCGGGCTTGCGCCGGTCGAGGTCGTGCTGCAGGTCGGCGAGGGAAATTTCCAGGCCCGGTGGGCATCCATCGACAATGGCGACCAACGCCGGACCATGGCTCTCGCCAGCGGTGGTGACAGTGAACAGCTTGCCGTAGGTATTGCCGGACATGGACGCTCCGCGAGATCTGCCTGAAATGGACGAAAAGCAGGCAGTATACAGATGGATGGGTTGTCTGTGCTGGCCTTCGAACCTTCCCGCAAACATTGGGTCAAAGCAACATCTCCCCATGTAGTACCGCATGATGCCGCGCCTCGTCGCTTTCCTCTTCCTGCTGTGCACCGGCCTGGCCCAGGCCGCCGCACCCACCGTACTGCAACGCCCGATCGACCTGGACACCGGCCAAGGCGTGTTGCACGGCAGCCTGCTGCTGCCACAACAGGCCACGCCGCCGCCGGTGGTACTGATCATTGCCGGCTCCGGCCCCACCGACCGTGACGGCAACAACCCGGCCTCGGGCAGGGTCGACAACCTCAAGCGCCTGGCCCTGCTGTTGGCCAACGAGCACATCGCCAGCGTGCGCTACGACAAGCGCGGCGTGGCCGCCAGCCAGCCGGCCACACCTGACGAGCGTGACCTCAGCGTGGAGCGCTATGTAGCCGATGTGGTCGCCTGGAGCCACAAGCTCGAAGCCGACCCGCGCTTCGGCCCGCTGATCCTCATCGGCCACAGCGAAGGGGCACTGATCGCCAGCCTGGCCGCCGAACAGGCCGGTGCCAGCGCGGTGATCACCCTGGCCGGCAGCGGCCGGCCTATGGCCGACGTATTGCGCGAGCAACTGGCCCTGCGCCTGCCCCCGGCGCAACTGGCCGGTGGCAGCGCCCTGCTCGACCGCTTGCAGGCCGGGCAAACCAGCCTCGAAGTGCCGGCACCCTTGCGCCAGGTGTTTCGCCCCAGCGTGCAGCCGTACCTGATCTCGCTGTTCCAGCAAAACCCGGCAGCCGCCTTTGCCCGCCTGCCCATGCCCGCGCTGATCGTGCAGGGGCGCAACGATGTGCAGGTGGACGTGGCAGACGCCCAACGGCTGAAGGCGGCCAAGCCGGACGCGCAGCTGGTGCTGATCGACGGCATGAACCACATGCTGCGCATCAGCCCCAAAAGCATGAGCCAGCAGCGCGACAGCTACCTCAACCCCGAACTGCCGCTGGCGCGCGAGCTGGGTGAGCGAATTGTGACGTTCATCCAGCATTTGCCTTCGGCGTGAGGCAATGGGGCTCAGGTCTCGGGCAAGCCTGCCGATACAGCAGGCATAGCCGAGGACAAGCCCTGATGACCATCGCCCCCGCCGCCGTAGAGCCGGCCGAAGCCCCCCAGGAAAGCCCCGCCCTGCCCTGGGCCGAGCTTGCCGCCGAACACTTCCAGCTGCTGCGCCTGGCCGCACTGCCCACCGACCGCAGCACCGGCGCCCGGCCGCTGCGCTTTGTGCAGTTCGGCTATGCCGAGCGCCATGACAAGGCGCACAGCCTGCTGCGCATGGAAATCCAACTGCCCGGCCAGAAGGTGCACAAAGAGCAGAACCGCCTGGACATCCGTGTCGACCATGCCGAGCGCCTGGTGCGCATTGGCAATGAGCATGGCCTGCAACTGGAGCCCGTGAACCGTGGCATCGGCCGCTTCATGCTGGCCCAGGCGGCGCAGTGGCTGCAGCGCAAATGGTCGCACTACCAGGTAGTGGGCATGGCGTTGCCGAGCAAGGATGCGCTGAACGAAGACTCCCGCCTGCGCCGTGACAACTGCCTGCGCGGGGTAGGTATCGAGGTGGAATACGAGGACAGCCAGCACCTGAAGGGCCGTACCGTGGACATGACCGTCGGCCAGCTGAAGGCCGCCTGGAGCAACGAGCGCCTGCAGCGGGTTGACATTCTGGATGCTGCCAACCTGTTGCAGCAGGCGGACCAGCAGTTGCAGGAAAAAGAAGCGCAACTGCGCGAGCGCGATGAGCGGGTGGCCAAGTACCACCGCGAAGACAGCGGTTTGCGCTTCACCATTACCTGCCTGGTGGCGTTTGCGGTGTTTCAGGCAGGGTTGTTGATCTGGATTGCCACCCGCTGAGGCCGCTTCAGCCGGTGGGGATTGGGGCCGCTTTGCGGCCCATCGCGACACAAGGCCGCTCCTACAGGGGCAGCGTAACCTTGGGGTAAACGCGTCTGCCTGTAGGAGCGGCCTTGTGTCGCGATGGGCTGCAAAGCAGCCCCAAATGGGTCAGACCCGGGCCTTGAACAATTCCTGATGCTGGCGGCACTGCTCAGCCGTCAGCATGAACACCCCATGCCCGCCGCGCTCGAACTCCAGCCAGGCAAAGTCCACCTCGGGGTACAACGCCTCGACATGCACCTGGCTGTTGCCCACTTCGACAATCAGCAAGCCCTTGTCGGTCAGGTGGTCTGCCGCTTCCGCCAGCATGCGCCGTACCAGGTCCAGGCCGTCGTTGCCGCAGGCCAGGCCCAGCTCGGGCTCGTGGTGGTACTCGGCCGGCATGTCGTCGAAGTCTTCGGCATCGACATACGGCGGGTTGGACAGGATCAGGTCGAAACGCTGCCCCGGCAAACCGCCAAAGCCATCGCCCTGCACGGTATACACGCGGGTGTCCAGGCCATGGCGCTCGATATTCTGGTTGGCCACTTCAAGGGCCTGGAACGACAAGTCGGCCAGCACCACCTCGGCCTCGGGGAACACCTCCGCGGCGACGATGCCGATGCAGCCCGAGCCCGTGCACAGGTCGAGAATGCGTGCCGGCTCGCTGGCCAGCCACGGCTCGAAACGTTTTTCGATCAGCTCGCCAATCGGCGAACGCGGCACCAGCACCCGCTCGTCGACGATGAACGACATGCCGCAGAACCAGGCCTCGCCCAGCAGGTAGGCGGCCGGCACGCGTTCTTCGATACGGCGTTTGAGCAGGTGCTGCAGGCGTACCCGCTCGTCGTCCTCGAGCATGCAATCCAGGTAGCTGTCGGCCACCTCCCATGGCAGGTGCACCGCACCGAGCACCAGCAGGCGGGCCTCGTCCCAGGCGTTGTCGGCACCGTGGCCGAAGAACAGGTCGTGCTCGTGGAAGCGGCTCACCGCCCAGCGGATGTAGTCGCGCAACGTGCGCAGACGGGATGTGATCACGGGGTACTCCTATTTCAGACCGGACAAAAGTCTAACAGTCCCACCCGCACATTTGTTCGTTTGCCTTGCCCAAAGGCTAGCCACAGGCCAGTAACCATGCCGCTTGCGTTGTCAACCATTCCCATTGGCGTCAAGGCAGGGGACAATAGGTATACAAAAGCCCTTCCAAGGAGCCCTTGATGTCCGTTCCAACCACGATGTTCCGCCTCACTGGCCGCGACTACCCGCCGGCCAAGCTGAGCCACGCCAGCCTGATCATCATCGATGCGCAAAAGGAGTACCTCAGCGGTCCCCTGCAGCTGTCGGGCATGGACGAGGCCGTGGCCAACATCGCCAGGTTGCTCGACGCCGCGCGTAAAAGCGGCCGTCCGATCATCCATGTTCGCCACCTGGGCACTGTCGGTGGCCGCTTCGATCCACAGGGGCCGGCCGGCCAGTTCATTCCGGGGCTCGAGCCACTGGAAGGCGAAATCGTCATCGAAAAACGCATGCCCAACGCATTCAAGAACACCCAACTGCACGAAACGCTGCAGGCGCTGGGCCACCTGGACCTGATCGTCTGTGGTTTCATGAGCCACTCCAGCGTCAGCACTACCGTTCGCCGCGCCAAGGACTATGGTTACCGGTGCACCCTGGTGGAAGACGCCTCGGCCACCCGCGACCTGGCCTTCAAGGACGGGGTGATCCCGGCCGCACAGATTCACCAGTGCGAAATGGCCGTGATGGCCGACAACTTCGCTTGCGTGGCACCCACCGCCAGCCTGATCTGAACCACTGGCAAGACCGCCCGGCAGCCGGGCGGAACCCGATGGGCGGCAGCAGGTCGAATTCCGGATATCCACAGAGGAGAGCGGAATGAAGCTTAAAGGCAGTTTCGACGCCAAGCGCCTGCGCACGCGCGAGCCGCGTAACTGGGGCGCCCGCCTGGCGGCCGGCCTGTCGGCGCTGCTGGCGACCCTGGGCGTGCTGCTGGCCATGGCCGGCTTTGCCGGCCTGCTGGGCAACTACCCCGCCCTGCAGGAACTCAATGCCAACAAACCGCTGTCCAGCATCCTTACCGGGGCTGGGTTGCTGCTGCTATGGCTGGGCGTGCGCTTCTGGCGGCGCAGCCGTATCCGTTTGCGCCGCGGGCGGGAATTGAACCTGTCGCCGCACCTGATGAAAAAACACGACTGACAGCTACGCTGCGGTCGCGCCCCTTGTGGGAGCGGCCAATCAGACCCGACATGGCTGCACAGGGCCCCACAGTCGCGTAAACTACGCCGCCTACGTGGAGGCATCATGCAAGACGACGATTTTTCCCTGTTCAAGGCCGAAGTGCGTGGCGTAAAGCAAATCCGCCACGACCGCGCCGAAGTCGGCAAGCCCAAGGCCGACCGCCAGAAACTGGCTGGCCTGCGCCAGGCGGCGACCGTGCGCAGTGACAAGGCCCTGGTCATCGACGGCATGTCCGACCTGTTCGTCATCGACGTAGGCGCCGAAGACGAACTGATGTGGCGCCGCGACGGCGTGCAGGAAGGCCAGCTGCGCAAGCTCAAGCTGGGCCAGATCCCGTTCGAGGGCAGCCTCGACCTGCACGGCATGACCGTGGAAAAGGCCCGCGAAACCCTGTGGGACTTCATCGCCGAAGCCACCAAACTGGAAGTGCGCTGCGTGCGGGTGACCCACGGCAAGGCCGCACGCCTGGATGGCAAGCGCCCGATGATCAAAAGCCACGTCAACACCTGGCTGCGCCAGCACCCGCAGGTGCTCGGTTTTGCCTCCTGCAGCGCCCGCCATGGCGGCACTGGCGCGGTGTATGTGATGCTCAAGCGAACCATGCTCGAAGGCCGCGACGAGTAACGCCGCGCTTGCAGCGCCGCCCTCACCGCCGTACCCTTCGTTTTTGCGATTTTTTCCCACAGGTAGATCCATGTCCCTGGAACAGAACTACACCGAGATCCTCAGCCAGATTGGCGAGGACGTCTCCCGTGAGGGCCTGCTCGACACGCCCAAGCGGGCTGCAAAGGCGATGAAGTACCTTTGCCGCGGTTATGAGCAAACACTGGAAGAGGTCACCAACAACGCGCTGTTCAGCTCTGATAACAGCGAAATGGTGCTGGTCCGGGACATCGAGCTGTATTCGATGTGCGAACACCACATGCTGCCGTTCATCGGCAAGGCACACGTGGCCTACCTGCCCAAGGGCAAGGTCCTTGGCCTGTCGAAGGTGGCGCGCATCGTCGACATGTACGCCCGCCGCCTGCAGATCCAGGAAAACCTCAGCCGCCAGATCGCCGAAGCCGTGCAGCAGGTTACCGGTGCCGCCGGGGTGGCCGTCGTGGTCGAAGCCAAGCACATGTGCATGATGATGCGCGGTGTCGAGAAGCAGAATTCGACCATGATCACTTCGGTGATGCTGGGTGAATTCCGCGAAAACGCCGCCACCCGCAGCGAGTTCCTCAGCCTGATCAAGTGATTGGCTGCTGACCCCGAGCCGACCCCTGCGGGTCGGCTTTTGCATTTCAGGAGTTGCCCATGATCGTCAAAGCCCTGCGGGTTGGCCTCGGCCAGCTTATCGTCTTCGGTGACTGGATCAGCCGCCCGGCCAAGCGCAAGCGTGACGCCGCCGCCCAGGCCCGCGTCGAGCAAGCGGCCAAGGGCCTGGCGCTGTACCAGTTCCATGCCTGCCCGTTCTGCGTCAAGACCCGCCGCACCCTGCATCGCCTGAACGTACCGGTGGCGCTGCGCGACGCCAAGAACGACCCGGTGCACCGCCAGGCCCTGCAGGAAGGTGGCGGCCGGGTGAAAGTGCCTTGCCTGCGCATTGAAGAAGCCGGCAAGGTGACCTGGATGTACGAGTCCAAGGCCATCATTGCTTACCTGGATGAGCGGTTTGCTTCGGTCTGACAGGTCGTAGCTTTTCTGTATCGGCCTCTTCGCGGGCAAACCCGCGAAGAGGCCGATACAAGCTGAAGATCATCCCACCATCGGCACATGCCGTGGGTGGCTGCTGACCCGCTCCAGCCAGGCCCTTACCGCCGGGTAATCGGCCAGGTCGAAACCGCCCTGCTGCGCCACATGGGTGTAGGCATACAACGCCACATCGGCAATCGAGTATTGCTCACCCACCAGGTACGGCGTCATCTGCAGCTGCCGCTCCATCACCTTCAGCGCCTTGTAGCCGCCCTTGTGCAGCTTGCGGTACTCCTCCAGGCGCTCGTCGGGCAGCCCCAGGTAAAACTGGATGAACCGCGCCACGGCGATGTACGGCTCATGGCTGTACTGCTCGAAGAACTGCCACTGCAACACCTGCGTGCGCAGGCGCGGCTCGCTGGGCAGGAACTCGCTGCCATCGGCCAGGAAGTTGAGAATGGCGTTGGACTCCCACAGGTAGCTGCCGTCCTCCAGCTCCAGTACCGGCACCTTGCCGTTGGGGTTCATCGCCAAAAACTCGGGCGTTTCGGTCTCGCCCTTGAGGATGTCCACCGGGTGCCATTCATACGGCCGACCCAGCAAGCTCAACATCAGCTTGACCTTGTAGCAGTTGCCCGACTGGTAGTCGCCATAGACCTTGTACATCGCCCCTCCACTGCCAAGCAGTTTTGCAATTGCGCCCAATAGTTGGTGACTGTACGGCTAAATGCAATGGCCGCTGTATGGCAAGGATCAACCTTGCGCGCTGTAGTCTGAAAAAACTGCTTACACCTTTACAAGGATTTTGTTCATGACCGATGCCACCTCCGCACGCCTGCGGCCCCTGGCAGACACCTCTCCGTCGGCTGTGGTTGCAGGCTTCATTGCCATGCTCACCGGCTACACCAGTTCGCTGGTACTGATGTTCCAGGCCGGCCAGGCGGCCGGGCTGACCACTGCGCAGATTTCGTCATGGATCTGGGCGCTGTCCATCGGCATGGCGGTGTGCAGCATCGGCCTATCGCTGCGCTATCGCACCCCCGTCACCGTGGCCTGGTCCACCCCAGGCGCTGCCTTGCTGATCACCAGCCTGGGCGGGGTCAGCTATGGCGAAGCCATTGGCGCCTATATCACCTGTGCCGTACTGGTCCTCATCTGTGGCCTGACCGGCAGCTTCGAGCGCCTGGTCAAACGCATTCCGGCCTCGCTGGCCTCGGCACTGCTGGCGGGCATCCTGTTCAAGATCGGCAGCGAAATCTTCGTCGCCGCCCAGCACCGCACGTTGCTGGTGCTGGGCATGTTCTTCAGCTACCTGCTGGTCAAGCGCCTGTCGCCACGCTACTGCGTACTGGCCGCGCTGTTGGTGGGCACGGCATTGTCCGGCGCGCTGGGCCTGCTGGACTTCAGCGGCTTCCACCTGGAAGTGGCCAAACCAGTATGGACCACACCCAGCTTCTCGTTGGCGGCAACCATCAGTATCGGCATTCCACTGTTCGTAGTGGCCATGACCTCGCAGAACATGCCCGGCGTGGCCGTGCTGCGTGCCGACGGCTACCAGGTGCCCGCCTCGCCGCTGATTTCGGCCACCGGCTTTGCCTCGCTGCTGCTGGCGCCATTCGGCTCGCATGGGGTCAACCTGGCGGCGATCAGCGCAGCGATCTGCACCGGGCCGCATGCCCATGAAGACCCGAGCAAACGCTACACCGCGGCGGTGTGGTGCGGGATTTTCTACGGCATTGCCGGGGTGTTCGGGGCGACCTTGGCGGCATTGTTTGCGGCATTGCCTAAGGAGCTGGTGCTGTCGATTGCCGCACTGGCGCTGTTTGGTTCGATCATGAACGGGCTGACCGTGGCCATGAGCGAGGCGCGCGAGCGTGAGGCGGCGGTGATTACCTTCATGGTCACGGCTTCGGGGTTGACCCTGTTCTCGATAGGCTCGGCGTTCTGGGGGATTGTGGCGGGGGTGCTGACCTTGATGATCCTGAATCCGCGCAGGGGATGACGGTAGAGAGGCGCTGGGGTTGAGATCGAGCGCCGCCCGCGCGGCGCTCGATCTCAAAACCCACAAAGCACTTTGAACCTGGCACCTGGCACCTGGCACCTGGCACCTGGCACCTAAAGCCTGAAATGCCCCACCATCCCTTTCAAATCAGCCCCCAACTGCGCCAGCTCCACACTCGACCGGGCATTGTCCCGCATCGCCAACGCCGCCTGATCCGCACTGCCGCGAATCTGCGTGACGCTACGGCTTATCTCCTCCGCCACCGAGCTCTGCTGCTCGGCCGCCGCGGCGATCTGCTGGTTCATCTGCTGAATCAATGACACCGCCGCGGCAATGCTGCCCAGCGCACTTTCCGTCTGCAGCGCATCGGCCACCGCCAGGCGCACCAGCTCGGCACTGCCACGGATCTGCGCCACCGATTGCTGGGCATTACCGCGCAGGCTGGCGACCAGTGTCTCGATCTGCTCGGTGGATTGCCGGGTACGCCGCGCCAACGCGCGCACCTCATCGGCCACCACGGCAAAACCACGCCCTTGCTCACCGGCGCGAGCTGCCTCGATGGCGGCATTGAGCGCCAACAGGTTGGTTTGCTCGGCCACGCTCTTGATCACTTCCAGCACGTCGCCGATGGTGTGAATTTCGGCACTGAGGCTGTCGATGCCAGCGCTGGCGGTTTCCGCCGCCGCCGCCAACTGCTCGATGCGCTGCATGCTCTGGCGCACCACCTGCTGGCCGGTGTCGACTTTCTCGTCCGCTGCCTGGGCCGCTTGCGCCGCCTCTTCGGCATTGCGTGCCACATCGTGCACGGTGGCGGTCATCTGCTGCATGGCGGTGGCGACCTGCTCGGTTTCTTCCTTCTGGCTGCCCACCTCGCGATTGGTCTGCTCGGTCACCGCCGACAACGCCTGGGCGTTGCCAGCCAATTGTTCGATGCCCTGCTGCAGGCCGCTGACAATACCCGAAAGCCCCGCCGCCATCTGCTGCATGGCCTGCATCAGTTGCCCCACCTCGTCCCGGCGCGGCGCCTGGGCGTCCAAGCCCAGCTCACCCGCAGCGATACGCTGGGCGCGGGCGATGACATGCTGGAGAGGGCCGACGACCGCACGGGTAATCATCCAGGCCGCCAATACACCGACGATCAAGGCCAGCACCGTGGCCAGGCCGATGGCAACGGCATTACGCTGCAGCTCGCCCTGCAGAGCCTGCTCCTGCCCCAGATAGGCCTGGTCGACTTGCCCGGTCACTTGCTCGGCACTGGTTTGCAACTGCGCCTTTAGCCCCTGCTCGCGGGCCAACTGGTCGGTGTATTCGTTGAGTTTTTCCGAGAAGCTGCCAATGTGCCCGGCCACTTCGCCAAGCACACTCTGGTAACCGGCATCGCCAACCGCACCCTGTAGTTGGCTGACCAGGCTGGCGGCCTCCACCGTCTGGGCAATTCGCTCCTGGCTCACGCCCTCTTCGCCCTTACGGCTTTTTTCCAGGCGCACCCGCGCTTCGTCCATGGCCTGCAGCATCAGCCGCGACACCTGTGCCACTTGCCCAGCTTGCTCAAGGAACTCGCCACCCTGCTGGCCCTGGGACTGCTTGAGCGTGTACACACCGTCATCGGCCAGGCCGGCCTGCAGCACATCGAGGTTGTTGGCCACGCTGGACACCGACCAACTGGCCATGTCCAGCGCCAGCTCCTTGGCCTGCACCGCCTCGACAAAGGCCTCGAATGCCTGGCCATAGGCGGCAAGATCGGTTTGCGCCGCCGCCAGCGCCGGCAGGCCCCGGGCGCGCTCGGCCAGGCCCTGCAGGCCGCTGCGCAAGGCCTCGGCCTGCTGCATGTCGGAGCGCAGGGCAAACGCCTGCTCGTGCTGGCGCAAGCGCAACAGGTCGGTATTGAACTGGGCCAGCTGGCGCAAGCTGTCGAAACGCTGGCCGACGCTGTGCAACGCAGCGACGCCGATGGCTGCCACCGCCAGTGTCAACAGCAGCACCAGGGCAAAGCCCAGGCCGAGTTTGCGGGCCATGCCCAGGTTGGCCAGCACACCGTGCTTGCTCGCGCCCATCGCCGACTCCCCTTCTGCTTGCGAGGTTATCCGAAGGCCAAGGGTGGCAACGTTGCCAGCCTGTGAACAAGGGCCTGGCGTCAGAATAGTGTCAAATAGCTATGTGCGTGTCGTTATCAGCTTGGCCGAGGTCGCCCCTGCGTGCGGGAGGAGTGCCTGGCTCAGATCGCCGTAGCCCCACCATCGACCGTCAGGCAATGCCCGGTGGTAAACGCCGCACCGTCGCTACACAGGTACAGCACCGCGCTGGCGATTTCCTCAACCTTGCCAATGCGCCCCACCGGGTGCATGGCGGCGGCGAACTCGGCCTTGCGCGGGTCGGCCTCGTAGGCACGGCGGAACATGTCGGTGTCGATCACCGCCGGGCACACAGCGTTCACGCGGACGCCCTTCTTGGCGTACTCGATGGCCGCCGACTTGGTCAAACCGATCACCGCATGCTTGCTGGCGCTGTAGATGCTCATCTTCGGCGCCGCCCCCAGCCCCGCCACCGAAGCGGTGTTGACGATCACCCCACCGCCCTGGGCCAACAGCAAGGGCAGTTGGTACTTCATGCACAACCACACACCCTTCACGTTCACGCCCATGATGGCATCGAACTCCGCCTCGCTGCCTTCGGCCAGCCGGTGTTGCTCGATTTCGATCCCGGCATTGTTGTAGGCATAGTCCAGCCGACCATAGGCGGCTATCAGGCGCTCGTGCAACTGGCGCACCTCGCTGTCGCGGGTAACGTCGCAGGCAATGAAAAGCGCCTCGCCGCCCACCGCGTGGATCAGCGCCACGGTGGCTTCGCCGCCGACCGGGTCAAGGTCGGCCACCACCACCTTCAGGCCCTCGCGGGCGAAAGCCAGGGCGGTTGCCCGGCCAATACCGGCGGCAGCGCCAGTCACCAGGGCTACCTGGCCAGAAAAGGTCATGCTCATCGCGTGCTCCAGTGGGGGGTTAGGTGGGGTTCAGAGCATAGCCAGCCACCGCTCGGCCGGGCAGCATCATCACACCAACGGTTGGGCTACCATGCCTGTCAGTGATGTTAACGACCAGCCTAAATCAACAAGGTAGATTGAACACCTCACTCCCTCCACTGCCCACAAGGACCCGCCATGACCCAGACCAACCGCCGCTTCCTGCTTGCCAAACGCCCGGTCGGCGCCGTGCGCCGTGACGACTTCAGCTTCGAGACCGTGCCCGTCGAACAACCCGGCGAAGGCCAGGTGCTGGTGCGTAACCTGTACCTGTCGCTGGACCCCGCCATGCGCGGCTGGATGAACGAAGGCAAGTCCTACATCCCGCCCGTGGCCCTGGGCCAGGTAATGCGTGCGCTGGGTGTGGGCGAAGTGGTCGCCTCCAACCACTCGGCATTCGAACCAGGCGACCACGTCAGCGGCGCGCTTGGGGTGCAGGACTATTTCACCGGCGAGCCCCAGGGCCTGCACAAGATCGACCCCAACCTGGCCCCCCTGCCCCGCTACCTGTCGGCGCTGGGCATGACCGGCATGACGGCCTACTTCGCCCTGCTGGATGTTGGCCAGCCCAAGGCCGGCGATACCGTGGTCATCTCCGGCGCGGCCGGTGCGGTGGGCAGCATTGTCGGGCAAATTGCCAAGGTCAAAGGGTGCCGCGTGGTCGGCATTGCCGGCGGCGCCGAGAAGTGCCGGTACCTGCTGGACGAGCTGGGCTTTGACGGGGTGATCGACTACAAAGCCGAAGACGTACTGGCTGGCCTGAAGCGCGAATGCCCCAAAGGCGTGGACGTGTACTTCGACAACGTCGGCGGCGAGATCCTCGATGCCGTGCTGACGCGCATCAACTTCAAGGCCCGCATCGTGATTTGCGGCGCGATCAGCCAGTACAACAACAAGGAAGCGGTGAAGGGGCCGGCCAACTACCTGGCGCTACTGGTGAACCGTGCGCGTATGGAAGGGTTTGTGGTGATGGACTACAGCAAGGACTACGGCAAGGCCGCGCTGGAGATTGCCGGGTGGCTGGCCAGTGGGCAGGTGAAGAGCAAGGAAGATGTGGTGGAGGGGTTGGAGACCTTCCCCGAGACGTTGCTGAAGCTGTTCAGTGGGGAGAACTTTGGCAAGTTAGTGCTGAAGGTGTGATTTTTGGAGGAGATGTTTGCGCTTACAGGTTTACGGCTTTGGAGTTTTAGCGCCTGGTAGATCAAGCGCCGCGTGGGCGGCGCTCGATCTCAAGGCCAAAGAAATGCCATGGCGAGCACCTCGCTGCCAACACCCTTTCTCCAGCCCCAAAAAAAGGCCAGCACTTTAATGCTGGCCTTCTTCAACACCGCAGGCTAGTTACCCACGAATCTCCGCCACCACCGCCGCCAGCGCTTGCGCTGGGTCGGCTGCCTGGCTGATCGGCCGGCCGATCACCAGGTAATCCGAACCCGCATCCAGTGCCTGGCGCGGAGTGAGAATACGGCGCTGGTCATCCTGCGCGCTACCCGCCGGGCGAATGCCCGGGGTCACCAGTTGCAGCGACGGGTGCGCCGCCTTCAGCGCGGGGGCCTCAAGCGCCGAGCACACCAAACCGTCCATGCCGGCCTTTTGCGCCAGTGCCGCCAGGCGCAGCACCTGCTCCTGCGGGTCGACGTCCAGGCCAATGCCAGCCAGGTCTTCGCGTTCCATGCTGGTCAGCACGGTCACGCCAATCAGCAACGGCTGCGGGCCGCTGCGCTTGGCCAGCTCTTCGCGGCAGGCAGCCATCATGCGCAGGCCACCGGAGCAATGCACGTTGACCATCCACACACCCATCTCGGCGGCGGCCTTTACCGCCATGGCGGTGGTGTTGGGGATGTCGTGGAACTTCAGGTCGAGGAACACTTCGAAGCCCTTGTCGCACAGGGTTTCGACAATGCCCGAAGCGCTGCTGGTAAACAGCTCCTTGCCAACCTTTACCCGGCACAGCGCAGGGTCAAGCTGGTCAGCCAGCTTCAGGGCGGCCTCACGGGTAGGGAAATCCAGGGCGACGATCAGGGGCGTCTGGCAGGCGGACATGGCAGGGTCTCTTGGCAAGTCGAAAACGGCGCGCATTGTAAACGAAGTGACGCAAGCTTTGGGGCCCGCGGGTCACGGAATTGGCCCGGCAGTGGCTGGCTTCTATAATTGAACCAATGGAACGGGCAAATGCTCAAAATTCGTACAAGCGCTGCTCACTAGCCGCTATAGGAGAACGACAATGCCCTGGTATGCCTGGCTGATCCTCATCATAGCCCTCGGCTCCATCGTCGGTGGGTTGATGATGCTGCGCGACACGGCAAAAAAATTGCCACTGACCGAAGACCAACTGCGCAAGGTGCATGAGCGCAATGCCGAGGCAGATGCCAAGGACGCGCAGGACCGTTAAAAGGGTTAAACAATGGGTTTGAGACGCCGTGGCTTCAGGCAACTTTTTGACGCTCGGCAAAACACTTAATTAACCTATTGTATTGTCTCGTTTTTATTTTTTATAAACGCCCCCCCTTTTCCAAACAAAGCCGCACCCACAAGCGATTGCATCTCTCTTGTGGGCGCGGCCTCGCGCCGCGATGGGCTGCAAACCAGCCCCAAAAAAGCAATTAGCAGCCCCAAGCCAGCTGGCTGCCTGCCCGTCCCTTACTCCACCATCACCTTGTCACGATTCCGCTCCAGCAGGGCATTGCCTATCCCCTTGATCTCCAGCAGTTCATCCACCGAAGCAAACGGCCCATGGGCCTCGCGGTAGGCCACGATGGCTTCGGCCTTGGCCTTTCCTATCCCGTTCAACTCCTTCTGCAAAGTCAGCGCATCGGCCTTGTTCAGGTCCAGCCGAGGCGCTTGCTGGGCCTGCGCCTGAGCCACCACGGGTACCGCTTCGGGCGCCGACGGGGCGCTGGCCGGGGCTGCGCTAAGGGAGAACGACAGGCTGGCGAACAGTGGCAGCAGCAGGTACGACAGAACGTTGTTACGCATGGAAGAACACTCCTTGGGTTGGTCGATTTTCAGCAGCCGCTTTCCTTCGGCTGCGCAACTAACCCTAGCGGCCCTGCCATTTTGCGAACAACAACTAGGCCCGTTTAATCGTTACGGGATCAGACATTGAAAAAACCAACTTCGGCCATCCAAAAATGATGGCGTTACGCCATGTTTCAAGTTAACTTCATGAAAAAGAGGCAATGGCAAAACGCCGCCAGGTAAATTCCCGTTTAAGGAATCTCCGAACAAGCCTTCAGTTATGCGAGAATCCCCGCAACACCTGATCCGAGCCGCCCATGAGCCAGATGAGCTTTTCCGACTTTGAGTACGCCGGCAAGCGCAAGCAAACCCGCCGAGAGCGCTTCCTCGCCGAAATGGATCAGGTGGTGCCCTGGGCAGGCCTGCTGGAGCTGATCGAACCGTTCTACCCCAAGGCCGGCGGCGGTAGAAAACCCTATCCTCTGGAAACCATGCTGCGCATCCATCTGTTGCAGAACTGGTTCTCCCTGAGCGACCCGGCCATGGAAGAAGCGCTCTACGAAATCACGCCCATGCGCCAGTTCGCACGCCTGACGCTGAGCGCGCCAATCCCCGAAGACACCACGATCATGAACTTCCGGCACTTGCTGGAGAAGCATCAGCTCGCACCGGCAATCCTTGCGGTCATCAATGGTTATCTGCAGGAAAAAGGCCTGTCGCTGCGCCAAGGCACCATCGTCGATGCCACCATTATTCATGCCCCCAGCTCGACCAAGAATAAAGAAGGCAAGCGTGATCCCGAGATGCACCAGACCAAGAAAGGCGGTCAGTATTTCTTCGGGATGAAGGCGCACATCGGTGCCGATGTCGAGTCCGGCCTGGTGCATCACGTCCATGGCACCGCTGCCAATGTGGCCGATGTCACGCAGGTGGCTGAACTGCTGCATGGCGAAGAAAACGCCGTGTATGCAGATGCCGGTTACACCGGTGTCGAAAGGCGCGAAGAGCATGAAAATCGGGGGGTGATCTGGCAGATTGCAGCGCGTCGCAGCACCTATTCCAAGCTGAACCAGCGCAGCGTACTGTACAAAGCCAAGCGCAAGATCGAGTTCTGCAAGGCTCAGACACGGGCCAAGGTCGAGCATCCGTTTCGCGTGATCAAGCGGCAGTTTGGTTACGTGAAAGTACGTTTTCGTGGGCTGATGAAAAACACGGCTCAGTTGACCACGCTGTTCGCCCTGGCAAACCTGTGGAGGGTTCGAAAACAGCTCATGGGTATGGGTGAGGTTCGCGTTTAACACGGAGAACCGGTCGAAAAAGCTCTCCGTACATGATTTTTCGGTCACTTTTCGTCCAATGACGCTGTAGGTGCCTGGAAAATTGCAACTTGCCGCGGCTGCACGACAAGTTGATCGGAGCATCCTTAACCTCGGCTTCATTCAGACCAAACGCCGTTGCTTTTCCTACAAGCCTTGCCGGACAAGGCCCCGCCCGTTCGTCGTATACGTTAGTGATATTGACTTTGTTGGCATGATGTCTGAATAACATCAAACAATCGTTTTTATTGATTATTCCAACAAAAATAGGATCCAATTTATCGATGCTTGTCAGTATTTTCCTACACACAATGGAAAAAAACGTGCCAGACGGGATGTCATAATGATGACGAAATGATAAATTTGCGGACTTAGGGATGGTCTGAAGTAGCCCCTGTTTTCCGGCTACTTCGCCATCGACACTTTCAAAAAACGGTAGCCGCTCAAATCCCGGTCAAACCTGCCGTCTATTTCAGCCTTTTTTGCCGCTGCAAGCACCTCGCAGCAGTCACTTCACTCTTCACGGACGCACCTCTCCTGCATTGGAGAGCAAATGTCGACGCGCCATCCAAATGTTCGACAGGGCGAACAGCGTCACCATCTGAGCAGTGTTTTTCACCAAGCCTCGGAAGCGCACTTTCGTATAACCAAACTGGCGCTTGATCACCCGAAATGGATGCTCAACCTTGGAGCGAACCTGGGCCTTGGCTCTTTCGATCTTACGTATCGCTTTGTATAACGCGCTGCGGTTACCGTGCTTTTTGTAAGTGCTGCGCCGGGCTGCAATCTGCCAGATGACTTGGCGCCCCTCATGCTCTTCACGCTTCTCTACACCGGTATAGCCCGCATCAGCGCAGACCACGTTCTCACCACCGTGCAGCAGTTTGTCGACTTGGGTTACGTCCGCGACGTTGGCCGCAGTGACCACCACGCTGTGCACAAGCCCGGACTCATCGTCGACACCAATGTGAGCTTTGGCACCGAAGTAATACTGGTTGCCCTTCTTGGTCTGATGCATTTCCGGGTCGCGTTTGCCGTCCTTGTTCTTGGTCGAACTGGGCGCATGAATCAGAGTGGCATCGACGATGGTGCCTTGTCGCAGTGACAAGCCACGGTCGCCCAAATAGCCATTGATCACGCCGAGAATACCGGTGGCCAACTCATGCTTTTCCAGCAGGCGACGGAAGTTGAGGATGGTGGTTTCATCCGGGATTCGCTCCAGGCTCAGACCGGAAAACTGGCGCAGGATCGTCGTCTCGTACAGCGCCTCTTCCATCGCCGGATCGCTGTAACCGAACCAGTTCTGCATTAGATGAATCCGCAGCATCGCCATCAGCGGATAGGCTGGACGGCCCCCTTCGCCCTTTGGGTAATGAGGTTTGATCAGAGCAATCAAACCCTCCCAGGGTACGACCCGATCCATCTCTATCAGGAACAGCTCCTTGCGGGTCTGCTTGCGCTTACCGGCGTACTCGGCATCGGCGAAGGTCATTTGTTTCATCATCGAAAAGCTCGGCGATTGGTGTCCGGGGATTTTGCCAAATCAGGAAGTCTTTTTCAGGATTTCCTTAGGACAGCCGCTTCGCTTGAAGGATCCGAGCAGAATGAATTTTTTTTCACCTCCCCCACTGACCTTGCCCGATTTCCATCGTGCGGCGTCAGCAGGCCACCCCCGGCCGACCTGAGCAACACCCCAGATCCTTGCCCGTAGCACCTGTTCCATCCGCCTTTACTCACACACAGAAGATCGTCGCCGTGTCCCTCAAGACCCTCATCGTATTTGGCACCCGCCCAGAAGCCATCAAAATGGCACCGCTGGCCCTCAACCTTGCCCAGGACGACCGTTTCGAGTCGCGCGTCTGCGTCACCGGCCAACACCGCCAGATGCTTGACCAGGTACTGGAGCTGTTCGAGATCAAGCCCGACTACGACTTGAACATCATGAAGCCCGGCCAGGACCTGACCGACGTGACCACTGCCATCCTGCAGGGTCTGAAACCTGTGCTGGCCGAGTTCAAGCCCGATGTGGTGCTGGTGCACGGCGACACCGCTACAACCCTGGCCACCAGCCTGGCCGCTTACTACCAGCAGATTCCGATCGCCCACGTGGAAGCGGGCCTGCGCACCGGCAACCTGTATTCGCCATGGCCGGAAGAAGGCAATCGCCGCCTGACCGGTGCCTTGGCCGCGCTGCATTTCGCGCCCACTTCCACCTCGCAGGACAACCTGCTGCGTGAAGGCACCGATGCCGCGACCATCTACACCACCGGCAACACAGTGATCGATGCACTGCTGGAAGTCGTTCGCAAGCTGGAAAGCCCAGCACTGAAAAACCAGTTCGAAGCCCAGTTCAGCTTCCTGAACCCTAAGCGCCGCATGGTGCTGGTGACTGGCCACCGCCGCGAGAACTTCGGTGGCGGCTTCGAACGCATCTGCCAGGCGCTGGTGCAAACTGCACGTCAATTCCCTGACGTGGAAATCGTGTACCCCGTGCACCTCAACCCGAACGTGCGCGAACCGGTGAACCGCCTGCTGGCCGACGTCACCAACATCCACCTGATCGAGCCGCTGGACTACCTGCCGTTCGTGTACCTGATGACCCGCTCGTACCTGATCCTCACCGACTCCGGTGGCATCCAGGAAGAAGCCCCAGCCCTGGGCAAGCCGGTACTGGTCATGCGTGACACCACCGAGCGCCCGGAAGCCGTGGCCGCCGGCACGGTCAAGCTGGTAGGCACCGACGTGGAATCGATTACCGAAAACCTGGCGAAACTGCTCATCGACGATGCGACCTACCGCGAGATGAGCGTTGCCCATAACCCCTACGGCGATGGAAAAGCGTGCGCGCGAATCCTCGACGCACTCTCCGCATTCTCCAACTCCAAGGACGTAGCATGAGCTTCAACAAGATTTCCGTCGTAGGTCTGGGCTATATCGGCCTGCCAACCGCCGCTGTTTTCGCCGCCCGCAAGAAGCATGTCATCGGCATCGATGTTAACCAGCACGCGGTCGATACCATCAACCGTGGTGAAATCCACATCGTCGAGCCCGAGCTGGACATGGTGGTACACGCGGCGGTAACCGAAGGCTACCTGCGCGCCTCCACCGTACCGGAAGCGGCCGACGCCTTCCTGATCGCCGTACCGACCCCGTTCATGGACGATCACCAGCCGGACCTGAGCTACATCGAGTCCGCCAGCAAGGCCATCGCGCCTGTGCTGAAAAAGGGTGACCTGGTGATCCTCGAATCCACCTCCCCAGTCGGTGCCACCGAGCAGATGGCCTACTGGCTGGCCCAGGCTCGCCCGGACCTGAGCTTCCCGCAAACCCACGGCGAAGCCTCCGACATCCGCATCGCCCACTGCCCTGAGCGCGTACTGCCAGGCCACGTGCTGCGCGAATTGGTAGAAAACGACCGCATCATCGGCGGCATGACCAAGAAGTGCTCGGAAGCTGCCGTACGCCTGTATCGCACCTTCGTCGAAGGCGAGTGCATCATCACCAACGCCCGCACTGCCGAAATGTGCAAGCTGACCGAAAACAGCTTCCGTGACGTGAACATTGCGTTCGCCAACGAACTGTCGATCATCTGCGACAAGCTGAACATCGACGTGTGGGAGCTGATTCGCCTGGCCAACCACCACCCACGCGTAAACATTCTGCAGCCTGGCCCAGGTGTTGGCGGCCACTGCATCGCCGTGGACCCATGGTTCATCGTCAGCCAGACCCCTGAGCAGGCTCGCCTGATCCGCACCGCCCGCGTGGTCAACGACAGCAAGCCTGAGTGGGTGATCGACAAGGTCAAGATGGCCCTGGCCAACTTCCTGATCAAGAACCCGGGCAAGTCGGCCCATCAAGTGAAAATCGCCTGCTACGGCCTGGCCTTCAAGGCCGACATCGATGACCTGCGCGAAAGCCCGGCCCTGAGCATTGCCGAGCGCCTGGGCAACGAGCTGGAAGCCACACTGCAACTGGTCGAGCCGAACATCGAAGCCCTGCCGCAGCGCCTGTCGCGCCACGAGCATGTTGATTTCGTGTACGCCCAGGATAGCGCCGACATCCACGTACTGCTGGTGAAGCACCGCGAGTTCCGCGAAACCTTCAGCGTGCGCGACGCCGCCTTCGTGATCGACGCTGCTGGCGTAACCCAGGGCTGATGGACCAAACCGCATGAACAACCCCACGCTTGAGAAACCTACCGTGAACACAGAGCTGCCTTCACCTTTGGCCGATATTCATGACCGCGTGATGGAAGCCTATTACGGCAAGCTGGGTGATCAGTTCATGCGCGAAACGCAGGCCCGCATCCACTGGATCTGCGCCCAGGTCAAAGGGCGTCGGATCCTGGATGTCGGCTGTTCGCAGGGTATCGTGCCCCTGCTGCTGGCACGTGAGGGTTGCCAGGTCACTGGCGTGGACACCAGCCCGCAGGCCATCGAAGAGGCCAAGGGTTACCTGTCTGCCGAACCGGCACACATCCAGCAAAACGTCACGTACATCAATTCAGACTTCCTCGCGCTGGATACGCTCGAGGTTGAGCCGGACACCGTGGTCATCAGCGAAGTGCTCGAACACCTGGTACGCCCGGAACTGTTCGTGGAAAAGGCCTACGAACTGCTCAAGCAGGGTGGGCGGCTGGTGATCACCGTACCGTTCGGGGTCAATGACTTCATTGACCACAAGCACACGTTCTACCTGATGGAGCCGTTCCGGTTGCTGGCCGAGCATTTGCAGATCATCGAAGTGAAGATGCTTGGCAAGTGGCTGGGCATTGTTGCGGTGAAGAGCGAGGCGCATAAGCCTGGGACCATCGACTCGCTGAATGTTGATCGGGTACGAGAACTGGAAAAGGCGTTTGAGTCCATTGAGCGCACGTTGCGCGAGAGCCTCGGCTCGATCGGCACCCGACTGGCAGACGCGAACAAAAAGTACCGCAGTGCTACCGAGCAAATTGCCCAGCTCAAGCCTGAAGCGCAGAAAGCCGATGCACTCGCCAAACAACTGCAAGTGCGTGATGCAGATATAGCGACGTTGCAACAGGCCAACCGCGAAATTCTCGACGCCAAGGCAAAGCGGGTGCAAGAACTTGAGGAAATCAAGGAGCGCCTGGATGACGCCAACAGAAAATATCGTTTGGCCACAGAGCAACTTTCCCTGCTAAAGCTCGAAGCACAGAAAGCTGAAGCCCTGGCCCGCCAGCTTCAAGATCGCGATGCCCATATCATCGCTATCGAGCAAGCGAACCGAGAAGCCCTCGAAAACAGCGCTCGCAGCATTCAGGAACTGAATGCTGAGCTGGATTCGCTTAAATCCCAGCTGGGCGAGGCGAATGAAAAGTGCCTCGCCACTGCCGAGCAGTATGCGCAACTGCAACAGCATATCGCAGCGCTTGAAGAAGCTCAGGTGCAACGTGTTGAGGAACTGGACACCCTGAATCAGTCCTTGCTCTCACTCGAAGAACAATTGCTGGCCACTGACCTGCAACGCGCGGCCGCTGAGGAGTTGGCAGCCAACGAGACGGCAAAAATTGCAGTGCTACAGGCGCAATACGAGGCCCTGGAAATCCAACTTCAGCAGATGGCCGAGCTTCAAGCCAAAGGCCAAGCTGACAACACTGCACTGAGCGAAGCTGTAACCGGCCTGGAAAAGCAGCGCAACGAGCTGAAACAACAGCTTGAAGTACTCTCAGAGCAACTTGCCCAAGCTCAGCAGATCAACGATGGTCACGTAGAAACCATCACAACGCTCCGAGCGCAGCAAGCCGCCTTGCAAGCCAAGCTGGAAAACCAGCGACAAGCGGCAGCTGAACTTCAATCGCAGGCGGAGCAGGCCAACGCAGGTCATGTAGACACCATTACTGCTCTCCGCGCCCAGCAGGCAGCGCTGCAAGCTGCAATTGAGCGCCAGAAAGAACTGCACACCCAAGCAGAACAGACCAATTCCGACCATGTAGAAACAATCACCACCCTGCGCGCGCGCCAGGCAGCTTTGGAAGCTGAACTGGCAGGACAGGCACAGACAATGATTGAGCTACGCGAGCAAACCGAGCTAACCGATGCCTCCCGCCTCGAGACCATCTCCTCGCTGCAATCCCGTATCGACGAACTTGATACTCAGATTGGTGCGACTGTCGAGTCCAGAGACGAGACGCTAGAGGCCAACAGGGATCACATCGACACCATTGCGAACCTGCGCGAACTCCAAACGGCGATGGAGACCGCGCTGGAGAATCAGAAACAGGCATTGTGCATCCTGCAAAACGAGAGCAGCCAGGAGGTTGCCGAGAAAGACGAATGCATCGCCACGCTACGCAAGCGCCAAGCGGAACTGGAAGCCGAACTTGAAAGCGAGTTGGAGTATATGAACGAATTGCAGGCCCAAACCCAGCGGGCCGATGCTGCACAGGCCGAAACCATTGCCCTGTTGAAAGCACGTCAAGCTGAACTGGAAGCCGACCTGGGTAATCAGCGCCAAGCGATGAAGCAGGCATACGCAGCTCAGACGGAAACAGTAGCTGCTCTGCAAAGCCGCCAATCTGAGTTGGAAAGCCAGCTCCTGGAGATGAGCGAAACTCAAGCACGTGCTGAACGTGAGCATGCCGCACAGGCCAATACCATCAACACACTTGTGGAACTGCGTAACGGCTTTGAAGAGCAAGTTCATGAACTGACCCAAGCCAACGCCCGAGCGCAAGAAGCGCAGGCGGAACAAGCAACAGCGATCGAATCGCTGAATCAGGTCAAGAACGAACTGGCCGAGCAACTGGCGCTCGAAACCGTTAGCCGTCAGGCCGCAGAAGCTAGCCTGGCTGCCACCAACGAGCAGTGGCAGAGTCTGCGCATGCAGCTCGAGAACGAGCTCAACTCCTCGAAAGCAGGCCTGGGTGCGGCGAACTTGAAATATCGCACTGTCAGCACTGAGCAGATCCCTCAGCTGAAAGCCAACCTCAACCAACTGTTGGAACGCAGCGCATCGCAGCAGCGCAAGATCGACGAGCTCAATGCCAATCTGGAGCGTGCCAATACGCAGCGCCACCTGGCCGAGCAACGCCTGGTCAAGACCCGAACAAGCATGACCTATCAGTTGGGCTATCAGATCAAGAACAGCGCCAACTCACTGGGCGGACTGGTCAGGCTGCCCGTGCGCCTGCTACGCCTGTACCGCAAGGCCAACCAGCAACGCCAGCAGAATGAACAGAAGCGCATCGCTAACGAGCCGATGAAAGCTCTGCTGCCTCCTGCACCAGTCGTGCAGGATGAGAACTACCTGAAACTGCCAGAAGCCCTAGCGACCAGCGAGCAGAGCCGCTCTGCATTACTGCGCCAAGCTGACCAACCCGCAAGCCGCCTGAAAGTAGCGTGCGTGATGGATGAGTTCACCTTCGGCTCGTATCGTTACGAATGCGATCTAATGCAGCTCACACCTGCCAACTGGAAAGCAGAACTGGAGGGATTCCGCCCAGAGCTGCTGTTCATCGAGTCCGCCTGGCGCGGCAAGGATGAACTGTGGGGCAGCAAGGTTGGCCACAACAGCCAGGAGCTGCAGGATATCCTGATCTGGTGCCGCCAGAACAAGGTGCCGACCGTTTTCTGGAACAAGGAAGACCCGGTTCACTTCGAGACCTTCCTGACCACCGCCAAGCAATTCGATCACGTGTTCACCACCGACATCGACTGCATCCACCGCTATAAAGGTGCACTCGGCCACGACCGCGTCTACTTGCTGCCGTTCGCCTGCCAGCCAGCACTGCACAACCCGATCGAGCTGTACGAACGCAAGGACGCCTTCTGCTTCGCCGGCGCCTACTATGCCCGCTACCCTGAGCGCACCCGCGACCTGGGCAACTTCGTTTGCGAACTGCCGAAGTTCCGACCGCTGGAAATTTTTGACCGCAACTTCGGCAAGAACGACGCCAACTACCAGTTCCCCGAGGAGTACCAGCCATACATCGTCGGCACCCTGCCCTTCGAAAAAATCGACACGGCTTACAAGGGCTATCGCTACGCCATCAACCTCAACTCGATCAAGCAGTCGCAATCGATGTTTGCCCGTCGGGTGTTCGAGCTGCTGGGTTGCAACACCATCACCGTCAGCAACTTTTCACGCGGTGTACGCCTTCTGTTCGGCGATCTGGTAGTTACTACAGACAACGGCGAAGAAATGTTGCGCCGCCTGCAACTGCTGGCCGAAGACCCGCTCAACAGTGACAAACTGAAGCTCGCCGCTCTGCGTAAAGTGATGCAAGAGCACACTTATACCCAACGCTTGGAATACGTGCTGAGCAAAGTCACTGGCACGGTGAAAGCTCAGCGCCTGCCGGAAATCGTGGTCATTGCTGAAGCGCAAGATCGTCAGCAGTTCGACATGCTGCGCGCCCACCTGAACCGCCAGACCTACAGCCAAGTACGCATGGTCATCATCACCGATGCTTACCAAAGCAGCATCGTCAGTGACGACCCACGCATTCTGGTACTCAAACCTGCCCAACTGAAGAAGACTAGCCTTGGCGAGTTGGTCGGCAATACGCCATGGGTTGCCGGCTTTGTAGCGGGTGACTACTACGGCCCTAACTACCTGCTGGACTTGGCACTGGCTACCCGCTACAGCCAAGCACAGGTTATTGGTAAAGCAGCCCACTTCACCTGCATCGGGCAAAATGCAGAGCTGAAGTCTAATGATCTGGCGTACCGCCCGGCTGAGTCGCTGAACGCGCGTCGCTCCTTGGTGGCCACCGAAATCGTTGCTGGCCAGCCGCTGCGCAACTGGCTGAAGAGCCTGCCATCGCTGCAATACACCCACGAGCAAGGCCTGGCGATTGATCCGTTCAACTACTGCGAGAACGGGGCTGTACAGCAAGAGACCATCAGTACCAAGGTGGACGACTTGGAACTGAACCTTGGCATGAGCATCGACCAGCTCCAGGCGCGCGCCCAGGCCATTGCCCCCCTTGAAGCCAGCCACGACTCTCCAGAAATTACCGGCCGCGAGTTGGCTGAGATGTTCGGTGCCAAGCACAGCAAGTGCCTTAACCTGGCTGTCGATGTAGATAACTGGCGTATCAGCTCCACGCTGGCAGATGGCAAGCATGAATATGTGTATGCCCTGAAAGAAGTCGGCTTGGACCAACTGAACCTCGAAGACCGGCAGCTCAAGCTGTATCTCGACTGCACGCCCGGCCTGAACCTGCAACTGGTGGTGCTGTTCCTCGATGCCGAGAAGCAGCGGATCAGCCACGTAATGCAACATGCCAACCGTAATCAAACCTCCGAGGTACCACCGGAAGCCGCCTTCGTGCGCTTTGGCCTGCGCGCCTATGCTGCTGGCAATACCGAGATCAAGGCACTGGTGCTTGGCCACCGTGACTTGCAACCTTCGGAGATGCTAGGCCGTTCGAAACACTTGGTCGTTACCAACCACTACCCGGCTTATGCAGATCTGTACCGCAACGGCTTTGTACACAGCCGAGTGATGGCCTATCAGGAGCAGAAACTGAGCGTCGACATCTTCCGCTTGCGCAAGAACGAGGCTGTCAGCTATCACGAGTTCCAGAACGTAGACGTGGTAACGGGCTGCCAGACCACCCTCACTAAAATGCTCGAGAGCGGTCAGTACAAGAGTGTGCTGGTGCACTTCCTGGACCCTGAAATGTGGGAAGTGCTCAAGCGCTTCACACACATGGTCAAGGTAGTGGTTTGGGTACACGGTGCAGAAGTACAGCCTTGGTGGCGTCGCGAGTACAACTACTCGGACGAGAGCCAGTTGGCTGTGGCAAAAATCGAGAGCGAGAAACGCATGGCGTTCTGGCGCGAGACATTGAGCAACATGCCGGCCAATCTGAAACTCGTCTTCGTATCCCGCTACTTTGCCGAAGAAGTGATGGAGGACGTGGGCTTCCGTATTCCTGAAGACCGCTACGAGATCATCCACAACCCGATTGATACGGAAACCTTCTCTTACCAAGAAAAGCCCGACGAACAGCGCTTGAAGCTGCTGTCTATCCGCCCTTATGCGTCGGCCAAATATGCTAATGACCTGAGTGTCAGGGCGATCGAGTTATTGGCAGAGAAACCGTACTTCAAAGACCTTGAGTTCCGTATGATCGGTGACGGCGTTCTGTTCGAAGACACCCTCGCCCCTCTGCGTAAATTCAGCAACGTGACGATTGAGCGCGGGTTCCTCAAGCATCAAGAGATCGCTGCACTGCACAAGCAGTACGGCCTGTTCCTTTGCCCAACACGTATGGACGCACAAGGTGTATCCCGTGACGAGGCGATGGCTTCCGGCCTGGTTGCAGTGACAAATGCTGTTACAGCGATCCCAGAGTTTGTCGACGATGAGTGTGGGATCCTTGCCGCAGGCGATGACGCTCAAGGAATGGCTGACGGAATCGCCCAAGTAGTCGAGTCACCAGAGCTGTTCCGCAAGATGTCCGCTGCTGCGCGTGTGCGTGTTGAAAAACAAACCGCCAAGCATTCAATCATCACCCGTGAAATCGAGCTGATTCGATAAGCATGATCTTGGTGCCTGGTTAATGCTTGGCACACCTTACCGCGCGGCAGCTTTTCTGCCGCTGCGGCTCCTTGATCATCTATCGGCGAGCTTTTGAGCGCTTTCAGCGCCATTGGGGGCTGGGCCCTTATCACTTATTAGAATACTTACGAAGACATGCTCAAGATAATCCGCGATCGCTTCTTCAAGGAAGACGATATCGAGGCCACACCAGTACCTGTGGTTGATAAGCCGGCGTTGGACTTTCTCTCCGACCGAGAGATTCTCGACTACAGGTCGTACTGCAACCACGGCAGCGAAACCGACGAACCCTTGACCCTTCAGGGCTTCAGTGGCAACGCACGTGCCGCCATCGTGAATGAAAACCCGGTATTTACCTTTAGCGGTAATGCCAGCGTCTATCAGGTTCGCTTCAAACTGCCACGTAGTTTCCACGGCAACGGCCTGCACCTGCGCTTCCGACTTTCCGACTGGGAAAAACTGAATTACATCGGGGTTGGCTACACCTTTGAAGGTAGCTATCGCCATGTGAAGATTGTGAACGCCGCACGTGGTCAGTGGGTTGATTTCACCATCGGCCACAATGACCTGGCATTTGGCATTCAAAATGACTGGGAGACGCCAGCGGCCTGCGACCTTGAAGAGATCAAGCTTTATTTCAAAGGGCAACCTAAGGCAGAAGGCTCCACGCTGGAAATCGAGCGCCTGACCTGCTGGCACGAAAGCGAGGCGCCAACGGCGTGGCTGACGGAAGGTTTTGCAAGAGAGCCTCTTTCCGAAGCGCTCTGTGATTCGCTGTATGCCTACATGGAAAAGTGCTTCAAAGATGTGCCGGCTCAAGCTAATGACTATCTGCAGAAAGGCGTATGCCCGCTCTACGGAAATATTGGCCTGGATTGGGACTGGCAACAGACTCTGCCAGATGAGCTGAGTGCTGTTGGCACCTACCGCTTCTCGTGGCATTCGCTGCACCCCGCAATCATTCTGATGCTGCATGCACGGAATGAGGGGAGCGTAGCGCCTCTTTTCCCGGCTCGGGAGTTCATCAGCAACTGGCTGGAACGCAGCTATTTCAATGCTGATGAAGACCGGAAGTTTGCCTGGTATGACCACGGTACCGCCGAGCGCTTGCTGGCATTCTTGTTGATCTGGGATATCGGCGTTCGCCAGCAGTTCGAGCACCGCTTCATGGTTCGTCTGCGCTCAGCCATCTTCAAGCATGCCCAGTTGCTGGCATCGGAAATGTTCTACGCCTCTCACCAGGCGTCGCGCTACCACAACCATGCATGGTTCCAGGACATGGCACTGCTGGCGACCAGCCTGGCCATGCCCGACTTCCCGTGCTCCGAACGCTGGCAAACGCTGGCCTTGTCCCGCCTGACCGATCAGCTTGATACGCTGATTGTTCGCGACAACGGCTATGCCGTGTTCGTTGAAAACTCCATCGGCTATCACCAGGGTGTACAGCGCCTGATAGCCTTCGCCGGTGAACTGGCACAGCAAAGTTCGCACGATACGACCATCCCAACGGTTGCAGAAGAACTGCTCAAGTTTTCCGACTTTTTGCGCTACCCAGATAACCGTTCCCCAGCCCAGGGCGATACCTTCCGTCGCGCCAACCCCGACCTGGAAACGGTACGCAACAGCAAGAATTACCCAACGACATCGGCAACGATTCTGCCAACGGCTGGCTACGCAATTATCAAAGGTAATCACGCGCAAACTGCTTACATGCTAACCATGTTTGCAACGTCGCTGTGCAAAACCCACAAGCATCAAGACAACTTGTCCTTTACGTTGTTCATGGACGGTATCGAGTGGCTCATCGACCCGAGCTTCTACTCGCACGAGTATGTAAAGCCTGTCCAGAGCTTCTTGAGGGGGGCCTACTCGCACAACAATCCGGTTATCGGTGACGTGCCTTACAGCATCGAACCTGGCCACGCCCGGTTGTCCGGAGACGTCATCGAAAATAGCTTCAGCTTGAATGGCTCGCATGACGCGTTTGAGAACACGTTAATTAAACGCAGCATCAACGGTTATCTCGATCGCCTGCAGCTTGATATCAGCGACGAAATCCATGCAACGCTGACAGACAAGCCTATGTTCAGCCTGTTCCACTGCGGTGACGGCACTCAGGTAACCAAGAGTCAAGAGGGTGTGGAAATTCGTCACCCCGCGTCCAACTATCGAATTACAATCGCTTCAAACTGCCCCTGCACGATCGTCACAGGCTGGAACGATGATCAACTTGTGAAAGGCATCAGCGGCGTTGGCTTTATGCAGCAAATTGACACGTCGATGGTTGCATTTGAAATGAAGAACGCTACGACAGCGCAATTCACTATTACTGCTCACCACAACTGAAAATTACGGATTACACATGAAAAAGATTGCCCTGTATTCGATCCTTGCTCTCTTCCTGACCGCTTGTGATGCACCTGACGTGGCCAACATCAACCTCAAAGAGGGCAACAAAATCTCTTTGAACAATGTTAAGAGCACCAAAAGCTACATGGCAACCAAAGATGACAAGGACCGTCAATACCATTACTTTGAAACTACTGCAGACCTGAAAACCGTTTACCTTGACTTCAGCCAACAGCTTGAAAAGAATGGCTACAAGCCAACTGTTAAAACCCAAGAAGAATCAGCCATTCAGGTCTACTTCAAGAAACCAAATTCCGCGATGATCGTTGCCAACTTCAAGCAAGCCAACCCCAACCAGGCGACCACCCAAGCCGTACTTTCCTGGGTAGTAAATTAAAAAATGCCCCGGAATACTCAGATACATCTGACACAAGGCCAGCTATCATGAGCGAAGTTAAAAGCGTGAACCCAAACGCAGGACGATGGATATACTCCGTTGCTTCCAAGATAACTCGCAATATTCCGGGGCTAACTTTTACCATCATAATCTGCACCTTGGCGGCGCAGATCAGTTTATTAGCAGCCTCATACCTGCCACTAAAGGCAATTATCCTAATTGGCTCCCCCTCCATCCCGTCATACTTTCCTGAATATTTCAAGAAATTTGAACAGAAAGATTTATTCATAGCCCTCTGCATCGCGGCGATTGCCTTCTATCTATTGTATTTAGCTTCTGAATCAATAACCAAGAAACTAACAATTCTCGGGAGTGAAAAGCTAGTTAACAATAGCAGCAAACTAATTGTATTCGATGGCCAAGATGACGTAGCTCGTAAAGCCTATCTTAGGCTTACACGCAGCCTTGCTGCTGTAGTTTTTTTGACATTGACTATCGGTGCACTTGGCTTTATTTATCTAGAGCTTTCAATTGCAGTCATTTCGTTCTGGCTTTGCATGGGCATCGCGGCCAAAGCGAAGTCGACGCTACGGAAGAGCGCATCACCCTCTTCAAACGAAGGGACCCATGAGCTGATTAATTCATTGGGATCCTTGGGATTTCTTGCAGCCTTCTGCTACCTTGCGTACGATCTGCTCTCTGACACCCCGCCGAGCTTGCTTCCAGCAATTATCGGTGTGCTGTTAACACGACAAATCATGCAGCGCGCGACCCTGCTGATTCAAGACATAATCTTACTGAAAGAGCAACGCCTGCAAATATCGGCGCTATTTTTCAACGCACACAAACTAACAGGCGAAATCAAACCCAACGCAACTAAGTTTTGGAGCATTTTCACCCAAAGCCAAATTGACAACTGGGTCCCCGCCTTACTTAACGCCATCAGTGATAAAAACTATGCGAGCCACCGTGTAAGCTGGCACCAAAGCGGCGTACACGATATTTTCGCACTAGAAGTGAAGTCCACGTGCGCGCAAGGCACAGAAGACATCTATCTTCTGAAAGTATTCAACACCACCCGAAGCACGTTAGCGATAAATGAGGCAACCCTACTGTCTGAGCCTCAAGTCAGAAACCTTCAGGCCTTGCCATTCGTGCAGGCAACTATTCTAGAGGGTTATCACTGCCATATCTTTCGCGCGGAACACCTGAACAAAATACCACCAGTTGAGTACGGCATACATCAACTCGAACTAAGCAAGCTTCTCATGAGAAGCATACCTTCACAGCCCTTGATACAGAAATACACTCGCTCACGCCCTCTACTGTGGGATCGACTAAGCGACTCAGCACTCACTAATCTCGGGGAAGCACTCGAGATCAGTATACATCAGAAGGCATTCAAAGAGTTTATCCAGGGCATCGACAGCACCCGACACCTTCTACGAACACTTCCTTTGCATGTTTGCAATTCGCAGGTCGGCAAGGACCAAATATTCATTTCCGATAATGGTGCGTTGGCAGCCAGCTATTGGGGCAATTGGAGCCTGGAGCCTGTGGGTGCAAGCTTCCAAATATCAAAAAAACTCGGATCTTTGCTCGTAGAGTTACTGGCTGACCTCAAGGAGCACCGCGCAGACATGCAGGAATTAACAACGTCACATTTGCGTTTTTCTGCATTGTGCTTTCAACTGGATCAGTTGCTTGTACGGCAAAACTACATATCAGCAGCAGAGCTCCTTCCCCAAATTACCGGGCTGGCCGATGAGCTTAATCAACCAGCATTCAAGGAAATTGCATGCAACGCGTAGCCATGGTGGTGTGGAACGAGTTCCTAAATGATGCCCGCGTACTCAAGGAAGCGCAAACCCTCCAGCACGCAGGCTATCAAGTTAAAGTCTTTGCTTTACACACCCCTGGTGTTACACAGCAACGTGAACAAATTGAAGGAGGTATTCAGGTACTCCGAGTTGCTCGCAGTCCTTTGTGGCGATTGCGTAAGGGTAGCTCTTTGCCCAACCAGACCTCTGTCAGCAGCAAAGCTCAAGGCCCAATCGGAAAACTTACAGTAAAGCACCAGCTTCTTCGCCTCATTGCAAGAACCTGGACCCATATGGCCCTTCTCTGGCAAATGCTTCGATATCGGGCAAATCTCGTTCATGCTCATGACGTAAATACACTGCCTACGGCCTGGTTAGCAGCTCGTTTTAGCCGAGCTCGCCTTGTGTATGACGCTCATGAAATAAGTACTAGCCGTGAGGGCTATAGCAGTTTCCGCCGCCTAGTGGGCTTTGTAGAGAAGCAGTTAATGCCCAAAGTAGACGGAAGTATCACGACCACAGACGCTAGAGCTAAATACTTTGCTCGTGCCTATGGCATAGCGCGGCCAACCGTCCTGCAAAATCGACCTCGGCTCACACATTGCAAAAATTCAAATCGTATTAGGGAGGAACTGGAGCTTAAAGCATCCTGGCCGATTATCCTCTATCAAGGCGGTTTACAGCAGGGCCGAGGATTGGAAAAACTCATCCGCACGGCTGCGGATGTGCCAAATGCCTATTTCGTATTTATTGGCGGTGGCCGCCTAGCGCTGGACCTAGCCCATCTCCGCGATAAGCTAGGGCTGCAAGAACGTGTGCACTTTATCCCAACCGTCTCCTTATCACAGCTGCCTAGCTATACTGCATCAGCAGACATTGGTGTACAGCCGATTGAAAATACTTGCCTCAATCACTACACCACTGACTCGAACAAACTTTTTGAGTACCTGATCGCAGGGCTGCCCGTTGTTGCCACCGACTTCCCAGAAATACGACGAATTGTGCGCAGTAACAATGTCGGACTACTGGTACCAGCCAATGACTCATCCTCACTGGCTGGAGCACTTATTCAACTCGTTACAGATCTCGAATTGCGGAGCACATTTGCCACCAATGCGCGTTCAACTGCAGGAAAACTTAACTGGGAGGAGCAAGAGAATCGTTTGGTAGAGCTCTACAAAAAAATCCTTAAGTCGCCCCCCTCGCCCCAACAGGTTAGACCATGACGACTCGGATCCTTCTGTTGAGTTTTTACTATCCTCCAGATCTTTCGGCAGGGTCATTTCGTGCAGAGGCGCTCGTCAATGCACTGCGTGCTGAACTGGGTGAGCATATAGATATCGATGTGATTACAACCCACCCAAATCGCTATCACTCCTACACTGCAAACGCTGTAAGTTTAGAATGCTCCCCTTTACTTAGAATTCGTCGCATTGAAATACCCGCTCATCGAAGCGGGATCAGAGACCAGGCCAGAGCCTTCGTCAGCTTTGCACTTAACACACTCAAAGCCACACGCAATCAACAATATGATTTGGTGTTTGCCACGTCTTCACGTCTGATGACCGCATCACTTGGCGCGCTCATCGCCCAACGCAAAGACTGCGGTCTCTATCTGGACATCCGCGACATCCTTGTTGATACATTACGAGACCTTTTGCCCCCACGCTGGGGACAATTCGCCGCATCAATATTTTCACCGATAGAGCGCTGGACGATAAACCGCGCCACGCGAGTCAATTTGATATCACCAGGTTTTTTGCCCTACTTCAATACTCGGTATCCAGGCCGAGAATTCACCCTTTATACAAATGGTGTTGATGACCTATTCATCAATCAAATCTCGGCCATTCAACCTCCAACCTATGACAGTACGCCGGAGCGGATTAAAGTTGTTTATGCTGGCAATATCGGCAGTGGGCAAGGACTTCACCAAATCCTTCCTGAACTTGCCAAGCGATTCGCTGAGAAAGTTGACTTCCACCTAATCGGAGCAGGGAGTGCTTTAAAAGAGCTCAGGCTTGCTCTGACACAAGCGAAAGTTGAAAATGTCACGATTTCACCACCTATGAAGCGTGAAGAGCTGCTACGCATCTATCATCAAGCGGACGTACTTTTCCTACACCTTAACAACTTGAAGACTTTTCGACGTGTACTTCCTTCAAAGCTGTTTGAGTACGCCGCCACGAACAAGCCGATCTGGGGAGGTCTTTCTGGATATGCTGGGCGCTTCGCAAAAAAGCGAATTAAAAACGCCGCGCTCTTTAACCCATGCGACCTAGACGGCGCAGTCGAAGCCTTCTATCAACTGAAACTTCAGCACACTCCTCGGCTTGATTTTGTTCAGCAATTTTCCCGCAACAATATCAAGAAGAAAATGGCAAAAGATGTTTTACAAATCTCGCCCAAATACCGGGCTCGCACGAAACCCCAAAATACAAAGGTCTGAGCTAACCTATCCCTCCAAACATCCAACGTTCCATCTGCCTGCATAAACACCCTGCCAGCGGACGCACTACCAGCGCTTACCTCCATGACATTCTTGCCAGTACTGCCCAACCCTGTTGCATTTTCAACTTAAATTCAACCCTAGCACTTCAACCCAGTGATAGATTGAAAATTAACTCTCTGCGCCTAGGGAGCGCCCTACCTTTTGTTCATATGCAGCGTTGGTGATAAGCACATGCTCGGTAGGGATTCTCGATCGACACCTTTGCGTTGATCCGTGCGCTCCAAGTGCAAAGTAGCCCTCAGAACTGCCCTGCTTGCGTTGCATTCGCCGCCACTGACCGCGATAATGCAGCACAGCTATGCGCTCAGGCACAAGAATTGGATCCCAGATGACAGCCTCTACAATCAACTGTGTTTTCGCCCAAGGGGGCCAGTACCGCACCCAGGTGGTCCGTTCGGATGAAATTAAGTGCTTAAAGGGATTTGTAGTAGCGCCAATCGGTGCACCAGAAAAGTGCATCATTCCAGAAGGCTAAAACAAAATAGTGACCAAGAATTTAATAATCTACGGCAGCTGCGTTTCACGAGATATATTCAATCTCGAAGAAAGTCGCGAATTCAATTTGCTTGAGTACTATGCGAGATCGTCAATGGCCTCACTTTGCAGTGATGCCTATGAGAACTCAGAAGTGTTAGAAAACATCCCATCGGCTTTCCGGCGCCGGATGGTCGCATACGACTTCTCCAAAGAAATCCTCTCAAAAAACAATCAATTTGATAACGCAGATGTCATCTTGATTGACTTGATCGATGAACGATTTGACTTGATAGTCTTGCCATCCGGACAAGTTCTAACTCACTCGAACGAACTAACCGAAAGCGGGATACTTGAAGACCCCTCTATTGAAGGCTTCAAAAGCATTCCCCAAGGCTCAATGGAGCGCCGCCGGCTTTGGTTTGAAGGAATGCAAAAACTTCTCGTATTTCTTAAGCAAAAAATAAGCTTGACCGCGTATTAGTCAACAAGGTTTTATGGTCTTCTGCATTTGAAAAGCCGAGCAAAACCAAATTTCCCGTTGCATCGATATTCATCGAAAAAGCCAACACCGAACTCACATGGATGTACGAGATTCTAAGTCATGAATTGGCAGAACATCAGTTCTTGGAGTTTTCTTCGTCACTGTTGACCGCAGACGAGTTCCATCGCTGGGGAGCCTCGCCCTTCCATTACTGTGAAGGCTACTATAAGGAAGCCTTATCACAGATCCAGTTAAAATCCGCAAGTTCGTACGAGACAGTATCCGCAGCGAAAGCTCGCTCATATGCTCCATTTGTATCAAAGGGTGCGAAACTCACCGTCGCCGCCATAAAAGCCGATGGAGAGATTTTCGCGCATTGCTCTCTTGTTACAGAAGGCAGACTTCACGACAGCGGGAGTTTTGCATTTTACTTTGTTGTTGATGGTATTCGAAGTGATGTCCGGTGGTACGACACGTCGCAAAATGCTCGCTTCCGTGTGCCGGAAACGTACAAGACACTAGAGGTTATGGCTTTTTATAAAGATATTTTCGAAGAACAACTGTCAGCCAAATGCACTGTAGAGCCAATATAAAGCTCGCGGCAGAACTGATGAAAAAGTATGGGCAGGTTTTTCATACCTGCCCAGGCTTAAGCGCAACACCGTACCTCACACCATTTCCCAAACGAGCAGAAAATACGGACTTGGTAACCCGTTCAAACACCTTACTCACTGCTAATTATTTGCAAGCGGTTCGGCTGAGCTTGATAAAATCTCTAGCGAACCTTATGGTAATACATTGGTTCACAGGGCCTCAGCGCCAAGCATTTCAGATCCAGAAGTGCTGAGGTGCCCTTTATCATAGACATTTTTTGATATGCATTTCTGAACTCCCTGTCATGGGGCTATTGGAGTAAACCGCGAATATTACCGTTTGGGTGGTCAGCACGCTTTTTGGATCAGTTTCTTGTCGCCATATCGGTAACTGCACATCGCCCATCACAAGAGTCAGCATCTCAAAAGTGGTGGCTTTCGCTTAGCTGATGAGCAGCCTCCCGCGTCTACCTCTCAATGAAGGATGCATAAGTCAGAGGCAAAACTATATGATTGTGGGCTTTTAAGTTGGTGGGCTGTAAAAGTGCTGCAACTTTTCGCCATTGCACCTCTGAGTGGGAAAGTTTGGGCCTGCCCGGTGGCAGCGGACAGCCCAAGATCCATCAATAAACCCTATCCCCCACCAACCGCTTCAAATACTGCCCATACCCATTCTTGGCCAACGGTTCAGCCAACCTCAGCAACTCCTCCGCCCCAATCCACCCCTGCCTGTAAGCCACCTCTTCCGGACAAGCCACCTTCAACCCCTGCCGCCGTTCAATCGTGGCGATATACCCGCTAGCCTCCAGCAACGAGTCATGCGTCCCAGTATCCAGCCAGGCATACCCGCGCCCCATGATCTCCACCGACAACCGGTGCTGCTCCAGGTAAGCCCGGTTCACATCGGTAATCTCCAACTCGCCACGCGTGGACGGCCGAATGCCCTTGGCAATCTCGATCACGTCGTTGTCGTAGAAGTACAACCCGGTCACGGCATAGTTGGACTTGGGCTGGGCCGGCTTCTCTTCCAGGCTGATCGCATTGCCCTGCCCGTCGAACTCGACCACACCATAACGTTCAGGGTCCTGCACGTGGTAGGCAAACACGCTGGCACTGCCCCGGCGGTCCATGGCACTGCGCAGCAGTTGCTGGAAGTCGTGGCCGTAATAGATGTTGTCGCCGAGTACCAGTGCGGTGGGGTCGTTGCCGATGAAGTCTTCGCCAATCAGGAACGCCTGGGCCAAGCCGTCCGGGGATGGCTGCACGGCGTAGGTGATATTGATGCCCCAACGGTGGCCGTTGCCCAGCAGTTGCTCGAAGCGCGGAGTGTCTTGGGGGGTGGAGATGATCAGGATGTCGTGAATACCCGCCAGCATCAATGTGGTCAGCGGGTAGTAAATCATCGGCTTGTCGTACACCGGCAGCAGTTGCTTGGAAATGGCCAGCGTCGCGGGGTGCAAGCGGGTACCCGACCCACCTGCCAGGATGATGCCTTTGCGCTTCATAGTGGTCCTTTCTCGTGGATTTCCGTCAGCATGCGAGCCACACCCAGGCGCCAGTCTGGCAGGGTCAGGGCAAAGGCCTTCTGCAGTTTATTGGTGTCTAGACGCGAGTTGGCCGGCCGCTTGGCCGGGGTCGGGTAGGCCTCAGTGGTCAAAGGCTTGACCTGTTCGGCATGGGTTTTCAGCCGCACGCCATGGGCAGCCGCTTGCGCCAGTACGTAACGGGCGTAGCCGCACCAGGTGGTTTCACCGCCGGCGGCCAAGTGGTACAGGCCGGCCAGGGCAGGATTGCGGCGGCTGGCGGTGATGGCGTGGGCGGTGATGTCTGCGATCAGTTCAGCGCCCGTCGGGGCGCCGTGCTGGTCGTCGATCACGCCGAGGCTGTCACGTTCCGCCGCCAGGCGCAGCATGGTTTTGGCGAAGTTGTTGCCGCGGGCGGCATATACCCAGCACGTGCGGAAAACCAGGTGCTGGCAACCAGCGGCCAGAATGGCTTGCTCGCCAGCCAGCTTGCTGGCGCCATAGGTGTTCAGGGGGCCGACGGCGTCGTCCTCACGCCAAGGCTGGGTGCCCTGCCCCGGGAACACGTAGTCGGTGGAATAATGTACCAGCAGTGCGCCGCAGTCGGCGGCAGCTCGGGCCAGCACATCGACAGCTTCGGCGTTGACCCTGAAGGCCAGTTCCCGGTCGCTTTCGGCCTTGTCCACGGCAGTGTAGGCAGCGGCGTTGACGATGACATCGGGTGCGAAGGCGCGTACGGTTTCGGCCAGGCCATGCAGGTTGGCCAAGTCGCCACAATGCGCCTGGCTACGGGCGTTCAGTGCCAGCACCTGGCCCAGCGGGGCCAGGCTGCGTTGCAGCTCCCAGCCTACCTGGCCGTCCCTGCCCAGTAGCAATACCTTCATGCAGAACGCCCTGCGTAATTTTTCTCGACCCAGTCGCGGTAGCTGCCGGACTGCACGTTCTGCACCCATTCCTGGTTGTCGAGGTACCAGGCCACGGTTTTGCGAATGCCGGTTTCGAACGTTTCGGTGGGTTTCCAGCCCAGTTCGCGCTCCAGCTTGCGGGCATCGATGGCGTAACGGCGGTCGTGGCCAGGGCGGTCGGTCACGTAGGTGATCTGTTCGGCGTAGGGCTTGCCGTCGGTGCGCGGGCGCAGTTCGTCCAGCAGCGCACAGACACGGTTGACGATTTCCAGATTGGGTTTTTCGTTCCAGCCACCGACGTTGTAGACCTCTCCGGCTTTGCCGGCTTCCATCACACGGCGGATGGCGCTGCAGTGATCCTTGACGAACAACCAGTCGCGAATTTGCTGGCCGTCGCCGTACACAGGCAGCGGCTTGCCTGCCAAGGCATTGACGATCATCAGTGGGATGAGCTTTTCCGGGAAATGGTAGGGGCCGTAATTGTTGGAGCAGTTGGTGGTCAGCACCGGCAGGCCATAGGTGTGGTGATACGAACGCACCAAGTGGTCGCTGGCGGCCTTGCTGGCCGAGTACGGGCTGTTGGGCTGGTACTGGTGGGTTTCGGTGAAGGCCGGTTCGCCAGCCGTTAGCGAACCATAGACTTCGTCTGTGGACACATGCAGGAAGCGGAATGCCTGGCGCGCCGGCCCATTCAAGCCACCCCAGTAGGCACGCACGGCTTCCAGCAAGTGGAAGGTGCCAACGACGTTGGTTTCGATGAAGGCTTGCGGGCCGTGGATCGAGCGGTCGACGTGGGACTCGGCGGCAAAGTTGACGATGGCGCGTGGCTGGTGGGCTTTCAGTAATTCTGCGACGAGCTGGCTATCGCCAATGTCGCCGTGCACAAAGATATGGCGCTTGTCGCCCTGAAGGCTGCGCAGGGTCTGCAAATTGCCCGCGTAGGTAAGTTTGTCCAGGTTGACCACAGGCTCATCACTGCCGGCCAGCCAGTCCAAAACGAAGTTCGCCCCGATAAAGCCTGCACCGCCGGTTACCAGAATGGTCATGTTTGTCTGCTTCCGTTGTCAGAGTCTGCTCTTCCACTTTCCAGATTCTAGCCTGTTAGCGGATGGTTCGAGAGCGAAGACGATGTCAACGTGACATTCAAGTTGGCGCGGCGCAGGCACAGGGGCCGCATTGCGGCCCTGTGCAAGCGGGTGGCTCAGGGTTCCAGACGGCGCTGCTGGTAGATCCAGTCGACAATCTCGCCTTCTGGCGAATAGCCGCTCACGGTTTCACGCAGCAACTGCCGAACTCGCACAAAATCATCAGCCGCGGCTGCCGCCATCAGTTGCCGCAGGGACTCCTTGAGCGTGTCCCAGGCCATGAAGTCCTCGTTGGCACTCATGATCATAGGGTGGCGAGTGGCAATCACATTGTCGCCGATCAGCAGCTCTTCATACAGCTTTTCTCCCGGCCGCAACCCGGTGAACTGGATGGAAATATCGCCCATGGGGTTACGTTCGGAGCGCACACTGAAGCCTGACAGGTGAATCATCTTCTCGGCCAGCTCCACAATCTTCACCGGCTCGCCCATGTCCAGCACGAACACATCGCCGCCCTTGCCCATGGAGCCGGCCTGAATTACCAGCTGCGCAGCCTCGGGAATGGTCATGAAGTAACGGGTGATCTTTGGGTGGGTGACGGTCAGCGGGCCGCCCGCCTTGATCTGTTTGTGGAACAGCGGAATCACCGAGCCCGACGAGCCCAGCACGTTGCCGAAGCGCACCATGGTGAAGCGAGTCTTGTTTACCTGCGAGACTTTGCCGCTGTCACCAAACAGCACTGGTGCTACTTCACGGCTGAGTGCCTGCAGCGTCATTTCGGCCAGGCGCTTGGTGCTCCCCATCACGTTGGTCGGACGCACGGCCTTGTCGGTGGAAATCAGCACGAAGTTGGCAACCCCGGCCTGCAGCGCGGCCTGGGCGGTGTGCAAGGTGCCGATGACATTGTTCATCAGGCCTTCGGTGATGTTGTGCTCAACCATCGGCACGTGCTTGTAGGCGGCGGCGTGGTAGACGGTGTCGACCCGCCAGGTTTTCATGATGTCCAGCAACTGAGATTGGTTGCGGACCGACCCCAGAATAGGCACCAGGCTTACAGTCAAAGACTCCCGCGAAACACGCTGTTCCAGCTCGGAGAGAATGCTGTAGAGGTTGAACTCGCTGTGATCGAACAGCAGCAAGTACTTGGGAGCCTGCCCCAGTATTTGCCGGCAAAGCTCTGAACCAATAGAACCGCCAGCCCCGGTCACCAGCACCGTTTGTTCGGTGATGCAGCGCTCAAGGAGGTCTGGCTGGGCAGGCACCGTATCGCGCCCCAGCAAGTCGCCAATGTCGACCTCTTGGATATCATCGACTTTCACTCGGCCGCTGGCCAGGTCCATGATGCCCGGCACACTGCGAACGTGCAGCGGGAAGCCTTCGAGGAAGTTGAGAATCTCCCTGCGACGGGTGCGCGTCGATGAAGGGATCGCCAGCAGAATTTCCTGTGCGCCCGTCACGTTGATCATCTGGTCAAGTTGTTCCGGGCGGTAAACCTGCAGCCCGGCAATCACGCGGTCACTGATGCTGGCATCGTCATCGATGAATGCCACCGGGCGCATGGCCCGGTCCATGCGCAAGGCGGCAACCAGTTGGTTACCGGCAGCACCAGCGCCGTAGATGGCGACCTTGGGCAGCCCGTCGTCACGCTGGGCGAAAGGCACATGCTGTGCAGCCGCGGCAAACCAGTCACCCAGAAAATACTGACGCATGGCCAGGCGCAACCCGCCAATCATGATCAGGCTCAGCCACCAGTAGTTGAAGGTGATCGAGCGAGGCACGACGTTCTGGTGATTGCTTGCCCAATAAATGATGAACCCCAGAATCAGCGCGGACAGCGTCACGGCCTTGATGATGGCAATCAGCGCATCATTGCCAAAGTAGCGCATGACGGCGCGATACAAACCAAAGCGGATGAACAGGGGAATGGAAACCACAGGCGCGCACAGGAACAGCCAAGTATGGTCAATCAACGGGTTGGCCATATCGTCGATGCCCAAACGCACCACGAACGCCATCCACAGTGCGAACCACACCAGCACTACATCTGTCAGCACCTGCAACAGACGCTTTTGTCTACGCGGTAACCCGAGCAGTTTTTTGCGTACTTTGTCCATAGGCTCCCAGAGTTTTCTTCTGATTGTCATTAACCGACTCTTCAACACATCTACCGCACAACAGTTATTCCAAGCTACCCGCGCGATAATAGGCCGCGATGAGCGCCAAAGGCACATAGGCGATGATCAGCCCCATTACACCGTCGAGACCCAACAACAAAACGCAGAGGGCCACCGGCAGCAGCCAGCACAGATTCAGCGCAGTGACTGCCAAGGTTACCGGCAGGTGCCTGCCGTAACGACGCGACGCGAACTGATAGGCATGGCTGCGATGTGCCTCATAAACCTTGTCACCGCGCAACAAACGGCGAACCAAGGTATAGCTGGCGTCGACGATGAAAACACCCAGCAAGATCAGCCAGCACCAGAACAACTGGGAAGACAGCCAAGCAGCTTGCAGTGAAAGACCACCGAGGATAATCCCTAGGAAACCGCTACCTGCATCGCCCATGAAAATCTTCGCAGGTGGGAAATTCCAGAACAGGAAACCCGCCACGGCTGCGGCCAGCAAAAGCGGCAGGGCCGTCATGCTCGCGTGTCCACTCAACCAGTAAAGCAGACAGGCACCTAGGCAGACAGTGATTGCCTCTACACTGGCAATGCCATCGATACCATCCATGAAGTTGTACAGGTTGAGCAGCCAAACCAGGTAGATCGCCGCCAACACTGCACCGGCCCAGCCCAGATCGAGCGACCAGCCGAACACCTGAAGCACGGGCAACCCGCCCAGCCAGTACAAAATCCAGACGGCCGCGGCAAAGTGCCCCAGCAAACGCCAGCGGGCGGCAATATGGCCATGGTCGTCCATGAAGCCGAGCACTGCGATTAACGCCCCCGCACCGCCCAATGCAACCAACGCGTCAGTTTGCGCGCCAGCCTGCAATGTCATCACTGCCAATGCGGCCAGAAACGCGAGGACAATCGACACACCACCGCCACGGGGCGTTGGGATTGAATGTGAGCTGCGGGCATTGGGTACATCGATGATGTTCTTGGCCAATGCATAACGTCTCAACGTGCCGGTCATGGCCAACGAACACAGCAGCACTACGGGTAAAAGCCACCAAAGCATCATTTGTTCGACGATTCCTGAAAATGTTGCGCAGTCGCCCTGAGCGCGGCATCGACACTCACCGGCGGTCGCCAGCCAAGTACCTTACGCGTTTTTTCGATATCCACCTGCAATGACCCGCATAATCTTTTGGACAACGCCGTACGGCCCAACAGGTTGGCTCCGCCGCTGAGGACCCAGCCAGGTACGGGTAGCAATCGCGCCGGCGCGCCCAATGCCTGGGCCATGCGGCGTAGCAACGCAGTAGTGGAAAGGTCCTCACCGTCGCTAACCAGAAACACCTGGTTTACAGCCGCCGGGTGATCGGTACAGGTCACTATCAGGTCTACCAGATTGTCGAGTGCAACCAGGCTCCGACGATTGTCGATGGCCCCAAATGGCAACGGCACGCCCTTGTTCAACCAACGCATCATGGCCTGGAAGTTCGCTTTGACCCCAGGGCCATACACCAGCACCGGCCGTATGATCACGACTTCCAGCCCGGACGCTTGCGCCAAAGCCAGCAATTGGGCCTCCGCCTCCATCTTGGAGATGCCATACGGGTCTTGAGGTTGCGGGCGGTCGTGCGCGGTGTAGGGCTGCCCAGGTGCAGTTCCCTCGCCATTGACCTTGATCGAACTGATAAAGACGAAGCGCTTCACCCCTGCTGCGACAGCTTGCCGGGCAAGGTTCATGGTGCCCTGCACATTGACCTTGCGAAATGCAGAAAGTGGGTCGGCCTCTGTATCATTCATCACATGAACACGGGCTGCGCAATGAATAACCGTGTCGCAGCCGCGCAACGCCTCGCCCCATTGGCCTGCTTCCTCGAACGAATCGAAGGGCACTGCCTGTACAGCGGGCGGTAGTGACAGGCTGCTGCCACGCACCGTGGCCACAGTTGGCATGCCGTCTGCCAACAGCCTGTGCAATACGGCACTGCCCACAAAGCCACTCGCTCCGGTGAGAAATACACGGCGGTTCATCAACTTGTCCTCCGTAAGGTGGCACCGCCAAACAGCTGCTCAAGACGTGTCAGCAGCACCTGGCGAGAGAATTCCTGTTCATAAAAGCGCCGACCGCTTTCCCCCATTGCCTGGCGCTGCTCAGGCGCAAGCGTGGCCATCTTGCGAGTGATCGTCGCCAGCCCTTCGCCATCGCCAGACGCACAGGCGTAACCCGCACCGGACGCGTCGATGACCCGCGCCGCCTCGCCATTGATCATGCCCAGTACCGGTCTACCGGAAGCCAGATAGGCCTGTACCTTGCCAGGGATGGTTTGCTCAAACACGTCGTTGGTACGCAAGGAGACCAGCAACGCGTCAGCCTGAGCGAAGAGGGGCGGCATGGCATCAAGGGGATGGCGCCCCAGCAAGTGCACGTTATCCAGACCGCGATTGCGCACCTCATCAGTCAGCCATGCGCTCATGCGGCCGTCCCCGACGATGACCCAGCGAACCGGAACTTCGCCCCGTAATGCCTGCGCGGCATCAAGGATGGCCGGAAAATCTTGCGCCTCACCAATGTTGCCGGCAAAGACGACCGTAAACACAGAACTGTCCCGGGCTATAAGTGCACAAGGTTTGTCCATGGGCGCTGAAAAGTCGTCTTCAGCCCAACTGGGGAAGTACACCAACCGGTCGTCCTCGATTTTCCGTGTGCAGTACCGGCGCACATTGCCGAAAAAGCCGCGAGACTGCAGCAACAGATAATCGGTGCGGTTGTAGATCCACGATACCGCCTTGCCCACCAACCCCAGCAACCGCCGGTCGTGGATGACGTTAACCGCCCGCAATGTCTCCGGCCATAGGTCTAGCACCCAGACAAATACCGGTGCCCTTTTCAACCGCCCAATTACAACAGCGGGTATGGCCGCGAGAATGGGCGAAACGGCATAGACGAAAACAGCATCGAATTTGCGCCCACGCAATTTGAAGGCGCCCATCAAAGATGCCAGCACGCAGAACGACAGGTAGTTGAATACCAGTTGCATGCTGCGTTTGCCACGAGGTACCAGCGGCACACGAACGACTTGCGCCCCCTCATAGGAAGAGAACGCTTCTGGGTTGGCTTTATAGTCCTGGAAAACACGCCCCTCCGGATAGTTGGGGAGCCCCGTCAGAACCGTCACTTCATGACCTCTGGCGGTGAAGTCGCGGACCATATCATTGATCCGCATGTTTTCCGGCCAGAAGTACTGCGTTACAACCAGTACACGCAATTTTTCAGCTGGCATCGATAGCTTCCGGTTCAGTAGCGTTTCCATACCACACGGTTCACGTAATCGGTATAGCTGTGCAGAATTCGCACTACTTTGTCGGATACATTTGGCATGCTGTAGTCGGCAACCAGACGCAGGTCACGGTCGGCCCCTCGCGACTGCCGTTCGAGGATACCTAGGCCCTGCAGCACCCGCTCAACCTCAAGACCAACCATCATCGCCGCAGCCTCTTCCATACCTTCAGGCCGTTCATGCGCCTCGCGAATGTTCAATGCAGGGAAGTTGAGGATCGAAGCCTCCTCATTGATCGTGCCACTGTCAGAAAGCACAGCGCGGGCTTCGGACTGCAACTTGTTGTAATCCTTGAACCCTAGCGGCTTCAGCAAACGCACGTTGGCGTGGAAGTTGATACCCATGGCATCAACACGTTTCTGCGTGCGCGGGTGGGTGGAAACGATTACCGGGAGGTCAAACTCTGCTGCCACGGTATTAAGCACATCCACCAGTTTGAGGAAGTTTTTGTCGGAATCGATGTTTTCTTCGCGGTGAGCGCTCACGACAAAGAATTTACCCGGTTCCAGACCAAGGCGCTGCAGCACGTCCGATGCTTCGATGCCGCCACGATAGTGCTCAAGCACTTCGAACATCGGGCTGCCGGTCTTGATGATCTGGTCGGCTGGCAGACCTTCGCGCAGCAAGTAATCGCGGGCGATCGTACTGTACGTCAGGTTGATATCGGCAGTATGGTCAACGATTCGGCGGTTGATTTCTTCCGGCACCCGCATGTCGAAGCAGCGGTTGCCCGCCTCCATGTGGAAGGTCGGTATCTTGCGACGCTTGGCCGGCAACACCGCCATGCAGCTGTTGGTGTCGCCGAGGACCAGCAGGGCCTCCGGCTTGACCTCGGCCAGCACTTTGTCCACCGCAATGATCACATTGCCGATGGTTTCAGCCCCGCTTGCGCCTGCCGCGTTCAGGAAATGGTCCGGTTTGCGGATTCCCAAGTCCTGGAAGAAGATCTCATTGAGCTCGTAGTCATAGTTCTGGCCGGTGTGCACCAGAATGTGCTCGCAGTATTCATCCAAGCGCGCAATCACGCGCGACAGCCGGATGATTTCCGGGCGGGTACCAACAACGGTGACAACTTTCAGTTTTTTCATCGGTTCATCCTCTCGGGCCCATTCAGGCTTCGGTGCCTACTGGCCGAGCGTAGGTATCAGGGTTCTCACGGTCGAAAATTTCGTTGGCCCAGAGCATGACGATCATTTCGTCCTCACCTACGTTGGTGATGTCGTGGGTCCAGCCTGGGACAGTCTCGACAATCTCCGGCTCTTCGCCAGAGGTGAACAATTCGTGGAACGCCCCTGAGACCACATGACGGAAGCGGAAACACGCTTTGCCCTTGATCACCAAAAACTTTTCGGTCTTGGTATGGTGGTAATGGCCGCCACGGGTAATACCGGGGTGCGCGGTGAAGTACGAAAACTGGCCACTGTCCTTGGTTTTCAGCATTTCGACGAACACGCCTCGCGGGTCGCCATGCTTGGGCACCGTATAGGTGAAACTCTCGGGGGGCACATAGCTCAAGTAGGTCGAATACAGGGCTCGCACCAAACCGGTACCCACTGCTTCTGTGACCATGCTCGCACGGCTATCGCGGAAGGTGCGTAACAGGTCTGCCAGTTCACCCACGGTGATGCTGTACTGCGGCTCTACCTGCGCAAACGGCGTACCGGACTTCACACCGTCCAGCACCTGGACGAACGCTTTGACTACATCATCGATGTAGACCAGGTTGATACGCGCCTGAGGGTCGTTGATGGTGATGTCCAGGCCATGCACGATGTTGTGGCAGAACGTTGCCACTGCCGAGTTGTAGTTCGGCCGTGCCCACTTGCCAAACACATTGGGTAGGCGGAACAGGTGCACGGCCGAGCCATGCTGCGTTTGCAACTCGGCCAGGGCCTCTTCGGCGCCGCGCTTGCTGGCACCGTAGGCGTTATCCAGCTCAGCCTGGCTCGACGAAGTATAAAGGACGGGAATTTGCCGCCCACTTGCCTTGATGGCCCGGCAAAGCTCCAGGGTCAGGTCAGCATTGCCAACCTTGAATTCCTCGGGGTCTTTTGGCCGGTTTATGCCCGCCAGATGGAACACGAAGTCCACATCTCGAACCTTTTCGGCTAGCGACTCAAGGGCATGCTCCCGCGTGAAAAGCACGACCTCGATGTCCTTGCGCTCGCCAAGGTGCACCAGCAGGTTACGCCCTACGAAACCATTTGCCCCTGTGACCAGTACTTTCATCGTTTCATTCCTCCGGGGTCGCATGCTCGCCGCGTTCGATGGCACGAATGAAGTCGAGCTTGCGCAGCAGTTGCTGCATCCCGGCGACATCGAGGCGTTGGGTGTTGTGCGAGTTGTAGTCCTCGGTAATGGAGAGGCGGGTCTCGCCCTCTTCCACGAATTTCGCGTAGTTCAGGTCACGCAGATCTGGCGGCACGCGGTAGTAATCCCCCATGTCCTCGGCACATACCAGTTCCTCTCGGCTCAGCAGCGCTTCGTAGAGCTTCTCGCCGTGACGGGTACCGATGACATTGATCGGATGCGCCGGTTTGCCAACCAGTTCGGTCAACGCCTTGGCCAGCACTTCAATGGTGGCGGCAGGCGCTTTCTGTACGAACAGGTCGCCGTTGTTACCGTGCTCGAAGGCATACAGCACGAGATCGACCGCATCGGACAAGGTCATCATGAAGCGCGTCATGTTAGGGTCCGTCAAGGTCAGTGCCTGGCCGGCACGAATCTGTTCGATGAACAGGGGGATGACCGAACCACGAGAAGCCATGACGTTGCCATAGCGAGTACCGCAAATCACTGTCTTTTTCTCATCGACGTTACGTGATTTCGCAACCATCACCTTTTCCATCATCGCCTTGGAAATACCCATGGCGTTGATCGGGTAAACCGCCTTGTCAGTGCTCAGGCAAACAACCCGACGTACTTCGTTCTGGATGGCGGCCTCCAAGAGGTTTTCGGTACCAATCACGTTGGTCTTGACCGCCTCCATGGGGTGAAACTCGCAGGATGGCACCTGCTTCAGCGCGGCCGCATGAAAAATGTAGTCGACACCCCGTGTCGCATTCAAAACGCTTTGGTAGTCACGCACATCGCCGATATAAAACTTCAGCTTGGAGCTGGCATAGCGCTTGCGCATGTCATCCTGTTTTTTTTCGTCTCGGCTGAAAATGCGGATTTCCGCAATATCAGTGTCCAGGAAACGCTTCAGAACAGCATTGCCAAACGATCCGGTTCCGCCGGTGATGAGTAATTTCTTGCCTTTAAACATAGGTTTTCCCTTTTATGGCATCCAGCACCTTGGCGACCTGAGCACTGGGCATTTTATGATTTGCAACGAATTTTTTTGCCGTTTGCCCCATTTCGACGAGTTCATCGATATCGAACGAGGCCACCTTGGCCAGCATATCCCTCAACCCGTCTGCGCCGGGTGGAACCAGGTAGCAAAAACGATAATATTCTGCGGGTATACCGTCAAGCGCATACATCATGACTGGCACACCAGAAGACATGTATTCGATTATCTTGGAAGGAAATGAATACTTAGTGAACGCCGACTCATTATCACGCGGATTAATCAGCAGCGATGCTTCACGCTGCAACTGCAAAACAGCATTCCTGTCCAATTGCCCGAGGTATTTCACTCTAGCATTAGTTGCAGAAACGCTTTCTACATTGGCACGATCATCACCATCACCACAGATATAAAGGTGGTAATTCTCAATATTGGATTCAACGAATGCATCCAATAGCTTGCGAATTCCATATCGTCTGTCCAAGGTACCGCTATACAAGAAATAGGGCTTGCGCACGGACGAACTCGGGCGGTTGACATAGTCACTGTCTGCGATACCTTCAACAACAACCTTTTTGAGCTTTGGCGAAAAAACGTCAAGCATCGCATCCGTGATAGCGACTACGCTGTCGGCGCCATTGACAATGCGGTATGACAACCGCGCCAAACCATGGAAGACAAGCTTGGTCAGCCCCGTGCGCACCGCCATGTACTCTGGAAGGTCCGGCACAATCACGCAAAAATCTACATCCTTGCGCACTGCTCGGACCCATCTGCAGGCAAGAAGAAATGGCAGGTGCATTGAGTAACAGACCAGCAATGAACGCCCCCCCCCCTTGGGCAGGTTGTCTTGTATTCCGCGGTAGGCTACCAGCACCTTATGTAGGTTCTTGATGATCGTCAGGTTGAGAAAGGCCTTGTTCTGTACGGTCGCGCCATTCATCTTTTCCTGTGTGGCGACAGGCGAATAGAACATTTCCTTGTATCGTCGCGGATATGCACCGATAAACGGCAGGTTGACAACCGTCACCCCGCTGATTTCTGGACATTCGCCAAAACCGCGGATGTAGTTCTTCTGCAGGGTATCCGCCGCAAACTGGATGCTACCTTGAGAATAGCGGACGATTGATGCGCGGTCGGCATCCGTGAATACGCCACCCAGAAACACGACCTTCATGAATGAGCCCCAGCCACCTGATTGTCTCCCCCTGCACCCAGCAAAGCCTGTTCCATTATGTATGCGTTCATCACCCTAGCCCCAACAGTGCATTGTTCTTGAACAGCGGTATCACCGAATACTCAGCCACCGGAACCAGGAAAAATATTACGAGGTAAAGCGCCAAGAATGACAGATAGCTCACAATGAGAAAATGGGTCTTGCGCCACACGAACAAAGCATTTACGCAATGGAGGACATTGAAGAAAAGAACAAACCTGAGCAACCTGATAAAAATTTCAGACTCGAAATAGAGCGGAATAAATAGCAACGACAAGAGATTGAGATTGTAAATAAAAGTCAATTCTTTACCACGCTCATCCATCGCAGCGCTGCGCAACAAATGCTTCCGCTCCCCCACTACGACCAGCACCAGGAAAAGCACTGAAAACACATGAACAATCGAATTGAACAAGGAGCTCTTCAATGAAGTGGCGTAGTAACTAAAATGCGCAGCTATCGCATCTGGAAGCGGTACAAAATAACGTACCATCACGTAAGTAGCTATACAGGTACAGAAAAACAATAGGAAGCGCATCAACGGTAGCGCTCGCCCTAGAGGCATTACCACGAAAACCATGTAAATTAGCGAAGACTGATGGATACTGGTCGCCAGCATGATTAATAGTACGTAGACTACTCGGCCTCTCCAGCCCCCTTCGTACAAAAACAATATCGCTTGCAGGCATATGGCAAACGCCAGAAAATTTCGCATCAAGACAAAGTCCAGTGCGAAGAAACACACAAAATAAGCAAGCATCGACGCTACAGGGGCGACGGCTTTCTTCAGGACGTAGCGATACACAAAAAGTAGCGTTACCAGCGACAACGCAATCTGAAAATGGCCGAATGATATTCCGGACTGATTCGCCAGTATGTTGAGGTAGCCGTAACCAACTTCCTTGCCCCAACTAGCCAAGGTTACACGCGTATTGTAGTACAGCTCGTAACCCTCACGATCACCATTCCAGGTATTCCACCCGTACAGCACCCACATCAGCAGGAATACTGGGACAGACAAAATAATCGAGAGGTACCTGCTCCGCGTCGTCGTCATGGCTCAGGCTATCTTGCTCTTGAAATAGCCCAGAATGCTTTCTGTCTTACCGATGCCCAATAGCTTACGAATAGCGCGCGAAAGCCTTGATTTGAGTGAAAAAAACTTCGGATGAAGGATAATTTTAGCAACTGCGACCTCAAAGGGCTGATCAATCAACAGCGCCTTGGGATGCTTTAACGGAAACTCCATAGGCCGAGTTGGAAGACCGCAGAATCGCTCGGTCATGACGTCTTCCATCGATGTGCCACCGTGCGTCGAATCAGCATCCACCCCAATATTGGTGATCTGATTGTACGCCGGCACGATACCGTACACATTGTGGGCGCGAATGGAAAAACTCATTTGATAATCCCATGAATAGAACCGACCCGTCTTGGCCCTGGCATCCAATTCATACTCTACATTGTAGCGATCCTGATAGTAGAGTTTTTCATATGCATATTCATGACGAATGCGATCACGCACATAGGGATCTTGCCACAGACCAAGCTCACCGTCATAGAAGGGTATAAATTTACTTGCCCAGGATGCCCAGCCACACGGCATCATATTCTTGGTAAACACGTAACTTGAACCATCTTGCGGCGCATACGTCTTCAGGTAGTTCGTCCCGCATATCCACAAGACACGGGTATCGTGCTCATACCTTGCCAACAACTCTTTGCAGAATTGGAAAAAGGTAATTTCCGGCAAGTTATCATCTTCCAGAAAAATAGCGAACGGCTCTTGCTGCAGCACCCACTTAGCGCCACCCGCTATGTTTTCATATACACCCACGTTCTGCGCTTCGTATTTCCTGACAATCTCGCATTCCCAGGTAATAGCCCGCTCGATCGCCTCACGGCACTCAGCGACCTGGCGACGCTCGTCATCGGTTCGCCCACCATCAGAAAGCAGGTACAGACGCGCAGGAGCAACCTTGGCAAGCTGCTTGATGATTTCCAGAGGCTTGTCAATACGCTTGAACAAGAACAATGCCACCGGTACGTCGAATTTCTCCATAAATCGCCTACCTTCCACTTCTTGACAGGGTGTCACTTCCCGACAACCTATTGATATCCGGGAACTTTTTTTACAAGACTGTAACTGTATACGATCTCGAGCATAGCTGAAGTTACCAAGCCGAGCACCACAGAACTGATATCCCAGTGGATGCTCAAGTACAGCGCGCAAAAGCAATAGAATGAAATAATCGATACAATCTGATTTTTTAGCACCAAACTATAACATTGGTTCGGAACATAGATGAAATAAATATGACTACCAACAATGAGGTAGGTCAGGATACTGAAGCTAAGCAGGATCGATAGGTAATACGCCTGCTCCATACCAGGTGGTGCAATCAGCGCCACCACCCAATATCCAGCAACCACAACCGACAAGATACACAGCAAACCTACGCCAAGCTCGATTTTTATAATTTTGCTAATCAACTCACGTCGTGCATTGCGAATTAGCGCAGGGAACAATGCCGCATTTATATTTGATGCTAACAAGCTCGGCACCGAAAATATCTTGTTCGCAAGGTCGTAAATCGCAACCTCTCGCATACCAAAGAGGCTACCAATAATGATTTCAATACTTTTCTGCTTAAACGTGTTGGCTGCGGTAGACCAGAAAAATGGTTGCACTTCCAACAGCAATTCCTTGACCTCTTTTACAGCGGGAAAGGCTGGACGCTCGCACCCCCGAGCGGCAAAAAGAAATGCGACCAGGCTGGCGAGCACGTTGACCCCCACAACAATCCCTGTGTAAATGCCTACATCTCCTTCTTGGGTAACCATCAGGAAGATCAAAGGCAACGACAGCAACTTCAGCAGTAACTGAATGTTCGTCAACACCTTCATCTTTTGCATACCATGGAAGTACCACAGCGGCAGAAACACACTGGACAGCACGTTGACGTAGGCCAGGGCAAACACCAGCCAATGCGAACGCATAAATTCAAAAAATGCTATCAAAATTACAAAAATAGCTGTGGCCGCGCAGGCCAGCCACGTTTTGGCCAGTAACACGCGCGCCAGCAGACTACCATGCCCGGCTTTATTCTCTTGCTCCAGCGAAACCAGCTTTGCTGCATGAATATCAAAGCCGTAGTTTACAAGCACCATGAAGTACATGGCGACGCCGGATGCGAATACATACAGCCCAAAATTCTCCACCCCAAGGCGGTGAATGACATAAGGGTAGATCAGCAGGTAAAAGAAAGAGTTCATAACCTGCAATACCGTCATGTGCAGGTAATTACTAACAACTTTCAGGTTGTTTTTATAGAGTTTCTTAACCTGAACAAGATTCAATTCACGCCCCTTCTAGCACAACGATAACACCTGAGCCGAGCCACTCATCATGCAAACCGCGCTTTCTTCCCGCGCACAAAAAAACGAATTAGTGCAACGAATACTCCCAAACCAGCGCCCAATACCAGCCCACCCAGCATAATCAAAACCTTCCTCGGCTTAATAGGTTGGTCCGGCACTGCAAGCACACCATCCCGCTGATAAACACGGAAGGCATCCTCGTTGATTTTCAAATCACGATAAAATGCCATGCGCTCTTCAAGCTGACGTAAATTGGCAATATATGGATCGTCAGACTGACGCATCGCCATATTATTAATTTCGGCCCGAATCGCTTCGCTACCACGCATGTATGCAAGATCACCATCCATCCGTGCCGACAACTCCGAAGCACTACCCGTAATAATAGGGGGCTTCCTCAAACCGACTGACAAGGCAATTGACAGCGCTTCCTTCAATTTAATCAGTCGGTCTTCTCGCTCTTTGCGCGCGACCTCACGCTTCCCGGATATTTCTTTATCCAACATGACTGCGCGCATAGATGCATCTGAAAGGGCATTTTTTACTAGTTCGCTCTTGGTCATTTCAGCAGCGGTATTCGCGAGCGCATCTGCCAACTTCACTGCTGCTGCAGGCTCAGAATCAGAGACACTGACCACATAGCGCGCAGCAGCGTCATCACCCGTCTTGCTAATCACAAACAAGCGAGAGAATCGCGTAAACAATACATTCTGCGGCTGTGCTTTCTGGCTTTCAGAAAGCGAAGGAAAGAAGATTTCCTCGAATACCTTCCGTCGCGCATTTTCCGAATACAGATGACGCGCATATAGCTCATACACATCCTTGACTGTAATCACCGCCAAGCCGGTAGCCTCACCACGCCCATAATTAATGAGGGAAATATCATTATGAGAGGGCGCAACGATCGCAAGATCGGCCTGATATACAGGTTGACGTGTAAACGCGTAAAGTGCTGCCAGCAACAACAACGCGAGTGTTAATCCGGCTATCAAAACCTTTTGCGCCCACACGCTTTTAAACAGCTCACCCAGATCAACTTCCTCACCACCGCGGTATTGCTCGCTAGCCATTCTATTTTTAATCCTTTTCTCACCAGCACTTTTACTTTCGCCCCCTCCCCAGCCGCCAAGCCAGCAACCGAAAAAACGAGGGTTATAAAAAAACAGCGAATGCCGAATAGCACCCGCAAAGGGGGAAATTTTACTGCCCAAAAAGAACTGCTCGAGGCTCTCCTCATACCAGCAGGCTTCTCGGCTTTAGAATATCCCATACGAAAGTAATAGCAAGAGTGATGGCAATTTACCTCCCTGCAAACGCGAACGCCTATCAATACCAAAAATGTATTTAATCACCCTGCCGACTTCCACGTGAAACCCTGTAGCCATCGCGATCGCTCAGGATTTAGGTAGAAATCACCTGGTTCCAAAAGTTCCTGAAAAAAAAGACCATTAGTCTGCCATGCTATCTTGGTATACCAACTTCCGGCATGACGCTCGAACAAGCAGCATCATTGCGTAATGCCCTTGCCAGCAGGTGTTTGGCGCCTGCCTCACCATGTACAAGCAGTATTTGCCGCGCTGGCGACCGCCCCTGGAGGGCGAACCTTACAAGCCCCAATTGATCTGCATGCCCTGCAAAGCCAGCGATCGTCCTAACCTTGAGATGCACCTCATACATCCGCCCATCCAGATCAACCTGCACAAACCCTTCCGCCCCTTCGCTAGCCTGTATCACCGCCCCCGGCGTACCCTTGGCCTGATAGCCCACAAACATCACCTCATGCCGCGGATCTGCCAGCATGGCCTTGAGGTAATTGACGATACGCCCACCCGAGCACATGCCATTGCCGGCAATCACAATCGCCGGGCGACCGGTACTCTTGAGGTAGTTGACCACCTGCTGGTGGCGAGCATGGGTATCCACGCTGATCAGCTGACTGAAGCCGAGCGGATCACGCCCTTCAGCAACACGCGCCCTGGCCTCGTCATTCCAGTATTCGTGCAGCTCCCGGTAAACGCTGGTGATGCGCTGAGCCAGAGGCGAGTCGAGGATGATGGGCAACTGGGACCAGTCGATCGGCTCACCATCAGGGGCTGGACCGGCTGTGCCCAGTAGTGCCTTGCGGTGCAGGATATCTTCCAGCTCAAACAGCACTTCTTGAGTGCGACCAAGACTGAATGCAGGGATCAGAATAGTGCCCTTGTCGGCGAGGGCGCGATCAATGGCATCTTCCAGCCGCCGCCTACGGTCGTCGACATGCGAATGCAGGCGGTCGCCATAGGTACTTTCCAGTACGAGCACATCAGCACGCTCTGGTGGCTGAACCGGACGCAGCAAGGGGTTACCACACGCACCCAGGTCGCCGGAGAACACATAACGGCTGTTGGATTGCCCATGCTGCATGTCGCACTCGACATAAGCCGAGCCCAACAGATGGCCTGCGCGCTGCAAGCGAATGCGGCAGCCAAGGCCGGGATGCTCAACCAACGTGTGCCACTGCTCGAAAGGCAGCGGCACGATAAGGTCACGAATAAAATCGATATACCGCGCCACCTGCGCAGGCTCACTGCTGATGGTCAGTTTGTAGGCATCTTCCAGCACCAACGGCAGCAGCCGGGCTGAGGGCTCGCTACACAGGATGGGGCCGCGATAGCCGGCGGCAAGCAGCGCCGGGATTCGACCAACGTGGTCGAGATGTACGTGGGTGATAACCAGAGCCCGGATACCCTGAATGTCGAAGCCGAGCGCCGCGCTTTCCGCACCCGGCGCCGCTTCGCTTCCCTGCTCCAGGCCGCAGTCGATCAACAGGCTGGTTGACGGATCGACGTGCAACTGGTGGCAAGACCCGGTGACGCCGCGGGTACCACCGTGATGGGAAAGGCTGGGATATTCCATGCTGCGCACACTCGCCTGGGCCGAAAATGAAGTGCGCTATTACTCCATGTCAACCGATGTATGCATAGGTGAAACTTTCCTAAGCAGGTGTAGGAAATTTCCTTAATTTCCGCTTAGTGCCGCCTGTCGCGCAGAGGCCCTGATTTTGCGCTTGCTGCGCTGCACACCATAAGCCCCCAGCAATGGCCCTACCGCCAGACCAATGACCAAAGCTGCCAGTACCAGTACGGCAACCGGCATGGCCGGCGCGGCCCAACCGAACAGAACCAACGACACGGCCTGCTGGTTCTCCAGCACGAAGAACAGCACCACAGCCGCCAACAGCAGCACGAATACCGCCGCCAGGGCGCGCTTGAGGTTACGCATCAGATTCCTCCTTGGTTGATCAGGCTTCAGCCTCGTCTTCTTCATTGACCCGATCACGCAGCTCTTTGCCGGGCTTGAAGTGCGGCACGAATTTACCTTCGAGGCTGACCGACTGGCCGGTTTTTGGGTTGCGACCCACACGAGGTGCGCGATAGTGCAGCGAGAAGCTGCCAAAACCGCGAATTTCGATGCGATCGCCAGTGGCCAGGCATTGTGACATCTGCTCAAGCATGGTCTTGATGGCCAGCTCCACGTCCTTGGACGAGAGCAGCCCCTGATGGGTGACAATACGTTCGATCAGCTCCGACTTCGTCATATTTTTCCCTTCGTTATCAAGCAGCTAGATCATTGCTTAACCAGTTTGTAGCACGCCGGGAAGGTTTTGAACAGGGTGGATCTTGACTTAATAAAAAAATTCAAGATTGAAGTTTTACAAGAATGGTCTAGTCGGCGGGGGCATGTAGGTGTCCGGCAATGGATTTGCGGTGGCGCGGCAATCGAGCGCCGCCCGCGCGGCGCATCGCGAGCTGCGCTCGCTCCTACGTTTGTTTCGGGCCAATTTTTCCTGATGGATTTGCGCGTGGACGCCTTGGTACATGGCGCGATATCGCGTCGTTTAAACAAGGCAGTCGCGCGCGCCTGTCACAATCGATACTGGCCCGAAACAAACGTAGGAGCGAGCGCAGCTCGCGATGCGCCGCGCGGGCGGCGCTCGATCTGCGCAACACCGCAAATCCCACGCCATCCATTTACACGCTGAAACCCTTGTTAGCGCCAGCCCCGTCCACCGCAACTACGCTGCCTTGGCACACACATACTCAAGGATGAACGCAATGCCCCTCCACGGCCATAGACTCCGCCATGCCCGATGCTCGGTGCCAGGCAGGCTTTACATGCTGACAACTGTAACCCACCTGCGTCAGCCCCTGTTCCACAACCTTCACCATGCCCGCTTGACAATCCACAACCTACGCCATGCAGATCAGCAGCAGCACTGCCGCTCGCTCGCCTGGGTACTGATGCCAGACCATTTGCACTGGTTGATCGAATTGAAAGACACGACGCTTAGTAAACTGATGCAACGCTTCAAGTGCCAATCCAGCAATGCATTGCGCCAAGCCGGGGTGAAGATGTTGCCGATATGGCAGGCCGGATATTACGACCGCGCATTGCGCCGAGACGAAGATATTCTCAAGGCTGCAAGGTATATCGTGGCAAACCCGATCAGGGCGGGGTTAGTTAGCAGAGCTGGTGATTACCCGCATTGGGATGCGGTGTGGCTTTGAGGGTATGGCGGTAGAGTGCCTGCGCCTGGGAGATCAAGCGCCGCGCGGGCGGCGCTCGATCTATCGAACACCACAAACCTCACGACGAACACGACTAAACCCAACCCAAAATCCACGATCGAGTAGGAGGCGGCTTCACAGCCGCCGTCCTCTCACACCACCGTGCGTACGGTTCCGTACACGGCGGTTCAGGTTATACGGCTAAGCCGGTTTATCGTATCCAGTATCGAGACCAGTCCGAACCTATCCCATAGCCTCTTCGGTAGCGCCTGATTCACATGAGATGCTCCCGAGTTCCACCACGGGCCTCGGCCATTAAAGGCCGATTTACAGGCACGTTCTTCGCTCAGGCCCAGGCGCATCAGGTTGCGCGCCCTCGTTGAGGGCCGTTTCCATTGACGCCAGATGACGCAGCGAAGTTTATGCCTGACCCAACCATCCAATTTCTCAAGTGGGCGTTTGCTCTGGCTGAGCTTGAAGTAGCCAGCCCAGCCTCGCAGGACAGGGTTGATTCGCTCAATGACAGTCGCCACTTTGCGGGCCCTTACACTGCGTAGCAATATTCTGAGTCGGTCGCGTAAGCGCCCCAGGCTCATCGTTGCCACACGCAGCCTTGGTTGCTGGTGCCTGCTCATCCCGTAACCCAAGTAGTCACACTTCCAAGCCCCTGCTACTTGGCTCTTCTTCCGGTTCACCGTCAGTTTCAAACGATGGCACAGGAAGCGCTCGATACTGGCCAACACCCGCTCGCCCGCCCGAGGACTGCGCACATAAATGTTCGCATCATCGGCGTAGCGCACGAAGCGATGACCCCGCCGTTCCAATTCGCGGTCGAGCTCATCCAGAAGGATATTCGACAGCAACGGCGAGAGTGGGCCGCCTTGCGGTGTCCCCTCTTGCCGTTGGCTGACGATACCGCCCGACATGGCCCCAGCTTCAAGGTAGCGGCGGATGAGCCTAAGCACTCGCTTGTCTTCGACGCGACGCTGCAAGCAGGCCATCAGGATGTCGTGGTTGACCCGATCAAAGAACTTTTCCAGATCAAGCTCCACGCACCAGCGATGCCCCGCCGCCACATGGGAGCGGGCCAGTTCAACGGCTTGGTGAGCGCTTTTGCCCGGACGAAAACCGTAGCTGTAGTCCGAAAACAGCGGATCGAAGAGTAGCGTGAGTTGTTGCTGTAATGCTTGCTGGATCAGGCGATCCACGACGGTGGGGATTCCCAGTTGCCGTGTGCCGCCCTGCGGCTTGGGAATTTCAACCGCTCGCACTGCTTGGGGATGGTATTCACCGGCCAGCAACCTGGCCTTGAGGGTTGGCCAATACTGTTTCACGTAGCCCGCCAAGTCAGCGACCGTCATGCCATCGGCACCCGGAGCCCCCTTGTTGCTAACCACGCGTTGATACGCACGCCTGAGGTTGGCCGGTGCAAGCACCCGCTCCATCAGCGTGTCCGGCTCCGCGTTCGTCCACGTCGCTGACGCCGCCGGCACCTTTGCACTGTCAGGCATCACCCTCGGCTTCTGGCCGGGATTCGGAGTGACAGATTCCGTTGTAGGAAATTTCTGCATTACGGCTACCAACGAGACAGTGACGCCTACTGGCGGCATAACCTGTTCGGCCCTTGGTGGCGCGGTTAACCGCCACTTACTACGGCCTCGGCTGACTTCTGCACGCTCGTCCCGTCGCCTCTCGACGCTCGGTAGCACAGTGGCAAACGTGCAGATCTCCCAGGGTAATTCGCGTGACCTTCCTGCTTATGCCTGTCGGATTTACGTCACAGCGTCCCGTGCAAGTACTGGGCTTTGACGATTTGGGCCGCCTCACCCCGCTGTGCCGCCTCTATCCGCTTCCTGTTCGTCAGGCCAGCAGTTTGCCTCGGGCTTCCTTCAGATTCGCGGTCGCCCACGACACCCTTGCCTCTGGCTAACACTTCCCCTTGCCGGGTGTGTAGAGGACTTTCACCTCCAAGTCACCCGCTTTGGCCACCACAACCAAGCGGGTTGCGCTACGCGCAACGCGCCATGCCTGGCGCACCCAAAAAAAAGGGCGACCCGAGGGTCGCCCTTTTTACCGATCAAACAGAACTCAGTTCTGCTTGGCCATTGCTTCGCGCAGCAGCGCAGCCATGGTGGTGTCGGCAGCCGCTTCCGGAGCGTTTTTCAGGCTCTGGATGGCTTCGCGCTCTTCAGCGTCGTCTTTCGATTTGATCGACAGGCTGATAACGCGGGACTTGCGGTCAACGCTGATGATCTTGGCTTCGATCTCTTCGCCTTCCTTCAGAACGTTACGCGCGTCTTCAACGCGGTCACGGCTGATTTCGGAAGCTTTCAGAGTAGCTTCGATGTCGTCGGCCAGGGTGACGATGGCGCCTTTGGCGTCAACTTCTTTCACGATGCCCTTGACGATAGCGCCCTTGTCATTGACAGCAACGAAGTTGGAGAACGGATCGTCTTCCAGCTGCTTGATGCCCAGGGAGATGCGCTCGCGCTCTGGGTCGACCGACAGGATGACGGTTTCCAGCTCGTCGCCCTTCTTGAAACGACGTACGGCTTCTTCGCCGGTTTCGTTCCAGGAGATGTCGGACAGGTGAACCAGACCGTCGATGCCGCCGTCCAGACCGATGAAGATACCGAAGTCGGTGATCGACTTGATGGTACCGGTGATCTTGTCACCCTTGTTGAACTGGCCGGAGAAGTCTTCCCATGGGTTGGACTTGCACTGCTTGATGCCCAGGGAGATACGACGACGCTCTTCGTCGATGTCCAGAACCATGACTTCCACTTCGTCGCCAACCTGAACGACTTTCGACGGGTGGATGTTCTTGTTGGTCCAGTCCATTTCGGAAACGTGTACCAGACCTTCAACGCCTTCTTCCAGCTCAGCGAAGCAGCCGTAGTCGGTCAGGTTGGTAACGCGCGCTTGTACGCGAGTACCTTCTGGGTAACGGGCAGTGATAGCTACCCACGGATCTTCGCCCATCTGCTTCAGACCCAGCGATACGCGGTTGCGCTCGCGGTCGAACTTCAGAACGCGTACGTCGACTTCGTCGCCAACGTTAACGATTTCCGATGGGTGCTTGATGCGTTTCCAAGCCATGTCGGTGATGTGCAGCAGGCCGTCGATACCGCCCAGGTCCACGAATGCGCCGTAGTCGGTGAGGTTCTTGACGATACCCTTGACTTGCTGGCCTTCCTGCAGGGTTTCCAGCAGGGCTTCGCGCTCGGCGCTGTTCTCGGCTTCCAGCACGCTGCGACGCGAAACAACAACGTTGTTGCGCTTCTGGTCCAGCTTGATGACCTTGAATTCCAGCTCTTTGCCTTCCAGGTGGGTGGTGTCGCGCACTGGGCGGACATCAACCAGGGAGCCCGGCAGGAACGCACGGATGCCGTTAACGTCGACAGTGAAGCCGCCTTTAACCTTACCGTTGATAACGCCCTTGACCACTTCTTCGGCGGCGAAAGCTGCTTCCAGAACAATCCAGCACTCGGCGCGCTTGGCTTTTTCACGGGACAGTTTGGTTTCGCCAAAGCCGTCTTCGACCGCGTCCAGCGCAACGTGCACTTCGTCACCGACCTTGATGGTCAGCTCGCCAGCTTCGTTGTAGAACTGCTCGAGCGGGATGACGCCCTCGGACTTCAGGCCAGCGTGTACGGTAACCCAGTCGCCGTCGATGTCGACAACGATACCGGTGATGATCGCACCCGGCTGAAGATTGAGGGTTTTCAGGCTTTCTTCAAAGAGTTCTGCAAAGCTTTCGCTCATTTTAATTCCTGTAGATTCGGGCGAAACAAACGCCCATAACCACATTCCAGACAATGTGGGTTCGTTTTAAGTAAAGGAAAGCCGGCAGGACGTTGACTGGTGCCCCTGCCTGCTTTCCTGGCTATCAGGCGAGATCGCGCTGGGCGATTTCACTTCTGATACGTTGCAACACCTGCTCGATGGACAACTCGGTAGAGTCCAACTGAATGGCATCGGCCGCTGGCTTCAGCGGGGCCACTGCACGTTGGGTGTCGCGCTCATCACGCGCACGAATCTCATCCAGCAGACTCGACAGACTAACATCTTCACCCTTGCCCTTCAACTGCAGGTAACGGCGACGTGCGCGCTCCTCCGCACTGGCGGTGAGGAAGACCTTCAATGGCGCGTCCGGGAACACCACGGTACCCATGTCGCGGCCGTCGGCGATAAGCCCCGGCACGTCGCGGAATTCACGCTGGCGCACCAACAGTGCATCACGCACGGCCGGCAGCGAGGCCACCATCGACGCACCCGCGCCGACGGTTTCGGTACGGATGACGTTGCTGACGTCCTCACCCTCGAGGATGATTTGTTGCAGCTTACCGGGCTCGGCGGCGATGAACTGCACATCCAGATGGGCGGCAAGCTTGGTCAGCAACTCTTCGTTGGTCAGGTCGACGCCGTGGTTGCTGGCATTGAATGCCAGCAACCGGTAAAGCGCGCCAGAATCCAGCAGCTTCCAGCCCAGCTCACGGGCCAGCAGGCCGGCGACCGTGCCCTTGCCCGAGCCGCTCGGCCCGTCGATGGTGATGACCGGTGCCAGCGAATTCACGACTTGCCCTCTTCCGCCACGCGGATGCCCACTTCGGCGCACAGTGCCAGGAAGTTGGGGAACGAGGTGGCGACGTTGGCGCAGTCGTGGATGCGGATCGGCGCACTGGCGCGCAGCGAGGCTACGCTGAAGGCCATGGCGATGCGGTGGTCACCATGCCCGTGTACTTCGCCGCCGCCCAACTGGCCGCCGTCGATGATGATGCCGTCCGGGGTCGGCTCGCACTTGATTCCCAGCGTGATCAGGCCGTCAGCCATGACCTGGATGCGGTCGGACTCCTTCACCCGCAGCTCTTCGGCGCCACGTAGCACTGTGCGCCCTTCAGCGCATGCAGCCGCGACGAACAGCACCGGGAATTCGTCGATGGCCAGCGGCACCAACGCTTCTGGAATATCGATACCTTTGAGCTGGGCACCGCGCACACGCAGGTCGGCCACTGGCTCGCCGCCGACTTCACGCTGGTTTTCCAGGGTGATGTCGCCACCCATCAGGCGCAGAATGTCGATTACGCCGGTACGGGTCGGGTTGATGCCAACGTGCTCCAGCACCAACTCGGAGCCTTCGGCGATAGAAGCTGCCACCAGGAAGAACGCCGCCGAGGAAATGTCGGCCGGCACTTCGATGCGGGTAGCGGTCAGTTTGCCGCCGGACTGCAGCGAAGCGACCGGGCCGTTGCTTTCGACCGAATAGCCGAAACCACGCAGCATGCGCTCGGTGTGGTCACGGGTAGGCGCAGGCTCGGTGACAGTGGTCTTGCCTTCGGCGTACAGGCCAGCCAGCAGCAGGCAGGATTTGACCTGGGCGCTGGCCATCGGCAGCGTGTAGGTCAGCCCCTTGAGCTTGTGGCCACCACGGATGGTCAGCGGCGGGCGGCCTTCCGGGCCGGTCTCGACCACGGCACCCATTTCGCGCAGCGGGTTGGCCACACGGTTCATCGGGCGCTTGGACAGCGAGGCGTCGCCCGTCATGGTCACGTCGAACGACTGACCGGCCAACAGGCCCGACAGCAGGCGCATCGAAGTACCGGAGTTACCCACATACAGCGGGCCAGGCGGCGGCTTGAGGCCATGCAGGCCGACACCATGAATGGTCACTCGACCATGGTTGGGGCCTTCGATGACCACACCCATGTCACGGAATGCCTGCAAGGTCGCCAGCGCGTCTTCACCCTCGAGGAAGCCTTCGACCTCGGTAGTGCCTTCGGCCAGCGAGCCGAGCATGATCGAGCGGTGAGAAATCGACTTGTCGCCCGGTACGCGAATCCGCCCGTTCAGGCGGCCACCCGGTTGGGCCAGGAAAATCAGATCGTTGGCGTTCATAGCGTCCACATAGGCCCGGCGGGCCAGGATTTTACTGAAATGCTCGCGGGCAACCCGAGCGCGGGTGAATACACCCAGCAGTTGGTGCCCGTCCCCTTCAGCGATCGCGTCGCGCAAGGCGTCGAGATCGCTGCGATATGTATCAAGCGTGCGCAGGACAGCGTCGCGGTTGGCGAGGAAGATGTCGTGCCACATGGTCGGGTCGCTGCCGGCGATTCTTGTGAAATCGCGGAAGCCTCCCGCAGCGTACCGGAAGATCTCGAGGTTTTCATTGCGCTTGGCCAGCGAATCGACCAAGCCAAAGGCCAGCAGGTGCGGCAGATGACTGGTGGCGGCCAGCACTTCATCATGGCGCTCGACCGACATGTGCTCCACGTCGGCATCCAGCGCACGCCACAGGCGGTCGACCAAGGCCAGCGCCGCCGGGTCGGTTTCGACCAGCGGCGTGAGAATCACCTTGTGCCGACGGAACAGGGTGGCGTTTGAGGCCTCTACCCCGCTTTGCTCGGAGCCGGCGATGGGATGGCCTGGAACGAAGCGTGGCAGGCGCTGCCCGAAAACGGCGCGCGCCTCACGAACGACGTTGCCCTTGGCACTGCCGACGTCGGTGATGATCGCATCACCCAGGTCGAGCTGGGCCAAGCGGGCCAGGACTTTCTCCATGGCCAGGATTGGCACGGCCAGCTGGATGACATCGGCACCGACACAGGCAGCAGCCAGGTCTTCTTCGCAGCGGTCGACCACGCCCAGGGCCACGGCCTGCTTGCGCGAAGGGGCATCCAGGTCGACCCCGACCACTTCCCGGCACAGGCCGCTTTCACGCAGGCCCTTGGCGAACGAGCCACCGATCAGGCCGAGGCCGACCACGACCAAGCGGTTGATGATTGGTGCGGGTTTGGTTTTTGCTGCATTTACCACTGATGCGAACCCTGTTCTGAAATCTGGACAGCCTGTGAGACCGCAGGGGGCTGCTTTGCAGCCCATCGCGACACAAGGCCGCTCCTACAAGGGACTGCGTACTCCTGTAGGAGCGGCCTCGTGTCGCGAAGGGCCGCGCAGCGGCCCCGGCAACCTTGAATCAAAGCACCGCCTTTGGATAAGAGCCCAGCACCTTCAGCGCCACAGCCTCCTGGCTGATCTGCTCGAGCACCGCCTTGATCAGCGGGTCGCGGTGGTGGCCAACGAAGTCGATGAAAAACACGTAGGTCCACTTGCCGCTGCGCGACGGGCGGGTCTCGATACGGGTCAGGTCGATGCCGTTCTGGTGGAACGGCACCAGCAACTCGTGCAGGGCACCTGGCTTGTTGCTCATCGACACGATGATCGAGGTCTTGTCGTCACCGGTCGGTGGCACTTCCTGGCTACCAATCATCAGGAAGCGCGTGGAGTTGTCCGGGCGGTCTTCGATTTTCTCGGCCAGGCGGGTCAAACCGTACAGGTTGGCCGCCATGTCGCCGGCGATCGCCGCCGAGTTCCACTCGCCCTTGACCCGTTTGGCCGCTTCGGCGTTGCTCGACACGGCCACGCGCTCAACGTTCGGGTAATGCGCGTCCAGCCACTTGCGGCACTGGGCCAGCGACTGGGCGTGGGAGTAGATGCGGGTGATGCTGTCGGTCTTGGTGTTCTCGCCCACCAGCAGGTGGTGGTGGATACGCAGCTCGACTTCGCCGCAAATCACCATGTCATGCTCGAGGAAGCTGTCCAGGGTGTGGCTGACCGCACCTTCGGTGGAGTTTTCCACCGGCACCACGCCGAAGTTGACGGCACCGGCCGCCACTTCACGGAACACTTCGTCGATGGCCGCCATTGGCCGGCTGACCACCGCGTGGCCGAAGTGTTTCATGGCCGCGGCTTGGGTGAACGTACCCTCGGGGCCGAGGTAGGCGACTTTCAGCGGCTCTTCCAGGGCCAGGCACGACGACATGATTTCGCGGAACAGCCGCGCCATCTCTTCGTTGCCCAGCGGGCCCTTGTTACGCTCCATCACGCGCTTGAGCACCGCAGCCTCACGCTCGGGACGGTAGAACACCGGCTTCTCGCCTTCTTTCAGCGAGGCGGTCTTGACCCGGGCCACTTCTTCGGCGCAACGGGCGCGGTCGCTGATCAGCTCGAGGATTTTCTCGTCGAGGCTGTCGATGCGTACGCGCAGCGCCTTGAGCTCCTGTTCGGACATCAGCCGTGCTCCTTCTCGAATTCAGCCATGTAGCCCACCAGCGCGTCCACCGCCTCCAGGCCCAGGGCGTTGTAGATGGAGGCGCGCATGCCGCCAACCGAACGGTGGCCCTTGAGATTGAGCAGGCCACGGGCGTCGGCGCCGGCGAGGAAGGCCTTGTCCAGGCGCTCATCAGCCAGGCGGAACGGCACGTTCATCCACGAACGAGCATTGACGCTGATCGGGTTGGTGTAGAAATCGCTGTTGTCGATGAAGCCGTACAGACGCTCTTTCTTGGCGCGGTTGCGCTGCTCCATGGCGTCGACGCCACCCTGCTCTTTCAACCACTCGAAGACCAGGCCCGAGAGGTACCAGGAGTAGGTGGCCGGAGTGTTGTACATCGAACCGTTGTCGGCCGACACCTTGTAGTCGAGCATGGTCGGGCAGCTGCTGCGGGCGCGGCCCAGCAGGTCTTCACGGACGATCACCACCACCAGGCCGCTTGGGCCGATGTTCTTCTGCGCGCCGGCGTAGATCAGACCGTACTGCGACACATCGATCGGACGCGAGAGGATATCGGACGACATGTCGACGACCAGCGGCACGTCACCGGTTTCCGGCACCCAGTCAAACTGCAGGCCGCCAATGGTCTCGTTGGACGCATAGTGCACGTAGGCCGCGTTCTTGGTCAGGCTCCACTCGTTCTGACCTGGGATGGCCAGGTAATCGTATGGCTTGGCGCTGGCGGCGACATTGACGTTGCCAAAGCGGCGCGCCTCCTCGATGGCCTTTTTCGACCAGATACCGGTTTCGATGTAGTCGGCGGTACCGTTTTCCGGCAGCAGGTTCAGCGGGATTTCAGCGAACTGCTGGCTGGCACCACCCTGCAGGAACAACACCTTGTAGTTGGAGGGGACGGACAGCAGGTCACGCAGGTCCTGCTCGGCCTTTTCGGCGATGGCCACGTAATCGTCGCTGCGATGGCTCATTTCCATCACCGACAAGCCCTTGCCACGCCAGTCCAGCATCTCGGCCTGGGCGCGCTGCAGGACAGCGTCAGGAAGCGCGGCAGGGCCTGCGCAGAAGTTAAAGGCTCGTTTGCTCACATCCACTCTCGCTCTGCCAAATAGAACAAATTCGTTGTTGCCTGCTGCAATCAGTCAAACGGGGCGACCTTGGTCGCCCCGCTCGGGTTTACGCTTGCTTACTCTTGCGGGGCCTCTTCGGCGCCAGCAGCTTCTTCGTTGTCTGGCGCTTCAGCCTCGACACCCTCCTCGTCCGCCTCGACCACATCATCGAGTTCGTCCTCGGACGGCTCCTGGATACGCTCCAGGCCCACCAGCGTCTCATCAGCCGCCAGCTTGATCAGCGTAACGCCCTGGGTGTTACGGCTCAGGCTGGATACCTCGCCAACCCGGGTGCGCACCAGCGTACCCTGGTCGGAGATCAGCATGATCTCCTCGCCTTCCTGCACCTGGATAGCACCGATCAGCAGACCGTTGCGCCCCTTGGTACCCATGGCGATCACACCCTGGCCACCACGGCCGCGACGCGGGAACTTGGACAGCGGGGTGCGCTTGCCGAAGCCACGCTCGGACGCGGTGAGGATCTGCGAGCCCGACTCGGGGATCAGCATGGAAATGATGCGCTGACCTTTACCCAGTTTCATGCCGCGCACACCACGCGCGTTACGGCCCATTTCACGCACTACGCTCTCGGCGAAGCGGATGACCTTGCCGGCGTCGGAGAACATCATGACTTCTTTGGCGCCGTCGGTGATGGCCGCTGCAATCAAGGTATCGCCTTCCTTCAGCTTCAAGGCGATCAGGCCGTTGGAGCGCGGACGGGCGAACTGCACCAGCGGGGTCTTCTTGACGGTGCCGGAGGCGGTAGCCATGAAGATGTACGCGCCGGTCGGCTCCGCCACCCACTCCGGAGTGTCGCCGTCTTCTTCGTCGACTTCCTCGGCCTCTACCAGCTCACCTTCGAGCACGGTGTCATCCGCTTCTTCCAGCTCTTCGTCGAGGTCGGCGTTCTGCTGCAGCGCTTCGAGGTCGATCTGCAGCATGGCGGTGATGCGCTCACCCTCCTCCAGCGGCAGCAGGTTGACCAGCGGGCGACCACGGGCAGCACGGGACGCTTCGGGGATTTCGTAGGTCTTCTTCCAGTACACCTTGCCCTTGCTGGAGAACAGCAACAGGGTGGCGTGGCTGTTGGCGACCAGCAGGTGCTCGATGTAGTCCTCGTCCTTCACGCCAGTCGCCGACTTGCCTTTGCCGCCACGGCGCTGGGCCTGGTAAGCGGACAATGGCTGGGTCTTGGCATAACCACCGTGAGAGATGGTGACCACGCGCTCTTCTTCCGGGATCATGTCGCCGTAGTTGAGGTCGTGGCTGGCATTGAGGATTTCGGTACGACGGGCATCGCCGTATTCGGCGCGAATGGCTTCCAGCTCTTCGCGGATCACTTCCATCAGGCGCTCGGCGCTGCTGAGGATGCGGATCAGTTCGCCGATCTGCTCGAGGATTTCCTGGTACTCGGCCAGCAGCTTCTCGTGCTCCAGGCCGGTCAGGCGGTGCAGGCGCAGGTCGAGAATGGCCTGAGCCTGCTCAGGCGACAGGAAGTACTTGCCATCATGCAGCCCGTACTGTTCCGGCAGGTCCTCTGGGCGGCAGGAGTCGGCGCCAGCGCGCTCGACCATGACCTGCACGGCGCTGGATTCCCACGGCGTGGAAACCAGGGCTTCCTTGGCTTCGGACGGGGTCGGCGAGGCCTTGATCAGGGCAATGACCGGGTCGATGTTGGACAGCGCGACCGCCTGGCCTTCAAGGATGTGGCCACGTTCACGGGCCTTGCGCAGCTCGAACACGGTACGGCGGGTCACCACTTCACGGCGGTGACGGACGAACGCTTCGAGCAGGTCCTTGAGGTTGAGCAGGCGCGGACGGCCATCGACCAATGCCACCACGTTGATGCCGAACACGCTCTGCAGCTGGGTTTGCTGATAGAGGTTGTTGAGCACCACCTCCGGCACCTCGCCGCGACGCAGCTCGATGACGATGCGCATGCCGTCCTTGTCGGACTCGTCGCGCAGCTCGGTAATGCCTTCGATCTTCTTCTCTTTGACCAGCTCGGCGATCTTTTCGATCAGGCGTGCCTTGTTCAGCTGGTACGGCAGCTCGGTGATAACGATCTGCTGGCGGCCGCCTACCTTGTCGATGTCTTCGATCTCGGAGCGGGCACGCATGTAGATGCGGCCCCGGCCGGTGCGATAGGCCTCGATGATGCCCTGGCGACCGTTGATGATGCCGGCAGTCGGGAAGTCTGGCCCAGGGATGAACTGCATCAGTTCATCAATGGTGACGTCCGGGTTGTCGATCAGCGCCAGGCAGCCGTCGATGACCTCGCCAAGGTTGTGCGGCGGAATGTTGGTCGCCATGCCCACGGCGATACCGCTGGAGCCGTTGACCAGCAGGTTGGGAATACGGGTCGGCATGACCGCCGGAATCTGCTCGGTGCCGTCGTAGTTGGGTACCCAGTCGACGGTTTCCTTGTGCAGGTCGGCCAGCAGCTCGTGGGCCAGCTTGGTCATGCGCACTTCGGTGTATCGCATGGCCGCGGCGTTGTCGCCGTCCACCGAACCGAAGTTGCCCTGACCGTCGACCAGCAGGTAGCGCAGCGAGAACGGCTGGGCCATACGCACGATGGTGTCGTAGACCGCGATGTCGCCGTGCGGGTGGTACTTACCGATCACGTCACCGACCACACGGGCGGATTTCTTGTACGGCTTGTTCCAGTCGTTGCCCAGTTCGCTCATCGCATAGAGAACGCGACGATGCACGGGCTTCAAGCCGTCACGCGCATCGGGCAGCGCTCGCCCGACAATCACGCTCATCGCGTAGTCGAGGTAAGACTGTCTCAGTTCGTCTTCGATATTGACCGGGAGGATTTCTTTGGCCAGTTCGCCCATGAGAAGCCTGATTCCTTTTTCTGGTGAAACTTCGCAGCTCCATCAAGGGCCGAACGAAGCTCGCCGCCGCAGCGCATATGGGTGCGACGACTTACGACAAATCAATGAGTTGTGCCATGGATCTGCGCAATGAAGGCCGCCGTGATGGGCGGTCCTGGAAACTGCCGGATGTTATCACAAAGGCGGGGGCGGTGGGGAGATGTGGCAGGTGGTCTCAGGTGGGTTTGAATCTTGAATTTTCATTGCCTGTACCGGCCTTTTCGCGGCGGTACAGGCAATACAGGCATCAGTGCAACCGCTTGCGGCAAATCAGCTGGGCCAGCTTGGCAGTATCCGGGCGCTCGACGATGCCGCGCTCGGTCACGATCACATCGATCAGGTCGGCCGGGGTCACGTCGAATACCGGGTTGAACACCTCGACATCCGGCACCGCCGGGGCACCGCCAAAGTCCAGCCACTCGTCGGCGTCACGCTCCTCCAACGGGATATCCTCGCCCGTGGCCAGGTTCAGGTCGATGCTGGTGCTCGGCGCCACCACCATGAACCGCACACCATGATGCATGGCGCTGACCGCCAGCTGATAGGTGCCGATCTTGCTGGCCACGTCGCCGTTGGCGGCAATGCAGTCCGCCCCCACCACCACCCAGGTGATGCCTTTGGTCTTCATCAGGTGGGCCAGCGCCGAATCGGCGCACAGGGTCACCGGGATGCCTTCGTTGGCCAGCTCCCAGGCGGTCAGGCGCGAGCCTTGCAACCAGGGACGGGTCTCGCCGGCATAGACCCGCTCGACCATGCCCTCCAGGTAACCGGCGCGAATAACCCCCAGTGCGGTACCAAAGCCGCCGCTGGCCAGGGCGCCGGCGTTGCCGTAGGTGAGCAAGGCCTGGGCATTGCCCTGATGGCGACGGATCAGCTCGATACCTTGCTGGGACATGGTCAGGTTGGCTTCACGGTCGCTTTCATGGATAGCCACGGCTTCGGCTTCCAGCGCGGCGAGCACGTCTTCGTCCGCTCGCAGGCGCAGCAGGCGCTCGCGCATGCGGTTCAGCGCCCAGAACAGGTTGGCAGCAGTGGGGCGCGCTTCGGCCAGGGTGAGAAAGTCTTCTTCCAGGTCCATCTCCCAATCGCCACCCTGGGCCAGCCGCTCTTCAAGGGCCAGCACCAGGCCGTAGGCGGCGGCAATGCCGATGGCCGAAGCCCCGCGCACCACCATGTCGCGGATCGCCGCAGCCACCTGCGCAACATTGTCGCAGGCCAGCCAGCGCTCTTGCGACGGCAGCAGACGCTGGTCGAGCAGGTGCAAGGCGCCGCCCTGCCAGCGGATCGCGGTCACCTTCTCCGCCGCCAAAAGTCGCTCGCGCATCACCTCTCCCTGTCGTTCGGATATCAAAAGCCGGCGATTATAGCGACCCTTGGGGCTGAGCGCTCGGGTATACTCCGGCGCAATTTTGCGAAGTTTCAGAGGACTGTTCAATGAGCAACGTCGACCGCGCCGAAATCGCCAAGTTCGAAGCGCTGGCCCACCGCTGGTGGGACCGCGAAAGCGAGTTCAAGCCGCTGCACGAAATCAACCCGCTGCGCGTCAACTGGATCGACGAGCGGGCCAGCCTGGCCGGCAAGAAAGTGCTGGACGTAGGCTGTGGCGGCGGCATCCTCAGCGAAGCCATGGCCCTGCGCGGCGCCACGGTCACCGGTATCGACATGGGCGAGGCACCGCTGGCAGTGGCCCAACTGCATCAGCTGGAGTCGGGCGTGCAGGTGGAATACCGGCAGATCACCGCCGAAGCGCTGGCCGAGGAAATGCCTGAACAGTTCGACGTGGTCACCTGCCTTGAAATGCTCGAGCACGTGCCCGACCCGTCTTCGGTGATTCGCGCCTGCTACCGCATGGTCAAGCCTGGCGGCCAGGTGTTCTTCTCCACCATCAACCGCAACCCCAAGGCCTACCTGCTGGCCATCGTCGGCGCCGAATACATTCTGAAAATGCTGCCGCGCGGCACCCATGACTTCAAGAAGTTCATCCGCCCGTCCGAGCTGGGTGCCTGGAGCCGCGATGCCGGCCTGCAGGTAAAGGACATCATCGGCCTCACCTACAACCCGCTGACCAAGCACTACAAGCTCAACAGCGACGTCGACGTCAACTACATGATCCAGACCCTGCGCGAGGAATAAGCATGCGTTTGCGAGCAGTACTCTTCGACATGGACGGCACCTTGCTCGACACGGCGCCGGACTTCATCGCCATTTGCCAGGCCATGCTCGCCGAGCGCGGCCTGCCGGCCGTTGACGACAACCTGATCCGCGGCGTGATCTCTGGCGGCGCGCGCGCCATGGTTGCCGCCACGTTTGCCATGGACCCGGAAACCGAAGGCTTCGAGGCCCTGCGCCTGGAGTTCCTCGAGCGCTACCAACGCGACTGCGCGGTACACAGCAAACTGTTCGATGGCATGGCCGAGCTGCTGGCCGACATCGAAAAAGGCAACCTGCTGTGGGGCGTGGTCACCAACAAGCCGGTACGCTTCGCCGAGCCGATCATGCAGCAACTGGGCCTGGCCGAACGCTCGGCACTGCTGATCTGCCCGGACCACGTGAAAAACAGCAAACCCGACCCCGAACCGCTGATCCTGGCCTGCAAAACCTTGAACCTGGACCCGGCCAGCGTGCTGTTCGTCGGCGACGACCTGCGCGACATCGAGTCTGGCCGCGACGCTGGCACCCGCACGGCGGCGGTGCGCTACGGCTATATTCATCCAGAGGACAACCCGAACAACTGGGGCGCCGACGTGGTGGTGGACCACCCGCTGGAGCTGCGCAAAGTGATCGACAGCGCGCTGTGCGGCTGCTGAACTAGAGACAGGGAATACACAATGTTCGACTACACCGCCCGCCCCGACCTGCTGCAAGGCCGGGTCATTCTGGTGACCGGCGCCGGCCGTGGCATTGGTGCTGCTGCTGCCAAGGCCTATGCCGCACTGGGTGCCACCGTGCTGCTGCTGGGCAAGACCGAGGCCAACCTGAACGAGGTCTACGACCAGATCGAAGCCGCCGGGCACCCACAGCCGGTGGTCATCCCGTTCAACCTGGAAACCGCCCTGCCCCACCAGTACGACGAGCTGGCGGTCATGATCGAAGACCAGTTCGGCCGCCTCGACGGCCTGCTGAACAATGCCTCGATCATCGGCCCGCGCACGCCGCTGGAGCAGCTGTCAGGCGACAACTTCATGCGTGTGATGCACATCAACGTCGATGCCACCTTCATGCTCACCAGCACCTTGCTGCCACTGCTGAAGCTGTCGGAAGACGCCTCGGTGGTGTTCACCAGCAGCAGCGTCGGGCGCAAGGGCCGGGCTTACTGGGGCGCCTACGGCGTGTCGAAGTTCGCCACCGAGGGCCTGATGCAGACTCTGGCCGACGAACTGGAAGGCGTGGCGCCGGTGCGCTCCAACAGCATCAACCCGGGCGCCACGCGTACGGCGATGCGGGCTCAGGCTTACCCCAGCGAGAACCCGCAGAACAACCCGCTGCCGGAAGAGATCATGCCGGTGTATCTGTACCTGATGGGGCCGGACAGCAAAGCAGTCAACGGGCAAGCGCTCAACGCCCAGTAAGGCTTGAGATTGCCGGGGCTGCTGTGCAGCCCATCGCGACGCAAGGCCGCTCCTACAAGGGTACGCGATCTCTTGTAGGAGCGGCCTTGCGTCGCGATGGGCCGCGCAGCGGCCCCAAGGCCCTAACCCGCCGCCAACGCCGGGCGCATACGCCCCTGCTGGCGCCCTTCCAGCTGCATGCACCGTTCCAGGAACAGGTACATGCAGTCGTAACTCTTGCAAATCGCCCTGCGCAACTCGGTACGCAGCCCCAGCGTCGGGTTCTCACCGGCCAAGGTACAGATGATCTCCAGCGCCTCCCACGGGTGCGCATCGTCATACTGGGCGTGCATCTTCAGCCACTTCATCGCCCGCTTGCGCTGGTCTTCCGGGAAGCCTTGCGCGTAAGTATCGGTCGAGCACACCACCGCCGACCACTCGCCGGTCGCGCCTTCGATGGCATAGTTGGTCGCCGCCATGGAAATGGCCAGGTTCTCGGTGGCACACACCCGCCAGCACCAGTCGTTCAGGCCGTTCAGCTCGGGAGGCACTTCCTGCGCCTGCAATTCGTGCAGGTGCACGCCGTGCGCCTGGCACCAGTTCACCCAGTAGTCGGCATGGTTCAACTCGACGCGAATGTTGCGCATCAGCCAACGCCGGGCCATGTCCTCGCCCTGGTGCCGGCCGTAGCGGGTCTTGGTCAGGTTATGCGCCATGTACAGCGAAAACTGCTCCACCACCGGCCAGCCACCGATCAAGTACTGGCGGATGGTCGATTGTTTCAGCTGGCCATCGCGCAGACGCGCATAGAACTCATGCTCCACCACCCGACGCTTGCTCTCGCGGCAGTCTTCAATCAGTTGCTGGGCCCATTGGGGGTAACTGGCAGGGTCCATCAAAGGCCCGATACGTACGAATGCATCAATCACTTTCAGCTCCTTGATCCTTGTGATTTCTAGCTAGCGAAACGTGCCAGGTGCCCGCTGCAACAGAGACCGGGCGGCGATCCGTTGGCGCTGCAGACTGTCACAGGTGAACACCTGGGGGCGTTCGATCAGGTAGCCCTGGGCGTAATCCACGCCAATTTCCTGCAAGGCCTGCTCGATCAAGGGTGTTTCGACGAACTCGGCAATGGTGCGCTTACCCATCACATGGCCGATATGGTTGATGACCTCGACCATGGCCCGGTTGACCGGGTCGTCGAGCATGTCCTTGACGAAACTGCCGTCAATCTTCAGGTAATCCACGGGCAAATGCTTGAGATAGGCGAACGAGGACATGCCAGCGCAGAAATCATCGAGCGAAAAGCGGCAACCCAGCCCCTTCAACTCGTTGATGAAACGGATGGCGCTGCCCAGGTTGGCGATGGCACTGGTTTCGGTAATTTCAAAGCAGATCATTCGCGGCGGGATGGCGTACTCGACGAACAACCGCTGCAGGTATTCGAGAAACTTGTCGTCGCCGATGCTCGACCCCGACAGGTTGATCGCACAGATCGACAACGGCCCTTCGCGCCCTTCGTCCAGGCACTGGCGTATGACCAGAAACACATTGCGCACCACCCAACGGTCAAGCGCGGTCATCAGGCCGTAGCGTTCGGCCGCCGGGATAAAGCTGCTGGGCAGGATGGTACGGCCGCTTTCGTCGTGCAGGCGCAGCAGAATCTCGATGTGCCCCGGGCCTTCGAAGCTTTTCAGCGGGGCGATTTCCTGGGCATACAGGCAGAAGCGGTTTTCTTCCAAAGCCACATGCAAGCGCTGGATCCAGGCCATTTCGCCGAAGCGCATGGACAGTTCGCTGTCATCGGCATGGTACACCTGCACACGGTTGCGCCCCTTCTCCTTGGCCATGTAGCACGCCATGTCGGCAGCGCGCAGCGAAGCCTCCAGCGTGCCCGGGGCCTGGGCCATGTGCACCAGCCCGATGCTGACCGTGGTGACGAACGGCCGCCCTTTCCACACGAAGTGCAGGCTCTGCACCATCTGGCGCAATTGCTCGGCGATGCGCTCGGCCTGATCGGGCGGGCAGTTTTCCAGCAACACGCCAAATTCGTCGCCACCCAGCCGCGCCAAGGTATCGCCTTCGCGCAGGCCGGACTGCAGTACGGCGCAAATGTGCCGCAACAGCTCATCGCCAGCCGCATGGCCGCAAGTGTCGTTGACCAGCTTGAACTGGTCGAGGTCGAGGAACATCAGCGAGTGCCGCCCGGCCTGGCGCGCCAGGCCGTTGAGCGCCTGCTCCAGGCGGTATTCGAACTCGCGGCGGTTGGCCAGCCCAGTCAGCGCATCGTGGGTGGCCTGCCAGGACAGGTTGGCGATGTACTGCCGCTCCTGGGTCATGTCGTGCAGCACCAGTACGATACCGCTGACCTGGCCGTCACTGACGATAGGCGAACCGACCAGGTTGATTGACACGGTGCTGCCGTCCAGCCGCTGAATCAACCTGGCGTGTTCCGCGCCGCCCTTGAGACTGCCACTGAGCACCTGCTCGACCAGGCTGCGACCCTCCTCCTCGGCCTGTTCGTCAACCAGGCTGAACATTGCCGACAGCGGCAGGCCCAGCGCCTGGCTGGCTTGCCAGTGAGTCAATTGCTCGGCGGCCGGGTTCATGTAGCCGATACTGCCCTCCACATCGGTGGTGATCACCGCATCACCGATGGCTTGCAACGTGATCTGCGCCCGCTCTTTTTCTTCCTGCAGGGCGCTGGCAAATGCCTGGCGCTGAGCCAGCAGCTTGCTGGATCGGCGCCAGGCAATGGTAATCAGCACCATTGCCGTCAGCAGGTTAGTGATCAGCAGCACCCGCAGCAACATGCGCGAGCCTTCGCCCAAGGCATCGCTGAACGCTTTGGCCGCAGGCGTGACCCCTTCGTTGATGGTGACGATACGCGCCTTCCAGTCGCTGACCGTGCCGGCATCAACCGGGCCACTGCTCAAGCGCTGGCGCATCTCGCCAGCCAGCACATCCAGCTTGGCCAGGTAATCGTCGCCGACATCCCAGTAGTCGATGGCCGTCTGCATGTAGCTGACGTTGCGGAAATTGCGGTAGAACCAGATGATCCGCTCGACATCGTCAGGGTGGTTGCCCCCTTGCAGCACTGCCTGGCGCGCGGCCTCCAGATCAGGGTTGGGACGGTCGAGCACCTCGCGCAACTGATGGTCGCCCTGAGGTACGGTAATGGCCTGGCGATAACGCTGGTAGGTGCTGTCGTCGCGTGTTTCAGCGTACAGGTTGAGGTAGTAGATGGCGTCTTTCTGCGCCTTGGACCACAGGCTTTCGCCCGCGACATACGCGCGCACGGCCGAGAGCGTATAAAGGCTGAGGCTGCCCAACGCCACCTGGAGGACCACAACGGCGATGAAGGGCCAGGTGATACCGAGCAACTTTGGCGCTTCTAGAGTGCGATGTCCCTTCATGGAGTCCCTGTCACAGAGCAGATAAGGCGCAAATCAACCCAGACAAGCACAGCGTAGGCCATTTGCCATCGTTGTGGAGGGGATTTTTATGACAGGGAATCGGGGGATTTGTACATCCTGAAATTCAGCTCTGCTGCAGGTGCCCATACAGCTTGGCATACAACCCGCCTTCGGCAATCAGCTGCTGGTGGTCGCCATCTTCAGCCACATGCCCACTATCGAACACCAGTACTCGATCAGCCTGCTTCACCGCCGAAAGCCGGTGGGCGATGATCAGCGTGGTGCGGCCGCTGAGGAAGCGCGCCAGGGCCTGATGCAGGTTGTACTCGGTGGCGGCATCCAGGGCCGATGTGGCCTCGTCGAGGATAACCACCTTGGGCTCGGCCAGCACCATGCGGGCAATCGCCAGGCGCTGCCGCTGGCCGCCAGACAAGCGCACCCCAGAACGCCCCAGCACACTGTCCAGGCCCTGGGGCAAGGCAGCGATGGTGGCATCCAGTTGAGCAATGTGCAGCGCCTGCCAGCAGGCATCGTCACTGCAATCACGGCCCATGGTCAGGTTGGCACGCACGCTGTCGTTGAACAGTGACGGGTGCTGCAACACCACCGCGACGTTCTCGCGCAGGGTTTCAAGGCCGATTTCCTGCAAGCTGGCCCCGCCGAAGCGGATGGTTCCGGCCTGGGCGCTGTAAAGGCCCAACAGCAGTTGCACCAGGGTGCTCTTGCCGCCGCCGCTGGCACCGACAATCGCCACCTTCTCGCCTGGGGCAATCGACAGGTCGAGATGCTCCAGCACCGGCTCGTCGGCATAGGCAAAGCGCAGGTCGCGCACTTCGATACCCACGGTCTGGCGACCGGCGAACGGGTCGCTGGCGGCGGGGTACTGCGGCTCGTCGTCACGCGCCAGTAGCTCGTTGAGGCGGCTCAGCGCACCACCGGCGGCGTAATAGGCATATTGCAGGTTGAGCAGTTGCTCCACCGGGCCGATCATGAACCACAGGTAGCTGAACACCGCCAGCATCTGGCCGATCGACAAGTCTGAAAACAACACGGTAAGCATCGCCGCGGCGCGGAAGATGTCGATGCCGAACTGGAACAGCAGGCCACTGGCACGGCCACTGGCGTCGCTTTTCCATTGAGAGTCCACGGCGTAGTCGCGCACCTCACGGGCACGCAAGCCCAACCGGCCAAGGAAATAGCCCTGGCGGTTGCCCGCGCGGATTTCCTGGATGGCATCGAGGGTTTCCGCCAGTGCCTGGGTAAAGCGCGCGGTGCTGTCGTTTTCGAGCTTTTTCAGGTGTTTTACCCGCTTGCCCAACTGCACGGTGAAGTAGATCACCAGCGGGTTGAACAGCAAGATCAGCAAGGCCAGTTGCCAGTGCATCCAGATCAGGATGGCTGCCGTGCCGGTCAGGGTCAGCATGGCCACCAGGAAGCGGCTGAGGGTTTCGCCGACGAACTTGTCGAGGGTGTCCAGGTCGGTGACCAGGTGGGTGGTCACCGTGCCGCTGCCCAGGCTTTCGTATTCCTTCAGCGAAATACGCTTGAGCCGCTCGATCAGGCGAATGCGCAGGCGGTAGACGATATCCTTGGCCAAGCCGGCGAACAGCTTGGCCTGAATCACGTTGAACGCCAGCGCAGCCAGGCGCAGGCACAGGGTGAGTGCCAGCATCAGGCCAATGTAGCCGGCGGCCACCTGCCAGCTGGACGGCAGCAGGTGGTTCATCCACTTCAACGCGGCATCACCATGGCCGAGCAGCACCTCATCCACCAGCAACGGCAGCAGCAGCGGAATGGGCACACTGCAGCATGCCGCCAGCACAGCGATGAGGTTGGCAGACCAGAGGTTTTTCTTGTGATGCAGGGCCAGGCGGCGGATTTCCGCCCAGCTCAGTCGATCGGCCGCACTGTATGGCTTGCCCGGCACCGGGTCGGGTGACCCAGGCACATCAAGCACAGGCAGCCTGCTGCAGCCAACGGCCGAGCAAGGGTTGCAGGCGCTCCAGCGGCTGATAGCCGTTGGTCAGCAAGGCCAGTTGGCCGTTGCGCTCGGCCAACAGGGTCGGGAAGCCGGCGATACCCAGGTCCTGCGCCCAGGCGAAGTCGGCCGCTGTGGCAGCACGGGTGTCGGCACGGGCGAAGGTTTCGGCGAACACGGCACGGTCGAAGCCGGCCTGTTCAGCCAGCTCGACCAGCTGTGGCGCGGTGGTCACATCCATGCCTTGCTCGTAGAACGCACGCTGGATCAGCGCCAGCAGCGGCCAGACGCGCTCGGCGTCCAGCTCACGGGCTGTGACCAGAGCACGGCAGGCCGGCTCGGTGTCGTAGACGAAGCCGTCGGGCATGGCACCCTCGAAGCGGAACGGCTGGCCGGTAGCCTCAGCCACCGCCTGCCAGTGTTCGAGGATGTACTTGCGGGTGGAGCTGTCCAAGGCGCTGCCGCCGGTACGCAGCCCACCCGGCACCAGACGGGTGGCAACGCCTGCCTCACGCGCCTGGGCGATCAGGGCCGCGGCCACTGGCGCGAAACCCCAGCACCAGGAGCACATCGGGTCCATCACATAGATCAGGCGTGCAGACATGCATCAGGCCTCGGCTTTGTAGTTGTAACCGATCGGGTGCGGCAGGTTGCGGGCCTTGGCCAGCTCGATCTGCTTCTGCCGGTCGATGGCACTGCGCCGGGTCTTTTCGCTCAGGGTGTCCCAGCAATGCGGGCAGCTGACACCTGGCGAATAGTGCTCGGACGCACGCTCCTGTGCATTGATCGGGTGGCGGCAGGCGTGGCACTGGTCGTACTCGCCTTCGCTCAGGTCATGGCGCACCGTGACGCGGTTGTCGAAGACGAAGCAGTCGCCGTCCCACAGGCTTTCTTCCTGAGGCACTTCCTCGAAGTATTTCAGGATGCCGCCCTTAAGATGATAGACCGCATCAAAGCCTTCACCGAGCATGTAGCTGGAGGCTTTTTCACAGCGGATGCCACCGGTGCAGAACATGGCCACTTTCTTGTGCTTGCTCGGGTCGAAGTTGGCCTTGATGTACTCCGGGAATTCACGGAAGGTTTCGGTCTTCGGGTCGATGGCGCCCTTGAAAGTACCGATGGCCACTTCGTAGTCGTTACGGGTGTCGATCAGCAGCACTTCCGGGTCGCTGATCAAGGCGTTCCAGTCCTTGGGCTCGACATAGGTGCCGACTGCCTGGTTGGGGTCTACGCCCGGCACGCCGAGGGTGACGATTTCTTTCTTGAGCTTGACCTTGGTGCGGTAGAAGGGCTGTTCGTCGCAGTACGACTCTTTATGGTCGACATCGACCAGGCGCGGATCGTTGCGCAGCCAGGCCAGCAGGCCGTCGATGCCTTCGCGGGTGGCCGACACGGTGCCGTTGATGCCCTCGTGGGCCAGCAGCAGGGTGCCTTTGACGTTGTTGTCGAGCATGGCTTGCAGCAGCGGCTCGCGCAGCTCGATGTAGTCTTCCAGGGTGACGAACTTGTACAGCGCCGCGACGACGATGGCTTGGGACATGAAGCAGATTCTCCAGGTGGTTGCCCTCGTAAGGGGCGGACCGGATTGACAAATAAAAACGCGCCGACAAGCGGCGCGTTGCGAATTCTACCAGAACGACAAAAAGGTTTCAGTGCCCGCCGCCCGCACACACCGGCGAGGCCGGTGCAACGCCGACCTTGGCCCACTCTTCGGCGGTGTAGGTGTGGATAGCCAGGGCGTGGATCTCACCCATCAGCTCACCCATGGTGGCATAGACCTTCTGGTGGCGCTTGACGCTGTTCAACCCGGCAAACTGCTCGCTGACGATCACTGCTTTGTAGTGGGTCTCCTGACCACGACTGTGCATGTGGCTTTCGTTGAGCACTTGCAGGTGTTGCGGCGCCAGCGTGGCCAGCTGCTGTTCGATACGCTGTTGCATGGTCATTGCGGCGTACTCACTTCTTCGCAGGGGCGGCGGCCTTGCCTGCGTTCGGGTCCAGTTCCTTGGTCATGTCTTCCAGCAGCTTGTTCACCACCGGCACTGCTGGTTCCAGGCTCTGTTGGGTCAGCTGCGCCGACTGCTGGGTAACCTTGGGCATTTCACGCAGCACTTTCTTGCCCAGTGGCGATTCATAGAACTTGACCAGGTCCTTGAGCTCCTGCTCGGTGAAGGTCTGGGTGTACAGGTCGACCATCTTCGGCTTCAGCTTGTTCCAGCCGATGGCGTTGTCCAGTGCCGCGTTGGCCTTGGCCTGGTAGCTTTCCAGTACCGGCTGTTTGGCGGCCGGGGCCTTGGTCTGGGCGAAACGCTGGGCGAACATTTGCTGTACTTGCATGTACACCGGGGTGCCCAGCTTGTCGGCGTTGGCCAGGGTCAGGAATTTCTCGGCAGCAGCGTTGTGGCTGGCGGTGGCAGCGAGTACCTGGCCGCTGGCGCAAACCAGGGCAACGGCGGCACAAAGGACACGGAGACGGGTCATTGCATTTCCTTCAAAGAGACGGAGGCGGGTACCTCAGAGTAGAGCATTCTGCGCCGTGGTGGCGATGTGCTCAAGTGGCACGACGAGCGACGGAACCGCTCGGTCGAATCAGGGCCTAAACTGCGATTTCGAACTACACAGGAGTGAGTACAGAATGAGCCGTATCGAGACAGACAGCCTGGGCCCGGTCGAAGTTCCGGAGGACGCCTACTGGGGTGCGCAGACCCAGCGTTCGCTGATCAACTTCGCCATTGGCAAGGAACGCATGCCCCTCGCGGTGCTGCACGCCCTGGCACTGATCAAGAAGGCCGCGGCGCGCGTCAACGACCGCAATGGCGACTTGCCGGCCGACATCGCCCGGTTGATCGAACAGGCCGCCGATGAAGTGCTGGATGGCAAGCACGATGACCAGTTCCCGCTCGTCGTCTGGCAAACGGGCAGCGGCACCCAGAGCAACATGAACGTCAACGAGGTTATTGCCGGGCGCGCCAACGAGCTGGCCGGCAAAGGCCGTGGCGGCAAGGCGCCAGTACACCCCAACGACCACGTCAACCGCTCGCAAAGCTCCAACGACTGCTTCCCCACGGCCATGCACATTGCTGCTGCGCAGGCAGTGCATGAACAGCTGCTGCCAGCGATCGCCGAGCTGTCGTCAGGGCTGGCCGAGTTGTCGGCGCGCCACAACAAGCTGGTGAAAACCGGCCGCACGCACATGATGGACGCCACACCGATCACCTTCGGCCAGGAGGTTTCGGCCTTCGTCGCGCAACTCGACTACGCCCAGCGCGCCATCCGCGCCACCCTGCCGGCGGTGTGTGAACTGGCCCAGGGCGGTACCGCCGTGGGTACCGGGCTCAACGCCCCGCATGGTTTTGCCGAAGCCATCGCTGCCGAGTTGGCGGCGGAGTCCGGGCTGCCATTCGTCACCGCGCCCAACAAGTTTGCCGCCCTCGCTGGCCACGAACCGCTGACCAGCCTGGCCGGGGCCCTGAAGACCCTGGCTGTAGCCCTGATGAAAATCGCCAACGACCTGCGCCTGCTGGGCTCTGGCCCGCGCGCGGGACTGGCCGAGGTGCGCCTGCCGGCCAACGAGCCGGGCAGTTCGATCATGCCGGGCAAGGTCAACCCGACCCAGTGCGAGGCACTGTCGATGCTGGCCTGCCAGGTGCTGGGCAATGACGCGGCGATTGGTTTTGCCGCCAGCCAGGGGCATTTGCAGTTGAACGTATTCAAGCCGGTAATCATTCATAACCTGCTGCAATCGGTCGAATTGCTGGCCGATGGTTGCCGCAATTTCCAGCTGCATTGCGTGGCGGGTATCGAACCGGATGCCCAGCAGATGGCTGCGCACCTGGAACGCGGGTTGATGCTGGTGACCGCGCTCAACCCGCACATTGGCTATGACAAGGCAGCGGAAATTGCCAAGAAGGCTTACAGCGAAGGCAAGACCTTGAGGGAGGCGGCATTGGAGTTGAAGTATCTGACCAATGAGCAGTTCGACCAGTGGGTGCGGCCAGAGAACATGCTGGCCCCAGGGGGGCATGGCTAACTCGGCCAGCCGCTCATTACCCGGGCATTGTGGGAGCGCGTAGGCTTAATGAACCTGGGCCAATCGCGCTTTGCGGGCCCGCCACCCGGCCACCAGCGATGGCCCCAGCGCCACCACCGCCGAGCCGAACACCACGGTTACCGCTCCCACATAGCCCAGGGCATTGATGTCCTCGGCATGTACGTACGCTGGCCAAATCACCGCCGCCAGCGCCACCGCGACAAAGGTCACCAGCGGCGTCAGCGCCAGGGTGGCACTCACTCGCGACGCCTCCCAGTGCGCCAGCGCTTCGGCAAACGCGCCATAGGCCACCAGGGTATTCAGGCAACAGGCCAGCAGCAGCCAACCTTGCACTGGGGTCAGTTGCAGCGCTTCCAGCGGGTGCACCCAAGGCGTGAGCAGCGCGGCGCAACTGAGGTAGATCACCATCATTACCTGTTGCGAATGCCATACGGTCAGCAATTGCTTCTGGCTCAGGGCGTAGAACACCCAGATGCTGGTGGCCAGCAGGATAGTCAGCACCCCGGTGGTGTAGGTGCCCAGCGACGTCAGCAGTTCTTCCAGGCGCTGGTTGAAAAACAGCCCAAAACCCGCCAGCAGAATCAGCAGGCCCACGCCCTGCCCCAGGCTGAAGCGCTCGCGGAACACGAATACGCTGGCCACCAGTAACAGCACCGGGCCGATTTGCACCACCAGTTGCGCGGTGCCGGGGCTGAGCAGCTTGAGACCGATCAGGTACAGCACGTAGTTACCCATCAAGCCAAGCACGGCCAGCACCACCAGGCCTTTGCCCTTGGGCGTAAGTTTGCGCACGGACGGCAAGCGCCGCTGAGCCGCCAGCCAGGCGAACAGCAGGCCGCCGGAGACCGACAAGCGATACCAGGTGACGGTGATCGGGTCGACCACTTGCAGCACCTGCTTGAGCTTGATCGGCAAGATACCCCAGAGCAGCGCCGTCAGAAGCGCCAGGAACAGCCCATAGCCCCAGCGGCCGGAAGTGGTGTGCATAAAATCCTCGATCAAACCCGTGGTGGGGGTGATTGGATTCTACGGACTTGGAGGGCCGTGGCGGGAAAGCGTGCCGAGAAAAGAATTCATCAGGTCATTCTTCGGCGGCATGGCTTGGTAAATGTGATGCCTGTTCTGGCCTCTTCGCGGGTAAACACGCGAAGAGGCCAGAACAGGCAACCAGGAACTTCGATTATTTCTTGTCCTTGGCAAACGCCGCTTCCAGCGCCTGGTTGATGGTGCGCAACACCTTCACCCGCGCCCAGCGCTTGTCATTGGCCTCCACCAGCGTCCACGGTGCAATCTCGCTGCTGGTGCGGTCGACCATGTCGCCCACTGCCTGGGTGTACTCGCCCCACTTGTCACGGTTGCGCCAGTCCTCCTCGGTGATCTTGTAGCGTTTGAATGGGATCTGCTCGCGCTCTTCGAAGCGCTCCAGCTGGGTTTGCTGGTCAATCGCCAGCCAGAACTTGACCACCACCACGCCGGCGTTCACCAACTGCTCTTCAAAGTCGTTGATCTCGCTGTACGCGCGCATCCAGTCGGCCGGGCTGCAAAAGCCTTCCACCCGCTCCACCAGCACCCGGCCATACCAGGAACGGTCGAAGATGGTGAACTTGCCACGCGCCGGTATATGCCGCCAGAACCGCCAAAGGTACGGCTGGGCGCGCTCTTCTTCGGTGGGTGCGGCAATCGGCACGATGCGGTACTGGCGCGGGTCCAGCGCAGCCGCCACGCGGCGGATGGCACCGCCCTTGCCGGCGGCGTCGTTGCCTTCGAACACCGCCACCAGCGCATGCCGGCGCATATGCTTGTCACGCAGCAGGCCTGCCAGGCGGGCCTGTTCGGTGACCAGCTGTTCCTGGTAGTCGGCCTTGTCCAGGCGCAAGGTCATGTCCAGGGCGCCAAGCAGGCTGCGGTCGTCGATGCTGCGGCCAAGCGGGGCCACGTTGCCCTGGTGCTTGCCCTTGGGGTTGTTGGCCAGGGCGGCTTGCAGGCTTTCCAGCAGGATGCGCCCCACCGCCAGGCTGCGATAATTCGGGTCGACCCCTTCGACGATATGCCACGGGGCATAGTCGCGGCTGGTGCGGCGCAGCACGCGCTCGCCAAAGCGCACGAACCGGTCGTAGGTTTCTGACTGCTGCCAGTCCAGCGGGCTGATCTTCCAGCTGTGCAGCGGGTCGTCCTTGAGCGATTTCAGCCGTGCCTTCATCTGCTTCTTGGACAGGTGGAACCAGAACTTGATGATCAGCGCACCTTCGTCACACAGCATCTGCTCCAGGCGCTCGGCGCCCATGATGGCCTGATCGAGCACGGCGTCCTTGAACACCCCATGCACCCGCCCCTGCAGCATCTGGCTGTACCAGTTGCCGAAGAACACGCCCATCCGCCCCTTCGGTGGCAAGGCCCGCCAGTAACGCCAGGCGGGTGGCCGGGCCAGTTCCTCGTCGGTCTGCTGGTCGAACGTGAGCACATCGATCATGCGCGGGTCCATCCACTCGTTGAGCAGTTTTACCGTCTCACCCTTGCCGGCGCCTTCGATGCCGTTGATCAGCACGATCACCGGGAAACGCGCCTGCTGCTTGAGTTCGTACTGGGCTTCGAGCAGGGCCTCGCGCAAAGCGGGCACCTCGGCGTCGTAAGCCTCCTTGTCGATGCTGTGGCCGATTTCGGCAGATTCGAACATGCACTGGCTCCTTCAATGGATAACCAAGACTAGCGGATTTCATTTCTGCCTGTACTGGCCTGTTCGAGAATGAACGCGCTCCCACAGCTGACCCGGATGACATAAAATCTCGCCATCCGCTGCAACCGAGCCAACCATGTCCACCCTCCTCCAGCACGCCCAGATCGACTGGGACGACCAGGGCCGCCCCCACTCGCGGCAATACGACGACGTCTATTTCGCGGTCAACGAAGGCATTGAAGAAACCAAGCACGTGTTCCTCGGCCAGACCCGCCTGGCCGAGCGCTTTGCCAACCTGGCGCCGCATACCTGCGGGGTGATCGGCGAAACCGGTTTTGGCACCGGGATGAATTTTTTCTGCGCCTGGCAGCTGTTCGACCAGCACGCTCACCGCGACGCGCGCCTGCACTTCGTCAGCGTCGAAAAGTACCCCCTTGGCCACGCTGACATGGCCCGCGCCGTAAGCCTGTGGCCTGAGCTAGCTGCCTATACCGAGCCGCTGCTGGAGCAATACGTGGCGGTACACCCAGGTTTTCAGCAGTTCACCTTCGCCAATGGCCGGGTCACCCTCACGCTGTTGATCGGCGATGTGCTGGAACAGCTGCCGCAACTCGATGCACAGATCGATGTGTGGTTCCTCGATGGCTTCGCCCCTGCCAAGAACCCCGACATGTGGACCCCAGAGCTGTTCGCGCAGCTGGCGCGGCTATCGCACCCGGGCACAGTGCTGGGCACGTTCACCACCACCGGCTGGGTACGCCGCAGCCTGGTCGAAGCTGGCTTCGCCATGAAGAAGGTGCCAGGCATCGGCAAGAAGTGGGAGGTGATGAGCGGCGCCTACGTCGGCCCCGTCCCCGGCCCCAAAGCCCCCTGGTACGCACGCCCAGCGGTTGCACAAGGGCCGCGCGAAGCGCTGGTGATCGGTGCCGGGCTCGCCGGCAGCACAACCGCTGCCAGCCTGGCCCGGCGTGGCTGGCAGGTCACTGTGCTGGAGCGCCACGAAGCCCCGGCCCAGGAAGCTTCGGGCAACCCGCAAGGGGTGTTGTACCTCAAGCTGTCTGCCCATGGCACCGCGCTGTCGCAGATGATTCTGTCCGGGTTCGGCTACACGCGGCGCCAGCTCCAGCGCTTGCAACGTGGCCAGGACTGGGATGCCTGCGGCGTGCTGCAGTTGGCCTTCGACGCCAAGGAGGCCGAACGCCAGGGCAAACTGGCCGCCGCCTTCGACCACGACTTGCTGCACGCGCTGGAGCGCGCCGAGGCCGAAGCCATCGCCGGGGTGGCCTTGCCAGCCGGTGGGTTGTTCTACCCCGAAGGGGGTTGGGTGCACCCGCCGGCGCTGTGCCAGCAGCAGTTGCAGCACCCAGGTATTCGCCTGCTGACCCACCAGGACGTCATCGAGCTGCGCAACATTGGTCAACACTGGCAAGCCTGGGCTGGCGATCGCCTGCTGGCCAGCGCACCGGTGGTGGTCCTGGCCGGCGCTGCCGATGTGCGCCGTTTCGAGCCTTGCGCGCAGTTGCCGCTCAAGCGCATCCGTGGGCAGATCACCCGCTTGCCGGCCACCGCCAGCAGCCGGGCGCTGCGTACCGTGGTGTGCGCGGAAGGCTATGTGGCACCACCGCGCGGGGATGAACATACCCTGGGCGCGAGTTTTGATTTCCACAGCGAAGACCTTGCGCCGACGGTGGCCGAACACCAGGGCAACCTGGCGCTGCTGGACGAGATTTCCGTCGACCTGGCGCAGCGGCTGGGCGTGGCTGAACTGGACGCTGAACAGTTGCAGGGGCGTGCAGCGTTCCGTTGCACCAGCCCGGATTACCTGCCAATCGTCGGGCCGCTGGCCGACAGCCAGGCGTTTGCCGAGGCCTATGCGGTGCTGGGCCGGGATGCGCGGCAGGTGCCGGATGTGGCCTGCCCATGGCTGGGCGGGTTGTACGTGAACAGTGGGCATGGCTCGCGCGGGTTGATCACAGCGCCGTTGAGTGGCGAGCTGGTGGCGGCCTGGGTGTGCGGGGAACCGTTGCCGTTGCCCCGCGCGGTGGCAGAAGCTTGTCATCCGAACCGGTTCGCCTTGCGTAGGTTGATTCGGGGCAAGTGATAGCTCTCGGGGCGTAGTGCGCCCCCAGGACTCAACGTCATATAACAGATTGTTCTAAAACTCTCGCAAAGTACACAGGTCAGTTCCTGAAGGTGCCCTAATCCGGGGCACCACCTCCCCAACGGAAAAACCGGTAAGGACTTATGTGCGGATTAGCAGGAGAGTTGCGTTTCACCCCTATCGACCAAGCCCCTCGCCCAGCCGACCTGGCTGCGGTAGAGCGCATCACCCATCACCTGGCGCCACGCGGCCCGGATGCGTGGGGCTTCCATAGCCAAGGCCCGATTGCCCTTGGCCACCGGCGCCTGAAAATCATGGACTTGTCCGATGGCTCGGCGCAGCCGATGGTCGACAACACCCTGGGCTTGTCACTGGCTTTCAACGGTGCCATCTACAACTTCCCCGAACTGCGCCAGGAACTGCAAGACCTGGGCTACAGCTTCTGGTCCGACGGCGATACCGAGGTGCTGCTCAAGGGCTACCACGCCTGGGGCGCGGCACTGCTGCCCAAGCTCAACGGCATGTTTGCCCTGGCCATCTGGGAGCGCGATAACCAGCGCCTGTTCCTGGCCCGCGACCGCCTCGGCGTGAAGCCCTTGTACCTGTCGCGCAACGGCGAGCGCCTGCGCTTTGCCTCTACCCTGCCGGCGCTGCTCAAGGGCGGCGACATCGACCCGATGCTCGACCCGGTGGCGCTCAACCACTACCTGAACTTCCACGCCGTGGTGCCAGCACCGCGCACCCTGCTGGCCAACGTGCAAAAGCTGGAACCCGGCACCTGGATGCGCATTGACCGGCATGGCGAAGTAGAGCGCCAGACCTGGTGGCAACTGCAATACGGCGCCAACCCGGACGAGCGCGATCTCGACCTGGAAGGCTGGACCACCCGCGTGCTCGACGCCACCCGTGACGCCGTGGCCATTCGCCAACGGGCTGCCGTCGACGTGGGTGTGTTGCTGTCCGGCGGGGTCGATTCCAGCCTGCTGGTGGGCCTGTTGCGCGAAGTGGGCGTGGACGACCTGTCGACCTTCTCCATCGGCTTCGAGGACGCCGGCGGCGAGCGCGGCGACGAGTTCCAGTATTCCGACCTGATCGCCAAGCACTACGGCACCCGCCATCACCAACTGCGCATTGCCGAACACGAAATCATCGACCAGTTGCCGGCCGCGTTCCGCGCCATGAGCGAGCCGATGGTCAGCCACGACTGCATCGCCTTCTACCTGCTGTCGCGGGAAGTGGCCAAGCACTGCAAAGGCGTGCAGAGCGGCCAGGGCGCGGACGAACTGTTCGCCGGTTACCACTGGTACCCGCAGGTGGCCGGCGCCGAGGATGCCTTTGCCGCCTACCGCGACGCCTTCTTCGACCGCAGCCATGCCGAGTACCGCGATACCGTACAGGCCCCTTGGCTGTTGGAAACCGACGCCGCCGGTGACTTCGTGCGCGAGCACTTCGCCCGCCCCGGCGCACGGGACGCGGTGGACAAGGCCTTGCGCCTGGACAGCACGGTGATGCTGGTCGACGACCCGGTCAAACGGGTGGACAACATGACCATGGCCTGGGGCCTCGAAGCACGCACGCCATTCCTCGACTACCGCCTGGTGGAACTGTCGGCACGCATCCCGGCGCGCTTCAAGCTGCCCGACGGCGGCAAGCAGGTGCTCAAGCAGGCAGCACGGCGGGTGATCCCGCACGAGGTAATCGACCGCAAAAAGGGCTACTTCCCGGTGCCGGGCCTGAAACACCTGGAAGGTGCCACCCTGGGCTGGGTGCGTGAGCTGCTGACCGACCCCAGCCAGGACCGTGGGCTGTTCAACCCGGCCATGCTCGACCGCCTGCTGAGCAACCCCCATGGCCAGCTGACACCGCTGCGCGGCTCCAAGCTGTGGCAGCTGGCGGCGCTGAACCTGTGGCTGAGCGAACAAGGAATCTGACCGATGAAAGCCCATGAAATCGCTTACGGGCAGCGCCTGCTGCGCGGCCAGGCGCCGTCCTATGAGCGCCTGCAGGCGCGCCTGGCCGGCGACGGCAGCCAGCCCCACGACCAGCCGCGAGCCGTGCACTGCGGCTGGGGCCGGCTGCTGATCGGCCACACCTACCCCGACCCGGTTTCGCTGGCCGAGGACTTGCTCGACGAATGCCCCGGCGAGCGCGATATCGCCCTGTACGTGGCCGCGCCCCAGCAATTGCTGGCCCAGGCCCCACAGCAGTTGTTCCTGGACCCGTCCGACACCTTGCGCCTGTGGTTCACCGACTACCGCCCGGCGCAGCGGGTGTTCCGCGGCTTCCGCGTGCGCCGGGCGCAGAACCCCGCCGACTGGCAGGCGATCAACACCCTGTACCAGGCACGCAGCATGCTGCCGGTGGACGCCGAACTACTGACCCCTCGGCACCTGGGCGGCCCGGTGTACTGGCTGGCCGAAGACGAAGACAGCGGCGCTGTGATCGGCAGCGTCATGGGCCTGAACCACGCCAAGGCGTTCGATGACCCTGAGCATGGCAGCAGCCTGTGGTGCCTGGCCGTGGACCCGCACTGCACCCGCCCAGGCGTGGGTGAGGTGCTGGTGCGCCACCTGATCGAGCACTTCATGAGCCGGGGCCTGGCCTACCTCGACCTGTCGGTGCTGCACGACAACCGCCAGGCCAAGCGCCTGTACCAGAAGCTGGGCTTTCGCAACCTGCCCACCTTTGCGGTCAAGCGCAAAAATGGCATCAACGAGCAGTTGTTCCTCGGGCCCGGGCCGCAAGCCGACCTTAACCCCTATGCCCGCATCATCGTCGACGAGGCGTTGCGCCGGGGCATCGAAGTACAGGTGGATGACGCCGCTGGCGGCCTGTTCACGCTGAGCCTGGGTGGGCGGCGCATTCGCTGCCGTGAATCGCTCAGCGACCTGACCAGTGCCGTGACCATGACCCTGTGCCAAGACAAGCGCCTGACCCAGCACGCCCTGCACAACGCTGGGCTGCAGGTGCCGGCGCAGCAACTGGCGGGCAATGCCGACGACAACCTGGCGTTTCTCGACGAGCATGGCGCAGTCGTGGTCAAGCCGGTCGACGGTGAGCAAGGCCAGGGCGTGGCGGTGAACCTGACCTGCATCGACGACATCACCCGCGCCGTGGCGCACGCCCGCCAGTTCGACAGCCGCGTGTTGCTGGAAAGCTTCCATGCCGGCTTCGACCTGCGCATCGTGGTGATCGGCTACGAAGTGGTGGCCGCCGCCATCCGTCACCCGGCGCAGGTGCTGGGCGATGGCAAGCACAGTGTGCGCCAGTTGATCGAGGCCCAGAGCCGCCGGCGCCAGGCCGCCACCAGTGGCGAAAGCCGCATCCCGCTGGACGACGAAACCGAGCGCACCTTGCGCGCGGCGGGCTTGGGCTATGACGACGTGCTGCCTGCCGGCCAGCGTCTGGCCGTGCGGCGCACCGCCAATCTGCACACCGGCGGCACCCTGGAAGACGTCACCGAGCGCCTGCACCCGGTACTGGCCGACGCTGCTGTGCGCGCTGCTCGGGCGCTGGAAATTCCGGTGGTGGGGCTGGACTTCATGGTGCGTGACGCCGGGCAGCCGGAGTACGTGATCATCGAGGCCAACGAACGTGCCGGCCTGGCCAACCATGAACCGCAGCCAACGGCCGAGCGCTTTATCGACTTGCTGTTTCCGCATAGCCGACCTTTGGCCTGACAACTGCTCGGCGTTTTGTAGGAGCGGCCTTGTGTCGCGAAAGGGCCGCAAAGCGGCCCCAGCAATCTAAGCAGCGAAGCTGAAATCCTGGGGGCGCTTCGCACCCCTTTCGCGACACAAGGCCGCTCCTACAAAGACCGCGCCACAGCCTGGAATATCAACCCGACCGGAGGCCTGGACATGTCCGAACGACTCCCCGAACCCGATCTCGACTACCTCAAACGTGTGCTCCTGGAAATGCTCGCCATCCCCAGCCCCACCGGGTTCACCGATACCATCGTGCGCTACGTTGCCGAACGCCTGGACGAACTGGGCATCCCCTTCGAGCTGACCCGCCGTGGCACCATCCGCGCCACCCTCAAGGGCCGGCAAACTTCACCCGACCGGGCCGTGTCCGCCCACCTCGACACCATCGGCGCCAGTGTGCGCCAGCTGCAGGACAACGGCCGCCTGGCCCTGGCGCCAGTGGGTTGCTGGTCCAGCCGCTTCGCCGAAGGCAGTCGCGTCAGCGTGTTCACCGATACCGGGGTGTTCCGCGGCAGCGTTCTGCCGCTGATGGCCAGCGGGCATGCCTTCAACACCGCCATCGACCAGATGCCTATCAGCTGGGATCATGTGGAAGTACGCCTGGACGCCTACTGCGCCACCCGCGCCGACTGCGAGGCACTGGGCGTGAGCATCGGTGACTTCGTGGCCTTCGACCCTTTGCCCGAGTTCACCGAAAGCGGCCACATCAGCGCCCGCCATCTGGACGACAAGGCTGGCGTAGCCGCATTGCTGGCAGCATTGAAGGCCGTGGTGGAAAGCGGCCGGCAACCTTTGATCGATTGCCACCCGCTGTTCACCATCACCGAAGAAACCGGCTCAGGGGCAGCCGGTGCCCTGCCTTGGGACGTCAGCGAGTTCGTCGGCATCGACATCGCCCCGGTGGCGCCCGGGCAGGCGTCCAGCGAGCATGCCGTGAGCGTGGCCATGCAGGACTCGTCGGGGCCTTACGACTACCACCTGTCCCGGCACCTGCTGAAACTGGCCGGCGACCACGACTTGCCCGTGCGGCGTGACCTGTTCCGCTATTACTTCAGCGACGCCCATTCGGCCGTGACGGCGGGGCACGATATTCGCACTGCGCTGGTGGCGTTTGGCTGCGATGCCACCCATGGGTACGAGCGTACCCATATCGACAGCCTGGCAGCGCTGAGCCGGTTGTTGTCGGCGTACCTGTTGAGCCCACCGGTGTTCGCCAGCGATTCGCAACCGGCCAATGCGTCGCTTGAACGCTTCAGCCATCAGCTGGAGCATGATGCGCAGATGGAGAGCGATACGCGGGTGCCGACGGTGGATAGCCTGGTTGGCAATAAAGGCTGAAGGCCCTGGGGCTGTTATGCAGCCCCAAAACTCGAATGTTTCGCGTAGCATGGCCACACCTACTTCAGACACCACCCACCATGCTGATCCCCTACGAGCAACTGCAAGCCGAAACCCTGACCCGCCTGATCGAGGACTTCGTCACCCGCGACGGCACCGACAACGGCGACGACACCCCGCTGGAAACCCGTGTGCTGCGGGTGCGCCAGGCCCTGGCCAAAGGCCAGGCGTTCATCCTGTTCGACCCGGAAAGCCAGCAGTGCCAGTTGCTGGCCAAGCACGATGTGCCCCGTGAGCTGCTCGACTAGCAGCTCTTGCCTTGTTTGGCCTCCTGGATGCGCTTGTATACCTCGGCCCGATGCACCGGGACCTCGCGCGGCGCATCCACGCCAAAGCGCACCACCCCCTCACGGGTTTCCACCACCCTGATGCGAATATCATCGCCAATCACGATGGTCTCACCCACTTCGCGTCCTATTACCAGCATGGTCCGGTCCTCCACCGAAAGGGAAAACCGGAGCCTGCCGTGTCGGCATTCCCCTACTCAATAGCTCTGCAGTGAATCAGAAGAACCCTACTCCGCCAGGTAAAATCTCCTACAGATTATTCATCGCGCCTGGGCCTTGGTGCGCATTTTCACCGCCATTTCCGCCATCTCGTCATACAGCCGCTCGGGGGCCTGGCGCTTCAATTGCCAGGCTTGGCGCCCTGCTTCGTGGGGCAGTATCAGAAACTCACCCGCGGCGACCTGCTGATGGATGTAATCGGCAATGTCCGCCGCGCTGATCGGCGAGCCTTCCAACAGCTTGCCAACCTGCGCCTTCATCGCCGGGTTCGGCCCACGGAACGAGTCCAGCAGGTTGGTCTGGAAGAACGACGGGCACACCACATGCACGGCCACTTCCAGCTGGCGCAGCTCCACCAGCAGGCTCTCTGAGAGTGCCAGCACGCCGGCCTTGGCTACGTTGTAGTTGCTCATGCCCGGGCCCTGCATCAACGCGGCCATCGAGGCGACGTTGATGATGCGCCCCTTGCTGCGCTCCAGCAGCGGCAGGAACGCCTTGCAGCCCTTGACCACGCCCATCAGGTTGACCGCGATCTGCCAGTCCCAGTCCTCAAGAGACAGCTCGGCGAAGAATCCGCCCGAAGCGACCCCGGCGTTGTTGACGATCACGTCGATGCCGCCGAACTGCTCGGTGCAGGCCTGGGCCAGTGCGGTGAGCTGGCTGTAGTCGCGTACGTCGCAACGCTGGACAAACCCTTCGCCGCCGGCTTCGCGCACCCGCTCCAGGGTTCCGCGCAGGCCGCTTTCGTTGACATCGGCCAGCGCCAGGCGCCAGCCCTCGCGCGCCCAGCGCAGGGCGATCTCGCGACCGAGGCCGGACCCGGCGCCGGTGATCATGATGCGGTTTTGCATGGTGGCTGGCCTTGTTTCAAGTGGTTGTGCCACGAGTCTAATCAAGGCCGAGTAGGCAGGCAGGGTTCATCAGGGTAGTGAATGGCCGGGCATGACCATGCGGTCAGTCCCGGCCCAGCCAGCGACAGGGCCAGTGCAGGCAGCACACAGATGGAATCTTTCATAAGCGGCACCGGTCCGAACATACAAGAGGCCAGCAGTCCGAGGCCCTTGACCCTCAACCACGCAAGGATTCTGTCATGACCACGATTCTGATCATCATCCTGATCCTCCTGCTGATTGGTGGCTTACCGGTCTTCCCGCACTCGCGCAGTTGGGGTTATGGCCCGTCGGGCATCGTTGGTGTGGTGCTGGTGATTCTGCTGGTGTTGTTGTTGCTTGGCATGATTTGACGCCACACCTGGCGCAGGACCAAAACGACAACGCCCCGATTGACGGGGCGTTGTGTTCAAGCAAGAAGCGTTTTTTTAGTGGGACACCGCCCCACTGGCACCCAGGCCCGTCTGCGAACGCACGAACTGCGGGTAGAACAGCGCACGCTCGTCATCAGCAGCCTTGGACTTGTCGGTGACCGAGAAGAACCAGATGCTGACGAAGGCAATGGCCATCGAGAACAGCGCCGGGTACTCGTACGGGTAGATTGGCTTCTCGTGGCCAAGGATCTGCACCCAGATGGTCGGGCCGAGGATCATCAGCGTCACCGCACTCACCAGGCCCAGCCAGCCGCCGATCATGGCGCCGCGGGTGGTCAGTTTCTTCCAGTACATCGAAAGCAACAGTACCGGGAAGTTGCAGCTGGCGGCGATGGAGAAGGCCAGGCCTACCATGAAGGCGATGTTCTGCTTCTCGAACAGGATGCCCAGGCCGATCGCCAGCACGCCCAGCGCGACGGTGGTGATCTTCGACACGCGGATCTCGTCCTTGTCGTTGGCCTTGCCCTTGCGCCAGACGCTGGCGTACAGGTCATGGGACACCGCCGAGGCACCGGCCAGGGTCAGGCCGGCAACCACCGCCAGGATGGTGGCGAAAGCCACCGCCGAGATGAAGCCGAGGAACACGCTGCCACCTACCGCATTGGCCAGGTGCACCGCTGCCATGTTGTTGCCACCCAACAGTGCGCCGGCGGCGTCTTTGAAGTCCGGGTTGGTGCTGACCAGCAGGATCGCGCCAAAGCCGATGATGAAGGTGAGGATGTAGAAGTAGCCGATGAAGCCGGTGGCGTACAGCACGCTCTTGCGCGCTTCCTTGGCATCGCTGACGGTGAAGAAGCGCATCAGGATATGCGGCAGGCCAGCGGTACCGAACATCAGAGCCAGGCCCAGCGAGAACGCCGAGATCGGGTCTTTGACCAGGCCGCCGGGGCTCATGATCGCCTCGCCCTTGGCATGCACCTTGATGGCTTCGGAGAACAGCGTGTTGAAGTCGAAGCCCACGTGCTTCATCACCATCAGCGCCATGAAGCTGGCACCGGACAGCAACAGCACAGCTTTGATGATCTGTACCCAGGTGGTGGCCAGCATGCCGCCGAACAGCACGTACAGGCACATCAGGATACCGACCAGGATGACCGCCACGTGGTAGTCCAGGCCGAACAGCAGCTCGATCAGCTTGCCGGCACCCACCATTTGCGCGATCAGGTAGAAGGCCACCACCACCAGCGAACCGGAGGCCGACAGGGTGCGGATTTCCTTCTGCCCGAGGCGGTACGAGGCCACGTCGGCAAAGGTGTACTTGCCCAGGTTGCGCAGGCGTTCGGCAATCAGGAAGAGGATGATTGGCCAGCCGACCAGGAAACCGATCGAGTAGATCAAGCCGTCGTAGCCAGAGGTGAACACCAACGCGGAAATACCCAGGAACGAGGCCGCCGACATGTAGTCGCCAGCAATCGCCAGGCCGTTCTGGAAGCCGGTGATCTTGCCGCCGGCCGCGTAGTAGTCCGCTGCCGACTTGTTGCGTTTGGAGGCCCAGTAAGTGATGCCGAGGGTGAAGGCGACGAAGGCCACGAACATGGCGATGGCGGAAACGTTCAGCGGTTGTTTCTGCACCTCGCCGGTCAGGGCATCGGCGGCCCACACGGCGGGTGCGAAGGCTCCGCAGGCCAGTACGGCCAGGGCTTTGGCGTGGCGAATCATTGTTGCGCCTCCTTCAGGATTTCCTTGTTCAGCTCATCGAATTCGCCGTTGGCGCGGCGTACGTAGATGGCGGTCAGGACGAATGCCGAAACGATCAGGCCGACGCCCAGGGGAATGCCCCAGGTAATCGACGACTCAGGGCTGAGCTTGGCGCCCAGTATGTGAGGACCGTAGGCGATCAGGAGGATGAAGGCGCAGTACAGGCCGAGCATGATCGCCGAGAGCACCCAGGCGAACCGTTCGCGTTTGGTAACCAGCTCCTTGAAACGGGGGCTGTTTTGTATCGAGAGGTAAATGCTGTCGTTCATTGTTTTTGTCCTAGCAGCACAGATAGGGGATGGAACCCACGCCCTTACTTTATGCGGCTGTTGAACGCCAACCAGACGACCTTAGTCTTAGATGCAACGGTGTTTTACCGATTGCGTAACAAAGTGGCGGCCCTTTCGCGGGTAAACCCGCTCCCACAGGGATCACACAGGCGTTGAAACCTGCGCAGTACCTGTGGGAGCGGGTTTACCCGCGAAGAAGCAAAATTGGCAGTAACGGGTTGTTACTTGCCAGTCCACTCCTTCACACGATCAGGGTGCTTGGCCACCCAATCCTTGGCCGCGGCTTCAGGCTTGGCACCTTCCTGAATCGCCAGCATCACCTCGCCAATCTCGTCCTTGGACTGCCAGTTGAACTTCTTCAGGAACTCCGCCACTTCCGGAGCCTTGGTCGCCAGTTCCTTGCTGCCGATGCTGTTCACGGTTTCCGCCGCGCCATACACACCTTTCGGGTCTTCGAGGAACTTCAGCTTCCACTTGGCGAACATCCAGTGCGGAACCCAACCGGTCACCGCAATCGACTGCTGCTTGGCGTAGGCACGGCCCAGTTCCGCAGTCATCGCGGCGCCCGAGCTGGCCTGCAGCTTGTAGCCGGTCAGGTCGTAGTCCTTGATCGCCTGGTCGGTTTTCAGCATCACACCGGAGCCTGCGTCAATGCCGACGATCTTCTGCTTGAAGCTGCTATCGGTCTTGAGGTCGGCGATGCTCACCGCCTTGACGTACTCGGGGACGATCAGGCCGATCTTGGCATCCTTGAAGTTCGGGCCGTAGTCGACCACGTTGTCCTTGTTCTTGGTCCAGTACTCGCCATGGGTCACCGGCAGCCAGGCCGACAACATGGCATCGAGTTTACCGGTTGCCACGCCCTGCCACATGATCCCCGTGGCCACGGCCTGCAACTTCACGTCGTAGCCGAGCTTTTGCTTGATCACTTCGGCGGCCACGTTGGTGGTCGCCACGCTGTCGGCCCAACCATCCACGTAACCTATGCTTACTTCTTTAGCCATTGCCTGTGCAGCGCTCATGGCCATTACCAGGGCGGTGCCCACACCCAGGAAACGTCGCATTTTTTTCAAAGTCGCCATCAAAGCATCCCCTCGTCAGGTCTTGGAGATTGCATCATCTTCCTGCAACACAGGTCGACCTGATCCAGCTGCGACCTGCACCCGCCCCATATGCGACAGCACTGTGCCATTAGCGCCATCGGCCTACGCCGGCCTGCGCGATCCTTGCATGCCAAAGCATTGGCGCCGGGCTACTATCTACCCTTTTGCGCCTGACGATGGACCGCCCGATGCCCAGTTCTGCCCGCCTGCTGTTGCCGTTGTACCTGCTTGCCTGCCTGTTGGCCCTGCTTGGGCTTGGAGGGCTCTGGTACGGGCTGGGTAAGCCGGTACACCTGGCCGATGCGGCCAGCCCGACGCACAAGCTGCAGTGCGCCTCGTACACGCCGTTCGACAAAGACCAGTCACCCTACGACCAGCCATTACAGCTGCGCCCGGCACGGATGGACGCCGACCTTGCTTTGCTGGCTGAGCGATTCCAGTGCATCCGCACCTATTCCATGAGCGGCCTTGAGGCAATCCCGGCGCTGGCACGCAAGCATGGCCTGAAGGTGATGTTGGGCGCCTGGGTCAACGCTCACCCGGCCGACACCGACAAGGAAATCGACCTGCTGATCGCCACCGCCAACGCCAACCCGGATGTGGTCAGCGCGGTGATCGTCGGCAACGAGACACTGCTGCGCAAAGAGGTGACCGGTGCACACCTGGCCAAGCTGATCGCCCGAGTGAAGCAACAGGTCAAAGTGCCGGTGACCTACGCCGATGTCTGGGATTTCTGGCTGCAGCACCCGCAGGTGGCACCGGCGGTGGACTTCCTGACCATCCACCTGCTGCCCTACTGGGAGGACGAACCGCGCGGCATCGACGATGCCTTGGCCCACGTTGCCGACGTGCGCCGGGTGTTCGGCACGCGCTTCGCGCCCAAGGACATCCTGATCGGCGAAACCGGCTGGCCCAGCGAAGGCCGCCAGCGCGAGACCGCTGTGCCCAGCCGAGCCAACGAGGCGCGCTTCATTCGCGGCTTTGTGGCCATGGCCGAAAGCAACGGCTGGCGCTACAACCTGATCGAAGCCTTCGACCAGCCGTGGAAGCGTGCCAACGAAGGTGCTGTAGGCGGTTACTGGGGGCTTTACGATGCCGACCGGCAGGACAAGGGCGTGCTCGAAGGGCCGGTGAGCAACCTGCATTACTGGCCACAGTGGTTGCTGGCGAGTGCGGTGTTGATGTTGGTCATGTTGATGCTCGCCGGGCGCCCCGCGACTGTGCAGGCGGCAGTGTTGCTGCCACTGCTGGCGGCGTTTGGCGCGGTTTGCCTGGGGCTGTGGGGCGAGTTGATGCGCACCCATGCACGCTTTGTCGGGGAGTGGGTGTGGGCGGTGGCACTGGCCGGGCTGAACCTGCTGGTATTGGCCCATGCGCTGCTGGCCTTGGCGCAACGGGCCGGCTGGCGCGAACGTTTATTCGCCTGGCTGCAGGCGCGGGCCGGCTGGCTGTTGCTGGCGGCGGGTTTTGCCGCAGCGGTGAGCATGCTGGCGATGGTGTTCGACCCGCGCTACCGCAGCTTCCCCAGCGCTGCGCTGGCGTTGCCGGCGCTGGTGTATGTGCTGTGGCCGGTAAGGGCGCGGCGGGCGGAGGTGGCGCTGCTGGCGTTCATCGTCGGCGCCGGGGTGGCGCCGCAGCTGTTCGTGGAAGGGCTGGAGAACCAGCAGGCCTTGATCTGGGCGGTAGTGAGTGTGCTGATGACAGCAGCGTTGTGGCGGAGCTTGCGAATGACTCGAAAAGCCTGAAAACACAGGTAACTGTAGGAGCGGCCTTGTGTCGCGATGGGCCGCAAAGCGGCCCCAGAATTCGAGAAGCAGCACAGATTGCCGGGGCCGCTGCGCGGCCCATCGCGACGCAAGGCCGCTCCTACACAGACCGCGTCGCCTTGGCTTTTCTTACAAGCCGCAGCCCCGCTAGCACCAGCGCAAACACGGCAATGCTGGCGGTGTACAACACCAGCGCAGGCACCGCGAACACCAATGCCACCACCGCCAGCCACCAGCCGGCGCGGCCGGAAACCACCTGTGCCAGCAGCGCCAACGCCAACCCACTCCAGGCCAACACCTGATGATGAATACCCAAGCCCAGCAGCGCGCGTACTTCACACTGCCAATACGCCGCAGGCGACGTGCACAGCCCTACCCACTGGCCATCCTCCATCAGCCCATAGCGCACGCCGTAACTGGCCGCGAGCCACAACCCCAGAAGCAGTACCAGCAGCGCAGCCGGCAGCGAACGAGACATCCAGTTCTCCAATAGCGGTAATCGAATTCATCCATGATCGCTTAAGCCCGGTTGTAAGGCAAAATCACAAACCTGCAGCTATGTTGCAGATAACCAGCACACCAAAGGCCACCGCGCCAGGCAACTTTGCCTGCGTTGATGTGGTCCTAGCCTGCACACTGCTCGACCTTGCGTTCTTTTGGGGGATTACATGCTTCGATCTTTGCGCCTCGCTGCCTTGCTCGGCAGCCTGCTTATGGCTGTGGCCGCTTCAGCGCGGGATATCGACGCCGCGAGCTACGGCTACCCCTTGACCAACCCGTTCGAAGCCACCATCGCCACCACGCCGCCGGACCAGCGCCCGACCCTGCCCAGCGACGACGAAATCAACCAGTCCGACTACAGCCTCAACCTGCGCCCGGAGCGCGAGTTCACTCTGCCCGACAACTTCTGGGCGGTGAAAAAGCTCAAGTACCGCCTGGCCCGCCAGGATCACGAGGCACCACTGATTTTCATCATTGCTGGCACCGGTGCGCCCTACAGCAGCAGCATCAACGAGTACCTGAAGAAGCTGTTCTACCAGGCTGGTTTCCACGTGGTGCAGCTGTCGTCACCCACCAGCTACGACTTCATGAGCGCCGCCTCGCGCTTTGCCACCCCCGGCGTCAGCCAGGAAGACGCCGAAGACATGTACCGGGTCATGCAGGCCGTGCGCGCCCAGCACCCACGCCTGCCAATCAGCGAGTTCTACCTCACCGGCTACAGCCTGGGCGCGCTCGACGCCGCCTTCGTCAGCCACCTGGACGAAACCCGCCGCAGCTTCAACTTCAAGCGCGTGCTGCTGCTGAACCCGCCGGTCAACCTGTACACCTCGATCAACAACCTGGACAAACTGGTGCAAACGCAGGTCAAGGGCATCGACCGCAGCACCACGTTCTATGAGCTGATGCTGCAAAAACTCACTCGCTACTTCCAGGACAAGGGCTACATCGACCTGAACGACGCCCTGCTGTATGACTTCCAGCAGTCGCGCCAGCACCTGTCCAACGAGCAGATGGCCATGCTGATCGGCACCTCGTTCCGTTTCTCGGCGGCCGACATTGCCTTCACCTCCGACCTGATCAACCGCCGTGGCCTGATCATTCCGCCGAAGTTCCCGATCACCGAAGGCAGCAGCCTCACGCCGTTCTTCAAACGCGCCTTGCAGTGCGACTTCGACTGCTACATGACCGAGCAGGTGATCCCCATGTGGCGTGCGCGCACCGATGGCAACAGCATCCTGCAACTGGTGAACCAGGTCAGCCTGTATGCCCTGGAAGACTACCTGCGCAGCAGCGACAAGATCGCCGTGATGCACAACGCCGACGACGTCATCCTCGGCCCGGGCGACATCGGCTTCCTGCGCCAGGTGTTCGGTGACCGCCTGACCCTTTACCCCCACGGCGGCCACTGCGGCAACCTCAATTACCGCGTCAACAGTGACGCCATGCTGGAGTTCTTCCGTGGTTAACAAACTCCTCTTCGCCACTGCCCTGCTGGCCGCCGGCCCAGCCCTGGCCGCCGAAACCGCCCCTCGGGCCAGCGTGATCGAGGCCGACCCGCAAGTGACCGCCGCACCACTGGCGCCCGAAGCCGACGGTTTTCTCGACCCGCTGCGCGAACTGAAATTCAACCCGGGGCTGGACCAGCGCGAGTTCGAGCGCTCCACCCTGGAAGCGTTGAACGTGTACGACCCGCTGGAGTCGATCAACCGGCGCGTCTACCACTTCAACTACCGGCTGGACCAATGGGTACTGCTGCCGCTGGTGAGTGGTTACCAGTACGTCACCCCGCGCTTCGTGCGTACCGGGGTGAGCAACTTCTTCAACAACCTGGGCGATGTGCCGAACCTGTTCAACAGTGTGCTGCAGCTCAAGGTCAAGCGCTCGGCAGAGATCACTGCCCGGCTGATGTTCAATACCATCATTGGTGTGGGCGGGCTATGGGACCCGGCGACCAGCATGGGCCTACCACGCCAGAGCGAAGACTTTGGCCAGACCCTGGGCTTCTACGGTGTGCCAGACGGGCCCTACCTGATGCTGCCGGTGCTGGGGCCATCGAACCTGCGCGATACCACCGGGCTGGTGGTGGACTATGCGGGCGAGCAGGCCATCAACTACCTGAACGTGCCCGAAACCAGCACCGACCACCCGGAAATTTTTGCCCTGCAGGTGGTGGATAAGCGCTACACCACCAAGTTCCGCTATGGCCAGCTGAACTCGCCGTTCGAGTATGAAAAGGTGCGGTATGTGTATACCCAGGCGCGCAAGTTGCAGATAGCCGAGTAACCTGTGCCGGCCCATTCGCGGCGGTTCGCCGCCTCGATGAACCCGCGAATGGGCCGTAACTGACAACGTCAAATCCCCAGGAACTGACACAACTCCCGCTTCTTGGCCAAAGCATCCCGTCGCCCCAACTCGATCAGTTCACTGCAATAACTCGCCTCGAACAGCAGATAGCTCAACACCCCCGCTCCACTGGTCCGCGTAGCCCCCGGCCCGCGCAGGAACAAGCGCAACGCCGCCGGCAGCTCACGCCGGTGCCGGGCGGCGATTTCGTCCAGCGGCTGGCTGGGCGCCACGACCAGCACCTCGACCGGCGCCAGCCCCAGGCGCCGGGCATCCAAGTGCGCTGGCAGCAAGCGGCTCAGGTGGTTGAGCCGCTGCAGCAACTCGATGTCGTCTTCCAGGCTGTCGATGAACGTGCTGTTGAGCATGTGCCCACCGATCTGCGCCAGGCTCGGCTGCTGGCCACTGAACACGCGCTGAGTGGGCAACGGCGGTGCCGGCCGCTGCGGGTTGCCGCTGACCCCGACCACCAGCACCCGGCTGGCGCCCAGGTGCAGGGCCGGGCTGATCGGCGCCGACTGGCGCACCGCACCGTCACCGTAATATTCGTCGCCCAACTGCACCGGGGCAAACAGCAGCGGAATGGCCGCGCTGGCCAGCAGGTGGTCGATGGTCAACGGCGTGGGCACGCCGATGCGGCGATGGCGCAGCCAGGCTTCGATGGTGCCGCGCCCTTGGTAGAAGGTGACCGCCTGGCCGGACTCGTAGCCGAAGGCGGTGACGGCCACGGCGCGCAACTGCTCGGCCGCCAGAGAATGGCCGATACCATCCATGTTCAAGTGTGCCTCCAGCAGGCTGCGCAGTGGGCTGCTGTCCAGCAGCGCCACCGGCGCCTGGCCACCCAGGCCCAGCAGGCTATGGCCAACGAAACGGCTGGCTTGGCGAACGACTCCGGGCCAGTCACTGCGTATGACCAGATGGCTGCGAAAGTTCTGCCAGAAGGCAGTAAGCCGTTGCACGGCCTCGTTGAAATGAGTGGCGCCGCTGGCCAGGGTAACGGCGTTGATGGCACCGGCAGAGGTACCGACAATGACCGGGAACGGATTATGTGCGCCGGCAGGCAGCAACTCGGCAATGCCAGCAAGGACGCCAACCTGATAGGCGGCGCGGGCGCCGCCGCCAGAAAGGATAAGACCGGTTACCGGGGGTGGGGCCATGAAGTCCTTCCTGGATCAGCTATTTTTCAGCGCTTTTTCTTCTCATACAGCCGTGGTGCACCCTCGGGCCGTGACTTGAACCGGCGGTGCGCCCACAGGTACTGCTCCGGACACTCGCGCAACACACCCTCGACCCACTGGTTGATACGCAGGCAGTCGGCCTCTTCGCTTTCGCCTGGGAAATCCGCCAGTGGCGGGTGGATTACCAGACGATAGCCGCTGCCATCCTCCAGGCGCTTCTGGGTGAACGGAATAACCTGCGCCTTGCCCAGCCGGGCGAACTTGGTGGTGGCGGTTACCGTGGCTGCGGGGATGCCGAACAGCGGCACGAAAATGCTCTGTTTGGCGCCGTAGTCCTGGTCGGGTGCGTACCAGATCGCCCGGCCCGAACGCAGCAGCTTGAGCATGCCACGCACGTCTTCGCGCTCCACTGCCAGCGAGTCAAGGTTATGCCGCTCACGGCCGCTGCGCTGGATGAAATCGAACAACGCGTTGCCATGCTCGCGGTACATGCCGTCGATGGTGTGCTGCTGGCCCAGCAGCGCGGCGCCGATTTCCAGGGTGGTGAAGTGCACCGCCATGAGGATGGCGCCCTGCCCCGCCTGCTGGGCGGCCTGCAGATGCTCCAGCCCCTCGATATGGGCCAGGCGCGCGAGCCTGGCCTTGGGCCACCACCAGCTCATGGCCATTTCGAAGAAGGCGATGCCGGTAGAGGCGAAGTTGGCCTTGAGCAAACGCTGCCGTTCGTCGACCGACAGTTCCGGGAAGCACAGCTCCAGGTTGCGCGCGGCGATGCGCCGACGCTCACCGGCGAAGCGGTACATCACGGCACCCAGTGCGGCACCGATTTTCAACAGCACCCGGTACGGCAACTGGACCACCAGCCACAGCAGGCCCAGGCCCAGCCACAGGCCCCAGAACTTGGGGTGAAGGTAATAGGGACGAAAACGCGGGCGTTCCATTGAAGCATCCGGAAAGACAAAGGCCGCGCATTCTACAACGGATCAGCGCATGTTGCGGGCAACCGGTGTTCTCGTTATAAGTCAGGGCACTTTTTTCGCAGCAAGCCGTCTATGCAGACCATGAGCCCAAACCACACACCCGACACCGCCTCCGTGTTCCAGCTCAAGGGCAGCATGCTCGCCATTACAGTACTGGAACTGGCGCGCAATGACCTTGAAGCCCTTGACCGCCAGTTGGCGGCCAAAGTCGCCCAGGCACCGAACTTCTTCAGCAACACGCCGCTGGTGCTGGCGCTGGACAAGCTGCCGGCCGACGAAGGGGCAATCGACCTGCCCGGCTTGATGCGCATCTGCCGCCACCATGGCCTGCGTACCCTGGCCATCCGCGCCAACCGCATCGAGGACATCGCCGCCGCCATCGCCATCGACCTGCCGGTGCTGCCACCGTCCGGCGCGCGCGAACGGCCGCTGGAGCCCGAGCCCGAGGTGGTCAAAAAGCCCGAACCCGCCCCGACGCCACCACCGGCCCCCGAACCCGAAGTGCGCCCGACCCGCATCATTACTGCGCCAGTACGCGGCGGCCAGCAGATCTATGCTCAGGGTGGCGACCTGATCGTTACCGCCTCGGTCAGCCCGGGTGCGGAACTTCTGGCCGATGGCAACATCCATGTGTACGGCGCCATGCGTGGCCGCGCCCTGGCCGGCATCAAAGGCAATACCAAGGCGCGGATCTTCTGCCAGCAGATGACCGCCGAAATGGTTTCAATCGCCGGCCAGTACAAAGTCTGCGAAGACCTGCGCCGCGACCCGCTGTGGGGTACCGGCGTGCAAGTCAGCCTGTCTGGTGACGTGTTGAACATCACCCGTCTTTAACGGATACTTGCCAGCATTTTTAGAGCAACTTTTTTACCGTTGCCGTCATTTACGCTATTTCAGTTATTTGCAGGGACTTGTGTCCCGACTATTTTAGGGGTGAAACACCTTGGCCAAGATTCTCGTGGTTACTTCCGGCAAGGGGGGTGTGGGCAAGACCACCACCAGCGCCGCCATTGGTACCGGCCTCGCACTGCGCGGCCACAAGACCGTCATCGTCGACTTCGACGTGGGCCTGCGTAACCTCGACCTGATCATGGGCTGCGAACGCCGCGTGGTGTACGACTTCGTCAACGTGGTCAACGGCGAAGCCAACCTGCAGCAAGCCCTGATCAAGGACAAGCGCCTCGAGAACCTGTACGTGCTGGCCGCCAGCCAGACCCGTGACAAGGACGCGCTGACCCAGGAAGGCGTGGAAAAGGTATTGATGGAGCTGAAGGAAACCTTCGACTACGTCATCTGCGACTCGCCGGCCGGTATCGAGAAAGGCGCGCACCTGGCCATGTACTTCGCCGACGAAGCCATCGTGGTCACCAACCCCGAAGTGTCCTCGGTACGTGACTCTGACCGCATGCTGGGCATTCTGTCGAGCAAGTCGCGCCGCTCCGAGAACGGCGAAGAGCCAATCAAGGAACACCTGCTGATCACCCGCTACCACCCAGAGCGCGTGGAAAAGGGCGAAATGCTGAGCATCGCCGACGTCGAAGAAATCCTGGCGATCAAGCTCAAGGGCGTGATTCCCGAGTCCCAGGCAGTGCTGAAGGCCTCCAACCAGGGTATCCCGGTCATCCTCGACGACCAGAGCGATGCCGGCCAGGCCTATAGCGATACCGTCGACCGTCTGCTGGGCAAAGAAAAGCCCCTGCGGTTCATCGAAGTGCCGAAGCAAGGATTCTTCGCGCGACTGTTTGGAGGCAAGTAAACCATGAACCTTTTTGACTTCTTTCGTGGCAGACAGAAACAGACCAGCGCGTCGGTAGCGAAAGAGCGTCTACAGATCATCGTGGCGCACGAGCGCGGCCAACGCAGCGAGCCGGACTACCTGCCGGCGCTGCAGAAAGAACTGCTGGAGGTGATCCGCAAGTATGTGAACATCGGCAACGATGACGTGCATATCGAGCTGGAAAACCAGGGCAGCTGCTCGATTCTGGAGCTGAACATCACCCTGCCGGATCGCTGATCAGGCTAAAAGCTGGGGCTGCGTTGCAGCCTTTCGCGACACAAGGCCGCTCCCACAAGGGTTATGCACTCCCCTGTGGGAGCGGCCTTGTGTCGCGAAAGGGCCGCAAAGCGGCCCCAGCGTTTTCTGCTACTTTCGTGAGAACTGCAATGCCGCTGTCGAATGTCCAGATCCTCTTCGAAGACGCCGCCATCCTGGTGATCAACAAGCCGACCCTGCTGCTGTCGGTGCCCGGCCGCGCCGAGGACAACAAGGACTGCCTGATCACCCGCCTGCAGGAAAACGGCTACCCCGACGCACTGATCGTGCACCGTCTGGACTGGGAAACCTCCGGCATCATCCTGCTGGCCCGCGATGCCGACAGCCACCGCGAGCTGTCGCGCCAGTTCCACGACCGCGAAACCGAAAAATCCTACACCGCCCTGTGCTGGGGCCAACCCGCGCTGGACAGCGGCAGTATCGACCTGCCGCTGCGCTACGACCCGCCAACCAAGCCACGGCATGTGGTGGACCACGAGCAGGGCAAGCATGCCCTGACGTTCTGGCGCATCGTCGAGCGCTGCGGCGACTACTGCCGTGTGGAGCTGACGCCGATTACCGGGCGTTCGCACCAGCTGCGCGTGCACATGCTGTCCATCGGCCACCCGCTGCTGGGTGACCGGCTGTATGCCAACCCCGAAGCGCTGGCGGCCCATGAACGGTTGTGCCTGCATGCGTCGATGCTGAGCTTTACCCACCCGGTCTCGGGGGAGCGGTTGAAGTTCGAGTGCCCTGCACCCTTCTGATTTTTGGCTGGCTGTTCCGGCCTCTTCGCGGGCTTGCCCGCGAAGAGGCAGACACAAATTGTCGACATTCTGCGCTAAACTCGCGCCACTGCTGTCTGGAGTGAGCTATGCGCGACGCACTGAATACTGGCCTTATCGACTTCCTCAAGGCCTCCCCCACGCCCTTCCACGCCACCGCCAGCCTGGCCCAGCGCCTCGAGGCTGCCGGCTACCAGCGCCTGGACGAACGCGACAGCTGGGCCACCGTGCCTGGCGGCCGTTATTACGTCACCCGTAACGACTCTTCGATCATCGCCATCAAGTTGGGCAAGCAGGCCCCACTGTTGAACGGCATCCGCATGGTCGGCGCCCACACCGACAGCCCGTGCCTGCGGGTCAAGCCACAGCCCGAACTGCAGCGCCAGGGCTTCCTGCAACTGGGCGTGGAAGTGTATGGCGGTGCCTTGCTGGCGCCGTGGTTCGACCGCGACCTGTCGCTGGCCGGACGCGTCACCTACCGCCGTGACGGCAAAGTCGAAAGCCAGCTGATCGACTTCAAGCTGCCGATCGCGATCATCCCCAACCTGGCCATTCACCTGAACCGCACCGCCAATGAAGGCTGGGCGATCAACCCACAGAACGAGCTGCCGCCCATCCTGGCCCAGGTCGCCGGTGACGAACGTATCGACTTCCGCGCCCTGCTCACCGAGCAACTGGCCCGCGAGCACGAGCTGATCGCCGACGTGGTCCTGGACTACGAGCTGAGCTTCTACGACACCCAGGACGCCGCGTTGATTGGCCTGCACGGCGACTTCATCGCTGGCGCCCGCCTGGACAACCTGCTGTCGTGCTATGCCGGCCTGCAGGCCCTCTTGGCCGCTGACAGCGACGAAACCTGCGTGCTGGTGTGCAACGACCACGAAGAAGTCGGCAGTTGCTCGGCCTGCGGTGCCGACGGCCCGATGCTGGAGCAGACCCTGCAGCGCCTGCTGCCCGATGGCGACTCCTACGTGCGCACCGTCCAGCGCTCGCTGATGGTGTCGGCCGACAATGCCCATGGTGTGCACCCCAACTACGCCGACAAGCACGACGGTAACCACGGGCCCAAGCTCAATGCCGGCCCAGTGATCAAGGTGAACAACAACCAGCGTTACGCCACCAACAGCGAAACCGCCGGCTTCTTCCGCCACCTGTGCATGGCCGAGGAAGTACCGGTGCAAAGCTTCGTGGTGCGCAGCGACATGGGCTGCGGCTCGACCATCGGGCCGATTACCGCCAGCCACCTGGGCGTGCGCACGGTGGATATCGGTTTGCCTACCTTTGCCATGCATTCCATTCGCGAGCTGTGTGGCAGCCACGACCTGGCGCACCTGGTGAAGGTACTGACCGCCTTCTACCGTAGCCGCGAATTGCCTTGATGCAGGCAGGTGCAAGCAGGCCCGGGCCTGCTTACACCTGCTCAAGGTCAATCCCGCCTCGCTTGCCAAGCGCTATGCTTGTTACATGGCCCCACTGCATAAGGATTGCTGTCCATGTCCCCGTTCCTGTCCCTGTTCGTGCCGGTGTTCCTGTTCCTGCTGCTGCTGACCATCGGCTTCAGCATGCGCGAGCGCAATATCGGTGTGCTCATGATGTGGATCGGCACTTTGGGGATCTTCGGCCTCACCTGCTGGAAGATCCTCGAGAAACTGCCGACATAAACCTCTACACTCGGTCAATCGTTTGACCTGAGGTAGATTTGCCAGTGCCTGCCCTCCTGCGTTACCTGTTCCTGCTGCTAGTGCTGTTCATCACCCCGGTACAGGCGGCGGGCCTGCCCGGCCTGCTGGGCGGCAGTGCGCCCGCGCAACCGGAGGCCACCGAGCCGCTGGGCAAGTCGCTGGACGAGGTGATCAAAAACCTTGAAAACGATCAGCAACGGGCCAAGCTGCTGGCCGACCTGAAAAAGCTGCGCGACGCCACGAAGCAATCGCAACCCAGCGTCGAGCAAGGCGTGCTCGGCCTGATCGGCGGCGCCCTGCATGACTTTGAGAAACAGTTCAGCGGCGATGCCAGCCCGTTCCACCGCTGGGCCGCGGAAATCGAACAAGCCCAGGCCGAGCTGAGCGAGCTGATGGTGCCGGTGCACCAGTGGCCTGCGATCCTGTTCGGCTTTGCTGCAGTGATTGCCGTGTGGAGCGTGCTGGCCTACGCCTTCAACTGGGTCGGTCACCGGGTACGCCTGCGCTTTGGCCTGAGTGAAGAACTGCCACAGCACCCGCGCACCTGGGACCTGGTGCGCTTCGCCCTGCGCAAGCTCGGCCCCTGGCTGGTGGCGCTGGTGTTCACCGTGTACCTGAGCTTCGTGCTGCCACCGTCGCTGGGCAAATCGCTGGCGATGGTGTTGGCCTACGCGCTGGTGGTCGGTACCTGCTTCTCGGCCATCTGTGTCATCGCCTTCTCGCTGCTGGACGGCCCACACCGCCACCGCGCCCTGCACATCCTGCGGCACAAGGCGTTCCGCCCACTGTGGCTGATCGGCAGTTTCGCCGCCTTTGGCGAGGCAATGAGCGACCCACGCATGCTGGTGGCCCTCGGTACCCACCTGGCCCACGCCCTGGCCACCCTGGCCAACGTGGTTGCAGCACTGTGCACCGGGCTGTTCATCCTGCGCTTTCGCCGCCCGATCGCCCACCTGATCCGCAACCAGCCATTGTCGCGGCGCCTGACCCGCCGCACCCTCAGCGACACCATCGAGATCCTCGGCAGCTTCTGGTTCATCCCAGCGCTGATCCTGGTGGCCATTTCGCTGTTCGCCACCTTCGTCTCCGCCGGTGACACCAGCACCGCCCTGCGCCAGTCGCTGATGTGCACGGTGCTGGTGGTGGTGTGCATGGTGCTCAACGGCCTGGTTCGCCGCCACGCCGCCAACCCCAAACGCGCCAACAAACGCCAGGCGGTGTACACAGAGCGCCTGCGCAACTTCGGCTATTTGCTGGTGCACCTGTTCATCTGGCTGGTGTTCATCGAACTGGGCCTGCGCGTGTGGGGCGTGTCGATGATCAGCTTCGCCGAAGGCGACGGCCACGACATCAGCCTGCGCCTGCTGGGCCTGGCGGGCACGCTGATCGTCGCCTGGCTGGTGTGGATCCTGGCCGACACCGCCGTACACCATGCCCTGGTGCGCTCGCGCCGGGGGCTGGCCAATGCCCGCGCGCAAACCATGATGCCGCTGATCCGCAACGTGATGTTCGTGATCATCTTCATCATTGCGGTGATCGTCGCCCTGGCCAACATGGGCATGAACGTCACACCGCTGCTGGCCGGTGCCGGTGTCATCGGCCTGGCCATCGGTTTTGGTGCGCAGTCGCTGGTGGCCGACCTGATCACCGGTCTGTTCATCATCATCGAAGACTCGCTGGCCATCGACGACTACGTGGATGTCGGCGGGCACCTGGGCACGGTGGAGGGGCTGACCATTCGTACCGTGCGCCTGCGCGATATCGACGGCATCGTGCATACCATCCCGTTCAGCGAAATCAAGAGCATCAAGAACTACTCGCGGGAGTTCGGCTACGCGATCTTCCGCGTGGCCATCCCGCACAGCATGAACATCGACCAGGCGATCACGCTGATTCGGGAAGTGGGGCAAAAACTGCGCAATGACCCGCTGATGCGCCGCAACATCTGGTCGCCGCTGGAGCTGCAGGGGGTGGAGAGCTTCGAGTCGGGTTCGGCAATCTTGCGGGCACGCTTCAAGACCGCACCGATCAAGCAATGGGAAGTGTCGCGGGCGTTCAACCTGGCGCTCAAGCGGCAGCTGGATGAGGCGGGGCTGGATCTGGCGACGCCGCGGCTGTCGGTGCAGGTGGTGACGGCCGGTGGAGGAACAGTCGCAGACTCCGGTTCCTCCAGTTAGGGCGTCCTAGCCAGCCAGGGCGCGGATGCGGATGGCATCATGCCGCCAGTACTCCAGGTCACAGTCGATCAGGTGCCCATGCTGGTCGCTGTTGACCCGAGTGATGTGCAACCCCGGGCTACCCACCGACACCTTCAACGCCCCCGCCGCCTCCACCGGCAACGCCGTCGGCAAAATTTCAAAGCACACCTGCCCATACTCGATGCCATACACTCGCCCATAAATCTCCGTCAGCGACTGCGCCAGATCCTGTTCGAGAATCTCCGGGAAATACCGGGGGTTGAGGTAGTGCTCGGCATACAGCACCGCCCGCCCGTCAATCCGCCGCAAGCGGCAGATAAGCACCACGCTGGACAACGCCGGCAACTGCAAGCGCGCGCAGATGGCCGCCGAAGCCGGCTGCAGCCGCGCCGACAGCAGTTCGGTACTGGCCACCCGACCCTGCTCGCGCACCATGGCATGGAAGTGACTGCGCTCGATCAGGTCGTAGGTCAACCGCTCGGGCGCGACAAACCAGCCGCGGCGCTCTTCGCGGTAGATCAAGCCCTGGGCCTCCAGCTGGGCTAGCGCCTCGCGCAGGGTGATACGCGTGGTGTCGAACACCTCGCTGAGCCGGCGCTCGGCCGGCAGCTTGCCGCCCGGCGCCAACAGGCCGTGCTCGATCTGCTCCTGCAGGGCATGGCAGATGGCTGTTACCGCTCGCGGTGGCATCGGCTGCATCAAGGGTTACCTATCTGGACTATTCCAGCCCCAGAACAGGGCATTTGGAGAATAGTGCAAGCCTAGGCAGGGCTGATGAACATCCTGTGACAAGGTTGCGCCCAGAGCACTGCCAGAATCGGGCCAGCCCAGCAAAACCGGGGCTGCGCCATGGTCTACGCTGTATTGCCAGGAGCCCTCGGCCACCTGCGCGGGCCCTTCCCTACATCAAACTGTCACGCAAGCGGCCTACCTTGGCTCAAGGTTTGCTGACCTAGACCAAAGGTTCCAGGCAACGGTTTCACTCATAACAACGATCGGTAAAAGGCACCCACCCAAGGAGCTACGGATGAAAAAGTTGTTCATGGCGTCACTGCTCGGCTCTGCCATCGCGTTCTGCACCTCGGCCATGGCCGCGGACCTCAAGGCCCTGGAAGATGCCGCCCGCAAGGAAGGCACGGTCAACAGCGTGGGCATGCCCGATGCCTGGGCCAACTGGAAAGGCACCTGGGAAGACCTGGCCAGCAAGTACGGCCTCAAGCACAGCGACACCGACATGAGTTCGGCGCAGGAGATCGCCAAGTTCGAAGCCGAGAAGGACAACGCCAGCGCCGACATCGGCGACGTGGGTGCCGCCTTCGGCCCGATCGCAGTGACCAAGGGCGTCAGCCAGCCCTACAAGCCAAGCACCTGGGACCAGGTGCCGGAGTGGGCCAAGGACAAGGACGGCCACTGGGCACTGGCCTATACCGGCACCATCGCCTTCATCATCAACAAAGACCTGGTCAAGGAAGGCGAACGCCCGACGTCCTGGCATGACCTGGAAAAAGGCAAGTACAAGGTCGCCATCGGCGACGTCGGCACCGCCGCCCAGGCCGCCAACGGCGTGCTGGCCGCGGCCATTGCCTACAAAGGCGACGAGAGCAACGTGGCGCCGGGCCTGCAGCTGTTCACCAAGCTGGCCCAGCAGAAGCGCCTGTCGCTGGCCAACCCGACTATCCAGACGTTGGAAAAGGGCGAAGTGGAAGTTGGCGTGGTGTGGGACTTCAACGGCCTGAGCTACCGTGAACAGATCGACCCCAAACGTTTTGAGGTGCTGATCCCGTCGGACGGTTCGGTGATTTCCGGCTATACCACGGTCATCAACAAGTACGCCAAGCACCCCAATGCGGCCAAGCTGACCCGCGAGTACATCTTCAGCGACGCCGGGCAGATCAACCTGGCCAAGGGGCATGCGCGGCCGATCCGTGCCGAGCACCTGAAGCTGCCAGCGGATGTGCAAGCCAAGTTGCTGCCTAACGAGCAGTACGGTGCTGCCCAGCCGATCAAGAACGCCGAAGCCTGGGAAGCCACCTCGAAGAAACTGCCGCAGATGTGGCAGGAGCAAGTGATCATCGAAATGGAGTAAGGCAGGACCATCCTGGGGCTGCTGCGCAGCCCATCGCGACGCAAGGCCGCTCCTACAGGGCCCGCGTCGCCCCAGAGGTTTTCGCTGTCCCTGTGGGAGCGGCCTTGTATCGCGAATGGAGGGCGAAGCCCTCCCCGGTTCCTTTGCGGAGTATTGAATGAGCCACAACGTCATCCTGGTCCTGCTGGACGGCCTCAACTACCAGGTCGCTCACCACGCCATGGGCCACCTGCACGCTTACGTCGAGGCCGACCGCGCCGCGCTATACCGGGTGGAATGCGAGCTGCCGTCGCTGTCGCGGCCGCTGTACGAATGCATCCTCACCGGCGTGCCGCCGATCGACAGCGGCATCGTGCACAACAACATCAACCGCCTGTCCAACCAGCGCAGCGTGTTCCACTACGCCCGCGAGGCCAACCTGGGCACCGCAGCCGCGGCCTATCACTGGATGAGCGAACTGTACAACCGCTCGCCCTTCGACCCGCAGCGCGACCGCCACACCCATGCGCCCAAGCTGCCGATCCAGCACGGGCTGTTCTACTGGGACGACCGTTACCCCGACTCGCACCTGCTGGCCGACGGCGAGTACCTGCGCCGCCGTCACGCCCCCAACTTCCTGCTGGTGCACCCGATGAGCGTTGACGACATCGGCCACCGTCACGGCCTGGACAGCAGCCAGTACCGCAACGCTGCGCGCAGCGTGGATATTTTGCTGGCCGACTACCTGCCGGGTTGGCTCGAAGAGGGCTATCAGGTATTGGTTACCGCCGACCATGGCATGAACAACGACCGCTCGCACAACGGCCTGCTGGCCGAGGAGCGCGAAGTGCCGCTGTTCGTGTTTGGCGACGCCTTCAGCCTGGACCCGGCCGCCAAACCGCTGCAGACCGAGCTGTGCGGCACCATCTGCGAGCTGCTGGGCGCCGCGCACGACAAAACGGTTTGCCGGGAGTTGCTGAAGTGAATGGCGGCGCCCGTGGCCGCTACCTGGCCCTGCTCTGCCTGCTGCCGTTCGCCGTGTTCTTCGTCATCTTCCAGGTCGCCCCGCTGGCCTGGGTGGCGACCAACAGCCTGCAATCGGACGCCGGCTGGGGCATCGACAACTTCAGCAAGGTATTCGCCTCGAAGTTTTACCTGCAGGCATTGCAACGCAGCCTGGAAATCAGCTTCTGGTCGAGCCTGTTCGGCATCGTCATCGCCACCCTCGGCGCCTATTCACTGCGCCGGGTGGACTCGAAGCTGCGCGACTTCGTCAGTGCCTTCGCCAACATGACCAGCAACTTTGCCGGGGTGCCGCTGGCCTTCGCCTTCATCATCCTGCTGGGTTTCAACGGCGCACTGACCCTGCTGCTGAAGCAGGTCGGCCTGCTGGAAGACTTCAGCATCTATTCCAAGAGCGGGCTGATCCTGGTGTACACCTACTTCCAGATCCCGCTGGGCGTATTGCTGCTGTACCCCGCCTTCGACGCGCTGCGTGAAGACTGGCGCGAGTCGGCCGCACTGCTGGGCGCCAACCACTGGCAGTACTGGCGGCACATCGGCCTGCCGGTGCTGACCCCGGCACTGCTGGGCACGTTCGTCATCCTGCTGGCCAACGCCCTCGGTGCCTACGCCACCGTGTACGCACTGACCACGGGTAATTTCAACGTACTGCCGATCCGTATCGCCGGCCTGGTGGCCGGCGACATCAGCCTCGACCCGAACCTGGCCAGCGCCCTGGCCATGGTGCTGGTGGGGCTGATGACGCTGGTCACGGTGGTGCATCAATGGCTGCTGAAGAGGAGCTACCATGCGCGCTGACGCCCTTTCCGGCGGCTGGTACCATCGCGTGGTGGTGTACCTGCTGTTCCTGATCCTGCTGCTGCCATTGGCCGGCACCCTGCTCTACTCGCTGGCCACCAGTTGGTCGGCCAGCCTGCTGCCCAGTGGCCTGACCCTGAAATGGTATGCGGCATTGTGGAGCGAGCCGCGCTTTCTGGCAGCCTTCGGCCAGTCACTGCTGGTGTGCGTGGGCGCGCTGTTGCTGTCGGTGGTGCTGATATTGCCGCTGCTGTTCGTGGTGCACTACCACTTCCCCAAACTCGACGCACTGATGAACATCCTCATCCTGCTGCCCTTCGCGGTACCGCCGGTGGTGTCGTCGGTGGGGTTGCTGCAACTGTACGGCAGCGGGCCGATGGCCATGGTCGGCACACCGTGGATCCTGATCGGCTGCTACTTCACCATCGCGCTGCCGTTCATGTACCGGGCCATTACCAACAACCTGCAGGCCATCAACCTGCGCGACCTGATGGACGCCGCGCAGTTGCTCGGCGCCAGCACCTGGCAGGCAGCACTGCTGGTGGTGCTGCCCAACCTGCGCAAGGGCTTGATGGTGGCGTTGCTGCTGTCGTTCTCGTTCCTGTTCGGCGAATTCGTATTCGCCAACCTGCTGGTCGGCACCCGCTACGAGACCCTGCAGGTGTACCTGAACAACATGCGCAACAGCAGCGGCCACTTCAACAGCGCACTGGTGATCTCCTACTTCGCCTTCGTGCTGATACTGACCTGGGTCGCCAACCGCCTGAACAAGGACAAGACCTGACATGAGCTTCGTCAGCGTACAGAAACTGCAGAAGAGCTACGCCGGCAGCCCGGTATTCGAGAACATCGACTGCCACATCGAACGCGGCGAGTTCGTCACCTTGCTGGGCCCGTCCGGCTGCGGCAAATCCACCCTGCTGCGCTGCATCGCCGGGCTGACCCCGGTGGACAGCGGGCAGATCCTCCTCGACGGCCACGACATCGTGCCGCTAAGCCCGCAAAAACGTGGCATCGGCATGGTGTTCCAAAGCTACGCACTGTTCCCCAACATGACCGTGGAGCAGAACGTCGCCTTTGGCCTGCGCATGCAGAAAGTCAAAGCCGACGAAAGCCAGCTGCGAGTGCGCGAGGCCCTGGAGCTGGTTGAGCTGGGCACATTCGCCGGGCGCTACCCGCACCAGTTGTCTGGCGGCCAGTGCCAACGCGTGGCCCTGGCCCGCTCGCTGGTCACCCGCCCGCGCCTGCTGCTGCTCGACGAGCCGCTGTCGGCACTGGATGCGCGTATCCGCAAGCACCTGCGCGAGCAGATTCGCGCCATCCAGCGCGAGCTGGGGCTGACCACCATCTTCGTCACCCACGACCAGGAAGAGGCGCTGACCCTGTCCGACCGCATCTTCCTGATGAACCAGGGCCGCATCGTCCAGAGTGGTGATGCCGAAACTCTGTACACAGCGCCTGTGGACCTGTTTGCCGCCGGCTTCATCGGCAACTACAACCTGCTCGACGCCGACAGCGCCAGCCGCCTGCTGCAGCGCCCGGTGGCCAGCCGCCTGGCGATCCGCCCGGAGTCGATCACCCTGGGCGTGAACGGCGAACTAGACGCAGAAGTGCGTAGCCACAGCCTGCTGGGCAACGTGATTCGCTACCGCGTAAAGGTGCGCGAAGTGGAGCTGGTGGTCGATGTGCTCAACCGCTCGCCGGCAGACCTGCACGCGGACGGAAAACGGGTAAGCTTGTCGATCGACCCCACGGCGCTGCGGGAAGTGGCCTAAGGAGACTCAACACAATGGCACTGGCAATTTTCGATCTGGACGAAACCCTTATCCACGGCGACTGCGCGTCGCTGTGGAGCGAGCAGATGGCCCGGCTGGGCTGGGTCGACGGCAAGGATTTCCTGCGCCGCGACCATGAACTGATGGAAGCCTACGGCAAGGGCCACCTGCAGATGGAGGACTACATGGCCTTCAGCCTGGAGCCGATTGCCGGGCGTACCCTGGAAGAAGTCGAGCACCTGGTGGAGCCGTGGGTGGAAGACGTGATCGAACCGATCATCTATGGCGACGCCTGCCGCTGCATTGCCGAACACCGCAAGCGTGGCGATCGCATTCTGATCATTTCTGCTTCGGGGACGCACCTGGTGGGGCCGATTGCGGCGCGGCTGGGGGTGGACGAGTACCTGGCAATCGAGCTGGAGGCGGTGAACGGGGTGTATACCGGCAAGACCCACGGGGTGCTGACCTACCGCGAGGGCAAGATCACCCGGCTGCTGGAGTGGTTGGATCAGGAGCAGGAAAATCTGGAGGGGGCGAGTTTCTATTCCGACTCACGCAATGACCTGCCGTTGTTACTGAAGGTGGACCATCCGCATGTGGTGAACCCCGATGCGGTATTGCGTGAACATGCCCAGACCAATGGCTGGCCGATCCTGAGCTGGACCTGAAAGTACTTCATTGCCTGTTCTGGCCTCTTCGCGGGTGAACCCGCTTCCACGAAAGGGTGCGATCCCTGTGGGAGCGGGGTACCCGCGAAGGGGCCAGGCCTGCTTACACCAGGCTCGCGTCGATCACCATCACCAGCTTTCCTGACACCTGATTGGTCTCAAGCTCGGCATACGCCGCCTGGGCAAACTCCACCGGGTAGGTATCGACCAGCTGCGGCGACAAGCGCCCTTCGGCAAACAGCGGCCACACCTGCTGCTGCAACTCACTCAGCAGTTCGGCCTTGAAGCCGTCATCACGGTTACGCAGCGTGGAGCCGGTAATCTCCAGGCGCTTGCCCAGCACCTGCGCCAGGTCCAGCTCGAACTTGCGCCCGCCCATCAGGCCGATGATCACCCAGCGCCCGTCACGGGCCAGCAGCTTCAGGTTGAGCTCACCGTAGCTGGCGCCCACCGGGTCGAGAATCACGTCGAACGGGCCAAAACCTTCCAGCGCGTCCAGGTTCTCGTTACGTACCACACCACCCGCGGCACCCAGCGCTTGGCAATAAGCCAGGCGGTCCTGCGAACCGACGCTGACCCACACCGGGCTGCCAAACGCCTTGCACAGCTGGATGGCGGCCGAGCCAACGCCACTGGCACCGGCGTGCACCAACACCTTCTCGCCAGCCTTCACAGCACCGAGCTGGAAGATGTTCAGCCAGGCGGTGGCATACACCTCCGGCAACGCCGCTGCTTCCTGCAGGCTCAGGCCTTCGGGCACCGGCAGTACGTGACGGGCATCGACCACCACTTCCTCGGCCATCGCGCCGCTGGCCAGCAGCGCGCAAACGCGGTCGCCCACCCGCCAATCGGCACCCGCACCTACCTCTTCAACCACCCCGGCACACTCCAGGCCCATGTACGGGCTGGCCCCTGGTGGTGGCGGGTACAAACCTTTCATCTGCAGCAGATCAGCGCGGTTCAGCCCCGCTGCGGCCACGCGAATGCGCACTTGGCCCGCGTCACAGGCCGGGCGTTCGGCCTCGACCCACTCCACATGTCCGTCAACGCCTTGCAATGCCTTCACAGTGCCTCCATAGTTGAATCATGACTGGGCCTGGGGAACGCACACCCCAGGCTTTTTGCAGTATTTGCCCGGTTCCATGGAACCGGCAACGGAAAAGACGGCCTACTATGCGTGATCAATTGCCTCCACGTCGAATCAGCATGAAGCATTTCCTCCCAAGCACCGCCCTCGCTGTCATGATCGGCCTGGGCAGCCTCACGCTCGGCGGCAATGCGGCGGCCGCCAACAAGTGGGACAGCCTGCAACCGGACCGCGACGAGATCGTCGCCAGCCTCAACGTGGTGGAATTGCTCAAGCGCCACCACTACAGCAAGCCCCCCCTGGACGATGCCCGCTCGGTCATCATCTACGACAGCTACATCAAGCTGCTGGACCCGGCGCGCAGCTACTTCACCGCTGCCGACATCGCCGAGTTCGACAAGTGGAAAACGCAATTCGACGATTTCCTCAAGAGCGGTAACCTGGACCCAGGCTTCACCATCTACAAACGCTACCTCGACCGCGTCAAGCAACGCCTGGACTTCGCCCTGGCCGAGCTGAACAAAGGCGTGGACAAGATCGACTTCACCACCAAGGAAACCTTGCTGATCGACCGCAAGGACGCACCGTGGATGAAGGACCAGGCCGAGCTCGACGACCTGTGGCGCAAGCGCGTGAAAGACGAAGTGCTGCGCCAGAAAATCGCCGGCAAGGAACCCAAGCAGATCCAGGAAACCCTGACCAAGCGCTACAAGAACCAGCTGGCGCGCCTGGACCAGACCCGTGCCGAGGATATCTTCCAGGCCTACATCAACACCTTCGCCCAGTCCTACGACCCGCACACCAACTACCTGTCGCCGGACAACGCCGAAAACTTCGACATCAACATGAGCCTGTCGCTCGAAGGCATCGGCGCGGTGCTGCAAAGCGACAACGACCAGGTCAAGATTGTGCGCCTGGTGCCGGCAGGCCCGGCCGCCAAGACCAAGCAAGTGGCCCCGGCCGACAAGATCATCGGCGTGGCCCAGGGCAACAAGGAAATGGTCGACGTGGTCGGCTGGCGCCTGGACGAAGTGGTCAAGCTGATCCGCGGCCCGAAAGGTTCGGTGGTGCGCCTGGAAATCATCCCGGCCAGCAACGCACCTAGCGACCAGACCAGCAAGATCGTGTCGATCACCCGTGAAGCGGTGAAGCTTGAAGAGCAGGCAGCGAAAAAGTCGGTACTCAAGCTCAAGCAGGACGGGCGTGACTACAAGCTGGGCATCATCGAGATCCCGGCCTTCTACCTGGACTTCAAGGCCTACCGTGCAGGTGACCCGGAGTACAAGAGCACCACGCGTGACGTGAAAAAACTGCTCACCGAACTGCAGAAGGAAAAAGTCGACGGCGTGGTCATCGACCTGCGCAACAACGGCGGCGGCTCGTTGCAGGAAGCCACTGAGCTGACCAGCCTGTTCATCGAGAAAGGCCCAACCGTGCTGGTGCGCAACAGCGATGGCCGCGTCGACGTGCTGGAAGACGAAAACCCAGGTGCCTTCTACAAAGGCCCGCTGGCGCTGCTGGTGAACCGGCTGTCGGCCTCGGCTTCGGAGATCTTCGCCGGCGCCATGCAGGACTACCACCGCGCACTGATCATCGGTGGCCAGACCTTCGGCAAAGGCACCGTGCAGACCATCCAGCCACTCAACCATGGCGAACTGAAGCTGACCCTGGCCAAGTTCTACCGGGTTTCTGGGCAAAGCACCCAGCACCAAGGCGTGCTGCCGGACATCGACTACCCGTCGATCATCGACACCAAGGAAATCGGCGAGAGCGCGCTGCCCGAAGCCATGCCGTGGGACACCATTCGCCCGGCGATCAGGCCGGCGTCCGACCCGTTCAAGCCGTTCCTGGCCCAGCTCAAGGCGCAGCATGAAGCACGCAGTGACAAGGATGCCGAGTTCACCTACATCCGCGACCGGCTGGCCCTGACCCAGAAGCTGATGAATGAAAAAACCGTCAGCCTCAACGAACAGGAACGCCGTGCACGCCATGATGAAATCGAGGCCAAGCAACTGGCGCTGGAAAACGTCCGCCGCAAGGCCAAGGGTGAAGAGCCGCTGAAAGAGCTGAAGAAAGAGGATGAAGACGCGCTGCCGGCCGAAGATGAAAACACCAAGCCGGAAGACGACGCCTACCTGTCGGAAACCGGTCGCATCCTGATCGACTACCTCAGCGCCAGCACCAAGGTGGCCAAGAAGTAAGGCAACGCGGCAATGATGGCAAATTAATGTGACCTGTCATCAAACAGTCATCGCGCTGTCGTGAAATACGAGGGCCGGGCATGCAGATGCCCGGCCCTTTCATTTTCAGGATTACGTCATGACCGTTGCCGAACAGCTCGATGCCTTGAGTGCCATCCTGGCTCAACGCAGTATCCACAGCTTGTTCCAGCCGATCATGTGCCTGAGCGAGCAACGGGTGTTCGGCCATGAAGCGCTGACCCGTGGCCCTTCCAACAGCCCGCTGCACGCGCCGCTGAACCTGTTTACCATCGCCCGCCAGGCCGGCCGCCTGACCGAGCTGGAGGCCGCCTGCCGGGAGAGTGCCTGCCGACGCTTCAGTGAGCAGCAACTGCAAGGCAAACTGTTTCTCAACATCTCGCCCGAATCGCTGCTGGAGCCACACTACCCCTCCGGCCTGACCCTTAAACTGCTCGAACAGGTCGGGCTGCCCCCCAGCCGGGTCGTGATCGAGTTGACCGAACACACCCCCACCGACGACTTCCAGCTGCTGTCCAATGCCCTGCACCATTACCGCGATATGGGCTTTTCGATCGCCATCGACGACCTGGGGGCGGGCTATTCGAGCTTGCGCCTGTGGTCGGAGCTGCGCCCCGAATACGTGAAGATCGACCGGCATTTCATCGACGGTATCCACCGCGACCCGCTCAAACGCGAGTTCGTCGGCTCAATCTTGCAGATCGCCCGGGCGTCAAAGGCGCAGGTGATTGCCGAAGGCATCGAGCTGGCGGAGGAACTGGCGGTGCTGAGGGAGATGGGGGTAGACCTGGTGCAGGGTTACCTGCTGGGACGGCCGCAGGAGCTGGGGGTGCGGGAACTACCGGCGCTGACGAGCCTGCCGCCGGCCGAGCAACCGACAGTGCGCTTGAATGCCACGATCGGGCAATTGCTGGAGCTGCTTGGACGGCATCAGCACCTGAATGTACTGGAGGTGGTGGATGCGGACGGCAGGGCCTGCGGATTGATCCACAGGGATGCACTGCTTGTTACGGCCTCTTAACAGACCGATTCACCCGTGAAGAAGCCTGATCAGGCAGACTCGGGGTAGCTGTACTCGAACACCCGGACCACCTCGGAGGCATGCCAAGAAGCGGCCTCCATACCATCGACCGGCCCGGTAAACCGCCCCAGCCGCTCGACACACTCAAAAAAGCCAGTACGCGGCAAACGGCTGGCGCCCTGGCTGATCACCAGCGAACTGCGCAAGGGCTGCTCGGCACGGGCATCCAACACGGCCAGGTATTCCAGCGCGGCGGTCAGCGTCTGCATGGCCGGGCTGGGTAGTTGCAAGCGCTCGATCAACGCTCGGTACGTCAGCAGGTGACGTTGTCGACGGGCCAGGTCAAGCTCGCCCAGCAGGTTATCCCAGTGCTGACGGCTGATCCTGACCTGGCTCATGATGGCTCGCTCCAGCCAGCCACCCCAAGATGCCAGGCCAAGGCGCGGCGGATGGCAGCATCCGGTTGGCGCTCGCCCGATTCGATCATGGCCAGATACGCCGGGCTCACCCCGACATTGCGCGCCAGTTGCTCAGGGGCAATGCCCTTGGCCTGGCGAATCTGGGCGACTTCGCTGAAGGCCGGTAATGGCGCACTGGCTGCCCCCACCTGCGCTTCACTGACAACCGCCTCGGCAGGTGCCTGCCCCGCAGCCTTGAGCAAGGCCTGGTATTGCTCCCAGGGAACGACTGCGTACTCGGGCTGACCGTCCCGGCTGATGACCTGAATACCCATTACAAACCCCTTTAAAAAGGATTACAGCATGTAATCCGTAGGCATAACCCTTATGCCAATTATATTACCAACTCTGGGGTCTGTGCAGTTGAGGTGCAGTGAAGGCTCAGGCCGCTCTTAGTGCGTATTGCGTTCCAGCCGCAGCGCCTGCGGGGTGGCTGGCAGGCGCTCGACCACGCGCAGCCGTTCGGGCGCCTGGCTATCGCGCCAGGCTTTGAAGCGCGCCAGCTCGTCGGACACGGTTTTCAGCACCCAGCCCAGCACCGCGATGTCATCAAGAAAACCCACCCCCAGCAGCCAGTCGGGGATGGCATCGATGGGGCTGACGAAATACAGCAGGCCAGCCACGATGGTGACCAGCGCCCCAGGGCTGATGGCGCGGTACTCGCCGCGCCACCAGGCCAGGCACAGCGACTGTAACAGCTTCACATCTTCACGCAGCTGGCCGAGGCGCGGGCCTTTGCGCGCCACCGCGAACAGCAAGGCCGGCAAGCGGCCGCGGCTGAGCAGGCGCTCGGCCAATGGCAGAAAGCGGGCGAAATTCCAGGGTGCGCTCATGGAGCCTCCGAGAGGAAAAGGTTATCCACATTTATTGTGGATAACCTTGTGAACAGGGCGATATTTCTGACCTCCGGTGCCTGCCAGGCAAGGGTCCCGGTCAGATCGGGCGTTTTTTACACAGTCGTTTCACACCGGGGCTGGCTAAGCCGCAAACGATTTGCGTCAGAAACGTCCTACATCTTTACGCTTCATCTCCTCGGACAGTATCAGCTGTTGCAGGTTCGTCCAATCGGCACAAACGAAAACGCCCCGTCAGTGCGGGGCGTTTGCGACTACCAGCCAATGTTACTTGGCAGGTGCTTCCGTAGGCGCTTCGGCCGGGGCCTCACCTTCAGGCTCGGCACCTTGCAGCTGGGCCGGGTCCTTGATGGCGATCAGTTCCAGGTCGAACACCAGTACCGAGTTGGCAGGGATCAACGGGCTCGGGCTTTGTGCGCCGTAGGCCAGTTCAGCCGGAATGAACAGCTTGTATTTCTCGCCAACGTGCATCAGCTGCAGGCCTTCGACCCAACCTGGGATCACGCCGCTGACCGGCAGGTCGATCGGGCTGCCACGCTCTACGGAGCTGTCGAATACCTTGCCATCGATCAGCTTGCCTTCGTAGTGGACAGTGACCACGTCAGTCGGCTTAGGCTGCGGGCCGTCGGCCTTCTTGACCACTTCGTACTGCAGGCCCGAAGCGGTGGTGACCACGCCTGGCTTCTTGGCGTTTTCTTCGAGGAATTTCTTGCCGGCGGAGGCGGCTTCTTCGCTGGCCTTGGCCAGGCGCTCTTCGGCGCGCTTCTGCAATGCGGTGAACGCTTCTACCAGCTCTTCATCCTTGATGCGCTGCTCTTTCTTGCTGACGGCGTCTTCGATGCCGAGGGCGACTGCTTTGGAATCAAGGTCTTCCATGCCTTCCTGAGCCAGGCTCTTGCCCATGTTCAGGCCGATACCGTAGGAGGCTTTCTGCGCCGGAGTCTTCAGCTCGGGGCTGCTGGCCTGTTGGTCACAGCCAGCCAGTACCAGGCCTACCAGGGCAACCGCAGCCGCCAAACGATGCTGTTTCATGCTATTTCCTTGTTCATGCGCCATAAGGGCAATCAGGGTAAAGCCGCGAGCTTAGCAGGCGGCCATGACCAATGGCTACCGGCATAGGAGCGGGTTTTAGTAAGGAAGTTCAGTTGTTAAACGCTTATTAATGTGAGCGTTTGCAGCCATTGGCCAGTATTGACCCGTTGTGCCGTTTTTGCGCGGTCCAACCAGGGATTTATTTCGCTGGATTCTGAAAAGCCTGCAATCAGGGGTATTGACCCTCGCGATACTCCCCTGCCACCTCACGCAGTACCTCGCACACCCATTGCCCCGGCAAGCTTTGCGGCAGGGCGGCGTTACGGCAGATGCCGACCGAACCGCCCGGCTCGCGCACGCCCAGGTCGAGCTCGACCAACTCGCCATGGCGCAGGTCCAGCAAGACCGCGTCGCGGGGCGCCACCCACAGTCCATCACTGCCCAGCAGGTAACGCCGGCTCAGGGCCAGCGACAAGGTTTCCAGGCGCTGCGCCGGCATCTGGATACCGCATTGCACAAACAGGCTGTCGGCATGCTGGCGGATGGTGGTGCCCGCCGGTGGCAGCACCAACGGGTAACGCCCCACCTGGGCTCGCTCCACCGGCGCGCTGGCCAGCAGCGGGTGACCGGGGCGTACCACCAGGCTCATCGATTCGCTGTACAGGTGCTCGAACGACAGGCCCTGGATCTGCGGGCTGTCGGTCATGCGCCCGACCACAAGCTCCAGTTCGCCCAGGTGCAGTTGGCCGAGCAGCTGAGCACTGACCCCGGTGACCACACTGATCACCAGCGCGTCATGGCGCTGGTGCAGGCGGCACAACACCTCGGGCATGAGCAGGCCCTCGACCGTGGACAGCACGCCTATACGCACCTGTGACGGCGCCCGCGCTTCGCCACGCAAACTGCTGACACCATCGCGCAGGGCCTGCACGCTGGGCCCGGCATAACGCATGAAGCGCGTCCCGGCGGGGGTCAGCTCGACACCCTGACGGCTGCGCGCGAACAAGCGCGCCTCCAACAGGTCTTCAAGTTCCTTGAGGGTTTTGGAGATGGCCGGCTGGCTGATCGCAAGCACGTCGGCAGCCCTGGCCAGGCTGCCCTGCCGGGCAATCTCCAGGAAGCACAGCAGGTGGCGGTATTTAATGCGGGTATCGAGGTTCATGCGGCAAGCTTAACGCATCGCCGCAAGCAGCAGCTGAACATCAGGCCACCGCCAACTCCACCGCCTCGCCATTGAATCGCACCGACCACACCCGAAGCTGTTGCCCGGCATCCTCCAGGCACTCGCCGCTCTGCAGGCTGAAATGCTGCTTGTACAACGGCGCCGCCACCACCAACTCACCCTGCACACTGCCTACCAACCCACGGCCGATGATGTTGGCGCCGGAACGCGGGTCGCGGTTGTCCACGGCATACAGCGGCTGGGCCTGCCCCGGCAGGTAGAACAGCGCCACCTGGGTGCCATCCAGCCACACGACCACCCCGGACTCGGCTACCAGGTCTTGCACCCGGCACACCACCTGCCAGGTCGCTTGGGTTTTCACAGCAGCATTGGACAGGTTCATCAGACAGCCTCCTCGACAGTTGGAATCAGGTGCAGCGGCGCAGCAGGCCGGCGTTGTTCGCGTTCGCGCACGAAGTGCATGTCCGGGTCGGCACGCCGGTCATTGACGAAGGTGCGGAAGCGCTTGAGCTTCTCCGGGTCGTTGAGGGCGTTGGCCCATTCGCATTCGTACTGGTCGACCACATGCTGCATCTGCGCTTCCAGCTCGCTGGCCAAGCCCAGGCTGTCGTCGATGATCACCTGCTTCAGGTAGTCCAGCCCACCGTCCAGGCTCTCGCGCCAAACCGAGGTGCGCTGCAGCTTGTCGGCGGTACGGATGTAGAACATCAGCACGCGGTCGATCAGGCGTACCAGGGTTTCGTCGTCCAGGTCGGTGGCGAACAGTTCAGCATGCCGTGGGCGCATGCCGCCGTTGCCGCACACGTACAGATTCCAGCCCTTGTCAGTGGCGATCACGCCGATGTCCTTGCTCTGCGCCTCGGCACATTCGCGGGTGCAGCCGGACACGGCGAACTTGAGCTTGTGCGGGCTGCGCAGGCCTTTGTAGCGGTCCTCCAGGCGCAGGGCCATGCCGACACTGTCCTGCACGCCGTAACGGCACCAGGTGCTGCCCACGCACGATTTCACCGTGCGGGTCGATTTGCCGTAGGCGTGGCCGGTTTCGAAGCCGGCTTCGATCAGCTCGCCCCAGATCAGCGGAAGTTCATGCAACTGGGCACCGAACAGGTCGATGCGCTGGCCGCCGGTGATTTTGGTGTACAAATCGTACTTCTTGGCCACCTGGCCAATGACGATGAGCTTGTCGGGGGTAATTTCCCCCCCCGGTATGCGCGGCACCACCGAGTAGGTGCCGTTTTTCTGCATGTTGGCCATGAAGGTGTCGTTGGTGTCCTGCAGCGGCACCAGCGCCGGGTCCATGATCGGCTGGTTCCAGCACGAGGCGAGAATATTGCCCACCGCCGGCTTGCAGATGTCACAGCCAACGTGGCCTTTGCCGTGGCGTTCGAGCAGTTCGCCGAAGGTGCGAATACCCTCAACCCGCACCAGCCCGTAGAGTTCCTGACGGGTGTAGGCGAAGTGCTCGCACAGGCTCTTGTCCACCGCCACGCCGCGGGCGGTCAATTCATGCTCGAACACCTGCTTGAGCAGGGCCGCGCAACCACCGCAACCACTGGCAGCCTTGGTGCAGCCCTTGACCGCCGCAAGATCGCTGCAACCGCTGTCGATGGCCGCGCACACCGCGCCCTTGCTGACGTTGTGGCAGGAGCAGATGGTCGCGCGGTCGGGCAATGCGTCAGCGCCCAAGGCCGGTGCGCCACCGCCTTGCGGCAAGATCAGCGCTGCCGGGTCGGCCGGCAAGGCAATGCCGTTCTGGGCGTATTGCAGCAGGGTGTCGTAATAGCTGTTGTCGCCCACCAGCACCGCGCCGAGCACATGCTTGCCGCTGGCGTCCACCACCAGCCGGCGGTAGGCGCTGTTGGCCTCGTCGATGAAGCGGTAGCTGCGCGCGCCAGGGGTGGCGCCGTGGGCATCACCGATCGAGCCGACATCCACACCCAACAACTTGAGCTTGGTCGACATGTCGGCGCCGGTGAACGCGACCGCCGCCTCCCCCATCAGCAACGCCGCCAGGTTGCGGGCCATGCCGTAGCCTGGGGCAACCAGGCCGAAAACGCTGCCGTTCCACGAGGCGCACTCTCCAATGGCAAAGATGCGTGGGTCGCTGCTGCGGCAGTGATTGTCGATCACCACACCGCCGCGCGCGGCGATCTCCAGGCCGCAGGCTCTGCCCAAGGCATCCTGTGGGCGGATACCAGCGGAGAACACGACCAGGTCGGTTTCCAGGTGCTCGCCGCCGTCGAAGTTCATGCGATAGCGGTAGCTTTCACCGTCGTTGATCGACTGGGTGGCACGTGACAGGTGCACCCCCACGCCCAGCGCCTCGATCTGCGCTTTAAGCGCGGCACCGCCCTCACCGTCCAACTGCACCGGCATAAGCCGTGGAGCGAATTCAACGACGTGGGCCTCCAGGCCCAGCGACTTGAGGGCGTTGGCGGCTTCCAGGCCAAGCAGGCCGCCACCGACCACCACGCCACGACGCGCACCGGCTGCGGCAGCGCGAATGCCATCAAGGTCGTCCAGGGTGCGGTACACCAGCCGGGCATTGCCGCTGGAGCCTTCGATCGGCGGTACGAAGGGGTAGGAACCGGTGGCCAGCACCAGTTGCTCGTAGCCGTATCGGCCCTCGGCGGTGACCACCTCGCAGCGCTCGCGGTCGATCTCCAGCACAGCCTCACCCAGGTGCAGGTGCACGCCGTTGGCGTTGTAGAAATCGTGCTCGCACAGGGCCAGGGTTTCGGCACAACTGCCACCGAAGTATTCGGACAGGTGCACGCGGTCGTAGGCGCGTTGGCGCTCTTCGCCGAACACCCGCACCTCGAAGCGCTGCAGGGCGCCACGGCTGACCAGTTGTTCGACGCAATGGTGGCCGACCATGCCGTTGCCGACGATGACCAGTCGCTCTCGTTGCCCGCTGCTCACTGTTGCCTTCATAAGCCGATCCTCGATCAAAAAAAAGGCGCCTGGAGCCGAAGCTCCAGGCGCCTTTGCCTGTATTCATCACGGTAGGGGCCCGGGTTGATCGCCGTTGATCAGCGGGGCTTGTTGTATTGGAGATAAAGCAGGGACTGTGCCAATTGCTTTATCTGTGCCGGTCTCTTCGCGGGTAAACCCGCGCCCACAGGGATCTCCAAAGGTCGGCAGACTTGTACGGTACCTGTAGGAGCGGGTTCACCCGCGAAGAGGCCGGCACAGGTATGCACATTCACAGTGCACAACAGCCCATCCCGGTGCGCTCAGTACACATCGCGCCTATACCGCTTGGCCTTGTTCAATGTTTCGACATAGGCATCCGCATCCACTTTCCCGTGCACGGCAATGACTTCACGTAACGCCGCATCCACATCCTTGGCCATGCGCTGGGCATCCCCGCAGACATAAAAATACGCGCCTGCCTCCAGCCATTGCCATACCTGTGCTCCCTGCTCTCGCAGGCGTTGCTGTACATAGATCTTCTCGGCCTGGTCGCGGGAAAACGCTGTATCCAGCCGTAGATGACCACCTGCCTGCCAGGCCTGCAATTGTTCCCGGTAATAGAAGTCGGTTGCCGCGTACTGCTCGCCAAAGAACAGCCAGTTACCGCCTTTCGCCCCCCGCGCCTCCCGTTCTTCGAGGAAGGCGCGAAACGGCGCAATACCAGTGCCAGGGCCAACCATGATTACCGGCACATTGTCGTCCTCGGGCAGGCGAAAGTGCTTCGACACCTGCGGGAAAATTGCCACCTTGAGTGCCTGCGCACGGTCAGCAAGGAAGCTTGAACACACGCCTTTACGTTTGCCATAACGCACCGTGGAAACCGTCAGGTGCACCTGCTCCGGGTGCGCCAGCGGGCTGGAGCTGATCGAGTAGAGCCGCGGCTGCAACGGCTTGAGCAGCTCCAGCCAGTGGGCCAGTGGCAACTGCTGGGGGAAGGCGCGCAGCACATCGGTCAACTGCCGGCCCCACAACCAGTCCTGCAGCTCGGCCTTGCACGCGGGCTGCAGCAGGCGCTGCAGGTCGGGCGCATTGCCTGCAAATGCTTGCAGCTGTTGAGGGCTTACCTTGGCAATTTCCAGATGCGCCTGCAGGGCTTCGGCCAGTGGCATGGCAGGCTGGCCTTTCAACTCGACCAAGGCCTGGCCATCAAGCTGCGTCAGTGCCAGCAGCTCGTCGACCAGAGCCGGGCAATTGCGCGGCCACACGCCCAAGGCGTCACCGGCGGCGTAGGTGAATCCGCTACCGCTCAGGTCGAAGACCAGCTGGCGGGTTTCCTTGCTGGCACCGGGGCCATTGAGCAGGCGATTTTCCCGCAAGGTGGCAGCCCAGGGTTGTTGCTTGCTGTAGGCCGCCACGGGTGCGGGGTCGCTGGCCGGTAGTGGCGCCGTGGCACTGCCCAGCTCGGCTAGCAATGCCTCGAGCCAGCCCGCAAAGGCTTCGTCAAAATCCGGCTCGCAGTCCACCCGTTGCAGCAGGCGCCGCCCTCCCAGCTCGGCCAGACGCAGGTCGAGCTTGCGGCCAAAGCCACAGAACTGATCGTAACTGGAGTCGCCCAGGGCCAGCACGGCATAGGGCAGCTCGGCGCAGTGGGCGCCCCCCTCGCCCTGCAGTGCCTGCCAGAATGCCGCCGCGCTGTCGGGTGCATCGCCATCGCCAAAGGTACTGGCAATCAACACCACACTGGCAGCGCCCTGCAGCTGGCTTGGGCTGACCGCCTCCATGCAGCGCAGTTGCACACTCAGGCCGGCACCGCGCAGGCGCTCGGCACAGCGTTCGGCCAGCAGCTCGCCGTTGCCGGTCTGCGAGGCCCACAGCACCTGATGCAGTGGCACTGTCAGCGCCGCTGGGGGCGCAGTGGCGGGCTGGGCGAACAGCCCGGCCAGCAAACCGTCGACGAACAGCCGCCGGTTGGCAGCCAGCGGCGCACTGGCCGGCAGGGCGGGCACGCCCTCGGCGCGGGCTTGGTCCAGGCCCAGCAGGAAACCTTGCAGGTAATGGCGCTCTTCTTCGGCCAGCACCGGGGTCGGCAGGGTGTCCAGGCCAAGCAGACGGGACAGGGTGGCGGTCGGCATGCGAGCAGGCTCCGAAGTGGCAGTGTTCAGGTCAAGGGCATCGATGCGCTCACTTGCGACCCGCTCCAGGGCCACGGCGCAATGTTTGAAGGCAGGCTGCAGTGACAACGGGTCGACCGCATCGCAGGTCACGGCATTGATTGCCAACTGCTCGCCGATCAGGTCGTTCCAGTGAAACGGCGCGAAGCAGTTGCCCGGCATGACCCGGTCGCTGATACGCGCCGGTAGCACGGCTTGACCACGTCGCGAGCGAATGGCCACCTGGTCCTTTTCTGCCACTCCCAACCGGGCAGCATCTTCGGGGTGGATTTCGACAAAGGGACCAGGCTCCAACTTGTTCAGCGCCGGCACCTTGCCGGTCTTGGTGAGGGTGTGCCATTGGTGCTGCACGCGGCCGGTATTCAGCACCATGGGGTAGTCGTCATTCGGCAACTCCGGCGCCGGCAGCCAAGGCCGAGCGAAGAAGCGCGCCTTGCCGCTGGCGGTCGGGAAGGCCAGGGCCGGCCGCTGCCCCTGGGCATCGAGCAACAGCGCCTGGCTGCTGCCGTCGTTGAGGTAGCGCAGTGGGCTTCGCGCCTGTTCACGGCCCGGCGCACAGGGCCACTGGCGCGGTTGCGTACGCAGTTCGGCATAGCCGATGCCGCGCAGATCGTAGCCGGTCAGCGGGTTGTGGAAGCGGCGAATTTCCTCGTACACCGCTTCGGCATCGGGGTAGTCGAATGCGTCGGCATAGCCCATGGCACAGGCCACACGGGCAATGATCTGCCAGTCGGGCAGGCTTTGCCCTGGCGGCTGGACGGCGCGCGGCATCAGCGTCAGGTTGCGTTCGCTATTGATCATCACACCCTCGCCTTCGGCCCACAGCGCGGCCGGCAGCAAGATGTCGGCGTAGCGGTTGGTTTCGGTGTCGAGGAATGCATCCTGGGTAATCACCAGTTCGGCCTCGCGCAGCCCGTCGATTACTTGCTGGCGGTTGGCGACACTGGCCACTGGGTTGCTGCAGATGATCCAGCAGGCTTTCACTTCTCCGGCCTTCATCTGCTCGAACAGCGCCACCGTGCCCTCACCGCCTTCGCTGCGCAGGCTGCCCGGCGCCAGCTGCCACTGCTGCTCGACAAAGGCGCGGTCCGTTGCCACCAACGCCGAGCGCTGGCCTGGCAAGCCAGGCCCCATGTAGCCCATCTCGCGGCCGCCCATGGCATTGGGCTGGCCGGTCAGCGAGAACGGGCCGCTACCGGGGCGGCAGATGGCGCCCGTGGCCAGGTGCAGGTTGCAGATGGCGTTGCTGTGCCAGGTGCCGTGGATGCTCTGGTTAAGGCCCATGGTCCAGCAGCTCATCCAGTTGCTGGCGCTGCCGATCCAATCGGCGGCCTGGATGATATCGGCCTCCGCCAGCCCGGTGATGGCGGCTACGCGCTCGGGGGTATAGTCGTCGAGGAAGGGTGGCAGTTCGTCCCAGCCTTCGGTGTGGCGGGCGATGAAGTCGGGGTTGGTGTGGCCGTTGCGCTGCAGCAAGTGCAAAAAGCCGTTGAGCAAGGCCATGTCGCTGCCTGGGCGTACTTGCAGGAACAGGTCAGCCTTGTCGGCGGTAGCGCTGCGCCGGGGGTCGACGACGATCAGCCTGGCCCCGGCCTTGACCCGGTCGAGCAGGCGCAGGAACAGAATGGGGTGGCAGTCGGCCATGTTGGCGCCGATCACCAGGAATACGTCGGCGTGCTCGAAGTCCTGGTAGCTGCCGGGTGGGCCATCGGCGCCCAGCGACAGCTTGTAGCCGCTGCCGGCGCTGGCCATGCACAGGCGCGAGTTGGACTCGATATGGCGGGTGCGGATAAAGCCTTTAGCCAGCTTGTTGGCCAAGTACTGGGCCTCCAGCGACATTTGCCCGGACACGTACAGCGCGACGGCGTCAGCGCCGTGCTGGTCGATGATGCCGCGCAGGCGCATGGCAGTGTCGGTGATGGCCTGGTCCATGCTGGTGCGCACCGGCGGCTGGCTACGTTGCTGGCGCACATAGGCGTCAGCCATGCGCCCGGCGGCGCTCAGCGGCAGGTGTGCGGTGAGGCCTTTGGTGCACAGGCGGCCGAAGTTGCTGGGGTGCTGCTTGTCGCCACTGATCTTGCCGACCTTGCCATCGGCAACGCTCATGACGATGCCGCAGCCAACGCCGCAGTAGGGGCAGACGCTGCGCACTTCGCTGTTGGCCATGGGCGGGCTCCTGTGGGGAACGCAAAAAGGCGCCGGCTGCTCCGGCTTGCGCAAGCAAGCGGGGCAACACGGCGCCTTTGTCGTGAGGTTGTGTGGGCTGTCGACGTTGACCGCCCTGGATGGGAGGTAAGTCAGCAATTAATGGGCCAGCCGCCTCACGCTCCCACAAAGGCCGTGCTGTGGCCTATCTTGCGCACCATGCGGTGGCAACTTCACAGCCCCAGGCGCTATGCTGGGGCACATTCCAGCATGAGCAACTGCCCTCCCCCTATGTCTCAGGTGATCATCAAGACCCCCGCCCAACTCGACCTGATGCGCCGCGCCGGCCAACTGCTGGCCCAGGTGTTCGCCGACCTCGACAGCTTCATCCGCCCCGGTGTCACCACCATGCAGATCAACGATCGCGCCGAGGCATTCATCGTCAATACACTCAAGGCGCGGCCAGCGAGCAAAGGCCAGTATGGCTTCCCCTACTCGCTCAATACCTCGGTGGACCATGTGGTGTGCCACGGCATACCCAAAGTCGATGAAGTGCTCAAGGAAGGCTCGATCATCAACGTCGACATCACCCTGGAACAGGGCGGCTACATTGCCGACTCTTCGAAGATGTATGGCATCGGAGCGATCAGCGATGAAGCCCGGCGGTTGGTCGACACTACCTACGACGCATTGTGGAAAGGCATCGAGCAGGTGCGCCCTGGGGCGACGCTGGGTGATATCGGCCATGCCGTGCAGGCCCATGCCGAGGCTGCGGGCTACAGCGTGGTACGCGAGTATTGCGGGCACGGCATTGGCCAGCAGATGCATGAGGGGCCCGAGGTGCTGCACATTGGCCAGCGCGGCATGGGCATGAAGCTGAAGCCGGGCATGGTGTTTACCATCGAGCCGATGATCAACCAGGGTAAGCGTGGCACGCGAGAAATGAAGGACGGCTGGACGGTGATTACCCGTGACCACAGCCTGTCGGCGCAATGGGAGCACACCGTGGCAGTGACCGAGCAAGGGTTCGAGGTGCTGACGCTGCGGGAGGAAGAGCGCTGACGCTGAAACTGCAGGCACAAAAAAAGCGACCCTAAGGTCGCTTTCTTTGTTACTTCCGGGTGTTCAGTGGGCCCTGGAAGTGGAATATGGCGCAGCGGACGGGACTCGAACCCGCGACCCCCGGCGTGACAGGCCGGTATTCTAACCGACTGAACTACCGCTGCGCTATACATCGAGTGGTGGGTGATGACGGGATCGAACCGCCGACCCTCTGCTTGTAAGGCAGATGCTCTCCCGGCTGAGCTAATCACCCATGTCTCTCGGTGTGGCGCGCATTCTACGGGCGACTTTGCGCTCTGGCAAGCACTTATCGAAGTTTTTTCAAACTTGGATCAAACAGCAAAATACAGGCACAAAAAAAGCGACCCTAAGGTCGCTTTCTTTGTTACTTCCGGGTGTTCAGTGGGCCCTGGAAGTGGAATATGGCGCAGCGGACGGGACTCGAACCCGCGACCCCCGGCGTGACAGGCCGGTATTCTAACCGACTGAACTACCGCTGCGCTATACATCGAGTGGTGGGTGATGACGGGATCGAACCGCCGACCCTCTGCTTGTAAGGCAGATGCTCTCCCGGCTGAGCTAATCACCCTTCGTCTCGGTGTGGCGCGCATTCTACGGACGGCCCCATACCCTGGCAAGCACTTTTTAAACTTTTTTCAAAAAAAACCTCATGCCTTTCAAAGACCTAGCGTTGGCGTGCGTTTCTTTCCCGCATTAGTCACTGCTGGCCCTGTGACAGGGCTGGCCTCAGATCAGCGCACGGAGAATAATGCCCGCCTTATGCATTAAGGAGAGATTGCCCCTCATGTGGTTCAAGAACCTGCTGACCTACCGCCTGACCCAGGAAGTTCCGTTCGAGCCTGAAGCGTTGGAAGCCGCCCTGGCCAGCAAGCCGGCCCGCCCATGCGCCAGCCAGGAGCTGACCACCTACGGTTTCGTCGCGCCGTTCGGCAAAGGCGAAGACGCTCCCCTGGTGCATGTCAGCGGCGAGTACCTGCTGATTGCCGCACGCAAGGAAGAACGCATCCTGCCTAGCAGCGTGGTCAACGACGCGGTCAAGGAAAAGGTCGAAGAGATCGAGACCGAGCAAATGCGCAAGGTCTATAAAAAGGAACGCGACCAGATCAAGGACGAGATCATCCAGGCCTTCCTGCCGCGCGCGTTCATCCGCCGCTCGATGATCTTCGCCGCCATCGCCCCGCGCCTGGGCGTGATTCTGGTCAACTCGGCCAGCGCCAAGCGTGCCGAAGACCTGTTGTCGACCCTGCGTGAAGTGATGGGCTCGCTGCCGGTGCGCCCTGCCACGGTAAAAGTTGCACCGGTTGCCACCATGACCGACTGGGTCAAGTCGCAGCAAGCCGCCGAAGGCTTCCATGTGCTGGACGAATGCGAGCTGCGCGACACGGCCGAAGACGGCGGTATCGTGCGCTGCAAGCGCCAGGACCTGACGGGCGAGGAAATCCAGCTGCACCTGAGCACTGGCAAGGTAGTGACCCAGCTGGCCCTGGCCTGGCAGGACAAGCTGTCGTTCATTCTCGACGACAAGATGGTCATCAAGCGCCTGAAGTTCGAAGAGCTGCTGCAAGAGCAAGCCGAGCAGGACGGTGGCGATGAAGCTGCGCAGCAGTTCGATGCCAGCTTCCAGCTGATGATGATGACCTTTGCCGAGTTCCTGCCGGTGCTGTTCGAGGCACTGGGTGGAGAAGAGATTCCGCAAGGGGTCTGATGTTCTCTTGAAGGACCGGTGCTGGCCTGGAAGTGATTTTTTGCCTGCACCGGCCTCTTCGCGGGTAAACCCGCGAAAGGGCCAATAAAATCCACACAGCTATAAAAAGAAAAGGAATTGCCCATGCGTGCCCTCGCCGCCTTAAGCCGCTTCGTCGGCAATACCTTCGCCCTGTGGGTGCTGGTTTTCGCCGTGCTGGCTTTCCTGCAACCGCAATGGTTCATCGCCCTCAAGGTGGCCATTGTGCCGCTGCTGGGGCTGGTGATGTTCGGCATGGGCCTTACCCTCAAGCTCGACGACTTCGCCGCCCTCGCCCGCCAGCCTTGGCGGGTGATGTTGGGCGTGGTCGCGCACTTCGTGATCATGCCCGGCATGGCCTGGCTGCTGTGCCAGCTGTTCCACCTGCCGCCGGAAATTGCCGTGGGCGTGATCCTGGTTGGTTGCTGCCCAAGCGGCACGGCATCGAACGTGATGGTCTGGCTGTCGCGTGGCGACCTGGCGCTGGCCGTGGCGATCGCTGCGGTCACCACCCTGCTGGCACCGCTACTGACCCCGGCGCTGATTTGGTTCCTGGCATCGGCCTGGTTGCCGGTGTCCTTCATGGACATGTTCTGGTCGATCCTGCAGCTTGTCATGCTGCCGATCGTGCTCGGCGTGCTGGCCCAGCGCTTGCTCGGTGCCCGCGTGCAGGCGGCGGTGCAGGTGCTGCCACTGGTGTCGGTGGTGAGTATCGTGATGATCGTGTGTGCGGTGGTGGCGGCCAGCCAGGCGAAAATCGCCGAGTCGGGGTTGCTGATCATGGCGGTGGTGATGCTGCACAACAGCTTCGGCTATTTGCTGGGGTACCTGACCGGCAAGCTGTGCAAGCTGCCGCTGGCCCAGCGCAAGTCACTGGCACTGGAGGTGGGCATGCAGAACTCCGGGCTTGGCGCGGCACTGGCAGCAGCGCACTTCTCGCCACTGGCGGCGGTGCCGAGCGCCTTGTTCAGTGTTTGGCACAATATTTCCGGGGTGCTATTGTCCACCTGGTTCCGGCGGATGAATGAGCCGGCGGTGGAAACCGAAGCAGTGGAACCCGCCCGCACAGGCTTGCCCTGAAACCTTCAGGTGTGCACCATAGTGGCCACTGTGAGGACGACCTCACGACGCACCGCGTGACCATTCCGGGGACGGCCCCATCATTCAAACGATGGAGACACACTCATGTCCTGGATCATCCTGTTCTTTGCCGGCCTGTTCGAGGTCGGCTGGGCCGTCGGCCTGAAATACACCGACGGCTTCAGCAAGCCGATTCCCACCGTACTTACCGTCGGCGCCATGGTCATCAGCCTTGGCCTGCTGGGCCTGGCCATGAAGGAGCTGCCACTGGGCACCGCCTATGCCATCTGGACTGGCGTCGGTGCCGTGGGCACGGTGATCGCTGGCATCATCCTGTTCGGCGAATCGATGGCCCTGGTACGGCTGGTCAGCGTGGCACTGATCGTCTGCGGCCTGGTCGGCCTTAAAGTCAGCGCCAGCTAACCCCCTCCCCTAGCGCAGGTTACCGCGCAAACGGCTGACCTGCTCGCGCAACAACTCTGGCTGCGCCGCCTCCACTGGGATGGCGGCGCCTGCCACAATGGTCACCCGCGACCACAGGCGCTTGAAAAAGCCCTTGGCCGGGTCGCGGCTGAAGAAGCTGCCCCACAGCCCCTGCAAGGCCAGCGGAATCACCGGCACCGGCGTTTCTTCGAGGATGCGGTTGACGCCGCCCTTGAACACATCGATTTCGCCATCACCGGTCAACTTGCCTTCCGGGAAGATGCACACCAGCTCCCCCTCGGCCAGGTACTGGGCAATTCGCGCGAAGGCGCGCTCGTAGGTCGCCAGGTCTTCGTTACGCCCGGCTATCGGGATGGCGCCAGCGGTGCGGAACACGAAGTTGAGCACCGGCAGGTTGTAGATCTTGTAGTACATGACAAAGCGGATCGGCCGGCGGATAGCCCCACCCAGCAGCAGCGCATCGACGAATGAAACGTGGTTGCACACCAGCAACGCCGCGCCTTCGTCAGGGATGCGTTCAAGGTCGCGATGCTGCACGCGATACATCGAATGGCTGAGCAACCAGATCAGGAAGCGCATGGTGAACTCGGGCACGATCCTGAAGATGTAGGCGTTGACCGCGATGTTGAGCAGCGACACCACCAGGAACAGCTGCGGGATGGTAAAGCCTGCCAGCCCCAGCAGGCCAATGGTGAGCACCGCCGACACCACCATGAACAAGGCATTGAGGATGTTGTTGGCCGCGATCACCCGGGCCCGCTGGTCTTCGGCCGTGCGGGCCTGGATCAACGCATACAACGGCACGATGTAAAAGCCGCCGAATACCCCCAGACCGACGATCGACAACAAGATCCACCAGGCCTGGCTCATGCCCAGCAGCGCCAGCCAGTCGTGCGGCGCCGCCGCAGCCGGAACATCACCGGAATGCCACCACCACAGCAAGCCGAACAGGGTCAGGCCGAACGAGCCGAACGGCACCAGGCCAATCTCCACCTTGCGCCCGCTAAGGCGCTCGCACAGCAATGAGCCCAGGGCGATACCCACCGAGAACAGCGTCAGCACCAGGGTCACCACCGTGCCGTCACCGTGCAGCCAGTCCTTGGCGTAGGCCGGGATCTGCGTAAGGTAGATGGCGCCGACGAACCAGAACCACGAGTTGCCGACGATCGAGCGCGACACCGCTGGCGGCTGGCCCAGGCCCATGCGCAGAATCGCCCAGGACTGCTTGAAGATGTTCCAGTCCAGTGTCATCTGCGGCGATGCGGCGGCAGCCCGGGGGATCCAGCGGCTGGCCAGGTAGCCGAGCACCGCCGTGCCGACCACGCCACCGGCCACCACCGAGGCGTAGCTGTCGGCCGACATCATCACCCCGGCACCGATGGTGCCAGCGAGGATGGCGAGGAAGGTGCCGGTTTCCACCAGCCCATTGCCGCCAACCAACTCTTCCTCACGCAGGGCCTGCGGCAGGATTGAATACTTCACCGGGCCAAACAGTGCCGAATGGGTGCCCATGCCGAACAGCGCCACCAGCATCAACGCCAGGTGGTTGGTGATAAAGCCCAGCGCACCCACTGCCATGATCGCGATTTCGGCCAGTTTGATCGCGCGGATCAACGCGTCCTTGGCGAACTTTTCACCGAACTGCCCGCCCAGTGCCGAGAACAGGAAAAACGGCAGGATGAACAGCAAGGCGCACAGGTTGACCCAGATCGACCGGTCGCCGTCGCCCAGGCTGAGCCTGAACAGGATCGCCAGAATCAGCGACTGCTTGAACAGGTTGTCGTTGAAGGCACCCAGCGACTGGGTGATGAAAAACGGCAGGAAACGCCGCTTGCCGAGCAAGGTGAATTGCGAGGAGTGACTCATCGTCCATGGTCCTGAGGGCTTTTCAATTGGAGGCGCGCCGGGCACGCCAGGCCACAAATCTGCATGGGAAATGCGTTGACTGGCAAGCCGAGCCTTCAGAACAGGTACTGCATCACTCGAAACCGAACAACGCCTGCGCGGTATCCAACAACAAGGCCCGGCGCAACTGCGCCGAACAGCCCAGGGCGTCGAACTGCTCGACAGCGGTGCCGAAACTCACTGCCGATTCATGCTGGGTATGCGGCCAGTCACTGCCCCACATCAACCGCTGCGCCCCGTAATGGGCTTCCAGCGCGCATAGCGTCTGACGGGCGAATGAAAGGTTCTCCTCGGGCGAACCTTCCAGCCGATAGATGCCAGACACCTTCACCCAGACCTTGCCCCGTCCGCCCAGGGTCAGCAGCTCGGCGAACCCCGGCTGGCCGAGGCCACGGCGGGCATCGGGCCGGCCAAAATGGTCGATCACGATGTCCAGCCCATAGGGTTCGAGGGCCCGCACCAACGCCGGTATGTCGGCCACTTGCCGATGCAGCTCCAGGTGCCAGCCCTGCTCGCCAATGCGCTCCAACATAGGCCGCCATTCGGCGCCGGTCAGGTCAGGCAAGGCCTGCCCCATGAGGTTCAAGCGCACACCCCTCACGCCCAACCTTGCCATTTCGTCCAGGCTCGCCCGTTCGACATTTCGCTCCAGCATCACCACCCCGCGCAATTGCCCCGGCACGGTCTGCAAGGCACTGAGCAGGTAACGATTGTCGGTACCGAGGAAGCTGGGCTGAACCAGCACGCCATGGCTGAAACCATGGGCCAGCAACTGGCCCAGGTAGTCGCCCAGCGGCGCATCGTAGCTGGGCGCGTAACGCCGCACGCTGGCCAGGTTCAACCCACGGCTGAATACGTGGGCGTGGCTGTCGATGGCAGTCAGGTGTAAAGCAGGAGCGTCGGGCATGGTTCTCATACAAACAAGGTCAGGTTACTTGGCAGCAGCACCGGCCATTTCCGGCGCGGGTGCAGATTCAAGGTTACGGCCACGGGTTTCCGGCAGGCACAGGGCAGCGATCACCGCCACGCCATAGGCAATGCCAGCATCGATGCCAATGGCACTGCCCAGCGACATCGACTCACTCATGTGGCCGACCAGGAACGGGAATACCGCCGACAGCACGCGGCCAAAGTTGTAGCAAAAGCCCACCCCGGCCCCGCGCACATCAGCTGGGTACAGTTCATTGAAGAACGCGCCCAGGCTGGCCGGGATGCCGGCAGCGAAGAAGCCCAGCGGGAAGCCGAGGAACAGCATCTGGGTATTGGTCAGCGGGAAGAACACATAGGCCTGCACGGTCAGCACGCAGCACAGCGCGAACAGCAGGATGTTCTTGCGGCGCCCAATGCGGTCGATCAGCAGGCCACTGACCACGCAGCCGCACCAGAAGGCCAGGATGATCACCGCCAGGTAACCGCCGGAGTTCAGCACTGAAAGGTTGCGTTCGGTTTTGAGGAAGGTCGGCAACCAGGTCATCACCGCGTGGTAGCCACCGTGAGCACCCAGGCCGAGCAAGCCGCCCAGCAGGGTCACGCGCAGCAGTTCCGGGCGGAAGATGCCAGCCATCGACTGCAGGAAGCGGGTGGGGATGGCGTTTTCTTTCTGCAGGCGCTGGAAGCTGTCCGGCTCGGGCACATTGCGGCGTACCCAGATGATCAGCAGTGACGGCAGCAGGCCGACGAAGAACATGACCCGCCAGGCGAATTCCTGCGGCACCAGCGAGTAGATCAACGTGAACAGCGCCACCGCCAGGCCCCAACCCACGGCCCAGGCGCTCTGTACCGTGCCCATGACCTTGCCACGATATTTCGGGTTGATGGTTTCGGCCATCAACACCGCGCCGGCCGCCCATTCGCCACCGATGCCGAAGCCTTGCATGGCCTTGACGAACAGCAGCGGGTAAAAGCCGGTGACGAATGCCGAGAGGAAAGTGAAGAAGGAGAACCAGAGAATCATCCATTGCAGGGTTCGCACACGGCCGTAACGGTCGGACAGCGTGCCGCCCAGCCAGCCACCGATTGCCGAGGTCACCAGGGTCAGGCCACTGATCAGGCCGGCATCGCCCTTGCTCAGGGAGAACGCAGCGATCAACGCAGGGATAGCCAGGCCGAACATCTGCACTTCAAGCGCATCGAGCGACCAACCGCCGAAGCAGGCCCAGAACGTCTTGCGTTCCCGTGAAGTGATCTGGCGATACCAACTGAACATGATTGTTATCCTTTTAGTGTGTTGCGGGCAGGCGAAGCCACTGCGCCGTGGCAAAGCGGCGCAGACGGGTAACGGGGGTGAAGCGGCCGGCTTAGCGGATGTCGATGCGGTAGCGGAAGTGCTGCGCATGGCCGCGCGAGCGGCGCCATTCCAGCGGCTGGCCGGCGTAGTCACGGGCCAGGCGCTCGATCACCACCACCGGGCTGTCGACTGGTAGTTGCAATAGGCGGCCATGCACCGCGTCGACCGCTTCGGCAGTCAGGGTCTCTTCGGCGTAGGCGACTACCTGGCCGCACAGTTCTTCGTAGATCGGGTACAGCAGCGGGCCCTTGCTGTTCAACTCCACATCCAGCAACGGCTGGAAGGTCTGGCGCGGCAGCCAGATTTCCTCCGCCAGCACGGGCTGGGCGCCAAGCAGACGGGTACGAACGATGCGGATCACATCGGTTTCGAGCGCCAGGCCCAGGGCCTCAGCCACCGCCGATGGCGCCGCCAGCGGCTCGATGGACAGGATGCGGCTTTCTGGCACCACGCGCTCGCCATTGGCGGCCTCGAAGCGAAAGAAGCGAAACAGCGAAGACTGGAACTGTGGGCGGCGGATAAAAGTGCCGCGGCCCTGCTGGCGTTCCAGCACGCCTTCGGCCACCAGCACATCGACGGCCTTGCGCACGGTGCCGACCGACATATCGAATTCGGAAGCCAAGGCTGCTTCGGTCGGGATCGCTTCGCCGGGGCGCCAGCGGTTGTTGGCGATCTGCTCGACCATGTGGTCGCGCAGTTGTTGGTAGCGGGGCAGTCGAGCATCACCGGTCAATGGGTGCATGGGTCTCGCTCTCGTCTTGTTATATAAACATATATATGAATTTTTCGTGAGTATTCCCCGTGGCATACGGGTTGTCAATCCTCCGCCTGTCGCCAGGCACCGCGCCTGGCTTATGCTTGTGCCTGGGAACACCAGAACAACAAGGACGTGGCAATGCTCGCCGCCATCAAACGCTACCCGCACACCGTACGCCTGCTGCTGCTCACCACCTTCAGCCTAACCGTCGCCCGCGCCCTCACCCTGCCCTACCTGGTGGTGTACCTGGCCGACAACTTTCAGCTGCCGATCAGCCAGATCGGCCTGCTGATCGGCGGCGCGCTGATCATTGCCTCGCTGCTGAGCCTGTATGGCGGCCATCTGGTCGACACCTTGCGCAACCACACGCTGGTCAGCGCCAGCACACTGCTGTTCGCCCTGGCCTTCATCGGCGCGGTCGCCAGCCGTTCGGCGCTGTTGTTCTTCTTGTGCCTGGTGCTGATCAACCTGGCCCTGGCAGTGGTCGACATCGCCGCCAAGGCGGGCTTCTGCGCGTTGCTGCCGGTGGAGGAGCGGGCCGAGGTGTTCGCCATCAAGTACACCCTCAGCAACGTCGGCTACGCCGCCGGCCCGCTGTTGGGCGTGGCCATGCTGGAGCTGAACGACCATATGCCGTTCATCGCCTCTGCCGTGCTTGGCCTGGTCATGTGCGTGGCTTACTGGCGCCTTGGCGACCGCAGCCTGCAGGCCAGCGCACCCGAAAAGCCTGCGGCCGGCTTCGGCCAGGTGGCGCTGGGGCTGGCGCGTGATCGCCGGCTGGTGTGCTTCACCCTGGGCGGGGTGCTCAGCGCGGTGGTGTTCGGCCAGTTCACCGCCTACCTGTCCCAGTACCTGGTGGTAACCAGCAGCCCGGCCGAAGCGGCGCGCCTGGTCGGCTACCTGGTGACCACCAACGCGGTGACGGTGATTGCCCTGCAGTACCTGATTGGGCGCCGCATCAGCCGCCAGCGCCTGATGCCCTGGCTGCTGGCCGGCATGGGCCTGTTCATTGCCGGGCTGCTGGGTTTCGCGCTGGCCGGCTCGGTACTGGCCTGGTGCCTGGCGATGCTGGTGTTCACCCTGGGCGAGATCATCGTGATCCCGGCCGAGTACATGTTCATCGACCTGATCGCACCGGAACACTTGCGCGGGGTGTATTACGGTGCGCAGAACCTGTCCAACCTGGGGGCGGCGCTGGGGCCGGTGATGGTGGGGTTCGCCCTGGTGCATCTGTGGCCGGGGGCGATCTTCTACCTGCTGGTGTTGTCGGTGATACTGGCGGGCGTGTTTTATGGGATGGGCACCCGAAAAGATTGATGTTTTGTTTCAGATCAATCACGCGCAAGCTCAGGCCTACAACCATCGTCTGCGCTGACGAAGCGGCACCTGCGTGCCAGACTGATTGATCGGGACCGCGTTACCTTTTTTGCTTCGGAGTCTTCATGTCGTTGTCCAGCGGGCTGATCGCCGTGGTCGCCCTGGCCTATATGGCCATCATGTTCGCCATCGCCTTCTATGGCGACCGCCGCAGCACGCCGTTGCCGCCGAAGCTGCGTGCCTGGGTGTACAGCCTGTCGCTGGCCGTGTACTGCACCAGCTGGACCTTCTTCGGCGCCGTCGGCCAGGCCGCCGAACAGCTCTGGGCGTTCCTGCCCATCTACCTGGGTCCGGTGCTGCTGCTGATCTTCGCGCCTTGGGTGCTGCAGAAGATGGTGCTGATCAGCAAACAGCAGAACATCACCTCGATCGCCGACTTCATCGCCGCGCGCTATGGCAAGTCGCAGACACTGGCGGTGGTGGTGGCGCTGATCTGCCTGATCGGCGTGCTGCCGTACATCGCCTTGCAGCTCAAGGGCATCGTGCTGGGCGTGAACCTGCTGATCGGCGCCAACGCTGATGCAACCGGTACCCGCGTGCAGGACACCGCGCTGGTGGTGTCGCTGGTGCTGGCACTGTTCGCCATCGTGTTCGGCACCCGCAGCCTGGACGTGACCGAACACCACCGTGGCATGGTCCTGGCGATTGCCTTCGAATCGCTGATCAAGCTGCTGGCCTTCCTCGCCGTCGGTATCTTCGTGGTCTTCAACCTGTATGACGGTTTCGACGACCTGTTCAGCCAGGCCCGCCAGTCGATCCACCTGCAGGACTATTGGCAGGAGACCATCAACTGGCCGTCGATGGTGGTGCAAACCGCCGTGGCGATGATGGCGATCATCTGCCTGCCACGGCAATTCCATGTGACCGTGGTGGAGAACATCGAACCCCAGGACATGCGCCTGGCGCGCTGGGTCTTCCCAATGTACCTGGCACTGGCCGCGCTGTTCGTGGTGCCGATTGCCCTGGCCGGGCAGATGCTGCTGCCAGGCACGGTGATTTCCGACTCGTTCGTCATCAGCCTGCCACTGGCCGAGGCGCACCCAAGCCTGGCCCTGCTGGCGTTCATCGGCGGCGCCTCGGCGGCCACCGGCATGGTCATCGTCGAGGCCGTGGCGTTATCGACCATGGTGTCCAACGACATGCTGCTGCCCTGGCTGCTGCGGCGCAACAACGCCGAGCGGCCGTTCGAAGCGTTCCGCCACTGGATGCTTTCGGTACGCCGGGTGACCATCGTGGTGATCCTGCTGCTGGCCTATGTCAGCTATCGCCTGCTGGGCTCTACCGCCAGCCTGGCGACCATCGGCCAGATCGCCTTTGCCGCCGTGACTCAGCTCACCCCAGCCATGCTCGGCGCGCTGTACTGGAAGCAGGCCAACCGCCGTGGCGTGTTCGCCGGCCTGGCCGCTGGCATTTTCCTGTGGTTCTACACCTTGGTGCTGCCAATCGCCGCGCACAGCCTGGGCTGGTCGCTGCAGCTGTTCCCAGGGTTGGCGTGGCTGCACGGCAACCCGCTGAACCTGCCGATCAGCCCGCTGACCCAGGGCGTGGTGCTGTCACTGGCGGGCAACTTCACCCTGTTCGCCTGGGTGTCGGTGCTGTCGCGCACGCGGGTTTCCGAACACTGGCAGGCCGGCCGCTTCATCGGCCAGCAAACCAGCGCCCGGCCCAGCAGCAAGCCGCTGCTGGCGGTGCAGATCGACGACTTGCTGACCCTGGCCTCGCGCTTTGTCGGTGAGGAGCGCGCGCGGCAGAGCTTCATCCGTTTCGCCTACCGCCAGGGCAAGGGCTTCAACCCCAACCAGAACGCCGACGGTGACTGGATCGAGCACACCGAACGGTTGCTGGCCGGGGTGCTCGGCACCTCGTCGACCCGCGCTGTGGTCAAGGCCGCCATCGAAGGCCGCGACATGCAACTGGAAGACGTGGTGCGCATCGCCGACGAAGCCAGCGAGGTGCTGCAGTTCAACCGCGCCTTGCTGCAAGGCGCCATCGAGAACATCAACCAGGGCATCAGCGTGGTCGACCAGAACCTGCATCTGGTGGCCTGGAACCGTCGCTATCTGGAGCTGTTCAACTACCCCGACGGGCTGATCAGCGTCGGCCGGCCTATTGCCGACATCATCCGCTACAACGCCGAACGTGGCCTGTGCGGTCCGGGCGAGGCCCAGGTGCATGTGGCGCGTCGTCTGCACTGGATGCGCCAGGGCCGCGCGCACTCCTCCGAGCGGCTGTTCCCCAATGGCCGCGTGATCGAACTGATCGGCAACCCGATGCCCGGCGGCGGCTTTGTCATGAGTTTCACCGACATCACCCCGTTCCGCGAGGCCGAACAGGCCCTGCGCGATGCCAACGAAGGCCTTGAGCAACGGGTGGCGGAGCGCACCCACGAGCTGTCACAACTGAACCAGGCACTGTCCGAAGCCAAGAGCCAGGCCGAAGCGGTAAGCAAGTCCAAGACCCGCTTCCTGGCGGCGGTCAGCCATGACCTGATGCAGCCACTGAACGCCGCCAGGCTGTTCTCCGCCGCCTTGTCGCAGCAGGCCGAGGGCATGAATGAAGAAGCCCAGCAACTGGTGCAGCACATGGACAGCTCGCTGCGCTCGGCCGAAGAGCTGATCAGCGACCTGCTGGACATCTCACGCCTGGAGAATGGCAAGATCACCCCGGATGCCAAGCCGTTCGCCCTCAACGAACTGTTCGACACCTTGGGGGCCGAATTCAAATTGCTGGCGGCGGAAAAAGGCCTGGAGTTCCGCCTGCGCGGCAGCCGCCTGCGGGTGGACAGCGACATGAAACTGCTGCGCCGGGTGCTGCAGAACTTCCTCACCAATGCCCTGCGCTACGGCAAGAGCCCAATCCTGCTGGGCGCGCGCCGACAGGGCGAGCGCCTGTGGCTGGAGGTATGGGACCGCGGCCCGGGCATTGCCGACGACAAGCTGCAGGTGATCTTCCAGGAGTTCAAGCGCCTGGACAGCCACCAGACCCGCGCCGAGAAGGGCCTGGGCCTGGGCCTGGCGATCGCCGACGGCCTGTGCCGGGTGCTGGGGCACCCGCTGGAAGTGCGCTCATGGCCGGGCAAGGGCACGGTGTTCCGCGTCAGCGTGCCGATTGCCCGCCAGGCCGCCCCGGTGCCAAGTGCCCCGGTGGAGCAACAAGGCGGCCAGCCACTGGCCGGGCTGCAAGTGCTGTGCGTGGACAACGAAGACAGCATCCTGATTGGCATGAACAGCCTGCTCAGCCGGTGGGGTTGCCAGGTATGGACCGCGCGTAACCAAGCTGAATGCGAAGCCCTGCTGGCCAAAGGCATGCGCCCGCACCTGGCGCTGGTGGACTACCACCTGGATGACGGTGAAACCGGCACCGGGCTGATGGGCTGGCTACGGGCGCGCCTGGGTGAACCGGTGCCCGGTGTGGTGATCAGTGCCGACGGCAGCAAGGAAACCATCGCCCTGGTGCATGCATCGGGCCTGGATTACCTGGCCAAGCCGGTGAAGCCAGCAGCCCTGCGCGCCATGCTCAATCGCCATCTGAGCCTGGTTCAGTAACCGCCTCGTCAGGCAGTGCCTCGTCGGACAGCGCCCGCTCCAGCAGGTCTGCCGGCAGGCTCTTGCTGGCCCGGGCGCCCAGCAACTTCAGCTGTTCGCTGCGGCTGACCAGGTTGCCACGCCCTTCGCACAGTTTATTGCGGGCGGCGGCATAGGCCTTGTCCACCTGCTGCAGGCGGTTGCCCAATTCGTCCAGGTCCTGGATGAACAGCACGAACTTGTCGTACAGCCAACCGGCGCGCTCGGCGATCTCGCGGGCGTTCTGGCCCTGGCGTTCCTGCTTCCACAAGCTGTCGATCACCCGCAGGGTGGCGAGCAACGTGGTGGGGCTGACGATCACGATCTGCCGGTCGAAGGCTTCCTGGAACAAGTTCGGCTCGGCCTGCAGGGCTGCCGAGAAGGCCGCCTCGATGGGTACGAACAGCAGCACGAAATCCAGGCTGTGCAGGCCTTCGAGGCGGTTGTAGTCCTTGCTCGACAACCCTTTGACGTGGCTGCGCAGCGACTGCACGTGCTGTTTGAGCGCGGCCTCGTCATTGCCGGCAACGAACTGCTGGTACGCGGTAAGGCTGACCTTGGCGTCCACCACCACCTGCTTGTCGCCAGGCAGCATGATCAGCACATCGGGCTGGAAGCGCTCGCCATCGGCGCTCTTGAGGCTGACCTGGGTCTGGTATTCACGGCCTTTTTCCAGGCCAGCATGCTCCAGCACCCGCTCGAGGATCAGCTCGCCCCAGTTACCCTGGGTTTTCTGGCCCTTCAGGGCTTGCGTGAGGTTGGTGGCTTCGTCGGAGAGGCGCAAGTTGAGCTGTTGCAGTCGTTCCAGCTCCTTGCCCAGCGAGAAGCGCTCGCGGGCTTCTTGCTGGTAGCTTTCCTCCACGCGTTTTTCGAAGGACTGGATACGCTCCTTGAGCGGGTCGAGCAACTGCCCGAGGTGCTGCTGGCTGGTCTGGGCGAAGCGCTGCTCGCGCTCGTCGAAAATTTTGGTGGCCATGTCGGCGAACTGGGCGCGCAGCGTGTCACGGGCCTCCTGCAGGTCTTCCAGACGCTGCTGGTGGCTTTCCTGCTGCTCACGCAGTTCGGCCTCAAGGCGGGCGGTTTGCGCTTCCAGCCGGCGCAGTTCGGCTTCACGGTTGGCACGTTCAAGGTGCCAGGCGTGAGCTGCGTCACGGGCGTTGTCGCGGTCTATCTGCAGCAGCTCAAGCTCGCGGCCCTGGGCGGCCAGCTGGGTCTGCTTGACGGTGTTCGCTTCGCTGAGGTCGCTGACTTCGTCGCGGCTGGCGTCCAATTGCGCCTGCAAGCCGGCCTGAGCCAGTTGGGCGGCGTTCAGACGCTCTTCGAGCAAAGCCTGCTCACCTTGCCGCGCGCCCTGGCGGCGCTGCACCTGCATGACCCACCCCAGGCAGGGTAAAGCGCCTGCCACCAAGCCCAGCAGAATGCTGGCCAGATCCACTGTCATGCTTACCCCGAAAGATCCTGGACGATTGATGCGCAGCTTATCAGCCTGAGCACTGTGTTGCCTGTGCGGGCCTGTTCGGGGTCAGCACACCTCAGCCAGGAAACCACTGCCGCAACAGCCGCCGCGCTTCCTGCGACCCCTGCCCTGCCGCAAGCTCCAGCCAATAGCGCGCCTGCTCAGGCTCGTTATGCTGGCACTGCCGCGCGTACTCCAATTGCGCCCGCCGATCCCCTGCACGGGCGGCCTGGCGCAGCAGCTCATGGCCAATGCGCCGGTCGCGGGCGTTGCCACAATCGCGGCACAGCATCTGCCCCAAGCGGCTTTGCGCCACCACCACGCCCTGGCGCGCTGGCTGCTTCAACAGGCGCCCGGCCAGATGCTTGACCTGGGGCTTGTCGCCCAGGCGCGGGCTGTCGAGCAGCCACAAGGCCACTTTCAGGGAAAAGCGTTTGGCGGGAGGCGCAGGTGTCGATGCAGCGGGGCTGGCGAGGTGTTTACCGCGGAACTTCATGAGCAACAGGTTTGGCAACTCGAAAGGCGCGCCACTCTACTCTTTTTTTTTCACCCTGACCTGTCGATTTCTGGAGGATTGAAAAAAAATTTCAATGATCTTTTCTTGACGTTTTCAGGAGGGTGACCACCCGGTCTGTCGGGGCATGTCGATTGTCGGACAGTTCCTTCTATTGCTGGCACGCCCGTGCTAGAGCAAGCGCCCGGGACAATCCACAGTTCCTGTGGATAACTCGGTGGACAACCCTCTCCTATTCCCCGCAAACCCCCGTAAATTGGGGGCTTTGCTCAAACTGACGATTTTTTCACCAGCTAAAAATAGTGTTTTTTTTCATTGACTTAACCATGCAGTCAAGTCATTGGCGAGGTTCTCGAAGCCTGTTGCCAGGCTGTTACAGAGGATGCCCCGAATGTGAACAAGTGCACCATAACCCTCCAATTGAGTGCACGAAAAGGGCACATCGGCCCGCATACGGGCCATTTGCCCCCTCTTCACAGCAGCGAGAATTCGCGCCATACTGCGCGGCTCACCTGAACAAACGTAGTGCTTGCTATACCTGTGCACTTGCGGTAAGGTGCGCCTCGTTAGTACCAAGCTGAAAGTCAATTCTGGCCACAAGCGTCCTTGCAGAACCGCTCCCCCCAAGAGCGACCCTGCTGAAACCAGGACCGGCCCATTCAATGATTCTGTCGCCAGCCTTGCGCTGTTCAAGCACGAATCACATGACAGATTGATCAGGATCCCACCCCGACGGCCTAGAACCTTGGCCCCGGCGTGCTGCCTGCCTTCCGAAGTACCTACCAGTCAGCCCAAGCGCCCACATTTGATTGCGCCCCCTCTGGCTGCCCTGTTCCAGTCAGGTTCGTTCGTCCCTTAATAAAGGCGTCACTGGAACGTTTCTATCATGCACGGATCATATCCCCCGTGTTTAAAGCAGGAACCTCCAACAATATGCAAACTCATCATCAAATTCAGGCTGCCATTGGCACCCTCTCCCAGGCCTTCTCGCCGTTGAAGTGCCTTATCGTTGCCCCACGCAAGGGCAGCTTCAGCTTTACCCTGGTAGACGAACACGGCGTTGCCTGCCACACCGAGCGCCTGTACCCCGAACAGTACAGCCGCAATGAACCGCTGCAGGCAGTGATCGCCCGGACTCGCCAGTCGCTCACCGCGTGAGCGGCGAATACCGCGTCATTCAAGCGCTGAATCATCGAGTCGCAAGCCTGCCTGAACGTTCTTGGCGTAATTGCCTTAGGGCATATAGCGTGGAACGTCAGGCAGCAATCGATTTAAAAACAGCTCTTTACACCACGATTATCACACTACACTTCAACTCGAGCGGTGCTTGCCGCTTCCGGCGGGCCTGATCATTCACCAGCTGCCAAGCTCCAGCGCCCGTCCGGCCCTTACCTGCTCGAGGGCATCATGGGTATCGCGGCGAATGAATTGTGTCTGTATGTGATCCGACCCACCCTGGTCTACCTGAACCGTCACTGCGCCAGCGCCGAAGCCTTGCTGCTGGGCATCGCCGCCAGCCAGTCGGCACTCGGCTCAGCCTTGCATGACCGGCGCGGCCACGGCCTCTACCGTATTGGCGAACATCGTCACCAGGCGCTCTGGGACGATTATCTAGCCCGTGACCCCGACCTCGCCAGCCTGATCCGCGGCCTGGCCAGCCAACACGCCTTCCTGGGTGGCCCGCACTTGGAGCTCACCGTCAACCTGCGCTATTCCACTGCGATTGCCTGGATGCTCATCGAAGAGCAGGCCACCCCACTCCCTGCCGCTGACGACTTGCTTGCACTGGCGCGGATCTGGCGCCAAATTTTCAACCCTCAAGGCCGCCTGCGCGACTTCACCCATGCCTGGCATGCCTGCATAGATCAGAAATTGCCACAGGCATCTTGAGACACGTCCTACAACTGAACCGGAAAAAAGGGAATTTTGGTCGGATTGTCCTACAAAACCGCTCTAACTCCTGCGATTGAGCCTATAGCGCGGCGCGTGATTTGTTGGTAGCTTTTCGCCCCGGAGATCCCAAGGAGTTTTCTAATAATGAAAAAAGTAATGCTCAAAACCTCCCTCGGCGTTGCCGTTGCTCTTGCATCCAGCCAACTGCTCGCCAGCGGCTTTGCGCTCAACGAACAGAGCATCAGCAGCATGGGGACAGGTTTCGCGGGACGTTCTTCTTCTGCCGATGATGCCAGCACCGTGTTTGGCAACCCTGCAGGCATGTCCCGCCTCAAACGCGAACAATTCACCGTGGGCGGCGCTGCCGTCATCGCCAAGTCCGATATCTCGGGCCCGGGCAGCAACCTCGGGGGGGAAACCGATGGTGACATGGTGCCTTTCGTTGGCGTACCCATGGGTTACTACGTCAAGCCAATCGATGACCACTGGAGCGTCGGCTTCGGTGTCTATGTACCCTTCGGCCTGGTAACCGACTACGGCAGCGATGATGCCGCACGTTACTGGGGCAAGAAGAGCCACGTCGAGGTAGTCACCTTCCAGCCGACCGTCAGCTACGCCTTCAACGACAAGGTATCTATCGGTTTCGGTCCTACCATCAACCGCATCAAGGGTGAGCTGGGCTCGAGCCTGATCAACCCGTTCACCCCAGGCCGCAACGACGGCGAAGTAAAGATCAAGGGTGACGATACCGCCGTTGGCTACAACATCGGCGTTCTGGTACAGGCCACCGACCGTACCCGCGTCGGCCTGACCTATCACTCGATGGTGGACTACAAGCTCGAGGGCAAGACCCGCGTCAGCACCCCGCTGATCGGGCCATTCAACGGCAACAAGTTCGACGCCAGCTTGAAGATCAAAACGCCTGAGTCCGTCGACCTCTCGGTTACCCATGAGCTGGACGACCAGTGGACCCTGTACGCAGGTAGCACCTGGACGCGCTGGAGCCGCCTGAAAGACATCACCGTGCAGAACGATGTCCCCGCACCGCTGGCAGGCTCGGCGTTCCAGACCATTACCGAGGAACAGAACTGGCATGACACCTGGGCTCACGCCATTGGTGCATCGTACAAGGTCAACAAGGAGTGGGTGCTGCGCACCGGCTTCACCGTCGACCAGTCGCCAACCAACAACCACGACCGCTCGCCACGCATCCCGACTGGCGACCGTAAAGTGTTCAGCGTGGGTGCTGGCTGGAGCCCGAGCGACGACATGACCATCGACGTTGCCTACTCCTACCTGTGGGAGGAGGACACCAAGGTCAACCAGGTCAGCGCGACCAAGGGCAGCTACCAGGCCAAGTACGAGAACAGCGCTCACGGTATCGGTGCATCCCTCACCTACCGCTTCTGATTCGTACGCGTCACATGAAAAACCGCCCTCGTGGCGGTTTTTTCATGCCTGCACCTGCCAGCGAGCCCCCAGACAGTCGCGCAGGTAGTCCATGAACACCCGCACTTTGGTGGTCATGGCAAAGCGGTCGGCCAGGCACAGGTAGATATCCATCGGCTCGGTCTGGGCATAGGCCTGGCCGCTGTCGCTGAATTCGAAAAGCGGTACGAGCGCACCGGAGGCAAGATGAGGCCGGACAATGAACTCGGCCAGGCGGGCGATGCCACCATCATGCAGTGCCATTTGGGTCAGGGCATCGATATCGTCACTGATCAATACGCTGCCGAACTCCGCGTCAAAACGCAGCCCGTCGCGCACGAAGCCCCAGCGCAGAAACCGCCCATCCACCGGGTAGCGAAACACCAGACACCGGTGAGTGAGCAATGACTCGGGCGTAGCGGGTACACCTGCGCTGTGCAGGTATCCGGGTGAGGCACAGCAAATGAACGGGATGCGGGCAATGTGCCGGGCCAGCAGTTGGTCTTCCAGTTGCGGGGCAATGCGCAGGCTTACGTCGATGTCTTCACGGGCATGGTTTACCCGGCGATCAGTCGTTATCAACTCTATCGAAAGTAGGGGATATCGGGCACTGAATGCGGGTATCAGCGGCGCCAGCACGTGTCGGCCAAAGGCGGACGTCGAGGCGATGCACAGCCGCCCCTGGGGCTCGCTGTCTGGGGTTGTAACCGCCTGTTCGGCCAAGGCCAGGTCACGGTCGATGTGCTTCACGCGCTCGTAATACTGGGTGCCTGCAGGCGTCAAGGCCATGCTGCGTGTGGTGCGGCTGAGCAGGCGTACCCGCAGGTGGCCTTCGAGTCGCGCCAGGTTCTGGCTGACGGCTGCCGGGCTAAGGCCGAGATTACGCGCACCAGCGGCGATGCTGCCAGCCTCGACCACCTTGATGAAACAGCGGATGGCGTTGAGCAGGTCCATGAAACGCTCTTTGATTCGTAAGAATTTCTTTATAAAGAACTCAATAGCGCGGGTCTACAGTTACGTGCCGGAGCATTGCTAACCTGCGCCTCCATTCAACTTTCAGGAGTTCGCATGAGCAACCTGTCCCAGTCGCGCAGCCGACGCAAATTGCACCCGGTCGCCACGCCCTATGTTTTCGCGTTCTACATGTCATCGATCATGGCGCTGTTGATGTGCTTCGTGATCACCGCGGCTAATGCCGGGGTGACACCGGAGTATCTGGGCAATGTGCTCAAGGCTTATCAGTTGGCGATGCCAGTAGCGTTTTTGTGTGTGCTGGTGGTCAGGCCGGTGGTGGTGCGATTGGTGGCGATAACGGTGCACGCACAGTAACCCACCCAACCACGGCCCGGCTCTTGATCTTGATCTTCGCGACTTCAGGAGGCCGAACGCAGGCCTTGCGGAGGGAGGTGACGGGCATGGATGCCCGTCAAGCGCTGGGCCGGATGAGGGGAGCGCAGCGTTTTTTGGTGGGCCTGCCCCGTGACAACAGACGCCAAGAAGCGATACCTACATCGCTATCTTGGAGGTTGTCATGTACCCAACCACCACGCACTTCAGCTACGGCTGTGAAGCGATGGCCTTTTCGATGGCTGCACGGAACGCAGGATCATCCGGTTTGGTCAGGCTGGAGAAGTTACCAATCACCTTCCCCTTACGATCGACAACATACTTGTAGAAATTCCACTTCGGCGCACTGCTCTGGCTGGCCAGCTCCGCAAACAGCGGTATCGCATCCTTGCCCCGCACAGCTTGCGTCTTGGTCATGGTGAAGGTAACGCCATAGTTGGCATAGCAAACCTTGGCGGTCTTTTCGCTATCGGCGTCTTCCTGCTTGAAGTCATTGGACGGCACGCCCAGCATTTCCAGGCCCTGCCCGTGATATTCCTTGTACGTCGCCTCAAGCCCCTCGAATTGCGGGGCAAAACCGCAATAGCTGGCGGTGTTCACCACCACCAGCGGCTTGCCGGCAAAGCGCTCGCACAGCTCGACCTGCCCCTTGCCGCGCAACTCTGGCAGGCTACCCTGCAACAATGCCGGGCAATCGGCAGCCCAGCTTGATGTGCTGGCAAGCAGGGCCAGCACCGGCACCGTCAACCAATGTGCACGCATGACTCGTTTCTCCCGCATGACAATCCTTGAGCTTGCAGGGTAGCGCCTAACAAACACTCATGCCCAGTTGCATCAGCGCCATCCCACCTTGATGCCAGCCCCACCACACCAGTGCCAGCAGCAGCAGGGCGGCGATGGCCAGCAGCCCACGGGCCAGGTAGCGGTTCATGCGGCCTGGGCCTGCAGGCGGGCGACCGGGCGTTCGCGCACCGGCCAGTTGAGGGCTGCGGCCAGCAGGCTGAGCAGGATGGAAATCTGCCAAACCAGGTCGTAGCTGCCGGTGCGGTCATACACCACCCCACCCAACCAGCCGCCCAAGAACGCACCTAACTGGTGGAACAAGAACACGATACCGCCGAGCATGGACAGGTTACGCACCCCGAATACCGTGGCCACGGTGCCATTGGTCAGCGGCACCGTGGACAGCCACAACAGGCCCATGGCGATGCCGAACAGGTAAGCACTGAACTCGCTTACCGGCGCCCACAGGAATAGCACGATCACCACCGCTCGCAGCAGGTACAGCCCGGTCAGCAGGCGCGGCTTGGACATGCGCCCGCCCAACCAGCCAGCAGTGAAGGTTCCGACGATATTGAACAGGCCAACCAACGCCAGCACCGTGGTACCGGTGGTCGCAGCCAGGTGCTGATCAACCAGGTAGGCCGGCAGGTGCACCCCGATGAACACCACCTGGAAGCCGCAAACGAAGAAGCCCAGTGCCAGCAACCAGAACCCAGGATGGGAACATGCTTCGCGCAGCGCCTGGCCCAGGGTCTGCTCGGCACCATGGCTGGGCAACGGGCGGTCGCGCAGCAGGCCGACGAAGGGCACGATAAACGCCACCATCAGGCCCAGCACCAGCAAGGCTGCGGACCACCCCAGCCACTGGATCAGGCCGAGGGTGCCCGGCAGCATGGCGAACTGGCCAAACGAACCGGCGGCGCTGGCAATGCCCATGGCCATGCTGCGCTTCTCTGCCGGTACGGCACGCCCGACCACGCCGAGGATGACCGAAAACGATGTGCCAGACAGGCCGATGCCAATCAGCAAGCCGGCACTGAGCGACAACGACCAGGCGGAGTCGGCCATGCCCATGAAGACCAAGCCGATGGCGTAGAGAATGCCACCGATGATCACCACCCGCGCTGCGCCCATACGGTCGGCCAAGGCACCGGCGAATGGTTGCGCCAGCCCCCAGACCAGGTTCTGCAAGGCAATGGCAAAGGCGAACACCTCCCGCCCCCAACCAAAATCGGCGCTCATCGGCGCCAGGAACAAACCAAAGCCGTGCCGCACACCCAGGGACAGCGCCAGGATCAAGGCCGCCCCCACCAATACCCACCCGCTGGTTCGCCACACCGAAGTCATTGTCGTTTTCTCCAGCACATCGCAAGGTTTTTGCGGGTATATACCCGCTTATAGTCGTATCAATTCACGCCAGTTGGTCCAGCAAACGCACCAGTTCATCCCGCGGCCCTTCGCCCAACCGCTCCACCAGCTTGATCTGGGCTTGTTCCCAGGCCGGATACGCAGCACGCAGCAGCTGCGTACCGGCCTCGGTCAACAGCACCACACGGTTACGCTGGTCGTCGCCATCAGCCAGGGCCACCAGCCCTTCCGCCTCCAGCACCCGCAGGTTGCGGCCTAGGGTACTGCGCTCCAGGCCCATGGCCTCGGCCAAGGTGGTGATACTGGGGCGGTCGAGCCGTTGCAGGTGTCTCAGCAAGGAAAACTGCGCAACATTGACCCCGAAGCCGGAGAGGGCCTCGTCGTAATGCCGGCTCACCCCACGGGCGGCACGACGCAGATGGGTACAGATGCATTCACTGGTCAGCATGGATACGTGTATATACCCGCACCTTAGATGTTGCAAGAAATTTCATATCTGCGTAGGCCTGAAAAGACTTCAGAGGCCCAAGGCCAACCCCAGCACCACCGCCAATTCGAGTAACTCGAGCAGCGCGCCGGCAGTATCCCCAGTGGCCCCACCCAGCCGTCGGTACATCAGATGTCGCAGCCAGGCAAACACCGCCACCGCCAGCAGCACTACCCATCCGCCCAAGAGCAGGCAGAAAAGCGCACAACACAGCAACACCCACCCGGCAGCACGCCGGGGCAGATGTTCGGCCAGCGCCTGCCCCAACCCACCGGGGCGCACATACGGCGTGCAAAGGAACAACCCCAACATTGCCGTTCGCCCGATCAACGGCGCCAGCAGCAATTGCGCCCCGACACCCTGCTCGACCAGCACCCATAAGGCGCAAAACTTCAACAACAGCACCAGCACCAGGGTGACCACGGCAATCGGCCCGCTGCGCGGGTCCTTCATGATCTGCAGGGTGCGTTCACGGTCGCCGAAGCCACCCAACCAGGCGTCTGCGCTGTCCGCCAGGCCATCCAGGTGCAAGGCGCCACTGAGCAGCACCCACGCTGTCAGCAGCAACGCCGCATGCAGCGGCGCCGGTGTACCTTGCAGCAGATGGCTGGCCAACCACAACAGCAGCCCGAACAATAGCCCGACCAGCGGGTAGTACAGCAGCGAACGCCCCACCTCACGCGCTGCCGGCATGCCCGGCAAGCTCACCGGCAGGCTGCTGAGAAACTGCAAGGCGATCAAGAAAGGCAGCATCTCAGCGGGCCTCGACCAACTGCCCGTCAACACCCGGCACCAGGCGCATCAACGCGCCATGCCCGACTTCGACCTGCAGCAATTGTTCCCTCGGCAAACCCCGGGCACGCGCCAGCAACAACCGCATTACCCCGCCATGGGTGACCAACAGCACGCGCTTGCCGGCATGTTGAAGGTGCAAACGCTCGACAGCTGCCAGCACCCGTTCGGCAAACGCCTCGACCGGCTCGCCGTTGGGCGGTGTGAAGGCGTAAGGGTCCGCCCAGAACCGCCCAAGCGCGTCGGCCTGGTGCTCCATGATCTGCGCGGCGCTACGCCCCTCCCAATCGCCGAAATGCAGCTCTTGCAGGGCAGGCTCACGCTGCACCGGCACGTTCAACCGCGCGCCCAGCTCATCGGCGAACCGCGCACAGCGCTGCAGCGGCGAGCTGACCAAAACCTGCCACGGGCCGGCCTCGGCCACGGCACTGCGCATTTGCGCCCACCCCTTGTCGGTCAGGGCATCGTCAAGGCTGCCGCGCAGGCCGCCCTGTTCCGTTTCACCATGGCGCAGCAGGTCGAGGATCATGCCGGGCGGTCCGCCACCGCGGCCTCGGCAAAGGTCGCCATTTGCCCATGCAGCGCACAGGCCAGGCGCAGCAGCGGCACCGCCAGGGCAGCACCACTGCCCTCGCCCAGGCGCAGGCCCAGGGCCAGCAACGGCTCGGCCTGCAGCGCAGCCAGCAAGGCCTTGTGCCCAGGCTCGGCACCCTGGTGGGCGAACAGCAGCCAGGCCCGGCACTGCGGGTTAAGATGCACTGCCACCAACGCGGCGACACTGCAGATGAAACCATCCACCAGCACCGCAACACCCGCCTGCGCGCAGCCGATGTAGGCGCCAGCCAACGCCGCTATCTCGAATCCGCCAACACAGCCCAGCGCCTGCAACGGGTTTTCAGCACGCAGGCCGTGCAGGCGCAGCGCCCGCTCGATGACCTCGGCCTTGTGCCGCACGCCGGCATTGTCCAGCCCAGTGCCTGGGCCGCTCAGCTGTGCCGCCGGGCAGCTCAGCAGGACGCTGGCCAGGGCTGCGGCGGCCGTGGTGTTGCCGATGCCCATCTCGCCACCGATGAACAGCTGAGCACCCTGTTCAGCGGCGCGCAGGGCGCTGTCGCGGCCGGCCTGCAAGGCTGCTTGCAACTGGTTCTCGGTCATCGCGGGCTGGCAGGCAAAGTTGGCGGTGCCGGCGCCCAGGCGCAGATGGCGCACACCGGGCAGCTCCAACTGCGCGTCGATGGTGCCCAGGTCGACCACTTCCAGGCTGGCTTGCAGTTGCCGCGCCAGTACACTGATCGCCGCACCGCCGCCGACGAAGTTACGCAGCATCTGCCCGGTCACCGCCTGCGGGTAGGCCGAGATGCCTTCTTCGACCACCCCGTGGTCGCCGGCAAAAATGGTAATTGCGACCTGATCCAGGATCGGCCGCTCACACCCTTGCAGGCCTGCCAACTGGATAGCCAAGCCCTCCAGCTGGCCGAGTGAGCCGGCAGGTTTGGTCAGTTGCTGCTGACGGGCGTGGGCCTGGTCCATGGCATCGTTGTCGAGGGGATGGCAGGCGTCACGCCACCAGGCTTGGGTCATAGTGCAGGTCCTTTGAGCATTAGGGGCAGGCCGGCCACCGTCAGCACCACGCGCTGACAGCGTTCGGCCACGGCTTGGTGCAGCCAGCCGGCCAGGTCGACATAGCGCCGGGTCAGCTCGCCCATGGGCACGACGCCCAGGCCGGTTTCGTTACTGACCAGGACAAGGGTGCCAGGCAACTGCTCCAGGCAGGCCAGCAGGGCATCACGCTCCTCGGCCAGGCGCTGGTCGTCTTCCAGCATCAGCAGGTTGGTCAACCACAGGGTCAGGCAATCCACCAGCAGGCATCGCCCTTCGGCCGCTTCGGCGCGCAGCACCGCGGCCAAGGCCAGGGGTTCTTCGATCAGCCCCCAGTCATCGGGGCGGCGCTGGCGATGCAGCAACACGCGTTCGTTCATTTCACCATCCAGCGGTTGGCTGGTGGCGATGTAGGTCACTGGCAGGCCACTGGCGCTGGCCAGCTGTTCGGCCAGCCGGCTCTTGCCGGACCGGGCGCCGCCGAGGATAAGGTTGCGCATGTCAGGCCACCCCGCACAGTTGGCGCAGCAGCGCGGTGTCCAGGTGCTTTTCCACCAGGTCGGCCAGGCGCTCGATGTCGCGTTCGCGCAACGCTTCGTAGTCGATCGCCTGCACATCCTCCAGCCCGGCCCAGCGCAGCAGCGCGGCACACGACTGGCTGCCTTCGAACAAACCGTGCAGGTAGGTGGCGAGGATCTGGCCATCCGCGCTGACAGCGCCATCACAGCGGCCATCGGCCAGTTGCACGGCAGGTCGCTCAAGGGCTGGACCCGAGGTGACCCCGGCATGAATTTCATAACCGGCAACCGCTGCAGCTTCAAGGTTCAGTGTGCCGGCAACGTTGCGCAGTTGCTTCTCGGCTTCAAGCACCGTGGCATAGTCAAGCAAGCCGAGCCCCTGGCTTGAGCCGGCGGCCCCTTCCAGCCCCAGTGGGTCATGCACTTGGCGCCCGAGCATCTGCAAGCCACCGCAGATACCGATCAGCTTGCCACCATAGCGCAGGTGCCGCTCGATGGCCTTGTCCCAACCGCGCTCGCGCAGCTGTGCCAGGTCACCGCGCACACTCTTGGAGCCCGGCAGGATGATCAGGTCGGCAGCCGGAATCGGCTGGCCTGGGCCGATGAACTGCAGGTCTACCTGCGGGTGCAGGCGCAGCGGGTCGAAGTCGGTGTGGTTGCTGATGCGCGGCAGTACCGGCACGATCACCTTGAGTACACGCGCGAGCTTGGCGCCCTGGCGCACATCGATACCGTCTTCGGCTTCCAGATGCAGGTCGGTGACGTAGGGCAGTACGCCCAGTACCGGCTTGCCGGTGCGTTGCTCCAGCCAGTCCAGCCCCGGTTGCAGCAAGGCGATATCGCCACGGAAGCGGTTGATCACAAAACCTTTGACCCGCGCCTGCTCACTGGGCGACAGCAATTCCAGCGTGCCCACAAGATGGGCGAACACACCGCCACGGTTGATGTCGGCGACCAGGATCACCGGGCAGTCCACCGCTTCGGCAAAACCCATGTTGGCGATGTCGCCGGCACGCAAGTTGATCTCTGCCGGCGAGCCTGCGCCCTCGACCATGACCACCGGGTACGCGGCGCTCAGGCGCTGGTGCGATGCCAGCACTGCCTGCATGGCCGTGGCCTTGTAGTCGTGGTAGGCCACTGCATTCATGCTGGTGACTGCGCGGCCATGAATGATCACCTGGGCACCGGTATCGCTATTGGGCTTGAGCAATACAGGGTTCATGTCGGTATGGGGTGCCAGCCGGCAAGCCTGAGCTTGCACTGCTTGAGCACGGCCGATTTCACCGCCATCGGCGGTCACTGCGCTATTGAGCGCCATGTTCTGCGGCTTGAAGGGCACCACACCGACACCCTGGCGCAGCAGCCAGCGGCACAGCGCGGTCACCAGCGTGCTCTTGCCGGCATCGGAGGTGGTGCCTTGCACCATGAGAGTGGTCATGCCGTTTCCTTTTGATAAGCCGCCAGGGCCTGGGCCAGGCGCTGTTCGTCCGCCGCGCAAGCCGGCAGCCCCAGGCGCACCGCCGCTGGTTGTTCGAACAGGCGCACCAGAATGCCGCGACGGGCGAGAAAGTCGTGCAGTTGTGCCGCATGCTCGCTGCGCACGTACTGGAACAGGTCGCAGCCACCGCTGGGCACCAGGCCGGCACTGCACAATATTGCCGCAAGCCGCTGGCTGGCGGCAGCACAGCGCTCGGTCTGCTGGCGCTGGGCGGCTTGGTCAGCCAGGCTAGCCTGGGCCAGCACCCGGGTCGGGCCGTTGACGGTCCACGGGCCGAGCAACTCGGCCAGGCGTAGCAGCAGGCTGTGCTCAGCCACGACAAAGCCCAGGCGCACCCCGGCCAGGCCGAAGAACTTGCCGAACGAGCGCAGCACGATCAGGCCCGGCCGTTCGGCGCAATCCACCACGCTGTCTGCCGGGGTGTTGTCCATGAAGGCTTCGTCGACCAGCAGCCAGCCACCACGAGCAGCCAGGCGAGCATGCCAAGCCAGCAGGCGTTCGCGCGATACCCGGCGGCCGGTCGGGTTGTTGGGGTTGACCAACACCAGCACATCGAGGCTGTCGAGCGTCGCCTCGACCTGCGCTTCATCCAGCTCAAGCAGTTGGTGGCCCGCCCGTTGCCAGGCATACGGGTGCTCGGCATAGCACGGCGTCAGCACGCCTACCCGGCCCGCTGTGCGCAGCAGCGGCAAGGCCTGGATCGCGGCCTGCGAGCCGGCTACCGGCAGCAGCTGGCGGGTGCCGTAAAACGCGCGCGCGGCGTCTTCCAGGCCGTCCTCGGTCTCCGGCAGGCGGGCCCAGGCATCGACGGGAATCGACGGAATCGGGAACGGCCAGGGCGCAATGCCACTGGACAAGTCGAGCCACTGCTCACGGGCGATACCGTATTGCCGCACCGCGCGCAGCAGGCGACCACCGTGTTCAAGCATTGATATAAGCCCCCAGGCAGATCACCAGCAGCCACAGCCACACACCGCGCTGCACCAGGCCCCAGCCGCGTTCGATGGCGTCGGCATCGGCCATCGGCCCCTCGCCCAGGCGTGGGCGCTCATGCAGCTCGCCGTGGTACACCGCCGGGCCACCCAACTCCACGCCCAACGCACCGGCACCGGCAGCCATCACCGGGCCGGCATTGGGGCTGTCCCACAGCGGGCCTTGCTTGCGCCAGCAGGCCAGGGCCAGGCGGGTCTTGCCCAGTAGCGCGTAGGTCAGCGCCACCAGCCTTGCGGGTACATAGTTGAGCACATCGTCGATGCGCGCCGCGCACCAGCCAAAACGTTCGAAGCGTTCATTGCGGTAGCCCCACATGGCATCCAGCGTATTGCTCAAGCGGTACAGCACCACACCCGGCGCACCCGCCACCACAAACCAGAACAACGCGGCGAACACCGCGTCGCTGCCGTTCTCCAGCACTGACTCGGTGGCTGCTCGAGCTACCGCCGGCTCGTCCAGTTCGCGGGTTTCGCGGCTGACCAGGTAACCGACCCGGCGCCTCGCCTCTTCCAGGTCGCCCTGGCGCAAGGCGTTGGCCACCGGCAGTACATGCTCGCCCAGGCTGCGCAGCCCCACGGCGCAATACAGCGCCAGCACGTCCACCAGCCAGCCGATGTACGGCAGCCACGACAGCACCAGTGCCACCAACGTCAGCGGCACCACCGCCAGAAACCAAGCACTTACGCCGTGGCTGCGCCAGCCACGTCCGCCGGCATTCAGGCGACGCTCAAGGTTACTGGCCATATTGCCGAAGGCCACCAAAGGGTGGCGCCGCTGCGGTTCGCCCAGCAAGGCGTCCAGGGCAACCCCAGCCACGGTCAGCAAGGCCACGCTCATTGACGCTCTCCCCATTGGTTTTCGTAAAGCATTTCACTCAAGGGCCGCTCTTGGGCCCAGTTTTCCTGCACCAGCATGGGCACCGGGTAGAACTCGGTGACCGGCCCCAGGCACAACACCGCAACGGGCTTGGCCCCGGCCGGCATGCCCAGCAACGCTGCCAGCGCAAGCGGGTCGAACAGCGACACCCAGCCCATCCCCAGTCCTTCGCCACGCGCAGCCAGCCATAGGTTCTGGATGGCACAGGCCAGCGAGGCCAGGTCCATTTCCGGCAGGGTACGGCGGCCGAAAATGTGCGGCTCGCGGTTGTCCATCAAGGCTGCCACCAGCAGCTCGGCACAGTCGTTGATGCCTTCTACCTTCAGTTTCATGAAGTCATCGGCTCGCTCGCCCAATGCCTCAGCCGTGCGTACACGCTCCGCTTCTACCAAGGCCTGGATGCGGCTGCGCAGGTCTCGCTGGGTAATCCGGATGAAGCGCCACGGCTGCATGAGCCCGACACTGGGCGCCTGGTGCGCGGCGGCAAGCAAGCGGGCAAGCAGCTCCGGCGCCACCTGGCCACCGGCAAAATGGCGCATGTCGCGGCGCTCACCGATGGCCCGGTAGATCGCGGCGCGTTCAGCGTCGCTGTAAGCGTGTTCGCTCATGGCCGCAACAGCGCCGCCGCCGCATCGGGGTTGGACGGGAAGTAGAAGTGCACGTAGGAAGCGGTCAACCGACCCAGGCGATACACCGCTTCGTTGCCCCGCCCGCCGTTGGGGCTCAGGCCACGAGCGATCGGTTCCAGCGCAGTGCTGGTCAGCGAGTGGTGATAGGTGTGCCCGCGCAAGGTACCCTCCGGCAGTTCCACCGCCTGCAGCGCCAGGGCCGCCAGGCGCTTCTGCATGGTCGCCTCACCCGGCAGCAGCCCCAGCAGCTCGGCACGTTCGCCTGCCACGTCAGTCAGGGCATCGAGCAGGTACAGCATGCCGCCGCACTCGGCCAGCAACGGCTTGCCCTGCGCATGATGGGCGCGAATCGCTGCGCACATCGGTGCGTTTGCGGCCAATGCGTGGTGATGCAGTTCGGGGTAGCCGCCCGGCAGGTACAGGCTGTCTACCGGTGGCAGCTCGCGGTCGTGCAGCGGCGAGAAAAACGCCAGCTGTGCGCCAAGGTTGCGCAGCAGGTCGAGGTTGGCGCCATAGGTGAAGGCAAACGCCTCGTCCCGCGCCACACCAATGCGTACACCTGCCAACGAGGTAGAGCAGGCCTGCGGTTCGGGCTCGGCAAAGGTTACCGGCGGCGGCAAAGCCGCGTCGCAACTGGCGCCCAGCGCCTCGGCAGCAGCATCCAGGCGGGCCTCCAGATCATTCAGCTCGCTGGCCTGCACCAGCCCCAGGTGGCGGCTAGGCAGCTCGATGCCACGCTCGCGGGACAAGCCGCCATACCAGCGCAACCCTTGGGTCAGGCTGCCTTCCAGCAGTTGCGCATGGCGCAGGCTGCCCACCCGGTTGGCCAGCACGCCGGCGAACGGCAGGTCGGCCTGATAGCGCGCCAGGCCCAGAGCCAGGGCGCCGAATGTCTGAGCCATGGCCGTGCCGTCGATCACCGCCAGCACCGGTACGCCGAAATGGCGGGCCAGGTCGGCGCTGGACGGGGTGCCGTCGAACAGCCCCATCACCCCTTCGATCAGGATCAGGTCGGCCTCGCCGGCAGCGTCCCACAACAGGCGACGGCTTTCATCTGCACCGATCATCCACAGGTCCAGCTGGTACACCGGCGCGCCACTGGCCCGCTCGAGAATCATCGGGTCCAGAAAGTCGGGCCCGCACTTGAACACCCGCACCTTACGCCCGAGGTTACGGTGCAAGCGTGCCAGAGCAGCAGTGACAGTGGTCTTGCCCTGGCCAGAGGCTGGTGCCGCGATCAGCACGGCGGGGCAGTGGCGCGATCGACTCACAGCTCGACGCCCTTCTGTGCGCGGATACCGGCCTGGAAAGCGTGCTTGAGCATGCCCATCTCGGTCACGGTGTCGGCCAGTTCGATCATTTCATCCTTGGCCGCACGGCCAGTGACGATCACATGCTGCATCGGCGGGCGGGCCTGAATGTCGGACAGCACCTGGTCCAGGTCGAGATAGCCATGCTTGAGGGCGATGTTGAGCTCATCCAGTACCACGAACTGCACACTTGGGTCTTGCAGCAACTGGCGCGACACCGCCCAGGCGGCTTCAGCGGCAGCAATGTCGCGCTGGCGGTCCTGGGTTTCCCAGGTAAAGCCTTCGCCCATGACGTGGTAGCGCACTTGCTCGGGGAAGCGGCGGAAGAACAGTTCTTCGCCGGTGCTGTTGCGGCCTTTGATGAACTGCACCACACCGCACTGCATGCCATGGCCCAGGGCGCGTGCGAGCATGCCGAAGGCCGAGCTGCTCTTGCCTTTGCCGTTGCCGGTCAGCACCAGCAGCAGGCCGCATTCGTTGGGGGAATTGGCGATGCGTTCGTCGATGACCGCCTTCTTGCGCTGCATGCGCGCCAGGTGGCGTTCGTCGCGTTCGGTGGATTCGCTCATGGGGTTCTCCGCTGGCTGGCACCACGGCAACGCGCGGCGGCAGGTAATAGGCAGGCAAACGGAGAACGCGCAGGGGCCATGGCAGGGCGCCACGGTGCACCGCGCATCACCCTCCGTGATGCCGTTGGCAGTAACAGGCCGGTCTCCGGGCTTGTGAGTGGGCGTTAGGCCCTGGCCTGCGCGCCTTCCCGGATGCTGGCATCCAGTGGCCTTGCGCGGCCTTCTGCTCACTTACCGTTGCGGGGGCAGCGCCGGATTCGCGCCATGCAGGCGCCCACCGGCTTCCCAGTTTCACCCTGCCCAGTCGAAGCTGGCAGGGCACCTGAAACACGCGCGAAGGTTAGAGGGTTGCACCGGGAGCGTCAATCGAAGCGGGTGTTGCAGCTATTTATGCTCTTGATCTTTATCTTGATCTTCGCGACTTCAGGAGGCTGAACGCTGAAGTCGCAATCTGCGTCGCCTGGACTATCGCGCGCTTTGAAGCAAAAGCCGAAGCAAGAGCAAGACCAAGGGACGGAACCCTGCGCGCCCTCTCAATCCCATAGGCCTGCTTCAGAGGACGCTGCCCATGAACCGCCTGTTGCCTTGGTTAGTCGCCGCCAGCCTGGCAGGCTGCGGCGAAACGGCCCTGTTGAACGTAAGCGAGGGCAGCGGGCCAACACCCGAGTTGCCTGCCCCCGTCACGACATTGATCCCCACCGTGAACATCGCCCCCGCAGTCGGCTGGCCAAAGGGCGGCAAGCCCACCGCAGCACCAGGCACTCAGGTCACCGCTTTCGCCAGCGGCCTCGACCACCCACGCTGGCTCTACTTGCTGCCCAACGGCGATGTGCTGGTAGCCGAAACCAACGCGCCCCCAAAGCCCGAAGATGGCAAGGGTATTCGCGGCTGGGCCATGGGCAAGGCGATGAAGCGCGCCGGTGCGACCGCCCCCAGCGCCAACCGCATCACCCTGCTGCGCGATGCAGACCATGATGGTGTGGCAGAAATCCGCACCCCGTTCATCGAGGGGCTCAACTCCCCCTTCGGCATGACGCTGGTAGGCAAGAATCTATATGTTGCCGACACCGACAGGCTGCTGCGCTTTCACTATGAACCAGGCGCCATGCAGATCACCGAAAAGGGTTACCTGGTTACCGAGTTGCCCGGCGGGCCGCTGAACCATCACTGGACCAAGAATGTAATCGCTAGCCCCAACGGCCAAAAGCTTTATGTGACGGTTGGCTCGAACAGCAATGTGGGTGAAAACGGCCTGGACAAAGAACAGTCGCGTGCCGCGATCTGGGAAGTGGACCCGGCAAGCGGCAATCATCGGCTGTTCGCCACCGGCCTGCGCAACCCCAACGGAATGGCCTGGGAGCCTCGCAGCGGCGCCTTGTGGACGGCGGTCAACGAACGGGACGAAATCGGCAGCGATCTGGTGCCGGACTACATCACATCCGTCAAAGAAGGTGGTTTCTATGGCTGGCCCTACAGCTACTACGGGCAACACGTAGACGAGCGAGTGCAGCCACAGGCCCCGCAGAAGGTAGCCCAGGCACTGACACCGGATTATGCCGTCGGCCCGCACACCGCATCGCTAGGGCTGGCATTCATAGAGCCTGGCGTACTGCCAGCACCCTTTGAACAAGGCGCACTGATAGGCCAGCATGGTTCGTGGAACCGCAAACCACACAGTGGCTACAAGGTGATATTCGTGCCATTCGACCACTCAGGCAAACCTGCAGCCCCCCCCATCGACCTGCTGACCGGGTTTCTGGATAGAGAGGACAATGCGATGGGGCGACCGGTGGGCGTGATCAATGATGGCCGCAGTGGTGTACTGGTGGCCGACGATGTCGGCAATGTAGTCTGGCGAGTAAGCATGACCGCCAGGGCCCGATTGAACCAGGGCACTGCTGCTCAAACCAGGCCAAACAGCAGTCCCGAATGACAAACCCGATATCAGGCTGGGAAAAAACGTTGCGCCAGCGCAGGCGTACGGAACTGCGCCCGATAAGCGGCCACATCGAACAGTAGCCCCGTACGCAAGTCATACACCGGGCCGGAAACAGGCTTGCCGGTTTGGGCCAACGTCACCTTGATAAAGCGATAATGCTCACCATACACCTGCTCCAGGCCCTCGATGCGCAAGTAGTTACCCGGTAGCATCAGTGATTCACCCTCCTGCCAGAAGATAGAAAACGCGCTGATCGGTGTTGCCCCCCTATATCGCCCAGCCACCAGCTCGAACACCACCGAACTGTCGTCGAACAGCCCAGGCAAACTGCCCGGCGCCCCGGCGAAGGGCAAGCAGGCGAACTCGGTAACCTTGTACGGGTTTTCGGTGAACGAAGTCAGGTCGGTATTGACCAGCACATCACCCACCCGCAAATGGCCGTTTCGATAGAACTCGCCACCGGTACCACGCGAGCGGTGCCCACCGCGATACAACGTGACCTCGTTGCTCTTGGGTAGCCGCCCCAGGCTATCGGCCAGATCATTGATATAACTGTCTTCATCGCCGTACTGGTACCGTCCGGTGCGCATGACATCGTTCACGGTGGACTCGTTGCTGGTGTACCACTCGACCAGCGAATTGAAGTACTCATGGCCGTAGCGGTAGGAATAGCGAGGCAAGCCATCAACCTTGACGCAATCCAGCCCACGCTCGTCCAGGTCTGGTGCCCGCCCATTAGGCAGCTCGGCGACAGGCCACTTCTCCAGCAATGCTTTCTGGCGCTGTAGAGACTGCTCGGCCAGCCGCGTGCTCGACGCGTCATCAATGGCTGTGTAGGTATCCCAGAACGGCGAGGGAACACTTGGCATGCCTTCCACCGCCGGAGGGCTGCCGCCCAGCAACCGAGGAGGCCCCAGCAGCTCCCACTCACCCGCCGCGTTCAAGCGCACGGGCCTAAGCGGGACGAAGGCATAGGGATTGTTTACGGGCACCACTAACCAGACGGCCAGTTCATGACTGTATCGCACCCGGTAAGTGAGACCATTCAATGTAATCCAGCACTTGCCATCGTCAGTCATGCGAACACCACGCAGGCGTCCACTCGCGCCCAACTCACCACTCACCAGCGCGTTGGTCTCCTCGCCCTCCACTAAGCGTGTGGCACTGCTATCGGCTTGCCAGACCTCTAGCTCGACACCAACTTCATGGGGTGGTGCCTGGCGCAAAACACTCCCCAGACTTGGCTGTGTCGTTACATCCAACAAGTTGAAACTTGCGAACACGCTGTCGAGCACTGCAGAACGCAGTGCACTCATGCGCGATTGCGCGTCTGTCGCGTTAAGGGCTTCATCAATATCCAGGGCGACCTTCGCCACACCCGCCCCGAGCAACATCAGGGATATCGGCCACCCCAAAGGAACGAAGCCGCCGAAGACGCCGATGAATGCTGACAGATAACCGCTGAGCATTGCCTTGCGCAAACTTGTGTTATCACGCATCAGTTGCGCATTACGGCGCATCTCGTCGAGCGCCTGCTCTATGATGCAGGTGAAGAAGTTGCCATTGAGCGGACGCTCGAACAGCTTGAGCGCGATCAACGCCGCCTCATCCGAACGGCTGTCAGCGATGCCTTTTAGGTGCACCTTGATCAACTGCTGCCTGGCGGCATCGTGCCGGTTGCCATGCCCTTGCGCGATAAAGCTGTCCAATGCCTGCGGCGTTTGCCATCGCGTCACAAGCCAGCGGACCATTTCCAGCTCGGAATCGAATGCCCTGAGCGCCTCAGCGTGCCAAGGCAAGTACGCCAATACCCTTCCACCCTGTGCGTGGAAGGTGAACAGGCAGCCCCTGTCTCCCTCGCCAAACACGTAGCGAACGACCGTGAGCGGAGGCTCGTCATTGTCCTGACGCAACTTCTGCAGGGTGGGCAGCTCTACGCCCGAAAGCGTCTCGCTTACCATGGCGCACAGATGTCGCCAGTCCGACTGCGAGATCCGCTGGCAAGTCAGCGCAAGCCTTCCTTCACCCAGCAGGTTGACTTTGGCCAGTACTCGAAAACTCTTCTCGTGAGCCGCCCAAAAACGCTCGACCTCTCCGCGGTAGAGTGATGCGAAATCCAGTGCCCACAAGTCCTGCTGCACCGCGCTACCCAGCATGCGGACTTCATTACGCTCGTCGTAAAAAGCCGCGTGAGGCCCCTGCCAATAGAAGCCGCCGCGCAGGTCCAGCTCATCTACAGCATCCTGAAAGTAGTCATCGAACCGCTCTACTACCAGCTCGGTAAGCACCAGCGACTTCTGTGGCGGCCCTCTGTGCTGCCACCCCGTGAAACTGCGGCTGCTGGAACTCTCGGTATTGAACTGGTGCCACCAGACGAACCGCGGATCCACACGCTTGCCAGTGTGTTTGAACACAATCTGCTCTGCGTGCCTGCTCGCTAGCAGGTAGGGATCAGGGTAAGCGTGCAGCACTTCATCGACCAGCCGGATCAAGGGGATCACGGCATCAGCCAATTCAAGGCTATGACGGGTTTGTTCTTCGATCTTGCTCATGGCCCACTCCAGATGACACCCAAAGAAGGCATCATCGTCTTGCCATGGCATGAATCAGCGGTAGGTGTGCACTGCCACGAAGCGTGACGCGGTGGCCAGACCTGCAAGGCTGGACAAAACCTGCGCTGCAGGAACCGCGCTCAGCGGCTCCTGCAACGCCACACCCCAAGCGCTGTCAGGGGTTCTGTGCGAGGTGCCCTTGCGGGATCACACGCTTGGCCTGCAGGTAGGCTTTGGCCCAGTAGCTGTTGGACAGGTAGTCCAGGCGCACGGTACCGCCGGTGGAAGGGGCATGCACGAAGCGCCCTTCCCCAACATAAATGCCGGCATGGCTGACCTGCGAGCCACCACTGGTGGCGAAGAACACCAGATCACCGGACTGCAGCGACTTGGCGTCAACCGTCGGCGCGCGCATGACGATCATTTCTCGCGTGGAACGCGGCAGGCTGATGCCGGCAGCATCACGGTACACATATTTGATCAGGCCGCTGCAGTCGAAACCGGAATCCGGTGTATTGCCACCCCAACGATAAGGCGTACCCACCAGCCCAATGGCGCGAATCAACACGTCATCGGCAATCGGCGAAGGGTTGGGTTGGCTGTAGGTGACCTGCGGCTGTACCACAGGGGCCGGCGCAGGCGCACGGCTGGAGCAGGCAGCGAGTAATGCCGCCAGGGAGAGAAATGCGAAGCGCGCCATCTTTACCATGGCCAGAACATCCTGTCTGAGACCGCTGCGCCGCAGCCGAAAAGAGTTGAGAATTTAGATTAGACGCTTTCTGTAAATGCGCACGGCGGCGAGCTTTTTTCAAAGCATCGCCGCCGCGGCAGGGTACATCATTTTGCCATCAGTTGCGCGCGATGTTGGTCGGCGCCATGGCCAAGGCTCGCTTGGCTTCGATGAAGGTCTTGCTCCAGTAGCGGTCACCGAGGCTGTCGATGCGCACACCGCCGCTGCGGCGGCTGCTGGAGTGGATGAACTGGTTGTCACCCAAGTAGATGCCAGCATGGCTTACGCGACCGCGGCCATTGGTGCTGAAGAACAGCAGGTCACCTGGCTTGAGCTTGTTGCGGGCCACTTTCGGGGCATCGACGTTGATCATTTCACGCGTGGAGCGCGGCAGGGTCATGCCCGCCTCTTCGCGGAACAGGTAGCCGATGAAGCCACTGCAGTCGAAGCCGGACTTTTCCGAGGTACCACCGAAGCGGTAGCGGGTGCCGATCAGCGACATGCCGCGCTCGAGAATGCTGTCAGCCAGCACTGGCAGCTGGTAAGGCTTGCTGCTGGAGAACGACTCCAGGTCATCTTCAGTGGCCAGCTCCTCCGGCTCGCCGAATACCGACGAGGACGAGGCTTTGGCCTTGATTGCCGATTGTGCGGCGATCGGGGTGTGATCCTGAGGCTCTGAATGAGACGCTGGGCCTTGGGCCGCGCAGCCAAAAAGCAGGGTCACGAGTGCGAGTGGCACGAGGGGTGCGAAGCGCTTCAGCATGGGCACGACCGTGTCTGTAATCCTTTAGAAGGGTGAAACTATGCCCTCTATCATGGCCATTTGCAAATTTTATCGAAAAAGATGTGACTTTTTTGTTTTGCCGCTCTGGCCCAGCGTTTTCAAGGGGTTACCAGCCCAGGGTTTCTTTCAGGAATGGGATGGTGAGCTTGCGTTGCGCCTGCAGCGAAGCCTGGTCGAGGCGTTCGAGCAGGTCGAACAGCGCACTCATGCTGCGCGCACCGCGGGTGAGGATGAAGTGACCGACTTCGTCGGTGAGGTGCAGACCACGGCGCGAAGCACGCAGTTGCAGGGCCCGCAGCTTGTCTTCGTCGGACAGGCCACGCATCTGGAATACCAGGGCCAGGGTCAGCCGCGACTTCAGGTCCGGCAGCTTCACCGGCAGTTCACGCGGTGATGCCGAGGCAGCCAGCAGCAAGCGCCGGCCACTGTCGCGCAGGCGGTTGAACAGGTGGAACATGGCTTCTTCCCAGTCAGCCTTGCCGGCGATCACGTGCAGATCGTCGATGCACACCAGTTCGTATTGGGCCAGGTAGTCGAGCAAACCTACGCCACGATCGAGCAGTTGCGCCAGTGGCAGGTAGACAGCGGGTTCGCCCCGTTGCTGGAAGCGATGAGTGGCGGCCTGCAACAGGTGGGAACGGCCAACACCCTGCTTGCCCCACAGGTAGATAAGGCTCTCGGTCCAGCCGGCGTCGGCTTCGCATAGCCGCTCGACGTAACCCAATGCCGCAGCATTGGCGCCCGGATAGTAGTTGATGAAGGTGGCGTCATCGCGCAGGCGCACACCCAGGGGCAACTGGATCGGTGGTTTCATGCTCGCGGGCGGTCTACAGGACCGCAGGGGGCCTTTGGTGAACAATGTGCAAAGTCTATACCTGCAACGCGGGGCGCACAATCTCGGCTGCAGATAGCGCAAGCAAAATCAACAAGTTGCACTACTTTCAACCGTTGCAGAGGCTGCCATGTACCGGGCGGGCAGCACGGCAGCCCCACCGTTACAAGTCAGGATCGATATCTCCCGCGTACATGTCCGACTCCTTGTACAGGTCATGCATATGCCGCAGCAACACCATGATCACCGCCGCCACCGGCAAGGCCAGCAGCACCCCGGTAAAGCCGAACAGCTCACCACCGGCCAGGATGGCGAAGATAACGGCTACCGGGTGCAGGCCAATGCGGTCCCCCACCAGTAGCGGGGTCAGCACCATGCCCTCCAGCGCCTGCCCGACCATGAACACCGCAACGATGCCCAGCATCGGGTACAGGTCGCCGCCGAACTGGAACAGGCCAGCCACCAGCGCGGCACCAATGCCAATGATGAAGCCCATGTACGGCACGATGGCAGCAAGGCCGGCGAGCATGCCGATCAGTAGGCCCAGTTCGAGCCCCACCAGCATAAGCCCGGCCGAATAGATGATGCCCAGGGCCAGCATTACCATCAGTTGCCCGCGCACGAATGCCCCCAGCACTTCATGACACTCGCCCGCCAGGCCCATCACTTGCGGCTCACGCTGGCGCGGCAGCAGGCCGCGCAGCTTGCCCATCATCAGGTCCCAATCGCGCAGCAGATAGAAGCCCACTACCGGGATCAGCACCATATTGGCCAGCCAGGCCATCAACGCCAGGCTCGAAGCGGTCGCGTGGGACAACAACATGCCAACGATATCGGTGGTCTGGCCCATGTGCGCACCGATGGCGGCCTTGATCTTGTCGAACTTCCAGAAGCCATCGGCCAGGCCCAGACGGCTCTGCGCCCAAGGCAGCGCCACCTGTTCGAGCCAGTCGAGCATCTGCGGCGCCAACTCGTACAGACGCACCAACTGCTTGGCAAGCATCGGCACCAGCACCAGCAGCAAGGCCAGCAGCACCAGGGTGAACAGGCCGAACACCACCACCACGCCCCAAGTGCGCGACAGGCCCAGGCGTTCGAGGCGATCGACCAGAGGGTCGGCCAGGTAGGCCAGCAGAATGCCGACCAGGAACGGGGTAAGAATATTGTGCAGGCTATAAAGCAGCACAGCGATAAGCAGGGCGGCACCCAGCCAGATCCAGCGACGCATGTCGGTCACGGTGTGCTCCCCTTACCAGCGAAAACGCAGGCCGTCGAACGGCTTGGGCGCAGGCTGCGCGGGCGCGGGCTGCCCGGCGACGGCATCGGCGGCTGGCGCTGGCGTAGCAGGCACTACCGGCGCCTGCTCTGCCGGCATTTCCTGCAGCTTGGCCAGGCCAAGCTGGGCGCGCAGCTGCTCACGATTGCCAGTCACCCCGTAGGTCAGGGTAGTGCCTTCGGCCATTTGCAAACGAGGGCCATACGGCTCCAGTACACGGGCCAGCTCGGCGTAGCGATGCAGGTTCATGCCCTGCACTTGCACTTGCATTTGGCTGCTGGCGCCCGGCCGGGTGACGTAGCGCGGCGCCAGGCGGCTGCTTACCGCCAGCATCACCGCATCGGCAAGAGCTGCCTGGTCCGCGCCCTCGGCACTCCCCTGCTCACGCTGGTCGCCCAGCCACAGCCGCCACTTAGCCTGCCACTTGCCGTCGGCCTCCTGGGCATGTACCGCCAGCAATGCATCGGCGCCATAGCGTTCTGAGGCTTCGCGCAGCGGCGCCGGATCGCTGCCTTCGATCTGCTTGGCATTGGCGACCAGTTGCTCCTGCAGGTCGCCCAGCGGCAAGCGCAACGGCAGGCCACGGTGCTGGGCGGCGCGACGCAGGGGCTGGGCAGTCGCCTGGCCATCACCGACCAGGTTGCTGCCTTCGACGCTGTCGTTCAGCCACCACCCCAGGATCGAGGGCCGGTTACTGCCCCACAGGGCCAGGCCAGCCTTGCGCAAAGCACGCTCGGTGCTGCCGGGGTCGAACTCGACCACCACCGACTCGGGCGGGCCGGCTTCGCTGCCCACTTGATTGATGATTTGCTGTGGGTCCTTACGCAGCTCGGCCAATGCCGGGCTTTGTACGGCCTTTGGATCGCCGGTCAGGCGTAGCACCAGCGTGTCGAGGGCGTTGACGGTGGCTGCTGTACGGGCTTCGGCACCCTGCCCGGTCACCGGCTCGCGTACCTGATAAAGGCCTGAGACATTTTCAGCCACGGCTGTGGCCGAGATCAGCGCCAGGCAACCGGCTGCCAGAATATTGAACAAACGCATGGAGGATTCCTGTCCAGTCGAGCATGAAGCTCGCTACTTGCAGCTTATACACATGCAACCGCATCAACCACCCTCGGCCCTTTTTCAACAATTTACCGCCCTGCCCGTCGGCCTGAGGATGGCCGCTGCCCGGCAACCCTGATAAAATCGCGCGCCTTCACAGACCACTGACGTTTCAGGCAGCCGCCGCTTACCCGCCGGCCTTGGCCGTCATGGTCGTTTTTAAGAATCCCTCCCTCCTAAAGGCCTGGATCAATGAGCAAGCAACCCTCCCTGAGCTACAAGGACGCCGGTGTAGACATCGACGCCGGCGAAGCACTGGTCGAACGCATCAAGGGCGTGGCAAAACGCACCGCACGCCCTGAAGTCATGGGTGGCCTGGGTGGCTTCGGCGCCCTTTGCGAGATCCCGGCTGGCTACAAGCAGCCGGTGCTGGTCTCCGGCACCGACGGCGTCGGCACCAAGCTGCGCCTGGCATTGAACCTGAACAAGCACGACAGCATTGGCCAGGACCTGGTCGCCATGTGCGTCAACGACCTGGTGGTATGCGGCGCCGAGCCGCTGTTCTTCCTGGACTACTACGCCACTGGCAAGCTGAACGTTGACGTGGCTGCCACCGTGGTCACCGGCATTGGCGCCGGTTGCGAACTGGCCGGCTGCTCGCTGGTCGGTGGTGAAACCGCCGAAATGCCTGGCATGTACGAAGGCGAAGACTACGACCTGGCCGGTTTCTGCGTCGGCGTGGTGGAAAAGGCCGAAATCATCGATGGCTCCAAGGTTGCCACTGGCGACGCACTGATCGCTCTGCCGTCCTCGGGCCCGCACTCCAACGGCTACTCGCTGATCCGCAAGATCCTCGAAGTGTCGGCTACCGACATCGAAAACACCCAGCTGGACGGCAAGCCGCTGACCGACCTGCTGATGGCGCCGACCCGCATCTACGTCAAGCCGCTGCTGCAACTGATCAAGAACACTGGCGCAGTCAAGGCCATGGCCCACATCACCGGTGGCGGCCTGTTGGACAACATCCCGCGCGTGCTGCCGAAAAACGCCCAGGCCGTGGTTGACGTGGCCAGCTGGCAGCGCCCTGCGGTATTCGACTTCCTGCAGGAAAAAGGCAACGTCGACGAGCACGAAATGCACCGTGTGCTGAACTGCGGCGTGGGCATGGTCATCTGCGTCGCCCAGGACCAGGTCGAAGCGGCCCTGAACGAACTGCGCGCCGCCGGTGAACAGCCATGGGTGATCGGCCACATCGCCGAAGCCGCCGAAGGCGCCGCCCAGGTCGAGCTGCAGAACCTCAAGGCACACTGATGCCGAGCAAGACCTGCAATGTAGTGGTACTGCTGTCGGGCTCCGGCAGCAACCTGCAAGCCCTGATCGACAGCTGCCAAGGCCAGGACAGCCCGGTGCGCATCCGTGCGGTGGTTTCCAACCGCGCCGATGCCTACGGCCTGCAACGCGCCACGGCAGCGGGCATCGAAGGTGCCGTGCTTGACCACACCCAGTTCGACGGCCGTGAAGCTTTCGATGCCGCCTTGATGGCGCGCATCGACGGCTTTGCGCCGGACCTGGTGGTGCTGGCCGGCTTCATGCGCATCCTCAGCGGCGGCTTCGTGCGCCACTATCAGGGCCGCCTGCTCAACATCCACCCGTCGTTGCTGCCCAAGTACAAGGGCCTGCATACCCACCGCCGGGCGCTGGAAGCAGGCGACGCCGAGCATGGCTGCAGCGTACACTTCGTGACTGAGGAACTCGATGGCGGCCCACTGGTCGTACAGGCTGTGGTACCGGTGGCGTCTGACGACACCGTCGAAAGCCTGGCCCAACGGGTACACCGTCAGGAACACCTGATCTACCCGCTGGCGGTGCGCTGGTTCGCTGAAGGGCGCTTGCGTCTTGGCGAACAGGGCGCATTACTGGACGGCCAGCCACTGGCGGCCAGCGGTCACTTGATTCGATCCTAGGAGAATTTATGCGTCGCGCCCTGCTCTTGGCTCTCGCCGTGCTCGCCCTGCCCCTCCAGGCAGCTGATCTGAAGCCCTTCTCGGCCAGCTACACCGCCGACTGGAAGCAGCTGCCCATGAGCGGTACCGCCGAGCGCAGCCTGGTCAAAAATGCCAACGGTACCTGGGACCTTAATTTCAAGGCCTCCATGATGATCGCCAGCCTGACCGAGCAAAGCACCCTGCGCCTGGAAAACGACACCCTACTGCCGCAGAAGTATCACTTCGAGCGCGGCGGCCTGGGCAAGGCCAAGAAGGTCGACCTGAACTTCGACTGGAGCGCCAAGAAGGTCACCGGCAGCGACCGTGGCGATGCCGTGAGCCTGCCGCTGAACCGCGGCGTGCTGGACAAGTCGTCCTACCAGCTGGCCCTGCAGCATGACGTGGCCGCCGGCAAGAAGAGCATGACTTACCAGGTGGTTGACGGTGACGAGATCGACACCTACGACTTCCGCGTGCTGGGCACCGAAAAGGTCACAACCAAGACCGGCCAGGTCGATGCGGTCAAGGTCGAGCGTGTGCGTGATCCAAGCCAGAGCAAGCGCATCACCGAGCTGTGGTTCGCCAAGAACTGGGACTACCTGCTGGTGCAACTGCGCCAGGTAGAAACCGATGGCAAGGAATATGTGATCGTGCTGCAAGATGGCACGGTGGATGGCAAGTCGGTGAAGGGTAACTGAGCCAGCGCCGCCTGCTGTACCCGAAGCCCCGCCCAGTGCGGGGCTTTTTCATGCCCGGCCGAAAGCAACCCTTGTGGGAGCGCTCTGGCTTTCATGAAACTTGTTTCATGCCCGTTTTATTTACTTAGCCTGCTAACAAACTCTATAAAGAGGGTGTGCGACACACTGTCGCAGCCATCTGAAGAAGTGGAGTTTACCGATGACTGTCCAAGTAACCGAACGCGACGAATCGAAAATGTCCCACGAAGGCCTGGCCGCTGGCGTGCGGATCTGGGATGTGCACCAACAAGGCCAGCTGGTGGGCATGTTCCATAATGAGCATGAAGCACACCAATACCGTGTAGAGCTGGAAGACCTGGAAAACCAGCGCACCACGCAATGACCCAGTCTTCAAATGGAAAACCCCGCCAAGGCGGGGTTTTTCGTTTTTACCACATCAGATCATCAGGGATCTTGTAGGCCGCGTACGGGTCATCTTCGTCCGCTTCCTCGACATGGGTATTGAGCAACAGGATACGGCTTGGGTCGCGCTCCTGGATTTTCACCGCCGCCTCACGAGGAATGATCTCGTAACCGCCGGCATGGGCGACCACGGCAAGCGCGCCGTTGCTCAGCTTGGTTCGCATCAAGGCGTTGACCGCAATACGCTTGACCTTCTTGTCGTCGACGAAGTTGTAGTAGTCCTCAGTGTTCAGCTTGGGCAGGCGGGTGGCTTCGATCAGTTGCTTGACCTGCGCGGCACGGGCCTTCTGCTCGGCCTTTTCCTGCTGCTGGCGATTCAGCTCCTGGTCGCGCTTGACCTTTTCGGCCATGGCTTCCTTGGCTATGCGCTGCTGGCTGTCGTCGACTTCGACCTGGCCTTTGTGCTCCATGCGCTTCTGTTTCTTTTCAGCTTTGTTGGTCTGCGAGACCTGTTTCTGGTTGACCAGACCGGCTTTGAGCAATTGGTCGCGAAGGGAAAGGCTCATGAATGTTCACTCACTTATGCAACAGCTCAGCCGCAGCTGGGCAGGTTCTTTTCCTGACGTTTGGCCTCACCCCAAAGGGCGTCCAGCTCGTCAAGGTTACAATCTTCAATGGGGCGGCCACTGTCGCGCAATGCCTGTTCGATAAAACGGAAGCGTCGCTCGAACTTGCGATTGGCGCGGCGCAGGGCGTTTTCCGGGTCGTGCTTGAGGTGGCGAGCCAGGTTGACCGCGGCGAACAGCAAGTCACCCACTTCATCTTCCAGGGCATCGGCATCGCCATCAGCCATGGCCTGCAGCACCTCATCCAGCTCTTCACGGACTTTGTCCAGCACCGGCAATGCCGCCGGCCAATCGAAACCGACCGTGGCCGCGCGTTTTTGCAGTTTGGCTGCCCGCGACAGCGCCGGCAAGGCTGCCGGCACGTCGTCGAGCAGCGACAGCTGTTCGGGCTGGGCTTTTTCCGCGCGCTCTTCGGCCTTGATTTCTTCCCAACGCGACTTGACCTGGGCCTCGCTCAAGCTGGGGGTATCCACCGGCGCGTACAGCTCGCCGGTGGGGAATACATGCGGGTGGCGGCGGATGAGCTTGCGGGTGATGCTGTCGACCACGCCCGCGAACTCAAAACGCCCCTCCTCCCGGGCCAGCTGGCTGTAATAGACCACCTGGAACAGCAAGTCGCCCAGCTCACCTTGCAGGTGCTCGAAATCGCCCCGCTCGATGGTGTCAGCGACCTCGTAGGCTTCTTCGATGGTGTGCGGGACAATACTCGCGTAGTTCTGCTTCAGGTCCCATGGGCAGCCGTACTGCGGGTCGCGCAGACGGGCCATGAGGTGCAGCAGGTCTTCGAGGGTGTAGGTCATGTAAACAGGTCCTTCGGCGGTGGCTTCTTCGCGGGCGAACCCGCGAAGCAGGCGACGCAGTCTCAAGGGGTACGATTACGCCGCGTCTCGATGATGTTCGGCAGCTGCGAGATCCGCCCCAGCAGGCGACCCAGCGCGTCCAGGCCTGGAATCTCGATGGTCAGCGACATCAGCGCGGTGTTGTCTTCCTTGTTCGAGCGGGTGTTCACCGCCAATACGTTGATCTTTTCGTTCAACAGCACCTGCGACACGTCGCGCAGCAGGCCCGGGCGGTCGTAGGCACGGATGACGATGTCGACCGGGTAGGTCTGCACCGGGATCGGCCCCCAGCTCACTTGGATCATGCGCTCCGGCTCCTTGCCTGCCAGTTGCAGCACCGAGGCGCAGTCCTGGCGGTGAATGCTCACGCCACGGCCCTGGGTGATGTAGCCGACGATGGCATCGCCCGGCAGCGGCTGGCAGCAACCAGCCATCTGCGTCAGCAGGTTGCCGACACCCTGGATCTGGATGTCGCCACGCTTGCCGGTACGAGGCCCGGTTGGCTTGCGCGGCACCAGCTCGATCTGCTCGATGCGCTCGGGCTCCAGCAACTGCTGGGCGGCATTGACCAGGTGCGCCAGGCGCAGGTCGCCAGCACCGAGCGAGGCGAACATGTCCTCGGCGGTCTTGACGTTGGTCTTCTCGGCCAGGCGTTCGAAGTCCACTTGCGGCAGGCCCAGGCGGCTGAGCTCGCGCTCGAGCAAGGTCTTGCCGGCAGCGACGTTCTGGTCGCGCGCCTGCAGCTTGAACCAGTGGACGATCTTGGCCCGCGCTCGCGAGGTGGTGACGTAGCCCAGGTTGGAGTTCAACCAGTCACGGCTGGGGTTGCCATGCTTGCTGGTGATGATCTCCACCTGCTCGCCGGTTTGCAGGCTGTAGTTCAGCGGCACGATACGGCCGTTGATCTTCGCGCCCCGGCAGTTGTGGCCGATCTCGGTATGCACGCGGTAGGCGAAGTCCAGTGGCGTGGCGCCCTTGGGCAGGTCGATGGCGTGGCCGTCAGGGGTGAACACATAGACCCGGTCGGGCTCGATGTCGACCCGCAACTGCTCGGCCAGGCCACCGATGTCGCCCAGCTCTTCATGCCATTCCAGCACCTGACGCAGCCAGGAGATCTTCTCTTCATAGTGGTTGGAGCTGGGCTTGACGTCGGTGCCCTTGTAGCGCCAGTGGGCGCACACCCCAAGCTCGGCTTCTTCGTGCATGCCGTGGGTACGGATCTGCACCTCCAGCACCTTGCCCTCGGGGCCGATTACCGCTGTGTGCAGCGAGCGGTAGCCGTTCTCCTTGGGGTTGGCGATGTAGTCGTCGAACTCCTTGGGAATGTGCCGCCACAAGGTATGCACGATACCCAACGCGGTGTAGCAGTCGCGAATTTCCGGCACCAGCACACGCACTGCACGCACGTCGTAGATCTGGCTGAATTCCAGGCCTTTGCGCTGCATCTTGCGCCAGATCGAATAGATATGTTTCGCCCGGCCGCTGATGTCGGCGTTCACACCGGTGGCCAGCAGCTCGTTCTGCAGTTGGTTCATCACGTCGCTGATGAAGCGCTCGCGGTCCAACCGGCGCTCGTGCAACAGCTTGGCGATCTGTTTGTACTGGTCGGGTTCGAGGTAGCGGAAGGACAGGTCTTCCAGCTCCCACTTGATGTGGCCGATACCCAGGCGGTGCGCAAGCGGTGCATAGATGTCGAACACCTCACGCGCGACGCGCAGGCGTTTTTCGTCGTCGGCGGCCTTGACCGCACGGATTGCGCAGGTGCGTTCGGCCAGCTTGATCAATGCCACCCGCACGTCGTCGACCATGGCCACGAGCATCTTGCGCAGGTTCTCGACCTGCGCCTGCGAGCCCAGTACCAGCGACTGGCGTGGGCTGAGGCTGGCACTGATAGCGGCCATGCGCAGCACGCCGTCGATCAGCTTGGACACGACCGGGCCAAAACGCTGGCTGACTTCGGCCAGGGTAACTTTGCCCTCGCGCACCGAGCGGTAGATGACCGCTGCCACCAGGGAATCCTGGTCGAGCTTGAGATCGGCGAGAATTTCGGCGATTTCCAGGCCCGCCTGGAAGCTCGACGTACCGTCCGCCCAGGAATGCTTGGCCGGGTTGCCCTTTTTCTCTACTTCATGAGCAAACTCGCAGGCTTCTTTCAGCGCTGCGCGATCCAGTGCCGAATCGACGCTTACCACATGGTCCAACCATGCTTCGAGATTGATACTGCCGTCAGTGTTGACCGGCTGGTGCACTCTCACCTGTACCATCTTTGTTATACCTTTCCATACAGCGCACCACGCGGGTGCGCTGGCGATCACCGTGCGGCCGCCATTCCATGGCAACCGCACCAAGGGGCCAGTCAGCTAGCCCGCTTCGAATAACGCCATGGCCTCGACATGCGCCGTCTGAGGAAACATGTCGAGAATCCCGGCCCTTTTTAACCGGTACCCCTGACCGACCAGCACCTGGGCGTCTCGCGCCAGCGTGGCCGGGTTGCACGATACATAGACCAGCCTGCTGGCCTTGAGGCGGGCGATGCCTTGCACCACCTCGAAAGCACCGTCGCGCGGTGGATCCAAGAGTACCGCAGAAAAGCCCTCGGCGGCCCATCCGGTGCCTGCCAAAGGCTGCGATAAATCGGCCTGAAAAAACCGTGCGTTATGCACATTGTTGTTCCGGGCATTGGCTGCTGCCCGATCGACCATGGCCTGCACACCTTCTACTGCCACCACCTCGCGCGCCTGGCGGGCCAGCGGCAGGGCGAAGTTGCCCAGGCCACAGAACAGGTCCAGCACGCGCTCGTCGGCCTGTGGTGCGAGCCAGGCCAAGGCCTGCTCGATCATGGCCGTGTTGACCTGGGCATTCACTTGCACGAAGTCGCCAGGGCGCCAGGCCAGTTCCAGCTGCCAGGGCGCCAGGGCAAAGCCCAGTTGCGCGGCCGGGTCCACGGGTGCCGGCTCACCTTCGCCTTGCAACCACAGCTGGGCATTGGCCTGCTCGCAGAACGCCTGCAGCCTGGCCAGGTCCTCGGCCGGTAGCGGCGCCACGTGGCGCACCAGCACCGCCTCGGCAGTGCCGCTGAATAGCTCCACATGGCCTAGCGCCTGCGGTTTGTTCAACGAGCGCAGCACCGTCGGCAAGTGCCGCAGAATCGACTGCAAGGGCTGTACCAGCACAGCGCAATCATCGATGGCAATGATGTCCTGGCTGGCTTCGGCACGGAAGCCTACCTCCAGTTGACGCGCCTTGATGTCCCAGCGTACGGCCACGCGAGCCCGGCGCCGGTAGCCGAATTCCGGCCCGCTCAAGGGGGCGGCCCATTCCTCGGGCTGCACGCCGGCTACCCGCTGCAGTTGCTCAGCCAGGGTGCGCTGCTTGAGCGCCAGCTGCGCTTGGTGCGGCAGATGCTGCAGGTTGCAGCCACCACAGCGGTCGTAGTAGCGGCACGGCGCCTCACGGCGCTCGGGGCTTGCCTGCAGCAAACGCTCGAGGCGGGCCTCGACCACTTTGCCACGGGCATTGAGCACGCGCGCCTCCACGGCCTCGCCGGCCAGGGCACCACTGACGAACCAAGTGCGCCCTTCGTGGAACGCGATGCCACGGCCGTCACCGGCCAGGCGCTCGATGTCCAGGCGTTGTTTCTTGCCTACGGGAATCTGGGCGCTGCGGTTGCCGCCGGTCGGCTGGAAGCGCAGGCCACTGTTGGTTTTTTTCTTGGACATTTAGCTCGGGTCAAACAGGCCGGTGGACAGGTAACGGTCGCCACGGTCGCAGATGATCGCGACCATCACGGCATTTTCCACTTCGCGGGACAGGCGCAGCATGGCAGCGACCGCACCACCGGAGGACACACCGCAGAAAATGCCCTCTTCACGGGCAAGGCGACGGGTGGTGTCTTCGGCTTCCTGCTGCGACATGTCGACCACACGGTCGACGCGGGTGGCGTCGAAGATCTTTGGCAGGTATTCCTCGGGCCAGCGGCGGATACCTGGAATGGCCGAGCCTTCCATCGGTTGCAGGCCGATGATCTGCACCGCCGGGTTTTGCTCCTTGAGGTACTGCGAGCAGCCCATGATGGTGCCGGTGGTGCCCATGGAGCTGACGAAATGGGTAATGCTGCCCTGGGTCTGCTGCCAGATCTCGGGCCCGGTGCTGTTGTAGTGGGCAATTGGGTTGTCGCCGTTGGCGAACTGATCGAGCACCAGGCCACGACCTTCGGCCTGCAGCTTCTCGGCCAGGTCGCGGGCGCCTTCCATGCCCTCCTCCTTGGTCACCAGGATCAGCTCGGCGCCATAGGCGGTCATGGCGGCCTTGCGCTCGGCAGTGGAGTTGTCGGGCATGATCAGGATCATCTTGTAGCCCTTGATCGCCGCCGCCATCGCCAGGGCGATGCCGGTGTTACCGGATGTGGCTTCGATCAGGGTGTCGCCAGGCTTGATCTGCCCACGCAGTTCGGCGCGGGTGATCATCGACAGCGCCGGGCGGTCCTTCACCGAGCCGGCAGGATTGTTACCTTCGAGCTTGAGCAGGAGGGTGTTGCTGGTTTCACCAGCAATGCGCTGCAGGCGAACCAGGGGCGTATTGCCGACGCAATCGGCGATGGTTGGGTACTGCAAGGTCATGGCGTATTTCACAATCCGGACGGCAGGGGCGCCTATCATACCGGCAAACCCTCCGTGGCCATATCACGCAATCTGTGGTGCATATAGCTACAAGCTATAAGCTATAAGCTGCGACCTGTGCCAGCCTTTTCGCGGGTAAACCCGCGCCCACAGGGATTGGGCTGCCTTCAGGTGAAATGTGGTACCCGCGAAGAGGCCGATACATGTGACGGCAAACGCATCCACAGCCGCAACCCATGCTTGCCATTCTGCGCCCACAAGGTCCCACCCTGGCGCTGGATGGCGCTGCGGGCAATGCTCAGCCCCAGGCCAAAACCACCATCCCCCGGTCGCGAGCCATCCAGCCGCGAGAACGGCGCGAAGATCCTCTCCAGGTCTTCTTCGGCCACCCCGCCGCCCTCATCCTCCAGCCACAACCACCAATAGCTACCCTCACGCTGCCCGCCCAACCGCACGACACCCTCGGCCGGTGAATGGCGGATGGCATTGCGCAGCATGTTCTCCAGCGCCTGGGCCAGGTGGTTGAGGTTGCCCTGCACCCAGCAGTCGGCCGGCACTTCGCAGCGCAAGCGGGCAGGCGACCAGCCGCTTTCATAGCAGGCATTCTCAGCCAGCAGCTCCCAAAGCGCGTGCACTTCGATCGGTTCCAGGTTCATCGGCGCACGTTCGGCGTCCTGCCAGGCCAACTGCAGGGTGCCCTCCACCAGCTGCTGCATGCAGTCCACCTCACGGGTCAGGCGCTCACGCAGGCGTTGCAGGTCGGTTTCGCCGTCGCAAGCGACCCGCAACCGGCTCAGCGGCGTGCGCATTTCGTGGGACAAGTCGCGCAGCAACTGCTGCTGCATGGCCACCGTGCCCTGTAGCCGCTCGGCCATCTGGTCGAAGGCACGGGCCAGCTCGCCCAGCTCGTCGTGCCGGGCGATGGTGCGCGAGTCCAGGCGTGCCGACAGCTGATCGGCGCGCCAGGCATTGGCCTGCTCGCGCAGCTGGTTCAGCGGCACGATCAACATCCGGTACAGGCCCACGCACAGCAACAAGGTGAACAGACCGGGGATGATGCCGTTGGTGACAATGCGCCACAGCAAGCGGTACTGGTCCGGGTTGAACCGCTGTGGCAGCTCGATCACCAGCATGCCCTGCTCCGGCGCCCCCGGGAAGGGTATGCGCACCCACGGCTGGTCGACGCTGCGCCGGCTCATCGGCCAGTCGACACCGCGCAGGCGGGTCAGCCGCTGCATGATCTGCGGGTTGAGGGTAGCGCTGTCGAGCGGCCGCAGGTTGATGTCGAGCACGCCCACCCAGCCCCGTTCACGCTGATGCATCGCCGCCACCCACTGGTCCAGCCCCGCCCGCCCACCGCTGCGCCAGGCCTGTTCAGCCTCGCCGGCGTAGCCCCGCAATGCCTGCCGGGCCGGCTCCGATAGGAAGGCATTCTGGGTTTCCATGTGCCGGCCCCAGGTGTAACTGAGGCCGATCATCAGCAGGCAGAAACCCACCAGCAAAATGGCGAGTTTCCAGAACAGCGAGTGGCGATCCAGCATGGCTCACTCCGCCTCGCTGGCGCTGAGCACATAACCCTTGCCCCACACGGTGCGTATCTGTCGTTCGTGGTAGCCGATACCCTTGAGCTTGCGACGGATCTGGCTGACGTGCATGTCCAGGCTGCGGTCATGCCGCGAATAGCCGCGCTGCAACACCTGCTGGTACAGAAACGGTTTGCTCAGGACCTCTTCGAGGTTGCGGTTAAGGATGTCCAACAACCGGAACTCGCTGGGGGTCAAGCCTGCCAGATGGCCATCCAGGCGCACATCGCATAGCCCCTCATCGAACTCCAGCTCACCGCAGCCAGCCTGCTCCAATGGAGCTTGATAGCGCCGCTCAAGGGCCACGCGGCGCAGAATCGCCTCGATGCGCACCTGCAACTCGGCCATGCTGAACGGCTTGGGCAGGTAATCGTCGGCCCCTCGCTGAAAGCCGCTGATACGGTCGGCCTCGGCCCCCAGCGCCGACATCAGGATCACCGGTGTGGCGCTACGCTTGCGCAATTGCGCCAGGGCATCCAGGCCATTGAGCCCCGGCAGCAGGATGTCCATGAGCACCACATCGAAGATTTGGCGACCCGCTGTTTCCAAACCCTCCAGGCCATTACGGCACCAGGTGACCTGAAAACCACCCCGTTGCAGCTCTTCGTGCAGATAGGCACCCAGGACCGGGTCGTCCTCGATGGCGAGGATATTGGAGTTGTGAATAGCTACAGGATTCATTGGCAACTGCCATGCATTCTCAATTGTGCAATTATTGAGCATCCACCGCCTGCCAGGCAACCGCCCTGCGACCAATGCCCCGGCAATGCTGCAAATCAGCTATTGAAAGAGGTGCAATGGTGCGGCAGGCGGAGTAACTTCGCGGCTTGACCGTCACCACCTGACGGCTACCAGGCACATCACAGGAGGCGAGTGTGCTCGATCGTTTGGGAATTCGCAGCCGGGTACTGCTGCTGGCACTGCTGCCGGCCGGCTTGATGGCCCTGGTGCTGGGCAGTTACTTCACCTGGCTGCAACAGAACGACCTGCGCACCCAGTTGCTGCAGCGCGGCAAGATGATCGCCGAACAACTGGCGCCACTGGCAGCACCTGCCATGGCCCGGCTTGCGCCTGCGCAACTGGAACGCATTGCCGCACAAACCCTGGAGCAGGCCGATGTGCGCGCCGTCGCCTTCCTGGCCCCGGACCGCACGCGCCTGGCCCACGCCGGCCCGAGCATGCTCAACCTGCCACCCAGCGGCGGGACCGGCACGCAACTGCTGCAGCGCAGTGGCAATGACGCCACCCGCTACCTGATGCCGGTGTTCGGCCACCACCGCGACCTGGCCACCGATGCCGTGCCGGCCGAAGCCGAGCGCCTGCTGGGCTGGGTAGAGATCGAGCTGTCGCACGACGGCACGCTGCTGCGCGGCTACCGCAACCTGTTCACCAGCCTGTTGCTGATCTTCGCCTGCCTGGTCCTCAGCGGCCTGCTGGCGCTGCGCATGAGCCGCACCATCAACGACCCCATCGAACGCATCAAGCACGCGGTCAACCAGCTCAAGGACGGCCACCTCGAAGAACGCCTGCCGGCCATGGGCAGCCATGAGCTGGACGAGCTGGCTCGCGGTATCAACCGCATGGCCGAAACCCTGCAAAACGCCCACGAAGAACTGCAGCACAGCATCGATCAGGCCACCGAGGACGTGCGCCAGAACCTGGAAACCATCGAAATCCAGAACATCGAGCTTGATATGGCGCGCAAGGAAGCCCTTGAAGCCAGCCGTATCAAGTCAGAATTCCTGGCCAACATGAGCCACGAGATCCGTACCCCGCTCAACGGCATCCTCGGCTTCACCCACTTGCTGCAAAAAAGCGAGATGACGCCGCGCCAGCTGGACTACTTGAGCACCATCGAGAAGTCCGCCGACAACCTGCTGGGGATCATCAACGAGATCCTCGACTTCTCCAAGATCGAGGCCGGCAAGCTGGTGCTCGACAGCATTCCGTTCAACCTGCGCGACCTGATCCAGGACACCCTGACCATCCTTGCCCCGGCCGCCCACGCCAAGCAGTTGGAATTGCTCAGCCTGATCTACCGCGACACGCCGTCCTCGCTGATCGGCGACCCGTTGCGGCTCAAGCAGATCCTCACCAACCTGGTCAGCAACGCCATCAAGTTCACCCGCGAAGGCACGATCGTGGTGCGCGCCATGCTCGACGACGAGCACGAAGACCACGCGCAACTGCGCATCAGTGTGCAGGACACCGGCATCGGCCTGTCGCCGCAGGATGTGCGCACACTGTTCCAGGCCTTCAGCCAGGCCGACAACTCGCTGGCCCGGCAGCCGGGTGGCACTGGCCTGGGGCTGGTGATTTCCAAGCGCCTGATCGAGCAGATGGGCGGCGAAATCGGTGTCGACAGCACTCCGGGTGAAGGTTCGCAGTTCTGGATCAGCCTCAACCTGCCCAAGGCTCACGACGATGTCGAGGAGCTTCCGCTGCAGCCACTACTGGGCCGCCGCGCAGCCATTGTCGATGGCCACGAACTGGCGCGCCAGGCGCTGGAGCACCAGCTGGAAGACTGCGGCCTCAGCGTGAGCCTGTTCGCCTCCTACGACCAATTGCTGCATGGGGTGCAGGCCGCCAGCCAAGCCGGCCTGCCGTTCGAGTTCGCCGTGCTCGGGGCCAACCTGGGCAACCTGTCGCCCGAGCAACTGGGCCACTATCACCAGCAGCTTGAGCGTTACCATTGCCAATGCGTGGTGCTGTGCCCGACCACCGAGCAGGCGCTGTACCACCCGTACCTGCCCAACGGCCATGGCCAGTTGCTGTCCAAGCCCACCTGCACCCGCAAGCTGCGGCGCCTATTGCTGGAGCTGGTGCAGCCGCGTCGACCGCTGGCCGAGGTGAACAACGTCAACGGCCAGCGCCAGCCGAAAATACTCTGCGTCGACGACAATGCCGCCAACCTGCTGCTGGTGCAGACCCTGCTCGAAGACCTGGGTGCTGAGGTGCTGGCCGTCGACAATGGTTATGCTGCGGTACAGGCCGTGCAGGATGAGCCGTTCGACCTGGTGCTGATGGACGTGCAGATGCCTGGCATGGACGGCCGCGCCTGCACCGAACAGATCCGCCTGTGGGAAAACACCCAAAGCGGCAACCCGCTGCCGATCGTCGCCCTCACGGCCCATGCCATGGCCAACGAAAAGCGCGCGTTGCTGCACGGCGGCATGGATGACTACCTGACCAAACCGATCAGCGAACGGCAACTGGCCCAGGTGGTGATGAAATGGACCGGCCTGAGCCTCGGTGCACCGCACCAGGCGCAGGCCGAGTTGCCGGCCAACGGCGATGAACTGAAGGTGCTCGACCCGGAAGAGGGCCTGCGCCTGGCCGCTGGCAAGGCAGACCTGGCGGCCGACATGCTGAGCATGCTGCTGGCCTCGCTGGATGCCGACCGCGAAGCCATACGCGCTGCCCGCGAGGCCAATGACCGCGAAGGGCTGATCGAGCAGGTGCACCGTCTGAACGGCGCCTCGCGCTATTGCGGCGTGCCGCAGTTGCGGGCAGCGTGCCAGCGCAGCGAGACGTTGTTGAAGCAGGACAATCCGCAGGCGCAGCAGGCCCTGGATGAACTGGACAGTGCGATCGGCCGGCTGGCTGCGCAGGCGCGGCTGAGCGCCTGAGTGCCTGGCTTGATACAGGCAACCACCACCCCAAGACATGCACCACAAAGGAAACCCCACCATGCGCGCCCTGTTGTTCAGCAGCCAGCACTACGACCAAGAAAGCTTCACCGAGGCTGCCAACGGCACGTCGCTGGAGCTGCATTTCCAGCCCGCCCGCCTGACCCTGGACACCGCCGCACTGGCCGATGGTTTTGAGGTGGTGTGCGCCTTCATCAATGACGAACTCGACGCCACGGTGCTGCAGCGCCTGGCCGCAGGTGGCACACGGCTGATCGCCCTGCGCTCGGCCGGCTACAACCACGTAGACCTGGCTGCCGCCCAGCGCCTGGGCCTGGCCGTGGTACGCGTGCCGGCCTACTCGCCACACGCCGTGGCCGAGCACGCCGTGGCGCTGATCCTGGCGCTCAACCGGCGCCTGCACAGAGCCTACAACCGTACCCGCGAAGGTGACTTCACCCTGCACGGGCTAACCGGCTTCGACCTGCACGGCAAAACCGTGGGCGTGGTCGGCACCGGCCAGATCGGCGCCGCCTTCGCCCGCATCATGGCAGGGTTCGGTTGCCAATTGCTGGCCTACGACCCCTACCCCAACCCAGAGCTGCTGGCCCTTGGCGCGCGTTACCTGCCCCTGCCCGAGCTGCTGCGCGAAGCCCGCATCATCAGCCTGCACTGCCCGCTGACCGAACACACCCGCCACCTGATCAATGCGCAAAGCCTGGCCCAGTTGCAGCCCGGCGCCATGCTGGTCAACACCGGTCGCGGCGCGCTGGTCGATACCCCTGCGCTGATTGACGCGCTGAAAAGCGGCCAGCTTGGCTACCTGGGCCTGGACGTCTACGAAGAAGAAGCCCAGCTGTTCTTCGAGGACCGCTCCGACCTGCCACTGCAGGACGATGTGCTGGCCCGCCTGCTGACCTTCCCCAACGTGATCATCACCGCCCACCAGGCCTTCCTCACCCGCGAGGCGCTGGATGCCATTGCCCAGACCACGCTGGACAACATCAACCGCTGGGCGGCAGGCAATCCACAGAATCTGGTGATGGGTTAGTGCTAGGATACGCGGCATTTCTGGAGGACCCATGGTCGAGCACGATTTCCGCTACACCCTTTTCAACCCGCAACACACCCTGATCGAGTGCCGTGCCTTGGTGCCGGGCCGCTACCAGGTCACTGGCAACGGCGGCTCGATGCACAAAGGCGACACCCTGCTGGTCACCCTGAAGGGCAGCAAGGACTTGTCCATGCGCCTGACCGTGGAGAGCGTACGCCACCTGATCAACCCACGCGGCCAATGGGTTGCCGTGGCTACTGGCCCGGTGTTCAACGAGCTGGAAATCCTCACCTGGCAGGTCGAGTGCGACAACTGCGACGCCGTGCTGGACTTCGAGTTCGCGGTAGATGCCAAACTGGGCAAGAAAGCCCGCCAGCCTGCCGCCAGCGCGCGCATTGCCGAGCTGGGCTGGGTCAGCCGTGGCGAAAAACACCTGTGCCCCCATTGCCAGGAGAGCGCCGCGTGAAAAACCTGCTGACCGGCGCGCTGATTGCCACCGGCCTGCTCGGCTGCGCCGCCGAACCGTCCAAGCTGCAGCAGGAGCGCAGCTATGTGTTGGAGTGGATTGGCGAACGACCACTGATGGACTACAGCCACCTGACCCTGACCCTGGCCAGCGACGGCCGTGCCTACGGCAACGGCGGCTGCAACCACTGGTTTGCACCGTACACGCTCGATGGCGAGCACCTGAGCTTCGGCAAGGTCGGCAAGACCCGCAAGCTGTGCGCACCGGCGCTGATGGAGCAAGAAAAGCGCTTCCTGCAGGCGCTGGAAACGGTAGAGCGTTGGGACGTATCGCCGGTGGAGCAGATGCGCTTCTGGCCGGCCGAGGGCAAGCCGCTGCGCTTCTGGCCTGAAGAAGGCTGATAATCAATGGGGCCGCTTTGCGGCCCCAACTGCATCAGGCGCCTTTCAGCGCCTTGATCTTGGCTTGCAGCCCTTCCAGCGTCTGCTCGCCCAGCAACTGCTCACGCACCTTGCCCTTGTCATCGATGATGTAGGTCACCGGCAGCGCCTCGCTGCGCGGCAGGTCATAGCGCTCGGCCGGGTCCTGGGCCAGCACGGTGAAACCGATACCCAGGGTTTCAGCGGCCTGCTTCAAGTCCTGCCCCTGCAAACCATCGAAGTTCACCCCCACCACCTTGATGCCATCAGCCGCCCACTGCTTGGCCGCTGCGTTCAGTTCCGGGATCTCGGTACGGCACGGCCCGCACCATTCAGCCCAGTAATTGAGCACCAGCCAGTGCCCTTCGATCTGTTCGGCCTTAACCGTATTACCGTGTTGGTCCACGCCATAATCGGCACCGCAACCACCGAGCAACAGGCTCGCGGTGATGGCCAGTACTGCTGCCAGACGCCTTGCCATGGGTCAATCCTTCTCGAGTTTTAAAGCAAATTGGTCAGTCGCTGCGGTTAGAATAGCCGCCACACCCAGCTGGATGCGACCCGACATGACTGACCTCACGCTCTATCATAACCCGCGCTGCTCGAAATCCCGCGGCGCGCTGGAACTGCTCGAAGCCCGCGGCCTGGCACCGACCATCGTGCGCTACCTCGAAACCCCGCCCGACGCAGCCACCCTCAAGGCCCTGCTCGGCAAGCTGGGCATCGCCCCACGCCAATTGCTGCGTACCGGCGAGGACGAATACAAAGCGCTCAACCTGGCCGACCCGGCACTGACCGACGCGCAACTGATCGAAGCCATGGCCCAGCACCCCAAGCTGATCGAACGGCCGATTCTGGTCGCCGGTGACAAGGCCGTGGTCGGTCGCCCACCGGAAAAAGTGCTGGAGATCCTGCCGTGAGCGTGCCCTACATCCTGGTGCTGTATTACAGCCGCCATGGTTCCACCAGCGAAATGGCCCGGCACATCGCTCGCGGCATCGAGCTGGCCGGCATGGAGGCACGCTTGCGCACGGTGCCGGCGATTTCCACCGAATGCGAAGCGGTGGCCCCGGATATCCCAACCAGTGGCGCGCTGTACGCCACCCTCGACGACCTGCGCCATTGCGCCGGCCTGGTACTGGGCAGCCCGACCCGCTTCGGCAACATGGCGGCGCCGCTGAAGTACTTCCTGGATGGCACCAGCAGCCTGTGGCTGGGCGGTGAGCTGGTCGGCAAGCCAGCGGGCGTGTTCACCTCCACCGCCAGCCTGCACGGCGGCCAGGAAACCACCCTGCTGTCGATGATGCTGCCACTGATGCACCACGGCATGCTGGTAATGGGGCTGCCCTACAGCGAGTCGGCGCTGCTCGAAACCCGTGGCGGCGGCACCCCTTACGGCGCCAGCCACCACGCCGGTGCCGATGGCAAACGTGAACTCGACCAACACGAGATTGCCCTGTGCCGCGCCTTGGGCCAACGCCTGGCGACCACGGCCAAGGCCCTGGAGGCCGCGCGTGGCTAAAAAGCCCAAGGTGTTGCCGCCGCTGGAATGGCTGGCACCTCGCCTGCGCCTGACGCGGGCGTTGAGCCTGGCGTTCTTCTTCGGCCTGATCGCCCTGCTGGTGGTGAACAACCTGTGGTTCGCCAACCTGCATGGTGCGCGGGTCGAGGTGATCCTGGCGATCGAACTGGTGCCGTTGCTGTTGCTGCTGCCAGGCATGCTGACAGGCAGCGCCCGGGCACATGCCTGGACCTGCTTCGTGGTGAATATCTATTTCATCAAGGGCGTGCTGGCGGCATTCGACCCGGCGCGAGCGGTATTTGGCTGGGTTGAAGTGCTGGTGAGCCTGGGGCTGTTCATTGCCGGGCTGCTCTATGTGCGCTGGAAGTTCCAGCATGAGCGGCGCCTGGCGGGCGAAGGCAGTTAGACGCTTCGCGGGCTTGCCCGCGAAGAAACCAACACACCCGTCAATGGTTGACGGTATGCGCCAGCATCACCGACAACTGGCACAGCGGCCGACCGCTCTCTGCGTGCCACTGGTTGAATGCCTGCTGCACCAAGGCCAGGTCACGCTGGCTGGTCGGTTGCTTGTCTATCACCTTCTGCGCGATCAACGCCGCCGCCATGTCATCGGTAGGGATGAAGGTGTCCTTGCCAACCATGCGCAGAAAACGCGGCGCCGACAACCCGCCCAACTGGTTGCCATGCTTGGCCAGGTACTTCCACAAGCCGACGATATCGGTCACCGGCCAGTCGGCGATGAACGCGCCGAAACTGCCCTTTTCCTTGGCCACGTCGAGAATCATCTGCGCATTGCGCGGCACGCTCTTGAGCTTGCCCAGGTGGCGGATGATGCGCTCGTCATGCATCAGCCGCTCCAGGTGCTCGGCGCCCATCAGCACTACCTTTTCCGGGTCGAAGCCGAAGAACACCTGCTCGAACGCCGGCCACTTGGCATCTACCAGGCTGTGCTTGAGCCCGGCGCGGAACACGCGCAAAGCCAGGGTCGACAGGTAGCGGTCGTCACTGATGTCGCGCAATTGCGCCGGGGTGCGCGGCTGCGGCAGAAAGGCCTCCAAGGCCTGGGCCGAGCCAAAGCGGTTCAGGCAGTACTCGTGCAGCCACTGGTAATCGCGCATAGGCTCAGATGTTCAGCACATCGAGAAAACGCGGGGTGGCGTTTTCGTCGATCTTCAGGCTGGTGAAATCGAACAGGTTGCGGTCGGCCAGTTGCGATGGCGCCACGTTCTGCAGCGCCCGGAAGATACTCTCGGTACGGCCCGGGTGCTTGCGCTCCCACTCCACCAGCATGTCCTTGACCACCTGGCGCTGCAGGTTTTCCTGCGAGCCGCACAGGTTGCACGGGATGATCGGGAATTCCTTCATGTCCGAGTAAGCCTGGATGTCCTTCTCGCTGCAGTAGGCCAGCGGCCGGATCACCACGTTGCGGCCGTCGTCGGCGCGCAGCTTCGGCGGCATGCCCTTGAGCGCGCCGTTGAAGAACATGTTGAGGAAGAAGGTTTCGACGATGTCGTCGCGGTGGTGCCCCAACGCCATCTTGGTCGCGCCGATTTCGTCGGCGAAGGTGTACAGGGTGCCACGGCGCAGGCGCGAACACAGCGAGCAGGTGGTCTTGCCCTCGGGCACCAGCTCCTTGACTACCGAGTAGGTATCCTTCTCGACGATGTGGTACTCGACGCCCAGCTCCTTGAGGTAGGCCGGCAGCACATGCTCGGGGAAGCCCGGCTGCTTCTGGTCCATGTTCACCGCGACGATCTCGAACTTGATCGGCGCCACCTTCTGCAGGTGCAACAGAACGTCGAGCATGGTGTAGCTGTCCTTGCCGCCGGACAGGCAGACCATGACCTTGTCGCCATCCTCGATCATGTTGTAGTCGGTGATGGCTTCGCCGGCGAGACGACGCAGGCGTTTTTGCAGTTTGTTCTGGTTGACCGAGAGGGTGCCCATAGCGCTTGGATCCGCGAGGTGTGACAAAAGCCGGCTATTTTACGCACAAACGCGGCATCGCTGTAGGCATTCCGATAAAGACTTCAATGTAATCAACAGCACGCCTTACAGCGCAATTTGCTCTAAAAAGCACGGTTTGTGCCGGTAACCGCTTCCTATACTGCGACATAAGGCCACATTACCGCTTGCATCGGTGTTCGGGCCTCGGGCCGCTTGCGCTCCATCTGGGGGGCGTTTGGCAACATTGAGAGGAGTGATCGGCATGATTCATCACGTTGTGGGGCTGTTTACCCATCCCGATCAGGAATGGCGGGAAATTCGTGGCGAAGAAGAAACCATCAGCCACATGTACCTGACGCACACCCTGATCCTGGCGGCAATCCCTGCCATTTCAGCCTTTATTGGCACAACCCAGGTGGGCTGGGTGATCGGCGACCGGCCGGCAGTGATGCTGACCATGGAAAGCGCCATCTGGATGAGCATCATGTCGTACCTGGCCATGCTCGCCGGGGTGGCGGTAATGGGCGCGTTCATCCATTGGATGGCTCGCACCTACGACGCCAACCCTTCCATGGCTCAGTGCATCGCCTTTGCCACCTACACTGCCACCCCCTTGTTCATCGGTGGCCTCGCGGCACTGTACCCGCACCTGTGGCTGGGCATGCTGATCGGCACTGCCGCCATCTGCTACACGGTGTATTTGCTGTATGTCGGCTTGCCGACGTTCATGAACATACCGTCCGACGAAGGCTTCCTGTTCTCCAGCTCGGTGCTGGCGGTGGGCCTTGTGGTATTGGTGGCGATCATGGCCGCCACGGTGATTATCTGGGGACTGGGCGTGGGGCCCGTCTACACCAACTAGAACAGACTCAACCAACACTGGGGCATCAACCAGGGGCCGCCGCAAGGCGGCCTCTGGCTGTGCGCTGACCGGTGGCTCGGCAGGCCGCCGATGCTTGCGGCATAATGCCCGGTCAGGAGAACCGCCCCACCATGCCCGAGCTGCTCAAAGAACGCGTCGAAACCTGTTACCAGCAAGCCGAAACCTTTTTCAAACGCCCCTTCCCGCGCCCGGAAGTCAGCTTCAAGCTGCGCGGGCAGAAAGCAGGTGTCGCCCACCTGCACGAAAACCTGCTGCGCTTCAACCTGCAGCTCTACCGTGAAAACCAGGAAGACTTCCTGCGCCAGACCGTGGCCCATGAAGTGGCGCATCTGGTGGCCCACCAACTGTTCGGCGATAGCATCCAGGCCCATGGCGAGGAGTGGCAACTGATCATGCGTGGGGTGTACGAGCTGCCACCCAACCGTTGCCACAACTATGAGGTGCAACGGCGCGCGACGACCCGCTACATCTACCGTTGCCCGTGCCCGCAGGGTGATTTCCCGTTTACCGCGCAGCGGCACAAGCTGGTGCGCCAGGGGCGGCGCTACCTGTGCAAGCGGTGCCGGGCGATTCTGGTGTACAGCGGCGAGACGCGCGTCGAATAGGCACACCGACCGCCCCACAAACAGCGCATTTCTCAGAAGCAATAAAAAAGGCGACCCCAGGGTCGCCTTCTTGTACCAGCCTGCGCCTTACTTCTCGACGAAGGCTCGTTCGATCAGGTAATCACCCGGCTCGCGCATGCGGGCAGAGACTTTCAGGCCGAAGCTGTCCAGCACTTCGCTGGTCTCGTCGAGCATGCTCGGGCTGCCGCAGATCATCGCGCGGTCGTCCTGCGGATTGATCGGTGGCAGGCCGATGTCACTGAACAGCTTGCCGCTGCGCATCAGGTCGGTCAGGCGGCCCTGGTTTTCGAACGGCTCGCGGGTCACGGTCGGGTAGTAGATCAGCTTTTCGCGGACCGACTCACCGAAGAACTCGTTCTGCGGCAGGTGCTCGGTGATGAACTCGCGGTAGGCCACTTCGTTCACGTAGCGCACGCCGTGCACCAGGATGACTTTTTCGAAGCGCTCGTAGGTTTCCGGGTCCTGGATGACGCTCATGAACGGCGCCAGGCCAGTACCGGTGCTCAGCAGGTACAGGTGCTTGCCTGGGTTCAGGTCGTCGAGCACCAGGGTACCGGTAGGCTTCTTGCTGATGATGATCTCATCGCCTTCCTTCAAGTGCTGCAACTGCGAGGTCAGCGGGCCGTCCGGCACCTTGATGCTGAAGAATTCCAGGTGCTCTTCCCAGTTTGGCGAGGCGATGGAATAGGCACGCATGAGCGGGCGGCCGCTTTCCTGCTGCAGGCCGATCATCACGAACTGACCGTTCTCGAAGCGCAGCCCCGGGTCGCGGGTGCACTTGAAGCTGAACAGGGTGTCGTTCCAGTGGTGCACACTGAGGACACGTTCGTGGTTCATGTTGCTCATCGATGGGGCTCCTGAAGAAAAACGCGGCGCGCAAAACGCGCAGTTGCGCGATAGTTTAGGGGCAGCGACAATATCTGTTAACTGGATTATCAAGATATGTGTTATCGGTTATATCGATATGCGATTCACACTTCGTCAACTGCAAGTCTTCGTCGCCGTCGCTCAGCACCAAAGCGTCTCTCGGGCCGCTAGCCTGCTGTCGCTGTCGCAGTCGGCCGCCAGCACCTCCATCACCGAACTGGAGCGGCAATCGAGCTGCCAACTGTTCGACCGTGCCGGCAAACGCCTGGCCCTCAATGCCCTGGGCCATCAACTGCTGCCACAAGCGGTGGCCCTGCTCGACCAGGCCAAGGAAATCGAAGACCTGCTCAACGGCAAGTCCGGTTTCGGTTCGCTGGCGGTCGGCGCCACGCTGACCATCGGCAACTACCTGGCCACCCTGCTGATTGGCAGCTTCATGCAGACCCACCCGGAAAGCCAGGTAAAGCTGCACGTACAGAACACTGTGCATATCGTGCAACAGGTAGCGCACTACGAAATTGATCTAGGTCTAATCGAAGGCGACTGCAACCACCCGGACCTGGAAGTGCAGCCGTGGGTCGAGGACGAACTGGTGGTGTTCTGCGCGCCGCAGCATCCGCTGGCCAAGCTGGGCCGTGCCGATATAGACAACCTTTCGCAAGAGGCGTGGATCCTGCGCGAGCAAGGCTCAGGCACACGCCTGACCTTCGATCAGGCCATGCGCCATCACCGCGCCAACCTCAATATCCGCCTGGAGTTGGAGCACACCGAAGCGATCAAGCGCGCAGTGGAGTCGGGCCTGGGTATCGGTTGCATTTCACGCCTGGCCCTGCGTGACGCCTTCCGCCGTGGCAGCCTGGTACCCGTGGAAACCCCGGAACTGGACCTGATGCGCCAGTTCTACTTCATCTGGCACAAACAGAAATACCAGACGTCGGCCATGCGTGAGTTTCTCGAGCTATGCCGCAACTTCACTGCGGGCTTTACCCGCAGTGACGAAATTGTGTTGCCGCCAATCGCTTAAAGCAGGATCACGCCCCACACCAGCGCCACCATGGTCAGTGCCACCAGTTGTGCGGCGCTGCCCATGTCCTTGGCATTTTTCGACAGTGGGTGGCGCTCCAGCGAAATGCGGTCGATGGCCGCCTCTACCGCCGAATTGAACAGCTCGACGATCAGCCCCAGCAGGCACACCGCGATCATGATTGCCCGCTCGGCACGGCTGACCGGCAGCCAGAAGGCTATCGGGATCAGCAGCACGTTGAGCAGCACCAGCTGGCGGAATGCGGCCTCGCCCTTGAAGGCGGCGCGCAGGCCGTCCAGCGAGTAGCCGGCGGCGTTGAAGATGCGTTTGAGGCCGGTCTGGCCTTTGAATGGCGATGTCATGTGAGTCACTTCACAACAGAAAGGCCAGCAGACTAGACCGGCTCGGGTCAAAAAAGCGTGAAGCCACGCGCAGTCAGTTGCTGGCAACCGATTCAAGTTGTTGCAGCAGCAGCGCGGCCTGGGTCCGGGTACGCACGCCCAGCTTGCGGAAGATCGCGGTAACGTGGGCCTTGATGGTCGCTTCCGACACGCTCAGCTCATAGGCGATCTGCTTGTTCAGCAGGCCTTCGCAGACCATGGTCAGTACGCGGAACTGCTGCGGCGTGAGGCTGGCCAAGCCCTCGCTGGCGGCCTTGGCCTCGGCCGAGACATCCACCTTCTCGAACGCCTGCGGCGGCCACCAGACCTCGCCATCGAGCACCTTGCGCACCGCATCCTGGATCACTTCCAGGGGGCTGGATTTGGGAATGAAACCACTGGCGCCAAACTCGCGGGACTTGACCACCACGGCGGCCTCTTCCTGCGCCGAAACCATAACCACGGGGATCTGCGGGTATTGCCCACGCAACAGCACCAGCCCGGAAAAACCGTAGGCACCCGGCATGTTCAAGTCCAGCAGCACCAGGTCCCAGTCGGCTTTTTCGCTCAGGCGGGTTTCCAGTTCGGCAATGCTCGCGACTTCGACCAGGCGTACATCCGGGCCCAGGCCAAGGGTAACGGCCTGGCGCAGGGCGCCACGGAACAGTGGGTGGTCATCGGCAATCAGGATTTCGTAAGTGGCCATCGATCTAAGGATCCTGTTCTGTGCCAGGCGCTTGGGGGTAAAGGAGGCGCCCGGCGGGGAATCGGCGCCAAGGATGCCGAGCACGGTCAAGGGTGGTCAAGCCAATCGCCCTGCCGTCTCGCCCACCCTGGCTGCCAGCTCCGTCATTATGAACCAAAGCAGGGGTTGTGCCCCTTGGACTATAGGAAGGTATGCAAACGTTGGTGGGTGTCGTCCTGCTCGTCCAGCGGCAGGCGCTGCTTGCCGCTCAGGTAATGCAGGCTGAACACATCCAGGTACGCATCCAGCGCCTGGGAGGCCTGGCTGTCGCCGGCCAGGTCCAGGCACATGGCCGCGACTTCCGCCGTGCAGAAATGATCGTCGCGCTTGGAGCGACGCAAGCGGTAGCGCGACATCTGTTCGGCCTGCAGGCTCAGCACCGGAAAACGGTCCAGGTACGGGCTTTTGCGGAACATCTTGCGTGCTTCGGTCCAGGTGGCATCCAACAGGATGAACAGCGGGCGCTTGCCAGGCTCGCGCACCACCTCGCTGACCACCCGCTCCTGAGCAACGAACTCGCCCGGGAAAACGATATAGGGCTGCCAGCGCGGGTCGTCGAGCAAGGCCAGCAGGCGCTCGTCAACCGAGGTGCGCAACCAGCCGAAGGCCGCGGTGTCTTCGATCAGGTCGGCAATCAGCCAGCCGGTGTTGGTGGGCTTCAGCGGCTCGGTGTCATGCATCAGCAGGCATACACCGGCGTCAGCCTTCACCCGGGGCTTCCAGGCACACAGGCAATGGGTAGCGATGACCCGGCAATCCGGGCAACGCTCTGCTCGCGAGCCACGGGCGATGAAAGGCTTGTTGCTGCGGGCCAGGCGTTCGGCGCGCAGGCGCGCTACCGCATGGCTCATGCCGGCAGGCCTCTGGACAGGTTGGAAATGGGCACAAGGATGACTCGGAGAAAACAAGGGTGCCAGTCTACCAGAACAGGGGGCAATTGCTGTGCAGGCGGCAAGGTGGCCCTTATAATCGGGGTTTTATCGCGCCCGGTAGTCACCACCGCGCGATTTCACGGAACGCCGTCGACCCGCGCATGTCAAAGCGCCAGTCATCGAACCAGGAGAGATTCATGCTGCGCCTTATCGCCCCCGCCCTGAGCTTGTTGCTCGCCCTGCCTCTGGCAGCCCAGGCGGCTTCCAAGCAGGATTACGACCTGAACAAGATGCTGGAGAAGGTTGCCAAAGAGAGCAGCGTCGGCACCCCGCGTGCGATCAACGAGGACATCCTCGATCAGGGTTACACCGTTGAAGGCAAGGCGCTGGTCAACCACCTGAGCGTGCGCCAGAGCCACGCTGAACGCATGCAGGCCAACCCTGCACAGGTGCGTAGCCAACTGGGCGACAGCGTCTGCCGCAATAGCGGTTTTCGCAACCTGATGTCCAAGGGCGCGGTGATGGTCTACCGTTTCACGGTTTACAAGACCAACCAGCCAATCATGGACCAGGCCTTCGACAGTGCCAGTTGCGTTGCCGGCAACAAGAAGAAGTAAAGGCAGCCCTCCCAGCTATACCTTCTCGTCCTCGCGGGCACTCCAGTGCCCTTCGGCGGCGTCGGCGCGCATCTCGGCCAATAACGCCTGCAAATAGCGCGACTGACACTCCAGCCCCGCCAACCTGCGGCGGCACTCGGCCTCAAGGCTCAGGTGATGCACCTGGGCCGCGTTCTCCAGCTGCTGAAAGAGCTGCCGGTCCACCTCGATGATCAAGCGATGCATACCGCCACCTCCTGCATCGATACGTTTCGCCCTACCAGTTAACCAAACCCATGCGGCCGGTGGCCGCATGCCGACGGGCGGCGGTGGCAAACAGCCCGGCACAATCGGTCGCGAGGGTCTAGATTGAGGTCAGAGGTATTGGTGCAGAAGGAGACGTTGCATGCCTTACCAATCGAATGAACTGCTGTTCAGCCACTTCCGTGACAACAACATCGACTTGAACCACATCGACGCACAACTGCAACTGGTTGCACCCGACAGCCCCAACCTGCCGCTGTACCGCGACATGATGCTGACCATCCTGCGCATGGCCCACGACGACAGCGACCGCTGGAACGCCAAGATTACCCTGCAGGCCCTGCGCGAGCTGGACCACTCGTTCCGCACCCTGCAGCGCTACAAAGGCCGACGCAAGGTGACCGTGTTCGGTTCGGCGCGCACCCCGCTGGAACACCCCATGTACGCCCTGGCCCGCGAGCTGGGTGCCACCCTGGCGCGCTCCGACTTGATGGTCATCACCGGCGCCGGCGGCGGTATCATGGCCGCCGCTCACGAGGGTGCCGGCAGTGCCCACAGCCTGGGCTTCAATATCACCCTGCCCTTCGAACAACATGCCAACCCCACGGTGGATGGCACCGACAAACTGCTGCCGTTCCATTTCTTCTTCATCCGCAAACTGTTCTTCGTCAAGGAAGCCGACGCTTTGGTATTGTGCCCCGGCGGCTTCGGCACCCTTGATGAAGCGCTGGAGGTCCTGACCCTGATCCAGACTGGCAAGAGCCCGCTGGTACCGGTGGTACTGCTGGACTCGCCAGGCGGTAGCTTCTGGCGCGACTGCCTGGACTTCATCAGCCGCCAGTTGGAAGAAAACCGCTACATCCTGCCCAGCGATCTGAAGCTGGTGCGCCTGGTGCACAGTGCCGACGAGGCAGTGGAGGAAATCAACCAGTTCTACAGCAACTACCATTCCAGCCGCTGGCTCAAGAGCCAGTTCGTTATCCGCATGCATCACCCGCTCAGCGAGGCCGCGCTGTATGACATCCAAGAAGGCTTTGCCGACTTGCGCCTGAGTGGCAAATATCACCAGCAAGCTGATAGCAGTGCCGAGCATGAAGTAGGCAATTTCAATCACCTGACCCGCCTGTCATTCGCCTTCAATGGCCGCGACCAGGGCAGGCTGCGCGAGTTGGTGGATTTCATCAACTTGCCCGAGAACTGGGCCAAGCCGCAACCCATGCATACCACGCAGCGGGCCAGGGAGGCGTTGAAGGTCAGTTCATAGGTGTTTGCTGCAGGGGGGCCGCAAAGCGGCCTCAGCCTTTCAGCAATGCTCAGTAATCGTCGAGATCACGCCCACTGAGCAGGCGGCCGATCATGTCCATGGGGAACCCACGGTATGCCAAAAACCGGGTCTGCTGGGCACGACTGCGCGGGTCTTGCGGGCGCTGCCCGGCAAACTTGCGCTGCCATACGTCATGCATACGCTCGCGCCAATCCACTTCGCTCTCGCGCAATGCCTGCTCGATATCAGCACGCGCCAAGCCACGCTGCCCCAGCTCCTCACGAATACGCGAAGGACCGTAGCCAGAGCCTGAACGATAGCGGATGAAGCTTTCGAGGTAACGGGCTTCACTCAGCAGCCCTTCTTCGGCGAGCCGGTCGAGCTCAGGCTCTATCAACTCGTCCGAAGCGCCGCGCTGACGCAACTTGCGCGTCAGCTCGACGCGACCGTGCTCACGTCGCGCGAGCAGGTCCATGGCTGTCCGCCGGATGGCGACGGGGGTGTCGAGTACGGCGGACATATTGGCTATCTACCGCGCAATCAATAACCGGCTTCGGCGTCAGCCACATCGTCGGCACTGGCATCAACGGCGGCAGCCTTGCCGGCTTCAGCGGCAGCACCGGCTTTCAACAGCTTTTCACGGATCTGCTTCTCGATCTCGGCACCAATAGCCGGGTTTTCCGCCAGATACTTGGCAGCGTTGGCTTTACCTTGACCGATCTTGTTGCCCTGGTAGGCGTACCAGGCACCGGATTTCTCGACCAGGCCCTGAGACACACCCAGGTCAATGATCTCGCCGTTACGGTAGATACCTTTGCCGTAAAGAATCTGGAACTCGGCCTGACGGAACGGAGGCGATACCTTGTTCTTGACGATCTTGACGCGGGTTTCGCTACCGACCACTTCGTCGCCTTCCTTGACCGCGCCGGTACGACGGATATCCAGACGCACCGAGGCGTAGAACTTCAGGGCGTTACCACCGGTGGTGGTTTCCGGGCTGCCGAACATCACGCCAATCTTCATACGGATCTGGTTGATGAAGATGACCAGGCAGTTAGCGTTCTTGATGTTACCAGTGATCTTGCGCAGCGCCTGGGACATCAGGCGAGCCTGCAGGCCGACGTGCATGTCACCCATCTCGCCTTCGATCTCGGCCTTCGGCACCAACGCGGCCACGGAGTCGACGATGATCACGTCAACGGCGTTGGAGCGCACCAGCATGTCGGTGATTTCCAGGGCCTGTTCGCCAGTGTCCGGCTGCGAAACCAGCAGGTCGTCGACGTTGACGCCCAGCTTGCCGGCGTACTCAGGGTCGAGGGCGTGTTCGGCGTCGACGAAGGCGCAGGTGGCACCGTTTTTCTGAGCTTCGGCGATGACCGATAGGGTCAGCGTGGTCTTGCCCGACGATTCCGGGCCGTAGATCTCGACGATACGGCCTTTTGGCAGGCCGCCGATGCCAAGGGCGATGTCCAGGCCCAGCGAGCCGGTGGAGATGGCCGGAATGCCTTGACGCTCCTGGTCACCCATGCGCATGACCGCGCCTTTACCGAATTGACGTTCGATCTGACCCAGGGCCGCAGCCAAGGCGCGCTTCTTGTTGTCGTCCATTGAAATCCTCACGTGTTCGACTTGGCCCTGACGGCCGGAATACCTGTATAAGTAGCCAGTATTATTCCACAGGCCGGCGCCCGCGCAAACCCCTGTCGTCGATTTACTCGGCACCAAGCTGTAACAAGCCGTCTAACGCGGCGATCACCGTCTGTCGGCGCACCGCTTCGCGGTCACCGTCAAACTGGCGGCGCTCGCTGAACACCCGGTTGCCATCGCCCCAGGCCAGCCACACGGTACCTACCGGTTTGGCTGGCGAGCCGCCGTCGGGCCCGGCCACCCCGCTCACCGCCACGGCAAAGCGCGCCCCGCTGGCAACCTGGGCCCCGCGGACCATGGCTTCGACGACTTCCTGGCTGACCGCGCCTACCTGGCCGAAGAACACCTCGGGCACACTCAGCAGACGGGTTTTCTGGGCGTTGGAGTAGGTCACGTAGCCAACCTCGAACCAGGCCGAGCTGCCAGGTACGCGGGTAATGGCTTCGGCAATGCCACCGCCAGTGCAGGATTCGGCGGTGGTCACCTGCGCATTGAAACGGCGCAGGTGTTCACCCAGGCGGGTAGCAAGCGTGGTGATCGGGTCCATGTCGGGGCTCCTTGTAAACGGCCCTCTACCCTATCACCCCGCGTCGGGCCCTGGCTCAGGAAACCTACAGGCTGTCCCGGGCAATTTCGCTGAACGCACGCTCGTCGCGCCGACCGAGGCGCGGCAGCCCTTCAGGCCACTCCTCGCGCCAGTCGAAGCCGTCCAGCTTGCGCATGTCTTCGATTGCCGAACGCCACCAGATCACTTTGCACGCGCGCTGATAGTCATCATTACTCATCACGCTGCCGTACAGCAGCTTGCGGCCGATGCCCCGCAGCTCGCGCGGCACCCGCTTCAGGCTCCACTTCACCGACAACCGCGCCAGCCACGAAGGCACAGGACGATACGCCGGCACCTTGAGGGCCAGGCTTGGCATCTGCGGATGGAAGCCCTCGCCGTGCTTGGCGAAGAAGATTTCCAGGATGGCATGCACGTACTGTTTCATCGCGAAGTAGTGGCTGATCACCCCACGCGCTTCGTTGACCTGCGCCCCGTGCAATTCGAAGGAAAAGGCGATCTGTTCGATGGTGTGCAGGTCACCGGTGTAGGGCGTCCAGGCATCGATGCGGGGGATGGCGCGCTCGGCAATGCCGACATTGCAGCGGGTGAAACCCATGACGCCGCTGTTGCAGAGCCGCAAATCATCGGCCGGCGCATTTCCAGCCTCGGCCAGCCCGGCGCTGAAGCGAAGGTAGTCACTGCTGCGCGACGCCTCGGCCCAGCTCGTCTCCACTTCATCGACCAGGAACTGGCCGGCATCGACCTGGCTGAACAGCTTCAACGGCGATTGCAGGAACACCGTATCGGTATCGATGAACACGGTCTTGTCCGCCCACTGCCCGGCCTGAGCAATGGCGCAGGCCTTGCGCCGGTGGGTGTAGCCGCCGTCGCCGGTCCAGGCCTGCAAGGTCTGCTCGTCCAGCGTGATCACTTCCACCGGCCAGCCAGCAAAAGCCTGTGGCTGATCGGTAAGTACACGGATCACTGGCAGCTCAGCCGGTTTGCAACGCGCCATGGCGGTGAGGATGCTGAGTTTGGCCTCCAGCTGATAGATCCGGCGCTCGCCATAAAGGAGGTAGATCAGCTGTTGCTTTACATAGGGAACTGGGCTGGACACATTCATCGTACGGGTCACGGCTAGAGGCGTTTGTCGAGGGCCGCGCATTCTAGAGGTTAACGCCGCACGGCTCCACCTTTGCCGCCAGGCTGCGCGAACATGCCCCAATGCCTGCGCCTGCATCTCGCTGAAAAAGCCTGTACCATTGCCGGTTTACCCTTGCCAACCAGATCACCCGCTGTAAGGCCCTGAATGTCAGATCTTTCCGCACACACACCGATGATGCAGCAGTACTGGAAGCTGAAAAACCAGCACCCAGACCAGCTGATGTTCTACCGCATGGGCGACTTCTACGAAATCTTCTACGAAGATGCGAAAAAAGCCGCGAAACTGCTGGATATCACCTTGACCGCCCGCGGTCAGTCGGCCGGCCAGTCCATTCCCATGTGCGGGATCCCGTTCCATTCGCTCGAAGGCTACCTGGCCAAGCTGGTCAAGCTGGGCGAATCGGTGGTGATCTGTGAGCAGATTGGCGACCCAGCCACCAGCAAGGGCCCGGTGGAGCGCCAGGTGGTGCGCATCATCACCCCTGGCACGGTCAGTGACGAGGCCCTGCTCGACGAGCGCCGCGACAACCTGATTGCCGCGCTGCTCGGCGACGAGCGCCTGTTCGGCCTGGCCGTACTGGACATCACCAGCGGCAACTTCAGCGTGCAGGAGATCAAGGGCTGGGAAAACCTGCTGGCCGAGCTCGAGCGGCTGAACCCGGTCGAGCTGTTGATCCCGGACGACTGGCCGCGCGATTTGCCTGCGGAGAAACGCCCTGGCGCCCGCCGCCGCGCACCGTGGGACTTCGACCGCGACTCGGCGCGCAAGGCCCTGTGCCAGCAATTCGCGACCAAAGACCTCAAAGGCTTCGGCTGCGACAAGCTGACCCTGGCCATCGGTGCCGCCGGCTGCCTGCTGACCTACGCCAAGGAAACCCAGCGCACCGCCCTGCCCCACCTGCGCAGCCTGCGCCACGAGCGCCTGGACGACACGGTCATCCTCGATGGCGCCAGCCGCCGCAACCTGGAGCTGGACATCAACCTGGCCGGCGGGCGCGACAACACCCTTCAGTCGGTGATCGACCGCTGCCAGACCGCCATGGCCAGCCGCCTGCTGAGCCGCTGGCTGAACCGCCCGCTGCGCGACCTCAAGGTACTGCAGGCACGCCAGGGTTCGATCCGCTGCCTGCTCGACAGCTATCGCTTCGAGAAGCTGCAGCCGCAGTTGAAGGAAATTGGCGATATCGAGCGGATCCTCGCTCGCATCGGCCTGCGCAATGCCCGCCCGCGCGACCTGGCGCGCCTGCGTGATGCCTTGGGCGCATTGCCCGAGCTGCAGAACGCCATGACCGAGCTCGAGGCACCGCACCTTGCGCGCCTGGCAGCCATCACCGGCACCTACCCGGAACTGGCCAGCCTGCTGGAGCGGGCGATCATCGACAACCCGCCGGCGGTGATCCGCGACGGCGGCGTGCTCAAGGCCGGCTATGACAATGAGCTGGACGACCTGCTGGCGATCAGCGAAAACGCCGGCCAGTTCCTGATCGACCTGGAAGCCCGGGAAAAGGCTCGCACAGGCCTTGCCAACCTCAAGGTCGGCTACAACCGCGTGCACGGCTACTTCATCGAGCTACCGACCAAGCAGGCCGAGCAGGCCCCAGGCGACTACATTCGCCGGCAGACGCTCAAGGGCGCCGAGCGCTTCATCACCCCGGAGCTGAAGGCATTCGAGGACAAGGCACTGTCGGCCAAGAGCCGCGCCCTGGCCCGCGAAAAAATGCTGTACGACGCCCTGCTGGAAACCCTCATCAGCCACCTGGCGCCGCTGCAGGACAGCGCCGCTGCCCTGGCCGAACTGGATGTACTCAGCAACCTGGCCGAACGTGCACTGAACCTTGACCTGAACTGCCCGCGCTTCGTCGACGAGCCGTGCCTGCGCATCGTGCAAGGCCGCCACCCGGTGGTGGAGCAGGTATTGACCACGCCGTTCGTGGCCAACGACCTGGGCCTGGACAACAGCACACGCATGCTGATCATCACTGGCCCGAACATGGGCGGTAAGTCCACCTACATGCGCCAGACCGCCTTGATCGTGCTGCTGGCACACATTGGCAGCTTCGTGCCGGCGGCCAGCTGCGAGCTGTCGCTGGTCGACCGCATTTTCACCCGCATCGGTTCCAGCGATGACCTGGCCGGCGGGCGCTCGACGTTCATGGTCGAGATGAGCGAAACCGCCAACATTCTGCATAACGCCACCGACCGCAGCCTGGTGCTGATGGACGAAGTCGGCCGCGGCACCAGCACCTTCGACGGCTTGTCGCTGGCCTGGGCCGCCGCCGAGCGCCTGGCCCAGCTGCGTGCCTACACGCTGTTTGCCACGCACTACTTCGAACTGACCGTGCTGCCGGAGAGCGAGCCGCTGGTGGCCAACGTGCACCTGAACGCCACCGAGCACAACGAACGCATCGTTTTCCTGCACCACGTGCTGCCTGGCCCTGCCAGCCAGAGTTACGGCCTGGCCGTGGCGCAACTGGCCGGCGTACCGACAGTGGTCATCCAGCGTGCCCGCGAACACCTGGGGCGCCTGGAAACCACCAGCCTGCCGCACGAGCAGCCCCCGGCCGCAAAAGCCAAGGATGCGCCGCAGGTACCGCACCAAAGCGACCTGTTCGCCAGCCTGCCACACCCGGCCATCGAGAAGCTGGGCAAGCTGCAGCTGGACGACATGACCCCGCGTCAAGCTATCGAAATGCTATATCAACTAAAGAACCTGTTATAACGGCGCCCACTACAAGCTGATAGAATCCGCCGCGGTTTGCTGGTGCTGCAGGTTATTAGCCTGGCCTGCAGCCACATACCTGTAAACCGCGCGGCCCTGAGAGGAAGGGCCGCCGCCGTCGCCTGAGGAGAGAATTAGAAATGACCTTCGTCGTCACCGACAACTGCATCAAATGCAAATACACCGACTGCGTGGAAGTCTGTCCGGTGGACTGCTTCTACGAAGGCCCGAACTTCCTGGTCATCCACCCGGACGAGTGCATCGACTGCGCCCTGTGCGAACCGGAGTGCCCAGCGCAAGCCATCTTCTCGGAAGACGAAATCCCTGCAGGGATGGAGAACTTCATCGAGCTGAACGCCGAACTGGCGGAAGTCTGGCCGAACATCACCGAGCGTAAGGATGCCTTGCCTGACGCCGAAGAGTGGGATGGCAAGACTGGCAAGATTGCCGACCTGGAGCGCTGATAACGCCCAGATGCGAAAAAGGCCCCTCGGGGCCTTTTTTGTTTTCTGCGGGCAAAAAAAGGGGCGGTTTGACCCGCCCACATTTTTTCCGTAGTCCCTGCTTGTCCCAAACATCATCCTGATGAAATCGCTTCTTGCGACGTCCTTGGCCTTCGTCCTGAAAGCCTGTGCATGTCCCTGTGCACAGTTCGAATACTAGCGGGTTGAGCCGGACGGGCAAGCGCGAACCCTCACAAGGTATTGCCGGGGACATATTCCCTCACAGCAAAATAAGCCATTGTTTTCAATGAGTTGGAAAAATACAGAGGCTGAAAACGACAATGATTTACTGAGACTTGCATAGATAGCTTACAAAACAAGTAAGAAAAGGCTTACATGGAATGTTACTGGGGTAGCGCAATACACATTGGATATCTGTTATGCCCAGGTTTTGAGGCAGCTTTGCAGCCCTGCAATCTCGGATGGGGATAACTCTTTTAGCCACACACAAAAACGCCCCGAGGTCATCGGGGCGCTTTGTGTTACGAGCCTTCGCTACTGGAACAACGACTCGCTGGACAAGCCGTTCTTCTCCAGGATCTCGCGCAAGCGCTTAAGCCCCTCTACCTGAATCTGCCGCACCCGCTCCCGGGTCAGGCCGATCTCCAGGCCAACATCTTCAAGGGTACTGCTCTCATGCCCGCGTAGGCCAAAGCGCCGCACCACCACTTCACGCTGCTTGTCGGTCAACTCACCCAGCCACTGATCGATGCTCTGCGACAGGTCATCATCCTGCAGCAGCTCGCACGGGTCGGTCGGGCGGTCGTCGGTCAAGGTGTCGAGCAGGGTCTTGTCCGAGTCCGGGCCAAGCGACACATCCACCGAAGACACCCGCTCGTTCAAGCCAAGCATGCGCTTGACCTCGGCGACCGGCTTCTCCAGCAACGTGGCGATTTCTTCTGGCGAGGGTTCGTGGTCGAGTTTCTGGGTCAGCTCGCGTGCAGCGCGCAGGTAGACGTTCAGTTCCTTGACCACATGGATCGGTAGGCGGATGGTGCGGGTCTGGTTCATGATCGCCCGTTCGATGGTCTGGCGAATCCACCAGGTCGCATAGGTCGAGAACCGGAAACCACGCTCTGGGTCGAACTTCTCGACCGCACGGATCAGCCCCAGGTTGCCCTCCTCGATCAGGTCGAGCAGCGACAGGCCACGGTTCACGTAACGACGGGCAATTTTTACAACCAGGCGCAGGTTGCTTTCGATCATGCGCTTGCGGCCGGCAGGATCGCCCTTTTGCGACAAGCGCGCAAAGTGCACTTCTTCTTCCGGCGACAGCAGCGGCGAGAAACCAATCTCGTTGAGATACAGCTGGGTGGCATCGAGCGCCCGGCTGTAATCGATGTACTTGTGTTGCTTGAGCGAAGAGCCCGACTTGGCCCTCGTCCGAACCGAAGATACAGCAGGTTCGTCTGACACCACATCCGTTTCCAAAACGATACCCGTCTCCATCAGGAGGACGTCATCGTCGATGTCAAACTCCGGCACTTCTTTACTGAGAGCCATTGTTATAGTCCTTTGCTGAGTTCGAACTCAGACTCGAGCGGCACCTTTATCCCTGGTAGCGCTTGAGCCTGTCCCCTCTACATCACAGGAACAGGCCGGGTACAACGATCAACGGCGTGGCAGGAACTGGAGCGGATCGACGGGTTTGCCCTGGCGGCGAATCTCAAAATGCAGCTTCACCCGATCTGTGCCCGTAGACCCCATTTCAGCAATCGACTGCCCTGCCTTGACCTGCTGCCCCTCCCGAACCAACAGCCTGCGGTTATGGCCGTAGGCACTGACGTAGGTATCGCTGTGTTTGATGATGATCAGCTCGCCGTAGCCCCTCAAACCACTCCCGGCGTAAACCACCGCACCATCAGACGCAGCAAAAACAGGCTGTCCCAAATCACCGGCGATATCAATGCCTTTATTCAAACTACCGTTTGAAGCAAATTTTCCAATCAACACGCCGTTGGCAGGCCAGGTCCAGCCGCCTACCGCGCGCTCCGCAGCCGGCACGGTGGCAACCACTGGCGCACTGGTGGAAGGGGCCGGAGTAGCTGGTTTGCTGGTGCTGGCCGGCGCCGTGGCGGGGCTGCCCACAGGCCGCCGCGTGACCGTGGTGCGGCTCGACGAGGAAGGGTTGGATACCACCGTGGTACTGCTGCTAGAACCGCTGCTGAAACGAATCGCTTGGCCCGGGCGGATGGTGTAAGGCGCCGGGATACCGTTGCGTGCGGCCAGCTCCTTGTAGTCCCAGCCATAACGGAAGGCGATGGAGAACAGGGTGTCGCCAGGCTTGACGATGTATTGCCCGGAAGTCACCGCCGGGCGCTTGGGCACGCTGTTGTTGCGGTCGACCACCCGCGCGCTGTTGCTGCTGGTGCTCGAGCAACCCACCAGTAGCGTGCCCATGGCCAATGCAATCACCAGAAGCTTGAAACCTGACCCGTCCTTGCGCTGCCGAATGACTGTGTGACCCACCCGCGCTCCCCTCATGGTGCCGAAAACGATATGAAGACAAGAAATGCAATATTGTTGCAATTATAACCAAGCCAGCCGGTATTGGCAGACTGGAGCAATAGGCTGTTGCAAAGCCCCGGTGTACGCTGGCGCTTCGCCCCGCCAGATAGACAGGGCGAAGCGGCAAGAATTCGCTGCAGGCCCAAAAATACCGCGTGGTGCCTACCCAAACAGCCAATGCAAGCTGGGCTCAGGCCAACGGACCATTGAGCAGCGGCACGAAACGCACAGCCCCCAGCACGCGACGGGAGAACCCATGCTCCTCGCGCACGATCAGCATCAGTTGCTGCGCTTCGCCGGCCGGCCCCACCGGGATGACCATGCGGCCTCCAGGTGCCAGCTGGTCGAGCAATGCCTGCGGCACTTCCGGCGCCACGGCAGTGACGATGATGCCGTTGTACGGCGCCAATGCCGGCCATCCCTCGCAACCATCGCCCCAGCGGAACACCACGTTGCGCAGGTTCAGCTCCACCAGGCGTTCTTTGGCCCGATCCTGCAATACCTTGATGCGCTCCACCGAGAATACCCGCTCGACCAGCTGGGCCAGGATCGCCGTCTGGTAACCCGAGCCGGTGCCGATTTCCAGCACCTTGTCCAGCGGCCCGGCTTCGAGCAGCAGCTCGCTCATGTGGGCAACCATGAACGGTTGCGAGATGGTCTGGTTGTGGCCGATCGGCAACGCGGTGTCTTCATAGGCGCGATGTGCCAGCGCCTCGTCGACGAACAGGTGGCGCGGGGTACGACGGATCACGTCGAGCACCTTGGTATTCGACACACCCTCTTCGCACAGGCGCTGGATCAGCCGCTCCCGGGTACGCTGGGAGGTCATGCCGATACCACGCCGCAGCATATCGTCCTCGCGCATCAGAGCAGGCCCTCCAGCCAACCGTCGAGCTGCTCGAAGGCATCATTGAAGGTGCGATCGAGTTGCAGCGGGGTGATCGATACGTAGCCCTGCATGACCGCGTGGAAGTCGGTGCCCGGCCCCCCATCCTCGGCATCACCGGCCACGGCAATCCAGTAGCCTTCCTTGCCGCGCGGGTTGACCACCTTGGTCGGCGCCGCCGCCCGCGCCCGATGACCGAGGCGGGTGAGCTGGATGCCACGGATGTGCTCCAGCGGCAAGTTGGGGATATTGACGTTGAGTACGGTGCGGGGCGGCAGCGCCAGGCGCGACTGTGCCTCGACCAATCGACGGGCGATATAGGCAGCGGTCGGCAGGTTGTCCGGCTGGCGCGACAACAGCGAGAACGCCAGCGAGGTACCGCCGAGGAAACGGCCTTCCAACGCCGCAGCGACCGTACCCGAATACAGCACGTCGTCGCCCAGGTTGGCACCGAGGTTGATCCCCGACACGACCATGTCTGGCGCCTGTGGCAACAACCCATTGAGGCCCAGGTGCACACAGTCGGTTGGCGTGCCGTTGAGGCTGATGAAGCCGTTGGCCAGGGTCTGCGGGTGCAGTGGCCGGTCCAGCGTCAGCGAACTGCTGGCGCCGCTCTTGTCTTGATCCGGGGCGATCACCGCGCACTCGGCGTAATCCGCCAGCGCAGCGTGCAACGCGGCGATGCCGGGTGCGGTAACACCGTCGTCGTTCGAAATCAGAATACGCATGGGCTGTCCGTCTGCCCTGCCGACACCAGATCCACGACTTCACGCACCACCACGGTGGCGAAGCATCCGGCCGGCAGGACGAATTCCAGTTGCAGGATATCAGGCTCGGGATAATGCCACGTCAGGCCGCCAATAGGGAGCCGCAGAATTCGCCGTTCGTGATCCATGCCCGCCTGGGCCAACCACTGGCAAAGTGCCGGCTGCCGTGCGCCAACGGCGTTTTCCAGCTGGGCAGTGGCTGCGCCAGCAGGCGAGGCGCCCTCGCCCCACATAGGGCCAGTCGGGTGCAGATCGAGAATCGCCAGGCGCGGGTCGGCACATTCCGCCTCACCGGCCGGGAAGAAACTACGGCTGTCAGTGAACGCCAGCAGGTCGCCGACCTGGGCGCGAGCCCAGCTGCCGTCAGCGACACGCGCAGCCAGCAGTTGATTGAACAGGAAGCTGCGCCCAGCCGAAAGCAGCCGCGAACGCACGTTGCGCTGCTCAGGCAAAGCCTTGCGGGCAGCCCACTCGAGGGCGTCATGCACGTTACCACCGCCGTGGCCGAAGCGCTGGGTGCCAAAATAGTTGGGCACACCGTTCTGCTTCAGCTGTTCCAGGCGCGTGTCCAGCGCCTGGTGATCGGCTGCCAGAGCCGTCAGGCGCAGGGTAAAACCGTTGGCCGAATGCGCGCCGCGCTGGAGCTTGCGCAGGTGGCGCACCTGCTTGAGCACACGCAGGCTGGCATCCTCGGCCCGCGACAGGTCCGGGTCGGCCTTGCCCGGCAGGTGCAGGCTGAACCACTGGCGGGTCAGCGCCTGGCGGTCCTTCAGGCCGGCATAGCTGATGCTGCGCACGGGCACGCCTGCGGCACGGGCCAGGCGGCGGGCGGCCTCTTCAGTGTTCAGGTCACGCTTCTCGACCCACAGCCACAGGTGCTCGCCCTGCCCCGACAGGGGGATATCCAGCACTTCGTCGACCTGGAAATCCTCGGCCACCGCCTTGAGTACGGCGGTGCCCAACGGTTCGCCCGATGCGCGCGGGCCCAGCAGTTCCAGTTCGGTCATGCTGGCAGCAGCAGGGCGACCGAATGCACGGCAATCCCCTCCTCGCGGCCGGTGAAGCCCAGCTTTTCAGTCGTGGTGGCCTTGACGTTGACCTGGTCGAGCTCGACCTGCAGGTCTTCGGCGATCAGCTGGCGCATGGTCTCGATGTGCGGGGCCATCTTCGGCGCCTGCGCGACGATGGTGGCGTCGACATTGCCGACCTTCCAGCCCTTGGCCCTGACGATGCCGACCACATGGCGCAGCAGCGCTCGGCTGTCGGCCCCCTTGAACTGCGGGTCTGTGTCGGGGAAGTGCTTGCCGATGTCGCCCAGCGCCGCGGCGCCCAGCAAGGCATCGCTCAGGGCGTGCAGCAGCACGTCGCCGTCGGAATGGGCCAGCAGGCCGTATTTGTGGGGGATACGCACCCCGCCCAAGGTAATGAAATCACCGTCGCAGAAACGGTGCACATCGTAGCCATGGCCAATACGCATAGAAAAACGCCCTGAATGAGTCAGGGCGTGATTCTACCTGCTTTGCAGCGGGTTTGGCGGCTTTTGGCCCAGGGTGCTACACCCGCCCCAGTGCCACCGCATGATGGCGCAGGTGCTCCTCGATGAAGCTGGCAATGAAGTAGTAGCTATGGTCATAGCCCGGCTGCAGGCGCAGGGTCAGTGCATGGCCCCCTTTGCGTGCGGCCTGCTCCAGCGCTTCGGGCTTGAGCTGTTTCTCGAGAAAGTCGTCACGGTCGCCCTGGTCAACCAGCAACGGCGGGCACTCGCCGGCAGGGGTTTCGGCCAGCAACACGCTGGCATCCCACTCGCGCCAGCGCGCCCGATCTTCACCCAGGTAGCGGCTGAAAGCTTTCTCGCCCCACGGGCAATCCATCGGGTTGCTGATGGGGGAAAACGCCGACACCGAACGGTAGCGCCCTGGGTTGCGCAAGGCGCACACCAGCGCGCCATGCCCGCCCATGGAGTGGCCGCTGATGCTGCGCTCGCCCGACGCCGGGAAGTGCGCTTCGATCAGGGCTGGCAACTCCTGTACCACATAGTCATGCATGCGGTAATGCTGGGCCCAGGGCTGCTGGGTGGCGTTGAGGTAGAAGCCGGCCCCAAGGCCGAAGTCCCACGCGCCATCCGGGTCGCCCGGCACCTGCTCGCCACGCGGGCTGGTGTCGGGGGCGACGATGATCAGCCCAAGCTCGGCGGCCAGGCGCTGAGCGCCGGCCTTCTGCATGAAGTTCTCGTCGGTACAGGTGAGGCCACTGAGCCAGTACAACACCGGCAGCTTCTCACCCTGTTCGGCCTGCGGCGGCAGGTACACGGCGAACACCATGTCGCAACCCAGCACCTTGGAGTGATGCCGGTAACGCTTGTGCCAGCCGCCGAAGCTCTTCTGGCAGGAGATGTTATCCAGGCTCATGGCGTACCTCAGAAGTGGATCACGCTACGGATGCTCTTACCTTCATGCATCAGGTCGAAGGCCTTGTTGATGTCTTCCAGGCCCATGGTGTGGGTGATGAAGGTGTCCAGCGGGATTTCGCCCTTCTCGGACATTTCCACGTAGCTTGGCAGCTCGCTGCGGCCTCGCACGCCGCCGAACGCCGAACCGCGCCATACCCGGCCGGTAACCAGCTGGAACGGACGGGTGGCGATTTCCTGGCCGGCACCCGCCACACCAATGATCACCGACTCGCCCCAGCCCTTGTGGCAGCATTCCAGGGCCGCGCGCATCAGTTGCACGTTGCCGATGCACTCGAAGGAGAAGTCCACGCCACCGTCGGTGAGGTCGACAATCACTTCCTGGATCGGGCGGTCGTAGTCTTTCGGGTTGACGCAGTCGGTGGCACCCAGTTGACGGGCGATTTCGAACTTGGCCGGGTTGATGTCGATGGCGATGATACGCGAGGCCTTGGCCTTGACCGCACCGATCACCGCCGACAGGCCGATACCGCCGAGGCCGAAGATGGCCACGGTGTCACCCGGCTTGACCTTGGCGGTGTTGAGCACCGCGCCGATACCGGTGGTGACGCCACAGCCCAGCAGGCAGACCTTTTCCAGGGGGGCTTCCTTCTGGATTTTGGCTACGGAGATTTCCGGCAGCACGGTGTACTCGGAGAAGGTCGACGTGCCCATGTAGTGGAACAGCTGCTGGCCCTTGTACGAGAAACGCGTGGTGCCGTCCGGCATCAGGCCTTTGCCCTGGGTGGCACGAATGGCCTGACACAGGTTGGTCTTGCCCGAGAGGCAGAACTTGCACTTGCCGCATTCCGGGGTATACAGCGGGATCACGTGATCACCGACAGCTACCGAGGTCACGCCCTCGCCTACCGCTTCGACGATCGCGCCGCCTTCGTGGCCGAGAATCGACGGGAAGATACCCTCCGGGTCCGCCCCGGACAGGGTGTAGGCGTCGGTATGGCAAACACCGCTGGCGACCACGCGCAGCAGCACTTCACCGGCCTTGGGCATGGCCACGTCGACTTCGACGATTTCCAGGGGTTTCTTGGCCTCGAAGGCTACGGCAGCACGGGACTTGATCATCAAAGGTCTCCAGACAGAGGGTCGATTCAGACTTGCAGTGTAATTCAGCCGCTTTTGATGAATAATCCGGGCAAAGACAAAACATTATTGCCATACAGGGATAATCAATGAGCAGCCGCTGGGAAGGCATCGACGAATTCGTCGCCGTAGCCGAATCAGGCCAGTTCACCGCGGCCGCTGAACGGCTGGGAGTATCTTCGTCACATATCAGCCGGCAGATCGCTCGCCTGGAGGAGCGCCTGCAGACGCGCCTGCTGTACCGCAGCACCCGCCGGGTAACCCTGAGCGAGGCCGGGCAGACCTTTCTGCAGCATTGCCAGCGCCTGCAGGATGGCCGCGAGGAAGCCCTGCGCGCCATGGGCGACCTGGCCAGCGAGCCCAAGGGTTTGCTGCGCATGACCTGCGCGGTAGCCTATGGCGAGCGCTTCATCGTGCCACTGGTAACGCGGTTCATGGCGCTGTATCCGCAACTGCGGGTGGATGTGGAACTAAGCAACCATACCCTCGACCTGCTGCATGAAGGCATGGACCTGGCCATCCGCCTGGGCAGGCTGGCCGACTCTCGGCTGGTGGCCACCCGCCTGGCACCCAGGCGCATGTACCTGTGCGCCTCGCCGGCCTATCTCGAGCGCTATGGCCGACCACACAGCCTTTCGGAGCTGGCGCGGCACAATTGCCTGGTGGGCAGTTCGGATTTGTGGGCGCTGCAGCAGGATGGCCGTGAAATCAGCCAGCGGGTGCAGGGCAATTGGCGCTGCAACAGTGGGCAGGCGGTGCTGGATGCGGCGTTGCAAGGGATAGGGTTGTGCCAACTGCCGGATTATTACGTGCTGGAACACCTGAACAACGGTGCGCTGGTGTCACTGCTAGAGGCGCACCAGCCACCAAATACAGCGGTATGGGCGCTATATCCGCAGCAGCGGCACCTTTCGCCGAAGGTACGGCGGTTGGTGGATTACCTGAAGGAAGGGTTGGCGGGGTTGCCGGAATATCGTCTCGGCTGAAGGAGTGCGCTGCTTGTACTGGCCCTTTCGCGGGCATGCCCGCGAAGAAGCCAGCACTGGTCCAAAGCCTTAGCGACGCCCTGCCCAACGCTGGCGCAACCACTCCAGGTCTTCCGGCCGGGTCACCTTGATGTTGTCACTTCGCCCTTCAACCAGCCGCGGCGCTTGACCGGACCACTCGATGGCCGAAGCCTCATCGGTCACCACGACATCCGACACCAGGCACTCGGCCAACGCACGGTGCAACGCACCCAGGCGGAACATCTGCGGCGTATACGCCTGCCAGATGGTGCTGCGGTCCACGGTAGCGCTCACCCGGCCATTGCCATCGGCACGCTTGAGGGTATCGCGCGCCGGCACCGCCAGCAGGCCACCCACCGGGTCGTCTGCCAATTCCGACAACAGCTTGTCCAGGTCGCTGCGCGCCAGGTTTGGCCGCGCGGCATCGTGCACCAGTACCCAATCGCTGTCCGAGGCCCCTTGGGCATGCAGCACCAGCAAGGCGTTGAGCACCGAGTCAGCGCGCTCACGCCCACCTGCCGCGCGCTGGATGCGCGGGTCGCTGGCGTAGCGCAGGCCAGGCCAATACGGGTCGTCATCGGCAATGCTGACTACCACCCCTGCAAGCGCCGGGTGGCCAAGAAAACAATCGAGGCTGTGCTCGAGAAGGGTCTGCCCAGCCAGCTCCAGGTATTGCTTGGGGCGGTCGGCAGCCATGCGGGCACCAACGCCCGTAGCAGGAATCACGGCCCAGAAGGCCGGCAAGGTATTGATCATTTCTGTGGCAACTGGAAGAGGGTTTCGCCCTCTTTGACCATCCCCAATTCATGGCGAGCCCGTTCTTCAACGGTCTCCATGCCTTTTTTCAGCTCCAGCACTTCGGCATCGAGCACGCGGTTACGCTCAAGCAAGCGCTCGTTTTCGGCATGCTGGTCGGCAATCTGCTGCTTCAGCTCGGTCACTTGCGCCAGGCTGCCGTTACCCACCCACAGGCGGTACTGCAGGCCACCCAGCAGCAGGAGCAGAACGAGGAACACCCAATAGGGACTGCGCATCACGTTATCCAGGTTAAAAAGGCTGCCGCATACTTTTTTACGGGGCCTCGAATAGCACGAAGCCTGGCCGAGGCCAGGCTTCGTTGACAGAAACCCGTTGGAACGTAGTTAAGTTCAGTACGAACGTTCCTACCGCTCCGGCTGCTGCCTTTTTACCATCTCTTGCTTAGCCGCGAAACTCGGCACGACCACGGTAAACCGCTTTGGCGCCCAGTTGCTCTTCGATGCGCAGCAGCTGGTTGTACTTGGAAACGCGGTCGGAACGGCACAGCGAACCGGTCTTGATCTGACCCGCGGCAGTACCCACGGCCAGGTCGGCAATGGTCGAGTCTTCGGTTTCACCGGAACGGTGCGAGATCACTGCAGTGTAGCCAGCAGCCTTGGCCATCTGGATCGCTTCCAGGGTTTCGGTCAGCGAGCCGATCTGGTTGAACTTGATCAGGATCGAGTTACCGATGCCCTTCTCGATGCCTTCCTTGAGGATCTTGGTGTTGGTCACGAACAGGTCGTCACCGACCAGCTGGACTTTTTCACCGATCTTGTCGGTGAGGATTTTCCAGCCAGCCCAGTCGGACTCGTCCAGGCCGTCTTCGATCGAGATGATCGGGAAGCGCTCGGTCAGGCCTTTCAGGTACTCGGCGAAGCCTTCGGCGTCGAACGACTTGCCTTCGCCGGACAGGTTGTACTTGCCGTCTTCGTAGAATTCGGAAGCCGCGCAGTCCAGGGCCAGGGTCACGTCGGTGCCCAGCTTGTAGCCGGCTTTTTCGACCGCTTCGGCGATGGCGCCCAGGGCGTCTTCGTTGGAAGCCAGGTTAGGCGCGAAACCACCTTCATCACCTACGGCGGTGTTCAGGCCACGGGCCTTGAGCACGGCTTTGAGGTGGTGGAAGATTTCGGTACCCATGCGCAGGCCGTCGGAGAAGGTCTTGGCGCCAACCGGCTGAACCATGAACTCCTGGATGTCGACGTTGTTGTCGGCGTGCTCGCCACCGTTGATGATGTTCATCATCGGCACCGGCATCGAGTACTGGCCAGGAGTGCCGTTCAGGTTGGCGATGTGCGCGTACAGCGGCAGGTCCTGGTCCTGGGCGGCAGCTTTGGCGGCAGCCAGGGAAACAGCCAGGATGGCGTTGGCGCCCAGCTTGGCCTTGTTCTCGGTACCGTCCAGTTCGATCATGGCGCGGTCCAGGGCCTTCTGGTCGGAAGGGTCCTTGCCCAGCAGCAGCTCACGGATCGGGCCGTTGATGTTGGCGACGGCCTTCAGCACGCCCTTGCCCAGGTAACGGCTCTTGTCGCCATCACGCAGCTCCAGCGCTTCGCGCGAGCCGGTGGAAGCACCGGACGGCGCGCAAGCGCTGCCGATGATGCCGTTGTCGAGCAGTACATCGGCTTCCACGGTGGGGTTGCCACGCGAATCGAGAACTTCACGACCTTTGATGTCGACGATTTTTGCCATTGTTGTAAGCACTCCAGAATTTGACGAAAACAACTTAGCTTAGGAAATTCTTGCCGTTCACCGGGCGGACTTGCTTTGGGCAGGCCAGGTGAAGGGAGCCCCTGACCGACTGGTCAGGGGTGGATCGGGCGGTACTTTACCCGAGAAATGAGCTTTACGCGGTTTCTACCGTCGGAAAACTTTTCACCAGGTCGTCCAATTGCTTGAGCTGGGCCAGGAACGGCTCCAGTTTGTCCAGGCGCAGGGCGCATGGGCCATCGCACTTGGCGTTGTCCGGGTCGGGGTGGGCCTCGAGGAACAGCCCGGCCAGGCCCTGACTCATGCCGGCCTTGGCCAGGTCGGTGACCTGGGCACGGCGGCCACCCGCCGAATCGCTGCGGCCACCCGGCATTTGCAGGGCGTGGGTCACGTCGAAGAACACCGGGTACTCGAACTGCTTCATGATGCCGAAGCCGAGCATGTCCACCACCAGGTTGTTGTAGCCGAAGCTCGAACCACGCTCGCAGAGGATCAACTGGTCATTACCGGCCTCTTCGCACTTGGCCAGGATGTGTTTCATTTCCTGGGGGGCGAGGAACTGGGCCTTCTTGATGTTGATCACCGCGCCGGTCTTGGCCATGGCCACCACCAGGTCAGTCTGCCGCGACAGGAAAGCCGGCAACTGGATGATGTCGCACACCTTGGCGACGGGCTCGGCCTGGTAAGGCTCGTGTACGTCGGTAATCACCGGCACGTTGAAGGTGCGCTTGATCTCTTCGAAGATCTTCAGCCCTTCTTCCATGCCTGGGCCACGGTAGGACGTCACCGACGAACGGTTGGCCTTGTCGAAGCTGGCCTTGAACACATACGGGATACCGAGCTTTTCGGTAACCCGCACATACTCTTCGCAGACCTTCATTGCCAGGTCACGGGATTCCAGGACGTTCATGCCGCCGAACAGGACGAACGGCTTGTCGTTGGCGATCTCGATGTTACCGACGCGAATGATCTTCTGGGTCATTGATCAGGCCTTGTTCTTCTGAGCCAGAGCTGCCTTGACGAAACCACTGAACAGCGGGTGGCCGTCACGTGGGGTCGAAGTGAATTCTGGGTGGAACTGGCAAGCGACGAACCATGGGTGGTCCTTGGACTCGACCACTTCCACCAGCGCGCCGTCTTCGGAACGACCGGAAACCACCAGGCCTGCGTCGACCAGCTGCGGCAGCAGGTTGTTGTTCACTTCGTAGCGGTGACGGTGACGCTCGGTGATCACGTCCTTGCCGTAGCAGTCGTGCACCTTGGAACCGGCAGCCAGCTGGCAGTCCTGAGCACCCAGGCGCATGGTACCGCCCAGGTCGGAAGCCTCGTCGCGGGTCTCGACGGCACCGGTGGCATCGGCCCACTCGGTGATCAGGCCGACCACAGGGTGGCCGCTGTTACGGTCGAATTCGGTGGAGTTGGCGTCTTTCCAACCCATCACGTTACGGGCGAATTCGATCACCGCCACTTGCATGCCCAGGCAGATACCCAGGTACGGCACCTTGTTCTCACGGGCGTATTGCACCGCGGTAATCTTGCCTTCCACGCCGCGCAGGCCGAAACCGCCAGGCACCAGGATGGCATCGGCGCCTTCGAGCAGGCTGGTGCCCTGGTTCTCGATGTCTTCCGAGTCGATGTAGCGCAGGTTGACCTTGGTGCGGTTGGTGATGCCGGCGTGGCTCATTGCCTCGATCAGCGACTTGTACGCATCCAGCAGTTCCATGTACTTGCCGACCATGGCAATGGTCACTTCGTGCTCTGGGTTGAGCTTGGCATCGACCACTTTGTCCCACTCGGACAGGTCGGCGCCATTGCACTGCAGGCCGAAGCGCTCGACGACGAAGTCGTCCAGGCCCTGTGCGTGCAGTACGCCCGGGATCTTGTAGATGGTGTCGACGTCTTCCAGCGAAATCACCGCACGCTCTTCAACGTTGGTGAACAGCGCGATCTTGCGACGCGACGAGGCATCGACCGGGTGGTCGGAGCGGCAGATCAGCACATCAGGCTGCAGGCCGATGGAGCGCAGCTCCTTGACCGAGTGCTGGGTCGGCTTGGTCTTGGTTTCGCCAGCGGTGGCGATGTACGGGACCAGGGTCAGGTGCATCAGCATGGCGCGCTTGGAACCCACTTCGACGCGCAGCTGGCGAATGGCCTCGAGGAACGGCTGCGACTCGATGTCACCCACGGTACCGCCGATTTCCACCAGGGCCACGTCGGCATCGCCGGCGCCCTTGATGATGCGACGCTTGATTTCGTCGGTGATGTGCGGGATGACCTGGATGGTCGCGCCCAGGTAATCACCACGGCGCTCCTTGCGCAGCACGTGCTCGTAGATACGGCCGGTGGTGAAGTTGTTGTTCTGGGTCATGGTGGTGCGGATGAACCGCTCGTAGTGGCCCAGGTCGAGGTCGGTCTCGGCGCCATCGTGGGTGACGAACACTTCACCATGCTGGAACGGGCTCATGGTGCCCGGATCGACGTTGATGTACGGATCCAGCTTGAGCATGGTGACCTTCAGGCCCCGCGCTTCCAGGATGGCCGCCAGGGAAGCCGAGGCAATGCCTTTCCCCAATGAAGAAACAACACCGCCCGTGACGAATATGTAGCGCGTCATGAAAAACCCTAGAAGTCTGCGTTAAGGCGGCCAGCGCCGCCGGAGAAAGCGAAGGAAGGCCGAAGCCCCCGATCACCTGCGTCAATCACAGTGCATCTCGAAAAACTGCCGCGTCTGTACAGACCAGGGGTATCCCCGGCATGGAGCTCGCTCGTCATTTCCAGAATCAGCCCAGCAAAAAACTGCTTGGTAATCGGCAACCCCTGTGTTTTCGCGGAACCCACAGAAGTTGTATCAAGAAGGGAGGGTAGTCTACCGGAATGTACCCTTCAGCTCAAACCTTGCGCGTTCGTCGGTAACTGCCAATGCAGCTGGCAATCCGCCTGCACCTGCCTGGGCAAGTTGGCCACTGCCAGCAGGCGTTCGCCCCGATACAGCAGCGGCAGGCGCGAACGCAGGAAATGCGGCACTTGCTGCTCGTTGAGCAGGCGCTTGAGGTCGCGCCGTCCACGGCCGGGGATCTCCAGCATTTCACCACCCAGGCGGTAGGCGATGCGCAACCCATCGAGCTGGCCTGCGCCAACAAGACGCACACTACCATTGCCCGGCAACAGCAACGGCTCGTCAGGATCAGCCCAGGCCAGCTGGCCGATGGGTGTCTTCAGCCAATCGCCACTCAACCACCAGACGCGCCCTTGGCTACGCAGCAACCGCCCATCGGCAAGCGACCAGACTGGCTGGGCATCGGCGCCGGCATCGCGCAGGTCTGCCCAGCCAGCCCAATGCCGCGTGTCGGGCAAACGGGTGCGCTGGCTCAGCCAATATTGCAAGGCATTGCGTTGACGGGACGGCGAAAGCGTCGCCAGGGCAGCCAGGCCGAGCGATGGTAGCGCCGACCACGCGGCGGGTGCCCCCTCCTGCGCGCGCGCCAGGTCGGCCTGGGCCAGCTCGTCCAGCAGGCCCAGGGCCTCACCCAAGTGCTCTGCAGCGCGGGCGAGGTTCTGACTGGCTTGTGGCCAACGTTGTTGCAAGCGCGGGAACACCTCGCCGCGCAGGTAGTTGCGGGCGAAATGTGTGTCAGTGTTCGACGGGTCTTCGATCCAGGCCAGCCGGTGGGCGCTGGCGTAGTCCTGCAACTGTTGCCGGGCACACCCCAGCAACGGCCTGGCCAGGCTGCCCTGCCCTAGCGCCCGCTGCCCCGGCATTGCCGCAAGGCCACGCAGACCGGCGCCGCGCAGCAGGCGGAACAGCAGGGTTTCAGCCTGGTCGTCGCGGTGCTGGCCGGTGAACAGGATGTCGCCAGGGCCGAGCGTTTGCTTGAAAGCGGCATAGCGGGCGTCGCGAGCGGCCTGTTCGACACTCGCGCCAGGGCTGACCTGGACGTGGATGACCTGGAGTTCGATGCCGAGATTGTCGCAGATGGCTTGGCAATGGGCAGGCCAGGCGTCAGCGGCGGTTTGCAGGCCGTGATGGACATGAATGGCGCGCAACGGGGGGGACGCGTGGTTGCGGGCGTAGTCAGCCAGCAGGTGCAGGAGGACGGTGGAGTCGAGGCCGCCGGAGTAGGCGATGTACCAGTTGGGGGCATTGAGCCAGGGGTTGAGGTTGATCATCTAGCCCTCGCTCGATTCAACAAAGCATTCGCGGGCACGCCCGCTCCCACAAGTATGCCGCTAGCCCCGAGGGTAGAGCATTACCTGTGCAAGCGGGCGTGCCCGCGAACACCGGCAAAGCCGGTGCCCGTCATCTCGCTATCAGAGGCCGTAGCTCATCAGGCGCTCGTAACGGCGTGCCAGCAGCGCGTCGTTGTCGAACTTGCCGAGCATGTCCAGTTGCTGCACCAGGTCGGCACGGATGGCTTCCGACATCTTGGCCGGGTCACGGTGGGCGCCGCCCAGCGGCTCCTGGATGACCTTGTCGACAATGTTCAAGCTCTTCAGGCGCTCGGCAGTGATGCCCATTGCCTCGGCGGCGTCAGCGGCTTTGTCGGCAGTCTTCCACAGGATCGAAGCGCAGCCTTCCGGCGAGATCACCGAGTAGGTGGAGTACTGCAGCATGTTCAGTTGGTCGCACACGCCGATGGCCAGTGCACCGCCAGAACCACCCTCACCGATCACGGTGGCGATGATCGGGGTTTTCAGGCGCGCCATCACGCGCAGGTTCCAGGCGATTGCCTCGCTCTGGTTGCGCTCCTCGGCGTCGATGCCTGGGTATGCACCTGGGGTGTCGATGAAGGTCAGGATCGGCATTTTGAAGCGCTCGGCCATCTCCATCAGGCGGCAAGCCTTGCGGTAGCCTTCCGGGCGCGGCATGCCGAAGTTGCGACGCACCTTCTCGCGTACTTCGCGGCCCTTCTGATGACCAATGACCATGACTGGCTTGCCGTCCAGGCGGGCGGTGCCGCCTACGATGGCAGCGTCATCGGAGAAGTGGCGGTCACCGTGCAGCTCTTCGAACTCGGTGAAGATGTGCTCCAGGTAGTCCAGGGTATAAGGACGACGTGGGTGACGGGCCAGGCGGGCGATCTGCCAGCTGGTCAGGTTGCCGAAGATGCTTTCGGTCAGGGTGTTGCTCTTGTCTTGCAGACGGGCAATTTCATCGCTGATGTTCAGCGAGTTGTCGTTACCTACCAGGCGCAGGCCTTCGATCTTGGCTTGCAGGTCGGCAATCGGCTGTTCGAAATCGAGAAAATTCGGGTTCATAGTCATCCGTCTTGGGTCTACGGCCAGGCGGCCGGCCGGTTGATCCGTTTGGCGCCATACCTTAAGGGATCAGGCGCATTCAGGTCGAGATTAAATGTTTTGTCGGTTCAACGATATTGCAGGAAGACGTTCTCACGCCCGAACTGGTCACGCAGCGCCTGAATCAGCCCGTCGGCCGGGTCGATCGCCCACTGCTCGCCGAACTGCAACATGGCCTTGGCGTCGCTGCCGGTGTACTCCAGGGTGATCGGGCAAGCACCGCGATGGCGGGTGATCAGCTCACCCAGCCACTTCAGCCGGTCGCCCTTCAGGGCATCGTGCGCCACTTTCAGGCGCAGGCTCTCGGCCAGCTTGGTGCGTGCGTCTTCCATGGTCATGACCTGCTTAACCCGCAGGCGCAGGCCGCCGGAGAAGTCGTCGTTGCTGACCTCGCCTTCGACCACCACCATGGCATCGGCCTGCAGCAAGGACTGTGCCGCGATGTAGGCATCTGCGAACAGGGAAGCCTCTATGCGCCCGGAGCGGTCATCCAGGGTAACGAAGCCCATCTTGTCGCCCTTTTTGTTCTTCATCACCCGCAAGGCGATGATCATGCCGGCGATGGTCTGGGTTTCGCGCGACGGCTTGAGGTCGATGATGCGCTGGCGGGCGAAGCGGCGGATCTCGGTCTCGTACTCGTCGATCGGGTGACCGGTCAGGTACAGGCCAAGGGTGTCTTTTTCGCCCTTCAAGCGCTCCTTGAGGGTCAGCTCGCGGACCTTGCGGTGGTTGGCATAGACGTCGACTTGCGCCTCGTCGAACATGCTGCCGAACAGATCGACGTGACCGCTGTCAGCGGTGTGGGCCGCTTGCTCGGCAGCCTTGATGGCCTCACCCAGCGCCGAGAGCAAGGTCGCACGGTTGATGTCGATGTTGGCCTGGTAGGCCTTTATCTCGTCATGGAAGTGCGGGCCCAGCCGGTCCAGCGCGCCGCTGCGCACCAGCGCATCGAGGGTACGCTTGTTCACCCGTTTGAGATCGATGCGGTCACAGAAGTCGAACAGGTCCTTGAACGGGCCGCCCTGGGCACGGGCCTCGACGATTGCTTCCACCGGCCCTTCGCCGACGCCCTTGATGGCACCCAGGCCGTAGACGATACGGCCGTCGTTGTTGACGGTGAACTTGAAGTCGGAGAAGTTCACATCTGGCGCGTCCAGACGCAACTTCATGCTGCGAACTTCTTCTACCAGCACCACCACCTTGTCGGTGTTGTGCATATCCGCCGACAGTACCGCAGCCATGAATGGCGCCGGGTAGTGGGTTTTCAGCCAGGCGGTCTGGTAAGACACCAGGCCATAGGCTGCGGAGTGAGATTTGTTGAAACCGTAACCGGCGAACTTTTCTACCAGGTCGAAGATGTTACCAGCCAGGTCCGCATCGATATTGTTGGCCACGCAACCTTCGATGAAACCACCGCGCTGCTTGGCCATTTCCTCGGGCTTTTTCTTACCCATCGCCCGGCGCAGCATGTCGGCGCCGCCCAGGGTATAGCCTGCCATCACCTGGGCGATCTGCATCACCTGTTCCTGGTACAGGATGATGCCGTAGGTGGGCGCCAGTACCGGCTTGAGGCCTTCGTACTGGTAGTCCGCATGTGGGTAGGCCAGCTCGGCGCGGCCGTGCTTGCGGTTGATGAAGTCGTCCACCATGCCCGATTGCAGCGGGCCGGGGCGGAACAGTGCCACCAGTGCGATGAGGTCTTCCAGGCAGTCGGGCTTGAGCTTCTTGATCAGCTCCTTCATGCCCCGCGATTCAAGCTGGAACACGGCCGTGGTTTCGGCCTTCTGCAACAGCTCGTAGGTCTTGCGGTCATCCAGCGGGATGAAGTCGATGTTCAAGTCGGGCAGGTTGTTCTTGGCCTGCTCGCGGTTGATGATCTCCATCGCCCACTTGATGATGGTCAGGGTACGCAGGCCGAGGAAGTCGAACTTCACCAGGCCGGCGGCCTCGACGTCATCCTTGTCGAACTGGGTGACCAGGCCACCGCCTTCTTCATCACAAGCGATCGGCGAAAAATCGGTAAGCTTGGTCGGCGCGATAACCACACCACCGGCGTGCTTGCCGGTACCCCGGGTCACACCTTCCAGCTTCAGGGCCATGTCCCAGATTTCGCGGCCGTCTTCGTCGCTTTTGAGGAAGTCGCGCAGGATTTCTTCCTGCTCGTAGGCCTTCTCCAGGGTCATGCCCACTTCGAACGGGATCATCTTCGACAGGCGATCGGCCAGGCCGTAGGACTTGCCCTGCACCCGCGCCACGTCACGCACCACCGCCTTGGCGGCCATGGTACCGAAGGTGATGATCTGGCTTACCGCGTTACGGCCGTAGGCCTCGGCCACGTAGTCGATGACCCGGTCGCGGCCGTCCATGCAGAAGTCGACGTCGAAGTCGGGCATGGAAACACGTTCAGGGTTCAGGAAGCGCTCGAACAGCAGGTCATAGGCCAGCGGGTCAAGGTCGGTGATCTTCAGTACGTAGGCCACCAGCGAGCCGGCACCCGACCCCCGCCCCGGGCCGACCGGCACATCGTTGTTCTTGGCCCACTTGATGAAGTCCATGACGATCAGGAAGTAACCGGGGAAGCCCATCTGGATGATGATATCCAGCTCGAACTTCAGGCGGTCGAGGTAAACCTGGCGCTTCTCTTCGTAATTGGGCGTGGTGTCTTTCGGCCACAGCACCGCCAGGCGCTCTTCAAGGCCCTCGTAGGACACATGCCGCAGGTAATCGTCGATGCCCATGCCGTTGGGCGTCGGGAAGTCAGGCAGGAAGTATTTGCCCAACTGCACCTGGATGTTGCAGCGCTTGGCGATTTCGACCGTGTTGGCGATGGCGTCGGGCAGGTCGCTGAACAACTCGGCCATTTCCTCGGCCGACTTCAGGTACTGCTGGTCGCTGTAGCCACGCGGGCGGCGTGGGTCGTCGAGGGTCCAGCCTTCGCCGATGCATACACGGGTTTCGTGGGCGTCGAAGTCCGACTGCTTGATGAAACGCACGTCGTTGGTGGCCACCAGCGGCGCGCCAAACTTGTCGGCCAGGGCTACCGCAGCGTGCACGTATTCTTCGTCGCGGGCGCGATTGGTGCGCTGTACTTCTACATAGAAGCGCTCGGGGAACATGCCCATCCAGTCTTGCAGCAGGGCTTGGGCTTCATCGTCTCGACCATTGAGCAAGGCCATGCCGATGTCGCCTTCCTTGCCCGCAGACAGGGCAATCAGGCCTTCGCTGGCGGGGGCGATCCATTCACGCTGGAGGATGACCAGGCCGTTTCGCTGGCCGTCGGTCCAGCCCCGCGAGATCAATTCGGTGAGGTTGCGATAGCCCTGGGGGTTCATGGCCAGGAAGCAAATGCGCGACAGCGGGGCTTCCGGGTCGGCACCGGCCAGCCACAGGTCGGCACCGCAGATCGGTTTGATGCCGGCGCCCATGGCCGTTTTGTAGAACTTCACCAGCGAGCACATGTTGCTCTGGTCGGTGATCGCCACCGCTGGCATGTTCATCCCGGCCAGCGCCTTGGCCAGCGGTTTGATCCGCACCAGACCGTCGACCAGCGAGAATTCGGAGTGGACGCGCAGGTGAACGAAGGGAACCGACATGGAAGATCCTGTAGCAGTGCTTAACGACAAGGGCGGGATTGTAGCTTAAATGGGGAGGGGATTTGGGGCTGCGTCGCAGCCCTCCGCGGGCACCCCCGCTCCCACCGAGAGTTTGCTGCCATCAGCAGCGACGCCGCACCTGCGGCAGCGGGCAAGCCCGCGAAGCGGCCCTGGCAGGTCAGATCAGGGAATCGGTGACGCCTTCACGCGCTTCCCACGCCGCCCGCACCGGGGCAAACGAACGCCGATGAATGGGCGTAGGCCCCAGGCGCGCGAGCGCCTCAAGGTGCACGGGAGTCGGGTAACCCTTGTGCCCGCCGATGCCATACCCTGGGTAGATCAGTTCGAATGCGCTCATTTCCCGATCACGGGTTACTTTGGCCAGGATCGATGCCGCCGCAATGGCCGGCACCTGGCTATCGCCCTTGACCACAGGCGACGCCGGCACGGCCAGCTTCGGGCAGCGGTTGCCATCGATCAAGGCCAGCTTGGGGGTAATGTGCAGGCCTTCCACCGCACGTTGCATGGCCAGCATGGTGGCTTGCAGGATATTCAGGCGGTCGATTTCCTCGACCTCGGCGCGGGCGATGCAGAAGCTCAGGGCCTTTTCGCAGATCTCGTCGAACAGCGCCTCGCGTTTGGCCTCAGTGAGTTTCTTCGAATCGTTCAGGCCAAGAATCGGTCGCGCAGGGTCGAGGATCACTGCCGCCGTAACCACTGCGCCGCACAGCGGGCCACGGCCCACTTCGTCAACGCCGGCAACCAGGTCTTCGACCAGGTTGAAGTCCAGTCCAATTTGCATGTCAGCGGTCCTTGAGCAGGGCCAGTACCGCCTCGGCCGCCTGGTTGGAGGCGTCACGGCGCAGGGTGCGGTGAATTTCGTCGAAACGTTCGGTCTGTTGGCTACCATCGCGCACCAGCGGCGCAAGGGTGTTGGCCAACGCTTGGCTGGTGGCTTGGTCCTGCAGCAGCTCGGGCACCAGCTCGCGCTGGGCCAGCAGGTTCGGCAACGACACGTAGGGGCTTTTCACCAGGCGCTTGAGAATCCAGTAGGTCAACGGTGCCAGGCGGTACGCCACCACCATCGGCCGCTTGTACAGCAGCGCTTCGAGGGTCGCGGTGCCCGAAGCGATCAACACCGCGTCACAGGCCGCCAGGGCTTGGTGCGACTGGCCATCGAGCAAGGTCAGCGGCAGCTGGCGCCCTTCAAGCATGTGCTCGACCTGGGCACGCCGCGCAGCGTTGGCACAGGGCAGCACAAAGCGCACACCCGGCACCTGCTGACACAGGTGCTCGGCTGCATCGAGGAATAACGCGCCCAAGCGCCCTACTTCACCACCCCGGCTACCGGGCATCAGCGCCACTATCGGCCCTTCGCCCAGGCCCAGTGCGGCACGCGCGACCGAGCGGTCAGCTTCAAGCGGGATGGTGTCGGCCAGCGGGTGGCCGACAAAGCGCACCGGTACACCTTGCTCTTCGTAGAAGCGCGCCTCAAACGGCAACAGCGTCAGCATCAGGTCGCAACCTTCGCGAATCTTCAGCACACGCTTCTGCCGCCAGGCCCACACTGATGGGCTGACGTAGTGCACGGTCTTGATGCCGGCCTGACGCAGTTTCAGTTCGATATTGAGGGTGAAGTCCGGGGCGTCGATACCGATGAAAACGTCGGGTTTTTCGTCGATCAACGTCTGGATCAATAGCTTGCGGCGCTTGAGCAGCTCGCGCAGGCGCCCCAGTACTTCGACCAGGCCCATGACGGCCAGGCGCTCCATGGGGAAATAGGATTGCAGGCCTTCGGCTTCCATCAAAGGGCCGCCGACGCCGATAAAACGTACATCAGGGTGACGTGCCTTGAGGGCACGCATCAAGCCTGAACCCAGAATATCGCCGCTGGCCTCACCGGCGACCAGCGCTACGCAAAGCTGGGCCATATCAGCGTGTAATACCGCGGGCGGAGCTCACGATCGACTGACGGAACAGCTCGACCTCAGGATGTTGCGCGGCCGGCTCGGCCAGTTCCTTGAGCGCGTCTTCGACGGTCAGGCCCTGACGGTAGACAATCTTGTAGCAACGACGCAGCACGTGGATCACCTCGTCGCTGAAACCACGGCGGCGCATGCCCTCGAAGTTCATGCTGCGGGCTTCGGCCGGGCTGCCGAACACGGTCACGAAAGCCGGAACATCCTTGCCAATCGCCGTACCCATGCCGGAAAACGCGTGGGCGCCAATGTGGCAGTACTGGTGAACCAGGGTGTAGCCGGACAGGATCGCCCAGTCACCCACATGCACATGACCGGCCAGCGCCGTGTTGTTGACCAGGATGCAGTGGTTGCCGATGACGCTGTCGTGGCCAATGTGGGCGTAGGCCATGATCAGGTTGTGGTCACCCACGGTGGTCTCCGCGCGGTCCTGAACAGTACCACGGTGGATGGTCACCCCTTCGCGGATCACATTGTGATCGCCAATCACCAGGCGCGTCGGCTCCCCCTTGTACTTGAGGTCCGGGGTGTCTTCACCGATCGAGGAAAACTGAAAGATACGGTTGTGCTTGCCAATACGGGTCGGCCCCTTGAGCACAACATGCGGGCCGATAACGGTGCCCTCCCCGATTTCTACATCAGGGCCAACGATCGACCAAGGGCCGACCTCGACCCCATCGGCCAGCTTGGCCGACGGATCGATAATGGCCCGAGGATCAATCGAATTCATAGGGAGCGTTCCGCGCAGGTGATTTCTGCCGAGCAAACCGGTTTGCCATCGACCAGGGCGCGGCATTCGAACTTCCAGATCATGCTTTTGCGGCTGAGGAACTTGGCTTCCAGCACCAGCTGGTCACCCGGCAGTACCGGCTGACGGAAACGCAGTTTGTCGGAACCGACGAAATAGTACAGGGTGCCATCGGCCGGCTTGGCATCGAGCATCTTGAAACCAAGGATGCCGGCCGCCTGGGCCATGGCTTCGATGATCAGGACGCCCGGCATGATCGGGTGCGCCGGGAAGTGGCCATTGAAAAACGGCTCGTTGATGCTGACATTCTTGTAGGCACGAATGCTCTGGGCCTCGAAGTCCAGATCCGTCACACGATCCACCAGCAGGAACGGGTAGCGGTGAGGCAGGTATTCGCGAATCTCGTTGATGTCCATCATTTCGGGGGGGAAGCCTGTAATAAGAATAGGGAGCGCAGGTGCTGACCACACGCTCCTTTTGCAATCCAAAGAGGAGCCAGCTAGCGACTGTTCACTCTTGCTCAGGGAATGGTATCAGCCTTCTGATGTCGGCAGGCCACCTGAGGTCACGGTATCGACGCGTTTTTCCAGCTGCTGAAGACGTTTGGCCATGTCATCCAGCTGGCGGATACGCGCAGCGCTCTTGCGCCAGTCAGCCAGAGGCTGCATGGCTGTGCCGGATGAATAGGAACCGGGTTCGGTGATCGAACGGGTTACCATTGTCATCCCGGAAACAAATACGTTATCGCAAATATCGATGTGCCCCACCAGGCCCACGCCGCCGGCCAGCATGCAATGCTTGCCGATGCGTGTACTGCCGGAGATGCCTACGCAAGCGGCCATAGCCGTGTGGTCACCGATCTGCACGTTGTGGGCGATCTGGATCTGGTTGTCGAGCTTGACCCCGTCCCCGATCCGCGTGTCGGACAGCGCACCACGGTCAACGGCAGTATTGACGCCGATTTCCACGTCATCACCAATGGTGACGCCACCAATCTGGGCAATCTTGCGCCAGATGCCCTTCTCATTGGCAAAACCGAAGCCTTCGCCGCCGATCACAGCACCCGACTGGATGACCACACGCTTGCCGATGGTGACGTCGTGATACAACGTAACCCGCGGCGCCAGCCAGCCGCCCTCACCTACAACGCAACGCGCACCGACGAAGCAATGTGCGCCGATGCTGACATCAGCCTCGATACGTGCACCACTTTCGATGACCGCGAACGGCCCGATGCTGGCGCTGGCGTCTACCTGCGCGTCCTCAGCCACCACGGCGCTGGGATGGATTCCCGCCACAGCCTTGGGTTTAGGGTCGAACAGGTGGGAAATACGCGCATACGCCTGGTAGGGGTCGGCCACGATCAGGGCATTGCCAGCGAAACTCTCGGCATCCGCGGCCTTGAGCAATACCGCACCCGCCTGGCAGTTATCCAGGTACTTGCGGTACTGCGGGTTGGCGAGGAAGCTCAACTGACCGGGGCCAGCCTCTTGCAAGGTGGCCAGCCCGGTAATCTGCAGCGCCTCGGGCCCCTTGAGGGTGGCACCGAGGGCCTCGGCCAGTTGGCCTAGCGTCATGGTCACACTCATATCAACGGGCTTGGTTCATGCGCTCGATGACCTGGCGGGTGATGTCGTACTGAGGTTTGACATCGATGACCGCACCACGCTCGAGAACGAGGTCGAAACCGCCTTTCTTGATCACTTCCTCGACGGCGCCATCCAGCTTCGGCTTCAGCTGCTTGAGCATATCGCGGTCAGCGACGGCCTTGGCTTCGTTCAGCTCCTTGGACTGGAACTGGAAGTCGCGGGCCTTTTGCTTGAACTCGAGCTCCAGGCGCTCACGCTCCTGCTGCTGCATCTTGTCACCGCCCTTGATCAGGCGGTCCTGGATGCCCTTGGCGCTGCTTTCCAGGCTTTTCAGCTTGGTCAGTTGCGGGCCGAACTTCTTCTCGGCATCGACCGCGTACTTCTTGGCGGCATCCGACTCGAGCAGGGCCATCTGATAGTTCAGCACGGCTACCTTCATTTCGGCGAAAGCCGGGGTGGCGACCAGCGCCGCGGCCACTACGGCCAGTTGAGCCAATTTACGCACGATGCACTCCTGGATAAACCGTTGTCATTAAGCAGGGGCCGACCTTAGAAGGTCTGGCCCAGAGAGAATTGGAACACCTGGGTATCGGCATCGTCCGGCTTCTTGACCGGCATTGCCAGGCTGAAGCTCAGCGGGCCCAGTGCGGTAATCCAGGTGACACCCAGGCCGACCGAACTGGCCATGCCCGAGAAGCCGACCTTCTCGCAATCAGGTTTGTTGCCGCAATTGGTGTCGAACACGTTACCCACGTCCCAGAACACGGACGTGCGCAGCGAACGCTGATCCTTGACGAACGGCAGCGGGAACAGCAATTCGACGCCACCTTGAACCAGCACGTTGCCACCGAACGGCAGCGGATCCTGGTCCGGGTCACGGATGGTACCGGGTTTGCCGTTAGGATCATCCGCGCCACGGCTCGGGGTACTGCGCGGGCCCAGGCTGCTGTCCTTGAAGCCACGGACAGAGTTGAAGCCACCTGCGAAGTAGTTCTCGTAGAACGGCAGGCCCGATGTACTGCCATAACCATCACCATAGCCCAGTTCGGTGTGCAGGCGCAGGGTGTAGTCGTTGCTGATCGGCTGAAACAGCTGCCCACGGTAGTCGAGCTTGAAGAACGACAGGTCGCTGCCCGGAATGGTGGATTCCAGGGTCAGGCTTTGCGAGTGACCACGGGTGGCCAGCACGCCTTTGTTCAAGGTCGATTCGGACCAACCGATCGAAGCCTTGAAGTTCAGGAAGTTGTCGCCTTCCTGGTCGAGGAAATCGAAGATCTCGTCAACGGTGTACTTACCGGTCTTGATCTTGTCCTGCTGCACGCTCAGGCCGTAGGTCAGGCGCGAGGTTTCGCTGATCGGGTAGCCCAGGCTCACGCCGGCACCGTAGCTGTCGACCGCATAGCTGGCCACGTCGACGTCGAGGTCGTCGTAGTCGGTGCTGCGGTAGAAGGCGTTGTAGCCCAGGCTGACGCCATCGGCAGTGAAGTAGGGATCAACGAAGCCGAAGTTGTAGCGGGTCTGGTATTCCGAACGGGTCAGGCCGACGGATACTTTGTTACCGGTACCGAGGAAGTTGCTCTGGCTGATCGAACCACCGAGGATCAGGCCGGCGCTCTGGGCGAAACCGACGCTGGCGGTGATCGAGCCGGAGGCCTGCTCTTCGACGCTGTAGTTGACGTCGACCTGGTCGTCGGTGCCCGGCACCGGTGGGGTCTCTACGTTGACTTCCTTGAAGAAGCCCAGGCGCTCCAGACGGGTCTTGGACTGGTCGATCAGGTAGGTCGACGCCCACCCGCCTTCCATCTGGCGCATTTCGCGGCGCAGCACTTCGTCTTCGGTCTTGGTGTTGCCGCGGTAGTTGATGCGGTTGACGTAGGCACGCTTGCCCGGGTCGACCACGAACATGATGTCGACCGTGTGGTCCTGGTCGTTCGGCTGTGGCACGCCGTTGACGTTGGCGAAGGTGTAGCCTTCGTTACCCAGGCGGCGGGTGATCAGCTCGGAGGTGGTGGTCATCACCTTGCGCGAGAATACCTGGCCTGGCTGCACCAGCAGCAGCGACTTGACCTGGTCTTCCGGCACCTTGAGGTCACCGGACAGCTTCACGTCGCGAACGGTGTACTTCTCGCCTTCGTTGATGTTGACGGTGATGTAGACGTGCTTCTTGTCCGGCGTGATGGACACCTGGGTGGAGGCGATGTCCATGTTGATGTAGCCGCGGTCCAGGTAGTAGGAACGCAGGCGCTCCAGGTCACCGGAGAGTTTTTCACGGGCGTACTTGTCATCGTTCTTGAAGAACGACAGCCAGTTGGTGGTCTTCAGCTCGAACAGCTGCCCCAGGGTTTCATCATCGAACACGTTGTTGCCAACGATGTTGATGTGCTGGATGGCGGCGACGGTGCCTTCGTTGATCTTGATCTTCAGCGCCACACGGTTGCGCGGCTGCGGCACCACTTCGGCGTCGACCTCGGCCGAGTAGCGGCCCTGGGCCACGTACTGGCGCTGCAGCTCGTTACGCACACCTTCGAGGGTGGCACGCTGGAAGATTTCGCCCTCGGCCAGGCCCGATTGCTTCAGGCCCTTCATCAGGTCTTCGGTGCTGATCGCCTTGTTGCCTTCGATCTCGATGCTCGACACCGACGGGCGCTCGACCACGTTGATGATCAGCACATTGCCATCGCGGTTCAACTGGATGTCCTGGAAGAACCCGGTCTTGAACAGGGAACGGGTCGAGTCCACCAAGCGGCGGTCATCGGCCTGGTCGCCGACGTTCAGCGGCAGGGCACCGAACACACTGCCGGCGGAAACCCGCTGCAGGCCGTTGACGCGAATATCGGAGATGGTGAAGGACTCGGCGTGAACTTCAGCGATCATCAGTGCGGACATGACCGCAGTTAGCAGCAGACGTTTCATGAAGTCCTTTTATTCCAACTGGCAATAAACAACCTACCGCCACAAAACGGCAGGTTCGCAATTGAGCGAAGCTTTTATAGTCGACCCAGATCGTTGATCAGGGCGAGCAACATCACCCCTATGACCAAACTGATACCGATCTGGACCCCCCAACCTTGCACCCGATCGGATAGCGGACGACCGCGCGCCCACTCGACCAGGTAAAACAGCAAATGCCCCCCATCCAGTACTGGAATGGGCAGCAGGTTAAGAACCCCCAGGCTTATGCTCAGGTAGGCCAGGAAATTCAGGAAATCCCCCACGCCGGACTGGGCTGAAGCGCCCGCCACTTTAGCAATGGTTATCGGTCCACTCAAGTTTTTTACCGAGAGCTCCCCGAACAGCATTTTCTTCAGCGATTCAAGGGTCAGGACGCTCATGTTCCAGGTGCGCGACAAGCCCTCACCCACCGCATCCAGCGGGCCGTAGCTGACTTCGCGGAGCATGTTGGCAGGCCATTCGCCACCTTTTACCCCGGCACCCAGATAGCCACCAACTGCCTTGCCCTCGCCCTTGCGGGCCAGGGTCACCGGCAGCTCCAGGGCCGCACCGTCGCGCTCCACACGCACCACTACTTTGGCATCTGGGCGGGCGCGAACACTGTCGACTACTTGCTGCCATTCAGTGACGGCCTGGCCATCGACAGCCAGCAACTTGTCACCGGTTTTCAGGCCCGCAGCGGCTGCCGGCCCCTTCGGATCGATCTCGGCAAGCACTGGCGTGATCGCCGGGCGCCAAGGGTGCAGCCCCAGAGACTGGATCGGGTCCGGCTCGTCAGCGCCCTTGAGCCAGCTGTCCAGCTTGACCTGCAGTTGGCGCTCAGCGCTGGCGCCCTCTTCAAGCACGCCAACCTGCAACGTACCGCTCTCACCCAGGCGACGAACCAGTTGCAGATTGACCGCTGACCAACCGTTGGTCGCTTTGCCATCGATAGAAACGATTTCCTGACCTGCGGTCAGACCGGCCGATGCTGCCAGGCTGCCACTATCGACCGCACCGATTACCGGACGGACCTGCTGGGTACCCAGCATCGCCAGCACCCAGAAAAACAGGATAGCCAGCAGAAAGTTGGCAATCGGGCCTGCCGCGACGATCGCGATACGCTGGCGTACCGACTTGCGATTGAACGATTGCCCAGCCAGCGCTGGCGGCACATCGCCTTCGCGCTCGTCGAGCATCTTGACGTAGCCCCCCAACGGGATAGCCGCAACCACGAACTCGGTGCCGTGGCGGTCATGCCAACGCAGCAGCGGCGTGCCGAAGCCCACCGAAAAACGCAACACCTTGACGCCACAGCGGCGCGCCACCCAGAAGTGGCCGAATTCGTGGAAAGTGACCAGCACCCCCAAGGCCACAAGGGTGCCGATAATCATGTAGAGCGCTGTCATGTCCATCTCCGAATGATGTTCAGCGGGCCGGTGTCACGCCCAGCCCCCTCACGAACCGTGGCGAGCCTGCATCAGCGACCGTGACGCCTCAGCCACTCACGGGAAAGCTCCCGGGCACGCTGATCGGCGGCAAACACCGCGTCCAGCGACGGCAGCGGCACGACGGGCTCCTGGTCGAGTACCTGTTCGATCATACCCGCGATCTCCGGGAAGCGGATACGCCGCTCAAGAAATGCCTCGACCGCCACTTCGTTGGCCGCATTGAGCACGGCGGGCGCGCTATTGCCGGCCTCGGCAGCCTGCCGCGCCAGGCGCAGGCAAGGGAAGCGTTGTTCGTCGGGCGCCTGGAAATCCAGACGGGCGATGGCGAACAGGTCCAGCGGCGCGACCCCGGAGTCGATCCGTTCAGGCCAGGCCAAGGCATTGGCGATCGGTGTGCGCATGTCCGGGTTGCCCAGTTGCGCGAGCACCGACCCGTCCACATAGTCGACCAGCGAGTGGATCACGCTCTGCGGGTGCACCACCACCTCGACCTTGGCCGGCGCAGCATCGAACAGCCAGCAGGCTTCGATCAGTTCGAGCCCCTTGTTCATCATGCTGGCCGAATCCACGGAAATCTTGCGCCCCATGGACCAGTTAGGGTGCGCGCAGGCTTGTTCCGGGGTCACGTCCAACAACGCCTCGACCGGCGTCTCGCGGAACGGACCACCGGAAGCGGTCAGCAGGATCCGGCGCACACCAACGGCACTCAAGCCTCGGGCGTAGTCGCCAGGCATGCACTGAAAGATCGCGTTGTGCTCACTGTCGATCGGCAGCAACACGGCGCCACTGCGCCGCACTGCCTCCATGAACAGCGCGCCCGACATCACCAGCGCTTCCTTGTTGGCCAGCAATACCTTCTTGCCAGCCTCGACAGCCGCCAGCGTAGGGCGCAGGCCGGCGGCACCGACAATGGCCGCCATCACTGCATCCACTTCCGCTGCCGACGCCACCTGGCACAGCCCGGCCTCGCCTTCCAGCACCTCGGTGGCGCAGCCGGCTGCAGCCAGGCTTGCGCGCAGCCTTGCGGCTGCCTCGGCGCTCGGCACCACGGCGAACGCCGGGCGATGACGCACGCACAGCGCCAACAGCTCGTCGACGCGCGAATAGCCACTGAGGGCAAACGCCTGATAGCGATCAGGGTGCCGCGCGATCACATCCAGCGTGCTCAGGCCGATGGAGCCAGTGGCCCCGAGCACGGTAATACGCTGCGGGCGACTCACATCACACCCCATTCGGCAGCCCACAACAGCACCGCAAAAATCGGGATTGCCGCAGTCAGGCTGTCGATGCGATCAAGCACGCCACCGTGGCCGGGCAGCAGGTTGCTGCTGTCCTTGATGCCGGAGCGGCGCTTGAACATGCTTTCGGTCAGGTCACCGACTACCGAGGCCATGACCAGCAGCGCGGCGCCCAGCAGGCCGAGCAGGACCTGACCAAAGCTCCAGTCGCGGCTGATGCCGACACCCAGGGTAATCAGCAGGCTGACCGCCAGACCACCGTACACGCCCTCCCAGCTCTTGCCCGGGCTGACTTGCGGGGCCAGCTTGCGCTTGCCGAACGCCCGCCCAGAGAAGTACGCGCCAATGTCGGCAGCCCACACCAGCACCATGACCGACAGGATCAACCCGTTGCCCAGCGGCCAGTGCTTGAGCAGCACCAGCCCCTGCCAGGCGGGCAGCAGCACCAGCAGGCCGATCAGCAGCCGGCAGGCAGCACTGGCCCACAGCTCGCTGCTGCGCGGATAGGTCAGCACCAGCCAGGTTGCCAGCCCCCACCAGATCACCGCGGCGCCCAGCACCCAGGGCGCCAGCTCTGGAAGGATGTACAGCAGCATCAGCGCCCCGGCGACCACCGCGGCATAGGCAATACGCAGCGGCTGGGCCATCAGCCCGGCAAGGCGCGCCCACTCCCAGGCACCGAGGGTCACCACGAAGCCGATGAACAGGGCGAAATCGCCACCGTTGAGCAGGAAGAAACCGCCCAGCGCGATCGGCAGCAGGATCAGCGCAGTAATGATGCGTTGTTTAAGCATTAAGCACGAGCTCCAGCCTCGACCTGCTCGCTGGTCTTACCAAAGCGGCGCTGGCGCGAAGCGAAATCGGCCAGGGCATTGCGCATGGCCTCGTGTTTGAAGTCCGGCCAGTACAGGTCGGAGAAATACAACTCGGCATAGGCCAGCTGCCACAGCAGGAAATTACTGATGCGGTGCTCGCCACCGGTGCGGATGCACAAGTCCGGCAATGGCAGCTCGCCGGTTGCCAGGCAGGCCTGCAAAAGGCCCGGGGTGATGTCTTCCGGGCGCAGGTGCCCAGCTTGCACTTCCCGCGCCAGCCGCTGGGCGGCCTGGGCGATGTCCCACTGGCCACCGTAGTTGGCTGCAATCTGCAGGATGAAGCGATTGTTACCGGCGGTCACTGCCTCGGCTTCGCGCATGGCAGCCTGCAGCTCAGGGTGGAAACGCGAACGGTCACCGATGATGCGCAGGCTGATGTTGTTTTCATTGAGGCGCTTGGCCTCACGGCGCAGGGCCGAGAAAAACAACTCCATCAGCGCACCCACTTCTTCGGCGGGGCGCTGCCAGTTTTCGCTGGAGAAGGCGAACAGGGTCAGCACCTCGACCCCGGACTTGGCACAGACTTCGATGACCGCGCGAACGGCGTCGACACCCGCCTTGTGCCCGGCAACGCCGGGCAGCAGGCGTTTCTTCGCCCAGCGGTTGTTGCCATCCATGATGATCGCGACATGACGCGGCACCGAGGACGGCACCGCTGGCTTGGTCTTTTCCATTAAAAAACCCCGGCCTTAAACGGCCATCAGGTCCTTTTCCTTGGCTTTGAAGGCAGCATCGACTTCGGCAACGAACTTGTCGGTCAGCTTCTGGATCTCATCAGCGGCGCGACGTTCTTCGTCTTCACTGATTTCCTTGTCCTTGGTCAGCTTCTTCAGGTCAGCCAGGGCGTCGCGGCGCACGTTGCGCACAGCTACCTTGGCGTCCTCGGCCACACCGCTGGCCTGCTTGGTGTAGCCCTTGCGGGTTTCCTCGGTCAGGGCCGGCATCGGCACACGAATGGTGGTACCGGCGCTGGATGGGTTCAGGCCCAGGTCGGAGGTAAGGATGGCCTTCTCGATGGCAGCGCTGAGGTTCTTGTCGTGAGCGACGATCTTCAGGGTGCGAGCATCTTCGACGGTGATCGCGGCAACCTGGTTCAGCGGCATTTCGCTGCCCCAGGCAGTGACCTTGACGGTATCCAGGATGCTTGGGTGCGCGCGACCAGTGCGGATTGCCGCCAGGTTGCGGCCCAGGGCCTCGAGGGACTTGGTCATGCGCTCCTGCGCGTCTTTCTTGATGTCGTTGATCATGCTTGGCCTTCCTCGATCAGAGTACCTTCAGCGCCACCCACCACGATGTTCAGCAGGGCGCCAGGCTTGTTCATGTTGAATACCCGCAATGGCATCCCGTGGTCGCGACACAGAACGATTGCAGTCAGGTCCATCACACCCAGCTTGCGATCCAGGACCTCGTCGTAGGTCAGGTGATCGAACTTCTCGGCGTGCGGGTCCTTGAATGGATCGGCAGTGTACACACCATCGACCTTGGTCGCCTTCAGCACCACATCGGCATCGATTTCGATGGCACGCAGGCAGGCTGCGGAGTCGGTGGTGAAGAACGGGTTGCCAGTACCGGCGGAGAAAATTACCACATCCCCGGAGTTGAGGTGGCGAATAGCTTTGCGACGATCGTAATGATCGGTGACACCGACCATGGAAATGGCCGACATGACCAGGGCCGGGATGTTCGAGCGCTCCAGCGCGTCGCGCATGGCCAGGGCGTTCATCACGGTGGCCAGCATGCCCATGTGGTCACCGGTGACACGGTCCATGCCGGCTGCGCTGAGCGCGGCACCGCGGAACAGGTTGCCACCGCCGATCACCAGGCCGACCTGGACACCGATCCCTACCAACTGGCCAACTTCAAGGGCCATACGATCCAGCACTTTCGGGTCGATCCCGAAGTCTTCCGAGCCCATCAGGGCCTCGCCGCTAAGTTTGAGCAAAATGCGTTTATAGCGAGGTTGGCGACCACTCACCTGCTGAGCCATTGCGAGTCTCTCCTGCGGCGTACTTTTAGAAAATTCATGCGGGCTGTTTGCAGCCTGCTAACTGTAGCGTGGCACCGTTTTGGCGCCAGCGGCGGCGGGCCTTATAAACCCTTTGCCGTTTTGACAAAGAGGCTGCGCGCGTGAGCGGGCAGCCTCTTTGGGGCGACAGACGAGGCTGTCTTACTGCTTGGCAGCAGCTACCTGAGCGGCAACTTCAGCAGCGAAGTCGTCGACTGGCTTCTCGATGCCTTCGCCTACTTTGAAGTAGGTGAAGGAAACGATTTCAGCACCGGCTTTCTTGGCCAGTTCACCAACCTTGACTTCTGGGTTCATGACGAAGGCTTGCTCTTTCAGCGAGGCTTCGGCCTTGAACTTGGTGATACGGCCGTTGATCATGTTTTCAACGATGTTTTCCGGCTTGCCGGCGATCTTGTCGGCGTTCAGCTGCAGGAAGACACCCTTCTCGCGCTCGATGGCCTCGGCGGAGATTTCCGACGAATCCAGGAACTCAGGGTTCGACGCTGCAACGTGCATGGCGATGTTTTTCGCCAGCTCTACGTCACCGCCTTTCAGAACGACGACAGCGCCGATCTTGTTGCCGTGCAGGTAGGCACCGACAACGTCACCTTCAACGCGCACCAGGCGACGGATGTTGACGTTCTCGCCGCACTTGGCAACCAGGGCTTCACGAGCAGCTTCACGCGAGGCGATCAGCGGAGCAGCATCGGTCAGCTTCTGGGCGAAGGCTTCTTCGAGGCTTTCGGCAACGAAGTTCTTGAAGTCGTCTTGCAGGGCCAGGAAGTCGGTCTGCGAGTTCACTTCCAGCAGGACGGCGGATTTACCGTCGGTCTTGACGGCGATAGCGCCTTCAGCAGCGACGTTGCCAGCCTTTTTGGCGGCCTTGATGGCGCCCGAGGCACGCATGTCGTCAATGGCTTTTTCGATGTCGCCGCCGGCCTTTTCCAGGGCCTTTTTGCAATCCATCATGCCTTCGCCGGTACGCTCGCGCAGTTCTTTTACCAGCGCTGCAGTAATTGCTGCCATTTCAAAATCCTCTTGGAAAGTTTTTCAACCATTCCACCCGTTGATCACGGGCGTTCAATTCTGCTAATCCGCTGTTTTCATTTCAGCACGCCCATGATGCGGGGCCGATGCTGACAGCAGGATTTCAAGGTGGCAAAAAGGGGGCAGAGCCCCCTTTTTGCGTGCCAAGTAGACGCTAGCGCCTATTACTCAGCAGCAGGTGCAGCCGCTTCTTCAACATAGACTTCGGTGCCGCCAGCAACGTTGTTGCGGCCGCGGATGATGGCGTCAGCCATCGAAGTCATGTACAGCTCGATGGCGCGGATGGCGTCGTCGTTGCCTGGGATGATGTAGTCAACACCTTCCGGGCTGCTGTTGGTATCGACAACGCCGATAACCGGGATGCCCAGCTTGTTTGCTTCGGTGATAGCAATGCGCTCGTGATCAACGTCGATCACGAACAGGGCATCAGGCAGACCGCCCATGTCCTTGATACCACCCAGGCTGCGGTCCAGCTTTTCCAGATCGCGCGAACGCATCAGGGCTTCTTTCTTGGTCAGCTTGGCAAAGGTGCCGTCTTCGGCCTGGGTTTCCAGGTCGCGCAGACGCTTGATCGAAGCGCGGATGGTTTTGTAGTTGGTCAGCATGCCGCCCAACCAGCGGTGATCAACGTATGGCGAACCAGCGCGAGCAGCTTGCTCGGCGACGATCTTGCCGGCGGAACGCTTGGTGCCGACGAACATGATCTTGTTCTTGCCCTGAGCCAGACGCTCTACGAACGCCAGAGCGTCGTTGAACATTGGCAGGGTTTTTTCCAGGTTGATGATGTGGATCTTGTTACGCGCGCCGAAAATGTACTTGCCCATTTTCGGGTTCCAGTAACGGGTCTGGTGGCCGAAGTGCACACCGGCCTTCAGCATATCGCGCATATTGACTTGGGACATGATAGTTCCTTGATAAGTCGGGTTGGGCCTCCACGCGTCCCAATGACCAACCCGCAAATTCGAGAATCCGGGGCACCCAGGTCATCGTGTCGACACGTGTGTGGGTTTAAGCTGACGGGGTCGTCCCCGAAAGCGGCGCATGTTATACCACAGACCGCGAGCGAACGAAACCCGGATGAGGTCGCGTCCGTCAGCGGTTTTTGCAGCGCCCCGTCAAACAGGCCAAAATGCCTCCTGTAGAGAGCAGCATGGCCGCCTTTATCCCGACAGAATGCCGCCCTGCTCTGCTAGAATCCGGCCTTTCCCGTTTGTTCGCGCCGCATGCGGCGCTGTAGAGAGCCTGTAATGACCGTCAACATCAAGACCGCAGAAGACATCGAGAAGATGCGCATCGCCGGCCGCCTGGCCGCCGACGTGCTGGAAATGATCGAGGAACACGTCAAGCCCGGTGTTACCACCGAAGAGCTCGACCGCCTGTGCCATGACTATATCGTCAACGTCCAGCAGGCCATCCCGGCGCCGCTCAACTACAAGGGCTACCCGAAGTCGATCTGCACCTCGATCAACCATGTGGTCTGCCATGGCATCCCCAACGACAAACCGCTCAAGGACGGTGACACGCTGAACATCGACGTCACCGTGATCAAGGACGGCTACCACGGCGATACCAGCCGCATGTTCCACGTCGGTAACGTGCCGGTATGGGCCGAGCGCCTGTCCAAGGTTACCCAGGAGTGCATGTACAAGGCCATCGAGCTGGTCAAGCCGGGCTGCCGCCTGGGCGATATCGGCGAAGTGATCCAGAAGCACGCGGAAAAGAACGGCTTCTCCGTGGTGCGCGAGTTCTGCGGCCACGGCATCGGCAAGGTGTTCCACGAAGAGCCGCAGATCCTGCACTACGGCCGCGCCGGCACCGGCATGGAGCTTAAAGAAGGCATGACCTTCACCATCGAGCCGATGATCAACCAGGGCAAGGCCGACACCAAGGTGCTGGGCGACGGCTGGACTGCCATTACCAAGGATCGCAAGCTTTCAGCCCAGTGGGAACACACCCTGGTGGTGACCGCGACCGGCTACGAGATTTTCACCCTGCGCAAGGACGACACCATCCCGCGCACTTCGGCCTGACCTCGCCCCCCACAGGCCACCCCACGACAGGAATGTGACGCGATGCCCCAGGTGGATCCCGAGCTGTTCGACCGTGGCCAGTTCCAGGCGGAACTGGCCCTCAAGGCGAGCCCTATCGCCGCCTTCAAGAAAGCCATCCGTCTGGCCGGCGAGGTGCTCGACAAGCGTTTTCGTGCTGGTAGCGAAATCCGCCCACTGATCGAAGCCCGCGCCTGGCTCGTCGACAACATCCTGCAACAGGCGTGGAACCAGTTCGACTGGGGCGACCAAAGCGGCATCGCCTTGGTCGCGGTAGGCGGTTACGGGCGCGGTGAGCTGCACCCGCACTCGGACATCGACCTGCTGATACTGCTGGGCGCTGCCGAGCACGAGCAGTACCGCGACGCTATCGAACGCTTCCTTACCTTGCTGTGGGACATCGGCCTGGAAGTGGGCCAAAGCGTGCGCACCGTCGACGAATGCGCCGAACAGGCCCGCGCCGACCTGACGGTCATCACCAACCTGATGGAAAGCCGCACCATCTGCGGCCCAGAGGCCCTGCGCCAGCGCATGCTGGAGGTGACCAGCACCGCGCACATGTGGCCGAGCAAGGAGTTCTTCCTGGCCAAGCGCGCCGAGCTCAAGGCCCGCCACCACAAGTACAACGATACCGAGTACAACCTGGAACCCAACGTCAAAGGGTCGCCAGGTGGCCTGCGCGACATCCAGACGGTGCTGTGGGTGGCCCGCCGCCAATACGGCACCCTGAACCTGCATGCGCTGGCCGGCGAGGGTTTCTTGCTGGAAAGCGAGAATGAACTGCTGGCCTCGTCCCAGGACTTTTTGTGGAAGGTGCGCTACGCCCTGCACATGCTTGCCGGACGCGCCGAAGACCGCTTGCTGTTCGACCACCAGCGCAGCCTGGCCACACTGCTGGGCTACGGCGACGACAACCCCAAGCGGGCGATCGAGCAGTTCATGCAGCAGTATTACCGGGTGGTGATGAGCATCAGCCAGCTGTGCGACCTGATCGTCCAGCACTTCGAAGAGGTCATCCTCGCCGACGAGGAAAGTGGCAGCACCCAGCCGCTCAATGCGCGCTTCCGCCTGCATGACGGCTATATAGAAGCGGCCAACCCGAACGTGTTCAAGCGCACGCCGTTCGCCATGCTGGAAATTTTCGTGCTCATGGCCCAGCGCCCGGAAATCAAGGGCGTACGTGCCGATACCGTGCGCCTGCTGCGCGAGCACCGGCACCTGATCGACGACACGTTCCGCACCGATATCCGCAACACCAGCCTGTTCATCGAGCTGTTCAAGTGCGAAATCGGCATTCACCGCAACCTGCGGCGGATGAACCGCTACGGCATCCTTGGCCGCTACCTGCCGGAGTTTGGCTTGATCGTCGGGCAGATGCAGCATGACCTGTTCCACATCTACACAGTCGATGCGCACACCCTCAACCTCATCAAGCACCTGCGCAAGCTGCAATACACGCCGGTATCCGAAAAATTTCCGCTGGCCAGCAAGCTCATGGGGCGCCTGCCCAAGCCCGAGCTGATCTACCTGGCCGGCCTGTACCACGACATCGGCAAGGGCCGCCAGGGCGACCACTCGGAAATCGGCGCGGTGGACGCGCAAAAATTCTGCGAGCGCCACCAGTTGCCGGCCTGGGACAGCCGCCTGATCGTCTGGCTGGTGCAAAACCACCTGGTGATGTCGACCACTGCCCAGCGCAAGGACTTGTCCGACCCGCAGGTGATCAATGACTTTGCCCTGCACGTGGGCGACGAGACCCGCCTCGATTACCTGTACGTGCTGACCGTGGCCGATATCAACGCCACCAACCCCAGCCTGTGGAACTCATGGCGGGCCAGCCTGCTGCGCCAGTTGTACACCGAGACCAAGCGCGCCCTGCGTCGCGGCCTGGAAAACCCGCTGGACCGCGAAGAGCAGATTCGCCAGACCCAGTCATCAGCGCTGGATATCCTGGTGCGCGAGGGCACCGACCCAGACGACGTGGAACAATTGTGGTCGCAGCTGGGTGACGACTACTTCCTCAAGCACAACGCCGCCGATGTGGCCTGGCACACGGATGCAATTCTCCAGCAACCGGCCGATGGTGGGCCGCTGGTACTGATCAAGGAAACCACCCAGCGCGAGTTCGAAGGCGGCACGCAGATCTTCATCTACGCCCCCGACCAGCACGATTTCTTCGCCGTGACGGTGGCGGCCATGTCGCAGCTGAACCTGAACATCCACGATGCGCGCATCATCACGTCGAGCAGCCAGTTCACCCTCGACACCTACATCGTGCTGGACAACGACGGTGGCTCGATCGGCGACAACCCGCAGCGGGTAAAGCAGATTCGCGACGGCCTGACCGAAGCGCTGCGCAACCCCGAGGACTACCCGACCATCATCCAGCGCCGAGTGCCGCGCCAGCTCAAGCACTTCGATTTCCCACCGCAGGTGACCATCCTCAACGATGCCCAGCGGCCAGTGACCATCCTCGAAATTACTGCACCCGACCGCCCTGGTCTGCTGGCCCGGCTGGGGCGGATTTTCCTGGAGTTCGACCTGTCGTTGCAGAACGCCAAAATCGCCACCCTCGGTGAGCGGGTGGAAGACGTGTTCTTCATCACCGATGCCGACAACCAGCCGCTGTCGGACCCGCAGCTGTGCAGCCGCCTGCAGGAAGCCATCGTGCAGCAGCTACAGGCCGGCCAAGGTAGCGACACCAGCCCGACCCGCGTGACTTTTTAACGATTAGACGATTGACGAGACCTTGCGCAGATGAACCATGCCTTGACCCAGCTTCAGCCTTACCCGTTCGAAAAGCTCCGCGCCCTGCTGGGCAGCGTGAAGCCTGCGGCGGACAAACGCGCCATCGCCCTGTCGATCGGTGAGCCGAAGCACGAATCGCCGGCGTTCGTCGCCCAGGCCATGGCCGACAACCTCGACAAGCTGGCGGTATACCCCAGCACCCTCGGCTTGCCGGCCCTGCGCCAGGCTATCGGCCAGTGGTGCGAACGGCGCTTTGGCGTACCGGCCGGCTGGCTGGATGCCGACCGCCACATCCTGCCGGTAAACGGCACCCGTGAAGCCCTGTTCGCCTTCACCCAGGCCGTGGTCAACCGTGCCGATGACGGCCTGGTCATCAGCCCCAACCCGTTCTACCAGATCTACGAAGGCGCAGCACTGCTGGCCGGTGCCACCCCGCACTACCTGCCGTGCCTGGAAAGCAACGGCTTCAACCCCGACTTCGACGCCGTCCCGGCCGAGGTATGGAAGCGCTGCCAGGTCCTGTTCCTGTGCTCGCCAGGCAACCCCACCGGCGCGCTGGTGCCGATGGACACCCTGAAAAAGCTGATTGCACTGGCCGATGAGCACGACTTCGTGATTGCGGCCGACGAATGCTACAGCGAGCTGTACTTCGATGAGGACGCACCGCCACCGGGCCTGCTGACCGCCTGCGCCGAACTGGGCCGCAGTGACTTCAAGCGCTGCGTGGTGTTCCACAGCCTGTCCAAGCGCTCCAACCTGCCGGGCCTGCGCTCGGGCTTCGTCGCTGGCGATGCCGAGATCATCAAGCCGTTCCTGCTGTACCGGACCTACCACGGCTGTGCCATGCCCGTGCAGACCCAACTGGCCAGCGTCGCCGCCTGGCAGGACGAGGCACATGTGCGCGCCAACCGCGACCAGTACCGAGCCAAGTACGATGCCGTGCTGGATATCCTGCAACCGGTGCTCGACGTACAACGCCCGGACGGCAGCTTCTACCTGTGGGCCAAGGTGCCGGGCAACGACGATGCCGCCTTCACCCGTGACCTGTTCGAAGCCGAACACGTGACCGTGGTGCCAGGTTCGTACCTGTCCCGCGAAGTCGACGGCGTGAACCCCGGTAGCGGGCGTGTGCGCATGGCCCTGGTTGCCCCCCTGGCCGAGTGCATCGAGGCGGCGGAGCGTATTCGCGCGTTCTTGCAAAAGCGCTGAGCCGTCCTGAAAACCTTGCCGACCGGCAGGGCAGATCGACGCCGTCGAATTGCCCTACCGGCCAGGCTGAATACGCCAATATCGCCCCAATCACCCCGACCTTAAGGTTAAGCCTCCTCCACCGCAGACGAGGCAACACCCATGACCCGGATCAGCAGCGATATATGTCAGGATGCCAAAAGCTGGCTCCTCGAAATGGACGACAACGGCGACGGCAAGGTTTCGCTGGAAGAATTCAAGAAGCGCTTCGACAACTTGCACAGTAGCGATGAGAGGGATGCCATCCTGGCACTGATGGATGTGAACGGCGACGGTTTCATAGAGGTGGGCGAAACCCTGCTGCGCCTCGATGGCTCCCCTGCCTGCAAGTAAGCCAGGCAACGCCCGTGCTCTCGGTCAGCGCGGGCAATCCTCGCCATTTCGACGCCCTACCTGACTTGCCCAAGGTTCGCTTCACTCATGTCCAGCTCCCCCAGGACCTGGCGCACCACTTCATCACCGACCAGGTGCTGGCGATGCAGGTTGTATAGCTCCAACCGCTGCGCCCTCAGTGCACGCAAGCGCAAATGCCGCTCCAGCAGGTCCATCTGCTCGGCCAGCGCCTTGGCTTCGGCGCTGTCGTTGTAGCTGTCCAGCTCATCCCGGTATTCTGCCATCAACCGCGCTTTCAGTTCGGTCGCCAAGGTCGCCTGCGCGGCGTCCTGCGGCGCATTGCTGTCGATCACCTCCTCTGCCTCCAGGGCATGGATCGCCGCTTCGGCCGTGCGCCGCCAGGCTTCCTGCACTTCCTGGCGCAGGCGCTCGTCCGGGCTCTTGGTCACCCCGCGCAGCAACAACGGCAACGCGATACAGGCACTGATCAACGACAGCAGGATCACCCCGGCGGCAATGAAGATCAACAAGTCACGTTCCGGGAAGGCCTTGCCCGCCCCCATCAGCAACGGCACCGACATCACACCTGCCAAGGTCACCGCACCCCGCACCCCGCCCAGGGTCAGCAGCCAGCAGGAGCGCGCTGTAGGCATCAGCACCAGCGCCGGTTTGCCACGCCAGCGACGCACCACGCCGATCGAGCGCCAGATGCTCTGCACCCAGATGTAACGCAGCAGGATAAGCGCGGCAAAGATCGCCACCACATCCAGGCAGCGGTAGGCCAGGGTCGGCCAGACGGTGGGTTCGTGGCTGACCACCGCCTTGATGATGTCCGGCAACTGCAGGCCCAACAGCAGGAAGATCAGGCCGTTGAAGGCGAACTCCAGCAGCGACCAGACGCTGCGGTTGAGCAGGCGGGTGCTGGTTTGCCGTGGCAGCAGGTCGAGCCAGCTCTGCATCATGCCCGCCGCCACCGCCGAAAGGATGCCCGACACGCCAAGACGCTCGGCCAGCACATAGGCAGCAAATGGCAACAGCAGCATGAACACCACATGCGTGGCTGGGTCGTCCCAGCCGCGAGCGATCATCCAGGCGCGCAGGCGGCCGACCAGCCAGCTCAAGCCCACACCCACCGCCAGACCGCCAAGCGCGACCAGGACAAAACTGAAGCTTGCATCGGTCAGCGAGAACACCCCGGTAATCGCCGCTGCCAAGGCAAACTTGAAGGTCACCAGGCCCGACGCATCGTTCATCAGGGCTTCGCCCTGCAGCATGTGCATCAGCGGCGTGGGCAGGCGGTCTTGGGCAATGGCCGAAACCGCCACGGCGTCGGTTGGCGAAAGTACCGCTGCCAGGGCGAAGGCCACTGGCAACGGGATGCTCGGCAGCAGCCAGTGAATGAAGTATCCAGCCCCAACCACGGTGAAAAGGACCAGCCCGACGGCCAGCGCCACCACGGGCCCGCGAATGCGCCACAGCTCCCGCTTGGGGATGCGCCAGCCGTCGGCAAACAGCAGCGGCGGCAAGAACAGGAACAGGAACAGTTCGGGGTCAAGGGCCACATGCAGGCCCAGTGTCGGCAAGGCCAGCAAGGCACCGGCGGCGATCTGCACCAGCGGCAAGGGAAGCGGAATCATGCGGCCGACCAGCTTCGACAGGCTGACCAGCGTCAGCAGGATGAGGACGGTGTAGGCGGACTGCATCCGGGAGAGCTTCCTTTGTGAACCAGAAACGATAGCAGGGCGAAACATCGCCATTGAAACAATATGTTAGCGGCGACCGACGGTTTGGGGCCGCTGCACGATAGTCGCAGGTGGCAGGTGAATATGTAACATGATGATACTTCTTCGTCTGTGAGATCGAGCGCCGCACGGCCGGCACCCAATCGCCGACCCACTGCAAGACTCAAGGCGAGCACACCCGTGGCGCTCACAGTTTGGTTCCCGCATAATCCCGCGACTGACATCGAAAAACGGAGAGATTGGGGCAACCTGCACCCCCAATGTACACAATGACCTACACGCTCTACGGCATAAAAGCCTGTGACACCATGAAAAAGGCGCGTACCTGGCTCGAAGACAAGGCCATCGCCTACGAATTCCACGATTACAAGACCCAAGGCATCGACCGTGACAGCCTGAACCGCTGGTGCGACGAACACGGCTGGGAAGTCATCCTCAACCGTGCCGGCACCACATTCCGCAAGCTGGACGACGCCAGCAAGGCAGACCTCGACCAGGCCAAGGCCGTCGAGCTGATGCTGGCCCAGCCGTCGATGATCAAACGCCCGGTGCTGGACCTTGGCGCGCGTACCCTGGTCGGCTTCAAGCCCGACCTGTACGCCGCTGCCCTGGCCTGAGCCCCTACCCTATTTCGCACGAGGTAATCACATGTCCAATACCCTGTTCAGCCTGGCCTTCGGTGTCGGCTCCCAGAACCGCCAGGGCGCCTGGCTGGAAGTGTTCTACGCACAACCTTTGCTTAACCCGAGCGCCGAACTGGTTGCTGCGGTAGCCCCTGTTCTCGGTTACGAAGGTGGCAACCAGGCCATCGCCTTCAGCAACGGCCAGGCCGCCCAACTGGCCGAAGCCCTGAAAGGCGTTGATGCTGCCCAGGCCGCCCTGCTGACCCGCCTGGCCGAGAGCCACAAGCCGCTGGTCGCCACCCTGCTGGCCGAAGACGCTGCCCTGACCTCCACCCCAGAGGCCTACCTCAAGCTGCACCTGCTGTCGCACCGCCTGGTCAAGCCACACGGCGTCAGCCTGGCCGGTATCTTCCCGCTGCTGCCGAACGTGGCCTGGACCAACCAGGGCGCGGTCGATCTGGCCGAACTGGCCGAGCTGCAACTGGAAGCGCGCCTTAAGGGCGAGCTGCTGGAAGTGTTCTCGGTGGACAAGTTCCCGAAAATGACCGACTACGTGGTCCCGGCCGGCGTGCGTATCGCCGACACCGCCCGTGTGCGCCTGGGCGCCTACATCGGCGAAGGCACCACCATCATGCACGAAGGCTTCGTCAACTTTAACGCGGGCACCGAAGGCCCAGGCATGATCGAAGGCCGCGTGTCCGCTGGCGTATTCGTCGGCAAAGGTTCGGACCTGGGCGGCGGTTGCTCGACCATGGGCACCCTGTCCGGTGGCGGCAACATCGTCATCAAGGTCGGCGAAGGCTGCCTGATCGGCGCCAACGCCGGTATCGGCATTCCGCTGGGCGACCGCAACACCGTCGAAGCCGGCCTGTACATCACCGCCGGCACCAAGGTGAACCTGCTGGACGAGAACAACGAGTTGGTGAAAGTGGTCAAGGCCCGCGACCTGGCTGGCCAGACCGACCTGCTGTTCCGCCGCAACTCGCTGAACGGCGCCGTAGAGTGCAAGACTCACAAGTCGGCCATCGAGCTGAACGAAGCACTGCACGCCCACAACTGAGAACCTTGTCGGGTTTGAAGTGTTAAGATCGGGTCTGGCGCCAACGCGCCAGACCCGATTTTCATTCCAGGCCCCGCGAACATGTTCCAGCCCTCCCCCTGGCGTGCCGACTTTCCCGCCATCGCCGCCCTGCAACGGCAGCACCAGACCTACCTGGACAGCGCCGCCACCAGCCAGAAGCCGCAAGCCCTGCTCGATGCCCTGAGCCATTACTACGGCCATGGCGCAGCCAACGTGCACCGTGCCCAGCACTTGCCCGGTGCGCTGGCGACCCAGGCCTTCGAAACCAGCCGCGACAAGGTCGCCGCCTGGCTCAATGCCGCAGACTCACGGCAAGTGGTGTTCACCCACGGCGCCACCTCGGCACTGAACCTGCTGGCATACGGCCTGGAACACCGCCTCGAAGCCGGGGACGAAATTGCCGTCAGTGCCCTGGAGCACCATGCCAACCTGCTGCCCTGGCAACAGCTGGCGCACCGGCGCAACCTGCGCCTGGTGGTACTGCCGCTGGACGCTCATGGTTGCATCGACCTGAACCAGGCACTGCAACTGATCGGCCCGCGCACCCGCGTGCTGGCAGTCAGCCAGCTGTCCAACGTACTGGGTACCTGGCAACCGCTACCGGCGCTGTTGGCCCATGCCCGCGCCCAAGGCGCGCTGACCGTGGTCGATGGTGCCCAGGGCGTGGTGCACGGCCGCCATGACGTGCAGCAACTGGGGTGCGACTTCTATGTGTTTTCCAGCCACAAGCTGTACGGCCCGGACGGCGTCGGCGTGCTTTATGGCCACAGCCAAGCGCTGGGGCTGCTGCGCCACTGGCAGTTCGGTGGCGAGATGGTGCAACTTGCCGAGTACCACAGCGCCAGCTTCCGCCCGGCACCGCTGGGGTTCGAGGCAGGTACGCCGCCCATAGCCGGGGTGATCGGCCTTGGCGCAACCCTGGGCTACCTGGCCAGCCTCGATGCCCAAGCGGTCGCGGCCCACGAAACCAGCCTGCACCAGCACCTGCTGCGCGGCCTGGCTGACCGCGAAGGCGTGCGCATACTCGGTACGCCACAGGCGGCCCTGGCCAGCTTCGTCATCGAGGGCGTGCACAATGCCGATATTGCCCACTTGCTCACCGAGCAAGGCATTGCCGTGCGCGCCGGTCACCACTGTGCCATGCCGCTGCTGAAAGGCTTGGGCCTGGAAGGCGCAATTCGGGTGTCGCTGGGCTTGTACAACGACAGCGATGACTTGCAGCGCTTTTTCACGGCGCTGGATCAGGGCCTGGAGCTGCTGCGATGAACATGCCGGAGCAGGCACGCCAGGCGCTGGACGCTTTTGAACAGGGCAAGGGCTGGGAGCAGCGCGCGCGGCTGCTGATGCAATGGGGCGAGCGACTGGAACCGCTGGCCGAGACTGAAAAGACCGAAGCCAACCGGGTGCATGGCTGCGAAAGCCTGGTCTGGCTGGTGGCCGAGCAGGTCGACGGCTTGTGGCGGTTCAAGGCCAGTAGCGATGCACGCCTGTTGCGCGGGCTGCTGGCGTTGATGCTGGTGAGGGTGCAGGGGTTGGCCAGTGACGAGTTGGCCATGCTCGATCTGCGCGCGTGGTTTACACAGCTGGGGCTTGAGCGCCAACTGTCGCCGTCGCGCAGCAATGGGCTGCATGCGGTGCTGCAGCGGATGGCGGAGTTGGCGTCCAACCGCTAAATCCAGGGCAACGCTGCTCCCTGTAGGAGCGGCCTTGTGTCGCGATGGGGCGCGCAGCGGCCCCCACATTTTCAGCTTCGCCGCCAAAATTGCTGGGGCCGCTTTGCGGCCCTTTCGCGACACAAGGCCGCTCCTACAAAGACCGAGTAGGCCTGAGAATGGTTACTCAGGTTTGATACGCTCCGAAGGGCGCCGCGCACCGGCCACCAGCTTCTCGATCGCCTTGCTGGCTGCCACCATGCCAAAGGTCGCGGTCACCATCATCACCGCGCCAAAGCCACCCGCGCAGTCCAGCCTTACGCCCTCACCCACGAAGCTTTTCTGCAGGCAAACGCTGCCATCGCCCTTGGGGTAACGCAGCTGTTCGCTGGAGAACACGCACGGTACGCCATAGTTGCGGCTGACATTGCGCGAGAAGTTGTAGTCGCGGCGCAGGGTTGAGCGCACCCGCGAAGCGAGCGGGTCGTTGAAGGTCTTGTTCAGGTCGGCGATCTGGATCTGCGTCGGGTCGATTTGCCCACCCGCACCACCGGTGGTGACAATCGCGATCTTGCGCCGCCGGCACCAGGCGATCAGCGCCGCCTTGGCCATCACGCTGTCGATGCAGTCGATCACGCAATCCAGCTGCTCATGGATGTACTCGACCATGGTCTCGCGGGTGACGAAGTCAGCCACCGCATGCACCTTGCACGCCGGGTTGATCGCTCGCAGGCGTTCGGCCATGACCTCAACCTTGGGCCGCCCCACCTGGCCTTCCAGGGCATGGGCCTGGCGGTTGGTGTTGCTGACGCAGACATCGTCCAGGTCGAACAGGGTGATTTCGCCCACGCCACTGCGGGCCAACGCTTCGGCCACCCAGGAGCCCACTCCGCCAATACCGACCACCGCCACATGGGCCTGGCCCAGGCGTTGCAGCCCCTGGTCGCCGTACAGCCGGGCAACGCCGGCGAAGCGTGGATCTTCTGTGCTCATGTTCATACCCCAAAAAACCGGCGCGCATTATATGCCAGCGGGCCCATCGCCTGCATCGTTAGGAAAGAGACTACCAACCCTGCTTTAATGTCCTATCACTTCGACACAAATGGACGACAATGTCTTCACGTAAATTCGGCCTGAACCTGGTTGTGGTGCTGGCCATCGCCGCGCTGTTCACCGGGTTCTGGGCACTGATCAACCGCCCGGTTTCCGCCCCCGCCTGGCCAGAGCAGATCTCTGGCTTTTCGTATTCGCCATTCCGCCTGGGTGAAAGCCCGCAGAAGGGCCAGTACCCTACTGACGACGAGATGCGCCAGGACCTGGAGCAGTTGAGCAAACTGACCGACAGCATCCGTATCTACACCGTGGAAGGCACCCAGGCCGACATCCCGCGCCTGGCCGAGGAGTTCGGCCTGCGGGTGACGCTGGGCATCTGGATCAGCCCGGACCTGGAACGCAACGAACGCGAAATCGCCACCGCCATCGAGCTGGCCAACACCTCGCGCAGTGTGGTGCGGGTAGTGGTCGGTAACGAGGCGCTATTCCGCGAAGAAGTCACCCCGGAAAACCTGATCAAATACCTGGATCGGGTACGTGCGGCCGTAAAAGTGCCGGTGACCACCAGTGAGCAATGGCACATCTGGAAGGAACACCCAGAACTGGCCAAGCACGTCGACCTGATTGCCGCGCATATCCTGCCCTATTGGGAGTTCGTGCCGATGAAGGACTCGGTCGAGTTCGTCCTCGACCGCGCCCGTGAGCTGAAGCACCAGTTCCCGCGCAAACCCCTGCTGCTGTCGGAAGTCGGCTGGCCAAGCAACGGCCGCATGCGCGGGGGTGCCGATGCCACCCAGGCCGACCAGGCCATCTACCTGCGCACCCTGGTCAACACCCTCAACCGCCGTGGCTACAACTACTTTGTCATCGAAGCCTACGACCAGCCGTGGAAAGCCAGCGACGAAGGCTCGGTAGGCGCCTACTGGGGCGTGTACAACGCCGAGCGCCAGCAGAAGTTCAACTTCGACGGCCCGGTGGTGGCGATCCCGCAGTGGCGTGCTCTGGCGGTGGCCTCGGTGGTGCTGGCGATGATCGCCCTGATGGTGCTGTTCATCGACGGCTCGGCCCTGCGCCAGCGTGGCCGGACCTTCCTCACGTTCATCACCTTCCTGTGCGGGTCGGTGCTGGTGTGGATCGCCTACGACTACAGCCAGCAGTACAGCACCTGGTTCAGCCTGACCGTGGGCGTGCTGCTGGCCCTCGGTGCGCTGGGCGTGTTCATCGTGCTGCTCACCGAAGCCCACGAACTGGCCGAGGCCGTCTGGATACACAAGCGCCGCCGCGAGTTCCTGCCGGTGCAGGCCGACAGTGCCTACCGGCCCAAGGTGTCGGTGCATGTGCCGTGCTACAACGAACCGCCAGAAATGGTGAAACAAACCCTCGACGCCCTGGCTGCCCTGGACTACCCCGATTACGAAGTGCTGGTGATCGACAACAACACCAAGGACCCAGCCGTGTGGGAGCCGCTCAAGGCCCACTGCGAGAAGCTCGGCGAGCGCTTCAAGTTCTTCCACGTCGCGCCCCTGGCCGGTTTCAAGGGTGGCGCGCTGAACTACTTGATCCCGCACACGGCCAAGGACGCCGAAGTGATCGCGGTCATCGACTCGGACTACTGCGTCGACCGCAACTGGCTCAAGCACATGGTGCCGCACTTCGCCGACCCGAAAATTGCCGTGGTGCAGTCGCCGCAGGACTACCGCGACCAGCACGAAAGCGCCTTCAAGAAGTTGTGCTACAGCGAATACAAGGGCTTCTTCCACATTGGCATGGTCACCCGCAACGACCGTGATGCGATCATCCAGCACGGCACCATGACCATGACCCGGCGCAGCGTGCTGCAAGAGCTGGGCTGGGCCGAGTGGTGCATCTGCGAGGACGCCGAACTGGGCCTGCGGGTATTCGAGAAGGGCCTGTCGGCCGCCTATGCCCACAACAGCTACGGCAAAGGCCTGATGCCCGACACCTTCATCGACTTCAAGAAGCAGCGCTTCCGCTGGGCCTACGGCGCCATCCAGATCATCAAGCACCACGCCGGCGCCCTGCTGCGCGGCAAGGGCAGTGAGCTGACCCGTGGCCAACGCTATCACTTCCTGGCCGGCTGGCTGCCATGGATCGCCGATGGCATGAACATCTTCTTCACCGTCGGTGCGTTGCTGTGGTCGGCGGCGATGATCATCGTGCCGCACCGGGTCGACCCGCCACTGATGATCTTCGCCATCCCGCCACTGGCGCTGTTCTTCTTCAAGGTCGGCAAAATCATCTTCCTCTACCGCCGTGCGGTGGGGGTGAACCTGAAGGATGCCTTTGCGGCGGCGCTGGCGGGGCTGGCGCTGTCACATACCATCGCCAAGGCGGTGCTGTACGGGTTCTTCACCAGCAGCATGCCGTTCTTCCGCACGCCAAAGAATGCCGACAGCCACGGGTTGCTGGTGGCGATTTCCGAAGCGCGTGAAGAGCTGTTCATCATGTTGCTGCTGTGGGGGGCGGCGCTAGGCATCTACCTGGTGCAGGGGCTGCCGAGCTCGGACATGCGCTTCTGGGTGGCGATGCTGCTGGTACAGTCGTTGCCTTATCTGGCGGCGCTGGTGATGGCGTTCCTGTCATCGCTGCCCAAGCCTGCACCCCAGGTACATCCCGCGCACACTTGACCTGGACTGCCGGCCACCTGCAGCTCATCCTCACAGATAGATGAGCTCCAGCGTGGCCGCCCCATCGATGAGCGTCTCGTCACGCAGGTCGAGCTGGCGCATAGGCGCAACATACAGCTCGACCATCAGCATAGCGTCGAGCTGCCTGATCAAGGTAGGCCCGGCAGCAGTGCGTTCGCTGGCCGCGAACCCGTGCAGGCGATTGTCGGTGTGAAGGAACGCTGTTCGTGGGGTTGGCTCCCAGCCAGCACCACCTTGAGAGGAATACAGGGGTTGCAATGCAAGCCCATCGCCTACCACCGCACCGTCGAACCGCAACGACCACGCCAGGCTGTCGCTGGCCTTTTTACCCGCGCCAAACAAGACAGAACGTGCAAGGCCTTGCACATGGGCGAACGTTCCTGACTGGCGGTTGTCAATCGCGCGAAGGGCAAACCGAGTGGGGCTGTCACAAGTCACCGCGGCGGACAAAGACCGTCGCAAGGTACTGGTTTTACTGGCAGACAACTCCCCGGTCGCGATCACGCCAAAATCCACGAGGCCGTCATTGCCCAGATGCAATTTACACGCTGCGGGTACAACATTGGCTTGCAGTGCCAGGCTCACGGCAGCATCGTCGACAGCCATCATGCCACTTGCCTGCAGCTCGGCCGTGCTCGACAGATCCGACGTTGCGTCGAGCCATGCATCAACGGTCAGGCGAGCCGTGAAGGTTGTGCCTTGAAGGGGTACATTGGCCTCTAGTGGCGCGAGCTGCATTGCTGGCAACCAGTGAACCTTGTCGCCCTTCATCTGCCAGGGGCTGCGCGCGCTTGCTGCTCCCAAGGCCACCGGACGGCCATCGAGCCGCGCATCAGAAAGCAGCAGTGAATACTGCCCTCGCTCAGCAAAACCGAAAACATCGCCATTGATGCCATCAGCCAGATAGCTGAGGACCATATCGGTATCTCTGGAACACTGGACTGTCATCTGCAGGTGCCGCTCTCCCAGTAGGTAGCGATTGCCTTGTTTCTGCAACTGGGTCTTGTTGACCTTGCCGTAATCGATCTGGGGCTGGCCGAGCGTAATCTGACAACCCTGTGCGGCCGCAGCACAGCTCATGCCCATCAACAGCAAGGCCAGGCACAGCTGTCTGCACACGCATTCAGATCGCATGGCAGCGTGCGGTGGTCGTTTCATAATATTGCTCCGGGTCCGGGCTGTCGCTGAGGGTGAACTCAAGGGCACAACCAGAGCCGTCTGGCGAGGTCACGTGGTAGCGCTCTTCCTCTTGGAAGTCATGCAGGAATATCAAGCCTCCGGCCTGCACCATGGTCACGAAGCTTCCGTTGGCATCCACTACCATGGAACTGTCCGCCAAGGGCGGCCCGTCGCCCTGCAAAGTCTGCAACAGCACGCGCCTGGTCCGCTCGACGATGAAACTCAATTGGGAAACCGCGCCTCGACCTGCCCGTACGATGCCAAGGCTGTTGGCCAGATCGACACTGCGCGGCAGGCTTCGGGGCTGCACCTGCACTCGATTGTCTGCGTAGGGGGTAATCCGTGAGGCAATGGCTCGGCCTTGGCGATCGGTCCATACGGGGCCGCTGGGCGTATCGACCTTCACCCCGTGAAGATCACCCACTTCGATGAGCGCGAAAGTATCCTGAATGGAATAAGGTGCTAGCGTGATGCCCTGTGCATGCCCAAGGGCCCCACCGCGCAGGTTGGCTGCCAGGGTTCGTGCAGAATCGCCAGTCTTTGAGTAATCCAGCTGCACCTGGCTGAAGGGGGCCAGCCAGGAAACCCCCACACTGGGTAGCAGCGCCGGATCATGGCTATCGTGACTGCCACTCAGGCGATAACCTAACGTATCGCTGACCTGTTCTCGCAGGTTGAATGAAGAACGGTAGTGGTCACCTGAAGCTCGGGTCGAGGCACCAAGACGACGATTGGTGCCCAATGGCACGCTAGCGCTCATGTAAAGAAGACGCCCTCGATCATCTGCTCCTCTGAGGCTCCATTCCACACCAGCATTCAATGACACCTGCCCCAACGTCGCTCCCCAGCGCAGGTTTGCCTGGCTGCTGGTCTGGCCATTACGCGTGCGCGATTGGCCGCCCCCGACACTGAAGTTGCCCAGCCCAGTGCCCTGCCATGACAGGCCGACGCTGAAAAAATCGCGCAAGCCCTCCAAGCGACCTGACGGCTCAAGCGCCTGCTGGAGGTCCTGATAACTTTGGCTCTGCAGCCCATAGGTCAAGCCCGCTCCCCATCCGCCGGCAAACTGCTGGTTCAGGGTCATCTGGCTTTGCATCCCCCTCTCCTGATGCAACGGCTGCGAGTAGCCCAGCGACCATTGCATCTGAGCCTGCGTCCACGGCTGAGCACCGAGCGCGAACCCGGTAGCCTGATAGCTGTCGGTCGCAATTAGCCCTCCCCCCACTTCCAAGCCATCAAGCACACTCCCGCTCCACCCGGCGCTAAGCACCCAAGGTGACGCGGCGCGACTGTGGCGAAGTTGACCAATGCCGAACTGGTATCCTCCTGACAACCCCGCCGCCATCGGCGAGGCAGGCAAGGTCAGGCGACGCTCCTCACCGTCCGCTTCATGGATAACCATTTCCAGTTCAGCAAAGGCATCGACTGGCGCAGGGCTATCAATGGAAAACGGGCCTGGCGGCACGACGGTGGCATACACCAGGCGGTTGCGCTGGTAGATCTCCACCCTCGCTTGGGACTTGGCGATGCCTTGAACCACGCGACGTTGTTGTAGATGGCCCAACGCCTGCTCGGAAAACAGCTGAAAACCGTCAACCGAAACGCCGCTCAGCACGGGGTTACCCATCTGGATCTGACCGACCTGCAGGACAGTCGCCTGATCGGCGAACGTTCGCTGGGCGTAGGCTTCCAGTGCGTTGAGCCGACTTGCCTGTTGCCCCAGACTGGCAATCTGACGGCTGCGCACGATCCAGTCCCCCAGGTTCAAACCCGGCTCGGTAAGGGCAGTCCAGGATCTGCTGCTGCCGTCCTTGAAACGCGTATCGAGCATCGACACGTCGTAGTTGAACATTGCAGCGAACCCACCTGAGTCATAAGCCGAAAGGTCATCACCTGCGGCGGCCGGGCGCAGGGCTTGCGCAGGCACCACCATGGTCACACTGGCGGACTGAGGGTCTGCCTGTATCTGACTCTGTGGGTAGCTTGACAGCAAGTCGATGCAGGAGCCCTGGCTTTCGCTCGCCGCAGCCGTCGGCAACCGAATCCCACCCGCCTCGAGCAGGCCAGTGTCAATGCACAAGCTGCCGTCGTTCAGAAAGCGTGCCTGTACCGTTCCTGATCGTGAGCCGTTTATAGTCAGGCTCACGATGTGATTGCCTGGGGTGAAGCGCGGCATGTCACGAAAGTAGGCCGCAAGCTCCTCACTCAAACCCCGTTGACGCAGGAGTTCGAGATCGAATGTCAGGCCATCGCTGGCTCTGCACTCAAGAAATAGAAAGGCCCAAGGGAGCGCCATCAGACATTGCCAGTTCGCTGTTCGGCTGCTCTTGGCCCGCCCATTCAATTGCCGCCCCTGAGTAACGGCGCTTCAAATTCATCGACGGCAAAGCCGTACACTGTGGCCGGGAACAGCCTGACACTTTGCGGGGCCTGTGGGGCTGGCGATTCCAGGCGAACCTCAAGCGACTCGCCAGGCAAAATGTAGGCGCGTGGCAAGTAGCCTTGCGCATTCGCAGGCATCAACCTCACTTCCTGCGCCAGCCTAACCACATAGGGCGTCGGGTTATCAACCTGTAAACCTTGCGTGCCGTAGCGCCACTGCAAGCCCTCCCAGGGCGAGCGGTTGGGGGCCAGGCCCTTGGGGTGAATGATGACCGGCAGGTTCTGCCTTACACTGACCCCCACCCTGGCAATACGCTTACCGGCCACTTCCTGCTGTGGCACGCCTTCGAATACAACCCGCTTCAACCGCTGGGTGTGCAGAGGCGCGGTTGCACGCAGCATGAACCTCACCTGCTGCTGCTCGCCGGCCTCGACACGCCAGGCGGGCTGGGTGAGGAACAACAGGGGCTCCTCATCCTCCGGCAGGTTCTGCAGGGTTACCAGTAACAGCGCTGGGGCTGGATCATCATTTCGCACCGTGATCGTTGCCTCGCCTTCGGCTTCATTGACGATCACCACGGAAGTTTCCGGGACCATGCCGGCGGCCTGGGCGCCGCTGATCGACAGCAGCATGCAGCCAGCACTCAACAGCAATTGCTTCAATTTGCTCATGCTCGACTCGATACAAGACAGGCTCGCTGCCCGAAAGGCAGCGAGCGAGGGAAGGGACCGAGCCCGCGCTTGCCATCGTAGCGACAAGCGCGCGCTCGGTGCGCCCTTAGAGGTAGGACACCTCGATGGTCGAAGCACCATCGATGGTGATGTCGTCGGTGACCGTCAGGTTCTTGAGCGCGGAGATGCTCATGTCGACCTGCAGGTCAGCGGTCAACTGCTTGATGGCAGTAGGTATCTGCGCGTCTACCGCAAAGCCGTGAAAGTGGCCCTCCTTACCGTTGTACAGGCTGAAATTAATTGAGTTGCTGTCCGGCGCCCAGGATTTGCCGCTGTCGGCCGTAATCAGACGAGTCACTGAACTGTTCCCGTCGACGACAACAGAGCTTCCAATCCCTTGCAGGAAATAAGCCCCAATACGCTGATCGAGATCATTGGTACCCAGGCCGAACGTAACGTTGGAAGGCAACATATTGCTGTCTGCCCGACCATCAACGCCCCGCAAGGCGAACCGAGTTGGCGCACCACAGTTCACGGCAAGCTGCTGGGGCTGCGATTTGAACCGGGTCACGCGATCCTCTCTGAGCTCGGCAGCCGTGATGACACCAAAGTCGAACGTTCCGCCTCCGCTGAGCGACGGCGTGCATGCACTTGGCTTGATCACTCCGCTGACGATGACATCTGTAGTATTGGCGAACACGGCTGTACTGCATCCCAGTGCCATACCCATGGCAATCCACTGCTTGATATTCATAGCGCTCTTCTACCTTTCGATACGAGTTGGTTGACCCTCTAGGGGCCGATGCAACCTACCCCCACCCGCACTGCGTATTCAGCGTGAAATACCTCCCCTCAAGGCAAGCGTTCTGTTGCGATCAATCGACACCACACGCTTCACACATAGGTTTTGCTTTAAACTACCGCTCCTTGCCTGCCTTGCCCTGCTTTCGGAGATTTACCATGACGGCGCCTGCCGAGCTCTCGCCTACCCTTCAACTGGCCTGCGACCTGATCCGCCGTCCCTCGGTCACCCCCGTCGACGCCGACTGCCAGGCGCAGATGATGAACCGCCTGGGCGCCGTGGGCTTCGAGCTGGAACCAATGCGCATTGAAGACGTCGACAACTTCTGGGCCACCCACGGCAGCCAGGACGGCCCGGTTCTGTGTTTCGCCGGCCACACCGACGTAGTGCCCACCGGCCCGGTGCAGCAATGGCAGCATGAACCGTTCGAAGCACTGATCGACGCCGACGGCATGCTCTGCGGCCGAGGCGCCGCCGACATGAAGGGCAGCCTGGCATCCATGGTGATCGCCAGCGAGCGCTTCGTGCAGGACTACCCCAACCACCGCGGCAAGGTCGCGTTCCTGATCACCAGCGACGAAGAAGGCCCGGCCCACCACGGCACCAAGGCAGTGGTCGAGCGCCTGAAAGCGCGTAACGAGCGCCTGGACTGGTGCATTGTCGGCGAACCGTCCAGCACTACCCTGCTGGGTGATGTGGTGAAAAACGGCCGCCGTGGCTCGCTGGGCGCCAAACTGACCGTGCGCGGCAAGCAGGGCCATGTGGCTTACCCGCACCTGGCACGCAACCCGATCCACCTCGCCGCCCCGGCGCTGGCAGAACTGGCCGCCGAGCACTGGGATGAAGGCAACGCATTCTTCCCACCCACCAGCTTCCAGATCTCCAACCTCAATTCCGGTACCGGCGCTACCAACGTGGTCCCGGGCGAGCTGACCGCGCTGTTCAACTTCCGCTTCTCCACCGAGTCCACCGTCGAAGGCCTGCAGGCGCGGGTGTCGGCGATTCTCGACAAGCATGAACTGGACTGGTCGATCGACTGGGCACTGTCGGGCCTGCCATTCCTCACCGAACCGGGCGAACTGCTCGACGCGGTAGCGTCCAGCATCAAGGGCGTCACCGGGCGCGACACTCAGCCGTCCACCAGCGGTGGCACTTCCGATGGTCGCTTCATCGCCACCATGGGTACCCAGGTGGTCGAACTGGGCCCGGTCAATGCCACCATTCACCAGGTGGACGAGCGGATCCTGGCCAGCGACCTCGACCTGCTGACCGAGATCTACTACCAGACCCTGGTCCGGTTGCTCGCCTGATGCTCGCCTGCCCTCTTTGCCAGGCGCCCCTGGCGCAAGTCGACAACGGTGTGGCGTGCCCGGCAGGCCACCGCTTCGACCGCGCCCGCCAGGGTTACCTGAACCTGCTGCCGGTGCAGCACAAGAACAGCCGCGACCCAGGTGACAACCAGGCTATGGTCGAGGCCCGCCGCGACTTCCTCGACGGTGGCCACTACGCGCCGGTCGCCCGTCGCCTGGCCGAGCTGGCTGCCGAGCGTCAACCTGGCGCCTGGCTGGACATTGGCTGCGGCGAGGGTTACTACACCGCGCAGCTCGCCCAGGCCCTGCCGGCCGCCGACGGTTATGCACTGGACATTTCCCGCGAAGCGGTCAAGCGTGCCTGCCGCCGTGCACCGGAAGTCACCTGGATGGTCGCCAGCATGGCCCGTGTGCCGCTGGCCGACGCCAGCTGCCAGTTCATCGCCAGTGTGTTCAGCCCGCTGGACTGGGCCGAGGCCAAGCGCCTGCTCAGCCCTGGCGGTGGGCTGATGCGGGTCGGACCGACCAGCGGCCACCTGATGGAACTGCGCGAAGTGCTCTACGATGAAGTGCGCCCTTACGCCGACGACAAACACCTGGCCTTGATCCCTGAAGGCATGGCCCATGCCCACAGCGAAACCCTCGAGTTCCGCCTGAGCCTGGCTGCGCCCAAGGCCCGCGCCGACCTGCTGGCCATGACCCCGCACGGCTGGCGCGCCAGCGCCGAAAAACGTGCCCGGGTGATCGACCAGCCCGAGCCGTTCGAAGTTACGGTTTCCATGCGTTATGACTATTTCGTGCGCCAAGACTGAGCACACCCGGAGCCCTTTATGCGCCAACCTGATATCGAGATCTACCTGAAGGACGCCGACGTCGACCACAAGCAGATTGCCGAGTGGCTCACCCAGGCAATCGGCCCGTGCAGCGAATGGCAGCAGAAAGGCCATACCTTCAAATGTCGGGCCGGTAACATTCCGGTCACCTGGTTACCCAAGGCTGTAGGGAAATGGAACAGCCTTTACTTGGAAAGCGACCAGACGCCGTGGGCTGATGACGTGGCCTGCGCCCACGCCGCATTCGCCGCACTCGGTGTGGAAGTACGCTGCGCGCCGGGTGGCTGGGTCGAGGAAGACGGGGAAGAAGATGCCGACCGCTGGGTCCGCATCAGTGCCGATGGTGAAGAGGAAATCACCTGGCGTACCAGCTGAAACAGGTTGCTTCAGGCTGCAAGTTACACGGTCAACTTGCAGCTTGAGGCCTACCGCAAAAGGCTCAGAGGCCCACTACGTCTTCGGCTTGCAGGCCTTTCTGGCCCTGCACGCAGGCGTATTCCACCCGCTGCCCTTCGACCAGGGTACGATGCCCCTCACCGCGGATCGCCCGATAGTGGACGAATACATCCGCACCACCTTCGCGCTGAATGAAGCCATAACCCTTGGCATCGTTGAACCACTTTACATTCCCAGTCTCACGAGACGACATCTGAACTACTCCGGTTTTTTATTGTGAAGATCGCCTTGCAGGCATGAGGCGACCTGCCCCGTGCCAACGCCGCTTGCTGAAATATCCTGCAAGTGGCAGGCCGAGTATATGACACAGAACAAAAAAAATTGATGACGGTCCCGCAGTTGGCCGATTTTTGCTGAACTTACGCCGATACGGCAGACTAAATAGCTGGATACTCACCTGAAAATCACACCCAGGGCACACACCCCATGACCCGTTCCCCCCTGCACCGCCTGATCTTCGGCGGCCTGCGTCGCCTGTTGTACCTGTGGGTGCGCTCCGAGACCATCAACCAGTCTTCCATGACCCTCAACCTCGACCGCAGCCGGCCAGTGTTCTATGCCCTGCCCTCGCCGTCGCTCACCGACCTGGCCGTGCTCGACCACGAATGCACCAAGGCGGGGCTGCCGCGCCCGGTGCTGCCGGTAGCCGTCGGCCCACTGCAAGAGCCGGCCGCGTTCTTCTACCTGACCCCCGACCCGGACTGGCTCGGGCGCCAGGACAAAAGTGGTGCCCCGCCTACGCTTGAGCGCCTGGTGGCGGCGGTCAGCCAGCATGCCGAAGAAGATGCGCAGATCATTCCAGTCAGCGTGTTCTGGGGGCAGACCCCGGCCAGCGAATCCAGCCCATGGAAGCTGCTGTTCGCCGACAGCTGGGCGGTGACCGGGCGCCTGCGCCGGCTGCTGACCGTACTGATTCTGGGGCGCAAGACTCGGGTGCAGTTCTCCGCGCCGATCCACCTGCGTGAACTGGTGCAGCACAACAAAGGCCACGCGCGCACCGTGCGCATGGCCCAGCGCCTGATGCGCGTGCATTTTCGCAACCTCAAGACTGCCGTCATCGGCCCGGACATCTCGCACCGGCGCAACCTGGTCAAGGGGTTGGTTCACGCGCCACTGGTGCGCCAGGCCATCGCCGACGAGGCCCAGCGAGAAAACCTGCCGCTTGCCAAGGCCGAAGCCCAGGCACTGCGCTACGGCAACGAAATCGCCTCGGACTACACCTACACCGTCATACGCTTTCTCGAAGTGGTACTCAGCTGGTTCTGGAACAAGATCTACGACGGCATCAAGGTCAACCACATCGAACAGGTTCAGGGCATAGCCCCCGGCCACGAAGTGATCTACGTGCCGTGCCACCGCAGCCACATCGATTACCTGCTGCTGTCGTACCTGCTGTTCCGCAACGGCCTCACCCCGCCGCACGTGGCTGCGGGCATCAACCTCAACATGCCAGTGGTGGGCAACCTGCTGCGCCGCGGTGGCGCGTTCTTCATGCGCCGCACCTTCAAGGGCAACCCGCTTTACACGGCGGTGTTCAACGAGTACCTGCACACCCTGTACACCAAGGGCTTCCCGGTCGAGTACTTCGTCGAAGGCGGCCGCTCGCGTACCGGGCGCATGCTGCAGCCGCGCACCGGGATGCTGGCCATTACCCTGCGCAGCTTCCTGCGTTCGTCACGTACGCCAATCGTGTTCGTGCCGGTGTACATCGGCTACGAGCGCGTGCTCGAAGGCCGCACCTACCTGGGCGAACTGCGCGGCGCCAGCAAGAAGAAAGAATCGGTGCTCGACATCTTCAAGGTGTTCGGTGCACTCAAGCAGCGCTTTGGCCAGGTCTACGTCAACTTCGGCGAACCGATCCGCCTGGCCGGTTTCCTCGACCAGCAGCAGCCCGGCTGGCGCGAACAGGATCACGGCCCGCAGTACCGCCCGGATTGGCTCAACGCCACCACCACCCGCCTGGGTGAAACCGTGGCCCGTCACCTCAACGAGGCGGCCGCCATCAACCCGGTCAACCTGGTGGCCCTGGCTTTGCTGTCCACCAGCCGCCTGGCCCTGGACGAGCGCGCCCTGCCCCGCGTGCTCGACCTGTACCTGGCCCTGCTGCGCCAGGTGCCCTACTCGCCGCACACCACCTTGCCCGATGGCGACGGCCAGGCGCTGATCGAACACGTGCGCAGCATGAACCTGGTGGCTGAGCAGAAGGACGCCCTGGGCCGCATCCTCTTCCTGGATGAAGGCAATGCGGTACTGATGACCTATTACCGCAACAACGTGCTGCACATCTTCGCCCTGCCGGCGCTGCTGGCCAGCTTCTTCCTCAGCAGCTCGCGCATGAGCCGCGAACTGCTGGGCCAGTATGTGCACGCGCTTTACCCCTACCTGCAGGCCGAGCTGTTCCTGCGCTGGGCGCCGGAGCAGCTGGACGAGGTCATCGACCAATGGCTGGCCGCGCTGGTCGAGCAAGGCCTGCTACGCCAGGAGAACGACGTGTACGTACGCCCGGCGCCAAGCTCGCGGCAGTTCGTGCTACTAACCCTGCTCGCCCGCACTATCACCCAGACCCTGCAGCGCTTCTACATGGCCACTTCGCTGCTGATCAACAGCGGGCAGAACAGCCTCAGCGCCGAAGCGCTGGAAGACCTGTGCGTGATGATGGCCCAGCGCCTGTCGATTTTGCATGGCTTGAACGCCCCGGAATTCTTCGACAAGACGCTGTTCCGCCACTTCATCCAGACCCTGCTGCAGCAAGGCGTGCTGCACACCGACACACAAGGCAAGCTGGGGTATCACGACAAGCTCGGCGAGCTGGCCGAGGGCGTGGCCAAGCGTGTGCTGTCGGCCGAATTGCGCCTGTCGATCCGCCAGGTGGCCCTGCACCGTGACGACGGGCTGGAATCTTCGACCATCTGAGGCTTTATCCGTCGGGAAAATCCGCTACAGTCCCTGGGGTTGGCCACAAGCCAACGCCAAGGACTTCGGAGATACCATGAAAAAGCTCTTTATGCTGTGTTGCGCATCCCTGCTCGCAGCCTGTTCCAGCCAAACCCCATCCAACCAGGCCAGCCTGGACGGTGAAGTCTTCTACCTGCAGCGTATCGCCCTGCCACCTGCCGCCACCCTGAGCGTGGAACTGCAGGACGTGTCGCTGATGGACGCACCCGCCGTAACCCTGGCCCGCCAGGCCGGCCCGGTCAAAGGCAACGTACCGTTGCCGTTCCACCTCACCTACGACCCGGCCCAGGTCAAACCTGGCCACCGCTACGCGGTAAGCGCGCGCATCGAGCTGGATGGAAAGCTGCTGTTCATCAATACCGAACACCATGGTGTCGCGCTCGACGGCAGTGACCCACAATCGGTACGTATCAAAGTCGACCCGATTCGCTGATACCCGTATTCATCCGTTTACAAGGAAAGCTTCATGATCCGCACTTCCCTGCGCTTCACTACCCTGTGCGCCGGCCTGCTGCTGTCGGCCAGCGCCCTGGCCTTGTCGCTGGGCGACCTGAGCCAGAAAGACGCCACTGGCGGCCTGAAAGATACCCTGACCCAAGGCGCACAGCTCGCCGTCAAGCAGTTGAGCACCCCAGGTGGCTTCAGCAACAACCCCGACGTGCGCATCGAATTGCCTGGCAACCTGGGCAAAGCGGCCAAGGCCATGAAGATGTTCGGCAAAGGTGAACAGGTCGATGCCCTTGAAGCCAGCATGAACAAGGCCGCCGAAGCCGCCGTGCCGCAGGCCCAGGCGATTTTGGTGGATGCCGTGAAGAACATGAGCGTGACCGATGCCAAGGGCATTCTCAGCGGTGGTGACGACTCGGCCACCCAGTACCTGAACAAGAGCAGCCGCGAGCAGATCCGCGCCAAGTTCCTGCCAATCGTCAAGCAGGCGACCGACAAGGTCGGCCTGGCCCAGCAGTACAACAACTTTGCCGGGCAGGCGGTGGCACTGGGCGTGGTCGACGCCAAGAGCGCCAGCATTGAGAACTACGTGACCGAAAAGGCGCTGGATGGCCTGTTCGAGATGATTGGCAAGCAGGAGCAGAGCATTCGCCAGAACCCGGCGCAGGCGGCTACCAGCCTGGCCAAGAAGGTCTTCGGCGCCCTGTGACGGCCCAGGGGGAGGGCTATGCCCTCCCCCGCGCCTTCAGCCCTTTTTCACCCTGAACCACGCCGCATACAACGCCGGCAGGAACAACAGCGTCAGCACCGTGGCCACGATCAAACCGCCCATGATCGCCACCGCCATCGGCCCGTAGAACACACTGCGCGACAACGGGATCATCGCCAGCACCGCCGCCAACGCGGTCAGCACGATTGGCCGGAAGCGCCGCACCGTGGCCTCGATGATCGCCTGCCAACGCTCCATCCCCGCCGCGATGTCCTGCTCGATCTGGTCCACCAGGATCACCGAGTTGCGCATGATCATCCCCGCCAGGGCAATGGTGCCGAGCATGGCGACAAAGCCGAACGGCTGGCGGAACACCAGCAGGAACAGGGTCACGCCAATCAGCCCCAGCGGCGCGGTGAGGAACACCATCACCGTGCGCGAGAAGCTGCGCAACTGGATCATCAGCAGGCTTAGCACCACCACCACGAACAACGGCATGCCGGCGTTCACCGACTTCTGCCCACGCTCGGCGTCTTCAACCGTGCCACCCACTTCCAGCAGGTAACCATCGGGCAGCTTGGCACGGATGTCCTGCAGGGTCGGCAGAATCTGTTTCACCAGTGTGGCCGGCTGCTCCTTGTCGTAGATATCGGCGCGCACGGTCACCGTCGGCAAGCGGTTGCGGTGCCAGATAATGCCTTCTTCAAAGCCGTACTGCAGGGTCGCTACCTGCGACAGGGCCACGCTCTGGCCGTTGTCGGTGGGCAGCGCCAGGCTGCCGAGGTTGCCCAGTTCGCTGCGTTCCTGCAGGGTGCCGCGCAGCAGGATCTCGATCAGCTCATTGTCCTCGCGGTACTGACTGACCGTGCTGCCGATCAGCGAACTCTGCAGGAAGCTCGCCAGGTGCGCGGTACTCACGCCCAGGGCGCGGGCACGGTCCTGGTCGATTTCAAGGAACACGGCCTTGCTCGGCTCCTCCCAATCCAGATGCACGTTCACCACATGCGGGTTCTCACGCACCTTGTCAGCCACTTCCCTGGCCAAGGCACGGGCCTTCTCGATGTGTTCGCCGGTGACCCGGAACTGCACTGGGTAGCCCACGGGTGGGCCGTTTTCCAGGCGCGTGACCCGGGCACGCAAGTCTGGGAACTGCTGGTCCACGGTGTCGATCAGCCAGCTGCGCAGGCGCTCGCGGTCTTCCATCGACTTGGCCAGCACCACGAACTGGGCAAAGCTGGCTGCCGGCAGTTGCTGGTCCAGCGGCAGGTAGAAGCGCGGTGAACCGGTGCCCACATAGGCCACATAATTGTCGATGCCGTCCTGCTGCTTGAGCAGCGCCTCCAACTGCTTGACCCGCTCTGCGGTATTGGCCAGCGAAGCGCCTTCGGCCAGCTTCAGGTCAACCATCAACTCCGGGCGCCCGGATGCCGGGAAAAACTGCTGGGGCACAAAGCGGAACAGCACGATGCTGCCGACAAAGGCGGCAACGGTCAGCAGAATCACCGTCTTGCGCCGCCGTACACACCACTCCACCACCCGCCGCACACGCTGGTAGAACGGCGTGGCGTAAGGGTCTGGCGCGTGGCCGTCCTTGCCGTGGCGCGCGGCATGCAGCTTGGCCAGGTCTGGCAGCAGGCGCTCGCCCAGGTACGGCACGAACACCACGGCCGCCACCCACGAGGCCAGCAACGCAATAGTGACCACCTGGAAGATCGACCGGGTGTATTCGCCGGTGCTGGAGGCCGCCGTGGCAATCGGCAGAAAACCTGCCGCCGTGATCAGGGTGCCGGTGAGCATCGGGAAGGCCGTGCTGGTCCAGGCATAACTGGCCGCTTTAAGGCGGTCGTAGCCCTGCTCCATCTTGATCGCCATCATCTCCACGGCAATGATCGCATCGTCCACCAGCAGGCCCAGGGCCAGCACCAGCGCACCGAGGGAGATCTTGTGCAGGCCGATGCCAAAGTAATGCATGGCGGCAAAGGTCATGGCCAGCACCAGCGGGATGGCCAGCGCCACCACCAGGCCGGTGCGCAGGCCCAGCGAGAAGAAACTCACCAGCAGCACGATGACCAGCGCCTCGGCCAACACCTGGACGAACTCCCCCACGCCGGCCTTCACCGCCGCCGGCTGGTCCGAGACCTTGCGCAGCTCCATACCGGCCGGCAGGTTGTGCGCCAGGCGTTCGAACTCACCTTCCAGGGCCTTGCCCAGTACCAGGATATCGCCGCCGTCTTTCATCGACACCGCCAGGCCAATGGCATCCTCGCCCATGAAGCGCATGCGCGGCGCGGGCGGGTCGTTGAAGCCACGGTGCACCTCGGCCACATCGCCGATGCGGAAGGTGCGGTCACCCACGCGAATAGGGAACTGGCGGATCTGCTCGACGCTGTCGAATCGCCCGCTCACGCGCAGCTGCAGGCGCTCGCTGGGCGTCTCGAAGAAGCCGGCGGTGCTCACCGCGTTCTGCTCTTGCAACGCCTTCTGCACGGCTTCCAGCGGCACGCCCAAGGTGGCCAGCTTGAGGTTGGACAGCTCGATCCAGACTTTCTCGTCCTGCAGGCCGATCAGCTCGACCTTGCCCACGTCCTTGACCCGTTGCAGCTGGATCTGGATACGGTCGGCGTAGTCCTTGAGCACCGCATAGTCGAAGCCCTCGCCAGTCAACGCATAGATATTGCCGAAGGTGGTGCCGAATTCATCGTTGAAGAACGGGCCCTGGATTTCCGGCGGCAAGGTGTGGCGGATGTCCGCGACCTTCTTGCGGATCTGGTACCACAGCTCGGGGATGTCCTTGGAATGCAACGAGTCGCGGGCCATGAAGGTGACCTGCGATTCGCCGGGGCGGGAGAACGAGACAATCTTCTCGTACTCGCCGGTTTCCATCAGCTTCTTCTCAATACGCTCGGTCACCTGGCGCGACACTTCTTCGGCGGTGGCGCCGGGCCACAGGGTGCGAATGACCATGGCCTTGAAGGTGAACGGCGGATCCTCGCTCTGGCCGAGCTTGGTGTAGGACATGGCGCCAATGGCCGCCAGCAAAATCATCAGGAACAGGACGATCTGGCGGTTGCGCAGCGCCCAGGCAGAAAGGTTGAAACCCATCGGGACTTACTCCTTGGCCGTCAGGTTCACTACACGGTTGCTGCGGTCCACAGGCCGTACCGCCTGGCCCTCGCGCAGTACATGGCCACCGGCGGCAACCACCCAGTCGCCGGGGGCAAGGCCCTCGAGCACCGGTACGCTGTCGCTGCCGTAGGCGCCCAAGCGCACCACTGCCCGCTCCAGGCGGCTGTCCTTGTTCACCCGCCACACGTAGGCCTGGCCGTTTTCCGCCGTCACAGCCGACAGCGGTACCGCCAGCGGGATCTGGCCTTCATGGGCAATGAACACCCGGGCGCTCTGGCCCAGCTCGGCCGGTGTGGCCGCCGTGGCAAAGGCGATACGCGCCGCGAAGGTGCGCGAACGCGGGTCGGCAGCCGGTGACAGCTCGCGGATGCGCCCCTGGAAACGCTCCTGCGGGTGCGACCACAGCTCCACGCTTACCGGTTGGCCCACGGCAAAGCGGGCGAACTGCTGCTCCGGCAGGCCGATGGCCACTTCCCGCTCGCCATCGGCGGCGAGGGTGAACACGGTCTGCCCGGCGGCGACCACCTGGCCCACTTCAACCTGGCGCTTGGCAATCACCCCGGCCTGTGGCGCACGCAGCACGGCGTACTCGGCCTGGTTGCCGGCCACGTCGAACTCGGCCTTGGCCTGCTTCAAGCGGGCAAGGCCTGCACGGTAGAGGTTTTCGGCATTGTCGTACTGCGAGTGGCTGACCATCTGCCGCTCCAGCAGCTTCTGGTAGCGGTCGCGCTCGGCACGCACCAGCGACAGGTTGGCCTCGGCGGCCGCCATCTGGGCGCGGTTGGCTTCCAATTGCAAGCGCACGTCTTGCGGGTCCAGTTCGGCCAGCGGCTGGTCGGCCTTGACCCGCTGGCCCTCTTCGACCAAGCGCTTGCTGACCTTGCCGCCAATGCGGAAAGCCAGCTCCGGCTCGAAGCGCGCACGCACTTCACCGGGGTAACTGTCGGCAGCGGCTGCGGCCGGCTGCGGCTGCACCACCAGCGCCGGGCGGGGCGCGGCAGGTGGGGCGGCTTCCTGGCCGCACGCCGCCAGAAACAGCACGGCGGCGGCGGGCAAGGCGATGGACAAGGCATGGCGCAACATGATGAATCCTTTCGCGGTGGGCACTTCGAATATTTGTACTGGCGGGTATATTAAGTCAGCCGAGCGATGGCGTGAAGCCAGCGTTACAAAGAAATCCTGGCGCTTTTCCAACCGCTACCCGCTGTTGTTCGGCCCACAGCCAATCAACAACTTGCCCTGTCCCGCCACAGCCCGCAAACTGCGAAACACGCCGCAAACCCCGGCCCCCGTGCGTTTCAGCGCTCGGCACGACCTGTGCAATCACCGGGTACATACCCCTCCTTCATGTACCTGGAGTATTCCGATGACTGCCCTCGAACAACACCTGCCCGTCCCCGCCAACGGCACCGACTACGCCACGCTTGCCGCACGCTTCAGGCCCATCTTCACCCGCATTGCCGATAGCAGCGTGGAGCGCGAGCGCAACCGTACCTTGCCCCATGCACCTATCCAGTGGCTGAAGGAGGCCGGCTTTGGCGCCGTGCGCGTGCCGATCAAGCATGGCGGTGGCGGGGCATCCTTGCCGCAGTTGTTCCAGTTGCTGATCGAGCTGGCCGAAGCCGACTCCAACGTGCCCCAGGCCCTGCGCGGCCATTTCGCCTTCGTCGAAGACCGCCTCAATGCCCACGCCAGCGCACCGCAGGATGTCTGGTTCCAGCGTTTTGTCGCCGGTGACCTGGTGGGTTGTGCCTGGACCGAGATCGGCGCAGTGAAGATTGGCGATGTCATCACCCGCGTTTCGCGCCTGGGTGAGCAGTGGGTAGTCAACGGCACCAAGTACTACAGCACTGGCAGCCTGTTCTCCGACTGGATCGACCTGTTCGCCCGGCGCGAGGACACCGGCGCCGATGTAATCGCTGCCATCCGCACTCAGCAGCCCGGTATCCGCCAGAACGATGATTGGGACGGCTTCGGCCAGCGCACCACCGGCAGCGGTACTTCGGTGTTTGAAAATGCCGTGGTCGAGGAAGAGAACATCATCGATTTCGCCACCCGTTTCAAATACCAGACCGCGTTCTACCAACTGGTGCTGCTGGCGGTGATCACCGGCTCCGGGCGTGCAGCCGTGCGCGACTTCGGCCAGGAAACCAGCAAGCGCACACGGGTATTCAGCCATGGCAACGGTGCTGCCGTCAGCCAGGACCCACAGGTGCTGCAAGTGATCGGCAAGGCCTCGGGCCAGGTGTATGCCGCCGAAGCTGCGACCCTGCGTGCCGCCGAGGCCATCCAGCAGGCCTACCTGGCACGCTTCGCCAATGATTCGGCCGCTGAGCAGCAGGCCAATGTGGTTGCCGAGCTGGAATCGGCCCAGGCGCAAGTGGCCACCATCGATCTGGTACTGCGCGCCACCAGCGACCTGTTCAATGCCTTGGGCGCTTCCACCACCAGCACCAGCCGCCAGCTCGACCGCCACTGGCGCAACGCCCGCACGGCGGCTTCACACAACCCGGTGATCTACAAGGAGCGGATTATCGGCGACTGGCAGGTGAACGGTACCGAACCACCGTATGTATGGCAGATTGGTGGGGGTGCCAAGCAGTCCTGAGTCATCGACTGGGGCTGCTGCGCAGCCCCGGGTATTTCAGACAGGTTCGGCTTGACGGGCAAGGTCGCGGTAGCCAGCGGCCGGGTGGCTGGCCGGCAGCCGTGGGCCGTCGCCGAACAGTTTCTCGCGCAGGGTGCCGGGGCGGTACTCGGTCTTGTAGGCGCCACGTTGCTGCAGCTCGGGCACCAGCAGCTCGACCACATCGCGGAAGGTTTCGTGGGCCAGGGCATAGGTCAGGTTGAAGCCATCGACATCGGTTTCTTCGACCCAGGCCTGCAGTTCATCCGCCACAGTTTGCGCACTGCCGACGATCAGCGGGCCAAAGCCGCCAATGCCGACCCAGTCGGCCAGTTCCTGCACCGTCCACTGCTTGTTCGGGTCGGCGGTGGAAAACGCCTCCACAGCCGATTGGATGGCATTGGTGTGGATATGCTCCAGCACCTGATCGGGCTGGTACTCGCTGAAGTCGATGCCGGTCCAGCCTGAAATCAGCGCCAGGGCGCCTTCGTAGCTGGCGTAGCTTTTCAACTCCTGCCATTTGGCTTGGGCCTTGGCGTCGGTTTCGTCGACTATCACCGTCTGCATGTTGAAGATCAGCACCTTGCGCGGATCGCGCCCTGCCTCGGCGGCCCGGCGACGAATGTCGGCCACGGTCTTTTTCAGGATGACCTTGGAGGGCGCGGCGACGAACACGCACTCGGCGTGGCCCGCGGCGAAGTTTTTACCACGGCTGGACGCCCCTGCCTGATACAGCACGGGAGTGCGTTGCGGGGACGGTTCGCACAGGTGTATGCCCGGAACCTGGAAGTGCTTGCCCTGATGACGGATCTCGTGGACTTTGCGCGGGTCGGTGAACAGGCCGGTCTCGCGGTCGCGCACCACCGCACCGTCCTCCCAGCTGCCCTCGAACAGCTTGTACAGCACCTCCAGGTACTCGTCGGCGTAGTCGTAGCGAGCATCATGGTCGCTCAGCGCCTTCTGTCCCAGGTTGCGTGCACCGCTGTCGAGGTAAGACGTGACGATGTTCCAGCCGATGCGGCCCTTGGTCAGGTGATCCAGGGTCGATAACCGACGGGCGAACGGGTACGGGTGCTCGAAGGTGAGCGAGGCGGTCAGGCCGAAACCAAGGTGCTCGGTCACCAGTGCCATCGGGGTGATCAGGGCCAAGGGGTCGTTCACCGGCACCTGGGCCGCCTGACGGATGGCCGCGTCGCCATTGCCGCCCAGCACATCGTAGATGCCGATCACGTCGGCGATGAACACACCGTCGAACTTGCCGCGTTCCAGCAGCTTGGCCAGGTCGGTCCAGTAGTCCAGGTCCTTGTATTGCCAAGCGCGGTCCTTGGGGTGGCGCCACAGGCCGGGCGACTGATGGCCGACACAGTTCATCTCGAAGGCGTTCAAACGAATTTCACGTGGCATGGGGACTCCTGTTCAATAGGCTCGGCACCCTTGTCAGGCACCCTTGATGCTCTATCAACACGATTCATGCCAACAAAATAATGCTTATAAATCAGTAATTTATTTAAAAACACAACAACCTGGTGCCTGAACGACGACATCACTGTCGATCAACTGTCGGCTGGCGGACAGCAGGCAATGTGACCGGGTTTTAGCCGGATCGCGCTTGACCCGTTAAGATGGTGATTCTTCAACCAGATGCAGACCACAATGTCCAACGACGCACCCATCGGCCCGGGCCGGCCCAAGGACCTGGCCAAGCGCGAGGCGATTCTCGAAGCGGCCAAGACGCTGTTCCTCAGCCTTGGCTACGCCAACACCAGCATGGATGCGGTCGCTGCGGCGGCAGGTGTTTCAAAACTTACCGTGTACAGCCACTTCACCGACAAGCAGACCCTGTTCTGCTCGGCGGTCATGGCCACCTGCCAGATCCAGCTGCCAGACCTGCTGTTCGAGTACCCCGAGGGGGCACCGGTGGACGAAGTGCTGCTGACCATTGCCCGTGGCTTCCAGGCGCTGATCAGCAGTGACGAGGCGGTCAAGCTCAGCCGCCTGATCATGGCCCAGGGCAGCCTGGACCCGAGTTTTGGCGAGTACTTCTACGAAGCCGGACCCAAGCGTGTGCTGGCCGGGATGGAAGCGCTGCTGCGCGGCGCACATGAGCGCGGGCTGCTGCGCGTCGACAACCCGTTGCGAGCGGCGGAGCACTTTTTCTGCCTGGTCAAGGGTGCCCCGGATTACCGCTTGCTACTGGGGTGCGCAGCACCACTGGAAGGGGATGAAGCCGAGGCGCATGTGCGCGAGGTGGTAGGGGTGTTCTTGCGGGCATTCAAACCCTGAGGCAGCAGGCTGACTGTACTGAGCCTATCGCTGGCAAGCCGGCCCCCACAGGTAGAACGTAAAGCTGTCAGGCGATGCAATCACTGTAGGAGCGGCCTTGTGTCGCGAAAGGGCCGCAAAGCGGCCCCGGCAATTTTCGCGTGAGCGCCAAAATCCTGGGGCTGCGTTGCAGCCCTTTCGCGACACAAGGCCGCTCCTACAACGACCGCGCTTGCCGGTCAGATTTCAGGAATCAGGCTTTCAGCGCTTTCTTCGGGTAAATGTCATACCGGCTCGACTTGCCTTCCAGGCTATGGCTGGGCTTCGGCCCGTCGATGATCGGCGCCTTGCGCGGGCGCTTCACCACCACCCGGTGGCTGGCCAGCGCCAAGGCTGCTTCGAGCAGGGCCGGGGCATCCAGGTCATCACCCACCAACGGCCGGAATACGCGCATTTCTTTTTTCACCAGCGCACTCTTGTCCCGGTGCGGGAACATCGGGTCGAGGTAGATCACCTGTGGTGGCTCGCCTTCCCAGGCGCGCATGCGCTCGATGGCGTTGCCGGTCAGCAGGCGCATGCGCCCGACGATCGCCCCCACTTCTTCATCCGCGCGAGCCCGTGCCAGGCCATCCTCCAGCAGCGCGGCAATCAGCGGCTGGCGTTCGATCAGGGTCATCTGGCAGCCCAGGCTGGCCAGTACGAACGCGTCCTTGCCCAGCCCCGCCGTGGCGTCCAGCACTTGTGGCCGCACGCCTTGGGCAATGCCCACGGCCTTGGCGATCATTTGCCCGTTGCCACCGCCAAACTGGCGCCGGTGCGCGGCCTGGCCTTCAACGAAGTCCACCCGCACCGGCCCAGGCGCCTGGGGCCCCAACTGTTGAATCTGCAAGCCATCAGCGCCAACCTGCACGGCGAAATCAGCGGCCTCGTCGTGCAGCGGCAGCTCCAGGCGCTCAGCCCACGCAGCGGCTTGCGCCGCAAATTCAGCCGACAACGCCTCGACCCGGATACCTGTGCCCTGCTCTTCCATCACATACACCTGAAAATTGAACCCCGCCATTAATGTATCGGCCGTCACAGCCGATACAGGCAATATCCCGCTATTCTGCCAGAGCACAACGCGCGCGACTGCCATGTCAGATACTCTTCCCATCGGCTTGACCTATTTGTCGCCAGTCGGCAACTACAGTCAGCACAACACCCAGGCACTCGGGGGCGTCAGCCACCTGTGGCAGGATTTTTTTGCCCGGGCCATGGCCGAGCAACAGGAAGAGCCGGTAGACAGCGTCAGCCAGTCGTTCGCGCAATACGACCAGCACAGCGGCGAACCCGTCGGCGGTGCGCGTGCGCTGGCCATGATCGACGCCCAGCGCGCCTGCCCGGTGCAAGACACCGTGGTGGCACCACCCGAACCGCTGTTCCTGCCCAAGGCAGAGCTTGAAGCCAAGTTGCTGCCACCGGCCCCCGAGCCGTTCAGCGCCATCGAGCTGATCGAGCAGCAACGCCAGCTGGACATCAACAACAGCTGGCTGCGCCCCGTCGTGATGAACCAGGGCCAACCGCTTGCCGAGCCCGGCCCAGGCCCTGCTCCGCGCTCGCTGTTCCTGCCCATCGCCGAGTTCGAGACCAACCTGCTGGACCCAGCACCCGAGCCGTTCGACCATGCCACCCTGGCCAAGCAGCAGAACGACCTGGAGTTCGACATGCACTGGGCGCGCCCGGTGGTGCTGAACAATGTGCGCGTTCACGCCTGAGGCTAACGGCAGATCTGCCAGCGCCCCATGTCCATGTGATAGTGATTACGGTGCGCGGCGTTGTAGTCCGGGCCAAGCACCGTGCTGAAACTCTTGCAAGCCGCCTGCTGCACCTGACGCAAGAACTCCGCCCTCTGCCCACCCGCCTGCCAGTCACGCGCCAGCACGATGCGCTGACCGTCCTGCAAGCGGAAACCGCTTATATCCAGCGCATTGGCCGTCGCGTGCTGGCTCAAGCGGCCTTGCTTGCGGTGGTAGACATTGCGGCAGGCAAAGCTGCCCAGGTGATCGACTTGCGCCACGGGTTGGCCCAGTAACCGCTGCGCCACCGGTTGCAACCCATGCTTCTCGAACAGCGCATAGGCCACCGCCAACGGGCAACTGGCCAGGAAGCTGCTGCTGAGCCGCGCCTGGCCGCCGTCAATGCGCCAGATATTTTGCAGCGGGCAGTCGGCCGAAGCCTGACTGTCAGCTTGTGCCCGGTAGCGCAGTTGGCTGGTTTCAAGCGCTTGACGGCACAACGCCGGGTCATCGCGCAAGCGCGAAAGCTTGTACGGCGTCAGCAGGTTGGGCGGCTGGCGCACGTCCAGCGGCGCCCACGGGTTCCATGCGCCAGGCAGGCGCCAGCCGAGGTGCCAGGCCAGGCCCGCCAATAGCAGCAGGCCGGCCAACAGCGCCAGCACTGCCCTCATCAGCGGCGAAACAGGTCGTTGAGCTGAGCGAACGGCAGTGCCTGCTCACCATAGCCGAACGTGCCCTCATCACGAATTTCCAGCGCGGCCCGGTGCAAGGCCCCGAGTGCAGCACGGGCCAGCGACGAACCAACACTGATACGGCGCACCCCCAGGTCCTGCAACTGGTTCACGCTCAGCGGCACGCCCGCCATGCCCATCAGCACATTCACCGGGCGCGGTGCGACGGCTTGCACCACCGCGCGCACTTCTTCCACCGTGCGCAGGCCGGGGGCGTACAGCACATCGGCGCCGGCCTCGGCATAGGCTTGCAGACGCAGGATGGTGTCGTCCAGGTCCATGCGGCCGTGCAGCAGGTTTTCTGCCCTGGCGCACAAGGTGAACGGGAATGGCAGGCTACGCGCCGCCTGCACAGCGGCGCGCACACGCTCCACGGCCAACCCTAAATCGTAGATGGGCGCATCACTGCGGCCACTGGCATCTTCGATGGAGCCACCGACCAGGCCGACTTCGGCAGCACGCAGGATGGTCTGGGCACAGGTTTCAGGCAAGTCGCCAAAGCCGTTCTCCAGATCGGCGGCCACCGGCAACGCGGTGGCATCGACGATCTCGCCGGCATTGTCCAGGGTATCGTCCAGGCTCAAGGCGCCTTCGGCGTCTGGCCGACCCAGGCTGAAGGCCAGGCCCGCACTGGTGGTGGCCAGCGCTTCGAACCCCAGGCTGGCGAGCAACTTGGCAGAGCCGGCATCCCACGGGTTGGGGATGACGAACGCGCCTTCGCGCGCGTGTAGCGCCTTGAAAGCTTCGGCTCTCAGGGTTTGCACGTCCATGGTTCAACCTCCGGCAGTCAGGGAAAGGTCAGAGTAGCCCCAGTTGTTCGACCTCGGGCGCGCGGGGCAATTCCGGCAAAGGTGCAAGGCCCGGCAGGCGTGCCATCAGCCGCTGGTGAAAGCGCTGAGCCAAGGCGGCTGCCAAGCGGTTGTCCGATGTGTGCAGGAAGATGTACGGGTTGCGGCCCTCCTCGATCCAGCCAGCAACCTTGTCTACCCAGGGCGTAAGGAAGGTTTCGTTGGCCTGCAGTTCGGGATGGCCAATGAAGCGCACCTGCGGATGCTGGCTGAAGGCGGCCGGCCGTGGCGGCACCTTGGGCTTCTTGGACTGCGCATGCAGCACGGCAGGGTCGCGGGAGGTGCAACTGAACAGCGCACGCGGGTCAAGGCAGATACGTTCGACGCCACGTTCGTGCAGCAAGCGGTTGAGCAGCCGCTCTTCCTCCCCCTTGGCGAAAAAGGCCTGGTTGCGCACTTCCACCGCCACTGGCACGGCAATTTCATCGAGGAAGTGGCATAGCTCGCCCAGGCGTGCAGGGCCGAACTGAGCCGGAAGCTGCAGCCAGTAGGGCGATACGCGCTGGCCCAGCGGGGCCATCAGCCGGGTGAAATCGAAGGCAGGCTCAAGCTGATCGCGCAGGTCGCCCTCGTGGCTGACGTCCCTTGGAAACTTGGCGGTAAAGCGAAAGTGCGCGGGCATCACCTGCGCCCAGCGGGCAATGGTGCCGGGGGCGGGGCGTGCGTAGAAGGTGGTGTTGCCTTCGACGGCGTTGAACACCTGGCTGTAGAAGCCAAGCATTTCATTGCTGCTGGCGTCGGCGGGGTACAGGTAGTCGCGCCAGGCGTTTTCGCTCCATGACGGGCAACCGAGAAAGTAAGGCAGTGGGGATGGACTCATCCACTAAATGTACAGGTCGAGCCCCAGTACTTCCATGTCCCAGTCGTTAAAACCGGCGGTGCTCAGGTAGCTGGCCAGCGCGGTGGCAGTGCGGCGGTCACGGGCGCGGGGGAAGACCATGTCCTGCTGGCGGGCTGGCAGGCCACCGCTGCGGCGGCGGGCGGTGGCTTCCTGCGGGGCGGTTTCGGCCTCCTCGACCACCTCGGCATCGTCGATGGCCTCGTCACGCACCGCTGCCTTGCGCGGGGCGCGCTTGACCGGATAGGACTGCGAGGAGAAACCGTCGATACGCATGGCATGAGCACTCAGGACCAATGATGGCAATTTAGCAGCATCAGAGTTCCGTCGCTAATGCTTGAGTGATAACTGGACCACAGATCGCACAAAAGGTTTTAGCGTGATCGGCGATAACCGACGAACAGCACTCAGTGCTTCTTGGGCGTAGCTACATTATCGCGCAGATACACCGGTTGCGCCTGCTCGGCGACGATTGCCTCGCCACGTGCCCAGGCAAAGGTCGCCAGGCTGAGCACGTCCAGGGCATTGGGCAACGCGCCAGGGTTGCTGGCCGCCACCTGCACCGCCAGCCGCTCTGCGTAGCCCCACCCGGTGCCGGCACCGAACCACTCGCCATTGCTGCCCGCCGGCAGAGCCACCTGCTCAGGCGGCAATACCGCCTCACGGCCGACCAGGCGCATTTCGCCCGCCGTAGCCTGGTAGCAGCCCCAGTACACTTCATCCATGCGCGCATCAATGGCAGCCGCCACCTGCTGCACGCCCTGCTCGCGCAACGCACCCTGGGCCAGTGCGGCCAGGTTGGACACCGGCAGCACCGGGCGCTCGAGGGCAAAGGCCAGGCCCTGGACCACGCCGATGGCGATGCGCACACCGGTGAACGCACCTGGGCCACGGCCGAAGGCAATGGCATCCAACGCATTCAATGCCACGCCAGATTCGGCCAGCAGTTGCTTGATCATCGGCAGCAGCTTCTGGGCATGCATGCGCGGGATCACCTCGTAATGGCTGGTTACCTTGCCGTCATGCAGCAGCGCGACGGAACAGGCTTCGGTGGCGGTATCCAGGGCCAGCAGGGTGGTCATCGAACGGGTATCCAGGTGCGAATGAAAAGAGCGGCAGTATAAACGACAACGGCCCGCAAGCGGGCCGTTGTCGATGTGCGTCAATCCAGGATCAGCTCAGGGCTGCCAGGACCTTGGCAGTGATGGCGTCGACCGAACCGACACCTTCGATGTGGCTGTACTTCGGCTTGCCAGCATTGGCGGCCGACAGCTTCTGGTAGAAGTCCACCAGCGGCTTGGTCTGGGTGTGGTAGACCGACAGGCGATGGCGAACGGTTTCTTCCTTGTCGTCGTCGCGCTGGATCAGGTCTTCGCCAGTGACGTCGTCCTTGCCTTCCACTTTCGGCGGGTTGTACTGAATGTGGTAGGTGCGGCCCGAGGCCAGGTGCACACGGCGGCCAGCCATGCGGCCGACGATTTCTTCGTCATCCACGGCAATTTCGACCACGGCGTCGATGTCGACACCAGCAGCCACCATGGCTTCGGCTTGCGGGATGGTGCGTGGGAAGCCATCGAACAGGCAGCCGTTGGCGCAATCAGGCTGGGCGATGCGCTCCTTGACCAGGCTGATGATCAACTCGTCGGAAACCAGCTGGCCGGCATCCATGACTTTCTTCAGTTCCAGGCCCAGCGGGGTGCCGGCCTTGACGGCGGCACGCAGCATGTCACCGGTGGAGATCTGAGGGATACCGAACTTTTCGGTGATGAACTTTGCCTGAGTACCTTTACCGGCCCCGGGAGCTCCCAGCAGAATTACGCGCATCTCGTGCTCCTCAAATTTTTTTATGAAATTCAATGGATTCGGCAACCAGGGCCAAGTCCGGAAAATCGGGTATGACCATAAATCGGTCAGAAGGCTGCTCAAGATACACAGCGCTCGGCAGCCAGACAAGCGTCCCAAAGTTGCAGGAATGCGCCACTTGCGGCTCAGCAGACTGGCGGTTGCGCCCGGCGCAACCACCCTCCCCGTCCTTGTGCCGGGCCTGCTCGGCACTCGCCAGGCATGGCCCGGGCATGCCCTCAGCCGGTGTTGCGCAACCCGGCGGCAATACCCGCCACGGTCACCAGCAAGGCCTGCTCCAACGGGCTGTCCAGAGCGGCTTCGCGGCTGCGCGAGCGAGCCAGCAACTCGGCCTGCAGGCGGTGCAGTGGGTCCAGGTAGGTATTGCGCAGGCTGATGAATTCCAGCGTCTCGGGGCTGTGCGCCAGTAGCACCGGCTGCCCGGTCAGGCCCAGCACCACCTGGCACGACTGCGACAATAGGTCGCGCAGGTGCGCACCTAAAGGAAGCAAGTGCGGTTGCACTAGACGTTCGTCGTAGGCCTCGGCAATTTGCGCATCGGCCTTGGCCAGCACCATTTCCAACATATCGATGCGGGTGCGGAAGAACGGCCACTGCTCGCGCATCTGCGCCAGCAACTCACCCTGGCCACGGGCCAAGGCGTTGCTCAGTGCGGTCTCCCAGCCCAGCCAGGCCGGCAACATCAGCCGGGTCTGGGTCCAGCCGAAGATCCATGGGATGGCCCGCAGGCTTTCGATGCCCCCGGCGCGGCGCTTGGCCGGGCGGCTGCCCAGCGGCAGGCGCCCCAGCTCCTGTTCTGGCGTCGACTGGCGGAAGTACTCGACGAAATCGGGGTTCTCCCGCACCACGCTGCGGTAAGCCTTCACACCATCGGCGGCCAACTGGTCCATCAACTCGCGCCAAGCCGGCTGCGGTGGCGGAGGTGGCAGTAGTGTGGCTTCGAGTACGGCCGCCAGGTACAGGTTGAGGTTTTGTTCGGCGATACCCGGCAAGCCGAACTTGAAACGGATCATTTCGCCCTGCTCGGTAGTGCGAAAACGCCCCGCCACCGAACCCGGTGGCTGCGACAGAATCGCCGCATGCGCCGGGCCACCGCCGCGCCCAACGGTGCCGCCACGGCCGTGGAACAGCAGCAGCTCGACCTGATGCTCGGCGCAGATTCGCACCAGGTTTTCCTGGGCACGGTACTGTGCCCAGGCAGCGGCGGTGGTGCCAGCGTCCTTGGCCGAGTCCGAGTAACCGATCATCACTTCCTGCGGGCCACGCAGGCCGGCGCGATAGCCCGGCAGGCCGAGCAGGCGCTGCATCACCGGGCCGGCGTTGTCGAGGTCGGCCAGGGTTTCGAACAGCGGCACCACGCGCATGGGGCGAGTCAGGCCAGCTTCCTTGAGCAGCAGTTGCACGGCCAGCACATCCGAGGCGGCACCCGCCATGGAGATGACATACGAGCCCAGCGAGGCAGCCGGCGCGGCGGCGACTTCTCTGCAAGTGGCCAGCACTTCGGCGGTATCCGCCTGCGGTTTGAAATGCGCAGGTAACAGCGGCCGGCGGTTTTTCAGCTCGGCCTGGAGGAACCCGATTCGCTGCTCTTCGTCCCAATCGGCATAACGCCCCAGGCCCAGGTAATCGGTGATCTCGGTCAGCGCATCACGGTGGCGGGCAGCGTCCTGGCGCACGTCCAGGCGGCCCAGGAACAGGCCGAAGGTAACGGCGCGGCGCAGGCAGTCGAGCAGCGGCCCCTCGGCGATCACACCCATGCCGCAATCATGCAGCGACTGGTAGCACAGCTCCAGCGGCGCGATCAGGTCGCGGTTATCCACCAGCACCTCGGCACCGGCCGGCTGGTTGCTGGCCAGGGCCGAGTGCGCCCAGGCTCGTGTCGCCCGCAAGCGGTCGCGCAGTTGCTTGAGCACGGCGCGGTAAGGCTCGGCACTGTCGCCGACCCGTTCGCGCAGGGCGTCGTTGGCCTGCTGCATCGACAGCTCCGCAGCCAATGCATCGATGTCGCGCAAGAACAGGTCGGCGGCCATCCAGCGCGCCAACAGCAGCACTTCGCGGGTGACGGCAGCGGTCACGTTGGGGTTGCCATCACGGTCACCGCCCATCCACGAGGCAAAGCGGATTGGCGCGGCCTCCAGCGGCAGGCGCAGGCCAGTGGCCTCCAGCAGGGCCTTGTCGACCTTGCGCAGATGGCTGGGGATGGCGTGCCACAGCGAATGCTCGATCACTGCGAAGCCCCACTTGGCTTCGTCTACCGGCGTGGGGCGGGTGCGGCGGATTTCTTCGGTGTGCCAGGCTTCGGCGATCAGCCGGCGCAGGCGTTCGCGAACCTGCTGGCGCTCGGCCGGGCTCAGGTCGCGGTGGTCCTGCGCGGCCAGTTGACCTGCAATGGCGTCGTATTTCTGGATCAGCGTGCGGCGGGCTACCTCGGTGGGGTGAGCGGTGAGCACCAATTGGATGTCGAGCTTGGCCAGTTGTCGGGCCAAGGCATCGTTGCTGTGGCCAGCCTGCTTCAGACGCGCCAGCAACTCAGGCAACACCCGCGCTTCGAAAGGCTCGGGCTGATCGGCGTCGCGGCGGCGGATCAACTGGTACTGTTCGGCCATGTTGGCCAGGTTGAGGAACTGGTTGAAGGCCCTGGCCACAGGCAACAGGTCGTCTTCGGCAAGGTCCGCCAGGGTCGAGCTCAGTTGCTCACCGGGGCCACGGCGGTCGGCCTTGGCACTGTGGCGAATGTCCTCGATCTTCTGCAGGAACGCATCACCGTGCTGCTGGCGAATGGTTTCGCCAAGCAGTTCACCCAACACATGGACATCTTCACGCAAACGCACATCGATATCGGTCATTGGCCCTCTCTTTGGCGCGGCTCTGGCGCACTCCTGTACACAGCTCTGTCAAAGAGTGCCCCTTGCCGCGCAGCCATGGCAAGCCGTGATCGGTCAAAGCAAACTAAAGTGAAAGCACAGCACTCCCATGCCATGCAGCCTTAGCAGGCGTAAACAGAGGTCATCATGAAAATCCGTGAACTCGCCCAGCACTGGGAACAGAATGCCGCTGGCACGCTCAGTCGCACAGGGCATGTCTTGCATCTGGACCTGGAGTCCGAGGCGCGCCTGGCCGCGCTGATCGACATGTACCCCAAGCGCACCGCCGAAGAACTGCTCGGCGAACTGGTCGCCGCCGCCCTCGAAGAACTTGAAGCCAGCTTCCCCTATGTGCAGGGCCGGCAGGTCATCGCCACCGATGAAGAAGGCGACCCGCTGTACGAGGATGTCGGCCCTACTCCACGCTTTCTCACCCTGTCGCGCCAGCACCTGCACAGCTTGAGCAACACTGCCGTCGATAACGAAAAATAGCCTGCCCTCCATGTTCCGGGCCCCTGAAAGGCCCGGAATACCGCCCTCGGCCGAGAAAGTTCCAGCAAATCCTCGCTGACCAATCAGTCAGAAAAAAATCCGCTCGCAGCGCATTTTTTTCTGAACCATTCGAAAAACGGTCGAGTCGGAGCCAATAGCCATCACGCTAAAACCCTGCACACTGCCCTCGTGCACCGTTGAGCTGAAGCGCGCGGTTTTGTCAGGGATTGAGCGATGGACTGCTACGGACATCGTCGTTATCAGGAGTGATCCAATGGAGCTGACCATCATGAAGACCCGCACCCGCAAACTGTCATCCACTCATGTGCGCGGGTTCAAGCTGGCCGCGCTGGCCCTCGGCAGTAGCCTGGTCCTGGCCGGCTGTGCGGGCAACCCACCCACCGAGCAGTATGCCGTTACCCAGTCTGCTGTGAACTCCGCCGTCAGTGCTGGCGGTACCGAGTTTGCCGCCGTGGAAATGAAAGCGGCCCAGGACAAGTTCAAGCAGGCCGAGATCGCCATGCATGACAAGAAGTACGACGAGGCCAAGCGCCTGGCCCAACAGGCCGAGTGGGACGCACGCCTCGCCGAACGCAAGGCCCAGGCGGCCAAGGCCCAGAAGGCCGTGCAGGATGCCCGCCAGGGCATTCAGGACGTACGTGAGGAAGGCCTGCGCAGCGCTCAGTGAGCCCTGCCCCGCCAACCTTAGCCTTCGCACACGATCAAAGGATGAACACTATGCGCAAACACGTCATGATTCCCGCCCTGCTGGCCCTGAGCGTCGGTCTCGCTGCCTGCTCGCACGACCCGAATGCCAACCTGGAAGCGGCCCGCACCAATTTCTCCTCGCTGCAGAGCGACCCGCAATCGAGCAAGGTCGCGGCCCTGGAGACCAAGGACGCCCAGGACTGGCTGAACAAGGCCGACAAGGCCTACATGGACCGTGAAGACCAGAAGCAGGTCGACCAGCTCGCCTACCTGACCAACCAACGTATTGAAGTGGCGAAACAGACCATTGCCCTGCGCACCGCCGAAGGCGAGCTGAAAAATGCCTCGGCCCAGCGTGCCCAGGCCAAGCTGGATGCCCGCGACGCGCAGATCGCCAAGCTGCAGGACAGCCTCAATGCCAAGCAGACCGACCGCGGTACGCTGGTGACCTTCGGCGACGTGCTGTTCGACTTCAACAAAGCCGAACTCAAGAGCAACGCCTACCCGAACATCACCAAGCTGGCCCAGTTCCTCCAGGAGAACCCGGAGCGCAAGGTGATTGTCGAGGGCTACACCGACAGTGTCGGCTCGGCCAACTACAACCAGAGCCTGTCCGAACGCCGCGCAGGCTCCGTGCGCATGGCACTGGTGCGCGCCGGCGTGGACCCTGCACGCATCGTGTCCCAGGGTTATGGCAAGGAGTACCCGGTAGCGGACAACGGCAGCAACTCGGGGCGGGCGCAAAACCGTCGGGTGGAGGTGACCATCTCCAACGACAACCAGCCGGTGGCACCGCGTACGGTGAGTCAGGCCCAGCAGTAAGACTGGCCAGCTGAAATGACAAGCCCCGCGATCGACGCGGGGCTTTCTTTTGCCTGTTCCGACCTCTCGCGGGCACACCCGCTACGGGGCCGATACAGGCAACATCACTGCACCTGCTGTGGGGTTTCCTCGCCCATGCAACGCACGGCGCGCTTGCGGTTGTCCACCAGCACGCCGGTCAGGCCTTTTTGCTGGGTGTCGAACAGCACCAGCACGCCGTCCACACACTGGGCCACCTGCGCCGCCGGGTCCAGCGACACCTTGTAGTCTTCGCCGGGGATGGTCTTGAGCATGGTGAAGTCCTGCAGCAACAGGGCATCCTCGGGTTTGGCGAAATGCAGGTAACCGTAGTACCACAAAGCCCCCACCGTCACGATGATGCTACCGATGCCGGTCAGGATCAGCGGGATGGCGTTGCGTTCTTCACTCATTGCTTGTTCTTCTCGTCAGGGAAATTGGGCACTTCGGCAAGCCGCCGCAGGCCGTTGAAATGGCTGGGGTCATCAAGGAAACGCAGCATCACCTGGCGCCAGGTTGGGTCAGCGAAGGTCTGTACATGGCCGCCTCGGGTCAGTTGCAGCACCCTTGGTGCTGGTGCGTGCTGGTACAGGCGAATGCCGTTGTCCATCGGCACCAGGTTGTCGTCGATGCTGTGGAAGAACAGTTTGGGCGGGCTGCTTAGCTGCTCGATCGAACGGATCGCGCTGTCGCCGTCCGGCACCAGCCACGACAGCGGCACCTGCAGCGGCCAAGTCATCCACGAGGTGCTGAGGGCATAGCGCCCCACCTCGCGGTAACTGGCCGGCACGCCATCGAACACCAGCGCGCTGAAGCGCTGGCGCTGCTCAGGGTGGGCCGCCAGATAATGAATGGCCATGGCGCCACCCAGGCTCTGCCCCAGCAGCACCAGTGGCTTGCCCTTTACCTCGGGTGCCTGGTTCAGCCAAACCATGGCGGCGGCAATGTCCTGGTACACGTCCGGCAGGCTCGGCTGGCCCTGGGACAAGCCGTAGCCGCGATAATCGATCATCAACACCTGGTAACCCTGCTCCGGCAGCCAGTAGCTCCCCCCCAGGTGTCCAGGCAGGTTGCCGCCGTTTCCATGCAGGTGCAGCACCGTGCCTTTGACATCGACCCCGGCCTTGGCCGGCAGCCACCAGCCGTGCAGGCGCAGGCCATCAGCAGTGTTCAGGGTGACATCGCGATACGCCAGCTTGGCCCGCTCAGGGGTGAAGGCCTGGCCACGCTCGGGGTAGAACAGCAGGCTGCTGCAGCCGCCAAGCCCCAGCAGAACCACGCCCAGGGCCAGCAGGCGGCAGCACTCAGAGAATGTTCGCGTAGTCGGCTTCAATACGATCCAGGCTCAGGTGGTTGAGGAAGTTGGAGAAGCACATCCAGGCCGACAGCGCGTTAAGGTCGCGGAACTGTTCGGGCAGGTACTTGGGTGGCTCGACCAAACCCTCCTCGACCAGCTGACGCAGGGTGCGCATGTCTTCCAGGGTGGTCTTGCCACAGAACAGCAACGGGATCTGTTCGAGCTTGCCCTTCTTCACGGCCAACTGAATGTAGTTGTAAACCATGATGAAGCCCTTGAGATAGGACAAGTCCTTGGTGAATGGCAGGCCATTGGGCACCGAGCCGCGGAACACCCGGCTGGCGTTGCTGTAGCTCTGCGCCATCTCGAAGCCCTGCTCGCGGAAGAAGTTGAACACCTGGAGGAAATCGGCGCCCTCCTCGACCATGTGGATCGCGCGGGTGCGGTTGGTGAGCTTGCGCAAGCGGCTGGGGTAGGACGCAAAGGCGATCACTTCCATGAGGATGGCCAGGCCTTCCTGGGTCACCGTCGACGAGGGCGGGCCCTTGGCCAGAAAGGTACAGATAGGCTGGTTCTGGCCATTCAGTGTGGTGCCCACGTGCACCAGCCCTTCGTGCACCTCCAGGGCGCGCACGTCGCGGACGTTGAACATGGCGTCGGCGCGCACCTTGATGTAGTCGGCACCGGCCGCAGCATCGGCGACGATGCCGTCAGACTCGAATACGCGAATGGTTTCCTCGGCCTCGCCGAACACCTTGTTCAGCCGGCGCTGGAGAATGTCCACGGCCTCCTTGGCCGTCAGATTCTTGGGTTCGTCCTTGAGGTCGCCACGGCCGTCAATGTTGTTCAGGTAGTCTGAGAACATCATGCCGAGGTCGGCCAGGGTCGGGTCACCGGCGTGGAAGGCATCCGAGGCCGCGCCGTACAGCTCCTGGGAGATCAACCCGAAGTCCTCGGTGCCGCGCGCTTCGAGCATGCGCACGACCATGCGGTACTCGCGGCACATGCGCTTCATGATCTGGCCAACCGGGTTGAACTGGCCGAGCTGGCGAATGATGTCGCGCTCGATGCCCTGAAACTCGGCCTTGACCGCGCTGGAGTCGAACGACAGCGGGCGCGACTGGTAGTAGGCGCGGTCAACCGCCGGCGGCTCCTTGCCCTTGGCCTTGAGGAAGCCCTGGCGAATGTTGTCGTCCCACTTCACCGCGTCCAGGACCCGGATCGGGGTCTGCGCCGCGACGATGCGGTCGGACAGGGCGCGGATGGTTTGCTGGTATTCGTCCACCGGGGACTCCTTTCTAGTACAAGAAACCTGCCCGCGAGGAAGCCAACACGGTCATTTGCCGGAGCGCTGGAACCGCGCCACCTCGACGAACAGGTCGGAGTTGGCCGGGTCGTCCAGATACGCCAGCACCCGCGCCGACGGGCTGTCGATCAACACGCCATCGCCGTTGTCTTCTGGCACCTCGGTGCTACGCCCGGTCAGTTCTTTCTTGTCCACCGCCTGCTGCACCTGCTCGACATCCAGGTTGTAGACCACCAGTTCCTTGCCATCGACGATGTCGAAACCGCCAATCAGGAAGTTGCCACCCAGGCGCTTGGGCACACCAGCCGACAGGTACCAGCGGTTGCCGTGGCGCGACACAATGAACACGTATTCTTCAGGGGCCTTGCCCTTGGCCGTGGCCACTGCCTTGTAGGCATCGCCACCGCTGCGGCTGATGGTCAGCTTCAGCGGCTCGCCCCAGGCGTCCTTGCTGCTCCACTTGCCGAGCAGGGCCTTGGGCGCCGCCTGGTTGCTGGGCAATGGCTCATGGAAGGTCACCAGACAACCGCCCAGCAGCAGGAATGACAGAGTCAACAACACCACACGCCAGGCTTTCATCAGGTTCTCCTTGAAAAGTCGATCTCGGCTCAGGCCGATGCCAGCACAAGCTGCAGGTATCGGGTAAGCATAGCGAGCATCTGCCCATCGGCTTGCGCATTCGCATCCTTGAGCAGGCCCTGATATTCCATCTGCTCGATAATCGCCGTCAACATCTGGGCGTCCTGTTCCGGTTGCCGCGAACCCACTACCTGCAGCAATTGCCGGGTGCCGTGCAACAGGATCTGCTCATGGGCGCACACCAGCTCGGCCAGGCGCGGGCAAAGCAGCGCCTCCTGGCGGAAGGCCTGCTCGGCCATCAGGAAGTCACGGCGGTTCAGCAGTTGCCGCTGCACATAGTCAGCGGTCATGCGCGCCACTTCGTCGGCCAACCGCGCCCGTGCCTGCTGGCTGCCATCGCCCTGGGCCAGCAACTGGCGCAACACCACCTCGGTGTTGGCCCACAGCTTGGCCATGTAGGCCGCGCTCCGCTCGACGTACTGGGCGAAGGTATCGGTGAGCAGGTCCTCGATGTCCTTGAAGTAGTAGGTGGTGGCCGACAATGGCACACCAGCCTCGGCGGCCACTGCGCGGTGGCGCACGCCGCGTACACCATCGCGCACGACGATGCGCATGGCGGCGTCGAGGATCAGCTGGCGACGCTGTTCGCTGCCTTGGCGGGCAGTCTTGCGCCCTTGGTATTGCACGCTTTCGGCGACGGCGGTGGCAATGCCGGCGGCGCCCTGGTCAGGCATGGCGGGTGTCACGGGTATACCTCATTGGACAACGTTTCATCAGTGCCGGCCTCTTTGCGGGCGTGCCCGCAAAGAGGCCAGTACAAACAACATAAAGCTTCAGGCAAGAAAAAGCCGCCTCGAAAGGCGGCTCGTTCAAATCACTCAGGCCTGCGGACGCATGTGCGGGAACAGGATCACGTCGCGGATCGACGGCGAGTTGGTCAGCAGCATCACCAGGCGGTCGATGCCGATACCCTCACCGGCGGTCGGCGGCATGCCGTACTCCAGTGCACGCACGAAGTCGGCGTCGTAGTGCATGGCTTCGTCGTCACCGGCGTCCTTCTCGGCCACCTGGGCCAGGAAGCGCTCGGCCTGGTCTTCGGCATCGTTGAGCTCGGAGTAGGCGTTGGCGATTTCACGGCCACCGATGAACAGCTCGAAGCGGTCGGTAACGGCTGGGTTGTCGTCGTTGCGACGGGCCAGCGGCGACACTTCGAACGGGTACTCGGTAATGAAGTGCGGCTGCTCCAGCTTGTGCTCGACCAGTTCTTCGAAAATCATCACCTGCAGCTTGCCCAGGCCTTCGTGGCCCAGCACCTTGGCACCGGCCTTCTTGGCGATGTCGCGGGCGCGGTCGACGTCCTGCAGGTCGGCAGCGGTCAGCTCGGGGTTGTACTTGAGGATCGAGTCGAACACCGACAGGCGCACGAACGGCTCGCCAAAGTGGAACACCTTGTCACCGTACGGCACGTCGGTGCTGCCCAGTACCAGCTGCGCCAGCTCACGGAACAGTTCCTCGGTGAGGTCCATGTTGTCGCGGTAGTCAGCGTAGGCCTGGTAGAACTCGAGCATGGTGAATTCAGGGTTGTGACGAGTCGAAACGCCTTCGTTACGGAAGTTGCGGTTGATCTCGAACACCTTTTCAAAGCCACCCACCACCAGGCGCTTGAGGTACAGCTCCGGCGCGATGCGCAGGAACATGGCCATGTCCAGGGCGTTGTGGTGAGTTTCGAACGGCTTGGCCGCCGCGCCGCCTGGAATGGTCTGCAGCATCGGCGTTTCGACTTCGAGGAAGTCACGCTCGATGAGGAACTTGCGGATGTGCGAGATCACCTGCGAACGCACACGGAAGGTGTGGCGGGTTTCTTCGTTGACCATCAGGTCGACGTAACGCTGACGGTAGCGCTGCTCGGTGTCGGTCAGGCCGTGGTGCTTGTCGGGCAGCGGGCGCAGCGACTTGGTCAACAGGCGCACATTGGTCATTTCGACGTACAGGTCGCCCTTGCCGGAACGGGCCAGGGTGCCTTCGGCACTGATGATGTCGCCCAGGTCCCAAGTCTTGACCGCAGCCAGGGTTTCTTCGGGCAGGGTTTTGCGGTTGACGTAGACCTGGATACGGCCAGTCATGTCCTGGATAACCATGAACGAGCCACGGTTGAGCATGATACGGCCGGCAACCTTGACCGGGATCGCGGCTGCTTCCAGCTCTTCCTTGGTCTTGTCCGCGTACTGTTTCTGCAGGTCGTTGCAGTAGCTGTCGCGACGGAAGTCGTTGGGGAAGGCGTTGCCCTTGGCGCGCTCGGCGGCAAGTTTTTCCTTGCGCAGGGCGATCAGGGCATTTTCTTCCTGTTGCAGGTCTTGCGATTCGGTCTTGAGGTCGCTCATGTCGTCATTCTTTCCATCAGGTATTCGTTGCCCTTTTCGGGCAGGGCACGCGATACCGGCGGGCAGCCAGGTATCGCGGCAGTGGAGTGCGGCTTACAGCCCTTGCTTGAGGCTTGCTTCCAGGTACTGGTCGAGGTCGCCGTCCAGCACTTTCTGGCAGTCGCTGCGCTCTACGCCTGTGCGCAGGTCTTTGATGCGCGAGTCATCCAGTACGTAGGAACGGATCTGGTGGCCCCAGCCGATGTCCGACTTGCTGTCTTCCAGCGCCTGCGATGCGGCGTTGCGCTTCTGCATTTCCAGCTCGTACAACTTGGCCCGCAGCATTTTCATGGCGGTGTCTTTGTTGGCGTGCTGGGAGCGTTCGTTCTGGCACGCCACCACGGTGTTGGTCGGTACGTGGGTGATACGTACGGCCGAGTCGGTGGTGTTCACGTGCTGACCACCGGCACCGGAGGAGCGGTAGGTGTCAATGCGCAGGTCGGACGGGTTGATCTCGATCTCGACCTTGTCGTCGATTTCGGGCGACACGAACACTGCCGAGAACGAGGTGTGGCGACGGGCACCGGAGTCGAACGGGCTCTTGCGCACCAGGCGGTGCACACCGATTTCGGTACGCAGCCAGCCGAAGGCGTACTCGCCCTTGATGTGCACGGTGGCGCCCTTGATGCCGGCGACTTCACCTTCGGAAAGCTCGATGATGGTGGCGTCGAAACCGCGCTTGTCAGCCCAGCGCAGGTACATGCGCAGCAGGATGTTGGCCCAGTCCTGCGCTTCGGTACCACCAGAGCCGGCCTGGATGTCCAGGTAGGCGTTGTTCATGTCCATCTCGCCGCTGAACATGCGACGGAACTCAAGCTTGGCCAGGTTTTCTTCCAGCTCTTCCAGCTCGGCCACGACGTCGCCGACGGCGTTTTCGTCATTTTCCTCGACGGCCATGTCGAGCAGGTCCTGGCAGTCACCCAGGCCGTTGGACAATTTGTCCAGGGTCTCGACCACCTGCGCCAGCATGGCACGCTCGCGGCCCAGGGCCTGGGCGTACTCGGGCTTGTTCCAGACGTTGGGGTCTTCCAGCTCGCGGTTGACTTCGATCAGGCGGTCATGCTTGTGATCGTAGTCAAAGATACCCCCGAATGGACTGGGAACGCTCGGTGAGGTCCTTGATGGTGTTCAGGATCGGTTGGATTTCCATGGGCTGGCTACTCGCACGAATTCGGTGAAAAGCCTGCGAGTATAACCGAGTCCGCTGCATGGCGGCAGACCCGCCGGGCGGTAGTCTGTTCAGAAAGCTGCACCGCGCCTACACGGTCCGCGCAATCCTGCTCAGGCGATGCCAACCTGATTACGCCCGCTGTTCTTGGCTTGGTACAGGCCTTTGTCCGCTGCCGAGATCAGCTGCCGGCAATGGCTGCCGACGGCCGGGGTCTGGGTAGCCAGGCCAATGCTCACGGTCAGGAACGATTCGGCCACCGGCGCAGTATGCGGGATGCCCAGGCCAAGCACGGTCTGGCGCAGCTTTTCGGCCACCAGGCGTGCCCCGCCTGGCGAGGTGTTGGGCAGCACCAGGGCGAACTCTTCACCGCCATAGCGCGCCGGCAGGTCGGTCGGCCGCGAGCACGAGCCACGAATGGCTTCGGCCACCTGGCGCAAGGCCTCGTCGCCGGCCAGGTGGCCGAAGCTGTCGTTATAGGCCTTGAAGTAGTCCACGTCGATCATCAGCAACGACAGCTGCTGCTGTTCACGCATCGCCCGGCGCCATTCCAGCTCCAGGTACTCGTCGAAATGGCGGCGGTTGGACAGCCCGGTCAGGCCATCGGAGTTCATCAGCCGCTGCAGCATCAGGTTGGAATCGAGCAGTTGCTGCTGGCTGACGCGCAAGGCGCGGTAGGCCTCGTCGCGCTGCAGCAGCGTCAGGTAGGAGCGCGAGTGGTAGCGGATACGCGCCACCAGTTCGATGGTGTCCGGCAGCTTGACCAGGTAATCGTTGGCCCCGGCGGCAAACGCCGCGCTCTTGACCAGTGGGTCTTCCTTGGTCGACAGGACGATGATCGGAATGTCCTGGGTCGCCGGGTTGTTGCGGTACTCGCGCACCAGGGTCAAACCGTCCAGGCCAGGCATGATCAGGTCCTGGAGAATGACCGTAGGCTTGATGCGCATGGCCTGAAGCACCGCCTGGTGCGGGTCGGCACAGAAGTGGAAGTCGATGTTGTCCTCATTGGCCAGACCACGCCGCACCGCTTCGCCGATCATTGCCTGATCGTCGACCAACAGCACCATCGCCGAGTTCTCGTTGGTGGTCGCGAAACCTTCGATCGGTAAGTCATTCATACCTGTTCACCCGATCACTACCGGCCTTGCGGCGTGATTCAATACGTTTCGTCATTTTGCGAAAAAGTCCGTCAAGCGCCCGGCTATGCGTTCCAGCGGGCGAATTTCCACTGCGGCATCAATGGCCGCAGCAGCTTTGGGCATGCCGTACACCGCGCTGCTGGCCTGGTCCTGGGCAATGGTCAAAAAGCCCTGCTGACGCATCAGCTTCAGGCCTTGGGCACCGTCACGGCCCATGCCGGTGAGCAGCACGCCCACGGCATCACCATTCCAGTAACGTGCCACACTCTCGAAGAACACATCGATCGAGGGCCGGTAGATTTCATTGACAGGCTCGGCAGTGTAGGCCAGTTGGCCGTTCTGTAGCAGGCGAATGTGGTGGTTGGTCCCCGCCAGCAACACCTGCCCTGGCTGCGGCGGTTCACCTTCACGGGCCAGGCGCACCGGCAGGCCGGCTGCGCTGCTGAGCCATTCGGCCATGCCTGCGGCAAACACCTGGTCCACATGCTGGACCAGCACGACGGCCGCCGGAAACGCTGCCGGCAAGCTCTTGAGCAACACTTCGAGCGCCGCCGGGCCGCCCGCCGACGAGCCAATTGCCACCAGCCCGCGACGCTGCGAAGCCTCGCGCAGCGGAGCGGCTACCGGCCTTGCGGCTGGGGCACGCTGCTGACCGACCAGCCAGCCGATATTGAGGATTTTGCGCAGCAGGGGGGGCGCCGCTTCGCGGGCATCGCCAGCACCCAACGCCGGGGTGTCGACCACATCGAGAGCGCCATGGCCCATCGCCTCGAACACCCGGTGCACGTTTTGCTTGCGGTCGACCGTGACGATGACGATGGCGCACGGGGTTTCGGCCATGATCCGCCGGGTCGCCTCGACACCGTCCATCACCGGCATGATCAGGTCCATGAGAATCAGGTCGGGCAGTTGTTCGCAGCAGCGCTGCACCGCCTCGGCACCATTGCTGGCCACCCACACCACCTGGTGCGCGGGCTCGAAGGCCACTGCCCGGCGTAACGCCTCCACGGCCATGGGCATGTCATTGACGATGGCGATCTTCATCCCTGAGCACCTCCGATCAGCTCGACTACAGCATCCAGCAACGCATCGTCGTGGAAACTGGCTTTCGCCAAATAGTAGTCCGCGCCAGCATCCAGACCACGCCGTCGGTCTTCCTCACGGTCTTTGTAGGACACCACCATCACCGGCAACGACTGCAGCCGCTGGTCGCGACGCACCAGGGTGACCAGCTCGATGCCGTCCATGCGCGGCATGTCGATGTCGGTGATCAGCAAATCGAAGTCCTCACCGCGCAGGGCGTTCCAGCCGTCCATGCCATCGACTGCCACTGCCACGTCGTAGCCACGGTTACCCAACAGCTTGCGCTGCAGTTCGCGCACGGTCAGCGAATCGTCGACCACCAGGATGCGCTTGCGGGCCACCCCACGGGCACCGCTGCTGCCGCGCTCGATGCGCTCCAGGCTACCGGTACTGAGCAGTTTTTCCACCGACCGCAGCAAGTCTTCGACATCGACGATCAGCACCACCGAGCCATCATCGAGCAAGGCACCGGAGGAAATGTCCTGTACCTTGCCCAGCCGTGGGTCGAGGGGCATCACCACCAGCACCCGCTCGCCCACCAGCCGCTCCACGGCCACGCCGTACAGCTGCTCGCGCTCACGGATCACCACCACCCGCAGGCTGGCTTCGTCGCTTTGCCCGGCCGGGCGGTTGAGCAACTGGCTGGCGGCCACCAGGCCAATATGCCGGCCTTCGTGCCAGAAGTGCTGACGCCCTTCGATCTGCACGATCTGTTCGGCGGTCACTTCCAGCGTGCGTTCGATATGGGCCAGCGGGAAAGCGTAAGCCTCACCGCCCACCTCGACCACCAGGCTGCGCACCACCGACAAGGTCAGTGGCACCTGCAGATGGAAGCGACACCCCTGCCCCGCCACCTGAGTCAGCTCGATCGAGCCGCGCAGCTCGCGGATCATGTGCTGCACCGCATCCAGCCCCACGCCGCGCCCGGACACTTCGGTAACCTTGTCGCGCAGGCTGAAACCGGGCAGGAACAGGAACGTCAGCAGCTCCGCTTCACTCATCCGCGCCACCGTGTCGGCCGGCGACAGGGCACGCTCGACGATGCTGCTGCGCAAGCGCTCCAGGTCGATGCCGGCGCCATCGTCGATCAGCTCCAGGCTGAGCATGCCGGCCTGGTGCGACGCCCGCAGGCGGATCTCCCCTTCGTCCGGCTTGGCCGCCAGCAGGCGCCGCTCGGGCAGTTCGATGCCGTGGTCGACGGCATTGCGCAACAAGTGGGTCAGCGGTGCTTCGAGTTTTTCCAGCACATCGCGGTCGACCTGGGTTTTCTCCCCTTCCACCACCAAGCGCACCGGTTTGCCCAGCGAGCGGCCCAGGTCACGGACCATGCGGCTCTGCCCAGTCAGCACGTCGGCAAACGGCCGCATTCGGCAAGCCAGAGCCGTGTCATACAGTAATTGTGCACGCTGGCTGGCCTGCCAGCCGAATTCGTCCAGGTCCGCAGCCTGTTGCTGCAGGATCTGCTGGGTTTCCGCCAGCAGGCGCTGGGTTTGCGCCAGGGCTTCGAGCACCTCGCTGCGCTGGCCACTGTCTTCCAGCTGCATACGCAAGCCATCGAGCGCCTGCATGCCTTGGCCGTGCATGCGTTTGAGGCGCTGCAGGGTGGCCAGGTAAGGCTTGAGCCGCTGGGTTTCCACCAGCGACTTGCTGGACAGGTCGAGCAGGCTATTGAGGCGGTCGGCGGTAACACGCAGTACCCGCTCGGCACCTTCCCCGGCGCGCTTGCCGGCCTTGCGCCGCAGGGCCGGCTGGGGCTCGGGCTCTGGTTCCGGCGGTTCGGCTGGCACCACCAACGGTGCCGACGTCGGAATTGCCGGGGGGGGCTCCGGCAGCACGGGTGCCACCAGCGGCGCCGCAGGGATGGCAGCAGCGCCTGGGTCAAGCAGGTTGGCCATTTGCGCAAGAAACACCGGCAAGGTCGCCTGCGCGCCGGCATCGCCTGGCGTGGCGATGCGCATCAGCAGGTCGGTGCCTTGCAATAGTGCATCGATATGCTCGGCGGTCAGCCGCAGACGGCCTTCCTGGGCCGCTACCAGGCAATCCTCCATGACATGGGCGACACTGACGCCCGCATCCACCCCGACGATGCGCGCGGCCCCCTTGAGCGAGTGGGCGGCGCGCATGCAGGCCTCGAGCTGGTCGGCCTGGGTGGGATTGCGCTCCAATGCCATCAGGCCGGCACTGAGCACCTGGGTCTGCGCCTCGGCCTCCAGGCTGAACAGTTCGAGCAACGATGCGTCGCGCATTTGCTCTGGGGTCATGACAAGCTCCGCTGCACGGCAGACAGTAAGTGTTGATCGTCCAGCACCCGCACACTGCGGCCGCGCCACTGCAGGACTGCGGAGGTGAAGCGTGTGGCGTCCTGGCCGCTGCCAAGCAACAGTGGGTCGAGCCGGTGAATACCGTCGATTTCCTCGACGGCCATCACCACCGGCCCACCTTCGGCGGCCAGAATCAGCATGCGTGGCATCGCCCGGCCACCACGCTGCTCGGCGGTACCGGCTTGCACACCCAGCAAGTCAGCCAGTGACAGGCACGGCACCAACGCACCGCGCACATTGGCAACCCCCTGCAGCAGCCGCGAGCGCTGATGCGGCAGCGAATGCACCGCCTGCAACGGGGCGATCTCGGCCAGGCAGGCGGTAGCCAGCGCCAGCCACTCTTCGCCCAGGCGGAACAGCAGCACGGAGCGGCCGGTGTTTTCTTCGACCGGCTGCGCTACTGCAGCCTGGTGGTCCTGCATCAGCGCATAGCGGTCGAGCAAACGCGTGGCCGCGGCGGCATACACCTCGCAATTGCGGCAATGAACATGCTGCTCCAGCAGCGGGCACTGCTTGTCGCCATGCACGCCAATGCGGTTCCAGCAGTCGTCGATGTGCGCGTCATCCTCGGCCAGCAACTGCATCGCGGATTCACTGTTCATCGTTCAGACTCCCGGCCAGCCCGCGCCGCCCGTTCCTGCAGGCGCCGGGCACCGGCCAGGTCACCCTGGGCCGCCAGCAAGGCCGCCAGGTGCACCAGCGCCTCGGGGTGCTGTGGTTCCAGGTACAGGGCCTTGCGGTAGTGGGTCAGCGCCTGCTGCGCATCGCCTTCGGTATCACTGAGCAGCCCCAGCCAGTAGTACACCTGCGCCGACGGCGGGTACTGGCCCAGGTAGCGCTGGCACTCGCCCCGGGCCTGCTCGCTGGCACCGGCATTGGCCAGGCGGGCAATGCTGGCCAGCAACTCACTGGCCCCCTCGTGCTTGTGCTCGCGGGCCGGCGCCGGCCTGGCCGCCACAGGCAACACTCGCAGCGGCGGTGGCAACGGCGCGCTGGGCGGTGGATACCCCGCTGTGGGCAACGTCGCCAACGTTCGCTTCACCGGTTGGGCGGGTACCACGTCCATCGGGGCGCTGTCGCCTTCCTGACGCACATAGGCAAACGACTGGGGGATCCCCAGCGGACGCATGCCCAGGCGTGCCAGCAAGCTGCCCTCGGCCGGGCCGATGAACAGCACACCCTGCGGATGCAGCAGGCGTTTGAGCACCTCGAACACACGCTGCTGGGTCGGCACGTCGAAATAAATCAACAGGTTGCGACAGAACACGAAGTCATACAGGCCATCGCGGCTGGCCAACGCCGGGTCAAGCACGTTGCCCACCTGCAGGCTGACTTGCTGGCGTACCCGTTCATGCAGGCGATGGCCTTCGTCGAGGGCATCGAAGTAGCGCTCACGAAAGCCCAGTTCGCTGCCACGAAAGGCATTGCGCCCATACACGGCCAGCCTTGCCTTGGCTACCGAACTGGGGCTGATGTCCATAGCATCAATCAGCAATGCCCCCGGCGCGATGCCAGCGTCGAGCAAGGCCATGGCCAGCGAATACGGCTCCTCGCCGGTCGAGCACGGCAGGCTGAGCAGGCGCAATGGGCGTGCACCCGCCAGCTGGGCCAGGCGTTTATGGGCCAGGCTGGCCAGCGCAGTGAAGGATTCGGGGTAACGGAAAAACCAGGTTTCCGGGACGATCACCGCTTCGATCAGCGCCTGTTGCTCATCCGCCGACTGCTGCAGGCGCAGCCAGTAATCGTCCAGGTCCATCGCGCCTGCAGCCACGCAGCGCTGGCGCAGTGCGCGCTCGACCATGGGCGCGCCCACCGACTCCACGTCCAGACCAATGCGCTCGCGCAAGAAGCGGAAGAAACGCTGTTCGTTCATGTAGGCATCCCTGTCGGGTCTTGCGTGTACAGCAATTCGTGCACAGCGTCGGGCAGCAGGTCATTGACTTCGATGCGCTGCAGCATGCCCTGGGCATCCTGGCGCACCGGGCCCAGATAAGGCGCATCGCCGGTGTCCACCCCATAGGGCTGAAACTCGTCGGGTTGGCAACGCAGGGTTTCGGTGGCCTGCTCCAGAATCAAACCAAGCTGCAGGCTGCCACGGTAGTGCACCAACACCAGGCGGGTGCTGGTGCGCTGCGCCGCTGGCTGGCCAAAGCTCAGCGCGGCAAGGTCGATCACCGGCACCAGCTGGCCACGATGAGCGAGGATACCGGCGACCCAGGCAGGTGCCTGGGCAATCGGCTTGAGCGGCTGACGCGGCAACACCTCGATCACCTCGTGCACGCTCAGGGCAAAACGCTGCGCCCTGATGCGAAACTGCAGGTACAACGCCCCCTTGGCGTTTTTCGCCCGCGCGGGGCGCGGTTGCAAGTCGTTCATCGCGGTCAGACTTTGAAGCGCGACACGCCGCCACGCAGGCCCGCGGCCACCTGGCTTAGCTCATCGATGGCAAAACTGGCCTGGCGCAGCGACTCGACGGTCTGGGTGCTGGCATCGCTGAGCTGGGCCAGCGCCTGGTTGATCTGCTCGGCACCGGTGGCCTGGGCCTGCATGCCTTCGTTGACCATCAGCACGCGCGGTGCCAGGGCCTGCACCTGGTGGATGATCTGGCTGAGCTGCTCGCCCACCTGTTGTACTTCGAACATGCCGCGGCGCACTTCTTCGGAGAACTTGTCCATGCCCATGACCCCAGCCGACACGGCCGACTGGATCTCGCGCACCATCTGCTCGATGTCGTAGGTGGCGACGGCGGTCTGGTCGGCCAGGCGGCGCACTTCGGTGGCGACCACGGCAAAGCCGCGGCCATATTCGCCGGCCTTTTCTGCCTCGATGGCGGCGTTGAGCGACAGCAGGTTGGTCTGGTCGGCAACCTTGACGATGGTGACCACCATCTGCGTGATGTTGCTGGCTTTCTCGTTGAGGATGCCAAGCTTGGCGTTGACCAGATCGGCTGCGCCCATCACCTGGTGCATGGTCTCTTCCATGCGCGCCAGGCCCTGCTGCCCGGAGCCTGCCAGGCTGGAGGCCTGGTCAGCGGCGGTCGTCACTTCGGTCATGGTGCGCACCAGGTCGCGCGAAGTGGCGGCGATTTCTCGCGAGGTGGCGCCGATTTCGGTGGTGGTGGCGGCCGTTTCGGTGGCGGTGGCCTGCTGTTGCTTGGACGTGGCGGCAATTTCGGTAACCGAGGTGGTCACCTGCACCGACGAACGTTGCGCCTGGGCTACCAGGTTGGCCAGTGCTTCGGCCATCTCGTTGAAACCGCTTTCGATGGCACCGAACTCGTCCTTGCGGTCCAGGCTCAGGCGCATGCTCAGGTCGCCCGAGCGCAGCTTGTCGAGGGCATGCACGATACGTTGCATGGGCGCGGTGATGGCGCGCATCAGCAGCAAGCCGCAGATGCCAGCGGCAACGATTGCCAGCAGCAGCGAAACGACCATGCTGCCCTTGGCCGTGCTCACGGCGCTGACGATCTCGTTGGTGGCGGCGTCGGCTGATGCCCGGTTGTTCTCGATCACTTCATTCAAGTGCTTGCGCCCATCTACCCAGGCCGGGGTCAGCACTTCGATGATCAGCCGTTCGGCTTCGGCGTAGTTGTGCTGGCGGTAAGTATCCAGCACCTGGTTGACGATCTTCAGGTAGCCCTCTTCCAACTGCACGAAGTTGTCGAAGCGGGTTTGATCATCCTTGTCCTGGATGGTGGCCTGGTAGCTGGCCATGTGTTGCTTGAGCCGGTCTTCGAAGCTTTTGAACAGCTCCATGTCGGCCGAAGTGATTTCACGGTGGTTGGACAGGCCCACCAGTTGCTGGCTGGTGACGTAGCTATCGACCCAGGCGCTGCGGATCATCGAGCTGTAGTAGACCCCGGGAATGCTGTCGGTCCCTACCGCCTCTTCGGCGGTTTCGATGGTCACCAACCGCGAATAGGCGGCCACGATCATCAGCAGCATGATGGCGATGATCACGGCGAAACTTGCCAGGATCCGTTGGCGCAAGGTCCAGTTTTTCACATTCAGCCCTCAGGAATTCACAACGAGCGGGAAAAATCGCCGAAGTATAGCCTAGAGGCCTTACGGTTTTGCGGGTGAAGTGAAGGGTAAACAGGCAGCAGTGCTGATGGACACGCCATTTGGGCAAAGGCAATTGGGGCCGCTGCGCGGCCCCGATCACTAACCTGCGGCAAGCCGCGCCTGGCTATCCAGCGCCTGGCGCAAGCCTGGGTCCAGGCGCAACTGACGGGCCAGCTCGTCCAGGTAGGCCCGCTCCATGAAGTTTTCCTCGTCGACCATCATCACGCTAGCCAGGTACATCTCGGCAGCCATCTCCGGCGTTTGCGCGGCGCGGGCCACTTCAGCCGGGTCCAGCGGCTTGTTCAACTCGGCATGCAGCCAGTGCTGCAATTCGCGGTCGCTGTCCAGGCGGGTGAACTCGCCCTCGATCAACGCCCGCTCGCGCTCGTCGATATGGCCATCGGACTTGGCCGCTGCCACCAGCGCCCTCAGCACCGCCTGGCTGTGCTGCTCGACCTGGGCCGGCGGCAGGCGGTCGACGGTTTGCGGCTCGCTTGCAGCTACCCGCTGATTGGCCTGCCAGTTGCCGTAAGCTTTGTAGGCCAACACGCCCAGCGCGGCCAAGCCACCGTAAGTCAGAGCCTTGCCGCCGTACTTGCGCGCCTTCTTGTTCCCCAGCAACAAGCCCAGCGCCCCCCCACCCAACAGGCCGCCGCCTGCTCCAGACAACAGCCCGCCAAGCCCGCCTGACGCGCCGCCAGGCTTGTTGGCGCCGCCTTGTTTTTCAAGCAATTGCTGGCCGGACTTGAGGAGCTGATCAAGCAAACCCCGAGTATTCATGCGCGTGTCTCCACGTAAGAAGATTCAAGCGCCAGAGTAAGGCTTGGCGCAGCACACGCCATGCAGGGATTTGCTTCCGGATGTTGCGTTAGCTGGCAAAAAGCCAACTAGACTCGATATCGCCAATACCTCGCACCCGCGCACTACGCTTATAACGATTGCTTCACCGCTTGCTTGATGACTGCCCCGAACAAGATCGCCAAGAAGAGGGAACACCATGTCAGTGCACAAGACCGCATTGCTCGGCGCCATGACTGGCGCCGTGCTGGCCAGCGCCAGCCTGCAGGCCGCCGAACCGCCCAAGGCCCTGGGGGCCGGCGAGGGGCGCCTGGACATCGTCGCCTGGCCCGGCTACATCGAGCGCGGTGAAAGCGACAAGGCCTACGACTGGGTGACCGGTTTCGAGAAGGAAACCGGCTGCAAGGTCAGCGTGAAAACCGCCGCCACCTCGGACGAAATGGTCAGCCTGATGACCAAGGGCGGCTATGACCTGGTGACCGCCTCGGGCGACGCCTCGCTGCGGCTGATCGTCGGCAAGCGCGTACAGCCGATCAACACCGCCTTGATCCCCAACTGGAAAAACATCGACCCACGCCTGCAGAACGGCGGCTGGTACGTGGTCGACAAGCAAGTGTATGGCACCCCGTATCAATGGGGGCCGAACGTGCTGCTGTACAACACCAATACCTTCAAGCAGGCGCCAACCAGCTGGAGCGTTGTGTTCCAGCCGCAGGACCTGCCTGACGGCAAACCGAACAAGGGGCGCGTGCAAGCCTATGACGGGCCGATCTACATCGCCGACGCCGCCCTGTACTTGAAGTCGGCCAAGCCCGAACTGGGTATCAAGGACCCGTACGAACTGAACGAGGAGCAATACAAGGCCGTGCTGGAACTGCTGCGCCAGCAGCAACCGCTGATCCACCGCTACTGGCATGACGCCACGGTGCAGATGAGCGACGTGAAGAACGAAGGCGTGGTCGCCTCCAGTTCATGGGGCTACATGGTCAATGGCCTGAAGGCCGAGAACCAGCCAGTGGCCTCGACCATTCCCAAGGAGGGTGCGACCGGCTGGGCCGACACCACCATGCTGCACGCCGAGGCCAAGCACCCCAACTGCGCCTACAAGTGGATGGACTGGTCGCTGCAGCCGAAGGTGCAGGGCGACGTGGCGGCCTGGTTCGGCTCGTTGCCGGCGGTGCCGGCTGCCTGTACAGGCAGCCAATTGCTGGGCGCCGAGGGCTGCAAGACCAATGGCTTCGACAATTTCGACAAGATTGCCTTCTGGAAAACCCCGCAGGCCCAGGGCGGCAAGTTCGTGCCGTATAGCCGCTGGACCCAGGACTACATTGCAATCATGGGTGGGCGCTGAGGTTGCCTGAATGCCTGATCCTGCCTTTTCGCGGGTTTACCCGCGCAAAGGCAGGATCAGGAGCAAGCCCATTGCCCGGAGCCCACGCATGCCCCTAGCCGTCCAGTTCACCCAGGTTTCCCGCACCTTCGGCGAGGTCAAGGCCGTCGACCAGGTCAGCATCGATATCATCGATGGCGAGTTCTTCTCCATGCTTGGCCCTTCCGGCTCGGGTAAGACCACTTGCCTGCGCCTGATCGCCGGCTTCGAACAACCCTCCAGCGGTTCGATCCGCATCCACGGGGTGGAGGCCGCTGGCATGCCGCCCTACCAACGTGACGTCAACACCGTGTTCCAGGACTACGCACTGTTCCCGCACATGAACGTGTTGGACAACATCGCCTATGGCCTGAAGGTAAAGGGCGTGGCCAAGGCCGAACGCCATAGTCGCGCCGAAGAAGCCCTGGCCATGGTGGCCCTGGCCGGCTACGGCACGCGCAAACCAGCGCAACTGTCTGGCGGCCAGCGCCAGCGTGTGGCCCTGGCCCGTGCACTGGTCAACCGGCCGCGCGTGCTGCTGCTGGACGAGCCGCTGGGCGCACTGGACCTGAAGTTGCGCGAACAGATGCAAGGGGAGCTGAAAAAGCTGCAACGCCAGCTGGGCATCACCTTCATCTTCGTCACCCACGACCAGACCGAAGCGCTGTCGATGTCCGACCGGGTCGCGGTGTTCAACCGTGGCCGCATCGAACAGGTCGACACCCCGCGCAATCTGTACATGAAGCCCGCCACCACCTTCGTCGCCGAATTCGTCGGCACCTCCAACGTGGTACGTGGCGAGCTGGCCATGCAGCTCAACGGCAGCCCGGCCCCCTTCTCCATCCGTCCCGAGCACATCCGCCTGGGCGACCTTGTGGTCACCAGCCACGAAGTGCAGGTAAGCGGCCTGTTGCGCGATATCCAGTACCAGGGCAGCGCCACCCGCTACGAGCTGCAATTGGACAACGGCCAACTGCTGGCGGTAAGCCAGGCCAACGACCGCTGGCAGGCACAGGCACAGGCCTGGCAGACCGGGCAGCGGCTGCAGGCGCACTGGCCCCGCGAGGCAATGACGGTGCTGCAGGAAACCGAGGGCCGCTGACATGAGCACACTGCGCGGCCTATCCAACCTGCTGTACCGGCGCCCCAACCTGTACCTGGCACTGCTATTGATACCGCCGCTGACCTGGTTCGGCGCAATCTACCTGGGCTCGCTGCTGAACCTGCTGTGGCAGGGTTTCTATACCTTCGACGATTTCACCATGGCGGTGACCCCGGACCTGACCCTGGGCAACTTCGCCGCGCTGTTCAACCCGTCGAACTTCGACATCATCCTGCGCACCCTGGGCATGGCAGTGGCGGTGTCGCTGGCCAGTGCGGTGCTGGCCTTCCCCATCGCCTACTACATGGCGCGCTATACCAGCGGCAAGACCAAGGCATTTTTCTACATCGCGGTGATGATGCCGATGTGGGCCAGCTATATCGTCAAAACCTATGCCTGGACCCTGCTGTTGGCCAAGGGCGGCGTGGCCCAGTGGTTCGTCCAGTTGTTGCACCTGGATGCCCTGCTGCAGGCGCTGTTGGCGGTGCCTGGCGTGGGCGGCAGCACGCTGTCGACCTCGCACCTGGGGCGCTTTCTGGTGTTCGTGTACATCTGGCTGCCGTTCATGATCCTGCCCATCCAGGCCTCGCTGGAGCGCTTGCCACCGTCGCTGCTGCAAGCTTCGGCCGACCTCGGCGCACGGCCGGGGCAAACGTTCGTGCAGGTGATCCTGCCGTTGTCGATCCCCGGCATCGCCGCCGGCTCGATCTTCACCTTCTCGCTCACCCTGGGCGACTTCATCGTGCCGCAACTGGTCGGCCCGCCCGGCTACTTCATCGGCAGCATGGTCTATGCCCAGCAGGGGGCGATTGGCAACATGCCGATGGCTGCCGCGTTCACCTTGGTGCCCATCGTGCTGATCGCGGTGTACCTGTCCATCGTCAAGCGCCTGGGGGCCTTCGATGCACTCTGAAAAAGCATCACCGGGGCTGCGCCTGGCGGCCTGGGGCGGGTTGCTGTTCCTGCACTTCCCGATCCTGATCATCTTTCTGTACGCCTTCAACACCGAAGACGCCGCGTTCAGCTTCCCGCCCAAGGGCTTCACCCTGAAGTGGATTGGCGTGGCCTTCGCCCGGCCCGATGTGCTGGAGGCAATCAAGCTGTCACTGCAGGTGGCCTGCCTCGCCACGCTGATCGCGCTGGTACTGGGCACACTAGCCTCGGCTGCGCTGTACCGGCGCAGCTTTTTCGGCAAGGAGAGCATTTCGCTGATGCTGATCCTGCCCATCGCCCTGCCCGGCATCATCACCGGCATCGCCCTGCTCTCGGCGTTCAAGACCTTGGGGATCGAGCCTGGTGTGTTCACCATCGTGGTCGGCCACGCCACGTTCTGCGTGGTGATCGTCTACAACAACGTGATCGCCCGCCTGCGGCGCACCTCGCAGAGCCTGATCGAAGCGTCGATGGACCTGGGCGCCGATGGCTGGCAGACCTTCCGCTACATCATCCTGCCCAACCTCGGTTCGGCGCTGCTGGCCGGCGGCATGCTGGCCTTTGCCCTGTCGTTCGATGAAATCATCGTCACCACCTTCACCGCCGGCCACGAGCGCACGCTGCCGATCTGGCTGCTCAACCAACTCAGCCGCCCGCGTGACGTACCGGTGACCAACGTGGTCGCCATGCTGGTGATGCTGGTGACCATGCTGCCAATCCTTGGCGCCTATTACCTGACCCGTGGCGGCGAAAGCGTCGCGGGCAGTGGCAAATGACCCTGGAGGAGTCCCCGATGCAAACGCAGATGCTGATCAATGGCCAACTGGTCGCGGGCCAAGGCCCCGCCTGGACCGTGCTCGACCCGGCGCAGGGCACCGCCCTGGCGCAGATCAACGAAGCCACCGAGGCCCAGGTGGACAGCGCCGTGCGCGCTGCCGACCTGGCCTTCGACAGCTGGTCGCAAACCAGCCCCAAAGAGCGCTCGCAGGCCTTGCTGGCGCTGGCGGACGCCATCGAAGCCCACGGCGATGAACTGGCCCGGCTGGAATCTCAGAACTGCGGCAAGCCCCTGAGCGCCGCGCTGAACGACGAAATCCCGGCGATTGCCGATGTGTTCCGCTACTTCGCCGGTGCGGCGCGTTGCCTGGGCGGCTTGGCGGCCGGCGAATACCTGCCAGGCCACACCTCGATGATCCGCCGCGACCCGCTGGGCGTGGTGGCCTCGATTGCCCCGTGGAACTACCCATTGATGATGCTGGCCTGGAAGATCGCCCCGGCCCTGGCAGCCGGCAATACCGTGGTGATCAAACCCTCCGAAATGACCCCGCTGACGGCCCTGCGCCTGGGCGAGCTGGCCCAGGACCTGCTGCCACCGGGTGTACTGAACATTCTGTTTGGCCGCGGCCAGACCGTCGGCAACCCGCTGGTCAACCATCCAAAGGTGCGCATGGTGTCGCTGACCGGCTCGATCCCCACGGGTGCACACATCATCAGTGCCACCGCCGACAGTGTGAAGCGCATGCACATGGAGCTGGGCGGCAAGGCCCCTGTACTGGTGTTCGACGACGCCGACATCGACGCCGCCATCGATGGCATCCGCACCTTCGGCTTCTACAACGCCGGCCAGGACTGCACCGCTGCCTGCCGCCTGTATGTGCAGGACGGCATCTACGAACGCTTCGTCGAGCGCCTGGGTGAAGCCGTCGCCAGCCTCAAGCCCGGCCTGCAGGAGGCCGAGGACACCGAGCTGGGGCCGCTGATCAGTGCCCAGCACCGCGACAAGGTCGCAGGCTTGGTGCAGCGGGCCATCGCCCAGCCGCACATTCGCCTGGTAACCGGTGGCAAAGCGATTGACGGCAATGGCTTCTTCTTCGAGCCGACCGTGCTGGCCGATGCCCTGCAGGACGACGAGATCGTGCGCAACGAAGTGTTTGGCCCGGTGGTGTCGGTCACCCGTTTTACCGACGAAGCGCAGGCGCTTGAGTGGGCCAACGATTCCAACTACGGCCTGGCCTCATCGGTATGGACCCGCGACACAGGCCGCGCCCACCGCCTGGCGGCGCGCTTGCAGTACGGCTGCACTTGGGTGAATACCCACTTCATGCTGGTCAGTGAAATGCCCCATGGCGGGCAGAAGCACTCAGGGTATGGGAAGGACATGTCGATGTATGGACTTGAGGATTACACCTGCGTGCGGCATGTGATGATCAAGCACTAGCCCGCTGAACATACGCGGTTGTTGTAGGTGCGCGCATGCGTTCCTACAACAACCGCGTAAAGGCCTGGATCAGTCCCGCAGATCCGACTCGTGAATCGGGTTGGCCCGGCTGGTCGCGCGCTGGTATTGCGCAGGCCAGGTCGCCTTGTTGCCGCCCAGGTCATCGTCGGCATGCAGCGGCCAGTACGGGTCGCGCAGCAGTTCACGGGCGAGGAAGATGATATCGGCCTGGCCGGTGCGCAAAATATGCTCGGCCTGGGCCGGTTCGGTGATCATGCCCACGGTGCCGGTGGCGATTTCCGATTCCTTGCGCACGCGCTCGGCGAAGCGGGTCTGATAGCCAGGGCCGGTGGGGATTTCGGCGTTTACCGAGGTCCCGCCAGAGGACACATCGATCAGGTCTACGCCCAACCCTCGCAGACGTCGGGCCAGTTCAACGGTTTCATCGGGGTTCCAGCCATCTTCGACCCAATCGGTTGCCGATACCCGCACGAACAATGGCAACTCGGCCGGCCAGACCTTGCGCACGGCCTCCACCACTTGCAAGGTCAGGCGGATGCGGTTTTCGAAGCAGCTGCCGTACTCGTCGCGGCGTTGGTTACTCAGCGGCGAGAGGAACTGGTGCAACAGGTAGCCATGGGCAGCATGAATTTCCACCACCTTGAAACCGGCCTTCAAGGCGCGCTCAGTCGAGGCAACGAAGGCGTCGATAACACCCTGGATCTCGTTCTCGGTCAGCTCGCGTGGCGCTGTGTGCTGCGGGTCGAAGGCGATCTTCGAAGGGCCCACCGGCTGCCACCCGCCGTCTTCGAGCTTCACACTACCCTGCCTGCCCAGCCATGGGCGATAGGTGCTGGCCTTGCGCCCGGCGTGTGCCAGCTGGATACCGGGCACGGCGCCTTGGGCGGTGATGAAGCGAGTGATGCGTTGCAACGGGGCGATCTGCGTGTCGTCCCACAGGCCGAGGTCTTCGGCGGTGATGCGGCCATCGGCGGTGACCGCCACGGCTTCGGTGATCACCAGGCCCGCACCACCAACGGCGCGGCTGCCTAAATGGACAAGGTGCCAATCGTTGGCCAGGCCATCGATAGCGGAATACTGGCACATCGGCGAGACGGCGATGCGGTTGGGCAGGGTCAGCTGACGCAGGGTGTAAGGCTCAAGCAGCAGGCTCATGAGGGCACCTCCCAAGGACTCCAATGGTGATCCGGCCCGGACACTCAATTGCACGTCCCTGGCCCAGGTCCGGTCATAACTTCAGACTAGACCAGAATGGGTGGGGGGGATGTTCCGTGGGATTTTGGGGTGGCTGGCGGTCGGTCAAAGGCAGATTTTAGCGGGCCCATACCTGATAGGAATTTCAGATGTTCCCTACGACTCAGATCTGGTGAAACCTAGCCTGAGGAAATAACCTACAAGTCCTGTCGACTCGCGTCTGATTGTTGCTGGAATACTGATTCTCTAGCCTTGGCTGGTCGCTGATCGTCAGCGTCCGGGGGTGGAATCCCGACCCATTACCGAGTAGCTGTCGTCATGGCAGTTGTGCGCGGAAGGCCGCAAAGCCTACCGGGTTTGCTCGTAGCCTGGATTCCACACCGCGTACAATTGCCACCCTTCGTGTGGAATCGGAGAAGGCGGTCAATCAGCAAATCTACGAGTGATTGATATGAAACAGACAGTTCCTGATCCACCCCTCATTTCTCCTCCTCTGACAACACACTGCAAGCATTGAGGCTTTATTCACCGGCCTTCGCGGGTGAGCCCGCTCCCGCAAGTGCTGTGCATGACTTAATGTATGTGGTCCCCCGTGGGATCGGGTTCACCCGCAAAGACGCCAGGACAGACTCTCGAAAAATATCAGGAGAGGATCAATGAGCACCGAAGACACCCAATTCACCGTCGGCAAGACCACTTTCCTTCAAAGTGAAAACCAGACCCATCCACTGTTTCGTATCGAAGCAGGCATTCCGTGCCGAGACGCCCGAGAACAGGCTTCGGAGCTGATGGGCTACGTAAGAGAACTCACTATCGTCGGCCTGATGGATGAAAAGCCCATGATGATCTGGGCTGCGCACTCTCTCAGCGCAATGGCCAAAGCACTCATGGATGATGCTGAATTAGGCATGGCGCATTGACGACCACGCTAATAATTTTCTGTTAAGGATCAGCGATCCGTCCAAACATGGAAGGTTTGCCACCCCCGTATATACCTGTTTGCCCCGGCATGCCGGGCATACTGGAAATTTCGCACGCACAATTGCCTGAAGAGCCACATCCGCTTCCGAAAGTCTTCTCAACCAGCAACTCTCTCACCCTATCGATTAGTCAGCTGAAATTATTTAACGTTTCCTTGCACCCGAAACTACCGCCTGCAAGGCAATGAAGATGAGCACGATAGAGAGATAGCTAATGAAACGACAATTTACATCTAGCGATGTAGGCATCATAGACAACATCATCACACCCGAAGAGCAAGCCCAGCTTAACAATGCGTTCTCAAACGCTCATTGGCGATATGACTGGCCAGTAAACTCCACACCATTCGCCCGCCCCTGCTGGCACTTTTTCATCGCCGGAAGCAAGCGAGAATCATTGGGATGCTGTGAGGAAGAGCTGAGCAAAAACCCAAGTTGGGGATTTCTCGCCAGCATTTGGCAACGTTTATCCGCCCTGCACATGCAAAATGCCAGATTGGTTGGCGTATATGCAAACGGCCAAACCTCCGGGCAAGACAGTCCGATCCACCGGGACAACCTACCCAGTGAACCAGGGCATACAGCAGTCCTTTTCTGTAACGACTATTGGGCTACGACATGGGGAGGTGAGCTTCTTTTTTGCAATGATGCCAAGACCGACGTCATTGCCGCAGCACTGCCGAAACCAGGGCGTTTTGCCATTTTTAATGGCGAAATGCCGCACCGTGCCAAATCGCCAACCATAGATTGCGACCGCCTGCGCACGACCATTGCATTTAAGACTGTGAACAAGGATTTCAAGTTATGAGCAAACGATTCGAAATATTTGTCGCAATGGTCGATAGGATCGGAAAATCGGGATTTAATGCGGGCGCAGCTGCCGCGGTGCATGACCAGTTTAACACCGACAACCAAGGCTTCTCGCTAGTCGTGCAAACTGCACAGACCAGCAGCGCCATTGCCTCCGTGCTGTCTGTTACGCAAATGACTGCGGGAGCGGTGCCATTTCTAAATATCGTTACTAACACACTGGCGGGCACAGTCACATTTTTGAAGATCGTTGCTGAATCCAAGCCTGGAAAAGAGCCGAATTATGGTGATTACATTAACCTTGTAGGCAACGTGGCGGGCGTGGTAGCGGGGTTTGCGCTACTGGCGGGGGCCCCTTTGACCGCAGGCGTGTTCACCGGTGTCGCGCTGGGTGCCAGTTTGGTAGGCACATACAACTCGGAGCTAGCAAAAAATATCGCGACCGCAATAGCTCCGATCATGAGCAGCTTAAAATCACATGACATATCCAATGAAACGGGCACATCGATACTATCCCCAAGCTTAGAAATTACGGATCCAGACGCCATAAAAAGTCATTTCGGTGGATTGATACAAGTAATTACATGGCACCCTGACACCCTGGAGATCCAGCTAGATACCAGAAAGCTGGACCTATTTCAAATCAACAATGGGGCCCAGTCACTTATTTACGGTGGCGTAAACCTACCTGTTCAACCCCCTTTGCCTACTGGTGGTGGCGCCACAATTACTCTGGGAATTGAAAGCATCAATGGCCAACCACCCGTAGGCCCGCCTCCATCGATCACCACCATAATTGGTGGGGGCCAAGACAAATACGCTTGCTGCACCGCACCTCAGCAGGACAAGTATCGTTAGAAAACATCATCCTTAGGAGAAATTTTACTGATGCTGACTTGGCGTGCGTGGATCGAAATGATGAAGGAATTAGAGCCACATAGGCGCATGACATGCATGTTACTCATCGGCTCCATTTTCTTATGTTTTATCCCTTTCTACCTAACAAGCTGGAGAGATAGCACACAACTAGTAAACGCCCCATGGGTACGCGTCCCAGCCACCCTTGTATCCAAGCCTCAAATTTGGAGCCATGACAGGTCGTATTACGGTTTTGGAATTGCTTACAACGAACCAGCCGGTAAGCGGATCGAAACATGGGTTTATGCAGAGAAAGCTCGCTTCGACGCCGCCGATCTGAGTAAGGCAACACCGCTGTTTGTTGAAATCGAAGATTCTTTATCCGGTCCAACTGTCAGGCGACTATCGACCAGCGAAGAGATTCTGTACGATCCATCAATCAAAAAGTATGTGATCGAGACGTACAACCGGGAAGCAGTGGAAGGCATTGTGTTCTTCTCACTGCTTGGTTTGGCCTCGTTTGTCGCAGCAGGCGTAATGCACTGGCAAAACCGGCAGCGGAAAAAACAATCCGAGATCAGTCAATAGCCGTTGCACCTGACACCGGGGGCGGGTTTACCCGCGAAGAATGTGACGCGGTGAATGGTACCGGCTTTGCCGGTGTTCGCGGGTAAACCCGCTCCCACAGGTACTGCACAAGCCCTGAACCCGCCGCCGGCCCTCTGGGAGCGGGCATGCCCGCTCACACAGGTTTCGCGTTGGGCTCAGCGTGGCTCCATGTGGGCAATCATCAACTGCACACTTTCATTGCCACGAAACTCGTTCACATCCAGCTTGTACGCCAGTTCGACCCAGCGCACGGTCGGGTTCGGCCACACTTCGCGGTCAACGCCGAAGGCGATGCCATCCAGTCGCACCGAACCACACTCGCTCTTGAGCACCACCTTCAGGTGCCGCTCGCCCACCACGCGCTGCTCCACCAGTTGGAACACGCCGTGGAACAGCGGCTCGGGGAAATGCTGGCCCCACGGCCCGGCATGGCGCAAGGCCTTGGCCAGGTCGAGGTGGAATTCCTCCACGGCCAGGCTGCCATCAGACAACAGCCGGCCTGTCAGGTCTTCCTCGCGCAGCTGGCGCCGCACTTCTTCGTCGAACGCCTCGGCAAACGCCTGGAAATTGCCTTCAGGCAACGACAACCCCGCCGCCATGGCGTGGCCGCCGAATTTGCTGATCAGTTGCGGGTGGCGGGCCGCTACGGCATCCAGCGCGTCGCGGATATGGAACCCTGGTACCGAACGCGCCGAGCCTTTCAGCATGCCTTCGCCGGCATCGGCAAAGGCAATGGTTGGACGGTGATAACGCTCTTTAAGGCGCGACGCCAAAATACCGATTACACCCTGGTGCCAGTCGGCATCGAACAAACACAGACCATACGGCATCGACTCGACCGGCAGGTCCTTGAGCTGGGCCAGGGCTTCGCGCTGCATCCCCTGCTCGATGGACTTGCGGTCCTGGTTCAGGTCGTCTAGCTGCTGGGCCATGTCCTGGGCCAGTGCCGCGTCTTCGCACAGCAGGCATTCAATGCCCAGGCTCATGTCGTCCAGGCGACCGGCGGCGTTCAGCCGTGGGCCGAGGATGAAACCCAGGTCAGTCGAGGTGATACGCCGGTGATCGCGGCGGGCCACTTCGAGAATCGCCTTCAGCCCTGGCCGGGCACGACCGGCGCGGATGCGCTCGAGGCCCTGGTGCACCAGGATGCGGTTGTTGGCATCCAGCGGCACCACGTCGGCAACGCTGCCCAACGCGACCAGGTCGAGCAGTTCGCCTATGTTCGGCTGTGCTTGCGTCTCGTAACGGCCCAGGCTGCGCAGTCGCGCGCGCAGGGCCATCAGCACGTAGAAGATCACCCCTACTCCGGCCAACGACTTGCTGGGGAACGTACAGCCCGGCTGATTGGGGTTGATGATGGCGTCTGCGTCGGGCAACTGCTGGCCTGGCAGGTGATGGTCGGTGACCAGCACCTTGAGCCCAGCGGCCTTGGCCGCCGCCACACCCTCGACGCTGGAAATGCCATTGTCCACGGTAATCAGCAGTTGCGGCTGGCGTTGCAGCGCCACTTCGACGATTTCCGGGGTCAGGCCATAGCCATACTCGAAGCGGTTGGGTACCAGGTAATCGACATGGGCCGCACCCAGTAGGCGCAGGCCCAGCACCCCTACGGTGCTTGCGGTGGCACCGTCGGCATCGAAATCGCCAACAATGAGGATACGCTGGCGCTGGTCGAGCGCCTCGACCAGCAGGTCGACACCTGCCTCGATGCCCTTTAGCTGCTGGTACGGCAGCAGGCGCGCCAGGCTTTTGTCCAGCTCGGCCTCGCTCTGCACGCCGCGCGCGGCGTACAGACGGGTGAGCAAAGGTGGCAGATTACCCAGAAATGGCAGGGTCGGCGGCAGAGGGCGAGGTTCGATGCGCATGGGTTGCTTCAGCCACGCTCACCAAGCAGCCACTGCAGTTGTACCTCATGCTGGCCACGGTCGTCGGTGACGAATACCGTGCCTTCGCTGATCATCACGTCCCACTTGATGCTGCGCGGCATGTCGGTCGCCAAGGTTTCCAGCACCTCTTGCGGTACAGCGGCAATGCTCAGGTTCTTCAGGTTCTTGACCGCGCTCACCACTTTGCCCTCCCACACCCGCAGGCTGCCGTAGGCCAGCAGGCTGGTGCGTTCGGTACGGCGCGAGCACCAGGTCAGGCGGTCGGCGTCTGGCTGGCCCACTTCGATCCAATGCAACACGCGATCGTCCAGGCTCTTTTCCCAAAGCGCCGGCTCATCGACATCCGACAGGCCACGGCCAAACGACAAGTTCTCGTTGTACCAGAGCGCATACGCCAACAGACGAACCGCCATACGCTCTTCGGTTTCCGAAGGGTGGCGAGCGATGGTCTGCTTGACGCTTTCGTAGACGTTGCGGTCAAGGTCGGTGAGATTCAATTCGAACTTGTAGGTGGTGGACGGCTGGGCCATGGTCGACGGGCTTCGTGCAAAAGAAAAGTGGCACAGTCTACCCCATCCGCACCTTCCATGCGCCGCAGCAGTACCCGGCGAAACCGACGTGTGATAAAACCACGGCACTGCCCAACTGCCACGGATGCCCCATGTCGACGCCCAGCAAACCCCTCGCCGGCCTTAAAGTTGTCGAACTCGGCACCTTGATCGCCGGGCCTTTCGCCTCGCGTATCTGTGCCGAATTCGGCGCCGAGGTGGTCAAGGTCGAATCGCCCGATGGCGGCGACCCGTTGCGCAAGTGGCGCAAGCTGTACGAGGGCACGTCGCTATGGTGGTTCGTGCAGGCCCGCAACAAACAGTCGCTCACCCTCAACCTCAAGCACCCCGAGGGGCGCGAGATTCTCAAGCGCCTGCTGGCCGAGGCCGACATCCTGATCGAAAACTTTCGCCCAGGCGTGCTGGAAAAGCTTGGCCTGGGCTGGGATGTACTGCATGCGCTGAACCCGCGCCTGGTAATGGTGCGCCTGTCAGGCTTTGGCCAAACCGGGCCGATGAAAGACCAGCCGGGCTTCGGCGCGGTGGGCGAGTCGATGGGCGGCCTGCGCTACATCACCGGTTTCGACGACCGCCCGCCGGTGCGCACGGGCATTTCCATCGGTGATTCGATTGCCGCCCTGTGGGGGGTGATCGGCGCACTAATGGCGTTGCGCCACCGGGAAGTCAATGGCGGCCAGGGCCAGGTGGTGGACGTGGCGCTGTACGAAGCGATCTTTGCCATGATGGAAAGCATGGTCCCGGAATTCGATGTGTTCGGTTTTATCCGCGAACGCACTGGCAACATCATGCCAGGCATTACGCCCTCCTCCATCCACACCAGCGCCGACGGCAAGCATGTGCAGATCGGCGCCAACGGCGATGCGATCTTCAAGCGCTTCATGCAAGCGATCGGCCGCGACGACCTGGCCGACGACCCGACCCTGGCCAGCAACGACGGCCGCGACCTGCGTCGTGACGAGTTGTACGGGGTGATCGATCGCTGGGCCAACAGCCTGCCGCTGGAGCAATTGATGCAGGTGCTTACCACCGCCGAAGTACCGGCCAGCCGTATCTATTCAGCCGAAGACATGTTCAACGACCCGCAGTACCTGGCACGCGAGATGTTCCTGCAGGCCAAGCTGCCGGATGGCAAGCCATTTCGCATGCCCGGCATTGTGCCCAAGTTGTCGGAGACCCCCGGTTCCAGCGAATGGGTCGGCCCGGCCCTTGGCGAGCACACCGAGGCACTGCTCGCCAGCCTGGGCTATGACGCGGCGGCCATCGCCAGCCTGCGCGTAGCAGGCACGGTCTGACTCTGGCGCTGCCCGGTTTCATGCGCGCGGCCCGCTGCCTACGTCACCTGGTCCTGCTGTGCGGGCTATTGCCCGCACTGCTGCTACAGCCTGTCAGTGCCAAGGAACACATCTTCTGGCTGGTGCGCGACCTGCCGCCGTTCACCATTTTCGAAGGCCCGGAAAAAGGCCAGGGGGTGATCGACCAGTTGTTGCCACTGCTGATCGGGCAGATGCCCGAGTACGACCACACCATTTTGCGGGTCAACCGCGCCCGCGGCCTTCAGATGCTGCAAGACCGCAACAGCTTCACCTGCGACCCGACCCTGCTATGGACCCCGGAACGGGCCGAATACGTGCGTTTTTCCATGCCGTCGCTGGGTGTGGTCAGCGGCGGGCTGGTGCTGCGCAAGGAAAACCAGGCGCTGATGGCGCCCTACCTCGACGGCCAGCAGGTAGACCTGCATGGTTTGCTGAGCAACAACGCGCTGAAGCTGGGGATTGTTGCAGAACGCAGTTACGGCACGCAGATCGACGCCATTCTGCGTCAGTTGCCCGACACCGCGCTCAGCCGCCATTATGGCAACGACGCCACTGCCAACCTGCTGCAGATGCAACAACTGGGGCGTTTGCGCCTGGTGCTCGGCTACTGGCCTGAGGTGCGCTATCTCATCCAGCAACAAGGTGGTTCACTGGCTGATTACCAGTTTCATCCTGTGCAGGGGGTAGAACGCTATCAGTTTCTGCATGTGGGTTGCTCGGACAACCCTCTGGGGCGCGAAGCGATTGCGCATATCGATCAGCTGTTACCCAGGCTGCGCCAGGATGTATTGCCGGCGCTGTATGCGCGCTGGCTGGACCCTGCGCTGCAGGAAGACTACCTGGAAGAGAGCAAGCGTTTCTTCGAAGCGCAGTAGTTGCAGCCCATCGCGCCAAAAAAAGCCGTGCCTACAGGGGACTGCGCAGAACCCAAAAAGAAACCCCGGACGCTGGGGAAGACGCCCGGGGCCAAGCGAAAGTCCTTGGAGACTTCCCGTGACAGCCCTGCCAGCGCCGGAGCAAAGCGCTGGCCGGCTGCCCCTACTGTGTCTGATAAGCCACTCAGGCAAAGGTTCCCTGGGGTTGCTGACGCTGCTGCAATGCGGCAATCACACACGGCTGCAAACGCCCTTCTGCTATTTGCAAGTCACGGTGCAAGCCATCCACCAAATCTATCAGCAGGCGTTGCTCCTGCAACTGTCGCTCGCTGACCATGCGCCGCAAGGTAATACCGGCAAGGCGGTCATGAACGGTCAATTGGCGATTGCCACTGGCATCGGCGCTGCCGAGGTGTGCCTGATAGGGGGCTAGGGCGTCGTTGAGCAGGCTGCAGATTCTTTCCATCCGGATCACTCGCTGCGTGGTGGGATCTAAAGGAACTGACCAACAGGCACAGCGGAAAGTTCGTCACACTGCGGCTGTCTCAGTGAGCATGCGGGGCCGACATGACAGCTTTACTACACCGCCCTGGGCGCACCTGCAGTGTTTGCAGGGCGTGCTGCAGGCCCGGCATCGACAGCGGCCAGGGCAGCTCGGCGAGCACCCACAGGCCGCGTTTTCTGGCCTCTTGGGCAAGGTTTTGACGATTGGGCGCGGGCTGGCCGACGAACAGCAATGCGCGCGCATTGTGTTGCTGGGCGAGCAAGGCAAGACCGGCCCGCGTTGACATGGCGTGGTCGAGGATCAGCAAATCGGGGCGATGCTCAGCGCTGAGGCAGGCATCCAGGTCACCGGTGCTCGCGCTGATGCGCACGTTGAAGACACCCTGGCTATTGAGCGCCTGGTGCAGCAGGATCTGGTGGGATGGGCGTGCCTGGTGGATCAACACGTAGGTCTGGTGCATGAGCCGCTCCGGATGGGAGGACCGGCTAATCTAGGCGTTGCGCCCAGCAGGCTGAATAGGGCTTTTCAGAGGCGATCGTGGGAAAAGTCCGAGAAGCTGGGGCCGCGTAGCGGCCCCGCAAACCCACTCGGTTACAGCGGCTTGCCGCGGTTGCCGTGCTGGCTGACAAAGCCCTGTACAGCTTTCAGGTCATTGGCCAGCACCGTGCAACGCTCTTCACGGCTGAACAGGTCGCTGAGGTGCGCCGGCAGTTCCAGCGCCTTGCCCACACCGGCCTTCTCCACCGCTTCCGGGAACTTGACCGGGTGCGCGGTGCCCAGCACCACCATCGGCGTATCCAGGCTACGGCGGCACTCGCGGGCAGCCTTGACGCCGATCGCGGTATGCGGGTCGAGCACTTCACCGGTGGCGGCGAATACTTCGGCAATGGTCTCGCAGGTTTGCTCGTCGCTCACAGCCAGCGAGTCGAACAGCTTGCGCGCTTCGGTCCAGCGGTCTTGCTCGACGCTGAAGCCGCCACCTTGCTTGAAGTTGGCCATCAGCTCGGCAATCGCCCCCCCGTTGCGGCCGTGCAGGTCGAACAGCAGACGCTCGAAGTTGGACGAGACCATGATGTCCATCGACGGCGACAAGGTCGCGTGCAGGGTGTCCTTGACGTACTGGTTGCCGCTCATGAAGCGGTGCAGGATGTCGTTGCGGTTGGTGGCGACGATCAGCTGGCTGACCGGCAGGCCCATGTTGCGCGCCAGGTAGCCGGCGAAAATGTCGCCGAAGTTGCCAGTCGGTACCGAGAACGCCACCGAGCGCGCCGGGCCGCCCAACTGCAGCGCTGCGTGGAAGTAGTAGACGATCTGGGCCATGATCCGCGCCCAGTTGATCGAGTTGACGGCTACCAGGCGGGTGCCCTTGAGGAACGACTGGTCGGCGAAGCTGGCCTTGACCATTTCCTGGCAGTCGTCGAAGTTACCTTCGATGGCGATGTTGTGGATGTTGTCGCCGAAGATGGTGGTCATCTGCCGACGCTGCACTTCCGACACGCGCTGGTGCGGGTGCAGGATGAAAATGTCGACGTTGTCGCAACGGCGGCAGCCTTCGATGGCGGCGGAACCGGTGTCACCACTGGTGGCGCCGACGATCACCACGCGCTCGTTGCGCTTGGCCAGCACGTGGTCGAGCAGACGGCCGAGCAACTGCAGGGCAAAGTCCTTGAACGCCAAGGTCGGGCCGTGGAACAGCTCCAGCACCCATTCGTTGCTGTTCAGCTGGCGCAGCGGTGCGACCGCCGCGTGGGCGAACTCGCCGTAGGTTTCTTCGAGGATCTTCTTGAAGTCGGCGTCGGCGATGCTGCCTTCGACGAACGGGCGCATCACTCGGAAAGCCAGCTCGTGGTACGGCAGACCGGCCCACGAGGCGATTTCTTCCTGGGTGAAGCGTGGCAGGTTTTCCGGCACGTACAAGCCGCCGTCACTGGCCAGGCCAGCCAGCAGCACGTCTTCGAAATTCAGGGCCGGTGCCTGGCCGCGGGTACTGATATAGCGCATGGGTGCAAACCTTCGATGCTGGGGCCGGGGCCGCGCTGGCGGCCCGACGGCACTAATTTTGTTAGTTGAGCTGTTCGACGCGAATGCGCACAACCTTGCCGACCACGTCCTGCAGGGCTTCCAGGGCGATGATGGCATCGTTGATACGCTGCTCGACCACACCATGGGTCAGCAGGATCATCGGCACCAGGCCGTCCTGCTCCTCGGCTTCCTTCTGCATGATCGACTCGATGTTGATGCCACGCTCCGAGAGAATGCTGGCCACCTGGGCCAGTACGCCCGGGTGATCCTTGGCCTGAATGCGCAGGTAGTAGGCGCTTTCGCAGGCTTCAATCGGCAGGATCGGGTGGGCCGACAACGAGTCTGGCTGGAAGGCCAGGTGCGGCACGCGGTTTTCCGGGTCGGAGGTCATGGCACGGACCACGTCGACCAGGTCGCCGACCACCGACGAAGCGGTGGGCTCCATACCAGCGCCCGCGCCGTAGTACAGGGTAGACCCGGCCGCGTCACCGTTGACCATGACGGCGTTCATCACGCCGTTGACGTTGGCGATCAGGCGGTCGGCTGGGATCAGCGTCGGGTGCACGCGCAGCTCGATACCTTCGGCGGTGCGACGGGCAACACCCAGGTGCTTGATGCGGTAGCCCAGGGCCTCGGCGTAGTTCACGTCCGCCGTGGTCAGCTGGGTGATGCCTTCGGTGTAGGCCTTGTCGAATTGCAGCGGAATGCCGAACGCGATGGACGCCAGGATGGTCAGCTTGTGCGCGGCGTCGATGCCTTCGACGTCGAACGTCGGGTCGGCTTCGGCGTAACCCAGCGCCTGCGCTTCGGCGAGCACGTCCGGGAAGGCGCGGCCCTTCTCACGCATTTCGGTGAGGATGAAGTTGCCGGTGCCGTTGATGATGCCGGCCAGCCAGTTGATGCGGTTGGCCGACAGGCCTTCGCGGATAGCCTTGATGACCGGGATGCCACCGGCCACAGCCGCTTCGAAGGCGACAATGACGCCCTTCTCGCGGGCTTTAGCGAAAATTTCGTTGCCGTGCACGGCAATCAGCGCCTTGTTGGCGGTGACCACGTGCTTGCCGTTTTCGATGGCCTTAAGCACCAGGTCGCGGGCGATGGTATAGCCACCGATCAGCTCGATGACAATGTCAATCTCCGGGTTGCTCGCAACTTCGAACACGTCAGCGGTAATGGGGGTACCGGTAATCTGGCAGTTCGGGTTCTGCGAGCGCATGGCGATCTGTGCCACTTCAATACCGCGCCCGGCACGGCGGGCAATCTCCTCGGCGTTGCGCTGAAGTACATTGAAGGTTCCGCCACCGACGGTCCCCAACCCACAGATGCCTACTTTGACCGGTTTCACTGTGAACTCCCCATTGAACGGTCGACACGCTTGCCGACCGTGAAACATGCCGTCACCCCATGACGACGGCGTACTTGATTGAATTACTTGGCAAGTGCCAGCTTGGCAACTTGCGGTGCCGGCTGGTAGCCCGGAATGACCTGGCCGCTTTCAAGGACGATGGCCGGCGTGCCATTGACACCGATCGACTGGCCCAGCTGGAACTGCTTGCTGACAGGATTGGTGCACTTGGCGGCCTTGATTTCTTCACCTTCGACCATTTTGTCCATCGCCCCACGGCGGTCGCTGGAGCACCACACCGCCTGCAACTGCTGGTCACCCGGCGAGCCGAGGCCCTGACGCGGGAACGCGACATAGCGCACTTCGATACCGCGACGGTTCAGCTCGGGCACTTCGGCATGCAGCTTGTGGCAGTACGGGCAGGTGGTGTCGGTGAACACGGTGATATGCGACTTGGTCTCGCCCTTGGCAGGATAAACCACCATCTCGGCGGCTGGAATGCCGTTGATGAGCTTGGCGATGCCTTGACGTTCGGTCTTCTCGGTGAGGTTGACCGGCTTGCCGTCCTGGATCTGGAACAGGTAACCCTGCATCACGAACTGGCCGTCGGCGCTGGCGTAGAGCACGCGACCGCCCTGCAGCTTGACTTCATACAGGCCGTTGAGGGGGCTGCTGGCCACGCTTTCCACGGGCACTTCCAGCTCTAGGTTCTGCAACGATTTACGGATGGCCTGCTCGGCCCCGGCGTTGCTATCGGTTGCCGCAGCAACGGCAAAGGTACTGGCCAGCGCCAAAGCGGCGGCGGCGAAAAACTGGGTCACGCGCATGGGAACTCCTGAAGGCGGACAGGGGCCGGAGGGCGCCACCTGCGGAAAATACGCGGTGACCGTGCGGCCCTTGGTGCAAACCGCCCAAGCCTACCACATCACGCTGCCGGTGAAGGGGCTGGCAAGGACCGGCCGGCGGAACATGAAAAACATTCATCCACGCGGGTGGTGCTGGGCGTGCAACTGCTGCAGGCGGGCCTTGGCGACGTGGGTATAGATCTGCGTGGTCGACAGGTCGCTGTGGCCCAGCAGCATCTGCACCACACGCAAGTCGGCACCGTGGTTGAGCAGGTGGGTGGCGAAGGCATGCCGCAAGGTGTGCGGCGACAGCGGCTTGTCGATGCCAGCAACCCGGGCATGATGCTTGATGCGGTGCCAGAAGGTCTGGCGAGTCATCTGCTCGCCTCTCAGGCTGGGGAACAGCACGTCGCTGGGGCGGCCGTTGAGCAGTTCGGCGCGGCCATCGCGCTGGTAGCGTTCCAGCCACACCACCGCCTCTTCACCCATGGGCACCAGGCGCTCCTTGCTGCCCTTGCCCATTACCCGCAGCACACCCTGGCGCAGGTTGACCTGGTCGAGGGTCAGGCTGACCAGCTCGGTGACGCGCAGGCCGCAGGCATAGAGCACTTCGAGCATGGCACGGTCGCGCTGGCCGATGGCTTCGCCCAGGTCCGGTGCCTGCAGCAGGGCTTCGACATCGGCTTCGGAGAGTGACTTGGGCAGTGGTTTGCCCAGTTGTGGCATGTCGACCTGCAAGGTCGGGTCGATGGCCACCAGCCTTTCCCGCAGCAGGTAGCGGAAAAAACCACGCAGGCCGGACAGGAAGCGCGCCGTGGAGCGCGGCTTGTAGCCTTGGTCGAGGCGCCAGGCCAGGTGATCGAGGATCAGCTCGCGGCCGGCATCCGGCAGCGACACTGCCTGCTCCTGCAGCCAGCCATTGAACAAGGCCAGGTCACTGCGGTAGGACACTCGGGTGTTGTCGGACAGGCCTTTTTCAAGCCACAGGGCGTCGAGAAACTGGTCTATCAGGGGGTGATCGAGGGCGGGCATGAAGACTCGGTGGCAAACGGCGAATTGACGCTTAGTCTTTCATAACACTGCAGGCATAGGGAGCCCGTATGAGCGAACAGCAGATTCTTCTCAGCGTCGGCGGTATCGGTGCCGCCGCGCTTGCCTGCCAATGGCTGGCCTGGCGCCTGAAACTGCCGGCGATTCTGTTTCTGCTGCTGGCCGGGATCATCGCCGGCCCGGCACTGGGCTGGCTCGATCCCGAAGCACTGTTCGGCCCGTTGCTGATGCCGCTGGTGTCGCTGGCAGTGGCACTGATCCTGTTCGAAGGCAGCCTGACCCTGCACCTGTCGCAGTGGCGCGAGATCGGCAGCGTGGTGCATCGCCTGGTCACCGTGGGTGCCCTGCTCACCTGGCTGGTGATCGCCCTGGCGACCCACTGGCTACTCGGGTTCGACTGGCCGCTGTCGATTCTGTTCGGCACCCTGACCCTAGTGACCGGGCCCACGGTGATCGTACCCATGCTTCGCGTGGTGCGGCCAAAGTCGACGATCGCCAACATCCTGCGCTGGGAAGGGATCATGATCGACCCCATCGGCGCGCTACTCGCCGTGGTGGTGTACAGCTTCATCATCGCAAGCGCCGATGGCAACGCGCTGAGCCAGAGCCTGACCACTTTTGCCGGGGTGATTTTTTGCGGCACAGCCCTGGGCGCGGCCGGCGGGTGGCTGCTGGGGCAGATCATGCGCGAGCAGTGGCTACCGGAGTACCTGCACAACCTCGCATCGCTGGCGGCGGTACTGGGCATTTTCATCGCCGCCAACCAGATCATGCATGAATCCGGGCTGCTGGCGGTGACCGTGATGGGCATGTGGCTGGCCAACATGCGCGGGGTCGATGTGCGACAAATCCTGCACTTCAAGGAAAACCTCAGCGTACTGCTGATTTCCGGCCTGTTCATCCTGCTCGCCGCGCGCCTTGACCTGCATGCCCTGCTAGGCCTCGGCCCTGCGGTGCTGGCCTTGTTGCTGGTGATCCAGCTGGTGGCACGCCCGCTCAACGTGTGGCTGTCCACGCTGGGCTCGACACTCAGCTGGCGCGAGCGCGCACTGCTGGCCTGGATTGCGCCCCGCGGCATCGTCGCAGCCGCTGTTTCCGCGATCTTTGCCATCCGCCTGCACCAGGCCGGCCACCAGGACGCCCTGCTGCTGGTGCCGCTGACCTTCGCGGTGATCATCGGCACGGTGGTACTGCAAAGCGCCACGGCCAGGCCGCTGGCACGCCTGCTCAAGGTCGCCGAACCAGCACCCAGCGGGTTTCTCATCGTCGGTGCCAACGAACCAGCCCGCGCCATCGCCAAAGCCCTGCAGCAGCTGGGCTGCCGGGTGTTGCTGACGGACTCCAGCTGGGAAAACATCCGCGCTGCGCGCATGGACGGTCTTCCGACCTATTTTGGCAACCCCGCCTCGCAGCATGCCGATGCCCACCTGGACCTGGTCGGCCTCGGGCACTTGCTGGGCCTTTCTCCCGCTGGCGAAATCAATGCCCTGGCCTGCGCAAGGTTTCGCCATGATTTCGGGCACGGGCGGCTGTTCGTGCTGGCCAGCGGCCTGGAGAAACAACGTAGCGACAAGCACCGGGCGGCCGAGGAGCATCGTGGCCATCTGCTGGGGGCCAACCCGATGACCTACCTGCAACTGGCCAACCGCCTGCATCAAGGCGCCGAGTTGTACAGCACCAACCTCACCGAAGGCTTTGGCTGGGATGCCTACCAGGCACTGCATGGCGAACGTGCACACCTGCTGTTCGCCCGCGATGGCCATGGCTGGGTGCATGTAGCCAGCCCCGACAACCCGCTGCAGCCGCAACCGGGCTGGACCCTGGTGGCGTTGATCGAGCCAGCGCCAGAACCCTGATCTTCAGGCGCTTGGCAGCACGGGCACCGGGCGCTTGTCCTCGTCGATGGCGACGAAGCTGAACACCCCATGGATCGCCCGCTCACGGCCGTCCAGGTACATGTTCTCGACAAACACATCCACCTGCACCTGCAAGCTGGTATTGCCGACCTTGATCACCGTCCCCACCAGCTCGACGATCGAGCCCGCCGGGATCGGGTGCTTGAAGTCGATGCGGTCGGTAGAAACGGTCACCAGCGGCAGGCGGCAGAAGCGCGTGGCGGCGATGAACGACACTTCGTCCATCCAGGCCAGTGCGGTGCCGCCGAACAGGGTGTTGTGGTGGTTGGTGGTGTTGGGGAACACCGCCTTGGTCACGCGGGTCACCGACAGCTCGGTGCGGCGCTGGATTTCCTGGTCTCGGGTAGTCATGGCAATCACATCTTCGGGGTTTCAAAACGCAAAAAAGCAGCCCGAAGGCTGCTTTTTTCTCGCTAGGCGGCCTCGGCCACCGGGCAAACTGTACTCAGGACAGTTTTTCCTTGATGCGAGCGGCTTTGCCGGACAGGTCGCGCAGGTAGTACAGCTTGGCTTTACGCACGTCACCACGACGTTTCACGGCCAGGCTGTCGATTTGCGGGCTGTAGGTCTGGAAGGTACGCTCTACGCCAACGCCGCTGGAGATCTTGCGCACGGTGAAGGCGCTATTCAGACCGCGGTTACGCTTGGCGATAACGACGCCTTCGAACGCCTGCAGACGGGAACGCTCACCTTCCTTCACTTTAACCTGAACGACAACGGTGTCGCCTGGTGCGAAGGTCGGGATTTCCTTGCTCATCTGCTCGGCTTCGAGCTGCTGGATGATCTTGTTGGTCATGCTGTGCTCCTAAGATGGATACGTGATCCACCATCGATACGTTTAACTATCGTCCCGCTCGCGGAGATATTCCTCGAGCAGCTTCTTCTCTTCTCCAGAAAGCGAGCGACTTTCCAGAAGATCGGCGCGTCGTTCGAAGGTCCTACCAAGGGACTGCTTCATCCTCCAACGCCGGATATGTGCATGGTTGCCACTTAGCAACACGTCGGGAACACGCTGATCCGCATACACCTCAGGTCGGGTGTAGTGCGGGCAATCGAGCAGACCGTCGGTGAAGGAATCTTCTTCCGCCGAGTCCACATGCCCTAAAGCTCCGGGCAGCAGCCGCGTAACCGCATCGATCAGTACCATGGCCGGCAGCTCGCCACCGGAAAGCACATAGTCGCCAATCGACCACTCCTCATCGACATGAGCCTCGATAAAGCGCTCGTCGATGCCTTCATAACGACCGGCGATCAGGATCAACGATTCCTGTTCGGCCAGGCCTTTGACCGCCTGCTGAGTCAGCTTGCGGCCTTGTGGCGAAAGGTAGATCACCTTTGCCGCAGCTCCGGTCGCTTGCCTGGCGCTAACCAGGGCATCTTCCAGAGGCTTGATTTTCATCACCATGCCCGGACCACCGCCAAACGGCCGATCATCTACCGTGTGGTGACGATCTGTGGTGTAGTCCCGCGGGTTCCAGCAAGTTACCTGAAGCAACCCCTGTTTCACCGCGCGGCTGGTAATGCCGTACTCCGTGATGGCCGAGAACATCTCGGGGAACAACGTGATGACGTCTACGCGAAGGTTACCCATCGTTTAGAAGTCCGCGTCCCACTCAACCCGCATCACGCCTGCTTCCAGGTCGATTGCCAGCACGCATTGCGCCGTATAGGGCAACAGACGCTCGCGATCATCCAGGCTGCCTGCGCAGGGTTTGACCACCATTACATCGTTCGCACCGGTCTCCAACAGGTGATCGACCTTGCCGAACAGGTGTTCGTCCTGGTTGATGACCTTCAGACCGACCAACTGGTACCAGTAGTACTCGTCGGCAGCCAGGTTGGGCAAAAGGCTCCGCGCAATGCAGATTTCGTAACCGCTCAGAAGACGGGCTTCATCGCGATCTTCGAGGCCTTTGAGCTTCACGACCAGGCCCTTTTGGGAGCCACGACCGCTGACCAGCTCGACCTGCTTTACCTTGCCTTCGTGCCGAAGCGTCCAGCGCGGATAATCCAACAGGTTTTCAATCGGATCGGTAAAGGAATACACCTTCACCTCGCCGCGAACGCCGTGAACCGAAAAAATCTTGCCAACGACGATCAGGTCGTCAGCCTTTTCTGGCGTCGCGTTCATACTGTTCAGGCAGCGGCCTTGGCAGCTTCCTTCAGCAGCTGAGCAACACGCTCAGACGGCTGTGCACCCTGGCTCAGCCAGTAGGTGACGCGCTCTTGGTTGACCGACAGTTTAACTTCGGCGCCAGCAGCGATCGGGTTGAAGAAACCTACGCGCTCAACGAAACGGCCATCACGGGCGTTACGCGAGTTGGTCACGGTCAGGTGGTAGAATGGGCGCTTTTTCGAGCCGCCACGGGCCAGACGGATGGTTACCATGTGAACATCGTTCCTATAGTCGGTGCTGCAGTTGATACAGCAGCTGGTACTGCAAATCTGAATGCCAAATAGGCACACGGGTGCCCAAAAGGCCGCATATTCTCGGGGAATACACGGACATTTGCAAATGACTTTTTCGGCAAGGCCATGCCCTACCGTCCAGATTTGCCGGTTGTGCCGCGAAATCCGCGGCCGTTACCCCACTACAGCGGGGGTTCTGGGCGCCAGCCCGACGAAAGGCAGGCACCCGGAATAAGTTACAGCTTCGGCATGCCGCCGCCTGGCAGCATCCCGCCCAGGCCGCGCATCATCTTGGCCATGCCGCCTTTGGCAGAGAATTTTTTCATCATCTTCTGCATCTGCTTGTGCTGCTTGATCAAGCGGCCGATGTCCTGCACCTGGGTACCGGAACCCAGGGCGATACGGCGCTTGCGCGAACCGCTGATCAGGTCAGGGTCACGGCGCTCGGCCGGGGTCATGGAGTTGATGATCGCTTCCATCTGTTTGAACTGCTTCTCGGCGGCGCCCTGGGCGTTGCCCATCTGCGACAGGTTGACCCCGCCGATGCTCGGCAGCTTGTCCATCAGGCCACCGAGGCCGCCCATGTTCTTCATTTGTTGCAGCTGGTCGCGGAAGTCCTCGAGGTCGAAGCCCTTGCCCTTCTTCAGCTTCTTGGCCAGCTTGTCGGCCTTGGCCTTGTCGATGGTCTGCTCGGCCTGCTCGATCAGGCTGAGCACGTCACCCATGCCGAGAATGCGCGAAGCGACGCGATCGGGGTGGAACGGCTCGAGAGCCTCGGTCTTCTCACCCATACCGATGAACTTGATCGGCTTGCCGGTGATGGCACGCACCGACAGCGCAGCACCACCACGGGCGTCACCGTCGACCTTGGTCAGTACCACACCGGTCAGCGGCAGCGCCTCGCCAAAGGCCTTGGCGGTGTTGGCGGCGTCCTGGCCGGTCATGGCGTCGACCACGAACAGCGTCTCGATTGGCTTGACCGCGGCGTGCAGCGCCTTGATCTCGTCCATCATGTCGGCGTCGATGTGCAAACGGCCGGCGGTGTCGACGATGACCACGTCGATGAACTTCAGCTTGGCTTCACGGATGGCCGCTTCGGCAATGGCCACCGGCTTCTGGCTGATATCGGACGGGAAGAAGGTGACACCGATGTCGTTGGCCAGGGTTTCCAGCTGCTTGATCGCCGCCGGGCGATAAACGTCGGCGGACACCACCATCACGCTCTTTTTCTTGCGCTCTTTAAGGAAGCGCGCCAGCTTGCCGGCGGTGGTGGTCTTACCGGCGCCTTGCAGGCCGGCCATCAGCACCACGGCAGGCGGGGCGGCGTTCAGTGCGAGGTCTTCGTTGGCCGCGCCCATCAGGCTTTCCAGCTCGGCCTGGACGATCTTCACGAATGCCTGGCCCGGGGTCAGGCTACGCGAGACTTCGGTGCCGACCGCACGTTCCTTGACGCTGTTGACGAAATCCTTGACCACCGGCAGGGCAACGTCGGCCTCGAGCAGGGCCATGCGCACTTCGCGCAGCGTGTCCTTGATGTTGTCTTCGGTCAGCTTGGCCTTGCCGGTGACATGGCGCAGCGTCTGTGACAGGCGGTCGGTCAGGTTTTCGAACATGGTGATCCTTTCAGGCCCAGTAAAAGCCGAGGTTTGTCAGGCGCCCAGGGGAAATACACACCCGCCGGGCACAGCAAGGCGGCGATTATAGCGAAGTGCGGCGGCGGCGCACACCTTGGGAGATATTCGGTGGCTTTACCCGCGAATGCCGCGACGCGGCCTACCAGTCTTCCTAGAGCAGCGGAATCTATGCCAAACTCCGTCTCTTTAAGGCTCGCCAACCAGGACTTATGGTCTCCTCTCCCAGCCTCATCCCCAACCTGATCGCTGCCGGCCTATATATAGCTGCGGCCATCTACCAGGGCTCGTACCTGGCCCAGGGCCGCAAGGCCGACAAGCGCCTGCTTGGCCTGCTGGGCGCCGTCGCGGTGCTGGCCCAGGCCGGCGCGCTGTTCTTCCAGTTGATCACCCCGCTGGGCCTGAGCCTGGACTTCTTCAGCGCCGCCAGCCTGATCGCCGTGGCCGTCATCACCCTGACCCTGCTGGCCTGCCTGCGCATACCGGTAGAAAACCTGCTGTTGTTGCTGTTCCCGCTGGGCGCGGTGACAGCGTTGCTGGCGCAGTTCGCACCACCCGGCACGGTGCCACTGATAAACGAAGAACCGGGCATTCTCGCCCATATCCTGTTGTCGATCCTGGCCTATGGGCTGTTCACCATCGCGGTTTTCCAGTCACTGCTGTTGCTGCTGCAGGACCGCCAGTTGAAGAACAAGCACCCGTCCGGGCTTATCCGCAACTTCCCACCGCTGCAAACCATGGAAAGCCTGCTGTTCGGCTTTCTCTGGGCCGGCTGGTGCCTGCTGTCGCTTTCGTTGATCTCCGGCTGGCTGTTCCTCGACAACCTGTTCGCCCAGCACCTGGTGCACAAGACGTTGCTGGCCTGTGTCGCCTGGGTGGTGTTCAGCGTGCTGCTGTGGGGCCGTACCCGCCTGGGCTGGCGGGGCCACAAGGCCATCCGCTGGACGCTGGCCGGTTTCTGCCTGCTGATGCTGGCCTATTTCGGCAGCAAGCTGGTTCGCGAATTCATCTTGCATATCTGACGGCCGCCCATGGACACCCTGCCGTACGCACCGCTATTCGGCACACTGGCACTGGCCCTGTTGTGGTCAGCACTGTTCACCGCCGTGGATGCCGCCCGCTTGCAACTCAATGGCACGCAACGCGCTGGCGAAGATGGCCAGCCCATGCTGCCAGCCCAGGCCCTGGTGCTGTGTGCCAGCCTGGGCAAACTGCTGGTGCTGGGCCTGGCCTGCCTGGTGGGCCAGCGCTACAGTGGCGAGCACGGCTTCTGGCTGGCCGGTCTGGCCGCCACCCTCAGCTTGCTGGTGTTCGCCGAATACCTGCCGCGGCGCCTGGCCCGGCGCAACCCGCAGGCGTTCGTCAGCCTGGGCACCAGCCTGCTGAAAGTCCCCCTCGCCCTGCTGCAGCCGCTGGCCTACCTGCTGGACGGCTTCGCCAAGCTGCTGCTGCGCCCGTTCCGCGTACAGCCCACAGCCGTGGCCTTGCATGCTCAGGAATCGGATGACTTCGACGAAGACGAGGAACACGAACCACCTCGCCACAGCCTGCTCGACGGCCTGCAGTCGCTGGACAAGGTCACCGTCAACGACATCCTGGTGCCACGTAACGAAGTGGACGGCATCAACCTCGACGAGCCGATCGAGCGCATCATCGAGCAGTTGATCGTCAGCCGCCACACCCGCCTGCCGGTCTACCACAACGACATCAACCAAGTCGAAGCCATCCTCAACACCAAGCTGATCAGCCACCTGCTGCCCAAGGCCGAGCTGACCCTGGATGCGCTGCACAGCGCCTGCTACGAACCCTATTTCGTACCCGAAAGCACGCCCCTGCAAATGCAACTGCTGAACTTCCACAAACAACAACGCCGCTTGGGCGTGGTGGTGGACGAGTACGGCGAGGTACTGGGCATCGTCACCCTGGAAGACATCCTCGAAGAGATCGTCGGCGAGTTCGAGGACGAGCAAAGCCTGGAAAACCCTCACGTGCACCCGCAGCCCGATGGCACCTTCGTCATCGACGGCACGGCTTCGTTACGTGAAATCAACCGCACCTTGGGCTGGCACCTGCCCTGCGACGGTGGGCCGAAAACCCTCAACGGGCTGGTTACCGAAGCGCTGGAAAGCATCCCGGAGAGCGCCGTTTGCCTGAAGATCGGCCGCTATCGCCTGGAAATCCTCGAAACAGAGGACAATTGTGCCAGCAAGGTACTGGTGTGGACCGTGACCCGATAGCTATACTCGGGTCACGCTTACCCAGCCCCGCCGTCACGCCTGCTACCCGCACCCGGCGCTCCACGGCCAGTCCGCTCCACTGACACGCCCCGCGGTCCTGCTTCAACACCCCGAACAGTGCCCGCCCCGCCCCTATCCCCCTTGGGCTATCGTCAGTCGGGCGCGCACAACAACAAAACGCTCCGGCGCCCGCGCAACCGTGCCTGCCCTTTGCATTGCACGCCGACGCTGGCCAAGCCCATGGAGCCGGACCAGACTGTTAGGGACCTACTTAATGACAAGCAGCACCTATGCCCAAGCGCCTGCCGCGCCGGTCAACTCGCCTGCGCGGGTCGCCACCGCCAGCTTCATCGGCACCGCTATCGAGTTCTACGATTTCTACGTCTACGCCACTGCCGCAGCCCTGGTGATCGGCCCGGTGTTCTTCCCGTCCGAGTCAGGCACCGCGCAAATGCTGGCTGCCTTCCTCACCTTCGGTATCGCCTTCCTCGCCCGCCCGCTGGGCTCGGCGTTGTTCGGTCACTTTGGCGACCGCATTGGCCGCAAGTCGACGCTGGTCGCTTCGCTGCTGCTGATGGGCGTTTGCACCACGGCCATCGGCGTACTGCCGGGCTACGACAGCATTGGCATGTGGGCACCGATCATCCTTTGCCTGCTGCGTTTTGGCCAAGGCCTGGGCCTGGGCGGGGAATGGGGCGGCGCGGCCCTGCTGGCTACCGAGAATGCCCCTGAAGGCAAGCGTGCCTGGTTCGGCATGTTCCCGCAGCTAGGCCCTTCGATCGGCTTCTTGGCTGCCAACGGGCTGTTCCTGACCCTGGCCTTGGTGCTCAGTGACGAGCAGTTCCGTGAGTGGGGCTGGCGTATTCCGTTCCTGCTCAGCGCCGCGCTGGTGCTGGTGGGCCTGTATGTACGCCTGAAGCTCGAAGAAAGCCCAGTGTTCGCCAAGGCCGTTGCCCGCCATGAGCGGGTGAAAATGCCGGTGGTCGACCTGTTCTCCAAATACTGGCTGCCAACCTTGCTGGGCGCTGCGGCCATGGTGGTGTGCTACGCGCTGTTCTACATTTCCACGGTGTTCTCGCTGAGCTATGGCGTGACCACGCTGGGCTACAGCCGCGAGACGTTCCTTGGCCTGCTGTGCTTCGCAGTGGTGTTCATGGCCCTGGCCACACCGTTGTCGGCGTGGCTCAGCGACCGCTACGGGCGCAAGCCGGTGCTGATCGTGGGCGGCCTGTTGGCGATCGCTTCGGGCTTTACCATGGAACCACTGCTGACGTCGGGGTCGACCACGGGCGTGGCGCTGTTCCTGGCCATCGAGCTGTTCCTGATGGGCGTGACCTTCGCACCGATGGGGGCACTGCTGCCTGAACTGTTCCCGACTCATGTGCGTTATACCGGGGCTTCGGCGGCGTATAACCTGGGCGGCATCGTCGGCGCCTCGGCGGCACCGTTCTTTGCCCAGAAGCTGGTGAGCATGGGCGGCTTGAGTTGGGTGGGGGGTTATGTGTCGGCAGCGGCGGTGATCAGCCTGATTGCTGTGCTGTGCCTGAAAGAGACTCGCAATACCGAACTGTAAGCAATTGGGGCCGCGTTGCGGCCCCAGTCGAATCAGAACTCTACCTTGACCGCCTGCGAAGCGCGGGTCGCCTTGGCCCGCGCCAGCTCCACCGACTCGTCACGCGCCAGGCACACGCCCATACGGCGGGTACCATTGATTTCCGGCTTGCCAAACAAGCGAATGGCGGTATCGGGCTCGCTCAGCGCCGCCCCCAGGTTGGCGAAGCTGGTCTGCTGCGACTGCCCTTCCGGCAAGATCACTGCCGAGGCCGACGGACCAAACTGACGCACCACTGGAATCGGCAGGCCAAGAATGGCGCGGGCATGCAGGGCGAATTGCGACAGGTCCTGGGAAATCAGGGTTACCAGCCCGGTGTCATGCGGGCGCGGCGACACTTCGCTGAACCACACCTGGTCACCCTTCACGAACAGCTCTACGCCAAACAGGCCGCGACCACCCAAGGCATCGGTGACCGCCTTGGCCACGCGCTGCGACTCAGCCAGCGCCTTGGGGCTCATGGCCTGTGGCTGCCAGGATTCCTGATAGTCGCCCTTCTCCTGACGGTGGCCGACAGGTTCGAGGAAGGTGGTGCCCCCCACGTGGCGCACGGTCAGCAGGGTGATCTCGTATTCGAAGTCGATGAAGCCCTCGACGATCACCCGGCCTTTGCCAGCGCGGCCGCCTTCCTGGGCGTAGTCCCACGACTTCTGCAGGTCGGCATCGCTGCGCAGCAGGCTCTGGCCCTTACCCGACGAGCTCATCACCGGCTTGACCACGCACGGGTAGCCCACGTCGGCAACGGCCTTGGCGTAGTCCTCGAAGGTGTCGGCGAAGTGGTACGGCGAGGTTGGCAGGTCCAGCTCTTCGGCAGCCAGGCGGCGGATGCCTTCGCGGTTCATGGTCAGTTGGGTGGCACGCGCGGTCGGTACTACGTTGAAGCCTTCGTTTTCCAGCTCGACCAGGGTGGCGGTGGCGATGGCTTCGATTTCCGGAACGATGTAGTGCGGTTTCTCGGCCTCGATCACCGCGCGCAGGGCAACGCCATCGAGCATGTTGACCACATGGCTGCGGTGCGCCACCTGCATGGCCGGGGCATTGGCGTAACGGTCGACGGCGATTACTTCGACGCCCAGGCGCTGCAGCTCGATCACCACTTCCTTGCCCAGCTCGCCACAGCCGCAGAGCAGTACACGGGTCGCGGTGGGCGACAATGGGGTTCCGATACGGGTCATTTCAGGTCCTCGAAGGCATCCGGGGCCGCACCAGGCTTGGTGTGGCCCGCTGAAAAAGGACCGCTATTCTACACCATCAACCCGTAACGGCAGCCCGCCGGGCGCGAAATGCCATGGCCAGCCACACGGCGGTGACACCGGCGAACTTCGAGGCCATGGCCGTGCCGACCACCGCCGGGGTCAAGGCCCCGATCATGCCGAAGAAGATGAAGGTGTCCACCGGAATACTCAGCGCCGAGCTCAGCCACAGGCGATCGCGCAGCGGCCGACGGGTGATGCTGAACACCAGCCAGTCGATCAGCTCGGAGATGAAGAACGCAGTGGCACTGGCCAGCGCGATGGCCGGCTCGGAAGTGACATACGACAGCACCAGCGCCACCAGCATGGCGACCAGGGCACCGTGACCGAAGCGGGTCTGCACCATGTCGCGCAGGATGAATACCAGGCCGCCCCAGGCAGACCAGATGATGTCCAGGTGCGGGGCACTGGAGAAGGCGTAGTTGATCAGCACTACGCTGCTGATATAGGCAATCAGATAGAACATGGCGGGTCATCTGTGGGCAAGCCCTACAGAGTACCGCTAGCCCCCTCGACAGGCAACGCCGCGCCTAGAGGACGAGCCCGGCTTGTACTGCGCGCTCATGGCACAACTTCAGCACCGCCCGGCGCTCGTCATTGTCCATCCGCCCCCAGCGGCCGATTTCGGCCACGGTACGCTGGCACCCGGTGCAGATATCCTGCTCATCCAGCGCGCAAATGCTGACGCACGGCGAGGCCACCGGCCGCTCTACCCTTTCACTCATCATCAACCACCAACTCACGTGCATAACGCTGGGCATTGTGCACGTAATGCGCGGCGCTGGCTTCCAGCATGCGCTTCTGCTGCTCGGTCAATTCGCGCACGACCTTGCCCGGCGAGCCCATCACCAGCGAACCGTCTGGAATTTCCTTGCCCTCGGGGATCAGTGCATTGGCGCCGATGATGCAGTGCTTGCCAATGCGCGCACCATTAAGGATGACGGCATTGATACCCACCAGGCTGTAGTCGCCTACCGTGCAGCCATGCAACATGGCGTTGTGACCAACGGTCACCCCCTTGCCCAAGGTCAGCGGCGAGCCCATGTCGGTGTGCATTACCGTGCCATCTTGCACGTTGCTGCCCTCGCCGATGTCGATCAGCTCGTTATCGCCGCGCAGAACCGCGCCGAACCACACGCTGGCATCGGCTTGCAGGCGCACGTTGCCAATCAGCGTGGCATTGGGGGCAGCCCAACTGGTGGGGTGGGTTTCGACGCGCAGGTTACCCAGGCGGTATTTCATGAACGCTCCTCAGGCTGCAACGCAGACGACGGGGTAGGCCCCGTTCAGTTTTTGATGTAACGCTCAGGGGGCTGGTGCAAGCTGATGCCGGCATCGAACAGCACGTTGACCAGCTCGACGATCATGATCGCCGACAACCCCCAGATCTTGTATTCACCGTAGCGATAGCTTGGCACATACCAGCTACGTCCCTGGTAATCGATACGGTGGGTATGGTCACGCGGGTCCTGCCGGAAGAACTCCAGCGGTACGGTGAATACTGCCGCGATTTCGGCGTCGTTGGCGCGGTATTCGACGAAGTCGGGGATAAGCCCGACGAATGGTGTCACTTTCAGGCCATGCAGTGAAATAAGCGGGCTGAGCGGGCCGATCACCTCTACCAGGCCAGGCGGCAGGCCGATCTCTTCCTCGGCTTCACGCAGGGCGGTAAATACCAGGTCTGGGTCTTCCGGGTCACGCCGACCACCGGGAAAGGCGACTTCACCGCCGTGGGTAGACAGCCCCTTGGCGCGCAGGGTCAATACCAGTTCGGGCGCTTCGCTGCGGGTAATGGGCAAGAGAACCGCCGCTTCGGGAAACCGTCGGTCGGTTTCCAGTGATGCGGGGTGATGGTTGCTCATTCGGCGAAGTAGCTCGTCCAGCATTGCGCACGCTCATGTCCAAGGCCTGTCTTGCATGATGCACGAAAGCCGCGAAGCACCCAAGCCCCAGCGCTTGCGGCGGCACGGTGGCCACGCCAAGATAGCCGTGAACATAAGGATCTACACATGAAATTCTGCAGCGCGTGCGGCCAACCGGTCACTCAACAGATCCCCCAGGGCGACAGCCGCCTGCGGTATGTCTGCGAGTCTTGCCAGACCATCCACTACCAAAACCCCAATATCGTTGCCGGTGTATTGCCGACCTGGGGCAGCCAGGTGCTGCTGTGCCGGCGCGCCATCGAGCCGCGTCGGGGCTTCTGGACCCTGCCCGCCGGTTTCATGGAAAACGGCGAAACCCTCGACCAGGCCGCCCGTCGCGAAACCGTCGAGGAAGCCTGCGCCCGGGTCGGGCCAACGTCGCTGTATCAACTGTTCGATTTGCCGCACATCAACCAGGTGCATGTGTTCTTCCGCGCCGAATTGACGGACCTGGACTTCGCCGTCGGTGTCGAAAGCCTGGAGGTGCGCTTGTTCGAAGAACATGAGATACCGTGGGGCGAGCTGGCTTTCCGCACCGTCACGCGCACACTAGAATGCTACTATCGCGACCGCCTCGGGCAGCATTACCCCATAGGTCATGAATACCTGCCGCCGATGAGCGTCACGACCACCACCTCTACATAGAAGAAGCCTTCAGGGATACCGTTACATGCGCTGGTTGCTTGCCCTTTTCTGCCTTTGCGTTACCTCGGTGTCCCAAGCGGCCTTCACCGAGACCATCATCCGCAAGCCCGTGCCGGCAGCGCAAACGCCCTCGCCTTCGCAGCAGGCCATGCAGCCGTTGATCGACAAGGTGCTGGTAATCAAGTCCGAGCGCCGCCTGCAGTTGATCAGCCGTGGCGAGCCGCTGAAAACCTACCGTATCTCGCTTGGCAAGCAGCCCAAGGGCGCCAAGGAGCGCGAGGGCGACAAGAAAACCCCCGAGGGTTTGTACTGGCTGGACTGGCGCAAGCAGAGCGACCGCTTCAACCTGGCCATGCACATCAACTACCCGAACATCAGCGATGCCGCCCGCGCTACCCGTGAAGGGGTGAGTGCCGGCAGCATGATCATGATCCATGGCACGCCGATCAACGATGAATACCCGGAATGGTACTTCCATACCCTGGACTGGACCGATGGCTGCATTGCCATGCGTAACCGCGACATGCAGGAAGTATGGGAACTGGTACGCGATGGGACGCTGATCGAGATCCGGCCCTGATATAGGGCCTTCCAGCAAAGGTTGTAGGAGTTTTCCCGCAGGTTTGCGAGAACTTGCCTGACAAGCGCTTAGGCAGGGTACTGCATCCAGGCGAATGACTTAATTCTTAGCATCCACGCAGACGAGTACGAAAACCGTACATCATTTGCGGGGTGCTTCAATGCCGTGCCTGATTCACCGCATCGCCCGTTGGCTGCCAGCCTTTTGCCTGTCAGGCGTGCTGTCCATCACCCAGGCGCTGGCCGACGACCCAGCCAGCCAGCAGTTGCGCGACCAACAGCATGGGCTGCGACAGCTGGAGCAACAGCAGCGTCTTGAGCGCTGGCAGCGTATACCCGCCCCAACCGCCCCCAGCGACACCACTGCCCCCCTCCCGCACCACGCTCGCTGCTGGGCCGTCGATGGCGTGCGCGTGGCCGGCAACCAGCAGCTTTCGAACCCAGCGCTGGCGCCAACCATCCGTGCCCTCACCCCTGCCTGCATGGGCATCGCCGACATCAACCGGCTACTGAAAGCCATCACCCAGCGCTACGTGCAGGCCGGCTACCCGACCAGCCGGCCTTACCTGCGGCAACTGCCAGAAGACGGTGCACCGTTGGATATCGTCATTGTCGAAGGCTTTGTCGAGTCCATTGAACTGGCAGGCCCCGACCTGCCCTTGTCCCTCGCCAATGCATTCCCCGGCCTGCTCGGGCAGCCCCTGTACCTGCCGGACCTTGAGCAAGGCCTGGACCAACTCAACCGCCTGCGCGCCTACGAGCTGGGTGCCGCTCTGCTGCCCGGCGAACTGCAGGGCGGTACCCGCGTTGTCGTGCAGCCACACAAAGTGGCTTCACGCTGGCACCTGGACAGCCGCTTCGACAACCGTGGCAGCGAATTGACCGGCCGCCACCGCGTCAACCTCGGCATTGGCCTGGACAGCCCTTAAGGTCTCAATGACGACCTGCGCCTGTCGCTGACCACAACGGTGCTCGAAGCGCCTGGGCAAAGCCAGGGTGTGTCGCTGTACTACAGCATCCCCTACGGTGCCTGGACCGTTGCGCTCAGCGCCAGCCAGCTACGCTACCGGGCGCCACTTCCCCACAGCGACAAGGCGGCCGACGGCAGCAGCAGTTACCAGGGCCTGAGTGTCGAGCGGGTGTTGTGGCGCAACCAGCAAGGCATGCTCAGCGCCAGCATCCGCCTGGACCGCAAGCAACTGATCAACCGCAGCGCTGGCGCGGTCATCGTCCAGCAGAGCCCGACACTGGCCTCGGTAGAGGCCGGTATCAACCTGTTGTGGCTCGAAGAGGGCTTGTGGAATGGCTACTTCGGGGTTGCTCAAGGCATCGACGCACTGGGCGCTGACCGCTCGCCGCTGGGTGCGCAACGCCTGCGCCCGAACTTTCGCAAGTACCGCGCCAACCTGCTGCATTTGCGTCAGGGCCCGGCCCCTGCCCCGTGGCGCTGGCAGAGCGAGCTGGGTGTGCAGTACAGCCATGACCCCTTGCCTGCCGTCGAACAGTTGCTGGTCAGTGACGACTCGGCTGTGCGCGGCTTTCGCCAGCGCACCTACTCCGGCGCCAGCAGCGCGGTTTGGCGCAACACGCTCAGCCAACCGCTGCCCCTGGCCTGGGCCTATCCCATCGAGGTACGCCCCTACATCGGCCTGGACCTGGGCTGGGCCCGCACGGCCGAAGGCAAACCGTCACAGCGCCTGGCCGGGGCCGCCGCGGGGCTGGAACTGAGCCTGCCCGGCAGTCGCCTGCGCCTGGACTATCAACGCGCCTTGTACACCAGCGACCTGCCCCGCCCACTGCTGGAGCCCGGCTTCTGGGTAATGGACTGGACCCTGAACATCTGATTCACCCACAACAAAGAGAACGAGAAAATGCAAACACTCTCGCAGTTACCACCTATCCGCCCAAATATCTTGCGCTGGTCCATCTTCCTCACGTTGCTGGGCCCCAGCGCCGCTCTGGCCCAGAACGGCCTGGATGCAACAGCCGGCCCGGCAGGCACCCCGATCATCCACAACGGCCATGGGGTACCGGTCATCGACATCGTGCCGCCCAACGCCAGCGGGCTGTCGCACAACCAGTTCATCGACTACAACGTTGGCACCCCTGGCTTGGTGTTGAACAACGCCACCGAGGCCGGGCGGTCGCAGCTGGCCGGTGCCCTGGCGGCCAACCCGCAGTTTCAGGGCCAGGCCGCCTCGACCATCCTCAACGAAGTGGTCAGCCGCAACGCCTCGTTGATCGAAGGGCCACAGGAAATCTTCGGGCGCCCGGCCGACTACATCCTGGCCAACCCCAATGGCATCACCCTCAATGGCGGCAGCTTCATCAACACCACCCGTGCTGGCTTCGTGGTGGGAACCCCGGCTTTCGAAGAGCAGCAGCTCAAATACCTGGACACACTCACGGCCAGCGGCACCCTCCAGGTACTGGAAAATGGCCAGAGCAATGCCAGTGGCGCGCTCGAGCTGATTGCACCGCGCGTGGACAGCAAAGGCCTGCTCACGGCCGGCGAAGCGCTCAACATCACGGTTGGTCGCAACCGTGTGGACAGTCGCAGTGGCGACGTTGTGGAACACCTGCCCAGCCCCTCTTCGAGCATTGATGCCAGCCTGTTCGGTGCAATGCGCGCTGGGCGTATCCGTGTGGTGAGCACTGCCGAAGGCGCGGGAGTGCGCATGGGGGCATCACAGGTCATGGGCACCGAGGGCGTCGACATCCAATCGGCAGGCGGTTTGCATATCAGCGGCAAAGTCGACAACCCCACCGAGCTACGTAGCGAGCGCGGTACACTGAAACTCACCGCTGCCGATGACCTGATACTTGATGCGGTCAACGGCCAGGCCGCAAGCATCGAAGCCCGCGCCGGCAAGAAGCTCACACTGGACGCCCAGACCCGCAAGCACATCGAGCACAACAACGACAGCTGGAACAAGAAGTTCTTGTTCATCACCCGCGAAACCTACAGCCGCAAAACCACCACCACTCACCAACAGCAGCAGGGCAGTCAATTGCAGGGCAGCGACAGCGTGCTGTTGCAGTCTGGCGAGGACATGCGCCTGGCTGCAGCAAAGGTGGACGCAGGCAACGAGCTGATCGTCGACAGTGGCGCCGGCCTGGACATCGTGGCCGGCATCGATAGCCAGCGCACTGAAGAGCAGGTGCGCCACCGCAAGGATTTATGGCGCGGTGACAGCGATACCGACCAGCTCAAGGAAACCGCAAAGGGCAGTACGCTCGGCGCCAAGCACATGGCGATCAAGGCAAGCGGCAAGCTCGATGTGCAAGGCAGCAGCCTGCACAGCCGCGGCGATTTGGCCATCCAGGCAAAACAGGCAGACATCGGCACCACCACATTGCAGGAACGCGGAACCAAACGCGACTATCGCGGCGACCTGGTATCGGGCACCTTCTTTGGTGATCGCCAAGGCAAGGACACCGAGGGCAAGGCCGTTGCAGGCAGCACGGTCGCCAGCGAGGGCAAGCTCACCGTGGCTGCCGAGCAGGTCGCTATCACCGGCAGCAGCGTGCACGGCAAGCAGGACGCCGTGCTCTACAGCGAAAAAGGTTCGCTGGCCATCGAGGCAGACCACGCCAGCAGCACCTCCACCAACCGCTCCAGCGACAGCAAACTGTTCGGCCTGATTGGCAGCGAACACGAAGGTACAGACCGCAAACAGCAGGTGCTGGTCAGCGACGTCAGCTCGGCCAGCAACCTGCGCCTGGCCAGTGCCGAAGAATTGCGCATTCAGGGTGCCAAGGTCGAAGCGGGCAAACACCTGCAAGTGGAGGCCAAAGGCGACCTGCTGATTGGCAGTGCACAATCGGTCGATGAACGCGAAACCCGCGACCAGCAACGCGGCTTCACGGCCAGCGCCAGGCAAACCCAGGAAGCCGAGGATGGCAAGCCAGAATCCCGCCAGTACGCGGCTGGCGTGGCATATGAGGTCGCCAACAGCACCAGCAAGCAGCGCACCACCCACCAGGTTGCCAGTGAGCTCAAGGGCGCCTCGGTGGGCATGAACAGTGGCGCGCACCTGCAGGTAAAGGGCAGCAAGGTCCAGGCCACTGCCGGCGACCTCGACGTACAGGCTCAGGAAGTGACGCTGGGTGCGGCCCGTAATGAGCGTGACGCGACCACCACTACCACCCATAGCGGTGGCGGGTTGACGGTAACCGGCGGCATCGACCGCTTGGGCAGTCTGTTCGAAGGCCATCACAACCGTGAGGTGCAGACCGAGCGCGAGAGCAAGGTGCAGCGCAGCGCGTTGCAGGCCAGCGGCGATCTGAAATTGCGCAGTGATGCACTGCTCACCGAGACCGCGCACGTCGAGGCCGGCAACTCCCTGCAGGTGACCGCCGAACGCATCGATAACCGCGCGCTGCAGGATACCCAGGAACATGAACAAAGCCGCGACAACTGGTCTGCCAGCCTGGGCGCCAGTGTCGAGTACCGCGACCTTACCCGCCCCATCGAACGCCTGGTGCTGGGTGAGGAAGCCGCACGCTTCCAGCAAGCCTCGCCCGAAGATGCCATGGCGCCACCCAGCATCGGTGCCGACATGACCGTCGAACACCTCAAGCGCCTGGAAAACCAGCGTCGCAGCTTGGCTCGGGTGAGCGAGTTTTCCGGGGCCAAGGTCGAGGTCAAGGCCGACACCCTCGCAGACCAGGGAACAGCTTGGCAGGCCAACGCCGGCGCGCTGCAGATCGAGGCGCAGCAGCACCAGATGCACGCGGCCGAGAACACCCAGGAAGTGACCGTGCAACGCCTGGCCTATGGCGGCGACGTGCGCCTGGACACCAGCACCGGCGAGGACCTGAACGTACGCGCCGCTGGCCAGGGAGGGTCGCTGGAAAGCAAGGATATCGGCAGCACCGCCGTGCCCGGCAGCCTGTACGGGCAACAGGGTATCCAGGTACAGCTGGGCAGCGATGGGCGCTACGAAGGGGCCCGCATCGATGGCGGCGAAGGTAGCGTGGTCATGCACAGTGCTGGCTCGCTAACCTTGTCACAGGCGACCGACCAGGCCGAACAACAGGCACGCCAGCTCGATGGCAATGCCTGGGCCAAAGTTGGCAACCGTCCAGGCAGCACCGGCGTCAATGGCCGTGGCTATCTCGACCACAGTCAAACGCTGAGCACGCAGAGCACGGCTCAAGTGGCACAAGTCGACGCCAAGGGCGAGGTGCGACTGACCAGCGGTGCCGACCTGCTGCTCGAAGGTACCCGCATTGGCAGCCGCGAGGCCAAGGTTGGCGACATCCTGGTGCAGAGCGGCGGCCAACTGCGGGTCAAGGCGGCCAGCAATACCCAGCAAGCCACGGGCGCCAAGCTGGGCGGCGGCCTGGAGCTGGCGGTCAAGGCAGGCACGACCAAGGGGGGAGCATTGGGTGGCCACTTCAGCCACGGCAAACAGGAAGAAAATGCACACCAGGCGATTGATGCCCAGTTTGCCAGCAACGGCGCACTGACCCTGAGCAGCAACGCCCGCGAGGATATCGCCCTGCACCTGCAAGGCCTTCAGGCCTCGGCCGAACGAATGACCCTCGACGCTTCGAACGGCGGCATGCTGGTGGAAGCCTCTTCCAACCAGGAGCGACGCGACAACCTCGACATCACCGCCGGCGCCGGTTTCGACATGGCCAAGGGCGCGCTGGATACCCGCGGCCTGCATGGCCGCCTCAAGGTAGAGTTCGACAAGCGCGACAACCTCACCTGGAATGCCAATGACCTGCGCGCCGAGCGCATCGACCTGCAAAGCCGCGGCGATACCCGCATCGAAGGCGCCACCCTGGTAGCGGGGCATATTGGTGGCGTGATCGACGGTGACCTGCGTATCGCCAGCCGCAAGGACCGCGTCGACACCCTGAGCGTCAAAGGGGATGCCAGGCTGAGCCAGGAGAAAAACCCACAGGGCTATGTCAACGCGGCCACTTCGGTGGCCGGGCCTCTGGGGGGCAAGGTCGAGAAAAAAGCCGGCTCCGCCTTGAGCAAGGCAGACCCAGGGCTCTCGCCGACCCTAAGCCTCGACGTTTCGCACGTGCAGCGTGACAGCGTGGCCCATCAGGCCACGCTCAAAGGCAGCGATGGTATCGACCTGCAGGTGGGTGGCAACGCTCATCTGGTGGGGGCACGTTTGCAGTCGGCCAGGGGCGCCGTGGGGCTCGACGCCGACTCGATCACTCAAGAAACGCTGAGCGGTAATGACTATCGCCGGGACGTATCGATCGATGCGTCCAACTCACCGGTGGACCTGGGCACGGCAATCGCCGATATGGCCAAGGGCAAAGGGGCAGCGGATGGCGAGAATGCGCTGGACCTTGGGTTGTTGAGAACCAGTGGGCATAGCCGCAGCGAGCAATGGGCTTCGAGTGTGCAGGGCAAGAAGCAATAGCCACAAGCGCGCCCCTACGCAAGGTTGCTTGCGCATCGACAGTGTCGCCATGCAGTAGCAACCTTGTCGCCTACCAGCGAAGGTCTCGCTGCCCCACCAGTGCCTGTGGCCCAAGCCATTGGGCGCCCCGCAACAATGGGGTCAACGCCGCCTCTGGCTGCAGCTCGAACAGCACCTGTGCCCGGCCCCCGGGCAGGTCGGCATCCACGCTCAATTGGTGCTGCCCCGGCTGCGCCAACTGCCCGCGCAGGTGCCAGCCGCTGCGGCAATCCATTTCCAGCCAACCCTGCCCCAAGCCCAGCGACCATGGCTCGCTCAGGGCAAGATCAGCCACTGTCAGCCGGCCTTCGCTGGCTTGACACTCGCTGCCCGCCCCCTGCATACGCAGCGTGCCCTGCCACTGCCCGGCCAACCGATAATCCATGTGTACAGTTGCCTGGGGGCCCATGGCTGCTGCTTCCAGCCGCCAACGCCACGGCCAACCTTCGCCGCGCAGGTGCCAGCCTTGGCCCTGCAAGCCCAACTGTGCGTTTGCCTGCAGGCGCCAAGGCTGTACTGTCCAGCGCAACGGCCCGAGTGGCCCCAACTGCTGCGCCTGGCCTTGCCACAGGCTGCCACTGACATCACGCGCGGGCAGGCCAAGCCCGCGCGCCAACCAATCGGCAGGCAGTTCCACGAGCAATGTCAGTGCGAAAACCAAACACATCCACACCACGCTGCCGCGCCTCATGGCTGCACCACCACGTCGAACTGCAACCCCTTGCCATGCTGCTCCAGCCCCCATTGCAAGGTCTGAACGCCTTCTGCACGCAAGCTCTGCAACCACCCTTGCAGCGCTTGCTCATCGGCCACCTCGCCGCGCAACTGCCAGGCGTTGCCTTGGGCATCGACGTCGGCCAGCTCGATCTGCCGCGCATGGGCCGACTGGCGCAGCCGCTCCAAGCTCAACCCCGGCCCGCCGTGCAGGCCGGCGGCCTGTTCGGCCAGCCCGCGCCACAGGCTGAGCTCGCGCCACTGCTCGGCGCCTGCGCGCAGGGCCAGGAAGGCCAGCAACAGGGCAATCAATGCCCAGGCAAACGTCATGCGATGACGCTGCAGCCAGTCCCGGTTCATGAGGCCGCTCCCAGGTCGAAGATCACTTGGTCGCCTTGAATCTGCACCGTGGCGCCAGCGGCAGCGGCCATGTCGCGCCATGGCGGCGTACTGCCCTCGCCTGCCAGACTCAGGTGCCAGCGTTGTCCATCGAAACGCACAGCCTGCAGGCGCCAACCGGGGTTTTCACGCATCCAGGCCTGCAAACGTACTTGCAGGTCGTCCAGCTGACCGGTGCGCAGTTGCTGTTGCAGCGCACGCTCGCGCAGGCCCTTGAGTGCCTGTGCGGCATGCCGGGGGCTGGCTTGCTCGCCAGTCACGGCAATGACCTGGCTGCGCCAGAGTTGCGCCTGGCGCCATTGCTGGCTCAACCAAAGCCCCGCCCAAACCGCTGCCAGCACCAGGCAAGCCGCAAGCAGCCGCTGTTGCTGGCGGGACGGCACCGGCAAAGCGCGCGCCTTGCGGTCGCGATCGAACAGGCCAGGCAGTGAGTCGAGCGATGCAAACGCAGTTGGCCAGTTACCGCTCAGCGATGTCTTGTGCAACTCGTCCCACGGGTGCGACGGCGCGTTACCCAAGGCATCTGGCCAAGCCAGCCAGTGTTCCTGCCCGTCTTCGCTCAGCCCTTTGTACAAGGACATGCCGGGGGTGCGTTGCCATAACCAGGCGCCCCCTGCCTCGGGCAATGGCAGTAACTGCAACTCGGCCCAGCAACGCTCCACCTGCAAACCCCATTCAGCACATTGCCCGCGCCAGTCGTCCAATTGCTGACGCGCCACGACCAACAGGCGAAGGTGCCCGGGCTCACGGGCCAGGCAGGCACAGGCCACCTCATCCGTGGCCTGTAGCAGGCGGTCTTCGAGCAGCAACGGCCATTCTTCGCGCTTGAGGCCGGGCGGTGCCGGCACGCGGAAATGGCTGCAGGCCTCGGCAGGCAGGACCAACGCAATACGCGCCTGCAGGTTTGCCGGCGGCTCACCCTGCCCATCACATTGCACGATACCGCCCTTGACCAGTGCCCACTGCCAGACCCCGCCCGGCCGCAGCAATAGCCATGGCTGGGCCGACGGCCGCCGCCATTCACGTTTCATGAGCGCCCCCATGGGAGGGCGAAGGTGCAGACATAAGGGGCTCCATCACGCTGCAGTTCCAGGCGCACACCACGGCCGGGGTGCGCCGGTTGATCGGAAGGCCAGGCCAGCCAGCGGCCGCCCTGGTAGTACAGAACATTCATTGCACTGACCCGGTCGAGCCGTTCACGCTGTATCCATCGAGGGGCAGCGGCGGCGTAAAGGTCGGCCGAACTTTCCAGCAGCAGGCGCTGCTCACGGGCCTCGAAGCGCAGGCGCTGGCGTTGCAGGCGCGATCCACCTTCGGCTGCGGGTAGGCCGGTGCTGGCGACCCACAGCAACTGGTGGCTGGCGGGCTGCCAGTCCAGCCAGCGGCTGGCAAGGGGTAGGCGCTGGTCGTAGACCCGGCGCAGTACCGGGCTGTCGAACCGCCGCTCCAGGGCCAGGCAGAACTCCAGCACCGAGCTTTCCTGCGTGGTCACCAGCAGGCGTTCGCGCACCTTGAGCCAGCCATTGACCAAGGCGGCGAGCATGATGCCAAGCAAGGCGGTCAGAGCCAGGGCGACCATCAGTTCGATCAGGGTCAGGCCCGCCTGGTAGCGTTTCATGGGCGCTCCAGAAACACGGTGTACTGGCCCAACGGCAGGCGCTGGCCGCGGTCGGCGAAAAGCTGCAGTTCGCCACGGCGTAAATCGCGCACCCCGGTACGGCGCAGTTGCAGTTGCCAATGACATGGCAAGCCGCCCTGGCTCAGCTCGCCATTCACCTGATTGGCAGCAGGCCAATACTGTTCGACGGCAAAGCGGGTTTGCAGCTCGCGCGCGCACAGCAGGCCAAGGCGGTGCTGCTGCAGGTTTTCCTGCACCGCCAGGCGCTGGCGCAGAACCTGGCTGGTGATGACGGCCAGCACGGCAGCAATCGCCAAGGCCACGGTCACTTCCAGCAAGGTGAAGCCACACTGGCGCGGCTTCATGGCGCCACCTGCAAACGACCATCGCGGTCCCACGCCCAGCGCTGGCCGCCATCAGCCCAGCGCCAACGCACGCTGCCCGGCTGTGCCCAGCCATGGGGGGTGAACATCAGGCGGGGCTGTGGGCTGGCGGGCCAGTCCGGGTGCAGGCCCTTGGGCCAGTCGCCGAGCGCGACCGCTTCAACCACCCAGGCATTGCCCTCGCGCCGGACGAACTCCGGGCGCTGGCCATTCCAGCGCAGCCCGCGCAATTGCCCGGCATGCCTGGCCAGCGCGGCCTGGCTGCGGGTCTCAGCCACCAGCCGTTGCAGAGCCTGCTCGACACCGACCTGGCCACTGCCGAACCCGGCTACTACCAGCCCGGTCATCAGCCCGGCGATGGCCAACACCACCAGCAACTCGATCAGGCTGAAACCCCGCTGACCACGCACCGGTTACAGCGCCCAGTTGCCCAGGTCGGCGTCCTGACCTTCGCCGCCCGGTTGGCCATCGGCGCCCAGCGAGTACACATCGACCCGGCCATGCTCGCCCGGCATACGGTACTGGTAAGGGGTGCCCCACGGGTCTTGCGGCAGGCGGCGTACATAGCCGTCACTGCGCCAGGCCCGTGGCAGCGGCTCCTGGGCCGGCTTTTTCACCAGCGCGGCCAGGCCCTGTTCACTGCTGGGAAAGCGCAGGTTGTCCAGCCGATACATGTCCAGCGCTTGCTCCAGGGTAGCCAGGTCGGCCATCACCTTCTGCTTCATGGCCTTGTCCTGGTTGCCCAGCACGCTGGGTGCAACCACGGCAATCAGCAGGCCGATGATGAAGATCACCACCATGATCTCCATGAGGGTAAAACCGCGTTGGCGATTACGTCGATGCTGCATGGCAATACTCCTTGTCGTCACAGTTGCAGGCCCTGGTTGAGTTGCATGATCGGCAGCAGCACCGCCAGCACGATGAACAGCACCACGGCGCCCATCACCAGAATCATCAGGGGTTCGAACAGCGCCATGGCGGTATCCACCTGGCGGGCAAAGCCGCGCTCCTGGTCGTCGGCCACACGCTCGAGCATGTCGGCCAGGGTGCCGCTGGCCTCGCCGCTGCCGACCATGTTCACCAGCAGCGGCGGGAATTGCTGGCAGGCATCCAGCGCACGGTGCAGGCTGGTGCCGCCCTGCACTTGCTGGCGTACCTGCTCCATGGCCAGGCGGATACGCCGGTTGCCGATGGTGTCGGTGGCCACGTGCAAGGCTTCGAGCAGGGCCACGCCGCTGCCACTGAGAATCGCCAGGCTGCGTGCCAGGCGTGCGCTTTCCAGCACCTGCACCAGGCCGCCGATGCGCGGCAGGCGCAACAGCAGTTGGTCGCGGCGCAGACACCAATGCGGCTTGCGCAGCAACCAGCCACCCAGCACGGCGAGCATCAGCGCCAGCCCTACCATCCACGGCCCTGCCAGCACCAAGCCCTGGCTCAGGCCAATCAGCAACGAGGTGATCAGTGGCAGGCTCTGCCCGGCATGGGCAAATTGTTCGGTGAGTTTGGGCACGACGAATGTCATCAGGCCGATGACCACGGCAAGCGACACCCCCATCAGTACCGTGGGGTAGATCAGCGCAGTGCGGGCCTTGTGCTGCTGCCGTTGCACCTGTTCCAAATGATCGGCCAAGCGGGTCAGCACCTGGGCCAGGCGCCCGGAACGTTCGCCAGCCTCGACCAGCGCGCAGTACAGGCCAGTGAAAGGTGCGCCCTGCCGAGCCAGGCTGCGAGCCAGGCCCAGGCCTTCGGCAAGCGAGCCGCGCAGGGCCACCAGCACACTGTGCAAGGCGGGCTGGCGCAGTTGCCGTTCCAGGGTGGCCAGGGCATCGACCAAGGGGATGCCGGCCCCGATCAAGGTGGCCAGTTGACGGGTCAATTCACACAGCTGGGCGCGGCTAAGCCGCTGGCGCCGGGGTCGCTGGACACCGGCTTCGTGGCGCTGCAACTGGCGGGCAAACAGGCCCTGCTCGCGCAACAGCTGGCGGGCGTGGCGCTCATTGTCAGCCTGCAGGCTGGCCTTGTGCGATTTGCCCGCGAGGTCCACGGCCTGGTAGCGATAGGTCGGCATGCCTTAGCCCTGCACCGCGCGCAGCACTTCGGCCAGGCTGGTCTCGCCACGGGCCAGGCACTCGCTGGCCATCGCCACCAGGCTTTGCCGGCGCTCACCGAGGTAGGCCTGCATGGCCAGTTCGCTGGCGCCGTCATACAACAGGCCGATCAGCCCGGCGTCCAGTTCGATGAATTCGTACAGGCCCAGGCGGCCGATGTATCCGCTGCCCTGGCACTGCTCGCAGCCGACCGCGTGGTAACTGCTGCCCAGTGCAGCCAGCTCTGGCCACAGGTCACGCTCGGCCGGTTGCAATGGGTGCGCCACGGCACAACTGCACAAGCGCCGCACCAGGCGCTGGGCCAGTACACCGCGCAGACACGAGGCAATCAGGAACGGCTCGATACCCATGTCACGTAGCCGGGTCACCGCGCCCACGGCACTGTTGGTGTGCAGGGTAGAGAGCACCAGATGGCCGGTGAGGCTGGCCTGCACGGCGATCTGTGCGGTCTCCTGGTCGCGGATTTCGCCGAGCATGATCACGTCCGGGTCCTGACGCAGGATGGCGCGCAGGCCACTGGCGAACGTCAGCCCGGCACGCGGGTTGATGGCGGTCTGGCCAATGCCTGCGATGGCATACTCCACCGGGTCCTCAACGGTGAGGATGTTGCGGCTGCCGTCGTTGAGGCTGTTGAGGCTGGCGTACAGGGTGGTGGTCTTGCCCGAACCGGTTGGCCCAGTGGACAACACGATACCGTTGGGCCGCGCCAGGCAGCTGCGCAGGCCCTGCAACACCGCCGCCGGCATGCCCAGGTTTTCCAGCGCCAACAGGCTGGCCTGCTTGTCGAGTACCCGCATCACCACCCGCTCGCCATGGATGCCGGGCAAGGTCGAGACCCGCACGTCCACTTCGCGTCCCGCCGCGCGCAAAGTGATGCGCCCATCCTGGGGCTGGCGTTTTTCTGCGATGTCCAGGCGGGCCATGACCTTGATCCGTGACACCAGCATCGCCGACAACGCTCGCGGCGGGCGCAGCACTTCGCGCAGGTGGCCATCGACCCTCAGGCGCACCACCAGGCTTTGTTCGAACGTCTCGATATGAATGTCCGAGGCACGCAGGCGCAGCGCCTGGCCGAACAGGCCGTTGATCAAGCGGATTACCGGGGCTTCGTCGTCGCTTTCCAGCAAGTCTTCGATGCGCGGCATCTCGCTCATCAGGCTGTCCAGGTCGACCTGGTCGCCAATCCCTTCGATCAGCGCTGCAGTGGCCGCATCGCCGGCCTGGTACAGCTGGCCCAAGCGCTCATCGAATACTGCGGGCTCCAGGTATTCAAGCGCGCAGGGTTGGCCATGCACGCGCAACAGCTCCTGCAACTGCGCGCTGTCGGCGTCGGTCCTTAGCCACAACTGCCAACCCTGCTCCGTCGCAGCCATGGCCACCCCGCTCAGCCGTGCCTGGCGATAGGGCAGCATCACCAGTCACCGCCTTCCAGGCGCGCGCGGCTGGAGGGAAATACCTGCAACAGTGGCGTGCCCTGTGCAAGGTCTGGCAATTGCAGCGGTGTGGTCTGCTGCAAGGTGCGGTATTTGTCTTCGCTGAGCCCCGCCAGGCTGGGCCCATCGCGCAGGATGCGCGGGCGGATGAACACCATCAGGTTCTGCTTGGTGTTCTTGCTGGCATCGGAGCGGAACAACCGGCCCAGATAAGGGATGTCGCCAAGCAGCGGCACACGCTGGTTGCTGGTGCTCAGTTCGTCGCTGATCAGGCCGCCGAGAATCACCAGGCCGTTGTCCTCGACCATGACCTTGGTCTTGATCTCGCGCTTGTTGGTGATCACGTCACTGGCTGCACTGGAGTCGGCAATCGACGACACTTCCTGGACGATGTCCAGGCGCACGCTGTTGTCGATGTTGATCTGCGGCTTGATGCGCAGCTTCACCCCGACTTCCTTGCGTTCGATGGTCTGGTACGGGTTGGCGTTGTTCTGCGTCACCGAGCCGGTGACGAAAGGCACTTCCTGGCCGACCAGGATCGACGCTTCGGCGTTGTCCAGGGTCAGCAAGGTGGGCGTGGACAGCAGGTTGAAGCCGCTTTTGCCCTTCAGCGCGTTGACCAGCATGGCGAAGTTGAAGCCGCCGCCGAAATGGCCGATGCCCGCCGTGGCACCCGCCGTGGTGGACAGCAAGTCGCCGAGGGCCTCGTTGTCACCACTGGCGGCGGCCCCGGCGATGTTGGCGATATTCACGCCATTGCTGCCGAAGTTGACGATACCGGCACCGAACTTTTCGTCGGCGAACAGCCATTGCACACCCAGCTCCTGAGCGCTGCTGTCCGATACCTCGGCGATGATCGCCTCGACCACCACCTGGGCGCGACGAATGTCCAGTTGCTCGACAATGGCACGATACGCCGCCAGCTCGCTGTCGGGGCCGACCATGACCACGGCGTTGGTGCCCTCTTCGTACTCCAAGCGGATACTTGGGCCTGCGGAGGCGACCATCACCGGCCTGTCCTTGCTTTCTCCTTCTCCAGGCCCTTCAGCTGGCACCGCACCTTCCTGGCTGAGCCCGCGCAGCACCTTGACCACTTCACCGGCATTGGCATGGCGCAGGTAGATCACCTGGGTACTGCCGCTGCCTTGTGCCTCCTCTGGGCGGTCGAGCTGGCGCAGCAGGCTGGCGATGCGTTCCAGGTTGCTGCGCCAGTCGGTCACCACCAGCTGATGCGCCGCCGGATACGGTGTAATCACCCCAACCCGTGGGTCGATCAGCGGCTTGAGAATGCCCAGGACTTGTTCACTGGCGGCGTTACGCACGTTGAATACCCGAGTGGCCACGCTGTCGCTGCCCTCGCCCTGCTGCCCGCCCGCCTCCACCGGCACCGGCTCCAGACGTGCGGCCTGGTCGGGGACGATCTTCACGCTGCCGTTGGGCAGGTCGACGGTGGCATAACCCTGGGCGCGCAGTTGGGCCAGGAAGATGTCATAGATGGCATCGGCGTCGTGCAGGTCGACGGTGCGCACGGTGACCTTGCCCTTGACCCTGGGGTCGACGATGAAGGTGGTGCCGGTGATGCGCGACACACTGTCGATGAACTCGCCAAGCTCGGTATCGACGAAGTTCACTTCGTACATCGGCGTGCCGTTGTCATCGAACACCGGTTCTTCAGCGCAGGCCATGGACAAGGCCACGCTCAGCGCGGCCGCCACGCAGTATCTAACAGGCATCGTTCATCCTTGCCGCTTGAAGCCGGTCACGGCAGGGCGTGGCGGCCAGGGCAGGCGTTCGCGCCGCCCCTGGTTGTTGAAAATCAGGCCATCGCTGTCGATGTCCTGCAGCACGATCCCAGGTGCCAGGCGCTGGCCACGGGCTAGAGTGCGTACTTGCTCGCCGTAGCGCAGCACCACCACACTGGATGCCAATGGCTGCGCCTTGAGGCCGCCGAGGTATTGCAGTGGCAAGCGAGTAAGGGCAATGGCACCGTCGTCGATGGGCGCTTGCCAGTGGCCAACCATCAGCCCGGGCAGCGGGCTGTCGACCGCCGCAGGCGCCGTGGCGGGTTGCGGCTGACGGCTCAGTTGCAGCACACACTGTGCAGCGAGCCAGCCGGCCAAGGTCAGGCCAGCGCCCGTGAACACGCGCGAGGCGAGGGTCACGAGGCCAACTGCCGTGGATGCCAGCCCGGGTGCCCCTGCACGTAACGCACTTCGGGCAGTTGCAGCGGCACCAGTTGCCAGTCGGCACCTTGCCGGGCCAGCCAGGCTTCGACCCGCTGCCACAGGGGCTCGCCGGCTTGACTGTCGAATTGCAGGCCAAAGGTGCGGCACAGGCCCTGCACGGGCTCCAGGCCAGTGATGCGCTTGCCTTGCGGGCTGTAGCTGACGCGCCAGGCCTGGCCCTGCCAGCGCGGCAGGTCCTGGCTGTTGTCCAACAGCAACGGGTCGCCGAACAATTGTTCTGCAGCGTTCTCCAGCACTTGCTCGACCTGCCGAGCCGGCGCTTCGACCACCGGCGCCGGGTAACCGCCGGTAAGGCTGATCAAGTGTTCGCGGGTGATGGACGCACCCGCCGGCAGCGGGTAGTCATAACGCAGGCCCGGCAACAGCACGGGCATGCTGCTGTCGTCAGCCAGGGCTTGATGCAGCAGGCGGTCCCAGCTGCCGCCTCGGGTATCGCGGCGCCACAAGGCCTGGGGTGCGCGGGCCAACGGCTGATCGAGCCAGGCCGCGTGGCCGGCACGTTGCTGGCGTAGTTGTGCCTGAAACTGCGCGACGCGCACCTGCGCGGCAGGCGCCAGTTGTTGTTCAAAGGCCGGGAAGAAGCGCCCGTCGAACTGCCACAGCCCGGCCACACGTTGGCAGCGCAGGCGGAACGCACCGCTGCCCCGGCAGCCGGCGAACAACACCGGCACGCGGCGGCCGCTGGCCTGGGTTACTTCGACCGGCGCCGGCCACAAGTCCTGGCCACGGGCGCACAGCAGCACATCGATTTGCGGCAACCGTTCAGCCAGCCACAGGCCGGGGCCTGTGCCCACATCGGCCATGGCCACCACCAGGTCCGCCTCGCGCCGGGCCTGCTCGAATACCGGCTGCAGTGACTGGTACCACTGTTTGAGCGAAGCTTTCTGGTCCTGGGCATAAGGGTCGGTCACGCCAACCACCGCAATGCGCGCACCGCCGCGCTCGAAGACGTGCAAGGCTTCCAGGCCCAATGCCTGGCGTTGCGCGTCTGCCAGCCCGGCAGCCAAGGTAAGGGGGCTTGCCTGGCGATAGAGCCCTGGGCTGCGCTGTGGCCACAGTACCCGTTCGTCGCTGCTGACCCGCGCTTCGACGCCCAGCAGTTGGCTGCCTTGCACTCCACTTTCGCCCTGGGTCAGGTAAGCCAGGCCACTGCCATTCCAGCCTTGGCCGTTTTCCAGGGTGAGGCTGTTGCCGGCACCGGCCTCGCCGCGCAGCTGCTCCAGCAACGCCGCCAGCACCGCATAGCCGCCCAACTGGGCAGCCCCAGCCTGATTCGCATCGAGCAGCGGCGCCAGTTGCGGGTAGGCGATGCTGGCGCTGCTGCCTGTCATCCATGGCGCGCGGCCCAGGTGGCTGACCGGTCCCAGCCGGGTAGCCGGCACCACGGCCAGGCCAGGTTGGCGGGCATCGAGGGTATCGGCTACATAGAGCAAGTCGAGGTGGGCGTTACCGCCCTGCTGCCCTGGGAAGGCAGTGCAGGCGCCGAGCAGCGGTGCCAAGGCACCGATACCCATCCAGCCGATCACTTCGCGCCTGTGCACACTGCTCGCCATCGCACCCGCCATCCTTTTCCGCGTTCATTCAGGGCCCCGGATGTTGCGGCGTTGGCATTACAGTTTGATGGCAGAAATCCGACAGACATTCCAAATTGATCTGTCAGAAGCTTTTCTAAGAGCGAGTCGTTTTAAAAACCCCTTAACATTTCTGCCAATGAATCATCATATTTTCCCCCTAAAGTCGCGGGTTCTTCTAACTCAGCCAATATAAGGACACCCTGATGAGTCGAGATACCGGCGACAACCTGGACCGGAACCAAAGCGGCAACCTGCCGATGGCCAACGTCATGGACGCCTACCTGAGCCGTCGCAGCGTGATGCGCGGTAGCCTGGGCGCCGCCATCGCCATGATCGCCGGTACCGGCCTGACAGGCTGCTTCGACGGTGGCGGCTCCGATCACGATGACCCCGTCACCGAGCCACCGGTGACCGAGCCGCCAGTCACCGAACCGGAAGTACCGAAACTGGCGTTGGGCTTCCAGTCCATCCCAGGTTCGCGCACCGACGCCTGTGTCGTCGCCGCTGGCTATAGCGCCTACGTGCTGGCGCCCTGGGGTACGCCGCTGAACAGCAACGGCAACCCGTGGAAGTCCGACGGCAGCAACACCTCGACCGACCAGGCCAACGCCATGGGCATGCACCATGACGGCATGCACTTCTTCCCCATCAACGGCAGCTCGGAAGACGGCCTGCTGGCGATCAACTTCGAATACATCGACACCGCGGCCCTGCACCCGGCCGGCCCGACCACCGATGTGAACGGCAAGCGCCCGGCCGAAGAAGTGCGCAAGGAAATCAACGCCCACGGTGCCGGCGTGGTACGCCTGCAGAAAATCAACGGCCGTTGGCAGGTGGTCGACAACGACCCGCTGAACCGCCGCTTCACCACTGCCTCGCGCATGGAAATCACCGGGCCGCTGCGCGGCACCGACCACGTCAAGACCAAGTACTCCACCGCCGGCACTCACTGCCGTGGCACCAACAACAACTGCGGCAACGGCTATACCCCGTGGGGCACCTACCTGACCTGCGAAGAGAACTGGCCGGGCATCTTCGTCAACAAAGGCACCCGCCCCGAGGACCAGCGCCGTATTGGCGTGGGCACCTCCAGTGGCCAGTACAAGTGGGAAAGCGCTGCCGGTGACAGCACCGAGGTGGCCGACGAATTCGCCCGCTTCGACGTGACCATCAAGGGCGCCAGCGCCAGCGACGACTACCGCAACGAAGCCAGCACCTACGGCTACATCGTCGAGATCGACCCCTACAACAGCAGTACCCTGGCCACCAAGCGTACCGCGCTGGGCCGTTTCCGCCACGAGGGCTGCGCCCCAGGCCTTCCCGTCGCGGGCAAGCCGCTTGTGTGGTACATGGGTGACGACTCGAACAACGAGTACCTGTACAAGTGGGTGTCCACCGCCGTGTGGGACGCCGCCGACGCCAACCCGGCCGACCGCCTGGCCACCGGCGCCAAGTACCTCGACCAGGGCAAGCTCTACGTGGCCCGCTTCAATGCCGATGGCACCGGCGTATGGCTGCTGCTGGACGTGGGCACCGCCACCAAGGCCGGCAGCACCCTGGGTGCACTGTATGGTGACCTGCCAGGCATCATCCTCAACACCCGTGGTGCCGGCGATGCCGTGGGCGCAACGCCGATGGACCGCCCGGAATGGACCACGGTCAACCCACTGAACGGCGACGTGTACCTGACCCTGACCAACAACAGCGCACGCACCCCGGAAAAGGTCGATGCAGCCAACCCACGTGGCCCGAACCGTCACGGCCACATCATTCGCTGGCACGACAGTGACGACCAGCTGAGCTTTACCTGGGACATCTTCGTGTTCGGCGCCAACGCTGCCGGCACTGCCGACATCAATCGTTCTGGCCTGACCGAGCTCAACCAGTTCGCCAGCCCCGACGGCATGAGTTTCGATAGCCGTGGCATTCTGTGGTTCGAAACCGACAACGGCGAAACCACCTTGACCGACTACACCAACGACCAACTGCTGGCGGTGATCCCCACCGACCTGGTGGATGCCAGCGGCAAGCAGGTACCGGTGAACGCACAGAACCAGGTGGCCCTGCGCCGCTTCTTTGTCGGGCCGAATGATTGCGAGGTGACCGGGATTTCCTTTACCCCGGACAACAAGACCTTGTTCGTCAACATTCAGCATCCGGGGAACTGGCCTTATACCGACAAGGCCACCGATGCTACGCCGGCTGGGGCGACTGTAAGGCCACGGGCTTCGACGGTGGTGATTCAGCGCAATGATGGCGGGGAGATCGGCACCGCCTGATCGATCTGGGGCCGCTCTGCGGCCCCAGTACTCTCAAGCTTTACCAGGCCATGGGCTCCCGGCTACGCACCCGCACCTGCTGTGCTGGCACCCGCGCATGCCATTGCACCACCCCAAGCGCCTCTACCTGAAACTCGCTGCGCATCATCCTGCCCTCCTCTTCGAACGACAGCTGCAACAGGAAGTACCCACTGTTGAGCAGCAAGCCTTCACTCAGTCGTTCGAACGTCTCGTCATCCACCGCCCCCAGCGCCTGGCGCAACGCGGCCGCATCCGCATACCCCGACGCCGGTCGCCCGGTGATGATGCGGCTGAGCAAAGAGCGCGAATAGCGCCCTTCGTACAGCGCTTCCAGCAACGGTAGGTGCTCCAGCCCCAGCGCATTGGCATTCAGGCGCCAGCCGGTGACCTGGGGCAAGGCGCACAGCATCGGATAACGAGCCTGGCGAGCGGCATCCGGCTCCAGCAACAGGTTCAGCTCGCTGGTGTCGAGCATCGGCTGATTGGCCGCCAGCCGTGCGGGTTGCTGACGCAGGTACTGGGCACTCTCGGCGCCCTGCAGACGGGTATCACTGTCGGCGTCGAGCCAGTCGGCCAGTGCATCGACCAGGCGCTCGGCAGCCATGTCGTCGCCCAGCAGATAACGCAATTGGTGCTCGGCACGTTCGCCATCGGCACCCAGCAACGCATTGACGTTGAAGCATGTGTGCTGGTCGCGCACCCGCAATTGCGCCTGGCCCGTGCCAAAATCGTAGTTCAGTGGCTGCCCGCGCAAGGCTTGCCAGAACAATGGGCTAAGCCGCCAGGCGGGGTCCCGCAGAGCCTGCTCGGCATAGGCAAGGCCCGCCTGTTCCATGGCGCGCACCTGCACCCGCTGCTGCAACAGACGCACCTCATCCACCTGGCGCCGACCATCTTCCACCAACCAAGCCATGCCCGCCGCCAGCATCGCCAGCACCACCATCACCATCAACAGGGCCGCCCCCTGCTGTTGCCTGCCACCCATCCGTGCGTGCCTCGCTCGCAAAGTAAAAACGCCAGTCAACACGCCGCTTGTTGCAGGTAGATGGCAATGCCCGTTCGTCATGCGCATGTCATCTAGGCGATGCAGGATTGCCCTTCCTTTTCATGGCCTTACAGGAGTGGTCGCAATGGGTGGCATTGGAATCTGGCAACTGGTGATCGTACTGCTGATCGTATTTCTACTGTTTGGCACCAAGCGCCTCAAGGGCCTGGGCAGCGATGTGGGCGAGGCGATCCAGGGTTTTCGCAAGTCCATGGGCGGTGACAATGACGCCAGCACACCCGGCCAGGCGCAGATGCAGCAACAGGCCCCGCTGACCGGCCAGGCCACGCAGCAACCGCAAGCGGACCGTCAGGCCTGATGTTCGAGGTAGGCTTCAGCGAGTTGCTGCTGGTCGGCGTCGTCGCCCTGCTGGTGCTGGGCCCGGAGCGCCTGCCAGTGGCGGCACGCACCCTTGGGCGTGGCCTGGGCCAGGCGCGCCGGGCCATGCACGCCTTGCGTACGCAGGTGGAGCGCGAAATCGAGCTGCCCCACCTCGACAGCGCACCCTTGCAGCGCCTGGAACAGGAGATCCGTCAGGGCATCAGCCTGAATACAGAGCCGGCCAATGATGCGGCTACAGTCACGCTACCCAAGGAAAACGCCTCATGAGCAGTGCCATGGACCCGACGGCCAGCATGCCGTTGACCGAACACCTGCGCGACCTGCGCAAACGCCTGGTGCGTTGTCTGGGGTTGGTGGCATTGGTGTTCGCCGGCCTGTTCCCCTTCGCCCAAACGCTGTACACGCTCATCTCCGAGCCGCTTCGGCGCTTTTTGCCGGAAGGCGCGAGCATGATCGCCACCAGCGTCACCTCGCCGTTTTTGACGCCGTTCAAGCTGACAGCGATGTGCGCACTGTTCGTGGCCATGCCGCTGCTGCTGCATCAGGCCTGGGGCTTTCTGGCACCGGGGTTGTACCGCCGTGAACGGCGCATTGCCCTGCCGCTGCTGGTGTCGAGCATCGTGCTGTTCTATGCCGGCATGGCGTTCGCGTTCTTCCTGGTGTTTCCGATGATGTTCGGCTTTTTTGCCAGCGTGACACCGGACGGTGTGGCGATGATGACTGACATCAGCCAGTACCTGGACTTTATCCTGGCGCTGTTTTTGGCATTCGGGCTGGCATTCGAGATCCCGGTGGCGACCTTCATCGTGGTCTGGGTGGGGTTGGCCGATGTGGCCACATTGCGGCGCAGCAGGCCCTACGTGATCGTCGGGTGCTTTGTGGTGGGGATGATCCTGACGCCGCCGGATGTGTTTTCGCAGACGATGCTAGCGGTGCCGATGTGGATACTGTTCGAGGTGGGATTGCTGGCTTGTGCCTGGTTGAAGCGGCCTGAGCCCGGCAAGGAGATTGTGGCCGGCTTATAGAGCCCTTTCGCGGGCTTGCCCGCGAAGGCCTTGATGCAGTCTAGAACTGGGCGAGCTGCCAGACTTCGTAGGCTGGCGTCTCGTAGGGGTGGTTCTGCTTCAGGGCAGCGACGACCTGGGCTACCAGACCGTCAGCCACCACAAGCTCCACCTTCCACTCTTCCACCACCTCGACCTGGCCGGTTTGCCCGAGGAACGGCTGGCTGCCGTCCAACGGGCGGAACTGGCCCTGGCCCAGGGTTTGCCAGGCGCAGTGGTCATAGTCACCGATGCGCCCGCCACCAGCAGCGAACACAGCGGCCTTGACCACTTCGACGTGGCTGGCGGGGACGAAGAAGGCGAGCTTGTACACGCCTTAGTTCACCCACACCCGCGCGTTGCGGAACATACGCATCAGCGCAGCATCTTCCTGCCACTCGTCTGGGCGCCAGGAGTTCTGCACGGCGCGGAATACGCGCTCCGGGTGCGGCATCATGATGGTCACACGGCCATCGCGGCTGGTCAGGCCGGTGATACCACGCGGCGAGCCGTTCGGGTTGGCCGGGTAGGCTTCGGTGACCTTGCCGTGGTTGTCGACGTAGCGCAGGGCCACGCAACCGGACAGATCGGCTTCCAGCAATGCCGCTTCGTTGGCGAATTCGGCATGGCCTTCACCGTGGGCGATGGCGATCGGCATGCGCGAACCGGCCATGCCCTGCAGGAAGATCGAGTTGGACTTCTGCACCTCGACCATGGCCACGCGTGCCTCGAACTGCTCCGAGCGGTTACGCACGAAATGCGGCCAGTACTCGGTGCCCGGGATCAGCTCGTGCAGGTTGGACATCATCTGGCAACCGTTGCACACGCCCAGGGCGAAGCTGTCGGTACGCTCGAAGAAGGCCTGGAAGGCATCACGGGCACGGGCGTTGAACAGCGCCGACTTGGCCCAGCCTTCACCCGCGCCCAGCACGTCGCCGTAGGAGAAGCCACCGCAGGCGACCAGGCCCTTGAAGGCCTCGAAGTCGACACGGCCAGCGAGGATGTCGCTCATGTGCACGTCGATGGCAGCGAAGCCTGCGCGGTCGAAGGCAGCGGCCATCTCGACCTGGCCGTTGACGCCCTGCTCGCGCAGGATGGCCACTTGCGGGCGCACGCCCTTCTTGATGTACGGCGCGGCGATGTCATCGTTGACGTCGAAGCCCAGCTTGACCGACAGGCCCGGGTTGTCTTCCTCGAGCAGCAGGTCGAATTCCTGGTCGGCGCAGTCGGCGTTGTCGCGCAGGCGCTGGATTTGGTAGCTGGTCTCGGCCCACTGGCGCTGCAGCATGCGACGGTCATCGTCGAACAGCACCTCACCGTTCAGGCTGATGGACACTTCACCGTTGTTGACCGGCTTGCCGATCACTGCCACGCAACCTTCACCCAGGCCGGCTGCGCTGAACTGTGCCAGCACGTCCGGGGTGGCATCCTGGCGAACCTGGATGACCGCACCCAGCTCTTCGTTGAAGAGGATGGCTGGCACGTCGCCTTTGCTGTCGGTCAGCGGGTCGAGCTGCAGGTCGAGGCCGCAGTGGCCGGCGAAGGCCATTTCCAGCACGGTGGTGAGCAGGCCGCCATCGGAGCGGTCGTGGTAGGCCAGCAGATGGCCGTCGGCGTTCAGGCCCTGGATCACGGCGAAGAAGGCCTTGAGGTCTTCGGCGTCGTCGACGTCCGGTGCCTGGGCCGCGATCTTGCCGTAGGTCTGGGCCAGGATCGAGGCGCCCATGCGGTTCTTGCCACGGCCCAGGTCGATCAGGATCAGGTCGGTCTCGCCCTTGTCCATGCGCAGTTGCGGGGTGAGGGTCTTGCGGATGTCGGTGACCGGGGCGAAGCCGGTGATGATCAGCGACATTGGCGAGGTGACGCTCTTCTCCACGCCCTCCTCGCTCCACTTGGTCTTCATCGACATCGAGTCTTTGCCGACCGGAATGGTAATGCCCAGTTCCGGGCACAGCTCCATGCCGACGGCCTTGACGGTGTCGTACAGGCGGGCGTCTTCACCAGGGTGGCCAGCGGCGGACATCCAGTTGGCCGACAGCTTGATGTCAGACAGCTTCTCGATACGCGAAGCGGCCAGGTTGGTGATGGTCTCGCCGATGGCCATGCGGCCGGAAGCCGGGGCATCCAGCAGCGCCAGCGGGGTACGCTCGCCCATGGCCATGGCTTCACCGGTGTACACATCGAAGCTGGTGGCGGTGACGGCGCAGTCGGCTACCGGAACCTGCCACGGGCCGACCATCTGGTCGCGGGCAACCAGGCCAGTGATGGTGCGGTCGCCGATGGTGATCAGGAAGCTCTTGCTGGCCACGGCCGGGTGGTTCAGCACGCGCTGCACGGCGTTGTCCAGGTCCAGCTTGCTCGGGTCGAAGTCATCGCCCAGCTCGGCTTCGCGGGTAACCGAACGGTGCATGCGCGGTGGCTTGCCCAGCAGCACGTCCAGCGGCATGTCCACCGGGGTGTTGCCGAAGTGGCTGTCGCTCACGGTCAGATGCGGCTCTTCAGTCGCTTCGCCGACCACGGCAAACGGGCAACGCTCACGCTCGCAGATGGCCTGGAAACGCTCGAAGTCGACCGCGCTGACAGCCAGCACGTAACGCTCTTGCGATTCGTTGCTCCAGATTTCGTGCGGGGCCATGCCCGGCTCGTCGTTGGGCACGTTGCGCAGCTCGAAGCGGCCGCCACGGCCACCGTCGTTGACCAGTTCCGGGAAGGCGTTGGAGATACCCCCCGCGCCCACGTCGTGGATGAAGGCGATCGGGTTGTCGTCGCCCAGCTGCCAGCAGCGGTCGATAACTTCCTGACAGCGGCGCTCCATTTCCGGGTTTTCGCGCTGTACCGAAGCGAAGTCCAGGTCAGCCGAGCTGGCACCGGTCGCCACCGACGAAGCGGCGCCGCCGCCCAGGCCGATCAGCATGGCCGGGCCACCGAGCACGATCAGCTTGGCGCCGACGGTGATCTCGCCCTTCTGCACGTGGTCTTCACGGATGTTGCCCATGCCACCGGCGAGCATGATTGGCTTGTGGTAACCGCGTACTTCTTCACCGTGCGGGGTGTTGATGGCCTGCTCGAAGGTACGGAAGTAACCGGTCAGGGCCGGGCGACCGAATTCGTTGTTGAACGCGGCGCCGCCCAGAGGGCCTTCGATCATGATGTCGAGGGCGTCGACGATACGCTCAGGCTTGCCGTAGGCCTGCTCCCAAGGCTGTTCGAAGCCTGGGATGCGCAGGTTGGACACGGTGAAGCCGGTCAGGCCCGCTTTGGGCTTGGCGCCACGGCCGGTTGCACCTTCGTCGCGGATTTCACCGCCGGAGCCAGTCGATGCACCGGAGAACGGGGCGATGGCGGTCGGGTGGTTGTGGGTTTCCACCTTCATCAGGATGTGCACCGGCTCCTGCACCGCGCCGTACTGGCGGGTTTCAGGGTTCGGGAAGAAACGGCCAGCCACGTTACCGACGATGACCGAGGCGTTGTCCTTGTATGCGGACAGCACGCCTTCGTTGTGCATCTGGTAGGTGTTCTTGATCATGCCGAACAGGCTTTTTTCCTGAGCCTGGCCGTCGATGTCCCAACTGGCGTTGAAGATCTTGTGGCGGCAGTGCTCGGAGTTGGCCTGGGCGAACATCATCAGTTCGATGTCGTTCGGGTTGCGCTTGAGCCCCTGGAAGGCAGCGACCAGGTAGTCGATCTCGTCTTCGGCCAGGGCCAGGCCCAGGTCGATGTTGGCCTGGGCCAGGGCGTCACGGCCACCGGCCAGGATGTCCACCGAGGTCATCGGCTTGGGCTGGGCGTGGCTGAACAGGTCGGCCGCCTGCTCCAGCTGAGCCAGCACACGCTGGGTCATGCGGTCGTGCAGTTCGGCGGCGATCAGTGCAGCGTCAGCGTCGCTCAGGGTGCCGGCAACGTAGTAGGCGATGCCGCGCTCCAGGCGCTGGATCGACTGCAGGCCGCAGTTGTGGGCGATGTCGCTGGCCTTGCTGGCCCACGGCGAAATGGTGCCCAGGCGCGGCACGACCAGGAACAGGCGGCCGGTCGGCTCCTGTACCGGCACGCTCGGGCCGTACTTGAGCAGACGGCCCAGCACCTGCTGCTGGTCGGCGGTCAGCTCGCCGTCAACATCGGCGAAGTGGGCGAATTCGGCATACAAACCAGTAACAGCGGGGACTTTCTGGCTCAGTTGCTCGAGTAATTTACCGTGGCGAAAGGCAGAAAGGGCAGGAGCGCCGCGCAGGATCAACATCGTCGGGACAGCCTCAGGAAGGGGTGTGCTTAGAGGCCGTGCATTCTAGCCTAATTCGATGGCTTTCGGCACCTGCTCTAAGCCACGGCTGCCGGGCGGCGGAACCGGACTTTCGGGTCAAAAAAAAGCAGTACGCATGCAATCAATGCGGGAACAGCACATAACGCGCTACCAGACAACCTAACCGTTGTCGAGATATGGTTGGGCCAGTCCTTTGCGTATACTGCAACCTATGTTCGCCCACACTGCTTTGCGCCAGCGTTGCGCCAAATGGCTTTTCGCAACCGGACTCTTTCTGCTGCTCGGTGCCTGCGTTGAAAAACCCAGCACCCTCGAGCGCGTGAAGGAGGATGGCGTGCTGCGCGTGATCACCCGCAACAGCCCGGCCACCTACTTCCAGGACCGCAACGGCGAAACCGGCTTCGAATACGAGCTAGTCCAGCATTTCGCCGAAGATCTCGGCGTAAAGCTGCAGATCGAGACCGCCGACAACCTCGACGAGCTGTACGACGCCCTAGGCAAACCCTCTGGCCCGGTACTGGCCGCAGCCGGCCTGGTCAGCAGCGAGCGGCGCAAGGCCCAGGTGAAATACTCGCACCCGTACCTGGAAGTGACGCCACAGGTCATCTACCGCAACGGCCGCCCACGCCCGACCAACGCCAAGGGTCTGGTCGGCAAGAAAATCATGGTGCTCAAGGGCAGCAGCCATGCCGACCTGCTGGCTGAGCTGAAAAAGCAGAACCCTGGCCTGGAATATGAAGAGTCCGACGCCGTCGAGGTGGTCGACCTGCTGCGCATGGTCGATGAAGGGCAGATCGACCTGACCCTGGTCGACTCCAACGAACTGGCGATGAACCAAGTGTACTTCCCTAACGTGCGAGTCGCCTTCGACGTGGGTGATACCCGCGACCAGCGCTGGGCCGTGGCGGCAGGCGAAGACAACAGCCTGCTCAACGAGATCAACGAGTTTCTCGACAAGGCGCAAAAGAACGGCACGCTGCAGCGCCTGAAAGACCGCTACTACGGCCATGTCGACGTATTGGGCTATGTCGGTGCCTACACCTTCGCCCAGCACCTGCAACAACGCCTGCCCAAGTACGAAAAACACTTCAAGAGCTACGCCAAGGTCGAGCAGGTCGACTGGCGCCTGCTGGCCGCGATCGGCTACCAGGAGTCGATGTGGCAGCCGGAAGTCACCTCCAAGACCGGCGTGCGCGGCCTGATGATGCTGACCCAACGCACCGCCCAGGCGATGGGTGTGTCCAACCGACTGGACCCCAAGCAGAGCATTCAGGGCGGCGCCAAGTATTTCATGAAGATCAAGGAAGAGCTCGACGACAGCATTCAGGAGCCGGACCGCACCTGGTTCGCCCTGGCAGCCTATAACGTGGGTACCGGCCACCTGGAAGACGCCCGGACCCTGGCCAAGCGCGAAAAGCTCAACCCGAACAAGTGGCTGGACGTCAAGAAGATGCTGCCACGCCTGTCACAGAAGCAGTGGTACCGGCAGACCAAGTACGGTTATGCCCGTGGCGGCGAGCCGGTGCACTTCGTGGCCAACATCCGTCGTTACTACGACATCCTTACCTGGGTGACCCAACCGCAGCTCGAAGGCCAGGTGGCCGAGGGCAACCTGCATGTGCCTGGGGTGAACAAGGACAAGCCGGCTGATCAGTCGCCGCCGATGTAAGCCAATACAGGTCAGCCTTTGGCCCGGCGGGCCTTGAAGAAGTCGCTGAGGATCTGCCCGCACGCCTCCGCCAGCACCCCGCCCTCCACTATCACCCGGTGGTTCAGAAACCCTTGGCCGAAGAACTGCCCCTGGCTCTGTACGATCCCCGCCTTGGGCTCCAGCGCGCCAAACACCACCCGCATCACCCGCGAATGCACGATCAGCCCTGCACACATGCTGCACGGCTCCAGGGTCACGTACAGGGTGCTGCCGGGCAGCCGGTAGTTGCTGGCCGCTTTCGCCGCTGCGCGGATGGCCACCATTTCAGCATGCGCACTCGGGTCGCTGTCGATGATCGGCCGGTTGAAGCCCTGGCCAATCACCTGCCCATGCTGCACCAATACCGCACCCACCGGCACCTCGCCCAACGCTGCGCCCTCGGCAGCCAGCGCCAGGGCCAGGCGCATGAACTCCTGATCGCGGCTGCGATCGATGATCTGCGGACGCATCAGACCACCGCGATCGCGGCCATCAGGCCGGTTTCCATGTGGTCGATGACGTGGCAATGGAACATCCAGGTACCTGGGTTATCCGCCACCAGTGCAACCTGGGCGCGCTCGTTCTTGCCCAGCAGGTAGGTGTCGGTGAACCACGGCTCCTTGATGTCGTGGCGATTGGAGCCGATCACCTTGAAGCTCATGCCATGCAGGTGGATCGGGTGCTGGTACTGGGTCATGTTCTTCAGCTCGAAAATGTAGCTCTTGCCCTTCTGCAACGTAGCGATGGGGCGGTCGGCGCAGGTCTTGTCGGTGATGTCCCAGGCCTGGCCGTTGATCTGCCACATGCTGGACGGTTTGTCGGGGTCAGGGGTAACCGTGACGCTCGCCGCCCACTCGAAATTGAAGTTGAGCTTTTCGGCATTCTCCAGGTCTGGCTCGGCGATCGGGTTGGGTGGCAGCGCTGGTGGCCAGTCGCTTGGCGCGTCATTGCTGGCCACTGAACGCAGGGTGCCCAAGCGCACGAAACCGTCGCGCAGGGAGATTTCCTCACCCGCTTGGGGAATGCGGATAGCCAGGCAGATACGCATGCCGGGGCCAAGCCAGTAGTCGTCTTCCAATGGCCGTGGGGTCACTGGGTTGCCGTCCAGGGCATAGATTTTCGCCTCGCAGTTGCCCTTGAGATTGAGGCGGTAGGTCCAGGTGTTGTCCAGGTTCAGCAGACGCACCCGCACCACCTGGCCGGCCGGCAGCTCGGTGACCGAGTCGGCCTGGCCATTGATGGTGATCAAGCGCCCGGCGGTGCCGTTACGCGCGGCCTCACGCGGGATGCTGAAGGGCAGCCAGGCGCCCTGCTCGTCTACATGCCAGTTCTTCAGGCTCAGCGTGCGCTCATGAAGGAAGCCAGTCGGTTCGCGCTCTTCGACGATCAGCGGCCCAACCAGGCCACGGCCCAGCTCTTCGGAGCTGCTGACATGCGGGTGATACCAGTAGCTGCCGGCGTCCGGTACGCGGAACTTGTAATCGAAATACTCGCCCGGCTTGACTGGCAGTTGCGAGACATAGGGCACGCCGTCCATTTCCAGCGGCAGGCGGATGCCGTGCCAATGGATGGTGGTCTCGACCGGCAGGTGGTTGATGAAGCGTACCCGCAACCAGGTGCCCTGGCGCACGCGCAGCTCGGTACCCGGTGCCGACGGGCCGAATGCCCAGGCCTCGGTCTTGAAGCCCGGCACCAATTCGACGTCCAGGGGCGCTGCAATCAGCTCATAGTCGTGGCCGGCGTTGTCATCTTCGACCTTGCCCAGCCAGTAACGCGCCGCGCCACCGGCGCCCAGGCCAACCACAACCAGGCCAGTGAGGCCCTTGAGCATTTGTCGACGGGTGAAGGACATCGGTGCGGGTACCTCGTGTTCTGCGCAATCAAGCTGCCAGCATTGGCTGGCGATGAAGGGCGAATACGATACACCTGCAAATGGGAAAGATTAAGTGAAGTCTTGTATCGGCCTGTGCTGGCCCCTTCACGGTTTTACCCGCGAAGGGGCCAGCACAGGAAACAGATACGACAAGGGCGCCTTACGGCGCCCTTGTGGCTCAACTTATTCCCACTCTATTGTAAACAAGACATTTTTATCTTTTATATTCAATGGCTTATTTTCCTGCTAATTGGTAATACCATGAAAAATACCATGCTCAGAAAAGGCTTAACAATATTTTGAAAAATTGCCTACTGAGCGCTGCCGCACAGCTCCATAGGCCGCTTTCCTGGCTTTGCTTCCAGATGTATGCTCTTCTGCTCCTGCAGCCAATGGATCACCGCAAACAGGTTACTCGCCTGGGGATTCCCTTTCGACCCGAGCATCCGTATGAGACTCATGCTCGATTATTATTATTATAGAAGCCCCCATGAATAAATCGCTCATCATTTTCGGCATCGTCAACATAACCTCGGACAGTTTCTCCGATGGAGGCCGGTATCTGGCGCCAGACGCAGCCATTGCGCAGGCGCGTAAGCTGATGGCCGAGGGGGCAGATGTGATCGACCTCGGTCCGGCATCCAGCAATCCCGACGCCGCGCCTGTTTCGTCCGACACAGAAATCGCGCGTATCGCGCCGGTGCTGGACGCGCTCAAGGCAGATGGCATTCCCGTCTCGCTCGACAGTTATCAACCCGCGACGCAAGCCTATGCCTTGTCGCGTGGTGTGGCCTATCTCAATGATATTCGCGGTTTTCCAGACGCTGCGTTCTATCCGCAATTGGCGAAATCATCTGCCAAACTCGTCGTTATGCATTCGGTGCAAGACGGGCAGGCAGATCGGCGCGAGGCACCCGCTGGCGACATCATGGATCACATTGCGGCGTTCTTTGACGCGCGCATCGCGGCGCTGACGGGTGCCGGTATCAAACGCAACCGCCTTGTCCTTGATCCCGGCATGGGGTTTTTTCTGGGGGCTGCTCCCGAAACCTCGCTCTCGGTGCTGGCGCGGTTCGATGAATTGCGGCTGCGCTTCGATTTGCCGGTGCTTCTGTCTGTTTCGCGCAAATCCTTTCTGCGCGCGCTCACAGGCCGTGGTCCGGGGGATGTCGGGGCCGCGACACTCGCTGCAGAGCTTGCCGCCGCCGCAGGTGGAGCTGACTTCATCCGCACACACGAGCCGCGCCCCTTGCGCGACGGGCTGGCGGTATTGGCGGCGCTGAAAGAAACCGCAAGAATTCGTTAACTGCACATTCGGGATATTTCTCTATATTCGCGGTTCAGCAGGCATGTCCCCTTTGAGGGCGACCCGACGACAGGATAATCGACCTTATGGTGCGCAAATATTTCGGCACAGACGGTATTCGTGGCAAAGCCAACGAAGGCGCGATGACGGCGGAAACCGCCTTGCGCGTCGGCATGGCGGCTGGCCGTGTCTTTCGTCGCGGTGACCACCGCCATCGTGTCGTGATCGGCAAGGATACGCGCCTGTCGGGCTATATGCTTGAACCCGCGCTCACAGCCGGTTTCACCTCGATGGGCATGGACGTATTCCTTTTTGGCCCGCTGCCGACAACGTATAGGAAGAATAAACGCCCTTTTCACCCAAGTCCAACAGCTTTGGACCGCAGTTGACTCTTTCGACACCCCTGCGATGCAACCCAATCCGGCTGACGGGGAGCCAGCAACGCTGAAAATTTACCCTCCTCTTTCCCACTAGCGGCTCCTTTTCCGACAACCAGCACGGCGGATCCCTGCCGCGGCGCTGTGAACGCAGCATTTTGATTGGTATCGTTGGCCTTCAGGCTCGTCAGTCAAACAGACCCAGGAGCAGCTCAGCCGGTGGCGCCCGGCTTTCGGGTAACGCCCTGGTCCCGCTGGTTTCGGCTTTGTGCTTCAGGTGATCAAGGATCTGCTTGATCACTATAGGGTCTTCAATGCAGGCGATGACTTTCATGGCGCCGCCGCAGCCGCTGCAGGTCTCGATGTCGATATTGAAAACACGCTTGAGCCGTTGCGCCCATGTCATCGACGCTCGCCGTTGTGCTGGTGTTGCCGGTTCATCAGCCACCCTGACCTTGTTGCCCCTGCCCCGTTTTGCCGGCGTGACCAACGCCCGGTGCCGACTGTTGGGTGCGAACACCCCGTGGAAGCGGGTTAGGTTGACTCTGGGCTTCGGTACCAGGGCGGCCAGCCTTGCAATGAAATCCAATGGTTCGAAAATGACGTGCGTGGTGCCGTCCCGGTACGGCGTCTTGAGCTGGTAGCGCACGTTGCCGCCTCGTGTTAACGACAGCCGCTTCTCGGATACCGCCGGGCGGCTGATGTACCGGCACAGCCGTTCGAGCTTCTTGCGTTCATCGGCCCTGGCCGCCACGCCGGCGTGCAGGCTGGACCCGGCTACCTTGCCAATCCCGTCACCGAACGGATCACCACTGGTCGGCAGAGTTTGCAAAGTGAACACCTTTCGCCCCGCCTGTGAACCGACAGCGATACGGTAAGTGATCGAGTGCCCCAGCAGGGGTGTCATCGGGTCGTCATCCACCGCATCCGAGGCCAGATAGCTGTTTTCGACATCCCGTTCCAGCAGGCCTTGCCGTTCCAGATAGCGACCCACCCGGTGGGCGATGGTGTGCGTCAGCTGGGTGAGCTCTGGGCTGGTCGGCGCCTTGACCCAGCGGAAACGCGCTGAGCCGTGGGATTGCTCGACATACACACCGTCGAGAAACAGCATGTGGAAGTGAACATTCAGATTGAGCGCCGATCCAAAACGCTGGATCAGGGTGACCGCGCCCGTCTTGGCCACTTGGTGGGTATGGCCCGCTTTCTTGACCAGGTGCGTGGCAATGACGCGGTAAACGATGCCCAGCACCCACCCCATGATCTCGGGCCGGCTGGCAAACAGGAAACGCAGCTGAAACGGGAAGCTCAACACCCACTGACGCATGGGTTGTTCAGGCAGTACTTCATCAACCAGCAAGGCGGCACTTTCGGCCATCCGCCGCGCCCCACAGCTCGGGCAGAAACCGCGACGCTTACAGCTGAAAGCGACCAGGTGCTCGGCGTGGCAAGACTCGCAGCGAACCCGTAGAAAGCCATGCTCCAGCCGCCCGCATTGGAGAAATTCTTCAAATTCCCGTTGCACATAGCCCGGCAATTCCTTTCCCTGCTCTGCCATAAGCGCAGCGAATGCCGGGTAATACTCGTCAACGATCTGATAGAGAAGGGTTTGCTCGGGTCGGTGGCTCTGGTAACGACCAGTATCCCGATCCCGGCTGGCCGTCCTGGCCGCCACATGAGGCATGTTCCGCGTCCTTGCAATACTGTGTTTACATACAGTCTATCGCTTAGCGGAAAGTTCTTTTACCCTCAGCCGAAATGCCTGCCGTTGCTAGACATTGCCAGCCAGTGCCCGTCACTCCCACTCGATTGTAAACAAGCACACAAAACCCTTTAGTGACAACAATTTGCAAGAACTATCAGGCTCAGTGCCATGAAAAATACCATGACCAGATCATGAGGTTGAACACGGCTTGCGCCGGCAGCGTTCACGCTCCTGGTCGGCGATCTCGCCCGGCTGCAATGCTAGCTCAGCATCGGTCATGCGCTCCAGCACGTCGCGTAGGCGGATGGTGCAAGGAATGGGCGGCAGCTCGAACTCATAGCCGCCGGCGATCATTTCGGCCGCAATCTCCTCGGTGATGAAAAACGGCTCGTCGTCTTGGTTCGGCTTCTTCATGCCCTTTCCTCCTGGCGCTCATCCTGGCCGACAGCGGCCAGGGCATCGGCTTCCGTCAATGCGTCCTCCACGAACGCGCCGTGCTGCTTCGCTTCGGCCTGGCTGACCTCGGCCCATATCCGTTTCACCTGGGCCGCACTGTACCCGGCCAGCTCGGCGGTCTTGTTGATGCTGTAGCCGGACTTGCGCAGCGCGACAACTTGGGCGCGGCGCTTCGGATCAGCACGGCGGCCCTTGTACCGCCCGGCCTGGCGGGCCAACTCAATGCCTTGGCGCTGGCGTTCGCGCCTGTCCTCGTAGTCGTCGCGGGCCATCTGCAAGGCCAGGCGAAAAAGCATGATCTGCACGGCTTCCAGCACGATCTTGGCGACGCCCTGGGCCTCGGCCGCCAGGTCGGATAGATCGACCACGCCAGGGACGGCCAGGCGTGCGCCTTTGGCCTGTATCGAGGCCACCAGGCGCTCGGCCTCGGGCAAAGGTAGGCGGCTGATGCGGTCGATCTTCTCGGCAATGACCACCTCGCCGGGCTGTAGGTCGCCGATCATGCGCAGCAGCTCAGGCCGGTCGGCGCGTGCGCCGGATGCCTTCTCACGGTAGATGCCGGCGACGTAGTAGCCGGCGGCCTTCGCGGCCGTAGTGATCGCCTCTTGGCGTTCCAAGTCCTGCGCGTCGGTGCTGACGCGCAGATAGACCCGCGCCACCATCGGCGCGGCTACTGGCTTCGTCCTGCGCATACTTGCGGGCTCCTTTGGGCATACTCAAATGCACCCATCTTAAACTGGCAGGCCAATTTATCACATATCGATCTAAATGCTGTCGTTTTCAGAAGACGGCTGCACTGAACGTCAGAAGCCGACTGCACTATAGCAGCGGAGGGGTTGGATCCATCAGGCAACGACGGGCTGCTGCCGGCCATCAGCGGACGCAGGGAGGACTTTCCGCAACCGGCCGTTCGATGCGGCACCGATGGCCTTCGCGCAGGGGTAGTGAATCCGCCAGGATTGACTTGCGCTGCCCTACCTCTCACTAGTGAGGGGCGGCAGCGCATCAAGCGGTGAGCGCACTCCGGCACCGCCAACTTTCAGCACATGCGTGTAAATCATCGTCGTAGAGACGTCGGAATGGCCGAGCAGATCCTGCACGGTTCGAATGTCGTAACCGCTGCGGAGCAAGGCCGTCGCGAACGAGTGGCGGAGGGTGTGCGGTGTGGCGGGCTTCGTGATGCCTGCTTGTTCTACGGCACGTTTGAAGGCGCGCTGAAAGGTCTGGTCATACATGTGATGGCGACGCACGACACCGCTCCGTGGATCGGTCGAATGCGTGTGCTGCGCAAAAACCCAGAACCACGGCCAGGAATGCCCGGCGCGCGGATACTTCCGCTCAAGGGCGTCGGGAAGCGCAACGCCGCTGCGGCCCTCGGCCTGGTCCTTCAGCCACCATGCCCGTGCACGCGACAGCTGCTCGCGCAGGCTGGGTGCCAAGCTCTCGGGTAACATCAAGGCCCGATCCTTGGAGCCCTTGCCCTCCCGCACGATGATCGTGCCGTGATCGAAATCCAGATCCTTGACCCGCAGTTGCAAACCCTCACTGATCCGCATGCCCGTTCCATACAGAAGCTGGGCGAACAAACGATGCTCGCCTTCCAGAAAACCGAGGATGCGAACCACTTCATCCGGGGTCAGCACCACCGGCAAGCGCCGCGACGGCCGAGGTCTTCCGATCTCCTGAAGCCAGGGCAGATCCGTGCACAGCACCTTGCCGTAGAAGAACAGCAAGGCCGCCAATGCCTGACGATGCGTGGAGACCGAAACCTTGCGCTCGTTCGCCAGCCAGGACAGAAATGCCTCGACTTCGCTGCTGCCCAAGGTTGCCGGGTGACGCACACCGTGGAAACGGATGAAGGCACGAACCCAGTGGACATAAGCCTGTTCGGTTCGTAAGCTGTAATGCAAGTAGCGTATGCGCTCACGCAACTGGTCCAGAACCTTGACCGAACGCAGCGGTGGTAACGGCGCAGTGGCGGTTTTCATGGCTTGTTATGACTGTTTTTTTGTACAGTCTATGCCTCGGGCATCCAAGCAGCAAGCGCGTTACGCCGTGGGTCGATGTTTGATGTTATGGAGCAGCAACGATGTTACGCAGCAGGGCAGTCGCCCTAAAACAAAGTTAAACATCATGAGGGAAGCGGTGATCGCCGAAGTATCGACTCAACTATCAGAGGTAGTTGGCGTCATCGAGCGCCATCTCGAACCGACGTTGCTGGCCGTACATTTGTACGGCTCCGCAGTGGATGGCGGCCTGAAGCCACACAGTGATATTGATTTGCTGGTTACGGTGACCGTAAGGCTTGATGAAACAACGCGGCGAGCTTTGATCAACGACCTTTTGGAAACTTCGGCTTCCCCTGGAGAGAGCGAGATTCTCCGCGCTGTAGAAGTCACCATTGTTGTGCACGACGACATCATTCCGTGGCGTTATCCAGCTAAGCGCGAACTGCAATTTGGAGAATGGCAGCGCAATGACATTCTTGCAGGTATCTTCGAGCCAGCCACGATCGACATTGATCTGGCTATCTTGCTGACAAAAGCAAGAGAACATAGCGTTGCCTTGGTAGGTCCAGCGGCGGAGGAACTCTTTGATCCGGTTCCTGAACAGGATCTATTTGAGGCGCTAAATGAAACCTTAACGCTATGGAACTCGCCGCCCGACTGGGCTGGCGATGAGCGAAATGTAGTGCTTACGTTGTCCCGCATTTGGTACAGCGCAGTAACCGGCAAAATCGCGCCGAAGGATGTCGCTGCCGACTGGGCAATGGAGCGCCTGCCGGCCCAGTATCAGCCCGTCATACTTGAAGCTAGACAGGCTTATCTTGGACAAGAAGAAGATCGCTTGGCCTCCCGCGCAGATCAGTTGGAAGAATTTGTTCACTACGTGAAAGGCGAGATCACCAAGGTAGTCGGCAAATAATGTCTAACAATTCGTTCAAGCCGACGCCGCTTCGCGGCGCGGCTTAACTCAAGCGTTAGCTTGACCCTTCGGGCGGAGGAGAAAATGTCATCAATTTATAATAAAACTAAAAGTGGATTTTGTCGGATTTGTGGAAATTGTAAGAAAGACAGCGTTTTTCTTCCAGTTTTGAAATTGGGCGTAAACCCACTTTTAAATGGGGGCCGCGCCTCATCGACATCGACATCCTTTTCTATGACAACATGATCATGAACGACGATATCCTGGCTATTCCTCATCCCTTCGTCGATGAACGTGCTTTTGTCCTGGCACCCCTGGCTGACATTGCGCCCGATTACGAACATCCCCAGACCCAAAAGTCTGTAGCCCAAATGCTGGCTGACGTATCCTCATCCGTAGATGAGGCCACAACGGCCGTTTACCGTTTACCGGATCAACCAAACTTCATGGGCACTTAACCCCCACCCTAACCCTCCCCCTAAAATGGGGAGGGAACATCTCCCTCTCCCGGTGGGAGAGGGCTGGGGAGAGGGTGAAAAAAATTTTCAAGGAACTGCTATTGATGTCAACCACACTAACCAGCTTCAAATGGGGTGAACGCACCTACATCATGGGCATCCTCAACGTCACTCCAGACAGCTTTTCTGGAGATGGCGTTATGGTTGAAGAAGATGTCATCGCCAAAGCGGTAGCCCAGGCCAAACAATTTGTAGCCGACGGCGCAGACATCATCGACATTGGCGGCGAGAGTACCCGCCCTGGCAGCTCACCTATAAGCGCAGAGGAAGAACTGGCGCGGGTGCTGCCGGTGGTGCAGGCCGTACGCCAGGCTGTGGACGTCGTTATTTCCATCGACAGCTACCGCGCTTCCGTGGCCGAAGCGGCCCTGGCGGCAGGCGCCAGCTGGCTCAACGACGTCAGGGGGCTGCGCATGGACCCGGACATGGCCGGCCTGGCAGCACAAGCCGGCTGCCCCATCGTCCTTATGCACAACCGCAGCAAACCAAAGAACATAGCGCAAGAAAAAAAGCTGGGCGGGCGCTTCATCGGGGTAAAATACGACGACCTCATCACCGACGTTAAACGTGAATTACAAGAAAGCATCGACATCGCCTTAAAAGCCGGCGTAAAAGAGTCCCAAATTATCCTGGATCCCGGCATCGGCTTCGGTAAAACCGTCGAGCAAAGTTTGCAACTGCTCGACCAGATTAATCAGTTCAAAACAATGGGATTTCCCATCTTAATAGGTCCGTCGCGCAAATCATTTATTGGCTATACGCTCGATTTGCCGCCAGACCAGCGCATAGAAGGAACGGCGGCCACCGTCGCCATTGGCATTGACCGAGGAGCCGACGTTGTGCGCGTCCATGACGTCAAAGCAATCGTTCGGGTCGCCCGTATGACAGATGCAATCGTGAGACGTTAAAGGATTTCAGTGCTATCAGTCACTAGTGAAATGCGTAAAACGTAATGCGTAAGGTTTATTACGCATTACGCATTACGAATCAAACCACAAACACACTGAATTTAGACACATTTTATAGGAGCTGCACATGATCGATTTTGAACTAGACCAGGAACAAAAGATGCTAACCGATGCCATCCGCCGCCTGGCGGAAGAGCGCATACGGAAAGTGTTTCGGGATGCGGACGAAGAAACTGATAGGAACTGTCATTTCGGGTTTTTTGCGGTTTCGGGTCAAAATTCGGTTTTTCCCCCGAACTACGACTGTTTTCGCACCCCGAACAACTAATCCAATCAGAATTTTCCGGCAACGCCGACTCCAAGAAGTGTAATTCCAGTCTATTTCTGCCGTCAACCCCTGATTCGCGTTAATGCGACAAAGCTCAAACACATAACTCCCCCACGAAGCCATATAAACTCCGATTTCGAGGTGTTATCCTGTTCCGCATAAACTTCGTTTTTGGGTATTATACCTACACCAAAGCAAGCTCAGGAGGTGAACGAGCACAGACGGCCACTGGCTGCTCCCGTTCCTGCTGCTTTGCCCAGTTAATAATCTTGGCAAGCTCCTTGGGATCCTCGATTATCGCCACAACCGACATTGTTCCCTGGCATTTTGGGCAAACAAACGGGTCAACTTCATAGACTTTCTGTAACAACCGTGCCCAACTTTGTTTGCGCAACTTGGACCAGGCATCGGAAACTTGGACAGTTTCCGGTTTCTCCTGAGGTATGGCTGGAACAATTTTGGATTCGCGTGGATGACCTTTTTGCCAACTTTCTGGGGCCAGGCTATAAATATTGGGGCGCTCTTGCCACTGCTTGCGGACTTTGCCCGCATATACGCCATAGCGACGAAGCAATTGAACCCGCCTTGGTGGTAAATGGGCCACAAGCTGGTCGACGAATTCAAAGCCTTTGAAGGTCTCTGTTTTTCCTTTGTAGAATCCCTTTGGGCTAGCTGTCCAGATTATCGTGTCGGAAGCTGGATCATACTGAATTTTTTCTGCACAGGTAGCGCCGCGAACGACATACTGGCCGAGGGCTTCTCGATCGGCCTTGTTGAATAGTCTGGTTTCGCTCTCGATGCTAAAGCCGGAATGCTTCCAGTCTCTGAGCATGTTCACTCGGGCTTGATCTATTAGTTCCTTTCGCAGAAACAAAGCCATAATCGCTGCTTGCCAGACCTTGAGCATCCCTTCGTCGGCTCCAATTGGTAAATATACAAAGCGGTCGTACTTGGTGAACCCACCTTCCAGAACCAGAACATGCCAGTGCGGGTGGAATCGAGCGAATTCACCAAACGACTGATAGCTGACAACACAGGCACATAGTAGTTCTTGACCGGCTGCCAGGGAGAAAAAATCAGAAAGCAAGGAGAATACCAGCCTGGACACCTCGCCAAACAGTCGCTTATCCGATTTAAAGTATGGTCTGAGAATCTTGGGAATCGTAAAAACAAATTGCCGATGCGGTAGATCAAGGAGCAAATCCTCGGCCAGGTATTCAGCATAGAGCAAGGTCCGTTTTTGGTCACAGGATGGGCAAAGGTGGAAAACCTTGCACGAAAATGGCCTGAAGTACGAATGTCCACAATCATGGCAACGTATTCGAACAACACCCTTGGTCCAATCGGCACATTCAGCAAAATGCTCAAGGCGGTCAAGGATAGTTTGCGATGGACTTGCGTAGGCTTGGTACTGGGTTAGAGAATTGCGGACTATGGTCTGGATTATCCCTTCCCGATGGGGAATGTAAGTTCCCATACCTATACATACGCAGGAAAACGATCATTTGCTTGCAATTGCGAAGAAAATAATGGAAAATGTGGACTGGCGCCACCTAACAACCGGTTCGAGCGGACTCACGGGACAAGCCCGTTCGCAGCTCAACCGAATGTTGAACGACAGCTTTCCCAAAAGCTCTACGGCTGCTCTGGGTCGACACCGGTAATCGGATCGTTGCCGCACTGAACAGCGCCCCGTTCCAGGTCGCCTCCATTTATGCGGCTGAACCGAGGGAGAGCAGCTTTACGCCGTCTGGCCGCAGTTCGCCCTTGGGCGACACGTGCCGGTAGAGCGTCTGCCGGGTAATCCCGAGTTCTTCGCAGAGATCGCCCACCTTGGTTTCCGGTTGCCCCATGCTGGCCATCGCCAGGCGTAGCTTGGCGGCGGTCATCTTGAAGGGGCGCCCCCCTTTCCTGCCGCGAGCGCGCGCCGAGATAAGTCCAGCGACTGTTCGCTCGGAAATCAACTCACGCTCGAACTCGGCCAGCGCGGCAAAAATACCGAACACAAGCTTGCCGGCGGCAGTCGTCGTGTCGACCGCCGCACCGTGACCGGTCAGGACCTTCAGGCCCACGCTACGCGCAGTTAGGTCGTGCACGGTGTTGATCAGGTGGCGCAGATCACGGCCAAGCCGATCGAGCTTCCACACGATCAGCGTGTCCCCTTCACGAAGCGCCTTCAGGCAAGCAGCCAACCCTGGGCGATCATCGCGCCTGCCCGAGGCCAGATCCTCGTAAAGGTGCGCAAGGCTCACACCAGCGGCGATGAGCGCATCGCGTTGCAAATTGGTGGACTGGGATCCGTCCGCCTTCGATACCCGCATGTAGCCGATCAGCACCTTTTCACCCGTCACGTATACGTTCGATTATGTGACAGTGTGAGCCGGAAAGCTCTATCCGTCAAAATTTGTCACTTAACCCGTCATTTTGTTTAAGACATGCAAAGGGTGCATCAGGCAGGTAATGTGACAGAAATTCCGGCGGGATGCCTTCCTTCACGAAGGTGGCGCGCAACCGTTCCAAGGAAGCGGGATCGCGCCGACCATAGGAAGCCAACGCGAACAGCGAGCGTGCCGTCTCGGGGTTGTGTCGCGCTTCAATGATGGCCTCGTCGATGGCCTGGACTGCACGCTGCCAGTGATTGATGGGCTCGGGCTTCGGCGCTTTCGTCGGCAGGCCACTGGTGAACCCGGTTTGGGGCTCGGACCAGAATAGCTTTGCCTGCTCGCCTGGCGGGCTGATGTCCCTCACCTCAATCAAGCTGATTGCCGTTGCCGCCGCCTCCAGCATCTGTAACCGTACTATCGGATTCAGGGTTTCATACGGTCGCCACAGACTTTGCCCAGCACGCAGCGGATGCCCGCAGCCTTCCCAGACTTGGCGGGGATACCCCGCGCAGGTTCCGCACGCGGAAAGCGGGGTGTTCAGCTCATCGAGCAGCGTGCGAAGAAGTCGAAACCACAATCCGGCGTGGATGCGTCGGCGCGGCAGCTCCACGTGACCGGTTGTCAGTGCCTGCCAGGTACGCTGGTCCATCGCCGCAATCGCGTCGCTGGCGGTGCGCGGTTCGGCGTCGGCGTTCTCCCAGCCGAGAAACCGCCCTGGCACGCCCCAATAGGATTCCAGCCAGCAGCCATGCAGCGGGCAGCTCAGCATCAGGGGCAGCTTCCACGCGAGCAGTACGGCTTGGTTCTCCGGATCGCTCAGGCAGAGCGGACAGGCGCGGTTTATCGGCTGGCTGGGCAGCCAGGCACGCCAGCTCGTGATGGATCGCGTCTTACGGCGGAGTCTTGGCAGCAACACCGAGAGCTGAAACGCATAGGTTTCCAAGGCGTCTGGAATCTGGTCATCAAGGCTGTCCAGTAGCCAAGGCACCCATCCGGCGAAACTCATACAGCGCAGCCGGTCCAGCTCGATGCCGCTCCGCTGGGAAAGCAACGCCAGCAGCGAGAGTGGTGGCGCGGTGTCCAGGTCATCGACCTGGCCGTGACCAAGATCGTGCTCCAGCAGGTCGGGCTCCTCCATGTGATAGCAAAGGGCCACGCGGTTGAGCCATGAGGACAGCGCCTCGCCTTCTTTCGGGGCGGGATGCAGCGGCCAGCGCGGCGCAGGCTTCACATCAGTTCCCGCTCGAATTGCCGCCGCCGCTCGCTGGGTCCGGTGTAAACGGCCATGCTGAGTGTGCGATGGTTGATCGCTTCCTCGCCGCTCTCCACGGCGACGATGGCCGCCGCCATCAGCAAGTGCGCCAGTTCCCCTATGGTGCCCTCGCTGCGTGTGAGCAGGTAGCGAGCCATGTCCAGCGTGGCAATTGGGGAAGGCCGGCGCAGCGGGAGCGAAGCGGCGAAGCTGGCCAGCAGTGAGCAGCAATCGTCGTTGGCCTCCCATACCGGCAGCATCATCGGCTCGAAGCGATTTTCCAACTGGTCATCGGAGCGGATGGCTAGGTAGGCGTCGCGCGTGCCTACCCCAACCAACGGGATGCGCAGTTCGTTGCCGAGGAAGCGCAGCAGGTTGAGGAATTCCCGGCGGTTGACGCTGTTGCCGGCCAGCACGTTGTGCAGCTCGTCGATCACCAGCATGCGCACGCCGACCTTGCGCAGCAGTGCCAGAGCCAGTTGCTCCATTTCCGGCAACCGTGGGCGTGGGCGCAGCGGCGCGCCCATCGCGGCGAGCAGCGCGACGTAGAAGCGGATCACGGACGGCTCGGACGGCATCTGCACGACCAACACCGGGATGTGCTCCTGGTCGGCGTCGGAGCTGGCCGGGTGGGTGCGGCGGAACTTCTCGACGATCATCGACTTGCCATTGTTGGTCGGGCCGATCAGCAGCAGGTTGGGCATGCGTTGCTTGTTCGGCCAGGCATACAAGGCCTCCAGCCGGTTCAACGCTTCGACCGCGCGTGGATAGCCGATCCAGCGGTCGGCGCGAAGGCGCTGAATTCGCTCGCTGGCCGGCAGCCTTGCCAATCCCTGCGCCGCCGGAAGCAGGTGAGATAGGTCGATGCAGGGATACTCGTCCACGGCTACCACTCCTCGATCTGCTCGAACGGTTTGGCTGGCGGCAGGTTGCCAACCTGCGAGTCGGCGCTGTCCGCGTCCGGCGGTGTGGGCTTGACGGGTGGAGGCGACAGCTTGAGGTGCTGGCGTCGATCCGCATCACGCCGCGCCTTGCGCGTGGCCTTCTGCGCGGTGGACACGATCTCGCGCATCTGGCCGATCATGCGGAACAGCGCCGATTCATCCACCTGCTCGCGCCCGAGCTGCCGTAGCCGTGCCAGCGCCTGGCGCTGCTCCCAGAGCGTGACGGCCGGATGGGACAGGGTGCGGTACGGGATTTCCAGGTAGTGCTGTCCCTCCGGCTCCAGCACCCAGATACGGCTGATGTCGCGGGGATCGCGCCGGATCAGAAAGGACGGCCAGCGTTCACGCCGCGCAATCCACGGCTTGAGCGCATCGGCGTAGTAGTGGATGTGGTCGATGACAAAGCCGGTGCGGGTCAGCGTGCGCCGGAGGATCGGCAGAAAATCGACCAGGAACGAAGTAGCGCGTGTGACGACGGCCGGTACGCCGACACGCGCCACGGCCTCGGCCCAGCGCGCGGCCGGCGGTTGGAGCAGGCCGTTGTGCACCGAACCGTGGTAGGTGCCGACCGCCAATGTGAGCCAGCGCTCTAGCTCGCGCAGCGTCAGGGCGGCCTTGTTTTCGGAATCGTAGTCGCCGCGCTGGTCAGGGTTGGAGAAGGTCGTTCCCGGCAGTTCGTCGTGAATCATCTGCATCGCCGTGCCGATGATCCGTTCCACGATGCCGCCATAGTGCGGCTGTCCCAGCGGGCGATAGTCCAGCCGGATGCCATGCTGCTCGCAACCCCGGCGCAGGGCCTCGCTCTTGAACTCGGCCGCGTTGTCTAGGTAGAGCAGCAAGGGCTTGCCGCTCATCTGCCAATCCATTTCCACGTTCAGTCCTTCCAGCCAAGGGCGCTTGTCGCAGGCGACATGCACGAGGCACAGGCCAACCGAAACGGCAGACGGCGCTTCCAGCGTGACGACCATGCCGAGCACGCAGCGGGTGAACACGTCGATGGCGAGGGTCAGGTACGGGCGGCCAATAGGTTGCCGGTCGCGGTCATCGACCACGATCAGGTCGATGACCGTATGGTCTATCTGCACCTGCTCCAGCGGCGCGGTCACGGCAGGAGGCTCGCCGCCCACACCTTGTAGGTCACGAGCGGCATCCTGGCCTTCCCGCCGGCGGATGACCTTGCGCGGGTCAAGGCTAGCGATCCGTAAGGCCACGGTATTGCGCGCCGGCACTCGCAGTTTTTGAGCCTTGCACACCTGAGTGACTTCGCGGTGAAAGGCCGCTAGGCTGCGCTTCTGCTTGGTCAGGAACCGCTTTTGCAGTAGCTCGTGGATGACGCGCTCGACCGGTTCCGGCAAGCGCCCCTTACCTTTACCTCCACCGGACTGGCCGGGCACCAGATCCGTCACGAGGCCGCTGCCTTGCCGGGCACGCCGGATCAGAACGTATACCTGGCGCCGAGACAAGCCCAGCGCCTGAGCCGCCATATCGGCCGCTTCGTGCCCGACCGTCTCCGACTGCGCCAACGGACTGATGATCTCCGCACGACGGCGCGCACGCTCCCAAGCCTCATCAGGCAGAGTGGCCACGCCTTGTTCTGGAATCCGTGGGGTGTCCGTCGCCATGCTCACCTCGCTTTGGTGCACACGAGTATTGAGCATAGTCGAGATTGGTGCAGATCACTTCTGATATTGAACTGTCAGGAGCTGGCTGCACAACAGCCATTACGCCCAATCAACTGGTGCAGTCGTCTTCTGAAAATGACAAATGCGCCTAGCTCATTTTTACAGCTTAAATGAGCTATTGAGCACACTCCATATTTCGACTATTATTGAAACATGGAAACGATAAATGCTGTAGCCGCCCTGGCGGCCATCGCTCAAGAATCGCGCCTCGCGGTGTTCCGGCTTCTCGTCCAGGCCGGCCCCGCCGGCATGGCCGCCGGAAAAATCAGCGAAGCGGCCGGCATCCCGCCGTCTTCGCTATCCTTCCACCTGAAAGAGCTGGCACACGCCGGCATGGTCACGTCGCGGCAAGAAGGCCGATTTGTGATCTACGAGGCGAACTTTTCGACGGCCACTAACCTGGTGGCCTTTCTCACGGAAAACTGCTGCGGCGGCCAGGTGTGCAACCTGTCTTGCACCACGGAAGCCGGGAAGGTGTTGGCATGAGACTTCGCCATCTTTCCGACCCCGATTCTTTGCCCGCTTTGGACAAATCCTTTGCCATCGAGCGCCCGGCGCTCGGGCTGGCACCCGACGCCCCGCCGGTGCGTATCCTGCTGCTGTATGGCTCGCTGCGCGCCCGCTCGTTCTCACGGCTGGCCGTCGAGGAAGCGGCCCGGCTGCTGCAATTCTTTGGCGCAGAAACACGCATCTTCGACCCGTCCGATTTGCCGTTGCCCGATCAAGTGCAAAGCGACGATCACCCGGCCGTCAAGGAGCTGCGCGCCCTGTCCGAGTGGTCAGAGGGACAAGTCTGGTGCAGCCCGGAACGCCACGGTCAGATTACCAGTGTCATGAAGGCGCAGATTGACCATCTGCCGCTTGAAATGGCCGGCATCCGGCCGACCCAAGGCCGCACCCTGGCCGTGATGCAGGTATCCGGCGGCTCGCAGAGCTTCAACGCCGTGAACACCTTGCGTCTGCTCGGCCGCTGGATGCGAATGTTCACCATTCCGAACCAGTCGAGTATCGCCAAAGCGTTCCAAGAGTTCGACGCGGCGGGCCGCATGAAGCCCTCGCCGTACTACGACCGAATAGCCGATGTGATGGAAGAACTGGTGCGCTTCACGGCGCTGGTACGGCCGCACCGTGAAGCACTGACAGACCGCTATTCCGAACGGAAAGCGGCCGGCCACGTCATCGACGAGGCCACCGATCTTTCATCCATCGCCATTGCTCCCCAGCCACTACCAGAAAGCGAAACATCATGACCGAAAGAATCTATAACGTCCTCATCCTCTGCACCGGCAATTCGGCGCGCAGCATCATGGCCGAAGCTCTCATCAACACGATGGGGCAAGGGCGCTTCCGCGCCTACAGCGCCGGCAGTCACCCAACCGGCAAGGTCAATCCCTTCGCCGTCGAAAAGGTGGAGTCGGTGAATTACCCGACCGAGAATCTGCGCAGCAAGAGCTGGGACGAGTACGCCACGCCCGACGCACCGAAGATGGACTTCATCATCACCGTCTGCGACAACGCCGCCGGCGAAATGTGTCCGGTGTGGCCTGGTCAGCCGATCTCGGCGCATTGGGGATTTGAAGACCCGGCCGCCGTCGAAGGCACTGACGCCGAGAAGCGCCGGGCCTTCGAACAAACCTTCCGGCACATGATGAACCGCGTCCGCCTGTTCGTGAATCTGCCTCTCAAAATGCTTGACCAGACGGCCATCAAGCGCGAGCTGGCGAACATCGGCAAGACCGAGCAGGAAGCATGAGCGCCGGCGCACAGGCCATCGCCGCGAAGCCGCGCCAGGCCCCGATGAGCGGCTTCGAGCGTTACCTGACGCTATGGGTGGCCCTGTGCATCGTCGCCGGTGTTGCGCTCGGCCAGGGCCTTCCTGACGTGTTCCAGGCCATAGGCCGCATGGAAGTGGCCCAGGTCAATTTGCCGGTGGGCCTGCTGATTTGGGTAATGATCGTCCCGATGCTGGTCAAGATCGACTTCGGGGCGCTGCACCAGGTCAAAGAGCATTGGCGCGGCATCGGCGTCACGCTGTTCGTGAATTGGGCCGTCAAGCCATTCTCGATGGCCCTGCTGGGGTGGCTGTTCATCCGACAAGTGTTCGCTCCGTTCCTGCCGGCCGATCAACTGGACAGCTACATCGCGGGCTTGATCTTGCTGGCCGCCGCGCCCTGCACGGCAATGGTGTTCGTGTGGAGCCGCCTTACCAACGGCGACCCGCTTTTCACGCTCTCGCAAGTGGCTCTGAACGACGCCATCATGATCGTGGCCTTCGCGCCCATCGTCGGCCTGCTGCTGGGCATGTCCTCGATCTCGGTGCCTTGGGACACGCTGCTGATTTCGGTCGTGCTCTACATCATCGTGCCGGTGATCCTGGCGCAGCTCTTGCGGCGGCATCTGCTCAAGCAAGGACAGGCCGCCTTTGAACGGGCCATGCAGAAGATCGGGCCGTGGTCGATGGCCGCGCTGCTGCTGACGTTGGTTCTACTGTTCGCCTTCCAGGGCGAGGCCATCATCCGGCAGCCGTTAGTGATCGCCATGCTAGCCGTGCCGATCTTGATTCAAGTGTTCTTCAATTCCGGGTTAGCCTACTGGCTGAACAAGCGGGCGGGGGAAAAGCACTCTGTCGCCTGTCCTTCGGCCCTGATCGGTGCCAGCAACTTCTTCGAGCTGGCCGTGGCGGCCGCCATCAGCTTGTTCGGTCTGCACTCCGGCGCTGCATTGGCAACCGTGGTCGGCGTCCTGGTCGAAGTGCCGGTGATGCTGCTGGTCGTGCGCGTGGTGAATCGCTCGAAGAGCTGGTACGAACGAGGTTGAACATGAGTAGGAAAAAACTGAGGAAATGATTGCAGATTGCCGCGCCGGCCGCTTCCTGGCGCATTCGATCACTGACCTGGAACACCTAGTATCCATGCTTGCTGAGGTCGCCCGATGACAGACCCAAAGAACCTAGAGAACAGGCTGCATGAGAAGGCCGACCCGGCCCGCGCCGTTTCCACTGGTCGGGTGCGCTACACACTGGCCGAACTACTGGCCGACGCGGAAGCATCCGGGGCTTACCCGCTGCCGCCGGAGGAACGCGAATGGATGGATGCGCCGTCTGTGGGTCGGGAATGGCCAAACAGTGAAGATTGAAAAAGGCGGCCAGTTCGAGTGGCCGCCCTTTCGTCATTAGCTGCACGCTTGGCGCAAGGCGTTCATTGCTTCTTGAAAATCAGCCTGTGTCGCCCGGCCCGTTTCAGCTTGGTAGTACACCACCATAAAAGCATTAGCGACGGCTTCGGCCAATGGCCCAAGGCTCCGCGCTTCCGCTTGGTTGATGTACTCCAAAGAAGAAAGAATAGCCGCTGCTTGATGCACTGCTTGCCCTGGTTCGATAATATGTTGTGTTGTCATAATTCACCTCTCCAGTAGGTGTTGATTGAAAGTGCCGGGCTGGTTGTGGCCAGCCCGGTGCGCCTACAGGTACAGCCCCGCCGCCTCCGCGAATGCTGACCGCTCATTCCTGCCGCCATTAACCTCAATACTTATCGGCTTAGTTTCGCTCTCTCTCATAGGGTCTGGCCGTGATACAAAAGCGGCTGTTTCTGTCTCTGCATCGACCTCGGTCGATTGATCACCCAGCGGCGAAATAAATACCTGGCTGACTTCTTCCCTTGGCGCTTCATCCAGGGCCGCCAATGCGGCCATGTATGTTGATGTCGTCATCGTGCTAACTCCTGACTTCGTTACTATCTGGGCCAGAATCGGCGCCCAAGCTATTGCCCTCGAACTGGCCAGATTGGCTTGCTTCTTTCGGCTCCATGCTTTCGCGTATCGAAGCAGCCAGTTTTCCGCCTGTGGTTTCGCTCACTCGCTCCTGGAATCCCTGCTTCACTTGAGAGCCGACACCCTTGGCTAACTCGGAGGCCGTGCCTGTGGCCAGCTTCGCGGCCTTGGCAAAGCCGCCACCGCTTGAGCTACTGCCGCTGTCACCAAAGCCAGCCGCTTGGGCGAATGGGCTACTGCCAGCAGTACCCGCTTCACCACCACCGTTTCCGCCACTGCTGACAACTGACCCCATGCTGGACATGTCACCGCCGGTTTCCATACTCGCTGATGCTTTCTGAAAAGCCGCTTGGAGTGCACTTGCACCTCCGGCTGCACCGGCTGCGGCACCCATAACCGCTTTACCTGCCAGGGCAGCGCCGCCAGTTGCCATACTGGCCGCCGTCACCGCCGCCCCAACTGCCGCACCCGCACCGAAGTTTCCAATTCCACCGGCTGCGCCAATACCACCACCAGACACAAGACCAGAAATCATCGGCGGAACTTTGTTGACCAAGAAAAGCAAGATGACCGATATAACCAACATCACGGCCAGTTCCTGGGATGCCATGTTCTCGCTGATTTGCGTGTAGTAGTGATTGATGAACTCTTTGCCAATCGCAACCAGAAGCACCATTGCCATAAGCTGTGCGGCCAGGCCCAGCACGGTCTTGTAGTAATTGATCGCCATGTCGGAAGTCCAACGACTTCCACCAAAGCCAAGGAAGAACACACCGGCATACAACAGAATCCAGGCTGATGCGAGCAACAGCAACAGGTTGACCGCAATCAACGCCAGGACAAACAAAACAGCCAGGGCCATTAGCTCCATGACCAGAGCAGTTGCCATCTGCCGCCATCCCAGCTCCGAGGTGGCCTGTACTGTGCGGTTGTATAACTCGAAACCAAGATCAAGGATGCTGGAGGGCCCAAGATTGCTATTGGAAAGTCCCCCCGCCTGCGCGCCCAGAGTTTGCAATGACTGAACAATCGTACCGGCGATATTCATGCCCTGGTTCGCATTCGTCAGCAACCACCAGAAAAAGCCGGTGAAGATCGTGAAGCGAACGAACTCCGCGAAGAACTCGCCAATGTCGGCCTTGCGCAAAGCCATCATGCCGAATGTCCAGACCATCGAAATCACAACCAGCGTCCAGAACAAACGCGATGCAGCGGACTCAATAGCTGGCCCCCATGTTGCGGCAGCATCATGAAAACGCTTGAGCACATCATTCATAACACCGCTGCTACTTAGCTCCTGCGCCATTGCAGGTTCAGCCAGCACCATTGTGGCGACCATCATCAAGCCACCTAGAGCAATTTTCTTTCTCATGGCGACCACCTCAATAATCATCTTTAGGGCTGGGCTTGAACTCCCACTGACGCATCTGCTTGGCCTTCTGGAATGCTCTGCATTCCTCGGTAAAGGCCTCTCGGTTCGCTTCGCTGCGCATTTCATTCAGTGCTGCCTGGAACGCATCGGGGGCACACGTCGCCGCATTTGGTTCGGGCATCCTTTCCTGTTCACATCCAGCCAACAACAGCAACGTAGCCGCGGTAGTAAAAAAGATTTTTTTCATCTCACCGCCTCCCTAGTAGTTGTCTGCCGGACTCGGGCGAAACGTCCAGGTACGCATTTGCTCGGCCCTGGCATCACCTCGCGCCTCGGCATCGAGTTCTGCTGCAATCCGGGCTGCCTCCGCGTTGTGTTGGGCGGTCAACATGGTGCGAATCTGCAAGAGCTGATTGGCCTGCTGGCTGGCGAGCTGGTTGGCGTAGCCGATGGCCTGTAGCTGGCCAGTTGCACCCTGGGCCGCGCCTTGCAGCCGCTCCAGGGTACGGGCGTCATCCTTCAAAGCCTTTTGCTGGTCGGCAACGGTCTGGAACAGGGCATCGTTGGCCTTCTTTTGCGACTCTGACGCCAGGCGGCGGTTCTCTTCCATCGCTGCCTTTTCGGCCGGCGTGCATCCGCCGCTGCCGTTGAAGCATGGCGAGCTGCGGTAATAGGCCACGTCCTGAAACTTGGCCAGGTAACGATCCAGGCTGCCTAGCTGGTTCTCGTAATAGGCCAGCGTGTTTTGCGCGGCAATCAGCCGGTTGATCGTAGTCTGCGCCTGATCCCAGATATACGCGGCTGGGGCCATCGTGTTCTGGAGCTGATTTTCGTACTGCTGCAACTGGGTCTGGTACTGCTCAATCTGCTTGAGCGTCTGCGCCACCGACTCGATGGCCGTCATGATGTTCTGGGCCAGGTTGCCGCCGTCGATGACGGGGATACCAGCTTGCACAGGGGCGGTGGTAGTGGTGATAAAGCCGGTTGCGAGTGCAACGGCTAGAGCGGTTTTTTTAGCCGCTAAAATTTTGGACTTCATGGTCGTACTCCGTCGATGAAAAGAAGGCATTGCCTTGACCAAGCGTTGTGCTTGTTCTCGGCAACGTTTCATCGAAGAGCTACGCCACTAGCTGATCGGTATTGCCCTTGGCGCTGAGGCCCGGACTTACAAACGTAAAACTACTCTGTTTTTTTATCGCTTTCGGACAAGCCAACTTCCCGGCCAATCTCTTCAAGCTCTAGCGGCTGTACTGCCGCCGTCAGTATTTCGCGTATTTCCGCGTCGGTGCTCCTATCGTTGAGCGCTGCTCGAACTTTCAACGCACGGTGCACCTCGGCGGGTAAATTCCTGATAAGCACATTTGCCATATCAATACCCTTTTGGTGTACCCGACAACCATGCTATCAAAGATATTAAAAATAGCAAGACCTATACTCTTGCAACCGGCGGTAGCCGATCAGCCCCGCAGGGCAGGATTCCCGTTGAGTGCCCCCGGCGCGAATAAGGGACAGTGAAGATAGATAACCGGCTTGCCGGTTAGCTAACTTCACCCATCCTGCCCGCATTTCACCCACTATTGAAAATCTAGCGCATATCGAACGTAAAGCGTTTTATCGTCAAACAAACACCGATTCTTGGCAACATAACCGTAATCGTCACCAAATCGGCCTGCAATCGACATAGTCGCTTCAAAATCGCTGCTCAATCGGCTTTAAATCGGAACCTAAAATGCCAACAATCGACACAAACCATTCGCCCCGATGGGGCGAGTTGGACGCCAAAAAAGAAGGGCATAACCCGCCCCTCAAGTGTCAATGAACACAAGAAATTTGCCTCCCCTCCCGTCATACCACTAAGGCGACGTATTGATACTTGAGGGGCAACCTTTCCTGATGTTGACACCTTCACGCAGGTTACTGGTTATGGGCGTCCAACACACACGGCTCATTCCTGCTTGGTAATAATAAGAATAATAATCTTCTTATTATTCTTACCGAACGAATGGGCACTGCTTAGCCATTTCACGTTTCGAGCCAAGGTTTCAGTACAGATAACTACAAGTGCACACAGCGGCCCTCCAGCACCGTTAGACGCAGATTCTGCTTCAGCTCATGGAATAAGGGACTCCGGGTTGTTTTCCCCTCTCACAAGGCGTTTCAGCGGCCACTGAAGCCGCCTTCTCTTCTTGGCGTTAAACCATCGGCCTATGGCCGATTGATAAAGCCCGCCAGGGCTTTATTGGCAAGGTCAGAACGCGCCCTCAAGGCGCGAGCTGCACCGCGCATGATGGATTATCTTTAGATAATCTTGGATGGATTTCCCAAACTGCCCGCAAAGCAGCGCACCGTCTGGGTTTTCCAAATTGGGACGGGGAACGTTACGACGGCAGAAGGGGAGCGTTACGACGGTAACAAGGGAACGTTACGACGGTAAACGGGTGCAGTTGCCGTGGGGCCAGGCCTCTTGATCTCCCATTTTCCCTTGGCGTATTCGTTCACTACCCAACCCACGGCGGCAAGTTCGGCCAGTGCCTTCCGGGCAGTCTGACGGCGTTTTTTCATAGCTTCGGCATTGGCTTCATCTGGCCAGACATAGCCGCAAAGCGTGTCCAGTTCCACGCGCCCGGATTTGCCGGGGTCGATCCAGCCGCATAGCCGTTGGTGCATCAGCCGTGCCGGATCAGTCTGTAGCACCCGCACTTCCGCCATGTCGATACGGGCATATGGACGATGCCCCAGGATCGCTTCGGCAATACGCGGATTCAGGGCAACCCATAGCCTGCCGTCCGTCTCGTCAAAAGCATGACTCATCAGGTGGAACGCGGCTTGCCGCCGTCCCTTCGTCACAAGGATGGTGACGTTCGACATGCGCAGCAGGCTGGCTTTGAGCGCCTTGATGTTGTCGCCGCTATCCGTCATGCCCGTTTCTGAGAGCAGTTTGGTCAGGCTCTCACGAACCACCAAGCCGTCTTGCTCAATGGCTTCGAAACGGGGTTCAAGGAATAGCCGTAGCTGTCGCCCCGTCTCACTGGTCGGTTCCGGGGTTAGCAAGATGCCGTTCGGGCCGCCAAGGGCCACGATGCCTTGCAAAAGACGCATATCATCGGCCCCGAGAGGTTCGAATCCGACGAAACGCATGGATTCGTCCTCGCCAAAGGTGTAGGTCACGTCCAGCTTGCAGCGTTTGCGATCGCCACGCTTGAGGCTGCGGAACAGGCCAGGTGCCAAACAGTGCGCGGGATCATGTCGGACGTGGGTCAGGTCATGCTTAGGCTTCTTCACGCTGTCTCCTTTTCACCTTGCACTGCCGCTCCAGTACAGCAGGCTTCAACACGCCGCCGTCGTGCCGTCTAAACCAGAGTTCTTGAAAAGGTGCGCCATAGTTGGCCTTGCTGACGCCAAAGCGGACAAAATACCCACGCTGACAATCATCGACCCCCAGTATCTCGGCCTCGCCTTGCGTCATGCCGGATAGGTACGATTGCCAACGGATGTTATCAACCAGTACGGACGATCCACGACTGGCCTGCTGTTGATCGCCCGACCCCATCATGGCTGCGCTTTTACTCGCGTGGTGCAGAAACACAATGGAGCAGCCTGTATCAGCGGCTATGGCCTCCATGTGCCCAACAACCTGCGCCATCGGCCCGCTAGCGTTCTCCTCCTCAATGTGGAAGCGCCGCAAAGTGTCCAAGATCATCAAGCGACGACCTTCAGCGGCTCGTTTGAGAGCATCGAACCAGCTAGCAGCCATGATGTTTGGGCATTTACCGATCAAGGGTTCAATGAGCAAACCATCAGCCACGGCTTGCCGTTCCGCTGCGCTGAGGTGTGCCCCAAGGGCGTGCAGACGATGGTGAATAGCGGCCGGTGGATCTTCAGCAGGCAGATAGACCACTTGCCCGGTGGGAAACTCGCCTATTTCAAGTAAATCAGGCCCGCCTGCAATCTGTGCAGCCAATTGAAGGGCCAACATGGATTTACCAGCCCCACCAGGCGACACAAGAGCACCAACAGTGCCAGCAACCATATTAGGCAGAACATAATCAATGGGTGGCGGCAATTCCGTGAAAGCCGCCATAAGATCAAGAGCCATATAACTAGCCCTCTATAGGGCCAGGTCGCGCAGCTTGATCACCCGATGATTTACGTGCCTCAATCCACTCTTCGACCTCTGACAAATCCCAGGCGACATTTCTACTGGTTAACGCGATACGGCGTGGAAAATCCCCTCGCTGCTCCAGGTTATAAATTGTTCGTGTCGAAAGCGGGATCATCTCCAGGAGCTTCTTCCTGTTGATGAGGGTCTTTATATTTTGCATGGGTCAATACCTCTCAAATGAATAGTTGCTATTCATCGAGTAGCTGCGCGAAGCAGCTAATCGGTAATTGACCTGCCCGATGCCAATGGCGGCCTTATTTATAAATTCACGGCATCAACTTCAATGCTATCAAAGATAGCAAAAACATCAACCCTTACTGCCTCCCGAAGTCCACTCATCAATCATATCGGCCCAATCCTGCAACATCGCCGCCCGCTGCTCGCGGTACTCAGCCTTGTTGTAGACAGCCCTCACGCCCTTCTGCTCGTGCGCCAGGCACTTCTCGATCCAGTCGGTGTTGTAGCCGGCCTCATGCAACAGCGTGCTGGCTGTGCGCCGCAAATCATGCGGTCCGAACTTGGTAAGTGACTTCCCATCTTTCTGCGCCGCCTTGTAAGTCAGCGTCAGCACCTGGTTAAGTGTGGCAGCGCTCATCGGCGCATCCGAGTCGTACCGTGATGGCAAAACGAAGTCGGAACCACCGGCAAAGGTTTTCATGGCAATGAAAATATCCAGAGCCTGCTGGGACAGAAATACCAGGTGCGGGTTACGGCGTTTCATCCGCTCCTTTGGAATCGTCCACAACGCTTCGCTGAAATTGATCTCGCTCCAGGTCGCATTGGTCAGCTCGCTCTTGCGCACCATCGTCAGCAATAACAGCTTGGCCGCCGCACGGTTTGTTGGGCTTGTGCCCACTCGCTCCATGTACTGGTACATCAGCCCAATTTCTTCTGGCGTCAACGCTCGGTCACGTGGCTCGAATCGAGCGATGCTTGTTGGGCGCACCAGTTCTGCCGGGTTTTCGACCTTCTGCCCACGCTCGATGGCCCAGCGAAATACCTGCAACACGATTTCACGCACATGAACGGCGGTGGCCGGTGCGCCTCGCTCAACAATGGCATCAGCCAGCGCCCGCAAGTCTTCGTGGGTGATCTCCACCAGCTTCTGATTGCTGAATTTCGGCTTCAGCTCACGCTCATAAACCGAGCGGCGCATATCGCGGGTGGAGTCGGCCATCTGGTAGCCACGCAGCCACTTCTCCGCCCAGGCACCGAACGTCTCTGCATCTTTCACCCGCGCCTTGTCTCGGGCTTTCTCCTTGGCCGGCGACTTGCCCGCCGCAACCATCTTCTTGGCGTCACCCAACAGCTCGCGGGCTTCGGCCAGGGTGATGCCACCGACACCATAACGCCCAAAGGTGATGGTCTCCTGCCGACCGTTGATTGAGTAGTTGTAACGGAACGAGATGGAGCCGGCTGGAGTCACTGCCACATAGAGACCTTCCCGGTCATTCACTTTGTAGAGTTTGTCCCTGGGCTTGAGATTGCGCAGCTTGGTATCGGTCAGCATGTACCTTGTCCTTCTTCGTCTCCGATACCATGCTGAAAAAATCTCGAATTTATCGTATTTTTTCTTACGAAACAGTAACTTATAGAATATTAATACCATGAACACACAAAAGAACGCAGCATGGTATCGGCATCAATCATGGCATCGCCAAACCATAATACCAGCTTTAATGCCATGCTCAAACGGTGCTTGGCGCTTCCTCCCGTTGCCAGATCGTGCCAAACACAAACAAAAAAAAGCCCGCAATTACGCGGGCTTAGCGGCATTTCATGCCATCAGGTGCCTGGCTGTGCCAGACGCGGAATCATTCCCACTCGATAGTGGCAGGCGGCTTGCTCGACACGTCGTAGGTAACGCGCGAGATACCGTCGATTTCGTTGATGATACGGCCGCTGACGGTTTCCAGCAGCTCGTACGGCAGGTGCGCCCAACGCGCGGTCATGAAGTCCACGGTCTCGACGGCACGCAGGGCCACGACCCAGGCGTAGCGACGGCCGTCGCCAACGACGCCAACCGACTTGACCGGCTGGAACACCACGAACGCCTGGCTGGTCTTGTGGTACCAATCGGCCTTGCGCAGTTCTTCGATGAAGATGTGGTCGGCGCGACGCAGGATGTCGGCGTATTCCTTCTTCACTTCACCGAGGATACGCACGCCCAGGCCCGGGCCTGGGAACGGGTGGCGGTAGACCATGTCGTACGGCAGGCCCAGCTCCAGGCCGATCTTGCGCACTTCGTCCTTGAACAGTTCACGCAGCGGCTCGACCAGCTTGAGGTTCATTTCCTCTGGCAGGCCACCCACGTTGTGGTGCGACTTGATCACATGGGCCTTGCCGCTCTTGGCACCCGCCGACTCGATCACGTCCGGGTAGATGGTGCCTTGGGCGAGGAACTGGATGTTTTCCAGCTTGCTGGCTTCGGCATCGAAGATGTCGATGAAGGTGCGGCCGATGATCTTGCGCTTCTTCTCTGGGTCGGCTTCGCCTTCCAGGTTGTCGAGGAACTGCTTTTCAGCATCGGCACGGATCACCTTGACGCCCATGTTCTCTTTGAACATGGCCATCACCTGGTCACCTTCGTGCAGGCGCAGCAGGCCGTTGTCGACGAATACGCAGGTCAGCTGGTCGCCGATGGCACGGTGCAGCAGCGCGGCAACCACCGAGCTGTCAACGCCGCCGGACAGGCCCAGCAGGACGTTGGCCGAACCTACTTGTGCACGCACCTGGGCGATGGCGTCTTCGACGATGTTGGACGCGGTCCACAGGGCTTCACAGCCGCAGATGTCCTGCACGAAGCGGGACAGGATGCGACCGCCCTGCTTGGTGTGGGTCACTTCCGGGTGGAATTGCACGCCGTAGTAGCCGCGGGCATCGTCGTACATGCCGGCGATCGGGCAGCTTGGGGTGCTGGCCAGGATGTTGAAGTTGCCCGGCATCTGGGTGACCTTGTCGCCGTGGCTCATCCACACGTCCAGGCCCAGCACGCCGTCGTCGTCAACGTGGTCTTCGATGCCGTCGAGCAGGCGGCTCTTGCCGACCACGTCCACGCGGGCATAACCGAACTCACGCAGGTCGGAACCTTCGACCTTGCCGCCCATTTGCTCGGCCATGGTCTGCATGCCGTAGCAGATGCCCAGCACGGGTACGTTCAGGTCGAACACGGCCTGCGGCGCGCGCGGGCTGTTGGCTTCGTGAACCGACTCGGGGCCGCCGGCGAGGATGATGCCGCGCGGGTTGAATTCGCGGATCGCTTCATCGTCCATGTCGAACGGGTGCAGTTCGCAGTACACGCCGATTTCGCGCACACGGCGGGCGATCAGCTGGGTGTACTGGGAACCGAAATCGAGGATCAGGATGCGGTGAGCGTGAATGTCGAGGGCCATGACTCAATCTCGTCAGTGGAAATCGGAAACGACGCGGGGCTGTCGTGACAGCCCCGCTTTAGGTTGTAGCTGGAAGCCTCAGCCTACGCGGTAGTTAGGGGCTTCTTTGGTGATCTGCACGTCATGCACGTGCGACTCGGCCATGCCGGCACCGGTGATGCGCACGAATTCCGGCTTGGTGCGCATCTCTTCGATGGTTGCGCTGCCGGTGTAGCCCATGGACGAACGCAGGCCGCCCATCAGCTGGTGGATGATCGCGGCCAGGGCGCCTTTGTAAGGAACGCGGCCTTCGATCCCCTCAGGAACAAGCTTCTCGGCGCCGGCCGAGGAGTCCTGGAAGTAACGGTCGGACGAGCCTTGCGCCTGTGCCATGGCACCCAGCGAGCCCATGCCGCGGTAGGCCTTGTAGGAACGGCCCTGGAACAGTTCGACTTCGCCTGGGGCCTCTTCGGTACCGGCGAACATCGAACCCATCATCACGCAGGAAGCACCGGCAACGATGGCCTTGGACAGGTCACCGGAGAAGCGGATGCCGCCGTCGGCGATCAATGGCACGCCAGTGCCTTCCAGTGCGGCTGCGACGTTGGCGATGGCGCTGATTTGCGGCACGCCGACACCGGCAACGATACGGGTGGTGCAGATGGAGCCTGGGCCGATACCGACCTTGACGGCATCAGCGCCCGCTTCGGCCAGGGCCTTGGCAGCAGCGCCAGTGGCGATGTTGCCGCCGATCACCTGCACTTGCGGGTAGGTTTCTTTCACCCAGCGCACGCGGTCGATCACGCCTTTGGAGTGGCCGTGGGCGGTGTCGACCACCACCACGTCAACGCCTGCGGCTACCAGGGCAGCAACACGCTCGCCGGTGTCCTTGCCGGTGCCGACGGCGGCGCCGACACGCAGGCGACCTTGGTCGTCCTTGCTGGCCAGCGGGTAGGCCTTGGCCTTTTCGATGTCCTTGACGGTCATCATGCCCTTGAGGTTGAACTTGTCGTCAACGATCAGGACTTTTTCCAGGCGGTGCTTGTGCAGCAGCTCACGGACTTCGTTCTTGTCGGCGCCTTCGCGGACAGTGACCAGACGCTCTTTGGGCGTCATCACGTCGCGGACCTTGGCGTCCAGGCGGGTTTCGAAGCGTACGTCACGGGAGGTGACGATGCCGACCAGGTCGCCATTCGCCAGTACCGGAACGCCGGAGATGTTGTTCAGGCGGGTCAGGTCGAACAGGTCGCGCACGGTGGCGTCGGCCTCGATGGTGATCGGGTCCTTGACCACGCCAGCCTCGAACTTCTTGACCTTGCGTACTTCGCCGGCCTGCTGTTCGATGGTCATGTTCTTGTGGATGATGCCGATGCCGCCTTCCTGGGCCATGGCAATGGCCAGACGCGCTTCGGTCACGGTATCCATGGCGGCGGAAACCAGCGGAATGTTCAGCTCGATGCCACGGGTCAAACGGGTCTTGAGACTGACTTCATTAGGCAGTACCTCGGAATAGCCAGGTACAAGGAGGATATCGTCGAAGGTCAGGGCTTCTTGGCTGATACGCAGCATCGCGGGGGCTCCCGGGCGGGAAAAATGGAAGCGCGCCATTATACTCATGCACGGCGCGCCGCTCAATGCAAAATAAGGGCCTTCGGTCAGCCTTGTGGCAGTTTTACCTGTACCACGGCCACCGGCTGGTCGAGCCAGTCGGCGAAGCTGTCGAGAAAGGCCTGGGTGAACCCGGCCTCGCCCCAGTTGTTGAAGATGAACCCCAGGTTGGAAAAGGCACATGGCTGCAGGTAAATGAAGCCATTGATGTCATCTTCGAAGCCGCACAGCGGGCACGTGAAGTTATCGCTCACTCCCGGCATCCACTCTTCCAGGCTTTCGAACAGCGGCTCGCCCACCTCGCGCCGGCACTCCGGGCAACCGGCTTCTTCGAGGAAGCCCTCGGTGGGGGTATAGATGCAGCGCTTGAGCATCACTTCCAGGCCGTTGGCCTGCGCGCCGAAAGGCAGTTTTTCCGGGTGCAGGGCCACCTTGCGCGCCCCTGCCGCCAGGGCATGGCCCATGCGGTTGCCGGTGCGGCCACAGGTGGTCAGCTGTTCCTCGACCACCTTTTCGCGCACCAGCCAACGCAGGATGGCGCGGGCACGGGCTTCGTGCACCGGGACGGTAGACAGTTTGGGAACGATGATGCTCTGGGTGTTCATGAACGGGTCAAGCCTGAAAGACTGCGGTAATGGCGCAATTCTACCGCTCAGGCGCTCAGGTAGCGACCGATCAACGCCAGGCCGCTGGCTAGCACCAACCAGGTGACCAGGCGCACGAAAGCTTCACGGGACAGCCGGTTGGTCAACCTGCGCCCCACCCAGAGCCCGACGAACATCACTGGCAGCAAGCAGGCGGCGAGCAGCAGCAGGCTTTGGTCAGCATAAACGCCGGCAATCAGGAACAGCGTCAGGCGCACTACCGTGCTGCAACTGATGAGCGCGCTTTGGGTGGCACGCACCTGCTCTTTGACTTCCAGCCGCGCGCTCAGGTAAAGGGCGTAAAGAAACCCGCCGCTACCGAACAAGGCCCCGAACAACCCGCCTGCCGTCCCCATCGGCACCGCCCACAAGCCCGACAGACTGGCCGGCCGCACTTTGACTGCCAGCCCGTACAGCGCATAGGCGGTCACGAACACCCCCATCAACAGCAGCAAGAGGTCGGACTTCAACTGCAGCAGGAACACCACGCCCAACGTGCAACCCAGGGCCATGAACGGCAGCAGCCGCAGCAACTCGCCGCGCACTACATCCCGGCGCGACGGCAGCAGGTTGCCGAAGGCGGCGACGAAGTCCAGCAACACCAACAGCGGGATGATGCGAGACAAAGGCATGAAGTGGATCAACACCGGGCCGGCCACCAGCGCGGTGCCAAAGCCGGCGATACCGAAGACGATGTAGGCAACGCCGACACCCAGCAGAATGGGTAGCCAATCAAGGCCGGAAAACGACAATTGAGCAAGCATGGCGGCAGTTCCTGGGAAGACAGGCAAAGGTTAGCCAGCGATGAGTCATGCCGACTAATATGCCTTTATCGCCACAGCCATCTCGAAAAGGCATGACATGACGTCGATCCGCCAGTTGCGTTACTTCGTGGAAATCGCCGAATGCGGCAGCTTCAGCGGTGCCGCCGAGCGGTTGTACATCGCCCAGTCGGCACTGAGCCGGCAGATCACGGCGTTGGAACAGCAACTGGGCACGCCGCTGTTCGAGCGCACCGCGCGCCTGCCACGCCTGACACTCGCCGGGCAGGCATTTCTGGAGCGGGCCCGCCGCTTGCTGGCCGACCTGGCACAGGCCGAGCGGGTTACCCGCGACATCGGCGACGGGCTGAAAGGCAGCCTGCGCCTGAACCATTCCAGCACCGTACCGGTGACAGGCCCGTTGCTGGGTCGCCTGGGCAACTACCTGAAGGACAACCCCGGGGTTTCACTGGAGATTGCACAGCAATCGTCGGAGGCACAGCTGGAAGATATTGCTGGCGGGCGGTTGGATATCGGCCTGCTGCGTTTGCCGGTGCTGCGCCAGCATGAAGGTGTGGTGCTGCATGAACTGTTCCGCGAGCCCTTGCTGCTGGCGGTCGCCGCTGGGCATCCCTTGGCCAACGCCCAGCAAGTTCAGTTGGAGCGACTGCGGGAAGAACGCTTCATTTCCATCCCGCACCGAGATCGCGGCGGCTTGAGCTATCTGTCGGCCTCGTTGTGCATGGACGCTGGCTTCTTCCCGCAGGCGGCGCAGGTGTTGTCACGCAAGACGACGCAGTTGCAGCTGATTCAAGCGGGGTTTGGGGTGGCGCTGTTGCCAGCGTGCATGCGCGAAATCGCGCCGGCGTCGGTCAGCTTCGTGGCGCTGGAGGGTGACTGCCAAAGCACCGTGGCGCTGGCCTGTCGACGCGATGCGGGGCAGATGGTGCGGCAGTTCGTAACGACGATGCAGGCTTGAAGCTGCGACCGCGACAGGTCCGACCACAGATGCGGTGACAGGGCCGGGACAGACAACCGGGGCTGATGTCCTTTATGATGCCTGCCATGATCAAAGACCCCTTCGAACGACTCGGCCTGGACCGCGAGGTCCTTACCGTCAGCCAACTCAATGGCCGCGCCCGCGTGCTGCTGGAAGACGTGTTCCGCAGCGTCTGGGTGGAAGGCGAAATCTCCAACCTCGCCCGCCCGGCGTCCGGCCACATGTACTTCACCCTCAAGGACAGTGGCGCCCAGGTGCGTTGTGCGTTGTTCCGACAGAACGCCACACGGGTGCGCCAAGCCCTGCGCGACGGCCTGGCGGTGCGGGTGCGCGGCAAGGTTTCGCTGTTCGAGGGGCGTGGCGACTACCAGCTGATTCTCGACACCGTCGAGCCGGCCGGCGATGGTGCCCTGCGGCTGGCCTTCGAGGCGCTGAAGGAAAAGCTCGGTGCCGAGGGGCTGTTCAGCACCGAACGCAAGAAGCCGCTGCCAGCCCACCCGCAACGCATCGGCATCATCACCTCGCCCACGGGCGCTGTGATCCGCGACATCATCAGCGTGTTCGGCCGCCGTGCCCCGCAGGTGGAACTGAACCTGATTCCTACGGCAGTACAAGGCCGCGAAGCCATCGCGCAGATCGTGCGCGCCATTCGCCTGGCCGACAGCCTTGGCTTCGATGCACTGATCCTGGCCCGTGGTGGCGGCTCGCTGGAGGACCTGTGGTGCTTCAACGAAGAAGCCGTGGCGCGTGCCGTGGCCGCCTGCGTCACCCCGATAGTCAGCGCCGTGGGCCATGAAACCGACGTATCGATCAGCGACTTCGTCGCCGACATGCGCGCGCCCACCCCGTCTGCCGCCGCCGAGCTGCTGGCCCCCGACAACAGCGGCCTGCAGCAACGCCTGGATGGCCTGCAGCGGCGCCTGCTCCTGCGCATGCAGAACCGCCTGACCCACGACCGCCTGCGCCTGGAGTCACTGACCCGGCGCCTGCGCCACCCAGGCGAGCGCTTGCGTCAGCAGGCACAGCGCCTGGACGACCTGGACATGCGCCTGCGTCGCGCCTTCATGCTCAACCTCAACCAGCGCCGCGAACGCCTGGCGCGCCTGGACACCCGCCTGGCCGCGCAGCACCCGGGGCGTAACCTGAAGCTGTTGAAACAACGCCTGGACAGCCTGGCCGAGCGCCTGCCACGGGCCATGCGCGATGTGTTGAAAGACCGTCGCCAACGCTTCCAGGCCCAACTGCAAACCCTGCAGGTGGTCAGCCCGCTGGCCACCCTCGCCCGCGGCTACAGCATCCTGCTGGACGACCAGGGCCAGGCCATTCGCAGCGCCGAACAAACCCGCAATGGCCAGCGCCTCACCGCCCGCCTGAACGAAGGCGAGCTGCTGGTGCGGGTCGAAGACAACCACCAGACCCCGGTCACCCTCTCACTACTGGACTGACACATGCCCCGCCTGTTCGCGCCCCTGCTTGCCCTTTCCCTGCTGCTGCTGGCTGGCGGCGCCCAGGCCAGCTACATCACCCGCACCCTGAACAAACCGGTCCCGGGCGGCGTGGCAGTGGTCGACCTGGGCCCCGCCGCCAGCGCGCCCAGTGCCCGTTTCGACGGCAAGCCGGTGCTGGTGGTGAAGGAACAGGACAACTGGCTGGCCATCGTCGGCATCCCGCTGACCCAGAAGCCCGGCACCGCAATGCTGAACCAAGGCGGGCGCTCCCTGCCTTTCAGCGTCGGCAGTAAAAAGTACCCTGAGCAGCGCATTACCCTGAAGAACACCCGCCAGGTCAACCCGAACCCGGCCGACCTCAAGCGCATCGACCGCGAGCTGGCCGAGCAGATCAAGGCCTACCGCAGCTTCAGCCCGAGCCTGCCGAGTAACCTGATCCTCGACAAGCCGGTCAACGGCCCGCTGTCGAGCAAGTTCGGCGTGCGCCGTTTCTTCAACGGTGAAGAACGCAACCCGCATGCCGGGCTGGACTTCGCGGTGCCTGCGGGCACGCCGATCAAGACCCCGGCCAATGGCAAGGTGATCCTGGTGGGGGATTACTTCTTCAATGGCCGCACGGTATTCGTCGACCATGGGCAGGGCTTTATCAGCATGTTCTGCCACATGTCGAAGATCGACGTGCAGGTGGGGCAGCAACTGCGCCGGGGCGAGGTGGTCGGGCGCGTAGGTTCGACCGGACGGGCAACCGGGCCGCACATGCACTGGAACGTCAGCCTGAATGATGCGCGGGTGGACCCGGCGATTTTCATTGGCGCGTTCCAACCCTGAGACCTGTGCCAGCCCTATCGCGGGTTTACCCGCGATAGGGCTCACACGGTCTGCAGCAAAACCTCTGGGTTGCGCCTTCGAAAAATACTACGCAAGCATCCAGAAGCACTTAACAAAATCCAGCTATAAAATCTCGCCAAGCAGCTTTTTTTAAGCATTTCTCTCAATTTTCCCCGAACACTTGCCATCCCCCACCCCACTGGTTAAGTTTGAAGGCATGAAAACCTTCAGCACCCTCATCCTGCTCCGACAACATCGCAGCCTCTGCCTGGTCAGCGCCCGACTACCAGGCTGAATCGCGTCGCCTCGCCTCCTCATCTCGTTATTGCTCGGCAGGCCCGATCTCGGCCGCACACAAAAGGATTGCTTCCATGACCATGCTCAAAGACCCTTCGAAGAAGTACCGCGCTTTCCCGACCATCGACCTGCCTGACCGCACCTGGCCGTCGAAGACCATCACCGAAGCACCTATCTGGTGCAGCTCCGACCTGCGTGATGGCAACCAGTCGCTGATCGAGCCGATGGATTCGGAGAAGAAACTGCGCTTCTGGAAGACCTTGGTGCAGGTGGGCGTGAAGGAAATCGAAGCCTCGTTCCCGTCTGCCTCGCAGACCGATTTCGACTTCGTGCGCACCCTGATTCAGGACGGCCACATCCCGGACGACACCACCATCCAGGTGCTCACCCAAGCCCGTGAAGACCTGATCGCCCGCACCTTCGAGTCGCTGCGCGGTGCCAAGAAAGCCATCGTCCACCTGTACAACGCCACCAGCCCGTCGTTCCGCCGCATCGTCTTCAATCAGGACAAACAAGGCGTGAAGGACATCGCGGTGAACGCGGCCAAGCTGTTCGTCAAATACGCTGCCCAGCAGCCAGAAACCCACTGGACCTTCCAGTACTCGCCAGAAACCTTCAGCGCCACCGAAATGGAATTCGCCAAGGAAGTCTGCGACGCGGTCATCGAGGTGTGGAACCCAACACCTGAACACAAGATCATCCTCAACCTGCCGGCCACCGTGGAAGTGTCCACGCCAAACATCTACGCCGACCAGATCGAGTGGTTCTGCCGCAACGTCAGCCGCCGCGACAGCGTGATCATCAGCCTGCACTGCCACAACGACCGTGGCACCGGCATCGCAGCCACCGAGCTGGGCCTGATGGCCGGTGCCGACCGCGCCGAAGGCTGCCTGTTCGGCAACGGCGAGCGTACCGGTAACGTCGACCTGGTGACCTTGGCACTGAACCTCTACACCCAGGGCATCGACCCGCAGCTGGACTTCTCCGACATCGACGGCGTGCGCAAGGTGGTCGAAGAGTGCAACCAGCTGCCAGTGCACCCTCGCCACCCGTATGTTGGCGACCTGGTCCACACCGCGTTCTCCGGCTCGCACCAGGATGCCATCCGCAAGGGCTTCGCCAAGCAGCAGGAAGGCGAACGGTGGGAAGTGCCGTACCTGCCGATCGACCCGGCCGACATCGGCCGCAGCTACGAGGCGGTGATCCGCGTCAACAGCCAGTCGGGCAAAGGCGGCATCACCTACCTGCTCGAACAGGAATATGGCATCAGCCTGCCGCGCCGCATGCAAATCGAGTTCAGCCAAGTGGTGCAAGGTGAAACCGACCGCCTTGGCCTGGAAATGACCGCCCAGCAAATCTACAGCCTGCTGCACAAGGAATACCTCCAGGCCAACGCGCCATACGCATTGGTCAGCCATCGCCTGCAGGAAGAAAACGGCCACAGCGCCGTGGAAGTGGAAGTGGCCGGTGAAGGCGAAACCACCCTGCACTGGCGCGGCAAGGGCAATGGCGCCCTGGAAGCACTGGTGGCTGGCTTGCCGATTGCCGTGGAGATCATGGACTACAACGAGCACGCCATTGGTGCGGGCACCAATGCCAAGGCAGCGGCCTACATTGAACTGCGCGTGGCCGGTGGCCGCCCGGTACATGGCGTAGGCATCGATGAAAACATCACCACCGCCAGCTTCAAGGCACTGTTCAGCGCGCTGAACCGCTCGCTGAGCCAGCAGGAGGCCAAGGCGGCCTGAGCCCTACGGCAAGCATGAGAAAGCCCGCATCGTTTGATGCGGGCTTTTTTATTGCCTGTGCCCGCGAAAGGGCCAGCACAGGCACTGCAAAAAAACCGGACAAAAAAAGGGGCGCCGACCAAGCGCCCCATAAGCCGTAAAGCACACAACAAATTCAGTTGGCGTCCAGCAGCGCCATCGCCTCCGCACTGCACGCCTCAATCCGCGCCCAGTCGCCGTTCTTGATCCAGCTGCTGTCGAGCATCCAGGTGCCACCCACGCACATCACATTGGGCAGTGCCATGTAGTTGCGCACATTGGCCGGGTTCACGCCGCCCGTGGGGCAGAAGCGAATATCACCGAACGGGCCGCCAAAGGCCTTGATTGCCGCCACACCGCCGCTGATTTCCGCCGGGAACAACTTGAAGCGACGGTAGCCCAGGGCGTAACCCATCATGATTTCGGATGGCGTGCTGATGCCTGGCAGCAGCGGAATTTCACTGTCCACGCCCGCTTGCAGAATGTCCTGGGTAATGCCCGGGGTAACGACGAACTGCGCGCCGGCAGCCTCGACGGCGGCGAACATGCTGCGATCAAGCACGGTGCCGGCGCCTACGCACAACTCCGGGCGCTGTTCACGCAGCACCTGGATGGCCTTCAGGCCATGCTGCGAGCGCAGGGTCACTTCCAGGGTACGGATGCCGCCAGCGGCCAGGGCATCAGCCAGCGGCAGGATGTCTTCCTCACGGGCGATGGTGATGACCGGCAGGATGCGCGCCTTTTCGCAAATGGCGTCGATCCGCGCGGCTTTATCAGCCATCGAGAGCTTGGGCTGTGGGCGTTCGAGGGTGGTCATGACTGTGGATCCTTGGCTCATGGGCACCAGTAGATGTCCAGGGGGTCGTGAAGAAAAGCGCGAATCGGCATTTCAGTAAGGTCGTTGCCAGCCAGCGCGGCGCGCAGGGTAGCGAGTTTGCCCTGGCCTTGCACGGACAGCGCGATAAAGCCAGCACTGGCCAGCAGCGAGCGGGTCATCGACAGGCGCTGGTGCGGCACGCTCGGCGCCAGCAAGGGCAGGCAGCGGCGCGGGCTGGCCAAGTCCAGGCCTGCCTCCAGGTTGGGGCTGGCCGGAAACAGCGAGGCGGTATGGCCATCGTCACCCATGCCCAGCACCAGCACGTCGATTGGCGGTAGCGCGACCAAGCCCTGGTCGGCCTTGAGCGCAGCGGCATCGAGGTTTTCCGCCTGCTGGTACAGGCCAACGAAGCGGGCCTTGGCCGCCGCGCCCTTCAACAGGTGGCGGGCCACCAGGCCAGCATTGCTGTCAGCATGCTCCACCGGTACCCAGCGCTCGTCGGCCAGGCTGACGGTGACCTTGGCCCAGTCCAGGTTTTCGCTGGCCAGCTTCTCCAAGAACGGCACCGGGCTGCGGCCACCGGACAGCACCACGCAGGCTTGGCCCTTGGCGGCAATGGCCGCGCGCAGCCGTTCGGCCACGTCGTGCGCCAGGGTTGCAGCCAGTGCCTTGGCGTCCGCCAGGCTATGTGCCTTCACGGCCGCTGGCAGTTTCAGTTCAGATATCCCCATACCACGCCCTCCCATCGCGTGTGATCAGTGCAATCGAGCTCATCGGCCCCCAGGAGCCCGCAGCGTAAGGCTTGGGCGCATCGCCCGCGTTACGCCAGCCGGCGATCAACTGGTCGCACCACTTCCAGGCATACTCGATTTCGTCCTTGCGCACGAACAGGTTCTGGTTGCCGCGCATCACTTCGAGCAAAAGCCGCTCGTAGGCATCCGGAATTCTTGCGCTGCGCCAGGTGTCGGAAAAATTCAATTGCAAAGGGCCACTGCGCAGTTGCATGCCCTTGTCCAGGCCTTGCTCCTTGGTCATCACCCGTAAAGAAATGCCTTCGTCCGGTTGCAGGCGGATGATCAGCTTGTTACCGATCTGCAAACGCTGCTCCGGGGCGAAGATGTAGTGCGGCGTTTCCTTGAAGTGGATGACGATCTGCGACAGCTTCTGCGGCATGCGCTTGCCGGTTCGCAGGTAGAACGGCACACCCGACCAGCGCCAGTTACGGATGTCGGCGCGCAGGGCAACGAACGTTTCGGTGTCGCTCTGGGCGTTGGCGTTGTCTTCTTCCAGGTAACCAGGCACCGGTTTGCCTTCGCTGTAGCCGGCAATGTACTGGCCGCGCACCACACGGGTGCTCAGGCCGTCGCCGGTGATCGGTGCCAGGGCCTTGAGCACTTTCACCTTTTCGTCGCGAATGGCATCGGCGGACAGCTCGCTGGGCGGGTCCATGGCGATCAGGCACAGCAGTTGCAGCAGGTGGTTCTGAATCATGTCGCGCAGCTGGCCGGCCTTGTCGAAATAACCCCAACGGCCTTCGATACCGACCTTTTCCGCGACGGTTATCTCCACGTGGGAGATGGAATTCTGGTTCCACTGGGTTTCGAACAGGCTGTTGGCGAAGCGCAGGGCAATGAGGTTTTGCACGGTCTCTTTGCCCAGGTAGTGGTCGATGCGGTAGACCCGGTTTTCAGGGAAGAAGCGCGCCACGGCATCGTTGACCCGGCGCGACGACTCAAGGTCGTGGCCGATGGGCTTTTCCAGTACCACGCGCGTGCGCGGGGCCAGCCCGACCTTGTCGAGGTTTTCGCAAATGGCCCCGTACACCACTGCCGCGGTGGCGAAGTAAGCGATCAACGGCTGCTCGCCGGGCAGTTGCTCGGCCAGGGCCTGGTAGCCCTCGGGCTGAAGGAAGTCCAGGTGCTGGTAGCTCAGCCGGGCAAGGAAGCGCCCCAGCGAAGCAGGCTCGATATCGGCTTCGGGCACATGCCGGCGCAAGTGCGCCTCGATGGTGTCCAGATGCACCTGCGCACTGCCGGCCTCGCGGGCCAAGGCCAGCAGGCGGGTGTCCGGATGCAGCAAGTTGGCCCGGTCGAGCTGGTAGAGCGCAGGAAACAGCTTGCGCAATGCCAGGTCGCCGAGGGCGCCAAACAGGGCAAAGGTGCAAGGTTCGACACTGATCGCAGCCATGATGTTGGTTCTTTCCTAAAGTTGGTCTAGGAATACCGCTTTCACATACGGTTTTCAAGGGATAATGTAGTAAAAACCACAACATTACACACAAGTGTTACAGACAAGTGGTACGCCAACCGCACCGACAGTACGATAGACGACCGTGCAAAAAGCCTGCTGCTTGCGCAGCCGGCTGTCTTCCCGACCCAAGGACACACCCATGGACCGCGTGCGAAACCTCCTGGAACAGATCCAGGGACGCCTCGACGAGCTGAACAAGGCCGAACGCAAAGTCGCCGAAGTCATCTTGCTCAACCCGCAACAAGCCACTCGTTTCAGCATCGCTGCTCTGGCCCAGGCGGCCAAGGTCAGCGAACCGACCGTCAACCGCTTCTGCCGCTCGTTTGGCGTCAGCGGCTACCCGGAACTCAAGCTGCAACTGGCGCAGAGCCTGGCCAGCGGCGCCGCCTATGTCAGCCGTGCGGTAGAAGCCGACGATGACCCGGCAGCCTACACCCAGAAGATCTTCGCCAGTGCCATCGCCTCGCTCGACGGCGCTTGCCAGCAACTGGACCCGCAGCAGGTCAGCCGTGCGGTGGACATGATGATCCAGGCCCGACAGATCCACTTCTTCGGCCTAGGCGCCTCGGCCCCGGTGGCCCTGGATGCGCAGCACAAGTTCTTCCGCTTCAACCTGGCGGTGTCAGCCCATGCCGACGTGCTGATGCAGCGCATGCTGGCCTCGGTGGCGCACACCGGCGACCTGTTCGTGATCATTTCCTACACCGGGCGCACCCGCGAACTGGTCGAAGTGGCGCGCCTGGCACGCGAAAACGGCGCCTCGGTGCTGGGCCTGACCGCCGCAGGCTCGCCACTGGCCAATGCCTGCAGCCTGAGCCTGCACATCCCACTGCCGGAAGACACCGACATCTACATGCCGATGACCTCGCGGATCATCCAGCTGACCGTGCTCGATGTGCTGGCCACCGGCATGACCCTGCGCCGCGGCGTGGACTTCCAGCCGCACCTGCGCAAGATCAAGGAAAGCCTCAACGCCAGCCGCTACCCGATCGAGGACGACGAACTCAACTGAGCCGGTGCGCCTGCAAGCGCAAGTGCGCACGCTGGCCCGGCGCCAGGCTCAGGCCCTCGCCGCTGCCGCTGGCGGCCTCGACACAAACGAAACGCTGGCTCTCGCGCCCACTCACGCCCATCAGCGGGCGGTTGCCGGGGTGCCAGACCACGGTGTCGTCGCTGTCACCCGTGTCGATGCACAGCTCGCGCTGCCACGCCGGGTCCTGCAGCTGCACCCGAGGCGTGCTCGGGTAGACTTTCTGGCAGCCGCCCTTGAGCTTCAGCGCACCCTCCTCACGGCAGGCCTGGCGGTTGAGGCGGTCGTAGCCTTCGATATCCTCTAGCCCAGACAGCGCTATCTCGGACACGTCACTGATGCGCCAATAGGCCAGCAGCGCATGGCTCAACTGACACGGTTCGCTGTCTTGATGCTCGGTGCTCAGGCTCAGTTCCATGCGGCTGTCCAGGCGAGCATGCAGGTCGACCTGCCAGTCGCACAGGTCCAGCCGCCATTTCAGGCTCACGCCTTCCTCGTCCTCGCGGCTGTCCACCAGCTTCCAATCCAGCAGGCGTGCCCAACCGTGGGCCGGCCACAGGTCTTCGCTGGGGTGGCGGCCATACCACGGCCAGCACACCGGCACCCCACCCCGAATCGCCCCTACCTGCGGCCACTGCTCGGCGCACCACAGCCACGGCCGCTCACCGGCCGGTTGAAAGTGCAGCAACTGCGCACCCTGGCGGCTGAATACCGCCTGGCAACGGGGATGATCGATGATCAGCACATCGCGCTGCTGGTAACGCTCCCACTCGAATGTCGGCCTTGGCCGCTGCGAGGAAAAGAAGCGATGGAGCGGATGTTCGGGCATGGTTCAGAGCTCTTGTTGTTTGAGATAGCGCTGTCTCGGCCTATTCCCGACAACCACTGCAGGCCAGTGGGTGCCGGGAACCGAAAATGGATTGGCGTAAATTTACAACAAATGCCCTCAGAATGACGACTGAATCTTCAAACCTGCGACCAGCGCGTTGTCCACCTGGTCTACCCCGCCGGGGCTTTTGATGTACTGCAGGTTGGGCCGCACGGTGAGCCAGTTGGTGACGTGGAAGCCGTAATAGAGCTCGGCGTTGTACTCGGTGCGCTGCAGCGGCACGAAGCCTGGGTTGTCGTAATCGTTGATGCCACTCTGGGCGTTCAGCAGTTCAGCGCGCTTTTTCACGTCGTCATTTACATGAATACGCGCCACGCCAAAGCCGATGTCATCCTTGGGCCGGGCGTCGAAGGCGCCTTTGTAGACCAGCCCCACCTGCTGGTAGTTGTCGACCACGTTGGTGGCCTTGTCGTGCACGGTGAAGTTGGCGAACAGGCTCAGGCCACGGTTGACGTCGCCACCGTGAGCGGTGACTTGCTGCTGCGCCACCACCCACCAGCCGTGCTTGCTGGAATGCGACTTGAAGGCCTCGCCGCTGAGCGCCTGCGGGTTGCCGTTGACGTCGTCAAACACATCGTCGGCCTTGGCCGTGCTGTAGTAGTAGCCCAGGCGGTACTCACCAGGCAGGCCGTTGACCTTGGGTGACCACACCGCTTCCACCGGCAAGATCGCCCCCTTGGTACCACTGCCGCTGAGCTTGAAGCCGTTGCCGGTTTCCAGGTTGGAAGGGTTCTGCTCGAAAGCGCCGACCTGCACGAAGAATTCCGGGGTGATGTTGTATTTCACCCGCAGCGCCCACTGGCTGACCGGCCAGTTGTACCAGATGCCGCCGACCCAGTTGCCCACCTGCGAGCCACAGAAGGCCAGGTTCTGGAAATCGCAAGGGAAGCTGTTGAAGTCCTCGCCCTCGCCGAAGCGGCCGAATTTGACGTCCAGTGCGCCGTCGAAGTACTTCTGCTTGACCCACATCTGCGTCAAGCGCCAGGTCTGACCACGACCCCACACCTCCTGCACCGAGCTGAACTGCCCAGCGCGTGGGTCGCTGATGCGGTCATTGGACAGGTTGCGGCCGCTGCGCTCGGTGATCGCCAGCTTGAACTCGGCATCGTGCCAGCCAAGTATTTTCTGCAAGTCCAGGTGCGCGCCGAGGGCGAACTGGTCGCTGTAGCGGGCGGTCTTGTCGTCGTTGTAGCCGCCGTGCAGGTTGCCGGCTACCTCGCCGACATAGTCGAGGGTGAAGTCGTAGCCCTTTTCCAGCAGCTCGGTACGGGTGCCGCCCCAGTCGCCAGTCATCCATTTCGACTCACTGGAAAAAGCCTCGGCAGCCTGCACGCCGCCGCTGCCGACAACGGCGAGCAAGGCCAGCGAGCCCAATGTGCTGATGCGTTTGCGCTGTTCCATCCCTTTGCGTCCTCTTTTTTCTTATTGATGGTGTAGACGATTCAACGGCCTTTGAAGTGAGCCACGTTGTCCTTTGCGGTTGCCCCAGTGCTGGCCAGGTGCACGCGTTCGCCGCTTTCGGCGTCGAACAGCAGCACCCGAGCCGGGTCCAATTGCAGGTTCAGGGTGTCACCCACCCGGCACGCCACATCCGGCGCCAGGCGGCAGCACACCTTGGTCTGGTTGAGGGTGACGAACACCAACAGGTCCGGCCCGGTGGGCTCGGTAACCTGCACCTCGGCGCGAATGCCCGGCAGGCCATTGCCCTCTGCGGTGCCCAGGGCGATCTGCTCAGGGCGGATACCCAGAATGATCTCGCGACCGTCCAGCTCGTCGGCAGCCAACCCCAACGGCAGCTCGCAACGTGCCTGGCCACTGTCGAGCAGCGCCAGCACGCGGCCATCCTGCTTGGCCAGGCGCACCGGTATGAAGTTCATTGGCGGCGAACCAATGAAGCTGGCGACGAACTGGTTGGCCGGGTCGTTGTAGATCTGCTGCGGGGTACCGAACTGCTGGATGATACCGTCCTTCATCACCGCCACCTTGTCGCCCAGGGTCATGGCCTCGATCTGGTCATGGGTGACGTAGACGGTCGTGGTCTTCAGGCGCTGGTGCATCAGCTTCATTTCGGTGCGCATCTCGACCCGCAGCTTGGCGTCGAGGTTGGACAAAGGTTCATCGAACAGGTAGATCTTCGGCCGCCGCGCCAGCGCCCGCCCCATGGCCACACGCTGCTGCTGGCCACCGGACAACTGCGCTGGCTTGCGCGCCAGCAGGTGCTCGATCTGCAGCAGCTTGGCCACCCGCGCCACTTCCTCGTCGATGGCGGCCTGGGGCAGCTTGCGGATTTTCAGACCAAACTCGATGTTCTCGCGCACGCTCATGGTCGGGTACAGCGCATAGGACTGGAACACCATGGCGATGTCGCGGTCCTTGGGGCTCATGCCACTGACGTCCTGCTCGTCGATGAGGATCGCGCCACCGGTGATCTGCTCAAGGCCGGCGATGCAGTTCATCAAGGTGGACTTGCCGCAGCCCGAAGGGCCGACCAGGATCAGGAATTCGCCGTCCCTGATCGACAGCTGGATGTCCTTGAGGGTGTCCGGCAGGCCGCTGCCGTAAGTCTTGTTCACATTGCGAAGTTCGAGCGTTGCCATGGCTTACCCCTTGACCGCGCCGGCTGTCAGCCCGCGCACGAAATATTTGCCTGCCACCACGTAGACCAGCAGGGTTGGCAGGCCGGCGATCATCGCTGCCGCCATGTCCACGTTGTATTCCTTGGCCCCGGTGCTGGTGTTGACCAGGTTGTTCAGGGCCACGGTGATCGGTTGCGAGTCGCCACTGGAGAACACCACGCCGAACAGGAAGTCGTTCCAGATCTGGGTGAACTGCCAGATCAAGCAAACCATGATGATCGGCGTCGACATGGGCAGGATGATGCGGCGGAAGATGGTGAAGAACCCAGCACCGTCCAAGCGCGCGGCCTTGACCAGCGCATCGGGAATGCTCACGTAGAAGTTGCGAAAGAACAGCGTGGTGAAGGCCAGGCCGTAGACCACGTGCACCAACACCAGGCCGCTGGTGGTGCTGGCCAGGCCGAGCTTGCCGAGGGTGAACGAGGCTGGCAGCAGCACGGTCTGGAACGGCAGGAAGCAGCCGAACAGCAGCAGGCCGAAAAACAGCTGCGAGCCACGAAAACGCCACATCGACAGCACATAGCCGTTCAGCGCACCGATGATGGTGGAGATCAGCACCGCTGGCACGGTGATCATGATCGAATTCCAGAAGTAACCGCTGACCGTGCCCCAGGCCTTGACCCAGCCAATGCCGGTAATCACCGCGGGCCAACTCAGCAGGTTGCCGGTACTGATGTCTTCGGGGGTCTTGAAGCTGGTCAGCAGCATCACCACCAGCGGCACCAGGTACAGCACCACAGCGATCAGCAACACCGCGTGTATGGCAATGCGGCTCAGGCTGAGCGCTGGTTTGTCGACAGGGCTATGCATGGCGTTTGCTCCGCAGCTCCGAATACAGGTAAGGCACGAGGATCGCCAGGATCGCCCCGAGCATCAGGATGGCGCTGGCCGACCCCATGCCCATCTGGCCGCGGCTGAAGGTGAACGAGTACATGAACATCGCCGGCAGGTCGGACGAGTAACCCGGGCCACCGGCCGTCATTGCCGCCACCAGGTCGAAACTCTTGATGGCAATGTGCGAAAGGATCATCAGTGCACTGAAAAACACCGGGCGCAGGCTAGGCAGCACCACGGTCCAGTAGATGCGCGGCAGGCTGGCGCCATCCATTTGCGCTGCGCGGATGATCGACGGGTCGACCCCGCGCAGGCCGGCAAGGAACATCGCCATGATGAAGCCCGAGGCCTGCCACACGGCCGCGATCACCAGGCAGTACACCACCCGGTCAGGGTCGATCAGCCAGTCCAGGCGAAAGCCCTCCCAGCCCCAGTCGCGCAGTAGCTTGTCCAGGCCCATGCCGGGGTTGAGCAACCACTTCCAGGCGGTGCCAGTCACGATCATGGACAGTGCCATGGGGTACAGGTAAAGGGTGCGGATAAAACCCTCGCGGCGTATGCGCTGGTCCAGCAGCACCGCCAGCAGCACGCCGATAACCAAGCTGATGGCAATGAACAGGCCGCCAAACACCAGCAGGTTCTTGCTTGCCACCCACCAGCGGTCGTTGTCGAACAGCCGGGCGTATTGCGCAAGGCCTGCCCATTTGTAGGTGGGCAGGAAGGTCGAGGTGGTGAAGGACAGCACGAACGTCCAGAGGATGTAGCCGTAGAAGCCCACCAGGACGATGAACATGCTGGGCGCCAGCACCAGCTTGGGCAGCCAGCGCTGAAGCGCGTCCAGGGGCGAGGCCCGCAGTTGGGCGGTAGTTGTTGTCATGGTTCACCTCAAAGGCGCCGCACTCCCTGCAGGAGCGGCCTTGCGTCGCGATAGGGCTGCGCAGCAGCCCCAAAAGACTCACGGCCAACACCTACCTGGAAGATCGAGTGCGCAGTTTTGGGGCTGCTGTGCAGCCCTATCGCGACGCAAGGCCGCTCCTACAAAGGGAGATGGCGTCGCGTTACCGGGCAGCCTTGATCGCCGCCGCCAGCTTCTTCGCCGCATCGGCCGGATCGGCCTTGGGATCGTTGATGTAGTTGGTCACTACATCGAAGAACGCACCCTGCACGGCCAGCGTGGTGGCCATGTTGTGCGCCATGCTCGGCTGCAGGCCGCCATTCTTGGCATCGGCCAGGAAGTCACTGGCAGAGCGCTGCGCGCAAGCATCGAAGCCATACTTGGCCATGTCGGCCAGCATGTCGTTGCGCACCGGGATCGACCCTTTGTTGGTGCTGAAGACTTTCTGGAAGTCCTCACCCATCACCTTGCGGGCAATGTCCTGCTGGCCGGCAGAAGTGCCTGCGTTGTTCTGCTTGAACACCACCAGCGAATCGATGTTGTAGAGGAAGGCCTTGTCGGTACCCGGGAACGGCACGCACTGGTAGTCCTTGCCGGCGGTCTTCTTCGCCAAGGTCCATTCGCTCTTGGCCCAGTCGCCCATGATCTGCATGCCGGCCTTGCCGTTGATGACCTTGGCCGCCTCCAGGTTCCAGTCCTGGCCTTTGCCATCCGGGTCCATGTAGTTGGCGACCTTTTTCAGCTCGGCCAGCGCCTTGACCATGTCCGGGCCGGTCAGGGCCGCATTGTCGAGGTCGACCATGGCCTTTTTGTAACCCTGCGCGCCCATCACCGAGAGCACCACGCTTTCAAACACGGTGCTGTCCTGCCACGGTTGGCCGCCATGGGCGAGCGGGATGAAGCCAGCGGCCTTGAGCTTGTCGGCAGCGGCATAGAATTCATCGAGCGTGGCCGGCGCCTTGTCGATGCCGGCCTTCTTGAAGACTTCTGGGTTGATCCAGAGCCAGTTGGTACGGTGGATGTTTACCGGTACGGCAACATAGTCACCGTCATACTTCACGTTGTCAGCGACCTTCTTGTCGAGCAAGGTGTCCCACTGCTCTTGCTTGGCCACATCCTTGAGCACTTCGCCGTCGAGCAAACCGGTGGCCGCCCAGTCCTGGATATCTGGCCCTTTGATTTGTGCGACACCCGGCGGGTTGCCCGCTACGGCGCGGCTCTTGAGCACGGTCATGGCCGTGGCGCCGCCACCGCCGGCGACAGCGCCATCCTTCCACGTGAAGCCGTCTTTCTCGACCTGGGCCTTGAGCACATCGACGGCCGCCTTTTCACCACCGGAGGTCCACCAGTGCACCACCTCGACACTGCCTTTGGGTTCGGCAGCCTGGGCACTGAGCGGGAGTAAGGAAGCCAGGGAGATTGCGGCAGCGAGACGGAGCGTGGAATTCATCGAAACACCTTTCTTGTTGTTATGCCGTGCAAGTCGATCGCTTGCGTTGCATGGAGTCTAAACAGCACGCCCGCCGCGCCGGGTAACGAAGCGATGCATGAATGTCATCGTTTGGTTACATTGCCGGTACAGGTAACGCAGCGTTTCACTCCACGCCCCGTGGCAGGTACAACGTCACCCGCAACCCACCCTCTCGCAGATTCAGCAAACTCACCTCGCCCCCATGGCTGTGGGCGATATTGCGCGCAATCCCCAACCCCAGCCCATAGCCCTGCTGCTGCCCTGCCAGCCGGAAATGCGGCTCGAACACCTGCTCCAGCTGCTGCTGCGGTACGCCCGGCCCCTGGTCGTCCACCTGCAGCACAAAGCCCTCGGCACTGTCGATGATGCGCAGCCGCGCCCGCTCGCCATACTTGATGGCGTTGTCGATCAGGTTGCCGATGCAGCGTCGCAACGCCAGCGGCTTGCCTGGGTAAGGCGCCAGCGCCCGGCCGTCGACCGTGATACGGCCATCACGCAGATACGGCTCTGCCAGAATCTCCAGCACCTGATTGAGGTCGACCGGCTCTAAGTTCTCGTGGATATCGGTGTCCTTAACGCACTGCAAGGCGCCTTTGACCAGCAGCTCCAGTTCGTCCAGGTCCTGGCTGAACTTGGCCTGCAGGCGCTCGTCCTCCAGCAGTTCGACACGCAGGCGCAGGCGGGTGATTGGCGTGCGCAAGTCATGGGAGATGGCGCTGAACAGCTGGCTGCGTTCGGTCAGGTAGCGGCTGATGCGCTCACGCATGCTGTTGAATGCCCGGCTAACCTCGACCACTTCGCTACCCCCGCCTTCCGCCACCGGCGCCACATCGGCGCCCAGCGACATCTCCCGTGCGGCCCGCGCCAGGCGCTTGAGCGGCCAGCTCTGCCAGTGCACCAGCAGGCCGATGAACAACAACAGCAAGGCCGTGGTGAGTACGATGAAACCGATCTGCTGCCGTGGCAGGCGCTCGGCCTCCAGGCTGGTATAGGGTTCAGGCAGCAGCGAAGCGATGTACAGCCACTCACCCTCGCCCAGGCGAATCTGCGTCACCAGCACCGGCGGGTTGAGCGGCTCCAGGGTCAACGAGTAATGCGCCCAAGAACGTGGCAGCTCGTCTAGCTTAAGGCCGCTGTTGAAGATACGCAGGTCGTCGGGGGCGACGAACTCCACGGAGATGTCCATCTGCGACCCCAGGCGCTCGTGCAGCACCTGCTGGAACACATCGATCACCGCCTGCTTGCGTGGGGTAATGGGCAATACCGGCATGTCCAGCGGCTTGGCGTTGAGCGACACGAAAAAGCGCGTGCCACCCATGCTGCGCAACTGGTCGAGCACCATCGGCCGATAGGCCACCGGCAGCGAGCGGAAGTAACTTACACTGGCGCTCATCGAGTGGGCCAGGCTGCTGGCACTGGCGCGCAGGCCCTGCAACTGGCTGGCCCGCAGTTGGGCAACCCAGATGATGCTCGACAGGCCTTGGGCCAGCAGCACAACCAACAAGGTCAGCAGCAGCATACGCCCCAGCAATGAGCGCGGCAGCAGGCGCCAGCGCCGCTCAGGGCGCACTGCAGACATGCGCCGCCAACAGGTAGCCACTGCCGCGTACCGTGCGGATCAGCCGGGGTGGCTTGTCGGTATCACGCAGACGCTGGCGCAAGCGGCTGACCGCCATGTCGACGATGCGGTCCAGCGGCATCGGCTCGCGACCACGGGTGGCGTTGCCGATGGTGTCGCGGTCGAGAATCTGCTGCGGATGGTCGAGAAACAGCTTGAGCAGGGCAAAGTCGGCGCCAGAAAGAATCACCTCTTCACCGTCGTGATGGAACAGGCGGTGGCTGACCGTGTCCAGGCGCCAGTCATCGAAGGCCAGCACCGCACTGCCCGGCGCCGCCTGGCCGAATTCGGCGCGACGCAGCAGGGCCTTGATTCGCGCTTGCAGTTCACGGGGGCTGAACGGTTTGCCCAGGTAGTCGTCGGCGCCCAGTTCCAGGCCAATGACCCGGTCGGCCTCGTCGGAGCTGGCGGTGAGCATGATGATCGGCACGCGCGCCTGGCGCGGGTGCTGGCGTACCCAGCGGCACAGGCTGAAGCCGTCTTCGTCGGGCAGCATGACATCGAGGATGACCAGGTCGCAGGGCGTGCTTTCCAGCGCACGGCGAAAGCCTTTGCCGTCGGCTTCGGCATGCACCTGAAAGCCGGAGCGACTCAGGTAGGTTTGCAGCAGTTCGCGGATTTCCTGGTCGTCGTCGACCATCAGGATCGATTTGCCGGCAGTGCTCAAGGTGGTCCTTCCTCTTGTTGTTTGCAGATCTTTTGCCTGCTGTTGGGTGTTGCCTTCTGGGGCTGCTTTGCAGCCCATCGCGACACAAGGCCGCTCCTACACACTGCGCGATCCCTGTAGGAGCGGCCTTGCGTCGCGATGGGCCGCGCAGCGGCCCCCTTACGCCTAGCTATGATCCAAAGCCTGCTGCAAGGCCACCCCGGCTCCCAGCAACCCGGAAAACTCGGCCGTCACCAGCCACACCGGCACGCCAGCAAAATAACCACTCATACAACCCTTGTCGGCAAAACTGGCGGCAAACCCGCTACGCAGGAACAACTCGGCGAAGCGCGGAATCACGCCGCCGACGATATAGACCCCACCTCGCGCGCCCAGCGTCAGCACATTGTTACCCGCCACGCGCCCAAGAAACCGGCAGAACTGCTCGACCACCGCCAGCGCTCGAGGCTCGCCGCCCAGTGCGGCATCGGTGACCTGCGCCGGGGTCTTGTGCCTGGGGGTGTCGCCGTCCAGTGCGCAGATCGCCTGGTACAACCGCACCAGGCCACCCCCACTGAGCACGGTCTCGGCGCTGACATGGCCAATCTGCCCATGGATGTGTTGGTGGATCGCCGCTTCGCGGGCATTGCCCACCGGCAGGTCAACATGCCCGCCTTCACCTGGCAGGGCTTGCCAGTGCTGCTCACCAAGGCGCAGCAGCGAGCCCACCCCCAGGCCTGTCCCTGGCCCGATCACCAGCGCCGGCCGCGAAGGGTCGGCCTGGCCGGGGCACACTTCGCGGAACTCCCCTTCGCGCAGGCGAGTCATGCCCAGCGCCATGGCAGTGAAATCGTTGATCAGCAACAGCTGATCGACCTGCAAGGTCTTGCAGAAGGCGGTGCGGCTCAGACGCCAATGGTTGTTGGTGAAGCGGAATTCGTCGCCATCGACCGGCCCAGCTACCGCCAGGCATACCGCCGCCAATCCACCGCGGGCGATGCCCTGGCCTTCGAGGTAAGCCTCAATGGCCTGCTCCGGGCTGGTGTAGTCTGCAGTGGCGAAAACCTTCACATCATGCAGCTGGTTGTCACGCCACAACGCAAAACGGGCATTGGTGCCGCCGATGTCGCCAACCAGCAGGTCTTTCATTTGAGGTTCTCCAGGGCCGAAGTGAACGCACTCGCGCCCTGCTCTGCCGGGCTGAACGCCATGCGCATGAAGCCGAACAGCTCGCGCCCGCAACCCAGGTCATTGCCCTGGGGCGCCGGCGGCAGATCGCGGCTGGCCAACTCTTCGGCCGAGACCATGACCCGCAAGGTACCTTCGACACCATCGACCCGCACGATATCACCATCGCGCACACGCGCCAGCGGGCCGCCGTCGTAAGCCTCGGGGCAAACGTGGATAGCCGCCGGGATCTTGCCCGAGGCACCGGACATACGCCCGTCTGTAACCAGCGCTACCTTGTAGCCACGGTCCTGCAGCACACCGAGGAATGGCGTTAGCTTGTGCAGCTCTGGCATGCCGTTGCAACGTGGCCCCTGGAAGCGCACCACGGCGACAAAGTCACGCTCAAGCTCACCGGCCTTGAACGCATCGGCCAGCGACTGCTGGTCCTGGAACACCCGCGCCGGGGCCTCGACCACCTGATGTTCGGCGGCGACGGCGGACACTTTCATCACGCCACGGCCCAGGTTGCCCTCCATCACCCGCAGGCCGCCTTCGGCGGAGAACGGCCGCGCCACCGGGCGCAGGATGCTCTCGTCCAGGCTCTGCTGCGGCCCTTCGCGCCACACCAGCTTGCCGTTGTCGAGGAACGGTTCCTGGGTGTAGCGACGCAAGCCGTGGCCGGCCACGGTATTGACATCCTCGTGCAGCAGCCCGGCGTCGAGCAGCTCGCGGATCAGGAAGGCCATGCCACCAGCCGCCTGGAAGTGGTTGATGTCGGCCTTGCCGTTGGGGTAGACGTGCGACAGGGTCGGCACCACTTCGGAAAGGTCGGCCATGTCCTGCCAGGTCAGCTGGATACCCGCAGCCTGGGCAATCGCTGGAATGTGCAGGGTGTGGTTGGTCGAGCCGCCGGTAGCGTGCAGGGCGACGATGGAGTTGACCAACGCTTTTTCGTCGACGATTTCACCCAGCGGCATGAAGCTGCCACTGGCCTTGGTCATGCGTGTCACCTGCTGCGCAGCCTCGGCGGTGAGTGCGTCGCGCAGCGGTGTGTACGGGTTGACGAACGAAGCGCCCGGCAGGTGCAGGCCCATTACCTCCATCACCAGTTGGTTGGTATTGGCGGTGCCGTAGAAGGTGCAGGTGCCTGGGCTGTGGTAGGAATTCATCTCCGACTCCAGCAGTTCCTCACGGCTGGCCTTGCCTTCGGCATAGCGCTGGCGCACGTCGGCCTTCTGCTTGTTGGAAATGCCGGACACCATTGGCCCACCCGGTACGAAAATGGTCGGCAAGTGGCCGAAACGCAGCGCGCCCATCATCAGGCCAGGAACGATCTTGTCGCATATGCCCAGCATCAGCGCGGCGTCGAACATGTTGTGCGACAGCGCGACAGCCGTGGACATGGCGATCACTTCGCGGCTGGCGATGGCCAGTTCCATGCCCGGCTCGCCCTGGGTCACACCGTCGCACATGGCCGGCACGCCACCGGCGAACTGGCCGACCGAGCCGACCTCACGCAGGGCCTGCTTGATTTGCTCGGGGAAATGCAGGTACGGCTGGTGGGCGGACAACATGTCGTTGTAGGCCGAGACGATAGCCACGTTGGCCGCGTTCATCAGGCGCAGCGTGTGCTTGTCTTCGCTGCCGCAACCGGCCACGCCGTGGGCGAAGTTGGCGCACTGCAGGCTGGCACGCATGGGGCCTTCACTGGCCGCGCCGCGAATCAGCTGCAGGTAACGTTCGCGGGTGGCACGGCTGCGTTCGACCAGCCGCTGGGTGACCTCAAGGATGCGCGGATGCATGTACTGGACTCCAGGCTAATTGTAAGGGCGGTTTACCGGGCATTTCCCCTCCAAACGATTGCGGCCTAGGCTCAAGGTGAGGAGCCCGCTGCATCGGTGGAGGCACGTCGCCCAACCACTCGTTGTATGTTTAAACAAAATACTGCCACTAAAAAGGCTTGTTTTCTATCGGCCAGTGAATAATCTTGTAATTCCAACAACAAAACCGTTTCAGTGAAGCTCCTTTGTGCCACAGGTTTCACTCGGACTGCCAGAGGTACTGCCATGACCCTTCGCATCGCCATCAATGGATTCGGCCGCATCGGGCGCAACGTCCTGCGCGCACTGTATACCCAAGGCTACCGCCAGGACCTGCAGGTCGTCGCCATCAACGACCTGGGCGACAGCGCCATGAATGCCCACCTGCTCAAGTACGACAGTGTGCACGGCACCTTCGACGCCAGTGTCGAGGCCGACCACGAGAGCCTGACGGTCAATGGTGACCGAATCGCGGTCAGTGCCATCCGCAACCCGGCCGAGCTGCCCTGGAAGGCCGAGGCGATCGACGTGGTGTTCGAGTGCACCGGGCTATTCACCGACCGCGCCAAGGCCGCTGCACACCTGGCCGCCGGGGCGGGCAAGGTGATTGTCTCGGCACCCGCCAAGGGTGCCGATGCCACCGTGGTGTACGGGGTCAACCACGACATCCTGCGGGCCTCGCACCAGGTCATTTCCAATGCCTCCTGCACCACCAACTGCCTGGCGCCGATCGCCCAGGTGCTGCACCGCGAGTTCGGCATCGAACAAGGCCTGATGACCACCATTCACGCCTACACCAATGACCAGGTGCTGACCGACATGTACCACAGCGACCCATATCGCGCGCGTTCGGCCACCCAGTCGATGATCCCGAGCAAGACTGGCGCCGCCGAGGCCGTCGGCCTGGTGCTGCCAGAGCTGGCCGGCAAATTGACCGGCATGGCGGTGCGGGTACCGGTCATCAACGTGTCGCTGGTGGACCTCACCGTCAACCTCAAGCGCGAGGCCACCGCCGAGCAGGTCAACCAGCTGTTCCTTGAAGCCAGCAAGCATTCCAAGGTATTGGGCTACAACGCCTTGCCATTGGTTTCCTGCGATTTCAACCACAACCCGCTGTCGTCCATTTTCGATGCCAACCATACCCGGGCCAATGGGCGCATGCTCAAGGTGCTGGCCTGGTATGACAACGAGTGGGGGTTCAGCAACCGGATGCTGGATAACTGCTTGGCGCTGAGCAACGCCCGCTAAGATTTGACACACGCCCTGTAGGAGCGGCCTTGTGTCGCGATGGGCCGCAAGGCGGCCCCGACAATTGGTGCTGGAGCCGAGATTTCGGGGCTGCTGCGCAGCCCATCGCGACACAAGGCCGCTCCTACAAGGGACCGCGCAGCGACGGAGCTCTCACAATCTTTACCTTTTCCTAACATTTCACCACTTGACCTACGACACAGATGATAAGCATTATCATTAACCTTTCGTCGGCCAGGTTTCCCCGTGAGTCAGTCCCGGTTCAACTCCGTCTTCCTCGTCCAGCGCCTTACCCTGCTGCGTACCCTGCAGCGCATGGTCGGCAACCCCAGCACGGCCGAAGACCTGCTGCAGGAAACCTACCTGCGGGTATCCCGTGCCCTGGGCGAGCGGCCCATCGAGCACATCGAGCCGTTCGTGTTCCAGACCGCGCGCAACCTGGCGCTGGACCACCTGCGCGCACGCCGGGTGCAGGCGCGCATGCTGGTCGACGATGTGCCCGACGAAGTGCTGCACAGCGTAGCCGCTCCCGCCACCAGCAGCGAGGATGCCGCCCATGCCGAGCAGTTGCTCAAGCACCTGAGCATCAGCCTCAATCAGCTAAGCGAGCGCCAGCAACGCATTTTCATCCTCAGCCGCCTGCATGGCGCCACCTACCTGGAAATTGCCGAACAACTGAGTGTTTCGCCCAGCACGGTACAAAAGGAATTGAAACTGATCATGGCGATCTGCATGGGTGTTGCCGAGCGCCTCAAGTGAGCTGAGCGCAGGCGAACGGCAACGCAAAGCCCTTGCCACACCCCGCCTTAGCCTTGATCATTCGCAAAAACCATTCAAGGATTCACCGTGACCGACAGCCCTGCCCCTCGCCCGTCACCTGCCGGGCCCAGTGCCCGTGCTCGTGCCATGGACGAGGCGCTGGACTGGCTGGTACGCCTGCAATGCGCAGATGCCGCAGACACCCAGGCCTTTGAAGCCTGGCTGAGCGCCGCGCCGGAGAACGCCGAGGCCTATGTCGAGGCAGAGGCATTGTGGAACGGTACGCCGTTGCACCAGGCGGCCACGCAGATGCACCAGCAGCAACGCCGCTCATGGCGTGGGCGCCTGCGCAGCCACTGGAAACCCCTGGCCACCGCCGCGGTGCTGCTGGTGGGGCTGTTCACCGTCGGTAACCTGCCCATGCGCCTGCAGGCGGATCACCTGACCGTGGTGGGCGAACGCCAGCGCCTGCAACTGGACGACGGCGCAAAAGTGCTGCTCAACACCAATTCGGCCTTTGCCAACGACCGCCGGGACGGCCGCCAGGTCGCCCGCCTGTTACAAGGCGAGGCGTACTTCCAGGTACCGGAGGGCGCGCTGTTGCCGCTGGAGGTGCAGGCAGGGCCTGTGCGCGCCCAGGTGCGCGACACCGATTTTGCCGTGCGCTACCTCGACGGCGAGGCCCAGGTGCGGGTGCAACGCGGCGATGTCGACCTGCAAGGCGCACGTGACCAGCGTATCCGCCTGAGTGCCGGCGACAGCATCAGCGTCGGCCCGCAAGGCTTTGGCCAGCGCCAGCGCCCCGACATGCAAAAGGACCTGGCCTGGATCGATGGCCGCCTGGTGTTCGAGAACTGCCCTTTGAGCCAGGTGCTGGCCGAAGTGCGGCGTTACTACCCAGGCTGGATCATCAACCGCAATGCACAGCTGGAAGACGTTGCCGTCACCGGAAACTACCGCCTCGACCAGCCGCTGGAAACCCTGCGCGCGCTGGCCCACATCACCTCGGCACAGCTGCATGAGTACCCGGCGCTGGTCATTCTGAACTGACCCTGAAATTATTTTTACGCGGTCGTGCTACCCCGCTCGTCTCGTTATAGCCAATGCAACTGATTCTTGTTTGAAAACGAGAACAGTCATCACCTATAACAGTCCGCGCGTCTGGGAGCGCTTCCGATGTCCACTGGTCCTACCCGCTCGTCCACCCTTCCCCGCCGTACAGGGCAACTGTCCCTATTGACCCTGGCCCTGCTTGCCAGCGGTGCCTGCAGCCTCCCGGCGCTGGCCGCCGAGCCGGCCCAGGCCAGCAGCCCGCGCATGGGCGACTATCGCTTCAGCATCGGCCAGCAGCCCCTGGTGTCGGCGATCAACGCCTTCAGCCAGGTCACCGGCTGGCAGGTCGGCTTCAGCGCCGAGCTGGCCGACGGCGTGGCCTCGCCTGGGGTACAGGGTTCGCTGCCGCCAGATGCCGCACTCAAGCGCCTGCTGCATGGAACGGGCCTGAGCTTTCGCAAGATCAGCAACGGCAACGTGGTTCTTGAGCGCCAGACCGTCGGTAACGTGATCGCTTTGCAGCAGGTGACCGTCAGCGCCACCCGTAGCGCCCAGGACGTCAGCCAGGTGCCGAGCACGGTCAGCGTGCAGACCCGCGAGCAACTGGACCGGCAAAACGTCAACAACATCCAGGACCTGGTGCGTTACGAGCCGGGGGTGTCGGTGGCAGGTACCGGCCAGCGCAGCGGCCTGAACGGCTACAACATCCGGGGTATCGACGGCGAGCGGATCCTCACCCAGGTTGACGGCGTATCGATCCCGGATAGCTTCTTCTACGGCCCCTATGCCCAGACCCAACGCAACTACGTCGACCCAGAAATCGTCAAGCGCGTGGAAATCCTCCGCGGCCCGGCCTCGGTGCTGTACGGCAGCAACGCCATCGGCGGCGCGGTCAGCTACTTCACCCTCGACCCGGACGACATCATCAAGCCTGGCAAAGACGTGGGTGCACGCCTGAAAACCGGTTACAGCTCGGCTGACGAAAGCTGGCTGACCTCCGCCACCGTCGCCGGCCGCGAGGGTGATTTCGATGGCCTGCTGCACCTGAGCCAGCGCAACGGCCACGAGACTGAAACCCACGGCAGCCACAGCGGTGCCGGCCTGTCGCGCACCGAAGCCAATCCAATGGATGTGCGCACCACCAACGTGCTGGCCAAGCTGGGCTGGAACTACGCCGATGACGCGCGCCTGGGCTTCACCTACGAACGCTACAAGGATGACCGCGACCAGAACATCCTCAGCGCGGTGGGCGGGCCGTTCATTCCGGGCTTTGGCGGCATGGGCTACTACAAGGCGCGCAATGGCAACGACACCATCACCCGCGAGCGCTTTGGCATCAACCATGAGTTCGGCCTGGATTCGCTGGTCGCCGACCACGTCAAGTGGAGCCTGAACTACCAGATCGCCAAGACCGACCAGCACACCGAAGAAGTCTACGCACCGCCTGGCCGCCAGGTGCTGCGTACCCGCGACACCACCTACAAGGACCGCCAGTGGGTGTTCGACGCCCAGCTGGACAAGGCCTTCAGCATCGGCGCCACCGACCATCTGCTGACCTATGGCACCACGATCAAGCACGAGAAAATCACCGGGTCCCGCAGCGGCACCGGCACCTGCCTGACCGTGGGCTCCGGTTGCTCCGCCGCTGGCGCCGAACGCCCGGCAGACGGCCAGGTTCTGGTCAGCGACTTCCCGGACCCGACCGTAAACACCTACAGCCTGTTCGTGCAGGATGAAATCCGCTGGAACAACTGGACCTTCATGCCCGGTGCGCGCTACGACTACACGCGCATGGAACCCAAGTTCACCGACGAATTCCTGCGCGGCCTGGAGTCCACCGGCACGGCACCCACCTCCCAGGACGACTCGGACAAGAAGTGGCACCGTGTGTCGCCCAAGCTCGGCGTGACCTACGCCTTCAACGACAACTACACCTGGTATGGCCAGTACGCCGAAGGCTTCCGCACCCCGACCGCCAAGGCCATGTACGGAAAATTCGTCAACCTTGAGGAAGGTTACCGCGTAGAAGGCAACCCCGGCCTGGAACCAGAAAAGAGCAAAAGCTACGAAACCGGCCTGCGTGGCAACTTCGACGCGGGTAACTTCGACGTGGCGGTGTTCTACAACAAGTACCGCGACTTCATCGACGAAGACGCCGTGCAAAGCGCCAACCTGGAACAGACCTTCCAGGCCAACAACATCAAGCACGCCACCATCAAGGGTGCCGAGGTCAAGGGCCGCCTGAACCTGGACCACTTCGGCGCACCGCAGGGCCTCTATACCCAGGGCTCGATTGCCTACACCTATGGTCGTAACGATGACACCGGTGAACCGCTGAACAGCGTCAACCCGCTGAAGGGCGTATTCGGCCTGGGTTACGAGCAGCAGAACTACGGCGGCCTGCTGAGCTGGACACTGGTCAAGCGCAAGACCCGTGTCGACGACTCCAGCTTCTACTCCCCCGACGGTTCGAGCTCGAAGTTCCGCACCCCGGGCTACGGCGTGCTGGACCTGACCGGCTTCTACAAGGTTACCGACGACGTGACCATCAACGCCGGCCTGTACAACCTCACCGACAAGAAATACTGGCAGTGGGATTCGGTACGCAGCTACGACGGCCAGGGTGAGGCAGCTGTGACCCAGCCAGCCAACATCGACCGCTTGACCATGCCAGGGCGCAACTTCGGTATCAATGTGGTTTGGGATATCTGATCCCTCACGCCTGTACCGGCCTCTTCGCGGGTAAACCCGCTCCCACAGGTATTGCGCAGGCCTTGGGCCCTGTGATGTTCCTGTGGGAGCGGGTTCACCCGCGAAGAGGCCGGTACAGGCAACACAAATACTGGCTTTTTTTACTGTCCCGCCCCCGCTGTTTCGTCTTGTATCTAGACGCCCCTTTTTCCAAGGACTGCCCCATGACCGAACGCCCAGCCCTGCGCTCCCAGCGCCTGAACCAGATCACCCACGCCCCGCACGCCGAGCTGGATGTCCTGGTCAAATCCCACGCGCCCTTCGACAGCCGCGAAAGCTTCGCCCGTTTTGTCGTTGCCCAGTACCTGTTCCAATCCGAGCTGCAGGCGCTGTACAACGACCCACAACTGATCGCCATCGTCCCCGACCTGGCCGAGCGCTGCCGCGCAGACCAGGCCCGTCTCGACCTCGCTGACCTCGACACCGAAGTGCCGGCCGCCGTGCCAGGTGCCGTGGGCAACCCAAGCCTGGGCGAGGCAATGGGCTGGATCTTCGTCTCCGAAGGCTCCAAACTGGGCGCTGCGTTTCTGATCAAGCGTGCCGTGGCCCTGGAACTGTCCGACAGCTTCGGTGCCCGCCACTTGGGCGAGCCAGCCGGTGGCCGTGCCGAAGGCTGGAAGCAGTTCACCCGCATCCTTGATGGGCTGGAACTCTCGGCCGAAGAGGAAGCCGCTGCCGAGCGCGGTGCGGTTGCCGCTTTCGAGCGTTTCACCGAGCTGCTCAAGCACGCCTATGCCGCGGATGCCGCGCTGGTTTGATACGCCGTAGCCGGCCACCCCTCCGGTGGCCGAACCGTTTTATGCAGTGAGAACATGACCCAACCAGCCCGCTCGAAACTCGCCCGCCTGTTGTATGGAATCCTGGCTTACGTGAGCCTCGGAGTGGGCCTGGTCGCCATCGTGATTCCCGGCTTGCCGACCACCGAGTTCATCCTGCTGGCCGCCTGGGCCGCCACGCGCAGCTCACCGCGCCTTTCGGCCTGGCTGGAGAACCACCGGTTGTTCGGGCCGATCCTGTACAACTGGCGCAACGGCAAGGTGATCCAGCGCCGGGCCAAGGTCAGCGCGACCCTCAGCATGCTGCTGTGCGCCGGGCTGATGCTGACCTTCCTTGAACACCACTGGCCAGTGTTCCTGGCTATCGCCGGCATGACCCTGGGCAACCTGTGGATCTGGTCGCGCCCGGAGCACGCCTGCCCCGCCCCATCACAAGCTCAGCAGCCCTGAATACAAGGCGTAGGCCGCCAGCGCAGCGCCCACCAGCACAGCGGCGAAAATCAGTTTTTCCCAGCTAGTGAACAGGGTCTGGCCTTGCTCATGCTTGGCCCTGGCGAACAGGATCACACCTGGGGCGTACAGCAGCGCCGACAGCAACAGGTACTTGAGCCCGCCCGCATACAGCAGCCACACGGCATACAGCAAGGCAACCAGCGCCACCAGCAAGTCCTTGCGCCGCAACCCCGGCTGCCCGGCATAGGTTTCTGCGCGCACCGCCAGCAGCACGGCATAGGCCGCCGACCACAGGTAGGGCACCAGGATCATCGACGAGGCCAGGTAGATGAGGCTGGTGTAGGTACCGGCCGAGAACAGCGTAATCAGCAGGAACCCCTGGATCATGCAGTTGGTCAGCCAAAGGGCGTTGGCTGGCACATGGTTGGCGTTTTCCTTGGCTAGAAAGCGCGGCATGGTCTTGTCCCGCGCCGTGGCAAACAGGATCTCGGCACACAGCAGCGCCCACGAAAGCAAGGCGCCGAGCAGCGAGACTGCCAGGCCGAGACTGATCAGCAAGGCGCCCCAGGGGCCGACAATATGCTCCAGCACCGAGGCCAGCGAGGGGTTCTGCAGCCCGGCCAACTCCGGCTGGGTCATCACCCCCAGCGACAACACGTTGACCAGCACCAGCAGCGCAAGTACACCGAGAAAGCCGATGACCGTGGCCTTACCCACGTCAGAACGACGCTCGGCGCGCCCGGAATACACGCTGGCGCCCTCGATGCCGATGAATACGAACACGGTCACCAGCATCATGTTGCGCACCTGCTCCAGCACGCTGCCGAACTGCGGGTTGCTGAGGCCCCAGATATCCCGGGTGAAGATATCGGCGCGGAATGCGAATGCCGCGATCACCACAAAGATCAACAGCGGCACCACCTTGGCTACCGTGGTCACCTGGTTGATGAACGCGGCTTCCTTGATGCCTCGCAGCACCAGGAAATGCACAGACCACAGCAACAGCGAGGCGCAGCCGATGGCAATGGGCGTGTTGCCTTCGCCGAAAACGGGAAAGTAGAAGCCCAGGGTGCTGAACAGCAGTACGAAATAACCAACGTTACCCAGCCAGGCACTGATCCAGTAGCCCCAGGCCGAGGAAAAGCCCATGTACTCGCCGAAACCGGCCTTGGCATAAGCGTACACCCCTGAGTCCAGCTCGGGCTTGCGGTTGGCCAAGGTCTGGAACACGAAGGCCAGGGCCAGCATGCCAACCGCGGTGATCCCCCAGCCGATCAACACAGCCCCCACATCGGCGCGCGCGGCCATGTTCTGCGGCAGCGAGAAGATCCCGCCACCGATCATCGAGCCGACCACCAGCGCGATCAGCGCGCCCAGGCGCAGCTTCTGTCCCGGTTCGCTCATGAGCCTCCCTTTTTTCAAGCCCTGTCATGCATTTGTAACCGCTTTGCGGGCCATATAAATGTTGTTACTTATACTGTAGACGCGGGTTAAACCTATAGCACTAATAACTGCTTTGTCTATGCAGCCCTTCTCTCAAAATTAGCAGCAGTACGGCAACTAGAAAAGAAACTGATAAAACTCAAAATTCTTGTGAAAAATTTGCGAAAGCGGCAAAAGCGGCTAGTTTCAAGCTTCGCAGGCTGAACAGAGCGTTTGCTCTAGAAGGACATGGAGGTGCCAGCGCGCAAGGCCTGCAGCTTAAGCTGTCGGCACTCTCCAGGAGCACCCGTGAAGGAAATTTCCTACCTTCACATCGCCTTAAACTGACGCAAGTCAGGTTACGGCAAAGGCGTCGGATCTATTCTGTCGTCAACTTTCTCCTGGCAGGAGTTGTTAAATGTCTGATTCATCCGGAAAACTAAAGCTTGGTGCGTTAGTTGCACTTGTCGTCGGGTCGATGATTGGTGGCGGGATCTTCTCGCTGCCGCAAAACATGGCCGCCAGCGCAGGGGTTGGCGCGGTGTTGATCGGTTGGGGCATCACCGCGGTCGGCATGCTGACCCTGGCGTTCGTGTTCCAGACCTTGGCCAACCGCAAGCCTGATCTGGATGGCGGGGTATATGCCTACGCCAAGGCCGGTTTTGGCGACTACATGGGCTTCTCCTCAGCCTGGGGCTACTGGATCAGTGCCTGGCTGGGCAACGTCGGCTACTTCGTGCTGTTGTTCAGCACCTTGGGCTACTTCTTCCCAATCTTCGGTGAAGGCAACACGCCGGCCGCCATCATTGGCGCGTCGATCCTGTTGTGGGCCGTGCACTTCCTGGTATTGCGCGGTATCAAGGAGGCAGCGTTCATCAACCTGGTCACCACCGTGGCCAAAGTGGTGCCGCTGGTGCTGTTCGCCCTGATCTGCCTGTTCGCCTTCAGGCTCGATATCTTCACCGCCGACATCTGGGCCGTAGGCACACCAGAGCTTGGCAGCGTGATGAACCAGGTGCGCAACATGATGCTGGTCACCGTGTGGGTGTTCATCGGCATCGAGGGCGCGAGCATTTTCTCGTCCCGGGCGGAAAAACGCTCTGACGTGGGTAAGGCCACGGTCATCGGCTTCGTTACCGTGCTGCTGTTCCTGGTGCTGGTCAACGTGCTGTCGCTGGGCATCATGACCCAACCAGAGCTGGCCAAGCTGCAGAACCCGTCGATGGCCGCCGTGCTGGAACATGTGGTCGGCCACTGGGGCGCGGTGCTGATCAGCGTCGGCCTGATCATCTCGCTGCTGGGGGCCCTGCTGTCGTGGGTGCTGCTGTGCGCCGAGATCATGTTCGCCGCCGCCAAGGACCACACCATGCCGGAGTTCCTGCGCCGCGAGAACGCCAACCAGGTACCGGCCAACGCCCTGTGGCTGACCAACGCCATGGTGCAGATCTTCCTGGTGATCACGCTGTTCTCCAACAGCACCTACCTGTCGCTGATCTACCTCGCCACCTCGATGATCCTGGTGCCCTACCTGTGGTCGGCGGCCTACGCCTTCCTGCTGGCACTGCGCAGCGAAACCTACGAACAGGCCCTGGCCGAGCGCAAGAAAGACCTGATCATCGGCGGTATCGCCTTGTTGTACGCCGTCTGGCTGCTGTACGCCGGCGGTGTGAAATACCTGCTGCTCTCGGCCCTGCTCTACGCACCTGGCGCCATCCTGTTCGCCAAGGCCAAGCGTGAGGTAGGCCAACCTGTCTTCACCAACGTGGAAAAACTGATCTTCGCAGCCGTGGTCGTCGGCGCCCTGGTGGCAGCCTTTGGCCTGTACGACGGCTTCCTGACCCTTTGACCCACGTTTTCGTTCAATTGGAGGAATGAAACCATGTCCGCTGAAAAACAGAAGTACGGTGTCCACTCCGAAGCCGGCAAACTGCGCAAAGTGATGGTTTGCGCCCCGGGCTTGGCGCACAAGCGCCTGACGCCGAGCAACTGCGACGAACTGCTGTTCGACGATGTGATCTGGGTCGACCAGGCCAAGCGTGACCATTTCGACTTCGTCACCAAGATGCGCGAGCGTGGCGTGGATGTGCTGGAAATGCACAACCTGTTGACCGACATCGTGCAGAACAAAGAGGCCCTGAAGTGGATCCTCGACCGCAAGATCACCCCCGACACCGTCGGCGTGGGGCTGACCAACGAAGTGCGCAGCTGGCTCGAAGGCCTTGACCCGCGTCACCTGGCCGAATTCCTGATCGGTGGTGTGGCGGGCCAGGACCTGCCACAGAGCGAAGGCGCCGATGTGGTCAAGATGTACAACGACTACCTGGGCCACTCCAGCTTCATCCTGCCGCCACTGCCCAACACCCAGTTCACCCGCGACACCACCTGCTGGATCTACGGCGGCGTCACGCTGAACCCGATGTACTGGCCGGCGCGCCGCCAGGAAACCCTGCTGACCACCGCCATCTACAAGTTCCACAAGGAATTCACCGGCGCTGACTTCCAGGTGTGGTACGGCGACCCGGACAAGGACCACGGCAATGCCACCCTCGAAGGCGGTGACGTGATGCCGATCGGCAATGGCATCGTGCTCATCGGCATGGGCGAGCGCACCTCGCGCCAGGCCATTGGCCAACTGGCGCAGAACCTGTTCGCCAAGGGCGCCGTCAAGGAAGTGATCGTTGCCGGCCTGCCGAAGTCCCGCGCCGCCATGCACCTGGACACCGTGTTCAGCTTCTGCGACCGCGACCTGGTCACGGTCTTCCCGGAAGTGGTGAAAGAGATCGTGCCATTCATCATCCGCCCGGACGAAAGCAAGCCTTACGGCATGGATGTGCGCCGTATCAACAAGTCGTTCATCGAAGTGGTCGGCGAGCAGCTTGGCCTCAAGGGTGGCCTGCGCGTGGTCGAAACAGGCGGCAACAGCTTCGCCGCCGAGCGCGAACAGTGGGATGACGGCAACAACGTGGTGGCCATCGAGCCCGGCGTGGTCATCGGCTACGACCGCAACACCTACACCAACACCCTGCTGCGCAAGGCCGGCATCGAGGTCATCACCATCAGCGCCGGCGAACTGGGCCGGGGCCGGGGCGGCGGCCACTGCATGACCTGCCCGATTGTGCGCGACCCGATCGACTACTAACGACCATTACGCCCGGCCGCACCCACAAAGTGGCGGCCGGGACATCACCGGACTCAAGGAGAAACTGTCATGGCGTTCAACATTCACAACCGCAACCTGCTCAGCCTGGAACACCACACCACGCGCGAGTTGCGCTACCTGCTGGACCTGTCCCGCGACCTCAAGCGCGCCAAGTACACCGGCACCGAACAGCAGCACCTGAAGGGCAACAACATTGCCCTGATCTTCGAAAAAACCTCCACCCGTACCCGCTGCGCGTTCGAAGTGGCCGCCTATGACCAGGGCGCCAACGTTACCTATATCGACCCAAACTCTTCGCAGATCGGTCACAAGGAGAGCATGAAGGACACTGCCCGTGTGCTCGGGCGCATGTACGACGCCATCGAATACCGTGGCTTCAAGCAGGAAATCGTCGAAGAGCTGGCCAAGTTCGCCGGCGTACCGGTGTTCAACGGCCTGACCGACGAATATCACCCGACGCAGATGATCGCCGACGTGCTGACCATGCGCGAACACAGCGACAAGCCGCTGCACGACATCAGCTACGCCTACCTGGGCGACGCCCGCAACAACATGGGCAACTCGCTGCTGTTGATTGGCGCCAAGCTTGGCATGGATGTGCGCATCGCCGCGCCCAAGGCGCTGTGGCCACACGACGACCTGGTCGAACGCTGCAAGAAGTACGCTGAAGAAAGCGGCGCGCGCATCACCCTCACCGAAGATCCGAAAGCCGCGGTCAAGGGTGTGGACTTCGTGCATACCGACGTGTGGGTATCGATGGGTGAGCCGATCGAGGCCTGGGGTGAGCGCATCAAGCAGCTCAAGCCTTATCAGGTGAATGCCGAACTGATGAAGTCCACCGGCAACCCACGGACCAAGTTCATGCACTGCCTGCCGGCGTTCCACAACTCCGAAACCAAGGTCGGCAAGCAGATCGCCGAACAGTACCCAGACCTGGCCAACGGTATCGAAGTGACCGACGACGTGTTCGAGTCACCCGCCTGCATCGCCTTCGAGCAGGCGGAAAACCGCATGCACACGATCAAGGCGATTCTGGTTTCGACCCTGGCTGACCTCTGACGGCGTACCTCGCCCTCCTTGTGGGGGGCGAGGTGTACCCCTCTTCTGCAAATGCAAAGGACATTCCCCATGCGTATCGTTGTTGCATTGGGCGGCAACGCCCTGCTGCGTCGCGGCGAGCCCATGACCGCTGACAACCAGCGCGCCAATATCCGCACCGCCACCGAACAGATCGCCAAGATTCACCCCGGTAACGAGCTGGTCATCGCCCACGGCAACGGCCCGCAAGTCGGCCTGCTGTCGCTGCAGGCCCTTTCCTACAAGCCGGACGAAGCCTACCCACTGGACGTGCTGGGTGCCGAAACCGAAGGCATGATCGGCTACATGATCGAACAGGAACTGGGCAACCTGCTGGCCTTCGAGGTGCCGTTCGCCACCTTGCTGACTCAGGTGGAAGTGGACGCCAACGACCCAGCGTTCAAGGACCCGACCAAGTTCATCGGCCCGGTCTACAGCAAGGAAGAAGCCGAGCGCCTGGCCAAGGAAAAGGGCTGGGTAGTCAAGGCCGACGGCGACAAGTACCGCCGCGTGGTGGCCAGCCCGAAACCCAAGCGCATCTTCGAAATTCGCCCGATCAAGTGGCTGCTGGAAAAGAGCAGTATCGTGATTTGCGCCGGCGGTGGCGGCATCCCCACCATGTACGATGAAAACCGCAAGCTCAAAGGCATCGAGGCGGTGATCGACAAAGACCTGTGCTCGGCGCTGCTGGCCGAACAATTGGAAGCCGACCTTCTGATAATCGCCACCGACGTCGATGCAGCCTACATTGACTGGGGCAAGCCAACGCAGAAAGCCATTGCCCAGGCCCACCCGGACGAACTCGAACGCTTGGGCTTCGCTGCCGGCTCCATGGGGCCGAAGGTTCAAGCAGCCAGTGATTTCGCCCGCAATACCGGCAAGGTCGCCGTGATCAGCTCGCTGGAAAACATCGAGGACATCGTCAAGGGCACCGCCGGCACTCGGGTTTCTACCGAGAAGCCTGGGATCAGCTACCGTTGAATGCAGTCGGCGGGCTCACGGGGCCCGCCATTTTCGACCTTCCAAAGGAGCTAACCATGGCCCAGTACCACCCCGGTCATGTACACATCGAGCGCACTGCGCTGAACAATGCCGACCACAGCTACGACCTGAACATCGAGTACGAGGCCGTGTCGGACCCCAGGGAAGGCAGAGGCATTCAATTCCACATGCATGGCAGCATCGAAGGCAAACCGGTGGAAGAAAAGTTCTTCCTCCCCAAGGACCAGGTACTGCCCAGTTTCCTCATGCTGCTGACCCGCAAGGCCCAGTCGTACCTGGCGCCGCCAAAGAAGTTCGAGACCCTGAGTTCGCCACACAAGCTCTATGACTATATGTTCGCGGACATCCGCGAAAAGCTCGATGTGAAATCGGGCGACCCGATCAAACCTGAACATCTCGAGTGATTTCAGCATTTTGCGGCTGCTTTGCAGCCCAAGGCCGCTCCCACAACTGAATGCGTAAACGTTGTGGGAGTGGCCTAGTGTCGCGATAGGGCCGCAAAGCGGCCCCGGCGATGTTAAGGCATACTACCGCCCTCCCCGGCCACCACCTTTCGCCTCCCCATGCGCATCCACGTCAGCTTCATCGACCGCGTCGGCATCACCCAGGAAGTCCTCGCCCTGCTCGGTGCCCGCAACCTCAACCTGGACGCCGTGGAGATGGTCCCGCCGAACGTCTACATCGACGCCCCCACCCTCAGCCCCGCCGTGCTCGAAGAACTGCATGACGCGCTGTTCGAAGTACACGGCGTGCAGTCGGTGGACGTGGTCGACATCCTCCCCGGCCAGCGTCGCCACCTGCAACTCGATGCCCTGCTAGCGGCCATGAGCGACCCGGTGCTGGCGGTGGACAGCGCAGGCCTGGTGTTGCTGGCCAACCCGGCGCTGATCGAACTGTGCGGCCGTGAATCCGCCGGGCGCTCGGTGGATGAACTGTTTGGCGACCCTGCACTGCTGCAGGCCCTGCTGGACAACAACTTCCACCTGCCTATGCGCGAAATGCAGTTGAACGGCCAGAGCCTGCTGCTGGACGCCATGCCGATCACCAACGCCGGTGGCCTGCTGACGCTGTACCCACCTTCGCGCATGGGCGAACGCCTGTCGGCCCTGCACCACGACCACGCCGAAGGCTTCGATGCCTTGCTTGGCGAGTCGCCGGTCATACGCACCCTGAAGGCCCGCGCCCTGCGCGTGGCAGCGCTTGATGCGCCACTGCTGGTACATGGTGAAACCGGCACGGGTAAAGAGCTGGTCGCCCGCGCCTGCCATGCCATCAGCAGCCGCCATGCGGCACCGTTCCTGGCACTGAATTGCGCCGCGCTGCCCGAGAGCCTGGCCGAGAGCGAGTTGTTCGGTTACGCCCCCGGCGCCTTCACCGGCGCGCAACGCGGTGGCAAGCCCGGGCTGATGGAGTTGGCCAATCAGGGCACGGTGTTCCTTGATGAAATTGGCGAAATGTCACCGTACCTGCAGGCCAAGCTGCTGCGCTTTCTCAGCGACGGCAGCTTCCGCCGGGTGGGCGGTGACCGCGAGGTGAAGGTGGATGTGCGCATCATCAGCGCCACCCACCGCGACCTGGAGCGCATGGTTGCCGAAGGTAGCTTCCGCGAAGACCTGTTCTACCGCCTGAACGTGCTCAACCTGCAGGTGCCGCCACTGCGCGACCGTGGCCAGGACATCCTGATGCTGGCGCACTTCTTCATGCAGCAGGCTTGCACGCAGATCCAGCGCCCAGCCTGCCGGCTGACTCCGGCCACCCATTCGGCACTGCTGGCCAACCCTTGGCCGGGCAATGTGCGTCAGTTGCAGAACGTGATTTTCCGCGCGGCGGCCATCTGCGAGAGCAACCTGGTGGACATCGGCGACCTGGACATTGCGGGGACCTCGGTGGCACGCGGGCAAGAGGGTGAAGTGGCCAGCCTGGAACAGGCCGTGGGAGATTTCGAACGCGAACTGTTGCAGCGCCTATATGCCAGTTACCCATCGACGCGGCAACTGGCCGGGCGCTTGCAAACTTCGCATACCGCCATCGCCCAGCGCTTGCGCAAATATGGAATACCCGGCAAACCCTGATAGTTATCGTCAAAACTGGCGGATGGTTCAGACTTTTCCTAACCGCGCAGCCGCAATTGACGGGAGTGCTCGCCGTAGAATGGTGACGTTGTAATTTCGCTTGTCACCCTGAACGAAGAGTACCCTGATGATTGAACTCGATTTTTACGGGACACTTGTAGCCGCCTCTTTAGTATTGCTACTGGGGCGTAGTTTGGTCGCACGAATTGGTTTCCTGCGTACTTACAATATCCCGGAGCCTGTTGCAGGCGGCCTGGTCGTTGCCTTGTCACTCTTGGCCTTGCGCAGTTTCGATGTACACGTCCAGTTTGATACCTCGCTGCAAACGCCGTTGATGTTGGCATTCTTCGCCACCATCGGCTTGAGTGCAGACTTCGCCAGCCTGAAAAAGGGCGGGCGCGTGGTGGCGGTGTTTTTGCTGGTGGTCACAGGCTTGCTGCTGGTTCAGAACGCCATGGGCATCGGCCTGGCAACAGCATTGGGGCTCGATCCGCTGATGGGCTTGCTGACCGGTTCTATCAGTTTGTCGGGGGGCCACGGTACAGGCGCTGCCTGGGGCGCAACCTTCACCGAGAGATTTGGCCTGGCTTCGGCATCCGAACTGGCAATGGCCTCTGCCACCTTCGGCCTGGTGCTGGGCGGCTTGATTGGTGGTCCCGTCGCCAGGATGTTGATCAAGCGCGTCAAGGCACCCGGTATCGAAGAAGAAGTTCCGCAGTTACCAAAGGGTTTCGAACACCCGCATAAAGAGCGCCTGATTACGCCATTTACATTTATCGAGACCCTCGCACTTATTGCCGTCAGCTTGCTGGCCGGCACACTACTTAATAGCGCATTGAAAGGCACAACATTTGAACTACCGACCTTCGTCTGCGTACTCTTCGTGGGGGTAGTGTTGCGCAACGGGCTTTCAGCAATCGGCTTTTACCGTGTATTCGAGCGGGAAGTGTCAGTAATGGGCAACGTGAGTTTGTCCCTGTTCCTGGCCATTGCCTTGATGTCGCTCAAATTGTGGGACCTGGCAGCCCTGGCCTTACCCTTCTTCATCTTGTTGGCCGTGCAGACGTTGGTCATGGCGCTATTCGCGATCTTCGTGACCTTCAGGGTGATGGGGCGCAACTACGATGCGGCAGTCCTGGCCGCAGGGCACTGCGGCTTCGGCTTGGGTGCGACGCCGACGGCCATCGCCAACATGCAGGCGGTGACCCAGCGCTACGGCGCCTCCCAGATTGCCTTTCTGGTGGTGCCGATGGTTGGCGCGTTCTTCATCGACATCATCAATGTCGTCGTGATCAAGTTGTACCTGGCATTGCTCCTCCTTATCGGAGGATGAACCCGGCTCTCAAGGCTGTATCGATTTCAGTACGCCGGATTGAAATCGATACACAACCATTCAGATGCGTCTGCACAAGGGTTTGATCACAAAACCCTTTCTCTCCCCTCGCCAACTGTAGCGTTATCGTTCCACAAAAATGTCAAACACATTGCAGAAACAATATAAGCATATGATTTATAACGCTTTTTTGTGATTGGCCGCGATATTGCTTAGGGAATCGCAACCCAAGAGCGCGGAGCCACCGCGCCCAACGCCCTGCTTCCCGAGGATTCCCCATGAGCGAGTTGCGTTTCACTGAAGATCACGAATGGCTGCGCGTCGAAGCCGATGGCAGCGTCACCGTGGGCATCACCGCCTACGCCCAGAACGCCCTTGGCGATGTGGTTTTCGTGCAACTGCCCGAGTTGCAGCAGTACGAGAAAGGCAGCGAAGCGTCCACCGTTGAATCGGTAAAGGCCGCCAGCGGCGTGTACATGCCGCTGAGCGGCGAAGTGGTCGCGGTCAACGACCAGCTGGAAAACAGCCCAGAGCTGGTCAACGAAGACCCGATGGGCGAAGGCTGGTTCTTCCGCTTCAACCCGGCCGACATGAGCGAAGTCAGCGCACTGCTCGACCAGGACGCCTACGACCGCCTGATCAAAGCCAACGACGACGCTTGAGGAACTGCGCCATGACCATCAACCTCGGCACCGCCAACGAATTCATCGCCCGCCACATCGGCCCGCGCGCCGTTGACGAACAGGCCATGCTCGCCGCCCTGGGCTTCGACTCGCTGGACGCCATGACTGCCGCAGTCATCCCTGACAGCATCAAGGGCACCAGCGTGCTTGGCTCGCACGACGGCCAGAGCGAAGCCGACGCGCTCGCCGCGCTCAAGGCCATCGCCGGCAAGAACCAGCTGTTCAAAAGTTACATCGGCCAGGGCTACTACAACACCCACACTCCGGCGCCGATCCTGCGCAACCTGCTGGAAAACCCAGCCTGGTACACCGCCTACACCCCGTACCAGCCAGAAATTTCCCAGGGCCGCCTGGAAGCGCTGCTGAACTTCCAGACCTTGATCAGCGACCTGACCGGCCTGCCGATCGCCAATGCCTCGCTGCTCGACGAAGCCACTGCCGCCGCAGAGGCCATGACCTTCTGCAAGCGCCTGTCGAAGAACAAGGCCAGCCACACCTTCTTCGCCTCCGTGCACTGCCACCCGCAAACCCTGGACGTGCTGCGCACCCGCGCCGAGCCGCTGGGTATCGAGGTCGTGGTCGGCGACGAGCGCGAGCTGGGCGATGTCAGCGCCTTCTTCGGCGCCCTGCTGCAGTACCCGGCCAGCAACGGTGAAGTGTTCGACTACCGTGAAGTGGTACAGCGCTTCCACGCCGCCAACGCCTTGGTCGCCGTCGCTGCCGACCTGCTGGCGCTGACGCTGCTGACCCCTCCGGGCGAGTTCGACGCCGACGTGGCCATCGGCAGCGCCCAGCGTTTTGGCGTACCCCTGGGCTTCGGTGGCCCGCACGCGGCCTACTTCGCCACCCGCGACGCGTTCAAGCGCGACATGCCGGGCCGCCTGGTCGGCGTATCGATCGACCGCTTCGGCAAAACCGCCCTGCGCCTGGCCATGCAAACCCGCGAGCAGCACATCCGCCGCGAAAAGGCCACCAGCAACATCTGCACCGCACAGGTACTGCTGGCCAACATCGCCAGCATGTTTGCCGTGTACCACGGCCCGGCCGGCCTCAAGCGCATTGCCGAGCGTACCCATGCGCTAACCGCGATCCTGGCCGCCGGCCTGAAGGCCCTGGGCGTACCGGTAGTGGGCACCAGCGCCTTTGACACCCTGACCCTGGCCACCGGCACCGCCACCACCAGCTTGCATGACAAGGCACGCGCCCAGGGCATCAACCTGCGCCAGATCGACGCCGCCCACCTGGGCCTGTCGCTGGACGAAACCAGCAGCCAGGCTGACGTCGAGTCGCTGTGGCAGCTGTTCGCTGGTGACCAGGCACAACCTGACTTCGTCGCCCTGGCCGCCAGCACCGGTTCGCTGCTGCCCACCGCCCTGCTGCGCCAGTCGGCCATCCTCGAACACCCCGTGTTCAACCGCTACCACAGCGAAACCGAGTTGATGCGCTACCTGCGCCGCCTGGCCGACAAGGACCTGGCGCTGGACCGCAGCATGATCCCGCTGGGCTCGTGCACCATGAAGCTGAACGCCGCCAGCGAAATGATCCCGGTCACCTGGGCCGAGTTCGGCAACCTGCACCCGTTCGCCCCGGCCGAGCAGAGCCAAGGCTACCTGCAGATGACCACCGAACTGGAGGCCATGCTGTGTGCCGCCACCGGTTATGACGCAGTATCGCTGCAGCCCAACGCCGGCTCGCAGGGCGAATACGCAGGCCTGTTGGCCATCCGCGCCTATCACCGCAGCCGCGGCGAAAGCCACCGCGACATCTGCCTGATCCCATCGTCGGCCCACGGCACCAACCCGGCCACCGCACACATGGCGGGCATGCGCGTCGTAGTCACCGCTTGTGACGCCCGCGGCAACGTCGATGTCGAGGACCTGCGCGCCAAGGCCATCGAACACCGCGAGCGCCTGGCCGCGATCATGATCACCTACCCGTCGACCCACGGTGTGTTCGAGGAAGCGATCGGCGAAATCTGCGCAATCATTCACGACAACGGTGGCCAGGTGTATATCGACGGCGCCAACATGAACGCCATGGTCGGCCTGTGCGCCCCTGGCAAGTTCGGTGGCGACGTTTCCCACCTGAACCTGCACAAGACCTTCTGCATCCCGCACGGTGGCGGCGGCCCGGGCGTCGGCCCGATTGGCGTCAAGTCGCACCTGGCGCCGTTCCTGCCTGGTCACGCGAAACTGGAAAACACCGAAGGTGCGGTGTGCGCCGCACCGTTCGGCAGCGCCAGCATCCTGCCGATCACCTGGATGTACATCCGCATGATGGGCGGTGCCGGCCTCAAGCGTGCCTCGCAGATGGCGATCCTCAATGCCAACTACATCGCCCGCCGCCTGGAAGAGCACTATCCTGTTCTGTATACCGGCGGTAATGGCCTGGTGGCTCACGAGTGCATCCTCGACCTGCGCCCGCTGAAGGACACCAGCGGCATCAGCGTCGACGACGTGGCCAAGCGCCTGATCGACTTCGGCTTCCATGCCCCGACCATGTCCTTCCCGGTGGCAGGCACGCTGATGATCGAACCGACCGAAAGCGAGTCCAAGGAAGAACTCGACCGTTTCTGCAACGCGATGATCCAGATCCGCGAAGAAATTCGCGCGGTCGAGAACGGTAGCCTGGACAAGGACGACAACCCGCTGAAAAACGCCCCGCACACGGCGGCCGAGCTGGTTGGCGAATGGGCCCATGGCTACAGCCGCGAACAGGCGGTGTACCCGCTGCCGAGCCTGGTGGAAGGCAAATACTGGCCGCCAGTCGGCCGGGTCGACAACGTGTTCGGCGACCGTAACCTGGTATGCGCCTGCCCGTCGATCGAGAGCTATCAGGACGCCTGATAGCTTTCGGGCCCGTTCCCTGAGTTGAGGTGTGGGCCTCTGTGGGAGCGGGTTTACCCGCGAATGCGATGGTGGCTTTACCGCCGCATTCGCGGGTAAACCCGCTCCCACAGGGTTCACCGTCCGTCCTGAAACCCTGGCAGGAGGTCACCATGTCATTGAGTGTCTTCGACCTGTTCAAGATCGGCATCGGCCCCTCCAGTTCACACACAGTCGGCCCGATGCGTGCCGCTGCGCGCTTTGCCGAAGGGCTGCGCCGTGACGGCCTGCTTGCCAGCACCGCCAGCGTCAGGGCCGAGCTGTATGGCTCACTGGGCGCCACCGGCAAGGGCCATGGCAGTGACAAGGCCGTGCTGCTGGGCCTTGAAGGCGAACACCCAGACATTATCGACACCGACAGCATCCCGGCTCGGCTGCAGGCCATCCGCGACAGCGGCCGCATCAACCTGCTGGGCGAGCACAGCATTGCGTTCATCGAAAAGCAGCACCTGGCGATGATCCGCAAGCCGCTGGACTACCACCCCAATGGCATGATCTTCCGCGCGTTCGACGAGGCCGGCCTGCAAATCCGCAGCCGCGAGTACTACTCGGTGGGCGGCGGTTTCGTGGTGGATGAGGACGCCGCCGGCCATGACCGCATCGTCGAGGACAGCACTGTGCTGGCCTACCCCTTCAAGACGGCCAAGGAACTGCTAGGCCATTGCTCTGCAATGCAACTGTCAGTCAGCCAAGTGATGTTGGCCAACGAGGCCGCCTGGCGCCCAGAGGCAGAAACCCGCGCCGGGCTGCTGCGCATCTGGCAGGTGATGCAGGATTGCGTCGAAGCCGGTTGCCAGCACGAAGGTATCTTGCCAGGAGGGCTCAAGGTAAAACGCCGGGCACCAGCCCTGTACCGCCAACTGAGCCGCCACCCGGAGGCCAGCCTGCGTGACGCCCTGTCGGTGCTTGACTGGGTCAATCTCTACGCTTTGGCGGTGAACGAGGAAAACGCCTATGGCGGGCGTGTGGTTACCGCCCCCACCAACGGTGCGGCGGGCATCGTCCCGGCGGTACTGCACTACTACATGCGTTTCGTGCCGGGCGCCAGCGAGGACGGGGTGGTGCGCTTTCTGCTCACCGCTGCGGCCATCGGCATCCTGTACAAGGAAAACGCCTCCATATCCGGCGCCGAAGTGGGCTGCCAGGGAGAAGTCGGCGTCGCCTGTTCGATGGCCGCCGGGGCGTTGTGCGAAGTGATGGGCGGCAGCGTGCAGCAGGTGGAGAACGCCGCCGAAATCGGCATGGAACACAACCTGGGCCTGACCTGCGACCCGATCGGAGGCCTCGTGCAGGTGCCCTGCATCGAACGCAATGCCATGGGTTCGGTGAAAGCCATCAACGCGGTGCGCATGGCCTTGCGCGGGGACGGCCAGCACTTCGTGTCCCTCGACAAGGTCATCCGCACCATGCGCCAGACTGGCGCCGACATGAAAAGCAAATACAAAGAGACCGCCCGAGGCGGCCTGGCCGTCAACATCATCGAATGTTGACCCGACAACAACAGCAAGGAGTCACCGATGTCCGAAACACTGCTCAAGACCCCACTGCATGCCCTGCACCTGGAATTGGGGGCGCGCATGGTGCCGTTCGCCGGCTACGACATGCCAGTGCAGTACCCGCTGGGCGTGCTCAAGGAACACCTGCACACCCGCGAGCAGGCCGGCCTGTTCGATGTCTCGCACATGGGCCAGATCATCCTGCGCGGCGCCGATGCCGCCAAGGCCTTGGAAAGCCTGGTGCCAGTGGACATCATCGACCTGCCGGTGGGCATGCAACGCTATGCCATGTTCACCAATGAACAAGGCGGTATCCTTGACGACCTGATGGTGGCCAACCTGGGCGACGACACCCTGTTCCTGGTGGTGAACGCCGCTTGCAAGGACCAGGACCTGGCCCACCTGCAAACGCACATCGGCGGCCGTTGCGAGGTGCAGCCATTGTTCGAGCAGCGTGCCCTGCTCGCCCTGCAAGGGCCGGCAGCGGTCAAGGTGCTTGAGCGCCTGGCCCCGGAAGTGGCCGGCATGACCTTCATGCAGTTCCGCCCGGTGAAACTGCTGGGTGAAGACTGCTTCGTCAGCCGCTCGGGCTACACCGGCGAAGACGGCTACGAGATTTCGGTACCGGTCCAAGGCGCCGAAGCTTTGGCCCGCCGCCTGCTGGCCGAGCCGGAAGTACAACCTATCGGCCTGGGCGCGCGCGACTCGCTGCGCCTGGAAGCCGGCCTGTGCCTGTATGGCCATGACATGAATACCGAGACCACTCCGATCGAAGCCAGTCTGCTGTGGGCGATTTCCAAAGTGCGCCGTGCCGAGGGTGCGCGTGCTGCAGGGTTCCCTGGCGCCGAGGCAATCTTCGCCCACCAGCGCGAGGGAGTGGCGCGCAAACGTGTCGGGCTGTTGCCACAAGAACGTACCCCAGTACGTGAAGGGGCGGACATTGTCGATGCAAACGATAAACCGGTAGGTAAAGTGTGCAGCGGTGGCTTTGGCCCGACACTCGGCGCCCCTGTTGCAATGGGTTATATCGAGAGTGAACATGCTGCACTCGACACCCCCCTGTTTGCCGTAGTACGCGGCAAGAAGGTTGCCTTGAAAGTCAGCAAAATGCCTTTCGTGGCACAACGTTACTACCGTGGTTGAAACGGTTCTGTGAAGGTTGCGGGCAGGTTCGACATATTCGTTTTCGAACCTTCCCAATAACGTTTGAACATGGCGCCAGGCCAGGCGCCACGCCGTTTCCGACAAAGCGGTCGGTTATCGGCAGACGGTCATTTTTCCATACGACCAAGGGCTTGTTTTTCGCTCGGGAGTTGGCGTAGAGTCACTGCACTGTGTTTGCATGGGTCGCAACAGTTCGTGACCTGGGCCAGTAGCCGAGATTTGCTACAACCCGTTCGACGTCTCTTACTTTCCTGCAACCCAGCCCAGTAATCTTTCGCTTACAAACAAGTGCGAAAGTAACTGTCATCAAAATTCAAGCTTCATAGGAAATAAGACAATGGCTGAGCGTCAGAACGGTACCGTCAAGTGGTTTAACGACGAGAAAGGTTACGGTTTCATCACCCCAGAAAGCGGTGCTGATCTGTTCGTGCACTTCCGTGCTATCGAAGGCAACGGTTTCAAAAGCCTGAAAGAAGGCCAGAAGGTTACCTTCGTAGCCGTCCAGGGCCAGAAAGGCCTGCAGGCTGACCAGGTTCAGGTCGTCGCATAAGCGAATACCAGACACCCAAAAGCCCCTGCCAAGTGCAGGGGCTTTTTTTTGCCCGTAGAATAGCGGCTTCGTCTTCTGGAGCCGTCCTGCATGTCCAAGCCTCTGCTCACACCCCAGGGTGATTTTCCGCCGGTCGGCCTGGGCCGGCGCCTGGCGGCGATGTTCTATGACTTTCTGCTGTGTACGGCACTGCTGATCGTAACCGCTGGTGCCTACAAGATGATCCAGATGTCGATTATCGGCGAGGCGCGTATGCGCGAGCTGACCGAGGCCGGCGCACTGGATGGCGACCCTCTGCTGTCAACGGTGTTGCTGTTCGCCCTGTTCGGCTTCTTTGCCAAGTTCTGGACCCACGGTGGGCAGACCCTGGGCATGCAGGTGTGGGGTGTGCGGGTGCAGAACGCCGATGGCTCGGCCATCAGCCTGTGGCAGGCGCTGTTGCGCTTTGTGGTATCGATCGCCTCATGGCTGTGCCTAGGGCTGGGTTTTTTCTGGGTGCTGATCGACAAGCGCAAGCGCGGTTGGCATGACATCTACTCGGAAAGCCAACTGGTGCGGGTGCCGAAGCAGAAGAAATGACCCAGAACGGGCCTACGAAAAAGCCGACCCTAGGGTCGGCTTTTTATGCAGCTCAGGCCATCAACCCGCTCGGCGCAACAACCACACACCCGCCAGCGCACAGATGCCTGCCGGGATCACCACCGCCAGCAGCGGCGGGAAGCCGAACACCTGGCTCGAAGGCCCCAGCAGGTCCTGGCCGATGCGGAACACGAAGCCCACCAGTACACCGGTGAACACGCGCTGGCCAAGCGTCACCGAACGCAGCGGGCCAAAGATGAACGAGATCGCCATCAGCACCAGTGCCGCCGTCACCATCGGCTGCAGCACCTTGGTCCAGAACGCCAGCCAATAACGGGCGTTGTTCAGGCCCTGGTCGGACAAGTAGTGGATGTAGTCCCACAGCCCGGTGATCGACAGCGACTCCGGCGCCAGAATCACGGTATTGAGCAGTTCTGGCGTGAGCGAAACGTCCCAGCGCTCCTGCGGCGCGTTGACCACTTCGGTGTGGTCGCCACGGAAGTAGGTGGTGCGCACGTCAGCCAGCAGCCAGTGGTCGTCCTGGTACTGCGCGCGGCGGGCGAAGCTCGAGGTGACGATCTTGCGCTCGTTGTCGAAGCGGTAGCGGGTTACACCCAGCAGCAGGCCGTTGGGCTGCACGGCGTTGATGTGCACGTATTCCTCGCCCTGGCGGTGCCACATGCCGCGTTTGGAGCTTTGCGCTTCACCGCCACCCTGGGCCAGGGAACGGTCGGCCTGGGCCTTGTTCTCGGTCACCGGTGCCACGTACTCGCCAATCAGCAGGCCAACCAGCATCAGCACCAGCATCGGCTTCATCACCGCCCAGACGATACGGCCGATGGAAACACCCGCCGCACGCATGATGGTCAGTTCGCTGCTGCTGGCCAGGCTACCCAGGCCGATCAGGCAGCCGATCAATGCCGCCATCGGCAGCATTTCGTACAGCCGCCGTGGTGCGGTAAGCAGGACGAAGTTGCCCGCTTCCATCACCGTGTAGGTGTCACTCAGGTCGCTCATCTCATCGATGAAGGCGAACAGCGAGGCCAGGCCGAGGATGATCCCCAGCACAGCCAGAATGGCCATCAGCACGCTCTGGCCGATGTAGCGGTCGAGCTTAGCCATGGGCCACCTCCGCACGGCGAGCGGCGCGTTTGAGGCGCAGAGGCTCCCAGTACATCAGACCAAGGCCGATCAGCAGGAACAGGCCGTGGACCCACCACATGCCCAGGGCGATCGGCAGTTTGCCCTTCTCGAGGGCGCCGCGTACGGAAATCAGCATTGTCAGGTAGGCCATGTACAGAAGAATTGCTGGCAACAGCTTCAGGAAGCGGCCTTGTCGCGGGTTGACCCGTGACAGCGGCACCGCCAACAAGGTAACGACAAACACCAGGATCGGCAGCGATATCCGCCATTGCAGTTCGGCGCGCTCACGCAGGCCTTTCTTGCCAATCAGCTCGGAGGTAGGGATAGCTTCGCGCTCGGTTACCTCCTCGGCGACTTCCGGTTTGGGCAGCAGCACGCCGTAAGTGTCGTACTTGATAGCACGGTAGTCGGCCTGGCCCGGGTTGCCGTCGTAGCGGTAGCCGTTCTCCAGGACCAGGTAGCGGTTGCCGTCGGCCTGGATCTCCTGGTGGCCTTTCTCGGCGACCAGCACCGACGGGGCACGGTCCTTGGTCTTGTCCTGGTTGAAGCGCTTCTCGGAGATGAACACCCCAGCCAGGTTGATGCGGTCATCCGACAGTTGCTCGGTGTAGGTTACCCGCGAGCCATCACGTAATGTCTGGAAGCGGCCCGGCACCAGGGTGTCGAACTCGGTCAGGGCATCCTGCTGGCTGATGATCTGCTGCACCTGGGCTACGCCCAGCGGTGCCAGGCTCAGGCTCAGCCAGGCCACCAGCAGGGCGACCAGGGCAGCCGGCGCCATGGTCAGGCCCAGCAAGCGCTGCTGGCTCATGCCCGTGGCCGACAGTACGGTCATCTCGCTTTCCAGGTACAGGCGCCCGTAAGCCAGGAGAATGCCGAGGAACAGCCCCAGCGGCAGGATCAGCTGCAGGAAGCCCGGCAGGCGGAAGCCCATGATCAGGAACAGCACACCCGGATCGAGCACGCCTTGGGCAGCCTGGGCCAGGTACTTGATGAAGCGCCCGCTCATGATGATCACCAGCAGCACAGCGCTGACGGCGCTCAAGGTCACCAGGACCTCGCGGGACAGATAACGAAAGACGATCAAACCAGACACTCCTGGGTTGTCAGGGCGGACTGCCATGCAATGGCGCCAAACAATGACTTAGTACATCCAAGACCAATGCCGGTTCGCCAAAGGCGAACCTCCATGTAAAGTGCGCGCATTATCCTGTGATTGGCCGCCCCTGTCACTTGGCCGCGCATGAAGGTGCACAACGGGGTTGTCAGCACGCTTGCCGCAGGCTCAAACTGGCAGCTTTTCTGCTGGTGCGCGACGACGCGGCCAGGCCCGTCCAGAGCGCTGGAACGCACAGCGCCATACGTATCGATCATTCGGGGACCCTGACATGGAACTGGTTGTAAAAAGCGTAGCTGCTGCATCCGTAAAAACCGCCACGCTGGTCATTCCGGTAGGTGAAAATCGCAAGCTCGGCGCTGTTGCCAAGGCAGTCGACCAGGCCAGCGAAGGCGCCATCAGCGCCGTGCTCAAGCGCGGCGACCTGGCCGGCAAGCCGGGGCAGACCTTGCTGCTGCAGAACCTCGCGGGCCTGAAGGCCGAGCGCGTGCTGCTGGTTGGCAGTGGCAAGGAAGAAGCCCTGGGTGATCGCGCCTGGCGCAAACTGGTTGCCAGTGTCGCTGGCGTACTCAAGGGCCTGAACGGCGCTGATGCCGTACTGGCTCTGGACGATATCGCTGTCAGCAACCGCGACGCCCACTACGGCAAGTACCGCCTGCTGGCTGAAACCCTGCTCGACGGCGAGTATGTGTTCGATCGTTTCAAAAGCCAGAAGGCCGAGCCACGCGCCCTGAAAAAGGTCACCCTGCTGGCCGACAAGGCCGGCCAGGCCGAAGTCGAGCGCGCGGTCAAGCACGCCAGCGCCATCGCCACCGGCATGGCCTTCACCCGCGACCTCGGTAACCTGCCGCCCAACCTTTGCCACCCAAGCTTCCTGGCCGAACAGGCCAAGGACCTGGGCAAGGCGCACAAAGGCCTCAAGGTTGAAGTGCTGGACGAGAAAAAGATCAAGGACCTGGGCATGGGCGCTTTCTACGCCGTGGGCCAGGGCAGCGACCAGCCGCCACGCCTGATCGTGCTCAATTATCAGGGCGGCAAGAAGGCCGACAAGCCGTTCGTGCTGGTCGGTAAAGGCATTACCTTCGATACCGGCGGCATCAGCCTCAAGCCAGGCGCCGGCATGGACGAAATGAAATACGACATGTGCGGCGCCGCCAGCGTGTTCGGCACCCTGCGTGCCGTGCTCGAGCTGCAACTGCCGATCAACCTGGTGTGCCTGCTGGCCTGCGCCGAGAACATGCCAAGTGGCGGCGCCACCCGCCCGGGTGACATCGTCACCACCATGAGCGGCCAGACCGTGGAAATTCTCAACACCGACGCCGAAGGCCGCCTGGTGCTGTGCGATACCCTGACCTACGCCGAACGCTTCAAGCCACAGGCGGTGATCGACATCGCCACCCTGACCGGCGCCTGCATCGTTGCCCTGGGCAGCCACACCTCCGGCCTGATGGGCAACAATGACGACCTGGTCGGCCAGTTGCTCGATGCCGGCAAGCGCGCCGACGACCGTGCCTGGCAGCTGCCGCTGTTCGACGAATACCAGGAGCAGTTGGACAGCCCGTTCGCCGACATGGGCAACATCGGCGGGCCGAAGGCCGGTACCATCACCGCTGGCTGCTTCCTGTCGCGCTTCGCCAAGGCCTACAACTGGGCGCACATGGACATCGCCGGCACCGCCTGGGTAAGCGGCGGCAAGGACAAGGGCGCCACTGGCCGCCCGGTCCCCCTGCTGACCCAGTACCTGCTGGACCGCGCTGGCGCCTGACGCCGTGAAGCCGGTGGTGCCCTGCGCCACCGGCCGGCGAGACCAACCATGAGCAAAGTCGACTTCTACATCTTGCCCACCGACTCGCTGTCGGCGCGGCTCGATTTCGCCTGCAAACTGTGCGAAAAAGCCTGGCGCCTCGGCCACCGTGTTTATCTGCACTGCCAGGATACTGAACAGCGCAGCGAGCTGGACCAGCGCTTATGGCGTTTCAAGGGCGAGGCGTTCGTGCCCCACGACCTGGCCGAAGTGCATGCCGATGCTGACGTGGCCCTGGGCCTGGCTGACAACGCAGGCGAGCACCGCGACCTGCTGATCAACCTGGGCGCCAGCGTGCCGGGTTTTGTCGGCCAGTTCGAGCGGGTAGCCGAAATCGTCGTCGAAGAGCCTGGTATCCGCCAATCAGCCCGTGAGCGATTCCGTTTCTACCGTGAACAGGGCTATGCTCTGCAAGACCACCGCTTACAGCGACTTTGACGACGATGGACAAGCCCTCCCCTTTGCCCGACTCCGCCCACCTGCTCGATGACCTTGAGTCGATCCGCCAGCTGCTTGGCGACGCCGACCTGCAACCGCCGCTGCTGACCGAGACGGTAGAGCAGATCCCGTTGCTGCTGGAAGAGCCTGCCGGCAAACCTGCCCCTGTTGCCGAACCGGTAGCTGTAGAACCCGAGGAAGACCCGCAGACCCGCCGCCAGGACACCCTGCTGCACCTGGAAAGCGAGCTGCGGGCGGCTGCGCAGTTGATCATGCAGGACGTGATCAACGACTTTACCCCGCACATCGAGAACGAGATCAAGCGCCGGCTGGATGCGCGGATCGAGCGGTTGATCAAGCGTTCGGAGTGACCTTCGCGACACAAGGCCGCTGCCACAGGAGGAAGGCGTTCATCTGTGGCAGCAGCCTTGTGTCGCGAAAGGGCTGCAAAGCAGCCCCCGGCCTGTCGCCTAAACCCTGTGCCTTCGTTATACTTTTCGGCTTTCCCGAATAAATGCACAGGGTCCCGCCGCGCATGGATAAGACCTACCAGCCGCACGCTATTGAAACTTCCTGGTACAACACCTGGGAGTCCGAGAACTATTTCGCCCCGCAAGGTGCAGGCGAGTCCTACACCATCATGATCCCGCCGCCGAACGTCACCGGCAGCCTGCACATGGGCCACGGGTTCAACAACGCGATCATGGACGCCCTGATCCGTTTCCGTCGCATGCAAGGCCGCGACACCCTGTGGCAGCCAGGCACCGACCACGCCGGTATCGCCACGCAGATGCTGGTCGAGCGCCAGCTCGAAGCCAAAGGCCAGAACCGTCATGACCTGGGCCGCGAAAAGTTCCTGGAAAAGGTCTGGGAGTGGAAGGATCAGTCCGGTGGCAACATCAGCCGCCAGATCCGTCGCCTGGGCTCGTCGGTAGACTGGAGCCGCGAGCGCTTCACCATGGACGACGGCCTCTCCGAAGCCGTTAAAGAAGCGTTCGTGCGCCTGCATGAAGACGGCCTTATCTACCGCGGCAAGCGCCTGGTCAACTGGGACACCAAGCTGCACACGGCCATCTCCGACCTCGAAGTGGAAAACCACGACGAGAAAGGCCACCTGTGGAACCTGCGCTACCCGCTGGCCGACGGCGCCAAGACCGCCGAAGGCCAGGATTACCTGGTCGTTGCCACCACGCGTCCAGAAACCCTGCTGGGTGACGCCGCCGTGGCCGTCAACCCGAACGACGAACGTTACCAGGCACTGATCGGCAAGTTCGTTGAACTGCCACTGGTCGGTCGCCGCATTCCGATCATCGCCGACGACTACTGCGACCCAGAATTCGGTACCGGTTGCGTGAAGATCACCCCGGCCCACGACTTCAACGACTACGAAGTCGGCAAGCGCCACAACCTGCCGCTGCTGAACATCTTCGACAAGAACGCCTTCGTGCTGGCCAGCGCCCAGGCCTTCAACCTCGACGGCAGCGTCAACGAGCAGGTCGACACCCGACTGCCGGCCCAGTACGCCAACCTCGACCGCTTTGTCGCGCGCAAGCAGATCGTCGCCGACCTGGACGCCCAGGGCCTGCTGGTCAGCATCGACGACCACGCGCTGAAAGTGCCGAAAGGCGACCGCTCCGGCACTGTCATCGAGCCGTGGCTGACCGACCAGTGGTACGTTTCCACCAAGCCGCTGGCAGAACCCGCCATCGCCGCTGTGGAAGATGGCCGCATCCAGTTCGTGCCCAAGCAGTACGAGAACATGTACTTCTCCTGGATGCGCGATATCCAGGACTGGTGCATCAGCCGCCAGCTGTGGTGGGGCCACCGCATTCCGGCGTGGTACGACGAGGCCGGCCAGGTCTATGTCGGCCGCGACGAGGCTGAAGTGCGCACCAAGCATAACCTGGGCGCCGACGTGGTCCTGCGCCAGGACGACGACGTGCTCGACACCTGGTTCAGCTCGGGCCTGTGGACCTTCTCCACCCTGGGCTGGCCGGAACAGACCGAATTCCTCAAGAAGTTCCACTCCACCGACGTGTTGGTGACTGGCTTCGACATCATCTTCTTCTGGGTTGCGCGCATGATCATGCTGACCATGCACCTGATCAAGAACGAAGACGGCACCCCGCAGGTACCGTTCAAGACCGTGTACGTGCACGGCCTGGTACGTGACGGCCAGGGCCAGAAGATGTCCAAGTCCAAAGGCAACGTCCTGGACCCGCTGGACATCGTCGACGGCATCACCCTCGATGCCCTGCTGGAAAAACGCACCAGCGGCATGATGCAGCCCAAGCTTGCCGAAAAAATCGCCAAGCAGACCAAGGCCGAGTTCCCTGAAGGTATCGCCAGCTACGGCACCGACGCCCTGCGCTTCACCTTCTGCTCGCTGGCCTCCACTGGCCGCGACATCAAGTTCGACATGGGCCGCGTCGAAGGCTACCGCAACTTCTGCAACAAGATCTGGAACGCTGCCCGCTACGTGCTGGACAAGGGCGAAGACTGCGGTCAGAACGGCGAAGCCTACGAACTGTCGCTGGCCGACCGCTGGATCATCTCGCAACTGCAGCGCACCGAAGCCGAAGTGACCCGCCAGCTGGAGCAGTTCCGCTTCGACCTGGCCAGCCAGGCGTTGTACGAGTTCATCTGGAACCAGTACTGCGACTGGTACCTGGAGCTGTCCAAGCCGGTACTGTGGGACGAAAACGCCCCGGTCGAGCGCGCCCGTGGCACCCGCCGCACCCTGGTGCGCGTGCTGGAAGTAGCGCTGCGCCTGGCGCACCCGTTCATGCCGTTCATCACCGAAGAAATCTGGCAGCGCATCGCGCCGCTGGCTGGCATCGATGGCAAGACCATCATGCTGCAGCCGTGGCCAGTGGCCAATGAAGCGCGCATCGACGCCGCTGCAGAAGGCGACATCGAGTGGCTGAAAGAGCTGATGGTCGGCCTGCGCAACATCCGCGCCGAGATGAACATCGGCCCCGGCAAGCCGCTGCCGCTGTTCCTGAAGAACGCCAACGCCGACGACCAGCGCCGCCTGCAGGAAAACGAAGCGCTGCTGAAGAAGCTGGCCAAGGTCGAGTCGTTCACCGTCCTCGGCGATGCCGACGAAGCGCCGCTGTCGGCCACCGCACTGGTGGGCGATCTGCAGGTGCTGGTGCCGATGGCAGGCCTGATCGACAAAGACGCCGAGTTGGCTCGCCTGAACAAGGAAATCCAGCGTCTGCAAGGTGAAGTCCAGCGCGTGGGCGGCAAGCTGTCCAACGCCGCCTTCGTCGACAAGGCGCCGCCTGCGGTGATCGAGAAGGAGCGCGCCAAGCTGGCCGAGTCCGAGCAGGCCCTGGCCAACTTCACCGAGCAACATGCGCGGATTGCAGCGCTGTAACAATCTGATAGACCGCAGGGGCCGCGTTGCGGCCCTTTCGCGACACAAGGCCGCTCCTACAGGGACGGCGCCGGTTTGAAGGGCGCCGCTATCCTGTAGGAGCGGCCTTGTGTCGCGAAAGGGCTGCAAAGCAGCCCACGGCCTGCAACACCGGATCCGACCATGACAGAAAAACCCACCCTGCACCCGCGCAACCGCCACCAGGGCCGCTACGACTTCCCCAGCCTGATCAAGGCCCACCCTGACCTGGCCCGCTTCACCATCACCAACCCCCACGGCAAACCCAGCATCGACTTCGCCAACCCCGAAGCCGTGCGGGTGTTCAACCGCGCCCTGCTCAAGGCCCAATACGGCATCCAGCACTGGGACATCCCCGCCGACTACCTGTGCCCGCCCATTCCAGGTCGCGCCGACTACATCCACGTGGCCGCCGACCTGTTGGCCGACGACAATGCGGGTGAGGTCCCCAAGGGCGCCCAGGTACGTGCGCTGGACATTGGCGTAGGTGCCAATTGCATCTACCCACTGTTGGGCCACAGTGACTACCGCTGGCGCTTCCTCGGCTCGGACATCGACCCGGTGGCACTGGCCTCGGCCAAGGCCATCGTCCAGGCCAATGGCCTGGGCAAGGCCATCATCCTGCGCCAGCAGGCCAACCGTGCACACATCCTCAGCGGCCTGCTGCAAGAGGGCGAACGCTTCGACCTGACCCTGTGCAACCCGCCCTTCCATGCCTCACGCGACGAAGCCACCCGCGGCAGCCAGCGCAAGTGGAAAAACCTGGGCAAGCAGGACCCCAAGCGCAAACTGCCCGTGCTCAACTTCGGAGGCCAGAACAATGAACTGTGGTGCGAAGGCGGCGAAATCCGCTTTGTCAGCCAACTGGTTGGCGAAAGCGTGCAATATGCCGAGCGGGTGCTGTGGTTCACCAGCCTGGTGTCCAAGGCCAGCAACCTGCCAGGTATCGAGGCGGCACTGAAAAAGGCGGGCGCCAAGGCCGTGCGCATCATCGAGATGGGCCAAGGGCAGAAACAGAGCCGCATGGTCGCCTGGAGCTTCCATGACGCCGCTGCGCGCCTGGCCTGGCACGCCCAGCGTAAATCACAGGCATGAAAAAACCGCGCCCGGGCAAGCCGGGCGCGGTTTCGTCAACGCTTCAACAATTACTTGTTGATGGCGTCGGTCAGCACTTTGGCTGGAACGAACTTGACGACTTTCTTGGCAGCGATTTCGATGGCAGCGCCAGTCGAAGGGTTGCGGCCGGTACGGGCAGGACGCTCGGAGACTTTCAGCTTGCCAATGCCTGGCAGAGTGATTTCAGCGCCGTTTTCCAGTTGGTCGGCAACGATCTGGCCCAGTTGCTCCAGAGCGTTCTTGGCGGTGGCTTTTGGCGCGGCGATCGATTCGGCGATGTCGGCAATCAGTTGGTCTTTGGTCAATGCCATGGTGGTGTTCCTTCCCTATCAAATTCGATGGTTATGCAGCGAACTACGACGTTATCGGGCCAGCCCCTTTTAGTGGAGGGCCGCGCCAATCGCGTATGTAGATACATAAATCGGCGTTTGGTTCGACACGACGAAAGCACGCTGCCAGCAATGCGCCACACGAGGGGCGCAAGACCGCGCAAAACTACCACAGGAATGGATAAATATCCGCTGCACGCTTCGATTTAATGCAGGTTTTTCGGGGGTTTTAGCTTAATTCGTACAAAATTGAACAAAAAACGAACAACCGACATATCTGCCAACATACGGCCACTGCATCACCTTGCGTGTAGGGTAAACTTGGCGACTTTTGCAGCTCGCCGAGAATTCCATGCCAATTCGTCATTGCATCGTTCACCTGATCGACAAAAAGCCCGATGGCAGCCCCGCCGTGCTGCATGCTCGCGACTCAGAACTGGCGGCCTCCGATGCCATCGAAAACCTGCTGGCCGACCTCAATGACAGCTATAACGCCAAGCAAGGCAAGGCCTGGGGGTTTTTCCACGGCGAATCGGGGGCCTACCCGCTGAGCGGCTGGCTCAAACAGTACCTGGATGAGGAAAAGGACTTCACCGCCTTCAGCCGCGTCGCCGTCGAGCACCTGCAGAAGCTGATGGAAGAGTCCAACCTGTCCACCGGCGGGCACATCCTGTTTGCCCACTACCAGCAAGGCATGACCGAGTACCTGGCAATCGCCCTGCTGCACCACAGCGAAGGCGTGGCGGTGAACGCCGAGCTGGACGTCACCCCGTCACGTCACCTCGACCTTGGCCAGTTGCACCTGGCGGCGCGCATCAACCTGTCGGAGTGGAAGAACAACCAGAACTCCAAGCAGTACATTTCGTTCATCAAGGGCAAGAACGGCAAGAAGGTCTCGGATTACTTCCGCGATTTCATCGGCTGCCAGGAAGGCGTTGATGGCCCGGGCGAAACCCGCACCCTGCTAAAGGCCTTCAGCGACTTTGTCGAAAGCGAAGACCTGCCGGAAGAATCCGCCCGCGAAAAGACCCAGACCCTGGTCGAGTACGCCACCACCCAGACCAAGCTGGGCGAACCGGTGACGCTGGAGGAACTGTCCAGCCTGATCGACGAGGACCGGCCCAAAGCGTTCTACGACCATATCCGCAACAAGGACTACGGCCTGTCGCCGGAAATCCCCGCGGACAAACGCACACTGAACCAGTTCCGCCGCTTCACCGGGCGCGCCGAAGGCCTGTCGATCAGCTTCGAGGCGCACTTGCTGGGTGACAAGGTTGAATATGACGAAGCTGCGGGCACCCTGATCATCAAGGGGCTGCCGACGACGTTGGTCGATCAGCTGAAGCGCCGCAAGGACTGATTCCCCCAACGCCTTTGAAGGAGGCCACCAGTGCCTCCTTCGCCGACTTGCGCAGCCGCTTCACCAACCGTTCCTGGCGCAACGCTTCGCCTTTATCCGGCCACTGCTCCACATACACCAGCGCCTGGGCCGGGCTGGTCTTGAAGTAGCGGGCGCCCTGCCCCTTCTGATGTGCCACGAAGCGCCGTTGCGGATCATCGCTGATGCCGCAATACAACGAGCCATTGGCCGCCCGTACCAGGTAGACAAACCAGGGTTTACCAACCACAGGTTCGACGACTTCACTCACCTTGGGCCTGCTGGAAGGCGCGCAAACCCTTGAATGCCTGCAGGCGGACCTTGCTGCAACAGCGGCGACCAACCCAGCAACATGCCGGGCACCCCAAGCGCCTGCCGCGACCAGCGCCACAGGTCGAACGTGTCGTCATGCTGGCAGATCAGCCCATCGCGAATGACAAAGCGCGCCTGGATGTCATTGACCACGACGCGGCCGGTCTGGCTGAATAGGTAGGTTGCCACCCAGTGCACAGCACCCGTGCGCTCATCAGCGCGGACGCTGTCGAACGTCAGGGTGAAGTTTTTGGCGCGGCTGGTGAGCATCCGCCACATATCGCCCGCGTCCTTGCCGCGCAGGGTCCCGAACACCGGGTCGCTGAAAACGATATCGTCGCTGTAGCAGGCCAGCATGGCCTCGGCATCCAGGCGCTGGAAGGCCTGGTAGAAGCGGGTGATCAGGTCGCGGTTGGCGTCGCTCATGGGGGCTGGTCCGTCCTCGGGTCGAAAGCAGCACGATAATCCGCCCCGAAGGCTTATACCAGTGCCGGCACTCAGACCTTCTCGCTTGTCACCTGTACATGCAACGCCCGCCCGGCACCCAGCCCGAACACGATGGCGCCAGTACCCAGCACCGCGAAAATCCACCCCACTGCCGCCCAGCCCCCGGTCATGTCATGCACCAACCCCACCGCAAATGGCCCCATTGACGCCAGGGTGTAACCGACCCCCTGGGCCATGCTCGACAGGTTTGCCGCAACGTGCGCGTCCTTCGAGCGCAGCACGATCAAGGTCAGCGCCAGGGCAAAAGTACCGCCCTGCCCCAGACCAAGCACCACGGCCCAGCCCCACAGCCCGGAGATCGGTGCATACAGGCAACCGAACAACCCCGCCAGGGTGATCAACATGACCACCACGATAGCCAGCCGTTGGTCCTTGCCACGGGTGGCCAACCAAGGTGCTGTGAGCGAGCTGATCAACTGCACGATCACCGAGCCCGACAGCACCAGCCCCGCCTCGGTCGGGCTTAGGCCGCGGCCGATCAGGATCGACGGCAACCAGCCAAAGACGATGTAGGCCAACGACGACTGCAGCCCCATGTACAGGGTCACCTGCCAGGCCAGCGGGTCGCGCCACAGGCCACGCACGCGATAGGCAACCTTGTGCAGGCCATGCCCGTGCCGGGCCTGAGGCAGCCACACCAGCATGGCCAGCAAGGCCGGCAGCCCCCAGAAGCCCAGCCCCAGCGCCCAACTGCCGTCGAAATGCTGGGCCAAGGGTACGGTGGCCCCCGCCGCCATGGCCGCGCCCAGGCACAAAGCCATGGTGTACACACCGGTCAGCGTGCCAGCGTGCTGCGGGAAATCGCGCTTGACGATACCCGGCAGCAACACGCCGATAATGCCGATGCTGGCACCCGCCATCAGGCTACCGAGAAACACCCCGGTGACGCCAAATGTGCTTCGCACCCCGATACCCAGCGCCAGGGTAACCAGAATGCCGACGATCACCCGCTCGCTGCCAAAGCGCCGTGCCAGCGCAGGCGCCAGCGGCGCGAACAGGCCCAGGCACAGCACCGGCAAGGTGGTCAGCAAGCCTGCCTGCGAGGCATTGAGCCCCAGGCCCTCGGAGACCTGGCCCAGCACCGGCGCCATGCTCGACAGCGCCGGGCGCAAGTTCAACGCCACCAGCACCAGGCCCAGCAACAAAAACCAGGGCCGCCTCAGCAGCACGGGCTGCTGCTGCACCTGCTCGTCGTCAGCTTCAGCGTCGATCAGCAGCTCATCGAGCTCGCGCTCCTTTGGCGGGGTATTGCGTGTGATTGATTCAGCCATGGCCTTCTCGGAGTCAGGATTCGATGAGGGTACGGCTCAGGCGCTTGGCCCGCTCCGCGTCGCGTTGCTCGATGGCGTCGAGGATCTGCCCATGCAGGTCGAACGTGGCCTGGCAGCGTGGCACGGTCGCCATGTTGCGCTGCAGCGCGGCAGCCACCACCCCGGAAAAGTAACGATACAGCTCGCTTAACGCCGGGTTGTGGGCGGCATCGACCAGCCGTTGGTGAAACACCAGATCACACGTCACATAGGCATCGACATCCCCGTGAAAGTGCCCGGCACTGCCTGCCAGGGCATCACGTAGCGCCTGCAGGTCGGCGTCGGTACGTCGCAAGGCCGCCAGGCCGATAGCCTCGGTTTCGAGGATATGGCGGGTTTCACGGGCCTGCTCGGGGGTGCAGCGCGACATTGCCTGCACCGCCTGCAGCGGGTCCTGGGCCGTGCGCAGGTAGCTGCCATCACCCTGGCGGATTTCTACCAAGCCACTGAAAGCCAGCACGCGCATGGCCTCACGGACGGTGTTACGGCTGATGCCCAGCTGCAGGGCCAGTTCCGGTTCGGTCGGCAGGCGCTGGCCGACCTGCCAGTCGCCCAAAACGATGCGTTCGCGCATACGTTCAACCGCCAGTTCCACCAAGGAACGCTTGGTCAATTCTGTACTCATGCCACTCAACCAATCATCCGATGAATTTGCGCAGCTTACTGGATAGCGGGCAACGCCGTAAACCACCTGTCATTTCTGCCAGTTGTGGGCATAGGCCTTTGTTGCAACGCTCACAACGTACTCTCAAGGTATACGTTGATGCGACGCGTGAACCTGTTGTTACTGCTGCTCCTGGCCCTGCTGCCGGGCTGCGAGCCGGCCCGGCATCCAAGCCAGCCCAAAGCCTTGTTCATTGGCCTTGGCGGCGTGCAATTGCAGCAGTACCTGCAACTGGGCGACGCCACCAACTTGGCGCAACGGCTTTACTACGGCAAGGCCTACGCCGGTGGCATCAATGGCACGGCCAGCGAACAACCGACCTTGAGCGGTCCCGGCTGGGTCACCTTGCTGACCGGCGTGTGGAGCAACAAACATGGCGTTGACTCAAACGCCGACTCACAGCGGGTAAACCCGGCCTTTCCCAGCCTGTTCAAGCGGTTACGCCAGGCTTTCCCCAACGCTTACCTTGCCAGCATCGTCAACTGGCCCCCCATCAACACCGCATTTCTGCTGGAAGACGCGCACGGCGCCGACGTGCGCGAAAGTGGTTTGACGGATGCACAGGTGACCGAACGTACGTTGCAGATCCTCGGCAATACACCTGCCGACTTCACCTTCATTCAACTGGACGAACCTGACCAAGTCGGCCACAACGAGGGTTACGGCCAGCGCTACCTGCAGGCATTGCGCAAGGTGGACATCGAGATCGGGCATTTACTGGACAAGGTGGACCAGCGGCGCCGCATGTTCCCGCAGGAAGACTGGCTGGTTATCGTCAGCACCGACCACGGCCGGGATTATTGGGGAAAAGGCCACGGCAGCGTTTCAGAGCAGGAGAAGAGCATCTTCATCGCCAGCAGCAAGCCGCTGAATCAGGAACTGACCGAACTGAGCATTCCCGCAGAAATGCCTGGCCCCAACAACCTGTATGGGCTACCTGCGCAAACCTCGGTAGCGCCCACGGTGTTGCGCCACATGGGCCTCAAGCTGCAGCCGGAGTGGCTACTGGACGGCACACCTTTGCTGGGCAACACCGGCGTACGCAAGGTGCGGGCCGATGAGAAGACAGGGCGGCTGCGCTGGAACAGCAACGCCGATGGCTACCTGACGATCATCAAGAACGGGCAAGTGGTTGCCCAGGTAGCAGCCAGCGACGGGCAATGGACTGATCCGGAGGGCATGGGAAAGCAGAACGATTATGTGCTGGTGCTCGATGGTACACCGGCGGCGGTGCGCAACCGGCCGGCGGCCAAGGCGTTCGTCACCCCAGGCCGCCCCGCGAAGGCTGCGGATACAGTCAGCTCAACGCGTCCAGCAGCGCCTGGTTCATCTCCGGTGTACCGATGGTGATACGCAGGAACTGGGCGATGCGTGGCTGTTTGAAGTGACGCACGATCACGCCCTGCTTGCGCAGGCGTGCCGCCAGCTCGCCGGCATCCTGCTTCGGGTGGCGAGCGAAGATGAAGTTGGCCGCTGATGGCAACACCTCGAAGCCCTTGGCCTGCAGCTCGCCAACGAGCACTTCGCGGCTTTCGATCACCTTGCGGCAGGCTTGCTCGAAGTACTCGCGATCCTCGAACGCCACCGCCGCGCCGACGATGGCCGCACGGTCCAACGGGTAGGAGTTGAAGCTGTTCTTGATTCGCTCCAGCGCCTCGATCAGGTCGGGGTGCCCAACCGCCAGGCCAACGCGCAAGCCTGCCAGCGAACGCGACTTCGACAGCGTCTGGGTCACCAACAGATTATCGTAGCGGTCCACCAGGCTGATGGCCGTTTCACCACCGAAATCAATGTAGGCCTCATCCACCACCACCACCGAATCACGGTTGGCCAGCAGCAATTGCTCCACCGCTTGCAGCGGCATCAAGCAGCCGGTCGGCGCGTTGGGGTTGGGGAAGATGATGCCTGCATTGGGCTTGTTGTAATCCTCGATGCGGATCTGGAACTGCTCGTCCAGCGCCACCTGTTCGAAGGCGATACCGTACAGGCCACAGTACACCGGGTAGAAGCTGTAGCTGATATCGGGGAACAGCAGCGGTGCATCGTGCTGGAACAGGCCGTGGAAGATGTGCGCCAGCACCTCGTCCGAGCCGTTGCCGACAAACACTTGCGCCGGTGTCACGCCGTAGTACTCGGCCACCGCTTGTTTGAGGCGATCACCGTTCGGGTCCGGGTACAAGCGCAGGTTGTCGTTCAACTCGCCGCGCATGGCCTCCAGCGCCTTGGGCGACGGGCCATAGGGGTTTTCGTTGGTGTTCAGCTTGACCAGGCGGGCCAGCTTGGGTTGCTCGCCCGGCACGTAAGGCACCAGGTCCTTGACGAAGGGGCTCCAGAATCGACTCATGCTCAGTTCCCCTTGTCTTGGGTCAGGATACGGTATTCGGCGCTACGGGCGTGGGCGGTCAGCGACTCGCCACGGGCCAGGACCGAGGCGGTGTGGCCCAATTCGGATGCACCCTGCTCGGAGCAGAAGATGATCGACGAACGCTTCTGGAAGTCATACACCCCCAGCGGCGACGAGAAGCGCGCGGTGCCGGAGGTGGGCAGCACGTGGTTGGGGCCGGCGCAGTAGTCGCCCAGCGCTTCGCTGGTGTGGCGGCCCATGAAGATCGCGCCAGCGTGGCGAATGTGCGGCAGCCAGGCCTGCGGGTCGGCCACAGACAACTCCAGGTGCTCCGGGGCGATGCGGTTGGCCACATCCATGGCCTGCTGCATGTCACGCACCTGGATCAGCGCGCCACGGCCATTGATCGACTTCTCGATGATCTCGGCACGCTCCATGGTCGGCATCAGCTTGTCGATGCTGGCGGCAACGCGGTCGAGGAAGGCGGCATCCGGGCTAACCAGAATGGCCTGGGCGTCTTCGTCGTGTTCGGCCTGGGAGAACAGGTCCATGGCGATCCAGTCCGGGTCGGTCTGGCCGTCGCAGACCACGAGGATTTCTGACGGGCCGGCGATCATGTCGATGCCTACCTGGCCGAACACGTGGCGCTTGGCGGTGGCAACGTAGATGTTGCCAGGGCCGACGATCTTGTCGACCTGCGGCACGCTTTCGGTACCGTAGGCCAGCGCAGCGACAGCCTGAGCCCCCCCGACGGTGAACACACGGTCGACACCGGCGATGCACGCGGCGGCCAGCACCAGTTCGTTGACCTCACCACGCGGGGTCGGCACTACCATCACCACTTCGGCCACGCCGGCAACCTTGGCCGGGATGGCGTTCATCAGCACCGACGACGGGTACGACGCCTTGCCGCCTGGCACGTACAGGCCAGCACGGTCCAGTGGGGTGACTTTCTGGCCGAGCACGGTGCCGTCGGCTTCGGTGTACTGCCAGGAGTCCTGCTTCTGCCGTTCGTGGTACATGCGCACACGGTTGGCGGCCTTTTCCAGGGCTTCGCGCTGGATAGGGGTAATGCGGGTCAGCGCCAGTTCCAGGCGTTCGCGGTTGAGGATCAGGTCTTCAATCGACTTCGCATCGACACCATCGAAACGCTGGGTGAATTCCACCAGCGCGGCATCGCCACGCTCACGCACGGCCTTGATGATGTCGAGCACGCGCTGGTTGACCGCGTCATCAGACACACTTTCCCAGCTCAGCAGATGATCCAGATGTCGGGCGAAATCCGGATCAGCAGCGTTGAGACGGGCAATTGCAGTGGACACGGTCATGGCGAGGGCCTCGATTATTAGCGAATGCTCAGGCGCCCTAGGCTACCAGTCCATCCGCGCGGGCACCTGAGAAAAATGGCTATGACGCGGATAGACGGGCGCGACAGCGAAGGCCGCGCTCAGGAATCAGCCGCGGTGTCGCGATTCGACCGCTTGGCGCAGCGTGTCGATCAAGTTCTGGATGCGGGCGTGCTGCATCTTCATGGAGGCTTTGTTGACCACCAGGCGCGAGCTGATCGTGGCGATCAGTTCCTGGGGCTCCAGGCCGTTGGCACGCAGGGTGTTGCCGGTGTCGACCACGTCGATGATCTTGTCGGCAAGGTTGATCAGCGGTGCCAGCTCCATCGAGCCATACAGCTTGATGATGTCGACCTGGCGGCCTTGTTCGGCGTAGTAGCGCTTGGCTACGTTGACGAACTTGGTGGCCACACGCAGGCGGCCCTTGGGCTCGGGTGCGCCGACCACGCCAGCGGTCATCAGCTTGCACTGGGCAATCTGCAGGTCCAGGGGCTCGTACAGGCCCTGGCCGCCGTACTCCATCAGCACGTCCTTGCCGGCCACACCCAGGTCGGCAGCACCATGCTCGACATAGGTCGGCACATCGGTGGCACGCACGATCAGCAGGCGCACGTCGTCCTGCGTGGTGGGGATGATCAGTTTGCGGCTCTTGTCCGGGTTCTCGGTCGGCACGATACCGGCCTCGGCCAGCAACGGCAGGGTATCGTCGAGAATACGGCCTTTGGAAAGCGCGATGGTCAACATTGGAACGTCGGTCCTTAAGCGGCTGCTGCCGGCCAGGTCATCGACCTGGCCGCATTCAATTCGAAAGGTGCGTCCTTGCACCAGCGGGCTATTTAGCCCGGTACGCGGCGGATTTTTGCGCCGAGCATCTGCAGTTTCTCTTCGATACACTCGTAACCACGGTCGATGTGGTAGATGCGATCGATCAACGTATCGCCTTCGGCAACCAGCGCCGACAATACCAGGCTGGCGGAAGCTCGCAGGTCGGTGGCCATGACCGGCGCGCCTTTCAGCGCCTTGACGCCGGTGACGATGGCAGTGTTGCCTTCGACCTGGATCTGCGCGCCCATGCGGTGCATTTCGTAAACGTGCATGAAGCGGTTTTCGAAGATGGTCTCGATCACCGCGCCAGTGCCTTCGGCAATGGCGTTCAGCGAGATGAACTGCGCCTGCATGTCGGTCGGGAACGCCGGGTACGGGGCCGTACGCAGGTTGACGGCTTTGGGCCGCTTGCCGTGCATGTCCAGCTCGATCCAGTCTTCGCCAGTGTTGATGTCAGCGCCGGCTTCCTTGAGTTTTTCCAGTACGGCTTCAAGGATGGTCGGGTCGGTGTCCTTGACCTTGACGCGGCCACCGGTCACGGCGGCGGCGACCAGGTAGGTACCGGTTTCGATACGGTCCGGCATCACACGGTAGTTGGCCGAGTGCAGGCGCTCGACGCCATCGATGGTGATGGTATCGGTGCCAGCGCCCTGGACGTTGCCGCCCATGGCGTTGATGAAGTTGGCCAGGTCAACCACTTCAGGCTCGCGCGCGGCGTTCTGCAGCACGCTGCGGCCCTTGGCCAGGGCTGCGGCCATCATGATGTTCTCGGTACCGGTCACGCTCACGGTGTCGAAGAAGAAGTGCGCGCCACGCAGGCCACCTTCAGGTGCCTTGGCCTTGATGTAGCCGCCTTCTACTTCGATCTTCGCACCCATGGCCTCAAGGCCACGGATGTGCAGGTCGACCGGGCGCGAACCAATGGCGCAGCCGCCAGGCAAGGCCACTTCGGCTTCGCCGAATCGGGCAACCATCGGGCCCAGCACCAGGATCGAGGCGCGCATGGTCTTGACCAGTTCGTAAGGCGCAACCAGGGTCTTGATGGTACGTGGGTCGATCTCCACCGACAGCTTTTCGTCGATCACAGGCTCGATGCCCATGCGCCCGAACAGCTCGATCATGGTGGTGATGTCGTGCAGGTGTGGCAGGTTGCCCACGGTGACCGGGCCATCGGCCAGCAGGGTCGCCGCCAGAATCGGCAGGGCTGCGTTTTTCGCGCCCGAAATGCGGATCTCGCCGTCAAGACGAGCGCCGCCAGTAATAATCAGTTTGTCCATTGGAATCTCGCCGCCAAGTTGGCTCAGGTGCGCTCAGCCCAGGCTGCGCTGCTGAAAAATTTCATGGTTACCGCATGGATGCTGCCATTGGCGATCCACGGATTCAGGTGAGCATAGATCGCCTGCTGGCGTTTGACCGGGCTCAGGCCAGCCAACTCGTCGCTGATCACGTTCAACTGGAAGTTGCAGCCTTCGCCTTCAACTTCGACCCGGGAACCCGGCAATTTCTCTTCAAGGAAGCTTTTAACTTCTACGGCCTGCATGCTCAACCTCAATCGGCGCCCGATGCGCACGGGTCGGCCATCATACAAAAAAGCCCCTCGCCTGCGAAGCCCAACGAAGGCTTCGCTGACCGAGGGGCCATCATCCGCGCCGGGCCATCAGGTTGCCAGCACTTCATCAAGGTCATAGACCCCGGCAATTTCCCGCATGTCGTCGGGCATGCCACGTACCTCGCACGCCTTGCCGGTGGCCTGCGCGTCGCGAATGTACGCAAGCAATAGCGACAAGCCGACACTCGACGACTTCTCGACAGCCGAGCAATCAAGCACCAGACGTGGCTCGCGAGAACCGTCGATCAGCGCCTTGCCCTGCTTGCGCAAGGCCGGGCCGCTGCGGTAGTCCAGCACACCCGCCAGGCGCAGTACGCCCGGCTCGGCCATGCTCACACCGGCCTCACTCATTGGACGGTCTTCTCTGGCGAGTTGTCGGCCGCCTGCTTGGCCTTGGCCACTTCGCCGGCCCAGCCATCGATGGTCTTGTCCAGGTCGTTGCCGTTGCGCTGCATGGCATCGGCGAACTGATCGCGGAACAGTTTGCCAATATTGATGCCATTGACGATCACGTTACGCACCTTCCACTCACCGCCGATGTTTTCCAGGGTGTACTGCACCGGGTACACGGCACCGTTGTTGCCGGTCACCTTCATGCCGACACTGGCGCGCTTGCCGTCATCGGCCTTGGCCGGATCGACAACGATACCCTGGTTGTTGTATTCGAGCAGGGCATTGCCATAGAACTGCATCAGGCTGCGCTTGAAGTTTTCCTGGAAGCGCTGCATCTGCTCCGGGGTAGCCTTGCGCGAGTACTTGACGGTCATGATGCTGCGGGAAATACCGTCTGCGTCCACCACCGGCCCAAGAATGCGGTTCAGCGATTCATAGAAGGCGTTGGGGTTGGACTTGTACTGCTCCTTGTTGGCCTTGAGGTCGCCGAGCAGTTCATTGGTGGTGCCCTGGACCACATCGTGCGGTGTCTGCGCAGCCATGGTCAGCAAGGGGAAGGCCGCCAGCAGGACCAGCAAGCCACGTCGCAGGATCGAAATCATGGAAACTCCTTAATTAGCCGGTTGCGCTTCTTTCGGTTCCTTGCCAACAGAGTTGAGCAGGAACTTGCCAATCAGATCTTCCAGCACCAGTGCCGACTGGGTGTCATGGATGGTCGCGCCCTCCTTGAGCACCTGGTCTTCACCGCCCACGCTGATGCCGATGTACTTCTCGCCAAGCAGACCTGCGGTCAGGATCGAGGCAGTGGAGTCGGTCGGCAGGTTGTCCACCGACTTGTCCAGTTGCAGCGTCACCCGACCGGTGTAGGAATCACGGTCCAGATCGATGGCGGTGACCTTGCCGATGGTCACACCGGCCATTGTCACTTTAGCTCTGACCGTCAAACCGGCGATATTGTCGAAGTAGGCATAAACTTTATAGGTATCGCTGCTCGGGCTGGCCGACAGCCCGCTGACTCGCAGGGCCAGCAGCAGCAGCGCCAGGATCCCGGCCAGGAGGAACAGGCCGACACCGATTTCCAGGGTGCGGTTTTGCATCAGAAATCTCCAAACATCAAGGCGGTCAGAATAAAGTCCAGACCCAGCACTGCCAACGAGGCATAGACCACGGTCTTGGTGGTGGCACGGCTGATCCCTTCTGAGGTGGGCTCACAGTCGTACCCCTGGAAAACGGCGATCCAGGTTGTGACGAAAGCGAACACCAGGCTCTTGACCAGCCCGTTGAGCACGTCGTCAGTGAATGAAACACTGTTCTGCATGTTGGCCCAGAACGAGCCCTCGTAGACGCCCAGCCAGTCCACTGCCACCCACGAGCCACCCCAGATACCGACCACGCTGAAGATCAGCGCCAGCAGCGGCAGCGAGATGAAACCGGCCCACAAACGTGGCGCAACGATGTACTTGAGCGGGTCGACGCCAATCATTTCCAGGCTCGACAACTGCTCGGTGGACTTCATGTTGCCGATTTCGGCGGTCAACGCGGAACCGGCACGGCCCGCGAACAGCAGCGCCGTCACCACCGGGCCAAGCTCACGCAGCAGGGTCAGGGCAACCATTTGCCCTACCGCCTGCTCCGAGCCGTATTTGGTCAGGATGCTGTAACCCTGCAGCGCCAGCACCATGCCGATGAATACCCCGGACACGACAACGATCGCCAGCGACAGCACACCCACCGAGTACAGCTGCTTGGTCAGCAGTTGGAAGCCGCCGCCAATGCCGCCGCGACCGACCAGCGCATGGAACAGGAACAGGCACGAACGCCCGAGCACGGCCAGCACGTCGATTGCCGAACGGCCCAGCAGACGGACACGTTCGAGTAAGGATTTTCTGCGCATCAACGCGCCCCCAGCAGGTCGGCGCGGTAGTCAGGCGCGGGAAAGTGGAAGGGTACCGGGCCGTCCGGGTCGCCTTTCATGAATTGGCGAATCCGTGGGTTGTCCGAGCCCATCAGCTCATCAGGCGTGCCCTGGCCCAGCACCTGACCATCACCTACCACGTAGATGTAATCGGCAATGCTGGCGGTTTCTGCCAGGTCATGGGAAACCACGATGCTGGTGATGCCCAGGGCGTCGTTGAGCAGGCGGATCAGGCGCACAAGTACCCCCATGGCGATCGGGTCCTGGCCGACGAACGGTTCGTCGTACATGAGGATCTGCGGGTCCAGGGCAATCGCCCGAGCCAGCGCCACTCGGCGCTTCATGCCACCGGACAGCTCGTCGGGCATCAGGTCGATGGCGCCGCGCAGGCCCACGGCCTGCAGCTTCATCAACACGATGTCACGGATCATTTCATCCGACAGCTGGGTATGCACGCGCAGCGGGAACGCGACGTTCTCGAACACGTCGAGGTCGGTGAACAGCGCGCCGCTCTGGAACAGCACACCCATCTGCTTGCGGGCGTCGAACAGGTCGCTGCGCGACAGCGTCGGCAGGTTCTGGCCGGCCACCCATACCTCACCGCTGGAAGGGCGCAGCTGCGCGCCCATCAGGCGGAGCAACGTGGTCTTGCCGCAACCCGATGGTCCCATGATGCCGGTGACCTTGCCGCGCGGGATGCGGATGTCGACGTTGCTGAAAATGCTGCGCGAACCGCGTTTGAAGGTAACCCCCTTCAACTCGACCGCGTAGGCGCTATCCACACTCATCTAGACTCCTTGCTAGTGCAGCCTCGTCCTAATGGACGCCGGCCTCCATCAGGAAGGCACACGCACCCCTGGCAGGCCGAATAGCGGCGAACTATAGCACCGCTGACAGCGCCGCCCCAAGGCCAGGCAAGCAGTCGTTCAGCCCCGAGACAGGCTTTGATGACATTCGCTACAGCAATCGAAGGGGTGAGGGTTTTCTTCATTGCGCGTATAATCGCGGCCTTTTCATCAGGCACTGCTTTTTCGACATGAGCCAATCCAGCGAGCTGATCCAATCCGCCCAACGCACCCTGCGCCTGGAACTCGAGGCCGTAGAGGCCCTGCTGGCGCGCATCGACGACAATTTCGTCAAGGCCTGCGAACTCATCCTGGCCAGCAAGGGCCGGGTTGTCGTGGTCGGCATGGGCAAGTCCGGGCACATCGGCAACAAGATCGCCGCAACCCTCGCCAGCACCGGCACCCCGGCGTTTTTCGTACATCCGGCCGAAGCCAGCCATGGCGACATGGGCATGATCACCCGCGATGATGTCATCCTTGCCCTGTCGAATTCCGGCAGCACTGCCGAAATCGTCACCCTGCTGCCGCTGATCAAACGCCTGGGCATCAAACTTATCAGCCTGACCGGCAACCCGGACTCGCCGCTGGCACAGGCCGCCGAGGTCAACCTCGACGCCCGTGTCGAGCAAGAAGCCTGCCCGCTCAACCTGGCGCCCACCTCCTCCACCACGGCATCGCTGGTACTGGGTGACGCGCTGGCCATCGCCCTGCTCGAGGCCCGCGGCTTCACCGCCGAGGACTTCGCCTTCTCGCACCCAGGCGGTGCGCTGGGCCGCCGCCTGCTGCTGAAGGTCGAGAACGTCATGCACAGCGGCGATGAGCTGCCTCAGGTACCTCGCGGCACCCTGCTCAAGGATGCGCTGCTTGAAATGTCCCGCAAAGGTTTGGGCATGACCGTGATCGTCGAGCCCGATGGCAAGCTGGCCGGGATCTTCACCGACGGCGATCTGCGCCGCAGCCTGGACCGCAACATCGATGTGCACACCACCCTGATCGACCAGGTCATGACCGTTCATGGCAAAACCGCGCGGGCCGAAATGCTCGCCGCCGAAGCCCTGAAGATCATGGAAGACCACAAGATCGGCGCCCTGGTGGTGGTGGACCGCGAGGACCGCCCGACCGGCGCCCTGAACATGCACGACCTGCTGCGCGCCGGCGTAATGTAAAGGAGCGATGGAATGAACCAGGACCTCATGCAACGCGGCAAGAGCATCAAGCTCGCGGTATTCGACGTGGACGGCGTGCTCACCGACGGGCGCCTGTACTTCCTCGAGGACGGCAGCGAATTCAAGACCTTCAACACGCTCGATGGCCAGGGCATCAAGATGCTCATGGCCTCGGGGGTGACCACCGCCATCATCAGCGGGCGCAAGACCCCGGTGGTCGAGCGTCGCGCCAAGAACCTCGGTATCCCGCACCTGTATCAGGGGCGCGAGGATAAATTGGTGGTGCTTGACGGCCTGCTCGCCGAACTGGGCCTAAGCTATGATCAAGTGGCCTACCTGGGGGATGACCTGCCCGACCTGCCGGTGATTCGCCGGGTGGCACTGGGCATGGCTGTAGCCAACGCCGCACCGTTCGTACGCCAGCACGCTCATGGCGTGACCCAGGCACGCGGTGGCGAAGGCGCGGCCCGTGAATTCTGCGAACTGATCATGCAGGCCCAGGGCACCCTGGACGCTGCCAACGCCAACTACCTGTAAGGCTGCCCATGTTCAGCAAGAAAGCCCGAAACATTGTGCTGCTTGGGGCGATCGCCGCCCTGCTGGTAGCCATTGGCTACTGGAATGTCAGCCCGGAAAGCTTCCTCGACAAGCCGGTGGCCCAAGTCGACGAAAGCGCCATCGACTATTACGCGATCAACGCCCACAGCGTGCAGTTCCTGCCCGACGGCAAGCTGCAGTACGAAATGACCGCCGACAAGGTCGAGCACCTCAAGGCCAGCGAAATTACCCTGCTGACCACGCCGGACCTGCACATGTACCGCGGCACCGAATACCCGTGGCACGTACAAAGCACCCGCGCCGAGGTCAACCCGGACGGTACCGAGGTCGAGCTGATCGACAAGGTACGGGTTGCCCGCACCGACGAAAAGCAGCGTGAAACCATCATTACCAGCTCACGCATGACCGTGTTCCCGCAGAAGCAATATGCGCAGACCGAGCAAGCCGTTAGAATCGACGGCGCCGGTGGCACAACTACGGGCAAAGGAATGAAAGCGTATTTGAAAGAAGGCAAGATGGACTTGCTCTCTAACGTAAGAGGACAGTATGAGGCTCGTTAAAACCCTCCCCCTTTTGCTCAGCCTGAGCGCAGCACTGGGAAGCGCGAGCGCCCTCGCCCTGCCGAATGACCGTGACCAGCCTATCCGCATCCAGGCCGATAACGCCCACCTGGATGACAAGCAAGGCGTGGCCACCTACACCGGCGACGTGATCATCACCCAGGGTTCGATGATGATCAAAGGCAACACCGTGACCATCACCCGTTCCGCCTCCGGCGATATCGACGTGGTGACCTCGGTGGGCAACCTGGCCTACTTCGAGCAGCAGCAGAGCGCAGCCAAGCCGGACAAGATGAAGGGCTGGGGCGTGACCATCCAGTACCAGTCGCAGAAGGACCTGGTGATCCTCACCGACCGCGCCAAGGTCGAGAACGAAGGCAACACCACCGAAGGCGAGAAGATCGTCTACAACACCCAGACCCAGGTGGCGACCGCCGGTCGCGGTGGCAACGTGACTACACCGCGTCAGCGTATCGACATGGTGATCCAGCCCAAGAAGAAGGCCGAGTAAATGGCAACCCTCAAAGCCCAGCACCTGGCCAAGAGCTACAAGGGCCGGCAGGTGGTACGTGATGTCAGCCTGTCGATCGACAGCGGCCAGATCGTCGGCCTGCTCGGCCCTAACGGCGCCGGCAAGACCACCTGCTTCTACATGATCGTCGGGCTGGTCCAGGCCGAACAGGGCCGGGTACTGATCGACAACCTCGATGTCAGCCATCAGCCCATGCATGGCCGTGCGCGCGCCGGTATCGGCTACCTGCCGCAGGAAGCTTCGATCTTCCGCAAGCTGTCGGTGGCCGACAACATCATGGCCATCCTCGAAACCCGCAAGGACCTGGACCGCGAAGGCCGCCGCAAGGAGCTGGAAAGCCTGCTGCAGGAGTTCCACATCAGCCACATCCGCGACAACCTCGGCATGAGCCTGTCCGGCGGTGAACGCCGCCGCGTCGAAATTGCCCGCGCCCTGGCGACCGCACCCAAGTTCATCCTGCTGGACGAACCGTTCGCAGGTGTCGACCCGATCTCGGTCGGCGACATCAAGCAGATCATCCACCACCTCAAGGCCAAAGGTATCGGTGTACTGATCACCGATCACAACGTGCGTGAGACCCTGGATATCTGCGAAACCGCCTACATCGTCAACGATGGCCGGTTGATTGCCGAAGGCGACGCCGAAACCATCCTTGCCAACGATCTGGTCAAAGAGGTTTACCTGGGCCACGAGTTCCGCCTCTGACCCGAGGCGCGCCTGGAGTACCGGCAAATAGCCCCAAAACTACGGGTAAAGTTGTTACGGTACTCTAGGCAAACGCTACAATTTAAGGCATAAAACTTGCTTGATCTGGCGCCTCGGCGCCCTCGTGTAGTGGATGGCGCATGCGCGCCGGCGAACAAGGTATTAAGCCCCAGCCATGAAACCATCGCTCGTCCTAAAAATGGGCCAGCAACTGACGATGACACCGCAGTTGCAACAGGCCATCCGTCTGCTCCAGCTTTCCACCCTGGACCTCCAACAGGAAATCCAGGAAGCGCTGGAGTCGAACCCGATGCTCGAACGTCAGGAAGACGGCGACGACTTCGACAACAGCGACCCGATGGCGGACAACGCCGAAAACAAGCCGGCCGCCGAAGCCCAGGACAATAGCTTCCAGGAAAGCACTGTCAGTGCCGACAGCCTGGAAGACGGTGAGTGGAGCGAGCGCATCCCCAACGAGCTTCCGGTCGATACCGCCTGGGAAGACATCTACCAGACCAGCGCCAGCAGCCTGCCGAGCAACGATGACGACGAGTGGGACTTCACCACCCGCACATCGGCCGGCGAGAGCCTGCAAAGCCACCTGCTGTGGCAGCTGAACCTGGCGCCGATGTCCGATACCGACCGCCTGATCGCCGTAACCCTGATCGACAGCATCAACGGCCAGGGGTATCTGGAAGACACCCTCGAGGAAATCTGCGCAGGTTTCGACCCTGAGCTGGATATCGAGCTGGACGAAGTCGAAGCGGTACTGCACCGCATCCAGCAGTTCGAGCCAGCTGGCGTGGGCGCACGTAACCTGGGCGAATGCCTGCTGCTGCAACTGCGCCAGCTGCCCGCCAGCACCCCGTGGATGACCGAAGCCAAGCGCCTGGTCACCGATTTCATCGACCTGCTCGGCAGCCGCGACTACAGCCAGTTGATGCGGCGCATGAAAATCAAGGAAGACGAGCTGCGCCAGGTCATCGAGCTGGTGCAAAGCCTCAACCCGCGCCCCGGTTCGCAGATCGAATCCAGCGAGCCCGAGTACGTAGTGCCTGACGTCATCGTGCGCAAGGACAGCGAGCGCTGGCTGGTGGAGCTGAACCAGGAAGCCATCCCACGCCTGCGCGTCAACCCACAGTACGCGGGCTTCGTACGCCGTGCCGACACCAGCGCCGACAACACCTTCATGCGCAATCAGCTGCAAGAAGCGCGCTGGTTCATCAAGAGCCTGCAAAGCCGCAATGAAACACTGATGAAGGTTGCCACGCAGATCGTCGAGCACCAGCGCGGCTTCCTCGACCACGGCGATGAAGCAATGAAGCCGTTGGTGTTGCACGACATCGCCGAAGCGGTGGGCATGCACGAGTCGACCATTTCGCGGGTTACCACGCAAAAGTACATGCACACACCGCGTGGCATCTACGAACTGAAATACTTTTTCTCCAGCCACGTCAGCACCTCCGAAGGCGGAGAATGCTCGTCCACGGCGATCCGCGCGATCATCAAAAAACTGGTTGCAGCGGAAAATCAGAAAAAGCCATTGAGTGACAGCAAGATCGCTGGTTTACTGGAGGCACAAGGCATCCAGGTAGCCCGTCGCACCGTCGCCAAGTACCGCGAGTCCCTCGGCATCGCACCGTCGAGCGAGCGCAAGCGACTGATGTAGCCCCTGAGATGTGCCACAGCGTTTGTGGGGCAGGTGCAAGACCTGCTTCTTTATGCACGGGCAACAAAGGAGAAGCTGTATGCAAGTCAATATCAGTGGACAGCATGTAGAAGTCACCCAGCCACTTCGCGATTATGTGCTTGAAAAGCTCGCTCGCGTGGAAAGTCACTTCGACAAGATCACCAACGTGCAGGTCATCATGAAAGTCGAGAAGCTGCAGCAGAAGGTCGAAGCGACCCTGCAGATTCCCGGCGGCGAAGTGGTAGCCAACGCCGAACACGAAGATATGTATGCAGCGATCGACGCCTTGGCCGACAAGCTCGACCGCCAACTGAAAAAACACAAGGAAAAACAGCAAAGCCTGCTGCAAGGTGCAGCTGCCCGCTGATCCCCCCCATCCATGATCCGACTTGAAACCATCCTGACCCCCGGCCGTTCCCTTGTGAACGTGCCGGGCGGCAGCAAGAAGCGCGCCCTGGAAAAGGTCGCCACCGTCATCGCCGATCAAGTGCCAGAACTGGAGATGCAGGACGTCTTCGAAAAACTGGTCGCCCGGGAAAAACTCGGTTCTACCGGTTTCGGCAATGGCATCGCCATTCCGCACTGCCGGCTTGAAAGATGTTCCGCTCCTGTCAGCGCCCTGCTGCACCTTGAAGCACCTATCGATTACGACGCCATCGATGGCGCGCCGGTGGACCTGATGTTCGTCCTCTTGGTGCCCGAAGCCGCTACCGATGCGCATCTGGAACTGCTGCGTCAGATCGCCAGCATGCTCGATCGCAAGGAGGTCCGTGATCGCCTGCGTGCGGCCACCAGCAGTGAGGCCCTGTTCCAGGTTGTCCTGGACGTACAGAACGAGCACTGAACATGCGCCTGATCATTGTCAGCGGCCGGTCCGGCTCCGGCAAGAGCACTGCCCTCGATGTCCTGGAAGACAACGGTTTCTACTGCATCGACAACCTGCCGGCCGGGCTGCTGCCGCAGTTGGCGGAAGACGCACTGATCAACACCGAACTGCTGCAACCGAAGGTTGCCGTGTCGATCGACGCACGCAACCTGCCCAGCCACCTGACGCGCTTCCCCGAATTGCTCGAAGAAGCCCGCGCGCGGAACATCCAGTGCGACGTGCTGTTTCTGGATGCCGACGAAGATATGCTGCTCAAGCGCTTCTCGGAAACCCGCCGCCGCCACCCGCTGACCAACGCCAACCGCTCGCTCGCGGAAGCAATCCGCGTGGAAAGCGATTTGCTGGGGCCGATCGCCGACCTGGCCGACCTGAAAATCGACACCACCAACCTGAACCTGTATCAGCTGCGTGACTCGATCAAGCTGCGCCTGCTCAACCAACCCGAGCCTGGCACTGCGTTCCTGGTCGAGTCGTTCGGCTTCAAGCGCGGCATGCCGGTCGACGCCGACCTGGTGTTCGATGTGCGCTGCCTGCCCAACCCCTACTGGAAGCCCGAGCTGCGAGAGCACTCGGGCCTCGACCAGCCAGTGATCGACTACCTGGCTGCCCAGCCGGATGTCGAAGACATGTACAACGACATTTCGGGCTATCTGCTCAAGTGGTTGCCCCGCTTCGCCGCCAGCAACCGCGCTTATGTCACCATTGCCATCGGCTGCACCGGCGGCCATCACCGTTCGGTGTACATCACCGAGCGCCTTGGCCAACACCTGCAGCAAACCCTGAAAAACGTCCAGGTCCGCCACCGCGACCTCTAGCCCAAGGATCCGCCCCACGATGCCCGCCCGCGAAATCACCATCATCAACAAGTTGGGCCTGCATGCCCGGGCGGCAGCCAAGTTCGTCGGCGTGGCCGGCCGCTTCCCCTGCCAGGTACGGGTTGGACGTGCGCCGGACAAGCTGGTGGATGGCAAGAGCATCATGGCGGTGATGATGCTGGCAGCGGGCAAAGGCACCCAGGTGCACCTGCATACCGAGGGTGAGCAAGACAGCGATGCCATGGACGCGCTGGTCGAACTGATCAACAACTTCTTCGACGAAGGCGAATAAAGCCGGCACGCTCCTTGTTGGAGCGCGCGCCAACCTGATGATGAATCAGGACATCGCGGTATCCATCACCATCATCAGACAGAAGCCGATACACAACCCCAGGCTAGCCAGCCGATGGTGGCCATTGCTGCGCGACTCCGGGATGATTTCCTGGGTGACCACTAGCAGCATCGCCCCCGCCGCACAGGCCAAACCCAGCGGCAGCAGGAGTTCGGCAACATTCACCAGCCAGGCACAGATCACTGCGGCCACCGGTTCGACCAGCCCTGACGCAGCGCCTATCAGGAAGGCTTTGAAACGCGGCATGCCCGCCCCGGCCAGCACCAGCGCAATCACCAGCCCCTCAGGCACATCCTGCAACGCAATGCCCATGGCCAGGCTGTCGGCGTCGGCCATGCCGCCACCGGCCGACACTCCAATCGCCATGCCTTCAGGGATGTTGTGCGCAATGATGGCAATGACAAACAGCCAGATACGTGCAGCAATCACCGGCTGATTGTCGGTGCCAACCAGCGCTTCTGGCGAGGCGCCAGACACCTTGAGGTCGACCAGAAACAGGCACAGCGCACCGAACAACAAGCCGAAGCTGATCAGGCCACCCGCGCCCCAAGGGCTGAACCCGATGGACTGGGCGGCATCCAACCCCGGAATGATCAGGGAAAACGCGGTGGCTGCCAGCATCACACCGGCGCCGAAACCCAGCAGCGTGTCGGCCAGCGCCACTGGCATGTTGCGAATGACCAGTACCGGTACTGCGCCCAGTGCAGTGCCCAGTGCACATAACGCACCGCCCTCCAGGGCGCGCAGCATGCGCGGTTCCAGGTCCAGCCAGGCGAGGCCACGCGCTACCAGCAGCGCGGTGCCAGCCAGCAACAGCAAGGTCCCAAGCGCCAGGCGGAACAGGCGCACACTGCTGACAGACATCACCTCAGAGCGCATACCGGTTCGACTCACTTCAGGGCTTCGAGGTAACGGCGCTCCACTTGCGCCCAGTCAATGACGTTGTAGAAGGCGCCGATGTATTCCGGACGACGGTTCTGGTACTTGAGGTAATACGCGTGCTCCCACACGTCCAGGCCGAGGATTGGCGTATTGCCGTGCATCAACGGGCTGTCTTGGTTGCCACTGCTCTCTACCACCAGGGTTTTCTGCGGTGTCACGCTTAGCCAGGCCCAGCCGCTGCCGAAGCGCGTCAGCGCAGCCTTGGTGAAAGCCTCCTTGAAAGCCTCGAAGCCGCCCAGTTGCGCGGTGACAGCTTGCGCCAGCTGGCCCACAGGCTCACCGCCACCCTGTGGCGACATGACGGTCCAGAACAGGCTGTGGTTGGCGTGGCCGCCGCCGTGGTTTGTAACTGCGCCACGCAGGTTTTCCGGAAGTTGCTTGACGGCGCCAACCAGCTTCTCAACCGGCCATTCGGCCCACTCGGTGCCTTCGATAGCGGCGTTGAGACCATTCACGTAGGTCTGATGATGCTTGGTGTGGTGGATTTCCATGGTCTGGGCGTCGATGTGCGGCTCCAGCGCGTCATAGGCGTATGGCAATGCAGGCAGGGTATGTGGCATGTCAGTGAATTCCGTAGGCATGGGTTCTGGGTGCCAGGTCCCGCTGGGCAGCGAGCTCGCTGGCCCCGGCGCTGTGGCGACTTAGCAGGCGCTCGGTACGCGGGTACTGGCCGTACTCGGCGATGAAACTCAGCAGTTCGGTGTAGGTGCGCCCGCTGTGGCGCAAGGCCGCATCACGCAGCGCCTGCGGCAGGCGCGTCTCCTGGCTGGCCTGCAGCAGCCGCTGGTGAGCGGCGCACAAGTAGTCGGCGCTTTCCTGCGGCTGGTTCAGGCGCAGGTGCAAGTCGGCCAGGTTATGGTGGGCGATGACGAAAGCGGCCACCGCTTCGTCGACGTCATGCCAGCGCTCGAACAGCACCTGGGCCAGCGCCAGGGCTTGCAGGTAGTGTTCCCGGGCGTCGACCAGCTCGCCTTGATCGAACAGGCGGTTGGCGGTTTCCGTGGTGCGTTTCCAGTGCTGCATGGCAAATCTCCTTGGCGGTGACGCAGGGTCAGATTCCGCCGGCGGTGAGTTTTTCCGGGTCCAGCAGTGCTTCGAGCTGGTCACGCGACAAATCGGTGTGCTCCAGCGCCACATCGATGATCGGGCGACCTTGCTTGTACGCGGTCTTGGCGATTTCGGCGGCCTTGAGGTAGCCGATGATCGGGTTCAGCGCAGTGACCAGGATCGGGTTGCGCGCCAGGGCTTCCTTGAGCTTGCCCTCGTTGACCTTGAAGGTGGCGATGGCCTTGTCGGCCAGCAAGCGGCTGACGTTGGCCATCAGCTCGATGCTTTCCAGCAGGTTGCGGGCGATCACCGGCAGCATCACGTTCAGCTCGAAGTTACCGGACTGCCCCGCGATGGCGATGGTGGCGTCGTTGCCAATCACCTGGGCGGCGACCATGGCAGTGGCCTCCGGGATCACCGGGTTGACCTTGCCCGGCATGATCGAAGAGCCAGGCTGCAGGCCTTGCAGCTCGATTTCGCCCAGGCCGGCCAGCGGGCCGGAGTTCATCCAGCGCAGGTCGTTGGCAATTTTCATCAGTGCCACAGCGGTAGTCTTGAGCTGGCCAGACAGGGCCACGGCGGTATCCTGCGAACCGATCAGGGCAAACAGGTTTTGCCCTGGGGTGAACTCGACTTGGGTCAGGCCACTGAGTTGGCGGGCAAACACGCCAGCGAACCGGGGGTGGGCATTGATGCCGGTACCCACGGCGGTGCCGCCCTGGGCCAGCGCCTGCAGGCTCAGCAAGGTGGCTTCGAGGTGTGCCTTGGCGCCGTTGATCTGTGCCGCCCAGCCATCCAGCACCTGGCTCATGCGCACCGGCATGGCGTCCATCAGGTGGGTGCGGCCCGTTTTCACATACTGATGCACTTGCGCCGACTTGGCCTCGATCACCTGTACCAGGTGCGCCAAGGCTGGCAGCAACTGTTCGTGCAGGGCCAGCGCGGCACTGACGTGGATAGTGGTCGGGATGATGTCATTGCTGCTCTGGCCACAGTTGACGTGATCATTGGCATTGACTGCCTCACCCAGTACGCGGCTGGCCAAGGTCGCGATCACTTCGTTGGCGTTCATGTTCGAGCTGGTGCCGGAGCCGGTCTGGAACACATCGACCGGGAAATGCTGGATGAAGTCTTCGGCCAACAGTTGCTCGACAGCCTTGACGATGGCTTGGCCCTGCGCGGCGGACAGTTGTTCCAGCTCGATGTTGGCCTTGGCCGCGGCTGCCTTGGCCAGCAGCAGAGCACGAATGAACTGGGCCGGCATGCGCTGGCCGCTGATCGGGAAGTTGTCGACCGCGCGTTGGGTCTGGGCGCCGTACAGGGCCTGGGCAGGCACCTGCAGTTCACCCATGCTGTCACGCTCGATACGGGTATCACTCATCATCAAATCCTTGCATCAGTTCATCGGGAGAAATCGACGGCAGCAGGCGGCAATTTGCCAACTGCAGGGCGTAGGGTTGCCAGCGCTGGTTCTGCTCCTGGCGGTCGAGGTTGCGCAGGTCCAGCAGCGGTCGCCAGGCCTGGTCCAGGCACTGGCAGCGCCAATGCCAGGGCAGCATGCGGTCGCAGGCGGTATCCAGCAGCAGGCGGAAGGAGGTCAGTGCCACCGTCCATGACGAGGTTTGCGTACAGCACACCAGGTAGCGGCCTTCGGCCAGGTAATGCTCGATCAGCCGTGGCTCGTCAGGCTCGAGCGCACAGCGAATGCGCCGGCTGAGCCAGCGCCAGTTTTCCAGGTAGGGCAGTTCGCGGAGGACGGGTTTCATGAACATCATCGCCGGGTGACTGGATAATGATATTCATTATTAAGTGATAAATAGAATCACTTCAAGTATCCGTTAGTGAAAGAAAAACCCGGCACGATGGCCGGGTCTTCGATTTCACTGCATGTTTCTGGCGGCAATTAGCTACCCGCGACGGTCATCCGCTCGATCAGCACCGACCCGGTATGGATATTGCTGCGCGTTTCAAGATCGTTACCGATCGCGACAATTTGCTGGAACATGTCTTTCATATTGCCGGCGATGGTCACTTCTTGAACCGCGTGCTGGATCTCGCCATTTTCGACCCAGAAGCCAGCTGCACCACGGGAATAATCCCCCGTCACCATGTTCAGCCCATGCCCCATCAGCTCGGTCACCAGCAGGCCGCGGCCCATACGGCGAATCAACGCGGCCTGGTCTTCGACGCCGTGGGTGACGAACAGGTTGTGCACACCACCGGAGTTGGCCGTGCTTGGCAAGCCCAGCTTGCGCCCGGAATAGGTGCCCAGCAGGTACGACACCAGCTCGCCTTTGTCGACGAACGGCTTGGCGTAGGTGGCCAGGCCATCACCGTCGAACGCGGCGCTACCCAACGCGCGCGGAATGTGCGGGCGCTCGTCGAGGGTAAGCCAGGAAGGGAACAGGCGCTGGCCAATGGTACCTTCGAGGAAGGACGACTTGCGGTACAGGTTGCCGCCGGAAATAGCCGACAGGAAGCTGCCGAACAGGCCACCGGCCAGTTCGGCCGAAAACAGCACCGGCACCTCGCAAGTGGGAACCGGCCGGGCACCCAGTCGGCTGGCAGCACGCTGTGCAGCGCGAACGCCAATGCTGCGCGGGTCGGCCAGCAAGTTGCCCCGACGGTTCACATCGTACCAGTAGTCACGCTGCATCTGCCCTTCGCCTTCGGCGATCATCACGCAGCTCAGGCTGTGCCGGGTCGAGGCGTACCCACCGATGAAGCCATGGCTGTTGCCATACACGCGGCAGCCCTGGTGGGTATTGAGGGTGGTGCCATCGGCGTTGAGGATGCGCGGGTCGGCATCAAACGCCGCCGCCTCGCAGGCCAGGGCCATTTCGATGGCCTTTTCGGGTTCGATATCCCAATCGTGGTACAGGTCCAGATCAGGAATTTCACGGGCCATCAGCGCCGCGTCGGCCAAGCCCGAACATTCGTCTTCGGAAGTATGCTTGGCAATGGCCAGGGCAGCGGCAACGGTTTCGCGGATCGCGTCCGGGCCACTGGCCGAAGTGCTGGCCGAGCCTTTGCGCTGGCCAACATAAAGGGTGATACCAAAGCCCTGGTCGCGGTTGAATTCGACCGTCTCGACTTCACGCTGGCGTACCGTGGTGGACAAGCCCTGCTCCAGCGAAACTGCCACTTCGCAGGCACTGGCCCCTTGGCGGCGCGCCTCGGCGATGATCGCCTCGACCTGCTCCTGCAATGCTGGCAGGTCTTTCGGACCTACGCTCTGGACTGCACTCATGGTTCTCTCCACTCAAATTCTGCGTACGGCTTGGGGTCATTCTACGACCGGGCCGGACAAGCGGCCCCCGACTGGTTATCATGGCGACGATTTCTAGCGGACTGCCACCATGGTTGATTCAAACAACGACGCCTTCGACGGCGAAAAAAGCAAAACCCAGATCAAGCGCGAACTGCATGAGCTGGTCGAACTCGGTGAGCGCCTTACCACGCTCAAAGCCGATACCCTGGCCCGCCTGCCGTTGACCGACGAGCTGCGCAAGGCCCTGGCCGAGGCCAGCAAGCACACCGCTCATGGTGCCCGTAAACGCCACATGTCGTTTGTCGGCAAGCTCATGCGCGTGCAGGACCTCGATGCCATCCACGCCCTGCTCGAGCAGATGGACAGCTCGAGCCGCCAGTACAACGAGCGTTTCCACAGCCTGGAGCGCTGGCGCGACCGGCTGATCGACGGCAACGACGAGGACCTCGAGCGCTTCGTCAACGAGTACCCCGACACCGACCGCCAGCAGCTGCGCTCACTGGTGCGCCATGCCCAGCACGAAAAGGCCCGGAACAAGCCGCCAGCCGCCGCGCGCAAGGTATTCAAGTACATCCGCGACCTCGACGAGTTGCAGCGCGGGTTGCGCTGACATACGGGACCGATGTGGCAGCGAGCATGCCCGCTGCCACATCGGTCCCCACAGCCATCACGCCCCGGTACCGCCCACGGTAATCGCATCCAGCTTCAAAGTCGGCTGCCCGACCCCCACTGGCACCGACTGCCCGTCCTTGCCGCATGTCCCTACCCCGCTGTCCAGCGCCAGGTCGTTACCGACCATCGACACACGGCTCATCGCCTCCGGCCCATTGCCGATCAGGGTCGCGCCCTTCACCGGGGCGGTAATCTTGCCGTCTTCGATCAGGTAGGCCTCACTGGTCGAGAACACGAACTTGCCGCTGGTAATGTCCACCTGGCCACCACCGAGGTTGGCGCAGTAGATACCCTTCTTCACCGACGCAATGATTTCCTGCGGGTCGCTTTCGCCGGCTCGCATGTAGGTGTTGGTCATGCGTGGCATCGGCAGGTGCGCATAGGATTCACGGCGACCGTTGCCGGTCACCGCCATGCCCATCAGACGCGCGTTCAGCTTGTCCTGCATGTAGCCCTTGAGTACGCCGTTCTCGATCAGCGTGGTGCATTCGGTCGGGGTGCCTTCGTCATCCACGCTCAGCGATCCACGGCGGCCTTCCAGGGTGCCATCGTCCACGATGGTGCACAGGCTCGACGCCACTTTCTCGCCGATGCGGCCACTGAATGCCGAACTCCCCTTGCGGTTGAAGTCGCCCTCCAGGCCATGGCCGACCGCCTCGTGCAACAGCACGCCCGACCAGCCCGAACCCAACACCACCGGCAAGGTACCGGCCGGCGCCGGGATGGCCTCAAGGTTCACCAAGGCCTGGCGCAGCGCCTCGCGGGCATACCCCATCACCCGCTCTTCGGTGAAGAAACGGTAATCGGTACGCCCGCCACCGCCCTGCCCACCGCGCTCGCGACGGCCGTTCTGCTCGACGATGACGCTGACGTTGAAGCGCACCAGCGGGCGCACGTCGGCGGCCAGGCTGCCATCGGCCGCCGCGATCAGGATGCGCTCCCAGACTCCGGCCATGCTCACGCTGACTTGCTGAATGCGGGGGTCCAAGGCGCGGGTAGCGGCATCGACACGCTTGAGCAGCTCGACCTTTTCGGCACGGCTGAGCACGTCCAGCGGGTTGTCCGCGGCATACAGGGCAGTCACCTCCTGGCTGCGGAAGGCCTGCACCGTGCCGTTCTGCCCAGCGCGGGAAATCGAACGGGCCGCACGGGCTGCCGAGGTCAGTGCTTCGAGGTTGATGGCATTGCTGTAGGCGAAACCGGTTTTTTCACCGGATTGGGCACGCACGCCCACGCCTTGGTCGAGGTTGAAACTGCCCTCTTTGACGATGCCGTCTTCCAGCGCCCAGGTTTCCGAGATCTGGCCCTGAAAATACAGGTCGGCGGCGTCGATGCCGGGGCCGGCCAACTCACCCAGTACGCTCTGCAGGCTGTCCAGGGTCAAGCCGCCTGGGGCCAGGAGCTGCTCACTGACGGTGGATAACATCTGGCTCATAGTCACTCCGAGGTGTGCGCAGGCCGCAACGCGCCCTGCGAAAAAAAGCGCCGGTGCGAAACCACCGGCATGCGCGCCCGAATGGACGCTTGTTCTTCAATGTCGCGCTCGGCAAGCAGTACCGCTTCGCCTTGCGCCTGTTCTGCGACGATGCGCCCCCAAGGGTCGACGATCGCCGCATGGCCATGGGTTTCCCGTGGGCCTGGGTGGGTGCCTCCCTGCGCCGCAGCCAGCAGGTAGCACTGGGTTTCGATGGCCCGGGCGCGCACCAGCACCTCCCAATGTGCCGCGCCGGTCACGGCGGTAAAGGCAGCCGGCGCAGTGATCAGCTCCGCGCCGGCAGCACGCAATGCGCTGTACAGTTCGGGGAAACGCAAGTCGTAGCACACGCTAAGCCCCAGCCGTCCGACGGGCGTGTCGGCCACCACCACTTGGGCGCCATGGGCGTAGTCGTCCGATTCACGGTAGCGGCCGCGATTATCGGCAACGTCCACGTCGAACAAGTGCAGCTTGTCATAACGCGCCACCACCTCGCCGTGTTCATCGATCAGCAGCGAGCAGGCATGGGCCTTGGACTCAGGCCGGCCGACCGGTGGCAAGGGCAAGGTACCGGCAACAATCCATAACTTGAGGTCGCGGGCGGTGCGTTTCAACCATGGCAGAATCGGCCCATCACCCAAGGCTTCGGCACGGCCAATGGCTGCGGCGTCCTTGCGGCCCATGGCGGCGAAGTTTTCCGGCAGTACCGCCAGCCGTGCGCCGCCCAACGCTGCCTGCTCCAGCAGGGCACCGGCACGCTGCAGGTTGGCCAGCACGTCATCCTGGCTGACCATCTGGATTACCGCTGCCTTCATGGGTACTCCTAGCGGGATTTCTCGAAAGGTTTCACAAATGTGATTCTAGGCTCTTTCCACGGGCCTTCGACACGGTAGTGAACGCTGGCAAAGCGCGACACACGATCACCGATCAGTCGATCGACCAGGAACAGCGCCCCGCCCACAGCGGGTGCGCCGACGATCAGCGCCGCCAGCGGCAGATTATTGGTCACCGGCAGGCTCACCTGCAGGTTGGCATCCACCCGGTCGCGCACCATGTCCAGCGTGCCATCCAGCTCGAAGTTGCTCGATGGGCCGGTCACGGTGATCGGTTCGCGGGTCACGTACACGCCGCTACTGGCTACCAGCAAACCCTTGACCCGGTCATAGGCCAGGCCCTTGTCGAACAGGTCGGAGAAGTCCAGACGCAGGCGCCGGCCAATCGAGTTGAAGTTGAGCAGGCCGAACACCCGCAGTGCCTGGGCGCTGCCTTCAACCTCGACGAATTGGCCCGTACGCAGCGCCGCATCCATGCTGCCCGAAAAACGCGTCAGGCTCACCGCGGCAGGCGAACCCGGCCAGCGGCCATCTACATCCAGGCGGAAGTCGCGGCTGGTCACGGTGGGAGCGAAGCCCCAGGCCTTGAGCACATCCGCCAGGTTCTTGCCGTCCAGACGCCCTTTGTACCAGCTGCTGGTTTTGCCGGTTTCACCTTCCCAGCCGCCACCGCCATCGATGCGCAAGCCTTTGAAGTCAAGGTCGATGTCGCTGGCGGTAACGCCACGCGCAGTCGGCCGCAGCTTGATCGAGGCGCTGCCGAACAGGTCGTCACCGCGGTAGAGCTTGTCGATGCTCAGGTCCAGCGCCGGCACCTTGCGCGGATCGAACGAGGCCAGCGGGTCCGGGCCTTCTTCAGCCTGCTGCTCTGCGGCGCTGGCGGCAGGCAGGCGCAAGGTCTGCATGCGCACGACCATTGGCGCGCCCTTGGCATCCGGTACGCGGGCGTTGCCGATGACTTCCTTGCTATCGAGGCGCAAATCCCAGGCCGGGCCGCCTCGAGCCAGCCGCACTACAGCCTGATTCAGATCCATGCCGAAGGCTTTCAACTGGCCGATGCTCAGGTCGACGCTTTGCAGGTTCTGCCGCGCACTGCCACCGGGGTCGTCACCGGCCAGGCGGGCCGCCTGTTCTTGCCAGGGAGCCAGGTCCAGCGCCTCCAAACGCCCGCGCACCCTCAGGCCTTGGCTGGCAGGTAGCTGGGCGTCACCGGTACCCAACAGTAGCTCGCCACGGCCCTGTGCCAGCTTGTCGGCCGGTGCGGCATAGGCAAAACGTGCAAGGTCGGTATAGGAGGCATCGAAGCGCCGCTCCGGGCCTTGCAGGCTCATGCTGAAGCGGCTGTCGCGGGTATCCGCCGCTGCTTTGCCGAACGGCGCTGGCAGGTCGATCGCCAGGCCCTTGAGGCTGGAGGTGACGCTCAGGCTGTTTTCCCGGCTGCCCAGGCTCAGCTGCAACTGGTACGGCAGGTCGCCGGACGCCGGCAAGGACGGGGTGAACTGCAGCCAGTCGGTCAACGCTTTGAGCGATACCTGGCCATTGGCATTGATACGGGTCTGCATCTGCCCCGCTTGGCCTTCAGCGGAGATTTGCGCCGTCACTGGCTTGCCGAAGGCCTGCAAGCTGATGCCCTTGCCACTCAGGCCCTTGTCGAAGTCGAAGCTGAAGTCACCCTTCAGGCGGTTCAATTCCAGGCTCGGCGGGGCGACTTTCAGCCGCGCATCGCTGGTGGCGAAGTCCACCTGCACTTTCGGCCGCTGCCCATGGGCCAGCGGGATGTCGAGTTTGACCTTGCCCTTCAGTGGCCCCTCACCTTCCCAGCCGGCGAAAATCTCACCGGTGCCGATTGGTGCTTCCTTGAGGATTTTCAGGCCATCGCCCAGGCTGCCGTCGAAATCGCCATCCAGGTAAAGGTGGCTGTGCTGATCACCCTCGACATGCGGAATATCGACCTGTACATCGCTGACTTTGGTGTCGAGCAACACACCGCGCTGGGCCTTGATACGCACGCCGCTGTCCTCGATGAACACATCGCCATCCACATGCTGCACCTGCGGCCAACCGGGCTGGAAATCCAGGGCCGCGTCATGCACCTTGAAGAACAGGCTGATACTGCGTGCCTCTGGCACCGCGCCATGATTCAACGACCCCTGGTACTGGAAGTAACCTTCATCCACCGCGCCTTTGACGATGGCGCTGCGCAGCCACTCGTCGAGCGCCGGGCTAAGCACTTCGGGCAGGTATTTGGCGGTATAGCGACCATCGCCCTCGGTCAGGCCGACGCGCAGGTCCATGTAATCCTCGCGGCCTTCCTCGAACAATAGGCGGATCAGGAAGTCACCGGCGATCTTGCCTTCTTCGCCCAGCACCTTGAGGTACGGCGCGATCAGGGTGAAACCGTCTTTGTCCAAGGCCCAGGTCAGCTGTGCATTGGCCTTCTGGTAGTGCCAGGGTTTGGCGAAGATCGGGTACAGATGCAGCATGAACGCATCGGTATCCAGGCGCAGCTCGCCGTGGCCCAGGTCACCACTGATGCTGCCACTGACGTTACCGGCGGCTGGCGCACTGTGATAAGCCTCAAAACCCACCTTCTCCAGGTTGGCGGCGAACTGCAAGCGCTGATCACCCTCGGCCTTGGGCCTGGCCTCGAGGCGCACATTGCGCAGCGCACCGGTCACCTTCAAGCCATTTACCACGTCCATGACGTTGTCTGGCAGCGGTGCCAAGGCATCGATCAACGGGGTCAGCGGCGTGAGGTCGAGACGATCAGCCTGTACCTGCCAGCTTTCATCGGCAGCACTCTGGCCAGGGCGCTGCTGCAACTGCAGGTGCGACTCCCAGCGACGCTTGCCGATGTCCATGGCCAACGAGTCGACCACCACATCGAAGCCCTGCTCGCGACGCTGGAACCAGGCGCCCAAGGCCAGGTTATCCAGCTTGGCGGCCTTTCGTCCGGCATAGGCGCCTTGTAGCTCAGGCGCATTGAGCCGTACTACGGCCTGCTGCAGCTGCCCTTTGCCCCAGTCGACCCAGAACTCACCACCTGCGCGCAGGGTGTCAGCTTGCCACTGTCCCAGCAGACTTGGCGGCAGCCAGTGCGACCAGTCACTTTGCGGCAGGCTCAGATAAGCTTCGACCTCGCCATCGCGCCAGGCCTTGGCCGACATACGGCTGTGCAGGGTGAGTGCCAGAGGCTGGCCGTCAGGCAAGGTCGCCCGCAGGTCCACCGCCTGGCGTGCTGGGCCGGCCTGCAGGCCAGCGCTCACATAAGTCAGGGTAAGCGGGTCGCGCTGCCAGGGGTGCAGGGTGACCTGGCTGTCGAATACATCGACGCGGCCTAGCTGGCGCAGGCGCTGCAAAAGGTCGGCCGGGTCCAATGGCGCATCGTCCTTCTTGGGTAGGCCTTCGAGGTCCCAGACGCCCTGCTCGTTCTCACGCAGGATCAACTGCAAGCCGCCCAACTGGATGCGTGCCAGGCGCACTTCGCGGGCGGTGAGGCTGGCCCAGACGTCGGGCACCACCATCACGTCATCCAGGCGCAGCGCGGTGGCGCCTTCGCCCAATTGCAGGTCGCGCACCCGCAGCACCGGTGCCAGCCCGCTCCAACGGCCTTCCAAGGCACCCACATGTACAGGGAGGCCCAGCGCCTGCTCGGCCTTGCGCTCTACATCGGCGCGGTACTCGGCGACCAGCGGCACCAGTTCGCGGCCGAGGCTGACATACAGCGCCACCAAAACCGCCAACAGGGCGCATACGCCCAGCCCCCAGCGGGTCAGGGCGACAAGAACGCGGGTCAGACGTCCCATGGCCATGGCCCTCCAAGTCGTTTATCCATGATGGCCCGTAGTGCCGGTTTTGCCAGCCAGACCATCCAGCGGCGTGTTCGAGAAGACCTCAGAGCAGCACCACGTCGTATTGTTCCTGCGAATACATCGACTCGACCTGGAAGCGAATGGTTCGGCCGATGAAGGCTTCCAGTTCCGCCACGTTGCCCGATTCTTCATCCAGCAGGCGATCGACCACCTTTTGGTTGGCCAGCACACGGTAACCCTCGGCCTGATAGGCACGGGCCTCGCGCAGGATCTCGCGGAAGATTTCGTAACAGATGGTCTCGGGAGTCTTCAGCTTGCCGCGCCCCTGGCAGGCCAGGCACGGCTCGCACAGCACCTGCTCCAGGCTTTCCCGCGTACGCTTGCGGGTCATCTGCACCAGGCCCAGCTCGGTGATGCCGATGATGTTGGTCTTGGCGTGGTCGCGCTCCAGCTGCTTTTCCAGGGTCCGCAGCACTTGGCGCTGGTGCTCTTCGTCTTCCATGTCGATGAAGTCGATGATGATGATGCCGCCAATGTTGCGCAGGCGCAGTTGCCGGGCGATGGCGGTGGCGGCTTCGAGGTTGGTCTTGAAGATGGTTTCTTCGAGGTTGCGATGGCCCACGAACGCCCCGGTGTTGACGTCGATGGTGGTCATCGCTTCGGCCGGGTCGACCACCAGGTAGCCGCCGGACTTCAGCGGCACCTTGCGTTCCAGGGCACGCTGGATCTCGTCTTCGACGCCGTACAGGTCAAAGATAGGCCGCTCGCCTGGGTAGTGTTCGAGGCGGTCGGCGATTTCCGGCATCAGCTCGCCGACGAACTGCGTGGTTTTCTGGAAGGTTTCCCGCGAGTCGATGCGGATCTTTTCGATCTTCGGGTTGACCAGGTCACGCAGGGTACGCAGGGCCAGGCCCAGGTCCTCGTAGATGACCGTGGGCGCGCCGCAGGTCTTGATCTGGGTGCCAATCTGCTCCCACAGGCGGCGCAGGTAGCGGATGTCCTGCAAGATTTCTTCGGCACGCGCGCCCTCGGCTGCGGTGCGCAGGATGAACCCTCCGGCATCCTTGATGTTCTCGCTGTCCATGCAATCGCTGACCACCTGCTTGAGGCGCTCGCGCTCGGCTTCGTCCTCGATTTTCAGCGAAATACCGACATGGCTGCTGCGCGGCATGTACACCAGGTAGCGCGACGGGATCGACAGCTGAGTGGTCAGGCGTGCACCCTTGGTGCCGATCGGGTCCTTGGTCACCTGCACCACAAGGGCCTGGCCTTCGTGTACCAGTGCGGTGATGTTCTCTACCGCCGAACCTTCGCGCTGGGAAATTTCCGAGGCATGGATGAACGCTGCGCGCTCCAGGCCGATGTCGACGAAGGCCGCCTGCATGCCCGGCAGCACGCGTACCACCTTGCCCTTGTAGATATTGCCGACGATGCCACGGCGCTGGGTGCGCTCGACGTGCACTTCCTGCAGCACCCCGTTTTCCACCACCGCCACACGTGACTCCATCGGCGTGATGTTGATCAGGATCTCTTCACTCATGGCAGGCTCTCGTCAAAGGTCTTTTGTAATGATGGATGGCGTATGCACTGCTGGCTACTACGGGTTTGTTACCTCTGGCGTATGCACGGGCGCTTGCCAGCAGGCGATGCCGAACTGGCCAAGCACGTCGGCCGTTTCACTGAGCGGCAAGCCAACCACCGCCGAGTAGCTGCCGGAAAGGTCGGTGACGAACACCGCGCCCAGGCCCTGGATGGCGTAGCCGCCAGCCTTGTCCGCTGGCTCGCCGCTGGCCCAGTAGCGCTGCGCTTCATCGGCGCTGATAGTGCGAAAACGTACTGTGCTGGTGACGCAAAAACTGTGCACGCGCTGGCCATCATCGAGGGCGACAGCGGTCAGCACCTGATGCTCACGGCCTGAAAGGTCTGCCAGCATGGCCAAGGCATCTTCGCGGTTTTCCGGCTTGCCGAGAATACGACCATCGAGCACCACGGCAGTGTCTGCGCCGAGCACTACAGCGGGGCCATCGACACTGGCCAGGCCGGCCGCAGCCTTGGCCCGAGCCAGGCGTTCGACGTAGGCCGGTGCGCTTTCGTTGGCTAGCGGGGTTTCATCGATGGGGGCGCTGATGACGCTGAACGGCACACCGATCTGGGTCAACAGTTCACGACGACGGGGCGAGCCGGAGGCCAGGTATAGCGGGTTCATGCAGACATCTCCCTGTCAGTGGCGCGTCGCCGTCAATTGATATGCAAACGTCGGCGCAAATCGCGCAGGGCGAAACTGATCCACGGCCAGAGCAAGGCACTGATCACCGCCGACCAGACTAGCGCCAGGGTAGGCAGGCGATTGCCGGTCAGTGCGCTGAGCCACAGCTGAATCAGCTGGGCGATGCCGAAGATCACCAGGATGACCAGGCTTTGCTGCCACATGGGGAACATGCGCAGGCGTTGCTGCAGGGACAGCACCAGGAAGGTGATGAGGGTAAGGATCAGCGCGTTCTGCCCCAGCAGGGTGCCGTACAGCACATCCTCGGCCAGGCCCAGCAAAAACGCGGTGGTCATGCCGACCTTGTTCGGCACGGCGAGGGTCCAGAACGACACCAGCAATGCCAGCCACATGGGCCGGAACACTTCCATGAACTGCGGCATGGGCGAAACGCTGAGCAGCAAGCCGATGGCGAACGTCAGCCAGATGACCCAGCCATTGTTGCGGCGTGATGCAGCCATCATTGCCTCCGGGTGTGAGCGGGTGCGGCCGGCGTGACAGGTGCAGCAGCTGGGGCTGCTGACTGCGCGGGCGGTGTAGCCGGCGCTGCCGGGGTGGCTGGCACGGCAGGTGCAGCCTGCTCGCCGGTAGCGGCCGGCTGGCCAGCAGGCGCGTTGCCCTTGCGGTCGGCCTCTTCCTGGGCAATGGCGGCATCGGTGGCACGCTGCTCCGGGCTACGCCGATCACTGAACACCAGCAGCATATAGCGGCTGCGGTTGAGTGCGGCGGTGGGGATGGCACGGACAATGGCAAATGGCTGGCCGGAGTCGTGGATCACTTCGTTGACCGTAGCCACCGGGTAACCGGCCGGGAAGCGCTGCCCCATGCCGGAACTGACCAGCAGGTCGCCTTCCTTGATGTCGGCGGTGTCGGCCACATGGCGCAACTCCAGGCGCTCCGGGTTGCCGGTGCCGCTGGCGATGGCACGCAGGCCGTTGCGGTTGACCTGCACCGGAATGCTGTGGGTGGTATCGGTCAGCAACAGCACCCGCGAGGTGTAGGGCATCAACTCGACCACTTGGCCCATCAGGCCACGGGCATCGAGCACTGGCTGGCCCAGGAACACACCATCACGCTCCCCCTTGTTGATCAGGATGCGGTGGGTGAACGGGTTGGGGTCCACACCGATGAGCTCGGCCACTTCGACCTTTTCGTTGACCAGGGCCGATGAATTGAGCAGCTCGCGCAGCCGCACGTTCTGCTCGGTCAGGGCCGCCAGCTTCTGCAGGCGCCCCTGCAGCAGCAGGGCTTCGGTCTTGAGCTTCTCGTTTTCGGCTATCAGCTCGGTGCGGCTGCCGAACTGGCCGGCCACACCTTGCCAGGCACGCTGCGGCAAGTCGGTGATCCAGTACGATTCCATCAGCACCAGGCCCATCTGGCTGCGCACGGGCTTGAGCACGTCGAAGCGCGCGTCGACAACCATCAACGCGACCGACATCACCACCAGAACGAGCAGGCGAACGCCCAGCGAAGGGCCCTTGGAGAAAAGCGGTTTAATGGGCCGTTCCTCGTGGACGACTCAGGAGGTCATTGGACATGGGACAACGCACCAGCCTGGTTGCGGGTTGACGGATACGGCGCCCCAAACGGGCGCCAGCCCAGCACATACAGGTAGCACTGTGCGTACTACCTGTAAACCGGGCGCTCGTGAACAGCGAGTGGGATCACTCGCTGGAGAGCAAGTCCATCGCGTGCTTGTCCATCATCTCCAGGGCGCGACCGCCGCCACGGGCGACACAGGTCAGCGGGTCCTCGGCGACGATCACCGGCAGGCCGGTTTCCTGGGCCAGCAGTTTGTCGAGGTCACGCAGCAGCGCACCACCACCGGTCAGCACCAGACCACGCTCGGCGATGTCCGAGGCCAGCTCCGGCGGCGATTGCTCAAGGGCGCTCTTGACCGCTTGGACGATGGTCGCCAACGACTCTTGCAGCGCTTCGAGCACTTCGTTGGAGTTCAGGGTGAAGGCACGCGGTACGCCTTCGGCCAGGTTGCGGCCGCGAACGTCGACTTCACGTACTTCGCCACCGGGGTAGGCCGTACCGATTTCCTGCTTGATACGCTCGGCGGTGGATTCGCCGATCAGGCTGCCGTAGTTGCGGCGCACGTAGGTGACGATGGCTTCGTCGAAGCGATCGCCGCCAACGCGCACGGATTCGGCATAGACCACGCCGTTCAGCGAGATCAGGGCGATTTCGGTGGTACCGCCACCGATATCGACGACCATCGATCCGCGAGCCTCTTCGACCGGCAGGCCGGCACCGATGGCAGCAGCCATCGGCTCTTCGATCAGGAACACTTCACGGGCACCGGCACCCAAAGCCGACTCGCGGATGGCGCGGCGCTCGACCTGGGTCGACTTGCACGGCACGCAGATCAGCACGCGTGGGCTTGGCTGCAGGAAGCTGTTCTCGTGAACCTTGTTGATAAAATATTGCAACATTTTTTCGCACACGCTGAAGTCGGCGATGACGCCGTCCTTCATCGGACGAATGGCAGCAATGTTGCCAGGCGTACGGCCCAGCATGCGTTTGGCTTCGGTACCGACGGCGACGACGCTTTTCTGGTTGCCATGGGTACGGATGGCAACAACCGAGGGCTCATTCAGGACGATACCGCGCTCACGCACGTAAATAAGGGTGTTGGCAGTACCCAGGTCGATGGAAAGATCGCTGGAAAACATGCCACGCAGTTTCTTGAACATGGGAAAGTGACCCTGGGGAAAGCGTGGGTAAAAAAGTGCGGCAAACTCTAACAATGGCAGGGATTTTGGGCAAGGAGCCAATATGTTAAATTGGCTGTTTTTCCGAGCACGCCAGCAGAATTTCGCGGCCGTTAGACCGCCAGAAAGCTGACATGTTCCTCACTACGGACCTAAATTCCGTTCTTTGTTTCCCTTGGAGATCCTCATGGCGCTTGAACGCTGCGACGTGGAAAAGATCGCCCATCTGGCCCGCCTGGGCCTCAATGATGGCGAACTGCCACGCATTACCGACGCCCTGAACAGCATTCTCGGCCTTGTAGACCAGATGCAAGCGGTCGACACCACTGGCATCGAGCCACTGGCCCACCCGCTGGAGGCCAGCCAGCGCCTGCGCCCTGACCAGGTCACCGAAAGCAACCAGCGCGACGCCTACCAGGCGATCGCACCGTCGACCGAAAGCGGTCTGTACCTGGTTCCCAAAGTCATCGAGTAAGGGATAGAACCTGCCATGCATCAATTTACCCTGGCCGAGATCGCCCGCGGACTCGCCGACAAATCGTTTTCTTCCGAAGAGCTGACCCGCGCGCTGCTGGCGCGCATCAAACAGCTCGACCCGCAGATCAACAGCTTCATCAGCGTCACCGAAGACCTGGCCCTGGGCCAGGCACGTGCCGCCGACGCCCGTCGCGCCGCTGGCGAAACCGGCGCGCTGCTGGGGGCGCCGATCGCCCACAAAGACCTGTTCTGCACCAACGGCGTACGCACCAGCTGCGGCTCGAAGATGCTCGACAACTTCAAGGCGCCGTATGACGCCACCGTGGTCGCCAAGCTGGCCGAAGCCGGCATGGTCACCCTGGGCAAGACCAACATGGACGAATTCGCCATGGGTTCGGCCAACGAGTCCAGCCACTACGGCGCGGTGAAGAACCCGTGGAACCTCGAGCACGTACCCGGCGGCTCGTCCGGTGGCTCGGCCGCTGCAGTGGCCGCGCGCCTGCTGCCCGCCACCACCGGTACCGACACCGGCGGCTCGATCCGCCAGCCAGCTGCACTGACCAACCTCACCGGCCTCAAGCCGACGTACGGTCGTGTGTCGCGCTGGGGCATGATCGCCTACGCCTCCAGCCTCGACCAGGGCGGCCCGCTGGCCCGCACCGCCGAGGACTGCGCCCTGCTGCTGCAAGGCATGGCCGGTTTCGACGCCAAGGACTCCACCAGCATCGAAGAGCCGGTGCCGGACTACAGCGCCAACCTGAACGCTTCGCTGCAGGGCCTGCGCATCGGCCTGCCGAAAGAGTACTTTGGCGCAGGCCTCGACCCACGCATCGCCGAACTGGTCCAGGCCAGCGTCAAGGAGCTGGAAAAGCTCGGTGCGGTGGTCAAGGAAATCAGCCTGCCGAACATGCAGCACGCCATCCCGGCCTACTACGTGATCGCCCCGGCTGAAGCCTCTTCCAACCTGTCGCGCTTCGACGGCGTGCGCTTCGGCTACCGCTGCGAGGAGCCCAAAGACCTCACCGACCTGTACAAGCGTTCCCGCGGCGAAGGCTTCGGCGTTGAAGTACAGCGCCGCATCATGGTCGGCACCTACGCGCTGTCGGCGGGCTACTACGACGCCTACTACGTGAAGGCGCAGCAAATCCGCCGCCTGATCAAGAACGACTTCATGGCCGCCTTCAACGATGTCGACCTGATCCTCGGCCCGACCACGCCAAACCCGGCCTGGAAGCTCGGCGCCAAGAGCAGCGACCCGGTCGCCGCCTACCTGGAAGACGTCTACACCATCACCGCCAACCTGGCGGGCCTGCCGGGCCTGTCGATGCCCGCTGGCTTCGTCGACGGCCTGCCAGTCGGCGTGCAACTGCTGGCGCCGTACTTCCAGGAAGGCCGCTTGCTCAACGTCGCGCACCGCTACCAGCAAGTGACCGACTGGCACACCCGCGCCCCCAACGGCTTCTGAGGAATTCACACATGCAATGGGAAGTTGTGATCGGGCTGGAAATCCACACTCAGCTCGCCACCCAGTCGAAGATTTTCTCCGGCAGCGCCACCACCTTTGGCTCCGAGCCGAACACCCAGGCCAGCCTGGTTGACCTGGGCATGCCCGGTGTACTGCCGGTGCTGAACCAGGAAGCCGTGCGCATGGCGTGCATGTTCGGCCTGGCCATCGACGCCGAAATCGGCAAGCGCAACGTGTTCGCGCGCAAGAACTACTTCTACCCGGACCTGCCCAAGGGCTACCAGATCAGCCAGATGGACCTGCCGATCGTCGGCAAGGGCCACCTGGACATCGCCCTGGAAGACGGCACCATCAAGCGCATCGGCGTAACCCGTGCGCACCTGGAAGAAGACGCCGGCAAGAGCCTGCACGAAGACTTCAGCGGCTCCACCGGCATCGACTTGAACCGTGCCGGCACGCCACTGCTGGAAATCGTCTCCGAGCCTGACATGCGCAGCGCCAAGGAAGCCGTGGCTTACGTCAAGGCGATCCACGCGCTGGTACGTTACCTGGGCATCTGCGATGGCAACATGGCCGAAGGTTCGCTGCGTTGCGACTGCAACGTGTCGATCCGCCCGAAAGGCCAGACCGAGTTCGGCACCCGCTGCGAGATCAAGAACGTCAACTCGTTCCGCTTCATAGAGCGCGCGATCAACAGCGAAATCCAACGCCAGATCGACTTGATCGAAGACGGCGGCAAGGTGGTGCAGGAAACCCGCCTGTACGACCCGAACAAAGACGAAACCCGCTCCATGCGCAGCAAGGAGGAAGCCAACGACTATCGCTACTTCCCCGACCCGGACCTGCTGCCGGTGGTGATCGAGGACAGCTTCCTCGACACCATTCGCGCCGGCCTGCCAGAGCTGCCGCCACAGAAAGTCGAGCGTTTCCAGAGCCAGTACGGCCTGTCGGCATACGACGCCAACGTGTTGGCCTCCAGCCGCGAACAGGCAGATTACTTCGAAGAAGTAGTGAAGATCGGTGGCGACGCCAAGCTGGCGGCCAACTGGGTCATGGTCGAACTGGGCAGCCTGCTGAACAAGCTGGGTGTCGAAATCGACCAGGCGCCGGTCAGCGCCGCGCAACTGGGCGGCATGCTGCTGCGCATTCGCGACAACACCATCAGCGGCAAAATCGCCAAGACCGTGTTCGAGGCCATGGCCGCCGGTGAAGGCGATGCCGACAGCATCATCGACAGCAAGGGCCTGAAACAGGTTACCGACACCGGTGCGATCGACAAGATGCTCGACGAAATGCTGGCAGCCAATGCCGAGCAGGTCGAACAGTACCGCGCAGCCGATGAGGCCAAACGCGGCAAGATGTTCGGCTTCTTCGTCGGCCAGGCCATGAAAGCTTCCAAAGGCAAGGCCAACCCGGGGCAGGTGAACCAATTGCTCAAAGCCAAGCTCGAAGGGTGATTGTTTTACCCCCGTAATGCTGCGAGGGCTTTGCCCTCGTTCGCGGCAACAGCCGCTTCCAAAGCTACGGCGACGCGCCCAAGGGCTGCGCCGTAGCTTTGGAAGCGGCTGTTGCCGCGAATGGCCGCACTAGGAGAGCACCTGACTTGCTAAAACGATCCCTCGGCACACTGGCCCTCTTCTCCTTCCTGGCCGGCTGCGCCAGCCACGACATCGACCCACGCGGTTACGACCAGACGGGCACCGCCTCCTATTACGGCTCGCGCCACCACGGCAAACGCACCGCCAGCGGCGAACCATTCAACCAGCACGGCCTTACCGCCGCCCACCGCAGCCTGCCTTTCGGTACCCGCGTACTGGTCACCAACATGGCCAACCAGCGCAGCGTGGTGGTACGCATCAACGACCGAGGCCCGCACACCCGTGGCCGATTGATCGACTTGTCTCGCGCCGCAGCAGAAAAAATCGGCATGCTCCGTAGCGGAACAGCGCGCGTGCGAGTACAAGGGCTTAGCGACTGACGCGACAGGAGTCCGACCATTTTCGACCTGGCCACCCTTCCCACCTTTAGCCTGCTGCAACTGGGCATTGCCCTGCTGTTGCTGATCGGCGGCGCCGAGCTACTGGTGCGCGCCGCGTTGCGCCTGGCACAGCGCCTGCACGTGCGCCCGCTGATCATCGGCCTGAGCCTGGTGGCGTTCGGCAGTACCGCGCCACAATTGACCGTGAGCCTGCAGGCTGCCTACCAGGGAGCGCCCGATGTGGCGGTCGGCAGCGTGGTCGGCAGCAACATCTTCAACATCCTGGTCATTCTTGGCCTGGCCGCGCTGATCATCCCGCTGCGCGTGTCACGCCAACTGGTGCGCCTGGACATTCCGTTGATGATCATCGCCAGCGGGCTGGTGTACGCATTGTCCACCAACGGCCACCTGGGCCGAGTGGAAGGGGCACTGCTACTGCTGGGCCTGGCTGGTTACCTGGCAATGCTCTGGCACCAGTCCCGCCACTATGCACGCACTTACCCCGCCCCGGATGCTGCCAGGTCCAGCGCCGGGCGCTTCTGGTCAGGCACGCTGCTGCAGGTGTTGGTCGGCCTTGGCCTGCTGAGCCTGGCGGGCCACTTACTGCTGGAAGCCGCCGTCGAGGTGGCTACCGACCTGGGCCTGTCCGAGCGTATCATCGGCCTGACAGTCGTCGCCGTCTGCACCTCCCTGCCGGAGCTGGCCGCAGCGCTGATTGCCGCCCTGCGTGGCGAACGGGAGATTGCCGTGGGCACGGTCATCGGCAGCAACCTGTTCAACCTGCTGGCCGTGCTGGGCCTGACCGCGCTGATCGCCCCAGAGCCGCTGTCGATCTCGCCCAACGCGCTGTCTTTCGACTTGCCTGTAATGCTCGGCGTTGCCCTATTGAGCCTGCCAGTGTTCTATTCCGGCTACCGCATCACCCGCGCCGAAGGCCTGGTGTTTCTTTGCCTGTACCTGGTCTATGGCCTGCATGTGGCAGCCTTTACCATGGGCATGCCGCTGGCCGGCCGCCTGGAACGATTGATGCTGTTCTATGTACTGCCAGTGCTCGCCATGGTGTTGCTGTACACCACCGTACGTGCCTGGCGCCGCCAACACTAAGGAAAACAACATGGCTGATAGCAACAAGACCGGCGAGCAAATTCGCCGTCAGGTAATGGGCGATGCATTCGTCGATCGCGCACTGGGCAATGCCACCGACTTCACCCAGCCGCTGCAGGACTTCGTCAATGAACATGCCTGGGGCAGTGTGTGGGCGCGTGACGGACTACCTCTGAAGACTCGCAGCCTGATTACCTTGGCCACGCTGACGGCACTGAAGTGCCCGCAGGAGCTCAAGGGGCATGTGCGCGGGGCGTTGAACAATGGCTGTACGGTCGAGGAAATCCGCGAGGCGTTGCTGCATTGTGCAGTGTATGCGGGCGTGCCGGCGGCGATTGATGCCTTCAGGGCCGCGCAGGAAGTGATCGACAGCTACCAAGGCTGACGCAGCCTTTTCCAGTACCGGCCTCTTCGCGGTCACGCCCGCGAAGAGGCTGGTACTGCCTTGCCTATTTGGCCTGGCGAGCCTTCTTCAGCTTGAAGGCCACCCACAGTACGGCAATCCAAGCCGGGATCAGCATCACCGAGATGCGAATCGGCGGGGTCAGGTACATCACCACCAATATCAGCACGATGAACGCCAGACACAGGTAGTTGGTCAGCGGGTGCCCCAGGCTTTTGTAGAAGGGGATGATGCCGGCAGCCAGCTTGGCCTTGCGGAATTTCAGGTGAGTAATGCTGATGCTCGCCCAGTTGATCACCAGCGCCGACACCGCCAGCGCCATCAGCAAGCCAAAGGCCTCGCCCGGCATCAGGTAGTTGATCAGCACGCACAGGCCGGTCGCGAAGGCCGACACGCCCAGCGCGGTCAGCGGTACACCGCTGCGGCTTACCTTCAGCAGCTGGCGCGGCGCATCACCTTGGCTAGCCAGGCCGAACAGCATGCGGCTGTTGGCGTACACACAGCTGTTGTACACCGACAGCGCAGCCGTCAGCACCACGATATTGAGGATGGTCGCCACCAGGTCGCTGTCCAGCTCATGGAAGATCATCACGAACGGGCTACCGCCCTGCACTACCTTCTGCCACGGGTACAGCGACAACAGCACCGCCAAGGCACCGATGTAGAAGATCAGGATGCGGTACACCACTTGGTTGGTGGCTTTGGGGATGCTCTGGCGGGGGTTGTCGGCTTCGGCGGCGGTGATACCCACCAGCTCCAGGCCGCCGAACGAGAACATGATCACCGCCAAGGCCATCACCAAGCCGCTGACGCCGTTAGGGAAGAAGCCGCCGTACTGCCACAGGTTGGCCACGCTGGCATCCGGGCCGCCATGGCCGCTGCTCAACAGCCAGGCGCCAAAGCCGATCATGCTGACGATGGCCACCACCTTGACCAGGGCGAACCAGAACTCCATCTCGCCGTAGACCTTCACCTGCGTCAGGTTGATCAGGTTGATCGCCACGAAGAAGATCGCCGCGGTGGCCCAGGTAGGAAACTCCGGCCACCAGTACTGCACGTAGATGCCGACCGCCGTCAGTTCGGCCATGCCGACCAGCACGTACACCACCCAGTAATTCCACCCCGAAACGAAGCCGGCGAACTCGCTCCAGTACTGGTGGGCGAAGTGGCTGAAACTACCGGCGACCGGCTCTTCCACGACCATTTCGCCCAACTGGCGCATGATCAGAAAGGCCATCAGACCGGCGATGGCATAGCCCAGCAGCACGGAGGGGCCGGCCAGCTGGATGGTCTGGGCGATGCCCAGAAACAACCCGGTACCGATGGCCCCGCCCAGCGCGATCAGCTGGATATGGCGATTCTTCAGCCCGCGCTGTAACCGCTCGGGCGTGCTCTGGTCTTGCATGAAGTGTCCTTTAGCTCAGTGAGGCAGTGCTGTTGCTGTTATTTGCAGTCAAGGATCTAGATCCATCCGCCCCACTGCAAGATGAAAATACCAATGTTGGTGGTGATTGCCGCCATTAGCGTGGTAATGACGATGATCGACGCCGCCAGCTCATGGTTACCATTGGCCGCCCGCGCCATCACGTAGCTGGCCGCAGCGGTCGGGCTGCCGATGTAGAGGAACAGGATGCCCAACTCCGCACCGCGAAAGCCACACAACCAAGCCCCCAGGGTACCGAGCAACGGCAAGCAGACCATCTTCACCAGGCTGGCATCGATGGCCAGCCGGCCACAGTCACGCAGCGCCGCCAGCGACAAGGTGCCACCGATGCAGATCAGCGCCAGCGGCAGGGTCATCTGCGCCAGGTAGTCGCCCGAGGTCAGCAGCCAGTTGGGCAACGGCACCTGGCCGTAAGCCATCGGGGTAGCCACCAGCACGCTGATGATCAACGGGTTGCTGAAAATGCTCTTGCAGATGCTCCATGGGTCGGACTTGAGGTCCGGGCTGTACACCGCCAGCACCACCGCCGACAGCGAGTTGTACATGAGGATGACCAGGCCCGCGAGCACCGCCCCCAGGGAAATACCATAGTCACCGTACAAACTGGCGGCCAGGGCCAAGCCGATCACGCCGTTGTTGCCGCGAAATGCGCCCTGGGTATAGATGCCCCGGTCGGCCAGCGGGCTGCGCCAGATGGCCAGGCCCCAGGCAATGGCGAAGCCGACCAGGGTGGCAGCGATGAAGTACAGCATGACACCGGGTTTGACTGCTGCGGCCAGGTCGGCGTGATAGATACCGAGGAACAGCAGCGCCGGCATGCACACGTTGAACACCAGCTGCGAGGCGACGCGGTTGAAGTTGTCGTCGATCAGGTGGATGCGTTTGAGCAGCACGCCCATGAACAGCATGGCGAAAACCGGTGCCGTGATGTTCAGCGTCTGGATAAGAAGGGCGAGCATGCGCAAGCGATCCTGGAGGGGGTTGCCGTTAGGCGGCTAATAATACGCCAACGGCCGGAATTTGCGGGGATCGCGGGGTGTTATACATAAATTTCTGTCAGTGCCGGCTTCTTCGCGGATAAACCCGCGAAGAAGCCGGCCCTTTGAGCAAAGAATCAGCGTCGAACCGGCCGTTTCTGCAGCTTGCGCTGCAAGGTCCGCCGGTGCATGCCCAGCGCCCGCGCGGTGGCGGAGATATTGCCCTCGTGCTCGTTCAGAACGCGCTGGATGTGCTCCCACTGCAGGCGGTCGACCGACATCGGGTTTTCCGGCACCAGCGTATCCAGGTCGGTGTGCTCCGACAGCAGTGCTGCCAGCACATCATCGGCGTCAGCCGGCTTGCACAGGTAGTTGCAGGCACCGCGCTTGACCGCCTCCACCGCAGTGGCAATGCTCGAATAGCCGGTCAGGATCACCACGCGCATTTCTGGGTCCAGCTCAAGCAGCTTGGGCAGCAGAACCAGGCCCGAGTCGCCGTCCATCTTCAGGTCCAGCGTGGCGTAGTCCGGCAGGTCCTGCTGAGCCAGGATCAAGCCTTCCTCGGCAGAACTGGCAGTGCTCACGCGGAAACCGCGACGGCTCATGGCCCGGGCCATGACCCGGGTGAAGGTGGCATCGTCATCCACCAGCAGCAGGTGCGGCAGCTCTTCGCTTTCGACCTGGTTTTCTTCGCTCATCATTCATCTCCTCGCTTGCCATAGGGCAGGCGCAGTTCGGTCAGGGTGCCACCCTGTTCATGACTATAGAGTTTTACCGAACCGCCCGCACGGGTCACGCTGGCCTTGCTCAAGAACAGGCCCAGGCCGAAGCCTTTGCCCTTGGTGGTAATGAAGGGTTTGCCGATGGCTTCGGCAATGGCCGGCGGCACGCCGGGGCCGTGGTCGCGGATGCTGATGACGATGTCCTGGGCGTCCCAGTCAAGGCGCACTTCCAGGTCATCGGGGCAGGCATCGGCAGCATTGTTCAACAGGTTCAGCAGCGCCTGGGTAAGGTCCGGTGGCGGTGTCAACCGAGGCACCTTGCCGTCGCGCAGACGCTGGAAGCGGTAACTGGCTTCCGGGCGCATCAGGTGCCAGCGGTTCAGCGCTTCGTCCAGCCATGCTGTCACATCCTGCTCGACGATCGCCAGGCGTCGGTTGGCTTCGGCAGCGCGCACCAGCTGTTGCAAGGTTTCCTTGCACAGCTTTACCTGGTCCTGGAGGATCTGCAGGTCCTCCTGCAACAGCGGGTCGGTATGGTCCTGGCGCATTTCGTTGATCAGCACGCTCATGGTCGCCAGCGGCGTACCCAGCTCATGGGCGGCACCGGCAGCCTGGGTGGCCACGGCCAGCAACTGCTCGTCGCGCAGGCTTTCTTCACGCCGTTCGGAACGCAGCTGCTCCTGGCGGCGCAGCTCTTCGGCCATGCGCGCGGCAAAGAAGGTGATCACGGCCGCCGCCAGGGCAATACTCAGCCACATGCCGTAGACCTGCATCTTGTCCCGCGCCATGGGCAAGCCTTCGAGCGGGTAGAACTGCACCAGCAGCAGGCTGTAGGCCGTCAGGGCGATGCCAGACAGGATCAGCGAATACAGCCACGGCAAGGTCACCGCAGCAATCGCCAGCGGCACCAGGTAATACGAAACGAACGGGTTGGTCGAACCGCCGGAGTAATACAGCAAGGCGCTGTGGATCAGCAGGTCACAAGCCAGCTGCAGGGCATACTCCATTTCGGTGACGGGCAGCGACAAGCGCAGGCGCAGGGCCGTGAAGGCACACAGCAGCGAAGACAAGGCCAAGGTGCCGGCCAGCGACAGCCAGGGCAACGGCAGCAGTTCGGTCCAGTAGGCAACGCCCACCGAGCCAGCCTGGGCAGCCAGGACCAGGACCCGAATGACGGTCAGGCGCCAGAGGTTCTGACGGGTAGCGGACAACGGTTGTACGGCAGCGAGCATGAGCTCTCCTGATGAGTGCTCCAGAAAATCGGCTGGAGTATACCGAAGCCTGGCGCCTAGCTGCAGCGATGCGGCAAAGCGCCACACTTTGTCACAGGTTGATGATGGCACTTTTGAACCCACTACACTGTTGCCGGTCTGATGGGCCATGCGTGGAATGGACAACCAGACGCCACGCCTTTTATTGCCAAGGAGTACCACATGCAAATCCCACGTCGCGGCACCGCCTTCATCCTGTCTTGCGGCCTGCTCGCCAGCCTGCCGGCGCTGGCGGCCGATGAACCGCGTTTCAACCAGGTATCGCTGCGTGCCGAAGTCAGCAAGGAAGTGGCGCGCGACCTGATGGTCGTGACCTTGTACAGCGAAGCGCAGAACAGCGACCCGGGCAAGCTCGCCAAGCAGATCACCGAAACCATGAACAAGGCCGTGCAGCAGTCGCGTCAGGTCAAGGACGTGAAGATCAGCCAGGGAAGCCGCAACAGCTACCCGGTATATGACAGCAAGGGCCAGAAGATCACCGGCTGGCGCGAGCGCGCCGAACTGCGCCTGGAAAGCGCCAACTTCCCGGCCTTGTCCCAGCTGACCGCCGACCTGCTGCAAGAGCTGAAAATGGGCGGCATGGACTTCTCCATCGCCCCGGCCACGCGCAAGGCCAGCGAAGATGCACTGCTCAAGGATGCGGTCGATGCCTTCAAGGCACGCGCGCAGCTGGCCACAGAAGCGCTGGGCGGCAAGGGCTACAAAGTGGTCAACCTGAACCTCAACAGCAGCGGCTACCCACGCCCGTACCTGCGTAGCGCACCGATGGCGATGAAGGCCATGGGGGCTGATGAAGCGGCACCAGCGCCGGATATCGAAGCAGGCACCAGTGAAGTGAGCATGAATGCCGATGGCCTGATCGAAGTGCAGATGCCTTAACGGGCTCACGAAACACCTGTGGGAGCGGCTGCGCCCGCTCTCCCAGGCATCGCGTCAAACAGATTTTCAGAAGCTTCCTACGCACCATTAAGATGCCTCCTACATATACTCCCGCCTCGAAACATCCTGCAAAATGCCATCATTTTGCCCGCGCAAACGTTTAACTTCGCCGAAAGTTATACCGATGCGACATCCATGTACGGCCGTACCACTTTTCCGGCGCCAACTATCCTTCTTCCTGTTGCATTGGGAACACCCCCTGCATAAGTATCCGCAGGTCGGCTCACGAGGCCACCTCATCCAAAAAATGACAACAATGAGGCCACCATGCTCAAACACGCAGTCATTCCGTTCCTGCTTGGCGCAGGCTTGCTCACCGGTGCACCGTCGGCCTTGGCCGCGTCCAACCTGGTGTTCTGCTCCGAGGGCAGCCCGGCCGGTTTCGACCCGGGGCAGTACACCACCGGGACCGACTTCGACGCCTCGGCCGAGACCGTGTTCAACCGCCTGACCCAGTTCGAACGTGGTGGCACGGCCGTCATCCCGGGCCTGGCGACCAAATGGGAAGTGTCCGACGACGGCAAGACCTACACCTTCCACCTGCGCGAAGGGGTCAAGTTCCATACCACCGACTACTTCAAGCCCAGCCGCCCGTTCAACGCCGACGACGTGTTGTTCACCTTCAACCGCATGCTCGACAAGGAGCAACCGTTCCGCAAGGCTTACCCCACCGAGTTCCCGTACTTCACCGACATGGGCATGGACAAGAATATCGCCAAAGTGGAGAAGCTCGACGAGCACACGGTGAAGTTCACCCTCAACGAAGTCGATGCCGCGTTCATCCAGAACCTGGCCATGAGCTTCGCCTCGATTCAGTCCGCCGAATACGCCGACCAGCTGCTCAAGGACGGCAAGGCCGCCGACATCAACCAGAAGCCTATCGGCACTGGCCCGTTCGTGTTCAGCAAGTACCAGAAGGACGCGCAGATCCGCTTCAAGGGCAACAAGGACTACTGGCAACCCGATGACGTGAAGATCGACAACCTGATCTTTGCCATCACCACCGATGCCTCGGTGCGCATGCAGAAGCTGAAAAAGAACGAGTGCCAGGTCACTTTGTTCCCCCGCCCGGCCGACATCGAGCCACTAAAGAAAGACCCCAAGCTAAAAATGCCTGACCAGGCCGGTTTCAACCTTGGCTACATCGCCTACAACGTGATGGACAAGATCAAGGGCAGCAACGACGCCAACCCCATGGCCCAGTTGAAAGTGCGCCAGGCGCTGGACATGGCCGTGGACAAGAAAAAGATCATCGAGTCGGTCTACCAAGGTGCCGGCCAGCTGGCAGTCAATGCCATGCCACCTACGCAATGGTCCTATGACACCAGCATCAAGGACGCCCCGTTCGACCCCGAAAAAGCCAAGCAACTGCTCAAGGAGGCTGGCATCAAGGAAGGCACCGAAATCACCCTGTGGGCCATGCCGGTGCAACGCCCGTACAACCCCAATGCCAAGCTGATGGCCGAAATGCTCCAGTCCGACTGGGCCAAGATCGGTATCAAGGCGAAGATCGTCAGCTACGAATGGGGCGAGTACATCAAACGCTCCAAAGGCGGCGAACAGGGCGCCATGCTGATTGGCTGGAGCGGTGACAACGGTGACCCGGACAACTGGCTGGGCACCCTCTACGGCTGCGATGCCGTGGATGGCAACAACTTCTCCAAGTGGTGCTACAAGCCCTACGACGACCTGATCAAGCAGGCCAAGGCCACTTCCGACCAGGCCAAGCGCACCGAGCTGTACCAGAAGGCGCAGCACATCCTCAAGGAGCAGGTACCGATCACACCGATCGCTCACTCCACCGTCTACCAGCCCATGAGCGCCAAAGTGAAGGATTACAAGATCAGCCCATTCGGACTGAACTCCTTCTACGGCGTCAGCGTGGACAAGTAGGCTGACCCGGGCACCCGCTGAGCGGCGGGTGCCCTTCCATCCTTGCCACCCTTTCATGTCGTCCTGCTGCTATCCGCCGCGGGAGCGGCGAACTGTTGCCGTCATTCGTACAACGAGGCGGCGCAAACAGACGAAAAAGGACTTGCCATGCGTCACGCTACCCGCCTTTCGACCCTATTGGCCCTGGGCCTGATCAGCCAGTCCCCGGCCCTGCTGGCCAACAACCTGGTGTTCTGCTCCGAGGGCAGCCCAGCCGGCTTCGACACCGCTCAGTACACCAGCGCCACCGACAACGACGCCGCCGAACCCATCTACAACCGGCTGGTCGAGTTCGAACGGGGTGGCACCGCCGTGCAGCCTGCCCTGGCAACTCGCTGGGAAGTGTCCGACGACGGCCTGCGCTACACCTTCCACCTGCGTGAAGGGGTGAAATTCCACAGCAACAAGGCCTTCAACCCAAGCCGCGAGTTCAACGCCGACGATGTGTTGTTCACCTTCAACCGCATGCTCGACAAGGGTCACCGGTTCCGCCAGGCCTACCCTACCGAGTTCCCCTATTTCATCAGCATGGGCCTGGACAAGAATATCGCTAGCATCGAGAAGGCCGGCCCGCTGACCGTGGTGTTCACCTTGAACACGGTCGATGCTGCGTTCATCCAGAACCTGGCCATGAGCTTCGCCTCCATCCTCTCCGCCGAGTACGCCGACCAGTTGCTGGCCAGCGGGCGCCCCAGCGACATCAACCAGCAGCCGATCGGTACCGGGCCGTTCGTGTTCCAGCGATACCAGAAGGATTCGCAGATCCGCTACAAGGGCAACAAGGACTATTGGGCACCGAATGAGGTGAAGATCGACAACCTGGTGTTCTCGATCAACGTCGACCCCTCGGTGCGCATCCAGAAGCTGCGCCGCAATGAGTGCCAGGTCACCCTGCACCCGCGCCCGGCCGACCTGCCGGCGCTCAAGGCCGACAGCACGTTGCAGGTGTTGCAGCAACCAGGCTTCAACCTCGGCTACATCGCCTACAACACCCAGCACCCACCATTCGACCGCCTGGAAGTGCGCCAGGCAATGGACATGGCGGTGAACAAGCAAGCCATCATCCAGGCGGTGTATCAGGACTCCGGCCAACTGGCGGTGAACGCCATGCCACCCACCCAGTGGTCCTATGACGAAAGCCTCAAGGACGCCCCCTACAACCCGGAAAAGGCCAGACAGCTGCTGCAGCAGGCCGGTGTCAAACCTGGCACCGAGGTCACCCTGTGGGCCATGCCGGTGCAGCGCCCATACAACCCCAACGCCAAGCTGATGGCCGAAATGCTTCAGGCCGACTGGAACAAGCTCGGCTTCAAGGTACGCATCGTCAGCTATGAATGGGGCGAATACCTCAAGCGCATGAAAAGCGGCGAGCACGACATCGCCCTGATCGGCTGGACCGGTGACAACGGCGACCCGGACAACTGGCTGGGCACCCTCTACAGCTGCGATGCCATCGGCAGCAACAACTATTCGCTGTGGTGCGACCCGCAGTACGACAGCCTGGTCAAGCAGGCCAAGCAGGTGACCGACCGTACGCAGCGCACCGCCCTGTACCAGCAGGCCCAGCAGCGGCTCAAGCAGCAGGTACCGATTACCCCGGTGGCGCATTCCACGGTGAACCAACCGCTCAGCGTCAAGGTTTCCGAATTCAAGGTCAGCCCGTTTGGGCGCAATGACTTTTCCGGTGTGAGTGTTGACTGATCTTTAGCCCTCAAGGGCCACTTCGCGGGTGAACCCGCTCCCACAGAGATCTTCACAAACCAGGCGTCTGCGCAGATCCCTGGGGGAGCGGTTTACCCGCGAAAAGGCCAGCACAGGCAGCACGCCCCCCCAACTCAGCCCGGCGATCCCGTGGCAACCCAGGCAACACCGCAACACCCACCCGGCCCACAAGGCCGGCAATAACTAGAAAACAATGGGAGCTTCAACCTTGAGAATATTCACCCTGACCGCACTGGCGTTATCCATCAGTGCCTTATCCACCGTGGCCCAGGCCGACCCGCAAAGCCAGGCCTACATCCCGCTCACCCTCAAAGGCAGCAGCGAGCAGGCGCAGGCCAGCGGCTTCATCGACGGCCAGAGCCTGTCTGGCAGCACCCGCAACTGGTACGCCCGCGAACGCGCCGCACGCGCCCCGCTGTGGAAGTACTACAAAAGCGACGGCACCCGCCACCCCACCCACAGCCGGGAAAACTGGGTACAAGGCAGCATCCTCAACTACAGCTCCGGCTTCACCCAAGGCACCGTGGGCATCGCCGTCGAGGCCGCTGGCTACAACGCCATCGCCCTGCAACAGAGCCGCGAAGCTGTCGCCGGCCCCAACAACCGCACCCTGACCCACAGCGATGGCGACCCCATTGGCCAGTGGAGCAAACTGGGCCTGGGCAACATCAAGGCACGGGTGTCCAACACTACCCTTACCCTCGGCCGCCAGTCGGTTGACACCCCGATGATCGCCTACATCGGCAACCGTGCCCTGCCGTCGAGCTTCCAGGGCGCGTTCCTGCACAGCGCCGAGTTCGATAACCTCAGCTTCGACCTGGGCACCTTCGACCGCGTCTCGCCACGTACCGAGCAGAGCCTCAGCAAGTTCCGCAGCGAATACAGCGCCACTGGCGTGGAAACCGACCGCGCCAGCACCGCCGGCATCAACTACCAGCCGTTCAAGAGCCTGAGCACCAGCCTGTACGCCACCAAGGTCGACGATTTCTGGAACCAGTACTACTTCGGCGCCAACCACGTGCTCGGCGACAGCGCAGTGCTCAGCCTGAGCACCGGCCTGAACTACTACAAGACCGTCGACGCCGGCAGCCAGAAAATGGGCAAGATCGACAACGACACCTACAGCCTGTCGTTCGACCTGACCCACCAGGCCCACACCCTCGGTGCCTCCTGGCAGCAGGTCAACGGTAACGAGTACTTCGACTACCTGCACGAAACCAACGGCATCTACCTGGCCAACTCACTGCTGTCGGACTTCAACGGCCCCAACAAAAAATCGCTGAAGATCTCCTACGTACTGAACATGGCGCCCTACGGTGTACCAGGCCTGAAGTTCAACCTGTACAACGCCCGCGGCTGGGGCATCGATGGCACTCACTATCGCGGTACAGCCTACGACGTGAATGGCCTGGATGGCGAAACCCACTACGAGTGGGGGATCGGCACCAGTTACGCGGTGCAGAGCGGGCCGCTGAAAGACACCAGCATCCGCGCCACCTACACCACCCACCGCGCCAGCAAGGCCCAGGGTGATGGCAGCCTGGATGAGTTCCGCGTGGTGACCACCATCCCATTCAACATTCTCTGACCGCCGGCGCCACGGCCCACTTCGCAGCGGGCCGTGGCGACTACGCTGGAATCAATGCAAGCAGGGAGCCTTCAACCCATGCAGAGAGCTTTCATGAAATCGCTACCGCTACGCCTGGCCCTGGCCGCCCTGGTGCTGGGCAGCACCACGCAACTGGCCGCCAAACCACTGGTGGTGTGTACCGAGGCCAGCCCGGAAGGGTTCGACGTTGTTCAGTACACCACGGCGGTCACTTTCGACGCATCGTCCGAAACCGTGTTCAACCGCCTGGTCGATTTCAAGCCCGGCACCACCGACATCCAGCCGGCACTGGCCGAACGCTGGGACATTTCGCCAGACGGCCTGACCTACACCTTCCACCTGCGTCACGGGGTGAAGTTCCACACCACCGACTACTTCAAGCCAACTCGCGAATTCAATGCCGACGATGTGCTGTGGAGCCTGAATCGCCAGCTTGACCCGAATCACCCATGGCATGACAAGACCAGCGTGGGCTATCCCTACTTTGAAAGCATGGCCTTCAAGGAACTGCTCAAGTCTGTGAGCAAGAGCGACGACAACACCGTGATGATCACCCTCACCCGCCCGGAAGCCCCGTTCCTGCATGACATGGCAATGGGCTTCACCTCGATCTATTCCGCCGAGTACGGCGACAAGTTGCTCGAAGCTGGCAAAACGGCCGAGCTGAACAGCAAGCCGATCGGCACTGGGCCGTTCATCTTCCAGCGCTACAACAAGGATGCACAGGTCCGTTTCAAACCGAATCCCGAATACTTCCGCGGCAAACCACCCGCCGATGCCCTGGTCTTCGCCATCGCTACCGATAGCAACGTACGACTGCAAAAGCTACGCGCCAACGAATGCCAGGTCGCGCTCTACCCCAAACCGGATGATGTGCCGTCGATCAAGGCTGACCCCAAGCTCAAGGTGGCCGAGATCGAAGCGCTGGTCACCGGTTACATCGCCATGAATACCGAGCACCCATACCTGAGCGATGTGCGCGTGCGCAAAGCCATCAACATGGCCTTCGATCGCCAGACCCACGTCGATCAGCTGTTTGGCAAGGGCAACGCGCTAGTGGGCGTCAATCCATACCCGCCGACCATGATCGGTTACAACACCAGTAACAAGAACCCGCCGCGCGACCTCGACAAAGCACGCGCCCTGCTCAAGGAAGCTGGCGTTCCGGAAGGCACGGTGATCACGCTGTTCACCCGCAACGGTGGCGGCATGACCAACCCTAACCCGCGCCTGTCCGCCGAGATGTTACAGGCCGACCTGAAACAGATCGGGCTGAAGCTGGATGTCCGCGTGATGGAGTGGGCGGAAATGCTGCGCCGCGCCAAGAAGGGCGAAGCGGACCTGGTGTCCACCGGCTGGGCAGGCGACAACGGTGACCCGGATAACTTCCTTACCCCGCTGCTCAGCTGTGACGCGGCCAAAACCGGCGAGAACTACGCCCGCTGGTGCAACTCGAAATTCCAGGAACTGATTACCCGCGCCCGCGAGGTGATCGACAACGACGAACGTGCAAGGCTCTATAGCGAGGCATTGAAGGTGTACGATGACGACCACCCCTGGATCAGCATGGCCCATCCGAAGATGTTCACCGCCATGCGTGACAACGTTGAGGGCTACGTGATCAGCCCTCTGACCAACAACAACTTCGCCACCACCAAGGTGAAGTAGAACAACAACGACCGCCGGCAACCCACACGGGCACCGGCGGCACTGCCGTACCGGGCTGATCGCCCCACGGCCTGATGAGGTAACCCCGACAATGTTGAGTTTTATTGCCCGGCGCCTTGGCCTGCTGATACCGACCTTTTTCGGCATCACCTTGCTGACCTTCGCGCTCATACGCCTGATCCCCGGCGACCCGGTGGAAGTGATGATGGGCGAGCGCAGGGTCGACCCCGAAATGCATGCCCAGGCCATGGAGCGCCTGGGCCTGAACAAGCCACTGCCGGTCCAGTACCTGGACTACATCGGCAAGCTGGCCCAAGGTGACCTCGGCGAATCGCTGCGCACCCGCGAAAGTGTGTGGAACGAGTTTCTCACCCTGTTCCCGGCCACCCTGGAGCTGGCCTTCGCCGCTTTGCTATTCGCCGGCATTGTCGGCCTGCTGGCCGGGGTGATCGCCGCACTCAAGCGCGGTTCGCTGTTCGACCACGGTGTAATGGGCATTTCACTGGCCGGCTATTCGATGCCAATTTTCTGGTGGGGCCTTATCCTGATCATGTTCTTCTCGGTGAGCCTGGGCTGGACGCCGGTGTCCGGGCGCATCGACCTGCTCTACGACATCGAGCCGAAGACCGGCTTCATGCTGATCGATACCTTGCTCAGCGACGAGGATGGTGCGTTCAAGGACGCGGTGATGCACCTGATTCTGCCGGCCATCGTGCTCGGCACCATCCCGCTGGCGGTGATCGCCCGCATGACCCGCTCGTCAATGCTCGAAGTGCTGCGCGAAGACTACATCCGTACCGCACGCGCCAAAGGCCTTTCGCCAGCCCGCGTGGTGTTCGTGCACGGCCTGCGCAACGCCCTGATCCCGGTGCTGACCGTATTCGGCCTGCAGGTCGGCACGCTGCTGGCCGGTGCGGTACTGACCGAAACCATCTTTTCCTGGCCGGGCATCGGCAAGTGGCTGATCGAAGCCATCGGTGCCCGTGACTACCCCGTGGTCCAGAACGGCATCCTGTTGATCGCCTGCCTGGTGATTCTGGTCAACTTCGTCGTAGACATCCTCTACGGCCTGGCCAACCCACGCATCCGTCATCAGCGCTGAGGCCCTTGCCATGACTAGCCCGATTGCAAAATCCGTGTCGCCGGCCAGCCCGGTGGACCAGAGCCTGCTCTACCCCTCGCCGTACAAAGAATTCTGGCAAGCCTTCGCGCGCAACAAGGGCGCGGTGATGGGCCTGGCCTTCATGTGCCTGGTGGTGTTCTGCGCCCTGTTCGCGCCGTGGGTCGCCCCGCATGACCCGAGCGAGCAGTACCGCGACTTCCTGCTGACCCCGCCGGTGTGGCTGGAAGGCGGCACCTGGCAGTTCATCCTCGGCACCGACGAACTTGGCCGCGACCTGCTTTCGCGGCTGATTCAGGGTGCACGGTTGTCGCTGCTGATCGGCCTGTCGTCGGTCGTGATGTCGCTGATCCCTGGCATTTTCCTCGGCCTGCTGGCCGGTTTCTTCCCGCAACTGCTCGGCCCATCGATCATGCGCCTGATGGATGTGATGCTGGCGTTGCCGTCGCTGCTGCTGGCGGTGGCCATCGTCGCTATCCTCGGCCCTGGCCTGATCAATACGGTGATCGCCATCGCCATCGTGTCCCTGCCCTCCTACGTGCGCCTGACCCGCGCCGCCGTGATGGGCGAGCTGAACCGCGACTACGTCACCGCCGCACGCCTGGCCGGTGCCAGCCTGCCACGGCTGATGTTCGTCACCGTGCTGCCCAACTGCATGGCGCCACTGATCGTGCAGGCCACCCTCAGTTTCTCCTCGGCCATCCTCGACGCCGCCGCGCTGGGCTTTCTTGGCCTCGGCGTACAACCGCCAACCCCCGAGTGGGGCACCATGCTGGCTTCGGCCCGAGACTACATCGAGCGTGCCTGGTGGGTGGTCAGCCTGCCCGGCCTGACCATTCTGCTCAGTGTGCTGGCAATCAACCTGATGGGCGACGGGCTGCGCGATGCGCTGGACCCTAAACTCAAGAACGCCGCCTGAGGAGAACGCCATGTCACTGTTGCAGATCAACAACCTCAACGTGCGCTTCGGCGACGCCAATGCGGTACCGGTCGTCGACGGCCTGGACCTGGCGGTGGAGGCCGGCGAAATCCTGGCCATCGTCGGCGAGTCCGGCTCGGGCAAATCGGTCACCATGATGGCCTTGATGGGCCTGATCGAAGCCCCTGGGCGTATTACCGCCGACGCCCTCACCTTCGATGGCACGGACATGCTCAAGCTCAGCGGCCGGCAACGACGCAAAGTGGTTGGCAAGGATATCGCCATGGTCTTCCAGGACCCGATGACCGCGCTCAACCCCAGCTATACCGTGGGTTTCCAGATCGAAGAAGTGCTGCGCCAGCACCTGGGCCTGAAGGGCAAGGCCGCGCGCCAGCGTGCCCTCGAACTGTTGAAAAAAGTCGAGATCCCGGCTGCAGAAAGTCGCCTGGATGCTTACCCGCACCAACTGTCCGGCGGCATGAGCCAGCGTGTGGCGATAGCCATGGCGATTGCCGGCGAGCCCAAGCTGTTGATCGCCGACGAACCGACCACCGCGCTGGACGTGACCATCCAGGCGCAGATCATGGAGCTGCTGGTCAACCTGCAGAAAGAGCGCAACATGGCGCTCATCCTGATCACCCACGACCTTGCCGTGGTCGCCGAAACCGCCAGGCGGGTGTGCGTGATGTACGCCGGCCAAGCCGTGGAAGTGGGCCAGGTGCCGGAGCTGTTCGACGTGCCCGCCCACCCGTACAGCGAAGCCTTGCTGGCAGCAATCCCCGAGCACAGCATCGGCGCCGAACGCCTGGCCACCCTGCCTGGCATTGTCCCTGGGCGCTACGACCGCCCTGTCGGCTGCCTGCTGTCGCCGCGTTGCCCGTACGTGCAGGACACATGCCGGCGCCAGCGCCCGCCTCTCGACCCACAGGCCCATAGCCTGGTGCGTTGCTTCTACCCGCTGAACCAGGAGGTGGCGTAATGGCCGTCGTTCTATCCGCCCGGGAGCTTACCCGGCATTACGAAGTCTCCCGCGGGCTGTTCAAGGGCCACGCGCTGGTCCGTGCGCTGAATGGCGTGTCGTTCGAACTGGAGGCGGGCAAGACTCTGGCCGTGGTCGGCGAGTCCGGCTGTGGCAAGTCGACCCTGGCACGCGCCCTGACCTTGATCGAAGAGCCATCGTCCGGCTCACTGCAAATTGATGGCACCGAAGTGAAAGGCGCCAGCAAGGCTGAGCGCAAGCAACTGCGCCGCGATGTGCAGATGGTGTTCCAGAGCCCCTACGCCTCGCTCAACCCACGGCAAAAGATTGGTGACCAGCTGGCCGAGCCACTGTTGATCAACACCTCGCTGAGCAAAGCCGAGCGCCGCGACAAGGTGCAGAAGATGATGGAACAGGTTGGCCTGCGCCCCGAGCACTACCAGCGTTACCCGCACATGTTCTCTGGCGGCCAGCGCCAGCGTATCGCCCTGGCGCGGGCGATGATGCTGCAACCCAAGGTGCTGGTAGCGGACGAACCGACCTCGGCGCTGGACGTGTCGATCCAGGCGCAGGTGCTGAACCTGTTCATGGACTTGCAAAAAGAGTTCAACACCGCCTACGTGTTCATCTCGCATAACCTGGCGGTGGTACGGCATGTGGCAGACCAGGTACTGGTGATGTACCTGGGGCGGCCGGCGGAAATGGGGCCTAAAGAGGATATCTACGAGAAGCCGCTGCATCCCTATACCCAGGCGCTGCTGTCGGCGACACCGGCCATTCATCCCGACCCGCTGAAGCCGAAGATCCGCATTGTCGGGGAGCTGCCCAACCCGCTGAACCCGCCGGATGGGTGTGCATTTCACAAACGTTGCCCGTATGCGACGGAACGGTGTGCCAAAGAGGTGCCGGCGTTGCGGCAGGTGAGTACGCGGCAGGTGGCTTGTCACTATGCCGAGCAGTTCCTTTAGCCTTTAGATAGCTGGGGCCGCTTTGCGGCCCCAGGTTCTCAATGCATGAAGAACCAGATCAGAATGATCACCGGAATCGGCACCCCAATCATCCAAAGCAGTATCGAGCGCATGGCCTTTCTCCTTGTTCGATGGTGACAAGAAAGGTGCAGCCCCCATGCCAGCTGTATCAAAAAATTACATCCATATGAATCAACGGTTTACTCCAAAGGCCGCTTGAGCGAACCGTGCAATATGCAGGATCCACACCCTTGCACCTGGGTGTTCTGCAATGCACTATCTCCCAATGACCGCCACCGCCCTTCCTGACGGCCCCGAGCAAACCCCGCTCACCGCCGACACCGTGCTGCGCTACCACCTGTGCTGGAAGCACCGCGACCTCGACGGCGTCATTGCGCTGTACCACCCCGACATCCAGTACCACGACTTCTTCCAGAACCGCGTGCTCGGCTACCAGGCGCTGCGCGACTACGTACGCGCCTGCCTGCCCCACGAAGCCGGCGAAGACATCGTCCACAGCGACCGCATCCGCGTCGATGGCTGCACCGCGTTCATCCAGTACCAGGTCACAGTCCAGGGCGGCGACGGCCTGGTGGCGTTCCAGTCCAGCGAAGCCATCACCGTCAAAGACGGGCTGATCTGGCGGGTCAACGAATACGCCACGCTTGTTCGCCAGAACGGCAGCGGCCACGCCGGCAGCGGCCCACGCCCGGCCACCAGCCGCCTGGGCCTGTCACCCCGGCAGTTGTCGACCATGGCCCAGGACCTGGAGCACTACTTCCAGCGCCAGCGCCCCTACCTGGACCCGGAGCTGGACCTGCAGCAAGTGGCCGACGCCAGTGGCTATAGCCGCAACCAAATCTCCTACCTGCTGAACCAAGTGCTGGGGCAAAGCTTCTACCGCTACGTCAACCAGGCCCGCCTGCAGCACCTGATGGCCAGCCTCGACGACGACCGCGTCGAGGCGACGATCGACGAGCTGGCGTTCAGCGCCGGCTTCAACTCGCTGTCAGCGTTCTACAAGTGCTTCCGTGAACACACCGGGCTCACGCCCAAGGCCTACCTGAAGCAAATTTCCCTGCGTGCACGCACGTAAGACAGCCGCCTACCGACATCACTAGGATCGCCCACAGACCTCGATGGACGTGGAGCCGAACCCGATGCAACCCCTGCGCACACTAAGCCTGTGGATGGACCAGCTTGACGAGCCATTGTGCGCCCGCCCGGCCCTGCGCGAAGAGCTGACAGCGGATGTGTGCATCATTGGCGCCGGCTATACCGGTTTGTGGACCGCCTACTACCTCAAGCGCCAGGCGCCACAGCTGAACATCGCCGTGATAGACGCCAACATCGCCGGTTTTGGCGCCTCGGGGCGCAACGGTGGTTGGCTGATGGGTAACCTGCTGGGCGAAGACCGCCTGCTCGCCACCCTGTCGCCGCAACAGCGCCGTGCCAGCATCGACCTGCTGCACGGTATTCCCGATGAAGTGCACAGCGTGCTGCTACGCGAAGGCATCGATTGCGACTACCGCAAAGGTGGCGTGCTGTACTGCGCTGCGCGCTACCCGGAACAGGAGCGCAGCCTGCGCGCATACCTCGACGACTTGTATCGCCAGGGCATGACCGAGGACGACTACCGCTGGCTACGCCCCGAGCAACTGGACGCGCAGCTGCGGGTCAGTAATGCGTTTGGCGCCATCTACAGCCCGCACACCGCGACTATCCAGCCGGCCAAACTGGTGCGCGGCCTGGCTCGGGCAGTGGAGGCGCTGGGTGTACCGATCTACGAAAACACCCCGGCCATCGACTGGCAGCCGGGTGAGGTGCGTACGCCACTGGCACGGATTCGCTGCCAGTGGATGGTGCCCGCCGTGGAAGGCTACGCTGCCAGCCTGCCGCCGTTGGGCAAACATCAGCTGCCGGTACAGAGCCTGCTGGTGGCCACCGAGCCGCTGCCGGAGGCCACCTGGGCACAGATCGGCCTGAGCCAGGGGCAAGCGTTCAGCGAAAGCAGCCGCCAGGTCACCTACGGCCAGCGCACCGCCGACAACCGCCTGGTGTTCGGCGCCCGCGGAGGTTACCGCTTCGGTGGACGCCTGCGGGAAAACTTCAACCTCCACGAGCACGAAGTCGAGCTGCGTCGCTACTTGTTCGGCGAGCTGTTCCCACAGCTCAGGCACGTGCGCATCACTCACTCCTGGGGCGGCAATCTGGGCATGGCGCGGCGCTTCCGCCCGCACATGCTTTGCGACCGCCAACGCGGTATCGCCCTGGCTGGCGGTTACGGCGGCGAAGGCGTGGGCGCCACCAACCTGGGCGGGCGCACCCTGGCCGCGCTGATCCTCAACCAGCACAACGAACTGACCGCACAGCCCTGGGTACTCGACAACCGCCCGCTTTCCAGCCTGGCCAGCTGGCCGCCCGAGCCCTGCCGTTGGTTGGGCTACAACGCAATCATCCAAAGTTTCGTCCACGAGGACCGGACCCTCGCCAACCCCGCCAGCGCGCCGTGGAGGCGGCGCCTGGCCAGCTCGCTTGCGGACTTCATGGAAGGCTTCATGCACTGACTTCCCTTATCACCTGCACAGGATCCACCGGTCATGAGCATCACCCAGTTCAAGAACACCGCCAGCGCCGTGCTGGACAGTTCCAACCCCGTCGCGGTACCGCTCGGCGAGCCCATTGCAGTGGCCTCGGTCACCTGCGTGGAGCGCAGCGATGGCGTCGAAACAGGCATCTGGGAATGCACCCCCGGGCGCTGGCGGCGGCAGATCGTGCAGCAGGAGTTCTGCCATTTCATCAAGGGCCGCTGCACCTTCACCCCCGACGGTGGCGAGACCCTCTACATAGAAGCCGGAGACGCACTGATGCTACCGGCCAACAGCACCGGCATCTGGGACATCCAGGAGACCGTGCGCAAGACCTACGTACTAATTTTCTGATCCGCTGATCGCCTGCCTTCGATAACAACAGACAAAGCAAGGTAAACCCGACATGCGCACGCTCCTTCTCGCACCCCTGATGCTGGCCGCCAGCGTGGCCAGCGCCGCTGAAACGGTGAAGATCTACAACTGGTCCAGCTACGTCGCTCCCGATACGCTGAAAAACTTCCAGCTCGCCAGCGGCATCGTGCCGACGTACGACGTGTACGACAGCAACGAAACCCTCGACGGCAAGCTGATGACCGGCAACTCCGGCTACGACGTGGTGTTCCCTTCCAACCACTTCATGGCCCGGCAAATCCAGGGCAAGGCGCTGAAGCGCCTGGACAAGTCGCAGTTGCCCAACTGGAAAAACCTCAACCCGGTACTGCTCAAGGCGCTGGAAGTGAACGACCCGGGCAACCAATACGGCTTCCCGTACCTGTGGGGCAGCACCGGCATCGGCTACAACATCGACAAGGTCAAGGCTGTGCTCGGCGACAACGCGCCACTGGACTCGTGGGACCTGATCTTCAAGCCCGAATACATGAGCAAGCTGAAAAGCTGCGGCGTCGCCGTGTTGGACAACGGCCCCGAACTGCTGCCCATCGCCCTGCACTACCTGGGCCTGCCGCACCACAGCCAGAACCCGGCCGACTACGACAAGGCCAAGGCACTGTTGATGCAGGTGCGGCCATACATCAGCTACTTCCACTCATCGAAGTACACCGGCGACCTGGCCAACGGCGATATCTGCGTGGTGGTGGGTTTCTCAGGGGATGTGCTGCAGGCGAAAAACCGGGCTGAAGAGGCGAAGAACGGGGTGAAGGTGGGTTACTCGATACCCAAGGAAGGCGCGCCGATGTGGTTCGACATGGTGGCCATGCCGGCCGATGCACCGGATGAGAAGGCCGGGTATGCCTACATGAACTACCTGCTGCAGCCGGAAGTGATGGCCAACATCAGCAACCATGTGCAATACGCCAACGGCAACCTCAAGGCGGACGGGTTGGTGGACCCGGCGATGAAGGGTAATACGATGATTTACCCGAGCGACGAGGTGATGGGCAAGCTGTATGCGCTGGAGGCGATGCCGGCGAAGATCGACCGCATCAGGACGCGGATCTGGACCAGCATCAAAGCCGGAAATTGAAATGGGGCCGCTTCGCGGCCCCAACTCCAATACTCAATGATGCTCGCGGGTAGCGCGGAACTTGATGTCCGGCCAGCGCTCTTCCATCAGCGCCAGGTTGACCCGGGTCGGCGCCAGGTAGGTCAGGTGCCCGCCACCGTCGATGGCCAGGTTTTCCATGGCCTTGGTCTGGAATTCCTCGAGCTTCTTCTTGTCATCGCAGCTGATCCAGCGCGCCGACCATACGGTGATCGGCTCGTAGGCGCACTCGACCTTGTATTCTTCCTTCAGGCGGCTGGCGACCACGTCGAACTGCAGCACACCCACCGCACCGAGGATGATGTCGTTGCTGCGCTCCGGGAAGAACACCTGGGTCGCACCCTCTTCGGCCAACTGCTGCAGGCCCTGACGCAGTTGCTTGGATTTCAGCGGGTCCTTCAGGCGAACGCGGCGGAACAGCTCCGGAGCGAAGTGCGGGATACCGGTGAAGCCCAGCGCCTCGCCTTCGGTGAAGGTGTCGCCGATCTGGATGGTGCCGTGGTTGTGCAGGCCGATGATGTCACCGGCAAAGGCCTCTTCCAACTGCTCGCGCTCGGAGGAGAAGAAGGTCAGCGCATCGCCGATACGCAGGTCCTTGTTCAGGCGAACGTGGCGCATTTTCATGCCCTTCTCGTACTTGCCCGAGCAGATACGCATGAAGGCGATACGGTCGCGGTGTTTCGGGTCCATGTTTGCCTGGATCTTGAACACGAAACCGGTGAACTTCTCTTCCACAGGCTCCACGGTACGCTCGTGGGCAACACGGCCCAGCGGGCGCGGCGCCCAGTCGACTACCGCGTCGAGCACGTGGTCGACACCGAAGTTGCCCAATGCGGTACCGAAGAACACCGGGGTGAGCTGGCCGTTGATGAACTCGTCCTGGTTGAACTCGTGGCAGGCGCCCTGCACCAGCTCCAGTTGCTCGACGAACGAGTCGTACTGGTCGCCCAGGTGGGCGCGGGCTTCGTCCGAGTCCAGGTTCTGGATGATCTTGGCTTCGGTGCGCTCGTGGCCGTGGCCTGGGGTGTACACCACGATGTAGTCACCGGTCAGGTGATACACGCCCTTGAAATCGCGGTAGCAACCGATCGGCCAGGTAATTGGCGCGGCCTTGATCTTCAGAACGGCTTCGATCTCGTCGAGCAGCTCGATCGGGTCGCGAATGTCTCGGTCGAGTTTGTTGATGAAGCTGACGATTGGCGTGTCGCGCAGGCGGCACACGTCCATCAGGGCGATGGTACGCGGCTCTACACCTTTACCGCCGTCGAGCACCATCAGCGCCGAGTCCACCGCGGTCAGGGTGCGGTAGGTGTCTTCCGAGAAGTCTTCGTGGCCGGGGGTGTCGAGCAGGTTGATCATGTGCTCGCGGTACGGGAACTGCATCACCGAGGTGGTGATGGAGATGCCGCGCTGCTTCTCCATTTCCATCCAGTCGGAGGTGGCGTGGCGGTCGGACTTGCGCGACTTCACGGTACCGGCGACGGCAATGGCCTTGCCCATCAGCAACAGCTTCTCGGTGATGGTGGTCTTACCAGCGTCGGGGTGGGAAATAATTGCGAAAGTGCGGCGCTTCGCGACTTCGGCGGCCTGGTTGGTCATGGGAAATCGCCTGACTGGGGGATTCAAAAAGGGGCGATATCATACCTGAAGTTGGGCCCAGACCAAAACTTGCTGAACCAGTGACACCTGTCCCGGCCCTTTCGCGGGCACGCCCGCTCCCACAGGTTCTGCAAAAGCCTTGAGGACAATAGTGAGCCCTGTGGGAGCGGGCGTGCCCGCGAAGGGGCCGGGACAGGCACAACAAATTCAACAGGCAATCGCTTTATCACGACAGATGGCCGCAGCGCAGTTATTTCAACGCCTACAGTGCATTAAGCCGCTGTTTTTTCTCGCCAAAAAACCCACCACCCAGTGATTAACGCTGGCCAAATGCCGCCTCAGATGGGAACCTTTACGCCCACGGAGACGTCCACTCCCCTGCAACCCGCTTCGGTTGGGGACTGGTTTCATCAGCATTTTCGGGCCCGACGGGGTTCGGCTCATGGCCTGATCGCAGCCTTCGGCGTGCGTCACGCTGCTACTCGCGAACACACCAATCGTCGCCAGGACTGGCCGGCAAAAAAGAAGTGTGCTCGCCGACAACACAAGGAGTCCGCCTGTGGCTAAACGCTACGGTAAAGGGCTGTTGGGATGCGCCACCGTGCTCGTCATCCTGGCCCTGCTGATCCACTGGATCGGCATCGACACGATCGCGCGTTATCGCGACGATCTTGGGTTCTACCTGCAAGCGCACCTGATACTGGTGCTGGCTTCGATGGCGGCGGCGTTGGCCGTGGGCATCCCCGCCGGCATTGCGTTGAGTCGACCGCACCGGGTCGACAAAGCCGAGCGCTTCATGCAGTTTTTCAACGTTGGCAACACCATCCCCCCCTTGGCCGTTCTGGCCATCGCCCTGAGTATTCTGGGCATCGGCGCCGGGCCTGCGATCTTCGCACTGTTCCTCGCCTCCCTCCTGCCTATCGTGCGCAACACCTACGAGAGCCTGAAAAACGTCCCTGCATCACTCAAGGAAGCCGCCACCGGCATCGGCATGACCCCACGCCAGCAACTGTGGCAGGTGGAACTGCCCAACGCGGTGCCGATCATCGTCGGTGGTGTACGCGTGGCCCTGGCGCTGAACGTGGGTACCGCACCGCTGGCGTTCCTGATTGGCGCCAACAGCCTGGGCAGCCTGATCTTCCCCGGCATCGCCCTGAACAACCAGCCGCAGCTGCTGCTGGGTGCCGCGTGCACCGCACTGCTGGCGTTGGTGCTGGATGCGGCGGTGAGTTTCTCCAGCAAGCGCTGGCTGGAACGTGGCCTGGCCCAATAAGGATAGGGAACGCTATGAAGAAGAGAATCGCCTTGCTGCTGGGCGCGGCCCTGCTGTTCGCAGGATTTGCCCAGGCGGCGGAAAAACCGCTGATCCGCATCGGCGCGCGGGTGTTCACCGAACAGACCGTGCTTGCCGAAATCACCGCGCAATACCTGCGCGCCAACGGCTTCGACGTGCGCGTCACCACCGGCCTTGGCAGCAACATCGCGCGCCAGGCCCAGGAAACCGGCCAGCTCGACCTGATGTGGGAATACACCGGCGTGTCGCTGGTGTCGTACAACCACATCGATGAGCGCATGCCCAGTGCCGAAGCCACCTTCGCCAGGGTGAAGGCGCTGGATGCGAAAAAGGACCTGATCTGGCTGACCCCGTCGAAGTTCAGCAACACCTACGCGCTGGGCCTGCCCAAGCAAGTGGCTGACGCCTACCCGCAGGTCAACACCATCAGCGACCTCAACCAGGTGCTGCGCGACGAAAGCCAGCGTACCCACCTGGTGGCGCTGGACACCGAGTTCGCCAACCGCCCCGACGGCCTGGTCGGCCTGCGCGAGATGTACGGCCTGCCGCTGGACCGGCGCAATATCCGCCAGATGGACGGGGGCCTGGTGTACACCGCCATGCGCAACAACCAGGTGTTCGCCGGCCTGGTGTACACCACCGACGGCCGCCTTAACGCCTTCGACCTTAAGCTGCTGGAAGACGACAAGCACTACTTCCCCGACTACACCGCAGCACCCGTTGTGCGCAAAGCCGTGCTCGACGCCAACCCGCAGCTGGTCGCCCTGCTCAAGCCGCTGGCCGAGCAGTTGGACGACGAAACCATGCGCCAGCTCAACGCCAAGGTCGATGTCGAGCACCAGAACCCCACCGCCGTGGCCGCCACTTTCCTGCGTGAGCACCCACTGAACAGCGAGGGCCAGCCATGAACCTGATCGATACCTTCAGCCACCTGGACTGGGCACAGGTGCTGCAACTGACCTGGCAGCACATCACCCTGGTGGGCATTGCCGTAAGCCTGGCAATCCTCGTGGGGGTGCCGCTGGGCATCCTGATGACCCGCTTCCCAACCCTCGCAGGCCCGCTGCAAGCCAGCGCCACGGTGCTGTTGACCATCCCTTCTATCGCCCTGTTCGGCTTGCTGTTGCCGTTCTACTCCAAGTTCGGCCAGGGCCTGGGGCCGTTGCCGGCGATTACTGCGGTGTTCCTGTATTCGCTGCTGCCAATCCTGCGCAACACTTACCTGGCCCTGACCAATGTCGAGCCCGGAATCCGTGAAGCCGCACGCGGCATCGGCATGACTTTCGGCCAGCGCCTGCGCATGGTCGAGCTGCCCATCGCCGTACCAGTGATTCTCGCCGGTGTGCGCACCGCCGTGGTGATGAACATTGGCGTCATGACCATTGCCGCCACCATCGGCGCCGGTGGCCTGGGCGTGCTCATCCTCACCTCCATCAGCCGCAGCGACATGTCGATGCTGCTGGTCGGCGCCGTGCTGGTCAGCCTGCTGGCCATCATCGCCGACCTGCTGCTGCAAACCCTGCAACGTGCCCTGACTCCAGAAGGACTGCGCTCATGATCGAACTGAAGAACCTCAGCAAAACCTTCAACGTCAACGGCAAGGACGTCAAAGCCGTCGACTCGGTAAGCCTTACGGTCAACGAAGGGGAAATCTGCGTGTTCCTCGGCCCTTCGGGCTGCGGCAAGAGCACCACGCTGAAAATGATCAACCGCCTGATCACACCGACCTCCGGACAAGTGTTCATCAATGGCGAAGACACCACCGGGCTGGACGAAGTGACCTTGCGCCGGCACATCGGTTACGTGATCCAGCAGATCGGTTTGTTCCCCAACATGACCATCGAAGAGAACATCACCGTAGTGCCGCGCCTGCTTGGCTGGGACAAGCAAAAGTGCCATGAACGCGCCCGCGAGCTGATGCACATGATCAAGCTCGAACCTAAACAGTACCTGCAGCGCTACCCACGCGAACTTTCCGGTGGCCAGCAGCAGCGCATTGGCGTGATCCGCGCGCTGGCTGCCGAAGCACCGGTACTGTTGATGGACGAGCCGTTCGGCGCGGTCGACCCGATCAACCGCGAAATGATCCAGAACGAGTTCTTCGAAATGCAGCGGGCGCTGAACAAGACGGTGATCATGGTCAGCCACGACATCGACGAAGCGATCAAGCTGGGCGACAAGATTGCCATCTTCCGTGCCGGCAAGCTGTTGCAGCTGGACCACCCGGACACCCTGCTGGCCCACCCGGCCGATGAGTTCGTCAGCAACTTCGTTGGCCAGGACAGCACCCTCAAGCGCCTGCTGCTGGTGCGTGCCGAGGATGCCGCAGACAACGCGCCGTCGGTAAGCCCGGAAACGCCTGTAAACGATGCACTGGAACTGCTTGATGAACACGACCGCCGCTATGTGGTGGTGACCGATGCGCAGAACAAGGCGCTGGGCTATGTGCGCCGGCGCGACATGCACCGCCAGCAAGGCACCTGTGGCGACTTCCTACGGCCGTTCAATGCCACGGCATCGCACGATGAACATTTGCGCATCCTGCTGTCGCGCATGTACGAGTTCAACCGGGCGTGGTTGCCAGTGCTGGATGCCGAACAGGTGTTTTTGGGCGAGGTGACGCAGGAGTCGATTGCGGCCTACCTGAGTTCAGGAAGGTCGCGCGGGGCGAAGACTTCGATCGTGTCGCCGGCTGAAGCAGTAATTTCCTGAACCGGCCTCTTCGCGGGCAAGCCCGCTCTCACAGGGTTCGCGCTTACCCTAGGCTTTGCGCAATCCTGTGGGAGCGGGCTTGCCCGCGAATCAGGCGACGCGGTGTCAGAACCCTACACTGGCCTGCACATAGAAGGTCCGCGGCTCACCCACATAGATGCCGGCATTGTTGTCGCTGGAGCGGGTGAAGTACTGTTTGTCGAACAAGTTCTTCACCCCCGCCGCCAGCTTCAGGTTGGACATTTCTGGCCCGAACTCATACCCGCCACGGGCATGCCAGGTCACATAGCCCGGAATATCGCCATACTGCCCATCGGCACTCGGCTCGGTAATGTAGTCGCCATTGAAGCTGCCATCGGCATTGATCCCGGTGCCCGGCGCACGCTGCTTGGATTGGGCGTAGGCGTCCAGGTTCCAGGTCCAGCGGTTGACCGCGTAACGCACCCCGGCAGTCGCCACCTGGCGTGAATAGAACGGCAGGTCACGCCCCTTGAAGCCCGGAATATCCCCTTCATAGGTTGCACGGGTGTAGGTGTAGCCACCACTCACCGACAGCCCGTCCAGGCGCGGGTCCAGCCCGGCCAGGTCATAACGTACCGAGGCCTCGATACCCTGGTGCTTGGTGGCGCCGAGGTTGGTCCAACCCACATCGTTGCTGATGTACTGCAGCTCGTCATCGAAGTCGATGTAGAACGCGGTCAGCTCACCGGCAAAGCCGCCATCGTCATAGCGCGTGCCGATTTCGTAGGTCTTGGCCTTCTCCGGCTCCAGGCCATTGGCCGTGTTGTTGCCGCTACCGCCCTGGCCCAACTGGAAGTACTGCAGGCTGCCGAACGAAGTCTCGTAGTTGGCGAACACTTTCCACGCATCGGAGATGTGGTACATCACGCTCAGCGCCGGCAGCGGCTCGTTGCTGGTGATGCTGCGCTTCTTCTCCGGCACCGGGCGGTTGTTGGCATCCAGCACCGGGCGGTCGCGCCAATCGGTGTTGATGTGCTCGAATCGGACGCCAGGGGTGATGGTCCAGTTACCCACGTCGATCTTGTCGTCGATGTAGTAGGCACTGGCCTCGGTGCCGCCGCTGCGGTCCTGGAACACGTGGCCATCGGAAGTCGGGGTATACGTGGGCACGTTGTCGATCAGCGCCAGGCGCGTCGATTGCTCGCGCATCGCTTCCTTCAAGTAGCGATAGCCCACGCTGACTTCCTGAGTAGTCGGGCCCGCGAAGAAGATTCGCGAGACGCGGGGTTCGATGGCGAAGGTGTGGTAGTTGCGCGGGTACGACGACAGGGTCTTCATGTCCCGCGAGGCGATGGCGCTGCCGCGGAAGCTGTCGGTGTAGTAGGTCAGCACTTCGAACTGGGTGGCATCGTCGAGCTGGCGCTGCCACTTGAACGATACATCCTTGCGCCGGCCGGCAAAGTAGTCGTAGTCGCGCAGGGACTGGTACGGGTTGCTGTCGTACTGGGCCTGGGTCAAACCGCCGGGCATGTCGGCACGGCCATCGTAATAATGGAAGTTGAGCCAGAACTCGTCGACGTCGGTGGGCGCCCAGTGAGTCTTGAGGATGACGTCGTCGATGTCGTTGCCGTTGTTGCTTTCACGGTAACCGTTGCCGTTAACCCCGGTGTACAGCAGCGCCACGCCCATGCCGTTGTCCGCCGTGCCGCCGACGAAGGCCGACTCGGTGTGTTTCCAGCCGCCGTGCTGGGAGGTTTCCAGGGTGGTAGACAACTCCGCCGAGGCTTTCTCGGGGATTGCCCGGGTCACGAAGTTGATCACCCCACCGACGTTTTGCGGGCCATAGCGCACCGAGCCGGCCCCCCGCACCACATCGATGCTGTCGAGGTTGCCCGAGGAAATCGGCGCCATCGACAGCTGTGGCTGACCATACGGTGCGAAAGCAGCCGGGATGCCATCGATCAGTACCGTGGAGCGCGGCGACAGGCGCGAAGTAAGGCCACGCACACCCACGTTCAGCGACAGGTCGCTGCCGCCGGTGCCGTTGGAGTCCTGCACTTGCACGCCGGGGATACCGCGCAGCACGTCGCGCACGTTCATTGCGCCCTTCTCCACCATCGCCTCGCGGCGCACCACGGTGCGTGCGCCAGGGTGGTTCTGCACCACGCTTTGCTGGGCATCACCCAGCCAGTCACCGACCACTTTAATGTCGGTGGGTGCCAGCTCCAGGCTGCCGCTGCCCAGCTCAAGGGTGGTCGGCAGAGGCTTTATTACAACGGTGTCCTGGGACATCTCGAAGGTCAGCCCGCTGCCTTGCAGCAACTGTTGCAGCGCCTGCACCGGCGCCAGGTTGCCGGACACCGCAGGGGCCTGCTTGCCGGCGACCAGCTCGGGGCTGAAGAACAGCTGCAGGCTGGTCTGCTGACCGAGCTGGGTCAGCGCCGAGCCCAACGGCTGGGCCTGGATCTGGATGGTGTTGCCGGCCTCTGCGGCCTGGCTGTTGACGGCCACGGCACTGACCACCAGGGCCAGCGCCAAGGCGCGCAAGCGTGGGAAGGGTTTGTTGTTGTTCACGTCGTCGAAACATCCTGGAGAGCGGAATAAACGCCAACCGCATGCAAATGGAAATGCTTGGCAGTTGCAGCTGGCGAGGAAGACGAACGAGCGAAAAAAAACCTGAATCTATTTCGCGATTATTTCGCTGGAGCCGTCTTCATGGGCCTTGATGGCCACGGGGAGGATGCTCGGCAAGGCCCGCAACAGGGCGTCGGTGTCATCGACATTGAAGGTGCTGGACAGGCGCAGTTGGGCGACTTTACCAGGGGCGACCCGTAATGGCTGGCTACGGTAGCGCGAGGCTTCGGCCACGACTTCGGCGAGGGTGGCGTTGTCGAACACCAGCTTGCCCTGGCGCCAGGCCGTCACAGTGGCGGCATTGACTGCGTAGGGTGCGGTGACCAGGCCTTGTGCATCGATATGCGAGCCCTGCCCTGCCGTGAGCTGCGCCAACGAGGCACCCTTGCCCTGCACACGCACTGAACCCTGCTCCACCGCCACACGGGTGCTGGCCGGGTCCAGGCGCACGTCAAAGCGGGTACCGGTTACCGTCACGCGGCCTTGAGCGGTGTCGATGACGAACGGCCTGTCACTGTCGTGGGCGACGCTGAACATGACCTCACCGGCATTCAGGCGAATATGCCGCTGGCCGGCACTGAAGTCGACCTGCACCTGTGTACTGCCATTGAGCTCCAGCTGCGAGCCATCCGGCAGTTCGACCTGACGACGCTCATTGAAAGCCGTCTGCAAGCTGCCCTGATGGTTCAGCTGCTGATAGTGCCAACCGCCCCAACCCAGGCCCAGTGCCAATACCGCGACACTGGCGGCCAACGCCTGGCGCACGAAACGCCGACGTGGCAACTGCTGCACCGGGTCTGGTTGGCACAGCGCCTCCAGGCGCTGGCGTGGAATGAAAGCGGCGGCCTGCCACACGCGGTCGAGGTGTTCGTATTCTTCCCGGTGGCGCTCGTCGCTCGCCAGCCAGGCACGCAACTGTTTCTGCAGCCCGGCATCCCGAGGCGCATCCTGCACGCGGGCAAACCATGCGGCCGCCTGCTCGCGGACGGTATCGGTACCGTGCTGTTTCATCGAAAAGGTCTCCTGACTCATCATGCCGACACATCCAGGTGCTCACGCAAATGCCGGAGCGTGCGGATCATATACTTTTCGACCATGTTCTTGCTCAACCCCATGCGCTCGGCGATCTCGGCCTGGGTCAGGCCTTCGAGCTTCTGCCAGATGAACACCTGCCGGCAGTTGAGCGGCAACTCGGCCAATGCCCGCTCGACGCTGTCGGCCAGCTCCAGCGCATGCACGTAGGCCTCTGGGTCACCACTGCCGGTGCTGCCCTCGTCAAAGGCTTCCAGCGCCAGGGCCTGGCGGCGGTCTTCGCGGCGAAAACCATCCACGGCAATGTTGCGTGCGGTCTGGTGCAGGTAGGCGCGTGGCTGCTCGACCTGCTCCCGCGGGTTTTCCAGTACCCGGACAAAGGCATCATGGGTGAGGTCTTCGGCCTGCTGACGACAGCGCAGCTTGCGCGTCCAGGTGCCTATAAGCTCATGGTAATGGTCGAAGAAGCCTTTGTGTCCGGACACGGTCTGGGTCATCAGGGAGGCGGATAAGGGTGCGAATAGTAATGTTTCTCATCAAAACCAGCAAATCCGCCAGTCGGTAACAAAAAATTTATGGGCCATTTCCTGTACGTGGGTACCAGGAAAATGTGGCCATAAATATGAACACCTACGCCCCCTTCACGGGTAGACATGTAGGCACAGGAACAGCAAAAACCCTGTGGGAGCGGGTTTACCCGCGCGGGGGCCGACAGGGTCCATTCCACAATTTTTTACGCTTGAAACATCGTGGGGAACATCAGCCGGTCACACGAGTCGGTTATTCAAATGGCTGGTCGTCGATCCACGCCGATCACGCCCGGATTGCCTGTTGATTCTGCATTCTTCACGCCCTAAAGTGCGCGCCGAACGTCCATGCTGGAAACGATCCATCCGGCTCAAGTACTGAGTAGGCGAACCAAAGTGGGGATACGGAGGACGTTCAGTTTGCAGCCACTTAATCTTTCAGTTTGCCCATGGAGTCCCTGAGCATGTCGATCCAGGTCGAAGACTATTTCGCGCGTGACACCTTCCAGAAAATGAAGGCGTTCGCCGACAAGCAGGAAACCCCGTTCGTACTCATCGATACCCAGATGATCAGCCAGGCCTATGACGACCTGCGCGCCGGTTTCGAATTCGCCAAGGTCTACTACGCGGTCAAGGCCAACCCGGCCGTCGAGATCATCGACCTGCTCAAAGAGAAAGGTTCGAGCTTCGACATCGCCTCGATCTACGAACTGGACAAGGTGATGGACCGTGGCGTCAGCGCCGACCGCATCAGCTACGGCAACACCATCAAGAAGTCCAAGGACATCCGCTACTTCTACGAGAAGGGCGTGCGTCTGTACGCCACCGACTCCGAAGCCGACCTGCGCAACATTGCCAAGGCCGCACCGGGCTCGAAAGTGTACGTGCGTATCCTGACCGAAGGCTCCACCACTGCCGACTGGCCGCTGTCCCGCAAGTTCGGCTGCCAGACCGACATGGCAATGGACCTGCTGATCCTCGCCCGCGACCTGGGCCTGGTACCTTACGGCATTTCCTTCCATGTGGGCTCGCAGCAGCGTGACATCAGCGTGTGGGACGCCGCCATCGCCAAGGTCAAGGTGATCTTCGAGCGCCTGAAAGAAGAAGACGGCATCGAGCTGAAGCTGATCAACATGGGTGGCGGCTTCCCGGCCAACTACATCACCCGCACCAACAGCCTGGAAACCTACGCTGAAGAAATCATTCGCTTCCTCAAGGAAGACTTCGGTGACGAGCTGCCGGAAATCATCCTGGAGCCAGGCCGTTCGCTGATCGCCAACGCCGGCATCCTGGTCAGCGAAGTGGTGCTGGTGGCGCGCAAGTCGCGTACCGCCGTCGAGCGCTGGATCTACACCGACGTGGGCAAGTTCTCCGGCCTGATCGAAACCATGGACGAAGCCATCAAGTTCCCGATCTGGACCGAGAAAAAAGGCGAAGCCGAAGAAGTGGTCATCGCCGGCCCGACCTGCGACAGCGCCGACATCATGTACGAGAACTACAAGTACGGCCTGCCGTTGAACCTGGCCATCGGTGACCGCCTGTACTGGCTGTCGACCGGCGCCTACACCACCAGCTACAGCGCAGTGGAATTCAACGGTTTCCCGCCGCTGAAGGCTTACTACCTGTAATGCAAGACGGGGCCGCAAGGCCCCGTTTTCAATGCTCGCTCAGCGCCGAAACATTGAATAGCTGTCGAAGTACGGCACGTTCACCTCGCTGATACACATCTGCATGATCAGTTTGTTCGGCGCACCTGCGCTGACATAGTGATCCTCCCACGATTTACGATCACGAACCCCCAGCGGTACGCTACCAACTGCGGCAATCGTCACCCCTGAATACTCGGAAACCTCTGGGATCGCCAGCGCTTGGCCACTGACCCAAATGCGCCATAACAATGGCTTGGCGACTTTCGGGTAGTAACCCACGCAATTTCCGCTGCCCAGGTCCCAGGTATCACGATGGGACGCCCCCGCCTCCGACTCCACGGTGACAATCCTGTAACCAGGCCTGTCGCCCTCGAAGTAACCAAACCAAAAGCGTTGCTGTGCCCGGACTGAATACGGTGATGCAACGGTGAGCCAGTTGTTACAACGCGAGGCAGGCATAGTTTTGAACTCGACAGAATCGAGAATGCCCTGGTAGCCAGGCGTAGTGGAAGTCAGCGTGGCAATGAAAGAACGTTCTTGAATGAATGACATGTCAGCCCCTCGGGAAATGGGCTTTCAGCATGATCATCACGCGCACCGAAGGTAATGTGGAACGGCTACCGGCGCCCACAGGTACCGGGCAGCCCTTCGGGCCGCGCCATCACGCCCCGCGCCGCTCGATCTCCTCGGCATACCGCGCCGCAAAAGCCATCAACACCGGCCCGGCGGCCTGCAAGGTTACCAACGCAGCGCGCAGGAAGTTCATGTTCCCTTCAACCCGCGCGTGTTCCAGCCACTGCCCAGCCTCGGCCAGTTGCCCACGCTCGACCAGCACCAGCGCCAGGCTGAACATCCCACGGAAATCCCCCGCCTCGGCCGAACGCCGATACCAGCGTACCGCCCGCGCCGGGCTGGGCGCCGTGGCAATGCCCTGCTCCAGGTAACGCCCATACAGGTTCATCGACTTGGCATGCCCCATTTGCGCAGCCTTCTCGTAGCACATCAGTGCCTGCCCCTGATTGGCCGGCACACCGCGCCCGGTCGCCAGTAGGTTGCCCAGGTTGTACAGGCCCCAGTCCAGCCCCGCGTCGGCGGCACGCGCATAGTGAACGGCCGCTTGCGACAAACTCACCTCGCCACCCCAGCCATGTTCCAGGCAACGCCCGAGCATGTTGTGCGCCATGGCACTGCCGCCCTGTGCGGCGATGCCAAACCAACGCCGGGCCACGGTTGCATCTTCTTCAATACCGCGGCCATCCAGCAGGATCTGCCCCAACAGCAACTGCGCCTCGACCGCGCCCTGCCCCGCCGCCGCCAAGATCGCCTGGGCGGCCTTGCCGGGGCTTTCTTCGAGCATGGCCTGCAAGCCGGCCACATCCACCACTTCTTCACGTCGCAACAGATAGGACACGGCTCAGACCTCAGCCCAGCGGCGCAGCAGGTTGTGGTAGGTGCCCGTCAGTTGCAGCAGCGAAGGATGGTCTGGCACATCGGCAGTCAGTTGCTGGATGGCGTTGTCCATCTCGAACAGCAGTGCCCGCTGGCTGTCCTCGCGCACCAGGCTCTGGGCCCAGAAGAATGCGGCATAGCGCTGCCCACGGGTCACCGGGTTGACCTTGTGCAGGCTGGTGCCGGGGTACAGCACCAGGTCACCGGCGGCCAGCTTGACCTGCTGCACGCCATAGGTGTCCTGAATCACCAGCTCACCGCCGTCGTAGCTGTCTGGGTCGCTGAGGAACAGCGTGGAAGACAGGTCGGTACGCACCCGCTCCGGGCTGCCCTTGGGCTGGCGCAGGGCGTTGTCGATGTGGAAACCGAAGTTGCCACCTTCGCGGTAGCAATTGATCAGCGGCGGGAACACCTTGTGCGGCAACGCTGCAGACATGAAGCGCGGGGTTTTCCACAAGCGGTCGATCAGCGCAGAGCCGATCTCCTTGGCCAGCGCGTGCCCTTCCGGCAACTGCAGGTTGTGTTTGGCCTTGGCCGACTGATAACCAGCCGTGACCTTGCCATCGGCCCAGTCGGCCTGCTCCAGCGCCTCGCGGATACGGGCCAGTTCATCAGCGTCGAACAGGCCTGGGATGTGAAGCAGCATGGCGGCAGCACCGTTAGGAAATGTAAAGGCGCCAATGATATTGATTCCCTTTTGCGCTGCACAAGCCCCGTTCGCCGCTTAAGACGTTTCAGCTGTATGAAACCGTAAGGGCAAATTGTAAAGATTGTAAATTCTTCACGAATGGTAACGACTCTCAATTGTTAGTCACAATTGCTTACATTAGTATCCGCCGCCTCAACACCTTGGGGAAGGTCCTAAGCAATGCGCCAGTACGTACCATCTGCAGTGAGTTCGCCACGCCTGATCGTGTCTGCCATCGGTGTCGCCCTTAGCGCCTCGTCGGTGTATGCCGCCGACCCGGCCGCCAGCAGCGCCATTACCCTCGATGCCACCAGCGTCAACGGCAAGGCTGAACAAGCCAGCACCGATTACAAGGTCGAGAAGGCCGCCTCGCAGAAGTACACCGCGCCGCTGGTGGACACCCCGCGCTCGGTCACCGTGATCCCGCAGCAAGTGATCAAGGACACCAATGCCCTGACCCTGCAGGACGCCTTGCGTACTGTGCCGGGCATCACCTTTGGTGCCGGCGAAGGCGGCAACCCGCAAGGTGACCGCCCGTTCATTCGCGGCTTCGACGCCCAAGGCGATACCTACCTGGATGGCGTGCGTGACACTGGCGCGCAAACCCGCGAAATCTTTGCCATCGAATCGGTTGAAGTGGCCAAGGGCCCGAACTCGGCCATCGGTGGCCGCGGCGCGGCCGGCGGCACCATCAACCTGGTGAGCAAGCGTGCGCACCTGGGCAACTCGCTGGACGGCGCCTGGACCTGGGGCAGCGACCAGACCCAACGCTACACCTTCGACGGCAACTACCAATTCAGCGACACCGTTGCCGGCCGCCTGAACCTGATGACCCACGAAAGCAACGTCGCCGGCCGCGACAAGGTCAACTACGACCGCTGGGGTATCGCCCCATCGCTGGCCTTCGGCCTGGGCACCCCGACCCGCGTCAACCTCGACTACTATCACCTGGAAAGCGACGACCTGCCGGATTCGGGCATCCCGTACAGCATTCCGACCAATGGCAGCGGTGGACGCACCTCGGCGCACCCGAGCAAACCGGACGACGGCGGCGACAGCGATAACTTCTATGGCTTGACCGGTCGCGACTTCCGCAAGAGCCGCGTGGACATCGCCACCTTCGCCATCGAGCACGACCTGACCGACTCGCTGACCATCAAGAACACCCTGCGTCACGGCAACAGCATGCAGGACTACATCCTGACCCAGCCTGACGACAGCAAGGGCAACGTCAACAACGGTAGCGTCTGGCGCCGTGCCAACACCCGTGTCGGCAACACCGCCACCACCACCAACCAGACCGACCTGTTCGGCGAGTTCTACCTGGGCGGCCTGAAGAACAGCTTCTCCACCGGTATCGAACTGAGCCGTGAAGAGAGCAAGCGCTCCACCTACAACGTCGACACCAATACCCGTGGCTCGACCGCCACCACCTGTAACCCAAGCCTGATCGGCGCGAACAGCGGCTACAACTGCACCTCGCTGGGCAACCCGAACCCGGACGACCCATGGAACGGCGCGATCTCGCGCAACTACGCCGGCACCGATACCAAAGGCACTACGCGCGCCCTGTATGTGTTCGACACCCTGGAGCTAACGCCTGATTGGCTGCTGAACATGGGGCTGCGCTACGACCACTTCGACACCCAGTACCGTACTTATGACGCTGCTGGCGCGACCGTCGTGAACACCAAAGGAATCGCAGCCAAAGGTCGAGACAAGAGTGAATTCGTAACGGGCCAACTTGGCCTGGTCTGGAAGCCAGCCGAGAACGGTAGCATCTACGTTTCCTATGCCACCTCCGCGACACCTCCAGGCGCGATGCTTGGCGAAGGCATGGAAGGCAACCCGCCACCAAACAGCACTGACCGCAACGGCAACCTGTTGAGCAGCGACATGGAGCCGGAAGAAACCACCAACTACGAAATCGGCACCAAGTGGGACCTGCTCGACCAGCGCCTGTCGCTGACCGCCGCACTGTTCCGCACCGAGAAGGAAAACGCCCGCGTCCAGGTGGACACCACCACCTACGAAAACGTCGGCGAAACCCGCGTGCAAGGTATCGAACTGTCGGCCAGCGGCAAGATCACCGACAAATGGCAGGTATTCGCCGGTTACACCTACATGCAGGCTCGCCAGATCGACGGCGGCCCGCTGGGCAAGGCCAACGACGGCAACCAGCTGCCGAACACGCCGAACAACAGCGCCAGCCTGTGGACGACCTACTCGATCACGCCGAAGCTGACCGTCGGTGGCGGTGCCTTCTACGTGGATGACGTGTACGGCAGCGTGGCCAACACCACCATGGTCGACAGCTACGTACGCTACGACGCCATGGCCGCCTACAAGCTGACCAAGAACGTCGACCTGCAGTTGAACGTGCAGAACCTGACCAACGAGGTGTACTACGACAAGGCCTTCTCCACCCACTTCGCCAACCAGGCGGCCGGGCGGACTGCACTGTTGACCACCAGCGTCCACTTCTGACGAAACACCCTCAAGCCCCGTTCATTCCTGTGAGCGGGGCTTTTGCGTATCAAGGCATAATGCACGCCGCGCAGTGTGCGGCAGTAAGACAAGGTGATCGATGTGGTGAAGAAGACGCTGTTCCAATTGCACTGGTTCTTTGGCATCACCGCAGGCCTGGTACTGGCCTTGATGGGCATTACCGGCGCCCTGTACTCGTTCCAGGAAGAACTGCTGCGTGCGTTCAATGCCGATGTGCTCAAGGTAGAAGTGCGCGCCGAAGGCGTGCTGCCACCGGCCGAACTGGTGCAGCGGGTCGAAGCCCAGCAACATGACAAAGTGTCGATGCTGTGGGTGGACGTGCGCGAAGGCAATGCCGCACGCATCTTCTTCATGCCACCACCGGGCGAACGCCGTGGCGAGCTGCGCTATGCCGACCCGTACACTGGCGAACTAAAAGGCGAAGTAGCCGGGCAAGGCTTCTTCAATCTCATGCTCAACCTGCACCGTTTCCTGGCCATGGGCGACACTGGCCGGCAGATCACCGGTGCCTGCACCCTGATGCTGGTGTTCTTCTGCCTGTCCGGCCTGTACCTGCGCTGGCCGCGCAAGGCGCTGGACTGGCGCACCTGGCTGACCTTCGACTGGGCCAAGAAAGGCCGTGCCTTCAACTGGGACCTGCACGCCGTGGCCGGCACCTGGTGCCTGCTGTTCTATCTGCTGTTCGCCCTGACCGGGCTGTTCTGGTCCTATGAATGGTACCGCGAAGGCCTGAACAAGCTGCTGGCCGACGCGCCAGCAGCCGGCCAGCAGCAGAAGCGCGGCGAAGGCCGTGGCCGCCACGGGCCGCAGAAAGTCGACAAGAATGCCCCGCCGCTGGTGGTCGACTACGACGCCATCTGGTCCAACCTCAAGGACGCCGCAGGCCCAGGCCTTGCCGCCTACAACCTGCGCCTGCCACCGGTTGGCGGCCAGCCGGCCAACCTGTTCTACCTGCTGGACAACGCCGATCACCCTCGCGCCTTCAACACCCTGGTGCTGGACCCGACCACCGGCCAGGTGAAAAACCACGACCGCTACACCGACAAATCCTTCAAGGCCCAGCTGCTGCAAAGCGTCTACGCCCTGCACGTCGGTGAGTACTTTGGCCTGCCGGGGCGCATCATCGTCACCATCGCCAGCCTGACAATGCCGTTGTTCTTCGTCACCGGCTGGCTGCTGTACCTCGACCGTCGCCGCAAAAAGCGCCAGGTACGTGAGGCCCGTGGCAACGTCGCCAGTAGCAACGGCAGTGGCGATAGCTGGCTGATCGGTTTTGCCAGCCAAAGCGGCTTTGCCGAACAGCTGGCCTGGCAGAGTGCCGGGCAATTGCAAGCCGCCGGCCTGCCAGTGCAAGTGCGCGCCCTGGCCGAGTTGGGCGAAAACGACCTGCGCCAGGCTCGCCGTGCGCTGTTCGTGGTCAGCACGTTCGGCGATGGCGAAGCCCCCGACAGCGCCCGCGCCTTCGAGCGCAAGGTGCTCGGCCAGCCCTGGGTACTGAACGACCTCAGCTATGCCCTGCTCGCCCTCGGTGATCGCCAGTACCCGCACTTCTGCGGCTTTGCTCGACGCCTGCAGGCGTGGCTGGGTGAGCGCGGTGCCAGCAGCGCCTTCAGCCCGGTGGAAGTGGACAACGCCGACCAGGCTGCCCTGCAGCAGTGGCAGCAGGAACTGGCACAACTAACCGGTGCCCAGCCGGTAGCTGCATGGCAACCGCCGAGCTTTGGCAACTGGTCGCTGGTGCACCGCGAACTGCTCAACCCGGGCAGTCAGGGCCAACCGGTGTACCTGCTTGGCCTGCGCCCAGAGGCGCCTGCCAGCTGGGAAGCCGGTGACCTGGTGGAGATACTGCCGCTCAATGGTCAGCCACGGATCGACGCGTTCCTCAAGGGCATGGCACTGGACTCCAACACCCAGGTGCAAGTGAATGGCCTGAGCGAAACACTGGCCCAAGCCCTGGCTGGCCGCCAGCTGCCAACACGCCGCGATCACCTGATCGGCTTGCAGCCGCAAGCGCTGATCGACGCACTGGTGCCAATCGGCAGCCGCGAATACTCCATTGCCTCGATCGCCAGTGATGGTGTGCTGGAGCTGATCGTGCGCCAGGAACGCCACGCCGACGGCCACCTGGGCCTGGGTTCCGGTTGGCTGACCGAGTACTTGCCGTTGAACGGCACATTGAGCCTGCGCCTGCGAAGGAACAGTGGCTTCCACCTGCCCGAAACCGCTGCCCCACTGATCCTGATCGGCAACGGCACAGGCATTGCCGGCCTGCGCAGCTTGATCCGGGCCCGGGCAAATGCAGGTGAGCAGCGCAACTGGCTGCTGTTTGGCGAGCGTAACCGAGCGCATGACCTGTTGTGTGGGGATGAACTGCAGGGCTGGCTGGACAGCGGCGACCTGGCACGGCTGGACCTGGCGTTTTCGCGGGATCAGGCCGAGAAGGTGTATGTGCAGGATGTGTTGCTGCAGCAGGCTGACGCGTTCAAACGCTGGGTCGCTGAGGGTGCCTGTGTGTATGTCTGCGGCAGCCTGCAAGGCATGGCTGCGGGGGTAGATGCGGCGCTAAACGGCATGCTTGGGGAAGCCGCTGTGCAGCAACTGATCGAGGATGGGCGGTATCGGCGGGATGTCTACTGATCAGACATTGATGTAAAGGCATCAGGCCCCTTGTGCTACAAGGGGCCTGACCTGCTGTCAGTGCAACTCGAAGGTATCGGCATCCAGGTTGGCCGGGAATTTGGCCCGGTACGCCGCCAGTTCCGCCGCACTCAACACAGCAGTAAATACCCCGTCCGCCTCGCCGGCGCTCAGCAGGCTCTCGCCCTGGAAGTCCAGCACCTGGCTGTCACCCGAATACGCAAAGCCTTTGCCATCCGTGCCCACCCGGTTCACCGCAGCCACATAACACAGGTTCTCGATACCCCGCGCCGGCAACAGGCGGTTCCAGTGCTGGCGGCGCGCTGCCGGCCAGTTGGCGGTGTACAGCAGCAGGTCGGTGTCCTGGGCATCGCGGCTCCACACCGGGAAGCGCAGGTCATAACAAATCAGCGGGCGAATCCGCCAGCCCTTTACCTCGAACTGCACCTGGCGCTCGCCTGGGGTGTAATGCTTGTGCTCACCGGCCATGCGGAACAGGTGGCGTTTGTCGTAATGCAGGATCTCGCCGTCCGGTCGCGCCCACAACAGACGGTTGCGGTGGCTACCATCAGCGGCCTGGATGATTACGCTGCCGGTAATCACCGCGCTGTATTTCTTCGCCTGGGCTTTCAGCCATTTGTAGGTCGGGCCGTTCTCCGGCTCGCACAAGCTTTCCGACTGCATCGAAAAGCCGGTGGTGAACATTTCCGGCAGGATCACCAGGTCCACTTCGCCCACCTGCTCCAGCAACTCCTCGAAGTGTGCATAGTTGGCCTCGCGGTCGTGCCAGGCCAGGGTGGTTTGCACCAGGGCGACTCTCAGGTTCGGCAGTGTGCTCAGATCGCGCATAGTCGTTCCGCTGCCTGACGCAGCGTCTCCTCTCGTTTGGCAAAGCACAGGCGCACCAGGCGTTGCTCGGGGATGGGTTGCTGGTAGAACACCGACACCGGGATGGTCGCCACGCCGTGCTCACGGGTCAGCCACAGCGACATGTCGACATCGTTCAGGTCCGGGCGGATCTGCGAATAATCCACCAGCTGGAAATAAGTGCCCGCCGTGCGGGCAAAGCTGAAGCGCGAGCCCTCCAGCAAACCGCAGAACAGGTCGCGCTTGGCCTGATAGAACGCCGGCAGTTCATCGATATGCTCGGGGTGCTCGGCCATGAAGTCGGCCAGCGCACACTGCAGCGGTGTCACCCCGCAGAAGTTGACGTACTGGTGCACCTTGCGCAGCTCTGCGCTCAGCGCGGGCGGAGCGATCACGTAGCCTGTCTTCCAGCCGGTAACGTGGTAGGTCTTGCCGAACGAGCTGACCACGAAGGCACGTTGGTACAGCTGCTCGTGGGCCAGCACGCTGGCATGGCGAACGCCGTCATAAACCAGGTGCTCGTACACTTCATCGCTGACCAGGTAAATATCGCGGTCGGCAACGAGCTTTGCCAGCTGGTCAAGGTCTTCGCGGGTGATCAAGGCACCGCTGGGGTTGTGCGGCGAGTTGAGGATGACCATGCGCGTGCGCGGGCTCAGCGCATCGCTGAACTTCTGCCAGTCGATACGGAAATTGCCGTCGCTCAGTTGCACATGCACACAGCGGCCACCGGCCAGCTCCACGGACGGCTCGTAGCTGTCGTAGCACGGGTCGAAGACAATCACCTCGTCACCGGCATGCACCACCGCCTGGATGGCACAAAAGATCGCCTCGGTGGCACCCGGGGTGATGGTCACTTCCTGGTCCGCATCCACCCTGGCGCCATACAGGCGCTCGACCTTGGCCGCCACCTGCTGGCGCAGGGCCGGCAAGCCGGTCATCGGCGAATACTGGTTATGCCCGGCGGCCACGTGCCGGCCTACCGCATCGAGCAGTGCCTGCGGGCCATTGAAATCGGGGAAGCCTTGGGACAGGTTGAGCGCGCCAGTCTGCACGGCGAGCTGGGACATGGTGGTGAAGATGGTCGTGCCGACATTCGGCAGTTTGCTGCGGATCATGGAGCCCTCTTTCCTGGGGTGTATCCGGCACGGGGTGGAGTCCGAGCATAGCGGATCGAGCGGTCAGGAAAAAGGTTGAAACAATAGGGGGATTGCGGTGGATCAAAAACGGGGCCGCATAGCGGCCCCGTTATCACTGCTAGCGCTTGTCGCGGCGCTTCTTCTCGGCCTTCTTGTGGTGCGACATCAAGCGGCGCTTCTTGTTGACCTGGCGGTCGGTGAGGGTGTTCTTCTTGCCCTCGAACGGGTTCTCACCGCCCTTGTACTCGATACGGATCGGCGTACCGACCAGTTTCAGTACGCGGCGGTAGGTGTTTTCCAGGTAACGCGAGTACGACTTGGGAATGCTCTCGGTCTGGTTGCCGTGGATCACGATCAGCGGCGGGTTGGCACCCCCGAGGTGGGCATAGCGCAGCTTGATGCGGCGGCCATTGACCAACGGCGGCTGGTGCTCGCTCACGGCATCTTCGAGGATCTGCGTCAGGCGGCTGGTCGGCCAACGGGTGACCGCCGACTTGAACGCGGCCTGCACCGACTTGTACAGGTTGCCTACACCTGTGCCATGCAAGGCGGAAATGAAGTGAATGTCGGCGAAGTCGACGAAGAACAGCCGGCGCTCCAGCTCGGTCTTCACGTAGGCACGCTCGCCCGGTTCCATGCCATCCCACTTGTTCAGGGCGATGACGATGGCGCGGCCGGCTTCCAGGGCGAAGCCCAGCAGGTTGAGGTCGTGGTCAACCACGCCTTCGCGGGCGTCCATGACGAAGATGACCACGTTGGCGTCCTTGATCGCCTGCAGCGTCTTCACCACCGAGAACTTTTCGACTTCCTCGTGGATCTTGCCGCGCTTACGCACCCCGGCGGTGTCGATGAAGGTGTACTTCTCGCCATCGCGTTCGAACGGGATGTAGATACTGTCACGGGTGGTGCCTGGCTCGTCGTAGACCACCACACGCTCTTCGCCGAGCATGCGGTTGACCAGGGTCGACTTACCAACGTTGGGGCGGCCGATGATGGCGATCTTGATGCCATCCTTTTCGCTTGGGCCAGGAATGCGCACGGCTTCCTCGCCTTCGGCGACTTCCTGGTCGAGGGCTTCGTCTTCGGCATCACGCGGCAGGTGGCCGAGCACGGCTTCCATCAGGGCATTGATACCACGGCCCTGGGAACCCGCCACCGGAATGGCGTTACCCATGCCCATTGGCGAGAATTCGGCGCGGGCAACGTCGGGGTCGATGTTGTCGATCTTGTTGGCAACCAGAATCGCCGACTTGTTCCGCTTGCGCAGGTGCTCGGCGATCATCTGGTCTGCTGCGGTCATGCCCGCACGGGCATCGACCAGAAACAGCACATAGTCGGCTTCTTCGATGGCCATGAGCGACTGCTCGGCCATTTTCTCGTCCATGCCCACTTCGTCACCGGTGATACCACCGGTGTCGATCAAAATGAAGGAACGACCCTGCCAGGTGGCGTCACCGTACTGGCGGTCACGGGTCAGGCCCGACAAGTCACCGACGATGGCATCGCGGGTTTTGGTCAGGCGGTTGAACATGGTGGATTTGCCGACGTTCGGGCGGCCCACCAGGGCTATTACGGGAACCATCGGCTCTCCACTCTCGAATTCTTGAAAATGCAAAGGCCGCTGCAAGGCAGCGGCCGGAGTACGGGCGGCGTTTCCTACGCCGCGGCTTGAAGCCCGCCAAGGCTCCAAGCATAGCTTCAGCGGACGGTCAGTGCCTCGAGCTTGCCGCTGTTGCCGAAGACGTAGATGGTGTCACCGACCACAAGTGGCCGGGCGCGCAGGCCATCGCTGTCGATACGCTCACGGCCGACGAAGCGGCCATCGACCTGGCTCAGCAGGTGCAGGTAGCCTTCGAAGTCCCCTACAGCCACGTAGCTGGAGAACACTTCCGGTGCCGACAGCTGACGGCGGGCCATGGTGTCGTTGCTCCACAGGGCGCTGGAAGAGCGCTCGTCGACACTCTCGACAGTACCCGAGGCTTCGCTGACATAGACGTTGCCGTAACCCTGGGCGACACCCACATAGCTGGAGGCATCGCGCTGCCACAGCACGCGGCCGCTTTCCAGGTCCAGGCCCGCTACGCGGCCCTGGTAGGTGCTGACGTAGAGGGTTTCACCGGACAGCAGCAGACCGCCGTCGATGTCGACCACACGGTCCAGCTCGGAACGGCCCTGCGGGATGGCCACGCGGCTTTCCCACACCGGCACGCCGTTGTTGATGTCCACCGCGACCACCTTGCCAGTGGACAGGCCGGCAATGGCCAGACGGTTGGTGGCGATCGGCGCACCGGTGCCACGCAGGGTCAGTACGGCCGGGGTGTTTTCGTAGATCCAGCGGCGGTCGCCAGTGGCGGCATCCAGGCCGATCAGGCGGTCGTCCTGGGTCTGTACCACCACCACATCACCGTTGTTGGCCGGTGGTGCCAGCACTTCGCTGGTCACGCGGGAGCGCCAGCGCTCTTCACCGGTGCTGGAGTCCAGGGCAATGACTTCACCCTTGAGGGTACCGAGCATGACCAGGCCGTAGCCCACGCCAACAGCGCCGGAAACCTGCAGCTCCAGGTCTTTCTTCCACACCACGTCACCGGTGATGCGATCAAGGGCAAAGACTTCGCCATTGACGTCGGAAGCGTAGATACGGTCGTTTTCGATGGCCGGTACCAAGGTGTTGTAGGTTTTACCCTGGCCGTCACCGATCGAACGGCTCCACTGCTTTTTCAGCACCACTTCCTCGGTGAACTTGGTCAGCTCGGCCGGGGGCAGTTCCTTCTTGCTGTTGCTGCTGCAACCTGCGGCCAGTACGGCCAGGGTCAGCACTGCTGCATGTTTCCAACCGATCACTTACGCGTCCCCTTTAGCCAGGTCATCCAGCTTCAATTGCAGGCCACCGACCGCCGCGTCATCGGACAGCGCAGCCTTGGCTTTTTCGTAAGCGCTGTGCGCGTCGTCGGCGCGACCCAGCTGTACCAGCAGGTCACCCTTCAACTCTTCACGGCTGGCCAGGAAGGCTTTGTCGGCGTCGCCGTCAAGCAGCTTCAGGGCGTCCTCGGCCTTGTTCTGGGCGGCCAGTACGCGAGCCAGACGCTGGCGCGAAATCTCGCCCAGGGTCACGTCGGCCGGCTTGTCCAGCACGCTTTTCAGCTCGGCGGCAGCGTCGTCGAGCTTGCCGGTCTCGACCGCTACCTTGGCCACGAACAGGCTGCCGTACTGGGCGTAGGCGGTGCCGCCGAACTCGCTCTTGAGCTTGCCGGACAGCTCCGCGACCTTGGTGGCGTCTGGCTGGCCAGTCGGCGTCAGGCTGGTTTCAAGCAAAGCCTGATACAGCTGCGAGGCACCTTGCGACTGGTTGTTCTGGTACTTGTGCCAGGTATTCCAGCCCAGCACCACCACGCCAGCCAGCAATGCGCCGGTCAGCAGCGGCTTGCCGTTGCGGTTCCACCAGTCCTTGACCCCTGCCAGGTCATCATCATCGGTACTCGACACCCCAATACTCCTTTTCGCCTATTCGCTTGTTGAACCGCGTTACGCCTGCGCGATCGCGGTTTCCAGGTGCTCTGCAAGAGCATCCCAGGCAATGTTCTGTTGTTCGCCCTGGCCACGCAGGGGCTTCAAGCCAATCTCTTGCTTGGCCAATTCGTCGTCGCCGAGGATCAGGGCAAACAGCGCGCCGCTCTTGTCGGCTTTCTTGAACTGGCTTTTGAAACTGCCACCGCCGGCGTTGACTGCCAGGCGCAGGCCCGGCAGGCGGTCGCGCAGGCCTTCGGAAAGGCGCAGGCCAGCCAGTTCCGCCTGCTCGCCGAAGGCGCACAGGTAAACGTCGATCTGGCGGCTGATGGACTCTGGCACCTTGCCCAGGGTTTCCAGCAGCAGGATCAGGCGCTCGATGCCCATGGCGAAACCAACACCCGTGGTTGGCTTGCCGCCCATCTGCTCGACCAGGCCATCGTAGCGGCCACCGGCACACACGGTGCCCTGGGCACCGAGCTTGTCGGTCACCCACTCGAACACGGTCTTGCTGTAGTAGTCCAGGCCACGCACCAGCTTGGTGTTGATCACGAACGGAATACCGGCGGCGTCCAGGCGGGCCTTGAGGCCTTCGAAGTGCACGCGGGATTCTTCGTCCAGGTAGTCTTCCAGCTTCGGAGCGCCAACCAGCACCGCCTGGGTGTTCTGGTCCTTGCTGTCGAGAATGCGCAGCGGGTTGCTCTTCAGGCGGCGCTGACTGTCTTCGTCCAACTGCTCCAGGCGCGCCGAGAGGAACTCGACCAACGCGTCACGGTAGCGTGCACGGGCTTCACTGGTGCCCAGGCTGTTGAGTTCGAGCTTGACCGCATCCTGGATACCCAGCAGGCCCCACAGGCGCCAGGTCAGCATGATCAGCTCGGCATCGATGTCCGGGCCGTCCAGGTTGAACACTTCCACGCCAATCTGGTGAAACTGGCGGTAGCGGCCCTTCTGCGGGCGCTCATGGCGGAACATCTGCCCGATGTACCACAGCTTCTGCACCTGGCCGTTGCCGGTGATGCCATGTTCGAGCACAGCGCGCACGCAGGCCGCGGTGCCTTCAGGGCGCAGGGTCAGCGAATCGCCGTTGCGGTCCTCGAAGGTGTACATCTCTTTTTCGACGATGTCGGTCACTTCACCGATCGAGCGCTTGAACAGCTCGGTGAACTCGACGATCGGCGTGCGGATCTGGCTGTACCCGTAGGTGTCCAGCAGGCCGGCCACGGTGCCTTCGAAGTAGCGCCACAGTGGCGACTGTTCTGGCAGGATGTCGTTCATGCCACGGATGGCTTGCAGCGATTTGCTCACGAAAAGTCCTTACGAATTCTGTGTGTCAGCCACGGACGATCAGCGCCGCGTCGGCCTCGACCTTTTCGGCCGCTTTCTGGCGGATGAGTTTTTCCAGCTCATCGACCAGGTTGTCATTGGTCAGTTTCTGCGCAGGCTTGCCGTCGATGTAGATCAGGTTCGGCGTGCCGCCGGTCAAGCCTACATGGGCTTCCTTGGCTTCACCTGGGCCGTTGACCACGCAACCGATCACCGCCACGTCCAGCGGCACCAGCAAGTCTTCCAGGCGCCCTTCCAGCTCGTTCATGGTCTTGACCACATCGAAGTTTTGCCGCGAGCAGCTCGGGCAGGCGATGAAGTTGATGCCACGCGAACGCAGGTGCAGCGACTTGAGGATGTCGTAGCCGACTTTCACTTCTTCGACCGGGTCGGCCGCCAGCGAGATACGGATGGTATCGCCAATGCCTTCGGCCAGCAGCATACCGAGGCCGACGGCAGATTTCACCGTCCCCGAACGCAGGCCACCGGCTTCGGTGATGCCCAAGTGCAACGGCTGCACGATCTGCTTGGCCAGCAGCCGGTAGGCTTCGACGGCCATGAACACGTCGGAGGCCTTGACGCTGACCTTGAAGTCCTGGAAGTCCAGGCGGTCGAGGTGCTCGACGTGGCGCAGGGCCGACTCGACCAGCGCTGCCGGGGTTGGCTCGCCGTACTTCTTCTGCAGGTCTTTTTCCAGGGAACCGGCGTTGACCCCGATACGGATCGGGATACCACGGTCGCGGGCGGCGTCGACCACGGCGCGCACACGGTCTTCACGGCCGATGTTGCCTGGGTTGATACGCAGGCAATCGACGCCCAGCTCAGCAACGCGCAGAGCGATCTTGTAGTCGAAATGGATGTCGGCGACCAGCGGCACGCTGACCAGCTGCTTGATCTTGCCGAAGGCTTCGGCGGCGTCCATGTCCGGTACCGAGACACGTACGATGTCCACGCCGGCATCGACCAGGCGCTGGATTTGCGCCACGGTGGCGGCTACATCGTTGGTATCGGTGTTGGTCATGCTCTGCACCGCGATGGGTGCGTCACCACCCACCGGCACATTGCCGACCCAAATTTTGCGGGATTCGCGACGTTTGATCGGAGATTCGCCGTGCATGACTTACTGTCCCAACTTCAGGCGAGCGGTCTCGCCACTGGTGAACGGGGCAACATCGACGGCCTGGCCGTTGTAGCTGACCTGGGCGCCACGGGCAAAGCCCAGACGCACCGCGAACGGCGGCTTGCCGGTCAGCTCGAGGTTGTCCCCCTTGCGCTTGATGGCGCTGAACAGCACCTTGCCGTTGCCGTCGCTGACCTGGGTCCAGCAATCGGCGGTGAACTGGATGGCAACCTTGGCACTGCCAGCCGGTATTGCGGCAGGCTCGGCGGCGACCACGGTAGACGCGGGCGCCGCAGGCGCAACAGCGGCAGGTGCTGGGGTAACCGGTGCTACCGGGGCAGGCGCAGCAGCAGGCGCGGGTTGCGCGGGTGCTTGCTGGCCCGCTGCCGGGGCCGGCACTGCGGCAGCGGCTGGGGCCGCGCTGGTCGGCGCCTGTTCAGCGGCCGCGGCAGGCTGCTCGGTTGCGCCCTGCTCCAGCGCCAACGGCGCGCTTTCGGCCTGCTGGCCGACGGAAACGGCCTGGTCTTCAGGCTCATCGAGCGGGTGAATCTGGGTGGTGCCGTCGGCGCTTTCGACTTCGACGTGCTCCAGGGCAATCTTGGCCAGGTCCTTGCCACGCAGGCTGCCCTGGTCCTGCCACCAGACGAAGCCGCCACCGACCACGGCCACCAGCAACAGCAGGCTGACGCCGCGCAGGATGTTATGCGACAGGCGCACCGGCTCTTCGATGCGGCCCAGCGAATGCACTTCGCTGCCCTTGGCGTGAGTACCGGTGTAGCGGTCGAAGGCCTCTACCAGGGCGGCCTGGTCGAGCTCCATCAACTTGGCATAGGCGCGAATATAGCCACGCGCGAAGGTATGCCCGGGCAGCTTGTCGAAGGCGCCGGTTTCCACGTGGTTCAACGAACTGACAGTGAGGTTGAGCTTGCGGGCCACCTCGGCTTGAGACCAGTCCCGTTTCTCACGGGCCAGGCGCAAAAGCTCACCGGGGTTCTGGCCAGGCGCTACTGCTACTTCGGGATGCGCGGCGTTCATCGTTGCTCCGACAGGTATTGCTGGTATTCCGGCGTACCGGGATAAAGTCGTTGTAATTGCTGGCCCAGTTCGGCCAGTGCGCCCTGCTCGTCGAACACCCTGGCAAGGCGGCTGCCCAGCAGCAGGCTACGGGCGTCGTGGTCGCTCAACTGGCTGAAACGATCGTAGTAGTCCCGGGCCGGCACATAATGCCTGTTTTCGTAGGACAACTCAGCCATTTCCAGCAACGCTTTCGGTTGCCGCTGGTTGAGTTGCAACGCTTTCAACAGATAGGCATGCGCCTGGTCGCGGCGCTCGAGCTTGAGGGCGGTCAGGCCCAGGTTCTCGTACACCCGTGAGCGCTCAGGATACAGGGTATCGGCACTGGCCAGGCGAAACATCTGCTCGGCCTCGGCAAATCGCCCCTGAGCATAAAGGAAACTGCCGTAATTGTTGCTAATTCGTGTGTCGCCGCTGCTGATCTGCAGGGCCTTGCGAAAGTGCGTTTCGGCCAGCGCCGGTTCGCCTTCGGCCTGAAACACCAGCGCCAGGGCAGCGTGCGCGTCGGCATCCCGCCCATCCAGCGCCAAGGCCTTGCCCAGTGGTGCCTTGGCCTGCTCGGTCAAACCCTGTTGCAAATAACCCAGGCCAAGCTGCACATAAGCTCGCCCCGCTTCCACCCTCCCCTGGCGACTGGCCAGGGGGTCGCCCACGCCACCCGACACGCAGCCGGCCAGCAGCGAAAGCGCAAGGATCGACAGCGCGGTGCGCAGGCTCATGGGCGAGGTCCCGGTCAGTGGCTGGCGGCGCTGTCTTGCAGCTCGACGTCTGCGGAAAGCTGGCGAACAGCGATATAGCGTTCACTGCGGCGGGTACGGTCGTTGACCTGGCCAACCAGCTGGCCGCAGGCAGCGTCGATGTCGTCGCCACGGGTGGTGCGGGTGGTGACGTTGAAACCACCGTGGTGCAGCAGGTCCTGGAAGCGACGAATGGCGTTGTTGCTCGGCCGCTCGTAGCCCGAATGCGGGAACGGGTTGAACGGGATCAGGTTGATCTTGCACGGTACGTCGCGCAGCAACTCGATCATTTGCGCGGCATGCTCAGGCTGGTCATTGACGTCCTTGAGCAAGGTGTACTCGACGGTGAGCACGCGCTTGCCGCCCAAGGTAGACATGTAGCCCATGCACGATTCCAGCAGCACCTTCAGCGGGTACTTCTTGTTGATCGGAACCAGCTTGTTGCGCAGTTCGTCGTTCGGCGCGTGCAGCGAAAGGGCCAGCGACACGTCGATGTGCTTGGCCAGTTCGTCGATCATCGGTACCACGCCCGAGGTGGACAGCGTGACGCGACGCTTGGAAATGCCATAGCCAAGGTCATCCATCATGATTTTCATGGCGGCGATGACGTTGTCGAAGTTCAGCAAGGGCTCGCCCATGCCCATCATCACCACGTTGGTAATCGCGCGGTCGACTTTGGCAGGGACGGTCCCGAAGGATTTGTTGGCAAGCCACACCTGGCCGATCACTTCGGCGGCGGTGAGGTTGCTGTTGAAGCCTTGCTTGCCGGTGGAGCAGAAACTGCAGTCCAGGGCACAGCCGGCTTGCGACGATACGCACAGGGTACCGCGGTCGTCGGTAGGAATGTAGACGGTCTCGACGCAGCTGCCGGAGGCAACGCGGATCACCCATTTGCGGGTGCCGTCGGCGGAAATGTCTTCACTGACCACTTCCGGTGGGCGAATCTCGGCAACGGCCTCGAGCTTTTCGCGCAAGACCTTGCCTACGTTGGTCATGGCCGCAAAGTCGGACACGCCAAAATGGTGAATCCATTTCATCACCTGGCCGGCACGGAAGCGCTTCTCCCCGATAGAGTCGAAGAATTGTTCCATTTCCGGCTGGGTCAGGCCCAACAGGTTGATTTTGCCAGTAGATGTCGTCATGGATTCACCCTCACCCGTAAGCTTTCGCTTAGCGAGTGGTTACCTCGGTAGCAGCGAAGAAGTAAGCGATTTCGCGAGCAGCGGCAGCTTCGGAGTCCGAACCATGAACGGCGTTGGCGTCGATCGACTCGGCGAAGTCAGCACGGATGGTGCCGGCAGCAGCTTCTTTAGGGTTGGTAGCGCCCATCAGCTCACGGTTCAGAGCGATGGCGTTTTCGCCTTCCAGAACCTGAACAACAACTGGACCGGAAGTCATGAAGGCAACCAGGTCACCGAAGAAGCCGCGAGCGCTGTGCTCAGCGTAGAAGCCTTCGGCTTCGGCTTTGGACAGTTGCTTGATTTTCGAGGCAACGATTTTCAGGCCAGCTTCTTCGAAGCGAGTGGTGATCTTGCCGATGACGTTTTTGGCAACGGCGTCAGGCTTGATGATCGAGAAAGTACGTTGAACAGCCATGGAAAACTCCAGAATATGAGTGTTACGAAAAATTAAACCCGCGAATTATACGCGGGTTCTGGGGGATTGCCTAACCTGCAAGTGACGCTTAGTCGGCTTCGTCGATCCAGGCAGCCTGGATGGCCTCGAGCACTTTCTCACCGCCGCGTGACGGATCGTCGCTGAATTCTGGCAATGCCAGCACCCAACGGTGCAGGTCTACGAAATTCACATAACGAGGATCGACCTCCGGCTTGCTTTCTGCAAGCTGGATTGCGATCTCAAGTACATCAACCCATTTCAGACTCATGTACAGATCCTCAGTGCGGTGCTTCGGCAGCGTGGTTGAGCGAATACTTGGGGATCTCGATGGTCAGGTCTTCGTCAGCGACGACCACCTGGCAGCCAAGGCGCGACTGCGCTTCCAGGCCCCAAGCCTTGTCCAGCATGTCCTCTTCCAGCTCGTCGGCTTCTTCAAGCGAGTCGAAACCCTTGCGTACGATGCAGTGGCAAGTGGTGCAGGCCTTGACACCGCCGCAGGCGCTTTCCATCTCGATGTGATGATCGTGGGCCAGTTCCAGGATGTTGGTCCCGGTCGGCACCTCCACGGTCAGCCCTTCCGGGCAAAACTTCTCATGCGGCAGGAATGTCACCAGCGGCATCGGTTACTCCTCGATCTCATTCAGGTTGCGCCCGGCCAGTGCGGCTTTGACCGTCGAATCAAGGCGACGGGCGGCAAAAGCATCGGTCACCTGCGACAGACGCTTGGTCTGTTGCTCGATGGCAGCGCCATCGGTGCCGGCCAGCAAATCACGTAGTTCTTGCATCTGGAATGCAATGGCGTCGCGCTCGTCACTGCTGAGCAGGCGTTCGCCATCGGCGTCCAGGGCGCCCTGTACCGCTTCGAGCAGGCGCTCGCCGTCCACCTGGTGCTCGCGCAACTGGCGGGCGTGCTTGTCGGAACCGGCATGCTCGAAGGAGTCTTTCAGCATGCGGGCGATTTCGCCGTCGGTCAGGCCATAGGACGGCTTGACCTGGATACTGGCTTCCACGCCCGAACCCAGCTCGCGGGCGGCGACACTGAGCAGGCCATCGGCGTCCACCTGGAAGGTAACGCGAATTTTTGCCGCGCCGGCCACCATGGCCGGAATACCACGCAGCTCGAAGCGGGCCAGCGAGCGGCAGTCGCTGATCAGCTCGCGCTCGCCCTGCAGCACATGGATCATCATGGCCGACTGGCCATCCTTGTACGTGGTGAACTCCTGGGCGCGGGCCACCGGAATGGTGGTGTTGCGCGGGATCACCTTCTCCATCAACCCGCCCATGGTTTCAAGGCCAAGCGACAACGGGATGACATCGAGCAGCAGCAGTTCACCACCTTCACGGCGGTTGCCAGCCAGGGTGTCGGCCTGGATGGCGGCGCCGATGGCCACCACCTGGTCGGGGTCGATCGACGTCAACGGGGTGCGCCCGAACAACGCACCCACGGCTTCACGCACACGCGGGACGCGAGTCGAACCACCGACCATGACCACGGCGCTGACTTCTTCCAGCTCGACGCCACTGTCGCGCACGGCGCGGCGGCAAGCCTTGAGGCTGCGGGCAACCAGCGGTTCGATCATGGCTTCGAAGGCGGCGCGGCTCAGCTCACCCTGCCAGGCGCCATGGCTGACACTGACCACATCGGTGTCAGTCAACGCTTCCTTGGCCGCGCAGGCGGTTTGCAACAATGCGCGCTGGGTAGCTGGGTCCAAGTCGGACGACAAGCCAGCCTCCTCGATGATCCAGCCGGCAATGGCGTGGTCGAAATCGTCGCCACCCAAGGCGGTATCACCACCGGTGGCAAGCACTTCGAAGACACCAGCGGTCAGGCGCAGGATGGAAATATCGAAGGTGCCGCCGCCCAGGTCATAGATGGCCACCACGCCTTCGGCGTTCTGGTCCAGGCCGTAGGCCACTGCAGCCGCAGTGGGCTCGTTGAGCAGGCGCAGCACGTTCAGCCCCGCCAGGCGCGCAGCGTCCTTGGTGGCCTGGCGCTGGGCGTCATCGAAATAGGCGGGCACGGTAATCACCGCACCTACCAGTTCGCCACCCAAGGTCGCTTCGGCGCGCTCGCGCAGCACCTTGAGGATATCGGCAGACACTTCCACCGGGCTTTTCGGCCCTTGGACAGTGTCGATGAACGGCATGTGCGACTCACCACCAACAAAGCGGTACGGCAGCTGCTCGCCCAGTTGCTTGACGTCGGCCAGGCCGCGCCCCATCAGGCGCTTGACCGACAGCACGGTGTTCAACGGGTCGCTGGAAGCGGCATCACGCGCTGCCTGCCCCACTTCGTTGCGCCCTTCGAGGTAGCGCACCGCGGACGGCAGAATGACGTTACCCTGCGCGTCAGGCAGGGGCTCGCTACGACCGCTGCGCAATGCAGCGACCAGAGAGTTGGTGGTACCCAGGTCGATCCCCACCGCCAGGCGGCGCTGGTGCGGCTGAGGGCTTTGACCGGGTTCGGCAATCTGCAGTAGGGCCATGCTTATCTGAATACCTTAGGTGCCATCACGGGCAGCACCGGGTTAATCGTCGAGGCGCTCTTCCAGTTGGCGCACTTCTTGGGCGAGCTTGTCGAGGAACTGCATGCGGCGCATCAGGCGCTCGGCCTTGTCGCGCTCGCCTGGGGCATCCCAGCAGGCGGCAAAGTCCTCGTTCAGCGTGTCCTGGGCGAACTTCAGGCGCTTCTTGAACACACCGACACCATCAAGGTCGGCTTCGTCCTGCAGCTCTTCGAGCTCTTCACGCCACTGCATCTGCTGCAGCAGGAAGTCGGGGTCGTGGACCGTGACCTCCTGGGGCACTTCGTGGCCGCTGATGGCCAGCAGGTAGCGCGCGCGACGCGGCGCACTGCGCAGCGTCTGGTAGGCGTCGTTGAGGGCCGCGGATTTTTCCAGCGCTATACGTTGCTCTCGCTCGGAGGCGTCGGCAAAGCGGTCGGGATGGACTTCGCGGGCCAGCTCGCGATAGCGAGTGGCCAGCTTGTCGAGATCCAGGCGGAAGCTTGGCTGGAGGTCAAACAATGCGTAATGACAAGGAGTACCCACAGCCAGCCTCAAACGTTGAAGCTTTCGCCGCAGCCACACTCACCGCGCACGTTGGGGTTGTTGAACTTGAAGCCTTCGTTCAACCCTTCCTTGACGAAATCCAGCTCGGTGCCGTCGAGGTAGACCAGGCTCTTGGGATCGATGATCACCTTGACGCCGTGGTTTTCGAACACCTGGTCTTCGTCCGCCAGTTCGTCGACGAACTCCAGCACGTAGGCCAGGCCCGAGCAACCGGTGGTGCGCACGCCCAGGCGAATGCCCTCACCTTTGCCGCGCCCGTCGAGGGAGCGGCGAATGTGGTTGGCGGCGGCTTCTGTCATGCTGATAGCCATCAGAACTCCTTACCTCGCAGGCGACTTAGATCAAGCCTTTCTTCTGCTTGTAATCGCGCACGGCTGCCTTGATGGCATCCTCGGCGAGTACCGAGCAGTGGATCTTGACCGGCGGCAACGCCAGTTCTTCGGCCAGCTGGGTGTTCTTGATGGTTTCGGCTTCGTCCAGGGTCTTGCCCTTCATCCACTCGGTGGCGAGGGAGCTGGAAGCGATGGCCGAACCGCAGCCGTAGGTCTTGAACTTGGCGTCTTCGATAACGCCTTGCTCGTTGACCTTGATCTGCAGACGCATCACGTCACCGCACGCTGGAGCGCCGACCATGCCGGTACCGACATCCGGGTCCTCGGCATTCATCTTGCCGACGTTGCGTGGGTTTTCGTAGTGGTCGATGACCTTTTCACTGTATGCCATGGTGCAATTCCTTCCTCATCAGGGAGCCGCTCTTGCCGGCGACTGCTTAGTGGGCGGCCCACTCGATCTTGGAGATGTCAACGCCGTCTTTGTACATGTCCCACAGCGGCGACAGCTCACGCAGTTTGTTGACGGCCTCGCAGACTTTCTGCGCGGCGTAGTCGACTTCTTCTTCGGTGGTGAAACGGCCGAAGGAGAAGCGGATCGAGCTGTGCGCCAGCTCGTCGTTGCGGCCCAGAGCGCGCAGTACGTACGACGGCTCCAGCGATGCCGAGGTGCAGGCCGAACCGGACGATACGGCGATGTCCTTCAGCGACATCAGCAGCGATTCACCTTCGACGTAGTTGAAGCTCAGGTTCAGGTTGTGCGGAACACGGGCAGTCTGGCTGCCGTTGACGTACAGCTCTTCAAGGTCCGAGACCTGCTTGAAGAAGCGGTCGCTCAGGGCCTTGATGCGCGCGTTTTCCGCAACCATTTCCTGCTTGGCGATGGCGAACGCTTCGCCCATGCCGACGATCTGGTGGGTTGGCAGGGTGCCCGAACGCATGCCGCGCTCATGGCCGCCACCGTGAATGATGGCTTCCAGGCGTACACGCGGCTTGCGGCTGACGTACAGCGCACCGATGCCTTTAGGGCCGTAGACCTTGTGAGCCGAGAACGACATCAGGTCGACCTTGAGCTTTTGCAGGTCGATTTCGACCTTGCCGGCCGACTGGGCGGCGTCGACGTGGAACAGTACGCCGCGCGAGCGGGTCAGCTCACCGATGGCGGCGATGTCGTTGATCGAGCCAACTTCGTTGTTCACGTGCATCAGCGAGACCAGGATGGTGTCGTCGCGCAGCACCGCCTCTACCATGGCCGGGGTGACGATGCCGTCTTCGCCTGGCTCAAGGTAGGTGACTTCGAAACCTTCACGCTCCAGCTGGCGAGCGGTATCCAGGACCGCCTTGTGCTCGATCTTGGAGGTGATGATGTGCTTGCCCTTGGTCTGATAGAAGTGCGCGACGCCTTTGAGTGCGAGGTTGTCGGACTCGGTAGCACCGCTGGTCCAGACGATTTCGCGCGGATCGGCATTGATCAGCTCGGCAACCTGGCGGCGACCGTTCTCGACCGCTTCTTCGGCTTTCCAGCCGAATACGTGGGAACGCGAAGCCGGGTTACCGAAGTTCCCGTCAACCAGCAGGCAGTCGGCCATCTTCTGGGCCACGCGTGGGTCGACCGGGGTGGTCGCGGAGTAATCAAGGTAGATCGGCAACTTCATTTGTCTCTCCTATCAGGCGGTGGCGTCGCTCGTCGTCCCAAAGGGATCAATCGACGGCGGACGTCTCAATCTTGTCCAACTGGGCGGTTCGGCCTGCGACACGACGCAGGTCCTGGCGCTGGGCGACTTCCTGCACCTCACGGCGCATGACGAGGTCGGCCAGGCTGATGCCGCTGAGGAATTCATGGATCTGCTGGCTGAGGTCGCACCACAAGTGGTGGGTCAGGCAGGTATCACCGGCATGGCAGTCCCCGAGACCCTGGCAGCGGGTAGCATCGACCGATTCGTTGACCGCATCGATGACCTGGGCCACCTGGATGGTTTCCATGCCTCGCGACAGCTGATAGCCACCGCCTGGACCGCGCACACTGGAAACCAGGCTGCTGCGGCGCAGCTTGGCGAACAGCTGCTCCAGATAAGAGAGGGAAATGCCCTGGCGCTCGGAAATGTCGGCCAAAGACACCGGCCCATGCTGCGCGTGCAACGCCAGGTCAAGCATGGCGGTCACGGCGTATCGGCCTTTGGTAGTCAGTCGCATGGCTATTGGGTACCACGGGAGTTTCGGGATGTGTGCGAGTATGCGATTCCCGAGCATTTAAGTCAACTATTAGACCTAGTGCTTTAGTCGGGTTTGGCATCGGGAGGCGGGCGCGATTGTAGCAGACGAGGGGCGTGAGCACACGCCCCGTATGTCACTATGATTTCAGTGCGGCGCAATCAATGCGACTGAGTGTCGCGCTTGGCCACCAGGGCGGCTTCGGTGAAGTCATCCTCCGGCAAGGCCGGCAGTTCCTTGGCACAGTAGTCACTGCCCATCTTGGTCAGGGCACCGCACATACCCTCCAACCGCTCGTCGACCGCCTGCAGATGGTCGAGCATCTGGCCGATGGCACGCGCCACCGGGTCGGGCATGTCGCCGCTGACACCGTAGGCATCGAAGCCGATCTTCTCGGCCATGGCCTTGCGCTTGGCCTCGACTTCGGTGTCTTCGCTCTTGACGATGATTCGCCCGGGAATACCCACCGCCGTGGCCCCGGCCGGCACCGCCTTGGTCACCACGGCGTTGGAGCCGATCTTGGCCCCGGCACCGACGGTGAACGGCCCCAGCACCTTGGCCCCCGCCCCTACCACCACACCGTTTTCCAGGGTGGGGTGGCGCTTGCCTTTATTCCAGCTGGTACCGCCCAGCGTCACACCCTGGTAAAGGGTGACGTCATCGCCAATTTCGGCGGTTTCGCCAATGACGATGCCCATGCCGTGGTCAATGAAAAAGCGCCGACCGATGGTGGCGCCGGGATGGATCTCGATGCCGGTCAGCCAACGGCCAAAGTTCGACACCAGGCGGGCCAGCCATTTGAAATCACGCTTCCACAGGGCGTTGCCCAGGCGGTGCAGCCAGATGGCGTGCATGCCGGGGTAGCAGGTGAGCACCTCGAAGGCATTGCGCGCAGCCGGGTCACGGTGGAATACGCTTTGAATATCTTCACGCAGGCGTTCGAACATCTATCAGTCCTTCCGTTTATGCGGCTCGCCCCGGACCACTTTCTGGGTCTCGGTCAGGATGCCGCGCAAAATGCTCATTTCCGAACGCTCGACCGCCACCCGCCCATACAGCCGGCGCAGGCGCGGCATCAGGTGCTTGGGCTTTTCGGGGTCGAGGAAGCCGATGCCCACCAGGGTTTTCTCCAGGTGGTCGTAGAACAGCTCCATTTCGTCCATGGTCGCCAGCTCGGTGGCGTCAACCTTCTCGACTTTTTCGGGTGCTTCACCGGCAGCCAGCCAGGCCATGCGCACCTCGTAAGAGAGCACCTGCACAGCAGCGGCCAGGTTCAGCGAACTAAAGTCGGGGTTGGAGGGAATGTGCACGTGGAAGTGACATCGCTGCAGTTCTTCGTTGGTCAGGCCGGCGTGCTCACGCCCGAACACCAGGGCGATCTCCTCGCCGCCATTGGCATGCTCCACCGCCTTGGCCCCGCACTCGCGCGGGCCGATCAACGGCCAGGGAATGCTGCGCTCGCGGGCGCTGGTGCCCATCACCAGGTTGCAGCCGACCAGTGCCTGTTCGAGGCTGTCGACCACCAGGGCGTTATCCAGCACATCGTCGGCGCCCGATGCACGGGCGCTGGCATCCACGGCGGGGAATTCTTTCGGCTGCACCAGCACCAGACGCGACAAGCCCATGTTTTTCATGGCACGCGCAGCGCCGCCGATGTTGCCGGGGTGGCTGGTATTGACCAGAACAACACGAATATTTTGCAGCAAGGTGTTGTGCTCACAGATGCAGGAATCAAGGCCTTCGATCTTACAGAACCGACAGACGTAACGCTATGAAAGCAAATGTGACACTTCTGCCGCCAAAGTTTTCTGCTAGAATGATCGGCTTTCTTCTTTAACATCTCCAGGTGACCCGCCCATGCAGCCTATGCTGAATATCGCCCTGCGCGCCGCTCGCAGCGCCAGTGAACTGATTTTCCGCTCCATCGAACGCCTGGATAGCATCAAGGTGGACGAGAAAGAGGCTAAGGACTACGTTTCCGAGGTTGATCGTGCCGCCGAGCAGAAAATCGTCGACGCGCTGCGCAAGGCCTACCCGAACCACTCCATCCAGGGTGAAGAGACGGGCATGCACGCGGGCACCGGCGAAGAAGGCAAAGACTACCTGTGGATCATCGACCCACTGGACGGCACCACCAACTTCCTGCGCGGCATCCCCCACTTCGCCGTCAGCATCGCGTGCAAATACCGCGGTCGCCTTGAACACGCCGTGGTACTCGACCCAGTACGCCAGGAAGAATTCACCGCCAGCCGTGGCCGTGGCGCCCAACTCAACGGTCGTCGCCTGCGTGTCAGCTCGCGCACCAGCCTGGAAGGCGCCCTGCTCGGTACCGGTTTCCCGTTCCGTGACGGCCAGATGGCCGACATGGACAACTACCTGGGCATGTTCCGCGCCCTGACTGGCCAGACCGCCGGCATCCGCCGTGCAGGCTCCGCCAGCCTGGACCTGGCCTATGTGGCCGCTGGCCGCTTCGATGCCTTCTGGGAGTCGGGCCTGTCGGAATGGGACATGGCAGCTGGCGTACTGCTGATCCAGGAAGCCGGCGGCCTGGTGAGCGACTTCAACGGTGGCCACGACTTCCTCGACAAGGGCCACATCGTTGCAGGCAACATCAAGTGCTTCAAGGCCGTGCTGACCGCTATCCAGCCGCACCTGCCAGAAAGCATGAAGCGCTAACCGCAGATTGCCGAAACGCAAAAAGCACCCCTCGGGGTGCTTTTTTTGTGCCCGGCGCCCTCTCCCCCGGCCTTGCGCGATACTTGTGGGGGCAAACGGCGTACGGCTTACTGACCCGCTTCGCTCAGGATCAACTTGCCATTCTTGTCCAGCGGAATGGTCGAGCCCGGCTCACGGTCCATCTTCACCTTGCCTACCTGATCACCAATGGAGTAGGTGACGTTGTAGCCCACCACCTTCTCACTGATGTCGTTGACCGTGTTGCAGCGGGTTTGCGTGGTGGTGTAGGTGTCACGCTCCTGCATGCCCTCCTGCACCTTGTTACCGGCATAACCACCACCTACCGCACCAGCCACGGTGGCGATTTTCTTGCCGGTACCGCCACCAATCTGGTTACCCAGCAGGCCGCCGGCAATGGCACCCACCACGGTACCTGCAATCTGGTGCTGGTCCTTGACCGGCGCCTGGCGTGTGACGGCGACGTCCTTGCAGACCTCGCGCGGGGTTTTTACCTGCTGTTTGATCGGCTGCACGTCGGTAACCTGCGCATACTCAGGCCCCTTGTTGACCAAGCTGTAGGTCGCGACAGCACCTCCGGCAGTCACACCGACAGCACCCAGTACCGCACCCACCAGCATTGATTTGTTCACATGAACCTCCTGATCATACTTGCGGGTCCCACCCGCTTCTCCCAGCCTTGGAGCAAAAAAAAAGGCGCGAGTTCAATACTCGCGCCTTTCGGGCCGCCAAACGGCGTGGAACAGAAGCTTATGGACGCTCGTCCACGCCCTCTGCCTTGGTCGGCGGGATGAGGTCTTCGCTGTTCAGGTTCAGCCAGATCAGTACCACGTTGGCGATGTAGATCGACGAGTAGGTACCGGCCATGACGCCGATGAACAAGGCCAGCGAGAAGCCGAACAGGTTGTCACCACCAAAGAACAGCAGCGCGGCAATGGCCAACAAGGTCGAAACCGAGGTAGCGATGGTACGCAGCAGGGTCTGGGTGGTGGAAACGTTGATGTTCTCGATCAGCGAGGCCTTGCGCATGACGCGGAAGTTCTCACGCACACGGTCGAACACGACGATGGTGTCGTTCAACGAGTAGCCGATGATCGCCAGCACCGCTGCCAGCACCGTCAGGTCGAAGGTGATCTGGAAGAACGACAGGATACCCAGGGTCACCACCACGTCATGGATCAGCGAGATGATCGCACCCACGGCGAACTTCCACTGGAAGCGGAAGGCCAGGTAGATAAGGATGCCGCCCAGGGCCAGGAGCATGCCCATGCCACCCTGGTCGCGCAGCTCTTCACCCACCTGCGGGCCGACGAACTCGACACGCTTGAGGGTTGCCGGGTTGTCGCCGCCAGCCTTCTGCAGCGCGGCAGCTACCTTGTTGCCCAGCTGTGGGTCATCGCCCGGCATACGCACCAGCAGGTCGGTGGTAGCGCCAAAGCTCTGCACCACCGCCTCGTGGAAGCCCGAATCGACCAGCTCGGCCCGCACCGCCTTGAGGTCGGCCGGGCGCTCGTAGGTCAGCTCGATCAGCGTACCACCGGTGAAGTCCAGGCCGAAGTTCAGGCCTTTCTGCCACCAGCTGAACAGCGCCAGCACGGTGAGGAGCACGGTAATGGCGAACGCGACATTGCGTACGCCCATGAAATTGATGGTTTTCATCGCAGCTCCCTCAAACCCACAGCTTCTTGATGTCACGCCCGCCGCAGGTCAGGTTGACCATTGCACGGGTCACCATGACGGCGGTGAACATCGAGGTGAAAATCCCGAGAGACATGGTGACCGCAAAGCCCTTGACCGGGCCGGTCCCCATGGCGAACAGGATGCCGCCGACCAGCAGGCTGGTCAGGTTGGCGTCGATGATCGCGGTGTAGGCGCGGTTGAAACCTTCGTGGATGGCGCGCTGCACCGACATGCCGGCTTTGAGCTCTTCGCGAATACGCGAGAAGATCAGCACGTTGGCGTCCACCGCCATACCCATGGTCAACACGATACCGGCGATACCCGGCAGGGTCAGGGTGGCACCCAGCAGCGACATCAGCGCCAGCAGCAGCACCATGTTGCCCGCCAGGGCGATGGTGGCGATCACGCCGAAGCCGCGGTAGATGGCGATGATGAACAGCGAGACGAACAACATGCCCCACAGCGACGCATCGATACCCTTGGTGATGTTGTCAGCACCCAGGCTTGGGCCAATGGTACGTTCTTCAGCGAAGTACATTGGCGCGGCCAGACCACCGGCACGCAGCAGCAGGGCCAGCTCCGACGATTCGCCCTGGCCGTTCAGGCCGGTGATGCGGAACTGGCTGCCCAGCGGCGACTGGATGGTCGCCAGGCTGATGATTTTCTTCTCTTCCACGAAGCTTTGTACGGCAACGTCCTTCTCGACGCCGTCGACGGTCTGCTTCACATAGCGAGTGACCGGCTTCTGCTCGATGAAGATCACCGCCATGCTGCGACCGACGTTGCTGCGGGTAGCGCGGCTCATCAGCTCGCCACCGTGGCCATCCAGGCGGATGTTCACTTGCGGGCGGCCGTGCTCGTCAAAGCTGGCCTGGGCGTCGGTAACCTGGTCACCGGTAATGATCAGGCCGCGCTCGACCGGGGCGGAACGGCCGCCTTCACGGAACTCGAACACTTCGGTAGTGGCCTTGGAAGCGCCCGGCTCGGCACCGAAGCGGAACTCCAGGTTGGCGGTTTTACCGAGGATACGCTTGGCTTCGGCAGTGTCCTGCACGCCTGGCAGCTCGACCACGATGCGGTTGGCGCCCTGGCGCTGTACCAGCGGCTCGGCCACGCCCAGCTCGTTCACGCGGTTGCGCACGGTGGTAAGGTTCTGCTTGATCGAGTATTCGCGGATCTCGGCGACTTTCGCCTGGGTCAGCGCCAGACGCAGCACCGCAAGCTCGTTGCGCTCGGTGGTGGTCAGGTCGAAATCATTGAAATTCTTGCGGATCAGGACACGTGCCTGTTCGCGGGTAGCATCGTCAGCGAAGCCCAGCATGATGCCGCCATCCTGCTGAGGCAGGCTGCGGTAGCGGATGCGCTCTTTGCGCAGCAAGGTCTTGACCTCGCCTTCGTAGACTTTCATGCGGGCAGTCATGGCCTTGTCCATGTCCACTTCCAGCAGGAAGTGCACACCACCGGACAGGTCCAGGCCCAGCTTCATCGGGCTTGCACCCAGGTTGCGCAGCCATTGCGGGGTAGTCTGAGCCAGGTTGAGGGCCACGACGTAATCATCGCCCAGTGCCTTGCGCACGACATCTTTGGCTGGCAGTTGGTCTTCCTGATTGGTCAGGCGGATCAGCCCGCTGCCCTTCTCACCCAGGCTGGCGCCCTTGACGGTGATTTTGGCATCGACCAGCGCCTTGCTGACGCGATCGAGGTCGGCCTGGTTCACCTGCAGCGCCGAGCTGGCACCGCTGATCTGTACTGCCGGGTCATCCGGGTAAAGGTTGGGAGCGGAATAAATGAAACCGACCACCAGTACCAGCACGATCAGTGCATATTTCCACAGAGGGTATTTGTTCAGCATCACGCCGCCCGTTCAAGACGCGGGGCGCGTTGCGCGCCCCGACTGGAAAATAAAACCGGTAACTCAGATAGCCTTGAGCGTACCTTTTGGCAGGGTCGCAGCGATCGCGCCCTTCTGGAACTTCAGCTCGACGGTGTCGGACACTTCCAGTACCACGAAGTCATCGGAAACCTTGACGATCTTGCCGGCGATGCCGCCGTTGGTGACAACTTCGTCACCCTTCTGCAAGTTGCTCAGCAGGTTCTTCTGCTCTTTGGCGCGCTTGGCCTGTGGGCGCCAGATCATCAGGTAGAAGATGACCAGGAAACCGACCAGGAAGATCCACTCGAAGCCGGTACCGGCTGGGCCAGCGGCAGGTGCTGCAGCGTCCGCGTATGCGGCGGGGATGAAGAAGCTCATTGGGCACTCCTAATGTAATTTTCTAATAATGGATGCGGACAGTCAGTCCAAGGGCGGAACAGGAAGCCCGCGCTTGGCGTAGAAGGCGTCGACAAAGGCGGCCAATTTACCCTGTTGAATAGCCTCGCGTAAACCGGCCATCAAGCGCTGGTAATGGCGCAAGTTGTGGATGGTATTCAGCATGCTGCTCAGCATTTCGCCGCACTTGTCCAGGTGATGCAGATAGGCGCGCGAGAAGTTGGTGCAGGTGTAGCAGTCACAGGTCGGATCCAGCGGCGATTCATCATGGCGATGGAACGCATTGCGGATCTTGATCACCCCTGTATCGACGAACAGATGACCGTTGCGCGCGTTACGCGTCGGCATCACGCAGTCGAACATGTCGACGCCGCGGCGCACACCCTCAACGAGATCTTCCGGTTTGCCTACCCCCATAAGGTAACGAGGTTTGTCAGCAGGCATCTGGCCCGGCAGGTAGTCCAGTACCTTGATCATTTCGTGCTTGGGCTCGCCCACCGACAGGCCACCGATGGCCAGGCCATCGAAACCGATGTTTTCCAGGCCTTCGAGCGAGCGCATGCGCAGGTCCTGGTACATGCCGCCCTGAACGATGCCGAACAACGCCGCGGTGTTGTCGGCGTGAGCGTTCTTCGAACGCTGAGCCCAGCGCAGCGACAGCTCCATGGAGGTGCGCGCCACATCGTGCTCGGCCGGGTACGGGGTGCACTCGTCGAAGATCATCACCACGTCCGAGCCCAGGTCACGTTGCACCTGCATCGACTCTTCAGGGCCCATGAACACCTTCGAGCCATCGACCGGCGAGGCGAAGGTCACGCCCTCTTCCTTGATCTTGCGCATGGCACCCAGGCTGAACACCTGGAAGCCACCGGAATCGGTGAGGATCGGGCCTTTCCACTGCATGAAATCGTGCAGGCCGTTGTGCTTCTTGATCACCTCGGTACCTGGGCGCAGCCACAGGTGGAAGGTGTTGCCGAGGATCATCTCGGCACCAATGGCCTCGATATCGCGTGGCAGCATGCCCTTGACCGTGCCATAGGTGCCCACCGGCATGAACGCCGGGGTTTCCACGGTACCGCGTGGGAAGGTGATGCGACCACGACGGGCCTTGCCGTCGGTGGCCAGCAGTTCGAAGGACATTCGACAGGTGCGACTCATGCTTGATCCTCGGGGCCGCGTGGCGCCGGATTGCGGGTGATGAACATGGCATCACCGTAACTGAAGAAGCGGTACCCGTGCTCGACCGCCGCCGCGTAGGCGGCCATGGTCTCGGGGTAGCCGGCGAAGGCCGAGACCAGCATCAGCAGCGTGGACTCCGGCAGGTGGAAGTTGGTGACCAGGGCATCGACCACATGGAACGGCCGGCCCGGGTAGATGAAGATGTCGGTATCGCCACTGAAGGCCTTGAGCACGCCATCGCGCGCGGCGCTCTCCAGCGAGCGCACGCTGGTGGTGCCGACCGCAACCACTCGACCACCACGGGCCCGACAGGCCTCGATGGCATCGACCACATCCTGGCCCACTTCGAGCCACTCTTTATGCATGTGGTGGTCTTCGATCTTGTCGACCCGCACCGGCTGGAAGGTGCCGGCGCCCACGTGCAAGGTGACGAAGGCTCGCTCGACGCCCTTGGCGGCGATCTTTTCAAGCAGCGCCTCGTCGAAGTGCAGGCCTGCGGTAGGCGCGGCGACCGCACCGGCGCGCTGGGCGTACACAGTCTGGTAGCGCTCACGGTCGGCGCCCTCGTCGGGCCGGTCGATGTACGGCGGTAGCGGCATGTGGCCGACACGGTCGAGCAGCGGCAGCACTTCTTCGGTGAAGCGCAGTTCGAACAGCGTATCGTGACGCGCGACCATCTCGGCCTCGCCACCGCCATCGATGAGGATGACCGCGCCCACTTTCGGCGCCTTGCTGGCACGCACATGGGCCAGCACCCGGTGGCTGTCGAGCACGCGCTCGACCAGCACTTCCAGCTTGCCGCCGGAGGCTTTCTGGCCAAACAACCGCGCTGGGATCACCCGGGTGTTGTTGAACACCATCAGGTCGCCGGGGCGCAGGTAGTCGAGCAGGTCGGGGAATTGCCGGTGCGAAAGCGCGCCGGTCGGCCCATCGAGCACCAGCAGACGGCTGCCATGGCGCTCGGCCAACGGGTGGCGGGCGATCAGGGAATCAGGGAGTTCGAAGGAGAAATCGGCGACGCGCATGATGATGTTCGGTTCGGCAGGGCCGGGAAGTTTAGCCCAATGTGTGAAAATTGACCATGAAAGCCGATTGACCGACCAGCGGCAGCTCTCTATACTGCGCGCCACTGCCCTGATGGCGGAATTGGTAGACGCGGCGGATTCAAAATCCGTTTTCGAAAGGAGTGGGAGTTCGAGTCTCCCTCGGGGCACCAACATTTTCCTTGTAAATCAAGGACTTAGAGAAGGGGTAGAAAGAAATTTCTACCCCTTTTTCTATCCAAAAAATCTACCCTTCTCATACCCTTTTCTTGGGAAAAACTGCCTCCCGGCAGTGGTCTTCTTGCTTTGCATTCACGCGAGAGACTGTGCGTTCAAGCCATCCTTTCTGATCCAGACCGTTTGAAGTGCTGCGGCTCTGCAGCAGTGCGTAAAAGGGTCAACCATGGGTTGCATAGATGTGTGGCTCAGGCGAGGATTAGCTTAGGCAAAACGCCACCACGCAAGGAAAGCCACATGCAAGCAAAATCCCTCAAAGCCTTGATTGCTGACCACGGCGTCTCATTCGACGCGAGCACCATCATGAATGCTCTGCTGAAAGCTGGTTACGCGGAAAGCTTTGAGTATGCGAGCACCACCGGCAACGGTGTGATGAAGTCATTCAGGAAATTGACCGATCAAGGTGAAGCCTTCGGCGTCAACAAGGCGTCAATGGGCCACCCCTTTAAGACTGAGGCGAAATTTTTCGGAGAGACTTTCCCTCAAATGCTTGACGTGGTCGTTGAACAATTGCGGAAAGAAGTCGGAGGGCTGTTAGCCAAATGAGGTTAGCACTCGTCTTGGCTGCCGTTCTCCCACTAGGGGTAGCGGCTGCTGCTCCTTCTAACGTCCAAGAGTTCGTAGCAAACGACCCTTGGCACCAATTTAGTGATGGCGTTAACGGCCAGAAGGTATTCACGAAAGGTGTTCTAAGACACGATAAAGGTCGCTATGAGCTTTGGTTTAAAGTCGAATACCCACAACCCAAAAGCTGTGGCGGAAACCTATTTATGAAAAGCCCTATGGACAGGGTCATCTGCGACAACGAAAAAGATGGTGAAATTGAAATTTCGATGAACCTTTACGAGATCAATTGTAATAATGGAACATCTAGGGTTACTGAAAGCATTGATTATGATTTTTCAGGAAAAACGTTAAATCACACGTCCAACAAACGTGCAGAGTGGACAAGGACCATACCCGATACTATCGGTGAAGGACTAAACACCTTTTTTTGTAAGCAGGACTAGGGCCGCTAACACCTATGGCCATGCTATATAACAGGTGAAAAATCCTTCACAGGCTCGTCAAGGAAAATTACATAGCATATTTGTTATAGATACCTAATGGAGCAAATATCTTTTTATCTTTCCAATCAAAAAAGTTATTCCCTCCTGCATATAGACCATCGTCAAACTCTTCAAACGCGACTTTGAAAAGATTATCGCTTTTGTCCCCTAGTGTCATCATGGCTACGATGCATTGTTTTATACCTTCTTCCGCGACTTCCTCGCCGTATAATACGCTGAAAATCAATTCAAGAGCGTTGAGGTCATATTTCTGATTTTTAGACTGAAGAAAAGCGTCATAAAATCCAGAAATATACCCAGCAAGCCATTGGTTAATTTCGTAATCCCCATTATCTCCTTTGTAAAGAAGCGGCGGCGTTTTCACACCAGACTTCTCAATTAAAAAAAATTGGTCCTTAATTAAAGAGTATACAAAAGAAACTCCATCAGTCATTTCAGGTGTTATGGGGTATCTTTTGGGTTCTTTTTCTTGGGTTTTCTTTTTTTTGAAAAAATCAAATAAAGCCATTGATTAATCATCCAGAGTTAAGGTCATCGCGTCATAATTTTGTTAAATAGTATCAGATATGGCTATGCTCTGTGAATGGTTCACACACCCGTCAAGGTCGTTTTTAGCGGCTGAACTTGTTCAAGCGTGATAAATGACCAGATGAACGCGACGTTTCTTCATACAGATTTTCAGATGGTCATTTTCAATTTTGAGAAATTTAAAGAATAAGGTTGAACTCTATTTGATGATTAAGGTTGCACCTTAAATATATTTTCAATTTTCTATTGACAACGAATTTCATTGTTTTTAAGCCAAAAAACGGCTGTCCAAGAAAATGAAAACTCAAAAAACTGACATGAAAACGTGCAAAAAAATCAACGCTCTTTTTTAGGGCACTAACAAAAACACGTTAAAAACGGCGTGTTTTAATTCTAGGTATTACCATACGAATAAGATGGTAAATCGTCTAAAAACAGCCGTTTCATAAGTTTTGATATTTAAAAGTTTTGTTGCTCCAAATGTATTTGGAATTAAATTTTGAGCTTTACGCTTTTGATTTTCATATGCGAACTTTGTTCGCAATACCCAGAAGCTTTTCGCCTGCTAGGGATGCTCCGATCAACTTGTCGTGCAGCCGCGGCAAGTTGCAATTTTCCAGGCACCTACAGCGTCATTGGACGAAAAGTGACCGAAAAATCATGTACGGAGAGCTTTTTCGACCGGTTCTCCGTGTTAAACGCGAACCTCACCCATACCCATGAGCTGTTTTCGAACCCTCCACAGGTTTGCCAGGGCGAACAGCGTGGTCAACTGAGCCGTGTTTTTCATCAGCCCACGAAAACGTACTTTCACGTAACCAAACTGCCGCTTGATCACGCGAAACGGATGCTCGACCTTGGCCCGTGTCTGAGCCTTGCAGAACTCGATCTTGCGCTTGGCTTTGTACAGTACGCTGCGCTGGTTCAGCTTGGAATAGGTGCTGCGACGCGCTGCAATCTGCCAGATCACCCCCCGATTTTCATGCTCTTCGCGCCTTTCGACACCGGTGTAACCGGCATCTGCATACACGGCGTTTTCTTCGCCATGCAGCAGTTCAGCCACCTGCGTGACATCGGCCACATTGGCAGCGGTGCCATGGACGTGATGCACCAGGCCGGACTCGACATCGGCACCGATGTGCGCCTTCATCCCGAAGAAATACTGACCGCCTTTCTTGGTCTGGTGCATCTCGGGATCACGCTTGCCTTCTTTATTCTTGGTCGAGCTGGGGGCATGAATAATGGTGGCATCGACGATGGTGCCTTGGCGCAGCGACAGGCCTTTTTCCTGCAGATAACCATTGATGACCGCAAGGATTGCCGGTGCGAGCTGATGCTTCTCCAGCAAGTGCCGGAAGTTCATGATCGTGGTGTCTTCGGGGATTGGCGCGCTCAGCGTCAGGCGTGCGAACTGGCGCATGGGCGTGATTTCGTAGAGCGCTTCTTCCATGGCCGGGTCGCTCAGGGAGAACCAGTTCTGCAACAGATGGATGCGCAGCATGGTTTCCAGAGGATAGGGTTTTCTACCGCCGCCGGCCTTGGGGTAGAACGGTTCGATCAGCTCCAGCAGGCCTGCCCAGGGCACCACCTGATCCATTTCGGCGAGGAAGCGCTCTCGGCGGGTTTGCTTGCGCTTGCCGGCGTACTCAAAGTCGGAAAAGCTCATCTGGCTCATGGGCGGCTCGGATCAGGTGTTGCGGGGATTCTCGCATAACTGAAGGCTTGTTCGGAGATTCCCTAGGGCGGCTTTATGCTTTTTACGCTCTTCTTGGATAACTCTTAAATAAGTGTCGCAAGCTGATTTTACAAGGTTTTCTGACCGTTTTTGATTTTTAAAAAAATCAGCTTTTTTACAGGTTAGAAAGTAAAAATATTTATTTATTTGACAACCATGCACGGCATGGTATTTGTATTAGTAACGAACAATAATAACTTTCATGATATTTATTCCACAACGCATAATCCTTAAAAGTCTTACTCCTGAATTTTTCTTTGCGGAATGTGAAAGGCAGTATTTTTTTGAGCGAGCCATCGAAAAAAAGATGACTTCAAAAGAGTATTTTGAAAATAAGCTAAATAACTCATCAAAAAGAAAATGTTCAAGATTAGCCAAGGAAATAAAAAGCATTAAGGATAAGTTCAACTGGGTTGCCAATTGCGGCGAATATAAATGCTGGAAAATACAAAATAAATACGTTCTTAATGGCGACTTGAACGAAATTGTAAAAAATATCGCGTTTGTTTTCGAGAGAATTCAAGAGCAACTGATAATAAAGCAGAGAAACCTTAAAAACGATGAATTCGGCGAGAGTATTTTTTCACGCATAAAAAATGATTGGGATATTGGTTATGGTATCAAAATAAAGGATATTAAAGGGTCAGCTATAAAAGACAAGCTCATCAATATTGCCGATGAAAGAAAACTTAAATCACAAATAAAAAGAATACAAAAACAAAGAAACGAACTTATGAAGCTGCACTCAGGGTTGATTGGCTCAGGTCGAACATTTGAGATTTGTAGTGATGAAGTTGTTCGCAATAGAGAAGCTGACGAAGCCAGCCAGCTTGATTACATAATGAAGAAATCTCTTGTTAATGAAAACAACAAGAAAATCCCACTATGGAAAGTAGCAAGCACTGAAAAGCAAAGATTTGCTGAGATATTTATCCAAGTCTCATCGCTGGACGCCTATGCCAAACAACTTGACTATAAGCCTCTTTTCATAACTTTTACCGCTCCGGCAAGATTTCATCCAAAGCCGTCGAAAGGCGTTAGTTCTTGGGACGGTTCAACCCCAAAGGATAGCAATGATTACTTGAAAGGCTTATGGAATGCTTTTAGAAAAGACATCCATAGACATAAGATTGAGATGAATGGTTTCTGGGCAGTCGAACCTCACAAAGACCAGTGCTTTCATAAGCACGCTTTAATGTATGTTAATAAGACACATTATGACGAATTAGTAATCTTGATTAACAAGCATTTTAGACACTCGGAAAACGCCGTAAGAATTGAAGAAATTGACGCAAAGAAAAGCAAGGCAACATCATACGTGATGAAGTATCTAACTAAGTCATTCAATTTGGATTTCCAGTTAAAAGGCGGCGTCCTAAATGTAGATAAGTTGGAAATCTCAAATCACAAAAAAGTTAGAGCAGTTCAAGCACTGTGGTCTGTGCGTAGATATGCAATGTTCGGCGTTAAGAATACGCTTTCATTGTGGAGAGAGCTGAAAAGAAAATCATTCTTGAAAGGCAAGAATGACGTTATTGATAAGGCGTTCGCATTTGTGGACAAGAACGATTTCATTGGGTTCTCTATATTTGTAAATGGAAACCTAAAAATAATGAGGCTATACAGCAAAATACAAGTATTTAAGAATGACCTGCTCGGTGATGTTTTCGGAAAAAGACTAATAGGTAAATACATAATTGATTTGAGCACAAAAGAAATGATTGATATAAAAGCAAATTACAAAATTGTTGATACTGCATTGCTTGATGCTGCCGAGCTGCAATAAATAAATACTTATCTATTGATTATTTATAATCGCATGTTATATTGTTATCAAGAACAGGAGATTATGAGCATGCAACTAATAAGGGTAACTAGCAAAAGAAAAGAAATCTTAAAATATACAAAAAAACTAGGCCTTTATGGTTTATATAAAGATGTTAAGAATGCACATGACAAAAGTGTTTGTCATTTGATTTTTGACCCATTAGATTACACATTCAAGGTGCTGGTAGACCAAAGTAGAGTTCCTTACGAATATCAAGACGAATGTATAAGAGACTTATAACAAAGCCAGCTAATGCTGGTTTTTTTGTGCCTGAATTTTGTCAAGAAAAATATGCATTTATTTGACTTTGCTTTTATTTGTGCTCTAATAAATATATATAAATAAGAAAGGGACACTAATGAAAAAACCAAAAGCAAAAGCAAATCTTAAAGTTTGCACCATCACACTCGACGCTGAAACACATAATCAATTTAGAGAAATTGCCAATACTCACAAATTTCCGTTGTCACGCTTTATAAATGATTGTATGAAAGAATACTTAAATGTAAGCAAAGTTAACGGGTTCAACAAAGATGTAACGCTACAAGTTGGAATTAGAAACTTTCAAATCCAAGACAAATAAAAAGCCCTGATAGGGCTATTTTGTTAACTGTGGTTTTAAGTCAAACGTAACCGCTCTTTTGTTTGCCATCTGTGCTTTAAAAGCTTGTTCAAGCTGTTTTGCTGCCGATGGGTCTCTTTCTTTAATTTCATCAAATAGATTATACAGCTTCTGTCTAAATTCATATTGTCGCTTAACCTCGCCAGTTTTTATGCCATTACGATTGTCTGGAATGTTGTCCATTTCTCTATGCCCCGCAATGTCTCGCGTGCTGCTGCCCGGAAATAAGCTTTTCGTTAGTCTCGATTGCAACCATTCAAATTCTTCAACAATTTCATCATTCGAATATGTTGAATAGTCACCATCGACCTTATGGTTTTCAGGCTCTGGAATCGGCTCCGGTGTCATCGGTGTGTAAAGGTCATCTACGGCAGGCTCTACTGGTGTAGGTGTCTCTGAAGCCTTTGTAGGAGCTTCTGCGACTGGTTTATGGTCGGCTGTCTCAAATTCTCTCATCAACTCATCTATCAAATCGTCATTGGTGGCTGCCACCTTGTGTTGGTCTACCTGCTTTGTTGGTTCTGCTGGCTTCTCTGGTGTGGTTTGAACAGGTGTAGGTATGACGGGTGGAGCAATGACAGGCTCAACTGGCTTAGGTGCTTCTACGGCCACCGTTGGGGCTTCTGGTGCTGGTTGTGGTTTAGGTTCTGGCTTCTTATTCATCGAAGCATATTGCTCTTGAATTTTCTTCAATTCGTCTAAATCTGCTGGGGTAGGTTTGTAACCTTCAAGCTTGAAACCTTTCGCCTCCAATCCCATTAATTGAAATTCAAGCCATATATTTTTCTTAAAGAAATCAGGGCCATTCACTGTGAATGATTGTGGTGGTTTGGCGTCAGCAACAAGCCTTTGAATGCCAGCCTTTGCTGACTGTCTTGATAAATCATGGAATGAAACTTTTGACGGGTCTTTGTAATATTCGAATGATTTCTTGCTGCTGGCTGAATTATAGAAATATTCAACCTTGTCACTATGCTGAATAAACTTGAACTTGGTGGCAAACACTGAGTTCGGTTTAATCTTTTTCATGTAGTCGGGTTCTGCTTCATTGGAAGCAATAGAACAGTCTTCGTATTTTTTAACGTTGTGCTTACTTTTCAAAGTCTGCTCAAAGCTAGTGTCTTCACCGAGTTTTGCTTTAAGTGCTTTGTAAGATAGGGCAAGCTCGGACGCTTTGAATATTTGGTCTTCATATTGAATAGAGAAGGATGATTTGCCATTGTGAATGACATTAAAACCATTTGCAGTTATCTGATTGATAAAGTCGGAAGGGCTTGAAGAACTAACAAGGTAAACGTTTAAAGCGTCTTTCATCTGCTGCTTGTTGGAAGTTATGCCTCGAACATCAAGCATTCTTTCATTGGATGACGGATGCTTGTCTTTATATTTTTTGCTGATGATGTCCTTCTTATCTTTTGGTGATAAGTCTTTTCTTTTATCAAGTGCGTCCATGTCTCTTGATATTCGGTTCTCTGGAATAATTAGATTGTATTTCTGTTCAAGCTTTTCGCATTCTCTTTCAATCACTCGGTAGTCATTGCTAACGTTATAACACTTACCATTGAAGTCTTTCAAACCCCAAACAATATGAACGTGAACCTCATCTGTATCAATATGAACACCCAACGCATACTTTCTATTTGAAAGGTTATGCGTCTTTTCATAGAGTTCTTTTACTATCTGCTTCGCTTGTTCAGGAGTAACGTTATCATTGGTATGAAAGCTGACCATATCGTGCTGGCTTCTAACTGACTGCTTTCTGCCTTTGGTTCTAACAGCGACATCACTTTCGATGGATGTTGCAATGGCATTAGCAATTTGTCTTTTGGATGAGTTCATAGGTGTGTAAATGTTGCTTTCGAACAATACACATCCTTCATCTTTGTGAAAGTATTTAGAAGCCTTATATACTCCTGACCTGCTTTTCTGGGTGCTCAATCTTTTCCTAATCATATATCGCCTTTGATTGTTATTTTCTCCTTTTTCAAACTTTCAAGCCTATTTGTCAATACGCCCATGTTCTTATCTAATTTGCTCAGAACATCTAAAACGTCTTGGTTTGGTTGCTTCCCTGAATTCAACGCTGCTGCTATTTGATTAAGGTTATTGCCAATCTGACTGAATATTTTTTCAATGGTGACTATATCCTCTCTTAACTTTGGGCTGCTTACTTCTATGATTTCATTTACTCCATTATTTATAACGTGGGAAATGAATTTCACCTGAGTCATTTTTAATGTAGCTCTCTGCTTTTCGAGCAGTAAAATATCTTCCTGTGGAAGTCTAAAATTCAACTGATTACTTTTTCTAACTTTGTCATTCATACAATCCTCCATATTGATTGCTATACATTTTTCAAACGTAGTGCGAAAAATCGAGCGTAAATGTAAGCAACGAACGAAGTGAGGTGCTATACATTTACATTGCTCGCATATAAAGAATTCAAACTACTAATATCAAGCTAACATATATTAAAATGTTTTCAAGTTGTATAGCTTTCAATAAGCCAGATAACAAAAAATGAAAGCGTATAGCAACGTATAGCAACGTATAGCAATGTATAGCAATGTATAGCAATGTATAGCAGGCATTAAAAAGGCCACCTTAAACGGCAGCCTTATAATTGACAGCAACAATGAAAAACTAGACTGAGAATTTATATTGTAGGTATTTAACAGCATCCATTTTTGATGCAGGGGTTGGGCCTTCGGAATATCTATCGAACGTCATTCGTAACAATCCATCAGCTTTGTGACCAACCAAAGAAATAATGACAAGGTTCTTAACGTCAGCACGCTCTAATGTAGTGATTACAGTTTTCCGGATGCTATGGAAAACACATTTCTTATCAAAACCTAAATCCGTTTTGAAGATTGAAAACTGATTACCTAAACCTTTCGATTTAGTTTCATACTTCCCGCCTTTGCTTGTCTTCAACAAATATCCATCATCCGATGAACTGACAAGCCGTTTCACTGTTTTCATGAGAACCGGATGGATTGGCACAAAACGAACGGATGCTTGTGTTTTACCTTCGGTAATATGAAAACAATCAACACCATCCTCTTTAACAACTGACGATGTTTTCAAACGACAAATTTCTTCAATCCGTGCTCCCGTGTAGGCCGCTATCTCAATCAAATCTGCTAATTGACGCTTTCCTTTTTCAACTGCCTTACTATGTAGGGTATCAACCTCGTCCGCCGTAAATGCTCGTCTTTCGTCCTCTTTAAGCGTTCCACGTCTGACCTGACTCAACTCATGACTTTTAAAAGGATTGATTGGGTAACGTTCTTTGAATGGTGGTTCTTTTTTAATCAAGAAATTATAGAAGGCATTAAACGAAAACAAATATTGTTTCTTTGTCTTCGGTTCGAGATTTTTTGAAATCAAGAATGAAGCAACTGCTTCATAATCCAAAAGAAGGTTTTCGGACTTTAAAAACGCATCAAGTGCTTTAATTCTCTTAATATGCCTATCCACGGTATTCAAATCAACTTTCCGTTGATTTAATTCATAGTTATAGAAAGCATCAAGGCGACTTTTAAAAAATGGAGTTTTGGGTGAGTAGTCTGAGCGACCTGCCGCTATATCAATCGCCTCATTAACAAGGTCGATACTCAGCTTTTTGTCATGTGCATACTGGATGACTTCAAAACCCATTTTTGTTTCATTGGTGGCGGGTTTTCCTTGAACTTTATCAAGAATTATTGCCCGTTGATGCTTTTCAACTATTTGAAGAACATCATCACGGAAATTACCGATTTCACCGTTACGGGCTTTTTCAATTTCGGCTTTCCATTGATGTAACCATCTTAATTTAAGAACGTGGGCTTCCGAGCGGTTGCCGGTTTTGAGACTTTTAGTCAGAACCTTACGCCCGGCGAAGGCTTCCCGTGCAGCCTCTGGAACGTCAAGACGGACGTGGTAGGTGCCAGATTTCAAGACTAAAAAATCGGTCATAGCAGCAGCCCTTGGCTAGTCATTTCTACCCAAAATTCTATCCAAAATTTCTACCCAAAGCCACTGAAAGCCTTTAAACTCGCGGCATTGCTGGGTCTTATGATGTTTTTGAGGGAGTTCGAGTCTCCCTCGGGGCACCAAAATCCGGAAAAAACCGACCTTATGGTCGGTTTTTTTTCGCCTGCACTTTGTTGAACTGCTGCCTCAGCAAATCCCTGTAGGAGCGGGCACGCCCACTCCCACAGCTCAATCGTGGCTGGCTTTAGAAATCCGCTCGCAGGGTCAAGGTGTAATTACGCGGATCTCCGTAGTAGTTGGCCGCATACAGCCAACCGACGCTGGAGAAGTACTTCTTGTCGAACAGGTTGTTGCCGTTCAACGAAACGCTGAGGTTCTTGTTGATCTGGTAGGCCACCCGAGCGTTCCAGATGGCGTACCCCGCCTGCTCGATCTTCCCTACCCCGTCCGTACCACCAAAGTTGCCGTGGTAGTTGCGGCTCTGGATGTTGGCGCCAGCACCGACGGTCCACGGGTCCAGTTCGCCAGGCAAGTTGTAATCCGCCCAAAACCGGAACAGGTGCTTGGGCGTATAGGTGTTGAAGGTGCCGCCGGCCTCCGACTCGCCATCGGCTGGGTCGTTGCGGTACTCGGTATGGGTGTAGGTGTAGCCAGCGAACAATTGCATGCGGTCCAGCACTTCACCGCTGATTTCGGCATCGAAACCTTGGGTGCGCACCTTGCCACCCGCTACGTAGCAATTCTCGCCGCCATTATCGCCGCACAGAGTGGCCTGGGCGCGATTTTCCTGGTCGACCTGGAACAACGCGAAGCTGGTATTGACGCGGCCGTCGAACAGTTCGCCCTTCAGCCCCATCTCATAATTGGAGCCCACGATAGGTTTCAGCGGCGCGTTGTCCACGCTCAGCTCGGTCTGCGGCTTGAAGATATCGGCGTAGCTCAGATAAGCCGACCATTGCTCGTTCAGCGCATAGATCAGGCCACCATAGGGGGTGAACTCGCCGCTTTCCCGCGAATGAGCCGGGGTTGGCGACACACCGTTGAACCGGTTTAGCTCATAGTCGTAGCTGTAGTTGCTGCTACGCCCACCGAGCACCAACGTCAGCGGGTCGCTGAGTTTGTAGCGAGTCACCGCATAAATGCCGCTCTGGCGGATCTTGGCCTTGGAAGTACCGGGGTAGGTGTTGGTCCCTTCGGCACCCAATAGCTGATCCATGGTCGGGCGCTGTGGCGAAACCGGGTCGTAGATGTTCATCGGGCCCAGGTTGATGAAGCCGCCTTGCAGGTCGTCAGTCTGCAGATCGCTGGCATTGGCCCCCACCACCACTTCGTGCTCGCGGCCAAATGCACGCCACTTGCCGGTCAGGTTGATGTCGCCGCCCTTGTTGATGTTTTCGAAGTCGTACAGGTAGGCACGCGAACGCATGCCGTTACCGGTAGCCGGGTCTACAGCGCCGCGGCCAAAGCTGTAGAGGATGTAGTTGGTTTCGCGCATGTAGCTGCCAGAAGCTTTCAGGCGCCAGTCTTCGTTGAAATCGTGGGTAACATCGGCGAAGTAGGTGGTCTGTTTGTTATCCCACTTGTTCCAGTCGGCACCGGTGTAGGTGGACCGGCTGACGTTGACCGCACTGCCATCCTTGTTGCGCGGCAGGCCGCTGAAGAACGGCGTTGAGTGCAGGTCTTCCACGCTGGCGCCCGCCGCTACCGTGGTGCGGTCGCTGAGGTCGTATTCAAGGATGCCGTAGAGTACGTTCTTGCGGCTCTCGGCAGTGTCGTAGAAGTAGTTCTGGTCTTCATGGCCTGCCACCAGGCGGCCGCGTAGCGAGCCGTCGGCGTTGAGCGGGGCACTGCCGTCGATGGTCTGCCGGTAGGTGTCCCACGAACCGGCGCTGGCGGTTACCGACAACGAAGGCTCGGCTTTCGGCCGCTTGCGCACCAGGTTGATGGCCGCACCAGGGTTGCCGCTGCCCTGCAGCAGCCCGTTGGCGCCGCGCAAGATTTCGACACGGTCGTACAGCAAGGTGTCGGAGGTGAAGCTGCTGCCGATTGCATAGTAGCGGCGATCGAGCGGCACGCCGTCGTACTGAATGGTTTCCACCTCGAAACCACGGGAGTAGATGTACTTGCCGCCCGATGGGCTCTGCAGGGTGGTGATGCCAGTGGTCTTTTCCAGCACTTCATCCAGCGTGTCCAGGCGCTGGTCGTCCATGGCCTTGCGCGTGACCACGCTGACCGACTGCGGAATATCCTTGAGGCGGTGGGTGCCTTTGCCGATGGTGACGGCATTGGCGGTATAGCTGCCCGAGCCCTCGGTGGTTGCATTGTCCTGGATACCGTTGATATTCAGCGGCTCCAGGTTAAGCGCCTCGCCACCAGAAGCCGCGCTCAGCGGCAAGGGCTGCAGGCCATAGACGTTATTGCCGCGACGCACGGCTTGCAGGCCGGTGCCCGCCAACAAATGCTGGAAACCTTCCTCGATACCGTATTGCCCCTGCAACCCAGGGCTAGAAAGGCCACGGGTCAGCTCCGAGGTATATTGCAGGGTAAACCCTCCCTCACTGGCGAAGCGGGCAAGCACCTGGGCCAGGCTGCCAGAAGCGATGCTATAGGCTTGTGGCGCCTGGACGGATGCGGCCTGGGCGTGCACGCCAGCACCCAGCAAGGCGATGGCCAGCGCACTCAGGGCGAGCGCACGTCGATAACCAGGCACGCGAGCGTTGCCCATGCTGCGATCGGTCATGACGACCGCTGAAGAAGAGCGAATCATTGAGAAATTGTCCCTTTATGTGTGGCAGTTCCACAGGTAAGGACTGATGAGTTTCAAGATCGGGCCAATTCTCATTAACGTTTGTTCACGGTAACCCAGTAGCGGGTGCGGTAATCCACCTGAACCGGCAACGTGGCGGGCAGCGCAGCCAGGATGGCGTCGGTGTTTTCCAGCTGGAAAGCGCCGCTGATCAGTAGTTGCGCCACATCGGATTGGCAGCGCAGCCAACCTGGCCGATAACGCCCCAGCTCACCGAGGAACTCGCGCAGCGGCATCTCGTCGACCAGCAGTTGCCCACGAATCCATTGGCTGTCTTGTTCCCGCGCAGGGGTCACGGCCCCCTGCCCTGCTGCATCGAAAGTGACTTGCTGGCCGGCGTCGAGGGTTTGCCGTGGGCCATGGCTGGGCGTGACCAGCACCGCCCCTTGAAATACGGTCAATTGGGTCGCCCCCTCGCGCTGGCGGACCAGGAAGCGCGTACCCAAGGCCTCCAGCAACCCCTGCTCGCAGGCAACCCTTAGTGGCCGATGCTGAGGGCTGCTGCTGTCGCGCCCGCTGTCTATCAGGATCTCACCACGACGCAGACTGATCAGGCGCTGATGCGCATCGAAATTCACATCCACCGCAGTATCGGTATTGAGGTCGAGCAATGTGCCGTCGGCCAGCGTCAGCTGTTTGTGCTGGCCCACGTCGGTTGCATAAGCGTTCTGCGGTGCAAGCTGGCGATAACCCACATAGCCAAGTGGCGCGACGATGGCCAACGCCAACAACTGTTTCATCACCTGGCGGCGCTCGCGGTTCAAGGTGCCCATGGCCAGTTGTGGCGGCAGCAGGCCCAGCTGCGCTTGCACCCGCAACGCTTTCTGCCAGGCCCGCTCATGCTCGGGCGCAGCCGAACGCCAGCGGTTGCAGGCAGCACGCTGGGCCGGGCTGACGGCGTCTTCGAGCATCAGCATGTGCCAATTGGCTGCTTGCCGAGCCACTTGCGCAGTGATTCGAGGCTGTTGGTTGGGCATCAGAAGTCTTCTTCGAACAGGATGCAGGCTTGCAGGGCGTTGGCCATGTGCCGCTTGACCGTGCGCTCGCCAATGCCCAGGCGGCGTGCCACCTCGATGTAGGTCAAGCCCTCCAACTGCACCAGCAGGAACACCGAGCGCACCACCGGTTTGAAGGTGTCGAGCAGTGCGTCCAGTTGCTGCAGGGTTTCGCGCATGGACCACTGCTCTTCGGCGGACAGCGCGAACAGCTCGGGAAGTTGCTCGAGCATTTCCAGGTAGGCGCGTTCCAGTGACTGACGGCGGAAATGGTCGTAGACCAACCGCCGGCTCACCGTTGCCAGGTAGGCGCGGGGGCGCTGCAGGCTCAGCTTGGCGCCGGCCTTCTGCTGGGCCTGAAGAATACGCAGGAAGGTATCTTGGGCCAGGTCGGCAGCTTGCGCCGAGCAGCCCAACCGGCGGTAGAGCCATTGCTTGAGCCATCCATTGTGCTCGACATAGACCTGACTCAGATCGTCGTTCATCACGGGTATCCCTCCGGGCGAGGACAGCACCTTAGATGATAACGATTATCAGATCAATTATTCATTGAATGCGCCTTCACAGCGGCCGCAGCGCCATCAGGATTTGACGCCGCACCAATGACTTCAGGGCTTGCAGCCATACCTGCAATCTATTGGTCGCACACAGGATTAGCTCTTAAGCTGTCATTCATCGGATATATGCCGAAAGTATTGTTAGCGTAATAGCACTTAGCCATAGTTGCGCTCCCATTTCTCCACCCCCGTGTGTCTCATGAAAACAATCGCGCCCTGCATGGCGGCAATGATGCTGCTCAGTGGGTGCAATGGAGTGCCAACGTCGTACGTTTCAGATCCTGTCTACAACCAGGCTTTCGTGGTCACCTCCGGTGCCCCACTGCCGATGTTGCTGATGGCCAGCGCCATCCAGTGGAACGAGGATTACGCAGTAACCGCCAAACACACCCCCTTCCTGCGCAACGTGGTCCACGAGGGCCTCGGCGATGTGGTGTTCTTCAAGCACAAGGCCAGCAGCGTGCCGCTGTGGCGGCAGTACGTGCCGGGGGAAGCGGTGACGGCGGTAGGTTTCAACAGTTTGATGATGCCGATGCAGGGCAAGGGCCATGCCCTGCCGTCGTTGGTTCGGCTGGAAGGTACACCGGGCAGCGTCTTCTACTCGGTGCATGACGGCCCGATCACCAAGGGCATGTCGGGCGGGCCGGTGTTCGCCGATGATGGCAAGGTGGTGGGCATCAACGTCGCCATCATTCCCACCCGCGAGATCGACGCCGGCAAGCGCCCGGACCTGGCCGGCAAGGCGCGCATCAGCGTATTCATGTCGTTCAACGAAATCGACAAGGAATGGCGGCGCTATCAGTACCTGCTGGCGCACAAGGCCAAGCCCCAGGCACCGGCTTCGGTCAAAGGCTACGTGGCGGTGGCGGCCAAACCTTGAGTTGAATATGCCGATGCAAAGCGGCTTATGATGCAAGGCTGATGACCTGTTCGTGGGCTTGCCCGCCAATAGGGCCTACCCGCCAGCGCACGAAGGACCTGCCATGCATCTGACCCACCGCCCTGTCCGGCCTGAGGACATCCCTGTCATCTGCGGCTTCCCGCAGAGCCCGGACGAACTGTTCTACATGTTCCCCAAAGCCACCTACCCACTCACTCCCGCACAGTTGAGCGACGCCGTCGCCCAACGCAGCGGCTCCACAGTGGTGGAAGGCAACGGCGCAATTCTGGCCTTTGCCAACTTCTACAAAGCCGAACATGGCGGCGTATGTGCATTGGGCAACGTGGTAGTGGCACCTGGCGCCCGTGGCCACGGTGTAGCACGCTACTTGGTGACCGCCATGGTCGATCTGGCTCGGGAGCAATTCGCAGCCCAAGAACTGTGGGTGTCCTGCTTCAACCACAACACAGCGGGCTTGCTGCTTTATCCACAACTGGGCTTTGTGCCGTGCGGCATCGAGCAGCGGCAAGCGTGGGACGGCACACGGGTGGCATTGGTGCAGATGAAACAAATATTCAGCTAGAAGATACGTTTGCTCACACACCTCGACGAACAGCACCGAACCATGCCCCCGCCTCGACGTCCGATCCTGCATCCCCCGCGTTTCGAGGCCCTCCGCGTGAAAGACATCATCACTCGCAAGTACCGCCTGGTCGTGAAGACCATCGGCTACATCGGCTGGTCGCTGTTCTGGCTGTTGATCTGGGATGTGCTGGTCACCATCGATTTCATGCTGTTCTTCAACAGCAAGTTCACCCTGCCGCTGATCCCGTTGACCTTGCTGGGCTCAGCGCTGGTGGTACTGGTGAGCTTTCGCAACAGCAGCGCCTACAACCGCTGGTGGGAAGCCCGCACGCTGTGGGGGGCGTTGGTGAACGGTTCGCGCAGCTTCGCCCGGCAGACATTGACCCTGATCGATGACCCGGATGAAGGCCCGAACCCGGTCAAAGCTACCCTGCTGCGCCGGCATATCGCTTATGTGAACTGCCTGGCGGCGCACTTGAAGGGCGAAAAATGCCCGGACGAACTGATGGCCTTCATACCGCCAGGGGAGTTCGAACGGCGCAACCGCTCGAACAACTTCGCCAACGACATCCTCGGCGGCTCGGCGGCCTTGCTGGCGCGGGAATACCAGGCCGGGCGGCTGGACAGCATCCGCCTGGCCCGGCTGGAATCGACCCTGGTGGACCTGTCCAATGCCCAGGGTGGCATGGAGCGGATTGCCAACACACCGCTGCCCTACCCCTATGTGTATTTCCCACGGCTTTTCATCACCCTGTTCTGCTTGATCGTGCCGGTGGGGCTCGTGGAGTCGCTGGGCTGGTTCACCCCCCTGGCGTCGACGGTAGTTGGCTTCATGCTGCTGGCTATCGAGCGGATCGGGACTGATTTGCAGAGCCCGTTCAGGTTCAGTGAGCACCAGATTCAGATGGACACCATTTGCGAAACGATCGAGCGCAACCTGGAGTCGATGCAGCGGGAGGCGCAGCATGGGGAGCTGGCTTAGGGCCCGGTTATTGGTCAGGCCCGCACGTAACGCTGGCGCAGCACATCGCTCAACGCGTCCACCAGCAACACCAGCACCAGCATCCCGATAATCACCGTGCTGGCCTGGGCCTCCTGGAAAAGGCTCAAGGTGGTGTACAACATCTGCCCCAACCCACCGGCACCGACAAACCCCAGCACGCTGGCCATGCGGATGTTGTTTTCCCAGCGGTACAAGCTGTAGGCCAGCAATTGCGGCCACAGGTTGGGCAAGGTACCAAAGCAGAACGCCGCCACCTGGCTACCGCCCTGCAGGCGGATCGCCGCCGCAGGCTCCGGCGGCGCATTTTCCAAGGCCTCGGCAAACAAGCGCCCCAGCACACCAGCGGTGTGCAGCGCCAAAGCCAGGGTACCGGCATTGGGCCCAAGGCCGGCCGCCAATACCGTCAGCGCGGCCCACACCAGCTCTGGAATGGCGCGCAGAGCATTCAGCAGCAACCGCGCGGCGCCCTGCAACGGCCAACCGAAGCGGCCAGCCGCCGGCAGCGCCAGCAACATCCCCAATACCATCGCCAACAAGGTGCCCAGGCCAGACATGGCCAGTGTCTCCAGCGCCCCACGCCATACTGCCTTCAGGTGCCCGGCAGACAGGTCCGGGTGCAGAAAACGCCCGGCGTATTCGCCCATCTGCCCCAGCCCGCCGTTGCCGACCAGGGCTTGCAGGTCCAGCTCCAGGTAAGTGAACGAAGCCACCACCGACGCCACGATTGCAGCCAGCAGCAACAGGTTGATCACCCGGTTCATGCCAGCCTCCAGCGCAACAGGCGGCTCAGCAGGTCGGCCAGAATCACCAACAGCAGGAACGTCAGCAGCATGCTGGCTACCTCCGCACCCGCGAACATGCGCATCGACAGGTCGATCTGCTGCCCCAGGCCGCCAGCGCCGACAAAGCCCATCACCACCGAAGCCCGCACCGCGCATTCCCAGCGGTACACGGTGTACGACACAACTTCGGAAGCGGCATTGGGCAGGATGCCGTATAGAAACGCCGCCAGCCGGCCACTGCCCGCCTGCAACAACGCGTGGGCCGGACGCTGGTCCACCGATTCAAAAATCTCGGCGTAAACCTTGCCGAGCATGCCGCTATAGGTGATGGCGATCGCCAGAACACCCGCCGTCGGCCCCAGCCCCACGGCCCGTACGAACAACAGCGCCCAGACAATTTCCGGCACGCTACGCAGGAAAATCAACAACCCGCGCACCGGCAGGCGCAGCAGCCGCGACCACAACCCAGCGCGACCTCCACGAGAGGCGGCGCGCAACGACAAGGCGCGGCTGGCCAGCAGCCCTGTCGGGACTGCAAGCAGCAACGCCAACGCCATGCCAGCGGTGGCCACGGCCAGGGTCTGCAGCGTGGCTTCATACAACAGCGCGATAAAATCAGCATCATGTGCCGGCGGCCAGAAGGCGCTAGTGAAACTGGCGATCTGCTGACGGTTGTCCGCCTGCAACAGCACCCAAGGGTTCAGTTCGCTCAACTGGATACCCGGCCATAGCACCGCCACGGCCAGCAAGGCCAGCAGCAACCGTGGCAACGATGCCGGGTCGCGGGCGTCGGCCCTCAACATCTCGGGATCTGCACGGTCAGGGTAGGCCCCTGGGTTGGTGGCGAAGCCAGTTGTTCGTTGGCGTACAGTGCATCGAGCATGTGCTCGGTAACCGCTTGGGCCGGGCAGTCGAATACCACCTGACCTTCACGAATACCGATCACCCGCGGGAAATGCGCCAGCGCCAACTCGACGGCATGCAGGCTTGCCACCAGGGTCACGCCGTTAGCCTGGGCATGGCGATTGAGCAAGGCCAGGCTGTGATCGGCCAGCACCGGGTCCATGGCCGACACCGGCTCGTCGGTCAACAACACCTGCGGCCGCTGATACAACGCGCGGGCAATGCCCACCCGCTGCAACTGGCCACCCGACAATTGCCCACACTGCACGAACAGCTTGTCGGCCAGGCCCAGCTCGGCCAACACCTGGCGCGCACCCGGCACATCGCTGGGGTATAGCAGGTTAAGCAAACCGCGCAGCACACCCCACTGCCCCAGGCGGCCAGCCAACACCGCTGTCACCACCCGCTGACGCGGCGGCAAAGGCGGCGCCTGATGCACCAGGCCAACCCGCGCGCGCAGGCGCTGACGAGCCCTTGCCGACAACGCCCAAGGCTGCTCACCGAGCAGTTCCAGGCGCCCGCCGCTGGGCTGGATGGCCGTGGCCATCACATGCAGCAAGCTGGACTTGCCCGCCCCCGACGGCCCGATGATGGCGATGCGTTCGCCCTGCCCGATGCGCAGGCTGATCGCTTCAAGCGCACGTACCTGGCCATGGCGCAGGCTGGCAGCGTGCAGATGGATTGCCACGTTCGAAGCGGTCACTTGAGCAGGCCGGCCTCGCGTGCGGCTTGTTCGGTGCCCACGTAGTTCTCAGGCTTGGTTTCGATGAAGCGGCTGGCGGCCTGCAGGTCGAGGATCGCCTTGTGCTCCGGGTTGGCCGGGTCGAGGCCAAGGAAGGCTTGCTTGATCTTCTCTTTCAACGCCGGGTCCATGTTGCCACGCACGGTCCAGTTGTAGTCGAAGTAGGTCGGGGTGGTGGCGAACACTTTCACCTTGCTGGTATCGACCTTGCCTGCATCCACCAGCTTCTGCCACACACTGGCGTTGAGCACGCCACCATCGACCTTGCCAGCCTGTACCCAGGCCACGGTGGCGTCATGGGCGCCGGAATAGGCCACGCGGCTGAAGTACTCTTCAGGCTTGATGTTGTCTTGCTTGAGCATGAAGTAACGCGGCATCAGGCTGCCCGACGTGGACGAAATGGAACCAAAAGCAAACGACTTGCCCTTAAGGTCCGCCAAGCTTTTCACGTCGGGGTTGGCAGTGATGAACTTGGAGGTGAACTGCGCGTCCTGTTCACGCTGCACCAGCGGTGTGGCGGTTGGGTCCTTCAAGTGCACCTGGACGAACGTGAAGCCGCCCAGCCAGGCCAGGTCGAGGCGGTCCGCGGCCAGCGACTCGACCACCGCCGGGTAATCGGCCACCGGTACGAACTTCACGTCCATGCCCAACTGCTTGGCCAGGTATTCGCCCAAGGGCTTGAACTTGCGCTGCAATTCGGTCGGTGCTTCGTCGGGTATGGCGCTGACCCGCAAGGTTTCAGCGGCCTGAACGACAACGGCGCAGCAAGACAACACAAGGCCGGCGGCGAGCGCCAGGGGGCGTTTGAGCATGGGTGTTCTCCGGTTCAATAACGGGACGATGCCAACAAATCCGCCGACAAGTCCGCCGACAGTGGGAATTATAAGAGGCAAAGGCCCAAAGGCCAGCTTTGCTACAATCGCGCAACAATTTGACCTGCTGAGGTACGTATGAGCGAGCCGATTCGCCTGACCCAGTACAGCCACGGTGCCGGCTGTGGCTGCAAGATCTCCCCCAAGGTGCTGGACGTGATCCTCGCCGAAAGCGGTGCCCAGGCCCTGGACCCGAACCTGTGGGTTGGCAACGCCTCGCGCGACGACGCGGCCGTGTACGCGCTGGACGACGAGCGCGGCGTGGTCTCGACCACCGACTTCTTCATGCCGATCGTCGATGACCCGTACGACTTCGGCCGCATCGCCGCCACCAACGCCATCAGCGACATCTACGCCATGGGCGGCGACCCGTTGATGGCCATCGCCATCCTTGGCTGGCCGGTCAACGTGCTGCCACCGGAAGTGGCGCGCGAAGTGATCCGCGGCGGCCGAGCGGTATGTGCCGAAGCCGGTATCCCGCTGGCCGGCGGCCACTCCATCGACGCCCCTGAGCCCATCTTCGGCCTGGCCGTCACCGGTGTGGTCAGCAAGCGCCATCTCAAGCGCAACGACACCGCCAGCGCCGGCTGCCAGCTGTACCTGACCAAACCGCTGGGCATCGGCATCCTCACCACCGCCGAGAAAAAGGCCAAGCTGCGCGCGCAGGACCAGGGCCTGGCCCGCGACTGGATGTGCACCCTCAACACCCCCGGCAGCCGCTTCGGCAAGCTCGACGGGGTCAAGGCCATGACCGACGTCACCGGTTTCGGCCTGCTCGGCCACCTGGTGGAACTGGCCGAAGGCAGTGGCCTCACCGCACACCTGGACTACACCGCCGTGCCGCGTCTACCCAGCGTCGAGCACTACCTGACCGAAGGCTGCATCCCCGGCGGAACCCTGCGCAATTACGACAGTTACGGGCACAAGATCGGCGCCCTCAGCGACGAGCAGAAGCACCTGCTGTGCGACCCGCAAACCAGCGGTGGCCTGTTGGTGGCCGTTACCCCGAAGGGCGAAGCCGAGTTCCTTGCCGTGGCCGCCGAACTGGGCCTGCAGTTGTCGCCGATCGGCAAGCTGGTCGAGCGACAGAGCCACGCGGTCGAGGTGATCTGATGCGCCCCGACTGCACCGACTTCCGTCAGCTATTCCTCGACGACGTGCCGATGATGGACATGCGTGCCCCCGTCGAATTCGCCAAGGGCGCCTTCCCCGGTGTCGTCAACCTGCCGCTGATGAACGACCAGGAGCGGCAAAAGGTCGGCACCTGCTACAAACAGCAGGGCCAGGCCGCCGCCATCGCCCTTGGCCACCAGCTGGTCAGCGGCACCACCAAACAGGCACGCATGGACGCCTGGGTGGCGTTCACCCAGGCCAACCCGCAAGGTTACCTGTACTGTTTCCGTGGTGGCCTGCGATCGCAGATCGTGCAAGGTTGGCTACGCGATGAGGCGGGCATTCAGTACCCCCGTGTCAAAGGTGGCTACAAGGCCATGCGCACCTTCTTGCTGGAGACCACCCAACAGGCAGTGGCGCAATGCGATTTCGTATTGCTGGGCGGCCTGACGGGTACCGGCAAGACCGATGTATTGCACCAGTTGGACAACGTGCTCGACTTGGAAGGCCACGCCAACCATCGCGGTTCCAGCTTCGGCAAGCGCGCCACTGCGCAGCCGGCGCAGATCGATTTCGAAAACCAGCTGGCCATCGATGTACTGAAAAAACGCGCCCGCGGCTGCGAGCAGTTCGTGCTGGAAGATGAAGGCCGCATCGTCGGCAGTTGCACTGTGCCGCTGGAGTTGTACCAAGGCATGCAGCAATACCCGCTGGTGTGGCTTGAGGACAGCTTTGCCAACCGCGTTGAGCGCATCTTGCGCGACTACGTGGTCAACCTGAGTGCCGAGTTTATCGCCGTGCATGGCGAGGAAGATGGCCGCCGCTTGTTCGCCGAGCGCATGCTGCAAAGCATGGCCAACATCTACAAGCGCTTGGGTGGCGAACGTTATCAGCGGCTGTCGGAGATCCTGCGCCTGGCCTTGGAAGAACAGCAGCGCAGCGGTGCTGTGGACCTGCACCGGGGCTGGATCGAAGGTTTGCTGAACGAGTACTACGACCCGATGTATGCCTACCAGCGTGCGGCGAAGGCCGAGCGCATCGAGTTTGCCGGGGATGCAGTGGAAGTGCGCGAGTACCTGAAGGCACGGGCGCGGCGACAACCTCACCATTAACACCGGTAGAGCCGAACTCATCAACCGCGTCGCCTGCTTCGCGGGTAAACCCGCTCCCACAGGGACCGCGCTGCACTTGAGAACTGCACCCTACCTGTGGGAGCGGGTTTACCCGCGAAGAGGCCGGTGCAGGCCACCTCATTGCCCCGGGCTGAGCACCCGTTCCAGCTCCGCAGCCCGGTCGCGGGTCATGCTCATTACGCAGGTACCGCCTTCGAGCTGCGCCAGGGTCCCGCCACTGGCCTGCACATGGAACTGGCAATTGCCATCGCGGTAGGCCATCCACTTGCGTTGTACCTCCCGCAGGTTCTTCTGCTGCCCGGCCTCCAGCTTGCCCATCAATTGCTTGTACACCCGGTTCAGGCGCTGGTCCTGTACTTGCGTTTCAGCGTTGATGCACGCGCTCATGGCCACCGTGCTGGAAGCCTTGTCCATGCATTGCCCGTAGGCCGCCGTATAATCTTCTGCCACGGCCAGCGGCAGCACGCAGGCCAGTGCCAGGCCTGCCAGGTAATGCTTGATCATGCTAACCCTCCTTGTGGGAATCAAAGCGACTGCGGCTGTTCTGGCGGCATCAACACCTTGCCCGGCTCGAAGCGCAGCGACGGTATCTGCGTTGCCCAGTAGAGCGCAACGGCCAGCGCCGCAATCAACGCCACATCGAGCCAATTCCAGCCCGGCATGTCGTCGGCGCTGCGCGCCTTCCAGCAATGCCAGGCCTGGCCCAGGCAGAACACCCCCATTGCCGCCAGCCACAGGTAGAAACCGGCGCCAAAGCCGACCCGCTCATGAAACGCGTAGCTCTGGTTGTCCGGCAAGCGGTCAATTCCGAAACTGCTGGCGGCCAGGTAGACAGCAGCCAGCCCTGCCAGCAAGGCCAGCCTGCGGAACCGTCGGTGGGCAAGAACCGCCAGGGCCAGCAGCGGGTTGGCGAACCATTGGTACAAACCGAAGGGCATGCCCCATGGCCCGTACAGCAGCATCTGCAAGGCCGGCATGTGGCGCTCGCCGCTCAGCAGCGCGCCATCGAAAAACAGGGCGAGCAGATACAGCAGCAGGCTGATGCTCAAGTAGAAAACGGGCAAGGGACATACCTGGGGAAGCGGGACAGCCTACGACCTTAACTCAGGCCCTGCCCCGCTTCCAAACCTTCAATAAGTGCCGCGCAGGGTCACCATGAAGTTGCGTGGCTCGCCATAGTAATTACCGTAGGTCGAAGTACCCACGGTTTCGTAGTACTTCTTGTCGAACAGGTTGTTGCCGTTGAGCGTGACGTTCCAATGGTCGTCGACACGGTATTCGACCAGGGCGTTCCAGATGGCGTAGCCGCTCTGGTCGAAATCGAAGGGCACATTCTGTTGCACCAGCTTGCCGCTGCTGTCGTAGCGGTTGACTTCACCAGTGGCGTAGGTAGCGCTTTGCACCTGCACACCTCCACCCACTTTGAAGTCGCTGAAGAGGCCCGGTAGGCGGTAAGTGGTGTACAGCTTGAACAGGTGCTTGGGCATTACCGTGCTCAGCGGGGCGTCGGAGCTGCGGTTACGGTTGAGGTTGAAGGTGTAGCCACCCACCAGCATCCAGTCAGGCAACAGCTCGCCGGACAGCTCCATGTCGATGCCCTTGCTCACGACCTTGCCGTTGGGCACATAGCAGCAGCTACCGGAGAAGCCGGCGAAACTCGCCGGGAAGTTCGGGTCCTGGACCGCTTCGTTTTCGCGGGTGGTGTAGTACAGCGCCACGCTGGCATTGAGCGCACCATTGAACAACTCGCCCTTTAGGCCGGTCTCGTAGGTTTTTCCGGTCATAGGCTCAAGCGCCGTACCGGTTTCGGCGGGGCCGCTGATCTTGCTGGACTGCGGCCGGTAGATCTCCGAATAGCTGGCATAGGCCGACCATTGATCGTCCAGGTCGTACACCAGGCCACCGAACGGCGTGACCTTGGTGCCAATGCGCTGCTCGGGGCTGGTCCTGGACACATTAGTGGTCAAGGCATTGGTGTAGGTCTGCCAGAAGTGGAAGCGCTGGGCACGCGCCCCGACGATCAGGTGCAGCGGCTCGGCCAGTTGCAGGCGCAGGCTGCCATACAAACCATACTGGCGTTGCGAATTGGGGCTGTAGTCACGTTTGTAGTCACGCCCGTTGCCAGGGTCGTCGAACGCCGAGCTGTCGGGGTCGAACACGTTGGCCGGCGAGCCCGATGCAGCGTAGGGGGCGGTGCCCAGCCAACGGCTGTCGATCTTCTGGTAGTCGGCCCCGAAAACCACTTCGTGGTCCAGGCCAAAGGCCTGGAAGTGCCCGGACACGTTAGCGTCGTACAGGTGCTGCTCGTTCTCCTGGCGGGTCGACGTGCCGTACCAGGTCGCGCCGGTATTGGTCACCGGGTCCACCGCGTTCAGGGTGGTGGCGGTCTTGAACAGCCCGAGGTCCCAAGTGTTGGTGTAACTGAGATTGAGCTTCCAATCGTCGTTGAAGCGGTGGTCTACCTTGGCGAAGTACTCGCGCGCGGTGGCATCCAGGTAGGCCCAGTTCTTGGTCAGGCCAGTGTGCCGCGGCAGGTTCAGATCAGCACCGTTGCTATAGCGCGGCACCGCGCTGTTGCTGCCGGTTTCGTGGGACTTGTTGTAACGGGCGCCGAAGGTAAGCATGGTGTCGTCGGTAACGTCCGCCTCAAGCACGCCATACACCAGCGGCCGCTCGGTGGCGCGGTTGTCGGTGAAGTACTGTCGGTCGGTATTGGACATCACCAAGCGCCCACGTAGGCGGCCATCCCAGCCCAGCGGGCCGGACAGGTCGAACTCCTGGCGATAGTTGTCCCAACTGCCGGCCGACAGGGTCAGCTTGAGCTGGTTGTAGACGGTGGGCCGCTTGCGCACCATGTTGATGATGCCGCCCGGGTCACCCGAGCCGCCATACAGTGCAGCGGTACCTCGCAGCACTTCGATGTGGTCGAACTCGGCCAACTCGAAGATGTTCGACGAGTAGAACGAGCCCATGGCGGTGCCCAACGCCTGCGGCGCAGCGCCGTCGATCTGCAGGTTCTGGATGCTGAAACCGCGTGAAAGGAAGTCCTGGGTACGGAAGGTGGTGCTCTGGGTGACGATGCCCGGCGTTACTTTCATCGCCTGGTTGATGTCGGTCAGTTGCTGGTCTTCGATCAGTTGGCGGGTCACCGTCGACACCGATTGCGGCGTCTGGCGCAGGCTGGTGGGGCTCTTGGAGCCGACGCTGATCAAGCCTGGCGCATACGAGCCGGTGTTCTCGGTACTCTCGCCCATGCCCTGCCCGGCCACGGTGGTCACGCCCAGTTCCAGCGCGTCACCACTCACGGCCACCAGCGGCTCTGCCACCAGCCGGTAGCCGTTGTCGCTGCGTGCCACCCGGTAGCCGCTGCCAGCCAGCAGCACGGCAAAACCGCTGTCCACCGAATACAGGCCATGCAGGCCATTGCTTTGCAAACCGGCCAGCGCTTCGGGGGTGAAGGCCAGCGACACGGCGGCTTGCTGGGCATAGCTGCCAAGGGCCTCGGCCAGGTTGCCGGCAGGCACATCGAAGCTACGGCGGGCGGCCTCCTCGGCCACGGCCGGCAAGGCCGCAACGGAGAAGACCAGCCCGGCGCAGGACAGGCGCAAGGCCAGGGCTAGCGGGCTGAGGACGGGGTGGCCAGGAAATCGGCGCATGGTGGATCGGCTCCTTGTTCTTGATCGGTTGGCCTCTTGTTTGACGGGCCAGCGCACAGAAGCGGAACCACCTTGATCAATTTTCTCGCGGCGCTGGCTCGACCGTGGTCCACCAGCGACCAAAACCACCGATGCGAATCGGCAGCGCTTCGGCCAGCAGTCTCAGGGCGCGTTCGCTGTCATCCAGCGGCAGTACCGCCGACACCTTGATGGCCTGCATTGCCTGGCGGTCGAAGCGCAGCACGCCGCGCCTTTGCTGCGACAACGCGTCCAACACCTGATCGAGCGGCACGCCTTCGGCCACCAATTGGTGACGCTGCCAGGCTTGGTCCACACGTGCCGGATCGATAGCCGGCAGCGGGCCAAGCCCGTCGCGTGCCACCCAGGCCCGCTCACCGCGCCCCGCGACCAGTTGATCGCCGGACACGGCACTGCGCGCCTCGACACGGGATTCGAGCATGGTCAGCTCGCTGCGTTCGCGCCCTTGGCCGACCACGAAGCGAGTACCCAAGGCCTTGAAGCTGCCCTCGTCGGTTTGCACCACGAACGGCCGCGCCGGGTCATGGCTGACATCCACCAGTACCTGGCCGTGCAGCAGGCGGATACGCCGCTCGCCAGCACTGAACTCGACATCCACGGCGGAATTGCCCGCCAAAGTCAGTTGCGAGCCATCGCTCAGGGTTTGACTGTGCCACTCGGCCGGCGCGGTGTGCAGGTCGGCTAGCCAGTCTCGTGGCGACACACCGGCAAGCGGCAAGGTGCCCAGCAACGAACCCGCCAGCACCAGGCCGAGCAAGGTGCGCCGCGCCACCGAGCGTGGCGCCGAGGGCTGCATGCCGGCGCGTAACCCTGCGCCAACCGGCCCGCGTTGCTGGCGCAGGGCATGCATCTGGCTGATCACCCCTTGCATGCGCCGCAAGGTCGCACCGTGGCGCGGGTCGGCCTGCAGCCAGGCCTCGAACTCACGCGCCTCGGTGGCACCCAGTTCGCCCTCCCCCAGGCACAGGGCCCACTCGGCGGCCTCCTGCTCGATACGGGACGGGTTCACGGTGCGGCAATGTCCAGCGTGCGGTGGCAATGAATCAGGGCTTGGGCCAGGTACTTGCGCACCATACGCGGGGAAATCTGCAGGCGCTGGGCGATCTGTGGCTGGGTCAGCTCGTCCAGGTAGTAACCCACGAATGCTTCGCGTGCGTTTACATGCAGGCCTTCAAGCAGGAAGGCGATCTGTTCCAGCGCCTCGAGCGTGATGAGGATGTTTTCGGGGGGCTGATGCCCTTCCAGCAACTCGGCAGTCAGGGCCAGCTCGCTGAGATAGGCCTCTTCGATCTGCCGCCGACGGGCCTGGTCAATCAGCAGGCGGCGCGCGGTGGTACTGAGGTAGGCGCGAGGCTCGCGCATGCCCAGCAGGGCATCGCGCGAGGCCAGGATACGCACGAAGGTGTCCTGGGCAAGGTCGGCTGCGCTATGCGAACAGCGCAGCTTGCGCCGCAGCCAGCTGAACAGCCAGCCGTGGTGCTCGCTGTACAGCTGTTCGAGCGGGTACGGGCTCGGTGAGTCGGCTACGGGCATGGGGCACCGGGACACAAGTGAGAATTGTTCCCGAATAGTAGCTATTCGCCGTAAGACTATGCAACAGGTGGTTCGAGCAACAAGCCGTAGATACCCGAGTCGGACAGCTCGCCGGCCACGCACCAGCGCGCCCGCAGGGTGCCTTCGAGCACGAAGCCCTGGCGCTCCAGGGTGCGGGCCGAGCCCTGGTTGCGCGGGTCGATTTCGCCTTCAAGGCGGCGCATGTGCAGGGTGTGGGCAAGGTAGTCGATGAAGCAAGTCAATGCTTCGTCCATGTAGCCCCTGCCCTGCACCGCGCTGGCCAGGCAATAGCCGATTTCGCCACGGCGGGAGACGTCATCGATGTTGAACAGCTGGACCATGCCGATCAGCTCGCCGTTGTCACGGCGGTACATGCCGAGCTTGAGCTGGTCGCCATTGGCATAGGCTTCACGGTCTGCGGCCAGAGCGCTTTCGGCCTCGGCCAGGTCTTGCCAGGGGGCATGGTGCCAATAACGCATGACCTCGGGGTCGGCCATGATCGCCAGCCACTGCGCGGCATCGGCATGGCGCATGGGGCGCAATTGCAGGCGCGGGCTGTCGAGGCAGAGGTCACTGGGGAAACTGCGGGGTGGGGTCACGCCGGATCTCCTGTCCATTGCTGGGGAGATGACAGTTTAACTACATGCGGGGGTGGATGGGCATGGCTTGGGTCTTTTGGTGATGCAGAGATCGAGCGTCGCGCGGGCGGCGCTCGATTTCAAAATCCCCGCAAACGTTCCGACATGCACATGCCAGCCGTTACTGGCAACCTTGCAGTATCAGGCCACCTCAGCGCCATCATCCGGCCAATGCGGCTCGTTGGCCCCTGGCGGCGTGAGCGGTGGCAGCCCATACGCCGCCCGTGCATCGTCGCAGCTTGGGTTGTGCACCCCGCCTTCCCACGACGCCTCGAACTCACGGCAAGGGCTGGAACGGTTGGCATAAATGGTACAAGCCACTTCCTTGCCGATCTCGCCATCAAGGCTGACGCAGCGGCATGGCTTGGCATCGGTGCCGATCATGGCAACGCGGGTGGGGTTGATCTGCACCACCAGGTCATCCGGCACAACGCCCCCGGCAGACTGGCATTCGCCCCAGAAGAAGGACACACGGAAGTACCCGCAGCAGGCGCCGCAGTCAAGGCAAGGGTTATATTCAGACATGATGTCACGGAGGGAAGGTTGTTGTTATCGGGGCTGGCCCGCTGCGCCATTTTCAATCGAATCCGGGGCGGCTGGATAGAGGGCGCCTGCAAAAAAAATTGCCACTGATCCGGCCGCCCGTTTCATTTATCGCAGTGCCTTGTAGGTCGTGGTATCCCAACGCTGCAGGGCTAGGCCCTCGATCGGATCGTAGTCATCACCACACACCTTGCTGAAACCCGTGCGGGTCTCGCCGCAATGTACCAACCGGTCGTGCTTGTCACCCTCGGTCAGTACGGTGTACGACTTACTTCGCATGGCTTGGTACTGCCCCTCGGCAGCGGCCATGGCCTGGTGGTACGCCATCAGTTGCGTGTCGTTCAAGGCCAGCCGCTTGCCCAGCTGAACACCCCAACGGGTCAGGCAGACTTCGGCGAGATGGCGAACGATCAGCCCCGGTTCCTTGAGCACTTTGCCGTCGCTCGCACCATCGCCGGATGCATTACCCACCAGCGTGGCATGGCGCCCCGGCATCGGGTAAACGCAGATCCGCGTGCCACTGGCAATTGACGGGATCACGCAGGCAAACCCTTTGGACCGTTCATCCCGCGAGTAGAAGCCGACGTACTCTTTGACGTTATCAGCCAAAGTGACGCGCTCGGTTTGCACATTGCCGACCCCAGGCACCGGGTCGATGGCAAATATGTTCACCGGGATGGCGCGCAGTACAGGGTCTTGCGCCATGGCATTGGCCAGCATGTGGCAACTGATTCCTCCCCTGCTCCAGCCGACCAGGTTGACCTGGGTTGGAATGCGTGGTTTGCGGAACATGCTGATGATGCGCTCTTGCAGTTCCTGCGGGGTTGGGTGGCGCTCGCCGTAGTCGTAAGTGCGCCAGAACCAGGAGGCTGTGGAGGAAGGGTCCGGGATGGGTACGCCGGCGCTCTTCAGCCGCTCGTAATCCTCTTCGCTGAGTTTGGTGCGCTGCCAGCTGCTCTCCCCTCTAATCACCTGCAGCACATGGTTGACGTTCTCTTCCCAGCCGCGTCCGAACAGCTGGCCCGTCCAGTTGAAGTAGCCGCCGGGCTCGACGAACAGGTTGTCATCCTGCAGGTTGCCGCTGCCAGGGCCGTCTACGGCGATCCAGTGGGCGAATTCGCGGCCCTGGTCGTTGCTGGCCAGGGTCGAGACCAGCTCGCCGTTCCAGAAGTTGGGGTTGGTATCGTCGAAGCGGTGGGAGCCGGTGCCGCAGAAATAGGCGGTGAAGACACTCATTCGTAGATCTCTGTGGTGAGAAATGAGTGCTGAAGATAGGTAGGCAGATCGATGGAATGCAGGCGGAAAGCTCTCACCTGAAGAAAGGGGGCCGCAAAGCGGCCCCCTGAAAATTACTTGTTGGTCAGCCCGTCAGCCCGGAACATCTGCCGGATCCCGCGAATGGCCTGGCGAATACGGTCCTGGTTCTCGATCAGGGCGAAGCGCACATGGTCATCGCCATAGTCACCAAAGCCGATCCCCGGCGAGACGCAGACCTTGGCCTCGGCCAGCAGCTTCTTGGAAAACTCCAGCGAACCCAGGTGCGCGTATTGCTCGGGGATCTTCGCCCACACATACATCGATGCCTTGGGGTTCTCGACCATCCAGCCCAGCTCGTGCAGACCTTTCACCAACAGGTTGCGGCGCTGGCGGTACTGCTCGGCAATGTCGCGTACACACTGCTGGTCGCCTTCCAACGCAGCGATGGCTGCCACCTGCAGCGGGGTGAAGGTGCCGTAGTCGTGGTAACTCTTGATCCGCGCCAGGGCGTTGACCAATTCGGGGTTGCCGACCATGAAGCCGATCCGCCAGCCTGCCATGTTGTAGCTCTTGGACAGGGTGAAGAATTCCACCGCAATGTCCTTGGCACCAGGCACCTGCATGATCGACGGGGCCTTCCAACCGTCGTAGACGATGTCGGCGTAAGCCAGGTCGTGTACCACCAGCACGTTGTACTGCTTGGCCAGGGCCACCACGCGCTCGAAGAAGTCCAGCTCCACGCACTGGGCGGTGGGGTTGGACGGGAAACCGAGAATCATCATCTTCGGCTTGGGAATCGACTCGCGGATGGCCCGTTCGAGTTCGTTGAAGAAGTCCACACCCGGCACCAGTGGTACCGAACGCACCTGAGCGCCGGCAATGACCGCACCGTAGATGTGGATCGGGTAGCTGGGGTTGGGCACCAGCACCGTGTCGCCCTGGTCAAGGGTGGCCAGCATCAGGTGGGCCAGGCCTTCTTTGGAGCCAATGGTGACAATGGCTTCGCTTTCCGGGTCGATGTCGACCTCGTAGCGTTCCTTGTACCAGTTGGAAATGGCCCGACGCAGGCGCGGAATGCCACGAGAGGTGGAGTAGCCGTGGGTGTCTTCACGCTGGGCAACCTGCACCAGCTTCTCGACGATGTGCGGCGGGGTGGCGCCATCGGGGTTGCCCATGCTCAGGTCGATGATGTCCTCGCCACGGCGGCGGGCAGCCATCTTGAGTTCGGCAGTGATGTTGAAGACGTAAGGGGGGAGACGATCGATGCGCGCAAAGCGGCGCGGCGAACCTGGGATGGCCATGGCTTCCTCTGAGTACGTAAGCGCCCGGAACCGTCCGAGCGACGCTGGCCGATGTGGCGGCCTGAATCAGAAGATAATGCCGAAACAGGATATCTGTAAAGGAAGATTTCCTGTTTATATATATTTTTTCAGACGTATTTTTTGAAAATACGAAATCTATGTTTCAGGACTGACCTCTGGTTCATCCGCGAAGAGGCCGACACTGGAAAACACCCATAAAAAATGGCCAGCGTCAAGCCTTTCGTGCAAAACACGGGAGGCTTGAAACCATATATGGGGCAATAGGTTAGCTCTGTTTTATGCCGCTTGCAGGGGATGCGGTGTTGTGGACTGGGGGCCACATAAGAGCCTGTAGAAAGCAAGCCGAGTCGCGTTGTAGCGATGGAGATTGCCAAGAACTGGCAGGCCTGCTCGGTCACTTTAGCCCATTCCCTCGCAGCCTATCCAGAACGAAGAACGCGCAGCGTTGGGCTGCGCGTTCGAGTGATGGTCAATCTGGTTCCGGTGCACCTTCAGCTTGGGTTCGGCGGCAAGGACTTGTTGGCGTTTCCTTTCCTGAATCCCCGATCCCCCGCCATGAACGCCTCCAGCATGTGCGGGATCAGCGTCGAGGCATCGACCGCCTCGCCATACGCCTGCGCATGCAGCGCGGCGTAGCGGTCGAGATCGGCTTTCAAGCTGGCCGAGCAAGCGAAGGTCAGCTTGACGCTTTCGGTCTTGGGCAGCGGCCCCAGCCGCAGTTTCCTGGTCGAGCTCATCGCGAAGTCCCCTTGTTGAAGAACAGCGGCTGATAGGGCCGCAGCACCAGATCGCGGTTCACGATGATGCGCACTGGCAAGCCGGGACGGCTGGTCAGCGTGGGTTGGATGTTGAGGTTGCGCCGGGTCACTTCCTGGCCGACTTGGTTCACCGTGTCCTGCAGGCTGTCGCGCCCGGCGATGATGACGCGATCACCGTCCTGGCGGTTCTCGGGTGCGGCCAGTTCGGCACCGACGCCCAGCAGCGTCGTCAGCACGGCACCGGCAAAAATCCGATCCCAATGCCAGTCCACGTCGTCTTCCAGACCGGCATAGCCCGCCGGGTCGGTGCCGATCAGGTTGTCGAGCGTGAGCGAAGACGTGTCCGGCAGGATGATGCGGTTCCACACCACCTGCACGCGGCTCTGGCCGTAGCTGACCTGGCTGTTGTACTTGCCCAGGATGCGCGAACCCTGCGGGATCAGCAGGAACTTGCCTGTGGCCGTGTCGTAGATCGGCTCCGTCACCGTGGCGATCACGTCGCCCGGCAGGTCTGACTTGATGCCCGTCACCAGCGCACCTGCGATCACCGTTCCTGCCATGACTTGGTACGGCGATGCGGGCATTTGCAGGTTGCCGGAGTTACGGGTTTCCCTAGAGCCGCCTGTCAGGAACGCCTCTTTCTGGTCTTGCCGGTTCTGCACGGCAGTCGGATCAGCAGGCTGGGCCGCCGTCGAGGCTGGGCCAGCGGCCAGCGGATCGAAAGCGGCATTGGCAGCGAAGCCTGCCGCGGCAGCGACCTGCGACTGCGCCACGGGCGCAGCCTGCGGGGAACCCGTGCGGAAGAACACCGATGAAGCTGCCGCTGCTTCTTCTTCCTTGCGTAGCGCATCGTTGGGGTCGTAGCCGGGCGCGGCATAGGTGGCGGCAACTGGCTGCTGCGAATTGACGATGGCTGGCCCTAAATCGCCCGGCAGCGGTGGCCCGAGCTCCGGCACGTCGGGCGGCAGCGCTGGCAGCTTGGAATAGTCCGTCGGCAGCGCATCCAGCCCTTCCGACTTGGACACGCGATCCACGTTGTACAGCTCGGTAGACTCGCTCGCGCTGCGTTGCTGCGGTTGCAGCGACCAGATCAGTGCGCCCATCAGGCCGACCGACAGCCCGCCGGAGAGGATGGCCAGCGTGCGCCGGTTCAGGCGCGTGACCGGGCGCGGTTGGGCGCGCAGCGCCACCGCCTCGGGTGCCACCTTGTCCGCCTGCGGCGCGTCAAGGTCGGGGGTATCGTCCTGGCTCATGCTCAGTTCCTCCCAGCAATGCCATCCGTGCGCTCGATGCGCACCACGTCGCCCTTGTCGGCCCCTAGGCGCAGTTCGGCCGCACCGAACAGCCGATCCACGATGTAGTACGGCGAGCGGAAGCGGTAGTTCACCAGTTGCCCATGGCCCTGCGCGCCGATGACAAACAGCGGCGGCAGCTCGCCCTGGGCGATGCCTGCAGGAAACTGGATATAGACCTTCTCGCCATCGTCGAAGGCGCGCAGCGGCTTCCACGGTGGATTGCTGCCGCTGATTGCATAGCGAAACCGGATGTTCTCCAGCGACAAGCCTGCATCGACCGGCGCGGCAGCGTTGGCGGCTTGGGCCTGGCGCTGCAAGGCCAGCATTCGATCCTTGGGATAGTCCCAGGACACGGACGCCATCCATGCCTTGTCGGTCGAAGTCAGTTCCAGCAGGTACGTCCTGCGGCTGGTGGTGATGACCAGATTGGTCTTCAACCCGGAACGGATAGGCTTGACCAGCACATTGACGCGCAGATCGGCCCCGCTGCCGCTGGAGGTGTCGCCCACGATCCAGCGCACGGTATCGCCCGCAGCGACCGTCACCAGTTCCTCGCCGGGCTGGAGCGCGATCACGGTCACGCGGCCCACGGACGCATAGACCTGATACAGCGCGCCGTCAGTGAAGGGCCAGACCTGGATCGCATTGACGTAGCCCTCACGGGTCGGCGCAATGCGCGCCTCGGCATTGGCACGCGAAACGCGCACCTTCTCGTCGGCAGGCTCCGGTGAAGCCGGGGTCGCATCAACGTCCGGCAGCGGTTTCAACTGTCCGGGCAATGCCAACGGTTCGGGCACTGCCACCACTTCGATGGGCGTGGGCGGCTCGGGCAATGGCTGAGCCTGCACCGGCTCATCGAGCGAGATCACCGGCGGCGGCTTGCCCTGCGTGGCGCAGCCCGCAAACAGGACAGTCGATGCCAGCAGGATCACCGGCAATGCGGTTTTACGGAAACGTGCATTCATGGTTTGGCTCCTTCAGAAGAATCCAGTTCACGGCTCCACGACAAGCCATTGACGTAGATGCCCAGCGGGTTGCGGCGCAGGCGTTCTTCGGTGCGCGGGGTCTGCTGCACGATGGACACCACCGCCGTCCATCGCTCCAGCCCGGTCGCCGCGCCATTGACGTAGCGGCGCTCTGTCCAGCGCACGTTGAACGACGCCTCGCTGGCGCGAACCACACTGGTGATCTGCACCGTCACCGATTCCTTGCCGATGCGGGCAAACGGGTCATTCACCCGCGCATAGTCGTTGAGCACCGCCGCGCCACGATCGGTGGTGTAGTCGTAAGCATCGAGCCAGTTCTGGCGCACGACGATGGGGTCAATGGACAGCGAGCGCACCAGCGTCACGAAGCGCGCGATGTGGTGTGCCGTCTGCGCATCGGTGAGCCGATACGGCGTGGCCGCTTCGCCCACGGTGCGCACCTGGCCGGACTGATCGACCTCGATGACATAGGGCGTGACGATGGATTGGGCCGAGCGCCACACCAGGCCGCCGGCCATCAGCAATGCGAGCACCAGGCAGCCGAAGGCCATCAGCCGCCAGTTCTTGGCCTGCACGCGGGCCGAGCCGATGCGCTCGTCCCACACCTGGGCAGCGGCTTGATACGGAGTGGCAGGCTGCGGCGTATCGGCATAGCGCACCTGCGGTCTTTTGAATCGCATGGAGTTCTCCTTGAAAGTCAGCTATCGGAATCCCGCAGGCTCGGGCCTTGGCCCGAACCGCCGCCGTCGCCACCGCGCAGCGTGTGCGCGGCCGTAGTGGTGGCCTGGATGAGTCGTTGGCGGCGTTGCAGGTTTTTGGCCCAACCGGGCTGCTCTTGTTTTTGCGCGTTGGCTGTGTTGCCAGCGGCATCGCCTGCGGCGGCTGGCCCCGCAGTGCCACCGCCTGAGCCGCCATCGGCACCAGAGCCTTGCCAGCCTGCTTTGAATGGCGCTGCAGCCTTGGCCGCTGCTGCCTTGATGCCAGCACCAGCGCGCTGGCCAGCGGCCTGTGCGCCGCCCTTGGCAACACTGCCCAGCCCGGCCATCGCGCCCTTGGCTCCGCCGCCCGCAGCGGCGGAACCGGCCTGGAAAGCCGACTTCGCGCTGCCAGCCGCCGAGGTTGCAGCCCGCGCACCAGACCCGGCGAGCTTGGCGGCAGCCGGTGCCATGCGCGCACCGGCCATCACAGCACCGCCCACGCCGGTGGCTGCGGCACCTACGGCAACCGCCGCGCCTGCGGCACCAATCGCAGCACCAGCCATCGCGCCTGCGCCAAGCTGCGGTGCACCGGATACCAGCCCGGTGGCAATGCCCGGCCCGAAGATCCCCAACGCCAGCAGCGTGAGCGAGGCCAGCATGATGACCACCGCATGGTCGATGGACGGCTCGGCCGGATGCACTTGGAACTCGGCAAACAGGCCCGAGCCGATGCCAACGATGACGGCCAGCACCAGCACCTTGATGCCCGAGGACACCACGTTGCCCAGCACCTTTTCGGCGAGGAACGAGGTCTTGTTCCACAAGGCGAAAGGCACCAGCACGAAGCCCGCCAGCGTGGTCAGCTTGAACTCGATCAACGTGATGAAAAGCTGGATCGCCAGCACGAAGAAGCACAGGATCACCACGGCCCAGGCCAGGAACATGACCACGATGGGCGTCATGTTCACGAACACCTCGGGGAAGCCCGCCATGTCGCTGATCTGCTCAAGAATCGGCGCTGCCGCGTCGATGCCGGTCTTGGCCAGGCGGCCCGGTTGCAGAAATTCGCCCATGCTCATCGTCGAGCCGCTGGCCGTTAGGCCCAGGCCCGCGAACGAGCGGAAGACGATGCTGGCCAGCCAGTTGAAGTTGTTGATGATGTAGGCGAAGGCGCCGACGTAAAGCACCTTGCGCAGCAGTTTTGCGATCAAGTCATCGCCCTGGCCGGTGGCGTGGCTCATCGCCCAGTACAGCCCAGCGATGGTCATGTCGATGACGATCAGCGTGGCGGTCAGGAACGCGACTTCGCCCTGCAGCAGCCCAAAGCCCGAGTCGATGTAGCGCGAGAAGGTAGCGAGGAATCGGTCGATCACTGTCACGTCATTCATGGCACGTCCCCCTCGAAGGGCATGGCGTCCTGGTCACTGATGGGTGTGTCGAAGCTCGGTGGGATCGGCGGCAGATCGGCCAGCGTGTGGAACTCGTCAGGCCCGGTTTCACCGGCGAAGAAGCGCCGCCGGAAGGCTTCAGCCGCAGCCAGGCAAGCGTCTTCGCCTGCCGTAGCCCGGTCGGCTGCACACTGCGCACGCAAAACCTTGAGCCGCGCGGGATTGGCAGCCAAGGCTGCGGCCAGGTCTTCGGTCGGCTGCTGGCTGCAAGCGACCAGCAGCACGGGCAGCAGCAAGGAAACGCATCGCATGGCCGTCTCCCGTCAGTTGCCGTAGAAATCCACGCGCTGCGGCGTGTATGGCGTGCCGTCGCCTAGGAAGCGGCGCGTCACTTCCCGGCCGCGTTCGACAGCCGCTGCTTGGCGTGCCAGTTCCAGCGCGGCGGCGCGTTCCTGCGTGATCTGGAGCTGCTGCGCCTGGATCGACTGCTTGGCCTGCAAGGCCAGAAGCTGATTGGTCGCCTGCATGGCTTGCAGTGCGCCGGTGGCGGACTGACTCTGGCTGACCAGGTCGGACAGCGCGCTTTCGTCTTGCGCCAGGTTCTGCGACACCTGCGCCTGCATCCGCATCGCGGTATGCAGGCCGTTCAAGGTGTTCTTCCAGCGTTCCTGCGCGTCGCGCAGCATCTGGTCGCCGCTGACGGTCGCGGCGTACTGCTCCGGGTACAGCCGGGCGAAGGTGGCATCCATGCTCTGCACGTCGTAGGCCAGGCCGCGAGCCTCGGCGATCAGCCGCTCGGTGGTCGCCAGCGTCGAGCGCAGGCGATTGACGATGTTGAAGTCCAGATTCGTCAGATTGCGCGCCTGGTTCATCAGCATCTGCGCTTCGTTCTGAAGCTGGTTGATCTGATTATTGATCTGCTCCAGCGTGCGCACGGCGGTCAGCGTGTTCTGCACGAAGTTGGACGGGTCGAACACCGTCAGCGCGGATGCAGGCTGCACGGCCAGCAGCGATGCCGACAGCACGGCGGCGAGCGAGACGGACCGCAAACGGGGTTGGGTTTTCATGGTGAAACCTCCTGGGGTTGAGAAGCGAGGAAGGACGCTGCCGCCGGCGAGGACGGCAGCAGATCAGCGGCCCAATCGAGGCCACGATGACGCAGCCAGGCACCGGCGAAGCCCGGTGTGCCTGCGTCCAGCAGCACGCGATCCATGTCGCGTTGGTCTTGCGGAGTGGATGCCCCGGCGAAGGCCAAAGTTGCTGGCCCCAGGTCGAGGTCGAACAGGCGATTGCCCAGGCGCGATTGGTAGTAGTAGTCACGCTTGGGCTGCGCGGTCGCCACGATCTCGATCTGGCGGCTGTTGAGGCCGAAGCCCTCGTAGATCGTGCGGATCTGAGGCTCGGTCGCCTGTGGGTTAGGGAGAAAAATCCGGCTGGCGCAGCTTTCGATCACTGCCGGTGCAATACTTGAATCCTTGATGTCGGCCAGCGACTGCGTGGCGAAGATGACGCTGACGTTCTTCTTGCGCAGCGTTTTGAGCCACTGGCGGATGCGGGCAGCGAACACCGGATCATCGAGGAACAGCCAGGCTTCATCGAGGATCAACAGCGTGGGCGCGCCGTCGAAGCGTTCATCGAAGCGGGCGAACAGGTAGCCCAGCACGGCCAGCACTGCCGCCTTGCTGTGCATCAGCTCTTCCATCTCGAAGCCCTGCACGCTGCCGGAACCCAGCCGATCAGAATCGGCGTCCAGCAGCTTGCCGTGGGCACCACCCAGCACATAGGGCGCGAGCGCCTGGCGCAGTGCGTTCGATTGCAGCAGCACCGAGAGGCCCGTCAGCGTGCGCTGCTCCACCGGCGCGCCGGCGAGGCTGCCGAGTGCCGACCAGATCGCGGCCTTCTCGTCCGGGCCAATGGAGACACCTTCATGCAGCAGGCGGCCTTCCACCCATTCGGCGGCCCAGGTGCGGTAGCCCTCCTGGTCGATGCGGGCCAATGGCTGGAAAGCAATCGCCCCGTCATTGCCTAGGTCGTAATGCTCGCCGCCCAGCCCGAGGATTGTGGCACGCATGGAGCGGCCCATATCGAAGGCGAAGATGCGCGAGCCGGGATAGCGGCGAAACTGCATCGCCAGCGTAGCGAGCAAGACCGACTTGCCCATGCCGGTCGGCCCGGCGACCAGCGTGTGGCCCACGTCGCCGATGTGCGTGACCAAGCGAAAAGGCGTCGCGCCATCGGTGCGGGTGACGATCAACGGCGGGCCATCCAGATGCGCGTTCTTCTCCGGCCCGGCCCACACCGCTGACAGCGGCATCATGTGCGCCAGGTTCAGCGTCGAGACGATGGGCTGACGCACGTTGGCATAGGCATTGCCAGGGATGGACGACAGCCAGGCATCGACTGCATTGAGGGTCTCGGGGATGGTCACGAAGCCCCGGCCCTGGATGACGCGCTCCACCATGCGCAGCTTCTCGTCGGCTACGGCCGGGTCGGCATCGAGCACCGTCACAGTGACGGTGAGGTAGCCGAAAGCGACTTGATCGCTGCCCAGTTCCTGCAAGGCGGCATCGGCGTCGGCCGCCTTGTTGCTAGCATCGGTATCGACCAGCGGGCTTTCCTGCTGGAAGATCGTTTCGCGCAACAGCGCGACGACGTTCTTGCGTTTGGCAAACCACTGGCGGCGCAGGCGGCCGAGTTCTTTTTCCGCCTCAGCTTTGTCCAGGCACAAAAAGCGCGTGCTCCAGCGGTAGCCAAAGCCCAGGCGGTTGAGGTCGTCCAGAATCCCTGGCCACGTCGAAGTCGGAAAGCCTCGCACCGACACCACGCGCAGGTGCTGGTCGCCCAGCATGGGCGCCAGACCACCGACCAGGGCGCAGTCGGCCAACAGTGCGTCGATATGGAACGGCACGTCGGGCACACCGACGCGGTAGCGCCGCATGGACACCGTGGCGTGCAGGTAGCTCAGTGTCTGGCTGTCATCGAGCCAGGCGATTTCCGGCATCACGCCGTCGAGCAAGTCGAACACGCGATCCGTTTCCGCCACGAAGGCTTCCAGCCGCCCACGCCAGTCCACGCCATCGCCTGGCGGGTTCTCATAGAGCATTTTGGCGGCGCGGGCGCGGGACTCTTCTGGTGGAAGATAGGCAAGTGTGAAGTGATAGGCACTCTCAAAATGCTGGCCGGATTCCTCGAAGGCCGCGCGGCGTTCTTCATCCACCAGCCATGACAACGGCTCCGGGAATTCGGAGCGTGGATAGCCTGCTGCCGGGCGGCGCTCGGCTTCGATGAACAAGGCCCAGCCCGAACCAAGCCGGCGCAGTGCGTTGTTCAGCCGCGCTGATGTAGCTATTAGTTCGCCTTGCGTGGCGCTGTCCAGATCCGGCCCGCGAAAGCGTGCCGTGCGCTGGAACGAGCCATCCTTGTTCAGTACCACGCCCGTCGCGATCAGCCCGGCCCAAGGCAACCAGTCGGCCAAGAGCGCTGGCCGCTGGCGGTATTCGGCAAGGTTCAGCATGTCGGCTTCTCCCTATGCGTCCAGCAGCGGCTTGTGTTTGATGTGCCGGGCGAAGACCTGCATGAACTGCGGATCGACACGCGCCCCCCAAACCGCCAGCGAATGGCCGACGATCCACATCACCACGCCGGGAATCCACAGTTGCAGGCCCAGCCCGACGGCGGCGGCTAGCGTGCCGTTGGCGATCGCTACGGTGCGCGGCGCACCGCCCAGCAGGATCGGCTCGGTCAGTGAGCGATGCAGCGGCACTTCAAACCCCGGAAGATCGGTGGCCGTGCTCATACGACGGCCCCGCCGGAGAAGCTAAAGAACGACAGGAAGAAGCTCGAAGCCGCGAAGGCGATGGACAGGCCGAAGACGATCTGAATCAGCTTGCGGAAGCCACCGCTGGTATCACCGAAGGCCAGCGCCAGGCCCGTCGCAATAATGATGATGACCGCGACGATGCGAGCCACCGGCCCCTGGATCGACTCCAAAATGGATTGCAGCGGGCCTTCCCACGGCATCGAGGAACCGGCCGCCTGCGCGGTTCCGGCCAGGAACAGCAGCAGCGCTGCCAGCAGCAGCCCTTGCCGTGCGGGGCGGGCCAGGCTACGCAGTCGTGCCAGGCTGGACAGGTGGGAAAGCGGATTTACGGAAAAGCGGAAAGCAGGAACGTGCATCTGCGTCATGGCAGTTCTCCAGGTTGGTCAGGGATCGAGGAAGGCGCAGCGGCAGCGGCTGCAAGAGGAACCGGCGGAAGCTCGGAGAACGGTGCTTCCAGCGCATCCGCCAGGCGGTAGCCCTCGCCGTCGAAACCGACGACGCGAGAAATGGTTTCGACGTGGCGCTTGCGTCCACGGCCTGCGATGTGGATCACGACATTGACCGCCTCGGCGATCAGGGCGCGGGGCGGATGCACCGCCACTTCGAGGATCAGTTGTTCCAGGCGCAGCAGCGCACCCAAGGCGGAGCCGGCATGGATGGTGGCGATGCCACCGGGGTGGCCAGTGCCCCAGACCTTCACCAGATCCAGCGCTTCGCCGCCGCGCACTTCGCCGACGATCACGCGATCCGGGCGCAGCCGCATCGTGGCGCGCACCAGCTCTTGCATCGACACCACGCCTGCGCGGGTGCGCAGCGGCACATGGTCACGGGCAGCGCATTGCAGTTCGATGGTGTCTTCGAGCACCAGTACGCGGTCGCCGGTGGCGGCGATCTCGGCCAGCAAGGCATTGGCCAGCGTGGTCTTGCCGGTACTGGTGCCTCCGGCGATTAGGATGTTGTGCCGCTCGCGCACGGCGTGACGCAGAAACTCGGCCTGCCCAGCAGTCAGGATGCCTTCGGCCACATAGCGATCCAGACCGATGATGCTCACGGCACGCTTGCGCAGCGCAAAGGCCGGGCCAGGTGCAGCGGGCGGCAAGATGCCCTCGAAGCGTTCGCCCGTCTCCGGCAGCTCGGCAGTCAAGAGCGGTTGGCCGCGATGTACCTCCGCACCGACGTGGGCGGCCACCAGGCGGATGATGCGTTCGCCATCGGCCTCGGGCAGTTCGACGCCGAGCGGCGCACGGCCAGAGGACAGCCGATCCACCCACAATGTCCGGTCGGGGTTAAGCATCACCTCCACAACGTCCGGGTCTTCCAGCGCAGCAGCGATCACCGGCCCCATCGCCGTGCGCAGCATCTGGATGCGGCGATCCTGGGACGCCTCAGCGGATGAGCGTGGATCGGGCGGGGTCTGTGGAACGGCACTCATGACGCACGCTCCGCTGTGCGTTGATGGGCTTCGGCCAACGCCGCCGCGTCGTCCATGCGCATGCCGAACTCACGACCTTGGGGGTGCAGTTCTTCCACCACGTCGCGCACCAGGCTGCGGCCACGCATCAGGTGCCGACCCAACTGTTCGACGAACTGCTCGAAACGAGCCTTGCCCTGAGCGCGAGCCGCATCCTGATGGGCTTCGGGCACCGGCGTACTGACGGTCAGGTAGTAGCGGATGAACAGCGCCAGCGTTTCGATCTGGATGTTCTGGTCACGCTCCAGACGCTCGGCCTGCCGCGACAGACGATCCAGCCGCTTGGCGATGGCGGCCTCACGCTGGTCGCCAGCATCGGGCGACAGCCAGGACGCCAAGGCAGCGGCGACGATGCTGGACTTCGAGACGCCTTTCTTCGTGGCTAGCTCGTCCAGGCGCTTGGCGTGCTCGTGCTGAATGAACAGGTTCAATCGGTATTGGCTCATAGGTTGATTCCGTCGTTGGGGTCGAGAGAAGCCAGTCGCGCCGTGCGTTGCAGTGCGGGGTCGAGCTGGTCGGGAAGCACCGGGGGCATGTCGTCGTCATCGAGCAGCGACAGATCGCTGGTCGGGGCGTCCATCTCGGGGGCATAGGCGATGGCTTCCGACAGTTCGGGCTGGCGGCGTGGGCCGCCGTCGTCAGTCGAGCCCAAGGCCTCCAGGTCATCGGCGGATGCCGTGGCCGGTGCCGCAGGAACCGCGGGTATTGCCAGGCCGCTCCAATCGTCAGGTCGTGCAGGCGGTACATCGGCGTAGGGGCCAGCCGTTACTACAGGCGGGGGCAATACCCGTTGTTTGAAATTGGCGTCGGCGAAGTAGCGCAGCTTCTTCGCCTTGATCGGTGCGACGCTGGACACCATCACCACCGCTTCATCGGTCGGTAGTTGCATCACTTCGCCCGGCGTCAGCAGCGGACGTGCGGTTTCCTGGCGTGACACCATCAGGTGCCCCAGCCACGGTGCAAGCCGGTGGCCTGCGTAGTTGCGCTGGGCGCGCAACTCAGTGGCGGTGCCCAAAGTTTCTGAAATACGCTTGGCGGTTCGTTCGTCGTTGGTGGCGAAGGTCACGCGCACATGGCAGTTGTCCAGAATCGAATGGTTCTGCCCGTACGCCTTGTCGATCTGGTTGAGCGACTGCGCGATCAGAAAGCTGCGGATGCCGTAGCCCGCCATGAAGGCCAGCGCCGTCTCGAAGAAGTCCAGACGGCCAAGCGCCGGGAACTCATCGAGCATCAGCAGCAGCTTGTGCCGGCGCTCGATACCGTCACTGCCATCGAGCGATTCGGTGAGCCGCCGGCCGATCTGGTTGAGGATCAGCCGGATCAGCGGCTTGGTGCGCGAAATGTCGGAAGGCGGCACTACCAGATACAGCGATACCGGATACTCTGCTGCGATCAGGTCGCCGATGCGCCAGTCGCAGCGCGAAGTGACTTCCGCCACGGTCGGATCACGGTACAGACCAAGGAACGACATGGCGGTGGACAGCACGCCCGACCGCTCGTTGTCCGACTTGTTGAGCACTTCGCGGGCAGCGGATGCAACGACGGGATGCTGGGCACCGCCCAGGTGCTTGGTCGTCATCATCCGGTGCAAGGTCAGCTCGAACGGGCTGGCCGGATCACTGAGGAAGTTGGCGACGCCGCGCAGCGTCTTGTCTTCCCCCGCGTACAGCACATGCAGGATCGCCCCGACCAGCAGCGCGTGGCTGGTCTTTTCCCAGTGGTTGCGTTTCTCCAGCGCGCCTTCGGGATCGACCAGGATATCGGCGATGTTCTGCACGTCGCGTACCTCATGCGCGCCGCGCCTTACTTCCAGCAGCGGGTTGTAGGCCGCTGAACTGGCATCGGTCGGGTTGAACAGCAGGCAGTGGCTGAATCGACTGCGCCAGCCAGCGGTGATCTGCCAGTTCTCACCCTTTATGTCATGGATGACGGCGGATGCCGGCCAGGACAGCAGCGTCGGCACCACCAGGCCCACGCCCTTGCCGGAGCGCGTCGGCGCAAAGGTCAGGACGTGTTCCGGCCCTTCGTGCCGCAGGTAGTGGCCGTCATGCTGGCCGAGAAAGACGCCAGCAGGCTGCGTCAGCCCGGCCTTGCGAATGTCGGCGGCATCGGCCCAGCGGGCCGAGCCATAGGTCGTCACTTTGCGCGCCTGGCGCGAGCGCCACACCGACATGGCGATGGCGACCGCCACGGCCAGCAGGCCGCTGCTTGCCGCGATCATGCCGCCGGTGTCGAAGACCTGCGGCGCGTAGGCATCGAAGAAGAACCACCACTCGAAAAGCTTCCACGGGTAATAGACCGGCTTGCCGTGGAAGTCGAACCAGGGCGAGCCCAGGCGTAGTTGGTAGCCCAAGGCTGCGGCTGTCCATTGCGTGGCAACCCACACACCGGCGATCACGATGCCGAACACGGCGGCGATCTGCCCGAACAACACACCTTGAGCCTGCATACCTTGGCCTCCGATTTCTCCTGCGCTGATTCCCCGTGGAAAACGCGGCACGAAGGCGTGCCGCAGACGTCAGGATCGGTGTCGGTTCAGTGCCGGTCAAAGACCGTTATCGGCAGCAAGGTGATGCAGAAAGCATGGTTTCATGCAGGGACAAAGCCAATAAAAACGCCGCAGGCATGAGCGCGCTGCGGCGTGTTAAGAAAGAAAAACAGGATATGCGGCAAGCCGCCAACGGTCAGAACTTCGGCGGCGTTTCCGATGGCGTGTAAGGCACCTTGCCGTCGCCGAAGAAGCGCTTGTTCGTCGCTTCGGCCACCCGGTTGCACAGCACGTCGCCCATCGTCGGGCGCTCGGTCTTGCACTGGAGGCGCAGTTCCTTCAAGCGCTCGGGATCGGCGGCCAGCTCTTCGACGGTCGGCACAATAGCTTCCTGGTTCGACGGCTCGGATGGGCCGCAGGCGGTGATTGCAGCAACCAGCAAGAACGGGGCAATCAGCTTCAAAATCATGATCCGACATCCTCTCGCAGATAGGGTTTAAAACGTGGGTTTTTCCGTCCCTTCGGGAGAGTCGATTGCGTGGACGCGCTGTTTGAATCGTGTCACCGATTCGGTGAACTCGTCCTCGCGGTACAGCACATACGTAACGAGCATGGGAGTTCGCCCTGCCAGCGAACGGGCGACTACGCCGGGTTCGCGGCTACCTGTGATATGTGGCGCTCCGGCTAAACCCAAGGCAAAGCCTGCTGCCACTAGCGCCATCATTAGGTCGAAGGACGCAACACGTTCTGCAATCAGCGGTTCCAGGCCTGCTCGCTGAAGCATGCCGTCAACCTGCCGGGCATGCCCTTCGCAAATCGAAGGATCACAAAGCACTAGTGGATGACGCAGAACCTCTTCAAGCGGAATGCGCTTGTACCTGAGCAATGGATGCCGCGCAGGCACTGCCACCATTAACGCATCACGCCACGCCGCCTCGGCTACGATACCTTGGCCGACTTTGTTCCACTGCGCAAACCCAACATCGTATAGATCGTCATGTAGCCCCTTGATCTGTTGAGAAAGCGGCACCTCGAAAAGGCGCAAATCGACTTCGGGTTCCTCCTGCCGACATAGCGCGAGTAACGTCGGTAAACGTGAAGGCGTGATGCCGTCAGACAGAGCGATGCGCAGTTGCCCATGAAAGCCATTGGCCGCTGCCTTAACGCTATCGCGAGCCTGCTGTAAGGCCGTGAAGATGCGAGGAACATGCTCGAGGAAAAGCTTCCCTGCCCGTGTCAATCGAGTGCTGCGGCTAGTACGGATGAATAGCTGCTCGCCGACATCAGCTTCTAGTTCTTTAATGGTGCGCGATAACGGCGATTGCTCGATGTGTAGTTTTTCAGCGGCGCGTGCGAAGTGCAGTTCTTCTGCGACGGCCAAGAAGCAGCGTAGATGACGCAATTCCATAGGAATCTCCCTGTCCATAGGCGCGTGGCCACCGCTCACGCGCGCCTTTCAACAAACTCTCGTCATGAACCGCCAATGTGTTGAAAACTTCTAAAAGGACAGGTTGTTATCAGCGGGACAAATCGCCTTATGCAGCGCAGATCAACTAGTTCGCTTCAAACTTCCCATCCAGATGTATTGCCGGTTGACGGTGATCGGTTTGGCTCAAACCTGACAGCCAATTAGTGGCGTTGATCAAGACTTAACGCAGTAGAAGAATTGGAATGTGTGACGAACGCAGTAATTCAGCCGTCTTGCTTCCGAACAGAAGAGCGCGCAGTGGCGAGTGACTGAATGCCCCCATAATGAGCAGGTCAATTTCCTGTTCTTTCACTGCCTTTTCGACCACTGCTCCGGCATCTCCGGGCACTAGCGAAGCGGTCACTTCAGAGCTCGCTCTCGACAGAGTTTGCTTCGCCCATTCAAGCGATTTGGCTTGACCGCCAAATTGATTTCCAGACATCAAAATTCTGATGGGCAAGCCTCGCAGCAAAGGGCTGCTGGACAACATCTCCATGCCACGCCGAATTGCAGTGCCGCCATCAAAAGCGATCATGACGCGCTCAGGAGGCTTGAATTCTTCACTTACAGTAAGAATCGGAAGCTTTAAAGCGCGAATAATGTTTTCGACGTGATGGCCTAGCTCATTTTCGTGCGTTCTGGCCCCTTTGCCTCTTCGCCCCAACGCCAGCAAACGCAAGCCTTGCGCTTGCTCAATTAACGTATCTTCCAGAGAACCGTGGCGCTGTCGCACATCGACACGGGCTGCACCTGCCAAGATTGCGCGTTCGCGCAGTCGGTTCAAAAACAACCGGCCTTGCTCCCTCGCGCTCTTGGCGTGTGCTTCATCTTCTGCAGACAGATGTGCCAACAGACTCTCTTGAGCGTCGATACCGATTGCGCCGCTGTGATCGTCATCCGTTGCCCGCTCGGGATGGCTGTCGATCACGTGCAGAAGCTCCAGCGGAGCATCAATACGGCGTGCCGCCCAGGCAGCGCAGTCGGCCACATGAACCGCGTAGCGTGATTGATCGACGCAAGCAAGCACTTTATTTTCGTTTTTCATGATTTGCTCTCCTCTTAGTGGCCTGCGAGCATGTCCGCTGCGCCGTCCTTGTCGTGAATCCCGAACTTGTCCACCATCGTGGCGCTGGCCTCGTTCAGGCCAGTCACCTCCACTTCCGTACCTTCTCGCCGGAATTTGATGACTACCTTGTCCAAGGCGCTAACCGCAGTGATGTCCCAGAAATGGGCGCGGCCGACGTCAATTCGCACCTTTTCAATGGCTTCCTTGAAGTCGAATGAATTGACGAAGCGTTCGGCCGATGCAAAGAACACTTGGCCGGTAATGGTGTAAACGCGCATGCGGCCTTCGTCCTCCGTGTGCGAGGAGGCATGGAAGATCCGACCGACCTTTTGGGCGAAGAAAAATCCCGAGAGCAGCACACCAACCAGCACGCCTTTGGCCAGATCGTGGGTGCCCACTGTCATAGCGACAGTCGCGAGCATCACCACACTGGAGCTTTTAGGGTGCTCTCGCAAGTTACGGATCGAGGCCCAATTAAAGGTGCCGATGGACACCATGATCATCACAGCGACGAGTGCTGCCATTGGGATACGGGCCACCCAGTCACCGATAAAAACCACCATCAGCAGAAGAAATACGCCAGCGGCCAATGTGGAGAGACGGCCGCGGCCACCGGATTTCACATTGATGACCGACTGACCGATCATCGCGCAACCGGCCATTCCGCCAAGAAAGCCGCTCGCGATATTTGCGACGCCTTGACCTACGCATTCCCGGTTTTTGTTACTGCTCGTGTCGGTGAGGTCATCGACGATGGAAGCCGTCATCATGGATTCCAACAAACCCACTACGGCCAAAGTTGCAGATACTGGGAAGATGATCTGGAGTGTCTCCAAGCTCAACGGGACATCGGGCAGTAGGAACACCGGCAGGTTGTCGGGCAACTGCCCCATATCGCCTACTGTGCGAATGTCGAGGCCGAGTAAGATCGAGACGGCTGTCAGCACCACGATGGCGACAAGCGGCGACGGTATCGCCTTAGTAACGTAAGGGAAGAGGTAAATGATGCCCAGGCCTGCAACCGTCATGGCATAGACGTGCCAGCTTACGTTCGTCAGCTCCGGCAGTTGAGCCATGAAGATCAGAATGGCCAAGGCGTTTACGAAGCCAGTAATAACTGAGCGTGAAACAAATCTCATCAGCGTGCCCAGTTGCAGCCAGCCTGCGATGATCTGGAGTACACCGGTTAAGACGGTGGCAGCGAGCAGGTACTGCAGCCCGTGCTCTTTAACGAGGGTGACCATCAGCAATGCCATCGCGCCTGTGGCTGCCGAGATCATGCCAGGGCGACCGCCAGTGAAAGCTATCACTGTGGCTATGCAGAATGAGGCATACAGGCCGACCTTGGGATCAAGGCCTGCGATAATCGAGAAAGCGATTGCTTCAGGGATAAGGGCAAGCGCTACAACAACGCCTGCTAACAGGTCGCGTCGGACATTGGAGAACCAGTCCTGACGTAAGGATTTCATCATTGATCTATTCCGGTGTAGGCTCGGCCGCAGGCTGGAACGGGACTAGGCGCGAATGCCTCTTTCCGATCCCGGAATAGAGAACAGCCCAAGACTATGGGCTGGCAAACCACAGCCAGTCATACATACAGCCTCGTGCGAGCGAAGATTGAAATTAGGAAACGGCTCGCTGCGAGACTGATAGTTACACTGGTCGATACTCCAATAGTGTTGGCTGTGAATTTGAAAATTGCTCTTGAATTGTAACCTGTCTTTGCGCGTAGCGGCAAGTTGAGAGGCATGACGACCCCATAAAAGCCATCGTCGTGAGGTGGATCACTGGCTTAACCCGCGCTGCCGCGTGAAATGCCAAACCGCCGTATCGCCCCGGACTGTCGCAGCAAGTTGCTGTCCTAGTCGCCGCTCAATCACAGGCTTCCACGGCACCAAGTTGAACCCGATCCCGTCATCGAGCACCGCGTAGCGCCCGCTGGCAAGCATGACGGATCGGCGGTAGATACCTGCTACACGTTGCCCGTCTGTGGTCGGGCGGTGCTCCAGGCCGGTTTCGGCGGCAATGTCCTTGGCGACCTGCGCCAGTTCTCGATTGCGCAGCGTGCCCAGCAGATTCCGGGCGAGGATCACATGCTGTCCCCGCCGCTCGGCCAGCCCCTGTTCTTCAAGGAAGTCGGCGCGCTGCTGCATGGCTTGCTTGGCGTCACCGCCAAAGCCCGAGTCGCCCAGCCCCTTGCCGCCACCGATCAGTTGTTGGTCGAGCCAAGTGGCGCCAATCACGCGTGCCTGCCGCTCAATCGGCAGATGAGATTTCAGCTCTACGGCCACGCCGCCCAGCCGTTGCGAGTCGTACTGGCGGCCACGTTCGGCCAGGTCGTCCGGCACCCTCCATAAGCCATCGGCCACGCGCTCCACGATGCCGGCCCGGCGCAGGGCTTCCAGCCGGCGGACGTGGGCCGCGACGACCTCCTGCGGGTCGCGGCCGGGCTCAGCTCGGCCTTGCTCGATCGCCAGGTGATGATCGGTGCGGTAGAGGCCATCGCTCGCCAACGCGGCGATGTTCCTGTCGGCCGCCCGCACCACGGCGGAACCGCGTACCTCCACCACGGCTCCGGTGGGATAGTTCGCCAGCTCGTCGCGGGTGTTCAACGCGACGTAGTGGGCCTTGCCGTCCACGCCGTCGATGACCAGATAGCCGCGGTCGTGCAACTCGTCGGCCAGCCCCTTGGCGGCCACGCGGCCGATGACGGTGCGGCCGTCGTCGCCGGGCTCGAACACCGCCAGCTCGCGCGGCTGGCCGCTCATGGCCCGCTGCATGGTGCGGATGATGTCGCCGCGCTCGCCCAGGGCGCGCAAGGTCTTCTCGGCATCCGCATGGACGGCCCAGGTGCCGGGCTGCGTCTCGTCGGCCAGGCCCATGCGCTGCAAGCGTTGCAGGCGGCCGATCAACAGCAGGCGCTGGCGTTGCAGCTTTGGTTCATTGAAGCGTTCGATCTGCACCCGGCCATCCTCGCCGGCCTCGCGTTGCAGCGTGCAGTCGAGGCTCGTCCACCGCTCTTGTTCCACCTCGCGCTGCAAGGTCTGCTGGATCTCCAGTTCAGTGCGCGGCCCCAGCCATTCCGTCGCCAGCTCGGCGGCCCGGTGGCGGAAGCCGTGGGCGATGTAGTCGCCCGCGATGATGAGGTCTTTGCCGGTGTCGTCGCGTCCGCGCACGATCAGGTGGGTGTGCGGGTTGTCGGTGTTCCAGTGATCCACCGCCACCCAATCCAGCCGCGTGCCCAAGTCAGCTTCCATGCGGTTCACCAGATGCCGCGTGTAGGTGCGCAGGTCGTCCAGTTCGGCGCCATCCTCGGGCGAGACGATGAAGCGGAAATGGTGCCGGTCATCGGCACAGCGTTCCTTCAAGGCTTCAAGGTCGGCATCGTCGGCCTGCGCCCCGTAGGCCAGACCCGGCTCGCCATCGCGGCCCGCACCGTCGCGCTCGATGTAGCGCAGGTGCTTGGCGAGTGACTGCGGGCTGGCCCGTTGGTGATTGACCAGCAGCGTCTTGATGGTCACGCGCCGCGACATGGGCGTCAGCTTCGCCCCGGCGAAACGCGCCGCCGTGTGGCCGCGCCCCAGGCGCGAGCCGGGCCGCTGGCCTGCGCGCTGGCCGCCGGACACGGCGGAATGGCGTATCGAGGACTTGCCGCCGCTGGCCTTGCCCGCCTGCTTGAGCACCTTGGAAACGAAGCTCTGGCCCTGGCCCTTGCCCCGGTTCTTCGGGGCGCTGGGACGCACGCGGAAATCGTCGTCGCGGTGGTCGGTCATGGATGCGCTCCTCGCAAGCTACGGCGTGTCCTGTCGTGCAAAGCACGCGGACATGCCTGCGTTGGCGCGGGCCTCGCGCCCCACGCGGCACGGTGGCGAAGCCGCTCCGTGCCGCGCCACCCCCATGTGCAGACAGGCTTTGGGCGCGGCCCGGTGCCGCGTCCTTTTGTCTTGCCTTCCGCATTTGCCTCCCGCATCCGCTCCCGGCAATTGCGGCCCGGTGGCAAGGCTGCACCAGCAGCCAGCGCACCGGCGAACACGGCGATGGCCGCAGGCCAGCCGTGTTCGAGGCAAGACGCCTGCACGTGGGACGGCTGCGCCTGAGACAGCGCGAAGTGCGGTGCGAATGCACACGCACTGCATGCGCGACGACACGGCGACGAACAGCGGAACGACACGCCCGATGGCACGATGAGATGCATGGCGACGTACAGCGAATCGGCGGCCATCATGGGCGCGACTCCAGCCAAACCGGGCGCGCAACGCCGATCACGGCGGCTGCGCTGACCGGCCCGAAATACCGGCTGTCGAACGACGCCGGATTGGTCACGCTGAGCAGGAACAGCTCGCCAGGCTGAAGGCGACGGCACTGCTGCCAGGATGGCAGCGGCCGGCCCCAGCGATCGGCAGGCAGCACGGCGGCTGAAGGCACGCCGTCGATGCGGACTTTGCCGTCAGCGATACACACCTCTTGCGGCGCCATCGCGCCCACGCGCTTGAGCAACGGGATGCGCGTCGGCAGGTAGCCGCGATGCGCAGCGAGGGCGGCAGCCTCTGCGGGCATCGGCACCAGCACGATGCTGCCCACGGACAAAGGACGTGGCAGCGAGCTGGTGCGATGGTCGAGCGGATCGACGCGATACCAGCCGACCGCCACGCTGTCGGACGGGTTGTAGGTCAGGCGCGGCAGTGGATGCACGAAGGACGCCCAGGCCAGCGCAGCGAGGCCGCAGGCGGACAGGCCCGCCAGCATGAGGCGGGCGCGCAGGCGCGAGTGTGGATGCGTGAGAGCAGTGGGAACAGAAATCGTGGTCATGACAGCGCCCTCCCGGCCAGCCAGGCGGCGTGCCGCTCGGCGCTGTATTCGGGCAACGGCAAGCGCGCCGCGAGCCGGTTGCCCAGCGTGCGCCAGTACGCGGGCGAAGTGCCAGCAGGTGCGATGCTCAGCGCCTCAATGGCGTCGATGCGTGCCAGCACGGCACGCACCGATTGCTCACCCTCGACGTGCAGCAACAGGCGTGCGCCTGGTTGCACGCCGGGGATGCGCTGCGCGCCATCCATCGGCATGCAAGCCTGCATCACCATGAGCTGCCAGCGGATCGTGCCGTAGTCGTTGGCCTGCCAACGGATGCGGCATAGAACCGCGTTCGGTGTGAACACCGCGCAGCGGCGCCAGCGGTCGAACCGGATGATGCGAGCAGGATCACCGAAGCGCAGGTAGAGGTCGAAGCGTTGGTCGATGTATGCGAGCGCAACGCGCGTCAGCGGCACGCCGTCGGCCACGCCGACAGGCGGGATGGACGGCGGTGCCGAAGCCGTCGAGGCGGGTGTGTTCATGAGGACTTCTCCGGGAATTCCCGCTCCAGCAGCGCGCGCAACAGATCGGCCACCGTCACGCCTTGCGTGAAGGCCGATACCTTGATGCGCGCCCGCATGGCGGGCGTGATGTCGAGGGTCAGGCGGGCCGTGTAGAGGTCGCCTTTCTGGAGGTCATCGGCACTGCCCTGGCGAATCCACGCCTCGGCGTGCGGATTCGCGGGCGGACGCGCGCCGATGCCGATGCCGATGCGCTTGCCCGTGCGCTTGCTGGCAGGACTGCTCATGACGGCCACCGCAGCAGTTCATCGACCAGCGCAGTGATTTCGCGCGCGGCGGCGCTGTCTGGCGCCATCTCGCGCGCAAGCCGGCCAGCGGCCACACTGTCGGCGAACACGATGCGCTGATGCACTTCCGAGTGCAGCGCAGGAAGTGGCTGATCGGCCAGCGCGCCGCGTGCTTCACGCCCGATCACGGTGGTGCTTACGCGCCGGTTGATGACGAAGGCCGCGCGCAGCGCAGGCCGAAACACCTGCGCCTCGCGGATCAGCGCCACCATCTCGGCGCTGGCCCACAGGTCGTAAGGGCTGGGCTGCACCGGGATCAGCACGCGTTCGGCTGCCATCAGCGCGGAGCGCGCCAAGGCGGCGATGCGCGGTGGCCCGTCGATGATGACGTGATCAGCCCGCCTGGCGAGTTCTGGCGCCTCCTGGTGCAGCGTTTCGCGTGCAAGGCCCACGGCGCTGAACAGCCGTGGCAAACCTTGCTGGCTGCGGCGCTGCGTCCAGTCCAGTGCGGAGCCTTGCGGGTCGGCATCCAGCAGGATGACCGACTGCCCGCGCATCGCCAGCTCGCCGGCGATGTGGGTGGCGAGCGTGGTCTTGCCGACGCCGCCTTTCTGGTTGAGCAGCGCGACGATCATAGCCTGGCCCTCCCTGCTGGAGAGCCCGGCTGTCGCTGCTGGTTTTCGTGCCCTTCGCTCGCCGGTTGGGTGGTTGTCCACCGAGACGCGGCGCTTCTACTAAAAGTTAGAGAATTTAAGTTAGGGAAGTTAGGAGAGGCCGAAACCCGCGCCATCATTGGCTTGGCGGCCGATTTTGTTGCCTGATAGCACGAGGATTCGTTGCCTGATAGCACGATACCTCTGTTGCCTGATAGCACGAGTCCGTCCACAGGCTGCGCAGCAGTTATCCCCGTGCCGTGGACGGCACGGGCCGGAACGTCAGCAGCGGCGAGGCAATGCCCGAGACGTACTCGATGCCCAACTGGTAGCCAGGCAAGGCTTGCCGCGCCACCAGTGCCCGCAGGTCGGCGGCGAAGTCGTAGTACCGCGCCACGCTGCCCGACTTGCGGTACAGGTGCTGGAAGTCGAACTGCCAGCCGCCAGGCTGTCGCCCGCCGTGCTTGCGCACCAGTCGGTACAGCCACCGCTCGATCCCACCGGTCAGCCGGAAATACGCTGGGTCGATGGTCAGCACCAGCGCAGCATCCATGACGCCCGCGTAAAACCAGTCCGGCAGGATCAGCTCCAGCCCCAAGGGTGTGCCCTGGGCATCGGCCAGCTCCTTCCACTCGTTGATCCACGAGAAGCGGTGCAGCCGCCTTCCGGTTGTCTCCCGGATCGACGTGGCCACCGTGGTGGACTGCAGGCGATCCAAGGCCGCCTTGAGGCGCTGATAGTCGCGCAGCGACGTACCGCGCCCGATAAAGCGCAGGATCTCGTAGGGTGTGGCCTGCATCAGCCGCGACGGGCGCAAGCCCGCATCGCGCGCTTCCACGATCTGGCTGGCGGCCCAGATCAGAACGTCCGCATCCCAGATCGTGGCGATGCCATGCTCCTGCGTGCCCTCCACGCGGATCGTGATGCCGCTGGCGCGGAAGTCGATCGGCTCCGTGCGCCGCGACTTCGCCAGCGAGAAGAACGGAAAGGCCATCAGGTCCTGGCTGTCGCGCGGCGCCATGTCGCCCGGCAGGGCACGGAACAGATCGAGCTGCTCGCGTTCCTGCCGAACTTGCCCCAAGGGGCTGGACATGGCGATGGCCTCCGGCGCTCCAGCGGTCAGCGCGCACGGCTGTCCGCCGAGTGCTGCTCGGCGTATTCGGGATCGGACGTGCTCTCGAAGCTGCGCTCGGAAGCCCAGGCATCGAGGTCGGCCACGGCGTACATGACGCGCCGGCCGAACTTGCGGAACTTGGGGCCGCCACCCAGCACGCGCTGCTTTTCCAGCGTGCGCGGCGACAGCCGCAGGTAGTCGGCGGCCTCGTCGTTGGTCAGATAACGCTGCGGTTGCGCGGCAGCGGCCGGGGTGGTTGCGGGTGCGGCGGCAGGCCGCAAGGGAGCAGGACGCATGGTGAGAACCTCCATCGGTTGCAGGGCTCCGGCCACACAGCGCAACCGGATGGAGGCAGTCTCAGAAAACGAAGCTCTCCTGCTCAGGGTCGTTTTGCGTGGCCTTCAAAACGGCCCTTCTCAAGCGGCGCAAGCTGTGCTAGGCGTCGATAGCCGCCGCGCATCAGCGCATCGCCGCGCCGCACCAGGCGGCGCACCTTGGAGCGCAAGCCGCCATCGCTGTACCAACCGGCCGCGGTATCCGCGCCGAACAGGCCTTCAGCCACCTCGCGCAAGGACGCGCCCGCCAGGGTCGCATCGAGCGCCTGCAGGGTGTGCAGCTCCATCAACGCGGCAGGGGGCGGCCGGGGCCGAGCCATGGGTGCTGGCGTGTCAGGCACGTGGGTGGCCCCACGGCCACGGTAGGCATGGGCCACGGCCATGCCGTCCTCCAGGCCAGGCGCCAGCGCATAGCGCAGGCAATGGCCGGGGCTGCGCGCGATCAGCGCCAGTCCCTTGCCGTCATGCAACAGTTGCTTGTGGCCGGGAATACGCCAAAACGCGAACGGCTCGGCATCCGGTGGCGGATCGGCATCGGGGTGGAGTTGCACCACGGCCTCATGGCCGGGGAGCCAGGCCGGATGCGCGTCACGCGCATCCAGGGCTGGGTCTTCCAGCAGACGCATGCCCCAGCGATGCGCAGCATCGGGGCGGTGCGCACGGCGCAGCCAGTCGAGCTGGTAGTCAGGATGGCGGCGCAGGTATTCCCAGGCCAGCGCCAGCGTGTCTAGGCACAGCACGTAGAGGTAGGCGGCAGTCGGATACCAGTGCGCGAGGTGGTGCGGTTCGGCCATGACGCAAGCTCCCGTAGAGCAGGACGGCCGTCACCGGTTTCACACGCAAACGTCACCGCATCGAACTAGCATCCAATCGTGAATAAGCTGGTAGCTTAGTAACTTGCGTGTCAAGACGAAATGCATCCGATGGGTTGCATGGATCGTCTGAATGCGACGGTGGCGCGCGAGAACATGCGCGCCTCCTGCGATATCCACCGTGCCCGATGGCACGGCCGGCATCATGACCGTTTACGTCACGATGGCACCGATTTGGTGCAACAGTGCGGACTAAGACCTGACGGGTCTGGAGCAAGACCGAAATAGTCTCAATGCGCCCGGCTTGGCTTGGGCGCGAACGGCTCAATCGAGGATGGAACCATTCTCCTGAGCCAGCCGCAGGTACTCCGACAACGGGCGCACCGCCCGGAAATACCGGTCCCGCATCACGGGCTGTTTGCTCGGCCCGACGATGGATGTGAGGTCGGACAGCTTGATCTCGCACAGCTCGGGCATGCCGATCCCCAAGTCGATCAGGCCATGGGCCGTATCGCCGTCGGCGGGGTCGAGCGATACCAGCAGCCAGGTGGCGTGTGCGTCCGGCGTGAACAGCCGCACCACGGGCAGCGGGTCGATGGCCCGGCCAGCGGCGCGGGCCTGGCCGTGTTCCAGCAACAGCCTGCGCTCGTCCTCGGTGATGAGCTGGTTCATGGGCGTCCCCTCATTCGCACAAAACCGCCGAAGCGTGAAAGCGCAAAACCGCATCGGCGGGTTTGAGGAAAGACACGGATGCGGCTTTGCGCTTCTGTGAGAAGCCACAGATACGGATTTCCGTAAAAGCACGAAAGCGGCAGGCGAGCATAGTTGAACACTATAGATTGTAGTCCTATAGGGCGCAATCGGCTGTCATCTTGGATTTTGGGGAGATCCAAGGTTGGCAGCGAAACATACATTGTCGGAGGCACTAAAGACCATCAGGAAAGCGCGTGGATTGAGCCAGGAGGCGTTCTCCGACGTGTCCAGCCGCACCTACATGAGCACGCTGGAGCGCGACCTCAAAAGCCCCACCTTGAACAAGCTGGCCGAGCTGTGCGAGGTCATGGAGGTGCACCCGCTCACGCTGCTGACCCTGGCCTATGCCTGCGACGACCTGCAGCAGGCCGACCAGCTGCTGGCGCAGGTGCGCCAGGAGTTGGAGACTGTGGCGAAGAAGAGTGACACGCCATAGCGCGCGTCGGCGCTGGCATGGCCGATCCGGCGCCGCCGGTTCGAGGTATGCAGGGGCGCCAAGCCTGCGCGGCGGGGATAGCCCGCAGGGCTTTCCCCTGGAGGCAAACAAAGCGCGCAGCGCCGTTGGCGCGAAGACGTGAGCAACTGTCTTGAAAGTCAAGCCTCCCAAGCGCGCCCGAAGAGGCGCGCCTCTTCGGGGCATCTGCGTGCCGTGATAATATCGACTTTCGTTATCGTTATTCGATATGAAAGAGCAACCAACACCCCGCGCCATGGAGCACCACGACCTGCTGTCAGGGCTGATCCGCCTGCATGTGCTGCACCACGCGGCCGAGCAGGAGATCTATGGGCAATGGATGATCGACGAGTTAGCCCACCACGGCTACCGCCTGTCTCCTGGAACGCTGTACCCAATGCTGCACAAGATGGAGCGCGACGGATACCTCGTCTCCCGCCAAGAGCGTGAGGGGCGCACCGTGCGCAAGCTCTACACGATTACACCCAAGGGCAATGAAGGCTTGGCGCTGGCCAAGGAACGCATCCGAGAATTCACCGGGGAGGCGATGCACAGATGACAGATTCCACCAACACCTTGCAGCATGAGGCCGCAGCCGCACGTGGCTCACCCGTCGAAGTCTTCGGCGCCTTCCTCAAACTGGGACTGACCTCCTTCGGTGGACCGATCGCGCATCTGGGCTATTTCCGCTCGGAGTTTGTCGAGCGCCGCCGCTGGCTGGACGACCGCAGCTATTCCGATCTGGTCGCCCTGTGCCAGTTCCTGCCAGGGCCGGCCAGCAGCCAGGTGGGCATGGCGCTGGGGCTGGGCCGCGCGGGCTGGTTGGGGCTGCTGGCGGCCTGGGCGGGGTTTACCTTGCCGTCGGCGATTGCGCTGATCCTGTTCGCCTTTGGCATCGCCGAGTACCACGGGCTGGCCCAGTCCGGCTGGATCCATGGGCTCAAGGTGGTAGCCGTGGCCATCGTGGCGCAGGCCGTATGGGGCATGGCCAAGTCGTTGTGTCCTGACCGGCCCCGTGCCGCCCTGGCCATTCTGGCGGCACTGCTGACCATGATCATGCCCTCAGCCGCGGGACAGCTTGCCGCCATCGCGGCGGCGGGATTCCTGGGCTGGTGGAGATTGAAGATCGCGCAACCTGGCGGCGGCCAGGCCCACAGCTACCCGGTTTCGCGCAAGCTGGGCATCGTGGCGCTGCTGCTGTTCGCAGTGCCACTCGTCGGGCTGCCCCTGTGGGCCGCTGCCACGGGCTCGTCCACGGTCGCGCTGCTGGAAGGGGTGTACCGCTCTGGTGCGCTGGTCTTTGGCGGTGGGCACGTCGTGCTGCCGCTGCTGCAGGCCACCGTGGTGCCCAGTGGCATGGTCAGCAACGCTGACTTCCTCGCCGGCTACGGCGCGGCGCAGGCAGTGCCGGGACCGCTGTTCACGTTCTCGGCCTATCTCGGCGCGGTCGCCCACGGGCCGCTGCATGGCTGGATCGGCGGGCTGGCCCTGCTGGGCATCATTTTCCTCCCGGCCTTCTTCATGCTGGTCGGCGCGCTGCCGTTCTGGGAAGGGCTACGCCACCGCGCGGGTATCCAGACGGCCATGGCAGGCATCAATGCTGGCGTGGTCGGCATTCTGGTGTCGGCCCTGTACGACCCTATGTGGACCAGCGCCATCCACGGCAAGGCGGATTTTGGGCTGGCGCTGCTTGCGTTCGGGCTACTGACGGTGGGTCGCGTGCCTCCAGCGCTCGTGGTGCTGCTGGCCGGGCTGGCGGGCTGGGTCATGGCGATCGGTATCTGAAGCCAGTCGGCGCAGTGCGCAGGCCGGGCATGGTGACTACCGCCCACCATATAGAAAGTCACGCCGGAGCAGGCTGGTCATTCCATGGCCGCCCGGTTTTGACCATGGCATTCATGATGATCAGCAGCTTGCGCATGCAGGCCACGATGGCAACCTTCTTCGGCTTGCCAGCCGCCAGCAGGCGCTCATAGCAACGCCGTATCACGGCGTTGTGCCGCATGGCAACGATGGCGGCCATGTATAACGCGCTCCTGACCGTAGCCCTCCCGCCGCAAATGATGCGTTTACCGCGAGCCTGGCCTGAGTCCCGGTTCATCGGTGCGACACCTACCAGCGCGCAGATCTGCTTGGCCTTGAGCTGGCCAAGCTCCGGCAGCTCGGAAATCAGCGTCGCAGCCGTCGCCGGGCCAACTCCCTTGACACTCTTGAGCAATGTGGCCAGATCGGACTGGTATTGAGCCAGATGCTCCGCAATCCTTCGATCCAGCGCCTCAAGCTGCGTCGCGAGCATATCCATCAGTTCCGCAATATCTTGCACGACCTCCGGATGCGCCATGTGTTTGCGTTGGCGCTCGCTGACCAGCAAGCGTACCAACTGCCGCCGTCGAAGCACCAGTGCATGCAGGTGTTGTTGTACCTGGTCTGGCATCGGTTTGATGAAGCGATCTCGATCAGGACGCTGGTTCAGCACCTGCGCCAGTTCAGCCAGCATCCTGGCATCCACGCTGTCGGTCTTGACCAATCGCCCCATGGCCTTGGCGAAGTCCCGGGCCTGCCGAGGGTTGATGACAATGACAGCGAATCCCGCAGCTTGTAGAGCGCAAGCACAGGCCAGTTGGTACTGTCCAGTCGCCTCCATCACGATCAGCGAGACCGGATGGTTCTTCAACGCTGCGATCAGCGCTTGGTGCCCAGCACCATCGTTACTGAATATGGCCGTGGACTGCTCGTGCCCGATGGCTACATCCATGGTCTTCTTGGAGATGTCGATACCGACTGCAACTTGATTGGCCATGATCTCCGCGTCCCTTCCTTGCAAATGCGAACGGCGTTCACGCAACTGTTCGGGCTTTCAGAGATCGGGCGCGAGCATGCGCCCAGGACTCACGCACGGGCTCAAGTGGCACCGAGGGATGACGGGCTACATGCTGCGGCCAACCCCGAACCCTGGCAGGTCCGGGCGTGACGGCATTGCCGAACACGCACTTCAAAGATACAAGGGATCGAAGCCGAATGGCCGTGACAGCGAAGTCGGCACGGGGCGCAGCCCGAGAGCTTGGCGGCGCTAGCGTCGACACGCCAAAACCCAGCAAAACCTCCCCCATCCTTGGCGATCCACATGAATTAGACATAATTTGCACAAAACATCAATTTTATGCGAAACTCATCAACATCGCGCATAAATCAGGAAAGACGGTTCTATCATGGCATTTCGAGCAGACGAAGCGGCGCAAGCCGGGTACGAAGAAGTGGAGAAATACCTTGTCCTGCGCCCCCGGGATGCGGACGAATCTGAAAGAGCGCGAAGCAAGCAAGCGCTGCAGGACATCGTGGATGAACTCGGGCCGGTGGTTGACAGATACCCTTCATGGCACCCACTGGTGCGCAACCACGATAGCCGCCACCCCGTCACCACACCGAGTGATCGCTGCGGCTACAAAGGCCTCGACCACACGCGGTACTTCGCCAATGGATTCATCACCTGTCCCTATGGCGATGGTCAGGAGGTCTTGGACTCGGTTCTAGCCCTTCCTCGCCACCACGCTGCTTACATCACAGCGGAGAAGCTGGATGTGCAGTTCTACAACCCAGAAGCCACCCCGATACTGGTCAAGTGCAACTGGGAAGAGCCCTTACCGATGGACAAGATGATCCCGCTGTCCATCGCAGTGCCTTTGATCCTGGAGAAAGAGGTTCCGTGCTGGACCTGGTCCCAGGTCGCGGAGACATGGGAGTCGATGCGCTCGTATTTCCTGGGCGCCCCCCATGGCGCGCGATCGTCGCTGTTCGTGAGCCAGGAGACCGGACAGGGGATCAAGAAGGTTTGGGAAACGCTGATCTACACGGGGATGTTTGGCCCGATCAAGGTGTGATTGCGCCTTCGCGCCATCTGTATCAACGCGCCAACACCGCAGCCGGGCCTGCAAAGGCGGCGGCGTTCTGATTGGGCTGTCGGCTCTCAACACCGGGCGCGGCCACCGCCGCGCCCGGATTTTTGAAGTTCACCGCGCCCAGGGCGGAACGGCCTGGGCGCGGTGTCGACGACGGTTATTCCTTCGTCTCGATGATCCACCACACGGCCCGCGCCAAGGCACGGCCCGTGATGGGATGAATGTCCGTGAGGTCGGCGCGTGCCGTCCAACCCGAGGGCGGACGATAGCCGCGCACGTCGCCCTCGCCGTGCCAGCGGCGGGGCGCACGGTGCCGGGGGCGTAGATTGCCGCCATGCGCGGGCGGCTGGTGGTGTTGATGATGGGCATGGTTCGGCTCCCTGCGGCAAAGCGCCCCGGGCGGGGCGCTTGCCTTCGGCGTGGGTCAGGCGGTCAATGCCTCGGCAGGTTCATGCGTCACGGTGGCGGCTGCTTCCGCGCCGTCCTGCGCCGCATCCTGCAGGCCTTCCTCGGGCGCGTCTGCCGTCTTGAAGATGGCAGGCATCCAGCCCTTGCCGTTCACCAGCCGCTCGGCCTCACTGGCAATGTCGGCCTTCTTGAGCTTCGCCAGCCGGTTGACGCTCTCGGGCACCAACTCGCCCACGGCTTGCAGAATCGCTGCCTTCGGAACGTGCTTGAAGTAGCCTTCTGCGGTCGGCCTCCACCATGCGGCCATGTCGAGGCCCACAGCCTGCACCAGTTCCGCGCCCGGCTGCTGTACCGTGGCACGCGGCGTCACCACGTCCACGGTCGAAGCCACGCACACGGCCAGCAGCTTGACCAGTTCGCCTTGCTCCATCGCCAGCAGCGCGGCGAACAGTTCGGCGCTGTCGTCGGGCAGCTTGCCGCCCCACGCCTGCTGCAATTCGCGCAGCGCCACGGCGGCGGGTGAATCGGGCCAGTCCGGGGCCATGCCTTCCAGCCGGTCTTGCACCGTCAGGCGCACGCCCAGCGGTAGATCATGACCGTAGTAGCGGCCCTGCAAGAGGGTCTGCACCATGCCATGCACCAGCGCGGCCAGCGCCACCTGTGGATGCCGGGCTACCTCGATTTGCAGTGCAGCGGTGCGATGGGCGCTCAGGCGCTGAGCCAGTCGGTCGGAAATCGCTGCTGTCTTGGGCGCTTCGTCTTCCTCGCCTTCGTCATCGTTCGCGGCGTCCGGGTCGCTGAAGCCTTGGCGCAGCTTTTCGAGCGTGCGCAGCGCCTTAGCTTCGGCCTCGCGCAGCAGCCCGCGATGAATCACGACTTCGCCGTTGCGGTCGATGGTCACAATGGCACCGGCTGCGGCCTTCACGTTCGCGCCGTATCCCCGCAAGCCTTCTTCCAGCGCCTGCAACTGCTCGCCCAGGGCTTCGCCTTCCTCCTGCAAGGCGTCGGCCTTCTCCTCGTCCTCGGCATCCATCGCGGCGTCCACGGCTTCGCCAATGGCGCGCATTTTCTCTTGCAGCTTCTCGATGCGCTGTGCTTCGCGCTTGTTGGGTGCGCGCCGCTCCCTCGGCGCACGCTGAAAGGCGTGCAGGTCGGCATGGGTCATGCCGGGCGTGGCATCGGCCCAAGCCCAGCCCTCGGCCTTCACCTCGGCGGCGATGCCTGCCAGCTTGTCTTGCGCCAGCCGTTCCAGCAAGGCGGCGTCGCTCAGGTACACGCCCGCGTCATCCTCCGCGAACAGGTCACGGCGAACTCCGCCGCCTGCCTGCTCGTAGGCATCCAGCCCCACGAAGCGCACGAGCGGATGGCGGTAGGCGTCAATCTCGCGCTCGGTCAGGCGTTCGCGCAGCGCGGAGGGGCTGCGTTGCCACAGCGGCGCATCGTAGAACGCACGCTCCTGCGCGGCGTGATCGTCGGTGATGGAGAGCGCCATCAACTGATCGAGCGTCACGGCATCGGCCCTGTAGTCCGCCATCAGGCGCGGCGAGACGTTCGCCAGCTTCAAGCGGCGCTGCACCACCAGCGGCGTGACGGAAAAATCCGCTGCAATGTCTTCGATGGGGCGGCCTTCGGCCACCAATGCCGCAAACGCTTCAAACTGGTCTGCCGGATGCATGGCTTCGCGCTGCACGTTCTCGGTGAGGCTCGCGGTACGGGCCGTGCCATCGGCCACTTGCAGGCAAGGCACCTGCCAATCCTTGGCGATGCGGTGTTTCTTCGCCAGCAGCTTGAGGGCCGCAAGGCGGCGACCACCGGCCACCACCTCGTAATGCTCGCCATCGGCAGCGGGAATCACGATCAGGTTTTGCAGCAAGCCCACGCGCTGGATGCTCGCGGCCAGTTCGGGAATGGACATGCGCGGGGTCTTGCGCACGTTGCGGCCCGTGGGGCGCAGCACCAGCCGCGACAGGGGAACCAGAATCATGTGCTTGCTCGGGTCGGCGGCTTGCAGCACGTTGGCGCGGGTGTCGAGGGCTTGGGCTTCGGTGTAGGTAACGGCGTTCATGGTGAATCTCCAATCGAGTGAAACAAGGGAATGGAGGGGAACCGCCCCTCCGGCGGGGGAACGGTTCAGGCCTTGAGCTGACGCATGCCATCGGCCAGCAGCCACAGGGCGCGGTTCAGGCGAATGTCGGAATCGATGCCCTGCACGGGCCGGGTCCGCTGCCTGCGGCCATTGGCGGCGCGGCCAGCCAATCCGCCCTTGGTCAAGTTCTCCTGCGTGCGGTTGAACACGCTCCACAGGTCGGGGCGGCGGTCATCGAACCGGCGCGGCATCAGGATTTGCGATTCCGTGATGGGCGCGGGCTTGGTCGGGTCGTCGTACTTGAGGGCCAGCGCAGCGCGGGCGAACACTTCCGATTCCCCTGCATCCAGCGTGATGGCCTGCATGGATTCGCGCGATTCCTGCGCATGCTCGAAGCCACCTAGCACCTGATAGGCGCCCTCGATGACATGCCCGGCCACGTCGCCTTTGTGGGGCACGCGCACATCGCCCATGGTGTCGCCGCAGACAAGGCCATTGCTGCAAACGAAGCGGAACATGCCACCCAGTAATTGATAGCTGCTCGTGCCGTCGTGCGAGTTCAGCAGGATGATTTCATTGGCTTCGCGGGCGTTGATCTGGTTGGAGTGGCGCAGGCGCAGCATGTGTTTGGTGTGCTCGCGCCGGCCTTCGTTGCGCACGCGGGTTTGGCACACCATGAAGGGCTGGAAACCCTCCTTGCGAAGCTCGGTCAACACGGCGGCGGTGGGGATGTAGCTGTACCGCTCGGAACGGCTCTCATGCGGAGCGTCCGCGAAGATGGACGGGGCCACCCTGCGAATCTGGTCATCGGACAGCGGGGTTTCGCTGCGCAATGCGGGGGAGTGGTGAGCGAAGCGGGATGCGAGTTGCATGGTCTTTCTCCTGAGGCTGTTGAAGAAAACCGCACACCGGATTCCTAGATTCGGAGCCCAGCCTTTCGGCTGTTCGGTGCGGTCGGCACGAGGAACCCGGTTGGCCCTGTTGCCACCGTCTTTCCTGAGTTCATCGCCCGCGGCCAAAGGAGCGCGCGGACGGGGGCCGTCAAGGAAACAAGCGCAGGGTGGGTGCGGCCCGCAGGCGCAGCCGAGGACACGGCCCTGCGCGCCTTGACGGCCTACGGGAGCGGGCTACGGTCGCTGACAAGGTGATGGAGTCAGGGAAGACGGCTGGACATGGCAACGGCCCTCCCTGTGTGCCGACCGCACGGCAAGCGCAAGCGCGCAGGCCCGGATCTGGAAGCCGGGCCGGAGGCGTCAGCCAAGCGGAGCGAGGGAACGATGGAAGCCCGAAGGGGGCGAGACGCCGTGGCCGAAGGGTGCGGCGGCTCGATGCGCTACGCGCACGACAGCGCGACCGGCCATGTCCACTTGGCCGGGGATGCCCACGCAAGTCACCCCAAATTTCAACAAATGAAGATACTTGTTGTAAATTGTGACTTGGATGGAAATCGTATCTTTAGCCGCAAAGAAGCATCAGGAGAAAAAATGACGCGTAGAGCCTTTTACAGCTTTCACTACCAGCCAGACAACTGGAGAGCTGCCCAAGTCAGAAGCATGGGTGTTATAGATGGAAACAAGCCCGCTTCCGATAACGACTGGGAAGATGTGAAGGCAGGCGGAGATGATGCAATTCAAGAGTGGATTGATGAGCAATTAAAAGGAAAGACGGTTGCAATCATTCTTGTTGGAGAGAATACGGCTGGGAGAAAATGGATTAACTACGAAATAAAGAAAGCGTGGAAGGATAAGAAGGGGGTGCTTGGGATCTACATCCACAATCTCAAGGATAGCGACGGAGATCAAGCGGAAAAGGGAAGCAATCCATTTTCAAAATTCACTATAAATGGTGTCTCCATGGATGAAATCGTAAAAACTTACAATCCGCCATATTCCTCCAGTACTAATGTGTACAGTCACATCAAGGAAAACCTTGAGGACTGGATCGAAAAAGCCATTGAGATCAGGGGAAATTACTCGTAATTTAATCGTTCCAGCCAACCAGGTTTAACGCATGATTCCAAGACAACCTCTTGCAGGGGTGCGAATTCACCTCTCAGGATCTGCTCCAGATGAGCGGCAAGAAGAAATATGCTTGTTTGTGAAGGCACTAGCATCGCGAATATTTAGCGAGGGAGGTTCAGTGATTCATGGCAGTCACCCGTCCTTGTCTAAACCATTAGAAGATGCCGCGAGAGATTTTCTTCATGCGGGAGGTGAGGTAGGAGCCTTAACATTGGTTCGTGCTCAAAAATTTGCCGAAACAGATGAACAAATTGCAGAAATAGAAATCCAACGCCAATTCGCAGCGGTGCAAATAGTTCCCGCAGAAGCTGATGGAGTAAGCAATAGTGATTTAACTCCAATGCGAGACTGGATGGCCGAGCGATCGGATGCGGTTGTCTGCGTTGGAGGTAAGTGGTGGGACATAAATAAGGCCAAAGCAGGGGTCCCCACTGAGCTTGATGCGATGCTAGAACTCGGAAAGCCAGGTTTCGTTGTTGCAGGATTTGGGGGAGCAATTGCGGGTTATCTAAAGGACAACCCGAGCTTGCCTTCAAGATTGCAAAATGGACTATCTGAGAATGCAAACCGAGAAATTGCGAACGATACGTCTATCGAACGTATTGTAGAAACCATTGTCAATCAGCTAAAGCTTCTGCCGCTCGTGCGGCGCAGTGTTTCACGGGGGCGTAATTTTCGAATTCTTGCTCTTGATGGGGGAGGATTGCGAGGGACGTTTACTGCCGCCGTCTTGGCTAAGTGGGATGACATGCTCAGGAGTGGTGGCGGTAACAATCTAGTATCGCATTTCGATTTAGTGGCTGGCACATCGACAGGTGCAATACTCGCAATCGGGCTTGCCCTCGGAATAGCTCCGCGCGATATATTGAAATTCTACCAAGAGCAAGGACCGTTAATTTTCCCAAAAGATAGGAAGCTTCGACATTGGTTGAAATCCAAGCACGAATCTTCCACGCTCCGAGATTTACTGTGCAAAGTGTATGGTGATAGGAGAATAACTGATGCCTCATGCTGCAGGCTCGTTATTCCTACAGTAAGAGCCAAACATGGACAAGCTGAAGCTATTGTCACAGCCCATACCCCAGATAGAACAGCATTTCGAGATATCTCAGCGGTCGATGCCGCACTTGCATCTTCAGCTGCCCCTACATATTTTGACGAATCTGTCTGGGATGGGCCGGTTGCGCCTGAATCTTTTCTTGATGGTGGTGTTTGGGCGAACAATCCAATTCTCCCCGCACTGGCAGAAGCTGTTCGCTATCTAAAAATACCCTTGGATCGAATAGATGTTTTAAGTGTCGGCACAATGGGCAGTGAAAGCGATTTCACGGAGTCCCTTGGAAAAGGGAAAGCTGGATGGGCACCCAATAGTGCCGATCTCTTCTTTGCTGCCCAGGAGCATGGGGCACTAGTTTTGGCCGATGGTTTTTTAGGCCCAACACGCCATCTTCGGATTAATCAACAGACTCCGGTAGAAATTAAACTTGATGATGCAGAAGCGATTGAAGATATGGCCGTGCGGGGAAATGATGTAGGCAAGGATTCTTTTGTTTCCGTTCGATCTAGATTCTTGGATGGACTGTTGGCTCCAGAATGGCAACGGTATTAATTTGCCTGGAGGCCCACAGGAATCGTGCCTGAGTGGGATGCTTTCGCCCGATTTCTAAAAATTATTCGACTAAGGTAAACATGCCTTCTCTATATCAGCTTGCAATACTTGGGGCACCAAGTGCTGCTCAGATTTCTGAGCTTGAGAATATCGTGGCTCACGCCGTAGGCATGTTCAATCTGAGGCTGGGTCATGAGGTCGGATGGGATATTTGTCCCGAATCGTTCGAGCCGCCGCAGCAAAGATCAGCCGCCGCAGTTTTTTTTGGAGGTGAGAATGCTCCTATTGCCAATGTTGCAAAGCTGTTAGAGCGTGGCATCCCATTGCTGCCGGTGGCGTCGGATGTCAGTAGAGTCAGCGCAGAGATTCCTGCAATGTTGCAACCGCTCAACTGCCTAGCGTATGCAGCAGGTGGTGCACAACGCGTTGCGACCGCATTGCTGGAATGTGCAGGATTACTCCCTCGGCAGCGGCGGGTTTTTGTGAGCTACCGCCGAGGTGAAGCCCGAGAAGCTGCTTTGCAACTGTTTGACGCTTTGTCAGTTCGACTTTTCGACGTATTCCTCGACACGCACGGCATTCCACCTGCGGAGGACTTCCAGACCATGCTGTGGCATCGGCTCTGCGATTCTGATGTGCTCGTGATGCTCGACACGCCAGGTTATTTCGAAAGTCGCTGGACGAGCGCGGAGTTCGGACGCGCGTTGGCCAAGGGCATCAGCGTTCTTCGGGTCGGCTGGCCGGATGCCACACCTTCTGCGCGCACAGCTACTGCAAGCCGGGCAGAACTATTGCCCGAAGAAGTAGACCCGGGCACAGGGCGTCTGGCCGACGGGGCGGTAGAGCGCATCTGCTTGCAACTTGAGGAAGTCCGCAGTCAGAGCCATGCCGTGCGTTCCGTCAATCTTGTGAGCAATCTGCGAAATGCCATTCAAACGATCGGTGGTCAAGTAATCGGAGTGGGGAGTAACAGGGCCGTTCATATCCGACTGCCAGATGGTCGGGCAGTGGTGGTGTATCCCACGGTTGGTGTTCCTACATCGACAACACTGCATGAGGCCTCGACAAATTCACCTGATCAGTCAGTCGCCGTTGTCTACGATCACGTCGGCTTGCATCCTCGATGGCTAGGACATTTGGACTGGCTTGGCCAGTACATCCATTCCGCACGATGGGTCAAGTCGAGCGAGGCAGGTTGGCAATTTGCAGATTGGGTGGCTTGAGCATGAGCGCCATCTTCCTTTCGGCCAGCGTGCCGCTTGTTGGCCGAGGCACTTATCATGAAACGGCTAATCCGTTCCTTATCCAATGTGCAGTACGAGAGTTGGCAATGGCTGTGATTCGTCGGCACAAGATTGTCTGGGGCGGCCATCCTGCCATTACGCCGATGATCTGGACAATCTGTGAAGACTTGGGTGTGGACTACTCCCAGTCAGTGATCTTGTATCAGAGTAGATTCTTTGAGGACCGCTATCCCGAAGAGAACAAGCACTTCCAGAATGTCGTTTATACCGAAGCGATTCCCAATGAGCGGGAAGCGAGCCTGTTGATGATGCGCGAGCAAATGCTGTCACGTGAAGACTTAGTTGCGGCAGTATTCATCGGGGGCATGGAGGGCGTAGAGGCGGAGCACGAACTGTTCAGACACTTTCACCCAGCCGCCAAGGTATTGCCTGTCCCTTCACCGGGGGGAGCGGCGTTGAATCTCTCCAAGGATCGAGGCTACTTCGCCGATGGAGATCTTGCCGACGTGGACTTCGCTCGGCTCTTTCACACTCACCTCACGATGGCCATCGATGATAAGGGACGCTAGCCATATCCGCGACAATGTGATCAGCTGGCTCGCAGCATCGATTGCAACTGGTTAAAGAAACCGCCAACGCCCGTTCAAAAAAGTGATTGATTCCGTAGTGGGTATCCATAGAGTTCCGAAATTTGCTCCTGAAACTGTGTTTGGCCACCGTAACTCGGATGCCTCACACAAATAACGGGCACCGTATCCGTGATGCGATGAGCTGCTGCGGCAGCGTCATTTCCTATGGCAACGATGCGGGATGGCTGCAATAGGTCAATAAGTTGCTGCAGCAATTCTTCGCCCGCACGTCTTTCACGAGCATTGTGCTGCCGGTTGGTAAACGGATCACCCGATTCGTGCGGATGAAGTGGGAAGACGTTCCAAAGGAAGATACGAGCATCAATGTGCTCCAGCATGTTCCATATGACTGCAGCAGTTCGCTCAGCCACTGCGCTTCCTACGGTAGGTCGTTCTGCAACTAAATCGAGGTCCCAACGCTTGGCATGATGGGTCATGTGAACGTCATCAGTCAGGGCCAGCCCCGTGCGGCGCCCCCCACGGTATCCAAGGTCTCGGCCAATCCATATTGCATCGACCGGTTCCTCCAGCGCGCAACGCAGCATGGCAGAAAGCGCCGCAGTTCGGCGCCGAGGTGCATCGCGACGGTCATGCACTTCGCAACGATCTGAATACGGGTTAAAACAGTTTTCAAACTGCAGCGAGGCCACCGCCTCGACAAAAGGGTGAGTCTTCATTTCTCAAGCTCCAGCGGCATATATTTGATTGTGCGCTGTTCACGGTCGCCAATGATCCAACCTCCCTGATTTTCTTTGAGCTGCCGAAAAACGGCATACCCGTCAAGGATAGCTTTCTCCCACAACTTCAGCGGACACTTTTCCACTTCATAGCCGCTAACAAATTCACCAATGGTTTTCAGAATTCCCAGAGAAATCTTCTCCTGCTTCTCGAAGAAATTCAATTCCTTTGCTCTAGAAAAAATCCAGGCAGTAAGGCCTTCTTCAACAACAATGGCTCGACCACTATCCTGCTCCTCATCGTACTTCGGCTTGCTTTTTCGTTTATGCTTGATCAATGCCCGAATCACGGGTGACCAATGTAGTACGGCCGCATATGAAAAATGGAAGACGTCGTGAAATCGATAACCATCGCGGTCAGCAATATTGTCAGTCAGAGGGTCTCCTATAAATACCCCATTCCATTGAAGATAGCTCTTTCCGCTTCCTCGTTGATTGACTCTAATTTTGAAATTTCTGGGCAGTTGTTCTTCATCCCCGAAATCGCTATCGAAATCAAGACCAATTAAATCAGCAGGTTGTGGCTCTAAAAAGGCCCCGCGAGCTTTCCGAAGATTGCCGCGCGCCACTTCTGAAAATATCAATTCGGCAGCACGAATGGCGTCCAAATAAGCTCGTGCAAAGGAAACTAGATCACTATGCGTAGGGGAACTACCCAACAATGCTGCGGCTGACTGACCTAAACGTACCAGCGTGGTATCCACCGAACCCGGTTCAGCAATTGGCATGGCAATGTAAGCCAACGCGCCCTCGGCCATGTCGCTGGCGGCTCCCACGTTCTTAAAATCCCCATGGTTCGCTGCCTCGGCAAAAACCTCTTCAAGGGGAATTTGCATACGCCTGCAGAGCGCTGCCAGATACCAGAGAGTGTCGCCAAACTCTTCTTCGGCCGCCTTCTTAAACCCAGGATAGGCGGATTTCTCCCGAATATGCTTTTTTGCCGTAGCCATAATTCCGCCTATTTCCCCATATAAACCTTGAAGAACTGGGGAAAAATCGGTCGGATTGAGCACATCGGTAGCTGCAATTTCTGCTGCATAATCCGAGAGCAGAAGAGATCCTTCTTTTTGCATGTCAAATTATCCGCGAAGAGTGAGCCATTCGAATGGGGGCCCTTGATAGCCGGCAACACCCAAACTACGTATCCATTTCTCTAGATTGGCAAGCAGTTGAGGATCATTAAAGCAAGTCAACCCTATGCCACTTTTGCACAGAGGTCTACCATTTCGGTCTTGCAGTTCTAGAGGGAACTTTGGCCCCGTCCCTCCGAAATAAACAAAGTCATTGCTGACCAAAACCCTGTTTACTCCAGTGTCGCGCTGTACGTGCTGAGGATTAAGTGTTCCGTCTTCCCGGGAGTGAAAAGAATCTCGTTGCTGCCAAGCTGCCTCAGGCCCATCTCTAAAGTAGATGTTGTCTCCACAACTTTGCTTCCGGCTTCCGTTGCGAAAAGGTTTTTTCGATTCAAAACTGGGATTCAGCGCATATTCGTCGAGTGTCATTACCTCGGTAACGCGCATGCCGTACACAAGATGTCCACCTCGACCCACGCCATGGGCATTGCTGCCGCTGCCGATGACCCAGTCACCAACTTCGGCACTGCGGCGAATACCTGGCTTACAGGTTACTAGCGTACAGTGACCATAAAACGGATTGGGTGCAAAACCACTGTCGTAGCGCACCACGTAGGAGTGAATGCGAGCCATCAGCAGGGGTGTCGCTTAAGGGGAACAGTGCTGCAGGAACCACCATCAGGCTTTTCCCATGTGTCTTTGCCATTAATCGCATCAATGATTGCATCGCCGTTCCAACCAACCAAGGCGTCAGCGTATTCCTTCAAGGCATCGGGAATATCACATTCTTTTTCACCATGTTCCCAAACGCCCACAATGCGTTTGCCCTGCTTTGCAGCATATTCAATCTCCCAGTTAACCCAATCGCTATCTTTTGTCTGGGGAGAAACGTAGCAAATGAAGACGCCAGCCCAGTTGATCGCAGGTGCCAGAATTTGGGTCTTTATGTAGTGCTCATCAGTGGCGTTGTTGAACTTCCCTGTATGAATCGAGGAGTCTCTGACATCCAGACCCTTCGGAGCCAGTAGATCTTTGAGCTTCTGGAGTCCATGATCGTCCTTATGGACATGGCTGATAAACACGTTTCTCGTCTCCGCCACCCGTTACCTCCATAGATGTTTTTACAACCGTTAAACATCGTAACTTCATTTGAGGCAGATGTCTGCGGGAAGTGCAGACCTATTTGTCTTGATCAAAGGATTGCCTGCAGCCCCTTGTTCGCGATGACATTGAGCAGTTTGAGGGCTGGCCCTGCAGGATGGGTGTCGCCTTGCTCCCACTTGCGTACCGTGGATGCCGTGGTGTGCAGGTGCAGTGCGAACACCGGCTGGCTGAACTTCAGTTCCTCGCGCAGCCGCTTGATGTCGGCCGCGCTGAACTCCCGTACTGGCGGCGGGCAGATGGCGTCGAACTCGCGCATCGTCACCTTGCCGATCGCGCCGGCATCGTGCAGCGCGGCCAGATCGCCGCGCAGGGATTCAATGAGCTTGCTCGTCACAACACACCTCCAATAGAACGCCTATCTGCAGCGCTTTCATCAAGTCCTCTGCCGATAGCTCCAGAAACACCTTTCCGGCGAACTGCAGCGCCTTCCTTTCGTCCTGCGTGATGTTCGCCTTATCGCTTTTTGGGAATCCATGCAGAAACACATAGCGGCTACCGATTCGCGCTGACAGCAGCGTTCGATAACCGCCGCTCTTGCCGCCACCAAGACGGGCCACCCGCTTTTTGTAGAGGAAGCCGCCCAGGTCAGCATCAATCAGGCCAGCCTCCATCTCGTGAACCGCCCGGCACAAGGCGGCATCGGGCAGCTTCTCGCCCGCCTGCCACCGTGCAAAGTCCTTGCGCTTGAGGACATTCATGTCAGGCAACCTCTAAAGTATGCCCGAAACGGGCATACTTTTCCAGTCCCGCAGCCGGCCAAGGAGGGGACCCTGAAATTGTCGTGACAGTGTCGCGACAATTCCGGCAGCAGAAGCCATGTGTTGGAACCTGCTCATGCTGCCACCTCTACCGGGCGCTGCGCCCCGGTGATCGCCTTGCGCCGGTTCGCCACCAGTTCGGCCGCCTCGCGTACCGGTTTGTCCTCGGTGTGGACGTAACGCATGAACATTGCCACGGTCTTGTGCGCCGTCAGCGCCATGCCGACCTTCACCGGAATCCCCGAGTTAGCGATGTCGGTGGCCGAACGGTGGCGGATGCCGTGCGTGCCCACGTGGGTCACGCCGGCGCGCTTGAGGATGCGCGTCCAGCCGCTGTAATACTCGCCCGTGGTCAGGTGCTGCCCCGGATGATTCGGGGACGGGAACACGTGCGGGCAACCGTCCTGGTGCGGCGCGGTGGAAAGCAGGCGGTAGGCTTCCTCGCTTAAGGGCTTGGACATGCCGCCGGTCTTGCTGTCGGGCCAGACCACGCGCCGGTTCTCCAAATCCACCCAATCCCATTGCAGGGTGACGATCTCGGAGCGGCGGCCCGCGAACTCGAATTGCAACCGGATGGCCAGCGGAAGGATCGCATGATCCAGCCCCAACCCATCGGTTTCCAGATAGTCGAGATACCGGAACAGCTTGCCCATCTCCTCGTCGCTGATGAGGTGCGTGGCCTTGCCGTTGGGGTACATCGGGACATGGCGGCACGGGTTGGTGCCGTCCGGCCGGTAGCCCCAGACTTCGGCCAGGTTGAACATCTTGCGCATCACGCTGAACGTGCGGTTCGCGTCCGCGGGCTTGTGCGCCATCTTCTTCATCGCCCCGGCCACGTCCGGGCGTTTCACGTCCTGCACCTTCATGCGGCCCAGCATCGGGATGATGTTACGGGTGATGCACTTTTGGTAGCCGGCCTGCGTGCTGGGCTTGTTGCGCTGCTTGGAGTGGTCCTCCATGAACTTCACACACAGTTCAGCGACGGTCGGGGCCTTGCGCGCGGCGGTCTTGGCCGCACCGGGGTCACCACCCCGACGGACCTCGGCCAGCCACTCCTGGGCAAGGGAACGGGCTTGTTCGACGGTGAGTTCCCCATAGAGGCCCAAGGCGGGCTTGCGGCGTTCGCCGGCGTTCGTCCGATACTGGAGCATGAACACCTTGCGGCCTGCTGGCGTAACCTTGCACAGGAAGCCGGGCACCAGCGTGTCCCGGAATTCGACGGCCTGCGCCTGAGGTTGTGCCGCATCGACTGCGGACTTGGTGAGCTTGATTTTTGCCACGATGACTCCTCGGAAAGACCCGGTTTCCAGGAGCCTCATAGGGGTCAGCAGAGGGGAAGCCGGGTCAGGTTTCGGAAAGCACCGGCATATGTTGAACTCGCCTAAGTTATTGATAAACCTGCTGTATCGGGCTTGGGCGTAGTCCAGCGAAATGCGGTGCTGGAGTCATGGTGAAATAAAAAAACCCCGGCACATGGCCGGGGTTTTCGTGAAACAGGCAGCAGTATCAGCGTGCGTAAGTCATCAGCACGTCCGCAGCGGTCTGGCTGTCCACACCCATCATCACGCTCAGGGCAGTGACGGTGAGGATGGAGAAGCCGAATACCTTACGGGCCCACTTGCTGTCGTCCTCGGCCTTGTAGCCACCCCAAGCCATGTACAGCCAGTACAGGCCCATGGCAGCCGCCACGGCCAGGTAGCCGAGGCCGGCGTAACCGCCGAGGGTAAGCATCAAGGTGGCGAGCACGAAGGCCAGCACGTACAGCACGATCTGCTTCTTCGCCGCAAGAACACCGCGCGCCACCGGCAGAACCGGAATGTTGGCAGCACTGTAATCCTTGAAGCGGAAGATCGCGATGGCAAAGCTGTGCGGCATCTGCCACAGGCTGAACATCACCAGCAGGGTTACCGCAGCCAGGTCGAAGCTGTTGCTGACGGCGCAGTAGCCGATCACCGGAGGCATGGCACCGGACAGGCTGCCGACCAAGGTGCCGTGCACCGATTTACGCTTCAGCCACAGGCTGTAGAAACCGACGTAGACGATGAAGCCGATCAGCGCGCAGAACGCCGACAGCGGGTTGGCCTGAACATACAGCAAGCTGAAACCCGCCACCCCGAGCAGGGTGGCGTAGATCAGCGCGAGGGGCAGCGACATGCCGCCCTGCACCATGACGCGGTTCTTGGTGCGCTCCATCTTGTGGTCGATGTCACGGTCGATGCAGTTGTTGAACACGCATCCGGACGCGACCACCAGCGAAGTACCGATCACCACCGCCAGGAACAGGGCGAAGTCCACATGGCCCTTCGAGGCAAGGAAGAAACCGCCTGCCACGGAAAGCACGTTACCGAAAATGATCCCCGGTTTGGTGATTTGGATAAAGTGCTTAACGGACATGCAGTCTTACCTCACTTGGCCAACATTTCGAAGTGGATGCTGAACATGATCCACAGCGACAGGCCGACAAGCAGAGCGATCACCATGGTGGTGAACAGGAACGTCGATACGTTGTTGCGTTGCTCTTTCGAGCGGTCCATGTGCAGGAAGTAAACCAGGTGAACAACTACCTGGATCACGGCCATGGCAACGATGATCAGTACGGTCAGGTTCTTCGGCAGGCTGGCGGTCATGGCCAGGCCGAACGGGATCGCAGTCAGGATAATCGACAGTACGAAGCCGATCATGTACGACTTGACGCTGCCGTGGTTACCTTCGTGATGAGTGTCGTGTGCGTTAGCCATTACAGAACTCCCAGCAGGTAAACGACGGTGAATACGCAGATCCAGACCACGTCCAGGAAGTGCCAGAACAGGCTCAGGCAGCTCATGCGGGTCTTGGCGGTCGGCGTGATGCCGTGCTTGTTGATCTGGTACATCATGACTGCCATCCAGATCAGACCAGCAGTCACGTGCAGACCGTGGGTACCTACCAGGGCGAAGAAGCCCGACAGGAAGCCACTGCGCTGCGGGCCGAAGCCTTCGCTGATCAGGTGATGGAATTCATAGATTTCCATCGCGATGAAGCCTGCACCGAACAGGAAGGTCACAGCCAACCAGCCCAGTACACCCGCTTTCTTGCCATCGAACATCTTCAGCATGGCGAAGCCGAAGGTGATCGAGGACAGCAGCAGGAACAGCGTTTCAACAGCTACGAAATCGAGCTGGAAGATGTCATGACCCGACGGGCCGCCGGCAAAACTGCCGGACAGCACCGCGTAGGTGGCGAAGAGCGACGCAAACAGGATGCAGTCGGTCATCAGGTACAGCCAGAAGCCCAGTACGGTCATCTGGCCCGAGTCGTGGTGGTGGTCGTCATGCCCATGGTCGTGACCATGAGCAGCGCCGCCGTGCATTACTTGACTGGACATTGATTACACCCGCTCAAACGATTCGACACGTGCGCCGGCAGGCAGAGCACCTGCTTTGGCCAGCGCTTTCATACGCTCGCCTTCGATGCGCGCCACTTCTTCGGCCGGAACCATGTAGCCCTGGTCGTCACGGGCAGCGTGGCGAACGAAGACAGCGATGGTTGCAACCAGGCTTGCGCCAACCAGCCACCAGATGTGCCAGATGAAGGCAAAGCCGAAGACGGTCAGGAACAGGCCCATGAACAGACCCGTCGAGGTGTTGCTTGGCATGTGGATGGCGTCGAACTTGGTCGCCGGCTTGTAAGCCTTGCCGGTTTCCTTGGTTTCGTGCCATGCATCCAGGCCAACCTGCTCAGGCATGTGGGCGAAGTTGTAGAACGGAGGTGGCGACGAAGTCGACCATTCCAGGGTACGGCCGCCCCATGGGTCGCCGGTCACGTCCAGGTTCTGGTTGCGGTCGCGAACCGATACGTACAGCTGGATCAGCTGGCAAGCGATACCGAACAGGATCAGCACGGCGCCGACAACGGCTACGTACAGGTAGGGTTCCCACAGTGGGTTGTCGGAGTGGTTCAGACGACGGGTCATGCCCATGAAGCCCAGGGCGTACAGCGGCATGAACGCAACGTAGAAGCCCGACAGCCAGAACCAGAAGGCAGCTTTGCCCCACTTCTCGTTCAGGGTGAAGCCGAAGGCTTTCGGGAACCAGAAGGCGAAACCGGCGATGTAGCCGAATACCGCGCCACCGATGATCACGTTGTGGAAGTGCGCAATAACGAACAGGCTGTTGTGCAGAACGAAGTCAGCACCCGGAACGGCCAGCAGTACGCCGGTCATGCCACCGATGGAGAAGGTGACCATGAAGCCCAGGGTCCAGAGCATCGGTGCGGTGAAGCGCACACGGCCTTGGTACATGGTGAACAGCCAGTTGAACAGCTTCACACCGGTCGGGATGGAGATCAGCATCGTCGCCAGGCCGAAGAAGGTGTTGACGCTGGCGCCGGCACCCATGGTGAAGAAGTGGTGCAGCCATACCGCAAAGCCCAGGATGGCGATCGCGCCCGATGCGTAGATCATCGAGTGGTGGCCGAACAGGCGTTTGCCAGAGAACGTCGAAGTCACTTCCGAGAACACGCCGAAGGCCGGCAGGATCAGGATGTAAACCTCAGGGTGACCCCACGCCCAGAACAGGTTGACGTACATCATCGGGTTCCCACCAAGCTCGTTGGTGAAAATGTGGAAGTCCAGATAACGGTCAACAGTCAGCAGTGCGAGTGCAGCGGTCAGAATCGGGAACGAAGCGACGATCAGTACGTTGGCCCAGGTGCAGGTCCAGGTGAAGATCGGCATGTCCATCAGCTTCATGCCAGGTGCGCGCATCTTCATCACGGTGACGAGGAAGTTCACGCCGGTAAGCGTCGTACCCAATCCGGATAGCTGTAGCGCCCAGATGTAGTAGTCGACACCCACCCCAGGGCTGTACTGAATGCCCGCGAGCGGCGGATAGGCAACCCAGCCGGTCTTGGCGAATTCACCAACGCCCAGCGAGATGTTGACCAGCAGCACGCCTGCCAGCAGCAGGTAGAAGCTCAGGGAGTTCAGGAACGGGAAGGCAACGTCACGTGCACCGATCTGCAGAGGAACCGCCAGGTTCATCAGGCCGGTGAAGAACGGCATCGCCATGAAGATGATCATGATCACACCGTGAGCGGTGAAGATCTGGTCATAGTGTTCAGGCGGCAGGTAGCCTTCGGAGCCACCGGTTGCGGCAGCCAGCTGGGTACGCATCATGATGGCGTCGGCAAAGCCGCGCAGCAGCATGATCATCGCGACGATGATGTACATCACGCCGATCTTTTTGTGGTCGACAGTAGTCAGCCACTCGCTCCACAAGTAGGTCCACTTGCGGAAATAGGTGATAAGACCGACGACAGCGATACCGCCGAGCGCGATCATGGCAAGCGTCACCATGACTATCGGCTCGTGATAGGGTATCGCCTCCAGGCTTAGTTTACCGAACATCTCTTACTCCTCTGCACCGGCAGCTGGTTGCATACTCGATTCCACACCCTTGGTTGTGGCCAGATCTTTGCTGCCTGCTTCTTCGTGGCTACGGCCGCGGTTCATGCCTTCGTACTTGTCGACGATCAGCTGGAACTGCTCAGGCGAAGCCTCGCTATACAGCGCGACTGGGTTGTTTTCGCTTGGTTTGGCCAAGGCGTCGTATTCGGCCTTGTCCAGCTTCTTCGGCGACTGCTTGACCTCGGCGACCCACTTGTCGAAGTCTTCCTGAGAGGTGGCAGTAGCCTTGAATTTCATGCCGGTGAAGCCAGCACCGCTGTAGTTGGCGCTGATACCGTCGAACTCGCCGTTTTCGTTGGCGATCAGGTGCAGCTTGGTGGTCATGCCGGCCATGGCGTAGATCTGGCCACCCAGGCCCGGGATGAAGAACGAGTTCATCACGGCGTCGGAAGTGACGCGGAAGTTGACCGGGGTGTTAGCTGGGAAGACGATCTTGTTGACCGTGGCAATGCCCTGCTCCGGGTAGATGAACAGCCACTTCCAGTCCAGCGCGACCACGTCGATCTGCACCGGCTTCACATCGGAATCCAGTGGACGGTATGGGTCCAGCTTGTGGGTGGAGTGGTAGGTGACGTAACCCAGGGCGATGATGATCAGGATCGGGATGATCCACACCGCAGCCTCGATCTTGGTCGAGTGCGACCAGTCAGGGGTGTAGGTGGCTGCCTTGTTGGAAGCACGGTACTTCCAGGCGAACGCCAAGGTCATGATGATGACAGGGATTACCACCAGCAGCATCAGGCCGGTAGCGATCAGGATCAGGTTCTTTTGCTCAATGCCGACCTGGCCCTTCGGGTCGAGCAGGGTCCAGTTGCACCCACTGAGTAAAAGCATGCCTAAAAAGGGCAATATGCCAAACAGTCTGGGGTAACGCTTTTTACTCATCTCACGACCTCTAGATCAGCTTGCTTCAATGCAATTTGTGTTTTGGTAGCCAACACTTCGTCCTGCCAAGTGAGGCATTTCGCGCCCGTACTCGCTCCTGCCTGGGGTCCGACTGCAGGACCTTGGCTTCAAGCGGGTTAGCGGTGCTTATGGTTTCGTAGGCAACAGGCCTGTACTTCAGACCAAGTCCATTTGGTGCGGGAAAACGCGGAGGGGTGTCCGCCCGGTATCGCCGTTGGGCGAAACTTGACGAAGTCAGCAAAAAGGAGCGCTGGGGCTTCCTTCAATCCTGCGACTCGCAAGCAGTGCCGAACGGAAATTGGGGGCGATTGTAGATAGGTCGCCAACCCTTGACTATGACTTATTGAGCAACAGTCTTTTACAGAATGCGTAACAATGCTGCTCAATAATTCAACTTCGCGACAGTTTGTCGCACCCCGCTTGCTAGGCCTCAAAGCCGCATTCTGCAAGGCCTAGAGGTTGATCTGGATCAAGCGGTGCGCAACTTTTCGCTCTTCTCATGCGGTGTAAAAGACCCCATGCAATTCGGGACTTTTGTCTAAGCCTGGCGTCGGTTGCGGTAGATCCCGAGCGGAACCAGCACAGCAGTCAGCACGAACGCCACAAGTGCCCATTGCGCCAGCGACAGGCCGAGGATCGGCGGGTACGGCGTGCTGCAGAAGCCATCGACCTGGAACGCCAGCGGCCACAGCTTGGCCAGTGGCAGGTCATCCACGATCGGCTGCAGGGTATCGATGCCGCAACTGACCATGGGGTTGGCGAGTATATACACATGGTTGCCGGCCGCAACGACTCCGCCAATGGCACTGAGCACCACCAGCGCTTCGAAGAAGCTCAAGCTGCGGCGCCCAGGCATCGCTGCGGCGATGAAGGCAAACACGGCAATGAACAGCAGCGCATAACGCTGCAGGATGCACAATGGGCAAGGTGCCTCGCCCAGCACCACTTGCATATAGAGAGCGCCGCCGATCAGCGAGAGGCAGATCAGGCCCAGCAGCACCAGAAAGCGCCGTTCCCGATTCAGGCGCGATGTTTGTTCGTTCATTACCGGTTCCTTCGATGGATAGTGGCAGCGTGGTCCGCCTGCCTGAGCGCAAGTCTACACGCTGGGCAAGGCCTGTGAGCGTGCCGAGGAAGCGGCGTGATAGCGCTGCGCAGGGCTATCCGGTGTGGCTGAGACCGGCCGCAACGACGTCGGTTCAACGCCGAGCGGCAAAAAAACGGCTGCCCGAGTGCCGCGCAGGGGCAAGCCCCTCGACACCCGGGAGTGAAGGATACCGTGATTAAAGGAGGATTAAAGATGAAAGCGCTGTGCCCGGTTTCATCTTTCCTTATATATAGGCAGGAAGGTGTAGTGCCGCAGGGATAACGATATTTGCCTGTACCGGCCTTTTCACGGGCTTGCCCGCGAAAGGGCCGGTACAGGTTTCACATCACTCCAAGGCAGCCGCCGGCCCGAAGAACTCATAACGGCTCTGCTGCTCCGGCACACCCAGGCCCTTCAGCTGGCGCTTGACCGCGGCCATGAAAGCCTTGGGCCCCAGGAAGTAGGCATCCACATCACGCTCCTGCGGCAGCCATTCGGCCAGCAGGTCTTCGCTCAGCAAACCCACGGCATCGGCTGCAGCGCCACCTTCTGGCTCGGCATAGCAGTAGAAGCGCTTGAGTTGCGGATGACGCGCTGCCAGCCCATCGATCCAGTCACGGAAGGCATGCACCGCGCCGTTACGCGCACAGTGAATGAAATGCACCTCACGGCGGGTTTGCAACGCTGCCTGCAGCATCGCCAAGGTCGGAGTAATGCCTACGCCACCGCTGATCAGCACCAGCGGCTTGTCGCTGGCGGCCAGGGTAAAGTCACCCGCCGGCGGGAACAGCTGCAGGGTATCGCCCACCACCAGCTCATCGTGCAGGTAATTGGAGACCTTGCCACCCGCCTCGCGCTTGACGCTGATCCGGTACTCCTTGCCATCGCACAGCGCCGACAGGGAGTAGTTACGGCGCTGCTCGGCGCCGTCGATGTCCAGCTTCAAGCCGATGTACTGGCCAGGTTCGGCCTTGAGTACCGGTTTGCCGTCCACCGGGGCAAAGTAGAACGAGACGATCTCGCTGCTTTCCTGCTCGCGGCGCACCAGGCGGAATTCGCGAGTACCGCGCCAGCCGCCTTCGGCCTCTTCCTTCTCTTTATAGAGGTTCTCTTCAGCACCAATCAGGATGTCGGCCAACTGGCCATAGGCCGCAGCCCAGGCATCGATCACGGCAGGGGTGGCGATGTCCTTGCCAAGCACCTCCTCGATGGCGCGCAGCAGGCAGCTGCCGACGATCGGGTAGTGCTCCGGCAGAATCTGCAGGGCAACATGCTTGTTGATGATCTGCCCGACCAGGCCACCCAGTTGTTCCAACTGGTCGATATGGCGGGCATACATCAGCACGCCGTTGGCCAGCGCACGCGGCTGGTCACCGCTGGCCTGGTGGGCCTGGTTGAACAGCGGCCGTACCTCCGGGTACTCACTAAGCATCATCTTGTAAAAGTGAGTGGTCAGTGCTTCGCCGCCGCTTTCCAGCAGGGGTACAGTGGCTTTGATGATTGCACGTTGTTCGGCATTGAGCATTGCAACAACTCCTGAGCCTGTGGCTTCAAATGACTGTCCCTGCTACTACAGCAATCGTGCCAACTTTTATCGCCCGCAAAATCAGGGGTTTGACGCAGGTCATGTCAAAACGACCTACCCCAGCGTATAGTCATATCGACCTACAGGAGTCCATATGACCACAAAGCCGCTGCTGACCGCCCTGCTGCCTCTGGTAAGCGACCTGTCCCGTGATTTGCCCGACCAGGAACGCTACCGCCGCCTGCTGCAGGCCATGCGCAGCCTGCTACCGTGCGATGCTGCCGCACTGCTGCGCCTGGATGGTGAATGGCTGGTGCCGCTGGCAGTGGATGGGCTGAGCCCGGACACCTTGGGCCGGCGCTTCCGGGTCAGCGAGCACCCACGGTTCCAGATACTGCTCAGCCGCCCGGAACCCACCCGCTTTGCCAGCGACTCCGAACTGCCCGACCCTTACGATGGCCTGGTCAACGCCACCGATGCCGACCTTGAAGTGCACGACTGCATGGGCTGCCCGTTGATGGTCGATGAGCGCCCCTGGGGCCTGGTCACCCTCGACGCCCTCACCCCCGGGCAGTTCCAGAGCCTGGAGCTGGACGCCCTGCAGGCCTTCGCCAGCCTGGCTGCCGCCACCGTTACCGTGGCCGAGCGCATCGAGCACCTGGCCCTGCGCGCCGAAGACGAACACCACCGCGCCGAGATCTACCGCCAGGCCAGTGGCCAGGATAAAGAGCTGATTGGCCAAAGCCCCGCGCACAAACGCCTGGTAGAGGAAATTCGCCTGGTCGGTGGCAGTGACCTGACCGTGCTGATTACCGGCGAAACCGGCGTCGGCAAGGAGCTGGTGGCCCAGGCCCTGCACCAGGCCAGCAGCCGCGCCGACAAGCCGTTGATCAGCCTCAACTGCGCTGCCCTGCCCGACACCCTGGTGGAAAGCGAACTGTTCGGCCATGTGCGCGGTGCCTTCACCGGCGCGCATGGCGAGCGCCGTGGCAAGTTCGAACTGGCCAACGGCGGCACGCTGTTCCTCGATGAAGTGGGCGAACTGCCCCTGACGGTGCAGGCCAAGCTGTTGCGCGTGCTGCAAAGCGGCCAGTTGCAGCGCCTGGGCTCGGACCGCGAGCACCGGGTGGACGTGCGCCTGATCGCCGCTACCAACCGCGACCTGGCTGCCGAAGTGCGTAACGGCAACTTCCGCGCCGACTTCTATCACCGCCTCAGCGTGTACCCGTTGCACGTGCCGCCGTTGCGCGAACGTGGACGGGACGTGCTGCTATTGGCTGGCTATTTCCTCGAACAGAACCGTTCACGGTTGGGTCTGAACAGCCTGCGCCTGAGCAATGAGGCCCAGGCCGCACTCATCGCCTACGACTGGCCGGGCAATGTGCGCGAGCTGGAGCACCTGATCGGCCGCTCGGCACTCAAGGCGCTGGGCCAGCACCCCGACCGGCCACGCATCCTCACCCTCGAAGCCATCGATCTGGACCTGCGCGTATCGCCGGCAATGCCAGGTTCGCCGCCCTCCCACGCGGCCCCGTCGCCAGCGGCCACCCTGCCTGAAGGCGGCCTGCGCGAAGCGGTCGATATCTACCAGCGCCAAGTGATCGAGGCCTGCTTGCAAAAGCATCAGGACAACTGGGCAGCAGCGGCGCGTGAGCTTGGCCTGGACCGCGCCAATTTAAGCCGATTGGCCCGCCGATTGGGGCTTCGCTGAGACCTACTCACAAAAGGATTAACCCAGAAAGCCATCTGGTTGCTTCCACCCTGGCTGCTATATCTCCCTAACCACCCCATTCTCGACTGCCTGGTCGAGGCTGTGCGTAAAAAGCCCGGAAATGGCTCTGCTACGCAGGTTGTGGCCCGAACAGTCGGGCCGGGGGATCCGGATACCAGCAGGGAGCATCCATGGACAACATCGTCGTCGCCGATAAGCAATCCGAAGTCGCCACTCAGAGCGCCTGGGGCAACATCAATCTCAAAGGGCCAGGCGTCGTGCAGATGCCGGTATCGCCCGACAAGGTGGCCACCGTTACCCAGCGCGGGCAAGACTTGATCGTGACCCTGAAATCCGGTGAAAAGGTCACCATCGGCAACTTCTTCGCCGTGGACCAGGCCGGGGTTGGCAGCGACATCGTCTTCGTCGGCGAAGACGGCACCCTGTGGCACGCCCAGTATGACGCGGCAGCGTTCACCGGTTTCACCTTCGAGGACGTGGCTTCGCTGGACGAACTGGTTGCAGGGATCGGCACCGCCGGTAGCGCCATGTCGACCTTCGCGATTGCCGGGCTCAGCCTGCTCGGTGTCGGGGGTGTGGCGGCTGCGGCCAATCACAGCGGTGGCGGCAGCAGCGGTGGCTCGGACCCTGACACCACAGCACCGGCCACGCCCATCGACCTGCTGGTTTCGCCGGATGGCCTGCGCCTGACCGGCCGCGGCGAAGCGGGCACCACGGTGAACATCCGTGACGCCGCCGGCAACCTGATTGGCAGCGGCACCGTGGCAGCCGACGGCAGTTTCAATGTGGCGTTGAACCCGCCACAGATCAACAACGAAAACCTTGAAGTCACCCTGACCGATGGCGCGGGCAATGTCTCGGCGCCCGGCACTGTCACCGCCCCGGATGTGACGGCGCCGCTGGCACCGACCGACCTGGTCATCGACGCACAGGGCACCACCCTTACCGGGCGTGCCGAACCGGGCTCGACGGTTTCGGTACGGGGCACAGGCGGCGTGCTGCTGGGCACTGGGGTGGCCGGTGCGGACGGCCAGTTCAGCATAACCCTGCAACCGCCACAAACCGACGGCCAGGCCCTTGAAGTGAGCGCGGCAGACGCGGCCGGCAATACGTCGCCTGTGGCCAGCGTCACCGCACCCGACGTCGACAACCCTGACACCACCGCCCCCGACCAGCCGACCGATCTGGCCTTGGCCAATGGTGTAACCCTCACTGGACGTGGCGAGCCCGGCGCCACCGTGCAGGTGCGTGATGCGGCCGGCAACCTCATCGGCAGCGGCCTGGTGAATGCCGACGGTAGCTTCAGCCTTACGCTTTCGCCTGCCCAGGCCAACGGTGAAGCCCTGGATATCCGCCAGGTCGACGCCGCCGGCAACAGCTCGATACCGCTGGAATTCACCGCCCCCGACATCACCCCGCCCGATGCTGTCAGCAATATTTTGGTTGGCCCGGGTGGCGCGGCGCTCAGTGGGCGTGGCGAACCGGGTGCCACCGTCGAAGTGCGCGATGCCAACGGCAACGTGATCGGCACGGGTGTGGTCGGTGCCAACGGCACTTTCCTGATCGACCTGAATCCCGCCGCGCAGCCGGGTGAACACCTGAGCCTGGTGCAGACCGACCCGAGCGGCAACGAATCCGTGGCCCTGGAGTACGACGTTCCGCTGACCACTGCCCCAACCAGCCCGAGCAACCTGGCTATCGACGCCGACGGCACCACCCTCACCGGTACCGCGCCGGCTGGCAGCCGCGTGGAAGTGCATGATGCCAACGGCACCCTGATCGGCAGCGCCATCGCCAATGCCGATGGCAGTTTCAGCATCGAACTGAATCCGGCCCAAGCCAATGGCGAACTGCTGGACGTGGTCGCTATCGATGACAGCGGGGTGTCCTCGCTGCCAACACAAGTCACTGCACCCGATATCACTGCGCCTGCGGCCCCGACCGAACTGGCCGTCAGTGCTGACGGTACGGTGCTCACCGGCCGTGCCGAACCCGGTAGCACGGTACGTATCTTGGCAGCCGATGGCACTGAACTAGGCACTGCCGTGGTCGGCCCGACCGGCGTGTTCAGCATCAACCTGACTCCGCCACAAGTAGACGGCGAAGTGCTGCAAGCGACCGCCACCGATGCCGCTGGTAACACCTCTGTGGCCAGTTCGGTCACCGCGCCGGACATCGACGGCGGTGATACCACGCCACCAGATGCCCCAACCAACCTGGTGATCGGCCTGGCCGGCAGTCAACTCAGTGGTCGCGGCGAAGCCGGGACCACCGTGCAGGTCCGCGATGCGGCAGGTAATCTACTGGCCACCGGCACTGTCGGCCCGGATGGCACGTTCGTGGTAGCCCTGAGCCCCGTGGTGAACGACGGCAGTACCCTGCAAGTCACCTTGACCGATGCTGCTGGTAACGTTTCCCAACCGGGCTCGGTCACCTCAGCCGACCTGCTGCCGCCCGCACAACCGACAGACTTGGCCCTGGCCGACGGCGTGACCTTCACCGGCCGTGGCGAGCCCGGCGCCACTGTGCAAGTGCGCGACGCTGCAGGTACTGTCATCGGCACAGGTATCGTCGGTGCTGACGGTCTGTTCAGCCTCACCCTGTCGCCTGCCCAAGCCAACGGCGAAGCGCTCGACGTGCGCCTGGTGGATGCTGCCGGCAACACCTCGGCCCCGCTGCAGTTCGATGCGCCGGACATCACCCCGCCCGATGCTGTCAGCAATATTCTGGTTGGCCCGGGTGGCGCGGCGCTCAGTGGGCGTGGCGAACCGGGTGCCACCGTCGAAGTGCGCGATGCCAACGGCACCGTGATCGGCACGGGCGTGGTCGGTGCCAACGGCACTTTCCTGATCGACCTGAATCCCGCCGCGCAGCCGGGTGAACACCTGAGCCTGGTGCAGACCGACCCAAGCGGCAACGAATCCGTGGCCCTGGAGTACGACGTTCCGCTGACCACCGCCCCTGATAGCCCGAGCAATCTGGCCATCGATGCCGACGGCACAACGCTCACCGGTACTGCGCCGGCTGGCAGCCGCGTGGAAGTGCATGATGCCAACGGCACCCTGATCGGCAGCGCCATCGCCAATGCCGATGGCAGTTTCAGCATCGAACTGAATCCGGCCCAAGCCAATGGCGAACTGCTGGACGTGGTCGCCATCGATGGCAGCGGCCTTTCGTCGCTGCCAGCGCAGGTCACCGCACCGGACATCACTGCGCCAGCTGCACCAACCGAACTGACAGTCAATGCCAACGGTACTGTGGTTACCGGCCGCGCCGAACCGGGCAGCACCGTGCGCATCCTCGCACCAGACGGAAGCGAGCTGGGCAGCGCCGTGGTCGGCCCGACCGGCGCGTTCAGCATCAACCTCAACCCACCGCAGGTAGATGGTGAAGTACTGCAGGCCACTGCCACCGATGCCGCTGGTAACACCTCTGTGGCCAGTTCGGTCACCGCGCCGGACATCGACGGCGGTGATACCACGCCACCGGATACCCCATCCAACCTGGTCATCGGCCTGGCCGGCAGCCAACTCAGTGGTCGCGGCGAAGCCGGCACCACCGTCCAGGTGCGAGACGCCGCAGGCAACATCATCGCGACCGGCACCGTCGGCCCGGATGGCACCTTTACCGTCACCCTGGACCCTGCCGTCATTGACGGCAGTACCTTGCAGGTGACCCTCACCGATGCTGCTGGCAACGTGTCGCAACCTGGCTCGGTCACCTCGGCCGACCTGCTGCCGCCCGCACAACCGACAGACCTGGCCCTGGCCGACGGCGTGACCTTCACCGGGCGCGGTGAGCCGGGCGCCACTGTGCAAGTGCGCGACGCTGCAGGTACGGTCATCGGCACGGGTATCGTCGGTGCTGACGGCCTGTTCAGCCTCACCCTGTCGCCTGCTCAAGCCAACGGCGAAGCGCTCGACGTACGCCTGGTGGATGCCGCCGGCAACACCTCGGCCCCGCTGCAGTTCGATGCCCCCGACATCACCCCGCCTGCTGCGGTGAGCAACATTACCGTCGGTGCAGATGGCCTGGCCCTGAGCGGCCGCGGCGAACCGGGTGCCACCGTCGAAGTGCGCGATGCCAACGGCAACGTGATCGGCACGGGTGTGGTCGGTGCCAACGGCACCTTCCTGATCGACCTCAACCCAGCCGCGCAGCCGGGTGAACACCTGAGCCTGGTGCAGACCGACCCAAGCGGCAACGCCTCCGTGGCCCTGGAGTACGACGTTCCGCTGACCACCGCCCCTGATAGCCCGAGCAATCTGGCCATCGATGCCGACGGCACAACGCTCACCGGTACCGCGCCGGCTGGCAGCCGCGTCGAAGTGCACGATGCCAACGGCACCCTGATCGGCAGCGCCATCGCCAATGCCGATGGCAGTTTCAGCATCGAGCTGAATCCTGCCCAAGCTAATGGCGAACTGCTGGACGTAGTCGCTATCGATGACAGCGGGGTGTCCTCGCTGCCAACACAAGTCACTGCACCCGATATCACTGCGCCTGCGGCCCCGACCGAACTGGCCGTCAGTGCTGACGGTACGGTGCTCACCGGCCGTGCCGAACCCGGTAGCACGGTACGTATCTTGGCAGCCGATGGCACTGAACTAGGCACTGCCGTGGTCGGCCCGACCGGCGCGTTCAGCATCAACCTCAACCCACCGCAGGTAGATGGTGAAGTACTGCAGGCCACTGCCACCGATGCCGCTGGTAACACCTCTGTGGCCAGTTCGGTCACCGCGCCGGACATCGATGGGGTCGATACCACGCCACCAGATGCCCCAACCAACCTGGTCATCGGCCTGGCCGGCAGCCAACTCAGTGGTCGCGGCGAAGCCGGGACCACCGTGCAGGTCCGCGATGCAGCAGGTAATCTACTGGCCACCGGCACTGTCGGCCCGGATGGCACGTTCGTGGTAGCCCTGAGCCCCGTGGTGAACGACGGCAGTACCCTGCAAGTCACCTTGACCGATGCTGCTGGTAACGTTTCCCAACCGGGCTCGGTCACCTCGGCCGACCTGCTGCCGCCCGCACAACCGACAGACCTGGCCCTGGCCGACGGCGTGACCTTCACCGGTCGCGGCGAGCCGGGCGCCACTGTGCAAGTGCGCGACGCTGCAGGTACGGTCATCGGTACGGGTATCGTCGGTGCTGACGGCCTGTTCAGCCTCACCCTGTCGCCTGCTCAAGCCAACGGCGAAGCGCTCGACGTACGCCTGGTGGATGCCGCCGGCAACACCTCGGCCCCGCTGCAATTCGATGCGCCGGACATCACCCCGCCAGCGATCGTCAGCAATATCGTGGTCGGCGGTGACGGCCTGGCCCTGAGTGGTCGCGGCGAAGCAGGCGCCACCGTGGAGGTGCGCGATGCCAATGGCACCTTGCTCGGCAGCGGCGTGGTCACGGCCAATGGCACTTTCCTCGTCGACCTTTCACCCGCCGTGCAGCCTGGCGAGCAACTGAGCCTGGTACAGACCGACCCAAGCGGCAATGCCTCTGCGCCACTGCAGTTCGAAGTGCCGGTCACCACTGCACCTGCCAGCCCCACCGACCTGGTGTTCGCCGAGGACGGCAGCAGTATCAGCGGTACGGCACCTGCCGGCAGCCGTGTGGAAGTGCATGATGCCAACGGCACGCTGATTGGCAGTGTGATAGCGGGCCCCGATGGCAGCTTCACCGTCACCCTCGCCCCAGCCCAGTCCAATGGCGAACTGCTGGATGTGCTGGCCATCGATGGCAACGGCGCTGCGTCGCTGCCGGTGCAAGTCACCGCGCCAGACATCACCCCACCGGTTACCCCGAGCGAACTGGTGATCAATGCCGACGGCAGCGTGGTCACTGGCCGCGCCGAGCCGGGCAGCACCGTACGCGTGCTGGCCGCCGACGGCACCACCGTGCTGGGTAGCGTGGTCGTTGGCGCTACCGGCAGCTTCAGCATCACCCTCGACCCGCCACAGGTAAACGGCGAGGTGCTGCAAGTCACTGCTACCGATGCGGCGGGCAATGCTTCCACCGCTGGCAGCCTTACCGCGCCAGATATCGACGGCGGCGACACCACCCCACCGGATGCCCCGACCAACCTGGTGATCAACGCTGCCGGCAACCAGCTGAGCGGTCGTGGCGAAGCCGGTGCCAGCGTTCAGGTGCGCGATGGCGCTGGCACCGTAGTGGCCACGGGCACGGTCAACCCGGATGGCACTTTCGCCATCACGTTGAGCCCAGCCATCACCGACGGCAGTACCCTGCAAGTCACCCTGACCGACGCTGCCGGTAATGTCTCGCAACCCGGCGCTGTCGCCGCGCCAGACCTGCAGGCCCCGGCGCAGCCAACCGAGTTGGCCCTGGCCGATGGTGTCACCTTCACCGGCCGTGGCGAGCCCGGCGCCACCGTGCAGGTGCGCAATGCCGCCGGCAGCCTGATCGGCACTGGCCTGGTCAACGAGGATGGCACTTTCACCGTCACCTTGTTCCCAGCCCAGGCCAATGGTGAAGCACTGGACATTCGCGTGGTGGACGCCGCTGGCAACAGCTCGACGCCGCTGGCGTTCACCGCACCGGACATTACCCCGCCAGCCGCCGTCAGCAATATCGTGGTCGGCGCCGATGGCCTGGTGCTCAGTGGCCGTGGCGAGGCCGGTGCCACCGTACAAGTACGTGACGCCAACGGCACTGTCATCGGTACCGCCACCGTTGGTGCCAACGGCACCTTCCTGATCGACCTCGACCCCGCCGCGCAGCCGGGCGCTCAGTTGAGCCTGGTGCAGACCGATGCCAGCGGCAACGCCTCCGTGGCCCTGCAATATGAAGTGCCGGTAACCACCGCGCCAGCCAGCCCAGGCGACCTGGTTGTGGCTGCGAACGGCAGCAGCATCACCGGTACAGCGCCGGTGGGCAGCCGGGTGGAAGTACACGATGCCAACGGCACGCTGGTCGGCAGTGTGGTGGTGGGTGCTGGTGGCACCTTCACCGTCATCCTCAACCCGGCACAGGCCAACGGCGAGCTGCTGGATGTGGTGGCCATCGACGGCAGCGGCGCTTCGTCGCTGCCAGTGCAAGTCACCGCGCCAGACATCACCCCACCGGTTACCCCGAGCGAACTGGTGATCAGTGCCAACGGCAGCGTGGTCACCGGCCGCGCCGAAGTGGGCAGCACCGTGCGCGTGCTGGCCACCGATGGCACCACTGTGCTGGGTAGCGTGATGGTGGGCGCCACCGGCAGTTTCAGTATCACCCTCGACCCACCACAGGTGAATGGTGAAGAGCTGCAAGTCACCGCCACCGACGCAGCCGGCAATACCTCCACCGCCGGCAACATCACCGCGCCGGACATCGACGGTGGCGATACCACGCCACCAGATGCCGCCACCAACCTGGTAGTCGGGCTGGCCGGCGCCCAGCTCAATGGCCGTGGCGAGGCCGGTGCCAGCGTGCAAGTGCGCGATGCCCAGGGCACTGTACTGGCCAGCGGCACGGTTAACCCCGACGGTACCTTCCAGATCACCCTCAACCCACCGGTGAAGGATGGCAGCACCCTGCAAGTGGTGCTGACCGACGCCGCTGGCAATGCCTCCACACCGGCTACGGTGGTTACCCCAGACCTGCAGGCCCCGGCCCAGCCGACCGGCCTGGCCTTGGCCGACGGTGTGACCCTGAGCGGCAGCGGCGAGCCAGGCGCGACCGTGCAGGTACGCGATGCCTCGGGCAACCTGCTCGGTACCGGCCTGGTCAACGGGAATGGCAGCTTCAGCGTCACCCTGTCGCCGGCCCAAGCCAATGGCGAAGTGCTCGACGTCCGCCTGGTCGATGCCGCTGGCAACGTCTCTTCCCCACTGCAGTTCGACGCCCCGGACATCACCCCGCCCGCCGTGGTCAGCAACATCGTGGTCGGTGCCGACGGCCTGACCCTGAGTGGTCGCGGCGAAGCCGGTGCCAGCGTGGAGGTACGCGATGCCAATGGCACGCTGATCGGTAGCGGCACCGTGACTGCGAACGGCACCTTCCTGATTGGCCTCGACCCGGCAGCGCTGCCGGGTGAACGCCTGAGCCTGGTGCAGACCGACCCGAGCGGCAACGCTTCCCAGGCCCTGACCTACGACGTGCCACTGGTGGTCACGCCGACCAGCCCAAGTGAACTGGTGGTGGCCGCTGACGGCGGCAGCATCAGCGGCGCTGCCCCGGCTGGCAGCCGTGTGGAAGTGCACGACGCCAACGGCACGCTGGTTGGCAGCATCGTGGTCGGTGCCGAGGGCACCTTCACCGTGGTGCTCACGCCGGCCCAGGCCAATGGCGAGTTACTGGACGTCGTGGCCATCGACAACAACGGCACCTCGTCGCTGCCGGTGCAGGTCACCGCACCCGACATCACGCCACCTGTAGCGCCGAGCGACCTGGCAATCAATGGCGACGGTACCGTCGTCAGCGGCCGCGCAGAAGCCGGCAGCACCGTGCGTGTGTTGGCCGCCGATGGCACTACTGTGCTGGGCAGCGTCGTGGTGGGGGCCAGTGGCGCCTTCAACATCGGCCTCACACCGCCAAAAGTGGCGGGCGAACAATTGCAAGTGACCGCCACCGACACCGCAGGCAATGCCTCCACGGCCGGCACAGTCACCGCGCCGATCGTGGACAATGGCGGCGACACCACGCCACCGGCGCCGGCCACCGACTTGGCCATCAGCAACGATGGCCGCACGGTCTCCGGCCGTGGCGAAGTGGGTGCCACTGTAGAAGTGCGCAACGATCAGGGCCAAGTGCTGGCAAGCGGCACCGTTCAGCCCGATGGCAGCTTCAACGTGCAACTGCCAACCCCAGTGGTGGATGGCTCGGCCCTGCAGGTGACCCTGACCGATGCCGCCGGCAACGTCTCCACGCCCAGCCCGTTGACAGCGCCAGACCAGGTAGCACCACTGCAACCGACCGGCCTGGTGCTGACCAATGGCGACAGCCTCGCCGGCATTGCCGAAGGGGGCGCAAGGGTGGAGGTGAAAGATGCCTCGGGCAACCTGATCGGCAGCGTCATCGTCGCACCGGATGGCAGTTTCAGCCTGACCCTCGACCCGCCACAGGCCAATGGCGAAACCCTGTCCATCACCGTGACCGACGCAGCAGGCAACACCTCGGTGCCGCTGAGCTACGTGGCCCCGGACATTACCGCACCGACGATCGTCACCGAGGTGGTGGCAGGTGATGGCAGCCTAACCGTGTCTGGCCGTGGCGAACCCGGTGCCACGGTGGAGGTACGGGATACGCAGGGCGCCGCCCTTGGTAGCGGGATTGTCGGGCCAAACGGTACCTTCGTGGTCGATCTGGATGTACCACTGACCGCAGGCCAAACCATCGTCCTGGTGCAAACCGATGCCGCCGGCAATATCTCGGTGGGTGTCAGTGTGATCGTTACCGATACACCGCGGCCCGAAAGCCCGAGCGACGTGGTGGTGGCCGCTGATGGCTCCAGCGTTTCCGGTACCGCACCGGCAGGTACGCAGGTGCAGGTGCGTGACGCGCAGGGCAATGTGCTGGGCAGCGTCCAGGCCGGCCCGGATGGCAGTTTCACCATCGGCCTGACCCCAGCCCAGGCCAACGGCGAGGCTCTGGCTGTCGTGGCGGTCGATGGCGCTGGCAACAGTTCGCTGCCTACCCCGATCACCGCCCCCGACATCACCCCGCCCAATGAGGCCAGCGACCTGCAACTGAGCGCCGATGGCGGCCTGCTCACCGGCCGTGGCGAACCGGGCACCACCGTGCAGGTCATCAGCGCCGACGGTACCGTGCTGGGCAACGCCCAGGTCGGTGCCGATGGCGTGATCAGCGTGGTCCTGACCCCGCCGCAGACCGACGGCCAGGAGCTGGACGTGGTACTGCGCGACGCTGCCGGCAACAGCTCGACCGCCACCATCGTCGCGCCCGACACCGATGGCCCGCTGCAACCCTCGGGGCTGGCCATCGATACCGCTGGCCTTCACCTCACCGGCCAAGGTCAAAGCGGTTCCATCGTCACCGTGCGCGACGCCAACGGCAACGTGCTCGGCACCGCCACCGTGGGCGGCGACGGCCGCTTCGACGTCACCCTCAATGCAGCACAGCGCAATGGCGAAAGCCTGACTGTCGAAGCCACCGACACCCAGGGCAATAGCGCCGGGCCGGTGAACTTCACCGCACCGGACTCAACCCCACCGCAAGTGGTCACCAGCCCTGCCATCGACGGCACCGGCACCACGGTCACCGGCAACGGCGAACCGGGCGCCACCGTTACCGTGCGCGGGCCAGATGGCAGCGTACTGGGCAGCACGCTGGTCGGCGCTGGTGGCGCGTTCGAAATCACCCTCGACACGCCGCAGACCAACGGCCAGGCACTGACCGTGGAGCAACGCGACGCAGCCGGCAACCTTTCGGCGGCGGTCGACTTGGCGGCACCGGATACGCAGGCTCCCGATATACCCACCGGCCTGATCCTGGCTAGCGACGGCAGCAGCCTGAGCGGCAGCGGCGAGCCAGGTGCACAGGTGACCGTAACCGGCACTGGCGGCGCAGTACTGGGCACCGCAACGGTCCAGCCCGATGGCACCTTCCAGGTGACAATCGACCCGCCGCAGCTCAACGGCCAGACGCTGTCTGTCACTCAAGCGGACAATACGGGCAACGGCTCACTCGCGGGCACCGTTACCGCGCCTGACCTCGAGGCGCCACTGCCGGCGCAAGGCCTGGGCCTTGACCCTACCGGCACACTGCTCAGCGGCCAAGGCGAAGCTGGCAGCACCGTAGAGGTACGCAACGCTGCAGGCGATTTGCTGGGTACCATCCAGGTGGGTGCAGGCGGCACATTCGAAGTGCCGCTTAGCCCCGCCCAGACCAACGGCGAAGTACTGTCCGTGGTGCTGATCGATGGCGGCGGCAATGCCTCGCCGTCGGCCAGTTTCACCGCTGACGACAGCACGGCGCCAAACGCACCGGCCGGGCTCACCATCACCCCAGGCGGCAATGCCATCCAGGGTACCGGTGAAGCAGGCGCCACGGTTGAAGTGCGGCTTACCGATGGCACGCTGGTAGGCACCATCGTGGTACCCGTAGGCGGAAGCTTCACAGTGCCACTGTCGCCCGCCCAGCTGGACGGCCAGGCCCTCAACGTGACCCTGACCGATGTGGCTGGCAATGTATCGCAGCCCGGCCAGATCAATGCACCGGACATCACGCCACCGGCACTGCCCACCGACGTGGCCGTCAGCGGCGATGGCACGGCTGTCACTGGTAACGCACCTGGCGCCACCTCGGTGACCGTGAGCGATGGGGCCGGCAATGTGGTCACCGTCGCGGTCAACCCGGACGGCAGTTTCAGCGTGCCGCTGAATACCCCGCAAAACAATGGCCAGACCGTGACCGTGGTGGTGACCGACGCAGCCGGTAACAGCTCGGCGCCGGTCCCTGTCACCGCCCCTGACACAACCAACCCGGAACCTGCGACCGGCCTCACCGTGAGCCCGGACGGCAGCACGGTCGGCGGCACCGCCGAGCCTGGCAGCACAGTGGAAATCCGCAACCCGGATGACACCGTGCGCGGTACGGCAACCGTGGGGCCGGACGGCACCTTCGTGGTAGAGGTCGACCCACCGCTGACGACAGGCGAAACGGTCGATGTGGTCGTGATCGACCCTACCGGCAACCAATCGCCCGAAGTATCGCTGGCTGGCCCGGCCGGTACCGAAGCGGCCACGCCGTCGGCCCTCTCCATCAGCGCCGACGGCTTCCTGCTGACCGGCCAGGGCACGGTCGGCTCGCTGATAACCGTGACCTCCGGGGGCGTCACCCTGGGCACCGCCACGGTCGGCAGCGACGGCACCTTCCGAGTGTTCTTCCAGAATGCCCAGCTCAATGCCCAGACCTTGCAGGTCAGTGCCAAGGTTACCGTCGATGGCCTGCCTTCGGTGCCAGCCATCATCGTGGCCAACGACACCACGGCACCGAACGCACCGACCCAAGTAAACCTCACCGCCACCGGCAGCACGCTGACCGGTCAGGGCGAAGTGGGCGCAACCGTGCGCGTGACAGACGCGCAAGGCACTCTGCTGGGGACTACCACCGTCGGCAGCAACGGCCTGTTCAGCATCAGTTTCTCGCCAGCTGTGGCCAATGGGCAGAACCTGATCGTCACCCAGGCCGACGCTGCAGGTAACGTTTCGCTCGCGGCCACCCTACAGGCACCCGACCTGCAAGCACCGCTGGCGGCCAGCAACCTGAGCCTCAACAGCGCAGCCACCGTGCTCAGCGGCCAGGGCGAAGCCGGTGCCAGCGTTACCGTACGCGATGCCAGTGGTGCCATCCTGGCCACAGGCACGGTCAACCAGAGCGGCCAGTTCCAGGTCACCCTGCCCAGCGCGCAGGTCACCGGCAGCCCGCTGCAAGTCACCCTCAGCGATGCTGCGGGCAACGTGTCCGGCCCGGCCAGCCTGGCCACGCCAGACCGCACGCCACCCGCGGCCATCAGTAACCCGCTGTTGAGCCAGGACGGCCGGCAGCTGTCCGGCAGCGGTGAAGTGGGCGCTACCGTGCAGGTACGCAACGCCGCCGGCACCGTGCTCGGAACCGCCACGGTGGGCGCCGACGGTCGCTTCACGGTGACCTTCGACACCCCGCAAACCAGCGGCCAGCCCATCGGCGTTACGCAAGTGGATGCCGCCGGCAACACTTCGCCAGCGATCAACGTGCCAACCCCGGACCTCACCCCGCCAGCGCCGCTGACCAACGTGGCGCTGAACAACAACGGCCTGACCCTGACTGGCCTGGGCGAAGCCGGCGCCACGGTCACCGTTCGCGGCCCGGACGGCACCATCATCGGCACCGGCCTGGTGGCAGCCAATGGCAGCTTTACCCTTACCCTCAACAGCGCCCAGCTCAACGCCCAGCACCTGAGCGTCACCCAGACCGACGCGGGCAACAACACCTCCACCCCCGTGGCCGTCACCGCGCCGGACTTCACCCCACCTGCGGCGCCGACAGCCCTGGCCCTGTCCGGTACCGGGCTGCAACTGACCGGTAACGCCGAGGCCGGCAGCACCGTGACCGTGCGCGATGCCAGCGGCAATGTGCTGGGCACTGCGTTAGCCAGCAGCAACGGCACTTTCCAGGTCACCCTGAACAGCGCCCAGACCAATGGCCAGACCCTGCAAGTGACCGCCACTGACGCCGCCGGCAACGTGTCGACGGCCGCGCCTTACACCGCCGCCGATACCACGCCACCAGCAGCCGTGACCAACCTGGCGGTCTCCGCCAATGGCGTCACCCTGACAGGCAACGGCGAGGCAGGCGCAACGGTTACCGTACGGGCACCGGACGGTACCGTGCTGGGCAACGCCACGGTCGCGGCGGACGGTCACTTCAGCGTGACCTTGTCGCCGGCCGCGATCACGGGTGAAAGCCTCAGCGTGGTTCAAACCGATGCTGCACAGAACGTTTCCCCTGCGCAAAGCGTCACCGCGCCGGGCGTGCTGGCACCGGCCACACCGGACAACCTGGTACTGGCGGCCGACGGCCTGTCGGTGACCGGCACCGCCGCAGCGGGTAGCACGGTCAAGGTGTATGGCCCCAATGGCGTACTGCTGGGCAGCAGCCCGGTCGCCAACGACGGCACCTTCACTGTCAACCTGGGCAGTGCCCAGGCCAATGGCGAAGTGTTGCAAGTGAACGCCACCGGCAGTGACGGCGCAGTTTCGCTGCCGGCTACCTTGCAGGCGCCGGACACCACGGCGCCGCAACCACTGACCAACCTGGTGCTGTCCAACGACGGCCTGGTGCTCAGTGGCCACGGTGAGGCAGGCGCGACCGTTACCGTGATTGGCGAAGGCGGTATCGACCTGGGTACCGCCCTGGTCGACGCCAACGGCAACTTCAGCGTCAACCTGAGTGCTGCGCAGATCAACGGCGAACAGCTCAGCGCCAGCCAAGCCGATGTGGCCGGCAACGAGTCCAATAGCGTCAGCCTGACAGCCCCTGACCGCGTCGCGCCGGATGCTGCTGGCAACCTGGCTTTTGCCGGGGGTGGCAGCCTGCTCAATGGCACCGGCGAAGCGGGTGCGGCTGTGCGTGTTATCGCCGCCGATGGCACGGTGCTGGGCAATGCCACGGTGCGAGCCGATGGTACCTTCCAGGTCAACTTCACCTCGCCTCAAGCCAACGGCCAACAGGTGCAAGTGGTGCTGACGGACGCCGCTGGCAACCAGTCTGCCGCCAGCGCCATTACCGCCCCCGATACCACACCACCAACAGCACCCAGCGAACTGGCCGTTTCCGGTGATGGCGTCACCCTCACCGGGCGCGGCGAAGCTGGCGCGCTGGTAACCGTGACCAACCCGGCAGGCGAGGCCATTGGCAGTGCCACCGTCGATGCCAGCGGCCACTTCACCATCACGCTGAACCCTGCGCTGGGCAACGCCGAGCTGCTCAGCTTCACCCAGGCCGATGCGGCCGGCAACGTGTCGCCAGTGGCCACCCTGCAGACCCCGGACTTCACCCCACCGGCGCCGCTCACCCAAGTGGTGATCAATGCCGACGGCAGCGTGGTCAGCGGCCTGGGCGAAGCCGGTGCGACGGTGATCGTCAGCAACGCCGCGGGGGTCGTACTGGGCACGGGCACCGTGCTTGCCGACGGCAGCTTCCACGTCGAACTGTCTCCTGCACAAATCAACAATCAGACACTGTCGGTGCTGCAGGCCGACCCACCTGGCAACATCAGCCTGCCGGTCAATGTGCAGGCGCCGGACCTTACGCCGCCTACCGCGGCAACCGAGCTGCGGCTCAATGCAGCGGGCGATGAACTGGGTGGTGTCGGCGAAGTGGGCGCCACGGTGCGCGTGTACGTCGGCACTACGCAGATCGGTACCGCCGTGGTGGCAGCCAATGGCACCTTCGTGGTCGAGCTGACGACAGCGCAGCTCAATGGCCAGGTTCTGCAAGTGACCCTGACCGATGCCGCCGGCAACGTCTCGCCAATCAGTTCGGTCACGGCGGTTGACACCACGCCACCGGCCACCGTGATTGCGTCCATCAACGACGGCGGCACACAAGTGGTGGGTACCGCTGAAGCCGGCACCCGCGTCACCGTGATCAACAACAATGGCGACCTGCTCGGCCAGGTGACGGTCGACCCGGACGGCACCTTTGTCCTTGACCTGAACCGCCCGCAAATCAACGGCGAGACACTGACCATCATCGCCCAGGACGCCACCGGCAACCCGTCGGCGCCACTGACAGTGACTGCGCCAGACCTGACGCCACCCGTGCAGCCGACCAACCTGCTGCTCAACCCTGCAGGTACGTCGATGACCGGTACGGCCGAAGCCGGCACCACCATCACGGTACGTGGCCCGAACAACAACATCGTAGGCACGGTGGAAGTCGGTGAAAACGGCCAGTTCACGGTGCCGATCAGCCCGGCGCAGAACAACGGCCAGCTGCTGACGGTGGTATCCACGGACGATGCCGGCAATGCTTCGGTGGCTGTCCCCTACCAGACCAATGACACCTCGCCACCCGACGTGGTAACCAACCTGGCGATCAACAACGCCTATAACGTGCTGACTGGCAAGGGCGAAGCCAATGCCACAGTTACCGTCAGTTTCGGCGGCGTCGTGATTGGGACGGGCGTGGTGGATGCCGCTGGCAACTTCCAAGTAGCGCTTTCGCCAACACCGGGCTCAGCCGCAACCCTGACAGTGACGCAGTCCGACGGTATCAACACGTCTGCGGTCGCATCGTATGTCACCCCGCTGATCCCGCCACCGGAGCCACCTACCAACGTGATACTGGGCGGCAACGGCCTGACCTTGACGGGCAGTGCAACTACCGGCGCAAGCATTCGCGTCTACGATGCCGCAGGCAACCTGATCGGTTCAGGCGTGGCTAACCTCGGCGGCACCTTCACCTTGACGCTGAATGCGGCACAGCTCAATGGCCAACACATCTCGGTGACGGCAGTATCGCTGCTGGGCGGCGAATCGCAGCCGGTCTTCCTGCAAGCGACTGACATTACACCACCGACCAATCCGCTGGTGACCGGCTTGTCCATCAATGGCCTGGTGCTGACCGGCACGGGTGAAGCCGGTGCCACGGTGACAGTGCGCGACGCCAGCAACAACGTGCTCGGCACCGCGCTGGTGAATGGCGGAGGCGTGTTCACCGTCAACCTGAACGCCGCGCAACTCAATGGCCAGGTACTGGGCGTGAGCCAGGCTGACGCCGCGGGCAATGTGTCCGGCAGTACCAGCTACACCGCCGCCGACTTGCAGCCACCTGCCGCGCCGAACAACGTCACCATCAACGGCGCGGGTACCGTACTCACCGGTAACGGCGAAGCAGGCGCGATCGTCACGGTCCAAGGCCCGAGCGGTCAGGTCGGTACTGGCGTGGTCCTCGCCAATGGCACCTTCAGCATCACGCTGACGTCGCCACAGAACGACGGGCAATTGCTGGTAGTGCGCCAGTCGGACGCTGCGGGCAATTTGTCGGCCAGCACCAGCCTGACCGCACCGGACACCACCCCGCCCGCCGCCCCGCTGGCCACCATCAACGCCAACGGCACCGCGGTCAGTGGTTCTGGCCAGATCGGCAGCACGGTCACCGTGCGCAACAGCGCCGGCACCGTGCTGGGAACCGCGACGGTGGGCAGCAACGGCCTGTTCGTGGTCAGCCTGACGGCGGCGCAGATCGACAACCAGGCGCTGAGCGTCACCCTCACCGACAGCGCCGGCAACGTGTCCACCAGCACGGGGCTGACCGCACCGGACCTGACCCCGCCTGCGGCTGCCGGCAACCTGCTGTTCAGTGCCGACGGCAGTACCCTCACCGGTACTGGCGAAGTGGGTGCCACCGTGACCGTACGCAGCGCCAGCGGTACCGTGCTGCAAACCGCAACGGTGCAGGCCAACGGTACCTTCAGCGTGACCCTGAGCCCGCCTCAGGACAACGGCCAGGTCGTCTCGGTGACCCTCAGCGACCCGCGCGGCAACGTGTCGGGCAACGTCAACGTCACCGCGCCGGATGTGGATGCCAACGCGCCGGTCATCGCCAGCGACAACCTGGCCACGGCCACGGTCAACCTGGCACCGGTCACCGCCACCAAGACCTACACCGACAGCTTCACCACGCTGCTGTCTGGCTTCACCAAGACCTACACCTGGACGGTGGCGGCCGGTACCACGGCCGACCCGACCCTGACACTGACCACCAACAGCGTGCTGGCCCTGCTCAACAACTCCAGCTTCACCCTGCAGGTAAAAGACGCCAGCGGCGCCTGGGTGACCATCGCCACCGGCAACACCCAGGGGCTGCTCGACCTGATCGTGCTGCCGCTTGGCCTGCAGGTGGATATCGGCGTGCTGCAAGCCGGTGACTACCGCCTGACAGTCGGCAGTGGCGGGATTGGCCTGGTCACCAACGTCACCACCTCGCTGGACATCACCTCCACCAGCCTGACCCAGTTCACCGGCACCGGCACTGCCACCTCGGGCAACGTCATCACCGATGTGGGCACCGACGGCGCCGTGGACGCCCGTGGCCCGGACAGCGCCGCCGTGCTGCAAGTGTTGAAGAACGGCAGCTACGTCTCGGCCGGTACGTCCACCACGGTGCAGGGCCTGTATGGCACCCTGGTGATCAGTGCCGACGGCAGCTACACCTACACGCCGAACGGCAGCCCGAACAGCGTCGGCAAGGTAGACGTGTTCAGCTACCAACTGGTGCACCCGAACGGCCTGTCCGATACCGCCAACCTGTACGTGCGTATCGACAGCCCGCAGGCCAACGAGGTGTGGAGCAACATCAACTACGCAGCGCCCGCCACGGTGGTCGACGCGGTCAACGATGTCGGCTTCAGCCACCTCACCCTGGCCAACCGGGTGGACACCAGCAGCAGTACGCTGGGTTCGCTGAGCCTGCCCTTGGTTGGTTCGCGCCAGGCGACCTACACCACCACGGTGGCCGCCGATACCACCGCAAACCTACAGGTGGTGGTCAACTCCACCAACCTGTTGAGCTTGCTCAACGGCACCACCATCGAACTGCTCAAGCTCAACCCGGCCACCGGCCAGTACGTGCTGGTGCAGTCGGTGCCGGGTGGTTCGCTGATCAGCCTGCTGGGTGGCGGCGCCGGCTATACCTTCCAGAACCAGGGGGCCGGCACCTACCACGTACGTGTCACCGCCGGCGGCATCGGCCTGCTCAGCTCCATCACCACCAGCCTGAACGCCACCACCACGCACCTGACCGAGTTCGTGGTCAGTGGTGCAACGGCAGCTACCGGTAACCTGCTGACTGACGACAACGTAGGTTCGGCACTGACCGTGCTGAGCGTGCTGACAGCGGCCAACACCTACACCATCCCGGGCTACAACGGGGTGAGCGTTGCCGGCACCTATGGCACCTTGCTGGTGCATGCCGACGGCAGTTACACCTACACCCTCAACGCGGGGCTCACCTCGGCGGCGGTCGGCCAGCATGACACCTTCACCTACGAGCTGACCCACCCCAACGGCACCACCGACACCGCAACGCTGACCATCAACCTGGACAATGCCGCCGGCCTGGTCACGACTACATCGCTGCTGGCCGACAGCGGTGACGAAGCCGTGGCGCTGGCCAGCCTGGCAGCCGCCACCGATGTGATCGCCGGCACCGACGGCAACGACCACCTCGATGGCAGCCAGGGTGGCCACATCACCCTGCAGGGTGGTGCGGGTGACGACACGCTGGTGGTGGTCGACCAGAACTTCGCCAGCGTTGACGGCGGCACGGGGACCGACACCCTCCTGTGGGGCGGCGGTGATGCCAGCATCGACCTGGGCAACCTGGCCGGGCGGGTGCACGACATCGAAATCATCGACCTCAACGACACCAGCTCGGTGGCGCTGACCCTCAACCTGGCGGACGTGGTGGCAATCACCGAAACCGGCACCGACACCCTGGTCATCAAAGGGGACGACAAAGACTCGGTTCACATGACGGACAACTGGACGCTGGTCGGGAACCAAACCGTCGACGGCATCGACTATAACCAATACACGGCTCAGGAGGATCCAAGCCATCACCTGTGGGTACAGAACGGTATCCATGTGGTCTGAAGCCGCTGCAAACCCGCCGAGCCTATGCCCGGCGGCATGGACGACCAGCAGTAAGGGAACTATGTGAAGCGAAGCAGTCCGCTGTCACCGCTGTTGCTGGGAGCCTTCGGGCTCCTGGCCCTTGACTTCCACCCGGTTGCCCACGCAGCCGATGACATAGACCCCCAACTACGCCAGATCAGGCCATCGCTGTTACGCGATGCGCCCGAAGCGGTGCCCGCCCGCCCGCCCATCGGCATGGCCCCGGTCGCCAGCGGCGAGCGCCTGGGGCTGACCGATGCGGTGCTGCAGGCCGCACAGTGGCACCCAAGCATCGCCGAGGCCGTCGGCAACCTGTACAAGCAGGGCGAAGGCATCAACGTCGCCCGCGCCGGGTACTACCCGCAAATTTCCGGCGGTATCCGCACCGGTTATGACACCGGCTACGGCGGCGACCGCAACAGCCAGGCCTTGAACCTGTCGCTCAAGCAAATGCTCTATGACTTCGGCAAGGTCGACAGCGCCGTCAGCGCGGCCCAGGCCGCCGCCGCTCGCGCCCAGGCCAATATCCTGCTGGTGGTCGACGAACTGGCTCGCGACACCGCCTATGCCTGGATCGAAACCCGCCGCTACGAGCAACTGATGACCATCGCCCGCGACCAGGTTCGCGGGGTTGGCGACATTGCCGGCATGGCCCGCCAGCGCAGCGACATGGGCGCCAGCACCCGTTCCGACGTGGTGCAGGCCGAATCTCGTGTGGAAAGCGCCCGCGCCACGCTCGAGGAGTACCAGTCGCAGTACGAGCGCTGGCGCTCGACCCTGGCGGCGCTGATGGGGCGTGTTACCCCACCAGCTCTGACCGAGGATTCACCCGCCGAGCTGAACCAGGCCTGCAAGCGCCCCGCGCAGGGCGATGACCGCCTGCCTGCGGTGCTGATGGCCCTGGCCCAGCGCGCCCAAGGCCAGGCCGAGCTGGCCCAGGCCAAGGCGGAAGCCTACCCGACGGTGTCGTTGCAACCGCAGGTCAACCATTACCTGGACAACGACTACAACCGCGACAACTCACGCATGGACCGCACCCAGGCGGGCATCTACCTGAACGTCGAAGTGCCCATTTACCAGGGCGGTGCCATCAGTGCCCGCACCCGCGCTGCCGGCCATGCGCTGACCGCCGCCGATTCCGCCGAAGATGCGGCACGCCTGCAGGCGCGTCGGGGCCTGGCCGAGGCCATGGCGCAAACCTCCGGGCTGGGCCGCCGGCTGACGTCGCTGGAAGCGCGCCAGGTCAGCATCCAGGAAGCACGCATGCTTTACGGCCGCCAATACCTGGACCTGGGCACGCGGCCACTGCTCGACCTGCTCAACGCCGAGCAGGAGATCTACCAGTCACGCTTCGAACTTGCCGGCACCCGCTCCGACCTGCTGCGCCTGGATGTCGACTGCCTGTACAACACCGGCGCCCTGCGCACGGCCTTTGGCCTTGAGGGGCGCAACCTGCAAGGTGTGGAGATCCAGCCATGAGCGATCCGATCAATGTAACCCTGCCCAACCAGGCGCCTGCCCCAGCGGCCGAAGAAGCTCATCGGCCAGACCTTGGGCCGTGGCTGGAAGTGATGCTTCAGGTCGCACACCACTACCGCCTGGACGTGTCGCCCCAGCGCATTCGCCTGGCCGCCGTGGAGGATGCTCGCCCACTGGACGAAATCCTCCGGCACATGGCCCGTCAGGCCGGGCTGGCCCTGCGCTTCGTGCGCTTCGATGCCAAGGGCCTGCGGCAATGGCGCACGCCGCTGGTGCTGGAGCTGGACGATGGCCAGCTGGCAGTGGTCGAGTCGGTGACCGAAGAGGACGACGTGGCGGTGGTATTCGCCGGCGACCAGGGCCTGACCTCGCGCCTGCCACGCGACACCCTCAAGGGCCGCATCAACCGCGTTGCCCTGCTGCGCCCGGCAAGGCCGCTGCGTGACGTGCGCACCGACGACTACACCGCGCCCTACGACCGCCACTGGTTCGCCCGCATCGTGCTGCGCGACCTGCGCCCCTATGGCCAGGTGATGGTCGCCTCGCTGGTGGCCAACGTGCTGGCGCTGGCCGGGGTGCTGTTCTCGATGCAGGTGTACGACCGGGTGATCCCGGCCGAATCCCTGCCAACCCTTTACGTGCTGTTTGGTGGCGTGGTGCTGGCACTGGTGTTCGACTTCAGCATGCGCCTGCTGCGGCTGAAGGTGACCGACCTGCTCGGCAAACGCGCCGACTTGCGGGTAAGCGACCTGGTCTACGGGCATGCCCTGCGCCTGCGCAACTCGGTGCGGCCGAAATCCACTGGCTCGTTCATCTCGCAACTGCGCGAACTGGAGTCGATCCGCGATCTGATCACCTCAAGCACCGCCACGGCGCTGGCCGATCTGCCGTTCTTTCTGCTGTTCCTGTTGGTGTTCTGGCTGATCGGCGGCGTGCTGGTGTTCATCCCACTGGTCGCGTTGCTGGCCATGGTCCTACCCGGGTTGCTCGCGCAACGGCGCCTGGCACGGCTGGCCAATGCCTCGATGCGCGAGTCGGCGCTGCGCAACGCCATGCTGGTAGAGAGCATCCAGGGCCTGGACGAGATCAAGGCACTGCAGGCCGAGGCACGCTTCGAGCGGCAGTGGAACCAGTACAACGCGGCTTGCGCGCACACCAACCTGCGCCTGCGCACCCTCACCAACGGCCTGGTGACCTGGACGCAGAACGTGCAGGGCGCGGTGTTCGCCGTGGTCATCGTGATCGGTGCACCCATGGTCATCGCCGGCGACCTCACGACCGGTAGCCTGGTGGCGGCGTCGATGCTGTCGTCGCGGATGATGGCCCCGCTGGCGCAACTGACCCATGTGCTGACCCGCTGGCAGCAAGCCAAGGTAGCCCTCCAGGGCCTGGACAAGCTGATGCAGTCGCCGGTCGACCACCCCGAAGGCGAAGCCCGCGTGCACCTGCCGGCCATCCGTGGCGAGTACCGCTTGCGCCAGGCCAACTTCCGCTACAGCGAAGAGTCCCCACCGGTACTGAACATCGGCCAGCTGGATATCCAGCCGGGCGAGCGCATTGCCGTGCTTGGGCGCAACGGTGCTGGCAAATCGACCTTGCTGCAAGCCTTGGGCGGGGCCATGGACCTGGTACAAGGCGAGATCAGCCTGGACGGCATCGCCATGGCCCACCTCGACCCTGCCGACCTACGCCGTGATGTGGGCCTGCTGCCGCAATACGCGCGGCTGTTCCACGGCACCCTGCGGGAAAACCTCACCCTCGGCGCCGGCCAGGCCAGCGACCAGGAACTGGTGGCCGCGCTGGCCGCCACCGGCGCGCTGGACTTCGTCCGCCGTCTGCCCAAGGGCATGGACCACCTGATCCTCGAAGGCGGCCTGGGCTTGTCCGGCGGCCAACGCCAGGCCCTGGTGCTGTCGCGCCTGCTGGTGCGCCAGCCGCAGGTGCTGCTGCTGGACGAGCCGACCGCGTCGCTGGACGACATGACCGAGCGCAAGCTGCTGGATAACCTCGAACGCTTCTGCCAGGGCCGCACCCTGGTGATCGCCACCCACCGTCTGAGCGTGCTGCAACGGGTCGACCGCATTCTGGTGCTGGATGCCGGGCGCATCGTCATCGACGACGCGCGCGACGCCGCCCTGGCCAAACTGCAAGGAGCCCAGGCATGAGCAACCATGAGCTTCCGGCCTCCTACCTGGACGGGCAGGACGATCAGGCGGTATTCCGCGCCGGCCGCATCATCACCCTTTGCGCGCTGATGCTGGCGGCGTTCCTGGCCTGGGCGGCCTGGTTCGAGGTGACCGAAGTGTCCACCGGTACCGGCAAGGTCATCCCCAGTTCGCGCGAGCAGGTGATCCAGTCATTCGAGGGCGGCATCGTCGCGCAGATGAGCGTGGCCGAAGGCGACCTGGTCGAGCGCGGCCAGGTGCTGGCCCAGCTCGACCCGACCAAAACCGCTTCCAGCGTTGGCGAAAGCGAAGCCAAGTACCGTGCCGCCAAGGCGAGCCAGGCCCGCCTGCAGGCAGAAGTGACCGGCAAACCGCTGACCTTCCCGGAAAGCCTGCGCGACTCTCCCGACCTGATCGATGCCGAAACCGCCCTGTACCAGACCCGACGCCGTGGCCTGGAACAGACCCTCGCTGGCATTCAGGACTCGCTGCAACTGGTGCGCAGCGAGCTGCAGATCACCGAGAACCTGGCGAAGATGGGCGCCTCCAGCCGGGTCGAGGTGATCCGCCTGAACCGCCAGCGTTCAGAGCTCGAGCTCAAGGCCAACGAAGCCCGCTCCGACTACCTGGTACGTGCCCGGGAAGAACTGGCCAAGGCCAGCGCCGAAGCGGACAGCCTGTCGGAAGTGATCCGCGGGCGCAGCGACTCGCTCACCCGCCTGACCCTGCGCTCGCCGGTGCGCGGCATCGTCAAGGACATCGAAGTCAATACCTTGGGCGGCGTGGTGCAACCGGGCGGCCAGGTAATGAAAATCGTGCCGATGGACGAGCGCCTGTTGATCGAAACCCGCATCGCCCCGCGTGATATCGCCTTCATCCACCCCGGCCAAGCGGCCAAGGTCAAGATCAGTGCCTATGACTACTCGGTGTATGGCGGGCTGGATGGCAAGGTGGTGGGCATTTCGCCGGATACCCTGCAGGATGAGGTGAAGCCGGAGATCTACTACTACCGCGTGTTCATCCGCACCGAGCAGGACAGCTTGCAGAACAAGGCCGGCAAGCATTTCGCGATCGTGCCGGGGATGATTGCCACGGTGGATATCCGCACCGGTGAGAAGACCATCCTCGATTACCTGATCAAGCCGCTGAACCGGGCCAAGGAGGCCCTGCGCGAACGGTAGTGCATGCCTTGAGTTTTGTGTTGTTGGGGCGACCGAGCGCCGCCCCAACAACACAAAACTCAAGACAATCCCACCAACCCTAAAGCCCAACCCAAACAGGCCGATAACCGGTTATTCCCTGTTCCCCACCGAAGGTCACCATGGCCACGCAAAATGCCCGCGCGGACTCGCTGTCCCTGCTGCTGTTCACCCTGCGCAGCGGCAAGCTGATGGCAATCAACCTGCTCAAGGTCAGCGAGATCATTCCCTGCCCGTCTCTGACCAAGCTGCCCGAGTCGCACCCCCATGTGAAAGGTGTGGCAACCCTGCGCGGCCATTCGCTGTCGGTCATCGACCTGTCCCGCGCCATCGGTGAACAACCACTGGCCGACCCGCAGGGTGGCTGCCTGATCGTCACCGAGATCAGCCGCTCGCGCCAGGGCCTGCATGTGCAGGCGGTCAGCCGCATCGTGCATTGCCTGAGCACCGACATCAAACCGCCACCCTATGCCTCGGGCAACCGCTCGTTCATCACCGGCGTGACCCGCGTCGACAACACCCTGGTGCAGGTGCTGGACATCGAGAAGGTCATTCACGCCATCGCCCCGCCCGTGGCGGAGCCTGCGCACGGCACCTTGAGCGAAGAAGACGCAAGCCTGCTGGCCGCCGCCAACATCCTGGTGGTGGACGACAGCCAGGTGGCCCTGCAGCAGTCGGTGCACACCCTTCGCAACCTGGGCATAGAGTGCCACACCGCACGCAGCGCCAAGGATGCCATCAACGTGCTGCTGGAGCTGCAGGGCACCGCGCAGGAGATCAACATCATCGTCTCCGATATCGAAATGAGCGAAATGGACGGCTACGCCTTCACCCGTACCCTGCGTGAAACACCCGACTTCCAGCACCTGTACGTGCTGCTGCACACCTCGCTGGACAGTGCCATGAGCAGCGAAAAGGCGACCCAGGCCGGGGCCAATGCCATCCTTACCAAGTTCTCTTCACCGGAACTGACCGATTGTCTGGTGGTGGCCGCGCGTACCGTGGTATTCGCCGAGCACTGATATATTCAGAGACAATCTCCCCGGCTTGCCGTCGGGGGTGAGTCGGGCATAATTTGCGCCCTTCGCAAGAAAATTGCCGGAATCACGTATGAAGTTTTTCAGCGCCATCCTGATCAGCTGTGCCCTCTTCAGCGGTATTGCCCAGGCCTCAAGCAGCCAGGCCTGGAACGAGCAGCGCCAGCAGATGCTAAAAGCCTGCTTGGCCGCCAGCCAGTTCAAGGACGCCCACGCCCGCGGCAAGCCCGCCGAGTTCGATGACCAGGTGGGCATGAGTGCCCTGCTCATTGAAGGCGTGTACCCGCAAAAGCACATGCAGAAGCGCACCGGCACCGAACTGTGCCTATACGACCGCCAGCACCAGCGTGCCTTCGTCAGCGAATGGAGCCCGGAAGCCAAGTGACCGACAGCTTGCGTTTCGGCTGTACCGGCTGCGGCAAATGCTGCACCGGGCACCATGTACCTTTGACCCTGGCCGAAGCGCGCCGCTGGGCGCAGGATGCAGGCCAGGTGATCGTGCTGATCGAGGCCTTCGTGACCGACGGCCCCGGTATGCCGCTGGAGCAGCGTGATCATGTGCTGCGCCGTTCCCATCCGGTGCAGTGCGGCGACGGCGAGGCACGCGTTTCGGTGACCTTTGCCGCATTCAACCCTGGGCGTTGCCGCAACCTCGACGACAACGACCTGTGCACCATCTATGACCAGCGCCCGCTGGTCTGTCGCATCTATCCGGTGGAAATCAACCCCCATATTCCGCTACGCCCGGACACCAAGGACTGCCCGCCGGAGGCCTGGCAACAGGGCCCGGAGCTGATCCATGGCACGCAGTTGGTCGACGCCGAGCTAAAGGCGCTGGTACAAGCCTCGCGCCAGGCCGACCGCGACGACATTGCCATCAAGGTGGCGGTGTGCCAGGCACTGGGCATGACGACCAGTGCGCTCAAGGGCAATGGGTTTACCGCGTACCTGCCAGACATGGGGGCGTTTGCCACGGCCCTGGCGCAGGTGCAGGGAGATGACGCCGCGCAGTGGACCTTGCATGTGCAGGATGAAGCGCTGGCGGGGAGCTTGCAGGGGCTTGGTTTGCGCACGACCAACGAAACCCCGCTGTACTACGCCTTTATCGGTTTCTAGCCAAGACGCACGCCCCCCTTGTAGGAGCGGCCTTGTGTCGCGATCGGGCTGCGAAGCAGCCCCCGGATTTCAGCGTTACCCCATAGATTGCCGGGGCCGCTTCGCGGCCCGATCGCGACACAAGGCCGCTCCTACACGGAATCGTATTCTGCGGCAGGCGAAACTGACAGCGCTGTCAGCCAGCGGTCACGCTGCCGACCCGGTTGGGGGGCTATAAGATTGAATACCGACAACCGTTCCCTCCTACCTGGTCAAGGTGCCCGCACCGATGCGACGTCCGTCCCGCTCAGTCATCCTCGCCGCCTTGGCGCTTCTGGTCCTGGTGGTAGCGGGCATCTGGTTCGGCCAGCGCCAACCCGAACCGGCCGCCCGCGCACAAACCGCCATCCCTGTGCGCGTTGTCAGCGTTGCCCAGCAAGACGTGCCGCGCTATGCCAGCGCCATCGGCTCGGTGCTGTCGTTGCACAGCGTCGAGGTCAGGCCGCAAGTCGAGGGGATACTCACGCAAGTGCTGGTCAAGGAAGGTCAGTGGGTCAAGGAGGGCGACCTGCTCGCCACCCTCGATGATCGCAGCATCCGCGCCAGCCTCGACCAGGCCCGCGCCCAGCTCGGCCAAAGCCAGGCTCAGATCCAGGTGGCCGGCGTCGACCTCAAGCGCTACCGCCTGCTCAGCAGCGATGACGGCGTGTCCAAGCAGACCCTTGACCAGCAACAGGCGCTGGTCAACCAGTTGCAGGCCACGGTCAAGGGCAACCAGGCCGCCATCGCCAACGCCGAGGTGCAACTCTCCTACACGCAGATCCGCTCGCCGGTCACCGGGCGCGTCGGCATCCGCAACGTCGACCCTGGCAACCTGGTGCGCACCAGCGATACCCAAGGGCTGTTCAGCGTCACCCAGATCGACCCGATCGCCGTCGAATTCGCCCTGCCACAGCAAATGCTGCCAACCCTGCAGAGCCTGCTGAAGGCGCCAACCCCGGCGCTGGTGCAGGCCTATATGGACGCCGATGGCGAACGCAGCCTGCTCGGCGAAGGCCATCTGGCACTGATCGACAACCAGATTTCCGCCACCACCGGCACCGTGCGGGTAAAAGCCGAGTTCGACAACAAGGACGGCCGCCTGTGGCCAGGCCAGTTGGTCACCATTCGCCTGCGCACAGCTGTGGAAGAAAACGCCCTGGTGGTGCCGCCGCCCGTGGTGCAACGCGGCGTCGACGGGCACTTCGTCTACCGCCTGGACGGCGACAAGGTCACCAGCGTGCCGGTCAAGGTGCTGTACCAGGACAGCGGGCTGAACATCATAGCCGGGGTCAAGCCGGGCGAGCGCCTGGTGCTCGATGGCCAGTCGCGGCTCAAGCCGGGCTCACGGGTCGAGATCACCCATGACGCCCCCGTGCCGTCGGAAATGGCGGATCGCCGGAGCCAGCCATGAACACGCGCAACGGTGTTTCGGCCTGGTGCATCGACCATCCCATCGCCACCTTGCTGCTGACCTTCGCCCTGGTGCTGCTGGGGGCCATCGCCTTCCCGCGCCTGCCGGTGGCGCCACTGCCCGAGGCAGACTTCCCGACCATCCAGGTCACGGCCCAACTGCCCGGCGCCAGCCCGGAAACCATGGCCTCGTCGGTCGCCACGCCCCTGGAAGTGCAGTTCAGCGCCATCCCCGGCATGACCCAGATGACCAGCAGCAGTGCGCTGGGCTCGACCACCCTGATCTTGCAGTTCACCCTGGACAAGAACATCGACACTGCCGCCCAGGAAGTACAGGCAGCGATCAACACCGCCACTGCGCGCCTGCCGCAAGACCTGCCCAACCCGCCGACCTGGCGCAAGGTCAACCCAGCCGACAGCCCGGTGCTGGTAATGACGGTCAGTTCCGACCAAATGCCCGGCAACGACCTCAGCGACTACGCCGAAACCCTGCTGGCCCGCCAACTGAGCCAGATCGAAGGGGTGGGCCTGATCAACATCACCGGCCAATTACGCCCGGCCATCCGCGTGCAGGCGCAGCCCGAAAAACTGGCCGCCATCGGCCTGACCCTGGCCGACCTGCGCCAGGCCATCCAGCAAACCAGCCTGAACCTGGCCAAGGGCGCGCTCTACGGCGAGCACAGCGTGTCGACCATCGCCGCCAACGACCAGCTGTTCCACCCCGAGGACTACGCGCAACTGATCGTCTCGTACCGCGACGGCGCCCCCGTGCACCTGAAGGACGTGGCCAAGGTGATCAACGGCGCCGAAAACGCCTATGTCAAAGCCTGGTCCGGCGACCAGCCGGGGCTGAACCTGGTGATCTTCCGCCAGCCTGGGGCCAACATCGTCGATACCGTGGACCGGGTACTGGCCGCCCTGCCCAAGCTGCAAGAGATGCTGCCGGCCTCGGTCGAGGTGTCGGTGCTGCAGGACCGCACCCAGACCATCCGCGCCTCGCTGCACGAAGTGGAACTGACCCTGATGATCGCAGTGGCCCTGGTGATCGGGGTCATGGCGCTGTTCCTGCGCCAGTGGTCGGCGACAATGGTGGTGTCCAGCGTGCTCGGTGTATCGCTGATCGCCAGCTGCGCGCTGATGTACGTACTGGGTTTCAGCCTGAACAACCTCACCCTGGTGGCCATCGTCATCTCGGTGGGCTTCGTGGTGGATGATGCCATCGTGGTGGTGGAGAACATCCATCGCCACCTGGAGGCCGGCGACGACAGCCGCACGGCGGCGCTCAAGGGCGCTGGGGAAATCGGCTTTACCGTGGTGTCGATCAGTTTCTCGCTGATTGCCGCGTTCATCCCGCTGCTGTTCATGGGCGGTGTGGTCGGCAGGCTGTTCAAGGAATTCGCCCTCACTGCCACCGCCACCATTTTGATTTCGGTGGTGGTCTCGTTGACCTTGGCGCCAACCCTGTGCGCACTGTTCATGCGCCGCCCGCCCGGCGAGCACAAGGGTGGGTTTGGCGAGCGCCTGGTCAAGTGGTATGAAAAAGGCTTGAACCGGGCCCTCGCCCACCAGCGCCTGACCCTCGGTGTATTCGGTGTGACCCTGGCGCTGGCGGTGGCAGGTTACGTGGGCATCCCCAAGGGCTTCTTCCCCCTGCAGGACACCGGCTTCATCCTGGGCACCAGCGAAGCGGCGGCGGATGTGTCATACCCGTCGATGATCGAGAAGCACCAGGCACTGGCCAAAATCATCGGCGCAGACCCTGCGGTGCGTGCGTTCTCCCATTCGGTGGGCGTTACCGGCAGCAACCAGACCATCGCCAACGGCCGCTTCTGGATCGCCCTCAAGCCGCGCGGCGAACGCGATGTCTCGGCCAGCGAACTGATCGACCGGCTGCGGCCCAAGCTGGCCCAGGTACCGGGCATCGTGCTGTACATGCGCGCCGGTCAGGACATCAACCTCAGCTCCGGGCCCTCGCGCACCCAGTACCAGTATGTGCTCAAGAGCAACGATGGCGACGCGCTTAACCTGTGGACCCAGCGCCTGACCGACCGCCTGCGGGAAAACCCGGCGTTCCGCGACTTGTCCAATGACCTGCAGTTGGGCGCCAGTGTCACCCGCATCGATATCGACCGCCAGGCCGCAGCACGTTTCGGCCTGACCACCACCGACGTCGACCAGGCCCTGTACGACGCCTTCGGCCAGCGGCAGATCAGCGAATTCCAGACCGAGACCAACCAGTACAAGGTGATCCTGGAACTGGACGCGCGCCAGCGCGGCAAGGCCGAAAGCCTCAACTACTTCTACCTGCGCTCGCCGCTGACCAACCAAATGGTGCCACTGTCGGCCGTGGCCCACGTGGCGCCACCCAGCACCGGCCCGCTGTCGATCAGCCACGATGGCCTGTTCCCGGCCGCCAACCTGTCGTTCAACCTGGCGCCCGGCGTGGCCCTGGGCGATGCGGTGAGCATCCTTGATCGCACCCAGCGCGAACTGGGCATGCCGGACTCGATCAGCGGCAACTTCCAGGGCGCGGCGCAGGCATTTCAAAGCTCGCTGTCGAGCCAGCCGTGGCTGATTCTGGCGGCACTGGTGGCGGTGTACATCATTCTCGGTGTGCTGTACGAAAGCTTCGTCCACCCGCTGACGATCATCTCCACCCTGCCCTCGGCCGGCCTGGGTGCGCTGATTTTGCTGTGGGCCATGGGCCAGGACTTCAGCATCATGGGGCTGATTGGTGTGGTGCTGCTGATCGGTATCGTCAAGAAAAACGGCATCCTGCTGATCGACTTCGCCCTCGAAGCGCAGCGCCATCACGGCCTGACACCTGAACAGGCGATTCACCAGGCGTGCCTGACGCGCTTCCGGCCGATCATCATGACCACCCTGGCAGCCTTGCTCGGCGCCGTGCCGCTGATGTTCGGTTTTGGTACTGGGGCCGAGCTGCGCCAACCGCTGGGCATTGCGGTGGTCGGCGGCCTGCTGGTGAGCCAGGCGCTGACGCTGTTCACCACCCCGGTCATATACTTGGCCCTGGAGCGCCTGTTCCACCGCCGCCAGGCTGCCCGAACGGCAGCGCCAAGTGCCAGTTAGGACAAGACCATGCGTGTGCTGATCATCGAAGACGAAGAAAAAACCGCCGACTACCTGCATCGCGGCCTGAGCGAACAGGGCTTTACCGTGGACCTGGCGCGGGACGGCATCGATGGCCTGCACCTGGCCTTGGAGGGTGACTACGCGGTAATCGTGCTGGATGTGATGCTGCCAGGCCTGGACGGTTATGGCGTGCTGCGCGCCTTGCGCGCTCGCAAGCAAACGCCGGTGATCATGCTGACCGCCCGCGAGCGTGTCGAAGACCGCATCCATGGGCTGCGTGAGGGCGCTGACGATTACCTGGGCAAGCCGTTCTCGTTCCTCGAACTGGTCGCCCGCCTGCAGGCCCTGACCCGGCGCAGCAGCAGCCACGAACCGCTGCAGGTGCAGGTGGCAGACCTGTGGATCGACCTGATGGCGCGCAAGGCCACTCGCGCCGGTCAACGCCTGGATCTGACGGCCAAGGAGTTCTCGTTATTGAGCGTGCTGGCCCGGCGGCAGGGTGAAATCCTGTCGAAGACGGCGATTGCCGAGCTGGTCTGGGACATCAACTTCGACAGCGATGCCAACGTCGTGGAAGTGGCAATCAAGCGCCTGCGCGCGAAACTCGACGGGCCTTTCGACAACAAGTTGCTGCACACCATCCGAGGCATGGGCTATGTCCTGGAAAACCGTGCGGGGTAACTCCATCGCGCTGCGCCTGTCGGCGTTGTTCATCCTGGTGGCGCTGGGTGTGTTCGTGCTGATCGGCTCGGCGCTGTACCGCCAGGTCGATCGCAGCCTCGACTTGCTGCCACAGGCGGAGCTGGATGCGCGCTTCAGCGTGCTCGAATCCACCCTCAACCGCTATGGCACACCCGACCACTGGGCCAAGATCAACAACAAGCTCAACCTGCTTAGCGAAGAGGACAAGCGCATTCGCTTCTGGGTGGTCAGCAGCAACCCGGCCTATGAATACGGCCACCCCAGCGAGCTGGTGCGTGCCTTCGCCGAAGGGCCGCAAGGCATGCGCGACTTGCGTCTGCCTGACCGGCCCTACCCATACAAAGTACTGGTCAGCGAACTGCCGGCGCTGGGCGAGCGGCCGGCGTTGCGTTTTCTGATCGGCATTGACACCGAAACCTTCTGGCAGGCACAGCACAGCCTGCTGGTGGCGATTGTCGGGCTGGCCGTGCTTGGCGTGCTGCTGGCTTCAGTGCTGGGCTACTGGGTGGCGCGCATTGGCCTGCGGCCGCTGCTGGCGTTGTCCAACGAGGCCCAGGCACTGGCGCCACCTCGCCTGGACGGGCGCTTGCAGACCCACGCGCTGGCCCCGGAGCTGGCGCAGTTTGCCGGCGCCTTCAACGCTGCGCTCGACCGCGTCAGCCAGGCCTATTCGCGGCTGGAAGCGTTCAACGCCGACGTAGCCCACGAACTGCGTTCGCCGCTGACCAACCTGATCGGTCAGACCCAGGTGGCGCTGACCCGTGGCCGCAGCGCCGAGCACTACTTCGAAGTGCTGCAATCGAACCTGGAAGAGCTGGAGCGCCTGCGCAGCATCATCAACGACATGCTGTTCCTGGCCAGCGCCGATCAAGGCAGCAAGGCCACCGCCCTGACCCAGGCCTCGCTGGCCGAGGAAGTAGCGACCACCCTCGACTACCTGGATTACATCCTCGAAGACGCGCAGGTCAGCGTGAGCGTGACCGGCGACGCCCAGGCGCCGATTGAAAAAGCCCAGCTGCGCCGGGCGCTGATCAACCTGCTGAACAACGCCGTGCAGCACACCGCACCACACCAGGTGATCCAGGTGCGGATCGATGCCCGGCCGGAACAGGTCAGCATTGCCGTGAGTAACCCGGGGCCGGCAATTGATGATGAGCACCTGCCGTTACTGTTCGAACGTTTCTACCGGGTGGATGCTGCACGCAGCAACAGTGGTGGTGGCAACCATGGGTTGGGCTTGGCGATCGTCAAGGCGATCGCGCTGATGCATGGTGGGGAGGTGTTTGTACGCAGTGCAGCGGGGGCCAATACCTTCGGTATCCAGTTACCCACCCACAGGGACCGCGTCTAGGACGGGGGTTTGCGGCGAAAGTACTATTGCTTTCTCATGAATCGTTACCTTTTGCGCAACAGTGCTTATCGCACTTCGCTCTGTTTCAAGTGCATTGAAAGGGCTAACTTTACCCCCGTCCTCATTAGCACTTGCACCGCAAGAAGGTAGTTTCAAATGTCCAACAGTATGGGTATTGCCAGCGTCTTCGTCCTGTCTTCCCTGTTGTTGTCGCCCCTGGCCATGGCCGAAGAATCCCAGGCTTTCGTCGCCCGTAATGCTGAGTTCGCCGCTGTCCATCAAGAGGCCCGCGACGCGGTAGCCGCAAATAAGGCAGACGCCGCCAAAGACGCAAAACAGACAGCTTCCAAAGTTTCTGTCGATGCCAATGCCGACAGCTGATCACGCGCTGTCACTGCTCCCGTTTTCCCTTGGCTACGCCATGGGCACCACCGGTGCCGATATGTTAGCCTTTTAAAGCCGCTGCCAATCAGCGGCTTTTTTTATGTGCTTTAACTCTCAGCCCGGCTGTAACGTCACCCTATAAAAAAGACGCACATTCAAAAATAAAAACTGCCCCACCGTCAGACCAAAGGAGCTAGTACCGGTGCCTTCCGCGTTTCGTTTTACCCCGCTTTTCATTGCGTTGACTGCAACGATCCCTTTCGCCGCCCAGGCAGATGAAGACAAGGCTGATGGCTTCATCGAAGGGTCGTCCTTCAACCTGCATTTTCGTAATGCCTACTTCAACCGCGACAACCACAACGCTGGCGTGCGCGACACCCGCGAATGGGGCCAGGGCGCGGTTGCGCGCTTCGAGTCGGGTTACACCCCCGGTGTCATCGGCTTTGGCCTGGACGCCCATGCCATGTTGGGCCTGAAGCTCGACGGCGGTGGCGGCCATGCCGGCACCAGCATCCTGCCTGAGCACATCAAGGACGACGGCGAACTGGGGGCTGCCCCGCACTCGTTCTCCACGGCTGGCGCTGCGGTCAAGCTCAAGGCCTTCGACACCGAACTGAAAGCTGGTGACCTGTTCCTCACCAACCCGGTGATCGCCGGCGGCGAAACCCGCATGCTGCCGCAAACCTTCCGTGGTGTGAGCCTGACCAACACCAGCATCGACGGCCTGCTGCTCGAAGGCGGCCAGGTGAGCTTCACCCACCCCTACAACCAGAGCGGCCACCGCCGCATCGACACCTACTACGGGTCGCTGGACGAGCACGACAAGAGCAAGCACCTGAACTGGGCCGGCGCATCGTGGAGCGGTACCGAGAACATCACCGCCAACCTGTACGCCGCCGAGCTGAAGGACATCTGGAACCAGTACTACGCTGACTTCGACTACACCTACGTGGTCAATGACCTGGTCAGCCTGAACCCGGGCGTGCACTTCTACCACACCCAGGACACCGGCCAGGCCCTGCTGGGCAAGATCGACAACAACACCTACAGCGTGCACTTCACCGTCAACGCCGGGTTCCACAGCATCACCGCCGCCTACCAGCGCGTGAACGGCAACACGCCGTTCGACTACATCAACCTGGGCGACAGCGTGTACCTGGACAACTCGCGCATGTACTCGGACTTCAACGCGCCGAACGAGCGCTCGTGGAAGCTGCAGTACGACTATGACTTCGCCGGTGTCGGCGTGCCAGGCCTGACCACTTCGCTGTCGTACTCGCGCGGTGAAGCCGACCTGACCAAGGCCACCCAGGACACCACGCATTACGACTACTACCGGGAAGATGGCAAGAACGCCATGCACTGGGAACGCGACCTGGACGTGAAGTACGTGTTCCAGGCGGGTGACCTGAAGGACCTGTCGGTACTGGTGCGCTACGCCACCCACCGTGGCAGCCAGGGTTATGCGTCGATCGACAGCAACAGCGACAACGACGAAGTACGCGTGATCGTGGATTACCCGCTTAACGTGTTCTGATCGCCGTTTGTAAACAATACATATGACTCTGTGGGAGCGGGTTCACCCGCGAACACCGGCGAAGCCGGTGCCAAGCACCGCGGTGGATTCTTCGCGGGTAAACCCGCTCCCACAGGGTTCGGCGTGAAGCCGAAATACAGCTCTGCGTGATTCCGTCGGACAAATCTTGTCCGACAATCTCTGCTTCCCTAGAATATTGCCGCCGCGAATGGCCCTGCCCACGCAGTAGCGAGCATGCCCACCCAATCCCCGCGTTTCCCAGTCTACAGGTCGCACCCCGAACTGATCCTCAACCTGGGCAGTTGCCTTGCCGTGCTCGCCATCGTGGCTATCGTCAGCTACCTGCTGGCCCGCGAGCGCGACAGCGTCGAGCTGTCGGCGGTGCGCGCGTCGAACAACATCGTCCAGCTGATCGAAAGCGACATCCTGCGCAACGCCGAACTGTACGACCAGTCGCTGCAAGGCCTGATCTGGGCCGTCGGGCGCAAGGACCTGGCGCAAACTCCTGGCCCACTGCGCCAGCGCCTGCTGTTCAATGAAGCGTTCGTCGACCGCAAGCGCGGTGACGTGCTGTGGCTGGACAAACAAGGCAACGTCGTCGGCGATTCCACCAGCAGCGTGCCGCGCAAGGCCAACTTCGGCGACACCGGGGTGTTCAAGGCTCACCAGCACAATGCCAACCTCGGCCTGCTGGTAGGCCCGCCGTTCAAGGCCAAGCTCGGCGACCTGGACTGGTGCATCAGTTTCAGCCGGCGTATCTCCGGCCCCAATGGCGAGTTCGCCGGGTTGGCGGCGGGTGCGCTGCGCCTGTCGTACTTCAGTGAACTGTTCCAGCGCCTGGACATCGGGGATGACAGCAGCATCAACCTGTTCAATACCGACGGGCAGTTGCTCGCCCGCCAGCCCTCCCGCGTGCACGACCCGCTGATCGGCAGCAACTACGCCGAACGGCCCAACTTCAAGCGCATCCTCAGTGAACGCAGCGGCAGCTTCACCGCCCGCTCCGGCGGCAGCGGCAAACCGCGCATGTATACCTTCGCCCGTGTCGCGCAATTGCCCCTGATCGTGTTGGTGGTGCACTCGGCCGACGAGGTGTTTGAATCCTGGCGCCGCACCGCGATTCTGGTCAGCGTCGCCACCGGGGTGCTGTGCGTCGGCATTCTCTGGCTGACGCTGCTGCTGGGTCGTGAATTGCGCCGCCGCCACGAAGCCGAAGAAGGCTTGGCCACGCTGGCGGCCACTGACAGCCTGACGGGCCTGGCCAACCGCCGCCGACTGGATCTGGTGTTGCGCCAGGAATGGGCGCGCGCCCAACGTAACCGCAAGCCACTGGCGGTGCTGATGGTCGATGTGGACCATTTCAAGGCATTCAACCAACGCCATGGCCACGCCGGTGGCGACCACGCCCTGCGCGAAGTGGCCAAGACTATCGAGGCTTGTATCCGTCGCCCGGCGGACCTGGCTGCGCGCTATGGAGGGGAGGAGTTTCAGGTAGTGCTGCCAGAAACCGACCTGGCCGGTGCGCAGCTGCTGGCTGAACGCATCCGTGCGAGCGTCGAGGCGCTGGCGCCGTTTGCCGATGATGCCCACGCGGTTACGGTGAGCATTGGCATCGGCCTGTCCGGCACCCAGCATGACCTGAGCAGGGTGCTGGGTGCCGCGGATGAAGCGCTCTACCGGGCCAAAGCCAAAGGCCGCAACCGGGTAGAGAGCCCGGCCGATTAGGAACGGGCGCGGGCGGAGTCGCGCAGGGCTTTGACCTGGTCATGGTTGCGCTGCACGCCTTGCAGCTGTTTTTCCACCAGGCTGTAGGTCGTGTCGCTGGCAGTGCGGCCCAGCTTCACCAGTTTTTCGCGGGCTTCCTTGTAGGCTTTGAGGGCGTGGTCTTCACCGCGCTCCACTTCGTTCAGCACCGCTTCTTCGTCCTTGCCAGTAACCATCGACTTGAGGTTGACCCAGCCGCGGTGCAGGTCGCCGCTGATGCTGGTGGAGGTTTCCGGGTCGCCGCCCAGGCGGCGCACTTCGCTCTGCAGTTCACCGGCCGCGTTGGCGCACTCGCTGGCACGCTGGACGAAGAACGCTTTCAGCTCGGCGTTCTTCACATCATCGGCCGAGGCCTTGAAGCCCTTCTCGCCATCCTTGCTGTACTCGATCAGGTCGTTGAGCACGTCAATCACGTCTTTGTTGGGGTTGCTCATGGTCGAACTCCTTGGCAGGTGATAGTCATCTACACAGGTGCAGCGTTCGTGCCATGCTGCCAGATAAATAAAACCGCTTATTATTCAGATAGTTACAAAACAAATGACGCGGACTGGCAACGGCGTTCTGCATGATTGCCGCTTGGGGCTTCGTGCAGATTGCAGTATGGTCGGCGCTTTTGAACAACCAGGTGCGCCGTAGATGAAGCCGGAAACCCTCGAACTGCTGGTGACCCGCAGCATGCCGTTCGGCAAGTACCAAGGGCGAATCATTGCCGACCTGCCGGGGGACTACCTGGCGTGGTTCGCGTGCAAGGGTTTCCCGGCGGGAGAACTGGGTGGGTTACTGGCGTTGATGCATGAGATCGACCACAACGGGCTGGGTGATCTGTTGGTGCCGTTACGCAAGAAACATGGGCGCTGACAGGTCAAGTCGGGCTTAGTGAGAGCGGCCTTGTATCGCGAAAGGGCCGCAAAGCGGCCCCAGCAATCTATGCGGCGAAGCTGAAATCTGGGGCTGCCATGCAGCCCGTTCGCGACACAAGGCCTCTGCCTCAGGACGGGGTCAGCTCAGGCACTTTTAACCGGCGCCACCGCCAGCTCCACCTGCTCGCTCTTCTTGATCACCGCATACACCACCGCCGTCAACAGGCTGCCCGCCACGATCGCCAGCAAGTACAGCAGCGCATGGTTGATCGCATTGGGGATCAACAGCACGAACAAGCCGCCATGCGGTGCCATCAGCTTGCAGCCAAAGTACATCGACAATGCACCGGTCAGCGCACCGCCGACGATACTGGCCGGGATCACCCGCAGCGGGTCCTTGGCGGCAAACGGGATAGCCCCCTCGGAGATAAAGCACAAGCCCAGCGCCAGTGCCGCCTTGCCCGCCTCACGCTCGCTCTGGGCGAACTTGCGCCGGGCCAGGAAGGTGGCAATACCCAGGCCGATCGGCGGCACCATGCCAGCGGCCATGGTCGCCGCCATCGGCGCGTAGCTCGACGAAGCCAACAGCCCCACCGAGAACGCATAGGCGGCCTTGTTGATCGGCCCGCCAAGGTCGACGCACATCATGCCGCCCAGCAACAGCCCCAGCAGAATGGCATTGGTGGTGCCCATGCTGTCGAGGAAGTGCGTAAGGCCTTCGAGCATCGCCGCTACCGGCTGGCCAACCACGTAGATCATCACCAGGCCGGTGAACAGGCTGGCCAGCAGCGGAATGATCAAGATCGGCTTGAGCGCTTCCAGGCTGCTCGGCAAGCGCGCCCAACGGGCAATGGCCTTGGCGCTGTAACCGGCAAGAAAACCCGCGACGATGCCACCAATGAAACCAGCCCCCAGGGTGCTGGCCAGCAAACCGCCGATCATGCCTGGGGCCAACCCCGGTCGGTCGGCAATGGACCAGGCGATGTAACCGGCCAGCAAAGGCACCATCAGCTTGAACGCAGCCTCGCCGCCAATCTGCATCAACGCCGCCGGCAAGGTGCCCGGCTGTTTGTAGGCCTCGATGCCGAACACGAACGACAGGGCAATCAGCAGGCCACCGGCCACCACCATCGGCAGCATGAACGACACGCCAGTGAGCAGGTGCTTGTATACCCCACTCTTCTCGCCTTTGGCTGCCGTGCTGGCCGCCGCAGCCTCTGCACTGTTTTCCACCTTGGCTTCGGCCAAGGCTTTGTCCAGCGTGGCGCGGGCCTGCTTGAGGGCGATGCCGGTGCCGCAGCGGTAAATACGCTTGCCGGCGAAACGCGCGGTGGGTACTTCGATGTCGGCGGCCAGCAACACCACGTCTGCTGCAGCGATGGCTTCGGCGGACAACGGGTTGCGCGCACCGACCGAGCCCTGGGTCTCGACGGTGAGCTGGTATCCCAGTTGCTGTGCGGCTTGCTGCAAAGCTTCTGCAGCCATGAAGGTGTGCGCAACGCCGGTCGGGCAGGCAGTGACGGCAACGATACGAGCAGCGGCGCTGCCAGCTGCGGCCGGGGTGTCTGGCAATGCGCTCAGCAGTTGGGCGTTGGCGGCCGCTTCGTCGAGGAAGCCCTCGCGATCAGCCAAGGCCTGGGACGGCGTACTCTTGTATAGGCGCTTGCCGACGAAGCGGGCCAGGTCCACCGGGCCGGTGCTGACCACCAGCACCCAGTCGGCCTCGGCGATCTGTGCCGCACTCAGTTGCCGCTCAGGGTGCTCGGCATCCAGCACTTCGACACTGGTGCTCCAACCACGTCGCTGGGCAGCGGCAGCCAGCAGGCGCGCGCTCAGCACACTCGATACCTGGCCGTTGGGGCAGGCGGTGACAATGGCAATGTTCATCGGCAACCCTCTTGTTGTTCTGTCAGTTGCACGGCGGCTTCCAGACGTTCCAGTTGCTCGCGGTCACGGATGCCGAAGCCAACCTGGGTGACGGCCTGGGCGGCAATTGCAGTGGCACGAATCAAGGTCTGCGCGGGGGCCTCGCCCTGCAGCAGGCCATGAACCATGCCGGCCACCAGCGAATCCCCCGCCCCCACCGTGCTGGCGACCCGCACCTTGGGCGGGCAGGCATGCACGGCCAGATCGCGGCGGAACCAGCTGACGCCCTGCTCCCCTGCAGAGACCACCACGTGCTCAACGCCAGCGGCCAGCAGGCGCTCGGCGGCAGCGCGCTGCTGCGCCGGATTATCCACAGCCAGACCAAGCACCTCGCCCAGCTCCTCGGTATTGGGTTTCACCAGCCAGGGCGCAGCCTGCAGGCCAGCACGCAGGGCTTCACCGCTGCTATCCAGGGCCACCTTGAGGCCTTGCGCCTTCAGCTGTTCGAGCAACTGACGGAACCAGTCGGCACTGATCCCACGCGGCAGGCTGCCGGCCACCACCACCGCATCATGACCTGGGGCGACCTGCTGCAGCCTGCGCAGCAAGGCGCTGCGTGCCGCCTCATCGACCTCCGGGCCCTGGCCGTTGATATCGGTGACGCGGCCATCGGCCTCGACCAGCTTGATGTTGCTACGGGTTTCGCCCGGCACGCGGACAAAACAGTCGGCAAAGCCGCGCCAGGCGATCAACGCCTCGAAGGGCTGCAGGTTGTCCTGCCCGAGGAAACCGCCGACGGTCACGCTGTGCCCCAGGTCGGCCAATACCTGGGCAACGTTCAGCCCCTTGCCCGCTGCGTGACTTTGCTGCGCTTGACTACGGTTGACCTGCCCAGGGCGCAGGGTGTCCAGGCCGACGGTGATATCCAGCGCCGGGTTCAGGGTAAGGGTGAGGATCTTGGCCATTCAGTAACGCTCCACCAGCGCGCGAACTGCCGCAGCGCTGTCCTGTTGCAAGGCTTCGCGCGCCAGGGCGCGGGCCGTCTGGTGATCGGCCTGGCGAACCAGTGCCTTGACTTCGGCGATGCTGCGCGCGGATACACTGAGCTCGTCCACGTCCAGGCCCAGCAGCACGGCGACCGCCTGCGGGTCGGCCGCCAGCTCGCCACACACGCCCACCCACTTGCCTTGGGCATGGGCGGCACGCACCGTCATGTCGATCAGGGTCAATACTGCCGGGTGCAGGCCGTCGGCCTGGGCCGAGAGGCTGGGGTGGCCACGGTCGATGGCCAAGGTGTACTGGGTCAGGTCATTGGTGCCGATGCTGAAGAAGTCCACTTCGCGCGCCAATTGCGCTGCCAGCAGGGCCGCCGAAGGCACCTCGACCATGATGCCCAGTTGCAGGTCGGCGACCGGGATTTCTGCACGCAGGCGCTCGACCATGGCCCGAGCCTCGCGCCATTCGTGCACCTGGCCAACCATCGGGAACATGATGCGCAGCGGTCGCTGGTCGGCGGCCCGTAGCAAGGCGCGCAACTGGTCTTCCATGATTTGCGGGCGCTGCAGCGTCAGGCGTACGCCACGTACACCAAGGAACGGGTTTTCCTCGGCGGCGATGGGCCAGTAAGGCAGCGGCTTGTCGCCACCGACATCGAGGGTGCGCACCACCAGTGGCCGCCCGCCCAGGCCATCAAGCACACGGCGGTACTCGGCCTCCTGGGTGGCCACGTCCGGCGCTTGAGGGTGGGCCATGAAAATCAGTTCGGTGCGCAGCAGGCCAACGCCTTCGGCGCCCTGCTCCACCACCTTGGCGATGCCGTTGCTGTCGCCAATGTTGGCGAACACCTCGACGGCATGACCATCACGGGTGACGGCTGGCTCGAAGCGGTTGGCCCAGGCAGCCTGCAGGCGCTGCTCACGCAGGTCGCGCTCGGCCAGCGCCTGTTGCAACTCATCCACTGGCGGCGCCACGCTGACCACTCCACGCTGGCCATCGAGCAGCAGCGGCGTGCCACTCTCCAGCAGCAGAATCGACGCACCTGCGCCGACCACCGCCGGAATGCCCAATGCACGGGCGACGATGGCACTGTGGGCCGTGGCACCGCCTTGGGCGGTGACGATGCCGGCAACCCGGTTCGGGTCCAGGCGGGCGACATCGGACGGGCCGACTTCAGTCATCACCAACACATAGGGTTGCTCGGGTTCAACCTGCGCCTGCACTCCACACAGCTGCGCCAGCACGCGGCGGCCAATGTCGCGCAGGTCGGCGGCGCGCTCGGCGAGCAGGGCATCGTGCAACGACTCCTGCTGACGGGCTGCGGCTTCGATCACGGCCATCCAGGCGGCCGCAGCGCTTTCGCCCTGGGCCAGGCGCTGTTCGATATCGTCGGTCAGGGCCGGGTCGGCAAGCATTTCCTGATGGGTGACGAAAATTTCGCCAATGGCCTTGTCGCTGCGCAGCACCAACGCCTGCAGTTCGCTGTTCACACTGGCGATGGCTGCGCGCAGCTTCTGCCGCTCCTGGGCGCAGGATTCGCCACGCAACGGATAGTCGAACTCACGCTCGACACAGACATGCGCCGGGCCACTGGCAATGCCGGGCGCTGCGCCCACACCCTGGATACGGCTGCCGGCGGCTGGGGCCTGCAGCACTTCGGGTGGGTGATCGGCCATGGGCGTGACGCTCTGCGGCAGCGGTTCAACCTCTTCGCCAAGGCCTTGTTCGATAGCGGCCAGCAGCACCGGCAAGGCATCGGCGGCGATGCCAGGCTCGGCGACCAGCTCCAGCACCTGACCACGGCGGGCGCCCAGGCTCAGCAGCTTGCTCAGGCTCTTCAGCGACACCGCTGGCTGCGCGCTGTCGACCAGGCGCACACGGATTTCCCCTTCAAAGCCTTTGGCCAGCTGTGCCAGCACCTTGGCCGGGCGGGCATGCAGGCCATGAGGGTTGGCCAGCACAATACGCGCGCTGGGCCAATCCGCCGGCGCTTCGCCGCCCAGCACTTCCAGTACCGCGCGGCTGCTGGTGGCCTGGTAGAGCATCTGCCCACGGCCTTCAATCAGCACTTCACACAGGCGCTCGAGCAAGGCTTGGTGAGCGGCGCCTAGGCTCGCCAGGCAGAACAAACCGTTGAGCGGTTGGTCGCGATAGCGCAACGGCTGCTGGGGGGTGATGAACGCCAGGCCCGGCTGACGTACCTGACGCTCGCTGTGCAGCCACCAAAGGCCCTCACCCAGCGGCAGCGGCTCGGCTTGCTGCAATACGGCGGCAAAGCCGCTGTCGACACAATCGGCACGTTGCAACAGGCGGGCACCGCGCCAGGCCAGTTCGTCGAAGTCTTCAGCCGGCAGGTTCAGGCCAACCAGCTGCGCATCCAGCGCCAGTGCCTGTGGTGCGCCCTGCAGCAGCTTGAGCAGCGCTTCGGCGGAACTGGCCCGGCGCAGCGCTTCGGCCAGGTCGGTCTCGCCCAGGGCGCGGGTGAGCAGCTGCAGCAGGCGCAGGTGTTCGTCGGAGCGAGCGGCGATACCGATGGCCAGGTAGACCATTTGCCCGTCACCCCAGTCCACACCCTCGGGGAACTGCAGCAGACGCACGCCGGTGGTATACACCAGATCACGGGTTTGCGGCGTGCCATGGGGGATGGCGATGCCCTGGCCAAGGAACGTCGAGCCCTGCACCTCGCGGGCTTGCAGCCCTTGCAGGTAACCCTCGGCGACCAGGCCGTCCCCGACCAGCCGGTCCGCCAGCAGGCTCAATGCCTCGGCCTTGTCGGCGGCCGTCTGGCCCATGGCTATCTGCTCCTTGGCGAGCTCGAGCATGACCTTCTCCTTTTGCAGTTCCCGTTCGGGTACTGGAGTATTGTTGTGAAATTCACATAAAGGGCCAGTTCCGCAGCCTTGCACGGATGGCAGCCGAGGCAGAAAATTCGGCAGCTGAAACGTTTAACCTGACCAGACGGCCACGTTACTCGATAATCTGCCCGGTAAAAAGCCCCATCCTGTCGGACAATTGCGACAATGGTCGTCTGCGCGTGATGCCCGTGCCGGGTCAAACTACCCGGTCCGGCCTTACAGCCAGCCCCGGTAATAACAAGGAAAATTCGGTGAAACTCAGCGATATCGCCCGTCTGGCCGGTGTGTCCGTGACCACTGCCAGCTACGTCATCAACGGCAAGGCTGAACAGCAGCGCATCAGCAACAGTACTGTCGAGCGGGTACGCGCGGTGGTCGAAGCCCACGGCTTCACCCCCAACCCGCAGGCTGCTGGGCTGCGCAGCCGGCATACCCGCACCCTGGGCTTCATTCTCCCGGATCTGGAGAACCCCAGCTACGCCCGCATTGCCAAGCAACTGGAGCAAGGCGCCCGCGCCCGCGGCTACCAGTTGCTGATCGCCAGCAGCGACGACCAGCCCGACAGCGAGCGCCAACTGCAGCAGCTGTTCCGTGCGCGCCGATGCGATGCATTGTTCGTTGCCAGCTGCCTGCCGCCAGAAGATGACAGCTACCGTGACTTGCAGGACAAAGGCCTGCCGGTGATCGCCATCGACCGCCGCCTGGACCCTGCGCACTTCTGCTCGGTGATCAGCGATGACCGCGATGCCAGCCGCCAACTGGCCGCCAGCCTGCTCAATTCGGCCCCACGCAGCATTGCCTTGATCGGCGCACGCCCCGAGCTGTCGGTCAGCCAGGCGCGCGCAGGCGGTTTCGACGAAGCCCTGCAAGGTTATGCCGGCGAAGTGCGCCGCTACCAGGGCGAAGCGTTCAGCCGCGAGTGCGGCCAACGCCTGATGCAGCAGCTGATCGAAGACCTGGGTGGCTTGCCGGATGCCCTGGTGACCACCTCCTATGTGCTGCTGCAAGGGGTGTTCGACACCCTGCAGGCACGCCCTGCCGACTCGCGTCAGCTGCAACTGGGCACCTTTGGCGACAACCAACTGCTCGACTTCCTGCCGCTACCGGTCAATGCCATGGCCCAGCAGCATGGCCTGATTGCCGCCACCGCGCTGGAACTGGCCCTGGCCGCAATTGAGGAAAAACGCTACGAACCCGGCGTGCATGCCGTTGGCCGCACCTTCAAGCAACGCATCACAGCGGCCTGAAAATGCGCCTGATCGACACCCACACTCACTTGGACTTCCCCGACTTCGACGCCGACCGCTCGCGCCTGCTGGCCAACGCGGCGGCACGCGGGGTGGAACGGATGGTGGTGCTGGGGGTTTATCAGGCAAATTTCCAACGGGTGTGGGACCTGGCCTGCGCCAATGAACGCCTGTTTGCGGCACTCGGCCTGCACCCGGTGTACCTCGACGAGCATCGCCCAGAGCACCTGACGCAATTACGCCAATGGCTGGAGCGCCTGCGCGGCGACCCGCGGCTATGCGCCGTGGGCGAGTTTGGCCTGGACTATTACCTTGAGGACCTGGACAAAACGCGCCAACAGGGCCTGTTCGAAGCGCAACTGCAAATGGCCTGCGACTTTGACCTGCCCGCGCTGTTGCATGTGCGCCGCAGCCATGCCCAGGTAATTGCCACGCTCAAGCGTTACAAACCGGCGCGGGCGGGGGTGATCCATGCGTTTGCCGGCAGTTACGAAGAGGCCCGTGAGTACATCAAGCTGGGCTTCCGCCTCGGGCTTGGTGGCGCCGGCACCTGGCCGCAGGCGCTGCGGCTGCGCAAGACGCTGGCGCGGCTGCCGCTGGAGAGCGTGGTGCTGGAGACCGATGCGCCGGATATGGCGCCGGTGATGCACCCAGGGATGCGCAACAGCCCGGAACACTTGCCGGACATTGCCGGGGCGCTGGCCCAGGTGATGGGCTTGGATGTAGAAGAGCTGGCGCAGGCCAGTAGCCGCAATGCCTGCGAGTTGTTTGGCTGGTGAAATCCAGGTGAGCGTGGTTTTTGTGGCTGCGGCCATGAATCAAACCAGCACGGTCCACAGCGCGAACCCGGCATACCACAACACCGCACAGCGCAGCAGCAGCTCCCACAGACTGTCCAGCCGCCCCAGCCCACGCTGGCTGTCTTCTTCCTCTGGAATGTCATCGGCAATACGCCCGACCCGGGCCACCAGGTGCGCGGCGCTGATGTGCCAGTTGAGCACCTCGTGCAGCATTACCCGTGTCACGGCGAGGAAGTTGCCCACCAGGGCAAAGCTCAGCGCCAGCACCCGTACTGGCAGCCAGTCCATGATGTGCCGCAGCTGCTCGGCACGCGCCTTGAGCGTCGGCTGCTTGCTGTGTTCGCCACACAGTGCCAGCAGTCGATAAGCCAACGCCGCACCGGGGCCCAACACGAAATACCAGAAGATCACCGCGAAAAAGCCCTGGTACACCTGCCACAGCAGGTTGCCCTGTACCCGTACCAGCAGGCTGTGCGGCTCATCGGCCACCAGGCCCAGGTCACGCTCGGCCACATGCAGCGCCGCCTGGTCGTCGCCCCGCCGCCAGGCATCGCGGAACGGGCCCATCGAGGCCTTGGCATCGCCACGGCCCAGGCTGTAGATCAGCACCAGCAGGTGCACCGGCAAGGCCAGCAAGCCATAGGCCACTGGCTCCAGCACATGCAGCAGCAATACCAGCAGCGCGACCGGCGCCAAGACCAGAATGGCCAGCGTCCACCACGGGTGCACCTTACCGCTGCGCTCAAGGCGTACAAGTTCGCCAAGGAAGAACCCATCGCGCTGCACCTGATGGCGCAAAGCCGAGAACTTCTCGACCCACAGCGCCAGCAACAAAACCAGAAAACTCATGCCTCATCCTCATTGTGCTGCAGCGCCTGACGGTAGCGCGGCCAATCGAAGGCCGGGCCGGGGTCGGTCTTGCGCTGCGGGGCAATGTCGCTATGGCCCTGGATGCGGCTCAGGTCGATGGCCGGCCAGGCATCGCGGATGTGCCGGGTAAGTTGCTCCAGCACAGCGTACTGGGCATCGGTATAGGGCTGGTCGTCGGTGCCCTCCAGTTCGATGCCGATGGAAAAATCATTGCAGCCCTCGCGCCCGTCGAAGCTCGACACCCCCGCATGCCAGGCGCGGTCACGTAACGATACGAACTGGGTCACCGCACCGTCACGCTCGACGAACAGGTGCGCCGACACTGTCAGATGGTTGATGCTGGCAAAGTAGGGATGTTCATCGGGGTCCAGACAGTTCTGGAAGAACTGCTGCACCTTGCCGGTGCCGAAACAGGCCGGGGGCAAGCTGATGTTGTGGATCACCAGCAGGGAAATCGATTCGCCCTCTGGGCGCGCATTGAAGTTCGGCGAGGGGCAGTGGGTGATTCCGATTCCGTGGAACCAGCCAGTGGCACGGTCCAATTGCATGGGGCAGATCCTGAAAACGCCATGAACAAGACAACAGTATGCCCTGTGGCCAACACCGTGTGCATGTGAATGATTGTAATGCTGCCGCTACTGCACCAGCCCTTGCCGCAAGCCGTCGAGCACGGCCTCCAGTGCACGCTCGAACAGCAGCCCGTCATCCAGCACGCGCACTTCGCCCCGCTGCAGTGCCTGGGCCAGGCTGGTGCTGCTCCATTCGCGCACTTTCATGCCGGTGCGGTTGGCGAACACCAGCCGGTCACTGCTGTTTATACGTGCCACCAGCTTGCAGCGCAGGGGTTCGTCTTCATCGAGCGCCTCGACCCAGGTGCCGATGCGCAGGCGCTGAACCTGGTGTAACGCTGCAGCCTGCCCGTCGGCGATCTGCAGCGGCACACAGGCGGGCTCTTCGGCCATTGCCAGCACAATGTCTTCGGCCACCCGTACATCAGCCAGAAGTTGCCCATCGCCACTCGGCAGCACCTGGGCACCTGCGCAGGCGCGCAGGTGCAACTGCTCCAATTGCAGGAAGAACTCGCGGGTGGCCAGCGCGTCCAGGGCCACGCTGGCCAAGCCCTCACGCAGCGCCTTGAGCAGGCCCGGCACCTGCTGCAACAAGGCTTGTGGCTCATGGGGCGCAGTGATGCTGGCCAGCAGCGTGTCCATCGTCTGCAACGCGTCGCGCCATTCCTGGGAGTTCTCGCCCTGTTTCAGCCAAGCCAGCAGCAACACCTGGCTCCAGGCCTGTACCAGCATATGTACCACCACCTGCGGCAATACTCGGCCGCGCAGGCGCTGGTTGAGCACATCTTGCACCTGCTGCCTGGCCTGCAGCGTCCGGGCTCGGCCTTCTTCGGCATCACGGGTGCGTTGTTCCAGCAACTCGTTGCGCCGCCGCTCGTCCTGGTTGAAAGCGAGGAAGTCGTCGAGCAGCTCGGTGAACAAGCCGACATCTTCGGCAAAATCATTGAGCAGGCGCTGGACGATACGCTCTACCCGCAAGTGCAAGCTGTCACGCTGCCCTTCCCTGCCGTATTCCCAGCCAATCGCCGCACCGGCGACCTCGTTGAGCAGCCGGCGCGCCGGATGGCTCGCCCGGCTGAACAGCCCCTTGTCCAACAAGGCCACCTTGAGTAGCGGAATGTGCAAGCGGGCAATCAGCGCCCGCAGGCTGGCCGGCAGGTTGTCGTCGTTGTGGATGAAGGCGAACAGCATGCCAACCAGGTTGATCATGTCTTCGTCGGCCACGGCAAGGCGCCGGCGCGTGCCACTGCGCACGCTGACCCGCAACAACAGTTGCTCAAGCTGCTGGCCGAGCTCGAAATCATCGGCCTCGTGGGTGGCGGGCACGTAGTGCTGCAAATGCGATAGCAGCCGGAGCAGGTCGGCGCAGCTGATCGGCTGGGCGGCAGACACTGCCTGCAAGCGCGGGGCGAACTGCCCGCGCACCGGGGCCAGCAGCGCCTGCACCGAGGCAAAGAAAGCCTGCCCTGCCGCATCCGCGCCCACCGTCTGACCAAGGTTCGCGTGCCCCCTCCGTGCACGCATGCGCTGGTCTTCAGCCCGCCGCCGCGGTGCCGGCTGCAGTTCGGGCAGCACACCGGCGGCGGCCAGCAGTTGGTTGGCTTCGCCATAGATCACATCGGCATCGCGCAGCACATAGCGCTCGAACAGCTTGAGCAGCACCAGCTTGACCCGCAAACCAACCCCAAGGTTACGCCCGGCATCGAGGAAGTAACTGCATAATGCGGCAGGCCCCAACGGGTTGTGCGGCTCGTACAGCGGCCGGTCGAGCAGCGCCTGCAAACGCAAGCCCAACTGCTGCAAGGCAATGCCATCGCGTGACAACACCCGCGCCACCATGCCATCGATGGCGGCAGCCCGCTCCAGTTGGGCCTTGCTGCAAAGGTTGCCCGGCTCGACCTGCTGAGCCAGCAGGTCGATTTGGCCCATGCGCGCAAAGGTGTCGTAGAACGTATCGAGAAAACCACGTTCGATGCTTTTGCGCTTCAGGCGCAAGTCGCGCATGGCCTCGAAGTACAGGCTCTGGTCACAGCAGTCCAAGGCCTTGTCGGCCATTTCGAAAAGGGTGTCGTCGGCGTTGTCGAACAAGTCCTGCAAACCCTGACGCAACTGCAGAGCAGCCTTGTCGCGCACTTGCAGTAGCAAGACCGGAAGGCAAGGCAGAGGCGCACGCCCGCCTCGGTCGATGGCTGCCGCCAAGGGCACCACCTTGCCTTCTTTTTGCATCCTGGACTCCTTGCAGGGTGTCTTGCCCGGACGGGCCCATCATCGTCAAAGCTATGACGCCAAATACTGGTCGCTATTATCGATAAAATTTCGTACAGCTGCCAGCGCCGTTTTACAGGCTGTTCAGTGACCCTGTTTTGCACGGTCTGCTCACCACGCCCGACCAATGGTCATCATCAAGGCGGCTGTACACGCAAGCCCCCTGCCCTATAATCGCCGGCATCTAGCTTGTGGAGCCGAACATGCCGAACCTACGCCTTGCCGACCTGACCGCTGAAATTGAAGCCAACGTGCGCCGCGCATTGTTGGAGGACATCGGCAGTGGCGATATCACCGCGCAGTTGATCCCGGCCGAGCGCCTGGCCAAGGCCACCATCATCACCCGCGAGGATTGCGTAATCGCCGGCACCGCCTGGGTCGATGCCGTGTTCCGCCAGCTCGACCCGCGTGTTGCAGTGCACTGGCAGGTGGCCGACGGTGAACGGGCTACTGCCAATCAGCCGCTGTTCCATCTGGAAGGCCCGGCCCGCTCGCTGCTCAGCGGTGAGCGCAGCGCGCTGAATTTCTTGCAGATGCTGTCGGGGGTCGCCACCCGTGCACGCTTCCTCGCCGACCTGGTGGCAGACACCCAGGTACGCCTGCTGGACACCCGCAAAACCCTGCCTGGCCTGCGCTTGGCGCAGAAGTACGCGGTGACCTGTGGCGGCTGCGACAACCATCGCATCGGCCTGTACGACGCCTTCCTGATCAAGGAAAACCATATTGCTGCCAGCGGCGGCGTAGCCCAAGCCGTGGCGGCGGCGCACCGCATCGCACCGGGCAAACCGGTGGAAATCGAGGTGGAGAGCCTGGAAGAACTGCGTGAGGCGCTGGCCGCTGGTGCAGACATCATCATGCTCGACGAGCTCAACCTGGACGAAATGCGCGAAGCGGTGCGTATCAACGCTGGCAAGGCCAAGCTGGAGGCCAGTGGCGGGGTAAACGAAACGACCTTGCGGGTGATTGCCGAGACTGGGGTGGACTACATCTCGATTGGCGCCATGACCAAGGATGTAAAGGCGGTAGACCTGTCGATGCGATTGAGCCTGTGAGCTGAACGCAGGCAACAAAAAACCGGCCACTGAGCCGGTTTTTTGTTGCCTTGCTGGATCAGAACGAAGCGTTGGCCAACCCGTCCAGGTAACGCTCCACATCCAATGCCGCCATGCAGCCAGCGCCGGCCGAGGTAATGGCCTGACGGTAAACGTGGTCAGCCACGTCACCGGCGGCGAACACGCCCTCGACGTTGGTGGCGGTGGCATTGCCTTCACGGCCGCCATTGACTACCAGGTAGCCGTCCTTCAAGGTCAGCTGGCCTTCGAACAGCGAAGTGTTCGGGGTGTGGCCAATGGCGATGAATACGCCGTCGACCTTGATCTCGTCACTGCTGCCATCGTTGTTCTTCAGGCGCGCACCGGTCACGCCCATGTTGTCACCCAGCACTTCGTCCAGGGTGGCGTTGAGCTTGAGCTCGATCTTGCCTTCGGCCACGCGCGCGTTCAGCTTGTCGACCAGAATCTTCTCGGCGCGGAAGGTTTCGCGACGGTGTACCAAGGTCACCTTGCTGGCGATGTTGGCCAGGTACAGCGCCTCTTCCACGGCAGTGTTGCCACCGCCGACCACGGCGACCGGCTTGTTGCGGTAGAAGAAACCGTCGCAAGTAGCACAGGCCGAAACGCCTTTGCCCATGAAGGTTTCTTCCGACGGCAGGCCCAGGTAGCGAGCGCTGGCGCCAGTGGCGATGATCAGCGCGTCGCAGGTGTACTTGCCACTGTCACCCTGCAGGGTGAACGGCTTGTTGGCCAGGTCGACAGCATTGATGTGGTCGAAGACGATTTCGGTTTCGAAACGCTCGGCATGCTCTTGCATACGCTGCATCAGCGCCGGGCCGGTCAGGCCGTGGGGGTCGCCCGGCCAGTTGTCGACTTCGGTGGTGGTGGTCAGCTGGCCACCGGCCTGCATGCCGGTGATCAGCAGCGGCTTGAGGTTGGCACGGGCGGCATACACCGCAGCGCTATAACCGGCAGGGCCGGAACCGAGAATGATGACGCGCGAATGACGTACTTCAGACATGTCGAACTCCTGTCGAGCGGGCCGGTATCGGTGTACCGGCTGCGCCAGCTGGAAAATTAAAAAGGACCCACGCAGCACTTGGGGAAGGCTACAACGCGCAGGCCCAGAAAGCGGAAAGTTGAGCGCACTGTAGCGAGGTCGCAAAGATTAAGGAAATATCCTTCGACAATCCACCTCATAGGCATCGTCTATGCTGCGATTTCATCGATAGCCATGCCCCTGACGCTTTTGTTACAGCCCGTTTCCCGCCCGCTACCCGCCTTTCGTCGGCGCGGCAAACTCGGTAAGGTCAGCGCGTTTTCCTTCTGTGCGGAGTAACTAGATGCAAGCCCCTGTCCTCTCTGGCCCCCAGTACCTACGTGAAGGCCTGAAACTGGTGCTGAGCCCCAACCTGCGGTTGTTCGTGCTGCTGCCGCTAACGGTCAACCTGCTGCTGTTCGGTGGCCTGATCTACTTCGCCGGCCACCAGTTCGGGCTGTGGCTCGATGCCTTGATGCCAACGCTGCCTGACTGGTTGAGCTTCCTCAGCTACATCCTTTGGCCGTTGTTCGTTGCCTTGCTGCTGCTGATGGTGTTTTTCACCTTCACCCTGGTGGCAAACATCATCGCCGCCCCATTCAATGGCTTCCTGGCGGAAAAGGTCGAGGTGGTGGTCCGTGGCGAAGACACCTTCCCGGCGTTCAGCTGGGGCGAACTGCTGGCCATGGTACCGCGCACCTTCAGCCGCGAAATGCGCAAGCTGGGGTACTTCCTGCCGCGGGCCATCGGCCTGTTCATCCTGTCGCTGATCCCGGTGGTCAACGTGGTGGCGGCGCCGCTGTGGCTCATTTTCGGTGTATGGATGATGGCCATCCAGTACATCGACTACCCGGCGGACAACAACAAGATGAGCTGGCAGGACATGCTCGCCTGGCTGCGCCAGAAGCGCTGGCAAAGCCTGGGTTTTGGCGGCATCACCTACCTGGCGCTGATGATTCCGGGGGTGAACGTGCTGATGATGCCGGCGGCGGTGGCGGGGGCTACGTTGTTCTGGGTGCGCGAGCGCAACTGATCCCCGCGCCCGCCATACCCCTGCCGGGCTGGGGCGTCACTGCCCCAATCGGCTGGAGAACTGCCCCACCACATCCACCACTCGCTTCGCCCCATCCTGAATCTCGACAATCACGCTGCCCGTCTCGTCCGCCAGCGCCAGCCCCTGTTCGGCCTGGCGCTTGCTGGTGTCGATGATCGACACTGCCGCCTGCGCCAGTTGCTCGTTCTGCTGCACCACCCGAGCGATTTCCTCGGTGGCGGTGCTGGTGCGCGAGGCCAGTTGGCGCACTTCGTCGGCAACCACGGCAAAACCCCGCCCTTGCTCGCCCGCACGGGCCGCTTCGATGGCTGCGTTAAGCGCCAGCAGGTTGGTTTGCCCAGCAATGTCGCTGATGGTCTTGATGATCGAACCGATCACCCGCGACTGAGTATCAAGTGCCTGGATGCCCTCGGCCGCCTCTTGCATCGAGGCCTCCAGGCCACGCATCACGCTGACGGTCTGGGTGACTACCTCGGTGGCCTTGCGGGCGCTGACATCGGTACCCAGGGAGGTGCTGTAGGCGACATCTGCCGCCTCGGCCACTGCCTGCTCCTGGTTGACCTGATCGGTAATCACCGTGGCGAACTTGACCACCTTGTACAGCACGTCGTGGGCATCGAAAATCGGGTTATACGAAGCCTCCAGCCAAATCACCCGGCCATGGGCATCGATGCGTTTGAAGCGCTCGGCAACGTATTCACCACGGCGCAGCTTGTCCCAGAAGGCCTGGTAGCCGGCCGAGTTGGCTTCCTCCGGCTCGCAGAATATGCGGTGGTGCTTACCGCGAATCTGCTCCAGACGATAACCGACGGTGGCGAGGAAACGGTCGTTGGCGGTGAGGATGGTGCCGTCGAGCTCGAACTCGATCACTGCGGTGGAGCGCATCAGCGCCTTGATCAGGCTTTCGTGCTCGCGCGAGGTCTCGATAGTACGGGTAAGGTCGCTGGAATGCAGGGTGAAGTACTTGATGCGCCCCTCGCTGTTCTTGACCGGCTGCAGGATCGAACGCAGCCAGGCCTCCTGCCCATTGCCGCGCAACAGACGGAACGCGCCGTTCAGGTGCTCGCCCCGGCTGATCGCGCTTTTCATGCGCTGGTAAAAGTCGAGGGTCTTCACATGAGCCGGGACGATGTCCTCGATATTGCGCCCAAGCAATTGTTCGGCACGGTAGAGCATCTCGCTCTCGAAGTTGCCGTTGACCATCTCGATCCGTCCTTGAGGGTCGAGCTGCAGTACCAGCATCTCGCTGTCGAGGCTACTCTTGACCTGTTCCATGGACATCAGGTCTTCGCGCAACTGCCGAATTTCTTGCTTGAGCTTGTTGTTGAACATCACCGCTCTCCTGGAGCGCATCACGTAGTCGAATGCATCTTCATCGGCTGCCGATGACACCTTCTTGAGTGCCGTGCGAGGAAATATTCATAAAGGCGAAAGCGTCAGCGGTCAGGCGTCATCTGTACGTCACATGGCAGTCACATTGGCGCAATCCTGCAGGCGGAAACTTTTTGTCATGAATACACCCGCCCTACGCATTACCCTGGTCAGTGAAACCTTCCCACCCGAGATCAACGGCGTGGCCAACACCCTTGGCCGCCTCAGTGAAGGCTTGCGTCAACGCGGCCATGAAGTCGAGGTGGTACGGCCGCGCCAGGCCGGCGAAGCCCCCGTGCAAAACGACCCGCACCTGATGCTGTGCCGTGGTTGGGCCCTGCCGGGCTATCCGGGTTTGCAGTGGGGCGAGGTATCGATGCACAAGCTGTTGCGGCGCTGGCGCCGGCAGCGCCCGGATGTGCTGTACATCGCCACCGAAGGGCCGCTAGGGCTCAGCGCCCTACGCGCAGCCAGGCGCCTGGGTATCGCGGTCGTCAGCGGCTTCCACACCAACTTCCCGCAGTACTCCGGCCAGTACGGTCTGGGCCTGCTGGCGCGCCTGCTCACCCACTATCTGCGCTGGTTCCATCGGCGCACGGCGATCACCTTGGTACCCAGTGTCAGCCAGCGCCTGGAGCTTGAACGCCGTGGGTTCGAGCGCCTGGAACTGTTGGCACGAGGTGTCGATGCCGGCCTGTTCAACCCGACCCGGCGCAACCAGGCGTTGCGTGAAAGCTGGGGGCTCGGCCCGGATGATATCGCCGTATTGCATGTCGGACGGCTGGCGGTGGAAAAGAACCTTGGCTTGCTGCGGCCTTGTCTCGAGGCATTGCAGAAAACTTATCCCCAGAAGCGCTTGCGTCTGATCATGGTCGGTGACGGCCCGCAGCGTGCCAGCCTCCAACAGCAGGTGCCAGATGCAGTGTTCTGTGGCGCCCAGCGCGGCGAGGTGCTGGCCGAGCACTATGCCAGCGGCGACCTGTTCCTTTTCCCCAGCTTGACCGAGACCTTTGGCAACGTGGTGCTCGAGGCCATGGCTTCGGGGTTGGCGGTGGTTGCTTATGACGAGGCGGCAGCTGCGCAGCATATTCGCCATGGACACAGTGGCGGGCTGGCCATGCCAGGGGATGAGGCCGCATTCATCGATGCCGCCTGCTGGCTGCTGGAAGAAGAGGAAACCTTGCGCCGGGTGCGCCTGAATGCGCGGCAGCATGCCAGCCGTCAGGGCTGGCCCGCGATTGTCGAGCAGTTCGAGGGGTATCTGCATTCAGCCCAGAACCCATCTGCTGCCGCACCTGCTTCAAGCTTGGGCCCCACGCGATCAGTGTAGGAGCGGCCTTGCCCCGCGAATGGGCCGTACAGCGGCCCCCGGATTTCAGCACTACCGCAACCATCGAGAGGCCGCGTTGCGGCCCTTTCGCGGCACAAGGCCGCGCCTACAGGAAGTGCGTAAAACTTCAGGCAAGTGCTTTTTCTATGGCCTGGACTACCGCCGGGTCATCCGGCGCCGTGCGCGGTGAAAAACGCGCCAGTACTCGCCCATCCTTGCCCACCAGAAACTTCTCGAAGTTCCAGGTGATGTCACCGGGGAACTCGGCCCCCTCACCCGCCAGCAGACGGTACAGCGAATGGCGCTGCGGGCCGTTGACCTCCAACTTGCCCCCCAGCGGGAAGCTCACCCCATAGTTGAGGCTGCAGAAGTCCTGGATTTCCTTTTCGCTACCCGGCTCCTGGCCGGCAAACTGGTTGCACGGCAGGCCAAGCACGTTGAAGCCCTTGTCCTTGTAAACCTGGTAGAGGTTTTCCAGGGCCTTGTATTGCGGCGTGAGACCACATTTGGAGGCAACGTTGACCACCAGCACCACTTGCCCCTTGAACGGTGCGAGCGGCAGCTCTCCGCCGTTCAGCGCGTCCAGTTTCAGGTCGTGAAATGCACTCATGATGAAATCCCCTCTCAGGTTCCCGGTTGCCGCGGGGGCGAATTGCGCCCACTAAAAAGGCGCTCGTCCAAACCGTCCACCTCCCGTAGGAAGGCAAATCGGCTTGCCCGAGCGCCTGGCGACTTTCTGAGCTTAGCGCAGAAAATCAGTGGTGATGGCCACCTTCACCGTGGATGTGGCGGTGAGCGATTTCTTCTTCGCTGGCGTCACGCACGTCGACAACCTTGACCTTGAAGGTCAGGCGCTGGCCGGCCAGTGGGTGGTTGCCGTCAACGGTGACGTCGTCGCCGTCGAGGTCGCGGATGGTGACGATCTGCATCTGGCCGTCCGGTGCCGAAGCGTGGAACTGCATGCCCACTTCCAGCTCGTCGACGCCTTCGAACAGGCTGCGGTTCAGGGTGCTGACCAGCTCGGCCAGGTATTCGCCGTAGGCGTCTTCCGGCTCGATGGTAACGTTCAGCTCGTCACCAGCCTGTTTACCTTCCAGGGCTTTTTCCAGGCCTGGGATGATGTTGCCGGCACCGTGCAGGTAGACCAGCGGCGCGCCACCGGCGGAGCTGTCGATGGTCTCCCCGGCGTCGTTGGTCAGGGTATAGTCGATGGAGACAGCCTTGTTGGCGGCGATCAGCATGGGGCAAGACCTTTTGCAAAAGAATGTAGAGCGGACAAGTGTAACCAAGCCATCGTCCGATTGCGAACGCACCGCGGACGAGCAACGGCCCATCAGTCGGATCACAGGCTTCCATCAGGACGAAGAAGGCCACTGGGTGGCCGAACTGTCCTGCGGCCACACCCAGCACCTGCGCCACCAACCGCCGTGGCAGGCACGCCCCTGGGTGCTTGACCCGGCCCAGCGCGCGCAGCACATTGGCCAGCCTTTCGCGTGCGGCTGGTGCGCACAAGGGGCCGATAGCGCTACCCTTGGCCGTTAATTTCTTGCACCGCTTATTTCGAGAAGCACGCATGCAGACATTTTTCATTGCGCCGACCGACTTCGGTGTCGGCCTGACATCCATCAGCCTGGGCCTGGTGCGTACCCTGGAGCGCGCCGGCCTGAAGGTCGGTTTCTTCAAGCCGATCGCCCAACCCCACCCGGGTGACACCGGCCCCGAGCGCTCTACCGAACTGGTGGCTCGCACCCACGGTATCAACCCTCCGGTACCACTGAGCCTGGCCCAGGTCGAGCGCATGCTCGGCGATGGCCAGTTGGACGAGTTGCTGGAGGAAATCATCCGTCTCTACCAGCAAGCCTGTATCGGCAATGACGTGGTAGTGGTCGAGGGTATGGTGCCCACGCGCCACGCCAGCTACGCCGCGCGGGTCAACCTTCACCTGGCGAAAAGCCTGGATGCCGAGGTGATCCTGGTATCGGCACCGGAAAACGAAGTGCTCAGCGAACTGTCCGGCCGGGTCGAACTACAGGCCCAGCTGTTCGGCGGGCCGCGCGACCCGAAAGTGCTCGGGGTGATCCTCAACAAGGTTCGCACCGACGAGAGCATGGCCGACTTCGCCACCCGCCTGCGTGAACACTCGCCGTTGCTGCGCGGCAATGACTTCCGCCTGCTTGGCTGCATTCCCTACCAACCCGAGCTGAACGCCCCGCGTACCCGCGACGTGGCCGAGCTGCTCGGCGCCCAGGTGCTCAATGCCGGCGACTACGAGCAGCGGCGCATGAGCAAGATCATCATCTGCGCACGCACGGTCGCCAACACCGTGCCGCTGCTGACCTCGGGTACCCTGGTGGTCACGCCGGGCGACCGCGACGACATCATCCTCGCCGTCAGCCTGGCGGCAATCAATGGCGTGCCACTGGCCGGGCTGCTGCTGACCAGCGACAGCAAGCCCGACGCGCGCATCCTTGGCCTGTGCCGCGGCGCCCTACAGGCCGGCCTGCCGATCCTGTCGGTCAGCACCGGCTCGTACGACACGGCCAACCAGCTCAACTCACTGAACCGCGAGATTCCCGTGGACGACCGCGAGCGCGCCGAGTTCATCACCGACTTCGTCGCCAGCCACCTCGACGCAGCCTGGCTGCACCAACGCTGCGGCACCCCGCGTGAAATGCGCCTGTCGCCGGCAGTGTTCCGCTACCAGTTGATCCAGCGCGCGCAGCAGGCCAACAAGCGCATCGTTTTGCCAGAAGGTGCCGAGCCGCTGTTGGTGCAGGCCGCAGCCATCTGCCAGGCCCGTGGCATTGCCCGCTGCGTACTGCTGGCCAAGCCCGAAGATGTCGAGGCCGTGGCCCGCGCTCAAGGCATTGCCCTGCCGCCCGGCCTGGAAGTCCTCGACCCCGAGCTGATTCGCGGGCGCTACGTGGAGCCCATGGTGGCGCTGCGCAAGAGCAAGAACCTCAACGCACCGATGGCCGAGCAGCAACTGGAAGACCCGGTCGTGATCGGCACCATGATGCTGGCCCTGGACGAAGTGGACGGCCTGGTCTCGGGCCTGGTTCACTCCACCGCCAATACCATCCGCCCGGCGCTGCAGTTGATCAAGACCGCGCCAGGCTCAAGCCTGGTGTCGTCGGTGTTCTTCATGCTGTTCCCCGAGCAGGTACTGGTGTACGGCGACTGCGTGATGAACCCCCACCCCAGTGCTGCCGAACTGGCAGAGATCGCCCGCCAGAGCGCCGAATCGGCGCAGGCCTTCGGTATCGCGCCGCGGGTGGCGATGATCAGTTATTCAAGCGATTCGGCCAGCGATGAAGAAGTCGAGAAAGTGCGCGAAGCGACTCGCCTGGCGCAAGGTGCAGCAGAGGCGTTGCTGATCGATGGGCCTTTGCAGTATGACGCGGCAGCCAACCCGGCCATTGCTCGGGAGCTGGCACCAGGCAGCCCTGTGGCCGGGCGTGCCACGGTGTTCGTGTTCCCCGACCTGAATACCGGCAATACCACGCACAAGGCGGTGCAGCGTAGCACCGACGGGGTCAGCCTGGGGCCGATGTTGCAGGGTTTGCGCAAGCCAGTGAACGATTTGCCACGCGGGGCACAGGTTGACGATATCGTGCATACCATTGCCCTGACGGCGATTCAGGCCAGCGTGGTGCGCTAGCAAATCACTGGGGCCGCAAAGCGGCCCCAGGAATCAATCAGGGATACTGCTGAACCTGACCTTGCTGCTGGTCATACTGCTGCCCCGGAATCGGCTTCAGGTTCACTTCCACGCGGCGGTTCTGCGCACGGCCATTGGCGTCGGCGTTGCTGGCGATCGGCTGGTCCGGGCCCATGCCACGTACCGAGATGCGCGAGGCATCCACACCCTGCGAGGTCAGGTAGGTGCTGACTGCCTGCGCGCGGCGCTGGGACAGGTCCATGTTGTGCTGGCGGCTGCCGGTGCTGTCGGTAAAGCCGACCACTTCGATGGTGTTCTGGTTGAACTGCTTGAACGAGCCCGCCAGGTTGTTCAGCGGCGAGTAGAAGCTTGGCGCGATGTTGGCCGAGTCGGTAGCGAAGGTGATGTTGCCCGGCATGATCAGTTTGATCTGGTCACCCTGGCGCTGCACTTCCACGCCAGTGTTGGCCATTTGCGCGCGCAGTTCGGCCTCTTGCTTGTCGGCGTAATAGCCATAACCGGCGGCGGCGGCACCCACTGCGGCAGCACCGATCAGCGCACCCTTGCCACGGTTGTTGTGGTCGATGGCGGCACCGGCGATGGCGCCGGCCAGCGCGCCCAGGCCGCCGTACTTGGCGGTCTTGCTCATCCCAGTGGAGCCCTGCGCCTGACCCTGGTTGTCGTAAGGATTCTGGCTGGCACAGCCAGTCATCAGGGCAGCGGCAGTTGCGACGATAATCAGACGACGCATGGTGAACATGGACAAGCTCCTACTAAAATTCGTAAATGCGGCAGATCTCAAAGGGATCTATGCCAGCCTTGGATTGCATCGGCAACGAAAAATTCCATGAAAGTGCCTTCATGTGCCATCAGGCACGCACGAAGGGGTTTTCGCGCATCTCGTCGCCCAGACGAGTGTCAGGCCCGTGGCCGGTCACCACGATGGCCTCCTCGTCCAGCCGGTACAGCCGCTCCTTGATGGAGCGAACGATAGCCCGCTGGTCACCACCCCACAAATCGGTGCGGCCAATGCCACGGCGGAACAGGGTGTCGCCGGCAATCAGCAGTTTGGCGTCGGCGAACCAGAAGCTCATTGAGCCCGGGGTATGTCCAGGCGTGTGCAGGGCCACACCACAGCCACAGGCCAGCTCTTCGTCATCGCCCAACCAGCGATCGGGTGGAGGTACCGGCGTGTAAGGCACGCCGAACATCTGGCATTGCATCTCCAGGTTGTCCCACAGGGCCTGGTCGTCCTTGTGCAGGTGCAACGTGGCGCCCGTCAGCTCCTTGAGCTTGCCCGAGGCCAGGAAGTGATCGAAGTGCGCATGGGTGTGGATGATGCTTACCAGCGTGAGGCCGTGGGCTTGCAGGCGCGCGAGGATCTTGTCCGGGTCACCGCCCGGGTCGACGACGATGGCTTTCTTGGTCAATGGGTCGCCAATCAGCGTGCAGTTGCACTGCAAGGGGCCTACGGGAAAGGTTTCGCGGATGAGGGTGGTCGGGGCAGTCTTCATGAAGGGCCTGTCTTGGACGCTGCAGCGCCTGTGAGATCGAGCGCCGCCCGCGCGGCGCATCGCGAGCTGGCGCTCGCTCCTACGTTTGTTTCGGGCCAATTGTACCAGCGAGATTTGCGCGCGAACCCTCTGGTGCATGTCTTGATATTGTGCCGTACGAAAAAAAGCGGTCGCGCGCGTCTGTAACAGGCATAACTGGCCCGAAACAAGCGTAGGAGCGAGCACCAGCTCGCGATGCGCCGCGCGGGCGGCGCTCGATCTGAAGGGCGCTGAAAATCCAACGCCATGCTCTGCCGGCCTAAGGCAGGAACAACCTGAACAACCCACCCCCCAGCGCCCCGCCATTGGAGATCTCGATCCGCCCGCGCACCCCGCCGCTTTCATGCAGTGCCGCGATCCGCGCCGCGAAGTACAGGCCAAGGCCGGTGCTGCCGCTGGTCGAGTCGATGCCCTGGATGTACTCCTCCTGGCGCTCGAGCATGTGCTTGGGATAACCCGGGCCGTCATCGTTGACGCAGATAGCCAACTGGTTGTCGGCCTCTTCGATGGTAATCAGCAAGGCGTGCCCGGCAAAGCGGGTGGCGTTGGTGATGACGTTGGCGATTACCGAGGCCACCAGCTCACGGTCGAAGAAGCCAAGCGGGTTGTCGGTGTCGATGCGCCAGGTGGCGAGGATGTCGTTGTGCTTGAGCACTTCCTGGTGCGCCGCCAACTGCGCTTCAATGAAATCATCCAGTTCGTGGTAGTCCGGGCACACCGGCAACTGGTTGATGCCCAGTTTGTACAGCCCAAGCAGCTGTACCAGCATGCCGTTGAGGTGGCGAAACTCGTGCTCCATGATCCCCTGCTCGGCACCACCGCGCAGCTCTTCGGGCAAGCGCTCCACCCACTGGCTATGGGACTGGATCAGCGCTGACAGAGAGCTTTTGAGGTCGTGCACGGTGGAGGCGATCACCGTGGAAAAATCCAGCCCCTGATTGTCTTGATTCATGCGCCGAACACTCGGATGTGCAGTTTGCGGTAACGGTCATAGCGATTGTCGCTGGCAGGGATACCGGCGACGCTGGTCAAGGCGTCCTGGCATTCCTGCATGATCGCGGGCTGAGGGTTGTCACCGCCGATGCGCAGCAGCGCCTGGGCGGTGTTGAGGGCGATGCTGATGTTCTTCGGCTGCATACCCAGCGCTTTGCGGAACAGTTGCAACGCCTCGCCAAGCTGCCCTCCCTGGTAACTGCGTACACCCTGGCGATTGAGGGTGACCGCTTCGGTAATGGCGTTGAGCACGCTGGGGTCGTCCGTCAGCTTGCCCACTTTTTCCATGACCTTCGGGTCATCGCCATAACTTTCCACACAGCTCTTCAGCACGCCGATGGCGGCGGCTTCCTGCCCCATTGCCTGCAACTGCGCAGCAACGGTCAGGGCCGAATCGACCGAGAAGAACTGGTTCATCTTGTCCAGGCGCTGGATCGCCTGTTCGGTCAGCTTGCCGGCTGTTTCCGGGTCGCCCGCCTGCTGCAGGCTGGCAGCCTTCATCATCCGCGCACGCACTTGCAAGCCCTGGTCCTCGGGGTTTTCCTTGGCCACTTCGCTGAGCGTGGTGTTGATTTCGACACGGGTACGGGCATCCAAGCCGAAGCCTGCGTTCTTGCTCATCAGCGCCTGCACCAGGCCGAGGTTGTTTTCGGCATCCTTGTAGCGCGAGCTCTGGCCCTGATTCACCGCATGGCGGAACGCCTTCGATGCACTCTCGAAGTCTTCGTTTTCCAGCGCCAGCTTGCCCAGCGTCGATTGCCGACGCACAGACAGAGGCGATAAACGTACGGCTTCTTCAAGCAGGTTCTGCGCGCGTCGGGTATCACCCTGAGCCACCAGCACCTCGGCCATGCCATCGTAAAGGCCTGGCATGATCGGGAACGCCTTGAGCGCCTGCTCGTAGACACCTTGGGCCTGGGCGTTCTGGCCACGCTTGTGCATCAGTGCGCCCAACGCGGCGTACACCCACGGCTGCGGGCGGCTGGCCAGGATGGCCTTGAGGAACTTTTCAAGTTCCTCAAAACGGTTGAGGTTGCGCAGGGCATCGGCCCGGTAGCGCAAGCACAGCGGTGCCAGGCGCGGGTCCTTCTTGCACAACTCGGCACAAGCGGCCAGCACTTCAGCCGGGCGATTGCGGTCCAGCGCCTGCAGGATCGGTTTGAGCAGCGTCTTGCGCTGGAACAGTTTCTCGACGCGCTGCGCCAGGCCAACCCGGTTGAAGGGTTTGGTCAGGTAAGCATCGGGCTCGTGCTCGATGGCGCTGAGCACGATGGCCTGGCTACTCTCGGCAGTGACCATGATGAACACGCACTCATGGCTGATGTGCTTGTCGATGATCAGGTCTTCGAGCACCTGTTGGCCGTTCTTCTTGCCGTCACCCAGGTGGAAGTCCTGCAGGATGAAGTCATAGCGCTTCTGCGCGCACATGCGCAGCGCCTGCTCGCCGCTGTCAGCGGTGTCCACGTCGCGCACGCCCAACTCACGCAACATGGAACGGGTCGACGTGCGAAAGTCGGTAAAATCGTCGACGATCAGAAAGCTCTTTTGCCCGTACTGCAGCATCAACACGACCTGCCTTGGAATGATTGAAAAATCGCGCGAGGCGATGCCACCGATCGCTGTATCGGCAGCCGGTCGGGAAAGATGAGGGTAGAGCATTACCGGCCACAAACCATGGCCTCATGCCATCACTTTAACGAGCAATGACCTGCAGAGCCAGTATCACGCCAGCAACCCCAGCGTTTTTGCCTTTGCCACCGCCTGGGTGCGTCGCTCAACCCCCAACTTGCTGTTGATGTGGCTGGCGTGGGTCTTCACGGTGTGCAAGGAAATGAACAGCCGCTCGCTGATCTGCTGGTTGGAACAGCCCTGGGCAATCAGTTCGAGCACGGCCAGTTCGCGGCCGCTCAGCGCCTCGCCGGTGCCTGTGCTGGCGGTGGGCACTGGCGGCAGGTGCTTGAGCAGTTCGGCTTGAACCGGGCAAGCGGCCGCTGGCTGCAGTTGCTCATGAAGCCATTGCGGGTGCTTTTCCAGAAGTGGCTGGAACGGTTGCAGCACACCGCCATGGGCTGCCTCCAGCAAACCTGGCAGCAACTGCGCGGCCTGCCCTTCCCTGCCTTCGTCCAGCAGTTGGGAAAGCCATTGGCAAAGGGCACTGACGGTGAGCATCATGCCGCCACTGGCCTGGCCACGCGCTACCAGGCTTGCCAGGCGTTGCTCGGCATCCTCGCCACGCAACTGGATGCGCTCGAGCAAAGCCTGCTGCAACGCAATATGCAACGGCAGCAGCGGGTGGAACTCCGGTGCTGCTGCCGGTTGCTCGCCACCGTAGGTCTGGCCCAGACGCAGCAGCCAGGACTCTGCCAGGTCGGTTCGCCCTTGGGCCAGCCACAGTTCGCATTTGACCAGGGTAATCATGGCCAGGTAATAGACCGGGGGCACGTCCCAGATATGCATCAGGCGCTCGGCCTCGGCCAATTCGGCAAAGGCTTCGGCAAAGTGCCCTTCCCGGCCATCGAGCGTGGCAATCACGCAATGACCGATGAGCACACTGATGTCTCGGCACGCCCGCGCCTCGCCCAGCCCTGCACGCAAGCGTGCTCGGCCCTGGGCCGGCTGCAGGCGTGAGACCAGCAGGTAGCCTTCGTAAAGCGTCAGGCGCGCACGCACGGCATACAGCCGCTGCGCCGAAAGCCCCTGCAGGCGTTGCAGGCCCTGGCGCACTTCGTCCAGTGCGCGCAGCACCTCGCCACGGGCGTGCAGCACTCGCGCCCGGTCGTAATGGGCCAGGGCCTCGAACAACGGGTTGCCGACCCGTTGGGCCAGCTCCAGGGCTTCGCGGTTCCAGCCTCGGGCCCGCCAGAAGTCGCCATCGGCAATGGCCAGGTTGGACAGCGTCGACAAACACACCAGGCGTTGGCCATAACGCTTGCTCGGCAGGCTCTGTAGCGCCTCGCCGCAATAGGCCAGGGTGCGTTCGCGGTCGCCACGGCCACGGGCAATGACCCCACTCAGCGCCAGCCACTGGGCCAGCATCGACTTTTGCGCGGTTGCCGAAGGCGCGGGTAGAAAACGGCTGAGGTAGCCGGCCAGTTCCTCGGCTGCGTCCAGCTGGCAAGCCAGGCCCAACGCCCAGCTGTACAGCACGATCAACCGTGGCGTGCTGATCAGCAGGCTGTCGGGCAGGTCCATCTTCCAGCGCAGCAACATACCGACGTTCTGTTCGGCCAGCAGTTGCTCCTCGGACAGGCTCTGCACCAGGTCTGCGGCGACATCCAGGTGGCCGGCACGCAAGGCCTGCTCCACAGCTTCGTCCAGCAGGCCCTGGGTTTCGAACCAACGGCAGGCCCGTAGGTGCAGGCCAGCTAGCGGCTCGCTGGCCTGGCGGCTGCGCAACAGGTCGGAGAACAAGTGGTGATAGCGGAACCAGTGGCCATGCTCGTCCAGCGGCACCAGGAACACCTGATGCGCCTGCAGGAAGCGCAGGATCGCGGCACTGTCGTGGCGGCCCCGCAGCGCATCGCAAAGCGGGGCGCAGAAACGCTCCTGGCAGGCGGTTTCGTACAAGAAGGCCTGCACGTCCACGGGCAGCATGTCGATGACTTCTTCGAGCAAGTAGTCGCGGATCAGGCCCTCGCCGCCATGCAGCGCCTGGGGCAAGGCTTGCTCGTCAGCGCTGTCGCTGGCCGCCAGCTGCCAGAAGCGCAACCCGGCCACCCAGCCGTCGCTGCGCTGAATAAGGTTGTCCAGGGCCTGACCGCGCAGGCCCGTGGGCTGGCGGCCAATCACTGCCAGCGCCTCATCCGCGGTGAGGCGCAGGTCCTGCTCGTTGAGCTCGACCAGCTGCCGTGACAGGCGCAGGCGCGCCAGGTGCCAGTCTGGCCGCTGGCGGCTGGTAACCAGCAACACAAGGCCGGGGGGCAGGTGATTGAGGAAGAACTGCAGGCAGCGGTCAAGCACCGGCCCCTGGGCCAGGTGATAGTCGTCCAGCACCAGCAGCAGCGGCGTATCGGCTTGCAGGTACAGCGCCAGCTCGTCGAGCAGGCCGTCGAGCCACTCTTCGAAGGCGAACGGCTGGTGGCGCTGGCGCATTTTCAGCAGCCCCATGGCCTGGCCGCCCAGTGCTGGGCAGTACTGCTGCAGGCCTTCGAGCAGGCGTTCAAGGAAGCGGCCAGGGTCGGCGTCGCGCTGGCTCAGGCCTAGCCACAAGCTGCGCCAGTGTTCGGGCAGCGCTTCGGAAAATTCGATGGCCAGGGAGCTTTTGCCGAAACCTGCCGGGGCATTGACCAGCAGCAGCCGCCCGCCCAGGCCGGCGTGCAGACGCTGACACAGGCGCTGGCGCGGCACATGGCCGTCCGGCAACGGAGGCCGGAAGAAACGCCCGTCCAGCAGGCCCAGGGCCTGACTCGCGAATCCATGCGTACGGGACAGATCTGTCATGGCCGGCTCGTTCTGGTTGGAAGACTACGGCGGTATGGATGTTTGCGAGACTAGCGGGTAACGCGGCGCATTTGAAGATGATGGGCGCAATTGCCACGGAAAAGACTGCGACAAAAAGCAACATGGCTGATGGACAGAGGCCGTAGCGGGGGTGTGGGTGGGTATTCAGCAGATTTATTGCCTGTTCTGGCCTCTTCGCGGGCAAGACCGCGTAGAGGCCAGAACAGAAAAATAGAAACGCCCCGGCAAGCCGGGGCGTTCTGGGGATCACACGGAGTTAGTGGTGTTCAGCTTAGCGAATACCCGACTGGCGCAGCGCCGCTGGTTGGAAGTCGGCCTTGCTGGCACTGAAACCGAAATCGTAGGCACGCTTCTCTTCGTTCTTCATGCCCAGGGCCAGATAACGACCGGACTGCAGGTCGTAGATGGCTTCCAGGGTGTACCACGGCACCTCGACGTTGTAATACGGCTGGGCGTGGGCCTCGGACACGCGCCACAGCTGGCCACGGCCGTCGTACTGGTCGATGACGGCAGCCTGCCAGGTGTCTTCATCGATGTAGAAGTCACGCTTGGCATAGATGTGTCGCTGGCCCGGTTTGAGGGTTGCGACCACGTGCCACACGCGGCGCAGCTCGTAACGGGTCAGGTCCTGGTTGATGTGCCCGGCCTTGATGATGTCGGCATATTTCAGCTTGGGGTCATCGAGTTTGAAGGCGTTCGACGCGATGTACAGCTCCTTCTTGCCTTCCAGCTTCCAGTCATAGCGGTCAGGTGCACCGTTGAACATGTCCAGGTTGTCGGAGGTACGCAGGCCATCGGCAGCGGTACCCGGGCCGTCATAGGACACTTGCGGCGCCTGGCGCACGCGACGCTGGCCGGCGTTGTAGATCCACGCCTTGCGCGGCTCCTTCACCTGGTCGAGGGTTTCGTGCACCAGCAGCACGGTCCCAGCCAGGCGCGCGGGCGCGGTCACTTCCTGCTTGAAGTAGAACAGGATGTTGCCTGGGTTGTTCGGGTCGTAGTCCTTCATCTTGTCACGGAAGACGAACTGGTCGGAGAAGTACACCGGGTTGAACGAGCCGTTCTGCTGCGGCGTAGCTTGGGTGACCAGGCGGCTGACACTGCCGCCACGGTAGCGGGTGATGTGGTTCCAGATCACTTCCAGGCCGGTTTTCGGGATCGGGAACGGTACCGCCGTGCGGAAGTTGTTCAGGCCGTTGCCGCCCTCGACCAGGGTGGTCTTGGTGGCGTTTTCCTTGATGGCCGCGAACACATCGGCCGGGACGGTTGAACCTCGATGGGTTTTGAACACCGGGATCTTGAAGGTGTCCGGGTAGCGCTTGAGCATGGCCAGCTGGCCTGGCGAGAGCTTGTCCTTGTACTGGTCGGCGTTTTGCGCCGTGATGGTGAACAGCGGCTTGTCACTGCCGTACGGGTCGGACAGGAAACCCTTGCCGTCGACGCTGCCCGCCGTTTTCGACAGCGGCTCCCACGCGCCGATGGAGCCGTCGGCATTACCGGCCTTTTCCGCCCCCATTGGGGTCAGGGTGCTACCCAGCTTGGCCGCCTCGTCAGCGGATACCGCAGCCATGACACTGGTCGCCAGCAGGGACAGGCCCAGCACACCGGCTTGCAGCAGACTTCTGGTCTTGTTCATGTCGTGTCGTCCTGGATCTGAATGCTTAGAAGTTCACGCCGAAGCTGAGGGCGACGAAGTCGCGGTCATCCACGGTGCTGTACTTGCCGTCGAAGAAGTTGGTGTACGACAGGCTTGCCGTGTAGGTGTTCTGGTATTCGGCATCCAAGCCCAGGCTGACAGCCTTGCGGCCTTCCTCGAAGTTGGCGCCAGGGCCCGGCGAGTAGCCGGACACGTCATGCGACCAGGCCACGCTCGGTTTCAGGTTCACCCCAGCGAATACGTCGTTGTAATCCCAAATGACACGGGCGCGATAACCCCAGGATGTGCTGGTGGTGTAGCCATCGTTCTCGCATTTGCGGTTCAGGTTGGTGGTGGATGCACCGGCACCGGCGCCGGCGATGGTGCTGGCGTTGAGCGCCTGGCAGGTGTCCGCGCCGCCCGTGGACGGCAATGGGCCAGGGCCGAACACCGGGTCGCGGCCATAACGGGTATCGTGCGCATTCTCCAGGCCGCCGACGTGGGTGACGCCCAGTTCGCCCACCACGGTCATGCGGCTAGCGCCCATCACTTGGTCGAAGAAGTGCGTCAAGGTGGTCTGGAACTGGGTGATCTCTTTACGGCGATAGCCGTGCAGGTCCTGGCCCGGTGTACCCGCCAGCAGCGAAGCATTGGTCAGTGCGCCGCCCAGAGGACGAACACCGGCAAACAGGATATCGGTGGTGTTCAACTGTACCGGCGCGTTGGGCCGGTAGCTGATCTCACCGCTCCATGCCGTGCCGGTTGGCAAGGTGGTGGAGAAACTGAGGCCGTAGAGTCGAATATCTTCCGGGTACTCGACGAAGTACTGCGAATTACCCGCCACGATCAAGGGTGCCAAGGCTCGCAGCTGTGCCGGCAGGCCGGCGATACCGGAGAACACCGAAGCCGGGGCGCCGGTGGCACTGAAGATTGGCGCACGGCTGTGGTAGTTCATGAAGTAGGCACCGAATTCGGTGTCCAATGGCTCGAACATGTAGCGCATGGCCACGCCGAACTGCCCGCTGTCACGCGCGTCGCGGTCAGCGCCACGGCGCACCATCACACCCTCTTCGTTGATGTTCACGCCCTGGGTAGCAAGGAATTGCTGGGCCGCGCCCGGCACCGTACGGCTGCTGTTCAGCACGCGCAGGTTGTCGGTACAGCCGTCGGCAATGATGTCCGGCTGCGAGAAGAAGGTGCCGCAGTTGTCGACGACCGTCTGGTCCCATTCAAGCTGGTAGAAGGCCTCAGCCGACAGGTTGTCGGTCAGGCTCTGGGAGATGTAGAACATGTTGACCGGGATCAGGCCTTCCTTGATCTCGGCCCCTGGGCGGCGAAACGCCGACACGTCGATGGGGTTGATCGAGTTGATGCCGCCGCCGATGAAGGTACTTTCACCCCAGCTCACCACCTGCTTGCCAAAGCGCACCGAACCGGGCTGATCGCCGATGGAGTAGTTGTGGTAGACGAAGGCGTCGAGCAGCTCGGCGCCGGACGACTTGGCGCCCTCCTTGCGGTTGGAGTCGCTGATGTCCTTGAACTCGCGGCCTTCGTCCTTCAGCTCGAAGTCGTACCAATACTTGCCACGCACGAACACGCCGGTGTCGCCGTACTTGAGCTCCAGGTCATGGATGCCTTTGAAGATCTTGGAGAAGGTTTCGCCCTTCTTGAAGTTCAGGTGGCCATCGTCGGATGTCTGCGACAGGCCCTTGCCGCCGTTGTTCACCCCGATCAGGTTCTTGTTGGGGTTGGCCGTCGACCAGCTGGCGCCGATGGAGAGCGACGAGTCGAACTGGCCTTCGATTTCACCCATGTTGAAGCTGACAGCGAAAGCAGGACTTGCGAGCGTGGAAGCAAGGCTGACGGCCAAGGGCAACTTGGCCCGGCGCCAGAACAGGTTTGCAGATTTCATCGACGCTACTCCATGTACTTTATTGTTATGGCAGTGAGTCCTTTCAAGAACGGCCCGAGCGACCGGTTTGCAGGTTTGCACCCGCGGCGACACGGCTTGCGCGTGTTGCCCTCCCCCATTCCTGAAAATCCCCTGGCCCCGACTATAGCCAGCAAGGCACAGGCGCTTGATCCCTCTAAAGTGTGATTTGCGCTCCATGCCGCCAACTCGCTGCTATTTGTCCCGATTGCGTGCTGGCAGTGCTCAAGGATGGCGCATTTTTGCCATTTGGCAAGGCGCCAGCCTCTCTAGCATGCGGGTCGCGTTCTGACGCACACGACCCGCAAAGCAGTTACAAGGTGGAAAGGAACGCGCTGTTGCTGGCCTGCCATTGGACGATGTCCTGGCGGATGCGTTTCTTGTCGAGCTTGCCGACGCTGGTCTTGGGAATTTCAGTAACAACGGCGATCTGGCTTGGAATCGCCCACTTGTTGATGTGACCTTGCTCGACAAACGGCTTGAGGTGCTCCTTCAGCGACTTGGCGTCGATGGCGTGGCCATCACGCACCACCAGCAGGGCAAACGGACGCTCACCCCATTGCGGGTCGGCCACCCCCACCACCGCCACTTCGCGCACCGCCGGGTGGCGGCTGACCAAGTCTTCCAGGTCGAGTGAGGAGACCCACTCGCCACCGGTCTTGATCACATCCTTGATGCGATCGCGGATGTCGATGTAACCCATACCGTCGAGGGTGGCGACATCGCCGGTGTGTAGCCAGCCACCCTGCCACAGCTCCTCGCTCTTTTCCGGTTCCTTGAAGTAACCCATGGTCAGCCACGGCGCACGCAACACCAGCTCGCCTTGTGTCTCACCGTCTGCTGGCAGGAAGTTACCGTCGCCATCGACGATGGCTGCCTCGACCAGTGGCACCGGCACACCGGCCTTGATGCGGTAGGTAACACGCTCATCCTCGCTGCCGGCCTGCAACTCATCGTTAAGGTGGGCGGCGGAGATCAGCGGGCAGGTTTCCGACATGCCATACGCAGCAGTCAGCTGGATGCCACGTGCCAGAGCGGCCTGATACAACGAGCGGTTGAGCGAGCTGCCGCCAATGATGATCTTCCAGCCGCCGAAATCCTGCCCTTGCGAAGCCGGGCAGTTGAGCAGCATCTGCAGGATGGTCGGCACGCAATGGGAGAAAGTGACCTTCTCCTCGCGCCAGAGCTTGACCAGCATGTCTGGCTCGTAGCGCCCAGGGTACACCTGCTTCATCCCGAGCATGGTGGCAGCGTAAGGGATGCCCCAGGCATGCACATGGAACATCGGAGTGATCGGCATGTACACGTCGTTACTGCCCAGCAGCCGCACGCTGTCGATACTGCCGGTGACCGAGGCCTCGGCCAGTGTGTGCAGCACCAGCTGACGATGACTGAAATACACACCCTTGGGGTTACCGGTGGTGCCGGTGGTGTAGAAGGTGGTGGCCACCGAGTTCTCGTCGAAGTCAGGGAAGTCGTAGCGCGGGCTGGCGGCGGCCAGCAGTTGCTCGTACTCGCCGACCAGGTCGGGCAAATCGGCGGTCTTGTCCGGGCCGTCGGTCAGCAACAGGGTCTTGTCGACGGTGGTCAACTGCCCGGCGATGGCCTGGTACAAGCCGACGAAGTCGCTATTGACCAGCACCACGCGGTCTTCGGCGTGGTTCATGGTGTAGAGGATCTGCTCGGGCGACAGGCGCACGTTGATGGTGTGCACCACGGCGCCGATCATCGGAATGGCGAACATGCATTCCAGGTAACGGTGGCTGTCCCAGTCCATCACCGCGACGGTGTCACCGGCCTTTACCCCGGCCTCGGTCAGCACATTGGCCAGGCGTGCGATGCGCTCGTTGAGCTGTGGATAAGTGAGCCGCAACTGGTCGCGGTAGACGATTTCGCGGGTCTTTTCATAGCGGCAGCCAGACATCAGCAGGCGTTTGATCAGCAGTGGGTAGGCGTAGGCGCCCTCGGCGGGCTTGATGATGCGGGTCTGCAACATGGGTATCCCTTTTCTGAAAAGCGGGCCAGACAAATGTGGTAACCACTGTAGTTCGCCAATGTGACGGCTAAATCAGCCGAAGGAATGATTTGGCTACGCGGGGTATGAGTGGCATTGTCCGAGTGATGGATCATCCCTGCCCTGCCAACGGAGCCTTACTGATGCCCAGCCCGCGTCGCGCTGTGTTTCTCGACCACCAATCCCTAGATCTTGGTGACCTCGACCTTTCCCCGTTACGAAGCCAGTTCGATGAGCTCGAACTGTTCGATGCAACCCGCCCGGACCAGGTAAGCCAACGCCTGCAGGGCGCCGTCGCGGTGGTCAGCAACAAGGTCATGCTCGACGCCGCGACCCTGGCCGCCAACCCGCAGCTCAAGCTGATTCTGGTGGCCGCCACCGGCACCAACAATGTCGACTTGGCAGCAGCCCGCGCCCAAGGCATCACGGTGTGCAACTGCCAGGGCTACGGCACGCCGTCAGTCGCTCAGCATACCCTCGCCCTGTTGCTGGCCCTGGCGACGCGTCTGTGCGACTACAACCAGGCGGTTGCCGACGGCCAGTGGGCCAAGGCCAGCCAGTTCTGCCTGCTGGACTTCCCCATCGTCGAACTGGAAGGCAAAACCCTCGGCTTGCTCGGCCACGGCGAACTGGGCGGCGCGGTGGCACGGCTGGCCGAAGCCTTCGGCATGCGCGTGCTGAGCGGACAGATTCCCGGTCGCCCGGAGCGCGCCGACCGGTTGCCGCTTGACGAACTGCTGCCGCAAGTCGATGCGCTGACCCTGCACTGCCCGTTGAACGAGCATACCCGGCACATGCTCGGCGCTCGCGAACTGGGCCTGCTCAAGCGCAATGCACTGGTTGTCAACACTGCCCGTGGTGGCCTGATCGACGAACAGGCACTGGCCGACGCCCTGCGCAGTGGCCACCTGGGCGGCGCGGCCACCGACGTGCTGAGTGTGGAGCCGCCGGTCAATGGCAACCCATTGCTCCAACCCGACATCCCGCGCCTGATCATCACCCCGCACAGCGCCTGGGGCGCGGTGGAATCGCGCCAGCGCATCGTTGGCCAGCTCAGCGAAAACGCCCAGGCCTTCTTCGCTGGTCAGCCACGCCGCGTGGTCAGCTGAGCCCGGCGCCGGCCTCTGCTACACTGCGCCACTTTTTTCCAGGAGGCGTCGTCCATGGACCCGCGCAGTGAAGTGTTGCTCCGCCAGGCAGAGCTGTTCCAGGGGCCGCTGCTGATCGCTGGCGCCCCCGCCGACGACCTGCTCGGCCAGTTGCCCCAGGCCCAGGCCTGGACCTGGCATGCCGGCGATCAGGCCATGCTCGACAGCCGCTTTGCCGGCCGCAGCCACTATGCGGTCGAGCCGCCCGACCTGCCCTTCGACAGTGCCGTGCTGTTCCTGCCCAAGTCCCGCGAGCTGGCCGCCTACCTGCTCAACGCCCTGGCGTCGCGCCTGGCCGGCCGCGAGCTGTACCTGGTCGGCGAAAAACGCGGCGGCATCGAAGGGGCGGCCAAGCAGCTGCAGGCCTTTGGCAAGCCACGCAAGCTGGACAGCGCTCGCCATTGCCAACTGTGGCAAGTGACCATCGACCAGGCACCGCAGGCAAAACCGCTGGAAAGCCTGGCCGAGCGCTTCGAGCTGGCCCTGGAAGACGGCCCGCTGCAAGTGGTCAGCCTGCCGGGTGTATTCAGCCATGGTCGCCTCGATCGGGGTACCGCCCTGCTGCTCAAACACCTCGATGGCCTACCCGACGGCCACATGCTGGACTTTGGCTGTGGTGCCGGGGTGCTGGGTGCCACGCTCAAGCGCCGTTACCCACAAAGCCGGGTGACCATGCTGGATGTGGATGCCTTCGCCGTGGCCGCCAGCCGCCTGACGCTGGCCGCCAACGGCCTGGAAGGCGACGTGATCAGCGGAGATGGCATTGACGCAGCCCCCACCGAACTGAGCCTTATCCTGAGCAACCCGCCGTTCCACACCGGCGTACACACCAACTATCAGGCTTCGGAGAACTTGCTGAAAAAATCAGCCGTTCATCTGCGAAAAGGTGGCGAAATGCGCCTGGTGGCCAACAGCTTCCTGCGCTACCAGCCGCTGATCGAAGGGGCATTGGGCAACTGCCAGGTACGCGACGAGGCCGATGGTTTCCGCATCTATCAGGCAACGCACGGATAAAAACAGCGCTTGCCGAAAGCGTTTTGCCTAGGCAGAATCCGCACCGTCCTAGGGGAGTAGTCTCCCGCGAGCACCCAGCTCGCCCGGTACGCGTCAACATACTTGGTCCACAGACCATGGCGCGTGCGACCCGCCATGCCAGCCTGCATGGAGAGATCCGCATAGACGGATCCAGGGTTTGACAAGACCTATGACACGCACACCTTACCCGGGGCGGGGAGGCTGTACGTGTCATAGCCGTGTCGACCCGCCCCCGTAGGAATCCTGATGCTGGAATCTCTGCTGGTCCCCACCGCTATCGTTGCCCTCGCCGAAATCGGCGACAAGACGCAACTGCTCGCGCTCATTCTCGCGGCTCGCTTTCGCAAACCCTGGCCGATCATCGCCGGCATCATCGCCGCCACCTTGGCCAACCATGCGGCGGCCGGTGCCGTAGGGGCGTGGTTCGGCAGTTTCTTCAGCGACTCGGCACTGCACTGGATCCTGGCCGCGAGCTTTACCGCCACAGCGCTGTGGACCCTGGTACCGGACAAGATGGATGACGACGAGAACCCGGCACGCCGCTTCGGGCCGTTCCTGACCACGCTGATTGCGTTCTTCCTGGCCGAAATCGGTGACAAGACCCAGGTTGCCACGGTGATGCTGGCAGCACAGTACCCGCACCTGATCATGGTCATCCTCGGCACCACCCTGGGCATGCTGATTGCCAACGTGCCGGTGGTTCTGGCGGGTAACTTCGCGGCAGACAAACTGCCGTTGACGCTGATTCGTCGCCTGGCGGCCACGGCGTTCTTCGTCCTGGCGATCGTGGCCGTGTACTCGGCAATGAAGGCCAGTGGCTGGGTAGGTTAAGCAGGGAAGCGGGGCCGCAAAGCGGCCCCAGGGTTCACACAGTTACGGCTTGGCCGCGGCCTGATACAGCGGCATCACCTTCGGAATTGCCGCCTGCAGCGAAGCAATGCGGCTTTCCGACGCCGGGTGAGTGCTCATGAACTCAGGCGGTGCACCCTCGGAAGCCTTGCTCATCTTGTTCCACAAGGTGATCGCGGCATTCGGGTCATAACCGGCACGCGCCGACAGCTCCAGGCCAATCAGGTCGGCCTCGTTTTCGTTGGCCCGGCTGTTGGGCAAGGTCATGGCGTAGTTCACCACGGTGTCGGCCATGGCCATGCTGCTCTGGCCGAGGCCGAAGATGGCACCGGCACCCTGGCGGGCCATTTCCACACCGTACGCCTTGGACATGGCCTCGCGGCTGTGCTCACGCAGGGCGTGGGCAATCTCGTGCCCCACCACTGCGGCAATTTCCGCATCGCTGAGCTTGAGCTGATCGATCAGGCCGGTATAGACGATGATCTTGCCGCCCGGGCCGCAGTTGGCGTTGAGTTCGTCGCTCTTGATCACGTTGACTTGCCAGTCCCACTGCGCGGCATCCGGGCGGAACTTGGGCGCCTGGGCGATCAGTCGGTTGGCAATGACCTGCACCCGCTTGGCATCGGCACTGGACTTGTCGAGCACACCCTTGCTCGAGGCCTCACCCAGGGTTTGCTGGTACGACTGGGCGTACATCTGGTTGACCTCATCGGTCGAGAGCATGCTGAACATGTACTGCTGACGCTCGACGCCAACAGCACCTCCGCTGGTGGTGTTCACCGCCTGGCAGCCGGCCAGCAGGATGCCAGCACTCAGCAGGCTGACGACAAAAGACTTACGCATGAAAACACTCCCTATCCACATGCGGCGTATCCTAGGCCGAGTCGCCATTGGCTGCCATAGCCACAGGGAAGATTTATCAAACCGGGGTGAGGCACTCCGGCGCATCCAGTTTCGGGTCATTGACGAAATTGGCCAAGGCCCGCTCACGCAACACCGCAGGCGGGCTGGCCAGCAGCTCGTGCAGGCGGGTAATTGGCGTATCCGGGTCAAGCCAGGCCGCCTGCCCGGCCTCATCCAGTATCAGCGGACGGCGCTGGTTCATGGCCGCCTGGGTCACCACCGCGCAGCTCAGCCACACCTGGTCCTGCACCGGGTAGGCTTCCCACACCGCCGCGAAGTACAGCGAGGCGCCCTCCCCCGGGGTCAACCAGTATGGGCGCTTACGCACGCTGCCCCGCCACTCGTAAAAGCCGTTGGCCGGCATCAGGCAGCGGCGCTGGCGAAATGCTTCACGAAACATCGGCTGCTCTGCCAGGGTTTCAGCGCGGGCGTGGGCCGGGGTGCGGGACAGGTCGGTGAGCCAGGCCGGGGTCAGCCCCCAGCGCGCCTTGACCAGTTGCTGCTGGCCGTCGAGCTGACGCTGGATCAGCACCGAAGCCCCGGGCGAGATATTCCATTGGGCCGGCTGACCGACGGGAAAGCCCGGCAGACTGGCAAGGGCCTGGGGCCAGCGAAACAGGGCGTAACGTCCACACATGGGCGAATTCAGAACCTAGCAGATCAAGGTACCGGGGAAACTCTCCGGTTCGTCGCCAACCAGTGGCTGGGCGTCATTGTACGCATCGATCAGTTGCCGTGCGTACTCGGCCTGCTCATCGGCCACCGCAAGCCCCAGCAGCCCTTGCAGCGGCAGCTCGCCCACACCGCCCATCAAGTCACGGCCCACCAGTTGCACGTCGACGCCCTCACTGGCCAGCATACCGACCAGCATTTCGGCTTCGAGCAGGTTTTCCGGTTCGTAGATCCGCCGCATCAGTCATTCTCACCAAAGACATCCAGCATCCACTCCTCGCCATGCACCTGCAGCACGAAACGGATAGGCTTGCAGCACACTTGGCAATCCTCGATGTACTCCTGATCGCCACCGGACAGGTCCACCGTGGTTTCGACTTCTTCGCCACAATAAGGGCAATCGTAGATCGCAGTTTCCAGCATCGCGGCCTCCGGGGTGACTTATGCGTATAATTGCCGGTCTGTTTACAGGGCCTGTGTGCGTCCGAGCCGTTTTTCGGAGCCCGCCCCTACCTATTACCCTAGCCGTTTCCAACAAGAGAGCATGATGGGCGAATTCGATGCCATCCGACCGTACGACGACGCTGAGGTCCCTGCCGTTCTGGCACGCCTGCTCAGCGACCCGGCATTCCTCGATATCCTCACCCACTTCCGCTTCCCGCGTGCGGCTGGTGCTCTCGGCTGGTTGCTCAAGCCGTTGATTGCACGCCGCCTGCGCAAGGAATTCGCCGGCGTCACCTGCGTTTCCACCCTGCAGGACAAAGTCGAGTATTACGTCGACCAGACCATCGACCGCGCCACTGACGGCGTTACCTATTCCGGCGTGGAACAACTCAAGGCCGGCACCGCCTACCTGTTCCTGGCCAACCACCGCGACATCGTCATGGACCCGGCCTTCGTCAACTACGCGGTGTACCATGCCGGCCTGCCCACGCCGCGCATCGCCATTGGCGACAACCTGCTGCAAAAGCCCTTTGTCAGCGACATGATGCGCCTGAACAAGAGCTTCATCGTGCACCGCTCGATCAGCGGCCGGCGTGAGAAGCTGGCGGCTTACCAGCTGCTTTCGGCCTATATCAACCACTCGATCCGCAACGATGCTACGTCGATCTGGATCGCCCAGGCAGAAGGCCGGGCCAAGGACGGTGACGACCGCACCGACTCGGCGATCCTCAAGATGTTCCACATGAGCCGCAAGGACGAGCCGTTCGGTGCGGTGATCCAGAGCCTGAACCTGACGCCGGTGTCGATCAGCTACGAATACGACCCGTGTGACCAGGCCAAGGCCCGCGAGCTGTACATCCGCGCCACCACCGGTACCTACAAGAAGGCGCCAGGCGAGGACGACAACAGCATCGCCAAGGGCATTACCGGCTACAAGGGCCGGGTGCACATCAACTTCGCCCCGCCAGTGACCGCATACCACGAAGACACCAAGCAGCTGGCGTCGGAAATCGACCGGCAGATTCTGGGTGGCTACCGGCTGTTCCCGGTGCATTACCTGGCGTATGCGATGTGGGATGCCAAGGATGAGGCGTTGCAGGTGCCGAGTGCCGAGAAGGTGTTCCCGACGGATGAGCTGGCAAAAGCCAAGGAAGAATGGCAGCGCCGTCTGGATGCCTGCCCTGAAGAGCAGCGGCCATACCTGGTGTTGCAGTATGCGACGCCGGTGCGTAACCAGTATCAGGTCAAGCAGCAGGCACCTGTGGCCTGAAGGATTGTCGGGGCTGCTTTGCAGCCCAATCGCGACACAAGGCCGCTCCTACAGGGGACCGCGATCTCCTGTAGGAGCGGCCTTGTGTCGCGATGGGCCGCAAAGCGGCCCCAATGGTTCTCAGACCCAGGTACTGAACCAGGACAACAGCAACGCCATCGCCAGGCACGAAAAGCCGAGAATGTAGAAATAGCGTGGCACCCGCAGGTCGAACGCGTCCACTACCCCTTCGTCCACAGCCATGTATTCGCGGGTCTCGGCCTCGCGTCGCCGTGCACTGTGCAGCAGCAAACCGCCTGGGCAGGTCAGCAGCAGCGCCAGCAGGTTGATCAACTTGGTGGGATGGGCGGCCAAAAACCCCCAGAGCACTTGCAAGGACATCACGCGACCTCGGTGTGAGCAGCGGCAAAGGCCCGCATTCTACCCAAGTCGATCTCCGGCGCCCGGTATGGGCGACAAAGTGTCATTAAATTTCATCTGTCATCCGCTCGTCATCTGAGCAGGCCACCCTGTCGGCCTTTCATGACCCGGAGCTTGTTCATGCTGCACGCCGAAAACCAGGACCGCCTCTACCTCGTTGCCCAGAGCGATGAACAACAGGCGTTGATCGATGGTTTTGCCATCAATGTGCAGGACCGCCAGTGGCTGGTCTACTGTGCGCTGGGCGGGCATGTGCATGAAGACTTGCCCGAGGTGGATACCGGGACTGGTTTCAGCTTGCTGGACTTCCACATAGCAGCAGCTTGAGCCAGCAATAAAAAAACCCGCTGCCTGGCAGCGGGTTTCTTTTATACGCCTAAACGCTTACTGGCCCAGCACCTGCCCAATGGTTGGGTCCTTGAACATGCGGGTCAAGGCATCGCTCAGCACGTCGCCCACCAGTTGGGTGTTGGTGTCCTGATTCGGCGCCATGCCGAAACGCTGGTCCAGCGAAGCACCGTAACGGCCGCTGTAGCTGCGACCGCCGTTACGTACGTCGGCACGGAAGGTGGCGCCGATGGTGGCCTCGGTCACGTACAGGTTGTCTTTCGGCGACTGATATTTCAGTTCGGCCAGGGTCACGGTCAGCTGTGGCGCGTTGTAGGCGTTTGCCGTCGGGGTGAAGCCGAGCAGGCGCACAGCGGCTTCGGCTTGAGCCTGCAGCTTGGGCACCACGTCGTTACCGCTGACGCTGATGGTGCTGGTTTCGGGGTACATGCCACCGCGAGTGCCCAGGGACTGCGATGGGCGGCCATCAACTACCCGGACCACCACTGGCTGGCCATGGCCGACCGGGGCGAGCTGGGCCTTGAGCGTGGGTTGCGGGTTGAGTTGTTGCGGGCTGTGGGCACAACCGACCAGGCTGAGGCTGGCCACGGCGATCAAACCGAACAACAGACGTTGCAACATGCGCGTTTCTCCAGAAAATGCGGCAAAGGCCCACAGTATACCTAGCCAGGCACAGACCAGTCATCGGCCAGCCTCGCTTGTCACAATCGTTTCATGGCCACGCCCTTATCCTTGCGCCAAGCCCTAACGCAAAGGACTCACTGCCATGGCCTCGCTCTGGACTCTGCTCTTCCAACGCCCGCGCCACAACGCCTACGCCCGCCTCGACGCCCAAGGCAAATGCCTGGCCTTCAAGCAATGCAGCCAGGCGCCAAGCGGCAGCGGCTGGGTCCAGGTCGGTGAAATTCAGCTGGCCTGGCTGGGCCGCGAGCTGCCCGCCGACGCCCGTGTTTGCGCGCGTGCAAGCCGCCGTTGGCATCAACGCCTCCTCGCGGCCTGACAAACGCTGCAATAAAAACCACGAATGGCGACATTTCTGCCCGCGACATCGCTATAATCTCCCCCCGATTATAAGGACGTCTCCTGATCGGGCCCCGCACTCGCCGATTGACCCCGGCAACTTCACCGCTTCGCCCACAGAGAGCCTTCCACTCAGGTCTTGCATCGGCTGTCGTGCCTGCTTTTCCGGCCCTTCACACTGCATGAACCTGCGGGTTGCCATCGCGCAGTCCCCTTTTGAGGTTCACGTCTCCAAAAGAGCGTGAAAAAACGGTTTTCACAACTTCACAAGAGTGTGGCGAGCAAATGAACAGTCTGGCATGTGCAAAAGCGGCAGATGTGTCCCGAACAGCCCTGAACAGGCGGCAAATGCGCTCATCCCGTATGAGTGTCTGAACCGTTCCATAACGCACGCACGACACCTTGACCATAAGTCGAATTGCCGCACCTGTGGCAAACGGCGTTCAATACACGAACCCGAAGACTGATTGGCGGTGTCCGCGGAAGTTGCAAGAACTGCGAAAAGTCGGACATGGCGACCCTGGCAAACCCAGGTCCTATGCTGTCAATTAGGTAGCTGTAGATTGTGGAGACGCGTTAAATGGCGCAGAACGAATCGGTTGATGTGGTACTGGTAGGCGCGGGCATCATGAGTGCCACCCTGGCCGTACTGCTCAAGGAGCTTGACCCGACCCTGAAGCTTGAGGTCGTCGAGGCGATGGACTCCGGAGCCGCGGAAAGCTCCAACCCCTGGAACAACGCAGGCACCGGCCACGCCGGCCTGTGCGAGCTGAACTACACGCCGCAGGCCGCCGATGGCAGCATCGACATCAAGAAGGCCGTGCACATCAACACCCAGTTCGAGGTTTCGCGCCAGTTCTGGGCCTACCTGAGCAAGAAGGGCAACTTCGGCTCGGCGCGTGCTTTCATCAACCCTGTCCCACACCTGAGCTACGTCGAGGGTGACAAGGGTGTTTCCTTCCTCAAGAAGCGCTTCGAGCTGCTCAAGCAGCACCACGCCTTCCATGAGATGGAATACACCGAAGACAAGGCCGTGATGAACGACTGGATGCCGCTGATGATGCCTGGCCGCCCGGCCGACCAGCACATCGCCGCTACCCGCGTGGCCAAAGGCACCGACGTGAACTTCGGGGCACTGACCAACAAGCTGCTCAAACTGCTGGGTGACTCGCCGGACGCGCAGGTCAAATACAGCAAGAAGGTTGTCGGCCTGCGCCGTAATGGCAGCGGCTGGACCGTGAGCATCAAGGACGTCAACAGCGGCGGCAGCCGTGAAGTCGACGCCCGCTTCGTCTTCCTCGGTGCTGGCGGCGCGGCCCTGCCGCTGCTGCAATTGTCCGGCATCCCGGAAAGCAAAGGCTTCGGCGGCTTCCCGGTCAGCGGCCAGTGGCTGCGCTGCGACAACCCGGAAATCGTCAAGCAGCACCAGGCCAAAGTGTACAGCCAGGCCGCCGTAGGTGCCCCGCCGATGTCGGTTCCGCACTTGGACACCCGCGTAGTGGACGGCAAGACTTCGCTGCTGTTCGGCCCCTATGCCGGCTTCACCACCAAGTTCCTCAAGCACGGTTCGCTGATGGACCTGCCGCTCTCGGTGCGCATGGGCAACATCGGCCCGATGCTGGCCGTGGCCCGCGACAACATGGACCTGACCAAGTACCTGGTCAGCGAAGTGATGCAGTCGATGGAGCAGCGCCTGGAAGCCCTGCGTCGCTTCTATCCACAGGCCAAGGCCGAAGACTGGCGCCTGGAAGTGGCTGGCCAGCGCGTGCAGATCATCAAGAAAGACCCGAAAAAAGGCGGCGTGCTGCAGTTTGGTACCGAGCTGGTCTCGGCCCAGGACGGCAGCCTGGCCGCGCTGCTCGGCGCATCGCCGGGTGCCTCGGTGACCGTGTCGATCATGCTGGAACTGATCGAGCGCTGCTTCCCCGAGCAGGCCAAGGGTGCCTGGGCTGCCAAGCTCAAAGAAATCTTCCCGGCTCGCGAGAAGACCCTGGCAACCGATGCCGCCCTGTACCACAAGATCAGCGCCGACAACGACGTGGCGCTGGAGCTGGTAGAAAGCAGCCCGGCAGCCAAGCATTACGCCTGATCCGCCCGGTAACGAAAAAACGCCCCTCGGGGCGTTTTTTTGTGGCTGGACCTTGGTCAGCCGCGGGCGTTATCGATAATCTCGATGTACTCAGGCGCATTGCGCTGGTCGGCAATCTGCTCGACGAAGGTTTTGCCGTGCTCGTCCTTGCCATCCAGGTCCAGGCCTGCTTCGACGAAGAAACCGACAAATCGCTCGAAATCGTCGACGCGCAGGCCACGGTAGGCTTTGACCAGCTTGTGCGCCGACGGCGAGGTCACACCATCGGCCGGCTCGAACTGAAGGAACGACTTGATGTAGTCGTCGCTGATTTCGTCACCGATTACCTGTTTCTTGTCTTTACGCATTGCCGACTCCAACTGGACCATCACGGAATTTCGAAGGCCGGCAGTTTACCCCCCGCAGGCTACGCGCCTCAACGCGTACGTACGGTACCGGTGTGCAGGTCGGCCCAGATGTGGCCGTTGCCGTAGGTCAGAAATTGCACGTACAGGGTTTCGTTGCGCAGCAGGTCCATGATTACGCGGTAATCGCTAACCGGGTAATTCAGGCTCAAGGTGCGGCTTTTTTCGTCATACACGGGCTTTTTAAGGCTCTTGGCGGCTTCACCGTCGAAGGTCAGCAGCACCTGAGCGATGGTCGCGCCCTTGCTCAGCGGTTTGCCCTTCAGGCGCACCTGCAACGACGAGGTGATCGGGATCGGTTGCTGGTCGGACTGGCGCTGGGCACCTACGACCACCGAATAGTCGGTCACTTGCAGCAATTGCTGGCTGGTCGGTGCTTCCTGGCGCAGGGACTGATCATCGGGTGGCAGGAACTGGCTGTGCAGTGGTGCGGCGGCGAGTGGCAGGCTGACGGCCAGCAGGAGGGGAAGAATCGCACGCATGTGAGGCTCCTTGTATGAAGGAGCACTCTAGCATGCCGGGTACAAGCAGCATCAATCGAACTGCGCAAGCATCCAGGCCTGGTATTGGGCTACGCCGTCTTCGCCTTCACGTGGCGCCCAGTGTGCATGTTCACCTTCGCCCACCGGCCGGTATGGGCCGGCCTTGCATTCGAACAGGATGCTGTCCGGCTCCAGCACCACCAACCCATGGTAGGTACCGGGCGCCAGGTCCACACCCAGACAGTCGCCACCCGCTTGCAGCACCCGCTTGTCAGTCACGGCGCCCTGCTCGTCGAAGATCAACAGGCCGAAGCGCCCCTTGAGCACGAGCAAGGTCTCCGCCTTGTCGTCGCTCAAGTGGCGGTGCGGTGGAATGTAGGTGCTCGGCTGCAGCCCGACCGCCATGCGGTGGCAGGGATCTTCCATTTCATGGAAGTTGTGGTGCTGCCGCCCACGCGGGTTGGCAGCAGCCTTTTCGGCCAGCCCGGCGAACAGCGATTGGTCGATGAACGCAGGCTGGCGCATGGTCACAGCCCCTTTACGGCGAAGATGCCGTTAGCGTTGCGCCAGTAACCTTTGTAGTCCATGCCATAGCCGAAGATGTAGCGATCGACACAAGGCAGGCCTACGTAGTTGGCTTTGAGGTCCGGGCTGGCCTTGCGGTCGTGATCCTTGTCGATCAGAACTGCGGTGTACACCGAGCGCGCGCCGGCATGCTTGCAGAACTCGATGATGGCGCTGAGGGTGTGGCCCTCGTCGAGGATGTCGTCGACGATCAGTACGTCGCGATCGATGAAAGAGACTTCCGGCTTGGCCTTCCAGAACAGCTCACCGCCGCTGGTCTGGTTGCGGTAACGAGTGGCATGCAGGTACGAGGCTTCCAGCGGGAACTGCAGGTGGGTCAGCAGTTTGCCGGAGAAGATCAGGCCGCCGTTCATCACGCAGAACACCACGGGGTTCTTGTCGTGCAGGTCCTTGCAGATTTGCTCGCCGACGTTGGCGATGGCCGCTTCGACTTCGGCTTCGGTGTACAGGCAGTCAGCTTCACGCATGACTTGACGGATATGCTCGAGATCGGCGGACATGGCGCTCTCCGGGGGGTGCATTTTGGAAAAGCGGGCAAAGGTACGCATCCGCTCGTCACAGATCAAGCATTTATGGACTAACGTCCAGAATGACCAGACGACAGCACAGGCTGAATAGATTAATCTAGCGCGGTTTTTTTGCCCGCCTTTCGGAGCCCCCCTATGCCCACTCGTGAGATCCGCCATCCGCTGATCCGCCACAAGCTCGGCCTGATGCGCCGTGCCGATATCAGCACCAAGAATTTTCGCGAACTCGCCCAGGAAGTCGGCGCGCTCCTGACGTATGAAGCCACCCAGGACCTGCCCCTCGAAACCTACGAGATCGATGGCTGGTGTGGCAAGGTCTCGGTTGAATAAATCGCCGGCAAGAAGATTACTGTAGTACCGATCCTGCGCGCCGGCATCGGCATGCTCGACGGCGTGCTCAGCCTGATCCCTGGGGCGAAGGTCAGCGCCGTCGGTGTTGCCCGTAACGAAGAAACCCTCGAAGCCCACACCTACCTGGAAAAGCTCGCGCCGGACATCAACCAGCGCCTGGCCCTGATCATCGACCCGATGCTGGCCACCGGCGGCTCGATGGTCGCCACCATCGACCTGCTTAAAAAGGCCGGCTGCAAAGAGATCCGCGCCATGGTGCTGGTCGCCGCGCCAGAAGGCATCGAAGTGGTGGAAAAAGCCCACCCGGACGTGAAGATCTACACCGCCTCGATCGACCAGCGCCTGAACGAACACGGCTACATCGTGCCGGGCCTGGGCGATGCCGGTGACAAGATCTTCGGCACCAAGCAAAAGGACGCCTGACCATGCAGGACGGCTTCAACGACCCGCTGTGGCGCCAGGTCGTTTCGGGCGCGCAGATGCTCTTCGTGGCATTCGGCGCGCTGGTGCTGATGCCCCTGATCACCGGCCTCGACCCGAACGTCGCGCTGTTCACCGCCGGCATCGGCACGCTGCTGTTCCAGCTGGTCACCGGCCGCCAGGTGCCGGTGTTCCTGGCCTCGAGCTTTGCCTTCATCACCCCGATCATCCTCGCCAAGGGCCAGTTCGGCCTGGCCGAGACCATGGGCGGCGTGATGGCTGCAGGCTTCGTGTACACCTTCATGGGCCTGATGGTAAAAATCAAAGGCACCGGCTTCATCGACCGCATGCTGCCACCGGTGGTGATCGGCCCGGTGATCATCTCCATCGGCCTGGCCATGGCGCCAATCGCCGCCAACATGGCGATGGGCAAGGGTGGCGACGGCGCGGCACTGATGCCGTACAAGACCGCCATGCTGATCTCCATGCCAGCCCTGCTGACAACCCTGGTCGTCGCCGTGTTCGGCAAAGGCATTTTCCGCCTGGTACCGATCATTTCCGGCGTACTGGTGGGCTTTGCCCTGTCATTCGCCTTTGGCGTGGTCGACACAGCCAAGATCGCCGCTGCACCGTGGCTGGAAATTCCCAATTTCACCGCACCTGCGTTCAACTGGCAGGCCATTCTGTTCATCGTACCGGTTGCCTTGGCGCCAGCGATCGAGCATATCGGCGGGGTGATCGCGGTCGGCAGCGTGACTGGCCGTGACTACCTGAAAAAACCCGGCCTGCACCGCACCCTGCTGGGTGATGGCCTGGCTACCACTGCAGCCGGCCTGTTCGGCGGCCCGCCCAACACCACCTACGCCGAAGTGACCGGCGCGGTGATGCTGACCAAGAACTACAATCCGAAGATCATGACCTGGGCGGCGATTTTCGCCATCACACTGGCATTCATCGGCAAGTTCGGCGCGCTGCTGCAGAGCATTCCGGTACCGGTGATGGGCGGTATCCTGTGCCTGCTGTTCGGCTCGATTGCGGCAGTGGGCATGAACACCATGATCCGCCACAAGATCGACCTGGCCGAAGCACGCAACCTGGTGATCGTGTCGGTGACCCTGGTGTTCGGCATCGGCGGCGTGCTGATCGGCAGTGGTGACGGCCCGGATGACTGGGGCCTGAAGGGCATCGCCCTGTGCGCCATCGTGGCTATTGCCCTGAATCTGATCCTGCCGGGCAACGATGGCTGGAAGCACAAGAAGCTGGATGACCAGTTGCCTTAAGATCCCGGGGCTGCTCTGCAGCCCTTTCGCGACACAAGGCCGCTCCTACAGGGGACCGCGATCTGCTTGTAGGAGCGGCCTTGTGTCGCGATAGGGCCGCAAAGCGGCCCCCAGCTATTCAGGCCTTTTCACACATATCCGCCAACACCCTCACCCATTCCGGGTGATCATTCAGGCACGGCACCAGCACCAGCTCTCGCCCACCCGCCTCTACAAACTGCTCGCTGCCCCGCATGCCGATTTCTTCCAGCGTTTCGATGCAATCGGCGACGAACGCCGGGCACATCACCAGCAGCTTCTTCACGCCCGCCTTGCCCAGCTCGTCCAACCGCGCCTCGGTATAGGGTTCGATCCACTTGGCCCGCCCCAACCGCGACTGGAACGACACCGACCACTTACCATCGGGTATGCCCATTTTCTGAGCAAAGGCCTTGGCTGTAGCCAGGCATTGCCCGCGGTAGCACACAGCGCGCATCTCGGCGCCGGCATCCTTGCAGCAGTCAGCTGCCTGGAAGTCGTGATTACCGGTCGGGTCCAGCTTCTTCAGGTGCCGCTCCGGCAAACCGTGGAAGCTCAGCAGCAGGTGGTCGTAATCCTGCTCCAGGTACGGCCGGGCGCTGGCAGCCAGTGCCTCGATGTAGTCAGGGTGATCGTAGAACGGCCGCAGCACGCGCATCTGCAACGGCAACCCGCGCTCACTGACCGTCTGTTTCGCCAGCTCGACCACCGTGGTCACCGTACTGTCGGCGAACTGTGGATAAAGCGGTGCCAACGTCACCTTGCGCACGCCTTGGGCGGCCAGGCGCTCCAACACTTCGGGCAAAGCCGGCTGGCCATAGCGCATGGCGATTTCCACCGGGCCATGGGGCCAGTGTTCGACCATTGCCGCCTGCAGGCGACGGGTCAGCACCACCAGTGGCGAGCCCTCCTCCCACCAGATCGAACCATAGGCATGTGCCGACTGCTCCGGGCGCTTGACCAGGATCAGTGACACCAGCAAGCGCCGCACCGGCCAAGGCAGGTCGATCACATAGGGGTCCATCAGGAACTGGTTGAGGTAGCGGCGCACATCGGCCACCGAGGTGGAGGCCGGGGAACCCAGGTTGACCAGCAGCAGGGCGTGATCGGTCATGCAGCGTCCTATGTCAGAGGCGGCTGGACAGGTTGTCCAGCGCCGATTGCAGATCGTTGAAGCGGAAGGTGAAGCCCGCCGCCAGCAAGCGCACCGGGCGCGCGCGCTGGCCGCCCAGCAGCAAGGTCGACATTTCGCCAAGGCCGGCCTTGAGCAGCAGCGCCGGTACAGGCAGCAGCGCCGGCCTATGCAGCGCACGGCCCAGCCGCCTGGCGAACTCACGGTTGCGCACCGGCTCTGGGGCGCAGGCATTATAAGGACCGCTGGCATCCTTGTGCTGCAAGAGAAAATCAATCAGGGCGACCTGGTCGTCTATATGCACCCAGGGCATCCACTGCCGCCCACCGCCCAAAGGCCCACCCAGCCCCAGTTTGAAGGGCACGCGCAGGCGCGACAAAAAGCCGCCATCGCTGGCCAGCACCAACCCGGTGCGCACCAATACCACGCGGATTCCTTGCGCTTGAGAACGCTGTGCCGTCTCTTCCCAGGCAATACACAACTGGCTGGCGAAGTCTTCCCGCACCGGTGGTGAGGCCTCGGTCAGCTCGCGTTCGCCGCCGTCACCGTACCAGCCTACCGCAGAGCCGGAAATCAGCACTTGCGGGCGCTGTTCACGGGAGCCCAGCCACGCCAGCAGCTGCTCGGTGAGGGTGACGCGGCTGGCCCACAGCACGTTGCGCCGGGCCGCCGTCCAGGGCCTATCCGCGATTGGCGCACCGGCAAGGTTGACCACCGCATCAAGATGATCGTCTGCTTCCAGTTGCTCCAGGCGGGCGATGCCACGCACGCCACTACCGCAAATGTTCGCCACCTGCTCAGGACGCCGGCTCCATACCGTGAGCCGATGCCCCTGGCCAAGCCAGTACTGGCACAGATGCTTGCCAATCAAACCGGTGCCACCTGTCAGCAATATATGCATGGCTGTGTCCTCGCAGAGTGCGGCGGTGGTCTATTTTTAACATCAAGGCACTTTTTTGACCCGACGCTCTCGGATAAACATAGGCCAACCTACCACCAAAGCGGAATAACCTTATACAAAAGTTCTGCATTGTACAGGTTTGCCTGACAGCGTAGTCTGCTCACAGCAAGGTTTGAAGAGGCCATCATGACAGTACCTATCGCCATCATCGGGGCCGGTATCGCCGGTTTGTCAGCCGCCCAGGCCTTGCAGAAGGCCGGACAATCCGTGCATTTGTTCGACAAAGGCCACGGCAGTGGCGGGCGCATGGCCAGCAAGCGCAGCGAGGCTGGCGCACTCGACCTCGGCGCCCAGTACTTCACCGCCCGTGACCGGCGCTTTGTCGATCAGGTGCAACAATGGGTTGCCGCTGGCTGGGCCGAGCAGTGGAAGCCGCAGCTGTACAACTACCGTGATGGCGAACTCACCCCCTCCCCCGACGAGCAGACGCGCTGGGTAGGCGTGCCACGCATGAGTGCGATCACCCGTGGCCTGCTCAAGGACGTGACGGTCAACTTCGGCTGCCGTATAGCGGAAGTGTTTCGCGGCAAGCAGTATTGGCACCTGCAGGATACCGAAGGCTGCAGCCATGGCCCCTACAGCCGCGTGGTAATCGCCGTACCGGCCCCGCAGGCCACACCACTGCTGGCGGCAACCCCCAAATTGGCCGCCGTGGCCGCCGGTGTACAGATGGAACCGACCTGGGCCGTCGCCCTGGCCTTCCAGTCACCGTTGGATACCCCGATGCAAGGCTGCTTCGTGCAGGACAACCCACTCGACTGGCTGGCCCGCAATCGCAGCAAACCCGGCCGCGACGAGCACCTGGATACCTGGGTACTGCACGCCACCTCGGACTGGAGCCGGCAGCACATCGACCTGTCCAAGGAAGAAGTGATCGAACAGCTGTGGGGCGAATTCGCCGAACTGGTCGGCTGCGTGGTACCGGCGCCCACCTTCGCTCTGGCGCACCGCTGGCTCTACGCCCGCCCCAGCAGCAACCATGAATGGGGCGCATTGGCCGATGCCGATCAGGGCTTGTACGCCTGCGGTGACTGGTGCCTTTCCGGGCGTGTCGAAGGCGCGTGGCTCAGTGGCCAGGAAGCCGCGCGACGTTTGCTCGAACACCTTGAGTGATGTAGCGCTATACAAAAATACTGGTTTGCATAACGGCTAGGCTGTGCTGGAATAAACCTGTACAAGTTTTTAGTAATGTACAGGTTTTTCGGAGGCAGCCATGCTCGACTCTTTCGCCTGCAGCAAGCCGCGTATCGCCATCAGTGCCTGCCTGACTGGGCACAGCGTGCGCTACAACGGCGGCCACAAGGCCTCCGATCTTTGCCGTACACAGCTGGAACAACACTTCGAATGGCTGCCCGTGTGCCCGGAAGTGGCAATCGGCCTGGGCATTCCGCGTGACCCCATTCGCCTGGTAGGCAACCCCGAACAACCCGAAGTGGTCGGCACCCGCGACCCTGGCATGGACCTGACCGGCCCGCTGCGCACCTATGGCGAACAAATGGCGGCTGAGCTCGACGACATCTGCGGCTACATCTTCATGCAGAAGTCACCTTCTTGCGGCCTGGAACGGGTCAAGGTTTACCAGGCCAACGGCCACCCAGCCTTGCATGGCGGGCGTGGCGTCTATGCCCACGCTTTCTGCGCTCTGCGCCCGGACCTGCCCGTTGAAGAAGAAGGCCGCCTGCATGACCCCGTGCTGCGCGAGAACTTCATCAGCCGCGTATACGCCTACGCCGACTGGCAGCGCCTGCTGGCCGAAGGGCTGAGCCGTGGCGCCCTGGTGCGCTTTCACTCGCGCTACAAGTATTTGCTGATGGCCAACAACCCGCAGGCCTATCGCACCCTCGGCCGCCTGCTTGGCAGCATGAGCAAGGATGACGACCCGCTCAGCTTCGGCCCGCGCTATTTCAGCCAACTGATGCAGGCCCTGCGCCGCTGCGCCAGCCGCGGCACCCACTGCAACGTGCTGCAGCACCTGAGCGGTTACTTCAAGGATGCCCTGACGCAGCAGGACAAGGCCGAGTTGCAGACGGTCATCGGCCAGTACCAACAGGGCGTCGTGCCGCTGGTAGTGCCCCTGACTCTGCTCAAGCACCATCTGCGCAAGCACCCTGACCCGTACCTGCAGCAGCAGGCCTACCTGCAACCGCACCCTGAAAGCCTGGGCTTGCGCAATGCAGTCTGAAACCTTGCTGCCCATCGGTGAACTGGCCCGCCGTACCGGCGTCAATCCGGTCACCTTGCGCGCCTGGGAACGCCGGTATGGCCTGCTCAAACCCCAGCGCACCGCCAAGGGGCATCGCCTGTACCCCTTGGAACAGCTCGAGCGGGTCGAGGCGATCCTTGGCTGGTTGCAGCGAGGCGCATCGGTCGGTCAAGTACGCGAGCTGCTCGACAAACCCTCCAGCACGCTACCCAAAGGCGACTGGCAGGCCAGGCAGTTCCAATTGATCGAGGCCATCGCCAACCTGTCGCAGCGCACGCTGGACCAACAGCTCAACCAGGCCATGGCCCTGTACCCGGCCGTCACCCTGTGCGAGCAATTGCTGCTGCCACTGCTCGATCTGCTCGACCTGCGGTGGCGCAACTACTTCAATGCGCGGCTTGAGCAAGTGTTTTTCCACAGTTGGCTGCGCAGCAAGCTCGGCGCCCGCATTTACCACGACAACCAATTGCTGCAAGGCCCCGCCGTATTGCTGGTGGAGGACTGCGAGCGGGCCTTCAGCCCAGGCCTGTGGTTGTGCGCCTGGCTGTTCACCAGCAACGGCGTGCCGGTCGAAGTGTTCGAGCACCCAGTCGCCGGCCCGCAACTGCACCACGCGGTCAATGCGCTCAAACCACGGGCCGTGCTGCTGCATCTGGGCCCACGCATCGATGACAAGGCGCTGCTACGCACCCTGCAAGGCATGCCCGGTATCACGCTGCTGGGCGGCGCTACGCTGCCCCTGCACGAAGCCCGCTTGCAGGCTTGCGCGCTGCCCGATGTTTTTCTGTTCGATACCCCGCAGGCGGCATTGCGCTTGCTTCAAGCCCATGACCGTCAGCCTGTAGAGATGAATACCCCATGCACCTGACCTGGCTGCGCAGCGATCTGCGCATCGATGACAACACTGCACTCAGCGCCGCCACCGAGCGCGGGCCGACCATCGCCCTGTGGCTGGTCAGCCCAGGGCAATGGCAAGCCCATGACGACGCCGCCTGCAAGGTCGACTTCTGGCTGCGCAACTTGCGCGCCCTGCGCCAATCGCTCGAAGGCCTGAATATCCCCCTGCTGATCCGCAAGATCGACACCTGGGACCAGGCCCCCCAGGCGGTGCTCGATGTATGCCGCCAACACCAGGTGCAAAGCGTGCACTGGAACGAAGAGTACGGCATCAACGAACAGCAACGCGACGATGCGACCCGCGCGCTGCTGGAGAAGTCGTCCATCCAGGCCTGCAGCCACCTCGACCAGCTGTTGTTCCGCCCTGGCACCATCCTTACCCGCAGCGGCGACTACTTCCAGGTCTTCAGCCAGTTCAAGAAGACCTGCCTGGAACACCTGCACCGCAGCCTGCCTGCCCTGGCCCGCCGGGTGGAGCGTCAGGCACCGCTGCAAATCCAAAGTGACCCGATTCCACAACACGTAGACGGTTTTGAAACCCCCACGCGCGCCTTGCGTGAGCATTGGCCGGCGGGTGAGGCCGAAGCGCAGGCGCGCCTGTCCCGCTTTCTGGACGAAACCATCGACGAATACCAACAATTGCGTGACCTGCCTGCCAAGCACGGCACCAGCCAACTCTCCACCTACCTGGCCGCTGGCGTGATCTCGCCGCGCCAATGCCTGCACGGCGCACTGGCCAGCAACCGGGGCGAGTTCGACAGCGGCAGTACGGGCGTGCAGACCTGGATCAACGAGCTGCTCTGGCGCGAGTTCTACAAGCACATCCTGAACGGTTACCCACAGGTCTCGCGCCACCGCGCCTTTCGCGCCCATACCGAAGCCCTGCCCTGGCGTGACGCCCCGGCGGACCTGGAAGCCTGGAAACAGGGCCGCACCGGGTTCCCGATCATCGATGCGGCCATGCGCCAACTGCTGCACACCGGATGGATGCACAACCGCCTGCGCATGGTCGTGGCCATGTTCCTCAGCAAGAACCTGCTGATCGACTGGCGCAAGGGCGAGCGACACTTCATGCGCCACCTGATAGACGGCGACCTGGCCGCCAACAACGGCGGCTGGCAGTGGAGCGCGTCCACCGGCACCGACGCTGTGCCTTATTTCCGCATTTTCAACCCAGTTTCTCAGTCTCAGCGTTTCGACCCACAGGGGCGCTTCATCCGGCACTGGCTGCCCGAATTACGCGACATGGATGAGAAAACTATCCATGAGCCGATGAAATCTGATGATCTTTTTGCTAATAATTCGTATCACCGTCCAATGGTCATTCTCGGCAGCAGTCGCCAGCGTGCACTGGAAGCCTTCAAAGGCCTACCACGTCGGCAGGATTAGAGGACAACGTCTTGGCTAACTCACGAAGTTTTTGGGTTACAGGCGCCAGCAACGGACTTGGTCTGGCTTTGGTGGAACGTTTGCTCGAACAAGGGCATCGCGTTGCCGCCAGCGCAAAGGAAAGCGATGAGTTGAATGCTTTGGCAGCACGGCATGGTCGGCACTTTTTGCGCCTGCCCTGGCAGTTGCATACCGAAGGACAAGCAGTAGCGGCCTGCCAACAAATCTGCCATGCGTGGTGTTCGCTGGATGGGTTGATCATCAACGCCGGTACCTGCGATTACCTGGCAGACAATTTGGCCGATAGCGAACTGATAGAGGCCATCGTCACCAGCAACCAACTAGCGGGCGAGCATTGCCTCACACAGGCATTGCCTTTGCTGGCGAAGGGCGTCTCAGCGCAAGTGATGGCGGTGTTCAACCGTTATTCGGCATTGCAGCTGTATGCGCCCACCCAAACGACCGCAGGGTGGAACAACACACCGCAGTGGCTGCGCGAGCAGCGCAAGGCCCTGATGGACCAAGGGATAGCGTTGACCATCGTGGCGCCACAGTCGCTCAAGGTGCCAGTGACGTCGGCACAGGCGATACCGGAGGAGTGGACGGCACAGAGTGTCGCTGAGGAGTTGCTGCGACGGTTGCCGCAGCAAGAACCAGAACTGGTACTGGAGACGCTGGACATCAGTAGCCTGTGGCCTTTGACGCGATAAGGCCTCAAACCGGCCTCTTCGCGGGTAAGCCCGCGAAAGGGCCGGTGCAGGCGAATTCAAAGCGCCATGCGGTAATGCAGGCTGTAGCTCTCTACGCCATCGTTGGGCTGCTTGATTCCCGCGTTGGAATAGTGAATCGCCCGCACTCCGATCTCATGCCCGCCGGCAAAGCGCAGACCAAAACCAATGCGGTCCTCGAACTGGAAGGCCGAGCCTAGCTCATTGCTTTCCAGCTCGGTGCTGGAGAACGCCGCCACGCCGATCCCCGCTTCGATATAGGGTTTCACCGACTCCCCGGCAAATTCGTAGACGAACACTGGCGCGAACGACAGGCTATGGTTGCTCGCGGTTTTGTCGCCATCCCAGTAGGTGTAGGCCCCATCCCAGTAGCCGGTCAGGCGGCCGACACTGGTCTGCCACCAGCTGGCATCCCAATTCGATTGCAGCCCCAGACGGTAGACCATGGTCGAGTCACCGGTCTGCCCCACCGAGAACGACACATCGGCTGCTTGCGCCGATACCACTTGCCCCAAGGTAAAAGCGGCAGCCGCCGCCAAGCCCAGCAGTTTCTTCATGAGAAACATCCTTCTTCCTGATGCTGTTATTAGTCCGCCTCATGTCAGGCAAAGCGGTAGAAAGCGGCAGTGGAACGATAGTTCAGCTGTTTTTCACGTTTTTTTCACAACGCAAAGCTTTGCACATCGCCGCACTTATGCCACAGCACAGGTAGGATTTTTCTTAGGATTTCTGGATCAGCGCTGGTCCAGAAGCGGGCGTCGCCGGCCGGGCCTTCGGCCAGCAGATCGTTTGCCCCCAGCAGCCGCTGCAGTTGGCGTGCTACGGCAGCGCCCGTATCGATGACAGCCACATCCGCCGGCACCATGCCGGCCAGCAACGGGCGAAGGAAAGGGTAATGGGTGCAGCCGAGGATCAGCGTATCGCAACCTGCAGCCAGCAGTGGCTGCACGTACCCCCACAGCATCTGGCGCAACACCGGGCTGGTCAGGTCACCGGTCTCGATCAATTCGACCAGCCCCGGACAAGGCTGAGTAATCACCTGCACATCATTGGCGAAGCGGTCGAGCAAAGCTGCGAACTTGGCACTCTGCAAGGTACCAGTGGTTGCCAGTACACCGACCACGCCCGAACGGGTAGCAGCCGCAGCAGGCTTCACGGCCGGTTCCATGCCCACCAAAGGCCAGGTTGGGTACAACTCGCGCAGGTCTGCTACCGCCGCCACGGTGGCGGTGTTGCAGGCCAGCACCATGGCCTTGGCGCCTTGCTCATGGAAGAACCCGGCAATGTGTCGGCAGCGCTGGCGGATATAATCCGGCGACTTCTCGCCGTAAGGCACATGGCCGCAATCGGCCACATACAGCAGCGTCTCGTTGGGCAGCAGGCGCTGGATCTCGGCGAGCACCGACAAACCGCCGACCCCCGAGTCCATCACGCCGACCGGCGCCGAGCGCTCAGCCATCGCGCTTGCCACAGACAGCACAAGCCGGGTCGCGCTTGACGCGCAGCTCGCGGATACGGGTGCCGAGTGCATCGATCAACAGCAGGCGGCCGACCAGCGGCTCGCCGAAGCCGGCCAGCAGCTTCATGGCCTCCAACGCCTGCAGGCTACCCACCAGACCCACCAGCGGGCCGATGACACCGGCTTCGCTGCAGGTCAGTTCGGCTTCGCTGCCGTGCCCGTACAAGCAGTGGTAGCAAGGGCTGTAGTCACGGCGTGGGTCGAACACCGACAGTTGCCCTTCCAGGCGGATTGCCGCCCCGCTGACCAACGGCTTGCCGGCGGCGACACAGGCCGCATTGACCGCCTCGCGGGTAGAGAAGTTGTCGGAGCAGTCCAGTACCAGGTCGACCGCCGCCACGGCGGCCGCAAGCGAATCCTCGTCCAGGGCCTGACGGTGAGCGACCAGGGCGATTTCCGGGTTGATCGCCTGCAGGCGCTGCAAGGCCGAATCGACCTTGGTCATGCCGACGCTGGCACTGTCATGGATCACCTGACGCTGCAGGTTGGTCAGGTCGACGGTGTCGAAGTCCGCCAGGTGCAGCTCCCCCACCCCGGCGGCGGCCAGGTACAGGGCAACCGGGGAGCCCAGGCCACCGAGCCCTACGATCAGCGCCTTGCTCTTCTTAAGCCGCAGTTGGCCGTCGATGTCGATCTGAGCCAGCAATACCTGGCGGCTATAACGCAGCAATTCCTGATCAGTCAGCATGGCAAGCGCCCCAAGGTAATGCGTTCATGGCCGCCCAGGTCCGTGCGGCTGGCCACCTCGACAAAGCCTTGTTCAGCCAGCAAGGCACGTACTGCAGCGGCCTGATCGTAGCCGTGCTCCAGCAGCAGCCAGCCACCCGGCAAAAGGTGCGCGGGGGCTTGCGCGGCGATCACGCGCAAGTCGTCCAGGCCATCGGCACCGGCCACCAGCGCGCTGCTGGGCTCGAAGCGCACATCCCCGGCAACCAGGTGCGGGTCTTCGGCAGCGATGTAGGGCGGGTTGCTGACAATCAGGTCAAAACGCTCGCCGGCCAGGCTGTCGAACCAATGGCTTACCCGCACCTGGGCATTGTCCAGCCCCAGGCGCTGGCGGTTGCGCTCGGCCAGGGCCGCAGCCTCCTCCACCCGGTCCACCGCCGTGACCTGCCAGGCCGGGCGGTCGCTGGCCAGCGCCAGCGCGATGGCACCGGTACCGGTCCCCAGGTCCAGCACCTTGGCTGGCGCAGCGGGTTGCAGTTCAAGGGCCGTCTCGACCAGCAGCTCGGTATCGGGCCGCGGGATAAGGGTATGCGGCGCCACTTCCAGGTCGATCTTCCAGAAGCCCTGCTGCCCAAGGATATAGGCCACAGGCTCACCGCCACGACGGCGCTGCAGGTAGCCGGCATAGGTCTCGGCATCTTCACTGCTGACGATACGCTCAGGCCAGGTGTGCAGGTAACTGCGCGACTTGCCGATGGCAGCAGCCAGCAGCAGTTCGGCATCCAACCGCTCAGAAGGCGATTCGGGCAACTGCGCGTTGCGCAGCAGGCTGGCGATGATAGTCATCAGTCCCCCAGGGCGGCCAGTTGATCGGCCTGATATTCGGCCAGCAGCGGTTCGATCACCGCCTCTACGCCACCGCTGAGGATGTCGTCCAGGGAATACAAGGTCAGGTTGATGCGGTGATCGGTCACCCTGCCCTGTGGATAATTGTAGGTGCGGATGCGTTCGGAACGGTCACCGGAGCCCACCAGTAGCTTGCGCTCACTGGCAATAGCGTTCTGCGCGGCGCTGGTCTGCATGTCGTTCAGCTTGGCCGACAGCCAGGACATGGCGCGGGCGCGGTTCTTGTGCTGCGAGCGCTCTTCCTGGCACTCGACCACGATACCGGTGGGCAAGTGGGTGATACGGATCGCCGAGTCGGTCTTGTTGACGTGCTGGCCGCCGGCACCGGAGGCACGGTAAGTGTCCACGCGCAGGTCGGCCGGGTTGATTTCGATGGCTGCCTGCTCGTCCGGCTCGGGCAGCACCGCGACCGTGCACGCGGAGGTATGGACGCGGCCTTGGGATTCAGTCTCGGGCACACGCTGGACGCGGTGTGCGCCGGACTCGAACTTGAGTTTGCCGTAGACGTTCTCACCCTCGACGCGGGCGATGATTTCCTTGTAGCCGCCGTGCTCGCCTTCGTTTTCGGACAAGATCTCCAGCCGCCAGCCGCGTTTCTCGGCGTAGCGCGAATACATGCGGAACAGGTCGCCGGAGAAGATTGCCGCCTCGTCGCCACCGGTACCGGCGCGGATTTCGAGGAACACGTTGCGGCCGTCGTTGGGGTCCTTGGGCAGCAGCATACGCTGCAGCTGCGACTCCAGCGTCAGCAGTTGTTCCTTGGCTTCACGCACTTCTTCCACGGCCATTTCACGCAGGTCCGGGTCACTGTCCTTGAGCAGCGCCTGGGCACCTTCAAGGTCGCCCTGGACTTTGCACCACTCTTTATAAGCAGCGTAGACCGGCTCGACTTCGGCGTATTCGCGGGAATACGCGCGAAAGCGCGTCTGGTCGGAAATGACCTCGGCATCACCGAGCAGTGCGGTGAGTTCTTCGAAGCGGTCCTGGAGAATATCCAGTTTGTTCAGCAGCGACGCTTTCATTGCGGGGATTTGTCCGTCGAGCCCTCGTTGAGGGCAAAGAGTTCCTGGGCCATGGCCAGCGCATCGACGCGCCCCTCGGCCGAGAGCTTTTTCAACTGCACGCTGGGGGCATGCAGGAGTTTGTTGGTCAGGCCCCGGGCCAATTGGGCCAGCACGTCTTCGGGGTTGCCGCCGTTGGCCAGCAGGCGCTGGGCCTTTTGCAGTTCTTCGTCGCGAAGGCGCTCGCTTTGCTGGCGGTAGGCCTTGAGTACATCCACCGCCGCCAGTTCACGCAGGCGCAGCATGAAGTCCTCCGCCCCCACGGTAACCAGCTCTTCGGCGGCCTGGGCTGCGCCCTGGCGGCTCTTGAGGTTTTCCGCCACCACGTCGTGCAGGTCGTCGACGGTGTACAGGTAGACATCGTCCAACTCGCCTACTTCGGTTTCGATGTCGCGTGGTACGGCGATGTCGACCATGAAGATGGGCTTGTGCCGGCGCTGTTTCAGTGCGCTTTCGACCGCGCCCTTGCCCAGGATCGGCAGCTGGCTGGCGGTGGAGCTGATGACGATGTCGCTGTTGGCCAGTTCCTGGGGGATGTCTGCCAGCAGCACCGCATGCGCGCCGAACTGCTCGGCCAGGATGCTGGCGCGCTCCAGGGTACGGTTGGCCACCACGATTCGGCGTACGCCCTGCTCGTGCAAGTGGCGGGCGACCAGGGTGATGGTTTCGCCGGCGCCGATCAGCAAGGCCTGGCTACGGCCCAGGTCGGCGAAGATCTGCTTGGCCAGGCTGACCGCGGCAAACGCCACCGACACCGGGTTTTCGCCGATGGCGGTGTCGGTACGCACCTGCTTGGCGGCACTGAAGGTGGCCTGGAACAGGCGACCGAGCAACGGCCCGACGGTACCGGCTTCGCGGGCCACGGCGTAGGCGGACTTCATCTGGCCGAGGATCTGTGGTTCGCCGAGTACCAGCGAGTCCAGCCCCGAGGCCACGCGCATCATGTGCTTCACGGCATCGTGCTCTTCGTGCACGTAGGCACTGGCACGCAGCTCGTCGAGGCTGAGGCGGTGATAGTCGGCCAGCCATTGCAGCACGGCGTCGGCGGACAGGTGGTCCTGCTCTATATAAAGCTCGCTGCGGTTGCAGGTCGACAGGATCGCCGCTTCGCGGCTGGATGTCAGTCGGCAGAGCTGCTGCAGGGCGTCTACCAGCTGCTCTGGGGTAAACGCCACGCGCTCGCGTACGTCTACCGAGGCAGTCTTATGGTTGATACCAAGTGCAAGAAAGGCCATGCAAGGTCGCTGGTTGTGACGGGAAGCCGATAATTGTCCTCTTTCGCAGGTTTTAGGACAACCACCGTTCGCTATTGTCGTGATAGCCCTGGCCGACCGGGCCCCAAGGCAGCTCTGTCCACAGCCCTCTCGGCAGAGCGCCGCAGCCGATGCAAGCACGAATCCTGTAGGAGCGGGCTTGCCCGCGAAGAGGCCAGGGCAGGCAAAGCGATTATCTCCGGTCACCTCCCCGCGCCGCGCTCCTCGACCTGCGCGCTGGTAATGTGGACAAATTTCCTACAAAAAACACCTATTAATTAAACTTAGCGATACACCCTTGGCAAAGTTATCCACAACCTTGTAGTCCATTTCCTAAAGTCAGCCCTCTCTATTGCCTTGCCCAATATCCGTACCTAGCCTTGCCAATCACTGACCGGGTCAAGTTCCCCATCAGCCCCCCTGAAAATGATTGCCAAAGAGAGATAAGCATGGCATTTGACGCTTATATAAAAATCGACGACATCGCGGGCGAAGCTCTGGATGAAAAGCACAGCAAATGGATTGAAGTCACCGGTTATGATTTCGGTGTAAGCCAAAGCACTTCCGCCACTGCCAGCTCGGCAGGGGGCGCCACTTCGGGGCGCGCCGAGGTGAGCCACTTCACTTTTACCAAGTTTCTCGACAGCGCCAGTTGCAAGCTCATGGAGGCCAGCTGCGCAGGGCAGCATCTCAAGGAGGTCAAACTCGCACTGTGCCGCGCGGGCGGCGACAAGCTCAAGTATTACGAGATTATTCTCGAAGAAGTGATCATTGCAGACTACACACAGAGTGCTGCCGATGGCGTGCCTGTCGAGGTAGTTCGCCTCGATTACGGAAGGATCAAGACCACCTACACCTTACAGAAGCGTATCGACGGTTCGGGCGGCGGCAATATTGCCGGCGGTTGGGACCGGATCGGCAACAAGAAATACGCGTGAGGTAATTGCCATGACCGAAGCTCGCGCGTTCATCAACCCCAAAATGCAGAACTACCACACACTCAAGGCTGGCCTTGCCCTGAGCGGGAATTCGGCCAGCAAGTTCGATGTACTGAACTCACACATTTACAACAGTGTGGTCAGAAGCGGCGAACTGGTCATTGTCGGTGACTGGTCCACGCCTTCATGTACTAGCCAGGAGGCGTATCTGATGGCAAAGGCTGCCGCTACGCACATGGGGCTAATGCGCAGCGGGCAAGGTGCCGACGAGTTCTTTCTTGAGAACTTCGAGTTGCTGAAGAGCCTGCTCGCCCATGCATCCATGGGTGCAGGCGTGGTCAGCGATGGGTGGAGCAGATACCTGAAGGCCACTCAAGACACGTTGCTGGAAATTGAGAAACTGTATCAGGAGCACATGAGTTCTGGGACGTTCAAAGCGCGCGATCAGTTCTATGCCAAGCGAGCGGCGCTATTTGGGAGGCTGGATGAGCAGTTGAGCAAAATGGCCGCGTTCGGTACGAGCCTGCGAAACCAAGGGTCGATTAAAAGAACCCTTGGCATCTCCACGAAAAGCTATTTGCATACAGGAGAAATTGCAGGGTATGCGGATAAGGTTGCCGGAGTGGGCAAGGCTGCCAACCTGATAAAAAAAGGTACCTATTTAGGCATATCGCTAGAGGTTGCGTCTATTGGATTAGATATTCAGAAGGCATGCACATTAGGGCGGCAAGACGCTTGCAGGAAAGCAGCATATATTGAAGGCGCTTCATTAGCCGGAAGTCTAGGAGGAGCCGCGGGTGGCGCGTATCTGGGTAGCTATGCTATTGAGCAACTTTGTATAGCGATTGGTGTTCCTACAAGAGGCCTCGGCACACTCGCGTGTGCAGTCATTGGGGGGGCGACTGGAGGCATGCTAGTAGGTGATGTCGGCAAAACACAGGGAGCAAGGCTCGGAGAACTTTTGTACGAGGTCTCAGGTGAATGACAAGCACTTTATGGATAATCATCTCTTTTCTTGTTCTGATCTCGCTGCTTTTCAGTGTTTCCGCACTGACCTATATCGCATATCGGCACGTTGAAAGCTTCGAGACGCTTTTGACAAATTGCAAATTCGTACAAGGAAACCGCTCAGCGTACTCTACGGCAGGCGTTTTCGGCAAAACGATGAGACTTTGCATGATAGCAGGAATGCTGTCGACCCCGAATTTTTACCTGCGCCGTAATCTGGCAGATATCTCTGACATAAAAAATTTCCCCCAGAGAACCAAGCGCCTGATCCTCTTTTTCTGGTACCACCTCATGCTCTCAGTGTCATCATTAATCATCTTCGAATGCGTCACAAGATACCTCGAACGAGGCTAGTTCAAAGTGCAAAAGAGGCGAACATCCCCATACCCTCTCGCGGAACAGGCATTCTGAGCCCGAGCCGCACTGCAACGAACCCATGCCTTAGCCTGTTGTCCCACACCTGCACCACCCAGGCTGTAAACCACGACCTTCGCAGGTGGGTTTGCCCCCGCGCTTGTGTCATCATGCTCCGACCGCCGGTGAGTCCTCCTATAAGCCTTTCTATGAACAAACCATACGCATTGCTGCTTGCCTTCGCCCTGCTCCAGGGCTGCCAGAGCCTGGCCCCGCAAAAAGCCGAGCCTCCCGTCGCCGAAGCCGGCAAGGGCGAGGCGGAAAAGCCCGTGGTGTATGGCTCGTTCAAGCAGGACACACTCTATAGCCTGTTGGTAGCCGAGCTGGCCGGCCAGCGCAACCGCTTCGACATCGCCCTGGCCAACTACACCGACCAGGCGGCAAAAACCCAGGACCCTGGGGTTTCCGAGCGCGCCTACCGCATTGCCGAATACCTCGGCGCTGACGAGCCGTCGCTGGACAATGCATTAGTCTGGGCCCGTAACGACCCGCAGAACCTCGACGCCCAACGTGCCGCCGCCATCCAACTGGCCCGCGCTGGCCGCTATGACGACTCCATGGCCTACATGGAAAAGGTTCTGCAGGGCCAGGGCGACACCCACTTCGACTTCCTCGCCCTGTCTGCGGCCGAAACCGACCAGAGCACCCGCGACGGCCTGCTGCAAAGCTTCGAGCGCCTGCTGGTGAAATACCCTGATAACGGCCAACTGGTATTCGGCAAGGCCTTGTTGCTGAATCAGGACGGCAAGGCCGAAGAAGCCCTGGAGCTGCTCGAATCGCACCCGGCTCAAAACGGCGAAATTGCCCCGATCCTCCTGCGCGCTCGCCTGTTGCAGGCCCTGGACCGTGGTCCGGAGGCTCTGCCACTGCTGCGCGGCGCAATCCGCGACAACCCGGACGACAAACGCCTGCGCCTGACCTACGCCCGCACCCTGGTCGAACAGGACCGCATCGCCGATGCCAAGGGCGAGTTCCTCAGCCTGGTCCAGCAATACCCCGATGATGACGAACTGCGCTACTCGTTGGCCTTGGTGTGCCTGGAGAACAAAGACTGGGATGAAGCCGAAGGCTACCTGCAGGAATTGATCGAGCGTGAGAGCAACGTCGACGCCGCACACCTGAACCTGGGCCGCATCCGCGAGGAGCGCCACGACCCTGCTGGCGCCCTGCGTGAGTACGCCCTGGTCGGCCCTGGCCCCGACTACTTGCCGGCACAACTGCGCCAGGCCGACATCCTGATCGCCAACGGCCGCAGCAGCGAGGCCTCGCGCCTACTTGCCGAAGCCCGCGAAGCCCAGCCAGACTACGCCATCCAGCTGTACCTGATCGAATCGGAAAGCTACAGCAACAACAACAAGGACGCCCAGGCCAGCCAGGTGCTGCAGCAAGCCATCCAGCGCTACCCGGACGACCTCAACCTGCTGTACACCCGCGCCATGCTGGCCGAAAAGCGCGACGACCTGGCGCAAATGGAGAAAGACCTGCGCGCCATCATCGCCCGCGAGCCAGAAAACGCCATGGCCCTGAACGCCCTGGGCTACACCCTGGCCGACCGCACCACTCGCTATACCGAAGCCAAGGCACTGATCGACAAAGCCCACCAGCTGACCCCGGACGACCCGGCAGTGCTCGATAGCCTGGGCTGGGTCAGCTACCGCCTGGGCAACCTCGACGCAGCGGAAACCTACCTGCGCCAGGCCTTTGCCAGCTTCCCCGACCACGAAGTGGCCGCTCACCTGGGCGAAGTGCTGTGGGCCAATGGCAAGCGCCGTGAAGCCCGCCAGGTCTGGGCGAAGGGCTTCGAAGCCCAGGCCGACAGCCCCATCCTGCGCAAGACCATTTTGCGCCTGACCGGATCCGAGACTCTTTAACGCCATGTTCCTGCGCCATTGCATCACCTTCACCCTTATCGCCCTGCTGGCCGGCTGTGCCGGCTTCGGTAGCCGAGAAGCCCTGCAGGGTCACGGCGACCCGCAGCAGTGGCGCGCCCATAAAGAACAGCTGAGCAGCCTCGATGGCTGGCAGATCAACGGCAAGGTCGGCATCCGCGCCCCGCGCGACTCCGGCAGCGGCACCCTGTTCTGGCTGCAACGCCAGGACTACTACGACATTCGCCTGGCCGGCCCGCTGGGCCGTGGCGCCGCACGCCTGACCGGGCGCCCAGGTGGCGTGGTGCTCGAAGTGGCCAACCAGGGCCGCTACGAGGCCACAAGCCCCGAAGCCCTGCTTGAAGAACAACTGGGCTGGCAGCTGCCAGTCTCGCACCTGGTCTGGTGGGTGCGCGGCCTGCCTGCCCCCGACAGCAAGAGCAAGCTGACCCTGGATGGTGACAGCCGCCTGGCCAGCCTCGATCAGGATGGCTGGCAGGTACAGTACCTGAGCTACACCGAACAAAACGGTTACTGGCTGCCCGAGCGCCTGAAACTGCACGGCAAGGACCTGGACGTGACCCTGGTGGTCAAGGACTGGCAACCGCGCCAGCTGGGGCACTGACCCTATGCACACGCTCACCCTGCCCGCCCCGGCCAAGCTCAACCTGTGGTTGCACATCATCGGCCGCCGCGCCGACGGTTACCACGAGCTGGAAACGGTGTTCCAGTTCCTCGACCACGGCGACGAACTGAGCTTCGCCCTGCGTGAAGACGGCGTGATCCGCCTGCACACCGAGATCGAGGCCGTCCCCCACGACAGCAACCTGATCGTGCGCGCCGCGCGCAAGCTGCAAGAACAATCAGGCACCGCACTCGGTGCCGATATCTGGCTGACCAAGGTGCTGCCCATGGGCGGCGGCATCGGCGGCGGCAGCTCGGATGCCGCCACCACCCTGCTGGCCCTCGCCCACCTGTGGCAACTGGATTGGGACGAAGACCGCCTGGCCGCACTGGGCCTGAGCCTGGGCGCCGACGTGCCGGTGTTCGTACGCGGCCATGCGGCGTTCGCCCAAGGTGTGGGCGAGCAACTGACACCGGTCGACCCGATCGAGCCCTGGTATGTCGTACTGGTGCCGCAAGTGTCTGTCAGCACAGTAGAAATTTTTTCACATCCACAGTTGACACGTGATTCACTCCCCCTTAAGATGCGCCCCGTTCCCGAGGGAAACAGTCGAAATGACTGCCAACCGGTGGTAGAGCAGAATTACCCAGAAGTTCGCAATGCGTTGAATTCACTGGGGAAATTCACTGAGGCTCGGCTAACCGGCACTGGAAGTTGTGTGTTTGGGGCCTTCCCAAGCAAAGCCGAAGCTGATAAAGTTCTGGCCCTTCTTTCAGCGACCCAAACAGGGTTTGTGGCGAAAGGAAGCAATATTTCGATGTTGCATCGCAAGCTGCAAAGTCTGGTCAAGAAGTCGAGCGCATAAGCGTTCGCAGCAACAGATACAGGGGCGTCGCCAAGCGGTAAGGCAGCAGGTTTTGATCCTGCCATGCGTTGGTTCGAATCCAGCCGCCCCTGCCATTTTCCTTATACTCATCCAGGTATACCCTCAGCCTTCAGGTACTGCGCGTGTCCAAGATGATGGTCTTTACGGGGAACGCTAACCCCGATCTGGCTCGGCGTGTCGTACGTCAGCTGCATATCCCTCTCGGTGACGTCTCTGTCGGTAAATTCTCCGACGGCGAGATCAGCACTGAGATCAATGAAAATGTTCGCGGTAAAGACGTTTTCATTATTCAGCCGACCTGTGCCCCGACCAACGATAATCTGATGGAACTGGTAGTGATGGCCGACGCCTTCCGCCGCTCCTCAGCCTCCCGAATCACCGCCGTGATTCCTTACTTCGGATATGCCCGCCAGGACCGCCGTCCGCGTTCGGCACGTGTAGCCATCAGCGCCAAAGTCGTCGCTGACATGCTCACTGTCGTAGGTATCGACCGTGTACTCACCGTCGACCTGCACGCTGACCAGATCCAAGGCTTCTTCGATATCCCCGTCGACAACATCTACGGCTCGCCCGTACTGGTCGACGACATCGAAGACCAGCGTTTCGAGAACCTGATGATCGTCTCCCCGGACATCGGTGGTGTCGTGCGCGCACGCGCTGTCGCCAAGTCCCTGGGCGTCGACCTGGGTATCATCGACAAACGCCGCGAAAAGGCTAACCACTCCGAGGTTATGCACATCATCGGCGACGTCGAAGGGCGCACTTGCATCCTGGTAGACGACATGGTCGACACCGCCGGCACCCTGTGCCACGCGGCCAAAGCCCTGAAAGAGCACGGCGCTGCCAAGGTTTACGCCTACTGCACGCACCCTGTCCTGTCGGGCCGCGCGATCGAGAACATCGAGAAGTCGGTACTGGATGAGCTGGTGGTGACCAACACCGTACCGCTGTCCGCCGCTGCTCAAGCCTGTGACCGTATCCGCCAGCTGGATATCGCACCGGTTGTCGCTGAAGCGGTACGCCGCATCAGCAACGAAGAATCGATCAGCGCGATGTTCCGCTAAGCGGGACACGTGTTGATGTGAAGCGCCCCGCCCCAACCTGTGTTGGGGCGGGGCTTTTTTGCCATCCCCGTCTGGCGCTGGTCGCAAACGCCATACGGGAGGCTATTTTGGAGAAACAAAATGACTGACTTCATCCTGAACGCCCAAGCGCGTACTGACCTGGGGAAAGGTGCGAGCCGCCGCCTGCGTCACGCCGCCAGCATCCCTGCTGTTGTTTACGGTGGCGATAAAGAAGCCCAATCCCTGACCATCGTGGCCAAGGAAATCGCCAAACTGTTCGAAAACGAAGCTGCCTACAGCCACGTTATCGAACTGAACGTCGACGGCGCCAAGCAGAACGTCGTGGTCAAGGCCATGCAGCGCCACCCAGCCAAAGGCTTCATCATGCACGCCGACTTCGTTCGCGTCGTTGCTGGCCAGAAGCTGACTGCCAAGGTTCCGGTTCACTTCATCGGTGAAGAAGCCCCGGTCAAGAAAGGCGGCGAGATCTCGCACGTTGTTTCCGAGATCGAAGTTTCCTGCGAAGCCAAAGACCTGCCTGAGTTCATCGAAGTTGACCTGGCCAACGCCGAAGTCGGCACCATCATCCACCTGTCGGACCTGAAAGCTCCGAAAGGCGTAGAGTTCGTCGCTCTGGCCCACGGTGATGACAAAGCTGTTGCCAACGTTCACGCTCCACGCGTTGCTCCAGAAGCAGAAGGCGCTGCCGAGTAATCCACTCGCACGCCGGCGTTGATCGGGTTACAGTGCCGCGCGCACTGTAACCCACCAACTCCAAGGAAGAGCCCCTGACGTGACCGCCATCCAGTTGATCGTTGGCCTGGGTAACCCTGGCCCCGAATACGAACAGACCCGGCATAACGCAGGGGCTCTTTTCGTTGAACGCATTGCCAGCGCCCAGCGAGTTTCGCTGACTGCTGACAAAAAATATTTCGGCCTGACGGCTAAATTCAGCCATCAGGGCAACGACGTTCGTTTGTTGATCCCTACCACCTACATGAACCGCAGCGGTCAGTCCGTGGCGGCCTTGGCCAATTTCTTCCGCATCAAGCCGGAAGCGATCCTGGTGGCACACGACGAACTCGACCTGCCCCCAGGCGTTGCCAAGCTCAAGCGCGGCGGCGGCCATGGTGGGCATAACGGCCTGCGCGACATCATCGCGCAGCTCGGTAACCAGAACGACTTCCACCGCCTGCGGCTTGGCATCGGCCACCCGGGTGACGCCAAACTGGTATCCAACTTCGTCCTGGGCCGCGCGCCGCGCGCCGAGCAGGAGAAGCTCGACGCCAGCATCGATTTTGCCCTCGGCGTGCTGCCGGATGTGCTTGCCGGCGATTTCGCCAAGGCGATGCGCGAGCTGCACAGCCAGAAGGCCTGATTTCCTTTAGAGAGGGGAATACCCATGGGTTTCAATTGCGGCATCGTCGGCCTGCCCAACGTCGGCAAGTCCACCCTGTTCAACGCCCTGACCAAGTCTGGCATCGCGGCGGAGAACTTCCCTTTCTGCACCATCGAGCCAAACAGCGGCATCGTGCCTATGCCCGACGCTCGTTTGGCTGCGCTGGCTGAAATCGTCAAGCCAAACCGCATCCTGCCGACCACCATGGAATTCGTCGACATCGCCGGCCTGGTTGCCGGTGCGTCGAAAGGCGAAGGCCTGGGCAACAAGTTCCTCGCCAACATACGCGAGACCGACGCCATTGCCCACGTGGTGCGCTGCTTCGAAGACGAGAACGTGATCCACGTTTCCAACAGCGTCGACCCCAAGCGTGACATCGAGATCATCGACCTCGAACTGATCTTCGCCGACCTCGACAGCTGCGAAAAGCAGCTGCAGAAAGTAGCCCGCAACGCCAAAGGCGGCGACAAGGAAGCCTTGGCGCAGAAGGCAATACTGGAAAAGCTGATCCCGCACTTCACCGAAGGCAAGCCTGCACGCAGCCTGATGAAGCACATGGCTGACGACGAAAAAGCTGTCATTCGTGGCTTCCACCTGCTGACCAGCAAGCCGGTGATGTACATCGCCAACGTGGCCGAAGACGGCTTCGACAACAACCCGCACCTGGACGTGGTCAAGGCCATCGCCGAGGAAGAAGGCGCGGTAGTGGTGCCGGTGTGCAACAAGATCGAGGCAGAAATCGCCGAGCTGGAAGACGGTGAAGAGAAGGACATGTTCCTCGAGGCCCTGGGCCTGGAAGAGCCTGGCCTGAACCGCGTGATCCGCGCCGGTTACGAGCTGCTGAACCTGCAGACCTACTTCACTGCCGGCGTGCAGGAAGTACGTGCCTGGACCGTACGCGTAGGTGCCACCGCACCACAAGCCGCAGGCGTGATCCACACCGACTTCGAAAAAGGCTTCATCCGCGCTGAAGTGGTGGCCTATGATGACTTCATCCAGTTCAAGGGTGAAAGCGGTGCCAAGGAAGCCGGTAAATGGCGTTTGGAAGGCAAGGACTACATCGTCAAAGACGGTGACGTGATGCACTTCCGCTTTAACGTCTGATGGGCACCGTGGAATTCCACGCTACTTGAAAGACTTCAGAACCCCCGTGATCGCCAGGCGATACGGGGGTTTTGTATTCAAGGGCCACCATTTTCATCTGTAACCCCGGCCAAGAAACAGCTTCGTATCTTAGAAACCAACTCGCTACGGTCCCAATACGAGATACAACAAACCACCAAGATTGGCCGCTGCAAGCGCCGCACAACCATACGCCACCCATTTAAGGTGCTTTTGGCCATTGACCACCTGAGCCTTGAGCGCCAATGCCTGCGCTTGATATGTCTGGTGGTGCGCATGGGCGGCCGAAAGTGCCTGATGTTGCTCGCCTAGCCGCTCATGCAGGTTGTTTGCCTGAGTCTGCCATAGGTCCTGCAATTGCTGCCCCAGTGCTGAAACCTCCTTGTGCACGGCCGAGCGCAAGTGATCGGCCGTTAGCAGGGTGAGTTTTTCCAATCGACTCACGCTTTCCTTGTCCAACTCACGCAGCTGTTCCAACAAACTGCCAAGGCTACGACCCAAACGCTGCTGTGCGCTGCCATGCACTGTAAGCCAGTGCTTCTGCATTTGCTGTTGATGAGCATCAAGCCTGCCGGCCGTAACCTCGCTTAGTGTCCGTATCGTTGCATGCAGCTCGATCTGGGCCTGTTGTTGCGCCATGAACAACGACGCCAACCGCTGCTGTTGACCCTCGAACTTGCCGGCCGCAGCCTCACCCAGCATGCACATCGTTTCATGTAGCTCAGCTTGGCCCTGCTGCTGCGCCGAGATCAGCGAAGCCAGCTGCTGGGCAAGTTGACTGACATCCTCCTGATTCGTTTGAGCCCAGCGCTGAAGCTGGTCTTCGGCATTTACCCGGCGCCCCTCTGCGGTTTCCAGCCCTTGGGCCAGCGCCTCAAGCTCAGTTTGAATACTGATGGTTTGATGGCTGACCGCCTGCCATTGCGATTGCTGCTGCTGTTGGTACTGATCCAGCTTACTGTCTGCAGCGGCCCCCATGGCTTGGACTGCGTCTACCGCTTGAGTATGTGCTTGCTGGTGCCATTGCGCGAAGGACGCCAGATTCTGAGTTAGCTGGGCAACGCTCTGTAAACTGGCATCGCCCAACCGTTGCGCTTGCGCCTGCAAGGCAACCTGGTGTTCCCCAACTCCACCGATCTGCGCTGACAACCCCACAACACCGGTTTGAATATCCTGGGATTGCTGACTGTGCTGCCCGAGGATCTCCAGCAATTGTACATTGCGCGACTGCGCAAGCTCGTTTGCATCCTGCTGGGCAAACTCCAGCGTTTGCAGTTGCTCTTCAAGCGGGAGACTGCTCTCTGGGTAATGCTTGTTGATGAAACGTGTGACTTTGCCTGTTTGAGCTTCCAATCGGTCCTGGCGCTCGAGGATACTGCGCTCCAAGGGGTAAATGTTTTCTTCGAGCAATGCGCTCACTTCAGTTTTCAGCGGCGGTACCAGAATATCGACCAGTAACTGAGTCAACTCCTGCTTGGCAGCAGCGCGTTCGCCCTTAACGTCCTGGTCGATCATTGAGCATCCTTCCCGGAATAGAATTTTTCGGCTTCACTGATAAGCAGATGGGCTTGCATGAGCCCAAGAAACTTGTCCGTGGCGCACTGCCCCTTATCAAGTTCGTCTGTGCATGCCTGTAACGCCCGCGACAGGCTCTGATCAACACGCTGCTCAAAATGCTGGGCCATCTTTTTCGAGCCTTCCATGCGGGCGATGTTCACGCTCAATTGGTCGCTCAAGGCCTGCAGTCCACGCAGGTGCCTGGCGTGCTTATCAAGGGCTTCCTGCACCGCGCGCAACTGCCGATCGACTTCTGGCAAGGCGCGTTGTTGTTCAGAAGCTTGATTTTTCACTGCCTCGATGAAGCACATGTGCGCCAACTTAATACAACGGCCTCTGCTCACAGCAATGACATGTTCGAGCATACCCATGTCTGTTTCGTAGCTGGACGACCAGAAATAGCTTTCCAGCGTGTATTGGTCGAGGTGATAGTCCAACGGATGAAAATCGCTTTCGTCAAAAACCACAGGACGCACTGCGCGCATGAGCACCTTGCAGTGGCCCTGTAGTTCTTCACCAAAACTACTAAAAAGCAGTGTTTGAAAGGCCTCTATCCAGCTTTCGAGCTGGTGCTTGAGGCATTTTTTCGCACAACGAAGCAGTTCCTGTACCGCAGGTACCGTTTGCTCTCCCCGCGCAGTGACATGTGTGGGGAAAAGCCCTTCGAGAATTGGCCCGATGTCGATACGCAGCAGTCCTTCGAGCATATGCGTCCACTGCTCCGTCAATTGCCGCTCTGCCAGCAACTCGTCCCTGCGCACCTGCAGCACTCTGGCTACATCATCATCTGACTGCAACGGATAAAGCGCTTTTTGCCGTGACTCGAATGCCTCCAGGCTTGCGAGCCGCTCACGTCTTTGCTCTCGATAACTGTCCTCGAACGCCGCAATCTGCCCGGTCACCACCTGGTCGAGCTGAAAGGCAGCGAACACGCGGGACAATGGCCCGCTGGAGCGTTTGATATCCTCGATCAGCTGTCGCCGAAAGGTATCGACAACAGGGCATACCAGGGCGAAGTACGCGGGGTCTGCCTCAGCCATCTCACGCGCCGAATCCCCAAGCTCCATCACAAAGAGGTTGCTTTGAAAATGCTCGGGGATGGTCAATTCGAGTGTCTGTATTTCTTCGCTCATTGCCGAGCGCAGTGCTGTTACATCCATCGGGGCGGCCAACATGCGCTTGCGCACGCTGCTCAGAGAAAAGCTCGAGGTAATGACCACCCGAAAGCGCACCGGCTGATGCACCCAATTAGCCAGCTCTTCTATCTGCAAGTTTTCTGGCCGCAAGAACCCAAGGCTGCTGGCCTGGGTTACGAGCAGCACCAAATCGGCCACCGTGACAAAGGTTCGAGCGAGTGTTGCAACCAGCTCACGCTCGTGGGCATTGCGCGCGTCCAGTCCGGGCAGGTCGATGAGTTTGACATCGACGTCCAGAGCATTCTCGCTCGCCAGCGGGAAAAACCGAGCAGGAATGAGAATGTCGGTTAGATCGATGCCAGTGCGCTGCCCTTGCTCCACCGCTCGGCGGGTATCAGCAAGTGCCCGGGTAGCCGCCTGCCTGTCCAGCGGACCACTCTGGCCGATGTACCAGTGATCGTCGCTTGAGCGCCCGTAGCGCAACGGCATGATCGTCGCTGATTTGCCCAGCGTCTGGCCACCCCGCAGCACCTCGGCAATTTCCTCGCGGGTGTCCGAGACGAGGCCGAGCAGGTCAAGGATCAAGGTCGTCTTGCCCACTTGAGTGGCGCCATACACCACCACGGTCACTTGCTCGGAACGCCGGAGCTGGCCACTGACCTCCGGGGCCAGCTCATGGACAAAACGGTCGTAGGCTTGCAGCGCCCAGTCATGGCGCTGACGATAACGCTCAGACCACGAACGAGGCTTGGGCACGATCAATCTCGGCAGTCAGATGGCGTCGCGATGCATTCAAGGCGCGCATCACCCTTGCCAGTGCATCACGCTCGGAAAACTGATTGGCATCAATGCCGTAGGCCACACTGAGATTATGCTCGATCCGCTCCTCGATCTTGTTCATGAGCTCGTCGTAGTGCTCAAGGCTGCTTTCCACCAGGTGATCCCTGAAGCGCTCCAGGCTGGCCACGATGAAGTTGCGTTTGGCGACATTGTATTGGTGGACCGAACTGGCAGCCTTGTAACCAATGAAGCCCAGCCCCATGAGCCCGGTTGCCGCCATGGACAGTGTCGCTCCCAACCCCGTGGCAGTACCGCCAGCCAGTACCGGAAGGACATCCAGGCTGCCATCGATGGCCAAGTCCACTGCGGTTATTGCGAGCAACGCACGCCCTACCTGCTTGGCTCCCTGGGTAAAGCCTGGCAACGAAGCACGAATGTCCTTGGCGAGGGCATCGGGGTCATACTTGACCAGCTGGGCAGTATCGACCACCTGCCGCTGGAACAACGCCATACCTTGGCTCATGCGTAGATACTCCATGGTCAGTGCCGGCAGAAGCTTCAATGCAGTATCGAACTGCCGAGTACGAACCGTGGCGGGGTCGAGGTGGTTCTCGCTGATAGTCTGGTTCAACAACAAGCAGACACTTTTTTGCAAGTCAGGCGCAGCCGGGAGATTGCACTCAGGAACCACCACAGTGCCGTCAGCCTTCTCGTAACCCAGGTACCGAGCGGGCTGTTGCTGCTGACGGTGTTCCAGCAGCAGGGCAGGATTTTCATCCAGGGCAGCCTCCAGCCCCAGTTTGAAGTGATCGTCAGCCACATGCGTCAGCGCCAGGTAAATCGCATGCACCGGGGTTTGCTCGCCTTGCTGCTCCCAATGCTTGTGAATACGGCTGATGTAGCGCTGCTCGGGTTCGCTGGTCTTGAGCGAGAGGAAATCGACGATATTTCTACCCACATTGGACCACCCCTCCTCCTCCTCGCCAAACGCATGTGTAGCACTGCCTATCGCACACCGCGTGTACTGGTCGACATGTTGAAGAAGGCGTTTTTTATACTTCACTCGGTAGGCATCCGAGGAACGTCGGAACTGATCCAGAACCTTCTTGACCAGCCCCTCGCTGGCACTGGCAGAAGCTGCTGCATTGTCGATCAGGCCATCCAGGAAACCCACCGCGACTTCCAGCTCCAGCTCTAGAACGGCCTGCAGATCTGTCAGCCGTTGCTGATAGACGTCCAGCCCCGGCTCGGCGTATTGGCCTAACGCTTGGAGAAGTTGTGGTATCCAGAGCGCCTTGTATTCCTCACCACGGCCAACGCAGACAACACGATCTGCCTGGTCGGCCGGCACCTGACAGTTCAACGCCGCAGAGACACGCAATTCTTCACGTGTTTCCTGGGACTGGTTCTCCGTGCGCCCAATGGCAATGATCGGGTGCCGGCCGGGTAACGCCTGTTCCAGCATTTCCACCAATACATCTTGAGTGGACTGGGTAGCCAGAGCATTGGCGTTGGTCACCAAGATACTGCCCGTGGCATGCTTGAGCGTATCGCGCATTTCCTGCTGCCACAGGCTGTTGGTCCGGTTGAGTTTTTCGTAGCCAGGTAACAGCAAGAAACCCGCGCGCTCGCCGAAGTGACGCTTAGGCACATACAGGCGCAGCAACATGAAACGCTCGCCTGCCGCGAAGCTGCGCAGTTCATTGAACAGGGTTTGCTGGTCTATCTCTGTTTCCTGACCCAGCTCGTCCACACCGCAGGCATAGGGTGTTTTACAGTCGCGCTCAAGCACGAAGAGCGGCCGACATTCGCCACGCCCAGGGTTGTCTGGCAGCCAGTCCTCCAGATCGTACAACTCGCGCAAAAGATGCGTCTTGCCCGCGCCCTGAGTTCCGCCAATGCACACAAAAAAGCTGGAGTGCATTTCACGGATCACCAACAACTTGCGCAGCACCGCACGAAGCTTTTCTCGCTCCTGAGTACTTCGGTCAAAGTGTACGGCGATATCGAGCGCCTGCCTCAAAGCCTGTGTGACGGGATCGATGAGCGAGGCGTACATGATGAAACTCCTTGTTCTTTGACAATGCCTGGCGGGACGGGCACCGGGATACACAAGGTGTATCGGCATCAATCGATAGAAGTTTACAGGGACGAAGGTCGATGCATGTCTGCGCCCCCGGATGGGCTGGGTGATCGCAGGGCAATCACCCTTAGAACGTCAGAAATCCCCACGCAAGGTCAGCATGTAGCTACGCGGCGCGCCGTAAGTAGTGCCGCGGGTCCAGTAACCGGTCGAGTCGAAATACTTGCGGTCCAGCAGGTTCTCCACGTCCACGCCCACCGTCCAGTGCTGGTCGAGCTTGTACGCCGCCCGTGCATCGAACACCGCCCGGCCGCTGTTGCTCACGCCATTGTAAGCGTCGTAGTAATGGGACTGGGCCGACACACCACCGCCGACACTGAGGCGGTTCCACTCACCCGGCAGGGTGTAGTTGGTGTTCACCCGCAGCAGATGCTTGGGCGTTTGTGCCGAGATCGGCCCGCCAGTCTCCGACTGCGTGGTGTTGAAGGTATAACCCGCCGCCACCTGCAAGCCCGGCAGCAACTCACCGCTGGCCTCTGCCTCGAAGCCCTTGCTGCGGCTGATGCCATCGCTGTTCACGTAACAACGGCCTGCAACGTCTGTGGGACAGTTGCCATCATTGGCATAGTCGCGAGCGGCGACGTCCTCCTGTTCGATATAGAACAGCGCAAAGGACAGGTTCAGACGCTTGTCGAACAACTCGCCCTTGATGCCGGTTTCGTAGTTGGAACCGATAGCGGGGTCAAGCATCTTGCCACCCGCACTGCGGTAACTGGCCTGGGGCATGAAGATATCGGCATAGCTGGCGTACAGAGACCAGTTGTTGTTCAGGTCGTAGATGGCACCAACGAAAGGCGTGAACTCGTGCTTCTGTTCATTGGTGCTTTTCAGCCCGCCACTCCAGGCCTCGGTCTTGTACCAACTCAGGCGCCCGCCCAGTACCAGGCTGAGGTCCTCGGTCATGTGCAGGCGGGCATTGAGGTAGGTGCCGTAACGGGTATCGAAGGTGTCTTCCTTGTAGTCCCATCCCTGTCGCGAAGGTTCTGGGACAATGCTGTGGTCCGGGTCGAACACATTGAGCGGGATGGGGCTGTCGAGCTTTACCGTGGCGTCCTTGTCATTCATCTTGCGCCGGGACCAGTTGGCCCCCAGCGACAGCTGATGGCTCAGGCCAAACGCTTCGAACTCGCCGTCCAGGTGGCCGTCCACCGCGTTGGCGGTGACATCGAACTTGTGAAAGCTGGTGTCGTTGATCATCGGCCCAGTGGGGCTGCCGTACTCCAGCGTGTCCTCTGCGCTCCATTCGATGGCGCTGCGGTTGTAACTGCTTTCGGAGTGCGACAGCGCCAGCTTGCCGCTCCAGTTGTCGGTGAAACGGTGATTGAGGTCGGCGAACACTTCGTCGGTGCGGGTCTGCAGCGTGGCCCAGTCCTGGCCCAGGAAGGTGGAACGCTTGAGGTGCGGGTTGCTGCCATCCGGGTTGTTCGGCAAGCCCAGCACGCTGTAGCCGTCAATGCGCGAAGTCTGCCGGCGCAAACCCAAAGCAACGGTAGTGGCGTCGCTCAGGTCGCCTTCGACTATGCCGTACAGCAACGGCCGCTTGGACTTGCTGACATCGGTGAAGTAACCACGGTCCTCGTAGGACGCCACCACGCGGCCGCGCAGAGAACCTTGCGGGTTCAGCCTGCCACTGGCGTCCAGGTCCAGCCGGTAATTGTCCCAGGAGCCGGCACGGGTGGTCACGGAGAAACGTGGCTCCGACGTCGGGCGCTTACGCACCAGGTTGACCGCACCGCCTGGGTTGCCCGCCCCTACCAACAGGCCCGAGGCGCCTCGCAGTACCTCGACACGGTCGAACACCGCCATGTCGGGGATCATCCAGCCGGTGTAGGCGTAGGCCTGCCCGGCCACGCCGTCGACCATGTAACTGTCGTCGGTGATGTCGAAACCCCGGGAGCTGAAGTGATGGTTGCCGTAGCCACGGTTGGCGCGGGTAATGCCTGTGGTCTGGACCATCACCTGGTCCAGTGAGACCAGGTTCTTGTCGTCCATCAGTTTGCGCGTAACCACGGTCACCGACTGCGGTGTACGGCGCAGCGACTGAGGGGTCTTGCCGATCGTCACGGCGCCGGTGGTGTACGAGCCAGAACCCTCGGTGGTTTCGCCCAGCCCCACGCTGTTGATGTTGGTAGCACCCAGTTCCAGCGCGCCCTTGGCGTCCACCGTCGGCACCACACTGAAGGTGCCGCTGCCAGTGACGATCAGTTGCAGGCCGCTGCCCACCAGCGCCTGCTGCACGGCTTGCAAGGCACTCATCTCACCCTGGATCGCGGGGGCCTGCTTGCCGACGACCAGAGCCGGGTCCAGCGACATCACCTGCCCACCTTGGCGGGCGATGGTGTTGAGGGTTTGCGCCAGGCTGGCGGCCGGCAGGTCGAAACGCTGCCGCTGTTGCTGCGCAGATCCTTGCGCCTGGACGACGGCCGTTGGTGCGGTTGCCAGCGCGATGGCAAGGGCGAGGGGCCAAGGTTTGAACACGTGGATACTCCTGAATTTTTGCTGTTGTCAGGAGAGAGGTGGGACGAGCAAGAAAAACCGGACACGAATGATAAAAATTTTCATTCGAAAGCAGCCCGCTCAGCGCGCTTCGATCAAGGTCAGCCAGGCACCGTAGCGTTTCACGCTGATCGGCATCGTCTCTTCAAGGGCAGCCAAGGTGCGCTCGCTGTCATCCAGCGGGAACACCCCCTGTACCCGCAGGTTGCGCACCTGCGGGCTGACACGGACGAACCCCGGGCGATACGGGCGCAAGGCATCGATAACCAACGCCAGGGGCTCGTCCAGCACACTGAGGTGACCTTGCACCCAGTCGGCGCGGTAGGCCTGCCCCGCCGCCAGTGGCTCGATGCGCTGCGCATGCAACAACGCTGCCTGACCCTCTGCCAAGTCCAGCTCGGTGCCATTGGGCAACGAAGCGCGCACGGCGTGCTCCAGCACCACCACGCGGGTGGCGTCGGCCAGTTGCTCGACCAGAAAACGCGTACCCAGTGCGCGCACATCACCTTGCGCGCTACGCACGATGAACGGACGGCTCGGGTCTGCAGCCACCTGCACCACCAGCCCTCCCCTGCGCAAGCGCACCAGCCGATGGCTGCCGGAAAAGGCGAGGTCGACCGCACTGTCGGCATTCAATGCCAGCCGGCTGCCATCAGCCAACGTCAGGCTGCGACGTTCGCCGGTGCCTGTACGCAAATCGGCCGTCAATGCCTGGCCGGTATCGCTGCTGGCGGCGAACCACAAACTGCCACCCAGCACAGAAAGCCCGGCCATTGCCCGCAACACATCGCGCCGACCGACTTCCGGCTGCAGCAAGGTATCGCGCAAAGCGCCAGGAGCTCGGCGCACAACCTCGAAGTGCTCGCCCAAGCCACGTTGCAATTGCTCCCAGGCATGGACGTTGGCCGGGTCATCACCCAGCCACTGCTGAAAAAGCGCCTGTTGCCGGGCATCGTCTCGCCCGGAGCGCAGGCGCACCATCCACGCGACTGCCTGTTCGGCGGCAGGGTTCAGTACGCGCCGGTTCATGCTTGCGCCCCGCTCAGGTAACACTGGCGCAAGGCCTGGGTCATGTAGCGGCCAACCGTACGTTCGGATACGCCCAGGCGCCGACCAATTTCCGCATAGGCCAGGCCATCGAGCTGGCTCATGAGAAACGCCTTCTTCACCACCAGCGGCAGCCCTGCCAGGCTGCGGTCGATGGCGTGCAGGGCTTCCAGCAGCAGGTGGGTTTCTTCCGGCGAGGGCGCCAGCGTTTCAGGCAGCAGCATCAGCCGCTCCAGGTAGGCCTGCTCCAGGCGTCGGCGGCGATGGCGGTCGGAAATCAGTCGCCTGGCAATGGTCGAGAGGTAGGCGCGCGGCTGCTCGATGGCCGCTGGGTCGACCCGTGCGGCAAGCAGCTGGCAGAAGGTTTCGGCAGCCGTGTCCTCGGCGTCTGGGCGGTTGCTCAGTTGCCGTTGCACATGCCGCAGCAACCAGCGGTGGTGATCGCTGAAAAACAAACCCAGCTTGCTGGTGTGGGATGCGGACACGGGCAGGACCAAAAGCTAATGAGAATTTATCGCATTTTATAGGCGAGACGCGGGAAGCGCTACCCGGCGCCAACACCTATTCTGTGATTGAGCCCCCTCCTTCTCCAGAGCCCGCACCATGCCCGACACCACACGCTTCGACTGGCAACGCTGGCTGCCCGGCCTGGTCACCCTGCTCCACTACAAAGCGGCCTGGTTACCCAAGGACATCGCCGCCGGCCTGGTGCTCACCACCATGCTGGTACCCGTGGGCATCGCCTACGCCGAAGCGTCCGGCGTCCCCGGTATCTATGGGCTGTACGCCACCATCATCCCGCTGCTGGCCTATGCCCTGTTCGGCCCCAGCCGCATCCTGGTGCTGGGGCCGGACTCGGCGCTGGCCGCGCCGATCCTGGCAGTGGTGGTGCAGTACGCTGCCAGCGACCCGCAGCGGGCGATCGCAATCGCCAGCATGATGGCGCTGGTCGCCGGGGCGTTCTGTGTGGTTGCCGGGCTGCTGCGCCTGGGCTTTATCACCGAGCTGCTGTCCAAGCCGATCCGCTACGGCTACATGAACGGCATCGCCCTCACCGTATTGATCAGCCAGTTGCCCAAGCTGTTCGGCCTCAAAGTCGACAGTGAGGGGCCCTTGCGCGACCTTTGGCACTTGGGCCAGGCGCTGTTCGCCGGCCAGGGGCACTGGCCAAGCTTCGTCGTGGGCGCCGGTAGCCTGGTGCTGATCCTGCTGCTCAAACCGTTCAAGCGCCTGCCAGGCATCTTGATCGCCGTGGTGTTGGCGACGCTGGCAGTAAGCCTGTTCAACCTCGACCAAATGGGCGTCAAGGTACTCGGGCAATTGCCCCAGGGCCTGCCCAGCTTCGTCTTCCCCTGGGTAACCGACATCGACCTGGTCGAAGTGATACTGGGCGGGGTTGCCGTGGCGCTTGTGTCGTTCGCCGACACCAGCGTACTGTCACGCTCTTATGCCGCACGCCTGAAAATGCCGGTAAACCCCAACCAGGAGATGTTCGGCCTGGGCGTGGCCAACCTGGCTTCGGGGCTGTTCCAAGGCATCCCGATCAGCAGCAGTTCGTCACGCACACCGGTGGCCGAAGCCGCCGGCTCGCAGACCCAGCTCACCGGCATCATCGGCGCGCTGGCAGTAACCCTGTTGCTGCTGGTAGCGCCCAATCTGATGCAGCACCTGCCCAACAGCGCGCTGGCTGCGGTGGTCATTGCCGCTGCGCTGGGGCTGTTCGAGTTCGCCGACCTCAAGCGTATTTTCCGCATGCAGCAGTGGGAATTCTGGCTGTCGATCACCTGCTTTGTCGGTGTGGCGGTGTTCGGCGCCATTCCCGGTATCTGCATTGCCGTGGCGGTGTCGGTGATCGAGTTCCTGTGGGACGGCTGGCGGCCGCACCACGCGGTGCTCGGGCGTGCCGATGGGCTGCGTGGTTACCATGACGTGCAGCGTTATCCACAGGCCCGGCGTATTCCGGGGCTGGTGCTGCTGCGCTGGGACGCGCCGCTGTTCTTTGCCAATGCCGAGCAGTTCCAGAGCACAGTGATGGCGGCGGTGGACGCGTCGCCGACGCCGGTGCAGCGGCTGATAATTGCGGCGGAACCGGTGACCAGTATCGACATCACCTCGGCGGACATGCTGGCCGAGCTGGACCGAGCGCTGGAGGCACGGGGGGTGGAGTTGCAGTTTGCCGAAATGAAGGACCCGGTGAAGGACAAGATGCGGCGATTCGGGTTGTTCGAGCATATGGGAGAGAGGGCTTTTCACCCTACAGTGGGCGCGGCAGTGGATGCCTATCTGGAAGAGAGTGGGGTCGATTGGCAGCCCTGACAGAGGAATTAAACAGCCCGTACCCGAAGCCGAAACCGGTCAATCCAGATAAGCATGGCACTGGCATACACCGACACCGCCAGAAACAGTGCCATGCGCACGGCAAAGGCGCGGTAAACGTCCTGCCCGCCGGCACTGTCCTGCACCGACTGCCCTAACAGGATCAGCATTGTCGTCAGGCAGCTCACCCAATAAGCCGGGCTCTGCCGGTTCGACACGGCCTGGTACAGCCGTCGCGCCTGCCAGAGCGCGAACAGCAGTACCCACAGGAAGAACATCCACAGGTGCACGTACAGGCTCAACGCGCCCCACAACACTATCGCCAACACCCCAGCAAGCAAGGTTGAACCGATCAGCTCTCGGCTGGCGTGCCGCGCACGGGTTTCGCCGGCCTGCTGCCCAACGCTCACGGCTTTCATGATCAGTGGCATGTACTGGTCCGGCGCGATCAACGCCAGGAGAAAGGCCGGCATCACGATCAGTGTGGCCCGCAGCGCCACCCAGCTGACATGCTCGCTGGCCAGCAGCGCCGCCGCCGGTTGTGCCGGCGCATCGGCTGGCTCGGGAAACAGCACATGCGCCACTGTCGTGCCCAGCACCGCCAGCAGCATGCCCTTGGCCAGCGCTTCGACTACCGAAAGCGCCAATGTGAAATCGCTGGTGCCGGCAGCAGCAATCATGGTCAGGCCGACCACCAGCAGGTTGGCCAGCAGGCCGTTGCCCCCCTTCAACGCATAGCGCAATGTCAGGAAAACCCCCACCCCCACCAGCAACACGCCAGCCGTTGGGGCATGGCGCAACAGCGGAATAAGCAGCAGACCGCTGCCGCAACTTAGCAGCACCAGCAGCGCCAGGGCCGGCGCCGCACGCAGGGGCAGTGGCTGACTGCGCATGGCGAGCAGCAATACTGCAAACACAGGTGCCAGGATCGGCACCGGCAAGCCGATACCAAAGCTCACCGCCAGGCACAGTGCCACGCCCCAGGCCAGGCGCAGGGCGCGCAGGCGGCGCAGCTCAATAGGCATATGACAGCCAGCTCATCAGCCACATGAACAACCGGCCCAGCAGGTTCAGGGGGTTGCCTTCGCCGGGCAAGGCCATGACCTCGGCCTGGCCACCGACCCGCAGCACGGTCTTGTCCTGAAGCTGGTCGCGCTCCAGCTCGACGATCACCGGGAAGCGCTGCGCCGAACGCAGCCACTCGCGGCTGTTCTGCACGGTCGGCAGCGTACCCGGCGCTGCAGGCTGGCCCACGCTCACACCGTAGCCAATGCTGCGTATACGCCCCTTCAACACAGTGCCGGGCAGCGCGTCGAGCACCACCAGCACCGGCGTGTCGGGGCGCAGCCGACCGAGGTTGTTCTCGGTCATGTCGGCACTTATCCACACGTCATGAATACTGATCAGGGTCATCATCGGGCTGCCCGCCCCGACATAGTGGCCAACGTCGGTGCGCAAGTCGGTGATCAACCCGTTCGCATCAGCGCGTACCACGGTACGGGCAAGGTCCAGGCGGGCCTTTTCCACGTTGGCCGCTGCACTGCGCAGCTGGGCATTGTCCTCCTGTGCACCGCCCTGCTGTTCACGGGCGCGCACCACTTCAGCACGGGCCGCCGCCACTTGGCTTATGGCCTGGTCACGGGTGGCCTGTGCGCCTTCCAGGCGGCGCACCGATACCGTGCCGGGGTCTTCGTCAATCAGCCGCTTGAGGCGTTCTGCGTCCTGCCGCGCCTTGCGCTCATTGGCCTGGGCCGCCACGAGCGCAGCCTGAGCGGAGTCGATGCCAGCGGTACTGGCGCCGATCTGCCGGCGCACGGTATCGAGATCGGCTTCGGCGCGGGCCAAGGCAATGCGGTACTGTTCTTGGTCGAGTTCGAACAGCACATCGCCCTGGCGCACTTCCTGGTTGTTGCCGACGGCCACACGCTTGATCTGCCCGGCCACTTCGGCGGCCACCGGCACCACGTAGGCCTGCAGGCGTGCCTGCTGGGTGTATGGCGTGAAGCGGTCCGCCAGCAGGTACCAAAGCAGGCTCACGGCAATTAGCAACAGCACCCAGCGCATACCGCGATCAGGGGCTGACGGGGGCGGCGCTGGCCTGGTGTCGCTCATTCGGTTTCACCTTGTGCATGTGCGCTGGAGGCTGGCACGTCGAGCAGCTCGCCCCAGTCGGTGCGTTGCTGCATGTGCTGGCGGGTGGCCGGGTCGATCGGCGCGCGGCGGGTGTCCCAGCCTCCGCCCAGGGCCTTGTACAACGTCACCAGGCTGCTGACCGCGTTGCCACGGCTGACCAGGTAACCATCCTGTTGCTGCAACAGCAGTTGCTGGGCATCGAGCACCCGCTGGAAGTCGGCGAAGCCTTCGCGGTACTGCGAGCTGGCCAGGGTCAGCGAGCGTTGCGCCGCCTGGGAAGCCTGGTCGCGAATGGTTGCACTTTGCAGCGAGCGCACCAGACCGCTGGCAGCGTCGTCGGCTTCACGGGCGGCTTCGCGCACACCCTGTTGGTACAGCTCGATCAGTTGCTGCAAGCGGGCATCTTCCACCCGCACGGCATTTTTGCGCCGGCCGTAGTCGAACGGGTTCCAGATCAGGCTCGGCCCTGCCGCCAGGTCGAAAGTGTTGGGCAGGTGACTGGCCGAAAGAAAGGTCCAGCCGATACTGCCAAGCAGGCTCAGTTGTGGATAAAGATCGGCCTCGGCCACCCCGACCAGCGCCGACTGCGCCGCCACTGCCTGCTCGGCGGCGCGAATGTCTGGCCGGCGCTGCAGCAGGTTGGCAGGCACGTCCTGCAATATTGCGCGCTCTGGCAGCGGCAGCTGGCCATGACCGGCCTGCAACTGCGGCAGCGGCCCGGGCGGGCGGCCCAGCAATGAGCACAACACATTGCGCAGGGCGTTGAGCTGATTCTCGAATTCAGGGATGGTGGCCAGGGTCGCCAGGTATTGAGTACGCGCCTGCTGCCAGTCGAGTTCGTCATGTTCGCCGTGGCGGAAAAGCCGCTCGGTGATCTCCAGGCTACGCGCCTGGCGCTTGGCGTTCTCTTGCGCGATATCCAGCCGCGCCTCGGCGGTACGCAGGGCAAAGTAAGTGTCGGCCACTTGCGCACGCAGCAGCAACATGGCGTCGGCGTAGTTGGCCTGGGAGGCGAAGTAGAGGGCATCTGCGCTTTCGATGGCGCGACTGAAGCGGCCCCAGAAGTCGATCTCCCAGCCAATGTCGAAGCCGACGCTGGATTGCCAGAACACCGAATCACGGGCGGTGGCAGTACCGGACTGGTTCTGCTTCAGGTACAGGCTCTGCGCGCTCAGTTGCTGCAGCTGTGGATAACGCCCGGTCTGCACGATGGCCAATTGCGCACGAGCTTCAGCGATACGCAGGCCAGCCACGCGCAGGTTGGTGTTGTTGGCGTCGGCCTCGGCAATCAGCGCGTCCAGCATCGGGTCGGCAAACACCGCCCACCACTGGCGCAGGTCAGGGGTGGTGGCGCTACGCCCTGCCTGTTCCAGCATGGGTGTGCTCCAGCCGTCCAGCCACGGGGCCTGGGGCTTTTCGAAATCGGGGCCGACCTGGGTGCAACCAGCCAGCAGCATCAGCAACCCCAGGCCATAGCAGCAGTTGGGCATGGCTCAGGCGGCGGGGGGTGCCGGTTGCTCCGGCACCTGCAGCGCAACCCATTGCCAGAACAACACGTAGGTCACGCCTAGGATTACCGGGCCAATGAACAACCCGATGATGCCTTTGACCACCATGCCGCCCAGTGCCCCAATCAGCACCACCGGCATCGGCACATCGACCCCGCGCCCCAGCAGCATTGGTTTGAGCACGTTATCGGCAAGGCCGGCGACGAAGGTGTAGACGGCAAAAACGATGGCCGCCACCGTGAAGCCGTCGGTGTTGAATACATAAATGATTACCGGCACCGTGACCAACGTGGCCGGGGCTTGGGCAATCCCAAGCATGAGGATGACGATGGCCAGCATCCCTGCCCCTGGTACGCCTTTGATGACGAAACCGACACCGATCAACAGCATTTGGATGAACGCAATGCCGATCACGCCTTGCGCCACCGCGCGAATGGTAGCGGTGCACAGCGTGGCCAAGGGCTTACCGCGCTCTTCGCCCGAAACCCGCATGGCAATACGCTGCGCTGCGACTTCACCGCGTTCACCGAAGGCCATGATGACCCCGGAAATGATGATCGCGCCGATGAACAGCAGGAAGGCCCCACCGGCACTGGCCGCAGCGCCCAGTACGGTAAGCCCGGCACCCTTGATCTGGGGCATCCACTGATTCAGTACACTGGCCATGTTTTCGGAGGCCGCCAACCACAGCGCATGCACCTTCGGCCCGATCAGTGGCCAGCTCGCCACGGAGTCAGGTGGGACCGGCACGCTCCAGGCACCGCTCTTGAGCAAGGTCACCAGGCTGTCCACCGATTCACCAATGGACATCACGACCAGGTAGATCGGCACCAACAGCACCACCAGTACCAGCAGCACCACCAGCGTCGCCGCATAGCCTTGCTTGAGCCCAGTGCGGCGCTGGATACGGCAATGCAACGGGTACAACGTGACCGCCAGGATCACCGCCCACAGCATCAACTCCAGGAACGGTTGGAATACCTGGAAGGAGAAGATCACCAAGGCTGCCACCAGGCCGGCCTTGATGAGTACATCGAGCAAGCCCCGCGACAGGGCGCTGTCCAGCTTGAAACTCGACTGCATGATCCACCTCCCGACATTCAATGCACCAGCCAGGCGCAATTCACTGGCCCGTTTCAGGGGATACCTGCACGGGGCTGTCGTCGCGTAGCTGCCGCGCCAAGGCCATCATTACCAAGGGCACCACGGCCATCGACAAGGTGATGGCCAGTACCAGCAGGTCGTGCACCTGCTGGGTGAGGACCTGATGGTCCAGCGCCAGCTTGAACACCACGAAGGCGAACTCGCCCCCCGAGGCCAGCACTACGCCCAGGCAGAGCGCCTGTGCCTTGTTGAGCCCACCGAGCGTGCGCCCCAGGCCATACAACAAGGGCAGCTTGATGGCGACCAGCAGCAAGGTGAGCCCCAACACCATCAGCGGCATGCCGAACAGCAGGCGCAGGTCGGCACTCATGCCCACGCCAACGAAGAACAGCCCCAGCAGCAGGCCTTTGATTGGCTCGATCTGGGTTTCCAGTTCGTGGCGAAAGGGCGACTCGGCCATCAGCACGCCGGCCAGAAAGGCCCCCAGCGCCATCGAAACACCCACGTGCTCCATCAACCAGGCGGTGCCCAGCACCACCAGCAAAGCCGTGGCGGTCGACAGCTCAGGCAGACCCGACCCCACCGTCCACTTGAATACCGGGGTCAACAGATAACGGCCAAAAACAATCAGCACACCAATGCCAACAGCCACGGCCAGCAACGGCCAGGCACCTTCGTCGGCGGTGCTGACATCACCACCGAGCAACGGCACCACAGCAATCAGGGGAATGGCGGCAATGTCCTGGAACAGCAGAATGGCCACGGCCAGACGGCCGTGAGGCTTGCCCAGGTCCTTGCGTTCGGCCAGTACCTGCAAGCCAAAGGCGGTGGACGACAGCGCCAGGCCCAGGCCCAGCACGATGGCAGCGGCCCTGGATTGGTCGAACACCCCATACGCCAGCAGCCCAAGCAGCACGGCGGTAAGCCCCACCTGCAAGCTGCCGACGCCAAACAGCGCCCGGCGCATGGTCCACAGACGCCGTGGGGACAGCTCCAGGCCAATCACGAACAGCAACATGACCACGCCCATTTCCGACAGCCGCGCCACGTTGTCCGGGTTGCCGAGCAGCCCAAGCACCGACGGGCCAATCAGGATACCCGCCAACAGATAACCCGGTACCGCCCCCATTTTCAGACGTTGCGCCAGCGGTACCAGAAGCACCACGGCCAACAGGAACACCACCGTCGCCTGCAGCAGGCTGCCGTCATGAGGCATGAGCTCGTACCTTCGCAGCTTCCCGTAGGAAGGGGTTCAGAAGCGTTCTTCGACGACCTTGAACGGGTAGGCCACAGCCTTGTACTTGCCGATCTTGCCGCGTTTGGGCAGCTTCACCAGCTGCTCGCGGGTGATGTCTTTGTAGGGAATACGGCTGAGCAGATGGCTGATGATGTTCAGCCGAGCGCGACGTTTGTCGTTGGAGTGGGCCATGAACCATGGTGCCCAAGCGGTATCCGAGGCCTGGAACATGTCGTCACGCGCCTGGGTATAGTCATCCCAGCGGGTGTACGACTTGAGGTCCATCGGCGACAGCTTCCACAGTTTGCGGCCGTCGGTGATGCGATCCTGCAAGCGCCGGGTTTGCTCTTCGGCGCTGACTTCAAGCCAGTACTTGATGAGGATGATCCCCGACTCGACCATGACCTTTTCAAACACCGGCACACCGGTCAGGAACTTATCCACTTGCTCATCGGAGCAGAAGCCCATTACCCGCTCGACCCCTGCGCGGTTGTACCAACTGCGATCGAAGATCACCACTTCGCCTGCCGCAGGCAAGTGGCCCAGGTAGCGCTGCAGGTACATCTGGGATTTTTCCCGTTCGGTCGGCGCCGGCAGCGCCACCACACGAAACACCCGCGGGCTGACGCGCTCGGTAATGGCCTTGATGGTGCCGCCCTTGCCGGCGCCATCGCGGCCTTCGAAGACAATGCATACCTTCAAGCCCTTGGCCACCACCCACTCCTGCAGCTTCACCAGCTCTACATGCAGGTTCCTGAGCGCTTTTTCGTAGGCCTTGCCGCCCAGTTTTTCTGGCTGTTCCTGGGTGGGTTTCTTCCTGGACGGCTTCGACATGACACTCTCCTGAAGGCGAATGAAGAGTCAGTATGGTCGATTCATGACGGTTTGCCGCTTCGCTTGCAGATTGATGCGGGGGCTGCCGTGCAGCCCCGCCGGGAGGCGCTATTTGGCCAGCTTGTTGTAACTGGTCATCAAGTTGCGGTAGTCGGGGATATGGTTGGAGAACAGGGTACCCAGCCCCTCGATGTCATTGCGCCAGTCACGGTGCAGCTCGCAGGCCACGCCGAACCAGGTCATCAGCTGCGCCCCCGCAGCCTCCATGCGCCGCCAGGCCGAATCTCGGGTCAGTTCGTTGAAGGTGCCTGATGCATCGGTGACAACGAATACTTCGAAGCCCTCCTCCAGTGCCGACAAGGCCGGGAAGGCCACACACACTTCAGTGACGACACCGGCGATCAGCAACTGCTTCTTGCCGGTGGCTTTGACTGCTTTGACGAAGTCTTCGTTGTCCCAGGCGTTGATGTTGCCGGGGCGTGCAATGTAGGGGGCGTTGGGGAACTGCTCTTTCAGTTCCGGCACCAGCGGGCCGTTGGGGCCGGTCTCGAAGCTGGTGGTAAGGATGGTCGGCAGCTTGAAGTACTTGGCCAGGTCCGAGAGGGCCAGCACATTGTTCTTGAAGCGGTCGGGGTCGATGTCCCTTACCAGCGAGAGCAGGCCGGTCTGGTGGTCGACCAGCAGCACGGCGGCGTTGTTCTTGTCCAGACGCTTGTATTGGAAGCTCACGGTGGATCTCCTTGCTTCAGCGGGTTGGGAGTATCAGCGTAGGCAAGGATGAAGGGTGGGAGCGACCGTCAGTCGGTTCGCCTGTTCTGTGCCTGCCCAGTTTTAGTATTCCCGGCGCTTGCGAAACGCCCAGCGCCCAACCAGCACGGTGAAGGTCGCCACCAGGGCAACCAGCACCCAGAAGCCATGGGGGTTTTCCGCCAGCGGCACGCCACCCACGTTCATGCCGAAGAAGCCCGCGATGATGTTGATCGGCAGCGCCAGCACCGTTACCACGGTCAGGGTGAACAACGTGCGGTTGGTCTGTTCGTTGACCTTGGCGGCGATTTCTTCCTGCAGCAGCTTGATCCGCTCGCCCAGGGCGGTGAGGTCGCTGATCACCAGGGTGAACTCTTCAGTGGCGGCACGCAGTTGGCGTATGTCCTGTTCCTTCAGCCACTCCGGCGGGCGGTTGAGCAAGCGCAACAGCGCCCCCGGCTCCAGCGCCAGCAGGCGCTGCAAGCGCACCAGAACCCGGCGCATGCTGCCCAGCTCGGCACGGTTGTCGCTTAGGCGCTGGGACAGCAACTGGTCTTCGATGCGATCGACGCTGGTGGTGGTTTCACGCACGATCTGGGTCAGCACATCGCCCTGGTCACGCAGCAGGTGGACCAACAGTTCGATGGACGAATGAAAACGCTCACCCTGCTTGACCGACGAACGCAGCTTGTCCACCGAGTGCAACGGCTGCAGTCGCGCACTCACCAGCAACTGGCTGCTGGCACAGGCCCACAGCGTGGAAATGTCCGACGACACCAGGCCGAAGTTGAACACCACATCGTTGACCACTGCCAGCAGTGCTGAGTCGGCGTGCTCGATGCGGGTCGAGCGGGAACCTTCGCGCAGCGTTTCGAAGAAAGCGTCGGGCAACTGCAGGTGGGTGCGCAGCCAGCGCTCGCAGGCGGCGTGGGCCAGGTTCAGGTGCACCCAGAGAAACTCGCCGGGCTCCAGCGGCTGGCCGAGCGTGTGCAACAACTGCGTCGAATCGATTTCGCGCCCTGGCTGGCCGGGGCGGAAAGCGAAGGCGTAGAGCAAGCCGAACAGGTCGTGGTCCTGTGGCAGGTGCAGCGCGGGATGGCCCATTCGAACTCGCAATGAGGCACGGGGAGATGGCAGAAATGTTGCTGAATATTCGTTGCAGCCAGATGACAGCAACCTTCAGCGGCACTGCCCGCTCCCACAGGGTCGGTGTCTACCAGCGATAGGTGGCCGTGCCCAGCACTGTGCGACCATTGCCGTAGATACAGCGGGTAGCGTCATAGCATCCCGCCACATACTCTTTGTCGGCCAGGTTGCTGGCGTTTACCGCAAACCGCCACGGCCCGGTTTCGTAATGCACGGCGGCATCGAGCAAGGTATAGGCCGGCACGTTCAGCGAGTTGTCCGGTGCCCCCGGATTGCGACCGGTGTAGCGCACCCCTGCGCCGAAACCCAGGCCCTTGAGCAAGCCATCGTGCAAGGTGTAGTCAGCCCATACCGAGGCCAGGTTGCGCGGTGTCGGGATGCTGATGGGCGTCTTGCCATCGGTCTCGTCGTTGGCCTTGGTCACCTTCACGTCCTGGTAGGTATAGGTGGCGATCAAGTTGAGCTCGTTGCTCAGGCTGGCCACCCCTTCCAACTCGATGCCACGCGAGCGCACCTGCCCCGTCTGTACCTTGTCATTGGGGTTGCCTGGCGCAGTGGTCAGCACGTTGTCCTGGGTAATCTCGAAGACAGCGGCAGTCAGCGAGCTGTTCGAGCCCGGTGGCTGGTACTTGATACCCGCTTCGTATTGCTTGGCTTCGGTGGGCTCGAATGGCTGATTGTTGGCATCGGTGCCAGGGTTTGGCGTGAAACCTTCGCTGTAGCTCAGGTAGGGTGCCAGGCCGTTGTCGGCCAGATACACCAGGCCAACCCGGCCACTGAACGCCTCGTCACGGGTATGTATTTCGGGATCGGAACCGGCATCGGTCCAGTTTCGGGTTTGCGATGTGGCCCAGTCATAGCGACCACCCAGGGTCAGTACCCAATGGTCGTCGAAGTGCAATTGGTCTTGCAGGTACAACCCGGTTTGTCGGCTGGTCTGATGGCTGTAGCTCCAGGTGTCCGGAGTGAACTGGCTTGGGTCGACCGGGCCATAGTCCGTGCCGCCATACAGGTCGACAGGGGTGGTCAGGACGTAGGCCTGCGGGTCAGAGGTTTGCTGACGCTGCCAATCCACACCGATCAGCAGGGTATGGCGGATGTCGCCAGTACTGAAGTCGGCCTGGGCCTGGTTATCCACAGCCCAGCGGCTGTACTTGGGGTTCTCGATGCCGGCGTAGCGTAACAGTGTGCGCTCGTCACCACCTTCCATGCCGTAGTAGGCGGTAGTGCCAACACCAAAGACCATGTTGTCATTCAGGTCCAGATGCGAATAACGCAGGTTCTGGCGCAGCTGCCAGACGTCGTTCAGGCGCGTTTCGAATTCGTAGCCGAGGCTGTACTGGGTCTTCTCGTACTTTGAGAAGTGCTTGTCGCCGGTGAAGGTATCGCGACCGATCTTGCCGTAGGGCGAGTGGGACAAAGTACCAACTGCCGGCAGGAAGTTGTCCTGGGCGTTGGAATCGTCCGCCAGGTAATTGCCCATTACGGTCAGCCGGGTCTCTTCCGACGGCTGCCAGGTCAGGGCGGCGGAGAGTGCCTGGCGCTTGTCCTCCCAAGGGGTGTCGCGAATGTTGGCTTCATGGCCGATGGCCGTTATGCGGTAGCTCCAAACGCCCTCGTCATCCAACGCGCCGGTGCTGTCGAAGCCCAGCTGTCGGCGCGCGTCAGTGCCGTACTGGGCCTGGATTTCGTGGCTGCTGACCGTGCTCGGGCGCTTGGATACCTGGTTGATCACCCCACCGGGGTCGCCCTGCCCATACAAGACGCCTGCCGGACCACGCAGCACTTCGACACGTTCGAGCATGTAGGGGTCGACCATCCAGCTGGCCAGGTTGATGGTGGTCGGCAGTTGCAGGCCGTCTAGATAGGTCGTCGGCGAGAAGCCGCGTACGACCGTGTACCAGTCGGAGCGGTTGTTGGCGCCGTAGGAAGACACGCCCGGGGTGTAACGCAGGGCCTCATTGACCGACTGCACGCCTTGAGCCTCCATGCGTTCACGGGTTACCACCGAAATTGACTGCGGGGTCTCATGGATAGGCGTGTCGGTCTTGGTTGCAGTGACACTGCGCTTGGCCACGTAGCTGCCCACCGGCCCCAGCGGGTTCTCTTCGCCTAGGGCGGAAATGGTCTGTGCCTGCAAGGTGACCGCCCCTTGGCTCGTCGCACGTACCAGGCGCCAGCTGCCATCGCTGCTGGCTTCGGCGGCCAAGTCAGTGTTGCCGAGCAGGGAAGCGAAGCCTACGTCGATCGGGTAATCACCTGACAGGCCGCGGCTGCTCAGGCCACGTGTGAGTGCCGGGTCGAAACTCAGCAACACGCCGGCCTGGCGGGCATAGGCGTTGAGGGCACCTTCCAGGCTACCGGCCGGGACTTCGACGTGGTGGCTTGGCGCAGCCTGCGCCAGGCTGCCAATGGGCAGGCTGACACTCAGGCCCAGCAGGGCGATACGCAGAGCGCGGGCAAGCGGGGTGTGCGGGGACGACGCCATGGGGGTTCCTTGTGGTCATGAGCGGAATTGCAAGGAGGCCGAGCCACGGCGAAAAAACTGCAAAAAAAAGAAAATAGTTTCTGTGAGATGTGCATGAACGTTTTCGCGGGCATGCCCGCGAAGGGGCTCACGCGCTTTGTCAGGCCGGCTCCAGGGTCACCCACCAGCGGGTCAAGTACCGCGTTCGCACAGGCAAAGTACGGCCCAATGCCGCCAGCGCCCGGTCCGGCTCGTCCAGCGGAAACACCCCGGAAATCAGCAAGTCCGCTACCGCAGGGTCACAGCGCAACACCCCGTTGCGATAACGCCCGAGCTCGGCACACAGGCGGGCCAAAGGCCACTGCCGAACGACCAGATACCCGTCGCGCCAAGCCAGTGCGTCACGGTCCAATGGCTGGGTCGCAAATACCCTTTGCCGGTTGAAACGCACCTGCTCCCCCGCGCGTATAACGGCTGCAGATTGCAGCAAGGTACCCGGCCGCACCGCAACGGCCCCCTCCTCCACGGCCAGCAACGCACTCTCGTCATTCAGCCGCACCGAGAAACCGGTCCCGAGTGCCTGCAAGGTCCCCAAGGGGGTTTCAACCCAGAATGGCCGTTCGGCCCCTTGCTTGCCGGTCTGGATCATCACCTCGCCAGCCAGCAGATTTATACGCCGCTGCTGGCTGTCGAATGCCAGGTCCAACGCGCTACCACTGTTCATCTGCAGCCAGCCGCCATCCGGCAGCTGCAGGCGCCTGCGCTCACCCATGGCAGTGCGCTGCCCTGCCAGCCAGGGCGAGCCGCGCATCCCCAGGCTGGCACTACCGACCACGGCTGAGCCGCCCAATAGCAACGCCAGCCCTTTGAGTACCGTGCGTCGATCGCGGTAACGCAGGGCCTGGCTTGCCTGGGGTGGCGGCATCGCCCCCAGGCGCCCGTCGAACACCGCCAGCCGTTGCCAGGCCTGCTCATGGCTTGGGTGCAAACCGCGCCAACGCTGGCAGGCTTCCAGTTCTTCGACCTGGGCCAGCCCCGAGGCCAGGCGCACGCGCCAGCCGATGGCCTGCGCCACCACTTGCTCAGTCGGTTCCGATGCGCTCACGAATACAGCACCCGGTAGCAATGGCCGAACGCCTGGGTCATGTACTGTTGCACCGAACTGAGCGAGAGGCCCAGCTGTTCGGCAATTTGTGGATAAGTCAGCCCGTCCAGCTGCGACAGCAGGAACGCGCTACGCACCTTGGGCTTCAGCCCATCGAGCATCCGGTCGATTTCCACCAGGGTTTCCAGCACCAGCACCCGCGCTTCGGCTGACGGAGCTTCCGGCTCAGGCAGCGCCGCGAGGCTGTCGAGCCAGGCCCGTTCCAGGCTCAGCCGGCGATAATGGTCCACCACCAGCCCCTTGGCGACGGTGGCCAGAAATGCACGTGGCTCGCGCAGGCCATTCAAGGTGTCACGCCCCAGCAGGCGAAGGAACGTGTCCTGGGCCAGGTCGGCAGCCTGGTGCTGGCACTCCAGGCGCTTGAACAGCCAACCACGCAGCCAGGAGTGATGGCCACGGTAAAGCTCGCCGACTTGAGCGTTGTGGGGCAGCGACGACACGGGAGTACCTCGAGGCAGGGTTACGCGAGGGTGTTAATGGGAAGCAGTATTATTTACAAGTGCGCGCATTTCAAGAGACTTGCCCATGGCCATCACTTCACAAATTCCTGAACTGATTATTTGCCGTCAGCGATTTGTCCCCTCGCCAACCACCACCAGAATCGCTTCACCATAATCACAAAAACCGTGAGGCCACTCCCGTGGACCAGACACTCCAGGTGCGCCAAGCCGCCGCCGACCTCGTCGCCGCGTTCGCCAGCAACGACACCGCCCGCTATTTCGCCTGTTTCAGCGAAGACGCCACATTCCTGTTCCACACCTTGCCACAGCCGCTGCTGTCGCGCCGCGCCTACGAAGACCTTTGGGCCCAGTGGCAGGCCGAAGGCTTTGCCGTGCTCGCCTGCGAGTCGAGCAACGCTCAGGTAAGCCTGCAAGGTGACGTGGCGATCTTCATGCACGATGTGGCCACGCATATCCGTATCGCCGGTGAAGAACACCGCTTGAGCGAACGCGAGACTATTGTCTTTCGCCGCCAGGCCGACCAGTGGTTGGCCTGTCACGAGCACCTGTCGGTCGTAACGCCGGCCTGATCACCTTTACGCGGCACTGCCGCCCTGCCATCGCACCCACAAGAAGGCCCGCGCACTGCGCAGGCTACAACTACCGCGCTGGAGCACCACCATGAGCCACTCGACCGGTATCGAGACCAACGGCGTCGAACAGATCCCCGCCGATCAACGCGACGCCTCCCCACTAGACCTGTTCCGCCTGATCTTCGGCGGTGCCAATACCTTCGCTACCGCCGTGCTGGGCAGTTTCCCGGTGCTGTTCGGGCTGTCGTTCCAGGCGGGTGTGTGGGCCATTCTGCTTGGCGTTGGCGTCGGTGCGCTGATCCTTGCACCAATGGGGTTGTTCGGCGCGCTCAACGGCACCAACAACGCCGTTTCGTCAGGCGCGCACTTTGGCGTGCACGGGCGTATCGTCGGCTCGTTCCTGTCACTGCTCACGGCGGTGGCGTTCTTCTCGCTGTCGGTTTGGAGCTCGGGGGATGCCCTGGTCGGCGGAGCCAAGCGCCTGGCCGGCCTGCCGGAAACCGACCTGACCCTGGGCCTGGCCTACGGCTTGTTCGCGGTGCTGGTACTGGTGGTATGCATCTTCGGCTTCCGCTTCATGTTGTGGGTCAACAAGATTGCCGTGTGGGCTTCAAGCCTGCTGTTTCTGTTGGGCATCGTCGCCTTTGCCGGCCCGTTCGATGCGGGTTATGCAGGCAGTGTCAACCTTGGCCAGGCAGGCTTCTGGGCGGCGTTCGTCGGCGCAGCGATCCTGGCCATGAGCAACCCGGTGTCGTTTGGCGCCTTCCTGGGCGACTGGTCGCGCTACATCCCGCGTGAGACGCCCAAGGCACGCATCATGCTGGCAGTGATCGCGGCACAGGGCGCAACGCTGATTCCGTTCCTGTTCGGCCTGTGTACTGCCACCCTGGTTGCCACCCAGGCACCGGACTACATCGCCGCCAACAACTATGTGGGCGGCCTGCTGGCGGTAGCGCCAAGTTGGTTCTTCCTGCCGGTGTGCCTGATTGCGGTGATCGGCGGCATGTCCACCGGCACCACCGCGCTGTATGGCACGGGCCTGGACATGTCCAGCGTGTTCCCCCGCTTGCTCAGCCGTGCCGGCGCCACGCTGCTGATCGGCGTGCTGGCAATCGGCTTCATCTTCGTTGGCCGCTTCACCTTCAACCTGGTGCAGAGCGTGTCGACCTTTGCCGTGCTGATCATTACCTGCACAAGCCCGTGGATGGTGATCATGGTCCTTGGCCTGATTACTCGCCGCGGCTTCTACCACGCCGATGACCTGCAGGTGTTCACCCGCGGCCAGCGTGGTGGCCACTACTGGTTCCTGCACGGCTGGAACTGGCGCGGCATGGGGGCGTGGATCCCCAGCGCGGCGGTCGGCCTGTGCTTCGTCAACCTGCCGGGGCAGTTCGTCGGCCCGCTGGGCGACCTGGCCGGTGGCATCGACCTGAGCCTGCCGGTCACCCTGGGGCTGGCTGGCGTGCTGTACCTGCTTCTGCTCAACCTGTTCCCTGAACCTGCTGGCGTGTATGGCCCCCAGGGCCCGCGTTGGGTGCGCTGCAAAAGCACCGCGCGCACGCCTGTGACCACTGCCGAAATGGCCTGACTGGAAACCGACCATGACCACTTCCCACTATATCGCCGGCCGTTGGGTCGAAGGCCAGGGCAGCGACTGCATCAGCGTCAACGACCCTGCGCTGGGGCAACCGTTCGCCGAACTGATGGCCGCCAGCGTGGCCCAGGTCGACCAGGCCGTAGCCGCTGCCCGCAGCGCTCTGCCCGCCTGGAAAAACACCAGCGCCAGCGAACGCGCAACCTTCCTGCGTGGCTTTGCCGAACAGCTCGGGCAGCGCCGTGAAGCGCTGATCACCTTGCAGATGCGCAACAACGGCAAACCCCGTCACGAGGCCGAAATCGACCTGGATGACGCCATCGCCACCTTCGGCTACTACGCCGAACTGGCCGAGCAACTGCCGTCGAAAAACCGTGACGTGCCGCTGGCCGCACCCGGTTTTACCGCCCGCACCCGCCTGGAGCCGGTGGGCGTGGTCGGCCTGATCGTGCCGTGGAACTTCCCGCTGGTCACCAGTGCCTGGAAGCTCGCCCCGGCCCTGGCTGCCGGCTGCACCGTGGTGCTCAAACCGTCGGAGGTCACCCCGCTGATCGAGCAAGCCTACGGCCAGCTCGCCGACGCGCTGGGCCTGCCGGCCGGCGTGCTGAACATTGTCAACGGCAAGGCCGAGACTGGCGCCGCGCTCAGCAACCATAACGGCCTGGACAAGCTGTCGTTCACCGGCAGCAACAGCGTCGGCAGCCAGGTAATGCGTAGCGCGTCGGCGCAGTGCCGGCCGGTGACACTGGAGCTGGGCGGCAAGTCGGCCATCGTGGTGTTCGACGATTGCGACATCGACCAGGCAGTGGAGTGGATTGTTGCCGGCATCAGCTGGAACGCCGGGCAGATGTGTTCGGCCACTTCACGGCTGCTGGTCCAGGACGGTATTGCCGATGCACTGTTGCCACGCTTGCAGGCGGCACTGGAAAACCTTCGGGTGGGCAACCCATTGACCGAAGAGGTCGACATGGGCCCGCTGACCAGCCAGGCGCAGTGGCTGAAGGTGGCCAGCTACTTTGCCACGGCGCGGGAAGAAGGTTTGCAGTGCCTGGCCGGCGGCAAGGCTTTGGACCGTGATGGCTGGTTCGTCAGCCCCACGCTGTATGCCGACGTGCCGAAAGACAGCCGCCTGTGGACCGAGGAAATCTTTGGCCCAGTGCTGTGCGCACGGCGCTTTGCGACAGAAGAACAGGCGATTGCCGAAGCCAACGACAGCCGCTTCGGGCTGGTAGCCACCGTCTGCTCCGCTGACCTGGAGCGTGCCGAGCGCGTGGCCGATGCGCTGGAGGTTGGCCACGTATGGATCAACTCTGTGCAGGCAGTGTTCGTCGAAACCTCGTGGGGCGGTACCAAGGGCAGCGGGATCGGCCGCGAGCTGGGGCCTTGGGGGTTGTCGGCGTACCAATCGGTCAAGCATGTGACGCGCTGCCTCGGCTAACATCGCAAGGCGCCGCTCCCCCAGCAAGTGTGCAGCCCTTCAGCATGCGCGGTACCTGTGGGAGCGGCCTTGTGCCGCGATAGGGCTGCAGAGCAGCCCCCGGCATTCACACCGATTCGTCAGCGGGGCGCACACCCTCTTGCACCAGTACCATGCTCTGTGGCGAAGACAGGGGAATACCTTCGTCACGCAGGCGCCCAAGAATGGTGAACAGCAGGTCGCTGCGGGTGCCTGACACCTGCCGCGGCCCGGCCACGTAGCCGCTGACGCCAATCACCATGCCACTGGTCGTCAGGTCCTTGAACGACACCGAAGAAGCCGGCGCATCCAGAATCGCCTCATGCTCGTGGTAGGCCGCCAGCAGCAGCTCACGCACCTGGTTGGCATCGGTCTCCAGCGGCAGTGTCAAGGTAATGCTGACCACACCCAGCGCATTGCCCATGGTCACGTTGCGCACGTTCTGCGAGATGAACTGCGAGTTGGGCACGATCACCGTTGAACGGTCTGACATCTGGATTTCGGTGGCGCGCACGTTGATGCGGCGGATATCGCCCTCGACACCCGCCAGGCTCACCCAATCACCCACCTTCACCGGGCGCTCGGTCAACAGGATCAGGCCGGAGATAAAGTTCTGCACAATCTGCTGCAGGCCGAAACCGATACCGACCGACAGCGCACTGACCACCCAGGTCAGGCTGGTGAGATTGATGCGCAAGGTCGACATCACCAGCATGGCCAGGAACAGGAAACCCAGGTAACCCACCAGGGTCACCAGCGAGGCCCGCATGCCGGCGTCCATGTCGGTTTCCGGCAGCAGGCGATCGCTCAGCCAGCGCTTGACCACACGGATGGCGAACAGGCCACCCAAGAAAATCGCCAGGGCCAGCAGGATGTCCTGCGGCACGATATTCAGGTTGCCGAGCAGCTTGCCGCCGGTGCCGTCCCAATCGCCCAGGCTCAGCAGCAGTTCGCTGGGGCTGGTACCCGATGGCATCAACACCAGCAACAGCGCCAGGAACAGCACGATGGTGCGGCCGATGCCAGCCAGGATGGTGCTGGCTTGCGCCTGGTGACGAGGTGCCAGGCCCAGGGTCGAGGCCAGCGCCAGGCCTCCGGGCTGGCGTGGCGACAGCAGGGTTTCGCACAGGTCGCCGAAGAAGGTGGTCAGCAAGTAGGCACAAGTGACCACCAGGCTGACCCACAGCAACTTGGCAGTGAGGAAATAGGCAAGCGTCAGGTAGCCGGTGAGCAGTGCCAGCAGGATCAACGCCAGCCAGATGACCATCACGAACGGGATCAGTCCAGCCAGGCCCGTCGGGCGCTCCAGTTCATGCTTGCGCAGGGTGTGGCGATAACGCAGCAACGCGCCGGCAAAGATGAACGCCACTACCAGTGCGGTCAGCCCGTTGACGGCCACCGTCAGCGCCAGGCTGGCGCCGATCACACTGTTCATGCGCTCCATGGTCATCATGACCATCAGGGCCAATGCCAGTACCTTCGGGAACCAGCCCAGCGCGCTGGCAACTTCGTCATGGATCGGCGGCAGCCGCCAGGACGGCCGCTGCAGCATCAGCATGGCGCGGCCCAGGCCGGTAATGAAGGCACTGAACACGACCAGGGCGAGAATGTGGTTGGTCAGGCTGGCGATATCCGAACCCAACTCTGCACTGCTTTCCAGCCCCCAGCGCAGCAACGAAACAGAACCGGCGATGGTACCCAAGGTTGCCAGGCTGACACCAAGGGCCAAAGCGCTGCGGCGCAGGCGCCCTTCGGGCAGCCAGCCGACCATGGCACTGGCCAGCAAGCGCTCGAGCACGCGGCGCACCAAGGTCCATACCAGGATCGCCGCCACCAGGCTGGTAATGAACAGCCAGCGGTGATCGGCGCTGAAGGCGCTGTTGATGGCATCGGCTGCCTCGCCGCGCAGGTCGCGCAGGCGCGCCACGTCGTCCTGGGTGGGGCGGATGATGCTCTGCCAGAACGCCGGGCTCAGTGGCGAAGCGGCACGGCTGGTGATCTGCGAGTTGAACTGGCTGCGGCGCAGGTTGACGATTTGCGTGGACAGGTCGCGGGCCGACTGGGTCAGCTTGATGGCCTGGTCCTGCTGGGCTACCAGCGCCTTTTTCTCAGCCTCCAGCGCTTTGCGCTGCTGGGTCAGAGTGAGTGCCTCGTCCGGCTGGGCCGGGCCGATGACCTTCAGCTTGTCGTCGAGTTTTCCCACATCGGCAGTGCGCTGTGCACTCAATGCATCGGCCTGACGCTGAACCTGCATGGCTGCAAGACGCAGTTGCGACAGCAGGTCGTCGTTGGCCTCGCTGGTGACGCCCTGACGGATCTGGTCCAGGCGGTCGTTCAGCTGTTCAAGGCTGGCGTTTTCGTCCAGTGCTGGCGCTTCGGCAGCCGCCAAATTGGACAATGGCGTGGCCGGGGCCGACCACGCCGGGCTGGCGAGCACCAGCATAAAGGCCAGCAGGGCCATCAGGCCTGGGCAACTACGGGCAAGGCTGACACGCCTCATCGAATATTCCTCTTTACAATTCGATTTGGCGGTGGATTCTACGCGGCTTCTGGCAATCAGGAGAGTGCCGTCTCTCGCTTCAGCAATTGCTCTTTGCGCTCCACGCCCCAGCGGTAGCCGCTGATGTCGCCATCCCGGCGCACCACGCGGTGGCAGGGGATGGCCACGGCAATGGGGTTGGCCGCGCAGGCCATGGCCACTGCACGCACGGCCTTGGGCGCGCCAATGCGCTCGGCAATGTCGGTGTAGCTGACCCGGCTGCCGGCCGGCACCTCGCGCAGGGCCTGCCACACTCGCTCCTGAAACGCGGTGCCTTGCACATCCAGCGGCAGGGCCAGGCCCAGCGCCGGGGCCTCGACGAAACCGATCACTTCGGCGACCAGCCGTTCGTAGGCGCTGTCACCGCCTATCAGGTGAGCCTTGGGGAACTGGTCCTGCAAGGCGTTCAACAAGGCTTCGGGGTCGTCACCCAGCAGGATCGCGCATATGCCCTTGTCGCTCTGGGCCACCAGAATCGCGCCCAGCGAGCACTGCCCCAAGGCAAAATGGAGGGTAGCCCCGGCACCGCCGGCGCGGTACTGCCGTGGGCGCATGCCCAGGCGCTGGTCGGCGCTTTCGTAGAAGCGGCTGTTGGAGTTGTAGCCGGCGTCGTAGATGGCATCGGTGACCGAGCGCTGGCCGTCTTCCAGGTGCGCGCGCAAGCGACGGGCGCGGAAGGCCGTGGCGTAGGCTTTGGGGGTAACGCCGGTTTCGGCCTTGAACAGCCGGTGCAGGTGGAAGGGGCTGACGGCCAGTTGCGCACTGAGCTGGTCGAGGCTGGGCGCGGGGTCGCTGGTTTCGATCAGCCGGCAGGCGCGGGTGACCAGCTGGCGATGGCGGGCGGTGCTGGCCTTGCCGATACAGCGTTTGCAGGCGCGATAGCCCGCGGCTTCGGCAGCAGCGGGGGTGTCGTAGAAATCGACGTTCGTGCGTTTGGCCAGGCGTGATTTACAGCCAGGGTGGCAGTACACACCAGTGGTGCGTACGGCGTACACGAAGTGGCCTGTGGCGGTGGCGTCGCGGGACTCGACAGCTTGCCAGCGTTGGTCGGGGGTGGTGTAGAGGGTCATGGTTCAGCATCCAGATAAGTTGTCGCCTGTACTGGCCCGCGAAAGGGCCGCAACGGGCAATGCAATAGCCTCAGGCACGCCACAGATACCAGGCCGCCACCGTACGAAACGGCCGCCAAGCGCCCCCCAGCGAGCGCATCTGCGCCGGTGTCGGCGCCTTCTCCAGCCCCTTGAGCCGCCGGTACCCTTCACGCACACCAAAATCGTCCACTGGCAAAATGTCCGATCGCTCAAGGCTATAGATCAGCAGCATCTCGACCGTCCATCGCCCTACCCCACGCAGCGCCACCAGGCGTTCGATCAAGGCCTCGTCGGCCATGGCCAACGCCTGCTCCCGCGTCGGCACCAAGCCCTCCAGACTGGCTTGAGCGATACCCTGGATCGTCGCCAACTTGCTCGCCGAGAAGCCGCAGGCCCGCAAGGTTTGCGGGGTAACCGCCAGCAACTGCTCTGGCTGCGGGAAGGCATTCGCCGGAAACAGAGCCAGCAACCGCCCCAGGATCGCTTCCGCCGCACGCGCGTGCAGCTGCTGATAGGCAATCGCCCGCACCAACGCTTCGTAAGGCTCACGTCCCGAGGTGGCCTGGTGCAGACAAGGCCCGGTCGCCGCAATGTGCCGCGACCAGTCCGGGTCAAGTGACGCCAGGTGTGCGGTGGCCTCGCGGTAGGCCTCGGGGGAAAGGTCGGCCAGAATCATGGCAACTCCGTCAAGTCGATTGCAGGTCCAGCTTAGCGCAGCCGCTCATCGGGCAAACGCCGGTTCTTGCGCGGCTAATTCCTGGCATACCATTGCTCCGCGCCATCCTCCCCGCATAGAATTGAGAACTATTCACAATCGCACACATCACGGGACCGGGCCTTCGCTACGATGCAGTTCAACGACACGCTCAAACCGACCGAGGTCGCTCTGCTCTACCAGTCCCACCATGCCTGGCTGCGCAGCTGGTTGCGCAGCCGGGTCGGCTGTAGCGAACACGCCGCAGACCTGGCGCAGGATACCTTCGTGCGCGTGTTGCGCGCCCGCCAGGTGTCGCCGCTGAAGGAGCCGCGCGCCTACCTCAGCAGCATCGCCCGTGGCTTGATGATCGACCAGTTCCGCCGCCGCGCGCTGGAACGGGCTTACCAGGAAAGCCTGGCTAACCTGCCCGAAGCAGAAGTGCCCAGCGAAGAGGACAGGCTGGTCATCCTCGATAGCCTGGAACGCCTCGACCGCGCCTTGCACCAGTTGAAGCCGCGCGTGCGCCAGGCGTTCCTGCTGGCACAGCTCGACGGTTTGAGCATCGTGCAGGTCGCCCAACGCCTGGAGGTGTCCAGGGCCACCGTCGAGCGCGATCTGGCCAAGGCCCTGGGTGTCTGCTATCGGTTGCGCTATGCCGATGCCTGATGATACGCCGGCACAGGTGCAGGTCGATCAGGCCATCGACTGGTTGGTGAAACTGCGCTTCGACAGCCCCAGCGCGCGTACCGAGCAGCAGTTTCAGCAGTGGCTGGGCAGCCACCCGCACAACCCCTTGGCCTGGCAGCGGGTCAGTCATCTAAGCGACGAGCTGGCCGGGCTGCCCAAGGACCTGAGCCGACGCACCCTGGAGGGTAGCCAGCGCCAACGCGTCAGCCGCCGGGACCACCTGAAGTTGCTGGGGCTGTTGGCCGTAGGCGGCAGCCTGGGCTGGGCCGCACGCGAACCGCTGGGCCTGCCACAACTGCTGGCCGACAGCAGCACCGCCACGGGTGAACGGCGCCAGTGGCAAAGTACTGACGGTAGCCGTATCCAGCTCAACACTGCCAGCGCCATCGACCTGCACTTCAGCGCGCAGCAACGCCAGCTGGAGCTGATACGGGGCGAAATCAGCCTGGACAGCAACCCGAATGACAACCGCCCGTTCCACATCGACACCCGTATCGGTCCGCTGACCACCGTCGATGGCCAACTGTTGCTGCGTGAAAACAGCCAGGGCCTGCTGCTGTCGGTGCGTCGAGGTGAAGTCACGCTGTTCCCTGCCTCGGCCTCACCGAGGCAGGTGCTGCCAGGTGAAACCTTGCAAGTCGGGACCAACGGCAGCATCCAGGCGTTGGCGCTGCACAGCGACCCTTGGGGCTGGACTGACGGGGTACTCAGCGTGCAACAAATGCCACTTGCCGAATTTGTCAGCGAACTCGGCCGCTACCGCCCGGGCCTGTTGCGCTGCGCTCCAGAGGTGGCGGGCCTGAAGGTCTCAGGCACCTATCAGTTGGCCGACACCGAGCAAATCCTGCAGTTGCTCAGCCGCAGCCTGCCGGTGCGGGTCGACTACAGGACCCGCTACTGGGTGAGCATCGGCGCGGCGTGAGGGGCATTATTCCGCCACAGCCCGCATCCGCCCTGCACGCCGATACGACTGCCTGGCAAAGCACACGAACAGCCCGGCCATCAGTGCCAACGCCATGGGCAAGCCATGCGGCGCGACGTTCATGGCTGCCCCACTGACCAACGGCCCCACCAGGCTGCCCACGCCCCACAACAAGCCCACGCTGGCATTGGCTGTCACCAGGTCCTGGCCCTTGAAGCGCTGCCCGATCAGCACCAGCGCCAGGGTATAGATGCCCCCTGCCACCGCGCCCAGCACCACCAGCAGCGGCCACAGCAGCCAGGTCAGGTTCAGCAGCCAAGGCAAGCCGATGCCGATCGCCATCGCCACCAGCCCGCACGCCAGGTGCAGCCCGGTGCGCTCGACCCGGTCGGCCAACCAGCCCAACGGCAGCTGGAACAGCATGTCGCCGGCAAACACCACTGTCACCATCAACGCCGCCACGCCAACGGCAAAACCATGGCTGGTGGCGTAAACCGGCAGCAGCGACAGCACCACGGCATCGAAGAACGAGAAGAACAGCACGGCCATGCACAACGCCGGCGCCACACGGAAAAACCCGGCTAGGCCGAAGCTCTTTTCGCCCTCTTCGTGTTCGACATGGTCGTTGGGCACGGTCAGCACGATGCACAGCAACGCCAGCCCATAGCAGACCGTGACGACACCCGTTATCCAGGGGCTGTTTGCGCCCAGCACTGCCAGCATGGCTGGGCCAAGCACCTGAAAACCGGTGAAGCTGGTGGCGTACAGGGCCATGATCTTGCCGCGGTTGTGCTCTGGGCACAGTTCGTTGACCCACGACTCGCCGAGGATGATGGCGATCCCCATGCCAAGCCCCAGCCCCAGGCGTAGCAGCGCCAGCAGCCACAGCGAGCCGAAAGCCGATTCAAGCAAGGCAATGCTGACCGTGCACAGGCTGAAACACAGCAGATAGATGGTGCGCCGGGTGAGATGACGGCAACAGGCGTCGACCAGAAACGCCGAGAGCATCATGCCTGCGGCAGGGATGGCCGAGATGATGCCGATTTCCAGGGTGCTTGCCCCCGCCTCATGCAGGCGCAACGACACCAGCGGCAAGCTGGCCCCCAGGCTGAAACCCACAACCGAAACGGCGAACAACAGGCCCGCCAGTAAACGCATGTTCATGTACCACTCCTTGCAAACCGAAAAGACGTGCAGACACAGGCGCGCACGCCGGGGCGGCGAGCGACGCAAAAGCGCAGATCAGTTCAGGCGAGGTGTGGCGAAAAGGTGAAGGCAAACAGCACGCTGCGGCGGCGCTTGAGTACCGTGTCGCTCGGCCATGCACGACGCAGGGCCTGGAAGGCAGGCTGGCGGGCGCTGGGCAGGGATTGGGTACGGCACATTGCTTTGGCTACTACGCAGGTGGTTGAAAAAAAGAGGCGGCACTCTAGGCCAAGGGTGCCCAATCGTCAATCGTCGGGGCTGCTTTGCAGCCCCGCTTGCATCAGCGCTTACCGGTGCTCGGCAACAACACCGCCAGTAGCCCGAACAATGGCAGGAACGAGCACAGCCCGTACACATACTCGATACCGCGCAGGTCTGCCACATACCCCAACAGCGCCGCGCCAATGCCGCCAAAGCCGAACATCAAGCCGAAGAAGATCCCGGCAATCATGCCCACACTGCCCGGTACCAGTTCCTGCGCATACACCACGATGGCCGAGAACGCCGACGCCAGGATAAAACCGATCACCACGCTCAGTACCGTGGTCCAGAACAGGTCGGCATACGGCAGCGCCAAGGTGAACGGCGCCACGCCCAGGATCGAGAACCAGATCACCGCCTTGCGCCCGATACGGTCACCGATCGGCCCGCCAAAGAAGGTGCCCGCTGCTACCGCGCCGAGGAACAGGAACAGATGCAGCTGCGAGCTGGCCACCGATACACCGAACTTCTCGATCAGGTAGAAGGTGAAGTAGCTCGTGAAGCTGGCCATGTAGAAGTACTTGGAGAACACCAACAGGCCCAGCACGATCAGCGCCGCGATCACCCGATTGCGCGAAATGCCGTGGGTGGCTTGCACCGCCTTGCGCGCCTTGGCCTGGTTGAGGTGCTCCTTGTACCAGCCGCGCAGCATCAGGGTGACACCGAGGAAGAATAGCCCCGCCAGGCCGAACCAGGCCACGTGGGTCTGACCGAACGGAATGACGATGGCCGCCGCCAGCAGCGGGCCCAGTGCTGAACCGGTGTTGCCGCCCACTTGGAAAGTCGACTGGGCCAGGCCGAAACGCCCACCCGAAGCCAACCGCGCGATACGCGAGGTTTCCGGGTGGAAGGTCGACGAGCCGATGCCCACCAGCGCCGACGCCAGCAAGATCATCGGGAAACTGCCGACGAAGGCCAGCATCACGATGCCCACCAGTGTGCACAGGGTGCCTAGGGGCAGCAGGTTGGGCGTCGGTCGGCGGTCGGTGAAGAAGCCGACCCAGGGCTGCAACAGCGAGGCGGTGATCTGGAATGTCAGGGTGATCATGCCAATCTGGGCGAAGCTCAGGTCGTAGTTGGCCTTGAGCATGGGGTAGATCGCCGGCAGTACCGACTGGATCAGGTCGTTGATCAAGTGCGCCAAGGCACAGAAACCGATGATGCGCATCACCAGCGGTGTGGCCTGGTTGGCCGTTGCAGCGGTGGATGCGGTGGAGGCACTACTGGTGGCCATTTGCCTAAATCTCCGTCCTCAGGTTTGGGATCCGATTATCGGGAAACAAATAGATACATAGCTACCTTTTTTATCCCTCTGTCGCAACGTACTTGAAAATGGTTCTCAATATAATTAGCATCCTTGGCTCATTATCCCTGTCATCGTTGGGCGAAACGGCCCCTATCGTGAGCAGACCGAACCCATGAGCCCGATGCCCGCCAAGCAACTGCAGCCCGACCCACAGCAGGAAGCGCTGGAGTGGTTTTCGTTGCTGCGCCAGCCCGGTTGCGACGACACCCAGCGCCAGGCATTCGCGGCCTGGTGCCAAGCCCCTGAGAACGCACACGCCTATGCCGAGCTGGAAACGTTCTGGCAACAACTGCAACCACCCCCCGCTCGCCCTCGCCCACGGCAAGTCGCTGTGCAGCGCAGCCACCTGGGCAAATGGTTGGCGGTTGTATTCCTGCTTGGTTTGGGCGCCGCAGCCTACCTGTACTGGCCGCTGATGCAACGCCTGGCCAGTGAGCTGCACACCGATGTGGGCGAGCGCCGCAGCACGCGCCTGGCAGATGGCACGACATTGAACCTGGACAGCGCCAGCGCGATGAACGTCGACCTGCGCGGGCGCACCCGCCTGCTGCACCTGGTGCAGGGCCAGGTGTTCATGGAAGTGATGCTCGACGGGCGAGCCATGGAGGTAGAAGTCGGCAACGCCCGCATCCAGGTGTACGGCACCCGCCTGCAGGTAGCCCGCCATGCCGGGCGTGACGAACTCGTGGTACTCAGTGGCAAGGCCATGGTCACCCAGGGCGGTGAGCAGCGCATGGTCTCGGCGGGTGAGCGGGTGACCTTCGATGGCATGCGCATCGACCCGGTGCAGAAGGCCGACCTGAAGACCGCCGACAGCTGGCGCAGCGGTCGCCTGAAAGCCACCGACATGCCTTTGGGGCAAGTGCTGGAACGCCTTGCCGGTTACCAAGGGCAGCGTCTGTGGATGATGGATGAACAAGTGGCGCATCGACGCGTGAGCGGCGATTTCAATCTCGACCGGCCTGGCGAAAGCCTGCAATCCCTGGCTGACGCCCAGCATCTGCAACTGCAGGGCGTGCTGGGACACTGGCTTGTGGTGCGCTGAAACAGGGGCTGGCTGCTAAGTTTTTGAAAGCGTGCAAATTTTTTTTGAAATGAGTGTTGACAGGGGGGCCGTTCAAGAGAATAATGCGCGCCATCGGCTACATAGCTCAGTTGGTTAGAGCATAGCATTCATAATGCTGGGGTCCGGGGTTCAAGTCCCTGTGTAGCCACCAAACAAGACGAAGGGCTTACCGCAAGGTAAGCCCTTTTTCTTTGCCTACGAAAAAGTTGTCGCCTGGCGATAGGCTGGCCCCTGCTGCAGCTACAGCGCCAATGACAGCGCCAATACCACGGCCACGATCAAGGCCAGTGCCTTCAGCCCCCGGCTCGAAAGGCGCTGCTGATTGCAGCTCAGTTGCGCGCTGCATGCAGGCGCCTGCTTGAGCACTTGCATGGGGCCCAGAGTTTCATGCATGCGCTGGAATGCTTCCAGATGCTCACTGTCCTGCGCTAACCAGGCACGGAACGCCTCACGGTCGCGCCCACTCGGCTGGCCCTCCAGACGCACCAGCCATTCGGCAGCTTCGTGAAGGATTTCCGGGCTCACAGGCAGGCCTCAGCGGCGGCAGATGGGGTTGGTATCATCGCGAAGCTTCGCAAATGGGAATGATTCTATCCTAAATAGCCATCACCCCAACATGCAATCATCCCCGCTCAACGGATACCGGCCACCGCCACTGCCAGGCCAAGCCCGATCAACGCCAGCCCAATGACGCGGTCCACCAGCACCTGACGGTCGATCATTGCCTTGCGCAATGCTGTGCTGGAGAAAAACACTGCGACCAGGCTGAACCAAAGCCAATGGGCAAAGGACATGAATGCGCCGTAGGCGAATGCCTGCTTCAATGGGCTACCAGGTTGCACCACCTGGGTGAAGGCGCTGATGACGAATAACATGGTCTTGGGGTTGAGGGCGTTGGTCAGAAAGCCGGTGCGCAGCGCTTGCACCATGCTGGCGGCCGATTGACCGCCCCCCTCAAGGCTGATGCGTTGAGTATTGGTAAGCGATTTGTAGCCCAGGTAAACCAGATAGCCCGCGCCCAGTACTTTCATGCCCAGGAACAGCGCCGGGCTCTGGCTGATAACCACGGCAATGCCCAAGACCGTATACAGCACGTGCACTTGTACCCCCAGGGCGATACCCATTGCGGCGGCCAGCCCGGCCTTGCGGCCCTGTGCATAACTGCTGCGAGTGACCATGGCGAAGTCGGCGCCAGGACTGATGACGGCGAGCAGGGTAAACAAGGCGACGGCAATTAGTTCGGTCATGCTGAGGGGCTCTCGATAGGCGATGAAAATGCGCAGACCGCGTTATTATCGAGTGCTTATAGAAGAGTAAAAATCGATTTAAAGTGCTGTAAATCTGATAGTTTTCCTCACAGACAAGCAAAACGTTAACCTGTGCAAACGCTTGCTCAGGCCAGCAGGAAGACCATGAAACTGCCGCCATTAAATGCCTTGCGTTACTTCGACATCGCCGCCCAAACCGAGAACTTCGTGCGCGCCGCCGAACACTTGCACGTCACTCACGGCGCGGTCAGCCGCCAGGTACGCCTGCTTGAAGAAAGCCTTGGCGTCGAGCTGTTCGAGCGCCGTAACCGGGCCATTTTCCTCACCCCCGCCGGCCGAGCCCTGCAAGGCACTACCCAGGCAATATTCGAACAACTCGAAGGCGCCGTGCAGCGCTTGCAACAACAGGCCCGCGACAATGTGCTGGTGCTGTCCTGCGAGCCGACCATCGCCATGCGTTGGCTGATCCCACGCCTGCCCCGCTTCCATGCTGCACACCCCGACCTGCAGTTGCACCTGGTGGCCGCAGGCGGGCCGCTGGACTTCGCCCGCAGCGGTGTCGACCTGGCAATCCGCCGCGACGACTTCCACTGGGGCAACCAGCTGTACAACCAGAAAATCTGTGACGAATGGATCGGCCCGGTGCGCCACCCCGGCGCCCCCATTCAACTGGACGGCCAGCGCTTGCTGCACAGCACCACCCGCCCCGCTGCATGGCCCACCTGGCTGCGCCTGAGCGGCCAGCAGGCACTGCACAACGAACGCAGCGACTACGAGCACTTCTACCTGTCTATCCAGGCCGCCAGCGCCGGCCTGGGCCTGGCCATGGCCTCAGCCCTGATGGTGGGCGACGAACTCGACAGCGGGCAGTTGCAGGCCCCCTACGGTTTTGTGCGCGACGGCTCGGCCTATCACCTGCTTAGCCCACTGCCCCTGGACGACAACAGCAAACGCCAGCGCTTCGCCGAGTGGGTAATGGACGAATGCCGGCGCTCTCTGGCTCATTTGGGCTTGTTGCAGAACGACGACCCCGCACTGCCATCGCCACCCCAGGTGCGATAACCGGCGGTATCCACGTGAATGCGGCCTGAAGGATAGCGCCCCAGGCCCATGTTCCAGGCCTGCCCGTGCTGCTGCCAGAAACGGCACAGCGGGTTGGGGTCGGCCCAGGCTGGCAGCAAGATATCGACGGCGAAAGCGCGCATATGCGCACTGTTCGCTGCCCCGCCGGCGCAGGCGTTCAGTCGCGGCTCACGGTAAGCCGAAACCACCTCGAACTGGCGCAGGATGCCTTGGTCATCGAGTGTCTTGATCAACGCAAGGGTGGTGCGCACAGCCGGCCAATTGCCGGCGGGTGGCACGGCGAAAGGCGACGCTCGGCACAGCTTCCAGTCCGAGGCCGACCGCAGCAACTGATGGATAGGCACTACCCCATATAGACGGGCATCGACCAGCATTTCACGAAAGGGCCGAGTTTGATGGTCACCAGCCCACTGGGCGAACATCCACACGTCGCGCTCATCGGCGTGAGCAGCCCCGGCAATCAACAGGCCTGCTACAAGAAGCAGTTTTTTCATCCTTAAGCCATCCGTGCTTGGAGAACAAAGAAAACCACGCCGTGGCTGCTATCGATTAAGCCAGGTCAATCCTCAAGCAGCGTGCAGGCCATCACCAGGGCATCTTCACGGCCACCAGCAATCGGATAATAGTCACGGCGCCGGCCGATTTCGTTGAAACCGTAACGTTCGTATAGACGATAAGCCGACTGGTTGCTGGCGCGTACTTCCAGGAAACATTCGCGACCATTGAGCTGGTAGGCCCGGGCCATCAGGTGCTCGAGCAGGCGCAGGCCCATGCCGCAACCCTGGTTTTCCGGCTTTACGGTGATATTGAGCAGGTGGGCTTCGTCGATGATCACGTTGATTACGCCATGGCCCACTTGCTGCTGGCCGTCGAACATCAGCCAGACCTCGTACGACTTGAGCGCATCCTGAAAGATTCCGCGGGTCCAGGGATGACTGAACGCGGCATATTCGATCTTAAGCACGGCATCCAGATCCGCCTCGGTCATCGGGCGGAAACTGATCGAGTCACTCATTCAACGCTCTTCCAGCGCGCCATCAGCTGGCGCATGGCTTTCCAGACGTCCGCCTTGCGTTGCGGCTCGTCCATCAACAGTTCAAGGCCCGGCAGCGCCCAGGCGTCGCCCAGGCCGTCCAGCTTAAGGGGTTGGTAATAGGCCTCGGCATCGGCATTGGCGGCAAAGCGCAGTGCCGGCAAGCCAATCAGCCACAGACAGGTGCTCGGGGCGTCTTCCAGGCGGGCCTGGACAAAACCCTGGACGAAATCGCGCGCGGCCTCCGGGCCCTGGTCCATGTTGCCGCGCACCAGCAGCGGCCAGCGCACAGGCTCGCCGATGATCTGCGGGGCGTCGGGCAGGCCGGCGGCACGCAGCATGTCCTTGAGCAGCAGGTAGGACGGGTCGCGGCTCTGGAACGGCTGGCCTGTGGCCAACTCCACCAGCAATAGGCAACTGCCGGTGCGCAGCAACTGCAACGAGAAGCGTGGAGGTGGCACGGGCGCCGGGCGGGGTGCCGCCGGCTGCTCTTCGGCCTCGACCGGCTTGGCGGCGGGTTTGGGCGCGCTGTTCGGGCGCGGGATCTCGATTTTCGGCCGTTCGCCGGAACGGGCCTGGGGTGTGGCGGGAGCGTCATTTGCAGCCGATGCCGGCCTGATTTCGAAATCGACATCCTCGACCGTCGCCACCGGCAACAACAGCTCCGGCCGCGACGGTGCGGCGAACGGCAGTTCGGCGCGCGGCAACCAGTGCACCACTTGCATGGCGGAAAGGTAGGCGCGGCGACGGGGTTCGGTGAGCAAGGGATGGGTATCCGAGGGGTGAAGACAATTGGGCATTCTAACGTGTACGCCTTGGTTTTTGCAGCGCCTATCAGACCGAGCGCCGCCGGTGCGGCGCTCGCGCTCAAAAACGCCCCAAAAACAACGCCATACACCTACTAGCCATAAGGTTATCCCTCATTACAGACCAAGGGGTGAAAACCTCCCCCCGGGATGCAGTACAATCGCCCCCTTTTTCTTGGCAACGAGTCGAAGCCAATGATCGAACCCAAGCGCGTCCTGCGCGCCCTAGCCGAACACTGGGCCCTGATCGAGCCGCTGTGCGAGCGTTTCGACCAGGGCACCCTGAGCCTGGTCGAGTTGCGCCAGCATGTGGCCCGCCAGCAGCTCGAAAGCACCCCGCAGGACATCACCCAGCTACTCGACGTGTGGATCCGCCTGGATATCCTGGTCCCGGTTGCCAAGAGCCCGAACCGTTTCGAGCTCAACGCGCAGATCCACGACTTCCTCGCCTACCTGCGCCGCGAACACCGGCTGGGCCTGTGCCTGGAAATCGAAGCGTACTTGCGCCACCTGGAACGCCTGGCCGGGCACATCCAGGATGCCTTCGACAATCGCGACAGCGACGACCTGGCACGCCAGCTGCGCCTGCTCGACATGCGCGTGCGCGATGTGCTGAAAAAACTCGACAACGACGAGCAGGCGCTGGTAGCCGTGGCCGAACGGGCCAAGACCAGCAACCGCCAGATTCCGCTGCGCCAGCGTTATGCCGAAGTACTCGCCACCTGGGACGAATACGTCGAGCCGATGATCCAGCTGGTCAACGCCGACGGCGCCTTCGAGCAGGGCGTACGCAAGGTCGAGACCGTGCTGTTGAAGCTGCTGGGCGAACAGGCGCGCCTGGGCCACCTGGTCGATGACGACATGCTGCTGCGTACCCACGCACGCATCCTGGAAATGCAGACCAGCGCCCAGCTGACGCTGCGCCACGCCCGCGAGTTGCTACTGCCGCTGCGCGAAGAAGCACGCCGGCACAATGCCGTGACCCGTGGCGCCGCACTGGCCCTGTCGGTGATCCGGCGCAAGGGCATCGATGCCGTGCCGCAAGCGGCCATGCCGATGTTCACCCGCCCGCAAAGCACCTTCCTTGGCAGTGCCAGCCAGGTCGAGGCCTACGTTTACGCCCTGGCCCGCTTCGAGCCCAAGCCGGCGCGCTTCCCCAAGGCCCACAAGACCCAGTCCGGTGCCCTGCCCCGCGCCCCGCGCACGGTCAAGGAAATGGCCGAACGCTGCGAACAAGCCCTGCCGCTGCCCGACTTGATGGTCTGGCTGCTTGAGCAGGAGCCCGAAGGCGCGACCGACGAGCTGCTGTACTGGTTCTCGCGCCTGTCGCGGGAAAAGCGCTTCAAGCGCGAACGCCTCGACCGCCGCGAGTACACCACTCAGGAACACCTGGTCAGCCTGCGCTCGTTCGCCCTGACCTCCAGCCGCGAAGACGCCGCCAGCGCGCCTACCGAATCCAACGCGAGCCCAGCCCATGCATCTTGATCTTTCCGAACTGTCCCAGCTCGCGCCGATCTTCCGCGAGCTGTTCAAAGGCTTCCACGTCAGCCGCCGCGACCCCGAGTTGTATGCGCAGCTGTCGAATTTCCAGGACCAGTACCGCACCCTGTTCAAGGCCCTGGGCTTCGAACTGGTGTGCGACACCCGTGGCTTCTACTACTTCGTCCCGGACATGACCGCCGCCCAGGTCAACAAGACCGCGCAGCGCCTGTCGCTGTTCACCTTCATCCTGGTCGAACATCTTGCCGACCAGGGCCGTGACCCGATGGCCGTGCTCGACGGCGGCAGCATTGGCCGCGACGAACTGCCCTCGCTGCTGGACAAGTACCGCGACCTGTTCCTGCAGGCCGAAGTGCAGACCGTGGACGAACTGGAAGAAAAAATCCTGCGGCGCATGACCCAGCTCGGCTTCGCCCACGAGGAAGGCGGTATCTACCGCTTCCTGCCGCCCATGCATCGCTTCCTCGATGTGTGCCTTTCGGTGCAGCAAGACCGCGACCTAGCCGCCACCCTGCACAGCGACCTGCCGCTGCCGACCCCGGTACTGGTCGAAGAAGAAAGCCCCGAAGAACTCAACCGCACCGACGACCCGCTCGACCTCACGCCCTTCGAGGGCGAGGAAAGCGAAGAGGACGCGCTGGCCCGGGCCATCCGCGAAGAGCAACAGGAGATTGACGCATGAGCCAGGAACGCTACGGCATCCGCCGCTTCGCATTGCTCAACACCGCCGGCTACAGCCTTGGCCTGTTCCCGCTGGAGCACCCGCTGTCGGTGTACGGCGCCAACAACCTGGGTAAATCGGCGTCGATCAACGCCCTGCAGTTCCCTATCCTGGCGCGCATGTCGGACATGAGCTTCGGCAAGTACAGCCTCGAGCAGTCGCGCCGCTTCTACTTTGCCAGCGACACCTCGTACATTCTCTGCGAACTGAGCCTGCCCCACGGCCCGCACGTGATCGGCGTGGTCGGCCGCGGCCCGGGTGGCGGTTTCGGCCACCAGTTCTTCGCCTACAAGGGCGAACTGGACCTGGCCCACTACCAGAAAAACGACACCTGCCTACGCCAGAAAGAGCTGTTCACCAACCTCGAGCGCCTTGGCATCAAGGCTTATGAAGTGAAGCCGGACGAACTGCGCCGGTTGCTGGTTGGCGGCCACACCTCGGTGCCGCTGGACCTGACCATGATCCCGCTGCGCTCCACCAGCGAACAAAGCCTGAAAACCTTCCGCGCGCTGTTCATCAACCTGCTGCACATGCGCGAAATCACCGCGGCCAAGCTCAAGCAGCTGTTCCTCGACGCGTTCGAGCACAGCCTGCGTTCAGGCAGCGTCGACTACATCGCGGCGTGCGAAGAGGCCTTCCGCGACGTACGCCGCATGGAGCAGGACTACAACGCCCTGGTTGCTGCCGGCCCACTGGTCGAGGCCCTGGCTGGTGGTGTTGCCCAGCGCGACATCCTGCGCGGCAAGCTGCACCGCATTTCGCCTGTGCTCGACACCCTGCTGGGCACCTGGCAGGAATACGCCATGGCGCGCAAGGAAGAGCTGGTCATCCAGTCCGAGCACTACCGTGGCGAGCAGGACCGCCTGCAGAACGATCAGCGCGGCGGTACCCAGGAACTGATGCGCCTGGAACGTGAAATCACCGGTATCCAGCGCTGGCTGGGCGAGCTGTCGGTGCTCAAGCACCGCTTCGCCCTGGTCGATGACGTCAAGGTGCTGGAGCAGCAGTTGCTGGCGGCCAAGGACGCCCACGACGAACTGGCCGGCGCCCTGGCCCAGTCGCGGCAGTTCAGTGCCGAAGACCTGGACGAGCGCGTACGCGACCTGGAAAAACGCCTGAAGCAGGTCAAGCAGCAGCTGGACCACGCCGACAACAACAGCTACGCCCGCCTGCGCGAAGAGTTCTCGCAGCAGGACGTCGACCGCCTGATGCGCCTGTTCAACGGCGCACTGTTCAGCCTGCCGCTGGGCGACCGTGGCATCGAGCTGGACGACAGCGACCTGTGGGTGAAAACGCTGGAAGCGGTGCTGGATGGCTTCAAGGGCGAACGTTTCGAAGCCCCGGGCCTGGCCATCGACTTGACCCACATCGACCCGCCGGCACTGCAAGCCCTGGCGGACCGCGCCGCCCTGCGCGACCAGAAAGAGCGCCTGGAAAAAGAGCTGAAGCAGCTCAAGACCCAGCAAGCCGTGGCCGCCGACCGCTCCGCCTCCAAAGCGCAGACCGAAACCCTGTACCAGGAAGTGCTGGATGCGCAGAAAGCGCTGGAGGACTTCCGCCGCAGCCAAACCCTGGCCGCCGAAGAGCCCGAGAAGCTGGAACAGCTGTCGCAACTGGAAGCCGCCCAGGACGAACTCAAGCGCTCCAGCGATGCCTTCACCGAGCGTGTCCAGCAGCTGTCGGCCAAGCTGCAGCTGGTCGGTAGGCAGCTTGGTGACCTGGAGTCCAAGCAGCGCACCCTGGAAGACGCCCTGCGTCGTCGCCAACTGCTACCGGCCGACCTGCCCTACGGCACGCCGTTCATGGAAGCCATCGACGACTCGATGGACAACCTGCTGCCGCTGCTTAACGACTACCAGGACAGCTGGCAAGGCCTGCAACGTGTGGATAACCAGATCGAGGCGCTGTACGCCCAGGTGCGCCTGAAAGGCGTGGCCAAGTTCGACAGCGAAGACGACATGGAACGCCGCCTGCAGTTGCTGGTGAACGCTTATGCGCACCGAACCGACGAGGCCCTGACCCTGGCCAAGGCCCGCCGCGCTGCAGTCACCGACATCGCCCGTACCCTGCGCAACATCCGCAGCGACTACGACAGCCTCGAGCACCAGCTGGCCTTGTTCAACCGCGAGATCAACAAGCGCCAGGTGTCCAACCTGGAAAGCTTCCGTGTGGTACTGGCGCCGAACAAGGAAGCGCTCAAGCACATCGACCAGATCATCCACAGTGCCGGCCAGTACGAAGAAGGCGAAACCCTGTCGGTGTTCGACCTGACCCAAAGTGCCGATCAGGACAACAAGAACGAAGAGGCCAAGGAATACCTGGCACGCCTGGTGGCAGCCAACCACAACCAGTTGGGCCTCAAGGACCTGTTCGAGCTGGCGTTCGAGATCACCAAGGTCAACGGCCAGCCGATCATCCACGCCGACATCGACGGCGCAGCGTCCAACGGCACCACCATGACCATCAAGGCGCTGACCAACATGTACCTGTTGCTGCACCTGATGGACCGCGACTTGGCCGGTCGCATTCGCCTGCCGTACTACCTGGACGAAGCGGCGGACATCGACGAACGCAACCAGGCGGCACTGCTGGAAACCAGCCTGCAGCTGGGCTTCGTGCCGATTCTGGCGAGCGTGAAGCCGCAGGTATCGGCACGCGTGGCGATCGACCTGGAAGGTGGCAGCGGGCCAAACGGCATCTACATCGACGAGGCGGACTGGAAGTTCATCAGCCGGCTGGATGAAGTGAAGGCGGTTGTGCGTGAGGATCAGGCCGAGGAATTGGCCTGATATCGGTGTGATGGGGCCGCTCCTACAGGGATATGTGCTCCCCTGTAGGAGCGGCCTTGTGTCGCGAAAGGAGGCCGAAGGCCTCCCGGCAATCTACCAGGCTATCAATGAGCCCAAGGCAGGATCGGTATCGCGGTCACCGCATTCTGCGGGCTGCCTTCGATCATGCGGTCGCTGTACACCAGGTACACCAGCGTATTGCGCTTCTTGTCCAAAAAGCGCACCACCTGCATGGTCTTGAACACCAGCGAGGTGCGTTCCTTGAACACTTCCTCGCCATCCTTCAACTCACCCTTGAAGTTGATCGGCCCGACCTGACGGCAGGCAATCGACGCCTCCGCACGGTCTTCCGCCAGCCCCAAGCCACCCTTCATGCCGCCAGTCTTGGCCCGTGACAGGTAGCAGGTCACGCCCTCGACCTTGGGATCGTCAAACGCTTCGACCACAATGCGGTCGTTCGGCCCAAGGAACTTGAAGACCGTGGACACCTGGCCGACTTCCTCGGCCCCGGCCAGCATTGGCAGTGCCAGCGCTGCCACGGCAATCACCCGCTTGAACAGGCTCATACCAGCACCAGATTGTCGCGGTGTACCAGCTCAGGCTCGGCGCTGTAGCCAAGAATCGACTCGATCGCGTCCGAGGGCTGGCCAATGATCTTCTGCGCCTCCAGGGCGCTGTAGTTGGCAAGGCCGCGGGCCACCTCGATACCGTCCGGGCCAACGCACACCACCATCTCGCCACGACGGAAGCTGCCCTGCACGGTCTTCACACCTACCGGCAACAGGCTCTTGTTGGCCTGGCGCAGTGCCTGCACGGCACCGGCATCCAGCACCAGGGTGCCACGGGTCTGCAGGTGGCCGGCCAGCCATTGCTTGCGCGCAGCGAGCATGCCGCGCTCGGGCGACAACAGGGTGCCCAGGCGCTCACCCGCCTTGAGGCGATCCAGCACGCGCTCGATGCGGCCACCGATGATGATGGTGTGGGCACCGGAACGGGCGGCCAGGCGCGCAGCGCGCAGCTTGGTCTGCATGCCGCCACGGCCCAGGGCGCCCCCGGTACCACCGGCCACGGCGTCCAGCGACGGGTCGTCGGCACGGGCTTCGTAGATCAGCTGAGCTTCGGGGTTGTTGCGCGGGTCGGCGTCGAACATGCCATCGCGGTCGGTGAGGATCACCAGCAGGTCGGCCTCGACCAGGTTGGCCACCAGTGCCGCGAGGGTGTCGTTGTCGCCAAAGCGGATTTCATCGGTGACCACGGTGTCGTTTTCGTTGATCACCGGCACCACACCCAGGTCGACCAAGGTGCGCAAGGTGCTGCGGGCGTTCAGGTAACGTTTGCGGTCGGACAGGTCGTCATGGGTCAGCAGGATCTGCGCGGTGTGCTTGCCGTGTTCGCCAAAGCTCGACTCCCAGGCCTGCACCAGGCGCATCTGGCCGAGCGAGGCAGCCGCCTGCAGCTCGTTCATCGCGCTCGGTCGCGTGGTCCAGCCCAGCTGGCTCATGCCGGCAGCCACAGCCCCGGAGGAGACCAGTACCAACTCCACGCCTGCCTCACGCAGCGCGACCATCTGCTCGACCCAAACGGCCATGGCACCGCGGTCGAGGCCCTTGCCATCGGCGGTCAGCAGAGCACTGCCAATCTTCACGACCCAGCGCTTGGCGCCCGTCACCTTGCTTCGCATCTTCTTCCAACCTATGTCGAATCTGTAGATACCGTGGATACAAAAACGCCGCTCCAGAGAGCGGCGTTTAGTGTACTGCAACCGGTCAGTCGCGCACGTAAATGATTTCCGGGCCGTCTTCGTCGTCCTCGAAATCATCATCCCAACCGTCATCGTCGCCGATGTCGTGCACGCTCTTGACGCCAGTACGGCGCAGGGTACGCGCGTCGTCCAGGGCCTGCAGCTGGGCACGGGCTTCGTCTTCGATGCGCTGGTCGAGGTCGGCCAGCTCTTCGGCGTAGGCCGGGTCGTTGGCCAGGCGATCGGCGCGGTCTTCGAGGTAGCGCATCAGGTCATGGCTGAGCTTGTCGGTTCCCTGCTTGGAGATAGCCGAGATCACGTAGACCGGGCCTTCCCACTCGAGGCGATCAATCACTTCCTGAACACGTTCATCACGCTCGTCGTCCATGACCATGTCCGACTTGTTCAGTACCAGCCAACGCTCACGCTCGGCCAGCGACGGGCTGAAGCGGGTCAGCTCGTTGACGATGACTTCGGCGGCATCGGCCGGGCTGCTTTCATCCAGCGGCGCGATATCCACCAGGTGCAGCAGTACACGAGTACGCGCCAGGTGCTTGAGGAAGCGGATACCCAGGCCGGCACCCTCGGAAGCGCCTTCGATCAGGCCGGGGATGTCGGCGATGACGAAGCTCTTCCAGCGGTCGACGCTGACCACGCCCAGGTTTGGCACCAGGGTGGTGAACGGGTAGTCGGCCACTTTCGGCTTGGCGGCCGAGACCGAGCGAATGAAGGTACTCTTGCCGGCGTTCGGCAGGCCCAGCAGGCCGACGTCGGCCAACACCTTCATTTCCATCTTCAGGTCACGCTGGTCACCCGGTTTGCCTGGGGTGGTCTGGCGCGGCGCACGGTTGGTGCTGGACTTGAAGCGGGTGTTGCCCAGGCCGTGCCAGCCGCCTTGTGCAACCATCAGCTTCTGGCCAGGGGTCACCAGGTCACCGATCACTTCCTGGGTCGAGGCGTCAATCACGGTGGTGCCGACCGGCACGCGCAGGAACAGGTCTTCACCCTTCTTGCCAGTGCAGTCGGTGCTGCCGCCGTTGGAGCCGCGCTGGGCTTCGTGGTGACGGGTGTAGCGGTAGTCGACCAGGGTGTTCAGGTTTTCGTCGGCAACCATGTACACCGAGCCACCATCACCGCCGTCACCGCCGTTGGGGCCACCGTTCTCGATGAATTTCTCGCGACGGAAGCTCATGCAACCGTTGCCGCCGTCACCGGCTTTGACCCGAATCGATACTTCGTCAACAAACTTCATTAAAACCGCCTCTCGTCGGCAGACGAGCTGAATGACTCAAAAACATGAGGCTCTTGCAAAAATGAGCGCGGCGGCCCCGTACGACCGTAGAAACCAACGCCGGCAACCCAGACAAACAGCTTTGCAAGAGGCTCACCACAAACGAAAAAGCCCCGTCGCATGACGGGGCTTCTGGAGCGACGTCGCGATTAAGCGGCGACGATGCTCACGTAACGGCGCATGAACTCGCCTTTCTTCTCGAACTTGATCACGCCTTCGATCTTGGCGAACAAGGTGTGGTCCTTGCCCATGCCAACGCCGTAGCCAGCGTGGAATTCGGTGCCGCGCTGACGGACGATGATGTTGCCTGGCTTGATAACCTGACCGCCATACATCTTCACGCCAAGGCGTTTAGATTCTGAGTCGCGACCGTTACGAGTACTACCACCAGCCTTCTTGTGAGCCATGGTTCAATTCTCCAAATAAATTCAGGGGATCTAGGGGATTAAGCCTGGATGCCGGTGATTTTGATCTCGGTGAACCACTGGCGGTGGCCCATACGCTTCATGTGGTGCTTACGACGACGGAACTTGATGATGCGAACCTTGTCGTGGCGGCCTTGCGAAACGACTTCGGCCACTACTTTAGCGCCAGCAACAACTGGAGCACCGATGGTGACTTCTTCACCGTTGGCGACCAGCAGAACGCGATCGAAGGTCACGGATTCGCCAGTGGCGACTTCCAGTTTTTCGATCTTGAGGAATTCACCTTCAGCGACTTTGTACTGCTTGCCGCCGGTAACGATTACTGCGTAAGACATGGTATTTCTCCGATAATCCTGCTCACCCAGCGCTTTATATGATGAGTATTGGCTGGCATGGCTGCACAGGGCTGGAACGGCCCGGCGCAATTGCGTAAGGCAGGTGCTGCCCAGGAAGTTAGGGTGCGCGATTGTACGCAACCGCGGTTTTGCTTGCAAGTACCGCCCCCGGCCAGCTGGCACCGCGCCTTGACACACCGGGACCCGCGACCTAGCATGCCGCGCAACCTCACTGGAGCAGCCGATGCAACCCCAAACCTTCTACCGCGCGGTGGCTGATGATTTCAGCGCCGTCGACGAGATCATCAAGAAGCAGCTGACCTCGCGCGTGCCGCTGGTATCGAAGATCGGCGACTATATCACGTCGGCCGGTGGCAAGCGCCTGCGTCCCCTGCTGGTACTGCTGTGTGGCAAGGCCCTGGGCCGTGAAGGCGACGACCTGCGCCTGCTGGCCGCCACCATTGAATTCCTGCACACCGCCACCCTGCTGCACGACGACGTGGTCGACATGTCCGGCATGCGCCGTGGCCGCTCCACCGCCAATGCCCTGTGGGGCAATGCGCCGAGCGTATTGGTGGGTGACTTCCTTTATTCGCGCTCGTTCGAAATGATGGTCGAACTGGGCTCGATGCCGGTCATGCAGATCCTCTCCAAGGCCACCCGGGTGATTGCCGAGGGTGAAGTGCTGCAGCTGTCGCGGGTACGCGACGCCAGCACCACCGAGGAGGTCTACATGGAGGTGATTCGCGGCAAGACCGCGATGCTGTTCGAAGCCTCGACCCACAGCGCCGCAGCGCTGGCCGAAGCCACTGATGAGCAGCGCGAAGCCCTGCGCACCTTCGGCGACCACCTGGGCGTGGCCTTCCAACTGGTCGACGACCTGCTGGACTACAAGGGTGACTCGCAAACCCTGGGCAAGAACGTCGGTGACGACCTGGCCGAAGGCAAGCCTACCCTGCCGCTGATCTACACCATGCGCGAAGGCACTGCCGAGCAGGCCGCACTGGTTCGCCAGGCGATCCAGAAGGGTGGCCTGGAGGATCTGGAGCAGATTCGCGTGGCGGTCGAAGAGTCCGGCGCGCTGAAGTACACCGCAGAGCTGGCGCGTGATTATGTGAAGCGTGCCATTGCATGCCTCGAAGTACTGCCAGCCAGCGAATACCGGGATGCGCTGGTTGAGCTGAGCGAGTTTGCGGTCGCGCGTACTCACTGACAGACAGAGTCGTCTTCATTCGCGGGCAAGCCCGCTCCTACAAGGACTGCGCCGCCTGTAGGAGCGGGCTTGCCCGCGATGCTTTTGTCCGGACATAATCACTTCTGGAAAAATACCTTTTACAATGTGGGCTTTTAACCGCCCGTCTGTTTGTTTGAGGATCCGAAGTGAGCACTCTGCCACCCTGCCCAAAATGCAACTCCGAATACACCTATGAGGATGGCACTCAGCTGATCTGCCCTGAATGCGCCCACGAGTGGTCGGCCAGCGGCGATGCCGAGGCCAGCGACGAGGTGGTGAAAAAGGACTCGGTCGGCAACATCCTGCAGGACGGCGACACCGTCACCGTGATCAAGGACCTCAAGGTCAAAGGTTCGTCCCTGGTGGTCAAGGTTGGCACCAAGGTCAAGAACATCCGCCTGTGTGACGGCGACCACGATATCGACTGCAAAATCGACGGTATCGGCGCCATGAAGCTGAAGTCCGAATTCGTGCGCAAAGTCTGATTACACAAAAATCCGCCAATTGGCGCTTGCTATTTTGACAATAAGAATTATTCTCATTGGAACCGCTTTCCAAGGAGAATAGCCATGACTTATCTGATCGACGCCTGGCTGGACCGCCCTCACCCCTACCTGCGCATTCTTCATCGGGAAACCGGCGAAGTGTGTGCGGTGCTTGAACAAGATGCACTCGACGAATTGCGTGACCAGGGCGACCTGGACATGAGCGGGTTGAATTCGAGTGAACCTGGGGTACTGAAGGAATTGGTGCGGAACTTGTTTCTGTTCTGCTATGCGCGGGCATTGCGCCCGATGGGGACAGATTGGAATTGAGGCCAGCAGGGCTGGCCTCTTCGCGAGCAAGCCCGCTCCCACAGCGACCGCGCAAGGTTTGAGTTCTGCGCAATACCTGGAGGAGCGGGCTTGCCCGCGAATGGGCCGCAATGCGGCCCCGAGGGGCATTACAGAACGTCGAGCAACTCGACGTCGAACACCAGTACGCTGTGCGGCGGGATGCTGCCAACGCCTTGGGCACCGTAAGCCAGCTCGCTCGGCACGTACAGGCGCCATTTGCTGCCAGCGTTCATCAGCTGCAGGGCTTCGGTCCAGCCAGCGATCACACCACCAACCGGGAATTCAGCCGGCTGGCCGCGCTCGTAGGAGCTGTCGAACACGGTGCCGTCGATCAGGGTGCCGTGGTAGTGCGTACGCACGTTGCTTTCGCGGGTCGGCTTGGCGCCTTCACCTGCGGTCAGTACTTCGAACTGCAGGCCCGAAGCCAGGGTGGTGATGCCATCACGCTTGGCGTTTTCGGCCAGGAATTCCTTGCCAGCGCCAGCAGCGGCTTCAGCCTTGGCGGCCGCTTCGGCTTGCATGATGTCACGGATCACTTTGAAGCTGGCCGACAGGTCGGCTTCGCTGACGCGGCTGTCGGCGCCGTTGAAGGCGTCGGTCAGGCCGGCCAGGATGGCTTCCAGGCTGACGCCTGGTGGCGGGTTGTCGCGCAGCTGGCCGCCCAGCTGACGGCCGATACCGTAGCTGACGCGCGTTTCGTCGGTGGACAGATTGAGTTCGGACATTGTCGTGCTCCACTGCAGGGCGCAGTGCAGCCGCGCCCTTGATGAAAAGGGCGAGCAGCCTAGCACACTGGGGCGCGGCGAGCAGCTACCAGGCCGAGCGCTGGGAGATCGGCACCTTCAGGTCTTCTTCCGGGTGCGTACCCATGCCGCACATTTCGTCCTGCACCGACCAATGCACCAGGTTCATCGAGACCATGGGGATGGTTTGCAGCAACTTGCGCGCATCTTCCACCGAGTGCACGCGCAAGCGTTCACCACGGGTATCGGACAGAGGGTGAGCGTGGCCTTTGACCCGGGCCTCGAGCAGGTAGTCACCGCCTTCGATGGCGATCAGGTTCAGTTCGTCGACATGGCCAGCCCTGGCCTCGGTGTTGAGCTGATGCAGGTTCATGAGAGCACCTCGCGATGAGAACCACGCATGAGTGCTCATTTTTTCTACAGGCCAGCCGAAAGCACAAGCCAGAAACAACACCGCCCGTCCGTTTTGCAACGGACGGGCGGTGAATGCAGCAACCTGGCTTAGTGCTTGGTCAGCTTGTCCAGGTAGCCCATGCAAAACGCCGAGATCACGAAGGTCATGTGGATGATCACGTACCACATCAGGTAATCGGTGGAGATGTTCTGCGCATCCATGAACACTCGCAGCAGGTGAATCGACGAAATCGCCACGATCGATGCGGCAACTTTCATCTTCAGCGACGAAGAGTCCATCTTGCCGAGCCAGTTGAGCTTTTCCTTGCTTTCGTCGATGTCCAGTTGCGAAACGAAGTTCTCGTACCCGGAGATCATCACCATGACCAGCAGGCCACCCACCAGCGACATGTCGATCAGCGACAGGATCACCAGGATCAGGTCGGCTTCGCTCAGGGCGAAGACGTTGGGCAGGACATGGACCACTTCCTGGAAGAATTTCAGTGCCAGGGCCAGCAAGCCAAGGGACAGGCCGAAGTAGATCGGGGCGAGCAGCCAGCGCGAGGCATACATCGCGTTTTCGAGGATACGTTCCATGAAGTTCAGGACTCATCAGGTGACTAAAAATCGACGGCGAGTATAGCCAGCCACCTGTTACAGCAAAAGCCCGGTGAACGGGGGGCTGTTTTACAGCCCCGGCAATCGTTCAGGTCTCTGGATGAAACTGGTAATCCCCAAGATTACGGCACCGCTCGCCATTGATCCGCCGTAACTGCGCCTGCAAATGCAAACACCAGATCTGCGGGTCTTCGGCCACCTGGTACCCATGCAAGGTCAGGCTGTCGACGATGGCATTGAGCACCGATTCGGCCACCAGCGGCCCATGAAACGGCCCCTGCGCCTTGATCGCGGAAGGTTGTTCACCGGCCATGCCGGCGGCGAACAGCAACGTCCACATGCCGTTGTCCCCGGCCAGTGGGCGGATGCTGCATTCGATGCGGGTCACCAGGCCCAGGCACTGGCGTGTGAGGCTGAGGTTGCGCATGGCCGCGTCCCCTCCAAAAAGCCTTGTTCAGCCTGAACCTCAGGCTGTTTCCATCCTGAACCTGATACCGTCCTTAAGTTCCAGCATAGAAGAACAGTACAGAAAGATGGAAAACCGGCGCTGAACGGTAGCACATCGCCGCCAGCGCCAGTTTATTGACTCAAGCCGGTTTGGCCTTGGCAATCACCTCTTCCAGGTGTTCCTTTTCTGCCTTCTCGATTTCTTCTTCGCTGATCATCTCGGCAATTTCACGCAGGCGCTCCACCACCCGAGCATTGACGCTGCCCTCGGTGAACAGCCCCTTGTCGTCGAGCACCCCGGCCTCCTCGCCCACCAGCAGGCTCAGCGCCTCATCAGCCTGGCTGACCGCATAGACGTGGAACATGCCGTTCTCCACGGCCTGCAGCACGCGCTCATCAAGCATCAGGGTGGCAACGTTGGCACGCGGAATGATCACCCCCTGCTCGCCCGTCAGGCCTCGCGCCTCGCAGAGGCGGAAGAAGCCCTCGATCTTCTCGTTGACCCCGCCCACTGCCTGCACTTCACCAAACTGGTTGATGGAACCAGTGATAGCGAAACACTGCTTGAGCGGCGTGCGCGACAAGGCTGAAATCAGCGTGCAGGCTTCGCCCAGCGAGGCGCTGTCACCGTCCACGTAGCCGTAGGACTGTTCCAGGGCGATGCTCGCGGAAATCGCCAGCGGGAATTCCTGGGCATAGCGGCTGCCCAGATAACCGGTAAGGATCATCACGCCTTTGGAGTGGATCGGCTGGCCAAGGTTGACCTCACGCTCGATGTCGACAATGCCGCTGCCGCCTGGGTACACAGTGGCCGAAATACGTGCCGGCATACCGAACGCCGAGTCGCCCACCTCCAGCACCGTGAGGCCGTTGCACTTGCCGATTGCAGCACCTTCGGTATCGATGAGGATGATGCCGGCGAGCATGTCGTCCAGCACCCGCTGCGACACACGCCCGGTGCGGGTGGCCTTGGCATTGAGCGCACGCTCGATGTGGCCGGCGTCGGTCATTTCGTCACTGGCCAGCTGGCGAATGAAATCAGCCTCGCTCACCAACTGGAACAGGTCGCCGATACGCGCCGACAGGCGCGACTGGTTTTCAGCCAGGCGAGCGCTGTAGGTGGCCAGGCGCGCCACGGCGTCGCTGGTCAGCGGCGCCATGCCCTCTTCGTTGGTGCGGGTGCGCAACAGCTGGGCGAACTGCTCCAGGTTCTCGTCGACCATCGGCATGTCTTCGTCGAAGTCCACCAGCACGCGGAACATCTCCTGGAAATCCGGGTCGTGGTCCTGCAGCGCGTAGTACAGCTGGCGCGAGCCGATGATCACCAGTTTGACGTTGAGCGGAATCATCTGCGGCTGCAGGCTGACCGTGGCGACACGGCCCAGTTCACCGATCGGCGACTCCATCTTCAGCTTGCGCGACTGCAGTGCACGCTTGAGCGCATCCCAAACGAACGGCTCGCCCAGCATCTTCTCGGCTTCAAGAATCAAGAAGCCACCGTTGGCACGGTGCAGCGCGCCTGGGCGCAGTTGGCGATAGGAGGTGTACAGCGCGCCTTGGTCGGTGCTGTATTCGATACGGCCGAACAGGTTGTCATAGGTCGGATGCGGCTCGAACACCACCGGCGCGCCGCCGGCTGCGTGATGGCCCACCACCAGGCTGGGCGCGTACTGCTCTTCGAGCAGCTTGCGGGCCACGGCGTCGGTCTTGCTGTCATCCACCAGTTGCTCGACCACGGTACGCAGCAGGTTCAACTGCACCGATTGCAGGTATGCGCAGACCGCCGCGTTCTCGGCGTACTTTTCCGACAGCGGCGCCAACAGCGGCTGCAGCGCCAGGGTGATGGTTTCTTCGTTCAGCTGGCGCAGTTGGTTGTTCGACTCGCGCTTCCACTGCGGCAAGCTGGCCAGCTCTTCGTTCAGCTGTTCCTCGAGCAAGGCAATGTCTTCGTGGAACTGCTCGCGTACCGCTTCCGGCAACTGGGCGAACTCGGCTTCATCCAGCGCCTTGCCATCGGCCATCGGCGTGAAGGCGACGTTGCTGGCATCGCGATACAAGGCCACGTCTTTTTCCAGCGATGCGCGCTCTATCACGTCCAGGGCGCGGTCATAGCGCTGGTTGAAGGCACGGTCGATAGCACCCTTCTTCTGCTGATAGGACGGGTGTTCGAAAACGGCAGGGAACGTGGACAGCAGGTTGTCGATCAACCCGCCCATGTCGCTGATGAACTCGGCGGCGCTCCCAGACGGCAGCTCCAGTGCCCGTGGCTCACGGGTGTCGTCGAAGTGGTTGACGTAGACCCAGTCGGCCGGGGTCTGCTGGCGCTTGCCCTCGGCCTTGAGGTAGCGCTTGACGAACGAGAAGCGCCCGGTACCGGGCTCACCCATTACATACACGTTGTAACCAGGGCGCGGCATGGCCACGCCAAACTGCAGGGCCTCGACAGCACGCTCCTGGCCCAGGACTCCGCGAAACGGCTCCAGATCGTCGGTATTGGTAAAGGCAAACTGCTCGGGGGAGAAACGCCGGGTCAGGGCTTCAGGCGCGAGACGCAGGCGCGCAGCGACAGGATCGGGCATTGGGTTTCCTTACTTCGGCGGGCAGATGACCAGCATTCTGGCGCTGCCCCAGCGCGCCTTGCAAGGCTCTACGGGACTTTAATATCGCGGCAGGTCTTAGCCCGTGCAGGTCATGTAACAGCAAATTTTTCGCAATCAACAACGCAACCTTTAGATCGTGCCTAAACTCCAAGCTGCGCGGGTGGGTGAAAAGCTTTCCCGACCTGGCAACCGAGTTGCCAGAAACCCTGACCCTTGGTTAAGACAAAGAGAACAAATGCTATGAAACGGATTCTTCTGGGTACTCTGTTCACCGTGGTCTCGCTGAACGCCATGGCCGAAGCGCCTGGCGGCCCGAACTGCGGCTGGGGCAACATGCTGTTCGAAGGCCAGCGCGGCACGCCGGCACACTTCCTGGCTTCCACCACAAACGGCACCTCCGGTAACGCCACCTTCGGCATGACCTCCGGCACCAACGGCTGCTCGACCAAGGCTTCGCTGACCTACGGCGGCAAGTCCTGGTTCGCCATGAACGGCATGATGAACGAGCTGTCCGAAGACATGGCCATGGGCCAGGGCGAAGCACTGACCACCTATGCCGTCGTCCTTGGTGTGGCCCCGGAAGACCGCGGCTACTTCAACTCGGTCACCCACCAGCACTTCAACCAAATCTTCAGCAGCGCCGACGTCACTGCCGAAACGGTTCACAGCAACACCCTGGCCGTTCTGAAAAGCGACCCACGCCTGGCCAAATACGCCACCGAGGCCTAAGCACAGCTGCTCCCGCCCCACCCGGGGCGGGTTTCGCCTTTTTCGGCATCGTTTAGAAGTAGTTGCCCGATATGCTCAAACGCCTCGCTGCCCTGGCGCTGTGTGCCTGCGCCCCCGTACAAGCCGCGCCCGTGCTGGATCAAGGCCGTCTCCAGCAACTGGCCAATACCCCTTACTGGCTCGCCATTGGTCACTACGAAACCGCCAAGCTCGGCGGCTGGCGCAGTTATGTGGACGATGATGCGTTCTTCCTCGCCGAGGACGGTGCGCATCACCCCGACAAGGAGCTGAAGGCCACGGTCGACGCGCTGTATGCCCCGGCCAGCCTCGGCGACAAGCACGCCCAATGCGTATTCCCGGCGCGTACCCGCTGGCTGCGCGAACAACTCGACCTGCAAGGCTTGCCGCAACCGGACTGCCAGGAATTCAAGACCTGGTACCAGTCGATCGACCCGCACAGCGCCGCGCTGATCTTCCCGGCAGCTTACCTGAACAGCCCGTCGTCGATGTTCGGCCACACGCTGCTGCGCATCGACCAGTCCACCACCCGCAGCGACGACACCACCCTGCTGAGCTACGCGATCAATTTCGGTGCCTACATCGAAGGCAGCGACAACAGCATCCTGTACGCCTGGAAAGGCCTGATGGGGGGCTACCCAGGGCTGTTCGCGCTGATGCCCTACCAGGAAAAACTCTCCGAATACCGCAGCCTGGAAAACCGCGACCTGTGGGAGTACCAGCTGGACCTGACACCCGAGGAAACCGGGCGCATGGTCGAGCACGTGTGGGAGCTGAAGCAGATCCAGTTCGACTACTTCTTCTTCGATGAAAACTGCTCGTATCGCCTACTGGAGCTGCTGCAAGTGGCCCGGCCGAGCCTGGACCTGACATCACAGTTTCCGCTAACCGCCATTCCCACCGACACCGTGAAAGCCGTGAAGCAGTCCGGCCTGGTCGCCAGTGAGACTTACCGCCCCTCTCGCGAGCGCGAGTTGCTGGCCCGTGCCGAGCCGCTTGACCACAACGAAAAACGCCAGGTACTGGCGGCAAGCGCCGACACCGCGCAGCTGCAAAGCGCCGAGTTCAAGGCCCTGCCCCGCGAACGCCAGGCGCTGGTGCAAGATGCGGCGTATCGCCTGGAGCGGTACCGGGCCAATGGCCAGGAACGCGACCCCGGCCAGGCAAAACGCAGCTTCGAGCTGCTGCGTGCAATCAACGGCAACCCACCGCCGCCCCTGCAAATCGAACGCCCCGGCCTGCCCGAGGATGGTCATGACTCGCGCACCTGGCAGTTGGGCGTGGGCACCCGTGAAGACCGTGCCTACGCCGAATACGGCCTGCGCATGGCCTACCACGACCTGAATGACAACGCCTATGGCTTCCCGCTGGGCGCGCAGATCGAAATTTTGCAACTGAAGGTGCGCCAGTACGAAGGCAACGATTGGCAGGTACAACGGCTGGACCTGGCCACCATTCGCTCACTGACGCCACGCAACGAGCTGCTCAAGCCCTGGTCATGGCAGGTGGCTGGTGGGCTGGAGCGGGTGCCGGGCAAGCACGATGACGAGGTGCTGGTGAGCCATGTGAACGGCGGCGCCGGTGGCACCTGGCAGCTGGCCGACGGTTTGTTGGGCTTTGCCCTGGGCACGGTGCGGGTCGAGCATCACAATGACTTCGCCCAGTTCATCGCCCCAGCGGCGGGGTTCAATGGCGGGCTGCTGTGGCGCAACGGCTTGGGCAACATGACGCTCGAGGCCAAGGGCGACTACTTCACCAATGGCGAAGTGCGGCGCAGCGTGAGCCTGAACCAGCAATGGGAAATCAGCCAGAACCTTGGGCTGCGGTTGAGTGCTTCGCGCGAATTCAGCCATTTGGCTACCGCGCAGAACGAGGTGATGCTGGAACTGAAGTGGTATCACTACTAGCGGGTCGGGCCTGCGCGCTTTTTGTAGGAGCGGCCTTGTGTCGCGATCGGGCCGCAGAGCGGCCCCAGCAATATTTGCATCATCGCTGAAATCCCGGGGCCGCTTTGCGGCCCGATCGCGACACAAGGCCGCTCCTACAGACAGCGCGTCAGGCTGAAAGCTGAGTATCCCAACCAACTCTTTGACACTGTTTTGACACCTCCCCGACAAATCGCCACCTAGACTTTCCACCATCAACGGGAGGGTCTGGTGGTTATGTCGCGGTACTGGTTCGGCGTGTGCATTGCGTTGTTGCTGTCAGGTTGCGAAACCACCCACGAGCAGATGGTCAACCATGGTTATCCCCCGGCCTATGCCGATGGCTTTCAGGACGGCTGCAGCAGCGGTCGCCAGGCGGCCGGGCTGATGGTGGGCGGGTTCAGCAAAAACGTGCCGCGCTACCTGCACGAGCGCCAGTACGAAACCGGCTGGGACGACGGCTTCCGCCAGTGCCACGCCATGCAGAACAGTGAAGAACAGCGCGAGTACCACGAGCGCTTCTGGGACCAGCGCGACCGCGAGTGGGAGCAGGAAAAGGACCGTGGTGCCGCCAAGGCCTATCGCCACGACTGAGTCGCAAACGGACATCCCTTGAAACCGGCAGCCTGCCATGATGGTCTCCTGCACAAGGAGCCCCCGCATGAGCCGAGCATTCGTCAACGAAGACCAGGCCGCCGCCCAGGCCGACCAGCCGGTCGAGCGACGCATCAGCGAACAACCCAACTACGTCACTGCCAGCGGACTGCAGCAGTTACAGGCGCGCGTGGCCGAGCTGAATGCCTTGCGCAGTGAACTGCTGGCACAAGGTGAGCGTGGCGACAAGCAGCGGCTGGCCGATACCGAGCGCGACCTGCGCTATTTCAGCGCGCGGGTACAGAGTGCCCAAGTGGTGCCGGCGGCGGCTTCTCGCAGCAAGGTGCAGATTGGTAGCCGGGTGCGGTTCGTGGATGCGCAGGACCAGGAGCATGTGGTGCGACTGGTAGGCGAGGATGAAGCGGATGCTGGGCGTGGATTGATTAACTGGGGGTCGCCGTTGGGGCGGGCTTTGCTGGGTGCGGGGCCTGGGGATGAAGTGGTTTGGCGGCGGCCGGTGGGGGATCAGGTGATCGAGATACTTGAAATTGAGGGTGAAAGCTGAGGGCCCTGGGGGCTGCTTTGCAGCCCTTTCGCGACACAAGGCCGCTCCTACAAGATTGCGCGATCATTCAGGTTGTCGCGGTCCCCTGTAGAAGCGGCCTTGTGTCGCGAAAGGGCCGCAAAGCGGCCCCCTGTAGGAGCGGCCTTGTGTCGCGAAAGGGCCGCAAAGCGGCCCCCAGCAGCCTCAGATCAGACGACGCCCTGAGCCAGCATCGCATCGGCCACTTTCACAAAGCCTGCGATGTTCGCACCTTTGACGTAGTTGATACGGCCATCGGCTTCTTCACCGTAGTGCACGCATGCATGGTGAATCGACTGCATGATGTTGTGCAGCTTGCTGTCCACTTCACCGGCAGTCCACAGCAGGCGCATGGCGTTCTGCGACATTTCCAGGCCCGATACGGCCACGCCACCGGCGTTGGAGGCCTTGCCCGGGGCGTACAGGATGCCGGCGTCCAGGAAGATATCCACAGCTTCCAGGGTGGTCGGCATGTTGGCGCCTTCAGCCACGCAGATGCAGCCGTTACGCAGCAGCGTGCGGGCGTCCTCGGCGCCCAGTTCGTTCTGCGTGGCGCACGGCAGGGCGATGTCGCACGGCAGGCTCCATGGGGTCTGGCCTTTGCGGAACTCCAGGCCGAACTGCCCGGCCAGCTCGCTGATGCGGCCGCGCTTGACGTTCTTCAGCTCCATCAAGGCGTCCCACTGGGCATCGGTCAAGCCGGCTTCAGCGTACAAGGTGCCTTCGGAGTCAGACAGCGAAATCACCTTGCCGCCCAGGTCCATGACCTTGCGCGCGGCATACTGGGCAACGTTGCCCGAACCGGACACCGCCACGCGGCGGCCGTCGATACGCTTGTCCTGGCGTTTGAGCATTTCTTCGGCGAAGTACACGCAACCATAGCCGGTGGCTTCCGGACGGATCAGGCTGCCGCCGTAGGTCATGCCTTTACCGGTCAACACCGAGGTGAACTGGTTGGCCAGGCGTTTGTACTGGCCGAACATGAAGCCAATTTCGCGGGCCCCCACACCGATGTCACCCGCCGGTACGTCGCAGTCGGCGCCGATGTGGCGGTACAGCTCGCTCATGAAGGCCTGGCAGAAGCGCATCACTTCAGCGTCGCTCTTGCCTTTAGGGTCGAAGTCCGAGCCGCCCTTGCCGCCGCCCATGGGCAGCGAGGTCAGGGAGTTCTTGAACACTTGCTCGAAGGCCAGGAACTTCAGCACGCTGAGGTTAACCGACGGGTGGAAACGCAGCCCGCCCTTGTACGGGCCAATGGCGCTGCTCATCTGGATGCGGTAACCGCGATTGACCTGCACCTTGCCCTGGTCATCGACCCAGGACACGCGGAACAGTACAGCGCGCTCGGGCTCGACCATGCGCTCGAGGATGCCGGATTGCAGGTAGTGAGGGTTGGCTTCAAGGAATGGCCACAGGGTGCGCAACACCTCTTCCACCGCCTGGTGGAATTCCGGTTGGCCAGGGTCACGCTGTTGCAGGCGTGCAAGGAAATTGTCGACAGATTCGATCATGGTAGACATCTCACCGAAGGTTTTGGACTTATTGGTTTTTTCAGGAATGTACCAAGAAGCAATCGCACCGGAATAGGGCGAGATGTCGTTTTTTTGAAATTATTTGGTGCGTTTTATATAAATGTATACAAAATAACCGCCAAGCACCCTGCTTCTGCCTGTGCTGCGGGCACAAAAATGGGGCCACCATGGGCCCCATTCCTGTGCATCAAAAAACCGGCTTACTGAGCCAGCTTCTTGTGCCGTACACGGTGCGGCTGGGCAGCGGCATCGCCCAGGCGCTTCTTGCGGTCCGCTTCGTACTCGGTGTAGTTACCTTCGAAGAACACCACGTTCGAGTCGTCTTCGTACGCCAGGATGTGGGTAGCCACACGGTCCAGGAACCAACGGTCGTGGGAAATCACGATCGCGGCGCCCGGGAAGTCCAGCAGGGCCTCTTCCAGCGAACGCAGGGTTTCGACGTCGAGGTCGTTGGACGGTTCGTCGAGCAGCAGGACGTTACCGCCCTCCTTCAGGGTCAGCGCCAGGTGCAGGCGGCCACGCTCACCACCGGACAGGTCCTTGACGAATTTTTGCTGGTCGCCACCTTTGAAGTTGAAGCGGCCAACGTAGGTACGCGAAGGGATCTCGTAGTTGCCGATGCGGATCTGGTCGGAGCCGTCGGAGATCTGCTGGAACACGGTCTTGGCGCCGTCCAGGTCCTCGCGGCTCTGGTCCACACAGGCCAGTTGCACGGTTTCACCGATCTCGATGCTGCCCGAGTCTGGCTGCTCCTTGCCCATCAGCATGCGGAACAGCGTCGACTTACCGGCACCGTTACCACCGATCACGCCGACGATGGCACCCTTGGGCATGGCGAACGACAGGTTGTCGATCAGCACGCGGTCGCCGTAGCCCTTGGTGACGTTCTTGAACTCGATGACCTTGTCACCCAGGCGCGGACCGGCCGGGATGTAGATCTCGTTGGTTTCGCTGCGTTTCTGGAATTCCTGCGACTGCATTTCTTCGAAGCGCTGCAGACGGGCCTTGGACTTGGACTGGCGGGCCTTGGCGCCTTTGCGCACCCACTCCAGTTCCTCTTTCATGGCCTTCTCGTGGGCGCTCTGCTGCTTGGATTCCTGCGCCAGACGGTCCGACTTGGCTTCCAGCCAGCCCGAGTAGTTGCCTTCGTACGGGATACCGGCGCCGCGGTCCAGTTCCAGGATCCAGCCGGCGACGTTGTCGAGGAAATAACGGTCGTGGGTAATGGCTACCACGGTGCCAGGGAAGTCGTGCAGGAAGCGCTCAAGCCAGGCCACCGAGTCGGCGTCCAGGTGGTTGGTTGGTTCGTCGAGCAGCAGCATGTCGGGGGCCGACAGCAGCAGGCGGCACAGGGCCACACGGCGCTTCTCACCACCAGACAGGTGTTCGATGCGCGCATCCCAGGCCGGCAGGCGCAGGGCATCGGCGGCGACGTCCAGTTGGCGCTCCAGGTTGTGGCCGTCGGCGGCCTGCAGGATGGCTTCCAGCTTGGCCTGCTCGGCGGCCAGCTTGTCGAAGTCGGCATCCGGGTCGGCGTAGGCGGCGTAGACCTCGTCCAGGCGCGCCTGGGCGTCCTTGATCACGCTGACCGCTTCCTCGACCACTTCACGCACGGTCTTGGTCGCGTCCAGTTGCGGTTCCTGGGGCAGGTAACCCACGTTGATGTCGGGCATCGGACGGGCTTCGCCGTCGAATTCCTTGTCGACGCCCGCCATGATCCGCAGCAGGGTCGATTTACCGGCGCCGTTCAGGCCGAGCACGCCAATCTTGGCGCCCGGGAAGAACGACAGGGAAATGTTCTTGAGAATTTCCCGCTTCGGCGGCACGACCTTGCTCAGCCGATGCATGGTGTAGACGTATTGAGCCAAAACCAAGCCCTCTAATCAGATAGGTAAAGACATCGACGATCGCCCCGGCAGCATGGCCTGGGGGATGTGTTGGGTGTCATTGAACAAAGTCGACCATTCTACGCCAACGCGCAGCGTTGCATAGGAGGGACCGCCAGTGGGGGGTGGGATCGGTGTGATCCTTGGGGGGGTCTATTGCCTGTTCCGGCCTCTTCGCGGCTAAAGCCGCTCCCACAGGAATATCACTGCCTTCAAGGGCAATACAGCACCTGTGGGAGCGGCTTTAGCCGCGAAAGGGCCGCCGCAGTGGCCGAAGAGGGCTCAGACGTGACGCTGCTTGGCCTTGCCACGCGGCAAACGGCAACGGTCGCCCTGCTCAGCCAGGCGAGAGGCCCAGGCGGACTTCACGCTGAAGCCTGCGCTGAGGGTAGGCTGCTGCTCGGCGCCCTTGGCCACATTAGCCGGCTTGGCGGCCGCAGGCGCCGTACTGACAAGCTTGGCAGCAGGCTTGGCCGCAGCCACGGCAACGGCCGGCGCAGCTGCCACCTTGGCGGTCTTGCGCAGTTCAGCCAGCGATGGGGCCTTGCTCTTGGCGGTGGCAGCCGCGTCTGGTTTGACCAGCGAACGCTGGCACGATTTGCAGGATACGTCCTCGGTCACGGCAGTGCTGACAAGGGTCTGACTGCTGCGCCCACAGGCGGAATCGAGGCCATTGGAGGAAAAGTGAGTAACCAAAACCGAACATCTCCGATGCGTTGTCATGTGAAGCGGGCGCTATTCTCGCACAGGTTGCAGGGGCTTGCCGAACCACCGGGCAGGCACCATCGGTCAACATGGCTGGCACTTTGCCATAATCCTAGGCATGCTAGCCGGTTTCGGGTGTCCGGCCTTATAGTGCGCCACCGCGTCGCAACAACCAGGCACCGGCATACACCGTGCATGATCCTTCCCTGCCATCGCCAGCCCAATCGCAGGATCAACGCTTGACCAACCTTACTCATCCGTCGTCATTGCGTACCGCGCAACAAGCGCCCGCCGTTACCCTGCGCGGGTCGATCAAGGGTGCGCTGGCACTGTTGGCCCTGATTCTGCTGGGCCTGCTGCTGTGGCAACTATTCGCCCAGTTCAACCATACCCAGGCCGACCTGCGCAAACAGAGCCTGGACGCCACCGCGGAACTGGCCGACCACCTGAGCCTGAACATGGCGTTCAAGGCGCAGCAGGCAGTGAATGTGGTGCAGCCCTATGTCAATGCACCGACACCCGCTGCCCTGCCGAGCCTGGTGGACACCCTGCGCGAGCGCCTGCCTGCCTTGCAAAGCGTGGCCTGGCTGGACAGTGCCGGGCAACTGCGCGTCGACAGCCTGGCCGGCAGCCCGGACCGCCAGTTGCTTGACGAACTGCTGACACTGAACCAGGGGCGCCCGTACTTCTTCACCAATTCGGCCGACAACCGCACCCTGTATCTGTTGCTGCGCCAGGCCGCCGAACAGGACCGTGGCTACTGGTTGCTGCGCCTTTCACCGGACTACTACCGCGAGCTCACCCTCTACCTCGATGGTGGCGGCCACCCGCTGTGGCTGCTGGAGAACAGCCGCAGTGGCGAGGTGCTGCAGAGCCACGCCCCAACCGATACCAGCAACGCGCCGCTGCAAAGCGTGATGCTGGCCTTCATCGACAACAGTACCTGGCAGTTGCGCGGCCTGTTCGACGCCGAGCTGGCCCAGCAAAAGTTATTGCCGGCGCTGATCGGCAAATGCCTGCTGGTGCTGTTTTGCGCCCTGCTGCCGGTGCTGGCGCTGATCAACATGCGCCGCCGCCAGCGCGCCCTGCAGGAAGACCGCCGGCGCTATCAGGAAATTTTCGAAGGCACCGGCGTGGCCCTGTGCGTGCTCGATTTGTCCAGCCTGCCCAGCCAGCTCGACCGCTACCACCTGCGCAACCGCGCTGCGCTCAAGCACAGCCTGGCGCTGGACCCGAACCTGCGTCGCTCGCTACTGCTGGAGCTGAAGATCACCGAGGTCAACCAGGTGGCGCGCCAACTGCTGAACATCGAGTGCCACGAAGGCGCATGGCAGCGGCTGATCGACGGCACCGGCGATGGCCGCGACAGCGTCGGCATGCAGCTGATCGACGCACTGATCGAGCAACGCCAGCTGCTTGAGCTGGAAGTGCGCCTGCCGGCACCGCTGGGCGGCGAGCTGCACCTGTGGTTGATGGCGCGCCTGCCGCAGCAGCGCCGCGACTACCAGGCAGTGATCCTCAGCATCAGCGACATCACCAGCCGCAAACAGGTCGAGCTGTCGCTGCTGGAGCGCGAAGGCTTCTGGTCGGACGTGGTGCGCACCGTACCCGACCAGTTGTACGTGCAGGATGTGCTGAGCCAGCGGATGATCTTCAGCAACCGTCACCTCGGCCAGACCCTGGGCTACGACCGTACCGAGCTGGCACAGATGGGCGACCGCTTCTGGGAGCTGCTGCTGCACCCCGAGGATGCCGCGCACTACCAGGCCCTGCGCCAGCAACAGCGCGACAGCGGCCATGACCAACCGCTGCACTGCCAGTTGCGCTTCCGCCACCGCGACGGCGGCTGGCGCTGCTACGACATTCGCGAGCAGGTGCTGACCCGCGATGCCGAAGGCCTGGTGACGCGCATCATCGGCGTGGGCAAGGATGTGACCGTGCAGATCGAGGCCAGCCAGTCGCTACGCGACAGCGAGCAGCGCTACCGCATGCTCGCCGAAAGCATCAGCGACGTGATCTTCTCCACCGACAGCCTGCTCAAGCTCAACTATGTAAGCCCCTCGGTGCAGAGCGTGCTGGGCTACCAGGCCGACTGGATTTTCGCCAACGGCTGGCAGTCGATCATCGCCAACCCGGCCCAGCTCACCGGCATCTACAGCCTGATGGAGCGCGTCAGCAAAGCCATGGGGGAGCCATCGCAACTGGCGCAACTGCGCAGCCAGCTACCGACCCAGCTGTTCCTGTTCGACTGTCTGCGTGCCGATGGCCGCAAGATCCCCATCGAGCTGCGTCTGGTGCTGGTGTGGGACGATGACCAGCGCTTTGAGGGCGTGCTTGGGGTGGGCCGCGACATCAGCCAGCAACGCCGTGCCGAAAAAGACCTACGCATGGCCGCAACGGTATTCGAACACTCCACGTCGGCGATCCTCATCACCGACCCGGCCGGCTACATCGTCCAGGCCAACGAGGCGTTCAGCCGCGTCAGTGGGTACGCCGTCAGTGAAGTGCTCGACCAGTTGCCGGGCATGCTCACCGTCGACGAACAGCAGGAGGGCCACCTGCGCTATGTGGTCAAGCAACTGCACCAGCGCGGCAGTTGGGAAGGCGAGGTGTGGCTCAAGCGCCGTGACGGCGACCACTACCCGGCCTGGGTGGGCATCACGGCGGTACTGGACGACGAAGGCGACCTGGCCAGCTACGTGTGCTTCTTCACCGACATCAGCGAGCGCAAAGCCAGCGAACAGCGCATCCACCGCCTGGCCTACTACGACGCCCTCACCCACCTGCCCAACCGCACGCTGTTCCAGGACCGTTTGTACAACGCCCTGCAACAGGCCGAGCGGCAGAAGGCCTGGGTGGTGCTGATGTTCCTCGACCTCGACCGTTTCAAGCCGATCAACGACTCCCTCGGCCATGCCGCCGGCGACCGCATGCTCAAGGACATGGCCCTGCGCCTGCTGGCCTGCGTGGATGACGACGACACCGTGGCACGCATGGGCGGCGACGAGTTCACCCTGCTGCTGCAACCGCGCCCCACCCGCGAGATGGCCCTGAACCGCGCCATCCATGTGGCCGAGAACATTCTCGGCAGCCTGGTGCGGCCGTTTGTGCTGGAAAACCGTGAATTCTTCGTCACGGCCAGTATCGGCATCGCCCTCAGCCCGCAGGATGGCAGCGAGCTGAGCCAGTTGATGAAAAACGCCGACACCGCCATGTACCACGCCAAGGAACGCGGCAAGAACAACTTCCAGTTCTACCAGGCCGAAATGAACGCCAGCGCACTGGAGCGCCTGGAGCTGGAAAGCGACTTGCGCCATGCCATGGAGCAGAACGAGTTCATCCTGTACTACCAGCCGCAGTTCAGCGGCGACGGCAAGCGCCTGACGGGCGCCGAGGCCCTGCTGCGCTGGCGCCACCCAACCCGTGGTCTGGTGCCACCGGGCGACTTTATCCCGGTGATCGAAGAACTGGGCCTGGTGGTGGACGTGGGTGACTGGGTGCTGCGCGAGGCCAGCCGCCAGCTCAAGGCCTGGCACAAGGCCAAGGTGCGGGTACCCAAGGTGTCGGTGAACATATCGGCGCGGCAGTTCTCGGACGGGCAACTGGGCACGCGGATTGCCAATATCCTCGAAGAAAGCGGCCTGCCACCGGCATGCCTGGAGCTGGAGCTGACCGAAAGTATCCTGATGCGCGAAGTGAACGAGGCGCTGCAGATTCTTGCCAGCCTGAAAAACCTCGGCCTGAGCATTGCGGTGGACGACTTCGGCACGGGTTACTCGTCGCTCAACTACCTCAAGCAGTTCCCCATCGACGTACTGAAGATCGACCGCACCTTCGTCGACGGCCTGCCCGAAGGCGAGCAGGACGCGCAGATCGCCCGGGCGATCATCGCCATGGCCCACAGCCTCAACCTGGCGGTAATCGCCGAGGGCGTGGAAACCCACGAACAGCTGGAGTTCCTGCGCGAGCATGGCTGCGACGAGGTGCAGGGCTACCTGTTTGGGCGGCCGATGCCGGCGCATCAGTTCGAGGCGCAGTTCTCCAACGAGACCCTGTTCATGTTCCATTGATGTGCCAGCGATGGGGCGCGCGGCGCCCCTGAAAATGGACCTTAGAGTCAACTCATGGATCTACGCAGCCCAGACACGGCGCGGGATGCAACATGAGCCCCATTGGTCCGCGACTTGATGCCACTTCATATGCCAGCCGCGAATCAATCGGTTAGAATGCCCACCCAAATTACCCCGATCCTTGAGGACCGCCATGTTCAGCCGTGATTTGACCATTGCCAAGTACGACGCCGAGCTCTTCGAAGCCATGCAGCAAGAAGCCCTGCGCCAGGAAGAGCATATCGAGCTGATCGCTTCGGAAAACTACACCAGCCCGGCCGTCATGGAAGCTCAGGGCTCGGTCCTGACCAACAAGTACGCCGAAGGCTACCCAGGCAAGCGCTACTACGGTGGTTGCGAGTACGTCGACATCGTCGAGCAACTGGCCATCGACCGTGCCAAGGAGCTGTTCGGCGCCGACTACGCCAACGTCCAGCCGCACGCTGGCTCCCAGGCCAACGCTGCCGTCTACCTGGCCCTGCTGTCGGCCGGTGACACCATCCTGGGCATGAGCCTGGCCCACGGTGGTCACCTGACCCACGGTGCTTCGGTAAGCTCGTCGGGCAAGCTGTACAACGCCATCCAGTACGGCATCGACGGCAACGGCCTGATCGACTACGACGAAGTCGAGCGCCTGGCTGTCGAGCACAAGCCAAAGATGATCGTTGCCGGCTTCTCGGCCTACTCGCAGGTTCTGGACTTCGCCCGCTTCCGCGCCATCGCCGACAAGGTCGGTGCCTACCTGTTCGTCGACATGGCCCACGTTGCCGGCCTGGTTGCCGCTGGCGTGTACCCGAACCCGGTGCCGTTCGCCGACGTGGTCACCACCACCACCCACAAGACCCTGCGCGGCCCACGCGGCGGCCTGATCCTGGTCCGTGCCAACGCCGACATCGAGAAGAAGCTGAACTCCGCTGTCTTCCCAGGCGCCCAAGGCGGCCCGCTGGAGCACGTAATCGCCGCCAAGGCCATCTGCTTCAAAGAAGCCCTGCAACCTGAGTTCAAGGCTTACCAGCAGCAAGTCGTGAAGAACGCCCAGGCCATGGCCAGCGTGTTCATCGAGCGTGGTTTCGACGTGGTTTCCGGTGGCACCCAGAACCACCTGTTCCTGCTGTCGCTGATCAAGCAGGAAATTTCCGGTAAGGACGCTGACGCTGCCCTGGGCAAAGCCTTCATCACCGTGAACAAGAACTCGGTCCCGAACGACCCACGTTCGCCGTTCGTCACCTCGGGCCTGCGTTTCGGCACCCCAGCCGTTACCACCCGTGGTTTCAAGGAAGCCGAGTGCAAGGAACTGGCTGGCTGGATCTGCGACATCCTGGCTGACCTGAACAACGAAGCGGTGATCGACGCCGTACGTGAGAAGGTCAAGGCCATCTGCAAGAAGCTGCCGGTTTACGGCAACTGATTGGCGCCAGCCTGAAGTGAAAAAGCCCGGCCCAGTGCCGGGCTTTTTCGTTTTTCATGAACCAGGTTCGCTGACCTGTCGCGGTCCCTGTGGGAGCGGGTTTACCCGCGAAGAAGGCAACGAGGTGAATGGCACCGGCTACGCCGGTGTTCGCGGGTAAACCCGCTCCCACAGGTAATATGCTTGCCTTCAGTACTTGGGCCCAGTCCAAGCTGACTCCCCATTACCAACCACAGGCCACACCTTGACCAGAGAACAACTCGAGACCCACCAGATCCCGATCTACTTCGCTGCCGTGCTCGCCGCCGTTGCCTTCGGCTTGGTGGCCACTGACAGCGCGCGGTATCTGGAAGCCGTGGTCACCCCGGCCATTGCCGTGCTGATGTACGCGATGTTTCTGCAAATCCCTTTCCTCGACCTGCGCCAAGGCCTGGGTAATCGCCGTTTCATGGGCGCCCTGCTGCTCGCCAACTTCATTCTTGTGCCGCTGTTGGTCTGGGCGATCACTCGCGGGTTGGTCGAGCACCCGGCGATTCTCGTCGGTGCCTTGCTGGTGCTGCTCACGCCCTGCATCGACTATGTGGTGGTGTTCACCCACATCGGCAAAGGCGACTCGCGCCTGACCCTGGCCGCCACGCCCGTGCTGCTGCTGCTGCAACTGGTGCTGCTGCCGGTGTACCTGGCACTGATGCTGGGCGACAGCAACCAGGTGGCAATCTCCGTCACCCCGTTCGTGGAAGCCTTCGTGCTGCTGATCGTGTTGCCGATGGTGCTCGCTGTACTCACCAGCGCCGGCGCCCGTCGCTCGCGCACTGTCGCAGCCTGGAATGACGCCTGGGCGTGGCTGCCGGTGCCAGCGATGGCCTTGGTGCTGGTTGTAGTGATCGCGTCGCAGATAGCCGTGGTGCTGCGTGATTTCGACCGTTTGCTGCCGGTGATTCCGGTGTACGTCGGCTTCATGCTGCTGGCGCCTGTGCTCGGGTTCGTCTGCGCGCGGCTGCTGCGCCTGCCGGCCACCGAAGCACGCTCGGTAACCTTCAGCGCCGCCACACGCAATTCGTTGGTCGTATTGCCGCTAGCGTTGGCGCTGCCGGAAGACATACGCGGGTTGGCGGCAGCGGCGGTGATCACCCAAACGCTGGTGGAGCTGGTGAGTGAGCTGGTTTATGTGCGAATGGTGCCTCGGTTGGTGCGTTGACACCGGCACCCGCAATACCAGCGATGGGCCGCAAAGCGGCCCCTTGGGTAATCACCAGTTATACGTCACCGTCCCGTAAACCGTGCGCTGCTGCCCATACTGGCAGCCCATATCGCTGAAACAGCCGGCCACATACTCCTTGTCGAACAGGTTGCTGGCATTGAGCGCCAGCTCCACGCCTTTGAGCGAAGCGTCCAGCTTGCCCAACTCGTAGCTGACCATCGCATCCACCAGCACGTAGCTGTCGACCTTGAAGCTGTTCTGCGCATCGCCGAAGGTGCTACCCACATAACGGGTGCCAGCGCCCAGCCGCAGCCCGTTCAGCGATCCACCTTGCAACTGGTAGTCCGCCCACAGCGAGGCCATGTGCTCCGGCGTACGGAACGGCGTATTGCCCTGGGTGCCGCGCTCGGACTGGGTAACTTCGACATCGTTCCAGGTGTAGCTGCCAATCAGGTTGAATCCCGGCGCCAGCTCGGTTCTGGCCTCCAGCTCGACACCGCGTGAGCGTACTTCGCCTTCCTGGCGGCTGAAGCCGTTGATGGTCTCGGTGACGTTCTGCTTGGTCAGCTCGAACACCGCGATGGTGTACAGGCTGTTGCTGCCCGGTGGCTCGTATTTCAGGCCCAGCTCGTACTGTTTGCCGGTTTCCGGGTCGAGCTGGGTGCCATCGGCGGTAATGCCCATCACCGGCAGGAACGACTCGCTGTAGCTGACGTACGGCGCCAGGCCATTATCGAACAGGTAGACCAACCCGGCACGGCCGCTGAATTTCTCGTCCTTCTGAGTTTGCGGGGCGCGATCGTCCTTCTGGTTGACCGCCCAGTCGTAGCGCCCGCCCAGCAGCAACACCCAGTTGTCGATACGCAGCTGGTCCTGCAGGTACACGCCGGTCTGGGACAGCTTCTGCTCATAGCTGGCAAAGCTGAACGGCACTGTGCTCAGCGGCTGACCGTACACCGGCTGGAACGGGTCGAAGCTTTGCAGGATGAAGTCCAGTGACTGCTGCTGGTCGAACTTGCCGTTGTTGTAGTCCACCCCACTCAGCAAAGTGTGCTCCACCGGCCCGGTCGCGAAGTCGGCCTGAACATGGGTGTCCACCGTAAACAAACGGCCATCGCCCTTGCGCTGGTCGCTGTAACGCGAATACTGCCCACCGCCGACTGGGCCGAACAAGGCGATTTCGCTGCTGGCCTGGCGGTAGTTGCTGTAGCGCACATTCTGGCGCAGGGTCCAGGTTTCATCGAAGTGATGTTCGAACACATAGCCCAACGAGGTCTTTTCGTTGGTCATGAAGTCGTAGGCGCTGTCGCCCACGTAGGTGTCACGGTCCAGCCGGCCACGCGCATCGCGGAACACGGTGCCGCTGGCGGGAAGCGAGTTGGCGAAGTTACCAGTCTGACGCTGATACTCACCCAGCAGGGTGAACTCGGTATTGGCACTGGGCCGATAGCTGAGCGCCGGGGCGATGTACTGCCGGCGGTTGGTGATGTGATCGGTCTGGGCATCGGTTTCGCGGAACAGGCCGGTCAGGCGATAACTCCAGATGCCTTCGTCATCCAGCGCATCACCCAGGTCGAAGGCGCCTTGCTGATAGTTCAGGTTGCCGGCCTGCAACTGCACTTCGTGCAAGGGCTGCTGGGTGGGGCGCTTGCTCACCAGGTTGATCTGCCCGCCTGGGTCCGAGGCGCCGTACAACACCGAGCTGGCACCACGCAGTACCTCGATGCGCTCCAGGCCATACGGTTCTGGCGCGTCCCAGCCGAGAAACTCCGGCAGGAAGGTACGGGTGCCATCGCGCAGCATGCGCCCGGTGCCCTGCTGGAAACCGCGGATGGACAATTGATCGACGACGAACTGCGGGCCAGCCAGTTCGGTGTTGACGCCTGGGGTGTAGCGCAGCGCCTGGGCCACGGTCTTGGGTTGCTGCGCCTCGATCTGCTCGCGGGTAATGACCGAGACCGAGGCTGGGGTCTCGATCAACGGGGTGTCGGTCTTGCTGCCGACCGAGGAGCGCTTGGCCACGTAGCCATCGTCCGGGCTGACGGAGCTGTAGGCCTGGCCAACGATCGACGTGGCCCCAAGCTCCAGCGCGCCAGACGATTGCGCAGCGGGCTCCAAGGTGACGCTGGTGCTGCCGGTGGCGCGCCAGGTCAGGCCACTGCCCTGCAGTAGCTCGGACAGCGCCGCTTCCGGTTCATGCCGCCCAGTGACGCCTCGGCTGCTCTTGCCCTGCACCAAATTGCCATCGAAGATCACCTGCAGTCCGCCCTGCGCGGCCAGACGGTTGAGCGCACTGGCCAGGGGTTGCGGGGCGATGTCGAACTCACGCGGCTCGGCCAGGGCCAGCCCTGGGAGCAGCGCGCACAGCAAAGAAAACGACGTCATCGACGCCCTGCGAAATTGCCCTCGGTCCATCACACTCCCCTTTCAAATACGAAGCATTCGTTTTTGAGAAGGGATGACGGATGACTGTGACAGACCCGTAAAAATAATTGTCGATGCAGGCTAACCCGTGCTCAGTCGCGCGCCTCAAACACCAGCAGAAAATCCGAGTACCGATGAATGCTCAGGGGGAACGCCTGCTCAAGGGTCGCCAAGCCTTCATCCAGCCGGTCCAGCTGGAAGGTGCCACTGACCTTGAGCCCACGCAATTGCTCATCGCCAATCAGCAACCACCCCGGCCGATACCGTTCCAGAGCCTTCAGCACCTGCGCCAGCGGCGCCTGCTCGAACACCAGCCGCCCCTGCTGCCAGGCCAGTGCACTGTCCACATCCAGCCCGTGCTTGCCGCCCAACCGCCCAGCCTCTCGCCCCACCGCTTCACCGGCAGAAAGCTCGACCCGGTCGGCGGTATCACTGACTGCCACCCGCCCACGCTTGACCACCACCCCCACCGACGCGCCCTCACGGCTCACTGCATACACAGTACCCAACGCCGTAGCCTGCACCGCCCCTGCCTGCACGGTGAACGGCCGTGCCGGGTCATGCGCCACCTCGAACACCGCCTCGCCCTTGCGCAAGGTGATACGCCGCGCCCGGTCATTCATCTCAACGTCCACAGCCGACTCGGCATCCAGGCTGATACGCGAGCCATCACTCAACGTGACAACCCGGCGCTCCCCTACCCCGGTCCGATAATCCGCGCCCCATTGCCCATGCCAGGCCAACGCCACGCCGACGCCCAGCACCAGCACCGCCGCACTGGCCAACGCCCATTGCCGGGCCGGCGCACGCCGCCGCGCAGGGGCCTGAAGCTGCCCGCTCAACGCCCATAGCCGTCTTGCCTCGACAAACGCCTGCTGATGCTCCGGCGCCTGCGCGCACCAGGCCCGCGCCGCCTCCACGTCGCCAGGCCGCACATCCCCCGAAGTCAGACGCACTACCCAGGCCTGGGCAGCCCGGCGTACGTCAGGTGAGGGGTCGAGGGGAGCGGAAGGCTTGTGCATAACGGTCAACGTTGCAAACTCTGGCCCAGAAAGTCCAGCGCAATGGCCAACTGCTTCTCCACCGTGCTCACGGAAACGCCCAACTGCTCGGCCACCGCTTTGTGCGCCATACCCTCCAGGCGGCACAGCAGAAAAATCTCCTGGCAACGTGGCGGCAGGCGCTGCAACGCCTCGGCCATCAGCGCCAGCTCGCGCCGGGCGGCGACTTCGGCAAATGGCTCGGGGCTTTCGCCGGTGACTTCGTACAGGTACGCCATACCTTCGTCATGCTGCCCCCGCGTGCCACGGCTGCGGGTGTGGTCGATGACCAGGTTGCGGGCAATGCGAAACAGCAGGCTGCGCAGGTTCAGCACCGGGGCCCGGGGTGGTTGGCGCAGCATGCGCAGGTAGGTTTCCTGCACCAGGTCGGCGGCGGTGTCGGTGTTGCGCAACTGGCGGTACAGGAACGCGCGCAACTCTCCGGCATGGGCCTTGAAAGCCAGTTCCAGCTCTTCGGTCTTCATGCGTGGGGGCGACCCGGGCGGGGGAAGAAGGCGCTGACTTTAACGATAAGGGTTTTCATTTACAACGGGCGCCTTGCACCCCGCATCCTGGGCATTGCCGAGCTTGCGCTGCAGCCACTGGCGGATCCAGCCGTGATGGAAACGGTAGAGTGCCTCCAGTTCGAGGCCTGGGGCTGTAGCACTGGGAACGGGCAATTGGAGCGCGGAACGTCGGCGGCGTTGGTCATGGGTGGCGCTTGGTCTAGAAACCGAGCGCCACCTGCGCGGCGCGTGATCTGCCCCTCGCTTACAAAGCCTTCATCTCATCAATATCCCGCGCCACCTGATCCGCAGACTGGTCGAACATCGCCTGTTCCTGCGCATCCAGCGGCAACTCGATCACCCGCGCAAGCCCCTCGTCTGCGAGTACACAGGGCACGCCCATGGCAATATCCTTGCGCCCATATTCACCCTGCAGAATCGCCACAGCCGGCAAAATGCGGTTTCGCCCATTGGCGATGGCATCCACCATCTGTGCAATCGCCACGCCCGGTGCATCGCAGGCGCTGCCCATCTTCTTCAAGCCCAGAATCTCGCCGCCGCCTTTGCGAGTTCGCTCGACAATCTGCTCGATCTGCTCGCTGGAGAGAAAATGCGACAGCGGCACCGAGCCGATCTGGCAGTAGCGCATCAGCGGCACCATGCTGTCGCCATGCCCCCCCAGCACCAGCGCCGTGATGTCCTTGGCAGAAAAGCCGGTTTGCTCGGCGATGAAACACTTCATGCGTGCGGTATCCAGCACGCCCGCCTGCCCAAACACCTTGTCGCGCCCCAGCCCGCTGACGCTCCAGGCGCGATAGGTCAGCACGTCGACCGGGTTGGACACCACCAATACCGTCGCTGCCGGGGCATGGTGTTTGATGTCCGTCATGATGCCATCCAGTATCGGCAGGTTGATGCTCAGCACATCCTGACGTGACTGGCCGGGCTTGCGCGGTACGCCCGCCGTAATCACCACCAGGTCGGAACCGTCCAGCATTTCGGCCTTGGCCCCGCCGTAGACTCGGGTATCCGAGCCAGACTCCACGGCGGCCTGCCACACGTCCAGCGCTTTGCCCTGCGCCAGCTCGCCCTGAACATCCATCAACACCAGCTCACGGCACAACTCATCCCGGGCAATGATCTGCGCCGCGGCCTCGCCGACCAGGCCGGCACCTACGATTGTCAATTTGTTCACCAGACACCTCCCAGCGGCGCGCGCCACTAGGAACACGCCTGCGTATAGAAAGAAGTATTGCCCGCTGGGGCCAAAAGGCCACCCGAAGGCGATACCTGGCCATCAGAGCCAACCCGCATCGGCACGCCCGCCAAGACCCGACTGCCTGCTCTTGACAGTCTCCCGCCGCAACGCGAATACTTTGAGAGGATTCATATAGATGACCAAATAACAAGGTGAATCACCCCATGAATGCTCTGCCCTGCAATGCTTTTTCGCCCGGTGCTGCCCCTGTGTGCACCCGCCTCGGATTCACCCCTTCAGCTAAAGCGCCCGCCCAACCGAGACTGCCTGAATGACCCCCTTGGATATACAGCTGCTACTGACCGCTCTGGTCAGTGTCCTGGTGCTGGTGGCACTCATCGTGTCGCGCCTGAAGATGCACCCGCTGCTGGCCTTGCTGGTGGTGTCCATTGGGGTGGGCTTCGCTACCCGCATGGAGCCAGGCAGCATCGTCTCCCACTTGCTTACCGGCGCTGGAAAAACCCTGGGGGCCGTCGGGGTGGTGATTGCCCTTGGCGCGATGCTCGGCAAAATTCTGGCTGACGCTGGCGTCACCGAGCAGGTCGCTGATGTCATCCTCAAGCGCACCTCGGACCGCATGATTCCGTGGGCCATGATGTTGGTTGCCTTCGTCATTGGCATCCCCATGTTTTTCGAAGTGGGCCTGGTGATCATGCTGCCGCTGATTTTCAGCGTGGCGCGCAAGCTGGAAAGCAAGGCCCGCTTCAAGGGCTCTGCATACGTGTATGTAGGCGTGCCGGTGATTTCGGCGCTGGCTGCCATGCACGGCATGGTACCGCCGCACCCTGGCCCCCTGACCGCCATCGCGGTACTCAAGACCTCGGTTGGGCCCACCATGCTTTACGGCTTCCTGGCGGCTATCCCGGCAATGATCCTGGGCGGCCCGCTGTATGGCATGTTCATTTCGCCGCGCATGAGCACTCGGCCTGATCAGGCTTTGCTGGACCAGTTCACCCTGGCTGAAAAAGCCGACGATCAACCCCGCCCCGGCGTAGCGATCGGCATGCTGGCCGCGTTGCTGCCGGCGATTCTGATGCTGGTGCATGCCGTCGCCGAGATGCTGCTACCCAAGGGCAACCCGTTGCTGGAGCTGGCCAGTTTCCTCGGCAACCCGCTGATCGCCATGTTGCTGGGCGTGCTGTTCGCCGGCGCCAGCCTGGTACTGGCGCGCGGCGGTGACGCCGAACACCTGCGCGATGCACTGGGCAAAAGCCTCAAGCCTATCGCCTCGATCATCATGATCATCGCCGGCGGCGGGGCTTTTCAGGAGATGCTGACCAGCGCCAAGGTGGGTGATGCCATTGTGCACCTGACTCAGCAATCGGCCTTCCCGCCCTTGATGCTGGGGTGGTTGATCGCGATGTTGCTTTCGGTGTCTACCGGCTCCGCCACGGTAGGTATCGTTGGGGCTGCCGGCTTGCTGGCACCGCTGGCGGGTGCTGACCCCAGCCTCAACCTGCCGTTGCTGGCCTTGTCCATCGGCTGTGGCTCGCTGTTCTTCAACTATGCGAACCATGCAGGGTTCTGGATGGTGAAAGAGTCCTTTGGGATGACCATGGGCGAAGCCACCAGGACCATCTCGGTGGTGCAGTCCATCGTGGCGGTGGTCGGGTTGATTGTGGTGCTGGTCTTGAATGCGGCAATTACTGTGAGTTGATCCCGGGGCATTGCTCAAGCTGCACGCCCCATCGCCAGAAGGTTGTGCAGCCGATTCCGGCAAAGGCAGTTTCCAAATTTCCTCTTCCCCCCTACAATTGCAACTGATTCTTATCTGCGGCCAATTGACGGGAAGAGGAACGTGCCCACTGATGCCCCGTTACAACCCCTCGACAGCCTTTATCGCGACCACCACGGCTGGCTGCAAGGTTGGCTGCGTCTGCGCCTTGGTGATCGAGAACGGGCTGCGGATATTGCCCAGGACACTTTCCTGCGCCTGCTGGTAACGCGACGCCTGCCAGAGCAGAACGACGGCCGCCGTTTCCTGGCCCAGATCGCCCGCAACCTGGTCATAGACCAATGGCGCCGCCAACGGATCAAGCACGCTTACCTGGAGAGCCTGGCCGCCCTCCCCGAACCAGAAAGCCCGTCGCTGGAAACCCGCGCCATCGTGATCGAAACCCTGATGCAGATCGACGCCATGCTCGACAGCATGCCGGCGAAGGTGCGCGAGGCGTTCCTGCTGTCGCAGTTTGAAGGGCTGACCTATAGCCAAATCGCCGAACGCCTCGAAGTCAGTGTCAGCTCGGTACAAAAGTACATGCTGCGCGCCATCACCGCCTGCTATCAGGTGCTGTACGCCGAATGAAAACTTCCAACGAAACGCCCATCGCCGCAGCCATCGTCGAACAGGCCAGCCATTGGTTAATGCTGCAATGGAGCGGCGAGCTGGACAAGGCACAACAGCGTCGCTTTGCTGAGTGGCGAAATGCGGACCCGGAACATGCCCGTGCGTGGCAGCGCCTGGAGCACCTGCAACATACCCTGAGCGGTGTGTCAGCGGATACCGCGCTGGCCGTGCTACGGGAGCAGCCTGACGCGCGCCGTCGACAGACGCTGAAACTGCTCAGCGCCCTGCTTTTGGCTGGCGGCAGCGGTTACATCGTCCAATCGCAATTGCCTTGGCGCGAGGCCATGGCAGATCTGCGCAGCGGCACGGGTGAGCGCCTGCAGCGCACGTTGGCCGATGGCAGCCGGCTTGGCTTGAACAGCGGTAGCGCGGTTGATATCCAGTTCAGCGCAAGCGAGCGCCGCATTCGCCTGCTCGCTGGGGAGTTGCTGCTCGACAGCGGCCATGACCCCGCGCAACGCCCACTGATCGTGGACACCATAGCCGGGGATGTCCTGGCACTCGGCACGCGCTTTTCCGTGTACCAACATGACGATAAATGCCAGGTCGACCTGTTTGAGGGCGAACTGGAACTGCGCCCGCGTCAGGCTCGCGCCATACGCCTGCAAGCCGGACAAGGTTGCTGGTTTTCCACCACCCAGATCGGTGACATCGCACCCGCGAATCTCAACGCCATCGCCTGGCACGATGGTCGGCTGATCGCCGAGCGCATGCCGCTCGGGCAGTTCACCGCAGAACTGGCTCGCCATCGGGCCGGTATGCTGCGCTGCGACCCTGCCGTCGCCGCCCTGCCGCTAACCGGCGTTTTTCCGCTGGCAGACACCGACCGCGTACTTACAGCGCTAGAGCAATCCCTACCGGTAAAAGTACACCGCCTGACACGTTATTGGACCACCATCAGTCCCGCATGACCAGCGTTACCCAAGTGCTGCAACGGCAATGAATGAAAAAAACGCTGCTGCCCGTTGTCGGTTTTACCGACTCGTCCGGGATACCTCTTGAATTTAACCAAGAAGCATTCTCAAGAGGAACAGTCAGAATGCCGTATCTGCCCACAACACCCCGTTCTCGATTGAGCCTTGCGGTTCGTCACACCCTGTTTGCCGGCTTGCTTTGCAGCAGCCCCCTTCTACTGGCGCTGCCCGCAACATCGGCTGGCGCCAGCGAGCAATCACGCAGTTACGCCATCCCCGCCGGCGGCCTGGATCAGGCGTTGAACCGCTTCGCGAGCGAGGCCGGCATCCTGCTTTCTGCCGACGCCCAGCTGACCGCCGGCAAGCGCAGCGCTGGGCTCAATGGCAGCTATGACATTGACGAGGGCCTGGCCCAGCTGCTGGCGGGTACTGGCCTTCGGGCACTCAATAGCGGTGGCAACTATACGGTGGAGGTCGTTGCCGACAGTGGTGGCGCCCTGGAGTTGAGTGCAACCAACATCATCAGCAACCAGCTGGGCACCGTCACCGAAGGCACGGGGTCCTACACGCCCGGCACCATCGCCACGGCCACCCGCCTGGTGCTGAAACCCAGGGAAACCCCGCAGTCGATCAGCGTGGTCACTCGTCAGCACATGGATGACTTTGCCCTCAACACTGTCGACGCAGTCATGCGCCACACCCCAGGTATTACCGTGTCGGCTTACGACACTGATCGCACCAACTACTATTCGCGCGGTTTCTCGATCAACAACTTCCAGTACGACGGCATCCCCTCCGCCGTGCGCAACGTCGCCTACTCGGCAGGCAACACCCTGAGCGACATGGCGATCTACGACCGTATCGAAGTACTCAAGGGCGCATCCGGCCTACTCAGCGGCGCAGGCTCGCTGGGCGGCACCATCAACCTGGTACGCAAAAAGCCCACCGCCGACTTCCAGGGCCACGCCACCCTGGGTGCAGGCTCGTGGGACAACTACCGCAGCGAACTGGATGTCAGCGGCCCGCTGACCGAAACCGGCAACGTTCGCGGCCGGGCCGTGGCCGCCTATCAGGACAAGCATTCGTTCATCGACCGCTACTCGAGCCAGAACTCGGTGTTCTACGGCATCCTCGAGTTCGACCTGTCACCTGACACGCTGCTGACGGTAGGCGCCGACTACCAGGACAACGACCCCAAGGGTTCCACCTGGTCTGGCAGCTTCCCGCTGCTCAATTCCAAGGGCGAGCGCAACGACGCCAAGCGCTCGTTCAGCAACTCGACCGACTGGAGCAGCTGGCAGCAATACACCCGCACGGTGTTCGCCACCCTGGAACACGACCTGGGTGACGGCTGGGTGACCAAGCTGCAACTGGACCACAAGTACAACGGCTACGATGCGCAAATGGGCGCCATCCAATTCGACCAGCCGCAGCCCGACGGCAGCGCTGAAATCAACGCACAACGCTACAAGGGCGACACCACAAGCGACTCGGCTGACCTTTACGTGAGCGGCCCGTTCAGCATGCTCGGCCGCGAGCATGACCTGGTACTGGGCGGCTCGATCAGCAAGGCCCACTGGAGCGGCAAGGGTTACTGGGACGAAACCTTCTCGGTGCCGAACCGGGTGGACTACAACAACTGGCACGGCAACCTGCCCAAGCCCGACTGGGGTCCGGTGTCGCAGCGCACCGACGATGTCATCCGCCAGACCGGCGTGTACCTCACCACCCGCCTGAACGTGACCGACGACCTGAAAGTGCTGCTGGGTGGCCGCGTCGTCAACTACAGCCTGACCGGCCTGACCCCGACCTACACCGAGTCCGGGCGCTTCATTCCCTATGCCGGCGCCATCTACGACCTGAACGAAAATTTCTCGGTCTACGCCAGCTACACCGACGTGTTCATGCCCCAGGAAAACTACAACCGCGACCGCGACAACAAACTGATCGAGCCGGATGAAGGCGAAAACTACGAAATCGGCATCAAGAGCGAGTTTTTCGACGGCCGCCTGAACGCCAGCCTGGCCTACTTCGAGGTCAAGGAAAGCAACCGCTCGGTGCCGGATGACGCCTACAACAACCAGACCCCTACCCCGCCCAACTACGCGTTCAAGGGCAGCAAGGCGACCACCAAAGGCTACGAGCTGGAAGTGTCCGGCGAGCTGGCCCCGGGCTGGCAGGTGCAGGGCGGCTACACCCACAAGGTGGTGCGCGACAGCAACGACGTGAAGCTCTCCACCTTCGAGCCCGAAGACCAGCTAAGCCTCTACACCACCTACAAACTCACCGGTGACCTGGACAAGATCACCGTTGGCGGTGGTGCGCGTTGGCAGAACAAGGCCTGGCAGCAGATCTGGAACAGCCCCAAGGGCGTGAACGAGGACGTTACGCAAGAATCCTACTGGGTGGTGGACCTGATGACCCGCTACCAGATCACCCCGAACCTGTCGGCGACCGTCAACCTCAACAACATCTTCGACAAGTATTACTACACCAACGTCGGCTTCTATAACTCGGCCATCTACGGCGAACCGCGCAACGTCATGGTCACTACTCGCTGGGACTTCTGAGGCCAGCGCGGGCCAGGGGCCTGGCCATCACCCAGGCTATCGCGTCACCCGGTAAGAGCAGCCTTGTGCTGCTCCTACAGGTTCCGTGCTTACCGTGGCATCGCCCAGCAGCGGCCTTGCGCAGAACTCAAACACCCACACAATCGCTGTAGGCGCTGGCTTGCCTGCGATGGGCTGCGCAGCAGCCCCAGCCTCCCTCAAGGGCACAAGTCAGAAGTTGTACTTGATACCCGTCATGATGTTTCTTGGCGCACCGTACATACCGTGGTCGCCGGCATAGCTGAGGTACTCGCGGTCGAACACGTTGTTCAGGTTCACAGACGCACTCAGATGTTGGTTGAAGTCGTAGCGCGCCAAGAGGTTGGTGACGGCATAGCTGCCCTGAGTGAAGGTGTGCAGGTCGGCACCGGTTTTACTCTGCCAGTTCACACCGCCGCCAAGGGTGACCTTGTTCAAGATGCCCGGCAGGCGATAGCTGGTGAAGGTCTTCAGACTGTGGCGAGGCAGGGTAGTAACGATACGTTGGTCGTCAGCGTCGGTGCTGACTGCATAGGCATAACCGGCAGATGCCTGCCAGCCTTCAGCCAGTTCTCCATCCAGGGTGAATTCAGCGCCCTTGGTAGTGGTGCCCTGTTCTGACTTGTACGTGTTGCCGCCTGGGGTATCGATCCAGATCGCCAGGTTGTCCTGCTCGATCTTGAACAGCGCGACGCTGGAGTTCAGCTTGCCATCGAAGTGGCTGCCCTTGATACCAACTTCATAACCGGTGCCTTCCATCGGGTCCAGTGGTTTGTTGTTGATGTCGCGAACCCAGGACGACTGAGGGTTGAAGATTTTCGTATAGCTGGCATACAGCGACCACGTATCGTTGACGTCATACACTACGCCGGCATACGGAATGTAGACGCCGGTCTCCGACTCTTTGGTCTTGGTTTTTTCTGCGTTGTAGGGTTTGTCCTCGATCTCACGATGCCAGTCGATCACGCGGCTACCCAGCAAGATACTGAGAGCGTCGGTGGCATGCAGGCGCGTGGCGAGATAAGCGGCGTATTGGGTTTCGTCGTTAGTGGATTTGCCAGTGACGTTGAATTCCGGTTTTACCGAGTTGCCGTTCCAGTTCAGCAGGTTGTCGATCGCCCCGGCCGGAGAGCCGGAATAGTCGTACTTCCAGCCGCCATAGCTTGGCACGTTCTCGTAGTAGTTGGACAAGGTCACACCGGCAATCAACTCGTGCTCGCGGCCCAACAGGCCGAACGGGCCGGTCAGGTAGGCATCGATGTTGTTCTGGCGCGGGATACCAGAGAAACGCACGGGCAACTGAGTGGTGCCGCTTCCGTCCGGGTTGAGGCCACCGTTTACGTAGTTGAAGACTTCATCGAACTTGTTTTCGGAGTGGGTCAGCTCGATCTTCCCGCTCCAACCATTGGCGAACTGCTGTTCGATCGACGTGAAAAAGCTGGTTTGTTCATGGTCGTTGTACGACCAGGTTTGAGCTGAATTGAGCGAGCGTTTGAGGTTGGTGCGAGAGCCGTCGGTGAAACGGGTCGGCAGGCCAGAGCGCATTGGGGAGTCAACGTCTGTGCGTTGGTAACTGAAGCCCATGGTCAGTAGGGTGTCTTCAGTCAGGTCAAACTCGGTAATGCCGTAGATCAGTTGCGAGTCCTGCTTGTAGCGGTCGACCCAGGACCGCTCGGTCTTGAAGTCGGCGACCACACGACCGCGTACGTTACCGGTTTCGGTCAGCGGGCCAGACACATCAAAGCCGGTACCGTAGCGGTCCCAATTACCGGCTTCGGCCCAGACGCTGGCCTGTGCCTCAGCGGTCGGACGCTTGCGGATCAGGTTGATCGTCGCTGAAGGGCTGCCCAGGCCGCTGATCAAGCCGGTAGCACCGCGCACCACCTCCACACGGTCATACATGGCCATGCTCTGGGTGTAGTTGTCCATGCGCTTGACGGTGGGCACGCCGTCGATTTCAAAGTTCTGAATCTCGAAGCCCCGAGAGAAGTAACCGTCAGACTCCGCACCCAGTCCGTCGCGCAACACGATGACGCCCGGCGTGGCATCGAGGGTGTCACTGAGATTGGTCAGGCGCTGATCATCCAGGCGCTGGCGGGTCATGACGGTCAGCGACTGCGGGGTTTCTTTGGGGGTCAGGTTCAGGCGGGTCGAACTGCTGGATGAATAGGTGGTGTACAGCCCGGTACCTTCTGTCGTCGACCCGGGCGCTTTGCCCGAAATTGAAATGCTTTGAAGCTCCAGGGCGCTAGAAGCTGGCGCTCGTTGCAGGGTGTATCGCCCATCCGGCTGGCGAACCGCAATGAGTTGGCTGCCTGCGAGTAGCACCTGTAAAGCACCGTCGACCGTGTAATCACCACTCAAACCAGGGCTGTTTTGCCCGGCAATCAAATCATTGGGAAACGACAGCAGCAAATGGGCTTGCTGGCCCAGTTGGTTGAGCGCAGTACCGAGTGACGCCGGGGGAATTTCGTAGTGTTGCACGCTGTTATCGGCGGCTGCCCACACGGGCGATGAAGTAGCGATCAGAACCGCCGCGGCGCAACCCAATGTGTTGGCGAGCGACCTGTAGTGCGACGAAATACTGCGGTGAGGCATGTGAAGTTCCCCCGATGATTTTTGATGTATGGCCTATGAGTCTCGCCAGAAATCAAAACGGCTCATCGAGGACGAAAAAACTTCAGACGTTCGCTGGCGAGGGACGCAAGTTGATCCACAGGCGAGTGAAACGCTGTACCTCCAATTGCAGCGTCTGGGCGACGGCATCGATGACTCGATCGCTGTCAGCCAGCGGGTAGGTGCCCCACACGCGCAGATTGGCCAAGGCGGCGTCGCACCCAAGATACCCATGACGATAGCGGCCAAGTTCGTCGAGGAAAGCCTGAAGCGGTTGGCCGTTGGCGACGATCATGCCTTCGGCCCAGGCGGGGCTGGATGCTTGCATTACACCCTGATCGAGCACCCCAAGCGGCCCGAAACGCGCCAGTTGCCCAGCTTGCAGGGCAGTCCAGGTGCCGGCCTGAGTCGGGGTCACTTGAAGCGAGCCACGATAGACCGCCAACTGGGTAGAGCCATTGTCGAGCTGCCGTATCGTGAAACGTGCCGAGGACGCTTGCGTGCGAACCTGAGCGGTATCGATGTATAGCGCCGGGTTCAAGGCAGCATCAATCAAGACCTCGCCGCTGAGCAATCGAAGGTGCCAACGATGGCCCGTCGCACGAGCGTTTATCGCGCTATGGGTATTGAGTTCTAGCGACAGATCCGAGGCCAGCGCAACACGTCGCTGCTCGCCCACACCCGTGGTGTAATCGGCACTGAGGCGCGACACCATTTCGCTGTCTCGACTCATCCATGCACCGGCGCTTGCAGCCAGCAACAATGCCAACCCTTTTATCGCCCGACGCCTGCTCAGCTTTTCCTGGGAGGGAAGCAACAGCGCCCGCCGGGCAAGGTCTGGATCGCCTCGGGTGCGCAAAGAGTCGAGCTGCTCCCCCAGCGCCAAGGCTTTTTCCCAGGCCAGTTCATGCAAAGGGTGTTCACTGCGCCATGCCACAAAAGCGGCCTGTGCGGATGAATCGAAATTGGCCTCCTGCATATCGAGCCACCACTCCATCGCCTCCTCACACATTTTTGGCGATAGCGATGGTTCTCGGCTAACGGCGTTACCGGAAATCGTCATTGCAGCGATCCCGTCACCAGCATGCATCGCGCACCCGCCTTGATGATATGGCGTTTGACGGTAGCGATCGAAATACCCAACCGTTCGGCAATTTCTCCGTGGCTGAGCCCGTCCAGTTGCGACCAGAGAAAAGCCTTTTTGACGGCGACATCCAGTTCGCAGAGCGCTTCGTCGAGCCGAACCAGCGTCTCGAAAACAATCAGTTGGGTCGCCAGATCCGGCAGCACGCTTTCGTCTTCCGTCTGGAGCGCATCCAGGTAGGCTTTTTCCAAGCGTGCGCGGCGATAGTGGTTGGACAGGACGCTGCGTGCCACCTTGGCCAAGAAAGGCCGAGGCTGGCGGACTTCAAACGCCTGGTCACTGACCAACAGACGCATGAAGGTGTCCTGCATCAAATCAGCAGCGCGGTGTGAGCAACTCAATTGCCGATACAGCCAGCTACGCAACCAGCGGTGTTGCTGTTCGTACAGAGCAGTGAACTGAGCGGTATCGACGGATGCCATTAGCGGTCACAGAATTGATGCAAATGAGAAGCGGTATCATATTTGACTAATAGGGTGCCGACAAGGATGCAAAAGGGCGCAGTGTGTGAAGGGCTGCGTAGCAGCCCCAATACCCCTATCCAACGGGAATGGACCACCAGGCTGCGGTAACCGGCCTTGTTACGAAAGCTCAATCGCGGGTTGTGTTCGCACTCCAGCATTTCATCGTGATGCCAAAACCAGGTTTGGCCGAGCAGCCGGTGTCAGTCAAGAAAGCAGTAGTACGAGCCAAAAGGGCAAACCCCTTTCTCGAATCGACTTTATCCCGACCATTACCCCCTTAAATCGGCTGGCAGCTGTCGGAATCCGACGGAACGCTATAACGAAAAAACCCGCCAAAAGGCGGGTTTTACGGGGGTTCCAGAGATTTTGGTAGCCTTCGCTGGAACCTGAACTGGTGCCGGAGACAGGAATCGAACCTGCGACCTTCGCGTTACGAGTGCGCTGCTCTACCGACTGAGCTACACCGGCGTGTAGCGCAACGTACCACTGCTCACACCCGCAACGCAAACCCCTGTTTCCGCTAGTTTATTACCCTACCCTCAAGCCCCCTTGCAGCCCTTGGGCGCCAGGCCTTCCTCGATGTCGGTGGTGCACGCCCATCCAGTTGCCGAACGCTTCAAAGTCAGTGACTTGCCCACCACATTGGCCGGCGCATCCACCAGCGTGCAAGCAATGCTGCCGCTGCCATCCGCCGCCTTGCCATCGGCTGCGATCGCACAATGCGCCGTCGCCGGCTGGCCACCCAGCTCGGTCACGCCCGTTACGTCTTTCCCGTCATTCAAGCGTAGATCCATCGCCGTCTTCAGCGCGCTGATCTCCAGCAACCCGGCCGCAGCCTTGGAGCGGGCCTGGTGGTTGGTGTACATCGGTAAGGCGATGGTCGCCAGAATGCCGATGATCGCGACGACGATCATCAGTTCGATCAGGGTGATACCGCGTTGCCCTTTCATGAACGTATTTCCTTTTTGATTCGCTAACACGTTGAGGTCCGTGGCGCCCCAACCGGCAGCGGCGCAGTAGGCCTGAACAGACACCTTTTGTCACCCCTGCCCGCTTGGGCGTCATCTTCGCTGAACTACTCTAGTGAGCATCACGGACGCATGCCTTTGCATGGACGCGGCAAGCTGTTTCCAGCCTTGTCGCTGGAGCAGAAAAAGGACCTTCGCATGACTTCATCTTCACTCCTTTACAGCTGGCACGGCACCGACGCCAGCGGCACATCGGTCAGCGGCCAGACACCTGGCCGCAGCCCGCTTATGTGCGCGCTGCGCTGATCCGCCAGGGCATCACGGTGGCCAGTTTGCGGCCGGCCAGCGGGCTGACGTTCCGTTTGCCGAAGCGGCGCGAAAAGGCTGACCCAGCAGGGTTCAGCCGGCAGTTGGCGACATTGCTCAGGGCCGGGGTGCCGCTGCTGCAGGCGTTCGAGGTGATGGGGCGCAGTGGTTGCGATGCGGCGCAGGCTGCGTTGCTGGGTAGATTGAAACAGGATGTGGCCTCGGGCCTGGGGCTGGCGGATGCGTTGCAGCGTCACCCGGCATGGTTCGATGCGTTGTACTGCAACCTGGTGCGGGTGGGTGAGCATTCCGGCACGCTTGACCGGCAGCTCAAGCAGCTGGCGGGCATGCTGGAGCAGCGACGGGTGCTGCACAAGAAGGTGCGCAAGGCAATGATCTACCCGCTGCTGCTGTTGCTGACCGGGCTGGGGGTGTCAGCGATTTTGTTGCTGGAGGTGATTCCGAAGTTCGAGAGCATGTTCTCGGGCATGGGTACGACGTTGCCGGCATTTACCCAGTGGGTGATCGACTTGTCCACAGGGCTGAGTCGGTTTGCCCCGCTACTGCTGGTGATGGGCGTGGTGCTGGGTTTTGCCTTGCGCCAGCTTTACCGGCAGCACACGCCTGCGCGCCTGTGGATATCTCGGCGGGTGCTGGGCTTGCCGGTGTTTGGCAAATTGCTGGGGCAGGCGGCGCTAGCACGGTTTGCGCGTAGCCTGGCAACATCCTACGGCGCCGGCGTGGCGTTGCTGGATGCGCTTGTAACGGTGGCTGGAGTGACTGGGGGCGAGCTGCACGAGCAAGCGGTGCTGCGGTTGCGCCAGGGCATGGCCAATGGGCAGGGGCTGAACCAGGCGATGGCCAGTGATCCGCTGTTTCCGCCTTTGCTGGTGCAACTGACGGCCATCGGTGAATCCAGCGGCACGCTGGACCAGATGCTGGAAAAAGCCGCCAGCCATTACGAGGAACAGGTCAGCCAGGCGCTGGACCAGTTGACCAGCCTGCTGGAGCCCGCCATCGTGCTGATCCTGGGCCTGCTGGTGGGGGGCCTGGTGGTGGCGATGTACTTGCCGATCTTCCAGTTGGGTAGCTTGATCTGAACATGACTTCATGGACTTTGCTGGCTGAACAGCCGGCGTACTTCCTCACCCTGGCCACGCTGCTCGGCCTGCTGGTGGGCAGCTTTCTCAACGTGCTGGTGTATCGCCTGCCGATCATGCTGGAGCGGCAATGGCAGCGTGAAGCACAGGAGATGTTGGGGCAGCCGATTGCGCAACACGAACGGTTCGACCTGTGCCTACCGGCCTCCCGCTGCCCACATTGCGCGCATCCGATTCGCGCGTGGGAGAACATCCCGGTGATCAGCTATCTGGCCTTGCGCGGGCGGTGTTCATCCTGCAAAACCCGCATCAGCCCGCGCTACCCGCTGGTGGAAGTGGCCAGCGCGCTGCTTTCGCTGGTGGTGGCCTGGCGCTTTGGCGCTTCGGTCGAAGCCTTGCTGGCATTACCGCTCACCTGGTGCCTGCTGGCCCTGAGCCTGATCGATGCGGACCACCAGTTGCTGCCGGATGCGCTGGTGCTGCCGATGCTGTGGCTGGGGCTTATCGTCAATGCCTTTGGCATCTATGCCCCACTGACCGACGCGCTGTGGGGCGCGGTGGCCGGATACCTCAGCTTGTGGACCGTGTACTGGCTGTTCAAGCTGATCACCGGCAAGGAAGGCATGGGCTATGGCGATTTCAAGCTGATGGCGCTGATCGGGGCCTGGGGTGGCTGGCAGGTGCTGCCGTTGACGCTGCTGCTGTCGTCGGTGGTGGGGGCGCTGGTTGGCCTGTGCTTGCTGCGTTTGCGCCGGCATGCGATGGGGACAGCGATACCGTTTGGCCCTTATCTGGCGATTGCGGGGTGGATTGCTGTGCTCTGGGGTGATGAAATGTACGCCTCTTACATGCAACTGCTTGGATACTGATGGCCACTGCAGCCTTTACCCCCTGGATTCTCGGCCTGACCGGCGGCATTGGTAGCGGCAAGAGCGCCGCTGCCGAACGCTTCGTCGAGCTTGGCGTGCACCTGGTCGATGCCGACCAGGCAGCGCGCTGGGTGGTCGAACCTGGCCGCCCGGCCTTGGCCAGCATCGTCGAGCGCTTCGGCCCGGGTGTGCTGCAGGCGGACGGCCAACTCGACCGCGCCGCTCTGCGCCAACTGATCTTCGCCGATCCGGCGCAGCGCAAATGGCTGGAGCAACTGCTGCACCCGCTGATCGGGCAGGAGATTTTCAGCTACCTGGCAAAGGCGCAGTCGCCTTATGCAATCTACGTGTCGCCGCTGCTGATCGAGTCGGGCCAGTACCACAAAACCCAGCGTGTACTGGTGATCGATGCACCGCAAGAACTGCAAATAGCCCGTACTCTGGCGCGCGACAACACCAGTGCCGAGCAGGTGCAAGCGATTCTGCAGGCCCAACTGGCCCGCGAGGAACGCCTGCGCCATGCCGATGATGTGCTGGTCAACGACGGCGACCTGGCCGCACTGCATGAGCAGATTGACCGCCTGCACCACTTTTACCTGACTTTGAAAGGAGGCCAGCCATGAGCCAGCCGTTGACCGTCGATTGCCCGACCTGTGGCGCACCTGTGGAATGGACCGAAAAAAGCGCGTTCCGGCCGTTTTGCTCGGACCGCTGCAAACTGATCGACCTGGGGGCCTGGGCGGCCGAGGAGCACAAGATTGCGGGGTCGGAAGAGTCCGAAGATGAGCTGTATTCGGGGGACCTGGAGCCGCGGCACTGAGCTGATTGCAAGGCGGTTGTGCCGGGCCCCTTGCCCCAGACCAAATCCTTGAGACTGGCGCGGTACCTGTAGGAGCGGCCTTGTGTCGCGATGGGCTGCAAAGCAGCCCCAGCAATTGTTGCTCTAACGCCAAAAACGGGGGCTGCTTTGCAGCCCATCGCGACACAAGGCCGCTCCTACAAGGTCCCCCACTATTTTCTAGACCGCATGATCACCGCTCATCTTCCTTCCAGGGCGCCTGCAGGTACCGTGTGCGGTTGAAGGTTTCCAGCCATTCCGGGCAGAACACCACCAGCGCACTGATGACCATGCCGTTGATGAACGCTTCGGGGAACATCATCAGCCACAGGTAGCCGACAAAGTCGCTGAGCCACTCCGGCAGGGCAAAGCGCCCATCCAGCCACAACACCCCCAGCGCCGCAGGCACACAAACCAGCACGGTCAGCGCGGCCGGGAAGAACCCCGAACAGAAGATATAAACGAACAGGTTGCGCGGCTGGGCACGTTCGACCAAGACCGCGCACACTTCGGTAATCAGCACCGGCAAGCCCACCAGCAACAAGCCATTCACCCCCAACGCTGCCAAGTCCTGACGCCCCAACACGAGCAAACCAAGCTGGGCCATGACCCCGCCCAGCACCGCCAGCGGCCAGTCCAGCAACAGGGTGACCGCCGTCATACCAATGAAGTGGTAAGACACCCCGGTATCGAAATCGCGCCTCACCAGCCACAGTGCGAACAGGCAAAAGACTGTGCCAAACAGCAAATGCTGACGGCGCCGGTCGGTGAACAGCTCAACCCAGCGAACCCGGCTTACCGCCCAGATCAGCAATGGCACATAACCCAGCCAACCAAGGGTAACGGTGGTGCCGGACAACACCTGCGCGCTGATCACCTGACAAATACCCCTATCGATGCTATGGACAATCCCAGTCTACACCCATTCAAATTCAGCATCTTATCGTCATGGTTTAACGGCTAAGCTTGTCTGCATGGATGACTCAGACTACCTGCGCCTGCTTACCATCCAGGCCGAACAAGCCAATGCCTTTCTCTCCAACGCCCGCAAGTGGGAGCGGGAGCGTTGGGTGTGCCAGCGCCTGTTGCAGGGGTTGAACATTCCCTATCGCAGCGAGGACTTCACCCCAGCCGGCCAGGAGCCGCCGGACGTGTTGTTCCGCGACGCGGCCTTCGAGGTATTTTTCGTGCTCGACGAGGGCCGCCGACTGAACGATGAATGGCGCGAAGAGCTGCAGCGCAGGCGCAGTGCGTTTTCCTTGGCGCAGCTGGTGCGGCGTGAAGCACGCCCACGGCGCATCAGTGCCACCGAATTGCTGGGGCGCCTGGCGCCGACCTTGCGCAAGAAGGCGCACAATTACCGGGAACGCGGGCTGGAGCTGAACGAGCTGGACATCATCGCGTTCTCCAGCCTCAAGCGCGAAGTGCTCGACCTCAACACCCACTTCCCGCCGCCCACCGAGTACCTGCGCCAGGGCTGGCGCTCACTGTCGTTGGTCGGGCCAACCTTTGCCCGGGTGCTGTTCGCCCACCCTGACGCGCCAGACTTCCTGCGCGGCAACCTGGGCCGCAGCATCGTCTTCGACGTAGGCATCAGTCTTTGATCCAGTGCAGCGAATGTTTGCGATGGCGTACACTCGGCGCCAGGGATAGAAAGCATTATCATTTGTTTCAAGCGCTTGCGCGAACGCTGTAGCGTTTGCGCAGTCACAAACGTCTACCTGACGAGGCCCACCATGACCAGCCGCCTGAACCCGGAAGATCAGCGTCGTGTCGATGAGTATCTGCGAGCCCCCCAGCACCAAGTCGAGCGCAGGCCCTTCCGGCCGTGGCTGCTCCTTGTGCTGGTGCTGGCCGTGACCATCGGGTTGGGTCTCATCAGCCGCCTGCTGAGTGGATTGGTGCTATGAGCTGCTTCGCGCTCGCCCTTCCCTCGTGCAGTTTGCGGCCGCCCCTCTGGGGCACGAATTCCGTAAACCTTATGAGATATTCCCATGACTCATCGCATCGTGATTGTCGGCGGCGGCGCCGGCGGCCTGGAACTGGCGACCCGCCTGGGTAAAAGCCTGGGCAAGCGCAAGCAGGCCGACATCACCCTGGTCGACGCCAACCTCACGCACATCTGGAAGCCATTGCTGCACGAAGTGGCCGCTGGCTCGCTGAACTCCTCGGAAGACGAACTGAACTACGTGGCCCAGGCCAAGTGGAACCACTTCAATTTCCAGTTGGGGCGCATGAGCGGCCTGGACCGTGAAGGCAAACAGATTCAACTGGCCGCCACCCTCGATGAAGAGGGCCGCGAGCTGTTGCCTGCGCGCACCCTGGGCTACGACACCCTGGTCATCGCCGTGGGTTCCAACACCAACGACTTCGGCACCCTGGGCGCAGCGCAACATTGCCTGTTCCTGGATACCCGCAAGCAGGCCGAGCGCTTCCACCAGCAACTGCTCAACCACTACCTGCGCGCCCACGCCGGCGACGTGGCCAGCGAAAAAATCAGCGTAGCCATTGTGGGCGCCGGTGCCACCGGTGTGGAGCTGGCGGCCGAGCTGCACCATGCTGCCCACGAGCTGGCGGCCTATGGCCTTGACCGCATCCAGCCCAAAGACATGCACATCACCCTGATCGAGGCCGGCCCGCGCGTACTGCCGGCGCTGCCGGAGCGCATCAGCGTGCCGGTGCACAAGACCCTGGAGAAACTCGGGGTGAAGGTGATGACCAACGCCGCGGTCAGTGAAGTGACCGAGGACGGCCTGAAAACCAAGGACGGCGAAGTGATCCAGGCCAGCCTCAAAGTGTGGGCGGCGGGTATCCGTGCGCCAGGCTTCCTCAAGGACATCGATGGTCTGGAAACCAATCGCATCAACCAGCTGGTCGTGCGCCCTACCCTGCAAACTACCCGCGACGACAACATCTTCGCCTTCGGTGACTGCGCCGCCTGCCCGCAACCCGGCAGCGACCGCAACGTACCGCCACGGGCCCAGGCTGCGCACCAACAGGCTTCGATGCTGGCGCAAAGCCTGAAGGCGCGGCTGGAGAACAAGGCGCTGCCGACCTACGAGTACAAGGACTACGGCTCGCTGGTGTCGCTGTCGCGCTTCTCGGCGGTGGGCAACCTGATGGGTAACCTGATGGGCAGTGTGAAGCTGGAAGGCTGGCTGGCGCGGATGTTCTACGTGTCGCTGTACCGCATGCACCAGATGGCGTTGTACGGGTTTTTCCGCACGGCGTTGATGATGCTGGGTAGCAAGATTGGCCGGGGTACAGAACCGCGCTTGAAGCTGCACTGACAGTTGCCGGGGGCGCTTAGCGCCCCTCTCGCGGCGCAAGGCCTGCAAGGCAGGCCCAACATTCTGACAGGCAAAGAAAAAGGGCATCTCTTGCGAGATGCCCTTTGTTCATGGTGGGTCGTGTAGGATTCGAACCTACGACCAATTGGTTAAAAGCCAACTGCTCTACCAACTGAGCTAACGACCCAAAAATGGTCGGGGTGAGGGGATTCGAACTCCTGACATCCTGCTCCCAAAGCAGGCGCGCTACCGGACTGCGCTACACCCCGGGTCTTTCAAAAAAAAGGGCATCTCTTTGAGATGCCCTTCTTTACATGGTGGGTCGTGTAGGATTCGAACCTACGACCAATTGGTTAAAAGCCAACTGCTCTACCAACTGAGCTAACGACCCGGAAAATGGTCGGGGTGAGGGGATTCGAACTCCTGACATCCTGCTCCCAAAGCAGGCGCGCTACCGGACTGCGCTACACCCCGAGATTGGCTCCGCGACCTGGACTCGAACCAGGGACCCAATGATTAACAGTCATTTGCTCTACCGACTGAGCTATCGCGGAACTGAACTTCGGTACAACTCCGAAGACTGTGTTCGCTTCGGACTCTTTAGCTGCTTCGCTTTCGCGTTGTCGCTGCTGAGGCCGGCTATTCTACATTCTTCGTTTTGCTTGTCAACCACTTTTTTTCATTCAACTTACTGATTTGTAAGTTGTTTTGCGGTCACCGTTGTTGCTGGTGATTCGCTTAGTGCCTGACAACGCGGCGTATATTAGGGGCACTCTAAATATGATGCAAGCAAAAATTTCAAAAATTTCAGCAGGTTATCCAAAGCGGCCGGAAAGCCCCGGTTTTACTGGGCTGTGCCGGCTTCTTCGCTGGCAAACCCGCCCCTCTCGGTATCCACAGCGCCTGTAAAGAAGCAAAAAAAAGCCCCGCAGATGCGGGGCTCATGAGGATGCAAATTAGCCAAAGACGATTTCGTCGCCTTCCACCTTGGCGGTAATCGCCGCACCCGGCACAAACTTGCCTGCCAGGATCAGCTGCGCCAATGGGTTTTCGATCCAGCGCTGGATTGCCCGCTTCAGCGGCCGTGCGCCGTATACAGGGTCGTAACCCACGGCAATCAGCTTGTCCAACGCGTCCGGGCTCAAGCTCAGCGACAGTTCGCGCTCCAGCAGACGGCTGCGCAGGCGGCCCAGCTGAATCTCGGTAATGCCGGCGATCTGCTCACGGCCCAGTGGCTCAAACACCACCACTTCGTCGATGCGGTTGATGAACTCCGGACGGAAGTGCGCACCCACCGCATCCATCACCGCCGCACGTTGCGCCTCGCGGTCACCCACCAGCTCCTGAATCTGCGCCGAGCCCAGGTTGGAAGTCATCACGATCACGGTGTTGCGGAAGTCCACGGTGCGCCCATGACTGTCAGTCAGGCGGCCGTCTTCCAGCACCTGCAGCAGTACGTTGAACACATCCGGGTGGGCCTTCTCCACCTCGTCCAGCAGCACCACCGAGTATGGCTTGCGCCGTACAGCCTCGGTCAGGTAGCCGCCCTCTTCATAACCTACATAGCCTGGCGGTGCACCAATCAGGCGAGCCACGGAGTGCTTCTCCATGAACTCGGACATGTCGATGCGCACCATCGCCTCTTCGGTGTCGAACAGGAACTCGGCCAGCGCCTTGCACAGTTCGGTCTTGCCCACGCCGGTAGGGCCGAGGAACAGGAACGAACCACTTGGCCGGTTCGGGTCGGACAGCCCGGCACGCGAGCGGCGCACGGCGTTCGCCACGGCGGTTACCGCCTCGCCCTGACCGATCACGCGCTGGTGCAGTAACGCTTCCATCTTCAGCAGCTTCTCACGCTCGCCTTCGAGCATCTTGGCCACGGGAATACCGGTCCACTTCGACACCACTTCGGCAATTTCTTCCTCGGTCACCTTGTTGCGCAGCAACTGGTTCTCGGTCTTGCCGTGCTGGTCGACCATCTGCAGGCTGCGCTCCAAGTCCGGGATCACCCCGTACTGCAGTTCGGCCATGCGGCTCAGGTCGCCTTTGCGACGGGCGGTTTCCAGCTCCTGGCGAGCCTGCTCGATCTTTTGCTGGATCTGCGCCGAGCCCTGCACTTCGGCTTTTTCCGAGGCCCAGATTTCCTCCAGGTCGGAATACTCACGCTCCAGCCGCTCGATTTCCTCGGTCAGCTTCTCCAGGCGTTTTTTTGCCGCTTCGTCTTCTTCTTTCTTCAGCGCCTGCGACTCCACCTTCAACTGGATCAGGCGGCGATCAAGGCGGTCGAGCACTTCCGGCTTGGAGTCGATCTCCATACGGATACGGCTGGCCGCTTCGTCGATCAGGTCAATGGCCTTGTCCGGCAACTGGCGGTCAGTGATGTAGCGATGGCTGAGCTTGGCCGCAGCGATAATTGCACCGTCGGTGATGGCCACCTTGTGGTGCACTTCATAGCGCTCTTTCAGGCCACGCAGGATGGCGATGGTGTCTTCCTCGCTCGGCTCCTCTACCAGCACCTTCTGGAAACGGCGCTCCAGGGCGGCGTCCTTCTCGATGAACTGGCGATACTCGTTCAGCGTAGTGGCACCGACGCAGTGCAACTCGCCGCGGGCCAGGGCCGGCTTGAGCATGTTGCCGGCGTCCATGGCGCCCTCGCCTTTGCCAGCGCCGACCATGGTGTGCAGTTCGTCGATGAACAGGATGATCTGGCCTTCCTGCTTGGACAGCTCGTTCAGCAGGCCTTTCAGACGCTCTTCGAACTCGCCGCGGTATTTGGCACCGGCAATCAGCGCCCCCATGTCCAGCGCCAGCAGGCGCTTGCCCTTGAGGCCGTCTGGCACTTCACCATTGATGATGCGCTGGGCCAGGCCCTCGGCGATGGCGGTTTTACCCACGCCAGGCTCACCGATCAGCACCGGGTTGTTCTTGGTACGGCGTTGCAGTACCTGCACGGTACGGCGGATTTCATCGTCACGGCCGATCACCGGGTCCAGCTTGCCTTCTTCGGCACGCTTGGTCAGGTCGACGGTGTACTTGTCCAGGGCCTGGCGCGATTCCTCGGCGTTGGCGTCATTCACTGCCGCGCCGCCGCGCAGGTTGTTGATGGCGTTTTCCAGGGCTTTCTTGGTCACGCCCTGGCTCAGCAGCAGTTTGCCGAGTTTGCTGTTCTCGTCCATGGCGGCCAGCAGTACCAGTTCGCTGGAAATGAACTGGTCACCCTTCTGCTGGGCCAGGCGGTCGGCCTGGTTGAGCAGGCGCGCCAGGTCCTGCGACATGTTCACATCGCCGGTGGGGTTCTGGATTTTCGGCAGTTGGTCGAGCTCTTTCACCAGCCCTTGGCGCAGGCTGTTGATGTCGAAGCCTACCTGCATCAGCAGAGGCTTGATGGAGCCGCCCTGTTGTTCAAGCAGCGCCTGTACCAGGTGCACGGGCTCGATGGCAGGGTGGTCCATGCCAACGGCCAGGGACTGGGCATCGGATATTGCAAGTTGCAGCTTGCTGGTCAAACGGTCTATTCGCATGGTGTACCTTCCTTTAAAGGGCAGGTCGGAGCGATGGACAGCGCCTGTTTATGAAGAACCTGCCTGAGATGACCTTATAGATAAGGTTGATTCTGGAAGATTCAAGCGTAGCGGGGTTGACCGAAGTCAACCTGTTGGATTAGCGAGGCTCCAGCCACACCAAGGATGCAAACCGCCCACCCTGCGGGGTACGGCGATAGGAGAAGAACCGCTGATCGCTGACCGTGCAAAAGCCACCGCCATAAACGGCAGTGACGCCACGAGCAGCCAGGCGAATACGCGCCAGCTCATAGATGTCGGCCATCAGCTTGCCCGGCCGCTCGCCCTCGACAAACGCCCGGGCGGCTTCTGGATGCACGGCAGTGAAGGCATCGCGCACTTCCAGCCCTACCTCGAACGCCTGCGGGCCAATGGCCGGCCCCAGCCACACCAGCACCTCTTCCGCCGGCAGTGCCAGGCGGTCCAAGGTGGCTTCCAGCACACCGCCAGCCAGCCCACGCCAGCCTGCATGTGCCGCGGCCACACGGGTGCCCGCGCGGTCACAGAACAGCGCAGGCAGGCAATCGGCAGTCATTACGGTGCAGGCAATGCCAGGCTGGTCGGTCCAGCTGGCGTCGGCCTCGGCCACCACGGCTGGGTCGGCATCCGCCACCACCAGGCCATGTACCTGCTTGAGCCAGGCCGGCTGAATGCCGAACGGGGCGCTGAGGCGACGGCGGTTCTCGGCGACGGCGGCAGGGTCGTCCCCCACGTGGTCGCCAAGGTTGAAGGTTTCATAAGGCGGCAGGCTGACGCCGCCCTGACGGGTGGTGACACAGGCGCGAACCGAGGCCGGGGCCGGCCAGTCGGGGATCAGCAGCGACTGCGCCAGGCCACTCATCCGATGAAGCTCTCGCGGTCCTGGTTCAAAAGCGACAACAACCAGACGAAGTCATCCGGCAGTGGCGACTCCCACTTCATGATTTCACCGGTAATCGGGTGGGCCAAGGCGAGGAAACGCGCATGCAGCGCCTGGCGCGGGAAGGTCTTGACCGCCTCGACCATGGTTGGGCTGGCAGCCGGCGGAATACGGAAGCGCCCGCCGTACGTCTGGTCGCCAACCAGGGGGAAACCTACATGGGCCATATGCACGCGAATCTGGTGGGTGCGGCCGGTTTCCAGCTTCACTCGTACATGGGTGTGCGAGCGGAAGCGCTTGAGCACACGGTAATGGCTGACCGCCGGCTTGCCGCCGTCGGTTACCGCCATGCGCTGGCGCATGCCGCCATGGCGGCCAATGGGCGCGTCGATCTTGCCACCGGCTGTCACCACACCAATCACGATGCACTCGTAGATACGGCTGACCTTGCGGGCCTGCATCTGCTCGACCAGCTTGGTCTGCGCCTGCAAGGTCTTGGCCACCACCATCAAGCCGGTGGTGTCCTTGTCCAGGCGGTGAACGATACCGGCGCGCGGCACGTTGACGATGTCTGGCACGTGGTGCAGCAGCGCATTGAGCAGCGTACCGCTGGCATGCCCGGCGGCCGGGTGCACGACCAGCCCGGCAGGCTTGTTGATCACCATGATATGGTCGTCTTCGTAGACGATATCCAGTTCGATATCTTCTGCGATCCACTCACCCTGGGCCTCTTGCTCGGCCTCCAAGGCAAGCAGCGAACCGCCATAGACGAGGTCTCGAGGGCGCACGACTGCACCATCGACCGTCAGGCGGCCCTCTTTGATCCACGAAGTTAGCCGCGAACGCGAGTACTCGGCGAACAATTGGGCGGCGACCTGGTCGAGGCGTTGGCCGCCCAGTTCGGACGGTACCTCTGCGCTAAGTTGAATGATCTCGGACATGCTCGATTCGGCGGGCGCACAGCCTTTGGTTTCGGCTGCGAGCTTGTGGTTAAATACGGCTTCTTTTGTCCCGGGGTTGGCCGGGGCGCTCATCATAACAGGACGGCACCGCCCAAGACAGCGGCCGTCAAAGGGACGCAAGCCGCCATGCAAGTGAAACACCTGCTGCTGATCGCCATCCTCGGGCTTACCGCGGCCTGTTCCTCTAATAAAGAGGTCATTGACGAGAACCTCAGCGAGGCCGAGCTGTACCAGCAGGCCCAGGCTGATCTGGACAACTCCAGCTACACCAGCGCCGTGAACAAGCTCAAGGCCCTGGAATCGCGCTACCCGTTCGGCCGCTATGCTGACCAGGCGCAGCTCGAGCTGATCTACGCCAACTACAAGAACTCCGAGCCTGAGGCCGCCAAGTCGGCCGCCGAGCGCTTCATCCGTCTGCACCCGCAGCACCCGAACGTCGATTACGCCTACTACCTCAAGGGCCTGACCTCGTTCGACCAGGACCGTGGCCTGCTGGCGCGCTTCCTGCCACTGGACATGACCAAGCGTGACCCGGGCGCCGCCCGCGACTCGTACAACGAGTTCGCCCAGCTGACCAGTCGCTTCCCCAACAGCCGCTACGCGCCAGACGCCAAGCAGCGCATGATCTACCTGCGCAACCTGCTGGCCTCGTACGAAATCCACGTGGCCGATTACTACCTGAGCCGCCAGGCTTACGTAGCTGCCGCCAACCGGGGCCGCTACGTGGTCGAGAACTTCCAGGAAACCCCATCGGTCGGTGACGGCCTTGCAGTGATGGTCGAGTCGTACCAGAAAATGCACCTGGACGAACTGGCCGCCAGCAGCCTGGAAACCCTCAAGCTCAACTACCCGGACCACCCGAGCCTGGTCGATGGCGAGTTCCAGCCCAAGCAGACCGAGTCTGACGGCCGTGGCTGGCTGTCCAAGGCCACCCTGGGCCTGATCGAGACCGACGCCCCGCTGCCGCCGGGCGAAACCCGCGCCAACCAGGACGTGGTCAAGCAGTTCCAGGACGCGCGTGACGAGATGCCGCAAGAGCTGCTGCCTAAAGACGAAAACGGCGACCCGATCGTGCCGGAAGGCCCGAAAGAGGCCGAGAAAGACCGCTCCTGGTTCAGCTACATGACCTTTGGTCTGTTCGACTGACCCGCAGCGGTAAATGAAAGGGAAGCCTTGGGCCTCCCTTTTTTATTGGCCGCGTCCTAGACTGTCGGCTTCTTCAATCGACAAGCTGGACACCATGGTTCGCCTACTTTTCTGGATTGCCCTGATCGCCGCCGCGTTCTGGCTGTGGCGCAAGTTCAAAGTCAGCCAACAGTCGCACCCCGAGGCGAAGCTGGATGCGCCGCTGAAGATGGTGCGCTGCGCCCATTGCGGTGTGCACCTGCCCAACGACCGGGCGCTGCAGCAAGGCAACGATTGGTATTGCAGCCAGGCACACTTGCAGCAAGGCCCTGGCCGCCAGAACTGAACACAAAGCCCGCTGTGGAGCGACCTTGCGTCGCTCCTACACTCGCTACGCATACTCCTGCCGATACTTATCCCTCCCCGACCCTTTCACACCATTTACGACCCCTCCCCCGCCGCCAGCATTGACCCACCCCAGTAAAATTCGCTAAATCCTATTTATCCGCATAAATATGAAAAATAGCGAAATGCTCAAACCCAAACGCAAGCGCCAGAAGCTGTCCGATGTGATCGTCGAATCGGTCAAGCGCTCGATCGTCACCGAAGCGCTGCACCCAGGCGATCGCCTGCCCACCGAACGTGAGCTGATGGAGCATTTCGAGTGTTCCAAGGGCACCGCCCGCGAAGCGCTCAAGGCGTTGGAGGTCGAAGGCCTGGTGAGCACCCGTACCGGGCCGACCGGCGGCGCCTACCTGAACGAAGTGGGCACCGAACCGGCCAGCCGTGCGTTGCGCAACTACCTGCACTTTCAACACCTGGACGGCGAGCAGGTGTACCAGCTGCGCAAAGTCATCGAGGTGGAGCTGGCGGTCTCGGTGATGGGCAAGCTGAGCGAAGCGGACTATGCCGTGCTGCAGGCCAACATCGATTTCTGCAGCGCGCCGGAAGACAGCGAAGAAGGCCAGCGCGAGCAGCGCCTGGCCGAGCTGGAGTTCCACACCTTGCTGGCCGACCGCTGCCCCAACCCGTTGCTGCGTTTCATGGCGGTGTTCCTCAACGACCTGTTGCGCGACTTGGTAGTGCTGAAAAAGGCCTACCTGCCCAAGCGCCAACAGTTCGCCGCCGCCAACATCGACTACCACAAGCAACTGCTGACCGCCCTGCGCGCCAGCGACGAACCCACTGTACGCCGGCTGATGCACGAACACATGTGCGACGCCGAGCACCACATGACCGCGCTGGAAGGCGAGGTTGCCCGTAACTTCCTGCTGGAGTTCAACCACAACCACTGATGCGCCTGGAAAGAGGCCTGCACACAGGCCCGGCCGTACCCGCTTTGTCATTGCCACTCCTGCCTAATAACCACAACCAAGGAGTTACTCATGCAAAGACGTACCCTGCTCAAGGCAGGCCTTGCCCTGGGTGCCTTAGGTAGCCTCCCCTTGGGGGCGCACCGGGCATTCGCCGACCAACCGTTGACCTTCTATGGGCTCAAGTCCATGTCGGGCGCCTTCGCCAGCTACGGCAAGTACGCCGACATGGGCTCGCGCCTGGCCATTGCCGAATACCCCCAGCTGCTCGGCCACCCGCTCAAGTACAAGGTCATCGACACCGAAGGCAACGCCGGCAAGGCGGTGCGCAAGGTACAGGAAGCCATCGGCCAGGATGGCGCACGCTTCTTCCAGGGCTGCACCCTGTCCTCCTCGGCACTGGCGGTGTCGAAGGAAATCCACAAAGCCGGCGGCGTGTTCATGACGCCTGTGGGCGCCGACGAAATCACCGGCAAAGACTGCAACGCCTCGACCTTCCGCTGGTCGGTGCCCACCTACGGCGCCATTCGCGAAACCTTGGTGCCGATGATCCGCCAACTACCACAGGCCAAGCGCTGGTACACCATCACCCCGCAATACGTGTTCGGTGACGCGTTGCTGGACAACGCCCGCAAGGTGTTCGCCGAGCTTGGGGTGGAACACATCGGTAACAGCTACCACTCGCTGCAGGAACAGGAATTCTCTGGCTACCTGACCAACGCCATCGCCGCAAAACCCGACGTGCTGGTGTTGCTCAACTTCGGCAGCCAGGCCTCCAACGCCCTGCGCCAGGCGGTCAACTTCGGCATCAAGGACCGCATGAAAGTGCTGATGGTGTGGTCTGCCGGCCTCGACCAGTTCCAGGAGCTGGGCAGCGACGTGCTCGAGGGCGTGTACCTGGGCGCGCAGTACTGGCACCAGGTCGATACCCCGCTGAACAAGCAGTTGGTCGCCGCCACCCGCAAGGCTTACGGCATCAACCCCAACTACCCACTGGCCGCTGACTACATCGGCACCAAGGTCATGCTCGAGGCCATCGTCAAGGCTGGCAGCCTGGACGGTGCCGCCGTGTCTGCGGCATTGCAGGGCATGCGCTTCCAAGGCCCGACCGGCGAAGAACTGATCCGCCCGGGTGACCATCAGGTGCTCAAGGATTACTACCTGCTGCGCGGCAAGCCCCAGGGGCAGATGCGCGACGAGGACGACCTGGCCGAAGTCATCAGTTCGGGCCGCTCGTTCGTCGAGGTCGACCACACCGGTTGCGCCCTGGCCTGAAGCCGCGGCGTTAGTCACAAACACTTGTACAGGCAGCCGCCTCGCGCGCTGTCGAGGGCACGCTCATGCTCGATTTGTACCTGTTCCAACTGCTCAACGGCCTGGGCCTGGGGATGATCTACTTCCTCATCGCCGTGGGCCTGACGATCATTTTCGGCCTGCTCAACTTCGTCAACTTCGCCCACGGTGCGTTCTTCTTGCTGGGCGCCTACCTGTGCTACACCGCCGTAGCGATAACCGGCAACTTCTGGCTGGCGCTGCTGATTGCGCCGCTGGTAGTGGCCGCACTGGCGTGGGCCGTCGAGCGCCTGTTGATCAAGCGCATCTACCACCTGCCGCACACCTTCCAGATCCTCGTCACCCTCGGCATCGCACTGATCATCCAGGAAGCCTCGGTGCTGATCTGGGGCCCGGTGGGCAAGAACATTGCCGTACCGCCGGAGCTGCGCGGCGTGCTGATCCTCGGTGACTTCATCTACCCCTACTACCGCCTGTTCCTGATCGGCTTCGCCGCGCTGATCGGCGTTGGCTTGTGGTTGCTGCTGGAGCGCACCCGCTTCGGCGCACTGGTGCGCGCGGGTAGCGAAAGCACCGAAACCGTATCGCTGCTGGGCACCAATATCTTTCGCCTGTTCTCCCTGACCTTCGCCCTGGGCGTGGGCCTGGCCGGGGTGGCGGGTGTGCTGTTCGCACCACTACGCGGCGCCCAGCCTTTCGTCGGCCCGGAGATCCTCGGCATTGCCTTCGTGGTGGTGGTGATCGGCGGCATGGGCTCGTTCGGCGGTGCGCTGGTTGGCGGCCTGCTGGTGGGTGTGGTGCAAAGCATGATGACCAGCCTCTGGCCGCAAGGCGCCAGCCTGATGATCTACGGCGCCATGGCCGCAGTGATCCTGGTCCGTCCCTATGGCCTGTTTGGGAGAGCCTGACATGAGCGAGAAAAACCCATTGCCAGTCGCCAAGGGCCGCGCCCCGGCACTGCTGTTGCTGGTGGTTGCCAGCCTGGTGGCGCTGCCGTTGCTGCTGCCTTCGGCCACCCTGGCCACCGAAATCCTGATCTTTGCCCTGGCCGCCCTGGCCTGCAACCTGCTGCTCGGCTACACCGGCCTGCTGTCGTTCGGCCAGGGCATCTTCTTTGGCGTGGGCGCCTATGGCGCGGCGCTGCTGATGATTCACCTGCACTGGGGCATGTTCGCCGCGCTGCTTGGCGCAGCCGTGTTCGGCGCCTTCCTGGCACTGCTGGTGGGCGCATTGGCGATCCGCCGCACGGGCATCTACTTCGTCATGCTGACCCTGGCCTTCAGCCAGATGGCCTATTTCCTGGCTTATACCCTAAGCGGCTGGACCGGCGGCGACAACGGCCTGCTCGATGTGCCCCGGCCCAACATCGAAATCGCCGGCCATGTGCTGGTCGACCTGGCTGACCCTCGGCATTTCTATGTGTTCGTCGCCGGGCTGTTCCTGTTGATTTTCGCCGCTGCCTTGCGGGTGATCCGCTCGCCATTCGGCAGCACCCTGCTGGCTATCCGCGAGAACGAGACCCGCGCTGCCGCCATTGGCTACGACACCCGCCACTTCAAGATCCTGGTGTTCATGCTGTCGGGCGCCATCACCGGCATCGCCGGCGCGCTGTACGCCATGCTGCTGCACTTTGCGCCGCTGTCGAACATCGACCTGATGATGAGCGAGAACATCCTGATCATGACCATCGTCGGCGGCACCGGCTCGTTGTTCGGCTCACTGCTGGGGGCCGGCGCCATCGTGCTGCTGGGTGACGTGCTGTCGGAGCTGTGGCCACGCTGGCTGATGCTGCTGGGGGTCATCCTGATTCTGGTGGTGGTGTTCATGCGGGGCGGCCTGTGGGGTGGACTGGCCGAACTGGGCAAGCGCCTGCTGGCCACCCGCAGTGCCAATGACAAATCCCAGGCCAAGACCAAGGAGACCCTATGATGAGCGACTACCTCCTGGAAACCCGCCAACTGGAGCTGGCCTACGGGCCGTTCAAGGCAGTCGCAGGCGTTGACCTCAAGGTCCGCGCCGGCACCATCCACACCGTCATCGGCCCCAACGGTGCTGGCAAGACCAGCCTGTTCCACTGCTTGACCGGCGAGCGTCAGGCCACGGCGGGCAAGATCCTGTTCAACGGCCAGGACATCATCCGCAAGCCGTCCCACGGGCGGGTAGCGCTGGGCATGGCGCGTTCGTTCCAGCTCACCAGCCTGTTCCAAAACCTGTCCGTGCGCGAAAACCTGCGCTTGGCCGCCCAGGGCCGAGACGGCCTGGGCGCCCTGAATTTCTGGCGCAGTGTGGAGCACAAACGCAGCCACTGGAACACCGCCGACCAGGTGCTGGAACGCCTGAAGCTGAGCGCCCGCGCCGAAACCCTGGCCGGCGAGCTGTCACACGGCCAGCAACGGGTGCTGGAAGTGGGCATGTCGATCTGCGCCAAGCCCACCCTGCTGATGCTCGACGAACCCACCTCGGGCATGGGCATCGACGACATTCCGGTGATGACCGACCTGATCAGCGACCTCGGCCGCGACCACACCGTGCTGCTGATCGAACACAACATGAGCATCGTCATGTCGATCAGCCAGCGCATCACGGTGATGAGCCACGGCCAGATTCTGGTCGAGGGTACCCCTGAACAGGTGCGCAACGACGAGCGCGTACGCACCGCCTACCTTGGAGAGGCCGCCTGATGCTCAACGTCGATTCGATCCACTCCTATTACGACAAGAGCCATGTGCTCGAAGGTGTCTCGCTCAAGGTTGAAGCAGGCGAACTGGTGACGCTGCTCGGGCGCAATGGTGCCGGCAAGACCACCACCCTGCGCAGCATCCTTGGCATCGTCCGCCCACGGCAGGGGCAGATCAGCTTCAACGGCCAACAGTTGGTCGGCCGTGAAATCTTCGATATCGCCCGGCTTGGTATTGCCCTGGTGCCTGAGCACCGTGGCATCTTCCGCCAGCTCAGTGTGGAAGAGAACCTGAAGATAGCCGTGCGCAAGGCCAGCCGCTGGCAGCTGGAGGACGTCTACAGCATGTTCCCACGGCTCAAGGAGCGGCGCCGCAATGGTGGTTTCGCCCTGTCCGGTGGCGAGCAGCAGATGCTGGCCATCGCCCGCGCCCTGCTCAACGGCCCCAAGCTGCTGATCCTCGACGAACCCACCGAAGGCCTGGCCCCGGTGATCGTCGACGAGTTGGTGAAGATCCTGCGGCGGATCAAGGACGAAGGCCTGTCGATCCTGCTGGTGGAGCAAAACCTGATGGTCTGCGATGCACTCGCCGATCGCCATTACGTGCTTGAACAGGGCCGGGTCGCCTACCAGGGCAGCGCCGCGCAGTTCCGCGAGGACCCAAGCATCAAGAACCGTTACCTGGCCCTGAGCGCCTGAAAGGAGAACGCCCATGAACACCCGCATCGATCCTTCGCAGCACTTGCTTGGCCAAGGTTCACTGGTCAGCCGCGAGCGCCTTTGGCAATCGCTGATGGACCTTGCCCAGCTCGGCGCCACTGCCAAGGGTGGCGTGTGCCGCCTGGCCCTGACCGACCTCGACCGCCAGGCCCGCGACCTGTTCGTACGCTGGTGCGAAGAGGCCGGCTGCACGGTCAGCGTCGACGCCATCGGCAACATCTTTGCCCGTCGCCCCGGCCGCAACCCTGCCCTGCCGCCGGTCATGACCGGTAGCCATATCGATACCCAACCCACCGGCGGCAAGTTCGATGGCTGCTACGGCGTCATGGCAGGCCTTGAGGTGATGCGCACGCTCAACGACCTGAAGCTGACCACCGAAGCCCCACTGGAAGTGGTGGTGTGGACCAACGAAGAAGGCTCGCGCTTCCCGCCCTGCATGATGGGCTCGGGCGTGTTCGCCGGGAAGTTCGGCCTGCAGGAGACCCTGGACAAGGTCGACGAGCAGGGCGTGTCGGTTGGCGCGGAGCTGCAGCGCATCGGTTACGCCGGCCCACGCGTGCCGACCGGGCATGCCGTCGGCGCCTACTTCGAAGCGCATATCGAACAGGGCCCGGTGCTGGAAGACCAGCGCACCACCATTGGCGTGGTTCAGGGCTGTCTGGGACAAAAGTGGTTCGACCTGGTGCTGACCGGCGTCGAGGCACATGCCGGGCCCACCCCCATGCACCTGCGCAAGGACGCCCTGGTCGGCGCCGCCGACGTGGTGGCTGCGGTCAACCGCACGGCCCACGCCCACCAGCCACATGCCTGCGGCACAGCGGGCTGCCTGACCCTGCACCCAGGCTCGCGCAACGTCATCCCAGGCCAGGTGCAGATGACCATCGACCTGCGCCACCTCGACCCCAAGCACCTCGCCGCCATGGTCAGCGAAGTACAGGCCGCCATCGAAAGCAGCACGGCCAAGCACGGGCTGAGCTACACGCTGACCCCGACCGCCGACTTCCCGCCGCTGTATTTCGCCGAGCAGTGCGTGGACGCCGTGCGCCAGGGCGCGCGCGAGCTGGGCTTGAGCCACATGGATATCGTCAGCGGCGCCGGCCACGATGCCATCTTCCTCGCCGAGCTGGGCCCGGCCGGGATGATCTTCGTGCCGTGCGAGGGCGGCATCAGCCACAACGAAATCGAAAATGCCGCACCGCAGGACCTGGCCGACGGCTGTGACGTACTGTTGCGCGCCATGTTCCAGGCCGCCAACCCGGGAGCCCGTTGAGATGACCCAGAAAACCGCGATTGGCGAGTTCACTGCCGTCGAACTGCTCGAGCTGTACCAGCGCCGCCAACTGTCCCCAGTCGAGGTAGTCGACGATGTGCTGGCGCGCATCGACCTGCACAACCCGGCAGTCAACGCCTACTGCCATGTCGACGGCGAAGGGGCCCGCGCCGCCGCCCGCGCCAGCGAACAGCGCTGGCAACGTGGCGAGCCCTGTGGCCGGCTGGATGGCATACCCGCTTCGATCAAGGACCTGACCCTGACCCGAGGCATGCCCACCCGCAAAGGCTCGCGCACCACCTCGGGCGCCGGGCCATGGGACATCGATGCGCCCTTCTCCGCGTTCATGCGTGAGGCCGGGGCGGTGCTGGTGGGCAAGACCACCACGCCGGAGTTCGGCTGGAAAGGGGTAACAGACAATCCGCTGTACGGCATCACCCGCAACCCCTGGGATACCAGGCTGACTGCCGGCGGCTCGTCGGGTGGTGCCGCGGCAGCCGCGGCGCTGAACCTGGGTGTGCTGCACCAGGGCAGCGATGCCGGTGGCTCGATTCGTATTCCCTGCGCCTTTACCGGCACCTTCGGCATCAAGCCAACCTTCGGCTATGTGCCGCAGTGGCCAGCCAGCGCCATGACCGTGCTGTCGCACTTGGGGCCAATGACGCGCACCGTGGACGACGCGGTGCTGATGCTCGATTGTGTCGCTCGCCCCGATGCCCGTGATGGCCTGGCCGGTGCGCCACGGCAGACACCGTGGCTGGGCCAGCAGCAAGACCTGAGCGGCCTGCGCATCGCCTACAGCGCGAATTTCGGTTACGTGCAGGTCGACCCGCAGGTCCAGGCGCTGGTGGCACAAGCGGTGCAACGCCTGGCGCGGCTGGGTGCGCAGGTAGAGGAAGTGGACCCTGGCTTCAGCGACCCGCTGGAAACCTTCAACACCTTGTGGTTCGCCGGCGCGGCCCGCCTGGCCGGCGCGCTCAGCGAAGAGCAACGGGCGCTGCTGGACCCTGGGCTGCGCTGGATTGCCGAGCAAGGGGCGCAGATCAACCTGCGCGAATACACCCAGGCGCTTGAGGCGCGGGCAGCGTTGATAGCGAAGATGAATGCCTTCCACCAGCGCTATGACGTGCTGCTATCCCCCATGCTGCCGCTGGTGGCATTCGAGGCTGGGCACAACGTGCCGCCTGGGTCGGGGATGGCGCAGTGGATGGAGTGGACGCCGTTCAGCTACCCCTTCAACCTGACGCAACAGCCGGCGGCTTCGGTGCCTTGCGGGTTTACCCGCGAAGGGTTGCCGGTGGGCCTGCAGGTGGTGGCCGGGCGCTTCGCCGATGAGCAGGTGCTGCGGGTGTGCAAGGTGTATGAACAGCATTACCCAAGCCGGCACTTGCAGGCTCCTATTACCGGTTGAGCGCTCTAACAGGCTCGCTGGCCCTTTCGCGGGTAAACCCGCTCCCACAGGGATCACACGGTTTTCAAACCTGTGCTGCACCTGTGGGAGCGGGTTTACCCGCGAAGAAGCCCTCAGCCCAAACGACCTTCTGGCGCATAAGGCGCCGGGTCGATAATCGGCTCGGCACCGGTCAGCAAGTCGGTAAACAATTGGCACGAAGCCGGTGCCAGCACCAGCCCATTACGGTAATGCCCGCAGTTCAGCCACAACCCCGCATGCCCCGGCACCGGCCCGATATACGGAATACCTTCCGGCGAGCCCGGCCGCAGCCCCGCCCAGTGCGCCACCACCGTGGCCCCCTCAAGCTCAGGCAACAACTCCACCGCCGATGCCTTCAGGCTGTCCAGCGCATCCCCGGACGGGGTCTTGTCATAACCGGCATGCTCCAGCGTACTGCCCACCAGAATGTGCCCATCACGCCGTGGGATCGCATAGCGCCCCTTGGCCAGCACCATACTCGGCAAGAAGTCGTCGGCGCACTTGAACAGGATCATCTGGCCCTTCACCGGCTCTACCGGCAGTTCGAGGCCAAGGGTACGCAGCAGGTCACCACTCCAGGCGCCAGCGCTGAGCACCACGTCATCCGCCACCAGCACGCCGTCGGCGGTCTGCACCCCGGTCACGCGCCCGTCCTGCTGCACGAAACCGGTGATCTGGCAGTGTTCGCGCAAGGTCACGTTAGGCAGCGCCAGCAGCGCCGCCTTCAGCGATTTGACCAACCGTGGGTTGCGCACATTGGCCACCCCAGCCATGTAGATGGCGCGCTTGAAGCCCGGGCCCAGCACCGGCACCGCGTCATAGGCCGCCGAGATATCCACGGCGCTAAGCGGTCGCTGCTCGCGCTCGGCCCAGGCCAACGCTTCGGCCTCGTCGTCCAGATCGAGCCAGTACAGCCCAGTGGTGTGCACTTCGGGGTCGACGCCGGTGCTGGCGAACAAGCGCTCGCCCAGCTGTGGATAAAAGTCTTGCGACCAGTGCGCCAGGGCGGTCACCGCCGGGCTGTAGCGCCATGGGTACAACGGCGAAACAATGCCACCGCCAGCCCAGGACGACTCGCGGCCAACCTCGCCCTGATCACACACCACCACCTGGCCGACCTTTGCCGCCAGGTTGAACGCCGTCAGCAGGCCAATCACCCCGCCGCCGACCACCACTACTTGCTTGTTCATCTGTCGATCCAACACCTGAAGTAAAACCGCGATGCACCGGGCATCATTCAACCTTCAGCTTCCCCAGCAGTGCTCGCTGCCACCAACGGCACCGGGGTTGCTGCGCGCGCCAGCCTGGTCGAGCTGGAAATCGCCACAGCCATCCTGTGCCATCAGCCCATTCGGCAGCCGCCGGGCGTGCAGCGTGAAGGTGTCGCTGCCGCGCTGGGCCTGCAGGCTGTAGTAGCGGGTACCGTCGGGCAAGGCCGGGTCGCCCTCGGCATACTCGCCGGTGCGCACGCGGTGGCGCTCCAGACGCAGGGCGGCATCATGCAGCAGGCCAACCACTTCGCTGCGCGCGGCTCGCCGAAGCTGGTCGCTGTAACTGGGGTAGGCAATGGCTGCCAGAATGCCGGTCACGGCCAGCACAATCAACAACTCGATCAGGCTCAAGCCTTGCTGCATGTCAGTCTCCTCTGAGTCTTTGTCGCCAGGCCATGCGTTGCATCTTGTCGTCGGCCACGGCGTAGACGGCTTCCAGTACCTGTCGTGACTGGGTTTGTTTGCTCACGGCGGTTATCCGAAACAGGGTGGCCTGCGCGCGCTTACTCGGGCCAAGATTCTGCAGGTGGAAATAGCCCTCTTGCGTGCTGTGCCACTGCCCGGCCAGGTCGTGCGGTCGAGCTGGCGGCATGCACGCGGAACACGGATCAGGAGGTGCACGCTTGATCTCGGCCTCCCCTGCTTGCAAGGTGGCCTCCGCTTCTTCGAGCGCCAGCAGACCATCGCGCAGGTGACCGGCCATTCGCGTTTCCACCAAGGCATCACTCAGGGCTGAGGCCGCCAGCAAGCCGAGCAGCAGGCTCAGTACCAACGCCAACAGCAGCACGACACCGCGTTGACGCTTCATGGCCCCGGCACCGAGTTGCGCAGCGCCACGCTAAGCTCATGGCGCTGTTCGAGTTTGAGCGTGGGCTCGTACAACGTGAGCGCGATATCCACTCTCACTCCTTCGGGTGTTTGCACACGTTCGAAGCGCGCCTCTCGTACATTCTCGACCAGCGGCTGAAAGCTTCTTCCTCGCTTGAACTTCAGTTGGTTGCCCTGGAGCTGGTAGACGTATCTGCTGATAGGAAACGCCAGTGGATAGCCCTCTTTGGGATCCACATCCACGCTCACTTTCTCGATGCAGTCTGTGTGCAAGAGCCAGTCAGACTTGCCAGCCTGTCCGGGCAACTCCGCTACAACCAGGCTGAGGGTAGTGGAATCAACTTCCAATGGTCGGGCGAAAGCCAACTGTGAGCCCGGGGCGTTGAAGTCGCCTGGACCGAGCTGAAGACAGCCAAACATCCCCGTCATGCGGATGTCCTGCGCCATACGCAGTAATGCCTGACGTGCTTCATCCTGCATACGCACTGCCGTGCTTTGCAGGCGCCAAGCCTGGTGTGCGGAGGTAAAGAGCTGGCTGGCCGCCGCCAGCAGCAGCAACCCGATGGCCAGTGCCATCACAACTTCAAGCAAACCGAACCCAATCTGGCGGCGCCTCATCGCCGCCTCCGCTCAAGCTCGCTATGCGCCGCCATCGCCGCCCGCCCATCACGGCGTGCGCTTTCCGTCGCCTGCAATGCCTGCAACTGCATCGCTGCGGTTGCGAACATGCCCACGGCCACAACCGCGACAGCCAACAGCACTTCCAGGAGCGTCATGCCCCGTTGCCTTACGTGCATCCTTGCACCTCCCGTGACTTTTCCTGCAATAGCCTTGGAACCGGCCGACTAGAACGCTTGGCCAGCGAACGTGAAGCTATAGCCAAGCACTTCCAGGGAGGAATGCACGGTGAGGCAACGCGGCGTAACACTGATTCAAATGTTGTCGGCCTTGGCGGTGGCTGTCTTGCTGACACAGCTGGGTATTCCGGCCTACGCCAGGATGAGTGACGACCTACACCGGGCGGCAGCGGCCCGAGATCTGGCCCAGGCACTGCGCAGTGCGCGCAGCCATGCCGTGCTGCAGGGCCAACCGGTAGTTGTAGTGGCGCTGGACGGTAATTGGGGGAATGGCTGGCGTGCAGTGTTAGAGCACAATCAGCAAGTGCTGCGTGAACATCGGCTTTCTCGACCCATGTACATCGCAGCGAATACGGGGGGGCAGGTGAAATTCAGTGCACAGGGTGTGCCGATGCAGCCAAACAACGCTCAGCTGAGTGGCCGGCTTGTAGTCTGCGAAAAAACCAACAGCCCTTATCATGTGGTTCTGGCAAGCACTGGCAGAGTAGCCTTGCGCACAGGCGAACCGAATCATCCGCTGTGCGCAAGGCCCTGATCAGATCAGCGACCGAACCCGCAGCTCTTTAGGCATCGAGAAGGTGATGTTCTCCTCCCGCCCATCCAGCTCTTCAGCGCCCGTGGCGCCCCAAGCCTTGAGTTGCTCGATCACGCCACGCACCAGCACTTCGGGGGCCGAAGCACCGGCAGTGATGCCGATACGCGCGGCCTGGTCGAACCAGCCGCGTTGCAGGTCCTCGGCACCATCAATCAGGTAAGCCGGAGTGCCCATGCGCTCGGCCAGCTCGCGCAGGCGGTTGGAGTTGGAGCTGTTCGGGCTGCCGACCACCAGCACCACGTCACTCTCGCCTGCCAGTTGCTTGACGGCGTCCTGGCGGTTTTGGGTGGCGTAGCAGATGTCGTCCTTGCGCGGGCCACCGATGTTCGGAAAGCGTGCACGCAGGGCGTCGATGACGCGACTGGTGTCGTCCATCGACAGCGTGGTCTGGGTGACGAAGGCCAGGTGGTCCGGGTCGCGCACCTGCAGGTTGGCAACATCTTCCTCGTCCTCGACAAGGTAGATGGCGCCACCGTTGCTGGCGTCGTACTGGCCCATGGTGCCTTCGACTTCCGGGTGCCCTTCGTGGCCGATGAGAATGCACTCACGGCCATCGCGGCTGTACTTGGCCACTTCGATGTGCACCTTGGTCACCAGCGGGCAGGTGGCATCGAACACTTTCAGGCCACGGCCAGCCGCTTCCTGGCGCACGGCCTGGGAAACACCGTGGGCACTGAAGATGACGATGACATCGTCCGGTACCTGGTCCAGCTCTTCGACAAAGATGGCGCCACGGTTGCGCAGGTCTTCCACCACGAACTTGTTGTGCACCACTTCGTGGCGCACATAGATCGGCGGGCCGAAGACTTCCAGCGCGCGGTTGACGATCTCGATCGCCCGGTCGACCCCCGCGCAAAAGCCGCGAGGGTTGGCGAGTTTGATTTGCATGCTCGGCTCCAGGCTTACAGGGCCTTCACCTCGAGGATCTCCACCTCGAAGGTCAGGGTCTTGCCAGCCAATGGGTGATTGAAGTCGATGGTCACCTGGTCGTCATCGAACGCTTTGACCACACCTGGCAGCTCGGTGTTGGCGGCGTCGTTGAAGATGATCAGCAGGCCTTCGGACAGCTCCATGCCTTCGAAGTTGGAGCGCGGCATAACCTGCACGTTCTGCGGGTTAGGCTGGCCGAAAGCGTTCTCCGGGGCCACTACCACAGTGCGCTTGTCACCGGCCTTGAAACCGAACAGGGCGCTTTCAAAGCCCGGCAGCAGGTTGCCATCGCCAACCTTGAAGGTGGCCGGGGCTTTGTCGAACGTGCTGTCGACGGTGTCGCCGTTTTCCAGGTGCAGCGCGAAGTGCAAGGTGACTTCGGTGTTCTGGCCGATACGGGTGTCAGTCATGGACCGGATCCTCGGACTTCTTGCTCTTGAACATATCCAGCGCCAGCATCACCGCACCAACGGTGATGGCGCTGTCGGCCACGTTGAAGGCCGGGAAGTAGTGGCGGTTCTGCCAGTGCACCAGGATGAAGTCGACCACATGGCCCAGCACGATGCGATCGTACAGGTTGCCGATGGCGCCACCCAGCACCAGCGCCAGTGCCACGGCCAGCCAGGTCTCGTTGCGCCCCAGGCGCTTGAGCCATACCACCAGCACGGCACTGACCACCACGGCGATCAGGGCGAACAGCCAGCGCTGCCAGCCAGCGCCATCAGCGAGGAAGCTGAACGCGGCACCGGTGTTGTAGGCCAACGTCCAGCTGAAGTAGTCAGGGATGACCACAATCTGCTGGTACATGGTCAGGGCGTTGTTGAAGTACAGCTTGGTGGCCTGGTCGAGGACCAGGACCAGCAAGCTCAGCCAAAGCCATGCAAGGCGCCCGAAGCGCCCCGCTGCAGGGTTAGGCATAGTGGCGCACCTCACCCGAACCGCTCAGGTTGTCGACGCAACGGCTGCAGATTTCCGGGTGCTCCGGGTGGCTGCCAACGTCGGCGCGGAAGTGCCAGCAACGGCCGCACTTGGCGTGGCCGGACTTGACCACCTTCAGCTTGAGGCCTTCGACTTCGGTGGCCACGGCTTCGGCCGGCGCCTGAGCGAACGGCACCACGCTGGCGGCCGAGGTGATCAGCACGAAGCGCAGTTCGTCGCCCAGCTTGCCCAGGTCGGCGCTCAGGCCTTCGTCGGCGTACAGGGTCACTTCGGCCTGCAGGTTGCCACCGATCACCTTGGCGGTACGCTGGTTCTCCAGCTCTTTGTTCACCGAGGCCTTCACCGCCATCACGCGGTCCCAGTAGGCGCGGTCCAGCTCGGTGCCTTCCGGCAGCTCGCTCAGGCCCTGGTACCAGCCGTTGAGCATTACCGACTCGTTGCGCTCGCCCGGCAGGTACTGCCAGATTTCGTCGGCGGTGAACGCCAGGATTGGCGCGATCCAGCGCACCAGCGCCTCGCTGATGTGGTATAGCGCGGTCTGGCAGGAGCGGCGGGCGACACTGTTGGCACCAGTGGTGTACTGGCGGTCCTTGATGATGTCGAGGTAGAAGCCGCCCAGTTCCTGAACGCAGAAGTTGTGCACCTTGGAGTAGACGTTCCAGAAACGGTACTCGCTGTAGTGCTCTTCCAGCTCGCGCTGCAGCAGCAGGGTGCGGTCCACGGCCCAGCGGTCCAGTGCCAGCATGTCTTCCGGGGCCAGCAGGTCGCGGGCCGGGTCGAAGCCGGACAGGTTGGACAGCAAGAAGCGCGCGGTATTGCGAATACGGCGATAGGCGTCGGCGCTGCGCTGCAGGATCTGCTCGGAAACCGCCATTTCACCGGAGTAGTCGGTGGCCGAAACCCACAGGCGCAGGATGTCGGCACCCAAGGTGTTGTTGACCTTCTCCGGCTCGATGGTGTTGCCCAGCGATTTGGACATCTTGCGGCCGTTTTCGTCCACGGTGAAGCCATGGGTCAGCAGCTCGCGGTATGGCGCGTGGTTGTCGATGGCGCAACCGGTCAGCAACGACGAGTGGAACCAGCCACGGTGCTGGTCAGAGCCTTCCAGGTACAGGTCGGCGACCGGGCCGGTGGTGTGGCCGATGTCGTGCGAGCCACGCAGCACGTGCCAATGGGTGGTACCCGAGTCGAACCACACGTCGAGGGTGTCGGTGATCTTGTCGTACTGGTCGGCTTCAACGCCCAGCAGCTCGGCGGCGTCCAGCTTGAACCAAGCCTCGATGCCCTCCTGCTCGACGCGTTTGGCCACTTGCTCCATCAGCTCGACAGTGCGCGGGTGCAGTTCGCCGGTCTGCTTGTGCAGGAAGAACGGGATTGGCACGCCCCAGTTGCGCTGACGCGAAATGCACCAGTCCGGGCGGTTGGCGATCATCGAATGCAAGCGCGCCTGGCCCCAGGCCGGCACGAACTTGGTGTCTTCGATGGCTTTCAGCGCGCGCTCACGCAGCGGCTCGCCGGTGGTTGGCTGCTTGTCCATGCCCACGAACCACTGCGCAGTAGCACGGTAGATCAGCGGGGTCTTGTGGCGCCAGCAGTGCATGTAGCTGTGGCTGATGGTTTCGGTGTGCATCAGCGCACCGACTTCGCTCAGCTTCTCGACGATGGCCGGGTTGGCCTTCCAGATGAACTGGCCGCCGAAGAATGGCAGCGACTCGACATATACACCGTTGCTCTGCACCGGGGTGAGGATGTCGTCGTTGACCATGCCGTAGCGCTTGCAGGTAACGAAGTCGTCTTCACCGTAGGCAGGTGCCGAATGCACCACGCCGGTACCCGCGCCCAGCTCGACGTAGTCGGCCAGGTAGATTGGCGACAGGCGATCATAGAACGGGTGACGGAAGTTGATCAGCTCCAGCGCCGAACCTTGGGCGGTGGCAATGATCGAGCCTTCCAGGTTGTAGCGCTTGAGGCACGACTCGACCAGCTCTTCAGCCAGTACCAGCAGGCGCTCGCCGGTGTCGACCAGGGCGTACTTGAACTCCGGGTGGATGTTCAGCGCCTGGTTGGCCGGGATGGTCCACGGGGTGGTGGTCCAGATCACGATGGCGGCCGGTTTGGCCAGCGACGCCAGGCCGAAAGCAGCGGCCAGCTTGGTTTCATCGGCAACCGGGAAGGCCACGTCGATGGTCTGGGATTTCTTGTCGGCGTACTCGACTTCCGCTTCAGCCAGGGCCGAACCGCAATCGAAGCACCAGTTCACAGGCTTGAGGCCCTTGAACACGAAGCCTTGCTTGACCATCTCGGCCAGGGCGCGGATTTCACCGGCCTCGTTGGCGAAGTTCATGGTCTTGTACGGGTTGTCCCAGTCACCCAGCACGCCCAGGCGAATGAACTCGGTCTTCTGCCCTTCGATCTGCTCGGCGGCGTATTCGCGGCACAGCTCGCGGGTGCGGTCGGCGGACAGGTGCTTGCCGTGGGTAACCTCGACCTTGTGCTCGATCGGCAGGCCATGGCAGTCCCAGCCCGGTACATACGGCGCATCGAAGCCGGCCAGGGTCTTGGAGCGGACGATCATGTCCTTGAGGATCTTGTTCAGCGCATGACCGATGTGAATCTTGCCGTTGGCATAGGGCGGGCCGTCGTGCAGGACGAACTTGGGACGATCCTTGCCAATTTCGCGCAGCTTCTGGTACAGGCCAATGCTGTCCCAGCGCTGCAGGATCTGCGGTTCGCGCTGAGGCAGGCCGGCCTTCATGGGGAAGGCGGTGTCCGGAAGGTTAAGCGTGGCTTTGTAGTCGGTCATTTCAGGCTCTTCGTTAGCGGTTGAGCGTGCCAATGTGCACGTGCGGCGGCGATATCCGCATCGATCGCCGACTTCAGCGCCTCCAGGGAGGCGAATCGCTGCTCTTCACGCAGCTTGTGGTGGAACTCCACCGTCAGGCGCCGGCCATACAGGTCACCGGCATAATCCAGTAGATGAATTTCCAGGTGCGGGCGCCCATCACCGGCAACGGTGGGACGCACGCCAATATTGCCGACACCCGGCCAGGCCTTGCCGTCGATTTCGATGCTGGCCAGGTAGACCCCGGACAGCGGCACGCGGCGGCGCTTGAGCTGGATATTGGCGGTAGGTGTGCCGAGCTGGCGGGCCAGCTTCTGGCCATGCAGTACGCGGCCAGTGATGCTGTACGGGCGACCCAGCAGGTGCTCGGCCAGTTCGAAGTTGCCCTCGGACAGGGCCTTGCGCACTTCGGTGCTGCTGACCCGCAGGCCGTCCTGGATTACCGTGTTGGCGGCCTCGACGGTAAAGCCGTACTGCTTGCCGGCCTCGATCAGGAAGGCGAAATCGCCAGCACGGTCGCAGCCAAAGCGGAAGTCATCGCCCACTTCGAGATGACGCACACCCAAGCCGTCGACCAGGATGGCCTTGACGAAGGCATCGGCGCTGAGCTTGCTCAGGCGCTGATTGAACGCCAGGCACAAAACCCGGTCAATGCCCTCGGCGGCCAGCAGCTCGACCTTGTCGCGCAGGCGGGCCAGGCGCGCCGGCGCGGTTTCAGGGGCGAAGTACTCGCGTGGTTGCGGTTCGAAGATCACCACGCAGGTCGGCAGGCCCAAGGCCTGGCCGCGCTCGCGCAGACGCGCCAGGATTGCCTGGTGGCCGCGGTGAACCCCGTCGAAGTTGCCAATGGTGGCGACACAGCCCCGGTGCTCGGGGCGCAGGTTGTGAAGACCTCGAACCAGCTGCATAACGCGCTTCTTGCTCATAAAGTGGCCGATTATAACCACACCCGGGCGCTGGTGACAGGCAGCAGCGCCCAAGGGCGGCGTGGAATGCGAAAAACCGACGTTTGACCCGCCCCAAGCCTTAGTGCAAGGCCTTGCGGGCGAAATGCCGAGGCCGGAAGCCGCACAGGTACAGGCAGCCGAAATACGTCACGACGCCCGCCAGGATCAATGCCCCCAGGCGCAGGAAGCGCTCGAGCATGATGCCCTGCTCCCAGGCCGGCATATAGTGCATGCCCGCCAACAGTACCGCCGACATGAGTGCCACTGCCAAAACAAGCTTGAGCAGGAACATTGCCCAGCCTGGCTGAGGTTCGAACAACTGCTGACTGCGCAGCTTCCAGAACAGCAAGCCGGCATTCAGGCAGGCACCGAGGCTGATCGCCAATGCCAGGCCGGCATGTGCGAGCGGCCCGACCAGGGCAAGGTTGAACAACTGAGTGCAAACCAGCGTGAAGATCGCGATTTTCACCGGCGTGCGAATATTCTGCTGCGCATAGAAGCCGGGTGCCAGTACCTTGACCAGAATGATCGCCAGCAAGCCCACGGAATAGGCCATCAGCGCCCGCTGGGTCATGGCCGCATCGAACGCACTGAATTTGCCGTATTGAAACAACGCAACGGTCAGTGGCTCGGCAAGAATGGCCAGCGCCAGGGTGCAGGGCAGCACCAGCAGGAAGCACAGGCGCAGGCCCCAGTCGAGAATCCGCGAGTACTCCTCGCGGTCCTTGTTGGCGTAGGTCTTGGCCAGGGTCGGCAGCAGGATCGTGCCCAATGCCACGCCCAGCACACCCGAAGGCAACTCCATGAGGCGGTCGGCGTAGTACATCCACGACACCGAGCCGGCCACCAGGAAGGAAGCGAAGATGGTGTTGATGATCAACGAGATCTGGCTCACCGACACCCCGAGAATCGCCGGCAGCATCTGCTTCAGTACCCGCCACACACCGGCGTCCTTTAAGTTCAGGCGCGGCAGCACGAGCATGCCGATCTTCTTCAGTGCCGGCAGCTGGTACAGCAACTGCGCCAGGCCACCGGCCAGCACGCCCCAGGCCAAGGCCATGATCGGCGGGTCGAAGTACGGTGTCAGCAGCACGGCGAAGGCGATCATCGCCACGTTCAGCAAGGTCGGGGTGAAGGCCGGTACCGAGAAACGGTTCCAGGTATTGAGGATCGCACCGGCCAGGGAAGACAGCGAGATCAGCAATATATAAGGAAAGGTCACTCGCAACAGGGCGGTGGTCAGCTCGTATTTTTCGGCGCTGTCAACAAAACCCGGGGCCGTCGCCCACACCACCCAGGGCGCCGCCAGGATACCGATGGCGGTCACCAGGGCCAGGACCAGGGTCAGCAGGCCGCTGACGTAGGCAATGAAGGTGCGTGTCGCCTCCTCGCCCTGCTGGGTCTTGTATTCGGCCAGGATCGGCACGAAGGCCTGGGAGAATGCACCTTCAGCGAAGATCCGCCGCAACAGGTTGGGCAACTTGAACGCGATGAAGAAGGCGTCGGTGGCGACACCGGCACCGAAGATGCGCGCCAGGATGGTGTCGCGGACGAAGCCCAGCACCCGCGAAATCATGGTGATCGAGCTTACTGCAGCCAGGGATTTGAGCAGGTTCATCGAAAAGATTCACGCCAATGACAGAGGACGCTGCCAGACAGCGTCCGAATGTGCGATACTCCCGCGCCTTCGCAGGGGAGCCAAAAATTCCCGAGTGTACAGGTCGCGCAGCAGAAAGGAATCTTTCCCGCTTGTTGGCGCACCGCTCGGCGGAACCTTGCAGGTGGCCTTGACAATCGATCTACTGATCGGCATGATTCGCGGCCTATTTTGTTTGCTATTTACCTAAAGTCTTTCGAGGAGCTCGACGGTGGCCAACACACCTTCCGCCAAGAAACGTGCAAAACAGGCTGAGAAGCGTCGCAGCCACAACGCCAGCCTGCGTTCCATGGTCCGCACCTACATCAAGAATGTAGTTAAAGCCATTGACGCAAAAGACGCCGAAAAAGCGCAAGCCGCTTACGTTCTGGCTGTACCTGTAATCGACCGTATGGCCGACAAAGGTATCATCCACAAGAACAAGGCTGCTCGTCACAAAGGCCGTCTGAATGGCCACATCAAGGCGCTGAAAGAAGCTGCAGCTGCCTAAGCGACGCGCTAGTCGAAAAACCGACCCTAGGGTCGGTTTTTTGTTGCCTGCAATTTATTGAAATCCTTCGACGCCAATATTAATGGTCAATTGACACAATTCATCATCAATTGACACCTGCAGGAGCGGGCAAACCCGCCCCTGCAGACACTCTTACTTGGCGATTTGGATCTTCGGCGCCCACTGCATCCATTCATCCTCCGCCTTGTCGAACAAGGCGAATGTCTGCTGCGGTCGTGCTGGGTTGCCCATCTGCTCGCCATCTGGCGTTGCAAAAGCGATACCGCCATCGATCAGGGTCTGCACCGACTCGGTGCGCACCGTAGCGCCCTTGAACAGCCCCCAATCGAAACCGAAGCCACTGCTGTTCCAGAAACGGCTACCGCTGCGTACCAAGGCGGCATAGCGCGGCTCGATGAGGATATGGATCAGCACACGGTCAGCGCTCTGGCCCAGCTCGAAGCCTGTCACCTTGCCCACCGCAACCTCACGGTAGGTCACCGGCACACCCGGTTTGATCGAGCCACGGCGTGGCGCACTGAGTGTCAACGGCAGACCGACCTCTGGCCCCGCCACCTGTGGAGCATCGGCCAAGGCAATGAAATCACGCTGCGGACCACGGTCCTTGGCTGCCGGCTGCACTTCCAGGTACTGGCCGCCAATCAGGGTGTCGAGGTTCTCGGTGCGCACCAGGCCTAATGCTGGCTTGACCACCCAGAACTGCGTACCGGCGCGGGCGATACGGTCCGCCGCTTCGGTAATGCGCGCCCGCAGCAGCACGGCCTGCAAGTCATCGGTGAGGTCGACGCTTTCGATACTGCCCACATCCAGGCCACGGAAGCGGATCGCCGTACCCGGCTTCAGGCCATCTGCACGGTCGACACGGATGGTGATCAACGTGCCGGCACGGTTTACCGCTTCTTGGCTGTCATGCAGGCGGAAGCGCGGAATGTGCCGTTTCAGCGCCACATCGGGCCGCGGCGTGTCGAAGGCGATACCACCGGCCATCAATGTTTGCAGTGATTCACTCTTGATCTTGATGCCAGAAAGGCCGCCGGTCAGGGTGATACCACTGACGTTCCAGAAGCGCGACGAACCATTGACCAGTTTTTCGTACTCCTTCTCGATATGTACACCGATCAGGATGCGGTTGCTGTTGCGAGCGAACTGGTAGCTTTGGACGCTACCCACCTTCACCTGGCGGTACATAACCGGGCTGCCGACTTCCAGCGAACCCAAGGTGTCGGCGAACAACACCATGTGCAGGCCCGGCGCCTTGAGATCGAGTGGCGGCGCCTTGGCACGGGCCTCGAACTCACGCTCTGGCCGTGCGCCCTTCTCACCGGGGCGAATGGCGATGTAGTTACCTTTGACCAGCGCTTCCAGGCCAGTGATACCCGCCAGGGAAATCGACGGTTTGACTACCCAGAACTGAGTCCCGTCCACCAGGTAGTCTTCGGTCAGCGGGTCCAGTGTCAACTCGGCCGACGCGCTGGACAGGTTGTCTTCCATCTTCAGGGCCTTCAGCGAGCCCACCTGAATACCCTTGTACATAACCGGCGTGCGACCCGCCTGCAGGCCTTCATAATCGCTCAGTTTCACTTTGACCCGAATACCGGCCTGGGCTGCATCAAAGTCCTCATACAGGCGGAATGGCAGGCTCGGGTCGGTGGGCGGGCTGTCCTTGCGGTATTCCGGCGTGGCGAAGGCGATACCACCAGCCACGATGCTCGACAGCGACTCGCTGCGCACCTTCACACCTGACAGCGAAGCATCGATGCTGACGCCGCTGGCATTCCAGAAACGCGTGTGCTTACGCACCAGGCTGGCGTAGGCGGGCTCGATGAAGACTTTGACCTCGACGGTGCTCTGGTCCTCGGAAAGTCGGTAGCTTTTCACCCGACCCACCTGAATCTGCTTGTAGAACACCGGGCTGTCACGGTTGAGCGAACCCAACCTGTCGGCCTTGAGGGTCAGATGCAGGCCAGGTTCCGTATCCGAGAGCGGCGGTGCCACCTTCAACGCGGTAAAGCGCTTGGTACGCTCCCCCTCGCCCGGACTGACGGCGATGTAGTTACCCGACACCAGTGTCTCAAGGCCGGTAATACCCGCCAGGCTGACACTGGGCTTAACCAGCCAGAAGCGTGTGCCCTTGGTCAGGTGAGGCTCCGCAGCCTTGTTCATCTCGATGGTGGCGATCACCCCCTGGTTGTCACCCTCGGCATCGAGCACCAGGTTCTTCACCTTGCCTACCGGCATGCCCTTGTAGATGACTTCGGTCTTGTTGGCGACGATACCTTCACCCGACTCGAAGCGGACTTCAATTTCTACGCCGGCCGAGCTGTAGGCCTGCCACGCGAGCCAGCCACCGATCATCAAGGCGATCAAAGGCAAGATCCAGATGGCCGACCAGTTAGAGGCTGGGCGGGTTTTAGCCGTTGGCAGGTCACTCATGGTCGTCATCCGACTCCGTGTTATCCCAAATCAGTCGGGGATCGAAAGTTAAAGCGGCAAGCATTGTCAGGATCACCACAGTTGCGAAGGCGACAGCGCCCAGGTTGGCTTCGACACTGGCTATTCGGCCGAAATTCACCACGGCCACCAGGATGGCGATGACGAAGATATCGAGCATGGACCAGCGCCCAATGAATTCGATGAAGCGGTACATCAATATCCGTTGCCGCGCCGAAAGCGGCTGGTGACGCTGAACGGAGTACAGCAGCAGGCCAATGCCCACCAGCTTGAACGTGGGCACCAGGATACTGGCGATGAACACCACCGCAGCAATGGGCACCATGCCGTGCTTGAGCAGGGTAATGACGCCGGACATGATCGTGTCGGGGCTGCCCTGACCGAGTGTACTCACAGTCATGATCGGCAGCAGGTTGGCCGGGATGTACAAGATCGACGCGGCAATCAGCAGCGCCCAGGTACGCACGATACTGTTTGGGCGGCGAGCATGGACAATGGCGCCGCAGCGTGTACAGGTCTGCGACGTGCTGTCTTGCACTTGCTTGTTCAGTTCATGACATTCATTGCAGACAAGAATGCCTGCATCAATCGCCCGCATGCAGGTCCTCCCCCGAAAGTGCACTCCAAATCTGGTGCGGTGACATCACCACCTCAAGCCATACCTGGATCAACAACAGGCTGATGAAACAGAACAGCCCCAGGCCCACGGTCAACTCGGCCAGGTCCACCAGCTTGACGATAGCCACCAACACCCCCATGAAATAGACCTCGAGCATGCCCCAGTCACGCAGGTGGTGATAGATGCGGTAGAACAACAGGCCGAAGTTACGCCCCACGTTCAAGCGGATACTCAGCAGTACCGCCAGTTGGCAGAGCAGTTTTGCCAAGGGGATGGCCATGCTGCACAGGAAGACGACTACCGCTACACCACGCATCTGCGAATTGTACAGGCCCAGTACGCCGCTCCAGACAGTATCGTCCGAGGTCTGGCCAAGCAGGTGCAACTGCATGATCGGTAGAAAATTGGCAGGCACGAACAGCAACAGCGCGGTCAGTACCAACGCCAGGCTACGGTTGACCACGTTGTGCCGATGAGCATAAAGCTCGTAACCGCAACGTGGGCATTGGGCTTTCTCACCGTGCTGGAGCACGGGCTTGCGCAGCAGCAGGTCGCATTCGTGGCAGGCGACAAGCTCGTCCAACGGCAATTGGGCCAAGGTTTCAGGTTCGACAGAGTTGGGCATATAGCGCTTCTGAATAGGTGCGTGGAGCTATTCTAGTGTTCTGGCTCGAATTGTGGGAGCTGACCTTGGCCTAGAGGGGGGTGGGGTAATCCCTATGAGACGTGGCTTTTCAGGCTACAAAGACAAAACCCCTACCTGCATGCGCAGATAGGGGTTTTGCGAAATGAATCTTGACGATGACCTACTCTCACATGGGGAAACCCCACACTACCATCGGCGATGCATCGTTTCACTGCTGAGTTCGGGATGGGATCAGGTGGTTCCAATGCTCTATGGTCGTCAAGAAATTCTGTAGCCAGAATGTCCAGATGGACAGCCCAGCGAATTCGGATATGTGATTGTGTGGTTCGTTGCGAACTTTCGGTTCGTATCATCTTCACCACCGCAATTTGGCTGACGCGCAAATTGCTTGGGTGTTATATGGTCAAGCCTCACGGGCAATTAGTATTGGTTAGCTCAACGCCTCACAGCGCTTACACACCCAACCTATCAACGTCGTAGTCTTCGACGGCCCTTTAGGGGATTCAAGATCCCAGTGAGATCTCATCTTGAGGCAAGTTTCCCGCTTAGATGCTTTCAGCGGTTATCTCTTCCGAACATAGCTACCCGGCAATGCCACTGGCGTGACAACCGGAACACCAGAGGTTCGTCCACTCCGGTCCTCTCGTACTAGGAGCAGCCCCTCTCAAATCTCAAACGTCCACGGCAGATAGGGACCGAACTGTCTCACGACGTTCTAAACCCAGCTCGCGTACCACTTTAAATGGCGAACAGCCATACCCTTGGGACCGGCTTCAGCCCCAGGATGTGATGAGCCGACATCGAGGTGCCAAACACCGCCGTCGATATGAACTCTTGGGCGGTATCAGCCTGTTATCCCCGGAGTACCTTTTATCCGTTGAGCGATGGCCCTTCCATACAGAACCACCGGATCACTAAGACCTACTTTCGTACCTGCTCGACGTGTGTGTCTCGCAGTCAAGCGCGCTTTTGCCTTTATACTCTACGACCGATTTCCGACCGGTCTGAGCGCACCTTCGTACTCCTCCGTTACTCTTTGGGAGGAGACCGCCCCAGTCAAACTACCCACCATACACTGTCCTCGATCCGGATAACGGACCTGAGTTAGAACCTCAAAGTTGCCAGGGTGGTATTTCAAGGATGGCTCCATGAGAACTGGCGTCCCCACTTCAAAGCCTCCCACCTATCCTACACAAGCAAATTCAAAGTCCAGTGCAAAGCTATAGTAAAGGTTCACGGGGTCTTTCCGTCTAGCCGCGGATACACTGCATCTTCACAGCGATTTCAATTTCACTGAGTCTCGGGTGGAGACAGCGCCGCCATCGTTACGCCATTCGTGCAGGTCGGAACTTACCCGACAAGGAATTTCGCTACCTTAGGACCGTTATAGTTACGGCCGCCGTTTACCGGGGCTTCGATCAAGAGCTTCGCTTGCGCTAACCCCATCAATTAACCTTCCGGCACCGGGCAGGCGTCACACCCTATACGTCCACTTTCGTGTTTGCAGAGTGCTGTGTTTTTAATAAACAGTCGCAGCGGCCTGGTATCTTCGACCGGCATGGGCTTACGGAGCAAGTCCTTCACCCTCGCCGGCGCACCTTCTCCCGAAGTTACGGTGCCATTTTGCCTAGTTCCTTCACCCGAGTTCTCTCAAGCGCCTTGGTATTCTCTACCTAACCACCTGTGTCGGTTTGGGGTACGGTTCCCAGTTATCTGAAGCTTAGGAGCTTTTCTTGGAAGCATGGTATCAACCACTTCGTCGCCTAAAGGCAACTCGTCATCAGCTCTCGGCCTTAGAATCCCGGATTTGCCTAAGATTCCAGCCTACCACCTTAAACCTGGACAACCAACGCCAGGCTGGCCTAACCTTCTCCGTCCCTCCATCGCAATAACTGGAAGTACAGGAATATTAACCTGTTTTCCATCGACTACGCTTTTCAGCCTCGCCTTAGGGACCGACTAACCCTGCGTCGATTAACGTTGCGCAGGAAACCTTGGTCTTTCGGCGTGCGAGTTTTTCACTCGCATTGTCGTTACTCATGTCAGCATTCGCACTTCTGATACCTCCAGCAAGCTTCTCAACTCACCTTCACAGGCTTACAGAACGCTCCTCTACCGCATCACCAAAAGGTGATACCCGTAGCTTCGGTGCATGGTTTGAGCCCCGTTACATCTTCCGCGCAGGCCGACTCGACTAGTGAGCTATTACGCTTTCTTTAAAGGGTGGCTGCTTCTAAGCCAACCTCCTAGCTGTCTAAGCCTTCCCACATCGTTTCCCACTTAACCATGACTTTGGGACCTTAGCTGACGGTCTGGGTTGTTTCCCTTTTCACGACGGACGTTAGCACCCGCCGTGTGTCTCCCATGCTCGGCACTTGTAGGTATTCGGAGTTTGCATCGGTTTGGTAAGTCGGGATGACCCCCTAGCCGAAACAGTGCTCTACCCCCTACAGTGATACATGAGGCGCTACCTAAATAGCTTTCGAGGAGAACCAGCTATCTCCGAGCTTGATTAGCCTTTCACTCCGATCCACAGGTCATCCGCTAACTTTTCAACGGTAGTCGGTTCGGTCCTCCAGTCAGTGTTACCTAACCTTCAACCTGCCCATGGATAGATCGCCCGGTTTCGGGTCTATACCCAGCGACTAAACGCCCTATTAAGACTCGCTTTCGCTACGCCTCCCCTATTCGGTTAAGCTCGCCACTGAATATAAGTCGCTGACCCATTATACAAAAGGTACGCAGTCACCTAACAAAGTAGGCTCCCACTGCTTGTACGCATACGGTTTCAGGTTCTATTTCACTCCCCTCTCCGGGGTTCTTTTCGCCTTTCCCTCACGGTACTGGTTCACTATCGGTCAGTCAGTAGTATTTAGCCTTGGAGGATGGTCCCCCCATATTCAGACAAAGTTTCTCGTGCTCCGTCCTACTCGATTTCATTGATAAGAGATTTTCGTGTACGGGGCTATCACCCACTATGGCCGCACTTTCCAGAGCGTTCCACTAATCTCAAACCAACTTAAGGGCTGGTCCCCGTTCGCTCGCCACTACTAAGGGAATCTCGGTTGATTTCTTTTCCTCAGGGTACTTAGATGTTTCAGTTCCCCTGGTTCGCCTCTTGCACCTATGTATTCAGTACAAGATAACCAGCTTATGCTGGCTGGGTTCCCCCATTCAGAGATCTCTGGATCACAGTCTGTTTGCCGACTCCCCAAAGCTTATCGCAGGCTACCACGTCTTTCATCGCCTCTGACTGCCAAGGCATCCACCGTATGCGCTTCTTCACTTGACCATATAACCCCAAGCAATCTGGTTATACTGTGAAGACGACATTCGCCGAAAATTCGCACGTCGCTCTTTCGAGCAGAACTCACAAATTTTACCTTAGCCTGATTAACCAGCAGTGAAACTGGCCATCAGTCTATTTCTATCACATATCCGAATTTTTAAAGAACGATCTGACAAAAGTCAGAAATCAACATTCATCAACGAATGTTCATTTCTAAGTTCTGACAAGTAACTGCTTACTGCGAAAGTGGTGGAGCCAAGCGGGATCGAACCGCTGACCTCCTGCGTGCAAGGCAGGCGCTCTCCCAGCTGAGCTATGGCCCCGTATTTTACGCCTTAACCATGTGATGGTAGGTCTGGGCAGATTTGAACTGCCGACCTCACCCTTATCAGGGGTGCGCTCTAACCAACTGAGCTACAGACCTATAACAGGGTCGCGTTACAGCATCGTCTTTATACAAGTGAATCAAGCAATTCGTGTGGGAGCTCATCAGCAGGCTGATGTCGTCGATTAAGGAGGTGATCCAGCCGCAGGTTCCCCTACGGCTACCTTGTTACGACTTCACCCCAGTCATGAATCACACCGTGGTAACCGTCCTCCCGAAGGTTAGACTAGCTACTTCTGGTGCAACCCACTCCCATGGTGTGACGGGCGGTGTGTACAAGGCCCGGGAACGTATTCACCGCGACATTCTGATTCGCGATTACTAGCGATTCCGACTTCACGCAGTCGAGTTGCAGACTGCGATCCGGACTACGATCGGTTTTGTGAGATTAGCTCCACCTCGCGGCTTGGCAACCCTCTGTACCGACCATTGTAGCACGTGTGTAGCCCAGGCCGTAAGGGCCATGATGACTTGACGTCATCCCCACCTTCCTCCGGTTTGTCACCGGCAGTCTCCTTAGAGTGCCCACCATAACGTGCTGGTAACTAAGGACAAGGGTTGCGCTCGTTACGGGACTTAACCCAACATCTCACGACACGAGCTGACGACAGCCATGCAGCACCTGTGTCAGAGTTCCCGAAGGCACCAATCCATCTCTGGAAAGTTCTCTGCATGTCAAGGCCTGGTAAGGTTCTTCGCGTTGCTTCGAATTAAACCACATGCTCCACCGCTTGTGCGGGCCCCCGTCAATTCATTTGAGTTTTAACCTTGCGGCCGTACTCCCCAGGCGGTCAACTTAATGCGTTAGCTGCGCCACTAAAATCTCAAGGATTCCAACGGCTAGTTGACATCGTTTACGGCGTGGACTACCAGGGTATCTAATCCTGTTTGCTCCCCACGCTTTCGCACCTCAGTGTCAGTATCAGTCCAGGTGGTCGCCTTCGCCACTGGTGTTCCTTCCTATATCTACGCATTTCACCGCTACACAGGAAATTCCACCACCCTCTACCGTACTCTAGCTTGCCAGTTTTGGATGCAGTTCCCAGGTTGAGCCCGGGGCTTTCACATCCAACTTAACAAACCACCTACGCGCGCTTTACGCCCAGTAATTCCGATTAACGCTTGCACCCTCTGTATTACCGCGGCTGCTGGCACAGAGTTAGCCGGTGCTTATTCTGTCGGTAACGTCAAAACAGCAAGGTATTAACTTACTGCCCTTCCTCCCAACTTAAAGTGCTTTACAATCCGAAGACCTTCTTCACACACGCGGCATGGCTGGATCAGGCTTTCGCCCATTGTCCAATATTCCCCACTGCTGCCTCCCGTAGGAGTCTGGACCGTGTCTCAGTTCCAGTGTGACTGATCATCCTCTCAGACCAGTTACGGATCGTCGCCTTGGTGAGCCATTACCCCACCAACTAGCTAATCCGACCTAGGCTCATCTGATAGCGCAAGGCCCGAAGGTCCCCTGCTTTCTCCCGTAGGACGTATGCGGTATTAGCGTTCCTTTCGAAACGTTGTCCCCCACTACCAGGCAGATTCCTAGGCATTACTCACCCGTCCGCCGCTGAATCAAGGAGCAAGCTCCCGTCATCCGCTCGACTTGCATGTGTTAGGCCTGCCGCCAGCGTTCAATCTGAGCCATGATCAAACTCTTCAGTTCAATACTGCTTGGGTTTTTAAGAAACCCTAAACTTGGCTCAGCAATCTCAAATGACTATGTGATTTCTCGCATGGCCACTTGTGATGCTGATAATCTTTTTGACTATCAGTCCGTACTCACAAGCACCCACACGAATTGCTTGATTCAATTTGTTAAAGAGCGTTTGGTTAAGAGCTTTTCGTCTCAACCGAGGCGCGCATTCTACGCTTTCCTCAGAGCCTGTCAAGCGTTTATTTTGAAGTTTTTTGCGAGAAACTCGTTTAGCTTCAAACACTTGGCTCGCTGCGATCTCTCGTAGCGGGAGGCGAATCATACAGCACCAAGAAGCGCTGTCAACCACCATTTCAACCGCTTGCGATCATTCGATCGTAGCCCCTCCAGCACCACCTTAACTACTTAACTCATTGAATATCAAGGAGTTTGTCGTTCCGATGTCGATGGAAGTGGGGCGCATTATAAGGGGATTCGAAACCCCGTCAACCTTTAATTTCAATAAACCTTCATATCGCTGAAAAACAAAGCGGGGAGGCCTACCGGCCTCCCCGCTTTAGTCACCGGCCTTAAAGGCTAGGGAATGCAAACTGCGACGCTTCATGGCTGGCACGCTGCGGCCAACGCTGGGTAATCGCCTTGCGACGCGTATAGAAGCGCACCCCGTCAGGGCCATAGGCATGCAGGTCACCGAACAGCGAACGCTTCCAGCCACCAAAGCTGTGATAAGCCACCGGCACCGGCAGCGGCACGTTCACACCCACCATGCCCACTTCGATCTCGTCGCAGAACAGGCGCGCCGCTTCACCGTCACGGGTGAAGATGCAGGTACCGTTGCCATACTCGTGATCATTGATCAGTTGCATGGCCTGCTCCAGGCTGTTCACACGCACCACGCACAGCACCGGGCCGAAGATCTCTTCTTTATAGATGCGCATCTGCGGGGTCACCTTGTCGAACAAAGTACCCCCCACGAAGTAGCCATCTTCATTACCGGCCACACGCAAGCCACGGCCATCCACCACCAGCTTGGCACCAGCAGCAACCCCGTCATCGATGTAACCCACTACCTTGTCACGGGCAGCAGCAGTCACCAGCGGGCCCATGTCCAGGCCGCACGAGGTGCCGGCACCAATCTTCAGCGCCTTGATCTGCGGTTCCAGCTTGGCAATCAGGGCATCGGCTACCTGGTCGCCCACGCACACCGCAACCGAAATAGCCATGCAACGCTCGCCACACGAACCGTAGGCCGCGCCCATCAGTGCGCTTACAGCATTGTCCAGGTCGGCATCCGGCATCAGCACGGCGTGGTTCTTCGCGCCACCCAAGGCTTGCACGCGCTTGCCGCGCTTGGTGCCTTCGGCATAGATGTACTCGGCGATCGGGGTTGAACCAACGAAGCTCAGCGCTTTTACTTCTGGCGCTTCGATAAGCGCATCCACCGCTTCCTTGTCACCGTGCACCACGTTGAGGATGCCCTTCGGCAGGCCGGCTTCCAGCAGCAGTTGGGCAATGTACAAGGTCGAGCTTGGGTCGCGCTCGGAAGGTTTGAGGATGAACGCGTTACCGCAAGCAATGGCCAGCGGGTACATCCACAGAGGCACCATGGCCGGGAAGTTGAACGGGGTAATGCCAGCAACCACACCCAGCGGCTGGAAGTCGGACCAGGCATCGATATTCGGGCCGACGTTGCGGCTGTACTCGCCCTTCAAAACCTCTGGCGCTGCACAGGCGAACTCGACGTTCTCGATGCCGCGCTTCAGCTCGCCAGCTGCGTCTTCCAGGGTCTTGCCATGCTCTTCGCTGATCATCTGCGAAATCTTGGCTTCGTTCTGCTCCAGCAATTGCTTGAAGCGGAACATCACCTGGGCGCGCTTGGCCGGCGGGGTGTTGCGCCAGGCCGGGAAGGCCGCCTTGGCGGAGTCGATCGCTTCCTGCACGGTCGCGCGGCTGGCCAGCTCGACCTTGCGAACAGCCTGGCCGGTGGACGGGTTGAAGACATCAGCGGTGCGTTCTCCCTTGGAAACCAGCTCGCCATGGATCAGGTGCTGAACAATGCTCATGCAAAACTCCAGATAAAGAAGGTAGAGACAGGCGCGCGATACCTGCACGCGCCTGACATCGAAATCGGAAAGATCAGTCGATCAGGTTCAGGTTTTCGCCGACGGCGTCGAACAGGCGATCCAGTTCTTGCGGCGTGGTGTTGAACGTTGGGCCGAACTGCAGAGTGTCGCCCCCGAAGCGTACATAGAAGCCTGCCTTCCACAACTTCATCGCCACTTCGTATGGGCGAACGATGGCATCACCGTCACGGGCGGCGATCTGGATGGCGCCGGCCAAGCCGTAGTTACGGATATCGATGACGTTCTTGGTGCCCTTTACGCCGTGCAGCAACTTCTCGAAGTGCGGCGCCAGCTCGGCAGCGGACTGCACCAGGTTTTCTTTCTGCAGCAGGTCCAGCGCGGCGATACCGGCGGCACAGGCTACCGGGTGCGCCGAGTAGGTGTAGCCGTGCGGGAATTCCACGGCATATTCCGGCGTCGGCTGGTCCATGAAGGTCTGGTAGATCTCGCTGCTGGCGATTACCGCGCCCATCGGGATGGCGCCGTTGGTCACCTGTTTGGCGATGCACATCAGGTCCGGGGTAACGCCGAAGGCTTCCGAGCCGGTCATCGCGCCCATGCGGCCGAAGCCGGTGATCACTTCGTCGAAGATCAGCAGGATGTTGTGCTGGGTGCAGATTTCACGCAGGCGTTTCAGGTAACCCTTCGGCGGTGGCAGCACACCGGCCGAACCTGCCAGCGGCTCGACAATGACCGCAGCAATGTTGGAGGCATCGTGCAGTTCGATCAGCTTGAGCATTTCGTCAGCCAGGGCAATACCGCCCTCTTCTGGCATGCCTTTGGAGAAGGCGTTCACCGGCAACACAGTGTGAGGCAGGTGATCGACGTCCAGCAGTTGGCCAAACATCTTGCGGTTGCCGTTGACACCCCCCAGGCTGGTACCGGCGATGTTCACCCCGTGGTAGCCACGAGCACGGCCGATGATCTTGGTCTTGGTCGCCTGGCCTTTCAGGCGCCAGTAGGCACGTACCATCTTCAGCGCGGTGTCAGCGCATTCGGAACCGGAGTTGGTATAGAAGACATGATTCAGATTGCCCGGCACCAGCTCGGCGATCTTTTCCGCCAGCTGGAACGACAGCGGGTGGCCAAACTGAAACGCGGGGGAATAGTCCAGCGTACCCAGCTGGCGAGTCACCGCTTCAGTGATTTCCTTGCGGGTGTGCCCGGCGCCGCAGGTCCACAGGCCAGACAGGGCGTCAAAGATCTTGCGCCCCTGGTCATCGACCAGGTAGTTGCCTTCGGCCGCCACGATCAGGCGTGGGTCGCGCTGGAAATTGCGGTTGGCGGTGTAGGGCATCCAGTGGGCATCCAGCTTGAGCTGGCTGGCGATACCGGCAGGGGCGGTTTCGGGCATGTTCATCGGCGGTTCCTCGAAAGACGATTAGGCAACGATGGATGTTGTTGCAGCTAAATTGGCACGGCGATAAAGTCGGAAAAAGCCTACATTTCTAATCTTCAGACAGGTCGTGACTAAACTAATGAGCCGACGCCCCGATCCACTCGCTCAAGTCAGCGATTTCGACATCCGCTTGCTGAAGATCTACCGCAGCGTCGTCGAGTGCGGTGGCTTCTCAGCCGCCGAAAACGTACTGGGCATTGGCCGCTCGGCCATCAGCCAGCAGATGAACGACCTCGAACAACGCCTCGGCCTGCGTCTGTGCCAGCGTGGTCGCGCCGGTTTCTCGCTGACCGAGGAAGGCCGCGAGGTCTACCACTCGGCACTGCAACTGCTCAGCGCTCTGGAGAGCTTCCGCACCGAGGTCAACGGCCTGCACCAGCATTTGCGTGGCGAACTGAACATTGGCCTGACCGACAACCTGGTGACGCTGCCACATATGCGCATCACCCATGCCCTGGCCGAGCTCAAGGATCGTGGCCCGGATGTACGCATCCAGATCCGCATGATCGCCCCCAGCCAGGTCGAGCACGGCGTGCTCGACGGCAGCCTGCACGTGGGCGTAGTGCCGCAGACCAGCCCGTTGTCGGGCTTGGAGTACCAGCCGTTGTACAGCGAACGCTCGCTGCTGTACTGCGCGGTTGGCCATCCGTTGTTCTATGCCGATGACCAGCAAATCGACGACGAGCGCCTCAATAGCCAGGAAGCCATCACCCCCACCTTCCGCCTGCCTGCCGAAATTCAGGCGCATTACCAGGCGCTGAATTGCACGGCCAGCGCTTCGGACCGCGAGGGCATGGCGTTTCTGATCCTGACCGGGCGCTACATCGGCTACCTGCCCGACCACTACGCCACGTTCTGGGTACAACAGGGCCGTTTGCGTGCGCTCAAGCCCCGGCAGCGCTTCTACGACCTGAGCCTGAGCTGGGTTACCCGCAAAGGCCGGCGCCCCAACCTGGTGCTGGAAAGCTTCCTCGAAAGCCTGGCTGCGACACGTTGATGCCAGTCTGTGCCGCAAACGCTTGTCACTTCGGCACAGGCAGGTAATCTTGTCCGACAGCCGCAGCCATTGCCCCGTACGGAATCGTCCATGACCCTAGAAGTCCCTGCGCATCGCCTCTCCGCCTCGGGCAAGCCCGCAGGCCGCATCCGCCAGAAGAACGAACAGGCCATTATCCAGGCCGCCGAAGACGAATTCGCCCGCCATGGTTTCAAGGGCACCAGCATGAACACCATCGCGCTCAAGGCAGGGTTGCCCAAGGCCAACCTGCACTACTACTTCACCAACAAGCTGGGCCTGTACATTGCCGTGCTCAGCAACATCATCGAGTTGTGGGACAGCACGTTCAACGCCTTGAGCGTCGAGGATGACCCCGGCGAAGCCCTGAGCCAGTACATCCGCACCAAGATGGAGTTCTCTCGGCGCAACCCGCAAGCCTCGCGGATTTTCGCCATGGAAGTGATCAGCGGTGGCACCTGCCTGACCGAATACTTCAGTGCCGACTACCGCGAATGGTTCCGCGGCCGGGCTGCAGTGTTCCAGGCCTGGATCGAAGCCGGCAAGATGGACCCTGTCGACCCGGTGCACCTGATCTTCCTGCTCTGGGGCAGCACCCAGCATTACGCCGACTTCGCCACCCAGATCTGCCAGGTGACCGGCCGCAGCCGCCTGACCAAGCAGGACATGGAAGACGCGAGCAACAACCTTATCCACATCATTCTGAAGGGCTGCGGCATCAAGCCGGCTGCCTGACTACTTTTTATGCCTTCTACCCTGCTCGACCTCTGCGAGTACCGCGAGGAAATCCGCAAAAGCCGCTTCATCACCCTCGCCGGGCCAATCAGCAGTGCCGCCGAAGCGATGAGTTTCATCGAACGCCACAGCGACCTTGCCGCCACCCACAACTGCTGGGCCTGGAAACTCGGCGCGCAGTACCGCAGCAGCGATGACGGCGAGCCCGGCGGGACCGCAGGGCGGCCGATCCTGGCGGCCATCGAAGCGCAGGATTGCGACCAGGTGGTGGTTCTGGTGATCCGCTGGTACGGCGGTATCCAGCTGGGTACAGGCGGACTGGCAAGGGCCTATGGCGGCGGCGCCAACAAGTGCCTGCAACAAGCACCCAAACGCCTGCTGGTACAGCGCAGCGAATTCACCTGCAGCTGCAGTTTCAGCGAACTTGCGCTGGTGAAGCTGCGCCTGGCAGAGGTTGACGGCCTGGTCCTGGATGAACAGTTCACCGCCAATGGCGTGGATCTGTTGATTGCCCTGGGTGACGCCCACCTGGCGCCATTGCAGCAGCAACTGGCCGATCTGAGCCGCGGGCGCATTTTGCTCGAAGCGCGCTGAACATTGCCCACAACACCTGTGGGCCTGCCTGTGGATAACCTTGGGGCACTCATTTGCAGCCAGCTATTTTCAAGGCCTGCAGCGTTTTGATCATAAATTGATCACTATTTGATGACAGCCGCAAATTGCTGAAAGCGCTCGAGTTATCCTCAATGCAAGGCCTGGCGGGCCAGCGCGCGAAAGCCTCAGCTTGCACACAATAACTGTGGACCAGCCTGTGGATAACCCGTGCGCTAACAGGCCAGGCGCCCGGCCAGGCAAGGCCCAGGCATAGTTGATCGTTTTTTATACAGCCATAGGCAGGCAGCGACTGCCGCTGTGCATTATCCTCAATACCTTTCTTTGCCACCGACCAACGGAGCGCGCTCACATGGCTAACGCAAAAAACGCACTTATCATCGGCGCCTCGCGGGGGCTTGGCCTGGGCCTGGTACAACGCCTGCACGAAGACGGCTGGAACATCACCGCCACCGTCCGCAACCCGCAGCAGCCAGGTGCCCTGGCGGACGTGCCCGGCGTGCACATCGAGCAGCTGGAGATGAACGACACTGCCCAGCTCGACGGCCTGAAGCTACGCCTTCAAGGCCAGGCATTCGACCTGGTGTTCATCAACGCAGGTGTCATGGGCCCGTTGCCGCAAGACTTGGAGACGGTACAGACCAAAGACATCGGCGACCTGTTCATGACCAACGCCGTGGCGCCGATCCGCGTGGCACGCCGGCTGGTAGGCCAGGTACGCGAGGGCAGCGGTGTTCTGGCGTTCATGAGCTCTATTCTGGGCAGCGTGACCATACCCGACGGCGGTGAAATCTGCCTGTACAAAGCCAGCAAGGCAGCACTGAACTCGATGATCAACAGCTTTGTTGTCGAGCAGCAGCGCCCCGACCTGTGCGTACTGGCCATGCACCCGGGCTGGGTGAAAACCGACATGGGCGGCGAAAACGCCGAAATCGATGTGCTCACCAGCACCCGTGGCATGCTCGAACAGATCAAGGCGCAAAGTGGCAACGGCGGCCTGCGCTTCATCAACTACAAAGGCGAACCCTTGGTCTGGTGATTCACCCGGTCGCGGGCCGGCCGGGCGCATTGCCTGGCCGGTGCCTGTAGAATGGCGGCAACCGTACCTGATTGAGACCCCTTTTTATGTATGACTGGTTGAACGCCCTGCCCAAGGCCGAGCTGCACCTGCACCTGGAGGGCTCGCTGGAGCCCGAGCTGCTGTTCGCCCTGGCCGAGCGCAACAAGATCGCCCTGCCCTGGAACGATGTGGAAACCTTGCGCGGCGCCTACGCCTTCAACAACCTGCAAGAGTTCCTCGACCTGTATTACCAGGGCGCCGATGTGCTGCGTACCGAGCAGGACTTCTACGACCTGACCTGGGCCTACCTGCAACGCTGCAAGGCTCAGAACGTGGTTCACACCGAACCGTTCTTCGACCCGCAGACCCACACTGACCGCGGTATCGCCTTCGAAGTGGTGCTCAACGGTATCAGCCAGGCGCTCAAGGACGGCCGCGAGCAGTTGGGCATCAGCAGTGGCCTGATCCTCAGCTTCCTGCGCCACCTCAGCGAGGATGAGGCGCACAAGACCCTCGACCAGGCCTTGCCGTTCCGCGATGCGTTCATTGCCGTAGGCCTGGACAGCTCGGAGATGGGCCACCCGCCACGCAAGTTCCAGCGTGTGTTCGACCGCGCCCGCAGCGAAGGCTTCGTCGCCGTTGCCCATGCGGGAGAAGAAGGCCCGCCCGAGTACATTTGGGAAGCCCTCGACCTGCTGAAGATCAAGCGTATCGACCATGGCGTGCGCGCCATCGAGGACGAGCGCCTGATGCAGCGCATCATCGAAGAACAGATCCCGCTCACCGTGTGCCCGCTGTCCAACACAAAGCTGTGCGTGTTCGATCACATGAGCCAGCACAACATCCTGGACATGCTCGAGCGTGGCGTGAAAGTCACCGTCAACTCGGACGACCCGGCCTACTTCGGCGGCTATGTCACGGAAAACTTCCACGCCCTGCACACCCACCTGGGCATGACCGAAGACCAAGCCCGTCGCCTGGCGCAGAACAGCCTTGACGCACGTTTGATCTGAGTCGCATGACGACGTTGCGCTCAACCGACCTGCAACGTCGCCACGCGGGCAATGCGATTGATCTGCTGGACGCCCAGCGCCGAAATATGCAAAGCCCGCGTGTCCTCGGCCTCACGTATCCAGCCAGATTGCAAAAACAACCTGAACAAGGCCTGGCCCAGCACGCCCCCAAGGTGCGGGCCCTGGTCATCCCACTCGGTGCAGCGGCAGATCACGCAACCTCGTTGCTGGTGTGGCGCCAGAGCATCGATGTAGACCCCGACCAACGCCAACTGCGCCCGCCCCTCGTCACTGACCATCAACTGTCGACCACAGCCGTCCAGCCAGCCGGCCACCACCAGGCGATCATACAACTCACTGGCCAACGCCCCGCCCAGGTGGTCGCCACATCGGCGTGCCCGGCGCATCGACATGGGCAGCGATGATACCGGCGCCTTGTCACGCTCTCCCCGTACGCTTTCCAGCTGTACGCTGGCCAAGGCCTCAACCGCCGCCCCGACCTGAGGGGTTGCCAGGCAGAAGTAGCGTTTACGGCCCCTGGCTTCATGCTTGAGCAAACCGGCCGACGACAGCAACGAGAGGTGCGCGCAGGCCGACGACGAAGTCAGGCCGGTCATTATCGCGAGTTCATTGGCCAACCGTGGCGTGCCATCGATCAATGCCCACAACATGGCACTGCGCTTGGGGTCGGCCATCAGGCTGGCGATTTGGCTGATACTGCTGGCTGCGTTCATGTCCCTGTAACTCCCTGCAAGTTCACTGTGTGGATGCGATTGCCAACCCTGGCAGGGAAGCGCGTCTCGCTGGCACTGGCCTGGTTCGCCAGTATAAGCCGCAGAAAACACCGTTCAGACGACCACGCGCCGACCTACCCAAGGCGAAAACCATTGGGTATGCCTACCCTTGGCACTCAGCGAGGCAGCTTTGGAAAACGGCTCGAACCCAGCCAAACAAGGCCCAGGTACACCCATACAGAAGCACTGAAACATTCTGATAAAAATAGGCTTGCAGCAATTTCAGATACGGCCCACAGCAACCTTCAAAAATTAGCGCGCAACAAAGCGAAAGTTCTGGGGAATTGCAGGCTTTGCGCCCAAAGCAGGAAACACCGTCTGGAAAATGTACGCACTTACCGTCAGTCAGGACGCTGAAGCAGTGCCATGGCAGGCTGGTGGGCCAGCGCTACACTTGAGCGGCTCCCCTTCCTGGAGGTATGCCGCGATGAAAATTGTCGTAAGTGCGTCGAGCCGAAACCCCGCCTGCCCCTGGCAAGTCCAGCTCGATCAGCATGTGGTCAGTTTCCGTAGCGAGGCCGAGGCGCGCGCCTTCGTCGCTACGCTGGAAACCCGTCTGCAGGCACCTCACCCGCTCATGCGGGAGCCTTGGCCTGCAAACGTCGGGTCAACAGCGCGACACTGACCACAAGCGCCCCGCACAGGCTGATCACCATTGCCATCGGCACTGCACTGCCATCATGCAGCAGCCCGACCAGCGCCGCCGCACCTGCGGCAACGCTGAACTGCACGCAGCCCATCAGTGCCGAGGCACTGCCGGCCCGCGCACCCTGCCCGCTCATGGCGCAGGCGGAAGCATTGGGAATGATGCAACCAAGGCTGGCGATACAGATGAACAGCGGTATCAGCAGCGGCCACAACTGCGCGGGTCGCAATGCCGCCACGCCCAGCAGCACCAGGCCCGCAACCAGGTACAGCCAAACCGCGCGGGCCAGCAGGAAGGCTGGCCCGCGCCTGGCCAGCAAGCGGGCGTTCACCTGTGCCACCAGAATAAAGCCCGCAGCATTGGTACCGAACAACCAGCCGTAATGCTCGGCGGGCACCCCATACAGCTTGATGAATACGAAGGGCGAACCGGCGATATAGGCAAACATGCCGGCAATAGCGATACCGCCGGTCAACGCATGGCCGAGGAAAGCCCGGTCAGCGAGCAAACGCAGGTACTGGCGCAAGGCGCCAGACAGCGGCTGGCGGGGTATATGCTCAGGCAGGCTTTCAGGCAGGCCCAGGCTGACCGCCAGCAGGCAGCCGGCACTGAACAGGCTCAGCGCGAGGAAAATCGACTGCCAGCCGGCCAGGTTCACCAGCACCCCACCCAGCATCGGTGCCAGGATCGGCGCCAGGCCCATGACCAGCATCAGCTGCGAGAACACTTTCGCTGAGGCTACCGGGTCGCACTTGTCGCTGACGATGGCCCGCGACAGCACCATGCCGGCACAACCGCCCAGTGCCTGGACGAAACGCGCCAGTACCAACGTGTCGAGGTTGGGGGCATAGGCACAAGCCAGTGACGCCAGGGTGAACAGGGTCACGCCGAACATCAACGGTAGGCGTCGGCCAAAGCGGTCGGCAACTGGCCCATAGGCCAACTGGCCGATGGACAGGCCGAGGAAGTAGGCAGCCAACGTGGCCTGGACGTGTTTTTCATCGGTAGCGAACGCTTGCGCCATGGCCGGGAAGGCGGGCAGGTAGAAGTCGATCGCCAAAGGCCCAAACGCACTGAGTGCGCCCAGGATGAGCACCATTCGCAGGTTCATCAGGAATCCATAGCAGGCTAAGCAAGTGCGTGATTCTACCTGCTGTGGACCCCATCAGTCTGAAAACATTTGCAACACAGTGCCCCTGTGGAGGGCACTGCCAAGTCTTCAGGCAAGTTCGGCCTGATAACCTTCATCCCGAATGGCAGTGAGGATCTGCTCCTGCGCCAGCTCACTCTGCACCCGTACCTGTTTCGCCGCCAGGTCGATCTCGACCTTGGCCGCCGCATCCTGCTCCTGCACCGCGCGGGTCACGGCTTTCACGCAATGGCCGCAGGTCATGCCTTGTACATTGAACACTTGCATGGGTTACCTCCTTCAGGTTTTCCACGAGTCTCAAGCTTGCCATCAGGGCAAGGTCAAGCCCCGCCTGCAACAGCCGGGGTGGAAATCCGCGCCCGCGTCGGCCAAGCTGCGCCTTTGACGATCAAGCAAGCAGGAGATTTTTCATGTTCAGGGCAGCATTGGGCGTCGTCGGGCTACTGGGCGCGCTGGCTGTGGTGCCACCGGCCAGCGCCGAGGGCAACTCGGCCTACAGCGTACTGATCATTTCCCGGGAGCGGCTGGAGGTAGCTACCAGCTGCGAAATCGGCGTGTACCTCAACGACCAGCTTTCCGGGCGCGTATTTCAGGAGCAATCCACCTCGTTCAACCTGCCGCCGGGCCCTGTGGATGTGCGCCTGCGCCTGCTACCCGGGCAAATGCCGGGTTGCGCCGCAGGCATCGAAGACCAGCGCAGCACGCGTTTGAACCTGCAGGCGGGCCAGATCAACAAATACCGCATCGCCATGGGGCAATATGGGCTGGAGTTGAAGCGAGCCGATCTGGGCTATTGACCTTGCCCGCGTGGCAAGGTTGATGCTGGAGGCCAGTCCAAGGAGGAGAGCCATGCCCGCATCCACCACTTACGACCTGCCGATCACCGGCATGACCTGTGCCAGCTGTGCTGGCCGGGTCGAACGCGCCCTGCGCAAGGTCACAGGCGCTGAACAGGTCAGCGTAAACCTCACCACTGAAAAAGCCCGGGTTCTGGCCCCGGCCGACAGCCTGCCGGCGTTGGTCGACGCCGTGCGCGAAGCCGGTTACGGCGTGCCCACCCGCACCCTCGAACTGCAGATCGGCGGCATGACCTGCGCCAGCTGTGTCGGCCGTGTAGAGCGCGCCCTCGGCAAATTGCCCGGCGTCGAGCAGGTCAGCGTGAACCTGGCCAGCGAACGCGCGCACCTCGAAGTGCTCACAGCCCTCGATGACAACCTGCTGATCGACGCCGTACAAAAGGCCGGCTACAGCGCCAGCCTGCCGCAATCTGCCAGGGACGAGCAAAGCGCTGCCCAGCACCGCCTGCGCAACGAGCGCCTGGCGGTCGGCGCAGCCTTGCTGTTGGCCCTGCCGCTGGTATTGCCAATGCTGGTACAACCGTTCGGCCTGCACTGGATGCTGCCTGCCTGGGCGCAATTCCTGCTGGCCACGCCGGTGCAATTCATTCTTGGGGCACGCTTCTACGTAGCCGCCTGGAAGGCCGTGCGCGCCGGTGCCGGCAACATGGACCTGCTGGTGGCCCTGGGCACCAGTGCCGGCTATGGCCTTAGCCTGTACCAATGGGCGCAGGCCCCCGCCGGCATGGCCCCGCACCTGTACTTCGAAGCCTCCGCCGTGGTGATTGCCCTGGTATTGCTGGGCAAGTACCTGGAAAGCCGCGCCAAACGCCAAACCGCCAGCGCCATCCGCGCCCTCGAAGCCTTGCGCCCGGAACGCGCCGTGCGCGTGGTCGATGGCCAGGAGGAGGACGTGGCAATCGCCCAGTTGCGCCTGGGCGACCTGGTCCTGGTAAAGCCCGGCGAGCGTTTCCCGGTCGATGGCGTGGTCGAAGATGGCAGCAGCCACGCCGATGAGGCCCTGATCAGCGGCGAGAGCCTGCCAGTGCCCAAGCAACCCGGCGACAGCGTCACCGGTGGCGCTATCAACGGCGAAGGCCGGTTGCTGGTCCGTACCCAGGCACTGGGCACCGAGACCGTGCTGGCACGCATCATCCGCCTGGTGGAAGACGCCCAGGCCGCCAAAGCGCCAATCCAGAAGCTGGTCGACCGGGTCAGCCAGGTATTCGTCCCGGCTGTACTGGTGCTGGCGCTGATCACCCTGATCGGATGGTGGCTGGCCGGTGCACCACTGGAAACCGCGCTGATCAACGCCGTTGCCGTGCTGGTCATCGCCTGCCCCTGCGCCCTCGGCCTGGCCACGCCCGCAGCGATCATGGCCGGCACCGGGGTCGCCGCCCGCCATGGCATCTTGATCAAGGATGCCGAAGCCCTGGAGCGGGCCCATGCGGTCAACCGCGTGGTCTTCGACAAGACCGGCACCCTTACCTCCGGCAGCCCGCGGGTGGTTCACAGTCAGGCACAGGACGGCAGCAGTACCGAGCTGCACCGCCTGGCCGGCGCCCTGCAGCGCGGCAGTGAACACCCGCTGGCCAAGGCGGTACTGCAGGCGTGCGCCGAACAGGGGCTGGACGTGCCCGAGGTTGCCGACAGCCAATCGCTGACCGGGCGCGGCATTGCCGGGCGTGTCGAGGGCCGTGAGCTGGCGCTGGGCAACCGCCGCCTGCTAGACGAGAGCGCTCTGCAGCCTGGTGAGCTGGCCTCCAAGGCCCAGGCCTGGGAAGCCGAAGGGCGCACCCTGTCATGGCTGATCGAACGCGGCAGGCAACCGCGCGTGCTGGGCCTGTTCGCCTTTGGTGACAGCCTCAAGCCCGGCGCCGCGCAAGCCATCGACACCCTGCATGCACAGCACATCAGCAGCCACCTGCTGACCGGTGACAACCGTGGCAGCGCCAAGGTGGTGGCCGATGCCCTGGGCATCGACGATGTGCATGCCGAAGTGCTGCCGGCCGATAAGGCCGCGACGGTGACGGCACTCAAGCGCGACGGTGTGGTTGCCATGGTCGGCGATGGCATCAACGATGCACCCGCGCTGGCCGCTGCCGACATCGGCATCGCCATGGGTGGCGGCACCGACGTGGCCATGCAGGCCGCCGGCATCACCCTGATGCGTGGCGACCCGCGCCTGGTGCCCGCCGCGCTGGAAATCAGCCGCAAGACCTACGCGAAGATCCGCCAGAACCTGTTCTGGGCTTTCATCTACAACTTGATCGGCATCCCGCTGGCCGCGCTGGGTTACCTCAACCCGGTACTGGCCGGTGCCGCCATGGCCCTGTCCAGCGTCAGCGTGGTCAGTAACGCGCTGTGGCTCAAGGCGTGGAAACCCACCAGTAGCAGCACCCAGGAGGCGCCATGAACATCGGCCAGGCCGCCCGCCGCAGCGGGCTCAGCACCAAGATGATCCGTTACTACGAGTCCATCGGCCTGCTCAAACCAGCCACACGCAGCGATAGCGGCTACCGCTTGTACCAGGCGCAAGACCTGCACAGCCTGGCCTTCATCAAGCGCTCCCGCGACCTGGGCTTTTCCCTTGAGGAGGTCGGCAAGCTGCTGACCCTGTGGCAAGACCGCCAGCGTGCCAGTGCCGACGTGAAGGCACTGGCGATACAGCACATCGATGAACTGAACCGGCGCATCGAGGAGCTGGTGAGCCTGCGCGATACCCTTGGCGAGCTGGTGTCGCACTGCCAAGGGGATGACCGCCCGGACTGCCCGATCCTCAAGGACCTGGCCAATGGCGCTACCGGCAACTGCTGTCACTGAGCGATCAAAAGCGTTTGGTATGCCAAAAGCGTCCAAACGCGACCGAATAGTCACCAAACACGACTTTGTCCAATAAATACAGGGGTTCTGGCTTCATAAAACCCGGATGCTGCCGATGCACTGGCTACCTGCCTCGTGGGTCGACAATAAAAAATTCCGGGAGCGTCGATGAGCATCAAACAGAAACTGACCTGGGCATTCGCGGTCATCGCCGGCTTGCCCATCGTCCTAGTGGCCACTCTGGTGGTCCTCAACCTGCGTGGCGAAGCCCGCGATGGATTCCTCGACGGTAGCAGCCGGGAAATCCGCCAGGTCAGCAACGCGATGAACATCTTCTTCCAGGGCATCAACCAGAACGTCGAGTACCTGGCTTCCCAGCCAATGGTCGCTGCCACGGGCAGCGAGCTGAACAAGTACATGAGCGCCACACCGTCCTACGAACTGGGCGAACAGGCCAGCAAGCTCCTCGAATTCATGACCCGCCTGGCCAACTCGCACCCCGCTTATGCCTACCTGTCCTACGGCGTGAATGACGGCGGCTACACGGGCTGGCCGGCCGGGCAGAAGTTCGTCAACTACGACCCACGCACCCGCCCCTGGTACCAACTGGCCATGGCCAACCCAGGCAAGACCGTGCGCACCGGCGCTTACTACTGGGCCGCCGACGACGCGGTGCTGGTCAGCACCGTGCGCGCCGTGGCCAACCAGCTGGGCAACCCCGGCGGCGTGGTCAACATCGATGTTTCCCTCAAGGGCCTGACCGAGATCGTCAAGCAGATCAAGCTGGGCGAAAGTGGCTACCTAATGCTGGTGGAAAGCAACGGCAACGTGATGGTCGACCCGCGCGATGCAGGCCACAACTTCAAGCAACTGGCGAGTTTTGGCGACGGTTACGCCGAGCTGGCCAAGGCCGGCAAAGGCCTGGTCGAGGTCGAGCTCAATGGCGTGCGCTACATGGCCAACGTCTACCCCGACGAGCAACTGGGCTGGACCTTCATCGGCCTGATCGAACAAAGCGAGGTGATGCAGACCACCACCCGCCTGACCTGGCTGATCGGCGTCATCGCCGTGGTGCTGGCCGTGCTGTTCGCCGTGGTCGGTGCGGCCTTCGCCAAACTGATCGTGCGCCCGATCAACAGTGTCACCAATGGCCTGGAAGACATTGCCCAAGGTGAAGGCGACCTGACCCGCAACCTGGAAATCCGCGGCCGCGACGAAACCGCGCAATTGGCCAGCTGGTTCAACCAATTCCTCGGCGCCATTCGCAGCCTGATCCAGCACATCGGCGCTGCCGCCAGCAAGATCCTCAGCACCTCCAGCAGCTCGACCCGCGTCTCCAGCGACATGGCCGAGGCCGCCGGCCGTCAGCGCGAAGCCGTGGACATGGTGTCCACTGCCTTCCACGAGATGGTCGCCACCGCCAACGAAGTAGCGCGGTCTTGCAGCCAGGCGGCGCAGTCGGCCGACAGCGGCCAGCAGCAAGCCCGCGAAGGCCAGCAACAGATCGATGCCGCGGTAAGCAGCGTGGACCGCCTGAGCCACGAGATCGAGCAGTCGGCGCAGTCGATCCAGCAATTGGAGCGTGACAGCAACGCCATCCAGTCGATCCTCGGCACCATCCGCTCCATTGCCGAACAGACCAACCTGCTGGCCCTGAACGCGGCCATCGAAGCAGCTCGTGCCGGTGAGCAGGGACGTGGCTTTGCCGTGGTGGCCGACGAAGTGCGGGCCCTGGCCAAGCGCACTGCCGACTCCACCGCCGAAATCGACGGTTTGCTGGGCAACCTGGCCAGCCGCACTGCCGAAGTGGCCGAACAGATGCATGCCAGCCTGGAAGTTTCGCAGCAGTCGGTGAGCCGTATCGGCCTGGCCCGCGACAGCTTCGGGCAGATCCGTGAGTCGGTGGACGTGATCCGCGACATGAACACGCAGATCGCCACGGCGGCCGAAGAACAGCACCAGGTGGCCGAGGACATCAACCGCCACATCAGCCAGATTCACGGCGATGCGCAACTGGTGGCCGAACTGGCCCAGGCGGCGCGTCAGGACTCCGAGAGCCTGGCCGGGCTGTCCAATGAACTGGACACGCTGGTGCGCAGGTTCCGCACCTGATGCATTGCCTGTGCCGGCCTCTTCGCAGCTAATGCCGCGAAGAGACCGGCACCGGCAACCGAGCACTAAAGTTTCAGCTCCCCCGGGGTCGCCCCAAACAACTGCTTGAACGCCGCAATGTAGGCCGATGTGGAGTCATACCCACACCCCAGCGCCGCCTCGGTCACATTCTCCCCCGCCTCCAGTAGCGCCAGCGAAGACAGCAACCGCATGCGCTGCCGCCAATTGCGAAAGCTCAACCCGGTCTCCCGCTGGAACAGCCGCATCAGCGTCTTCTCCGAACACCCCAGCTCGCGCGCCCATTGCTGCAAGGTCTGCGGCTGGTCCGGCGCGGCGATCAAGCCATTGCACAGCGCCAGCAAGCCAGGGTGGCGTGGCAAGGGCAGTGAAAAACCGACTTCCGGCAACGTGCGCAACTGGTCGAGCAGCACCGCCACCAAGCGCGCCTCGGCACTGTCACCCTCCGGGTAATCCGCCGGCAACAGGCAAAACTGCTTGATCAGTTCGCGTGCCAGTGGTGTCACCTCAAGCACCCGGCATTGCTCAGGCGCCCATGGGCAGGCATCGCGGCGCACATACAGGCTGCGCATCTCGGCTTGCATCGAAGTGACCACTTCATGCTCGGCATCGGCAGGGATCCACACCCCCCACTGTGGCGGGGCAAAGTAGCTGCCGTCACGCGTGTACACGCCGAGTACGCCGCTGATCGCGTAGGAAAACTGCACCCAGTCGTGCTGGTGGCGGGTGGTCCAGGAACCGGCACCAAGGCTTTCGGCACGGGCGTAGAGGGGCCTGGGCAGGTGGTCCAGCACCGGAATAGCGCGGGGATGACCGATAATCGGCATGGCGGTTTCTTGTAGTTCTGACCAGACAAGCCTAACAGCTGGCATCGTCTCGATGTTCAACCTGTGTCATCGCTCGACGATTACCGTCACCCCCTGCCCACCTGCCGCACAGATCGAAATCAGCCCACGCCCCTTCCCCGCCGTCGCCAGCAACTTGGCCAGGTTGGCCAATATCCGCCCCCCGGTCGCCGCAAATGGATGCCCGGCCGCCAGCGAACTGCCCTTGACGTTGAGCTTGCTGCGGTCGATCGCCCCAAGCGGCGCCTCCAGCCCCAACCGCTCGCGGCAAAAATCGACATCCTCCCAGGCCTTCAGCGTGCACAGCACCTGGGCAGCAAAGGCTTCGTGGATTTCGTAGTAATCGAAGTCCTGCAGTGCCAGGCCATTGCGCGCCAGCAAGCGTGGCACAGCGTACACCGGCGCCATCAATAACCCTTCGCGGCCCGTGACGAAATCTACCGCTGCGGTTTCCCCATCGACCAAATAGGCGAGCACCGGCAACCCCTGCTGCTGCGCCCACGCCTCGCTGCCTAACAGCACCAGCGAAGCACCATCGGTCAACGGCGTGGAGTTACCCGCCGTCAGGGTGCCTTGCCCACTGCGGTCAAAGGCAGGTTTAAGCCTGGCCAACTGCTCAAGGCCAAGGTCCGGGCGCAGGTTGTTGTCCCGAGTCAGCGAGAGAAACGGCGTTAGCAGGTCGTCCTGCCAACCCTCGGCATAGGCCGCAGCCAGCTTCTGATGACTGAGCAGCGCCAGCTCGTCCTGCTCGGCGCGACCAATGCGCCAGGCTTGGGCCATGCGCTCGCAATGCTCGCCCATCGACAACCCCGTGCGCGGTTCGCCATTGCGCGGTAACTCGGGCTTCAGGTGATGAGGCCGCAGTTTCAAGAAGGGCTTGAGCCGCTCGCCCAGGCTCTTGCCACGGTTGGCCTGCAGCAGGATATGGCGCAGGCCTTCGTTGACGGCAATGGGTGCATCGGAGGTGGTATCCACACCGCCGGCAATACCGCAGTCGATCTGCCCCAGGGCAATCTTGTTGGCCACCAGCAGCGCTGCCTCCAGCCCGGTGCCGCAGGCTTGCTGGATGTCATAGGCCGGTGTCTGCGGGGACAGGCGCGACCCCAGCACACATTCGCGGGTCAGGTTCATGTCGCGTGAGTGCTTCAGCACTGCGCCAGCCACCACCTCACCCAGGCGCTGCCCATGCAGGCGATAGCGCTCGACCAACCCTTCGAGCGCGACGGTGAGCATCGCCTGGTTGCTGGCCGTGGCGTAGGCGCCATTGGCGCGGGCGAAGGGGATTCGGTTGCCGCCCAGGATCGCGACCCGGCGAGATGAACGCATGCGCTAGCTCCTCCTGAAACAATTTGATCCGTACAGCCTAGGTGTTTTTACCGTATTCGAACGACCCTGCCACAAAGTTGGTCCACACTTTCAAGCTTGCCTTTCAGGAGACCACCCATGAGCGATCGCTACCTCGGTTTTGCCAACTCCAATCTCGGCCGTCGCCTCGTGGATGCCCTTGGCCTGCCACGCCCGGCGCCGCTGGAGCGCTGGCAAGCTGGCCGCCTGCGCCCGGTGGAAGGCGCCCTGGTATTGGGTGGCGGGCCTCTGGCGAGCCAGGTCGAAGCCATCGCCCCGTGCCTGACCGACGAGGTCTACAGCTTCAATGCCGACAACCTGCAGGCTGAAGCCTGGGTGGCCGGCCTGGGGCCGAAAATCAAGGCTGTGGTGTTCGATGCCAGTCATTTGTCCGACAGCGATGCACTGAAGCAGTTGCGCGAATTTTTCCAGCCGCTGTTGCGCAGCCTGGCACCGTGTGCCCATGTACTGGTGCTTGGCCGTGCACCAGAAGGCCTCGACAACCCGTTGGCCAGCGTTGCTCAACGCGCCCTCGAAGGCTTCAGCCGCTCGCTGGCCAAGGAGCTGCGCAACGGCGCGACCGCCCAATTGTTGTATGTCGCCCCCGATGCCGAGAACCAGCTGGAAGGCGCCCTGCGCTTCTTTCTCTCGCCCAAGAGTGCCTTCATCTCGGGCCAGGTATTGCGCATGGGGGCTTGTGCCAGTCAGGTCGAGGACTGGACCCGCCCATTGGGGGGCCGCCGCGCTCTGATCACCGGCGCCGCACGCGGTATCGGCGCTGCCATAGCTGAAACCCTGGCCCGCGATGGCGCCGAGGTGCTACTGCTCGATGTGCCCCAAGCCAGCCAAGACCTCGACGCCCTCGCGGCACGCCTAGGCGGCAAGGCACTGCCACTGGATATCTGCGCCAGCGACGCGGCAGCGCAACTGCTTGCGGCCCTGCCCGACGGCATCGACATCGTAGTGCACAACGCAGGTATCACCCGCGACAAGACGCTGGCCAACATGACGCCGGAATACTGGGACGCAGTGCTGGCCGTCAACCTCAAGGCCCCGCAGTTGCTGACCCAGGCGCTGTATGACAACGGCGCGCTGGGGGAAAACGCACGCATCACCCTGCTGGCATCGGTCAGCGGTATTGCCGGGAACCGTGGGCAGGCCAACTATGCCGCCAGCAAGGCAGGGCTGATTGGCCTGGCCCAGGCCTGGGCGCCGCGGCTCGCCGAGCGCGGTGGCAGCATCAACGCAGTGGCCCCCGGCTTTATCGAAACCCATATGACTGCAGCCATGCCCATGGGCCTGCGCGAGGCCGGGCGACGCTTGAGTTCACTGGGCCAGGGCGGGCGCCCGCAAGATGTCGCCGAAGCCATTGCCTGGCTCAGCCAGCCGGGCTCAGGGGCTGTCAACGGCCAGGTGCTGCGCGTTTGCGGCCAGGCATTGATGGGGGCTTGAGCATGAGCCGACAGTGGCACGACCTGCACAGCCCAACGGCCCGCGCCAGCCTTTATCTGCGTGCAGCCAGCAAGCGCACAATCAGCGGCGAGCAGTTGCCGGAGGATGGCCTGCGCTGTTTCATCCGGGTTCAGCCGGGCAATCTGAACGCCTATCGAAGGCTGTGCCACTTTCCCGATGATGGCCGCCTGTCGGCGGCTTATCCCCATGTCATGGCGTTTACCCTGCAATTGCAGTTGATGACCGCAAATGACTTCCCCTTCCCGCTACTCGGCCTGGTGCACCTGCGCAACCGCATTGAGGTACTGCGCCCGCTTGGCGCTATCGAAGGGCTGCGCTTTGCGGTGTATGCGCACAACCTGCAGCCCCATGCCAAAGGTGGCACCTTCGACCTGGTCACCGAGGCTGAAGACGGCATCGGTCTGCTGTGGCGTGAAACCAGCCGTATGCTGGTGCGTGGGTTGAAGCTGGAAGGCGAAGTGGATGAGCCCGCTGACGCCGAACCTGGTTCTTTGCCCGAGGCCACCCGCTGGTACGCCGACAGTGATATCGGCCGGCGTTATGCCAAGGTTTGCGGGGATTACAACCCTATTCACCTCAGTGCAGTCAGTGCGCGGTTGTTCGGCTTTCCCACGTCCATTGCCCATGGCATGTGGACCAAGGCCATGGCCTTGGCCGCATTACGCGGGCACCTGCCGCACAGTGGCTATGCCTTCGAGGTGGATTTTCGCAAGCCGGTAAGGTTGCCTTCGGAGGTGGTGCTCAGTGCCAGTGAGGCGGGCCCTTCGGGGACGTTGCGGCTGGATGGCCATGGAGGTGTGCTGCATATGGTCGGGCGCTGGGCTCTGCTGTAGGCGCCGCTTGCTTTGCATCGGGCCTGGGCAGAAGCTATGCAGCATTAGGAGACCCCCGATGAACCTGCAAGAACTCACCCAACGCCTGCATCAGATCCGCGACAACAACGACTGGCGCGGCTTCCACAGCCCAAAGAACCTGGCCATGGCCGCCAGCGTCGAAATGGCCGAACTGGTGGAAATTTTCCAGTGGCTGAGCGAGGACGAATCGCGCCAGTTGCCTGCCGACAAACTGGCCCACGCCGGCCAGGAAGTCGGCGATGTGGTGCTCTACCTGTTGCTGCTCTGCAGCGAACTGGGCCTGGACATGGATCAGGTGGTGCGGGCCAAGCTGGCCGATAGCGAGAGGCGCTTCGCCCTATGAACGACCGTCACTTCGATGAGCTGGCCACGCGCTTTGCCGAGAAGATCTACGGCGGCGCCAAAGGTGCGATCCGCCTGGCCGTGCTGCAGGCTGACCTGGCCGAGGCGCTGCCCGACCGCCCGCTACGTATCCTCGACATTGGCGCCGGGTTGGGCCACATGGCCTTGTGGCTGGCCGAGCGCGGCCATCAGCTGACCTTGGCCGAGCCCGCAGCCCCCATGCTCGACGGCGCCCGTGCGCGCTTTGCCGAAGCGGGCCAACCGGCCACCTTCATTCATGCGCCCTGGCAAGAACTGCTTGGCCAACTGACCGAGCCCTACGACCTGGTGCTCTGCCACGCCGTGCTCGAATGGCTGGCCGAACCCGAGAGCATCCTGCCTGTGCTGCACCAGCTCACCGCCCCCGACGGCTGGTTATCGCTGGCCTTCTACAACCGCGATGCACTGGTCTATCGCAACCTGCTCAAGGGCCATTTCCGCAAGTTGCGCAGCAACCGTCTGGAAGGTGAAAAGCAGAGCCTGACCCCACAGAAACCGCTTGATCCACGCGAACTCAAGGCGCAACTTGAACCTATGTGGCAGGTTGAAAGCGAAAGCGGCGTGCGGGTGTTCCACGACTACATGCCCAAGGAGTTCCAGGGTAAGGCCGAGCTGCTCGACCTGCTGGAAATGGAGCTGGCCTACCGCCGCCACCCCGGTTTCGCTGGCCTTGGCCGTTACCTGCACTGGGTCTGCCGCCCTCGCTAACCCGCCCCGCCGGGAGGAATACATGCCGTACCGTCTGTTGTGCCTGGCCCTGCTGCCCATTGCCCTGGCTGGCTGCCAGGGCAGCAACCCGTATGTGGCCAGCAGCCGCCCGTTACCACCAGCCCCTGCACAGGCCGCTACCACTTTCGACGCCAGTGCCTACCCGGCGCCCGCCCGTGATTACGGGCACTACCGCAGCTGGAGCTGGCGCAACGGCCAGTTACCCAGCGGCTCGGCCAATGCTGACCCGGCGCAGTTGGCCGATGCCGTCAGCGGCGCACTCGATCAGCATGGCCTGCGCCCCGCCCGAGGGGCCTCCGGCGACTTGTTGGTCAGCGCCGACATGCGCCTGGAAAAACGCTTGCGCCAGGTGCGTGACTACGACACCTACGACCCCTACTACGGGCCGTACCCCTACGGTGGTGTCGGCTATGGTGGCTACCGCCATGGTTACGGGGGCTATGCCAGTGTGCCCATCGTGCGCACCTATGAGGTCGAAGTCATGGTGGTGCGTATCGACCTGTACGACGCCCGCAGCGGCCAGCCGGTATGGAGCGCCAGCGCCGAAAGCGGCAGCGACAAGGACTCGCCGCGCGAACGCGAAAGTGCCTTGCGCGATTCTGTGCACAAGGCGCTCAGCGGCTATCCTCCCAGTTAATCGCTAACGGAGAACCATCATGTTGCGCCGTCTCGTTCTACTGTCATTCGCGTTATTGCTCGCCGCCTGCTCCAGCAATAACGTCCAGCAGGATTTCGATGCCAGCCGCGATTTCGCCGCCTACCGCAGCTGGGCTTGGCAGGAGCCGGGGCTGCAGTATCGCCCGGACGACCCACGGATCAAGAGCGACCTCACCGAACAGCGCATTCGCCAAGCGGTCGCTGATCAGCTCGACCAGCGCGGCCTGCGCCCGGTGCAAGGCGGCGCTCGGCCTGATCTGAGCGTACGTACTTACCTGATCGTCGAGCAGCGCCAGCAGCAGATCACCACCAACTATGGCGGTGGCTGGGGTGGCTACTGGGGCGGCTACTGGGGGGGGCCGATGTACAACGAAACCCGCAGCGTCGACTACAAGGTCGCCACGATTCAGGTCGACATGTTCGATGGGCGTGACGGCAAGCTGGTGTGGCGCGGCAGTGCCGAGCAGATCATGAACAACTACCCGCCAAGTCCTGAAGAACGCAATACCGCCATTCACGACACCGTGGCCAAGGTGTTGGCCAACTATCCGCCAGGCAGCAAGAAATAGCGGCTTGATGCAGGTCTTTGCAGGAGCGGCCTTGCGCCCAGGCCGCGCCTGCAAAAGACCGCGCAGGCCTGTGTCAGCTACGACAAAATCCATTCCAGCCACGCCTTTTTACCCATCCCGCCCCACTCCCCCGCACGTTCCCGTCTATCTTCACTTAAGGAAACCTGACTGACCGGGTAGAAGTGTTCAACATTTGGGAAGGGCGACCTGCCAATGCAAAGCATTGTTCTCCTGCTGTGGCTTGCCTTGTGCTCCGAACAGGATGTGCGTCAACGCCAGATCTCCAACCTGCTGACCCTGGGCGTGGCTACCTGCGCCCTAATCTGGCTGTTCGCCACCGGCCACAGCTGGATCGGCGCCGACGCCAGCGATGCCGGCTGGGCGCTTGCCATCGTCATGCTGCTGACCCTGCCAGGCTATATGCTCGGCCGCTTCGGCGCCGACGACGTCAAGCTGATGGGCGCCCTGGCCCTGGCCACCAGCCCGCAATATGTGCTCGGCACCTTTATCGGCGCCGGCGTCAGTGTGCTGGTATGGCTGCTTACCCGCCGGCGCCTGTGGACCTTGCTCAACCCCAAGGTAAAGAAGCGTTTGCAGGCCCTGACCGAGGAAATGGGCGACAAACAGGCGTTCGTCCCCTATGTGCTGGCAGGGTTTCTTCTGACGGCCGTATGGATCCAATAAGGCTTCCAGTGGTCCGAAGACTTGTACACGCCTTGTACATATTCGCTTAGAGCGACTACTTTTAAGCTGCCAGAGCGTCTGGCACGGGAGCAGGGCGGTATACGAACAGGGAGTTGATCGTGTCCAGACCAGTGAGTGAAGTGAAGGTGTTGGTGGTTGATGACCAACCGGTCATTGTCGAACAACTGTGTGAATTCCTCGAAACCAAGGGCTATGTCTGCATACCAGCCCACTCAACTGACGAAGCTATCGAGCGATATGTGGCAGACCCGGCCATCGGTCTGCTCATCTGTGACCTGCACATGCCGGAGCGAGATGGCATTGAGCTGGTACGCGCCTTGAAGGGGCTCGACGGCAGCCCGCGCATGTTCGAAGCCATCATGTTGACTGGGCGTGCCGAGAAACAGGACGTGATCCGCGCGCTACGCGAAGGCTTTGCCGACTACTACCAGAAGCCGATGGACCTTGACGAGCTGCTGGCGGGCGTACGCCGGCAGGAAGAAGCCTTGCTGGAGCGCCAGCGAAACTTCCGTGATCTGGGTGGGTTGAACCAGCGCCTGCAAGAGCTGGCCGACTCAGTGGACGAACTGTATCAGGACCTGGAAAAAGCCCGTGGCCAAGGCACCCACCGGCGTGCCAGTGACGTGGAGGAAAGCGAAAGCGAACTGCCAGCGGCGTTCGAGAAGCTGTCGCCACGCCAATTGGAAGTGGCGCGCCTGGTCAGCAAAGGCAAGACCAATTACCAGATCGCCTGTGAGCTGGGCATTACCGAGAATACCGTGAAGCTTTACGTGTCACAGGTGTTGCGCCTGACCCACATGCACAACCGCACCCAGCTGGCACTGGCGCTTACCCCTAGCTCATCGCCGGTGCATCAGCGGTTTACCACCCATTGAGGGGGCAGCGTGTAAATTACCGGGGCTGCTTCGCGGCCCCTACAGTTGAACGTCAACGCTCAAGGTCAGCCGAGGCCCACGGTCCAGGCTATCGAGCGCCACATCCGCCAACGGCTTGGCCACTTCCAGCGCCACATTGAACACGCGCCCATCTCCTAACCGCACACCAAACGCCAGCGACGCCAGGTGGGCATCCTCCACCGGCCCTCGGTTATGCCAGGCCTGCGCCGTGTCCACTGCCGCATATGGCCGAACCAGCGCCAGCCCGCTCCCCTGCATGCTGTAGCTCAGCTCGTAAGCCACACCCCAGCCCTTGTCCCCGTCCGCCTGGTCACGCGGGTATCCACGGCCAAAACTCTGCCCGCCAAAACCCGCGCGCTCGCTGTCGGGCAACTTGTCATCACTCCAGTACAAGGCCCCGGACACCACGCCCTGCCAGTTATCCAGCAGTGCGTCGCTCTGCAAGCCGGAAAGCCGCAGCCGCAGAAAGTCCAGGTCGTAGTCGGCATCGCTTCGAGCCCCAAGGTAATCCAGGCCCTGATAGACTCCAGCACTGACGATACGCATACGCCTCTGCTCCATCTCGCGCCAATCGCCCTCGAACGACAGCGCACGCACGTAGGTGTCGTAGTCCCGAGACGATGGCTGCTCATCCGTGTGGTCTTCATCGCGCTCACGAACTGCGTACAAGTGCCCCTGAACCACCAGCCACTCATCCGGCCTGACGATCACCGGCTGACGAAGCCCTATCGCACAGCGCTCGCTGTCGTGCTCGCGGGTGATATCGCGACCATGGTCAAGGCGTATGCGCGTGCCGGGCTCGCTGCGGTAGCGCGAAGCCGACAGCAGCAGTTGACTGCCGGCGGCGTCCAGGTACTGGCTGTAGTCCAGACGCTGGTAATGGACCTGGTCGTCTCCTGGAGGCAGCAGCCAACTGGCCGTGAGTTGTTCACCATGGCGGGTCTGGGCATTGCTGGTTGCCGTGAACAACGCCTGTGCAGTGTCGCGGCTGGAGTCGGTCACCGTCACAGCGGCGCCGAATGGCTTGCGCCGCGCATGCAGGGTCAGCCGGGCGGCGCCATCAGCGGCCTGCGCCATTGTCAGCTCAGCCTCTACCGACACACCAGGCATGCGCGCGGCCAGGCCCAGAAAACGCTCCAGCGTTTCCCGCGTCAGCGGCCGCTCAGCCTCAAGGCGCGCCAGCAACTGTTGCAAATACTCGCTGGCCGGGCCGATATCGCCGTCCACGCGGTAATCACGGAGGTAACCTTCGACCAGCACCACGCTGACCCTACCCTCTGCCACATCCTGCGGTGGCAGATAGGCATACGACAACAAGTAGCCCTGCTGCCGATAACGCTGGGTCAGCCGCTCGGTATATTGCTGCAATTCACCCAACGTGGTCTGGCGCCCTATCAGCGCTTGGTAGTGCTCACGCAGGTCGCTCAGGGGGAACACCGTGCCGCCCTCGAAGCGTACTTTTTGCAGTATCAGCGGGGTATTGGCCGAAGCCCAGTCAGGCTTGTGGATAGCCGCCTCGGCCAGCCGTATGTTGGGGCTGACGAGGCGGTAGGCCGCAATCGGCAGGTTGGCGCTGGGCAAGCGCCGCTCGTATTCATGGCTGTCGAGAAAACCCGGCAACGGCTCGCCCTGGGCCGCAAGCGCCCAGGGCAGCAACAGCAGGGGCACGGCCAGAGGACGCATAGGGCGCTCCATGTTCCCTTGGGTTGTGGGGCACCCGCCGCTCACCCCCCTCACCTGCAAGCGTAGGTGCTGGCCCGGCTGCCGTCGAACACCTACTCGCTGACCTGGAACGCCACCCGCGCCGTCTCGCCACTTTCGTCCAGCGCGCTGAGTTCGGCCTGCCCGACCTGGGGCAAGCGCAGCAGCAAGCTGTCCTGCCCTTGGGTTTCACCCAGCGGCTGGCCGTTGAGGAACCACCAGCGCCGTCCACCACCACCCAACGCCGATACATGCAATTGCAGCGGCTCACTGCTGGTGGCTGGGCGACGCAGATTATCGCCGGGGCGCACGCCCACGATCGACAGCGGTGGCGCGCTGGCCGGTAGTTGCGGCGGGCAGGCCGGGTCGAGGGCGGGCAGACGCGCCGCGCGCCGTTCGAGGCGGGGCAGCCAGGGCTCCAACGGCGCCGGCCACAAGGCGATTTCACGGGGCTTGGCGCCCGGGCAGCTGCCATCGACACGCAGGCCCTGGTCGTTGACCCACACGTTTTCGCGCAAACCCAGGCCCAGCGGTTGGTCAGCGGCCTGCAAGGTTGGCGGCGTGGTGCCATCCAGGGTCCAGGCGAAGCGCTGGCGTCGGCAGTTGGGGTCCTGCTTGCTCATCGGCTGGCCCAGCGGCCAGCAGATCGCCGCCACACCGACGTTTGCCGGTACACGCGCCACTGGCACGCTGATGCCACGCTGACTGTCACGGTTGCTCAGCAGGTCATGCACCTGCAGCATCAGCGGCGCCGCCGAAGCCAAGCCAAATTGCCCGGGAACCGGCGTGCCATCGGGGCGACCGATCCACACGCCGATCAGGTAGCGCGGCCCTACGCCGATCGACCAGGCATCGCGAAAGCCATAGCTGGTGCCGGTTTTCCAGGCCAGTTGCGGGCGCTGCACCAGTTCGGCATGCGGGTCGCGGTCGGGGCGAGCCTGGCCACTGAGGATGCGTCGGATGATCCACGCCGCGCCTGGCGACAACAGGCGTCGCTCTACCAGCGGGTCCTGCGGCTGCAAACGCACCTTCGCACTGTTACCGTCCCGTGCCAGCGCCGCGTAGCCACCCACCAGATCTTCCAGCCGGCTGCCGGCGCCCCCCAGTATCAACGACAGGTTGGGCTCGGCCAGCGGCGGCAATATCAGCGGCACGCCCGCCATGCGCAGCTGCGCGGCAAAGCGTTTCGGGCCATAGGCCTCCAGCAATTGCACGGCCGGCAGGTTGAGCGACAGGGCCAGCGCCGAGCTGGCCGAGACCGGGCCGCTGAAGCCCATGGAGAAGTTGCCGGGGCGATAATCGCCATAACGTCGTGGCACATCCTGCAGCAGCGATTCGGAATGGATCAGGCCATCGTCCAGCGCCATGCCGTAGAGAAACGGCTTGAGGGTGGAACCGGGCGAACGCAGCGAGCGCACCATATCGACATGGCCAAAACGGCGCTCGTCCGCCAAATCTATCGAGCCCAGGTAAGCGCGCACCGCCATGGTCTGCGCATCGACCACCAGGACGGCGGCCGAGGTGCGCTCCGGTAGCCGGGCGCGCCAACCCAGCAGCAGGTCTTCGAGGCGCCGCTGAAGTGCGGCATCGAGCGTGGTGCGAATCAGTGGCGGGCTGTCGGCGCTGTTCAGGCGCCGGGCCAGCAAGGGTGCCAGGGCCGGCTCCTGGCGTGGCGCCAACACCAACGGTTCCTCGGCCGCCTCGCGGATTTGCCGCTCAGGCCACACTTGGTATTCGGCCAGGCGCTGCAACACCTTGTCGCGCGCGCGCTGAGCACGCTCGTGGTGGCGGTCTGGGCGCAGCCGGCTGGGTGCCTGGGGCAGCACCGCCAGCAGCGCCGCTTCAGCGGGTGTCAGGTGCAAGGGCGACTTGCCCAGGTACGCCCAACTGGCAGCGGCCACGCCCTGCAAGGTGCCGCCGAACGGCGCGCGGTCCAGGTAGATCTGCAGGATTTCGCGCTTGGACAAGTGCCATTCCAGCTGCGCCGTACGCCACAACTGGCGCAGTTTGCCAGCCAGGGTGCGGTCGTGCGGGTCGAGCAGGCGCGCCACCTGCATCGACAACGTACTGCCGCCCGACACCACGCGCCCACCGCGCAGGTTCAACCAGGCAGCGCGGGCCAAGGCCAGTGGATTGACCCCAGGGTGGCTGTAGAACCAGCGGTCCTCGTAAGTCAGCAAGGCCTGCAGGTACAGCGGCGACACCTGTTCGGGGCTGACCGGGTAGCGCCACACGCCATCAGCATCGGCAAAGCGCCACAACGGCGTCCCGTCCTCGGCCAGCACCACCCGGGCCAGGTCGTCGCCCGGCATGGGCAGCGGCCAGATACGATCAGCCAGCCACAACAGGCCGCACAGCACCAGCACGCCGATCAGCGTGGCACGCAACATCCTGCCCGCATGGCGATGTGGCCGCGCTAAGCTTGGCATCGGGAACCGACCTGGCCAGGTAATGGCCAAAGGCTTTGGGACGGCAACCTCGCCGATTCGTTCATCAGGAAGCAACTATGCATGTAGAAGGTTTTTTCGAGTGGTTGGGCCAGGCACTGGGGTCGTTGATCCGCTTCATCGTCGACGCATTGAGCGGGCTGTTCAACCTGCTGGCCAATGCCGGTGGCAATTTCATCGACGGCCTGGCGCGCACCTTGGGCATGGACACCTCGCTACTCAGCATCCTGGCCCTGATCATCGGCCTTATGCTGCTGTACTCGGCAATCCGTGCGTTCATGCGCGCCTCGATCATCCTCGGGATCATCTGGCTGGTGCTGGGGTTGTGGGTGATGAGTTGGGTGATTCACTAGAAACTGCGCCATTCCTGTAGGAGCGGCCTTGCGTCGCGATCGGGCGCGCAGCGGCCGCAAAACCTGGCGACGCGGTACCACAGTTGCTCCGCGCGCTCAGGTTTTGGGGCCGCTTTGCGGCCCGATCGCGACACAAGGCCGCTCCTACAACAGACCGCGTAGCCTCAGCGGGCTTTTACGGTCATCTCCCCTTGCCCATCGCCCACAGCCTGCAGGTTCGGCCGGTACATCGACTCAACCTGCGGCGGCGGTACGCGGTAGGTGCCCGGGGTCACTGCCCGCGCCAGGTACAGCAGGTGGGTGGTGCCGTAGCTGTCGAGCTTGAGCGCGGCAACATAACGGTCATCACGGTACTCCTGGTGCACTACGCTGGCGTTCTGCATAGACTCGCGCCACTCCTTCACCGCGCTGCTGGCGTTGTCCAGGCTGGCGGCGCTTTGCGCCAGGTTCTGGTTTTCCAGCTCCAGGCCTGCTGGCAGCAAATCCACCACCAGCGCATCCGGTACACGGTCTTCAGCCTTGAGCGCCAGGTGCACCAGCACCAAGTCACCACTGCGCAGGTTGTGCAGGTCCAGCGGCTGGCCATTCATGCCCAAGTACTCTCGGCGAATCTGCAGGCCATTGCCGCCAGCAGCAGGCGCCTGGCGTGGGTAGCCCGACAAGGTCAGCTGCTGGTACAGCGTCTCGCTGCCTTCGTTCTGCACACTCAGCGGCGATGCCAGTAGCGGGCCTTCCAGCTTCATGCCGGCCTCGGCATTGTTGAACTCGCGCACCTCGCCAGCACTGTCCAGGCGTGCCTGCCACTTGCCTTCCGGCTTGCCCAGCAGGCTACGGCCGGCAAGGAACAGTGCATTGCGCTCCTGGGTAGACAGCCAGCGGTTGGCCGCCAGCTCATCCGACAAGGCGAACAGGCGCTGATCGACCTGGCTGCTGGCCAGGTTGCTTTCCTGCAGCAGTGCCAGGATCAGCGCCTGGTCACGCAGGGCGCTGCCGTAATCGGCCATCCAGCCTTTGCCACGGCTGATGCCCAGGCCCGCCTGCAAGGCTTGCTCGGCACGCGGTTTGTCACCCATCTTGTCCAGTGCCACCGCCAATTGCACCAGCGGTAGGCCAGAACGGGCATCGGCGCGGCGCTCGAACAGGCCTCGCAGGGCACCCAATGGCGCCTGCTGGCTGCGCGACAGCACCAGCGCCGCGTAGGCCTGCACGGCAAAGCGAGTGTGGTCGGCATTTTCGCTGTAGTCGACTTCGATCAGGTTGCGTTCCTGCAGGTAGCGCAGCAGGCGCTCGCTGGCCTTCTTCAGCGCTTCGGCCGGCACGCCGTAACCTTGGTCACGGGCACGCAGCAGGAAGTCGGTGACGTAGGCGGTTAGCCAGTACTCTTCTTCGCTGTCCGAACTCCACAGGCCAAAGCTGCCGTTGTAGCGCTGCATGCCCAGCAGGTGCTCGATGCCCATTTCGATCTTGCGCTTGCGCACCTGCGCCGGCTCGCCCTTGATGCCCAGGCGTTTGAGGCTATCGGCATCAGCGTACAACGACGGGTACAGGCCGCTGGTGGTCTGTTCCAGGCAACCGTAGGGGTAGGCTTCCAACGCGCGAATCTGCTCGGCCAGGTTCAGCGGCGGCCGGCTCGACAAGGCCAGGCTGGCTTCCAGGCCGGCAGGTTCGAAAGCTGCCAGGTCCGCTTCAGGCAAGGTCCATGGCTGGTCTTTCAACGCCACGCGGTAGTGCTTGAGCATCGCCGGATAAGCTGGGCGCACGCCCAATGTCCACTCACGCTCGAACGCGGTGGCGGGCTCGTTTGGCAACTGCAGGCCAGTGACCCGCACATGCACTTTACCCTGCCCCAGGCCCCCTTGGGCCTGTACCGGGATCATCAGTGTCGAGCGCTGGCCTTCGGTCAGGTTAACGCTCTGCACGGCGTTGGCCGCCAGGCTCAGTTGCCCATCGATGGTGATTTCAACGTTCAACTGTTGAGCACGGCCCGACAGGTTGGCCAGGTCCAGTGCCAGGCTGGTGCGGTCGCCACCGGCCAGGAAGCGCGGTGCCGACAGCTCGGCAATCAACGGTGCAGCGACCACGGTTTTGCCTTCTGCCATGCCGAAGTGTTCTTCGGTCCAGGCCTGGGCCATCAGCCGCAGTTCGCCGTTGAAGTCGGGGATATCGACCGTGGCCTGGCCCTCACCCTTGTCGTCCAGGGTCACCGGCAGGCTCTGCTGGGCGACGATGGTGACCGTGGTGTTAGGGCGCTTGCCACCCTTGGCCATTGCCGCGTCACCGCCAAACGCCAGGCTCGCCAGGCGGCCCTGGCCGGCTTCGATCAACTGGCCGTAGATGTCCAGTTGGTCGGCACCATAGGCCTTGCGCCCGAACAGGCTGGCAAACGGATCCGGGGTTTTGAAATCAGTGATGTTGAGGATGCCCACGTCCACCGCAGACAACAGCACATGCACCTGCTTGGGCACGCTGCCATCGGCATTGGCGGCTTTCACCTTTACGGTCAGCGGCTGTTTCGGGCGCATTTTTTCGGGTGCCTGCAGGCTCACCGCCAGCTTGCGTTCGGCGCGGTCCAACGGCAGGTGCAGCACACCCACGGCGCGTTTTGGTGTGGCGTTGGCCTTGCGCTCTCCAGGGCGAATCACCAGCGCGCTGATGTAAAGGTCGTGGCGCGCCCAGGCGTTGTCCAGTTGCACATCAAAGGTCTTGCCCTCGGCGGGCACGTCGATCTCCTGCCACCACAGCGGGCCATCGCTGGACTCGATCATCAGGTAGCCGCTGCCAGCAGCAGGTGGCGTGACGGTGACCTTGGCAGTAGCGCCATCGGCGTAGGACGGTTTATCCAGCGCCAGCTTGACCTGGTCCGGGCGCACCGCGCCGCCTTCGGCGTTATCTTGGGCGCGATAACCGGCCCAGAAGCGCTCGCTGGACACCAGGCCGGTCTGCGGGTCTTCGACCTCCACGCGGTACGGGCCCCATTCAACCTGGAAGCTCAGTTTGGCCGTGGAGCCGGCCTTGACGCTAACGGTCTCCTCACGCTGGGTGAGGAACTTCTCGTTGTAGGCGTAGCTCCAGCCATCGCTCTGCGAGTAGTTCCAGTAGTAGTCTCGACGCTCGCGAATCAGACGTACCTTGAGGTCGTTGGCCGCCAGCTTGTTGCCGTCGCGGTCGGCCACCAGGAATTCGAACTCCACCGGCCCGTCGCTATCGGTTTCCTCACCCTCGAACAGGCCACGCAGGCCCGGCAGGCGCTCGGCAGGCCAGATCGGTTGCTCCAGACGACGGGTGATCGGCCGGCCACCGGACTCCTGCAGGCTGGCCTGCACGGTCAGTTGCAGCGGTGAGCGGGCTTCGGCCCAACGGCTTTCGATATCGACCACGGCCTTGCCAGCCTGATCGAGCGTGACTTCGTCCAGCTCCAGGTCCTGGTTCAGCTCGGTTTCGGTGACCGAGCCGAACTGGTAGCCCGGCAGCGCAGGCACCGCTTCGCGAAGGGGACGCACATAGGCCTGGCCACTCAGGCGATTACCGGCAGCCGGGGCGCCATAGAGGTAACGGCCATTGACCTGGATGCGCGCATCCTCCTCCGGCGACAGCGGCGTGCTGCTGCCCTTCAGCTCCAGCGCCAGGCGTTCAGGCAGGAAGTCCTCGACGAGAAATTCATACACCTGCTTGCGCCCGCCGCCCAGGTCGAGCAGCAGTTGCCAACGGCCAGTCGGGGCCTCGGTGGCGAGCTGCAACTGGTATTGGTACAAGCCATTGCTGTCGGCCTCCCAGACGAACTTGCGGCTCACCTGCTCATCCGGGCGACGCACTTCCACACTCACCGGCTGGGCCTTGACCGGCTTGCCGTCCTGGTCGCGCAGAAGGCCGTTGAGCAGCACCGTTTCGCCTGGGCGATACAGGTCACGCGGGCCGAAGATGAAGAACTGCAACGGGTTGGCTTGCGGGCCGGTAATGTCGAACTCGGCCAGGTCCAGGGCGGCGGTGTTCAGGCGCAGCAGGGTGGTGTGCACACCTTGGGTAGCAATCAGGGTATCGGCCTTGGACGTGATCGGCAGCTGGGCGTGGCCCTTGCCATCGGTGCTGGCCTGGGCCAGCAACTTGCCCTTCTCGTCATGGATTTCGAGATTGACGCCGCTCATCGCCTTGCCGCCTTCCAGCGCCTGCGCGAACACGTCCAGGCGGTCGCGGTAGCGGTGCGCCGACACGCCGATGTCGCTGAGGGTGAACAGGGTCGCCGGCTGCGAGTAGTCGTAAGTGCCCGAAGCACGCATCACTGCCAGGTACACGCCCGGGTCCTGCAGCGGCTTGATGCCGGCGATGGGCAGCAGCACGGTTTCGCGGGTGTTGCGGGCGGGGTTGAGGTCGAAGCGGCCGCTGTAGACCAGCTCGGCCATGTCCAGGGTTTCCTTGGACTGGTAGTAGTACAGGCTGCTGTTGCGCCCCCAGCTGGCCAGGAAAGACGAGAGCATTTCCGGCTTCACCCGGAAAAACTCGACATCGACCTTGTCGACGTTCAGGGCAATCACCGGCAGCCCCTCGGCCAGGCGCGTGGGCAGCAGCGAGCCGCGGCTGGCAAAGCCGATGGTCGGCTGCATGTCGCGGGTTTCCAGCTGGGTGATCGATTCACTGTCCAGTTGCTTGCCGTTGACCGCCAGCAGGCCCTTGTCGACGGTCAGCACCAGCTTGCGCTGCGGTTCCAGGTGACGCAGGCGCAGTTCCATCTGGTTGTCGGAGAGCTCCCAGGCGCCGTCGAGCTTGCCTTTGACGGTGTCGACCAGGTGCACCTTGGTGGCGAAGTCCTGCTTGGCATCCAGCGGCGCGGAGAAGCTGATCGACAGCGTCGCAGCGCCATCGAGCTGCACTTCGGATACATCCAGCACCGTGAGTTCGCGGCCCTCGTAGCGCTTGGCGAGCACGGCCGGGTCTTCGCGTTTGGGGGCGGGGGCTTCGGCGGGCGCGGTGGCCGCCGGTTTGTCCGGCGCCGGTTTGTCCGGCGCGGATGAGTCACAGGCACTGAGCAACGCCAGCGCGCAGGCCAGCAACAATCCTTTGTTGAACATGGAGTAGGAACTCTTGGGCAGCGTGTACGTGAGGGCAGCAACTATAGCGCAACGTCAGGTGCGGCACCCGGCGTTGCGCGCCCAGTGAGACCACGGTCGCGCGAAATGGTTGCCTGGTGGTTACACTGTGGCCTTCGTTAAAGGGGCGTACAGCGGCCCCAAGCCCCTTGGTAAGCAAATGTCCCAACTCTCCGCCGACTGGCGCCACCGCCCTACCCACCACAAGGTCTGGGCGCTGGCCGCACCGATGATCTTGTCCAACATCTCCGTACCGCTGGTGGCGCTGGTCGACAGCACCGTCATCGGCCACCTCCCCCACGCCCACCAGCTAGGCGCCGTGGCCGTGGGCGCCACTTTGTTCACCTTCATGGTTGGCCTGATGGGCTTCCTGCGCATGGGCTCCACTGGCTTCGCCGCACAGGCCGCTGGCCGTGGCGACGGCGCCGCGTTGCGCCAGGTGCTGGTACAAGGGCTGCTTTTGGCGGTCGGTTTCGCCCTGATGATCGGCCTGCTGGCTCTGCCGTTCAGCCAGCTGGCACTGCATGCGATGCAACCCAGTGCAGCCCTGCAGCAATCCACCGAAGACTTCTTCCATACCCGCCTGCTTGGCCTGCCTGCGGCGCTTGCCAGCTATGCGCTGGTTGGCTGGTTTCTGGGCACCCAGAACGCCCGGGCGCCACTGGCCATCCTGCTGACCACCAACCTGCTGAACATCGTCCTGAACCTGTGGTTCGTGCTGGGCCTGGATTGGGGCGTACTGGGGTCGGCACGGGCTTCGGTCATTGCCGAATGGAGCGCCGCGCTGCTCGGCCTGGCCCTGACCCGCCCGGCACTGCGTGCCTACCCGGGGCAGATCGCCTGGGCAGCGCTCAAACGCTGGCAGGCCTGGCGCCCGCTGCTGGCGGTCAACCGCGATATTTTCCTGCGCAGCCTGGCGCTGCAACTGGTGTTCCTGCTGATTACTGTGCAGGGGGCGCGCCTGGGTGAGGCCACGGTGGCGGCCAACGCCCTGCTGCTCAATGGCCTGCTGCTGACGGCCTATGCCCTCGACGGGCTGGCGCATGCGGTCGAGGCCCTGTGCGGCCATGCCATTGGTGCCCGCGACCGCGACACCTTGCGCCGTTCGTTGGTGGTGGCCTGTGGCTGGTCGCTGATCACCAGTTTGGGGTTTGCCGGGTTGTTCCTGCTGGGCGGGCACTTGTTCATCGACCTGCAGACCGACATCGAAAGCGTGCGCAATGCGGCCTATCCGTATTTGCCCTACCTGGCGGTACTGCCGTTGATTGCAGTGTGGAGTTACTTGCTGGATGGGTTGTTCATCGGTGCGACGCGGGCGCGGGAGATGCGCAATGCGATGGTGGTGTCGGTACTGATTGCACTGCCGGTGGCGGTGGCCATGAACGGGTTCGGCAACCATGGGCTATGGTTGGCGTTTCTCGGGTTCATGGGGTTGCGGGCGGTGACGCTGGGGTGGGTGGGGTGGCGGTTGCAGCAGAAAGGTGAGTGGGTTCGGTAATGCCGGGATCGCGGAACGGCTCGGTATCGCGATCCCTGTAGGAGCGGCCTTGTGTCGCGAAATGAGGGCGAAGCCCTCACCTGCCGGCTCACAGCCACACACAATTCCAATGTGGGTACTCCCCCGCTCGTCGAACCAGACCCGCCCGAATCGGGTTGGCGATGATGTAGCGGGCAGCAGCCCTTACATCCTCATCCTTGCGCAATGCCCGGTCATAAAAGCCAGGCTGCCAGATGTGCTTTCGCTCGGCACCTATACGGTAAAGCGCACAACTGCTGCGTGACTTGAAAGCACACATGAGTTTGTCCAGGCTGGTAGGCCCAAGCTCGATCAACCAATGCAGATGGTCTGGCATCAGAGCCCAAGCCAACGTACGGCAACTACCTTCATGATCACTCAGGCGCAATTGATTAATGGCCGCTCGTGCAAACCAGAGGTTCTGGAACAGCGGGCGCCGTTGGCGGGTAACGGTAGTTAGCAGATAAAGCCTGCCTGACTCTGAAAAGCGCCCTTGGCGCAAGCGATGATTGCCGTGACGGTCCATGTCGAATTCCTTTGAACATTGCATTCGCAGGATAGGTGTCGCAATGAGGGATGGCGTAGGCGGATCATTACCGGGTATGACGCCGTGAGGGCTGCGCCCTCAGTTCGCGACGCAAGGCCGCTCCTACAGGGAAATCGCGTATGGCAATTACTGCGCGATCGCCTGTAGGAACGGCCTTGTGTCGCGATGGGCCGCAAAGCGGCCCCGGCGGTTACGACGACAAGTACGAAGACCGGGTCAACCCAAGGCGCAAGGCATCCAGGAACTGGGTACGCTCACGTGCGGTGATCTTGGCGCTGGCCACCTTGTCGCGGTAATGCGTCATCAACTCCTCCGGCGACAGGTGCACGTAGCGCAGCATGTCTTCGATGGTGTCGTGGGTCTCGATACCGGCGTGGTACACGCTGCCGTCGGCGTTCTGGTAGATGTTCACCGAGTCGGTGTCGCCGAACAGGTTGTGCATATCGCCCAGGATTTCCTGGTAGGCACCGACCAGGAACACGCCCAGCAGGTAGTCCTCGCCCTCCTTCAGCGCATGCACCGGCATGCTGGTCTCGATGCTCTGCTCATCAACGTACTGGTTGATCTTGCCGTCGGAGTCGCAGGTCAGGTCCTGCAATACCGCACGTCGCATCGGCTCTTCGTCCAGGCGGTGCAGCGGGATGATCGGCAGTACCTGGCCGATGGCCCAGGTGTCCGGCAGGCTCTGGAACACCGAGAAGTTGCAGATGTACTTGTCGGCCAGCTTGTCGTTCAGCTCGTCCAGCACCTGACGGTGCGAGCGCTGGCGGGCCTTGAGCGAGTTGTGCAGGCGGCGGCAGACGGCAAAATAGCACTGTTCGGCCAGGGCCTTCTCGCCCAGGCTGATCTTGCCATCGGCATACTGCGCGGCCACGTCACCCATATAGTGGGTGGCGCGCCAGTAAGTCTCGGTGACCATCTCGATATCGGTCGGGCCAAGCAGGTCGACCAGCCACTGCACGGTCTCGGGCAGGGCTTCCTTGTTCTCGATGGTGGGTACGTCGTCGTTGTGTTTCTCGACGTCGGTCACCTGGATCACCAGCATGGCGTGGTGCGCTGTCAACGAGCGGCCACTCTCGGAGAAGATGTGCGGGTGCGGCAGGCCCTGCGCGTCGCAGAACTCCTTGAGCATGCCCACCACCACGCCGGCGTAGTCGTCCATGTCGTAGTTGATCGAGCTGGCATTGCGCGAGTGGGTGCCGTCGTAGTCCACGCCCAGGCCACCGCCAACGTCGATGTGGTCGACCGGCAGGCCCAGCGCACGCAGTTCGCCGTAGTAACGGATGGCTTCCTTGAAACCGTGCTGATAGTCAGCCAGGTTGGCGATCTGCGACCCCATGTGGAAGTGCAGCAGGCGAATGCCCTGGTCCAGGCCTGCATCGCGGAAGCGCTGTACTACAGAGAGCAGCTGGGCGGCAGACAAACCGAACTTGGACTTTTCGCCACCGGTATCGGCCCACTTGCTCGAAGCCAGCGACGACAGGCGCACGCGCAGGCCGACCTGCGGTTTCACCTTCAGCTCGGCGGCCTCTTCGATCACCAGCGCCACTTCCGACTCTTTCTCGATGACGATGAACACGTTGTGGCCGAGCTTCTGGCCCATCAACGCCAGGCGAATGAACTCACGGTCCTTGTAGCCGTTGCAGACGATGGTGCCGCCCTTCGGCGCCAGCGCCAGTACGGCCAGCAGCTCGGGTTTGGAGCCGGCTTCCAGGCCAATGGAAACGTTTTGCGTGGCGATGATGTTTTCCACCACCGCTTCCTGCTGGTTGACCTTGATCGGGTACAGCGCGGTGTACTGGCTCTGGTACTCCAGGCGCGCGATGTTGGCATCGAACGCACCAGTTAGCTGGCGTACGCGGTCCTGCAGAATGTCGGGGAAGCGCACCAGCAAGGGCAGCGACAGGCCGCTCTGGCGCAGTTCGTCAACCTGTTCGTACAGGTCGATCGGCGCGCTGTTGGGGCCGTTGGGGCGCACTTCGACGCGCCCGGCTTCATTGATGGCGAAATAACCAGCGCCCCAATGGCGGATGCCATAAACACTGCGGCTGTCGGCCACGGTCCATTGGCTACCATCGTCTTTGCGTGTGCGTCGTACGGACATTCAAGTCCCCTATAGATAAGTCGAAGACACTGCCCCGCAGGCAGCGGAGCGAGTGTAAAAGCTGAAAATGACGATTCATCCGTGTTCAGGCATAGACCCTGGCCACGGGAACGAGTTTAGAAAGCGCTGGGCAAAAAATCGCGCGATGGCCTCAGCCGCCGGACTTTTTCGCCTTGAAACCCTGTTTGGTCAGCTCGCCGATCAACAGCTCGACATGGTCGCCCTGGATCTCGATAACCCCGTCCTTCAGAGCGCCGCCGGTACCGCAGCGGCGCTTGAGCGTGGTCGCCAGCTCTTTGAGCTGGTCGGGCGGCAGCGGCACGCCGGTGACGGTGGTCACGGTCTTGCCGCCACGGCCTTTGCTCTCACGGCGCACACGGGCAATGCCGTCGCCTTCGGGGATAATTTGCTGCTTGCAGATGCAGGCATCCACTGGCTGGCCACAGTCAGGGCAGTGCCGACCAGCGTCGGTGGAATACACGAGACCGCCAAGGGCGGAAAAGGAAGAAGCTTTCTTGGCCACTTTTGTTCCTCTGTGCTGAGGACAAAAACTGGTCGTGCCTTGGGGTTGAGGCCGACCGCGAAGCCCCACTCTGGCAGGGGCGGCGCTACTGCCGCAAGACTTGCGACAGCCCGAAAAGGGCGCGCAGTGTAACGATAAATGCAGCCGTTGCTAAGTACAGGATTGCGGCATTTTGCGAATGTTTTGCGACCCTTCGCGTATTGGGGCTGCTTTGCAGCCCGATCGCGACACAAGGCCGCTCCTACAGGAGACCGCGCAAGGCCGGGGGACGCGACCTCTTGTAGGAGCGGCCTTGTGTCGCGATCGGGCCGCAAAGCGGCCCCTGCTTTATTTCAAGCTAAGCTTGTAGCGCTGCAACGCCGCCAACGAGTCCGGGCAATATGGCTTGCTGAGGCTTTCCTGCTCAGCCTGCTCCAGGCCAATGAACCGCGCCTCGATCACCTCTTCCGGCTGCAGTCGCAATGGCGCATCGGACACCGCCGAATACACCGCACACCACAGACGGTTGTCCGGCTGGTCAAAGTAGAACCGCTCGTGGAAACGCAGCTGCGCACCTTCGATCCCCAGCTCTTCGGCCAGCTCACGTGCGGCCGACTCGGCATACGCCTCCCCGGCCGCGACCATGCCGCCTGCCGCCACATCCCAATACCCTGGGTACAGCGCCTTGCTCAGGGTGCGACGATGCACACACAGCTCACCGGCACTGTTGAACAGCAGGATGAACGTGCAACGCCCGATCAACCCGCGCTCACGCAACTCGGCACGGGGCAACGCGCCCAGCACCTGGTCGGCTTCGTCCACCCAGGTGACCAGTTCGCGGTCGGAAGCCGCACGGTGGGCGGCCTCGGTTGGGCTGATAGCCATCATCAACCCTGCGACAGCAACTGACGCAGGTCGATAACCGCGGCGTTGGCCCGGGAAATGTAGTTGGCCATGACCAGCGAGTGGTTGGCCCACATGCCGAAGCCACTGCCGTTCAGCACCATTGGGCTCCACAGCGGCTCTTGCGAGGCTTCCAGCTCGCGGATGATCTGGCGCACGCTGACCGTGGCGTTCTTCTTGGCCAGCACATCGGCAAAGTCCACCTCGATAGCACGCAGCAGGTGCGACAGCGCCCACGCCTGGCCACGGGCTTCATAGAACACGTTGTCAATCTGCAGCCACGGGGTTTCCACCAACTCCTCGTCCACTTGCGGCGCCTGGCCGGCGACGACCGACTCGGTCTTCAGCGTGCTGTTGAGCTTGACCCGGCCAACGCTGGCCGACAGCCGCTGCGACAGCGAGCCCAGGCGAGTGGCCACGTCACCCAGCCAGTTGTTCAGGTTGTCGGCACGGGTGTAGAAGATCGCGCCCTTGTCGCCAGCAGCCAGGCGAGTCTGGTAGCGGGACAGCGACTTGATGCCCTCTTCGAACTCCGACTCGCTCGATGGCAAGATCCAGCTCTTGTTGTCGAAGTTGAATCGCGGCTCGGCCTTGGCCAGGTCGGCGTCTTCGGTGGACTGCGACTGCGACCGGGCGAAGTCCTTGCGCAGCGCGCGCGACAGGTCGCGTACCTGGACCAGCACGCCATATTCCCAACTCGGCATGTTGTCCATCCACAGCCCTGGCGGGAAGCGGTCGTTGGAAATGTAGCCGCCCGGCTTGTTCAGCAAGGTGCCGGCAACGGTCTTGAGGGTTTCGAGGGTGGTGTAGCCCACCACCATTTGCTGGCCATTGCGCTCGGCAGCGGCCTGGGCATTCTGCTGCACCGGGAACAGCGCGGGCTCCTGGCTCCAGTACCAGCCAAGGCCGATACACACCAGCAGGTACAACCCGATCAGGGTCCCCAGGGCGCGGCTCCACAGGCCGCCAAGGTAGCTACGGGCGGCAGCGCCGCGGCCATCGACACGCTCACGGGGCTCGGCTTTGGCCTCGCGGTTTTTCCAGTCCAGCATGGCTTTGTCCTTAATCAGTCACGACGGTTCAGGGGCTTGGACCACAGGCCTGCGCCAGGGTGCCACGGCAAGCCCGCGTGGCAGCACTATAAAGCAGACACCACCGTACGCATAAGCGACCATTCAGTCAGTAACTGAATATTCGTTCTGGCCGCTTTGTTGATGCAGGGCAGTCACGCGCTTGAAAAGAGCTGCTAGCATAGAGCCATCATTGCCCCTGCACATCCCAACCTATAAGTAGCCAGGACATGAGCAAAGCAGTCGAGCCGAGCCCGCAATGCCCCGTGCAACAGCTGACGCGTAACGGCCTGCGCAAGGACGACCCGCTCGACCCACTGCTGCTGCCGCCCCCACGCAAACCGGTGTACATCCTGCTGCAGGATCATGAGCGTGCCCAGCGGTTGGCCCAGCAACTGGAGTTCTTCGGCCTGGTGGTGCAAGCACTGCCCAATGCTACGGCGTTTCTCGCCTCGATCTGCGAGTACCCGCCTTCGGCCATCATCATGGATGTCGACTTCACCGGTACGGGCCAAGGCCTGCAGCTGGCCGCCCAGGTGCAGCAAGGGTTGGCGCGACATATTCCGCTGCTGTTCTTCAGCCACCACGAAGCCGACACCCCAACCCGCCTTGCCGCCGTACGCGCCGGTGGCCAGGACTTTCTCACCGGCAGCCTGGAGGCTTCCAGCCTGCTGGAAAAGGTCGAACTGCTGACCAATGCCACCCCGCACGACCCGCTGCGCGTGCTGATCATCGACGACTCGCGCACCCAGGCCCTGTACACCGAGCGGGTGCTGGCCGGCGCCGGCATGGTCACCCGCAGCCTGACCGACCCGATCCGTACCATGGCCGAGCTTGCCGACTTCCAGCCCGACCTGATCATCCTCGACCTGTACATGCCAGCCTGCACCGGCCCGGAACTGGCCAAGGTGATTCGCCACAGTGACCGTTATGTGAGCGTGCCGATCATCTACCTGTCAGCCGAGGACGACCTGGACAAGCAGCTGGATGCCATGAGCGAAGGCGGTGATGACTTTTTGACCAAACCCTTTCGCTCACGTCACCTGATCACCACCGTGCGCAACCGCGCCGCCCGCGCCCGGCACTTGAAGGCGCGCATGGTGCGCGACAGCCTGACCGGGCTGTACAACCACACCCACATCCTGCAACTGCTGGAAGACTGCAGCTTCCGCGCCCGCCGCGAACAGCAGCCGTTGAGCTTTGCCATGCTCGATATCGACCACTTCAAAAAGATCAACGACCGCCACGGCCACCCCATGGGCGATCGGGTGATCAAGAGCCTGGCGTTGTTCCTCAAGCAGCGCTTGCGCAAGACCGATTTCATTGGCCGCTATGGTGGCGAAGAGTTCGCCATCGTCATGCCCAATACCGCGCTGGACGCGGCACACAGGGTACTGGACGAAATTCGCCGGCGCTTTGCCGAGATTCTCTACCCGGCGCAGCCACGGGATTTGCAGTGCACCTTCAGTGCCGGAGTCGTACAGCTGGACGAGGGGCTGGATGCACTGACCATGGCCAGTGCGGCGGACGAAGCGCTGTACCGGGCCAAGCACGCGGGGCGCAATTGCGTAGTGCGTGTAGAGCCCTAAGTCACTTAAAACCGTACCGGCACTGTGCCACTTTTTTCTGGCGCCAAGCCCTTGCCGTCATCACCGCGTCACAAAATCGCAATAACTTCAGCCGCCACTCCCCCTCACCAGGAAGCTCGCGGCTATGCGCCTGAAGTGGCTGACCAATTTCAACACCCTGTTGCTGGTGACCGTGTGCCTCGCCTTGGGCGCAACCCTGTGGTGGTCGCAGCGGGCCCTGGAGCGCCCCTACCAGATGATGGAGCGCTACCTGGGCCTGTCCCAACAGTTCCAGAACCAGGCGGCACGCAACATCCAGGCGTACCTGGGCAGCGGCGATGCCCTGCGCCATGCCGCCGCCATGGAAGCCAACCAGCAGCTGCAGGCCGCCCTGGCCGACTGGCCCGTTGAGCTGGCCGAGCAATTGCGCCCTAGCCTGGACAGCCTGCAGGCCTTCACTGCCAATGAACTGCTGGCCGCCGGCAAGCTGGCCGGCGACCCACAAGCCTTGCTGCTGCAAGCCGAGCGGGAGCTGGGGGCGAACCTTGAACAAATGGCCGGCTACGCCCGCGACAGCGGCAATGCCGAGGCCAACCGTTACCTGCTGCCACTGCTCAACGCCACCGTGCACCTGGGCCGGCTGTCACTGGCCCGCGACAAGCTGGTCAGCAGCGGCCGCCCGGAGCTGGCCGACGAAGTCGAGCGCGAGCTGCAACTGATCCGCGTCCAGGCCCAGGTGGTCGACGGTCTGCCCCTGCTCGGCGTAACCCGTGCGGCCGAATCCGGCGCCGACGACTTCGCCGCGATGATGGGCCTGGCGTCCCAGGCCAGCGCCCAGCAGGAAGACATTGCCGTAGGCCTGAAGCGCGAACTGCAAAGCCTGCTCAGCCGCTACCCGGCCGAGCTGCAACGCACCCGCGAACAAATCGAGCGCCGCGTCGCCCTGGCGGCCAGCACCCGCCAGCGCCTGGAGGCGGTGCAGCAGGCCATCGCCGCGCTGGAGCCCGAGGTACGCGGCCAGCATGCAAAAATCGCTGCCGAAGTGCGCATCATCCAAGGCCTGATGATCGGCCTGATCCTGCTGATCGCGCTACTGATCGACACCCTGCAGCGGCGCCTGGCCCGCACCCTGACCGGCTTGGCCCCGGCTCTGTCGCGCTGGGCCGAAGGCGACTTCGCCCAGGCCATCGCGCTGGGCAAGACCAACCGCGAACTGCACGACATCCAGGCGTCGCTCAACCGCCTGCGTCAGTACCTGGTCGAGTTGGTCGGCACCATCCGCCACAACGCCGAGCAAGTGGCCGGCAGCAGCCACGCGCTGGCCGGCATGAGCGTCGCGCTGCACGATGGCGCCGAGCGCCAAGCCGGCGATACCGGGCAGATCCGCGATGCCCTCGGTGAACTGGAGGCGACCATTCAGCAAGTGGCGGGGGATGCGAGCGCCGCCGCCGATGCCAGCCGCGATGCCGGGCGCGCCGTGGAGCAAGGCCAGGCCGTAATTGGCCAGAGCCTGTCGGGCTTGCGTGACCTGGTCGATGAAGTGCAAGGCAACGCCCGCATGATCGAGCAGTTGGCGGAAGAGTCGGCAACCATCGGCGGCGTACTGACGGTAATCCGCTCGATTGCCGAGCAGACCAACCTGCTGGCACTGAACGCCGCGATCGAAGCGGCCCGCGCCGGTGAGATGGGCCGTGGCTTTGCCGTGGTGGCCGATGAGGTGCGCTCGTTGGCACAGCGCACCACAGGCGCTACCGGCGAGATTCAGGCCCTGATCGACCGCTTGCAGCAGGCGGCCAGAGGCTCGGTGGCCGGCATGCGCGCACAGCTTGAGCATGCCGAGGCCACGGCCAATCAGGCCCAGGCGGCAGACGGAGCACTGGATGAGATTGTCTGTGCCATTCGTACCATCTCGGACACGGCCGTGCGGATTGCCGATGTCACGGCGCAGCAGAGCGGCGCGGTGAGCGAAATTCGTGACCACAGCGAGCGGATTCATGAGCTGGGTGAGGACAACTTGCAGCGTATTGGTGAGGGGCGTGAGCAAGGCGAGCATTTGCTGAGCCTGGGCGGCGAGCTGAACCGGGCGGTGCGGGCGTTCAGAGTCTGACCTGGATCTTTCAGCGCCTGTGAGATCGAGCGCCGCCCGCGCGGCGCATCGCGAGCTGCGCTCGCTCCTACGTTTGTTATTGGCCAGTAACGCCTGTGGCAGGCGCACGCGACCGCCTTGTTTGTACGACGCGATATCGCGCCATGCGCCAAGGCGTTCGCGCGCAAATCGCACAGAAATAATTGGCCCGAAACAAACGTAGGAGCGAGCGCAGCTCGCGATGCGCCGCGCGGGCGGCGCTCGATCTCATAGGCGCCGCATATGTCATGGCAGGCACTACTGGCCCCAACCCACACCAACTCCGCTATCATGCCCAGCACGTTCCACCTCGCGAGTCCGCCATGCGCCGCCTGTTTTTCCTGCTGTTCCTGCTGCTGGCCAGCCCTGCCTTCGCCACGGGCCTGCTCGACAACCGCCCCAGCGCCACACTCGGCGCCGCTTCGCTGGCCAACAACGCCGACTTCCTGCCGGTGCACGAAGCCTTCAAGCTCAACCTGGTCCAGGCCGACGCGCAAACCATCAAGCTGCGTTTCGTCGCCACCGATGGCTATTACCTCTACCGCCACCGTTTCCAGTTCCGCACGGAACCGGCCGATATCGCCCTTGGCACGCCGAACATCCCCAAGGGCGAAGCCAAGCACGATGAGTTTTTCGGCGACGTCGAGGTGTACCACGGTGTGCTCGACATCGAGCTGCCACGCAACGACCCGCGCGCCTTCACCTTGCTGGTGGGCTACCAGGGCTGCGCCGACAAAGGCCTGTGCTACCCACCGGAAACCGCACGCCTGACCATCGATGGCGAAGGCCTTGGCAACACGCCGACCACCACCACCCCTGCCTGGAACTGGAAGTCGCTGCTGCTGTTCTTCCTCGCCGGGGTCGGCCTGACCTTCACGCCCTGCGTCCTGCCGATGCTGCCGATCCTGTCTGGCGTGGTGCTGCGCGGCCAGGTTGGCGGGCTACGCGGGCTGTCGCTGTCGCTGGCCTACGTGCTGCCTATGGCTGCCAGCTTTGCGGCACTCGGCGCCCTGATGGGCCTGTTCGGTGCGGGCCTGAACCTGCAGGCACGCCTGCAGTCGGCCTGGGTGCTGGTGCCTTTCGCGCTGTTCTTCGTGGTATTCGCCCTGGCCATGTTCGGCCTGTTCGAACTGAAGCTGCCCCAGGCCCTGAGCAACCGCCTGAACAACGTCGCCAACCATACCCGCGGCGGCTCTCTGCTAGGCGCGGCAATACTTGGTGTGCTCTCCAGCCTGCTGGTTTCGCCGTGCGTCTCGGCGCCCCTGGCCGGTGCCCTGCTGTATATCAGCGCCAGCGGCGATGCCCTGGGCGGCGCGCTCAAGCTGTTCGCCCTGGGTTTGGGCATGGGCGCACCGTTGCTACTGGTGGCCACCGGTGGCGCAGCCTGGCTGCCGAAAAGCGGCCCTTGGATGAACACGGTGAAAAACGCCATCGGCGTGCTGCTGCTGGGGCTGGCCATCGGCTTGCTCAGCCGTGTACTGCCAGGCCCTGTGACCTTGCTGCTGGTCGGCTTCCTCGCTGCTGGCGTGGCCCTGTTCCTCGGAGCCCTGGAGCTCGTCGTCAAAACCGCGCCCCAGCGCCTGGCGCAACTGCTCGGCCTGGCCTTGCTGGTGTACGCGCTGGCCTGTTGGTACGGCGCCCTCAGTGGCCAGGGCGACCCACTGCGACCGCTGCCAGTTGCAACACTGGGCGCCAGCGGCGCCAGCCCGACGGCAAAGGCCGATGCCTGGCAGACCATCACCACGCCTGACGCATTGGACGCGGCCTTGGCGCAAGCCAAGGCGGCCGGGCAGCCAGTGCTGCTGGACTGGTACGCCGACTGGTGCATCAGTTGCAAGGTGATCGAGCATGAGGTGCTCAATGCGCCCCAGGTGCAGACACAGTTGACCGGCTTCAAACTGCTGCGTTTCGACATCACCGAAAGCAATGCCGAGCAACGCAAACTGCTCGACCGCTACCAGCTGTTCGGCCCGCCTGCCCTGCTGTTCTTTGCAGCGAACGGCAGCGAAATTACCGCTGATCGGGTGATAGGCGAAATAAACGCCGCTGAATTTGCACAAATTCTGGCACGCGTACGCGGCAAAGCCGGTCTATAACTTCCCGCGAGGCGGGGAAAATCCTGAAATCAGTGACCAGATTTAATTATTTGGTCACATACTTCGCGCGAATCTCGGACATCGTGCTGGCTATTGCCGGGAACTGGACACTTGCGGTCGCTTTACGGCACACTCGCCGCGCTGTGTCGAATTGCCCTACAAATCCAAGGAATCCGCAGATGGCAACGCTACTGGTGCTCCACGGCCCCAACCTCAACCTGCTCGGTACTCGCGAGCCAGGCCATTACGGCGCCGTGACCCTGGCCCAGATCAACCAGGACCTGGAGCAACGTGCCCGCGCCGCAGGCCACCATCTGCAGTACCTGCAGAGCAATGCCGAATACGAATTGATCGACCGCATTCACGCCGCACGCAACGAGGGTGTGGACTTCATCCTGATCAATCCGGCTGCTTTCACCCACACAAGCGTCGCATTACGTGACGCATTGCTTGCGGTGAGCATCCCATTCATCGAAGTGCACCTGTCCAACGTGCACAAACGCGAACCGTTCCGTCACCACTCCTACTTTTCCGATGTTGCCGTAGGGGTGATCTGCGGCCTGGGCGCCAGCGGTTATCGCCTGGCCCTGGAGTCCGCGCTGGAACAACTGGCTGCCAACGCACAGCCCAAATGATGAAAACCCTGGCCTAAGTGGGCCGGGGTTCGAGAGAAACGTTCCGATACGTTTTTTTGTATTTCGCCCCCTGACCGAACCTTTGGGAGTTGATGATTAATGGATATCCGTAAAGTCAAGAAACTGATCGAGCTGCTGGAAGAGTCTGGCATCGACGAACTGGAGATCAAGGAAGGCGAAGAGTCGGTCCGTATCAGCCGTCACAGCAAAACCCCAGCTGCCCAGCAGTTCTACGCACCAGCACCGATGGCTGCCGCCCCGGTTGCTGCGCCAGTTGCCGCCGCCGCCCCTGTCGCCGAAGCCGCTGCTGCTGCCCCAGCCCTGAAAGGCACCGTGATCCGTTCGCCAATGGTCGGCACCTTCTACCGCAAGCCTTCGCCGACCTCGCCTAACTTCGCTGAAGTTGGCCAGACGGTGAAAAAGGGCGACACCCTGTGCATCGTTGAAGCCATGAAGATGATGAACCACATCGAAGCCGATGTTGGCGGTGTCATCGACGCCATCCTGGTAGAAGACGGCCAGCCGGTTGAGTTCGACCAGCCGCTGTTCACCGTCGTTTGAATCGCGGAGAGCCAACGATGTCTGGGAAGCTCGAAAAAGTCCTGATCGCCAACCGTGGGGAAATTGCCCTGCGGATCCTGCGTGCCTGCAAAGAGCTGGGCATCAAAACCGTCGCTGTGCACTCCACCGCCGACCGTGAGCTGATGCACCTGGGCCTGGCAGACGAGTCGGTCTGCATCGGTCCTGCATCGTCCAAGGATTCCTACCTGCATATCCCGGCAATCATCGCTGCCGCCGAAGTCACCGGCGCCACCGCGATTCACCCGGGCTACGGCTTCCTGGCAGAAAACGCCGACTTCGCCGAACAGGTAGAAAAATCCGGCTTCGCCTTCATCGGCCCGAAAGCCGACACCATTCGCCTGATGGGTGACAAGGTTTCGGCCAAGGACGCGATGATCAAGTCGGGCGTACCGACCGTACCAGGCTCCGATGGCCCGCTGCCGGAAGACGAAGAAGTCGCCCTGGCGATTGCCCGTGACGTCGGCTACCCGGTGATCATCAAAGCCGCCGGTGGTGGTGGTGGTCGCGGCATGCGCGTGGTGCACAAGGAAGAGGACCTGATTTCCTCGGCCAAGCTCACCCGTACCGAAGCCGGTGCTGCCTTCGGCAACCCGATGGTCTACCTGGAGAAGTTCCTGACCAACCCACGTCACGTGGAAGTGCAGGTGCTGTCCGACGGCCAGGGCAACGCCATCCACCTGGGCGACCGCGACTGCTCGTTGCAGCGCCGTCACCAGAAGGTACTGGAAGAAGCACCAGCCCCGGGCATCGACGAAAAGGCCCGTCAGGAAGTGTTCAAGCGCTGCGTCGATGCGTGCATCGAGATCAGCTACCGTGGTGCCGGTACTTTCGAGTTCCTGTACGAAAACGGCCGCTTCTACTTCATCGAGATGAACACCCGCGTGCAGGTTGAGCACCCGGTGTCGGAGATGGTTACCGGTATCGACATCGTCAAGGAGATGCTGAGCATCGCCGCTGGCAACAAGCTGTCGTTCCGCCAGGAAGACGTGGTGATCCGTGGCCACTCGCTGGAGTGCCGGATCAACGCAGAAGACCCGAAGAAGTTCATCCCAAGCCCAGGCAAGGTGAAGCACTTCCACGCACCAGGCGGCAATGGCGTGCGTGTCGATTCGCACCTGTACAGCGGTTATTCGGTTCCGCCGAACTACGACTCGCTGATCGGCAAGCTGATCACCTACGGCAAGGACCGCGACGAAGCCATGGCGCGCATGCGCAATGCCCTGGACGAGATCGTCGTCGACGGCATCAAGACCAACATCCCGCTGCACCGCGACCTGGTGCGTGATGAAGGTTTCTGCAAAGGCGGCGTCAACATTCACTACCTCGAACACAAGCTGGCCAACGAGCATTGATCGAGTAGTGTGATGTACCAGAACCCCGGACCTGTTCCGGGGTTTTTTATGCCTGCAACAATCTGGGGCCGCTATGCGGCCCCAATGGCCCTACCCCTTCATCCGCGGCATCTCGATACGATGCTCATGCACCCGTCGATACAGGGTCGCCCGCGAGATCCCCAAAGCCCGCGCCGCATCCGCTGGCTTCCAGCGATGACGGATCAATGCATCCAGCAGCAACTGCCGGGCCGGGCACGATACGCCGCTTTCAGCCGAAACAACCGCGTCACCGCGAACCTCATGCGGCAGGTCCTGCAAGTGCAACTGCCCGCCCTCGCTCACCGCACAGGCATAGCGCAACACCTGCCGCAGCTGGCGCAAATTGCCCGGCCAGCGATAAACCAGCAACGCCTGCAGCGCAGCATCGGCCAGTACCACCTCCACTCCACAGGCCTGGGCTTCTTCGGCCAGCAACTGGTGAATCAACCCCAAGCGGTCCTCGCGCTCACGCAGCGGCGGCAGCTCGAACCGGGCATTGGCCAGGCGGAAATACAGATCCTCACGAAAACGCCCGTCCGCCACCATGGTTGCCAGGTCGCGGTGAGTGGCACAGATCACCTGAATGTCCACCCGCTCGCGCCGTGCAGCACCCAGCGGCGCCACTTCGCCCTCGGCCAGCACCCGCAACAAGCGGGTTTGCAGGTGCAACGGCATATCGCCGATTTCGTCCAGGAACAGCGTACCGCCATCGGCCTGCTGCAACAGCCCCTGCATGCCTTTGCTGGAAGCCCCGGTAAAGGCTCCTGCGACATAGCCGAACAACTCGCTCTCGATCAGGCTTTCCGGGATGGCCGCGCAGTTCAGTGTGACGAACGGGCCGTCGCGGCGCAGGCTTTGCTGGTGCAACTGGCGGGCAAAGACCTCTTTGCCAGCACCGGTTTCGCCTAGCACCAGCACCGCCAGGTTGCAGTCCTTGACCCGCGTGGCCAACCGCAGGTGCTGCTCGATCCGCGCGTCCTGGGCCTGATGCAACGGCTGCGCGCGCTCGCGTCGTTGCGGCGCGCTGACCCGGCCATACAAACCACCCAAGCCGGGCAGGCGCTGGGCCGAAGTCGCGCTCACCCGGCGCAACTGGTCTAGGTCGAACAGTTCGCCAATATGCTCGGGCAAACGCCCCAAGCGCTCCACCAAGCGTTGCCGCGCCAGGCTGTTGATGGCCTGCAAGCGGCCATCGGCATCCCAGGCCAGCAGGTAATCGGGCTGGCTTTCCACATAACCTGGCGTGCCATGGGCACGCATCACCCAATGGCCCTGGGCACTGTGCATGAAGAAGGCGTTTTCGATCTCGCGGGCCGTCTGCTCGACCAGTTGCCGGATCAGGTGCTGGCTGCGCCGATCGTCTGGCGACTGCAAGGCTGATACATCCACCACACCCAAAAGCTCGCCCAACGGGTCGAATACCGGTGCGGCAGTGCAGGTAAGGCCGATGAAGGCGGCGCGAAAGTGATCGCGCTTGTGCACCGTGACCGGGGCCTTGCTGGTCAGCACCGCCGCCACGCCACAGGTGCCCTCCTCGCCCTCTGACCAGCAGGTACCCAAGTACAGCCCGGCTTTGCGGCAGTCGTTGCGGATGGCTGACTCGACCCGATAATCGATGGTGCGCCCCTGGGCGTCGGTCAGCAGCACGCAGTAGTCTGCGCCGCGCACCCGCTCATGCAGGCGTGCCACGGCATCGCTGGCGATACGCAGGAACAGCTCGGCGCGTTCGCGGCATTCGTTGAGCAGGCTTTGGGAAAGGATACGCGGCCCCTGCTGGGACCCAGGGTCGAGGCGGTACAGCTCCATGGAGCGGCGCCATGAGTCGAGGATCAGCGCAGGAACCGGCGCCTGTGGCAGGCGATCGGCATTCTTCAGCACCCTGCTGACGCAGTCGACGTGGGCTCGGGAGTTCGCGGCAAGCATTCAGGCCCTCCGGTTCTCGTTGCTGTTTTTATCGTTGTCCGGCCATTAAGCGCCTCTGTGCATGCCCCGACAAGCACTGTGTGATTACTGCCGAGCTTGAGACGCAGCGTCTCAGCGTCTCGGCATGGCCAGCCCCGCGCTGGCACCCGGCGTCTCGTCGGCGCCGCCGTGCAGGCCTGCCATAACTCGACCAAAGCCCTCTAGCGCGGCCACTTCAGCCAAGGCGAAGAAAGCTGGCACCGCGCTTGCTCAAGCCCTTGCAAACAAAAATACGAGGTGCGCCATGCCGCTGCCCGCCCCGATTGTCGGGATCATTGCCAACCCTGCCTCTGGCCGCGACCTACGCCGCCTGACCGCCAATGCCGGGCTCTATTCGAGCACCGACAAAGCCTCGGCGATTCAACGCCTGCTCGCAGCCTTCGGCGCCACCGGCATCGGCCAGGTGCTGCTGCCCAGCGACATGACCGGCATCGCCGCCGCTGTACTCAAGGCCAGCCAGGGCCCAGGGGCCCACGATCAGCACTGGCCGGCCATCGAGATCCTCGACCTGCCACTGACCCAGACCGTGGCCGATACCCACCTGGCTACCCGGCGCATGGTCGAGCGTGGCGTGTCGATGATCGCTGTGCTGGGTGGCGACGGCACCCACAAGGCGGTCGCCGCCCAAGCCGGTGACGTACCACTGGTGACCCTGTCCACCGGTACCAACAACGCCTTCCCCGAACTGCGCGAAGCCACCAGCGCGGGCCTGGCCGGCGGCCTGCTCGCCAGTGGCCGGGTGCCGGCCAGCATCGGCTTGCGCCGCAACAAGCGCCTGCTGGTGAACGTGCCAGAGCAACAGCTGGCGGAATGGGCCTTGGTCGAAGTGGCCGTGTCACCGCAACGCTTCATCGGTGCCCGCGCGCTCAGCCGCAGCGAGGACCTCTGCGAGGTCTTCGCCTGCTTCGCCGAGCCCCATGCCATCGGCCTGTCGGCCTTGTGCGGCCTGTGGTGCCCAGTATCGCGCCAGGACCCGCACGGCGCCTGGGTACGCCTGAACCCCGCTGCCGAGCAAGCGCTGCTCGCCCCCCTGGCCCCCGGCCTGCTGCAAGCCTGCGGCATTACCGCCAGCGGCCCACTGACGCCCGGCGTCGCCCATCGCCTGAGCCTGGCCAGCGGCACCCTGGCCCTGGATGGCGAACGTGAAATCGAATTTGCCGAACACGACACGCCCACCATCACCCTCGACCACCAAGGCCCGCTCAGCGTGGACGTCGAGGCCGTACTGGCGCATGCCGCTCGCCATCACCTGCTGGCCGTCCCGCGCGGCCACCGGCTGCACCCTGCAAACCCGTGTTGAGACAACCCTGGAGAACAACAAGATGTCCAATCAACTCAGTACCGAACAACTGCTGCATGCCTATGAAGTGATGCGCACCATCCGCGCCTTCGAAGAACGCCTGCACGTGGAATTCGCCACGGGCGAGATCCCCGGCTTCGTCCACCTGTATGCCGGCGAAGAAGCCTCCGCCGCCGGGGTCATGGCCCACCTGCGCGACAGCGACTGCATCGCCTCGACCCACCGCGGCCATGGCCACTGTATCGCCAAGGGCGTGGACGTGTACGGCATGATGGCCGAGATCTACGGCAAGAAAACCGGGGTATGCGGCGGCAAGGGCGGCTCGATGCACATTGCCGACCTGGAAAAGGGAATGCTCGGTGCCAACGGCATCGTCGGTGCTGGCGCTCCGCTGGTGGCCGGGGCCGCGCTGGCGGCCAAACTCAAGGGTCGTGACGACGTGTCGGTGGCGTTCTTCGGCGATGGCGCCTCCAACGAGGGAGCCGTGTTCGAAGCCATGAACATGGCGTCGATCATGAACTTGCCGTGCATCTTCGTGGCCGAAAACAACGGCTACGCCGAGGCCACCGCCTCCAACTGGTCGGTCGCCTGCGACCACATCGCCGACCGCGCTGCTGGCTTTGGAATGCCAGGCGTCACCATCGACGGCTTCGACTTCTTTGCCGTGTACGAGGCCGCAGGCGCGGCCATCGAGCGCGCACGTTCCGGGCAAGGCCCGTCGCTGATCGAGGTCAAGCTCAGCCGCTACTACGGCCACTTCGAGGGCGATGCGCAAACCTACCGCGCCCCCGATGAAGTGAAAAACCTGCGCGAATCCCGCGACTGCCTGATGCAGTTCCGTAACAAGACCACCCGCGCCGGCCTGCTCACTGCCGAGCAACTGGACGCCATCGACGCGCGCATCGAGGACCTGATCGAAGACGCCGTGCGCCGCGCCAAATCCGATCCCAAGCCACAGCCCGCCGACCTGCTCACCGACGTCTACGTCGCCTACCCCTGAGCCGCGGATTACAAGAACAACAGGAGAACCACCATGGCAAGAAAGATCAGCTACCAGCAGGCCATCAACGAAGCCCTGGCCCAGGAAATGCGCCGTGACAATACCGTGTTCATCATCGGCGAAGACGTCGCCGGTGGTGCCGGTGCACCCGGCGAGGATGACGCCTGGGGTGGCGTGCTGGGGGTGACCAAAGGCCTGTACCACCAATTCCCCGGCCGCGTGCTCGACGCGCCGCTGTCGGAAATCGGCTATGTCGGCGCCGCGGTCGGTGCCGCCACCCAGGGCCTGCGCCCGGTGTGCGAACTGATGTTCGTCGACTTCGCCGGCTGCTGCCTGGACCAGATCCTCAACCAGGCCGCCAAGTTCCGCTACATGTTCGGCGGCAAGGCGGTCACCCCGCTGGTGATGCGCACGATGTACGGCGCCGGCCTGCGCGCGGCAGCCCAGCATTCGCAGATGCTCACCTCGCTATGGACGCACATCCCCGGCCTGAAGGTGGTGTGTCCGTCCTCGCCCTACGATGCCAAGGGCCTGTTGATCCAGGCGATCCGTGACAACGACCCGGTAATTTTCTGCGAACACAAGCTGCTGTACAGCATGCAAGGCGAAGTGCCAGAAGAGGTGTACACCGTGCCGTTCGGCGAAGCCAACTTCCTGCGCGATGGCGACGACGTGACCCTGGTGACCTATGGACGCATGGTCCACGTGGCACTTGAAGCGGCCAACAATCTGGCCCGCCAGGGCATCGACTGCGAGGTGCTGGACTTGCGCACCACCAGCCCGCTGGACGAAGACAGCATTCTGGAAAGCGTGGAGAAGACCGGCCGGCTGGTGGTGATCGATGAAGCCAACCCGCGCTGTTCGATGGCCACCGACATCAGCGCGCTGGTGGCGCAGAAGGCCTTCGGCGCACTCAAGGGCCCGATCGAAATGGTCACCGCGCCGCACACCCCGGTGCCGTTCTCCGACGCACTGGAAGACCTGTACATCCCTGACGCGGCGAAGATCGAAACTGCCGTGCGCAAGGTGATCGAAGCTGCAAGGAGTGCCGCATGAGCCAGATCCATACCCTGACCATGCCCAAGTGGGGCTTGTCGATGACCGAGGGCCGGGTGGACGCCTGGCTCAAGCAGGAAGGTGACGAAATCAACAAGGGCGACGAGGTGCTGGACGTCGAGACCGACAAGATCAGCAGCAGCGTCGAAGCCCCGTTCAGTGGTGTACTGCGCCGCCAGGTGGCCAGGCCGGATGAAACCCTGCCGGTCGGCGCGCTACTGGCAGTGGTGGTGGAAGGCGAAGCCGAAGAAGCAGAAATCGATGCGCTGGTGCAACGCTTCCAGGCCGAGTTCGTCGCCGAAGGGGGCGCCGATCAGGCACAAGGGCCGGCCCCGCAGAAGGCGGAAGTCGGTGGCCGCCTGCTGCGCTGGTTCGAGCTGGGCGAAGGCGGCACGCCGCTGGTGCTGGTGCACGGTTTTGGCGGCGACCTCAACAACTGGCTGTTCAACCACCCGGCGCTGGCCGCCGAACGCCGCGTAATCGCCCTGGACCTGCCGGGGCACGGCGAGTCGGCCAAGGCCCTGCAACGGGGTGACCTGGACGAGCTGAGCGAAACCGTGCTGGCCTTGCTCGACCACCTGGACATCGCCAAGGCCCACCTGGCGGGCCATTCCATGGGCGGTGCGGTAAGCCTCAACGTGGCGCGCCTGGCGCCGCAGCGGGTGGCCAGCCTGAGCCTGGTGGCCAGTGCCGGGCTGGGTGACGCAATCAACGGGCAGTACCTGCAAGGTTTTGTCAGCGCCGCCAACCGCAATGCGCTTAAACCACAGATGGTGCAGCTGTTTGCCGACCCGGCGCTGGTCACCCGGCAAATGCTTGAGGACATGCTCAAGTTCAAGCGCCTGGAAGGTGTTGATGATGCCTTGCGCCAGCTGGCATCGGCCCTCGCCGACGGCGACCGGCAGCGCCACGACCTGCGCGGGGTGTTGGGACAGCACCCGGCACTGGTGGTGTGGGGCGGCAAGGACGCGATCATCCCGGCCAGCCATGCCGAAGGCCTGGAGGCAGAAGTACTGGTGCTGCCGGAGGCTGGGCATATGGTGCAGATGGAAGCGGCTGAACAGGTCAACCAGCAACTGCTCGCGTTCCTGCGCAAGCACTAAGCCCTTTCCGTGAGCCTGGAGAACAACAATGAACGACCTGAGCCACACCCATATGCGCGCCGCCGTCTGGCATGGCCGCAACGATATTCGCGTCGAACAGGTACCCCTGCCAGCCGACCCTGCGCCGGGCTGGGTACAGATCAAGGTGGACTGGTGCGGCATCTGCGGCTCCGACCTGCACGAATACGTCGCCGGCCCGGTATTCATCCCGGTGGAGGCCCCGCACCCACTGACTGGCATTCAGGGCCAGTGCATCCTCGGCCACGAATTCTGCGGCCAGATCGCCAAGCTGGGTGAAGGCGTGGAAGGCTTTGCGGTCGGCGACCCGGTGGCCGCAGACGCCTGCCAGCATTGCGGCACCTGCTACTACTGCACCCACGGCCTGTACAACATCTGCGAGCGCCTGGCCTTCACCGGCCTGATGAACAACGGCGCCTTCGCCGAGTTGGTCAACGTGCCTGCCAACCTGCTCTACCGGCTGCCGCAGGGCTTCCCTGCTGAAGCCGGGGCACTGATCGAGCCGCTGGCAGTGGGCATGCATGCAGTGAAAAAGGCGGGCAGCCTGCTCGGCCAAACCGTGGTGGTGGTGGGTGCTGGTACCATTGGCCTGTGTACCATCATGTGCGCCAAGGCTGCGGGAGCAGCGCAGGTCATTGCCCTTGAGATGTCCTCGGCGCGCAAGGCCAAAGCCAAGGAAGTCGGTGCCAGCGTGGTGCTGGACCCCAGCCAGTGCGATGCCCTGGCGCAAATCCGCGCACTCACTGCCGGGTTGGGGGCGGATGTGAGCTTTGAGTGCATCGGCAACAAGCACACGGCCAAGTTGGCCATCGACACCATCCGCAAGGCGGGCAAGTGTGTGCTGGTGGGCATTTTCGAAGAGCCTAGCGAGTTCAACTTTTTCGAACTGGTGTCCACCGAGAAGCAGGTGCTGGGGGCGTTGGCGTACAACGGTGAATTTGCCGATGTGATTGCCTTTATCGCTGATGGACGACTGGATATTCGCCCCTTGGTGACCGGGCGGATCGGGCTGGAGCAGATTGTCGAGCTGGGCTTCGAGGAACTGGTGAACAACAAGGAAGAGAACGTGAAGATCATCGTTTCACCGGGCGTGCGCTGAAGCCATTGGTTGGGGCAAACACTTGCATATGGCACCAATCCCTGTGGGAGCGGGTTTACCCGCGAAGAATGCGACGCGGTGCATGACACCGGCTTCGCCGGTGTTCGCGGCCAAAGCCGCTCCCACAGGTACCGCGTGAGCTTTAGGGGCCGTACAAGCCTTGCGCTCCCTGTCTCAGGATCCCATTCTGCGTCATACTCGGCAGACCTATTGCCCGGTCCTCGCCATGCGTCCACTGCTCCCCATTACCCTGGTCCTGCTGCTCGCCGCCTGTGGCGATGGCGAATCGCTGCTTCCGCCAGACGCGCGCCTGCCTGACGGCGGGCGTTACCGGGGGCAGGTGGTCGATGGCCTGCTGCAGGGTGAGGGCCGGATCGACTACCCCAACGGCAGCTGGTACGCCGGCAGCTTCAAGGATGGCCAGTGGCACGGCCAGGGCGAATGGCATGGCCAGAACGGCGAGGTGTACCGTGGCCAGTTCGCCGAGGGGCTGTTCCAGGGCCTGGGCGATTTGACCACCCCGGGCAGCCACTATGGCGGCACGTTCAAGCATGGCCGTCGCGACGGCGAAGGCACCCTCAAGCAGGCCGACCAGACCTACCGCGGCCAGTTCAAGGACGACCTCTACGACGGCGCGGGCGAGCTGGAACTGGCCGACGGCAGCCGCTACCAGGGGTTGTTCGCCAAAGGCAAGCCCAACGGTGCCGGCGTGCGTAGCGACGCCAGCGGCAACCAGTTCAGCGGCCACTTCATCAACGGCCAGTTACAAGGCAGCGGCACCTACGACAGCGTTGACGGCGAGCAGTACATCGGTGAGTTCAAGGACAACCGCCTGGAGGGCCGTGGCCGCTACGAAAATGCCGATGGCGATGTATGGATCGGTGAATTCAAGGATGGCTCGCTGGTGGGTGAAGGCGAACTGCTGGGCAGCGATGGCAGCCACTACAAAGGCGAGTTCGCCGATTGGCGCCTATCGGGCCAAGGCAGCCTGCAACTGGCCGACGGCAGCCAGTACATCGGCGGCTTCCTCAATGATGCCTACCATGGCCATGGCCGATTGATCCTGCCCAGCGGCAAGGTTGAAAGCGGCGTATGGGCAAATGGCGTGCGCGTGCGTGACCAGAAGGGCAAGCTGCTGCCCGACCCACTGGACCTGGCACTGCTCAACCAGGGCCGGCTGCTGGAAGAAGCGCTGGCCAGGGTGCCGCGCTCGGCGCCCCCGATCCAGCTGTACAGCCTGGTGGTGGCCGGCGATGGCCAGCAGAGCGTGTTCCTGCGTGAAGCCGATTATGTCAGCAACATGCTCAAGGTGCGCTTTGGCGCCCGTGGCCAGGTGACCCTGGTCAACCACCGCGACCATATGGCCACCCGCCCCATGGCCACCCGCGAGAACCTCACCCGTGCCGCCAGCACGCTGGCCGAACGCAGCGGCCCCGAAGACCTGGTGTTCATCTACCTCACCAGCCATGGCAGCCAGGACCACCAGTTGGTGCTCGACCAGCCGCGCCTGCAGCTGGCCGACCTGTCCGCCGACGAGCTGGCCACCGCCCTGGCGCCGTTGAAGGACCGCGACAAGGTAATCGTCATATCCGCCTGCTATTCAGGGGGCTATATCGCCCCTCTCAAAGATGAGCGCACGCTGATCATGACCGCCGCCCGGGCCGACCGCGTCTCCTTCGGCTGCTCGGAAGAGGCCGACTTCACCTACTTTGGCGATGCCTTGTTCGCCGAAGCGCTGAACCAGACCGACGACCTGAAACAGGCGTTTGAACTGGCGCGCGCCAGCGTTGCCGAACGAGAACAAAGGGAAGGCTTCGAAGCCTCTGAACCGCAGCTATGGGCGCCGCCAGCCGTGCTTGAACACTGGCAGCACCTGCGCCGCCAACAGGCCGAAGAAGCTTTGCGTAATGCCGCACAGGCCGCCGTGGGGGAACAGGCAAAAACGCCCCGCAGCCACTAAGCTTGTGTGTAACAAGGGAGAGACATCATGTATTTGACGCCTCAGCATGTCCTGCTTGCCGGTGCCACGGGCCTGACGGGTGAACACCTGCTGGACCGCCTGCTCAACGAGCCCACCATTACCCGCGTATTGGCGCCCACCCGCCGGCCACTGGCCGAGCACCCACACCTGGAAAACCCGGTGGGCGACCCGGCGGTGTTCCTCCCGCAGCTGGCCGGGCGCGTCGATATTGCCTATTGCTGCCTGGGCACCACGTTGAAACAGGCCGGCTCCGAGTCGGCCTTCCGCGCGGTGGACCTGGACATGGTGGTGGCGTTCAGCAAACGCGCAAGGGAAATGGGCGCACGGCATCTGCTGGTGGTCAGTGCAGTAGGCGCCGACCCCAAGTCGTCAATTTTCTATAACCGGGTCAAGGGCGAGATGGAAGAAGCGCTCAAGGCTCAGGACTGGCCACAGCTGACCATCGTGCGGCCCTCCTTCCTGCTGGGCGAGCGGATAGAGCCACGGCTCACTGAGCAGCTGGTTGCGCCACTTTCCAGGTTGATTCCTGGCAAGTACCGGGGGATCGAGGCGTGTACCCTGGCGCGGGCGTTGTGGCGACTGGCGCTTGAGGAAGAAGACGGGATACGGATTGTGGAGTCCGATGAATTGCGCAAGCTGGGCAAAAAATAGGGGGTTACCTGCCAGGGCCTCTTCGCGGGCAACCCCGCGAAAGGGCCCTTAAAGGCCGCCTGTGGCCTGGAAGCCTACACCTGCCGCTGTCAGTAAGGATAACGGCAACAACAGGGTATCGAGCAGCATGCTCCCCGGCAGGTCCAACCCCGGATAGGCCGGCGCATCAGCCCCATAATGATCACGCGGGCAGCACCCGCCGTTGATCACATACAAATCCAGCCGGGTGCCGGCATATACCACCGGTGCCCCAGGCTTGGCGGCATCCAGCGTGCGCACCGTGGCACAACCACTCAACAGCCCCAGCGCCAGCAAACTGGCCAGCGCTCGCTTCAATCATCCACCCCAAAATGATGCTCGCCCCAACGCGGCAGCATGTCCTGGGGGATGTTCAGCAGGTTGAGAATGCGCGCCACGACAAAGTCGACCAGGTCGTCGATGGTCTGTGGCTGGTGATAGAAGCCCGGCGCCGCCGGCAGGATCACCGCGCCCATTTGCGACAGCTTGAGCATGTTTTCCAGGTGGATGGTGGAGAACGGTGCTTCGCGTGGTACCAGGATCAGCTGGCGACGCTCCTTGAGGGTAACGTCGGCAGCCCGCTCGATCAGGTTGTTGCACGCACCGGTGGCAATCGCCGACAACGTGCCGGTAGAACACGGCACCACCACCATCGCTGCTGGGGCGCCAGAGCCCGAGGCCACGGGCGACATCCAGTCCTCCTTGCCGTACACACGGATCTGCCCATCGGCGGCGCCGGTGTACTCCGTCAGAAAGGCCTGCATTGCCTGGGGCTTGGCCGGCAGCAACACATCCGTCTCGGTGGCCATTACCAACTGCGCGGCCTTTGAGATGAGGAAATGCACCTCGCGGTCCTCACGCACCAGGCAATCGAGCAAGCGCAGGCCATATTGGGCGCCAGAGGCGCCCGTCATGGCCAGGGTGATGCGTTGCGGCCCGTTCACTTCAGCGCCTCGGCCAACTTGCCGTGCAGGCCACCGAAACCGCCGTTGCTCATGATCACCACATGGGTGCCTGGGCGAGCCTGGCCTTTGACCCGTTCGATGATCGCTTCGAGGCTGTCGGCCACCACGCTCGGCACCTTGCATTGGGCGGCGGTGGCGGCCAGGTCCCAGCCGAGGTTGGCCGGTGCATACCAGATCACCTGGTCCGCATCGTTGACGCTTTCTGGCAGGCCGTCACGGTGAGCACCAAGCTTCATTGAGTTGGAGCGTGGCTCGATCACCGCGATCACCGGTGCCTCGCCAACACGCTTGCGCAGGCCGTCGAGGGTGGTGGCAATGGCGGTCGGGTGGTGGGCGAAGTCATCGTAGATGGTCACGCCCTGCACTTCGGCCACCTTCTCCATGCGCCGCTTGACGCTCTTGAAGGCACTCAGGCCAGCGATCCCCATGGCCGGCACCACGCCAACATGGCGGGCCGCAGCCAGGGTGGCCAAGGCGTTGGCGACGTTGTGCTGGCCGGTCAGTGCCCAGTCCACCACGCCCTGCGCCTCGCCTTCGAACAACACTTCGAAGCGCGAGCCATCAGGGCTGAGCAGGCGAGCTTGCCACTGGCCTCCTTCACCGGTGGTTTGCACCGGGGTCCAGCAGCCCATGCCGATCACTCGCTCCAGCGCTTGCTCGGTGGTCGGATGGATGACCAGGCCCTCGCTGGGGATGGTACGCACCAAGTGATGGAACTGTCGCTCGATCGAGGCCAGGTCCGGGAAGATGTCCGCGTGATCGAACTCAAGGTTGTTGAGGATCGCAGTACGTGGGTGGTAGTGAACGAACTTCGAGCGCTTGTCGAAGAACGCGCTGTCGTATTCGTCGGCTTCGACCACGAAGAACGGCGTGTCGCCCAAACGCGCCGACACCGAGAAGTTCTGCGGCACACCGCCAATCAGGAAGCCTGGGCTCATGCCGGCGTGCTCCAGCACCCAGGCCAGCATGCTGCTGGTGGTGGTCTTGCCGTGGGTACCGGCAACGGCCAGCACCCAACGGCCTTGCAGCACGTGGTCGGCCAGCCACTGCGGGCCGGAGACATAGGGCAGGCCCTTGTTCAGCACGTATTCAACCGCCGGGTTGCCGCGCGACATGGCGTTGCCGATGACCACCAGGTCTGGCGCCGGGTCCAGCTGAGCCGGGTCATAACCTTGGGTCAGTTCGATGCCCTGGGCCTCGAGCTGGGTGCTCATCGGGGGATAGACGTTGGCGTCCGAGCCGGTGACGCGGTGGCCAAGTTCCTTGGCCAGCACCGCCAGCGAGCCCATGAAAGTGCCGCAAATACCGAGAATGTGAATATGCATGGTCGACCTCGCAAAACATCGAGGCAGGGTAGCCCAGGGCGCGACAAATCGCACCCGCTGTTTCGCTCAGTCGGCCCTGGTGATGCCGTGTTTGCGCAGTTTTCGATACAAGGTATTGCGGCTGATGCCCAAGTGCTCGGCGACGCGGGTCAAGTGCCAGTGTTTTGCCTCCAGCATGGCCAGCAAAACTTGCCGTTCCGCATCCTGCAAAACCTGGTTACCCACGGATTCACCGTCAACTGCGGAATCAACGCAGGTTGTGTGGGAGCGGGCTTGCCCGCGAACGAGGGCAAAACCCTCGCCCTCATACGGCTGTGAGGCAGCCTTCGCGGGCAAGCCCGCTCCCACAGGATTGGCGTTGTTGCGGACGATGGTTGGGAGATCCGCCAATGCGATTCGGGAATCTTCGCAAAGCGCCACCAAGGTACGCAGCACATTGCGCATTTGCCGCACGTTCCCCGGCCAGGTGAATTCGAGCAGTGCCTGCCGCGCCCTGGGCTCGATGTCGATCAACTGCCCCTGCGCCTCCTGGCGCAGCAGGAAGTCCAGCAACTGCGCCTTGTCACTGCGCTCACGCACCGCTGGCAACGCCACTTCCAGGCCATTGAGGCGGTAATAAAGGTCTTCGCGGAAACTGCCCTGCTCTACCCGCTCCAGCAAGTCACGGTGGGTGGCGCTGACAATGCGCACGTCCACCGCCTGCGGCTCGCCCCCGATCGGCACCACCTGGCGCTCCTCCAGTACCCGCAGCAGGCGGGTTTGCAGGGCCAGCGGCATGTCGCCGATCTCGTCCAGCAGCAAGGTGCCGCCGTCAGCCTGCAGCAGCTTGCCGCGCATGCCTTCCTTGCGCGCGCCGGTAAAACTGCCGCCACGGTACCCGAACAGCTCACTCTCGATCAGGCTTTCTGGGATCGACGCACAGTTGATGGCAACGAACGGCTTGCCGCGTCGCTCACTGGCCTGATGCACAGCCTGGGCGAAGGCCTCCTTGCCACAACCGGTCTCGCCGCGCAGCAGCAAGGGCACATCGCGCTCGAACACCCGCACGCTGCGCCGGAAGTCGTTTTGCAACGCCGGGTCGAGCAGGCAGACCAGCGGCTCCACTTCGCACGCGGGCCGCGGCTGGGCGGCTGGCACCGACCATACCGGCGCCCGGGCCTGCCCTCGCAGGCTGGCGAACACCTGGCGGCCGTCCAGGGTACGCAGCGGCCAGGCGGTGCTGCCGCCGGGCGTGGCGCGGCTGAACAATTCGTCATGGCTACAGGCAAAAAATCGCTCCAATGGTTTGCCCAGCACACCGCCCCGCACAGTGCCCAGCAGGTTAAGCGCGCTCTGGTTGGCAGCGCAAATGCGCCCATCGCCGTCGAACGCCAGCAAGCCTTCGCTGAACAAACCGACCGACTCGGCCTGCAGGTGAAAACGCAGCAGCCATTGCTGCTCGAAATGGCGAAGGAAGTAACAGCTTTCGATCATCTTCGCCGACAGGTTGACCAACGCCATGGTGTGGAACTGGCTTTGCCGTGATACGTCAGGACGCGCCGAGGACACGTCGAGTACCGCCAGCAACTCGCCATGCGGGTCGAACACTGGGCTGGCCGAGCAGGTCAGGCCGGTGTGGCGGCCACGGAAGTGCTCGTTCTGGTGGATAGTCAGCGCTTGGCGCTCGACCAGGCAGGTGCCGATGCCATTGGTGCCCTCGCGCGCCTCGCTCCAGTCGGCGCCCAGCCACAGCCCGGCACGCTCGAAGCTACGCCGCTCGGTGGGGGCGCTGACACAGTTGAGGATCACCCCGCGGGCGTCGGTCAGCAGCACTGCGTGGCCCGCGCCGGAAAGCTGCTGGTGCAGGCTGTTCATTTCATGGTCGGCAATTTGCAACACCTGGCGCAGGCGCTCGCGGCTTTCCAGCAGGCGCCCATGCTCAAGCACCACCGGCGCTTCGATCACCGTAGGGTCGAGGTGGTAGTCCTCCAGGCAGCGCAGCCAGGAGCGGGCGATGGACGGGTCACTGCCGCCCTCCCCAGCCCGACCATGGGCAACGCTATGGACCTGCTGGGCATGGCGACTGAAAGGGTTGCTCTGCATTGTTGTAGTTCTCCGCAGATAGAGCGTCAGCCCAGCATCCTCCACCCGGAAAGGCTTTGCAATGCACGCGCCTGTGACGTGTCGCAAATGGCACAAAATGTCACCCAGCGCGTACCGGCGCCGGCACAGCGACTGTTGATCAGCGCCGTGATACTGACCCAAGTCATTGATTTGCCTGGCACAGCCAACGCTGGCCCAACCTTTGCTCTACGCTTTTCAACTCCCTAACAAACACAATAGCCAGGAGACACACCATGCGTTACGCACATCCCGGTACCGAAGGCGCGAAGGTTTCCTTCAAGAGCCGCTACGGCAACTACATCGGTGGTGAGTTCGTTCCTCCGGTAAAGGGGCAGTACTTCGAAAATACCTCCCCGGTGAATGGCAAGCTGATCGCTGAATTCCCTCGCTCCACTGCCGAAGACATCGACAAGGCCCTGGATGCCGCCCATGCTGCGGCCGACGCCTGGGGCCGCACGTCGGTGCAGGACCGCTCCAACGTTCTGCTGAAGATTGCCGACCGTATCGAGCAGAACCTCGAGCTGCTGGCCATTACCGAAACCTGGGACAACGGCAAGCCAATCCGCGAAACCCTAAACGCCGACATCCCGCTGGCGGTCGACCACTTCCGCTACTTCGCTGGCTGCATCCGCGCCCAGGAAGGCGGCGCGGCCGAGATCAACGAAGGCACCGTGGCCTATCACATCCATGAGCCGCTGGGCGTGGTCGGGCAGATCATCCCGTGGAACTTCCCGATCCTGATGGCGGCCTGGAAGCTGGCGCCCGCGCTGGCCGCGGGTAACTGCGTGGTGCTCAAGCCTGCCGAGCAAACGCCCCTGGGCATCACCGTGCTGCTGGAAGTGATCGGCGACCTGCTGCCACCTGGCGTGCTGAACGTGGTGCAAGGCTATGGCCGCGAAGCCGGTGAAGCCCTGGCCACCAGCAAGCGCATCGCCAAGATCGCCTTCACCGGCTCGACCCCGGTTGGCTCGCACATCATGAAATGCGCCGCCGAGAACATCATCCCGTCAACTGTCGAACTGGGCGGCAAATCGCCGAACGTGTACTTCGAAGACATCATGCAAGCCGAGCCAAGCTTCATCGAGAAGGCGGCCGAAGGCATGGTGCTGGCATTCTTCAACCAGGGCGAAGTGTGCACCTGCCCATCGCGGGCACTGGTACAGGAGTCGATCTACCCGCAGTTCATGGAAGTGGTGATGAAGAAGGTGCTGCAGATCAAGCGCGGCGACCCGCTGGACACCGACACCATGGTCGGCGCCCAGGCCTCGCAGCAGCAGTTCGAGAAGATTCTGTCGTACCTCGACATCGCCCAGAAGGAAGGCGCCGAGCTGCTGACCGGCGGCAAGGTGGAAAAACTGGAAGGCTCGCTGGCCACCGGTTACTACATCCAACCGACCCTGCTCAAGGGCAACAACAAGATGCGCGTGTTCCAGGAAGAAATCTTCGGCCCGGTGGTCAGCGTCACCACCTTCAAGGACGAAGCCGAAGCGCTGGCGATTGCCAACGACACCGAGTTCGGCCTGGGCGCCGGCGTATGGACCCGCGACATCAACCGTGCCTACCGCATGGGCCGTGGCATCAAGGCTGGCCGTGTATGGACCAACTGCTACCACCTGTACCCGGCGCATGCCGCGTTTGGCGGGTACAAGAAGTCCGGTGTTGGCCGTGAGACGCACAAGATGATGCTCGACCACTATCAGCAGACCAAGAACCTGCTGGTGAGCTACGACATCAATCCGCTGGGCTTCTTCTAATCCGCGTCGCGGCCCTCGCGGGCTCGCCCGCTCCCACAAGCTCTGCACATGACTTGAATGTTGTGCAATCCCTGTGAGGGCGGGCAAGCGCGCGACGAGGCCGGGCCTGCATTTAACAATGCCAAAGCGGTTGCCGTGCACCAACCGCTCTGGCTCGCTTCCTGCAGTACCCATCACCATCGGCCCGGAACCCTTCCGGCCACCAAGAAAAACAACAGGTGAAACTATGCCAAGCGATCATTCCGCCGGCTCGCCGGCAGGCTCTTCCGTAGACTTCGAAAAAGTCGGTTCGGACTATTTCCAGCAACGTGAACTGAAAAAAGGCGCCGCCGGCTGGGTACTGCTGGTCGGCCTGGGCGTGGCCTATGTCATCTCCGGCGACTACGCTGGCTGGAACTTCGGCCTGGCCCAGGGCGGCTGGGGTGGCATGTTCCTGGCCACCCTGCTGATGGCCACCATGTACCTGTGCATGTGTTTCTCGTTGGCCGAGCTGTCGTCGATGATCCCCACCGCAGGCGGCGGCTACGGCTTTGCCCGCAGCGCCTTCGGCCCGTGGGGCGGCTTCCTGACCGGGACGGCGATCCTCATCGAATACGCCATCGCACCCGCCGCCATCGCCGTGTTCATCGGCGCCTACTGCCAGTCACTGTTCGGCATCGGCGGCTGGATGATCTACCTGGCGTTCTACATCGTGTTCATCGGCATCCACATCTTTGGCGTGGGTGAGGCGTTGAAGCTGATGTTCATCATCACCGCTATCGCGGCCATCGCCCTGGCGGTGTTCCTGGTGAGCATGGTGCCCCATTTTGATGCAGCCAACCTGTTCGACATCGCCAAAACGGACGCGGTAGGCGCCAGCAGCTTCCTGCCGTTCGGCTATGTCGGTGTGTGGGCGGCGATTCCTTACGCCATCTGGTTCTTCCTTGCCGTAGAAGGTGTGCCACTGGCCGCCGAAGAAACCAAGAACCCCAAGCGCGACCTGCCACGCGGCCTGATCGGTGCCATGCTGGTACTGCTGGCCTTCGCCCTGCTGATCTTGGTGGTCGGGCCTGGCGGTGCGGGGTCCGAAGCCCTGAAAGCGTCCGGTAACCCGCTGGTCGAGGCATTGTCCAAGGCCTACGGCGGCAACACCTGGATGGGCGGTTTCGTCAACCTGGTGGGCCTGGCCGGGCTGATCGCGAGCTTCTTCTCGATCATCTACGCCTATTCCCGGCAGATCTTCGCCCTGTCCCGCGCGGGCTACCTGCCCCGCAAATTGTCGCAAACCAACAAGAGCAAGGCCCCGGTGCTGGCTTTGATCATCCCTGGCATCATCGGTTTTGCCTTGTCGCTGACCGGCCAGGGTGACCTGCTGATCCTGGTTGCCGTATTCGGCGCTACCCTGTCTTACGTGCTGATGATGGCCGCGCACATCACCTTGCGCATCCGCCGGCCGAAGATGGAACGCCCATACCGCACCCCGGGTGGCGTCTTCACCTCGGGCGTAGCCTTGGTGCTGGCGTGCATCGCCGTGGTCGCCGGCTTCCTGGTCGACCCACGGGTGGTGATTGGCGCCGCAGTGATCTATGCGGTATTAATTGCCTACTTTGCTTTCTACAGCCGCCACCACCTGGTCGCGGGCACACCGGAAGAGGAATTCGCCGCGATCCAGAAGGCCGAAGAGGCCCTGCACTGATCGCCGCCACCCGCCGCGGGGCAACCCGCGGCTCTGGAGATTCTGTATGGCAAGTTTCGTACACACGGTCGGCCACCTGGTCTACCGCTTCGACAGCCTCAAGGACGTAATGGCCAAGGCCAGCCCGGCACGCTCGGGGGACTACCTGGCGGGCGTCGCGGCCAGCAACGACGGCGAACGTGTCGCGGCGCAGATGGCGTTGGCCAATATCCCACTGACGCACTTCCTCAACGAAGCCCTGATCCCTTACGAGGATGACGAGGTCACCCGCCTTATCGTCGATACACACGACGCCCAGGCTTTCGCCCCGGTCAGCCACCTGACCGTGGGCGGCCTGCGCGACTGGCTGCTCAGCGAAGAGGCCAATGAAGACAGCCTTCGCGCCCTGGCGCCCGGGCTGACACCCGAAATGGCGGCAGCGGTGTCGAAGATCATGCGCGTGCAGGACCTGGTGCTGGTGGCGCAGAAGATCCGCGTGGTCACGCGCTTTCGCGGCACCATGGGCCTGCGCGGGCGCCTGTCGACGCGGTTGCAACCCAACCACCCGACCGACGAACCGGCCGGTATTGCCGCCAGCATTCTCGACGGCCTGCTGTACGGCAACGGCGACGCCATGATCGGCATCAACCCGGCCACCGACAGCATCGCCTCGATCTGCGCCCTGCTGGAAATGCTCGATGCCATCATCCAGCGCTACGACATCCCTACTCAGTCCTGCGTGCTGACCCACGTCACCACCTCGATCGAAGCGATCAACCGTGGCGTGCCCCTGGACCTGGTGTTCCAGTCCATCGCCGGCACCGAGGCAGCCAACGCTGGCTTCGGTATCAACCTGAACGTGTTGCAGGAAGGCTACGAAGCCGGCCTGCCGTTGAAACGTGGCACCCTTGGGCAAAACCTGATGTATTTCGAAACCGGCCAGGGCAGCGCACTGTCGGCCAACGCCCACCATGGCGTCGACCAGCAAACCTGCGAAACCCGCGCCTATGCCGTGGCCCGCCACTTCAAGCCGTTTCTGGTCAACACCGTGGTCGGCTTCATTGGCCCGGAGTACCTGTACAACGGCAAGCAGATCATCCGCGCGGGCCTTGAAGACCACTTCTGCGGCAAGCTGCTGGGTGTGCCGATGGGCTGCGACATCTGCTACACCAACCACGCCGAAGCCGACCAGGATGACATGGACACCCTGCTGACCTTGCTGGGTGTGGCCGGGATCAACTTCATCATGGGCATCCCCGGCTCCGACGACATCATGCTCAACTACCAGACCACCTCGTTCCATGACGCGCTGTACGCGCGCCAGACCCTCGGCCTGAAGCCTGGGCCGGAATTCGAGGCATGGCTGGCCCGCACCGGCATCTTCACCCAGGCCGATGGCCGGGTGCGCTTTGGTGACAACCTGCCACCGGCCTTTCGCCAGGCCCTGGCACAGCTTGCATAGGGACGACCATGGACCATCGCACGCCTACCCCCGACAACCCTTGGCTGGCCCTGCGCAACCTGACCCCGGCGCGCATCGCCCTGGGCCGCACCGGCACCAGCCTGCCGACCGGCGCGCAACTGGACTTCCAGTTCGCCCATGCCCAGGCCCGCGATGCCGTACACCTGGCCTTCGACCACGCCGGCCTGGCCAGCCAGCTGAGTGATCGCGGGCGCGACAGCCTGGTGCTGCACAGCGCCGCCAGCGACCGCCACCAGTACCTGCAGCGCCCGGACTTGGGGCGACGGCTGAACGAAGACTCGATTGCCACCCTGCGCCAGCACACCCAGGCCAACCCCGGCGGCGTCGACCTGGCCATCGTGGTCGCCGACGGCCTCTCGGCGCTGGCCGTGCATCGCCACACCCTGCCGTTTCTGAACCGCTTCGAGGAGCAGGCCGCCGCCGACGGCTGGACCAGCGCCCCGGTGGTGCTGGTGCAGCAAGGCCGTGTGGCAGTGGCCGATGAGGTCGGCGAGCTGCTCGGCGCACGCATGACAGTGATGCTGATCGGCGAACGCCCGGGGCTGAGTTCGCCTGACAGCCTGGGCTTGTATTTCACCTATGCACCGAAGGTTGGCCTGACCGACGCCTACCGCAACTGCATTTCCAACATCCGCCTGGAGGGGCTGAGCTATGGCATGGCGGCTCACCGCCTGCTGTACTTGATGCGCGAAGCCTGCCGGCGCCAACTTTCCGGGGTGAATTTGAAGGACGAGGCCGAGGTCCATAGCCTGGAGAGTGAAGGCAGTGCCAGCCAGAAAGGTAACTTCCTGCTCGGCAAAGGGTAAAAAACATGTCACGGAAGGCGGATTGCACTTGTGCCGCGCATTGGGCAGCATGCCCTTGAAAGCTGCTGGCATTCCGCTGTTTCCCAAAATGGACTCTGAGGGCCGCACATGCGCATCATCAAGGCAACCCTGGAACACCTCGACCTGCTCACGCCATTGTTCGTCAAATACCGCGAGTTCTATGGTCAGCTGCCCTACCCCGACAGCTCGCGCAGCTTTTTGGAAAAGCGCCTGAAACGGGATGAATCGGTGATCTACCTGGCGCTACCGGATGATGACGACAGCAAACTGATGGGCTTCTGCCAGCTGTACCCCAGCTACTCGTCGCTGTCATTGAAGCGGGTGTGGATTCTCAACGATATCTATGTAGCCGAAGACTCGCGGCGCATGCTGGTGGCCGACCACCTGATGCGCGAAGCGAAGAAAATGGCCAAGGACACCAACGCCGTACGCATGCGGGTGTCGACCAGCGCGGACAACGAAGTCGCACACAAGACTTACGAATCCATCGGTTTTCGCGAAGACACCGAGTTCAAGAGCTATATCCTGCCGATCAGCCAGGATTGACCGGTGGCGGCCTTTTCGCGGGCACGCCCCCGAAGAGGCCGCCACAGGATTACCTCTATCGTAACCCCCCGCTACAAACTCCCCGGGCATGTTCCTGACTTAGCCGTATAATGCCTCTTCTGTCATGTGTGAAATTTTACCCATCCCCAGGTAACCGAGCCTACGCCCCAGAACACAGGTGCTGTACATGGATTTCAACCCGCTGGACCTTATCCTGCATCTCGATGCTTACCTCGATCTGCTGGTCACCAATTACGGTCCCTGGATCTACGCCATCCTGTTCACCGTGATCTTCTGCGAAACAGGGCTGGTGGTAATGCCCTTCCTGCCGGGCGATTCGCTGCTGTTCATCGCCGGCGCCGTGGCTGCGGGTGGCGGTATGGACCCTGTCCTGCTGGCCGGCCTGCTGATGGTTGCCGCGATCCTGGGTGACAGCACCAATTACGTGATCGGCCGAACGGCCGGCGAGCGCTTGTTCAACAACCCCAACTCCAAGATATTCCGCCGCGATTACCTGCAACGCACCCACGAGTTCTATGAACGCCATGGCGGCAAGACCGTGACCCTCGCGCGCTTCCTGCCCATCCTGCGCACCTTCGCGCCGTTCGTCGCCGGCATCGCCCACATGCATTACCCACGCTTCCTTGGCTTCAGTGTCGCCGGCTCGCTGCTGTGGGTCGGCGGGCTGGTCACCCTGGGTTATTTCTTCGGCAACGTGCCGTTCATCAAGCAGCACCTGTCGCTGATGGTGGTGGGCATTATCATCCTGTCGCTGGTGCCGATGATTCTCGGCCTGCTGCGTGGGCGTCTGGGCCGCACGGCCAAGGCTCACTGAACCCGCACAAGAGCAACCGGCATGTGGTCATTCAGCGCCTGGCGGCGCAAGCGCACTCTGGCGCGTTACCCGATCACGCCACAGCAATGGCAGGCCGTACGCGAGCGCCTGCCCATGCTGGACGGCATCACTGACGCAGAAGACCAATGGCTGCGCGAAGCCTGCATCCTGTTCCTGCTCGACAAGCACCTCACCTGCCTGCCCGGCGTCGAACTGGACGACGAGCAGCGCCTGTTGCTGGCCGCCCAGGCACAGTTGCCACTGCTGCACCTGGGCGAGCTGAACTGGTACCAGGGCTTCCACGAAATCATCCTGTACCCCGACGACTTCAAGAGCCCCCAGCGGCACCGCGATGCCAGTGGCGTGGAGCATGTGTGGGACGGCGAGCACAGCGGCGAAGCCTGGCAACAGGGGCCGATCATCCTCGCCTGGAACGGCGTGCTGGGCAGCGGTGGCTGGGAGGCCTACAACCTGGTCATCCATGAGCTGGCGCACAAGCTCGACATGCTCAACGGCGATGCCAACGGCCTGCCACCACTGCACAGCGGCATGCCGGTGGATGAGTGGGCAACAGCCATGCAGCAGGCTTACGACGACCTCAACCGCCAGTTGGATGCCGACCCTGACGCCGAAACCGCCATCGACCCATACGCTGCAGAAAACCCGGCAGAATTCTTTGCCGTCACCAGCGAATACTTCTTTAGTGCCCCCGACCTGCTGCATCAGGCTTATCCACAGGTCTACCGCCAGTTGTCGCAGTTCTACCGGCAAGACCCGCTGGCGCGCCTTTGCCGGCTGCAGGCCGAACACCCCGAGTACCGCGAAAGCCACGCCTGACGGGGCCGCACATCAGGCCAGACGTGGCATGCCCCGGCAGAATGTGCCTATAATCGCCGCCACTTTTTTGGTCAAACACGGGGGCACTGCCCAATGAGCTACAGCAAGATTCCGGCGGGCAAAGACCTGCCGAACGACATCTACGTCGCCATCGAGATCCCGGCCAACCACGCGCCGATCAAATACGAGATCGACAAGGACAGCGACACGCTGTTCGTCGACCGTTTCATGGCTACCCCAATGTTCTACCCAGCCAACTACGGTTTCATCCCGAACACCCTGGCTGACGACGGTGACCCGCTGGACGTGCTGGTGGTTACCCCTTATCCGGTAGCGCCAGGCTCGGTAATCCGCGCCCGCCCGGTTGGCGTACTGAACATGACCGACGACGGCGGCGGCGACGCCAAGGTCATCGCCGTTCCTCACGACAAGCTGTCGCAGCTGTACGTCGACGTGAAGGAATACACCGACCTGCCAGCCCTGCTGATCCAGCAGATCGAGCACTTCTTTGCCAACTACAAAGATCTCGAGAAGGGCAAGTGGGTCAAGATCGAAGGCTGGGAGGGCGCTGATGCTGCCCGTGCTGCGATCACCAAATCGGTTGCTGCCTACAAGGGCTGATACCGGTTGCATAAAAAACCCCGCCTTGGCGGGGTTTTTTTACGCCTGAAAGGGCGATGCGCTGATTACTAGTAACAAATCCTACGCAGTCCTACACCAACGCCCTACAGGCGGCCTCTTTTCACACAAACCCCATCAACACCCGGTTCATATCCTTGCTGGCGCCCCGCCGCTACACTCGCTGCCATGAACACTTCCGGTGACCGCCTCAAGGCCCTGCTGCATGAATGCGGCCTGACCCCTTCCGATTTCGCCGCCCAGCGCAGCGTCACACCGCAGCACGTCAACAACTGGTTCAAACGCGGTGTGCCTTTGGCCCGGCTGGATGAGCTGGCCGACCTGTTTTGTGTGCACCGCCGTTGGCTGCGCACCGGTGAAGGGCCCAAACACCCCAACCCGATCCTGCGCAACGGCCCGCCAAAGCCGGCACTCGCCAACCCACCCACTCCGCTGTCGGTGCGACACGGTCGGGTACTGAACGTGCCTTATTACGAGATGCATAACAGCCTGCTGTCGCCAGTGGCGGGCAAAAACCTGCGCCTGCCGGCAAAGGCCCTGAAGGGGTTGGGTGTACAGGCCGGTAACGCGATCTGCCTGGCGATGCCGGCCGGCAACATGCTCCCGTTGATTCCGCTGGAGGCCACCCTGGCCATCGACCTGAGCATGACCCGAGTGGTCGATGGCGAGACCTATGCCCTGCTGCACAACGGCATGCTCAGGGTTAACAGCCTCAGCCTTGGCCTGCACGATACGCTCTATCTGCACAGCCATGACCGGCGTAACTATGCGGTCGAACGCTACACCCCAGCGCAGCGCCAGGCGCAGGGGCTGGAGATCCTTGGCTGGGTGTTCCACTGGTCACATTTCCGCCAGCAGCGGCCAGGCTGAAACACCCTGTGCCATTTTTTGCTGGGCATCCTGCGCGGGCCCTTGTATGCTACGCGGCACATTTAGCCCCGACCGGCGCAAGCCGCGGTCCAGAGGGCTCGGCGATATCCCACACGGGCATCTGCCATCTCTTTCAGGCCCTTGATGGCCACACAGTTAAGGCGATTGCGGCTTACCATAAATTAGTCGGAAGCGTCCCCGAGAAGCCGGCCACAAGCCGGCTTTTTAATACCCCGTCGTATACGCTACAACCGGCAGATCCTCGTACGTGGCGTCAGATGTGCGGGCTGGCCGAGAGCTTCAAGCTGCTCTTCAGGAATTCCTCACGAACCTGATGCATCTGCAAGTGGGTTTTCCCCGTCGCATAGTCCAGCCCCGCGAGCCCCATTTTCAGCGCCAGCTCGGGGTGCCGCGCCGCATATCGAATACGGTCAGCCAAACTGGACGGGTTACCGGTTTCAAACGTGAGCGCATTGTGCCTGCTGGTAATATCCTGCACCCCGGATGTGTCGGAGCCGATGACGGGAACGCCCTGGCTGAACGCATCGAATATGATTCGGGGTTGTTCCTGCTTCAATGTCGGGACCAACAGCCAGTCATGCTGGGCAATGATCGTGAAAAAGTCTTTGCCATAATCGACTGCGCTCTGAAACCTCACCGCGACGGCGCCACGGTACTCAGCGGCAAAGCGTAGGCAGTGCGCTTTCAAATCCCCGTCACCCATGAGAGTGATCGTGATTTCAACGCCTTCGACGTTCAGTTGTTCAATGGCTTCAAGAACGACCATGACACCTTTATCCACGACCAGGCGTGAGGGGTAAAGCAAGTTGAGTGTACGCTCACGCCTACCTTCGAATCGCCTCCTGACTGCCTCCGGGGCCGCCATGTACTGCTTATCGAGCCAGCTGGCAGGGTTAATTAACGTGTGGCTATTGTTGCCCCCGAGAAAATATTCCTTGTAGAAAGATTGAGTGAATATCCTGGCGTTTGCCAGCTTCAAACAGCGTTTCAACAGGAGGGAGTGTGCGTAGTGCTCGATGACTGCCCTGAACGTCCGCGTATCACCCTGGCCCAGCATCCAGAATGAAGACTCTATGACAACAACCCATTGAAAGCGAAACAGGGGTTTCAGGGGCAGCAGGTAGAAGGACAACGGAAATGCCCAACCGGCACCGTCGGAATGCACGACCCTCGCCGATTTACAGGCTTTGGCGACGCACATGAAATTGGGTAGGAAATTCTTTAATACAGAGGCAAGCCCATAGTCTTTTCTCAAGCCGTAAAGCCATTTCACATTCAGATGACTAATGCTTTGCAACCCTTCGACGTTGTTGCTTTTTTCAACAGGGCAGCAGATGCCGAAGTTTTCTATGTAGCTCAGATGAAGCTCTATATCCTTGACCCACAAAGGGTCAGTAAAAAGTTCACCTTGCTCGTTTACAACAATCGGTATTCGGGTAAACAGGATATATGGGTCTTCAATCATATTCCCCTCACAGGGATGCCTGGACACGATCAGTTGAATTGTCTACATGGGGCCTACTCCTCAAAACCAGCCGTCCATCTCAACAACGTTTCAGCGTCCTTGCAGACCTCCTGCACACGCAGTAAGCACTCCGCTAGGGCTACACTCTAGTGCGACTCAACCGATTGCACACGCAGTGCTGCAAAAAAACCAGGCGGTCGTGGCGCCGGTAAGCCGGCGCCAAAAACAGTCATGCCAAACTAGCTATATATATCGTTCAATGAGCGCCGCACCTGGGATATCGACGCATCAGAAGTCATACCGCGCGCCAACCATCATGCTGCGCGACGGCCCGTAAAAGTTGAATGTCGAAGTTGACCCCACCCGCGACAGGTAGTCCCGATCGAACAGGTTGTTGACGTTGAAGGTGGCCGTCAGCTTCGAGGTAACCGGGTACGACAGCATCGCATCCACTGTGGCATAGCCCGGTGCATCGATACGCACACCGCCATTTTCGGAATAGAAGTTGCTCATCGCCGATATGCCGCCACCCACGGCCAGGCCAGTCAGCGGCCCTTGGTTGATGGTGTATTTGCTCCACAGTGATGCCTGGTTGCGCGGCATGATGAAGAAGGTGGTTTCGGCGTCACCCTTGACGGTTTCGGTTTCCATCCAGGTGTAGCCGGCCAGCAGTTCCCAATTTGCCGTCAGCTTGCCGCTCACTTCTACTTCCGCGCCCTTCACACGTGTCTTGCCGGCTGCAACGGAGTCGGTAGTTGCTACGCCATCAGCGTCGTACAGCGTGGTGGCGCGGTTCTTGTCGGTCAGCCGGAACACCGACAACCGGGTATTCAGGTCGCCGCCAAAGTAGCTGCTCTTCAGGCCGAGCTCATACTGCTCGCCTTCACGCGGCTTCAGCACGCGGCCGTTGCTGTCAGTGTCGGACTGCGGCTTGAACACCTGCGAGTAGCTGGCATACAACGCGTGGTTATCGGTCAGGTCGTAGACCAGGCCGCCATATGGAGTGAAGTGACCGTCCACGCGTTTGCTGTCATTGGTGGTGGCGCCGCTGCTCAGGGTAGTGGTGTAGAAGTCACCGCGATACCAGCTGAAACGGCCACCGGCGATCAGCGCCAGGCGATCGATCGGGCGGAACGTAACCTTGGAGTACAGCCCGTATTCCTCTTCCTGCATGCCGGTTTCGGTGCTGTAGTTGGGCGACGGCTTGGCGAACTGCTTCGGCGAATAGGTGTTGACGTTGATGGCACCCAGGTTGGTGGTGCCGTTGAGGTACTCGGTATCGTAGTTCTTATAGTCGCTGCCGACCACGAACTCGCTGACCTGGCCGAATGTTTCGAACGGCTGGCTGTAGCTGGCGTCCAGCGAGTAGGTGTCCTGGGTGAAATCGCGGGCGCTGGCGCGTTCGGAGTTGGCACCGGTAGTGGCGTTGGTCGCAGTGAAGGCATACAGGTAATTTGTATCGCGGTGCGAGCCACGGGCAGCGACACGGCCGTAGCCACCGTTATCGAAGCGGTGGGTCAGTTCGGCGACCAGGTCGGTGGTCTTGCCGTCGAAGTAGTTCCAGTCGGCCCCCAGGAAACGCGAATGGCTGAAGTCGGGCACTTCACCGGACAACGTGGCCGGGTAGCCGTTGTGCGGGGTGATGTTCTTCACTTCGTGCATCAGCCCGAACGACAGCGTGGTGGCCTCGTCCAGGTCGATGTCCAGCGCACCGTAGTAGCTGTTGCTGGTGTTGGCGTTGTAATCGACTTCGCCATTGGTGTCGTCACGGGATGCGATGAAGCGCCCGCGCACGCGGCCGGCGTCATCCAGCGGCCCGCTCAGGTCGATTTCCTCGTGGTTGGTGTCCCAGGTGCCGTAGCTGCCTTCGATGTGGCCCTGGAATTCGGCCGTCGGGCGCTTGCGCACCATGTTGACGATGCCACCCAGTTCACTGGTACTGCTGAACAGCCCAGCCGGGCCACGCATGATTTCGACTCGGTCGAACGCCGCCAGCGACGGCACAGTGCCGAAGATACTGGCCATGGGGGCCGGCAGGCCGTCGATGTTGAATTCGCTGTACTCGTAGCCACGGGCGTAGATTGACGAGCGGCCGCTATCGTTGGTCAGGGTGCGCAGGCCGGCGGTGTACTTGGCCAGGTCATCCAGGTGCACGAACTGGCGGTCCTTGACGTAGTCCTGGGTGTAGACGGTGATGGACTGGGGAATGTCCTTTAGCGCTGCTGGCGTCTTGGTGCCCACTGTAGCGGCATCGACGCTGTAGCCCCCGGTTTCTTCCGATGGCAGCATGTCGTAAAGGCGGTTGCCCTCGATGGTCAATGCTGGCAGGTCGAGCGAGGCATCCTCGGCTGCCGCCTGAGTCGCTACCGTTTCAGCCAGTGCCGACAACGAAAATGGCGCCAGCAGCCCCAGTACCAGCCAGCCCCGCACCCGTCGCGGGCTCCCCACACCTTTGAAACCGTTCATGCCACACCCTTCGCCCAAGTGATAATAATTCGCAAACGAAACAAGTTGCTTTTTGCGAACGATACCGGAGCGAAAACGGGGGTGCAGCATCATTAACCTTCTTAACACATTGGGGCGTTGCCCTCGGACCGCTGGCAATGGGATGATTCGTAACTGATAGAAGTTCTCATTCAAGGCTTGCCGTGCCCACCTCACTTCTCCTTGTCGAAGACGACCCTCGCCTGCTTCAAGACCTGGAACGCCATTTCCTCAACCGCGGTTTCCAGGTGCACGCCTGCGCCAGCGGCACCCAGGCCCTGAATGCGATACAGCAATCGCAGTTCGATTTGGTGCTGTTGGACATCATGCTGCCAGGCATCGACGGCCTCAGCCTGCTCGACGAGCTGCGCCGACAACAGGCGGTACCGGTCATGCTGATGTCGGCGCTAGGCGCCGAGCAAGATCGCATCAGCGGCTTTACCCGTGGCGCGGACGATTACCTGCCCAAGCCCTTCAGCCTGGCGGAGCTGGATGCCCGGGTCGACGCCTTGCTGCGGCGTGTGGCATTCGACCGTGGCACGGCGCTGCGTACCGACGTCGGCGAGGTGATGCTGGACCACGACCGTCAAGACGTTATCCACAACGGCAATGCCGCTGGCCTCACCGCTTCCGAATTCCGCTTGCTGGTGACGCTGCGGGCGCACCCCGGCGAAGCCTTGAGCAAACCCTTCCTGTACCAGAGCGTGCTGCACCGGGCCTATACCCGCCTGGACAGGGGCCTGGACGTGCATGTGTGCAACCTGCGCCGCAAGCTGGCCGACATCAGTGCCCAGCACCTGCAGATCCAGGCCGTGCGTGGCCAAGGGTATGTCCTGATCGACACGGAACAGCCCTGATGCGTCGCCACCCTTTGCTATGGAAACTGGCGGTACTGCAGGTCAGCTTCTGCCTGCTGCTGGTCTGGCTGATCTGGACCTGGGGCCTGTCGGTAGAGCGCAGTACCTACTTCCTGTCCCAGGCCGACCAGGATTACCTGGCCCGCTATGCACAACAAGCCGAACAGGCCTGGAACCAGGGCGGCGCGGAAGGCGCCGAGGCCTGGCGCAGGCAACTGGAACAAGCCGAGGACACCTGGGTTGCCTTGGTCGGGCCGCACCTGCAAAGCCTTGGCACCACGCCACTGAATGCCGAGCAAGCCAGCCACCTGACCTTCATGCGCAAACTCGACTGGCCAATGAGCCGGCGCCTGCAGGATGAGCTGCCGTATGTCAGCATCGAGTTCCCGCAACACCCCGAGCACGGCCGCCTGGTGCTGCAACTGCCCGAGCGCCTGCTGCCCACCGGCCTGACACCGTGGACCCATGTGATCACCCACGGCGTTGCACCCGCACTGCTCGCACTGCTGCTGGGCCTGGCGTTGTACCGACATTTGGTCGTACCGCTGAACCGCCTGCGCGACCGCGCCGACGCCCTGCGTGCCGACGACCTGGACAGCCCCGCCCTGCCCCTGCAGGAACGCCGTGACGAGCTGGGTGAACTGGCACAGGCCTTCGAACACATGGCCGGGCGCCTGCGCCAGAGCCTGGAACAACAGCGCCTGCTGTTGCGCACACTGTCTCACGAATTGCGCACGCCACTGGCGCGGCTGCGCATTGCCCATGACAGCGACTTGCCACCGCCACAACTGCGCGAACGCCTGGACCGCGAAGTCGCCGACATGCAAAAGCTGCTGGAAGACACGCTGGACCTGGCCTGGATGGACACCGAACAGCCCAGCCTGCCGACCGAACCGGTGTTGATGCTTTCGGTATGGGAAGCACTGTGCCAGGACGTTTGCTTCGAAAGCGGCTGGGCCCCGTCGCGCCTGCCGTGTTCGCTCGGTACCGACTGCCGGGTACAGGCTCACTTGGACAGCCTGGCCCAAGCCCTGGAAAACCTGCTGCGCAATGCCATTCGCCACTCGCCGGCCGAGGGCCGGGTGAGCCTGGATGGCTGGCGTGAGGGCGATTGCTGGCACCTGCGCCTGAGCGATCAAGGCCCCGGTGTGCCTGACATCGACCTGGAACGCATCTTCAAGCCTTACCAGCGCCTGGCCGGTAGCGGAGCGGGCTTCGGCCTGGGCCTGGCCATCGCCCGCCGCGCCATCGAGCTGCAAGGTGGCCGCTTGTGGGCCAGCAACGGCCACCCTGGCCTGTGCCTGCACATGACCTTGCCGCTTGCCAGGGACTGTTTAGAAAGTTAATGCGCTTTACGCTCAATCAGGACTGATTATCATCTTGGCGCACCCGCCTTGCGCTCCTCGCAAAGCCCTGACGAGACGCCTGATGAGCAAGATGACCCTGACGCTGGCTTTGGCACTGGCCCTTGCAGCCCCTGTCGCCCTGGCACAGCCCGAGCACAACCAGAAAATGGACACTTCGCTGCTGCAGCGCAAGGGCCTGGCGTACCGCTTCAGCCAGCTCGATATGGACTCGGCAGACGGCCAGCGCCACTACCGCCTGTGGGTCGGCCAGCCGAACCGCCCGGCACCCGCATCCGGGTATCCGGTGCTGTGGATGCTCGATGGCAATGCCGCGCTAGGGGCGCTGGACAGCCAGCAACTGGGCAAGCTCGCTGCCGGTCAGGCGCCATTGCTTGTGGCCGTGGGTTACCAGACCGACCAGCGTATCGAGCGAACTGCGCGCACCTATGACTACACCCCGGCATTGCCTGGGCGGACAGAACAACACGACCCGTTGACCGGGGAGCCCAGCGGCGGCGTGGAGGCGTTCGTTGACCTGCTGACCGGGCCCATGCGCAACAAGGTGGCTGGCGTGGCACCCATCAACCTGCGAAGGCAAACCCTGTGGGGCCACTCCTACGGCGGGCTGGCCGTGCTGCATACACTGTTCACCCGGCCCGGCGCATTCAGCGACTACGCCGCCGCCAGCCCATCACTGTGGTGGCATGACGGGGCCATCGTGCAGGAGGCGCGGGGGCTTGAGCAGCGCTTGGGCAACAACCCTGCGCGGCTGCTACTGATGCGGGGCAGCGAGGAACCTGCGAGCCCCAGGGCGCAGTTAAAGGGCGATGTGGAGAAGCCCGCGCGCGAACTGACGGCAGACCTGGCCAAGGTAAAAGGCCTTCAGGTGCGCTTCGAACGGTTCGAGGGGCTGGACCATGGGCAAATGCTGGGGGCTTCTTTGCGTACGGTGCTCAAGCAGCTGGCCAGATAACGACGTATCCGGGCCAGTTGTTCGAGGCGCTCCTGGCTAGCCCTTCACACACACCACCTGCCGCAGGGTGTGAACCACCTCGACAAGCGCCTGCTGGGCACGCATCACCGCGTCGATGTCCTTGTACGCCATCGGGATTTCGTCGATTACATCCTTGTCCTTGCGGCATTCCACATGCGCCGTGGCCCGCCGTTGGTCCTCGACGGTGAAGCGGCTTTTGGCCTTGGTCCGGCTCATCACGCGCCCAGCGCCATGGCTGCAGGAGCAGAACGACTCCTCATTGCCCAGCCCACGCACGATGAAGCTTCTGGCGCCCATGGAGCCTGGGATGATGCCCAACTGCCCCTTCTGCGCCGACACCGCCCCCTTGCGCGTGACCAACACTTCGCGGCCAAAGTGCTGCTCACGCTGTACATAGTTGTGGTGGCAGTTCACCGCTTCCAGGCTGGCCTCGAACGGTTTGCCCAGCGCCTTGCGAGCAGCGCCGACCACGGCCAGCATCATCAGCTCGCGGTTCTGCCGGGCGTAGTCCTGTGCCCACTCCACGGCCTGGACGTAGTCCGCGAAATGGCGACTGCCTTCCTCGAAATACGCCAGGTCCTTGTCCGGCAGGTTGGCCAGGTGCTGACGCATGTCGGCCTGGGCCAGTTCGATGAACAGGTTGCCGATGGCATTGCCCACACCGCGCGAGCCGCTGTGCAGCATGAACCAGACGCGGTCGGCCTCATCCAGGCACACTTCGATGAAGTGGTTGCCACCGCCCAAGGTGCCCAGGTGGTGACGGTTGTTGGTTTTCTCCAGGCGCGGGTACTTGTCGGTAATGGCCTTGAAGCGCCCGGCCAACTGGCCCCAGGCCTTGTCTGCCTTGGCCGGCACATCGGCCCAGGCGCCCTGGTCACGTTTGCCGAAGGTTTTGCCATGGGGCACCGCCTGCTCGATGGCGCTGCGCAGGCCATGCAGGTTGTCTGGCAGGTCACGGGCGTGCAAAGAAGTGCGCGCAGCGATCATGCCGCAGCCGATGTCCACGCCAACCGCTGCGGGAATGATCGCACCGACCGTGGGGATCACGCTGCCGATGGTCGAGCCCTTGCCCAGGTGCACGTCCGGCATCACCGCCAGATGCTTGAAGATGAACGGCATCCTGGCCGTGTTCATCAGTTGCCGGCGGGCGTCCTCCTCGACCGGCACGCCATCAGTCCATAATTTGACCGGCTTGCCGCCGGCGACTTGGAGAATGTCCATGGGGGTACTCCAGAAAGGCCATGCCTGCATGATACCGCCGAAGGTCGTAGAACAGCGGGTTGCCAGTGGGGTGGCACTGTGCGGTATGCTTGCCCGGTCTTCAGGGCGGGGTGAAAGTCCCCACCGGCGGTAAATCGAAAGATGAGCCCGCGAGCGCCCCGGCCATGCCGGGGGTCAGCAGATCTGGTGCAACTCCAGAGCCGACGGTCATAGTCCGGATGAAAGAAGGCGTCAGGCAGGGGCCATTCGGGCGCCCTTGCGCGCGCATTTTGTTCGCCCCGAGACGTTCATCGATCATTCACGAGGAGCGTTTCATGTCCACCCAGCACCTTTCGCAATTTCCCAATGTTTCCGCCGCCATCGCCGCCTTCCAGGCCGGGCGCCCTGTACTGCTGCTCGACGATAACGACCGCGAGGACGAAGCGGACATCATTGCCGCCGCCGAGAACATTACGTTGCAGACCATGGCCATGATGATCCGCGACTGCAGCGGTATCGTCTGCCTGTGCCTGGATGAAGCCACCGTCGACGCGCTGCAGCTGGCACCGATGGTGCAGAACAACCAGGCCCGCCACGGCACCGGCTTCACCGTCACCATCGAGGCAGCAGAAGGCATTACCACCGGGGTTTCTGCCCAGGACCGTATCACCACCATCGACGCGGCACTGCGTTCCAGCGCCGAACAGCGCCATATCGTCAGCCCAGGCCATGTGTTCCCGCTGCGCGCCCGCAATGGCGGGGTACTGACCCGCCGTGGGCACACCGAAGGTTCGGTTGACCTGGCGCGCCTGGCTGGCCTGCGCCCGGCGGCTGTGTTGTGCGAACTGATGAACCCCGATGGCAGCATGGCCCGGGGCGAGCAGGTGGCGGTGTATGCGCGGCAGTACAATTTGCCGGTGCTCACCATCGAAGAACTGGCGCGGTATCGTGAGGCCTTGTTGGAGCTGGAAGCAGAGCCAGCCTGATAGGTCACCTTCAGGTTGTTCGCGTTCACGCCCGCTGCCACAGGTACCCCACAGTTCTTCAAGGCTGTGGAGTACCTGTGGCAGCGGGGGTGCCCGCGAAAGAGCCCTTGATACCCACCTCATTGCCCCTGAAGTTTGCTCCCCCCGCCCCGCTCTGCTAGTGTCGCGCCGTTCTGAATGCCACCGAGACAGTCGCCATGGCCCGCAAAAAAGCCTCCCTCGATTTCGAGCAATCCCTCGCAGACCTGCAAGCACTGGTCGAGCGCCTGGAGAACGGCGAGTTGTCGCTGGAAGAGTCGCTGGCCGCCTTCGAACAAGGCATCGCCCTGACCCGTGATTGCCAGGGCGCCCTGGCCCAGGCCGAACAGAAGGTGCAAATTCTGCTGGAGCGCGACGGCGAGCTGGCTGCCCAGCCCTTCGACGCGGAGCCAGACGTATGATTGGTACCTACCAGGCCAGTTGCCAGGCGCGGGTCGATACCGCCCTCGAACCGCTGTTCATCGCCCCGACCAAAGAGCTGGAGCGCCTTTACGCCGCCATGCGCTACAGCGTGATGAACGGCGGCAAGCGCGTGCGCCCGTTGCTGGCCTACGCGGCCTGCGAAGCCCTGGGCGCACCCGCCGAACAGGCCAACGGCGCCGCCTGCGCGGTCGAGCTGATCCACGCTTACTCGCTGGTGCATGACGACCTGCCGGCCATGGACGACGACGACCTGCGTCGCGGCCAGCCAACCACTCACAAAGCGTTCGATGAAGCCTGCGCCATCCTGGCTGGCGACGGCCTGCAGAGCCTGGCGTTCAGCGCCCTGCTCGACCCACACCTGAGCCCGCAGGCAGACAACATCCGCCTGGCCATGGTCCAGGCATTGGCCAAGGCTGCCGGCCCGGCCGGCATGGTCGGCGGCCAGGCCATCGACCTCGGCTCAGTGGGCCTGAAGCTGGACCAGCAGGCGCTGGAATTCATGCACCGACACAAGACCGGCGCGCTGATCGAAGCCAGCGTCCGCCTCGGCGCCCTGGCCAGTGCCCGCGCCGAACAAGCGCAGCTCGATGCCCTGCAAACTTATGCACAGGCCATCGGCCTGGCATTCCAGGTGCAGGACGATATCCTCGATGTGGAAAGCGATACCGCCACCCTGGGTAAACGCCAGGGCGCCGACATAGCCCGTGACAAACCGACCTATCCGGCCCTGCTGGGCCTGGAAGCGACCAAGGCCTATGCAATCGAACTGCGCGACCAGGCGCTGATCGCACTGCAAGGGTTCGGTGAAACGGCCGAGCCGCTGCGGGCGCTGGCGCGCTACATCGTCGAACGCCGTAACTGATGGATTGGGGCCGCTGCGCGCCCCATGCGACACCCGTCTGAATGGGCAGTATTTCCTACAATGGGGTAAACTGCCGCGTCTTCACACACCTATAACGACTCGCCTGATGCCCACGACGTTTCAAGAGATCCCCCGCGAACGCCCGGTCACGCCGTTGCTCGACCGCGCTGACACGCCTGCCGGCCTGCGCCGGTTGGCCGAAGCCGACCTGGAGACCCTGGCCGACGAATTGCGCCAGGAACTGCTCTATACCGTGGGGCAGACCGGTGGGCACTTTGGTGCCGGTCTGGGCGTGATCGAGCTGACCATCGCCCTGCACTACGTGTTCGACACCCCGGACGACCGGCTGGTGTGGGACGTGGGCCACCAGGCCTACCCGCACAAGATCCTCACCGGGCGCCGTAACCGCATGCTCAGCCTGCGCCAGAAGGACGGCATCGCCGCCTTCCCGCGCCGCAGCGAAAGCGAGTACGACACCTTTGGCGTCGGCCACTCCAGCACCTCCATCAGCGCCGCGCTGGGCATGGCCATTGCCGCCCGTCTGCAAAACAGTGCACGCAAGTCGATCGCGGTGATCGGCGATGGCGCGCTGACCGCCGGTATGGCCTTCGAGGCGTTGAACCACGCCCAGGAGGTCAACGCCGACATGCTGGTGATCCTCAACGACAACGACATGTCGATTTCGCGCAATGTCGGCGGCCTGTCCAACTACCTGGCCAAGATCCTCTCCAGCCGCACCTACGCGAGCATGCGCGAAGGCAGCAAGAAAGTGCTGTCGCGCCTGCCAGGTGCCTGGGAAATCGCCCGCCGCACCGAGGAGTACGCCAAGGGCATGCTGGTGCCAGGTACGCTGTTCGAAGAGCTGGGCTGGAACTACATCGGCCCGATCGACGGCCACGACCTGCCGACCATGATCGCCACCTTGCGCAACATGCGTGACCTGAAGGGCCCGCAGTTCCTGCACGTGGTGACCAAGAAGGGCAAGGGCTTCGCCCCGGCCGAGGTCGACCCGATCGGCTACCACGCCATCACCAAGCTGGAGCCAGCCGACAAGCCAGCCGCGCCGAAGAAAGTCAGCGGCCCGAAATATTCCGCCGTGTTCGGCCAGTGGCTGTGCGACATGGCCGCCGCCGATAACCGCCTGGTGGGCATTACCCCGGCGATGAAGGAAGGCTCGGACCTGGTCGACTTCAGCGAACGCTACCCGCAACGCTACTTCGACGTGGCCATCGCCGAGCAGCACGCCGTGACCCTGGCGGCCGGCATGGCCTGCGAGGGCAGCAAGCCGGTGGTGGCGATCTACTCCACCTTCCTGCAGCGTGCCTACGACCAGCTGATCCACGACGTGGCCGTGCAGAACCTCGACGTGCTGTTCGCCATCGACCGCGCCGGCCTGGTCGGCGAAGACGGCCCGACCCACGCCGGCAGCTACGACCTGTCGTACCTGCGCTGCATTCCGGGCATGCTGGTGATGACGCCTAGCGACGAGAACGAGCTGCGCAAGATGCTCAGCACCGGCCACCTGTACAACGGCCCAGCGGCCGTGCGCTACCCGCGTGGCACTGGCCCGAACGCGCCGATCAGCGGTGACCTGCAGCCACTGGAAATCGGCAAGGGCGTGGTTCGCCGCCAAGGCGAGAAAATCGCCCTGCTGGTGTTCGGCGTGCAACTGGCCGAGGCCATGCAGGTGGCCGAGCAGATCAACGCCACGGTGGTCGACATGCGCTTCGTCAAGCCGCTGGACGAGGCCTTGGTGCTGGAGCTGGCTGGCAGCCACGAACTGCTGGTGACCATCGAAGAGAACGCCATCATGGGTGGTGCGGGCGCTGCCGTGGGTGAGTTCCTGGCCAGTCAGGCGGTGCTCAAGCCGCTGCTGCACCTGGGGCTGCCGGATATCTATGTCGAGCACGCCAAGCCTGCGCAAATGCTGGCAGAGTGCGGGCTGGATGCAGCCGGGATCGAGGCTTCGGTGAAGGCTCGCATGGCCAAGCTCGGGCTGTAACCCTCGGGGCCACTTTGCGGCCCATCGCAACACAAGGCCGCTTCTACAGAGGAACGCGGACTCCTGTAGGAGCGGCCTTGTGTCGCGATCGAGGGCGCAGCCCTCGCAATATGGTACTGCCCATGAAAACCCCAACCTTCGCCACCCTGCTCTGCCTCCCTCTTCCGCTGCTGGCCACTGAGCGCGACGACGCCCTCAAGCTCCCCGACGTATTGATCAGCGCCAGCCGCCAAGTCGAATCGCGCACCGCTACCAGCGCCGCCAACACCGTCTTCACCCGCACCGACATCGACCGCCTGCAACCCACCAGCGTCACCGACCTGCTCACCCGCGTGCCCGGCGTGCAGGTGGCACCTACCGGTGGCCGTGGCAGCCTGCCTGGCATCTTCATTCGCGGCACCAAGGCAGCACAAAGCCTGGTGCTGGTCGATGGCGTGCGCATCGCCAACGCCACCTCCGGCGACAGCGGCCTGCAGTTTCTCGACGTCGACCAGATCGAGCGCATCGAAGTGCTACGCGGCTCGCGCTCGGCGGTGTACGGCAGCGATGCCATTGGCGGTGTGATCCAGATTTTCACCCGCCGTAGCAATGGCCCCGGCCTGCAGCCGCGCCTGCGCATGGCCGCTGGCAGCAACCAGACCTTTCAACGCAGCCTGGGGCTTTCTGGCGGCAACGATGCGACCCGCTTCAACCTGGGCGCCAGCCTGGATGAAACTGCCGGCATCGACTCGACCGGGCCGTCCTTCGACAGCGATGGCGACCACGACGCCTACCGCAACCGATCGCTCAACCTGAGCCTGAGCCATACGTTCAACGAACGTTTCGAGGCAGGTGTAAACCTGCTCGACAGCCGCGGGCGCAGTGAATACGACAATCCGTACGGGCGACTCGATGAAGATACCTGGCTGAGTTATCCACAACAGCCCTACACCGATTTCAGCGTCAGCAGCCTGGGCGGCTGGTTCGATGCCCAACTCAACGACGCCTGGCACTCGAGGCTGGAACTGGGCCACAGCGAAAACCGCGACGACAAACGCGACAAACTCAGCGACCAGCGCTTCATTTACAACACCTATCGTGATCAGGTCACCTGGCAGAACGATCTCGCCTTCGACGACCAAAACCAACTGATGCTCGGTGGCGATTGGTACGAGGAACGCTTCCATGGCACGGCGAACTTCAGCGAAGACAGCCGCTGGAACCGCGCCGCCTTCGCCCAGTACCGTTTTACCGGGGAACACTTCTCGAGCGAGCTCGGCGTACGTCACGACCGCAACCAACAGTACGGCGACCAGACCACTTGGAACGCCAGCCTTACCCTTCCATTGAATTCCCGCAACGACCTACTGGCGTCTTACAGCGAAGGGTTTCGCGCCCCCACTTTCAATGACCTCTACGACGTACAGTACGGTAACCCGGACCTGCGCCCCGAGCACTCGAAGAGTTACGAGCTGCAATGGCGCAGCCAACTGGCCAGCCATACCCGACTGGAAGCCTCGCTGTATCGCACCGACCTACGCGATGCGATCAACTACGACCCAACGCTCAGGCGACCCGGCAATGTCGACAATGCACGCATCAATGGCTTCGAGTTGTCGTTGCTGCAGGAGTGGGCTGGCTGGACCTCTCAGTTGGGGGTGAGCATGATTGATCCCCGAGACCGCGAAAGCGGACATACCCTGCAGCGACGCGCCCGTCGCACGTTGAACCTTGACCTGGATCGTCAGTTCGAACGCTTCAGCGTGGGCGCGAGCTGGCAGGCTGTCAGCGGCAGCTACGACGATCCATCGAACAATGAGCACATAGGTGGCTATGGACTTGTCGGCCTACGAGGCGGCATGCGCCTGACGACGGATGTAGAGCTTGAACTGAAGCTCGACAACCTGCTGGACAAACAGTACAGCCGAGCCATGTACAGCTTCGATGGCAGCCAGTACGGCTACCGCGAAGAAGGCCGCACGCTGCTGTTCAGCGTTACCTGGACACCGGTGCTTTAGCCGCGAGCAACGCGCACAGGCGGGCGGTGGCCTCGATCATCTGCCCGCTGGGGCGCTCCAGGCCTTTGTCAGGCACCACCAGCAGGCGCCCATCAGCCACGGCTCGAAGCTGCGGCCAGGCCTTCCAGCTGGCCAACTGTGCCTGATCGCCGGCCAGGATGACCTGCGGATCACGCAGCAGTACAGACTCCACACTCACCTGCGGTGCCGGCTGGCTGAGGTCGGCAAATACGTTGCGCGCCCCGCACACGGCCAGGGCGTCGCTCACCACCTGGCGGCCACCGAGCGTGTACAACGGCCTATCCCACACTTGATAGAACACCTGCAAGGGTTCGTCTCGCCCATACTGCTGGCGCAGCTGCTGCAGCCGCTTGCGCAGGGCTTGAGCGTACGCGTGGCCTTGCTCGGCACGCCCAATGCGCCCGGCAATGGCCTCGATCTGCTCGATCAGTTGGTCGATGTCATGGGGTTCGGCACTGAAGGTGGCAATGCCCAGGCGCTTGAGCTGGTCGCGCTGGGCGGGCGATACGCTGCCAGGCCACAGCAACAACAAGTCGGGGCGCAGGCTGAGCAAACGCTCCATGTCCAGCTGCCCTTGGCGCCCGACCGAGGGCAAGTCGCCCAGGGCAGCCGGCCGTTCGCCACCGTCGAGCACGCCCACCAACAAGTCGTCGGCCTGCAGCTCAAGCATGATTTCAGTCATCGAGGGGGCCAGGCTGACCACCCGCAAGGGGTCGGCGGCCAGCGCGGTGCAGGCTAACAGCGCCAGCAGGCCAGGCAGCAGGCGCATCAGCCGAGCTGACGCGGAATACGATAGAGGTACAGCACTACCACCGTGGACAATGCCAGCAGGATCTGCGGCACCGCCTCCAGACCGACAAGCACCGTCAGCGCTGCGACCCAGGCTGGGAAGCAGGCATACAGCATGGCCACGCGCCGTACCCGCGCCAGTTCGATCCAGGCGCCAGGTTCTTCGCCCGTGCCGAGCACTTTGGAGGTGGCGATCAGTGCACGCTTGTAGGCGCCGAAGCGCGGCAAGCTGAGGAACATGGTGGCCGCACCGGCGATGAACAGTGGCATGGCCAGCACCGGGATCAGCGCATCACCACCACCAAAGGCCCAGGCCATGACCGGCAGCGGCACCAGGCCCACGGCCAGGTACTGCCACCAGGCCAGCGCCAGGCGCCGCTTGACCTCGGCGCGTGTCACGCCTGTGGCGCCTCGCCCTGGTGCTCGTTGCCCAGCATGTGGCCCAACTTGCCGGCCTTGGTCGCCAGGTAGTAACGGTTGTGCGGGTTGTGCCCGGTGTGCAGCGGCACACGCTCGGCAACCACGATATTCATGTCGGTCAGGGCTTTGACCTTGCGTGGGTTGTTGGTCATCAGGCGCAGCGACTTCACGCCCAAGTGCTCGAGCATCGGCAGGCACATGGCGTAGTCACGCTGGTCGGCGGCAAAGCCCAGACGCTCGTTGGCTTCGACGGTGTCGGCGCCGCCATCCTGCAGTTCGTAGGCACGGATCTTGTTCAGCAGGCCGATGCCACGGCCTTCTTGACGCAGGTACAGCAGCACGCCACGGCCTTCGCGGGCGATGGCCTGCAGCGCGGCTTCCAGCTGCGAGCCGCAATCGCAGCGCTGGCTGAACAGGGCATCGCCGGTCAGGCACTCGGAGTGCAGGCGCCCCAGCACCGGCTGGCCGTCCGCGATATCACCCAGGCTGAGCACCACATGCTCACGGCCAGTGGCTTCGTCGAGAAAGCCATGCATGGTGAAGGTCGCGAAGGGAGTCGGGAGTTTAGAGGCGGCAACAAAGACGACGGGCACGTTGTGCTCCTGGAATAAGTTGAAAATTTCTCGTGGGCCGATTGTATCAGCAGGTAGCGGAATGTGGGCCGGCTCAATACCGTGGGTTAAGATCGAAAAGTTCGATGCTTAGGTCAAGCAGGCCCGGCTTCAATGGGGTTTGCTATCGGCACTGAACGGATACGGCTGCTTCCAGCGTTCGAAGATCGGCTTCAGCTCGCCGCTGCGTACCAGCTCGGCCATGCGCTTGTCGAACAGGTCGCACAGAGCCTTGGCCTGGTCGTTGCGGGCGAAAGCCAGGTACAGCGGCAGTTCGGCCACATGGGTACGACGGAAGCGCTCGGGCTGCGAAGACTGGCTCAGGACATAATCGACTTCGGTCTGCGCATCGATGTAGAAGTCCACGCGATCATGCTCAAGCATCGGCAAGATGCCTTCACGGCGCTGAATCTCGCGAAATTCGTGCACATCAGGCAAGTAGCTGCCGTAGTCGTAGCCACGCACCCAGGCCAAGCGATATTTGCCCACGTTCTGCGGTGTAGGCACTGGCTTGCTGGCCAGCCCCAGGGCGTAGATATGGTCCATGTCGAAGTGCCAGCGCGGGTACAGATTGTCGTCGTTTTCTTCCTTGTACGAGCCAACCCAGGCATCAGCCTCGCCGCGCTTCACCAGGCCGACCGCACGGCTGTAGGGCGCGCTCTGGGTAACCACCTTGACTCCGGCCGGCTCGAACACCTTGCGCAACACGTCCCAGGCCACCCCGGTACCGTCGGCGTTGGTGTAGTCGAGCCACTCCTCGCTGACCAGATGGATCTGCTTGGGTACGCCTTCGGCAGCGCTCACCCACGGGGCGACACTCAGCAGCATTGCCAGCAGCACAGTCCTTATGGCCATTCACGCGCTCCCTGTTTCAGGCAACCGCCCACACCAGAACCTGCATGCCCAGCCAGGCGAAAACACCGGCCAGGATATCGTCGAGCATGATGCCGACACCCCCGTGCACATGGCGGTCGATCCAGCGGATTGGCCACGGCTTGAGGATGTCGAAGAAGCGGAACATCAGGAACCCTGCCAGCAGCCACTGCCAGCCTTCCGGCACTAGCCAGAGGGTGATCCACATGCCGACAATCTCGTCCCAGACAATGCCTTCATGGTCGTGTACGCGCAAGTCATTGGCAACTTTGCCGCACAACCAGAAGCCAAACAGCATGCTGACGCCGAGCAACAGCCAGTAACCCCAGTCGGGCAGCATCTGCCACAGCGGGATGAACGGTATGGCAACCAGCGAGCCCCAGGTACCCGGTGCCTTGGGCAAGGTGCCGGAACCGAAGCCAAACGCGATGAAGTGCCATGGGTTGCGCCAGACCGAGGGCGGAACGAACTCCGCAGGCACCTGATTGGGGTGATCGGTCACGGTGTCTCCCTAAAGTGTTGATAGCCCCGCTGAACGGGGGTGATGTCCTGGCCTTGCGCGTCGCGCAAGGTCACGCCCTGCCCTTCGAGCACTCGGCCGATGGTATGCACTTCGATAGTGTCGAAGGCAGCCAGGGGCGCGAGCGCCTCGGGCGGCAAAGTGAAGGCCAGTACGTAATCGTCGCCACCGGTGAGCGCTGCCCGCACCGCAGCTTCACGACCGAGGAAGGCTTCCAAAGCAGGAGACACTGGTACTTGCGCCAGGTTCACCTCCAGCGCAACGCCGGACGCCTTGGCGATATGCCCACAATCGGCGAGCAACCCGTCGGAGATATCCAGTGCCGCTGTGGCCCGGCCACGCAGCAGTGCGCCAAGGGTGAGCTGTGGCATTGGCGACCAGTAGTGGGCCAACAACGGCTCGGCTTGCGCAGCCGGCGCCTCGCGCTCACCGAGTACCAGCGGCAATGCACCGGCAGCCTTGCCCAGCGAACCACCGACACACAGCAGGTCGCCAGGCCGTGCGCCGCTGCGGCGCAAGGCCTGGCCTACCGGCACGCGACCAAACACGGTCACAGTGATACTCAACGGGCCGCGAGTGGTGTCGCCACCAATCAGGCTCATGCGGCAACGCTGGGCCATGCGGCTGAGGCCGTCGGCATAGGCCGACAGCCAGCCAGGGCCAACGTCAGGCAGGGTCAGGGCGAGGGTAAAGCCGATTGCAGTCGCGCCCATGGCTGCCAGGTCACTGGCCGCCACGGCCAACGAACGCTGGCCGAGCAGCAACGGATCGCAAGCAACAGGAAAATGCACCCCGGCGACCAGGGTGTCGGTGGACACCGCCAGTTGCTCACCGGGGGGAAGATCCAGCAGGGCGCAGTCGTCGCCGATCCCCAGGGCCACGCCCTCGCCGCCCTGCGCACAGGGCGCGGCGGCGAAGTAATGGTTGATCAGCTCGAACTCACCCATGGCCAGGCTGCGCCAGGATCAGCGCTTGTTCGCCTTGACTTCTGCTTCACGCAGGGCCGGGGCGAGCTTGTCCAGCACGCCGTTGACAAACTTGTGGCCGTCGGTGGCACCGAAGACCTTGGCCAGCTCCACGCCTTCGTTGATCACCACGCGGTACGGAACGTCGACGCGCTTGATCAGCTCCCAGGTGGACAGGCGCAGCACGGCCAGCTCGACCGGGTCGAGCTCTTCCAGTGCGATGGTCATGCAAGGCACCAGTGCCTTGTCGATTTCGCCCTTGATTGCCGGGACCCCGTGCAGGATCTCGCGGAAATAGGCACCGTCGACATCGGTGAAATCGTTATCGACCCGGAACTGCGCTTCGATCTCGTTCAGCGAATGCTGGGCCATGTGCCACTGGTAGAGGGCCTGGGTCGCGAGCTTGCGGGCTTCGCGGCGCTTGGCGCTCTTGGAGGGCTTGCCGGCATCCGCAGGTTTTGGATCGCGCGGGTTGAAACGATCGCTTTCGTCGCTAATCACTTGGCCTCCAACTGCGCCAGCAGGCTGACCATTTCCAGAGCGGACAGGGCAGCTTCAGCACCTTTGTTGCCAGCTTTGGTGCCGGAACGCTCGATGGCTTGCTCGATGGAGTCGACGGTCAGTACGCCGAAGGCCACCGGTACACCGAACTCCATGGACACCTGGGCCAGGCCCTTGGTGCATTCGCCCGCCACGTATTCGAAGTGCGGGGTACCACCACGAATCACAGCGCCCAGGGCGATGATCGCGTCGTAGGCGCCTTGCTGGGCGACCTTCTGTGCTACCAGCGGGATTTCAAAAGCACCGGGGGCACGGATGATGGTGATGTCGCTTTCGCTGACACCGTGGCGAACCAGGGCATCAACGGCACCGCTTACCAGGCTTTCGACGACGAAGCTGTTGAAGCGGCCAACCACCAAAGCATAGCGACCTTTGGGGGCGATGAAGGTACCTTCGATGGTCTTCAGGGTCATTCCGATATTCTCATCTTCAAGAGCGAGGCCGCATACAAGCGGCCTCGACAGGGGTCTGGACTCGAGCAGAGGGCGTCAATGCCGCCTCAAGTCACTCGGAGGGCACGTATTCTACAACTTCCAGATCGAATCCGGATATCGCGTTGAACTTCATCGGCGAACTCATCAGGCGCATCTTGCGCACACCAAGGTCGCGCAGGATCTGCGAACCGGCACCCACGGTGCTGTAGGTGGTCGGTGCCTTGGTCGGTGCATCACCCGCGCTTTCACGAATGTGCGCCAGCAGCACGTCGCCATCCAGCGGGTGGCCCAGCAGCAAGACCACGCCACTGCCAGCCTCGGCCACGGCAGCCATGGCTGCGCGCAGGCTCCAGCGGCCCGGCTGCTTGACCAGCAGCAGGTCGCGCAGCGGGTCCATGTTGTGCACACGCACCAAGGTCGGCTCTTCGGCGCAGATCTTGCCCAGGGTCAGGGCCATGTGCACGTCGCCTTCCACCGCATCACGGTAGGTGACCAGGTTGAATTCACCCAGCTCGCTCTCCACCGGCTGCTCGGAAACACGCTGCACGGTGCGCTCGTGGATCATGCGGTAGTGGATCAGGTCGGCGATGGTGCCGATCTTCAGACCGTGCTCGGCGGCAAACACCTCCAGCTCGGCGCGACGCGACATGGTGCCATCGTCGTTCATCACTTCGCAGATCACGCCGCTTGGCTCGAAACCAGCCATGCGCGCAAGGTCGCAGGCGGCTTCGGTGTGGCCAGCGCGAGCCAGGGTGCCACCTGGCTGGGCCATCAACGGGAAGATGTGGCCAGGGCTGACGATGTCTTCGGCCTTGGCATCCTTGGCTGCGGCAGCCTGCACGGTGCGTGCGCGGTCAGCGGCGGAAATACCGGTGGTGACGCCTTCGGCGGCTTCGATCGATACGGTGAACTTGGTGCCGAAGCCCGAGCCGTTGCGCGGTGCCATCAGTGGCAGCTTCAGCGTTTCGCAACGCTCGCGGGTCATCGGCATGCAGATCAGACCACGGGCGTGCTTGGCCATGAAGTTGATGTGCTCGGGCAGGCAGCATTCGGCTGCCATGATGATGTCGCCTTCGTTCTCGCGGTCTTCGTCATCCATGAGGATGACCATTTTGCCCTGGCGGATGTCTTCGACCAGTTCTTCGATGCTGTTGAGCGCCACGCGGCACCCCCTTCTCAATCAGGATTTCAAGAAGCCGTTGGCGGCCAGGAAGCTTTCGGTAATGCCACTGCCCTTGCTCGGCTCGGCGGCCTTGTCACCCAAAAGCAAACGCTCCAGATAACGGGCCAGCAGGTCGACCTCAAGGTTTACCCGACGCCCTGCACGGTAGTCGGCCATGATGGTTTCGGACAGGGTGTGCGGGACAATGGTCAGCTCGAATTCGGCGCCATTGACCTCATTGACCGTCAGGCTGGTGCCGTCGACGGTGATCGAACCCTTGTGGGCGATGTACTTGGCCAGTTCCTTGGGTGCGCGTACGCGGAACTGGATGGCGCGGGCATTATCGCTGCGCGAAATGATTTCGCCGACTCCGTCGACGTGGCCACTGACCAGGTGCCCACCCAGACGGGTGGTGGGAGTCAGGGCCTTTTCCAGGTTGACCTTGCTGCCGCTCTTGAGGTCGATGAAGGCGGTGCGCTTGAGGGTTTCGACGCTGACGTCGGCCCAGAAGCCGTCGCCCGGCAGCTCCACGGCGGTCAGGCACACACCGTTGACGGCGATGCTGTCGCCGAGCTTGACGTCACCCAGGTCGAGCTTGCCGGTTTCGACGTAGACGCGCACGTCGCCACCCTTGGGGGTCAGGCTGCGGATGGTGCCGATGGATTCGATGATGCCGGTGAACATGGGGTCTTCCTCAAAAAGCGGTTTGCGCGGGGCAAGCCCGGCATTATACGCCGGGCGCCGGCAAGGGGATGGCCGTGACCCGCCAGTCATCGCCCACTGCGCGCATTTCGGTAATTTTCAGCCTTGGTGCCTCGCTCATCTTGCCCAGCGGCCAGTCCAGCAGCGGCCGGGCCTGGGAGCCAAGGAAGGTGCCGGCGACAAACAGCTGGTACTCATCGACAAGGCCTTGCTGGGCAAAGGCGCCGACCAGGCCGGCACCGGCTTCCAGCAGGATTTCGTTGACACCTCGGGCCGCCAGGGCTTGCAGCAGCGCCGGCAAGTCGACCTGGCCATTGTCACCCGGCAGGCTGAGCAACTCGTGGCCGGCAGCGGCATAACGCGGGTCATCTGCGACAGCAGCCACCACCAGCGCCGGCCCGGCTTGGAAGAAAGCCGCATCCAGCGGCAGGCGCAGGCGACTATCGACCAGCACCCTCAGCGGTGTACGGCTGAGTGCCAGGGCGGTGGTTTCGGCATCCAGGCCCAGCTCGGTGCCACGCACGGTCATTCGTGCATTGTCGGCCAGCACACTGGCAGCGCTGGTCAGCACCACGCTGGAACGGGCGCGCAAGCGCTGCACCGCCGAACGGGCAGCCGGGCCGGTGATCCACTGGCTTTCGCCACTGGCCATCGCGGTGCGGCCATCCAGGCTCATGGCCAGCTTGGCGCGGACGAACGGCAGGCCGTGCTCCATGCGCTTGAGGAAGCCCGGGTTCAGTGCGCGGGCTTCGGTTTCGAGCACGCCGCTGGCGACTTCAATGCCTGCCTCGGCCAAGCGCTGCAAGCCCTGGCCTGCCACTTGCGGGTTGGGGTCCTGCATGGCCGCCACCACTCGCGCCACACCGGCCTTGACCAGTGCTTCGGCGCACGGCGGCGTGCGGCCATGATGGCTGCACGGTTCAAGGGTGACGTAGGCACAGGCGCCAATGGCGCGCTCACCAGCCTGGCGCAGGGCGTGCACTTCGGCATGCGGCTCGCCGGCACGCACGTGCCAGCCTTCACCGACCACTTCGCCATCGCGCACGATCACGCAGCCCACGCGCGGGTTCGGGTGAGTGGTGTACAGGCCTTTGCGCGCCAGCTCCAGCGCGCGGGCCATGTAATGGGCGTCGAGGACGGCAGCTTGGCTGGGCATGTTCACTCTCTAGCAGGCTCACGGGCCAGGCGGTCGATTTCTTCGCGGAACTCGTCGAGGTCCTGGAAGCGCCGGTACACCGAGGCAAAGCGGATATAGGCCACTTCATCGAGCTTGCGCAGCTCGGCCATGACCATTTCACCTACCACCAGCGATTTGACTTCGCGCTCGCCGGTCGCGCGCAGGCGGCTCTTGATGTGCGCCAGCGCCGCTTCCAGGCGCTCGACGCTGACCGGGCGCTTTTCCAGAGCCCGTTGCATGCCGGCGCGCAGCTTTTCTTCGTCGAAAGGCTGGCGTGTGCCGTCCTGCTTGATCAGCCGGGGCAGCACCAGCTCGGCGGTTTCGAAGGTAGTGAAGCGCTCGCCACAGGCCACGCATTCGCGGCGGCGGCGCACCTGCTCGCCCTCGGCAACGAGGCGAGAGTCGATGACCTTGGTGTCGTTGGCACCGCAAAAGGGACAGTGCATGGTGGCAGGCAACAAAAAAAGGGAGGGCCATGGTAGCGCATTGCACTGGCAAGACAAGCCAAAGGGGTTAACATCCATGGGAAATCTGCCCGTTAAGGACTCCCCCATGCACTACCGAGCGCTCGTCGTGCTGTGCTGCGCCGCCCTGCTCGCCGCCTGCGGCAGCGACAGGCCGAAGACCGACAACCTCCCAGCCCCCACGCCCGCCCGCTCGGCCAAGCAGGCCGAAGTACTGGGCCCGCTGCCGGCCTACCAGCGCGAGCTGAGTGGCACCTTGCTGGAAATTCCGGCCGGTGCCAACGTGGAGCTGGCCTTGCTGGTCATCGACGAACGCGACCGCCCGCAAGGCCTGCTGGCCAGCAGCACCCTGACCGGTACCGGCCAGGCCCTGCCCTATCACCTGCGCTTCAACCCCGAAGCCTTCCCGGCCGGTGCGCGGGTCGAGCTGCGTGGCCGTGCCAGCAGCTCCGGCCAACTGATCATGCACCTGCCCCCCGTGCGCATTACCCAGGCCCAAACCCAAGCCACTGGCCCGCTGCGTTTCGAGAAGGCGCCGTAAGTGGCACCGCTGGCCCTGCAACAGGCGCTCAGCGGCCTGATAGGCGAAGCGCGCCTGGTCGTCAGCGAACTGCCCGGCTGCGACCTGAAGCTGTGGCTGATCGATGACCAGAACATGGACCGGGCCTTCAGCAGCGAAGAAACCCGGCGCATTCTGGAAGAACCGCCCTACTGGAGCTTTTGCTGGGCCAGCGGCCTGGCCATGGCCCGCTACCTGGCCGAGCGCCCCGAATGGGTGGCGGGCAAGCGCGTGCTGGACTTCGGCGCAGGCTCCGGTATCGCTGGCATTGCCGCAGCACGCGCTGGCGCGCTGGAAGTGGTGGCGTGCGACCTCGACCCGCTGGCCCTCGACGCCTGCCGCGCGAATGCCGCGCTGAACGGCGTCGAGCTGAACTACAGCAGCGATTTCTTCGCCGAAGGCGACCGTTTCGACCTGATCCTGGTTGCCGACGTGCTGTACGACCGCGCCAACCTGCCACTACTGGATGCCTTCCTTGGCCGCGGTCGCCAGGCCCTGGTGGCCGACTCACGGGTACGCGATTTCAGCCACCCGCTGTACCGGCAGTTGGGCGTGCTTGAAGCACTCACCCTGCCAGACCTGGCCGAGCCGCACGAATTCCGCCGGGTCAGCCTGTACCACGCCAGCCGCGACGCCTTATAGTGGTGCCATTCACGAGTTTGCGAGAGTCGCAATGAGCCAAGACACGCCTTACATTTTCGACGCCACCGATGCCACCTTCCAGCAACTGGTGATCGAGAACTCCTTCCACAAGCCGGTGCTGGTGGACTTCTGGGCCGAGTGGTGCGCGCCGTGCAAGGCGCTGATGCCGTTGCTGGCCAAGATCGCCGAGGGTTACCAGGGCGAACTGCTGCTGGCCAAGATCAATTGCGACGTGGAGCAACAGGTGGTTGCCCAGTTCGGCATCCGCAGCCTGCCGACCGTGGTCCTGTTCAAGGACGGCCAGCCGGTGGACGGTTTCGCCGGAGCACAGCCGGAATCGGCGATTCGCGCCATGCTCGAGCCGCATGTGCAAATGCCCGCCGCACCCGCCGCTTCGCCGCTGGAGCAGGCCAAGGCACTGTTTGCCGAAAGCCGCTTCGCGGAAGCCGAAGCACTGCTGCAGGTGCTGCTGGGTGAGGACAACAGCAATGCCGAAGCGCTGATTCTATACGCTCGCTGCCTGGCCGAGCGCGGTGAGCTGGGCGAAGCGCAGGTGGTATTGGACGCGGTCAAGACTGACGAACACAAAGCTGCACTGGCGGGTGCCAAGGCACAGCTGACCTTCCTGCGCCAGGCTGCCAGCCTGCCGGAAGTGGCTGACCTGAAAAGCCGCCTGGCGCAGAACCCGCAGGATGACGAGGCGGCTTATCAGCTGAGCATCCAGCAGCTGGCGCGCCAACAGTATGAGGCGGCGTTGGAGGGGTTGCTGAAGCTGTTCCAGCGTAACCGTGCCTATGAGAACGGGCTGCCGCATAAGGCATTGCTGCAGGTGTTCGAGCTACTGGGCAATGATCACCCGCTGGTCAACGTTTACCGACGCAAGCTGTTCGCTGCGATGTATTGATAGCCAATGCCAGGTACGGCCGCCCGACATCGGGCGGCTGCATCGATCGATTCTACAGGTATTAGCCAATATCAAGGCTCAGCGCCGTCTGCAGGTCGATCAGTGGGACAGGCAGGATCAACACTGCCCAGATAAACGCCTCGCCCAGATCGCTGTACGCCCGAATGATACAAAAGGGCTCATTATCAAACCGTTCGATAGCTCCGTTGCTGGCAATAAAACAGTTAAACCCGCTCCAATAGGTATCTTCATAGGGGATCACGACTTCCTGACCTCCCTTTCGATAGCACAGCTTTACATGACCATGTAATGACGGCGTCAAGCGAATATAGCCGGTCGGAACGCCACGAAGAACCATAACTGTGGACGTGAACGTGCTGTTTTCCACTGCGGCCTGAATGACGCAATACTCGCACAGTGTCTCGATACTAGATGCTTCTCGTTCGTCAGGCAGGAAGGTACACCCCCAACCCTTTGGCTCTATCCGACCTCCATATTGACTCCACGAACGTGGATGCTCACCTGCATTACTGGGCAAAAGGCTCAGCGTTACCGTTTGCGCCCCATTAATCACCCGCACCCTGGGTTCAAGGCCGAACGACTGGCCCTCAACTTGCACGTGTGCGAGTGGGGGCTCACTCGATTGAAGTTCAAAGCGACTCCTAACAATTGAGCCATCCGTTTCCAAAACCCCACTACGCACGAGCCCCGGTGGCATGAGGAGGCTGGGGCAGTCTTGTATATCCTGCTGGGCAAGCGCAGCCCCAGGATAGCGTGTCGCATCCAGCACCATGGACACGCCTGCCGTTGATACAGGAATAGGCGGATAGAGGTTGGGAAAGAAAGCGATACCGTGCTCCCCAATCACAGGATACAAGGCTAGAAACGATGATTGATTCTCTACCGCGCTTATCGAGCGAAGCCAGAAATGCATGGGCTTGAGTACTCGGGTGCTCAACGGCTGGATTTTACCCAGCTGAATGAATTTGCTGGAATCAGCATGCCCCCGGAAAAAGAGGGCATAGGGCAATGCCCCCAGTTCATCGCGAGTGGATGTTTGATAGGCATTGGAGAGATAGAAAACGGGATACTTAGCCCACCCTAGTGATACACGCTGCTCACTGTCATAGCGTCCTGCGTTGGCTTCGAGGTCTATTTCCAGGCAGAGCTCAACACCCTGTTCCTCTATCACATGCCGTACTTGAGTGATGGTCCTTGTCCGTCCGCCCAATGAGCGGACCAGGTGAATAACCACACACGACAGGATTCTGCGTCTGACCACCAACCGTAACGGGCTACCGTCACCGCCCGTCACCTGTAATTTCAATGGCCCCAATGAGCATCGAAAGAACTGTGCCGATTCCATTGTCGTGTCGATTTCAAACTCAATATCCTGCGCACAGAACCCGTCGCCCTGCGGTTCTAGCGCATGAGCCTTCCAATACTCATTAAGTTTGCGCCAATCGAAGAACACCATGAAGGGCCAGCCGTAAAGGCTATCCTCGCCGGAGCGGACTTCATCGTTTGCGCCATTGCTGATATCCATTCTTTCCACCCGCGGTAGTGCCGTTCAGGTGACTGTCACGTATCACCCAAAGCGTCACAACTGGCAGAAATGACAGGTCATTCGGCTTTTCGTGGCCCCACCCAATGGTAAACCGGCGCATCACCCACGTTTTCAACCCGCACATCTGGACTATGGCGCAACCTGACCAACAATCGTTTACCTGCCGCGACACTTCCTACCAGCGCTTCCAATTGCTCCAACAGCTGAGGCCCTGCGACGTGCCCGGCCCGTTGCAGTAACTCACGTGCTGTTGCCCATTGCCCATCATCCTGACTTGGCGGGGCGTGGACCACTGCGGTTGCGTCTACAGACGCCTCACGCCCCGTCACCCGTTGCCCCAGCTGCGCCCACTCTTCTGGCGCCAGCTCAATGGTCAGGTCCACTGGCCATTCACCAATCTGTCCGCGAATTCTCATGATGCATTCCTTGAGCCCAGGTCAATGCAGCCATGCTACCGCAACATGAAACCTTAGCCACGCAGGCTGGCGGCGCGCAGAAAAATTGTTATAACATAACTCAACCTTCCAGCCCGCTCCGGAGTCGTCCATGCGTCGCCTGCTGCTCGCCCTGCCCTTCGCCTTGCTGCCACTGGCCGTGGCCCATGCCCACGATGACCATGATCACGACCACGCCCATGGCACACTCGGCGCCCATGAGCATGGCGTAGCCAAGCTCAACGTCGTACTCGATGGCAACACCCTGGAGCTTGAGCTGGACAGCCCGGCCATGAACCTGGTCGGTTTCGAGCACGCGGCCAGCAGCGATGCTGACAAGGCCAAGGTCGCCGCCGTACGCCAGCAGCTCGAACAACCGTTGACGCTGGTCGGCCTGGCTGCTGCCGCAGGCTGCAAAGAAGAACAGCAGGCGCTGGAAAGCCCGCTGTTCGGTGACGCCCCGAAAGCCGACGAGGATGGCGACGATCATGAGCATGGGCACCAACACAGCGACATTGGCGCCCATTACCAGCTGACCTGCGCCAACCCCGAGAAACTGACACAGGTGGACCTGGCACCACTGTTCAAGGCCTTCCCGGCCACCCAGAAAATCAACTTGCAACTGATCGGCCCCAATGGCCAGAAAGGTGTGGAAACCACGCCGGCCCAGGCAACGGTCGCCTTCTGAATGAGCCAGCCGTTGATCGAACTGCGTGACCTGGTGTTCGCCTGGCCAGGTCAGCCGCCGCTGCTGGACATTCCAGCCTTGCGCCTGAACGCTGGTGAAGCCTTGTTCCTCAAGGGCCCCAGCGGCAGTGGCAAGACCACCTTGCTGGGCCTGCTGGGCGGGGTGAGCGTGCCCGCCCAGGGCCGTATCGAGTTGCTCGGCCAGGACCTCGGCGGGCTGAGTCAGGGCGCCCGCGACCGTTTTCGGGTGGATCACACGGGGTACATCTTTCAGCAGTTCAACCTGCTGCCATTTCTGTCGGTACGTGAAAACGTCGAGCTGCCCTGCCGCTTCTCGCGCAGCCGCAAGGCCCGCGCCGAGCAGCGCCATGGCGGTGTCGACCAGGCAGCCAGCACGCTGTTGGCGCACCTGGGCCTGGACGACCCCGCCCTGCTCGCCCGCCGCGCCGACAGCCTGTCGATCGGCCAGCAGCAGCGGGTCGCCGCCGCCCGCGCACTGATCGGCCAGCCCGAGTTGGTGATTGCCGACGAGCCGACTTCGGCACTGGATACCGACACCCGCGAAGCGTTCATCCGCCTGCTGTTCGATGAGTGCCGCGCCGCCGGCGCAAGCTTGTTGTTCGTCAGCCACGATCAAAGCCTGGCACCGCTGTTCGACCGCCACCTTTCCCTGGCCGACCTCAACCGCGCCGCCAAGCCCCGGGAGGCCTGATGTACCTGCTCCGCCTTACCCTGGCCAGCCTGGCCAACCGCCGTTTCACTGCGTTTCTGACCGCTTTTGCCATTGCCTTGTCGGTGTGCCTGCTGCTGGCCGTGGAGCGGGTCCGTACCGAGGCTCGCGCCAGCTTCGCCAGCACCATCAGCGGAACCGACCTGATCGTCGGCGCCCGCTCTGGCTCGGTGAACCTGCTGCTGTATTCGGTGTTCCGCATTGGTAACGCCACCAACAACATCCGTTGGGACAGCTTCCAGCATTATGCCCAGGACCCACGGGTGAAGTGGGCAATCCCGATCTCGCTGGGCGACTCCCACCGTGGCTACAGGGTGATGGGTACCACGGCGGATTACTTCAGCCATTACCAGTACGGTCGCCGCCAGCACCTGGAACTGAGCCAGGGACGTGAGTTCGCCAGCGACCCCTTCGAAGTGGTGCTCGGCGCCGAAGTGGCCGAGGCGCTGCATTACAAGCTGGGTGACAAGCTGGTACTGGCCCACGGCGTGGCCGCCATCAGCCTGGTCAAGCACGACGACAAACCATTCACCGTGGTCGGTGTGCTCAAACGCACCGGCACACCGGTCGATCGCACCCTGCATATCAGCCTGGGGGGTATGGAAGCGATCCATATCGACTGGCACAACGGCGTACCCGCCCGTGGCGCCGGGCGCATCAGCGCCGAGCAAGCACGCGCGATGGACCTGCAACCTGCCGCCATCACTGCATTCATGCTGGGGCTGAACAGCAAGATCGCGACCTTCAGCCTGCAGCGGGAGATCAATGAGTACCGCAGCGAGCCGCTGCTGGCGATCCTACCTGGGGTGGCCCTGCAGGAGCTCTGGAGCCTGATGGGCACTGCCGAACAAGCACTGTTCGTGGTGTCGCTGTTCGTGGTGCTGACCGGCCTGATTGGCATGCTCACGGCGATTCTTACCAGCCTCAACGAGCGCCGCCGGGAGATGGCGATCTTACGCTCGGTCGGTGCCAGGCCTTGGCATATCGCGGGGCTGCTGGTACTGGAGGCACTGTCACTGGCGGCGGTCGGGATCGTGGCCGGGCTTGGCTTGCTGTACGCGGGGATTGCCCTTGCGCAGGGGTATGTACAGGCGAACTATGGCTTGTATCTGCCACTGGCCCTACCTAGCGCTCATGAATGGACCTTGCTGGCTATCATCCTGGGGGCTGCGTTGCTGATGGGTAGCGTGCCTGCGTGGCGGGCGTATCGGCAGTCGCTGGCCGATGGTTTGTCCATACACCTCTGAGTGCGCGTAATGATCAAACACCTCATCGCCCTCTTCGCGGGTTCACCCGCGAAGAGGCCAGTAAAGGCAACACAATTTCTACTGGTCATATTGCTCTCGCTGACATTGCCTGCCTGGGCCTCAGAACCCCGTGAACTGGACTGGCCCGCCCTGATCCCCGAAGGCGCCCCGGTCATCCCACCACAACTGGCGCCGCTGCACGACATGTCGCAGCTAAGCAACGCCCTGTCTGCCGAGTCTGCCCCACCCGCGCGCCAGCAAGCCCCCGATGCCCCGGTGGTGAAAGGTCTCGACGGCCAGCAGGTCAAGCTGCCGGGCTACATCGTGCCACTGGAGGTCAGCGAAGAAGGCCGCACCACCGAATTCCTGCTGGTCCCTTACTACGGTGCGTGTATCCACGTGCCACCCCCACCGTCGAACCAGATCGTGCACATTTTCAGTGAGATGGGCGTGCGCGTCGAAGACCTCTACCAACCTTACTGGATCGAGGGGAAGATGCAGGTTAGAGCCTCCAGCAGCGAACTGGCCGACGCTGGCTACCAGATGGAGGCCGAGAAAATATACGCGTATGAGCTGAGATGAGAACTGTTTCGAATTCGTGAAGACGCTTCTTTGAGCTGGGTCAAACTTTCTGTTTAACCAGCTCCGTACCATTGGACTACTCGATTAATAACGTCCTTTGGGAGCTTCCATGAACAAGTCCTTGCTCGGCGCCTCGCTTGTGGCCCTTGCGCTCGCCGCCCCTGTTGCCCACGCTCACCAGGCAGGCGATGTCATCGTCCGCGCAGGCGCCATCACCACCGCCCCTAACGAAAGCAGCGGCGACCTGAAATTCGATGGCAACAAGGTTTCGGGCACCAAGGCAACCCTGGACAGCGACACCCAGCTGGGCTTGACCTTTGCCTATATGCTCACCGACCACATCGGCCTGGAGCTGCTGGCAGCCACCCCGTTCAAGCACACCGTAGGCGTAAAAGGCCTGGGCGGCGGCCTGGACGGCAAGCTGGCCGACATCAAGCAACTGCCACCGACCCTGTCGCTGCAGTACTACCCGATGGAACCGAACTCCAAGTTCCAGCCCTATGCCGGCGTGGGCATCAACTACACCCTGTTCTTCGATGAAGACCTCAGCAGTGCCCGCAAGCAGCAAGGCTTCAGCAACCTGAAACTGCAGGACTCGATCGGGATCGCCGGCCAGCTGGGCATGGACTACATGATCACCGACAACCTGCTGGTCAACGCCTCGGTCTGGTACGTCGACATCGACACCAAGGCCAGCGTCAACGGCCCGACCGCTTTGGGCTACAGCAAGACCAAGGTCGACGTCGATGTCGACCCGTGGGTGTACATGGTCGGCCTTGGCTACAAGTTCTGACCTGAACACGGCAGGGCGGCTTCGGCCGCCCTCGCACGTTGCAGCCATAGCCAGTAGCCCAGCGCTACCGCGCTGATGGCCATGCCAAGCCCGCACACTGCGACCCACCCCCAATGGGCAAACACCCAGGCCGCCAACACCGCTCCCAGCCCGCTGCCAAGCGAGTAGCAACACATGTAGGCACCGATCAACCGGCTGGCCATCGCGCCACGCCCGGCCAGCAACAGGCTCTGGTTGGTGACATGTACCGCCTGCACGGCAAAGTCCAGCATCAGCACTCCCAGCACGAAGGCCATCAGTGAAGCCCCGACAAACGCCGTGGGCAACCACGACAGCGTCAGCAAGGCCAGCGCCAACCCAGTAGTGCGTTCACCCTGCCCCTGGTCAGCCAGACGACCGGCACGCGAAGCTGCCAAGGTACCCGCGACACCTGCCAGGCCGAACAGGCCGATCTCGGTATGGCTCAGCGCCAACGGCGCAGCACTGAGCGGCATGACCATGGCACTCCATAGCACGCTGAACGAGGCGAAGATCAACACTCCAAACATGCCTCGCTGGCGCAGCAACCTGTCGTGCCGGTACAGGTTGAACTGGGACACAATCAGCGCCCGGTAGCCAGACCGATGCATGACGGGCTGCACCGAGGGCAAGCTACGCCATATCACCAGTGCCAGCACTATCAAGACGCCTGCGGCCATCCAGTACACGCTGCGCCAACCGGCCAGGTCGGCCAACCCGCCCGAGACCAGGCGCGCAAGCAGAATGCCCAGCACCACACCACTGGTGACGGCGCCTACCGCCTGCCCTTGCTGGCCCGGTGAGGCCAGGCTCGCGGCATGCGCCACCATCACCTGCACCATCACGGCCATCAACCCGGTGACGGCTAGAGCCACCAGCAGCATTGCCCAACTTTGCGACATGCCGACGCCGATCAGCGCCAGAGCCGAGAACAGCAACTGGCCAAGCAACAGGCGCTTGCGATCGACCAAGTCACCCAGCGGCACGATCAGTAGCAACCCCAGGGCATAGCCCGCCTGGGTCGCGCCAACTACCCAGCCAATCTGCTGCTGCCCTACCCCCAGCTCGGCAGCCATCGACTCAAGCAGAGGCTGAGCGAAGTACACCGTCGCGACGGCCATGGCGCTGGTAATGGCAAGCAACAGGGTTGTCCAGCGTGTCAGTGAAGGTGCCATCGGACCAACCTCGTCAATCTGGTTTCGATTTGAAACCACACACTGGCTATTTAGCAAATGTGGTTTTAATCTGCAACCAGACGTTAAGACAGGTTTGCACCATGCTCGATGAACACAATGCGCAATGCCCCGTAGCCCGGGCCCTGGAGGTGCTGGGTGACCGTTGGGCGCTGATGATCCTGCGCGATGCCTTTGACGGCCTGCACCGGTTCAGTGAATTTCACAAGAACCTGGGGCTGGCGAAGAACATCCTCGCCTCGCGGCTCAAACTACTGGTGGAGAGCGAGTTGCTGGCCTTGCAGCCGGCATCGGATGGCAGTGCCTACAAGGAATATGTGCTGACCGCGAAAGGGCGGTCGGTGTTTCCAGTGGTGGTTGGCTTGAGGCAATGGGGGGAGCGGTTTCTGTTCGAGGCGGGTGAGGCGCGTTCGGAATTGGTGGAGGGAGCTACCGGGCAGGCGCTTGAGACGTTGCAGGTGCGTGCCCAGGATGGGCGGGTTTTGCATGCCGAAGACTGCCTGCGCAGAATGGTGCGGCATGAATGATTTGGGGCTGCTGCGCAGCCCCCGGTTATCAGGCCTTGCCCAGAAGCCGCGCCAGCCCCTCGACCATCGGCGTCGCCTGCGCGAACTTGAACCGCGCCAGCAACCGCTGATTATCCGCCCGCGAATGGCGAATATCCCCCGAACGGGCCGCGACATAGCTGATCGCTGGCAAGCTCCCCACCACCTTCTCCAGCGCTGCCAGCAACTGGTTCAGCGAAGTCGCCTGGTTGAGGCCGATGTTCACCGCCCCCTCCTCGACCTGCGGCTGCTCCAATGCTTGCACCATCACCTGCACCAGATCACCCACGTAGAGGAAATCACGGGTCTGCTCGCCATCGCCAAACACCGTGATCGGCAAGCCCTGTACAGCGCGCTCGCAGAAAATGCTGATCACACCGGAATACGGTGAGGACGGGTCCTGACGTGGCCCGAAAATATTGAAGAAGCGAAACACCACCGGCTCCAGACCATGCTGGCGGCGGTAGAAGTCCAGGTATTGCTCACTGGCCAGTTTGTCCACGGCATAGGGGGTCAGCGGCGCCTTGGGGGTCTCTTCGGCAATCGACTCGCCCTCGCCATTGTTGCCATACACCGCCGCACTGGAAGCGAACAGCACCCGACGCACGCCATGCACGCGCATGGCTTCACAAACATTGAGGGTGCCGATGAAGTTGCTCTGATGGGTGCGTACCGGGTCCTCGACCGAGGCCTGCACCGAGGCCACCGCCGCCAGGTGCACTACAGCACGGCAGCCAGCCGCTGTCTGTGTAACCAACCCGGCATCGGCTACATCGCCTTCGATCAGCTCCAACCGTGGGTGGTCGACCTGCAGGTTGCTCCTGCGGCCTGTGGAAAAGTCATCAAGAATGCGTACGGCGTAGCCTTTGTCCAACAACGCATCGCACAGGTGGGAGCCAATGAAGCCGGCACCGCCGGTGATCAGGATGGGGGCGTCAGCCATGGCGGTAGAACCGGTCCAGTAGAGGCGGCAAGCCAGCGCGCCAGGCACGCGGCTTGATACCGAAGGTATGAAGGATTTTCTTGCAGGCCAGTACCGCATGTTGCGGCTCTTCGCTGGCATCCGGGCGCGCGGCATGGGCTTGCGGTGTGGGGGCCTGCACGGCCAGTTGGCGGTGCTGGCCGGCCTCGGTGAGGATCGCCTGGCCCAGCGCCAGCGGCGTGGTCGCCTCGTTGCCAGCGTAATGGTAGGTGCCCCACAACGGCGCATTGCAATCGAGCTGCTTGAGCACCGACAGGATCACCCGGGCGGCATCATCGACAGGCGTCGGGTTGCCACGTCGATCATCGGCCAGCAGCAGCTCTTGTGGTTGCTCGGCACGTGTCAGGAAGCGGCCCAACGAGCCGTCGATGCTCTCGTCGAGCAGCCAGCCAAAGCGCAGCAGTACATGCTGTGGGCAGGCCGCACGCACGCTCTGCTCGATGCGCCACAAGGCCTGGCCACGCAGGCCCAGCGGCACGGGCTCGTCTTTTTCGCTATAGGCCGTGGCCCGCGAACCATCGAACACCCGGTAGCTGGAAGGCTGCACCAGGGTGATCTGGTGGTGCTGGCACAGCTCCGCCAGCCGCTCCACCGCCCGCTCCTGTTGAGCCAGGCGCTGCTCGCTGACCGACTCGGCCTGGAACCAGTCGAAGTAATAGGCCAGGTTGACCAGCGCGTCGGGGCGGTGATCGTCGAGCAACTGAGTGAGGCTGGCCGGCGTCCAGCCGTTCTCGGGCGGGCGTGGCGCCAGGAATGCGATGTCCTCCTCGGCCCCAAGACGAATCAGCGCTTGCCCGAGGGCATTGCCACCACCCAACAGCATTAGGCGCATACGCATAGAGTCAGCAGATCCGGAGAGGTTGATGAAGGAAAGGGGCATTTTGCGGTTTCCGCTGCGGGAAGTCCAACGTCTGGCCCTGTGACTGCTTCAGGCGGTGCGGTTTCCGAGCTGCCAAAGCTCACTATCGCGACACACAGATATTTCCTACGGCATACCAGGAACGAGCTGACTACCACGCAAAAGCATAACTGCATTCAATAGTTCCCCCCTTGCCAACAGGGGAGCCCCACAAAAATAAGTACAAGGAACGTTCAATGCCTCACTCGCAAGCCGCATACCTGGATTTTTCCCCCGAGCAAAGTCGGGCCATAGCCTTTGCAAGCCAAACCCTTGCAGACTCCGGCGGCCCGGAAGCAAAGGGGGCTGCAATCCAGGCACGTATATTGGCCGACCAAATCCAGAAATCCTTGACTGACGAGCAGCGTTCGCTGCTACAGCGCTTCGGCGAAGGCAGATTGTCTACGCTGATGTACAGGCACATGCCTTATGCCGACGAGCCGATACCTGAAAACCTTCCCGATATCACCGCCTTGGCGCAAAACCCTCGCTGCACATACCTCGCCTCGCGCAATCAGCTGCTGCTGGAGCTCGCACGACACCGAAATTTCGCTTTTGATATCGACAACGAGGGCAAGCAGGTCCGTCTGGTTGGCAACTTCAAGGGAGGAGGCCGAATTCCACGGGTTGGCGAACACCCACGCCTGGAAGTTGAAACCAGCTCGCATGCAGGCTTGTGCTTGGGGCCGCACACTGAAGCGCCTTACAACTGTTCAACAGTCTCCAGTGATGGTCACTCCCCTGCTCCCTCTGCACTTATCCTCACTGCTCGCTGGAACCCCGCCAATGACCCTACGCATGTCTTTCCCCTACAAGAAATCATCGAGCGCTTGAGCAGCCTGGGTGCGCTCGCACTGACCTCAAAATCTTTCGACTTCACTCGCAGTGAGTGCTTGCTGACGGAAAAGGCAAAGCAGGTGAAGCAGTTTCAATGCTTCAGTTCGAGCCTAACGGTGGCTTCTCTGTACGCTTCAACAGTTACCGCTTCAGTTTGAATGAGCGTGCTTGCAGCGCTGCAGCACGCGCGTTCAGTACTTTTCGGAAAATGCTGAGTAGCGTACAACCACTGGTGTTTGTCTTGCAGCCCGACCGTGCATTGTTAATCAACAACAGCAGAGCGTTGCACGGTCGCCAGACAGTTGAGGACAACCGGCGCCTTCTCATTCGTCAATTCGGATACTCCCCCTTCGCAGCACCGTTGGTACTTGTTGAGGATCCGCTGCTGGTGCGTGGCTGATTAGCGAAAAATACCCAATGATTGAAATCGATTTAACGCTTGTCCTGATACTGGCACTCGTCGCACTCACGGCCGGCTTTTTCGACGCTATCGCCGGAGGCGGTGGCCTGATCACGCTCCCCGTACTGTTCATCGCCGGTATAGAGCCCTTGGCGGCAATTGCCACTAATAAATTCCAGGCAGCTTCAGCGACGGTTTCGGCTACTTGCGCCTTTGCCCGCAAAGGCATGATCGACTGGAGACGAGGCAGCTCGATGGCGGTCATGTCGTTTATTGGCGGCGCTCTGGGAGCCTTGTCGATAACGTATGTGCCCAAAAGCCTTTTACAGGCATGCGTCCCCCCGCTGCTGATCCTGATAGCAGCCTACTTTGCCTTTAGTCCAAGCCCGAATGAACAAGCGCGCAAGGCGAAGATGTCGACTAGCCTGTTTTGTGTGGCGGTTACACCGTTCATTGGGTTTTATGATGGAGTATTTGGCCCTGGCGTCGGCTCGTTCTTCATGCTGGCCTGCGTAATTCTCTTGGGCCAGCACTTGATACAGGCCGTGTGCACCAGCAAGCTTTTGAACGCAGCCTGCAACCTGGGCGCACTGTCAGTCTTTTCACTCAGCGGAGCGATTATCTGGTCGCTGGCGCTGGCAATGGCGCTTGCCGCCTTTCTGGGCGCGCAATTGGGTGCACGCTGCGCAGTTCGTTTCGGCACGAGGCTCATAAGGCTGCTGCTGGTCAGTGTCTGCATCCTCATGGCACTCAAATTACTGCTCGACACGAGCAATCCACTCGGCGAGTGGCTTAACCTGTTACTTTAGAGGGCACCATGCACTTGCAAACGGGATCTTCTCAGCGCCTGAAATGGCAGTTTGACGAACCCGCCCCAGGCAAAGAACTTTTCATCGACGAAGTATTCGGAACCTACCAGCAACAGGCCCGATTGCTGGTACCCGATATCGAGCGCGCAGCGCCTGCATTCGTCCTGGGTGGCGCGCGCTCCGACTTTACCCGGCTCAACCCCCTGCTCTATCGCTTGCAAGCCGCAGGCATAGGTTCGCTCACTGCTAATCTGTCAGGCCATAGCCTTGCCAGTGAACCTGGTGCAGCTTCGCCTTCACTGGCTACGAACCTTGATGAGGCACGACGCTTCCACGCGCATATCGCACCTCAATGCCGAACGATAATTGGCCACAGCCTGGGCGCGGCAATTGCGCTGAAACTTGCAGCACAATTGCCGCAGGTGAACAGCATCGTGCTGGTCTGCCCAGCAGTCTATCCAGACCATGCTCACCAGGCCCCCTTCGGTCCGGCATTCACAGCCGCCATCAGAAAACCCTATGGCTTTCTCGATTGCGACAGTTACGCCTTCCTCAAGCAGTTCCAAGGCAGAGTGCTGATGGTGATAGGCGAATATGACGGGCTCAACTCACAGCGATTCGGCAAAGGCCCAGGCACCAGCGCAGGCAGCCTGTGGCTGACCGGCGCCGAGCGCTACAGCCCGATTCCTGAGGAGGTCACCCAGGCCCTGATGCAATCAGTTGCAGCCGCGCGTTTGCAATGCGTGTTTCTTACAGACTGCGACCATGGCATCGCCGCCCATTTACGCAGTACGCCAGCGATTGCGGATCAGGTTGCGAGCGCCGTGGAAACCTTCATCCTCGAAGACGCCTGACCGTAGGCAGTTACTCGATTTCAAACAAACCGTTACTCAGTGGCCTCACGCTTAGCCGCTCACGTACATCATCATCGATACGCGGATCATCCGGCCGGTACAGTTTCACTTGCCGGTAAGCATTGATGCGATTGATCTCCTCACCCAGGTACTCCCACACCACCCTGGTGCAGGCCGGGTTGCGCCGGTCGCCGCTGGACACACCGGCCTTCAGGCCGTTCAGGCGAGTGATTCGGCTTTTGAAGCTGGGGATGAGGATGGTCTGGCTCATTTCGTTGAACGTCAGCGACTCGTAGTCGATGAGGAACAAACGGTCCTGCAGCTGGAACGCCGCCCCCAGATAACGGCAACGCACCTCGGCATGCTGGTCAGTGGCGCTGGAGCGCTCCTGACGCTCCTGGCGCTCGAACAGGAAGCGGCCACGCTCCTCCCACAGGTGCACCAGTGACACCAGGATCGTGCCCGGCACCGACATGCAGTTGGAATACTCGAAGTAGTAACCGCAATAGCGCGACAGGTTGCCGGCATGATCGTGCAGCGGGCGGAACAGTTCACTGATCGGGTCGCTGGGCTGCTCGGCCAGGGTCGACACCCGTGCGCCAATCAGCCGGGCAAACTGCTCGGCCGGCAGGTTCAACTCGTAATCCTCAACGCCGAAGAAATCGCCGATGCGCTTCAGGTTGAAAGCCGTCGGACGGCTCTGCCCGCTCAGGTACTTGTTGAACTGTGCGCGGTTGATCGACAGCTGGCGGCAAACTTCGGAAATAGAGCGGTAGTGGCTGCAGGCCAACTTGAGGTTGGTAGCGAAATGATCGCTCATAGCGGAATCCAGGTGACGCGAATGACGCCATTGTAGCATCAAGTCGCATCAACTCAGAGCAACCCGCGAAATTGTAACCACTCTTGTCATAGCCAACCATGCGCCCCAACGAATAGCGGTGCGCCTGCCGTCCGCTGGTCTTTCCACACGAAGAATAAGAATCGAGGTCATTTTCCAATGCTCGAAGTAATCAACGATTTCCTTTCGGGGAAACTCCTCATCGTGCTGATCGTAGGGCTGGGTAGCTACTTCACCCTCCGCTCCCGGTTCGTCCAGTTCCGCCATTTCGCCCATATGTTCAGCGTGTTCAAGGAATCGCTGCGTGGCCAGGCAGGCCAGCTGAGCTCCTTCCAGGCACTGATGCTGAGCCTGGCCGGCCGCGTAGGCGCCGGTAACATCGCTGGTGTCGGTATCGCTGTGACCCTGGGTGGCCCAGGTGCCGTGTTCTGGATGTGGGTCACCGCACTGGTGGGTATGTCCAGCAGCTTCTTCGAATGTACCCTGGCCCAAGTGTACAAGCGCGCGGATGGCGATGGCCTGTACCGCGGTGGCCCGGCCTACTACATCCAGCACGGGCTGAAGCTGAAAAGCATGGCCATCGTGTTCTCGATCCTGCTGCTGGTCACCTACGGCTTCGCCTTCATCGGCCTGCAGTCTTACACCGTGACTCACTCGCTGCAGAACGCCTTCGCCTTCGACCCGAAACACACCGGTATCGTCCTGGCCGTGCTGCTGGCCGTCACCTTCATCGGCGGCATCAAGCGTATCGCTGCGGTGTCGGACTTGCTGGTGCCGGTCAAGACCCTGGCCTACATCGGTGTGACCCTGTACGTGATCGGCACCCAGATCGAACATGTGCCGGCCATGCTGGAAACCATCTTCAAAAGCGCCTTCGGCCTTGACCCGGCCTTCGGTGGCCTGCTCGGCAGCGCCATCGTCATGGGCGTCAAACGTGGCGTATTCGCCAACGAAGCGGGCCTGGGCAGTGCGCCGAACGTGGCGGCCGTGGCGGCCGTGAAACACCCGGGTGCGCAGGGCGTGGTGCAGGCTTTCAGCGTGTTCCTCGACACCTTCGTGATCTGCACCTGCACCGCACTGCTGATTCTGCTGTCGGGCTTCTACACCCCTGGTTTCGAGGGCGACGGCATTGTCCTGACCCAGAACTCGCTGGCCGCCGTGGTGGGTGACTGGGGCCGCGTGTTCGTCAGCGTGGCGCTGTCGCTGTTCGTGTTCACCTGCATCCTCTACAACTACTACCTGGGCGAGAACAGCCTGCAGTTCCTGAGCCGCAACCGTGTGGTGCTGATGGTGTTCCGTGGCCTGGTGCTGGCGTTGGTGGTTTGGGGGTCGATGCAAGACCTGTCGACTGTGTTCGCCTTCGCCGACATCACCATGACTTGCCTGGCCTTCGTCAACCTGGTCGCCCTGGCCCTGCTGTTCAAGGTCGGCCTGCGCGTCATGCGCGACTACGACGACCAGCGCAAGGCCGGTGTGCAGCAGCCAGTGTTCGACTCATCCAAGTTCGCCGACCTGGACCTGGACCGTAATGCCTGGCCTGCCAATCCGCAGGTGGAAACAGCCGCTGACAAAGCAGCCGGCCAAGCTCAGCCGCAGCGCTGATATCCTCCCTGCCCAGCCGCCCCTTCCGCGGGCGGCTTTTCTTTCTCCGCTCACCGCTACGGATGCTTGCCATGCGTGCAGTAAAGAATCTTCTCGTTCTCTATACCGGTGGCACCATCGGCATGCTCGAAACCCCGGAAGGCCTGGCGCCGGCCGGTGGCTTCGAAGCGCGGATGCGTGAACACTTTGCCCAGATGGCCGATGCACCCAAGCTGCAATGGGCGCTGCAAGAGCTGAACCCGCTGCTGGACAGCGCCAACATGCAACAGCACAACTGGTTGGCGATGCGCGATGCCATCGTCGAAGCCGTGGATGTTGCAGGCCATGATGGCGTGTTGGTGTTGCATGGCACCGACAGCATGGCTTACAGCGCTGCAGCGTTGTCGTTCCTGTTGCTGGGCCTGCCCGTACCGGTGCTGTTGACCGGCTCGATGCTGCCTGCTGGTGCACCGGGTAGCGATGCCTGGGCCAACCTGTGCGGCGCATTGCGCCAGTTCGAACAAGGCCTGGAAGGTGGAGTGCATCTGTACTTCCACGGCCAACTGCTGCATGGCTGCCGGGCGTCCAAGCTGCGCAGCGAAGCGTTCGATGCCTTTGCCGCTCTACCGCGCCATCGGGGTGGTGAGCGGGCCTCGGCGATTCCCGCCGAACTTGGCTACATGCATCCACGCCAGCCGGTCAACCTGGCCGTAGTGCCGGTGTTCCCAGGGCTGCAGGCCGAGCACTTGCAGGGGCTGATCGACAGCGGTGTACAAGGGGTTCTGCTGGAGTGCTATGGCAGCGGTACGGGTCCATCGGATGACCAAGCGCTGCTTGCTGTGCTGAGCGCGGCACGCCAGCGCGGCGTGATGCTGGCGGCTATCAGCCAGTGCCCAGAAGGCTCCGTGGTGTTCGATACCTATGCGGCAGGTAACCGCTTGCGCGGGGCCGGCCTGATCAGTGGTGGCGGCATGACCCGTGAGGCAGCGCTGGGCAAGATGGTTGCGCTGCTGGGGGCTGGGTTGGATGTCGAAGCCGCCGAGCAGTGGTTTGCGCTGGACCTGTGTGGGGAACGGGCGTAGAAGCGGCCTTGGTACCCAGAAAAATGGCGGAAGGCAGCGGGAGTCGAACCTGCCCGGGAACGGCTGCCGTCCCCAACCGGGTTTGAAGCCCGGCCGCGCCACCGGGCGCGATTGCCTTCCTTGAATTCAGTGCCTGGCCTGCTGTTGGGCCAGGGCGCTGTCGGCGCGGATGTGACGCTGGTCGGCCACCCTCCGGGTCAGGCCGATGCGGTCGAAGTACTCCAGAATCTGCACACTGCGCTTGCGACCGATGCCCAACATATCGCGAAACGCGGCAACCTGCACTATTGGCGTTTCGCGGGCCTGCCCCAGCAGCAGCTCTGCCATGCGCTGTAGCGTCGCCTCTGGGTAGAACAGGTCACGCACCACCTGATGCACCAAGCCCAGCCGAGCCAACTTGCGCAGCAACAGGCGCACATCGGCTTCGGCGCAACTCTCCTCACTCGCCAGCGTCCGGACCCAGGGTGGATCGTATTGCCCTGCCAGCAACCTGGGCTGCAAACGTGCCCACAATGCACTGTCGGCTTCGCTCAACTGCACCTTGTGATCGGGCAGATGCAGCCAGGGCCCGCTGCTGGCCAGGGCGCCGTTTTCGAGCAATTCATCCAGCAGGCTGACGAACGCCGGCCGTTCCAGGGGCAAGGCTACGAAGCGGCGCAGGCGGTCACGGTCCGGGCCGAGCTGGTCGGGCTCTTGCTCATGGAAACGCGCCAGTTGCGCCAGCACCTGCTGCTTGAGCGCCTGCCATTGGGCGTTGGCGAACAACAGTTGGCCCTGCCGCGTAGCCACCACCAGTACATCCTTCGGCAAATGCCAGGTTTCGCGCAGGCGATTGAACTGCCGCTCTAGTCGCTGTGGGTCGATACCGGCCGGGGCGCTGGCGAGCAGCGCTGGCAGCGCCTGCTCCAGATCCACGGCATCACGCAGCACCTGCAACTGCCGTAGGCGCTCATCGGTGCGGCGTTGGCGGCTGGGGGCGAACGGGTCGAGCACCTTGCCGCCGCCCAGTGTGCGCTGGGCACGCTGGTCGCGCAGCACCAGGCGGTCGCCGTGCACCGCTTGCAGCGGCGCATTCAGCAGCAACTGGGCAAACATGCGTTGGCCGGCCGCCAGGCTTTGGCCTTCAAGCAAGGCGACCCTGGCGGTTACATCCTGGGTGCCAAGGTGCACATGCACGGCGCTGAAGTGTTCGAAGGTATGCGTTTCGCCCGGCAACAGGTTCAGCTCGATATCCACCCTTACACTGGGTGCGTGCAACCATTCGGGTACCAGCCAGTCGCCCCGGTGCACCTGCTCCACGGTCAGGCGCTCGGCAGCGATGTTCAGCGCCACCCGCTGACCCGCCTCAGCCACCAGCGCGGCCTGGTTCTGTGCATGCAGGCCACGCACGCGCACCGGCTTGCCGGCCTTACCCAGCAACAACGTATCACCAGCACTGACCCGCCCGGCCAGTGCCGTGCCGGTGACCACCACACCGGCGCCGGTAACCGCAAAGGCACGGTCGACGGCCAAGCGAAAGCCACCGCGCGCACTCCGTTGTCGCACACCTGCTTCGGCTTCCAGCAGCGCCTGACGTAGCGCTTCGATGCCTTCCCCGCTGATGCTCGACAATGGGAACTGCCGCGCCCCGGCATACGGCCCAGGCGCCAGCAGTTCACTAACTTGTATCTGCACCTCGGCCAGGCGCGACGGCTCGACCCGGTCGCACTTGCTGATCGCCACCAGGGCCTGGGAAATGCCCAGCAGTTCGATGATCGCCAGGTGCTCACGGGTCTGCGGCATGACCCCATCGTCGGCAGCCACGACCAACAGCACCAAGTCGATGCCATGGGCGCCGGCCAGCATGTTGTGGATAAAACGCTCGTGGCCCGGCACATCGATGAAGCCGGTCAACGGCGCGCCTTCACTCAACGCCGCGTAGCGATAACCAAGGTCGATGGTCATGCCACGGGCGCGCTCTTCCTGGCGTTGGTCACCGGCCTGGCCGGTCAACGCCTGCAGCAGCGCGGTCTTGCCGTGATCAATGTGGCCGGCTGTACCAACGATCACTGCACCGGCCCCAACTGCAGGGCTGGCAATTGAGCGAGCCACTGGGCTTCGTCATCCAGTTGGCGCAGGTCCAGCCAGAGGGCATCGTCGTCGAGGCGGCCCAGCACCGGCACCGGGAGGTCGCGCAGGGCTCGCTCCAGCACGTGCAGGCTGCGCCCGCGCAACTTCTTCGACACCTGCGGGCGCAGACACAGTGCAGCGCTGGGCAAGCGCGCCACCGGCTGGCTGCCACTGCCGATCATGCCCAAAGCAGGCGCTACGCTGACGGCCCATTGCTCGCCGAGGTGCGCCTTGACTTCAGGCGCCAGACGCTCGGCTTGGGCTTGGATCTCGGCCTGGCTACGGGTCAGCAGACGCAGGGTGGGCAGGCGCTCGGCCAAGCGGTCAGGGTTGCGGTACAGCGCTAGGACCGCTTCGAGTGCGGCGAGGGTGATCTTGTCGACGCGCAGCGCACGCTTGAGCGGGTTTTTCTTGATCCTGGCGATCAAGTCCTTGCGGCCGACAATGATCCCGGCTTGCGGCCCGCCCAACAGTTTGTCGCCACTGAAGGTGACGATATCGGCGCCGTCGGCCAAGGCCTGGCGTACGGTCGGCTCGGCGGGCAGGCCCCAGCGGGTAAGGTCGAGCAGGCTGCCGCTGCCCAAGTCTTCAAGCAGCGGTAGGTCACGTTGGTGGGCGATGCTCGCCAGCTCGGCCGTGGGCACCTGGGTGGTGAAGCCCTGGATGCTGTAGTTGCTGCAATGCACGCGCATCAGCAAGCCGGTACGTGGGCCGATGGCGGCCTCGTAGTCGCGGGCGTGGGTGCGGTTGGTAGTGCCGATCTCGTGCAGCTTCACGCCGGCACGGGCCATGATGTCGGGGATGCGGAAGGCGCCGCCGATCTCGATCAGCTCGCCACGAGAGATGATGCCCTCCTTGCGCGCGCCCAGGCTGTTGAGCGCCAGTAGCACGGCGGCGGCATTGTTGTTGACCACGGTGACGGCCTCGGCGCCGGTCAACTCACGGATCAAACCCTCGATCAAATCGTCACGGTCGCCGCGCTTACCGGTAGCCAGGTCAAATTCCAGGTTGAGTGGATAGCGGGCGGCAGTCTGCATGGCCTCGATGGCCGCTTCAGGCAACAGGGCGCGACCGAGGTTGGTGTGCAGCACAGTACCGGTGAGGTTGAACACGCGGCGGACCTGGCTGCGTTGCTGAGCGGCCAGGCGTTCGCCCGTGCGGCCCAGAAGGATTTCGGGGGCCAGTTCGGCGGGGGTGAGCTCACCGTTGCGGACAAGGTTGCGCAGGTCGTCGAGCAATTGCCGCAGGGTGGCCAGGACGCCTTCGCGACCGTGGCGATCGATCAGCGGAAGGCAGGCCTGGTGGCGCAGGAGGGTATCGATTGAAGGCAGGCGTGGGGTGTCGCTGGCGAGGCTGGAAGACATGCGGTACTACCTTGGCTAATCCGGTGTCTGTACTGGCCTATTCGCGGGCCGGCCGCGAAAAGGGCAACTCGAAACGTCAGTGTAGACACTTACTCTCTACCCAGGCGCAAGCATCAAGTTGGGTGCCAGGCGATGAAAGCCCTCCTCGTCCAGGCGCATATCCAGCGCCAGGCTGGCCAGGTCGTCGGCCAGCGGCTCGGCCGCCGCATCGTTCTCCAGGTAGTTCTGTTTCAGGTAGCTTTCGCACCCTGGGCAGCATTCGGCGCGCAGCGGCGCCTTACCCGGCGCATGACGGTCATCCTCAAGGCTGGTGTAGCGCAAGTCCTTGCTCGACTCGCAGTACACACATTTAACCCGCACCACGTGCCATTCACAGGCACACAGCGAACACGCCAGGTAACGCAAGCCATTGTGCTTGCCACGGTTGCGCACCACCCCGGCCATCGCCGGCGAACCACAGGCCGGGCACTGGGCCAGGCTGCCGGCAGGTTTGAGCTCAGGCGCCGGCAACGCCAGCAACCAACTGGACCAGGCCGCCTGAAGCGCAGCCCCGAGGAACGGCACCAATGCTGCCGGCACCGCGTCGTACTGGCCAGCTAGCAAAGCGATGCCCCAGCCCTTGCGTTGTTCGTCATCACTGCCGCGCAGTACCTGCAGCGCCTCACCCAGCGGGCCGCTGGTTTCTCCGCTCAATTGCTGTAGCAGGGCCTGCAGCCAGACCAACCAAGGCCCCTCACGCACCAGGCTGTCAGCCGCCAACGGCGGCAATCCATGACTTATGCACAGGCGCTGACGCTCCTCGGCCACCGGCATGCCGCCGGGCGGGTTATCCACAAGCTGTTGCTGGATGCGGCACAACCGTGCGACCAGTTTCAGGTAGTCGCCAAGGGCGTTGCCCTCGACCAGGTGCTCAAGGCGCAAGGCGCGCAGCTCGAACAGATTGACGGGGGGCAGGTGCAGAAACGGCGGCGTCACCGCCGACGCTTCGATCTGCCCGGGTTCAAGTATCGTGCTCAAGCGCTCATCCTTCTTTTCGTCCGTGATTGCCCGGCGTCTTGTCGCCGGTCACGTCGCGGTACCACAACTCATGGTGCTTGCGTGCCCAGGCGCGGCTGACCCAGCCATGCAGCATGGCGCCGATCGAGCCCTTGATCCAGATACCGGCGTAGATGTGCACGATGATGCTGAGGATCAGCACGAACGCCGCCAGCGCATGCAGCAGCGCAGACAGGCGAATGGCATCGATGCCGAACCAATGACTGAAATAGGCGCGCCAGATCACCACACCACTGACCAGCAGCACCAGCATGCACACCAGCAGGGTCCAGAACAGCAGCTTCTGCCCGGCGTTGTATTTGCCGATCGGCGGCACGCCATCTTCACGATTGACCATCACCCGATCGATGCGGCGCAGCCACAAGCGATCGTTGGCGGTGATGAAATTAGCCCGCCAGAAACGAATCACCAAGCCGAGGAAAAACACGAACATCGCCACCCCCATGAACGGGTGCAGGATGCGTGTCCACGGCCCGCCGCCGAACAGGTGGCTAAGCCAGAACAGCGCCGGATGGAACAGCGCCAGCCCGGAAAGCCCGGCCATGAAGAACAGGATGGCGACGATCCAGTGGTTGGTCCGCTCGTTGGCGTTGTAGCGCAGGATGGGTTTGTTGTCGCTCATGGCCGCTGCTCCCCTTGCCCACCGGGCTGCTTCGGATCGTAGACATGCACCGCCGGGTCCACCTGGTGGACGCTGTCATCGGGCGCCGTGGGGTGCTCATCGTCCTCTACCCGCTGTGGCCCGACCCGTACGTAATGGAAGAACCCGGCCAGCACCGCCGCGCCCATCGCCAGCAGCGCCAACGGCTTGGTGAAGCCCTTCCACAGGCCCACCAGCGGGCTGATCACCGGCTGGTCCGGCAGGCCGGCGTACAGCTTCGGCGTGTCGGCATGGTGCAGCACGTACATCACGTGGGTACCACCGACCCCGTCAGGGTCGTATAACCCGGCCTTGTCGTAACCCCGTGACTTCAGGTCGACGATGCGCTCGGCAGCGTGCACCTTCATCTCGTCCTTGCTGCCGAACACGATCGCCCCAGTCGGGCAGGTTTTCACGCAAGCCGGCTCCAGGCCCACGGTCACGCGGTCGGAACACAGGGTGCACTTGTATGCTTTGTGGTCCTTCTGCGAAATGCGCGGGATGTTGAACGGGCAGCCGGTAATGCAGTAGCCGCAGCCGATGCAGTGATCCTGGTTGAAGTCGACGATACCGTTGGCGTGCTTGATGATCGCCCCTGGGCTCGGGCAGGCCTTCAGGCATCCTGGGTCGGCGCAGTGCATGCAGCCATCCTTGCGGATCAGCCACTCCAGGTTGCCGTCGTCGCGCTCGTGCTCGGTAAAGCGCATCAGCGTCCAGGTCTCGGCAGTGAGGTCCTGGGGGTTGTCGTAGGTGCCGTGGTTGTGGCCCACCTCGTCGCGCAGTTCGTTCCACTCCGAGCACGCCACCTGGCAGGCCTTGCAGCCGATGCACTTGGTGGTGTCGATCAGCTTGGCGACCTCCTGCTGCTGGCGTACCGAGGACGGCACGGTGGTGGTGGCCGAGCGGGCGATGATGTCTTGGCTGGCCATCAGAGTTTCTCCACTTTGACGAGGAACGACTTGGACTCTGGGGTCTGCGTATTGCCATCACCGAGGAACGGCACCAGGGTGTTGGTCAGGTAGCCATGCCGGGTAGCGCCGGTGAACCCCCAGTGCAGCGGGATGCCGATCTGGTGCACGGTCTGGTTGTTGACCTGCAGCGGACGAATCCGCTTGGTCACCACCGCCACCGCGTCGATATGCCCACGCTTGCTCGACACCCGCACTCGGTCGCCAGCCTTGATGCCTTTCTCGTTGGCCAGCACCTCGCCGATCTCGACGAATTGCTCGGGTTGGGCAATGGCGTTGAGCCGGCAGTGCTTGCTCCAGAAGTGGAAGTGCTCGGTCAGCCGGTACGTGGTCGCCGCATAGGGAAACTCGTCGTGCGTGCCGAGGGTGTCCCACACCGAGTCGAAAATGCGCCCGGCCGGGTTGCTGGTGGCCTTCTTGTTCTGCGGGTGCAGCGGGTTGATGCCGATTGGCGTTTCAAATGGCTCGTAGTGCTCGGGGAACGGGCCTTCGGCCATCTTGTCGATGGCGAAGAAACGCGCCACACCTTCGGGGTTCATGATGAACGGGTTCATGCCCGCCTCGGGCGGCGAATCGACCTTGAAGTCCGGCACGTCGGTGCCGGTCCAGGCCTTGCCGTTCCACCACACCAGGCGCTTTTTCTCCGGGTCCCACGGTTTGCCTTGCGGGTCGCTGGAGGCACGGTTGTAGAGGATGCGGCGGTTGGCCGGCCAGGCCCAGGCCCAGTTCTGCACCTGGTGCATGCCGTATGGGTCGCTGTTGTCGCGACGGGCCATCTGGTTGCCCTGCTCGGTCCAACAGCCAGCAAAGATCCAGCAACCGGATGCCGTGCTGCCGTCGTCCTTCATCTGGGCAAAGCCCGACAGCTGCTGGCCGGCCTTGAGCGTGGCGCCGGTAGTGTCGGTAAGGTCGGTGACCGCCCAGCCGTTCATTTCCTTGGCCAGTTCCTCTGGAGACGGCTCGTCAGGAATCTTGTACGGCCAGCTGATGTTCATCATCGCGTCTGGGTAGGCGCCGCCTTCAGCCTGGTAGCGTTGGCGCAGGCGCAGGAACAACTCGCTCATGATCTGCACATCGGTACGGGTCTCGCCCGGCCCGTCGGCGCCCTTCCAGTGCCACTGCAGCCAACGGCTGCTGTTGACCAGCGAGCCGTCTTCCTCGGCGAAGCAGGTGGTGGGCAGGCGTATCACTTCGGTCTGGATGTTGGCCGTGTCGACATCGTTAAACGGCCCGGCGTTGCGCCAGAACTCCGAGGTCTCGGTGGCCAGCGGGTCCATGATCACCAGCCACTTGAGCTTGCCCAGCGCCGCCGTGACGCGGTTCTTGTCCGGCAGCGCGGCGATTGGGTTGAAACCCTGGCACATGTAACCGTTGACCTTGCCTTGGCCCATCATCTCGAACATGCGCAGCACGTCGTAGGCCGGTACGTCGAGCTTCGGCAGCCAGTCATAGCCCCAGTTGTTTTCCGCCGTGGCGTTGGCACCGTACCAGGCCTTCATCAGGCTGACGTGGAACTTGCCGTAGTTCTGCCAGTACGACAGCTGCCCAGGACGCAGCGGCTTGGAAGCGCGTTTGTCGATATAGGTGGCGTAATCCTGCTCGGCATCGCCGGCCAAGGTCAGGTAACCCGGCAGCGAGTTGGACAGCAGGCCGAGGTCGGTCAGGCCCTGAATGTTGGAGTGCCCCCGCAGGGCGTTGACCCCGCCACCCGGCATGCCGACGTTGCCCAACAGCAACTGGACCATGGCTGCACTGCGGATGATTTGCGCACCGATCGAGTGTTGCGTCCAGCCCAGTGCATAGAGAATCGTCATGGTCTTGCCCGGTGCCGAGCATGTGGCGATCTCTTCCCAGACCTTCATCATGGCGTCCTGCGGCATGCCACAGGTCATGCTCGCCAGTTCCGGGGTATAGCGGCTGTAATGCTGCTTCATCAGCTGGAACACGCAGCGCGGGTGCTGCAGGGTCGGGTCGACCTTGGCATAGCTGTCCTCACCCAGCTCGTAACCCCAGCCGGACTTGTCGGCGTACACACGCTTGGCTTCGTCGTAGCCGCTGAACAGCCCATCCTCGAAGCCATAGTTCTCTTTGACGATGAACGACACGTCGGTGTAGTTGCGCACGTACTCGTGCTGGATCTTGTCGGTGCTCAGCAGGTAGTTGATCAGCCCGCCCATGAAGGCGATGTCGGTACCGGTGCGAATTGGCGCGTAGTAGTCCGCGACCGAAGCGGTACGGGTAAACCGCGGGTCGACCACGATCAGCCGCGCCTTGTTGTGCGCCTTGGCCTCGGTCACCCACTTGAAGCCGCACGGATGCGCTTCTGCTGCGTTGCCACCCATCACCAGGACCAGATTCGCGTTGGCGATATCGGACCAGTGGTTGGTCATGGCGCCACGGCCGTACGTCGGGGCAAGACTTGCCACCGTCGGGCCATGTCAGACACGTGCCTGGTTATCGAACCCCAGCATGCCTGTTGCGCGGACGACCTTGTGGGTCAGGTAGCCAGCCTCGCTGGAGGCAGCGGAGGCAGCCAGAAAACCGGTGGTGAGCCAACGGTTGACGGTTTGCCCCTGGGCGTTTCTCTCGATGAAGTTGGCGTCGCGGTCCTGCTTCATCAGGTCGGCGACGCGGTCGAGCGCCTCGTCCCAGCTCACCCGCACCCACTCCCTGCTGCCCGGCTTGCGTACCTCGGGGTACTGCAGGCGGCTCGGGCTGTGGATAAAGTCCAGCAGGCCGGCGCCTTTCGGGCACAGGGTGCCACGGTTGACCGGGTGGTCGGCGTCACCTTCGATATGGATGATGTTCTGTTTGACGTTCTTGCCTGCATCGCCCTGGCTGTACAGGATCAGGCCGCAGCCGACCGAGCAGTACGGGCAGGTGTTACGCGCTTCTTTGGTATGCGCCAGCTTGAAGTGACGCACCTGCTCGGCGAAGGCCGGCGTCGGGGCCATGCCCAACGCCGCCAGGCTCGAGCCTCCAAGGCCGACAGCGGCGACCTTGAAGAATTGCCGACGGTTGAGGTCCATCGTGCACTCCTGATCAGGTGGTGGACGCGCGGAACATGGCCGGCGCCTCTTGGTAGTCACGGTGGCGGTTTTGACGGCCGCCAATAGATAAGACTAGTCAAGAATCGAGAAGGTGCGATGACTTGAGTCAGGAGTTAAGGCACCTGCCTCAGCGTTTTTTGTGTCTGTGAAATCGAGCGGCGTTCGAGCGGCGCTCGATTTCATAGCGGTGCCGATGCTGCGACAAGCAACGTGTGGCATTCACCTTTCTATTGGCATGCCCCGAAAGCAATAAAAAACCCAGGGCAACTGCCCTGGGTTTCTGGTCTTGCTAGACGTCTGACTGTTCTGATCAGAACGGTTCTGTGTACATGGAGAGCGTAAACAGGTCGCATACCCTTTGAAAATCAAGGTCTTGGACACACATAACGATCTCCGAACAGAAAAAAAGTAAACAAAGCCCAGGCTACAGGCGGGTTGTTTACATTTTGCTTGCTTCAGCGGCAGCCGTCAGCCAGTAAAGCTGTTGGGCTAAACTGCCCCATTCCCGCTCGTCATGGCCAAAACCCATCCATCCGTACGAGCAAGATCACACGGAGCGTCAGGTAGATCCCTGCCGGCGCCGCAGAGCGGCCGAAGGGTGGAGCTCAACTGCTGCTCACCTGAACCGACGAGAAGCATCGCTTGGGCTGGATGCCAGATCGCCGTCACCCCGGCTTCCGCTTCTGATAGATTATTTTGAACAAGTAGGGGGAACTTGAATGTCTAGCTCGGAAAGACCAGGTGTTTTCGACATATCGGATGCAGAGGGAGTGAATGACTCCGAGCGATTGCTGATGAGGCTATGCCGAAAGTCGTTCTTGAGCCTGTGGGCCCACGCCAACTTGCACACTGACCAGGACATGCACAATGGGAAGGGAAGCGCGAAAGAGTTTGCCGATGTAATGGTCGTATTCGGAGATGACATCGTCATTTTTTCCGACAAGCACATCACCTATCAGTCCGAAACTGATACCAAGGTTGCTTGGAAGCGCTGGTATAAACGTGCCGTTACTAGTTCTGCAAAGCAGTTGTATGGTGCCAAAAGCTGGCTGGAGCGTTTCCCACATAGGGTGTTTTTGGATTCCAAATGCACTCGGCCTCTACCCGTGCAGATTCCCGACATTACAAAGATACGTTTTCACCTTGTCGCAGTGACACGGGGGAGTGCTGAGGCCTGCGCGAAGCACTTCTCAGGCAGCGTCGGCTCGCACATGATCCAAACCGGCGTGGACCACAACGCCTATGCGGAACTTCCGTTTACCACTGGCCCGCTAGATTCTAGTAAAGAATTTGTCCACGTCTTTGATGAGATCTCCCTCGAAGTACTGATGCACGAGATGAGCACCATCAAGGACTTCGTCGAATACCTAGGTGCGCGTAGGGCCTTCTTGCTCAATCCGAATACGATGATAACGAGTGCAGGGGAAGAGCAACTGATTGCATCTTACTTAATGCATACTAATGAAAATGAGCATGCATTCCATCCTAGTACCGAAAGCGCTCCTCATCACATCAGCTTCGATGAAACACTTTATCCTGAACTGCTATCACGCCCAGAGTACAGGGAGATGCACGCCCAGAATGAGATAAGTGAATTTTGGGATGCGTTGATCGAAAAATTTATAACCGTAGGGGATCCAACGATCACTGACCTGGGCGCGAATCAAAAGAATCATGAAACTGAGCTCGCCCTGCGACTTATGGCAAGTGAAACCAGGTTCATGAGACGTGAGCTATCACGCCACTTCTTTGAGATGATGGAACTAGCAAAGGCCGGGCAGTACGTGCGCCGGGCTCGCACCCTGACTACACAGCAAGCTCCAGATCTCCTATATATTTTTTTGGCATGTCCGAAGTTTGCAGAGCAGTCCTATGTGGACTACAGGCAATACCGAAGTAGGCTTTTGCTTTCGTATGCACAGTGCGCAAAACTTAAGTTCACTGGAGCTAAGACCATCATCGCACTTGGTTTCGATCATCCATTGAAAGACTATCAAGGGGGCTCCGAAGACGTATGTGTATACATTCGCGATGAATACACTGAGGAGGAGCGGACTGAGGTGGAAAGGCTGAGATCGGCGCTTGGAATCTACGCGGATTCCAGCACCCCGACAGAGAGCAGGAGCTTTCAGTTTCCGGCGGCGGACAGCCTTCAACTTGGCACCGCCGTCGTTGTTCGGCAAACTGCAAGCAAGCGAAAGCAACTAAAAACAAAGAAATCAAAAAACATACAACAGAAGCAAGCGAGAAAAGCTAATCGAAAAAGATAGTTTTTCCCCGAGTCGGAGGTTTTGAGGTAGCCTCAAACTGTTATTGAAGCTTAGAGCCCACACCGCACCTGTAACTGGAGCTAATGTATGGATCCGAAGCATCTCTTTCTAGATGAGCGCTTGAAAGGCAGATGCACCTATTGCGGTGGGCCGCCGGAAACGGTTGACCATGTGCCCTCCCGCGTTCTTTTGGATAATCCACTTCCAGCAAATCTTCCGGTCGTCGAAGCCTGCCAAAAATGCAACGGCGGCTTCTCGTTGGATGAGGAATACATAGCGTGCCTGCTGGAATGCACCATGTCCGGAACAACCGAGATCAGCGAGCTATCACGAGAGAAGATAAAGCATGCACTAGCCCGAAATCCGCGATTGAGAAATCAGTTGGAACAATGTCGTAGAACGGATGACTGTGGACATATCTGGTGGCAGCCCGACGAAAGGAGAGTCCGCAACGTAATCATGAAGTTGGCGCAGGGGCATGCGGCATACGAGTTGGGAGAGTCCTGCAACGATCAGCCTGACCATTATTCGGTTCGCGCCATCCCAACGATGACTACTGAAGAGATAAATGACTTCGAGATCCTTGAAGACTGCGTTCAGCCGCTATGGCCTGAAATAGGATGCCGTGCGTTTCTACGAGCATCGGGTAAACCCGTTCCTCCAATTCAAATTGGAGCATGGTTGATCATACAGTCCGGACGCTACAGATACCTGGTTGATTGGCAAGATGGTGTCGACGTCAGAATTATTATTGGCGAATATCTAGCCTGCCGGATAGTATGGTACTGAAGAAGCATATCTCAATTAAGCAACCGTTCGAGTCGAATTGAAATTGCTTAGGCCCCCTAATGGACAGATTGAGCGTCGAGCAGCGTAGCTGGTTAATGAGTCGTATCAAAGGAAAAAATACGACCCCGGAACTTATCGTCAGAAAGTTAGTGTACGGCATGGGGTATCGTTATCGACTACATCTAAAATATCTACAAGGACGGCCAGATCTTACCTTTCTGAGAAGGAAGAAGGTGATATTCGTAAACGGTTGCTTTTGGCATGGCCACCCTAACTGTAGGTATGGGCGACTTCCGAAAACCCGACTCGAATACTGGCAGGAGAAAATAGAGAAAAACAAAAGAAGAGATACAGAAAATATTCATGCCCTCCAAGCAGATGGCTGGCAGGTACTAACGGTCTGGCAATGCGAACTTAGAAATCTAGAGCAACTGAGGGAAAAACTGCAAAATTTTATAGATGGGCCAATAACATAAGGCCCATCTGACATACCATCAGTAAAATCAGCTCCCCAAAAATGTCTCCAGAGCCTTTAAAGCATTGTTCCTTATCTGCTTTGCCTCAGAAAAATCAGTAAGCACTCCATCTTCGTGCACAATACCATTCAGACGCGATAGGTCCTTAATAAAATTATCTATTGAGGTCTTTGTTCCTCTCCGCAGGTCAGAGCTAAATATTTCAGTATTTTTCACCGCCCAACTTAACATATTTGCCAGAGACGGAGTAAAGTCACGCTTCTGCTTTTGACTGAAAGGCCGACCCTGAACAGCCTGCTCCTCGAAAATGGAGTCCTTTACTTTCTGATAATGTTTATGCCTCAACAAATAATCACGAAGCGCCGCCTCAAACAATACACGAAGCAATATCATTGCTGTATATGGGTGCTCTTTGATTGAGATCTCCCGAGCCTCTTGAAGGAAGGATGCGATTCGTGGCGAGCTACTAATTGAGGATAAGTTGTAAATCAACATATCCATTTCTTTAGTATGAATCGCAGATCCAGGAACCACTTTGCCTTTAGGGATGGTCTGAAGTAGCCCCTGTTTTCCGGCTACTTCGCCATCGACACTTTCAAAAAACGGTAGCCGCTCAAATCCCGGTCAAACCTGCCGTCTATTTCAGCCTTTTTTGCCGCTGCAAGCACCTCGCAGCAGTCACTTCACTCTTCACGGACGCACCTCTCCTGCATTGGAGAGCAAATGTCGACGCGCCATCCAAATGTTCGACAGGGCGAACAGCGTCACCATCTGAGCAGTGTTTTTCACCAAGCCTCGGAAGCGCACTTTCGTATAACCAAACTGGCGCTTGATCACCCGAAATGGATGCTCAACCTTGGAGCGAACCTGGGCCTTGGCTCTTTCGATCTTACGTATCGCTTTGTATAACGCGCTGCGGTTACCGTGCTTTTTGTAAGTGCTGCGCCGGGCTGCAATCTGCCAGATGACTTGGCGCCCCTCATGCTCTTCACGCTTCTCTACACCGGTATAGCCCGCATCAGCGCAGACCACGTTCTCACCACCGTGCAGCAGTTTGTCGACTTGGGTTACGTCCGCGACGTTGGCCGCAGTGACCACCACGCTGTGCACAAGCCCGGACTCATCGTCGACACCAATGTGAGCTTTGGCACCGAAGTAATACTGGTTGCCCTTCTTGGTCTGATGCATTTCCGGGTCGCGTTTGCCGTCCTTGTTCTTGGTCGAACTGGGCGCATGAATCAGAGTGGCATCGACGATGGTGCCTTGTCGCAGTGACAAGCCACGGTCGCCCAAATAGCCATTGATCACGCCGAGAATACCGGTGGCCAACTCATGCTTTTCCAGCAGGCGACGGAAGTTGAGGATGGTGGTTTCATCCGGGATTCGCTCCAGGCTCAGACCGGAAAACTGGCGCAGGATCGTCGTCTCGTACAGCGCCTCTTCCATCGCCGGATCGCTGTAACCGAACCAGTTCTGCATTAGATGAATCCGCAGCATCGCCATCAGCGGATAGGCTGGACGGCCCCCTTCGCCCTTTGGGTAATGAGGTTTGATCAGAGCAATCAAACCCTCCCAGGGTACGACCCGATCCATCTCTATCAGGAACAGCTCCTTGCGGGTCTGCTTGCGCTTACCGGCGTACTCGGCATCGGCGAAGGTCATTTGTTTCATCATCGAAAAGCTCGGCGATTGGTGTCCGGGGATTTTGCCAAATCAGGAAGTCTTTTTCAGGATTTCCTTAGGATCAGCACCTCCACCTAGAGGTTTTCCACCAAGCCCGCTAGCAGCACCAGTACCTCGGGGCTTAGCTGGCTCGGAGGCCACGCCCCCAGATTTCGGCTGCCTTAAGTTTCTATTTCTACTTCGATAATCATCCGCAAGCTCCTTAAGCGAACTCAAAACCTCTATATGCGTTTGATTATTTGTATTTATACCAGTTTTCTTCGTATCCCATGGTAGCAGAGAGGGGTCCTCGCTAACATAGTGAGCCCAACCAAGGAACCCATGATACTCGTTGTGCCAAGCCGTTGTTGTCCAGCCAGTAATTTTGGTTTTATCGGCAACCAATATTATCCTGTCATTGCAAACAACATACCACCCATATTCAGGTGTCAGCCCCTTAATAACCGGTTTAAATTGTTCATAGTCGATTTCAAATTTCGCTATGCGATAATTTTCATGAAGCCCGGCCTCCAGGTACACGGATACGCCACTTTGAGATACAAAATTCTTTGCTCGCTTCTCTAAGAAATCAGGATTTCGTATTTTTGGGCCGAAGCTACCCACCTTTTTCTTATTAACACTAATTACCAGCCCTTTAGCACAAAATATTGCATAGCGAATTCTTATTTGATCTCGCAGGGTATCAAGCCAAGTATCTGAACCTAAATCTGATAGCACATCATTTTTAACGCTATCGATTTCTAGCTTATAATAACTTTTCTTACTTGTAGGAAGTCTTCTCGCCTGGATAGTTGATTTATTCTCGACTGCTGATCGCACATCCATCTCAGAAAACCCAAGAGAGAATGCATGCACCCCATTATCTGTCATCAGCCGCACAGAACTTCCAAGCTTGAATATAGCCCGATTAAGCCCGACCCCATAATGACCAATACCAAAAGCGTGTTTCGACCTCTTCCCTATTGTAAAAACCTTGTCAGAAAGTGTGCTTTCATCTATCCCAGCACAATTATCGGACACAGCTACTTTTCGAGAGGTAACATCCAGATCAATCTTAAAGCCCTTATATGAGGCTGGCAACCCATATGAATCCTTTTTGAACCTCTTTGAAGCGCGAATAATTTTCGAGCGAGCAGCATCTATAGAGTTATCAATTAAGTCGTATATGCACTCTATCGTGCTCACATCGGAAGTGAGGCCTTGAATCAAATAGTCGGCGTCCGAGTTAAAACTTACCTCAATGCTATCCTTCACGACCGCCATGCTTCCTCCTACGCAGCAACTCTGCGCTCTAACTTTTCCGCAATAATGCTCATCAAATGATGAGACATAAGTGGCGAAACACTATTCCCTATCATCCGGAAAGAATGCCACATCGTGGGGTGAAAAAGGAACCAATCCGGAAACCCCTGCAGTCTGGCCGCTTCTCTAACTGTAATTACTCGTGGCTCTGAGGGGTGAATAGGCCTCATAGCCTGAAAGCTGCCTTTATCGCTCCCGGTGCCGGCGCGCAGCGTAGGGCAATGCCCTCCCCAGGAAAGCCTAGGATATCGACTTACCAGCTCCGTCTCACCAGGGCGGGTCTCGCTGAAGCGCTCAATTACTGGTTGCGTGTGCTTTGTGTTTATTACGCCAGAAATCTCGCCATGTATCAGACGTTCTAATGAAAGTTTCGAGCCTAGTCCTTTTGGTGGCATCGCCCGCATTTTTAAAGCGTATTCCGACAATGACACCCTCCTATATTTCGCCCAAGTGAACAGCTCAGACGTTCTTAACTCATCGTCATTAGGAGAGGGGATATCACTTATGGCTTCTCGAACAGTGACGGAACTTTTCACAAGGCTAGCAACCACCTCCTGCTGGGTGATAACGTCCATAGAAGAGGAGTCGACACCTATTATCACCACTCGCTTCCGAGAGGTTGCGGCCCCACAGTCAAGGGCATTAATTTTCAACGGACCAACAACATGATAATTTGCAGGAATTAAATTGAGCGCAGCCTCTAGAACAAGTTTATTCTTCTCATCCAAAAGCCCTTCTACATTCTCCATCAAGAAGAATCTCGGCTTCAACTCGCGCACCTGTTTAAAATATTGCCCTAGCAAAGCATTTCTCGGGTCGTCGGTTTTCCGAAGACCTATACGACTAAATCCTTGGCAAGGGGGCCCGCCAATAATTCCATCTATCCTTTTTCCTTTAAGGATACCTTTCCACATACTTGGTGTAACTAGCGCCAGATCAGTGTTGATGGTTTGCGTAAGAGGGAAGTTTAAGCTATAGGCGGACTGGAGATCCTTATCAACGTCCACTGCTGCTAGCGAATGGAATCCTGCCAATTCAGCTCCAAGCCCAAGGCCGCCACAACCAGAAAACAAGTCGATCACAAGAGGTTTTGAGGTGTCCACGGCATGCCCCTAGATGAGAATTGGGGGAGAGTGCCATGAAATAGCATTTTTGTCGATCGTCAGGACATCGAATCCTTTATTGTGCACGCCCACCCCTGATCCGTTACCTGAATGGTGTCAGAATAAGCTGGCGTTATGACATCATCAAGAGTACAAATTCATTAGACTCTCTGGCCCGCATGCAGGACGGCTAGGGAACGCCGTACCGCATGCAGACTCAGCCCAGGCTACGCTTATAGGTTGCAGCGACGACAGGCAGTGAATGGCTACACCTGGCTCGTCCTCAATGGCGGCGTGATGACGCCGGACCGGGTATGAGGTAGCGTAGTGCTAACGAGCATCGCATCATCAGTGCAATTCGAGGAGGAACTGTGGCAGAAACGGATTCTGAGATCAGGGACAGCATCAGTGCAGAGCCAACAAAGGCTTTCTTCGTAGATATGCTTGTCCGGGATATCCCTCTCGAACAGGCAGTGCTCGATCTTGTCGATAATTGCGTTGACGGCGCCAAGAGACTGGCTAAGCAGGCAGAGCAACCGTATGAAGGCTGCTCGGTGAAAATTACTCTTGATCAGACACATTTCCGCATTTTGGATAACTGCGGAGGCTTTGATATCGAGACAGCCCGTGAGTACGCGTTTCGATTTGGACGTCCAGCCGGCGCAAAAGCCACATCTCACTCCATTGGGCAATTTGGTGTTGGGATGAAGCGTGCTCTATTCAAATTTGGCCGCCATTTCAATGTGCAATCAGCCACCTCAAATGAGGCTTGGGCTGTTGATGTAAATGTTGACGAATGGGAAGCACAATCTGGGTGGAGCTTTCCATGGGCAAAACCTCAAGACAACAGTGTATCAACTGCCTCGCCAGGAACCGATATCAAAGTTACAAAATTAAGACCTGAAGTAGCCCTGAAGTTCGGAACGGCCTGGTTCAGAAATAGTATAGTTGGGCTGATAAAGTCAAAGCATCGTCAGTTCATATCCGACGGCCTACAGATTTCAGTCAATGATTTTCGCATTGACGCAACCAACATTTATTTGCTGGTAAGCAATGGCTTTACACCTGGCACAGACATACTCACGTTTACAAGCGAAGGTTCAGCTCCGGTAACTGCGAAAATAATCGTAGGCGTAGGAACGTCGTCTCCTAAGGAAGCTGGATGGAATGTCATCTGCAACGGCCGAGTTATTTTAGAGGCGGACAGACGAGCTGTAACTGGCTGGGGCTTGATTGAAGAGGAAGCAGGAAAAACATTAATTCCAAGCTTCCACAATCAGTTTGCCAGATTTCGCGGCATAGTATCCTTTGACTCCGAGGATTCGTCACAAATCCCTTGGAATACAACAAAAACTGATGTAGACCAAGATAGTATTATATGGAGAAAGGCATTTCAGCGAATGCTTGAAATGATGCGCCCTGTAATTGATTTCCTAAATGAACTTGACGCAGACATTGATGAAAACACCCGCGAAAAAAGCGCCCTATTAGACTTTGTCACAAAAGCGTCCCCCCAGCGTCCTGAGTCATTTTCGGTAAAAAAGGACTTCACTGCTCCCGCCCGAGGGTCGATAGTTAAGGGCCCTAAAATGGTTAAGATTCAATACTCCCGGGCCGTGGATGATGTAACTTTCCTTCAAGATGCGCTAGGGCTTGGATCGGCCAAGGCTGTTGGCGAGGCATGCTTTGATATGATTTTGAAAAGGCAACGTGACTAATGGCAGCTAGTTTTCGAAGGATTGACTACTCCCTGCGCCCCGCAAAATATGCAGAGAGAAAAATGTTGGTCGACATTTTTCGTCGACTGACTCCATTCCAACCAATTGAGGACTATGGCTACGTTGGCTTTGGGTCTGTATGGTTTTCTGACTTCATTTTATTCCATAAATCTCTCGGCATCAAAAACATGGTTTCAATAGAAGCATCAGAAGGTGCACGCGAGAGGTTCGAAGAAAACCGCCCATTCCAAATAAGTATGAAGTTTTCGAATTCGTCAGAAGCACTACCCAAGCTTAATTGGGACCAGCGCACCATTGCCTGGCTAGATTACGACGACACCTTAGTTACATCAATGCTGCATGATGTCCGATCTGTAGCATCTAGGGCTGTGTCGGGCTCTATCTTAGCGGTATCTGTACAATGTATGAAAGCCAAGGCGCTTATTGAATATCATGAAGAAAATGACCCGTCAAAAGCGAGCGCCATTGAAAGATTTAGGCAAACTTTTGGTAGAGAGCGCGTACCTGATGAAGCGCGAGATGAGGACCTTGCCGGATGGCCTTATGGCAAACTATGCAGAAAAATTCTAACAACTGAAATAGAGCTTGCACTATCAGATAGAAATACAAATCCAGAAACAGCCATGCAGTTTATCCCAATATGCGAAATCGAATATCAGGACGATGCGCGCATGACAACTATAGTTGGGATATTTGTTTCACCGGAAGAAATTGAGCGCTATAAATCCTGCTCATTTAACAAATTAGACTTCATGCCTATAGACAATAAAGCCATCCGCATAGAGATGCCTAAGCTTACAGTTAGAGAGCTTCGAAAAATTGAACAGCAGCTACCGAATATTGAAGGCGTAGAGCTTTCTCTCGGTTCCATACCGCGATCAGACGCGGAAAAATTTTGCAAAATGTATCGGTACTTCCCAAACTTTGCAGTTATGGAGGTCTAGCTGGAATCGGAAGCCACTTCGCGTATTAAAAAGACCTATTTTACCTTACCATATAAATTCCCGAGCACCGGCAATTCGTCGAAAACATCCACCTACAGCATTGACAACATCTGAAATCAATTGATTTTATACTTACTGCATAGAGATGAGCTACTCTAACTTAGTATATCCCGTTATTCGCCCCAAAGTTGCGGCATAGTGACGGGTCTGATATTTCAGAACAGCTTTCATTTGTGGGGTAATATCTTCCTCTAGTCCCCACTCAAAGGCTTTCTTATCCAGCATGTGACGCGCAGCGAGTTCAGCAGCCTCAAGGGTAGGTTGTGGGGGTTTCAGTTCATCCCATTCGTTCAAAACCGTCCTTAGCTGAGCAGCTTTCGAACGCAGTATGCAGGGATAACGGATCAGCCGGTCTATTACGTACAGCAGCCTTCGCCTTTGCTCGTCGGCCGTATCCGGCCGAACCAGATGCTTCCTGAGCAAATGAACTAGGTCCAATTCCCCATACCAGACTTGTTTCTCAAAGTCAGCCAGGGACTCTTCAGCAACCTGTCGTGGGCTAGGCAAACTGATATCATCTATCAATTGAAGGACAAACAGTTCACCCTGCTGGTCTAGATCCAAGGCCGCCTCCGCAAAGTCATCTCCGAGAGTAAATCAATCGAAGGGAGGTATGCTCCAGATCCTGAACATATCCGTCCCAATAACTACCGCCACCTTCCAACTTGTAGACATATGCCAAGTGCTCCTGCGTAGGACTGATCGCCTCGCATAACTCCACGGTAAGCGATCCATGAACCCCACCTACCGCAAGGTGAGGCCATCGTTTACCGTGGCATTTCCGGTGAACAGTTCCACGGCAACAGCGCTTCATAATCTGCCACCGACTGCGCATGGGGCAGCCGCTCCAGTACGTGGCGCAGCCACGTATAGGGCTCTTGGCCGTTGATCTTGGCGGTCTCGACTAAACTGTAGAGCTGAGCACTGGCGGCGGCACCCTTGGGCGTGTCGCTGAACAGCCAGGCTTTGCGGCCAATCACAAATGGCTTTATTGCGCGCTCTGCCGGGTTATTGTCGATCGGCAAATACCCAGCCTCCACATAACGCTCCAGCCGACTCCAATTGCTCGCTAGGTAATTCACCGCCTTGCCGAGCACACTTTGCGACGTCACATGTGGCTGCGTTTTGTCCAGCCAACTTTTCAACTGCCCCATGATCGGCAGGCTCTTCTCCTGCCGGCCAGTCAATCGCTGCTCATCACTGGCGTCCTTCAGTTCACGCTCGATGCCATATAGCTTATTGATCAATGACAGCGCCATATCCGCGCGTCCGGCTTTGCCCTTGGGCTGCACTTTCTGAGCTTCAACAAACTTGCGACGCGCATGCGCCATGCACGCCAATCGTTCGACACCCGGCTGCAACGCCAGGGCGTTGTAGCCGGCGTAATCGTCCGTCATCACATAGCCGCGATAACTTTCCAGCAAGCGCAACGGCACCTCCTGCGCACGGCTGGAGGTGTAGTCGAACAGCACGACTTTCCGATCCGGTGGCCCACTGGCTTGCACCCACATCCAGGATTGGCTGGTCGGGTCTCGATCCGGTTCTTTAAGAACTTGGACGCGGGTTTCATCGCAATGGATGACCGGGCTTTCCAGCAACCGGTCGCGCATCAGATTCAGCAGTGGTTGCAGGTGCTCACCGCACTGAATCACCCAGCGTGCCAAAGTCTGACGCGGAATCTCGATACCGTGTCGGCTCAGCACCGTTTCAAAACGGTGCAGCGGCAAACCATCGACATACTTGGTGGCCAACAGCATGGCCAGCACGCTCGGGCTGGCCATGCTCTTCTCGATCAACTGTGCGGGTTTGTCAGCGGTGACCGGAGCGGCTTCACAACCACGGCAGCCGTAAATTTTACGGATGTGTTTGAGCACCCGGATCTGCATCGGCACGATATCCAGCTGCTCGCTGGTTTCCTCACCGATCACGTGTTTGCGGCAACCACAGGCACAGGCCTGCTCGTGTTCGGGCAGTTCGTGGATGACTTCAATGCGCGGCAGGTCAGCGGACAGCGGTTTGCGCTTGCCACGACGCAGTGTTGGCGCGATCACTTCTTCGTCGTCATCGACCGGAGGTATCGACAGGCTTTCCGGCTCGTTGAACAACGCGAGTTGCGGCGTGTTGGTTTCAACGGTCTGCTCGGACTTGCGACTGAACAGACGGTCGCGCAGTAGCTTGACCTGCTCTTTGAGATCGACGATCTGGCCCTTATCGACCGTGCGCTCCATCAATAACTGCGCAAGCATCTGCTTGAGCAGTACGGGGTCATCGGGAAGGTCTTCGGGCATGGAAATCATGCCCCGGATTATACCGAATCAGGCGACGAATCGCGGCGTCAAAACCTGATGCGGGCGATTGCGCCAGAGGTCAAAACCGTCGAGTAACCAGTTCAGTTCCTGAACGGTGAGGACAATCGCTTCGTCGGTGGCGTCAGGTGATGTTTTGAATCGCTCGGATTCCAGGCGCTTGAGCCAAAGACAGAAGCCGTTGCGCTCCCAGTACAAGATCTTCACACGGTTGCGGGATTTGTTGAGAAATACGAAGAGCACGGGGTCGAACACCGCCACCTTGATGTCCAACTCGACCAGCGCCGCCAAGCCATCAATGGATTTTCGGAAGTCGACGGGCTTGGGGTAGAGATAGACTTTTTCGACTTTGGCGTCGGGACGCATCATGGCGTGCGGGCTCCAGAATGAAATCGGGAGCACAGCATCGGCAATCAGCTGAGCGCTTTGAATGTGGGGTTCATGGAGCGCTTACACTCCACGAGTCCCTCCATCAGCCAGCCCGTGTGCCGATTGAGATGCCTTGGGCTAACCAGCAGCACATTCTCCACACGCAGCCTCTCGGTCTGCTGCGACAGCACGTCTTCGAACGCCGACATGTCTGCGATCATCAGCATGCTGCTCAAGGTTACGTCGCCACTCTCCTCTGTGCAGCAGACGTAAAGCCATGGACACTGGATCGCCTGCTCGACGTAGCGCCAAACGCGAAGTCCATCGCCGAACGCACCGGCTCCTTTCACCTCTGCCTTCAGATGTGTTCTGAACATGCCATAGCTCCGCCAAATGAACACTATAGATTGTAGCCCTAAAGAGCTCACGCAGGCCTCATCGTTCCTTTTGCGAGGTTGGCAAATGGAACTGAAACAAGCATTCGGGCAGGCTCTGAAGCAGCTCAGAATGAGCCAAGGGCTCACTCAGGAGGATTTTTCCGACGTAAGCAGTAGAACCTATCTCAGCACGCTTGAGCGAGGCCTGAAGAGCCCGACCCTCGATAAGCTTGACGAGATTGCATATGTCATGGAGGTGCACCCCGTGTCGATCCTTGTCCACAGTTACTTACTGCGCGATAGATCAATGACCATCGAGCAACTGTTCAAACGTGTCCAGGAAGAGCTTGGAAACCTTTGACTCACCCCTTACCGCCTGCGAATCTCTTTGTGCGGGTAAGCTTAGTCAGCTCTCTATCCACGCGAGGAAGGGGCGTGCTCAGAGATTCTTTCGTCATCCCTTTCAAATATGCGTTATAGGCCCACGTCACGAATTGCTCGAGCAGACTTTCGTTCTCCACTTTCAGGCGAGCGTTTTCGGCCTCCAAGCGCTTAAGACGTTCTGTAAGCGCTCCAACCTCTGCAGTAGATAATTTTTGGTGGAGCCGCGAACCAGGCACCTTGCTAAGACGCGCCTTAGTAGCCTGGTATGTCGATTTAATACGGGCGTGCTTGTCGAGTGCCTGACGCGTGTAACGAACACCCAGGTGCTTCTCAATTGCCTCAATGAGCAGATCCCAAGAAAGCTTGCCTGACCACCCATCCAACACACAGACAATGTGTTCGATGGCATGATCATCGAGATTTTTTGCTCGCCTTTTAGCCATGCTTGCTCCGCTTCATTCGGCTAGCGTTAGTCGGCGCCAAGCGCTTTAGCGTCGAATAACCATCCAATGCGGCTCGATCCTCTAGCGCTTGCTCCACTCCCGTCGAAGAAATGATCGGAACATCAGCCAGCTGAATTACAGCGCCGGTTGGAACTGCTGGGTTATCAAGAATCTCTGTAAGCTGTATCAGACGTAGTACAGTCTTTCTATGGTGCTCCATCCAGCGATCCGCTCCGTAGTAGCCCTCCACCGTCGCAGCTTCAGCACGCACCAGCAATTCCTGCGCATCCTGTAGCCGACGTTTCACCATTATGGCCTTGCCTTCATCGCCCTTCACGCATACGTGCTCGTTACAGTTGATGCAGTCGGCATGCCGCTCGCATGGCATCATCGTGTAGTCATGGACGCAGAAGCCAAAGTCAGTTGTATGGGCTGTCGGAATCTTAAGACGTGCAAACTCATCTCGTGAAATCGGGATATTCTTCGGCAGCTTCGCCAGCGGGCCGAACATATGGGATTCGTCGCCAATGGACTCGCGAATCTTCGCCACCATTTGATCTGCGCTCACATGGTCATAAACCTCGTTTTGACGGACATCCAAGCGCCCCGACCACTTCGCAATATCCAACTGACTCATCCCCCCTGCCTGCGCCAGGGTGTTCAGGTAGTGACGGAACTGATGGGTAGATACTCGGATTCGGCTGCCATCTGGTTCAGTGAAGCCAAGGCGCTCAAATATGGACTCAAAGCCATGCTCACTTCTGGTGCCGAGTGCTGTATTCACCTGATTGATGCTGACCGGCTCAATGACACAGCTAAATGTACCTCTTGCAGAGTGGAGCTCATTACGCCGCACTACGATGAGTGCCTCCGAATATTTGAGTCCCATCTCCGTGTTTAGCAGCGGAAACCCGGATGGAAGTTGCAGTATTGCGGCCTTTTCAACATCAGCAAATCGCGCGCATACGCCGCTGTCATTCTTAATCAACAACACATTATTTGCGGTGCACCATTGACTCGCAAATGAAGCCGACCCTTTCTCCAGCAAAATCACCTGTTGAACTTCATCCATTGTCAGCAGCTCTTGCCTCCTGAGGTGTTCCAAATCGTGGGGCAGATACAGCCTTTCAGGATTAAACTCATACCATTGAGCAATACGACGAGCGTCTTCCGTCAAACGCCTAATTTTGGCGATGGCCTCAGCGACAACGGGAGCCATCGAGGGAATAATCCATTTAACCATTGGATCAGCCCCCTTAGGGAATCTCCGAACAAGCCTTCAGTTATGCGAGAATCCCCGCAACACCTGATCCGAGCCGCCCATGAGCCAGATGAGCTTTTCCGACTTTGAGTACGCCGGCAAGCGCAAGCAAACCCGCCGAGAGCGCTTCCTCGCCGAAATGGATCAGGTGGTGCCCTGGGCAGGCCTGCTGGAGCTGATCGAACCGTTCTACCCCAAGGCCGGCGGCGGTAGAAAACCCTATCCTCTGGAAACCATGCTGCGCATCCATCTGTTGCAGAACTGGTTCTCCCTGAGCGACCCGGCCATGGAAGAAGCGCTCTACGAAATCACGCCCATGCGCCAGTTCGCACGCCTGACGCTGAGCGCGCCAATCCCCGAAGACACCACGATCATGAACTTCCGGCACTTGCTGGAGAAGCATCAGCTCGCACCGGCAATCCTTGCGGTCATCAATGGTTATCTGCAGGAAAAAGGCCTGTCGCTGCGCCAAGGCACCATCGTCGATGCCACCATTATTCATGCCCCCAGCTCGACCAAGAATAAAGAAGGCAAGCGTGATCCCGAGATGCACCAGACCAAGAAAGGCGGTCAGTATTTCTTCGGGATGAAGGCGCACATCGGTGCCGATGTCGAGTCCGGCCTGGTGCATCACGTCCATGGCACCGCTGCCAATGTGGCCGATGTCACGCAGGTGGCTGAACTGCTGCATGGCGAAGAAAACGCCGTGTATGCAGATGCCGGTTACACCGGTGTCGAAAGGCGCGAAGAGCATGAAAATCGGGGGGTGATCTGGCAGATTGCAGCGCGTCGCAGCACCTATTCCAAGCTGAACCAGCGCAGCGTACTGTACAAAGCCAAGCGCAAGATCGAGTTCTGCAAGGCTCAGACACGGGCCAAGGTCGAGCATCCGTTTCGCGTGATCAAGCGGCAGTTTGGTTACGTGAAAGTACGTTTTCGTGGGCTGATGAAAAACACGGCTCAGTTGACCACGCTGTTCGCCCTGGCAAACCTGTGGAGGGTTCGAAAACAGCTCATGGGTATGGGTGAGGTTCGCGTTTAACACGGAGAACCGGTCGAAAAAGCTCTCCGTACATGATTTTTCGGTCACTTTTCGTCCAATGACGCTGTAGGTGCCTGGAAAATTGCAACTTGCCGCGGCTGCACGACAAGTTGATCGGAGCATCCTTAGCCGGTTGCCATCGCAGACCGTAGGCATCTTTACCGCCCGAAGTTTTGTCATGAACCTCACAGCTCTCGGCAAGCAGTAACACCTCATTGATACGATCAGGAGCAGAGCAGAGAATCGCGGCAATCGACGAAAACAGCACGTCTTTAGGCTGGGTCGCAATCTGAAACGTCTTAGGAAGCGCTTCCAATGCGGCTTGAGATGGCATTTTTTCGGTACGGCGCTTGTCAAACTCCTGCCCCACACGAACCGTATCGAGCGGTCGTTTGATAGCGCTACGCCACGAGAGCGGAACCGCTGTCAGACGGTTTTCTGACATGAACTTAGCAATCAACTCAAGCTGAGAACCCACTCGATAGGCCGTAGATCCTGAAAGCCGTTCAGCGATAGCTCGCGCAGCTCGATTAAACGTGTCGCCATCCATCATCACTGGGACCAAGTGGCCGCTCTGCCTAAGGGCAGCATCAAGGGCGCGCAGCGCAGTAACGCGAAAAGCTGGATTCTTCGTCGGTCGCATACCCTGCATATATCGTACGTAAGCCTTGGCAAACGAAACAAACGGTTCAGCCATCTGAGTTGGCAGTATGTCGTCTACAGTTTCTTGAGTAGAGAAATAGACGCGGACCCGCTTCTTCCCATGCCCCTTCAACTGCGTGGTGTCAGTTACGTCCCAAGCCATGTCATCAAAGCGCAGGTCTGCACCGAAAATGGTGAGCTGCGATCTGCACATAGTGACGAACGCGGCTAAGTTCGCTGAAGCATCTATCTCGGCCTTTGGCGTGAATACCGCGATATCAGCAGACATCACCTTCCTCCTTCCGAGTTTCCCGAATTTGTCTTATCACCTCAGCAACGGCAAGAATCGTCCGATCATTTATGGTTGCAATTCGAGTATCCACTCCCGACATTAACCGGTCACGCTCGGACAGGAGGTACTCCAGTACCGCTTCGTGAGGGCCATCAATCCACGCTTGAAAACTCTTACATGTGTAGCAAGCAATTGGCGCCATAAAGCCGCACGAACCACAGCGACTGCAGTTACCCATTGGCTTCATGCTTGCGTCGAAACGGGGGTCAACGATACGACTCCTAGGGTCATCGCCGCGGATTGCCAATGATTCGTCGTTGATGATGACGCCGGCAAAAGCATGAGCCAGGGGTGCCATGTGAAGTGCTATAGCATGGTCAATTCGCTCAACGATTTCCGGGGTAGCTTTCACATAAACACCAACGTTCTGCGTGTCACTGTGGTCGAGCAGCTCAGCAATTATGAGCTCCCCGTGCCCTTCCCGTGCGGCGGACGTAGCAACCGTATGTCGCAGCCTTTTTGATGTAACTTTAATCGGTTCACCTGTGCGCTCAGAGCGTACATGCAAAGCACTGAACACTGACTTAACTCTGTGTCCGATCGCCTCAGGTGACGAATGATCATGAAAATTTGGACGAGCACAACTCATTGAGTTCTTTTTGGGAAACAAAGGCGCTTGCGACGGCGCATCCAAGAATTCTCTTTTATCCTTAAATCTTTCCAGGATACTGTTCGCATGGGAAACGAGGAGTTTCCCTATGCTTGGCGTTATCAAGCGGTCCTTGAACTGCTCCCGCCGTGCCTCGGCAGTGGCTTGTTTAACCCGCGGAACTCTCAGTACGTACTCCTTTCGCCCATCGGACTTATCAATCTCACTTATATCGCACACCTTCAGCATTGCGAACTGAATGTTTCTCTGCCCCAAGAGCAAACAGAGCCAAGCCAAAAGGTAGTCATCGAGAGGAATCTGGCCAACGGCAAAGGCATCGTTTAGTGCCGCGTGCACAGCAGAACGTTCAACGTCCGTAAGAGGACCTTTAAGAGGATCCATGGTCAGGACCGCAGTTCCTTTCCGGACGCCTTTAAGGCGAATGCTATTTAGGAAGCGAACGGCGTCGCCCGTCACACCTGGAACTCCAAGGCGGTACCATTTTTTGAAGAATGCCCTCAAGCCTCCTAACTTCCACTCCTTATCGGAGCTCAGAGATGCTCTATAAGTAATAAGAAGTGGTGCGTCAATTTCATTTACCAATCGCTCCCGAGCAGTAGCTATCGATACCAATAACACCCTTAGGTTGTCGAATATCGCAGCGACGGTCGACGCTTCAGTGTTCTCGGCATACCAGATCAGGGGGACCTTCGCAGCCTCAACAAACTCCTCTGTTGCATACTCACTCAGTCTGTTGAAGTTCACGCAAATTGCACTGAGGCCATCGTGAAACGCCCAGCGTTTTCCACTCGGATCGAAGACCGCCCCGCTTAGAGTACTCACGGTGGGCGGAAGCTTCTGGTAGCCGGAAAGACGGGAGGGTAAGACAGCTTCTTCAGTCATTATTGCCCCACCCTTCTGTCTGCTTAGACTGCATGCCTAGAGACACCTGCTGAGCTTTTAGTCGAACGTGTCGACGAGTGTATTGCCCAGCGGTTTTCGAGGTCGGCGCCCACCCCATCAAGAACGAGCGCATGCGTTCTTCCTCGGCGTCAGAGACCTTCGCATTGTCCATTATGTCCGAGAAGCGGTCGTTCCACGTGTGGCGAAGAACATGGGGAGTCACAGCATCGAACTCGCCATTAAAGGCATTTCGAAGTTCGGCGAAAACAGCATTCACGGCACTTAGCGACAGGGGCGACCCTGTGCCCATGGCGATGAACAGGAACGGGTGACGCCTTGCGCCTTCAGTGTTTCGGCGTGTATTCGTTATATATTCGTGCGTCAGCCTGCAAAGACCTGGGGATAACGGAATCTTTCTATCACGTGTCTTGACCAATGGCTGATCCTTTCGGGGATCCTCCGGATCGTCTGCCCGTCTGGCCACAATCAGCTCTTCCGACTGGAAGTTAATGTCGGGAATTTTTACATTTAAAAGTTCGCCACGACGTAGGCCAAGCTCGTAGAACCAGCGGACCAGGAGAGAATTCCGAATACGCGCGCCTTCCCCCTTCCAGGGGTTCTCCGGCGAGATCGGCGATGTGACGCTGAGGAGTCTCTCGGCAACCTCTGGCTGAAGCCCTTCCCTCAGTCCAATGGTATTCCGGCCCTTGTGGCGCGGCAGTCGCGCATCCAGAGCAGCCTTGCAAGATGTCCATTCATTCCAAAGTCGCTCGCCCTCAGCTGCACCAGAGTGATGACGCGCCATGTGGTATCTCACAAGCCAATCAAGATAGCCCCGGATGACCCGAATACGGTTAGCTGCGGTATGACCCGCTACCTCAGTTGGTGCAAATTGCCGCTGAACAAGGCGCAAACTTTCAGCGGCGCCTCTACGAACGGATGTATGGGAGGGAGGGATGGAATTGCACTTCAGTTGATCAGCGACAGGCCGCCTACAGTGCCGAACAAGCTCGTCAAGCTCGCTCAAACGAAAGACACTTCCCTCTTGAATCCGCTGGTCAATATCAATCTGATTTGAGTCGAGGAATAGCTGCAATACCATGATTGACCGCAAGACTTGGTCAATCGTATTGCTCGCCCTGTTGGTAGCCCGAATCTCGCTGAGCACATAAACAGACGGCTCGAATAAGGGATCACCGGTGGCAAGTGCTATCAGCACAGGCAGGCGCTCCCCAGAGCTCAAAACAATCGTCTTTACCGCATACGGATTCAGAGTCATTTGTTTACACCTTCGGGAGGTAAACGCTTAACAAATGTAGCTCTTACTCCGCAAAAATCTGTAAACAATAAAAAAGCGAAGCCAAATCAATGGCTTCGCCTCAGATGTTGTCACTTCTTAAATAGCTGTTTTTCAGAACGGAATATCGTCATCGAAGCTGTCGAAGTCAGCGGCCGGCTGCGGAGCTGGCTGCTGTGGCGCTGGGCGCTGAGGGGCCTGTTGCGGGCGCTGGGCCTGCTGACGAGGCGGGGCCTGGTTGTACTGCTGCTGTTGACCGCCACCGTAGTTGCCGCCACCCTGGTTGTACGGGTCGCCGCCCTGCTGCTGACCCTGCGGACGACCGCCAAGCAGCTGCATGGTGCCGTTGATGTCGACGATGATCTCGGTGGTGTAGCGCTTGATACCGTCTTTTTCCCACTCGCGGGTCTGCAGCTTGCCCTCGATGTAGCACTGCGAACCTTTGCGCAGGTACTCGCCGGCGATTTCGGCAACCTTGCCGAACAACGACACACGGTGCCACTCGGTACGCTCGACCTTCTGGCCCGACTGCTTGTCGGTCCACTGCTCGCTGGTAGCCAGGCTCAGGTTGGTCACGGCGTTACCGTTGGGCAGGTAGCGGACTTCGGGATCCTGGCCACAGGTGCCGACCAGAATGACTTTGTTAACCCCACGGGCCATAACGTTCTCCTAGGCTTCGCACGCCGAAGAGGCTGGATTCACCAGTCGCTCGAGGGTCGCACGGTCCAAAATTTTCGTATCCAGTTTGATATAGATGGCGGCCTCTTCTGCCACCACCACAGCGTCGGTCACACCCGGCACGGCCATCAGGCGCTCGGTCAGGCCGGCTTCACGGACTGCTTCGGGCGTCAGCGGCATACGCAGGCTGGTCACATACGGCGGCTCGTTCATGCGCAAGGCGACGATCAGCCAGATGGCACACAGCACCGCGCAACCAAGGAACACCGTGTCCAGCCCACCGTGCTGGAACAACCAGCCACCGAGGATTCCGCCCAGTGCCGCACCGAGGAACTGGCTGGTGGAATACACCCCCATCGCCGTCCCCTTGCCACCGGCAGGCGACACCTTGCTCACCAGCGAAGGCAACGAAGCCTCCAACAGGTTGAATGCGGTAAAGAATACCACGGTGCCAATCACCAGTCCGCGCAAACCGTCAGCCCACTCCCAGAAGTATATCTCTGTCAGCAGCAGGACACTGACCGCGCCAGCCAACACGCGTTTCATCTTGCGCTTTTTTTCGCCGTAGATGATGAACGGGACCATTGCAAAAAATGAGATGAACAGCGCGGTCAGGTACACCCACCAATGCTCTTCCTTGGGCAGGCCGCCACGCTCGACGAAGGCCAGCGGCAGCGCGACGAAGCTGGCCATGAGGATGGCGTGCAGGATGAAGATGCCCACGTCCAGGCGCAGAAGGTCCGGGTGGCGCAGGGTTGGGCCGAGTGCCTTGCGGGCCACACCCGACTCGCGGTGCTGCAGGATGCTGTGGGTGTTGGGCACGACGAACGCGATCAGCGCTATGCCAACCAGGGCAAGCCCTGCCGTGGCGAAGAACAAACCTGACAAACCAAAGGCACTTGTCAGCAAGGGGCCGACGACCATGGCGACAGCGAACGACAAGCCGATGCTCATGCCAATCATGGCCATGGCCTTGGTCCGGTGTTGTTCGCGGGTGAGGTCGGACAGCAACGCCATGACTGCGGCAGAAATCGCCCCGGCGCCCTGCAGGATGCGCCCGGCAATCACGCCCCAGATGGAGTCGGCCTGGGCTGCCAGCACACTGCCGAGGGCGAAGATCACCAACCCCAGGTAAATCACTGGACGACGGCCAATGCGGTCGGAAATCATCCCGAATGGAATCTGCAGTACCGCCTGAGTCAGGCCATAGGCACCAATGGCCAGGCCGATCAGCGCAGGTGTGGCGCCGGCCAGGTCCATGCCGTAGGTGGCCAGTACCGGCAAGACCATGAACATGCCCAGCATACGAAAGGCAAAGACCAGGGCAAGGCCGCCAGCGGCGCGGGTTTCGCCGCCACTCATGCGCTCGTTGTGGGTGTCGTGCATGGATTAACCTCGTGTGAACCGGCGGCGATTCTATCAGTCCGACAGCTTGACGGCATCTACGCGACGCTTTGCCGCGTCATACTGGCGCGCCGTATACTTCCTTGTTTATGCCCGCCGAGCGAGGCCGCAGTGGACAAGATCCTGATTCGTGGGGCACGTACCCACAACCTGAAGAACATCGACCTGACCCTGCCCCGGGACAAGCTGATCGTGATCACCGGCCTGTCCGGTTCCGGCAAGTCGTCCCTGGCGTTCGATACCTTGTACGCCGAAGGCCAACGCCGCTACGTCGAATCGCTGTCGGCCTACGCCCGGCAGTTCCTGTCGATGATGGAAAAGCCCGACGTCGACACCATCGAAGGCCTGTCGCCGGCGATTTCCATCGAGCAGAAGTCGACCTCGCACAACCCGCGCTCCACGGTCGGCACCATTACCGAAATCTACGACTACCTGCGCCTGCTGTACGCCCGAGTCGGCACCCCCCGCTGCCCGGACCACGACATCCCGCTGGAGGCGCAAACGATCAGCCAGATGGTCGACCTGGTGCTGGAGCGCCCGGAAGGCAGCAAGTTGATGCTGCTGGCACCGGTAGTGCGCGAACGCAAGGGCGAGCATCTGGCGGTGTTCGACGAACTGCGGGCCCAGGGCTTCGTGCGGGCCCGGGTCAACGGCAAGCTCTACGAGCTCGATGAGCTGCCCAAGCTGGACAAGCAGAAAAAGCACAGCATCGATGTGGTGGTGGACCGCTTCAAGGTCCGCGCCGACCTGCAGCAGCGCCTGGCGGAGTCGTTCGAGACCGCCTTGAAGCTGGCGGACGGCATCGCTCTGGTGGCGCCGATGGACGACGAGCAAGGCGAAGAAATGATCTTCTCCGCGCGCTTCGCATGCCCGGTGTGCGGCCACGCGATCAGCGAGCTGGAGCCGAAGCTGTTTTCCTTCAACAACCCGGCCGGTGCCTGCCCGACCTGCGATGGCCTGGGGGTAAAACAGTTCTTCGACACCAAGCGCCTGGTCAATGCCGAACTCACCCTTGCCGAAGGCGCGATCCGCGGCTGGGACCGGCGTAACGTGTACTACTTCCAGATGCTCGGCTCGCTGGCCGCACATTATGGCTTCAGCCTCGAAGAGCCATTCGGCGAATTGTCGGCCGAACACCAGAAGGTGATTCTGCAGGGCAGTGGCAAGCAGAGTGTCGACTTCAAGTACCTCAACGACCGTGGCGATATCGTCAAGCGCTCACACCCGTTCGAAGGGATTGTGCCAAACCTGGAGCGCCGCTACCGCGAAACCGAATCGGCCACCGTGCGTGAAGAACTGGCCAAGTTCCTCGGCACGCAACCTTGCCCAGATTGCCGAGGTACACGCCTGCGCCGCGAGGCACGCCATGTATGGGTGGGCGAAAAGACCCTGCCAGCCGTCACCAACCTGCCGATCGGTGAAGCCAGCAACTACTTTGGCGAGCTGACCCTGACCGGGCGCCGTGGCGAAATCGCGGCGAAGATCCTCAAGGAGATCTGCGAGCGCCTGCAGTTTCTGGTCAATGTCGGCCTCGACTACCTGACCCTGGACCGTAGCGCTGACACCCTGTCAGGTGGTGAAGCACAACGTATCCGCCTGGCTAGCCAGATCGGCGCGGGCTTGGTGGGGGTGATGTACATTCTTGATGAACCGTCCATCGGCCTTCATCAACGCGATAACGACCGCTTGCTGGCCACCCTCAACCACTTGCGCGACCTGGGTAACACGGTGATCGTGGTGGAACACGACGAGGACGCCATTCGCCTGGCCGACTACGTCGTCGACATCGGCCCAGGTGCCGGTGTGCACGGTGGGCAGATCGTCGCGGAGGGCTCGCCACAGGAGGTCATGGACCATCCCGATTCGTTGACGGGCAAGTACCTGTCCGGGCGCAAGAAGATCGCCGTACCGGCCAAGCGCACGCCGCGCAACAAGAAACTGCAGCTCAAGCTCAAGGGCGCGCGAGGCAACAACCTGCAGAACGTCGACCTGGAAATCCCGGTGGGCCTGATGACCTGCGTGACCGGGGTGTCCGGGTCGGGCAAATCGACGCTGATCAACAACACCCTGTTCCCCTTGGCCGCCACCGCCCTCAATGGCGCAAGCAGCCTGGAAGCCGCACCGCATGGCAGCATGGACGGCCTGCAACACCTGGACAAAGTGGTGGACATCGACCAGAGCCCGATCGGCCGCACCCCGCGTTCCAACCCGGCGACCTACACCGGTATCTTCACGCCGATCCGCGAGCTGTTCTCAGGGGTGCCGGAATCGCGTTCACGTGGTTATGGCCCAGGGCGCTTCTCGTTCAACGTCAAAGGCGGCCGTTGCGAGGCCTGTCAGGGCGATGGCCTGATCAAGGTGGAAATGCACTTCCTGCCGGACATCTACGTGCCGTGCGACGTGTGCAAGAGCAAGCGCTACAACCGAGAAACGCTGGAGATCAAGTACAAGGGCAAGAACATCCACGAGGTGCTGGAAATGACCATCGAGGATGCCCGCGAGTTCTTCGATGCGGTACCGGCGCTGGCGCGCAAGCTGCAAACGCTGATGGATGTGGGCTTGTCGTACATCAAGCTGGGGCAGTCGGCAACCACGCTGTCCGGTGGTGAAGCGCAGCGGGTGAAGCTGTCACGCGAGCTGTCCAAGCGCGATACTGGCAAGACCCTGTACATCCTCGACGAGCCGACCACGGGCCTGCACTTCGCCGACATCCAGCAGTTGTTGGACGTGTTGCATCGCCTGCGCGACCACGGCAATACCGTGGTGGTGATCGAGCATAACCTGGATGTGATCAAGACCGCCGACTGGCTGGTGGACCTGGGACCCGAGGGTGGCTCCAAGGGTGGGCAGATCATTGCCTGCGGCACGCCGGAAGAGCTGAGCGAGATGAAACAGTCGTACACCGGCCATTACCTGAAACCGCTGCTGGAGCGGGACCGAGCCTGACTGCCGCCGATGCAATGAAAAAGCCCCTGGTACCGTTGGTGCCAGGGGCTTTTTCTTGAGTCTGTGGATAACTTACATCTGCGACTGCAGGTAGTTTTCCAGGCCGATGGCCTTGATCAGGCCCTGCTGCTTCTCCAGCCAGTAGGTGTGATCTTCTTCGGTATCGGCCAACTGTGCACGCAGGATGTCACGGCTGATGTAGTCCTTGTGCAGTTCACACAGCTCGATACCTTTGCAAAGCGCGCCGCGCACCTTGTACTCGAGCTTGAGGTCAGCCTCGATCATTTCCGGTACGGTGCTGCCGACTTCCAGATCGTCCGCACGCATGTCGGGGGTGCCTTCAAGCATGAGGATGCGACGCATCAGAGCATCGGCGTGCTGGGTCTCTTCTTCCATTTCGTGGTTGATGCGCTCGTAGAGCTTGGACAGGCCCCAGTCTTCGTACATGCGCGAGTGAATGAAGTACTGGTCGCGTGCCGCCAGTTCGCCCTTCAGCAGCGTGACGAGGTAGTTGATTACGTCCGGGTGGCCTTGCATCGCCCTGATTCTCCATGTGAAAACGTCTATGCCACATAGTGTGAACCAGCTTTTGCCTGCGGTCACTGAAAAACGCGCAATAAGACGCAAAAAATCGGTTAAACAGTAGTGATATTCATTGAAAAACCGCCCAAATGAGGGCGGTTCTGCTTATCACTTAGAGTTAGGCGAGATGGACGCCCAACGCCTTGGCAATCCCTTCGCCATAGGCCGGATCGGCCTTGAAGAAGTACTGCAACTGACGCTGAATCACGTCCTCGCTGACACCCACCATGGTACCGGCGATGTTGCTGATCAACAGGGCTTTCTGCTCAGCGTTCATCAAGCGGAACAGCGCGCCGGCGTGGCTGAAGTAGTCGGTGTCCTCACGGTGATCGTAACGGTCCGCCGAACCGTTCAAGGCCAGCGCTGGCTCGGCATGGCGTGGCGACTGCTTCGGCGCATCAACGTGGCTATTGGGCTCGTAGTTTGGTGCACTGCCGTAGCTGCCAGTGGCCATGGAACCGTCGCGCTGGTAGCTATTAACCGGGCAGCGAGGCGCATTCACCGGCAACTGCTGGTGGTTGGTGCCCACGCGGTAACGGTGCGCGTCGGCGTAGGCGAATACACGGCCCTGCAACATCCGGTCCGGCGACAGGCCGACCCCTGGCACCATATTGCTGGGCCCGAACGCTGCTTGCTCGACTTCCGCGAAGTAGTTGAGCGGGTTACGGTTGAGCTCCAGCACGCCCACCTCGATCAGCGGGTAGTCCCTCTGCGACCAAGTCTTGGTCACGTCAAAGGGGTTCTCGTCGCGACTCGCAGCCTCGGCTTCGCTCATCACCTGGATACAAACCGTCCAACGCGGGTAGTCGCCACGCTCGATCGCTTCGAACAGGTCGCGCTGGGCGTAGTCCGGGTCAGTACCCGCCAGGCGCGCTGCTTCTGCCGGAGCGAGGTTCTTGATGCCTTGTTGGGTCTTGAAGTGCCACTTCACCCAAGTACGCTCACCCTTGGCATTGATCAGGCTGTAGGTGTGGCTGCCGAAGCCGTGCATGTGGCGATAGCCATCCGGGATACCACGGTCGGAAAACAGTATGGTGACCTGGTGCAGCGCCTCAGGGGAGTGGGACCAGAAGTCCCACATCATCTGGGCATTCTTCAGGTTGGACTGCGGGTGGCGCTTCTGGGTGTGGATAAAGTCCGGGAACTTCAGCGGGTCGCGAATGAAGAACACGGGCGTGTTGTTGCCAACGATGTCCCAGTTGCCTTCTTCGGTGTAGAACTTGACCGCGAAACCACGCGGGTCGCGCTCGGTATCCGCAGAGCCACGCTCGCCACCGACAGTGGAGAAGCGCAGGAAGGTCTCGGTCTGTTTGCCGATCTGTTCAAACAGCTTGGCGCTGGTATAGCCGGTAATGTCGCGGGTAACAGTAAAGGTGCCATAGGCGCCCGAGCCCTTGGCGTGCACACGGCGCTCAGGAATGTTCTCGCGGTTGAAGTGGGCGAGTTTCTCGATCAGGTGAAAGTCGTCGAGCAACAATGGGCCACGCGGGCCGGCGGAGCGGGAGTTCTGGTTATCGGCTACTGGCGCACCGCTGGCGGTAGTAAGAATCTTGCTCATGGGCTCTCCTTATCGGTCTTCAAGCGCCGGCTAATCGGCTTGGAGAGAGTATTGACGAGCAAGGTTACAGGGACAAATTCATTACATGACTTGAATCAATAGAAATAAACAATGTACGTAGAAACAAAAAACCGGGCACTAGGCCCGGTTCTTTGTAGCAGACAGAACGTCTTACTCAGCAGCTTCTACAGCACCGCCGACCGGACGATCAACCAGCTCGACGTACGCCATAGGCGCGTTGTCGCCAGCGCGGAAACCGCACTTCAGGATGCGCAGGTAGCCGCCCTGACGGGTGGCGTAACGCTTGCCCAGGTCGTTGAACAGTTTGCCAACAGCGGACTTCGAACGGGTACGATCGAAGGCCAGACGACGGTTAGCAACGCTGTCTTCCTTGGCCAGGGTGATCAGCGGCTCGGCAACGCGGCGCAGTTCCTTGGCTTTCGGCAGGGTGGTTTTGATCAGCTCGTGCTCGATCAGCGACACTGCCATGTTCTGGAACATAGCCTTGCGGTGAGAGCTGGTACGGCTCAGGTGACGTCCACTTTTACGATGACGCATGATTCATTCCTTACCAAACACTACGTTCGGTGATTACGACGATCAGGCGGTCGCCTTGTCGTCTTTCTTAAGACTTGCAGGCGGCCAGTTGTCGAGGCGCATGCCGAGAGACAGACCACGAGAGGCCAGCACGTCCTTGATTTCAGTCAGGGACTTCTTGCCCAGGTTAGGAGTCTTCAACAGCTCTACTTCGGTACGCTGAATCAGGTCGCCGATGTAGTAGATGTTCTCCGCCTTGAGGCAGTTGGCCGAACGTACAGTCAGTTCCAGGTCGTCAACCGGACGCAGCAGGATCGGATCGATCTCGTCTTCCTGCTCGACTACGACAGGCTCGCTGTCACCTTTGAGGTCGACGAACGCGGCCAACTGCTGTTGCAGGATGGTCGCAGCGCGGCGGATAGCCTCTTCAGGATCCAGGGTGCCGTTGGTTTCCAGATCAATGACCAGTTTGTCCAGGTTGGTACGCTGTTCAACACGGGCGTTTTCGACCACATAGGCGATACGACGCACCGGGCTGAACGAAGCGTCCAACTGCAGACGGCCAATGCTACGGCTTTCGTCTTCGTCGGTTTGACGGGAGTCGGCCGGCTCGTAACCACGACCACGAGCTACGGTGAGCTTCATGTTCAGGGCGCCATTCGACGCCAGGTTCGCGATTACGTGATCGGGGTTGACGATCTCGACATCGTGATCCAGCTGAATATCGGCAGCGGTAACCACCCCCGAACCCTTTTTCGACAAGGTCAGCGTAACTTCGTCACGACCGTGCAGTTTGATAGCCAGGCCTTTCAGGTTCAACAGGATTTCAATTACGTCTTCCTGAACACCTTCGATCGCGGAGTACTCGTGGAGTACGCCATCGATCTCGGCTTCGACTACTGCACAGCCAGGCATAGAGGACAACAGGATGCGGCGCAGCGCGTTGCCCAGGGTGTGGCCAAAGCCACGCTCGAGAGGCTCGAGCGTGATCTTGGCGCGGGTCGGACTGACTACCTGCACATCAATGTGGCGGGGAGTCAGGAACTCATTTACCGAAATCTGCATGGATGCACCTATTTTCTAGCCCTTACTTGGAGTAGAGCTCGACAATCAGGTTTTCGTTGATGTCGGCAGACAGGTCGCTGCGAGCAGGAACGTTCTTGAAAACGCCCGACTTTTTAGCAGCATCCACGTCAACCCACTCAACGCGGCCACGCTGGGCGCACAGTTCAAGGGCTTGAACAATGCGCAGCTGGGCCAGCGACTTCTCGCGGACCGCGACCACGTCACCCGGACGAACTTGGTAGGATGGAATGTTTACAGTCTTACCGTTGACGCTGATCGCTTTGTGCGAAACCAGCTGACGCGACTCGGAACGAGTCGAGCCGAAGCCCATACGGTAAACGACGTTATCCAGACGGCACTCGAGCAGTTGCAGCAGGTTCTCACCGGTTGCGCCTTTTTTCGAGGCAGCAGCTTGGTAGTAACCGCGGAACTGACGCTCCAGAACACCGTAGATACGACGGACTTTTTGTTTCTCACGCAGCTGGGTGCCGTAGTCGGACTGACGGCCACGGCGCTGGCCGTGGATACCTGGGGCTGCTTCGATGTTGCACTTCGATTCCAGAGCGCGAACGCCGCTCTTCAGGAACAGATCGGTGCCTTCACGACGAGACAGTTTGCATTTTGGACCAATGTAACGTGCCATTCTTCTGTCTCCTGATTACACGCGACGCTTCTTCGGCGGACGGCACCCGTTATGCGGGATAGGCGTCACGTCGGTGATGCTGGCGATCTTGTAGCCGCAGCTGTTCAATGCACGAACGGCGGACTCACGACCTGGACCTGGACCCTTGACGTTAACGTCGAGGTTCTTCAGACCGTATTCCAGCGCAGCTTGACCAGCACGCTCAGCAGCGATCTGAGCTGCGAACGGGGTGGATTTGCGCGAACCACGGAAACCCGAACCACCGGAGGTCGCCCAGGACAAAGCATTGCCCTGACGGTCGGTGATGGTCACGATGGTGTTGTTGAAAGACGCATGGATGTGGGCGATGCCATCAACCACTGTCTTTTTGATTTTCTTACGAGGACGAGCAGCAGGTTTTGCCATGTCTATATTCCTGGGCGATTACTTGCGGATCGGCTTACGCGGGCCCTTACGGGTGCGTGCGTTGGTCTTGGTGCGCTGACCGCGAACCGGCAGACCTTTACGATGACGCAGGCCGCGGTAGCAACCCAGGTCCATCAAGCGCTTGATCTTCATGTTGATGTCACGACGCAGGTCACCTTCGGTGGTGAACTTCGCAACTTCGCCACGCAGGGTTTCGATTTGCTCGTCGCTCAGATCCTTGATCTTAGCGGCTGGATTTACACCAGCGTCTGCACAGATCTTCTGTGCAGTTGTGCGACCGACACCATAGATGTAGGTCAGCGAGATAACAGTATGCTTGTTATCTGGAATGTTGACGCCTGCAATACGGGCCATTCAGTGGGACTCCAATTGACAGCTACCTACGCCCCGGAAGCCAAGAAATAGGGCGCGAGATAATATCGCTGTAGAAACGAATAATCAACCCAGCAGCACACTAGCTGCTGGGTTTGAAGCGCAGATCACACTCAGCCTTGGCGCTGTTTGTGACGCGGTTCCGCGCTGCAGATCACTCGTACGACGCCTTCGCGACGGATGATCTTGCAGTTACGGCACAGCTTTTTCACCGATGCACGAACTTTCATTACCGACTCCTCGAACCTTAGGGGCGTATCAGCGCAGCAGACCGCTGCCACCGTAGCCTTTCAGGTTGGCTTTCTTCATCAGGGATTCGTACTGGTGCGAAACGAGGTGCGATTGTACTTGGGACATGAAGTCCATCACAACCACTACCACAATCAGCAACGAGGTCCCGCCAAGGTAGAACGGCACATTTGCTGCCACCACCAGGAACTGGGGCAGAAGGCAGACGGCCATCATGTAAAGAGCACCGAACATGGTCAAACGGGTCAGAACGCCATCAATGTAGCGCGCCGACTGCTCACCAGGACGGATACCCGGAATAAAGGCACCGGACTTCTTCAGGTTTTCCGCTACGTCTTTCGGATTGAACATCAATGCTGTGTAGAAGAAGCAGAAGAAAATGATCCCTGCACTAAACAGCAGAATGTTCAACGGCTGACCAGGAGCGATCGACTGCGAGATGTCCTGCAGCCAGCCCATACCTTCGGACTGACCGAACCAGGCACCCAGCGAAGCCGGGAACAGCAAAATGCTGCTCGCGAAAATGGCCGGGATAACCCCCGCCATGTTCACCTTCAACGGCAAGTGGCTGGTCTGCGCAGCGAAGACCTTGCGGCCCTGCTGACGCTTGGCGTAGTGAACGGCGATACGACGCTGACCACGCTCAATGAACACCACGAAACCGATAATCGCTACTGCCAGCAAACCGATAGCGACCAAGGCGAAAATATTGATATCGCCTGTGCGTGCAGACTCGAAAGACTGCCCGATTGCTCTCGGAAGACCGGCAACGATACCTGCGAAGATCAACATCGAGATACCGTTGCCCACACCGCGCTCGGTGATCTGCTCGCCCAGCCACATCATGAACATCGCGCCTGCCACGAAGGTGGAGACGGCGACGACATGGAAGCCCAGGCCCACAGAAAACGCCACGCCCTGGTTGGCCAGGCCAATGGACATGCCAATGGCTTGAACCAGTGCCAGGATAACGGTGCCGTAGCGGGTGTACTGGCTGATCTTGCGACGGCCAGCTTCACCTTCCTTCTTCAACTGCTCCAGTTGCGGGCTGACCGCGGTCATCAGCTGCATGATGATCGATGCCGAAATGTACGGCATGATCCCCAGTGCAAAGATGCTCATGCGCTCGAGCGCGCCACCGGAAAACATGTTGAACAAGCTAAGAATGGTCCCCTCATTCTGCCGAAACAGATCCGCCAGACGGTCCGGATTGATGCCGGGAACCGGGATATGCGCACCTATCCGATAGACGATGATCGCCATGAACAGAAAGCGCAGACGAGCCCAGAGTTCCGACATCCCGCCCTTACCGAGCGAAGAGAGAGCACCTTGCTTAGCCATTTATTCCTCGAATTTGCCGCCAGCTGCTTCGATAGCCGCACGCGCACCCTTGGTGGCTGCGATGCCCTTGATGGTGACTGCGCGAGTAACTTCGCCAGACAGCATGATTTTCACACGCTGAATGTGCTGGTTGATCACGTTGGCATCCTTCAGGGATTGCACGGAGATCACGTCGCCTTCCACTTTGGCCAGCTCGGACAGACGCACTTCTGCGCGGTCCATGGCTTTCAGGGAAACGAAGCCGAACTTCGGCAGACGACGGTGCAGCGGCTGTTGACCGCCTTCGAAGCCAGGAGCGATCGAACCACCCGAACGGGAAGTCTGACCTTTGTGGCCACGGCCGCCGGTCTTACCCAGACCGCTACCGATACCACGACCTGGACGATGCTTCTCGCGACGGGAACCCGGCGCTGGACTCAGATCATTGAGTTTCATCGATTAGCCCTCGACCTTCAGCATGTAGTAAGCCTTGTTGATCATCCCGCGGTTCTCGGGAGTATCCTGGACTTCTACAGTGTGACCGATACGACGCAGACCCAGGCCTTTAACGCACAGCTTGTGGTTAGGCAGACGGCCCGAGACGCTCTTGATCAGCGTTACTTTTACGGTTGCCATGATCAGAAGATCTCCTCGACGCTCTTGCCGCGCTTGGCAGCAATGGATTCAGGAGATTGCATGGCTTTCAGACCCTTGAAGGTGGCGTAAACCACGTTCACTGGGTTGGTCGAACCGTAGCACTTGGCCAGAACGTTCTGAACACCAGCAACTTCCAGGACAGCACGCATTGCGCCACCGGCGATGATACCGGTACCTTCCGAGGCAGGCTGCATGTAAACCTTCGAGGCGCCGTGGGCAGCCTTGGTGGCGTACTGCAGGGTGGTGCCCTTCAGGTCAACCTGAATCATGTTGCGGCGAGCAGCTTCCATGGCTTTCTGGATCGCGGCTGGTACTTCGCGCGACTTGCCACGGCCGAAGCCAACACGACCTTTACCATCACCTACCACGGTCAGCGCGGTGAAGGTGAAGATACGGCCGCCTTTTACGGTTTTGGCAACGCGGTTAACTTGAACCAGCTTCTCGATGTAGCCTTCGTCGCGCTTTTGATCGTTATTTGCCATAACTTAGAACTCCAGCCCGCCTTCACGAGCAGCATCAGCCAGCGCTTTGACGCGGCCATGGTACTTGAAGCCGGAACGGTCAAAGGCAACTTGAGATACACCGGCGGCTTTCGCACGCTCAGCTACCAGCTTGCCAACCTTAGTGGCCGCGTCGATGTTGCCAGTGGCGCCATCACGCAGGTCTTTGTCCAAGGTCGAGGCGCTTGCCAGAACCTTGCTGCCGTCGGCCGAAATGACCTGGGCGTAGATGTGCTGCGAGGAGCGGAACACGCACAGGCGCACGACTTCGAGTTCGTGCATCTTGAGACGTGCTTTGCGAGCGCGACGCAGTCGAATAACTTTTTTGTCGGTCATTTACTAGGCCCTACTTCTTCTTGGCTTCTTTACGACGGACTACTTCGTCCGCGTAACGCACACCTTTACCTTTGTAAGGCTCTGGCGGACGGAAGTCGCGGATTTCAGCGGCCACCTGACCTACCAGCTGCTTATCGATACCCTTGATCAGGATGTCGGTCTGGCTAGGTGTTTCAGCGGTGATACCGGCTGGCAGTTCGTAGTCCACTGGGTGAGAGAAGCCCAGGGCCAGGTTCAGGACGGTGCCCTTGGCCTGTGCCTTGTAACCAACACCGACCAGCTGGAGCTTACGCTCGAAGCCTTGGCTTACGCCTTGGACCATGTTGTTGACCAGGGCACGGGTAGTACCGGCCATGGCACGAGCTTGCTGGTCACCATTGCGAGCGACGAAACGCAGCTCACCAGACTCTTCGGTAACTTCAACAGACGAGTGAACGTTCAGTTCGAGAGTGCCTTTAGCACCCTTCACCGAAAGCTGCTGGCCAGCGAATTTGACTTCGACACCGGATGGCAGCTTAACGGGGTTCTTAGCGACGCGAGACATGTCTATCCCCCCTTAGAACACTGTGCACAGAACTTCGCCGCCGACACCGGCAGCGCGCGCAGCGCGATCAGTCATCACACCTTTGTTGGTGGAGACGATAGACACGCCCAGACCGCCACGTACTTTCGGCAGATCGGTGACGGCCTTGTACTGGCGCAGGCCTGGACGGCTGGAGCGCTTCAGTTCCTCGATGACCGGACGGCCTTCGAAGTACTTCAGTTCGATCGACAGGGAAGGCTTGGCCTCACCAGTTACCTGGTAGCCAGCGATGTAACCTTCGTCCTTCAGAACTTTGGCAACCGCGACCTTCAGGGTAGAGGAAGGCATGCTTACGACGGACTTTTCAGCCATCTGGGCATTACGGATGCGAGTTAGCATGTCCGCTAACGGGTCCTGCATACTCATGGGCTAGATGCTCCTGATACAAGAATTATTAGCCTTGCGGCTATGACAACCACCCGAGCGGACTGGGCAAAAAACCCAGGCTCAGGTGAGCCGGTCATTCTAGACACAAGGCAGAAACGAAACAAGCCCCATATAGGGGCTTGTTTGATGGCAAGGTCACCGGCGGTCGGAAGATTGCTCCCCTTCCACCAGGATCTTGCCTGCAGCGATTACCAGGAGGCTTTAACCAGACCTGGTACGTCACCGCGCATTGCAGCTTGACGCAGCATGTTACGGCCCAGGCCGAACTTACGGTATACACCGTGAGGACGACCGGTCAGGCGGCAACGGTTGCGCAGGCGCGCAGCGCTGGCATCACGCGGCTGCTTCTGCAGAGCGACAACGGCAGCGAAACGCTCTTCTGGAGAGGCGTTAACGTTGACGATGGTCGCTTTCAGCTCAGCACGCTTCTTAGCGAACTTGGCTACCGTGAGCTGACGCTTCAGCTCGCGGTTTTTCATGCTCTTCTTGGCCATTTTCCTACTCCAATCAGTTGCGGAACGGGAACTTGAAAGCACGCAGCAGAGCGCGGCCTTCGTCGTCCGAACGAGCAGTGGTGGTCAGGGTGATGTCCAAACCGCGCAGAGCATCGATCTTGTCGTAATCGATTTCCGGGAAGATGATCTGCTCTTTCACGCCCATGCTGTAGTTGCCACGGCCATCGAAGGACTTGGCATTCAGGCCGCGGAAGTCGCGAACCCGAGGCAGGGAGATCGCCAGCAGGCGGTCCAGGAATTCGTACATCTTGTCGCTACGCAGGGTCACCTTGACGCCGATCGGCCAGCCTTCGCGGACTTTGAAGCCAGCGATGGATTTGCGAGCGAAAGTCACGACCGGCTTTTGACCGGTGATCTTTTCCAGGTCGGCAACAGCGTGCTCGATGACTTTCTTGTCGCCGATCGCTTCGCCCAGACCCATGTTCAGGGTGATCTTGGTAACGCGCGGAACTTCCATCACGTTCGACAGCTTAAGTTCTTCCTTAAGCTTAGGAGCGATTTCGTTCCGGTAAATCTCTTTCAGTCGTGCCATGGTCTTCTACCTAGCAGTGTTCAAGCATCAACCGCTTTTTGGGTCGACTTGAAGACACGAATTTTTTTACCGTCTTCTACTTTGAAACCAACGCGGTCAGCCTTGTTGGTTTCGCCGTTGAAGATGGCAACGTTGGAAGCGTGCAGAGGCGCTTCTTTCTCGACGATACCGCCCTGTACGCCCGCCATCGGGTTAGGCTTGGTATGACGCTTGACCAGGTTCACACCACCGATGACCAGACGGTCATCAGCGAGAACCTTCAGCACCTTACCGCGCTTACCTTTGTCTTTGCCGGCGATCACGATGATCTCGTCGTCACGACGAATCTTTTGCATGTCGGATCTCCTTACAGCACTTCAGGGGCGAGCGAGACGATCTTCATGAACTTCTCAGTACGAAGTTCACGGGTCACTGGCCCGAAGATGCGAGTGCCGATCGGCTCTTGCTTGTTGTTCAGCAGAACAGCAGCGTTGCCGTCGAAACGAATGATGGAACCGTCAGCGCGACGAACACCGTGACGGGTGCGCACGACAACAGCGGTCATCACTTGGCCTTTTTTGACCTTACCGCGTGGAATTGCTTCCTTGACGGTAACCTTGATGATGTCACCGATGCCGGCGTAACGACGGTGCGAACCGCCGAGCACCTTGATGCACATGACGCGACGAGCGCCGCTGTTATCGGCCACATCGAGCATGGATTGAGTCTGAATCATAAAATTTCTCCGACCCCTAGCCCTTAGACTTCAACAGCGCGTTCGAGGACTTCAACCAGTGCCCAGGACTTGGTCTTGGCCAGCGGACGGGTTTCACGGATGGAAACCTTGTCGCCGATCTTGCACTGGTTGGATTCGTCGTGCGCGTGCAGCTTAGTCGAACGCTTAACGTATTTACCGTAGATCGGGTGCTTTACGCGACGCTCGATCAGTACGGTGATGGTCTTGTCCATTTTGTCGCTGACGACACGGCCAGTCAGCGTACGGACGGTTTTTTCAGCTTCAGCCATGATCACTTACCTGCCTGCTGGTTGAGCACAGTTTTCACGCGAGCGATGTCACGCTTAACTTGCGAGAGCAGGTGCGACTGCCCCAACTGGCCAGTTGCTTTCTGCATACGCAGATTGAACTGGTCGCGCAGCAAGCCGAGCAGTTGCTCGTTCAGCTGCTGTGCCGATTTTTCACGAAGTTCATTCGCTTTCATCACATCACCGTCCGCTTAACAAAGGAGGTGGCGAGAGGCAGCTTTGCAGCAGCCAGGGCGAAAGCTTCGCGCGCCAGCTCTTCAGAAACACCCTCGATCTCGTACAGGACTTTGCCTGGCTGAATCTGGGCAACCCAGTATTCCACGGAGCCCTTACCTTTACCCATACGAACCTCGAGAGGCTTCTTGGAGATCGGCTTGTCCGGGAACACACGGATCCAGATCTTACCGCCACGTTTAACGTGACGGGTCAGCGCACGACGTGCGGACTCGATCTGGCGAGCGGTGAGGCGACCGCGAGCAACAGCTTTCAGAGCGAATTCGCCGAAGCTGACTTTGCTACCGCGCAGTGCCAGACCACGGTTGTGGCCAGTCATCTGCTTGCGGAATTTTGTACGCTTTGGTTGCAACATTTGGCGTACCCCTTACTTAGCAGCTTTTTTACGAGGCGCTGGTGCTTGTGGTTTCAGCTCTTCTTGGCGACCACCAATAACTTCGCCTTTGAAGATCCAAACCTTCACACCGATCACACCGTAAGTGGTGTGAGCTTCGTAGGTGTTGTAGTCGATATCGGCACGCAGGGTGTGCAGAGGCACACGACCTTCGCGATACCACTCGGTACGAGCAATCTCAGCACCGCCGAGACGACCGCTCACCTGGATCTTGATGCCCTTGGCACCAATACGCATGGCGTTCTGTACTGCGCGCTTCATGGCGCGACGGAACATTACGCGGCGTTCCAGCTGCTGAGCTACGCTCTGCGCAACCAGCATAGCGTCGAGTTCCGGCTTGCGGATCTCTTCGATGTTGATGTGCACAGGCACACCCATCTGCTTGGTCAGGTCCTGACGCAGCTTCTCGACATCTTCACCTTTCTTACCGATAACGATACCGGGACGAGCGGTGTGGATGGTGATGCGTGCAGTTTGAGCCGGACGATGAATATCGATACGGCTTACGGACGCGCTTTTTAGTTTGTCTTGGAGGTACTCACGCGTTTTCAGATCCTTCAACAGGTAATCTGCGTAAGTAGCACCGTCTGCGTACCAGACGGAGGTGTGCTCCTTGACGATTCCCAGGCGAATGCCAGTGGGATGTACTTTCTGACCCATCTGATCGACTCCGTTACTTGTCCGCAACCTTGACAGTGATATGGCAAGACCGCTTGACGATGCGATCAGCACGGCCTTTGGCACGTGGCATGATGCGCTTCAGCGAACGCCCTTCGTTGACGAAGACGGTGGAGACCTTCAGGTCATCAACGTCTGCGCCTTCGTTGTGTTCGGCGTTGGCAACGGCCGACTCGAGGACTTTCTTCATGATTTCAGCGGCTTTTTTGCTGCTGAAGGCCAACAGGTTGAGCGCTTCGCCCACCTTCTTCCCGCGGATCTGGTCGGCGACCAAGCGGGCTTTCTGGGCGGAGATGCGAGCGCCCGACAACTTAGCGGCTACTTCCATTTCCTTACCCCTTAACGCTTGGCTTTCTTGTCAGCCACGTGCCCGCGATAGGTGCGGGTACCGGCGAACTCGCCCAGTTTGTGGCCGACCATGTCTTCGTTCACGAGAACTGGAACATGCTGGCGACCGTTGTGAACCGCGATGGTCAGACCGACCATTTGTGGCAGGATCATCGAGCGACGCGACCAGGTTTTAACTGGCTTGCGATCGTTCTTCTCCACCGCCACTTCGACCTTCTTCAACAGGTGAAGATCGATAAAAGGACCTTTTTTCAGAGAACGTGGCACTGTCGTATCCCTCTAGTTACTTGCGACGACGGACGATCATGTTGTCGGTACGCTTATTACCACGGGTTTTAGCACCCTTGGCTGGGAAGCCCCATGGCGATACCGGATGACGACCACCGGAGGTACGACCTTCACCACCACCATGCGGGTGGTCAACCGGGTTCATGGCAACACCACGAACGGTTGGGCGAACGCCGCGCCAGCGTTTGGCACCAGCTTTACCCAGCGAACGCAGGCTGTGCTCGGAGTTCGAGACTTCACCCAGGGTCGCACGGCATTCAGCCAGTACTTTACGCATCTCACCGGAACGCAGACGCAGAGTCACGTATACGCCGTCACGAGCGATCAGCTGAGCCGAAGCACCAGCGGAACGAGCGATCTGAGCACCTTTACCCGGCTTCAGTTCGACGCCGTGAATGGTGCTACCTACTGGGATGTTACGCAGCTGCAGGGAGTTACCGGCCTTGATTGGGGCCAGGGCACCTGCGATCAGCTGGTCGCCAGCGCTCACGCCTTTAGGGGCGATGATGTAGCGACGCTCACCGTCTGCATAGCACAGCAGGGCGATGTGAGCAGTACGGTTTGGATCGTATTCGATACGCTCGACAGTGGCTGGAATGCCATCTTTGTCGTTGCGACGGAAGTCGACCAGACGGTAATGCTGCTTATGACCACCACCAACGTGACGAGTGGTAATGCGGCCATTGTTGTTACGACCACCAGACTTCGATTTCTTCTCGAGCAGCGGTGCGTGAGGAGCGCCTTTGTGCAGCTCCTTGTTGACCACCTTGACCACGAAACGGCGGCCAGGGGAAGTCGGTTTGCATTTAACGATTGCCATGATGCACCCCTTCCTTACTCAGCACTGCTGCTGAAATCGAGATCTTGGCCTGGCTGAAGGGATACGATCGCCTTCTTCCAGTCATTACGCTTGCCCAGACCACGTGCGGTACGCTTGGTTTTACCCAGAACGTTAACAGTCGACACGTTTTCAACTTTTACGTTGAACAGGCCTTCGACAGCTTTCTTGATTTCCAGCTTGGTTGCATCGGTAGCAACCTTGAATACGAACTGGCCTTTTTTCTCAGCCAGAACGGTAGCCTTCTCGGAAACGTGCGGGCCAAGGAGGACTTTAAATACGCGTTCCTGGTTCATCCCAGCAGCTCCTCGAATTTCTTCACGGCCGAGACAGTGATCAACACTTTCTCGTATGCGATCAGACTGACCGGGTCGGAACCCTGTACGTCACGTACGTCGACGTGCGGCAGGTTGCGAGCAGCCAGGTACAGGTTCTGATCAACAGCGTCGGAGACGATCAGTACGTCGCTCAGACCCATGCCGTTCAGCTTGTTCAGCAGATCTTTGGTTTTCGGTGCTTCAACAGCGAAGTCCTGAACCACGACCAGACGGTCGCTACGCACCAGCTCAGCGAGGATGGAGCGCAGAGCTGCGCGGTACATCTTCTTGTTGAGCTTTTGCGAGTGATCTTGAGGGCGAGCTGCGAAGGTTACACCACCGCCACGCCAGATCGGACCACGAGTGGTACCAGCACGAGCACGACCAGTACCCTTCTGACGCCATGGGCGCTTACCGCCACCAGCCACGTCGGAACGGGTCTTCTGCTGCTTGGTACCCTGACGGCCGCCGGCCATGTAGGCCACGACTGCTTGGTGAACCAGCGTCTCGTTGAATTCGCCACCGAAAGTCAGTTCGGAAACTTCGATCGCCTGAGCGTCATTTACATTAAGTTGCATGTCAGTTTCCCCTTAACCGCGAGCCTTGACAGCTGGACGTACAACCACGTCGCCGCCAGTAGCGCCAGGTACGGCACCCTTGATCAGCAGCAGGTTGCGTTCAGCGTCTACGCGAACTACTTCCAGGGACTGAACAGTCACGCGCTCGGCGCCCATGTGACCGGACATCTTCTTGCCCTTGAACACACGACCAGGAGTCTGGCACTGGCCGATGGAACCAGGAACACGGTGCGACACGGAGTTACCGTGGGTGTTGTCCTGACCACGGAAGTTCCAGCGCTTGATGGTACCGGCGAAGCCTTTACCTTTGGACTGACCAGTAACGTCAACCAGCTGGCCTGCAGTGAAGAGTTCAGCTTTGATCAGATCGCCAGCCTGGAAATCGCCTTCTTCAAGACGGAACTCCCAAACACCGCGACCAGCGGCAACGTTGGCCTTGGCGAAGTGGCCTGCCTGAGCGGCAGTCACACGCGAAGCACGACGCTCGCCGACAGTGACTTGCACTGCACGGTAGCCATCGGTTTCTTCAGTTTTGAACTGGGTGACGCGATTCGGCTCGATCTCAATGACCGTGACCGGAATGGAGACACCTTCTTCGGTGAAAATGCGGGTCATACCGCACTTGCGACCGATTACACCAATAGTCATGTTGTAAACCTCATGAGTGTACGGGGCTTTCACCCGCTATGGCCGCCCATTTCAGAGCGTTACACGACTAGACCGAAGTCTTAGCCGAGGCTGATCTGTACTTCCACACCTGCCGCCAGATCAAGCTTCATCAGCGCGTCAACGGTTTTATCCGTTGGCTGGACGATGTCCAGAACACGCTTATGAGTGCGAATCTCGTACTGGTCACGCGCGTCTTTGTTGACGTGCGGGGAGACCAGAACGGTGAAACGCTCTTTGCGGGTAGGCAGTGGAATTGGACCACGCACTTGTGCACCAGTACGTTTCGCGGTTTCCACGATTTCCTGGGTGGATTGGTCGATCAGGCGATGGTCGAAAGCCTTCAACCTGATACGGATTTGCTGATTTTGCATTGGATTTCAGACTCCAGGCTGTTCCCAACGGACGCACTACGCCCGCTAAAAGGAGGCGTGATTCTATAGACGCCCCCATTTAGTGTCAACCCAATAAAAAAAACCCCCGCTGAGCGGGGGTTTTTTCAATCGGTCGAGTGATTACTCGATGATTTTGGCCACAACGCCGGCGCCGACGGTACGACCGCCTTCACGGATTGCGAAGCGCAGACCGTCTTCCATTGCGATGGTCTTGATCAGGGTAACAGTCATCTGAATGTTGTCACCTGGCATTACCATTTCAACGCCTTCCGGCAGTTCGCAGTTACCGGTCACGTCAGTGGTACGGAAGTAGAACTGTGGACGGTAGCCTTTGAAGAACGGAGTGTGACGACCGCCTTCTTCTTTCGACAGAACGTAGACTTCTGCGGTGAACTTGGTGTGCGGCTTGACCGAACCTGGCTTGACCAGAACCTGGCCACGCTCAACGTCGTCACGCTTGGTACCACGCAGCAGAACGCCGCAGTTCTCGCCAGCACGACCTTCGTCCAGCAGCTTGCGGAACATCTCAACGCCGGTGCAGGTGGTGGTGGTGGTGTCACGCAGACCAACGATTTCCAGCGGATCCTGAACGCGGACGATACCACGCTCGATACGACCGGTAACAACGGTACCACGACCCGAGATCGAGAATACGTCTTCGATCGGCATCAGGAACGGCTGGTCGATGGCACGAACTGGCTCAGGAATGTAGCTGTCCAGAGTCTCTACCAGCTTCTTAACAGCGGTAGTGCCCATTTCGTTGTCGTCTTTGCCTTCCAGGGCCATACGAGCGGAACCGATGATGATCGGAGTGTCGTCACCTGGGAAGTCGTAGGTGGACAGCAGGTCGCGAACTTCCATCTCGACCAGTTCCAGCAGCTCAGCGTCGTCTACCAGGTCAGCCTTGTTCAGGAAGACCACGATGTACGGAACGCCAACCTGACGGGACAGCAGGATGTGCTCACGGGTTTGTGGCATCGGACCATCGGCGGCCGAGCAAACCAGGATCGCGCCGTCCATCTGGGCAGCACCGGTGATCATGTTCTTCACGTAGTCAGCGTGACCTGGGCAGTCAACGTGAGCGTAGTGACGAATGGTCGAGTTGTACTCAACGTGAGCGGTGTTGATGGTGATACCGCGCGCTTTTTCTTCCGGAGCCGAGTCGATCTTGTCGAACTCAACGATTGCCGAACCGAAAACTTCGGAGCAAACGCGAGTCAGAGCTGCGGTCAGAGTGGTCTTACCGTGGTCAACGTGGCCGATGGTGCCGACGTTAACGTGGGGAAGGGAACGATCAAATTTTTCTTTAGCCACGACAGTGAACCTCTTGCCTAAAGGGGATTAGCCTTGTTTTTTAACGAGTGCTTCGACGATGTTCGACGGAGCTTCGGCGTATTTGGAGAATTCCATGGAGTAGCTTGCGCGACCCTGAGACATGGAACGAACGTCGGTTGCGTAACCGAACATTTCTCCGAGCGGTACTTCAGCACGGACGACACGGCCAGAGACCGATTCATCCATACCCTGGACCAGACCACGACGACGGTTCAGGTCACCCATCACGTCACCCAGGTAGTCTTCCGGGGTTACAACTTCGACCTTCATGATCGGCTCGAGAACCACACCGCCGCCTTTAGTGGCCAGCTGTTTGGTCGCCATCGAAGCAGCGATCTTGAACGCCATTTCGTTGGAGTCGACGTCGTGGTACGAACCGTCGAATACCGCGGCCTTCAGGCCGATCAGAGGATAGCCGGCAACAACGCCGTTCTTCATCTGCTCTTCGATACCCTTCTGGATCGGGGCGATGAATTCCTTAGGAATTACACCACCAACGACTTCGTTGGAGAACACCAGACCTTCGGTGATGTTGCCTTTCTCGTCGACTTCTGGCTCCGAGAAACGGATCCAGCAGTGACCGAACTGACCACGACCGCCCGACTGACGAACGAACTTGCCTTCGATCTCGACGTTGGACTTGGTGATCTTCTCGCGGTACGAAACCTGCGGCTTGCCGATGTTGGCTTCGACGTTGAATTCGCGCTTCATGCGATCAACGAGGATGTCCAAGTGCAGCTCACCCATGCCCGAGATGATGGTCTGGCCAGTCTCTTCGTCGGTCTTGACGCGGAACGACGGGTCTTCCTGGGCCAGCTTGCCCAGTGCAATACCCATCTTCTCCTGGTCAGCCTTGGTTTTCGGCTCTACGGAGAGCGAAATAACCGGCTCAGGGAAGTCCATACGCTCAAGAATGATTGGCTTGTCGGCGTTGCACAGGGTTTCGCCCGTGGTCACATCCTTCATACCGATCAGTGCGGCGATGTCGCCAGCGCGCACTTCCTTGATCTCTTCACGCTGGTTGGCGTGCATCTGCACCATACGGCCAACGCGCTCTTTCTTGCCTTTGACCGAGTTGATGACCGAGTCACCAGAGGTCAGAACGCCCGAGTAGACGCGAACGAAGGTCAGAGTACCCACGAACGGGTCAGTCGCGATCTTGAACGCCAGAGCCGAGAACGGCTCGTCGTCGTCAGCGTGACGCACGTCTTTACGAACAGCCGGATCTTCTTTGTCCAGCTCTTTGTCGTCCGGGTTGATACCCTGGATTGCAGGGATCTCGGTCGGAGCAGGCAGGTAGTCGATGACGGCGTCGAGAACCAGGGGAACGCCCTTGTTCTTGAACGACGAACCGCAGACGGCCGGTACGATTTCGCTGGCCAGGGTGCGCGCGCGCAGACCGGCCTTGATCTCTTCGACGGTCAGCTCTTCGCCTTCCAGGTACTTGTTCATCAGCTCTTCGCTGGACTCGGCAGCCGCTTCAACCATGTTGGAGCGCCACTCTTGAGCCAGCTCCAGCATATCGGCAGGAATTTCTTCCTCGCGATAGGTGGTGCCCTTGTCGTCGTCGTTCCAGTAGATAGCCTTCATCTTGATCAGGTCGACCTGACCCTGGAAGTTATCTTCCGAACCGATGGCCAGCTGAACAGGAACCGGGGTGTGACCCAGACGGTTCTTGATCTGACCTACGACGCGCAGGAAGTTTGCACCGGCACGGTCCATCTTGTTCACGTAAACAACACGTGGAACGCCGTATTTGTTGGCCTGACGCCATACGGTTTCGGACTGAGGCTCAACACCGGAGGTACCGCAGAACACAACGACCGCGCCGTCGAGTACGCGCAGCGAACGCTCTACTTCAATGGTGAAGTCAACGTGGCCGGGGGTGTCGATGACGTTTACACGGTAGTTGTCATACTGACCAACGGAGCCTTTCCAGAAGGTGGTAACGGCAGCGGAGGTAATGGTGATACCCCGCTCCTGCTCCTGCACCATCCAGTCGGTGGTCGCGGCGCCGTCATGCACCTCGCCCATTTTGTGGCTCAGACCTGTGTAGAACAGGATCCGCTCGGTAGTGGTGGTCTTGCCCGCGTCAACGTGGGCACAGATACCAATGTTACGGTAGCGGTTAATTGCTGTAGTACGAGCCATAAAGCCCTCGCAAAATGATTGATGCTTGAATTAGAAGCGGTAGTGCGAGAACGCTTTGTTGGCTTCAGCCATACGGTGAACGTCTTCACGCTTCTTGACTGCAGCACCCTTGCCTTCGGCAGCATCCAGCAGTTCGCCGGCCAAACGCAGAGCCATCGACTTCTCGCCGCGCTTGCGGGCGTAGTCTACGAGCCAGCGCATTGCCAGAGCGTTACGACGGGATGGACGAACTTCAACCGGAACCTGGTAAGTAGCACCGCCTACACGACGGGACTTAACTTCGACCAGCGGAGCGATGGCGTCGAGAGCTTTCTCGAAGATTTCCAGGGGGTCGCTGTTCTTGCGTGCTTTGACGGTATCCAGGGCACCGTAAACGATGCGCTCGGCTACGGCCTTCTTGCCGCTTTCCATCACGTGGTTCATGAACTTGGCGAGGATCTGGGATCCGTATTTCGGATCGTCAAGGATCTCACGTTTTGCTGCTACACGACGTCTTGGCATGATAAGCCCTCAAACGGTCTTCAGGTTAGCCCGGGACGTGGGTCTTCGACCCCTGCCCGACCTTACTCTTATCGACTCAAAAAAATGGATGTCTGCAAACGGCCGATTACTTCGGACGCTTGGTACCGTACTTCGAACGACCCTGGTTACGGCCTTTAACGCCCGAAGTATCCAGAGAGCCGCGAACGGTGTGGTAACGAACACCTGGCAAGTCTTTTACACGGCCGCCACGGATCAGGACGACGCTGTGCTCTTGCAGGTTGTGGCCTTCACCACCGATGTACGAGGAAACCTCGAAACCGTTGGTCAGACGCACACGGCATACTTTACGCAGTGCCGAGTTAGGTTTTTTCGGCGTGGTGGTGTACACACGGGTGCACACGCCACGACGTTGCGGGCAGTTCTGCAGCGCAGGAACGTCGGACTTCTCGACCGAACGCTTACGCGGCTGACGTACCAGCTGGTTGATAGTTGCCATCTACTAGCTCCACTGATTGTCTTGCGACTCTATTGTCTTGCAAGAAAGCCAAAAATTGGCGAGACGGAGCCTCACCAAATTTAAGGGTACAAAAGTCTAAAGAGGATCTTGCACCCAGTCAAGACGAGGCCCCGACCAACCCCGCCCGATCATCGGCAACATTTTATGTCGCCGATGCCCGTTCGAGGCTGGTCGGGGCCCTGCCCTGTACTTAGTTACCGCTGGAATTCAGCGCTTCGGTCAGTGCGGCTTCCACCTCACTGGCACTTACGCGCAGCGGCTTGTCGGCATCACGGCGACGCTTGCGCTCGCTGTGGTAGGCCAGACCAGTACCAGCCGGGATCAGACGACCCACGACCACGTTCTCTTTCAGGCCGCGCAGGTAATCGCGCTTGCCGGTTACCGCCGCTTCGGTCAGTACGCGGGTGGTTTCCTGGAAGGAAGCCGCGGAGATGAACGATTCGGTCGACAGCGACGCCTTGGTGATACCCAGCAGCACGCGAGTGAACTTCGAGATGAACTTGTCCTCGCCGGCGAGACGCTCGTTCTCGACCAGTACGTGAGTCAGTTCCATCTGGTCGCCCTTGATGAAGCTGGAATCGCCCGACTCGGAGATCTCGACCTTGCGCAGCATCTGACGCAGGATGGTCTCGATGTGCTTGTCGTTGATCTTCACGCCTTGCAGACGGTAAACGTCCTGGATCTCGTTGACGATGTACTTCGCCAGCGCGCTCACACCCAGCAGACGCAGGATGTCGTGCGGATCGCTCGGGCCGTCGGAGATAACTTCACCGCGGTTTACCTGCTCACCTTCGAAGACGTTCAGGTGGCGCCACTTCGGAATCAGCTCTTCGTACGGATCGCTACCGTCGGTCGGAGTGATTACCAGGCGACGCTTGCCCTTGGTCTCTTTACCGAATGCGATGGTGCCGCTGACTTCAGCCAGAATCGAGGCTTCTTTCGGACGGCGCGCTTCGAACAAGTCGGCAACGCGCGGCAGACCACCGGTGATGTCACGGGTCTTCGACGTTTCTTGCGGGATACGCGCGATAACGTCACCAACACCGATCTGGGCACCGTCAGCCACACCAACGAGGGCGTTGGCTGGCAGGAAGTACTGAGCCGGTACGTCGGTACCAGGCAGGTACAGATCCTTGCCATTGGCATCGACCATCTTGATTGCCGGACGGATTTCCTTGCCTGCGGCAGGGCGATCCTTGACGTCCAGTACTTCAATGTTGGTCAAGCCGGTCAGCTCATCGGTCTGACGCTTGATGGTGATGTTTTCTTCCATGCCCACGAAGGTCACGGTACCTTTCAGCTCGGTAACGATCGGGTGGGTGTGCGGGTCCCACTTGGCGACGATGGCGCCAGCTTCGACCTTTTCACCTTCCTTGACCGAAATCACCGCACCGTAAGGCAGCTTGTAACGCTCACGCTCACGACCGAATTCGTCGGCGATGGCCAACTCACCGGAACGCGATACAGCAACCAAGTTGCCGTCGGCACGCTCAACCTGCTTCAGGTTGTGCAGACGCACCATACCGCCGTTCTTAACCTGGACGCTGTCAGCTGCCGAAGTACGGCTTGCAGCACCACCGATGTGGAACGTACGCATGGTCAGCTGGGTACCCGGCTCACCGATCGACTGCGCAGCGATAACGCCGACAGCTTCACCGATGTTCACCTGGTGACCACGCGCCAGGTCACGACCATAGCACTTGGCGCAGATGCCGTAGCGGGTTTCGCAGTTGATCGGCGAGCGTACGATAACTTCGTCGATGCTGTTCAGCTCGATGAATTCGACCCACTGCTCGTCGACCAGCGTACCGGCTGGAACGATGACATCTTCGGTACCTGGCTTGAATACGTCACGGGCGATTACACGACCCAGTACACGCTCACCCAGCGGCTCTACAACGTCACCGCCTTCGATGTGCGGAGTCATCAGCAGGCCATGGTCGGTGCCGCAGTCGATCTCGGTCACGACCAGGTCTTGCGCCACGTCTACCAGACGACGAGTCAGGTAACCGGAGTTAGCAGTCTTCAAGGCGGTATCCGCCAGACCCTTACGAGCACCGTGAGTCGAGATGAAGTACTGAAGTACGCTCAGACCTTCACGGAAGTTCGCAGTGATCGGCGTCTCGATGATCGAGCCGTCCGGCTTGGCCATCAGACCACGCATACCGGCCAGCTGACGGATCTGGGCCGCAGAACCCCGCGCACCCGAGTCAGCCATCATGTACATCGAGTTGAAGGACTCTTGCTCGACTTCCTTGCCCTCGCGGTCGATGACCTTCTCTTTCGAGAGGTTGGCCATCATCGCCTTGGACACTTCGTCGTTCGCCTTGGACCACAAGTCGATGACTTTGTTGTACTTCTCGCCCTGGGTTACCAGGCCGGAAGCGTACTGGCTCTCGATTTCCTTCACTTCATCGGTAGCGCTGTTGATGATGCGCGCTTTCTCATCAGGGATGACAAAGTCGTTCACACCAATGGACACGCCAGAGATGGTGGAGTAAGCGAAACCGGTGTACATCAGTTGGTCAGCGAAGATGACGGTCTCTTTCAGACCCACCACGCGGTAGCACTGGTTGATCAGCTTGGAGATCGCTTTCTTCTTCATCGGCTGGTTGACCACGTCGTACGGCAGACCTGCCGGTACAACCTGGAACAGCAGCGCACGGCCAACGGTGGTGTCGACGATGCGGGTGTTCTTGGTCACGCTGCCATCACGATCTTTCACGGTTTCGTTGATACGAACCTTGATTTTCGCGTGCAAGGCAGCCTCGCCGGCGCGGAATACGCGGTCGACTTCCTGCAGGTCGGCAAATACGCGACCTTCACCCTTGGCGTTGATGGCTTCACGGGTCATGTAGTAAAGACCCAGTACAACGTCCTGCGACGGAACGATGATTGGCTCACCGTTGGCTGGCGACAGGATGTTGTTGGTCGACATCATCAGCGCGCGCGCTTCGAGCTGGGCTTCCAGCGTCAGCGGCACGTGAACAGCCATCTGGTCACCGTCGAAGTCGGCGTTGTACGCGGCACAGACCAGCGGGTGCAGCTGAATAGCCTTACCTTCGATCAGTACCGGCTCAAAGGCCTGGATACCCAGACGGTGCAGTGTTGGTGCACGGTTGAGCAGTACGGGGTGTTCGCGAATCACTTCGGCGAGAACGTCCCACACCTCTGGCAGCTCGCGCTCGACCATCTTCTTGGCAGCCTTGATGGTGGTCGCCAGACCACGCATTTCAAGCTTGCCGAAAATGAACGGCTTGAACAGCTCGAGGGCCATCTTCTTCGGCAGACCGCACTGGTGCAGACGCAGGGTCGGGCCTACGGTAATTACCGAACGACCGGAGTAGTCCACGCGCTTACCGAGCAAGTTCTGACGGAAACGACCTTGCTTACCTTTGATCATGTCAGCCAGGGACTTCAGCGGACGCTTGTTCGAGCCAGTGATGGCGCGACCGCGACGGCCGTTGTCCAGCAGGGCGTCGACCGCTTCCTGCAGCATGCGCTTTTCGTTGCGCACGATGATGTCTGGCGCCGACAGATCCAGCAGGCGCTTCAGACGGTTGTTACGGTTGATCACCCGACGATACAGGTCGTTCAGGTCGGAGGTCGCGAAGCGGCCACCATCCAGCGGTACCAGCGGACGCAGATCCGGCGGCAGCACTGGCAGGACGGTCAGGACCATCCACTCAGGCAGGTTGCCCGAGCCCTGGAAAGCTTCCATCAGCTTCAGGCGCTTGGACAGCTTCTTGATCTTGGTTTCCGAGTTGGTCTGCGGAATTTCTTCGCGCAGGCGGCCAATCTCGTGCTCCAGGTCGATAGCGTGCAGCAGCTCGCGGACAGCCTCGGCACCCATGCGGGCGTCGAAGTCGTCACCGAACTCTTCCAGCGCTTCGAAGTACTGCTCATCGTTCAGCAGCTGGCCCTTCTCCAGGGTGGTCATGCCCGGATCGATAACGACATAGCTCTCGAAGTAGAGCACGCGCTCGATGTCACGCAGGGTCATGTCCATCAGCAAGCCGATACGGGACGGCAGCGATTTCAGGAACCAGATGTGAGCAACTGGCGAGGCCAGTTCGATGTGCGCCATGCGCTCACGACGAACCTTCGCCAAGGCAACTTCAACGCCGCACTTCTCGCAGATCACACCGCGGTGCTTGAGGCGCTTGTACTTGCCGCACAGGCACTCGTAGTCCTTGACTGGGCCAAAGATCTTGGCGCAGAACAGGCCGTCGCGCTCAGGCTTGAACGTACGGTAGTTGATGGTTTCCGGCTTCTTAACTTCACCGAACGACCACGAACGGATCATTTCAGGCGACGCCAGACCGATACGGATGGCGTCGAACTCTTCGACTTGACCCTGGTTTTTCAGCAAATTCAGTAGGTCTTTCAAGGCCTTTCCTCCTGGCGGAGCAGGGAGCGGGCATTACCTGCCCCACTCCCCTTCGCGTCACGTGTTATTCGGTTTCCAGATCGATATCGATACCGAGCGAACGGATCTCTTTGATCAACACGTTGAAGGACTCGGGCATGCCCGGCTCCATACGGTGATCGCCATCCACGATGTTCTTGTACATCTTGGTACGGCCGTTCACGTCGTCCGACTTCACTGTGAGCATTTCTTGCAGGGTGTATGCCGCGCCGTATGCTTCCAGCGCCCACACTTCCATCTCCCCGAAACGCTGACCACCGAACTGCGCCTTACCACCCAGCGGCTGTTGGGTAACCAGACTGTAGGAACCAGTGGAACGCGCGTGCATCTTGTCGTCCACCAAGTGGTTCAGCTTGAGCATGTACATGTAACCAACGGTCACAGGGCGCTCGAACTTGTTGCCGGTACGGCCATCGAACAGCACCATCTGGCCGCTCTCTGGCAGGTCGGCCAGCTTCAGCATGGCCTTGATCTCGCGTTCCTTGGCACCATCGAAGACCGGGGTAGCCATAGGCACGCCTTTCTTCAGGTTGTTGGCCAGGGCCAGGATCTCTTCGTCGGTGAACTCGTCGAGGTTTTCCTGACGACCGCCGATCTCGTTGTAGACCTCGGTCAGGAACACGCGCAGCTCAGCGGCTTTGCGCTGCTCTTCGAGCATGCGGTCGATCTTCTCGCCCAGGCCCTTGGCCGCCAGGCCCAGGTGGGTTTCAAGGATCTGACCAACGTTCATACGCGAAGGTACGCCCAGCGGGTTCAGTACGACGTCAACCGGAGTACCGTTGGCATCGTGCGGCATGTCTTCTACCGGCATGATTACCGAGACAACACCTTTGTTACCGTGACGACCGGCCATCTTGTCACCCGGCTGGATGCGACGGCGGATTGCCAGGTAAACCTTGACGATCTTCAGTACGCCCGGCGCCAGGTCATCGCCCTGCTGCAGCTTGCGCTTCTTGTCTTCGAACTTGTCGTCCAGCAGACGGCGACGGTCGACGATGTACTGCTGAGCCTTTTCCAGCTGCTCGTTCAGTGCATCTTCAGCCATGCGCAGCTTGAACCACTGGCCGTGCTCCAGACCGTCCAGCACTTCGTCAGTGATCACGGTGCCTTTCTTCAGGCCCGCGCCACCGTCGACCACCTGGCCGTTCAGGGCAGAACGCAGACGCTCGAAGGTTGCACCTTCGACGATGCGGAACTCTTCGTTGAGGTCCTTGCGGATCTCGTCCAGCTGCATCTTCTCGATGGCCAGGGCGCGGCTGTCGCGCTCGACGCCATCACGGGTGAAGACCTGTACGTCGATGACAGTACCCTTGGTGCCGGTTGGCACACGCAGGGAGGTGTCCTTAACGTCGCTGGCCTTCTCACCGAAGATTGCGCGCAGCAGTTTTTCTTCCGGAGTCAGCTGGGTTTCGCCTTTTGGCGTGACTTTGCCGACCAGGATGTCGCCAGCGCCGACTTCAGCACCTACGTAAACGATACCGGCTTCGTCCAGCTTGTTCAGTGCAGCTTCACCCACGTTCGGGATGTCCGCAGTGATTTCCTCTGGGCCAAGCTTGGTGTCACGCGCCACACAGGTCAGTTCCTGAATGTGGATGGTGGTGAAGCGGTCTTCCTGAACCACACGCTCGGACAGGCAGATGGAGTCTTCGAAGTTGAAGCCGTTCCACGCCATGAACGCAATGCGCATGTTCTGACCCAGTGCCAGCTCACCCATGTCGGTGGACGGGCCGTCGGCCATGATGTCGCTACGCTGAACCTTGTCACCCTTGCTCACCAGCGGACGCTGGTTGATGCAGGTGTTCTGGTTCGAACGGGTGTATTTGGTCAGGTTGTAGATATCTACACCTGCTTCACCGGTTTCCACCTCGTCGTCGTTAACGCGAACAACGATACGGCTGGCGTCGACCGAATCGATCACACCACCGCGGCGAGCAACCACGCAGACACCGGAGTCACGGGCAACGTTGCGCTCCATGCCGGTACCTACCAGCGGCTTGTCAGCACGCAGGGTCGGTACAGCCTGACGCTGCATGTTCGAGCCCATCAATGCACGGTTGGCGTCGTCGTGCTCAAGGAACGGAATCAGCGACGCAGCAACAGAAACAACCTGCTTCGGCGAAACGTCCATCAGGGTGACGTCTTCCGGCGCCTTGACGGTGAATTCGTTGAGGTGACGAACAGCTACCAGCTCATCGATCAGTTGCTTCTTCTCGTTCATCGCGGCCGAAGCCTGGGCGATGACGTGATCCGCTTCTTCAATGGCCGACAGGAACACGATGTCGTCGCTGACAACGCCTTCCTTCACCACGCGGTACGGGCTTTCCAGGAAACCGTACTGGTTGGTGCGGGCATAGGCCGCCAGGGAGTTGATCAGGCCGATGTTCGGACCTTCAGGGGTCTCGATCGGGCACACACGGCCGTAGTGGGTCGGGTGTACGTCACGAACTTCGAAGCCGGCACGCTCACGGGTCAGACCGCCAGGGCCGAGTGCGGAAACGCGGCGCTTGTGGGTGATCTCGGAGAGCGGGTTGTTCTGGTCCATGAACTGGGACAGCTGGCTGGAACCGAAGAACTCTTTCACCGCCGCCGCAACCGGCTTGGCGTTGATCAGGTCTTGCGGCATCAGGCCTTCGCTTTCTGCCATCGACAGACGTTCCTTGACCGCACGCTCGACGCGCACCAGGCCAACACGGAACTGGTTTTCAGCCATTTCGCCGACGCAACGTACGCGACGGTTACCCAGGTGGTCGATGTCGTCGACGATGCCCTTGCCGTTACGGATATCGACCAGGGTCTTCAGGACCTCGACGATGTCTTCCTTGCTCAGCACGCCCGAACCTTCGATCTCGGTACGACCGATACGACGGTTGAACTTCATGCGGCCTACGGCCGACAGGTCGTAACGCTCGGCGCTGAAGAACAGGTTGTTGAACAGGGTCTCGGCTGCATCCTTGGTTGGCGGCTCGCCTGGACGCATCATGCGGTAGATTTCGACCAGAGCTTCCAGCTGGTTGCTGGTGGTGTCGATCTTCAGGGTGTCGGAGATGAACGGACCGCAATCAATGTCGTTGGTGTACAGGGTCTCGATACGGACAACCTGCGCCTTGGCGACCTTGATCAGCAGTTCGGTGGTCATCTCGGTGTTGCATTCAGCGAGGATCTCGCCGGTAGCCGGATGCACGATAGCCTTGGCGGTAGTGCGACCCAGGACGTATTCCATTGGAACGTCCAGCTGCTTGACGCCGGCTTTTTCGAGCTGGTTGATGTGGCGCGCGGTGATACGACGGCCTTGCTCAACGATGACTTTGCCGGTTTCGTCATGGATGTCCATGACTGCAACTTCACCACGCAGACGCTGCGGCACCAGTTCCAGGCTGAGTTTCTCGCCGGAAATGTGGAACACGTTGGTGGTATAGAAGGTGTTCAGCACTTCTTCAGTGCTGTAACCCAGGGCGCGCAGAAGCACCGAGGCCGGCAGTTTGCGGCGACGGTCGATACGCACGAACACGCAGTCCTTCGGGTCGAACTCGAAGTCCAGCCAGGAGCCGCGGTAAGGGATGATGCGAGCGGAGTACAGCAGCTTGCCGGAGCTGTGAGTCTTGCCACGGTCGTGGTCGAAGAACACACCAGGCGAACGGTGCAGCTGGGAAACGATCACACGCTCGGTACCGTTGATAACGAAGGTACCGTTCTCAGTCATCAGGGGGATTTCACCCATGTAGACTTCTTGCTCTTTGATGTCCTTGATCGCTTTGTTCGACGATTCCTTGTCGAAGATGATCAGGCGCACCTTGACCCGCAGTGGGACCGCGAAGGTCACGCCACGCAGGACACATTCCTTCACATCGAAGGCGGGCTCGCCCAGGCGATAGCCTACGTACTCCAGGGCAGCATTGCCGGAGTAGCTGATGATCGGGAATACCGATTTGAAGGCCGCGTGCAGGCCGACGTCGCGGAAGTGATCCTTGGATGCTCCCGCTTGCAGGAATTCGCGATACGAATCCAGCTGGATGGCCAGGAGGTAAGGCACATCCATAACGTCCGGCAACTTGCTAAAGTCCTTGCGGATACGTTTTTTCTCAGTGTATGAGTAAGCCATCAGCGTTCCCCAGCTTGGTCACCTGCTTGTTTGGCTTCTCCCGGCGGGAGCAGCCAGAAAATCGTGCAAACCCCTTGGTTTGCGCCACCCACATGGGTGTCTTGCAGCTCGTTATCGGGACCGGCCTGACCGGCCACCAATAACGGAAAAAGGCCGGTGGCATAAGCCACCAGCCATCAGCCTTCGCTCAACGCTCAGGCTGGCATCGCACAGTCGAGATTACTTCAGCTCGACTTTGGCGCCTGCTTCTTCCAGCTTCTTCTTAGCGTCTTCAGCGGCTTCTTTCGAAACGCCTTCAGCTACTACCTGAGGAGCGCCATCGACTTTCTCTTTGGCTTCTTTCAGGCCCAGACCGGTCAGTTCGCGAACGGCTTTGATCACGTTCACTTTCTTGTCGCCGGCTTCAACCAGAACAACGTTGAACTCGGTCTGCTCTTCAACAACGGCAGCAGCAGCAGCTGGGCCAGCAGCGGCAACAGCAGCGGTAACGCCGAAGGTTTCTTCCATTGCTTTGATCAGCTCAACAACTTCCAGAACGGTTTTCTGGCCGATTGCTTCGATGATTTGTTCGTTAGTCAGAGACATGACTTAAATCCTGTATTGGGGTGACAGCCTACGCAGCCATCAAATTAAACGTATGATTTTGAAAGAGTTCGCGTGCCTTAGGCAGCGGTAGCTTCTTTCTGGTCGCGAATGGCTGCCAGAGTACGAGCCAGCTTGCTGGTGGCGCCTTGGATAACGCTCATCAGTCGTGCAATAGCTTCGTCGCGGGTCGGCAGGGTAGCCAACACGTCGATCTGGTTCGCTGCAATGAAATTGCCGTCAAACGCAGCTGCCTTGATCTCGAACTTGTCCTGACCCTTGGCGAACTCTTTGAACAGACGAGCAGCAGCGCCCGGGTGTTCGTTGGAGAAAGCAATCAGGGTCGGGCCTTTGAACGCGTCGTTGAGGATCGAAAATTCGGTGCCTTCAACAGCGCGCTTGAGCAGGGTGTTACGTACAACACGTACGTAAACGCCAGCTTCGCGGGCCTCTTTACGGAGTCCGGTCATTGCGCTTACAGTCACACCACGGGCATCGGCCACGACAGCGGACAGAGCGACTTTGGCAGCCTCGTTGACTTCAGCGACGATGGCCTTCTTGTCTTCGAGTTTAATTGCCACGGGTTTACTCCTGGTTTTTACCGTTTCATCTGGCCGAAGCCGGATGTCGTTTTGGTGTCTGATTCGGTAACGAATCGGGAGCACCATCTGCGTGGGCTGGTGTTTTAAGGCTTGCGCCGCCTACGGTCTTGGATAGCCCCCGCCAGGCAGGGACCCCAATTTTTGCTGGCGGCGCGACTGGTCGCGCCGCCATGTTCTTACACGTTCAGCGAGCTCTGATCGATGACCAGACCTGGGCCCATGGTGGTGCTCAGGGTAACGCGCTTGACGTAGATACCTTTCGAAGAAGCTGGCTTGATACGCTTCAGATCAGCGATCAGGGCCTCAACGTTTTCCTTCAGCTTGCCAGCTTCAAAGCCGACCTTGCCAACGGAAGTGTGGATGATACCGTTTTTGTCGGTACGGTAGCGAACCTGACCAGCCTTGGCGTTTTTCACGGCAGTGGCTACGTCTGGGCTAACGGTACCAACTTTCGGGTTAGGCATCAGGCCGCGAGGACCCAGAACCTGACCCAGTTGACCTACAACGCGCATGGCATCAGGCGATGCGATGACGACGTCATAGTTCAGGTCGCCGGCTTTCATTTCGGCAGCCAGATCGTCCATACCTACACGGTCAGCGCCGGCAGCCAGAGCGGCTTCAGCAGCTGGACCCTGGGTGAAGACAGCAACGCGAACGGTCTTACCAGTGCCGTGTGGCAGCACAGTAGCGCTACGTACGACCTGGTCGGATTTACGCGGGTCAACACCGAGGTTAACGGCGATGTCGTAGGACTCGACGAACTTGGCAGCAGGCAGCGAAGCCAGCAGAGTTGCCGCTTCTTCGAAGTTGTAGGACTTGCCTGCTTCGATTTTTTCGGCGATTGCCTTTTGGCGCTTGGTCAGCTTAGCCATTACACACCCTCCACGTTCAGGCCCATGCTGCGGGCAGAGCCAGCGATGGTGCGTACAGCAGCATCCAGGTCAGCGGCAGTCAGATCAGCCTGTTTAGCTTTGGCGATGTCTTCCAGCTGAGCACGGGTAACGGTACCGACTTTAACGGTGTTCGGACGAGCCGAACCACTGGTCAGGCCAGCAGCTTTCTTCAGCAGAACCGAGGCAGGGGTGCTCTTGGTCTCGAAGGTGAAGCTACGGTCGCTGTAGACAGTGATGATCACTGGAGTCGGCAGGCCGGCTTCTTGACCCTGAGTACGGGCGTTGAAGGCCTTGCAGAATTCCATGATGTTCACACCATGTTGACCCAGTGCTGGACCAACGGGCGGGCTTGGGTTGGCCTGGCCGGCCTTAACTTGCAGCTTGATGTAAGCCTGAATCTTCTTAGCCATGAGCTACTCCAAAATCGGGTACAAACGCCTGATGGCTCCCCGGATGACTTGCGTTTTATCCCAGTGACGACAAAACCCCGCAACACACAGGGCTGCGGGGTTTGGGATGCTTCGTCCGCCTAGACCTTTTCGACCTGGCTGAACTCGAGCTCCACCGGAGTAGAGCGACCGAAAATGAGCACTGCAACCTGCAGGCGGCTCTTTTCGTAGTTAACCTCTTCGACACTACCATTGAAGTCAGCGAACGGACCGTCAATGACTCGAACCACTTCACCTGGCTCGAACAGCGTCTTCGGCTTCGGCTTGTCGCTGCCGTCGGCAACACGACGCAGGATAGCCTCAGCTTCTTTATCAGTGATCGGCGCAGGCTTATCTGCAGTACCACCGATAAAGCCCATCACACGAGGGGTATCCTTGACCAAGTGCCAAGTCCCTTCGTTCATCTCCATCTGGACCAATACATAGCCAGGGAAGAATTTACGCTCACTCTTACGCTTCTGGCCGTTGCGCATTTCGACGACTTCTTCGGTCGGGACCAGGATCTCGCCGAAACCGTCTTCCATGCCAGCCAGCTTGACGCGCTCAATCAGGGAGCGCATTACATGCTTCTCGTAACCCGAGTAAGCATGCACAACATACCAACGCTTAGCCACGGGACACCTTTAGCCAACGATCAAGGAGACCGCCCAGCCGAGCAGGGAATCAAGACCCCACAGCAGCAGTGCCATAACCAGCACAACAGCCACGACAATCAGCGTGGTCTGGGTGGTTTCCTGGCGGGTCGGCCACACGACTTTACGAATCTCGGTACGAGCTTCCTTCGCAAGCGAAAAGAACGACTTGCCCTTCGCAGTCTGCAGAGCTACAAAGCCCGCGACAGCAGCCAGGACGAGAAGTGCGAGAACGCGATACAGGATTGGAGAGGCGGAGTAGTATTGATTACCCACAACACCAACAACCACCAAAGCCACTACAGCCAGCCACTTGAACAGATCAAAACGCGATTCTTGGGCTTCAGTTTTGGGAGTCATCGAGGAGGATCCTGTAAGAAGAAAGCCATCACACCGAAGTGAAATGGCAGGTCAGGAGGGAATCGAACCCCCAACCTACGGTTTTGGAGACCGTCGCTCTGCCAATTGAGCTACTGACCTGTAACGCTGTATCAGGCCGGCAATTATACCGGCCTGATCAAGTAAATCAACTACTTATTCAATAATTTTTGCTACGACACCGGCGCCGACGGTACGACCGCCTTCACGGATTGCGAAGCGCAGACCGTCTTCCATTGCGATGGTCTTGATCAGGGTAACAGTCATCTGAATGTTGTCACCTGGCATTACCATTTCAACGCCTTCCGGCAGTTCGCAGTTACCGGTCACGTCAGTGGTACGGAAGTAGAACTGAGGACGGTAGCCTTTGAAGAACGGAGTGTGACGACCGCCTTCTTCCTTCGACAGAACGTAGACTTCTGCGGTGAACTTGGTGTGCGGCTTGACCGAACCTGGCTTGACCAGAACCTGGCCACGCTCAACGTCGTCACGCTTGGTACCACGCAGCAGAACGCCGCAGTTCTCGCCAGCACGACCTTCGTCCAGCAGCTTGCGGAACATCTCAACGCCGGTGCAGGTGGTGGTGGTGGTGTCACGCAGACCAACGATTTCCAGCGGATCCTGAACGCGGACGATACCACGCTCGATACGACCGGTAACAACGGTACCACGACCCGAGATCGAGAATACGTCTTCGATCGGCATCAGGAACGGCTGGTCGATGGCACGAACTGGCTCAGGAATGTAGCTGTCCAGAGTCTCTACCAGCTTCTTAACAGCGGTAGTGCCCATTTCGTTGTCGTCTTTGCCTTCCAGGGCCATACGAGCGGAACCGATGATGATCGGAGTGTCGTCACCTGGGAAGTCGTAGGTGGACAGCAGGTCGCGAACTTCCATCTCGACCAGTTCCAGCAGCTCAGCGTCGTCTACCAGGTCAGCCTTGTTCAGGAAGACCACGATGTACGGAACGCCAACCTGACGGGACAGCAGGATGTGCTCACGGGTTTGTGGCATCGGACCATCGGCGGCCGAGCAAACCAGGATCGCGCCGTCCATCTGGGCAGCACCGGTGATCATGTTCTTCACGTAGTCAGCGTGACCTGGGCAGTCAACGTGAGCGTAGTGACGAATGGTCGAGTTGTACTCAACGTGAGCGGTGTTGATGGTGATACCGCGCGCTTTTTCTTCCGGAGCCGAGTCGATCTTGTCGAACTCAACGATTGCCGAACCGAAAACTTCGGAGCAAACGCGAGTCAGAGCTGCGGTCAGAGTGGTCTTACCGTGGTCAACGTGGCCGATAGTGCCGACGTTAACGTGGGGAAGGGAACGATCAAACTTTTCCTTAGCCATCGATACAATCCTCCGCAGAAGAAATAGTCTTGCGCTGATAAAACAAAGGCAGATATTTTCATATCTGCCTTGTTTATATGGAGCTCTTGAGCGGACTTGAACCGCTGACCTCACCCTTACCAAGGGTGTGCTCTACCAACTGAGCTACAAGAGCGAAACACTTTGTGCAAAACCCAGCAAACTTGGAGCGGGTAGCGGGAATCGAACCCGCATCATCAGCTTGGAAGGCTGAGGTTCTACCACTAAACTATACCCGCGGAGCTTGCGGCTCTCGCTAAAACTGGTGGAGGGAGAAGGATTCGAACCTTCGAAGCTCTCGCAACGGATTTACAGTCCGTCCCCTTTGACCGCTCGGGAATCCCTCCAGATGTGGCCGGCATTCTATTTGTCTGCCGTCCTAGTGTCAAGCGTTTTTTCAAATTTTTTCAATCAAATCTGAAACTTAGCTGCTTTGACACCGCTTCCAGCTCTACCACCTGAGTGGTGTTCCCTGTGAAGCGGGCGCCATTCTATCAAGCTATTCGCCAGTTGCAATACCCTGGCAGAAAATAATTTTATGTTTTAAGTCTTTGAAATCATTGGAAAGAGCCGAGAGTACCGTTTGGTCCAGCAAACGCTCGCTTTCCGGGGCCACCTTGAGCCAGCGCCCATCCGCTCCAGGCAACTGCCCCATCACTGGCAGGGTGGCAATATCCAGGCTCAGCAGGCGCTGGCGCAGTGCTTCCAACTGCTCCTGCTGCTCCACCCCCCCCACTACCAGGCATTCATCACGGCGCTTGGCTGGCGCCGACACACCCGTTTCACGTAACAGACGGATTTCTTGCTGATTCCCCTTGTACAGAGACAGTGGGGCGACTTCCTTGACCTTCAGCGGTGCTTCCTGCTGATGCCACACGTAATAGAAGACGTTAAGCACCAGTAACAGCAGAAACAACCAACGCATAGGCACCTCAATCCAATGGGCAGGCCATGGCCAGGCCAACGAAAACCAGGTCCGGTACGACACGCGCCTGCGGTACGGCCTCCCTCACCAGCGGTGCATCGCCGCCAGTAAGGAACACTGTGAATGCCTCCCCCCAAAGCGCGCGTGCCTGCTCGAGCTGGGTGCGGGCAAAGCCCTGAAGCATTAACACGCAACCGCGCTCTACCGCCTCGACGGTGGAGCGACCCGGTGACAAGCTAGTCAGTGCACGCTCAGCGGAAGCATCGTCATAGCGGATACGCCGGGTGTGAGTACGCAACTGGCTGCGCATCAAGGGCATCCCCGGGCAGATGTAGCCGCCCAGGTGCTCGCCGTCCGCAGCAACAAAGTCCGCTTTGGCGGCAGTCCCCAGGTCGATTACCAGGCACGCGCCCCCGGCCAGGTGAAATGCACCCAGCGCAGCCAGCCAACGGTCCATACCCAGGCGCTGATAGTCGTCATAACCGTTGCGCACACCGGCCATGCTCTGTGCCGGATGCGCAACGCGCGCCTGCACGGCAAAAGCCTGGGCAATCAACGCACAAAGCGCATCGGTTTCTTCCTCGCTGCGCACACTGACAATACGACAGCCCGTTAGACGCACGGAAGCCAGCGCCGCCACTGCAGCCAGCAGCGCTTGATCGGAATCGACGATCCCGCCACCTTCAATCACTGCGTCAGCAGCATGAATTACCCGCCACTTGATGAAGCTGTTACCGCAGTCGAGCTCAAGAATCATCACGCAACCTCAAACTGAGCTCACCACCACTGAAGCTCTTTTCAACTCCGTCCACCTCAAGGCGCAAGCCGCCCTGCCCGTCGACGCCAAGAACCACGCCATCAATACGCGTACTGCCGGCAACCAGTGAAACATTGCGCCCTTGCCAAAGGTGCGCCTGCTCCCACTCCTCTTGGAATGCGGCAAACCCATAGCGACGATGACGTGCCAATTCATGCTGCAATTGCTGATTGAGCGACGCTACCAAGTGGTTGCGATCTATTGCCGCACCCACCTCACGTCGCATCGAGGTCCACTCCTGGTCGACCTGGTCGTTGGCCTGCATGTTCACATTGATACCGATACCCAGTACCACATGACAGACGTCGGCCGGATCACCCACCAGCTCCAGGAGAATACCGGTGATCTTCTGCCCGCGAACCAACACGTCATTGGGCCATTTGAGCCCTACATCTTTTACGCCGAACGCCTGCAGAGTGCGCATTACCGCAACCCCCACCACCAGGCTCAAGCCTTCGAGCTGGCGCATGCCGCCATCCACACGCAAGACAAGGCTGTAATAGAGGTTCTCGGCAAATGGGCTGACCCATTGGCGGCCACGTCGACCGCGGCCGGCACTCTGCCGCTCAGCCAGCACCACAAATGGCGCTGCCTGCCCCTGATTGGCAAGCCTCAAGCCTTCGGCATTGGTCGAGTCGACGCTTTCATGGATGAAAACCGGCCACTGCTCGCTTTCGGCAAAGCCGGCTATTGCCTGAGCCTCGAGCAAAGCTAGTGGTGTCGCCAGCTGATAGCCGCGCCCACGAACCTTGTGAATGGTGAGGTTCAGCTCGCCTTCCAGGTGCTGCAGCTGTTTCCAAACGGCGCTGCGACTCACCCCGAGGGCTTCCCCCAGAGCTTCTCCGGAATGGAACCGGCCATCCTTGAGAAGATTCAACAACTTCAGCATGCCAGTCTCGACTTGGAATAAGGCAGGCATGATAGCCATGGGCTGTTGGCTTGCATAGGAAAAGGGCCTGCCGCCGGAGCGTTTGCAGATGCAGGCGCGAACACCGCGTCGCCTGCGTCGCAGGCTTGCCCGCTCCTACAGGCGCCAGATTTTTTTCACCACAAAGACAAAACCCCTACCTGCATGCGCAGATAGGGGTTTTGCGAAATGAATCTTGACGATGACCTACTCTCACATGGGGAAACCCCACACTACCATCGGCGATGCATCGTTTCACTGCTGAGTTCGGGATGGGATCAGGTGGTTCCAATGCTCTATGGTCGTCAAGAAATTCTGTAGCCAGAATGTCCAGATGGACAGCCCAGCGAATTCGGATATGTGATTGTGTGGTTCGTTGCGAACTTTCGGTTCGTATCATCTTCACCACCGCAATTTGGCTGACGCGCAAATTGCTTGGGTGTTATATGGTCAAGCCTCACGGGCAATTAGTATTGGTTAGCTCAACGCCTCACAGCGCTTACACACCCAACCTATCAACGTCGTAGTCTTCGACGGCCCTTTAGGGGATTCAAGATCCCAGTGAGATCTCATCTTGAGGCAAGTTTCCCGCTTAGATGCTTTCAGCGGTTATCTCTTCCGAACATAGCTACCCGGCAATGCCACTGGCGTGACAACCGGAACACCAGAGGTTCGTCCACTCCGGTCCTCTCGTACTAGGAGCAGCCCCTCTCAAATCTCAAACGTCCACGGCAGATAGGGACCGAACTGTCTCACGACGTTCTAAACCCAGCTCGCGTACCACTTTAAATGGCGAACAGCCATACCCTTGGGACCGGCTTCAGCCCCAGGATGTGATGAGCCGACATCGAGGTGCCAAACACCGCCGTCGATATGAACTCTTGGGCGGTATCAGCCTGTTATCCCCGGAGTACCTTTTATCCGTTGAGCGATGGCCCTTCCATACAGAACCACCGGATCACTAAGACCTACTTTCGTACCTGCTCGACGTGTGTGTCTCGCAGTCAAGCGCGCTTTTGCCTTTATACTCTACGACCGATTTCCGACCGGTCTGAGCGCACCTTCGTACTCCTCCGTTACTCTTTGGGAGGAGACCGCCCCAGTCAAACTACCCACCATACACTGTCCTCGATCCGGATAACGGACCTGAGTTAGAACCTCAAAGTTGCCAGGGTGGTATTTCAAGGATGGCTCCATGAGAACTGGCGTCCCCACTTCAAAGCCTCCCACCTATCCTACACAAGCAAATTCAAAGTCCAGTGCAAAGCTATAGTAAAGGTTCACGGGGTCTTTCCGTCTAGCCGCGGATACACTGCATCTTCACAGCGATTTCAATTTCACTGAGTCTCGGGTGGAGACAGCGCCGCCATCGTTACGCCATTCGTGCAGGTCGGAACTTACCCGACAAGGAATTTCGCTACCTTAGGACCGTTATAGTTACGGCCGCCGTTTACCGGGGCTTCGATCAAGAGCTTCGCTTGCGCTAACCCCATCAATTAACCTTCCGGCACCGGGCAGGCGTCACACCCTATACGTCCACTTTCGTGTTTGCAGAGTGCTGTGTTTTTAATAAACAGTCGCAGCGGCCTGGTATCTTCGACCGGCATGGGCTTACGGAGCAAGTCCTTGACCCTCGCCGGCGCACCTTCTCCCGAAGTTACGGTGCCATTTTGCCTAGTTCCTTCACCCGAGTTCTCTCAAGCGCCTTGGTATTCTCTACCTAACCACCTGTGTCGGTTTGGGGTACGGTTCCCAGTTATCTGAAGCTTAGGAGCTTTTCTTGGAAGCATGGTATCAACCACTTCGTCGCCTAAAGGCAACTCGTCATCAGCTCTCGGCCTTAGAATCCCGGATTTGCCTAAGATTCCAGCCTACCACCTTAAACCTGGACAACCAACGCCAGGCTGGCCTAACCTTCTCCGTCCCTCCATCGCAATAACTGGAAGTACAGGAATATTAACCTGTTTTCCATCGACTACGCTTTTCAGCCTCGCCTTAGGGACCGACTAACCCTGCGTCGATTAACGTTGCGCAGGAAACCTTGGTCTTTCGGCGTGCGAGTTTTTCACTCGCATTGTCGTTACTCATGTCAGCATTCGCACTTCTGATACCTCCAGCAAGCTTCTCAACTCACCTTCACAGGCTTACAGAAC
>NZ_CP132350.1:6302500-6966988 GCF_039634505.1 Pseudomonas sp. NY8896
GCCTAAAGCGCCCCCGCTTTATCCGAAGAGCCATCTGTTGGCCGCCAGCGGCATCGCCGCCCTGCTCAGCCTGGCTTTGCTGGTATTTCCCTCCAGCGAAGTGGAAGCCAAGAAAACCACCCTCAACCTCGAGCTGGAAAGCCCTGCCGAGCAGCTGAAAGACGAATCCCGCGCAGCGCCGCTGGTGCAGGCAGAAGGAGAGCAAGGCTCGCCTTTCGCCCAGATCGAAGACGCTGCCCCCGAAACCCAGAAGGCCGAACAGCAAACCCCCACCGCCGAACCCGTCGCAGAAGCCGCCAAGGAACCTGGCCACCGCGAGGTTACCGTGGCCCGTGGCGATACTCTGTCCACGCTGTTCGCCAAGGTTGGGCTGCCGGCCAATGCCGTGCATGACGTGCTGGCAAGTAACAAGCAGGCCAAGCAGTTCAGCCAGCTCAAGCACGGTCAAGTGCTGCAGTTCGAACTCGACAAGGATGGCCAACTGGCCAGCCTGCACAGCAAGGTCAGCAACCTCGAAACCATTCGCCTGACCAAGACCGCCAAGGGCTATGCCTTCAACCGCGAAATCAGCAAGCCGGTGGTGCGTACCGCCTACGCCCACGGTGTGATCAAGAGCTCGCTGTCGGCCTCGGCCCAGCGTGCCGGCCTGTCCCACAGCATGACCATGGACATGGCTCGCGTATTGGGCTACGACATCGACTTTGCCCAGGATATTCGCCCAGGCGACGAGTTCGACGTGGTCTACGAGCAGAAGGTGATGGACGGCAAGGTCGTCGGCACCGGCAACATCCTGTCCGCCCGCTTTACCAACCGCGGCAAAACCTACACCGCCGTGCGTTATACCAACAAGCAGGGCAACAGTACCTACTACACCGCAGACGGCAACAGCCTGCGCAAGGCCTTCATCCGTACCCCGGTCGACTTCGCTCGCATCAGCTCGCGCTTTTCCGCTGGCCGCAAGCACCCAATCCTGAACAAGATTCGCGCCCACAAAGGCGTAGACTACGCTGCCCCGCGCGGTACGCCGATCAAGGCTGCCGGTGACGGCCGCATCGAACTGGCCGGGCGCCGTGGTGGCTACGGCAATACCGTGATCATCCAACACGGCAACCGCTACAAGACGCTGTACGGCCATATGCAAGGCTTTGCCAAGGGCATCAAGACCGGCAGTTCGGTCAAGCAGGGCCAGATCATTGGCTACATCGGTACCACCGGCCTGTCCACCGGGCCGCACCTGCACTACGAGTTCCAGGTCAACGGTGTGCACGTCGACCCGCTGAGCCAGAAGGTACCAATGGCCGACCCGATCGCCAAGAACGAGCGCCAGCGCTTCCTGCAGCAGAGTCAGCCGCTGATCGCCCGCATGGATCAGGAAAAGGCCACTCTGCTCGCAGCGAACAAGCGCTAAACCATGGCGCTCTACCTGGGGGTAATGTCCGGCACCAGCCTCGATGGGCTGGACATCGCCTTGATCGAACAAAGCGAGCAGCTTGAACTGCTCGCCACCCTTTACCTGCCCATGCCCAGTGACCTGCGTCAGGAACTGCTTGCCCTGTGCAGCAGTGGCCCTGACGAGATCGCACGTGCGGCATTGGCAGAAAACCGCTGGGCCAGCCTGGCGGGCGATGGTATCCGCCAGTTGCTGGCCCGTCAGGGGCTCCAGGCCAGTGCCATTCGCGCTATCGGCAGCCACGGTCAGACCATCCGCCACGAACCCGCACGCGGGTTTACCGTGCAGATCGGCAACCCGGCGCTGCTCGCCGAGCTTACCGGTATCAGCGTGGTTGCCGACTTCCGGCGGCGTGATGTGGCTGCCAGTGGCCAAGGTGCGCCGCTGGTACCGGCGTTTCACGAAACCCTGTTCGGGCACCTGGGCCAGCGCCTGGCGATCCTGAACGTGGGCGGCTTCAGCAACCTGAGCCTGATCGAACAGGACAAGCCGGTTCACGGCTTCGACTGCGGCCCCGGTAACGTGCTGCTGGATGCCTGGATCGAACGCAAGCGCGGTCAGGCCTACGATGCCGACGGTGCCTGGGCGGCCTCGGGGGTGGTACAGGCTGGCTTGCTCAACGCATTGCTCGCCGACCCATTCTTCGCCGGTAGCGGCCCGAAAAGCACCGGCCGCGAGGTGTTCAACCTGCTTTGGCTGGATGGCCACCTGGCGCACCTGCCCGCTTACCAGGACGAAGATGTACAGGCGACGTTGCTGGAGCTTACCGCTCGCAGCATCATCGACTCACTCGGCAGTGCCCAGCAGGGCACCGAAGCGTTGTTGGTGTGCGGGGGTGGCGCACGTAACGGCGCCCTGATGGCCCGCCTCGCCCAGCTGCTACCCAGGGCCCGTGTCGCCAGCACCGGCGCCCATGGCGTAGATCCTGACTGGGTCGAGGCCATGGCCTTTGCCTGGCTGGCCCACTGCTGCCTGGAGGGCATCGCCGCCAACCGCCCCAGCGTCACTGCAGCCAAGGGCCTGCGGGTACTGGGCGCAATCTACCCGGCATAATCGCTACGCCAGACAGCAAAACGCCGCGCAATTGCGCGGCGTTTCGTTTTGGCCAGGCCTCAGATCGAGAACGACGACCCGCAACCACAGGTGGTGGCCGCATTCGGGTTCTTGATGACGAAGCGCGACCCTTCCAGGCCTTCCTGGTAGTCCACTTCGGCGCCGGCCAGGTACTGAAAGCTCATCGGGTCGACCACCAGGGAAACGCCCTCTCGCTCGACAATGGTGTCGTCTTCGGCCACGTCTTCATCGAAAGTGAAGCCGTACTGGAAGCCCGAGCAACCGCCACCGGTCACGAACACCCGCAGCTTCAGACGTTCATTACCTTCCTCATTGACCAGGTTCTTCACCTTCTGGGCTGCCCCATGGGTAAACTCCAGACCGGTAGGGGTGAAGGTTTCGACGCTCATGTTGATTCTCCCGGCGCGGTAGCCGCCATAAAACTCGATGACGCGCATTATCCGCTTTCCCGAGAAAATCGGTCAAGAATTGTGCGGCTTTAGTCGCGACATGCAAAAAGGCCCGCACGACGCGGGCCTTTTTCGAACGCAGGGTGATTAAGGCAGCAAGCCGGCATGGGACAGGCCCATGCGCTCATCCAGGCCGAACAGGATGTTGAGGTTCTGTACCGCCTGGCCAGAGGCCCCCTTGACCAGGTTGTCGATTACCGACAGCACCACCACCAGGTCACCACCCTGCGGGCGATGAACGGCAATGCGGCAGACGTTGGCGCCGCGCACGCTGCGTGTTTCCGGGTGACTGCCAGCGGGCATCACGTCGACGAACGGCTCGTCGGCATAACGCTTTTCGAATAACGCCTGGAGGTCGACCGACGTATCGACAACATTCGCGTACAGGGTGGCGTGGATACCCCGGATCATCGGCGTCAGGTGCGGCACGAAGGTAAGGCCGATGTCCTTGCCAGCAGCCAGGCGCAGGCCCTGGCTGATTTCAGGCAGATGACGGTGACCTTTCACTGCGTAGGCCTTCATGCTTTCGCCAGCCTCACAGAACAGCGAACCGACCGCAGCACCACGGCCAGCACCGCTGACACCCGACTTGCAATCAGCGATCAGGCGCGACGGGTCGGCCAGGCCCGCTTCCAGCAGCGGCAGGAAGCCCAACTGGGTTGCGGTCGGGTAGCAACCCGGCACCGCGATCAGGCGTGCCTGGCGGATCTTCTCGCGGTTGACTTCAGGCAGGCCGTACACCGCATCCTTGAGCAGTTCTGGCGCACCGTGCGGCTGGCCATACCACTTGCCCCACTCGGCGGCATCCTGCAGGCGGAAGTCGGCCGACAGGTCGATCACCTTCGTGCCAGCCGCCAGCAGTTCACCTGCCAGGGCGTGGGCAACACCATGCGGGGTAGCAAAGAACACCACATCGCAAGCAGCCAGGGCCTTGCTGTCGGGCACGCTGAAGGCCAGCCCGTCATAATGGCCGCGCAGGTTCGGGTACATGTCCGCCACCGCCACGCCCGCCTCGGAGCGCGAAGTGATGACCGCCACTTCGGCCTGTGGATGCTGTGCCAGCAGACGCAACAGTTCGACGCCGGTGTAACCCGTGCCGCCGACGATACCGACCTTGATCATAACGCTTGCCCCTTATCAACGAGCCGTCTGGAAAGCGCACGATAATAGGGGCGCAAGGCGCCTGTAACAACTCTTCGGGTGACCCTTCGGGCGCTTGACCACTACTATCTGACGACCGTGAATACCTGAAGGAACTCCCTCCATGCTTTACCTATGGATCAAAGCGCTGCACATCGTCAGCGTGGTCTGCTGGTTCGCCGGCCTGTTCTACCTGCCGCGGCTGTTCGTCTACCACGCCCAGAGCCAGGACAGCATCAGCCAGGAACGCTTCATCACCATGGAGCGTAAGCTGTACCGCGGCATCATGAACCCGGCGATGATCGCCACCTACGTGTTCGGCGCCTGGATGCTGTACCTCACCCCCGGCTGGCTGAGCCAAGGCTGGCTGCATGCCAAGCTGACCCTGGTGATCCTGCTGACCGGCTACCATCACGTATGCGGTGCCCAACGCAAACGCTTCGCCAGCGGCACCAATACCCGCAGCCACGTCTACTATCGCTGGTTCAACGAAGTGCCCGTGCTGTTCCTGCTGGGTATCGTAATTCTGGTGGTGGTCAAACCGTTCTGACATAGCCACCCGCTCAAGGAGCCTTGCCATGTCGTTACCTGCCTTGCTCGAACAACGCTTGCGCCTGCCTGTGGTCGCGGCGCCGATGTTCCTGATCTCCAACCCCAAACTGGTGCTGGCCTGCTGCGCCAGCGGTGTGGTCGGCAGTTTCCCGGCCCTTAACCAGCGCGACAGCGCCGGTTTCAAGGCCTGGCTGGAGGAGATCGAGGCGGGCCTGACGCAATTGCAGGCGCCAGCCCCCTATGCCGTCAACCTGATCGTGCACCCGACCAACCCACGCCTGCAGGCCGACCTGGCCTTGTGCGTAGAACATCGCGTGCCGATCGTCATCACCAGCCTGGGGGCGGTAAAGGAAGTGGTCGACGCCGTGCATGGCTATGGCGGCCTGGTGTTCCACGATGTCACCACTCGCCGCCATGCCGAGAAAGCCGCCGAAGCAGGTGTCGATGGCCTGATCGCCGTCGCCGCAGGTGCGGGTGGCCACGCCGGCACCTGGAGCCCGTTCGCCCTGGCAGCGGAAATTCGTCAGTTTTTCGACAAGACCCTGCTGCTGGCTGGTTGCATCAACCACGGCCACGAAATCCTCGCGGCACAATTGCTGGGCGCCGATCTGGCCTACATGGGCACGCGCTTCATCGCCACCGCAGAAAGCCACGCCCAGGATGCCTACAAGCAGATGCTGCTCGATGCCCATGCCGCCGACATCATCCACACCCCGGCAGTGTCCGGCATCCCTGCCAGCTTCCTGCGTTCGAGCCTGGAGCAGGCCGGCTATGACATGAATGCCCTCAAGAGCGGCCACGAGCAAGGCAAGCTCAAGCCGATCGACGACGAGGCTAAAGCCTGGAAGACCGTATGGTCGGCGGGCCAGGGCGTCGGCGAAATCCATGACCTGCCCAGCACCACTGAATTGATCGAACGGCTCCAAAAGGAGTACCGGGAAGCCTTGGAGCGCTGCCAGGTTCTGCGCATCCGCACCTTGTAGCAAAAGGCAACACCTTGCCCGGCCAAGCTGTACACTAGGCGCCCTCTTTAGCCCCCAGGAGCCTTGCATGACCCGTTACGCCATGATCACTGGTGCTTCCAGCGGCCTGGGCCTGGCCCTGGCGGAAGCGCTGGCACGGCGTGGGCGCAACCTGATCCTGGTAGCACGTCAGCGAGAAACACTGGAGCCTGTAGCCATCGAGCTTACCCAGCGCTTCGGGGTCGAGGTGCTGTTCCGCGCCTGCGACCTCAGCCAGCCGCTGCGCCTGTCTGGCTTCGTACTGGAACTGGAAGAAGGCGAACGGCGTATCGACCTGCTGGTCAACTGCGCGGGGTTACGCACCTACGGGCCGTTCCTGGCCCATGAGTGGGCCGACGAGCAAGACCTGCTGGAGGTCAACGTGCTGGCCCTGAGCCGCCTGTGCCACGCCATCGGCAACCTGATGGCCGTGCAGGGCGGCGGGCAGATCCTCAACGTCGCCGGCCTGGCCGGGATGGCACCCGGCCCGTGGATGGCAGCCTATACCGCCAGCAAGGCGTATGTACTGAGTTTTTCCCAGGCGCTTCGCGAAGAGCTCAAGCGCACCGGCATCAAGGTCTCGGTACTGTGCCCCGGCCCAGTGCGTTCCGCGCGCCGGCGCATTGCGCGGCTCGACGGCAAACCGCGCTGCCTCAGCCCCGAGGAAGTAGCGCTGTACACCGTCCGCGCACTGGACAAGAACCGCGCGCTGATCATGCCCGGCCGGCGCAACCGCTGGCTGGCATTCGCCCCGCGCCTGCTGCCACGCTGGTTGGTGCGCAAGCTGGCCGGGGCCATCCACCGCCGCTATTGCCCGGTCGGCATGGAATAGCCACTGGGCGAGCGGCGCCCGGCTGAGTACACTCGGCCCGACCCTCACCATGGAGCAAGTGCTGTGGACGATCTATTCCTCAAAATCATCAACCGGGAAATCCCGGCGGATATCATCTACGAAGACGACCAGATCCTGGCCTTCAAGGACATTGCACCCGCGGCACCGGTACATTTTCTGGTCATCCCGAAAAAGCACATTCGTACGCTCAATGACCTGACCGAAGAAGACAAGGCCCTGGCTGGCCACATCCTCTTCACTGCCCAACGCCTAGCGGTCGAGCAAGGCTGCGAAGAGGGCTTCCGCGTGGTCATGAACTGCAACCCGAAAGGCGGCCAGACGGTCTACCACATCCATATGCACGTGCTTGGCCAGCGCCAGATGAACTGGCCACCGGGCTGATCCACGGCAAGCGACCCCGCTGCTATTGCGGTAAACTGTCGGGCACATTCTTGCGGAGGTGCCCGATGGCTACCGAACGTCACTACTCGCCGCTCGACCGCTTGTTGCTGCAGGCCGATACCGCCATGCGCACCTTGCTGCCCTTCAGCGGCCAACCCGCCCGCCCATCGCCGGCCATCATCCAGCCAGACGCCGACCTGGACGAGCAACAATCCCGCCACATTGCCGGGCTCATGCGCATCAACCACACCGGTGAAGTCTGCGCCCAAGCGCTGTACCAGGGCCAGGCACTGACCGCCAAGCTGCCCGAAGTGCGCAAGGCCATGGAGCATGCCGCCGAGGAAGAAATCGACCACCTGGCCTGGTGCGAACAGCGGATTCGCCAGCTGAACAGCCACCCGAGTGTGCTCAACCCTCTTTTCTATGGCATGTCGTTCGGCATCGGCGCACTCGCCGGGCTGGTCAGCGACAAGGTCAGCCTGGGCTTCGTCGCCGCTACCGAGCATCAAGTGTGCAAGCACCTCGACGAGCACCTGGAGCAGATCCCGCACGAAGATGAAAAATCCCGGGCCATTCTCGAGCAGATGCGCATCGACGAAGAGCAGCACGCCGAGTCTGCACTGGAAGCCGGTGGTTATCGCTTCCCGGCTCCGGTCCGTTTTGGCATGAGCTTGCTGGCCAAGGTCATGACCAAGAGCACCTACCGCATCTGAAGGCATCACCATGACGGACCGTTTCGACGCCAAGGACCTGGCACGCGCAGTACACGCTGGCATTCTTCAACCGGGCCAGGACCAGACCTTGTTGGCATTCCTGCGCCAGCAACCGGCACCACGTGGCAGTTTTCAGCTGGCCCATGTTGCCTTCTACTTTGGCGCCATGTTGATCATGGCGGCCATGGGCTGGTTGCTCACCGAGGCCTGGATGAGCATCGGTGATGGCGCGCTGTTGATCATCGCCACCCTCTACATCCTGCTGATCACCCTGTTCGCCCTCAACCTGCAGCGCCGCGCCCAACCGGTAGCTGCCGGGGTACTGGCAGCATTGGCGGTCAGCATCGTGCCGCTGGCAGTGTTCGCCATCGAACGCCTGGCAGGCTGGTGGCCACTGGACGACGCCCAGGCCAACTACCACCAGTACTACACCTACGTGCAAGGCGGCTGGCTGGCGATGGAAGCGGCCACGGTGCTGGCCGGGTTGCTGATGCTGCGGCTGATCCCCTACCCGTTTGTGGTCATGCCGATAGCCGTGGCCTTGTGGTTCATGTCGATGGACCTGAGCGAGTGGTTCTTCGGCTCACCGTTCAGCTGGGAGCAGCGCCGAGAGGTTTCGCTGTGGTTCGGGTTGGCCTTGCTGGTGGTGTTCCTGGTGATAGACGGCCGCACGCGTGAGGACTACGCCCGCTGGGGCTACCTGTCCGGGCTGGCGGCATTCTGGGGCGGACTGACACTGGTGGACAGTGGCAGTGAGTTGGGCAAGGCCCTGTACTGCCTGATCAACATTGTGCTGATGGGCATGGCGGTGCTGCTGCGCCGGCCGGTGTTCATGGTGTTTGGTGCGCTGGGGGTGGCGGCTTACCTGGGGTACCTGTCGTACGAGGTGTTTGCCGAGTCGCTGCTGTTCCCGGTGGTGGTGACCTTGATCGGGCTGGGGGTTATCTGGCTGGGGCTGGTTTACCAGAAGCGGCGGGAGCGGTTGAGCCAAGTGATGCGAAGGTGGTTGCCGGGGTGGGTGCAAGCTGCACTGCCCGCGCTTCGGAGCTGATAGTGTCGGGGCCGCTCCTACAGGAAGTACGCGTTCCCCTGTAGGAGCGGCCTTGTGTCGCGATGGGCCGCGAAGCGGCCCCAAAATCTCAGCTTTAACCCAGTTCTACAATCTCGTAGCCATGGGTAATCTCAACCCCGGCACGCTCGAGCATGATCGAAGCCGAGCAGTACTTCTCTGCCGACAGCTCCACCGCCCGCTTGACCTGCGCTTCTTTCAGCCCACGCCCTTTCACCACGAAGTTCATGTGAATCTTGGTGAACACCTTCGGGTCTTCGCTGGCGCGTTCCGCCTCCAGGAACGCCTCGCAGCTTTCCACCGCCTGGCGCGACTTTTTCAGAATGCTCACCACGTCAAAACTGCTGCAACCACCCAGGCCCAGCAACAGCATTTCCATCGGGCGCACACCCAGGTTGCGACCGCCGGCCTCGGGCGGGCCGTCCATCACGACGACATGGCCGCTCCCCGACTCGCCGAGAAACATTGCTTCACCGGCCCACTGGATACGTGCCTTCATCTACCCGGACTCCTGATTTTCGGAAAAGGGTGTCAGCTTAGACCTTGTGCGGCTGTGGGAAAAGCACGAGACGTGTCGGTTTAATACCGAAACATCCCGTAGTGTCTGATAAGCTGGCGCCAAATGACTGGCGCTTGCCGTCAGCCAACCTCTAAAAAAAGCCTATGCCTCGTATCGAACAGGATTTCGTGATGGTTGCCTCCGCCCTACCCGCCAAGATCAAGAACATCGACAAGTTGCTGGTGCACTGCCAGCGCCGCCGCTACACCGCCAAAAGCAACATCATCTGCGCCGGCGACCGGGCCGAGACTCTGTCGTTCATCATCAAGGGTTCGGTCACCATCCTCATCGAGGACGATGACGGCCATGAAATGATCATCGCCTACCTTAACAATGGCGATTTCTTTGGCGAGCTGGGCCTGTTCGAGCCCGTCGAGGGCGAACAGCAGCGCAGTGCCTGGGTGCGCGCCAAAACCGAGTGCGAAGTGGCCGAAATCAGCTACGAGAAGTTTCGCGAACTGGCGCGCCAGGACCCAGAAATTCTCTACGCCCTGGGCAGCCAGATGGCCCAGCGCCTACGCAACACTACGCGCAAAGTCGGCGACTTGGCATTCTTCGACGTGACCGGTCGAGTAGCCCGTTGCCTGCTGGAACTGTGCAAGCAACCCGACGCCATGACCCATCCCGATGGCATGCAGATCAAGATTACCCGGCAGGAAATCGGCCGTATCGTCGGTTGCTCGCGGGAAATGGTCGGCCGCGTCCTCAAGGACCTCGAAGAGCGCAGCCTGGTACAGGTGAAAGGCAAGACCATGGTGGTCTACGGTACCCGCTAGTCCTTGGGCAGCTCGGCCAGCACCTTGGCGTAGGCCTGTGAAAGGCGCTCGAACCAGGGCACCGCGGGCGCCACTTCGTGCAAGGCAATGTGCGCATCGGCGCGGCAGCGTTGCTCCAGCTCGCAGCATTCGTTGAAGCGGTTGACCGCCGCCACCATCGACTCACGCTCGTTGTCCAGCAGCAGCGCACCGTGCACCAGCACCACCGGGCGCTTGCCCCCCAAACCCTGGCGCCAGCGCTGGGCGGTGCCCACCAGTTTGCGGCCATTGAGGTTGACGTTGTAGCGGCCATCGCAGAAGGCCCCGTCGATTTCCCCCACCGATGCTACCCCGCCCCACTCGCGCAGCACATCGCACAGCGGCAGGCACAGGCGCTCGTAGGCATTTTCGATGCGACCGTGGTCGCCTTCACTGCGCGGGGCGGCGTAGACCAGTGCAACGTTTACCGTCGAATGCGACTGCGGCACCGGCTCACCACCCGTTTCACGCAACAGTACCGGCCAGCCGGCAATTGCCAACTCCGCGCAGGCGGCCTCGAAGTTGTCCAGCCGGCTCATGCGTCGAGGCATGACCAGAGCGTGATCGGTCGGCCGCCAGAACAGCACGCCACTCTCGCGTTCGCCACGGCAGACGGCGGCCAGCAGTTCCTGTTCGGCGTGCAGGCCTTGTTCGACGGTCAAGGCCAGGGGTTGATCGCTCATTGATCCACCTTTGATATTGTTGTTGATGGCCCTTTCGCGGGTAAAACCGCTCCCACGGGGATATCACAGGTCCTACAGGCGGTGAACATCCTGTGTGGGAGCGGGTTTACCCGCGAAAGGGCCATTACAGGCATACAAAAAAGCCGGCAAGAACGCCGGCTTCGTTTGATCAGTCCAATGGCTGTACAGTTTTCTTCACCTGTTCTGGGAAGAACAACCGTTGCAGTTCCAGGCCTGGCTGTTCGGCACGCATGAACGCTTCGCCGACCAGGAACGAGTAAACCTCGTTGATCGCCATCAGTTCCACGTCCGCTCGGTTGAGAATACCGCTCTCGGTAATCGCCAAGCGATCACGCGGAATGCGCGGCAGCAGGTCGAGGGTGGTTTCCAGGCTCACCTCAAAGGTGTGCAGGTTACGGTTGTTCACCCCAACCAGCGGCGTGTCGAGGGTTTTCAAGGCGCGCTCCAGCTCATCGCCATCATGCACTTCCACTAGCACATCAAGGCCGACATCCTTGGCAGTGGCGGCCAGTTCGGCCATCTTTACGTCGTCCAGCGCCGACACGATCAGTAGCACGCAGTCCGCGCCCAAGGCCCGGGCTTCGACGATCTGGTAAGGGTCGACCATGAAGTCCTTGCGGATTACCGGCAAGGAAACTGCTGCGCGAGCCTGCTGCAGGTACACATCGGCACCCTGGAAGTAATCGACATCGGTCAGCACCGACAGGCAGGTAGCGCCACCCTTCTCGTAGCTGACCGCGATTTCCGCCGGCACAAAGTGCTCGCGGATCACGCCTTTGCTCGGCGAGGCCTTCTTGATTTCAGCAATCACCGCCGGCTGCTTGCGCTTGGCCTGCTCGATCAGCGCGTTGGCAAAGCCACGCGGAGCATCGGCGGCCTTGGCCAGGGCCTCCAGCTCGGCAAGGCTGACGCGTGCGCTGCGCTCGGCCACTTCCTGAAACTTGCGGGCAATGATCCTTTCCAGCACTGTCGGCACACTCATGCTTCGTTCTCCACCTTGAATACTGCAGTAAACGCACCCAGTTCCTGCAGCTTCTCCCAGGCCAGCCCGGTGTGCAGTACGTCGTGGGCCAGCTCCACACCTTGAGCCAGGGTCATTGCATGATCGGCGGCATACAGTGCCGCGCCCGCATTGAGCACGATCATTTCCGCAGCCTTCTGGCCGTTTTCGGTCTTGCGGCGGCCCAACGCATCGCGGATCAGCTCCAGCGACGCCTGCGGGTTGTCGACGGCAAGGCCATGCAAACTCTGGCTCTTCATGCCGAGGTCTTCCGGCTCGACCCAGTATTCGGTGATTTCGTCGTTCTTCAGTTCGGCAACGAAGGTGGGTGCAGCCAGGCTGAACTCATCCAGGCCGTCCTTCGAGTGCACCACCAACACATGCTTGCTACCCAGACGCTGCAGTACCTCGGCCAACGGGCGGCACAGGGCCTGGGCAAACACGCCGACCACCTGGTGCTTCACTCCGGCCGGATTCGTAAGCGGGCCGAGCATGTTGAACAGGGTGCGCAACCCCAGCTCGCGACGCGGGCCAGCGGCATGCTTCATCGCCGAATGATGGCTTTGCGCGAACATGAAGCCGATGCCCAGGCTGTCAATGCAGCGGGCCACTTGGGTTGGCGTCAGGTTCAGATAGATGCCGGCCGCTTCCAGCAAGTCGGCACTGCCGCTCTTGCCGGACACCGCGCGGTTACCGTGCTTGGCGACCGTGCAACCCGCCGCCGCCAGGACGAACGCGGAAGCAGTGGAGACGTTGAAGATATTGGCGCCATCGCCGCCGGTGCCGACGATGTCGACCACACCATCGAGGCTTTTGAGTTCAACCTTGTCGGCCAGCTCACGCATCACCGACACCGCACCGACAATCTCGTCGATGCTTTCACTTTTCATGCGCATACCCATCAGGAAGGCGCCGATCTGCGCCTCGCTGCATTGGCCGGTCATGATCTGGCGCATGACATCGCGCATTTCTTCGGTAGAGAGGTCCAGGTGGCCGACGATACGGGCCAACGCGCTCTTGATATCCATGTTCGATCCTTAGCGGCGGCCGCCGGTCTGCTTGAGGAAGTTGGCGAACAGCTCGTGGCCCTGCTCGGTCAAGATCGACTCGGGGTGGAACTGTACCCCTTCGATATTCAACGTTTTATGGCGCAGGCCCATGATCTCATCGACCGAACCGTCCTCATGGGCAGTCCAGGCGGTCACCTCCAGGCAGTCGGGCAAGGTCTCGCGCTTTACCACCAGCGAGTGATAACGGGTCACGGTCAGCGGGTTGTTAAGGCCGGCGAACACGCCCAGGTCGCGGTGATGTACCGGGCTGGTCTTGCCATGCATGACCTGGCGTGCACGTACCACGTCGCCGCCAAAAGCCTGGCCGATGGACTGGTGACCCAGGCATACGCCGAGGATCGGCAGCTTACCGGCAAAATGCAGGATAGCCTCGATGGACACGCCCGCCTCGCTTGGCGTGCACGGGCCTGGGGATACGACGATGCGCTCAGGGTTGAGGGCTTCGATCTGGGCGATGGTCATTTCGTCATTGCGAATGACCTTGACCTCGGCGCCCAGCTCGCCAAGGTACTGAACGACGTTGTAAGTGAATGAGTCGTAATTGTCGATCATCAGTAACATGGTGTTAAACCTCTTGAATCTACTGACTTCAGAATTCGAACCTTCCAGCACCAGCCACAGGCGCGGCTTTGCCACAAAGGGCGGTAAACGGGAAGGCAAACGGGGGCGGGCCGGACGGGCCGGCAGGGGATAAAGTCAGGCGCGCCAACGCCAACGGGCGTGGGCCTTGATTACGCGCATCAAGAGTTTGCTGACGATCAACACAGGATAGGTCTCGCTCATACGTCCCGGCACAGTAGCCTACCGGGGCGACGGGCGCAATATGCCCGTAAACACGGGGAAACGAATGGACTTGGGAGCGATGCACAGCGATTTGCTAAGGTCGATGGGGTTGTCCCAATAAAAACAAAGAAAAGGATGTTCCCTGATGCGAAAAGCCCCGTTATTGCGCTTTACTCTCGCTTCACTGGCCTTAGCTTGCAGCCAGGCATTCGCTGCCCCCTCGCCCTATTCCACCTTGATCGTGTTTGGTGACAGCCTCAGTGACGCCGGGCAGTTCGGCGGCATGCGCTTTACCAACCGCGATGCCGATGGCAATTATGCCCCCGTGTCGCCAATGATCCTGGGCGGACGGCTGGGGGTGAGCCCGATCGAGCTGGGTCCTTCTACCTCGCCTCTCAACCCGGCATTAGGGCTTCCCGACGGCAACAACTGGGCAGTCGGCGGCTACACGACCCAACAGATCCTGGACTCGATCACCAGCACATCCGAAACAGTCATCCCACCGGGGCGCACCGGCGCCGGGCAGGTACTGCGTGAAAAGCCGGGCTACCTGGCCAATGGCCTGCGTGCCGACCCCAACGCGCTGTACTACCTGACCGGCGGCGGCAATGACTTCCTGCAGGGCCTGGTCAACAGCCCGGCCGATGCCATCGCCGCTGGCGCCCGCTTGGCTGCCAGCGCCCAGGCCCTGCAACAAGGCGGCGCCCGCTACATCATGGTCTGGCTGCTGCCCGACCTCGGCCAAACACCGAACTTCAGTGGTACGCCACAACAAAACCCGCTGTCATTGCTGTCTGGCGCCTTCAACCAGTCGCTGCTCAGCCGACTGGGGCAGATCGATGCCGAGATCATCCCGCTGAACGTTCCCTTGCTGCTGAGCGAGGCATTGGCCAGCCCCAACCAGTTCGGCCTCGCCAGCGATCAGAACCTGGTCGGTACTTGCTACAGCGGCGAAGGTTGTGTGGCCAACCCGGTATATGGCATCACCGGCACCACCCCCGACCCAACCAAACTACTGTTCAACGACTCGGTGCACCCGACCATCGCGGGCCAGCAACTGATTGCCGACTACGCCTATTCGATCATTTCCGCACCTTGGGAGCTGACCCTGCTGCCAGAAATGGCCCATGCCAGCCTGCGCGCCCACCAGGATGAATTGCGCAACCAGTGGCAGACACCCTGGCAAGCCGTAGGTCAGTGGCAAGCCTTTGTCGCCACTGGCGCCCAGGACCTGGACTTCGACGGCCAGCACAGCGCGGCCAGCGGCGATGGACGTGGCTACAACCTGACTGTGGGCGGCAGCTATCGCCTGAACGACGCCTGGCGCGTGGGCCTCGCCGGTGGTGCATACCGACAGAAGCTGGAAGTCGGCGACCAAGACTCGGACTACAAACTGAACAGCTACCTGGCCAGTGCCTTTGCCCAATACCGCCAGGACCGCTGGTGGGCCGATGCCGCGCTGACCGCCGGGCACCTGGACTACAGTGACCTGAAACGCACCTTCGCCCTGGGCGTGAATGGCCGTAGCGAAAAGGGCGACACCGACGGCGAGGCCTGGGCGATGTCCGGGCGCCTGGGCTACAACCTGGCGGCCGACAGCAGCGACTGGCAGCTGGCACCCTTCATCAGTGCCGACTATGCGCGGGTGAAAGTGGATGGCTACGACGAGAAAAGCGGGCGCTCGACGGCACTGGGCTTCGATGACCAGGAACGCACGTCACGTCGGCTAGGCGTGGGGTTGCTGGGTAGTGTGCAGGTAATGCCAAGTACCCGGTTGTTCGCCGAGGTGGCGCAGGAACACGAGTTCGAGGACGACCAGCAGGATGTGACGATGCACCTGACCCGCTTGCCGGCCAATGACTTCACCCTGACCGGGTATACGCCACACAGCGACCTGACCCGAGCGAGCCTTGGGGTGAGCCATGAACTGGTGGCGGGGGTGCATGTGCGTGGGAACTACAACTGGCGCAAGAGTGATGAGTTGACGCAGCAGGGGGTGAGCCTGGGGGTGAGCGTGGACTTCTGAATGGATGGGGCCGCATTGCGGCCCCAATCCATTTATTTGGTCAACGTCTGCTCGGCCAGCGCCACCGCGCGGAACATCGCTCGGCGCTTGTTGATGGTTTCTTCCCATTCCAGCGCCGGTACCGAGTCGGCAACAATGCCACCACCGGCTTGCACATGCAGTTCACCGTCCTTGATCACGGCAGTACGGATGGCAATCGCGGTATCCATGTTGCCGTTCCAGGCAAAGTAGCCGACTGCACCACCGTAAACTCCACGCTTGACCGGCTCCAGTTCGTCGATGATTTCCATCGCGCGGATTTTCGGTGCACCCGACAGGGTGCCAGCCGGCAGGATCGCCCGCAGTGCATCCATCGCCGTCAGCCCTTCACGCAGTTGGCCGGTGACGTTGGAGACGATGTGCATCACGTTGGAATAACGCTCGATGACCATCTTCTCGGTCAGGCGCACGCTGCCGGTCGAAGACACACGGCCCACGTCGTTGCGGCCCAGGTCGATCAGCATCAAGTGCTCGGCAATTTCCTTGTCGTCCGACAGCAGGTCGTCTTCCAGGGCGCGGTCGGCCTCTTCGGTGGCGCCGCGCGGGCGGGTGCCGGCGATTGGGCGCACGGTGACCAGGTTGTCCTCGACACGTACCAGCACCTCGGGCGAGCTGCCGACCACATGGAAGTCACCGAAGTTGAAGAAGTACATGTACGGCGTCGGGTTGAAGCAGCGCAGCGCGCGGTACAGGTCGATAGGCGCAGCCTTGAAGTCGATCGACATGCGCTGTGACGGCACCACCTGCATGCAGTCACCGGCCAGAATATATTCCTTGATACGGCCGACCGCGTTCTCGTAATCCTCACGGGTATAGCTGGAGCGGAACTCCGGTTCGTCGACCTGTGGGCCGCTCAGGTCCAGGCCACGGCGCGGGGTGATCGGCTGACGCAGGGTTTCGAGCAAGCCTTGAAGGCGTGCCTGGCCCTGTTCGAAGGCCTGCTCCTCGGCCGGGTCAACCAGCACGATGGCGTGCATCTTGCCCGCCAGGTTGTCGAATACCACCACCGCGTCGGACACCATCAGCAGGATATCCGGCACGCCCAGCGGGTCCGGGTTGGGGCTGGCGCCCAGGCGCTTTTCCACATAACGCACGCAGTCGTAGCCGAAGTAGCCGACCAGGCCGCCGTTGAAACGCGGCAGGCCGGGAATGTCGGCAACCTTGTAGCGGTCCTTGAAGGTTTCAACGAACGCCAGCGGGTCTTCGACATCGTGGCTTTCCACTTCCACGCCATCCTGCAGGATGCTGACGTGGTAGCCATGCACACGCATCACCGTGCGCGACGGCAAGCCGATCATCGAGTAACGGCCCCACTTCTCGCCGCCCTGCACCGATTCGAGCAGGTACGAGTTGGGTTGGTCAGCCAGTTTCAGGTAGATCGACAGCGGCGTGTCGAAGTCGGCCAGGGTTTCGCAGGCCAAAGGAATGCGGTTGTAGCCGGCAGCGGCCAGGCGCAGGAATTCTTCGCGGTTCATGAGTAGCCTCGTGGCAAGCAGCAGTAGGTCAGGCAAACGGACGGGCCGGCACGCGCCGGCAGGCAAAAGTCAGGCGCGCCAACGCCAACGGGCCAGGGCCTTGATGACTTTCATCCAGAATTTGCCGGTAACCACCACGGTGGGCTCTCTGTCTTGTGAGGCTTGAAGGTTCGCCAACGTTATCCCAGTGGCCGGGTCTGCGCAACCAGGCAGCAAAGCGCGCAGATCGTCGATCACCAGGTTGGGGGATTCGTCGTTGATCGGCCGGCCATGGTTGTAGCCGTAGGTCAGGCCCACGCATTGCACACCAGCTGCCTTGGCGGCCAGCACGTCACTGCGCGAATCGCCGACAAACAGCGACTGCTGCGGAGTAACACCGGCCATCTGCATGACGAACAGCAGCGCCGCCGGGTCGGGCTTCTTCTGCGGCAGGGTGTCACCGCCGATGATCCAGCGGAAGTAGTTGCCGATCTTCATCTGGTCCAGCAGCGGGCCAACGAAGCGCTCAGGCTTGTTGGTAATCAGCGCCATCTCCACACCCTGCTTGCGCAGCCAGCGCAGGGTGTCCCGCACGCCGGGGTAGACCACCGTCAGCTCATGGCTTTCGGCATAGGCGTCCATGAACAGCGCCAGCGCCTGCTCGGCCAGGGCGTCGTCCACTGTGGTGTGGTCGATGCCTCCGGCCAACGCCCGACGCACCAGCACCTGGGCACCATTACCAACCCAGTGGCGCACGGCCTCAAGGCCTGCAGGCGGGCGCCCCAGTTCGAGCAGCATACGGTCCACGGCGGCGGCCAGGTCTGGCACGGAGTCGATCAGGGTACCGTCCAGATCGAACATCACCAGCCTCGGCAGCGTCCCCGGGAACAGCTGCTCGAAGCCACTCATGGGCGGGCCAGGGCCAGTTCGGCGCGCATCTTGGCGATGACTTCCTGGTAGTCCGGGGCGTTGAAGATCGCCGAGCCAGCCACGAAGGTGTCAGCGCCAGCGGCAGCGATCTCGCGGATGTTGTTGACGTTCACGCCGCCGTCGATTTCCAGGCGGATATCACGGCCACTGGCGTCGATCAGCGCACGCGCTTCGCGCAGTTTGTCGAGGGTGCCGGGGATGAACTTTTGCCCGCCAAAGCCTGGGTTGACGCTCATCAGCAACACCATGTCGATTTTGTCCATCACATACTTCAGGGCGTCCAGGCTGGTGGCCGGGTTGAACACCAGGCCAGCCTTGCAACCACCGTCCTTGATCAGTTGCAGCGAACGGTCGATGTGCTGTGTGGCTTCCGGGTGGAAGGTGATGTAGGTGGCGCCGGCTTCGATGAAGTCGCCGATGATACGGTCGACGGGGCTGACCATCAGGTGCACGTCGATCGGCGCGGTGACGCCGTACTTGCGCAGGGCGGTGCAAACCATCGGACCAATGGTCAGGTTGGGGACATAGTGGTTGTCCATGACATCGAAGTGAACGATGTCTGCACCCGCAGCCAATACCTTGTCGACGTCCTCACCCAGGCGGGCAAAATCGGCGGAGAGAATGGAGGGGGCAATAGCGTAGGGCTGCATGGCGCACCTGTTGGCAGAATCACGGTGGCGCGCATTGTAACTCAGGGAAACGGATAGAGGCTGATTGGTATCAATCCATGTCGACCAGCTGTTTCAACCTGTACCGGCCTCTTCGTGGCTAACGCCGCGAAGAGGCCGGTACAGGCACCTCCTCATCAGGCCGGCTGTTGGGTCCTCAGCTTCTCGCTGCGCCCACGCAGCCACTCCAGGGTCAGCAGCAACACCACCGAGAAAGCAATCAGCAAGGTTGCCGCCGCAGCAATGGTCGGGCTGAGGTTTTCGCGGATACCGCTGAACATCTGCCGCGGCAGGGTCGCCTGCTCCGGCCCGGCCAGAAACAGTGTTACCACCACTTCGTCAAACGAAGTGGCAAAGGCGAACAGCGCGCCCGAGATAACACCGGGTGCAATCAGTGGCAGGGTCACTCGGCGGAAGGTCAGCAGCGGCGAGGCACCCAGGCTGGCCGCCGCACGCACCAGGTTGTAGTTGAAGCCCTGCAAGGTTGCCGACACGGTAATGATGACGAACGGCACACCCAGCACCGCATGCACCAGAATCAGCGAGGTAAAACTGTTGCCCATGCCCAGTGGGGCGAAGAACAGGTAACTGGCGACCCCGATGATCACCACCGGGACCACCATTGGCGATATCACCAGCGCCATCACCAGCGACTTGCCGGGGAAGTCGCCACGGGTCAGCCCGATGGCCGCCAGGGTGCCGAACACCATGGCCAGCACCGTGGCCGCCGGGGCGACGATGATGCTGTTCTTCAACGCCCGCATCCACTCGGCCGAGCCGAAGAAGTCCTGATACCACTGCAGCGAGAAGCCCTGCAGCGGGTACACCAGGAAGCTGCCACTGTTGAACGACAGCGGCACGATCACCAGCACCGGCAAGATCAGGAACAGCAGGATCAAGCCACAAAGAATGCGCAGGCTATAGAACCAGACCCGTTCCACGGGCGACATGTATGGGCTCAGCATGACAGGCTCCTCAGCTCAGGCGCAGGCGGCTGGCGCCGACCAGCCAGCTATAGATCAAGTACAACAGCACAGTCGCCAGCAGCAGCAGCCCGCCCAGCGCGGTGGCCATGCCCCAGTTGATGCTGGTGTTGGTATAGAAAGCGACGAAGTAGCTGACCATCTGGTCGTTCGGGCTGCCGAGCAGCGCCGGGGTGATGTAGTAGCCGATGGCCAGGATGAACACCAGCAGGCACCCCGCGCCAACGCCGGCATAGGTCTGCGGGAAGTACACCCGCCAGAAGCTGGCGAACGGGTGGCACCCCAGCGAGATCGCCGCGCGCATATAGCTGGGCGAAATGCCCTTCATCACGCTGTACAGCGGCAGAATCATGAACGGCAGCAGAATGTGCACCATGGAGATGTACACACCGGTGCGGTTGAACACCAGTTCCAGCGGCTGGTCGATGATGCCCATGGCCATCAGCGCACTGTTGATCAGGCCGCCCGACTGCAGCAGCACGATCCACGCCGCCACCCGCACCAGGATCGAGGTCCAGAACGGCAGCAGTACCAAGATCATCAGCAGGTTGCTCTGGCGGGTCGGCAGGTTGGCCAACAGGTAGGCCAACGGATAGGCCAGCACAAGGCAGATGGCGGTAATCACCACACCCATCCACAGGGTGCGGGCGAAGATATCCAGGTAAATGGCCTGGTCCGGGGTGGCCTTGGCCAGTTCGCCAAGGTCGTCGATACGGTGGTCGACAGAGGCCAGCAGGTAAAAAGAAGTCACCGAACTGGTATTGCGGCGTATGGCCTGCCAGTAGGCCGGGTCGCCCCAACGCTCGTCAACGGCCTGCAAAGCGTCTTTGTAAGAGGCAGGCTCAGCCTTGAATGGCAGTGCCCGGGCTGTCTTGGTCAACAAGCTGCGGTAGCCAGCCAGCTCCATGTTCAAGCGCTTGGAAAGGTCGCCAAGGGTCTGGTTCTTGCGCGATTCGGCCAGGTCCTGGCTCAGTGCCTTGTACACATCCTCGCCCGGCAGGCTCTTGCCGTCCCACTGGGTGATGATGTCTACCGTGCGTGGCAAGCCACCGACCACTTCCGGGTTGCCGACGCTCTTGTACAGCAGCGCCGCGATCGGCACCAGGAACACCAGCAGAAGAAACAGCGCCAACGGCGCGATCAACGCCTGCGCCTTCCAGCGGTTGACCCGCTCGGCGTGTTTGAGGCGCTGCTTGAGACTTGGACCTGCGCCTTCTTTTAGGGGCACTGCAATGGCCATGGCGAACTCCGCGAAACAGGGAAACGGGGAGCGCGGACCCAGCGGCCAGCGCCCCTTTGATGCGCCTTACTTCTTCGCCGCCCAGGCGTTGAAGCGTTGCTCCAGCTGCTCGCTGTTGTCAGCCCAGAAGGCCACATCGATCTGCACCTGGTTGGCGATGTTTTCAGGCGTGGTCGGCATGTCCTTCTTCACGTCTTCCGACAGCAAGCTCACGGCCTTGGCGTTGGCCGGGCCGTAGGCGATGTTCTCGGAGTAGATCTTCTGCTGCTCGGGTTTGACGCTATAGGCAATGAATTTCTTGGCTTCTTCGGCGTTCTTGGCACCTTTAGGAATCGCCCAGGCATCAAAGTCGTAGATACCGCCGTTCCACACCACTTTGAGGTTGCTTTCCTTCTGCACAGCGGCAATACGGCCGTTGTAGGCAGAACTCATGACCACGTCACCGGAGGCCAGGAACTGCGGTGGCTGCGCGCCAGCTTCCCACCACTGGATGTTGGGCTTGAGTTCATCGAGCTTCTTGAAGGCGCGGTCCTGGCCTTCCTTGGTGGCCAGCACTTTGTAGACGTCCTTGGGCGCAACGCCATCGGCCATCAGTGCGAATTCCATCGTGTACTTGGCGCCCTTGCGCAGGCCACGCTTGCCCGGGAACTGCTTGGTGTCCCAGAAGTCGGCCCAGCTGGTGGGGGCGGTCTTGAGCTTGTCGGCGTTGTAGGCCATGACCGTGGACCATACGAAGAAGCCTACGCCGCAAGGCTGGATGGCCCCAGGTACATAGTCGGCGTCATCGCCGAACAGTGCCGGGTCGAGTTCTTCGAACATGCCCTCATCGCAACCGCGCGCCAACTCCGGCGACTCGACCTCTACCAGGTTCCACGACACGCTCTTGGTGTCCACCATCGCCTTGACCTTGGCCATTTCGCCGTTGTACTCGCCTGCGACGATCTTGCCATTACCCGCCTTTTCCCATGGCTCGTAGAACGCTTTGACCTGGGCAGCCTTGTTGGCGCCCCCGAACGAGATCACGGTGAGGTCCGCGGCCATGGCCTGGCCAGCGGCGAACAGCCCCAGGGCCAGGGCGGTCAGTTTCAACTGCTTGCGCATTATTATTCTCTCCACAGTACAGGGTTGGTGAAGCAATCCATCAATGGGCTTCGGCAATCGGATCGAGCGCGCGGGCGTGCTCCACCTCCCAGCCCAGCGGTACCACATCGCCCACGGCCAATGCCGGGTCGAGCTCGGCAATCGGCTGTTTCACGAAGAAGTCGCCCTTGCCGCAAACTTCCAGGCGCACCCGCACGTGGTCGCCCAGGTAAATGAACTCGGCCACCCGGCCAGAGAAGCGGTTGACGCAGCTTTCGCTGTGGCCGTTCAGGCGCACACGCTCCGGGCGAATCGACAGGGTTACCGGCTCGCCGGCCTGGCCGACGTTCACCGCCAGCGCCTCGACCCGTTCACCGCGCGGCAACTGCACCTGGCAGCGTTTGCCATCGCTGGCCAGCAGGGTGCCGTTGATGCGGTTGTTTTCGCCGATGAAGTTGGCGACGAAGGTATTGCAGGGCTCTTCATACAGCGTGCGCGGGTCGGCAATCTGCTGGATTTCGCCCTGGTGGAACACCGCCACGCGGTCGGACATGGTCAGCGCTTCGCCCTGGTCGTGGGTCACGTACACCACGGTCACACCCAGGCGCTGGTGAATGTGCTTGATCTCCATCTGCATGTGTTCACGCAGCTGCTTGTCCAGCGCACCAAGCGGTTCGTCCATCAGCACCAGCTGCGGCTCGAACACCAGCGCCCGGGCCAGCGCCACACGCTGTTGCTGGCCGCCGGACAGCTGGCCGGGGTAGCGTTTGGCGAAGGCATCGAGCTGGACCATGTTCAGCACGCGCTTGACCCGCTCGCTGATGTCGGTCTTGCTCAGATTGCGCACGGTCAGCGGAAAGGCCAGGTTCTCGGCCACGGTCATATGCGGGAACAGCGCGTAGTTCTGGAACACCATGCCGATATCGCGCTTGTGCGGCGGCACGTTGTTGATCGAGCGCCCGGCCAGCTGGATTTCACCGGCGGTGGGGGTTTCAAAACCGGCCAGCATCATCAGGCTGGTGGTTTTACCGGAGCCGGACGGGCCAAGCAGGGTAAGGAACTCGCCCTTGCGGATATCCAGGTTGAGGTCTTTGACGATCAGCGACTCGCCGTCGTAGCTCTTCTGCACACCACGGAAGCTGACCAGCGTTTCGCTGGTTGCAGCGTTCGACTTCGCCTCGCTCATGCCTGCACCTTCTTGTTGGATGACTGCGTAGGCAAAAGAGTAGAAGAGGCGCAAGCGCCCGAAAATCGGGGGTGCTGAGAGAATGCCATCATCCGGATGGAAGATTCGCTGTAGGGATTGCCCTACAAAGATGACGCTTTCAGGACACTGCCGCAGTCCTTGCCGGAGCGGCCTTGTGCCGCGAAAGGGCTACGAAGCCCCCCCACAATTCAAGCGAAAGCGCTGAAACAAAGGGGCCGCTATGCGGCCCTTTCGCGACACAAGGCCGCTCTCACAAGGACCGCGAAACCACTCATTGTCGCAATCAGACCAGCTTGTGCTCCATGGCGTACTTCACCAGCTCCGCCAGCGAGTTCACCTTCAGTTTTTGCATCAAGCGCGCTTTGTGGGTGCTGATGGTCTTGCTCGACAGCGCCAGTTGCTGGGCAATGTCGTTGACGTTGGCGCCCTGAGCCAGGCGCTCGAACACCGAGAACTCCCGCTCCGACAGCAGCGTGTGCAATGGCCGAGACTCGGTCAGGCCCACTTCGAACACCATACGGTCGGCCAGCGACGGGTCGATATAACGCCCGCCACCCGCCACCCGGCGAATCGCGGTCAGCAACAGCGCCGGGTCGCTGTCCTTGGTGGCATAACCCGCCGCGCCAGCCTTCAACGCCCGCGCCGCCATCTGTGCCTCGTCGTGCATCGACAGCATCAGGATTGCCGGAGCGTCGTGCAACGCACGGATCCGCGGGATCGCTTCCAGCCCATTCACCCCCGGCATCGAGATATCCAGCAACACCACCTCGCACGGCGTGTGCCGCAGGGTTTCGAGCAACTGCTCGCCATTACCGGCCTCCCCCGCCACCTGCATGTCCTTGGCCAGGCCGATCAACTGCTTGATACCTTCACGGACAATGGTGTGGTCTTCGGCCACCAGCACTCGAATCACGCTCGCTCTCCTACTCCAACGGAATGGCCACGCTCAGGCTGGTGCCCTCGCCCGGTTGACTGTCCAGCGCCATGCTGCCACCCAACATCAGCACGCGCTCGCGCACACCCACCAGGCCAAACGAGGTGGGCCGGGGCTGGTCGCGGCAAAAGCCCTGGCCGTCGTCACTGACCGTCATGCGCAACTGACCGTCCTGGCGTACCAGCTCGATCTCCACGCTGTGCGCCTGGGCGTGACGCATCACGTTGGTCAGCGCCTCCTGCAGGATACGAAACAATCCAGTGGCCTTGGCATCGCTCAATGCTGGCAGATTATCCGGTACTTGCACCAGACAGGGGATTTGCGTGCGCGCCTCGAAGCGCCGCGCCTGCCATTCGATGGCCGAGGCAATACCGGCATCGAGAATCGGCGGGCGCAAAGCGGTGGCCACATCGCGCACCAGCTGGAACAGCTGCGCGATCAGGCGCTTCATGCTGCTCAGGCGTTCGTTAAGGCCTGGGTCCAGCTCGGCGAATGCCAGCTCGCACATCGACACTTCCAGCTTGAGCACGGTCAGCATCTGCCCCAGTTCGTCGTGCACTTCCCGGGCGATACGGGCCTTTTCTTCTTCACGCACGCTCTCCAGGTGGGCCGACAGTTCGCGCAGCTGCTCCTGAGATTTCGCCAGGGCCAACTCTGCCCGCTTGCCTTGGGTGATGTCCCACACCACACCGTCCCACACCACCTGGCCGTTGCCCAGGCGCCGAGTACTGGCCTTGATGTCGGCCCAGCGCTGTTCACCCTGGCGAGTGAGGATGCGCCCCTGCCAGGACCAGTCCTGGTCGCTGGCCAGGGCCAGGTCCTGTACCCGATGGTAATCGGCGCGGTCCTCGGGGTGCACCAGGTTGCGCAGGCCCATCTGCGGGTGCTGAATCTCGCTGGGCGCATAGCCCACCAGGGCCTCGCTGCCCTCACTGATATAGGGGAACTCCAGGTCGCCCTCGGCTGGGTCGCGCTCCAGACGAAACACCAGCCCCGGCACGTTACCGGCAATGCCCTTGAGCCGTGCCTCGCTCTCGCGCAAGGCCGCCAGGGCGCGGTGGCGCTCGGTGACGTCGGCGAGATAGACCACCAGATATTCGGAATCACGAAAGCGCAGAAAACTCAGCGACAGCTCCACCGGCAGCACGCTGTGATCGGCCCGCCGGCACTGCGCCTCGAACTGGCCGGTACCCCCTGCCCCCGTACGCGCGCCCTTCCACAGCTCCAGCCAGCGGTCCATGTTCAGGCTTGGTTCGAAGGTACTCAGCGGCCGCTCCAGCAGCTCGCCCTCGGCATAACCCAGCATGCGCTCGGCAGCGTGGTTGGCGTAGCGCACGTGGCTGTCCCAATTGACCCAAAGGATACCCACCGTACTCTGGTCGATGGCGAACTGGCTCAAGCGCAACGCCTCTTCGCGCACCTGCCGTTCCACAAGGCTTTCTCGCGTGGCCAACAGGCTGCGCTCCAGCTGGCGCTGCTGCCGGCGTTGCCATAGCAATGTGGCCAACGCGCACAGCAGCAGCATGCCGAACAACAAGGCCAGGTTCTGCCAGAAGCCCGGCGATTCACTCAGCCGTGGGTATTTGGGCTGTAACCAACGCTGATGCAGTTGTTCCAGCTCCTTGGCTGGCAGCGCTTGCAAGCCACGCTCCAATACATCGGCCAACAGTGGCCAGTCGCGCCGGGAACCAATGCGCAGCAATTGCGGCAGGCCGATATCGCCGACCACTGCCAGCTCACTGAACTCGCTTTCGCGTGACAGACGGCTGAGCTGCGCTTCATCCAGCACCGCAAAGGCGGCCTGGCCGCCTACCACCAGTTGCAGGGCCTCACGCTCGTTGGGCACCCCCTGCAGGTTGAGGTTGCTGTAGTTGGCGCGCAGGTAGTCCGCCAGCTGGCTGGGCATGCGCACGGCCACCCGCTGTTCGGCTTCGAGTTTTTCCAGCTCCACGGCCATGGCCCCGGTGCGCGGCCCCACCACCAGTTGCGGCACACGCATGTATGGGTCGCTGAACAACCACAGGCGCAGGCTGGCCGGCGTCTGCGTAAGCCCAGGGGCGAAGTCGATTTCGCCGCTCTGCAGGGCATGCTCCAGGCTGGCCTGGTCGCTGAAGTTGCGCCAGGTGAGGTCCAGCCGCAGCACCTGCGCCAGGCTGCTCACCAGCTCTACGTTGGCCCCGTACAGTTGCTGCAAGCGCCGGTCGAACTGGGCGTACGGCACCTGCAGCACCAGGCCCACCCGCAGGCTGCGATGGGTATCCAGCCACTGCTGCTGAGCGGGCTCCAATACCACGGCGGGCGGCGCCTCGGGCCTGGCCAATGCAATCAAGGGCAGCCACAAACAGCCGATAACCAACAGGCGACGCACTCGCTTCATCTACACGCTCGTCTTGGCAAAGGCGGCCATGCAGCATGGCCGTCACGGGCAAATACTATTAGGCTGCCGGTATCATTCTGGCCTTGGGTTGACGCATGTCCACACTTTATCGCACGGGGCTGGCAGTGTGCTGCCTGGCTTCGCTCCTTCCACTCGGTGCCTTGGCCGCCGACGCCGAAAAACCACCCGCGACTACCGCGACGCCTGCTGTCGAGCCCCCACGCCCGCCCTTGCTGGAGCGCAGCCAGGAGGATGCCCAGGCGCTCGAAAGGCTGGTGCCCAAGGCCGAACAGCAGACCCTGCAGGCGGGCGCCGACAGCTTCCTGGCCCTGTGGAAGCCGGCCAACGACAGCGACCCGCAAGGGGCGGTGATCATTGTTCCCGGTGCTGGCGAAACGGCCGACTGGCCCAATGCAGTTGGCCCGCTGCGGCAAAAATTCCCTGATGTCGGCTGGCACAGCCTGAGCGTCAGCCTGCCAGATCTGCTCGCCGACAGCCCCCAGGCGAGGGTCGAAGCCAAACCCGCTGCCGAGCCAGAAAAAGCCAAGGGCGAAAGTGCGCCGGCCAAGGATGTACCCGCCGACGCCAATGCCAATATCGCCCAAGCCACCGCGGCCGATGCCGACGCGGCGCAAAACACTGACGCCGAACAGGCCAGCGAACAGGCCGACCCAGCCGACGCCGAGCGCATTTTCGCCCGCCTGGACGCCGCAGTGGCGTTTGCCCAGCAGCACAACGCACGCAGCATCGTGCTGATCGGCCATGGCAGCGGCGCGTACTGGGCGGCCCGCTACCTGAGCGAGAAGCAACCGCCGCAGGTACAGAAACTGGTGATGGTCGCCGCACAGACACCGGCTCGCGTGGAGCATGACCTGGAGAGCCTGGCGCCAACCTTGAAGGTGCCGACTGCCGATATCTACTACGTTACCCGCAGCCAGGACCGCAATGCAGCCGAGCAGCGCCTGCAGGCCAGCAAACGGCAGAAAGACAGCCAGTACCGGCAGTTGTCGCTGATTGCCATGCCGGGCAACAAGGCTGCGGAGCAAGAGCAGTTGTTCCGCCGCGTGCGAGGATGGATGAGCCCGCAGGGTTGAGCTGAAATCGACGGGGGTGCTTCGCCCCCCTTTCGCGGCGCGAGGCCGCACAAGTGTGGGAGCGGCCTTGTGTCGCGATGGGCGGCAAAGCGGCCCCGTTTTTACAGCCCCCGCCGCTTGCGGATCATGGCATACGCCTGATGCAACTCACGGGTACGCTCGGTCGCTTCACGCACCTGCGCGTCGCTGGCACCGGTACCCGCCAGTTTGTCCGGGTGATGCCGACTGACAAGCCGACGATACGCCTGCTTGACCTTGTCACTATCGGTATCCGCCTCCACCGCCAGCAAGCGCAACGCTGCCGCATAGGTCATGGGGACGCCTTCGGCTGCCGTCGCCTTGCGCGGCTCGTACTCCAGCGACATGGCCTGCACCTGGCGCCTGCTCATGCCCAGCTTCTGCCCCCAGTCCAGCAACAACTCACGCTCCTTGTTGCCCATCTTGCCGTCGGCCCAAACCATGCGCCAACAGGCACGCAAGGTGCCTTCCGCGGCATGCGGCTGCTGGCGGATACGCCGCAGGTGCCCGCCCAGCCGGTCCTTGCCTGCCTTGCCGCGGTTGAACGCATTGATAGCGCGCAGCCGGGCTGCCTCGGCCAGGTCCAGGCGCACCATTTCCTGACGCGCCTGCTGGATATGCAGCTCACCCACCCGACCATCGCACTTGGCCAGGCGCCCGAGCATCACGAACAGCAACTCGTCGTCGCGCAAGGCCGAGCGCCCGCCCAGGCGTTCGCGCATATCGTCCCAGCCTTGCAAGCGCAGCCGGCGGTCCATGGCCTGCCCAAGCAGCGCACCGAGCAAGGCACCCGGTATGCTCGCGACAGCAAAGCCGGCACCCACACCAATCACCGTGCCTGGCCACCACATGTCAGGCGCGCTCGCCAATCAAACGCTCAACCTCGGCCAGGCGTTCGAGCGTACCGACATCCACCCAGTGCCCACGGTAGTGTTCGCCAGAGACCTTGCCGGCCGTCATGGCCTGGCGCAGCAACGGTGCCAGCTTGAAGGCGCCCGCCTGGCAACCATCGAACAACGCCGGGTGCAGCAGCGAAATGCCACTGAACGTCAAGGTGCCCGGCGCGTCGTCACCATCGACCACCCGCTCACCCACCAGACGGAAGTCACCGCGCCCGTGATGGCCAGGGTTGTCAACCAGCACCAGGTGAGCCAGGCCTTGCAGGGGAGCCTGCAGACGCGCGAAATCGTAATCGGTCCAGACATCGCCGTTCACCAACAGGAAAGGCGCATCACCCAGCAAAGGCAGGGCCTTGAAGATACCGCCGCCGGTTTCCAGCGGCTCACCTTCAGGTGAATAGCGGATGCTCAGGCCGAAGCGGCTGCCGTCACCCAGATGGTCTTCGATCTGCTGGCCGAGCCAGGCGTGGTTTATCACCACGTCAGTGACGCCCGCTGCCGCCAGGGCGCGCAGGTGGTATTCGATCAGCGGCTGGCCGGCGACCGGGACCAACGGTTTGGGGGTGTGCAGGGTCAGCGGGCGCATGCGCTCGCCCTTGCCCGCTGCCAGGATCATTGCCTTCATGCACGCGCTCCGGCCTGCAACTGCGCAATCAGCTCACCCAGCTCCGCCAATTCGGGCCGGCGACCGATCACTTCATTTATATAGGCGAAGAAACGCGGCACGTCGCCCAGGTAACGCGGTTTGCCGTCGCGGTGGCAGATACGGGCGAAGATGCCGATCACCTTCAGGTGGCGCTGCACGCCCATCAGGTCACTGGCGCGCTGGAAAGCTTCGAACTCAGCGTGCACCGGGATGCCGGCAACCTGCGCCTGCTGCCAGTAGTCACGCAGCCAGGTCTCGACCCGCGCCTGCGGCCAACTGACAAAGGCGTCCTTGAACAGGCAGGTGATGTCGTAGGTGACCGGGCCATACACCGCATCCTGGAAATCCAGCACACCGGGGTTTGGGGTGCTCTGCATCAGGTTGCGCGGCATGTAGTCACGGTGCACCAGCACCTTGGGCTGGGCCAGGGCACTGTCGATCAGCAGCTGGCTGACGCGCTGCCAGGTGGCTTTCTGCGCTTCGCTCAAGGCCAGGCCAAGCTCACGCCCCACGTACCATTCGGGGAACAGCTCCACTTCGCGGCGCAGCAGGGCATCGTCGTAGCTGGGCAGCGGGGCGTCCATCGGCAAACGCTGGAATTTCAAAAGCGCATCGATGGCATCGGCGAACAGGCCATCGGCGTTGTCGGCATTGATGATGTCAAGGTATGTCTGAGTGCCGAGATCCCCAAGCAGCAGGAAGCCACGCTCCAGGTCCTGGGCGTGGATCAGCGGCACATGCACGTCGGCGCTGGCCAGCAGGTGGTCAATGGCGACGAACGGTCGGCAGTTTTCCTGCGGGGGTGGCGCATCCATGATCACGAAGCTGTGGCCAGCCCCCTGCCAGCGGAAGTAGCGGCGAAAGCTCGCGTCGCTGCTGGCAGACGTCAAGCTGCCTGCAGGCACTTCGCCCCAGGCATTGTTGCGGAAAAGTTCATTGAGCTGCTCTTCGAGCCAGACCGTCAGTTGTTGCAGGCGTACATCGTGTTCAGGCATTACAAGGGTCTCCGACGGCCCTAGCCGTCAAGCGGGTCATGCTTTATTATCCAGCATCTTTTTCAGACCATCGAGAGGCGTGCGGCCCCACACGCGGGCAGATGGCACGCAGGAAGCCCGGACTAATAAGATGGCATTGAAATCCCCCGCGTTTCGTAGAAAGTTTCCGTTGCTGGTAACCGGCGGTCTGCTGGCCCTGCAACCTCTGGCCACCTCATATGCAGTGGCAGCCGAACAGTTCGACTGCCAAGTGTCCGCCGCCGGTGGCTGGGACTGCAAGCCCAAGGCCCCAGTCAACAACCTGCCGCCACGCCCGGTGCACGAAGGTGCGGCCGTCAGCTCCGGCACTGAAGCCGCCAGCGAAGGCGAAACCGCGGACCGGCCGATGCTGGTTACCGAGGCCAAGGGCCGTGCCCTGAAGTCGCGCAGCGAAGACTACAGCCACCTGGACTGGGTGCCGCGTGAAAAGCTCACCGCCGCGCAGCTGGCCGAAACCGGCCCGTACTGCGGTGGCGCCTATGTCGAGCCAACCCGCCCGGGCATGGCCGACACCACGCCGAAGGATGAGTCGCCGACCTACATCAACGCCAAGGTATCCAAGTACCAGCAGGAGCAGCAGATCGCTACCCTCGCCGGTGACGTGGTGATGCGCCAGGGCAGCATGCAGGCCGAGGCCGACGAGGCCAACCTCTACCAGACCGAAAACCGTGGCGAGCTCAAGGGCAACGTCAAGATCCGTGACAACGGGTCGTTGGTGGTCGGTGACGAGGCGCAAATCCAGCTCGACACCGGCGAAGCCCAGGTCGACAACGCCGAATACGTGATGCACAAGTCGCACATCCGCGGCAGTGCCCTGTACGCCAAGCGTGGCGAGAACGCCATCATCCGCCTCAAGGACGGTACGTACACCACCTGCGAACCGGGCAGCAACGCCTGGCAGCTGAAGGGCAACAACATCACCCTGAACCCGGCCACCGGCTTCGGTACCGCGACCAACGTTACGCTGCGGGTCAAGGATTTCCCGGTGTTCTACACACCGTACATCTACTTCCCGATCGACGACCGTCGCCAGTCCGGCTTCCTGCCGCCATCGTTCAGCACCAGCAGCGATACCGGCTTCATGCTGGTCACGCCGTACTACTTCAACCTGGCGCCGAACTACGACGCCACGTTGTACCCGCGTTACATGGCCAAGCGCGGCCTGCTGATGGAAGGCGAGTTCCGCTACCTGACGCCTTCGAGCGAAGGTCAGTTTGGCGGTGCGTACCTGAACGACAAGGATGACGACCGTAAAGAGCAGACTGACTACAAAGATCAGCGCTGGATGGTCAACTGGCAGCACAAAGGTGGGCTGGACGAGCGCCTGATGACTGAGGTGGACTACACCGACATCAGCGACCCGTTCTACTTCCAGGACCTGGAGTCCGACCAGATCGGCGTGGAAAGCCGTGACCTGCTGAACCAGCAGGGTGCGCTGACCTACCGTGGCGACAACTACACCGCGCGATTGAACGTGCATGCCTACGAGATGGCGACCATCTCGCAGATCACACCGTATGATCGCCTGCCGCAGATCACGCTCAATGGCGTATTGCCCTACAATCCGGGCGGCCTGGTTATGGGTTACGAGAGCGAGGCGGTACGCTTCGACCGCGACCTGAAGGACGACTTCGTACGGGATAAAGATGGCAACCCTGACTTCTCGGCAGGTGCAGCCGGCCGTCGTCTGGACCAGAACGTCAGCGGTATTGCCCGCGCCAACGGCAACCGCTTCAACGTCGCGCCGTCGATCAGCCTGCCGATGGAAGCCAGCTATGGCTACCTGACCCCTAAGCTGAAGTATGCGTACACCCACTACGACCTAGACCTGGACAGCCAGGGCAAGGCGCAGGCAATCGCGCAGTCCGCCAACCCGGCGTATGGCAGCTATAACAGCTCGCTGAACCGCGACGTACCGATCTTCAGCGTGGATAGCGGCCTGTACTTCGACCGCAACACGTCGTTGTTCGGCACGAACTACAAGCAGACCCTCGAGCCGCGCCTGTTCTATCTCAATGTCCCTTACAAGGACCAGAGAGATATCCCGATCTTCGACTCAAGCGAAACGCTGTTCAGTTACGACTCACTGTTCCGCGACAATCGATTCAGCGGCACGGACCGCATCGGCGATGAGAACAAATTGTCGCTTGGCGTAACTACTCGCTGGATCGAGGATAACGGGTTCGAGCGGCAAAACTTCAGCATCGGCCAAGCTTACTACTTCAAGGACCGAAAGGTTCAGTTGCCCGGCATCTACTATAAAGACCGACAGTCCGCTCAGTCCGATACCTCGCCGTACGCGCTTGTATATAACTACTACTTTAACCGTGACTGGCGCTTCAACTCGGACTTCAACTGGGATCCGGACAGCCGCAGCACCCGATCAGGCAGCGCGATGTTCCATTACCAGCCTGAAGACAACCCGAATAAAGTGGTCAACCTCGGCTACCGCTATCGTAATGACACCATTATTTACGACTCGACCACAGGTACGTGGAAAGAGGGTGGCAGCTATGGCAACCCAGGCGACCCGAACTACATCAAGGACTACTACAAGATCCAGCAGCATGACTTCTCGGTCATCTGGCCGATCGTTCCGCAGTGGAGCGTCATCGCTCGCTGGCAGCATGACTACAACCGCAACCGCACCCTGGAAGCCATGGGCGGTTTCGAGTACGACAACTGCTGCTGGAAGCTGCGCCTGATCAACCGCTACTGGATCGATTACGACGACTTCAGCCAAGCCCTCCCGGCGAACGAAAAAGGCGACCACGGTGTCTTCCTTCAGATCGTCCTGAAAGGCCTCGGTGGCGTAGTTGGCAACAAGGTCGAGTCTTTCCTCGACCAAGGCATTCAAGGTTACCGTGAACGTGAAGACCAAGCTTATTGATCGTCTGCGCCCAGTGTTGCTGGGCGCCGCTTTGCTGAGTGGCGCGGTGCATGCCGCGGTACAACCTCTTGATCGCGTGGTGGCCATCGTCGACAACGACGTGGTCATGCAAAGCCAGCTGGACCAGCGCGTCCACGAGGTGCAGCAAACCATCGCCAAGCGTGGCGGCGGCGTGCCACCCACTGGCGCCCTGGAACAGCAGGTACTGGAACGCCTGATCGTCGAGAACCTGCAACTGCAGATCGGCGAGCGCTCCGGTATCCGCATCACCGACGAGGAACTGAACCAGGCCATCGGCACCATCGCCCAGCGCAATGGCATGTCGCTGGACCAGTTCCGCGCCGCCCTGGCCCATGACGGCCTATCGTTCGACGACGCTCGCGAGCAGGTCAAGCGCGAGATGATCATCAGCCGTGTGCGCCAGCGCCGCGTGGCCGAGCGTATCCAGGTGTCGGAGCAGGAAGTGAAGAACTTCCTCAACTCCGACATGGGCAAGATGCAGATGTCGGAAGAGTACCGCCTGGCCAACATCCTCATCCCTACCCCGGAAGCCGCCAACTCGGATGATATCCAGAAGGCTGCGCGCAAGGTCGGTGACGTGTACCAGCAGCTGCGCCAGGGCGCCGACTTCGGCCAGATGGCGATTGCCAACTCGGCCAGCGAAAACGCCCTGGAAGGCGGCGAGATGGGCTGGCGTAAAGCCGGCCAGCTGCCACCTGACTTCGCCAAGATGCTCAGCAGCATGCCGGTGGGTGAGATCACCCAGCCCATTCGTATCCCCAACGGCTTCATCATCCTCAAGCTGGAGGAGAAGCGCGGTGGCAGCGAGAACGTGCTGCGTGACGAAGTGCATGTACGCCACATCCTGATCAAGCCAAGCGAGATCCGCAGCGAAGCAGCCACCGAGCAACTGGCCGAGCGCCTGTACGACCGCATCAAGAACGGCGAAGATTTCGGCGAGCTGGCCAAGAGCTTCTCGGAAGACCCAGGTTCTGCGCTCAACGGCGGCGACCTCAACTGGGTAGACCCGAACAGCCTGGTACCGGAGTTCCGTGAACAGATGGCCAACGCCCAGCAAGGCGTCGTGACCAAACCGTTCAAAACCCAGTACGGCTGGCACGTTCTGGAAGTGCTGGGCCGCCGCGCCACCGACAGCACTGAGCAAGCACGTGAGCAGCAGGCCCTGAGCGTACTGCGCAACCGCAAGTACGACGAAGAGCTGCAAACCTGGCTGCGCCAGATTCGCGACGAAGCCTACGTTGAAATCAAGCTGCCTGGCGCTGACCAGGCCGCCCAGTGAAGCCCCTGCGCTTCGCCGTCACGCCCGGCGAGCCGGCCGGCATAGGTCCCGACCTGTGCCTGCTGCTCGCCGCAGACGCCCAGCCTCATCCCCTGATCGCCATCACCAGCCGTGACCTGCTCGCCGAGCGGGCCACGCAGCTGGGGCTGGCCGTCAACCTGCTGTCAGTAGCCCCAGGCCAATGGCCTGAGCAGCCGGCGCCAGCCGGTAGCCTGTACGTTTGGGATACCCCCCTGGCAGCGCCCGTAACATCAGGCCATCTCGACAAAGCCAACGCCGCGTTCGTGCTGGAAACCCTGACCCGCGCGGGCAAAGGCTGCCTGGACGGGCACTTCGCCGGGATGATCACCGCCCCGGTGCACAAGGGTGTGATCAATGAAAGCGGTATCGCCTTTTCCGGGCATACCGAGTTCCTTGCCGAACTGACCCATACCGCGCAAGTGGTGATGATGCTGGCGACCCGTGGCCTGCGCGTGGCGCTTGTAACCACGCACCTGCCGCTGCGTGATATTGCCGACGCCATCACAGCCGAGCGCATCGAACGTGTAACCCGTATCCTGCATGCCGACATGCGCGACAAGTTCGGCATTGCCAACCCGCGTATTCTGGTGTGTGGCCTCAACCCGCATGCGGGCGAGGGCGGCCACCTGGGCCGCGAGGAAATCGACATCATCGAGCCGACCCTGGCCCGCCTGCGCACCGAAGGCATGGACCTACGCGGGCCGCTGCCGGCCGATACCCTGTTTACCCCCAAATATCTGGAGCACTGCGATGCGGTGCTGGCGATGTACCACGACCAGGGCCTGCCCGTACTCAAGTACAAAGGCTTCGGCGCTGCAGTGAACGTGACCCTGGGCCTGCCGATCATCCGTACATCGGTCGATCACGGCACCGCCCTGGACCTGGCCGGCACCGGCAAGGTCGACACCGGCAGCCTTCGCGTCGCGCTGGAAACCGCCTACCAGATGGCCGAGAACCGACCATGAACGAGCAATACCAACACCGGGCGCGCAAGCGCTTCGGCCAGAACTTCCTGCACGACGCCGGCGTCATCGACCGCATCCTGCGTGCCATCAACGCCAAGGCCGGCGAACACCTGCTGGAAATCGGCCCGGGCCAGGGCGCCCTGACCGAAGGCCTGCTGGGCAGCGGCGCACAACTGGACGTGGTGGAGCTGGACAAGGACCTGGTACCGATCCTGCAGCACAAGTTCGCTGATCGCGGCAACTTCCGCCTGCACCAGGGCGACGCCCTGAAGTTCGACTTCAACCAGCTGGGCGTGCCGCCACGCAGCCTCAAGGTAGTGGGCAACCTGCCCTACAACATCTCCACCCCGCTGATCTTCCACCTGCTCAGCCATGCCGGGCTTATCCGCGACATGCACTTCATGCTGCAGAAGGAAGTGGTCGAGCGCATGGCAGCCGGCCCTGGCGGGGGTGACTGGGGGCGCCTGTCGATCATGGTGCAGTACCACTGCCGCGTGGAGCACCTGTTCAATGTCGGCCCTGGCGCCTTCAACCCACCGCCAAAAGTCGATTCAGCCATCGTCCGCCTGGTGCCGCACGAAGTGCTGCCCCACCCGGCCAAGGATGCGAAGCTGCTGGAGCAGGTGGTACGCGAGGCGTTCAACCAGCGTCGCAAAACCCTGCGCAACACCATGAAGGGCCTGCTCGACAGCGCGGCCATCGAGGCCGCTGGTGTGGATGGCAGCCTGCGTCCTGAACAGCTGGACCTGGCAGCCTTCGTGCGCCTGGCCGACCAACTGGCTGATCAGCAAGCCTGATATCACCTGTACCGAGCTCTTCGCGGTTAAACCCGCGAAGAGACCGGCACCGACAACAGAAAACCCCAAGCCCCTGCACCGCTGGCCCTCGCCCCTCCCAATGGCCTAGACTGCGTTATTGCGTCAGTTCGCCCAAGGCCCTTGCATGTCCGACCCCCGCTATCAAATCGACGTCAGCGTCGTGACCCGCTACCTGAAAGAACAATCCGACCCCGAAAACAGTCGTTTCGCTTTCGCCTACACCATTACCGTGCAGAACAACGGCTCGCTCAAAGCCAAGCTGCTGTCACGCCACTGGCTGATCACCAACGGTGACGGCGAAGTCGAGGAAGTGCGCGGTGCCGGCGTGGTCGGCCAACAGCCCAACATCGACCCGGGCCAGAGCCACACCTACAGCAGCGGCGCCGTCATCAGTACCCGCGTGGGCACCATGCAGGGCAGCTACCAGATGTTTGCCGAAGACGGTAAACGCTTCGACGCCGAGATCGCCCCGTTCCGCCTGGCGGTACCGGGGGCGCTGCACTGATGGCCACTTACGCCGTCGGCGACCTGCAGGGCTGCCTGCAGCCACTCAAGTGCCTGCTCGAGCGCGTCAGCTTCAACCCCGCCGTCGACCGCCTGTGGCTGGTCGGCGACCTGGTCAACCGCGGCCCCGAGTCACTGGAAACCCTGCGCTTCCTCTACTCGATCCGCCAGTCACTGGTCTGCGTGCTGGGCAACCATGACCTGCATCTGCTGGCCGCCTGGCACAACGTAGAGCGCCTCAAGAAAAGCGACACCCTGCGCGAAATCATCGAAGCGCCGGACGCCGACCCGCTGTTCGACTGGCTGCGCCAGCAGAAGCTGCTGCATTACGACGAGGCACGCGGCATCGCCATGGCCCACGCCGGCATTCCACCGCAGTGGACGCTCGGCCAGGCCCTTGGCTATGCGGCCGAGGTGGAAGAAGCGCTACGCGATGATAGCCGCCTGAAGCTCTACCTGGACGGCATGTACGGTAACGAGCCGAACAAGTGGAGCAAGAACCTCACCGGTGTCGAGCGCCTGCGGGTCATCACCAACTACCTCACGCGCATGCGCTTCTGCACCGCCGAGGGCAAGCTTGACCTCAAGAGCAAGGAAGGCCTGGGTACCGCGCCCAAGGGTTACAAGCCCTGGTTTGCACACAAGGGCCGTCGCTCGCGGCACGTGACAATCATCTTCGGCCACTGGGCCGCCCTCGAAGGCCGCGTCGACGAACCGGGCATCATTGCCCTGGACACCGGCTGCGTGTGGGGCGGCGCCATGACCCTGTACAACGTCGACAGTGGCGAATACCACCGCTGCGATTGCGCCGACGACGGCACCCTGCGCCAACCGGCACAACCCACTACACTCAACGACCACACCTGAAGGAAGTAGTACCCATGAGCGAATTCAAGCGCATCCCTCCCGAGCAGGCCTTGGAGCTTCGCAAGCAAGAAGGTGCGGTTGTCGTCGACATTCGCGACGCACAAGCCTTCGCTGCCGGCCATATCACCGGTGCCCGGCACCTGGATAACCATTCGGTCGCCGATTTCATCCGCGGCGCCAACCTCGACGCCCCGACCCTGGTGGTCTGCTATCACGGCAATTCCAGCCAGAGCGCTGCCGCCTACCTGGTCGGCCAGGGCTTCTCCGACGTTTACAGCGTGGACGGCGGCTTCGAACTGTGGCGCGCCACCTACCCGGCCGAGACCGCCCAAGGCGCCGCCGAATAATTTTTTCATTTTTCCCGCAGCCCGCGCCCCGTACGGGCTGGCGGGTTATCTGACGAACGGTAGTTGGTAACTTCTGCCCTCCTCGCCCCTTGACCTTGCAGATAACCAACTACGCTTAAGCTCAGGCCATCCAAAAAAGGGGAGAGCCGGTACACCGGCGTGCGGGTCATCGGTAGCGTTACAGGGTGTTCTGGGGGGTATACAGCAATCGGCGAACCCGGTTGCATGCCAGCATCAGCTGACTGATCCGGCGTCGTCTCCACGTATCGAGCGAGGTGACGTCATGAGTATTTTTAGCCACTTCCAACAACGTTTCGAGTCTACGCGCCAGGAAGAACTCTCGCTGCAGGAGTACCTCGAGCTGTGCAAAGGGGATCGCAGTGCCTACGCATCGGCGGCCGAACGGCTGTTGCTGGCCATCGGTGAGCCAGAGCTGATCGACACCTCTACCAACTCCAGGCTGTCGCGAATCTTCTCCAACAAGGTTATCCGCCGCTATCCGGCCTTTGCCGACTTCCATGGCATGGAAGAGTGCATCGACCAGATCGTGTCGTACTTCCGCCACGCCGCCCAAGGCCTGGAAGAGAAGAAACAAATCCTCTATCTGCTGGGCCCGGTAGGCGGCGGCAAGTCGTCGCTGGCGGAAAAGCTCAAGCAGCTGATGGAAAAGGTGCCGTTCTATGCGATCAAGGGCTCGCCGGTATTCGAGTCACCGCTGGGACTGTTCAACGCTACCGAAGATGGGGCCATTCTCGAGGAAGAGTTCGGTATCCCACGGCGCTACCTGAATACCATCATGTCGCCTTGGGCCACCAAGCGCCTGCAGGAGTTCGGCGGCGATATCTCCAAGTTCAAGGTGGTGAAACTCTACCCGTCGATTCTCAACCAGATCGCCATTGCCAAGACCGAACCCGGCGACGAGAACAACCAGGACATCTCTGCCCTGGTCGGTAAGGTGGATATCCGCAAGCTTGAAGAATACCCACAGAACGACGCCGATGCTTACAGCTACTCGGGCGCACTGTGCCGGGCCAACCAGGGCCTGATGGAATTCGTCGAAATGTTCAAGGCGCCGATCAAGGTGCTGCACCCCTTGCTCACCGCTACCCAGGAAGGCAACTACAACAGCACCGAGGGCCTGGGGGCGATTCCCTATACCGGCATCCTGTTGGCGCACTCCAACGAATCGGAGTGGCATACCTTCCGCAACAACAAGAACAACGAAGCGTTCATCGACCGTATCTACATCGTCAAGGTGCCGTACTGCCTGCGCGTCAGCGATGAAATCAAGATCTACGACAAACTGCTGGTCAACAGCTCGCTGTCCAAGGCTCATTGCGCACCGGATACGCTCAAGATGCTGGCCCAGTTCACGGTGCTTTCACGCCTGAAAGAGCCAGAGAACTCCAACATCTACTCGAAGATGCGTGTCTACGACGGAGAAAACCTCAAGGATACCGATCCGAAGGCCAAGTCGATCCAGGAATACCGCGACTCGGCAGGCGTTGACGAGGGCATGAACGGCCTTTCCACTCGCTTCGCCTTCAAGATCCTCTCCAAGGTGTTCAACTTCGACCCACACGAAATTGCCGCCAACCCAGTGCACCTGCTGTACGTGCTGGAGCAGCAGATCGAGCAGGAACAGTTCCCGGCCGAGGTCCGCGAACGCTACCTGCGCTACCTGAAAGAATACTTGGCGCCGCGCTACATCGAGTTTATCGGCAAGGAAATCCAGACAGCCTACCTGGAGTCCTACAGCGAATACGGCCAGAACATCTTCGACCGCTACGTGCTGTATGCCGACTTCTGGATCCAGGACCAGGAATACCGCGACCCGGAAACCGGCGAGATCCTCAACCGTATCGCCCTCAACGAGGAGCTGGAGAAGATCGAGAAACCGGCCGGCATCAGCAACCCGAAAGACTTCCGCAACGAGATCGTCAACTTCGTACTGCGCGCACGCGCCAACAACAACGGCAAGAATCCAAGCTGGCTGAGCTATGAAAAGCTGCGGGTGGTGATCGAGAAGAAAATGTTCTCCAACACTGAAGACCTGCTGCCTGTCATCAGCTTCAACGCCAAGGCCAGCAAAGAGGATCAGAAGAAACACAACGACTTCGTCACCCGGATGGTGGAGCGTGGTTACACCGACAAACAGGTACGTCTGCTGTCGGAATGGTACCTGCGGGTCAGGAAATCGCAATAAAGCGGCAAGCTACAAGCCGCAAGCTTCAAGCTGCCTAGCGCCGAGCGCAAGCCCGGCGCTGTAGCTTGCAGCAGCGGTGGCTGCTCTTTCCTGCAGCCAGAAGCTTGTGGCTTGCAGCTGCTCCCAGCTACCGGAGGGACCATGAGCTACGTTATAGACCGACGCCTGAACGGCAAGAACAAGAGCACGGTCAACCGCCAACGCTTCCTGCGGCGGTACCGCGAACACATCAAGAAAGCCGTCGAAGAGGCGGTGAGCCGCCGTTCCATCATGGACATGGAACACGGCGAGCAAATCAGCATTCCCGGCCGCGACATCGACGAGCCGGTGCTGCACCATGGTCGCGGGGGCAAACAGACCATCGTGCACCCTGGCAACAAGGAATTCACCGCCGGTGAACACATCCCGCGCCCGCAAGGCGGTGGAGGTGGCGGCGGCGGTCGCGGTAAAGCGGGCAACTCCGGCGAGGGCATGGACGAATTCGTCTTCCAGATCACTCAGGAAGAGTTTCTCGAATTCATGTTCGAGGACCTCGAGCTGCCCAACCTGGTCAAGCGTCACCTGACGGGCGCCGACACCTTCAAGACCGTGCGCGCCGGTATCGCCAACGAAGGCAACCCGTCGCGTATCAACATCGTGCGCACCCTGCGTTCGGCCCACGCCCGGCGCATCGCCCTGACCGGCAGCAGCCGCGCCCTGTTGCGTGAAGCGCAAAAGGAACTGGACCGCCTGCGGGTCGAAGAGCCAGACAACTTCACCGATATCCAGGAAGTCGAACAGGAAATCGAACGCTTGAAGGCGCGCATCAACCGCCTGCCCTTCCTCGATACCTTCGACCTCAAGTACAACCTGCTGGTCAAACAACCCAACCCCAGCTCGAAGGCGGTGATGTTCTGCCTGATGGACGTATCCGGCTCGATGACCCAGGCCACCAAGGACATCGCCAAGCGCTTCTTCATCCTGCTGTACCTGTTCCTCAAGCGTAACTACGACCGCATCGAAGTGGTGTTCATTCGCCATCACACCAGTGCCCGTGAAGTCGATGAGGAAGAGTTCTTCTACTCGCGGGAAACCGGCGGCACCATCGTCTCCAGCGCCCTGAAGTTGATGCAGGAGATCATGGCCGAACGCTACCCGGCCAGCGACTGGAACATCTACGCCGCACAAGCCTCCGACGGCGACAACTGGAACGACGACTCGCCGATCTGCCGCGACATCCTCTCCAAGCAGATCATGCCGCATGTGCAGTACTACACTTACGTTGAGATCACCCCCCGTGAACACCAGGCGCTGTGGTATGAATACGAGCGCATCGGCGAAGCCTACCCCGACACGTTCGCCCAGCAGCAGCTGGTATCGGCCGGCGACATCTACCCGGTCTTCCGTGAACTCTTCCAACGCAGGTTAGCCACATGACCGCCAGAGCACAGAGACGCCAACCCATTTCCACCGGGTCCGAGTGGACGTTCGAGCTGATCCAGACCTACGACCGGGAAATCAGCCGCCTGGCCGAGCGTTACGCCCTGGACACCTACCCCAACCAGATCGAGGTCATCACTGCCGAGCAGATGATGGACGCCTACGCCTCGGTCGGCATGCCGCTGGGCTATCACCACTGGTCCTACGGCAAGCAGTTCCTCAGTACCGAAAAGTCCTACAGTCGCGGCCAGATGGGCCTGGCCTACGAGATCGTGATCAACTCCGACCCGTGCATCGCCTACCTGATGGAAGAAAACACCATGTGCATGCAAGCACTGGTGATCGCTCACGCCTGCTATGGCCATAACAGTTTTTTCAAAGGCAATTACCTGTTCCGCACCTGGACTGACGCCAGTTCGATCATCGACTACCTGGTGTTCGCCAAGCAGTACATCGCCCAATGCGAAGAGCGCCACGGCATCGATGCGGTGGAAGACCTGATTGACTCCTGCCACGCGCTGATGAACTACGGCGTCGACCGCTACAAGCGGCCTTACCCTATTTCCGCCGAGGAGGAGCGGCGCCGGCAACAGGAGCGCGAAGAGCACCTTCAGCGCCAGATCAACGACCTGTGGCGGACAATTCCGAAAAGCGCGGAAAAGGGCAACGACCGCGATGATGGGCGCTTCCCCGCCGAACCGCAGGAAAACATCCTGTACTTCATCGAAAAGAACGCGCCGTTGCTCGAACCTTGGCAGCGTGAAGTGGTGCGCATCGTGCGCAAGATCGCCCAGTACTTCTACCCGCAGCGCCAGACCCAGGTGATGAACGAAGGCTGGGCAACCTTCTGGCATTACACCCTGATGAACGACCTGTACGACGAGGGGCTAATCACCGAAGGCTTCATGATGGAGTTTTTGCAGTCGCACACCAGCGTGGTGTTCCAGCCCGGTTTCGACAGCCCCTACTACAGCGGCATCAACCCCTATGCTTTGGGGTTCGCGATGTACACCGACATCCGCCGCATGTGCGAAAACCCGACCGAGGAAGATCGCCACTGGTTTCCCGACATTGCCGGCAGTGACTGGCTTTCTACCATCAAGTTCGCCATGAGCAGCTTCAAGGACGAGAGCTTCATCCTGCAGTACCTGTCACCCAAGGTAATGCGCGACCTGAAGCTGTTCAGCATCCTCGATGACGACCAGCGCGACGACCTACTGGTGCCTGCCATTCATGACGAAGCCGGCTACCGGGTGATTCGTGAGCAGCTGGCAGCACAATACAACCTGGGCAACCGTGAGCCGAACGTGCAGATCTGGAGCGTCGACCGTCGCGGCGACCGCTCACTGACCCTGCGCCACCAGCAACATAACCGCAAACCACTGGGCGACTCGACCGATGAAGTGCTCAAGCACCTGCATCGCTTGTGGGGCTTCGATATTCACCTGGAGACCGTACAGGGCGAGCAAGTGATGAAAACCCACCACATGCCCCCGCGCGGCGAGCACGGCGAAAGCGCCGACTATGGCCGCATGGACCTGGCCGTTATCCACCATCTCTGATGCAACCCCATAACTGCCGACAGGTTATCCTGTCGGCAGTTATGGAGAGCTGCACATGCACATCTACAAAGTCGGCGGCGCCGTGCGCGACCGCCTGCTCGGCCGCCCGGTCAGCGATATCGACTGGCTGGTGGTTGGCGCTACCGTCGAAGAAATGCTTGCCAAGGGCTACCGGCCGGTCGGTGCCGATTTCCCGGTGTTCCTGCACCCGAAAACCGGCGAGGAGTACGCCCTGGCGCGCACCGAGCGCAAGAGTGGGCGCGGCTACGGTGGGTTTACCTTTCATGCCAGCCCCGACGTCACCCTGGAAGAAGACCTGATCCGCCGCGACCTCACCATCAATGCGATGGCTGAAGATGAAGCGGGCACGGTGTACGACCCCTACCATGGCAAGGACGATCTCGATCAACGCCTTTTGCGCCATGTTTCCCCGGCATTCGCCGAAGATCCTCTGCGCGTACTACGCGTCGCGCGCTTTGCTGCTCGTTATGCGCCTCTGGGTTTCCGGGTTGCCGACGAGACCCTGGAACTGATGCGCCAGATCAGTGCCTCAGGCGAACTGCAGGCACTGACCGCCGAGCGCAGCTGGAAGGAAATCGAGCGCGCGCTGATGGAGGCTCGCCCCCAGGTGTTCTTCCAAGTGCTGGGCGCTTGCGGCGCCCTGCACGAGCTACTGCCTGAGCTTGTCGACGATACACAGGCCCTGGCGGCGCTGGAGCAAGCCGCAGCGCACGAACAGCCGCTGCACGTGCGCTGGGCCTGCCTGTTGCGAGGGCTGGCACCGGCGCCGATCAAAACCGTCAACCAGCGCCTCAAGGCACCACGGGAATGCCAGGAACTGGCCTTACTTACCGGAGAGTGCCTGGCGCAGGGTAACCAGGCGCAGGAGCTACCAGCCACGGCACTGCTGGAGCTGTTGCAGAAATTCGATGTGTACCGGCGACCGCAGCGGTTCGAGGATTTCATTGTCGTGTGCGAGATGGCGGCGCTGGGCGATGGCAAGTCGAGTTATCCACAAGCCGATTATCTGCGTGGCGCAGCAGCAGCGGCGCGAGCGGTGGATGTGAAGCCGCTGGTGCAAGCCGGGCTGACGGGCCAGGCGCTGGGCGAAGCGCTCAAGCGTGAGCGGCTGAAGGCTGTCGAGGCTTACAAACGCAGTTGACCAGCGCGGTACCTGTGGGAGCGGGCGCGCCCGCGAAGAACCCAATGCGGTGGATGGCACCGGCTATGCCGGTGTTCGCGGGCACGCCCGCTCCCACAATGACCGCGAAATCCGTTAGTTAGATAGGCGTCAGCTGCAACCCGCGCCACTCGAAGGCTACCGGGGCCAGCACCTGATCGATCTGCGCCTCCTGCCATAACTGCGCCATGCCCTTGCCCGCCGCCGGATGTACCAGTTCGGGGGCCAGCAGCGACAGCGGCCACAACACAAAAGCGTTTTTCAAGATCTCGGCGCGAGGCAGCACCAGCCCGTCGAAAGTACCGTGCAAATCGTCATACATCAGCACGTCGATATCCAGTGGCAAGCCTTTGCGGTCCGGGGCATAGCGGCCGTTGTCGGCCTCGATGAACTTCAGTCGACGGTCCAGCTCGATCAACGGCAACGCGGTTTTGCCGGTCACCACGAAGTTGATGAACGGCCCGCTCTTGATCCCCACCGCCTGGCTTTCGAACGCCGGCGAGCAATGCATGTCCGTCAGGATACCGGCCAACGCATCGAGCCCGGCGCACAAATGCGCTTCACGGTCGATGTTGCTGCCGAGCCCCAGGTAAACCGTGCTCAGAGACATCCGCGCTCGATCTCCACGCCTACACCACCACGGGCCGCCGGCACCGCACCCGGTTTGGTCAGCTTCAACCGTACCCAAGGGATGTGGAATTCCTCCATCAGCGTTGCCACCAGGCGCTCGGCAAAGGTTTCCACCAGCTCGAAACGGGCCTGCTCGGCGAACGCCTGGATGCGTGCCGAGACACTGGCGTAGTCCAGCGCCAGGTTCAGGTCGTCACCGGCGGCAGCCGGGCGGTTGTCCCAGGCAAAGCTCAGGTCCAGGCGCAAGCACTGGCGAATATCCCGCTCCCAGTCATAGGCACCGATGACGGTATCGACTTCCAGGCCTTCGATGAACACTCTGTCCAAGCACTTCTCTCCACAGCACGACAAGGGCGACTGGCGCCGTTAGAATCAGGGCGTCCTCGCCCGGAATAGTTAGCATGTTTTGGTTACTGGCGTTGCTCGCCTACCTGCTCGGCTCGCTGTCCTTCGCCATTGTCCTCAGCCGCCTTTCAGGCAGCCCGGACCCGCGTTCCAGCGGCTCAGGCAATGCCGGCGCCACCAATATGCTACGCCTGGCAGGCCGTAAACTGGCGATCCTGACCCTGCTTGGCGACCTGTGCAAGGGCCTTTTGCCGGTATTGCTCGCCCGCGCTGCCGGGCTGGACCTGCATGCGCAGGCCTGGGTGGGCGTGTGCGCGGTGCTGGGCCATCTGTTCCCCCTGTACTTCCGTTTCCAGGGCGGCAAAGGCGTGGCGACAGCTGCCGGCATGCTCATGGGCCTGTATTTCCCGGCCGCACTGCTGGCTATCGGTGCCTGGCTGCTGACCTTCTACCTCACCCGCACCAGCTCGCTGGCGGCACTGATCGCCACACCACTGACGTTGCCATTGCTGGCCTGGCGCGAGCCCGAGGCCCTGCTGCCGATCACCGTGCTGACAGCGATGATCGTGTGGCGCCACCGTAAAAACCTGCGCGACCTGTTTGCAGGGCGCGAACGGCACTTCTGAACCTTCGGCGGTAAACCTTACAGTGGCGGCAACTGCTCCATCGGCCAGCGTGCCTGCACGCTGATCGCCAGGTCCTGCTGCTGCCCGGCCAACAGTCGCTGGCAACCGGCATAGGCGATCATCGCGCCATTGTCGGTACAGAACTGTGGGCGCGCGTAGTACACATTGCCCTTCATTCCGGCCAGCATCTCTTCCAGCGAGGCACGCAGCGCTTTGTTGGCACTCACGCCACCAGCGATGACCAGGCGCTTGAGGCCAGTCTGCTTGAGGGCTCGCTTGCACTTGATGGTCAAAGTTTCCACCACCGCCTGCTGGAATGCCAGGGACACGTCGCAACGGGTTTGCTCACCGTCGTCGCCAGCATTCTTGCATTGCTGCCAGGTGTTGAGGGCGAAGGTCTTGAGGCCGCTGAAGCTGAACTCAAGACCCGGACGATCGGTCATCGGCCTTGGGAAAACGAAGCGCCCAGGTACGCCCTGCTCTGCGAGGCGCGCGATTTCCGGGCCGCCTGGGTAATTGAGGCCGATCAACTTGGCGGTCTTGTCGAACGCCTCGCCGGCAGCGTCGTCCAGGCTCTCGCCCAGCAGTTCGTACTGGCCGATGCCATCGACCCGAACCAACTGCGTGTGACCACCGGAAACCAACAAAGCGACGAACGGAAACTCGGGTGGGTTTTCTTCCAGCATGGGCGCCAGCAGGTGGCCTTCCATGTGGTGCACACCTATCGCCGGGATGTCCCAGGCAAAGGCCAACGCCTGGGCGCAGGAAGCCCCGACCAGCAAGGCACCGACCAGGCCAGGGCCCGCGGTATAGGCGATGGCGTCGATCTCGGTGGCGACGCAGCCAGCCTCGTCCAGCACCTGGCGAATGAGCGGCAGCATGCGCTTGACGTGATCACGCGAGGCAAGCTCGGGCACTACGCCGCCGAACACGCGGTGCAGGTCGATCTGGCTGAACAGTGCGTCGGCCAACAAACCGCGTTCACTGTCGTATAATGCGACGCCAGTTTCGTCGCAGGATGTTTCCAATCCCAGTACTAGCATGGGTTCGTCCCTTGTGGGGGCTGAATTCGAAGCCGCGCATGATAGTCCCCGTGTCGGATGCCGACCAGCGGTTTTCGATCAGAGGCTTTGCATTCCTGCTTGCTAAGGGTTAACATCCGCAACCCTTGAAAACCGACGTTCTCCAGCACACCTTTGTTTTGCCAGGAGCACGTCTACCCCGGTAATGAATTAAGGTAGCCCTGGATGCCAGCCGTCAAAGTTAAAGAGAACGAACCCTTCGACGTAGCTCTGCGTCGTTTCAAGCGCTCCTGCGAAAAAGCCGGTGTACTGGCTGAAGTTCGTAGCCGCGAGTTTTACGAGAAGCCGACCGCCGAGCGTAAGCGTAAAGCAGCTGCTGCTGTTAAGCGTCACGCCAAGAAAGTTCAGCGCGAACAGCGCCGCGCCGTTCGTCTGTACTAATACAGGCGTTCAACGCAAAGCTTCTGCCCTGCCCGGCTAACCGCCGGGCGATGGCAGTGGTCGCTTCACACTTGAGCAGCTAGCTCAAGGCCCTGCACAAGCTTCATGCGAACTGCTCATGGGCAACCTGCCTGAAACGTCAGAGCTGGTCTTTCTTGCTGTATGACCAGACGTGCACGTCCGACTGACGGGCCCTTAGGGGCTGGCGACGAGCACACACCCCCTCGCACTTCCCCAAGCAACACTCGCCCCATTCGGCGCGTGAGCGATTAGACTTGCCAGTTGCCAGATGACGAGACTGCCATGGCCGGGCTGATTCCCCAGAGCTTCATTGACGACCTTATCAACCGCCTCGACATTGTCGACGTGGTGAGTTCGCGCGTCCAACTGAAAAAAACCGGCAAGAACTACTCCGCCTGCTGCCCGTTCCACAAGGAAAAGACCCCTTCCTTCACGGTCAGCCCCGACAAGCAGTTCTACTACTGCTTCGGCTGCGGCGCCGGTGGCAACGCCCTGGGTTTCGTCATGGACCACGACAACCTGGACTTCCCCCAGGCCGTCGAGGAGCTGGCCCGCGCCGCTGGCATGGAAGTGCCCCGCGAACAAGGCCGCCGCGACCAGAAGCCGCGCCAGCCCACCGATTCGCCGCTGTACCCGCTACTGGACGCTGCCTCGGAGTTCTACCGCCAGGCCCTGCGCAACCACCCGACCCGCAAGGCGGCGGTGGATTACCTCAAGGGCCGCGGCCTGTCCGGCGAGATTGCCCGCGATTTCGGCCTGGGTTTTGCCCCGCCCGGCTGGGACAACCTGCTCAAGCACCTGGGTGCCGACACCCTGCAGCAGAAAGTGATGATCGATGCCGGCCTGCTGATCGAGAACGCCGAAAGCGGCAAGCGCTACGACCGTTTCCGCGACCGGGTGATGTTCCCGATCCGCGACAGCCGCGGGCGCATCATCGCCTTCGGCGGCCGGGTACTCGGCGACGACAAGCCCAAGTACTTGAACTCCCCTGAAACCCCGGTGTTCCACAAGGGCCAGGAGCTGTACGGGCTGTACGAGGCACGCAAGCACAACCGCAACCTCGACGAGATCATCGTCGTCGAGGGCTACATGGACGTCATCGCCCTGGCCCAGCAAGGCCTGCGCAATGCCGTGGCCACCCTCGGCACCGCCACCAGCGAAGAGCACCTCAAGCGCCTGTTCCGCGTGGTGCCCAGCGTGTTGTTCTGCTTCGACGGCGACCAGGCCGGGCGCAAGGCCGCCTGGCGCGCACTGGAATCGGCCTTGCCGAACCTGCAGGATGGCCGCCGCGCACGTTTTCTGTTCCTGCCCGAAGGCGAGGACCCGGACAGCCTGGTACGCGCCGAAGGCACCGACGCCTTCATGGCCCGTATCAACCAGCACGCCCAGCCGCTGGCCGATTACTTCTTCGAGCAACTGAGCGTCGAAGCCGACCCACGCTCGCTGGAAGGCAAGGCACACATGGCGACCCTGGCGGCACCGTTGATCGAAAAGATCCCTGGCGCCAACCTGCGCCAGCTCATGCGCAACCGCCTGAAGGAAATCACCGGCCTCGACCCGCAGCAGGTCGAGCAACTGGCGCAACAAGCACCCACGGTTAGCAGCGTGCCGGACTACGACCCTGGCTACGACTACGACGCCATGGCCAGCTACACCCCCGATTACGGCGACATGCCGCAACACGACTTCGCCCCCGTTCATCAGGAGCAGGCCTGGAAGCCCAACAAGAGCGGCGGTAAGAAGCCATGGAGCGACAAGCCCTGGGACAAGAACCGCAAGGGTGGCAAGCCGTGGCAACAACGTGACGAAGCGCCACCCCGCGTGCCGGCGCCGGTCGAGCCACCAACCCTGGCCGCCCTGCGCACCCTTCTGCACCACCCGCTGCTGGCCGGCAGGGTAGAAGATGCCAGCCACTTCGCCGACGAAGAACACCTGTACAGCCAGCTGCTGGTGGCATTGATCGAAGCCGCACAGAAAAATCCTGGGCTAAGCTCAATGCAGTTGATCGCACGCTGGCATGGCACCGAGCAGGGTCGCCTGTTGCGGGCCCTGGCGGAAAAGGAATGGCTGATCGTGGCCGACAACCTTGAACAACAGTTTTTCGACACTATAACTAGCTTGTCCGCCCGCCAACGCGAGCGCAGCCTGGAACAACTGCTCAGGAAATCACGTCAAAGCGAATTGACCAGCGAGGAAAAAACCCAGCTCCTCGCCCTGCTGAGCCGGAATGTTCCCGCACAAACGCCGACCTCATCTGGCGCGTGAGGCCCATGCTCGGGTATAATCCTCGGCTTGTTTTTTGCCCGCCAAGACCTTCAGTGGATAGGGTGTTATGTCCGGAAAAGCGCAACAGCAGTCTCGTATCAAAGAGTTGATCACCCGCGGTCGTGAGCAGGGCTACCTGACTTACGCGGAGGTCAACGACCACCTGCCTGAGGATATTTCAGATCCGGAACAGGTGGAAGACATCATCCGCATGATCAACGACATGGGGATCAACGTATTCGAGAGTGCTCCGGATGCGGATGCCCTTCTGTTGGCGGAAGCCGACACCGACGAAGCCGCGGCCGAAGAAGCCGCTGCTGCGTTGGCGGCCGTTGAAACCGATATCGGCCGCACGACCGACCCGGTGCGCATGTACATGCGCGAAATGGGTACTGTCGAGCTGCTGACCCGTGAAGGCGAGATCGAAATCGCCAAGCGTATCGAGGAAGGCATTCGTGAAGTCATGGGCGCCATCGCCCACTTCCCGGGCACTGTCGATTACATTCTCGGCGAATATGACCGCGTCACCACCGAGGGTGGCCGCCTGTCCGACGTTCTCAGCGGCTACATCGACCCTGACGACAACATTGCTGCGCCGACCGAAGAAGTGCCGATCCCAGGCACCAAGGCCGCTGCTGCGAAGGAAGAGTCCGACGACGAAGAGGAAGAGTCCGAAAGCGGTGACGACGAGGAAGAGGCCGAGAGCGGCCCGGACCCGGTAGTCGCGGCTCAACGCTTCGGTGCGGTATCCGATCAACTTCAGGCAACCTCCAAGGTCCTGAAGAAAAACGGTCGTGGCCACAAGGAAAGCATCGAGGCCCTTCAGGCCCTGGCTGACCTGTTCATGCCGATCAAGCTTGTACCGAAGCAGTTCGAGGTACTGGTCGAGCGTGTACGTGACGCCCTGAACCGTCTGCGCCAGCAAGAACGCGCCATCATGCAGCTGTGCGTCCGTGACGCCCGCATGCCGCGTGCCGACTTCCTGCGCATGTTCCCGAGCAACGAAACCGACCAGACCTGGAGCGGTGACCTGGCCAAGCGCAACACCAAGTGGGCTGCTGCCCTGGGTGAAAAGGACGCAGCCATCGTCGCTTGCCAGCAGAAACTGATCGACCTTGAGACCGAAACCGGCTTGACCGTTGCCGAGATCAAGGAAATCAACCGTCGCATGTCGATCGGTGAAGCCAAGGCCCGCCGCGCCAAGAAAGAAATGGTCGAGGCGAACCTGCGTCTGGTGATCTCCATCGCCAAAAAGTACACCAACCGTGGCCTGCAGTTCCTCGACCTGATCCAGGAAGGCAACATCGGCTTGATGAAAGCGGTGGACAAGTTCGAATACCGCCGCGGCTACAAGTTCTCGACCTATGCCACCTGGTGGATCCGTCAGGCGATCACCCGCTCGATCGCCGACCAGGCACGCACCATCCGTATTCCGGTGCACATGATCGAGACGATCAACAAGCTCAACCGTATTTCCCGCCAGATGCTGCAGGAAATGGGTCGCGAACCGACCCCGGAAGAGCTGGGCGAGCGCATGGAAATGCCTGAGGACAAGATCCGCAAGGTACTGAAGATCGCCAAAGAGCCGATCTCCATGGAAACCCCGATCGGTGACGACGAAGATTCGCACCTGGGCGACTTCATCGAGGACTCGACCATGCAGTCCCCGATTGACGTGGCCACGGTCGAAAGCCTCAAGGAAGCCACCCGCGACGTGCTCTCGGGCCTGACCGCACGCGAAGCCAAGGTGCTGCGCATGCGTTTCGGTATCGACATGAACACCGACCACACCCTCGAAGAGGTGGGCAAGCAGTTTGACGTAACCCGTGAGCGGATTCGTCAGATCGAAGCGAAGGCGTTGCGCAAACTGCGCCACCCGACTCGCAGCGAGCACCTGCGCTCCTTCCTCGACGAGTGATGACAAAACCCCGGCCCAGGCCGGGGTTTTTCTTTAGCGGCCCGTAACATAAAGCCCGCCTTCCACAGCACACCTGCCGCAATGCCCGTCTACACTCGACTTCAGACCACCTGAATGCGAGGCTGCCATGCCCTTGAAGCCGGCCATTCTGTTGCTGCTCCTGATTTTATGGAACACAACGGCCGGCGCCCTGACCCTGACAGATGAGGAGAAAGCCTGGCTGGCTGCTCACCCGCAGTTGAGCCTGGGCGTAGACGCCTCTTGGCCACCGTTCGAGTTTCGCGACCAGGAGGGCCGGTACCAGGGATTGGCCGCCGATTACATCGCCACGATCCAGCAGCGCCTGGGCGTGACACTCAAGCCGGTCGAACCCAGCAGCTGGACCGAGGTACTGGCACAGGCACGGGAAAGCCGCATCGACCTGCTGCCCGGCATCATGTCCACCCCCGAACGCCAGGGCTATCTGGCCTTCACCCGCCCGTACCTCGACTTCCCCATTGTCATCCTGGCCCACAAAGGCGGCGCACAACCACGCAAGCTGGATGACCTGTACGGCCTGAAAATCGCCGTGGTCGAGAACTACGCCCCGCACGAGCTGCTGCGCACCCACCACCCCGACCTCAACCTGGTGGCGCTGCCCAATGTCAGCTCCACGCTGCAGGCCCTGGCCACCGACCAGGTGGACGCCGTGGTCGGCGACCTGGCTTCCAGCATCTGGAGCCTGCGCCAGCTCAAACTCGACGGCCTGTACGTCAGCGGCGAAACACCCTACCGCTACCAGCTGGCGATGGCCGTCCCCCGCGACAAGGCCGTGCTGGTCGGTATTCTCGACAAAGTGATGGCCGACATGAGCAGCAGCGAAATCAGCCAGATCCAGCAGCGCTGGGTGGGCAATGTAGTCGACCAGCGGATGTTCTGGTCTGACCTGCTGGTATATGGCTTGCCAACGGTGCTGTTACTGATGGCCGTGCTGGCCGTGGTCATCCGCATCAACCGCCGCCTCAGCTCGGAAATTTCCAGGCGCATCGCCCTGGAGCAAGAGCTGCGCAGCAGCGAATACCACTACCGAGGCCTTGTAGAGAGCCTGTCAGCCATCGCCTGGGAAGCCGATGCCAACGACTTCACCTACAGCTACGTTTCACCGCATGCCGAAGACCTGCTCGGCTACCCCTTGAGTGACTGGCTCCGGCCCGGCTTCTGGCGCAGCATCCTGCACCCAGAGGACGCCCTCTGGGCCCAGGCGTACTGCGACAGCGAAACCGCAGCCGGACGCGACCACAGCCTGGACTACCGAGTGATCCGCGCCGACGGCCAGCCCCTTTGGGTACGCAACATCGTCAGCATGATCGAACACGGCCACCAACCGGTGATGCGCGGCCTGATGATCGACATCAGCGAAACCAAGCACACCGAGGACGCCCTGCGCCTGTCCGAGCAGAAGTTCGCCTCGGTGTTCCAGCAATGCCCAGACATCCTGCTGATCGCCCGCCACAGCGATGGCTGCCTTCTGGAGGTGAACGAAGCCTTCGAAGAGCAGATCGGCCTGACCCAAAGCCAGGTGATTGGCCGTACCGCCACCGACCTGAACCTGTGGGGCGTCGAAGGCAGCGGCCTACGAGTGCTCGAACACCTGCACCAGGGCGGCATCCGTAACCTGGAAATGAGTTTCCGCCGCAGCAATGGCCAGCTGTTCACCGGCCTGACCTCGGCCGAAACCTTCGAACTCGACGGCACCCCCGCGCTGGTAGTGGCGGTGCGCGACATCAGCCAGCTCAAGGAAACCCAGCAACAGTTGCAAACCTCGGAAGAGAAATTCGCCAAAGCCTTCCACGCCTCCCCCGACGGCCTGCTGCTGTCGCGCCAGAGCGACGGTCTGCTGCTGGAGGTGAACGAGGGCTTCTGCCGCCTGACCGGCTATGACCTCAACCCGACCATCGACCAGACCTCGCTGGACCTGGGCATCTGGGTAGACCTCAACGAGCGCAAGCGCCTGGTCGAGCAGCTCAACCGCGACGGCTTCGTGCGTGATTTCACCTGCCACATCCGCCGCAGCGACGGGCAGATCCGCCTTTGCGAGCTGTCCGCCCGGCCCCTGCCGATTACCGGCGTCGACTGCATGCTGACCATCGCCCGCGACATCACCGAGCGCCACCTGATGCAGGAAAAACTGCAGCTGGCCGCCACCGTGTTCGAGAACACTGCCGAAGGCGTACTGATCACCGACATTGACCAGCACATCAGTGCTGTCAACCGCGCCTTCAGCGAAATCACCGGCTACAGCGAAATCGAAGCCCTCGGCCAGACCCCGCGCCTGCTCGCGTCCGGCCAGCACGACAGCGCCTTCTATGCGGCCATGTGGCACCAGCTGACCGACGAAGGGCACTGGCAGGGCGAGATCTACAACAAGCGCAAGAACGGCGAGCTTTACCCAAGCTGGCTGACCATCAGCGCCGTGCGCAACAGTGAACGCGAGATCACTCACTTCGTGGCGGTTTTCGCAGACATCTCCAGCATCAAGCACGCCCAGGCCAAACTCGACTATCAGGCCCACCATGACCCGCTGACCGGCTTGCCCAACCGCGCCCTGTTCGAGAACCGCCTGCAGGCTGTACTCACCTGCGCGCAAGTCTCCAACCGCCAGGGCGCGGTACTGTTCCTCGACCTCGACCGTTTCAAGCACATCAACGACAGCCTCGGCCACCCAGTCGGCGACCTGCTGCTTAAAGGCATCGCCCAGCGCCTGAAGGAGCAGGTGCGCGACGTCGACACCGTGGCCCGACTGGGCGGCGACGAGTTCATCATCCTGCTACCCGGCCTGCACAAGCCCAGTGATGCCAGTACCATCGCCAACAAGCTGCTGGCCTGTTTCGCCGCGCCGTTCCAGGCCGGTGAACACGAGTTCTTCACCAGCGCCAGCATCGGCATCAGCCTGTATCCACAGGACGGCACCGACGTTGCCACACTGATCCGCAACGCCGACGCCGCCATGTACCGCTCCAAGGCCAAAGGCCGCAACCGCGTCGAAGCGTACACCCGCGACCTCACCGCCCAGGCCAGCGAGCGCATCGCCTTGGAGCATGAACTGCGCCGCGCTGTCGAACGCAACGAAATGAGCCTGTGCTTCCAGCCCAAGCTCAGCCTCAAGACCCAGAAGCTGGTAGGCGCCGAGGCGCTGATCCGCTGGAGCCACCCAACCTTTGGGGAGGTGCCACCAGAGCACTTCATCCACCTGGCGGAAGAGAATGGCACCATTCTCCAACTCGGTGACTGGGTTCTGGAGCAAGCCTGCCGACAGATGCAGGCCTGGAAACAGCACTATCAACCCTTCGGCCCGCTGTCGATCAACCTTGCCGGCGCCCAGCTGCGCCACCCGCACCTGGCCCGGCGCATCGAACAGTTGCTAAAGCACTACCAGCTAAAGGCCGGTGACCTACAGCTGGAAATTACCGAGAACTTCATCATGAGCCAGGCAGAAGAGGCCCTGGCCGTGCTGTACCAGTTGAAGAAACTGGGCGTGCAACTGGCTATCGATGACTTCGGCACCGGCTATTCCTCGCTGAGCTACCTCAAACGCCTGCCGCTGGATATTCTCAAGATCGACAAGTCGTTCATCCGCGGCCTGCCCGACGACCCACACGATGCCGCCATCGCCCGCGCGATCATTGCCCTTGGCCGCAGCATGCAGCTGACGATCATTGCCGAAGGCGTGGAAAACCAGGCCCAGCAGCGTTTTCTGGCAGCGGAAGGGTGTGAGCAGATCCAGGGCTACATCGTCAGCCTGCCGCTGCCACCAGACGAGTTCGCGGCCGCGTTCCTTCGCATAGCACTATCAGATCTTTCAGATGGCACAGGTGCGAAACCCTCGTTATAATCCGGCCACTTACTGAGGGCCTATAGCTCAGTCGGTTAGAGCAGAGGACTCATAATCCTTTGGTCCACGGTTCGAGTCCGTGTGGGCCCACCAACCTTGAAGCCGCGTACTACGCGGCTTTCGTGTTTTTGGTGGAACCACCTCAGTACAGTCCTATGGTCTAAAGGTACAAATTAGGTACAGTGCGGCTTCGCTTGCACGCCTTTGGAGTCCTTCAGATGGCTACAATCGTCAAAAACCCTGCCGGCACCTGGAAGGCTGTCATCCGCAAAACCGGATGGCCGACCAACGCCAAAACCTTCCGCACCAAACGCGACGCCGAGGATTGGTCACGGCGCACCGAAGATGAAATGGTGCGGGGTGTGTATATCCAGCGCAGCGGGTCCGAGCGGCTGACACTCGAAAATGCGCTGCAGCGACATCTGCGCGAAGTCAGCCCTACCAAGAAGCCCACCGCGCAAAAGGCCGAGGCGACCAGGGAAAATATTCGCTCGCAGCTCTATCATCCGAGGTGATCGCCAACTATCGCGATACACGCCTGGGCTCCCTGAGGCTCGTAGGAATGAGAAACGCTATCGGGCACGGAGCGTCTTTCACAGCCCCAGGCAGTCGCGAATTGAACGAGCTAATTGATTACACAAGGTCGTTAATAACACAATATGCGGAATTAGTTATCGACCAGCTAAATACTTATGCTCTTCCTGATCCAGAACCAGAACCAGAACAAAACCAATTAATATCAAATTTAAATCCTCAGCTGACACTGGTAGAACACTCGAATGGTTAGGGAAAACTTGATAGATGCCTTCGTACAAGAACTGCTCGCAAAGAAAAACATGTCACCATCTGAAAGGTGCTCATACGAGATTTCTCAAATATTAAACAGCGCCGCGACCGAATGGGTTGATATAATGGATTTTGTCTGGAAAAGCCATTATACCATTACGCATGAGCAAGCTATTGAAGCAGAAAAAGTCACTCACTACTTTCCTGACATCGAAAAGCATGCAGAAATAATCGCCGCACGCGCGGCGATTCATAAGCGTCGATGGGACAACACCTATCCATATATGATTTCATCTGGCAACCTATTTTCTACGCTTTCACTATTCGAAGCTTATATTTTGCGGCTTGCAATCGCAACTGAACAAGCATCCGAAATCCAACTGTCATCCATAAATGGCGCGGGCGTCGAAAAAATATTCAATTACTTCAGGAAGCTAGGAATACCTCTTGAAACCATTGCAGTGCACGAGCCTATCAAGTGCGCACAGAAGATTCGAAATTGTCTAATGCATGCAGGCGGACTGCTTCAGCTATCAAAAGACGCCGACACAATTAGAACCATAGTAGAGCGGAAATCTTATCTCTGCAGTGAAGACAGAGGTCGTTACACAAAAAGCAGCGAAACAGAACTAGTGTCAATTAGATTTTACTTTGTTGGCGAGAAAGTCTCAATCGAGCATGATTATCCTCACCTGCTCTGCAATTACATCTCCCGCTACATCCAAATCTTAGGTGAAAAAATTCTGATTTGGCTGGAAGCTCAGAGAGCCTAGGCACGAACAGCTCAATACGGGCTGCAGGCCGTCGTGCTAGCTAATACCTGGGAGGGCTTCGAGGTACAATGGAGGTACACTGAAAAGATTCGCTGACTTACCTTAAATTTCGCTCAAATATCGCTGCGATGCTGGCTTAATGTTACTGTACCTTTTCTTGCTTACAGTAGATTTCTGCCACTATCACATGTAGCAAGCTAACTCTGATCCTTTAGTCCACGATTCAAGTTCGTGTGGGCCCACCAGATACGACAAAGCCGCGCAGTTGCGCGGCTTTTTTGTGCCAGACATCAATCTGCCCCGCAAATCACCAAGGCATCTTCAACCCGGCAACTCACGCGCTGCCCATCGTAGCCCCAATAGGTAGAAGGCAGCGGCCCACTTCCCACCGAGCTGCCATCCTCTTCGTACACATTGATGACTGCGTTCCACAAACTGGTCCGAGGCGTTTCGCTTGCGGGGTCCAGGCAGAGGATGTGAGTCAGCTGGAAACCATCCTCATCTTCATAACCTTGGTAACCCACTACCATCATCCAGTGCCCACCGCCGCCACTGAAGCGAACACCGACAATCGGAGCGCATTGGCTATCGATGGCATGCTCAACCTGCTCTACGATTTCCTTTTTACTGCCACTCACATACTCGGCACCGACACCGAGACCACTGAAGCAATCGACGAGCCGAATCATGTCTTTATGATCGGTACCACCAGAGACCAACGCCCCTAGATTGCGAATTTCGTTCCGAAACCGCCCTTCTCGACTGTTGCCATGCCACTGGTGCATTTCTGTAGCTTCGTCATACCGCATTACGCCCAACGTGATAAGCGCCATGACAACACTGTAGGGCCCACAAGCGCCATCCAGGCCGCCTTGGCGTAGATGCACCTGTTGGTCGTCATCGAAAGCACAGGTGACCGGCCCATCAGGCGAGACCATCAACCAGGGGCTTACCATCATCTTGTTCATTGCGAGTCCTTGTGCGAGAGCGTTCCCGGGTGGGTGGCGGCGGCAAAGATATCAACCAGCCACCATAGCGTCCAGGCGCCATCCGCCTCGCTAGCCAGTGCTAGAAGAACCCTTGGGAGCACTCCCACTCTGCCCCAACATCCACGGCGCCCACCGCTGCAAAAACTTTAATCTGATAACTACTGCGCACTCGGCCGCATCACTACCTGCCGCTGGTTGTAGAAGGTCATGCCAGCCGGAATATCCCGCGTAACCAGCGACATAGCGCCAATCACCACGTCGTCGCCAATATCGATGCGATCGGCAACAATGCAGCTATTGGCGCCCATGCTCACATTGTCGCCAATGCGCAGCGCGTATTCCTCCAGGCCAAGGGTCTTGATGCCGATCGAGCAGTTCTGCCGGATGAAGAAATTGCGCCCGATGCGCACGTGCCGGGTGATCACTACCCCCGGTAGGTGCGCGATGCGCAGGCCGGGCGCGATGTGTGCACCTATATCGATGTCCACAGCGTACTTGAGGTTTAGCCGCTGCTGCATGCGCCGGGCGTGACGCCGTGCCAGGCCACCATGGGCGTCGAGGTACTGGGCCAGGCGGTAGGCAAAGAGAAAACGCAGTTTGTTGTCCTTGCGGGCGCGGCGCAGCACGTTGAACAGCAAACTGATACGGCGTCCGGGCCTTTTCTTGTTGGAGACTTCCAGTCGCCAGCATTCGAGCAGGTGGTCGAGGTTCACACTGAGGTTCTCGTTGGACTAGCGCTTCATCATGCCGAAGGCAAAGTCATCGGGCCAGCCTGGTCAGCTGTGACGGCCCTTGCCCTCATCGGCATTGGCTGGCTAGGCTAGCGGGCCAACCGCAGAGACTCGCCATGTCGGATTCCCGCTCCATCACGCTGGATGAGATCGATCGCCAGCTGATTGCCCTGTTGCAGATCAACGCCCGCGAAAGCGTCGCCACCCTCGCCCGCCAGCTGGGCATCGCCCGCACCACGGTCAACTCGCGCCTGGAACGGCTGGAGAAGAACAAGGTCATTTCCGGCTATGGCGTACGCCTGGGCCAGAGTGTGATAGGCGGCGGGCTGCAGGCGTACGTGGGGATCAAGGTGCAGCCGCGTTCCGGCAAGGAAGTGGTGCGGCGCCTGAGTGCCATGGGGCAAGTGCAGCAGCTGTGTGCGGTAAGCGGAGAATTCGACTACGTGGCCTGGCTGCGTACGGACTCGCCCGAACAGCTTGACCAGTTGCTTGACCAGATCGGCAGTGTCGACGGCGTGGAGAAGACCACCACGTCGATCATTCTCAGTAGCAAGGTAGATCGCGGGCAGCCGCTCTGATTTCTAAGTCGTCGTAATGTATATGACGCATGTTATTCCGACGAAACAAACTACATTCAGACACCACTCTGCGCCTTAATTACGAAAACCCCACGCCCTAAAATGACCCCCAGGCATCTCCTATACTCAGGCTCCGCTCCCCGCGCAGCCTCTCTGGCAAGGTCACTTCATGAACAAGAAAAACCGCCACCCCGCCGACGGCAAGAAGCCGATCACCATCTTCGGCCCGGACTTCCCGTTCGCTTTCGACGACTGGTTGGAGCACCCCGCGGGCCTGGGCAGCATTCCGGTTGATCGCCAGGGTGAAGAAGTAGCCATCATAGGTGCCGGTATCGCCGGCCTGGTGGCGGCCTACGAGTTGATGAAGCTGGGCCTCAAACCGGTGGTGTACGAGGCTTCCAAGCTGGGTGGCCGGCTGCGCTCGCAAGCCTTCAACGGCACCGATGGGATCATCGCCGAATTGGGTGGCATGCGCTTCCCGGTGTCGTCCACGGCCTTCTATCACTACGTGGACAAGCTGGGCCTGGAAACCAAGCCTTTCCCCAACCCGCTGACCCCGGCCTCGGGCAGCACGGTGATCGACCTGGAAGGCCAGACCTACTACGCCGAAAAAACCAGCGACCTGCCCAAGCTGTTTCATGAAGTGGCCGATGCCTGGGCTGATGCGCTGGAAAGCGGCGCCCAGTTCGCCGAAATCCAGCAAGCCATCCGCGACCGCGACGTACCGCGCCTGAAGGCACTGTGGAACAAGCTGGTGCCGCTGTGGGACGACCGCACCTTCTACGACTTCGTCGCCACCTCGCGCTCGTTTGCCAAGCTGAGCTTCCAGCACCGCGAAGTGTTCGGCCAGGTCGGTTTCGGCACCGGTGGCTGGGATTCGGACTTCCCCAACTCGATGCTGGAAATTTTCCGCGTGGTGATGACCAACTGCGACGACCACCAGCACCTGGTGGTCGGCGGTGTGGAACAAGTGCCGCAAGGCATCTGGCGCCATGTACCGGAGCGCTGCGTGCATTGGCCGCAGGGCACCAGCCTGAGCACGTTGCACGGCGGCGCGCCGCGTACCGGGGTCAAGCGCATTGCCCGCGCTTCCGATGGACGCCTGGCGGTCACCGACAACTGGGGCGACACCCGCCACTACAGCGCGGTACTCGCCACCTGCCAGACCTGGCTGCTGACCACCCAGATCGACTGCGAGGAATCGCTGTTCTCGCAAAAAATGTGGATGGCCCTGGACCGCACCCGCTACATGCAGTCGTCGAAGACCTTCGTCATGGTCGACCGGCCGTTCTGGAAGGACAAGGACCCGGAAACCGGCCGCGACCTGATGAGCATGACCCTCACCGACCGGCTTACCCGCGGCACTTACCTGTTCGACAACGGTGACGACAAGCCGGGGGTGATCTGCCTGTCCTACGCCTGGATGAGCGATGCGCTGAAGATGCTGCCGCACCCGGTGGAAAAGCGCGTGCAGCTGGCCCTGGATGCGCTGAAGAAGATCTACCCGAAAACCGACATCGCAGGGCACATCATCGGCGACCCGATCACCATTTCCTGGGAAGCCGACCCGCACTTCCTTGGCGCTTTCAAGGGGGCGCTGCCGGGCCACTACCGCTACAACCAGCGCATGTACGCGCACTTCATGCAGCAGGACATGCCCGCCGAGCAGCGCGGCATGTTCATTGCCGGTGACGACGTGTCGTGGACCCCGGCCTGGGTGGAAGGCGCGGTGCAAACGTCGCTGAATGCGGTGTGGGGTATCATGAACCACTTCGGTGGCCACACCCACCCGGACAACCCCGGCCCAGGCGACGTGTTCGACGAAATCGGCCCGATCGCCCTGGCAGACTGAGACAAGGAGGCACCATGCGCATCGCTCTGTTCCAGGGTGCACCCAAGCCACTGGACGTGCCCGGCAACCTGCAACGGCTGCGCCACCAGGCGCAGCTGGCGGCCGAACGCGGCGCACAGTTGCTGGTGTGTCCGGAAATGTTCCTGACGGGCTACAACATCGGCCTGGCCCAGGTCGAGCGCCTGGCTGAAGCCGACGATGGCCCGGCGGCGATGGCGGTGGTAGAGATCGCCCAGGCGCAGCGCATCGCTATCGTCTATGGCTACCCCGAGCGCGGCGACGACGGGGCAATCTACAACAGCGTACAGTTGATCGATGCGCATGGCCGCAGCCTCAGCAACTACCGCAAGACCCACCTGTTCGGTGACCTGGACCGCTCGATGTTCAGCCCAGGCGCCGACCTGTCCCCGGTGGTGGAATTTGACGGTTGGAAAGTCGGCCTGCTGATCTGCTACGACATCGAGTTCCCGGAGAACGCTCGGCGCCTGGCGCTCGATGGCGCAGAGCTGATACTGGTGCCGACCGCGAACATGACGCCGTACGACTTTACCTGCCAGGTGACCGTGAGGGCGCGGGCGCAGGAGAACCAGTGTTACCTGGTGTATGCCAATTATTGCGGTGCGGAAGACGAGATTCACTACTGCGGGCAGAGCAGCCTCATCGGGCCGGATGGCAGTGTGCTAGCCATGGCCGGGCAGGATGAATGCCAGTTATTGGCGGAGCTTGAACATGATCAGGTGGTGCAGGGGCGCTTGGCGTTTCCTTATCTGAACGATTTGCGCCAGGAGCTTCACCTGCGTAAAGGCTGATAGCCCTTTCGCGGGCCCGCTACACAAATGGGTTAGCATGGACAGCAGCAACCGGAGCCCCCATGCCTGACGCCACCCGCCACCTCACCCTCGCCAACGGCCTGCAGCTTACCCTGCGCCATGCCCCGCGCCTGAAGCGCGCGGCCGCCGCATTGCGGGTGCACGCGGGTAGCCATGACGCGCCGGGAAAATGGCCAGGGCTGGCCCACTTCCTCGAGCACCTGTTCTTCCTCGGCACCCCGCGCTTCCCCCTGGACGATGGCCTGATGCGCTACGTGCAGGCCCTCGGTGGCCAGGTCAACGCCAGTACCCGTGAACGCACCACCGATTTTTTCTTCGAAGTCCCGCCTAATGCCTTGGCCGCAGGCCTCGAGCGCCTGTGCCAGATGCTGGCCGAGCCTGACCTGGGCATCGCGCGCCAACGCCGCGAGCGCGAAGTGATTCACGCCGAGTTCATCGCCTGGTCGCGCAACCCACAGGCCCAGCAGCAATTCGCCTTGCTGCAGACGCTGTCGCCCGCTCATCCGCTGAGCGCTTTTCATGCCGGCAACCGATACACCCTGGCCCTGCAGGACCCGGCCTTCCAGCAAGCGCTTGGGGGCTTTCACCGGCGCTTTTACCAAGGCGGCCAGATCGTCTTGAGCCTATGCGGCCCGCAACCGCTGGATGAACTGGAGCAACTGGGCCGGCAGCATGCTCAGCAGTTCGCCACGGGCACGCGAGTACCGCACCTTCAGCCACCGCCCCTGTCGGCAGCGACTATGCCACTGGCTTTTATCCACGAGCACCTTCCGGCAGGTGCCGAGCAGGCGCTGGAACTGCTGATTGCCTGCCTGAATGACAGCCGCCCAGGTACCTGGCTGGGTACACTGCGCGAGCGTGGCTGGCTGCAAGGTTTCAAGGCCGAAAAGCTGTATGCCTTCGCCGGGCAGTTGCTGTGGCACCTGGACCTGAAGCTCAGCGCCAACGCCTGCCCAGATGAAGCCAATGACCTGCTGCACGGTTGGTTCAATTTCATCCGACAAGCCGATCTCGCACAGCTGAACCGTGACTTCGGCTTGCTGCAGCACAGCGGCGAACGCAGTGCCAGCGCACTTGAACTGGCCCGCCGGGACAGTACCGGGTTGCCGTTCAGCCAGTTGGATACACAAGGTTTGCAGGCCCTTCGTGCCCTGCTGGATGACCTGCCATGCAGCAATCATGGGCAATGGCAGATACCCACGGTCGAGCCGTTGCTGATGGCTGACTTACCCACCGCCATGGCGCAGCCTCTACCGAACGCACTGAAGATCAGTGACCAGCTCCCCGGCACCCGCCAATATGCGGCACTCTACTTACGCTGGCACGTGCCTTCGCCTGTGCGCCAGCGCTTGCAGGGCGTGCTTGAACAGGCCCTCGCGCCGCTGCAGGAGCGATGTGAACGCGCCTCGGTGCAACTGCAATACACCACCGCAGGGGAATACTGGCAGTTGCGCTGCGCCGGGCTGCCGGCCGCGGTGCTGCGCGCAGTGCCGCAGGCCTTGGCTTTGATGCTCACCCCCCCTGCCAGTTGCTGGCTGCCCAGCGCGGCGCCGCCCCCGGCACTGATCCCTATCAGGGCCTTGCTCAAGCAACTGCCAGACACGGTGCTGCATACCCCGCCCACAGCGGCACCGGCCGGCACGCTGAAACAGCAGCAACTCGACAGCCTGTGGCAGCACGCAAACTGGCATGGCCTGGCTGCGGGCTTCGACGATGCCGCGCTGAACGCCTTGGCTACCGCGTTGCAGCACTGCCCCGGGCAAGGCGCACGGCCTGGCTCCCTGCCCACATGGGCCAACCGTCGCTGGCAGCATGCCGAAGTGGCTGGCAGCGAATATGCCCTGCTGCTGTTCTGCCCGCTGCCTCCCGCCAGCGAAGCCGCAGGCCGCCTGCTAGCGCAACTGCTGCAGGGGCCGGTTTACCAACGCCTGCGGGTAGAGTTGCAACTCGGCTACGCGGTGTTCAGCGCCTTTCGTCAGGTCGAGGGGGTCGGCGGTCTACTGTTCGGCGTGCAGTCCCCCCACACCGGCCAAGCGCAGGTCCTCGACCACCTGCTCGCCCTGTTGCGCCAGGGTGTCACCCTGGACCCGGCCGCCCGCCAAGCCCTGGCCGAGCAATTCGACGAGCCCGCCATGGCCAATGCCGACGTCGCCGAATGGGCGTGGCAGACACACCTGGCTACACAACCCGGCAGGCTGGATGCACTGCGCAGGACTATCCTGAACACGCGGCAGACGGATCTGGACCACCTGCTGAGCAACCTGCTCGACACAGGTTCCACTTGGCTATGCCTGGCCAACGCTGCCGCGCCAAACCCTTCCTGGCAAGGCGCTGCACGATGATTGTTACGCGAACTGCAACGGCGCTTTTCGAATAATTAACCTTTCGGTACAAATTTTTCTTGTAAGATAGCGCAATCCCAGTTTCAGGGAACTGCCGACGCGTGGCGGTACCCAAGTAGTAGCTGAGCATCCCAACCCTCATCCGGAAGGAGTAATTCCATGTGGACCAAACCTGCATACACTGATCTGCGTATCGGCTTCGAAGTCACCATGTACTTCGCTAACCGCTAAGCCCGGCTTAGGGTTTCACGCCTCGGCCTGCCGGGGCGTTTTCGTTTTTCCGATCCGGTTTTTTGCATAGAGAGTGGCCATGTACATCCAGGTTCTCGGCTCCGCCGCCGGTGGCGGGTTCCCACAGTGGAACTGCAACTGCGTCAACTGCAAGGGCTACCGTGACGGCACCCTGCGCGCCACGGCACGCACCCAGTCGTCCATCGCCCTGTCCGACGACGGCGTGCATTGGGTTCTGTGCAATGCCTCGCCCGACATCCGCGCCCAACTGCAGGCCTTTGCGCCCATGCAACCGGCCCGGGCCCTGCGCGACACCGGCATCAACGCCATCGTCCTGCTGGACAGCCAGATCGACCACACCACTGGCCTGCTCAGCCTGCGCGAAGGTTGCCCGCACCAAGTGTGGTGCACCGACATGGTCCACCAGGACCTGACCACCGGTTTCCCGCTGTTCAACATGCTCAGCCACTGGAACGGTGGCCTGCAGTGGAACCGCATCGAGCTGGAAGGCAGCTTCGTCATCGAGGCCTGTCCCAACCTCAAGTTCACCCCCTTCCCCCTGCGCAGCGCTGCACCGCCGTACTCGCCGCACCGTTTCGACCCGCACCCAGGCGACAACCTGGGCCTGTTGGTCGAGGACACTCGTACCGGCGGCAAGCTGTTCTACGCCCCAGGCCTGGGCCAGGTCGACGGCAAGCTGTTGGCGATGATGCACGACGCCGACTGCCTGCTGGTCGACGGCACCCTGTGGGAGGACGATGAAATGCAGCGCCGTGGTGTCGGCACCCGCACCGGCCGCGAGATGGGCCACCTGGCGCAAAATGGCCCTGGCGGCATGCTCGAAGTGCTGGACGGCTTCTCGCGCCAGCGCAAAGTGCTTATCCACATCAACAACACCAACCCGATTCTCGATGAAGACTCCCCCGAGCGCGCCGAAGTCCTGCGCCGCGGTGTGGAAGTTGCCTTCGACGGCATGAGCATCGAGTTGTAAGGAGGCCCGATGAGCGACGCACTGCCCATGTCCCCTGCCGAATTCGAGCAGGCTCTGCGCGCCAAAGGCGCCTATTACCACATCCATCACCCGTACCATGTGGCGATGTACCAAGGCCGCGCCACCCGCGAGCAGATCCAGGGCTGGGTGGCCAACCGTTTCTACTACCAGGTCAACATCCCGATGAAGGATGCCGCGATCCTGGCCAACTGCCCGGACCGCGAAGTGCGCCGAGAGTGGATCCAGCGCCTGCTCGACCACGACGGCGCACCCGGCGAGGACGGTGGCATCGAAGCCTGGCTGCGCCTGGGCCAGGCCGTCGGCCTCGACCCCGACCAGCTGCGCTCCCAGGAGCTGGTACTGCCCGGCGTACGCTTTGCCGTGGACGCCTACGTCAACTTCGCCCGCCGCGCCAGCTGGCAGGAAGCCGCCAGCAGCTCGCTGACCGAACTGTTTGCCCCACAAATCCACCAGTCGCGGCTGGACAGTTGGCCACAGCACTACCCGTGGATCGACCCGGCCGGCTACGAGTACTTCCGCACCCGCCTTGGCCAGGCCCGGCGCGACGTGGAGCACGGCCTGGCGATTACCCTGCAGCACTACACCACCCGCGCGGGCCAGGAGCGTATGCTGGAGATCCTGCAGTTCAAGCTGGATATCCTCTGGAGCATGCTCGACGCCATGAGCATGGCCTACGAGCTGAACCGCCCGCCTTATCACTCCGTCACCCAGGACCGGGTGTGGCACAAGGGGATCACCCTATGAGTCTTGATCGCAATCAAGTGCCGAACTGGCGCCCCGGCTACCGCTTCCAGTACGAGCCGGCGCAAAAGGGCCATGTGTTGCTGTACCCCGAGGGCATGATCAAGCTCAACGAAAGCGCCAGCCTGATCGGTGGCCTGATCGACGGCCAGCGTGACGTGGCAGCGATCATCAGCGAACTCGAACAGCAATTCCCCGATGTCCCGGAAGTGGCCGATGACATCGAGCAATTCATGGAGGTGGCCCGTGCCGAACACTGGATCGTCCTCGCCTGAGTTGCCGCCTACGCCTGCGGTCGGCCTGCCGCTGTGGCTGCTGGCCGAGCTCACCTACCGCTGCCCGCTGCAGTGCCCGTACTGTTCCAACCCGCTGGACTTCGCCGCCCAGGGCCAAGAGCTGAGCACCGAACAGTGGTTCAAGGTGATGGCTGAAGCACGGGAAATGGGCGCCGCGCAAATCGGCTTCTCTGGCGGTGAACCGCTGGTGCGCCAGGACCTTGCCGAGCTGATTGGCGAGGCTCGCAGGCTGGGTTACTACACCAACCTGATCACCTCGGGCATTGGCCTGACCGAGGCGCGCATCGCCGACTTCAAGAAGGCCGGCCTGGACCATATCCAGATCAGCTTCCAGGCCAGCGACGAGCAGGTGAACAACCTGCTGGCTGGCTCGAAGAAGGCCTTTGCACAAAAGCTGGAAATGGCCCGCGCGGTGAAAGCCCACGGCTACCCGATGGTGCTCAACTTCGTCACCCATCGGCACAACATCGACAAGATCGACCGCATCATCGAGCTGTGCATTGCCCTGGAGGCCGACTTCGTCGAGCTTGCCACCTGCCAGTTCTACGGCTGGGCGCACCTCAACCGCCTGGGCCTGCTACCGACTCGCGCGCAGCTCGAGCGGGCAGAACGCATCACCAACGAATACCGGGACAAACTCAAGGCCGAGGGCAACCCGTGCAAGCTGATCTTCGTTACCCCAGACTACTACGAAGAACGCCCCAAGGCCTGCATGAATGGTTGGGGCAACCTGTTCCTCACCATCACCCCGGACGGCACCGCCCTGCCCTGCCACGGCGCGCGCCAGCTGCCGGTGCAATTCCCCAATGTGCGCGAGCATGACTTGCACCATATCTGGTACGAGTCGTTCGGCTTCAATCGCTTCCGTGGTTATGAGTGGATGCGCGAACCGTGCCGCTCCTGCGACGAGAAAGAAAAGGACTTCGGCGGCTGTCGCTGCCAGGCCTTCATGCTGACCGGCGATGCCAGCAACGCCGACCCGGTATGCGCCAAGTCGGCCGACCACGGCATCATCCTCAAGGCCCGCGAGGAGGCAGAAACCGCCCAGCTCGCCATTGAACAGATGACCTTCCGCAATGATCGAAACTCACGTGTCATCGCCCGCGGCTGAATTCAGCGCGGCCCAGGCGGTGGCCGCCGGCACCGACTTCGCCGAACTCAAAGTCAGTGCCGACGGGCTGTTCTGGATCGAATTTCGCCCGGCCGATGGTGCTTGCCGTATCTGGCACTGGCTGCACTACCAGGCCCGCTGCCTGACGCCAGATGGTTTCAGCGTGCGCAGCCGGGCCTACGAGTATGGCGGTGGCAGCTTCTGCCTGGGTGGCGACGGGTTGGTGTTCGTCAACGAAAAGGACCAGCAGGTCTACACCCAACCGCTGGACGATTTGCTACCGCGTGCTCTGACCCGCGATGCCAGCTGCCGCTATGGCGATGTGCAGTGGCACGACAGCCAGGTGCTGGCCGTCGAGGAGCGCCATGCCGAGCAGGTGGAGCATCGCCTCGTCGCTTTGGGCGAAAGCCGCCGTGAGGTACTCGCCGAGGGTGCCGATTTCTACGCCGCACCCACCGTGAGTGCCGATGGCCAACGCCTGGCGTGGATCGAATGGGACCGCCCTGCACAGCCCTGGACCGTGACCCGCCTGATGAGCCGCACACGGGATGCCAGCGGCCACTGGGGGCCGCCGCAGTGTGTAGCCGCCGCTGACGAATCGCTGCAACAACCACGCTTCGATGCCGAAGGCCGGCTCTACTGCCTATCCGACCGCAACGGCTTCTGGCAGCCCTGGGGAGAGGTCGAGGGTCACTGGCAAGCCTTGCCCGCCAAGTCGGCGGACCATGCAGCAGCGCCTTGGCAGTTGGGCACCTGCACCTGGCTGCCACTGGGGCCGCAAAGCTACCTGGCCAGCTGGTTCCAGGATGGCTTCGGGCAATTGGGGCTGCGTGGCGAAGATGGCCGCATGGCGCGGTTTGCCAGTGCTTATACTCGTTTTCGCAACCTGGCCATGGATGCCGAACACCTCTATGCCATTGCCGCCTCGCCTATCAGCCCGCCGGCAGTGATTGCCATCGACCGCGGCAACCACGAGGTCCGTGTGCTGGCCGGTGGTGCCGAGGTGCTACCGGCAGGGCGCATCAGCCTGCCGCAGCCCATCCACTATGGCAGTGACGGCGAGCAGGCCCATGGCTTCTTCTACCCGCCAGTGCAGTCGCAAGGCGCCGCACCGCTGGTGGTGTTCGTCCATGGTGGGCCGACTTCGGCCTGTTACCCCGTGCTCGACCCACGCATCCAGTACTGGACCCAGCGCGGCTTTGCCGTGGCCGACCTGAACTACCGGGGCAGCACCGGCTATGGCCGGGAGTACCGCCAGGCACTGCACCTGCGCTGGGGCGAAAGCGATGTGGCCGATGCCTGCGCAGCGGTCGAATACCTGGCGGCTCAGGGCTGGGTCGACAAACACAAGGCGTTCATCCGCGGCGGCAGCGCCGGTGGCTATACCACCTTGTGCGCCCTGGCATTCCATGATGTGTTCCGTGCCGGCGCCAGCCTGTACGGGGTCAGCGACCCGGTGGCCCTGGGCCGTGCCACCCACAAGTTCGAGGGCGACTACCTGGACTGGCTGATCGGCGACCCGCAGCAGGACGCCGAGCGTTATCGCCAGCGCACGCCTTTGCTGCATGCAGGGCAGATCAAGGTGCCGGTGATTTTCTTCCAGGGCGAGCTGGATGCGGTGGTGGTGCCGGAACAGACCCGCGCGATGCTGGCGGCGCTGCAGGCTAACGGGATCGAGGCTGAGGGGCACTTCTATGCCGGAGAGCGGCATGGGTTCCGCAAAGCGGAGAACCTGGCGCATGCATTGGAAGAAGAGTGGAAATTCTATTGCCGGGTGTTGAAGCACTGAGAGTTTGGGGCCGCTTTGCGGCCCCGGAAAACCTCATCGCTTGGCGATGATATAGACCGCGTGCACGATCCCCGGAATGTAACCCAGCAACGTCAGCAGGATATTCAGCCAGAATGCTCCGCCGAACCCCACCTGCAGAAACACACCCAGCGGTGGCAGAAGGATTGCGATAATGATGCGGATAAAGTCCATGCGAGTCTCTCCTGAAGGGTTACATCAAAGACTAGCCGCGCGCCACAGAGGTTCCACAGGCAAAAAAAACGCCCCGGGCCGAATGAAACAGGCCAGGGGCGATGCGCAGGAACGCCAGACGGTTCGTAGAATTCTCGGTCTTGCTAAACAGCTACGCCGGCATCTCGCGGCGGGCCTGCTGCTGGGCATGCAGGCGGGCAAAGGCGCGGGCCAGGCGCAACAGCATTTCATCGATGTTGCCCTTGCTCACAGTCAGCGCTGGCGAAAAACGCACTACATCCGCTTGCGGTGCGTTCAGCAGCAGGCCTTCGTACAGGGCGGCCGCCACCAGTTCGCGGGCCAGGTTTTCTTTCAGTTGCAAGGCCCACAGCAGGCCTTGCCCGCGTACTTCGCCCTGGCCATAACGCCCAGCCAGGCGGCTTAAGCCTTCACGCAGGTGGCGGCCGTTGTCCTGCACCTGAGCGAAGAAGCCAGGCTCCAGCACGGTGCCCAGCACAGCCAGGCCGGCGGCGCACATCAGCGCATTGCCGTGGTGGCTGCCTTCCAGTTCACCAGGCTCGGCGCAGCACGCCGTGCCCCGGGCCAGCAAGGCGGCCAGCGGCACGCCACCGCCCAGGCCCTTGCCCAGGGTGATGATGTCGGCGCGCACGCCATAGGTCTCTTCTGCCAGCAGCGCACCACAGCGGCCAATACCGGTCTGCACCTCATCGAGGATCAGCAGGATGCCCAGTTCGCGGCAGAGCGTTTCCACGCCCTTGAGGTATTCCTGGGTAGCCGGAATAACGCCCGCCTCGCCCTGGATCGGCTCCAGCATGATTGCCACGGTGCGCGAGTCCACCGCCGCGTGCAGCGCCGCCAAGTCATTGAACGGCACCTTGCTGAAACCGGGCAGGCCCGGTTCGCAGCGATTGCACGGCAGCGGGTCGGATGCTGACAGCGCACCCAGGCTGCGGCCATGGCAGGCCTGGCTGGCGGTGATGATGTGATAGGCACCGTTGCGGTGCAGCTGGCCCCACTTGCGCGCCAGCTTGATCGCACCTTCGCAGGCCTCGGCACCGCTGTTGAGCAGGTAGGCCTGGTCACTGCCGGTGCTTTGGCACAGGCGATTGACCAGGTCCAAAAGGCCGCGGCTGTGGAAACCCGAGCCTGGGTTGATCAGCGCCTGGGCCTGGTTACCCAATGCCTTTACCAGCACACTGGGGCTATGGCCCAGGCTGTTGACCGCGCCGCCTTGGGTGAAGTCCAGGTAGGCGTGCCCTTCGTTGTCCCACAACCAGGAGCCCTGGCCACGCACGAATACCTGCGCCGCACGCTCGGCACTGGGCATCAGGCGATCACGCGACAGCTCGGAAGCTTGCGGCACGATCACCGGCGCACGCTTAGGCTCGGCGACGGCGGCAGGGGCCGAGCGGCGCAGGTTGAACAGGTTCATCAGGGCTCCAACCAATCACGGTAAAGGGCGGCACGGTGCGGTCTTGTCGCCGACACTCGATATTTTGCCTTGCCTATCAAAAGTGTTTTTCATCCGGGGTAACAATCGACCTATTCATCGCTGTAACCCTTTGGAATACGGCGATAGACTAGGCTTCACAAGGGTTTTCGACCATTTCGTTTTTCCAGCATTTTCGATAAGCGTTACTTATGGATTTCCGCCAACTGCGTTATTTCGTCGCGGTGTATGAAGAAGGCCACGTGGGCCGTGCCGCCGAACGCCTGTCGCTGTCCCAGCCTGCGCTTTCCCAACAGATCCGTCAGCTGGAGCACAGCCTCGACCTGAGCCTGTTCGAGCGCAGCAACAAGCGCCTGCTACCGACCCTGGCCGCCCACACCCTGTACAACCATGCCTTGCCGTTGCTCGACGGCCTGCAGCGTGCTCACGAGGCCATGCGCAATTTCAAAGGCCAGTCGCTGCGTACCTTGGCCATCGGTGTGCTGCAAACCGTGCGCCCCAGCCTGGTACCGCAGCTGCTTGAACGGCTGCGCAAGGCTCAGCCTCATCTGGTGGTGCAGATTTACGAATTGTCAGGGCTGGAGATCGAGCGGCGCTTGCTCAACGGCAGCCTGGACATCGGTATCAGCTACCTGCCGCCGCGCCAGCCAGGGCTGCATGGCCTGCTGCTGTACGAAGATGAGTTGCAACTGGTGATCCCCGATACCCACCCATTGAAGGACTTCAAGAAGGTGTCCATCCGCCAGGCCGCCGAGCTGCCCATGCTGATGTTGGGCGAGGAGTTCCAGATCCGACAGATCTGGCAGGCGCAGCTGGCCAGTCAGGGCCGACGGCCGCAGGTACAGGCCGAGATGAACAACATGGCGGGGATTCTCGACAGCCTGGCGCACACGGCGCTGGCCACTATTCTGCCGGGGCGGGCCAAGGAGGCCGCCGAAGATGACCAGGGGCTGCTGTGGAAGCCGTTGAGCGAGCCGCGCGTGCCGCTGAAGGTTGGCCTGGTGTTCCGCGATGCCCAGCGCCAGCAGGCCTCTGTGGAGTTGTTGCGCACGCTGCTGGAGGAAGAGACCGATGCCCGCCTTTTGGGGGCGTCACCGCTGGATGTGCTGGCCTGAAAAAACGCGCACAAAGAAAACCCCGCCGAAGCGGGGTTTTCCAGACTGTTTCCCTGTGACATCCGTATCGCCCCGCCATCCTGGCAGGTGGTCCTTCGTCGTCTTCCTTGATCTGTCCTTTGCGCTTCCTGCGCAACGTCCATGTGGTAAAGATTAACCGTGGATCCAATCTGAGACCAGTGGTGAAAAGTCACCACGTCGTGTAGGAAAAAGCTTACAAAGAGAGCCTATTCCCAGATACACCGGGAATTGGGGCTGCTGCGCAGCCCATCGCGACACAAGGCCGCTCCTACAAGGACCGCGTAAGCCTTGCGCCCTGTAGGAGCGGACTTGCGTCGCGATGGGCCGCAAAGCGGCCCCAAGATCTGTCAGAACTGCTCAGCATCCAGCAGGTACAGCGACTCACTCCCCGCCTTCACCGAAGCCACCAGCGAATCCACCCGTGGCAGCAAGCGCGCAAAGTAGAACCGCGCCGTCCCCAGCTTGCCCGAGTAGAACGCCTCATCGCCCTCACCCGCCTTGGCCGCCCGCGCCATCAGTGCCCACATGTAGCCATACGCGACATAGCCAAAAGCATGCAGGTACTCGACCGAAGCCGCGCCAATTTCATTCGGGTTACCTTTGGCCTGTTCCAGCACCCATTCGGTCAACCCGTCGAGCTGGTCGAGGCAGACCGCCAAAGGCTTGGCAAATTCGTCTAGTGCGCCATCTGCGCTGGCAATGAACTGGCGAATCTCGTCGGAGAACAAGCGGTAGTACGCCCCACCGCTGGCCACCACCTTGCGCCCCATCAGGTCCAACGCCTGGATACCGTTGGTGCCTTCGTAGATCTGCGTAATACGCACATCACGCACCAGCTGCTCCTGGCCCCACTCACGGATATAGCCATGCCCGCCGAATACCTGCTGGCCGTGCACCGCGCACTCCAGGCCCAGGTCGGTGAGGAACGCCTTGGCCACCGGCGTCAGCAGTGCCACCAGCTCTTCGCTGCGTTTGCGTACGTTGGCGTCTTCGCTGTACTTGGCACTGTCCAGCTGCATGGCCACGTAGGTGGAGAAGGCGCGGCCACCCTCGATCAGCGCCTTCATGGTCAACAGCATGCGGCGCACGTCTGGATGGACAATGATCGGGTCGGCGGCCTTGTCCTTGGCTTGCGGGCCGGTCGGGGCGCGGCTCTGCAGGCGGTCGCGGGCGTACTCCACGGCGTTCTGGTAGGAGCGTTCGGCCGAGGCCAGGCCCTGGATGCCAACACCCAGGCGCTCGTAGTTCATCATGGTGAACATGGCCGCCAGGCCCTTGTTCGGCTCACCGACGATGTAGCCGACCGCCTCGTCGAAGTTCATCACGCAGGTAGCCGAGGCCTGGATGCCCATCTTGTGCTCGATCGAACCGCAGGTGGCCGGGTTGCGCGCGCCGAGGCTGCCGTCCTCATTGACCAGGAACTTCGGCACCAGGAACAGCGAAATGCCTTTTGGCCCCGCCGGTGCATCTGGCAGCTTGGCCAACACCAGGTGGATGATGTTCTCGGTCAGGTCGTGCTCGCCACCGGTGATGAAGATCTTGGTGCCGCTGACCTTGTAGCTGCCATCAGCCTGGGGCTCGGCCTTGGTGCGGATGATGCCCAGGTCGGTACCGGCATGTGGCTCGGTCAGGCACATGGAACCTGCCCACACACCGGCGTACATGTTCGGCAGGTATTTTTCCTTCAAGGCTTCGCTGGCGTGGGCGTTGATCGACAGGCAGGCGCCAGCGGTCAGCATCGGGTACAGGCCGAAGGCCAGGCTGGAAGCGTTGACCATTTCCTCGACCTGCGCCGAGATGGCCTTGGGCATGCCCATGCCACCGAACAGCGGGTCGCCGCCCACGCCCACCCAGCCGCCTTCGGCATAGGTGTTGTAGGCCTCGATGAAGCCAGCTGGGGTGCGCACTGCACCATTGTCCCAGTGGCAGCCCTCTTCATCGGCGGCGCGGCTAAGCGGCGCGATGGTTTTGGCGGTGACTTTGCCGGCTTCTTCCAGCACGGCCATGGCCGTGTCGGCGTCGACAACCTCGGCCAGCGCGGGCAATTGCGCCCACTGCTCGGCCACGTTGAAGACTTCATTCAGTACGAAGCGCATGTCGCGCAGGGGCGCTTTATAGTCAGCCATGACAACCTCTCGCTAGTCGGGTCGGGGCGGTCTCGGGGAACCGCGACACTGGGGTTACTGGCAGTGTAACCGAACAACTTTTACGAGACATAGGGTCATCACTCGACCATACAGTCTTATTCGGTCACGCCGTCCGCACGGCCCCACGCTGCGATTGTTGCCCATGCACCATGACACAATTGCGCCCCGCACCTTTGGCGCTGTATAGCGCCTGGTCGGCGGATTTGAGCACCGCCTCGGGGTTGCGATGATCGGCATGGCGCTCGGCCACGCCAATACTGATGGTGACCGAGACCGTGCCGCCGCCACTGCCAGCGCGGCGCTGACGCCCGGCCGTATCGTCCTGCGGGCGGTTATGCTGGTCGCGCAGATGCATCACGTAGTTGGCGATGACTTCACGCACGGCTTCCACATGCGGTACGCATTCTTCGGCGGTCTTGCCAGCGAAGACCAGGGCGAACTCCTCGCCACCATAACGGTAGGCGCGACCACCGCCGGTGACCTTGGACAAGCGGCTGGCGACCAGGCGCAGCACCTGGTCGCCCACATCGTGGCCGTGGGTGTCGTTGAATTTCTTGAAGTGGTCGACATCGGTCATGGCGATCACATAGTTGCGCCCCAGGCGCTGCATGCGTTCGTTCAGCGCACGACGCCCCGGCAGGCCGGTCAGCTCATCGCGAAAAGCCATCTGATAAGCCTCGTGCGCCACGGCTGCGGCGATCATCAGCATCACCTGGCTGCACATGATGTTCAGGGTAAACGGCAGGATGAAGGTTTGCGGCAGCATCCAGAAAATGCCCAGCAGGCCCGTTATCAACGCGGCGTGCAGCGGCCGCGGTGCGCGCAGGTATTGCACCACCAGCAGGATGAACACGCCGATGAACAAGGGGTATACCATCTGAATCAGGCTCATCCACTGGCCATGCAAGGCCGGCCAGCGAATTTCAGCCAACCAGGTCAGCAACGCCTCGGGGTAACTTTGCTCCAGGGCTACTGCCACGCTGCCCACGGCAAACAGCACGGCACCGCGGGCCACCAGGTCCTGCAGCAGGTGAGTGCGTTCCTGCCAGGCGCCATACAGCCCGAACAGCGCCGGCAGCAGCAGGCACACCAGGTGGAAGATTACCGCTGCGTCCTCGCGCACGCGGCCATGGTCACGGTAGAAGTCGGTCTGGGTGTCGAGCAGGAAGTAGGCGATGTACACCGTAAGCATCATGAACAGCTCACGCTGGCGGCGGTACACCGCGCAGTAGGCGCCGCCCAGCAGCAGAACCAAGGTAGGCAAGACATTGAACAGCGATGTGAAAAAGACGCTGAGGTCTCTCACATAGGCTGCGGCGAGCCCTGCCAGCAACAGGAACAGCGAAGGCAGGAAGTGGCTTGCGCGAACAGCGTTAAGACGAAACAAGGGTAATCTCCAACCCGGCAGATCAATAATGGCATTGTGCCCCTACTTCATCGGCAGTGCACATGAACAGTTGAATTCAGTTCAGACACAAGGCCACGCCTACACAGGATTCGCAGTAGCACCCCAAAAGCAAAAAACCCGCCTGCCGGTGAAGGCAGGCGGGTTTTTGGTACAGCCGATGGATCAGTACGACAAGCCGAAGTGCTCTTCGTCCATTGCCATCAGGTTGTTGGCACCCGACAGCATGGTCGCCACATGGGTACGGGTACGCGGCAGGATGCGCTGGAAGTAGAAGCGCGCAGTCTGCAGCTTGGCCGTGTAGAACGCCTCTTCGCTGGTGCCTGCAGCCAGTTTCTCAGCCGCCAGGCGGGCGATGTCGGCCCAGAAGTAGGCCAGGCAGGCGTAGCCGGAATACATCAGGTAATCGACCGAGGCCGCACCGACTTCTTCGCGGTCCTTCATGGCGGCCATGCCCACTTTCATGGTCAGCTCGCCCCACTCCTTGTTGATGGCCGCCAGCGGTTCGACAAACTCTTTGACCGCTTCGTTGCCTTCCTGCGCCTGGCAGAACTTGTGCACGATCTTGGTGAAACCCTTCAGTGCTTCACCCTGGGTCATCAGCACTTTACGGCCCAGCAGGTCGAGGGCCTGAATACCGGTGGTGCCTTCGTACAACATGGAGATACGGCTGTCGCGCACGTTCTGCTCCATGCCCCACTCGGCGATGAAGCCGTGGCCGCCGTAGATCTGCACGCCGTGGTTGGCGGCTTCGAAGCCGACTTCGGTCATGAACGCCTTGGCGATCGGGGTCAGGAACGCCAGCAGGGCATCGGCCTTCTTGCGCTCTTCTTCGTCCTGGCTGTACTTGACGATGTCCACCTGCTTGGCAGTGAAGTACACCATGGCGCGGTTGCCTTCGGCGAAGGCCTTCATGGTCAGCAGCATGCGGCGCACGTCCGGGTGGACGATGATCGGGTCGGCAGCCTTGTCCGGTGCTTTCGGGCCGGTCAGGGAGCGCATCTGCAGGCGCTCGCGGGCGTACTTCAGGCCACCCTGGAACGCCACTTCGGCGTGGGCCAGGCCTTGCAGCGCGGTACCCAGGCGAGCCGTGTTCATGAAGGTGAACATGCAGTTCAGGCCTTTGTTGGCCGGGCCGATCAGGTAGCCCGTGGCAGCATCGAAGTTCATCACGCAGGTAGCGTTACCGTGGATGCCCATTTTGTGTTCGATGGAGCCGCAGCTCACGCCGTTGCGCTCACCCACGCCGCCTTCGGCGTTAGGCAGGAACTTCGGCACGATGAACAGCGAAATGCCTTTGGTGCCAGCCGGTGCGTCCGGCAGGCGGGCCAGGACGATATGGACGATGTTGTCGGCCATGTCGTGTTCACCGGCCGAAATGAAGATCTTGGTGCCCGACACTTTGTAGCTGCCGTCGGCCTGTGGTTCGGCCTTGGTGCGCAGCATGCCCAGGTCGGTACCGCAGTGGGGTTCGGTCAGGCACATGGTGCCGGTCCACTCACCGGACACCAGCTTGGTCAGGTAGGTCTCTTGCTGCTCATGGGTGCCATGCGCAGAAATGGTGTTCATCGCGCCATGCGAAAGGCCTGGGTACATGCCCCACGACCAGTTCGAACCACCGACCATTTCGCTCAGGGCCAGGCCCAGCGATTCCGGCAGGCCCTGGCCGCCATGTTCTACGTCATGCGCCAGGCTCGGCCAGCCGCCTTCGACGAACTGCTCGTAGGCCGCTTTGAAGCCGGTCGGGGTTTTAACGCCCGATTCGCTCCAGGTACAGCCTTCCTGGTCACCCACACGGTTCAGCGGCGACAGCACTTGTTCACAGAACTTCGCACCTTCTTCGAGGATCGCGTCGACCATGTCGGGCGTGGCGTCCTGGCAGCCCGGCAGGCTCTGATAGTGCGCCTCATAGCCAAGCAGCTCGTCGCGAACGAAGCGGATATCACGCAAGGGGGCTTTGTAATCAGGCATTGCGATGAACCTCTGGGTCAGTTCTGTGGGGGTGACCAGCTCTTGGCGGCCGTCTATCAAACAGTTGTTTGAAACTTACGTTTAGCACCGCGTTCTGTCAAGGTTGGACTATGGTGCCATTTACGCCGCGAAAAATGGCAAATATGCCATCGCATGACAAAAACCCCTGTGGGAGCGGGTTTACCCGCGAATAGGCCCGCCCAGAAAACAGAGGTATCTGGTCAAACGCATTCGTGGGCAAACTCGCTCCCACAGGGGTGGGTCGCGATGCAGGGGAAACGCCGAGAATTCAGGCGTAGGTGTCGATGATCCGGCCGAGCATTTCGTCGGATGCCTTGACCACTTTTGCGCCAAGTTCGACTTCGGTTTTGCCCACTGCCTGTTGCACGATGCTGGTGGCCATGTCCATCTGCTGGCTGCGGTCGACCGCGCGCAGGCGTTCGGCCTGAAAATCGCTGGACTGGCTGGTGGCGGTACGTTCGGCGGTGGTGTTGGCGATCTGGGCGGCGGCCTGATCAACGCGGCTCTGGCCGGCCTGGATTGCGCTCAGGCCCGCGTAATAAGCGGAGCTACCGGTGATTTCCATGTCAGGACTCCATTGACGCTGGATGACGAACAGCCCCAATTAAAGCAGGCCAGGCGTGAAAAGGCCCGTTTAAATCCCTAATGGCCTGGTGCCAGTCGATAGGCCTGGGGTATTCCCGCAAAAGAACCAGGCCTGGAAACGGCTAATCCAGCAGGTCCAACTGCAAATGCTCAGCCACCATATCGGCGCTGGCCTGCTTCAACTTGGGCACCCGCCCCAGGCAAGGCGCCGGCAAGCGTTCAGCCAGACTGGCCAGGTTTTCTTCCAGCCGTGAAGTACGCGGCTCGATGATGTTTGCCACCCAACCCGCCAGCTGCAACCCGTCACGTTCTATGGCCTCGGCGCTGAGCAAGGCATGGCTGATGCAACCCAAGCGCACGCCTACCACCAGAATCACCGGCAACTGCAGGGCAATGGCAAGGTCGGACAGGTTCTCCAGGCCCGACAGCGGCACGCGCCAGCCACCGGCCCCTTCCACCAAGGTGAAATCGGCATGCTGTTGCAGCACATTACGCATAGCCGCCAACAGCTCTGGCACCGCCAGCGTCACCCCCGCCTCGCGCGCGGCCACATGTGGGGCAATTGCAGGCTCGAAGGCAAACGGGTTGACCTGCTCGTAGGGCAACTTGATCGTGCTTTCGTCGATCAGCGCCTGGGCATCGCTATTGCGCAAGCCTTTGGGCGTCATCGTGCAGCCAGAGGCCACCGGCTTGGCGCCCAACGTGCTCATGCCCTGCAAGCGCGCCGCATGCAACAGCCCGGCGGCGATGGTGGTCTTGCCGACATCGGTGTCGGTGCCGGCAATGAAATAGGCCTGGCTCATCGTGTTCCCCTTACGCCTGTGGCTTGCGCAACACACCATAGACCACTTGATAGGTAGCTGGCAGCCCCGCAGGCTGGCGAAATGCCTCATAGGCTTGCAACAAGCCCTGCATGCGCGCCCTGCCGGTGAGGCCGGAAGGGCGCCCAGGGTTCAGATTGTGTGCCCCTAAAGCCTTCAGCTCGTGGGTCAGGCTACGAACGTCCGGGTAATGCAGCACATGCGGGCGGCGCTGCAGCTCAAGCTGTTCGAAGCCGCTGGCCGCGCACAGGCGTTGGTAGTCTTCGAACCGGCGGAAGCGGTTCACATGCACCAGCCCATCTACCGCTTGCCAACTGGCGCGCAGTTCGTCGAGGGTGCCCACGCACAAGCTGCTGAAGGCCAGCACACCGCCTGGGCGCAGCACGCGCTGCGCCTCGGCCAGCACACTGGCGAACTGGTCGCACCACTGCACCGCCAGGCTGGAAAACACCAGGTCGACACTGCCATCACGCAGCGGCAGGCGCTCGGCGTCGCCAGCCACGTGATACTGCGCCCCGCCCTGTTCATGGCGTGCATGGCGCAGCATGCCTTCGGCGATATCCACCGCCACGCCGCTGGCCTGGGCGAAACGCTCAGCAAGCATGCGGCTGAAGTGGCCGGTGCCGCTGCCCAGGTCCAGCCAATGCAACGGCTGCAGGCCTGCAGGCAACTGCTCCAGCAGGTTCGCACCTACCGCACGCTGCAAGGCAGCCACGCTGTCGTAACTGGCTGCCGCGCGGGAGAACGAAGCCGCTACCTGGCGTTTGTCGGGCAATGCACCGGGTAGGGTCGGACGGGAAAGATCAGTCATCGCCACTCTCATGCAGGAAACTCTTGATGCCCGCCGCCAACTCCTGCGGGTACTCCAACAGGAAGGCGTGGGAACTGTCTTCGACCAGGCCCACTTCCACATCGGGCAACAGCTCGCTCAAGGCCTTCGCCGCCTCTGCCGGCACCAGCGCATCGCTGCCGGCGAACAGGTGCAACTGCGGGCCGCCATAGGCCTGCAGGGCTTCGCGAGTGTCCAGCTTGGCCAGCACCTCAAGGCCGGTGGCCAGGTACAGCGGGTCGGTGTCCGGCACGCCGACACCCAGTTGGCGCAGCAAGGTGCGTGGTTGCAGGGCGCCATCGCTGCACAAGGTACGGAAGCGCTTGAGGGTGACCTGGGTATGGCTGCGGCAGCCGTCGAGGAAGGTGCCGAAGGTGTCTTCGGCCATGCCATGCGGCCAGTCCGCGCGGGCCACGAAACAGGGGTTGCTGGCCAGGGTCAGCAGGCCGCAGCAGTGGTCGCCACGCTTGTGCGCGAGGGCGCTGGCGAGCATGCCGCCTAACGACCAGCCGCCCAGCCAGACATCCGCCGGCAACTTGCGGTCGAGGTGGTCAAGCCAGCCCTCCACATCGCTGTGAGGCAATTCCGGCAAGGGCATCAGCTCTACCTGCAGGCGGGCGTCCTGGGCGCGCAGGCTGGCTGCCAGCGGCTCAAGGGCAGCAATGCCCAGGCCCCAACCAGGCAGCAGAACAAGTCGATTACGCATCGGCGTTCTCCAGTTGTGGATAACACTCGGCCAATGCATTCAACAATAGCTGCACCTGCGCCTCGCTGTGCGCGGCGCTCAAGGTTACCCGCAGACGGGCGCTACCCGCCGGCACGGTAGGCGGACGGATAGCCGTCACCAGCAAGCCGCGCTCGCGCAGCATGCGTGACAGGCGCAAGGCCTGCGCACTGTCGCCGATCACGATGGGCTGGATCGGCGTCGGGCTGTCCATCAGTTGCAGCCCGATCTGCTGCGCGCCTTCGCGGAACTGGCGAATCAACGCGGCCAGGTGCTCACGGCGCCAGGTTTCGCGGCGCAGCAGCTCCAGGCTTTTGAGCGTAGCGCAGGCCAGCGCCGGTGGCTGGCTGGTGGTGTAGATGTAGGGCCGGGCGAACTGCACCAGTGCCTCGATCAGATCTTCGCTGCCGGCAACAAAGGCACCTGCGGTACCGCAGGCCTTGCCCAGCGTGCCGATCAAGACCGGTACATCAGCCACGCCCAGGCCGAAGTGCTCGACGATACCGCCGCCTTGTGCGCCCAAGGTACCCAGGCCATGGGCATCGTCGACCATCAACCAGGCGCCACGGCCACGGGCGACATCGGCCAGCGCCGGCAGGTCGGCCAGGTCGCCGTCCATGCTGAACACACCATCAGTCACCACCAGGGTATTGCCGACGGCCTTGTCCAGGCGGCTGGCCAGGCTCGCTGAGTCGTTGTGCAAGTAGCGGTTGAAGCGCGCACCGCTGAGCAACCCGCCATCCAACAGCGAGGCATGATTCAGTCGGTCTTGCAGCACCGTGTCACCCTGCCCCACCAGCGCGGTGATGGCGCCCAGGTTGGCCATGTAGCCGGTAGAGAACAACAGCGCGCGCGGACGCCCGGTCAGTTCGGCCAGCGCCTCTTCAACCTGGTGGTGCGGCGTGCTGTGGCCGACCACCAGGTGCGAGGCACCGCCGCCCACACCCCAGCGCTCGGCGCCGGCCTGCCAGGCAGAGATAACCTCGGGGTGGTTGGCCAAACCCAGGTAGTCATTGCTACAGAAGGCCAGCAGGCGTTGGCCATCGACCACTACTTCCGGCCCCTGTGGGCTTTCCAATAGTGGCCGCTGCCGATACAGGTCTGCGGCGCGCCGTTCGGCCAGGCGCGCTGCCAGGTCGAAGGCCATATCAGGCCGATGCAGCGTTGTAGAACATCTCGCTGCTGCGCTGTTCGACCAGCGCCTGCTCGATCGCCGCCTGATGCACTTCATCGGCGTGCTCTTCCCGCGCTTCGGGCTTGATGCCCAGGCGTGCGAACAGTTGCATGTCCTTGTCGGCCTGCGGGTTGGCGGTAGTCAGCAGTTTTTCGCCGTAGAAAATCGAGTTGGCGCCAGCCATGAAGGCCAAGGCCTGCATCTGCTCGTTCATCTGCTCGCGGCCTGCGGACAGACGCACGTGCGACTTGGGCATGAGGATACGGGCCACGGCCAGCATGCGAATGAAGTCGAACGGGTCGACGTCTTCTTCCTCGGCCAGCGGTGTGCCGGCCACCTTGACCAGCATGTTGATCGGTACCGATTCCGGGTGCTCGGGCAGGTTGGCCAGCTGGATCAGCAGGCCGGCGCGGTCGTCCAGCGACTCGCCCATGCCCAGGATGCCACCGGAGCAGATCTTCATTCCAGCATCGCGCACGTAGGCCAGGGTCTGCAGGCGCTCGCCATAGGTGCGGGTGGTGATGATGCTGCCGTAGAACTCCGGCGAGGTGTCGAGGTTGTGGTTGTAGTAGTCCAGGCCAGCCTGGGCCAGGGCCAGGGTCTGATCCTGGTCGAGCTTGCCGAGGGTCATGCAGGTTTCCAGGCCCATGGCCTTCACACCTTTGACCATCTCCAACACGTAGGGCATGTCTTTGGCCGACGGGTGCTTCCAAGCCGCGCCCATGCAGAAGCGGGTAGAACCGATGGCTTTGGCCCGGGCGGCCTCTTCCAGCACCTTCTGCACTTCCATCAGTTTCTGTTTTTCCAGCCCGGTGTTGTAGTGGCCGGACTGGGGACAATATTTGCAATCTTCCGGGCAGGCACCGGTCTTGATCGACAGCAAAGTCGAAACCTGCACGCGGTTTGGGTCGAAATGCGCGCGGTGTACGGTCTGCGCCTGGAACAGCAAGTCATTGAACGGTTGCTGGAACAGCGCCTTGACCTCGGCCAGGGACCAGTCGTGACGTGTTGTTGCAGTTGTGCTGGCGCTCATCGGCGTTTCCTTGTTTAGGCTGTAGCTGGCGCCGGGACAGGAAAGCCCGCCAGCGCATCACGGATAGCTCGCATAGTCATGGAAGGCCTATGAACTGTCAACCACACTGGAAAAGGCTGGTTTACAAGTGCTCACTTATTAATCAAACGTGTTTACTGTGCGATGAGCCTGCCGAGCAGCGCTACCCATTGTGCACCGCCTGCGAGCAGGAACTGCCCTGGCTGGGTGATCACTGCCAGCATTGTGCCCTGCCCTTGCCCATGGCCGGGCTGACTTGCGCCCAGTGCTGCCGCCGCTTGCCGGCCTTCGATCAGGTCATTGCCCTGTGGCACTACGGCTTTCCGGTGGACACGTTGATCAGTCGCTTCAAGCACAATCGTCAATGGCCAGTGGGGCGTTTGATGGCCGAGTTACTCGGGCATGGGCTGCTGCACCGCTTTGCCGAAGGGCTACCCCGCCCAGACCTGCTGTTGCCTGTGCCCCTGGCAAGCCGTCGACTGCGGGAACGAGGGTTCAACCAGGCGGGGATGCTTGGGCGTTGGTTGTCTTCGCAACTGCGGCTACCTTGCGATGAGCGATTGCTGATGCGCACGCGCGAAACGACTGCGCAGCAACAGCTGACTGCCAAGGCAAGGCGACGCAACTTGCGTCAGGCGTTTGCGGTCACTGGCAAGCTGACAGGTAAGCATGTCGCTGTTGTCGACGATGTGTTGACCACCGGTGCCACCGCGCAGGCCATTGCTCAGGTGCTGCGCAAGGCCGGAGCGCGACAGGTAGATGTGTATTGCCTGGCACGCACGCCCAAACCAGGGTATGCATGACCTGTGCAGTCCTACACAATTCACCTTCAGGCCCATCACCTACAACGACTCAATGCTCATGCCGCTGCCTACTCTGCTTACCCAGCACATCGCCCGCCGCCCCCAGCGCATCGCGCTGCTGCAGCACATTGCCGAACAAGGCTCGATCACCCGCGCCGCCAAGGCAGCGGGCATCAGCTACAAGGCGGCCTGGGATGCCATCGACGAGCTCAACAACCTGGCCAGCCAACCCCTGGTCGAGCGCAGCACCGGTGGTCGAGGTGGCGGCGGTGCGCGCTTGTCGCCGGAAGGCGAGCGGGTGCTGCGCCTGTATCAAAGGCTGCAGGCCCTGCAGGCGCAAATCCTCGAAGCCGCCGAAGAGTCCAGCGACCTCGACCTGCTCGGGCGCCTGATGCTGCGCACCAGCGCGCGCAACCAGCTGCAGGGCCAGGTCAGCGGCCTGCGCCGCGAAGGCCGGTATGACCGCGTCAGCCTGGCATTGGGCGGCGGGCTGGAGATCGACGCGCTGATCACACACGACAGTACCGCGCGGCTGGAGCTGACGCTGGGGACGATGGTAGTAGCGCTGCTCAAGGCCGGGTGGGTGCGGTTGTTGGCGCAGGGGGAGCAAGCCGAGGTCGGCAGCAACTGCTTGAGTGCTACGGTGGAAGAAGTGTTGGCAGCGGATGACGGGCCCAGCGAGGTCCGACTGGCATTTAGTAATGGGCAGACGCTGTGTGCCATTGCCGAAGCGGATTGGTTGGCCGGGCTACAAGTGGCGGCTGGTAGTTCGGTGCGGGTGCAGTTTAATCCGTCCGTTGTGCTGATCGGGGTACCTGCATAGCCTGGGCGGGCCTCTTCGCGGCTAAAGCCGCTCCCACAGGGACCGCGTCGCCTGAAGGATGCTCACAAAACCTGTGGGAGCGGCTTTAGCCGCGAAGAGGCCGGTACAGGTATAACGCTGTACCATGGGCTCCATGCCGCCTATCCCCGGAGCCATCATGTCCCACCCCTTCGACACCCTCACCCCCGACCTGGTCCTGGACGCCGTGGAAAGCCTGGGCTTCCTCAGCGATGCCCGCGTGTTGGCGCTGAACAGCTACGAGAACCGCGTCTACCAGGTGGGCATCGAAGACGCGCAGCCGCTGATCGCCAAGTTCTACCGCCCAGGCCGCTGGAGCGATGCGGCCATTCTTGAGGAACACAGCTTCACCGCTGAACTGGCCGACTGTGAAGTGCCGGTGGTTGCGCCGATGCAGCACGACGGCCGCACCCTGTTCGAACACCAGGGCTTCCGTTTCACACTGTTCCCCCGCCGCGGCGGCCATGCCCCGGAGCCAGGCAACCTCGATCAGCTTTACCGCCTTGGCCAGTTGCTCGGCCGTCTGCATGCCGTGGGTGCCAGCAGGCCATTCGAGCACCGTGAAGCCCTGGCTGTGGACAACTTCGGCCACGCCTCGCTGAACACCCTGCTGGAAGGTGGTTTTGTCCCTCGCGAACTGTTGCCGGCCTTCGAGTCCGTGGCACGCGACCTGCTCAAGCGGGTGGAGGACATCTACGCCCGTACACCGCATCAGCTCATCCGCCTGCACGGCGACCTGCACCCCGGCAACCTGATGCACCGCGACGAGGTGTACCACGTGGTCGACCTCGACGATTGCCGCATGGGCCCGGCGGTACAAGACCTGTGGATGATGCTGGCCGGCAACCGCGAGGAGCGCCTTGGGCAGCTGGCCGAGCTGATCGACGGCTACAACGAGTTCCACGACTTCGACCCGCGCGAACTGGCCTTGATCGAGCCCCTGCGCGCCCTGCGTCAGTTGCACTACAGCGCTTGGTTGGCAAGGCGCTGGGACGACCCGGCATTCCCACCCAGCTTCCCGTGGTTCGGCCAGCCACGTTACTGGGGCGACCAGATTCTTGCCCTGCGCGAGCAGATGGCCGCGTTGGACGAACCACCGCTGAAGTTGTTCTAGTGCTTGCATCAGAAATGATTTAGCTAGCAATACCCTGACACGCCAGCCGGCAGGCGAGATGCCGGCACCCCACCTGAAACTTCTCTATGGGCTGAACACCTAGCATTTTTGCCAGTAGGCAAATAATTAAAGCAGGCGTAGAAAATATTAAGCGGACCACTCAAATTAATGTTGGCAAGCCAACTAGCGCCCCCTGTCGGCTACCACTGGCCGCCTCATAACCAGGCTGGAACGGGGCGCCTTGCAGGCAGCTTAATTAAAGAGAGAAGACGATGAATAATTTTGTACGCCAGTCACTTGAAGATTTTCTGAACGAGATAGCCAAAGCACGGAAAAATTTTGGCTACCCCGTGATCGTGGCATTCGATAGAAAAACAGCAAACAATGTACTGAAACAGGAGTTTATTGAGCGCTACACGGGAGAGCTATTCCTGGACCCGATGAACAGTGAGGTCGATATCGAACAAGGCGTTTCTTATCATCAGTTGAGTGACTTCTGCCTGGACCAGCCAAGGCTGACATTTGAGAATGCAGACCTCAGCGATTCTAAAGCTACGCTGATGATGCGAACGGTCAGAGGCAAGCAGCTTCAGCTAAGTCAAGCGGTAGGCAGCACGCGCCGGCAGGTCACACGCTTGGCGAAGGCTTCCCCTATCAATGGGCCATCGCTTGTATTCGATATCGAGTTGAAAAACACTAGGAATGCAGTATCGGAGAATGGCAGAGTTTACTTCAGCTATGCTGCAGGTACTAACTATGCCTTCTACGGTGGCACAACACAATTCGAACTAGACAAACTGGGGTTGCATTTCAAAGAATACTTTGAAGCCTACACGGTACAACCCGGACAGCGAGAAATCATCGAGTACACACTGGGTGAACTGGCTAATCTAGCAGACCTTATACTCAAGCCAAAGGATTTCAAGATTCGCACCCACGGCGCACCCGGCACACGGCTTAGAAACCAGGCGTCCTTTGGTGACGGGGCCGTTGTTTTATTTGTAGAGCTCGAAGGGTTCGACAGTTCGAATGCCATCCCACCCGATCGAAACGACAAGCTGCCATACCTCTTGCCAGACGGTTACAGTGCAAACGTGCTGATCAACTCTGATTTCATAACGAAAAATCTGATAATCAAACAACTGAAGGAATCTGCTTCGGGTATCAGTCTACTTGACTGGGCACCCCTACTTACAGGCGGCTTAGGCTACAGGGCAACGGGAGAACTCTCTATTGATGGCTTTGAATTTTATGACAACGCTGGGCCAAACGTCACAACATTCACCAAATACAACGCCACCTACACCTGCCCCCCCGAACATGACACAGCCAAAAATTTTAGAATAACTTTCAAAAACGACCTAATGATCGTCGATTGGAACGACGAACATCGCGCAGCTGGAAGGGCATATACACCGCGCTCGGGTCTCGATCCGATTATAGAGGACGGCGAATTTGTAAACAGCTGGAGCATACGCCTTGAATACAAGTTCACCATTGAAACAATTGAAGGCAAGCATTCGCTGGCACTCGAAAAAACCAAACAGGACTACACCTATAACTTGATGGCCACCGGAGACCTTGGGAAACACGTGCATTATGGCGAAAGAGTATACCGCCTTTGCTACGAACGGTAATCCGCACAACGAATCGTGTACTGTTTCAAGATTTATCTGGAACAATCCACCTGTTTTTTGCGAACATACCCACTCCCAGCGTGACCATACGCGACCAACGGGTCGCAGAACGGCGCTTTTAGTCTGATTTTGCCCCGCCTACTGCTTCATGTAGTATCCCGTGGCGCGGACTACAAAACGTCGTTTGGATGTCTGCCAAGGCGCCTGTGAAAATACGCACACTGCCCGCCAGCCACCCTGGCAGGCCGCACCCAGCCGCGCCCGACAACCCGGGAGCACGCACTGGTGCCGTGTTTAGAGAAGCGCTACAGGCTTAATACAGAAGAGCGAAATAGCTGAGCAGAGTGAGGCAAGCAATGACTGGATACGTTCAAGTCGGTGGCCTTCAGGTCGCCAAGGTCCTGTACGACTTCGTGAACAACGAAGCCATCCCAGGGACCGGCATCGTCGCCGAGCAGTTCTGGGCGGGTGCAGAGAAGATCATCAATGACCTCGCTCCAAAGAACAAAGCCCTGCTCGCCAAGCGCGACGAGCTGCAAGCCAAGATCGACGCCTGGCACCAGGCACGCCAAGGCCAGGCCCACGACGCCGTAGCCTACAAAGCATTCCTCCAGGAAATCGGCTATCTGCTGCCACAAGCTGACGATTTCCAGGCCACCACCCAGAACGTGGACGAAGAAATCGCCCACATGGCCGGCCCGCAGCTGGTCGTTCCGGTGATGAACGCCCGCTTCGCCCTGAACGCCGCCAACGCCCGCTGGGGTTCGCTGTACGACGCCTTGTACGGCACCGACGCCATCAGTGATGAAGGCGGCGCCGAAAAAGGCCAGGGTTACAACAAGGTCCGTGGCGACAAGGTCATCGCCTTCGCCCGCGCCTTCCTCGATGAAGCCGCGCCACTGGCCGCTGGCTCGCACGTCGACTCCACCGGCTACCGCATCGAAGGCGGCAAGCTGGTTGTTGCCCTCAAAGGCGGCAGCAACAGCGGCCTGCGCGACGACGCCCAACTGATCGGCTTCCACGGTGACGCCGCCGCACCGACCGCTGTGCTGCTCAAGCACAACGGCCTGCACTTCGAAATCCAGGTCGATGCCAACACCCCGGTCGGCAGCACCGACGCCGCCAGCGTGAAAGACATCCTGATGGAGTCGGCACTGACCACCATCATGGACTGCGAAGACTCGGTTGCCGCCGTCGACGCCGACGACAAGGTCGTTGTCTACCGCAACTGGCTGGGCCTGATGAAAGGTGACCTGGCCGAAACCGTGAGCAAGGGTGGCAAAACCTTCACCCGCACCATGAACCCGGACCGCGAGTACGCCGCGCCCAACGGTGGCAGCGTGACGCTGCACGGCCGTTCGCTGCTGTTCGTGCGCAACGTTGGCCACTTGATGACCAACCCGGCGGTACTCGATGCCCAAGGCAACGAAATCCCCGAAGGTATCCAGGACGGCCTGTTCACCAACCTGATCGCCCTGCACAACCTCAACGGCAACACCAGCCGCAAGAACACCCGCAGCGGCAGCGTGTACATCGTCAAGCCGAAAATGCACGGCCCGGAAGAAGTGGCCTTCGCCGCCGAAATCTTCAGCCAGGTCGAAGAGCTGCTGGGCATGCCGCGCAACACCGTCAAGGTCGGCATCATGGACGAGGAGCGCCGTACCACGGTCAACCTCAAGTCCTGCATCAAGGCGGCCGCCGAGCGCGTGGCGTTCATCAACACCGGTTTCCTCGACCGCACTGGCGATGAAATCCACACCTCGATGGAAGCCGGCGCCGTGGTGCGCAAGGGCGCCATGAAGAACGAGAAATGGATCGGCGCCTACGAGAACAACAACGTCGACGTTGGCCTGGCCACCGGCCTGCAAGGCCGTGCGCAAATCGGCAAGGGCATGTGGGCCATGCCTGACCTGATGGCAGCCATGCTCGAGCAGAAAATCGCCCACCCACTGGCCGGTGCCAACACCGCCTGGGTGCCGTCGCCGACTGCCGCCACCCTGCACGCCCTGCACTACCACAAGGTGGACGTGCAGGCGCGTCAGCGTGAACTGGCTTCGCGTACCCCGGCCTCGGTGGACGACATTCTGGCCATCCCGCTGGCCGCCGACACCAACTGGTCGGCCGAAGAAATCCGCAACGAGCTGGACAACAACGCCCAGGGCATCCTCGGCTACGTGGTGCGCTGGATCGACCAGGGCGTGGGTTGCTCGAAGGTGCCGGACATCAACAACGTCGGCCTGATGGAAGACCGTGCCACCCTGCGCATCTCCGCCCAGCTGCTGGCCAACTGGCTGCGCCACGGCGTGGTCAGCCAGGAGCAGGTGCTGGAAAGCCTCAAGCGCATGGCCGTGGTGGTTGACCAGCAGAACGCTGGCGACGCCCTGTACCGTCCGATGGCGCCGAACTTCGACGACAACGTCGCGTTCCAGGCGGCCGTGGAGCTGGTAGTGGAAGGTGGCAAGCAGCCGAACGGCTATACCGAGCCGGTGCTGCACCGCCGTCGCCGCGAGTTCAAGGCGCGTAACGGGCTGTAAACCACAAGGGGCCGCATTGCGGCCCCTTTTTACATCTCTACATTTTCAATTCTTTCTTCACCAGTTCCAACAGCTTGCCCAGGTCTACCGGCTTGAGCAGGAAGTCCACCACCCCCAGGTGCATCACGTCCACCGCCTCCTCCACATCGGTGTCGCCCGACACCACGATGATCGACAACGCCGCCCGCTCCGACTCACGAATCGTCCGGATCAAGTCCAGGCCATCCTCGGGCTGCATGCGTAAATCCGTGATCATCAAACTGATGCGCGGCTGGTGATACAGGTACAACCTGGCTTCCTCCGCCCCGTCGGCCCCTACCGCATCGATGCCCCGGCTTTTCAGGTACAGGATCAACGCCTCACGGTTCACCGCGTTGTCATCCACCACCAGCACCAACGGCCTGGGCGCGACAGGCGCACTCACCACGGCCAATGCCTCGCGTTCGGCGTCGCTCAGGATGTCGGTTTGCTCAGGCATGGCCATCTCGTCAAAAAAATTCTGCTTCAGCATTAGGACCGCATTACTTGCGTAACCCGTTTCGCCTTTCGTCGGGTCTCTGACAGGGGTACTCATAGACTTACGTCCAATGGGCACCACCCCGCCGCAAGCCGACCATGGAGGCAGAAAACAACAGGGCCGGCACCTATATATAGATATATATAGTTCGGCGTAGCGATACGGTCAGTTTCATGAGCAAAAAGGACGCCTACAGCCAGGCGGGCAGGACAGCAGTACTGCAGAACATTCAAGGCACCCTGCAGTTTCTGCAGCGCTTTCCGCCGTTCAACCAGATGGAGCACAACCACCTGGCCTACCTGGTCGAGCAGTGCCAGCTGCGCTTCTACGCCTGTGGAGAAAGCATCGTCAAACCTGCCGACGGGCCGGTCGAGCACTTCTACATCGTCAAGCAGGGCCGCGTGGTTGGCGAGCGCCAGCACTTGGTCAAGCCTGGCGTGGAGACCACCTTCGAAATCACCAGTGGCGAATGCTTCCCGCTGGCCGCCCTGTTGGGCGAGCGGGCAACCCGCACCGAGCACCTGGCCGGTGAGGACACCTTCTGCCTGCAGTTGAACAAGGCCGCTTTCATCCGCGTGTTCTCGATGTCTGAAGTGTTTCGGGATTTTGCACTGCGCGGGGTCAGCAGCCTGCTTGACCAGGTCAACCAACAGGTACGCCAGCGTGCGGTGGAAACCCTCGGTACCCAGTACTCGTTGAACACGCCCTTGGGCGAACTGGCCATGCGTCACCCGGTGGTGTGCAGCGGCGACACGTCCCTGCGCGAAGCCGTGCGGCTGATGCACGAGCAACAGGTTGGCAGCATCGTGGTGGTCGACCCGCAGCGCTACCCCATCGGCATATTCACCCTGCGCGACCTGCGCCAGGTGGTGGCTGCGGAGGATGCCGACCTGGGAGCGCCCATCGACCGTCACATGACCGCCAAGCCGTTCTACCTCAGCCCCCAGGCCAGCGCCTTCGACGCGGCCATGGCCATGACCGAGCGGCATATCGCCCATGTCTGCCTGGTGGAAAACCGGCGTCTGTGCGGGGTGGTTTCCGAGCGCGACCTGTTCTCCCTGCAACGGGTCGACCTGGTACACCTGGCCCGCACTATTCGCCATGCGCCTCGGTTGGATACCTTGGTCTCGCTGCGCGGTGAAATCAGCCAACTGGTCGAGCGCATGCTGGCCCATGGCGCATCGTCGACCCAGATCACCCAGATCATCACCCTGCTCAACGACCACACCGTGTGCCGGGTAATCGAACTGGCCCTGGCCGAGCGTGGCGACCCGGGCGTGCCATTCAGCTGGCTGTGCTTTGGCAGCGAAGGGCGACGCGAACAGACCCTGCATACCGACCAGGACAACGGCATCCTCTTCGAAGCCGCCGACAATGCCGAGGCCGACGCCATCCGCGCCCGCCTGCTGCCACTGGCGCAATACATCAACCAGTGTCTGGCCCAGTGCGGCTTTACCCTGTGCAAGGGCAACGTCATGGCCGGCAACCCTGACTTGTGCCTGTCGCGCAACGAATGGGCGCGGCGCTTTGCCGGTTTCGTCCGTGAAGCCAGCCCGGAAAACCTGCTGGGTTCGAGCATCTACTTCGACCTGCGGGTGGTGTGGGGCGACGAACAAGGCTGCGAGCAACTGCGCCAGGGCCTGCTTCAGCAGGTCGCCGACAACCGCATCTTCCAACGCATGCTGGCCGATAACGCTCTGCGCCAGCGCCCGCCGGTAGGCCGCCTGCGCGAGTTCGTGCTGACCCGCCAAGGTAATGACAAGGCCGCCACACTCGACCTCAAGGTCCAGGGCCTGACGCCCTTCGTCGATGGCGCCCGCTTGCTGGCCCTGGCCAATGGCATTGGCGCTTGCAATACCTTGGAACGCCTGCGCCAGTTGGTGGCCAAGGGCGTGATCGAGCCGCTGGACGGCGCCGCCTATGAAGAGGCCTACCACTTCATCCAGCAGACCCGCATGCAGCAGCACCAGCGCCAGACCCGCGACAACCTGCCGTACTCCAACCGGCTTGACCCGGACAACCTCAACCACCTGGACCGGCGCATCCTGCGCGAATCCCTGCGTCAGGCCCAGCGCCTGCAAAGCAGTCTGGCCTTGCGGTATCAGCTATGAGCCTGTTCGCCTGGCTGCGCCCCAGTGCGCCCGAGCTGGACTCCATCACGCGCCAGCGCCTGGCCCGACACGCCAAGCCGGCGCCCCTGGGTGTGTGCAGTTTGCGCGAGCAGCGCTGGGTGGTGCTGGACCTGGAAACCAGCGGGCTCAACCCCAACCGTGACCAGGTGCTGTCGATCGGGGCGGTGGCCATCGAGGACGGTGCCATCGACTTTGCCCAGCAGTTCGAGCGCACCTTGCACCGGCCGTTGCAGAAAACCAACGCCAGCGTGCTGATCCACGGCTTGGGCCCCAGCGCTCTGGCTGCCGGTTGCGACCCAGCCGAGGCCTTGCTGGATTTGCTCGATTTCATGGGCGACAGCCCGGTGCTGGCGTTTCACGCACCATTCGACCAGCGCATGCTGGCACGGGCGTTGAAAGAAAGCCTTGGTCATCGCTTGCAATCTGTTTTTCTCGACGTTGCCGAGCTTGCGCCGATGCTCAACCCCGACACGGTGTTGCGCGAAGCCGGGCTGGATGACTGGGTGGCGCGCTTCGGCTTGCAAGTGGAAGAGCGCCACCACGCCAGCGCCGATGCCCAGGTGACTGCAGAGCTGGCACTGATCCTGTTCAGCCAGGCCCGGCGCCAGCAGTTGGACAGCCCGTTGCAGCTGGAACAGCGACTGCGCAGGTGGCGGCGGCGCAACGTGCAAAGTCACGGTTTGTAGGGTTTGAGTGCGGCGGGGCCTGTGAAATCGAGCGCCGCCCGGGCGGCGCTCGATTTCACAGGCGCTAAAACACTCAAGCCAATCCCATCACCCTTCCCCATGATGGCAATCCGATAAGCGTCCATTGCACCCACCCCCTCCCCTCTGCAACAATCGCGAATAATTATCGTTAGTTAATACATTCGTTCCGGGGGGACACTGCTTGTCTTCTGCACAGAGCCCACACGCCGATCTGGTCGATTCGCTGTACCGCGACCATCGCGGCTGGCTGCTCGCCTGGCTGCAACGCAGCATGGCCTGCCGCCAACGTGCCGAAGACCTGAGCCAGGACACCTTCGTGCGCCTGCTGGGCCGCGAGCGACTGGACACACCCCGCGAACCCCGCGCCTTTCTCGCCGCCGTGGCCAAGGGGCTGATGTTCGACCACTTTCGCCGCGCCGCGCTGGAACAGGCCTACCTGGCCGAGCTGGCGCTGATCCCGGAAGCCGAACACCCCTCGCCAGAAGTGCAGCACCTGATCCTCGAAGACCTCAAGGCCATCGACCGCCTGCTCGGCAAGCTGTCGAGCAAGGCCCGCGCGGCGTTCCTGCATAACCGGCTGGACGGCATGGGCCATGCCGAAATCGCCGAGCGCCTGGGCGTTTCGGTATCGCGTGTGCGCCAGTACATCGCCCAAGGCATGCGCCAGTGCTACGTGGCCCTGTACGGGGAGCCGACGTGAGCAACGCACCGGTTTCGTCCCGGGTACTGGAAGCCGCCATCGCCTGGAAACTCAGCCTCGACGACGCCAGCGGCACACCGGATGAGCGCAACGCGTTCATGCGTTGGCATGCCGCCAGCGAAGAACACGCGCGTGCCTGGCGCCAGCTGGGCGCCATGGACCAACGTGTCAGTGCTGCGGCCGGCCCGGCACGCCAGGCCCTGCTGCAATCGCGTGTCGGCCTGCGGCGACGCATCGGCAAGGTTGGCGGCGGGCTGGCCGGTATGTTCCTGCTCGGTTCGCTGCTGGCCTGGGTCGGTGCCCCGTCGCTGGCGCCCAGCTACTGGCTGGCCGACCAGCGCACCGCCACGGGCGAACTGCGTACCTTGCGCCTGGAAGACGGCACACTGCTGAGCCTGAACACCCACACCGCCGTGGATATCGACTATGCCGGCGAACAACGGGTGATTGTGCTGCACCAGGGCGAAATCTCGGTCGAAACCGGCCACCAGGACCCGCGCCCGCTGCTGGTGCGCACCGACGACGGTCGCCTGCGGCCATTGGGCACACGCTTCCTGGTACGCCGCGAAGCTGAAGGTACACGCCTGGAAGTGCTGCAAGCCTCGGTCGCCGCCATGCCGCATAACAGCGGCGACGAACACGTGCTGCGTGAAGGCCAGCAAGTGCTGATGAATGCCAACGGCCTCGGCCAGGTCGGCACGGTGCCAGCCGGTGCCGATGCCTGGACCCGCGGCATGCTGGTGGTCGACAACGTGCGCCTGGGCGACCTGCTGGCCGCGCTGGGCCAGTACCGCAGCGGCTACCTCGGGGTGGACGCCAGGGTCGCCAACCTGCGCGTGACCGGCAGCTTCCCGCTGACCGACACCGATCTGGCGCTGGCATCGCTAGTGCCGGCATTACCGGTGAAGATCGAGCGGCATACCCAGTGGTGGGTCAACGTCGTTCCCAAATAAACCCGCACCGCCCTCATCGCGGGTGACCCCTTTCCCACAGCCCCCCACCCGTTTCAGGCCGTGTGAAACACCTGTGGGGGCGGGTTAACCGCGAAGCGGCCAATGCAGGCAAAAACCAATTTCAAATAATTCTCACTTTTTTTCAGATTCACCCTGTCACTTTTCAAATCTCGCTCGGCAAGGAAGCAGCAAGCACTTACCCGTCGAGGAACCGCCGCATGTCCCGTGCCGTAGATCGTATCCTGCGCCCCAGCCTGATGGCCCTGGCCATCGCCGTGGCCGCACCGCTGGCCAGCACTGCCTTGTTCGCCGCCGAGCAGTCCGCTCCGCGCGCCTACAACCTGCCCAGCGCGCCACTGGCCACCACCCTCAACCAGATCGCCAGCCAGGCCGGTATTGCCTTGGCCATCGACCCGGCACTGGTCAGCGGCCGCTCCTCGGCCCCGGTAAGCGGCCAGTACGACGGCCTCGGCGCCCTGCAAGCCGCCCTGCGCGGTACTGGCCTGCAGTTGCAACAGAGCAGCGCGGGCAGCTACAGCCTGGTGGCCGTCCCGGATGGCACCCTGGCGCTACCAGAAACCACAGTAGACGCGGCGAGCGTTTCTGAAAGCGCCTGGGGCCCGGTAGACGGATACCTGGCCAAGCGCACCGCCGCTGGCACCAAGACCGATACCGCGCTGGTCGAAGTCCCTCGCTCCATTTCCGTCGCCACTCGCGAGCAGATGAAAGACCGCGGCGTGCACAGCCTGGATGATGCCGTGCGCTACATGCCTGGCATCGTGTCCGCCAGCTTCGGCAGCGACACGCGCTACGACTGGATGCGCGTGCGCGGTTTCGAGCCCACTCAGTTCCTCGACGGCCTGCCACTGCCACGCGGTGTGTACGCCAACCCGAAAGCCGAAACCTGGAACCTCGACCGCCTTGCCCTGTTGCGCGGCCCGGCGTCCTCGCTGTATGGCCAGACCCCACCCGGCGGCCTGCTGGACATGGTCAGCCGTCGCCCACAAGCAGAAAGCGAGCATGAGATCGAACTGCAGTACGGCAGCGACAACCATCGCCAGATCAACTTCGCCAGCACCGGCAAAATCGACGATGATGGCCGCTTTCTGTATGGCGTCAGTGGGGTAATCCGCGACGGCGGCACGCAGATCGACCACATCGACGACAAGCGCTACAACATTGCCCCGAGCCTGACCTGGAACATCGACGAGGACACGACGCTGACCTTGCTCACCCAGTTCACCCGCGACGATACCGGTGCCACCAGCCAGTTCCGCCCTATCCAGGGCACCAAGATCGACATGCCATTCGGCAAGATCTCGCACCACAAGAACCTCGGTGACCCGGACTACGAGTTCTACGACCGCACCTATTACGCGCTGGGCTATGCCTTCGAGCACCGTATCAACGACGTCTGGCAGTTCCGTCAGAACCTGCGCTACACCAAGACGGACTTGTCGTTCCAGACCATCACGCCCGGCAGCTATTACGAGCCCGGTGGCCCGGTGAAAGACGATGGCACGGTCAGCCGCATGTCCACCAACACGGACGAAGACATCAGCCAGTTCGCCGTGGACAACAACTTCCAGGCCGACTTCACCACTGGCGACATCAGCCACACCCTGCTGCTCGGCCTGGACCACCAGCGCATCAACACCAATTACCTGTCGATCTTCGGCTTCAACGTGCCGGACAGCAATGTCATCAACCCGGTCTACGGGGTGCCAATCACTCGCCCGGACCGCTCCACGGCGTTCTACGACTACAACCAGAAATCCCGTCAGACCGGCTTGTATGTCCAGGACCAGATGGCGCTTGGCAACTGGCGCCTGACCTTGGGCGGTCGTGAGGACTGGGTGCATACCGGTACCAAGTACTTCAACCAGGGCGATGCCACCAATACCCAGCGCGACAAGAAGTTCAGCGGCAACGCGGCCATCAGCTATGTCTTCGATTCGGGCTTCGTGCCGTACCTGTCGTATGCCGAGTCGTTCCAACCTACCAGCAATGCCAGCGCTTCAGCGACCGAGTCGCTCAAGCCGACCGAAGGCCAGCAGTGGGAGCTGGGCATCAAGTACCAACCACCGGGCTCCAACACCCTGCTGTCGGCAGCCGTGTATGACCTGACCCAGAAGAACGTCTCGGTCACCAACAACGTCGGTGGCGTAACCGTCACCAGCCAGACCGGCGAAGTGAAAGTTCACGGCCTGGAGCTTGAAGCGGTTTCCGACGTTACCGAAAACCTGAAAGTGATTGCCGCTTACACCCTGGCAAAATCTGAAGTACAGGACGGCCTGTACAAAGGCAACCGCCTCCAGCTGATGCCGAACCAGCAAGCCTCGGTATGGGGTGACTACACCTGGCACTCCGGCGTGCTCGACGGCTTTGGCATTGGCCTAGGCGCGCGTTACACCGGCAATACCTATGGCGACCAAGGCAATACCTACCTGGGCAAGGCCAAGGCCTACACGGTGTTCGATGCATCCGTGCACTACGATCTGGGTCGCCTGGACACCAGCCTGAAGGGCGCGTCGGTGGCGGTCACTGCCACCAACCTGTTGAATAAGGATTACCTCTCTACCTGTGACTCGTACTACTGCTACTACGGCGATGAGCGCAGCGTTGTCGCCAGCGCCACTTACAAGTTCTGAGTGAGCTGGGGCCGCTTAGCGGCCCCAGGCTCCAACAGACAACAATCGGTACCGTGATGAAAAGCCCAACCATCCGCCGCTGGTCCGTGATCCACACCTGGAGCAGCTTGGTCTGTACCCTGTTCCTGCTGTTACTGGCAATCACCGGCCTGCCGCTGATCTTCCACCACGAACTCGAACACCTGCTCGGCGACGCCCCCGAACTGCGTGAAATGCCAGCAGGCACCCCACACCTCGATTTGCAGCAGCTCGTACTCAAAGCGCAGCAGCACCGACCCGGCGAGGTCATGCAGTACTTTGGCTACGAAGAGGACGAACCCAACGGCGTGGTGGCCATCACCGCCGCCACCGCTGGCACCGACCCCAACCTGTCGCACACCTTCATGCTCGACGCCCGCACCGGCGAAGCAGTGGCCATGCCCGCCGCCAATGGCGGCTTCATGATGGTGATGCTGCGCCTGCACGTGGACATGTTCGCCGGCTTGCCCGGCAAACTGCTGCTGGCTTTCATGGGCGTATTGTTCATCGTCGCGATCGTTTCTGGCACCGTGCTCTATGCGCCGTTCATGCGCCGCCTGGACTTCGGCACCGTGCGCCACGAAAAGTCCCGCCGCCTGCGCTGGCTGGACCTGCACAACCTGATCGGCGTGGTCACCCTGGCCTGGGCATTGACGGTAGGCGTGACCGGTGTGATCAGCGCCCTGTCCGACCTGGTCATCGCGGCCTGGCGCAACGACAGCCTGGCCGCCATGGTTGCCCCCTACCGCGACGCCCCGCCGCTCACCGAGCGCGCACCCGCCACACGCCTGCTGGAAATTGCCGAACAGGCCGCCCCCGGCATGCGCCCGGATTTCATCGCCTTCCCCGGCACGCGCTTCTCCAGCGAGCACCACTATGCGGTGTTCATGAACGGTGCCACGCACCTGAGCTCGCACCTGTTCACGCCGGTACTGATCGATGCCCGCACCCTTGAGGTGACAGCGGTCGGCGAGCGCCCCTGGTACATGGACGCCATGGGCCTGTCGCAACCCTTGCATTTCGGCGACTACGGCGGGCGGCCGATGCAAATCCTCTGGGCTGTGCTCGACGTGCTGACCATCATCGTGCTCTGCAGCGGCCTGTACCTGTGGTGGGGCAAGCAGCGCAAACCCAGGGAGGCGCGTGCATGAGCCACAAGTCGCAAACCACTGCGCGCATTTTCGCCTGGCCGGCGCTGATCGCCTTGTTGGGGGCCCTGGGGCTGTTCGCCGCCTTGCTCGGTGACGGCGGGTGGGACGGGCTGTCCTGGCTTGGCCTTGGGCTACCTGCGTGGTTCTCGATACGCGGCCTGTGGCGCCGCTGAGGTAGCCCGCTGAAACCGGGTGTTGCCGAACGATTACCCGCGGATCATTCGGCCAGCTTGGGCAGCAGCCGGTCTAGCCGCTGATGCAAGGCACTGCCGCTCGGCCAGTTACGCAGCAGCCGCGCCCGGTCACGGGCGTAGGCCGGGGCGAAGCTGAGCTGGGTAGCGTGCTGGCACATGGCGTCGAGGTCGATCAGCGACCACCGGCCGTTGTCCCAGAACAGGTTATGGCCCTTGAAGTCGCCATGGCTGATGCGTTCGCGGATCAGCTGCTGCATCACATGCACCAGGGCGTCTACCTGTTCCTCCGGTGCATCGCCGTTCTCCACGAACGGTGCGAAACACGCGGTGAGGTCCGGGCCATCGACGTACTCGGTCACCAGGTAAGCACGGCTGCGCAGCCCCATGACCCGTTGCTCCAGCACCGCCAACGGTTTGGGTGTGGCAATGTCGAGGAATTCCAGACGATGGCCCTCGATCCACGAATGCCAGGCACGGCTCGGGCGCCAAAAGCGTTTGAACCAATGCGCGGTGTTCTTGATGTTGTAGCGCTTGAGCACCAGCTGACGGCCGTTCACTTCGATGCGTGCCACACTGGCGGCGCCACCGGTCTTGTACAGATGGCCCTTGTCGATCAGCGTATCGGCCTGCGCCAGCACCGGCTGCATGGCGCTGACTTCACTGCGGCGGATCGCCTGCAACCCCGAGAGGCTGCGCTGGACGCTGAACAAGCTGCACTCGCGGCCGGCCTTTTCCAGGTAGTCCTTCTGCCGCCAGTTGCGCACCTTGTCTACCTGTTTCTGCAGGGCTTCCAGCGGTAGCGCATGCTCGGCATTGGCCAGCAGGTAGTGCACCAGCAGCTCTTCGATGAACGGCTCCAGGCGCTTGGGCAATTGGGCGAAGAACACGCCGAGGTTTTCCAGCACACGCGGACGCGACAACTGTTGGCCAGGTGTTTCGGCCTTGATGCCAGCGCCGTCGATCAAGTACAACTTGCCGCCATGGCGCAGCAGGTTGTCCAGGTGCAAGTCTTCCTGCCACAGGCCTTGGGCGTGCATGTGCGCAACGGCGGTGAGCGCTTCGCCTAGCACCAGGTGCTGTTCGTCAGCCAGCACGGGCAGGTTTTCAACTGCGGCCCAGGCATCGGCCAGGCTTTCGGCACCGTCGAGGAATTCGAACAGCAGCCAGCCGCCTTCGCCTTCCTTGAGGCCGTCGGCCAGCAGCTTGGGCGTGGTCAGGCCCTGCTCGGCCAGCAACTTCACACCTTGCAGCTCGCGCTGGAAATGCCTAGCCGCGTTGCCGCCTACCAGCAACTTGGCCAGCACCGGGGTGCCGCGCCACACACCAGCGCCCACATAACGCTGGCCTGGCAACACGCGCAGCAAGCTGAGCAGTTGCAGGTCAGCGCTGCCAGCGGCATCGGCCAGGGTGATGCTCAGCGGCAACGACGGGTTGCGGCCGGCATCTTTCAATTCAGACAAACGCATCAGCGGGCCTCTTTTTCACGACGGCGTTGCGTCAGGCGTTGCAGCCAGGTATTCACCAGCGAACCATCGGCCGGCTGTGCCAGGTACGTGGCCAGCAAGGTACGCACATCCTGCTCGCTCCAGGCCTGGGCGCGGCGCAGCAGCGGCTCCAGGTCCTTGAGGCGGTCGCGCATGCCGAACAGCAATGGCCGGGTCTTTTCCAGGTCGATCAACTGCGCGTCCCAACCGTCGCGGCGTTGGCGCAGGAAGATGTGCTTGGGGTAGAAGCAGCCATGCACCTGGCCGGCGCTGTGCAGTGTGCGCGCCAGCTGGCCGCAGGCCTGCAGGATACCGTTGCGTTCGGCGTCGCCCAGCTGTGGCCATTGGGCCAGCAGGCCGTCGAGGTCGGCCCACTCGTCCAAAGCGCGGGTCATCAGGATGGCCCGGTGCTTGCCGCCCTGCTTGCGCTCACCATAGAACACTGCCTGCAACGCAGGAATGTGCAGCTTCTGGTAGCGGCTGATGTTGCGAAACTCACGGGCAAAGGTCGGCTCGCCGAACGGCCGGTGCAGGGTGCGGGTCAGGTAGTCGCTCTGGCGCTTGAGGTAGTAGCCCTTGCCTTCGAGTTCCAGGCGAAACACGCTGCTCCAGCCGCCACGGCCGGTGTTGGGTTCGTCCACAGCCTCGAGTTGCAGCGCCCACAGCGCCTCGAAGTCGTCCAGGCCATGGCGTTTGAGCAGCGCGAGGTCCGCGCTGGCCAGGTAATCGGTCATTCCCTTCCCTCGAAAAAGCCCAATACCTGGCGAATGCGCTTCTTGTCGCGCACATTCAGCCGGTCGCGGCCACGGTATTGCAGGTAGAAGCGTAGGCGTTGGGTGGCGGACAGGTGGTATTTGGCCACCTTGTCCAGGCATGCCAGGTCCTTGATCATCCGGTGTCGCCACATGAAACCGCGCCAGAAGTCGCCGGTGGGGCAGTCGATGAAGAATAGCGTGCCCTGGTCATCGACCAGCAGGTTGCGCCACTTCAGGTCGTTGTGGGCGAAACGGTGCTCGTGCATTACCCGGGTATGGCGCGCCAGCTGACGGCTGACATGGTCGACCCAGGCACGGTCGGCCAGGCGCGCATCGTGGCGCTCGGCCAGTGCCGACAGGTCTTCGGTGCGCGGCAGTTCACGGGTGATCATCGCCCCACGGCCAAAGGCCAGGCCGTTGCGCTCCAGGCCCCAGGCCACCACCTCAGCAGTGGGGATGCCCCACTTGGCGAACTGTTTGAGGTTCTGCCATTCGGCCTTGATGCGCGGCCGGCCCAGGTAGCGACGCATGTGCTTGCCGGCCCCGGTGTAGCGCTTGACGTAGTAGTTGACCCCGCTGCGTTCGATACGGACCACTTCGCTGAGCGGGTCGCGGGTCAGGCGTTCGCCCTGGATGGCAAATACCGCATCGAGGCTGCCGAAGTCCGTCGCCAGGTGTTCGTAACCCGGCGCCAGTGTCCAACTCGCCATCAGAGTGCATCCCCATAGCGTTGCTTGCGATCGTAGAGTTTCTGCGCCTTGCGCTCCAACCAGGCGAGCAACGCGGCTTCGTCCTTGAGGACTTGGCGCAGCGGGCGCTGGAAGTAACCGCGCAGGAAACGCAGCTTGTCGCGCTGGGTCAGGCCGATGTCCAGCGCCGAGAAGTACAGCGCGGCCAGGTCCTTGTCACGCCAGCGGCGGCTGATTGTCGCCCGGGTTTGCGCGCGGTGCAGGTCGATCACCGACAGTTTGAAGTCATCCGCCGTCACCGGTCGGTCGGTGTGCAGCAGGAAATGGCAGATATAGCAGTCGCGGTGGTTGACCCCAGCGCGGTGAATACCGCCAGTCATCTTCGCCACTTCGGCGATCAGCGCGCGCTTCAGGCGCGGCTCGGGCGGCTGCTTGACCCAGTCGATGCTGTAGTCTTCAAGGCTGATGGTTGGCGCCAGTTCTTCGGTGATGATGAACGAGTGCTGCGTGGCCGGGTTGCTGCCGCGCTCGCCGTAGGCGACGGCGGTCATGGTCGGCACACCCACCTCATGCAGGCGCTGGATGGCCCGCCACTCCTGGCCGGCGCCGAGCACTGGCAGCTTGGCCGTGAACAAGTTCTTGAAGATTTCGCCCCAGCCAATGCCGCGGTGGATCTTGACGAAGAACCCCTCGCCCTCCACCTCGGTACGCAGCGTGCGGCGCCCTTCCAGTTCGCGATAGACCTCGCCTTGCAGCGCTTCTACGGCGTCGAAGGCATCACGCCCGGCCCACAGGCGTTTGAAGGGTTCGGCCACTATCAGCTTCATGCGGTTTTCTGCCCCAGGATCACGTCGGCAGCATGCTGCGGCATGCTGTACAGATCGGCGGTTTCTGCATATGCCAGGCCGTTGCGCGACCAGCTGGCGCGGGCCTGCGGGTCTTCGAGCATGCGCTGCAAGTAACCGTTGAGCTGTTCCTGCTCGAACGGCTCGTCCAGCACCAGGCCACTGTCGGCCTCGGCGATGTAGTGGGCGTAGCCGCACACCTTGGACACCAGCACCGGCAGACCGGCCACCAGCGCTTCGAGCAGCACTGTACCGGTGTTCTCGTTGTACGCCGGGTGAATCAGCAGGTCGGCACCCAGCAGGAAGCGCGGAATGTCGCTGCGGCCCTTGAGGAACTGCACCTGGTCGCCCAGGCCCAGGGTGGCGCTTTGCAGCTGGAACACCTTGGGGTCGTCCTGGCCGATCACCATCAGCTTCGTGCGTTTGCGCAGGGCCGACGGCAGCGCGGCCAGGGCCTTGAGGCTGCGGTCCACACCCTTGGTCTTGAAGCCCGAACCAATCTGCACCAGCAGCAGGTCATCCTCGCCCAGGTTGAATTCCTTGCGGAACTCGGCGCGAATCTCGGCGGCATTGGCCGGCGCACGGCGGTCCTGGGAAATACCCGGTGGCAGCAGGTGGAAGCGTTCCACCGGGGTGCCGTAGTGCTTGATGAACAGCGGCTGCTGCACTTCGGAAATCATCAACACTTCGGTATGGGCGTCCTTGGCGAACACCGCGCGCTCATACTCGGCAAAGTGCCGGTAGCGGCCCCAGCGGCGGTACAAGCCACCGCGCAAGGTCTGCGCCTTGTCCTCGAAGCAGCCGTCGGCAGCGTAGTACACATCCAGGCCCGGCATTTTGTTGAAGCCGATCAGGCGGTCGACCGGGCGCTTGGCCAGGTCGGCGGCCATCCAGGCACTGAGTTTCTCATTGCGGCGGTGGTTGAAAATCGCTTTCACCGGCGCCACCAGCACTTCGAAGCCCGGCGGAATGTCACCCTCCCAGATCAACGTGTACACACGGATCTGGTGGCCCCGCTTCTGGCATTCCAGGGCAATGCGCATGAAATCGCGCTGCAGCCCGCCGAAGGGGAAATATTTGTAAAGCACGAAAGCCAGTTGCATCAACGGACATCCTCAGCCAGCAGCAACGCGCTCAAGCGGCCCGCCACATGCTCGGGATTCAGGCGAGTGAAGCACAGCGGCCACTCGCGTTTCAGATCGAACCGGCGCAGGTCGTCGGCGCTCGGTTTGTAGGTGCACTTCTTCTGCAGGCAGGGAGCGCATGGCCAGTCACTGGCCTGGTGAATCTGGGTCCGTCCGTAGGCGCCAGTCAGGCCCGGGTTGGTCGGGCCGAACAGCGAAATGGTGGGCACATCGAGTGCCGCCGCCAGGTGGCCAAGGCCGGTGTCGACCGCCACGCAGGCTTTTGCCGCCGCCAGTACGCGAGCGACGCCGGCAAGGTTCAATTTGGGGAGCACCTGGCAGTTGTTCAAGCCCTGGGCGATACGCTCGGCCCGCGCCTTCTCGGCCGGGTTGCCCCAGGGCAGACGCACTTCCAGCTTACGCCGGCCCATGCGCTCGGCCAGTTCGCGCCAGTAGGCTTCGGGCCAATGTTTGGTCGCCCAGGTGGTACCGTGCAGGAACACCACATAAGGCGCAGCCGGCGGCAACTGCAGGCGGTCTAGGTCCAGGCCGTAGTTGCCAATGCCCTCCGGCAGGTCGTAGGCCAGGGCCATGGCGAACAGCTGGCGTACCCGTTCCACGGCGTGTTGGCCGGTGGCAACCGAAAGGCGTCGGTCGTAGAAGCGGCTTGCCCAGCCTTCGCGTGCCGAATAACGGTCCAGGCCGGCGACCGTGGCCTTCACGTAGCGGGTCAGCCAGGCCGACTTGACCAAGCCCTGGGCATCGATCACCAGATCGTACTTGCGCTCGCGCACCCGTTGCTTGAACGCCTTCCACTCACCACTCTTGATGGTTTGCCACACGTTCTTGCGCCAGCGGCGGATGGCCACCGGGATCACTTGGTCGACCGCCGGGTGCCAGCTGGGGATTTCGGCGAAGCCTTCTTCAACTACCCAGTCGAAACGGATACCCGGAATGGCATGAGCGGCATCGGTGAGTGCCGGCAGGGTGTGGATCACATCACCCAGCGACGAGGTCTTGATGATCAGTACCCGCACTTAGTCGACCTCGGCCACGGTATCGATCAGGTCCGGCCCGCTCAGGCTGTGCAGGGCGGCGATGACTTTGCCCGGTTCCAGCAGGCGCAGGCAGTTGTAGTGGCCGAAGCGGCAGGTGCGGTCAAAGCATGGGCTGCACTCGATGCCCGTGCGCACTACTTCTACCTGTTCGGCCAGCGGCGGGGTGAAGCCGGGCGAGGTCGAGCCGTACACCGCCACCAATGGGCGATTCAGGGCTGCGGCCACGTGCATCAGGCCGGAGTCGTTGGACACCACGGCATGGGCGCAGGACATCAGGTCGATGGCTTCGGCCAGCGAAGTTTCACCGGCCAGGTTGGACGATTCTTCACGGAACCCCGGGATCAGCCGGTCACGGATCTGCTCGCCGACCGGGTGATCGTTCTTCGAGCCGAACAGCCACACCTGCCAGCCCTGGCGGATCATCGCGTCGGCCACGGCGGCATAGTGCTCGGCGGGCCAGCGCTTGGCCTCGCCAAACTCGGCGCCAGGGCACAGCGCCAGCACCGGGCGGTCCAGCTCCAGGCCGAACTTGGCCAGGGCGGCGTCACGGCTTTGCGCTTCGATCTGCAGGCTGGGGCGCGGGTACGGCTGCGGCAGCTCAGCGCCGGGGGCGTAGGCCAGGGCCATGAAGCGCTCGATCATCAGCGGGTAGCGGGCCTTGTCCAGTTTGCGCACATCGTTCAACAGGCCGAAGCGCATTTCGCCGCGCCAGCCGGTGCGTTTGGGGATGCCGGCAAAGAACGGCACCAATGCCGACTTCAGCGAGTTGGGCAGCAAAATGGCCTGGTCATACTGGCCGGCCAGGGACTTGCCGATGCGCCGGCGCGTGGCCAGCTCCAGCGCGCCGTGGCCGAGCGGGAAGCTCAAGGCCTGGCGCACTTCAGGCATGCGCTCCAGGATCGGCCGGCTCCACTCGGGGGCCAGTACGTCGATCACGCAGTCGGGGTGCTGCTGTTTCAGGCACTGGAACAGGGTCTGCGCCATCACCATGTCGCCGACCCAGCTGGGGCCAATGATCAGTATTCTCATGCTTAGTCCAGAAACGCTCGGGGAGGCTACAGGCTGTGGTACAGCCTGGCCTCCCCTCTTTATATTCAGGCTATGTGGCGGACAGTGTACCACTCAGGCAGGTCCATGGCTGATCGCGGCCCCTGCGGGGCCTTCAAGCCAACCCCAATTCACCCCAGATCCGCCGCACTTCGCGGCGCTCGTCGGCAAACTGCGCCGCATCGATCACCCCGGCCTGCTTCTGCAAAGCCTGGCGGTGCGAGGCCGAGCGGAACGCCTTGTACACTTCACGCAACAGCACCGCGTCACTGGCCGGCATCAAGTTCGCCTGCTCCAGCTCTTCCAGAATGCGGATGTTATCGGTCCATCGGAGTATGGCCGGGTGGTCGTGGGACCAGGCCAAAGCGGCGTATTGCACCATAAATTCGATATCGACGATACCGCCTGCATCCTGCTTGATATCGAAGGGCACACCGGCCTCGAAGGCGTTGGCCGCAGTACCGGCAGCCGTCGCCTTGGTACCCAGGTTGTCACGCATCTTGGCGCGCATGTCACTCACTTCGCCGCGCAGTTTTTCCAGGTCGCGGGCCTGGCCGAGCACCTTGGCGCGCACACCTTCGAACGCCGTGCCGACCTGCTTGCAGCCCACCAGCACCCGCGCCCGTACCAGCGCCTGGTGTTCCCAGGTCCAGGCCTCGTTCTGCTGGTAACGCTCGAACGCGCCCAGCGAGCTGACCAGCAGCCCAGAGGCACCGGACGGGCGCAAACGCATGTCCACGTCATACAGCTGGCCCGAGTTGGTCTGGGTGGTCAGCAAGTGAATGATGCGCTGGCCCAGGCGCGTGAAGAACTGCGCGCTGTCGATCGGCTTGGCGCCGTCGGTTTCGGCCTGCGGGTCGCCGTCATGGATAAACACCAGGTCCAGGTCCGAACCGTGGCCAAGCTCCAGGCCGCCGACCTTGCCGTAACCAATGATGATGAACCCGGGGTCGCACAGGCTGCCGTCGCTGCGCTTGGGCTGGCCGTGGCGGGCCACGGTCTGGCGCCAGGCCAGGGCCAGCACCTGGTCGAGAATGGCTTCGGCCAGCCAGGTCAGGTAGTCGCTGACTTTCATCAGCGGCAGGTTGCCGCTGATTTCCGAAGCAGCTACGCGCAGGCTATGGGCCAGTTTGAAGTGGCGCAGCGCTTCCATCTGCTGCTCGAGGTCGTCCTCGGGGATACGCGTCAGGCGTTCGCGCAGCTCACTGGCCAGCTCTGGCGCCAAGGGCGGGCTGAACAAGCGGCCTTCATTGAGCAGCTCATCAAGCAGCAGCGGGTAGAGCGCGATCTGCTCGGCAATCCATGGGCTGGCAGCGCACAGGGTCAGCAGGCGGCGCAAGGCACCTGGGTTTTCGGTCAGCAGCACCAGGTAGGCCGAGCGCCGCGCCACGGCCTCGACCAGCGGCAACACCCGCTCCAGCACCAGGTCGGGGTTGTCATGCTCCACCGCCTGGGCCAGCAACCGTGGAATAAATGCGTCCAGGCGCTCACGGCCAATGCGCTGCATCGAGCGCAGCTGTGGGCTGGAGCGCAACCCGGCCAAGCGCCGCAAGGCCTCGACGGGCTGTTTGAAGCCGGCTTCCTGCAGCTGCCGGCCAGCGGCTTCTTCATCCTGCGCCTGCTCCCACAGCGGCGACCACTCGCCACCGACCACCAGCTCGCCTTCGCCGTCCTCATCATCCGGGTCGGCGATGACCTGGCGGAAGTGCCAGTCGATACGGCCACGCCAGTACATCAGCTGGTCGTGGAAGCTCTGCCAGTCGGCAAAGCCAAGGATATACGCCACCCGCGCCTGGTCGGTCTCGCTCTCGGGCAGCATCTGCGTCTGGCGGTCGGCGATGGCCTGGATGGCGTGCTCGGTGTAACGCAGGAATTCATAGCCCTCGCGCAGCTCGGCGACCACTGCCGGCGGCAGATAACCCTGGCCTTCCAGCGTGGCCAGCACTTTGAGCAACGGCCGCTGCTGCAGGCTGAGGTCGCGCCCGCCGTGGATCAGCTGGAAGGCCTGGGCGATGAATTCCACCTCTCGGATGCCACCGGCACCCAGCTTGATGTTGTCGGCCATACCCTTGCGCCGCACTTCCTGCTGGATCAGTTGCTTCATGGTGCGCAGCGCTTCGATCGCGGAAAAATCCAGGTATCGGCGGTACACGAACGGGCGCAGTACTTCCTGCAACTGCGCGCCGGCGGCCTGGTCGCCCGCCACGACCCGCGCCTTGATCATCGCGTAGCGCTCCCAGTCGCGGCCCTGGTCCTGGTAGTACTGCTCCAGTGCGTTGAAGCTGAGCACCAGCGCGCCAGCCGAGCCATACGGGCGCAGGCGCATGTCGACGCGGAACACGAAGCCGTCGACGGTCACCGGGTCCAGTGCCTTGATCAGCCGTTGGCCAAGGCGGGTAAAGAACTCCTGGTTATCCAGCGAGCGCTTCACCCCTTCGGTTTCGCCGCCTTCGGGGAAGCCGAAGATCAGGTCGATGTCCGACGACAGGTTCAGCTCCACCGCCCCAAGCTTGCCCATGCCCAGCACCACCATGTGCTGCGGCTGGCCGCTGCGGTTGCCGATGGGCGTGCCGAACTGCTGGCAATGGCGCGGATACAGCCATTGGTAGGCTTCGTCGATGGCCGCATCGGCCAGGTCCGACAGGTCGCGGCAGGTTTCGCCCAGCTCGGCTTGGCGGGTGATGTCGCGCCAGATGATGCGCAGCTGCTGGCGGTTGCGCGCGCGGCGCAGGTTACGCGCCAGTTCGTCTTCGCTCTGCGCCGCCTGGGCAGCCTCGGCAATTTGCCCGCGCAACTCACCCGGGGCGTAACGCCGCTCCAACTCGCCACTGGCCAGCAGGGCAAACAGCATGGCCGGGTCGCGCTGGGCCACCCCCAGGACATAATCGCTGGCGGCGGCAACCTGATCGAACTGTTGCCGATGGGCTGGGCTCCAACCGTTCAGGTCAAGATCGGGGTGGGCAGCCACGGCATCGCTGATGAATTGCCGGTTGCGAACGACCAGTGGTTGCAGGGTGACGGGCAGATCGGAGGGCAAAGGTAGGCGCATGGTCTATCCTTGATCGGCGTGAAATAGAGGGGGAAAAGCGGCCAAGGGGAAGCCGGACCACGGTTGGACTGTCGTACAAAAGTTGGAAATAGCTGAAAAAAAAGAAAACTTGGCAACAAACATCAAGAACCACCCGTTCGCGACACAATGCCAACCAACATGAACGTTTTTCCTCACAAGCCAAGGTGCGACCAAACGTCGCACAAATGTAGTTTTACTACTACTCGCGTCGTGCAAAAGCATGAAATGCGAACGCAAATGTAGTAAAACTACAACGCGCCGGAAGACACCCCGGTAATCCAAGAATTCACGACGTCTGCCCATAAGGCCAGTCGCAATCTCAGGCAATCGATTCTGGTTGCCTTTCCGCCCTGGAGCAAGCCATGCAAGACCTCGATCCAATCGAAACCCAGGAATGGCTGGATGCCCTGGAGTCGGTCCTCGACAAAGAAGGCGAAGACCGCGCTCATTACCTGATGACCCGTATGGGCGAGCTGGCCACCCGCAGTGGCTCCCAGCTGCCGTATGCGATCACCACGCCATACCGCAACACCATCCCTGTCACCCACGAAGCACGCATGCCTGGCGACCTGTTCATGGAACGCCGCATTCGCTCGATGGTGCGTTGGAACGCCTTGGCCATGGTCATGCGCACCAACCTGAAAGACTCGGACCTGGGCGGACACATCTCCAGCTTCGCCTCCAGTGCCACCCTGTACGACATCGGCTTCAACTACTTCTTCCAGGCCCCGACCGAAGAACACGGTGGCGACCTGATCTTCTTCCAGGGCCACGCTTCGCCAGGCGTCTACGCCCGTGCCTTCATGGAAGGCCGCATCAACGAAGACCAGATGAACAACTTCCGTCAGGAAGTGGACGGCAACGGCCTGTCTTCGTACCCGCACCCATGGCTGATGCCTGACTTCTGGCAGTTCCCGACCGTATCGATGGGTCTGGGCCCGATCCAGGCTATCTACCAGGCACGCTTCATGAAGTACCTGGAAGCCCGTGGCTTCATCCCGGCCGGCAAGCAGAAGGTCTGGTGCTTCATGGGCGACGGCGAGTGCGACGAGCCGGAATCCCTGGGCGCAATCGCCCTGGCCGGCCGCGAGAAGCTGGACAACCTGATCTTCGTCATCAACTGCAACCTGCAGCGCCTCGACGGCCCGGTTCGCGGCAACGGCAAGATCATCCAGGAACTCGAAGGCGTGTTCCGTGGCGGTGGCTGGAACGTCAACAAAGTCGTCTGGGGCCGTTTCTGGGACCCACTGCTGGCCAAGGACACCAACGGTGCCCTGCAGCGCCGCATGGACGAAGTCATCGACGGCGAGTACCAGAACTACAAAGCCAAAGACGGCGCGTACGTTCGTGAGAACTTCTTCAACACCCCAGAGCTCAAGGCCATGGTCGAAGACCTGTCCGACGAAGAGATCTGGAAGCTCAACCGTGGCGGCCACGACCCGTACAAGGTCTACGCGGCCTACCACCAGGCTGTTAACCACAAAGAGCAGCCGACCGTCATCCTGGCCAAGACCATCAAGGGTTACGGCACCGGTGCTGGCGAAGCCAAGAACACCGCGCACAACACCAAGAAGGTCGACGTCGACAGCCTGCGTCACTTCCGTGACCGCTTCGACATCCCGGTCAAGGATGCCGACCTTGAGAACCTGCCGTTCTTCAAGCCGGAAGAAGGTTCCGCCGAAGCCAAGTACCTGGCCGAGCGCCGCGCAGCCCTGGGTGGGTTCGTGCCGCAGCGCCGTGCCAAGAGCTTCAGCGTACCGACCCCATCCCTGGAAACGCTGAAAGCGATCCTGGACGGCTCGGGCGACCGTGAAATCTCCACCACCATGGCCTTCGTGCGTATTCTGGCGCAGCTGGTCAAGGACAAGGAAATCGGCCAGCGCATCGTCCCGATCATCCCGGACGAAGCCCGTACCTTCGGTATGGAAGGCATGTTCCGCCAATTGGGCATCTACTCCTCGGTCGGCCAGCTCTACGAGCCAGTCGATAAAGACCAGGTGATGTTCTACCGCGAAGACAAGAAGGGCCAGATCCTCGAGGAAGGCATCAACGAAGCCGGCGCCATGTCGTCGTTCATCGCTGCCGGTACCTCGTACAGCTGCCACAACCAGCCGATGCTGCCGTTCTACATCTTCTACTCGATGTTCGGCTTCCAGCGTATTGGCGACCTGGCCTGGGCCGCTGGCGACAGCCGCACCCGTGGCTTCCTGATCGGCGGTACCGCCGGCCGTACCACCCTCAACGGTGAAGGCCTGCAGCACGAAGACGGTCACAGCCACATGATGGCGGGCACCATCCCGAACTGCCGCACCTACGATCCAACCTACGGCTACGAGCTGGCGGTGATCATCCAGGACGGCATGAAGAAGATGACCGAAGAGCAACAGGACATCTTCTACTACATCACCGTGATGAACGAATCCTACCAGCAGCCAGCCATGCCGGCCGGTGTCGAGGAAGGCATCATCAAGGGCATGTACCTGCTCGAAGAAGACACCCGCGAAGCCGCGCACCACGTACAGCTGATGGGCTCCGGCACCATCCTGCGCGAAGTCCGCGAAGCGGCGAAGATCCTGCGTGAAGAGTTCAACGTCGGTGCCGACGTGTGGAGCGTCACCAGCTTCAACGAACTGCGTCGCGACGGCCTGGCCGTGGAACGCGCCAACCGCCTGAAGCCTGGCCAGAAGCCACAGCAGACTTACGTCGAAGAATGCCTGAACGGCCGCAAAGGCCCGGTCATTGCCTCTACCGACTACATGAAGCTGTTCGCCGAGCAGATTCGCCAGTGGGTACCGAGCAAAGAGTTCAAAGTCCTGGGTACCGACGGTTACGGTCGCAGCGACAGCCGCAAGAAGCTGCGTCACTTCTTCGAAGTCGACCGCCACTTCGTGGTGCTGGCTGCCCTGGAAGCCCTGGCTGACCGTGGCGAGCTCGAACCTAAGGTTGTTGCAGACGCTATCGTCAAGTTCGGTATCGACCCGGACAAGCGCAACCCACTGGACTGCTGAGGAGTATTTTTAAGTGAGCGAACTCATTCGCGTACCTGACATCGGCAGCGGTGAAGGTGAAATCATCGAGCTGTTCGTCAAGGTCGGTGACCGTATCGAGGCTGACCAGAGCCTGCTGACCCTGGAGTCCGACAAGGCCTCCATGGAAATCCCGGCCCCCAAGGCCGGCGTCATCAAGGAACTGAAGGTCAAGCTGGGCGATCGCCTGAAAGAAGGCGACGAGCTGCTGGTTCTGGAAGCCGAGGGCGCCGCTGCTGCGGCCCCTGAGGCTCCGGCCGCTGCCGCTGCGCCGGCTGCTGCTCCAGCGCCTGCTGCCGAAGCCGCCCCTGCTCCCGCCGCAGCTCCGGCTGCCGCCAGCGTGCAGGACATCCACGTGCCGGACATCGGCTCGTCGGGCAAGGCCAAGATCATCGAAGTGCTGGTCAAGGTCGGCGACACCGTCGAAGCCGACCAGTCGCTGATTACCCTGGAGTCCGACAAGGCCTCCATGGAAATCCCGTCGCCGGCTGCCGGCGTGGTCGAAGAAGTCCTGTGCAAGCTGGAAGACGAAGTCGGCACTGGCGACCTGATCTTCAAGCTCAAGGTTGCTGGCGCTGCACCTGCTGCCGCTCCGGCACCTGCCGCAGCTGCTGCCCCGGCCAAGGCTGAGGCTGCTCCGGCCGCCGCACCTGCCGCTGCCGCCCCGGCTGCAGCCCCTGCACCGGCTGCTACCGCACCGGCCGCAGGCAGCAACGCCAAGGTTCACGCAGGCCCGGCTGTTCGTCAGCTGGCCCGTGAATTCGGTGTCGACCTGGGCGCAGTCGCGGCCACTGGCCCGCACGGCCGCATCCTGAAAGAAGACGTGCAGGTCTACGTCAAGGCGATGATGCAGAAGGCCAAGGAAGCGCCGGCAGCTGCTGGTGCAACCGGCGGCGCTGGCATCCCGCCGATCCCTGCCGTGGACTTCAGCAAGTTCGGTGAAGTGGAAGAAGTGGCCCTGACCCGCCTGATGCAGGTCGGTGCCGCCAACCTGCACCGCAGCTGGCTGAACGTGCCGCACGTGACCCAGTTCGACTCCGCCGACATCACCGAGCTGGAAGCCTTCCGCGTTGCGCAGAAGGCCGTGGCCGAGAAGGCTGGCGTGAAGCTGACCGTGCTGCCACTGCTGCTCAAGGCCTGCGCCTTCCTGCTCAAGGAACTGCCGGACTTCAACAGCTCGCTGGCGCCAAGCGGCAAGGCCATCATCCGCAAGAAGTACGTGAACATCGGCTTCGCCGTGGACACCCCGGATGGTCTGCTGGTCCCTGTGATCAAGAACGTCGACCAGAAGAGCCTGCTGCAACTGGCCGCCGAAGCCGCGGCGCTGGCTGAAAAAGCCCGCACCAAGAAGCTGTCGGCCGACGAGATGCAAGGCGCTTGCTTCACCATCTCCAGCCTCGGCCACATTGGCGGCACCGGCTTCACGCCGATCGTCAACGCGCCGGAAGTGGCTATCCTGGGCGTCTCCAAGGCGACCATGCAGCCGGTCTGGGATGGCAAGGCGTTCCAGCCGAAGCTGATGCTGCCGCTGTCGCTGTCCTACGATCACCGTGTGATCAACGGCGCTGCCGCTGCGCGCTTCACCAAGCGCCTGGGCGACGTGCTGGGCGATATCCGCACCATGCTGCTGTAAAGCTGCCCACTGCCCCTGCGTGCAGGGGCAGTACCCTTTTCGAGCTGCCACGCTCGTACCTCAACCCCGTCGATTGGCGGGGCTTTTTTTTGTCCGCCGATTGGGATCCCCGGACGCCAAAAATCTCAAGGCGAACTAATATTCCCGACCAGACAGCCGATAACCCGTCCACAGCATCGCACATGGCCGCTTGCCAGCCCTCGGGACATGATGCAACCTTGCCAGATCCAACGCCGCCCAAGGGCCGCGTTCCCTCTTCAAGCGAGTCTTCGATGAAAAGCCAACCCGATGCCGCCAGCCGTGTGGCGGCCGAGGTCGTGACGCAGTTACCCGTGCCTTCGCGGCTGGGCATGCTGCGTTTCGAAAGGCTCAACGAAGCCACTTGGGCCATGCTCTACCTGGACCCGGCCTGCGAGCGCCAGTTCGGCCTGCAGGCCGGCGACCTGTGCGCCCTGGTAGACGCCCCGTACGCCAGCCTGATGGAGCCCGAAGCACGCTACCGGCTGCACGACGAGATCCAGCTGCAGCTGGCCCAGCGCGGCTACTACCGCGTGCGCTATACCCTGCACACCCCAAGTGCGTCGATGCGCTTGCTGGAGGCCGGTGAAGCCTACAAGCAGCACAACCGCCAGTTGCTGCGCGGCTACCTGAGCGTGCTCGACGACCAACAGGACGACACCGGCGAACCCGGCGCCAGCGACCTGGAATCACGCAACAACCGCCTGCAACTGGCCCTGCAACTGAACCAGCGCGCCCAGCAAGAACAACTGGAACACCTGGAGCGTGTGCGTGGCCAGCAGGACCTTATCCTGCGCCTGGCCCGCCAGCGCTACAGCGCCGGCAACTCGCTGCTGGAAGCGGCCCAGCTGATTACCCAGAGTGCCTGCGAAATCTACAAGGTCGACAGCGCCAGTATCTGGCACCTGGAAGACCAGCGCCTGGAACCGATCATCGCCTGGTACCGCGATGCGCAGGAGCATCGCCAGCCCGAAGCCATCGATGCCAGCCGCTTCCCCGACTACCTCGACGCGCTGCACGCCAGCCGCGCCATCGACGCCCACAACGCCGGCCACGACCCACGCACCCGCGCCCTGGCGCAAAGCATGCGCCCGGAAAACAAGGCCATGCTCGACGCCAGTATCCGCGTCGATGGCCAGGTGGTCGGCGTGCTGTGCCTGGAGCAGACCGGCCAGGCACGGGCCTGGCAGTCGGACGAAATTGCCTTTGCCGGCGAGCTGGCCGACCAGTTCGCCCAGGTCATCACCAACCACAACCGCCGCGCCGCCACCAACGCCCTGCACCTGTTCCAACGTGCGGTCGAGCAAAGCGCCAGCGCCTTCCTGCTGGTCAACCGCGACGGCCGGGTGGAGTACGTCAACCCAAGCTTCACCGCCATCACCCAGTACAGCACCGACGAAGTGCAGGGCCGCCAGCTGGCTGAGCTGCCGGCGCTGGAAAACCTCAGCGAACTGCTGTTCGACTCGCCGTCGAGCCTGGCCATGGGCAACAGCTGGCAGGGCGAGTTCAAGAGCCGGCGCAAGAACCTGGAGCCGTACTGGGGGCAATTGTCGATTTCCAAGGTGTACGGTGACAACCGTGAGCTGACCCACTACATCGGCATCTACGAAGACGTCACCCAGACCAAGCTGGCCCAGCAGCGTATCGAGCGCCTGGCCTACACCGACAACCTGACCAACCTGGGCAACCGCCCGGCGTTCATCCGCAGCCTCGACGAACGCTTTGCCCGTGATGGCGAAAGCGCGATGTGCCTGCTGCTGGTGGACATCGACAACTTCAAGCGGATCAACGACAGCCTTGGCCACCAAACCGGTGACAAGCTGCTGATCAGCTTGGCCCGGCGCCTGCGCAACAGCCTTCACGCCGGTGGCATCCTGGCCCGTTTTGCCAGTAACGAATTCGCCGTGCTGCTCGACAACACCAGCCTGGAAGATGGCCAGGGCGTTGCTCTGCAGTTGCTGCGCACCCTCGACAAGCCGATGTTCGTCGACAACCAGCTGATCAACGTCACCGCCTCGGTAGGCCTGGCCTGTGCACCGTTGCACGGCGTCGACCCGGCCAGCCTGATGAAAAACGCCGGCCTGGCGCTGCACAAGGCCAAGGCCAACGGCAAACACCAGGTGCAGGTGTTCACCGAAGTGCTCAATGCCGAAGCCAGCTACAAGCTGTTCGTCGAGAACAACCTGCGCCGCGCCCTGACCCAGAACGAGCTGGAAGTGTTCTACCAGCCCAAGATCTGCCTGCGCAGCGGCCGCCTGCTGGGGCTGGAAGCCTTGCTGCGCTGGAACCACCCAGAGCGCGGCATGATCCGCCCGGACCAGTTCATCAGCGTGGCGGAAGAGACCGGCCTGATCATCCCCATTGGTAAATGGGTGGTACGCCAGGCGTGCCGCATGAGCCAGCAACTGCGCGAGGCTGGCATGGGCAACCTGCACGTGGCCATCAACCTGTCACCCAAGCAGTTCTCCGACCCGGACCTGGTGGCGTCGATCAGCACCATCCTCAAGGATGAAGCCCTGCCCCCACACCTGCTTGAGCTGGAGCTGACCGAAGGCCTGCTGCTGGAGGCCAGCGAAGACACCCACCGCCAGCTGGACGAGCTGAAAGCCCTGGGCCTGACCCTGGCCATGGACGACTTCGGTACCGGTTATTCGTCGCTGAGCTACCTGAAGAAGTTTCCGATCGACATCCTCAAGATCGACCGCAGCTTCATCAACGAAATCCCCGACAACCAGGACGACATGGAAATCACCTCGGCGGTGGTGGCCATGGCCCACAACCTGAAGTTGAAGGTGGTGGCCGAAGGGATCGAGACGCCGGAGCAACTGGCGTTCCTGCGTCGGCACCGCTGCGACGTGGGCCAGGGTTACCTGTTCGACCGGCCAATTCCGGGGCGCGAGCTGGCTGAGCGGTTGAAGCGCTATCCGCGTGGCCCGGTGGCCTGACAGCCACGCAAACCTCGGGCACTATAGAGCCCATACGGGCCCTTTCGCGGGTAAACCCGCTCCCACAGGTACGCCACAGTATTCGAAATCTGTGGGTTGCCTGTGGGAGCGGGTTTACCCGCGAATGCCCCAGCCCCTATCTCAAAGCCATACAGAGGAACGGCCATGGTCCTGCGTTCGGAAATCCTGGTGAACAAAAACGTCATGCCAACTGCGGAACAGGCCCTGCCTGGCCGCGAAACGCCAATGAGCCTGCCCGAGTTCCACTACGTGTTCGAAGGCACCCCACTGCTCGGTCCATTCTTCGAAGGCGCCATCGACTTCGCCATCTTCGGCCTGGGTTGCTTCTGGGGCGCCGAGCGCCGCTTCTGGCAGCGTGAAGGCGTGGTCAGCACGGTGGTCGGTTACGCCGGCGGCTTCACCCCACACCCCACCTACGAAGAAGTCTGCTCAGGCCTGACCGGCCACACCGAAGTGGTGCTGGTGGTGTTCGACAAGGACAAAGTCAGCTACCGCGAGCTACTGGCAATGTTCTGGGAGCTGCACAACCCGACCCAGGGCATGCGCCAGGGTAACGACGTCGGCACTCAGTACCGCTCGGCCATCTACTGCACCAGCCCAGAACAGCTGGAACAGGCCGAAGCCAGCCGCGACGCGTTCCAGGCCGAGCTGAGCAAGGCCGGCTTCGGCGAGATCACCACCGAAATCGACCAGGCACCCACCGTGTACTTCGCCGAGGCCTACCACCAGCAGTACCTGGCCAAGAACCCGCAGGGCTACTGCGGCATTGGCGGCACCGGCGTTTGCCTGCCACCCAGCCTGCAGGGCAACTGAACAATGGCCACGATGACACTGTTCCACTCGCCGTTGTCGCCCTTCGTGCGCAAGGTCATGGTGGTATTGCACGAAACCGGCCAGCTCGAGCGCGTGCAGCTGCAGCCGGTGAACATCAGCCCGGTGAGCGGCGACCCGCAGCTCAACCAGGACAACCCGATCGGCAAAATCCCAGCCCTGCGCCTGGACGATGGCACTGTGCTGCATGACAGCCGGGTGATCTGCGAGTACCTCGACCTGCAACACGTCGGCCTGCCGCTGCTGCCGCGTGAGGGTTCGGCGCGTTGGCGGCGCATGACGCTGGTATCGCAGGCCGATGCAATCATGGATGCGGCGGTGTCGTCGCGCTATGAAAGCTTCCTGCGGCCCGAGGAAAAACGCTGGGACGGCTGGCTGCAGGCGCAGGGCGACAAGATCCGCCGTAGCCTGGCTAACCTTGAGCAGGAGCATTTGCCCGAGCTGATGTCCGGTTTCGACCTGGCGGCGATTGGCGTGGCCTGTGCGCTGGGGTATCTGGACTTGCGTCAGCCCGAGTTTGGCTGGCGTGAGCGCCAACCTGGGTTGGCTGCGTGGTATGCCGAAGTGGCCAAGCGGCCGTCGATGGTCGCCACATCCCCAGTGGCCTGAAGGGCCTCTTCGCGGGTAAACCCGCTCCCACAGGGTACAGCGCCAATTTCAAATTGTGCGGCATACCTGTAGGAGCGGGTTTACCCGCGAATGCCTCACTTCGGTATCACAGGAAACAGCTGCCCAATCCTGAAGGCCAACCACCGCCCGATTTCTCTGTCCTCCCTCATGCCGCTCTCCCCACCCGCGCCCAGTCCAGCCGCCGGGTCAGCACCATGAACAGCCCCAGCAAGCCAAAGCACAGCAGCGACCCCATCAGCAGCGCATAATCTTCGGCACTCAACAGCCCGTAAAGCAGCGCGTACAGCGCCGCCAACCCTGCCGCAAACCCCACCCCTCGCCCCAGGCTGCGCAACACATGGCTGAGGTAGAAGCCGATCAACAGCACACACGCCGAAGCCGACAGCCCATACGCCAGGCCAAAGCCGATGTGCTCGGACAACGACAGCAACAACAGGTAGAAGAACGCCAGCGCCACACCCACCAGGATGTACTGCACCGGGTGCACACTCAGGTTTTTCAGCACCTCGAACAGGAAGAAGCCGGCAAAGGTCAGCGCGATGAATAACAACGCGTATTTGATCGCCCGCTCGCTTTTCAGGTACTGGTCCACCGGGTCGATAAAGCTCACGCCAAAGCTGCGCTCGTTGAAGTCTTCGCACTGGCCGGCGGTGGCGCATTGGCGCAGGGCATCTTCAAGGTTGGTGGCGAAGAACGACGTCTGCCAGTGAGCGCTGAAGCCCTGGGCATCGATGTCGCGGCGGTTGGGCAGATAGCTGCCGACGAAGCTCGGGTGCGGCCAGTTTGCACGCATGGCCACGCTGCTGGTGCGGCCCACCGGCACGACGTGCAACTGCCCGGTGCCTTGTAATGCAAGGTCGAAGCCGTAGCTGAATTCCCGTGCTTGCAGGCCATCCAGCATCGGCAGGCTGGCATGCACGCCACCGCGCATCCAGTCGAGCTGGGTGCCGGCCTCGAACGGCAGCCTCTGCTCGTCGATGCTCAGTTCCAGGCCATTCTCGATGCCGCGGATATCGCTGATGCCCACCACCAGGAAAGGTTTGTCGAAGCGGTAGTCGTCGAAGTCCTTGTCGATGCCCCAACGCTCCGGGAGCTTGAAGCGGCCACTGATACGCCCCTTGGCATGGAACAGCCGCGCCTGGTAGATACCGCGGGCACGCAGTTCGGTGTCCACACCCAGGTCGGCGTCGAAGGTTTCCGGCAGAAAGTACAAGTGGCCGGCAATGGTGCTGGTTTCCTGGGTGCGTTCGCCGTCCTTCTCGATCCAACGGCGCTGGTACTTGCGATAAGGCACCACCAGCAGCGGGCCACTGAGTTGCTGGTCGAAGCTGGCACTCTGGGCGATGTCGCGCAGTACGTTGTCGCGCAGGGCCTGGCGTTCATCGATCAGGCCGTTGATCAGCAACAGCGGAATGAGCAGCAGCAAGATGAGCACGGCGATCATGCCGAGCTTGTAACCGAGGGTCTTGTTCATGGGGCCTCCTGTGGCAGTGGGCGCAGTGTCTGCGCCTTGCGTGGAGGCCTTGGGGAGCTTGTGTGGAGATTGTGTGTTTTTGGGTCCGCGCATTATTCGAAGTTTGCGCGGTCCCTGTAGGAGCGGCCTTGCGTCGCGATGGGCTGCGCAGCAGCCCCGGCTATCTCAACTAATACGCCGCACCGGCAACCACAACCGCACCCGCACCCCGCCATCAACGTTATCCACCGCCAACGCTCCGCCATGCAGTTGCATCACCTCGGCCACAAAATTCAGCCCCAGCCCGGTGCTCTTGCGCCCGCTCCCCGGCCGCGGCAGCGAGTAGAACCGCTCGCTAACCCGCCCAATGGCATACGCCGGTATCGCGTGCCCCTGGTTGAACAGGCTCAATGCGACCCGCTCACCATCGCGCTCCAGGTCGAACAGCAGCGCGCCACCTTCGGGGGTGAAATCCAGCGCGTTGTCGAGCAGGTTGGCCAGCGCCTGGCGCATCAGGAACGGATCGCACAGCAAACGCAACCCGGCAGGCACACGCTGGCGCACGTGCAGGTTGGCACCTTCGATTCGCGCCGCATGGGCCAGCAGCAATTCATCGACCAGCGCCGCCAGCGCCACCTGCTGTTCATCTTCCAGCGCCTGCATCTGCTCGACCCTGGCCAGGTTGAGCAGACGCTCGATCATCTGCTGCAAACGCTCGCTTTCGCGCTCGATATTGCCGGCAAAGCGTGCCCGTTGCTCAGCAGGCATGTCGTCGCCCTGCAACAGCTCGGAAGCCCCCCGAATGGCCGCCAGCGGGCTTTTCAACTCGTGGGTCAGGGTGTGCACGTAGCGCTCGACATAGGCCTTGCCCTCCAGCTGGGTGCGCATGTGCTCCACGGCCTGTGCCAGGTGCGCCAGCTCGCCACCTTTGTAGTGCGGCAATGCGGCCCGTTCGCCCTCGCTGACCGCCTGGGCATAACGAGCCAGCCGCCGCAGCGAACGCGCCAGCCACCACGACAACGCAGCGCCGATCAGCAAGCCCAGGCCGATCAGCCCCAAGCCCAACGTAAGCAAGCGCCGCTCGGATCGGTCGATGTACGGTTGCAGCGAGCTATTGGGTTTGGCCACCGTGACAACGCCGATGATCCTGCCGTCGTCGATGATCGGTGCGCCAACGTGCATCACCGAGGTGCTTTCATCACTGGGGTCGCTGCGGGTGGAGCGGGCGCCGTACTGGCCACGCAAGGTCAGCAACACGTCATTCCACTGCGAGTAGTCCTTGCCCAATGCCTCACCGCTGGAGTCCAGCAACACGATGCCCTTGGCGTCAGTGACGTAGATGCGGTGGCTGACCTGGTTTTTGGCCAGGCCCCAAATCTGCGCACCCGGGCTGCGCGAGCCGTAGGCTTTGAGCACCTCGGGCAGACGCCCCTGGTTCAGGGTGCCGGCCTTGACGTCATCACGCAGGATCTCCGCCAGCAGGTTGGCGGTGTCTACCAGGGTTTCTTCGGAAGACTGACGCACGACCGGGCGTATCTGTTCGCGTACGGTGTTGAGCAAGAAATAGCCCGCCAACCCCACGAACAGGAAGTACACCAGGAAGATCCGGATGCCCAGGCGCATCAGGCATGTTCCGGGCTGTAGCTGTAGCCGAGGCCACGGTGGGTCTGGATTGGCTCGCCGCCACTGGCCACCTGGCGCAGCTTGGCGCGCAGGCTCTTGATATGGCTGTCGATGGTGCGCTCGTAGCCCACGTCGCTGGCCACGCCCAGGGCATCGAGCAGTTGTTCGCGGCTGAATACGCGCTGTGGTTGCTCCAACAGGCATTGCAGCAGTCGGAATTCGTGGCGCGTCAGTGTGAGGGGCTGGCTGCGGTAGGTGATCTGCATGCGCAGGGTGTCGAGCTGGAACAGCGCGGCAACGGTCGCGGGCTCGGCCCTGGGGGCCATGCGCTTGAGAATCGCCCGCACCCGTGCGGCCACTTCACGCGGGCTGAAGGGTTTGACCACATAGTCGTCGGCACCGATTTCCAGGCCTACCACCCGGTCGATCTCGCCGTCGCGGGCGCTGAGGAACATCACCGGCACCTCGGTGAAACGGCGCAACTGGCGGCAGGTTTCGAAGCCACTGATGTCGGGCAGGCCGATGTCGAGGATGATCAGGTCGGCCGGGCGCTGGCGTTGCTGGTCGAGGGCGGCACTACCGAGGGTCACCCATTCGGTGCTGTGGCCATCGGCCTGCAGGGCGTAGAGCAGGGTGTCGGCGATGGCGGCTTCGTCTTCGACAATGAGGATATGGGGCATAGTGCGCGGCCTGTGCAAATGTCGATGGCGACGCACTATTGTGTAGGAGCGGCCTTGTGTCGCGAAAGGGCCGCAGAGCGGCCCCGGCAATATCTGCATCAACGCTTGGATCGTGGGGCCGCTTTGCGGCCCTATCGCGACACAAGGCCGCTCCTACAAGGGGACCGGTCTGGCTTCAGGTCAGCAGTCAGGCTTGCCAGCGGTGAATTTCTTGGCCGGGTTGACTGCGGCCTTGAACTCGCGCAATGCCTTGGAACCCACCAGCAGCGGGTAGTTGAAGCTGCTGCGGTCCACCAGGTTCACTTCCACGGTGCGCTTCACATCACCCAGACACAGCTCCAGGTCGACCACCGGGCGCTTGGAGATTTCCGGCGCATCGCCCTCCTCCTCTTCATCGGCACGGCCCTTGATCTTGCTGATGCGCGAGACCTTGTGCTCGTACACCTTGCCGTCCGAGTCCTTGGTCGCCAGGCGGAAGCGCACCCACTCCTCGCCATCGCGGTTGAACAGTTCGATATCCTTGGCCGACAACGAGGCGGTGAACGCACCGGTGTCCATCTTGGCTTTCAGGGTTTCGCCAAGCTCAGGCAGGGCGATGTTCTCGTAACGGCCGTAGATCGTGGGCTCGGCAGCCATTACCGGCATGGCCAACAATGACAACAGAGCAAGCAGAGGTTTCACAGGCAGGCTTCCTTGAGAAGGGTCAGTGCTTAGACTGCAATGGCTGAATAGGTTCGCTGTGACAAGCCTAACCAACATAATGTGAAACATTTGTCCCTGCCGACGGGCATTGGACATTTGGCGTAGGCCATTGCGCTGCTTATCATTGCCAATCGTTCATCTCCCACAACAAGAGTTTCTTTATGCGTCGCCTGCTGACCGGCATTCTCACGACCACCCTGCTGCTGCTCAATACTGTGGTGTTGATCTGCCCGCTGCTGGTCTTCGCCCTGCTCAAACTGGTGTTGCCGGGCCGTGGGCGTGATTACGCATCATGGGCGGTGATGTGGGTGGCGGAAACCTGGTCGGAGATCGACAAGGCCATCTTCGCCCTGTGCATCCCGACCCGGTGGGACATTCGCGGCGTCGAGAACCTGCGCAAGGACACCTCGTACCTGGCCGTGAGCAACCACCAGACCTGGGTCGATATCCCCGCGCTGATCGAAAGCCTCAACCGCCGCACACCGTTCTTCAAATTCTTCCTGAAAAAAGAGCTGATCTGGGTGCCGCTGCTGGGTCTGGCCTGGTGGGGGCTGGATTACCCATTCATGAAGCGCTACAGCAAGGCGTTTCTGGAAAAGCACCCCGAGCTCAAGGGCAAGGACCTGGAGATCACCAAGGCGGCCTGTGAGCTGTTCAAGCGCCAGCCAGTGACGGTGGTGAACTATCTGGAAGGCACGCGCTTTACCGAAGCCAAACGCCAGGAACAGCAGTCGCCGTATCGTTACCTGCTCAAGCCCAAGGCCGGTGGCGTGGCGTTCGTGCTGGCGGCACTGGGCGAGCAACTGGATGCCTTGCTGGACGTGACCATCGTCTACCCCGGCAACAAGGCACCGGGGTTCTGGGCGTTGCTCAATGGCAGCATTAGCCGGGTGATTATCGACATTCAGGTGCGCGAACTGGACCCGGCATTGTGGGCGGGTGATTACGAGAATGACCCGGAGTTTCGGCAGACGGTACAGGCTTGGGTGAATCAGCTTTGGGTGGAGAAGGACCAGCGGATTGAGCAGCTGCGCCAGGAAATGCGTTGAGATTTTTGTTTTCTGGACCGGCCAATTCGCGGGTAAACCCGCTCCCACAGGTACTACATTGCCTTTGAAAACTGTGCCGTCCCTGTAGGAGCGGGTTTACCCGCGAATTGGCCGGAACAGGCAGTGCAAATATCCAATTAAAACCCTGGCTAATAATCAGCATTAGGATTACTTCTTTGTCACACCCTACCTAAGTGGATAAAAATCGATCAAAGCACAACTACAAAAAAGCTTGGATCGATCAATGGCCAACCCACCCAGCTCCGCCCCCGCCCAGCTTCGCCGTGTCCTCGGCCTGCCCGCCCTGGTATTTTTCGGCCTGGTCTACATGGTCCCACTGACCATCTTCACCACCTACGGCATCGTCACCGAACTCACGGGGGGCCGCACTGCCGGCGCCTACCTGGTCACCCTGGTGGCCATGCTGTTCACCGCGGCGTCCTACAGCTTCATGGTCAAGCGCTTCCCGGTCGCGGGCTCGGCGTACTCCTACACCAACATGGCGTTCGGGCCCAATATCGGCTTCCTCGCCGGTTGGTCGCTGCTGCTCGACTACCTGTTCCTGCCGATGATCAACTACTTGCTGATCGGGCTGTTCCTCAACATCGCCTTCCCCGCAGTGCCCACCTGGGCCTTCGTGCTCGCCTGCATTGCCCTAGTGACAGTGCTGAACGTGGTCGGCATCAACTCGGTGGCCAAGACCAGCAACCTGATCGTTGGCGCGCAGATCGTGTTCATCGGCGTGTTTGTCGCGCTGTCCTGCCAGACATTGGCTGGCCAGCCGCTCGACCTGCTGTCGCCGCTGCTGGGTGACGGCAGCAAACCGGGCTTCGGCCACCTGATGGCTGGCGCAGCGGTGTTGTGCTTGTCGTTTTTGGGCTTCGACGCCGTCTCGACCTTGGCCGAAGAATGCCGCGACGCCCGCCGCGACGTGCCACGGGCGATCATCCTCACCACCCTGTTTGCCGGTTTGCTGTTCACCGTGCTGGCCTATGTCAGCCAGCTGGTGTTGCCGGGTAGCAGCTTCGCCAATGCCGATGCGGCAGCCAACGAAGTGATGTTCAAGGCGGGCGGGCAGTTCCTCACCAACTTCTTCACCGCCGCGTATGTTGCGGGCAGCCTGGGTTCGGCGCTGGCTTCGCAGGCAGCGGTGTCGCGCATTCTGTTCACCATGGGCCGTGACAACGTGCTGCCACGGCGTAGCTTCGGTTACCTGTCGCCGCGCTTTGGCACGCCGGTGTTCGCCATTGCGTTGGTGTCGGCGTTCTCGCTGCTGGCGCTGGTGATCGACCTGTCCACCCTCGCCTCGCTGATCAGCTTTGGCGCACTGGTGGCGTTCTCGGCGGTGAACCTGGCGGTGGTGAAAACTCATCTGATGGACGACACCAGCCAGCGCAATGCCAAGAACCTGCTGCGCTACGGTGTGGTGCCATTGGTGGGGTTGGGGCTGACCTTGTGGCTGTGGACCAGCCTGTCGGCGCTGACGCTGGTGATTGGCCTGTGCTGGTTTGCGCTAGGCCTTGTGTACCTTGCCGTACTGACCGCAGGCTTCCGCCGCCCGGTGCACCTGGTGGATTTCACCGAAGCGGCCTGACCTGCCGAGACGACGCAAAACCGCTTTTTCTTGTAGGAGCGGCCTTGTGTCGCGAAAGGGCCGCGCAGCGGCCCCAGGGATTTCCGCTTCACCTCGAAGATTGCCGGGGCCGCTTTGCGGCCCTTTCGCAACACAAGGCCGCTCCCACAGGTACAGCGCCAGGCTTGAAGTCTGCGAAAAACCTGTGGGCGCTAACTTGCCGGCGATAGAGCCGCCGCTGGCAACCCAAAAACCTCAGACCGAAGGCTGGGTCAACGGCGCCGGGGTTGTCCATAGGCTACCCAGGTTCTGCAACAACGACCCAGCAATCCCCTGCTGCCCCAGGTACTGCAGAATCAACGGCGCAAACTGCCCGATCATCCCGGTATCCATCCCCAGCGCCTTGAACGCAGTGTCCAGGTCGCTGCGGTTTTCCACATTGTTGCCCAGCGCATTGCTCAATGCCGACTGGCTCTCGCTGTTCTTGCCCAGCAAATCGCCCAACCCACTCAACCCACCCAGCGCATTGGCGCCGGCCAGCAGGTCCAGCCCCGGCACGGCCTTGGTCAGTTGCCCATAGTCATCGCTGCTCAGATTGTTGCGCGCCAACCCCAGCATTGCACCCGCCCCACCTACGGCCTGTTCGGGGGTGATCTTCAATTCACTGCCCAGGGTGTTGAGCAAATTGGCCTGTGCCTCGGGCGCCTGCACTTGGGCTTGCTGGCTCTGCTTCTGGTTTTGCATGGCCGACACGGCGTTGGCGGCATCGCTGAGGTTGAAGGCGAACACCGGGCTTGCGGCCAGGGTCATCAGGGTTGCCAAGGTGAACGCTTTCATCGGGAGGGACCTCGTTGGCCATGGATGGGATGGGCTGGGAAACGGACTTTTGACCGCAACATTAGTGGTTTGTTCCTGGATCAAGATCGAGTACACGCTGGGCTATGAGTGACCTGTCATTTCTGCCAGTAGCCGTTGGCAGACGGCTCCTAAATAATAAAAATTCAAATCAGCCGTGCTTAGAATTTGAGGTAACGATCATGAAGAGAAAACCCTCTACCGCAGCGTTTTTCTATCGAAACCACAATACTGTAACCAAAGTTTCCAGCTCCAGCAGCACAACCATTTTTGGCACTGATTCACGGCCCCTCGGCCAAAAAACTTCTGAAACAAGCGAAGCAAAACTACTGCTTGTCGACGACAAGAACTCCATATACAGCGCGAGCGAAGTGAATAACATAGCCACTCAATACTCCCCATACGGCCATGCAACCAATCTGCCGTTCCTACTTGGTTACAATGGTGAGTTAGCGCAAAATCATGCTTCAATCTATATGCTCGGCAACGGATACCGAGCTTATATGCCTCAGTTAATGCGCTTCATTTCGCCAGACGGGAAAAGTCCGTTTGGTCGAGGCGGTGTGAATGCTTATGCCTACTGTTCAAACGACCCGATTAATTACACCGACCCGTCCGGCCAAGCGAGAAACCCACTGCGAACCCCTGTAGCACTCACGCTGACCAAGTCGAGACGTGTCGTGAACGGTAAGCTCTACAGAGTGGAAAATATTCAAGGTAATAAGAGATTCGTATCTGCCCCGGCCTTGAGCGAGTCAGAAAAAATTCACCTAAAAGGTTTCATAGACGAACAAACAGGTGAAATCGATCGGACTCGCGCAAGAATAAATCAAATAAAACACTCACATGGACGCCCGATACAAGAAGCTGAAAATCTTGAAGCCATCATAGATAAAGGCAACGCCTCGCTAAAAACATATACTGACGCGCTTAACTGGACCAAAGATCGCCGCGCTGTAAAAAACACAATAGCTGATATTGAATCTCGCATCTCCGAGGCGCGCGCAAAACTTACCGATATAACAACCAAGCACTCAGCCCACCTAGAAAAATATCGTACTTATAACGAACACCACAAACAGCTTACTAGCGACTTAGAAAATGCAAACGCAATACTGCGAGCGAGCTCGTAGTGTGGCAAAGCTCTTGCCGGTTGGGGGCCGAGGCTGGCATCTTCGCAAGCAAGCTCGCGCCTGCAAGAGCGGAATATGCCTGGAGGTTAGTTAAGGCATTGGATCTGTCATGAAAAGGGCCCCTCGATCTGAGGGGCTCTATTTACTCGACGGTTGTTACGCCGCACCCCACATCTTATGCGAATCAATCACAAACTTCTTCGGCACACCCGCATCAAACTCACCATACCCTTCCGGCGCCTGATCCAGGTTGATCACCTGCACGCCCACCACTTCAAGCAATATTGATCCGGCCCCACATGATCGCCTGCATCAGCTGGCAGTTGTACCTCATGGTCAGTGGCTGGCCAGTGTGGAAGCTGTGCGACTTCGCCCAACCCTGGCCAAAGCAGACGCTCAGCGCGCCGCATTCGGCCAACACCTGATATTTCTACCAGTATCAAAATCCCTGCGACTGTTCAGAATGGGCATCAAGCAGCCTCCATTTATCCAGCACGGCAGAGACTTGAATCATGAGCAAAGCGTCGAATTGTTCGCTTTTCTTCTACCAGGGCGACAAGCTGATCACCGTGAAACAAGTCGATAAGCATCGCGCCATCTTCCGCAATGCGGAACAACCGCTGGCTGAGCAGCAGACGAATGGAGACCGCAGCATTGCATTGCTGGCCACCAACGATAAGGGTTCGGTTCTCAGTGTTGAGAGCGAAGGTGATAAGGAGGACCACCCTTACTCAGCCTATGGGCACGACCCATCTCTGCCCTCGTTAAGGACTACGACTGGCTTCAATGGTGAGGTTTTCGACATTGGTTCGAACTGCTATCTGCTTGGGCTTGGATACCGCGCCTACTCACCACGTCTCGGACGCTTTGTTGCTGCAGATAACTGGAGCCCTTTTGGTCAGGGGGGCCTGAACGCTTACTGCTATTGTGAGGGCGACCCAGTAAACAGCAGCGACCAAAGCGGCCACATGCGTGTTTACCTAGCTAATGGTCAGATAATGAGGACTAGCAAGAATGCAGCGATTTCCGCTGGTTCCTGGTTGAAGCCGTTAGATTTCAACAGAACAGCTCATCGAAAGGCACTTATTGACACAAAATTGCAGATGCCTCGCAGGGTAAAAGCCGACAACTCGGTCACTGAAGGGCGTACCCACATCAGGGTGTTTGAGCTATTCCAAAACCCAGGCAGCAGTACTGAAGTAGCTCACGTCCGGGCAATGGATATGCAGACATTCAAGCGCAATCGCGCGGAGATTGGCGTGTTAACCAGACTGCATGACGAAGGCGACAGAGCCCCAGCCTTGAATTATCTGGCTAGGGCCGCAGCGCTCATGAACAAAAATGAGAAATTGTCCCAGATTGGCGAAGCGCTTTGGCGCAAAGGCATTACGCCAAATTGGCCGACTACCACACTACCTGCTGATGCCAGGCGCGAGATCAGAAAGTCGAACTCTTGATAGTGTAAAGATGCCCTCAAAAGAGGGCATCTTTATTTGGCCTTAAGCCGCACCCCACATCTTGTGCGGGTCAATTACAAACTTCTTCGGCACACCCGCATCAAACTCGCCATACCCTTCTGGCGCCTGATCCAGGTTGATCACCTGCACACCCACCACCTCAGCAATATTGATCCGATCCCACATGATCGCCTGCATCAGCTGGCGGTTGTACTTCATGGTCGGGGTCTGGCCGGTGTGGAAGCTGTGCGACTTCGCCCAGCCCAGGCCGAAGCGGATGCTCAGTGCGCCGATCTTGGCGGCGGCATCCACCGCACCCGGGTCTTCGGTCACGTACAGGCCTGGAATACCGATGCTGCCGGCAACGCGGGTCACCTGCATCAGCGAGTTCAGTACAGTGGCCGGGGCTTCATGCTTGGCACCTTCGTGACCATGGCCACGGGCTTCGAAGCCAACGGCGTCAACGGCGCAGTCCACTTCTGGCTCACCGAGGATGTCGACGATCTGCTCATGCAGCGGGGTGTCCTTGGACAGGTCGACCACCTCGAAGCCCTGGGACTTGGCGTGGGCCAGGCGGGCAGGGTTCAGGTCGCCCACGATCACGCAGGCAGCGCCCAGCAGGCGGGCCGAGGCAGCGGCGGCCAGGCCGACTGGCCCAGCGCCCGCGACGTAAACGGTGCTGCCTGGGCCTACGCCAGCAGTCACGGCACCGTGGTAGCCGGTTGGCAGGATGTCGGAGAGGCAAGTCAGGTCACGGATCTTTTCCATGGCCTTGTCGCGCTCTGGCAGTTTCAGCAGGTTGAAGTCGGCGTAAGGCACCAGCACGTATTCAGCCTGGCCGCCAGTCCAGTCGCCCATGTCGACATAGCCGTAGGCACCACCAGCACGGGCTGGGTTAACGGTGAGGCAAACACCGGTGTGCATCTCTTTGCACGAGCGGCAGCGGCCACAGGCGACGTTGAACGGTACCGATACCAGGTCACCGATCTGCATGCGCTCGACGTCGCTGCCCTTCTCGACGATTTCACCAGTGATTTCATGGCCCAGAACCAGGCCGACCTGGGCAGTGGTACGGCCACGGACCATGTGCTGGTCGGAGCCGCAGATGTTGGTGGAGACCACCTTGAGGATGACGCCGTGTTCGATCTTCTTGCCGCGCGGGTCCTGCATTTTCGGGTAGTCGATCTTCTGCACTTCGACCTTGCCGGCGCCGAGATATACCACTCCACGATTGCCAGACATGCTCTTACCTCGCTTGATTTTTATTTATGCAGCGGTGGTTGAACGCGCCGCCATCCATGGGCGGCATGTGTTTCTGGAATGCAGGGAATTGTGGGCCTGATGGGGCGAGATGCACTGACTGAAAACGACAGGGGGATGCCTTTTTACGGCAGACCAAAAGCTGGGGCCGCTTTGCGGCCCTATCGCGACACAAGGCCGCTCCTACAGGGGTACGCGATCGCCTGTAGGAGCGGCCTTGTGTCGCGATAGGGCTGCGCAGCAGCCCCAGAATTGTTCAGAGAACGACCGTCCGGTTGGCGTTGAGGAACACGCGCCGCTCGATGTGATACCCCACAGCCCGCGCCAAGGTCAGGCACTCGATGTCGCGCCCTTTGGCAATCAGGTCTTCCGGGTAATGGCTGTGGTCCACCACCTCCACGCCCTGGGCAATGATCGGCCCTTCGTCCAGGTCGTTATTGATGTAGTGCGCCGTGGCCCCAACCATCTTCACGCCCTTGTTGTACGCCTGGTGATAAGGTTTGGCACCCTTGAACCCAGGCAACAACGAATGGTGAATGTTGATCGCCCAGCCATCCAGGCGCCGGCACAGCTCGGGCGACAACACCTGCATGTAGCGGGCAAGGATGACCAGCTCGGCGCCGGTCTCCTCAATCACCTGCAGCACTTTGCGCTCTTGCCCAGGCTTGTCCTTGGGGTCGAGGGCAAAGTGGTAGTAGGGAATCTTGTGCCACTGGGCCAAAGGTTCGAGGTCGGGGTGGTTGGACACCACCGCGACCACGTCCATGCCCAGCTGGCCGATGCGCTGGCGATACAGCAAGTCGTTCAGGCAGTGGTCGGCCTTGGACACCATGATCACCACCTTGGGGCGGTGGTTCGGGGCGGTCAGCTCGAAAGCCATGCCGAACGCTTCGCTGCGCTCGGCGAGGCCGGCGCGAAAGCCGTCCTCGTCGAAGCCATCAGGGGCACGGAACTCCACGCGAATGAAGAACCGCCCAGACTGCCGGTCATCGAAGGAGTGGTGCTCCGTCACGTAGCAGCGCTGCTCGAAGAGGTAACGCGTCACCACGTCGACGGTGCCGAGCATGCTCGGGCAGTCGGCGGTGAGAATCCAGGTATCCGGTGCCCGACTCATGTTCTGCTCTCCTTAAGCCTCGATGCTCAGGCCGTACTCGGCCGAAGCGTCCTGCAGCCACAGCCACCAGTAGTCGGCGAAGCTGCGGCGAATCACCAGCTCCCAGGTGTCTTCGGCGGTGCGGCGGATCACCAGTTGCGATTTGGCGAACACGGTGCCGACAGCCTTGCCCACCGGGAAGTTGTTCGGGTGAACATCATAGCTGGTGGACTTCATCAGCACTTCGCGCACGTTCGGGCCGCGCAGCTCCAGCAGGCTTTGCCCGCCGCTGACGTTGACCACCTGGATATGCTGGCCGTCAAGGGCCGCGCGCAGCTTTTGCTCGACCGCCAGTTCCTGGCCGCCGGGCACGATCAGCAGCCACTCGTCAGGGCCGACCCATTGCAGCGACATGTCGTTGTTGGCGACCACGGTCAGCGCCACGGGCAGCTCCAGGCCCAGGGCCTTGTGCACGCCGGCGGCGAACTCCGGGTTGTGGCCATCACCACGTAGGGTGAGGTGGCCGAGGAACTTGCGTTCACGCAGGGTCACGCCTGCGTTCTTGCGGCCTTTGCCAACCAGGCTGGCCAGGTCGGCGTGGTGCAGTGGCGACTGGGCCTTGGCCTCGGCGCCGGGGTTTTGCTGGAAGACGTTGATAGCGCTCATTTCTTACCTGCCTTGAATTCTGTAGGTCGCATGCGGTGCCATGGCGGGTGGTGCATCCTGTGGGAGCGGGTTTACCCGCGAATGCGAGGGTGGATTCACCGCCCTCTTCGCGGGTGAACCCGCTCCCACAGGGCCCTCATTACCAGCCCGGCACCGTTTGCCATCCGGGGGCCTTTAGACGTTCTGCCGCTCACCCTTCGGATCGAAGAACACCGAAGACACGATCTCCGCCTCGATCACGCTGCCATCCGCCTGCGGCGAGTAGACTCGCTCGCCCATGCGCTTGAGGCCGCCTTTGACCACACCCATGGCAAACGAGTAGCCCAGGGAGTTGGAGGCATAGCTGGAGGTGACGTGGCCAACCATGTCCATCGGGATCGGCTGTTTCGGGTCGAATACCAACTGAGCGCCTTCCGGCAGCCACTTGGTCGGGTCGACCGGCTTCAGGCCTACCAGCTGCTTGCGGTTCTCACGCACGCAGTCTTCGCGGTTCATGCCACGCAGGCCGATCCACGAGAACGGTTTGTTGCGGCCAACGCACCAGCTCATGTTCAGGTCGTCCGGGTTCATCGAACCGTCGGTGTCCTGGCCAACGATGATGAAGCCCTTCTCGGCACGCAGTACGTGCATGGTCTCGGTGCCATACGGGGTCAGGTTGTACTTCTTGCCGGCCTCAATGATCTGTTCCAGCACGCCCATGGCGTAGTTGGCCTGCACGTTGACTTCGTACGACAGCTCGCCGGTGAACGAGATACGGAACACACGGGCCGGTACGCCGCCAACGTTGCCTTCCTTCCAGGTCATGAACGGGAAGGCTTCCTTGTCCATGTCGATGTCGGTCAGCTCGCTCAGCAGCTTGCGGCTGTTGGGGCCGGACAGGGTCATGGTGGCCCAGTGGTCGGTGACCGAGGTGAAGTACACCTTCAGCTCCGGCCATTCAGTCTGGTGGTACAGCTCCATCCACTGCAGCACGCGCGCGGCGCCGCCGGTGGTGGTGGTCATGATGAAGTGGTTGTCGCCGACGCAGGCGGTTACGCCGTCGTCGAAGACCATACCGTCTTCCTTGCACATCAGGCCGTAGCGGGCCTTGCCCACGTCGAGCTTGGTCCAGGTGTTGGTGTAGATACGGTTGAGGAACTCACGGGCGTCCGGGCCCTGGATGTCGATCTTGCCCAGGGTCGAGGCGTCCAGCAGGCCCACGCTGTCGCGTACGGCCTTGCATTCACGGGCCACGGCGGCATGGATGTCTTCGCCGGCTTTCGGGAAGTACCACGGGCGCTTCCACTGGCCGACGTCTTCGAACTCGGCGCCGTTCTTCACGTGCCAGGCATGCAAGGCAGTGAAGCGCACGGGCTCGAACAGGTGACCACAGTGACGGCCCGCTACCGCGCCGAAGGTGACCGGCGTGTAGTTGGGGCGGAACATGGTGGTGCCCATTTCCGGGATGGTGATGCCGATCGAACGGGCGGCGATGGCCAGGCCGTTGATGTTGCCCAGTTTGCCCTGGTCGGTACCGAAGCCCAGCGCGGTGTAGCGCTTGACGTGCTCGACCGACTCGAAGCCTTCACGGGTGGCCAGCTCGATACCCGCTGCAGTCACGTCATTCTGCTGGTCGACGAACTGCTTCGGCCCTTTGGTGCCTTTGTCGTGCGGCACCTGGAACAATGCCACGGTGGCCTCTTCCTTGCGCGCCACGGTTTTTGGCAGGGTGCCAACGGTTGCCTTGAAGCCCGCTTCGGTAGCTGCGCGCACACCGCCTTCGAAACCATCGGCAATCACATCGCCAAGGGCGTAGACACCGTTGATGCCCCCGACGCATTCGCGTTTCTGCGGTGCATCGCCCGGCACGAAGCCGAGAATGTCGTCACGCCATACCGGGCGACCGCCCAAGTGCGAGGCGAGGTGGACGATCGGGCTGTAACCGCCCGAGGACGCGATCAGGTCACACTCGAGGGTTTCGCCTGGGCTGGTGACTTTGTGCGCCTGCACATCGATGGCCGCCACGCGGGCGCCGGTGACGTGCTTGCTGCCTTTGGCCTCGACCACGGCGCTGGAAGTGAGGATGCGAATGCCTTTTGCACGGGCCTCTTCAACCAGCGAGCCACGTGGGTTGTGGCGGGCATCAGCGATGGCGACCACCTGCAGGCCGGCGTCGTGCCAGTCCAGCGCGGCGCGGTAGGCATGGTCGTTGTTGGTCGACAGCACCAGCTTGCGGCCAGGGGCCACACCGTAGCGGCGAATGTAGGTGGACACGGCACCGGCCAGCATGTTGCCCGGCACGTCGTTGTTGCCATACACCAACGGGCGCTCATGGGCGCCGGGCGCCAGTACCACACGCTTGGCACGCACACGGTGCACGCGGTGGCGAACCTGGCCGATCGGGGCGCGGTCGCCGAGGTGGTCGGTGAGGCGCTCATGAATGGTCAGGAAGTTATGGTCGTGGTAGCCGTTGACCGTGGCACGTGGCAGCAGGGTTACTTCCGGCAGGCCTTCCAACTCTTTGACCACGGCGTTGACCCAGTCGGCGGCAGGCTTGCCGTCAAGGGTTTCGCGGGTGTCGAGCAGGCTACCGCCGAACTCTTCCTGCTCGTCGGCCAGGATCACGCGGGCACCGCTGCGCGCAGCGGCCAGTGCGGCAGCCAGGCCTGCAGGGCCGGCGCCGACGATCAGCACGTCGCAGTGCTGGTTCATGTAGTCGTAGCTGTCCGGGTCGTTCTGCAGCGGCGCACGGCCAAGGCCTGCTGCCTTACGGATGTACTTCTCGTACGTCATCCAGAACGATTTCGGGTACATGAAGGTTTTGTAGTAGAAGCCCGGCGGCATCATGCTGCCGCCTACCTTGCCGAGGATGCCCATGACGTCGTTGTTGACGTTCGGCCAGCCGTTGGTGCTGGTAGCGACCAGGCCTGCGTACAGCGCCTGCTGGGTGGCACGCACGTTAGGGATCTGGGTGGCTTCGCTGGAGCCGATCTGCAGGATGGCGTTCGGCTCTTCGGTGCCGGCGGCGATGATGCCGCGTGGGCGCGAGTACTTGAAGCTGCGGCCAACGATGTCGACACCGTTGGCCAGCAACGCGGCGGCCAGGCTGTCGCCGGCATAACCCTGGTAGGTCTTGCCGTTGAAGGTGAAGTTCAGGACCTTGCTGCGGTCGATACGGCCGCCGCTGGCGAGGCGATAGGTCTGGCTCATACTTTTTCCCCTTGGCCTTTGACGGTCGACGGTGCGTTCGCCGCTTTACCATTGGCGGTCACTTGCGGCTTCTCGCCAATCTTGTAGGTTTCCAGAATTTCGTAGGTCACGGTGTCGCGAGTGACGTTGAAGTACTGGCGGCAGCCGGCAACGTGGTCCCACAGTTCATGGTGAATACCGCGCGGGTTGTCACGGTAGAACATGTAGGTACCCCACTCCTCGTCGGAGCAGGCGTTAGGGTCCAGCGGGCGGGCGATGTGCGCCTGGCCAGAGGCGTGGAACTCTTCTTCGGAGCGCAGCTCGCCGCAGTGGGGACAGAAAATATGCAACATGACGGTGTCTCCGGTTAGTGGGCGACGGCGGCGGCGCCGTGTTCGTCGATCAGTGCGCCGTTGTAGAAACGGTCCATGGAGAACGGCGCGGCCAATGGGTGCATTTCGCCCTTGGCCAGGCTCGCGGCGAAGACGTTGCCCGAACCCGGGGTCGCCTTGAAGCCGCCAGTGCCCCAACCGCAGTTGAAGAACATGTTCTTGACCGGGGTCTTGGTGATGATCGGGCAGGCGTCCGGCGAGGTGTCGACGATGCCGCCCCACTGGCGGTTCATGCGCACGCGCGAGAGGTTGGGGAACATTTCGACGATGGCCTGCAGGGTGTGCTCGATCACCGGGTACGAACCGCGCTGGCCGTAGCCGACCCAGCCGTCGATACCGGCACCGATCACCAGGTCGCCCTTGTCGGACTGGCTGATGTAGCCGTGTACGGCGTTGGACATGATCACGCTGTCGATGATCGGCTTGATCGGCTCGGATACCAGCGCTTGCAGCGGGTGCGATTCCAGCGGCAGGCGGAAGCCGGCCAGCTTGGCCATGTGCCCGGAGTTACCAGCGGTGACTACGCCGACGCGCTTGGCGCCGATGAAGCCTTTGTTGGTTTCCACGCCGATGACCGCGCCGTTTTCCTTGCGGAAGCCGATCACTTCGGTTTGCTGGATCAGGTCAACGCCCAGGGCGTCGGCAGCACGGGCGAAGCCCCAGGCCACGGCATCGTGACGGGCCACGCCGCCACGGCGCTGCACGGTTGCGCCAAGGATCGGGTAACGGGTGTTCTTCGAGCAGTCCAGGTACGGGATTTCGGCCGCGACCTGGGCGGTGTTCAGCAGCTCGCCATCCACGCCGTTCAGGCGGTTGGCGCTGACACGGCGCTCGGAGTCACGCATGTCCTGCAAGGTGTGGCACAGGTTGTAGACGCCGCGCTGGGAGAACATCACGTTGTAGTTGAGGTCCTGGGACAGGCCTTCCCACAGCTTCATGGCGTGCTCGTACAGGTGGGCCGACTCGTCCCACAGGTAGTTGGAACGCACGATGGTGGTGTTACGGGCGGTGTTGCCGCCGCCCAGGTAACCCTTCTCGATCACGGCGACGTTGGTGATGCCGTGCTCTTTGGCCAGGTAGTAGGCCGTGGCCAAGCCATGGCCGCCACCGCCGACGATGACCACGTCGTACACCTTTTTAGGGGTTGGCGTGCGCCACATGCGCTGCCAGTTCTCGTGGTGGCTGAGGGAGTGCTTGAAAAGGCCGAAGCCCGAGTAACGTTGCATGGTGTGTGACTCCACTCAGCGGTAAACAGGGAAATCTGCGCACAGCGCCGCGACGTTCTTCGCCACATCGGCTTCGACGTCTGCGTCACCGAGGTTGTCGAGGATGTCGCAGATCCAGCCGGCCAGGGCCACGCACTGGGCGACCTTGAAGCCACGGGTGGTGACGGCCGGGGTGCCGATGCGCAGGCCCGAGGTGACGAACGGCGACTGCGGGTCGTTCGGCACGGCGTTCTTGTTGACGGTGATGTGCGCGCGGCCCAGGGCGGCGTCGGCATCTTTACCGGTAAGGCCCTGACGGATCAGGCTGACCAGGAACAGGTGGTTGTCGGTGCCACCAGACACCACGTCGTAGCCACGGTCGATGAACACCTGGGCCATGGCCTGGGCGTTTTCGATCACTTGCTGCTGGTAGGCCTTGAAGCCTGGCTCCAGCGCTTCCTTGAAGCACACGGCCTTGGCGGCGATGACGTGCATCAACGGGCCGCCCTGGGCGCCTGGGAATACAGCGGCGTTGAGCTTCTTCTCGATCTCTTCGTTGGACTTCGCCAGGATCAGGCCACCACGCGGGCCACGTAGGGTCTTGTGGGTGGTGGTGGTGACCACGTCGGCGAACGGGATCGGGTTCGGGTACAGGCCAGCGGCAACCAGGCCGGCAACGTGGGCCATGTCGACGAACAGCAGCGCACCGACCTTGTCGGCGATGGCGCGGAAGCGAGGGAAGTCGAGGGTCTTGGAGTAAGCCGAGAAACCGGCAACGATCATTTTCGGCTTGTGCTCGACCGCCAGGCGCTCGACTTCGTCGTAGTCGATCAGGCCGGTGTTGGTGTCGATGCCGTATTGCACAGCGTTGTACAGCTTGCCCGAGGACGACACTTTGGCGCCGTGGGTCAGGTGGCCGCCGTGGGCCAGGCTCATGCCGAGGATGGTGTCACCGGCCTGCAGCAGGGCCAGGTAGACCGCGCCGTTGGCCGACGAGCCGGAGTGCGGCTGGACGTTGGCGTAGTCGGCACCGAACAGCTGCTTGGCGCGCTCGATGGCCAGGGCTTCTACCTTGTCCACGTGCTCGCAGCCACCGTAGTAGCGCTTGCCCGGGTAGCCTTCGGCGTATTTGTTGGTGAGGCCGCTGCCTTGGGCCTGCATGACGCGCTTGCTGGTGTAGTTCTCCGAGGCGATCAGCTCGATGTGATCTTCCTGGCGCTGTTCTTCGGCATTCATCGCCGCCAGCAGTGCGTCGTCGTAACCCTGGATCTGGTCTTGCTTGCTGAACATCGTGTATCTCCCGGCAGCGATCGTTTTTTGTCGTAAGGCACTGTGGCCCTTTGTGGCGATGGTATGACTGGCGGGGTCGGGTCAGATGCCTGCGCACGCCTTGCAATGGCGCGTTTACGACATTCGTTGTTGTGCCGTTTGTGCCGGCCCTTTCGCGGGTGAACCCGCTCCCACAGGTACGGTGGTGCTCTGAAGGCTTGTGGTATCCCTGTGGGAGCGGGTTTACCCGCGAAGAGGCCAGCACAGATAACCCAGAAATCCGCCAATGCACAGCTTGTATAGGCAACCGCTGAATCGATGGTTTAGAGTGCTGTTCTGCGTCGTTCACAGGACCGTGTCATGACAGATAAGAGCCAACAATTCGCCAGCGACAACTATTCCGGTATCTGCCCCGAAGCCTGGGCAGCGATGGAGAAGGCCAACCACGGCCACGACCGCGCCTATGGCGACGATCAGTGGACCGAGCGCGCCTCGGAATACTTCCGCAACCTGTTCGAAACCGACTGCGAGGTGTTCTTCGCCTTCAACGGAACTGCCGCCAACTCCCTGGCCCTGGCCTCGCTGTGCCAGAGCTACCACAGCGTGATCTGCTCCGAGACCGCCCACGTCGAAACCGATGAATGCGGCGCGCCGGAGTTCTTCTCCAACGGCTCCAAACTGCTGACGGCGGCCAGCGTCAACGGCAAGCTGACGCCGCAGTCGATCCGCGAAGTGGCGCTCAAGCGCCAAGACATCCACTACCCCAAGCCCCGCGTGGTGACCATTACCCAGGCCACTGAAGTGGGCACGGTGTACCGCCCCGACGAGCTGAAGGCGATCAGCGCCACCTGCAAGGAGCTGGGCCTGAACCTGCACATGGACGGCGCGCGCTTTACCAATGCCTGCGCGTTCCTGGGCTGCAGCCCGGCCGAGCTGACCTGGAAGGCCGGCGTCGATGTGCTGTGCTTTGGCGGCACCAAGAACGGCATGGCGGTGGGTGAGGCGATCCTGTTCTTCAACCGCCAGCTGGCCGAAGACTTCGACTACCGCTGCAAGCAAGCCGGGCAACTGGCGTCGAAAATGCGCTTTTTGTCGGCGCCCTGGGTGGGCCTGCTGGAAGATGGCGCCTGGTTGCGCCATGGCAACCACGCCAACCATTGCGCGCAGCTGCTGGCCTCGCTGGTGAGTGACTTGCCAGCGGTGGAGCTGATGTTCCCGGTGGAGGCCAACGGGGTGTTCCTGCAGATGCCGGAGCATGCGATCGAAGCGCTGCGGGGCAAGGGGTGGCGGTTCTATACCTTCATTGGTAGCGGCGGGGCGCGCTTCATGTGTTCGTGGGATACCGAGGAAGCGCGCGTGCGCGAGCTTGCGGCGGATATCCGTAGCATCATTACCGCCTGAAAGCATGCTGGGAGGGCTTTGCCCTCCAAGGGCCGCAAAGCGGCCCCAGCAATTTAAAGCCTGAACCCACCCATCTGCCGCGCCAGATCATCAGCCAACCCACGCAACGCCTGGCACTCCTCGCGACACCCTTGCACCTCCGCCGCCGTTTCCCGCGCCAGGTCGGAAATCCCCTGCACCGTCCGGTTGATTTCCTCGGTCACCGCCGACTGTTCTTCCGTCGCCGTGGCCACCTGATGGTTCATATCACTGATGTGCTCCACCTGGTCGGTAATCGCGCCCAGCGACGCCCCGGTGCGCTGGCTCGACTCCACACCACTGCCAGTCGCCTGCTGCCCCGCCTGCATCGAACTCACCGCCGACCCCGCGCCCTGCTTCAGGCGCTGGATCATCTGCTGCACTTCGTCGGTGGACAGCTGTGTGCGCCGGGCCAGCGTGCGCACCTCATCGGCCACCACGGCAAAACCGCGCCCCATTTCCCCTGCCCGCGCAGCCTCGATAGCCGCGTTAAGTGCCAGCAAATTGGTCTGCTCGGAAATACTACGGATAACCGCCAGAACTTCATCGATCGAGGCGACTTCGTCGGCCAACTGAGTGACTGCATCGGCAGCCTTGCCGATGTCGCCCGACATGCCCTCGATCCCCCGAATCGAGCGTTGCACCACCTCGCGCGCCTGCAACGCCTCGTCCCGCGCCGACTGCGAGGCTTGCGCCGCATCGCCGGCATTGCGGGCGATGTCCTGCACGGTCAGGCCCATCTCATGCACGGCAGTAGCGACCATTTCGGTCATCTCTTGCTGCCGCCCCGAGCGCTCGGCCGTGTTGTCCACCACCTGAGTTACCTGCTCTACGGCCCGGTGCAGCCGCTCGGAGGTGCTCAACACCTCACCGATAAGGCTGCGCTGGCTGTCGAGAAAGCGGTTGAACCCCCGGGCCAGGTCGCCCAACTCATCCTGGCGCGAATCATCCAGGCGGTGGCTGAGGTCTCCTGCGCCGCTGCCAATCTGCACCAACGCGCCGGTGACGCGGCGGATCGGCCGTACCAGGCCACGCGCCAACAGCACCACCAGCAGCAGTGACAGCAGGGCCACGGCGCCACCGATCAGGCTGGTCAACCAGACGGCCTGATGCATTTGTGCATAGATTTCCGACTCTGGCACTTCGGCCACCAGGGTCCAGTTAAGGTCGCGCAGTGGCAAACCAAGCGCCAGGTAGCTTTCGCCGTCACGGCTGAAGCGGCGGCTGCGCAGCCCCTCGCCTCCGGTCATGACACCCTTGGCTGCGTCCGCCCCAAGCTGCTCGGTGAGCTGGCGTTTACCACTGAAGGCTGCGTCTGGATGCACCTGGATCAGGCCATCGTTGCGCACCAGAAACACTTTGCCGTGTTCGCCGAAGCTGAAATCGTGGATCAGCTTCGACAGCTCGGTCATGCGCAGGCCCATGCCGGCCACGCCGACCAGCTGGCCATTTTTTTCCACGCGGTAATCGATGAACAGCGCCAGCTCGCCGGTGGCACCATCGATGTCGATGTTGATCAACCGCTCGGCGCCGCTATCGATGTAGCCGTAGAACCACTTGTCCTTGGGGTTGCTGCGGCTGAGGGTGCGGTCCAGGCCGTTCTCGTTGTAGTAGTGGCCGGTTTCAGTCGCCGCGAACAGGGCAGTGAAGGCCTGGTTGCGCTGCTTGGCGGCGGTCAGGTATTCGGTGAATTGCGCTGCCTGGGCGGGCTCTTCACCAGCCGCCAGCCAGTCACGCAGCAAGGTGTTGCCGGCGATGTCTGCCGCTGCCACCAAAGGCTGGCCGAGCATGCGTTCGATGTCGTTGCGGATGGCTTCGATACTGGCTGGCAAGGCAGTGTCGACCAGGTAGCGCTCGGTGAGGCGGTTGAGCGCCACGGTGAAGATGACGACCACGACCAGGATGCTCGCCAGCAAGGCGGCGCCCATGCTGGTGATCAATTGCCACTGGATGCTCTTACGCCAGATACGCATGCCCTACTCCCCGCACATTATTGTTTTGCGGAAAGTGTATACACTTGAGTATCCAGTTAATCCAGTGACCTGGAACAATGAGTTGGGCCTTTGGGGCTGCTGTGCAGCCCATCGCGACACAAGGCCGCTCCTACAGGGAAACATATAAACGTTGTAGGAGCGGCCTTGTGTCGCGAAAGGGGCGCGAAGCGCCCCAGCTATCGATCAGGACTCTGCAATGGTCCGCACGATGGCGTCCACCGTGGCGTCGATCTGCGCCTGGGTACGCGCTAGGGTCTGCTGATGCTCTTTCTGCAGCTCAACCTGCTTGGAGCACAGGTTGAGGGCAGCCAGCACCAACAGCTTGTCGCCGATCAGGGTCGGGTACTGACGCTTGGTTTCGTTCAGGGCAGTGTTGAGCATCCGTACCGCCTGGGCCAGGGTTTCTTCCTGACCTTCGGGCGCCTTGATCGAATAGTCGATGCCGAGAATCGACACCACATTGATCGGCTGCTCTTGCAGTCTCATGCGCCGACAACGCCCGCGCTGGCGCGCTCGACCAGGGCCTGGATGCGCGCTGCGGTAGCGCCGTTCTTCTCTTCCTGCTCCATCAGCGACAGCTGCAGGGTTTCGTTCTCTTCCTTGGCCTGGGCCAGTTCCTGGCCGAGGGCGGTGTTCTGCTCGGTGAGTTGAGCGTTTTTCTGCATCAGGTCGCTGACCAGTTGCTCGATTTGATTCAGGGAAGCTTCCAGCATGGGTCTATCTCAGGTTGTTGCGAGGGGCGCACACGATAAAGAAAAGTGCCGCCCATCGCCATTAAATATCGGATTCATAAGGTGTCGAACCCGCAGATTGACAGGGTAACCGCCCCCTTGTTCCGACCTGAGTCAACCGCCGGTCAGGAAAAGGTTAGCTACCTCACAATTTTTGCCGGTCGCACTCAAGACTGGCCGGTCACGACCGATAGCCCGGCAAGTCATGTTTTGTCGCACTTTCCCCCTTGCCTGGATCCTCCTCTCCATGTCCCTACGCAACATGAATATCGCCCCGCGCGCGCTGCTCGGCTTCGCGCTTATCGGCCTGCTGATGCTCGGCCTTGGTATCTTCTCCCTGGTGCAGATGGGCAACATCCGCCAGGCTGGCGTTGCCATCGAGCAAGTCAGTGTGCCCAGCATCAAGATCCTCGACGAACTCACCGCGCTGAACCTGCGCATGCGCACGCTTTCCTACCGCCTGCTGCTCAACCGCGAACCGGAAACCCAACGCGATACCCTCAACCTGCTGGACCAGCGCAACAGCCAGATCGACCGCGCGCGCCAGGCTTACCTGCCGATGATCGGTGCCGCCGACGAACAGGCCGCGTTCGACCAGTACGGCCTGTTGCTCAACCAATACCGCCAGTTGGAAGCGCGCATGCGCACACTGAGCCAGGCCGACCGCCTGGACGAATTGCGCGACCTGCTCAACCGCGATTTGCTGGCCAACTCAGAGCAGATCAACAAGGTCATGGACACCCTGGTACGCATCAACACCGACCAGACCCGCGCCACCAATGACAAGGCCGCCAGCCAGTACGCCGCTGCTTTCGCCCTGGTGATCGGCCTGCTGGTTGCCGCCACCGTCCTGACGTTCGCCTGCGCCTTCCTGCTGACCCGCAGCATCGTCAAGCCGATCGAAGATGCGCTCAAAAGCGCCGAACAGGTCGCCGACGGTGACCTGACCCACATCATCCGTGCCGAAGGCACCGACGAAGCCGCTCGCCTGCTGCGCGCCATGGCCCGCATGCAGGACAAGTTGCGCGACACCCTGCAACAGATCGCCGGCTCCGCCACCCAGCTGGCCTCGGCGGCCGAAGAGCTGAACGCCGTCACCGACGAAAGCGCCCGCGGCCTGCAACAGCAGAACAACGAGATTGAACAGGCCGCCACGGCCGTGACCGAAATGACCAGCGCTGTGGAGGAAGTAGCGCGCAATGCCGTGAGCACTTCGGAAGCCTCCAGTGAAGCCAGCCGCTCCACCGGCGACGGCCGTGACCTGGTGATGGAGACCGTGGGCGCCATCGAGCGCATGAGCGGCGATGTGCAGGCCACTGCCAAATTGATCACTCACCTGGCCGAGCAGTCGCGCGACATTGGCAAGGTCCTCGACGTGATCCGTGGCCTGGCCGACCAAACCAACCTGCTGGCGCTGAACGCCGCCATCGAGGCCGCACGTGCTGGCGAAGCGGGCCGTGGTTTTGCCGTTGTGGCGGATGAAGTTCGGGCATTGGCCCACCGCACCCAGCAGTCGACCAGCGAAATCGAGCGGATGATCGGCAGCATTCAAGGGGGCACGGAGGAAGCTGTGGAGTCGATGCGCACCAGCACCGAGCGTGCCGAATCCACCCTGAACATCGCCCGTGGCGCGGGCATGGCACTGGACACCATTGCCGGCGCGGTGGCGCAGATCAACGAGCGTAACCTGGTGATTGCCAGCGCGGCGGAGGAACAGGCGCAGGTGGCGCGGGAAGTGGACCGCAACCTGGTGAACATCAACGACCTGTCGGTGCAGAGTGCCACCGGGGCGCATCAGACCAGTGCGGCGAGTGCTGAATTGTCGCGCCTGGCCGTGGACCTGAATGGGTTGGTGGCACGGTTCCGTACCTGACCTGAAGTACCTGGGGCCGCTTTGCGGCCCATCGCGACACAAGGCCGCTCCTACAGCTACCGCGCAGTTTCATGGCTTGGGCGATACCTGTAGGAGCGGCCTTGTGTCGAGATGGGCTGCAAAGCAGCCCCCTGCAATCTCGGATCAATAATCGATCCGCACATCCCCTTTCGGCACACTGCAGCACGACAGGATATACCCCTCGGCCTCGTCCTCCTCGGTAATGCCGCCGTTGTGCTCCATTTCCACTTCGCCGCCCAGCTTGAGCACCTTGCAAGTGCCGCAAATGCCCATGCCGCAGGCTTTCGGGATCATCAGGCCAACCTTGGCCGCCGCCGCATGCACGGTCTCGCCTGGGGCAATGCGAATGCTCTTCTCGCTGCCGATGAACTCCACCAGGTTAAGGTCGGATACATCCAGCTCCGGCGCTTCGGCTGCCTGCTCGGCATGCTCGACCGCATCGGCCTTGGCCTCGGCCGGCGTGGCACCGAACGATTCCTCGTGGTAGTTCTTCATGTCGAAGCCGACCGCTTCGAGCATGCGCTTTACCGCCGTCATGTAAGGCGTCGGGCCGCAGCAGAACACCACGCGTTCCATGTAGTCCGGTGCAATCAGTTCCATCAGCCGCTGGTTCAGGTAACCGCGATAACCCGCCCATGGCTCGCCCAGGCCGTGCTTCTCGCAAATGATGTGCAGGCTGAAGTTGGGGATGCGCGAGGCCATCTGTTCCAGCTCGCGGTGGTAGATGATGTCCTTGGGTGAACGGGCGCTGTGCACGAACACCATGTCGACATTGGCGTTGGTGTCGTAGAACCAGCGCGCCATCGACATGACCGGAGTAATGCCCACACCGCCCGACAGGTACAGCGCCTTGCCCGCCGGGAAGTCGATGGCATTGAACAACCCCACCGGGCCATGCACCGGCAGCTCGGCACCCTCGTGCATGGTGTCGTGCAGGAAGTTGGACACCAGGCCGCCCGGCACGCGCTTGACGGTGATCGAGAAGCTGTAGGGCACCGACGGCGAACTGGAAATGGTGTAGGAACGCATCACCGGTTTGCCTTCGATCTCCAGCTCCAGGGTAACGAACTGCCCCGGCTTGAAGAAGAACATGATCGGCTGGTCGGCCATGAAGCAGAAGGTGCGCACGTCCCAGGTCTCCTGGATGACCTTGACGCAGCGCACGATGTGGCGGCCGTTGGCCCAGGTCTGGGTAGTGACCGGATTGAGGAAGGTATCGGACATGTTCATCTCCAGCAGCCGACTATTGGGCTTTTTATGGCTTGGATAATGCGCAAGCTGAGGGCGACGTACATTCCTGCCAGCGACATCGGCGTGCTTATCGCGACCAGCCCCGCGCTACAAGGGCTGGCGCGTCGTAATTCAATTCGGCCATGTCGCCCATGGATACGGTTCGCGGCGCCTTCGGACGCACACTCCACGGCAAAACAACTAGCTGTTTTTCGATAGACAGCCTTGCGGCACCACAACAACGATTAGCCACCTTTTGCCGGCCGCACACGGCCCCGAGGAATACACGATGGACGTCACCGCAACCCTGAGCCTGGGCGATCCACTGGAACCTGCACGCAAGGCCACCGCCGAGATGCTGCAGACCCGCGAGCGAACCTACTCGCTGCCCCAGCCTTTCTACACCGACGAGCGTCTGTTCCAGATCGACATGCAGGAGATCTTCCAGAAAGAATGGCTGATCGCCGGCATGACTTGCGAAATTCCGGCAAAAGGCAACTACATCACGCTGCAGATCGGCAACAACCCGATTCTGGTGGTGCGTGGCGCCGAAGGTAAGGTGCACGCCTTCCATAACGTCTGCCGGCACCGCGGTTCGCGCTTGTGCGTCAGCGACAAAGGCAAAGTGGCCAAGTTGGTCTGCCATTACCACCAGTGGACATATGAACTGGACGGCCGCCTGCTGTTCGCGGGCACCGAGATGGGCGCCGACTTCGACATGAAGCAGTACGGTCTGAAGCCTGTGAACGTGAAGGTCGCTGGTGGCTACATCTTCATCAGCCTGGCGGAAAACCCACCCGCCATCGACGAGTTCCTGGCCACCCTGGAACACTACATGGAACCCTACGACATGGAGAACACCAAGGTGGCGGTGCAAACCACCTTGATGGAAAAAGCCAACTGGAAGCTGGTGCTGGAAAACAACCGCGAGTGCTACCACTGCAGCGGCTCGCACCCGGAGCTGCTGCAAACCCTGCTGGAGTGGGACGACACCAACGACCCGCGCGCCAGCCAGGAATTCAAGGACCACGTGGCCGCCTCCGCCGCCGCCTGGGAAGCCGAAAAGATCCCGTACCTGCACAAGAGCCACGGCCTGCGTAACCGTATCGTACGCATGCCTCTGCTCAAGGGCACCGTGTCGATGACCATGGACGGCAAGCAGGCCTGCCAGAAGCTGATGGGCCGCATCAAGAACCCGGACCTGGGCTCGATGCGTATCCTGCACCTGCCGCACTCCTGGAACCACTGCATGGGCGACCACATGATCGTGTTCACCGTGTGGCCGATCAGCGCCCAGGAGACCATGGTCACCACCAAATGGCTGGTGCACAAGGACGCCGTGGAAGGGGTGGACTACGACCCTGAGCGCATGCGCAAGGTGTGGGACGCCACCAACGACCAGGACCGCCGCCTGGCCGAAGAGAACCAGCGCGGGATCAACTCCACGGCTTACCAGCCAGGGCCGTACTCGAAAACCTACGAGTTTGGCGTGGTGAACTTCATCGACTGGTACAGCGGGCGGATGCTGAACAACCTGGGGGCGGAGCCGGCGGCGTATCTGAAAGAAGTGCAGGCACAGTAAAGTGCGCCAACCAAGCCTGTGTATAAGTCACAGGCTTGGCCTTTCTCTCTGCGCTTGCCGGATATTCGCGCCATTCTCCGTTGTATGAGTGACAATTGAAGCACTCACGGTTGAGCCCGTCCTCGTTAATTCATTCTCGACCATAAAAACCGCCTGTACCGACACCCTTTTCGGGCTGTTCAGAGGGGTTGTCTTGTTCTTTTTCTTCTCGACTCGCCCTGTGAAAATTGTTCTGAGATTCGATCTGGAGTTATTCTTGATGTTCTGCCAGAGCGCCGATCGGTTGTCCCAAAGTGCCTTAGCTATGCGGGTAACCCCACCCGCAAGCAGCAGTCCGGTTCCAGTTGCAGAAACATAAGGGGCTACGGCGACCCCAGCAAAACCGAGCCCAGCCCCCGCGACAGTAGTGGTGGACCCCATCAATGCTAGGCGGGTGGCATTGACCGCAAGCGCCCCTTTAGGTGGAGGGCCAAAGATGAGCGCCGTAGGTGAGACAACATGTAGCGTCGTCGTCAGTAGGCGTTGCAAGAGTGATATCGGTACTTTGCCACTGGGATCAATACGGTTCACCGGATCAGCCTCACAATACATGTACGCATTGAGCCCGCCCTCACCGAACGGGCTCAATCCATCCGGACCATGGAAGCGCATGATCGCCGGATTGAACTGTCGATACCCATTCCCCAGGTGGTAATAGCCCGCCAAGGGATCTCTGTATTCACCGCAGAAGGCACTCATCGGCCCACCTTGGATGTTTACCAGGCCATAAGCCGTATAGGCCCGTCGCACATCAGTCGAATCATTCATGACAGAACGCAGGCTATCGGTCGCCAGCAGGTGCACCAAGTACATACGCGCCACTCCCAAGTCATTGCATTAACGCTAATCGCCTGGAGAGCAATTGGAAACTGGCAAAAATAACAGGTGGACGACATTGGTTATCCACAGAAGTGATCGCTGCGTCTGTGCAAAAAGGCTGAGCCATCAAGAATGCCGATCCGTGCTGTACTGGTTGTTTTTTAACCAACTTTCTAAAGGCCTCATGTTTAAAGGCTCCCAGCCCTCTGCAAACACATTGTCCACAGAGGCACCAACAGAGTTTGTGAGCAACCGACACATTCTCTGCAATTCGGGTGTGGATAAGCGATTCAAAGCCCTCAAAATCAACACGATAGCCTCTTCTTGAATGATTTGGTTACTTTTTAATCGATCCAGTCACCGCCTTTATCTGCGGAGCTTCCAGCCGCTACCGAACAGATTATCCACAGACCCGCTAACAGCGATTGTGGGCAAAATCTGGCGGAAACCAGAACGGCAGCATCCACCACGCCGGTTGAAAGCTGATCATTTTATGATCTAAACCCTGCAAGTACCGTCACGTAAGGCCCCCAGCCATGCGCCAACACTTTATCCACAAATTGGCGAACAGATTCCGTGGGCAAAAAGGAAGATAACGCTGCCAGTTTCCCGAATTCTAGAAATGTGATGGGTAATGCCCACTACTTTGGCATTCTTCAGGAGTGACTTATGCACAGCCGCCAGAGGGGGAGCGGGTGAGCGAGGCACTGGGCTATTGGCCATGAGGGCTTGAAACGTGTAGGAGCGGCCTTGTGTCGCGATGGGCCGCAACGCGGCCCCAAAATCTCGAAACGGGTTCAAGATCGCTGGGGCTGCTGCGCAGCCCATCGCGACACAAGGCCGCTCCTACACGGGGACCGCGTAAGGTTTCAGCGCAGCACGCCCTCTTCCACCAGCAACTTGAGGATGGCCTCGGCGCCTTCCTGTGGCGAAACATCCTTCAGCACCTTGCCGCCGCCACCACTGGCCTTGGCAGTTGCCGCCTTCATCCGGTCCGCACCGCTCTTGGCCTTGATCACCTTCAGCCGCTTTGGCCGCGGGCGCGCCGGTTGCAGCTCGGCCTCAGCCAGCAGTTCATCGTCAACGATGGCCACATTGCGCGCCGCCAGTACACCCCGACGCGCCGGCCCGAAGGCACTCTGGCGCGGCTTGGGCGCCGCGTTATCCACAGTCGCCAGCAACGGCAGGCGCACTTTCAGCCGGCGCCGCTGGCCACGCGGCAGCGCCTGCAATACCTGGGCGGTGCCATTGTCGATCGACTCCACCTCGGCCAGCCCCACGATCAACGGCCAGCCGAGCTTTTCGGCCAGCAGAAACGGCAACATGCCCGATCCTTCACCCGTTTCGGCTTGGCTACCTGTCAGCACCAGCTGTGCCCCGGCATCGCGCAGGTAATCCCCCAGCACACCCAGCACATCGGCACCAGCCGGCTGCTCCAGCACATCCAGATGGTCCAGGCCCATGCCCAGGTAGGCGCGCAGCGCCTCTTCCTGTGGGTCGCCGGCATGCACCACCTGCAAGTTATCCCCAGCCAGTTGCAAACCCAGTTCCACGGCGCGGGCATCCTGCTCGGCGCGGCGGGCGCGGCCAGAGCTTGGGTGGGCACCGATGGAAACCAGGCTGATCACTTTCGTACTCATGCTCGTGCCCTTATGCCGCGTCGCGCTGGCCGCCGCTGCGGAAGTTGTCCACAGCCTCGATCAGTGCCTTGAGAATCGCCGAACTGTCGCCAATTACCGACAGGTCGGCCCGTTTGATCATGTCGCAGCCCGGGTCCATGTTGATCGCCACCACCTTGTCGCAGGCACCGATACCCTGCAGGTGCTGGATCGCGCCCGAGATACCCACAGCCACGTACACGCGCGCGGTGACCCAGGTACCGGTAGCACCCACCTGGCGGTTGCGCGGCATGAACCCGTCGTCCACCGCCACCCGCGAAGCGCCTTCGGTAGCACCGAGGGCAGCGGTGGCCTGGTGGTACAGGTCCCAGTCCTTGACCCCGTTACCACCCGAGACGATGAACTCGGCCTCGGCCATGGCAATGGTGGCCGGGTCCACGGCCACCGAGCCGAGGTCTTCGATACGCGACAGGCTGCGCGCCACGCTTGTGGACAACTCCACCGGCAAGGCTTCGTGGCGGGTTTCGCTGACGGGCTCGGCGCACTCGGCCGACGCCAGGATCAGGCGCGGCACAGTGCGTTGCAGGTCTTGCTGGCCGGCACCGGCGCGGCCAATGCATTGACCATCCTTGACCTGCCACACCCGCGTCGCCGGGCGTTCACCCAGCGCGGCGCCCAGGCGCCGACCCAGTTCGCCGCCACCGGTGCGGCTGTCGGGCAACAGCCAGTGGCGCGGGGTAAACTGGTTATCCACAGCCCGCAGGCCTTGTACCAGTTGCTCTGGTGCATAACCTTCGAAAGCCTCGCCCTCGATGACCAGCAGGCGGTCGACCCCGGCTGTGGAAAAGTTGCTGTCCTTGTGCTCGTTGAAAACCACCGCCAGCACCGCACCGTCGCTGCCGGCCAGGCTGTGGGCCAGGCCAAGCAGGTCGCGGTCGTGGCTGCTCAGGCGGCCACCGACCATGTCCGGTACCACGGCGATGTAGAACGCCGGTGCCGGTACCTGATGCAGTGGCAGCGTGACCTCGGCGGCCGCCGTGCGACGCCCGCCCACACCGGTGCCCTGCTGGGCGCCGCTGCGGTCGATACGCTTGATGCCGGCAGGGCCAATGAAGCCTGCGGCGATCGCATGGGGGTTCTTGCGGAGGATGCCGTTGGGCCCCATCCAGCGAGTTTGCTGTGTCTGCATTGCCGCATGCAGCGGGTGCAGGCGGTTACGGGCGATCCACTCGGCGCGTGGGTCGCGGCGGATAATGTCGCTCATCAGTGCACCTCCGCAGGTTCACGTTTAGCCGTTTGCGGCTTTGGGCCAGTGGGCGCGTCCTCTTCGATCAGCACGTCGGCCACCAGCTCGGCCAGGTCCTTGATCTGCGGGCGCGGCTCGACCACACCTTCGAGCATGGCGGTGCACTGCGGGCAACCCACGGCCACCAACTCGGCCTCGGTCTCGCGGATGTCGTCCATGCGCATGTCCGGGATACGCTGCTTGCCAGGGATGTCGGTGATCGGCGCACCGCCACCACCACCGCAGCAACGGGAGCGGAAGCCCGAGCGCTGCATCTCGCGCACTTCGATACCCAACGCCTTGAGCACTTCGCGCGGGGCTTCGTACTCGCCGTTGTAGCGGCCCAGGTAGCACGGGTCGTGGTAGGTGACGCTGCCGCCCTTGTGCTGGCCGAGGTTGAGCTTCTTGGCCGCGATCAGTTCGGCGATGTAGGTGCTGTGGTGCTGCACCTGGTAGTCGCCGCCCAGGGCGCCGTATTCGTTCTTCAGCACATGGAAACTGTGTGGGTCGCAGGTGACGATGCGCTGGAACTTGTACTTGCCCAGGGTCTGGATGTTGCGCTTGGCCAGTTGCTGGAAGGTCGCTTCGTCGCCCAGGCGGCGCGCCACGTCACCGCTGTCGCGCTCTTCCAGGCCAAGCACGGCGAAGTCCACGCCCGAAGCCTTGAGCACTTTGACGAACGAGCGCAGGGTGCGCTGGTTGCGCATGTCGAAGGCACCATCGCCCACCCAGAACAGGACTTCGGTGGATTGCACCTCCGACAGCAGTTGCAGGTTCAGGTCAGCGGCCCAGTTCATGCGCCCGCCAGGGGCGAAGCCGCCAGGGTTGTCGGTGGCGATCAGGTTGTCCAGCACCTCGGCACCCTTGTTCGGGGTGGCGCCCTTTTCCAGGGTGAGGTGGCGGCGCATGTCGACGATGGCATCGACGTGCTCGATCATCATCGGGCATTCCTCGACGCAGGCACGGCAGGTGGTGCACGACCACAGCGTTTCGGCGTCGACCAGGCCATTGACGATCGGCTGGTGCGGATTGCCGCCGTGTTCACCAATCGGCTTGCCAGGGTACGGGCTGCCGGCGAACTGGGCGTCAGTACCCCCGGCCAGGCCGATGACCATGTCCTGAATGAGTTTTTTCGGGTTCAGCGGCTGGCCAGCGGCAAAGGCCGGGCACATGGCCTCACATTTACCGCACTGCACGCAGGCATCGAAGCCCAGCAGCTGGTTCCAGGTGAAGTCCACCGGCTTTTCAACGCCCAGCGGAGCATTCGGGTCTTCCAGGTCCAGTGGCTTGAGGCCGGTAGAACGGCCGCCGCCAAAACGCTCGGCACGGCGGTGCCAGGCCAGGTGCAGGGCACCGGCGAAGGCGTGCTTCATCGGGCCGCCCCAGGTCATGCCGAAGAACAGCTCCGACACGCCCCACAGTACGCCCAGGCCAAGCACGACGACCATCACCCAGCCGCCGGTATTGGCCGGCAGGATGCCAGCGACCGGCAGTGTGGCGATGAAGAAGCTCGCGGCAAACGCCAGCAGGCTTTTCGGCAGGCGCATCCACGGGCCCTTGGACAGGCGCGAAGGCGGGTTGAGGCGGCGTTTGAAGACAAAGATGGCACCGCTGAACATGATTACCGTGGCCACCAGCAATGCGTAGCCGAGGATTTTGCTCTGCAGGCCGAAGCCGTGCACCAGGATCGCCAAGGCCGCCGACAGCACGAAGCCGCCCGCCGTGGCCACGTGGGTCTTGGACATGTACTTGTCGCGCTCGACCACGTGGTGCAGGTCCACCAGGTAACGGCGCGGCATGGCCAGCAGGCCGCCTATCAGGTCGACCTTGGCGGCTCGGCCACGCCGCCACATGCGCACCCGGCGCAGGGCGCCGAGCACTGCCAGGCCAAGGGCAGCGAACAGCAGGATGGGTAGAAGGGTGTTCAACATGGGAGGCTCCCACAACAGCTAGATTCTTGCGCCACCCCGAAGGCCAGCGCGGACCCCATGTAGGAGCGGCCTTGTGTCGCGAAAGGGCTGCGTAGCGGCCCCAAAATCTATGCTGCTATGGCGATCTTGGGGCCGCTACGCGACCCTTTCGCAACACAAGGCCGCTCCTACACAGGGGGCCAGTCCCGCCTCTAGAAAGGCGGTGCGATCAGAAGTCCTTGCACAGGCGCAAGGCGTCGTAGATCGCTGCATGCACGTTGCGCTGGGCCACGCAGTCGCCAATGCGATACAGCAGGTAACCTTCGCCCGGCTGGCTGAGGATCGGCTGTGGCTTGATGGCAAACAGCGCCTCCACATCGATCTGGCCCTTGTTGCGTGAGCCATCCTTCAGCGCGTAGTACAGCTCCTCATCAGGCCGCACGCCGTTCTCCACCACCACCTGATCGACCACGCGTTCTTCCTTGGCGCCGGTGTATTCGTTCTCCAGCACCGCCACCAGCTTGTCGCCTTCGCGGTAGACCTTTTCCAGCATCATGTCGCCGGTCATGATCACTTCTTTGGGGTACATGCTGCGGTAGTAGGTCGGGAAAGTGGTGCCGCCCATGGCCACGCCCGGCTTGATGTCGTCGGTGACGATCTCGACCTGGCTGCCCTTGTCGGCGATGAAATCGGCCACCGACATGCCGGTGAACTCGCAGATGGTGTCGTACACCAGCACGTTCTTGCCCGGTGCAACCTTGCCGTCGAGCACATCCCAGCTGCTGACCACCAAGCCTTCGGCAGCGCCCCAGTGCTCGTTCTGCTCCAGGAACGAATGCCCGCCTACCGCCAGTACGATGACGTCCGGGCGCAGGTCCTGGATGGTGGCCACATCAGCGGCGGTACCCAGGCGCAGGTCCACTTTCAGGCGCGCCAGCTCCAGCTGGTACCAGCGGGTGATACCGGCAATCTGGTCACGCTGCGGGGCCTTGGCGGCGATGGTGATCTGCCCGCCAATCTGGTCTTTTTTCTCGAACAGGGTCACGTCGTGGCCGCGCTCGGCAGCCACCCGGGCCGCTTCCATGCCGGCAGGGCCGGCGCCAACCACCACCACCTTGCGTTTGACGCCGGTGGTTTTCTCGATGATGTGCGGCACGCCCATGTATTCACGGGAGGTCGCGGCGTTCTGGATGCACAGCACATCCAGGCCCTGGTACTGGCGGTCGATGCAGTAGTTGGCACCGACGCACTGTTTGATCTGGTCGATCTGGCCCATCTTGATCTTGGCGATCAGGTGCGGGTCGGCCATGTGCGCACGGGTCATGCCGACCATGTCCACGTAGCCGCCTTCGAGGATGCGCGTGGCCTGGTTCGGGTCCTTGATGTTCTGCGCATGCAGCACCGGGACCTTGACCACTTCCTTGATACCGGCCGCCAGGTGCAGGAACGGCTCCGGCGGGTAGCTCATGTTGGGGATGACGTTGGCCAGGGTGTTGTGGGTGTCGCAACCCGAGCCAACCACACCGATGAAGTCGAGCATGCCGGTGCTGTCGTAGTACGCGGCGATCTGCTTCATGTCCTCGTGGCTGAGGCCGTCAGGGTGGAACTCGTCGCCACAAATACGCATGCCCACGCAGAAGTCGTCACCGACCTCGGCGCGCACGGCTTTCAGGACTTCCAGGCCGAACTTCATGCGGCCTTCGAAGGTGCCGCCCCATTCGTCGGTACGTTTGTTGACCCGCGGGCTCCAGAACTGGTCGATCATGTGCTGGTGCACCGCCGACAGTTCCACACCGTCCAGGCCACCCTCTTTGGCACGACGCGCAGCCTGCGCGTAGTTGCCGATCACCCGCCAGATCTCTTCCACTTCGATGGTTTTGCAGGTGGCGCGGTGCACGGGTTCACGGATACCCGACGGCGACATCAGGGTCGGCCAGTTGAAGCCGTCCCAGCGCGAGCGACGGCCCATGTGGGTAATCTGGATCATGATCTTGGCGCCATGCTTGTGCATGGCGTCGGCCAGGTTCTGGAAGTGCGGGATGATGCGGTCGGTCGACAGGTTGACCGACGCCCACCATTCCTGCGGGCTGTCGATGGCGACGACGGACGAACCGCCGCAGATCGCCAGGCCGATGCCGCCCTTGGCCTTTTCTTCGTAGTACTTCACGTAGCGGTCGGTCGTCATGCCGCCGTCAGTGGCGTAGACCTCGGCGTGCGCGGTGCTGAGCACACGGTTGCGGATGGTCAGCTTGCCGATCTGAATCGGCTGGAACATTGCTTCGAATGCCATGACGCTATCTCCGGCTTACAACGGCTTTGTTACGAACAGGCCATCTTCGTGGCCTTCTTCCGACCCGCCGTAGACCTGTTCGGCCACGGTGCGGATCTTGCTGCCGCGGGCAGCGAGAATCTGGTCCATCGCGCCGGCGAACCAGCCGGTGAACATGTAGTCGACCTTGCGGCCACACTTGCCATACACGTACACGAACGCCGAATGCTTGAGCTTGACGCTGCAGGTGCCTTTATCCAGGTCGATGTCCTGGATTTCGAACAGGCCCCAGCCACGCTGGCTCAAGCGCTTCATGTAGTGCTCGAACACCGCTACGCCTTCCAGGCCATGGCATTCGGCCTCTTTTTCGCACCAGTGCCAGGCGGACTTGTAGCCAGCCTTGTAGAGGATCTCGGCGTAGGCGTCAGCGCCCAGCACTTCCTCGATGCCGATGTGGTTGTTGACGAAGAAATGGCGCGGCACATACAGCATCGGCAAGGCGTCGCTGGTCCAGACACCGGTTTCGCTGTCGACTTCGATTGGCAATTGCGGGGCGATCTTGGCCATGGAAACTCAACTCCATAAAAATTTTTATTTGGGTGCCCCGGCGTTGCTGGCAGGGGCTATCAGGCTTGGAGAGCGGCTTACTCGCCCCAGACGTCCTTGAGAACGTTGACCCAGTTCTCGCCCATGATCTTGCGCACCACGCGCTCGGAGTGGCCGCGCTTGAGCAAGGTTTCGGTGAGGTTGGGGAATTCGCCCACGGTACGGATGCCCAGCGGGTTGATGATCTTGCCGAAGTTGGTCAGGCGTCGGGCGTAGCCCTTGTCGTGGGTCAGGTACTCGAAGAAGTCCTGGCCGTGGCCCTGGGTGAAGTCGGTACCGATACCGATGGCGTCTTCACCGACGATGTTCATGGTGTACTCGATGGCTTCGGCGTAGTCGTCGATGGTCGAATCGATGCCTTTGGCCAGGAACGGCGCGAACATGGTCACGCCAACGAAGCCGCCGTGGTCGGCAATGAACTTCAGCTCTTCGTCCGACTTGTTGCGCGGATGCTCTTTCAGGCCCGAGGGCAGGCAGTGCGAGTAGCACACCGGCTTTTTCGATTCGAGGATGACTTCTTCGGACGTCTTGGAGCCGACGTGGGACAGGTCGCACATGATGCCTACGCGGTTCATTTCCGCGACGATCTCACGACCGAAGCCCGACAGGCCGCCGTCACGCTCGTAGCACCCAGTGCCTACCAGGTTCTGGGTGTTGTAGCACATCTGCACGATGCCCACGCCCAGTTGCTTGAACACGTCCACATAGGCGATCTGGTCTTCGAACGCGTGGGCGTTCTGGAAGCCGAAGAGGATGCCGGTCTTGCCCAGTTCCTTGGCCTTGCGGATGTCGGCGGTGGTGCGCACCGGCATGACCAGGTCACTGTTGTCGCGGATCAGCTTCTGGCTGGCGGCGATGTTGTCGACGGTAGCCTTGAAGCCTTCCCAGACCGACACCGTGCAGTTGGCCGCGGTCAGCCCGCCTTTGCGCATGTCCTCGAACAGCTCGCGGTTCCATTTGGCAATGATCAGGCCGTCGATGACGATGCTGTCGGCATGAAGTTCGGCTGGGCTCATCAGGCTGTCCCCTTTTATTGAATGGTTGGCGCCAAACCTTGTGCCGGCGCTTTGGGGCCAGCATATGCCTGTGCCCAAAGGCGCCCCGATGCAAAAACGACAGGGGGTTTGCCGAAAGCGTCAACGCGCGACAACACGCCCTCTGGCGCGGCGCCTGGCGATGAGAGACAGTCTCGATAACGACCTTTCTGGCTGCTTTATGAACATTTCGTCAGAGAGCTACCGCCTTGCCCTCGGCTGAGCGAGAATCCCTGCGATTCGTCAGCCTGTTGAGGAGAAAACGGATGAAATCATTGGCATGGCTGGTACTGCTGGCTGTCGTATCGGGCGCCCAGGCCGGCGAGGAAGAAAGCACCCCGTGCGACAACGTCGAAACCGACCAGCAGACCTACGCGTGCGCGGCGTTCAACAAGCAGACTGCCGAGCGCGAACTGAAAGCGGCGTATGACGACCTGATCCAGCGCATCCGCGATCAATATGCCGAAGAAGGCGACCAGGCCACCGCGCTGATCGGGCGCATGGACGCGGCCGAAAAACTGTGGACACAGTTGCGCGATGCGGATTGCAAGGCCGAGACCTATGCCGAAAAGCCAGGGAGCAAGGCGTTCCAGGCGGCTTGGGATACCTGCGTGGCGCAGCGCAGTGATGACCGGTCGGAATACCTGCAGAGCATTGGTCAGCAATAGGGGCTGCCGATGACGTGGGAGCGGCCCTGGGTCGCGAAAGGGCCGCAAAGCGGCCCCAGGTTTTGGGGCTGCCCAAGACCCTCATAGCGCCCGAGCCAAGCGATCCTCCCGCGGGCAACGCTGATACCGCGCCCGGTAGCAGCGGGTAAAGTACGAAGCGGACTCGAACCCGCAGGCTACCCCCACCTCCAGCACGCTCATGTCGGTCTGGCGCAACAGCTGCCGCGCCTTGTCCAACCGCAGGCGCAAATAAAACCCACTGGGTGTGTCGTCCAGGTGCACACGAAACAGCCGCTCCAGCTGGCGCCGGGTCACCTGCACCGCTTCAGCCAGCACCTGGGTATTGAGCGGCTGCTCGGTGTTGCGCTCCATTTCGCCAATCACCTTCACCAGTTTCTTGTTGCTGATGCCATAGCGGCTGGCAATCTGCATGCGCTGATGGTCCTGTCGCTGGCGGATACGCCCGAGCACGAACTGCTCCGACACCTGCACCGCCAGCTCGCTGCCATGGGCCTGTGCAATCAGGTCGAGCATCAGGTCGATCGATGCCGTGCCGCCAGCACAGGTGATGCGCCGTCGGTCGATCTCGAACAGCTCTTGGGTTGCCTGCAGGCTCGGGTAGTTTTCCTTGAACGCCTCCAGCGCCTCCCAATGCACGGTAGCCCGGTGGCCATCGAGCAAGCCAGCTTCCGCCAGCACCACAGCGCCGGTATCGATGCCGCCCAGAATCACCCCGTCATGGTCCAGGCGGCGCAGCGCCTGCTGCAGTGGCGGCCCATAGCAGGCCAACGGGTCGAAGCCAGCCACGATCAGCAAGATGCCGCCCGGCTCGCCGGCCGCCAACGCCGCATCGGCGTTCACCGACATGCCATTGCTGGCCTGCACAGCGCCACCGTCCAGGCTCAGCACCTGCCAGCGATAGGACGGGCCTTTGAAGCGGTTGGCCACCCGCAGTGGCTCAAGGGCACTGATGAAGCCCATGGCCGAGAAGCCTGGCAACAACAGGAAATGAATGATTTGCGGCATTGCATGCTCCACGGCAAAGGTGGTCGCCTCCGTGCAACTGTTGGTCGCCAGGGTGCGATTTTTCACCCTGCCAGCAGCGTAGCGTGTTCACACGGCCCAGAGAGGTCGGAACCCATAACAATATGCACTGCCGATGGAGAGCCACCATGCACAGCTTGATCCGCCGCAGCCTGTTGACCCTTGCCCTGAGCAGCATCGCCACTTCCCCGCTTTTCGCCGCAGAGCCTGCGGCCTGCAAAAACGTCCGCTTGGGCGTGGTCAACTGGACCGACGTCATCGCCACCAGCGCCATGGCCCAGGTGCTGCTCGATGGCCTGGGCTACCAGACCAAACAGACCAGCGCCTCGCAGCAGATCATCTTCGCCGGCATACGCGACAAGCGCCTGGACATGTTCCTGGGTTACTGGAACCCGATCATGACCCAAACCATTACCCCGTTCGTCGATGCCAACCAGGTCAAAGTGCTGGACAAGCCAAGCCTGGAGGACGCCCGCGCCACCCTGGCCGTACCGAAATACCTCTACGACAAGGGTTTGAAGACCTTCGCCGACATCCACAAGTTCGAGAAAGAGCTGGGTGGCAAGATCTATGGCATCGAACCCGGCTCCGGTGCCAACACCCAGATCAAGGCGATGATCACCAAGAACCAGTTCGACCTGGGCCAGTTCCAGCTGGTCGAGTCCAGCGAGGCCGGCATGCTGGCCGCCGTCGATCGCGCCGTGCGGCGCAAGGAAGCCGTGGTGTTCTTCGGTTGGGCGCCGCACCCGATGAACGTGAACATCGACATGGCCTACCTGGGTGACAGCCAGGATGCGCTCGGCCCTGACGAAGGCCGCGCGACGGTGTGGACGGTGACTGCGCCGGATTACGCCGAACGCTGCCCCAATGCCCACCGCCTGCTGGCCAACCTGAACTTCAGCGCCGAGGACGAGAGCCGCATGATGCAGCCGCTGCTCGACCACAAGGATGCGCTGGAATCGGCCCGCCAATGGCTCAAGGACCACCCCGACGACAAGGCCCGCTGGCTTGAGGGTGTGACCACCTTCGATGGCAAGCCGGCTGCGGACAATCTGAAGCTTACCGCTAACTGATCCGGCCCTTTCACAGCACAAGGCTGCTCCTACAGGCACAGCGCCAAGTTCAGGGTCACTGCTGACCCTGTGGGAGCGGGCTTGCCCGCGAAAAGGCCAGCACAGACACCACAAGGAACCGCACCATGAACCACGACGTCATCATCACCTGCGCCCTCACTGGCGCTGGCGACACCGCCTCGAAAAGCCACCTGGTCCCGGTCACCCCCAAGCAGATCGCCGAATCCGCCGTCGAAGCCGCCAAAGCCGGTGCCACCGTGGTCCACTGCCACGTCCGCGACCCGCAAACCGGCCGCTTCAGCCGCGACGTGGCGCTGTACCGCGAAGTCATGGAACGCATCCGCGAAGCCGATGTGGACATCATCGTCAACCTCACTGCCGGCATGGGCGGCGACCTGGAAATCGGCCCCGGTGAAACGCCCCTGGAGTTCGGCCCAGGCACCGACCTGATCGGCCCTCTGGAGCGCCTGGCCCACGTCGAGGCGCTGCTGCCGGAAATCTGCACCCTCGACTGCGGCACGCTCAATTTCGGTGACGGCAACTCGATCTACGTTTCAACCCCCGCACAACTGCGCGCCGGGGCCAAGCGCATCACCGAACTGGGGGTGAAGGCCGAGCTGGAAATCTTCGACACCGGCCACCTGTGGTTCGCCAAGCAGATGATGAAGGAAGGCCTGCTCGAAGACCCGCTGTTCCAGCTGTGCCTGGGCATCCCGTGGGGCGCGCCGGCCGACACCACCACCATGAAAGCCATGGTCGACAACCTGCCAGCCAACGTCACCTGGGCTGGCTTCGGCATCGGCCGCATGCAGATGCCCATGGCAGCGCAAGCGGTGCTGTTGGGCGGCAACGTGCGGGTCGGCCTGGAAGACAACCTGTACCTGGACCGTGGTGTGCTGGCCAGCAACGGCCAACTGGTGGAACGCGCAGCCGAGATCATCACCCGCATGGGTGGCCGTGTACTCAGCCCGGCAGAAGGCCGGGAAAAAATGAACCTCAAGCGCCGCTGATCTTTTCAGGAGACCGATATGCCCTTCATCACCGAGATCAAGACTTTCGCCGCCCTGGGTAGCGGCGTGATCGGCAGCGGCTGGGTCGCCCGCGCCCTCGCCCATGGCCTGGACGTGGTCGCCTGGGACCCAGCCCCCGGCGCCGAACAAGCCCTGCGCAAACGTATCGCCAATGCCTGGCCGGCGCTTGAAAAGCAAGGCCTGGCACCTGGCGCATCACAAGACCGCCTGAGGTTCGTGGCCACCATCGACGAATGCGTGCGCAACGCCGACTTCATCCAGGAAAGCGCACCAGAGCGACTGGACCTCAAGCTCGACCTGCACGCCAAGATAAGCGCGGCGGCCAAGCCTGACGCGATTATCGGCTCAAGCACTTCGGGCCTGTTGCCCAGCGAGTTCTACGAGTCGTCCACTCACCCTGAGCGCTGCGTGGTCGGTCACCCGTTCAACCCAGTCTACTTGCTACCTCTGGTAGAAATCGTCGGCGGCAACCGCACCTCGCCAGAAGCCATCGAAGCGGCAAAAACCATCTACACCACCCTCGGCATGCGCCCACTGCATGTGCGCAAGGAAGTGCCAGGCTTCATCGCCGACCGCCTGCTCGAAGCGCTGTGGCGCGAGGCGCTGCACCTGGTCAACGACGGTGTGGCGACTACCGGCGAGATCGACGATGCGATCCGCTTTGGCGCCGGCTTGCGCTGGTCGTTCATGGGTACCTTCCTCACCTACACTCTGGCCGGTGGCGATGCCGGCATGCGCCACTTCATGTCGCAGTTCGGCCCAGCGCTGAAACTGCCTTGGACCTACTTGCCAGCACCGGAGCTGACCGACCAGTTGATCGACGATGTGGTAGACGGCACTTCTGAACAACTGGGTGAACGCAGCATCGCCGCACTTGAGCGCTACCGTGATGACACGCTGCTGGCGGTGCTGGAAGCGGTGAAAACCAGCAAGGCCAAACACGGCATGGCTTTCGGCGACTGAGGACCACGCAATGCCTGCACTGATCACTTACCGCACCCCAGTCCAGGAGGACTGGGTCGACTACAACGGGCATCTGCGCGATGCCTTCTACCTGCTGATCTTCAGCTACGCCACCGATGCGCTGATGGAGCGCATCGGCCTGGATGCCGACAGCCGTGGGCAGAGTGGCAATTCGTTGTTCACCCTGGAAGCGCACATCAACTACCTGCATGAAGTAAAGCTAGGCACCGAGGTGTGGGTGCAGACGCAGATCATCGGTTTCGATCGCAAGCGCCTGCATGTCTACCACAGCCTGCACCGGGCCGGGTTCGACCAGGTGCTGGCGGCCAGTGAGCAGATGCTGCTGCATGTGGACCTGGCGGGGCCAAAGGCGGCGCCGTTCAGTGAGCAGAGTGCCGGGTTGCTACAAGGGTTGCTGGAACAGCAGCAGGATCTGCCACCGGCCGAGTTCGTGGGCCGGGTGATATCCCTGCCTGCAGCACGGTAAGAAAAAAATAGCCCCGGAAAGCCGTGAGCATCCGGGGCAAAGCGCGAGCAACATCCACTGTGCATGAGTGAGGGTGACCAAACCCTCGGTTGCTGTAGATGGCTTGAGTGTGCGCAGTTCCCGCCAGGTGGATTTAGCCGTAAACGACCTGTTCTTAGCCAAAGCAGCCATGCCGGCATTCTGTTGTTGCGGGCATGTCGTGGTCGTCACAGAATCGGTCGTAAATCACAGCAGCACTCTCTTAGCGATAAAAGGGACAACAGCCATGATGCATGCGGATTTGATTGATCAGGACGACCTGGCAGGCCACCTGCGCGCACGCGGGTTCGAGATACCCGCCGGGGCCAGTGCCGAACAGGCCTGCGAAGCGGTGGTGCGTGGGCTGACCGAGCCCAATGCACGGGCGCTGAAGGGGATGGTGGAGCAGATGTATACCGGTAGTGCGACGATTCTGCCGGCGGTGCGCCAAGCCATCGACAAACAGCTGTTGCCGGCGTTGGCGCAGTTCAACAAGCGCGCTTGATCGAGTTTTCCTGCACTGGCCTCTTCGCGGGTTTACCCGCGAAGAGGCCAGTGCTGTTTCATAGCCTTACACTGGCAAACGTCGATTCGTTGCGCGCCTGGCTCAGGGCCGCCATCGGCCCGCTGTGCGGCGACAGGGTCATGGCCTGCGGGATCGGCATCATCGCCACCTGCTGGGCGGTGTTGGAGCCCACGCGCTCGTCACGCGGCGGAATACCGAAGTACTCGCGGTAGCACTTGGAGAAGTGCGGGGTCGACACAAAGCCACACACCGATGCCACTTCGATGATCGACATCGGCGTCTGCTTCAGCAACTGGCGCGCACGGATCAGCCGCAGCTTCAGGTAGTAGCGCGACGGCGAGCAGTGCAGGTACTTCTGGAACAGCCGCTCGAGCTGGCGTCGCGACACCGACACGTACACCGCCAGTTCGTCCAGGTCGATCGGCTCTTCGAGGTTGGCCTCCATCAGCGCGACGATTTCCTGCAGCTTCGGCTGGTTGGTGCCGAGCATGTGCTTGAGCGGCACGCGCTGGTGGTCCTGCTCGTTGCGGATGCGCTCGTAGACGAACATCTCGGAAATGGCCGCCGACAATTCGCGGCCATGATCGCGGCTGATCAGGTGAAGCATCATGTCCAGCGGCGCGGTGCCACCGGAGCTGGTGAAGCGGTTACGGTCAAGGGTGAACAGGCGGGTGCTCATGTTCACCCGCGGGAAGGCCTCCTGCATCGCGGCCAGGCATTCCCAGTGCACGCTGCAGTCGAAGCCATCGAGCAGGCCGGCGCAGGCCAGCGCCCAGCTGCCGGTGCATACCGCGCCCAGCCTGCGCGACTGACGGGCCTGGGCTTGCAGCCAGGTAACGTGTTCACGGGTGACCGACCGCTGAATGCCAACCCCGCCGCAGACGATCACGGTGTCGATGGGCGGTGCATTGCTGATGGCGGCATCCGGGGTGATCTGCAAGCCATCGCTGGCCCATACCTGGCCACCGTCGACCGTCAGGGTGTGCCAGCGATACAACTCGCGCCCAGACAGCTGGTTGGCCATGCGCAGCGGCTCGACGGCCGATGCCAGGGAAATCAGGGTGAAGTTGTCCAATAGAAGAAACCCGATGGACTGGGGTGCTGTGCGGTTCTGGGTTGGGTTCCCGGAGGTGTACGACGTCATCGCGATTTCTCCTCACACAAATGCAGGGTGTGCCTCAGGCGGGCACTGATTTCTTGTTATTGCCCCGATTCATGTGCCGGGGCTTGGTGGCCAATATCAACGCAAACGCCGTGCCTGAAATTGAACGGCTATCCAAAAAAACCTGAAAACGACGCCTTTATTCGGCAAATCAGGTGCTTTGATCGAGTTGGCCTGGTGTTCGCAAACGGGCGTGCTAGGCGCCATGCGTGTAACGGCTGAGCAATTTGGTGACACGCGCAGTGTAGGTTGCCCAGAAACGACACTCTTGAGTGTCACCGACAACACGAGTACTGATAACGACACCCGACGATCGGTAGGCGTCGTGCGCACCATAAAGAGGCATTGGTGATTGTGCTGCACCTGCATCAACCTCAAGGGCCTCTTCGCGGGTAAAACCGCGAAGAGGCCCTTGAGGGGGGATCAAACCATTAGCATTCGATAGCACTGACAGCCAGGCCACCGCGCGAGGTTTCTTTGTACTTGTCGTGCATGTCGGCCCCGGTATCGCGCATGGTGCGGATTACCTGGTCGAGAGAAATGAAGTGCTCACCGTCCCCGCGCAAGGCCATCTGCACCGCGTTGATGGCCTTTACCGCAGCAATCGCGTTGCGCTCGATGCACGGCACCTGCACCAGCCCGCCGACCGGGTCGCAGGTCAGGCCGAGGTTGTGCTCCAGGGCAATTTCAGCAGCGTTTTCCACTTGTGGCGGGGTAGCCCCGAGCACTTCGGCAAGGCCCGCTGCAGCCATGGCACAGGCCGAGCCGACTTCACCCTGGCACCCCACTTCGGCACCGGAGATCGAAGCGTTCTTCTTGCACAAGATGCCCACCGCAGCAGCACCGAGGAAGAAGTCGACCACGCTCGACTCGTCCACTTCATCGCTAAAACGCATGTAGTAGTGCAATACCGCCGGAATGATCCCGGCCGCGCCATTGGTAGGCGCGGTGACCATGCGCCCGCCGGCGGCGTTTTCTTCGTTGACCGCCAGGGCGAACAAGTTGACCCACTCCATGGCGCTCATGGTCGAGCCGATGACGTTGGGCTTGCCGATTTCCTGCAGGCTGCGGTGCAGCTTGGCGGCGCGGCGGCGCACATTCAGCCCGCCAGGTAGCGTGCCTTCGTACTTGAGGCCGTTGTTGACGCATTCCTGCATGGCCTCCCAGAGCTTGTGCAGGCCTGCGCGAATCTCTTGCTCGCTGCGCCAGACCTTCTCGTTGGCCATCATCAATTGCGACACGCTGAGGTCGTTTTGCTTGCACAGGCGCAGCAGTTCCGCGGCGCTGTTGAAGTCGTACGGCAGCACGGTCTGGTCGGCATCCAGCACGCCGCTGGCGGCCTGGGCAGCATCGACCACGAAACCGCCGCCCACCGAGTAGTAGGTGTCGCGGTGCAGCTCACCCTGCTCGCCTTCGGCAATCAGGGTCATGGCGTTGGGGTGGTATGGCAAGTTCTCGTCCAGCAGCAGCATGTCGCGGGCCCAGACGAATTCGATGGGTAGCCGGCCGTCCAGCTGCAGGGTGTCGGTTTCGCGCAGGTCGGCGATGCGCGGCACGATCTGGGTCGGGTCAATGGCGTCAGGCCATTCGCCCATCAGGCCCATGATGGTGGCGTTGTCGGTGCCGTGACCGATACCGGTGGCCGACAGCGAGCCGTAAAGACGCACCTCGATCCGTTTCACACGCTCCAGCTCGCCGCGTTCGCGCAGGCCCTGAACGAACAGGGCGCCAGCACGCATGGGGCCGACGGTGTGGGAGCTGGAGGGCCCGACACCGATCTTGAACAGGTCGAACACGCTGATGGCCATTGTCGAATCACCTCTTGCTGGGCTTGTCTCTGCGCGCCATGCGCAGGGCGGGGCAGCTGCTAGGCTGAAACAGCGGGCCGCCTTGAATGCCAGCATCATCGGGCTTTTACCGCCCCCCTCGCCGTCTGCAACCGACGTACTTTTGTCCAGCAGCGCCGCGCTGTTCGTTGCCTTCTCCACGCCGTTTTCCAGCGGCCTGGTGACGCAAAAATGCGGCCGAAGGGGTGGAAAAATCCATAAGCGACATCGCCCGTACTGGATACGACCCGTTCCGTACTGGATACGACCCTACCAGTAGGCGATTGCCCGGCGCTGGAGGATTATCGAAAGCGACTCGTAAAGCACGGCCACGCATCCTGCCCTCTGCAGGCCTGGTCGACCGGACCTTCAGAAAGCCCGGCGACCCACGCGAACCCGAAGACAAAATCACAGGAGTCCATCCATGAAAGGTTCACCCTCGCTGTTGCTGGTTGCGTTGCTGTCCACGCCATTGCTGGCCCAGGCCGCCGAACCCGAGCAGTGTCAGACGGTACGTTTCTCCGATGTCGGCTGGACCGACATCACAGTCACGACCGCGACCACCAGCGTTGTGCTCGAAGCCCTGGGTTACAAAACCCACACCACCATGATCTCGGTACCGGTGACCTACAAGTCGCTGGCCACCGGCAAGGACCTGGACGTGTTTCTCGGCAACTGGATGCCGACCATGGAAAACGACATCAAGCAGTACCGCGACGCCGGCACGGTGGAAACCGTGCGCGCCAACCTGGAAAACGCCAAGTACACCTTGGCCGTGCCCCAGGCGCTGTATGACAAGGGCCTGAAGGATTTCAGCGATATTCCCAAGTTCAAGAAAGAACTCGACAGCAAGATCTACGGCATCGAACCCGGCAACGATGGCAACCGCACCATCCAGAGCATGATCGACAAGAACGCCTTCGGCCTGAAGGACGCCGGTTTCAAGATCGTGCAATCGAGCGAGGCCGGCATGCTGTCGCAGGTCGACCGCGCGCAGAAGCGTGGCGAAGCGCTGGTGTTCCTGGGCTGGGAACCGCACCCGATGAACACCCGCTTCAAGATGCAGTACCTGACCGGCGGGGACGAATTCTTCGGCCCCGACTTCGGCAAGGCCACCGTGCTGACCAACACCCGCAAGGGCTACGCGCAGGAGTGCAGCAACGTTGGCCAGCTGTTGAAGAACCTGTCGTTCGAGCTCAAGGATGAAAGCACCATGATGGGCTATGTCCTGGACGACAAGATGAAACCCGAAGCCGCCGCCAAGAAATGGATCAAGGACAACCCAGGCAAGCTGGATGCCTGGCTGGCCGGCGTGACCACCGTGGATGGCAAACCTGGCCTGGAGGCGGCCAAGGCCAAGCTCACGCAATAACGAACCACGCAATAGCGCTACCTCGGGGCAGGACCGTGCCTGCCCCGGGTTGATTTCAATCTATGCAGGTGGAAGCTCGCTATCATGCTTATCGATCAGAAAATACCCCTGGGCCAGTACATCGCGTCGTTCGTCGAGTGGCTGACCCAGAACGGCGCGAATTACTTCGACGCCATCGCGCAAGGCCTGGAGTTCATGATCCATGGCGTCACCAACGCCCTGACCTGGTTCAACCCGTTCGTTCTCATTGCCCTGTTCGCCGCCCTGGCGCACTTGATCCAGCGCAAATGGGCGCTGACCGTGTTCGTTGCCCTATCGTTCCTGTTGATCCTCAACCTGGGCTACTGGCAGGAAACCATGGAAACCCTGGCGCAGGTCACCTTCGCCACGGTGGTGTGCGTGGTAATCGGCGTGCCGCTGGGCATCCTCGCCGCGCACAAACCGATGTTCTACACCGCCATGCGGCCGGTGCTCGACCTGATGCAAACGGTGCCCACCTTCGTCTACCTGATCCCAACCCTGACCCTGTTCGGCCTGGGCGTGGTGCCGGGGCTGATCTCCACCGTGGTATTCGCCATTGCCGCGCCTATTCGCCTGACTTACCTGGGCATCTGCGACGTGCCGCAAGAGCTGATGGACGCCGGCAAGGCCTTTGGCTGCTCGCGTCGCCAACTGCTTACCCGTATCGAACTGCCGCATGCGATGCCCAGCATCGCCGCCGGCGTCACCCAGTGCATCATGCTGTCGCTGTCGATGGTGGTGATTGCCGCCCTGGTCGGCGCTGACGGCCTGGGCAAACCTGTGGTCAACGCACTGAACACCGCCGATATCTCCCTGGGCTTCGAAGCGGGCCTGGCGATCGTGCTGCTGGCGATCATGCTCGACCGTATCTGCAAGCAACCGGAACTGCCGGTAAGGGGTGAGGCATGAGCATCATTCGTTTCGAAGACGTCGACGTCATTTTCTCCAACAAGCCACGCGAAGCGCTGTCGCTGCTGGACCAAGGCAAGACCCGCGAGCAGATCCTCAAGCAGACCGGCCTGGTGGTTGGCGTCGAGAAGGCCAACCTGGATATCAACAAGGGCGAGATCTGCGTGCTGATGGGCCTGTCCGGCTCGGGCAAGTCGAGCCTGCTGCGCTGCATCAACGGCCTCAACACCGTCAGCCGTGGCAAGCTGTTCGTCGAGCACGAAGGCAAGCACATCGACATTGCCCACTGCTCCCCGGCCGAGCTGAAGATGATGCGCACCAAGCGCATTGCCATGGTGTTCCAGAAGTTCGCCCTGATGCCCTGGCTGACGGTGCGCGAGAACATCAGCTTTGGTTTGGAAATGCAGGGCCGCCCGGAAAAGGAACGGCGCAAGCTGGTCGACGAGAAGCTTGAGCTGGTGGGCCTGACCCAATGGCGCAACAAGAAGCCGGACGAGCTGTCAGGCGGCATGCAGCAGCGCGTGGGCCTGGCCCGTGCACTGGCCATGGATGCCGACATCCTGTTGATGGACGAACCGTTCTCGGCCCTCGACCCGCTGATCCGCCAGGGCCTGCAGGACGAACTGCTGGGCCTGCAGGCCAAGCTGAGCAAGACCATCGTGTTCGTCAGCCATGACCTGGACGAGGCACTGAAGCTGGGTACCCGTATTGCGATCATGAAGGACGGGCGGATCATCCAGTACAGCAAGCCGGAAGAAATCGTGCTCAACCCGGCCGACGAATACGTGCGCACCTTCGTCGCCCACACCAACCCGCTGAACGTGCTGTGCGGCCGCAGCCTGATGCGCAGCCTGGACAACTGCAAGCGGGTCAATGGTTCGGTGTGCCTGGACCCCGGTATCGATTCGTGGCTGGACCTGGGCGAAGGCGGCGCGCTCAAGCGTGCTCGCCAGGGCCAGAACGGGCTGGACATGCAGAACTGGGCACCGGGGCAGGATGTGGAGCTGCTGGAGCGCAGACCGACCGTGGTGCACGCCGACATCGGCATGCGCGAGGCGCTGCAGATTCGTTATCAGACTGGCAACAAGCTGGTGCTGCAGGATAACGACAGGGTGGTGGGGATTCTTGGGGATACCGAGCTTTATCACGCGTTGCTCGGCAAGAATCACGGGTGATGCAATTGGGGCCGCGTTGCGGCCCATCGCGACACAAGGCCGCTCCTACAGAGATACGCATTACCCTGTAGGAGCGGCCTTGTGTCGCGATAGGAGGGCAAAGCCCTCCCAGCGATCTGTCAGCGAACGACGATCCCGCGCGAAGCCATGTAGGCCTTGGCTTCCGGTACCGTGTACTCGCCAAAGTGGAAGATACTGGCCGCCAGCACCGCGCTGGCATGCCCTTCCAGAATACCGTCAGCCAGGTGCTGCAGGTTGCCCACACCACCCGAGGCAATCACCGGAATACCCAGCGCATCACTGATGGCACGGGTAACGCCCAGGTCGAAGCCGTTCTTCATGCCGTCCTGGTCCATGCTGGTGAGCAGAATCTCGCCTGCACCCAGGCCTTCCATCTTCTTCGCCCACTCCACTGCATCCAGGCCAGTCGGCTTGCGCCCACCGTGGGTGAAAATCTCCCAGCGCGGCGTTTCACCCGGCCCGGACACTTTCTTGGCATCGATGGCGACAACGATGCACTGCGAACCGAAACGGTCCGCAGCCTCGCCCACGAACTCCGGGTTGAACACCGCAGCCGTGTTGATCGAAACCTTGTCGGCACCGGCGTTGAGCAGGTTACGGATGTCCTGCACGGTACGCACGCCACCGCCCACGGTCAGCGGGATGAACACCTGGCTGGCCATGCGCTCGACGGTATGCAGGGTAGTGTCGCGGCCATCGACGCTGGCGGTGATGTCGAGGAAAGTGATTTCGTCGGCACCCTGCTCGTTGTACCGACGGGCGATTTCCACCGGGTCGCCGGCATCACGGATGTTCTCGAACTTGACGCCCTTGACCACCCGGCCGTTGTCCACGTCCAGGCAAGGGATGATGCGCTTGGCCAGTGCCATGGTTCAGTCCTCAGCCTTGGTAGTTGTCGCAGAAGGCCTGGGCCTCGGCGACATCGAGCGTGCCTTCGTAGATGGCACGGCCTGTGATGGCGCCGACAATGCCTGGCGCCTTGGCGTCGAGCAGGGCCTTGATGTCGCCCAGGTTGTGAATGCCGCCAGACGCGATCACCGGAATGCGGGTGGCTTCGGCCAGCGCCTTGGTGAACGGCACGTTGCAGCCCTGCATCATGCCGTCCTTGGCGATGTCGGTGTAGACGATCGCCGAGACGCCATCGGCCTCGAAACGCTTGGCCAGGTCGATGACCTGCACCGAGCTGACTTCGGCCCAGCCGTCGGTGGCGACGAAGCCGTCCTTGGCATCCAGGCCAACGATGACCTTGCCTGGGAAGGCCTTGCACGCTTCGGCGACGAACTCGGGCTGCTTGACCGCCTTGGTGCCGATGATCACGTAGCTGACGCCAGCCTTGACGTAGTGCTCGATGGTATCCAGCGAACGGATACCGCCGCCGATCTGGATCGGCAGAGTCGGGTAACGTTTGGCAATGGCGGTAACCACTTCACCGTTGACCGGTTGGCCTTCGAAAGCGCCGTTGAGGTCGACCAGGTGCAGGCGGCGGCAGCCACCCTCGACCCACTTGGCGGCCATGCTCACCGGGTCGTCGGAAAATACCGTGGAGTCTTCCATGCGGCCCTGGCGCAGGCGCACGCAGGCACCGTCCTTCAGATCGATAGCGGGGATAATCAGCATCTTGGGAACCTGTCTATTTGTTGGGTTTCAGGGCTTCTCGAGTGCCCACAGGTCGCTTTCGATGCTCTCGAACCGCTCCTTGAGGTGCAGCTGAACATCGGCAATCGCCCTGTTGTAGTAATGGGGTGCAATTTCCTTGGTGAACAGCTCGAGGACTTCGGCCACCTCGAACGACCCCAGCTGCAGCTCGAAGCGGTCTTCAAGGAAGCGCTTGAGCGTGTCGAGCGCATCGCGCTCCTGCTCGGGGGCCAGGGTCATGATCGGGGCCTTGGTCTTCGACCTGCTCATTTACCAGCGCCCGTCCCAGGCGACGAAGTTCTGCAGCAACTGCAGGCCATGGGTATGGCTCTTCTCCGGGTGGAACTGCACGGCAAAGCGCGAGCCATCAGCCAGCGCGGCGGCGAAATCGACGCCATAGTGGCCGCGACCGACCACCTGGCCCGGCTTGCCGGCATTGATGTAGTAGCTGTGCACGAAGTAGAAACGTGCGCGGTCGGGGATGTCGTGCCACAGCGGGTGGTCGATGGTCTGGGCAACTTCGTTCCAGCCCATGTGCGGCACCTTCAGGTGCTCGCCGTCTTCTTGCAGGTCTTTGCCGAAGAAACGCACCTGGCCGGGAAACAGACCGATGCAATCGACACCGGTGTTTTCTTCGCTGTGTTCGAGCAGCGCCTGCATACCGACGCAGATACCGAGGAACGGGCGGTCCTGGCTGACTTCACGTACCAGGCTGTCGAAGCCCAGGCGGCGGATTTCGGCCATGCAGTCGCGAATCGCACCCACACCTGGGAACACCACGCGGTCGGCCTCGCGGATCACTGCGGCATCGCTGGTGACCAACACCTTACCGGCACCTACGTGCTCAAGCGCCTTGGCCACCGAGTGCAGGTTGCCCATGCCATAGTCGATTACGGCTACCGTCTGCATTTACAGGCACCCTTTGGTGGAAGGCATCTGCCCGGCCATGCGCTCGTCGAGGGTAATGGCCATGCGCAGAGCACGGCCGAAAGCCTTGAACACGGTTTCGATCTGGTGGTGGGTGTTGTGGCCACGCAGGTTGTCGATGTGCAGGGTGACCAGGGCATGGTTGACGAAACCCTGGAAAAACTCCTGGAACAGGTCGACATCGAAGCCACCAACGCTGGCGCGGGTATACGGCACGTGCATCTGCAGGCCTGGGCGGCCAGAAAAGTCGATGACCACGCGCGACAGCGCTTCGTCCAGCGGCACGTAGGCATGGCCGTAGCGGAAGATGCCTTTCTTGTCACCGATGGCCTGGGCGAATGCCATGCCCAGGGTAATGCCAACGTCTTCGACGGTATGGTGATCGTCGATATGCGTGTCACCCTTGCACTCGATATCCAGATCGATCAGCCCATGGCGGGCGATCTGGTCCAGCATGTGTTCAAGGAAAGGCACACCGATATCGAATCGGGCCTTGCCACTGCCATCGAGGTTGATCGAGCACTTGACCTGGGTTTCCAGGGTATTGCGCTCGACGGAAGCCTTACGTTCGACCATCACCAGCTCCGCAAAATCATTGGGCGAAAAGGGCTCCATTATAGGCCCAGAACGCGCCAGCTTGAAACGCGGATGACATATGGCAAAGCGAGGAATTACGCGGGCTAGATGCCGCTACAGGTCTATACAACCAGGTAATTGGGGCTGCCTTGCAACCCCAAAGGAGCGGCTCAGTGGAACAGCACAGCTGTCTTCTGCAAGGTTACCCACACCCCCCAGGCCAACGGCACGACCACCACAGCCCAGGCCAGCAGCACCAGTGGCAGGCTGCCCGGCGCCGCTTTCCACTCCAGCGAGCGTGCACTGTCGGCGCCCTTGTCATGGCTCAACGCCCGCTCGGCGGCCAGCTCTGCATCGCTCATGAAATGCTTGTCGGCCACCGGGCGTACCAGCATGTTGCAGATAAAGCCCAGCACCAGCAGGCCAGCGAGGATGTACAAGGTCATGTCGTAAGCCGCTGCCCGCTCCACACCCGCGGCCAACTGAGACTCACGCAGGTAAGTGATCAACACCGGCCCCAGCACCCCCGCCGCCGCCCAGGCCGTCAGCAGACGACCATGAATGGCGCCGACCATCTGCGTACCGAACAGGTCAGCCAGGTACGCCGGCACGGTCGCGAAACCGCCACCATACATCGACAGGATGATGCAGAACGCGGCCACGAACAGCGCCACGTTACCCAAGTGCCCCATGTTCGGCACCAGGCTGTAAAGGCCAACGCCCAAGGCGAAGAAAGCGAAGTAGGTGTTCTTGCGGCCGATGTAGTCGGAGAACGACGCCCAGAAGAACCGCCCGCCAATGTTGAACAGGCTCAGCAAGCCGGTGAAACCGGCAGCGATCGCGGCAATTTGCGCCAGCTGGGCAGTGTTCAGCTGGCTGAAGGTCAGTTCGTTGCCCAGCAGCTTGCCGGCGAACACCTCCTGCAGCAGCGGCGAAGCCATGCCAAGAATGCCGATGCCTGCCGACACGTTCAGGCACAACACCAGCCAGATCAGCGCAAACTGAGGCGTCTTCCAGGCCACGCTGACGTGCACGTGACGGTCGGTGACCATGGCGTTGCCGGCCTTTTTCACCGGGGCCGTCCAGCCTTCAGGCTTCCAGCCGGTCGGCGGGACACGATATGCCAGAGCGCCGGCAGTCATGAACACGAAGTAGATCGCCGCCATGGCGACGAAGCTCTGCCACACGCCAACTTCATGCTCGTTGCCAAAATGCCCCATCAGCGCGGTGGCCAGCGGTGCACCCACCATGGCCCCGCCGCCAAAGCCCATGATCGCCATGCCGGTGGCCATGCCGCGCTTGTCCGGGAACCACTTGATCAGGGTCGACACTGGCGAGATATAGCCCAATCCCAGGCCGATACCGCCAATCACGCCGGAGCCCAGCCACATCAGCCATAGCTGGTGGGTTTTCACGCCGATTGCCGAAAGCAGCATGCCGCCACACCAGCACAGGGCCGAAACCAGGCCAGCCTTGCGCGGGCCGGCGTGCTCCAGCCAACCGCCCAGCACCGCCGCCGAGCAGCCGAGAAAGACGAAGAACAGGGTGTAGATCCAGCTCAGCATCGAGATCGGCCAGTCGCATTCGGCGCTGAACATCCGGGCCATGAAGCTCATGTCTGCGGCACAGGCAACGGGGGCGGTGATGCCGAGGGCTTGCGACAAAGGCAACCAGAACACCGAGAAGCCATAGGCCATGCCGATGCACAAGTGAATGGCCAGGGCGGCGGGTGGCACCAGCCAGCGGTTGAAGCCCGGGCGGGCGATGATGCGCTCCTTCGACAGGAAGCCTGGCGCACTGGCCGAGGAGCCCGTCGCGACGGTACTGGTCATGGATCTGATCCTTGTTATAGGGAGGGTGCTCGCAAAGCGGCGCAAGGTTAGCAGAGCCAAGTAGCGTGAAAGCAATCTGATATCGTGATTTATTGCTTGGCTGAAACGGTCCTCTTTCCTGTGCCAGCCTCTTCGCGGGTAAACCCGCGAAGAGGCCGGCACAGGCGAACATCTGCCCGCCGAAAGCCGTACCATCTGCTGAAAACGTAGGATATGCCCTGTATCTCTGGTCGAATACGCAGGGACAACCCTCGCGGCGTTATACTCTGCCGCCTGAATTTCACTAACGGACTACAAGGACTCGCCCATGAAAGCGTTCGGCAAAATCCTGGGACTGGGGCTTCTCGGGTTGCTGCTGATCATCGTGGCGCTGGGCTTCGCCCTGACCCACCTCTTTGATCCCAACGACTACAAAGACGAGATTCGCCAGCTGGCACGCGACAAGGCTCACGTGGAGCTGACCCTCAACGGCGATATCGGCTGGAGCCTGTTCCCATGGCTGGGCCTGGAGCTGCACGAAGCCAGCATCGCCACCTTGGCCAAACCCAAGGAACCGTTCGCCGACCTGCAGATGCTCGGCCTTTCGGTCCGTGTACTGCCATTGCTGCGCCGCGAAGTGCAAATGAGCGATGTACGCGTCGAAGGCCTGAACCTGACCCTGGCGCGTGACGAACAGGGCCATGGCAACTGGGAAGACATCGGCAAGCCGCTGCCTGCGCAAAACGGCACAACCGCCGGTGCACCCGCGCAGCCACCTGCCGAGCAGAAGCCCACGACCGCCGACAACAACGACCGCGCCGTCAAGCTGGACATCGACAGCCTGACCGTGAACAACGCCCGCGTGCAGTACACCGATGCCAAGACCGGCCAAAGCTATAGCGCCGAAAGCATCCAGCTGAGCACCGGCCCGGTCCATGAAGGCGCCAACATTCCGCTCAAGGCCAGCGCCTTCATCAGCGCCAGCCAACCGAGCATCAAGGCCCGCACCGAGCTGGCCGGCGAACTGCGCTTCGACCGCAAGCTCAAGCGCTACAACTTCGAAGACATGCGCCTGTCGGGCGAAACCTCGGGTGAACCCACTGGTGGCAAGACCGTGACCTTTGCCGCCCAAGGCCAACTGCTGGTAGACCTGGCTGCCAATGTGGCTTCGTGGAACGGCCTGAAAGTCTCCGCCAACCAGCTGCGCGCCCTCGGTGAGCTGAACCTGCGTGACCTGGACAAGGCACCCCAGCTGAGCGGCGGTCTGTCCATCGCCCAGTTCAACCTGCGCACCTTCCTCGACAGCATCGGCCGCCCACTGCCGGCCACCAACGACCCGGCCGCCTTCGCCAAGCTGGAGCTGGTGACTCGCCTGCAGGGCACGCCCAACAGCCTGGCCCTGGAAGACCTGGCGGTGAAGCTGGACGACAGCACCTTCAGCGGCCGCGTGGCCGTCGAAGACTTCGCCAAGCAGGCCCTGCGCCTGCAGCTCAAAGGCGACACCTTCGACGCCGACCGCTACCTGCCGGCCAAGAGCGAAGAAGCCAAGGGCGCCACCGCTGCGCGCCAGGCCGAGGTGAAGCAACAGGAAGCCAGCGCCGTGGCCGGTGCCGGCACCACGCCACTGCCCAATGCCCCGACTCAGGTGGCCTGGAGCGACGACAAACTGCTGCCGGTGGACCGCCTGCGCGCCCTCGACCTGCAGGCCGACCTGGCCTTCGGTTCGTTGACCCTGGACAAGTTGCCGATCGAAGACGCCCAGCTCAAGGCCATTGGCCAAGCTGGCCTGTTGACCCTGCAAACCCTGCGCGGCGAACTGTACAACGGCACCTTCGAAGCCAAGGGCACGGTCGACGTGCGCCCTGCCGTGCCACAACTGGGCGTGAACACCAACATCCAACGGGTGCCGGTGGAGCACTTCATCAAGACCGAAGGCAAGGAGCAGACGCCACCGGTCAAGGGCCTGCTGACCCTGACCAGTGATCTGACGGCCACCGGTAACAGCCAGAAGGCACTGGTCGACACCCTGAACGGCAGCGCAAACTTCACCATCAACGACGGTGTGCTGGTCAATGCCAACCTAGAACAGCAGCTGTGCCAGGCCATCGCCACCCTCAACCGCAAAACCCTGAGCGGCGAACCACGCGGCAAGGACACCCCGTTCCAGGAGCTGCGCGGCAGCCTCGTGGTACGCAATGGCGTCGCCAGCAACCCGGACCTCAAGGCCCGCATCCCAGGCCTGACCGTCAACGGCCATGGCGACCTCGACCTGCGCGTGCTGGGCATGGACTACAACGTGGGTGTGATCGTCGAAGGCGACCAGCGCGCCATGCCGGACCCTGCCTGCCAGGTCAACGAACGGTATGTTGGCGTTGAAGTGCCGCTGCGCTGCCGCGGCCCGCTGGAACTTGGCGCCAAGGCCTGCCGCCTGGACCAGAACGGCCTGGGCAAGGTGGCGGCCAAGCTGGCCGGCAACCGCCTGCAAGACAAGATCGACGAAAAGCTTGAAGAAAAACTTGGAGACAAAGTGAGCCCGGAAGTGAAAGACGCGCTCAAGGGGCTGTTCAAGCGATGAGCCCCGAGCAGTTCTCCAGCGCTGTGCTGGATTGGTATGACGAGCACGGCCGGCACGACCTGCCCTGGCAACAGGGCATCACCCCGTACCGGGTATGGGTGTCAGAAATCATGCTGCAGCAGACCCAGGTCAGCACCGTGCTCAACTACTTCGACCGCTTCATGCAGGCCCTGCCGACCGTGCAGGCCCTGGCTGAGGCGCCGGAGGACGAAGTGCTGCACCTGTGGACCGGGCTGGGCTACTACACCCGTGCCCGCAACCTGCAAAAGGCCGCGAAGATCGTCGTCGAACAACATGGCGGCGAATTCCCGCGCAGTGTCGAGCAGCTTACCGAGCTGCCCGGCATCGGCCGCTCCACGGCAGGTGCCATCGCCAGCATCAGCATGGGCATCCGCGCGCCGATCCTCGACGGCAACGTCAAGCGCGTGCTGGCCCGCTACAGCGCCCAGGCGGGCTACCCCGGCGAGCCCAAGGTGGCCAACCAGCTGTGGGCCACCGCCGAGCGCTTCACCCCACAATTGCGCGCCAACCACTACACCCAGGCGATGATGGACATGGGCGCCACGCTGTGCACGCGCAGCAAGCCCAGCTGCCTGATCTGCCCGCTGCAGCGCGGCTGCGAAGCGCACCTGCACGGTGAAGAAACCCGCTACCCCGAGCCCAAGCCGCGCAAAGCGCTGCCGCAACGGCGCACCCTGATGCCTCTGCTGACCAACCCCGAAGGCGCCATCCTGTTGTATCGCCGCCCCTCCAGCGGCCTGTGGGGTGGTTTGTGGAGCCTGCCGGAGCTGGATGACATTGCCCAACTCGAAGACCTGGCCTATCAGCACGGCCTACGCCTGGCTGGCAGCCACGCCATGGATGGCCTGACCCACACCTTCAGCCACTTCCAGCTGGCGATCGAGCCCTGGCTGGTGCGCGTCGACCCGGTCGGCGAGCACATGGCCGAGGCCGACTGGCTCTGGTATAACCTCGCCACCCCGCCGCGCCTGGGCCTTGCCGCCCCGGTAAAAAAGCTGCTTGAACGCGCGGCCGACGAACTGATTGCAGGAGACGCCCGATGACCCGCACCGTGATGTGCCGCAAGTACCAAGAAGAACTCCCAGGCCTGGAACGCCCGCCCTACCCAGGCGCCAAGGGCCAGGACATCTTCGAACACATCTCGCAGAAAGCCTGGGCTGACTGGCAGAAGCACCAGACCATGCTGATCAACGAAAAGCGCCTGAACATGATGAACGCCGAGGACCGCAAATTCCTCCAGGCCGAGATGGACAAGTTTTTCGCCGGCGAAGAATACGCCCAGGCCGAAGGCTACGTTCCACCGGCCGAATGACCCCAAAAATCGTAAGCGACGGAATTAATTTAAAATTTTTTCAAAAAGTCGTTGACGAGCGGTCCGGAAATCTATTTAATTCACCTCGTCGCCCAGATAGCTCAGTCGGTAGAGCAGAGGATTGAAAATCCTCGTGTCGGCGGTTCGACTCCGTCTCTGGGCACCACCTTCAAGCTTCTGGTGGTTGCAAAGTTACCCGAAGCGACAACAAGAAACCCGCCTAGTGCGGGTTTTTTGTTGCCTGTGATTTTTGCTCATTGACCAGCATCAAGTAGCCACCATTCGCTCACCTTCATAATCGAGGACGGACATCCGAATCGACTAGCAAGGACCCCATGAGCGAAGAATCCCCCCTACTGCTCCCCGCCCCCGGCGAACCTGCCGTCACCCCAGTCCGCACGCGCCGCCCACGCCAGCGCAAGCCGGAACCGACGATCACCCGCATCAGCCAGCAACCCGCAGCGCTGGAAGTGGCTACCGCCCCCAAGGGCAGCAATGAAGACAGCACCTCGGCGCGCCTGCCGGCCAGCTACCCCTACCGCACCCGGCTGCGCCGCCAGGACTACGAGAAGGCCAAGCACGCGCTACAGATAGAGCTGCTGAAGGTGCAGAGCTGGGTAAAGGACACCGGCCAACGTGTGGTGATTCTGTTCGAGGGGCGCGATGCCGCCGGCAAGGGCGGCACCATCAAGCGCTTCATGGAGCACCTCAACCCACGTGGCGCTCGAATCGTTGCGCTCGAGAAGCCTTCCGAGCAGGAGCAGGGCCAGTGGTATTTCCAGCGCTATATCCAGCACCTGCCCACGGCGGGTGAAATGGTGTTCTTCGACCGCTCCTGGTACAACCGCGCCGGGGTAGAGAAGGTGATGGAGTTCTGCACGCCACTGCAGTACCTGGAATTCATGCGCCAGGCGCCGGACCTTGAGCGCATGCTGTGCAACAGCGGCATCCTGCTGTTCAAGTACTGGTTTTCGGTGAACCGCGAAGAGCAGCTGCGCCGCTTCATCTCGCGCCGCGACGACCCGCTCAAGCACTGGAAGCTGTCACCTATCGACATCAAGTCGCTGGACAAGTGGGAAGACTACACCGCCGCCAAGGAGGCGATGTTCTTCCATACCGACACTGCCGATGCGCCGTGGACAGTGATCAAGTCCGATGACAAGAAGCGTGCGCGGCTCAACTGCATCCGCCACTTCCTGCACTCACTGGACTACCCGGGCAAGGACCATAGTGTGGCCCATGCGCCGGATGAGCTACTGGTCGGCAGGGCATCGCACGGGTTCGAAGAGGATGAGTCCGCCCCGCTGGCGAGTTGAAACGCCGAGGCAGCTGCGCTTCAATACGCGCAATTTCCGAACACCCCAAGGATTCACCCCATGGCCACCCCTACCAAGCAACAGAAACGCGCCAAACGCGCCGCCAGCAAGGCCAAGCAGAACCGCATGGTGCGCAGCGGCCAGGCGGTCAAGGCCAGTGCCGGCGACAGCGCCAGCGTCGAGCAGGTGTACAACAAGGCCATGGAGTCGGGCAGCTACGACGCGATGTTCAACAAGATGAAGGAAGCCCAGGAGGGCGGCCTGGTACCGATGATCTCGGTGTTCCTGGTGGACCCGCTACTGGCCCTGGTACTCAAGGGGCACAAGGAAGAGCACGCCACCGACTACATCGTGCTGGTGTTCAACGCCTACCGCAAATGGCTGGACGGCGCTGACGAAGAGGCCACCATGGCCTGGCTGGAGAGCGATGAGTTCCAGGAGGCCTATATCGCCGCTTCCGAACTGGTTGCCAAGCAGCAGCAACAGCAGAAGCAGTTCGGCTGACAGGGCCGTTTAACCTGCCAACGAAAAAGGCCGTGCCCCTCACAGGGCACGGCCTTTTCATTTCAGCCAGCGCGGATCAGTTATCCAGCGCCACCCGTCCGGCAGCCTCACGCTTGCGGTGCACCAGCAAGCCAGCTGCCACCACACCAATACTCAGCAGCGCAGTCGCGATGATTTCGGCGCGGTGATCTTCACGCAACGCCATTACCACCAAAATGGCAACGATGAAGGCAATGGTCGCCCAGGTCAGGCCCGGGAACAGCCACATCTTGAATGTGATTTTCTCGCCGCGGGCTTCACGCTGGGCACGCATGCGCAACTGCGACACGGCAATCACCAGGTACACCAGCAGCGCAATGGCGCCCGAACTGGCCAGCAGGAACTCGAACACCTGGGCCGGGGCCACGAAGTTGGCGAACACGCAAAGGAACGCCGCTGCCGTGGACAGCAAAACCGCCACGTGCGGGGTAGCCGCCTTGGTGGTGCGCTGGGCGATGGCCGGTGCGTCGCCACGCTTGCTCAGCGAGAACAGCATGCGCGACGAAGTGTACAGCGCCGAGTTCAGGCAGCTGGTCACCGCGATCAACACCACGATGTCGACGATCAGCTTGGCATTCGGTACGCCGATACGGCTCAGCACGGTCTGGTAGGAACCGGTTTCGGCCAGCGCTGGGTCGTTCCAAGGCACCAAGGCCACGACCAGGAAGATCGACACCAGGTAGAACAGGCAGATACGCCAGATCACCGAATTGGTGGCACGGCTGATCTGCTTGCCCGGGTCCTTCGACTCGGCAGCGGCGATGGTGACGATTTCAGTACCCATGAACGAGAACATGGTGGTCAGCATCGCGGCCAGCACGGCGCCCAGGCCGTTCGGCATGAAACCTTGGGTATCGAACAGGTGGCTGGCACCGCTCACCTGACTGTTTGGCACGAAGCCGAACAAGGCAGCACAGCCCACGGCGATGAAGCCGATGATCGCCAGCACCTTGAGCAGGGCGAACCAGAACTCGAACTCACCGTAGTTCTTAACGCTGCACAGGTTGGTCAGCGTCAGCGCCAAGGTAATGATGAGGGAGAATGCCCACAGGTCGACCGCAGGGAACCACGCATGCAGGATGGCTGCGGCGGCATTGGCCTCCAGCGGTATCACCAGCACCCAGAACCACCAGTACAGCCAGCCAATGGTGAAACCGGCCCAGCGCCCGATGGCGCGGTCGGCATATGTGGAGAACGAACCGGTGTCAGGCGAGGCGACAGCCATTTCACCCAACATGCGCATCACCAGCACCACCAGGGTACCGGCGGCGGCATATGCCAGCAGCACGGCAGGGCCGGCAGCTGCGATGGCGTGGCCGGAGCCTACGAACAGGCCGGCACCGATGACGCCAGCGATGGACAGCATGGTCACATGCCGTTGTTTGAGCCCCTGAGCGAGGTCATTGGAATTGTTACCGCTCATTGAAACTACCTTTGTAAGGAGTGGACCACTCCGACTGCGGGTACAAAGCGCACCAAGGGTTGGCCTAGGCGTCGCTGCAATCGGCGGTTTCCTACTGGCAATAAGCGCGCCATGTGCTGAATGCATTCGTCAGAAGTTTCTGCGGGCCTTTTAGGACGCGGCTTGGAGGGCTTTCGGCCAAGACTTGACCGAAAGAGCACCAAATCATCGGATTACTGAAATACCCACTTACAAATGCACCACAGGTGCTCCCCGGTAACACCTGTGCACCACCGCAATGCAAAAAAGTGCAACCTTGAGGTACAACCTTTAAAGCTAGCGACGCATTCGCGGGTAAACCTGCCCCCACTGGAATCGTTTGACCTAAAGGTCGGCTTTACCCCGCCAATGGGCCAAAACCGCTTCCATGAGCGGCCCAAAGGTGGCACCATCGCGCCTTTTTTCATCAAGGCTCTGGTGCTGGGCGACACCTTCGCGGACATCTGCGCGACGTTACGCTGTAGCGATGCGACAAACTGCCCCACCAGTGCCCACAGTCCCCGGCGACCCTGTTGGCCGTCATAATGCCGCTATGCTAGCTTGGCGCACGCCAGGAAGGCCGCCAATAGCTGGGAACGCACCCGAACACATGAGGACCGCACATGGCTCAGGCCACGCCCGCGCTGGAAATCCGCAATCTGCACAAACGCTACGGCGAGCAGGAAATTCTCAAGGGCATTTCGCTGACCGCACGCGACGGTGACGTGATCTCCATCCTGGGGTCGTCCGGCTCCGGCAAGTCCACCCTGCTGCGCTGCATCAACCTGCTCGAGAACCCGCACCAGGGCGAAATCCTGGTCGCCGGCGAAGCCCTCAAGCTCAAGGCCGCCAAGAACGGCGACCTGGTCGCAGCCGACAACCGCCAGATCAATCGCCTGCGCAGCGAAATCGGCTTTGTCTTCCAGAACTTCAACCTGTGGCCGCACATGTCGATCCTCGACAACATCATCGAGGCGCCACGCCGCGTGCTCGGCCAAAGCAAGGCCGAGGCCATCGAAGCCGCCGAAGCGCTGCTGAACAAGGTCGGCATCTACGACAAGCGCCACAGCTACCCCGCCCAGCTTTCCGGTGGCCAGCAACAGCGCGCCGCCATTGCCCGTACCCTGGCCATGAAGCCCAAAGTGATCCTGTTCGACGAGCCCACCTCGGCGCTCGATCCGGAAATGGTCCAGGAAGTGCTAAACGTTATCCGCGCATTGGCCGAAGAAGGCCGTACCATGCTGCTGGTGACGCACGAGATGAGCTTTGCCCGCCATGTGTCCAGTGAAGTCGTCTTCCTGCACCAAGGCCTGGTCGAAGAGCAGGGATCGCCGCAGCAGGTCTTCGAAAACCCGACCTCGGCGCGTTGCAAGCAATTCATGTCCAGCCACCGCTAACGGAGCAATACATGCACACTTACAAGAAGTTCCTCCTGGCAGCTGCTGCCACGCTGGTGATGTCGGCAAACGCCATGGCCGCAGAAAAACTGCGCATGGGTATCGAAGCCGCCTACCCACCGTTCAACAACAAGGATGCCAGCGGTAACGTGGTTGGTTTCGACAAAGACATCGGTGACGCCCTGTGCGCCAAGATGAAAGTCGAATGCTCGGTCGTTACCTCCGACTGGGACGGCATCATCCCGGCTCTGAACGCCAAGAAGTTCGACTTCCTGGTGTCGTCGCTGTCGATCACCGACGAGCGCAAGCAGGCCGTGGACTTCACCGAGCCGTACTACTCCAACAAGCTGCAATTCATCGCGCCGAAAAACGTCGACTTCAAGACTGACGCAGCGTCGCTGAAAGGCAAGTCCATCGGCACCCAGCGCGCCACCCTGGCCGGCACCTACCTTGAAGACAACTTCAAGGGCGTCGACGTGAAGCTGTACGACACCCAGGAAAACGCCTACCTGGACCTGGTGTCCGGCCGCATCGACGGCATCCTGGCCGACAAGTACGTACAGTACGAGTGGCTGAAGAGCAAAGACGGCTCGAACTTCGAGTTCAAGGGCGAGCCGGTGATGGACAGCGACAAGATCGGCATTGCCGTGCGCAAAGGTGACACCAAGCTGCGCGACGACCTGAACAAAGCCCTGGCAGAAATCAAAGCCGACGGCACGTACAAGAAGATCAACGACAAGTACTTCCCGTTCAGCATCGAATGACCCGCCCTGACCGGCGCGCCCTTGCGGCGCGCCAGTCCCTAGAATGACCTGCCCATGAATATCGACCTGCACGGATTCGGTCCGGCCATGATGGCCGGCACCTTGATGACCGTAAAACTGGCGCTTTGCGCCTTGCTGCTGGGGCTGGTGCTGGGCCTGCTCGGCGCCCTGGCCAAGACCTCCCCGCTCAAGCCGCTGCAATGGCTTGGCGGCTTTTACTCGACCCTGGTTCGCGGCGTGCCCGAACTGCTGTGGGTGCTGCTTATCTATTTCGGCACCGTCGGGCTGATGAACAGCCTCGGCGAAGCCCTGAACATGCCTGGCCTTGAGCTGATTGCCTTCGCGGCCGGCGTGATCGCCCTGGGCCTGTGCTTCGGCGCCTATGCCACCGAGGTGTTCCGTGGCGCCATCCTGGCGATTCCCAAGGGCCACCGTGAAGCGGGCCTGGCACTGGGCCTGTCCAAGGGCCGCATCCTGTCGCGGATCATCCTCCCGCAGATGTGGCGCATCGCCCTGCCCGGCCTTGGCAACCTGTTCATGATCCTGATGAAGGACACCGCACTGGTGTCGGTAATCGGCCTTGAAGAGATCATGCGTCATTCGCAGATAGGCGTGACCGTGACCAAAGAGCCGTTCACCTTCTACATGGTCGCGGCCTGCATTTACCTGGGCCTGACCGTCCTTGCCATGACCGGCATGCACTTCATGGAAAAACGCGCCGCTCGCGGCTTTGCGAGGGCCGAATAATGAATTGGGAAGTCATCTTCAAATGGCTGCCACGCCTGGCCGAAGGCGCAACCCTTACCCTGGAGCTGGTGGCCATTGCCGTGGTTGCCGGGTTGATCCTGGCCATCCCGCTGGGCATCGCCCGCTCCTCACGCCATTGGTACGTGCGTGCGGTGCCGTTCAGCTACATCTTCTTCTTCCGTGGTACGCCACTGTTGGTGCAGCTGTTCCTGGTCTACTACGGCCTGGCGCAGTTCGATGCCGTGCGCTCCAGCTCGCTGTGGCCGTACCTGCGCGATCCGTTCTGGTGCACGGTGCTGACCATGACCCTGCACACCGCCGCGTACATCGCCGAGATCCTGCGTGGCGCGCTGCAGTCGATCCCCAAGGGCGAGATCGAAGCGGCACGCGCGCTGGGCATGTCACGGGGCAAGGCACTGTTCTACATCATGCTGCCACGTGCTGCGCGCATCGGCCTGCCGGCGTACAGCAACGAAGTGATCCTGATGCTCAAGGCCAGCGCCCTGGCCAGTACCGTGACCCTGCTGGAACTGACCGGCATGGCCCGTACCATCATTGCGCGGACCTACCTGCCGGTGGAAATCTTCTTCGCGGCCGGGGTGTTCTACCTGGTGATCTCGTTCTTGCTGGTGCAGGGCTTCAAGCTGCTGGAGCGCTGGTTGCGCGTGGATGCCTGCCAAGGCCGCTGAGCCGTCCCGGCCTCTTCGCGGGTGCAACCGCGAAGAGGCCCTAAAACCCAACACACGTCCTCCCATGCCCAGTCACCTCCACAGCCATCACCTAAGCACCCGCTTCCAGGCACTCGACCAGTTCCTGATCGAGCACCAACAGCTGTGGAAACCCCGCCCCTTCACTACCCTGCACCTGGGCTGGGAAACCACCCACCCCGAACTGGCCACCCACCTGCGCCAATGCTCCCTGGCAGACGCCGAAGCCGATAGTACCGCTGACCACTTGCCCGCCCCATTCCCGCAACTGGCCCAGCAAGCCCAGCAGCTCTCCACCCTTGGCAGCCTCCCTCAGAGCGCTCTACCCTCCGCCGCCCACCGCCTGGACGTTGCTGTCCCCGGCCGCAAATGGCAGCAGATCGAAGCCTTCGCCAGCCACCTGGCCTTCCGTGAACCGCCGCAACACTGGCTGGACTGGTGCTCCGGCAAAGGCCACCTGGGCCGCCGCCTGTTGCAACCCGGCCAGCAACTGACCTGCCTTGAGTACGACGCCGACCTGGTCGCCGCCGGCCAGGCCCTGAGCGCGCACCACCACGTGCCAGCGCAGCATGTGCACCAGGATGTGATGGCCAGCGACAGCGTCCGCCACCTGGCAGGCGACAAGAGCGTGGTCGCCCTGCACGCCTGTGGCGACCTGCATGTACGCCTGATGCAACTGGCCAGCCGGCAAGGTTGCCGGCAGTTGGCCGTAGCCCCCTGCTGCTACAACCGCACAGCCGTGCAGCAATACCAGGCGTTATCCACAGCCGCGCAAGCGTCCAACTTGCAGCTGTCGCTGGACGACCTGGGCCTGCCCTTGAGCGAAACCGTCACCGCTGGCGCCCGCGTGCGGCGCCAGCGCGACACCTCGATGGCCCGGCGCCTGGGCTTCGACCTGCTACAACGCCAGCAGCGCCAGAGCAGCGAATACCTGCCGACGCCGTCGCTGCCGGTAGCCTGGCTGGAAAAGCCTTTCGAGCACTACTGCCGCGACCTGGCAGATCTGAAACAACTGCCTTTGCACGGCAACCCGGATTGGGCCGCCCTGGAGGCCGCGGGCTGGCAGCGCCTGGCCGAGGTACGCAACCTGGAGCGCGTGCGCAACCTATTCCGCCGGCCGCTGGAACTATGGCTGGTGCTCGATCGCGCCCTGTTTCTCGAAGAACAAGGCTATGAGGTGCGCCTTGGCCTGTTTTGCGACTACCCACTGACCCCGCGCAACCTGCTCATCCTTGCGGAACGCGACCGTTAGCCGCAGCACAACCTGTGGATAAGTCTGTGAACAAGCTTGTGATTACCTGTTGGAGCCAGCGCTATTTCAAGCGCTTGGCTTATTCCAGCTTACGCGTCAAGCCCAACAAAAACAGGCGTTTGCGCAAAGACCAGCGGCGTAGCGATCCGGCATGCCTTTCGCGCAAGTCGGCAATGCCACTTGTGCATAAACATTTCTTGTGGTTGATGCAAGCGCTGTTTGCGCGGTCATTTATGGGTGTGAGAATTCCCGCGAAGAGCGCCTGACAGGCAACACAAGGCTAATGCCCAACCGCCGTAACGGTGTATCATCCGCCCCCCAAATCATTAAAAAGTGACGTCGCGCGCTGCCCGCCAGCCCCGCGACCTTCTGGCGTTGCGCCAGAACCGACAATGGACCAACGGACTTGACCATCGTGACCCGAGCCACCCCCCTCGCCCTGTTGACCTTCGCTCTGGCCCTGACCGGCTGCACCAACGGCACCGCGCCCCACGCCAACAGCAACCTGGGCTGGAACCACCCCGGCATGCAGCTGGGCGGTGATAACGGCCTGCCCCTGCGCACCGAAAGCCCTTGCCGCAAACGCGGCTGCGACAATGACAAGCTGTTCTTCAACCCAGGCAAAAGCGAGCCAAGCGTCAACACCATCCACCGCGGCTGGTAAGAAAATTCTCCTTTTGGGCCGGTAACTTAGGTCTTTTGCGAACAATCGCAAGGAAGTGGTTTACAGGCGCCAAACGATCGCTATAATGACGCCCCATTGCCGGTATAGCTCAGATGGTAGAGCAACTGACTTGTAATCAGTAGGTCCCGGGTTCGATTCCTGGTGCCGGCACCATACGCAGTATCAAAAAGGCTCACCGAAAGGTGGGCCTCTTTTGTTTGTACCGTTTTTCTTTGAATACCCACATCAAACACCCTGCAGTCGCCAAAAGACTGCAGCCTTCCCCCTCAGCGTGCTCGTGCAATTACTGCAGCGTTTGATTTCGATCAAGCTCCCTGCAGCCATGAGGCATAGCCTGTTTTCAGGCAGCCCTTGAGGGAAGCACCCCATGGCCAAGAAATTCCCCACAAACCCCAGCCATCCCGAGCGTATCTGCTGGGGCTGCGACCTCTACTGCCCAGCCAAAGCCCTAGCCTGTGGCAACGGTGCAGATCGAACAATGCATCCGATAGAGCTGTTTGGCGAGGATTGGGAGAGCTTGGAGGGCCGGCTGGAGAAGCCGGTTGTTCGGGGGCAAGAGGCAGAGCCCGGGTGAAGAAGGGCCGCTGCGCGGCCCATCGCGACACAAGGCCGCTCCTACACTTGACCGTGCCTGATCAGAAGGCAGTGCTGACAGTCAGCGAAAGGTTACGCGGGTCGCCATAGATTGCCCCGGCGTAGAACCCGTACTGGGTGTAGTAGTGCTTGTCGAACAGGTTGTTGGCGTTGAGGCTGACGCTGGTGTCGTCGGTCAGCTGGTACTTGGCCATGGCATTCCAGATGGCATAACCGGACCAGTTCACGTCAGTGGCACCATTGCTCACGCCATTGGTGGGCTGACCTGCCGGGCTGGAAATGGCGCGAATGTTGGTTTGCGCGGTCACGCCTGCGCCCAGGGTGAGGCGGTCGAGCGGGCCGCTCAGGCGGTAGGTGGTCGAGGCCTTGAACAGGTGCGACGGGTCGCTGCGACCGTCGCTGTCGACGCGGCGGAAATGCAGATAGGTGTAGCCGGCATACACGTTCCAGTTGGGGCTCAGGGCACCCGCGACTTCCAGGTCGATACCGTCGGTTTCCTGCCCGGAACCGGCCTTGTAGGCATTGCCACCGGTCGGGGTGGTCAGGTCGCCATCCAGCACGGCCTTGTTTTCCTGCTTGGTGCGGAAGTACGCCGCCGAGGCGTTCAACCGGCCATCGAACCACTCACCTTTGATGCCGGTCTCGTAGCTTTGCCCGCGAATCGGCTCGACCTTGCTGCCGCTGCTGGTTTCAGAAGTTTGCGGTGTGAAGATGTCGGTGTAGCTGGCATACACCGAGTAATTCTCGTTGAGGTCGTACACCGCACCCAGGTAAGGGGTGACGATGCCGTTCTCTTCCTGGCTGCTGCGCACGCCGGCCACGCTACGGGTAACGGACGAGTAGTTGCTGGTGCGCACGCCGACGATCACCGACAGCGGGTCGGTGATGCTCAGGCGGGTGGCGGCGTACATGCCCTGCAGGCGGGTGGTGGTCTTGCTGTGGCGGCCGGTGCGCGAGGCGAGGATGTCGTAGTCGTCATCCACTCCATTGCGCCAGTCGGTCAGCGGGAAGCCGTTGTTGGCGCGAAACTGGCAGCCCAAAGCAGGCGCACTGGCCATGCCGTCACCGACCATGGTGCAGGAGTATTCCGGCGACCAGCTCACCGTGCGGCTGTCGTTGTAGCCAACCATGGCCTGGTGGGTACGGCCGAACAACTGGAACGGACCGGACAGGTCGATTTGCGCCGATTGCTGGGTGGTGTCGCTGGAGCTGTGCAGGCCATTGAGCACGGCGCCGCTGCCATTCTGGTCCCAGTAGCCGCCGTAGCTGCCACGGCCCGCCGAGTTGACCTTCGCCAGGCCACGGTGGTTCAGGGCTTCGGTAGTGGCCTGGGCGCCTTTCAGGTCCAGGGTCCAGTCGTTGTCGAAGCGGTGCTCCAACGAGCCGAACGCAGTGCGGGTGGTGTACTCGCCAAAGCTCCAGCTGGGCACCACGTTGGTGCTACGTGGCAGGTCGGTCTTGCTGCCGTCGCGGTACCACAGCGGGATGTTCGCCCCCCAGCCGCCACCAACCACCTTGTTGTACTCGTACTGGTAGCCAGCGCCGAGGGTAGTCGCCTCGTCCAGGTCGAATTCGAAGTTGGCCAGCGCGGCGCGGGAGCGCTCGGACTGGTTGTCGCGGAACGAGTTGGCGTCTTGCTGGGTCATCACGAAGCGCGAGCGCAGCCGGCCGTCTTCGGACAATGGCAGGTTTAGGTCGGCACCCAGACGGCGTTTGTCCCAGCTGCCGTAGGTGGCATAGGCGCTGCCACCAAAGGTCTTGGTCGGTGCCTTGCGGATCAGGTTGACGGTGGCCGACGGGTCGCCGGTGCCGCCCAGCAGACCGTTGGCGCCGCGCACGATGTCGATGCGCTCGTACAGGTCCATGTTCAGCGCATTGCCGCTGCCGCTGAAGTCAGAGCCGCCCTGGGTCTGCAGGCCATCGACCTTCCAGTTGCTGATCGAGTAACCACGGGCACGGTAGTCGGTACGCCCACCCACTTCGGACTTGTTGGCCGTTACCCCCGGCGTGGTTTGCAGCGCCTGCTCGATGGTGTGGATGTCGCGGTCATCCATCTGCTGACGGGTGATGGTGGTGACCGATTGTGGCGTCTGTCGCGGCGTCAGATCGAGGCCGGTGGAGCTGCGAGTGCGCTCGACCGTGTAGCCCAACTGGCCGGCATCGTCGGCTGGCAGTAACGCGCTGTCTTCGATCTGCGTGGCATCCAGCTCCAGGGGTTTACCGTCGGCAGCCATGGCGCCACCGCTGATGGCAACGGCAACGAAGAAGGCCAGCGGCTTGAGACGACTGCCACTTGGGCTGCTGGGGGTGAAGACTTTCGGGGTGCTCATAGGATTCATTTGGGAAGACTTCGTATTTGCAGATGATTTTTTGTTAGGATTCTAGGGACCGGCCCTCCGGGCTCCAGACCCGACATGTACGGGGATGTAATTGAACGTAATGAGCGCCACCGGCCCTCACCGAACAGGTGTTTTTCCGCATGAGCACGACCTTGCTGGTTGTCGATGATGACGACGAGATCCGCGAACTTCTTTGCGATTACCTGAAAGATGCCGGCTATAACGTGTTAGCTGCGGCCGACGGTGAACAGATGCGCGAGCAGCTGGCCCGGCAAAAAGTGGAGCTGGTGGTGCTCGACTTGATGCTGCCTGGCGAGGACGGTCTGAGCCTGTGCCGTCAGCTGCAGGCCACACCTGGGCTGGCGGTGATCATGCTGTCGGCCAAAGGCAGCACGCTGGACCGCATCATCGGCCTGGAGGTGGGTGCCGACGACTACCTGGCCAAGCCCTTCGAGCCACGCGAGCTGATCGCCCGGATCAAGGCCGTGCTGCGTCGCCCGCAACGCCTGGACGCACAGGCCGAAGAGCCCGCCGTGATGGATGCGCAGCTGTTCGCCGGGTTTCGCCTGGAACACGTAAAGCGCCTGCTGACTCGGCCCGATGGCGAGACCCTGACCCTGCCGCGCTCCGACTACCGCGTACTGCGTGAACTGCTGGAAGCCAACAACCGCGTGGTCTCCCGCGACCAGCTGACGCGCAGTGCGTTCGGCCGCGACCACCTGCCCGACGACCGCTCGGTTGACATGTGCGTCAGCCGCCTGCGTCAGCAACTGCGCCGTGCACCGGCGGGGGCCGCGCAAATCCTAACCATCCGCAACGAAGGCTACCTGCTGAGCATCGCCAGCCACGAGGCCGATGCCTGACATGCGCTGGCTTCGCCGGCTGTGGCCACGCACCTTGTTTGGTCAGTTGCTGCTGATCATGGTCAGCGGCACGCTGGTGATTCAGTTGATGTCGAGCAGCATCTGGTTCGATGTGCGTTTCGCCCAGGTGCTCGAGGCGCCCGTACGGCTGGTCGCTGCGCGCAGCGCTCCACTGATTGCCCAGGCCGACTGCCACGGCGGCATGCTGCAGCCGCCAGCCCATTACCAGCTACGCTGCGCCGAAAGTCTGCCCACGCCGGAGCATGACGAGCGCCGCGGGCGCAGGCGCATCGAGCTGTTGCTGCAGCAGGCCCTCAAGTACGAGCTGGGGCATGCCCAGGACGTGCGCCTGATGAAGGTGCAACTGACCGATGAACTGGGCCAGCCGATCGTCTGGCGCAGCTTGTTCGGCCTGCGCACGGCCCAGGCGCATATCCAGTTCGCGGTGCCGTTGGCCGATGGTCACTGGCTGACCGTCGATGGCCAGGAACTGCAGGGTTGGAGCGGCGAGTCGGCTTGGGTGCTGATCAGCGACTACCTGTTGCGGGTGTACGCCCTGCGGATTGTCGCGGTATTGCTGGTATGCCTGATTGCCGTGCGCCTGTGCCTGCGCCCGCTGCGTCGCCTGGCTGATGCCGCACGCGGCCTGGGCGCTAACCTCGAGCAACCGCCCTTGGCGCTGGATGGCCCGGAGGAAGTGCGTCAGGCGGCGCAAGCGTTCAACGCCATGCAGCAGCGGCTGATAGCCATGGTCAACGACAAAGCCTACTTCCTGGCTGCCGTATCACACGACCTGCGCACACCACTGACCCGAATGCGCCTGCGCCTGGAGCGCCTGCCCGACGACGAACACCGCCAACGCCTGCGGCAGAACATCACACAGATGGACGACATGATCGGCCAGGTCCTCGATTACCTGCGTGCGGGGGAACAGCAGAATTTGCAGCAGGTGGACCTGGACCGGCTGGTGGCGCGCCAGTGTGCGGACCTGGCCTGCGCCGAGGAACCACTGCCAGTACACGGCCAGGCAGGCAGCTTGCGGGTGGATGCCCTGCTGTTGCAGCGTTGCCTGCAAAATTTGTTGGTGAATGCGTTGCGCTATGCCCAAGACATTTCGGTCACGCTGGAGCGAGCGAGCACAGGGGTATTCATCCATATCGACGACCGTGGGCCGGGGATCGCGCCCGCGCTGCTGACGACCATTACCGACCCGTTCGTGCGCGGCGAAGGCTCGCGTAACCAGGCCTCGGGAGGGTATGGGCTGGGGTTGAGCATTGCCCAGCGGATTGCAACCAGCCATGGCGGTGAGCTGATGCTGTCGAACCGTGAGGGCGGTGGATTGCGGGTCAGCATACTGCTCCCCATCTGACGGCGAGCGCTCTGGCATACGCAATCAGGTAATAGTCTTTTACCAATTCCCCAGGTTTTCCCTGCCCCGCCTTTGCCTATCCTATGCCCGGTCATCCTGCCTGCGATGGACCCATGAAACACTCTCTGCCCAGCCGCTACGCCTGCCTCGCGCTCTGCCTTGTCTTCAGCTTCGCCAGCCTACCGCTGCTCGCCCAACATGCCTGGCTGTGGCCAGTAACGCTGATCACCGCATTGCTTAGCCTGGTCGGCCTGAACGACCTGCGACAAAGTCACCACGCGGTACGCCGCAACTACCCGATCCTCGGCAACATCCGCTACCTGATCGAAACTATCCGCCCGGAAATCCGCCAGTACCTGATCGAGGGTGACGACGACAAGCTGCCGTTTTCCCGGTCGCAGCGCTCGCTGGTCTACGCACGGGCCAAGAACGAAAGTGCCGAGAAAGCCTTCGGCACACTGAACGATGCCTACAAGCCCGGTTTCGAATTCATCAGCCATTCGATGCTGCCAGTGGCTACGCCAGACCCGGCATCGTTTCGCATTGCCATCGGTGGGCCGCAATGCCGCCTGCCCTATTCGGCCTCGATCTTCAACATTTCGGCCATGAGCTTCGGTGCCCTCAGTGCCAACGCCATCGCCGCGCTCAACCGCGGCGCACGCATGGGCCGGTTTGCCCATGACACCGGCGAAGGCAGCATCAGCCCGTATCACCGTGAACACGGCGGCGACCTGATCTGGGAAATCGGCAGCGGCTACTTCGGCTGCCGCACCGAGGACGGTCGCTTCGACCCACAGCGCTTTGCCGAACAGGCCAAGTCGCCACAAGTGAAGATGATTGAAATCAAGCTCAGCCAGGGCGCCAAACCAGGCCACGGCGGCATTTTGCCGGGGCACAAGGTCAGCCCTGAAATTGCCCAGACCCGCGGCGTGCGCGCAGGTGAGGACTGCATCTCGCCGGCAGCGCACAGCGCCTTCCGCACACCAGTCGAGTTGCTGCAGTTCGTGGCCAGCCTGCGCAAGCTGTCGGGCGGCAAACCTGTAGGCTTCAAGTTCTGCCTGGGCCACCCGTGGGAGTTCATGGGCATTGCCAAGGCCATGCTCGCCACCGGCATCACCCCGGACTTCATCGTCGTCGATGGCAAGGAAGGCGGTACCGGCGCGGCACCACGCGAATTCAGCGACAACATGGGCGTGCCGATGCGCGAAGGCCTGATGTTCGTGCACAACACCCTGGTTGGCCTGAACCTGCGCTCGAGCATTCGCATTGGCGCAGCAGGCAAGATCGTCAGCGCCTTCGACATTGCCAGCGTGTTGGCCATCGGCGCTGACTGGGTCAACTCGGCACGCGGCTTCATGTTCGCCATTGGCTGCATTCAGTCGCAAAGCTGCCATACCAACAAGTGCCCGACCGGCGTGGCCACGCAAGACCCACTGCGCCAGCGCGCCCTGGTAGTGCCGGACAAGGCCGAGCGGGTGGCCAGCTTCCACCGCAACACCCTGCACACCCTGGCCGAGATGCTGGCTGCCGCGGGCCTGGAGCACCCTTCGGAGCTCAAGCCCAAGCACCTGGCACGGCGTATCAGCCCCAGCGAGATCGGGTTGTTTTCAGACTTGCACACCTTCCTCAAGCCGGGCGAATTGCTCAGCGGCTCGATCGAAAGCGAGTTTTATGCACGGATGTGGCGTATGGCGCGTAGCGACAGTTTTGCACCGGAAACCGCAGATGCAACACCGGCTCCGGCAGTAACCTTGCGCCGAAAAGAAACAGCCCCGGCATAGGCCAGGGCTGTTGGGTACATCACATCAGCATCAGAAGATGCTGATCGGGTACTCGACGAATACGCGGACTTCGTTGCCGTCGTCGTTGTAACCGTTCTGCTGCACGGCGTTGTTGGTACGCACGAACGAGCTACGCAGCTTGATGGACAGGTCCTTGGCCGGGCCGTCCTGCACCACGTAACGGATCTGGTTGAAGATCTCGCGCTCTTTACCTTCGCCAAAGCCCTGCGGGTTGGCAACGTTGCGGGTGTTGATGTTGTCACCCACCACGTAGGCCAGCTTGTAGGTCAGGCCCGGAATGCCGTAGGCACCGAAGTCCAGGCCGTAGCCCAGCTGCCAGGAGCGCTCGTCTTCGGCATTGAAGTCGGACCAGTACGAGTTGGCCAGGTAGATGGTCGAACCACCGTCACCCACGCCACCGGCGTTCTGGTAGAAGCCGTAGTTGTAGCCAGTGCTGCCGGTGCTGCGCTGGTGAGCGAGGGTGAACGAGTGGGCACCGTACGCGTAGGTGGCGGCCAGGCTCCAGATGGTGTTGGAGTCGCCGTTCAGGCCAGCGGCTTGTACGTACTTGTGGTCGATGTCCGACTTGTAGCCGTTGAAGTCCAGGGTCAGGGACTGGTCGCTGGCGATCGGGAAGACGTAGTTCAAGCCCAGGTAGTGCTTCTTCATCACGTCTTCGTTGTCGGCGGTGTACAGCGAAGCGGTGAAGTTGTCGGTGAACTTGTAGCTACCACCGAAGACGTTGATCGACTTCAGGCCACCGCTATCACGCCCCTCTGCGCTCTTGCGCGCTTCCTGGGTGAAACGACCGGCGTTCAGTTCCAGGCCCTGGATTTCTTTGGAAGTGATCAGGGTACCGGTGAAGCTTTCTGGCAGCAGACGTGCATCGTCGTACTGCAGCACAGGCAGTGCTGGCATCTGGTCACCGTATTTCAGCACGGTGTTGGAGATGCGGAATTTCACTGCAGCACCACCACGGGCCAGGTTGTGCGGCGAGCTGGCGTTGCCTTCGGCGTTGGTGGTTTCGTGCGGTTTGAAGAAGTCGACGCCGCCGCCACCGTTGTGGCCTTTGCCGCCATCGAGGCGCACCGCGTACAGGCCGAATGCGTCGACACCGACGCCGACGGTGCCTTGGGTGAAGCCGGAGGAGAAGTTGGCGATGAACGCCTGGCCCCATTCGATCTGGTCGTCGGTGCCGTGCTTCTTGTCACGGTTGATGTAGGCGTTGCGCAGGAGGACGTTGGCGTGGCTGTCCTCGATGAAGCCCTTGCTGTCGGCCTGTTCATTGGCCTGTGCCTGGGTCGCGGCGATCATCGCCAAGGCGACCAGGCTGATCCTGGTTTTCAACATGTTGTTTTCCTTATTTCTTAATCAAAAACGCTCTGCAATATGACGCCAGGAACCAACGCCCCTTCGTAGGTTCGACGCTATGCGGATCCAGCCGGGCGGGCCAACCGGTAATACACGGCGGCCCTTGGCAGCAGCTTGGCCAAGATCATGGCCAGCAGGCGTTGGCCGAATCCTAGCCGTGTGCGATTACAAATGTCAAAAAATCGTGAAATGCAGGTTGATATAACCAAAATCACCGGTGAGCCTGGTGCATTTCCATACAGGTTTGCGCTATCAGCGGGCATTTTATCTTGTGTGGGAAAAAGCCTTTTGATCGTACGGACAACTTCCCGTGGAGCCGTTTTCACAGCACAAGGTTGCCCCAACAGGCAAAGTCGCTGCGATCAGGGATGTTACAAACAGACACATATGTAAAGACAAGCCTTTACAAATACCCAAGCAAGAGTAAATAGCAAGCATTACCATTCGCGCCTTTCTTTTCACCTGCCCGGTCCGGATGTGCCCATGCTTGTACCCTGCCGCCTTTCACCCCTGACGCTTGGCCTGTCGCTGCTGTTCAGCGTCGACCTGGCGAGTGCCGCCACCACCACGCTGCCAGAGTCGTCGATTACCGCCGACAGCGAGCGCGAGAAGGACAACCCACGGGTCAAGGAGGTAAGCACCGCCACCCGCACCTCGACGCCGGTGCGCTATGTCCCCCAGGCCATCGACACGGTGAAGACCGTCAACGTGCTGGATTACGGCAGCAACACCTTGGGCAAGGCGCTGGAGGGCATCCCCAACGTCAGCAGCGGCGCCGATACCCGCTTCGACAGTGTGCGCATCCGCGGCTTCGAGGCCAGCAACGACTTTTACCTGGACGGCATTCGTGACGACAGCCAGTACATCCGCGACCTGCACAACATCGAGCGGGTCGAGGTGCTGAAGGGGCCTGCGGCGGTGCTATACGGCCGTGGCAGCCAGGGCGGTATCGTCAACCGGGTCAGCAAGGCACCGGAGCCGGGCCGACGCTCGACCCTCGAAGCGCAGGCCGGCAGTGAAGACCTGCGCAGCCTGTATGCCGACCTCAGCGCCGACCCCAGCGACACCGTCAGCCTGCGCCTGAACATGGGCAACCAGGACAACAACAGCTTCCGCGATGGTGTTCACGGCAGCCGCCAACTGTTCGCCCCGTCGATCAGCTGGCAGATCAACCCCGACCTGAACTGGCTGGTGCAATACGAATACAGCCGTTACAACCGCACACCCGACCGGGGTATCCCCGGGGTCAACGGCCGCCCGGCCGACGTGAGCCGCGGCAACACCTACGGTGACCCGCGCGACTATATCGATGATCACGCCCAGTCCCTGCGCTCACGCCTGAACTACCAGCTGAACGAAACCTGGCAGCTGCGCCATACCCTGGGCCTGTTCAAGCTCGACAGTGAGTTCGACAACACCTATGTCGTCGGCTACAACGCCGGCACCAACACCGTGACCCGCCAGCGTTGGCAGCAGGACCTCAACACCCGCAACCTATTCAATAACCTGGAGGCCGAGGGCGACTTCGACACCCTGGGGTTGGAACACAAGCTGCTTGTAGGCCTGGAGTTCGGTAATCAGCGGCGTGACCCTCTGCTGTACACCGCCTTGCCTGTTGCGAAGGGTGGCCAGGCGGTTCCAGGCCTGGACCTGAACAACCCCGACCGCAGCCAGCAGCACAATGGCCCTATGACGGTGTCGAGTGACAACCACACCGTGGTCGATAGCCGTGGCCTTTACCTGCAGGACCAGATCCGCCTGAACGATCAGTGGCAGATCCTTGCTGGGGTACGCTTCGACCAATTCGATGTGCAAACCACCAACAAAGATGGCGTGCGCGAACCACAGGACAGCAACAGCACCAGCCCGCGCCTGGGCGTGGTCTACACGCCGTGGCGCGACCATTCGTTCTACGCTTCGTGGAGCAAGACCTTTTCGCCGGTGGGCGGCGGCCTGATCGGCATCACTCCAGATGCGCCGGGCAACGGCAACGACGCCAAGCCGGAAGAAACCCGTCAAAAGGAAATCGGCGTGAAGAGCGACTGGCTCGACCAGCGCCTGACCACCACCTTGGCCATTTACGAGCTGGAGCTGTACAACCGCCGCACCCGCGACCCGCTGATCCCGGAAAACATTTTGCTCAGCGGCCTGCAGCGTTCGCGCGGCATCGAGCTGACCGCCACCGGCAATATCGTTGGCAACTGGTATGTACGCGGCGGCATCGGCCTGCAGGACGCCATCATCGTCAAGGACAACAACGGCCAGGAAGGCAACCGCATCAATGACGTGGCCAAGCGCAACGGCAGCTTGTTCGTGACCTGGAAGCCAGAGCTGGGCTGGTACGCTGAAACCGGCCTGACGTTGGTGGGTGAACGTTATGCGGACAACCAGAACACCACGGTATTGCCGGGGTATGGCCGTTGGGATGCATTGGCGGGGTACCGCACCCATGACTGGGATGTACGGGCGGCGCTGAGCAACATTGCCGACAAGACCTACTACAGCTCAGCGACCAGTGCGGCGCAGATTCAGGTAGGGGACCCGCGTAGCCTGGTGGTGACGGGTAGCTACAGCTTCTGATCTTGGTTGACTGCACCGGCCTCTTCGCGGGCATGTCCGCGAAGAGGCCGGTGCAGGTAGAACCGATTCGATCAGTGCCACACCGCCATCAGCGCCTGCATTTCTGCTTCGCTGATCAGCCCCTGGGGGTATCGCCCGGCAAGCAGACGTCGTGGGTCGGTCGTCCTGACCCTGATGCTTCCATGGTGTTTCAACCACTTCGCCACAACCCTGAGCGATTGGTGATTCACTGCCGATGGGCGCAAAGCCGACTCACTTGCTACGTTCATGTCCACACGTACTCCCTGGCCCGTGAGCGGCTAATTTACGTAAGTATTGTTACAGATCAGATACCCCGGCCTGGCCAAGCTATCTATTTGAAAAACAATACAAAACATATGCCAGTCCAGGCCCCGGACGTCGCCATCGAGTAGGAGGCGGCTTCACAGCCGCCGTCCTCTCACACCACCGTGCGTACGGTTCCGTACACGGCGGTTCAGGTTATACGGCTAAGCCGGTTTATCGTATCCAGTATCGAGACCAGTCCGAACCTATCCCATAGCCTCTTCGGTAGCGCCTGATTCACATGAGATGCTCCCGAGTTCCACCACGGGCCTCGGCCATTAAAGGCCGATTTACAGGCACGTTCTTCGCTCAGGCCCAGGCGCATCAGGTTGCGCGCCCTCGTTGAGGGCCGTTTCCATTGACGCCAGATGACGCAGCGAAGTTTATGCCTGACCCAACCATCCAATTTCTCAAGTGGGCGTTTGCTCTGGCTGAGCTTGAAGTAGCCAGCCCAGCCTCGCAGGACAGGGTTGATTCGCTCAATGACAGTCGCCACTTTGCGGGCCCTTACACTGCGTAGCAATATTCTGAGTCGGTCGCGTAAGCGCCCCAGGCTCATCGTTGCCACACGCAGCCTTGGTTGCTGGTGCCTGCTCATCCCGTAACCCAAGTAGTCACACTTCCAAGCCCCTGCTACTTGGCTCTTCTTCCGGTTCACCGTCAGTTTCAAACGATGGCACAGGAAGCGCTCGATACTGGCCAACACCCGCTCGCCCGCCCGAGGACTGCGCACATAAATGTTCGCATCATCGGCGTAGCGCACGAAGCGATGACCCCGCCGTTCCAATTCGCGGTCGAGCTCATCCAGAAGGATATTCGACAGCAACGGCGAGAGTGGGCCGCCTTGCGGTGTCCCCTCTTGCCGTTGGCTGACGATACCGCCCGACATGGCCCCAGCTTCAAGGTAGCGGCGGATGAGCCTAAGCACTCGCTTGTCTTCGACGCGACGCTGCAAGCAGGCCATCAGGATGTCGTGGTTGACCCGATCAAAGAACTTTTCCAGATCAAGCTCCACGCACCAGCGATGCCCCGCCGCCACATGGGAGCGGGCCAGTTCAACGGCTTGGTGAGCGCTTTTGCCCGGACGAAAACCGTAGCTGTAGTCCGAAAACAGCGGATCGAAGAGTAGCGTGAGTTGTTGCTGTAATGCTTGCTGGATCAGGCGATCCACGACGGTGGGGATTCCCAGTTGCCGTGTGCCGCCCTGCGGCTTGGGAATTTCAACCGCTCGCACTGCTTGGGGATGGTATTCACCGGCCAGCAACCTGGCCTTGAGGGTTGGCCAATACTGTTTCACGTAGCCCGCCAAGTCAGCGACCGTCATGCCATCGGCACCCGGAGCCCCCTTGTTGCTAACCACGCGTTGATACGCACGCCTGAGGTTGGCCGGTGCAAGCACCCGCTCCATCAGCGTGTCCGGCTCCGCGTTCGTCCACGTCGCTGACGCCGCCGGCACCTTTGCACTGTCAGGCATCACCCTCGGCTTCTGGCCGGGATTCGGAGTGACAGATTCCGTTGTAGGAAATTTCTGCATTACGGCTACCAACGAGACAGTGACGCCTACTGGCGGCATAACCTGTTCGGCCCTTGGTGGCGCGGTTAACCGCCACTTACTACGGCCTCGGCTGACTTCTGCACGCTCGTCCCGTCGCCTCTCGACGCTCGGTAGCACAGTGGCAAACGTGCAGATCTCCCAGGGTAATTCGCGTGACCTTCCTGCTTATGCCTGTCGGATTTACGTCACAGCGTCCCGTGCAAGTACTGGGCTTTGACGATTTGGGCCGCCTCACCCCGCTGTGCCGCCTCTATCCGCTTCCTGTTCGTCAGGCCAGCAGTTTGCCTCGGGCTTCCTTCAGATTCGCGGTCGCCCACGACACCCTTGCCTCTGGCTAACACTTCCCCTTGCCGGGTGTGTAGAGGACTTTCACCTCCAAGTCACCCGCTTTGGCCACCACAACCAAGCGGGTTGCGCTACGCGCAACGCGCCATGCCTGGCGCACATCGAGTAGGAGGCGGCTTCACAGCCGCCGTCCTCTCACACCACCGTGCGTACGGTTCCGTACACGGCGGTTCAGGTTATACGGCTAAGCCGGTTTATCGTATCCAGTATCGAGACCAGTCCGAACCTATCCCATAGCCTCTTCGGTAGCGCCTGATTCACATGAGATGCTCCCGAGTTCCACCACGGGCCTCGGCCATTAAAGGCCGATTTACAGGCACGTTCTTCGCTCAGGCCCAGGCGCATCAGGTTGCGCGCCCTCGTTGAGGGCCGTTTCCATTGACGCCAGATGACGCAGCGAAGTTTATGCCTGACCCAACCATCCAATTTCTCAAGTGGGCGTTTGCTCTGGCTGAGCTTGAAGTAGCCAGCCCAGCCTCGCAGGACAGGGTTGATTCGCTCAATGACAGTCGCCACTTTGCGGGCCCTTACACTGCGTAGCAATATTCTGAGTCGGTCGCGTAAGCGCCCCAGGCTCATCGTTGCCACACGCAGCCTTGGTTGCTGGTGCCTGCTCATCCCGTAACCCAAGTAGTCACACTTCCAAGCCCCTGCTACTTGGCTCTTCTTCCGGTTCACCGTCAGTTTCAAACGATGGCACAGGAAGCGCTCGATACTGGCCAACACCCGCTCGCCCGCCCGAGGACTGCGCACATAAATGTTCGCATCATCGGCGTAGCGCACGAAGCGATGACCCCGCCGTTCCAATTCGCGGTCGAGCTCATCCAGAAGGATATTCGACAGCAACGGCGAGAGTGGGCCGCCTTGCGGTGTCCCCTCTTGCCGTTGGCTGACGATACCGCCCGACATGGCCCCAGCTTCAAGGTAGCGGCGGATGAGCCTAAGCACTCGCTTGTCTTCGACGCGACGCTGCAAGCAGGCCATCAGGATGTCGTGGTTGACCCGATCAAAGAACTTTTCCAGATCAAGCTCCACGCACCAGCGATGCCCCGCCGCCACATGGGAGCGGGCCAGTTCAACGGCTTGGTGAGCGCTTTTGCCCGGACGAAAACCGTAGCTGTAGTCCGAAAACAGCGGATCGAAGAGTAGCGTGAGTTGTTGCTGTAATGCTTGCTGGATCAGGCGATCCACGACGGTGGGGATTCCCAGTTGCCGTGTGCCGCCCTGCGGCTTGGGAATTTCAACCGCTCGCACTGCTTGGGGATGGTATTCACCGGCCAGCAACCTGGCCTTGAGGGTTGGCCAATACTGTTTCACGTAGCCCGCCAAGTCAGCGACCGTCATGCCATCGGCACCCGGAGCCCCCTTGTTGCTAACCACGCGTTGATACGCACGCCTGAGGTTGGCCGGTGCAAGCACCCGCTCCATCAGCGTGTCCGGCTCCGCGTTCGTCCACGTCGCTGACGCCGCCGGCACCTTTGCACTGTCAGGCATCACCCTCGGCTTCTGGCCGGGATTCGGAGTGACAGATTCCGTTGTAGGAAATTTCTGCATTACGGCTACCAACGAGACAGTGACGCCTACTGGCGGCATAACCTGTTCGGCCCTTGGTGGCGCGGTTAACCGCCACTTACTACGGCCTCGGCTGACTTCTGCACGCTCGTCCCGTCGCCTCTCGACGCTCGGTAGCACAGTGGCAAACGTGCAGATCTCCCAGGGTAATTCGCGTGACCTTCCTGCTTATGCCTGTCGGATTTACGTCACAGCGTCCCGTGCAAGTACTGGGCTTTGACGATTTGGGCCGCCTCACCCCGCTGTGCCGCCTCTATCCGCTTCCTGTTCGTCAGGCCAGCAGTTTGCCTCGGGCTTCCTTCAGATTCGCGGTCGCCCACGACACCCTTGCCTCTGGCTAACACTTCCCCTTGCCGGGTGTGTAGAGGACTTTCACCTCCAAGTCACCCGCTTTGGCCACCACAACCAAGCGGGTTGCGCTACGCGCAACGCGCCATGCCTGGCGCACCCAATAAAAAGGCCGCCCTGAGGGCGGCCTTGCATCGCGATGGCCTGCGCAGCAGGCCCTTCGGGCATCAGAACCTGGAACCAGGCTCCAGCAAAAAGTCCATCTCTTCGCTGGTACTCGGTCGCTCCAGCACCAGGTTGCGGTGCGGGAAACGCCCGAACCGGGCAATGACTCGCTGGTGCTGCTCGGCATAGTCGAGGAAGCCTTCGAACAGCCGGCGGGTAGCCTCTGGCTGCTCATCCAGCAGCATCTGATAGCGCTCGACACACAAGTTCTGCCAGTCCAGCACCTCGGCATGCTCCAGCACCAGCAGTACGAACACCCGCTGGATGGGCAACAGTTGATAGTCCCAGCCCTTCTGCAGCCCCTGCATGGCCACCACCTGGGCACGCCGGTCGCCCTCGAAGGCGCGCGGCGTGTCGCGGTAAATCATGCGCGGCAGCTGGTCCAGCAAGATCAGCAGGCCCAGCCAGCCCTGCGGGCTTTGCTGCCACTCGTCGAGCCCGCCCGCCAGGGCCTGCTCGACCAGGTCGCCAAACAGCGCATGGGCGTCGGCATCATGATGCTTGCCGAACCACAGCGTGCTCTTCTCGTCAGCCACGGCCTGGGCACTGGTGCCCCAACCGAACCACCACTCCAGCAACGGCTGCCAAGGTGCGAGCATGACTTACTCCTTGTGGTAGGCGGTGACGCGCTCGACCTCTTCCTTCGAGCCAAGGATCACCGACACGCGCTGGTGCAGGCTTTCTGGCTTGATGTCGAGGATGCGATCGTAACCGTTGGTGGAAGCGCCGCCGGCCTGTTCGATGATGAACGACATCGGGTTGGCTTCGTACATCAGGCGCAGCTTGCCCGGTTTGCTTGGCTCGCGGGCATCACGTGGGTACATGAACAGGCCGCCACGGGTCAGGATGCGGTGCACGTCGGCTACCATCGAGGCAATCCAGCGCATGTTGTAGTTCTTCTTCAGCGGGCCGGTTTCACCTGCCAGCAGTTCGCCAACGTAGCGTTGTACCGGGGCTTCCCAGTGACGCTGGTTGGACATGTTGATAGCGAACTCGGCGGTGGTGGCCGGCACCTGGATGTTTTCGTGAGTCAGTACGAAGCTGCCCAGCTCACGGTCCAGGGTAAAGCCCTTGACGCCGTTGCCCAGGGTCAGGATCAGCATGGTCTGCGGGCCGTAGATGGCATAGCCGGCGGCAACCTGCTCGGTGCCTGGCTGCAGGAAGGCTTCTTCGTTGAGGCTTTCGTTCTGGCTCAGGTACTGGTTAGGGCAACGCAGCACCGAGAAGATGGTGCCGACCGATACGTTGACGTCGATGTTCGACGAGCCGTCCAGTGGGTCGAAGACCAGCAAGTAGGCGCCTTTCGGGTACTTGCCCGGGATCTGGTAGGCGTTGTCCATTTCTTCGGACGCCATGCCGGCCAGGTGGCCGCCCCACTCGTTGGCTTCCAGCAGGATGTCGTTGGAAATCACGTCCAGTTTCTTCTGGACTTCGCCCTGCACGTTTTCAGTGCCCATGCTGCCCAGCACGCCGCCAAGGGCGCCTTTGGAGACGTGATGGCTGATTTCCTTGCACGCACGCGCCACCACTTCGATCAGGAAGCGCAGATCGGCAGGGGTATTGTTGCTGCGGGTCTGCTCAATCAGATAGCGACTCAGGGTAACGCGGGACATGTATGGCTCCGAATGGATGGGGGAGATAAAAAACCCCCGCAGTTTACAGGGAGAGTGGCGGGCTAGCGAGTGATGAGACTCGCCACGGCTCTCAGACGGCACAATAGGTCGGTAGTTCAGCCTTCGCCAGGCCGGTGGTCGGAGTGAGGGCCATTCGCGGGTGAACCCGCTCCCACAAGGATCTACACAGGCCTTGCAGCTGTAGATTTCCCTGTGGGAGCGGGTTTACCCGCGAAGAGGTCAGCACAGGCTTACATCAATCCAGAGCCTTCCAGATCTCGTTGGCATATTCGCGAATGGTCCGGTCCGACGAGAACCAACCCATCCGCGCGGTGTTCAGCACCGCCATGCGCCACCATTCCTGCGGCGTGTGCCACAGGTCTTCGACCCGTCGCTGGGCATCCCAGTAGGCATCGAAATCGGCGCATACGAGGAAACGATCGTAGGCCACCAGGCCATCGATCAACCCGGTGTAGCGTGACGGGTCGTCTGACGAGAACACGCCGCTGCGAATGGCCTGCAACACATCGCTCAAGCGGCTGGAGGCGGCTATGGCGGCATTGGCACCAAAATCACCGGCCCGCTTGCGTGCCTCGACCTGCTGCGCGGTCAGGCCGAAGATGAACATATTGTCGGCCCCTACCTGCTCGCACATCTCTACGTTGGCGCCATCCAAGGTGCCGATGGTCAGCGCGCCATTGAGGCCGAACTTCATGTTGCTGGTGCCAGAGGCCTCGTAACCGGCGGTGGAAATCTGTTCGGAAAGGTCCGCCGCCGGAATGATGCTTTCGGCCAGGCTGACGTTGTAGTTAGGCAGGAATACCACCTTCAGCAAGCCGCGCACGGTCGGGTCGTTGTTCACCACCCGGGCGATGTCGTTGGCCAGCTTTATGATCAGCTTGGCCTGATGGTAACTGGCCGCAGCCTTGCCAGCGAAGATCTTCACCCGCGGCACCCAATTGGTGCCTGGGTCATTGCGCATGGCCTGGTACAGCGCAACGGTGTGCAGGAGGTTCAGCAGCTGGCGCTTGTACTCGTGAATGCGTTTGACCTGCACGTCAAACAGCGCCTCGGGGTTGACCGTAACGCCAATGCGGTCCTGGATGATGCTGGCCAGGGCGCGTTTGCTGTGCAGGCGCTGGGCCGCGAACTGCTTGCGGAAACCGGCTTTGTCGGCGAACGGCACCAGGCCGGCCAGAAGCGCCTCCGGGTCGTCCTTGAGTTCCGGGCCAAGCGCCTCGACCAGCATCTCGGTCAGCTGAGGGTTGGACTGGTACAACCAGCGGCGGAAGGTAATGCCATTGGTCTTGTTGTTGATCCGTTGCGGGTAGAGCTTGTGCAGTTCGGAAAACACCGTGCTCTTCATCAGCTTGCTGTGCAGCGCCGACACGCCGTTGACGCTGTGCGAGCCAAGAAACGCCAGGTTACCCATGCGCACCCGACGGCCGTTGTCTTCTTCGATCAACGACACCGCGCGCAGCACGTCGAAATCGTGCAGGCCTTTGGCCCGTAAGGCATCGATATGGAAGGCATTGATCAGGTAGATGATCTGCATGTGCCGCGGCAGCATGCGCTCCATCAACGCTACCGGCCAGGTTTCCAGGGCTTCGGGCAACAGGGTGTGGTTGGTGTAGGCGAGCGTACCGACGGTCAGCTCCCAGGCCTTTTCCCAAGGCACTTCGTGCTGATCCACCAGTAACCGCATCAACTCCGCCACGGCAATCGAGGGGTGGGTGTCGTTGAGCTGGATGGCCGCCGCATCGGGCAGGTTGAGCAGGTCCTTGTGCATGTTCAGGTGACGGCGCAGCAAGTCCTGCAGCGAAGCCGACACAAAGAAATACTCCTGGCGCAGGCGCAACTCCTGACCGGCCTCGGTACTGTCAGCCGGGTACAGCACACGCGAGATGCTCTCGGCACGCGCCACTTCGGCCACCGCCCCCAGATGGTCACCGGCGTTGAAACGCTCCAAGTGCAGCTCTTCCAACGCCCGTGCACGCCACAAGCGCAGGGTATTGACGCTGGCTCCGCGCCAGCCGACCACCGGCGTATCGTAAGCCACCGCCCGCACCGTTTCACCGGGCGACCATACCTGGCGCGGGGTACCGCTGGCATCGTGCACGGTTTCGACACTGCCGCCGAAGCTGATCGGGTAGATCACCTCGGCGCGTTCGAACTCCCAGGGGTTGCCGAAATCCAGCCAGTTTTCAGTCTGCTCCTGCTGCCAGCCATCGACCACCGCCTGCCGGAACAGCCCGTGCTCGTAGCGGATGCCGTAGCCATGGGCAGCGATACCCAAGGTAGACATGCTCTCCATGAAGCATGCAGCCAATCGGCCCAAGCCACCATTGCCCAACGCAGCATCCGGCTCAAGCAGACGAATACGTTCAAGGTCCACATCCAGCCCTTCCAGCGCATCGCGCGCAATGTCCAACAAGCCCAAGTTGCTCAGGCTGTCGTACAGCAGGCGGCCGATGAGGAATTCCAGGGAAAGGTAGTAGACCCGTTTCTGGCTGCGCCGATAGGCCTGACGCGTGTGATCCATCCAGTGATCGACCATGTGATCGCGCGCAGCCAGGGCAATGGCTTCGAACCAGTCATGGTCGAAGGCGTGCTCCGGGTCCTTGCCGACCGCGTAGGTCAGCTTGTTCAGTACAGCAGCGCGAAAATCCGCGACTTCGGCGTCACGAGCTTTAGGTTCCTGGGACATGCGGCATCCTCGGGCAAGTTGACGAAAGCGGAGGGAGATTGATGAGACTAGACCCTTCGACCGGGAGTGACAGTTACGGTTCGCAGTTTTCATGCCGACGCTGCGATTCCGGCAAAAGGTTGTTCATAAATTGAACAATTCCGGTATCATCGCGCGCCCCAAGACCGTGATCCACCCTATAAAGATGAAAACGACCCTGATCGCCGCGGCCGAAGTCGACCGCCTGGAGACCTGGCAGCGCTATACCAGCAACATGTGCCATGGCTGCCATTCGACCTGCTGCACCCTACCGGTGGAGGTGAAGATCAAGGATCTGATCCGAATCGGCGTGGTCGACGAGTTCGAAAAAGACGAACCGCCGAAGAACGTGGCTAAACGCTTGCAGAAGGAAGGCATCATCGAGCGCTTCAACCAGAAGTCGGGGATTTTCACCCTGACCCGGATGAGCAACGATGACTGCATGTACCTGGATCGTAAAAGCCGCCTGTGCACCATTTATGACAAGCGCCCGGATACCTGCCGCAACCACCCCAAGGTCGGGCCGCGGCCGGGGTATTGTGCGTACAAGCCCAAGGTGGTTGGCCGTTGACGGCCACGCCAAGACTCAATAGACTTTTACTCGTCTTGATGTATACGGAGCTTCCTTCAGGAAGTGTCTAGACGCCGCCACCTGGTTCCGGCCGTGCCGGTTGACGGGAGAAATCCCTAAGGGCATCCGCGATACGACCCCCTTCATTGGGGGTTTTGTGTTTTTACAGCCTGCTTGAAACAAGCTTGAGCTCAACCAGCCTGAAAAAGCTTGCCCCGATGACGTATAGCTACGACCAAAGCCGCGACAGCGAGCCCAAATGACATCAGGCCTGCCAACACCACCTTGAACTTTATTGATTGATTGTTCCAAGCGATGACTTGCTGATGGAATCGATCATCGAAAAGGACACGGCCATCCAAGGTGGCCAGTTCACGCACTTGGCTGCCGTCGTCCAGGCGCTCCACCGTCAAGGATACCTTCTTGTTTATTCGCAGCCCTGACTCCTTGTACAACGCCGGATACGTGTAGATCCCTTTACCATACCGTACTCCATCCAGCGTGTATGCAACTGCGAAATGTATAATCGAACGATTATGCTCCCAAGTGTCCGGGTAACCCGATACACGCCCTTCAACAAACGTCAACCTGGAAAAATCAGGAGCTTTGTATACTTTTAAGTCACTGTAATACAGCGCTGCAAATGACAGCATTGTAACCAAAACAATTGATAGCAATTGAATACGTTTAAACGGAGGAGAGGCTCTGTATATTTTGAAAAAACCAGACATTGAATGCACACCTCCTCCTTATATCTTACCAAAACAATGCAGAACTACGCTCTTCAGTGATACCTGTCAACACCCCAATTACTACCGCCAGGCTCGATAATTTGTATGGGACCAATATCAATATTCCACCCTGGGTACTCTAGAGGACCGACGCCAATACCCCAACCGGAGCCAGTCAGTGGAATGACCTGACTCCCTCCACTGTCACCCTCTATATATCCGCCCCCACTTCCCGCGCTCACTCCAAATATGTAAACGGAGTTACTGCCAAGCGAAACATTATGTGTATCAGGATTCCACTGACTTACCGCAATGCCACCTGAGTAGCTCGCAATTATTTGATCAAGAGATGCCAGTGTCAAGTCCGGTGCAACCCAGTAATCTGGAAACACCGCGCTTGTATCCGCAACAAAATATTTTTCCAGAACAGGGATAATTGCAGAATGATACAATTTCTTCGCCACATCAGAATTAAAAACCCCAAACGCATTAGCCCCTACACCCACAGCTGTGAATGCCACTGCAGCTGAACTTGCACCAGCCAGCAAGGTAATTCCTCCAACAATCCCAGCAACATTCCCAATCAGACTTAAGACATCTCCGGTTTCAAATTCCTGCTTCGTCTTGTACCTCGCTGTAATCTTTAGAAGCACTGTAGTTGCCGCCAGGGTATTCGTTTTTATGTTCAGAAATGGTGTAAAACCCGCTGTCAGCTTTACAATCGACGTGACGCCTGCGACCGCAGCACCTGTCTGCGCACTCTGGTTCACCAAATCGAAACCAGACTTGTCGCTATCGTACTGATCCACTGTGGAGGTCGAAGCCGCCCCCACCGCGACGGGTGCATCGACATAGCCCAGGATTATTTCAACTGTTTTAGCCATCTGCCATCACTCCTTTATCATCGTCTTGAAGGCAATACTCATACGCAGACGGTTACAGCTTGCTGCAGGTGCCCGTGCGGCGTGCGGTATCTCGCCATTGAAAACGACAACCCTTCTTGGCTTGGGCTGTACCGACATAATGATGGTCTCCTTGCCGGCGTCGTAGAACATTAACTCGCCTCCCCAGCAAGTGGCCCAATGTTCACTACAGAACAGCATGACAGTTCGTCCCGGCGCCTCCGCAGTATTATCCCGATGTATAGGTCCATCCTGACTGGTGGTTTGCCCGTTCGCGTACACACCCAGCAATACGGCTGAAGGCATGTGAGCGGCTTTAATGCGTGCCCAGATGTCCGCCAGGAAACCCCAGTCCGAGCGCTCACGCAGCTCCTGCTCGCAATCTTCCAACTTGTCTCTGCGAGAGCCGGCTATGAAACTGTGCCAGCAAGGGCGCTCAAGCGGCGAATAAGGATAAGGCCACCCATAGCGCCACACCGAATCAGTAAGGAGCTGCAAGATTTGCGCATGCTCTTTATCAGTAATGCCGTCATCGATAATGCATATATCCTTGCCGACAATCACATCAGACATATTCAGTCCCTCACCCTCAAATAAAGTAGAGAGATGAGACTAATGAATAATCAAACACCCAGACACATGGAAACATTTACTGATACAGTGGCATTTACCAGAAATCCACACACCTGAAATACTAACTTTTGATGAACGCAAGGCAAAAAAAACGCCCCCGGCCTTACGACCGGGGGCGTTTTCATTCAGCCTGAGCTAACTCAGTTCTTGGCTTTCTTGGCAGCGCGGGTACGCTCGCCTTCGTCCAGGATCTTCTTGCGCAGACGGATCGACTTCGGCGTCACTTCGCACAGCTCGTCGTCCTGGATGAATTCCAGGGCCTGCTCGAGGGTGTGGCGAACTGGCGGTACCAGGGCGATGACTTCGTCTTTGCCCGAAGCACGCATGTTGTCGAGCTTCTTGCCTTTGGTCGGGTTCACGCCCAGGTCGTTATCGCGGCTGTTCAGGCCGATGATCTGACCGTTGTAGATCTCCTGGCCGTGTTCAACGAACAGCTTGCCACGTGCCTGCAGGGTTTCCAGCGAGTAGGTCAGCGCCTTGCCGGTCTCGACCGAAACCAGTACGCCGTTGAGGCGGCCGGACATCTGGCCCGACTTCATGGTGTCGTAGCGATCGAAGATCGAGGTCAGGATGCCTGCACCGTTGGTCAGGGTCAGGAACTGGTTACGGAAACCGATCAGACCACGGGCTGGAATGTTGTACTCCAGGCGAACACGGCCTTTGCCATCCGGAACCATGTTGGTCAGGTCGCCTTTACGCAGACCCATCTCTTCCATCACCTTGCCCTGGGATTCTTCAGGGATGTCGATGGTGACGTTCTCGAACGGTTCCTGCTTGACGCCGTCGACTTCGCGGATGATCACTTCAGGACGGCCCACAGCCATCTCGAAGCCTTCACGACGCATGGTTTCGATCAGTACCGACAGGTGCAGCTCACCACGGCCCGAAACCTTGAACTTGTCTGGGGAATCGGTTTCCTGAACGCGCAGAGCAACGTTGTACAGCAGCTCCTTGTCCAGACGGTCCTTGATGTTACGGCTGGTGACGAACTTGCCTTCTTTACCGCAGAACGGCGAGTCGTTGACCTGGAAGGTCATCGAAACGGTTGGCTCGTCAACGGTCAGCGGCTTCATCGCTTCTACCGCGTCCGGGGCGCACAGGGTGTCGGAGATGAACAGCTCGTCGAAACCGCTGATGCAGACGATGTCGCCAGCCTGGGCTTCTTCGACGTCGATGCGGTGCAGGCCATGGTGACCCATCAGCTTCAGGATACGGCCGTTACGCTTCTTGCCGTTGGTGTCGATGGCGACAACCGGGGTGTTCGGCTTGACGCGACCACGGGCGATACGGCCAACACCGATAACGCCGAGGAAGCTGTTGTAGTCCAGTGCCGAGATTTGCATCTGGAACGGGCCGTCACGGTCAACGGAAGGAGCCGGTACGTTGTCGATGATCGACTGGTACAGGGCGGTCATGTCTTCGCCCATTTCGGTGTGGTCCAGACCGGCAATGCCGTTCAGGGCCGAGGCGTAGACCACTTTGAAGTCCAGCTGCTCGTCGGTAGCGCCGAGGTTGTCGAACAGGTCGAAGATCTGGTCCAGAACCCAGTCAGGACGTGCGCCCGGACGGTCAACCTTGTTGATCACGACGATTGGCTTCAGGCCGGCTTCGAAGGCCTTCTTGGTCACGAAGCGGGTTTGCGGCATTGGGCCGTCCTGGGCGTCGACCAGCAGCAGCACGGAGTCGACCATCGACATTACACGCTCAACCTCGCCACCGAAGTCGGCGTGGCCGGGGGTGTCGACGATGTTGATGTGGTAGCCGTTCCAGTTGATGGCGGTGTTTTTCGCCAGAATGGTAATACCGCGCTCTTTTTCCTGGTCGTTGGAGTCCATGACGCGCTCGTCGTTGAGCTCGTTACGCTCCAGAGTGCCGGATTGACGCAGGAGTTTGTCGACCAGGGTGGTTTTACCATGGTCAACGTGGGCGATGATGGCGATGTTACGCAGATTTTCGATCACAAGTGTATCTCGATCAGAGGATTCGGTTGCCGCCCAGTGTAGGCGGCCAATATGTACTGTTTAAGGCTCAGCGGGCCCGGCGGTCGGGAGGGCGATGGCGGATACTGCCGCCATACAGCCCCGGCGTCTTATGTCGGACGATAAACACGCACATTGGCATGTCCCTCACTGAGCAGGTGGTGTGCGTGCAAACGGCTCATCACACCCTTGTCGCAATACAGCAAGTACTGGCGCGTGGGGTCCAGGTGCTTGAACTTGCTGTTGATGGCATAAAACGGCATGGCCTGGACTTCGATACCGTCCAGCACCAGAGGTTCGTCTTCCTGGGCATCAGGGTGACGAATGTCGATGACGATCTGCCCCGACAGAGCCTCGGTCACTTCTTCGATTTCGACGTCCTTGCCCAGCTCGTCGATCACATGGTCGATGGAGATGAGCTTGGCGCGTTCCAGGGCGCGCTCCAGCACCGCCATGTCGAACTGCTTCTCTTCATGCTCCATGCGGTGACGCTTGGCATGGGTGGTCGGGTTCACCGAAATCACGCCGCAGTATTCTGGCATGTGCTTGGCGAAGTCGGCGGTGCCGATTTCGTTGGCCTGGTCGATGATGTCCTGCTTGTGGCTCGCCAGCAGCGGGCGCAGCACCAGCTTGTCGGTGGCCGAGTCGATGATCGACAGGTTCGGCAAGGTCTGGCTGGATACCTGGGAGATCGCCTCGCCGGTCACCAGCGCGTCGATTTCCAGGCGGTCGGCCATGTGCGCGGCACCGCGCAGCATCATGCGCTTGAGGGTCACACCCATGTAGCTGTTGTCGACCTTGTTGAGGATCTCGCCAACCACCTCTTCGAACGGCACGCTGATGAACAGCACGCGCTGGCTGCTGCCGTACTTTTTCCACAGGTAGTGGGCCACTTCCATCACGCCCAGCTCGTGGGCACGGCCGCCGAGGTTGAAGAAGCAGAAGTGGGTCATCAGGCCACGGCGCATCATCTGGTAAGCCGCCACGGTGGAGTCGAAGCCACCGGACATCAGCACCAGGGTCTGCTCCAGGGCGCCCAGCGGGTAACCGCCGATGCCCTGGTGCTGGTTGTGGATGACGTACAGGCGCTGGTCGCGGATTTCGATGCGCACCAGCACTTCGGGCTTCTTCAGCTCGATGCCGGCGGCGCCACACTGCTGGCGCAGCTGGCTGCCGACGTAACGGTCGACGTCCATCGAGGTGAAGTCATGGTGGCCACCGCGCTTGCAGCGCACGGCGAAGTGCTTGCCGGCCAGCAGGTGACCGAAGTGGTGCTTGCACTTGGCGACGATGTCGTCGAAGTCACCCAGCGGGTATTCCTCTACCTGCAGGAAGTGGGTGATACCCGGCGTGCAGGTGAGGCGCTCGATCATCTCGCGCTGGACTTTTTCGTCCTCGATGCGGGTGACCACTTCGAGATTGTCCCAGACACCATCGACCGCGAGCTCAGGATCGAGGTCCTTGAGCACGTTGCGGATGTTCTTGGCGAGCTGGCGGATGAAACGCTTGCGCACCGGCCGGCTCTTGATGGTGATTTCTGGGAAGACTTTGACGATAAGTTTCATTGGTTAACAGCGCGCGCAGGGCCTGCCGAAAATGAGGGGCGCGAATTATATCGGAAATTGCTCAGGATTTGACCAACTTTTGATCAGAAGCTTTGAGATAAATGCATGAGGCGGGTTTTGTGCCGCCTGTTCCGGCCTTTTCGCGTGCAAACCCGCGGAAAGCCCTCAAAGAAAGCACAAAGCCCAGATCGCGCACTGTATTGGTGCGTTGACACCAAAACTCGCATCTAAAGGGTGCATTTTTACCCGCCACCCCTACGCCAAATGCCCACAAACGCCCCCTTTTATCCCGCCTTCGCCATTTTCGGGCACTGGCATGCAATTTGCTCCCTTGTGAGGCAGGTAAGCTTGGCCGACTATCCGCGCCCGGCAACACCCTTTTTCCAGGGCAGCGGCCCACCGCGCTCTAGACCATCCGGAGGACAACATGTCGAAGTCGGTTCAACTCATCAAAGATCATGACGTCAAGTGGATTGATCTGCGTTTCACGGACACCAAAGGCATTCAGCACCACGTGACCATGCCGTCGCGTGATGCGCTGGACGAAGACTTCTTCGAAGTCGGCAAGATGTTCGACGGTTCCTCCATCGCTGGCTGGAAAGGCATCGAAGCCTCCGACATGATCCTGATGCCGGTCGACGACACTGCCGTCCTGGACCCGTTCACCGAAGAGCCAACCCTGATCATCACCTGCGACATCGTCGACCCGTCGAGCATGCAGGGCTACGATCGCGACCCACGCGCCATCGCCAAGCGTGCCGAAGAGTACCTGAAGAGCACCGGCATCGGTGACACCGTCTTCGCCGGCCCAGAGCCTGAGTTCTTCATCTTCGACGAAGTGAAGTTCAAGTCGGACATTTCCGGCTCGATGTTCAAGATCTTCTCCGAGCAAGGCTCGTGGATGACCGACGCTGACGTGGAAGGCGGCAACAAAGGCCACCGTCCAGGCGTGAAGGGCGGCTACTTCCCGGTTCCGCCGTTCGACCACGACCACGAAATCCGTACTGCCATGTGCAACGCACTGGAAGAAATGGGCCAGACCGTTGAAGTTCACCACCACGAAGTGGCGACTGCCGGCCAGAACGAAATCGGCGTCAAGTTCAACACCCTGGTGAAAAAGGCTGACGAAGTACAGGCGCTGAAATACGTCGTGCACAACGTTGCCGACGCCTACGGCCGTACCGCCACCTTCATGCCTAAGCCTCTGTACGGCGACAACGGCTCGGGCATGCACGTACACATGTCGATCTGGAAAGACGGCAAGAACACCTTCTCGGGTGAAGGCTATGCCGGCCTGTCCGACACCGCCCTGTACTTCATCGGCGGTATCATCAAGCACGGTAAGGCCCTGAACGGCTTCACCAACCCGTCGACCAACTCCTACAAGCGTCTGGTCCCAGGCTTCGAAGCCCCGGTAATGCTGGCCTACTCGGCTCGCAACCGTTCCGCCTCGATCCGTATTCCTTACGTCGGCAGCCCGAAAGCCCGCCGTATCGAAGCCCGCTTCCCGGACCCATCGGCCAACCCGTACCTGGCCTTCGCGGCCCTGCTGATGGCTGGCCTGGATGGCATCCAGAACAAGATCCACCCAGGCGACGCGGCCGACAAGAACCTGTACGACCTGCCACCAGAAGAAGCCAAGAACATCCCGCAAGTGTGCGGCAGCCTGAAAGAGGCTCTGGAAGAGCTGGACAAAGGCCGCGCGTTCCTGACCAAGGGCGGCGTGTTCTCCGACGACTTCATCGATGCCTTCATCGAGCTGAAGAGCGAAGAAGAAATCAAGGTCCGCACCTTCGTACACCCGCTGGAATACGAGCTGTACTACAGCTGCTGATCTGATTGGCGTCTAGCGCCAATCTGAAACACCAAAAACGGCCTTCTTCTGAAGGCCGTTTTTGTTATACGTACATCCGTTTCAGATGCTTCCTACAAGCAACAGTTGGCTCACTGCCCACACTCAAATCTCCGACCACAAGGAGATTGACATGCGCCTCACATCCGTAGTGCTGTGCTCCATCTTTGCGCTTCTCGGCTGCAGCTCCCCCGCACAACCTGAACTCAAGCCTTTACTCACGGCAATCGGGCAGCGCCTCGATCTGGCCTACTCCGTGGCCGTGCACAAATGGGACAACGGTGTGCCGGTCGAGGCTCCCGCGCGCGAACAAGAGGTTCTGCAGCAGGCTCAGGCTGCGGCGCAGGATTACGGCCTGCCTGCCGCACGAGCAGCAGCCTTTTTTGCCGACCAGATCGAAGCCAGCAAGATGATCCAGTACGGCCTGATCGACCGCTGGACGGCACTGGCGAAGCGCCCCCCGCAGCAAGCTCGGGATCTTGCCCATGAACTACGCCCACGCCTGGATATGCTCCAGGCAACGCTGCTGTCAGAACTGGGCAATCTGGACCGCGCACCGCTGAATGACTGCCCCCGCCACCTCTCAGATGCCTTAGCCAGGCATGCCAACGACCCGATGAGGTACAGGGCCATGGTCCGCGCGACCGCACAAGTGTGTGTAGAACACTGAACATCGCAATGCTCTATATTGGTGCATAAGTACGCCGAACGCTTCAATCTGCAACCCAAAACGGGTCACTTGAAACGATAAATCAGGGCAATCTGGTCCGAATAAGCACAATTCCAGGTCTTTATCAGGCAATTCCGCTTCTTTTCGGAGCCTTGGTTTGTTTCTTGCATTTTCTTGTCGAGAGTCTCGCACCAGCGGAACCACCCCGCGTCCGGCCCAGGCCAAAGCAGTGCCGGGCAAGCGCCAAAAGAGGTCAACGACGCCTTATGACCATCAGCGATGCACAGCACCGTCTGCTTCTGGACAACCTGACTACCGCCACGTTGCTGCTCAACGCCGAGCTGCGCCTGGAGTACATGAACCCGGCAGCGGAAATGCTGCTGGCCGTCAGTGGCCAGCGTAGCCATGGGCAGTTCATCAGCGAGCTGTTCACCGAATCGACCGAGGCACTCAGCTCGCTGCGCCAGGCGGTCGAGCAGGCGCATCCATTCACCAAGCGTGAAGCGCAGCTCACTTCGCTGACCGGGCAGACCATCACCGTCGACTACGCGGTAACGCCAATCCTGCATCAGGGCCAGACCCTGCTGTTGCTCGAGGTGCACCCACGCGACCGGCTGCTGCGCATCACCAAGGAAGAGGCTCAGCTGAGCAAGCAGGAAACCACCAAGATGCTGGTGCGCGGCCTGGCCCATGAAATCAAGAACCCCCTTGGTGGCATCCGTGGCGCGGCCCAGTTGCTGGCCCGCGAACTGCCCGAGGAAGGCCTGCGCGACTACACCAACGTGATCATCGAAGAGGCCGACCGCCTGCGTAACCTGGTCGACCGCATGCTCGGCTCTAACAAGCTGCCGTCGCTTGCCATGACCAACATTCACGAAGTGCTGGAGCGAGTCTGTAGCCTGGTCGACGCCGAAAGCCAGGGCTGCATCACTTTGGTGCGCGATTACGACCCTAGCCTGCCGGACGTATTGATCGACCGCGAGCAGATGATCCAGGCCGTACTCAATATCGTGCGCAACGCCATGCAGGCGATCAGCTCGCAGAATGAACTGCGGCTGGGCCGCATCACCTTGCGCAGCCGCGCCTTGCGCCAGTTCACCATCGGCCACGTGCGCCACCGCCTGGTGGCGCGGGTCGAGATCATCGATAACGGCCCGGGCATCCCGCCGGAACTGCAGGACACTCTCTTCTATCCCATGGTCAGTGGCCGCCCGGACGGCACCGGGCTGGGCCTGGCCATTACCCAGAACATCATCAGCCAGCACCAGGGCCTGATCGAGTGTGAAAGCCACGCAGGCCACACCGCCTTCTCGATCTACCTGCCCCTGGAACAAGGAGCCACCGCCTCATGAGCCGAAGTGAAACCGTATGGATCGTCGACGATGATCGCTCCATCCGCTGGGTCCTGGAAAAAGCCCTGCAACAAGAAGGCATGACCACCCAGAGCTTCGACAGCGCAGACGGTGTGATGGGGCGCCTGGCGCGCCAGCAACCGGACGTGATCATCTCCGACATTCGCATGCCTGGCGCCAGCGGCCTCGACTTGCTGGCACAGATCCGCGAACAGCACCCGCGCCTGCCGGTGATCATCATGACCGCCCATTCCGACTTGGACAGCGCGGTGGCCTCGTACCAGGGGGGGGCCTTCGAGTACCTGCCCAAGCCATTCGACGTCGACGAAGCGGTCTCGCTGGTCAAGCGCGCCAACCAGCACGCTCAGGAACAGCAGGGCCTGGATGTGCCACAGAACCTGGCGCGTACCCCGGAAATTATCGGTGAAGCCCCGGCGATGCAGGAGGTGTTCCGCGCCATCGGCCGCCTCAGCCACTCCAACATCACCGTGCTGATCAACGGCGAGTCCGGCACCGGCAAAGAGCTGGTGGCCCACGCCCTGCACCGGCACAGCCCGCGCGCGGCGTCGCCGTTCATTGCCCTGAACATGGCCGCCATCCCCAAGGACTTGATGGAATCGGAGCTGTTCGGCCATGAAAAGGGGGCCTTCACCGGCGCTGCCAACCTGCGCCGGGGCCGTTTCGAGCAGGCCGATGGCGGTACGCTGTTCCTCGACGAAATCGGTGACATGCCTGCCGACACCCAGACCCGCCTGCTGCGCGTGCTGGCCGATGGCGAGTTCTATCGTGTGGGCGGCCATGTACCGGTCAAGGTCGACGTGCGCATCATCGCCGCCACCCACCAGAACCTGGAGTCACTGGTGCAAGCCGGCAAGTTCCGTGAGGACTTGTTCCACCGCCTGAACGTGATCCGTATCCATATCCCGCGCCTGGCCGACCGCCGCGAAGACATCCCCGCACTCGCCCGCCACTTCCTTGCCCGGGCCGCTCAGGAGCTGGCGGTCGAGCCGAAGGTCCTCAAGCCTGAGACCGAAGAGTTCATCCGCAACCTGCCCTGGCCGGGCAACGTGCGGCAGATGGAAAACACTTGCCGCTGGATCACCGTGATGGCTTCCAGCCGCGAAGTGCTGATCGGCGACCTGCCGCCCGAGCTTCTGAACCTGCCACAGGACGCCGCACCGGTGACCAACTGGGAGCAGGCCCTGCGCCAGTGGGCCGACCAGGCGTTGGCGCGCGGCCAGACCAACCTGCTGGACAGCGCGGTGCCGAGTTTTGAACGGATCATGATCGAGACGGCGCTCAAGCACACCGCCGGTCGGCGCCGGGATGCGGCGCTGTTGCTGGGTTGGGGGCGTAACACCCTGACGCGCAAGATCAAGGAGCTGGGGATGAATGTGGCGGGTGGGGATGATGAGGAAGGTGAAGACCACTGAGTTCTGAGTAAACCCTCAAGATCCCGGGGGCCGCTTTGCGGCCCTTTCGCGACACAAGGCCGCTCCCACAGGGATAGCGCCGCCTCTGAACGGAGCGGCGTCCTGTGGGAGCGGCCTTGTGTCGCAATAGGCCTGCGAAGCAGGCCCGGCTTTTTCAGCCCCGATGCACCGATCCTGTGCCCGATGCACCTCGCGAAGGCACAAATCCCCTCAAAACCCGGCCAATTCCCCCTCAAAGCCCAACATTCACGGGCTTTGCAAAACTGGCACGCCCCCTGCAATAGCTAATACATACCCAGTTTCGGGGGCCCTGGTACAGGCAGGCCGGGTGAACCCCTCTTTTATTCGCAGCATCGCCCGTTTTGGGGACCTCGGTACAGGCAGGCCGGGAAATCCCCCCTTTATGCGCAGCACCCCTTTTGGGGACCCTGGTACAGGCAGGCCGGGAAATCCCCTCTTTTATTCGTGCAATTTCACCTGCACACGCCAGCGCCCGTCGTCCTCTGCACCGCTCCACTCGCCGTGCAGGGGGCGCGCGGCCACCACCGTCAGCAACAACCCTTCCTGGCTGTTCTGTACCCGCCAGCTCACCGGCTTGCCCTGCAGGCTCAGTTGCCCCTGCTGGGCCTTGCCCTGGGCCTGGAACAGCAATGCCACTGTACCTTCCACGTTCTCGCCGTGCAGCTTGGGCTCTTCGTTGAACCACAACTGCAGGCCGTCCTGCACCACTTGCACCTGCTGCAGCTCACGCTCGTCGGGCGTAGTCAGGCGACCAATCATCAGCCCCACCATCAAGCCGACAATCGCCAACGACAGCATCACCCGCGGGAAGGCCTTCGAACGCACGTCCGGTTCAGGGGTAGAATGCCCGTCATCTTCACGCTTGGAGCCGTGCATGTTTCACGTCATCCTTTTTCAACCAGAAATTCCGCCGAATACCGGCAACATCATTCGCCTGTGCGCTAACAGCGGCTGCCACCTGCACCTGATCGAACCCATCAGTTTCGAACTGGATGACAAGCGCCTGCGCCGCGCGGGGCTGGACTACCACGAGTATGCCACGCTCAAGCGCCACGAGAGCCTGGCCGGATGCCTGGAAAGCCTGGGCAACCCGCGGCTGTTCGCCTTCACCACCAAGGGCTCGCACCCCTTCCACGAAGTGGCTTACCAACCGGGCGATGCGTTCCTGTTCGGGCCAGAGAGCCGCGGGTTGCCGGCCGAGGTGTTGGACAGCCTGCCGGCCGAACAACGCCTGCGCCTGCCGATGCGGCCGGGGTGCCGTAGCTTGAACCTGTCCAATACCGTGGCGGTGACGGTGTACGAGGCATGGCGGCAGAACGGGTTCGCTGGTAGCTGATCGCCCTTGCAGGCAACAAAAAAGCGCCCCTAGAGGCGCTTTTTCGATACAGGCAGAATTACTGCACGGTCGGCACTTCGCCCGCTTCCTGCATGCGCTGCATTTCTTGCGCGTACAGGGCATCGAAGTTGACAGGCGACAGCATCAGCGCCGGGAACGAACCGCGGGTCACCAGGCTGTCCAGGGTTTCACGGGCGTAAGGGAACAGGATGTTCGGGCAGAACGCGCCCAGGGTGTGGCTCATCGAAGGCGCATCGAGGTTGGCGATCAGGAAGATACCGGCCTGCTGCACTTCAGCGATGAAGGCCACTTCGTCACCGTTCTTGACGGTTACCGACAGGGTCAGCACCACCTCGTGGAAGTCGCCTTCCAGGGCTTTCTGCTTGGTGTTCAGGTCCAGCGCAACGCTCGGCTCCCAAGTCTGGCGGAAGATCTGCGGGCTTTTCGGGGCTTCGAACGACAGGTCACGCACATAGATGCGTTGCAGGGAGAACTGAGGGCTGTTGTCTTCTGCAGCAGCGCCGTTGGTCTGTTGGTCAGTCATGGCAGATCCTTATCCTAATGTTTTTGAATGCAGTGCAAATCAGGCCGCCAGCAGCGCGTCGAGCTTGCCGGCGCGCTCCAGGGCATAGAGGTCATCGCATCCACCGACATGGGTGCTGCCGATCCAGATCTGCGGCACCGACGTACGGCCGGCCTTCTGGCTCATCTCGGCGCGAACTTGCGGCTTGCCGTCCACCTTGACTTCCTCGAAGGCCACGCCCTTGCTCTCGAGCAGGTACTTGGCGCGCATGCAGTAGGGGCAGTAGTCGCTGGAATAGACGATGACGGGCTTCATATCACTTCACCAGGGGCAGGTTATCGGCTTTCCAGCTGGAAACGCCACCGCTCAGTTTGGCGGCGGTGTAGCCAGCCTTGAGCAGTTCGCGGCAGTGGGTGCCGGACTGCTGGCCCATTGCGTCGACGACGATCAGGGTCTTTTCTTTGTGCTTCTCCAGCTCGCTCATGCGGGCGGCCAGTTTGTCCTGCGGAATGTTGATCGCACCGACGATGTGACCGGCCGAATATTCCTTGGCCGGGCGAATGTCGACCACCAGGCCCTTCTCGGCATTGACCAGGGCCGTCAGCTGGCCATTGCTCAGGCTCTGGCCGCCGCGACGGATTTCGTTGATCAGCAGCAGGACCAGCAGAATGAGGAAGATCGCAACCAGGATGTAGTGATCTGTCGCGAATTGAATCAGGTGAGCAACCATCAGCGGTGTTCCAGGCGATTGAAAATGCCGGCCAGTATACACAGCCCCCCAGTGCCACCAAAGCCCGACGGGCCGGCCGGAAAGGTACCTTCATGTTGCCGCATTGGCCGCGCTGGTCAGGGAACAGGACGAATATTCGCCGCAGGTGGCGTATTTGCCCTAAAATGCGTGTCTTTATCATCTTTGAACAACCGTGAGTTTGATTGATGACGAGTACGCCCAAACCCCTGGTCCTGATCATCCTGGATGGCTTCGGCCACAGCGAAGTCCCTGAACACAACGCCATCTTTGCCGCCAATACGCCGGTCTATGATCGCCTGCGCGCTACCTTGCCGCATGGCCTCATTTCCGGCTCGGGCATGGATGTCGGCCTGCCGGACGGGCAGATGGGCAACTCCGAAGTCGGTCACATGAACCTGGGGGCCGGCCGCGTCGTCTACCAGGACTTCACCCGCGTCACCAAAGCCATCCGCGATGGCGAGTTCTTCAAAAACCCGGTGCTCACCGGTGCCGTGGACAAGGCAGCCAGTGCCGGCAAGGCCGTGCACATCCTCGGCCTGCTGTCCGATGGTGGCGTACACAGCCACCAGGACCACCTGGTGGCCATGGCCGAACTGGCTGCGCAGCGCGGAGCGGAAAAGATCTACCTGCACGCTTTCCTCGATGGCCGCGACACCCCGCCACGCAGCGCACAGTCGTCGATCGAACTGCTCGACGCCACCTTCGCCAAACTGGGCAAGGGCCGCATCGCCAGCCTGATCGGCCGCTACTACGCCATGGACCGCGATAACCGCTGGGACCGCGTCAGCGCCGCCTACAACCTGATCGTCGACAGCGCAGCCGAATACACGGCCGACACCGCCCAGGCCGGCCTGGAAGCGGCCTACGCCCGTGACGAAAGCGACGAGTTCGTCAAAGCCACGCGCATCGGCGAAGCGGTCAAGGTTGAAGACGGCGACGCCGTGGTCTTCATGAACTTCCGCGCCGACCGTGCTCGCGAGCTGTCCCGTGCGTTTGTCGAGCCGGACTTCACTGAGTTCGCCCGCGCGCGCCTGCCGAAAATGGCGGCCTACATCGGCCTGACCCAGTACTCGGCAAAAATCCCGGCACCGGCAGCCTTTGCGCCCTCCAGCCTGAACAACGTGCTGGGCGAGTACCTGGCAAAAAACGGCAAGACCCAACTGCGCATCGCCGAAACCGAGAAGTACGCCCACGTCACCTTCTTCTTTTCCGGCGGCCGCGAAGAGCCGTTCGAGGGCGAAGAGCGCATTCTGATCCCGTCGCCGAAGGTCGCCACCTATGACCTGCAGCCGGAAATGAACGCACCGCAAGTGACCGATCGCATCGTCGAAGCCATCGAGCAGCAGCGCTTCGACGTGATCGTGGTCAACTACGCCAACGGCGACATGGTCGGCCATACCGGCGTGTTCGAAGCTGCGGTCAAGGCCGTCGAAGCACTCGATACCTGCGTCGGCCGCATCGTCGATGCACTGGAGAAAGTCGGCGGCGAAGCCCTGATCACCGCCGACCACGGCAACGTCGAGCAGATGGAAGACGAATGCACCGGCCAGGCGCACACCGCGCACACCACCGAGCCGGTACCGTTCATCTATGTGGGTAAGCGCAACCTGAAAGTGCGCGACGGTGGCGTACTGGCCGACGTGGCGCCGACCATGCTGCAACTGCTGGGGCTGGAAAAGCCGGTGGAAATGACCGGTACTTCGATTCTGGTCGACGCCTGATCCCAGGCGCTGGGGCTGCCATGCAGCCCCAATGGCACATGAATTCCGGACAAACGCCCCTCTGCACCCGCAGCGAGGCGTTTTTTTTGCCGGCCCAGGCGGGCATACTAGGCCAGTCTCCATCCTTGGTACGCCAAACCCCATGCTTCGCGCCCTGATTCTCCTAGCCCTGTCTTGCCTGCTCAGCCCGGCTTTTGCCGATGAGCGTGCGCAGACCCAGCAGCAACTGGACGCCACCCGCCAGGACATTGCCGAGCTCAAGAAGACGCTGGGCAAGCTCCAGGAAGAAAAGGCCGGTGTGCAAAAGGACCTCAAAGCCACCGAGACCGACATCGGCAACCTCGAAAAGCAGGTGGAGGCCCTGCAGCAAGAACTAAAAAAGACTGAAGGCGAGCTGGAGCGCCTTGATACCGAGAAAAAAAAACTCCAGAGCGCCCGCGTTGAACAACAGCGGCTGATCGCCATTCAGGCCCGTTCGGCCTACCAGAACAACGGTCGCGAGGAATACCTCAAACTGCTGCTCAACCAGCAGAACCCCGAGAAGTTCGCCCGCACCCTCACGTATTACGACTACCTGAGCAAGGCGCGCCTGGAGCAATTGCGCACCTTCAACGAGACCTTGCGCCAACTGGCCAACGTCGAGCAGGACATTGCCAGCCAGCAACAACAGCTGCTGGCCCAACGCGCTGACCTCGACAGCCGTCGCCAGGCCCTGGAAACCGAGCGCAGCAAGCGCCAGCAGGTACTGGCCAAGCTCAACAGCGATGTCAAGGACCGCGACCAGAAGCTGCAATCGCGCGAACAGGACCAGGCCGACCTGGCCAAGGTGCTTAAGACCATCGAGGAAACCCTCGCTCGCCAGGCCCGCGAAGCCGAAGAAGCACGCAAGAAGGCCCTGTTGGCGCAGCAGGAAGCGGAAAAGCGCCGCCAGCAGGAAGCGCTGGCCGCCGCCGCCGCACGCGACCGAGCCCGTGAGCCTGCAGAGCCTGTGGAGCCGCCGAAAAAAGCCCGCACCACCCTCGGCCCGCTGGTTTCCAGCGATGGCGCGAACTACGGCGGCGCTTTTTCTGCCGCGCGGGGCAAACTTCCATGGCCAGTCAATGGTCGACTGCTGGCACGCTTCGGTGATGCCCGTGGCAGCGATGCCCGTGCCAAGTGGGACGGGGTGATGATCAGCGCCAACCCAGGCACCCAGGTACGTGCGGTGCACGGCGGGCGCGTGGTATTCGCCGACTGGTTGCGCGGCGCCGGGCTTCTGGTCATTCTCGACCATGGCAACGGTTACCTGAGCCTGTACGGCCACAACCAGAGCCTGCTCAAGAGCGCCGGTGATATCGTCAAGGCTGGTGAAGCCATTTCCACCGTTGGCGACAGCGGTGGCCAGGACGCGGCAGGCTTGTACTTCGCCATTCGCCAGCAGGGTCGGCCTACCGACCCCTCGCAGTGGTGTCGGGGCTAGTCAAATTTCTACGGCGTAGCCTGAGTGCTGCGCCGATGCTCCCCAGGGAGCGCTTACAGGATCAGGAGTTCGTTCGACATGCTGCACTCGCCTCGTCTCACCCAGCTGGCCCTGTCCATCGCCCTGGCGGTCGGCGCGCCCCTGGCCACTGCCGCCGAGCCGGCCAAGGCTGCCGCAGTGCCCGCCACCGAGGTGACCGCCAAGGCACCACTGCCGTTGGAAGAACTGCGCACCTTCGCCGAGGTCATGGACCGTATCAAGGCCGCCTACGTCGAACCGGTAGACGACAAGACCCTGCTGGAAAACGCCATCAAGGGCATGCTCAGCAACCTGGACCCGCACTCGGCCTACCTTGGCCCCGAGGACTTCCAGGAGCTGCAGGAGAGCACCAGCGGCGAATTCGGCGGGCTGGGCATCGAAGTGGGCCAGGAAGATGGCTTCATCAAGGTGGTGTCGCCGATCGACGACACCCCGGCCTCACGTGCCGGCGTGCAGGCGGGTGACCTGATCGTCAAGATCAACGGTGCCCCGACACGCGGCCAGACCATGACCGAAGCGGTCGACAAGATGCGCGGCAAGGTCGGCGAAAAAATCACCCTGACCCTGGTGCGCGATGGCGGCAACCCGTTTGATGTGACCCTGGCCCGCGCGGTCATCCAGGTCAAGAGCGTGAAGAGCCAACTGCTGGAGAACGACTACGGTTACATCCGTATCACCCAGTTCCAGGTCAAGACCGGCGACGAAGTGGGCAAAGCCCTGGCCAAGCTGCGCAAGGACAACGGCAAGAAGCTGCGCGGGGTAGTGCTGGACCTGCGTAACAACCCAGGTGGCGTGCTGCAGTCGGCCGTGGAAGTGGCCGACCACTTCCTGACCAAGGGCCTGATCGTCTACACCAAGGGCCGTATCGCCAACTCCGAGCTGCGCTTCTCGGCCGACCCGGCCGACGCCAGTGAAGGCGTACCCCTGGTGGTGCTGATCAACGGTGGCAGTGCCTCGGCGTCGGAAATTGTCGCCGGCGCACTGCAGGACCAGAAGCGCGCCGTGCTGATGGGGACCGACAGCTTCGGCAAAGGCTCGGTGCAGACTGTGCTGCCGCTGGCCAACGACCGTGCCCTGAAACTCACCACCGCCTTGTACTACACCCCCAACGGCCGCTCGATCCAGGCCCAGGGCATCGTACCGGACATCGAGGTGCGCCCGGCCAAGCTCACCGCCGAAGTCGACACCGAAAACTTCAAGGAAGCCGACCTGCAGGGCCACTTGGGCAACGGCAACGGCGGCGCCGACCGCCCGACGGGCAGCAGCAAACGCAAGGAACGTCCGCAGGACGATGACTTCCAACTGAGCCAGGCGCTGAGCCTGCTCAAAGGGCTGAACATCACCTCGGGCAAATGATTCACGCGATGCGTTACCTGCTGTGTCTGTTGTTGTGCCTGTTGGCCGGGGTCGCGCAAGCGGCGCCGGCCGCCAAGGCCTACCTGAGCATCATCATCGACGACCTGGGCCAGAGCAGCGAGCGCGACAACCGCACCCTCGCCCTCCCCGGCCCAGTCACGATGGCGATCATGCCCGACACCCCCCACGCCAGCGATTTCGCCCGCCAGGCCCACAGGGCCGGCAAGACGGTGATCCTGCACATGCCCATGGACCCGGCCACCGGGCCCTACGCCTGGCACCCCGGCGCGCCATTGCCGGAACTTGCCAGCCGCTTGCAAGCCGCCCTGGCCAAAGTCCCCTACGCAGCGGGCATCAACAACCACATGGGCAGCCGCATGACGGCACAACGTGAACCCATGGTCTGGCTGATGGGCGAACTGCAGCAACGCCACCTGTTCTTCGTCGACAGCCGCACCAGCGCCGCCACCGTGGCGGCGGCCGAGGCCCAACGCATTGGCCTGGCGCACGTGTCGCGGGATGTATTCCTGGACGACGTGCGCACCCCGGAGGCCATCGCCGCCCAGTTGCAACAAGGCGTCGCGCTCGCCCGCAAGCAGGGGTCGGCTGTGCTGATCGGGCATCCCTACCCGCAGACGCTGCAAGTGCTGGAAAGCGCGATGCCTGGTCTCAAACACCAAGGCATCGAGCTGATCCCACTGCGCCAGATGATCGCCGAACGCAGTAACAAGGCGATGCCGGCACATGGCCGACAGGGCGTGTATCAGAACCGCTGAAGGCCGGTAGCACAAGCACTTGCCTGCAGTAAGTGCGCACCAGCTCTTCACTCGAAGGGAATCAGACCCTCGACATCCGCCCAGCGCAGATTACCGCGATAAATGGCCAGCAGTTCACCGGCGCTGGCAGCAGCGCGCAGCTGTGCCTCCCGCCCCAGCGTGCGCTGCGCCCACAGTTTGAGATGTCCCTTGCTGAACTGCCGCACAGGCGTGTCGGCGGCCGGGTAGTGGAAGTGTGCTTCCCATAACCCCGCACCCTTGGCCTTGCCGGGCGCGGGCACGCGTCGAATCTCGAACACATCGAGAAAATCACCGGCGCCCAGTGGCTTGCGGGTCACGGTCCGAGTGATCCGGACCTGCTCCTGCTCCACCAGAAACCGGAGGCTGTTGGCCGAAGGATGGCTGGTCGAGGTGTAAGTGGAAATCAGGTAATCCCGCTGCACCGATTCCAGGCGCTCGATGTCGTCGGCCAGGCGACTGCCGAACTCGCTTTCGATGCCAGCCCGCTTCAGCAGCTTCCCAGCCTCCTCCAGCTGGCTGACATGATGGTCGATGATGGTACGGATACCAAACGGGTCTTCTGCCTTGGCATACTTGCGCACAAGACGAATCACACCATCGACCTGCTTCAGCGCGGCCCTGGCCTTACCCCTGGCGAGCCCTGCATTGACGGGTGCTTCGGTGCCTTGCTCCTCCGCCACCGCAGGACGTTGCTCAACGAACCTATCGCCGTCCTGGCGGAACGTGCGCAGCACCTGACCCGTGACATCATGCTGCTGAACAACCCGCTCGCCAGAAACCTCGACTTCCTCGCCCACTACACTGCGCCCGTCATAGGTACGCGCTATGCGCAAGGTGCCAGGGCGCTGGGCATACAGACGCGTCTTGGGCTGCGCCGGAGTCGATAGCTCAAGCTCGCGCACCACCTGCGCAAGCAGCTGTTCGGCCTGGCTGGTCAGCCTGTGCAGCACGTCCTTGTATTGCGCGACCTTGGCCTCTACCAACAGCTCGGGAGATGTTTCGGCCAGATAATCCAAGCGTGCCCGGGTGCTCTGGTAGGTATCCAAGGTACTGCTCAGTACCTGCTGTTGAGTGGTCAATGGCAGGCCGTCGGCGGTGATCAACTCTTCATGGGCGGCGCCTGCACTCTTGAGCTCGTCACCAGCCAGATAATCCAGCGCCTGAATCAATTCCCGCTCGTCCACCGGGGCCTCACGCGTCAGGCTCAGTTCACCAAGGTCCAGCAAGCTCCGCAGGCGCAAGCCGATACCGCTGAGCTTGCGGCTATCCTGCAGAAACTTCAGGACGGCACGCTTCTCCACCCTCGTATCGAGCACCGCGTCCCATAGCACGAGACCGTCGCTCTGCAAGCTCTCGATCAGCACATCCAGCACCTCGGACACTTCGATCAGATCCAGCTGCCAGCTCAGCACCTTTTCCAACTTCGCCCTGGCAAACCGATAATGATTGAGCTCTTCGGCACTCTCCGGCTTGGCGGCCATGCCATTGAGCACATCAGGCAGATCCGCCTCGTTCACCTGCATCACGGCTTCGTTGTAGAACCCCACGCCGTAATCGATCAACTCATGACGTATGATGCCCCGCTGACGGGGCAGCACAGCGAACAACGCCTGAGACGCAAAGCGCTGCTCACTCATTGAAGTCATCACGTCATCCAACCTTATGGTGCAGTCCACCATCTTCTTGAGGTCATCCAGGGAAAGCGCCTTCGCAATGGCAACTTCCCCCTGGACGCTGGCAATCCGCTCATCGAACTTCGCTGCCAGGCTCGAATCGGTGATCGACTGGGCATGCTGGCGCAGCCGATCGAGCTCTGCTTCCTTGGCCTTGACCTTGTCCTTGCTCGCCTCGAAGAAATTGCCCAGGGTGTTGCGCTCTGCAAGCAACTCGTTCTGGCGCTGGTTCAACTGCTCGAAATCGCTCTTGTTCTTCCTTTGCGCCAGCTCCAGGCGACTCTTCGGCCCGCCCCCCACCAGTCTCAGCGCGGTATCGATGCGCCAGTTTCCCTGGCCCCGGACAAGCCAGGGCCCATGCGCATCCTGCGGCCCAACGATGCGTGCAGCGCTTTCCTGCAATTCGACCTGGTAGGTATCACCGGCAAGGATGACGTATTGACGGCCCTGCACCTGATAGACCCCCAAGGCATCCGGCGACACCCCCGTCAGTTCCACGGCCGAAGCCAGACGGCGAAGCGATGTGCGCTGCTGGGAGGTCAGTACATTGACCCCCTGTGCACCTCGCCAGGAGAAATCCAGCACCTGACTGGTACGATTGGCCAGCTGAGACGCCTCGCCTTGTACGGGCATTACCGCCAGCGCGCTGTCCGTGCTGGCCATGGCAAGCCGTGGCAGTGGTTTTGTCATGCGCGTCGGCCCGACAGGGTCGACCGATGGCAAGCGTACATGCACCAACGCCATGCCCAGATTCAGCAGCGCATCCACCACCGCCGCGCTGCGCTCGAATGCGCTGCCCTCGGAGAATGCCTGCGCATCGCGTATAGCCCCCAGCACCGACTGCGCCAGCCAGGCGACCGTGGCAATCGGCCCGCGCAGCAACAGTGTGGCCACATCGAACAACAGCCAGGCGCCCTGCCGTAACAGGGCCCAACGGCTTTGGCGAGTAGAGACCGATTGCCGGCCGGCCAACTCGACCAGCAAGCGGCGATTGCCGTCGTACATCAGCCGGTCGACATCCGCTACCCAGGGCAGTTGGATTAAGGTCGGTGGATCTGCCCGGCCCGGCAACAGCGAAGTATCGATGATCGGTGCCCCCAGGTGTGGCTCGAAGAATCCACCATGGTCGTATACCGCGCGAGCCTGGGGATCGAGCCATTGCAGGACACTTTCGCGCAGCGCCTTATTGTCGCGAACCGCCTCCATCAGCGCCTCAAAGCCCGAAAACTCGGTCAAGCCCCGCTGGCCGTACAGCGGCCGATAAAGTACCAACGAAAACGGCTCGACCGAGTGCAGCACGAACATGCCCATGACCAGATCCGGAGCCGGATGATCCACCGCACGCTGAAACGCCAGCGGCATGAGCGTGGTTCGGGGGCGCTGGGCATCCAACCGTCCGGCACAGTAGTCGACGATAGCTTGCAGACCTACCTCACTCAGCGTGCCGCCCAGCTTGGCGCTGAGGGCACTGAACAGCAGGGAGCAGCGCCATTCGCGGGCAAAGCGGGTGACCCGCTCTGGCTGCAGGGCGGGGTCGAGCTGTTCGGATACATAGGTGGGATAGCGACCGCCGATATCGACACGCTCGACCAGTGATCGTAGATAGTCGCCGGTCAACCAGGGGGCGATCAGTTGCTCGTCACGATGCTCGATCTTCGTGATCACCGCATCGCCCAGCACGCTCAGGTTGCCGATGGCAAATTCGGTCAGCGTGATGCTGCGGGATTCGATGACGCCATCCCCAGGCCCCACACCCACCCCTCCGGGCACGCCACGCGCTGTGGTCAGGGTCAGCAGCAAATCGGCGGCGTAGTAGTTCGTTTCATCGGGTTGATCCAGCAGCATCTGCTGCCTGAGCTGCGCATCAGTGTAGCTGTGCAGGTCTTCGACACCCTCGAGGGCAGAGCTGCCTAGCGACTCGGCCTGCGCCAAAGCCAGCTCGAACAGCCCGCGCTGGAACGCGAATTTATCTTGTGCCTGTGCGCGGTAGAGCCCCAAAGGGGTCGAAACGTCGGCCTCGTCCGCAGCGTGATAACCCGCGATGAACCACTGCGCGGGGTCGCTGGCGCTCGAATAGAAATGCTCCAGCGACGCCACATCATTGAACGTCGAAACCTGCCAGCAATCCACCTGGCCCAGCATGCGCTCAAGCAACAGGGTGCACTGCACGGAAAACACGTCGCCAGTGCATTCATGGCGGCGCCAAGTCAACGAGGTAAAACGCTGGGTCTCGGCCAACTCATCGCGCAATGCGGTGGCGAAGGCATCGTAGCCGGAAAACCCTTTGACCACCCCACTGGGGGCACACCACAGCACCTGCTCGCCTTCGTCCCACTCACCACGCACAAGCAGTTGCGTCTGCAGCTGGGTGACGCTGTCAGCGCCATCATTCAGTTGCACCTCGACGCTGAACACCGAAGGTAGCTGCGCTCCACCCTTGAGCAGCCCCAATACGCAGTCACGTTGCTGGGCATCGAGGTCTTGCAGGGGCAGGCTTTGCAGCAGGGTCGACTTGATGACCTGCGCAAGCCAGCGATCCCGGCTAACGCCATGGAAGCCGACGTTCGCCCAATAGTCGACCTGGGCCTGGCGAAACCGCTCTGGCAGTGTCGACACCAGTCGGTTCAGCTCAGCCAGTACGCCGTCCGCAGCTACCGAGGTAAACTCCAACGGCTCGCCGGCGGTATTACGCATGACGTACGGCAGTGCAACCCGGACAGAGAAAGTTCCACCTGCCAGCCCCATCGCCTCCAACGTGCAGCCCTGGCGCAGGGCATCGAGCAAGGCATCGACCAGTGGCCGCGAAAACCAGGAATCATAAGGGCGGTACTGGCCAGTGACAGCCCCGTCGTAGGGGATATCCAGGATGACAGGGCCTGCATCCGGTAACTTGGCAGCGGCAATGCTACCTAGATGCGCAGCCAGCACTTGCAAGGCCTGCTGCGAGGCCAGCTGGCGCAGGGTCGGGCGATCAGCGAACGCCAGCGACACCGCGCGCTGGTAGTCCGGTGTGGTTCTGGTTTCGATTGGCATGCGAGGTCACCCTGGGTGATGAATGAATCACCCAGGGTGCGTTTTCGCGAAAGGCGGGAGGCACTAATTAATGCTGCACAAGTCATTCACCCGGCTCAACGATCACCTGCAGGAAACAAAAGAGGCCCGATTCCTTCGAACCGGGCCTCTGCCTCACAGCAACAGCAATCAGCTGTACACACGCCCCAGCAACTGGCGGTGGCTTTCGAACTGATCCAGCACATCACGCACGATTTGTTCGCGAGTGAAGCCCATCAGGTCGTATTCCTGGCTGCCGTCGTGCAGGTACACCTCGGCGCGGTAGAAGCGCTGCTGCACCTCCGGCTCGCCTTCGACCGGCGCCTCGCTCGGCGCGGCCAGGTAACCGTCCAGGCTGGCTTCGTAGACGAAGGGGTTGCCCTCTTCCATCATCACCCGCAGGCCCATCATGTTGCGCGACTGGCCAACCCGGGTTTCTACCTCGAAGCCCAGGGTCTGCAGCTGTGCGGCCGCTTCTTTCAGCGCCGGGCTGACCTGCTTGTCCATGAACCGCTGCACCACGGCCTGGGTCGGCTGCAGCTCCAGCTGGCTCAGGCGCTCGCTGAAGCCGCGGCGACCGCGGGCGGCCAGCTCGGCACGCTCCTGCTCGACTGCCACGTCCTGCTTCATGGCCTTGTACAACCCGAACATGAACAGTACCAGCACCACCGAGAACGGCAGGCCCGCCAGCACCACCATGGTCTGCATGGCCTCGAAGTTACCGGCGAACAGCAGGCCGATGGTGACCAGGGTGATAACCACCGACCAGAACACCACCATCCAGTGCGGGGCGTCTTCGTCGACCTTGCCGCCTTTGCACGACAGGTTGGCCATCATCACCGCACCGGAGTCGGCCGGGGTAAGGAACAGCACGAAGCCGACGAACACCGCCACACCAATCACGATCTTGGCTGCCGGGAAGTATTCCAGCAGTTGGTAGATCGACATCGACGGCTGTTCCAGCGCAGTCTTGCCCAGCTCCACGGCGCCCTGGTTGATCACCAGGTCCAGTGCGGTGTTGCCGAAGATCGACAGCCACGCCAAGGTGAAGCCCAGCGGGATCAACAGCACACCCATCACCAACTGGCGCACGGTGCGGCCCTTGGAGATACGGGCAATGAACATACCGACGAATGGGCCCCAGGAGATCCACCAGGCCCAATAGAACACGGTCCACAGGCCCAGCCAGCGCTCGGACTTGCCGGCTTCGCCTTCGTACACATACAGGTCGAAGGTTTTCAGCACGATGCCGTTCAGGTAGTCGCCGACGTTCTGCACGAAGCCGTTGAGCAGGTGCAGGGTTTCACCGCCCAGCAGCACGAAGATCAGCAGGCCGCTGAACAGCATGATGTTCAGGTTGGACAGGCGGCGAATGCCGTTTTCCACACCCGACACCGCAGCCACGGTGGCCACACCGGCCATGACCAGGATCACCACCAGCAGGTTGGTCTTGCTGTGGTCCATGCCGAATAGGTATTCCAGGCCCGAGGATACCTGCATCGAGCCGATACCTAGGTTGGTCACCAGGCCCAGCAGGGTGACGAACATGCCAAAGATGTCGACGGCGTTGCCGGCAGCACCCTTGACCCAACGCTCGCCGACCAGCGGGTACAGCGCCGAACGCAGGGCCAGCGGCTGGTTGTGGCGGTAGGCGAAGTAACCCACGGCCAGGCCGACCAGGGCATAGATCGCCCAGCCGTGCAGGCCCCAGTGCAGGAAGGTCAGCTGCAGGCCCTGGCGCGCGGCCTCGAGGCTGGCTGGGGTGCCTTCCGGTGGGTTGAAGTAGTGGTCCAGCGGCTCGGAAGCGCCGAAGTACAGCAGCGAAATACCGATACCGGACGAGAACAGCATGCCCGCCCAGGCGCCATAGCTGAAGTCAGGCTGGTCATCCTTGCCACCCAGCTTGAGGCTGCCGTAGTCGGAGAAGGCCAGGTAGACGACGAACAGCAAGTAGCCGCAGATGACCAGCATGTAGTACCAGCCAAAGGTACGCGTCAGCCATTTCTGGGCCACGCCCAGCACTTGGCCTGCGGTTTCGGGTACAGCGATCAGCAAGGCAGTCAGAACAAGGATCATCAGCGCGGAGGTGAAGAACACCACGCGGTTGACCCGTACCCTCTCGGCGGGGGGCTTGGTAAGTGAGGCAGAACTCATTGCACGAATGCTCCGGGCAGTACGGCTGTGGAGGCTAATCAGTCTTTCCCGAGCAATTGGTGGAATATCCCCACTGCGTCAGGTGTTATAAAAGCACCCTGGAAACCGTGATCCCGAATCGATACGTTGCAAAAAAACAGACAGGTGGCCTGCTGAAAATGCCACGCATCCGCAGAGGTGCGCGCATTCGTCACAGATCACCCCGCCCGCTCCAAGGGCCTGCCGCAGGGCCAAAAGCCGCGCGGCAGAATCTGCATTTCGCATCGCTCATGCCCGTCAACGCCTTGTATTCCGGGGGTTACGCGATTTCCTGGGGTGTCAATCCGTGCCTTCTCGACCGCCTGAAAAACTGTCAATGGCACAAATTGTCGCAGAGCTTATTCTTTATTGATTGAACGTTCAATCAAAACAAAATAGACTGGCCTTCGCCGAGTCAGCCGCCTGTCGTCTGCTCGCAGGCCTGAGGAGATAGCAAGATGCCCAAGGTCGGTATGCAACCCATCCGCCGCCAGCAGTTGATCGAAGCCACATTGCAGGCGGTCGATCAGGTCGGTCTGGGGGACGCCAGCATTGCGCTGATTGCCCGTTTGGCCGGTGTGTCGAACGGCATCATCAGTCACTACTTTCGGGACAAGAATGGCCTGATCGCAGCGACGATGGGTTACATCATGAGCATGCTCAACGAAGGCGTTAGAGCACGTCGCCAGGCCCTGACGGACGACAGCCCGCGTGCCCACCTGAAAGTGATCATCGAGGGCAACTTCGATGCCAGCCAGGTGAACGGCCCGGCAATGAAAACCTGGTTGGCCTTTTGGGCTTCCAGCATGCACCAGCCCGATTTGCACAGGTTGCAGCGGATCAACGACCACCGCTTGTATTCCAACCTGTGCTGCCAGTTCCGCCGCACCCTGCCGCTCTACCATGCGCGCAAGGCAGCCCGCGGCCTGGCGGCCTTGATCGACGGCTTGTGGCTGCGTGGTGCCCTGTCGGGTGATGCATTCGACACCGACCAGGCAATACGGATTGCTTACGAATACATGGATCTACAACTGGCTAAACAGCACACCCTGGGCACAAACGACCAGGCCGCTGAACAAGCGCGCACGGCCCTTGCCAACCCGGCAGGAGCGTGACGCGCTAGCCAAACCACACACTGCACTTGCGAGGACACTATGGCCCGTTTCGGAACGCAAAAACTCTACATTGATGGCGCTTACGTCGACGCTGGCAGCGATGCCACTTTCGAAGCCATCAACCCGGCCACTGGCGAAGTCCTCGCCCACGTACAGCGTGCCACCGAGGCCGACGTCGAGAAGGCCGTGGAAAGCGCCGAGCGTGGCCAGAAGGTCTGGGCTGCGATGACCGCCATGCAGCGCTCGCGCATCCTGCGCCGCGCTGTCGACATCCTGCGCGAGCGCAACGATGAACTGGCTCAGCTGGAAACCCTGGACACCGGCAAGTCGTACTCCGAAACCCGCTACGTCGACATCGTTACCGGCGCCGATGTGCTGGAATACTACGCAGGCCTGGTACCGGCCATCGAAGGCGAGCAGATCCCGCTGCGCGAATCGTCCTTTGTCTACACCCGCCGCGAGCCGCTGGGCGTGACCGTGGGTATCGGCGCCTGGAACTACCCGATCCAGATCGCCCTGTGGAAATCCGCCCCGGCCCTGGCCGCTGGCAACGCGATGATCTTCAAGCCGTCGGAAGTCACCTCGCTGACCACCCTGAAACTGGCCGAGATCTACACCGAAGCCGGCCTGCCGAATGGCGTGTTCAACGTGCTGACCGGCAGTGGCCGCGAAGTCGGTACCTGGCTGACCGAGCACCCACGCATCGAAAAAGTGTCCTTCACCGGCGGCACCACCACCGGCAAGAAAGTCATGGCCAGCGCCTCCAGCTCCTCGCTGAAGGAAGTCACCATGGAACTGGGCGGCAAATCGCCACTGATCATCTGCGCCGACGCCGACCTGGACAAGGCCGCCGACATCGCCATGATGGCCAACTTCTACAGCTCGGGCCAGGTGTGCACCAACGGCACCCGCGTGTTCATCCCAGCTGAAATGAAGGCTGCCTTCGAAGCCAAGATCGCCGAGCGCGTTGCCCGCATTCGCGTTGGCAACCCGGAAGACGAAAACACCAACTTCGGCCCGCTGGTCAGCTTCGCGCACATGGAAAACGTGCTGAGCTACATCGCCAAGGGCAAAGAAGAAGGTGCCCGCGTCCTGTGCGGCGGCGAGCGTCTGACCGAAGGCGAATTCGCCAAGGGCGCCTTCGTGGCCCCGACCGTGTTCACCGATTGCAGCGACGACATGACCATCGTCAAGGAAGAGATCTTCGGCCCGGTCATGAGCATTCTGTCCTACGAGACCGAAGAAGAAGTGATCCGTCGCGCCAACGACACCGAGTACGGCCTGGCTGCCGGTGTGTGCACCAACGACATCACCCGCGCCCACCGCATCATCCACAAGCTCGAAGCCGGTATCTGCTGGATCAACGCCTGGGGTGAATCGCCGGCCGAAATGCCGGTCGGTGGCTACAAGCAGTCGGGCGTTGGCCGTGAGAACGGCGTCAGCTCGCTGGCTCAATACACTCGCATCAAGTCGGTCCAGGTTGAGCTGGGCGGCTACAACTCGGTTTTCTAAACCCTGTCTAGCCACGCCCGTGCCGCTGTGCACGGGCGTTCCCGCTCCCTGATCACCGCCAACACGAGGGTACTTTCATGTCCCAAGAATTCGATTACATCATCGTCGGTGCCGGCTCGGCCGGTAACACCCTGGCTACCCGCCTGACCGAAGACGCCGGCGTCACCGTCCTGCTGCTTGAAGCCGGTGGCCCTGATTACCGCTTCGACTTCCGCACCCAGATGCCAGCTGCCCTGGCCTTCCCGCTGCAGGGCCGCCGCTACAACTGGGCCTACGAGACCGATCCCGAGCCGCACATGGACGGCCGCCGCATGGAATGTGGCCGTGGCAAAGGCCTGGGTGGCTCGTCGCTGATCAACGGCATGTGCTACATCCGTGGCAACGCCATGGACTTCGACGGCTGGGCAGAACTGCCAGGCCTGCAAGACTGGACCTACCTGGACTGCCTGCCGTACTTCCGCAAAGCCGAAACCCGCGACATCGGCCCGAACGACTACCACGGTGGCGAAGGCCCGGTCAGCGTCGCCACGCCGAAGGCTGGCAACAACCCGTTGTTCCACGCCATGGTTGAAGCCGGCGTACAAGCCGGTTACCCACGCACCGAAGACCTCAACGGCTACCAGCAGGAAGGCTTCGGCCCGATGGACCGTTCGGTCACCAAGAACGGCCGCCGTTCCAGCACCGCCCGTGGCTACCTGGACCAGGCCAAGAAGCGCCCGAACCTGACCATCGTCACCCACGCTCTGAGCGACCGCGTGCTGTTCGACGGCAAGCGCGCCGTAGGCGTGACCTACCTGGTCGGCGACAGTGAAGAGCGCGTTGAAGCCCGCGCCCGCAAGGAAGTGATCGTCAGCTCCGGCGCCATCGCCTCGCCGCAGCTGCTGCAGCGCTCCGGCGTTGGCCCGCGCGCCCTGCTGGAAAGCCTCGACATCCCGGTTGTGCACGATCTGCCGGGCGTTGGCGAAAACCTGCAGGACCACCTTGAGCTGTACCTGCAGTACGCCTGCACCCAACCGGTATCGCTGTACCCATCGCTGCTTTGGTGGAACCAGCCAGCTATCGGTGCAGAGTGGATGTTCAAAGGCACCGGTATCGGCGCCAGCAACCAGTTCGAGGCCGGTGGTTTCATCCGTACCCGCCCTGAGTTCAAGTGGCCGAACATTCAGTACCACTTCCTGCCAGTCGCCATTAACTACAACGGCTCCAATGGCGTGAAGGAACACGGCTTCCAGGCGCACATGGGCTCCATGCGCTCGCCTGCCCGCGGCCGCATCCAGGCCAAGTCGAAAGACCCGCGCCAGCACCCAAGCATCCTGTTCAACTACATGTCCACCGAGCAGGACTGGCAGGAGTTCCGCGACGGTATCCGCCTGACCCGCGAAATCATGGCCCAGCCGGCGCTGGACCCGTACCGTGGCCGCGAAATCAGCCCAGGCGCCGACGTGCAAACCGACGAGCAGCTGGACAAGTTCATCCGCGAGCACGCCGAAACCGCCTTCCACCCGTCCTGCTCGTGCAAGATGGGCACCGACGACATGGCAGTGGTCGATGGCGAAGGCCGCGTGCATGGCATGAAGGGCCTGCGTGTGGTCGATGCGTCGATCATGCCGCTGATCATCACCGGCAACCTCAACGCCACCACGATCATGATCGCCGAGAAAATTTCGGACAAGATCCGCGGCCGCAAGCCGTTGCCGCGCAGCACCGCCAAGTACTATGTGGCGGGTGATGCACCGGTGAAAGGCAAGCCGATGCGTGAAGTGAAGCAGGCGTAAACCTGCACCGGCCTTTTCGCGGGTAAACCCGCTCCCACACGGACATCACAAATCTCAAGTATTGTGAAAATCCTGTGGGAGCGGGCGTGCCCGCGAAGAGGCCCGCCCAGGCAACACACGGAAAGGCACCCACTGCGGTGCCTTTTGCACATCTGCAGAAACGCTTTACATGCTGCCAATTCATCAGGTTAGAATCGATTGGCACGCGACCTGCTAGCGACACGCTATCAAGCCTCCTCCCGCCCGTTGTCCCGGAGTACCTGCCTTTGGATGCAAGCACCATCAACAGCCTGTTCCTGATCGGCGCATTGCTGGTGGGCGCAAGTATCCTGGTCAGTTCGCTGTCGTCGCGCCTGGGTATCCCTATTCTGGTCATCATCCTCGCGGTCGGCATGGTCGCCGGTGTCGATGGTGGCGGCATCATCTTCAACAACTACCCAACCGCCTACCTGGTGGGCAACCTGGCACTGGCCGTGATCCTGCTTGACGGCGGCCTGCGCACGCGGGTGGCAAGCTTCCGCGTGGCACTGTGGCCGGCGTTGTCGCTGGCCACGGTCGGGGTGATGATCACCACCGCCCTCACCGGCCTAGTTGCCGCCTGGCTGTTCAACCTGAGCTTGATCCAGGGCCTGCTGATCGGCGCCATCGTTGGCTCCACCGACGCCGCTGCGGTGTTCTCGCTGCTGGGCGGCAAAGGCCTGAATGAGCGGGTTACCGCCACCCTGGAGATCGAGTCGGGCAGCAACGACCCGATGGCGGTATTCCTCACCGTTACCCTGATCGACATGATCGCCAGCGGCCAGACCGGCCTGCACTGGAGCCTGCTGGGCCACTTGCTGCGCGAGTTCGGCATCGGCGGGCTGTTGGGCCTGGGCGGCGGCTGGCTGATGCTGCAACTGGTCAACCGCATCAACCTGGCCGGCGGCCTGTACCCGATTCTGGTCGTGGCCGGCGGCCTGGTGGTGTTCTCGCTGACCAACGCCTTGCACGGCAGCGGCTTCCTCGCCGTGTACCTGTGCGGCCTGGTGCTGGGCAACAAGCCAATTCGCAGCCGCCACGGCATTCTGCACATGCTCGACGGCATGGCCTGGCTGGCCCAGATCGGTATGTTCCTGGTGCTGGGGCTGCTGGTTACCCCGCACGACCTGCTGCCCATTGCCCTGCCGGCATTGGGCCTGGCGCTGTGGATGATCCTGGTGGCGCGGCCACTGTCGGTGGTCGCTGCACTGCTGCCGTTCAAGGCCTTCCATGGCCGCGAAAAGGGCTTTATTTCCTGGGTTGGCCTGCGCGGCGCGGTGCCGATCATTCTGGCGGTGTTCCCGCTGATGGCCGGCCTGCCGGACGCCCAGCTGTTCTTCAACCTGGCATTCTTCATCGTGCTGGTGTCACTGCTGGTACAAGGCACCAGCCTGCCGTGGATGGCCAAGCTGCTGAAAGTGACCGTACCACCAGACCCGGCACCGATCTCCCGCTCCGCCCTGGAAGTGCACGTCACCAGCGAATGGGAGCTGTTCGTGTACCGTCTGGGCGCCGAAAAATGGTGTATCGGGGCCGCCCTGCGCGAGCTGAAAATGCCCGAGGGCACACGTATTGCCGCCCTGTTCCGCAACGAGCAATTGCTGCACCCGTCGGGCAGTACCGTGCTGGAAGTTGGCGACATGCTCTGCGTGATCGGCCACGAGCACAACCTGCCAGCCCTGGGCAAACTGTTCAGCCAGGCGCCACAGCGTGGCCTGGACCTGCGTTTCTTCGGCGACTTCGTGCTCGAAGGCGATGCCGAACTGGGTGCGGTGGCAGCGTTGTACGGCCTGAAACTCGATGGCCTGGACGCGAAAATGCCGCTGGCGCAGTTCATCCGACAGAAGGTCGGAGGCGCTCCAGTAGTAGGTGACCAGGTCGAATGGCATGGCACGATCTGGACCGTGGCGACCATGGACGGGAACAAGATCCAGAAAGTAGGCGTCAGATTCCCCGAAGGAACGCGACCCGGACCAGGATTGTTCCTCTAAACTTCGTTTCTGCCGAATCCACAAGTAGTCTGCCTATGTCCCTGCGCGCGTACCTTCGCACAGCCCTGCTCGGGCTGTGCCTGTCTCTTCCTTTTGCGGCCTACGCGGCAGAAGCCCCGACCACCGCCAGCATTCAGAACAGCCTCGACAAGATCGCCGAGCGCAAGCTGCCCGAGGCCGACCAGAAAGCCCTGCAGCAGGTGCTCGAACAAACGTTGAGCCTGCTCGCCAGCAAGGAAGACAACGAAAAGAAGCTTGCCGCGCTCAAGCAGCAACTGACCAGTGCGCCGAAAGAAACCAGCGATAACCAGAAAGAACTGGCCAGGCTCAAGGAAAGCAAAGCCCTGCCTGTCGCGCAGCGTTACGCAACGCTGACCGTGCCACAGCTCGAACAGATGCTCAGCGAGCGCAACACCCAGCAGGGCGAGCTGCAAAAGGCGCTGTCCGAAGCCAACAGCCTGATCATCAACTCGCAAACCCGCCCCGAGCGCGCCCAGGCCGAAATCAGCAGCAGCCAGACCCGCACTCAGCAAATCAACAACATCCTCAAAACCGGCAAGGACGGAGGCAAGTCCATCAATGCCGACCAGCGCAACCAACTCAATGCCGAGCTGGCCTCGCTCAACGCACTGACGCTGCTGCGCCGCCAGGAACTGGCTGGCAACAGCCTGCTGCAAGACCTCGGCAATGCGCGTCACGACCTGCTGATCGAGCGCGCCGCGCGCCTGGAGCAGGAGATCCAGGACTTGCAGACGCTGATCAACGACAAGCGCCTGGCTCAGTCCCAGGAGGCGGTCACCCAGCAGTCGATCGAGGCGCAGAAGGCCGGCGGCAGCAGCCTGTTGGCCACCGAAAGCGCGGTCAACCTCAAGCTCTCCGACTACCTGCTCAAGAGCACCGACCGCCTCAACGAGTTGACCCAGCAGAACCTGCGCACCAAGCAGCAGCTCGACAGCCTGACCCAGGCCGACCAGGCGCTGGACGAGCAGATCAACGTGCTCAAGGGCAGCCTTTTGCTGTCGAAGATCCTCTACAAACAGAAGCAGACCCTGCCGCACCTGAAGGTAGACCGCGACCTGGCCGACCAGATCGCCGACACCCGCTTGTACCAGTTCGAGGTCAACCAGCAACGCGAGCAGATGAGCAGCCCGGTCACCTACGTCGACAAGCTGCTGGCCGCGCAACCGCAGGAAGATGTGACTCCGCAGCTGCGCAAGGCCCTGCTGGAAGTGGCCATCACCCGCAGCGACCTGCTGGAGCGGCTGAACCGCGAGCTGTCGGCGTTGCTCAATGAATCGATCACCCTGCAGCTCAACCAGAAGCAGCTGCTGGGCACCGCGCAGAGCCTGCGCACCACCCTCGACGAACAGATGTTCTGGATCCCCAGCAACAAGCCGCTGGACTGGGACTGGCTGCGTTATGTGCCAGAGCGCCTGGCCGACCAAGTTGCCAACCTGCCGTGGGGCTCGGGCCTGAAGGAGCTGGCCGACGGCCTTAGCCAGCGCCCACTGTTGTTCCTGCCACTGCTGCTGGTGATCGGCGCCCTGCTGTGGCGGCGCAAGTACCTGTACCAACGGCTGGGCAAGGTGCACCAGGACATCGGCCACTTCCGCCGCGACAGCCAGTGGCACACGCCCCAGGCGATTCTCATCAACATCCTGCTGGCGATGCCGGTCAGCCTTGGCCTGGCACTGTGCAGCTACGCTTTGCAGATCGACGCCCGTGGGCAGAATGCCAACCTGGGCGCCGCGCTCTGGCAACTGGCCCAGGCCTGGCTGGTGTTCTACACCGCCTACCGCATTCTCGCCCCCGGTGGCGTGGCAGAAATTCACTTCCGCTGGCACAAGCCACAGGTCGAGTTCCTGCGCGGCTGGGTACGCCGCCTGGGCACCGTGGTGCTGGCGCTGGTTGGCGTGGTGGCAGTGGCCGAGCACCAGCCGTCGGCGCTGGCCGACGACGTGCTGGGCATCGGCGTGGTGCTGACCTGCTATGCGCTGATGGCCTGGCTGCTCAGCCGCCTGCTGCTCAGCAGCCCCGCGCACCGTGACACCTCGTTGTTCCGCAGGGCCGTGGGCGTAGCGTTCACCGCCCTGCCCATCGCCCTGTTCGTTGCCGTGTGCTTCGGCTACTACTACACCGCGCTGAAGCTCACCGACCGGTTGATCTACACCCTGTACCTGCTGCTGTTCTGGCTGGTGATCGAGGCCGCGTTCGTGCGTGGCCTGTCGGTAGCGGCACGGCGCCTGGCCTACCAGCGTGCGCTGAGCAAGCGTGCGGCGGCCAAGGAAGGGCTGGACGGCGAGGTCATCACCGAAGAGCCAACGCTGGACATCGAACAGGTCAACCAGCAGTCACTGCGCCTGATCCGCCTAGCCCTGCTCGGCGGCTTCATCGCCGGCCTGTACTGGGTGTGGTCAGACTTGATCTCGGTGTTCGCCTACCTCAACAACTTCGTACTGTACGAATACACCAGCGGCACCGGCGCGGCCGCCAGCATGGTGCCTATCAGCCTCGGCGACCTGCTGGGCGCGCTGGTGATCGTCGGCATCACCTTCGCCCTGGCCGGCAACTTGCCGGGCCTGCTGGAAGTACTGGTGCTGTCACGCCTGAACCTGGCCCAGGGCAGTGCCTACGCCACCACCACGCTGCTGTCGTACACCATCGTCGGTGTCGGGATCGTCAGCACCCTGTCGACCCTGGGGGTGAGCTGGGACAAGCTGCAGTGGCTGGTGGCCGCGCTGTCGGTGGGCCTGGGCTTCGGCATGCAGGAAATTTTCGCCAACTTCATCTCCGGCATCATGATCCTGTTCGAGCGCCCGGTGCGAATTGGCGACACCATCACCATCGGCAACCTGTCCGGCACGGTGAGCAAGATCCGCATCCGCGCCACCACCATCACCGACTTCGACCGCAAGGACATCATCGTCCCCAACAAGACCTTCATCACCGGCCAGCTGATCAACTGGTCGCTGACCGACACGGTCACCCGGGTGACGCTGAAGCTGGGCATCGACTACGGCTCCGACCTCGACCTGGTGCGCGAACTGCTGCTCAAGGGCGCACACGAGAACCCACGAGTGCTCAAGGACCCAGAACCGATCGTGTACTTCCTCAACTTTGGCGAGAGCTCGCTGGACCACGAGTTGCGCATGCACGTACGTGACCTGGGCGATCGCAACCCGACGCTGGACGAAATCAACCGTTACATCAACCGCGAGTTCAAGGCACACAACATCAAGATCTCGGTACGCCAGGTCGAGGTGTTCCTGATGGACCAGAAGGGCGGCAAACAGCAGCTTATTCCGCTGGAGCAACCTAAGCCAGATGGCACTGCACAGGCCTGAGTGGGCTCGAATGCTTTATTCTGTGCTGAACCCCAGGAGCAGCCCGTGAAAGCCCTCGACCAACTCAGCTTCGACAACCGCTTCGCCCGCCTGGGCGACGCGTTTTCCACCCAGGTGCTGCCTGAGCCCATCGCCGAGCCGCGGTTGGTCGTGGCAAGCGAATCGGCCATGGCGCTGCTCGACCTCGACCCCGCTCACGCCGAGCTTCCGGTGTTCGCCGAGTTGTTCAGCGGGCACAAGCTGTGGGAAGAGGCCGACCCTCGGGCGATGGTCTATTCCGGCCACCAGTTCGGCTCGTACAACCCGCGCCTGGGCGACGGCCGTGGCCTGCTGCTGGCCGAAGTACTGAACGATGCAGGTGAACACTGGGACCTGCACCTCAAAGGCGCCGGCCAAACGCCGTACTCGCGCATGGGTGACGGCCGTGCCGTGCTGCGCTCGTCGATCCGCGAATTTCTCGCCTCCGAAGCCCTGCACGCCCTCGGTATCCCCACCAGCCGGGCGCTGTGCGTGATCGGCTCCAGCACCCCGGTGTGGCGCGAAACCCGCGAAAGCGCCGCCATGCTCACGCGCCTGGCACAGAGCCATGTGCGCTTCGGTCATTTCGAATACTTCTACTACACCAAGCAACCCGAGCAGCAGCGTGTGCTGATCGACCATGTACTGGAGCAGCACTACCCCGAATGCCGTGATGCCGAGCAGCCCTACCTGGCCATGTTCCGCACCATTGTCGAGCGCAACGCCGAACTGATCGCCCGCTGGCAGGCCTACGGCTTTTGCCACGGGGTTATGAACACCGACAACATGTCGATCCTGGGCATCACCTTCGACTTCGGCCCGTATGCCTTCCTCGACGACTTCGATGCCAACTTCATCTGCAACCACTCCGACGACCGAGGCCGCTACAGCTACGCCAACCAGGTGCCCATCGCCCACTGGAACCTCAGCGCGCTGGCTCAGGCATTGACCACGGTGATCGAGGTTGAGCCACTGAAGGAAACGTTGGGGCTGTTCCTGCCGCTGTACCAGGCCCATTACCTGGACCTGATGCGCCGACGCTTGGGCCTGACCACTGCCGAAGAAGACGACATGGCGCTGGTCGAGCGACTGCTGCAATGCATGCAGCGTGGTGGCGTGGACTACAGCCTGTTCTTCCGCAAGCTGGGCGAACAGCCGGCGGCAGACGCACTCAAGGTGGTGCGCGACGACTTTATCGACCTGGCCGCTTTCGATGCCTGGGGCGCGGACTACCTGGCCCGTTGTGATCGCGAACCCGGTAATGCCGAAGGCCGCCGCGAGCGGATGCATGCGGTGAACCCGCTGTACGTGTTGCGCAACTACCTGGCGCAGAAAGCCATCGAAGCGGCAGAAGCGGGTGATTACAGTGAAGTGCGTCGGCTGCATCAAGTGCTTAGCCACCCCTTCGAAGAACAACCCGGTATGCAGGCCTACGCCGAACGGCCACCAGAATGGGGCAAGCACCTGGAAATCAGCTGCTCCTCCTGATTAACGCCAAACCCTGTGGGAGCGGCCTTGTGTCGCGATGGGCTGCAAAGCAGCCCCTAAAATATCAAGGAAACAACATGTCCGAACCGCTGGTAGTCCCCTGCCCCCACTGTAACGGCCTCAACCGCCTGCCCGCCGAGCGCCTGGGCGATACACCAAAATGCGGCCGCTGCAAACAGGACATGCTGCTGAGCACCCCTTTCGAGCTGACCGAAGCCAGCTACGCCAGCCAGATCAAGGGCGACCTACCGCTACTGGTCGACATCTGGGCCGACTGGTGCGGCCCGTGCAAGTCCTTTGCCCCCACCTTCGAACAGGCCGCCCGCCAGCTGACCGGCCGCTGCCGCCTGGCCAAGCTCGACAGCGAAGCCAACCGCAACCTTGCGGGGCAACTGGGCATTCGTTCGATCCCCAGCCTGCTGCTGTTCAAGAACGGCCGCGAAGTCAGCCGCCAGGCCGGGGCGTTTCCACTCCAGACGTTGCTGGAGTGGGTGCGTAGCCAAGGGGTTTAAGCGTTCTCTTCGAGCAACGAGTGCAACTCGACAAACTGCTGGGTCAGCTTGTGCTTGGGCTCCAGGTGAATCAGCGGCAGGCTGGCGTGGTGCGATTCACGCATCTTCACCGAGCTGCCCAGGTACACCGGCAGCACCGGTAACCCTTCGGCCAGCAGTTCGTCGAGCATCTGCTGTGGCAGGCTGGCACGGGACTGGAACTGGTTGACCACGATGCCTTCGACCATCAGGTCTTCGTTGTGGTCTTCCTTGAGGTCTTCGATCTCGGCCAGCAGGCCATACAGGGCCTGGCGCGAGAAGCTGTCGCAGTCGAAGGGAATGAGCACGCGATCAGCGGCAATCAACGCGGAAACCGCGTAGAAGTTCAGCGCCGGTGGGGTATCGATGTAGATACGCTCGTAGTCCTCGTCCAACTCGTCGAGCAGCTTACGCAGCTTGTTGATCTTGTGCTTGGCCTCAAGCTTGGGCTGCAGGTCGGCCAGCTCGGCGGTGGCGGTGACCACGTGCAGGTTGTCGAACGGCGTTTCGTAGATATCGACCTTGTTCTTCTTGCTGAACGGCCCGCTGGACAGGCTTTGCTTGAAAAAGTCGGCGATACCCATGGGGATGTCCTCGCCGGTCAGGCCAGTGAGGTACTGGGTCGAGTTAGCCTGGGCATCCAGGTCGATCAGCAAGGTCCGGTAGCCTTCATTGGCACTGACCGCCGCCAGGTTGCAGGCGATGCTCGACTTGCCCACGCCACCTTTCTGATTGAATACCACGCGCCGCATGATTGACCTCCGTGTTTCAACGAATGCCCGAGTATGTGGTGACGCTGCGGCAATGGCCAGTGCCATTTGACCGGCATCAGCCCTGGCCGACCACTTGCCCCGTCAACAGCTCGGCAAACGCTTTGGCCATCACCGAATTACCGCGCTCGCGTTGCACCAGCCACACCGCCGACATCGCCCCTTCATCCAGCAGCGTGCGGTACACCACGCCTTCAATGCGCATGCGCTGGAACGACGCCGGCAACACCGACACGCCCAACCCCGCCGACACCAGGCCAATGATGGTCATCGCCTCCCCCGCCTCTTGTGCGAAGTGCGGGCTGAAGCCCGCCTGTCGCGCCAGGCTCAGCAATTGCGCATGCAGGCCGCTGCCATAACTGCGCGGGAAGAACACGAACGGTTCATGGGCCAGTGCCGCCATGTAAACACCCTGCACAGTGCCCTCGGCCAGCGGATGCGAGGCATTGATCACCGCCACCAGCGGCTCGCGGAACAACTCGGTGGCCACCAGCCCTTCCGGTAGCGGCATCGGCCGCATCAACCCCACTTCGATCGATTCATCGAACACCCCTTCGGCAACATCACGGCTGCTCATTTCCTTGAGGTTCAGGTGCACCGACGGGAAGCGCTGACGGAAGGCATGGATCGCCTTGGGAATTTTCGAGGTGAACGGAGCCGACGAGGTGAAGCCTATTTTCATCTCGCCCAGCTCTCCCAGTTGCGCACGCCGGGCCACATCTGCCGCCTTTTCTACCTGCGCCAGCACCTGCCTGGCCTCTTCAAGGAACAGCCGCCCCGCCTCGCTCAGCTCGACCCGACGATTGGTACGGTCGAACAGACGCGCCCCCAGCTCTTGTTCCAGCGCCTGGATCTGCTGGCTCAAGGGTGGCTGTGAAATACCCAGCTGCTGGGCGGCGCGGCCAAAGTGCAGCTCTTCGGCCACGGCGATGAAGTAACGCAGATGGCGCAGTTCCATGATGGGCTCCAAACAGGTCGTAAAACATCTTAAATAGGTCGAACAATATATTGGATCTAATCATTAGCCAGCTATATGCTTTTTTCATTGCGCCAGAGGTACCCGCCCGTGAAAACTGCTGTAGCCCCCCTTCCTGCCGAGCCCGAACCTGCCACCCTGAACGACATGTGGATCGAAAAAGGCACCCCCGCCTTCATGAAGACCGTGCTGGCCCTGTTCAGCGGCGGCTTCGCCACCTTCGCCCTGCTGTACTGCGTACAGCCGATGATGCCGCTGCTGTCCAAGGAATTTGCCATCAACGCGGCGCAAAGCAGCTTGGTGCTGTCGGTGTCCACTGCCATGCTGGCGTTCGGCCTGCTGATCACCGGCCCCATTTCTGACCGCATCGGGCGCAAGCCGGTGATGGTGTTCGCCTTGGTCTGCGCCGCCCTGTCCACCCTGGCCAGCGCAGTGATGCCGAGCTGGGAGCTGGTACTGGCCACCCGTGCGTTGGTCGGCCTGTCGTTGAGCGGCCTGGCTGCGGTGGCAATGACCTACCTGAGCGAAGAGATCCACCCGCAACACATTGGCCTGGCAATGGGTCTGTACATCGGCGGCAACGCGATTGGCGGCATGAGTGGGCGGCTAATCACTGGCGTCCTGATCGACTTCGTCAGCTGGCACACGGCGATGCTGACCATCGGTGGCCTGGCCCTGGTAGCCGCACTGGTGTTCTGGAAGGTACTGCCCGAATCGCGCAACTTCCGCCCGCAGATGATGAGCCCGCGCAGCCTTCTGGATGGCTTTGTCATGCATTTCAAGGATGCCGGCCTGCCCTGGCTGTTCCTCGAAGCCTTCCTGCTGATGGGTGCGTTCGTCACCTTGTTCAACTATATCGGCTACCGGCTGCTGGCCGAGCCTTACCACATGAACCAGGCGCTGGTGGGCTTGCTGTCGGTGGTTTATCTGTCGGGCATCTACAGCTCGGCGCAAGTCGGTGCCCTGGCTGACAAGCTGGGCCGGCGCAAGGTGTTCTGGGCCAGTATCGTGGTGATGGCCGGCGGCTTGCTGATGACCCTGGCCAGCCCGCTGGCCATGGTGATCGTGGGTATGCTGGTGTTCACCTTCGGCTTCTTTGGCGCACACTCGGTGGCCAGCAGCTGGATCGGACGCAGAGCGCTGAAGGCCAAGGGACAGGCGTCGTCGCTGTACCTGTTCAGCTACTACGCAGGGTCCAGCGTGGCCGGTACGGCGGGCGGGGTGTTCTGGCACCAGTGGGGCTGGAATGGCATTGGGCTGTTCATTGGCAGCTTGCTGGCGGTGGCGTTGCTGGTGGCGTTGCACCTGAGCAAGTTACCCCCTAAATCGAGCTGACCCAGGGGCCGCTTTGCGGCCCCAAAATCTCAGATCAGTTGATGATCTCGACAATATCCACATCCACTTCACGGCTCATCAGGTGCTTCTCCACCTCACCGGTCAGCTTGACCTTGGTCTTGTCGTTGAACGGCGTCGGCGGCAGGTCTTCGTCATCGATCTCGACGGTAATGGTGCCGGTGTTGTCCTTGAACTCGTACTTGTCGTCGTTGTTGATCTTCTTGGTCACGAAGCCCTGCAGCACCACTGGGGTGTCATCGGCAGCGTCGTTGGCAGCGGCGACGGTGGTGACCGACTGGGCACCGGGGCCGGTATAGCCAGCAGCAAGTGCGGCAGTGCTGAACAGCGGGGCGAGGATCAGGGCGAGATAACGGGTTTTCATGAGGATCGGGTCCTGTTTCGGTTTCGATGGGACCAGATTAACGACGTTCGCTGAATTAAAACTTAATGCAACAAAAAGCCCGGCACAGGGCCGGGCTTTGCTTTCCAGCAATCAACTCACTGGTGGTACTGCGCCGACAGTTCATGCACGGCGTTGATGAACACGCCAGCATGCTCCGGGTCGACTTCCGGGGTAATGCCATGGCCCAGGTTGAATACGTGGCCTGTGCCTTGGCCATAGCTGGCCAGGATGCGCGCCACTTCCTGGCGGATGGCCTCGGGCTTGGCGTACAGCACGGTCGGGTCCATGTTGCCTTGCAGGGCCACCCTGTCACCCACGCGGCGGCGGGCGTCGCCGATCTCGCAGGTCCAGTCCAGGCCCAGTGCATCGGCACCGGCTTCGGCGATGCTTTCCAGCCAAAGGCCGCCGTTCTTGGTGAACAGGATCACCGGCACCTTGCGCCCTTCGTGCTCGCGGATCAGGCCGCTGACGATCTTGCGCATGTAGGCCAGGGAGAATTCCTGGTAGGCCGCCGCCGACAGGTTGCCGCCCCAGGTATCGAAAATTTGCACAGCCTGAGCACCGGCCAGAATCTGGCCGTTCAGGTAGCTGGTGACCGACTGGGCCAGCTTGTCCAGCAGCAGGTGCAGGGCTTGCGGGTTGTCGTAGGCCATGGCCTTGGTCTTGCGGAAGTCCTTCGACGAGCCGCCTTCAACCATGTAGGTGGCCAGGGTCCAAGGGCTGCCGGAGAAGCCGATCAACGGCACGCGGCCGTTAAGCTCGCGACGGATGGTGCTGACCGCGTCCATCACGTAGCCCAGATCTTTTTGCGGGTCGGGGATGGGCAGTGCTTCGATGTCGGCCGGGGTGCTGATGACCTTCTTGAAACGCGGGCCTTCGCCGGTTTCGAAGTACAGGCCCAGGCCCATGGCATCAGGGATGGTGAGGATGTCCGAGAACAGGATCGCTGCGTCCAGCGGGTAGCGGTCCAGCGGCTGCAGGGTGACCTCGCAGGCAAACTGCGGGTTCATGCACAGGCTCATGAAGTCACCGGCCTTGGCGCGGCTGGCGCGGTACTCCGGCAGGTAGCGGCCGGCCTGGCGCATCATCCACACCGGGGTAACGTCTACGGGTTGCTTGAGCAGAGCACGCAGGAAACGATCGTTCTTCAGGGCAGTCATGTCGGCATCCGGAAAAATAGTGCGGGCATTTTCTCAGACGCACAAAGAAAAGGCACGGCTGTTTGCCGTGCCTTTTCTCTATGGGTATGTCCTGGATCAATAGATTTTGTATACAAAATCTAAAACAGTCAGACCTCGAGGTAGTCCAGAATGCCTTCGGCAGCTGTACGCCCTTCGAAAATAGCCGTCACTACCAAGTCCGAACCACGCACCATGTCGCCACCGGCAAACACTTTCGGGTTGCTGGTCTGGTGCTTGAACTTGCCTTTCTCCGGTGCCACGACACGGCCCTGACTGTCCAGCTGAATGCCATGCTGCTCGAACCACGGCGCCGGGCTCGGGCGGAAGCCGAAGGCGATCACCACGGCATCGGCCGGCAGGATCTCTTCGGAGCCCGGGATCGGCTCGGGGCTGCGGCGGCCACGGGCATCCGGCTCACCCAGGCGGGTCTCGACCACTTTCACGCCTTCGACCTTGTCCTCGCCGACAATGGCGATTGGCTGACGGTTATAGAGGAACTTCACGCCCTCTTCCTTGGCGTTCTTCACCTCTTTGCGCGAACCCGGCATGTTGGCTTCGTCACGGCGATAGGCACAGGTCACTGCCTTGGCACCCTGGCGGATCGAGGTGCGGTTGCAGTCCATCGCGGTGTCACCACCGCCCAGCACCACGACCTTTTTGCCCTGCATGTCGACGAAGTCTTCCGGCGACTTCTCGAAGCCCAGGTTGCGGTTGACGTTGGCAATCAGGAAGTCCAGTGCGTCATGCACGCCCGGCAGGTCTTCGCCCGGGAAGCCGCCCTTCATGTAGGTGTAAGTACCCATGCCCATGAACACCGCGTCGTACTCGGCGAGCAGCTGCTCCATGGTCACGTCCTTGCCCACCTCGGTGTTCAGGCGGAACTCGATACCCATGCCGGTGAACACTTCGCGGCGGTTGCTGAGCACGGTCTTTTCCAGCTTGAACTCGGGGATGCCAAAGGTCAGCAAGCCGCCGATTTCCGGGTTCTTGTCGAACACCACCGGGGTTACGCCAGCGCGCACCAGCACGTCAGCACAACCCAGGCCGGCCGGGCCGGCGCCGATGATGGCGACGCGCTTGCCGGTTGGCTTGACCTTGGACATGTCCGGGCGCCAGCCCATGGCGAAAGCGGTGTCGGTGATGTACTTCTCCACAGAACCGATGGTCACTGCGCCGAAGCCATCGTTCAGGGTGCAGGCCCCCTCGCACAGGCGGTCTTGCGGGCACACGCGGCCGCACACTTCAGGCAGGGTGTTGGTCTGGTGCGACAGTTCCGCCGCAGCCAGGATGTTGCCTTCGGAAACCAGCTTCAACCAGTTGGGGATGAAGTTGTGCACCGGGCACTTCCACTCGCAATACGGGTTACCGCAGCCCAGGCAGCGGTGTGCCTGCTCCACGGACTGCTGCGGCTTGAACGGCTCGTAGATTTCCACGAACTCCTTCTTGCGCTGGCGCAGCAGCTTTTTCTTCGGGTCCTTGCGGCCCACTTCGATGAACTGGAAGTCGTTGTTCAGACGTTCAGCCATTTTTCAAAACCTCTTTACCGCAGTTGCCAGCCCTAGGCTGCAAGCTGCAAGACGATCACTTGAGCACGACGGACCCCGCGCACGGGGCCGTCACTTGCAGCTGTTCTTACTGCGGGTTGGCACGGGTGCTGGACAGCAGTTGCTTCAGGTTGGCTGCCTTCGGCTTCACCAGCCAGAAGCGCCGCACGTAGTCGTCCAGGTTCTCCGAGAGCTCACGCCCCCACTCGCTGCCGGTCTCTTCCACGTACTCGGCAAGGACGCGCGCCAAGTGGCTGCGGTAAGCCTCCATCGCTTCACCACTGATGCGCTGAATTTCCACCAGCTCATGGTTGAGTTTGTCGACGAAGGTGTTGTCCATGTCGAGCACGTAGGCGAAGCCGCCAGTCATGCCAGAACCGAAGTTGTAACCGGTCTTGCCCAAGACGCAGACAAAGCCACCGGTCATGTACTCACAGCAGTGATCGCCAGTGCCCTCGACAACAGCGTGGGCGCCGGAGTTACGCACAGCGAAGCGCTCGCCCGCGGTACCGGCGGCAAACAGCTTGCCGCCAGTGGCACCGTACAGGCAGGTGTTGCCGACGATGGCGCTGTGCTGGGTTTCGAACGGGCTGCCGGCTGGCGGCACGATGGTGACCTTGCCACCGGTCATGCCCTTGCCGACGTAGTCGTTGGCATCACCTTGCAGGTGCAGGTTCAGGCCGCCGGCGTTCCATACGCCGAAGCTCTGGCCCGCAGTACCCTTGAAGCGGAAGGTGATCGGGTTGGCGGCCATGCCCTGGTTGCCGTACAGCTTGGCGATTTCGCCAGAGATACGGGCACCGATGGAACGGTCGCAGTTGCAGATGTCGAGGTCGAACTCGCCACCGGCCTGGTCGCGAATCGCTGGCAGGGCCATTTCCACCATTTTCTCGGCCAACTCGCCCTTGTCGAACGGCGGGTTCTTGTCGACTTCGCAGAACTGCGGCTTGTCTGCCGGAATATGCGAGCTGCCCAGCAGCGGCGACAGGTCCAGGTACTGCTGGCGCTCGGTGTCGCCTGGCAGTACGTCGAGCAGGTCGGTACGGCCGATCAGTTCGCCGAGGCTGCGCACGCCCAGCTTGGCCAGCCACTCACGGGTTTCTTCGGCAACGAAGGTGAAGAAGTTGATCACCATGTCGACGGTGCCGATGTAGTGGTCCTTGCGCAGCTTGTCGTTCTGGGTGGCTACGCCGGTGGCGCAGTTGTTCAGGTGGCAGATACGCAGGTACTTGCAGCCCAGGGCGATCATTGGTGCGGTGCCGAAGCCGAAGCTTTCGGCGCCGAGGATGGCTGCCTTGATCACGTCCAGGCCAGTTTTCAGGCCACCATCGGTCTGTACCCGTACCTTGCCGCGCAGGTCGTTGCCGCGCAGGGTCTGGTGGGTTTCAGCCAGGCCCAGTTCCCATGGGGCGCCAGCGTACTTGATCGAGGTCAGCGGCGACGCACCAGTGCCACCGTCGTAACCGGAAATGGTGATCAGGTCTGCATAAGCCTTGGCCACACCAGCGGCAATCGTACCGACGCCAGCCTCGGCCACCAATTTTACCGACACCAGCGCCTGCGGGTTGACCTGCTTGAGGTCGTAGATCAGCTGGGCAAGGTCTTCGATCGAGTAGATATCGTGGTGCGGCGGCGGTGAGATCAGGGTCACGCCAGGTACCGCATAGCGCAGCTTGGCGATCAGGCCGTTGACCTTGCCGCCCGGCAGCTGGCCGCCCTCACCGGGCTTGGCGCCCTGGGCAACCTTGATCTGCAGCACCTCGGCGTTGACCAGGTATTCCGGGGTCACACCAAAGCGGCCGGTGGCCACCTGCTTGATCTTCGAGCTCTTGATGGTGCCGTAGCGCGACGGGTCTTCACCGCCCTCACCGGAGTTGGAACGCGCACCCAGGCGGTTCATGGCTTCGGCCAACGCTTCGTGGGCTTCCGGCGACAGTGCGCCCAGCGAGATACCGGCGGAATCGAAGCGCTTGAGGATAGCCTCCAGCGGTTCGATCTGCTCCAGCGCCAGTGGCTGGTCGGCCACTTTCACTTTCAGCAGGTCGCGGATCATCGATACCGGGCGCTGGTCGACCAGCGTGGTGTATTCCTTGAACTTGGCGTAGTCGCCCTGCTGCACAGCGGCTTGCAGGGTGTTGACCACATCCGGGTTGTAAGCGTGGTATTCGCCACCGTGGACGAACTTCAGCAGGCCACCTTGCTGAATCGGCTTGCGCGCGCTCCAGGCTTCGGCCGCCAGCAGCTTCTGGTCGCTTTCCAGGTCAACGAAACGCGCCCCCTTGATGCGGCTGGACACACCCTTGAAGCTCAGACCGACCACTTCTTCGGCCAAACCGATGGCTTCGAACAGCTGCGCACCACGGTACGAGGCGATGGTGGAGATACCCATCTTCGACAGGATCTTCAGCAGGCCTTTGGAGATGCCTTTGCGGTAGTACTTGAAGACTTCGTCCAGGTCGCCCAGCACTTCGCCGGTGCGGATCAGGTCGGCCAGTACTTCATACGCCAGGTACGGGTAAACGGCCGAGGCACCGAAGCCCAGCAGCACAGCGAAATGATGCGGGTCACGGGCGGTGGCGGTTTCCACCAGGATGTTGCTGTCGCAACGCAGGCCTTGCTCGGTCAGGCGGTGATGCACCGCACCAACGGCCAACGACGCATGCACAGGCAGCTTGCCTGGGGCGATATAACGGTCGCTCAGCACCAGCTGGGTCTTGCCCGCGCGCACAGCCTCTTCGGCCTGGTCGGCGATGTTGCGAATGGCCGCTTCCAGGCCGATGCCCTGCTCGTAATTGAGGTCGATCAGCTGGCGGTCGAAGCCTTCGCGCTCCAGGTTCATCAGCGAACGCCACTTGGCGGGCGAAATGACCGGCGAGCTGAGGATGACCCGCGATGCGTGCTCCGGGGACTCCTGGAAGATGTTGCGCTCGGCACCCAGGCAGATTTCCAGCGACATCACGATCGCTTCACGCAGCGGATCGATCGGTGGGTTGGTCACCTGAGCGAACTGCTGGCGGAAGAAATCGTACGGCGACCGCACACGCTGCGACAGCACGGCCATTGGCGTGTCGTCACCCATCGAGCCAACGGCTTCCTGGCCCTGCTCACCCAGCGGGCGCAGCACCTGGTCACGCTCTTCGAAGGTGACCTGGAACATCTTCATGTATTGCTTGAGCTGGTCAGCGTCGTAGCTGGCCACACCCTGGTCGTCGGTCAGCGTCGCCTGAATGCGGGTAGCGTGCTGACGCAGCCAGCGCTTGTACGGGTGACGCGACTTAAGGCGGTTGTCGATGGCGTCGGTGTCGAGGATCTGGCCGGTTTCGGTGTCCACGGCAAGGATTTGACCTGGGCCGACACGGCCCTTGGCCAGCACCTCCTCAGGCTGATAGCCCCAAACGCCGATTTCCGAGGCGATGGTGATGTAGCCGTTGGTGGTGGTTACCCAGCGCGCCGGGCGCAGGCCGTTGCGGTCGAGCAGGCACACCGCGTGGCGGCCTTCGGTCATGACGATACCGGCCGGGCCATCCCACGGCTCCATGTGCATGGAGTTGTATTCGTAGAAGGCGCGCAGGTCGGCGTCCATGGTCTCGACGTTCTGCCAGGCTGGCGGTACCAGCATGCGCACGCCGCGGAACAGGTCGATGCCACCGGTGACCATCAACTCCAGCATGTTGTCCATGCTCGACGAGTCGGAACCGACGCGGTTGACCAGCGGGCCAAGCTCTTCGAGGTCGGGGATCTGGTCGTTGGCGAACTTGGTGCGACGGGCCATTGCCCAGTTGCGGTTGCCGGTGATGGTGTTGATCTCGCCGTTGTGGGCGAGGAAGCGGAACGGTTGCGCCAGCGGCCATTTCGGCAGGGTGTTGGTGGAGAAGCGCTGGTGAAACACGCAGATCGCGGTTTGCAGGCGCTCGTCACCCAGGTCTGGATAGAACGCCGCGAGATCGCGCGGCATCATCAGGCCTTTGTAGATGATGGTCTTGTGCGAGAAGCTGCAGATGTAGTGGTCGCTATCGTGGGCGTTGGCCACCGACGAACGGCGACGGGCACTGAACAGCTTGATGGCGAATTCCTGGTCGCTCAGGCCTTCACCGCCGATGAACACCTGCTCGATCTGCGGCAGACGCTCCAGGGCCAGGCGGCCCAGCACGCTGGTGTCGATCGGCACCTTGCGCCAGCCGACCAGCTTCAGGCCAGCGGCGAGGATTTCGCGGTCCATGTTGGCGCGAGCCGCTTCGGCTTTGACCGGGTCCTGGTTGAAGAACACCATGCCGACGGCGTATTGCTTGGGCAGCTCGACGGCGAAGTGTTCCTGGGCCACGGCACGCAGAAATTGATCGGGCTTCTGCATAAGCAGACCGCAACCGTCACCGGTCTTGCCGTCGGCGTTGATGCCGCCGCGGTGGGTCATGCAAGTCAGTGCCTGCATGGCGGTTTGCAGAAGGTGGTGGCTCGGTTCACCCGTCATATGGGCGATCAGGCCAAAACCACAGTTGTCCTTGAATTCTTCGGGATGGTACAGACCTGTTTTCATAGACACATTCTCACCAGGTTCACCTCTCAACGGAGGCAAATCTCTTTTTTAACAACCACTTACCATCCACGCCGATCAAACGCCAGCTTTTTTGCGGTGGCCATGGAAAACCATTGTTGCACAGCGACAGCGATGCCCACAAATTTTCATGTCTCACCATTGAAAATTTATGTCGCAATTTTGAATGTTTTTGCGCCATGCTCCGTGATAGCGGCTTGGCTTGAGTCTGAAGCGTTTCAGCCATGACTGCAACTAGGGGCTTGTGGCCGGCAGTCTGGGACAGAAAAGCCTGCCGCGCTCGGGCGCAGCAGGCTAGTCGAAAGCTAGAATTCGCTTAGCTACAGGGCGGCGGGGTGATGCCGCCCGGAAGGTATCAGCGGGCCGTGGCCAGCTCTTGTTGGACGCTGCCCACGGTACGTGGCCAAGGTTTACCAGCCTGGACCTTCGCTGGCAAGTTCTTGATTGCTGCAACCGCTGCGTCGCGGTTGGCGAAGCTGCCGTAAGTGACTACATACAGTGGCTTGCCCTGCAGGTTTTTCTTGAAGTAGCGATAGTCGCTACCCTGGGCCTTGACGTATGCCTGGGCCGAAGCTTCGGAGCTGGTGCCGAGGATCTGCACCACATAATTACCTGGCTTCTGCCCCGCGTACCAACCACCGCTGCCACCGCCAGCGGCCGCTGGTTTCTCGGCAGGTTTGGCGGCCGGCTTGGCAACGGCAACCTGGGTCGGCGCGGGAGCAGGCTTGGCAGGCGCAACCGGTTTTACGGGCTGGGTTGCAACAGGCTTTGGCGCAGGTGCAACCGGCTGCACAGGCGCACTGGCGACTGGCTGAGCAGGCGCGGGGGCCGGGCCTGCCGGCACACCTTGCGGCGGCGCGATGGTAGTCACGGTAGGTGGTGGGTTGCCAGGCTGCAGGGCGGTATCACCTGCCGGGCTGCCTTCTTCACCCTCGCCCATGCCTGCGGCCTGGGCCAACGGCTCGCGCATCACCGGCTGCGACTGGCCAACCAGCGGCAGCGGCATGGGCTGGGACGAGCCAGAGAACTCGATGGCAGCGCCCTGCTTGCCGTCACCCAGTGGCAACTGAGCCTGGGCGGCTGGCGCTTCGGCGGGGGCCTTGTCGCTTTTCTTGGGCATCAATACTGCAGCCGCAACGGCGACCACGACCACAGCGGACAGCGCGAGCACATGTTTTTTAGGCATCTTGAACCCCATGGATGGTCGCTTGGCCGTCGAGCGGCTGGCGATCATGGCTTCGATCAAAGTGTCACGGGCGACCTGGTTGATATTGCCAGGCCAACCGTCGGAGTTTTCATGGATATCGGCGATCTGTTCACGGCTGAACACCTCGATGCCCCGGCCGGCGCCCTCCAGGCGCTGCTCCAGGTATTCGCGGGTTTCTTCCTCACTGTAGGGGGCAAGCTCGATGATGTGGAAGCGTTCTTCCTCGACATTGAGCTCGTCCAGCCCGGCAATCAGCGATGGCTCACCGAACAGGAACACGTGCGGGCGCCCTTCCGGCACCCCCGCCGCCAATTCCAGCAACGCTTGGAGTGCCGACTCGTCGAGTTGTTCCGCATCGTCCACCAGCAAATACACTTCCTGCCCGGTCAGTGCCAGCTGCACCACTTTGGACAGGATCGCCTGCACTTCAGGCTGGGCCACACCAAGGTCCTGGGCGACGTGGGCGAGCATGCTGGAGGCATCGCTGGCGCTGCGGGCAGACACCACCACACTTTGCACAGCCTGTTTGTTGGTGCTGGCCACCAAGGCCTGGCGCAGCAGCGACTTACCGCTGCCCAGCGGGCCGCTGACCACCAGCATCAACTGGCTGTAGCGCGCCAGGTGGTGCAGTTGGCCGAGCACGGGCTTGCGCTGGGCCGGGAAGAACTTGAAACCGGGCACGCGGGGCGCGAACGGATCGTGGCTCAACTGGTAATGGTCGAGAAAGGCCTCATCGGCATGCAAACTGGTCATTGCGCTGTCACAACCTCAAAGCTGGGCCACGATCGCGCGGTAATCCGCCGACAGCGTGGCCTGTAGAATCTCTTTCGAATAGTCGTCGGTCACTACGGCCTCGCCCATCTGGCGCAGCAGCACCAGACGCAGACGACCGTCGAGCACCTTCTTGTCGACCGCCATGTGCTCCATGAAATGCGCCGGGGTCATTTCCTGTGGTGGCACCACCGGCAAACCTGCATCCTGCAACAGGCGGATACCGCGATCGCGCTCGGCCTGGTCGATCCAGCCAAGACGCATGGACATTTCCAGGGCCATCACCGTGCCCGCCGCCACGGCCTCGCCGTGCAACCACACGCCATAGCCCATGTGGGTTTCGATGGCATGCCCGAAGGTATGCCCCAGGTTCAGCGTGGCCCGTACGCCCGACTCGCGCTCGTCGGCCCCCACTACTGCGGCCTTGGCCGCGCAGGAGCGGCGGATGGCCTCGGTCAGGGCTGCCGAGTCAAGGGCGCGCAGGGCCTGCATATTGTCTTCGAGCCAGGCGAGGAACGGTTTGTCGCAAATCAGGCCGTACTTGATCACTTCGGCCAGGCCTGCGGACAGTTCGCGCGCGGGCAGGGTCTTGAGGCTGGTGGTATCGATCAGTACCGCATTGGGCTGATAGAAGGCACCGACCATGTTCTTGCCCAGCGGGTGATTGATGCCGGTCTTGCCGCCCACCGAAGAGTCGACCTGGGACAACAGGGTGGTCGGCACCTGGATGAAGTCGACACCGCGCTGGTAGCAAGCGGCAGCGAAGCCGGCCATGTCGCCGATCACGCCGCCGCCCAGGGCGACCACGGTGGTGCGACGATCATGGCGGGCTGTCAGCAAGCCATCGAAAATCAGTTGCAGGGTTTCCCAATTCTTGTGGGCTTCGCCATCGGGCAACACCACCGGCAGTACCGAGTAGGCACCCAGGGTCTTGCTCAGGCGTTCGAGATACAGGGGGGCGACGGTCTCGTTGGAAACGATGGCAACCTGCCGGCCGGCAATGTGCGGCGCCAGCAGTTCGGGCTGGTCCAGCAGGCCTTCGCCAATGTAGATCGGGTAGCTACGCTCGCCCAGGTCGACCTTTAGTGTCTGCATGTATCCCCACAATGTACTTGGGCGCGGCGCCATTCGGGCAACCTGCGCGGTAACGTTGAACCTCGCCCCGGCTGGTGGCCGAGAATAGTCCCGGGTTAACGGGGCGGCAACTGCTGCAAGCGCTCAAGAATATCGATCACCACCATGCGTGGCGGCCGCTCATCGGTTTCCACGACCAGGTCGGCGATTTCGCGGTAGAGCGGGTCGCGGGTTTCCAGCAAGGTACGCAAGGTTGCCTCGGGATTGGCGGTACGCAGCAGCGGGCGGTTGCGGTCGCGCGCGGTGCGCCCGACCTGCTGCTCCACCGAAGCATGCAGGTAGATCACCCGGCCTCCCCGATAAAGCGCCTGACGGTTGGCTTCACGCATCACCGCGCCGCCGCCGGTGGCCAGGACCACGCCGTCGAGCGCGCACAGCTCGGCGATCATCGCTTGCTCGCGATCACGGAAACCCGGCTCGCCTTCCTTGTCGAAAATCCACGGGATGTTGGCGCCGCATCGCAGTTCGATTTCCTTGTCGGAATCCTTGAACAGCAGGCGCAGCTCTTTGGCCAATAGGCGTCCGATGGTGCTTTTACCAGCGCCCATGGGCCCCACAAGTATCAAATTTCGCACAGAATCAACGACTCACAGCAATCGCCTGGTCACTCATGATACGCGGAGTCAGGAAGACCAGCAGCTCGGATTTTTTCTCTTGTAATGCATCGCGTCGAAACAGCCGCCCAACATACGGCAGATCGCCGAAAAATGGCACCTTGTCGACCACATTGTTTTGCGAAGTCGAGTAAACGCCACCAATCACGATCGTTTCGCCATCAGCCACACGAACCTTGGCATTTACCTCGTTCTTGCGGATCGGCGGTACGTTGTTCAAGGCATTGACGTAATCCGGCTCGTCCTTGGTCACCCTGACGGTCATGATCACCTTATTGTCCGGGGTGATCTGCGGGGTAACTTCCAACGACAGCGACGCTTCGCGAAAAGATACCGAGGTCGCACCGCTTTGGCTGGTTTCCTGGTAAGGCACCTCGGTTCCCTTGAGGATCCTCGCCGTTTCCTTGTCGGCCGTGACCACCTTGGGCTGCGAAATGATCTCGCCGTTACCACTCTTTTCCATGGCGCTGAGCTCAAGGTCCAGCAACACGTCCCCGCGCAATAACCCAAGGCCGATACTGCCGCCGGCACGCTCGACGCCGAGATCGACGAACAATTCTTTGCCTGGCCGCAGTTGCGCGCCGTATAGCGGCCCGCCCCAGCGCACCCCCAGGCTCTTCTCGTAATCGACGTTGGCCTCGACGATACGCGCCTCGATCGCTACCTGGCGCACCGGCACATCCAACTGCGTCACCAGTTGCCGCAATTCGGCCAGGCGGTCGGCAGGCATGTGCACCACCAGGGTATTGGTGCGCTCATCGACACTCAGGCTACCCGTGAGAATACCGTCACCCACCAGGCTCGACTGTAGCAACTCCGCCAAATCGGCAGCCTTGGCGTGGTGGATAGGCAGCAGTTCCCGACGCAAAGGTTGCAACTGCGCTTCCAGCACTTGCCCCGCACGGGTCCCGGCTGACTGTGCGGCAAAGTCGGCGGCAGGCGCCACCAACAGCACATTACCCTCCTGGCGCCGAGCCAGGCCCTTGCTGCGCAACACCAGGTCCAGTGCCTGATCCCACGGCACGTCCTGCAAGCGCATCGTGACGTTGCCTTGCACCGCATCGCTGGCTACCAGGTTTACCCCGGCATAGTCCGCCAGTACCTGCAGTACCGCGCGCACCTCTACATCCTGAAAGTTCAACGACAGCGGCTCACCCTCATAAGACGTCGCCGACGCCAGCGGAACCGACAGCAGGGTTGCCAGCAGATATTTCATCCACGTTTTCATTCTGGTCCGAGGCCTCCTTGCCCAGGCGCTTGGCAAGGGTGATGAACGCCGTGCGTTCGTGCCACTCCCCCGCCATGAACAGCCGCTCCCGCACTTCGACCTGACGTTGGTCGATGTACGCCACCACCCCCTGATCACGCCCTACCCGGTCACCTGGGCGCACGCGGTAAAGCCTGCCAGCCGCCATCAGCAATGCTTCGCGTGCCGCCCCGCGCGCCAGGCTACCGACCATCTCCAGCTGCGCCAGCGGCACACCGGCCAGCCCCGTTGCGGTCAACCGCGCCGCCACAGGGGCAAACGGGTCTACGGCAGGCGCAGCCATTGCAGCCCTTGCCGGTAGCCGCGCCAGCATCGCAGGTGCCTTCATGGGTGCGGGCGCGTCATAGGCATAAACCCGCAACCGCAGGCGCAACAGCCCAGGCTGGCGATCAACGGCAGCCAGGCTCATGTCATCGCTGTGCAGCACTCGCACCTGCCCCAACCAGTCGTCCAACCACAACCGCAAGGCTGAGTAACGCCCCACCACTTGCAACTCCAGCGGCACTTTGCGCAAACCAGCCTGTTGCTCGCCCTTATCGACATCGAGGCGCTCGACCAGCAAACCCTGCGCATGCCCGGTCACCGCCAGGCGCTCAAGCAGGTCACTCATGCCCTCCCCGCCAGCCAGTTGCCAGCGCGCCTCCTGCAACCGCTGCTCGGCGGCCACCACAGCAGCCCGCAACTGCTCAAGCTCGGCCAACCGCAATGCACTGGCTGCCTGCCTCTGATTCAATTCGGCGTACCTGACATCCTCGCGTGACTGCTGCTGAATCAGTGCCGGCAGGCGCATCGCGCAGCCCAGGCTGAACAACACAGCGGCTACCAGCGCTGGCGCCAGTCGTCGGCAGCGATCGGAGCGCTCGACCACAGCCAACCAAGCGAGAAGCTGTGCAGTACTCACGACCAAAACGCCGAAACGCGCGCGGTCAGCAGGAATTCATCGCCGCCCGGCAGGCTCTTGATGCGCTTGAGTTCCAAATCGAGCAAAACGCTCGAGCGGTTCAAGTCACGCATGAACTGCGCAACCACAGCACCGGATGCAGCCAAGCCGGTCATCTGCAGGCGGCCGCTTTCAAGGCTGAGCTCAAGGAGTTGCACACCTTCAGGCAAAGCCCCCTCAAGGTCAGCGAACAGACCGGCCAACATCCCCTGGTGGGCACGCAAGCCTTCCAGCGCCGAGGCCCGGGCGAGCAATGCTGCATGCTGCGTGCGTACATCGGCCAGCGGCCGCAACTGCTCGTCCAGCTCCTCAAGGGCAGCCTGGAACTGGGTATTGGCCAGCGCCTGCTGCTGCCCGCGCTGGCGGGCCAATTGATCGACCAGCATCACGGCGCACAAGGCCAGTAAAGCGCCAGCAACCAGCTGGCCGCGAAAACGCCGCAGCGCAGCCTGACGCTGCCGTTCACGCCATGGCAGAAGGTTTAACCGCATCATGGGCGCAACCCTCCCACGGCCAAGGCACAGGCCAGGAGCATCGACCCATCGACATGCTCAAGCCCCGTCAGGCCGGGCAGGCACCTGCACGGCAGGTTCAGCCGATTGCCAAGCCCTTGCAACCAGCCTGAGTCAATCGCTGAGCTGCTGCTAATCCACAAGCCCGCAGGCAGGTTTTTGTCGGTCAGCAGCGCCTGCAAATGCTCTGGCAACAGCCCGCTAGTCTCCAAACCGGAGACTGGCAGCTCACGGCGCTGGTATACCCTGCCCGGCAGCCAGTCATAGAGGGTCAGGCTGCGAGCGTCGACACGCAACAACGCCGCCCCCTCCGAGCCGCCCCGTGGCAACATGCGGCACAAAGCAATGTTGTCGACCTCGACGGCTTCCAACTGCAAGCCCGCCGCCTCGACCACTGATTCAAGTGACGCCAGCGCGCTCTGCCGACAGGCAGCAACCATCACCTCACTGCAGCCTGGCTGAACACTGGAAGCCCCCAAGACCTGAAAATCCAGGGCCAGGTCTTCCAGTGGAAACGGAAACAGCCGCTCAGCATCGGCCAGCAACCGCGCCTCCAACTGCGCTTCGTTCTGTTGCGCAGGCAGGTGGCACAGTTTGCAGATGACCTGGCTGGCCGGTAATGCCAGCGCCACCCGGCGCTGCTTGAGCCCGCTACGCTGGTAGGCGCGCTGTAACGCAGCCACCACTGCATCAGGCTCCGCCACCCAATCATCACCCAGCGGTGCCATAAGCGGTTCTTGTGCCGACCCCACCACCCGCCAGCGTCGATTGCGCTGCTGCAGTTGCAGCATGCGAACGGCATCCGGGGCAATTTCCACCCCCACGAGTGAACCGGCATCCTTGCCGAAGCGTCCAAGCATCGCGACTTCCCTGCTGTCTGTGGCAACCCCGCGGCAACACTGGGCCGAGGCTATCCATCGAGGCGACGGGTAGCCTGGCCGGTAACCCGGAGAGGCGAAAAAATGCTTATAATGCCCAGCGTTTTTTGGTCCGCCGGACCCGCGTGCAATCCACTCCCAACCTGGACACCGAAAAGCCTTGATACGTCTGCTGAAGTTCTTCTGGTGGTCATCCGTCGCAGTCATCTGCGCGCTCGTACTCGGTGTGAGCGGTGCGTTTCTGTATCTTAGCCCCAGCCTGCCCTCGGTCGAGTCACTCAGAAGCATCCAGTTGCAGATCCCACTCAGGGTGTACAGCAGCGACGGCAAGCTGATTGCCGAATTCGGCGAAATGCGCCGCTCGCCGATCCGCTTCGCGGAAATTCCCCCACAATTCATTCAGGCGCTGCTGTCAGCTGAGGACGACAACTTCCTCAACCACTATGGTGTAGACCCCAGCAGCCTGATGCGTGCCGCGACCCAGCTGGTGAAAACCGGGCACATCCAGACCGGCGGCAGCACCATCACCATGCAGGTGGCGAAGAACTTCTTCCTCACCAGCGAGCGCAGCTTCTCGCGCAAGACCAACGAAATCCTGCTGGCCCTGCAGATCGAGCGTGAGCTGACCAAGGACGAAATCCTTGAGCTGTACGTGAACAAGATCTACCTGGGCAACCGCGCCTACGGTATCGACGCCGCTGCGCAGGTGTACTACGGCAAGTCGATCCGTGACGTGAGCCTGGCGCAGATGGCGATGATCGCCGGCCTGCCCAAAGCACCGTCGCGCTTCAACCCACTGGCCAACCCGGCACGTGCCAAGGAACGCCGCGACTGGATCCTCGGCCGCATGTACAAGCTGGGCAAGATCGACGAGGCCAGCTACCAGGCCGCCTTGGCCGAGCCGCTCAACGCCAGCTACCACGTACCGACGCCTGAAGTGAATGCCCCGTACATCGCTGAAATGGCCCGCGCGGAAATGGTCGGCCGTTACGGCAGCGATGCCTATACCGAGGGCTTCCGCGTCACGACCACCGTGCCCAGCGACATGCAGGAAATGGCCAACAAGGCCGTCCTCAACGGGCTTTCCGATTACGACGAACGCCACGGTTACCGCGGCCCTGAAGCACGCTTCCCGGGCCGTACCCAGGCAGCTTGGCTGCAGGAACTGGGCAAGCAACGCACCCTCGGCGGCCTGGAGCCAGCCATTGTCACTCAAGTTGAAAAAACCGGCCTCAAAGTGCTGACCCGTGACGGCCAGGAAGCGCAGGTTGCTTGGGACACCATGAAATGGGCGCGCCCGTTCATCAACAGCAACGCCCAGGGGCGCACACCGCAGTCGCCTTCCGACGTGGCGCAGGTCGGTGACCTGGTGCGCTTGCAACGTCTGGAAGATGGCAAGTTCAAGTTCAGCCAGGTGCCCGGTGCGCAGAGTGCACTGGTTACCCTCGACCCCTACAACGGCGCCATCCGCGCCCTGGTCGGCGGCTTCTCGTTCGAGCAGAGCAACTACAACCGCGCCATGCAGGCCAAGCGCCAACCTGGCTCTAGTTTCAAGCCATTCATCTACAGCGCCGCGCTGGACAGCGGTTACACCGCCGCCACCCTGGTCAACGATGCGCCGATCGTGTTCGTTGACGAGTCGGTGGATAAAGTGTGGCGGCCGAAGAACGACACCAACACCTTCCTCGGCCCGATCCGCATGCGTGAGGCGCTGTACAAATCGCGCAACCTGGTGTCGATCCGCCTGCTGCAGGCCATGGGCGTGGACCGCACCATCGACTACATCGCCAAGTTCGGCTTCAACAAGCAGGACCTGCCGCGCAACCTGTCGCTGGCACTGGGTACCGCCACCCTGACCCCGATGGAAATCGCCACCGGGTGGAGCACCTTTGCCAACGGTGGCTACAAGATCACCCCTTACCTGATCGACCGCATCGAAAGCCGCAGCGGCGAGACGCTGTTTACTTCCAACCCAGCCCGCGTACCGCAAGGTGCCGAGGACCAGGCTGGCCTGGCCGCACCCGAGCAGCCAATCAGCACCGCCGCCATGCCAGGCGAAGCACCGCCTGCCTTCAGTCAGGTGGCAACTGCACCACAAGCGCCGGCGATAGCCGAACAGATCGTCGACGGGCGTACCACCTACATCCTCACCAGCATGCTGCAGGACGTGATCAAGCGCGGTACCGGTCGCCGGGCACTGGCCTTGGGCCGTACCGACCTGGCGGGCAAGACCGGTACCACCAACGAATCCAAGGACGCCTGGTTCTCGGGCTACAACGCCGACTACGTGACGACCGTGTGGGTCGGTTTCGACCAGCCAGAAACGCTCGGTCGCCGCGAGTACGGCGGTACGGCGGCGCTGCCGATCTGGATGAGTTTCATGGGCGCGGCGCTCAAGGACAAACCGGCGCATGCGCCAGCAGAACCGGAAGGCATCCTCAGCCTGCGGGTGGACCCGGTCAGCGGGCGCGCCGCCTCGCCGAGCACACCGAATGCCTACTTCGAGCTGTTCAAGGCCGAAGACTCGCCGCCATCGGTGGACGAGCTGGGCAATGGCGCGGCACCGGGCAGCCCGCTGCCAGCCGATGAAGCAGCGCCGATGGATCTGTTCTGAAGCAGGGTGTCTGACTCAGGATTTGCGTGGGCGCGCCAATCGAGCGCCGCCCGCGCGGCGCTCGATCTCATAGGCGCCAACAGTCTCATCACAAGCACCTTGCCACCCTGAAACATTTCCACGGCACAACAAAAAGCCCCGGCTCATCCGAGCCGGGGCTTTTTTATGTTGCTACAGCGGCAATCAGCCGTTGAACACTTCATCCACGCTGGTCAGCGGGTAGTGCTTCGGATACGGCAGGGTAGCCACACCGGATTCGATGGCGGCCTTGGCCACGGCGTCGGAAACGACGGTGATCAGGCGTGCGTCCAGCGGCTTCGGAATGATGTACTCACGACCGAACTCCAGGCCTTCGACACCGTAGGCTTCGCACACTTCCTTAGGCACTGGCAGCTTGGCCAGGTCTTTCAGGGCGATAGCAGCGGCGATCTTCATTTCTTCGTTGATGCGCTTGGCGCGAACGTCCAGGGCACCACGGAAGATGAACGGGAAGCCCAGTACGTTGTTGACCTGGTTCGGGTAGTCGGAACGACCGGTAGCCATGATCACGTCGCTGCGAGTGGCGTGCGCCAGCTCTGGCGAGATTTCCGGATCCGGGTTCGAGCAGGCGAACACGATTGGGTTGGCAGCCATCGACTTCAGGCCTTCCGGGCTCAGCAGGTTCGGGCCGGACAGACCTACGAACACGTCGGCACCGTCAAGGGCATCGGCCAGAGTGCGCTTGTCAGTAGCGTGGGCGAACTGCGCCTTGTACTGGTTCAGGTCGTCACGGCCAGCGTGGATCACGCCGCTACGGTCGATCATGTAGATGTTCTCGACCTTGGCACCCATGCTCACCAGCAGCTTCATGCAGGAGATGGCGGCAGCGCCGGCGCCGAGGCAGACGATCTTGGCGTCTTCCAGCTTCTTGCCGGCGATTTCCAGGGCGTTGATCATGCCGGCGGCGGTAACGATGGCGGTACCGTGCTGGTCATCGTGGAACACCGGGATGTCGCACTGCTCGATCAAGGTGCGCTCGATTTCGAAGCACTCAGGGGCCTTGATGTCTTCAAGGTTGATGCCACCGAAGGTGATCGAAATGCGGCGGACGGTGTCGATGAACGCTTGCGGGCTTTCCGACTCGACCTCGATGTCGAATACATCGATACCAGCGAAACGCTTGAACAGAACACCCTTGCCTTCCATGACCGGCTTGGAAGCCAGTGGGCCGAGGTCACCCAGACCGAGGATGGCGGTGCCATCGGAAATCACCGCAACCAGGTTGCCTTTGCCGGTGTATTTGTAAGCCAGCTCTGGATCACGGCCAATTTCGCGTACCGGCTCTGCAACACCTGGGCTGTAGGCCAGGGCGAGGTCACGGGCGGTGGCAGTGGGCTTGGAGAGTTCGACGCTCAGTTTCCCCGGACGAGGTTGAGCGTGATATTCGAGAGCGGCGGTTTTCAGGTCTGACATGGTGGGCATTCCGCTATTTACTGTTCTGACGGACCGCCGAGGATACGCAAAGAGCCGGGGAGTCACAAGACTGGTCGGTCACTTGTGTCAAGGCCTTTAGCCTACGACTTTACGCTATAACCCACGGGGCATACGGCTCACAGTGTGTACAATCCAATAGCGAAATGTCTACATCTTTTAGCCTGAAATTCGCTCCAACATGCTCGGATCGGTCAATGGCAACACCCAACGTCGCTGCCCAGGCTTGAGGCCGCCCCTGCGGGAACGATCCAGCACCCAACCACGCGCTTCGACCTGGCGTCCTTTGAGGTTATCGAAGAAGCTGGCAGGGAAGTTGCGCTGCAGACGAGCGGGAACCTGTAGCACCACAGCATCGTCCAGGGTCAGCCAGACCCCGCCGCGGTTGCGCTCGATGCCCTTGATGCGGCCACCGACCAAAGCAAAACCCGACTGCCTGACAGCGCTTGCGGGCACCACGGGCGAACGGCGCCACAGGTTGCTACCCGCCTTGCGCGCGGCTTGCTCCGCGAGCTGCTGGCAGCCGTTGAGGCGCACATTGGGGGCAACCGCCACGCGATAACCCAAGCCCTCGCTAAGCAACTGTGCTTCCAGATTGTTGCCATTACGGCCATAGACGTGCGCCAGTGTGCGGCCGTATTTGTCCTTGGATTCAACGCCAGGCACCAGCCCGACACGCCCGTCACTTTCCTGAACCAACGCCTGCAGGCGCCGCTTGGCTGCCTCGGCATAGGGCTCGCTGCTGCGCCCTTTGCGGCCGATTTCCGGAGCATTGATACCGATCAGCCGCACACTGCGGCCATCGGCCAGGCGCAAGGTATCGCCATCGACCACCTGTCGCACCGCTACCAACTGGGGCTTGCCTGGCAGCGGGCAGAACGCATGGGCCGAAGAATGCCAGATAGCGGCCACAAAAAAGGCGCCCACAAGGGGCGCCTTCTTCAGCAACAACGCGAAGCCCGAAGGATTCGCCATGCGCATGATTACTTCTTGGTACCGAACATACCGAAGCGGTCGGCGAACTTCTGTACGCGACCACCGGTGTCCAGGACTTTCTGCTTACCGGTGTAGAACGGGTGGCACAGGTTGCAAACGTCGATCGACAGGACATTGCCCAGGGTCGAACGGGTTTCGAACTTGTTGCCGCAGCTGCAGGTGACTGCAACTACTTCGTAGTTCGGGTGGATACCTTCTTTCATGGTCACTTCCTCGAGCTGCGTGCCGCCACCCAACACCAATTGTTGAATACCGCACGTAATTAGGCGGCGAATAATACCAGAGCACACCGTCAGCGCAAGATGTCGCTTGCACCGACCGTCGTCTGCTAGGCTCGCCAGTTCTTGTAACGCCCTCCGAGACTTTTTGCGTGTCCGACGTCATCCTGCGCCTTGCCCTGCCCTCCCCGCTGCGTCGCCTGTTCGACTACAAGGCGCCGGCGAGCATGGCACGCCAGACCTTGACCCCGGGCATGCGCATTCGCGTGCCCTTCGGTCGCCGCGAAATGATCGGCGTGTTGGTGGAGGTGTGCACGCAGAGTGAAGTACCCGCCGACAAACTCAAGCCGGCCAGCGCCTTGCTCGACCCGGTGTCCCCCATCCCGGCGTCGCTGTTCAAGTTCTGCTTATGGACAGCCCAGTACTACCAGCACAGCCTGGGCGACACCCTGAGCTGGGCCTTGCCCACGCTGCTGCGCCAGGGCGAACCCGCTGAAATGCGCCAGGAACGCTTCTGGCACATTGCCCCCGGCGCCCGCCTGGAAGACCCGCGCATCGCCCGCGCGCCGCGCCAGCGCGACGCCCTCAAGACCCTGGCCCAGCACCCGCACGGCGTGGCCCACAGCCTGCTGACCAAGCTCAACCTGAACAAGGACAGCCTCGACTTGCTGCTGGCCAAGGAGCTGGTTCAGATCGAGGTGCGCCGGCACCTGCCGGCGCTACGCCATGAGCACTGGCTGGCACAGCCAGAACTCCCGCTCAACGAAGAGCAACGCATTGCCTTCGACGCCGTGCGAGAAGGCTTTGACGGCTTCGGCGCGTTCCTGCTGGCCGGCGTCACCGGCAGCGGCAAGACCGAGGTCTACCTGCAACTGATCCGCGAGACGCTGGAGGCCGGCAAGCAGGCACTGGTGCTGATCCCGGAGATCAACCTCGGCCCACAGACCCTGGCGCGCTTCGAACAACGCTTCAATGCCCGCATCGCCCTGCTGCATTCGGCGGTCAACGACCGCGAGCGCCTGGACGCCTGGCTGGCCGCTCGCGACGGCGAGGCCGACATCATCATCGGCACCCGCTCGGCACTGTTCACGCCGATGAAAAACCCCGGTCTGATCATCATCGACGAGGAGCACGACGGCTCTTATAAACAGCAGGAAGGGCTGCGCTACCACGCCAGAGACCTGGCAATGGTACGCGCCCACCAGGAGAACATCCCGATCCTGCTCGGTTCTGCCACACCGTCGCTGGAAACCTTGCATAACGCCCTTACCGGCCGCTACCGCCTGCTGCGCATGAACCAGCGCGCTGGCGGAGCCCGCCCGCCGCGCATGCTGCGCCTGGATGTAAAGAGCTTGCCGCTGGACAGTGGCATCAGCGGCCCGTTGCAACAAGCCATCCGCCAGACCCTGGAGGCCGGCCAACAAGTGCTGGTGTTCCTCAACCGCCGCGGCTTCGCCCCGACCCTGCTGTGCCACGATTGTGGCTGGCTGTCCGAGTGCCCGCGCTGTGATGCGCGCATGACCGTGCATCAGCGCTCTGGCGTGCTGCGCTGCCACCACTGCGGCTATGACGAACGCCTGCCGCACCAGTGCCCGCAGTGCAATCACGTCGACCTGCGCCCGGTCGGCGCGGGTACCGAGCGTGCCGAAGAACGCCTGAAGGTGCTGTTCCCGGACTACCCGATCCTGCGCGTGGACCGCGACAGCACGGCGCGCAAGGACGCCATGCACAACCTGTTCAATACCATTCAGCGCGGCCAGCCGAGCATCCTTGTCGGCACGCAGATGCTCGCCAAGGGCCACCACTTCCCCCGGGTGACCCTGGTGGCCATCCTCGATGCCGATGGCGGGCTGTTCTCGGGTGATTTTCGCGCCAGCGAGCGCATGGCGCAGCTGATCGTACAGGTAGCCGGACGGGCCGGGCGGGCCGAAGAGCCCGGCAAGGTCATCATCCAGACCCACCTGGCCGACCACCCGCTGCTGGTGCAGTTGACCGAGCAGGGCTACTTTGCCTTTGCCGAACAGGCCCTGGATGAACGCCGCGCCGCCGGGCTGCCACCTTACTCCCACCTGGCCCTGCTGCGTGCCGAAGCGCACAAGCCGGGGCAGGCCGAAGGTTTCCTCGACGAAGCCTGCGCCGCCGCCGAGCGCCTGGTGGCCGAACAGCGCCTGCCAGGCATAGAGCTGCTGGGCCCGGTGCCGGCGCCCATGGAACGCCGCGCCGGGCGCTACCGCGCGCAACTGTTGATACAGGCCAATACCCGGGCGCCTTTGCATCGACTGATCAGCGCCTGGTTGCTAGTGTTGGAGCAAATGCCGAGCGGGCGCCAGGTGCGTTGGTCGCTGGACGTCGACCCGGTCGACCTGTACTGACCTCTGGCGCTGCTTTGCAGCCCCAAAGGTTGGCAACCCGCTTCCAGCAACGGATAATGCCCAGTTTTTCCACCTGCGCATCCAGGCGCTCACCGCGCTTGCGGTCGAAAAGAGATCCCCATGAAAGACACCATTCGCCAGCTGATCCAGCAAGCCCTCACCCAACTCGTCAACGACGGTGTGCTGCCTGAAGGGCTGTCGCCGGCGATCCAGGTGGAAAACGCCCGGGACAAGACCCACGGCGACTTCGCCAGCAACATCGCCATGATGCTGGCCAAGCCGGCTGGCATGAAGCCGCGCGACCTGGCCGAGAAACTGATCAATGCCCTGCCGGCCAGCGCCGACATCAGCAAGGTTGAGATCGCCGGCCCCGGCTTCCTGAACTTCTTCCAGAACACCGACGCTTTGGCCAACCGCCTGGATGCCGCCCTGGCCGACGCCCGCCTGGGCGTGCGCAAAGCTGGCCCGAGCGAAAAGGTCGTCATCGACATGTCGGCGCCGAACCTGGCCAAAGAAATGCACGTCGGCCACCTGCGCTCGACCATCATCGGTGACAGCGTCGCGCGCGTGCTGGAATTCCTGGGTGACAACGTCATTCGCCAGAACCACGTCGGCGACTGGGGCACCCAGTTCGGCATGCTGATGGCCTACCTGCAGGAAAACCCGATCACCAGTGACGAGCTGTCAGACCTGGAAAACTTCTACCGGGCGGCGAAGAAACGCTTCGACGAATCGGAAGAGTTCGCCACTCGCGCCCGTGGCCTGGTGGTCAAGCTGCAGGCCGGCGACCCCGAGTGCCTGGCCCTGTGGACACGCTTCAAGGACATCTCGCTGTCGCACTGCCAGAAGACCTACGAGCTGCTCAACGTCAAGCTGACCATGGCCGACGTGATGGGCGAAAGCGCGTACAACGACGACCTGGCCAACGTGGTGGCCGACCTCAAGGCCAAGGGCCTGCTGGTCGAAAGCCAAGGCGCCCAGTGCGTGTTCCTCGAAGAATTCAAGAACAGCGAAGGCGAGCCACTGCCGGTGATCGTGCAAAAAGCCGACGGCGGCTACCTGTACGCCACCACCGACCTGGCCGCCGTGCGCTACCGCAGCAACGTACTCAACGCTGACCGTGCCCTGTACTTCGTCGACCAGCGCCAGGCCCTGCACTTCAACCAGGTGTTCGAAGTGGCACGCCGCGCAGGCTTTGTCGGCCACCCGATGCAAATGGAGCACATGGGTTTCGGCACCATGAACGGCGCTGACGGCCGCCCGTTCAAGACCCGTGACGGCGGCACCGTAAAGCTGATCGACTTGCTCACCGAGGCCAAGGAGCGCGCCTACGCGCTGGTCAAGGAAAAGAACCCGAGCCTGACCGAAGCCGAACTGCGCCACATCGGCGAAGTGGTGGGCATTGGCGCGGTGAAATACGCCGACCTGTCCAAGCACCGCACCAGCGACTACAGCTTCAACTTCGAGCTGATGCTCAACTTCGAAGGCAACACCGCGCCTTACCTGCTGTATGCCTACACCCGCGTAGCCGGCGTGTTCCGCAAGCTGGGCAAGGGCTTTGACGAAGTTGAAGGCAACATCGTATTGCAGGCGGCCCACGAGCAGGACCTGGCCGCACGCTTGGCGCAGTTTGGCGAAATCCTCAACAACGTCGCCGACAAAGGCACGCCGCACGTGCTGTGCAGCTACCTGTACGACTTGGCCGGCTTGTTCTCCAGCTTCTACGAGAACTGCCCGATCCTCGCCGCCGAAACCCTGGAACAGCAGCAGAGCCGCCTGCGCCTGGCCGCCCTGACCGGCCGTACCCTCAAACAAGGTCTGGAACTGCTCGGCCTGGAAACCCTGGAGCGCATGTAAGTTGGCTGCCAAGAAAAAACCTGCCCCAAAGCGCGGCGCCAGCCGTCAGACGGCGCCGGCCAAACAGCCGATCCCCGGCTGGGTATGGCTGGCAGTCGGCCTGACCGTAGGCGCGTTCATCGTGTTCTTGATGAAGCTCGAACCCGGTGGCGACGACATCAAGCGCGCCAAACCCGAGCAGCAGAAGCCGGAGAAGGTGGCCGAGGCCAGCAAGCCCGCGCAGGCCACCCCGCAGCAGCCGGTGAAGCCGAAGTATGACTTCTACACCCTGCTGCCGGAGTCCGAGGTAATCGTGCCGCCAGAGGCCGTGCCAGAGAAGACGCCTCCGGTCCCGGCACAGCCGGTAACCCCGGTGACCCCGGCCGAAGCGGCGAAGATAGACACCGCTCGTGCACAGGCAGCCTTGCTCGGCCAGACCCCGCCACCGCCACCACCGGTGATCAAGCCGGCAGCGACCACCCAGTACTTCCTGCAGGCGGGCTCGTTCCGCAAGCAGGCCGATGCCGACAAGGTGCGCGCACAGATCATTCTGCTGGGCCAGGCGGTGAAGGTGGAGTCAGGTACGGTCAAGGACGAAACCTGGTACCGCGTGCTGGTCGGGCCGTTCAGCAACCGTGAGCAGTTGACCGGCGCACAGAAGCAGCTGGCCGGGGCTGGGTTCAGCAACCTGTTGCTGCAACAGCGCCAGACCCGCCAGTAAGCCTTGGTTGGGGGCTGCGTTGCAGCCCCCGCCTACCTCATCCCCGCCCCGCATTCCGCTCGGAAACCTGGCTGTTCAGCGTCCAGAAGTCATACAGCACCCCCACCAGGAACAACCCGCCGGTAAAGAAGTAGATGATCGCGGTGATCCATTTACCCTGATACAGGCGATGCAGGCCGAACACCCCCAGGAAGGTCAGCAGAACCCAGGCGATGTTGTAGTCGATACGCCCCGACTGGAACCTCAGGTCAGCCTCACGGTCCATGGACGGGATCAGAAACAGGTCGATCAGCCAACCGATTCCCAGCAGGCCGAAGGTGAAGAACCAAAGGGTCCCCGTAATCGGCTTGCCGTAGTAGAAACGATGGGACCCGGTGAAGCCGAAAATCCACAGCAGGTAGCCAATGGTTTTGCTGTGGGTGTCGTGAAAGGGCGCCCCCTGTTGATAACTGTTCATTCATAGCCCCTTTGGGTTATCCGAAAATTTTCTAAAAAAAAATGTGACTTTCTCGTCGCAGGCCGACGTACGGCACCTGGGCAATCGACCAACGGATCAAAGATTGATCAAAAAGCTGTTATAAAGTTGCGCGCCCAACACATAACTATTCATAAGAGCTTCATCTATGCCGCCTTTGATCAAGACATGGCTGACCCTCTGCCTATTATTGCCCCTGGCCGCCCACGCCACCAATCGTGAGCAACGTCTTCCCAATGGTTTCACCGGCTACACCACCAACGCCTCGGTGAAACACGCACCGGTCAAGCAAACCACACTGCGCGCTCGCCCAAGCAATGCCGCCAGCAGCCGCGGCGTGCAGGTTGCCGCCATGTCGCCGAAGCAAAGCAGCGATGTGCTCAGCCGTGCGGTGAATGTGCTCGGTACCCCCTATGTTTGGGGCGGCAGCAGCCCGAAAAAAGGCTTCGACTGCAGCGGGCTGGTCAAGTACGCCTTCAACGACGTCGCCGATGTCGACCTGCCGCGCACCTCCAATGCCATGGCCCAGGGCCACGGCGTGAAGGTGGCCAAGGGTGACCTGAAGCCTGGCGACCTGATTTTCTTCAACATCAAGAGCCGCCGGGTGAACCATGTTGCCATTTACCTGGGCAACGACCGCTTCATCCACGCCCCACGGCGCGGCAAGCGGGTGAGCATCGACACCCTGAGCAAGCCGTACTGGCAGAAGCATTACGTCGTGGCCAAGCGAGTACTGCCGAAGGAACAGCAGCAGCTGAGCCTGGCCAAGCGTTAAGCAGGCCAGCCTCTTCGCGGGCCAGCCCGCTCCCACAGCGATGACACAGCCCTCAAAATCTGTGCTGACCCTGTGGGAGTGGGCTTGCCCGCGAAAGGGCCGGTGTAAACACTACAGGTCGTTGATCAGCCCCTTCTCTTTCAACCCCCGCATCGCCCCCTCCATCGTCCGCATCCCCTCCACCCCTCCCGCCTGCATCACCGAACACAACTGCGCCATCCGCCCCTCCCGAACCAGATTGCGCACCGCCGGCGTCGCCACCAGCACTTCCCGAGCCGCCACCCGTCCACCACCCACACGCCTGACCAGCACCTGCGCGACCACCAGGCGCAGCGACTCGGCCAACATCGCCCGCACCAACGGCTTTTCCTCGGCAGCGAATACCTCCACCAACCTGTCGATACTGCTGGCCGCCGAACGTGCATGCACGGTTGCCAGCACCAGATGCCCGGTTTCGGCCGCGCGCAGGGCCAGGCGAATGGTTTCCAGGTCACGCAACTCACCGATCATGATCACATCCGGGTCCTGGCGCAGCGCACTGCGTAGCCCCTGAGCAAAGCTGTGGCTATGACACCCCACCTCGCGCTGATTGACCAGGCTGCGCTGGCTGCCGTGGATAACTTCGACAGGGTCCTCCAGGGTAATGATGTGCAGCGCCCGCTCGCGATTCAGTTGATCAACCAGCGTCGCCAGGGTGCTGGACTTGCCACTGCCGGTCGGCCCGCCCACCAGGATCAAGCCATCACGGCATTGGGCAACAGCTTGAAACACATCTGCCAGATCAAGCTCATCCAGCGTGGCAATTCGCCCCTGAATCAACCGAAAAGTGACAGCTGGGCCATTCAATTGGCGAAACAGGTTCAGCCGAAAACGCCCAAGGGCAGGTAACTCCAGCGCCAGATCCAGTTCATCGCCATGGGCCCACTGTCGTCGCTGGTGGTCATCCAGCACGGCAGCCATGCCATCGATCAAGGCATCCGCCCCCAAGGTCGGCAAATCCATCCCCTGCAACTCGCCATCCAAACGCAGCATCGGTATCTGGCCCGCCGCCAGGTGCAGGTCCGAAGCCCCCGCATCCACGGCCCGGGCCAACAGGTCAGTCACGTCCATGAGACTCCCCAAAGGCCTTCAAGTAGGTAGAATGCCGCAGACCCTTCAGTTGCCGGCATCCGTCCATGTCCACCCTAGCAGACAACCTTTCCGCGATTTCCGCCCGTATCGCCAGCGCCGCCCAGGCAGCCGGGCGCGATCCGGCCAGCGTTCAGTTGCTGGCCGTGAGCAAGACCAAGCCGGCCAGCGCCATCCGCGAGATCCACACCGCAGGCGTGCGCGATTTCGGGGAGAACTACCTACAGGAAGCGCTGACAAAGCAGCAGGAGCTCAGCGACTTGCCCTTGATCTGGCACTTCATCGGCCCCATTCAGTCGAACAAGACCAAGGCCATCGCCGAGCATTTCGACTGGGTACATTCCGTGGACCGCCTGAAAATTGCCCAACGCCTGTCCGAGCAGCGCCCTGCCGGTCTGGCGCCGCTAAACCTCTGCCTGCAAGTGAACGTGAGTGGCGAAGACAGCAAGTCTGGCTGCGCCCCCGCAGACCTGCCGGCCTTGGCCAAGGCCGTGGCCGGGCTGCCCAACCTGCGCTTGCGCGGGCTGATGGCAATCCCCGAGCCCACCGACGACCGCGCCGCCCAGGAGGCTGCCTTCGCCCATTTGCGCCAGTTGCAGGAAAACCTGGGGCTTGATCTGGACACCCTGTCCATGGGCATGAGCCACGATCTGGAAGCCGCGATCGCACAGGGTGCGACCTGGGTGCGTATCGGGACCGCCCTGTTCGGTGCCCGCGACTACGGCAACACCTGATTCCATGCTTCACTCACTCTTTTCCACAAGGACCTGACATGAGCAAGACACGTATTGCCTTTATCGGCGCCGGCAACATGGCCGCCAGCCTGATCGGCGGTCTGCGTGCCCAGGGGCTGGACGCCTCGCAGATCCGCGCCAGCGACCCGGGCGCCGAGACCCGCGGCCGCATCCAGGCCGAGCACGGCATCGAAACCTTCGAGGACAACGCCCAGGCCATCGAGGGCGCCGACGTCATCGTGCTGGCGGTCAAACCACAAGTCATGAAGGCCGTGTGCCAGGCCCTGCAACCCAACCTGCGGGATGGCCAACTGATCGTTTCCATCGCTGCCGGCATCACCTGCGCCAGCCTGCAAAGCTGGGTGGGCGATCGCCCGGTGGTACGCTGCATGCCCAATACCCCCGCACTGCTGCGCCAGGGCGTGAGCGGCCTGTACGCCACCGCCGAAGTGTCCGGCGAACAGCGCCAGCAGGCCGAACAACTGCTGTCGGCCGTGGGCACCGCCTTGTGGTTGCAGCAAGAACAGCAACTGGACGCCGTTACCGCCGTATCCGGCAGCGGCCCGGCCTACTTTTTCCTGCTGATCGAGGCCATGACCGCAGCCGGCGAAAAACTTGGCCTGCCACGCGAAACCGCTTCCCAGCTAACCTTGCAGACCGCCCTGGGCGCCGCGCGCATGGCGGTTGCCAGCGATGTCGATGCCGCCGAACTGCGCCGCCGCGTCACCTCGCCCGCCGGCACCACGGAAGCGGCGATCAAATCGTTCCAGGCCAGCGGCTTCGAAGCCATCGTCGAGCAGGCGCTGCAAGCTGCAGCCACGCGCTCCGCCGAACTGGCCGAACAACTGGGCAAATAAGGAGCTTTAGATGAATGCACTGTCCGGCGCCGCGATCTTCGTGGTGCAAACCTTGGTCAGCCTGTACCTGGTGATCGTCCTGCTGCGCTTCGTGCTGCAACTGGTCAAGGCCAATTTCTACAACCCGCTGTGCCAGTTCGCGGTGCGTGCCACCCAGCCGCTGCTCAAGCCGATCCGCCGGGTCATTCCCAGTGTCGGTGGGCTGGACACCTCGTCTCTGCTGTTGGCAATCGTGATCCAGGCGCTGCTGATGGGCTTTGTGCTGATGGTCACCTATGGCACCTTCGGCGACATCCTGCACCTGCTGATGTGGGCGATCATCGGCATCACTTCGCTGTTCCTGAAGATCTTCTGGGTGGCCATGATCGTCATGGTGATCGTGTCCTGGGTAGCCCCCAACAGCCACAATCCGGCGGCCGAGTTGGCCTACCAGATCAGCGAGCCGGTACTGGCACCGTTCCGCCGCCTGGTGCCCAACCTGGGCGGCATGGACATCTCGCCGATCTTCGCCTTCCTGGCGATCCAGGTGATCCAGTCGTTCGTAATGCCCCCGCTGGCCGCCTACGCTGGCATGCCACAAGAACTGTGGCGCATGATCTGACCCTGCTTACCCCTAGCGGCAAGCCTTTGCTTGCCGCTGGGGGTAGCGCTCTTTAGACTTACGCCTCCGTCAAGCGTGAGCAGGGTCGATGTCCACTGTCTTTCCCGTAGATTCCGTCGGTCTGGTAGTACCGCAAACCGCCCGGTTCGATGAACCGCTGGCCCTGGCCTGTGGCCGCTCCCTGGCCAGTTACGAACTGGTCTACGAGACCTATGGCACCCTGAACGCCAGCGCGAGCAACGCCGTGCTGATCTGCCATGCCCTTTCCGGCCACCACCATGCCGCTGGCTACCATGCCGCCACCGACCGCAAGCCGGGCTGGTGGGATAGCTGCATCGGCCCCGGCAAGCCAATCGATACCAACCGCTTCTTCGTGGTCAGCCTGAACAACCTCGGCGGCTGTAACGGCAGCACCGGCCCCAGCAGTGTCAACCCGGCCACCGGCAAGCCCTATGGCGCCGATTTCCCGGTACTGACCGTGGAGGACTGGGTGCATAGCCAGGTGCGCCTGGGCGAACGTCTGGGCATCCAGCAATGGGCCGCCGTGGTCGGCGGCAGCCTGGGCGGCATGCAGGCGCTGCAATGGACCATCAGCTACCCCGAGCGCGTGCGCCATTGCGTCGACATTGCCTCGGCGCCCAAACTGTCGGCACAGAACATCGCCTTCAACGAGGTGGCCCGTCAGGCCATTCTCACCGACCCCGAGTTCCACGGCGGTTCGTTCCAGGACCAGGGCGTAATCCCCAAGCGCGGCCTGATGCTGGCACGCATGGTCGGCCACATTACCTACCTGTCCGACGACTCGATGGGTGAAAAATTCGGCCGTGAGCTGAAAAGCGACAAGCTCAACTACGACTTCCACAGCGTCGAGTTCCAGGTCGAAAGCTACCTGCGCTATCAGGGCGAGGAGTTTTCCGGCCGTTTCGACGCCAATACCTACCTGCTGATGACCAAGGCGCTGGACTATTTCGACCCAGCCGCCGCCCAGGGTGGTGACCTGGCTGCCACCCTGGCCCATGTCACGGCGGACTACTGCATCATGTCGTTCACCACCGACTGGCGCTTCTCGCCGGCCCGTTCACGCGAGATCGTCGACGCCCTGATGGCCGCGCGTAAAAACGTCTGCTACCTGGAGATCGACTCGCCTTATGGGCACGATGCCTTCCTGATCCCCACACCTCGCTACATGCAGGGTTTCTCGAACTACATGAACCGCATTGCCATCTGAGGACAGCATGAGAGCCGATCTGGAAATCATCCACGACTGGATCCCCGCCGGCAGCCGGGTACTCGACCTGGGCTGCGGCAGTGGCGAACTGCTGGCCTCGCTGCGTGACCGCAAGCAGGTCACCGGCTATGGCCTGGAGATCGACGCCGACAACATCGCCGCCTGCGTGGCCAAGGGCGTCAACGTCATCGAGCAGGACCTGGACAAAGGCCTGGGCAACTTCGCCAGCAACAGCTTCGACGTGGTGATCATGACCCAGGCCCTGCAGGCCGTGGAGTACCCTGACCGCATCCTCGACGAGATGCTGCGCGTGGGCCGCCAGTGCATCATCACCTTCCCCAACTTCGGCCACTGGCGCTGCCGCTGGTACCTGGCGACCAAAGGCCGCATGCCGGTCTCGGACTTCATGCCGTACACCTGGTACAACACACCGAACATCCACTTCTGCACCTTCGCCGACTTCGAAGAACTGGTGCACGAACGACGGGCCAAGGTGCTCGACCGCCTGGCGGTCGACCACCTGCACCGCAACGGGTGGGGTGGCCGGCTATGGCCTAATCTACTAGGTGAGATCGGCATCTACCGCGTCAGCAGCCCGAGCCTGCAAGAGCACCAGCTCGCGGTCTGACGCCCACCGGAGGAATCGCCCCATGCGTCGCCTAGCCCTGTTCCTGATCAGCCTGTGCCTGGCCCTGCCGGTACTGGCTGCCGATGCCGCCCGCCCCGAGCGCAAGGAAGTGTTTGGCGACGTGACGGTGCACTACAGCGCATTCACGTCGAGCATGCTTACACCCGAAGTGGCCGCAGCGACTGGTCTTGTACGCAGCAAGAACCAGGGCGTGCTCAACATTGCCGTGCTCAAGGCCAACAAGTCCACCCCGGCGTTGGTCAGCGGCACGGTCAAAGACCTGACGGGGCGCAGCAGCCCGCTGTCGTTCAAGCAAATTACCGAACAAGGCGCGGTGTACTACATCGCCCAATTCAAGATCGACCAACCAGAGACCGTCACCTTCGACCTGAACATCGAAACCGGCGGGATCAGCAACTCCCTCAGCTTCAACCAGGACGTGTTCCCAGGCGAATGATGAATTTCCAGCAACTCGTATTGGCCAGCCACAACGCCGGCAAACTCAAGGAACTCCAGGCCATGCTCGGCCAGTCCGTGCAACTGCGCTCGATTGGCGAGTTCAGCCAGGTCGAGCCAGAAGAGACCGGCCTGTCGTTCGTCGAAAACGCCATCCTCAAAGCGCGCAATGCCGCCCGTATTTCCGGCCTGCCAGCCCTGGCCGACGACTCTGGCCTGGCAGTGGACTTCCTCGGCGGCGCGCCGGGCATCTACTCGGCACGCTACGCCGATGGCAAGGGTGACGCGGCGAACAACGCCAAGCTGCTCGAAGCGTTGAAAGACGTGCCTGAAGCCGAGCGCGGCGCGCAGTTCGTCTGCGTACTGGCGTTGGTACGCCACGCCGACGACCCGTTGCCAATCCTCTGCGAAGGACTGTGGCACGGCAGCATCCTTTTTGAAGCCAGCGGCGAGCACGGCTTTGGCTACGACCCATTGTTCTGGGTACCGGAGCGAAGCTGCTCCAGCGCCGACCTGGCTCCGGCAGACAAGAACCAGCTCAGCCACCGCGCCCGTGCCATGGCCCTGCTGCGCCAACGTCTGGGCCTGGCATGATCGCAACGCTGTCCACTCCCGGCGCGGTGCGCTTCACCAGCCTGCCGCCGCTGGCGCTGTACATCCACATCCCGTGGTGCGTACGCAAATGCCCTTACTGCGACTTCAACTCCCACGCTGCCGGGCCTGAACTGCCGGAAGACGCCTACGTCACAGCACTGCTGGACGACCTCGACCAGGAACTGGCCGCCGTGCAAGGCCGCCCGATCAGCTCGATCTTTTTCGGTGGCGGTACGCCCAGCCTGTTCAGCGCCAACGCCCTTGGCCGTTTGCTGCGCGGCGTGGAACAGCGCATCCCGTTTGCGCCAGACATCGAAATTACCCTGGAAGCCAACCCAGGCACCTTCGAGCAGGACAAGTTCAAGGCCTACCGGCAAACCGGCATCAACCGCCTGTCCATCGGTGTGCAGAGCTTCCAACCGGCCAAGCTGGAGGCGCTGGGGCGCATTCACAACGGCGATGAAGCGGTGCGTGCCGCCGGCATGGCACGCGCCGCCGGCTTCGACAACTTCAACATGGACCTGATGCACGGCCTGCCCGACCAGTCGCTGGATGATGCGCTGGGCGACCTGCGCCAGGCCATTGACCTGGGGCCGACGCACCTGTCGTGGTACCAGCTGACCGTGGAACCAAACACGGTATTCTGGAACCAACCGCCAGAGCTGCCCGAAGACGACATCCTCTGGGACATCCAGGAAGCCGGCCAGGCGCTGATGACCGAGCACGGTTACCGCCAGTACGAGGTATCGGCGTATGCGCAGGCAGGCCGCGCCGCCCGGCACAACCTCAACTACTGGCGCTTCGGCGACTTCATCGGCATCGGTGCAGGTGCCCACGGCAAGCTCACCTTCGCCGACGGGCGCATCCTGCGCACCTGGAAGACCCGCCTGCCCAAGGACTACCTGAACCTGGCCAAGCCGTTCAAGGCCGGCGAGAAGCTATTGCCGGTGGACGAGCTGCCGTTCGAGTTCCTGATGAACGCCCTGCGGCTTACCGATGGCGTGGAAGCCGAACTGTTTACCCAACGCACGGGCTTGCCATTGGAACAACTGCGCGAGGCACGCCGCGCCGCCGAACAAAAGGGCCTTTTGCAGGTCGAACCGGATCGACTGGTGGCCACGCCAAGGGGCCAGTTGTTCCTCAATGACCTGCTGCAGTATTTCTTGACCTAAGGATGACCCATGGATCTGGTACTTGATCTGCTCGCGACGGTTTCCCGCTGGAGCCGCAGCAACCTGTCGGAGATTTCACTGGCCTTGGTAGGCTGCCTGCTGGTGCTGTTCGGCACCGATGTCAAAGCCTGGGCCGAGCAACGCCTGGGTGGCCTGGCGGGTGCCCTGCGCGTGCCGTTCATGGCATTGATGGTGATGATCGGCAGCGGTGCGGCGCTGATCTATGCCACACCGTGGGTGGTGAAGGGGCTGAGCCAGTTCAACAACTACGCGCTGGCACCGGTGTTGCTGGTGGTGCTGGTGTTGATTGGCGTGGTGGCTGATCGCAGGGGTTGAACCGCCGTCGGACTAACGCCTTACGCTGTAGGAGCGGGTTTACCCGCGAACACGGGCAAAGCCCGTGCCAGGCACCGCGTCGCCTTCTTCGCGGGTAAACCCGCTCCCACAGAAATCCCGAACGGTCTTGAGCACTATCAAGATCCGGACAAGCTTCCAGGCGCGGCTCAGCGCATCAAGCAAACGCTTCATATGCCTTGGCCTCCGTGTTGGCGGGCCAGTCTTCCAGCATCTAACTGGCGCTTCGATGCCTTCGAAAACTGTGTGAAGTCTTCAGTGAAGTGGCCAGGTTGATGGCCCTTCGAAGAGTGTCACCGGCATGGTTCTCAAGCCATGTCGAAGGGGCCGGAAAGCAGAATTCTTCTCCTACCCGGCCCATCACTGAATCAACGCACAGGAGCGACGCGATAATACCCGCATCATCCAATCAAGGCTGTTAACCGCGCCGACACACGTGATGCCGGATATTTCCGCACATTGACCCAGTTTTCGAAGGTACCTATGATCAGCTGACTGTGTGAAGTTTTCAGTGAAACCCCAGAGCGCAGGATACTCAGTCCTGCTGCTCACAAAAAAACCGCCTTTCTCAAGGCGGTTTTTTTCGCCTGCATTTCTGCAAGCACTAGCACATCAATAGGCTGACTCAGCCGTTCAATCCACCTTCTCGAACTTCAAGTCCCACACCCCATGCCCCAGCCGCTCGCCGCGGCGTTCGAACTTGGTGATCGGGCGCTCTTCCGGGCGTGGCACGTAAGTGCCGTCGGCCGCACGGTTGCGGTAGCCGGGGGCGGCGCTCATCACTTCCAGCATGTATTCAGCATACGGTTCCCAGTCCGTGGCCATGTGGAACACGCCACCGGGCTTGAGCTTGCGACGTACCAGCTCGGCAAACTCCAGCTGCACGATACGACGCTTGTGGTGACGCGCCTTGTGCCAAGGATCGGGGAAGAACAGCATAAGGCGATCGAGGCTGTTGTCCGCCACGCAGCGGTTCAGCACTTCGATGGCATCGCAGTCATACACCCGCAGGTTCTTCAGCCCCTGGGTCAGCACGCCGTTGAGCAGCGCGCCCACACCCGGGCGGTGCACTTCCACACCGATGAAGTCCTGTTCAGGCGCGGCAGCGGCCATTTCCAACAGGGAATGGCCCATGCCGAAGCCAATCTCCAGGGTGCGCGGCGCCGAACGGCCGAACACCTGGTCATAGTCCACCGGGCTGTCGGCCAGCGGCAGGATGTACAGCGGGCCGCCCTGGTCCAGGCCGCGCTGCTGGCCTTCGGTCATGCGCCCGGCGCGCATCACGAAGCTCTTGATGCGGCGGTGCGGGCGAGCTTCGCCGTCGGGGGTGATCGGCGTATCGTGCGATTCAGTCATCAGTTGCTCTTACTTGATCAGACCATCCAGCGGCGAAGAGGCGCTGGCATAGAGTTTCTTCGGCATACGGCCGGCCAGGTAGGCCATGCGACCGGCGACGATGGCGTGCTTCATGGCTTCGGCCATCAGCACCGGTTGCTGGGCGTGGGCAATGGCCGAATTCATCAGCACCGCCTCGCAGCCCATTTCCATGGCGATGGTAGCGTCGGAAGCTGTACCCACACCGGCGTCGACCAGCACCGGCACCTTGGACTCTTCCAGGATGATCTGCAGGTTGTAGGGGTTGCAGATGCCCAGGCCGGTACCAATCAGGCCAGCCAACGGCATGACCGCGATGCAGCCCACCTCGGCCAATTGACGGGCGATGATCGGGTCGTCGCTGGTGTACACCATCACGTCGAAACCTTCCTTGACCAACACTTCGGCGGCCTTGAGGGTTTCGATCACGTTGGGGAACAGGGTTTTCTGGTCGGCCAGCACTTCCAGCTTTACCAGCGTCCGGGATTCATGCGATTTGCGCCCATCCAGCAGTTCGCGGGCCAGGCGACAAGTACGCACCGCTTCCACCGCGTCAAAGCAGCCTGCAGTATTCGGCAGGATGGTGTACTTGTCAGGCGACAGTACATCGAGCAGGTTCGGCTCGCCCGCATTCTGGCCCAAGTTGGTACGGCGCACGGCGACGGTGACGATTTCGGCACCCGAGGCCTCGGTGGCCAGGCGGGTTTCTTCCATGTCACGGTACTTGCCGGTACCGACCAGCAGGCGCGACTGGAAAGTACGCCCAGCCAGGGTGAAGGGCTTGTCGCTACGAACGTTGCTCATCGTTGTTCCTCGGGAAAAGGTTGCTGGGCTTGCTTGTGAACCGCCGGGCTGCTGTCAGCCGCCACCGATGGCGTGGACCACTTCGACCTGGTCGCCGTCGTTCAGCAGCGTGCTGTCGTGCTGGCTACGCGGCACGATATCCAGGTTCAGTTCCACTGCGACACGGCGCCCGGCCAGCTCAAGGCGGGTCAGCAGGGCTGCAACGCTTTCGCCAGCAGGCAGTTCGTAAGGCTCACCGTTCAATTGAATGCGCATGCGCACGGCCACCATTGTTCTTTGGGGCCCGCATTCTAGCGCCGAACCGTCCTGCAACCCAAGGGCGGTGCGCGCCATTAGTCGCGATTGTGGACCACTCGGTCAGCCCAGCCGCCAGGCCGCCAGGCCCAGGCACAGCCAGCCGGCCAAGAAGCACAGGCCGCCAATCGGGGTGATGATGCCCAGCTTGCCCAGACCGCTGAGGGTCAGCAGGTACAGGCTGCCGGAGAACAGCACGATCCCCAGCGCAAACAGGCCTCCAGCCCAGCCCACCAGGCGCCCGGGCAGGTGCACCGAGAGCACGGCAACGCCGAAGATCGCCAAGGCATGCACCAGCTGGTAGGTCACACCGGTATGAAAAATGGCCAGGTAGTCCGCCGTCAGGCGGTTTTTCAGGCCGTGGGCGGCGAAGGCACCCAGGGCGACCCCGGTAAAGCCAAAAAAGGCGGCAAGCATCAGGAAGCTGCGAAGCATGGGACGACTCCTTGTATCGGGTCTGTATAATGGCCCCTTCCACCCGTACGGCCAAGCCATCGCCATGCTGCCAACCCTTATCCGTCGCCTCTCCCGCGCCCTGCTCTGGTTCGCTGCCAGCAGCATCGTGCTGGTGCTGGTGTTCCGCTGGGTGCCACCGCCCGGCACGGCGCTGATGGTCGAGCGCAAAGTACAGTCATGGGTGAATGGTGAGCCGATCGACCTGCAGCGCGATTGGGAGCCGTGGGAGAATATCTCCGATGAACTGAAGGTTGCCGTCATCGCGGGCGAGGACCAGAAGTTCGCCAGCCACTGGGGCTTCGACATCCCAGCCATTCAGGCAGCGCTGGCCTACAACGAGCGCGGCGGTAATGTCCGCGGTGCAAGCACCCTGACCCAGCAAGTAGCCAAGAACCTGTTCCTGTGGTCCGGGCGCAGCTGGTTCCGCAAAGGGCTGGAAGCCTGGTTCACGGCGCTGATCGAGTTGTTCTGGTCGAAAGAGCGAATTCTCGAGGTTTACCTGAACAGCGCCGAGTGGGGCAAAGGCGTGTTTGGTGCCCAGGCGGCAGCGCGTTATCACTTTGGCGTTGATGCCAGCCGGCTCAGCCGCCAGCAGGCGGCGCAGTTGGCCGCAGTGCTGCCTAGCCCAATCAAGTGGAGTGCCAGCCGGCCGAGTGCCTATGTGGCGAGCCGGGCCGGTTGGATTCGCCGGCAGATGAGCCAGTTGGGCGGGCCCAGCTACCTGATGCAGCTCGATACTTCGCGCAAACTTTGAGCTTTTGGGGGCTGCTGCGCAGCCCATCGCGACACAAGGCCGCTCCTACAGGCGACCGCGATCCCTTGTAGGAGCGGCCTTGCGTCGCGATGGGCCGCAAGGCGGCCCCAAAATCTCACAGGCAAAAAAAAGCCGCTCACCCTATCCAGGCAAGCGGCTCTGTTTACGGCCAGGCTCGATCAGACCGCGATCAGTGCCTTGACCTTGTTCATCGCATTCTTCTCCAGCTGGCGAATCCGCTCAGCCGAAACGCTGTACTTGTCAGCCAGCTCATGCAACGTGGCTTTCTCTTCCGCCAACCAGCGCTGGTAGAGAATATCGCGGCTACGTTCATCCAAACCTTGCAGCGCTTCGTGCAGGTTGCTGGCGGAGTTATCACTCCAATCGGCATCCTCCAACTGCACCGCAGGATCGTAACGATGGTCTTCCAGGTAATGCGCTGGCGACTGGAAGGCGCTGTCGTCGTCAGCTTCCGCTGCTGGGTCGAAGGCCATGTCCTGGCCGCTGAGGCGGCTTTCCATCTCACGCACTTCGCGCGGCTCGACACCAAGGCTTTCCGCCACGCGATGCACTTCGTCGTTGTTCAGCCAAGCCAGGCGCTTCTTCTGGCTGCGCAGGTTGAAGAACAACTTGCGTTGGGCCTTGGTGGTCGCCACCTTGACGATGCGCCAGTTGCGCAGGATGAACTCGTGAATCTCTGCCTTGATCCAGTGTACGGCGAACGACACCAGGCGCACGCCCATTTCCGGGTTGAAGCGCTTGACGGCTTTCATCAGGCCGACGTTGCCTTCCTGGATCAGGTCGGCCTGGGCCAACCCGTAGCCGGCATAGCTACGGGCGATATGTACGACGAAACGCAGGTGGGCCATCACCATTTGACGAGCGGCCTCGACATCCTGCTCATAATAGAGACGCTCGCCCAGATCACGCTCCTGCTCGACCGTCAGCAGCGGGATGCTGTTGACCGTGTGCACATAGGCTTCCAGGTTTGCACCGGGCACCAGGGCATAGGCAGGTTGCAACGATGTGGTCATTCAAGAACCTCCGACTTACTAAACTCGCGCCTTGTGGGCGCTGCCAACATTGACCTGGAACGACGGTACAAGTTCCGTAGTGAAGAAAATGTCAATGCTGGCACGTAAAAACTATCGCGGCGCCAGCTCGTTCAGGTGACGAGCGACGGCAATCCATGCACCGATATACCCCAACAGCACCGCTCCGATCAAGAGCGACAGACCATCGGACGCTGGCACCCCGCCAAGGGCGAAGTCACTGCCGTACAGCCCGGAAAGCCCCACAACCGCGTCATTCAGCCAGTTCAGGCCGAACGCCAGGATACCCCATGCCAGCACCCCCGCACCCAGGCCATACAAGGCGCCCATGTACAGGAAAGGCCGGCGCACGTAGGCGTCAGTGCCGCCTACCAGCTTGATCACTTCGATCTCGACACGGCGGTTTTCAATATGTAGACGAATTGTGTTACCGATTACTAAAAGCAGGGCAGAAATCAGCATCACGGCCAGGCCGAAGACAAAGCGGTCACCCAATTTGAGGATGGCTGCCAGGCGCTCGACCCACACCAGGTCCAGTTGTGCCACTTCCACCCGCGGCAGTTCCGACAAACGCTGACGCAAGGCATCCAGGGCCGGCTTGTCGACCTCGGTCGGGGTCACCACCACCACGCCAGGCAGTGGGTTGTCGGGCAGCTCGCGCAAGGCTTCACCCAAGCCAGACTGCTGCTGGAACTCCTCCAGCGCCTGCTCGCGGCTGACAAACTGCGCGTCCGCGACCCCGGGCATGCCCTTGATTTCGTCGCGCAGGGCCTCGCCATCGCGGCTACCGGCATCAAGCTTGAGGTACAGCGAAATCTGCGCAGCGCGTTGCCACGAGCCGCCAAGCTGCTCGACGTTCTTCAGCAGCAACGACAGGCCCATGGGCATGCTCAGCGCCACAGCCATCACCAGGCAGGTGAAAAAGCTACCGATCGGCTGCTTGCCCAGGCGACGCAGGCTGTCCGCCATGCTGGCGCGGTGGCTTTCCAGCCAGGCATGCAGCAGCGTGCGGAAATCCGGTCCGTCATCGTCTTCGCCGCGCTTTTTCTTCGCCGGTTGCGGGTCGGCCGGCTTTGGCGCAACCCGCTCGGAAACTTTCGGCGTTCGTGTAGTGCTCATTGCCCGGCCTCCCCATCGCCGATCAAGCGGCCGCGCTGCAAGGTGAGCATGCGGTGGCGCATGCGCGCAATCAGTGCCAGGTCGTGGCTGGCGATCAATACCGTGGTGCCCAGGCGGTTGATGTCCTCGAATACACCCATGATCTCTGCAGCCAGGCGCGGGTCGAGGTTACCGGTGGGTTCGTCGGCCAGCAGCAGCGCGGGCTGGTGGACAATGGCACGGGCGATGCCCACCCGCTGCTGCTGCCCGGTGGACAGGTCGGCCGGGAACAGCTCGCCCTTGTCGGACAGCGACACACGCTCCAGCGCCGAGTCCACACGCTTGGCGATCTCGGCCTTGGACAGGCCAAGAATCTGCAGCGGCAGGGCAATGTTGTTGAACACCGTGCGGTCGAACAACAACTGGTGGTTCTGGAACACCACGCCGATCTGCCGGCGCAGGAACGGGATTTGCGCGTTGCTGATCTGGCCCAGGTCCTGGCCGGCCAGCATCAGCTTGCCGCTGGTCGGGCGCTCCATGGCCAGCAACAGGCGCAGCAAGGTGCTCTTGCCAGCACCCGAGTGCCCGGTCACGAACAGGAACTCGCCCCGACGCGCCCGGAAGCTCAGCTCATGCAAACCCACATGACCGTTGGGATAGCGCTTGGCAACCTGTTCGAATCGGATCATGGTCAGTCTCGCTCGGCGAACAGAGCCTTGACGAACGGCTCGGCTTCAAAGGTGCGCAGGTCGTCGATACCTTCACCGACACCGATGAAGCGGATTGGGATATTGAACTGCTTGGCCAGGGCGAAGATCACCCCGCCTTTGGCAGTGCCGTCCAGCTTGGTCAGGGCCAGGCCGGTCAGCTCGACGCTCTGATTGAAGTACTTGGCTTGGCTGATGGCGTTCTGGCCGGTGCCGGCATCGAGCACCAGCAACACCTCGTGCGGCGCCTCGGCATCAAGCTTGCCGATGACCCGGCGGACCTTCTTCAGCTCTTCCATCAGGTTGTCTTTGGTGTGCAGGCGCCCGGCGGTATCAGCGATCAGCACGTCGACGCCACGGGCCTTGGCAGCCTGCACGGCGTCGAAGATCACCGAAGCGGAGTCGGCACCGGTATGCTGAGCGATCACCGGAATCTGGTTACGCTCGCCCCATACCTGCAACTGCTCGACCGCCGCCGCACGGAAGGTATCACCGGCAGCCAGCATCACCTTCTTGCCGTCCAGCTGCAGCTTCTTCGCCAGTTTGCCGATGGTGGTGGTCTTGCCGGCGCCGTTCACGCCAACCACGAGGATCACATAGGGTTTGTTCTGTGCCTGCACTTTCAGCGGCTGTTCGACTGGGCGCAGCAGCGCGGCCAGTTCTTCCTGCAACGATTTGTACAGGGCATCGGCGTCGGCCAGCTGCTTGCGCGCGACCTTCTGGGTCAGGTTCTGGACGATGGCCGAGGTGGCTTCCACGCCGACGTCGGCGGTCAGCAGGCGCGTTTCGATTTCGTCGAGCAGGTCGTCGTCGATGACCTTCTTGCCAAGAAACAGGCTGGCCATGCCCTCGCCGATACTGGCGCTGGTCTTGGACAGTCCCTGTTTGAGCCGGGCGAAGAAGCCGGGCTTGGCTTGCTCGGTAACGGTTGCGGCGGCGACAGGGGCTGGCTCGGGCTCAGGCTGCACGGGCTCTGCCACCGGGCGCTCGGGGATCGCAGGCGGGGCCTTTGGCTCCAGGTCAGGGACGAGCGCGACGGGCTCTTCGGCAACGGGCAGGACCAGGTTGCTGACAGGGGGTTCGATGATTTGAGTGGCAGGAACAGCTACGGGCGCAGGGGTTTCGACCTGCGGGGCGGCAGACTGCGCACTCGCAGGCAACCCCGCGTCCACAGGGGACAGGGCAGGCTCAGGGGCCGAGGCAACCACCGGGGCGGGTGCAGACTCAAGGACCGGGGCTACCACTGGGGCATTTGCAGGCTCAGGGGCCAATGCTGGCTCGGCAGCTCGAGGGGCTTCAGTTGCAGGCGCTGGGGCCTGTGCAGCCACCGGCTCCATTGGAGCAGCTTCAGGGCGCTCGACGGCGGGCTGCGGCGCTACCGGCTCTGCAGCCTGCGGCTCGGGGGCTTGTGGCTGTTCGGCGACAGGTTGCTGCGGCTTCTTGCGAAACCAGCTGAACAGGCCTTTCTTTTCGCCAGCTTCGGCCGGCGCTTTTTTGTCGTCGTTGGAACCAAACATGGAGGACGGCTATCTCAGGGTAGCGATGGGCCAGCTACGGCGCATCGGGAATTCTCTCTACGCAGAACAGACTATCTTGAAGCCGGCTGGTTCATGCGCAACGTTTTGTCTTAGTGTCCTGTGGGCCAGAACGGCGACAGGCATGGTCGCCAGGCAACCGGATCAGTATCCTAGCACCTCCTGGCCCGTCGACGCTAAACCCTGCGGGCCGCCGAACAGGTTGAACACCTTATGAATGCTCTAGCCCGCCGCGCCGCTGGCCTGTTGCTCGGCACGCTCTGCCTGCCGCTCGCGGCCTTCGCCGCCGATGTGCAACCCACCCACGAATTCATCCTCGACAATGGCCTGAAGGTCGTGGTGCGTGAAGACCATCGCGCCCCGGTGGTGGTCTCGCAGATCTGGTACAAGGTCGGCTCCAGCTACGAAACCCCGGGCCAGACCGGCTTGTCCCACGCGCTTGAACACATGATGTTCAAGGGCAGCGCCAAGGTCGGCCCCGGCGAAGCTTCGCGCATTCTGCGTGACCTCGGCGCCGATGAAAACGCCTTCACCAGCGACGACTACACCGCCTATTACCAGGTACTGGCCCGCGACCGCCTGCCCGTAGCCCTGGAGCTGGAGGCCGATCGCCTGGCCAGCCTGCGCCTGCCAGCCGACGAGTTCAGCCGCGAAATCGAAGTCATCAAGGAAGAACGCCGCCTGCGCACCGACGACCAGCCCAATTCCAAGGCGTTCGAACTGTTCCGCGCCATGGCCTTCCCGGCCAGCGGCTACCACACCCCGACCATCGGCTGGATGGCCGACCTGGAGCGCATGAAGGTCGAGGAACTGCGCCACTGGTACGAATCCTGGTATGCGCCCAACAACGCCACCCTGGTGGTGGTCGGCGATGTCACCGCCGACGAGGTCAAGGGCCTGGCGCAGAAGTACTTCGGCAGCATTCCCAAGCGCGCCGTGCCGCCCGCCAAGCTGCCCCTGGAACTTGCCGAGCCTGGCCAGCGTCAGCTCACCCTGCACGTACGTACCCAGTTGCCGAGCCTGATCTACGGCTTCAACGTGCCTGGTTTGCCCACCGCCAAGGACCCACGCACCGTACATGCCCTGCGCCTGATCTCGGCACTGCTCGACGGCGGCTACAGCGCCCGCCTGCCGGCCCGCCTGGAGCGTGGCCAGGAGCTGGTGGCCGGTGCGTCGTCCAGCTACAACGCCTTCACGCGCGGCGACAGCCTGTTCCTGATCTCGGCCACGCCGAACGTGCAGAAGCAGAAAACCCTCGCAGACGTGGAAAAGGGCGTCTGGCAGTTGCTTGATGAACTCAAGACCACACCACCCAGCGCCGAAGAACTGGAGCGCGTACGCGCCCAGGTCATCGCCGGCCTGGTCTACGACCGCGACTCCATCAGCAGCCAGGCCACCACCATTGGCCAGCTGGAAACCGTCGGTTTGTCCTGGAAACTGATCGACAGCGAGCTTGACGAGCTCAAGCGCGTCACCCCGCAGGACATCCAGAACGCCGCGCGCACCTACTTCACCCGCGAACGCCTGAGCGTTGCCCATGTACTGCCTGAGGAGTCCGCTCATGAGTAATCGCCGCGCACCACGCCCAACCCTGTTGGCCACGGGCATTCGCGCCCTGGCGCTGGCGGCAGTGCTGGTCGCCCCGGCAATGGCCGATAACGTGGCCAAGGCCGACAACAGTGCAGCCCGCCCGGCCAATACCTTGCAATCGCTGGCCGAACTGGATGGCAAGGCGCCCAGCCGACGCCAACTGAACATCCAGCACTGGAACACCGCCGAAGGTGCCCGGGTGCTGTTCGTCGAAGCACGCGAACTGCCCATGTTCGACTTGCGCGTCACCTTCGCTGCCGGTAGTAGCCAGGACGGCGGTACACCAGGCGTGGCCGCGCTGACCAACGCCATGCTCAACGAGGGCGTGGCCGGCAAGGACGTGACTGCCATCGCCGAAGGCTTCGAAGGCCTGGGTGCGGACTTTGGCAACGGCTCTTACCGGGACATGGCCGTGGCCTCGTTGCGCAGCCTCAGCACCAAGGACAAGCGCGAGCCGGCCCTCAAGCTGTTTACCGAAGTGGCGGGCAAGCCAACGTTCCCCGAAGACGCGCTCAAACGCATCAAGAACCAGATGCTGGCCGGTTTTGAATACGAGAAGCAAAACCCCGGCAAGATCGCCGGCAAGGCCCTGTTCGGCAATCTTTATGGCGACCACCCCTACGCTCACCCAAGCGACGGCACCGCCGAAAGCATCACGGCCATCAGCCTGGCACAGCTGCGTGCCTTCCACGCCAAGGCCTACACCGGCGGCAACGCGGTGATCGCACTGGTTGGCGACCTCAGCCGTGCCGAAGCCGAAGCCATCGCTGCCCAGGTATCCGCCGGCCTGCCCAAAGGCCCGGCGCTGCCCGCACCGGCCCAGCCCGCTGATGCCAAAGCCGGCCTGACCCACATCGACTTCCCGTCCAAGCAGACTCACCTGATGCTGGCCGAGCTGGGTATCGACCGCCAGGACCCGGACTGGCCAGCCCTGTCGCTGGGCAACCAGATACTCGGCGGTGGCGCCTTCGGAACCCGCCTGATGAGCGAGGTGCGTGAAAAACGTGGCCTGACCTACGGCGTCTACTCGGTGTTCAGCCCGATGCAGGTACGCGGCCCGTTCATGATCAACCTGCAAACCCGCGCCGAACTCAGCGAGGGCACGCTCAAGCTGGTGCAGGACATTCTTGCCGACTACCTCAAGAATGGCCCTACCCAGCAGGAGCTGGACGATGCCAAGCGCGAGCTGGCCGGCAGTTTCCCACTGTCCAATGCCAGCAACGCCAGCATCGTCGGCCAACTGGGCGCAATCGGCTTTTACAACTTGCCGCTGACCTGGCTGGAGGACTTCATGCAGCAGTCCCAGGCCCTCACCGTCGAACAGGTCAAGGCGGCCATGAACAAACACCTGTCAGCCGATAAACTGGTGATCGTCACCGTTGGCCCGAAAGTGCCACAAAAACCGCTGCCAGCACCCACTGAAAAGCCCTCCGAGCAACCGCTCGGGGTACCGGAGCACTAATGCCAAGATCCACCCCTCCCGCCCGCCCGCAAGCGGGCCAAAGCAAGGGCCAGGGCCACCTGCGCATCATCGCCGGCGAGTGGCGCAGCCGCCGCCTGGCGGTGCCGGAAGGGGAAGGCCTGCGGCCAACGCCTGACCGCGTGCGGGAAACCGTATTCAACTGGCTGGCACCCTACATCGAAGGTGCCCACGTGCTGGACGCCTTCACCGGCAGTGGCGCCCTGGTGCTCGAAGCCCTGTCACGCGGGGCCGAGGACGCTGTGGCTCTGGACAGCAACCCGGCGGCCATCGCCAACCTGAAGAACAACCTTGAGATCCTGCGCTGCCCGCGCGGGCAAATTCTGCAAACCGACGCCCTGCGCTACCTGCAAGGCCAGGCCAAGCAGCAATTCGATGTGGTGTTCCTCGACCCGCCGTTCCATCAGGACCTGCTGGCCAATACCTGTGACCTGCTGGAACAGAACCAGTGGCTGAACGAGCAGGCATGGGTGTACACCGAGAGCGAAGCCGCACCATCGACCTTGCAACTGCCCGGCAACTGGCGCCTGCACCGCGAGAAGAAGACCGGCCAGGTGCACTACGCACTCTGGCAGCGGGGCTGACCCCCTGACGGGTTGGGTGTATTTAGTTACCGCAACCCCGTCCAGGCTCTGGTTGAAGCTGCGCCTTCGTTTCCCGAAGGAGCACTTCAACCATGACCGAACGCCCCTCCCCACCCTTGCCGGCAAGCTCGGTAAGTGCGTTCACCCTTGCCAATGGCCTGCGCGTCTATCTACGCGAAGACCACCGCGCGCCGCTGGTCAGCGCGCAGTTGTGGTATCACGTCGGCTCCAGCTACGAGCCAGAAGGCCACACTGGCCTTTCCCATGCCCTGGAGCACTTGCTGTTCGAGGGCAGCAGCAAACTGGCTGCTGGCCAGTATTCAGCCCTGATGACCCTTTTGGGAGGAGAGCCGAATGCGTTCACCGGCGCCGAGGCTACCGTCTTTCCACTGACACTGCCTGCCAGTCGCCTGGAAATCGCCCTGGAGGCAATGGCCGACATCATGGCCAGCGCCACGCTCAGCGCTTCTCCTTTCGCTCGAGAGCTGGCAGTGGTCATGGCAGAACGACGAGAGGATGTCGACAACAACCCTTTGGCACTGGCAATGGAACATCACCTGTTGCTGGCCTATGGCAACAACGGTTATGGCACCCCGGTGATCGGCCACGCTACCGATCTCGGCCATATGACCCTGGCTGCCGCACGCACCTGGTACCAAACCTGGTACCACCCCAACAATGCTACGCTCGCGGTGGCCGGCAACGTTACCCTGCCACAGCTGCAAACGCTGGTGGCGCGGCACTTTGCAGCGATCCCCGCTCATCGCCTGCCTGTACAGCAAGTACCTACTACGCCCTCTGGGCAGGTCCGGCGCTGCCAGACCCTGCATTTGCAAGGTCTGAACACAGCCGTGATCATCAGTTTCAACCTCCCCAGCCAATGCACCGCCAGCTCTAGCAGCCAAGCCTATGCACTGCGTTTGCTTCCCGAAATGCTTGCCCAAGGCTATGCCAGCATCCTGCAGCGCAACCTGGTGCTGAATGAACCGCTTCTGCAAAGTTTGACGTCGAGATATGAACCCTGGCGGCGCGGTGACAGCCTGTTGACCCTTTACGCGTTCTGCAGCCCGCAGGTAACGCCGGAGGCCGCCGCCGAAAGGCTTACGCTCGAAATCGAAACGTTCCGCCAGTCGATACCGGCCACCGCAGACCTCAAGCGCGCCAAAGCGCGCTTGATAGCCCGGCAGGTGTTCGAACGCGATGACATCGCAAAACAGGCACATTTCATTGGCATGCAGGCCACCTGCGGCCTGGACCCGGTTGCGCTGGAGGATGAGCGTCAAGCCATCGAAGCCGTGACAGCCGAGCAGGTCGCAGAGACCGCGCATGCATTCCTCACCGAGGCGCGCACAGCAATCACCTTCATGCATCACAAGGAAAGTGCCGATGAATAATCCAGACGCAGGGGCGCAGCAGCTCGCTGCAGCCAACAGCATTCCTGGCAACCTGGTCTCAGCCCAAGAGCTTGACCTGGAACAGTTCGAATCCCTTCAAACGCCTGTGCATGCCTGGACCACCGAAGGCGGTGCAGGGGTGAAATTCGTCGAGGCCCGCGGGCTGCCGATCGTGGACATCATTTTGCGGTTCAAGGCCGGCACGGCCCAGGACACCGTGCAACCCGGCTTGGCGGCCCTGACGTTGTACATGCTCGATGAGGGTAGCCAGCATTTCACCGCCACCGAGCAGGCCGATCAGCTAGAGCGCCTGGGCGCGATCGTGGACAAGCAGGTACGCCTGGAGCACGCGACCCTGAGCCTGCGTAGCCTCAGCGCGAGCGCGCTGCTTGAGCCGGCGTTGGAGCTGCTCATTGACCTTGTCGCATGCCCCACGTTCCCGCCTTCGGCCCTGGAGAACATGAAGCAGCAACTGATCCTGAACAACGCAACTCGCGAGCGACAGCCCTCTTTCAGAATGATAAGCGAGGCCTACCGGCATTTGTTCCACAGCCACCCCTATGGCAACCCACTCGGGAGCACCCGCGAAGGTATCGAAGGCATCGCCCCTGCCGACTTGAAGCGTTTTCATCAGCGTGGTTATTGCGCCAGCAACCTGGAGATGGTGGTGGTTGGGGACCTTTCCCTGGCGCACGCCCAAGCAATTTCACAACGCATCAGCCAGGCATTGCCCCAAGGCTGGAGCGCCACTGAACTCCCCATCGTTCCACCAGCGACCCGTGCAACGATCAACGTCGAGCAGTCCGGTACCAGCAGTGCCGTCCTGCTTGCGCTACCCATGAATGTGCCAGCCAATGATCCGGAGTACCCGGCCTTGGTGTTGGCCAGCGAAGTGCTGGGAGCCGGTATCGAATCTCGCTTGATGAGGGAACTGCGCCAACGTCGCGGCTTGACCTACGGCATCGCTACCGATGTGAAACCCATGAGTGCTGGCGGCCTGTTCACCATCACCTGGGAAATTGCTCCGATGTATGTGGAAAGTTCTGCTCGTCTGGTTGAAGCCGTGCTAAGCGACTTCATCGAGCAAGGGCCAACCCAGGCCGAGCTGCAACTGGCACGGATAAAGTTGGCAGGGCAGTTATTGCGCGCTGTAGCGCAGAACGAGAGCATGGCAGCCTTGCTGACCGTCATAACCGATCAGCGCCAGCCCGCCGATCATCTCGACACCTACGTCGAACGTCTCCGCGCGCTGACACCGGCCGATGTCTGCGCCGTCATGCGGCGCAGGCTGCACCTGGCCGAAAAGGTACTGGTCAGCGTCGGCCCATCGGCCGACCAGCAGCCTCTGCCAGATCTCGACCAATAGCGCAGGTACTGTGGCGCTGTTTCATGGCACTCTAGGCAGGCACATCACGAGTCGCCCAGCATGCCCAGCCTCAGCGCCACCTTCCGTCCGGCCATCGGCCTGTCCAATCCCCATCTGCAAACGCTGTGGGGGCCACTGTGGCGCAAGCTGCCTGAACTACAGCGCAACCGCGAGCGGCTGTGGCTGGCCGACGGCGACTTCATCGACCTGGACTGGCACGGCCCGCACCAGCCCCATGCGCCACTGGTGCTCGTGCTGCATGGGTTGACCGGCTCGTCTCACTCGCCTTACGTGAAAGGCTTGCAGCAAGCGTTGCAAGGTCGCGGCTGGGCCAGCGTGGCGGTGAACTGGCGTGGTTGCTCAGGCGAGCCCAACCTGTTGCCGCGCAGCTACCATTCCGGCGCCAGCGAAGACCTGGCGGAAATCATCAGCCACCTGCGCGCCCAACGCCCGTTGGCACCGCTGTATGCGGTGGGTTACTCGCTGGGTGGCAACGTGCTGTTGAAATACCTGGGCGAGAGCGGCGTTGCCAGCCAACTGGAAGCCGCGGTTGCAGTGTCGGTGCCATTTCGCCTGGACCACTGCGCCGACCGTATCGGCCAGGGGTTCTCCAAGGTGTATCAGGCGCATTTCATGCGCGAGATGCGGGCCTATGTTCAGCTCAAGCAGCGGCACTTCCACGACCAGGGCCAGCATGAGCGACTGGCGGCACTGGAACGCCTGGGCCAACTGACCCACTTGCGCACATTCTGGGACTTCGACGGCAAAGTCACGGCACCGCTCAACGGCTTTCGCGACGCGCATGACTACTATCGCCGCTCATCGAGTCATTATTTCCTTGGCCAGAACCGCACGCCTACGCTGATCATCCATTCAAGCGACGACCCATTCGTGTCCGGCCATAGCCTGCCAACCGCCCGTGAACTGGCACCACAGAGCCGCTTCGAACTGCACAGCCGCGGTGGCCATGTGGGCTTTGTCGATGGCAGCCTGCGAAATCCGGGGTACTACCTGGAGCGGCGGATTCCGCAATGGCTGGTGGACGGCCAATGAAGCGTTGAGCGCTTACTCGCCGGTGGCTACACCATGCTTAGGATCATTGATCCACTCGCTCCACGACCCGGCGTACAGCTTGCCCAGCGGGTACCCCGCCAATGCCATCGCAAACAGGTTATGGCAAGCCGTTACCCCAGACCCGCAGTAAGACACCAACTGCTCCGGTGCCCGCCCAGCGAGCTTTTCGGCAAAGCGCTGCTTGAGCTGGTCCGCCGGCAAAAAGCGCCCATCAGCCCCCAGGTTGTCGGTAAACGCTGCGCACAGGGCCCCGGGAATATGCCCTGCCACCGGGTCGATCGGTTCCACCTCGCCGCGAAAACGCGGTAACGCACGCGCATCGATCAAGGTCAGGTCGGTACTGCCCAGGCGCTTGCCCAGGTGCTCGGCATCGATCAACAGTTTCGCGTCAGGTTCACCACTGAAGGTGCCTTCACGCTTGGGCGCAGGGTCCAGGCTCAGCGGCAGGTGCGCCGCATGCCAGGCCTTCAAGCCACCGTCGAGGATCGCCACACCACTGCGCTTGCCCAGCCAGGCCAGCAGCCACCACGCACGGGCAGCAAAAGCGCCAGGGCCGTCGTCGTACAGCACCACCTCGCTGTCATTGTCCAGCCCCCACTCACGCAGGCGCGCGACCAGCCGCTGCGCATCGGGCAAGGGGTGGCGCCCGGTACGCCCTTTGCTCACCGGCCCGCTGAGGTCGCGGTCCAGGTCGGCAAAATGCGCCCCGGCAATATGCCCCTGGGCATAGCTGCGTTGGCCATAGTCCACATCTTCGAGGGCAAAGCGGCAGTCGAGGATCACCAACTTGGGCGAGTCCAGACGCTCGGCCAACTGCTGCGGGGTGATCAATTGCGCAAGGGGCATGACAATCTCCTGATCGATGGCACTCGTGCCCTGGGCTAATGCTCCAGGGCCTGGTTGAACGGTACATGGAATTCCTGGCACAGCGCGTCCACGGCAGTGCGGGCGCTGTCAGTGACAAAGCCGAGTTCCAGCACCAGCACCTGATAAACGCCGCGCCTGAAGGCTTCTTCACCCAGGTGCGCGGAATGTTCACGCGTGGTGCTGAGAAAACGGACCCACGATGTCAGCACGATCCAGGCGTTGATGGTCAGCGATTCGATCTGCGCCGGCGCCATGGCCAGGATGCCCGCCTCGACGAAACCGCGGTAGATCGCCTGGCCCTGGCGCAGGCAACGCTCGGAAAAACGCCGATAACGGGCGGCCAGTTCGGCATCGCTGTCCAGCAGGTGCTCAAGGTCTCGGTGCAGGAAGCGGTAGTTCCACATCGCCGCCAGCAAGGCCTTGAGGTAGAAGCGCTTGTCCTCCACGGTGGCCGCGCGCCCTTGCGGCGGGCGCAGGAAGCTGTCCACCAGCGCTTCGTACTGGCTGAACAACAGGGCAATGATCGCCTGCTTGTTGGGGAAGTGGTAATACAGGTTGCCGGGCGAGATTTCCATGTGCGCGGCGATGTGGTTGGTACTGACGCTGCGTTCGCCCTGCAGGTTGAACAGCTCCAGGCTGTTCTGCACGATGCGCTCTCGGGTCTTCATGCGCGGGGCCATGCTCAGCTTCCAGTTCGCGGGCTTTCGATAAAGGGCCATCTTACGGCGATTCACCTCACGGGTGCACCGTTCTGTGCTGTGAAAATAGTCGCACCATGGTACAAATTAGAGTATAGGCTCTAGAGATTTCAAGCTCAGCCGGGAGACCGCCTTGACCTCGCCCATTGCCTTGCCTGCTGTGTATTCCGACACCAACCTCGACGCCACGTTCGCCGCTCAGCGCAAGGCCTTTGCCGGCAACCCCATGCCCCCTGCGGCGCAGCGGCGGCAGTGGCTGAAAAGCCTTTGCGAAGCGCTGCTTGCAGACCAACAGCAGTTGATCAAGGCGATCGATGCCGACTTCGGCGGGCGCAGTGCCGATGAGACCTTGCTGGCCGAGTTACTACCGTCGGTGCAAGGCATCCGTCACGCCGAACGCCACCTGCGGCGCTGGATGCGCCCGGCCAAGCGGGCTGTGGGCCTGGCGTTCCAACCGGCCAGCGCGCGGGTGCTGTACCAGCCCTTGGGCGTGGTTGGCATCATCGTGCCGTGGAACTACCCGTTGTTCCTCGCCATCGGCCCACTGACCTGCGCCCTTGCCGCCGGCAACCGGGTCATGCTCAAGCTTAGCGAAGCGACCCCGGCCACTGGCCTGGCCCTTAAAGCACTGCTGCAACGGGTATTCCCCGAGGACCTGGTCAGCGTGGTCCTTGGCGAAGTCGAAGTGGGCCAGGCGTTCGCTCGCCTGCCCTTCGATCACCTGCTGTTCACCGGCGCCACCAGCATCGGCCGCCAGGTCATGCTGGCTGCCGCACAAAACTTGACGCCGGTGACCCTGGAACTGGGCGGCAAGTCTCCCGCCATCGTTTCGGCCAATGTACCGCTGGAGGTTGCCGCCGAGCGCATTGCCTTCGGCAAGACGCTCAACGCCGGCCAGACCTGCGTCGCCCCCGACTACGTGCTGGTGCCACGCGAGCGTCTGAACGATTTCGTCGATGCCTACCGCAACGTCGTAAGGCGCATGTACCCACGCATCGCCGACAACCCAGACTACAGCGCCATCATCAACCCACGGCAGCTCCAGCGCCTGGAGCATCTGCTGGATGATGCTCGCAGCAAGGGGGCGCAGGTGGTGGACCTGTACCCCGACGAACCGCGCCAAGGCCGACGCCTGCCGCCACACCTGCTGACCAAGGTGAACGACAGCATGCAGGTGATGCAGGATGAAATCTTCGGCCCGCTGCTGCCGCTGGTGCCTTATTCCACCCTCGATGACGCGCTCGCCTACATCAACCAGCGCCCGCGACCACTGGCGCTGTACTACTTCGGCTACGATCGCAGCGAACAGCAGCATGTCCTGCAGTACAGCCATTCCGGTGGTGTATGCCTGAACGACACCTTGTTGCACGTGGCTCAGGACGACCTGCCATTCGGCGGCATCGGCCCTTCAGGCATGGGCCATTACCACGGCCATGAAGGCTTCCTGACCTTCAGCAAAGCCAAGGCGGTACTGGCCAAACAACGCATCAACGCCGCCCGGCTGATCTACCCGCCTTATGGCAAAGCCTTGCAGCGCCTGGTCTACAAGCTTTTCATCCGCTGAGGGCCAGCCTATGCAACGCCGCGACCTGCTGCGCTTGAGCCTTGGCGCCAGCGCCTTTCTGGCAAGCGCCAGCCTGATTGGCTGTAGCGCGCAAACAGCCGCGACCGGCTATCAAGCCCTGCGCGACGATGACCTGCCACTGCTGCGTGCGCTGATCCCTGTGGTACTGGCCGGTGCACAAGCCACCGAGACGCTGGTGTTGCGTAGCCTCGACCACAAGCTGGCGGCGCTGTCGCCGGAAATGCTCAAGCTGACCCGGCAATTGTTCGACGTACTCAGCCTGCCGCTGACTCGCGGCCCGCTGACCGGTATCTGGGGCAGTTGGGGGCAAGCTGACCCCCGGCAGGTCACAGCCTTCCTGCAGCGCTGGCAGGACAGCTCGCTGAACCTGCTGCGCATGGGGCACGCCTCGTTGCTGCAACTGCTGCAGATGGCCTGGTACGAACGCCCCGAATCCTGGGCCGCCTGCGGTTACCCAGGGCCACCGAAAATCTGAAAACAACAAGAGCATCGCCAATGCCTGTACCCGACCCGTTTCGCCAAGGCCTCGAACGCGGCTGGATCACCCACGACGCCTCACGCCTGGAGCACGATCTGAGCCTGGAGGCCGACATTGCCGTGATCGGCAGTGGCGCCGGTGGTGCCACCAGCGCGCAGATGCTCAGTGCTGCCGGTTTCAAGGTACTGCTGATCGAAGAAGGCCCGCTGAAGACCAGCAGCGATTTCCACCTGCTGGAGAGCGAAGCCTACGCCAGCCTGTACCAGGAAGGCCTGGGGCGCATGAGCAAGGATGGCGCCATTACCATCCTGCAGGGCCGCGCCGTGGGCGGTACCACACTGGTGAACTGGACCTCGAGCTTTCGTACCCCGCCGCAAACCCTGACGCATTGGGCTTCGGCCCACGGCGTGAGCGGCTTGGGCGAGGAGGAGCTGCGCCCCTGGTTCGAGCGCATGGAGCAGGAGCTGGGCATAACGCCCTGGGCTTTGCCGCCAAATGCCAATAATGACGTACTGCGCCGTGGCTGCGAACAGCTCGGCTACCGCTGGGCGGTGATCCCGCGCAATGTGCGCGGTTGCTGGAACCTGGGCTACTGCGGCATGGGCTGCCCGGTAAACGCCAAGCAATCGATGCTGGTAACCCGTATTCCTGCCACCCTCGAGCAAGGCGGTGAGCTGCTGTACCTGGCCCGGGCCGAGCGTTTCACGCACAACGGAGCGCGCGTCCAGAGCCTGACCTGCCAGGCCCTGGACGCCCAAGGCATACAGCCCACCGGCAAGCAGGTCAGCGTGCGGGCACGCCATTACCTGCTCGCCGGGGGTGGCATCAACAGCCCGGCCCTGCTGCTGCGCTCTGCCGCGCCCGACCCGCATGGCCGCCTGGGCAAGCGCACCTTCCTGCACCTGGTCAACTTCAGCGCGGCACGCTTCAGCGAGCGTATCGACCCCTACTATGGCGCCCCGCAGTCGATCTACAGCGACCACTTCCAGTGGCAAGGCGGTGCGGACGGCCCGGTTGGCTACAAGCTGGAAGTACCGCCGCTGCACCCGGCCCTGGCCAGCACCCTGCTGGGCGGGTACGGCCACGAGAATGCCCAGCGCATGGCCGAGCTGCCGCATACCCATGTGATGCTGGCGCTGCTGCGCGACGGCTTTCACCCCGAAAGCCAAGGTGGGGCGGTGGAACTGCGCGGGGATGGCTCGCCCGTGCTCGATTACCCGGTCACCGACTACCTGCGTGACGGCTTGCGCCGGGCCTACCGCAGCATGGCGCAAGTCCAGTTCGCCGCTGGCGCCATTCAGGTAACCCCCGTGCACAGCGACGCCAGCGCCGCATCCAACCTGGAGCAGGCCCTGGCCATGATCGATACGCTGCGCCTGGAGCCCTTCCGCACGCGCCTGGGCAGCGCCCATGTGATGGGAGGCTGTGCCCTCGGCGAAGACCCGCGCCAGGCGGTGTGCGACAGCCTGGGCCGTCATCACCAGCTGGAAAACCTGTCGATTCACGACGGCTCGCTGTTCCCCACCAGCATCGGTGCCAACCCACAGCTGTCGGTGTATGCCATCAGCGCCAAGCTCAGCGAAGCGCTGGTCGCCCGCCTGGCACACAGCGCATGACAACGAATACGCCCGCTGTCTATAGTGCCATCAGCCGGCCGCATGACTTGGCCGAGGCGCCGTCGCTGCGCTACCATCCGACTCCCCAACGCACTCCAGCCAGGATGACGCGATGAACCGAGTGTTGTACCCGGGTACTTTCGACCCCATTACCAAAGGCCATGGCGACCTGGTCGAGCGCGCCTCGCGCTTGTTCGACCACGTCATCATCGCGGTGGCGGCCAGCCCCAAGAAAAACCCGCTGTTCCCGCTGGAACAACGGGTGGCGCTCGCCCGTGAGGTCACCAAGCACCTGCCCAATGTCGAAGTCATCGGCTTTTCTTCCCTGTTGGCGCATTTCGCCAAGGAACAGGGCGCCAACGTCTTCCTGCGTGGCCTGCGTGCGGTGTCCGACTTCGAGTACGAGTTCCAGTTGGCGAACATGAACCGGCAACTGGCCCCCGATGTGGAGAGCCTGTTCCTGACGCCATCGGAACGTTATTCGTTCATCTCCTCGACCCTGGTCCGGGAAATTGCGGCGCTGGGCGGTGATATCACCAAGTTCGTCCACCCGGTGGTGGCCGACGCGCTGACTGAACGCTTCAAGAAGTAAGCCTGACGCCTGATTGTCGCGCCCGCGTGCACTGCGGGCGCGAATGCGGCACAATTGTGCCCATTGCGTTGAACATGCCCGGGCGAAGCGCCCCGGCCGGAGTCCCCATGTCCCTGATCATCACCGACGATTGCATCAACTGCGACGTCTGCGAACCCGAGTGCCCGAACGAGGCTATCTCCCAAGGCGAAGAGATCTACGTGATCGACCCTAACCTGTGCACCCAGTGCGTGGGCCACTACGACGAGCCGCAGTGCCAGCAGGTGTGCCCGGTCGACTGCATCCCACTGGATGAAGCGCACCCGGAAACCGAAGAACAGCTGATGGCCAAGTATCGCCGCATTACCGGCAAAGCCTGAGCCCCCTCAAGCCTGCTGGGTCCCTGTAGGAGCGGCCTTGTGTCGCGATGGGCCGCGCAGCGGCCCCGGCAATTTCTGCAGCAGAGCTGAAATTTTTGGGGGCGCTTCGCACCCCATCGCGACACAAGGCCGCTCCTACATGTAAGGCTTAGCGCTGGCAGCGCGGGCAGTACACGCTCGCCCGTTGCCCCAGCTTCACCTCGCGCAGCGCCGTGCCGCACACCTTGCACGGCTGCCCGCCCCGCCCGTAGACGAACAATTCCTGCTGGAAGTACCCCGGCTGCCCATCGCCACCGATAAAGTCGCGCAGGGTAGTACCGCCCTGCTCGATTGCCGCCGCCAGCACCCGCTTGATCTCGATCGCCAGCTTCAAATAGCGCGCGCGGGAAATCCCGCCCGCCTCCCGACGTGGGTCGATACCCGCAGCGAACAGTGCCTCGGTGGCGTAGATGTTGCCCACCCCCACCACCACCGCGTTGTCCATGATGAACGGTTTGACCGCCATCGATCGCCCGCGGGACAGCTGGAACAGGCGCTCACCGTCGAACAGGTCGGTCAGCGGCTCCGGCCCCAGGCGCAGCAGCAGTTCGTGGTTGAGCGGGTCCAGGCTCCACAACATGGCACCAAAGCGGCGCGGGTCGGTGTAGCGCAGCATCAGCCCCGACTCCAGCTCGATGTCGACGTGCTCATGCTTGGCCGCCGGCAAGCCCAACTCGACCAGACGCAGGTTGCCCGACATGCCCAGGTGGCTGATCAGCGTACCGACCTCGGCATTGATCAACAGGTACTTGGCGCGTCGTTCGACGCTGACGATACGCTGCCCTGACAGGCGCACATCGAGGTCTTCCGGAATCGGCCAGCGCAGGCGCCGGTCACGCACCACCACACGGCTGACGCGTTGGCCTTCCAGGTGCGGTGCGATACCGCGCCGGGTGGTTTCTACTTCTGGCAATTCCGGCATGTGTCAGTGCCCGCCCAGCTCGCGAATGTTCTGCTTGAGGTTTTCGAAATCGTATTCCGACAAGCCAATGTAATCGAGCACCAGTGGGCCGACTACATTCCATTCGTGGTCCACCGCCTGGTTGCCCAGTACCCGGTAGGACGCGCAAATGTGCTCGGCCATCTTCAGTACCGCCAGCAGGTTCTTCAGCTGGCTCTGGGTATTGCGCGAGGTGTCGTCGCGGAACACAGCCAGGGCGTTGTGGTGGTTGGCGATGGCCCCGCTGAGGTGCTCGGGCAAACGCCAGGACTTGGCGGTGAAATAGCCAACCACCGAATGGTTGGTGTTGAACGTGCGGTTTTCGGTGTCGACCACGCGCGTTGCTTCGTCGGCCTTGGCGTATGCCTCTTCCAGCACATCCATGTAATTGGGAAAGCGCTTGAGCATCAGCGGCACGCCACAATCATGGAACAAACCAAGGGTGTAGGCCTCGTCCGCTGCCTGGATACCGGTTCGCTTGGCCAGCGTCAGGCAGGTCATCGCCACATCCTGGGCGGTGTCCCAGAAGCGGTTGAGGGTAACGATGGTTTCGTCGCACATCTCGCCCTTGATCGACTGGGCGTTGATCAGGTTGATGATCGAACGGCTACCCAGCAGGTTCACCGCGCGCTGGATCGAGCCGATCTTGTTGGACAGGCCGAAATGCGGGGAATTGACCAGTTTGAGCAAGGCGCCAGAGAGGCCCGGGTCCTGGGAAATCAGCTTGGCGATGGTTTCCAGGTCCGGGTCAGGCATGTACTGCTCGAACTGCAGGTCGACCATGATCTGCGGTTGCGGCGGGATGGTGATGCCTTGCAAGGCTTGCTGGATCTGTTCGGCGCTGAGTTCTTGGGACATACGTGCACACTCGTTTAGGACGGGGGATTCTAACCCGGCAGGCGCAGCCTTGCCGCCCTTTGTCGAGGCCTGCACCGATCGAAAGGCCAACAGGTTATACTCCCGCTCTTTTTTCCCGGAGCGACGTCATGTCCCTGCCCAGCCTTCGCCTCAAAGCCAATGCCGACCGCCGCCTGCGCGCCGGCCACCTGTGGGTCTACAGCAACGAAGTCGATGTCAGCGCGACCCCACTGCAAGGCTTTCAGGCCGGTCAGCAGGCCATTCTCGAGGCCGCCAACGGCAAGCCGCTGGGCATCGTCGCGCTGAGCCCGAACAACCTGATCTGCGCCCGCCTGCTGTCGCGCGACATCAAGCTGCCGCTGGACAAGTCGCTGCTGGTCCACCGCCTGAACGTTGCCCTGTCGCTGCGCGAGCGCCTGTTCGACCAGCCCTGCTACCGCCTGGTCTATGGCGACTCCGACCTGCTGCCGGGCCTGGTGGTCGACCGCTTCTTCGATATCCTGGTGGTGCAATTGGCCTCGGCTACCATGGAAGCGCACAAGGACGACGTGATCGCCGCCCTGGTGCAGGTGCTCAAGCCCAGCGGCATCCTGTTCAAGAACGACTCCGCTGCGCGTGATGCCGAAGGCCTGCAGCGCTACGTCGAGACCGTCTACGGCGAAGTACCGGACTGGGTGCCGCTGGAAGAGAACGGCGTCAAGTTCGAAGCCCCGGTGCGCGAAGGCCAGAAAACCGGCTGGTTCTACGACCACCGCATGAACCGTGCGCGCCTGGCTCCGTACGTGAAAGGCAAGCGTGTACTCGACCTGTTCAGCTACATCGGTGGCTGGGGTGTGCAGGCCGGCGCCTTCGGCGCCAGCGAAGTGTTCTGCGTCGATGCTTCGGGGTTTGCCCTGGATGGCGTGGAGCGTAACGCCGCACTCAACGGCATCAGCGAGAAGCTGACCTGCATCGAAGGCGACGTGTTCGAAGCCCTGCGCGAGCTCAAGGCTGCCGAAGAACGCTTCGACGTGATCATTGCCGACCCACCCGCCTTCATCAAGCGCAAGAAGGACCTGAAAAACGGCGAAGCGGCCTACCGTCGCCTGAATGAACAGGCCATGCGCATGCTGAACAAGGACGGCATCCTGGTCAGCGCCTCGTGCTCGATGCACTTGCCCGAGGACGATCTGAACAACATCCTGCTGACCAGCGCCCGCCACCTGGACCGCAACCTGCAACTGCTCGAACGCGGCGGCCAGGGCCCGGACCACCCGGTGCACCCGGCCATCGCCGAAACCCGCTACATCAAGAGCATCACCTGCCGGTTGCTGCCCAACAGCTGATATCTGCTAAAAAGGGCCGCCCAGCGGCCCTTTCCTGCCGCAATCCCCCCGCCAACCATCCACATGCGCATTCCCTCGCCGCGCCAGCGGTGTAGAATCGGCCTATTCATCGCCAGTCATCCCCGGCGGGTTTATGAGCTCTGGCCAAGCACGCGGCGATCCCGCGCGGTCTTCGGCCCCATCCGTGCCAGTGGCAACCGGCCTGCGGCGCAAAGGACAAGAGAAGCTCACTCCCCTATTTGTGACCTGATTAAGCCGCCAGGAGTGTTTCATGCCTGATTATCGTTCCAAGACTTCCACCCAAGGCCGCAACATGGCCGGCGCCCGTGCCCTGTGGCGCGCCACCGGGATGAAGGACGAAGACTTCAAGAAACCGATCATCGCCATCGCCAACTCGTTCACCCAGTTCGTCCCGGGCCACGTGCACCTGAAGGACCTGGGCCAGCTGGTTGCCCGCGAAATCGAACGCGCCGGTGGCGTGGCCAAGGAATTCAACACCATCGCGGTCGATGACGGCATCGCCATGGGCCACGACGGCATGCTGTACTCGCTGCCAAGCCGCGAGATCATTGCCGACGCCGTGGAATACATGGTCAACGCCCACTGCGCCGACGCCATCGTCTGTATCTCCAACTGCGACAAGATCACCCCCGGCATGCTGATGGCCGCCCTGCGCCTGAACATCCCGGTGATCTTCGTGTCCGGTGGCCCGATGGAAGCCGGCAAGACCAAGCTGGCCAGCCACGGCCTGGACCTGGTCGATGCCATGGTGATCGCTGCCGACTCCTCGGCTTCCGATGAAAAAGTCGCCGAATACGAGCGCAGCGCCTGCCCGACCTGCGGTTCGTGCTCCGGCATGTTCACCGCCAACTCGATGAACTGCCTGACCGAAGCCCTGGGCCTGGCCCTGCCGGGCAACGGCTCGACCCTGGCCACCCACGCCGACCGCGAGCAGCTGTTCCTCACCGCCGGCCGCACCATCGTCGAGCTGTGCAAACGCTACTACGGCGAGAACGACGAGTCGGTACTGCCACGCAGCATCGCCAACTTCAAGGCGTTCGAAAACGCCATGATGCTCGACATCGCCATGGGCGGTTCGACCAACACCATCCTGCACCTGCTGGCCGCAGCCCAGGAAGGCGAAGTCGAATTCGATCTGCGTGACATCGATCGCCTGTCGCGCAAAGTGCCGCAGCTGTGCAAAGTGGCGCCGAACATCCAGAAGTACCACATGGAAGACGTGCACCGCGCCGGCGGCATCTTCAGCATCCTCGGTTCGCTGGCCCGTGGCGGCCTGCTGCACACCGACCTGCCGACCGTGCACAGCCGCAGCATGGAAGAAGCCATCGCCAAATGGGACATCACCCAGACCGATGACGAAGCCGTGCACACCTTCTTCAAGGCCGGCCCTGCCGGTATCCCGACGCAGACCGCGTTCAGCCAGTCGACCCGTTGGGAAACCCTCGACGACGACCGTGAAAACGGCTGCATCCGCAGCTTCGAGCACGCCTACTCGCAAGAGGGCGGCCTGGCCGTGCTGTACGGCAACATCGCCCTGGATGGCTGCGTGGTGAAAACCGCTGGCGTAGACGAATCGATCCACGTATTCGAAGGCAATGCCAAAATCTTCGAGAGCCAGGACAGCGCGGTGCGCGGCATTCTTGCCGACGAGGTGAAGGCGGGCGACATCGTGATCATCCGCTACGAAGGCCCGAAAGGCGGCCCAGGCATGCAGGAAATGCTGTACCCGACCTCGTACCTGAAGTCCAAAGGCCTGGGCAAGGCTTGCGCCCTGCTCACCGACGGCCGCTTCTCGGGCGGCACCTCGGGCCTGTCGATCGGCCACGCCTCGCCGGAAGCCGCTGCTGGCGGCGCCATCGGCCTGGTGCGCGACGGCGACAAGGTGTTGATCGACATCCCCAACCGTTCGATCAACCTGCTGGTCAGCGATGAAGAACTGGCCGAGCGCCGCGTCGAACAGGACAAGAAGGGCTGGAAGCCTGCGGAAGTACGCCCACGCAAGGTGACCACCGCGCTGAAGGCCTATGCCCTGCTGGCGACCAGTGCCGACAAGGGTGCTGTGCGTAACAAGGCGATGCTGGAAGGGCTCTGAAGCTCTGGCTGCATAAAAACCGGCGCCTTGAGCGCCGGTTCTTTTTATTGCTCATTGACGGTCAATGAAGCGAGGTGACGGGGTCCGTTTGAAACATTGACAGCTTTTGGAGAGCGATTCCAAGTGACTCGTCATCGAACAATTTGCTTTTTCGAGCAGCGGCACCTGCCCCTCCAGACCAACTTTTCAGATGTTCGCGAATTGCGCGAATCGTCGGCTCAACACCCTCTTCATGTAATAGCCAATCAACGGTGGCCAGTAGCTCCATACCAAACGGAGACTCGAAACCATCAATCAATTCGGCAGTGAACTCCAACGCCGGCAAATAGGCCTTGGCTTCACTGTTCAAATACGCCTGTACAAATGACTTGCGCCCCTCATCAAACCAGATCACGTCCAGAGGGCCTGCATCGCTGATCCGCTTTCCGCAGTGCTAATAGCTGCCATCCAGATTATCTAGCAGATGTTCAAGCCGGTTGGCGTAAGGACCATACTTATGAGCGACAAACTTCAACTCCAATGGGTTGGAACCTGGCGTGAACCGCTCGATTGATCGCTCCAGAAACCAGGCAAGCTTCTGGACTTCGAGCAAGCTGCACTCCATTCCCAGCACCCAGTAGCGGCGCACCAGCTCTGCGATCAAGGCTCGAGCCGGGGTTAAATTCTCAACACCACTGCGCTTGGAAACGTTCTGATAATTTGCCGTAGGCTCGAAAACGAGAATATCCGCATCCAGATCACCTAGAACACTCTCAATCTGTTCTCGTACCGCAGCCCAAGGCAACCCTCCGTTGCCAGCGCCAAGTGGCGGGACTGCAATCGATGCTACTTGGTTCTCGAGGATGAAGTTCCGCAAATCATGGAGACCATCGACGATCCAGCCGATTTGCGAAGGTGAGCGCCAATGCCGCTTGGTGGGAAAATTCACAATCCAGCGCGGACCATCCAGCTCACGCACCTCAGTAACAAACATCTTCCCGGTAACGACTTCTTTCGCTTTGCAGGCAGCAGCATACAGGCGATAGTTTTCGGCAAAACGCTCCTTGAACATCAGCGCAATGCCTTTCCCCATCACCCCTACTGTGTTGACTGTATTAACCAGCGCTTCGGCTTTTGCCTCCAGCAGGTTACCTTGCATAAAGCGAATCATCAGAAGTACCACCCAGGGCGAGCATATACGGCAAGATTCAGCTGACGTTGCTGAACCTCCTTGTCGATACGACGCTTCAAAGCTTCGTTGTAGCAGACTATTCCCAGAAGGCCAGCGACCGGGACATGTCCATGGATAAGGGCCTCAGCCTGATAGCGCTCCATTTTTCGGGGGTCATCAGGGTCACGCTTGAAGTCCCTGCGCTGCAAAACCTCCCAATCTATTTTGTCGAGCTGCGTAAGGTCGCTGTAGTAACCGGCCCAATGCGGGTAGGCATGTGCGTCCGTGAAGATAAACCGCAGACCCAGCGACTGCGCATGGTACAGGCTGGAGACAAGAATCACGATCTCTTCATTCCGCCGCTGAGAAACGCCCCACCCCGAATGGATGTTCTTCATCATCACGGAGAATGGGGTGAAGTAAAACGGCACATAATCTGCCAGCGTCCCATTGGGCTCTATGGGCACGTGGCGTTGCGCTCGCTTGCTGATCAGCTCTGGGTTCCCGATTCCAATGTAAGCACTGGATGGAAGGGACATTGTCGATACTTGTTAGGTGGTAGATGAACTGCTGATCTCGAATAGCCACTGGCAACCTCTGGCAAAAATGATATCCATATGCCATCAAACATAGTCATTGGATCCACATCTGCCAGGGCGCAGCCGGCTCAAATAAACCTAACCCTTACTGAATTTGCTCCGGCGTCACGATCACCCAGTTCTTGTCCGCCGTCACCGGCAACCCTTCCTTGGCCTGCGCCGCCGCATTCTTCGCAATCATCCCGTTCAGTTGGTCCATGTACTTGGCCTTGCGGTTTATCCACAAGTGGATGCCACCTTTGCCCACATCCACCCCGTGAAACTGCATGTAGCCATCGCTGGTCGGCGTGTCGCCGCCCACCAGCACCGGTTTCTTCCATTCATCGATATAGGTCAGGATCGCCGCCTGCTTGCCCGCCATCCAGGTGGCCGGGGTCCACAGGTAGGGCGTCAGCTCCAGGCCCTCGTTAGCCTTGGCATCGTAGTGCCCGGCGCCGATCTGCTTGCGCGCGGTGGTCAGTTGGCCGCTGGCGCGGTCCTTGAGCAGCAGGCTGACGCCAATCACGTTCTGCGGTTTCACGTTGTAACCGTACTTGGGGTCCGAGGCGACCATGCGCACCAGCTCTTCGGAGGCCGCCGAAATCACGTACACCTCGATGCCGTTCTCCATCAACTTGTTGTACAGCTCGGCCTGGCCCTTGAACACCTTGGGCGGCTGCACCTCGATGGCCTTGACCTGGTCGCCTTCGTAATACGTGCTGGGGATTGGCTTGGTGGAGGCCATCAGCTCATCCACCTGCACCTTCAATTCCTTCAGGGTAAAACCGGAGAACACCTGGGCCACCCACGGGTAGCAGACCATGTCGTCGACTTCACACAGGCGGTAGTAGTAGCTGAACAGGCTTTCCTTGTGCTCGGCGGTGTCCTTGAATGGCATCAGCTTCAACGACGGGTCGAGCTTCTCGCGGCTCAGCAGGCCCTTGTTTTCCATGAACGGCAGCAAGGCTTCTTCCAGGTCATAGCGGTAACTGGTGTTGTCCATGTCGAACACCGCGTAGTTACCCTTGTTGGCATTGGCGGCGATCATGCTGTCGAGCTGCTTGGCGGCCTCGGCAGGCCAGTGCTTGAGCTCGGTGGCGAAGGTTTCGATACTGAACAGCAGGGACAGGCCGAGGGCCACGGCTTTCGGGGCGCGCTTCATGTACGAATCTCCTGAAATGACCCAGAAACGCTAGTGCAACAATCCCTAACGACAACCCTCGATAACGACCTCCAGACAGCTGCAAACGCCGTGTTCATTGCAATCCGCGACACGCCGTTATTCCATAAACGACTATGCACATTCCATTTGGGTATAAATTCGTTTGTTTTCAGGCTGTTAGCATTTCCGTTCGCAATCGCTCACAAGAGGCGATGCTTCCTTTGCTTTTTATGCTGGAGCTTCAATGAACCTGCCGCTGTCTCTTAACCTGCTGGCGTTCCTGGCCCTGTTGCTGGGCCTGGCACAAACCCGCCGCACCGACTGGAGCCTGGCCAAGAAAGTACTGCTGGGCCTGGTGCTGGGCGTAGTCTTCGGCCTCGTGTTGCACACGATCTATGGCGCGGGCCACCCCGTGCTCAAGGCCACCATCGCCTGGCTTGACCTGGTCGGCAACGGCTACGTCGGCCTGCTGCAGATGATCGTCATGCCGCTGATCTTCGCCTCGATCCTAAGCGCCGTGGCACGCCTGCACAATGCCTCTTCGCTGGGCCGCATCAGCGTGCTGAGCATCGGCACCCTGCTGCTGACCACCGCCATTGCCGCGCTGATCGGCATCGTGCTGACCAACCTGTTCGGCCTCAGCGCCGAGGGCCTGGTGGCCGGTGCCCAGGAAAGCGCACGCATGCAAGTTATCCACAGCGACTATGCCGGCAAGGTCGCCGACCTCAACATCCCGCAACTGCTGCTGTCGTTCATCCCCAGCAACCCGGTGGGTGACCTGGCGCGTGCAAAGCCGACTTCGATCATCAGCGTGGTAATCTTCGCCGTGTTCATCGGCCTGGCGGCGCTACAACTGATCAAGGAAGATGCCGAGAAGGGCGAACGCGCGCTGTCGGCCATCGATACCCTGCAGGCCTGGGTGATGCGCCTGGTGCGGGTGGTGATGAAGCTGACCCCGTATGGCGTGCTGGCGTTGATGACCAAGGTGGTGGCCAGCTCCAACATGGAAGACATCCTCAAGCTGGGCAGCTTCGTGGTGGTGTCGTACCTAGGCCTGGCGCTGATGTTCGTGGTACACGGCATCATCCTCGCCGCCACTGGCGTGAGCCCACTGCGCTTCTTCCGCAAGGTGTGGCCAGTACTGACCTTCGCCTTTACCAGCCGCTCCAGCGCCGCCAGCATTCCGCTGAACATCGAAGCGCAAACCCGCCGCCTGGGTGTGCCGCAGTCGATCGCCAGCTTCAGCGCATCGTTCGGCACCACCATTGGCCAGAACGGCTGCGCCGGCCTCTATCCCGCAATGCTGGCGGTGATGGTGGCGCCAGCGGTGGGCATCGATACCTTCGACCCGCTGTGGATCGCTACTCTGGTAGCCATTGTCACGTTGAGTTCGGCTGGGGTTGCTGGCGTGGGCGGCGGTGCCACCTTTGCCGCGCTGATCGTACTACCGGCCATGGGCTTGCCGGTGGAATTGGTGGCGTTGCTGATTTCGGTGGAGCCGCTGATCGACATGGGGCGTACGGCGTTGAACGTGAATGGTTCGATGACGGCCGGCGTGGTGACCAGCCAGCTGTTGAAAGAGACCGACAAGGATGTGCTGGCGGGCGATGAGCATGCCGAACTGAGCCATACCTGACAGTTTGCCGGGGGCGCGTTGCGCCCCCGGCAATTTCAAACCTTGTCCCAAACCTCGAAGTGATAAGCCGGCTTGCCTTCCTCAGCCTGTGCCTCGCTCGACGCCCGCTTCCACTGCCCCTGATCGAACTCCGGGAACCAGGCATCCCCTTCCGGCGCCATTTCCACCCGCGTCAGGTACATGCGGCTGACCAGCCCTTTCTCCAGCGCCTGGCCATACAACTGCGCCCCGCCAATCAGCATCAGTTCCTCAACGCCCTGCTCGCGCGCCCACTGTTCGGCCCGCACCAGCGCTTCTTCAAGCGAGGCGAACACCTCGGCACCCACCAGTTCAAGCCCAGCCTGGCGACTGACCACGATATTCAACCGCCCAGGCAGCGGCCGGCCCAGCGAATCCCAGGTCTTGCGCCCCATGATGATCGGCTTGCCCAGGGTGGTGGCCTTGAAGTACCTGAAGTCCCCCGGCAAATGCCAGGGCATGGAGTTGTCGATGCCGATCACGCGGTTCTCGGCGTAAGCCGCGATCAGGCTGAGGGGGAGTGATGTATTCATGCCAGCGAGGATAGCACCGGGCGTGTGGGTTATGCTTCTGCCTTGACCTGTGCAATGGAAGACCTTGTGACTGCACCCACGCCACTGGACAAGCGCTGGCTCACCGAAGCGGTACGCCTGCGCGAGGAACACGCCGGCCTGCTGGATGACCAGGAAGCCAATCGCCATGCTCGCCAGCTCGGCGGCGACCTGGCGACGCGCATCGAAAATCGGGCGCTGTTTCTGGCCGAACGCGACGGCATGAGCGCCGCCCTGCGCCACTGGAAGCAAGGCGCGCGCCTGGCGCTGCTGGCCTTGCTGCTGATGGCCGTGCTCAGCGGTGCCGGCCTGGCATTGGCCGCCCTGGGCGACGGGCAGCGACCGGTTAACGTATTCTGGGCCTTGGGCAGCCTGCTTGGGCTGAACCTGTTGATGTTGCTGGGCTGGGCCATCGGTTTTGCCCTGAGCGGCGAACATGGCGCGGGGCTGGGCCGCTTGTGGCTGTGGTTGAGCGAACGCTTCGCCCGCGATGCCAAGGCCGCGCACCTGGCGCCGGCGTTGCTGGTGCTGCTGCAGCGCCAGCGCCTCAACCGCTGGCTGCTCGGCCTGTTGGTGCATGGCCTATGGCTGCTGGCGATGCTCACCGCCCTGGGCATGCTGCTGGCCTTGCTGGCCACCCGGCGCTACGGCTTTGTCTGGGAAACCACCCTGCTTGCCGCCGACCCGTTCATTCACCTGACCCAGGCGCTGGGCGCCCTGCCCTCGTTGCTGGGCTTCGCCGTGCCCGATGAGGCCATGATTCGCGCCAGCGGCGACAGCCAGCCTGCCCTGGAGCTGGCACGCCAGGCTTGGGCCAGTTGGCTGCTCGGCGTGGTGTTGGTGTATGGCCTGCTGCCGCGCCTGCTGCTGGCCGGGTTGTGCCTGTGGCGCTGGCGCCAGGGCCGCGAACGCCTGGCGCTGGACCTGAGCCTGCCCGGCTATGCGCAGTTGCGTGAAGCACTGATGCCGCGTAGCGAGCGAATCGGCGTACAGGACGCCGCCCCCGAAGCCTTGCCGCAATTTGCCGCAGGCCAGTTGGAAAGCGGTAGCAGCGGTGCCCTGCTGGTCGGCCTGGAGCTGGACGACCAGCGCCCCTGGCCACCCGCCCTGCCGAAAAACGTGATCGATGCCGGCGTGCTCGACAGCCGTGAATCGCGCAACCGCCTGCTCGAGCAACTCAGCCGCTTCCCCCCGGCACGCCTCGCCATTGCCTGCGACCCACGCCGCTCACCCGACCGCGGCAGCCTGGCGTTGCTTGCAGAACTGGCGCGCAATGCCGGCGCAACGCGCATCTGGCTGCTCCAGGCCGCCCCCGGCCAGGCCCTGGATGCTCGGCGCCTGGGCGACTGGCACGAAGCCCTCGACCGCCTTGGCCTGGCACACGCCGACACCTCGCCTTTGACCTGGCTGGAGCATGGCCATGACTGAGCCACTTAAACTGGCCGTGGTCGGCCACACCAACGTCGGCAAGACTTCGTTGCTGCGCACCCTGACCCGCGACGTGGGCTTTGGTGAGGTATCCCATCGCCCCAGCACCACTCGCCATGTCGAGGGTGCGCGGCTGTCGGTGGACGGCGAACCCTTGCTGGAGCTGTACGACACCCCAGGCCTGGAAGATGCCATCGCCCTGCTCGACTACCTCGAACGCTTGGAGCGCCCTGGCGAGCGTCTGGACGGCCCGGCCCGCCTGGAGCGTTTTCTGCAGGGCAGCGAAGCGCGCCAGCGTTTCGAGCAAGAAGCCAAAGTGCTGCGTCAACTGCAGGCCAGCAATGCCGGCCTGTATGTGATCGATGCGCGCGAGCCGGTGCTGGCCAAATACCGCGACGAACTGGAAGTACTCGCCAGCTGCGGCAAGCCGTTGCTGCCGGTGCTCAACTTCGTCGCCAGCCACCAGCACCGCGAGCCGCAATGGCGTGAAGCCCTTGCCCGGCTTGGCCTTCACGCGTTGGTGCGGTTCGACAGCGTGGCCCCGCCCGAGGATGGCGAGCGCCGTTTGTACGAGAGCCTTGCCCTACTGCTGGAGGACGCCCGCCCAGCCCTGCAGCGGCTGATCGACGACCAGCAAGCGCAACGCCTGGCCCGCCGGCACAGTGGCAAGCGGCTGATTGCCGAACTGCTGCTGGACTGCGCCGCCTGCCGGCGCAGCGTCGAAGCCGAACCGGCGGCCGAAGCCCGGGCGATGGAAGCCCTGCGTCAAGACATACGCCAACGTGAGCAGCGTTGCGTTGAAGCCTTGCTCAAGCTGTACGCATTCCGCCGCGAGGATGCCCATGCCAGCGACCTGCCGTTGCTCGATGGCCGCTGGGGCGATGACCTGTTCAACCCCGAAACCCTGAAGTTGCTGGGCGTGCGCCTGGGCAGCGGTGTGGCAGCGGGTGCGGCAGCGGGCGCTGGGGTGGATCTACTGGTCGGCGGCCTTACCTTGGGTGCGGCGGCGTTGGCTGGGGCGATTGCCGGCGGCGCGCTACAGACGGCGCGCAACTATGGTTCGCGGTTGATGGGCAAGCTCAAGGGCAAACGCGAGCTGACCGTGGACGATACCGTGTTGCGCTTGCTGGCTCTGCGTCAGCAGCAGTTGATGATGGCGCTGGAGAGCCGCGGGCATGCGGCACAGGACAGTATTCGTCTGGGTGAGGTGGATGAGAAAGCCTGGCGCGAGGGCAAGTTGCCGGAGGCACTGGTGAAAGCACGAGCGCACCCCCAGTGGTCCACGCTCAATCCTGGGGCGAAGTTGAACCAGGCTGAACGGCAAGAACAGCTTGAGGCGCTGGTTACTCAGATCTGAGTAACCAGGCCCATCTTTCAAAGGAGTGCCAGCGCCTTCTGCTTCAATCCCTCCAGATCAACCACTGGCATTCCAATTTCCTTGGCCATTTCATCCCATTCCCGCATCCGCAGGCTGACCTCGAACAGCGGATCCCGCTCGAACGCATCCGCCTCGGCCTCGCTCATCATGCCGCCCTGATACTCCAGGGTGCGCCTGCTCGCTTCACTCAACCGCTGGTAATACCCCGCTTGCCGCAAAGTCAGGTAACGCTTGGCCTCCACGTGATACTGCACCAGCCGCGCCATGCGCTCGCCAAAACCACAACGGCGCAAATATTCGGCGCCGATGCGTTCATGGCTGACCACGCCGTAACCGCCCATGCTGGCGTCACCACCACACAGATGGCCGATGTCGTGGAAGAACGCCGCCAGCACCACTTCATCGTCGAAGCCTTCGGCCATGGCCAGTTGCGCGGCTTGGGACATGTGCTCGAGCTGGGTGATGGCTTCGCCGATGTAGTCGTCGCTGCCATGGCGCGCGTACAGGGCAAAGGTGCTATCGATGATCTGGGCTGGAGTAGGCATCGGTATCTAGTAGTCCTGGCTTGATAGCGGCGGTGACCTCTTCGCGGGCGTGCCCGCAAAGAGGCCGGTACAGGTTACTGCTGGGCCACCTTCTCCGACTTGCCGTCATAGCGCTTGCGCCATTCGGTCAGGATTTCATCCCGGTTTTTCGAAGCCCAGGCAAAGTCGTTCTTGATCAGGCGCTGCTCATAGTCTGCCGGCAACTCGGTCTGCGGCTTGGCAATGCCTGGCGCGGCCAGCACGGCGAAGTTTTCCTTGTACAGCTCCATGGCCGCCGGGCTTGCCGAGAAATCAGCCAGGCGCTTGGCCGCATTCGCCTTGGGCGAGCCCTTGATCACTGCAGTCGCCTCGATCTCCCAACCCAGGCCTTCCTTCGGCAGCACGATGTCCAGGGGGGCGCCCTGGCGCTTGAGCTGCACGGCCGGGTATTCGAACGAAATACCGATCGGGAACTCGCCTGCCGCTGCCAGCTTGCACGGTTTGGAGCCGGAATGAACGTACTGGCCGATGTTCTGGTGCAGCGCGTCCATGTAGGCCCAGCCTTGCGGTTCACCGAAGGTCTGCAACCAGGCACTCACGTCAAGGAAACCGGTGCCGGACGAGGCCGGGTTGGGCATGACGATCTTGCCCTTGTACTCGGGCTTGGTCAGGTCCTGCCAGCTCACCGGTTTGCTCAGGCCCTGCTTCTCGGCCTCGATGGTATTGAAGCAGATGGTCGCGGCCCACACATCCATACCCACCCAAGCCGGAGGGTTGGCAGCGTCCCGGTAGTTGCCGGAGATCTTGCCCAGGTCTTTCGGTGCATAGGCTTCAAGCATGCCGTTCTGGTCGAGAATCGCCAGGCTGGACGCCGCCAGGCCCCAAACCGCGTCGGCTTGCGGGCGGTCTTTCTCGGCCAGCAGCTTGGCGGTGATGATGCCGGTGGAATCACGCACCCACTTTATCTCGATATCCGGGTTGGCTTTTTCGAAGGCTTGTTTGTAGCTCTTCAATTGCTCGGCTTCCAGCGCGGTGTAGACCGTCAGCTGGGTATTGGCGGCCGAAGCCTGCAGGCTGAACACGGCGCAAACAGCAGCGGCAAGTGCAAGGTGCTTGTACATGGGTAGGTTCCTTACAGGTCAGACGGTCGCGGCGCGTTGGCGCCAGGCTTGGGAGCGGCGCAGCAGGCCGCGTGAGGCTGCGGCCAGCAGCAGCGAAGCGCCGGCACTGGTCAGCAAAATCAGGGTGGACATGGCGGCGGCACCGCCAACGTTGCCGGCGTCGTCCATGTTCAGCACGGCAACGGCAGCCAGAATGGTGTCGGGGCTGTACAGGAAGATCGCCGCCGACACGGTGGTCATCGCCGAGACGAACAGGTAGCGGATGATGTCCAGCAACGCCGGCAGGCAGATTGGCACGGTCACCCGCAGGAAGTGCTTGTACAGCGGCGCCTTCAGCGACAACGCAGCGGCTTCGAACTCGCCGTCGAGCTGACGCAGGGCGGTGGTGGCGGTCATCTGCGCGGTGGTCAGGTAATGGGCGATGGTGCACACCACCAGCAGCCCCATGCCGCCGTACAGCACATGCAGCGGGTTGCCGTTGAGGTTGAAGAAGAAAACGTAGCCCAGGCCCAGCACCAGGCCCGGCACGGCCATGGGGATGAAGCTGAGCAGGCGCAGCGCCTGGTTGAGCAGGCGTTGCCCCTGGGTTTTCTCCATCAGGTAGGCACCGGTGAAGATCACGATGCTGCCGATCAGCGCGGTGCCGATGGCCATGGTCACGCTGTTGCGGTAGGCCAGCCAGCCGCCACCTGCGGTGTCGTCGAACAGGTAATGACGCAGTGACAACGAGAGGTTGTATGGCCAGAAGGTGACTAGCGAGGAATACACCGCCATACCGATCACCAGCAACAATGCCGCGCACACCAGCAGCACGATGGCCAGGAAGCAGGCATCGCGGCCACGCGATGGCTTGGGTACGAACACCTGGGCACGGCCGCTCATGGCCTCGCCCTGGCGCCGGCGCAGCCAGGCGTCGACGGTAAAGCTGAACAGCGCCGGCAACAGCAGCACCATGCCGATCAACGCGCCACGGCCAAACTGTTGCTGGCCGACCACCGCCTTGTAGGCTTCCAGTGCCAGCACCTGATAGTCGCCACCGACCACTACCGGCACACCGAAGTCGGTGATGGTCAGGGTGAATACCAGGCACAACGCCGCGAACACCGCCTGGCGTGTGGCCGGCCAGGTAATGCTGGTGAACGCCCGCCACGAGCCGGCACCCATGCTGGAAGCTGCATCGAACAGGCGAGCATCGGCCAGCGACAGCGCCGACAGCAGGATCATCAGCGCATGCGGGAAGGTGTAGATAGCCTCGCCCAGCACGATGCCCCAGAAACCGTAGATGTTGTCGCTGAGCAACCCGCGCAGCAGCCCCTGGTTGCCGAACAAGTAGACCAGGGCGATGGCCGGCAGCATCGACGGTGCCAACAGCGGCAGTAGCGAAATCCCCCGCCACAGGCCCTTGGCCGGAATCAGCGTGCGTTGCAGGGCATAGGCGAACAGGTAGGCCAGCGGCACCACGATGGCCGCAACCGTCAAGGCCACCGACAGGCTGTTGCCCAGCAACCAGTGGAAGTTGTCGCTGGCGAACAGTTCACGGGCCGCCAGCAATCCGCCGCCTTGGCTTGCTTCACCGCTGAAACCACGCCAGAAGATCGCCAGCAGCGGCATCAGCACGGCCAGCACCAACAGGATCAGCAGCAGGCTCTTGCCGCCGACGACGAACAACCGGTCACCCAGGGCGACGCCAGCACGCGGCGCGGCTTTGGCCTGGCCCAGTGGCAGGGACATTGGCGCGGCCATCTCAGGCAAACACCTGCAGGCTCTGCGGCGGCAGTGCCACCCAGATGTCCTGCGAACCCAGGCGCGGCATGGCTTCGGGGGCCAGTTCAGCCAGCAAGGCATGGCCTGGCAAGGCCTTGAGTTCAAAGCTCATGCGACAGCGATTACCGAGGAAGGTGATTTCGCGAACCATGGCCGGGAACAGGTTTTCTTCGTGTACCACCGGGTTGACCGTGATCGCCTCTGGGCGGCAGAACAGCCGACCGCTGCTGGCCTGGGCCGAACCCGGCGCCAGGCGCATGTTCATGCCGCCGACCTGGGCATGGCTGTCGCTGCTGCGCTGAAACGGCAGCCAATTACCCTGGCCGACGAACTCGGCGACGAACGGCGTGGCCGGCTGGTCGTAGATTTCCTGCGGGGTGGCGTACTGCTCGACCTGGCCGTTGTTCATTACCGCAATGCGGTCGGCCATCAACATGGCCTCGTCCTGGTTGTGGGTCACCATCAAGGTGGTGATGCCCAGCTGGCGTTGCAGCTGGCGCAGCTCGGTGCACAGGTGCTCGCGCACCCGCGCGTCCAGCGCCGACATCGGTTCGTCGAGCAGCAACAAGGAAGGCGACGGTGCCAACGCGCGGGCCAGGGCCACACGTTGCTGCTGGCCACCGGAAAGCTGGCCGGGGTACTTTTTCTCGCTGCCGGCAAGGCCCACCAGCTCGAGCATTTCGGCCACACGCTGACGGGCCTGCTCGCGGCCACTGCCGGTCAGGCCGTAGGCGATGTTGGCTTCGACGGTGAGGTTGGGAAACAGCGCGTAGGACTGGAACAGGATGCCGTAGTCACGGGCCTGGGGCGGCAGCTCGGAAATATCGCGTTCGCCGATGTACAGCGTACCGCGGTCCTGGCGCTCCAGGCCGGCAATGCAACGCAACAGCGTGGTCTTGCCGCAACCGGACGGGCCAAGCAGGCACACCAGTTCGCCGGCGGCGATGTCCAGCGAGACATCGTTCAGCGCCGTGAAGGCACCGAAGCGCTTGTGGATGTTGCGCACGGTCATTTGTGCGCCGGGGGTGGTGTGGTTCATGGCAGGGCCTCATCGAAGAGATGGGGGCCATGCTAGGAAGGCTGTGCGAAGGTTCTGTGGCGTTTGGGCAAAAGTCGATGATAGTGATATAGGCAGATTTTGTAGGAGCGGCCTTGTGTCGCGATGGGCTGCGCAGCAGCCCCGGCAATTCATGCGGCGGAGCTGAAACCCCGGGGCTGCTGCGCAGCCCATCGCGACACAAGGCCGCTCCTACAGTGCCTGTGTACTCCTGAATCAGAAGTGTGAGCCAGCCACTTCCTGCGCCACCCCAAGAAAGGCAGCCGGCAAACGGGCCTGGCGACGCTCCTTCAGGCAATACAAATACTCATGCATCACCGGCGCATTCTCCAGCGCCAGCACCCGCAGCTCAGGGTTGTGCGGCACCTCATGGCGGGCAATCACGCTGATGCCGATGTTGCGCAGCACCGCCTCGCGAATCGACTCGCGGCTGCCGATTTCCAGCAAGGCGCCGGCCTTGACTCCGGCCTCCTGCATCATCTGTTCGGTTAGCTTGCGCGTGGTCGAGCCCTTCTCGCGCATCAGCAGGCAATGCCCGGCTACCCCCTCGATGGACACCGACTGGCGATGGGCCAATGGGTGGTTGCGGTGCACCGCCACCACCAGCGGATCAGTCCCCAGTACCCGCCGCACCAACCGCGCATCCTCCACCAGTTGCGAAGACGCGGCGATATCCACCCGGTAGTCTTCGAGCATTTCCAGCACCTGCTGCGAGTTGCCGATCTCCACCGCCACTTCTACCTGAGGCAGCCGTTCGCGGTAGATTTTCACCAGGTCAAGGATGTAGTAAGGCGCCGTGGCTGCGATGCGCAGGCTGCCCTGCGCCTGGCCGCTGTTGCGCAGCTCGAACTCGATGTCGGCCTCCTGCTGCAGCAATGCCTTGACCATCGGCAACAGGCGCACGCCCTCCTCGCTCAGCACCAGGCGCCGACCGCCACGGTAGAACAGCTCCACGGCGTACTGGCCTTCCAGGTTGCGGATCTGCGTGGTTACCGTGGGCTGGCTGAGCCCAAGCTTCTTCGCCGCCAGGGTGATGCTGCCCAGACGGGCCACCATGTAAAAGGCTTTCAGCTCCGAACTCAGCATGCACGTCCTCTATTTGCGCAACAGGCGCAAGCCGTTGAACACCACCAGCAGGCTCACGCCCATGTCGGCGAACACCGCCATCCACATGGTCGCCATGCCAGCAAAGGTGATGGCCAGGAATATCGCCTTGATGCCCAACGCCAGAACGATGTTCTGCATGAGGATCGCCGCGCTTTGGCGCGACAGCCTGACGAAGGCCGGAATTTTCCGCAAGTCGTCGTCCATCAGCGCTACGTCGGCGGTCTCGATGGCGGTGTCGGTACCAGCGGCGGCCATGGCAAAACCGATCTCGGCGCGGGCCAGAGCTGGCGCGTCGTTGATACCATCACCGACCATGCCCACCCGGTGGCCTTCTGCGTACAAGGCCTCGATGGTTTTCAGCTTGTCGGCTGGCAGCAGGTTACCCTCGGCGCGGTCGATGCCCACCACAGCGGCGATGGCCTGGGCGGTATGCGGATTGTCACCGGTCAGCATGACAGTCTTGATACCCAGTTCATGCAGCTCGGCGATAGCCTGGCGGCTGCTGTCCTTCACGGTGTCGGCAACGGCAAACAGCGCCAATGGCCCGGAACGGTCGAGCAGCAGCACCACGGTCTTGCCCTGACGCTCCAGCGCATCCAGTTTGGCTTCCAGCGCTGGCGAGCACAGGCCCAGCTCTTCGACCAGGCGGTGGTTGCCCAAGTGGTAGACCTCACCGTCGATGGTGCCACGCACACCGCGCCCGCCCAGGGCGGCGAAGTCATCCACTTCACTTAGAGCCAGCCCTTGCGCCTTGCCGAACTGAGCGATAGCGCGGGACACCGGGTGGTCCGAGCGCTCGCCCAGGCTGGCGGCCAGGGCTTGAGCGCGGGCTTCGAACTGCGGCGCCAGCACTTCGGCGTCAGTCTGTACCGGTTTGCCGTGGGTGATGGTGCCGGTCTTGTCCAGGGCCAGGAAGTCCAGGTGGCGGCCGCCCTCCAGATAGACGCCGCCCTTGATCAGGATGCCTTTGCGCGCGGCAGCCGCCAGGCCGCTGACGATGGTCACCGGGGTCGAGATCACCAATGCGCAGGGGCACGCAACCACCAGCAATACCAGAGCACGGTAGACCCAGTCGAACCAGGCACCGGCCATGAACAACGGCGGGATCACCGCCACGGCCAGGGCAATGGCGAACACCACCGGGGTATAGATGCGCGAAAAACGGTCGACGAAGCGCTGGGTAGGTGCCCGCGCGCCTTGTGCCTCCTCCACGGCCTTGATGATCCGCGCCAGGGTAGACTGCCCGGCAGCAGCGGTAACGCGGAACTCCAATGCTCCCGCCTGGTTGATGGTACCGGCGAACAGTTTGTCGCCCACTGCCTTCTCTACAGGCAGGCTTTCACCGGTGATCGGTGCCTGATCGACGCTGGACTGCCCACTGGTCACTTCACCGTCCAGGCCGATGCGTTCGCCGGGGCGCACCCGCACCAACGCACCGATGGCCACTTCACGCACGTCCAGCTCGCGCCACAGGCCATCGGCCTGCTGCACCGTGGCCATGTCCGGGGCCAACTGCATCAACCCGCCGATGGCATTGCGCGCACGGTCCAGCGAGCGCGCTTCGATCAGCTCGGCAACCGTGAACAGCACCATCACCATGGCTGCTTCCGGCCACTGGCCGATCAGCACCGCACCGGTCACGGCAATGCTCATCAAGGCATTGATGTTGAGGTTGCGGTTTTTCAGGGCGATCCAGCCCTTCTTGTAGGTACCCAGGCCGCAGCCGAGGATCGCCAACAGCGCCAGCCCCGCTACCACCCATTCCGGGGCCAGCGCAGCGAAGTGCACGATTTCGGCGGTAATCGCAGCAATACCCGACAGTGCCAGCGGCCACCAGCGGGTCTTGGCCGGTTGTGCCACGCTGGTGGTGCCGTCGTCCTCGGCAGCAATCGGCTCGGCCTTCATGCCCAGGCTGTCGATGGCCCGCTCGATTTCAGCCGTACCGTTCAAGGTATGGCGCACGCCAAGCACGCGGTTGATCAGGTTGAATTCCAGCTGCTCGATTCCGGCCAGCTTGCCCAGTTTGTCCTGGATCAGCGTCTGCTCGGTGGGGCAGTCCATGGCGTCGATGCGAAAACGGCTGAGCTGCGCCTGGGCACTGGCCGTTTCGCTCAGTTGCACCAGCGATGGCGCGGCTTTGGAGCCGCAGCAGCTGTGGCCGTGGGCAGCATGGCCGTGGTCGTCATCGCCATGGGCGTGATCGTGCGAGTGCTTGTGGTCGTGGCTGACAGGCTGGTTCATGGGGTCATCCTTAAAGTGAGCCTGTTGCCAAGTGAACACCCTGTAGCCACTATAGGGTCAAGCCTATTGCTGGAGATTCGTGATGAAAATCGGAGAACTGGCCAAAGCCACCGACTGTGCGGTGGAAACCATTCGCTACTACGAGCGGGAAAACCTGCTGCCGGAGCCTGCGCGCAGTGACGGCAACTACCGGCTGTATACCCAGGCTCACGTCGAGCGGCTGACCTTCATCCGTAACTGCCGCACCCTGGACATGACCCTGGACGAAATTCGCAGCCTGCTACGCCTACGCGACAGCCCGGATGACTCGTGCGGCAGTGTCAACGCGCTGATCGACGAGCATATCGAGCATGTGCAGGCGCGTATCGACGGTTTGGTGGCGTTGCAGGAACAGCTGGTAGAGCTGCGGCGGCGCTGCAATGCGCAAGGGAGTGAGTGCGCGATTTTGCAGCGATTGGAGACGAACGGGGCGGTATCGGTACCGGATACCGAGCATTCGCATGTGGGGCGCAGCCACGGGCATTGAGATCGCCGGGGGCGCTTTGCGCCCCCCCGGCAATCTAGAAAATCACACCGCCATCGGCGCTGTCATCGGCGCATGGTGCTCATAACCTTCCAACCAGAAATCACTCGGTTCGATCTTCTCCAGCCACTCCGGCTCGTACTTACCCGTCTCGGCAAACGCCGGCACGCGGTCGCTGATCACCAGTTTCGGCGCCTCCAGCGGCTCGCGCTTGAGCTGCTCATGCAGCATGTCCAGGTGGTTTTCATACACATGGGCATCACCGATGAAGTAGGTGAACCAGCGCGGGGTGTAACCGGTCAGGCGGCCGAACAGCGACAGCAACGCCGCGCCTTCGGTGAGGTTGAACGGTGTGCCCAGGCCCAGGTCGTTGGAGCGGATGTAGAGGGTCAGGGAAATTTCCTTGGTCTCGACATTTGGGTGGAACTGGTACAGCAGGTGGCACGGCGGCAGGGCCATTTCGTCCAGCTGCGCGCAGTTCCAGCCGTGGAACAGGATGCGGCGGCTGCCCGGGTCGTTGGCGATGGTGTCCAGGCACTGGCGCACCTGGTCGATGGCCTTGTACAGGATGACGAAGGCGACGCCGTCCTCTTCGTCCTGGGCAATACGGCGGAAGCCTGCCTTTTCGGCCATTTCGATGGCGGCCGAGTTGCTCAGCGGGATGCGCTTGTAGCCTGGCCATTGGCGCCATTGCACGCCGTAGATCTCGCCCAGGTCGTCATGGCCCTGGCGGAACGGGTTGGCCAGCCACTGAGCGTTTTCGTTGGCGTTCTGGTCCCAGACCTTGCAGCCCAGCTCGCGGAATTCACCTGCGTTTTTCACGCCCCGCAGAAAACCGACCATTTCGCCGATTGCCGACTTGAACGCCAGTTTGCGCGTGGTGATGGCCGGAAAGCCCTTTTGCAGGTCGAAACGCAGCATGGCGCCCGGCAGGCTGATGGTGCGAATGCCGGTGCGGTTGCCCTGCATCGTGCCGTTTTCGATGACGTCGCGGACCAGGTCCAGATACTGTTTCATGGCTTACCTGTAGCAAAAACGGCAGGGGGATCGCCCCTGCCGTGGGATTAATCAGGCGGGTTTCGCCGTAGGCTTGCGATTATAAGCCCACCAGATCAGGCCAAGGCCAGCCAGGATCATCGGCACGCACAGAATCTGACCCATGGTCAGCCAGCCCCAGGCGATATAGCCCAGCTGGGCATCCGGCACCCGCACGAATTCGACGATGAAGCGGAAGATGCCGTAGAACAGCGCGAACATGCCCGATACCGCCATGGTCGGCCGCGGCTTGCGCGAGAACAGCCAGAGGATGACGAACAGTGCCACGCCCTCCAGGGCGAACTGGTACAGCTGCGACGGGTGGCGTGGCAGCTGGGCTGGGTCGCTGAACGGCGGGAAGATCATCGCCCATGGCACGTCGGTGGGTTTGCCCCACAGCTCGGCGTTGATGAAGTTGCCGATACGCCCGGCACCCAGGCCGATCGGCACCAGCGGGGCAACGAAGTCCATCAGTTCGAAGAACGACTTGTTGTTGCGCTTGCCGAACCACAAGGCCGCCAACATCACGCCGATGAAACCACCGTGGAACGACATGCCGCCCTTCCACACCTCGAAGATCAGCGTCGGGTTGGCCAGGTAGGCGTGCAGGTCGTAGAACAGCACATAGCCCAGGCGCCCGCCGACAATCACACCCATCGACAGCCAGAACACCAGGTCGGAAAGCTTCTCGCGGCTCCAGGTGGGATCGAAGCGGTTCAGCCGGCGCGAGGCCAGCAGCCAGGCACCGCCGATGCCGATCAGGTACATCAGACCGTACCAATGGATTTTCAGCGGCCCGATGGCCAGGGCCACGGGGTCTATCTGCGGGTAAGGCAGCATGGAACTTCCTCTCGATTCAAATCAAAAAGCTGAGGCCGACACAGAACAGCAGCGCTGCGAACAGGCGTTTCAACAAACGGGGCGACAGCTTGTGCGCCAGACGCGCGCCAAAGCGGGCGAAAAACATGCTGGTCACGGCAATGCCGATCATCGCCGGCAGGTACACGTAACCCAGGCTATGGGCCGGCAGGTGCTCTTCGTGCCAACCCAGCAGCATGAAGCTCAGGGCACTGGCCAGGGCGATCGGCAGGCCACAGGCCGAGGACGTGGCCACCGCCTGCTGCATCGGCAGGCTGCGCCAGGTCAGGAACGGCACGGTCAGCGAACCACCGCCGATGCCGAAGATGGCCGAAGCCCAGCCGATCACCCCACCGGCCCCAACCAATGCAGGTTTACCGGGGATGCCACGGCTGGCCTTGGGTTTGAGGCCCAGTGCCATCTGCGCGGCGATGACCAGGGCAAACACACCGATGATCTTTTGCAGCAACGGGCCTTGGATCAACGAGGCGGTCTTGGCACCGACGCCGGCCCCCAGCAGGATGCCGAGGGTCATCCAGGCGAAAATCGGCCATTGCACGGCACCCTTGCGGTGGTGCTCGAGCACAGCGTTGATCGAAGTGAATACGATGGTTGCCAGTGACGTGCCGACTGCCAGATGGGTCAACACCGAGGCATCGAAGCCCTGCAAGGTGAAGCTGAACACCAGCACCGGCACGATGATGATGCCACCGCCCACGCCGAACAGCCCGGCCAGCACACCAGCACAGGCGCCCAACAGCAGATAGAGCACGAATTCCATTCGGCGTCCCCGAGAAATCAATCCGGCATGGTAACGGAAGCCGGGCTCGGGGCTCTAGTGAACTCTGTGACAGGATGGATCGGCCATGCTGCTGTGGGTACAGTGGCAGAAAACACAGAGGCCCAACCGATGTGCCTGATCGTATTTGCCTGGCGGCCGGGGCACGCCCTGCCGCTGATCGTGGCGGCCAACCGCGACGAATTCTATGCCCGCCCCACCCAGCCCCTGGCAGCCTGGGACGATGCGCCCGGCGTACACGCCGGGCGAGACCTGGAAGCCGGTGGTACCTGGCTGGGCGTGGGCCCACAGGGGCGCTTTGCCGCGCTGACCAACATCCGCGACCCGGGCCAGGCGCTGGGGCCACGCTCGCGGGGTGAGCTGGTGGCGGCGTACCTGCAGGGTGAAATGGGTGTCGAGGCTTACCTGGGCCAGGTGGCCAGCCGAAGTGGGCAGTATTCGGGGTTCAACCTGCTGGTGGGTGATGGCCAGCAGCTGGGATATCTGAATGCTCGGGAAGCCACGCCGCGCCTGCTGCATGCCGGGGTGTACGGGTTATCCAATGCCGGGCTGGATACGCCATGGCCGAAGCTGGTGAAGGCACGTAGCGGGCTGGAGGGCCTGCTGGAAGCGCCCGAGCCGCATCGGTTGCTGGCGTTGCTGGCAGATAACGAGCCTGCGGCTGAGGGTGACCTACCCGAGACGGGCGTGGGAGTAGCGACCGAGAAGTTGCTGTCGAGTGTGTTTATTGCCAGCCAGAATTATGGGACGCGGGCAAGTACGGTGCTGATTGTGGATGATCAGGGCAAAAGACGACTGGTTGAGCGCAGCTTCGGGCCTTTTGGTGGGCACTTGGGGGAAGTTGAGCTTACGGTCTGAGGGCCATGGGGCCGGTGGGCGGCCCCCGAATTTCACAGGGTTTTATTGGCCCCAGGCCCAATCATCCGCGCCAACCCAAGGTTCTTCAGTGCCAACTGCAGCGAGCTGTGGATAACCTGCGGGTTGTCATGGCTCAGGGCCTCGGCCAGCAGTTCCGTGGCCTTGCTCATGTTCACCTGACGCAGCATCCACTTCACCTTCGGCAGGTTGGTGGCGTTCATCGACAGGCTGTCGAAGCCCATGGCCATCAACAGTATCGCCGCCGCTGGGTCACCGGCCATCTCACCACAGATGCTCACTGGCTTGCCTTCGCCATGGGCGTCGCGCACAACCGTGTTCAACGCCTGCAGCACCGCCGGGTGCAGGTAGTCGTAAAGGTCGGCGACCCTCGGGTTGTTGCGGTCAACCGCCAGCAGGTACTGGGTCAGGTCGTTGGAACCGACCGACAGGAAGTCCACCTGCCGCGCCAGCTCCTTGGTCTGGTACACCGCTGCCGGGATTTCCACCATCACACCCACCGGCGGCATCGGCACGTCGGTGCCTTCGTCACGCACTTCGCCCCAGGCGCGGTGAATCAGGTGCAGCGCCTCTTCCAGCTCGTGAATGCCGGAAATCATCGGTAGCAGGATGCGCAGGTTGTTCAGGCCCTCGCTGGCCTTGAGCATGGCGCGGGTTTGTACCAGGAAGATTTCCGGGTGGTCGAGGGTGACGCGGATGCCGCGCCAACCCAGGAAGGGGTTTTCTTCCTTGATCGGGAAGTACGACAGCGCCTTGTCACCCCCAATGTCGAGGGTACGCATGGTCACCGGCAGCGGGTGGAAGGCCGCCAGTTGCTCACGGTAAATGGCCAGCTGCTCTTTCTCGCTGGGGAAGCGCTGGTTGATCATGAACGGCACTTCAGTGCGGTACAGGCCGACCCCTTCGGCGCCGCGTTGCTGTGCACGGGCCACGTCGGCGAGCAGGCCAGTGTTGACCCACAGCGGCATGCGATGGCCATCGGGGGTAACGCATGGCAGTTCGCGCAGGGCATCCAGGCCCTGGGCCAGCTGACGCTCTTCCTCGACCACTTCGCTGTACTGCTTGCGCAGCACTTCGCTGGGGTTGGTGAACACCTCGCCCTTGTAACCGTCGACGATCAGTTCAATGCCATCGACTTTGGAGTACGGCAGGTCCACCAGGCCCATGACCGTGGGAATGCCCATGGCGCGAGCGAGGATGGCAACGTGAGAGTTGCCCGAACCCAGCACCGAGACCAGGCCTACCAGCTTGCCTTCCGGCACTTCACCGAGCATGGCCGGCGTCAGCTCTTCACTGACCAGGATGGTGTTGTCGGCATACACCAGCGATTGCGAGCGGGCTTCCTGCAGGTAGGCCAGCAGGCGCCGGCCAAGGTCCTTGACGTCGGAGGCGCGCTCGCGCAGGTAGTCATCGTCCATCAGCTCGAAGCGGTTGACGTGCTCGCCAACCACCTGGCGCAGCGCGCCCTGAGCCCATTGGCCGGTCTTGATGACCTCGGTCACCTCACCGCCCAGGGCTGCATCTTCAAGCATCATCAGGTACACATCGAACAGCGCGCGCTCTTCCGGGCGCAGCTGGGTGGCCAGCTTGGCCGACAGCTTGCGCATGTCGTCGCGCACGCCTTCAAGGGCGTTCTGGAACAGCTTCAGTTCAGCGTCGATGTCATCGACAGTCTTGTCCGGCACCACTTCCAGGTCGGCCGGCGGCAACATCACCACCGCGCGCCCCACGGCAGCGCCAGGCGAGCCAGGCACACCCACGAAGCGCGCTTCCTGAATACCCTTGCCCTGGCGACCCAGGCCACGGATCGAGCCCGTGGCTTCGGCATGGGCGATTACCCCGGCGAGCTGGGCGCTCATGGTGACCAGGAAGGCTTCCTCGCCCTCGTCGAACTGGCGGCGCTCCTTTTGCTGAATGACCAATACCCCGACCACACGGCGGTGGTGGATGATCGGTGCACCCAGGAAGGAGGCGAATTTCTCTTCGCCGGTTTCGGCAAAGTAGCGGTAACGCGGGTGGTCGGCGGCGTTTTCCAGGTTCAGCGGCTCTTCCCGGGTACCCACCAGGCCAACCAGGCCTTCGTTGGGGGCCATGCTGACCTTGCCGATGGAGCGCTTGTTCAGGCCTTCGGTAGCCATCAGCACGAAGCGGTTGGTTTCCGGGTCGAGCAGGTAGACCGAGCAGACTTGGCTGCCCATGGCTTCCTTGACGCGCAAGACAATGATCCCCAACGCCGACTTGAGATCTTTGGCGGAGTTTACTTCCTGGACGATCTTGCGCAGCGTATTGAGCATGGCTCGGGGTCGAACTCCGTCGTCAGTCGCGCGTCAGTAGACGCGGTGCTAGCTCTTTCAGGGCGCGTCGGTACACCTCGCGCTTGAATGTCACAACCTGGCCCAGCGGATACCAATAGCTCACCCAGCGCCAGCCGTCGAATTCCGGCTTGCCGGTCAGGTCCATCCGCACCCGTTGTTCGTTGCTGACCAGGCGCAGCAGGAACCACTTCTGCTTCTGGCCGATGCACAGCGGCTGGCTGTGGGTACGTACCAGTCGCTGCGGTAAACGATAACGCAACCAGCCACGGGTGCAGGCAAGAATTTCCACATCGTCGCGTTCAAGGCCAACTTCTTCGTTCAGCTCGCGGTACAGGGCATCTTCAGGCGTCTCGTCAGGGTTGATACCACCCTGGGGGAACTGCCAGGCATCCTGGTTGATCCGTCGAGCCCATAGCACCTGCCCGGCATCATTCGTAAGAATGATCCCGACATTGGGGCGAAAACCATCCGGGTCGATCACGGCAGCAACCTCGCAAACGCATGTCCCCGCATTGTTCCACAAAGCTTGCGAGCGCAGCAACGCGCCCGCCAAGCTTATGTGCAGCAGCGTGAAAACTCCGTATTCTGCGGGCCTACCCTGTGGCTGATGCGAGTGACCGCGATGCGCCTGGCTTTATTCGACCTGGACAATACCCTCCTCGGTGGCGACAGCGACCATGCCTGGGGTGACTACCTTTGCGAGCGTGGCATCCTCGACCCACTCGCCTACAAGCAACGCAACGATGGTTTCTACCAGGACTACCTCAACGGCACCCTGGACCTGCAGGCCTACCTGGCCTTTTCCATGGAGATCCTGGCGGCAACGCCCGTGGCCCAGCTCGACGAATGGCACCGCGACTTCATGCGCGACTGCATCGAACCGATCATCCTGCCCAAGGCCCTGGCCCTGCTGCAGCAGCACCGCGAGGCGGGCGACCAGTTGGTGATCATTACCGCTACCAACCGCTTCGTCACCGCGCCAATTGCACGGCGTCTTGGCATTCGCGTGCTGCTGGCAACCGAGTGCGAGATGCGCGACGGTCGCTATACCGGGCGTAGTACCGATATACCGTGTTTCCGTGAAGGCAAGGTGACGCGGCTGGAGCGGTGGATGCTGGAGAATGGCTTCGACCTGGAGGACAGCTACTTCTATAGCGACTCGATGAACGATTTGCCGCTGTTGCAGCAGGTGACGCATGCAGTGGCGGTGGACCCGGACCCGAACCTGCGGGCCGAGGCCGAGAAGCATGGGTGGCCGGTGGTTTCGCTAAGGGATTGAGATTGCCGGGGCCGCTTTGCGGCCCTATCGCGACACAAGGCCGCTCCTACAGGAATACGCGTTCCCCTGTAGGAGCGGCCTTGCGTCGCGATGGAGGGCGAAGCCCTCCTCTGGCCTCAAACTGGCTTGGCACCCATCAGCCCGGCAATGGACAGGAAGCACACCCCGCTGAACACCGCCAGCGCCAGGGTAAACCGCAGCCCTACCACTTCGGCCTTGCGCAGCCGGTTCAGCCGTACCAGCAGCCACCACACGGCAAACGCGCCAAAGGTATAGATGACGCTGGACGCCAGCACCCAGGTCTGCCCCAGCGGCCAGCCCACCAGATGCACCAGCCACCAACCGGTAAGCGGCATGCTCACCAGGCACAGGCCCATCACCAGCCAGACAAATACCAACGGCCGGCGCAGCAGCTTTGCATAAGCCTCGGCATCACCCTGACGGCGGGCGCGAACGGTCCAGGCCGCCAAGCCCAAGGCGCCCAAAAGCAGCAGTGCGGTGGCAATGATGTGCAAGGTCTTGAGGGTGGTCAGGTGTTCCATGTCTTCACATCCTTGAGCGATAAGCCAAGCTTAGCCGCTCAGCCCAGGAACAGCTTGTAAGCGGGGTTTTCGGTCTCGTCCCAGTACGGGTAGCCGATCTTGGCCAGCGCCGCCGGTACCAGGTGGCGCTCATCCTCCGGCACCTGCAGGCCTGCCACCACACGCCCGTCAGCTGCGCCATGGTTGCGGTAGTGGAACATCGAGATGTTCCAGCGCCCGCCCAACTTGTTGAGGAAGTTGAACAGCGCCCCTGGCCGCTCGGGAAACTCGAAGCGCAGTACCATTTCGTCACTGGCACCGGCCGAATGGCCACCCACCATATGGCGGATATGCAACTTGGCAAGCTCGTTGTCGGTCAGGTCGGTAACTGGGAAGCCCTGCTCGGTCAGTTGCTGCACCAGCGCTGCACGCGGGTCGTTTTCCGGGTGGGTCTGCACGCCCACGAAGATATGCGCTTCGTCCGAGGTGTGCTTGCGGTAGTTGAACTCGGTGATCTGGCGCTTGCCAATGGCCTCGCAGAAGGCCTTGAAGCTGCCCGGTCGCTCGGGAATGGTCACGGCGATGATCGCCTCACGCTTTTCACCCAACTCGGCACGCTCGGCCACATGGCGCAGGCGGTCGAAGTTGACGTTGGCACCAGAGTCGATAGCCACCAGCGTCTGCCCGGTCACGCCATACAGCTCGACGTACTTCTTGATGCCCGCAACGCCCAAGGCGCCGGCAGGTTCGGTGATCGAGCGGGTATCGTCGTAGATATCCTTGATTGCTGCGCAAATCTCGTCTGTGCTGACGGTGACGACTTCGTCCACATTGTGGCGGCAGATATCGAAGGTGTGCTGGCCAATCTGGGCCACCGCCACACCGTCGGCGAACAGCCCGACCTGCGGCAGCACCACGCGCTCACCGGCGGCCATGGCCGCCTGTAGGCAGTTGGAGTCATCCGGCTCGACGCCGATTACCTTGATTTCCGGGCGCAGGTACTTCACGTAGGCGGCAATACCGGCGATCAGGCCACCGCCACCCACCGGCACGAAGATCGCGTCCAGCTGGCCAGGGTGCTGGCGCAGGATTTCCATGGCCACGGTGCCCTGACCGGCGATGGTGTGCGGGTCGTCGTAAGGGTGAACATAGACAAAGCCCTTTTCGTCGACCAGTTTCAGCGAATAGGCCAGCGCCTCGGGGAACGAGTCGCCATGCAACACCACCTTGCCGCCCCGTGAGCGCACGCCCTCGACCTTGATTTCCGGGGTGGTCTTGGGCATCACGATGGTGGCCTTGATGCCCATTTCGCGCGCAGCCAGGGCCAGGCCCTGGGCGTGGTTGCCGGCCGAGGCGGTGACCACGCCACGGGCCAGTTCCTCTGGGCTCAGCTGGGCCAGCTTGTTGTACGCCCCGCGGATCTTGAACGAGAACACCGGCTGCAGGTCTTCGCGCTTGAGCAAAATCTGGTTGCCCAGCCGCTTGCTCAGTTGCCCGGCGCTCTGCAACGGGGTTTCGACGGCAACGTCATAGACGCGCGAGGTGAGGATCTTCTTGACGTACTGTTCGAGCATCGGGAATGCATCACTGGGCCGCGGGACAAGGGCTGGGAGTCTACCCCAGCGCTACGTCGGGCGACCACAGCAAAGCCGTGCGAGCCGTTATACTAGGCAACTTTGAAACCGCCCTGCCCCTTTCGGAGCCCGCATGACCCAGGACCAACTCAAACAGGCCGTCGCCCAGGCCGCTGTCGACTTCATTCTGCCCAAGCTGGATGAAAAGAGCGTTGTCGGCGTCGGTACCGGTTCGACCGCCAACTTCTTCATCGACGCCCTGGCTCAGCACAAGACCGCCTTCGACGGCGCAGTCGCCAGCTCCGAAGCCACTGCCCAGCGCCTGAAGGGCCATGGCATCCCGGTGTACGAGCTGAACAGCGTCAGCGAGCTTGAGTTCTACGTGGACGGCGCCGACGAAAGCGACGCGCACCTGAACCTGATCAAGGGCGGCGGCGCAGCCCTGACCCGCGAGAAGATCGTCGCGGCCGTGGCCAAGACCTTCATCTGCATCGCCGACGGTAGCAAGCTGGTGCCCGTGCTGGGCGCCTTCCCGCTGCCGGTTGAAGTGATCCCGATGGCCCGCAGCCACGTGGCGCGCCAGCTGGTCAAGCTGGGCGGCGACCCGGTGTACCGCGAAGGCGTGGTCACCGACAACGGCAACGTGATCCTCGACGTGCACAACCTGCAGATCACCAACCCGGTGGAGCTGGAAGCGCAGATCAACGCCATCGTTGGCGTGGTCACCAACGGCCTGTTCGCGGCGCGACCGGCGGACCTGCTGCTGCTGGGCACCTCTGAAGGTGTGAAGAGCCTGAAGGCCGAGTAAGCTTCGGCGGGGGCTTTGCCCTCGTATCGCGACACAAGGCCGCTCCTACAGGGGTACGCCATCTCCTGTAGGAGCGGCCTTGTGTCGCGATGGGCTGCAAAGCAGCCCCACCTGCTCACTCCGTTACCTGCTTGAACACATAAAACAGGTTCGGCTCACTGACCAGGTAAATGGTCCCCACCTCATCCATCGCAATCCCCTCCGCCTGCGGTACCGTCGCCTGCAACCCCTGCGACCCCTTGCGCAGCGACAAGGTACTCAGCGGCCTGCCTTCTACATCCAGCTCCAGCACCAGCCGCGACTCGTCCGACAGCGCCAGCAAGTGCCCGCTGCGCTCATCGAACTGCAAACTCGACAGGTCCCTTACAAACAGCCGTGAATCGCGCTTGCGGTCCTGTACCACATGCACGGCGTAGGGCTTTTCCGGGTTGTCATGCGGGAAGCCATGCACCTCATAGATCAGCATCGGGTCGCGCTCCTTGGCCACGAACAGCCGCTTGCCCGCCGAATCGTATGCCAGGCCCTCGAATCCCTTGTTGCCGTTCAGGCCAATGCCCAGGCTGAGCTGTTCAGCGTCACCGGCATCGAGGAACATCGTGTCGTCTTCCAGCCTTACGCGAATCAGCCGTTGCTGACGCTCGTCGGTAATCACATAACTGTTTGGCCCAACGTACTCCACAGCCTCCGGGTCGCCGAAGCCGGTCAGCGGCACGCGGCGCAGGATGCGGCCGTCCAGCGACAGCTCGATCAGCTCCGAACGGGCATTGGTGACGGTGAAAAGGGTTTTGCGGTCGGGGTCGTAGGTTAGCGCCGAAATGTCATCATCCAGCCCTTCGACCGGCTGCGCTTCCAGCACTACCCGGTAGCGGTCCAGGCCAATGCTCCGCTCGGCAGGCTGCCACCAGGTCTTCAGGTTGAACCAGCCACGCTCGAACAGGCGAAACTCCTGCCCGGCCCAGCCAAGCATGAGCAGGCCAAGGGCAACCAGAACAAGGAACAGGCGAACAAAACGGCGCATAAGAGCAGACTCGACACAGGGGTGGCGAATCTAATCATTAATGGCTGAAACGAAGCTTAATGCCAGCATCAGGCAAATCTGATGGTGTTGTCAGTTCTTCTTGAAGCGATAGAACAGCGCCGGCTCGCTGACCATGTACAGGTTGCCCTTATCGTCCATGGCCACCCCTTCAGCCCGCGGGATGGTGTCTTCAAGCCCGTTGAAGCCGCCCAGCAGGGTCATGAAACTGACTTGCTGGCCCTGCTCGTCCAGCTCCAGCAGCATGTTGGAATCGGCCGACAGCACCAGCAAGTGGCCGGTGCGTGGGTCAACGCCCAGGGCAGAGAGGTTGCGCAAGTCGAGCTCTTCGCTGGGCAGCGGCTGCTTCTCACCCTGGAGCGGGCTGCGACCATCGGTGTTCCAGGTGTACAGCTTGGGTGGGCGCTCCTCGCCGATGATCAAGCGCTGACGCAGCGGGTCCCAGGCGATGGCCTCGAAACCCTTGTTGCTTTTCACCGACTGGCCCAGGTCGTGGCTCTGGAAGTCGCCGTGGTTCAGTGCCGTGGTCTGCGCGTCCACCTTGACCACGGTCAGGTCGTGCAGACGCTCGTCGGTAATGGCCAGGTTGCCGTCTTCCAGCACGGCGACACCCTCCGGGTTGCTCCAGCCGTTGAGCGGGATCTTGCGCAGAACATCGCCCTCCAGGCTCAACTCGACCAGGATCGGGTTCTTGCCCATGACCGCGAACAGGGTACGGGTATGCGGGTTGAAGGCCACGTCCGAGGCTTCGTCATCGTCCATGCCCGGTAGCGGTTTGGCGTCGATGTCCACCTGATAGTCCGGCAGCCACACGCTTTCGCTGCGCTCGGCGGTGCTTTCGAAGCTCTCCTTTACCCACAGCGCACCACGGTCATCCCAGTGCATGGCTACCGATACGCCATAACCGATCACCGCCGCCACAGCCAGGCCGAAGGGCCAGCGCAGAAAGAAGCGACGCTTGGGTGTTGCCGGGGCGGAGGGTGATGGCATGCGCGGTTCCTGGGAAATGGGCGTGGGTGCGCGCATTATCCTGATCGGGTGTGAAAAATCGGTAAACAGGTCCGGCCTCTTCGCGGGTAAACCCGCTCCCACAGGTACTGCACAGCTCTCAAGCCTTGTGCAGTACCTGTGGGAGCGGGTTTACCCGCGAAGAAGGCAACACGGTTTCGAGTCAGAACACTCGGCTTTCGAAGCGGCTGACACCCGGCAGCTCCAGCACCAGCTCGTCACCGACATTGAACGGCCCCACACCCGCCGGGGTACCGGTGAGGATCACATCCCCCGCCTGCAGCGAAAAATGCGCCGCCATGTACTGGATCATCGGCACGATCGGGTTCAGCATCATCGCGCTGTTGCCGTCCTGACGCACTTCGCCGTTGACGGTCAGGCGCACCGGGATGTCGGTGACATCCTCGAAACTGGCGGCCGAGACGAACGGCGGCAGTACGCAGGCCCCGTCAAAGCACTTGGCCAGTTCCCACGGCAGGCCCTTCTCTTTCAGTTTGGCCTGCACGTCGCGCAGGGTCAGGTCCAGCGCCGGGGCGTAGCCGGAAATGGCATCCAGCACCTCTTCCTCGCTCGGGTGGGCCGACAGCGGCTTGCCCAGCAGCACGGCAATTTCGGCCTCGTAGTGCACCGAACCCCGCTCGGCCGGGATCTTGAAGCCGCCTTCGGCCGGCACCACACAGCTGCCTGGCTTGATGAACAGCAGCGGTTCGGTGGGGATCGGGTTGTCCAGTTCCTTGGCATGCTCGGCATAGTTACGGCCGATGCACACCACCTTGCCCAGCGGGAAGTGAATGCGCGTGCCGTCTACGTACTGGTGCTGGTAACTCATGGCCGACTCCTCTACTGCTTTTTATACGGGAGCGAAGATCTTACCCGGATTCATGATGCCGTTAGGGTCGAACACGGCCTTTATTGCCTTCATGCAGGCGATTTCTTCCGGCGAGCGGCTGTAGCCCAGGTAGTCGCGCTTGGTCATACCCACGCCATGCTCGGCGGAGATCGAGCCGTTGTAGCGTTTGACGATATCGAACACCCACTTGTTGACCTTGGTGCACGAGGCGAAGAAGTCGTCTTTGCTCATGTGCTCGGGCTTGAGGATGTTCAGGTGCAGGTTGCCGTCGCCGATATGGCCGTACCACACCACTTCATAATCGGGGTAATGCTCCGCGACGATGGCGTCGATTTCGCGCAGGAACGCGGGCACTTTCGACACGGTGACGGAAATGTCGTTCTTGTACGGGGTCCAGTGCGAGATGGTTTCAGACAGGTACTCGCGCAGCTTCCACAGGTTTTTCAGCTGGGTTTCGCTCTGGCTCATCACCCCATCCAGCACCCAACCCTGCTCGACGCAGTGCTCAAAGGTGGCCAAGGCTTCGTTGGCCACCGCTTCGGTGCTGGCCTCGAACTCCAGCAGTGCGTAGAACGGGCAATCGGTCTCGAACGGCGCCGGCACATCGCCGCGCGCCAGGATCTTGGCCAAGCCCTTGTCTGAGAAGAACTCGAAGGCGGTCAGGTCCAGCTTGCCCTGGAAGGCGTGCAGCACCGGCATGATCGAGTCGAAGTCCGGTGTACCCAGCACCATCGCGGTAAGGTTGCGCGGCGCCCGGTCCAGGCGCATGGTGGCCTCGACCACGAAACCCAACGTGCCTTCGGCACCGATGAACAGCTGGCGCAGGTCGTAGCCGGTGGCGTTCTTGATCAGGTCTTTGTTCAGTTCCAGCAACTCGCCCTTGCCGGTGACCACTTTCAGCCCTGCGACCCAATTGCGGGTCATGCCGTAGCGAATCACCTTGATCCCGCCGGCATTGGTGCCGATGTTGCCGCCAACCTGGCTAGAACCGCTGGAAGCGAAGTCCACCGGGTAATACAGGCCCTGCTCTTCGGCGTAGGCCTGCAATTGCCGGGTGATGACCCCTGGCTGGCAGACCACGGTGCGGTCGAAGGCATTGAAGCCGAGAATCTGGTTCATGTAATCGAAGGAAACGACAACCTCGCCATTGGCCGCCACAGCGCCGGCAGAAAGCCCAGTGCGCCCGCCAGACGGCACCAGCGCCACCTGGTGCGCATTGGCCCAGCGCACAATGGCCTGCACCTGCTCGACCGTCTTGGGAAAGACGATGGCGCTGGGCGCCGGCGGATAATGCTTGGTCCAGTCCTTGCCATAGGCTTCGAGGGAAGCCGCGTCGGTCAGGACCTTGCCAGGGTCGACAAGGGTCATCAGTTCTTCAATAACAGCGGGGTGGGTCATCGCTGGAACTCTCGACTTATTCATAGTCACCCTGAGTACTCTTCACCTGTCGGGATAAGCTCAGATTGTGTCGCGTATGCTAGCATAGCCCTCCCGCTGTTCATGCTAAGGCTGCCCTCGCGCCTGGCATCACCCCTCGCCATTTTTTCTCCGGGATACAGGTTTACGCAGATGAGCAAGACTTCTCTCGACAAGAGCAAGATCCGGTTCCTTCTTCTTGAAGGTGTGCACCAGAACGCAGTCGATACCCTCAAGGCTGCCGGCTACACCAACATCGAATACCTCACTGGTTCGTTGCCGGAAGCCGAGCTGAAGGAAAAGATCGCCGATGCCCACTTTATCGGCATCCGTTCACGCACCCAGCTTACCGAAGAGATCTTCGACTGCGCCAAGAAACTGGTCGCTGTTGGCTGCTTCTGCATCGGCACCAACCAGGTTGACCTGGAAGCTGCCCGCCAGCGCGGTATCGCCGTGTTCAACGCGCCATACTCCAACACCCGTTCGGTCGCCGAGCTGGTACTGGCCGAGGCCATCCTGCTGCTGCGCGGCATCCCAGAGAAAAACGCTTCCTGCCACCGTGGTGGCTGGATCAAGAGTGCGGCCAACTCGTTCGAAATCCGTGGCAAGAAACTGGGCATCGTCGGCTACGGCTCGATCGGTACCCAGCTGTCGGTCCTGGCCGAAAACCTGGGCATGCAGGTGTACTTCTACGACCCGCTGACCAAACTGCCACTGGGCAACGCCGTGCAGGTTACCAGCCTGAACGAGCTGCTGGGCCTGGCCGACATCGTCTCGCTGCACGTGCCTGAGCTGCCGTCCACCCAGTGGATGATCGGCGAGAAGGAGATCCGCGCGATGAAAAAAGGCGCGATCCTGATCAACGCCGCCCGTGGCACCGTGGTCGAACTGGACCACCTGGCCGCTGCCATCAAGGACAAGCACCTGATCGGCGCCGCCATCGACGTGTTCCCGATCGAGCCGCGCTCCAACGACGAAGAGTTCGAAAGCCCGCTGCGCGGCCTGGACAACGTGATCCTGACCCCGCACATCGGTGGTTCCACCGCCGAAGCCCAGGCCAACATCGGCCTGGAAGTGGCCGAGAAGCTGGTCAAGTACAGCGACAACGGTACTTCGGTATCTTCGGTCAACTTCCCGGAAGTGGCCCTGCCGGCGCACCCAGGCAAGCACCGCCTGCTGCACATTCACGAAAACATTCCCGGCGTACTCAGCGAGATCAACAAGGTCTTCGCCGAGAACGGCATCAACATCTCCGGTCAGTTCCTGCAGACCAACGAGAAAGTCGGTTACGTGGTAATCGACGTTGACGCCGAGTACTCGGACCTTGCGCAAGAAAAACTGCAACAGGTCAAGGGCACCATCCGTTCCCGCGTGCTGTTCTAAGTTTGCTTGCTGCATGAAAAAGGGAGGCCCTTGGGCCTCCCTTTTTTTATTTCACTTCAACCGTGATCTTCTTCGATTCCACGCTTGGCTTGAACGGCACGTGATACTGGTCCCCCAGGATCAGTTGCAAGGTGTGCTTGCCCGGCGTCAGGGTAATGCTGGTTTCGGTCTGCGCCTTGCCGAAGTGCAGCACCTGCGGGCCCGCCGGCAGTGCGGTGCCAGCCTCCGGCATCAGGCTGGTCGGCAGCGGCATGTCAGCCACTGGCTCTTTGTCCACATCCACCAGCAGGTGGTGGTGCCCGGTGTGCGGGGTCTGATCACCCGCAGGCTTGAGGGCCATACCCTCGATGCCGAACTTGACGGTGAAGGTCTTGTCGACCGTAGCGCCATCGGCGGGGGAAACGATGAAGACCTTGGCATCCTTGGGCGGCTCCTGGCTCTTCAGGGCGTCCGCGGCACTGGCGAACACCGACGCGCCCATCAACAGACCGGCAACGGCAGCACGCGAAATTAGGCTGTTCATTCACTTCTCCTGTGATTCACTTATTGACCGCAGCCTGGGATCCGACGGCGGCGGTAGTTCACATTAGTTGAATTATTCGCCAAGGTGTTCACATTGTCTGACAGAAATATTTCGGTCAGGGTTAAACAATGCCGAGGCTTCAAGGTCATAGGCTGCGTTCGATCACGGCGAGGAAGAAAGCCGTGGCGACAGTATTCAATCTGCTAAAAGAAAAGGGGCATTCATGCGTTCGACCATAGGGGTACTGCTGGCAGTACTGATCAGTCCATTGGCCCAGGCGGAGCTGATCGACGAAATCGCCGACCGGGGCGAACTGCGCATTGCCGTACAGGCTGATAATTCGCCGTACGCATTCAAACAAGACGACCACCTGACGGGTTTCGACATCGAATTTGGCCAGGACCTGGCCAGGGAGCTGGACTTGCGCGCCGAGTTCGTCGAGGCCCCTGCAACAGAAGTGCTGACGGGTGTCGAGAGCGGCAAGTACGACATCGCGCTCACGCCATCGACCGATGCGCTCAAGGGCGACGACGGCCCGCTCGATGTAAGCCTTCCGATTGGCGAAAAAAAGCTGGTGATCCCGTTCCAGAAGGACAATCCGGCGTTCGAAAGCGCGGTGAACAATGCGTTGCAGCGCTTGAAAGAAAGCGGACGCACTGCCGAGCTGGAGCAGAAGTGGTTCAAGGGCGTGCAGGAGACTGCGGCCGGGCAGTAAGATTTATTGCTGCCTGTACCGGCCTCTTCGTGGGTGAACACGCGAGGAGGCCGGTACAGGCTTACAGTGACAGTTCAGCCAGCGCCTGCGCCGCCTGCTCCAGCTCCAATTCGCTGAACACCTGCACCCCAGCCCGCCGCAACAGCGCCGTGGTCACCCCTTCCCCCGCTACCTTCACACCGCTGAACGTGCCGTCATAGGTCAACCGGTTACCACACGAAGGGCTACCCGCCTTCAACACCGCCACGCGGATGCCATGCCGCTGCGCCAGTTCCAGCGCCAGCTGCGCCCCAGCCAGAAACTCGGCACTGACATCGCTGCCCGTCACTGTGAGCACCTGCGCGCCGCCATCGAGCACCGCCCCGCCCTGCCCGCCTGGTATCTCCGCTGGCGGGCGCGGGGTCGGCAAGCCACCGGCTACCTCCGGGCACAAAGCCACAACGCGCCCTTCGGCCTGCCACTGCTGCAACAGGCCCGGGTGCCCACTGGCCCGGCCGTCATAGCGCACCGGCTGCCCCAACAGGCAGGCGCTGACCAGCACCTTGGCCACATCAGAACGGGTCATTGCCACGCCGCCTGAACCAGCCGGTCAACGACAACCGCTCACGCCTGGCCGGCAACACCTCGTGGGGCACTTCGCCGGACAGGAATATCACCAGGCAACCCGCCACTGGCTCCACATCGTGCTCGACACCCTCGGCCAGGAACATGCGCAACTGGCCGCCGTCCTCCGACTGCCACCCCTCGTTCAGGTACAGCACCGCCGAGACCATGCGCCGGTCATCGTCGCGAAAACGGTCCAGGTGCCGGCGATAGAACGCCCCCGGTGGGTACAAGGCAAAATGGCATTCGAAGTCTTCCAGGCCCAGGAACAGGCCCTGGTTGATCGCCAGCCGCAGTTGGTCCATGGCCGCCAGGTACTGGTCGCAGGCCTCGGCCTGCCCCGGGTCGATCCACTGGATCTGGTCGCCGCGTATGGCTTCGCGCACCTCCTGGGTAGCACCACGCCCAACCCCCGCAGGGTTGAGTTCGCCTTCGGCATCACGGCGTCGGCACTCGGCCGCCAGCGCGCGCACCAGTTCGGCAGGCAGAAAGAGCGCCTGCTGGGACCAGCCTTGGGTGGCCAGATCGTCGACGACGGCCGTAACCATCGGGTGTTCAGGGGAGATGTGCATGGCGCGCATCATATCCATTCGCCCTGTCGCCGCACAGCGCCACTTGGCCGAGAAACACGCGCATATCTCGACAAACCAGCGCTGGGCCAAGGACAATAGCCACCTGCCGACAGGAGTCCTGAATGCGCCGTCTGTTTTCCCTGATTCTGCTGATGATCTGCACCACGCCTGTCTGGGCAGACAACCTGGATCAACTGTACAAGGCCGCCGGCTGGCCCGACCAGCGCGCCCACTTCAACGATGCCCTGACCGCCGCCCAGGCGCGCTATCGCAACAGTTTGCCACCCGCCGTGTATCAGGCGCTGGTCAACAACAGCAACCAGCGCTTCCAGGCCCAGGCGGTAGACCGTCGTGCCCAGGCGCAGTTGCGCGCCACCCTGGCCAACCCCTCGCCGGCCCTGGCTTTCTTCCAGTCGCCGCTGGGGCGCAAGGTGGTGGCAGCGGAACTCAAGGCCACTCGCAAGGACGAACTGGCCAAGAATGCCAAGGGCCTGCCGAAGATCCAGGCCAGCGACGACCGCCTGCTGGTCATCGGCCACCTGGCCCAGGCCCTGCCAGCGCGTGAAGCCGGCGCCGAAGTCAGCCTGGCCATCGCCGGCGTGGCAGCCGACAGCCTCAGTTCGATGATCCCCGGCCTGTTCGGTGGCGGCCAGGCCCAGGGCCTGCTCGACGGCCAGCGCCAGCGCCTGATGAACCAGATCGGCGAAGACCTCAACAACACCTTGTTGTACGTCTACCGCGACCTGTCCGACGCCGAGCTGGAAGAATTCGCCACCTTCGCCGAGTCCCCTGACGGCAAGGCCTACTACCAGGCGGCCCTGGCCGCTGTCCGCGCGGGCCTGGCGGTTGGCCAGAGTACCAACGAGCTGAAGTGATCAGCCCAGGCGCTGGTCGATGAAGTCGAAGTAGCGCTGGCGAATGCCCGGCAGCTCGTTGGCCAAGTGGTGACGGGCCTCGGGCAGCATCAGAATTTGCGGCTCGGCAAACTTGGCCTTGAGCACTTCAAGGTTGTAGGGCCAATCCACCGTGCCATCGGCCTCCCCCTGCACGATCAACGGCCGCCGCGAACTGCGTGGCGCGGCCTCTATGCGTTTGACCCATGCGATCAGTGCCCCCACCCAGGCGGTTGGCAGGCGGCGCGGTTGCAGCGGGTCGGCCTCCAGAAACGGCAGGAAGGCCGGGTCGTTGGTGTTCTCGCTGAAGCGGCGCTCGATGCCGTTCACAAAGTGACGCAACACCCGATAACTCAATTTCGACCAGCGCCAGGAACAGGGCCGTACCAACGGTGCCAAGAGGATGACCTGGCCATCGATGGGGCTGCGCGCGCCTTGGTGCAGCAGGTGGTCCACGGCAATGGCGCCACCGGTGCTCTGCCCGCACAGGTGCCACGGGCGCGGCAGTTGCAGCGCCCGTGCCTGTTCGAACAACACCTCCAGCACCTGCTGGTAAACCGCAAAATCACTGATGCTGGCCCGCTCGCCACTGGACAGGCCATGACCGGGCAGGTCACAGCTGATCACAGCGAAACCCTGTTTGAGTGCCCATTCGATCACATGCCGGTAGAGGCCCATATGGTCGTAATAACCGTGCAACAGGAACAGCGTTGCGATGGGCTGCTCGGGTAACCAGGCCTGCCCGACCAGGTCGAACCCCGCCGCCTGGAAGCCGCCCAGCCAGCTGTGTGCCGACAGGTCCAGGCCGTAGAAGCGCTGGTATCCCTGGGCCTCGGCCGTTAACGGCTGGCAAGCGGTCAACGGTGCCAGGCAGGTGCGCAGGTGGTCGGGTTGAAAAGCAGCGGGCATCGGGTACATCCACATTGACGCAAGTATTGATCCGGAATCTTCAGCTCTGGCCGGCGTCATGGCAAGCTTGCTCACCTCGAACAACCAGCACCGATCTGGTTGTCGGATTACTGCCTTGCTCAAATCTGGAAATTTGCGCGATCACTGTGGGAGCGGGCTTGCCCGCGAACACGGGCATAGCCCGTGCCATCCACCGCGTAGTCTGCTTCGCGGGCAAGCCCGCTCCCACAAAGGTCCACCGACGCTTCATGAGTAGCCGAATCATCAAACCGTTGTGCACGGTGCTTGCCCTAGTGGTCGGCGTTGCCATCCTCTGGCAGGCCTACACCACCTTCCAGGCCCGCTACCTGCGCCCGTTCGACAACCAGACCACCCTGTTCGACGGCAGCCAACTGCACCTGCCACCAGAACTGGCCGGCACAGGCCCGATCCGCGTGGTGCACTTCTGGGACCCCGCCTGCCCGTGCAACGTCGGCAACCAGCAGCACCTGGGCGACCTGGTCAGCCAGTTCGCCGGCCAGGGCGTCACCTTCCATGTGCTGCAAAAGCCCGGCAGCCACGGCCAGTTGCCCGCCAACCTCTCCGCCCTCAAGCCGCTCGCCAGCCTGCCCGGCAGCGAACACCTGCCCGCCTCCCCGGCCGTGGCTATCTGGGACCGGCAAGGGCGCCTGGCCTACTTCGGCCCCTACAGCGAAGGTGCGGTGTGCAATGCCAGCAACAGCTTCATCGAGCCCATCCTCAAGGCCTTGCTCGATGGCCGCCAGGTCAGCGCCTCCAATACCCTGGCAGTGGGTTGCTACTGCCCTTGGGCGGGCTGACGTACCCGCGCCGGGTTACCCACCACCGTCGCACCCGCCGGCACATCCCGGGTCACCACACTCCCAGCACCCACCACGGCATTGTCGCCAATGGTCACCCCCGGCAGGATGATCGCCGCGCCGCCGATCCACACGTTGTTGCCGATGGTCACCGGTCGCCCGCTCTCCAACCCGCTGCGCCGCAAGTCAGGGTCGAGAGGATGGTCGGCGGTGTAGATCTGCACGTTAGGGCCGATCTGGCAGTCGTCGCCGATGCGCACCGGTACCACGTCGAGGATCACGCAGTTGAAGTTCATGAAGGTATTGCGGCCAACACTGATGTTGTAGCCATAGTCGCAATAGAACGGCGGGCGGATCACCGCGCCTTCACCCACCTGGCCAAAGTGCTCCAGCAGCAGCCCGTGGCGCGCATCGTTGAGCAGTTCGACACTGTTGTTGTAACGGTGCATCCAGTGCTTGTTGGCGATCTGCTCGGCCTGCAGCTCGGGGCAGCCGGCGTGGTAGAGCTGGCCTGTAAGCATCTTCTGTTTTTCGCTGAGTGACATGGAATCTCCTTCCCGGGGGCTATGCTCTGTTCGCGAATCCGCCGATGATCGGACCACATTTTCCGCTTGAACGCACAAGGAGCTTGCATGAAGCGCAGCCTGACCCTGCTGGCCATGGTGGTTGCCGTGGCCGCCGGCGCCGGTTACTGGTACGTACAGGGCAAGCTACCGCAACGCGAAGGCGAGGTAGCCATTGCCGGCCTGCAAGCACCGGTCAGCGTGCGCTACGATGCCCGCGGCGTGCCGCACCTGCAGGCCCAGAGCGAGCCGGACCTGTACCGTGCGCTGGGCTACGTGCATGCCCAGGACCGGCTGTTCCAGATGGAAATCCTGCGTCGCCTGGCCCGTGGCGAGCTGGCCGAGGTGCTGGGCGACAAGCTGCTGCCCACCGATACCCTGTTCCGCAGCCTGCGCATTCGCGAACAGGCCGCCCTGATGGCCAAGCAACAGGACCCGCAGTCGCCGGCATGGCAAGCCCTGCAAGCGTACCTCGACGGGGTCAACAACTGGCAAGCCAGTCACCCCAAGCCCATGGAATTCGACCTGCTCGGTATCACCCCGCGCCCGTTCACCGCCGAAGACACCCTGAGCGTCGCCGGCTACCTGGCCTACAGTTTTGCTGCCGCGTTCCGCACCGAGCCTGCACTGACCTACATCCGCGACACTCTGGGCCCTGAATACCTGAAAATATTCGACCTAGGCTGGCAACCCGAGGGTGCTCTGGGCACGCCGCTGGCCGCCGCCGACTGGCACGGCCTTGAAGCCCTCGCCCGCCTCAGTCATGAGGCACTGGGCGACGCCGGTATCCCGCAGTTCGAAGGCAGCAACGCCTGGGCGGTAGCGGGTAACCGCACCCGCAGTGGCAAGCCGTTGCTGGCCGGCGACCCGCACATCAGCTTCGCGGTACCAGCCGTGTGGTACGAGGCCGAGCTGTCAGCGCCCGGCTTCAACCTGTATGGCTACTTCCAGGCGCTCAACCCGTTTGCGCTGCTCGGTCATAACCGTGACTTCGGCTGGAGCCTGACCATGTTCCAGAACGATGACGTCGACCTGATCGCCGAGCGCACCAACCCGGCCGACGCCAACCAAGTAATGATCGATGGCCGATGGCAGACGCTCGAAAAGACCGAGCAGCAAATCGCCGTCAAAGGCGAAGCGCCGGTCACCATCAACTTGCGCCGCTCGCCCCATGGCCCGATCGTCAACGACGTACTGGGCAGCACTACCGGCCCCACGCCCATCGCCATGTGGTGGGCATTTCTGGAAACCGAAAACCCGATCCTCGACGGCTTCTATCAGCTCAACCGCGCCGACACCCTGGGCAAGATGCGCGAGGCCGCCGCCAAGGTCCACGCCCCTGGGCTTAACTTTGTCTGGGCCAATGCCCGTGGCGATATCGGCTGGTGGGCGGCGGCAAAGCTACCGATCCGTCCCGACGGCGTCGACCCCGCGTTCATCCTCGACGGCGCCAGCGTGCAGGCGGACAAGCTTGGTTTCTACCCCTTCAGCGTCAACCCGCAACAGGAGAACCCCGCGCGCGGCTACATCGTTTCGGCCAACTACCAGCCGCCAGCGGCGGTGCCGATACCGGGTTACTACAACTTGCCCGACCGTGGCCGCCAGCTCGATCGGCACCTGGCCAACCCCGAGGTGAAATGGGACACCCAGAACAGCCAGGCACTGCAGTTGGACACTGCCAGCGACTACGGCCCGCGCACCCTTGCCCCGTTGCTGGCAACCCTGCGCGCAGTGGCCGAAGGTGACGAACAGAAGGAGCTGGTTGAGCAACTGGCGGCCTGGGCGGGCGACTACCCGCTGGACTCGACCAGCGCCACGCTGTTCAACCAGTTCCTCTACGAACTGGCCTTCGCAGCCCTGCATGACGAGCTGGGCGACACCTGGTTCCCGGTGCTGATAAGCACCCGCGCCATTGACGCCGCCCTGCCACGCCTGGCAGTGGATGCAGACTCACCCTGGTGGAACACCCGTGGTGGCAACCTGCGTACCGACCGTACAGCCGTTGTGCGCACGGCTTGGCAGAACAGCTTGAAACACCTGCGTGACACCCTGGGCAGCGACCCGGTCAGCTGGCAGTGGGGCAAGGCCCATACCCTGACCCACAACCATCCGCTTGGGGTGAAAAAGCCGCTGAACCTGTTGTTCAACGTCGGCCCCTTCGCTGCACCCGGCACCCATGAAGTGCCGAACAACCTCTCGGCGAAGATCGGCCCGGCGCCATGGCCGGTTAACTATGGGCCATCGACACGGCGGCTGGTCGACTTTGCCGATGCCGGACAGGCGCTGACCAGCAACCCGGTAGGGCAGAGCGGCGTGCCGTTCGACCGGCATTATGCGGACCAGGCCGAGGGGTATGTGCAGGGGCAGTATCAGCGTGCACAGATGGGGGTGATTCCGGCGCAAAGTACCTTGCGATTAGTACCAGGCGAATGACCGAGAAGGGCTGCACAGCAGCCCCAATCACACCGTCAACCCTGCCACTTGCCCCCTTCGACGATCACGCTTTCCGGCTTGGTGTCATCGCTCAGTTCCTTGCGCACATACTGGTCATACAGCTTCAGCAAGAACTTCTCTTCCCCCAGTTTGGCCAACTCGGCATTCACCCAGTCTCGCAGCTCGGTGTTGCCCTTCTTCACCGCCGGCGCAATCGGCGCTTCGTCACCCAGCAGCTCAGGCAGCACGCGGTAACCCGGGTTCTGCTTGGCCCAGCTGAACAGGATCAGGTTGTCCTGGGCATAGGCATCGCCACGGCCGGTGGCCAGGGCTTGCAGCGATTCGCTGTTCTTCTCGAACTTGAGCAGCTTCCAGTCGGGATGATTTTTGGTCAGCCAGATATCGGCCGTGGTGCCGGTGGTCACGATGATGGTCTTGTCGGCCAGGTCGTCGAGCTTCTGCACCGGGCTGCCATCCGCCACGATGGCCTGCACGGCAACGCGCAGGTTGGGGTTGGTGAAGTCCACCGCTTCCTTGCGCTCCGGGGTCACGGTCATGTTGGCGAGGATCAGGTCGACCTTGTCGCTCTGCAGGAACGGAATACGGCTGGCCGGTTCCACGGCAACGAACTCGACCTTGTTTTCATCGCCCAGCAGGTCCTTGGCCAGGCGCCGGCCAATGTCGGTGTCAAAGCCCACATAGCGGCCTTTCTCATCGACGAAGCCGAACGGCGGCTTGTCGGTGAACACGCCGACAATCAGCTTGTCGCGGGCCTTGATGGTTTCCAGGTAGCTGGTGGCTGGCGATGCCGCCGCCGGCTTGGGCGGTTCGTCGGCCTTGTTGCAGCCGGCCAGCAAGGCCAGGCCGAACAACGGTGCCAGCAGTTTGGTGAAGTTGGCAGTTTTCATGACAGTTCCTTGTGCAATGTCTTTGGCAGGCTTTCTACGAAGGAGAATTTCTCCAGGAACTGCTGCGCGCGTGCGGTCCGCGGTCGGGTGAAGAAGCTCTCGGGGTCACCCTGTTCAAGGACCCTGCCGGCCTCCATGAACACGATGCGGTCGGCCACCGCGCGAGCGAAGGCCATTTCGTGGGTAACGATGAGCAAGGTCATGCCGTCGCGGGCCAGGCCCTGAATTACCTGCAGCACCTCCTTGACCATTTCTGGGTCGAGGGCAGCGGTAACTTCGTCGAACAGCATCACCTCGGGGTTCATGCACAACGCGCGCACGATGGCGATGCGCTGTTGCTGGCCCCCGGACAATTGCCGGGGGAACGCGTCGCGCTTGTCCAGCAGGCCGACCCGCGCCAGCAGCGCCTCGGCCTGGGCCTGGGCTTCGGCCCGCTCGCGCTTTTGCACTTTCAGCGGGCCCAGCAGCAGGTTGTCGATCACGCTCATATGGCCGAACAGGTGGTAGCTCTGGAACACCATGCCGACCCGCTGGCGGATGGCGCGCCAGTCGGTGTGCGGGGCGAGCAATTCTTGCCCGGCCAGGCGCAGGTGCCCGCTGTGGGCCTGCTCAAGGCCGTTGAGGCAGCGCAGCAGCGTGCTTTTGCCACAGCCACTGGGGCCGAGGATGACCACCACTTCACCGGCCGCCACCTGCAGGTCGACGTCCTTGAGCACCTGGTGCTCGCCAAAAAACTTGTTGAAACCCTGGAATTCGATCAGTGCGCTCATGAGTGTGCCCAGCGGCGTTCCAGCACGCGCGAAGCGGCGGACAGCGGATAACAAACGATGAAGAAGAACAGGAACAAGGCGCCATAGATCAGCACCGATTCGTAGGTGCGTTCGATGATCTGCTGACCGGCCTTGATCACCTCGACCACGCCGATCAGCACCGCCAGCGAGCTGGTCTTGATGATCCGCGTGTAGATGTTGATGGTGGGCGGGGTCATGCGCTTGAGCGCCTGCGGCAGCAGCACGTAGCCATACAGCTGCCACCCCGCCAGGCCGATCGACAGCCCGGCTTCGCGCTGGCCGCGCGGCAGCGAACGCAGCGCACCGCGTACCACCTCGCCCACCTCGCTCGCGCCCCACAGGGCCAGTACCAGCACCGCGCACCAGAAGCTGGGGATGCTCAGGGCAAAGAAGATCGGCAGGCCGAAGAACACCAGGTACAACCAGACCAGCACCGGGATGGCGCGAAACAACTCAAGGTACACCTGCAAGGCGATGTTCAGGGCACGGTTGCCCAGGGTTGCCAGCACGCCGTACAGCACGCCACCCAGCGTTGCGAAGAGGATGCCCAGTGCCGAGATGGCCAGGGTCTGCGCGGCGCCGCCGGCCAGCTGCGGCAGCGCCTGCAGCAACAGGTCAAACGCCGAACTGGCCATGTTGCAGCCTCCTTTCCACGTAGCGCAGCAGCAACGACAGCGGCAGGAACAGCAATACACAGAGCAGGGTCAGCACGGTGAGCATTTCGTAGGTCTTGTAGTACAGCGCGATGTAGTTTTTGGTGGTGTAGAGGATTTCCGGCACGGCCACCGCCGACACCACGGTGGTTTCCTTGAGCAGGAAGATGAAGTTGGCGAACAGTGCCGGCAGGCTGAGGATACCGGCCTGGGGCAGCACCACATGGCGCAGCAGTTGGCCCTCGGACAAGCCGATGGAGCGCCCAGACTCCAGCTGCGCACGCGGCACCGCCTCGATGCCGGCCCGTAACACCTCGGTGAGGTAGGCACCGCCCATGAAGGTCATGGTGATGATCGCCGCGGAAAAACCGGAAATCTTCAGGCCCAGGCTTGGCAAGGCGAAGTAGACGAAGAACAGTTGGATCAGCAGCGGCGTGTTGCGCGCCAGCTCCACGTAGGCTTTGACCAGGCGCCACAGGTAGGGCGTGCGCAGGACAAGGAGCGTGGCGTTGACCAGGGCGACCAAGAGCGAGGTGGCGATGGCGATCATGCCGACCTGCAAAGTCACGCCCACGGCCTTGAGAAAAGCGGGTAGCGTGCTGAGGATGAATGCGATGTCGAGGGTCATGGGTAGAGCAAGTCTGCAGGGTGCGCGGGGGCACAATGAATAGACTCTAATGATCTAAAAATTTTTTAATAAATACCTTTATTGCATATGCATAGTACAGGCATAGACGCCCTTTGTAGGCGCGGCCTTGTGTCGCGAAAGCGCCGCAAAGCGGCCCCGGCAATAGCAGGTGAATTGCAAAAATCCTGGGGGCGCTCCGCCCCCCTTTCGCGACACAAGGCCGCTCCTACAGGGGATCGCTTCTCCCCAAAATGCATGTCAAAGAAATAAAAACGCCGACTCATATGAGTCGGCGTCAGGTCATGCAAGGGAATGCAACTGCATCAGAACGCTGGCAGCACCGCACCCTGGTACTTCTTGGCGATGAATGCCTTCACTTCCGGGCTGGTCAGGGCCTTGGCCAGTTTCTGGATGGCTTCGCTGTCCTTGTTGTCCGGGCGGGCAACCAGGAAGTTCACGTATGGCGAATCGGCACCTTCGATCACCAGCGCATCCTTGGCCGGGTTCAGGCCGGCTTCCAGGGCGTAGTTGGTGTTGATCATGTCCAGGTCAACCTGGTCCAGCACGCGCGGCAGCATGGCCGACTCAAGCTCGCGGAACTTCAGCTTCTTCGGGTTCTCGGCAATGTCCTTGGGGGTGGCCAGGGCATTTTTCGGGTCTTTCAGGGTGATCAGGCCAGCCTTCTGCAGCAGGATCAGGGCGCGGCCGCTGTTGCTGCCTTCGTTAGGGATGGCAACAGTGGCGCCTTCCTTCAGCTCGGACAGGTTCTTGATCTTCTTGGAGTAGCCACCGAAGGGTTCGACGTGCACGCCGACCACGGTTTCCAGGTGGGTGCCTTTACCTTCGTTGAAGCTTTTCAGGTACGGCAGGGTCTGGAAGTAGTTGGCGTCCAGGCGCTTCTGGTCCACTTGTACGTTTGGCTGCACGTAATCGGTGAAGACCTTGATCTGCAGGTCCACACCTTCTTTTGCCAGGGTCGGCTTGATCAGCTCAAGGATTTCGGCGTGCGGAACCGGGGTAGCGGCAACCACCAGTTTCTCGGCAGCGGCGGCCAGGCCGGAGAACGACAGGGCAGCAGCCAGGGCAGTGGTCAGCAGGGTCTTCTTCATGGTGGTCCTTGTTCTGAATCTGGGCCATCGACGATGGCGAATCGGGTGCCCAACCGGTTCACCAGTGGGCGTGAGGCGGACAATACCTAGATTTTTTATTCCGTAACAATATCTTTTACTTAGCTGCTTATTCCAAAAACAAACTGCCACCAGCCACTTTGCTTATGAGCGATGTCTAGCGCGCGGGATTGGCCAGGTCGAGGTCCTCCGGCAGGATCTCTGCGCCGTCATTCACCAGCAAGGCAAAGTGGATCACGTTCTCCAGCTCGCGGGTGTTGCCGGGCCAGAAATGCGCTTCCAGCACCTGCTGCGCCGCCTCGCTCACCAACGGCACGGGCCGCTGCAGGCGCACGCTGTAAATGCCCACGAAGTACTCGGCCAGCGGCAGGATGTCGCCCGGCCGTTCACGCAGCGGCGGCAGTTCCAGCGCCCCCTCGCGCAGGTACTGGTACAGGCGCTCGTTGAAGCGCCCCGCACGTACCACGCGCGCCAGGTCGATGCTGGTCGCGGCGACCAGGCGCACATCCACTGGCTGTGGCTGCTGCGCGCCAACCCGGGTGACCTCACGGTTTTCCAGTGCGGCCAGCAACTTGCCCTGGATGGCCAGCGGCAAGTCGGCAATCTCGTCCAGGTACAGCGTGCCGCCATTGGCCGAGCCAAACCAGCCGGCGCGGCTGCTGGCTGTGCCGCCATGACTGCCGGCGCTATAGCCGAACAATTCGGCATCGGCGTAGGTGGGGCTGATGGCCGCGCAGTTGACCGACACGAACAGCCCGCCACGGTCGCTGGCACGGTGGATCTGCCGGGCCAGCAGCTCCTTGCCGGTGCCGGTTTCGCCACGGATCAGCACCGGCACAGGTTGTGGCGCCAGGCGCTCAAGGTCCTCGCGCAGCTGCTGCGAGCGCGGGTCGATGAACACCAGCGCCTTGGCACGAATGCTCAGCGGGCTCTTGTCCAGCTCGGGGAAGGTCAGCAGCGGCTGGCCAAACGGGTTTTGAAAAGTCATGACGAACTCCCGCCCCAGGCCTGCAATGGCCGGGCGTCAGGCAAACGGTAAACAGTAAGGGTGATCAGGCGCGGCGCAGTGCGCGCTGCTCTACCCGGCTCTGCAAGCGATACAAGTAGGCGAAGCCTTGTTCCCAGCGCTCATGGCCGGACTTGACGTTGATGTGCCCGGCATTGCTCAGCAACCCCGCTTCGGCGCCCCATGCCTGGGCCAGGTACAGCGCCCGCGGTACGTTCACGGCCGGGTCGTTGTCCGAGCTGACGACCTGGCTGGGGAACGGCAATGCATCGGTCGGGATCGGCGCAAAGTTGCGCAGGGCTGGCGCGCAGGTGGGCCGCTCGACGTCTGCCGGCGCCACCAACAGTGCACCACGCACCCGCCGCAGCAAGGCCGGCCTGGCTTGCGCAGCCCAATGGGCGACAGTGATGCAGCCCAGGCTGTGGGCGATCAGGATCACCGGTGAGCGCTCGGCGGCAATTGCCTGCTCCAGCGCCTGCACCCAATCCTGCCGCTGCGGGGTGAGCCAGTCGTGTTGCTCCACCCGGGCACTGTTAGGCAGGGTGCGCTGCCAGTGACTTTGCCAATGGTTGTCTGGCGATCCTTGCCAGCCCGGCACAATCAGGTAACGAATCGACTCATTGCGCATGGGGACGCCTCCAGTAAGTTTGCGTGCTTGGAGACAAGTATAGGGAGGGAGTTATATTCGTAAAGGAATAAGAAGCTATTTATTAATAACCAAAAACAAATTCCTGCGACAGGGCCCTCACAGGCAAAAAAAAGGGCCAACCCCTGCCAAGAGATGTGGCCCATAAGCACTTGCCTGAAGAGGTGTGCCGGGTATCAACGTGCGGTAATCACCGCCAGCTTGCTGATCCCCGCGCGTTCGATGGCCGCCATGGCCCGTGCCACTTCGCCGTAGTTCACGCCGTCATCGGCCTGCAGCTGCACGCGCACGTCCGCGTCCTTGTCCTTGGCGGCCTTGAGATTGGTTTCCAGCAGATCGGGCTGGATCTGGTCCTTGTTGATGAACAGCTTGCCCTCGCCATCGATGCTGACCACCAGCGGGTCCTTCTGCTCCACCGGGGCCACGGCCTCGGTCTTGGGCAGGTTGATGGGAATGGCGTTGGTCAGCAGCGGCGCGGTGACGATGAACACCACCAGCAGCACCAGCATGACGTCCACCAGGGGCGTGACGTTGATTTCACTGAGGACTTCGTCGCTGTCCTGGGTCGAAAAGGCCATATCAGGACGCCTCCTTCACTGGCTGGGTGAAACCGGCCTGGGCTTTTTGCACAGCAGGGTGCACCAGCACGCGGAAGGCACTCTTCTGCGCCAGGCTGTAGAAGTCGTGGGCGAAGTCATCGAGGTCGGCGGCGGTCAGCTTGAGGCGCCGCAGGAAGTAGTTGTAAACCAGCACGGCCGGTACCGCGACGGCGATACCCACACCGGTCGCCACCAGTGCCGCACCGATTGGTCCGGCGACGGTTTCCAGGCTGGCGGAGCCGGCCGCGCTGATGCCCTTGAGCGCTTCCATGATGCCCCACACGGTGCCGAACAGGCCGATGAAGGGCGAGGTGCTGCCGATACTGGCGACCACCGCCAGGCCGGTTTCCAGCGAGCGGCGCTCACGCACGATCTGCTGGCGCAGGGCGCGCTCCAGGCGGTCCTGGTGGTTGATCGCATGGCTCAGGTCGTTGGCCTGAGTGTCGCCAACGGCGATGGCAGCGTAGCCAGACTGGGCCACACGGGCAGCCGGGCCGGGCAGCTCATGGCTGAGCTCGGCGGCCGAGTCCAGGCTGGAGGCAGCCCAGAACTGCTGGTGGAAGCGCTTGTCCTGGTTCTTCAACCGCACGAACTGCGCGACCTTGACCAGGGCCAGGCCCCAGGTGACGACAGAAAAACCGACCAGCAGCCAGATGACTGCGCTTTCAACGGATTCGAGGGGGGATGCCAGCAGGCTCATGATGATGTCTTCCTGTGTTCTGCGAAAAAGTTAGCGAAGCTTGAAATCGATCGGCACGCTGACCCAGCCGGTCTGGGCCACATCACCCTGCTTGGCGGGCACGAAGCTCCAGCGCTTCACCGCGGCCAGCGCGGCGGCGTCGAGGGCGTCACGGCCGCTGCTCTTCTGAACCTGGATCTGCCCAGGCTTGCCGCTGGGCAGCACTTCGACACGCAACAGCACGGTGCCCTCCCAGCCACGGCGCTGAGCCATCTGCGGGTACTCCGGCGCCGGGTTCTTCAGGTACGCGGCGTTGGCCGATGCCGGGGTTATCGGGGCCGGCGCGGGTGGTGCGGGCGCAGGCGGTGCCGGGGCCGCCACTGGCGCGGGTGGTGGTGCTTCAACCGGCTTGGGCTGTGGCTTGGGCGCTTGCTTGACCACAGGCTTTGGCACGGGCTTCGGTTTGGGTTTGGGCTTGGCGGCCAGTTCGTCGACGACCGGTGGCGGCGGCGGTGGCTCGACCACGGGAGGCGCGGGCGCAGGCGGCGGAGGCTCGACCACAGGCGGTGCGGGTGCCGCGAACTCGATGGTCATGGGCGGCACCTGTGGCGGCACAACCGGCAGTTCGGGCGTGGGCGCCTGGCTGACCCAGTACGCGGCGGCGCCATGCAGGGCCAGCACCAGCAGGCCCAACACCAGCTTGTCGCGGCGCTTGAGCCCGCTCACAGGCGTGCGTTGCAGGCGCAGCTGGCCAAGCGGCAGGCGAAGCGTGCGTCCAAGCTCGACCAGGTCGCCTGGGGCCGGGCGCCATGGCTGGTCGTAGGCCCTGACGGCCGATTGGACATTACCCATTGATCAAACTCCTGGGGTCTCGATTCAGGTGTGTGGCTGAATCATCGGGGCCAGAGGCTTATCTCTTAAAGTAATGTTTAAAATTATGGTTAGAACTTAATTGAATATTGTTTCTGAAGTATCGCGTGAAAGCCACGGATTGCGCGGGCTGTGGCATTCATGGCTAAAGGCTATGCATTGGGGGCATGCAAAATATTCGCGTAAGGCATGAGATTGCCGCGAGGGCTGCGCCCTCGATCGCGACGCAAGGCCGCTCCTACAAAGGACTCGCGCCCCTCGGACCTTACGCGAATCCCTTGTAGGAGCGGCCTTGTGTCGCGATGGGCTGCAAAGCAGCCCCGGCAATCCGACAGGCATAAAAAAACCCGGGACCAAGCCCGGGCTCTTAATCATCAAGGGCAGATCAGATATCCGCCACCTTCTGCCAAACCTTCGGCCGGAAGAACAACGTCTCCCCACGCGCCAAGCCGGTCAGGCTGTCATGGTCCTTGACCACTTCGGCCTCGATCAGCTCGCTCTGCCCTTCCACCTTCAAAGTCACCCGCGTGGTCGCGCCCAACGGCCGGATGTCCCGCACCTCGGCCGCATGGTGCCCTTCGGTCTCATGCCGCGACAGCGACACCTCGTGCGGACGGAACAGCACGTGGTGGCCTTCGCTCAGTGCCAGGCGGTTGGAATCGCCGAGGAAGTGGTAGACGAAATCGTTGGCTGGCTTCTCGTACACCTCGCCCGGCGAACCGATCTGCTCGATCACGCCCTTGTTCATCACCACGATGCGGTCAGCCACTTCCATGGCTTCTTCCTGGTCGTGAGTCACGAACACCGAGGTCAGGTTGATATCCTCGTGCAACCGCGCCAGCCAGCGGCGCAGCTCCTTGCGCACCTTGGCATCCAGCGCACCGAACGGCTCGTCCAGCAGCAGCACCTTGGGCTCCACCGCCAGGGCGCGGGCCAGGGCGATACGCTGACGCTGGCCGCCAGACAGCTGCTCGGGGTAGCGATCGGACAACCAGTCCAACTGCACCATGTTCAGCAGCTCGTGCACCTTCTCGGCGATCTTGCTCTCGCTCGGGCGCTCGCCCTTGGGCTTCATGCGCAGGCCGAAGGCGACGTTGTCGAACACGCTCATATGGCGGAACAGCGCATAGTGCTGGAACACGAACCCAACGTTACGGTCACGCACGTCATGGCCAGACACGTCCTCGCCATGGAACACGATGTTGCCCTGGTCCGGGGTTTCCAGGCCGGCGATGATGCGCAGCAGCGTGGTCTTGCCGCAGCCGGACGGGCCGAGCAAGGCCACCAGCTCGCCGCTGTTGATGTCCAGGTTGATGTTGTTCAGGGCCTGGAAGCTGTTGAAGCGCTTGCTGACATTACGAACTTCGATCGACATGAATCATTCCTCCGCGGCGCTGTGGCGCAGGCGGTTAATACGGTTCTCGCTCCACTGCTTGAGCAGCAGGATGAAGAGCGCCAGGATCAGCAACAGGCTGGCCACGCTGAAGGCCGCCACGTGGTTGTACTCGTTGTAGAGGATCTCTACGTGCAGCGGCAAGGTGTTGGTCACGCCGCGAATGTGGCCGGACACCACCGACACCGCGCCGAACTCGCCCATGGCCCGTGCAGTACAAAGCACCACGCCGTAGATCAAGCCCCATTTGATATTCGGCAAAGTCACGTGCCAGAACATCTGCCAGCCATTGGCGCCGAGCAGGCGCGCGGCCTCCTCTTCTTGCGTGCCCTGCTCCTGCATCAGCGGGATCAGCTCACGGGCCACGAACGGCACGGTGACGAAAATGGTCGCCAGGACGATGCCCGGCAGGGCGAACACGATCTGGATGTCGTGGTCCTGCAGCCACGGCCCGAACAGGCCTTGCGCGCCGAACATCAGCACGTAGACCAGGCCGGCGATTACCGGCGACACCGAGAACGGCAGGTCGATCAGGGTGACCAGGATACTCTTGCCACGGAAGGTGTACTTGCTCACGCACCACGCGGCGCTGACACCGAACACCAGGTTCAGCGGCACCGAAATCACCACGGCGAGCAGGGTCAGCTTCAGCGCCGACAAGGCATCAGGCTCGAAGATCGCCTCGAAGAAGGTGCCAAAACCGTTCTTCAGCGCCTGCGACACCACGATCACCAGCGGCAGCAACAGGAACAGCGCGAACACCAACCAGCCAAGGCCGATCAGAATGCGTCGCGAAGTAGCGCTGCCTCGGCGGGCGGCGTTGGCGGCGGCGCTTGTACTCAGGGATGAACTGGACATGCCGGCCTCCTTCAAGGGGTTTCGATGCGGCGCTGCAGCAAGTTGATCAGCAGCAGCAGGATGAAGGAAACCACCAGCATCAGCACGCCGATGGCGGTCGCGCCGGTGTAGTCGTACTGGTCGAGCTTGACCATGATCAGCAGCGGCAGGATTTCGGTCTTCATCGGCATGTTGCCGGCAATGAAGATCACCGAGCCATATTCGCCCACGCCACGGGCGAAGGCCAGGGCAAAGCCGGTGAGCCAGGCCGGTAGCAGGGCCGGCGCCAGAATATGACGGAACACCTGCAGCGGCTTGGCCCCCAGGCAGGCAGCGGCCTCTTCCACTTCACGCGGGATGTCGGCCAGTACCGGCTGCACCGTGCGCACCACGAACGGCAGGGTGACGAAGGTCAGCGCCAGGGTGATGCCCAGCGGGGTGTACGCGATCTTGAAGCCCAGGTCGGTGGCGAACTGGCCGACCCAGCCCGCAGGCGCGTACAGGGCGGTCAGGGCAATACCGGCAACGGCGGTAGGCAGGGCGAACGGCAGGTCGATCATCGCGTCGATGATCTTGCGCCCGGGGAAGGTGTAGCGCACCAGTACCCAGGCCAGCAGGGTACCGATCACACCATTGATGATGGCGGCGAACAGGGCGGTGCCGAAACTCAGCTTGAGCGCGGCGATTACCCGCGGTGCGCTGATGATGTTCCAGAACTGCTCCCAGGTCAGCTGCGAGGCATGAATGAACATGGCCGCCAGCGGTATCAGCACGATCAGGCTGAGGTACACCAAGGTGTAGCCCAGCGTCAGCCCGAAGCCGGGTATGACGGGGGAAATACGACGTGACATAAGTATCCCTGGTTGAACGCACGAAGCCCGGAATCAATCCCGGGCCGGTGCAAGACTCTGAATCCCGGGGCTGCGTTGCAGCCCAATCGCGACGCAAGACCGCCCCCACAGGAGATTGCGGTTCCTTGTGGGAGCGGCCTTGTGTCGCGATTGGGCCGCAACACGGCCCAGCTTTTCCCTGGCGTTTACTGTGCCTGATAGATCTGGTCGAACACACCGCCATCATTGAAGAATTTGGGCTGTGCAGTTTTCCAGCCACCGAAGTCCTTGTCGATGGTTACCAGGTCCAGTTTCGGGAACTGCTTGCCAAACTCCGCAGCGACTTTCTCGTCACGCGGGCGGTAGAAGTTCTCGGCGGCAATCTTCTGCCCAGCCGGGCTGTACAGGTGCTTGAGGTATTCGGTGGCAATCTCGGTATTGCCTTTCTTCTCGGCGTTCTTGTCCACCACCGCCACAGGCGGCTCGGCCAGGATCGACAGCGACGGCACGACGATGTCGAACTTGTCGGCGCCACCGTCTTCCTTCAGCGCCAGGAAGGCTTCGTTTTCCCAAGCCAGCAATACGTCGCCCTGGCCGTTGTTGACGAAGGTGATGGTCGAGCCACGGGCGCCGGTATCCAGCACCGGTACATGCTTGAACAGCTCCTGTACGTACTCCTTGGCCTTTTCTTCGCTACCGCCGGCTTTCAGGCCATAGGCCCAGGCCGCCAGGAAGTTCCAGCGCGCACCGCCGGAGGTTTTCGGGTTGGGGGTGATGACCGAGACGTCCTTCTTGATCAGGTCGCCCCAGTCCTTGATGCCTTTCGGGTTGCCCTTGCGCACCAGGAACACGATGGTCGAGGTGTACGGGGTGCTGGCGTCCGGCAGGCGGGTCTGCCAGTTGTCCGGCAGGGTCTTGCCGAGCTTGGCTACTTCGTCGATGTCGCCGGCCAGGGCCAGGGTCACCACGTCGGCGCGCAGGCCGTCGATCACCGCACGGGCCTGCTTGCCCGAACCGCCATGGGATTGCTGGATCTTCACCTTGTCGCCCGGGTGGGCCTGCTGCCAGTGCTTGATGAACTCGGCGTTGTACTGCTGGTACAGCTCGCGGGTCGGGTCGTAGGACACGTTCAGCAGTTCGTAGTCCTTGGCGATGGCGGAACCGGCAAAAACAGCACTGGCCAGGGCGGCGAGCGCATAACGGCGGATGGACATGGTGAAGCTCCCGATTGGCATTTTTCTAATTTTGGATGTGAGGCGCGATCAGCTGGGCTTGTTGCCCGGCTGTTGCAGGCGGAACTTCTCCTTGCGCTCGATCTGTACGACCTGAGCGTTGTGCACAGTGATCTCCACCGCACCAAACCGCAGGTCGCGCAAGGCGCTCTGGATTTCACGCAGAATGGTGGCTTCGTCCTGACCGTCGATGCTACGCAGAGATGCACTCATGCTCGTTCTCCTTGGAGTGAGGGTGCCGGGCAGAGGTTTGAAGGGGATTTGCGCCTGGCTTGAGGGCAATAGTAGTGAGGCGGAGATATTCTTAAAAATACTGTTTAAGAATGTTTATATAACCAAATTCAAGAAGAGATTTTGTAGGCGCCAAAATTCCTCTGTGGGAGCGGGCACGCCCGCTCCCACAGGGTTCAGTGTTGGGTTTTGCTACTGTTTTCAGGCTCGCGGATCTTGTACCAGGCCACATACAGCGCCGGCAGGAACAGCAGCGTCAGCAAGGTCGCCACGATGATCCCGCCAATCATCGCGTAGGCCATCGGCCCCCAGAACACCTCGCGGGCAATCGGGATCATACCCAGGCTCGCCGCCGCCGCGGTCAGCAGGATTGGCCGGCGCCGATGGTTAGTGGCCTCCACCACCGCATCCCATTGCGAAAAGCCTTGCGCCACGAATTCATCGATCTGGGTTACCAGAATCACCGAGTTACGGATGATGATGCCCGCCAGCGCCAGGATGCCAAGGATCGCCACAAAGCCCATCGGCGTACCCGTGGGCACCAGCGCCAGCACCACGCCAATCAGCCCAAGCGGCGCCACGCTGACCACCAGGAACAGCTTCTGCACACTGTGCAGCTGGATCATCAGGAAGGTCGCCATCAGGAACAGCATCAGCGGGATCACCTTGCGGATCGGCCCTTGCGCCTTGGCGCTCTCCTCCACCGTACCGCCGGTAGCCACTTCGAAGCCCACCGGCAGCTTGCTGGCGAACTCGTCGATCTTGGGCTTCAACTGAGCTACCAGATCGGTGGGCTGGATGTCGCCGTTGACCGAGGCCTTGATGGTGATGGTGGGCTTGCGGTCGCGGCGCCAAACCAGCGGCTGCTCCATCTCGTAGCGCACCGTGGCAAACGACAGCAACGGGATCGAAGTGCCGTTGGGCGTGAGGATCTGCAGGTTCTGCAGGGTATCAGGCGAGCCGCGCTCGCTGTCTTCGGCACGGGCGACCACATTGACCAGGTAAATGTTGTCGTTGACCTGGGTGATCTGCACGCCGCTGACGATGCTGTTCATCACATTGGCCACGTCTTCCGACGATAACCCCAGCTGGCGTGCCTTGTCCTGGGCGATTTCCACGCGCAGCACCTTACCTGGCTCGTTCCAGTCGTAGATCATCTCGCCGATATGCTCGTTCTGGTCAAGCAGGGTGGCCAGTTCGATGGCGTGTTTGCGCACCTCGTCGATATTTGCGCCACTGACCCGATACTGGATCGGCCGCCCTACCGGCGGGCCCATTTCCAGCGACTGTACGTTGGTACCGATGCCAACGAACTCTTCATGCAGGATCTTCTGCAAGCGATCCATCATGGCCTGACGCTCTTCGAAGCCTTTACTGACGATCACCAACTGCGCGTAGTAGGGGTTCTGCAACTGTTGGTCGAGGGGCAGGTAGAAACGAATGGCACCTTGGCCGATGTAGGTGCTCCAGTGCACCAGGTCCGGGTCATCCTTGATCCGCGCCTCGAAGCGGTCGACCACCTTGCGCGTCTCCTCGATCGAGGCGTTCTGCGGCAGGTTGAGGTCGACCAGAATTTCAGGGCGGTCCGAGGACGGGAAGAACTGGTTCTGGACAAAGCGCTCACAGAAAATGGCCAACGCGAACAACAGCACCGTACCGATGATGGTCAGCCAGCGGTTGCGCATGCACCACAGCAGGCCACCTTCGAACGCTCGCCCTACTCGCCCGGTCTGCTCCTCGTGTGCCTTGACCTTGCTGCTCAGGATATGCACGCCCAGTACCGGCGCGAAGAACACCGCCACCACCCACGACACGATCAACGCCACGGCGATGACCGCGAACAAGGTGTAGGTATATTCGCCCGCCGAGCTGGCATTGAGCCCAATCGGCACGAAGCCGGCAACGGTCACCAAGGTGCCGGTGAGCATGGGGAATGCGGTAGAGGTATAGGCGAACGTCGCCGCCTGCTCCTTGCTCTCGCCCATCTCCAGCCGCGTGACCATGACCTCCACGGTGATCATCGCATCATCCACCAGCAGGCCAAGGGCAATGATCAACGCCCCCAGCGAAATCCGCTGCATGGTGATGCCGCTGTACTCCATGAACACGAACACCATCGCCAGCACCAACGGAATCGAGCAGGCCACCACCAACCCTGCACGCACACCGAGGCTGATAAAGCTCACCGCCAATACAATCACCACCGCTTCGAACAGTGCGCTAGTGAAGCCGCCGACTGCCTGCTTCACGACCACCGCCTGGTCTGACACGGTGTGCACACCCACCCCGACCGGCAGGTCGGTGATCACGCTGTCCATTTTCTTCTTCAGCGCCGCACCGAATACCTGCATGTTGCCGCCGGCCTTCATGCCGATAGCCAGGCCGATCGCGGTCTGGCCGTTGAAGCGGAACATGGGCGTGGGCGGGTCGACGTAGCCACGCTCGATATCAGCGATATCGGCCAGGCGGAAGAAGCGGTCGTTGATCCTCAGGTTGACGGTTTGCAGGTCTTTTTCGGATGCGAACTGCCCGGTGGTGCGCACCGAAATGCGCTCTGGCCCAGCCTCGATCACCCCGGCTGGCGTTACTGCGTTCTGTGATTGCAAGGCCTGCATGACCTGGCGCTGGTCGATACCCAGCGCTGCCAGTTTGCGGGTCGAGAAGTTCAGGTACAGCACTTCGTCCTGGGTGCCGACCAGCTCTATCTTGCCGATGTTGGGCACTTCGCGCACTTCGGCGCGGGCTTGTTCAACGTAGTCGCGCAGTTGGCGCAGGGTCAGGCCGTCAGAGGTAAAGGCGTAGATCGAGCCGAACACGTCACCGAATTCGTCGTTGAAGGCAGGCCCCTGAATACCCTGCGGGAACTGGCCGCGGATGTCCTGGATTTTCTTGCGCACCTGGTACCAGATTTCCGGGATGTCCTTGGCTTTGGTGGTGTCGCGCAGGTACACGTAGACGGTGGACTCACCCGGACGGGTGTAGCTTTTGGTGTAATCGAGGGAATCGAGCTCCTCCAGCTTCTTCTCGATGCGGTCGGTGACCTGGTATAGGGTTTCGTCCTGAGTCGCACCCGGCCAGCGGGTCTGGATGACCATGGTTTTGATGGTGAATGACGGGTCTTCCTCACGCCCGAGGTTGAAGTACGAAAAAATCCCCATCAGCAGGCCAACGAACATCAGGTACCAGACGAATGACTGGTGCTTGAGCGCCCATTCGGAGAGGTTGAAGCTTCCTTTCATTGCGCATCCTCGTCGAAGGTGACCTTCTGGCCAGGCTTCAGGCTGTTCACACCTGCGGTAACCACGCGCTCACCGGGCTGTACGCCCGACGTCAGGACAATGCTGTCGGCGGTGCGGTCGATCAGCGCCACGTCACGGGTTGCCACGGTCTTCTGCTGTGTATCGATCACCCACACCTGAGTCTTGCCGTCACGCTCCAGCAACGCGCTCGCGGGCAGCTCGCTACGCGGCGTCACTTCCGAACTCAGGGTCACGCTGATGGCAGTGCCCAAGTGGAACGCCGCCGGCGTGCTGGCCAGGGTCAGGCGGGCGCGCCGGGTACGGGTGGTGGCGTCGGCCTGGGGCTCCAGCTCGCGTAGGCTGGCCGTGGTATTGATGGTTGGGTCGAGCTGTGAGGCAACGGTAAAGGTCAGGCCTTTGTCCAACTGCTCGGCCAGGCCGATCGGCAGGTCGATCACCGCCTCCTTCACGTCCGGCCGGGCCAGGGTCACCACGGCTTGCCCGGCGGTAACGGTTTGCCCGGCTTCGGCCTGCCACGCGGTGATCACGGCGGCGTGGTCGGTGCGCAGGGTGCTGTAGTCGAGCTGGTCACGGGCCTGGCTGAGCGCGGAGCGCGCCTGCTCCAACGCCGCGCTGGTGGTTTTCAGGTTGGTCTGGGCGATGTCCAGCTGGGCCTGGGCGCCCACGCCACGGTCATACAGCTGTTGCTGGCGACGGGCATCGGCCTGGGCGTTGATCCACTGTGCCTGCACCTTGGCCAGGTCGCCTTCGGCGGCACGCAACTGGTTCTGCTGGTCGGTCGGGTCGAGGGTGGCCAGGGTGTCGCCCGGCTTCACCTGGGCACCGACATCCAGCCAGCGCCGGGCAATGCGCCCGGAAACCCGAAAGCCCAGGGTGCTTTCGAAGCGCGCCTGGATACTGCCGGCGAAGCGGCCCAGCTGCGATTGCACCTGGGGTTCGACCTTGACCGACAGCACCGGCCGAATCGGCTCGGGTGCCTCGTCCTCGCTACTGCAGCCCACTAGCAGCACGCCGGCTGACAGCATCAGCAACAGGCGCTTCATAACTCACCCCCTGGGGCCTTGGCATCGACCTTCTGCACCTGCATGCCGGGGTGCAGCAACTGGCCGCCGTTGACCACCACGCTCTCGCCGCCTTTGAGGCCGCTGGCGACCACGATCTTGCCGGTGAGGTAACGGCTGACTTCAACTTTGCGCAGCTCCACCTTGTCGCCCTCGCCCACCACCCACACGGCGGGTTCATGCAAGGCCTTGGTCAACGCCGACCACGGCAGTTCGACGCTGGGCCGGCCCTGAGCGTTGGTGGTAGCAGTGACCGGTGCGCCCAGTTGCATGCCCGGTGGCACGTCTTTCAGGCCAACCTTGACCTGCACCGTGCCGCTTTGCGCCGACACCGTGGGGGTGATTTCGCGCACGAAGCCATGGGCCTGGACCTTGGGGTCGTCCAACAGGCTGACGACCACCCCGGCATCGCTGGGCGGCGCGACCAGCAGCGACTCGTAGACGTTGAACACCGCATCGCGGTCGCCATCGGTAGCCAGGCTGAAGATCGGCATGGTGGCCTGTACCACCTGCCCGACTTCGGCCTGGCGCTGAGTGATTACCCCAGCGGCCTCGGAGACCAGTGCGGTATAGCTGAGTTGTTCGTTGGCGTTGGCCAGCTGCGCCTGGGCGGCCTTGAGGGCGCTCTGGTTGCTGCGCAACGCGGCTTCGGCGGAGTCGTATTCACTCTGGCTGGTGTAGCCCTTGGGTAGCAGTTTCTGCTGGCGCACGAAGGCGGCACTGGTCTGGGTGACCCGCGCTTGCGCGGCGAACACCTCGGCCTTGGCCGAGTCGACGTTGTTCTGCAAGTCTTTTGGGTCCAGCCGCGCCAGCACCTGGTTGGCCTTGACGTGGTCGCCCACGTCCACGCTGCGCGAAATGATCTTGCCGCCTACGCGGAACGAGAGGTCGGTCTGCACCCGCGCCTGCACATCGCCGGTCAGGGTGACCCTGGCAGCGAAATCGGTGGGCTGGACCTGTTGCACACCCACCCGAGGCAGCGTCTCGGGAACCTCTTCCTTGCTACAACCGGTGAGCATGGACAGCAAGCCCAAGCTTGCCAGCAACAGTGGACGCGTCACCCTCATGCAGGCTCCTAGCTTGCGCACAAATGATTTGTGAGATGCGACTGTCAGCGTAGTTCAGGGTTCGGTAAACATCACTGATGGAGATCACTCAGGCATTTTCAGCCTCTGCGCGGGCCCTTTCGCGGGTGAACCCGCTCCCACAGGGTCAGGCGCAGCCTTGAAGACCTGCACCGTACCTGGACTGCCCCCGAAAAGGTCGGTACAGCCACCCACAAGCCCCCTGCCATCTCCAGAAACTATCCAAAGCACTTTCGCGGTTTCACAGCCACTACCTTGGAGAGGTCACTTTTCAAGGAAGAAACCAATGCCTCGGGCTCAATCACACCTGCTCCGCCGTGGTCGCTATTCAGAACTCGGCAGGCTGTACCTGCTTACTACTGTTACCCATCAACGCAAGCCACTGTTCCATGACTTTCATCATGCAAGGCTGGTCATCCACCAACTGCGGCAATCCGATCATGAGCACGCCTGCCGCTCAATGGCCTGGGTACTGATGCCGGACCATCTGCATTGGCTGATCGAGTTGAAAGGCACGACGCTGGGTACGTTGATGCGCAGATTCAAATCCAGATCCAGTCTGGTTTTGCATCAGGCGAGGGTTGAGCATGACCCGGTGTGGCAGCCTGGGTATCAGGACCGAGCATTGAGATGGGAGGGAAGCATGGTTCAGGTCGCCAGATACATCGTTGCCAACCCCTTGCGTAATGGGCTGGTGAAGAGTGTCAGAGACTATCCACATTGGGATGCGATATGGCTTTGAATCGGTGGGAGAGCCTTCGCGGGTAAACCCGCACCCACAGGTACTGCGCAGGTCTTGAAGACTGCACATGACCCTGTGGGAGCGGGTTTACCCGCGAAAGGGCCGGGTCAGGCCGAAGCCGCAACCTGAGCCGGGCGCTTGACCTGTGGCTGCGAGGCGTTGGCCGCAGCACCCTCTTCGATCGCCTGCTGAATCGCCTTGCGACGACGCTCTTCGCTCCGGCGGCTGAAGTACCAGACAAAGAAGGTCACCAGCGACACCGACAGCAGAATCAGACTGGCCACGGCGTTGATCTCTGGCTTCACGCCCAAGCGCACCGCCGAGAACACTTCCATCGGCAAGGTGGTCGAACCTGGGCCGGATACGAAGCTGGCCAACACCAGGTCATCCAGCGACAGGGCGAACGACATCATGCCGCCCGCCGCCAGCGATGGCGCGATCATCGGGATGGTGATCAGGAAGAACACCTTCCACGGCTTGGCACCCAGGTCCATCGCCGCTTCCTCGATCGACAGGTCCAGCTCACGCAGGCGTGCCGACACCACTACCGCCACATACGCCGCACAGAACGTGGTGTGGGCAATCCAGATGGTGACGATACCGCGCTCCTGCGGCCAGCCGATCATCTGCGCCATGGCCACGAACAGCAGCAACAGAGACAGACCGGTGATCACTTCAGGCATTACCAGCGGCGCGGTAACCAGGCCACCGAACAGCGTGCGGCCCTTGAAGCGGGTGACCCGGGTCAGCACGAAGGCTGCCAGGGTACCCAGCGCCACCGCCGCCACCGCCGTGTAGCAGGCGATTTCGAGCGAGCGCATCACCGAACCCATCAGCTGGGTGTTGTCGAGCAGGCCGACGTACCATTTGATCGACCAGCCGCCCCACACCGTCACCAGCTTGGAGGCGTTGAACGAGTAGATCACCAGGATCAGCATCGGCAGGTAGATGAACAGCAAGCCGAGCACCAGCATCAGCTTGGAGAAACTGAAGCGTTTCATGCGCGGCCCTCCATTTCTTTGGCCTGGCTGCGGTTGAACAGCAGGATCGGCACGATCAGGATCGCCAGCATCACCACCGCCAATGCAGACGCCACCGGCCAGTCACGGTTGTTGAAGAACTCCTGCCACAGCACTTTACCGATCATCAGGGTTTCCGGGCCGCCGAGCAGTTCAGGGATCACGAACTCGCCCACCACCGGGATGAACACCAGCATGCAGCCGGCGATGATGCCGTTCTTCGACAGCGGCACGGTGATTTTCCAGAAGCTGTTGAAGGTGCTCGACCCCAGGTCAGAAGCAGCCTCCAGCAACGAAGGGTCATGCTTAACCAGGTTGGCAAACAGCGGCAGGATCATGAACGGCAGGTACGAATAGACCACGCCGATGTACACCGCCAGGTTGGTGTTGAGGATCTGCAGTGGCTGGTCGATCAGCCCAGTCCACATCAGGAAACCGTTGAGCAAGCCGTTGTTGCTGAGGATGCCCATCCAGGCATAGACGCGGATCAGGATCGCGGTCCAGGTCGGCATCATGATCAGCAGCAGCAGGACCGTCTGGGTCTCCTTCTTGGCGTTGGCAATGGCGTAGGCCATCGGGAAGCCGATCAGCAGGCACAGAATGGTGCTGAAGAAGGCCATCTTCAACGACCCCAGGTAGGCCGAGATATACAGCTCATCCTCGGTCAACAGCCCATAGTTGGCCAGGTTGAGCACCAACTGAATCTTGTCTTCGACGTAGGTGTAGATCTCGGTATACGGCGGGATCGCCACGTCGGCTTCGGCAAAACTGATCTTCAGGACAATGAAGAACGGCAGCATGAAGAACAGGAACAGCCAGATGAACGGCACGCCGATCACCAGGTGCCGCCCCTCCGGGACCAGGCGCTGGAAGGCTCGCTTGAGCTTGCGCAGTTTCATGACCGCAGTACCACGCCGCTGTCGTCTTCCCACCATACGTACACTTCATCGCCCCAGGTCGGACGAGTGCCCTGGCGTTCGGCGTTGGCGACGAACGACTGGACAACCTTGCCGCTCGGCAGCTCGACGTAGAACACCGAGTGGCCGCCCAGGTAGGCGATGTCGTGGACCTTGCCGCGCGACCAGTTGTGCTCGCAGGTCGGCTGCTGGGTGGTGACCAGCATCTTTTCCGGGCGCAAGGCGTAGGTGATGTGCTTGTCTTCCACCGAGGTGGTGATGCCGTGGCCCACGTAGATCTTGCGCTCCAGCTCCGGGCTGGCAATGATCGCGTGGCCTTCGGCGTCGTCGACCACTTCACCTTCGAACAGGTTGACGTTACCGATGAATTCGCACACCAGGCGGCTGGTAGGCGTCTCGTAGATGTCCACCGGCGAGCCGATCTGGGCGATCCAGCCCAGGTGCATGATGGCGATGCGCTGGGCCATGGTCATGGCCTCTTCCTGGTCGTGGGTCACCATCACGCAGGTCACGCCTACGCGCTCGATGATCTCCACCAGTTCCAGCTGCATCTGCGAACGCAGTTTCTTGTCCAGCGCACCCATTGGCTCGTCGAGCAGCAGCAGCTTGGGGCGCTTGGCCAGCGAGCGGGCCAACGCCACACGCTGACGCTGGCCACCCGACAACTGGTGCGGCTTGCGCTTGGCGTACTGGGTCATGTGCACCAGCTTGAGCATCTCGGCCACACGGGCATCGATCTCGGCCTTGGGCATCTTGTCCTGCTGCAGGCCGAAGGCGATGTTCTGCGCCACGGTCATATGCGGGAACAGCGCGTAGGACTGGAACATCATGTTGATCGGCCGCTCGTAGGGCGGCATATCGGTGATGTCGACGCCATCGAGGAAAATCCGCCCTTCGGTTGGGCGCTCGAAGCCGGCCAGCATGCGCAGCAAGGTGGACTTGCCGGATCCGGAGCCACCCAGCAGGGCGAAGATCTCACCCTTGCGGATTTCCAGGGACACATCCTCTACGGCGATGGTTTCGTCGAACTTCTTCGTGACCCGGTCGATTTTGACCAGCACCTGCTTGGGTTGCTGGCCACCCTCGAGGGCTTTCTTATAGGCACCGGAGGCAACTGCCATGAGTGAAACTCCCAACAAGATTTGTGTGCCCGCCCCTGCTTGGACGGCGGGCCTGGATTGTTACTTGCCCGACTTGACCTTGGTCCAGCTACGGGTCATCAAACGTTGCACCTTGGGCGGCAACTCTGAATTCACGAACATCTTGTCCAGCACATCCTGCGGTGGGTAAACCGCAGCGTCGGTCCTCACGGCCTGGTCCATCAGGTCGCCAGCCTTGGGGTTCGGGTTGGCGTAACCGACGTAATCGCTGACCTGGGCGATAACCTCAGGTTTCAGCAAATAGTTGATGAAGGCATGCGCCTCTTTGACGTTCTTGGCGTCCTTGGGGATCGCCAGCACGTCGAACCAGAGGTTGCCGCCTTCCTTGGGAATGGCGTAGGCCAGGTTCACGCCCTTCTTCGCTTCTTCAGCTCGGGCCTTGGCCTGGAACACATCACCCGAGAACCCTGCCGCGACGCAAATGTCGCCGTTGGCCAGGTCGGTGATGTACTTGGACGAGTGGAAGTAGGTCACGTACGGGCGCACCGCCAGCAGCTTCTGCTCGGCCTTGGCGTAATCCTTGGGGTCGGTGCTGTTGGGGTCGAGGCCCATGTAGTTGAGCACCGCCGGGAGCATTTCGTCCGCCGAGTCGAGGAAGGCCACACCGCACTTGGCGAGCTTCTTCATGTTCTCGGGCTCGAACAAGACGGCCCAGGAGTCGATGGTGTCCACGCCCAGCGCGGCCTTCACCTTGTCGACGTTGTAACCGATGCCGTTGGTGCCCCACAGGTAAGGCACGGCGTACTGGTTGCCTGGATCGTTCTTTTCCAGGCGCTTCATCAACGCCGGGTCGAGGTTGGCATAATTGGGCAGCAGGTTCTTGTCGAGCTTCTGGAACGCGCCCGCCTTGATCTGCTTGCCGAGGAAATGGTTGGACGGCACCACTACGTCATAGCCGGTGTTACCGGCCAGCAGTTTGCCTTCCAGGGTTTCGTTGGAGTCGAACACGTCCTGCACGGGCTTGATGCCCGTGGCTTTCTCGAAGTCCGCGAGTGTGGTCGGGCCGATGTAGTCGGACCAGTTATAGAGATGCACCGTTGGCGCCGCTTGGACGCTGCATGCCAGCGTCAGGCCCGCGCCGGCCATCAAGGCCTTGCGGAATACAGAAATAGACAAGTGGGTGGTCCTCACAATCAGTGCCTGGGTAGCGACAGTGCTGCCGCACACGCAAAACCGGCGCGCAACTTACCTTCGCAGCTTCGATGCCGCAATCATCAATTGCCTTTCACTGGCTCTGAGCCGGAAATCCCCGGCCCAGAGGTGCCGCATCGGGCTTACTTGCCCGACTTGATCTTGGTCCAGCTGCGGGTGATCACACGCTGGGCAGAAGCTTCAGGCGCAGCGATTGCGTACAGCTGCTTCTTCACTTCGGCAGGCGGGTAGATGCTCGGGTCGCTGGTAATGTCCTTGTCCACGAACTGGGTAGCCGCAGCATTGCCGTTCGGGAAGCGCACGGCGTTGGTGATTTCAGCCATGACTTCTGGCTGCATCAGGAAGTCCATGAACTGGTAGGCAGCGTCTTTATGCTCGGCATCTTTCGGGATGGCGACCATGTCGTAGAAAGTACCGGCACCTTCTTTCGGAATGATGTAGTCCACTTTGATCTTGTCGCCGGCTTCGTGGGCACGGGCCTTGGCCTGCTCGACGTCACCCGAATAACCGACGGCCACGCAGATGTTGCCGTTGGCCAGGTCGCCAATGTACTTGGACGAGTGGAAGTAGGTGATCGAAGGACGGACCTTGAGGAACAGGTCCTCGGCGGCCTTCAGGTCTTCTTTCTTGGTGCTGTTGCTCGGCAGGCCCAGGTAGTGCAGTGCGGCCGGCAGCATTTCGGTCGGGGCATCCAGGAAGCTTACGCCGCAGCTCTTGAGCTTGGCGATGTTCTCAGGCTTGAACACGGCGTCCCACGAGTCGATGTGGTCGACACCCAGCGCGGCCTTGACCTTCTCCGGGTTGTAGCCGATGCCGATGGAACCCCACATGTACGGGAAGGCGTGCTTGTTGTCCTTGTCGCTGGCATCGCCAACGGCCTTGAGCAGGTCGGGGTCGAGGTTTTTCCAGTTCGGCAGTTTCGAACGGTCCAGTTCCTCGTACACACCCGCCTTGATCTGCTTGGCCAGGAAGTTGTTCGAGGGCACGACGATGTCATAGCCCGACTTACCTGCCAGCAGCTTGGCTTCCAGGGTTTCGTTGCTGTCGAAGACGTCGTACTTGACCTTGATACCGGTCTGCTTTTCGAACTTGGCGATGGTGTCCGGCGCGATGTAGTCCGACCAGTTGTAGACGTTCAACACCTTGTCGTCAGCCTGTGCAGCAGTAGCCATGGCACCCATCAGGGCTGCGGCCAGCAACGTCTTGCCCATTTTATTCATGCGTCATGCTCCAGAATTTTTTATTTAGCCATCTGTTCAGCAGCCAGGACCTACGGTGCAGAGCGCGCGGCGACTGAAACAGTCGCTAGTCTGGCAAGTTACAAGGCCCTGTATCAAGGAAAGCAGGACCCTGTAACGACTTAATGTCACATCGCTAGCCTAGCAGGTGCTCAGTTGATCGCCTCAAGGGTCAAATCGAGGCATTTGCGCGCCTTTTCCACCAGCTCGTCGATCTCCGCGTGGCTGATGACCAGCGGCGGCGCGATGATCATGGTGTCACCCACCGCACGCATGATCAGGCCGTTGTCGAAGCAGAAGGTGCGGCAGATCATGCCCACGCCCTTGCCTTCGTAACGGCTGCGGGTGGCCTTGTCCTTCACCAGCTCGATCGCACCGAGCATGCCCAGGCCGCGTACTTCACCCACCAGCGGGTGGTCCTGCAGTTCACGCAAACGCTTTTGCAAATACGGTGCCGCTTCTGTGCGCGCCTTCTCGACAATTTTCTCGTCGCGCAGGATGCGCAGGTTTTCCAGGCCCACCGCGGCCGCCACCGGGTGGCCGGAGTAAGTGAAGCCGTGGTTGAAATCGCCGCCTTCGCTGATCACCTTGGCCACGGTGTCACGCACGATCACACCGCCCATGGGGATGTAACCGGAGGTCAGGCCCTTGGCGATGGTCATCAGGTCGGGTTTGAGGTCGTAGTAGTCTGAGCCGAACCACTCGCCGGTACGGCCAAAACCGCAAATCACTTCGTCGGCGACGAACAGGATGTCGTACTTGGCGAGAATCTCCTTCACCTTCGGCCAGTAGGTTTCCGGCGGGATGATCACGCCGCCTGCGCCCTGGATAGGCTCGGCGATGAAGGCGGCGACGTTGTCTTCGCCCACTTCGAGAATTTTCTTCTCCAACTGCTCGGCTGCCCACACACCGAACGCATCCGGGGTCATGTCGCCGCCTTCGCCGAACCAGTACGGCTGCGGGATGTGCACGATGCCCGGGATCGGCAGGCCGCCCTGCTCATGCATGCCGCTCATGCCACCCAAGCAGGCACCGGCGAAGGTGGAACCGTGGTAGCCATTGATACGGCCGATGATGGTCTGCTTGTGCGGCTTGCCCTTCAGCGCCCAGTAGTGGCGCACCATGCGCAGCACGGTGTCGTTGCCTTCGGAGCCGGAGCCGGTGAAGAACACATGGGTCATGCCTTGCGGCGCCACATCGGTGATCGCCTTGGCCAGCTCAAGCGCCGGCGGGTGAGCGGTCTGGAAGAACAGGTTGTAGTACGGCAGCTCGCGCATCTGCTTCTCGGCCGCCTGTACCAGTTCCTCGCGGCCATAACCGACCGCCACGCACCACAGGCCGGCCATGCCGTCGAGAATCTTGTGGCCCTCGCTGTCCCACAAATGCACACCCTGGGCCTTGGTGATGATGCGCGGCCCCTTCTCCTTCAGTTGCTTGTAGTCACTGAAGGGGGCGAGGTGATGCTCCCCACTGAGGGTTTGCCATTCACGGGTTTGCGGGTTGTTGACGCTCATGTGCTTCTCCGTAATTCGACCGCCGCGCTCCTGCGGCACCAGGGTTGATCAGACAGCGAACAGCAGGAACTCACGCTCCCACGAACTGATGACGCGTTTGAAGTTTTCGTGCTCGGCGCGCTTGGTGGCGACATATCCGGTAATGAATTTTTTGCCCAGGTATTGCACCAGCGCACGGCTGTTTTCCATGCGTTCCAAGGCATCTTCGATGGTCAGTGGCAGGCGCAGGTTGCGGCGCTCATAACCACGGCCCTGTACCGGCGCGCTGGCCTCGATGCCTTCGACCATACCGATGTAGCCACACAGCAAGCTGGCGGCGATGGCCAGGTAAGGGTTGGCGTCGGCGCCCGGCAGGCGGTTCTCGACCCGGCGGCTTTGCGGGCCGGCATCCGGTACGCGCAAGCCGACCGTGCGGTTTTCTTCGCCCCACTCCACGTTCACCGGCGCCGAGGTGTCGGGCAGGAAGCGGCGGAACGAGTTGACGTTGGGCGCGAACAGCGGCAGCGCCTCGGGGATGAACTTCTGCAGGCCACCAATGTGGTTGAGGAATAGCGCGCTCATGCTGCCGTCTTCATTGCTGAAGATGTTCTTGCCGGTAGCCACATCGACCACGCTCTGGTGCAGGTGCATGGCACTGCCCGGCTCGCCGGTCATCGGCTTGGCCATGAAGGTGGCGGCCACGTTGTGCTTGAGCGCCGCCTCGCGCATGGTGCGCTTGAACACCAGAATCTGGTCGGCCAGGTGCAGGGCGTCGCCGTGACGGAAGTTGATTTCCATCTGCGCCGTGCCGTCTTCGTGGATCAGCGTGTCGAGGTCCAGCTGCTGCAGTTCGCACCAGTCGTAGACGTCTTCGAACAGCGGGTCGAATTCGTTGGCGGCTTCGATGGAGAACGACTGACGGCCGGTCTCTGGGCGGCCGGAGCGGCCTACCGGGGGCTGCAGCGGGAAGTCCGGGTCTTCGCTGCGCTTGGTCAGGTAGAACTCCATCTCGGGCGCGACGATCGGCTGCCAGCCCTTGTCGGCGTACAGCTGCAGGACTTTCTTCAGCACGTTGCGCGGCGACAGTTCGACCGGGTTGCCCTTTTTGTCGTAGGTGTCGTGGATGACCTGGGCGGTCGGCTCGATGGCCCACGGTACAAGGAACACGGCGTTTTCGTCGGGGCGGCAGATCATGTCGATGTCGGCCGGGTCGAGCAGTTCGTAATAGATGTCGTCGTCGACGTAGTCGCCGGTCACCGTCTGCAGCAACACGCTCTCGGGCAGGCGCATGCCTTTTTCGGCGATGAATTTGTTGGTGGGCGAAATCTTGCCGCGCGTGATGCCGGTCAGGTCACTGATCATGCATTCGACTTCGGTGATCTTGTGCTCTTTCAACCAATCGGTGAGCTGGTCGAGGTTGTTACTCATAAATACCTCAGGAGGTAAGGTGGTCCACGTCTTGATTCTGGATGGAGTAGATTGCTAAAGCAAAAACCCACGCGCAGAGCCACAGTGGATACACTGAAATCAGCTGTGTCCGTAATGAGTTCGAAAGGCAGGAAGACGAAACGAAGGGCGGCAAGCCGCTACGAGGGCGGGCCTGGGAGCACCAAACGTCAATTATTGCGGCCAGGGCGACCACGCCATTGACGATGCTTGCAAAAACGACGGATGTACCTGATGACACCGCGCAGGCAGTGCTTTCAGGTCGCGGCAAGCGGACCATGTGACCCTCGTATTATTGTGTTCTGGGTTGAGACCGAGCTTAGCCTTGTTCATTTTTTTACACAACACCTCCGTAAAAAATAAAACACGGTGCACCGGAGATAGCCCTTTACGCGGTAAATAGCGGATAATGCTTTGCCCCGATATGCAGCAAATCTGCCGTAGATGTGCCATTTCAGGGCATCATGGGGTTGGCTTGACATCAGTATGGCTTTTCGATTGACTGGTCCTGCAAGCCCCCCTTGATTGATATTTTTAACAACAAAGGTGTTGCATCATGTCGGTACCCCCGCGTGCCGTTCAGCTTAACGAAGCGAACGCGTTCCTTAAGGAACATCCTGAGGTTCTCTACGTTGACCTTCTGATTGCAGATATGAATGGTGTGGTGCGTGGCAAGCGCATTGAGCGCACCAGCCTCCACAAGGTTTACGAGAAAGGCATCAACCTGCCGGCCTCCCTCTTCGCCCTGGACATCAACGGTTCCACCGTCGAAAGTACCGGGCTGGGCCTGGACATCGGCGATGCTGACCGCATCTGCTATCCAATCCCCGACACGCTCTGTAACGAGCCGTGGCAAAAACGCCCCACCGCCCAGCTGCTGATGACCATGCACGAACTGGAAGGCGAGCCATTCTTCGCCGACCCACGCGAAGTGCTGCGTCAGGTGGTGAGCAAGTTCGATGAATTGGGCCTGACTATCTGCGCCGCATTCGAACTGGAGTTCTACCTGATCGACCAGGAGAACGTGAACGGCCGCCCGCAGCCACCACGCTCGCCAATTTCGGGTAAGCGCCCGCAGTCGACCCAGGTGTACCTGATCGACGACCTCGACGAATATGCCGACTGCCTGCAGGACATCCTCGAAGGCGCGAAAGAGCAAGGCATCCCAGCCGACGCCATCGTCAAGGAAAGCGCCCCGGCGCAGTTCGAAGTCAACCTGCACCACGTGGCCGACCCGCTCAAGGCCTGCGACTACGCGGTACTGCTCAAGCGGTTGATCAAGAACATCGCCTACGACCATGAAATGGACACCACCTTCATGGCCAAGCCCTACCCGGGCCAGGCAGGCAACGGCCTGCATGTACACATTTCCGTGCTGGACAAAGATGGCAACAACATCTTCACCAGCGAGGATCCCGAGCAGAACGCCGCGCTACGTCATGCTGTCGGCGGTGTGCTCGAGACCCTGCCCGCGTCCATGGCGTTCCTTTGCCCGAACGTCAACTCGTACCGCCGCTTTGGCGCACAGTTCTACGTGCCGAACGCGCCAAGCTGGGGCCTGGACAACCGCACTGTCGCACTGCGCGTGCCAACCGGCTCGGCGGACGCTGTACGTCTCGAGCACCGCGTGGCCGGTGCCGACGCCAACCCGTACCTGATGATGGCTGCCGTGCTGGCAGGCGTGCACCATGGCCTGACCAACAAGATCGAGCCAGGCGCGCCGATCGAAGGCAACTCGTACGAGCAGCTGGAGCAGAGCCTGCCGAACAACCTGCGTGATGCCCTGCGCGAGTTGGACGACAGCGAGATCCTCAACAAGTACATCGATCCTAAGTACATCGACATCTTTGTCGCGTGCAAGGAGAGCGAGCTGGAGGAGTTCGAACACTCGATCTCCGACCTCGAGTACAACTGGTACCTGCATACCGTGTAAACGAAAACGCCGCCCACAAGGGCGGCGTTTTTCATTCCAGGCCGTGTCGCCTGCTTCGCGGGTAAACCCGCTCCCACAGGGATAGCGCCAGCCTCAGGTCCGGTGAAGATCCTGTGGGAGCGGGTTCACCCGCGAAGAGGCCGGCACAGGTTTACAGGGCCTTCTCGAAAATCTTCGAATTACGCTGGTAGTTGTACAGCGAAGCCCGCGCCGCCGGCAGCCGCTCTACCCCACTCGGCGCAAAGCCGCGCTCGCGGAACCAGTGCGCAGTGCGCGTTGTGAGCACAAACAAGGTATTCAAGCCCATCTGCCGCGCCCGGCTCTCGATGCGCTCCAGCAGCTCGTCCCCACGCCCACCATGGCGGTACTCCGGGTTCACTGCCAGGCACGCCAGCTCCCCCGCCTCGGAATCGGCAATCGGGTACAGCGCCGCACAGGCGATGATCATGCCTTCACGCTCGACCACGCTGAACTGTTCGATCTCGCGCTCCAGCACCTCGCGCGAACGGCGCACCAGAATGCCCTGTTCTTCCAGCGGGCTGATCAACTCCAGCAAGCCGCCAACGTCCTCGATGCTCGCCTCGCGCACCACTTCGAACTGCTCCTGCGACACCAGCGTACCGCCACCACCACGGGTGAACAGCTCGGTCAGCAGCGCACCATCCTCGGCATAGCTGACGATATGGCTACGTGCCACGCCGCCTTTGCAGGCCTCGGCTGCGGCATCCAGCAGTTCGCCCTGGTAATCGCTGCCCAGGCGCTGCAGATGCGGGGCAACCTGCTGCGGGCGCAGTTCGCGCACCAGTTTACCGTCGGCGTCCAGCAGGCCAGGCTCGGCGCCGAACAACAGCAACTTGTCGGCGCCCAGCTCGATGGCCGCACGGGTAGCCACGTCTTCGCAGGCCAGGTTGAAAATTTCCCCGGTAGGCGAGTAGCCCAGGGGCGACAACAGGACGATGGAACGCTCGTCGAGCAGACGGCTGATGCCCTTGCGGTCGACCCGGCGCACTTCACCGGTGTGGTGGTAATCAACCCCTTCAAGCACGCCAATCGGCCGTGCGGTCACCAGGTTGCCGGATGCCACGCGCAAGCGCGAGCCCTGCATGGGCGAAGCGGCGATATCCATCGACAGGCGCGCTTCGATGGCCAGGCGCAGGGCGCCGACAGCATCGATCACGCAGTCCAGCGTGGCGGCATCGGTAATGCGCATGCCCCGATGGTAGTGCGGGGTCAGGCCGCGATCGGCCAGGCGGCTTTCGATCTGTGGGCGCGAACCATGTACCAGCACCAGGCGCACGCCCAGGCTGTGCAGCAGTACCAGGTCGTGGACGATATTGCCGAAGTTAGGGTGCTCCACCCCATCGCCAGGGAGCATGACCACGAAGGTGCAGTCGCGATGGGCATTGATGTACGGGGAGGCATGACGCAGCCAGTTGACGTAATCGGGCATGACAGGGCCTGTGGATAAGTGGACGGAGAACGGCGATACAGGGGGCGTTCAGAATCATCGTCGGAACAGGCTTGCGGTCACGCGCGGTCTCCTCTAGGCAGGAACGAATCAGTTCGATTGACGTTTAGTGCAGGCAATAGTGCCGAATCAAGTCACGCAATAGACGCACGGTAGGCTCGATTCGTGACATTTCAAGGTATTCGCCGGGCTGGTGGGCACAGGCGATGTCGCCAGGGCCCAGCACGATGGTCTGGCAACCCAGCTGCTGAAGATAAGGCGCTTCGGTGCCGAACGCCACCGCTTCGGCGCGGTGGCCGGTCAGCCGTTCCGCGACGTGTACCAGCTCGGCATCGGCGGCCTGTTCGAACGGCGGCACCTCCGGGAACAGTGGCGCGTAGTCGATGCGTACATCATGACGCTCCGCCACGGGCACCAGCTTTTCGCGAATGGCCGCGCGCAGTTGCTCCACGTCCATGCCCGGCAGCGGCCGCAGGTCGAATTCCAGGGCACATTGGCCGCAGATACGGTTGGGGTTGTCACCCCCGTGGATGCAACCAAAGTTCAGGGTCGGGGTCGGCACGGTGAACTGCGGGTTGCGGTAGGTTTGCTGCCATTGCTGGCGCAGGCCCATCAGCTCGCCCATCACCGCGTGCATGGCTTCCATGGCGCTGCGGCCCAGGCTTGGGTCCGACGAATGGCCGCTGCGCCCAAGGATGTCGATGCGGTCCATGAGAATGCCCTTGTGCATGCGGATCGGCCGCAGCCCGGTAGGCTCACCGATAACCGCCGCACGACCAAGAGGCTGGCCGGCCTCGGCCAGGGCGCGGGCGCCGGACATGGAGCTTTCTTCGTCACAGGTAGCGAGGATCAACAGCGGCTGCTTGAAGTCGTGCTCCAGCAGCGGGATGACCGCTTCGATGACCAGGGCGAAGAAGCCCTTCATGTCGCAGCTGCCCAAGCCAACCCAACGGCCATCGGCCTCGGTCAGCTTCAGCGGGTCGCTGGCCCACAGCTGTTCGTCATACGGAACAGTATCGCTGTGCCCGGCCAGCACCAGGCCTCCCGGGCCGGTGCCGCGACTGGCCAGCAGGTTGAACTTGCCGGGGCTGACCTGTTGGATGTCACACCTGAAACCCAAGTCGCCCAGCCAGCCCGCCAGCAGGTCGATGACCTGGCGGTTGGACTGGTCCAGCGCGGGCTGGGTGCAACTGACCGAAGGCGCGGCGATCAAGGCGGCGAACTGGTCTTTCAGCGTCGGCAACGGCATGCGCGTACTCCTCGGAAGCGTTGCCCATCATAGGACTATCCGCTGTCTGGAATAAACCGTTGAGGGCGGACTGCTGTAGACTCTCCGCCAACCACGCCCCCCTCTTTCGAGTCTGTGATGCACAAAGAAACCGAACTGAAGCTCCGCGCCAGCCGCGAGACCCTTGCCGCCCTGCGCGAGCACCCTCTGCTGAAAAAGCGCAACAAGTCCGGCTGGCAGACCCGTGAACTGCTCAACCAGTACTTCGACACCCCCGAGCGTGAGTTGTCCGCCGCCCGTGTCGCGCTGCGCCTGCGCCGCGATGGCGACGCCATCATCCAGACCCTCAAATGCCGCGGTACCAGCGTGGCCGGCCTGTCCGAGCGCAACGAGTACGAATGGAACCTGGACAAGGTCAAGCTCGACCTGAAAAAGCTGGACGCCACTTGCTGGCCCGAGCAGTTGGCCAACCTGGACAAGAAAACCATCAAGCCGCTGTTCACCACCGACTTCAGCCGTGAATACGCCGAAATCGCCTGGGGCCGTGGCAAGAGCAAGGTGGTGATCGAGGCGGCGCTGGACCAGGGTTTCGTGATCGCCGGCAAGCGCAAGGAAGAGATCTGCGAGCTGGAGCTGGAGCTGCGCGAAGGTGACCCGCAAGCATTGCTGGAACTGGCCGCCGAACTCGCCGCCAGCCTGCCACTGATGCCCTGCGACATCAGCAAGGCCGAGCGCGGCTACCGACTGCTGGAGCCGGACAGCTACGAACTGGGCCTGCCGCATACCGAGCTGGAAGCCGAAATGGCCTTGGACGACGCCTATGCCGCCCTGGCCTGGCAGCTGCTGGGCAGCAGCCAGCGCCTTGCCGAGCAGTACCGCCACAACGGCCACTGGCGCCTGCTGCAGGATTGGGTCGAGTGCCTGAGTGAACTGCGTGCCCTCACCGCCAGCCTGGGCCAGGCGGCACCGCGCGCGACCACCCGCGACCTGCGCGCCAGCCTTGACGCGCTGCTCGAAGACTGGCGCCCGCTGGTTCAGGCCGGCAACGATGACGAAGATATCCGCCGCGCCGCGCCCGAGCAGTTCGCCGAAGAGCTGGAAGACGTACGCTGGGGCCAGTTCTCACTGGAAACCTCGCGCTGGCTGCTGGCCCGCGCCTGGACCACAGAGCGCAAGGGCCGTGGCGAGCGCCAGGGCAAGGCGCAGCTGGCCAGCTGGCTGGGGCACCTGCTGGGCGAGGAAGGCCGAGCGTTGAAGCTGCCACTGTACACCCAGCGCCCGGAAGACCTGGCCGAGCAGTTGCCACGTATCGAGCAACTGCTGGCCTGGCTGCACCACGCCCGCCAGGTGCTGGAAGCACCGCAAATGGACCGCCTGTATGGCGACCTGAAGAAGCTGCATGAGCTGGCCGAACTGCCGATCAGCGATGAAGTGCTGGAAGCGCGTATCGAACAGGCTCGGGCAGTGGATCAGAGCCGCGGCTGGAAGCACCTGCTCAAGGCTTGATCCCCTCTGGAGGCTAACACAGCCTTTGTAGGAGCGGCCTTGTGTCGCGAAAGGGGTGCGAAGCACCCCCAGGATTTGTGCAATTAAGCTGATATTGCTGGGGCCGCTTTGCGGCCCTATCGCGACACAAGGCCGCTCCTACAAGGGACCGCGCCAGCAGGTTTGAAGCTGCCTCACCGCGACAGTGGCAGGCTGGTGGTGGACTTGATCTCCGACAGCGCCACAATCGAGTTCACTTCCTGAATGCCCGGCACGTTCGACAGCTTTTCGAAGAAGAAGCGCTCGTAAGCTTCGATGTCCGATGTGACGATGCGCAGCAGAAAGTCCACAGACCCCATTAGCACATAACACTCCAGCACCTCCGGAAACCCGCGGATCGCCTCGGTGAATTCGGTAAAGTTGGAACGCCCGTGAGCATTGAGCTTCACCTCGGCAAAAATCTGCGTGTTCAGGCCGACCTTCTTGCGGTCCAGCAAGGTTACCTGCCCGCGAATTACCCCCTCTTCCTTCAACCGCTGAATACGCCGCCAGCACGGCGATTGCGAAAGCCCCACGCGCTCGGCGATCTGTGCACTGGACAGTGAAGCGTCCTCTTGCAGTAGTTCGAGAATACGGCGATCGTAGGCGTCCAGCTGGCTGTGCATTGATATGCCTCCAAATACGCGACCTATGAATTGATTAATTCGCAAAGCCCGCGAAAAGATCAAATCATAGCGAAAAAATACCCCGACCAACGTGCAAGAATTTCTCCCACATTTGCGGAGACCAGCATGAACGCACAGCCCCGTACCGACGCCTGGGCCGCCAACAACGCCCACAGCACCGTGCACTATCGCCTGCAGGCCGAAGCCGAGCCTGACAGCCTGTGCCGGGTGCTCAACCTGTTCGCCCTGCAATTCCTGACCCCGCACAGCGTACAGGTCAACCAGCAGGAAGACTGGCTGAACATTGAAGTCGGCATCGGCGGTTTGAGCTGGCACCGGGCCGAGGTGATTGCGCAGAAACTGCGTAACCTGGTGTGTGTTGGCGAAGTAAGCCTGACCAACCTGCAACGGGTGGAACTGGCCGCGGTCTGACAGCGCTGCTGTGGCTGTGCAGCAAAACCCCGAAACCTTTCACCTCCGATGCCTCTGCGCCGCCCGGCTAGCCTTGATCAGCACGCTCTCATCAGGCACGGACGCCCACCATGCATACCCCCGACAGCCCGGCACTCGACCTCAACTGCGTGCTCGAAGCTCTGCTCGCCGACCAGCGCTTGCATGCCAACGACACCTTGCAAGTACTCGAACACGCCACCACCCACCCCACAGGCCACCCGCTGGAGCAGATCGCTGCTTGCAGCCTGGAAGACCGCCACCACACCGGCCAACCCCTGGACCTGGACCACCTCTGCCAATGGCTGGCCAACAAGGTTGGCCAGCCCTACTTGCGCATCGACCCCATGCAACTCGACCTGCCCCAGGTCGCCGGCTTGATCTCCCCTGCCTTCGCCCAGCGCCATGGCATTCTCATCGTCGCCGCCGATGCGTCCAGCGTTACCGTCGCCAGCGCCCAGCCCTATCAGGATGACTGGCAGGCAGACCTGGCCCGTAGCCTCGGCAGATCGGTTCGGCGCGTGCTGGCCAGCCCGCTACAGATCCGCCAGTCCGGGCAGTCGTTTCAGCATCTGGCCCAATCGGTAAAAGGCGCGCAGTACCAGCAGTCGACGAGCCTGGGCGAACTCGAGCAATTGCTGGAACTGGGCAAGCGCCAGGCCGAGGCCGGTGCCGACGACGCGCACATCGTGCATATCGTCGATTGGCTGCTGCAGTACGCCATTGAACAGCGCGCCAGCGATGTCCACTTGGAGCCCCGCCGCGAACAGGGCCAGCTGCGTTACCGCATTGACGGCCTGTTGCACACTGTCTATGCCTTCCCAGCCAGCGTCACCCTGGCGCTGGTCAGCCGCCTGAAACACCTGGGCCGCATGGATGTGGCAGAAAAGCGCCGGCCGCAGGACGGTAGACTGCAAAGCCGCCTGCCAGGCGGCGGTGAAGTGGAGCTGCGGCTATCCACCCTGCCCACCCCGTTTGGCGAAAAACTGGTGCTGCGCCTGTTCGACCCGCAGCAGCTGCAGGAGGGCTTCGACCACCTCGGCCTGCAAGGCCAGCAATTGGCCCAGTGGCAAGGCCTGCTGCACCAGCGCCAGGGCATTATCCTGGTGACTGGCCCCACCGGTTCCGGCAAGACCAGCACCCTATACGCCAGCCTCAAGCTGCTGGCCACGCCGCAGGTCAACCTGTGCACCATCGAAGACCCCATCGAGCGCCTCGACCCTGCCTTCAACCAGCTGCAGGTGCAGCCCGCGCTGGACCTGGGTTTTGCCAACGGCGTGCGGGCCATGCTGCGCCAGGACCCGGATATCATCATGATCGGCGAAATCCGTGACCGCGAAACCGCCCTGGTGGCGGTGCAAGCTGCACTGACCGGGCACCTGGTGCTGTCGACCCTGCATACCAACGATGCTTGCGCAGCAATCACACGCTTGCTTGAGCTGGGCGTAGCCGACTACCTGATCAAGGCGACGCTGATCGGGGTCATGGCCCAACGCCTGGTGCGCACCGTGTGCACGGACTGCCAGGCACGTTCATCAGCCACTTGCCAAACCTGCCGAGGCACCGGTTTTCATGGGCGCACGGGCTTGTTCGAGCTGTTGCAGCCCAGCGAAAGCCTGCGTGCATTGATCGGTCCTCACGCCGACCTGGCACATTTACGGCGCCAGGCACTGGCCGACGGCCTGGTTGACCTGCGTCGCTGCGGAGAAGCAAAGGTGGCTAGCGGACAGACCCGTGCGGAGGAAGTGCTACGCGTCTGTAACTGACGAAAAGTCCTTTGTATTCAAGGAACTTGCCTCGTCCGAAAAGATCCAACCGCGCATCTTCAACCCTCACCCTTCGAGGTGTTTCAACATGCGTCTCAAAACCGCCATCGCCGCCGCTGCCTTGCTCTCGCTGCCTATCGGCTCGGCCATGGCCGATACCTTCTGGCGTAACGTGATGACTTCCGGTGCCACTACGGCATCGAGCTACCTGACCTCGCGCGACCACAAGCTGGTCGTGGCCGCGCAGGATGACGCCAGCAGCTTCGTCGCCAGCGAAGGCGCGATTCGCGGGCCGTTCCTGGAAGCGGCCATGCGCCAGGCACGGGCAGAGAACCCGGGGATGCAAGCGTCCGACATGGAGCTGGCCAATGCCATCCTGGCGAAGAATGCGGTAGCCGAGTAACCGCGTCGTCTGCTTCGCGGGCATGCGCCCGCGACGCACCCACCACCGAACTCAGCGATACGCCTCCACCGGCACACAAGCACAGAACAAATTCCTGTCCCCATACACGTTGTCCACCCGGTTCACCGCCGGCCAGTACTTATGCTGGCGCGCATGAGCACTGGGTGCCACTGCCTGCTCCAGGCTATACGGCCTGTCCCACACCCCCAGTACATCCGCCAGGGTATGCGGCGCATGTTTGAGCGGGTTGTTCTCCGCCGGCCAGTTGCCCTCCTGCACCTCGGCAATTTCCGCCCGAATCGCCAGCATGGCCTCGACAAACCGGTCCAGCTCGGCCTTCGATTCACTTTCGGTCGGCTCCACCATCAGCGTGCCCGGCACCGGGAACGACATGGTCGGCGCATGGAAGCCATAGTCCATAAGGCGCTTGGCGACATCCTCCTCGCTGATGCCGGTCAGGGCCTTCAACGGCCGCAGGTCGAGGATGCACTCATGCGCCACACGCTGGTTTCGCCCGCGATAGAGCACCGGGAAAGCACCTCCCAGCTGGCTGGCCAGGTAGTTGGCCGAGAGAATCGCTACCTCGCTGGCATCGGCCAGCTGCGGGCCCATCATGGCGATATACATCCAGCTGATCGGCAAAATGCTTGCGCTGCCCCAGGGCGCGGCACTGACCGCGCTGTTGTTCGGGTCCAACCCCGGCACCGGCACCACAGGGTGGCTGGCGACGAACGGCGTAAGGTGCGCGCGAATACCAATCGGCCCCATGCCCGGGCCGCCGCCGCCATGGGGGATGCAGAAGGTCTTGTGCAGGTTCATGTGCGAAACATCGGCCCCAATGTCCGCCGGGCGCGCCAAGCCCACCTGGGCATTGAGGTTGGCACCGTCCATGTACACCTGGCCGCCGTGCTGGTGCACCACCTCGCAAATTTCGCGTATGCCCTCTTCGTACACGCCATGGGTCGAGGGGTAGGTGATCATCAGGCACGACAGGCGCTCCCCCGCCGCGTGGGCTTTGGCCTTGAGGTCGGCCAGGTCGACGTTGCCATCGTTGTCGCAATCGACGATGACCACTTCCATGCCAGCCATCTGCGCTGACGCCGGGTTGGTACCGTGCGCTGACGACGGGATCAGGCACAACGTGCGCTGCGGCTGGTGACGGCTGCGGTGGTAGCGGGTTATCGCCATCAGGCCGGCGTACTCGCCCTGAGCACCGGAGTTGGGCTGCATGCAGATGGCATCGAAGCCTGTGATCGCGCACAGCCAGCTTTCCAGCTCGTCGATCATCGCCTTGTACCCGCTGGCCTGGGACGCTGGGGCAAACGGATGCAGGTGAGCGAAACCGGGCCAGGTGATGGGTATCATCTCGCTGGTGGCGTTGAGTTTCATGGTGCAGGAGCCCAGCGGGATCATCGACTGGTTAAGCGCCAGGTCCTTGTTCTCCAGCTGCTTGAGGTAGCGCAGCATCTCGGTTTCGCTGTGGTGTAGGTTGAATACCGGGTGGGCAAGCAAGGGGGTGCGCCGTACCAGGCTGGCGGGAATGCCTTCAGGCAGGGCCAACTGGTCGAGGGCGGCGATTTCCAGGCCGTGATCCACGCCTAGGAAAATATCGAGCAGGCGCAGCACCGTATGCTCGTTGCACGTTTCATCCAGGCTCACGCCCAAATGCCCGCGCCCTAGAATGCGCAGGTTGATGTGCGCCGCTTCGGCGCTTTCGATGATGGCCGCCTGCGCCCCGCCAACATCCAGGGTAAGGGTGTCGAAGAAGTGCTGGTTGAGCCGCTTGATGCCTTTGGCCTCAAGGCCGGCGGCCAGGATGAAGGTCAGCCGGTGCACGCGCTGGGCGATGCGTTGCAGGCCTTCCGGGCCGTGGTACACCGCGTAGAAGCCGGCAATGTTGGCCAGCAGCACCTGGGCCGTGCAGATGTTGGAGTTGGCCTTCTCGCGGCGGATATGCTGCTCGCGGGTTTGCAGGGCCATACGCAATGCCGTGTTACCACGGGCGTCGCGCGATACGCCGATGATGCGCCCCGGCATGGCCCGTTTGTAGTCGTCGCGGCAGGCGAAATAGGCCGCGTGGGGCCCGCCGTAGCCCATCGGCACACCAAAGCGCTGGGTCGAGCCCAGCACCACATCGGCACCCAGTTCCCCCGGTGGCGCCAGCACCACCAGGCTGAGCAGGTCGGCCGCCACGCAGGCCAGGGCCTGTTGGCTGTGCAACTGGTCGATCAGCGGGCGCAAGTCGCGCACTTCGCCATGGGTGTCGGGGTACTGCAGCAAAGCGCCGAACACCGCGTGATTGGCAAGGTTATCCACAGCATCGACGATCAGCTCGAAGCCGAAGCCCTCGGCGCGGGTCTTGAGTACCGACAGGGTCTGCGGGTGGCAGTGTTCGTCGGCGAAGAACGCGTTGCTCTTGTTGCGCGCCACCCGCTTGGCCAGGGCCATGGCCTCGGCGGCGGCGGTGGCTTCATCGAGCAGCGAGGCATTGGCCAGGGCCAGGCCGGTGAGGTCGATGACCATCTGCTGGAAGTTCAGCAGCGCCTCGAGCCGGCCCTGGGCAATTTCCGGTTGGTAGGGCGTGTAGGCGGTGTACCAGCCGGGGTTTTCCAGCACGTTGCGCAGGATGACCGTGGGGGTGATGGTGCCGTGGTAGCCCATGCCGATCAGGCTGGTCCACACCTGGTTCTGTTCGGCGTAACCGGCGAGCTTGGCCAGGGCGGCCTGTTCGTCCAGCGCCGCCGGCAGGTCGAGGGGGCGATTGAGGCGGATGTCAGGCGGTACGGTCTGCTCGATCAGCTCGTTGCGGCTGGCGACGCCCAGCACCTTGAGCATGGCCTGCTGCTCGGCGGCATCGGGGCCCAGGTGGCGACGCAGGAAAGGGTTGAGCTCTTGCAGTTGATGCAGGGATGGCGACTGGGACATGACGACGCTCTCTTCCTAGACCGGGTCTCATGGAGACTTACAAGTCTAGGAAGGGATTGCCGATTCTGCGGGGAAACTTGCTCACAGGCCTGGCCTCTTCGCGGCTAAAGCCGCGAAGCAGGCGACGCGGTGTTACTCGCCGATAGCTGCTGCGTAACCAGCAGCGTCCAGCAGCTTGTCCAGCTCGGCCTTGTCGCTTGGCTTCAGTTTGAAGATCCACGCGCCGTACGGTTCTTCGTTGAGCTGCTCTGGGCTGTCGGCCAGTTCTTCGTTGACGGCAATCACTTCGCCACCGATCGGGGCGTAGATGTCCGAAGCGGCCTTGACCGACTCGACCACGCCGGCAGCGTCGCCAGCGGCGAATACCTTGCCGACTTCGGCCAACTCGACGAACACCACGTCACCCAAGGCTTGCTGGGCGTGGTCGCTGATACCCACGGTCACGCTGCCGTCGGCTTCCAGGCGAGCCCATTCATGGCTTTCGGCAAAACGCAGGTCGGCGGGGATATTGCTCATGTCTTGAATTCCTCGATTGGCTCAGCGGTACGCCCGCCGGTTGATAATTGTTCAGATCAGGATCTTGCCGTGGCGCACGAAGGTCGGTTTGACCACCCGCACCGGGTACCATTTGCCGCGAATTTCCACCTCGGCCCGGTCACCGGTCGCCATGGGTACGCGCGCCAGGGCAATGGACTTGCTCAGCGTAGGTGAGAAACTACCACTGGTGATCTCCCCTTCGCCAATCCCGGCTACGCGCACCACCTGGTGGGCACGCAGCACGCCGCGCTCTTCCAGCACCAGACCGACCAGTTTCTCCTGCACACCGCGCTCGATTTCCGCCAACAGGCCGGCACGGCCGATGAAGTCGCGCTCGGCGGGCTCCCAGGCGATGCTCCAGCCCAGGTTGGAAGTGAGCGGAGTGTGGTTTTCGTCGATGTCCTGGCCGTACAGGTTCATGCCGGCTTCCAGGCGCAACGTATCGCGGGCGCCAAGGCCGCTCGGGGCAATGCCGGCGCCGACCAGGTCGTTGAAGAAGGCCACTGCTTGATCGCCTGGAAAGATGATCTCCAGGCCGTCTTCACCGGTGTACCCGGTGCGGGCAATGAACCAGTCACCTTCGGCGACGCCTTCGAACGGGCGCAGTTCACGAATCAGGGCCGCGCGTGCAGGGCTGAGCAAAGCGGCGACCTTTTCGCGGGCATGCGGCCCCTGGATGGCGAGGATGGCCAGGTCGGGACGGGGCTGGAAGTTCACGGCGAAACCGGCCCGCTGCTGCTCTAACCAGTCGAGCACTTTGGCTCGGGTGGCGGCATTGGTGACCAGGCGGTAGCCGTTTTCCATGCGGTAGACGAGCAAGTCGTCGATTACCCCACCCTGCTCGTGGAGCAGCGGGCTGTACAGTGCCTTGCCGACGTCGTCGAGGCGGGCCACGTCGTTGGCCAGCAAACGCTGCAGCCAAGCGGTGGCATCGGTGCCGTCGACATCGATCACGGTCATATGGGAAACATCGAAGACGCCGCAGTCGCTGCGCACCTGATGGTGCTCCTCGACCTGCGAGCCATAGTGCAGGGGCATGTCCCAGCCACCGAAATCGACCGTCTTGGCGCCTAGCGCCAGGTGCAGGTCATACAAAAGCGTGCGCTGTCCCATGGGTTTCTCCTTCCGGGCGTGGCGAAGCGGCGGCGGTCGATGACGTGGGTCGTCAGCTCTTGTTGTAAGTACCCGCCGCGCGAATGCCGCGCATTGTAGCCGCAAGGTCGCCAGCTGGCACCCTCAGTGACTGTGACCGGGTCGACGTGCCGAGCGGCGGATCAGGCCGATGACCGGCAACAGGCCCACCAGCACCAGCGTCAATGCTGGCAGCGAGGCACGCGCCCACTCGCCCTCGCTGGTCATCTCGAATACCCGCACGGCGAGGGTGTCCCAGCCGAACGGTCGCATCAGCAAGGTGGCCGGCATTTCCTTGAGCACGTCGACGAACACCAACAATGCCGCGCTTAGGGCACCGGGTACCAGCAGCGGCAGATACACCTTGAAAAACAATCTTGCGCCACCGACACCGAGGCTTCGAGAGGCTTCGGGCAGTGACGGGCGAATGCGTTCCAGGCTGCTCTCCAGTGGCCCGTAAGCCACTGCGATGAAGCGCACCAGGTAGGCCAGCAGCAACGCCGAAAGGCTGCCTAGCAGCAGCGGCTTGCCGGCCCCGCCCAGCCAGCTGGACAGCGGGATGACCAGGTGGTTGTCGAGGTAACTGAAGGCCAGCATGATCGACACCGCCAACACCGAACCGGGCAAGGCATACCCCAGGTTGGCCAGGCCAACCCCGGCGCGAATACCGCCGGTCGGCGCCTGGCGCCGGGCAAAGGCCAGCAGCAGTGCCACGCATACCGTGACCAGCGCCGCCATGCCGCCCAGGTACAGGGTGTGCAGCACCAGGCCGACATAACGCTCGTCCAGGTCATGCCGACCGCGCTGCCAGAACCACACCAACAGTTGCAGCAGTGGGATGACAAAAGCGCAGGCGAACACCAGCAGGCACCAACCACTTGCCAGCAACGCCTTGACCCCACGCAGGTGATACAGCGCCTGCGCGCGCGGCCGTTCGTTGCCACTGCGGCTAGCACCGCGCGCGCGGCGCTCGCCGTACAGCACCAGCATGACGGCCAACAGCAGCAGGCTGGCCAGTTGGGCTGCGCTGGACAAGCTGAAGAAGCCGTACCAGGTCTTGTAGATGGCGGTGGTGAAGGTGTCGAAGTTGAACACCGCCACCGCACCGAAATCGGCCAGGGTTTCCATCAGTGCCAACGCGATGCCGGCGCCGATCGCCGGTCGCGCCATGGGCAGGGCCACACGCCAGAATGCCTGCAGGGGCGACAGCCCGAGCACCCGCGCCGCCTCCATCAGGCCCTTGCCTTGGGCCAGGAACGCCGTGCGTGCCAGCAAGTAGACATAGGGGTAGAACACCAGCACCAAAACGATGATCACCCCGCCGGTGGAACGCACCCGAGGCAGGCGCATTGGCCCGAACACTTCACGCAGGGCGCTTTGCACCGGCCCGGCGAAGTCCAGCAGGCCGACGAAGACGAACGCCAGTACATAGGCCGGGATGGCGAACGGCAGCATCAGCGCCCAGTCCAGCCAGCGCCGACCGGGGAACTCGCAGAGGCTGGTGAGCCAGGCGAGGCTGACGCCCAGCACGGTGACGCCGATGCCTACACCCACCACCAGCGTCAGGGTATTGCCGAGCAGGCGAGTCATCTGGGTGTCGAGCAGGTGCGACCAGATCTGCAGATCAATCGATTGCCAGGACAGCAGCAGCACGCTCAGGGGCAGCAGCACCAGGGCGGCGATCGTGGAGACCGGGAGGTACCAGCGGCGTTGGGGGATGTGGGGCAAGGCTGAAATCTCGAGTGCGATGGCGACCGCTGCGCGGTCGTTCGCGGGTGAACCCGCTCCCACAGGGACCGCGCCATCATCAAGACTTGCGCTGTACCTGTGGGAACGGGTTCACCCGCGAAGAAGCCCTGAAAGGCCTCGGAAGGATAAAGCCTGACGCTTAGTTGTAGCCAGCGCGATCCATCAAGCGAATGGCTTCAGCCTGGCGCTTGCCGGCAATTTCCACCGGAATGCTGTCAGCCTTGAAGCTGCCCCATGCCGCCACTTCATCCGAAGGCTTGACCTTCGGGTTGGCCGGGAACTCCTGGTTGATGTCGGCGAACAGCTTCTGCGCTTCTTCACCCGTCATCCATTCCACCAGCTTTTTCGCGGCTTCCGGGTGCGGTGCATGCTTGGTCAGGCCAATACCCGACAGGTTCACGTGCACCCCACGATCACCCTGGTTGGGCCAGAAGATCTTCACCGGCAGGTTCGGGTTCTGCTTGTGCAGGCGGCCGTAGTAGTAGGTGTTGACCACACCCACGTCACACTGGCCGGCCTCGATGGCCTGGATCACCGCGTTGTCGTCGGAGAACACATCGGTGGACAGGTTGTTGACCCAGCCTTTGACGACTTGCTCGGTCTTCGCCTCACCGTGGGTTTCGATCAGGGTGGCGGTCAGCGACTGGTTGTACACTTTCTTCGCGGTGCGCAGGCACAGGCGGCCTTCCCACTGCTTGTCAGCCAGGGCTTCGTAGGTGCTCAACTCCTCGGGTTTGACCCGCTCGGTGGAGTAGATGATGGTGCGAGCGCGCAGGCTCAGGCCGGTCCAGTCATGGGACGAGGCGCGGTACTGCGGCGGAATGTTCTGGTCGATGATGTCGGACTTGATTGGCTGCAGAATGCCCATCTGCTCGGCCTGCCACAGGTTGCCGGCATCGACGGTCAGCAGCAGGTCGGCCACGCCGTTGTCGCCCTCGGCCTTGATGCGCTGCATCAGCGGGGCTTCCTTGTCGGTGATGAACTTGATCTTGACCCCGGTCTTGGCGGTATACGCATCGAACACCGGCTTGATCAGCTCGTCGATGCGCGAGGAGTACACCACCACTTCGTCCGCTGCTTGGGCGGTGCCGCCGAACAGGGTCAGGGCCAGAGCGGCCAGTAGGGGCTTGCGTGGCAACATGTGAAGCACTCCTCGGATCGTTTGAGAGGTGCAAATGGTAGTGAATCCCATTTTCTGGCTCATCTACCTAGCCGTTACCGGATGTTGCAGAGGGGGCTGCTGCGCAGCCCATCGCGACGCAAGGCCGCTCCTACAGGGCCCGAGTGACCTCTGGCCTTGTGATATCCCTGTAGGAGCGGCCTTGTGTCGCGATGGGCCGCAAAGCGGCCCCAGCAATCTCAAGCCTTGGCCAAATCCGGCAGGTCCCCACTCAAACCCAGCGCCTGGCGCACAAACACCGCCTTGGCCTCCGGCATCTTCTCCACCAGTTTCAACCCACTATTTCGCAACCAGCGCAACGGCAGCGGATCAGCCTGGAACAACCGTTCGAACCCTTCCATGGCCGCCATCAACGCCAGGTTGTGCGGCATGCGCCGCCGCTCGTAACGGCTCAACACCTTCACATCCGCCAACCGCTCGCCACGCTCGCAAGCATTGACCAGCACCTCGGCCAGCACCGCGGCATCCAGGAAGCCCAGGTTCACACCCTGCCCCGCCAATGGGTGGATGGTGTGCGCAGCGTCGCCGATCAAGGCCAGGCCCTCATCCACATAGCGCTTGGCGTGACGCTGGCGCAGCGGCACGCACACCCGAGGGTCGGCCTGCAGCACATGGCCCAGGCGCCCCTCGAAGGCACGTTCCAGGGCCTGCAGGAAGGCCGCTTCATCCAGCGCCATCAACTGCTCGGCATGTTCCGGGGTAGTCGACCACACAATCGAGCACCAATCCTGCTGGCCATCGCGGACCAACGGCAGGAAAGCCAACGGCCCCTCATCGGTGAAGCGCTGCCAGGCCGTACCCTGGTGCCCGGCACTGCAGCGCACACTGGTGACGATGGCATGGTGTAGATAATCCCACTCGCGGGTTTCGCAGCCAGCCAGGCGCCGCACCGCCGAATTGGCGCCGTCGGCGGCGATCACCAGCGGAGCACGCAGTTGCCGGCCATCGGCCAGGGTCAGCAGCCACTCATCGCCAGAGCGGCGCAATTGCTCCAGCCGCGCATTGGCCAGCAGGCCGATGTCGCTGTCATGCAGGCGCTCCAGCAGGCCATCCTGCACCACCCGGTTCTCGACGATATGGCCGAGCACCTGGGCATGCACGCTGGCCGCCGAGAAGTGAATCTGCCCGGTTCCACTGCCATCCCACACCTGCATGTCGGTGTACGGCGTGGCACGCCGCTGGGCAATGCCTTCCCAGGCGCCAAGGCGCTCGAGGATGCGCTGGCTGGCCGCCGACAGCGCGCTGACACGCGGCTCGAACGGGGCCTGGGCGTCGAAGGGTTTGACCGTCAGCGGGCCACCATCGACCAACAGGATTTGCAGGCCACTGTGGCGCAACGCCAGGGCCAGGGCGCTGCCGACCATACCGGCACCGACAATCAACAGATCTGCGCGCATTTCCATGCCTTACGCCTGCCTCGCTTGCGGCTTGAGCCGCACGTATAGGGTTTTATCGACCCGCGCCACCAGCTCGCCGGCACCATCGCGGATATCGACCTGCAAACGCGGCAGGCACTTCTTGCCGGTGGCGGTCTGCTGGCGGATGTCGGCCAGCAGCGCATCATCGACGTGGAATTCGGCATACACCGGGCCTTTGCCCGGCGAGATGAAATCGATGCTGGCGGCCTTGTCCCAGACGATGTAGTCGCGCCCCAGCTGCTCGATCAACAACAGCATGTAGAACGGGTCGACCATGGCATACAGGCTGCCACCGAACTGGGTACCGACGTAATTGCGGTTCCAGCGCGTCAGTTTCATCGCCACCTTGACGCTGCGCAGGTCCGGGCTGATGTGCTGCACACGGATACCGGCGCCCAGGTACGGTGGGTAAAGGTTCAGCAGCCAGCGCAGCATGCGCGCCCGTCGTGCCAGTTTACGCGGGTTGCTCATGCCTGGCCCCGCGAATCAGGGCGGGTGCCCAGGCCCATGGCCTGGCGGGCGAACCAGCTTTTTGCCGGTGGCAACAGGTCGAGCCCGAGCAGGCCAAGGTTGCGCCCGGCGGCCAGCAGCGGCTGGTTGCTGCCGAACAGGCGGGTGACCTGGTCGGAGAAGCCAATGGTCATGGCCTGGTCCAGGCGCTGGCGCTGGTGATAAGCCTGCAGCGTGGTCAGGTCGCCAGGCTGCTGCGGGCCGGCCAGCAACGCTTCGGCCAGCGACTGCACGTCACGCAGCGACAGGTTGAAGCCTTGGCCGGCGATGGGGTGCAGGCTGTGCGCTGCATTGCCCAGCACCACCAGGTGCGGCCGTACCTGCTCCTGGGCCTCGATCAACGACAGCGGGTAGAGGTGCCGTGCGCCCACCTGGCGCAGCGCGCCCAGGCGATAGCCGAACACTCCCTGCAGCTCGCGCAGGAAGCTGCGCTCGTCGATGTCAGCCAGACGCCGTGCATCCATGCCCTGACGGGTCCACACCAATGCGCAGCGGTTTTCCGGCAGCGGCAGCAGGGCCATGGGGCCCTCTTCGGTGAAGCGCTCGAAAGCCTGGCCACCGTGGGCTTCACCCGGGGTGATGTTGGCGATCAACGCACTCTGCTGGTAAGGCGTGTGGCGCACATGGATACCCAGCTGCTCGCGCAGGCCGGAGCGGCCACCGTCGGCCAGTACCGCCAGGTCGCATTCCAGTTGGGTGTCATCGTTGAGCCGCAGGCGGTAACCGCCTTCGATGGCCTGCATCGCGGTCACTTCCGCCGGGCAGCGCCAGCTCACCACCTCGCTGTCCAGCCCTTGCCACAGGCACTGCCCGAGCCAGGCGTTCTCCACCACGTAACCCAGCGCCGGGACTCCCTCTTCCAGGGCATCCAGGCGGGTGGCGCCAAAGCGGCCACGGTCGGATACGTGAATCTGCCGGATCGGCTCGGCGCGGCGGCCGATGGCTTGCCACAGGCCAAGTTGTTGATAGATCTGCTGGGTGCCGAATGACAACGCCGACGAGCGCGCATCGTAGCTGGGCTGAAAGCTGTCGCCGGGGGCGAACGGCTCGATCAGCAGGATCTTCCAGCCACGCGCCTTGGCCCCTGCCTGCAGCGCCAAGGCCAGGCTTGCACCCACCAGGCCACCACCGATGATCGCCAGGTTTACCCGGTTCATGCCGCGTCCTTGCGGGCGGCCTGCATCAGCGCCTCGATCTCGGCAACCGTGCGCGGCACGCCCGAAGTCAGGATTTCACAACCTTGCCTGGTCACCACCACGTCGTCCTCGATCCTTACCCCAATGCCGCGCCACTTCTTGGCCACGGCCTGATTGTCGGCGCCAATGTAGATCCCCGGCTCCACGGTCAGCGCCATGCCGGGTTCCAGCACCCGCCATTCGCCGCCCACCTTGTAGTCGCCCACGTCGTGCACATCCATGCCCAACCAGTGCCCGGCGCGGTGCATGTAGAAGGCGCGATAGGCCTCGCTGTCGATCAGCGCCTGCACATCCCCTTCCAGCAAGCCCAGCTCCACCAGGCCAGCGGTGATCACCCGTACGGTCGCCTCATGGGCGTGGTTCCAGTGCTTGCCGGGGGCGATTTCGGCGAACGCCGCCGCCTGGGCCTTGAGCACCAGCTCGTAGATGGCCTTCTGTTCGGGCGAAAAACGCCCGCTGACCGGGAAGGTGCGAGTGATGTCACTGGCGTAGCAGTCGATTTCGCAGCCAGCGTCAATCAATACCAGGTCGCCATCCTTGAGCGGCGCGTCGTTCTGCTGATAGTGCAGGATGCAGCCATTGCGCCCGGCCGCGACGATTGAGCCGTAGGCCGGCATCTTCGCCCCGCCCTTGCGGAATTCGTAGTCCAGCTCGGCTTCCAGGCTGTATTCGTGCAGCCCGGCCCGGCAGGCCTGCATGGCCCGCACATGGGCCCGCGCCGAAATGTCTGCGGCCGCGCGCATCACCTTCACTTCCGCCGCCGATTTATACAGGCGCATGTCGTGCAGCAGATGATCCAGCGCAACGAACTCGTTCGGTGGCTGGGCGCCCAGGCGTGCCTTGGAGCGGATCACGTTGATCCAGTCCATCAGCCGGCGGTCGAATTCGGGGTTGCTGCCCATGGCGCTGTAGACCCGCTCACGGCCTTCGATCAGGCCCGGCAAGATCTCATCGATGTCGGTAATGGGGAAGGCATCGTCGGCGCCGAAATCGCCCACCGCGCCTTCCTGGCCGGCCCGCAGGCCGTCCCACAGCTCGCGCTCGGGGTTGCGTTCACGGCAGAACAGTACATATTCGCCATGCTCGCGCCCCGGTATCAGCGCAATCACCGCTTCGGGCTCCGGGAAGCCGCTGAGGTACTGGAAGTCGCTGTCCTGGCGGTACACGTGCTCGACATCACGGTTGCGGATGGCAACCGCAGCGGCGGGCAGAATGGCGATGCTGTTGGGGACCATCTGCGCCATCAGCGCCTTGCGCCGACGGGCATACTCGGCCTTGGGTATGTGGCTCATGGGCAGACTTCCCCCGGTTGATCAGTGCAGCGATGGCTTGGGCGCGGGTGCGGCCGGCTTGGCCAGCTCGGAGAACAGCAACAGAGGTGCCACGCGCAGGTACTCCATGACTTCCATGTAGTCGCTCTCGCCGTCTTCGGACTCTTCGAGGGCTTCTTGTACCTGGGAAATGGCCACCAGGTCCTGCAGCACATCCTTGGCCTCGTCGGACAGGTCCTTGCCACCGGCATTCAGGCCGAAACCGGTAATGAAGCCTTGGCACCACTGGCCCAGCGCGGTGGCGCGGTCGCTCAGGGCAGCGTCGTCGGAAGGCAGCAGCAGGACGATGGCCATGTCGTCGCTGTTCAGCTCGCCCTTGACCATTTCCTGCAGGCCGATCAGGGCGTTGCGCACGGTGTCACCCGGCTCGGTTTCCAGCAGTTGGGCGGCATCGGCCAGCCAGGCATCGGCATCGAAGCCGGCGCCGGCACAGCTGCGGCCGATCAGCAGGCCGTGCAGTTCGGCAGGGGTGACAGGGTGGCCATTACTGGAAAGCAGCATGGCGAAGGCGATGTAGGGCGATTGAGTATTGGGCATGGGCAGCTAGGCGCCAGACGGCGCAATGACTAGAATGGAGACCTTGTATCCTAGCACCGGCAGGCGCGCCAAGACCATCGGCACTGGCCGTTGCCGCCCAGGGAGAGGCATCATCGCCAGGTGACTCAACGACGGAGCGAATCGAGTGCAACCCACGCAAGAGAACGACCTGCAGGCACTGATGAGCCGATTCGAGTTGCTGATCGAACGCGTCGAGCAACTAAAACGGCAAAATGCACTCCTATTAGCGCAGGAAAAATCCTGGCGCGAAGAGCGCGCCCACCTCATCGAAAAAAACGAGATCGCCAAGCGCAAAGTCGAGTCGATGATTTTACGCCTCAAGGCTCTGGAGCAAGACTCATGAGTTCAAGCAATAGCGTCACCGTGCAGATCCTCGACAAGGAGTACTCGATCATCTGCCCGCCGGAAGAGCGCAACAACCTGGTCAGCGCCGCGCGCTACCTGGACGGCAAGATGCGCGAGATCCGCAGCAGCGGCAAGGTGATCGGTGCCGACCGCATCGCGGTAATGGCGGCGTTGAACATTACCCACGAAATGCTGCACCGCCAGGAAGATCGCAACGACGCGCCGGTCACCGGCACCAACCGCGAACAGGTGCGCGACCTGCTGGATCGGGTAGACAAGGCTTTGTCCGACGACACGGATACCAAAATCGGCTGAGATTGGTATACTGGCGCCACTCCCTGGGGGATGCGCCAGTCGGTTATGTCCCTGAGCCGATACGCACAACCACGGGGGTTGCACGCTGGGGCCGGTGTGCATGTCCGCCCGACGGAAAGCCTTAACGCCCCCTGCAATCTCCACCTTGAACTTTCGGGTTCAAGGGCTACACCGATAGCGGTCTTATCGGGGAGCCTGAATTCTCTTGCCCGCCCCCCGGCGGGCAATTCGTTTTGGCCGACCGCCCAGAGGTTGGCCAGCACACCTGGGATAGCTCGTGCCATGACCGACACTGCGCCGCTCACCCGTCCCCAGCTCCGTCGTCTGCTTCGCAATGCCCGCCGCGCCCTTACCCCTGCCCAGCAACGCCAGGCCACCCTCGGCCTGTACCGCCAGCTGGCGCAACACCCCTTGTTCCGCCGCGCACGCCACATTGCCTTGTACCTGCCCAACGACAGCGAAATCGACCCCTGCCTACTGCTGCGCGAAGCCCAGCGTCGCGGCAAGCGCACCTACCTGCCGGTGTTGCACGCCTGGCCGCGCACGCGCATGGTGTTCCAGCGCTTCGAGCAGGGTGAAAAGCTCAAGCCCAACCGCTTCCGTATTCCCGAGCCGGTCACTGACCGCAAACGCCAACGGCCGATCTGGGCGCTGGACCTGATCCTGCTGCCGCTGGTCGGTTTTGATGAAGTGGGCGGGCGCCTGGGCATGGGCGGTGGCTTTTATGATCGCAGCCTGGCCTACCAGGCGCGTCGGCAGACCTGGAAAAAACCGTTGCTGTTGGGGCTGGCGCATGAATGCCAGAAGGTCGAGCGGCTGGCGCAGGCCAGCTGGGATGTACCGCTGCAGGGCACGGTCTCGGACCGTGGCTGGTACCTGGCGCCGCGTTGAGCGGCACCAGCGGGGGCATCAACGTTGCGGCTGGCCGGCGTCGACCGGCATCTGATAGGCGTTGTCCAGCTTGCGCTCCCAGAACCCTTGCGCATAACCGGTCGTGACCACACCCAGGCCAAAAATGAACACCAGGATCCACAGCAGATCCGGCTTTTTACGTTGATTCATCGAAGATTGCCCCCCAGGCAAACTGTTCAGTGCTCGGCGGTTTTCTGGGCACCGCCGGCGCATAGCGCTTTAAACGGGGCGCATTTTCCGACAACCTGCGTCCACACGCAAACCTTGACGCCAACCGGCTGTCGGTTTCGTGCAACAGGTTATTTCAAACCTTTTCAGGAGCAGCATCCATGGCCTACTGGCTGATGAAATCCGAGCCCGACGAACTTTCCATCGAAGCCCTCGGCCGCCTGGGCGAAGCGCGCTGGGACGGCGTGCGCAACTATCAGGCGCGTAATTTTCTGCGGGCCATGAGCGAGGGTGACGAGTTTTTCTTCTATCACTCCAGTTGCCCGCAGCCGGGCATCGCCGGCATTGCCAGAATTACCCGCGCGGCCTATCCGGACCCGACCGCGCTGGACCCGCAAAGCCACTATTACGATGCCAAGGCCACCGCCGACAAAAACCCGTGGAGCGCGGTGGATGTAGCCCATGTGCAAACCCTGCCACGGGTGCTGGAACTGGGCTGGCTGAAACAGCAGGCCGGCCTGGCCGAGTTGCCACTGGTGCAAAAAGGCAGCCGCCTGTCGGTAATGCCGGTAACGCCCGAACAATGGGCGGTGATTGTCGCGTTGCGCCAAATGTGTAGCTAAGGTCAAGGGTTTGACCGATATCAACACGCCACCCGTGGCCGCAGGCCATGATGTGCTGTGCATGACCGCAAGGATGCAGAACGATGAACCGATACGCCCCCAGAATTTTCGCCACCGCGCTAATCGCCCTGCTCGCCGCAGCTGGCGGGCTGGGGTACTGGAAGTCGCTCCACGACCAGTTGCCCGAAGGCCTGAGCATGGGCAACGGCCGCCTTGAAGCCACCGAAGTACAAATCGCCAGCAAAATCCCAGGCCGCCTGGCCGAAGTGCTGGTCGACGAAGGTGACAAGGTCACCCGCGGCCAACTGCTGGCGCGTATCGACACCCGCACCATGGAAGCCCAACGCAGCCAGGCCGAAGCCGAAGTGCTGCGCGCCCGGGAGAACTACGCCGCCGCCCAGGCCAGCGTGCAACTGCGCCAGAGCGAACTGCTGCTGGCCAGCCAGGAGCTCAAGCGCGTGCGCGAGATCTTCCAGCGCAAGTACGCCAGCCAACAGTTGCTCGATCAACAGCAGGCGCGCTTCGACACGGCCAACGCAGCGGTAGTCGCCGCCCGCGCCCAGCTTGCAGCGATCAAGGCCGCCATCGGCGCCGCCGAAGCCCAGGTGGCCCAGCTCACCAGTGAAATCGACGACAGCAGCCTGCGAGCGCCCATCGACGGCATCATCCAGCTGCGCCTGGCCGAACCCGGTGAGGTGCTGGGTGCCGGCGGCCGAGTGCTGATGCTGATCGACCCCAGCGACCAGTACATGAACCTGTACCTGCCGGCCTCCACCAGCGGCCAGCTGACCGTGGGCGACCAGGCGCGCATCGTGCTCGACGCCCTGCCCGAACGCGCCCTGCCGGCCAAAGTGGCTTTTGTCGCAGCCAAGGCCCAGTTCACGCCCAAACAGGTGGAGACCCGCGACGAGCGGCAAAAGCTGGTGTTCAGGGTCAAACTCCGCCTGACCGACCCAGGTGTCGTGCCACAGGCTAAACCTGGCATGCCAGGCGCCGGCTATGTGCGCACGGCCGAGGTGGACTGGCCGGCCAACCTGCAATGAACGCCCCGGCACTGCTGGCCGATGGCATCAGCCACCGCTACGGCGACCTGACGGCCCTGCATACCCTGGGTTTCAGCCTGCCTGCGGGCACCCGCTGCGCGCTGATTGGCCCAGATGGCGCCGGCAAGTCCACTCTGCTGGGGTTGATCGCCGGCGTCAAACGCCTGCAGCAGGGTGAACTGCAGGTTCTGGGCGGCTCGATCCGCCAACGGCGCCATCGCGCAGCGCTGTACCCGAAAGTGGCATTCATGCCGCAGGGACTAGGCAACAACCTGTACCCAGAGCTGTCGATCAGCGAGAACATCCGCTTTTTCGCCACGCTGTTCGGCCTGGGCCGCCGCGAATGCGAGCAGCGCATGGCCAACTTGCTGCAGGCCACCGACCTGCAGCGCTTTGCCGAGCGCCCGGCCGGCAAGCTGTCGGGCGGCATGAAGCAGAAGCTGGGCTTGTGCTGCGCGCTGATCCACGAACCAGACCTGCTGATCCTCGACGAGCCGACCACCGGCGTCGACCCGCTGTCGCGGCGGCGTTTCTGGGAACTGGTCGAACAGGTTCGCGCGCAGCGCCCGCAACTGACCCTGCTGGTGGCCACCGCCTACATGGAAGAAGCCGAACAGTTCGAGCATTGCCTGATGCTCGATGGCGGCCGCCTGCTGGCCGCAGGCGCCAGCCACGAACTGGCCGCAGTCACCCCCAGTGGCAAACTGGACGACGCCTTCACCCACTACCAGGGCGCGGGCAAGGCGCAGCATCAACCCCTGAGCATTCCACCGCGCCAGGCCACGGATGGCCCGGTCGCCATCGAGGCGCACGACCTGACCCTGCGCTTTGGCGACTTCACAGCGGTGAACAAGGTCAGTTTCGCCATTGGCCGTGGGGAGATCTTCGGCTTCCTCGGCTCCAACGGCTGCGGCAAGACCACCACCATGAAAGTGCTCACCGGCCTGATGCCTGCCAGCGAGGGCAGCGCCAGCCTGCTGGGGCGCCCGGTGGATGCCAGTGACCTGGCCACGCGCAAGCGGGTCGGCTTCATGTCACAGAGCTTCTCGCTGTATGGCGAGCTCAGCACCCGGCAGAACCTGGCCCTCCATGCCCGCCTGTTCGACTTGCCCAAAGCCCAGAGCGCCCAGCGCATCGATGAGCTGATAAATCGCTTCGACCTCGCCGCCATCGCCGACCAACCGTCTGGCGCACTGCCCCTTGGCCTGCGCCAGCGCCTGTCGCTGGCCGTGGCGGTGTTGCATCGCCCTGAAGTGCTGATCCTCGACGAACCGACTTCCGGCGTCGACCCGGCCGCCCGCGACGACTTCTGGCGCCTGCTGGTAGAGCTGTCCCGCGAGCAAGGCGTGACCATTTTCCTCTCCACCCACTTCATGAACGAAGCCCAGCGCTGCGACCGTATTTCGCTGATGCACGCCGGGCGGGTACTGGCCTGCGACACGCCGGAGGCCTTGCAGCGCCAGTACCAGGGCGAAACCCTGGAGGACGCTTTCGTGCGGTGCCTGGAACAAGCCCAGGAGCTCGCGCCGCAAACCACGGATAACACCGTACTGGAGCAAGCAGCTTCGCCTGCCCCACCACTGCGCCAAGGCTTCAGCCTGCGCCGCCTGCTGGCGGTGGCCAGCCGAGAAGGCAAGGAACTGCTGCGCGACAAGGTACGCCTGGCCTTCGCCTTGCTGGGTGCACTGTTCATGATGGTGATTTTCGGCTACGGCATTTCACTGGATGTAGAAAACCTTGCCTTCGCCGTGCACGACCAGGATCAAAGCCCGCAAAGCCGCGCCTACCTCGAAGCCTTCCGAGGCTCACGCTATTTCGCCGAACAGGCGCCGATCCGCGACAGCCGCGAACTGCATCAGCGGCTGCAGCGCTCGGAAATCAAACTGGCACTGGAGATTCCGCCCGGTTTTGGCCGCGACCTGTACGCCGGGCGTCAACCGGTGGTGGCCGCCTGGCTCGACGGCGGCATGCCGTTCCGCGCCGAAACCAGCCGCAACTACGTGGAAGCCGTGCACCAGGCCAACCTGGAGCAACTGGCCAAGGCCAGCCCACAGCCGCAGCCGCGCCAGGACCTGGTGCGCCTGGAAACGCGTTTTCGCTACAACCAGGACGTGGTCAGCGTGAATGCCATCGGCCCGGGCGTGATGGCGCTGATCCTGGCCTTCATACCGGCCATGCTCACTGCACTGGGCATCGTTCGCGAGAAGGAGCTGGGCTCCATCACCAACTTCTACGCCACACCCCTCACCCGCCTGGAGTTCCTGCTGGGCAAGCAGATGCCCTACCTGGCGGTAAGCCTGGTCAACCTGGCGCTGCTGGTGGCGATGAACCGCTGGCTGTTCGCCGTGCCGCTCAAGGGCAGTGTGCTGGCCCTGGCCTGTGGTGGCGTGGCCTACCTGCTGGCCACCACCAGCCTGGGCCTGCTGATTTCAGCATTCACCCGCACCCAGATCGCCGCCATTCTCGGCACCATGATCATTACCAGCCTGCCGACCATCCAGTTTTCCGGGCTGATCGTGCCACGCTCGTCGCTGGACGGCGCGGCGGCGGTGATGGGCCAGCTGTTCCCGGCGGGCTACTTCCTCGACATCGCGGTCGGCACCTTCACCAAGGCGCTGGGCCTGCGCGAGCTGTGGCCGCAGTGCCTGATCCTGTTGGGCTTCTTTGCCGCATTCACCGGCCTGAGCCTGGCCATGCTGAAGAAGCAGGAGGCCTGACATGTCGCGCCTGAACCACACCCTGCGCCTAGGCCTGAAAGAACTGACCAGCCTGCGTCATGACAGCGTACTGCTGCTGTTCCTGCTGTATGCCTTCAGCGTGGCGATCTACATGCCGGCCGCCGGCTCGGTGATCGGTGTGCACAACGCCAGCGTCGCGGTGGTGGACGAAGACCACAGCCTGCTCTCGCGCAAGCTCAGTGAAGCCCTGCAACCACCGGAGTTTCAACCTGCCGTTCCGCTGACCGCGCAACACCTGGACCAGGCCATGGACAGCGGCCAGTACACCTTCGTGATCAACGTACCGGTGAATTTCCAGAGTGACCTGCTGGCCGGGCGCTCGCCGGAGCTGCAGATAAACGTCGATGCCACGGCCATGAGCCAGGCGTTCATGGGCGCCGGCTACATCGGCCGCATCTTCGAGCGCGAGCTGCTCGACTACAGCCAGCGGGGCAACGTGCAAAGCCCGGTGCTGATCAACCCCAAGGCGCTGTTCAACCCCAACCTGGAGGGCGGTTGGTTCCTGGCGGTGATCCAGATCGTCAACAACATCACCATCCTGGCAATCATCCTCACCGGCACCGCGCTGCTGCGCGAGCGTGAGCACGGCACCCTCGACCACCTGCTGGTGCTGCCACTGACCGCGCTGGAGATCATGCTGGCCAAGATCGGCAGCAACGCCCTGGTGGTGGTGATATGCACCTGGATTTCGTTGGTGGTGGTAGTGAAAGGCGCGCTGGGCGTGCCGTTGTCCGGCTCGATGGGGTTGTTCCTGGCCGTGACCGCGCTGTACCTGTTCGCCAGTACGGCGCTGGGTATCTTCCTCGCCACCCTGGCACGCTCGACGCCGCAGTTCGGCCTGCTGGCGATCCCGGTGATCATCCCGATGCTGTTGCTGTCCGGCGGCAGCACACCGCTGGACAGCATGCCGCAGTGGCTGCAGTGGGTGATGCAGGGGTCGCCGTCGACGCATTTCGTCAGCCTGGGGGCCGCGATCCTGTTCCGCGATGCCGGGTGGGCGGTGGTGTGGCCGGATATCCTGGCACTGGCGCTGATCGGCCTGGTATTTTTCAGCGTGGCGCTTTCGCGGTTCCGTCGCAGCCTGGCGTCCTGACCCTGTGGGAGCGGGCGAGCCCGCGAAGCAGGCAGCGCGGTGAATGGCACCGGCTTCGCCGGTGTTCGCGGGCTCGCCCGCTCCCACAGTTGATCACTGCACGATCAGGTTGTTGAACAGCAAGTCTTCAACAATCGGCTTGCCCTCTTCCGCTTCCAGCACCTGCTGCACTTGTTTCAGCGCTTCTTGGCGAAGGTGCTCCTTGGCCTCGACGTTGCTCATGCTGTCCACCGTCTGCTGGGTGAACAGTGCCACCAGCTGATTACGGATCAATGGCTCGTGGTGCTGCACCGCCTTGGCTGCTTCGTCGCCGGTCACGCGCAGGGCCACGTCGGCCTTGTACACCCGCAGCCGCGGGCCGCCGTCGAGGGCATAGTTGCCGACAAAGGGCGGGCTCAGGCTGATGTAGGCGACCTTGGGCGCCCCTTCCTTGGCTTCTTCGGCCATGGCCGCAGCCGGCAGCAGCAACGCCAGCACCATCAAGATCAACGCTTTCACGAATTCGCTCCTCAATACAGTTGGCGCCAGCTTACCCAGCACACCGCTCAAACCCAAGCCCGGGCTTATGCCGGCCCATCAGGGCAGGCCATGCTCGTTGACCCGGCAAGCGGCCCTCCTACACTTATCGGCCATTACCCGCAAAGGAATAGCCCCGATGAAAGCCGTGTTGTGCAAAACCCTGGGTCCGGCGCGCGATCTGGTACTGGAAGACGTGGCCAGCCCGCAGCCGAAGAAAAACGAGATCCTGCTGGACGTGCAGGCTGCCGGGGTCAACTTCCCCGACACGCTGATCATCGAAGGCAAGTACCAGTTCCAACCTCCACTACCGTTCTCCCCTGGCGGCGAAGCGGCGGGGGTGGTGGCTGCAGTCGGGGAAAAGGCTGGCACGTTCAAGGTGGGCGACCGGGTCATGGCGCTGACCGGCTGGGGTGCGTTCGCCGAGCAGGTGGCGGTGCCTTTCTACAACGTGCTGCCGATCCCGGCGAGCATGGACTTCACCACCGCTGCGGCGTTCGGCATGACCTACGGCACCTCGATGCACGCCCTGCGTCAGCGCGGTCAGTTACAAGCAGGCGAGACCTTGCTGGTGCTGGGCGCTTCCGGTGGGGTCGGGCTGGCGGCGGTGGAAATCGGCAAGGCCATGGGCGCGCGAGTGATCGCGGCAGCCAGCAGTGCCGAGAAACTGGCCGTGGCCAAAGCGGCCGGGGCGGATGAGCTGATCGACTACAGCCAGGCCAGCCTGCGCGAAGAAATCAAGCGCCTGACCGGCGGCCAGGGGGTCGACGTGATCTACGACCCGGTCGGTGGCGAGCTATTCGAGCAAGCGGTACGCGGGTTGGCCTGGAATGGCCGGCTGCTGGTGGTGGGTTTTGCCAGCGGCAGCATTCCCCAGCTGGCGGCCAACCTGGTACTGCTCAAGGGTGCGGCGGTGCTGGGGGTGTTCTGGGGCGCGTTTGCCCAGCGCCAGCCGCAGGATAATGCAGCCAACTTCAAGCAGCTGTTTGCCTGGCATGCCGAGGGCAAGTTGAAGCCATTGGTGTCGCAGACTTATCCACTGGCCGAGGCTGGGGCCGCCATCGAGAAGCTGGGGCAGCGCCAGGCTGTGGGTAAGTTGGTGGTGTTGGCCAAGTAAGGCAGTTCAGGCCTCTTCGCAGAAAAACCCGCGAAGAGGCCGGTAGAGGTTGTTCACACTTCGCGCAGGTTATGGCAACGCCGGAACCGCGCCTCCAGGTTGCGATCGGGCATCTGGTGGCTGCGCAAGGCATTCAACGTCTGCTCCACATAGTCGCGCGTGGTGCCATAACGCCCCTTGGCACTGGCCAGAATCTGGCTGAGCAAGGTATCCGGCAGATTCCCCGCATAACAGGGTAAATGCCGCTCCAGCACAAAGCCCAATGCCTGCACCTTGCTGCCATCGCCCAACCGGCAGCTAAGCCAGTGCGGCCGGTAGGCCGGGTACGGCATCTCCCGTTGCCATAGGGCCATCAGCGAGTCATCCAGGCTGCTTTCATCCAGCCGATAGGCAAAGCCGCTGCAGGAGCCACCACGGTCCAGGCCAAACACCAGCCCAGGGGTTTCCGGGGTGCCACGGTGTTCGTGCGACCACAGGTACAAGCCCCGGTGATAACCATGCACCCGCGCGCGCTGACGTTCCACCGAATTGCACTCGGGGCGCCAAATCAACGAACCATAAGCGAACAGCCACACAGGCCCGCCCTGATGCCGAGACATGGTCGTCTTCATGGAGTTGAACAACTGATCGTGAGTATGTTGCTGACCGAAGTCGAGTGCCGGAGGATATGAAACTTCCCAGGACATACTTTCAAGTGCCGACATAAGCTGCCGCCATTATCCCTGTGAACTACGGATGTAGCGAAATTCGATTACGCTGCAGCCCCAGGCCGCTTTACCCGGGGCGCTTGCAGTAACCATAGGCCAGAATTGCAGGAATACTCAAGCCCTCGCGTCAGTGTTTCATGCGCGGTTCCGACGACTGGGAAATACTGTTTCAGCCACTGTGAAAGTTAATGGCCAAGGCGGTAACAATTACCGCCTTATACCCATACTTGCAAACTTTGGTTATTAACCACGTGGCGCGTAGGCAAACACATCGGCACGCATGCGGTGCGCATCCATACCGGCCTCGACCAGGGCGTCGAGGGTGGCGTAGATCATGTTCGGCGAACCGCTGGCATACACATGCACGCTGTTGAGGTCGTCAATGTCTTCGCAAACCGCTTCATGCAACATGCCGCAACGGCCTTCCCAGCCGCACAGGTCGCTGACCACCTGGTGCAGGAACAGGTTAGGCAGGCGCTGCCATTCGTCCCAGTGCTCGATCTGATAGAAGTCTTCGGGCCGGCGCACGCCCCAGTACAGGTGTACCGGGTGCTTGAAGCCATTGGCTCGGCAATGCTCGAGCAGGCTGTGCATCTGGCCCATGCCGGTACCGGCGGCAATCAGCACCAACGGCCCGTCGGGCAACTCGGCCAGGTGGGTGTCGCCAAACGGCATTTCGATACGTGCCAGACCGTCACGCTTGAGTTGCTCGATCAGTTGCTGTGCGCTGGGCTCTCGCGCCAGCACGTGCAGCTCCAGCTCACGCCCGGCGTGGGGGGCGGAGGCCAGCGAAAAAGCGGCCTGCTTGCCACCCTCACGCTCGATCATCAGGTACTGCCCGGCGTGGTAGCGCGGTGGCTTGCCGGCCGGCGCGCGCAAACGCACCCGCCAGACGTCGCCACCAACGTCGACGCATTCGCTGACGCTGCACGCCAGCTTGCGCACCGGCAGCTCGCCCAAGGCGAGCACACCATCCCAGAGCAACACGCAATCCTCCAGCGGTTCGGCAATGCAGGTGAACAACTCGCCATGGTCGCGGACTTCGCCTTCCTGGCGTACCCGGCCTTCGACCAATAACGCGGCGCAGACATGGCAATTGCCATTGCGGCAGCTGTTCGGGCAGTCATAGCCCAGCCGCCGCGCTCCATCCAGGATCCGTTCCCCGGGTTCGAGCGCCAGCACCGCCCCGGACGGCTGCAACGTTACCTGCATCAATCTATTCCCAACTGATCCCACAGCTCATCGATACGGCGGGTGACGGCTTCGTCCTTGACGATAACCCGTCCCCATTCGCGTGTAGTCTCGCCCGGCCACTTGTGCGTGGCGTCCAGGCCCATCTTCGACCCCAGGCCCGATACCGGCGACGCGAAGTCCAGGTAGTCGATCGGCGTGTTGTCGATCATCACCGTATCACGCTTGGGGTCCATGCGCGTGGTAATGGCCCAGATCACATCGTTCCAGTCGCGGGCGTTGATATCGTCATCGGTGACAATAACGAACTTGGTGTACATGAACTGTCGCAGGAACGACCACACACCCAGCATTACGCGCTTGGCATGGCCCGGATACTGCTTTTTCATGGTCACCACCGCCATGCGGTACGAGCAGCCTTCCGGCGGCAGGTAGAAATCGGTGATTTCCGGGAACTGCTTTTGCAGGATCGGCACGAACACTTCGTTCAGTGCCACACCGAGAATCGCCGGCTCATCTGGCGGCCGACCGGTGTAGGTGCTGTGGTAGATCGGTTTGTGCCGGTGGGTGATGCGCTCGACAGTGAACACCGGGAAGCTGTCCACTTCGTTGTAGTAGCCGGTGTGGTCGCCATAGGGGCCTTCCGGGGCCATTTCGCCTGGGTGGATCACGCCTTCCAGAATGATTTCGGCGGTGGCCGGTACCTGCAGGTTGCTGCCGCGGCACTTGACCAGCTCGGTGCGATTGCCGCGCAGCAGGCCGGCAAAGGCGTACTCGGAGAGGGTGTCCGGCACCGGGGTCACGGCACCGAGGATGGTCGCCGGGTCAGCGCCCAGGGCCACGGCGACCGGGAACGGCTGGCCGGGGTTCTTCTCGCACCACTCACGGTAATCCAAGGCACCGCCACGGTGGCTCAGCCAGCGCATGATGACCTTGTTGCGGCCGATCACCTGCTGGCGGTAGATGCCCAGGTTCTGGCGGTCCTTGTTCGGGCCACGGGTCACGGTAAGGCCCCAGGTGATCAGCGGCGCCACGTCGCCTGGCCAGCAGTGCTGAATCGGCAGAGCGCCGAGGTCGACATCGTCACCCTCGACCACCACTTCCTGGCACACCGCGTCCTTGACCACTTTCGGCGCCATCGACACGACCTTCTTGAAGATCGGCAGCTTCGACCAGGCGTCCTTCAGGCCCTTGGGCGGCTCGGGCTCCTTGAGGAAGGCCAGCAGCTTGCCGATTTCCCGCAGCTCATCGACCGACTCGGCGCCCATGCCCATGGCCACCCGCTCCGGGGTGCCGAACAGGTTGCCCAGCACCGGGATGTCGAAACCGGTGGGCTTTTCGAACAGCAACGCCGGGCCTTTGGCACGCAGGGTGCGGTCGCAGACCTCGGTCATTTCCAGGACGGGGGAGATCGGAACCTGGATGCGCTTGAGCTCGCCGCGCTGTTCCAGGCCACGGATGAAGTCGCGCAAGTCGCGATACTGCATGCAGGAGCCTCGTGTTGGCCGTATCGGTCGGGGGTGCAGAGTGTAGCGCCGATAGGGCCGCAATAGCCAAAATACAGATAGCAAAAAGCCGGGTTTCCCCGGCCTTTGCGTGGTACGACGATCTTACTTGCGCTTCATCGACAGGAAGAACTCGTCGTTGGTCTTGGTCTGCTTGAGCTTGTCGACCAAGAACTCGATGGCGGCGATTTCGTCCATCGGGTGCAGCAGCTTGCGCAGGATCCACATGCGCTGCAGTTCGTCGTCGGCAGTCAGCAACTCTTCGCGGCGGGTACCGGAGCGGTTGATGTTGATGGCCGGGAACACACGCTTCTCGGCGATGCGGCGGTCCAGCGGCAGCTCCATATTGCCGGTGCCCTTGAACTCTTCGTAGATCACTTCGTCCATCTTCGAGCCGGTTTCGACCAGCGCGGTGGCGATGATGGTCAGCGAGCCGCCTTCCTCGATGTTACGCGCAGCACCGAAGAAACGCTTCGGCTTCTCCAGGGCGTGGGCATCGACACCACCGGTCAGCACCTTGCCGGAGCTCGGGATCACGGTGTTGTAGGCACGCGCCAGACGGGTGATGGAGTCCAGCAGAATGACCACGTCCTTCTTGTGCTCGACCAGGCGCTTGGCCTTCTCGATCACCATTTCGGCAACCTGCACGTGGCGGGTTGGCGGCTCGTCGAAGGTGGAAGCAACCACTTCGCCGCGCACGGTGCGCTGCATTTCGGTCACTTCTTCCGGGCGCTCGTCGATCAGCAGGACGATCAGGTGGCACTCGGGATTGTTACGGGTGATGTTGGCCGCGATGTTCTGCAGCATGATCGTCTTGCCCGCTTTTGGCGGGGCAACGATCAGGCCGCGCTGGCCTTTGCCGATCGGGGCGCACAGGTCGATGACACGGCCGGTCAAGTCTTCGGTGGAGCCGTTGCCGGCCTCCATCTTCAAGCGCTTGTTCGGGAACAGCGGCGTCAGGTTTTCGAACAGGATCTTGTTCTTCGCGTTTTCCGGGCGGTCGAAGTTGATGGTATCGACCTTCAGCAGGGCGAAGTAACGCTCCCCTTCCTTCGGTGGGCGGATCTTGCCGACGATGGTGTCGCCGGTACGCAGGTTGAAACGGCGGATCTGGCTGGGCGAGACGTAGATATCGTCTGGGCCGGCCAGGTAGGACGCATCAGCCGAACGCAGGAAACCGAAACCATCCTGGAGAATCTCCAGCACGCCGTCACCCGAGATCTCTTCGCCGCTTTTCGCATGCTTCTTCAGCAGGGCGAAAATCACGTCCTGTTTGCGCGAACGGGCCATGTTTTCGATGCCCATCTGTTCGGCCATTTCCAAAAGATCGGTAATCGGCTTTTGCTTGAGTTCAGTCAGGTTCATAAGGGGAGTGACGTAATCATGTAAGAAGGGAGAATTAAGCTTCTGGCTTAATGAGGCCGCGCCGCTAGATGGCGACAGGATCGCGTACTGATTCGAATTAGGGATGCTTCGGCGACGGCGTGTAGAGGGCACTGGAAAAGCAGTGCGAGGCCGAATGTAACACTTGCTTTTTTCTGCGTCTAGTGCTCTGAAAAAGAAAAGCCCCGCATTTGCGGGGCCTTTTCACATCACAGGTGGGCGTCGAGGAACGCGGCCAGCTGCGATTTGGACAAAGCGCCAACCTTGGTGGCTTCGACGTTGCCGTTCTTGAACAGCATCAGCGTCGGGATACCGCGCACGCCGTGCTTGGCCGGGGTTTCCTGGTTCTCGTCGATGTTCAGCTTGGCGACGGTCAGTTTGCCCTCGTAGGTGGCAGCGATGTCGTCCAGAACCGGAGCGATCATCTTGCATGGGCCGCACCATTCAGCCCAGTAGTCGACCAGCACCGGGCCTTGAGCCTGCAGTACGTCGGCTTCGAAGCTGGCGTCGGTGACGTGTTTGATTTTGTCGCTCATGGAAATCTCCAAGGTCGTAAGCAATAAAAAACGTTGCCCATCATAGCCGCCCCCGCCGCCTACAGGAAGCCGCGGACGATTGAGTGTAACTATAGTTGTGCAAGAAGCCGCGAATCGAAACTGTCATGTCGCCGTCATAGAATCGAATGGCACATTGCCTTGCATCAAGGCCAGCACACCGGCTGAGTGTCACGCGTTGGCGACAGCCTGCTATCGTGGCACGATTGCCAGGTTAACGACCGAGAACAACCAGATCATGCCGCATACCATCGCGAAGAACCTGTCCCTGATCGCCGCCATCGACCTTGGCTCCAACAGTTTTCATATGGTCGTGGCCAAGGCCCACCATACCGAAATCCGTATCCTTGAGCGGCTCGGCGAGAAGGTTCAGCTAGCCGCCGGCATCGACGAAGAGCGCAAGCTCAGTGAAGAGTCTATGGAAAGAGGCCTGGATTGCCTCAAGCGCTTTTCTCAACTGATCAACGGCATGCCGGCAGGCTCCGTACGCATCGTCGGTACCAACGCCTTGCGCGAAGCGCGCAACCGCAACGAATTCATCCAGCGCGCCGAGGCCATCCTCGGCCACCCGGTCGAGGTCATCTCCGGCCGTGAAGAAGCGCGCCTGATCTACCTGGGCGTATCGCACACCCTGGCCGATACCCCCGGCAAGCGCCTGGTGGCAGACATCGGTGGCGGCAGTACCGAGTTCATCATCGGCCAGCGTTTCGAGCCGCTGCTGCGCGAAAGCCTGCAGATGGGTTGCGTAAGCTTTACCCAGCGCTACTTCCGCGATGGCAAGATCACCCCGGCCCGCTATGCCCAGGCGTACACCGCCGCGCGCCTGGAGCTGATGAGTATCGAAAATGCCCTGCACCGCCTGACCTGGGACGAGGCCATTGGCTCGTCCGGTACCATTCGCGCCATCGGCGCCGCCATCAAGGCCGGCGGCCTGGGCAATGGCGAGGTCAACGCCGAAGGCCTGGCCTGGGTCAAGCGCAAGCTGTTCAAACTGGGCGAGGTCGACAAGATCGACTTCGACGGCGTCAAGCCGGACCGCCGGACCATCTTCCCCGCAGGCCTTGCGATTCTCGAAGCGATCTTCGATGCCCTGGAGCTGCAGCGCATGGACCACTGTGACGGTGCCCTGCGCGAAGGTGTGCTGTTCGACCTGCTCGGCCGTCACCACCACGAGGATGTGCGCGAACGCACCCTGAACTCGCTGATGGAGCGCTACCACGTGGACCAGGGCCAGGCTGCGCGTGTCGAACGCAAGGCACTGCACGCCTTCGACCAAGTGGCCGACGCCTGGGACCTTAAAGACGGAAATTGGCGCGATCTGCTTGGCTGGGCCGCGAAAATACACGAAATAGGGCTAGACATTGCCCACTATCACTACCACAAACATGGCGCCTACCTGATCGAGCACTCCGACCTGTCGGGCTTTTCTCGCGAAGATCAGCAGATGATGGCCCTGCTGGTGCGCGGCCACCGTCGCAACATCCCCAAGGACCGTTACGCTGAGCTGGGTGATGAAGGGGTCAAGCTGCTGCGCCTGTGCGTGCTTCTGCGCTTTGCCATTCTGTTCCACCACATTCGCGGCACCCAGCAGATGCCAAAGGTAGAGCTCAAGGGCGGCGACAACAGCCTGGATGTAGCTTTCCCTGAAGGCTGGCTGGAGCAGAACCAGCTGACCCAGGCCGACTTCGCCAACGAGGCGGAGTGGCTGGCCCGGGTCGGCTTCGTCCTCAGCGTACGTTGAGGACCGGGTTGCTCAGGCGCTCCAGCAGGGTCGCCTGGGCACTGCGCGGGTTCTGGTTGCCGGTCGGGGTGCTACGCACGTAGCGCCCGTCTGGCTGCAACGTCCAGGCGTGGGTGTTGTCGGTCAGGTAGCCTTCCAGCTCCTTCTTCACCCGCAGCAACAGCTTCTTGCCTTCCACCGGGAAGCAGGTCTCGACGCGCTTGTCGAGGTTGCGCTCCATCCAGTCGGCGCTGGACAGGTAGATCTGCTCTTCGCCGCCATTGAGGAAGTAGAACACCCGCGTGTGCTCGAGGAAGCGGCCGATGATCGAGCGCACCTGGATGTTGTGCGAAACCCCCGGAATACCTGGGCGCAAGCAGCACATGCCGCGCACCACCAGGTCGATTTTCACACCCGACTGGCTGGCCTTGTACAGCGCCTTGATGACCTTGGCGTCGGTCAGCGAGTTGAACTTGGCGATGATGTGCGCCGGCTTGCCTTCGAGGGCGAACTGGGTTTCCCGCGCGATCATGTCGAGCATGCCCTTTTTCAGGGTGAACGGCGCGTGCAGCAGCTTCTTCATGCGCAGGGTCTTGCCCATGCCGATCAGCTGGCTGAACAGCTTGCCAACGTCCTCGGTGAGGGCGTCGTCAGAGGTCAGCAGGCTGTAGTCGGTGTACAGGCGGGCGTTGCCGGCGTGGTAGTTGCCGGTACCCAGGTGCGCATAACGCACGATCTCGCCCTGCTCGCGGCGCAGGATCAGCATCATCTTGGCGTGGGTCTTGAACCCGACCACGCCGTAGATCACCACCGCACCGGCCGCTTGCAGGCGGCTGGCCATCTGCAGGTTGGACTCTTCGTCGAAGCGCGCACGCAACTCGATCACCGCAGTGACCTCCTTGCCGTTACGCGCCGCGTCCACCAGGGCGTCGACGATTTCCGAGTTGGCCCCGGAGCGGTACAGGGTCTGGCGCACGGCGAGCACATGCGGGTCCTTGGCGGCCTGGCGCAGCAGGTCGACCACCGGGGTGAAGGACTCGAACGGGTGCATCAGCAGGATGTCCTGCTTGCTGATCACGCTGAAAATGTTGTCGGCGTTCACCAGCAGCTTGGGGATTGCCGGGGTGAACGGCGTGTACTGAAGCTCCGGGTGGCTGTCCAGGCCGGTAATGCTGAACAGGCGGGTGAGGTTGACCGGGCCATTGACCTGGTACAGCTCGCTTTCGCTGAGGCTGAACTGCTTGAGCAGGTAGTCCGACAGGTGTTTCGGGCAGGTGTCGGCCACTTCCAGGCGCACGGCATCGCCGTAACGGCGCGAGAACAGCTCACCACGCAGAGCACGGGCCAGGTCGTCGACTTCTTCGGAGTCCAGCGCCAGGTCGGCGTTACGGGTGAGGCGGAACTGGTAGCAGCCCTTCACCTTCATGCCCTGGAACAGGTCGTCGGCGTGCGCGTGGATCATCGACGACAGGAACACGTAGTTGGCACCCGGGCCACCCACCTCTTCAGGCACGCGGATGACCCGTGGCAGCAGGCGTGGGGCAGGGATGATCGCCAAGCCCGAATCGCGACCGAAGGCGTCCACACCCTCAAGCTCGACGATGAAGTTGAGGCTCTTGTTCACCAGCAACGGGAACGGGTGGGTCGGGTCGAGGCCGATCGGGGTGATGATCGGGGCGATTTCGTCGCGGAAATAGCGGCGCACCCAGGTCTTGAGTTTGGGCGTCCAGTAACGACGGCGAATGAAGCGAATCTGATGCTTTTCCAGCTCCGGCAGCAGCACGTCATTGAGGATCGCGTACTGGCGCTCTACCTCGATGTGCACCAGTTCGCTGATACGCGCCAACGCCTGGTGCGGCTGCAAGCCATCGGCACCGGCCTGTTCACGGGCAAAATTGATCTGCTTCTTCAGCCCGGCCACGCGGATCTCGAAGAACTCATCGAGGTTGCTGGAGAAGATCAGCAGGAACTTGAGCCGTTCAAGCAACGGGTAGTTCTCGTCCAGTGCCTGTTCCAGCACGCGGATGTTGAACTGCAACTGCGAGAGTTCGCGATGAATGTACAGGCTGCTGTCGTCCAGGCCAGGGACGGTGATTGCCGGGGCCGGTGCGGGCACCGGGGCCACAGGCTCGGCCACCTGCTCCGCTACGGGCTCGGGCGCCGGCGGCAGGTCAGGCGGGGTCTGCACCATCTCTTCTGGGAGCTCCTGGGCATCCTTGATCGCGACAGGGGTGAGCACTTCATTATTCATCTGGCGTTCCTGAGGACGTTAACGCCCTATCATCAATTGAGCGGCAAGATAAGCGCCCATTATGACGCCTGTGTTACACACCAGGGCAAGCCATGGCGCGTGGCCTCTGGCATTGTCTGTGTAGGAATTGTTCACGTCGAGACACATTTGGACACTTTCACGATTGCGCGCGAAGGGGTAGGCTTCGCGTTCATTTCGCCAGCACCTCAGAAAATGCTTCAACAATTCCTGCAGGATTTCGGCTACTTTGCCCTTTTTCTAGGCACCTTCTTCGAAGGCGAGACCATCCTGGTGCTTGCGGGTTTCCTTGCGTTCCGTGGTTACATGGACATCAAGCTGGTGTGCCTGGTGGCCTTCTTCGGCAGCTACGCGGGCGATCAGCTGTGGTACTTCATGGGCCGCCGCCACGGGCGCAGGATCCTGGCGCGCAAGCCGCGCTGGCAGGCAATGGGTGACCGGGCGCTGGACCACATCCGCCGCCATCCTGATATCTGGGTGCTGAGTTTTCGCTTCGTCTATGGCCTGCGCACGGTCATGCCGGTGGCCATTGGCCTTTCGGGCTATCCACCCCGCCGCTATCTGCTGCTGAACGGCATTGGCGCGGCTATCTGGGCAATCGCCCTGGGCGCGGCCGCGTACCACTTCGGCGCCATTCTCGAAGGCCTGCTGGGCAACGTGAAACGTTACGAGCTATGGGTGCTCGGCGGCCTGGTGGCGCTGGGCGGCCTGCTGTGGCTGCGTCGGCGCTTCCGCACCCTGCGCGCGGAGCGCAAGGCGGCGGGCCTGGCCCAGGCCCCAGAGGCTGAGCAAGCTGTAAGCCACGAGCAGGAACCAGGCCAGCGGCGCGACCACCGCTAAGCCCAAGGCGCCGGCCAGGTACAACGCCGGCGCATTCAGCAGCAGCCGCGCCAGCTCCAGGCGCGCAGCCCAGCGCCGGTTCTCCAGCAAAGCGCCCAGCACGAACAGACCAAACGCCATCAGCGACCAGCCGAGCACCAGCGCGGCGATCGGCACGCGGTCGGCCACATCCATCAGGTAGCTGCCCAAAGCCACATACACCACGAACTGCGCCGCCACGTAGGCTTGTTGCGCGCGACCCAGGGCAATCTCGAACTTGCGAAACTGCGCCAGGTCCTGCTTGGCCTGCGGGAAGCGCGCAGCCACGTCGGCCGGGCGCCAACCGGTGGGCATGAACCAGATGCGCAGCTTGTCCCACAGGCTGGTGGTGTGCCGGGCGTCATGCCAGAGCTGGGCATAGAACTGCAGGTTGGCCCACAGCGGGTTCCAGCTGGCCAACGGTGTCGTCACTCCGAACACCACCGGCTCGGCCGGGTCCTCCTCTTTGAAGGTGCCGAACAGACGGTCCCAGAGAATGAACACACCGCCGTAATTGCGATCCAAGTAAGCAGGGTTTTGCGCATGGTGGACGCGATGGTTGGATGGTGTGATCAACACCCACTCGAGCCAGCCAAGCTTGGGGATGTGTCGGGTATGCACCCAGAACTGATACAGCAGGTTGAGCGAGGCCACGGTGATGAACACCAGTGGCGGTACGCCCACCAGCGCCAGCGGCAGGTAGAACAGCCACGAGAAGATGAACCCGCTACTGGTCTGGCGCAGCGCCGTGGTGAGGTTGTACTCCTCGCTCTGGTGATGCACCGAGTGTGCGGCCCACAGCACGTTGCGCTCATGCCCCAGGCGATGCAGCCAGTAGTAACAGAAGTCGTACAGGACAAAGGCCAGCAGCCATACCCACCACGCCTCTGCCGGCAACCGCAAAACCGCCAGGTGTTCGAAGGCCAGCGCATAGGTGACCAGCCCTACCCCTTTGGTCAGCAGCCCGGTACTGGTCGACAGTGCGCCGGTGCTAAGGCTGTTGATCGAGTCGGCCAGGGTGAAATTGCGCTGGCCACGCACGCGGTCAGCTACCAGCTCGACGGCAATCAGCACAAAGAAGAACGGCACAGCCAGCAGTATCAGGTCCATGGGCACGACCTCAGGCGTTATCCACCAAGATTAGGCCGCACCCGCGGGAATCCCTATGGCGACATCTGCCAAACTAGAGGACATTTAGCGCCTCGACACTGGAGTAGTGAACATGACAAAAAAAGTAGCGGTGATTCTTTCCGGCTGTGGCGTGTACGACGGCGCCGAAATCCACGAAAGCGTGATCACCCTGCTGCGCCTCGACCAGCGCGGTGCGCAGGTGCAGTGCTTCGCGCCGAACATTGCACAGATGCACGTCATCAACCACCTGACCGGCGAGGAAATGCCCGAGTCGCGTAATGTGCTGGTGGAATCGGCGCGCATAGCCCGCGGCGAGGTCAAGGACATCCGCGAGGCCAAGGCCGAGGACTTCGATGCGTTGATCGTGCCAGGCGGTTTTGGGGCGGCAAAGAACCTCTCCAATTTTGCCGTGGAAGGTGCCAACTGCAGCATCAACCCGGACGTACTGACCCTGGCCGAAGCCTTTGCCGACGCCTGCAAGCCGGTTGGGCTGATCTGCATCTCGCCGGCACTGGCCGCGAAGATCTACGGGCCGGGCGTGGTCTGCACCATCGGCAGCGACGCCGGCACGGCGGCGGCGGTCGAGAAGATGGGCGGTACCCATGAGGAGTGCGATGTGCACGATATTGTCGAAGACTCCCAGCGCAAACTGGTGACTACGCCGGCTTACATGGAAGCCAAGTCGATCAGCGAAGCGGCGGGGGGCATCTACAAGCTGGTGGACCGGGTGCTGGAACTGACACACGAGTAAGCACCGAAAGCGGCGCGGCCTTCTGTGCCTCGCGAAAGGGCCGCAACGCGCCCCTTTCGCGACACAAGGCCGTTCCCACAGAGAACCGCAAGCTCTTCAGGACTTGGACAGCCGGGCAATGATCCGGTCCAGCGCATTGGCAAATGCCTGCTTCTCCCGCTCGCCGTAAGCGCCCTGCCCACCCCCCACCTGGCCCTGCTCGCGCAGCTCGGTGAACAGGTTGCGCGCCGCCAGGCGGTCGCCCATGTTGCGTTCGTCGAACTCTCGCCCACGCGGGTCCAGTGCCGCCACGCCCTTTTTCACCAGGCGGTCGGCCAGCGGTACGTCACTGCAGATCACCAACTCGCCAGGCACGGCGTGCTCGACCAGGTAATCGTCGGCCGCGTCCATGCCGCTGGGTACCACAATCAGGCGCACGATCGCGAACGCCGGCTTGGCCACGGCCTGCCCCGCCACCATCACCACCTCGAACTTGCGCTTGAGGGCGAACTTGACGATCAGATCCCTGGCCGCTTTGGGGCAGGCATCGGCATCGATCCATACACGCATCGGAAATTCTCGACTTGGACTCAATGCGCCCATCATGCCTGAAGCTCAGCGAAAGCTGGAGCGCGAGAACGCTGGAAAAATGGCGCCAGAATTACAATTACTGCTTATCCGACCCCGCCACTCAGGCTAAACTCGCCACAGCTTCACTGGCCTGCCCGAGCGCGCAATGAACCACCCTCACGAAATCCGCCCTGACCTGGACGAAGGCATCGACCGCAAGGTCCTGGCGACATTGCGTGCGCGCTTCCTGCAGTTAAACCAAGGGCGGCTGCAGCGGGCAATGGAAGGCCTGTCGACACGTCAGCAACAGGTACTGACGCTGCTACCGCTGCTGTTTCACGTAAACCACCCGCTGTTGCCAGGCTACGTCTCGGGCAGTACGCCTGCCGGCGTATCGGGCTATGCGCCAGGTGCCGAGCTGGTGGCGGAGGCCCAGCGCCTGGCGCGCTCGTTCACCTACAAGGCCGCGCATGGCAACCCGCCACGTCCGATTCACGGCCTGTTCCTGATGGGCAGCCTGGGCTCGCTGGCCCAGGCCGAGCACAGCGACATGGACCTGTGGGTGTGCCACGCACCCGGCTTGCCCGAACACCAGTTGGATGAACTGCGCCGCAAGTGCCAGCAACTGGAGGCCTGGGCGGCAAGCCTGGGAGCCGAAGCACACTTTTTCCTGATCGACACGCAGGGCTTCGCCCATGGCGAGCGCGATGGCCAGCTCGGCTCCGACGACTGTGGCACCACCCAGCACTACTTGCTGCTGGACGAGTTCTACCGCACCACCCTGTGGCTGGCCGGGCGCACACCGCTATGGTGGCTGGTGCCGGTGTATCAGGAACACAACTACCACAGTTATACCCAGACCCTGCTGTCCAAGCGGTTCATCCGCAGCCATGACGCCCTCGACCTCGGCAACCTGGCGCACATTCCGCCCGGCGAGTTCGTCGGCGCAGGCCTGTGGCAGTTGTTCAAAGGTATCGACTCGCCCTACAAATCGCTGCTCAAACTGCTGCTGACCGAAGCCTACGCCAGCGAACACCCTGCCGTGCGCTGCCTGAGCCTGGACTACAAGCAGGCCGTGTTCGCCAACCAGCTAGACCTCGACGAGCTCGACCCCTACGTGATGGTTTACCGGCGCATCGAACGCTACCTGCTGCAACGTGGCGAACACGCGCGCCTGGAGCTGGTACGCCGCAGCCTGTACCTCAAGGTGAACAAGAAGCTCAGCGACCAGGGTCGCAGCATGGGCTGGCAACGCCGGCTGCTGCAGCGCCTGACCGACGAGTGGGGCTGGAGCCAGCAACAGCTGGCCTTGCTGGACAGCCGCCGTCAATGGAAAGTGCAACAGGTTGCTGTCGAGCGCCGCGAACTGGTGGCCGAGCTGAACCACAGTTACCGCTTCCTCAGCCAGTTCGCGCTCACCCAGAACGCCAGCAGCCGCGCCGACCAGCGCGACCTCAATGTACTGGGCCGGCGCCTGTATGCGGCGTTCGAGCGCCGCGCCGGCAAGGTCGAAGTGATCAACCCCGGTATCGCCCCAGACCTCGCCGAAGGCACCTTGACCTTGGTCCAGGCACCCAACCGCAAGGAGCCGGGCAACCACCACTGGGAGCTTTACAGCGGCAACTTGAGCACCCACGAGGTGGAGCACTTCAGCCCGATCAAGCGCTGCCGCGAGCTGCTCGAGCTGCTCGCCTGGGCCCATCGCAACGGCGTGATCGACAGCAGCACCCGCCTGGCGCTGCACCCAGGCAGTAGCGACCTTGGCGAGTACGAGCTGTTCAACCTGCTGGGCTGCCTGCAGCAGAGCATTCCCCTGCCCTTGCCGACCGTCAGTGAAGTGCGCCTGCTGCAGCCCAGCGTTGCCGACGAGGTGCTGTTGCTGGTCAATGTCGCCATCGACCCGCTGCGCCATCACCGCGACCTGAACATTCTGATGACCACCGAGCGCACCGACTCGCTGAGCTACGCCGGCGTGCGCGAAAACCTGGTGCTGACCCTGGACCAGGTCACCATCAACAGCTGGAACGAGGTGCTGGTCCAGCGCTATGACGGCGAGCACGCACTGGTGCGCTGCCTGCGCGATTTCCTCAACAGCCCGGTACTGCACGGCCACCGGCCGCGGGTGCGGGTGCGCTGCTTCTGCCAGAGCCGCGCCCAGGCCATCGGCCAGCGTGTAGAGGAGATTTTCGACACCGTGCAACTGCTGCTGGACCAGGGGCTGCACCATCGCTACCTGCTGCAGGTAGCCCAGCACACCCATGTACTGGAGCTGCTACCCCAGCATGTCAGCCTGACCACCCTGGACGAGCATGAGGCGCTGCTAGCCTACCTGGGCGAAGAGCGCGGCGCCTACAGCCCGCTGTACCTGGACGCCAACGCCCTGCAAGACCACGACCTGCGCCTGGTACTGGAGCACGGCAGGCCGGCCTGTATCCAGGTGTTCTATCGCCTGCAGGACGGTTGGGCCGAGCTGTATGTGTTGGATGAGTACAACGCGCTGTGGCAACAACGCCTGCCATTGCATGACGAAACGCACTTGCTGCTGCCGCTGCAACGCTTTCTGCGCTCGGTGGTGATGCGTCGCGATGCCCGCCTGCCGCTCGACGGCCTGCGGCCGGCCTCGCTGGATATCCACTATGCGCAGCTTCTGCCCTCTGGCGCAGGCAAGGCACGCAGCATCGAGCCGCGCCTGGCCCCGATCGAGGGCAGCGACCAGCCTTACTATGAGGTGCAGGCGATCATCCAGGCCGGGGTCGCGGGCGCGGCGCATGTGACGCTGTATTGCGACCAACAGGAGTTTTCCGAGCTGGAGCATGGCGAGCAGCTGTATGCGGTGGTAGCCCGGCAGATCATTGGCCAGCGCCGTGGTGCAGGGCGGTACCAGTGCTATATCACCGACCTGGACTTATCCGAGTTGCTGGATGACCGGCTGGGGGCGACGCAGGTGTACCTGAGCTACAAGCGGGTGCTGGAGCAGGCTTTGAATGAGGGGCTGGAGCAGGTTTTGGCGCAAAGCGCCTGAATTGCCGGGGGTGCTTTGCATCCCATCGCGACACAAGGCCGCTCCTACAGGGGAATGCGATTCCTTGTAGCGGCCTTGTGTCGCGATGGGCCGCAAAGCGGCCCCCTTGGCCCTTACAGGTCGAAATCGCCCGCCGCTTCCGGTTGGTATTCCACTTCCAGCAGCTTCAGCTTGAGGGTCTTGCCACCCGGTGCCGGCCAGTCGATCTGCTCGCCCACCGACAACCCCAGCAAGGCGCAGCCAATGGGCGCCAGGATCGAAACCTTGCCTTCCGGCCCGGCATCCTTCGGGTAAACCAACGTCAGGTGGTAATCCTTGCCGCTGGCTTCCTCACGGCAGTGCACGCGCGAGTTCATGGTCACCACGCCCGCTGGCACTTCCTCGTGACCGACCACCTGCCCGGCGCGGTCCAGCTCGTCCTGCAAGGCGAGCACACCCGGCGTACTCTCGTCGAGGCTGTCGATCAGACGCTCCAGACGTTGTACGTCCAATCGGGTGAGGATGAGGGAAGGCTTGGTGCTCATGATCCAGTCAGACTCCTTTGAACAGGCAGTTTTCAATGTGCAAATAAAGCAAAACCCCGCCCAAGGGCGGGGTTTGAGAAGGCTTTGGCGTCACCGACGCAGAACCCGACACTACCACAGCCGGGTAAATACTCAAGCCCCTGCGCTCAGTGTGCCTTAGCCTGATCGCGCAAGGCCTGGGCCTCGCGGCAGATCTGCCGACGCCGTTCGTCGTCAGCCGAGCGCCATTCGCGGATGTGCTCGACATGCCGGTGGCAACCTGTGCACACCCGCTGTTCGTCCAACCGGCATACGCTGATGCACGGCGATGGCACGGCGGGGCTGACGTTGCTGTAAAGCGGCTTGGGCGGCCGAGCCTGGGCGCTGCTCATGTCAGATCTCGTCGAAGTCCAGCTTCTCGCCGGCCCGCTCCCAGACGATGCGCTCGAGCATTTCGCCCAGCAGTTCTTCGCTCTTTTCGCACACCCACTTCTTGCTCTCTTCGTCGTAGTCGAAGTGGAAACCACCGGAACGGTCGGCCAGCCACAGCTGGCGCAGCGGCTCCTGGCGGCTGAAGATCAGTTGGGCGCCGCCCTCGAACTTGACGGTAAGGACGCCGGCGGAGTTCTCCATGTCCAGGTCCATGCCGCTCTCGTCGAACAGGTCTTCCAGGGCCTGTTGGGTCGCGTCGACCAGATCATGGAAACGCGCTTCACTCAAACTCATTGCAGGAACCTCGAAATTGGCTGCGTTACAGGCAAGCCGGGCAAGATACGGGCGCTTGCCGCCGAATGCAAAGATTAGCCACTGAAGGGGGTAAGAATAGCCCGCCCGGCGGACCGGTCCTTGCATAGGCAAGCCGCCGGTCGCTCGGTATACTCGGGCGCAATACTGCATTTTTCTAAGGATTTCACCCATGAAGCGCCTGATTTCCTCCTTCGCGGCGCTGGTCGCTGTTGCCTGCCTCGTTTCTGCCTGCGGCCAGAAAGGCCCGTTGTATCTGCCTGAAGACGGCGATAACGGCAAAGCGCACAAGGCGCACCAGCACCAGCCCAAAGCCAAGCCGGCCCCGGTACAAGAGCAGCAGCCCGAACTGCAGCCCGAGCCCGAGCAGTCGCCAGCGCAGTAAGGAAACCAGATGAACGCTTTCAACTACCGCGACGGTGAGCTGTTCGCGGAAGGCGTGGCCCTGTCGGCCATCGCCGAGCGCTACGGCACCCCCACCTACGTGTATTCGCGCGCCCACATCGAGGCCCAGTACCGTAGCTACGCCGATGCCCTGCAAGGCACTGAACACTTGGTGTGCTTCGCGGTAAAGGCCAACTCCAACCTGGGCGTACTGAATGTACTGGCGCGCCTGGGCGCAGGTTTCGACATTGTCTCCGGCGGTGAGCTGGAGCGCGTGCTGGCCGCTGGCGGGCGCGCAGACCGCGTGGTCTTCTCCGGCGTCGGTAAAACCCGTGAAGACATGCGCCGCGCCCTGGAAGTTGGCGTGCACTGCTTCAACGTCGAATCCACCGACGAACTGGAGCGCCTGCAAGTAGTGGCCGCTGAAATGGGCAAGGTTGCCCCGGTGTCGCTGCGCGTCAACCCGGACGTCGATGCCGGTACCCACCCTTACATCTCCACAGGCCTCAAAGAAAACAAGTTCGGCATCGCCATCGCCGACGCCGAGGCCATCTACGTGCGTGCCGCACAGCTGCCGAACCTGGAAGTGGTCGGTGTCGACTGCCACATTGGCTCGCAGCTGACCACCGTGGAGCCGTTCCTCGACGCACTCGACCGCCTGCTGGTACTGGTCGACCGCCTGGCCGAATGCGGTATCCACCTGCGCCACCTGGACTTGGGCGGCGGTGTTGGCGTTCGCTACCGCGACGAACAGCCGCCGCTGGTGGCCGACTACATCAAAGCCATCCGCGAGCGCGTGGGCGAGCGCGACCTGGCCCTGGTGTTCGAGCCGGGCCGCTACATCGTGGCCAACGCTGGCGTGCTGCTGACCCGTGTGGAATACCTCAAGCACACCGAACACAAGGACTTCGCCATCATCGATGCGGCGATGAACGACCTGATTCGGCCGGCCCTGTATCAAGCCTGGATGGGTGTCAGCGCGGTCAAGCCTCGTGCGGGCGAAGGCCGTGCCTACGACCTGGTCGGCCCTATCTGCGAGACCGGCGACTTCCTTGGCAAGGACCGCGTGCTGAACCTGGCCGAAGGTGACTTGCTGGCCGTAGCGTCTGCGGGCGCCTATGGTTTTGTCATGAGTTCCAACTACAACACCCGTGGCCGTTGCGCTGAAATCCTGGTCGACGGCGACCAGGCGTTCGAAGTACGCCGCCGCGAGACCATCGCCGAACTGTACGCTGGCGAAAGCCTGCTGCCGGAGTAAGCCCATGCTGCTGCGTTTTACCAAGATGCATGGGCTGGGCAATGACTTCATGGTCCTCGACCTGGTCAGCCAGCACGCGCATATCCAGCCCAAGCACGCCAAGCAATGGGGTGATCGCCATACCGGCATCGGCTTCGACCAATTGCTGATCGTCGAGGCGCCGAACAACCCGGAAGTGGACTTCCGCTACCGCATCTTCAATGCCGACGGCTCCGAGGTCGAGCAATGTGGCAACGGTGCCCGTTGTTTCGCCCGCTTCGTGCTGGACAAGCGCCTGACTGCGAAAAAGCGCATTCGTGTGGAAACCAAGAGCGGCATCATCGTGCTGGACGTGCAGAACGACGGCCAGGTGAGTGTCGACATGGGCCCGCCGCGCTTCATCCCTGCCGAAATCCCCTTCGTCGCCGACGCACAGGCGCTGAGCTACCCACTGGAAGTCGACGGCCAGCTGCATTCGATTGCCGCCGTGTCCATGGGTAACCCGCACGCCGTGCTGCGTGTCGACGACGTGCGTACTGCCCCCGTGCATGAGCTGGGCCCGAAGATCGAAAACCACCCACGCTTCCCGCAGCGGGTGAATGCCGGCTTCATCCAGGTCATCGACCGCCACCGCGCCAACCTGCGCGTGTGGGAACGCGGCGCGGGCGAAACCCAGGCCTGCGGCACCGGCGCCTGCGCCGCAGCCGTGGCAGCCATCAGTCAGGGCTGGATGGACTCTCCGGTGTCCCTCGACCTGCCCGGCGGGCGCCTGCACATCGAATGGGCCGGCCCCGGCAAGCCCGTACTGATGACCGGCCCGGCCGTACGCGTCTACGAAGGACAGGTTCGTCTCTAAGCGAGTAACCGCCATGACCGATCAGCCCAAGGTTGTACCCAAGCAGTCCACCGAACTCGATGCCGAAGCGGTGGTCGCCTACCTGCGCGCCCACCCCACCTTCTTCGCCGAGCACGACGAGCTGCTGATCGAACAGCACATCCCGCACCAGCGTGGTGACAGCGTGTCGCTGGTGGAGCGCCAGCTCAAGCTGCTGCGTGACCGCAACATCGAAATGCGCCATCGTCTGTCGCAACTGATGGACGTGGCCCGCGACAACGACCGGCTGTTCGACAAGACCCGCCGGCTGATCCTTGACCTGCTGGATGCCGGCAGCCTGGAAGACGTGGTCATGGCGGTCGAAGACAGCCTGCGCCAGGAGTTCCAGGTGCCCTTCGTCAGCTTGATCCTGTTCGGCGACAACGTCGCGCCGGTCGGGCGCTGGGTCAGCAACGCCGAGGCCCAGCAGGCCATCGGCGCCCTGCTGGGCGGCGGCAAGACGGTCAGCGGCAACCTGCGCGAGCACGAGCTGGCCTTCCTGTTCGGCGAGGAACAGCGCCGGGAAGTAGGCTCCAGTGCCGTGGCCACCCTTGAGTACCAGGGGCTGCATGGGGTGCTGGCCATCGGCAGCCGCGACCCGCAACACTACAAGAGCAGCGTCGGCACCCTGTTCCTCGGCTACATCGCCGAAGTACTCGGCCGCGTTGTGCCACGCGTTACCCAGACCCTGCGCTCGGTACGCTGATGGAACGCCAGCTGGAGGCTTATTGCGCACACCTGCGCAACGAGCGCCAGGTATCGGAGCACACCTTGCTGGGCTACCGCCGTGACCTGGACAAGGTCATCGCCTACTGCAAGGAACACGGGATTGCCGACTGGCAGGCGCTGCAGATCCAGCAACTGCGCCAGCTGATCGCCCGCCTGCACCACCATGGCCAGTCTTCGCGCAGCCTGGCGCGGCTACTGTCGGCCGTGCGCGGCCTGTACCGCTACCTCAACCGCGAAGGCCTGTGCCAGCACGACCCAGCCACCGGCCTGAGCGCGCCCAAGGGTGAGCGCCGCTTGCCCAAGGTGCTGGACACCGACCGCGCTCTGCAATTGCTCGATGGCGGCGTCGACGACGACTTCATCGCCCGACGCGACCAGGCGATCCTTGAGCTGTTCTATTCGTCGGGCCTGCGCCTGTCCGAGCTGACCAACCTCGACCTCGATCACCTCGACCTCGCCGCCGGCCTGGTACAGGTACTGGGCAAGGGCGGCAAGGCCCGCGTACTGCCTGTTGGCCGCAAGGCGCGCGAGGCGCTGCAGGCGTGGTACCGCCTGCGCGGCATTGGCAACCCGCGCGACCGCGCGGTGTTCATTACCCGCCAGGGCAACCGCATCAGCCCCCAGGCCGTCCGGCTGCGGGTAAAGGCCGCCGGTGAGCGCGAGCTGGGCCAGCACCTGCACCCGCACATGCTTCGCCATTCCTTCGCCAGCCATGTGCTGGAATCGTCCCAGGACCTGCGTGCGGTGCAAGAGCTGCTCGGCCATGCCGACATCAGCACCACGCAGATCTACACCCACCTGGACTTCCAGCACCTGGCCGCGGTGTATGACAGCGCCCACCCTCGGGCCAAACGCAGCAAGGGCAATGACTCATGAGCATCAAGCTGATCACCTTCGACCTGGACGATACCCTGTGGGACACCGCGCCAGTGATTGCCACTGCCGAAGTCGTGCTGCGCGACTGGCTCGAAGCCAACGCCCCGATCCTTGGCGGCGTGCCGGTGGAGCACCTGTTCGCCATCCGCGAGCGCCTGGTACAAGCCGAGCCCGGCCTCAAGCACCGCATCAGCGCCCTGCGCCGGCGCGTGCTGTTCCATGCCTTGGAAGAGGTCGGCTACAGCGAGAAACATGCGCAGGAACTGGCCAACGAAGGTTTCGAAGTATTCCTGCATGCCCGCCATCAGGTGGAGATCTTCCCCGAAGTGCAACCGGTGCTGGAGATTCTGCGCCACCACTACACCCTGGGCGTGGTCACCAACGGCAACGCCGATGTGAGCCGGCTGGGGCTGGCGGACTACTTCCGCTTTGCCCTGTGCGCTGAGGACCTCGGTATCGGCAAGCCGGACCCGGCGCCGTTTCTGGAAGCCCTACGCCGTGGAGAATCGGAAGCCAGCGCGGCGGTGCACATTGGCGATCACCCCGGCGATGACATCGCTGGCGCCCAGCGCGCCGGTCTGCGTGCGGTATGGTTCAACCCACAGGGTAAGGCATGGGCGGGCGAACAGGCACCGGATGCCGAGATCCAGCGCCTGTCGCAGCTGCCCGACATCCTTTCGCGCTGGCGTTGAAGGCCCGGCCTGCACAGCAACCTGTTCTGAACAACAGGCACAAAAAAGCCCGCAGCGACGGCGGGCTTTTTTGCGATCAGCCACTCAGATAGGGCGGCTGCCGTACTTGTTGTCCGGCTTCTTGGGCGGGTCGGCGACCACGTTGGCCTCGACTTCCTGCACCTTGCCACCGCGCGAAAGGAACTCTTCCATCGCCTTGGCCAGGGCATCACGCTCTTTCTGCTTGGCTTCCATGCTCGGCATCTCGTCTACCGAGACCGCCGCCTTGGATTTGCCCTTGGCAGCGGGTGCCGGGCTGCTGTCGTCATCGCCAGCATCTTCGGCGCCGTCGTCAGCCGCCGCTTCGAGGCCTTCATCAGCCTCGTCTTCGTCGCCTACTTCGAGGTCATCATTTTCCAGATCGTCGTCGCTCATGTTCTACCTCATGACTTGCGAAAAGCAGGTTAGTTATAGACCAGTGCAGCCGTAGACCGGCAGCCACCAGTGAAAATTCAACTGGCCGTGGGTTAGGCCACTGCCCTTGGGTCGGCACTCCTGATGGGAGGCGGCACCCAGCAGGCCCTGCTCCTGGCAGGACCTGACAAATCCATTAACCCCTGCTGGCCACACGCTATTGGCAAGCCTAGCAAAGGCTGGCGAAGTGTGTGGACTACACGTCAAACACCCTTCGGCGCGCATTCTAGCGCGCCCGTGGAAAAAGCAAAGCTCCATAAACGCCCTACGACTTGTAAGTTTTTTACCTACGTCGCGAACGTGTCGAATAAACCGTTTGCCGAGCGCGAAATGCTGAAAATCTGACAAAAAAATGCCCGGCAAGCCGGGCAAATTTTTACCGCGTCGCAGTTACAGGTTGTAGCCGCGTTCGTTGTGCTGAGCCAGGTCGAGGCCGACCGACTCTTCTTCTTCGTTGACCCGCAGGCCCATCACCACATCCAGCACCTTGAGGATCACGTAGGTGACGATGGCGGTGTACACCACGGTGAAGATCACGCCCTTGGCCTGGATCCAGACCTGCATGCCGATGTCGGTGACGGTACCGAAGCCGCCCAGTGCAGGGGCTGCGAACACGCCGGTGAGGATGGCACCGATGATGCCGCCGATTCCGTGCACGCCGAAAGCGTCCAGCGAGTCGTCATAGCCCAGCTTGCGCTTGAGGGTGGTGGCGCAGAAGTAGCAGATCACACCCGACGCCAGGCCAATCACCAGAGCGCCCATCGGGCCCACGGTGCCTGCAGCCGGGGTAATGGCGACCAGGCCGGCAACCACACCCGAGGCGATGCCCAGGGCACTGGGTTTACCGTGGCCGATCCACTCGGCGAACATCCAGCCCAGTGCCGCAGCGGCAGTGGCGATCTGGGTGACCAGCATGGCCATGCCGGCGGTGCCGTTGGCCGCAGCGGCGGAGCCTGCGTTGAAGCCGAACCAGCCGATCCACAGCATGGCCGCACCCATCAGGGTATAGCCCAGGTTGTGCGGGGCCATCGGCGTGGTCGGGTAGCCTTTTCGCTTGCCCAGCACCAGGCAGCTGACCAGGCCTGCGATACCGGCGTTGATGTGCACCACGGTGCCGCCAGCGAAGTCCAGCACGCCCCAGTCCCACATCAGTGCGCCGTCACCACTCCACACCATGTGCGCGATAGGCGCATACACCAGGGTGAACCAGATACCCATGAACACCAGCATCGCGGAGAACTTCATGCGCTCGGCGAAGGCACCGACGATCAGCGCCGGGGTGATGATGGCAAATGTCATCTGGAAGGTGATGAATACCGCTTCAGGGAACAGCGCGGTGGCCGAGGTCAAGTTCTCGGGCGTTACGCCGCTGAGAAAGGCTTTGGAGAAACCGCCAACGAAGGAGTTGAAGTTGAGCACGCCCTTTTCCATACCGGTGGTATCGAAGGCCATGCTGTAGCCGTAAACGACCCAGAGAATGCTCATCAGGCCGGTGATTGCAAAGCACTGCATCATCACCGACAGCACGTTCTTGGAACGCACCATGCCGCCATAGAACAGGGCCAGGCCCGGAATGGTCATGAACAGCACCAGCGCCGTTGCGGTCAGCATCCAGGCGGTATCGCCGGAGTTCAGCGCTGGGGCAGCTTCCTCTGCCAGGGCAAGCCCGGGCATTACGAGGGACAATAGGGCTCCTAGCCCTGCGATCTTACGCAGAGTCATGTTGTTTTCTCCTGGGGCGTTGGGTTTGGTGAGGCTTTTTTGCTGCTTAGATCGCGTCGGTATCGGTTTCGCCGGTACGGATACGGATTGCCTGCTCCAGATTCACCACGAAAATCTTGCCGTCACCGATCTTGCCGGTGTTGGCTGCCTTGGTGATGGCTTCGATTACCCGATCAAGGTCCTTGTCATCGATGGCGACATCGATCTTCACCTTGGGCAGGAAATCGACCACATATTCAGCACCGCGATACAGCTCGGTGTGGCCCTTCTGCCGACCGAAGCCTTTGACTTCGGTGACGGTGATGCCCTGCACGCCGATTTCCGACAGCGACTCGCGCACGTCGTCCAGCTTGAACGGCTTGATGATGGCTGTGACTAGCTTCATGAAACTCTCTCCCGATTTGGTGGACTTGCCCCAGGAAAACAAACCCGTCTCAAGTCTAAGCGCAGCGCTTGGCTTTGTAACGCGTCGTCGGTATACGGCTCCGCGTGCGCACTGCCCGGTCACAAGGAACTGCATCAGTGCATGGCTCGTTCAGGTCTTTGCAGAAACCTTGCCAGTTCCGGCAAAGCACCGGAAAACAGTGGGTTATGTGAAACAGTCGGGATTGGCCAGTCGCCAGTATGGAAAACATGCACAATATCGGTGCGCGCTGGCAGGGCGTACTGCGCGAAAAATGTGCAGGGGGAGCGAGCCTGAGTGGCTGAATGGCCCGTGCTACACTGCCGACCACTTTCAGTTTCAGTGGACCGCCCCATGCTCGCGCCAAAAGCCCTTCTCGATGCCCTGAGCGATCAAGCCTCGCGCCTGTTCAGCAACGATACCGCCCAGCCCCGTGCAGAACTGGAAAGCCAGTTCAAGGTGCTGATGCAAGGTGCCTTCAGCAAGCTGGACTTGGTCAGCCGCGACGAATTCGACAGCCAGATGGTCGTGCTGGCGCGCACCCGCGCGCGCCTGGAAGCACTGGAAAAACAAGTAGCCGAGCTGGAAGCACGGCTGAACCCACAAGGTGAGTGAATGCAGCCCTCCAGCGCATACCCGGTATTGCTGTTTTCCTACGGCACATTGCAGGACAAAGCCGTGCAACTGGCCAACTTCGGCCGTGAGCTGAGCGGCCAGGCCGACCGTATGCTTGGCTACCGCCAGGACTGGGTCGAGATCACCGACCCGGGCGTACTGGCCGCCAGCGGCAAGTCCCATCACCCCATCGTTTCCCCCAGCAGCCAGGCCGACGACAGCGTGGCCGGCATGGTCTTCCAGATCAGCGAAGAAGAGCTGGCGGCGGCGGACCGCTATGAAGTCGCCGACTACAAGCGCGTCGCCGTCACCCTCGCCTCGGGCCTGACTGCCTGGGTTTATGTGCGCGCCTGAATCCCTCGGGCGCGGGTTGTTACACGGAGCGTTTCCCCATGAAAGTCAGCGCACGCAATGTTTTCGAAGGCAAAGTCACCCAAGTTCAGCCCGGTGCGGTCAATGCCGAAGTCGAGCTGACCCTCGGTGGTGGTGAAAAACTGGTGGCAGTGGTCACCATGGCCAGCCTGCATAACCTCAACATCAATGTCGGTAAAGACGCCGTGGCGCTGGTCAAGGCGCCTTGGGTGGTGCTGCTGACTGACGCTGCCGGTTACAAGCTGTCGGCCCGTAATGCCCTGGAAGGTGAAGTGGTACGGGTTGGCGATGGTGCTGTGAACGCCGAGGTAGTGCTGAAGCTGGCCGGTGGCACCGAGGTGTATGCCATCGTCACCCGCGAAGCCGTGCAGGAGCTGGGGCTGGCGCCAGGCGTGAAGGCCACCGCGCTGATCAAGGCCTCGCACATCATCCTTGGCGCCAAGCCCTGAATGAGAGGGGGCTGCTTTGCAGCCCCGGTCTAATTCATACAGGCCTGTTTCGGTGGCAACTCGCTGGCATGCAAGGTGCCGCGGAACAATGCCGCGCCACACTGGGTAAACAACGTCTTCACCCGGTTGTGCGAATTGAGGATCTCGGCCTGGATATCCTCGATGGCCGTATCCCCCGGCTGTAATCTGGCCGCCCGGTTGGCCCATTCGATGGCGGCAAAGCGGCTCTGCTTGCGGGTGCCGCGGCCCTGCATCCACGCCAGCCCCAGTTCGGCGCTGGCACGCCCGGCAATCCAAGGGTCCGGGTACTCCACCAGGCTCAGCAGGTAGGTAACTGCCTCGGCTCGCTCCTGTGCTTCACCAAACTGACGCAACAAAATCCCCAGGTGCAAACGTGCACGGGCATTGGTCTGCGCATTGCCCAGCGCGTCGACCAGCAGCTGCCTGACGGCCAGCATGGCACTGCGCTCACTCAGGTCCTCATCGCCATCCATGCGCAGGCAGGCCAGGTTGTACTTGGCCTGCCGGCTGCCCGCTTCCACCGCGCGCTGCAGCCAGTACTCGGCTGCCTCATCATCCAGGTAATGCGCCGGTGTGTTGGCCAAGCCGCCATTGTGCAGCTCGTACAGGCCCAGGGCGGCCCCAGGCAGGTTCAGTTCGGCGCAGCGTTCATACAGGTAGCAGGCCACTTCATGCCGGTTGGCTGCCCACAGCAACTTCGCCACCTCGAGCACCTCGAGCCCCGGTGCCTGACCCGCGCACTGGCGTTTCACCGCCCGCTGCGACCAAAGCCTTGCCTGCTCGACCGAGCGTGGCAGCCCCCACAGCCCGAACCGGTGCCCGGCAGCGCGCAATGCACAGGCGCCCGCATGGGAGCGGCCTTCACACAACCGCTCGATGGCGCTGCGCAACAGGTGTTTCTCATCCGTCATGCCTTTGCGCAGTATCAGTTCGACCAGGCAGCGAAATGGCTCGCCCATGGCACGGATGGCGCCGTGGTCGGTATTGCACGCAAAGCTCGCGGCAAAATCGCGCATTGCGCCGGCATGGTCTTGCACTGCACGGCTGCGCAGCGCCCCCCGCCAGGCCAGCACGACCGCGCTTTCTCGGGGCCTTTTCGGGCGTTGCGACCAGCTTTCGAACACCGGCTGCCATTCGGCAACGGCCTGCAACGGGTTGGCATGCGGCAGCATCAGCCTGCATTCGACGGCCATCCAGCGCAGCGCATTGCGCAAGCTTTCGTCCCAGGTTGAACACAACGGGCCATTGGCCAAAAGCTCAAGCGCATCGAAACTGCCACCCCAGCGGGGCTGCAGGTAAACGGCAATGGCCTGAATCGCTTCGAAGCATCCAGGGCGAGCGACCAGTGCATGGCGCAGCCAGTAATAGCGGGGGTCTTCGTTTTCATGATCGACCCGCCTGCCCAGGCAAGGCGGCAACGCCTGTGGCAGCTCAGCCAGGGGGAATACCCCATGCTTCACCAGCAAGGGCGCTGCGGCTTCCTGCACTTCCACATCAGCATGGGCACTGGGCCTGTAACGCGCTGGATGCCCCTGAAACAGTTCGATCAACCAGCCAGGCTCGCGCAGCTGCGCACTGATACGCAGCATGCCAATGGCCGCGGCCACGGGTTGTGCAGACCGGTCCATTGCACGCAACAGATGCGCGGTTGCGGTTTCACACATTTGCTCGACGGCCAGCACGCGGGCAGCGTTGCGTTGGCCCCCAACCTGCACCTGGCAGGCTCGGTGGAAGCAATGCATGCCCATGACCACTTGTGGGTGGTACGCCTTGGGGCAGGCGTCAATCCAGGCTTTGAGCGCTTGGCTCAGGGCCCTGTCACCCTGGTTTTCCAGGTCGACCAGCATGTGCCCTTCGATGGCAGCCAGGTAGGCCGGGAACTCGCCGAACGGGGCTTGGCGCCACCGTGCCTCAAGGCTGTCGAAAAAGCGGTTGAGTTCAACGAATGCACTGGCCTGTACCAGTTCGCGGATTACCTGGCGCGTGCGGGTAAGCGTTTGCACGGCGCAATACCTCAAGTCCATTTGAAAAAAGACGCGGTGCCATCCCATGGCAACTGCAATTGCCCAACAACACTAAGCCATACCTGGCGACTGCGCAAAGTCTATTGGATCCATTTTTGCCGGACGGCATCGAAACACAGGGAAAAACACTGCCCTGAAATACCAGGACGCATAGTTGTTGCGCCTGCCGTGGCAGTGCTGGCTATCCTTTGCACCTGCCGCAGGAAGCGGCCCTTTCCAGTGACAACGGAGTGTCCATGTCCCTAGCACTCGTCCACAGCCGCGCCCAAGTGGGCGTGCAGGCTCCAGCAGTCAGTGTCGAAACCCACCTGGCCAATGGCTTGCCCCATCTCACCCTAGTCGGCCTGCCGGAAACCACGGTCAAGGAAAGCAAGGACCGGGTGCGCAGTGCCATCGTCAATTCCGGGCTGAACTACCCGCAGCGTCGCATTACCCAAAACCTCGCCCCCGCCGACCTGCCCAAGGATGGCGGGCGTTACGACCTGGCCATTGCCTTGGGCATCCTCGCCGCCGACGGCCAGGTGCCGGTTGCCGCCCTTACCGAGGTCGAGTGCCTGGGCGAACTGGCGCTGTCTGGCAAACTGCGCCCGGTGCAGGGTGTGCTGCCGGCGGCACTGGCGGCGCGCGAGGCAGGCCGGGCACTGGTAGTACCACAGGAGAATGCCGAGGAAGCCAGCCTGGCAGGCGGGCTGGTGGTGTATGCGGTGGGGCACCTGTTGGAGCTGGTCGCCCACCTGAATGGCCAGGTGCCGCTGCCGCCGTATGCTGCCAACGGCCTGATCCTGCAGCAACGGCCTTACCCGGACCTGAGTGAAGTGCAGGGGCAGCTGGCGGCCAAGCGTGCCCTGTTGCTGGCGGCCGCCGGGGCACACAACCTGCTGTTCACCGGGCCTCCCGGCACCGGTAAAACGTTGCTTGCCAGCCGCTTGCCGGGGCTGCTGCCGCCGCTGGACGAGCACGAGGCGCTCGAAGTGGCGGCAATCCAGTCAATCAGCGGGCATGCACCGCTGAACAGCTGGCCGCAGCGGCCGTTCCGCCACCCTCATCACTCCGCCTCCGGCCCGGCGCTGGTCGGGGGCAGCTGTAGGTTTTCGAAATAGCTGCAAAAAAATCGAAATAAATGCGACTAGCTTGCGCTGCTGAAATCTAGCCGGGATGGTCCAACCAGGACCTGGTACCTATACTTTGCTGGTCAGAGGTGTAGAGCAGACCAATGAAGCGGACTATCGAAGGCTTGGCCCTAGCGGGATGGCATCTTTTAAGTCAGGCTCTCGAAGCAGTCAGGGCAGTAAACCAAGCGGAGAGTACGGGCGCTTCTCCCGAAGAAGTCCGGCGTCTAAAACTGTTGGCCGACTCCCTTTACGAGGCAGCTACCGATTACCAATTGCTGCTATCGGGTGATTTCAAGCCACCCACTCACTGAGAGACCAAAATGCCCAAGCAGCCTGCGGTGCTCTTTCCCGATCATCCGGCCTACACCGAGGCTGTTGACGCTATGCGCCGCTACCACGAAGCACAGAGTGCAGGGGCTTCGACTGAGGAAGTAAAGCGATTGCGCTTGCTGGCTGAGGCCTTGTTTCAGGCCGTGACGGATTATCAGCTTCGAGCTCTCGGTAGGCCAAGCGCAACCTTTCATTAAGCATGTAGTACCGGAGCATGCTCGCTGAACAGTCCGCGAGTAGTGATACCAATCTAACAGACGTCGGAGGTTGGTGATGACCGAGCCCAAAATGTGCTTTCCGAAGCGTATGTTCGTGAAATGCTTGGATGCTAGGGATAGGTCGGGAGACATCATAAATGAGCTCCCTGGCAACGTAATGGAAGCAATCGGCCTCAAGACAGGTGACACGCTGAGTGTTGAAAAGGTGGACGACGTCATCGTCCTAAGCCGACTCGAAACGCCCCCTCAACTGAGTGAGATCGAACGAGTTCTGCCCCCCGCACATACTGTGACCCTAGCTCTTCCCAGCTGAGCGAGCGACAGGTGAGCCTCATGTCCAAACGATTCCTAGAGGGCGTTCTCCTCTGAGCATTTAACAGAAAGAATTCTTTCTATTAAGTGTCTAGGAAACCAGGGGCGATTCACTGCTCAGCTTTCGGAACGGCTTCCAACCTCCCAAAGTACTTTGTGCCAACAATATCCGCGTGAGCGATCATTCGATCCGCATCTACCGACGTGTCGTAAAGGCGAAAAGCTGGCGTGTTGCACTTACGGAAGAGAATACCTCTGACATCCTGAGCGCTCATCGTAACGGCACCCAGAGAGTAAATCTCAGGATTCTTAGTACTTTTGCGTACATCGATAGCAGTGATATCAATCTCCTGCTCAAGGACTGGCTTCTGAGCCATCTCCATTTGCTAGAGCTATCTCCAGGGCATCTACGACGCTTCGAATCAGCTGCTCACTATGCGGCCAGGCTTTGATGAGATCTTGTACCTTCTGCGGCAGGTCATCGCTTGATGAGGCACCGCTTGCAAGCGGCACTGGCACTTGCAATATTTCGCAAACTTTCCGCAAATTTTTGCTAAGCAGAACACCTTCGCCACGCTCCATACGCGAGATCTGCGTGTAGTGAACACCTGCCTTTTCTCCCAGTATTTTCAATGACATGCCTCTTCGTTTTCGTGCCACCTTGATCTGGGAGCCGAGTAGCTTAATGTTCATCTGAGCCTGGTAAATTTGCAAAAAATATGCTATATATTTGCACATATTTTCACGATAGGCGAGACGCAAAATGGCTGTGTACGTGGACTCAGAAGGAATTCGTTGGAGGGGGCGCGAGTGGTGCCATTTGGTTGCAGATTCGCTCGATGAATTGCATACCTTCGCCGATCGTTTGGGGTTGAAACGCAGCTGGTTTCAATCCAAAACCCTCTACCCCCACTACGACGTCACAAAAACCGTTCGCACTCGAGCGCTAGCTTTGGGAGCTCAAGGGGCAGATCGTGAAACAATCGTAAGTTGCGCGAGACGAATGCGATCCGAGATGATCCAGCTCTACAGAGCTACCGCCGCTAGCGCATAGACTCATTGATTGAAAAGGATTTCAAATGCCCAGGCCTAAGCCGCAACCCATGCCTCTTTCTATCCCTGAGTATCGCCTCAAGGCCTGCAAGACAAACCAGTTCGAACAGACCGCAGAGGGATTTCAGCAGCTCAAATTTGGATACTTCGGTGAGGTCGGCGGCCTGCTGTCTGCCGTAAAAAAATCCGGTCGCGACAATCTCGCAGCGACAGTGACAGAGCTCGCGGCAGAGGAGCTAGGGGACGCGCTTTGGTACCTAATCAACGTTGCAGCGCTTGTTGATGTCGACCACAACCAGATAGGTGACAGCTGCCTGATCGCGCTGCGTAAGCAGTATGGTGAAACGGAACAAGAGCCGGTTGAGCCAGTGACCTTTCGCCACATCGACAGCTTGATGGAGGTTCGGAGAAAGCCGGACTCCATCGATCGCTCCACACAACTAGGTCGACTCGCAAATCATGCCGGCCAGATGGCAACGACGACGTATCAAGCCTACAAATCGATGGCACCTCACGTTCGTGCTTCGAACCTCGGCATGCACCTGGCTGAGCTCGCAGTGGCCTGTGCCAGCTTCGACTTGAGGTTAGAAGATGTTGCCCGCGCGAACCTGGACAAGATTCACAGCAGATGGCCAGGCGATGAAAAGTCTTTCCCTGCCCCTTTCGATGAAGGCTTTCCGGAGCACGAACGCTTTCCACCGATCATCGCCATGAAATTCATTGAGCGCGGTAAAGGGGCCAATGCCTATGTTGTTCAAAGCCTGCACGGGGTATTCATCGGCGACCGTCTGACGGACAACAGCAATGAACCTGATGACTATCGCTTCCACGACGTGTTCCACTTGGCATATCTGGCTTATCTGGGCTGGTCTCCTGTCCTCAGAGGGCTGCTCAAGCGCAAACGCAAGTCAGACCCCAAGAAAGATGAGAATGAGGATGGCGCTCGCGCCATGATCATTGAGGAAGGCATTGCCACCTGGATCTTCAACCACGCTAAAACTCACCGTTTCGACGGCGAGGACAAGCAACGCGGCCTGGACTACAACGTCCTCAAGCAGATCCGAAGCATGGTTGAAGGTTACGAGGTGGACAAATGCCAGCTTTGGCAATGGGAAACAGCGATTCTCAAAGGCTTCGAGGTATTCCGGCAATTGCAAAAGCACCGAAGCGGCACGGTTACCGTCGACGTCCTCAACCACACCATGCATTTTGATCTACCAACGAAGAATCCGCAGCCATGACCCCTACAGCTTTCGTGAACGCCTTGTCCGAGTTGAAACTGGACAACGTGTTTAACCCCTATGCCGATACCTGCCCGGTTCATGATCGCGCCGACGCCGTCGCGTCGCGTCGACGCAACCTGCGAGGCTATCTGAAGGCCGCTGCTGAGATCGGGGTGGATACGATCTGGATGGGGCGTGACCTGGGCTACCGCGGAGGACGACGTACAGGACTGGCACTAACCGATGAGTTTCATCTGCCGGAAATGACGCAGCGGTACCCAGGCTCGAATTTCAAGCAAGCAACACTGGGCCCCGCTATCGCGGAGCGCACTGCGTCTGAGATTTGGTCGGTACTTCGAGCCGTTGAGTTGCCGCCATTGCTGTGGAATGTGTTCCCGTTCCATCCTCACGAGCCAGGCAACCCATTCAGTAATCGAAAATTCACTGCGCGCGAACTTCAGCAAGTCGACGATCTGAATGGGACGCTGATCAAATGGCTGAAAGTGAAGCGAGTTGTCGCAATTGGCCAAGACGCCCTCAGCTATGCCAGCCGATTCGGCGTCGAGGTTGTGGGTATACGACACCCGAGCTATGGCGGGATCAAGGACTTCCGAAACGGAATGAGTGCACTCTATGGCATCCCCGTTGAAACCCTTGACCCCAAGCGCCAGGCGTCGCTCTTCTAAACCATCAGCCGAAGCTATTCAGTAAAGCCCTGGTGGCCTTTGCTCCACCGAGACTCTGCATGTCGAGAAGGGCATGCGTCGAAATTACCGTCAGAGGGCCGCGCTCAAACCCAGACTCGACAGCAACGAAATTGTGCAAGTTGTTCAGCCCAATCAGGTTGCCAAGTACCCTCTGGCCATACCAGTGCGATCTGTACATGGCCGTGAGATCGAGCTTGCCCTGGGTCACTTTGAAACTGAGATGGCTCAGGCAAGGCATGTTCCTGGGCATGTTACGATCAGCACCAGGGTCGTACAGCGGAAGCTCAAAGCCAAATCCGTCATCTTCAAGATCGAACTCGACATCTATGACACCCAGCTCGTAAACGGCCTGGTAGCACCGTCCGTCTTTAGATTTCTGGAGCTTGCGAACCAATGCTTCCAGCGGGTTGTAGGTGGTTTTCCCGTTACGAGCCACCCGCCGTATCATCCGTAGCGCATACGTGCCCCAGGTGCCCACTTTCTGCCCCCTGGTAATCGCATTTACGTACGAGTCGTAGAACGCAGGCCGCTTATCTAACTTGTACAGATTGTTGGGGAAGATGGTGCTGGCGACCGTTTGGACACTCAAGCCAGGCGAATGCTGCTGAAGCGCCGCATCCACTGCGCCGATGACATCGCGATCCTGAGCATTTAACTCGCCAGGAGATGCAATTTCCAGCACCAGGTTTCTTTCAGTGTTTCCTTTGCAGCCGGCCAAATGGCGAGCGGCAGCCAGCCAAGCTGGAACAATACGTTCACCGTGAATCAGAACTGCCATGTTCTACTCCAAATGCGCACGCAGCGTGCGACTCGATGTAAGCGGCGGATATCCAGGCATGGCCATTGAGCCCCCATGCCTCTCCCCAGGTATTTCTAATCAGGAACCAAGGCTGTGAGCCTTCGTCATAGCCCAGGCCGACGGCAACGACCGCGTGCATCATCGCACCCGGCAATACTGTCGGACTGAAAGAGATGACTCCATCCACAGGCTGGTAGAAGTCGAGCGTCAATTTCAACGCCAAGCCCATAGGTACCATGGCCTGCATACTGCCAATCAGATGCCCAACATCTGCAGCGAAGAATTTGATTGAGCGCCCATGCAGCGCAAGATCCTCTGGAAGCGCCTCAAGCGGAACCTGAGGCTCATCAGCCTGGTAGGGGTACTCGCGCTCTGTAGGATGACCGAGCTGCGAGGCTTCAATTGCTGCAGGAATCTGCAATCCGTCTCCAGGCTTCCAGCCAGGAATTCTCGAGAGCGTTGCTCGGTAAAAATACTCTGGTCCGAGATCTTCATCCACGAATGACCTGTTGAGATCGGTCACTGCAAACGCCAAACACGTCGGACGGTTACCTTGGTTCTTGGCTGCGACTGGCTGCTTGTCGACGAGGCACTCCACCGTGATCACGAATTCCGAACCTCTTCGATCAGAGCCCACTTGGATTCGCGCGAAAGCCCTTCCGCCATGGGCTCGAAGTGAGCCTTGGAAGAGTAGGACGCATCTCCAGGCTGCTTGCCTTCCCACGGCCGAATCTCGGAAAGAGCCACGGCCTGAGGAGCGGCATAACTTTCAGATGCGCCTGTCAGCAGGTAATCCATTGGGGTCTCGGCCCCGAAGGTCAGCCTACTCGGATCAACTGGCGCAGATGGCGCCGGCTGCAATGTGAAGCCTTCAGACACGATCTGATCAACAGAATCAGCGAGCCACAAGAAGCCCGCACTGGCATGGCTTTTCAGGCGGATGATCAGATGATCATCGGGACGGGGCTCTAGAACAGAGGACTGGTCACGCTCATCGAAGACCCAGACGTCCTTTGTAGCGTCAGGGAGCGGGCCATTAAACAAAACCTGTTTGATCGCAGATGGCTGAGTCTTGAGCAAGCGTTGGACGGTGTCGTAATCAACCAGCTGGTGACGCAGCAGTGACCACGCAGCAGCGGAATAGCTCACGCCTAGCCGGAGGGCGAGCTGATAGAGATTGAAGGGTTCGTGCAGGGATCTGATGTTCCAGCCTTTCCGCTTACAAACAATGGTCAGTAGCGCGCGTGGTACTAGAAGGTGATAGCCAAACGCCTCCGCTTCCTGCTCCATTTCAGCAGCCTTGGAGCCGTACTCGATAATCTCATCAAGGGCAGTGTTATGGCCCATGAAGTAGTGACCCAATTCATGTGCGCAAGTCATGTGGATCAGGCCTGCGGACCGGGCCGAGTTCAACAAGATGCCTGATCGCTCATCGCGGATGAATGCGCCAAGCAGCTTGTCCATAGGACGGAGTGCCACAGACAGCCCCTCGGTGGCGGCAACCTTGAAAGGGTCCACCCGGGTGTATCCGTCCTGTTCAATACGCTCCATAGCGCGGGACTTTTCGAAAACCTCAGCAGCCATCCTCGCTGTCGTCAGCGCTATGTTGCGACGGGCCATGCGTTACTCCATATCTCTTCGCGCCGACTGCTTCAGAAATTCAGCAAAGCGAGCGACTTCTTCCAGATCTTTATCTGACAGGCCTTTAACGGCCCTCGCCAGGAACGCCAGCTGCTGTGGAGCTTCTGGCTCCGGCTCCACCCCAGTCGTTAGATAATCCAGCGTGCGACGGTAGAGCTTTGCCAGCTTGCTGAGCTCAAGAGCCTCGACTTTTCGAACACCTAACTCAATATTGGTGATAGAGGGGCGCGGGAGCCCTAACACAGATGCGACGTCATCCTGCGAAAGCCCCACGTACTCCCGAGCCCTACGCAGCCGGTCACCTATCTGGTTGCGTTCGCCTTGCCGATCCTCAGCCACCGGCGCCCCCTTCGAGATGCTTCAGCACCCCATTTGTGATTTCTGTAACGAACTGCTGCCTGGAGGTGTACCCACCGTGACGGACGATCAGCTCAACAGGCAGCTTGCAGTTCACAATTTTATCGATCCCAACGAACGCATCGCACGCAGCAATCGAATCAAGCGGCGCACCGAGATCATCGGTAGCCAATGGATCTTCAAGTATCTCCAGCGCTCGCTTGTCCCAGAAGTCGCCAAGCAGCTTTTCGATTTCGACCTTGACCTTTACGCTCACAGTGTTCACCCCGTAAGAAAATCGAACAGTCTTCGTAACGAAAAGCTACATCAAGGTGTGGCGGGTTTCAAGCCACCACGCAGCTGCGCTCATCACAGCATACTAAGCCATATGCAATATTAAAATGGCATCACATCAGACAGATGAGCACACGCTAACCCAGGAAAAGCAGAACTAAACCACCCTGCGACCTAGGCGCCTCGGGTCGACTGGGCCACTCGCGCATCGCCATCCCACATTCATCACGCAACAATAGGTACAGATCCCGACAAGGGCGAAATGGAGTAACTCAAGGTACGCAAAAATTGGTAACAACTCATGACTGAGGATTCGATCAGGCTCAGCACAAGCTACCTGCTCATTACCTTATCGGTCCTGTGTGTCTATATATGGCTGCAGAAGATCTCAAGGGGCTGACATTTACGCTGGCAAAATCAAACCCCCGCATCGAGCTCAAACAAAACCACCTCAACTAGACCGGCAACCATGATTCATGATAAAGCCTTACTAAAGCCTTCGATAACTACTATTACCACTATCGATTTCGCACAAAGAAAATACGAACTAAAATTAACACCGATGAGAAGCGGGATTAGGTTCCCCTCCCTACACCTAGTCCTGCGACGTTTCATCGTCCTTTGGTTTGCCGCCTGTTATCAGGCGGCTTTTTACCAACTCCGAATTTGCTATGGCGTCAACCAATATGACGACACCGGCAACACGTAGTCTCCTTGGGGTTATCATTAAAAATTACCCTCTCTTCGCTATGGCCGAAAGACCATAGCATTTTTATTGTCTATCGTAATTTCTCTACGACAATAGCACTAGCCAATTCATGGCGGCCTTAGATCAAGGTCATTTTCTTTCTGTGTATCTGCAAGAGCGCTAATTGCATCTTGCAATCTGTTGAACACCGGAGCCAATGCGGCAGCAATCTGGTCTGCTCGCTCAGTTGGGGTCCAAGCTCTTTTCCCGACAAACAACTCATCCCCAAATCGCGCTCTCAGCTTTGCCAGCTGATTGCTCACGGCAGGCTGCTTCACCCCCAGACATTCTGCAGCCCGGCTGACCCCGCCCTCACGATGTACAACCAGGAATGCAATCAGGCAATGAAGATCTGCGTCTAAAAGGGCACTTTCATCATATATCATTTTAAATACTCAACTCTTCTCGAGCAAAGAACGACCTGAAGCATATGCTTTTGCAATTGTTGCTCAAGCAATCGAGCAATGCAGAAAAGGTTGGGGTTGAATAGTGTTCAACCATGCTTTCTTCATCACTCCAAAACCCACTGATGATGAGCGAGCTAAACTGCTTGTTCAACGCAACCATCACGTAATTCAAACAATCAGAATCGCACTTGATGACATTCACAAGCTCATCAATAGTCAACAGCACGTCATCACTCGGACGACCGACAAAGCTCACTTCCAGAGCACTAACTGACACCAGACTCATGACTTCTACTCCCGACGTAAAATTGGCAAGCGCTCGCCATCTTGATCTTGAATAAGATGCGACGAATCAATTTCATGCTGAAAGTTAGGGCGACACTTAACCAAGCGCCACCCAACTTATCACATAGACTTCGTGCTCCAGCCGCCTCCAAGAGCCTTATAGAGTTGTACTTCGCTGTTGATCTGATTGAGCTGGTCATTCAGCAGTTGCTGCTGAGACGCGAACAACTCTCGTTGAGCATCCAAGACAGTCAGGTAGCTATCGATACCTTGGTCATATCTCTGCTGCGCCAGATCGAAGTAGGATTTGTAGTTCTCCACCAACTGGCTTTGGGCAGTGAGTTGCTTGCCATAGGTACCTCTAGCGGCCAATCCGTCAGCGACTTCCCGAAAAGCCGTTTGGATGCTTTTCTCATAGGTCGCTACGCTGACATCCTTCTGAATCTCGGCGTAGTCGAGGTTGGCCCGCAATCTGCCAGCGTTGAAAATGGGTACACTGATCTGCGGGGCAAAGCTCCAACTGTCAGATCCACCATTGAACAAACCATCCAAATCACGGCTGGCCGATCCAACCGAAGCAGTCAGGCTGATGCGCGGGAAGAACGCCGCCCGAGCAGCGCCGATGTTGGCATTGGCGGCCAACAGTTGGTGTTCGGCCGCACGGATATCGGGTCTGTTTAACAATAGGTCCGCCGGAAGCCCGGCTGGGACGTCCCCAATTGCGCTCATTGCCAAATGTGAGCCTTTCGGCAAGTCCTCAGGGATTTTTCCACCCACCAGCAACTGAAGAGCATTGGCATCTTCAGCAATTCGCCGGGTGTACAACGCTTTTTGCGCCTCTGCCTGATTCACCAGGGTGCGAGCTTGCCGGACATCGAGTTCTGAAGAGGTACCAGCCCCAGCGCTGGCCTCGATCATCGAGAGACTCTCGACGTAGCTATTCAGTGTCGCATCGGTCAGTTCCAAGAGTGCCTGATCAGTGCGCCATAGGAAGTAAGTGGTAGCCACGTCACCAACCAAGGCGATTTGTACGCTGTGCTGCGCTTCTTCCGTCGCCAGGTACTGCTGCAGTGCCTGGCTGGTCAGGCTCTTAATGCGGCCGAACAGATCCAGCTCGTAAGCGGTAACCAATCCCACTTCGTACTGGCTGTCGATGCGGGATTGCCCAGTTGGCGACAGGTCATCCGGCAGACGTCGCCGGCTGCCAGATGCAGCACCATCGAGCGTCGGGAATCGCTCTGCTCGCTGAATTTGATAGAGCGCCCTGTAGGCCTCGACATTTTTGGCTGCGACTCGCAAGTCGCGGTTGTTCTGCAGGGCAACATCCAGCAGACGGATGAGCGCTGGGTCTTTGAAGAACTGCTTCACCTCGGGCAGAGCCGTCGATGCACCTGCCTCAGCAACCGGCCCACTGTAAGCCTGGCCCTTTGGCCAACTTGCCTCAACTGGCGCGTCTGGCTGACGGTAATCGGGGATCAAACTGCACCCACTCAGCATGAGTACCGCAAAAACGGGGAGAGACTTAAACTTCATGAGTCTCTACCTCGCTGGCGTTAGGTTTACGCTTCATGAATCCCTCAAACAGCTTAACGACCACGACGTAGAACAAAGGCACGAAGAAGACAGCCAGCACGGTAGCGGTGATCATGCCCCCCACAACGCCGGTAGCGATGGAATGCTGACTACCAGCCCCGGCCCCAGACGCGATAGCCATAGGCAGCACGCCGAATGTGAAGGCAAGCGATGTCATGAGGATTGGGCGCAGCCGCAATTTCGCAGCCTCTACAGCGGCTTTGCCGATTGGGTAGCCCTGTTTCTCGTACAGCTCCTTGGCGAATTCAACGATCAAAATGGCGTTCTTCGCAGACAGGCCGACAGTCGTCATCAGGCCGACCTGGAAGTACACGTCAGCAGTAAGGTCGCGCCACAGCGTGGCCAAAACCGCGCCGAGAATGCCCAGTGGAACCACCATGATCACTGACACCGGTACCGACCAGCTCTCATAGAGAGCGGCCAGGCAGAGGAACACGATGAGAACAGTCAGCGCATACAGCAGGGGTGCTTGGTTGCCCGTTTGAATCTCTTCGTACGACAGACCCGTGTAGCTCAAACCGATGCCAGGTGGCAGCTGTTTCATGATTTCGGCGATTTCAATCATCGCGTCACCGGTGCTGTAGCCAGGTGCAGGCTCACCCAAAATGTTCAGGGCAGAGATGCCACCATAGCGTTCCAGTTTTGGAGAGCCATTGACCCACTCTCCAGTAGCGAAGGCCGAGAAAGGAACCATTTGCCCAAGGCTGTTGCGTACGTACCACTTGTCGAAGTCTTCAGGAGCAATGCGCGAAGTATCCTCGCCCTGGATGTACACCCGCTTAACGCGGCCACGATCAATGAAGTCGTTGACGTACATCGATCCCCAGGCTGCCGACATTGTTTCGTTGATGGCTGCAATGCTCACCTGCAGTGCACGAGCCTTCTCGTCATCGATGTTCACCTGGAACTGTGGTTCGTCATCCTTGCCGTTTGGACGGACAGCTTGGAGCTTTGTATTCTCACTCGCCAGTTGCAGGAACTGGTTCCGAGCCGCCATCAACGCCTCATGCCCAAGACCAAGGTTGTCCTGGAGATAGAGGTTGAAGCCCATGGCATTACCCATCTCCAAGATGGCTGGTGGAACGAATGCCATGACACTTGCGTCTTTGATCTTGGCGAAATGTTGATTCGCTCTCTGAGCTATGTCGAATACACCCTGACCCTTACCGTGACGCTCCTTCCAATCCTTGAACGTGATCAACACAAGGCCAGAGTTTTGACCGCGGCCAGCGAAGTTGAAGCCGTTTACCGTCATGAAGTGCTCAACAAGCACCCCCTCGTCGTTGGCCAGGTACTCACGCACTTCTTGCAGCACACCCTCGGTCCGCTCAGCCGAGGCGTTAGCCGGCATGCGCACCTCAATCATCATTAAGCCCTGGTCTTCATTGGGCAGAAATGCCTTTGGGATCTCCGTAAACAGATAACCCGTGCCGCCGGTGATCAGCACGAATGCCAGCAGGTACCGACCGCGATGCTTGAGCATTGCGCCAACACCCCGCTCAAAGCGCAGCGTGCCTCGGTCGAAGACTCGGTTAAACCAACCGAAGAAGCCTTTCTTCTCGTGATGACCATGACCTTCAGGAGCTTTGAGAATGGTCACGCACAGTGCCGGGGTGAACACGAGAGCGACAAAGATCGACAGCCCCATACACACGACGATCGTGATTGCGAACTGCTGGTAAATGATGCCGGCAGAGCCACCAAAGAAGGCCATTGGCACAAACACAGCCGACAGCACCATACCGATACCCACCAGGGCCCCGGAGATTTGGTCCATCGACTTGCGAGTGGCCTCGAGAGGCGATAAGCCTTCCTCGTGCATAAGCCGCTCGACGTTCTCCACCACAACGATCGCATCGTCCACCAACAACCCGATGGCCAGCACCATGGCGTACATGGTGAGAACGTTGATGTTTATGCCGAAGTAAGGCAGCAAGGCGAATGTGGCAAGCAGCACCACTGGTACTGCCAGCGTTGGGATCAACGTGGCCCGGAAGCTCTGCAGGAACAGGTACATCACCAGGAAGACCAGGACAACGGCCTCAAAGATGGTGTGCACCACCGACTCAATAGAAGCGTCGACGACGGGCGTCGTGTCGTAGGGGTAAATGACCTCAACCCCTTCAGGCAGGTATGCCTTCTGCTGATCCATCAGCTTCTTGACCGCAGCTACGGTTTCCAAGAGGTTGCCGCCAGTGGACAGTCGCAACGCCAAACTGGCAGTAGGCGAGTCCCTGTATTGGGCGGAGATCGCGAAACTGTCCGCCCCAAGCTCTGCGCGGCCCACATCCTTCACTCGGACTTGGGAGCCATCCGCATTGACCTTGACCAAGATCTCTTCGAACTGGCTTGGCGTGGTCATGCGAGTCTTACTCAGAACGGTCGCATTGAGTTGCACGCCAGAGCGGGTTGGCAATCCACCCAATTGGCCAGACGATACCTGGACGTTTTGCTCACGAATCGCAGTCGCAACGTCGGTCGGAGTCAATTGGTAGCTGTTGAGCTTGCCTGGATCCAGCCAGATGCGCATAGCGTAGGGCGAACCAAACAGCTGGAAGTCGCCAACACCGGGTATACGAGAGATTGGATCTTGCAACTGTGAAGCAATCAGGTTGCCCAGATCGAAGTTGTCCAACTTGCCGGATCGATCAACCAGGCTCATTACCAGGAAGAAGTTCATCTGGTACTTAACAACCCGAAGCCCCTGCCGCTGCACTTCTTCCGGCAAGCGCGGTGTCGCGAGCTGCAGTTTGTTCTGCACCTGTACCTGCGCGATGTCAGGATCAGTTCCCTGCTCAAAGGTCACGATGATGGTCATGCTACCGTCAGAGGCACTCTCTGCCGACATGTAGCGGAACCCATCCAGACCACTGAGTTGCTGCTCAATAACCTGAACCACCGTGTCCTGAACCGTTTGTGCGGAAGCCCCCGGGTAGCTCACCTGAATGGATACCGCAGGTGCTGCAATGTTCGGATACTGGCTAATCGGCATTTTTACCAGCGACAACGCGCCGGCAAGCATCGCGACAATTGCAAGAACCCAGGCGAAAATCGGCCTGTCGATGAAAAATCGAGACATGACTGTCGCCCCCTCAGTTAGCCGAGGCTTCAGTTTTGGTAGCAAAATCAGCTACCAGATCGACGTTTTTCGCTTCTACAGCGTTGACTGCAATACCGCTGCGGACACGCTGGACACCTTCGGTGATGATTCGCTCACCAGCATTAACGCCTTTGCCTATCAGCCAGGCGTTCCCCACCGTGCGAAGGGTCTCAACTTCACGTGATTCGACCGTATTGTCCGATTTCACAACCCAGACAGTCGGGACACCCCGCGTATCACGGCTAATAGCCTGCTGTGGCACCAGAATTGCCGCCTGCTGAACACCTTCCTTGAGCAGCGCGTGGACAAACATGCCTGGCAGCAGCTTGCGGTCTGGATTAGGGAATTCGGCACGCAGGGTGACCGACCCAGTTGTCGGATCGACGCTGACTTCCGAGAACTTGAGCACACCTGGTAACGGGTAAGCACTGCCATCATCCAGACTCAGGCTGACATGTGCTTGGTTCTCTCCCGAGTTCTGCAGTCGACCGGATTCCAACGCCTTTTGCAGGCCCAGAAGCTTAGTGATCGGCTGGGTCACGTCTACGTAGATAGGATCAAGCTGAGTCACGGTGGCCAGCGACTGGGCTTGGCCGTTGGTAACGAGCGCCCCTTCAGTTACTGCTGAACGGCCAATGCGCCCCGAGATGGGAGACAGCACGCGGGTGTACTGGACGTCGATGCGAGCGACTTGATAGTCGGCCTCAGCCTGTTTCCAGGCCGCCAATGCGTCGTCGTACTGCTGTTTGCTGACGGCCTTGGTCTGCAGCAGTGTTTCATAGCGCCGCGCCAAGTTTTCTGCGGTCGTACGGTTGGCCTCAGCACGGCGAAGTCGAGCCTCATAGGTACGAGGATCAATTTGATACAGCTGCTGCCCCAGTTTGACCTCAGCACCCTCAACAAACGAACGCTTCTCGAGAATTCCTGAAACCTGCGGACGCACTTCTGCAACCCGGTAAGCCGACGTACGCCCCGGCAAGTCGGTGGTCAAAGTCAGCGCTTGCGAACGGACCGTATAGACACCCACCTCAGGGGGCGTAGCCGCCACGCTTGACTGCTTTTGTTCTCCACACCCCGTTATCAGCATCAGCGCAACGAAGGGCATCACGCGAGTTGCGCGCAAAGGTCGTAAGTGTTTCACCAGTTGGCTCCATGTCTCCGCCCCTGTACCGAGGCCAGTGTTATGTGAATCGCATTGTGGGCAAGTGTATCATTATGCGATACGATGGATGCAAGCGAACCAGAACGACCGTCGGTCGCGGTGATAAGTCGTCAACGATCAGGACAGGTGACTGGCTTGAGTAAACGGGGAGCTCTAAAGTGACGACCACATAGAGAGAGGGCCGCGGCGGAAATCCGCGCAGAGGAAGGGTTATGAATCAAGCAGACGATATCGGTGGGAAGAGTGGCGGCATTCAGGTCATTGCTCGAGCCGCCTCCATCATGCGTGCACTTGGCAACCACCCACACGGGCTGAGCCTGGCCGCCATCGCACAGTTGGTGGGATTGCCCCGCTCGACCGTGCAACGAATCATCAATGCCCTTGAGGAAGAGTTTCTGGTGGAAGCGCTTGGGCCAAGCGGTGGCTTCCGACTCGGGCCTGCGCTAGGCCAACTCATCAACCAGGCGCAAACCGACATCCTTTCATTGGTAAAACCCTACCTACACTCACTCGCGGAAGAGCTCGACGAGTCGGTCTGCTTGGCGTCGCTTGCGGGGGAGAAAATCTATGTCTTGGACCGCATTGTGTCCGAGCGTGAACTGCGGGTTGTCTTCCCAATCGGAATCAACGTGCCGGCAGCTGCAACCGCAGCAGGTAAAGTGCTTCTCGCGGCACTCCCTGAAGATTCGCTTCAAACGGCACTCGCCGAGAAGCTTCCTATTTTCACCCCCAACACACTGGGGCGTCAGGATCTGATCAAGCAGCTGGTAGCGGTCAGAGCGGATGGGGTGGCGAGTGATATCGATGAACACATTGATGGCGTGTGCTCATTCGCAACCTTGCTGGATACTTACCTAGGCTACTACTCGCTCGCTGTAGTGATGCCAAGCTCCAGGGCCAGGCTGCAAGCTGACTCGATTAAAGAATCACTTCTGCTAAGCAAGCAGAACATCGAGCGTGCGATTGGCCGTGCCTCGAAGAAAACGAACTGAAGTCGATGGCCAGGAAGACAGCAGCTGAGGCTGAGGAGACGCGACAGCGCATTATTGACGCTGCTGTTGGGGTTTTCGCTTCCCTAGGCGTTTCAGACACCACGCTAGATCTAATAGCTAAAAAGGCAGGCGTCACACGTGGTGCCGTCTACTGGCATTTCAACGGTAAGCAGGAGGTGCTCGAGGCAGTGCTGTCATCTCGGCGGCATCCACTTGAGCTGGAATTTTCCGCAGAGAGGGGAATCGAGCGCTCCTGGGAGGTGGTTGTAGCTGCCATGCTGGAGGCAGTCCATAGCCCTGAATCAAAGCAGTTCTCAGAGATCCTGATTTACCAGGGACTGGATGAATCGAGCTTGATCCATAACCGTATGGTGCAAGCGAGCAACCGTTTCCAGCAGTACATTCATCAGGTTCTTCGGAATGCGATTGACCAGGGTGATTTGCCACCAACGCTGGACCTTCACACCTCAATAGCCGTCTTTAAGGGACTGGTCACCGGTCTGCTCTATGAGGGACTACGAAGCAAGGATCAGCCGAACCAAGTGATCGTGGTAGCGCTCAGATCATTCTTGGCCTTGCTCAAGAAGCCTCCTTGCTACTTAGTAGGCAAGGAGGTTCGGCAAGGCTATCCGTTTTAGTATATCGCTCGCCGCAGAGTCGACTGGATAGTCAATCACTGTACACCCCAAGGCCGGTTACCCAACCTTGAAGAGCTCGACCAAGCCCTGTTGATTCTCGACTTGAACCCTGAGTTCATGGCTGGCAGTAAATGATTCGTCCGCCAACTTTGAGATGTCACTTGCAGTGTTATCGATCTTCGTCATACTTTGCTGAATTTCACTTGCAACGATAGCTTGTTCTTCAGCGGCACTTGCGATCTGCGCACTCATATCATTTATCTTCAAAACCGAGCTAGCGATATTATTTAGCGCTTCGCTGACACGCTCAGATTGGCTCACACTATCAGCAGCTTTACCTTGACTAGAGTTTATGGAATTAACCGCCTCTTGCGTACCTTGTTGGAGAAGCATAATCAGGCTCTCAATTTCGGAAGTGGCCCTTTGGGTTTTCTGAGCGAGTGCCCTCACCTCATCAGCGACCACAGCAAAGCCGCGACCTTGCTCACCCGCTCTTGCAGCTTCAATTGCAGCATTCAATGCCAGCAGATTAGTTTGTTCGGCAATGCCACGAATAACCTTCAAGATCTGGCTGATGCTATCGCTTTCTGACGCCAGCTTTCTAACCGCATCCGCAGCGTTGGAAATTTCAGCGGCTAACGATTTAACGGCATTGGAGCTGACCGCGACTACTTGAGCTCCTACGCCGGCCTGATCATTCGCATAGCTTGCAGACACAGACGCCTCACTCGCGCTGCGGGCAATCTCTTGTGTAGTTGCAGTCATTTCATTGATGGCGGTAACCACAAGTGAAATCTCTTCCTTCTGGGAGCCAAGCCCATTCTTAGTTTGTTCTGCGTTGCCAGCTGATGCAATTGAAGAAAGCCTGACTTGGCGAACAGAGATAATGATCTGCTTAACCATAGCCTGTAACTTATCTAGAAAACCATTGAGATTGTTAGCGACGCCTCCCACTTCATCGTTTCTCTTAATGCTCAATCTGCCTGTTAAATCACCATCACCGGCAGCTACTTCGTAAAGCATTTGTCGTAGGTCTCGTATAGGTGCAACGATCCTTACGCTGAGCCACAACATAGTAACTATTCCAAGCGCTCCAAGAAGCAACCCAAAAATTCCGAGTGAGAATATCGAGCTATCGCTACTTTGGCGCAGGTCAACCTGCAGACGCATCAACTCTGATTCTACGGCTTCCAATGGAAGTCTGATCATGATTGTCCAACTGGTTTCACTGCCAGCAACTGCAAACGGCATGAACAGCTCAACAACGCCATGGATTCTATCCAGCTTGTAGGCTGAACCCTGTTTTGAGCTATTGTATAACGCGACCTCATCGCTATTGAGGATCTCATTCACGTTATGAGTAATGAGATTGTTATCCTTGCTGTAGGCGATAACTCTTCCATTTTTCCCGATGATTGCTACTTCACCTACACCGGACAACATCTTCTCATTAGAGGCTTCTGCGAGATTTTGTATGAAAGCGATCGAAGGCGCATTGGTCGCAATGCCAACAAAATTCCCACCAACAATTATCGGACTAGAGAAAACTGGTAGTAAAATCTGTCCTTTATCTGTTTCATAACTTCTGGGATCTAGAACGCATAGCGTTCTCTTTTCTTTCGGGCACAAATAATATTCGCCTTTGCGAAACCCTTCAGCAGCCAGCTCAGGATTGCCCATGTCAGTCATAGATATCAGCATCGGGCCTGATGCAGTTTTTAGCCAAGCAGGTAGAAAACGGCCTTGCTCATCATGACCAGGCTGTCCGCGATGAGCTGCGTCATTTTTATCAAGCCCCCCTGGCTCCAAGCCTATGCCGATAGTCAGAAGACCTGGATTGCTCTCCATGAACGTTTTAAGCATATCTGTCAGGGCTTTCCGGCTCACCCCTGCCAGCGATTCTTGCTGAGCCTGAGATGACACTACATCTGCAAGAGCTTTTGTTACCAGTGCTGCGTTAGCCAAACCCGCCGAAATCTTTTCAGCTTGCTGACCAGCATTCGCAAACAAATATTTCTCAATATTTTTTTCCTGCAATCCCTGAACACGATGACTGACCAGCTCAAAGACTTCAGAATTACTTTTATAGACGGCAGCCAAGAAAGACAAAACAGCAACCAGCAATATAGAACCAGAATAAACAGCAATTGACGAGCGTATAGACTTCATTATTATTGTGCCTCCACGAATTTCGCGACGACTGCCCTTGGTGTCAACTCCAAATGCACGATGGTCTTTCTGATGCGGCGAAAGAAAGCCGATCGACTTTCTTTCGCCTTAATCAGCGACAATAGGCGTTCGCCATTGTTGCAACGGCTATCGAACATTCTAAAGGTCGAGATAGGTTCTTTTAGATTGCCAGCGCTCGCTCACGCAGCTCGCTATTTAGGATGCGATCGTTCTCGCTGTAGTCAACTGGGCAGTCGATCACGTGCACGCCTGGATTAGAAATGCAGTGGTCGAGCAGCGGCTGCAGTGCATCTGCGCTCTCCACGCGGTACCCGTGGGCGCCGTAGGCTTCGGCATACTTGACGAAGTCCGGGTTGCCGTAGTCCAGGCCGAAATCGGTGAAGCCCATGTTTGCCTGCTTCCAGCGGATCATGCCGTAACCGTCGTCACGGAAGATCACCACGGTGATGTGCATGCCAAGGCGCACCGCAGTTTCCAGTTCCTGGCTGTTCATCATGAAGCCGCCATCGCCGCACACCGAGATCACCGGGCGATCCGGGTACACCAGGTGCGCCGCCATGGCCGACGGCAGGCCAGCGCCCATGGTAGCCAGGGCGTTGTCGAGCAGCACTGTGTTGGGCTTGTGCGCCTTGTAGTTACGGGCGAACCAGATTTTGTAGATGCCGTTGTCCAGGGCCACGATGCCTTCGGACGGCAGCACGCGACGGATATCGGCGACCAGGCGCTGCGGGTAGACCGGGAAGCGGTTGTCGTCGGCGCCTTCGGCGATCTGAGCTTCGTTGGCTTCACGGATGGCCATGAGGCGGGTGAAGTCCCAGTGCCCGGTGTCGTTCAGCGCTTCGCTGATCTGCCACACGGCGTTGGCGATGTCGCCGATCACTTCGACCTGCGGGAAGTACACGGCATCGACTTCGGCGGAGCGGAAGCTGATGTGGATGACTTCGGTGCCGCCACGGACCATGAAGAACGGCGGCTTCTCGATCACATCGTGGCCGATGTTGATGATCAGGTCGGCAGCTTCAACCGCACGGTGTACGAAGTCACCGGACGACAGGGCAGCGTTACCCAGGAAGCGCGGATGCCGCTCGTCGACCACACCTTTACCCATCTGGGTGGTGATAAACGGAATGCCGGTCTTGTCGATCAGCTGCTTGAGGACCTTGGCGGTCATCTTGCGGTTGGCGCCGGCACCGATCACCAGGATCGGGTTGCGCGCAGCTTGAAGTTTCTCAACCGCAGCCTCGATGGCCTTGTGCTCGGCCAACGGCCTGCGGTGCAGGCTGCGTGGTACTGGTAGAGCATCGGTCTGCTCAGCGGCGATGTCTTCCGGCAGCTCCAGGTGCACGGCACCCGGCTTCTCTTCTTCCGCCAGACGGAAGGCTTCGCGCATGCGGGCCGGGATGTTGTCGGCCGAGGCGAACTGGTGGGTGTACTTGGTGATGGGGTCCATCATGCCGCACACGTCGATGATCTGGAAACGGCCCTGCTTGGACTTCTTGATCGGCTTCTGGCCGGTGATCATCATCATCGGCATGCCGCCCAGGTAAGCGTACGCACTGGCGGTCACCAGGTTGGTCGCGCCAGGGCCCAGGGTCGACAGGCTGACGCCGGTCTTACCAGTCAGGCGGCCATAGGTGGCGGCCATGAAGCCCGCGGACTGTTCATGGCGGGTCAGAACCAGATTGATCTTCGACTTGCGCAGGGATTCCAATAGGTCGAGGTTTTCCTCACCGGGAATGCCGAAGACATATTCGACACCTTCGTTTTCCAAGCACTGCACAACAACATCGGCGGCCTTAGCCATAGTTAACCTCATCGCACTCAAGGCAGTTCATCACCCACAGAGCAACGCTCACCAGCAAAGCATTGCTGACCTCGGGGTCCGGAACAGTCAGTTTTGGTAGCCGTGCTAGGAACGCGTGGGGCCACGCGGGTGACGGCACTCTTTATGGCTGAGGAATCATTCCCCAGATGAATAAAGACCCGGCCGAAGCCGGGCCCAGAGAAAAATCTAACCGAGCACGTTTTGAAGTGCTTGCTGCAATTGGACTACAGCGTCATCGGCAGTCCAGACAGCATCGCTTTGACGCCATGCAACATAGCCATCAGGCCTAACCAGAATGGCGCCGGCTTCATGGACTTCGCGCACAGACTGCCAATCGCAGTACAGATCTGCAGTGCCTTTGGCACCCGTGACGACGGTCTTGAGGAACGGCAACTCCAAGCGCTTCGCCGCATCAATCCATGCCTGCCCTGCAAGACCGGTGATCAGCGTCATTTTCCCTTTACCCACTACGTCGAGGGTAGATACTCGATGGCCAGTCTCATTTACCAGCCAAGCATGCGGGAGCTTCGCACCAGGGCGAGTCGTTGCCTGCAGGTAGAGCTCTTTATCGCGAGCCCATACCTCTTCACCAGCACTTGAATCGGCCACAACAGCAGAGGACTGGTAGCGCTGATTCAACTCAACACCCTGGGCGTTGAATTCACGGTTCTTGATCTCGAGCGCGCGCTGCAGATTCATGCGGACCTCGACCCCTGCCGGGCTTGGATCGCGCATGCGCTCCAAAAGCTTGGCGATAGTGTCGACCCCTTTACCGAAGTTGAAACACTCCTTCAACAACGCATAATCCTTACGCGACTGGTTCGCACGCGCCACAATCTGCTTACCTACAGGCGCACGCTCGGCCGTATAGCTTCCAAGCAGCCCTGGGCTCGCGAAGCCTTGAAGTACATAGGCCAATTTCCATGCTAGGTTGAAACCGTCCTGCATGCAGGTGTTCGAACCCAAGCCACTGGATGGCGGATGACGGTGAACTGCGTCACCGGCACAGAACACGCGGCCTCGCGAGTACTCGGTAGCATGTGCTTGGTTTACGTACCAAGTCGACATGCGTTCGATCTGAACTTCCAGATTAGGGTCACCAACCAACAAGCGAATCTTCTGCAGAACTGCTTCTGGCGAGAGGTCTGGGGAGCCTTTGGTCATGTCAAAGCCCCACCCAGCAATCCACTGATCCCACGGGCGGATAGCACGCAGCAGGCCCATGCCGATTTCCCCAAAACCAGCCTCTGGCGTGGCGATCCACTGCAAAATGCTGGGACGGTGCTCAACATATTTGCGTAGGTCGGCATTGAAGATCACATAAGCAGTGCCTGCCCGAGCCATCTCACCTTCGATCGGCAGGCCAATTTCTTTGGCGACTTTAGAGTTAGCTCCGTCGGCGCCGACCAAGTACTTGGCTCGCACCTGGTACTCAGCCCCAGTGAGAACGTCTTTCAAGAGAGCGGTTACACCTTCGGAGTCTTCTTCGTGACTCATGTACTCGGTGTTGAAGCTGACTTGTGCGCCACGAGCTGCAGCGTTCTTGAGCAGGATTGCTTCCATCTCCGGCTGGATCAAGTCCAACATAGTGCAGGGGCTACCTTGGACATAATCGCCTTTGCGTTTGTCACCGGTGCCCCAAGTACGCATACGGGCGATTTCTTCACCTGCCAGGCTTGTGGTAAATAACGTGTCACCCATCTGATCCCATGGGGTAGCAGCTCTCAGCACTTCGTCTTCCAAGCCCAAGTCGCGCACAACTTCCATAGCACGCTGGTTCGTGATGTGCGCTCGTGGAGAGTTCGCCAACCAGTTGAACATGGTGACCATTTTGACTCGCACGCCATAAGTGGCGAGTGCCAAGGCAGTAGTCGCACCTGCGGGGCCGGTGCCGATGACTAGAACATCGGTATCGAAGCTGTTGGAGGTAGTCATTTCTTATTCTCCAGGCATTACATATTGATGCTCAGAACTTGCACGCAAGCCCGGAACACGTCCGACAGATCCCGAAGTTCGCCCGGCAAGCGGTTGCCGCCGAGTGGCCATTCGAGAGATAGATTTATAGGGAGAGTCGCGTCCTACTTCAGCCGCGCGCGGGGCCAAGTGGACCGGATGGGGGATGGGTGATTCATGGTACCTCCTGATCTTGTATTTTTTTTCAGGCCATCAGAGTGTCTGTTCAGCTTGATCGCTGGTTAGGCAGAACTCTCAATTCATACTTGCATGCTAGCATGCAAGAAAACCCGTCGCAATCACCCCTCACTGCCTTTCGTCCCCGAGATTGCTCAAAAAAAAGCCACGGCGTGAGCACGTGGCTAAAGGGTGTCGCACGTAGGAGGGGTCTACGCAGGCTTCACCAAAGGGCAAAGGTATAATCGATGTTTACACGCAGTTCGTTGTCATCTCGGTGGGTGGCCCCCGGCCCGAAGTCATTGCGGTACCAAGCGTGCCTTACCCTAAACGCGACATCCTTGAAGGTGCCGCTCTGGATCACGTAAGAAAGCTCAACGTCTTTCTCTGTCTCCTGCAGGTTGCTGCCCCCCAGCTTTGGCAGATCAATGTTGTCACCACTGACATAGCGAAGCATTCCCTTCAGCCCAGGGATGCCCGCGCCTACAAAATCGTAGTCATATTTGACCTGCCAGCTTCTCTCCTTGGGATTGAGAAACTCCGAGCTCAATGTGCCTTCGGTGATGACAAGAGGCTCGGTGCCAAATAGGTAAGGCATAGCCGTGTCACCGGTTAACTGCATGTATCCAGCGCCCAAGCGGTGCACACCCAGCTGGTAGGTGAGCATCAACGCGGTGTTCCGGTTGTCTACCTTCCCAGCTTTCGAAGCACCGTCTTCGCGCGAATCATAAAAGCGGAAATCAGAGGTCAATCGACCAGGTCCGATTTCGCGGTTGTCCACGAACCCGACGTAGTTCTTGTCGTAGATATCTTCAAGCTGCGCGTAGTAGTACTTGAGGGTAAGGTTCTTCGACCAAGCGTAATCGCCTCCCAAGAAATAGAAGGCATCTGATTCAGCTGCCCCATTGAAGCGGCCATTTGGTGCCGCTATCCGCATCTTCTGGTAATCGGTCGAGTCACGCAGGTTGATTCGGTCAAGCCACCCAGCATGCAGCGACAGGCCATCAATGTCCTGCGAACGTAGATAGGTACCGCGGAAGGTCTGCGGCAGCAGACGGGTTGGACTCGCGAATGCAATTGGCAGAAATGTACTGACAGTGCCGTACTGAAGCTCGGTCTTGGAGATCTTCATTTTGGCTGTCAAACCCAGCTCGGAATAATCCCTGGCTGGCTCTCTGGTGCTAGCCGAAAAAGGCAACAGACCCGTTCCGACCCGATCACTCGACGAGTCCAGTCGTAACCCCATCATGGCTTGAGCATCCATACCAAAGCCCACCGGCCCGTCAGTAAAGCCGGAAGAGAAATTGACGATGAATCCTTGGGCCCATTCCCGAGCAGCAGCTTGCGGGGTCTCGTTGATGTAGTTGCGGTCAAAGTAGTAGTTGCGCAGGGTGACCTTGGCTTTCGAATCTTCGATGAATCCCGCCGCCTGGATGGAAGTCGCCTGTGCTGCAAGCAAGCCCGCTAGGGCTGCAGTTCTAGATCTGCTCATGTCGTGTCTTCTTTTTTGTTCTTGTTGGTGAAGCTGGAGAGGTTCAAACCACGGAAGCTTTCAGCTCAGGGCTTTTTTTTAGTGACGACAGATAGATCAACGAGATGGCGGCGAGCACGATTCCAGGTGCAGAAGCCAGCATCACACCGCTCGCACCTGCACCGAGAACCATCATTTTCCCCACCACGAGAGGCCCGGCCATGGCACCTACACGGCCAACGGCCACTGCTGCACCGGTTCCGGTTGCGCGGCCGTTGGCGGGATAGAATTGAGGTGCGAGCGCGTAAAGCACGCATTGCCCGCCAGTTGTGAAGATCCCCGCGAGGAAGCCTGCGCCAATCATGGCTGGCATGGAGATAGCAGCAGTCAGGCACGCCAGAGAAACAAGGATGCCGCCATAAACCAACCCTGACATGGCCCAGATCGGAAGCCGATCCATGGCAACACCCAACATCAGGGTCCCCACCGCAGCACCTAACTGCATGGACAATACGACGAAGCTCGCCTCGCTCGGCTTGAAGCCCTGTCCGATCAAAATGCTCGGCAGCCAGTTGATCAGGATGTAGGTGACCATGAGGGTGAAGAAGAAGCTAACCCATAACAGCAAAGTGATTTTGAGCGTTCCACCGCCAACCAAAATGCTTTTGGTAGTAGGGATTTCGGTCGTAGCGACTTGAGCATTTGCCTGCTTGTACAAATCAGGGAGATAGAGAAGCAGCAACGGAACGATAACCAGAGGCACAACTCCGCCGACGTAAAAAACCAGTTTCCAGCCTACGCCCAAATCGAGGAGGCCAATGGCTGCAGCCAAGGCCGCACCCAGCGGAACACCGCAGTACATCAAGCTGACAGCAGTCCCACGCATGCGCTCGCCAGCTGCCTCAGAAGCCAGGGCAATCAGGTTTGGCAGCGATGCGCCCAATCCCACTCCGGTCATTAGCCGAGCAAACAGCAGCGCGCTGAAGCTCCAGGCGATTGTCGTGACGAGCGAGAACACACCAAATAGCGCCACCGAGACGATGAGCACTTTTTTTCGACCAAAACGGTCGGCAAGTCGGCCGCCAACGAAGGCCCCCGGCAGCATACCGAGAACGCCGACACTGAAAACCCAGCCCATTTGCAGTTTGTCCAGACCGAAATCGGCAGACATACCGTGTGCTGCGATTCCCGGCGCTTGGAGGTCTAATCCCTCCATCAAGGCAACCAGAAAGCACAATGCGATAGTGATGAAGAGTTTGGTCTTATCCGTTTTGTCAGTCATAGCAACCCCTTCCAAAGCTCTCAGAAAACTTCGGAACACAAAGTGATTGGTGTGAAACGCTGGAAAGTCAGGTAAGCGAAGAGACACTCACAATGTGAGAGGTGCACTCAACTGCGCGCAGCGTATTCTGGGGTTTTGAAGGGGGTAATTTGGCAAGGCATTCATTTTGTTGAGCTCTCTTATTGTTGTGCTTAAAACCCCCTTCCCGAAGGAAGGGGGCATCGCTGCAGACAGCTTGCGTGGAGCTGTCTGCGAACCTCAGCGCTTCAGCAGATCCAGGGCGACGTCAACGATCATGTCTTCCTGACCGCCGACCATCCGGCGTTTGCCAAGCTCAACGAGAATGTCGACGGCCTTAATGCCGTAGCGAGCCGAAGCAACCTCCGCATGACGAAGGAAGCTGGAGTACACACCGGCGTAACCCAGAGCCAGGGTTTCACGGTCGACGCGTACTGGGCGATCTTGCAGTGGACGCACCAGATCATCTGCAGCATCCATCAGGGCGTAGAGATCAGTGCCGTGGTTCCAACCCAGCTTGTCCGCGGCCGCAATAAATACTTCCAGCGGAGCATTACCTGCACCGGCGCCCATACCGGAAAGGCTGGCATCAATCCGATCACACCCTTCTTCGACGGCAACAATCGAGTTGGCAACACCCAGGCTCAAGTTGTGGTGGGCATGGATGCCAGTGTGGGTCGCCGGATCGAGAACAGCTTTGACGGCGCGGAAGCGCGCACGGATGTCATCCATGTTCATCGCACCGCCCGAGTCCACGACGTAGATGCAAGTGGCACCGTATGTTTCCATCAGCTTCGCCTGCTGGGCGAGGCCTTCGGGCGTCTGCATATGGCTCATCATGAGGAACCCGACCGTGTCCATACCAAGCTCACGGGCGTATTCGATGTGCTGCTTCGACACATCGGCTTCGGTGCAATGGGTAGCTACACGAACTATCCGAGCACCCGCCGTATAGGCAGCTTTGAGATCGTGCAGAGTACCGATGCCCGGAAGCAGCAGGGTCGCGATCTTGGCGTGTTTGACGACATCAGCAGCGGCTTCAATCCACTCGATGTCGGTGTGCGCACCAAAACCGTAATTGAAGCTGGAACCCTGGAGGCCATCGCCGTGAGCCACTTCGATGGAATCCACTTTGGCAGCATCAAGCGCGCGAGCAATCGCCTGCACTTGGTCCAGGGAATACTGATGGCGAATGGCATGCATACCATCGCGCAGGGTCACATCGGAGATGTAGAGCTTTTTACCATTCATAACTGTGCTCCTCAGGCCTGGCTCATCGACTGTGCCATACGTTCAGCAGTCGCCAACGCAGCGGAAGTCATGATGTCGAGATTGCCTGCATACGCCGGCAAGTAATGGGCAGCACCTTCAACCTCAATAAACACAGAGGTCTTCAGACCGCTGAATTTGCCGTGACCAGGGATGTTCAGAGGAGCAGTTTCAGGGATCACTTCGAACTGCACCTGTTGCTTGAGGCGGTAGCCCGGCACATAAGCATTCACCGCGGCAACCATCTCTTCGATCGAAGCTTCAACATGGTCTTGATCTGCAGCTTCAGAGAGCACATATACGGTGTCACGCATCATCAGCGGCGGTTCCGCCGGGTTCATGATGATGATGGCTTTACCCTTCGCCGCGCCGCCGATCGCCTCAATCGCCTTCGAGGTGGTCTCGGTAAACTCGTCGATATTTGCTCGTGTGCCTGGACCAGCGGACTTGGAAGCGATGGATGCAACAATTTCCGCATAGTGCACTTTGGCGACGCGCGATACAGCAGCCACCATAGGGATGGTCGCTTGGCCACCACAGGTCACCATGTTGAGATTCTCTGCGTTGACATGCTGCTCAAGGTTAACGACGGGAACACAATACGGACCAATAGCCGCAGGAGTTAGGTCGATCACCCGGATGCCTGGTTTGGTCGCACGCAGCAGCGCGTCGTTTTTTACATGAGCGCCGGCACTGGTCGCGTCGAAGACAAAATCGATGCCAGCAAACTCTGGCATCTTCACAAGGCCGGCAACCCCTTCGTGAGTGGTCGCAACACCCATGCGGCCAGCGCGAGCCAATCCATCAGAGGCAGGATCGATACCGACCATGACAGCCATCTCCAAATGCTTGGAGTTGCGCAGGATCTTGATCATCAGGTCTGTGCCGATGTTTCCGGAGCCCACGATGGCGACTTTACGTTTGGTAGTCATTTCTAAACCTCCGTCACACGACACTGAACGACACGCCGACTCGGCCAAGGCCTTCGATCTCGGCTTCAAAATGATCACCCGCGCTGACACTTACCATCGGTCCCAGGGCGCCGGTGAGAATGATGTCACCGGCCTTGAGAGGCTCACCGAACTCAGCCATGGTGCGGGCTAGCCATACCGCAGCATTCAGCGGATTACCCAGGCATTCACCGCCACTGCCAGAGCTCACGACTTCACCGTTCTTGGACATGCGCATGGTCGCGCCTCGCAGGTCGAGCCCGTCGATACGCCGGGCTGGACCGCCCAAGACGAAGCAGCCACTAGAAGCGTTGTCAGCCACGGTGTCGGCGAACTTGATGTTCCAACCTTCGATACGGCTGCCGACAACTTCCAGTGCCGGCACAACCCAGCCAGTTGCAGCAATGACATCTGCGAACGTAGTAGATGCACTCGGCAGGTCACGCTCCAGGATTAATGCGATCTCAGCCTCGATCTTCGGCTGAAGGACGCGCTCAAATGGGATGACCTCGTTATCGCCGTAGGCCATGTCAGCAAACAAGCAACCAAAGTCCGGTTGATCCACACCGAGCTGGGCCTGAACCTTTGGGTTGGTCAACCCGATTTTGCGGCCCACCAGACGCTGGCCATTGGCAATGGCGTAAGCCTGGTTCAAACGTTGAATCGCATAGGCATGTTCCACATTCGTGGCCCCGATGACGTCACGTAATGGCGCAATCGGCTCGCCCTTTCCTTCGGCTCTGCGCAGGTCAGCCGCCAAGCGCTCAAGGGTCTCTTGTGTAATGTTCATGCGTGACCTCGGTCAGTGGGTGAGGAAATCGAGAACCATGCGGTTAAAGGTGTCCGCGTGCTCCCACTGCGCCCAGTGCCCGCATTTGTTGAAGACATGCAGCTGGGAGTTAGGGATGCCAGCAACCAGGCGCAGCCCGGTGTCGAGCGGAACGAAACGGTCGTTGCGTCCCCAGATCACCAAGGTCTCTGCGTTGATTTCACCCAAGCGATGGCCGAAATCTGGGAATTGCTTCAGGTTGGCAGCAAGGCTTGCAGTGAAATTCTCCAGGTGGTCTTTGCGGGCCAGCATGTTGTCCAACCGGGCTTGGAACAGCTCCTCGGTCAGATCACTGGTGTCGTACACGAAGATGTTCATCATCTTCTTGAGGTTTTCGATTGTTGGCTCGCGATACAAGCCATTGAGCAGCTTGATGCCTTCGCTAGGCATTGGCACAAATGGGCTAACACCACCTGTGCCGCCCCCCATCAGGACCAGTTTGCCAACGCGCTCTGGCCAGGTCAGGGAGAAGGCAACTGCGGTGTGACCGCCCATGGAATTGCCGAGGATGTGAATCTTGTCCAGGTCCAGCTTGTCGACCAGTCCTTTGAGCACCCGGGCGTTAAGATCAGAGCGAGAACCGGTACTCACGATCGAATCGCTTTTGCTCCAACCTGGGCAGTCCATCAAGATGACGCGAAAACCGGCGTTCACCAGTGGCTCGATGTTCCGATTGAAATTGGCCCAGCCACTCGCACCAGGCCCTGAGCCGTGGAGCATTACAACGGTTTCTTTGCCTTCACCGCAGTCGTTGTAGTGGATGTTCAAATCCAGATCGCCATCCTGGATGCGAACGAATTTGCTGGTTTCTTTTTCAGTGATTGCAGTCACGATTAAGTCTCCGTGAAGGTGTATTAGCGCTGGGTATGCGCACTGATAGAGCCGAAGCCTGCGATCCACTCAGGAATCGGTCGGTAGTAGCGGTCGGTAGCGGTGTAGGCGCCGTGAGCCGCCAAGGCCGAAAACGCAGCGACCCAGGCCTTGACCTCATGCGTCGATTTGCCAGCCAGCTCCGAGAGATGGGAGTTACTCAGGTCATCAAGCTGGCTCAACAGATCCTGCTCAACGACATCCAGGAAGTACTGATCCCACTTGGGATTCAGTGGATGAAGGGTGTTTTGATCTTCAACAAATCGTTCAGCGGCCACGACGACTCGTTGCGTACGGGCGTCGCGCTCTTCAGGCGGTAGATTCCGACCACTGCCCATCAGCCGGTCGGCCATGCGTGCATCGACCTTTGCCAATTCTGGCACTGGGGGCTGATGAGACAGACCGCCCGAGCCCAAGAACAGCACCCGCTTATTAAGCCCGCGGGTGAAGCGGCCAATCGCTTCACCGAGCAACCGGACACGCTCAAACGTCGGCAGAGGTGGTGCCACACAGTTCACGAAAACAGGAAGAACGGGATATTTGTCCAAGCCGCCGAGCAGAAACTCAAGTGGCTGAGCAAAGCCATGATCGACCTGCATCCTGTAGGACACGGCCAGATCGATACCCGATGTCAGAACAGATTCAGCACAGGCTTCGGCCAGGTCTTTGGGTACGGACAGCGTGCCGGCGAGTGAACCGAAATCGCCGATAGCTTCTGCGGCTATACCTAAGCAGAAAGGCGGCATCACGTCGTAGAAAAAGCCGTTGTAGTGATCAGGCGCAAAGAGCACCACGAGCTCTGGGTTGAACGCCTCGATCCGCGCTCGAGCGGCCCTAACCACTTCGGCCACTTCATCCAGCACGTCTTGGGTTGGGTCGAAATGCCCAATAAGGGGGGTGTGCGACAGGCAATGTAGGTAAGCGTTCATCGGTACGGAACCTTTACGTCAATGCCCCAGTGCAGGCCGCCTCGCACTGGGACGGCATGAGCGGAACCCTGCTACGCCCATGAGGCGGCGGGATAACGCCATGCAGGTAGATTTGTTTTTGTCTGCCCAATCATCATGCACGCTAGAATGCTAGCATGCAAGTACAACAAGACCCGCTCATCGCTCTGTGATCGACCGCCCAGCACCAGAACGAGAGCCGCCCGCCGACGAGCGACAACAGCGAAATTGACTGGAATCTGGTTTACTATCAGAAATGCTAGAATGTAAGCCTGATCCTGACATCAATTCGCAACAACCGACCTGGGAATTCGACTCGAATGCAAGTGGCAAATAAAAAGACCGCTATCTACCAACATATCTTGGAGCGCCTACTCACTTGCAGATATGAGTTCGGGCAAAAGATTCTGGTCAAGGAAATTGGCGAAGAGACCGGTGTCAGCCGCCAGCCGATCATGACTGCACTGAACAGTCTGCAAGAAAGGGGCTTCGTGGTGATCACGGCTCAGGTCGGATGCGAAGTGGTACACCCTACTCAGCTGGAGGTTGATGATTTCTACGAGATGTTCGCAAACAACGAGGCACTCATTGCCGGGCTTGCAGCCGAGCGCGGGTCGCCCGAAGAAGTCTTGAGAATGACCGAAATCAACGACAAGATCAGGAGCATCAATCCGCAGCACAGTGACGCAGCCGAGAGCTATCGTGCGCTCAATGTCGACTTCCATCGACTGCTGCACTCTATGGCCAAATCCCCCATCCTTTCGGCTCGTCAAATTGCGAATTTTGAATTGTCCGACTTCTTCATCGTACAAACTTGCGGCTTTCAAGTGCACCTGGGCGCAGCCACAGATGAGCACGATGGAATTATTGCAGCGCTGAAAACTAGAAACAAAAAGGCCGCAGCCGAAGCGGCTGCGAGCCATATTCATAGCGTAGCGCGGGATGTGGTTTCTAAAATGTCTGCCGACGCGAAGCTTGCCTCATAGAGGAAAAGCGAACTCCAGCCAGAGAGAATCACCCTTGGGACCGTTCCTAACGGAGGTCTCGCGCATCCACTTCAAAACAACCCCAGAGGTCTGGTCAAAGGCGTAAAAAATCTGCGGCCCGACAGCAAATTTGCGCAGGCGATTCCCATCATCCAGCTCACCGTGATCCCACTGATCATCGGTGACCTGCTTGGTGTAGTAGCCTACCAGACCAAGCTGGACCTTCGGGTTCGACTGCAGCCTGTATCCCAGTAAATAGTCGATGTTCAGCACGTTCCCTGACCGGTAGTCAGTGTCATCGTTTTTCGCGTTGATGGTGAAGGTAGGGGCTACTGAGACCTCCCAGTTTGGGTGCGGGAACCAGGTCAGATCGAACTCCTGAGTGTAGCTCGCGTTACCGGTTGGGCTGTTTGCCAGCTTGCTTCCATCGTAGTTCCCAAGTGGAACAAAAGCACTGAAGCCTGTAAGCAGGTGCAGATTTTCAGACGGCGAGTATCCGATGTACAGCGGAGTGAGATACAGCTGTCTAAACCCAGAATCGGTATCGCTATTCCCAAAAGCCTCTACTTTTATCTTATTCGCGGAAGCAATTACGCCACTGCTCAGCGTAATGCCGCTGTCGAATTTGGCATCCCAGGTATGCACTACCCGCACAGCTTGAATGAAGTTCTCCAGACTAAAGCCAGGAATCGCCGAATCACCATGCTTATCCTTAAAGCTGTCAGTCTTGTAATAGGCGGTGTAGCTGTATAGCGATGTATCGCCTGGAGCCGGCAGAATCGCGGGTAGCACCGTTTGCACCCCGAGCGGCCAGACAGTATCACCATTTTCGGTGGCTTTAACATTCCAAGATGCGAGCAAAGAGCATCCGATCGCACCGACTAAGCCGGCACGGGTTACATAACTTTTCATTTTTATTATCCTATGTAATGTCTACCGATTACTGCTCGATATGGGCACCGATCAGCACAAATGTAACAAGTGCAGGCTCACTGCCCGGATTTCGCCAGGCGTGGACATTCCCTTGCTGCACTACTACATCTCCGCTGGACAATTCTCGGATCTCACCGTCATCTAGCTCTAGGATCAAGGGTCCTTTGACGACGATTCCGTAATCGATAGTGGGCGAGGCATGCATGCCAGGGCGTTCCGGATCGAAGCACTCGTAAAGCCCCAGGAGCTTGCGCTGCTGCTCCGCGTTGGCGTCGTTAGGATCAAAGTCTGGAGACCCGAACACCGAGTCAGGCGGGAAGCTGACCGCCAGGCATTTTGTTTCTCCCGGCTTGGGCAGTAGCGAGGACGACTCTCGCACTGGGTCAACTAAGCCTTCTGGAACTACAGGAAGTGAAGTGGTCCCCCAAATGAGCGAGGTCGCAAAACCCGGTACATGCTCGTACTCATAGGTATGAGGAGCCAAGCCGTCACTCAGGAAAACAGATTTTCCACTCTGGGTACCCGCTACAACGCGTCTTACTTTCATGATCAGGCTCCACTGAAAGCAAGCGCCGCTCGCCAACGAGCGGCGCCTCGGCTCAGCTCAGGCTAGGGTCGATAACGAAGTTGGTGAAGCCACCTTTTCGAGATGCCATGGCATCCATGGCCTCGTTAACGCGCTCAAGTGGGAACACTTCCTGATCAAAGACTGACAGGTCAAGGGTGCCTGCCGCAGCCATTTCGGCCATGTCTTGACCTTCAGCTACCGTGAACCACAGGGAGCCAATAACGCTGATCTGGAAGCACATGAGCTTGAACATCGGTACTGGCAGATCCTCAGACATGCCGCCGATGTCGACCATACGCCCGCCACGGCGCAGCGCATTGATGCCATCAATGCTCAGTTCGTGAGGAGCACCTGGACCTACTGCATCTACGAATACATCCGCACCAAGACCGTTGGTGTTCTCTCGTACCCAGTCGCCAATGTCACGCTCACCGACTGAAAGGGTAGAGATACGATCCGGAGCAATCGCTCGAACTCGCTCCAGCAGTTCACGGTTACGAGCCATCGCGAAAATCTTGGTCGCTCCCATTGCGAGCGCCAAAAGCACAGCTCCCAGTCCGAGCGTTCCAGAAGCGCCACTGATCAAGACAGATTGACCAGAGCAGACACCCGCCTTGCGCAATGCCGAATAGGCAGTCCCCAGGTAGCCAAACCGGCAGCCTTGCTCAAAGGAAATTGCCTCAGGCAGTTTCACCAGACCGGACGCAGGAGCCGTCATGTACTGGCACAGGCCACCATACGGATAGTCTTCGAAAATTTCTTGCGACCCAGGCCCAAAGCCGAAGTAGCCCTGGAAGGTATAGGCGGTGCAATTGATGTGTTGCCCGCGCAGGCACGCGTGGCAGGAACCACAACTGCGTCCAGGGTTCACATAAACCCGGTCACCCACCTTGATGCCATGAACCCCTGGCCCGACCTCTTTGACGATGCCGGCGGCATCCAGGCCGTAGACCGCTGGAAGCTTAGGCAGTGGGAGGTATGGGAACCAGGTCGGGTAGCTTTCGATCACGTTACGCAGGTTAGGAACTAGGTTGCACGCTTTCACCTCCACCAGCACATCGTGCGCACGCAGCTGGGGGATGTCGATCGAATCGACCTGGAAGGTCGGACCAACCTGGTGCAGTCGGGCAGCTTTCATCATGCTCATTTCTTATTTTCCTGTTTCAAGTAGGCCGGGGGCCAAAACGCAGACACACAGATCCAGAGACCTGATCTATTCGCTTACGCGATGCAGAGCTCTTTTTCAGTGATGGGTGGGGATAGAGGCGGATGGATACGCGAAGAATAGCTAGCGAGCACTCGGCAGAGAGCAGTCGTAGCTAGCCTGGGGATAGGGGGTTTTACGCACGCAATGCTGACCATGATGGGCACCGCTTGTTTGTATTTATAGCCAGATGATGCATGTTAGGATGCTAGCATGCAAGTACTCATGCGACAGTCGGCAGCGCCAAGAGAGGGTTCTACGGGTCCGACCTGACCGGTAGAGCGCCTCGGACACACACGCCGCGTCATTAATCAGGCGCCCATTTGCCGTCGCAAGCAAGGGCGTTAATGCGTAGACTCCGAAAGATGGCGATCTAACATGATTGGAGTTTCGGTTTGGTTGAGCTGGTTGAACGTGTAGACGTCTCATACATCCGCGCTGACCTCAGGCATCCTGATAGCCAGGTCAAAGTGCTTCAAGGCGACCAGCTCGTTTGGTGGTACGGCCCGATACGACAAAACACAAGACCGCGTTCCATTCCTTTGGCCAAGGTGCATTTTAGACAGTTGTTCAACGACAAGCCTGGGCCTCGTACCTCAGCCATCGTCCCTTTGAGCAGCTTGCCGCACTATCGGAAAGGCACCATCTGGCGCAACGGCAAGTGCATATCCGACACGAACCTTGCCTCAACCACTCGCGTCTTCGACGTCGACTTCGGGAAAGCCGGCTGGTCGGTCACCTCAAGGGCGGAGCTCATCAAACAGGGCAATGGCCACATCTTCAGTCATCATGAGTACCCCCTGCAGTACCAGCATGACCTGACACGACTGCTTCGATTCAAGCAGGACGACGGCAAGAGCTTACTCATCCCTTGCACTGAGTACTTCATTCGCGCCTATGCCAGAAACATGGAGGTTTGCCGCGCTCTAGCCACCTTGCGCTGGTCGGATGTGAAGTCAGTGCTCTTTGATGACACTCGACGCGACGAGCACCGTTGGATTGTAAAACCTTCTGTGAAAATGCGCGGTTATGACGCAGTGTTCCTCGCACATCTACTGTATGACGACTACGCAGATGAACAAATCAGGCGCGTAAATGCCCAGTTCATCTCTAGAGACCCCACCGCCCAAATTTTCATGGAGGCAACGCCTTGGTTTACAGGCAAAGGGCAGCTTGAGTGTCGTGGCAGGTGGCTCAACGATGGCAACACATTTCTGTGCCTCAACCTGAGCCGCTCAACCCAACCGGATGGGGAGGAAATCGAATGGCAGACCAAAAAGTTTGATAGCAGCGAAGGTAAGGAAGGAGGACGGCTCGTTCTGCCGAGGCCTGTCCGAACCGCTGAAGCCGATGAGTTCCTCAACGAAAATTCCCACACTGTCCCGGACAGCCATTCGGAAATCATTGTCGTCAAACCGCCACCCTTTGGAGTCATCGGGTCAAAACGATCCATTAAGAAAACGAAGGACGTCATCAAAACTGACCGTGGCCGGCTTGGGCCCCACCCATCTGAAGCTGGCAGTCATTCTTCCGGAGATGGAAGCGGAACAGGCAAGAATGTTGGGAAGCTCGAGCATGCGCCCGAGGCCGAACTGGAGACCCAAGGTTTCCTTTATGACATCTGGAACGCTTTCCGTTCGATCATGGAGGACAACCCAGATCGGGTTACCAAAGTGAACTGGTATACGCCCCCGAAGTTTCAAAACCAAGGACCACCGCGGGCAATTCGGTTGCAGCCAACAGTGGACTGGGAACCGGACGACAAATCAGCTCCCAGCTGGGTTTACCTGGACAAAAAAACCGGTGAGTGCCGCGGCCTGATGGTGCTTCGCATCGAAGTAGACGGACAGAACTATTTCTGTTTCGAAATACAGCCGATCAAGCCTGAAAAGCCTGAGTACCGCGGTGTGCTCATGAAATCACATGTCACGTCGATGGCGGAATTCGAGGATTTCGTTCAAAAAGTTTGCTCACAAATCCGCTACGAAGTCGGACGATTCAAGAGGATGGAGTCGTTCTTTCCTTCTGATACGAAGATCTTCAAGCACCACCAGAAGGACGCAAAAGTGTTCTATCGGAGCAGGCTGATCAACGCCTTCAAGGATATCGGTGTGGTACTGAAATGACTCAATTGGAATAACCGCTGCGTTGGTAGCTGCTCGCAGAAGGCACCCAAAGCGTTTCACCTTTATGGATGACGTTGTACCCGGCGACCCCACGGTAGTCGTGCGGTTGATAGATCAAGGCTTTGCGGCTTACCCTCGCCACATCGTGAAAGTACGCAAGACCCTTCACGATCCAGCGTCCTTCGAAGTCCTCGTCGGCGGATTCATTCAACATCGCTACCAACTCGCGCTCAGCCTTCTGCCGCTTGGCGTGGGACAACCAGCGAGCATCAGGTTTCGCTTGTAGCTTCAGTCCGTGACGCCTATTTAGGTGGCCAACAAATCCTGTCACTGCCGCCACCTGTCCGGGTGATCGCTTCCAGAATGACTCGAGCGTTTTTTGCGTTGGCAAAGCGCCTAGATCCAGCTGAGCACCCTCCAACAGATTTGCTGCGGCGCGAGCTGCCAGCCTAACTGAACGTAGGTCAGTATTGCCTTGCTCCACCCGCGCCTTCAGGAGGTCCAGATACTCAATCAGTAGCTGGTTCGACCAGCTATCGCGTGGCTCGTTTAGAATCGCAGCCAATCGGCCCTGTTCAATAGACTGCTCACGCAGCATCGGACTAACAGTTACCAAGCATTTCTCAGCAAGAAAGCGCATCGGATTTTCTGCCTTGCGCAGCCTTACCGCACCGAAATGCTGTAGGAGTTTCTCGTAATTCGGTACCACTCCCCAGCTTGCATCCAATGCCTGGAAGAAGGGGTAATGACCGTTGATGCTCAGTGCCGCTTTCTGGGCACCAACCCTTTCCAATAGCCAGGCCCCGAATTGAGCGAAAAGCTCCCCGAATTTACCGCTACTGAAACCCTGGACGTTAATCGCTAACCGCTTCTGGAATGTGCTCAGCCACGTACACTCTTCGCACTTGCGGCCACGCCCGGCCGGTGTGGGGGCGCCACAGGACTCACAAGGATGGTCGGGATTGGAAGCGCAAGGCTCGCAGCGCGCAACAGCATCAGCGGTAGTGACGAGTACTCGGTAGTGTCGGCAGCTTGGGCAGGTTGCCATCTCGGGACCACTGCAACCTGGGCAGCGCCTTAACCCCGTCACCTTACTTCGAGCAAGCCGCTGAGAGAGCTTTCCGCAGACTTCACAGGACTCAGCTGCTCGGAAATGGTGTCTGCAAGGTTTGCAGACGGGACCGTATTCAGTGCGTAGCGCCGTATCAAACTCAGTTTTACCACATCTCACGCAAGGCCCAGCCCGCTCGCAGGCTGTGCAACGGGCAGTCAGGTCAAATACGGGAAGGCGAGCGAAGTTGCCGCAGGCGGCGCACATACGCCGCTTGAATAGCCGTGGGTAACACGTGTCGCAATACCGTTTGCCCGCATGCACCTTCTTGGCTTTCGCCATCTCCCGACTACATCCAGCGCATCCTGCATGGGTGGATGTGTCTTCAGATTCCATTTCTATGCGTCCTTCTCTGCAAACGGTTCCACCTACGCCACACCTCTAGAGACGAGTGCGTGCGTTTGAGGCCTATGCGACCCGGCTTGTGCGGCGTTTTGGTGAGCACCGAAAGCATCTGGTGAAGGATGTCGGGCATACTTACTGCAGGCAATGGAAATGAAGTCATGGGCAGCTTAGCCTCAGCTGCAATCTCCATGAATCGTTCCGGCCCGGCCTGCATTATCACCCAAGCGGGCCCCAACAGCCCAGCACGCTCGGAAGGGGTACCGTACTCAAACGGCAGTCCAAGCGATGAAGCCTGCAGCTGTGATAAATCCACACCAATTGCCTCGCAAAAAAGATGCGATCCGGCTGAAGGATGCCGCGCTACCTGTTCAAGGTAACTGACCATAACGCGAGCGATACACATCCATTCCGAAAAACCCAACGGCACCCGCCCATAAAACGGCATCGACTGGCTCGCTGAATCGGCGAAAGCTTGAAACTTCAGCGCTGCCTCAACCGGTGGAGTCAATGCAGCTCTTCCTAAGGGCTGGCCGCATTGGTGACACTCGGAAAGTGGGCGATCGAGACACAGCCGCGCAGGCTGAAGCGCCGAACAGCATACGCCGCAACGATCAATCAGAAGCAAGTTGTGCCATGGGCACGCTGTATGCCAGGCTAAGCGGTGTTGTAGCCGAAAGTGGGGAACACCACTGTTGATGCAGTCAGGGCAACACAAGAGCCCTCCTGCATGTGATCGGCTCCTGCAACCCAGCGGCAATATCCATGGCAAGTACATTGAGCGTTGGAGAACAGGCCTGGGATGCAATCGTTGCACAACCGGCCACAGCGTACTGGCTAAAAGCTGATTTGAGCTCAGGCCGGACAGGCCGGACAACCTTTCCAAGTTAGCCCAAGGATGCGCTCGATCAAGGTCGACGCTCCATGCATGGCTACCCGGCCAAACTGCAGCAGTCAGAGCACTGGGCAGGCAGCCATGAGCATGTGCTGTTCTCACTAACCACGAAGAAAACAGCTCATCGGGCAATATGGGCGGGGTAAGCGGCCACCGCGGGTTTACACAACGCGCTCCCGGATGCCACGTGTAGGACGCTTCCACGATTTACTCTCAATGAGCTGTCGATCGATGCATTCCTTCCCAGAGTTAATAGCTTCCGTGGCACATTCGAGCAGCAAGCCGTGTACGTCCCCCGTATTGCCACCCGAAATGGAATGGATCAGCTGGGCCAGCTCCGGCTTGTAGAGCTCAGAGGCCTTCTTCAACGGCAATATGGCCTCGAATGCCTTGAGCAAGCGTTGGAAATCCGCATTCAGCTTCCAGGTTTCCAACTTGATGACGTCAAATCGACTGGCATGCTGCGGATCCAGGTGCAGGATCTGCACTGCGTTGGGAGTGCCCACCCCAATGATCGGGATCATCAACGTGTTGCACAACATCTTAAGGGCGTTCATGACTTCCCGCTGTTTTGTGGCGGGGCCTACGAGCATCGAATGAACCTCATCGATGATCAACATACGCACTTTGAGCTCTCGCAGCGCGTGAATGACCTGGAACCTCAGCGTGACCTTGGAATCGGTGGTCTTGTACGGCATCCACATGCGATCAAGAATCGCAATGTAGAGATCTTTCTCCTCAGCAGACGGCGGCGCCTCGGCCAAGATTATCGGCCGCACAGGCTCGGAGTTTTCGTCAACGTAGCCCTCACCATGCGTCTTCTCAAAATGCTGAACGATGGTGGTCTTGCCGTTGTTTGAGTCACCGACAATGAGCATGTTAGGCATTCGAGGTCGCTTGGGAGCATCAAGCAGGCACTCAAGGCTGTCTAGAATATGATGAGCAGCCTTGTAGCCAATCCAACGAGGCTCGCCCATGAAGCGAATACGCTCTCGGGCGGAAAGCTGCAACACAGGCCTGAAGTCGGCGTGAAGGTGTGTGTACTCAGTCATTGGATATCACCAATCAGGTCTACATCATCAAGCAGCAGCCCTTCGTCTGAAGGAATTGGAGATAGTGGTTCTACAGGGATTTTGACAGGCTGCGCTGGGGTGACGTTTTTGCTGTGCACCTTGTGCTTCTGAGCATCACGACGCGCCTTTTTGGTACTTGCCGAGGCCTCACTCACGATCTGACGGCGTTCCTGGATCAGCCTGCCAATCAATGCCTCATCAATATGCTGCCGGCCTTCATCAACCGCTTGCTTCTTCGCTGCACGGAACTCCCAAAGGGTCGCTGCTGGAAAAGCCTGGTTGGCCACAGGCACCCGGAAGTATTGCTTGAGTACTGGGTCATAGAACCAAATAACGCTGATATCACGCGGGTCTCTTCTGAAGACAAACTTGCGGGCTTGGCCGGTTGCAGGATCTGTAGTCCCGATCCAATGACGCAAGGCTTCCGAGTAGTAGTAGACGTCAAGCTGCACACCATAGTGCTGGACGGTGCGGCGATAAGAAGGCATGAAGTCCAGTTGGACAGTCAGCTGATCTGCAGGCCGCGGAGGAATACTCACCAAGGCATCGACTTCACGGCTGCCGAAGAAACCGATGTGCCACTTTCGCGCAGGACTCATGTAGATCGCTGAGTGGTTTCGGTTGTGATAGAGGATGATCGTTTTCACCAACCATTCCTCGAATTCACTCATCGTGAGCGCAGCGTGCTTGTCCGAGTCGTAACCATCTCTATCAGGAACACTGCTATGCGTAGTACCTGGCAGTTCATGTAGCTCGCTCATAAAGGTGCCGAGCAGGCGCTCGATATGACCGCCGTATTTGGGACGCTTCACCGGCCGGAACTGGTTCTCAATGTTGTAGTTTGCACACGATCGACGGAAATTCTCAGCCTGGAAGTCAGGACCGTTATCGGTGTGCACCACACGAGGGAAGCCCCACACAGGCCACTCACCTCGTACATTGTGGAGGTTCAGCCAGGCTTCCTTCGGCAAAATTGAGTGTGCCAAGCACATGCCTACGGAAATTTCTGAAGGCTCTTCCAAGGCCAAGTAATAGCCAGTAATCATCCGCGAGTACACGTCGATCGCCAAGCTCAGCCACAAACGACCAATTGGCTTGCGATGTCGGTCATCCACTATGATCAAGTCGATGGGCGTATGGTCGATCTGGATTACAGACAACGGGTAGTCAGCACCGGGGAATTTCCCTACGGAAGGTGTGTGCCGGTTCCGAGCCTTGTCAGCGTAACCACGCCTGCGTAGAACGACCTTTTCAGGAATGCGCTTGATACGGGCCCTGATCGCAGAAGCACTGGGAGGTTTGATTCCAAGAGCTTTTGCCTGCGACTCGATTTCTGCAATGGTCGACTGAACCGTTCTACGCTGAATGGTCAGGTAGTGCTGATCAATCACGTCATCGATGAGCTTGTCCGCTTGGGCGCTCAACCGACTATTACCCGATTGCCATCCACGTTTGCGAGGTACCAGCGCCAGAACCTCGTGCCAGCTTTGGTAACGTTCAAGCCAGCGATAAAGCGTGGCGGTATCCACACCAACTTCCTTGGCACGCTCTTCTACGCTGCTTCTTGGCAGGACTGAGTCACGCAACAGTGGCTTGATCGCTGAAAAGCGCCGCTGAGCCACTGCCCATTCATCCGAGCTGATCGTCGAAACGTCATAGTTAACGTACAACCCATCAACCCGCTCTTGCTCAACTGGGAGCAGCTCTGCGATCCGAAGCGACACGCTTCGGCCAGTCTCCACTTCGACGCCGACGACATTCTGAAAGTCGAGTAACTGGACGATCCGGAAGATCTGTTTGTCGCAGCGGACCATCTCGCCCACTTCAACACGCACACGCTCCCTGGACGGTTCGAAAGGGACAAAGTGCTCGTCCGTGTCGATCTCATAGATGTTCATCGCGTAGCCACCCACAGCTCAAGATATTCGTTCAAAGGCTCGGTGATATCGCATTCCACCCGCCCTGTGGCGATCAGGTGCCACAAGAGAGCCACACCACGATCGCGGTAGACGCCTTTGAAATGGCGTGCCAGCAAGTAGTGGACAGGAGCAAACTCCATCTCCTGAAGCGTTCTCAGGACCATCTCTATTTCTACGAGATCGAAATCCAACCGCTCGAATCGCTCCAAGAAGGTGATGTTTTCGAGCGGTAATCCACGGATGCGTGATTCATCGTAAATGCTGAAACTCCATCCTTCCTGCCGTGCGTAACGACGCGCGGCCTTCCATTTTCCAAGCCAAACGCGCCAGTTCTTGCGCCATTCGTAGGCGGGCTTTACCTCGACTAGCATCGGCTTGATGTAATCCATGTAATCAACGTCGGCGGGCTGGCGATAGTGCACTAGAAAGTCAGGGGTATAGGTTTGGGATCGCCCAAGGGAGTCAACGAAGTCGACGCGAACAGGCTGAGCAATCACAGACTCAACTCGATGAGAGAACCTCATCCGCTTCAGAAAATCGCGCTCGAGCAGTGACTCGAATGGCACACCTCCTGCGCCGCGGAAGGGCAAAAACCCTGAGACGCTACGACGTGTCGGTTTGATAGGGCGGACCTGCTGAGGTTTGTCGCAGCTATTTCGAGTCATTTTCAATCCTGTCGCATCCAATTCGAAAATTTTTCGCAGCTATTTGTGCAAGCAAAAACGGCACCTCGCGCCCTCTAGAGTAATGGTTTCGCAGCTATTTCGAAAGCCGACAGCAGCAGCCGACCGCAACCAGGCGAAATAACCCTGGCCCATCACGGCGTACTGTTTCTGGATGAGCTGCCAGAGTTCGAGCGGCGCGTGCTGGAGGTGCTGCGCGAGCCGCTCGAGTCGGGCGAAATCGTGATTGCCCGGGCCCGCGACAAGGTGCGCTTCCCAGCGCGCTTCCAACTGGTGGCGGCGATGAACCCGTGCCCTTGCGGCTACCTGGGCGACCCCACCGGCCGCTGCCGCTGCAGCACCGAGCAGATCGCACGGTATCGCAACAAGCTGTCCGGGCCACTGCTGGACCGCATCGACCTGCACCTGACCGTGGCCCGCGAGAGCACCACGCTGAACAACCAACCCTGCGGTGAGCCCAGTGCCGATGTGGCGGCCAAAGTGGCCCAGGCGCGCGCGGTGCAGCACAAGCGGCAAGGGTGTGCGAATGCTTTTCTCGATCTCGAGGGCTTGCGCCGCCACTGCGGGTTGGCGCCGGCGGACCAGGCCTGGCTGGAAGGGGCCTGCGAGCGGCTGACCTTGTCGTTGCGATCGGCACACCGGTTATTGAAAGTGGCGCGGACACTGGCGGACCTGGAGTGTTGTGAGACGATTGGCAGGCCGCATCTGGCCGAGGCCCTGCAATACCGACCAGGGAGCGGTTAGATTCGCCTTGTGCAGCCCATGGCTGCTCGCCAATTGATCGCTGGCCACCGCTATCGTCTCTTCTATCAGGACAATGTTTCTCCCTGGTAGCAGATTGTCTGCCCCCACTCCAAGCCCCAGAATCGTCGGCCAAACTGTTCAAACGCTGCCCCGGCAGCTCATGGAGTACGAGCCAATGCCACACGAAGGCAGCCTTCTGCAAACCGCGGTGATTTTCCTGCTTGCCGCCGTCCTCGCTGTCCCGCTGGCCAAGCGCCTGCAACTGGGTGCCGTGCTCGGTTACCTGCTGGCCGGCGTGGTCATCGGCCCGCAAGCGCTGGGTTTGATCCGCGACACCGAAAGCGTGGCGCACATTTCCGAGCTGGGGGTGGTGCTGCTGCTGTTCATCATCGGCCTGGAACTGTCGCCCAAGCGCTTGTGGCTGATGCGCAAGTCGGTGTTCGGTGTCGGTACTGCCCAGGTGCTGCTGACCGGCGCGCTGATCGGTGCCATCGCCCTGTTCGGCTTCAGCCAGACACTGCCGGCTGCCATCGTGCTCGGCCTGGGCCTGGCGCTATCCTCCACCGCCCTTGGCCTGCAGAGCCTGGCTGAGAGCAAGCAGCTCAACGCCCCGCACGGCCGCCTGGCATTCGCCATCCTGTTGTTCCAGGACATCGCCGCCATACCGCTTATCGCCCTGGTGCCGCTGCTGGCCGCCAGTGGCCCGGACACCAGTCACGGCGACAGCCTGCAACACGGCCTCAAGGTGTTCGCCAGCATCGCCGTGGTGATCATCGGCGGCCGCTACCTGCTGCGCCCGGTGTTCCGCACCGTGGCCCGCACCGGCCTGCCGGAAGTGTCCACCGCCACCGCGCTGCTGGTGGTGATCGGCACGGCCTGGCTGATGGAAGAAGCCGGCATTTCCATGGCCCTTGGCGCCTTCCTCGCCGGCCTGCTGCTGGCCGATTCGGAATATCGCCACGAGCTGGAATCGCAGATCGAGCCGTTCAAGGGCCTGCTGCTGGGGCTGTTCTTCATCAGCGTGGGCATGGGCGCCAACCTTCGCCTGCTGCTGGACATGCCGCTGGTGGTGCTGGGCCTGACCCTGCTGCTGGTGGCGGTAAAGCTGGTGCTGCTGATAGGCGTCGGCCGAATGGTTGGTGGCCTGAACAGCGCCAGCGCCCTGCGCCTGGGCATGGTGCTGGCGGCGGGTGGCGAGTTCGCCTTCGTGGTGTTCAAGCTGGGCAAGGACCAGGGCCTGTTCGACACCCAGACCTACGACCTGCTGCTGATGACCATCACCCTGTCGATGGCCATTACCCCGCTGCTGATGCTGGGCTGCGCCCGCGCCCTCAAACGCCCGCAACCGGCGCGTGAAGTGCCCGAGCAGTACAAGCAGATCCAGACGGATACGCCGCGGGTGGTGATCGTCGGCATGGGCCGCATGGGCCAGATCGTCGCGCGCATCCTGCGTGCGCAGAAGATCCCGTTCATTGCCCTGGAAACCTCGGTGGACACCATCGAGATGACCCGCATGTTCGAACAGGTGCCGGTGTTCTACGGCGACCCCCTGCGCCCCGAGGTGCTGCACGCCGCCAAGGTGGGTGAAGCGGAGTACTTCATCATCACCATCGATGACCCTGAAGCTGCCATTCATACCGCCGAACGGGTGAAACGCCTGTACCCACACCTTAAAGTGCTCGCCCGGGCACGTAACCGCCAGCATGTGCACAAGTTGGTGGATGCAGGCGCCGAGCCGATTCGCGAGACGTTCTACTCCAGCCTGGAAATGACCCGCCGGGCGCTGGTGGGGTTGGGCTTGAGCGATGAACAGGCGGCGGACCGTATTGCGCGGTTTACCCAACATGACGAAGAAGTGCTGGTGGCCCAGGGGCATGTGCGCGATGACCGGGCCAAGGTGATGCAGACGGCCAAGGAGGCGCGGGTGGAGCTGGCGCGGTTGTTTGATTCGGATGCGGATTGAGGGCCTTTGTCGTACGCCTTGAGGGTTGTGGCGCCATTACGCGCACCCAAGAAACCATCACGGAATCGTCCGATTCTCAGCAAGATCCTACTTCCCGACCAACCATTTCCTACGTCACCGCCGATCCCGAGGATTTATCCTACACCCCGTGTCGACGCCCGTCTGATTGTCCGGGAAAGGCCTGCTCTCTAGGCTGACCGGGTCGCTGTCGGTTCAGCGATCGGGTGTGGAAACCCGGCAGGTAATCGGAACAGCTGTCGTCATGGCAGTTGCACGCGGGAGGCCGTATGGCCTGCCGGGGTTCCGATAGCCCGGCTTTCCACCCCGCGTGCAGCCGCCACCCTTCGCGTGGAAACGGATGGTGCCGGCCAACCTCTATCGGAGTTTGGCTATGAAAAAGATTGTTCCCGATCCACCCCTCCCCAACACCACACAACGCCCTTTCAGCCGCTGCGATGCCGGCCATCCCCCATTGTTCACCGTAAACCCCGGCGTCTCAGCCCACGACGCCCTGGTACATGTCGCCCAGTACCTGCGCGGTGCCTACGACTGTGGCTACAAAGCCCTGGAGCATCTGGATGAGACAGGCAAAAGCCTGTTCTGGAGCAACCTAAACTCACTCGAAATGGCAGAAGGGCTGGTTGAGGCACTGCTGGATGGGATTGAGTCACAGCCAATGAATTGATGCCGCCTGTACCGGCCCTTTCGCGGGTGAACCCGCGAAGAGGCCAGCACAGCAAACAAAAAAGGCCGGCCCCCTATAGAGAGAGCCGGCCTTTGTGCGTGCTGCTATCGGTTGATTACTTCCCCGCAGTCAACGCGTTGTAGCTGGTCATCAAATTCCGATAGTCCGGAATGTGGTTGGAGCACAGCGCAGCCAGCCCTTCCACATCGTTGCGCCAGTCGCGGTGCAGCTCACAGGCCACGCCGAACCAGGTCATCAGCTGGGCGCCCGCCTGGCTCATGCGGTCATGGGCGGCATCGCGGGTCATTTCGTTGAAAGTACCGGAAGCATCAGTCACCACAAACACATCGAACTCTTCTTCCAGCGCCGACAGCGCCGGGAAGGCTACGCAGACCTCAGTCACCACACCGGCAATGATCAGCTGCTTCTTGCCGGTAGCCTTCACCGCCTTGACGAAGTCTTCGTTGTCCCAGGCGTTGATCTGGCCTGGGCGGGCGATGTACGGGGCGTCCGGGAACAGGGCTTTCAGTTCTGGCACCAGCGGGCCGTTGGGGCCTTGCTCGAAGCTGGTGGTGAGGATGGTCGGCAGGTTGAAGAACTTGGCCAGGTCAGCCAGGGCCAGCACGTTGTTCTTGAACTTGTCCGGCTCGATGTCGCGCACCAGGGACAGCAGGCCAGCCTGGTGGTCCACCAGCAGCACGGCGGCGTCGTCTTTGTTCAGGCGGTTGTAGGTGAATTTGCTCATGGTCTGTGCTCCTAAGGGTTATGAATTTTTCAGCAATTCGGGGTGTTTCGCGTTGATGGGCACAGATTAAAATCATCACCTTCACGGCGGTAGACTGCGAAAAATGCCTTTAGCGTTCCATTTGGAGAACGATCATTGGAAGACCTCAACTCCCTCTACTACTTCACCCAAGTCGTTGAGCACGGTGGCTTCGCCCCAGCCGGCCGGGCGCTGGACATGCCCAAGTCAAAGCTCAGCCGGCGCATCGCCGACCTTGAAGACCGCCTGGGCGTGCGCTTGCTGCACCGCACCAGCCGGCACTGCTCACTGACCGAGATCGGCCAGGCCTACTACAACCGCTGCCTGGCCATGCGCGTAGAGGCCGAGGGCGCGGCAGAGATCATCGAGCGCAACCGCAGCGAACCACGCGGGCTGGTGCGCATCAGTTGCCCGACTACCCTGCTCAATTCCTGGGTTGGGCCGATGCTGACCCGCTACATGCTCAAGTACCCGCAGGTGGAGTTGTTCATCGAAAGTACCAACCGCCGTGTCGACCTGTTGCACGAGGGCTTCGACATTGCCCTGCGGGTGCGCTTTCCGCCGCTGGAGAACACCGACATGGTGATGAAGGTGCTGAGCAACAGCACCCAGTGCCTGGTCGGCCAGCCGCAATACCTGGAGCAATTGCCCAAAGGTTTCGACCCACAGCTGCTCGGCACGCTACCGAGCGTGCACTGGGGCAGTGCCCAGCGTGAGTACCAGTGGGAGCTGTTTCAGGGTGAGGGCAACAGCCGCAGCATCGTCATCCCGCATAAGCCGCGCATGGTGACTGACGATCTGTTCGCGTTGCGCCACTTCGTGGTGGCAGGCGTGGGGATTGCCCACTTGCCGCGAGTGGCGGTGCGTGAAGACCTGGCGGCAGGGCGGCTGGTAGAGCTGCTGCCTGAGTGGCACCCGCGTTGCGGGATCGTCCATGCGATCTTCCCGTCGCGGCGCGGGTTGCTGCCGTCGGTGCGAGCGTTGATCGATCATCTGGCTGAGGAATTTGCCATCAGCGACATGGCTTGAGCACCGGCGAAAGCGCCAGCAGTGAAAGAACAGAAAAGGGGGCCAAAACTGGCCCCCTTTTTCACATCAGTTCAGCTTAGAAAGCAAAGCATGAACAACCCAGCGCACCCCAGAAGCCCTGGAAGTCATTCACCGGTACGCTCGAATGCCGCGCTTTCTCATGGCTGTGCGCATGCACCCCGCATGGCCCGCTGCACTGGTGCACGGCGGCGGCCAACGATGGCGTACCGACGCGCCAGTGCCCCGGCACCTTGACCACCGGCGACCATTCCGGCAACACAGGCACCTGCGGCGGGCCCAGTTTGTCGAACTCACCTGCGCCGTACACCACCTTGCCATCGACGATCGTCAGCACCGACTCGATGCCCTTGATCGCCTCTTCATCGACGCTGAAGAAGTCCAGCGACAACGCCGCCAGGTCGGCCAACTGGCCCACTTTGATCTGGCCCTTCTTGCCCTGTTCGCTGGAAAACCAGGCACTGCCCTGGGTAAACAGCTGCAGCGCGGTATCGCGGCTCAGGCCTTCCGGGTACAGCGCCATGCCGCCAACGGTCTTGCCGCTGACCAGCCAGTACAGCGAGGTCCACGGGTTGTAGCTGGACACACGGGTGGCGTCGGTACCAGCGCCCACCGGCACGCCCATGTCGAGCATGCGCTTGATTGGCGGGGTCTGCTCAGCCGCCTTGGCGCCGTAGCGATCGACGAAATATTCACCCTGGAAGGCCATGCGGTCCTGGACGGCGATACCACCGCCCAAGGCGCGCACGCGCTCGATGTTCTGCGGGGTGATGGTTTCGGCGTGGTCGAAGAACCACGGCAGGCCGTTGAACGGGATGTCGCGGTTGACCTTCTCGAACACGTCGAGCATCCGCGTGATCGATTCGTTGTAGGTGGCGTGCAAGCGGAATGGCCAGCGTTGCTCGACCAGGTGGCGCACCACCGGCTCCAGCTCTTCCTCCATGGTCTGTGGCAGGTCCGGGCGCGGCTCGAGGAAGTCTTCGAAGTCGGCGGCCGAGAACACCAGCATTTCACCGGCGCCGTTATGGCGCAGGAAGTCGGTGCCGCTGTGCAGCTTGACGCTGGCGGTCCACTTCTTGAAGTCGTCCAGTTCTTCCTTGGGCTTCTGGGTGAACAGGTTGTAGGCAATGCGCACGGTCAGCTGGTTGTTGTCGGCCAGCTCCTGGATCACCGAGTAGTCGTCGGGGAAGTTCTGGTAGCCGCCACCGGCGTCGATGGCACTGGTCAGGCCCAAGCGGTTGAGTTCACGCATGAACTGGCGGGTGGAGTTGACCTGGTACTCCAGTGGCAGCTTCGGCCCCTTGGCCAGCGTGGCGTAGAGGATCATTGCATTGGGGCGGGCGATCAGCATGCCGGTCGGGTTGCCGAACTTGTCCCGCTGGATTTCACCACCCGGCGGGTTCGGCGTGTCCTTGGAGTAGCCAACAGCCTTGAGTGCCGCGCGGTTGAGCAGTGCGCGGTCGTAAAGGTGCAGCAGGAACACCGGGGTGTCGGGCGCGGCCTGGTTGATCTCTTCCAGGGTCGGCATGCGTTTCTCGGCGAACTGGAATTCGTTCCAGCCACCGACCACACGCACCCACTGCGGCGTAGGCGTGCGTGCGGCCTGGTCCTTGAGCATGCGCAAGGCATCAGCCACCGACGGCACGCCTTCCCAGCGCAACTCCAGGTTGTAGTTCAGGCCGCCGCGGATCAAGTGCAGGTGCGAGTCGTTCAGGCCTGGGATCACCGTGCGCTGTTTGAGGTCGATGATTTGCGTGGCTGCCCCCTTGTGGGCCATGGCCTCGGCATCGTTGCCCACGGCGACGAAGCGGCCATCCTTGATGGCGACAGCAGTCGCGGTAGGTTTTTCACGGTCAACGGTGTGTAGTTTGCCGTTGAACAGAATCAGGTCGGCGGACATGGAACCTCCTTGGCTGGATGCGTGAGCTGAACCGGCTTGGCCGGTGAAGGGCAATGCGGACCAGAGCGCGCCGGCGGCACCGAGCACGGTGCTGGTGGCGAGGAACTGGCGACGGGTCTTGTCGTTGCGGTCCTGGGACATGATTTTCTCCGTCTCTGGGTGCGGTGGCAGGCGCAACTGTGGAGCATGCCGGTTGGTGCTGGGTCAGGGCCTGGATGGCTGTGCGATGGGTTGTAGAAGGTTAGCCCTGATCAAATTTTGTGCCGCCAAGGCTGCCCATTCGAGGTCAAGCCCGAGACGGCGCGGCTCACCCACGCAGCCAATTGGCGCAGCGGCGGGTTACCCAAGGCATGATGTAGAACACCACGGGCAGGATGACGAACAGGTTCACGACCAGGTTGCCGGTGATCGGGCCGCCCAGCTGCGGGAAGCGTGCGAACAGCGGCGCCAGCAGTTGCGGAATGACCATGGTCATCGGGCAGATCACCAGGTAGGTCAGCAGCGCCTGCTTCCAGCGCGGCGGTTGAGCTACCGTGGCGCCCGTTGGGCTACCGAGCACCTTGTGTTGCAGGCATACGGTCACCACTTCGCGGTTGTCTTGGAGTGCGGTGTTCATCGGCGTTCCTTGGGATGAGCTTGCCCGCATCCACTGTGCAACGGCGGACGGGCGGTGGATTGGATGGGTATGCAGCCCTGGCCGGGCACCGCCTGGGGGTGCCCGGAAAGGTTGGCTTACTTGCCGGCGTTGAAGGCGTTGTAGCTGGTCATCAGGTTGCGGTAGTCCGGGATGTGGTTGGAGCACAGCGCGGCCAGGCCTTCGATGTCGTTGCGCCAGTCGCGGTGCAGCTCACAGGCCACGCCGAACCAGGTCATCAGCTGCGCACCGGCCCGGCTCATGCGGTCATGGGCGGCGTCACGGGTCATGGCGTTGAAGGTCCCGGAGGCATCGGTCACCACGAACACTTCGAACTCTTCCTCCAGTGCCGCCAGGGCCGGGAAGGCAACACACACTTCGGTCACGACGCCGGCGATGATCAGCTGCTTCTTGCCGGTGGCCTTCACGGCCTTGACGAAGTCTTCGTTGTCCCAGGCGTTGATCTGGCCTGGGCGGGCGATGTACGGGGCATCCGGGAACAGGGCTTTCAGTTCTGGCACCAGCGGGCCGTTGGGGCCTTGCTCGAAGCTGGTGGTGAGGATGGTCGGCAGGCTGAAGAACTTGGCCAGGTCAGCCAGGGCCAGCACGTTGTTCTTGAATGCGTCGGGTTCGATATCGCGGACCAGGGACAGCAGGCCTGCCTGGTGGTCGACCAGCAGTACGGCGGCGTCGTCTTTGTTCAGGCGGTTGTATTTGAAGTGGGTCATGGTGGCAGCTCCTGATGGTTTTGATTTTCAGTAAGTAGGGTGTTTCGCGTTGATGTTTGAAGATTAAAACCAGGACCTTTGGAGCGGTAGATGGTGGTTTTTGGCTTTAGCGTTCTGTTTTAGGAACGATAGATTGGCGTTGGTTTTGCTGGCCTCTTCGCGGGCTGCCATTGCCTGCCCTGCAAACCTGCTCTATTACTACCCACAGCCCTCCCCTCACCCCGAGACCACCATGCTGGCGTTCATCCAGTCATCCCCGTTGTTGCTCGGTACCGCCCTGATCCTGCTCGACCTCGTGCTCTGGCAAGCCATCCCCATGCAACGCCGAGCCTGGCGCATCGGTACGCGGCTGGTGATATTCCTGCTGTTCAGTTCGGTACTGGTGGCCGCCGGCATGAGCCCGCTGCAGCCGCCACCCTGGCCCGACGATGTCTCGCGCAACCTGATGGCCACGGTACTGGCGATCGGCTGGTGGCTGTTTGGCGCACGCACGGTGACCGTGGTGTTCGGCCTGTTGCTGGTAGCCCGTGGCAGCCATGGCGGGCGGTTGCTGCAGGATGTGCTGGGGGCGTTGATCTTCCTGGCCGCCGTGGTGGCTGCCGCAGGCTATGTGATGCAGCTGCCGGTGAAGGGCCTGCTGGCCACCTCCGGGGTGATGGCCATCGTCATTGGCCTGGCGTTGCAGAGCACCCTGGCCGACGTGTTCAGCGGCATCGTGCTGAACACCACGCGGCCCTACCAGATCGGCGATTCCATCTCTATCGACGGCACCGAAGGCAAGGTGCTGGACATCGACTGGCGCGCCACCCGCTTGCTCACCGGCAGCGGCAGTTTGGCGGTGATCCCCAACTCGGTGGCGGCCAAGGCACGGCTGCTCAACCACAGCCGCCCGGCCGATGTGCATGGGGTCACGATCAGCGTGGTGGTGCCGGCCAAGGTGCGCCCCAAGCGGGTGTTCGACGCGCTGGAAAAGGCCTTGCAAGGCGTCAGTGCCATTCTTGCCACCCCAAAACCGAAAGTAACGGTGAAGGCCTCGACGCTGGAGTCAGTGGAGTACGAGGCCAGTGGCTTCGTGGCCGATATGGGCGCCAAGGGTGACGCGCGCAACCAGCTGTTCGACCTGGCGCACCGGCATCTGGAAGCCAGCGGAGTGATGTGGAACGTCGACCTGGCCGTGCCGCCGCGCAGCCGCCAGCGCGAAGTGCTGGACGAGGTCCGCGTGTTCCGCTCGCTGAGCGATGAAGAGCGAGACGCCTTGAGCCAGCGCATGACCGCAGTGGAGTACCTGCCGGACCAGGTGATCCTGGGGGTTGGCGAGCATTCAGATCATTTGCTGGTGATTGGCAGCGGGGTGGTATCGGCGTCGGTGCGCGATGGCGACAAACTGCTGGAAGCCGGGCGCATGGGGCCGGGTGAAGTGCTGGGGATCGAGGGCATCATCGACGAAGACGATTCGCTGGCCGAGTTCCGCACGCTGACCAGCTGCGTGCTGTACCGCATCGACAAGGAACAGGTGAAGAGCTGCCTGCAGCAGCGTGGCGAAGTGCAGACGGCGTTGAGCAAGTTGCAGCGGTTTCGGCGGCAGAACCGCGAGTCGTTGTTGCTGCAGAAGCCGGCCCTGATCAAGAAAGGCGGCTTCCTCAGCTGGTTACACAAGTAAGCCGGTACTGGCCTCTTCGCGGGTTCACCCGCGAAGAGGCCAATGCTTACAGCACAACTCTCAAGCATTGCCCCGCGTGGTACAGCGAGAAGCCGGACTCATAGAACGCGGTGCGCAATGAAGGCGCACTCACCCCGCTCATGGGCGAAAACGGAATCGGCAGGCTGTCCGCTTCCCCTTTCAGCAAAAACTCGGCAAATGCCCGACCGATCACGGTGCCCGTGGTATTGCCCCGCCCGTTGTACCCCGTCACCGCCACCAGCCCCGGCGCCGGCTCGAACAGGCGCATCAGGTGGTCGGGGGTGAAGTCGATGCAACCGGTCCAGTGCATTTCCCACTCGACCTTGCCCAGTTCCGGGTAGTAGTGGCTTTGGATCCGGTCCGCCCAGCTGCGCACGAACCACGCTGGCTTGTTGTCGACCCGGCCCAGGCTGCCGAGCAGCAGGCGGCCCTGGTCGTCGCGGCGGATGCTGCTGAGCACGGTGCGGGTGTCCCACGAGCCCTGGCCATGCGGCAGCACCTTGTCGGCGGCTGCGCCTTGCAAAGGCTTGGAAGCCACCTGGTAGTAGTAACCGCGGAAAAACTGCTTCTGCAGGTTGCTCCAGTCGCCTTCGGTGTAGGCACCAGTGGAAATCACCACCTTGTCGGCGCGCACCGAACCCCGCGCAGTCTTCACCCGCCAGGCATCGCCGTCACGCTCCAGGCCTTCGACCGAAGACTGCTGGAACAGCTTGCCGCCCAGGCGGGCCACGGCGGCGGCCAGGCCCTGGGTGTAGCCCATCGGGTTGATGGTGCCGGCGCGGCGGTCGAGCAGCGCGGCAGAGATCTTGTTGGTGCCGCAGTATTCCTGGCATTGGGCGCCGGTCAGCAGCTCGACGTCGGCACCACGGCGGCGCCATTGTTCGTGGCGGGCTTCGAGGTCGGCGATGCCCGTGGCGTTATGCGCCATGTGCAGCGTGCCTTTGTGCTGGGCCTGGCAGTCGATGCCAAGGCGTTCGATCATGGCGAACACTTCAGCCGGGGCTTCGCCAAGCACCTTGTTCAGGCGGCTGCCTTGCTTCTGGCCGAGGGTGGCCTCGACGTCGTCGGGGCGGATCCAGGTGCCAGCGTTGACCAGGCCGACGTTGCGCCCGGAACCACCGTGGCCGATCTTCCACGCCTCCAGCAAGATCACCGACTTGCCCTGTTCGAGCAGATGGATGGCTGCCGACAGACCGGTGATACCGCCGCCGATCACGCAGACATCGGCCTTGTGCTCACCGGCCAGGGCCTGGGCGGCAACGCTCGGTTTGCTGACGAATTCCCACAAGCATTCTTGACGCAGTTCGGACATGGCCCGGCTCCAGCAGTGTTGTTCTTATTGCAGGTGCATCTGGTTTATTGGGGCCGCTTTGCGGCCCATTCGCGGGTGAACCCGCTCCCACAGGGACATCACAGGTTCCGAAAGCTGTGTTGTCCCTGTGGGAGCGGGTTCACCCGCGAACCGGGGGCATAGCCCCCGGCCATGCAGCATCAAACCATCAGTCGAACACGATACCCTGTGCCAGCGGCAGCTCACGCGAATAGTTCACGGTGTTGGTCTGACGACGCATGTAGCCCTTCCAGGCATCCGAACCCGACTCACGGCCACCACCGGTTTCCTTCTCGCCACCGAACGCACCGCCGATCTCGGCGCCGCTGGTGCCGATGTTGACGTTGGCGATGCCGCAGTCGCTGCCCGAAGCACTCTGGAAGCGCTCGGCTTCGCGAATGTCGGTGGTGAAGATGCACGACGACAGGCCTTGTGGCACTTCGTTGTTCAGGCGCAGGGCCTCTTCGAAGTCGTCATAAGCCAGCACGTACAGGATCGGGGCGAAGGTTTCGTGGCGCACCACGTCGCTTTGCGCCGGCATTTCGGCAATGGCAGGCGACACGTAGTAGGCGTTCGGGTACTGGTCGGCCAGCTGACGCTCGCCACCAAATACCTGGCCACCCTCGTCGCGGGCCTTGGCCAGCGCACCTTGCATGGCGTCGAACGACAGCTTGTCGATCAGCGGGCCCACCAGGTTGTCCTTGCGCGGGTCGCCAATGCGCACTTTGCCGTAGGCGGCTTTGACGCGGGCAACCACTTCGTCCTTGATCGAGCGGTGCACGATCAGGCGGCGCAGCGTGGTGCAACGCTGGCCGGCGGTGCCGACAGCGGAGAACAGGATGCCGCGCACGGCCAGGTCCAGGTCCGCGCTCGGGGCCAGGATCATGGCGTTGTTGCCACCCAGTTCCAGGATGCTGCGGCCAAAGCGGGCGGCCACACGTGGGCCGACTTCGCGCCCCATGCGGGTGCTGCCGGTGGCGCTGACCAGCGGGACACGCGGGTCATCGACCATGGCTTCGCCGGCTTCACGGCCGCCGATCACCAGTTGCGCCAGGCCAGCCGGGGCGTCGCCAAAGGCTTTCAGGGCTTTTTCGAACAGCGCCTGGCAGGCCAGGGCGGTCAGCGGGGTCTTCTCGGACGGCTTCCACACCACCGAGTTACCGGCCACCAGGGCCAGCGCGGTGTTCCAGGCCCACACCGCAACCGGGAAGTTGAAGGCGCTGATTACGCCGACCACGCCCAGCGGGTGCCAGGTTTCGCGCATGTGGTGGCCTGGGCGCTCGGAGGCGATGGTCAGGCCGTACAGCTGGCGCGACAGGCCCACGGCGAAGTCGCAGATGTCGATCATTTCCTGCACTTCACCCAGGCCTTCCTGAGTGATCTTGCCGGCTTCGATCGAAACCAGCTCGCCCAGGTCGGCCTTGTGCTCGCGCAGCACTTCGCCGAACAGGCGTACCAATTCGCCACGGCGCGGGGCCGGCACAGTGCGCCAGGCGTCGAAGGCGCTTTGGGCCTGATCGATGCGGGCGATGGTCTCGGCCTTGCCGAGCAGTTTCACCGAGGCGATCTGGCTGCCGTCGATCGGCGTGTGAACAGGGTAGTCGCCCTGGGTGTAAGCCTCGGCGGCAACGCCAAGGCGCTCGAGCAATCCAGCAACCATTAGTGCTTCTCCTACATCGGGTGATGGGGTGGAAAATTGATGGGGATCAGTATTAATCCGATCACATAGGTACAACAAACGACCTTTATTCCGCATATCATTCCGCCAGGTAATGATTCGAGCCGCAGAGACCGCTATGTCCAAACGCCTGGTGCCTTCCATGACCGCCCTGCAGTGCTTTGAAGCTGCAGCCCGCCACTTGAGCTTTACCCGTGCCGCCGAAGAGCTGCACCTGACCCAGAGCGCGGTCAGCAAGCAGGTGGCGCAGCTTGAAGACATGCTGCGCCACCACCTGTTCCTGCGCATCCGCCGGCGCCTGCAGCTGACCCCGGCCGGAAGCCTGTACCTGGCCGAGGTCAACAAGATCCTCACCCAGGTGGATATGTCCAGCCGCTACGTGCTCACTTATGGCGAGCAGACCGAGATATTGACGGTAGCCACGCAACCGAGTTTTGGCGTGCGCTGGTTGATCCCGCACCTGAAGGGCTTTGGCAAACGGCACAGCAATATCCACCTGGACATCCGCAACGAGATGGAGCCGTTCGCCTTGCTGCAGGGTTCGGCTGACGTGGTGTTCTTCTATGGCCAGGGCACGTGGCCGGGGGCCACCTGCGTGGAGCTGTTCCGCGAAGAGGTGGTACCGGTGTGCGCGCCGGAGCTGCTGGCCGGGCGCACGCTGGGCGATGCCGCAGAGCTTGCCGACCTGGTGCTGCTGCAAAGCACGTCGCGGCCGGAAGCGTGGCATGAGTGGTTCCAGGAGCTGGGCTTGCAGAGCGTCAGCGCCTATCACGGGCCGCGCTTCGATACGTTCTATATGGCGTTGAGCGCGGCACAGGCCGGGTGCGGCGTGGCGCTGGTACCGCGCTACCTGGCGGCAAAGGAGTTGGCCGAGGGTAGCCTGATGGTGCCGTGGAACCATGCGATGCGCAGTGCCGGGGCACATTACCTGGCGTATGCCGAGCATGCGGCGGAGGTGCCCAAGGTAAGGGCATTGGTGGAATGGATTCGTGAGCAACTTCAGGCTTGAGGGCTTCTTCGCGGAGTTACCTGCGAAAGCGCCCTGAAGGTCGATCAAAAAAGGAATGACACACTCACTTTTTTTCGCTTGTGAGCCAAGTGCATTCCCAGCTTTCATGTAAGCGTCCGAACCCAACCAGGAAGCTAGCGATGCCCGCCCACGATTTCGTCAGCCCAGACAGCATTCGCGCGCAGTTCTCTGCCGCCATGTCGCTCATGTACAAACAGGAAGTGCCGCTGTACGGCACGCTGCTGGAGCTGGTGAGCGAAATCAACCAGCAGGTCATGGCCCAGCAACCCGAAGTGGCCGAGGCCCTGCGCTGGACCGGCGAAATCGAACGCCTGGACCAGGAGCGCCACGGCGCCATCCGCGTGGGCACCGCTGAAGAGCTGGCCACCATCGCGCGTCTGTTCGCGGTCATGGGCATGCAGCCGGTCGGCTACTACGACCTCAGCTCTGCCGGCGTGCCGGTGCACTCCACTGCCTTCCGTGCGGTGCACGAGCAGGCGCTGCACGTCAGCCCGTTCCGTGTGTTCACTTCGCTGCTGCGCCTGGAGCTGATCGACAACCCGCAGCTGCGCGAGCTGGCCCAGAGCATTCTGGCCAAACGCCAAATTTTCACCACCCGCGCCCTCGAGCTGATCGCCCAGTGCGAACGTGATGGCGGCCTTAACGCAGCGGATGCCGAAGCCTTCGTGCAAGAAGCCCTGCACACCTTCCGCTGGCACCATGACGCCACCGTCACAGCCGAGCAATACCAGCAGTTGCACGACCAGCATCGCCTGATCGCCGATGTGGTGGCCTTCAAGGGCCCGCACATCAACCACCTCACGCCGCGTACCCTGGACATCGATGCAATCCAGGTCGGCATGCCGGCCAAGGGCATCCCGCCAAAGGCCGTGGTCGAAGGCCCGCCCACTCGTCGCCACCCGATCCTGCTGCGCCAGACCAGCTTCAAGGCCCTGCAGGAAAGGGTCGCGTTCAGCGACCAGCAAGGTAGCGAAGGCAGCCACACCGCGCGCTTTGGCGAGATCGAGCAACGCGGCGCGGCGCTGACGCCGAAAGGCCGCCAGCTGTACGACAAACTGCTCGACGCTACCCGCGCCGCGTTGGGTGGCGCACCGGCCGAGGCCAATGCCGAGCGCTACATGGCGCTGCTGAAGGCAACCTTTGCCGAATTCCCGGACGACCTGGCGCAGATGCGCGAGCAAGGCCTGGCGTATTTCCGCTATTTCGCGACTGAGAAAGGCCTGGCCGCGCGTGACCAGGAAGGCCGCCCGACTACCCTGCAAGGGCTGATCGACGCTGGCCATGTGCACTTCGAAGCGCTGGTGTACGAGGACTTCCTGCCGGTGAGCGCGGCGGGGATCTTCCAGTCCAACCTGGGCGACGACGCGCAGGCCGAGTACGGCAGCAACGCCAACCGCGATGCCTTCGAAGCGGCGTTGGGGCTGCAGGTGCAGGATGAGCTGGCGTTGTATGCACAAAGCGAACGCCGCTCGCTGCAAGCCTGCGCACAAGCATTGAACCTGGGTTCGATGTAAGGGCTTCCGTCCCTTTCGCGGGCTCGCCCGCGAAAGGGACGGCACAGGCGATCAGAGAGGCGGCAGGATTTCCACATCGGGCAAATCCATCGCCGCCACCTCCTGCTCCAGAAACACACTCAAGCGCCGCAACCGCTCGCCGCCTCGCCGGGTTCGCGGCCACACAAGGTAGTAATCCATCCCGCTGGGCACGGTCGTCGGCCAAGGCAGGCTCAAGCGCTTTTGCGCCACGTCCTCGGCCACCATCAGTAAATCGCCCATTGAAATCCCGTAGCCCCGCGCGGCGGCAATCATGCCCAGCTCCAGTGTGTCGAACACCTGGCCACCCTTGAGCGACACCTTGTCGCCAAGCCCCATGCGCTCCAGCCACTCCCGCCAATCGCGCTTGTCCACCGTGGGGTGCAGCAACTCGATGCTAGCCAGCCGGCACACGTCCCAGGGTTGTTCGTCGAGCAGGTCAGGCGCACCGACCGGGATCAGCAGCTCCGGGAACAGCTTGCGCACCTCCCAGTCTGCGGGGAACACCCCATCACTGAGCAACACCGCGCAATCGAACGGCTCCTGGTTGAAGTCCACATGGTCGACGTCCATCCACGCGCTGGTCAGTTGCACCTCGTTACCCGGTTGCAGGTGGCGAAAACGGCTCAGGCACGCCAGCAACCAGCGCATGGTCAGGGTCGATGGGGCTTTCATGCGCAGAATATCGTCTTCGCCACACAAGGTTTCGCAAGCCCGCTCAAACGCTGCGAAACCTTCACGTACACCCGGCAGCAACACCCGCCCCGCTTCGGTCAGTTGCAGGCTGCGGCCACTGCGCACGAACAGGCGGCAGGCAAAATGCTCCTCGAGTGTGCGGATATGCCGGCTGATGGCGCTTTGGGTGATCGAAAGCTCCTCGCCAGCACGGGTGAAGGAGCTTAGCCGCGCGGCAGCTTCGAATGCGCGCAAGGCATACAGCGGTGGTAGCTGGCGTGACATGTGGTACCTGCAATATGGGCGTATGACGTGAATCACCGAGGAGCATATATGCATGAGTTCAACTCATGCCAACTATCGGATTTATCCTTTTGTGCAAAGTTGACCGAAGCCTCAGAATCGCCGTTCGTTGATCACCCCAGAATGAAGGATCGCCCCCATGCACGTCGCGCCCACCACAGAACTCAAGGCTTTGCTGCGCCTGGCCGGGCCGCTGATTGCCTCGCAGTTGGCGCACATGCTGATGGTGCTGACCGACACCCTGATGATGGCCCGCATCAGCCCCCAGGCCTTGGCCGGTGGTGGCCTGGGGGCGGCCAGCTACTCGTTCGTGTCGATTTTCTGCCTGGGCGTGATCGCCGCAGTCGGCACCCTGGTTGCAATTCGCAAGGGCGCCAATGACATCGAGGGTGCCACCCGCCTGGCGCAGAACGGTTTGTGGCTGGCCTGGGGCCTGGCGCTGTTCGCCGCGCTGGTGCTGTGGAACCTTCAGCCGGTTCTGCTGCTGTTCGGGCAACAGCCCGAAAACGTGGCCTCGGCCGCAGAATTCCTCACCCTGCTGCCGCTGGCCCTGCCCGGCTACCTGACCTTCATGGCCTTGCGCGGCTTCACCAGCGCACTGGGCCGCTCGACCCCGGTGATGGTCATCAGCCTGGTCGGCACCGTGCTCAACTACCTGTTCAACGTGGCGTTGATCGAAGGCATGTTCGGCCTGCCCAAGCTGGGCCTGATGGGCATCGGCCTGGTCACCGCCGTGGTGTCGATGGGCATGGCCATTGCCTTGGCATTGTATATCCGCTGGCACTCGGCCTACGCCGCCTACCCACTGCGCAAGGGCCTGTCGCGCCCATCGCTGCCGGCACTGCGCGAGCTGTGGCGGCTGGGCCTGCCGATTGGCGGCACTTATATGGTGGAAGTGGGCCTGTTCGCCTTCGCCGCGCTGTGCATGGGCGTGCTGGGCAGCACCGAACTGGCGGCGCACCAGATCGCCCTGCAGATCGTGTCCACGGCGTTCATGGTACCGACTGGCTTGTCGTATGCGGTCACCATGCGCGTGGGCCTGTACTACGGCGCTGGCAACCTGCTGGCAGCACGCAGCGCCGGGCGTGTGGGCATTGGCTTCGGGGCAATGATCATGTTTGCCTTTGCCGCGTTGTTCCTGCTGCTGCCCGAGGCGCTGGTGGGGCTGTTCATCGACCGCAATGACCCAGCCTTCGCCGCGATTTTCCAAGTGGCCGTGCAGTTGTTGATGGTGGCAGCGTGGTTCGAGCTGTTCGACGGCATGCAGACAATTGCCATGGGCTCGATCCGTGGGCTCAAGGACGCCAAGACCACCTTCTTGATCGGTCTGGTGTGCTACTGGCTGGTGGGGGCGCCGAGCGCCTGGTTGTTCACCTTCACCCTGGGCGGGGGAGCAGTGGGTATCTGGTGGGGGCTGGCGCTGGGGTTGGCGTGTGCGGCGGTGGCGCTGACCTTTGGCTTTGAGTGGCGGATGAAGCGGCTGTTGAGAAAGGCTGATTTGTCTGGTGGGACTGCGGTGTCTGTTTGATTGCAGGGGCTGCCTTGCAGCCCTATCGCGACACAAGGCCGCGATGGAGGGCAAAGCCCTCCCCTACGACCTCACAGGCTAACCAGCTTCGGCCTGCTGCAATCCAGCAAGAACTCGATCAACTCCCCGACCGGCAATGGCTTGCTGACCAAGAAGCCCTGCACCTGGTCACACCCAAACCCGCGCAACAGCGCCAACTGCTCTTCACGCTCCACCCCCTCGGCCACCACCTCGAGGTTGAGGTTGTGCGCCAGGTTGATCATGGCGTGCACCAGCTTGCGGTTCTCTTCACGCATTTCCATTTCCGCAACGAAGCTGCGGTCCACCTTGAGCAAGGTGATCGGCAGGCTGTTGAGGTGCACGAACGAAGAAAACCCGGTGCCGAAATCATCGAGCGAAAAGCGCACACCCAGGCGCCCCAGCGCGTCCATGGTCTGGCGCACCAGCTCGTTACGACGCATCACCGCCGTTTCGGTCAGTTCGAACTCCAGCCAGCGGGCATCCACACCGTGCTCAAGGATCAACCGGCTCAAGGTGGCCAACAACTGGCTGTCCTGGAACTGGCGGAAACTCAGGTTTACCGCCATGTGCAACGGCTCCAGGCCGCGCTCGCACAGGGCCTGCATATCGCGCAGGGCGCGGGAAATCACCCAGTAACCCAAGGGCACGATCAGGCCGCTCTGCTCGGCCAGTGGCACGAACTCGCTGGGTGGCAGCAGCCCGCGCTCGGCATGGCGCCAGCGCACCAGCGCTTCCAGGCCGACGATGCGCCCGTCTGCCAGGTTCATCCGCGGCTGATAGTGCAGCTCCAGCTCGTCGCGGCGCAGGGCACGGCGCAGTTCGCTTTCCAGGTCGGCAAGGCTGCGGGCGTTGCGGTTGATACGTTCGTTGAACACATGGAAGGTGCAGCCCTGGCTGCCCTTGGCCTGACGCATGGCGATATGCGCGTGCCACATCAGCGGATCGGCCCCGCTCTGCGCGCGAGCATGGGCCAGGCCCAGGCTGCAGCCCAGCAGCAGGCTTTCGCCGTCGATCCAGTAGGGTTCGGCCAAGGCCTCGACGATGCGTTCGGCAATCCATTCGGCGCGATTGGCGTCGCGGCGGGTGTCGATCAACAAGGCGAACTCGTCGCTACCCAGACGTGCCAGCTGGTCACCCGCCTCCAGCTGATGTTTCAGCCGTGCCACTACCTGCAGGATCAGGCGATCACCACTCTGGTGACCAAGGGCGTCATTGACGTGGCGGAAGTTGTCCAGGTCCAGGTGGCCAAGCGCAACGCCACGGCCTTCGTTTTCGGCCAGGCGTGCGTTGAGCAAAGCCTGGAAGCCCTGGCGGTTGGCGATGCCGGTCAGCGGGTCCTGCTCGGCCAGGCGCTGCAAGGTGGCCACCAGCACGCTGCGCTCACGCACATGGCGCAGTGAGCGGCGCAGGCCATCGGCATTGAGCTGGTCGCGCACCAGCCAGTCGCTGACGGCGCTGGGCGGTGCCTCGGGCTCATGGTCGAGCAGCAGGATGGTCGGCAGCTCGCAACGCCCGGGAGCGGGCTGCAAGGCTGGCGTCGCCAACACGACGGCATGGCGATCATGGCTGAACAGGCTGTCGATCGCCTCCCAGTTCGGCGCGGTCAACAGTACGGCGCTGCCGCCCAGTGCAGGCATGCACGCGCGCAACACGGCGGCCCATTCCGGCTCATCGGCCAACAGCAGCAAACGCAAAGGTTCGACAGGCGTGGACAAGCGGGCTCCTTAGGGCTTGACGGTGCAACGAGATCTGGCGGGTATGCTACTGTATTTAATGAAAATGATTTTCACTTTTATACATGTTTCTGGTGTAGCAGCCCGACGTATTTTGTCGTGCATCCTGCGCGAAACGAAACAAACCGGCAAATATGATTTTTTCAGCTACTAGCATTAGTGGCACTAATAGTTAGGCGGACAAAAGTCTGACTCAGACGTCAGACGGTCGCGCCACAACCGCTCCATGCCTGTTAGAATGCGCGGCTATTTTCTGGCGACCCCCGGTTTCTAGCATGTCCCGACTCAATCCCCGGCAGCAGGAAGCCCGTGACTATGTCGGCGGCCCTCTTTTGGTGCTCGCCGGTGCAGGCTCGGGCAAGACCAGCGTGATCACGCGCAAGATTGCCCACCTCATCCAGAACTGCGGCATCCGTGCCCAGTACATCGTGGCGATGACCTTTACCAACAAGGCCGCGCGCGAGATGAAGGAGCGTGTCGGCACCTTGCTGCGCCCGGGGGAAGGCCGAGGGCTTACGGTGTGCACGTTCCACAACCTGGGCCTGAACATCATCCGCAAGGAGCACGAGCGCCTCGGCTACAAGCCGGGCTTCTCGATCTTCGACGAGTCCGACATCAAGGCGTTGCTGTCGGACATCATGCAGAAGGAATACTCCGGCGACGACGGCATCGACGAGATCAAGAACATGATCGGTGCCTGGAAGAACGACCTTATCCTGCCGCCAGAGGCCCTGGAAAAAGCGCGCAACCCGCGCGAGCAGACCGCCGCCATCGTCTACACCCACTACCAGCGCACGCTCAAGGCGTTCAACGCGGTGGACTTCGACGACCTGATCCTGCAACCGGTCAAGTTGTTCCAGGAGCACCCTGAAGTGCTGGAGCGCTGGCAGAACCGCGTGCGCTACCTGCTGGTGGACGAATACCAGGACACCAACGCCAGCCAGTACCTGCTGGTGAAGATGCTGATCGGCATGCGCAACCAGTTCACCGTGGTGGGCGACGACGACCAGTCGATCTACGCCTGGCGAGGTGCCCGCCCGGAAAACCTGATGCTGCTCAAGGAGGACTACCCCTCCCTGAAGATCGTCATGCTCGAACAGAACTACCGCTCCACCAGCCGTATCCTGCGCTGCGCCAACGTGCTGATTGCCAACAACCCGCACGCGTTCGAAAAGCAGCTGTGGAGCGAAATGGGCGTAGGCGACGAGATCCGCGTGATCCGCTGCAAAAACGAGGAAGCCGAGGCCGAACGCGTGGCCATGGAAATCCTCACCTTGCACCTGCGCACCAACCGCCCGTACAGCGACTTCGCCATCCTCTACCGGGGCAACTACCAGGCCAAGCTGATCGAACTGAAGCTGCAGCACCACCAGGTGCCGTATCGCCTGTCGGGCGGCAACAGCTTCTTCGGCCGCCAGGAGGTCAAGGACCTGATGGCCTACCTGCGCCTGCTGGTGAACCCGGACGATGACAACGCCTACTTGCGGGTGATCAACGTACCGCGCCGGGAAATCGGCTCCACCACCCTGGAAAAGCTCGGCAACTACTCCACCGAACGCGGCATTTCGATGTACGCCGCCAGCGAGGAGTTGGGCTTGGGCGAGCACCTGGACGCCCGCTACACCGAACGTTTGCAGCGCTTCAAGCACTGGCTGGACGGGGTGCGTCACAAGGTCGCCCTGGAAGACCCGATTGCCGCACTGCACGAGATGATCCGCGACATCGACTACGAGAACTGGATCCGCCAGCAGACCGCCAGCGACAAGGCTGCGGACTTCCGTATCAGCAACGTCTGGTTCCTGGTCGAAGCGCTGAAAAACACCCTCGAGAAGGATGAAGAGGGTGACATGACCATCGAGGACGCCATCGGCAAGCTGGTGCTGCGCGACATGCTCGAGCGCCAGCAGGAAGAGGAAGAAAACGCCGAAGGTGTGCAGATGATGACCCTGCACGCCTCCAAGGGCCTGGAGTTCCCTTACGTATTCATCATGGGCATGGAAGAGGAAATCCTCCCGCACCGCTCCAGCATCGAGGCCGACACCATCGAAGAGGAACGCCGCCTGGCCTACGTGGGCATTACCCGCGCGCGCCAGACTCTGGCCTTCACCTTCGCTGCCAAGCGCAAGCAGTACGGTGAAATCATCGACTGCACGCCAAGCCGGTTCCTCGACGAACTGCCTCCGGACGACCTGGCCTGGGAGGGCCTGGACGATGCACCGGTCGAGGTGAAGGCCGCACGCGGCAACAACGCCCTGGCCGATATCCGGGCAATGCTCAAACGCTGATCAACCATTACTCTTTAACTTTGCCGCTATTTGCGGCCACCTTTGCTACATCGAGGAAAACAAAGTGGAAGCACTGCATCAGAAGATTCGCGAAGAAGGCATCGTGCTTTCCGATCAGGTTCTCAAAGTCGACGCGTTTCTCAACCACCAGATCGATCCGGCGCTGATGCAGCTGATCGGTGACGAGTTCGCCCGCCTGTTCGCCGACGCCGGCGTGACCAAGATCGTCACCATCGAAGCCTCGGGCATTGCCCCGGCGGTGATGACTGGCCTGAAGCTGGGCGTGCCGGTGATCTTCGCGCGCAAGCATCAGTCGCTGACCTTGACCGAAAACCTGCTGACTGCCTCGGTGTATTCCTTCACCAAGCAGACCGAGAACACCGTGGCCATCTCGCCACGCCACCTCAACAGCAGCGACCGCGTGCTGGTGATCGACGACTTCCTGGCCAACGGCAAGGCTTCGCAGGCGCTGATCTCGATCATCAAGCAAGCCGGCGCCACCGTGGCAGGCCTGGGCATCGTGATCGAGAAGTCGTTCCAGGGCGGCCGTGCCGAGCTGGACAGCCAGGGCTACCGCGTTGAATCGCTGGCCCGGGTGAAGTCGCTGGAAGGTGGTGTGGTCAGCTTCATCGAATAAGCACCATTGGGGGCCGCTTTGCGGCCCTTTCGCGGCACAAGGCCGCTCCTACAGGAATACGCATAACCCTTGTAGGAGCGGCCTTGTGTCGCGATGGGCTGCAAAGCAGCCCCAGCTATTCATCAGGACGCCGCCAACCCCGCCAGTAGCAACCGCTGATAAAGCTCTTCCTTCAGCCCATGCGGCCTATCAAGCTGCATCCGCTTCAGGTGCCCCTCATACCCCTCCGGCCCCGGCGCATCCAACGCTGCCTTGCCCAGCTCCAGCACCTCGCTCAGCTTGAACTTGCTCTTCAACCAGTTCAGCGCCCGCAACAAGTCCCGCTCTTCAGCCGTAAAGTCCGTCCCCATCGGGTACTCCGGGAACAACCGCGCATGCCGCGCCTTGATCGCCTCCAGCCGCTGTGGCGTATTGTCGGTAAAGCGAGCGTCCAGCTGAAAGCCCTTGGGCAGCTTGCCGGCCGCTTTGGCCTGCTCGATGAGCCCCTGCTGGAACCGTGAATCACACACCGCCAGCAACCGCGCAATCACTTCGCTGTCGGTCTGCCCACGCAAATCGGCAATGCCATATTCGGTCACCACGATATCGCGCAGGTGCCGGGGGATGGTGCAGTGGCCATAGGTCCAGAACAGGTTCGAGCTCACCTCCCCACCCGCCTCGCGCCAACTGCGCAGCAACAGGATCGAACGTCCGCCCTCCAGCGCATGGCCTTGGGCGACGAAGTTGTACTGCCCGCCCACGCCGCTGAGCACGCGGCCGTCCTCCAGTTGATCGGCCACCCCGGCGCCGAGCAAGGTCATGCCGAACGCCGTGTTGATAAAACGCGCATCGCGTCGCTGACGGCGCTTCAGTTCCTCCTGCCCGTACAGCTCGTTGATGAAGCTGATGCGGGTCATGGCAAACCGCGCGCGCTGTTCCAGTGGCATTTCCCTCAACCGTTGGTAGAACGCCTGCGGGCCAAGGAAAAAACCGCCATGCACCACGGGCCCCTGCTCATCCGCCGGGCGCCGCAGCAGGCCTGCTTCGGCCAGCACCAGCAGGCCGTTGACGAACATTTCGCTGCAGCCGTACAGGCCTTGGGCAAACGTATCCAGCCCCCCTTCCCGCTCGATCAGTGACTGCCAAGGGCCAACATCCAATTCTTCCAGCAAGGCACGGTAGCCTGCGTTGTCACCCTGGCGCGCCAGCAGCGCGGCGGCGACTGCATCACCCATGGCACCGATGCCGATTTGCAAAGTGCCGCCGTCACGCACCAGGCTGCTGGCGTGCAAGCCGATGCAGTGGTCCTGGGTGCCGACCGGCATGTTCGGCGTGGAGAACAGCCGGCGCTGCTCGGCTTCGTCGATCAACAGGTCGAAGGCATCGATGGGCAGTTCCGCATCGCCCGGCATGTAAGGCAGCTCGGCGTGCACCTGGCCGAGCATGAGGATGGTTTCGCCGGCCGCACGGCGCTTGGCGATCATCGGCAGCAGGTCGAGGGTGATGTCGGGGTTGCAGGCCAGGCTCAAGTGAACAGGCTTTTCAGGTGTGGCGGCCACCATTTGCGCAATCAGGTTCAAACCTTTGGCGTTGATGTCGCGGGCGGCGTGGCTGTAATTGCTGCTGATGTAGTCCTGCTGGGCCGATTCGCTGTGCAGCAGGCTGCCGGGCTGCATGAAGAACTGCTCTACGCGAATGTTTGGTGGCAGGCTGTCGTTGCGCAAGTCGGCGAGGTAGGTGAGCTCTTCGTAGTCGGCGAAGACGCGCTCGACGAAGGGTTCGAGAAAGCGCCGTTGCAGGCCGTCACCCAATGGCGGGCGGCCGAGGGACAACGCGGTGTAGATGGTCAGCCGTCGCTCGGGCAACTCGCGCACTCGGGCGTAGAGCGCGTTGACGAATGCATTGGGTTTCCCCAAGCCCAACGGCAGGCCCATGTGGATATGAGCAGGCAGGCGCGACAGGACTTGCTCGACAGCCAGGTCGATGGAGCAGAGGTGCATCGGGGCCTCCTGAGACATCCATGGGTTCAGGGGTTGGACACAGTCCGAGCGTGATTGGTTGCCTGTACCGGCCCCTTCACGGGCGAACCCGCGACAGGGAGAGTGCCGGCACCCCAAAAACAAAGCCCGCCATCAATGGCGGGCCTCGTGCGATTCAGCTGTGTCTTACAGCCCGGACATTTTCTTGATCGCCCCTTTCAGGTCGTCATCCGAGCAGTCCGCGCAGGTGCCTTTGGGCGGCATGGCGTTGATACCGGTAATGGCCTTGGCCAGGATACCGTCGAGGCCGCCCTGGTGATCGGCGCGCTCTTTCCACGCGGCGGTATCGCCAATTTTCGGTGCCCCCAGCAGGCCAGTGCCATGACAGGCATTGCAGTGCTTGGCGATGATGTCATCTGGCGTCTTGGCGCCCCCGCCCCCCGCTGCTGCAGCCACTTCCATGCCCTTGCATTCCTGGCCCTGGACGCACACCTGGCCAACCGGTTCCAGGCGTTTGGCGATGTCGTCATTGGTCGCAGCGGTTGCGCTCATTGCCCAGAGGGCGAATACGGCTGCTGGTACGGCCAGCATCTTCTTGATTTGGTTCACGCGAACACCCTCATGGTGGCTAATCACGCTCGCGGCCACGGATCGGCGAGCGTTGAAAAGTATAGCGGGAACCCAGAGGCCGTGAAACGACCCCACACAGGAAAGGGGTATTGCCGAATCAATGCACTGCGCTGGATCAAAAGTTTGAAGGCGTCGCCGCACTGATCAACCGCGCCGGCTGGTCGAACGGGTTGCGAAAGCGATGCGGGCGGGTGCTTTCAAAGTAGTAGCTATCGCCTTCTTCGAGGATGAAGATCTCGTTGCCGACCACCAGTTCCAGGCGCCCCTCAAGCAGGATGCCGGTTTCCTCGCCGTCGTGGGTGAGCATCTCGGCACCGGTGTCGGCACCTGGCGGGTACACCTCGGTGAGAAAGGCGATGGCACGATTGGGGTGCGACTTGCCGACCAGCTTCATGGTCACCGCACCGTCCGAGATATCGATCAGCTCATGGGCCTTGTAGACGATCTGCGTGGGGCTTTCAGGTTCCAGCTCGACCGAAAAGAACTCGACCATGGACATGGGAATCCCACTCAACACCTTGCGCAGCGAGCTGATGGAGGGGCTTACGCTGTTCTTCTCGATCATCGAGATGGTGCTGTTGGTCACGCCGGCACGCTTGGCGAGTTCGCGCTGGGACAGGCCCTTGAGCTTGCGGATGGCTTGCAGTCGTTCGCCGACGTCCAAAGCTGGAGCCTCCTGAAACGGTGGGAAGGGGGGTGAATGTGAACGATATCATGGCAATGCCGTTCAGTATTTACAACACACCGCCCTTCAACCTGTCCGCTTCAGCGTGTCATTCGCCGATGTAGTCCCGCGGCACCCGCTTCAAGTTGCAGAAGATCTGGTACGGAATGGTGCCCGCCTGTGCGGCCACTTCGCTGGCCAGCACCTGCTTGCCCCACAGTTCGACCGGGCTGCCGACGGTGGCTTGAGGCACGTCGGTCAGGTCGATGTTGAGCATGTCCATCGACACCCGGCCAATCAGCTGGGTGCGCTGGCCGGCGACCAGCACTGGGGTGCCGTTGGGCGCCTGGCGTGGGTAACCATCGGCGTAGCCCATGGCGACCACACCAACGCGGGTTGGCCGTGGGCTGACGAACTTGGCGCCATAGCCTACCGGCTCGCCGGCAGGCAACTCACGCACGCTGATCACCCGAGATTGCAGGGTCATCACCGGCTGCAACCGCGCGGCTTCTGCCTGGGGCACTTCGAACGGCGTGGCGCCGTACAGCATCAGGCCCGGGCGTACCCAGTCACTGGGCGCCTGCGGCCAACCCAGCACGCCGGGCGAGTTGCGCAGGCTGCATTCGGCCGCCAGGCCCTGGCGGGCGGCCTCGAACACGGCGATCTGCTGGGCGGTAGCATCAGCGTCCAGCTCGTCGGCACGGGCGAAGTGGCTCATCAATACGATGCGCGAAACCTTGCCGCTGGCCAGCAGACGCTGATAGGCGTCGTGGTAGTCCTTGGGGTGCAGGCCAACACGGTGCATGCCGCTGTCTAGCTTCAGCCAAACGGTGAGCGGCTTGTGCAGCTGGGTTTTCTCGATGGCTTCGAGCTGCCACAGCGAGTGCACCACGCACCACAGGTCGTGCTCGGCAATCAGCGCCAGCTCGCTGGCTTCGAAAAAGCCTTCCAGCAACAGCACCGGGGCCTTGATACCGGCGGCGCGCAGCTCCAGCGCCTCTTCGATGCAGGCCACGGCGAAGCCGTCGGCTTCGGCCTCCAGGGCCAGGGCGCAGCGCACGGCACCGTGGCCATAGGCATCGGCCTTGATCACGGCGAGGGCTTTGGCACCGGTCAGTTCACGGGCCAGACGGTAGTTGTGGCGCAGGGCCTGGAGGTCGATCAGGGCGCGGGCGGGACGCATGGCGGCTGCCTTATGGTGGTTCACAGGTTGAAAACGGTGTTGGGTTCTTCGCGGCTAAAGCCGCTCCCACAGAGGACCCCTCAATGTCCATGAACATGCGGTCCGTGTGGGAGCGGCTTTAGCCGCGAAGAGGCCGGTGCAGGCTATTACTGCTGGTGAGCCGGCGCGGTCTGCCCGTGCTTGGCCACTTCCCGGCTGTTGCCATAACGGGAAATGTCCAGGCCTTCGGCACTGATCTGCGGCTTCTTGCGCGCGATCAGGTCGGCCAGCAGGCGACCGGAGCCACACGCCATGGTCCAGCCCAAGGTACCGTGACCGGTGTTCAGGAACAGGTTACGGAACGCTGTGGCGCCAACGATTGGCGTGCCGTCCGGGGTCGCCGGGCGCAGGCCGGTCCAGAAGCTGGCCTGGCTCAGGTCACCGCCGCGAGGATAAAGGTCGTTGACGATCATCTCCAGCGTTTCGCGCCGACGCGGGTTCAGCGACAGGTCAAAACCGGCGATTTCAGCCATGCCGCCGACACGGATGCGGTTGTCGAAACGGGTGATGGCGACTTTGTAGGTTTCGTCGAGGATGGTCGACGTCGGCGCCATGTCGCCGTTGGTGATCGGCACGGTCAGCGAGTAGCCTTTCAGCGGGTACACCGGGGCTTTGATGCCCAGCGGCTTGAGCATCTGCGGCGAGTAGCTGCCCAGCGCCAGCACATAGCGGTCGGCAGTTTCCAGCTTGCCGTCGATCCACACACCATTGATGCGGTCGCCTGCGAAGTCCAGGCGCTGGATGTCCTGGCCGAAGCGGAACTCCACGCCCAGTTTCAGCGCCATGTCGGCCAGTTTGGTGGTGAACAGCTGGCAGTCGCCCGTCTGATCATTTGGCAGGCGCAGGGCACCGGCCAGGATGTCTTTGACGCCGGCCAGGGCAGGTTCGACGCGGGCAATGCCGTCGCGGTCGAGCAGCTCGTAAGGCACGCCGGACTGCTCGAGCACGGCAATGTCCTTGGCCGCGGCATCCACCTGGGCCTGGGTGCGGAACAGCTGGGTGGTACCCAGGCTGCGGTTTTCGTAGTTGATGCCGGTTTCGGCGCGCAGTTCATCGAGGCAGTCACGGCTGTACTCGGACAGACGCACCATGCGCTCCTTGTTCACCGCGTAACGGCTGGCGGTGCAGTTGCGCAGCATCTGCGCCATCCACAGGTACTGATCGACGTCGCCGGTGAGCTTGATGGCCAGGGGCGCGTGGCGTTCGAGCAGCCACTTGATGGCCTTCAGTGGTACACCAGGGGCGGCCCAGGGCGAGGCGTAGCCGGGCGAGATCTGGCCGGCGTTGGCAAAGCTGGTTTCCATGGCCACCGCCGGCTGGCGGTCGACCACCGTCACTTCAAAACCTTGCCGGGCCAGGTAATAGGCACTGGCGGTTCCGATTACACCGCTACCAAGTACCAAAACTCGCATCGTTCTATCCCTCACACGCGGCACGCCGCAGACTTTTATTGAAATGGCATGAATGCGCGCAGTATAGGAATTTGAGACCAGTGCAATTCACTATATAAAAGCCTATTATTGGCGAGAATTCTCGGCAAAATCGCCTTTCACGGAGGGGCATCCCCTATGAGAACCCAGCACCAGAGCAAGCGTGAACTGGACAAGATCGACCGCAACATCCTGCGGATCCTGCAGAATGACGGCCGTATTTCCTTCACCGAACTGGGCGAGAAAGTTGGGCTGTCCACAACCCCTTGCACCGAGCGGGTTCGCCGCCTGGAGCGCGAGGGCATCATCATGGGCTACAACGCCCGCCTGAACCCGCAGCACCTCAAGGGCAGCCTGCTGGTGTTCGTGGAAATCAGCCTGGACTACAAGTCGGGCGACACCTTCGAGGAGTTCCGCCGTGCGGTGCTGAAGCTGCCGCACGTACTGGAGTGCCATTTGGTATCCGGTGACTTCGACTACCTGGTGAAGGCGCGTATTTCGGAGATGGCCTCGTACCGCAAGCTGCTTGGCGACATCCTGCTGAAGCTGCCGCACGTGCGCGAATCGAAGAGCTACATCGTGATGGAAGAAGTCAAAGAAAGCCTCTGCCTGCCGATCCCGGACTGAGGCTAGACCAGCACCTGGCGGGTGGTGGCTATGAACTGGTGGACCAGCTGCTCGGCGGCGGGGTCGATCATCGGCTCAGGGCCACGGCCACGCGGGCAGGCCATGCGCGGGGTTGTGCCGAACAGGCGGCAGATCATCGGCCGCTCTTCATACACCGTGCAGCCATCGGGGCCCAGGTGCACGCAATCCAGGCGCTCCAGAGCGGCTTCCTGCTCGGCCTGGGACTTGCGCGGCAGGCGGGCCATCTCTTCCGCCGACGTGGTGACCGGGCCACAGCAGTCGTGGCAGCCGGGCTCGCACTCGAATGAGGGGATGAGTTCGCGCAGGAAGTGGATCTTGTGGCGGTTGCAGGACATGGCCTAGTACAAAGCGGGTAGATAAGTTGGATTATAAGCCCATTCGCGGGCAAGGCCGCGAACGAGGGCGCAGCCCTCGCCTTGTTGCCCACCACCCTACCCCGGCTTATCCTCCTCCCCTAGCCCACCACCCCCAGGAACGAGCCAATGGTCCACAGCGCGCAGCACGCCGCCTCCTATTACGCCGCCAGCAGCGCGCCACACCCTGACTACTCCTTCCTGCAAGGCGAGCACAGCGCCGATGTATGTATCGTCGGCGGCGGCTACTCGGGCCTCAACACTGCCATCGAGCTGGCCGAACGCGGCTTATCGGTGATCCTGCTGGAGGCACGCAAACTTGGCTGGGGTGCCAGTGGGCGAAATGGCGGGCAACTGATCCGTGGCGTCGGTCACGGCCTGGAGCAGTTCCTCCCGGTGATTGGCGAGGACGGCGTGCGCAGCATGAAGCTGATGGGCCTGGAAGCCGTGCAGATCGTCCGCGAGCGCGTCGAGAAGCATGCCATCGCCTGCGACCTGACGTGGGGCTACTGCGACCTGGCCAACAAACCCGCCGAACTGCTGGGCTTTGCCGAAGACGCCGAGGAGCTGCGCAGCCTGGGCTATGCGCATGAGCTACGGCTGGTCGGCAAGGACGATATCCACAGCGTGGTCGGTGCCGACTGCTATGTGGGCGGGCTGATCGACATGGGTTCCGGCCATCTGCACCCGCTGAACCTGGCCCTGGGCGAAGCGGCCGTGGCCAGCCGCCTGGGCGTGAAGCTGTTCGAGCAGTCCGAGGTCACCCGCATCGACTACGGCCCCGAAGTGCAGGTGCATACCGCCCAGGGCCGGGTACGCGCCAAGACATTGGTACTGTGCTGCAACGCCTACCTCAACGGCCTCAACCGCGAGCTGGGCGGCAAGGTGCTCCCGGCCGGTAGCTACATCATCGCCACCGAGCCACTGGGCGAAGAACGCGCCCGCACATTGCTGCCGCAGAACATGGCGGTGTGCGACCAGCGCGTGGCGCTGGACTACTACCGCCTGTCCGCCGACCATCGCCTGCTGTTCGGCGGTGCCTGCCACTATTCAGGGCGCGACCCGAAAGACATCGCCGCCTACATGCGGCCGAAGATGCTCAAAGTGTTCCCGCAGTTGGCCGACGTGCGCATCGACTACCAGTGGGGCGGCATGATCGGCATTGGCGCCAACCGCCTGCCGCAGGTCGGCCGCCTGGCCAGCCAGCCGAACGTGTATTACGCACAGGCCTACTCGGGCCATGGCCTCAACGCCACCCACCTGGCCGCGCGCCTGTTGGGCGAGGCCATCAGTGGCCAGCAAAGCGGGCGCTTCGACCTGTTCGCCAAGGTGCCACATATCACCTTCCCTGGCGGCAAGCACCTGCGCTCGCCGCTACTGGCGTTGGGGATGCTGTGGCACAGGCTCAAAGAGCTGGCCTGACAGCTGGCGCGGTCAGTGTAGGAGCGGCCTTGCGTCGCGAAAGGGGTGCGAAGCGCCCCCAGGTTTCCAGCTTCGCCACAGATATCGCTGGGGCCGCTTTGCGGCCCTTTCGCGACGCAAGGCCGCTCCTACAGGGACCGCGCAGCGTCACATTGGTCAGTCCTTCCAGAAGGGTTTGCGCCCCTCTGTACGGGCCTGCTCCCAGCTCAGCCCGACATCGCGCAACTCGTCATCGGTCAGTTGCAGCAGCGCCCTGCGGGTATGCCAGCGATGCAGCATCAGCCCCAAACGCCCGAGTCCTTGCGGCGCGTTGAACACCTTGGCCTGCTGCCCGGCTTCCAGCTCCTTGGCCAACAGTTGCAAGCGTACATCGCTCATGCCACCCATCACTGCACCCTCCCGTTCAGTTGATACCGTGGAGAAAGCATGCGCGTCGGCACCATCGACAATACAGATCCAATACAGCCTTATTATTCCCATACAGAATTGGTCATTGGCCGACTGAATGCTGTATTTTCACCCCAACTGTACCGGTCGCTATGCCAATGCAGCGCAGGAGTATGCCGTGACCCTTTACCTGAACCTCGCCGAACTACTCGGCGCCCGCATCGAGCAGGGCCTGTACCGCCCCGGCCAACGCCTGCCGTCGGTACGAGCCCTGAGCGTGGAGCATGGGGTCAGCCTAAGCACCGTGCAGCAGGCCTATCGCATGCTCGAAGACAGCGGCATGGTCTCGCCACGGCCCAAGTCCGGCTACTTCGTCAGTGACCACCGCCACCTGCCGGCCCTGCCTGCCGTCAGCCGCCCGGCCCAGCGCCCGGTGGATATTTCACAGTGGGAGCAGGTGCTGGAGCTGATACGCAGCACCCCGCGCAAGGACGTGATCCAGCTTGGTCGTGGCATGCCCGACATCGACAGCCCCACCCTGAAGCCGCTGCTGCGCAGCCTCGCCCAGCTGAGCCGGCGCCAGGACATGCCTGGCCTGTACTACGACAACATCCATGGCAACCTGGCCCTGCGCGAACAGGTGGCCCGGCTGGTGCTCGACTCCGGCTGCCGCCTGGGTGCTGCCGACCTGGTGATCACCACCGGCTGCCATGAGGCGTTGTCCTGCAGCATCCGAGCGGTTTGCGAGCCTGGCGACATCGTTGCGGTCGACTCGCCGAGCTTCCACGGCGCCATGCAAACCCTCAAGGGCCTGGGCATGAAAGCGCTGGAAATCCCCACTGACCCGGTCACCGGCATCAGCCTGGAAGCGCTGGAGCTGGCTCTGGAGCAGTGGCCGATCAAACTCATCCAGATCACCCCCAGCTGCAACAACCCGCTGGGTTACATCATGCCCGAGGCGCGCAAGAAGGCCCTGCTGAGCCTGGCTCAACGCTATGACGTGGCGATTCTGGAAGACGATGTGTACGGCGACCTGGCCTACACCTACCCGCGCCCGCGCACCCTCAAGTCGTTCGACGACGATGGCCGCGTGCTGCTCTGCAGCTCGTTCTCCAAGACCCTCGCCCCCGGCCTGCGGGTCGGCTGGGTGGCGCCCGGGCGCTACCTGGAGCGCGTGCTGCACATGAAGTACATCAGCACTGGCAGCAGCGCCAGCCAGCCGCAACTGGCCATCGCCGACTTCATCGCCGGCGGGCACTACCAGCCCCACGTGCGGCGCATGCGTAGCCAGTACCAGCGTGGCCGCGACCTGATGAGCGACTGGGTAACCCGTTATTTCCCGCCAGGCACCCGGGTCAGCCGGCCCCAGGGCGGCTTCATGCTGTGGGTGGAATTACCCGAACATTTCGATACGCTGCGGCTAAACCGCGCTTTACTGGAGCAGGGCGTGCAGGTTGCCGTAGGCAGCATCTTCTCGGCCTCGGGCAAGTTCCGCCACTGCCTGCGCATGAACTTCGCCGCGCGGCCGACGCCGCAGATCGAAGCCGCCGTGCGCAAGGTAGGTGAAACCGCCCTTCGTCTACTGGATGAAGAAAGCGCCGACGCGTAACTTTGCGCCGCCCGCCACGGTCCAACCCCTAAAGCCCTTGCTGCACAGGACGATCCACCCTTGACACTCCAGCGAGCCTTGCCTCTGCTGCTGGTGCTGTCGCTCGGCCTTGCCGGCTGCGCCAGCGTCAGTGCGCCCCGCGAAACCAGCCAGGCGCTGCCCGCCAACGACTCGGCATTCGGCCGTTCGGTGCTACGCCAGGCCGCGCCATACGGCGGCCGCTCGGGCTTTCGCCTGCTGCCCAACAGCAACGAGGCATTCCGCGCCCGTGCCGAGCTGATCCGCAACGCCCAGGCGAGCATCGACCTGCAGTACTACATTGTCCACGACGGCCTCAGCACCCGCGCCCTGGTGCATGAGCTGCTGCGCGCCGCCGACCGTGGCGTGCGCGTGCGCATCCTGCTGGACGACACCACCAGCGATGGCCTGGACACCATCATGGGCACCCTCGATGCCCACCCGAACATCCAGATTCGTGTGTTCAACCCGCTGCACCTGGGCCGCAGCACCGGTTTTACGCGCGCTGCCGGCCGGCTGTTCAACCTGTCGCGCCAGCACCGGCGCATGCACAACAAGCTGTTCCTGGTGGACAACAGCATGGCCATCGTCGGCGGGCGCAACCTGGGCGACGAGTATTTCGATGCCGAGCCCAACCTCAACTTCACCGACATCGACTTGCTAGGTGTGGGCCCGGTGGCCGAGCAGCTGGGGCACAGCTTCGACCAGTACTGGAACAGCGCCCTTAGCCGGCCGATCACCGACTTCCTCTGGTATGACCCGGATGCCAACGACCTGCGTGCCAGCCGCCACCGCTTGGAAGTGTCGCTGGCCGAAGCCAGAACCCGGCGCAAGGCCCTGTACGATCGCTTGATGGCCTACCAGTCGCAGCCGCGCCTGGACGTCTGGCGCAATGAGCTCATCTGGGCCCACGCCCAGGCGCTATGGGATGCGCCAAGCAAGGTGCTGGCCGACGACGAACCAGACCCGCAACTGCTGCTGAGCCAGCAACTGGCGCCGGACCTGGCCAGCGTGCACCGCGAGCTGATCCTGATGTCAGCCTACTTCGTACCGGGCGAACCGGGCCTGCTGTACCTGACCGGCCGCGCCGACGCCGGCGCCTCGGTGAAGCTGTTGACCAATTCGCTGGAGGCAACCGATGTGCCGGCGGTGCATGGCGGTTATGCGCCCTATCGCCGTGCCTTGCTCGAGCATGGCGTGCAACTGTTCGAACTGCGCCGCCAGCCGGGCGACCCCAGCGCGAGACGGCTGAGCTTGCGTGGCAGTTCAGATTCAAGCTTGCACACCAAGGCAATCGTGTTCGACCGGCGCAAGACGTTCATCGGCTCGTTCAACTTCGACCCACGTTCAGTGCTGTGGAACACTGAAGTTGGGGTACTGGTGGACAGCCCGGAGCTGGCTGAATACACCCGCGAGCTGGCCCAACAGGGTATGGCGCCTGCGTTGAGCTACCAGGTGAAGCTGGTAGGCGACAAGCTGGTGTGGGCAACCGAGGACCATGGCCAGCGGCATATGCTGACCTCTGAGCCAGGGGGGATCTGGCGGCGGTTCAATGCCTGGGTCAGCAAGGCGGTTGGCTTGGAGAAGATGCTGTAGCCGCAAATGCGGGGGGCCGCCTTGCGGCCCCAAAATCCATCAGGCAGACACTGCCTCGAAAGCCCCGCGCCGCTGGGTCAACACCACCAGCCCGGCAGCCCCTGCTGCCATCAGGAACAACAACGCATGCCCGCTGACCCACTGGCTCCCCGCCCCCGCCAGCAAAGGCCCGAGCAAGCAGCCAATACCCCACAACTGCGCAACATGGGCATTGGCCCGCACCAATTCATCATCCCGGTAGCGCTCGCCAATCAGCACCAGCGACAGGGTAAACAGGCCACCAGCACTGGCGCCGAACAACACCCACAACGGCCAGATCACCGGCGTATGCAACAGCAGCGGAATCGCCAGGCTGGAAACCAGCAACGTCACTGCACAGCCTGTAAACAGCGTACGGCGCGACATATGGTCAGCCAGCGCGCCGATAGGCAACTGCAACACTGCATCACCCACCACCACGGTACTGACCATGAACAGGGCGATTTCGGTGCTGAAGCCCTGCTGCAGGCAATACACCGGCAGCAAGGTGAGGATCATCGCCTCGAACGAAGCGAACAGGGCAATGGCCCAGGCGATTACCGGCAAACGCCGGCAGAAGGCGAACAGGTCGCGGAAGGTGACACTGCAGGCTTCGGTGCTCGGCGCACCGCCACGCCCCAGCAGCACCAGCGGCGCGGCCAGCAACAGGCCGGTCGCGGCCCAGAAACCGAAGTCGTCATCAGAGCCGAGAAAGCCCAGCACCAACGGCCCGGCCAGCTGGCTCAGGGCGTAGCTGCTGCCATACAGCGCCACCAACCGGCCACGCCACTGCTCGACCACCAATTGGTTGATCCAGCTTTCGCCGAGGATAAACACCACGGTCAGGGACATGCCGATCATCAGCCGCAGCAGCAGCCACAGCGGGTAACTGGGCAACAGTGCGAGCAGGCCGATCGACAGCGCCCCACCCCACAGGCACAGGCGCATCGCCGAAGGCACGCCCACCCAGCCTGCCAGGCGGCTGGCCAGGCTGGCACCTGCCAATACCCCCAGCGCCGGCATCGCCGCCATCACGCCGATGGCAAAGCTGCCGTAGCCCCAGGCCTCCAGGCGCAGGGACACCAGCGGCATGCTCACGCCGAGCGCCAGCCCGACGCTGAGCACCGATGCCAGTACGGCGAAATAGGTACCCCAACGCATTGCAGCCTCCCAGCAGAATTCTTGAACAGCAAAAACGACGAAGCCGGGGCAGCGTAAGCCGACCCGGCTATGGCTGGGGCTGCTGTGCAGCCCCCTTCACTGGATTACAGCTTGATCCAGGTCGCCTTCAGCTCGGTGTATTTCTCCAGCGCATGCAGCGACTTGTCACGGCCGTTACCCGACTGTTTGAAGCCACCGAACGGCGCGGTCATATCGCCGCCGTCGTACTGGTTGACCCAGACGCTGCCAGCGCGCACGGCACGGGCGGTCTTGTGGGCCTTGGAAATGTCCGAGGTCCAGATACCAGCCGCCAGGCCATACGGCGTGTCGTTGGCAATGGCGATGGCTTCTTCGGCGGTGTCGAAGGCGATCACCGACAGCACAGGGCCAAAGATTTCTTCCTGGGCAATGCGCATGGCGTTGGTCACGCCGTCGAAGATGGTCGGCTCGACGTAGGTGCCGCCAGTCTCTTCCAGGGTGCGCTTGCCGCCGGCCAGCAGCTTGGCGCCGTCCTGGTGGCCAGCCTCGATGTACGACAGCACGGTGTTCATCTGCTGGGTGTCGACCAGGGCACCGACCGTGGTCTGTGGGTCCAGCGGGTTGCCTGGCTTCCAGCCTTTGAGGGCCTCGACCACCATCGGCAGGAATTTGTCCTTGATCGAACGCTCGACCAGCAGACGCGAGCCTGCGGTGCACACTTCGCCTTGGTTGAAGGCGATGGCGCTGGCAGCGGCCTCAGCGGCAGCTTGCAGGTCCGGCGCATCGGCGAAGACGATGTTCGGGCTCTTGCCGCCGGCTTCCAGCCAGATGCGCTTCATGTTCGATTCGCCCGCGTAAACCATCAACTGCTTGGCGATCTTGGTGGAACCGGTGAACACCAGGGTGTCGACGTCCATGTGCAGGGCCAAAGCCTTGCCCACGGTGTGGCCGTAACCTGGCAGCACGTTCAGCACACCAGCCGGGATGCCGGCCTCGATGGCCAGCTGGGCGATGCGAATGGCCGTCAGCGGCGATTTTTCGGACGGCTTGAGCACCACCGAGTTACCGGTGGCCAGCGCAGGGCCGAGTTTCCAGCAAGCCATCAGCAGCGGGAAGTTCCACGGCACGATGGCACCCACCACGCCCACCGGTTCGCGGGTAACCAGGCCAAGCTGGTCGTGCGGGGTCGGGGCGACTTCGTCGTAGACCTTGTCGATGGCTTCGGCAGTCCAGTGGATGGCTTGGGCCGCACCTGGGATGTCGATGCTGGAGGAGTCGCCGATCGGCTTGCCCATGTCCAGGGTTTCCAGCAGCGCCAGCTCTTCGACGTTCTTGCGCAGCAGGTCGGCGAAGCGAATCAGCTTGGCCTTGCGCTTGGCCGGAGCCAGTTGCGACCAGACGCCGGAGTTGAAGGTGGCACGGGCGTTTTCCACAGCGCGATTGGCATCGGCCAGGTCGCAGCTGGCAACCTTGGCCAGGAAGCGTCCGTCGACCGGGCTCAGGCACTCGAAGGTTTCACCGGATGCGGCATCGGTGTATTCGCCGTTGATGAAGGCACGGCCTTCGATCTTCAGTTGCTGGGCACGTTGTTCCCAGTCCGCACGGGTCAGGGTGGTCATACGAAACTCCTCCTCTTGTTTAGGTGCAACGCCGCACTGAGGACTCACAGGCGTTGTCAGAATTCTGGCCGGGCGACGAGCGCACACTGGCTAGCGATACCCTAAACCAGCCGGTGTAAACTATCAATATATTTGACACGGAAGGCCCAAATGCCTACTGATGTTCATTTTATTAAACAACAACAGGAGCCGCACCATGCGCATAGACAGCATCATCGACTTCGCCCAGGTCATCACAGAGGCCGAACGCTACCGCCCAGCGGCGGAAAAAATCCTCAAGGGTGAGCCAGACCAGGCGGTCTACAACCACTATTCCAGCCCGTGCGGGCAGTTTGCCGCTGGCGTGTGGGAGGGTGAGGTGGGCCAGTGGACGGTGAACTACACCGAGCATGAATACTGCGAGATCGTTCAGGGCGTTTCGGTGCTGCGCGACCAGGACGGCGGAGCGAAAACCCTGCGTGCCGGCGATCGGTTTGTCATCCCCGCCGGGTTCAAGGGCACCTGGGAGGTGCTGGAGCCGTGCCGCAAGATCTATGTGATGTTCGAGCAGAAATGACCTGAGGCCAACGCAGGCATAAAAAAACCCGCGTCCTTTCGGATGCGGGTTTTTTCAGGTTGCCGATCAATTACTTGATCTTGGCTTCCTTGTACACCACGTGCTTGCGAACAACCGGATCATATTTCTTGATCTCGATTTTGTCCGGAGTGGTGCGCTTGTTCTTGTCGGTGGTGTAGAAGTGGCCGGTACCGGCACTCGAAACCAGACGGATCAATTCACGCATGATGTTCTCCCTTAAACCTTGGCGCCAGCTTTACGGATGTCAACCAGAACGGCGTCGATGCCGCGCTTGTCGATGATACGCATGCCCTTGGCGGAAACGCGCAGACGCACGAAACGCTTCTCGGATTCAACCCAGAAACGGTGGTGCTGCAGGTTCGGCAGGAAACGACGACGGGTTTTGTTGTTTGCGTGGGAAATGTTGTTCCCGGTTACTGGACCCTTACCAGTAACTTGACAGACTCTCGACATGACTCAGCCCTCTAAAACCACATGCCCAACCCGGCATGGGTTGGCCGCTTAATCTCTCAGTCTTTGGCGCCTGGGCGCCGTGATTCTGGAGGTCTTATCGACCGGATCCGCTTATGCGACAGGCCGAGCCCCTAGAAAAGAGCGCTGCTTTATACCAGAAAGACTTGGCTGCAACAACAGGAGATGCACATTGCCGCACGCCAGAACGCGCCGGGCCAGCATAGCGGCAGGCCCCGCCAGCCGTCGACCACTCGTCGCCAGATTTGTAAAAAAGGGTGTGGTCATTTGCCGGCAGGCGCACTAGGGTAAGCCTTTTCCAGACTGCACTGGCAGATGGGCCACTGACAGCCAAGGAGCCACCATGCGTGCTGCCGCCCTTTCCTTATTGTTCAACTCTCTGTTCGCCGCCGGCGCTCTGTTCGCTGCCGGCGCAGCTCAGGCCGCGCCGCTGAGCGTTTGCAGCGAAGCCAGCCCCGAAGGCTTCGACGTGGTGCAGTACAACTCGCTGACCACGACCAACGCCACGGCTGACGTGCTGATGAACCGCCTGGTGGAGTTCGACGCGGCGCAAGGCAAGGTGGTGCCAAGCCTGGCGGCCAGTTGGACAGTATCGGCCGACGGCCTGGTGTATGACTTCACCCTGCGCGACGGCGTGAAGTTCCACAGCACCGCCTACTTCAAGCCAAGCCGCGAGCTGAACGCCGACGATGTGTTGTTCAGCTTCCAGCGCATGCTCTACCCGGCACACGCGTGGCACAAGACGGCACCGGGCGGCTACCCGCATGCTCAGTCGCTGCAGTTGGGCAGCCTGATCAAGGCGATCGAGGCACCTGCACCGAACGCCGTGCGCTTCACCCTCAGCCACCCGGACGCTACCTTCCTGGCCACCCTGAGCATGGGCTTCGCCTCGATCTACTCCGCCGAGTATGCCGACAAGCTGCTCAAGGCCGGCACGCCCGAGAAGCTCAACAGCCAGCCGATCGGCACCGGGCCGTTCGTATTCCAGCGCTTCCAGAAGGACGCCGTGGTGCGCTACCGCGCCAACCCGGACTACTTCGCCGGCAAGCCGGCGGTCGACCCGCTGATCTTCGCCATTACCACCGATGCCAATGTGCGCCTGCAGAAGCTCAAGCGGGGCGAGTGCCAGGTTGCCTTGTCGCCCAAGCCGCTGGACATTGCCGAAGCAGGCAAGGACAGCAACCTCAAGGTAGCCACGACGCCGGCGTTCATGACCGCCTTCGTCGCCATCAACAGCCAGCACCCACCGCTGGACAAGCCAGAAGTGCGCCAGGCCATCAACCTGGCCTTCGACAAGCAGGCTTACCTCAAAGCCGTGTTCGAAGACTCCGCAGTGGCCGCCAACGGCCCCTACCCGCCCAACACCTGGAGCTACGCCAAGGACCTGCCCGGCTACCCGCTGGACCTGAAGAAAGCCAAGGCGCTGCTGGCCAAAGCCGGCTTGGCCGAAGGCTTCAGCACCACCATCTGGACCCGCCCGTCGGGCAGCCTGCTCAACCCCAACCCCAGCCTTGGCGCCCAGATGCTGCAAGCCGACCTGACCAAGATCGGCATCAAGGCCGAGATTCGCGTGATCGAATGGGGCGAGCTGATCCGCCGCGCCAAGGCCGGCGAGCATGACTTGCTGTTCATGGGCTGGGCAGGCGACAACGGTGACCCGGACAACTTCCTCAGCCCGCAGTTTTCCTGCGCGGCGGTCGAGTCGGGCACCAACTTTGCCCGCTTCTGCGACAACCGCCTGGACCAGCTGATCAGCGCCGGGCGCACCACCAACGACCAAAGTGTGCGCAGCCGGCTTTACCAGCAGGCGCAGACGCTGATTCAGCAGCAGGCGCTGTGGGTGCCACTTGCGCACCCGACGGCGGCGACCTTGCTGCGCCAGGAGGTCGAGGGGTATCAGGTGAGCCCGTTCGGGCGACTGGATTTCAGCAAGGTGTCGGTGACCAAGTAAACCTGCACCGGCCTCTTCGCGGGCTCGCCCGCGAAGAGGCCCTAACAGGCAGCACAAAGGCCTAAGCCACAATCCACCCATGCTCGACCATCGACAACGGCTCCCCGTCGCCGATGATAATGTGGTCCAGCACCCGCACATCGATCAATGCCAGCCCCCTCTTCAGCGACAGGGTCAAATGCACATCGTCCTGGCTCGGCTCACTGCTACCCGAAGGGTGGTTGTGGCACAGGATCAAAGCCGCTGCGTTATGCAGCAACGCCCGCCGCACCACCTCCCGAGGGTAGACACTTGCCCGGTCTATCGTGCCCCTGAACAGGATTTCGAAAGCCAACGGCCTGTGCTTGCTGTCGAGAAACAGGCAACCGAAAACTTCACTGACCTCATGGCGCAACATGGCCTTGAGGTACCGCCGCACCGCCGCCGGGCCGTCAAGAGCCGCTGCGCGCTTGATGTTCTCGTCCAGATATCGCCGACCAATCTCCAACAGCGCCTGCAACTGTGCGTACTTCACCATCCCAATGCCTGGCTCACGTAACACCGCTTCGCGCTCAGCTTCAAGAAACTGCCTGAGCCCGCCGAAACGCACCAACAGCCCCCTCGCAAGGTCCAACACATTGCGCCCGGCAACGCCAGAGCCCAGCAACACGGCAAGCAATTCGGCGTCCGTCAACACCACCGCCCCTCGCTGCAACAACTTCTCCCTAGGCCGTTCTTCCGCCGGCCACTCCCTGATATTCATCCCCGCCCCCTGCCCTTGCTGCGGCCCATTTCGACCCTGTGTTAATCTATTTCGCCTCGTACATGCGACGTACTGCCGCAGGCAATTTCAAACGTCGCCGCCCGCTCTCACTGGAAAAAGGCAAGCCTATGCAGCGGCTGTATCGCAAGCGCATCGTTCTCGGCGTGGGTGGCGGCATTGCCGCCTACAAAAGCGCCGAGCTGATTCGCCGTCTCCTGGAGCACGGCGCGCAGGTGCGCGTCGTCATGACCCGTGGTGGTGCCGAGTTCATCACCCCGCTGACCCTGCAGGCGCTGTCGGGCCACCCGGTGCACATGGACCTGCTGGACCCGGCCGCCGAAGCGGCCATGGGCCATATCGAACTGGCCAAGTGGGCCGACCTGGTGCTGATCGCCCCGGCCACGGCCGACCTCATGGCGCGCATGGCCCAAGGCATGGCTGACGACCTGCTGACCACCCTGGTGCTGGCCACCGACGCCACCGTCGCCGTCGCCCCGGCCATGAACCAGGCCATGTGGCGCGACCCGGCTACACAAGCCAACCTTGAGCTGCTCAAGAGCCGTGGCATCCAGGTGTTCGGCCCTGCCTCCGGCAGCCAGGCCTGTGGTGACGTGGGGCTTGGCCGCATGCTCGAAGCCACCGACCTGGCCTGGTGCGCCGCAGAAAGCTTCAAGCGCCAGGCACTGACCGGCAAGCACGTGCTGATCACCGCCGGCCCGACCCAGGAAAACATCGACCCGGTGCGCTACATCACCAATCATAGCTCCGGCAAGATGGGCTTCGCCCTGGCCGAAGCGGCTGCCGAAGCCGGGGCTCGGGTTACCCTCGTCACCGGCCCTGTGCACCTGCCAACCCCCGACCGGGTCAGCCGCATCGACGTGGTCAGCGCGCGGGACATGCTCGCGGCCTGTGAAGCGGCCATGCCGTGCGACCTGTTCATTGCCTCGGCGGCGGTCGCGGACTACCGTCCTGAAGTGGTTGCCACACAGAAACTCAAGAAAGATCCTACGACCGGCGACGGCATGCTGCTGCAGATGGTGCGCAATCCCGATATCCTTGCCACCCTTGCTGGCCGCGCCGACCGCCCGTTCAGTGTCGGCTTCGCCGCCGAAACCGAGCACTTGCTCGATTACGCCACGCGCAAGCTCAAGGACAAGAACCTCGACCTGATCGTCGCCAATGATGTGGCCAACCCCAGCATCGGCTTCAACAGCGAAGAAAACGCCTTGACCGTGATCGACCGCCAGCAGCACCAGACTCTCTTCGCGCAGACCAGCAAGGGCAAGATCGCCCGGCAACTGGTCGCCTTCATCGCCGAACGGCTCAACCAGGTTCAATAAGTTACATGCACGCTCTTCAAGCCAAGATCCTCGACCCACGCCTGGGCAGCGAATTCCCGCTGCCGACTTACGCAACCCCCGGCTCCGCCGGCCTGGACCTGCGCGCCCTGCTCAAGGAAGACACCGTCCTCGAGCCAGGCCAGACCCTGCTGATTCCGACCGGCCTGTCGATCTATATCGGCGACCCAGGCCTGGCGGCAGTCATCCTGCCGCGCTCGGGCCTGGGCCATAAGCACGGCATCGTGCTGGGCAACCTGGTCGGCCTGATCGACTCGGACTACCAGGGCGAGCTGATGGTTTCGTGCTGGAACCGCAGCAACACGCCGTTCACCATCGCAGTTGGCGAACGTATCGCCCAGCTGGTGCTGGTACCGGTGGTGCAGGCCCATTTCGACATCGTCGAAGCATTCGATGAAAGCCAGCGTGGCGCTGGCGGCTTTGGTCATTCCGGCAGCCACTGAGCCGGCAAATGACCGTTCAGGCCAAGGATGGCGAACTCTCTGGCGAAAGCACCGTCCAAGCGTTCAGTTTGCGCCTGCCCAGAAAGCCTTTGATTATTGGAGCTTCCAGAGATGAACGACATGGCCCACCTGGTCCCCGCCGCACTACCAGACAGCATTTTCCGCGCGTATGACATTCGCGGCGTGGTCGGCAAAACCCTTCATGCCGATACCGCCTACTGGATCGGCCGCGCCATCGGTGCACAGAGCCTGGCCCAGGGCGAACCGCAGGTTTCGGTAGGGCGCGATGGCCGCCTGTCGGGCCCGATGCTGGTCGAACAGCTGATCAAAGGCCTGGTCGATGCCGGTTGCCAGGTCAGCGACGTTGGCCTGGTACCCACCCCGGCGCTGTACTACGCGGCCAATGTGCTGGCCGGCAAGTCCGGCGTGATGCTGACCGGCAGCCACAACCCGTCGGACTACAACGGTTTCAAGATCGTCATTGCCGGCGACACCCTGGCCAACGAGCAGATCCAGGCCCTGCTGACCCGCCTGAAAACCAACGACCTGACCCTGGCCCAAGGCCGCGTGGAAAAGGTCGAGATCCTTGACCGCTACTTCCAGCAGATCGTCGGCGACGTAAAGCTGGCGAAAAAGCTCAAGGTGGTGGTGGACTGCGGCAACGGCGCCGCCGGCGTGATCGCACCGCAGCTGATCGAAGCCCTGGGCTGCGAAGTGATCCCGCTGTTCTGCGAGGTCGACGGCAACTTCCCCAACCACCACCCAGACCCAGGCAAGCCGGAAAACCTCGAAGACCTGATCGCCAAGGTCAAGGAAACCGGCGCTGACATCGGCCTGGCCTTCGACGGTGACGGCGACCGCGTCGGCGTGGTGACCAACACGGGCAGCATCGTCTACCCCGACCGCCTGCTGATGCTGTTTGCCCAGGATGTACTGGCGCGCAACCCCGGTGCCGAGATTATCTTCGACGTCAAATGCACCCGTCGCCTGACCCCGCTGATCGAGCAACACGGCGGCCGCGCGCTGATGTGGAAGACCGGCCATTCGTTGATCAAGAAGAAGATGAAACAGACCGGTTCGCTGCTGGCCGGCGAAATGAGCGGTCACATCTTCATCAAGGAACGCTGGTACGGTTTTGACGACGGCATCTACAGCGCCGCGCGCCTGCTGGAGATCCTCAGCAAGGCCGGGCAGAGCGCCGAAAACCTGTTTGCCGCCTTCCCGAACGATATTTCCACGCCGGAAATCAATATTGATGTGACCGACGAGGGTAAATTCAGCATCATTGATGCACTGCAACGCGACGCCGACTGGGGCGAAGCCAGCCTGACCACCATCGACGGTGTGCGGGTGGACTACGCCCACGGCTGGGGCCTGGTTCGCGCCTCCAACACCACCCCGGTGCTGGTGCTGCGCTTCGAGGCCGACAGCGACGCCGAATTGCAACGTATCAAGGATGTATTCCGTACCCAGTTGCTGCGGGTTGAGCCTGAGCTGCAACTGCCGTTCTGACCGACTATCTGTTCCTTACAGGAGCCCTGCATGACCCTCGATCGCGATGCCGCTTCCCATGTAGCCGAGGTTTTGTCCGAAGCACTGCCTTACATCCGCCGCTTTGTCGGCAAGACCCTGGTGATCAAGTACGGCGGCAACGCGATGGAAAGCGAGGAGCTCAAGACCGGCTTCGCCCGCGACATCGTGCTGATGAAGGCTGTGGGCATCAACCCCGTGGTAGTCCACGGTGGCGGCCCGCAGATCGGCGACCTGCTCAAGCGCCTGTCGATCGAAAGCCACTTCATCGATGGCATGCGCGTCACCGACTCGGCGACCATGGATGTGGTGGAGATGGTGCTGGGTGGCCAGGTGAACAAGGACATCGTCAACCTGATCAACCGCCACGGCGGCAGCGCGATCGGCCTGACCGGCAAGGATGCGGAGCTGATCCGCGCCCGCAAGCTGACCGTCAGCCGCCAGACGCCCGAGATGACCACCCCGGAAATCATCGACATCGGCCACGTGGGCGAAGTGGTGAGCGTGAACACCGACCTGCTGAACATGCTGGTGAAAGGCGACTTCATCCCGGTGATCGCGCCAATCGGCGTGGGCGCCAACGGTGAGTCGTACAACATCAACGCCGACCTGGTGGCAGGCAAGGTAGCCGAGGCGCTGAAGGCCGAGAAGCTGATGCTGCTGACCAACATCGCCGGCCTGATGGACAAGCAGGGCCAGGTACTGACCGGCCTGACCACCGAGCAGGTCAACGAACTGATCGCCGACGGCACCATCTATGGCGGCATGCTGCCGAAGATCAGGTGTGCGCTGGATGCGGTGCAGGGCGGCGTGAACAGCTCGCACATCATCGATGGCCGCGTGCCGAACGCTGTGCTGCTGGAAATCTTCACCGACAGCGGCGTGGGTACCCTGATCACCAACCGCAAGCCGCGCTGAGTGATTGATTAGCCGGTACAGGTGATACAAAAAAGGCGACCCTCTTGCGAAGGTCGCCTTTTTCGTTACCAGGCCGGGATCAGATCCCGTACTGCGCCCGGTACGCCTCTACAGCCGGCAGATGCTGCTTGAGCTGCGGATCGTCCGCCAGGAACTCCAGCACCTGGGTCAGCGAAACGATGCTGACCACCGGGATACCGAAGTCACGCTCCACTTCCTGGATCGCCGACAGTTCGCCATTGCCACGCTCTTCGCGGTTCAGCGCGATCAGCACGCCAGCGGCCTTGGCCTGCTGGGCGTTGATGATCTGCATGACCTCACGGATAGCGGTACCGGCAGTGATCACGTCGTCGATGATCAGCACGTCACCGGCCAGCGGCGCGCCGACCAGGCTGCCGCCTTCGCCATGGTCCTTGGCTTCCTTGCGGTTGAAGCACCAAGGCACGTCGAGCTGATGCTGGTCGGCAAGGGCCACGGCGGTGGTCGCCGCCAAAGGGATACCCTTGTAGGCCGGGCCGAACAGCACGTCGAACGGGATCTTGCTGTCGACGATGGCGGCGGCATAGCAACGCCCCAGCTCCGCCAATGCGGAACCGGTGTTGAACAGGCCGGCATTGAAGAAATACGGGCTGGTACGCCCCGATTTCAGGGTGAATTCACCGAAACGCAGTACCCCGCGATCGATGGCAAAACGGATAAAGTCGCGCTGATACGGCTGCATGGATAGTCCCGGATACCACGGATTTAGCTAAATGGGTTGAGCTCGGGTATCATACACGCACGAGATTTTTGGGGCCATTTATGCGGATCATCAGTGTGAACGTTAATGGCATTCAGGCTGCAGCCGAGCGTGGATTGCTCAGCTGGTTGCAAGCCCAGAATGCCGACGTCATCTGCCTTCAGGATACCCGCGCCTCGGCCTTTGAACTCGACGACCCAGCTTTCCAGCTCGATGGCTATTTCCTTTATGCCTGCGACGCGGAGGTGCCCGCCCAAGGTGGTGTGGCCCTTTATTCGCGCATGCAGCCCAAGGCAGTCATCACCGGCCTGGGCTTCGAGACAGCCGACCGCTACGGGCGTTACCTGCAAGCAGATTTCGACAAAGTCAGTATTGCCAGCCTGCTGTTGCCTTCGGGCATGAACGGCGACGAAGACTTGAACCAGAAGTTCAAGTTGATGGACGACTTCGCCAAGTACCTGGACAAGCAGCGTCGCAAGCGTCGCGAATACATCTACTGCGGCTCGTTCTACGTGGCGCAGCAGAAGCTCGACATCAAGAACTGGCGTGACAGCCAGCAGTCGCCGGGTTTCCTGGCGCCGGAACGCGCCTGGATGGATGCGATCACTGGCGAGATGGGCTACGTCGATGCCCTGCGCGAAGTCAGCCGTGAAGGCGACCAGTACAGCTGGTGGCCAGACAACGAGCAGGCCGAGATGCTCAACCTGGGCTACCGGTTCGACTACCAGATCCTCACGCCGGGCCTGCGCCGCTTCGTGCGCAATGCTCGCCTGCCGCGTCAGCCGCGCTTCTCCCAGCATGCGCCGCTGATCGTGGACTATGACTGGACGTTGACCATCTGAGTGCTGTTCAGATACGAAAAAGCCGACATTGATGTCGGCTTTTTCGAATCTACAGGAACAGTCAGTCAGCCAGTGCGGCCTGCTGCAGTTCGAAGATCTCGTTCATGCCCTTCTGCGCCAGGGCGAGCATGGCGTTGAAGTCTTCCGGCTGGAACGGTGCGCCTTCGGCAGTACCCTGCACTTCGATGAAGCCGCCGGCACTGGTCATGACCACGTTCAGGTCGGTTTCGGCAGCGGAGTCTTCCGGGTAGTCCAGGTCGAGTACGGCTTCGCCCTGGTACATGCCCACCGACACGGCAGCGATCATGTGCTTGAGCGGGTTGCCGGCCTTGAGGCCACCGCGCTTCTTGATCACCGCCAGGGCATCGCACAGGGCGACCATGGCGCCAGTGATGGACGCGGTACGGGTACCGCCATCGGCCTGGATCACGTCGCAGTCAACGTACAGGGTGATGTCACCGAGCTTGCTCATGTCGAGCGCCGCACGCAGCGAACGGCCGATCAGGCGCTGGATTTCCAGGGTGCGGCCACCCTGCTTGCCACGGCTGGCTTCGCGCTGGTTACGTTCGCCGGTGGAGCGCGGCAGCATGCCATATTCGGCGGTCAGCCAGCCTTGGCCCTGGCCTTTGAGGAAGCGCGGTACACCGTTTTCCACGCTGACCGTGCAAATGACCTTGGTGTCACCGAACTCAACCAGTACCGACCCTTCGGCGTGCTTGGTGTAGTTGCGGGTGATGCGGATCGAGCGAAGCTGATCGGCGGCGCGACCACTTGGACGTTTCATCTGGGATACCTGTACTGGGACTTTGAATCTGCCGAGCATTATAGAGCCCGCAGCCTGGGGAAGACATGCCTATTGTCGCGCCCGGCACAGCCCGTCGCCTTTTCCTACTTGCGCGGCCACCCGTCGGTAACATAGGTGGATTGGGCGCCACGGCCCCACTGCGCTACAATCCTGCGCCTTGCAGCCAAGAGGCTGCCATCGTTCATTCATCTACGCGAGGTACTCCCCATGGTGCACAGCATGACCGCTTTTGCTCGTGTCGAGCGCGCCGGCAGCCAAGGCACCCTGGTCTGGGAGCTGCGCTCGGTCAACCACCGCTACCTGGAGCCGCACCTGCGTCTGCCCGAGGCCCTGCGCGACCTCGAAGGCGGTGTACGTGAAGGCCTGCGCCAGGGCCTTTCGCGAGGCAAGGTGGAGTGCACCTTGCGCCTCAACGAAGACAGCAACGGCAAACCGCTGAAGGTGGACCACGCGCGCGCCGCGCAACTGGTTGCCGCGGCCGAGGAAGTCGCCAGCCTGATCAAGCAGCCGGCGCCCTTGAACCCCCTGGAAGTGCTGTCGTGGCCGGGCGTGCTGGTGGCTGACACCAGCGACCCGCAGGCCCTGAACGCTGAAGCCATGGCGCTGTTCGACGAAGCACTGGCCGAGCTCAAGGCCGGGCGCCAGCGCGAAGGCCAGGAACTGGCCCGGCTGATCAACGAGCGCCTGGACAACATGGCCAGCGAAGTCACCACCCTGCGCGCCTTGGTCCCGCAGATGCTGGCAGCACAGCGGCAAAAGATTCTCGACCGCTTCGGCGATATGCAGGCTGAGCTGGACCCGCAGCGCCTGGAGCAGGAGATGGTGCTGCTGGCCCAGAAGAGCGACGTGGCCGAAGAACTCGACCGCCTCAGCACTCACGTTACCGAAGTGCGCCGGGTACTCAAGGGTGGCGGCGCCGCCGGCCGACGCCTGGATTTCCTGATGCAGGAACTCAACCGCGAAGCCAACACCCTCGGCTCCAAGGCCTTCGACCCACGCAGCACGCAAGCGGCGGTCAACCTGAAGGTATTGATCGAACAGATGCGTGAACAAGTACAGAACATCGAGTAAGGCCACCCCGACCATGAACCACAGCAGCGGCACCCTCTACATCGTTTCGGCCCCTTCGGGCGCCGGCAAGACCAGCCTGGTAACGGCCCTGACCAAGGACGACCAGCAAATCCGCGTCTCGGTCTCGCACACCACCCGTGCCATGCGCCCGGGCGAGGAACACGGGGTGAACTACCACTTCGTGGTCCACGAAGAATTCAAGGCGCTGATCCAGCAAGGCGACTTCCTGGAGCATGCCGAAGTGTTCGGCAACTTCTACGGCACCTCGCGCAGTGCGCTGCAGCAGACCCTGGACCAGGGCTATGACCTGATCCTGGAAATCGACTGGCAAGGCGCCCAGCAGGTGCGCAAGCTGATGCCACAGGCATTGTCGGTGTTCATTTTGCCGCCAAGCCAGGAAGCGCTTCGTCAGCGCCTGGACGGCCGCGGGCAGGACAGCGAAGAAATCATCGCCGGGCGTATGAAGGAAGCGGTCAGCGAGATGGTGCACTACGACGAGTATGACTACGTGATCATCAATGATGATTTCGACGTGGCGCTGGAAGACTTGAAAGCGGTGTTCCGCTCCAATCGCCTGCTGTTGAAGAAACAGCAACAACGTCATGCGGCGCTGCTGAAGCAAATGATCGGCTGAAGATTGATGGGGCCTCTTCGAGGCCCTTTCGCGACACAAGGCCGCTCCCACAGGAGATTGAGTTCCTTGTGAGAGCGGCCTTGTGTCGCGCCAGGGGCGCAAAGCGCCCCCCGCTTTATTCCTGCAGCGGCAGGGTAGCCTGCTGACGCAGGGTAGCCCCCAGGAAGTATGCCGGCGCGCGCATGCGCGACAGCATCATCAGCCCGATGCCCAGCACCGAGATGATCGCGGCAATCACGAACACCAGCCCCAGCCCGCCCACATGCGAGCCACTGCCGAAGTCCGGCGAGGCGCTGTCGATGGCGGTACGCGCGAAGATCACCGACAAGATCACCCCACCCACCAGCGGGCACAGGCCGCGCATGATGAAGTGGCGCAGGCTGTCGAACAGGCTGTCGCGGAAATACCAGACGCAGGCGAACGCGGTCAGCGAATAGTAGAAGCAGATCATCATGCCCAGCGCGGTGATGGTATCCGCCAGCACGTTCTCGCTGAGGGTACGCATGGTCACGTAGAACAGCCCTGCCGCCAGGCCAGCGCAGATGGTGGCGTAGCGCGGGGTTTGCGAACGCGGGCAGACGCTGGCGAACTTCGGCGGTACCGCACCGTAGTAACCCATGGCCAACAGGGTGCGCGCCGGTGCCACGAAAGTGGACTGCAGCGACGCCGCGGTGCTGGCCAGCACTGCGATGGACATCAGGATCGCCAGCGGCCCCATGACCGGGCCGGCCAGGTGAGCGAACACGTTCTCCTGGATACGCGGGTTGTTCAGGCCCAGGCCCGTTTCGCTGATACCCGCGAACTGCAGGGTGGCGATGGCGGTGAACAGATACAGGCCAAGAATCAGCATCACGGTCCAAGTGGCGGCCTTGCCCGGCACCTCTTCGCTGCCCACCGATTCTTCACTGACGGTCAGGCAGGTGTCCCAGCCCCAGAAGATGAAGATCGACAACGACAGCCCGGCGGCAAAGGCCGAGAACGACTCGACGCCGAACGGGTTGAACCAGGCGAAGTCGAACTCCAGCGGTGGCGGCGCCGTGGTACCGCCGAAGGCGGCAACGGCAAAGCCGATCAACACCACCAACTGCAAGGCCACCAGGCCGTATTGCACGGTCATGGTGGTGGCTATACCGCGGCAGCAGATCCACACCGCCAGGGCGATGAACACGCAACAGGTGGTGATGTTGATCAGCAGGTTGTCAGCCAATGCCGCCAGCTCATGCTTGCCGGTGATCTGGCCCAGGAACAGGTAGAAGAAGTCGACTGCCACCCCCGCCAGGTTCGACAGCACGATAGTCGTGGCAACCACCAGTCCCCAGCCGCCGATCCAGCCGATCATCGGGCCGAATGCACGCGCCGACCAGGTAAACGAAGTGCCGCTGTCCGGCTCTGCCGAGTTCAGTTCGCGGTAGCCCAGGGCCACTAGCAACATCGGCAGGAAGCCGACGATGAACACGGCAGGCAGGTGGGCACCGACCTCACGCACGGTCGGGCCAAGGGCGCCGGTCAGGGTGTAGACCGGGGCGATGGTGGAAATGCCCAGCACCACGCTGGCCAACAAGCCCAAACGGCCTTTGGCCAGGCCTTTGCTGCGTTGAGTGTTGCCCGCGTCGGCCGCCACGTCGGGTGGGCGGCCGGCTTCTGTATAATTGCTCATGAGTATTTGCCGTAAATTTTGGAATTGTTTTCACAGGCCTTGCGTACAAGGCCCGCTTTCACTCATTGAAAGCTTGCTGCCGGGGACAAGTCATCCGAGACCTTCGGCTGACGTCAGAATCATTCCTGCCGTGCACCCTCCCGTGCTGCATAGGCAATGCAGGCCTCGCGAAACGCCTGAAACAGGCGCAGCGAGACCGGGTTTTCGTTGAAGCGCCACTCCGGGTGCCACTGCACGCCAAGCACAAAGCCCGGCGCGTCGGGCATGGACACTGCTTCGATCAGGCCATCCGGGGCCCGTGCCTCGACACGCAGGCCTGGGGCCAGGCGGTCGATGCCCTGACTGTGCAGCGAGTTGACCTCGAACTGCGCCGCCAGGCCCAAGCGCTCGAACAACCCGCCAGGCTCGATGCCGACCGGGTGACGAGGGCCGTACTGCACCTCCAGGGGGGCATCCTCAGGTTCGCGGTGATCCAGGTATCCAGGCAGTTCCTGCACGCGCTGGTGCAGGCTGCCGCCAAGGGCCACGTTCAGTTCCTGGTAGCCACGGCAAATGCAGAACACCGGCACACCGGCGGCAATGGCCGCCTGCAGCAGCGGCAGGGTCAGGCGATCACGCGCCAGGTCATGCCGGGTACCTGCCACACTGGGGGCGCCATTGTAATGATGCGGTTCGATATTTGAAGGCGAGCCGGTAAAAACAATGCCGTGCAGGCGAGCCAGCAGCGCATGCGTGTCGCTGCCGCCATCACGGGCCGGCAAGATCAGCGGTAAGCCGGCAAAGCCGGCCGCCTCGACATACTTGTCGCCCACCGTGTGCGACGAGTTCTTCCCCACCTGCTGACGGCAGGCGCTGACACCGATCAAGGGGACCGCAGTTGCGCTCATGGGCTTACACCGTGTGCAGGTACCAGTTGTACTCGAGGTCGGAAATCGACACTTCGAACTCGGCCAGTTCGCTTTCCTTGCAGGCCACGAAGATATCGATGTAGTCCGGGCTGATGTATTGGTTGAGAACTTCGCTGTCATCCAGCGCGCGCAGAGCGTCGCGCAGGTTGTTCGGCAGGCTTTGCTCCAGCTGTTCGTAGGAGTTGCCTTCGATCGGCGCCTGGGGCTCGACCTTGTTGGTCAGGCCGTGGTGAACACCGGCAAGGATCGCGGCGAGCATCAGGTACGGGTTGGCGTCGGCGCCAGCCACACGGTGCTCCAGGCGCACGTTGTCGCTGCTGTCGGTGGGCACGCGTACTGCCACGGTGCGGTTGTCCAGGCCCCAGCTAGGCGCATTGGGCACGTAGAACTGCGCACCGAAGCGGCGGTAGGAGTTGATGTTCGGGCACAGGAAGGCCATCGACGCCGGCATGGTTTCCAGCACGCCGCCAATGGCGTGGCGCAGCGTGTCGCTTTGCAGCGGGTCGTCACTGGCGAAGATGTTCTTGCCGGTTTTCTTGTCCAGCAGCGAAATGTGCACGTGCAGACCATTGCCTGCCTGACCTGGGTAGGGCTTGGCCATGAAGGTGGTGTCCATTTCATGGTCGTAGGCCACGTTCTTGATCAGGCGCTTGAGCAGAATCGCGTAGTCGCACGCTTTCAGCGGATCAGCCACATGGTGCAGGTTGACCTCGAACTGCGCCGGGGCGCTTTCCTTGACGATGGCGTCGGCGGGCAGGCCTTGTTCCTTGGCTGCTTCGAGCATGTCCTGCAGGCAGTCGGCGTATTCGTCGAGGTCGTCGATCAGGTACACCTGGGTTGACTGCGGGCGCTTGCCGGAAATCGGTGAGCGCGGCGGCTGTGGGCGACCGTTGAGGTTGTCCTGGTCAATCAGGTAGAACTCCAGCTCGAACGCCGCGCAGATATCCAGGCCCAGGTCGTCGAACTTGCTCACCACCTGGCGCAGCACTTCACGCGGGTCGGCGAAGAACGGCTGGCCATCCAGTTCGTGCATGGTCATCAGCAGCTGCGCGGTGGGGCGCTTCTGCCAGGGTTCGTCCGACAGCGTGCCGGGGATCGGGAAGCAGATGCGGTCGGCATCGCCGATGTCCAGGCCAAGGCCGGTGCTCTCGACCGTGGAGCCGTTGATGTCCAGGGCGAACAGCGAAGCCGGCAGGTTGATGCCCTTCTCGTACACCTTGTGCAGGCTGGCCCGCTCGATGCGCTTGCCACGTACCACGCCATTCATGTCGGAGATCAGCAGGTCTACATACTGCGTGTCCGGATGGGCCTGGAGGAAGTCATTCATCTCGCTGGAAGAACTGGCGCACGGGGTTACCGACGTCATGGTGTACATCCTTTGATGTGCTGCGGCGATGTGGGGATACGGCTGGCGCCTCACGGGCGACGATGGTTGCAGCTGTTGTTCTTTTCACTTTCCCATCGTGGGGATTGGTTACCCGACCGGGCGCATTGATTCCGGGGGGCCGTTTCACTATAAAATGGCTCCGACGCAACAGACATTGGCAATTCGGCAAGCAGAGCGTGCACCAATGCAATATCAGATTACCCACGCCGACCTCTCTCTGGTCCTGGCACTGGAACGTGGCCGCTCGCTGGCCAAAGCCGCCGAGCTACTCAAAGTCGACGTTTCGACGGTGTTCCGCTCGATCCGCCGGCTGGAGTCGGCGCTGGGCACAGCCTTGTTCGTCAAGAGCCGCAAGGGCTACTTGCCGACCGACACCGCCCAGGCCCTGGCCGAGCAGGCCGAGCGCGCCGAGCAGGCGCTGGAGGCGGCGCGCATTGCCATGACCAGTGGCGAGCAAGTGGTCAGCGGCACGGTGCGCGTGACCTGTACCGAGGCGGTGATGCACAGCCTGCTGCTGCCGGCACTGGCCGAGTTCATGCCCAACTACCCGGCCTTGTCGCTGGAGATGGGCACCTCCAACACCTTCGCCAACCTCAGCCGGCGCGACGCCGACATCGCCTTGCGCCTGACCAACACGCCACCAGAGCACCTGGTGGGCCGCAACCTGGGCTCTACTTCTTATGTCGTCTGCGGCCAGCCGCAGTGGCGCGAACGCCTGACCGAGTCGCCCGGCAGCGTGCCGTGGATCGCCCCTGACGACTCGATGCAGGACCACCCCACGGTGGTCTGGCGCAACCAGCAGCACCCAGGGCTGAGCCCACGCTACCAGTGCAGCAGCATGTCGACCATCGCCCAGTTGGTCACCGCAGGCCTGGGCGTGGCGGCATTGCCGGACTACATGGTGCACGCGCTGCCTGGGGTGGATGCACTGAGCGGCCCGCTGCCCGGCTGCGACACCCAGCTGTGGCTGCTGACCCGGCCGGATTGCCGTGCATTGCGCTCGGTTCAGACCCTGTTCGAGGAACTGACCCCGCGGTTGCGTGACGCGATGCTCTGAGGTTATCGTCAGGCTCAAGTATCGCGGCTGTCTGTTCCGGCTCTTTCGCGGGCCAACCCACTTCCACGGGGCAGGCGATGCCTGAGCGAGCGGGTTGGCCACAAAGAAGCAAACACAGGGCTTCTAGGTGACCGCCCGGCAAAACAGCGCTTCCCTATTGGCTGGTGAATTTTTATACTATCGAGTCCGCCTGCCCATTATTGGGCTGCACGCCCACCGCAATTGCTACTGAGGAAGACCATGGCCCGCGTAACTGTTGAAGACTGCCTGGAACACGTGGATAACCGCTTCGAGCTGGTCATGCTCTCGACCAAGCGCGCTCGCCAGCTGGCGACCGGCGGCAAAGAGCCACGCGTTGCGTGGGAAAACGACAAGCCGACCGTTGTTGCCCTGCGCGAAATCGCCGAAGGCATCGTCACCAACGAATTCATCGCCGCTGAAGAGATCGTCACCGAGGATCCGGTGTTCGCCGCGTTCGAGGACGAGAACAACGAGGCTGTCTGATTGATGCCAGGTCGACGTCGCACGGCGCAAGGCCCTCTTCCTCGGCAGGAGGTGAACCCATGCCGGGTATAGAAGCCTTGGCCGAACGGCTGTCGACCTATCTTGGCCCCGAACAGGTCAACCTGGTCCGGCGCGCCTATTTCTATGCCGAACAGGCCCACGATGGGCAGCGCCGCCGCAGTGGCGAGCCCTACGTGACGCATCCGCTGGCCGTGGCCAGCATCCTCGCCGACATGCACATGGACCATCAGAGCCTGATGGCGGCCATGCTGCACGATGTGATCGAAGACACCGGCATCGCCAAGGAAGCCCTCAGCCAGCAGTTTGGCGAGACCGTGGCCGAGCTGGTCGATGGGGTCAGCAAGCTGACCCAGATGAACTTCGAGACCAAGGCCGAGGCGCAGGCCGAGAACTTCCAGAAGATGGCCATGGCCATGGCTCGCGATATCCGCGTGATCCTGGTCAAGCTGGCCGACCGCCTGCATAACATGCGCACCCTGGAAGTGCTGTCCGGCGAAAAGCGCCGGCGCATCGCCAAGGAAACCCTCGAAATCTACGCCCCCATCGCCAATCGCCTGGGGATGCACACCGTGCGCGTGGAGTTCGAAGACCTCGGTTTCAAGGCCATGCACCCGATGCGCTCGTCGCTGATTCACCGAGCGGTGAAAAGCGCACGCGGCAACCGTAAAGAGATCGTCGCCAAGATCGAGCACTCGCTGGCCAACTGCCTGGCCGCCGATGGTATCGAGGGCGAGGTCAGCGGCCGGCAGAAACACCTCTATGGCATCTACAAGAAGATGCGCGGCAAGCGCCGTGCCTTCAACGAGATCATGGACGTGTATGCCTTCCGCATCATCGTCGACAAGGTCGATACCTGCTACCGCGTGCTTGGCGCCGTGCACAACCTGTACAAGCCGCTGCCCGGTCGCTTCAAGGATTACATCGCGATCCCCAAGGCCAACGGCTACCAGTCGTTGCACACCACGCTGTTCGGCATGCACGGCGTGCCCATCGAAATCCAGATCCGCACCCGCGAGATGGAAGAGATGGCCAACAACGGCATCGCCGCGCACTGGCTATACAAGTCCAACGACGACGAACAGCCCAAGGGCAGCCACGCCCGCGCGCGTCAGTGGGTCAAAGGCATCCTCGAGCTGCAGCAACGTGCCGGCAACTCGCTGGAATTCATCGAGAGCGTGAAGATCGACCTGTTCCCGGACGAGGTCTACGTGTTCACGCCCAAGGGCCGCATCATGGAGCTGCCCAAAGGCTCCACGGCCGTCGACTTCGCCTACGCGGTGCACACCGACGTCGGCAACAGCTGCATCGCCTGCCGCATCAACCGTCGCCTGGCGCCGCTGTCCGAACCGCTGCAAAGCGGCTCGACAGTGGAAATCGTCAGTGCCCCGGGCGCCCGACCGAACCCGGCCTGGCTCAACTTCGTGGTCACCGGCAAGGCGCGCACGCACATCCGCCACGCGCTCAAGCAGCAGCGCCGCTCCGAGTCCATCAGCCTGGGCGAGCGCCTGCTGAACAAGGTCCTCACCGGCTTCGACAGCAGCCTGGAAAAAATCCCCCCGGAGCGCATTCAAGCGATTCTGGCCGAGTACCGCCTGGAGCTGATCGAAGACCTGCTCGAGGACATCGGCCTGGGCAACCGCATGGCCTACGTGGTCGCCCGTCGCCTGCTGTCGGCCGAAGGCGAACAGCTGCCGGCGCCGGAAGGCCCGCTGGCGATCCGCGGTACCGAAGGCCTGGTGCTGAGCTACGCCAAGTGCTGTACACCGATCCCAGGTGACCCGATCGTCGGCCACCTGTCGGCAGGCAAGGGCATGGTCGTGCACCTGGAAAACTGCCGCAACATCAGTGAAATCCGCCATAACCCGGAAAAGTGCGTACAGCTCTCCTGGGCCAAGGACATCACCGGCGAGTTCAATGTCGAACTGCGTGTCGAACTGGAACACCAGCGCGGCCTGATCGCCCTGCTGGCCAGCAGCGTCAACGCCGCCGACGGCAACATCGAGAAAATCAGCATGGACGAACGCGACGGCCGTATCAGCGTGGTCCAACTGGTGGTCAGCGTGCACGACCGCGTGCACCTGGCGCGTGTGATCAAGAAGCTGCGTACCCTGACCGGTGTGGTCCGCATCACCCGCATGCGTACGTAGTCCGCCAACCGCAAGGAGTCATCATGAGCAAGACCGTCATCACCAGCGACAAGGCCCCAGCCGCCATCGGTACCTACTCGCAAGCGATCAAGGCCGGCAACACCGTGTACATGTCGGGCCAGATCCCGCTGGACCCGAAGACCATGGAACTGGTCGAAGGCTTCGAAGCCCAGACCGTGCAAGTGTTCGAGAACCTCAAGGCCGTGGCTGAAGCCGCTGGTGGTTCGTTCAAGGACATCGTCAAGCTGAACATCTTCCTCACCGACCTGAGCCACTTCGCCAAGGTCAACGAGGTGATGGGCCGCTACTTCGAACAGCCCTACCCAGCCCGCGCCGCCATCGGCGTAGCCGCGCTGCCGAAAGGCTCCCAGGTCGAAATGGACGCCATCCTGGTCATCGAATGATGCCCCTGGTGACGGGCGCCCTGCCCGTCACCCTCTCTCCTCTGCAAGGTCAACCCGTCATGCGTCAAGCACTGCCCCTCGCGCTGGCAGCCCTGCTACTGGGCGGCTGCGCCAGCCACAAACCCGAAGATTTCAACGGCACCTGGATCAACCAGGACGCCATCACTGCGGCGGTCAAAGGCGGCAGCCTGCGCCAAGCACTGAACGAGCACGGCCCGGTATTCGAGTGGAAACTCGACGTTGCCAGCCAGCAAGCCAGCTACAGCAATGGTTTCGAGGCCGCTGACGGCCAGTTGAGCGCCAATGACAAGCAATGGCAGGCCAGCTTCGAGGGCGGCCAGACCGAGCAGTTGTCGCTTGATGGTGACGCGTTGCTGGCTGTCGACCAGCGCGGCGCCAAGCAGACCTTCGTGCGTGCCAAGGCGCCAGCTGCAGCCAATGCGCCACTGGGCAGCAGCTTCGAAAAGGCGCTGTACCAGGCTTACCTGGGCGGCGACTGGAAGATCGTCGAAGGCCAGGGCAAAGGTGCCAATGTACGTTTCAGCGACACCGGTAGCGTCACCGGCCTGCCCGGTCCGGACCGCTTCGCCCTGTGCCTGGCGGGCGATTGCGCAACCATGGGCGGCAGCAATGACAGCCTGTGGCTGGAGCGCAACCAGCGTGGTGCACCGTTCATCATCAAGCGTGATGGCGACAAGCTGGAGATTTTCCAGGCGGTTAACCGTGCTCAGCCGGACGACATGCCGGAACTGGCAGCAGGCAAGCGTCAGTGGGTGCTGGAGCGCAGCTGAAATCGAGCGCGGTTCCTGTAGGCGCGGCCTTGTATCGCGATAGGGCTGCGAAGCAGCCCCCGCATTCTATGCGGCGACGCTGAAATCCTGGGGCCGCTGCGCGCCCCATCGCGACACAAGGCCGCTCCTACAGGGACCGCATCAGGCCTGAGACTGATTTTTTCCTTGAAGGATCGCGGCATAGCCTTCCTTGTAACTTGGGTACACCGGCGCCCAGCCCAACGCGCGCGCCCGGGCATTGCTGCAGCGCTTGCTGCCGGTGCGCCGTACCCGCTGCTCATCGGACCACTCGGTAACGCCCATGTACGCCCGCAGCCAGGCCACCACATCGGCCAGCGGCGCAGGGTCGTCGTCGACACCGATGTAGCATTCGTCCAGCGCCATGCCATCGGCATCAGCCTGCAGCAGAAACGCCAGCAGGCTGGCAGCATCCTCGGCATGAATGCGGTTGCCATACAGCGGCGGCTCCTCGGCCACACGGTAGCCCTGGCGAACCTGGCTCAACAGCCACTCGCGGCCTGGGCCATAGATACCGGTCAGGCGCACCACGCTCGCCGGGATGCCACTGGCCCGCGCCAGCTGTTCCGCCTCCAGCATCACCCGCCCGGAATAGCCCTCCGGTTCGGTGGCCGCGCCTTCCTCGATCCACTCGCCATCCTTCTGCGCATACACGCTGCTGCTGGAGACGAACAGCAGCCGACGCGGGCGCTGGCCACGCTCAACCAGCCAGGCCAACACATGACGCAAGCCATCAACATAGGCCGCCTGGTAACCCGCCTCGTCGTGCTGGCTGGCCGCCACGCAGTAAACCAGGTAGTCCAGTGGGCCTTGTGGCCAGGCTTGCGGGATCGAAGGCTCGGCCAGGTCCGCGGCGACTGGTTGAACGCCCGCTGGCAGCTGCTCGACCGAACGTCGCAGGCCACTCACCTGCCAACCTTTAGCCAGCATCTGCAGGGCAAGACGCCCACCCACATCACCACAACCCACCACCATCACGGAAAGGTCTGACATCTTTAAACTCCCTAGACCAATTGATCATCCCGGCCACGCTACACGATGGGCGGCTAGACCATAGGCGAAAAAAGCAACAAGATTACTTTTGTTAACAAGAATTACTTGCAATAATGGCGGCCAATTTGTTCTCGGCCTACCTCGAGGCCTTGGAGAACGCTCACTTTTTTCTTCATCAGGTCCGGCCAGCATGACACGTACTCAACCTTCCGCTTCGCCAACCCCGTCGCGCGCCTGGCGCGCCATCGCCGCGCTGACGCTCAGCCTGGTGCTGGCCCCGGTGGCCATGGCCGATGAGCCAACTGCCAATGCCGCCACGCCTGCCGCTGCTTCTGCTCCGGCCGCTCCGGCAGCACCTGCCGTGGAAGGCCAGGCACCTGCAGGCCAAGCGCAAGCTGCCGCCCCGGCAGATTCGCAGGTACTGGTCGACCCCGCCACCGATACACTGGTTGAAGACACCTCGCTGGGCATGGCGCACGACCTGTCCCCATGGGGCATGTACAAGAACGCCGACATCGTGGTGAAGATCGTCATGATCGGCCTGGCCATCGCCTCCATCATCACCTGGACCATCTGGATCGCCAAAGGCTTCGAGCTGATGGGCGCCAAACGTCGCCTGCGGGGTGAAATTGCCCAGCTGAAGAAATCCACCACCCTTAAAGAAGCCAGCGAAGTCTCCAACAAGGAAGGCACCCTGGCCCACACGCTGGTCCACGATGCCCTCGAAGAAATGCGTCTGTCGGCCAACGCCCGTGAAAAAGAGGGTATCAAGGAACGCGTCAGCTTCCGCCTGGAGCGCCTGGTGCATGCCAGCGGCCGCACCATGAGCAGCGGCACCGGCGTCCTGGCCACCATCGGCTCCACCGCGCCGTTCGTCGGTCTGTTCGGTACCGTATGGGGCATCATGAACAGCTTCATCGGCATCGCCAAGACCCAGACCACCAACCTGGCCGTGGTTGCCCCAGGTATCGCCGAAGCCCTGCTGGCCACCGCCCTGGGTCTGGTCGCGGCAATCCCGGCTGTGGTCATCTACAACGTCTTCGCCCGCTCCATTGCCGGCTACAAGGCCCAGGTGTCCGACGCCTCCGCACAGGTACTGCTGCTGGTCAGCCGTGACCTGGACCACCAGGGCAGCGAGCGCGCTGCCCCGCACATGGTGAAAGTGGGGTAAACCATGGGCCTGCATCTCAACGAAGGTGGCGACGACCTCGCCGAAAACCACGAAATCAACGTTACGCCGTTCATCGACGTAATGCTGGTGCTGCTGATCATCTTCATGGTCGCAGCCCCCTTGGCCACGGTCGACATCAAGGTCGACCTGCCGGCCTCGACCGCCAAACCGGCGCCGAGGCCCGAGAAGCCGGTGTTCGTCAGCGTCAAGGCCGACCAGAAGCTGTACGTCGGCGACGATCAGGTTGCTGCGCCCGAACAGCTTGGCCCGATGCTCGACGCCAAGACCAAGGGTGACAAGGAAACCACCATCTTCTTCCAGGCCGACAAAGGCGTGGATTACGGTGACCTGATGGAAGTGATGAACAACATGCGCGCGGCCGGCTACCTCAAGGTCGGTCTGGTAGGTCTCGAGACGGCAGCCAAGAAATGACGAAAACGCGCTCGAACATGGCGCGCTACGGTGGCAGCCTGGCGATCGTGCTGGGCGTGCACGTGGTCGCCGTGCTGCTGACGCTCAACTGGTCGGTGCCCCAGGCCATCGAACTGCCCCCGGCAGCGATGATGGTCGAACTGGCACCGCTACCGGAGCCTGCGCCACCACCACCACCGAAAGCGGCTCCACAGCCACCGGCACCGGTCGAAGAACTGCCATTGCCGAAGCTGGTGGAAGCGCCCAAGCCCAAGATCGCCGTCCACAAGCCGCCCAAGCCGAAGGCCAAGCCACAGCCGCCCAAGCCCGAGAAAAAGCCTGAGCCGCCGAAGGAAGCGCCGCCAACCGAGCAAACGGTAGACGCACCGCCCAGCAACACGCCACCGCAGAAGTCCGCGGCACCGGCACCGAGCATTGCGTCCAACAGCAACGCCCTGCCCACCTGGCAGAGCGACCTGCTGCGCCACCTGGCCAAATACAAGCGTTACCCGGAAGACGCGCGCCGTCGCGGCCTGCAAGGCATCAACCGCCTGCGCTTCGTGGTCGACGCCGAAGGCAAGGTGGTGTCGTACTCCATGGCCGGTGGTTCGGGCAGCGCCGCACTGGACCGGGCGACCCTGGAAATGATCCGTCGGGCCGGCACGGTACCCAAGCCGCCACCCGAGTTGCTGAACAATGGCACGATCGAAGTCGTGGCACCGTTCGTCTACTCACTGGACCGCCGCTGAGACTTTTGTTTCTGTCACAAATCGGCAAGTCTGATAACGTGCGTCTATCGATTGCAGCCGCTATGCTGGGCCCGCAACTTCATGGACGCACGTTATGACCCTCACAGAATTACGCTACATCGTCACACTCGCCCAGGAACAGCACTTCGGCCACGCCGCCGAGCGCTGCCACGTGAGCCAGCCGACCCTGTCGGTCGGTGTGAAGAAGCTCGAGGATGAGCTTGGCGTTCTGATCTTCGAGCGCAGCAAAAGCGCGGTACGCCTGACCCCGGTCGGTGAAAGCATCGTTGCCCAGGCGCAGAAGGTACTGGAGCAGGCCCAAGGCATTCGCGAACTGGCGCAGGCCGGCAAGAACCAGCTGACCGCCCCGCTCAAGGTCGGTGCCATCTACACCGTCGGCCCCTACCTGTTCCCGCATCTGATCCCGCAACTGCACCGCGTGGCGCCGCAGATGCCGCTGTACATCGAAGAAAACTTCACCCACGTACTGCGCGAAAAGCTGCGCAACGGCGAACTGGACGCGGTGATCATCGCCCTGCCGTTCAACGAAGCCGACGTGCTGACCTTGCCGCTGTACGACGAACCGTTCTGCGCCTTGATGCCTGCCGACCACCCGTGGACGGCGAAGAAGACCATCGACACCGCCATGCTCAACGACAAGAGCCTGTTGCTGCTCGGTGAAGGCCACTGCTTCCGTGACCAGGTACTGGAAGCCTGCCCAACCTTGAACAAGGGGGGAGAAGGCTCCAGGCACACCACGGTCGAGTCCAGTTCGCTGGAAACCATCCGCCACATGGTGGCCTCGGGCCTTGGCGTGTCGATCCTGCCGCTGTCGGCCGTGCACAGCCATCACTACGCCCCCGGCGTCATCGAAGTGCGCCCGCTGACGGCACCGGCACCTTTCCGTACCGTGGCCATCGCCTGGCGCGCCAGCTTCCCTCGGCCCAAGGCCATCGAGATCCTCGCTGACTCGATCCGCCTGTGCTCGGTCGCAAAAAACCCTGCGGAACAGCCGGCCTGAGTCATGAGTGAGCTGTCGAAAGTCCCGGTCACGGTACTGAAAGGTGTTGGTGAGGCCATGGCGGAAAAGCTCGCCAAGGTCGGCCTGGAAAACCTGCAGGACGTGCTGTTCCACCTACCCCTGCGCTACCAGGACCGCACCCGAGTGGTACCGATTGGCCAACTGCGCCCCGGCCAGGATGCGGTGATCGAGGGGGTGGTCAGTGGTAGCGACGTGACCATGGGCAAGCGCCGCAGCCTGGTGGTGCGCCTGGGTGATGGCAGCGGCGTGCTGACACTGCGCTTCTACCACTTCAGCAACGCGCAGAAGGAGGGCCTGAAGCGCGGCACTCACCTGCGCTGCTACGGCGAAGCCCGCCCCGGCGCTTCGGGCCTGGAAATCTACCACCCAGAGTACCGCGCACTGAACGGCGACGAGCCGCCGCCACCGGTCGAGCAGACCCTGACGCCGATCTACCCCTCCACCGAAGGCCTTACCCAGCAACGCCTGCGCCTGTTGTGCCAACAGAGCCTTGGCCTGCTCGGCCCACGCAGCCTGCCCGACTGGTTGCCGGACGAACTGGCGCGGGACTACCAGCTGGCGCCGCTGGACGAAGCCATTCGCTACCTGCACAACCCACCGGCCGACGCCGACCTCGACGAGCTTGCCGAAGGCCAGCACTGGGCCCAGCACCGCCTGGCCTTCGAAGAGCTGCTGACCCATCAGCTGTCGCAACAACGCCTGCGCGAAAGCCTGCGCAGCCTGCGTGCACCGGTATTGCCCAAGGCCACGCGCCTGCAGGCGCAATACCTGGCCAACCTAGGCTTCCAGCCGACCGGCGCGCAGCAGCGGGTAGCCAACGAAATTGCCTACGACCTCAGCCAGCACGCGCCAATGATGCGCCTGGTACAAGGCGATGTGGGGGCGGGCAAGACCGTGGTTGCCGCCCTGGCTGCGTTGCAGGGCCTGGAAGCGGGCTACCAGGTGGCGCTGATGGCACCCACCGAGATTCTCGCCGAACAGCACTACATCACCTTCAAACGCTGGCTCGAACCGCTTGGCATCGAAGTGGCGTGGCTGGCTGGCAAGCTCAAGGGCAAGGCCCGGGCAGCCTCGTTGGAGCAGATCGCCAACGGTGCCCCCATGGTGGTCGGCACCCACGCGCTGTTCCAGGAAGAGGTCAAGTTCAAGCACCTGGCCCTGGCGATCATCGACGAACAGCACCGGTTCGGCGTACAGCAACGCCTGGCCCTGCGCAAAAAAGGCGTGGCCGGCGAGCTGTGCCCACACCAGTTGATCATGACTGCCACGCCTATTCCGCGCACCCTAGCCATGAGCGCCTATGCCGACCTGGACACCTCGGTGCTCGACGAACTGCCGCCTGGGCGTACCCCGGTGAACACGGTGCTGGTGGCCGACAGCCGCCGCTTCGAGGTGGTGGAGCGGGTTCGCGCCGCTTGCGCCGAGGGGCGCCAGGCCTATTGGGTGTGCACCCTGATCGAAGAGTCTGAAGAGCTGACCTGTCAGGCAGCCGAAAGCACTTATGAAGAACTCGGCAGCGCCTTGGGCGAACTGCGTGTGGGCCTGATTCACGGCCGCATGAAACCTGCCGAAAAAGCCGAGATCATGGCGCAGTTCAAGGCCGGTGAGTTGCAGTTGCTGGTCGCGACCACTGTCATCGAAGTCGGCGTGGACGTACCCAACGCCAGCCTGATGATCATCGAAAACCCCGAACGCCTGGGCCTTGCCCAACTGCATCAGCTGCGCGGCCGGGTTGGCCGGGGCAGCGCCGTCAGCCATTGCGTGCTGCTGTACCACCCACCGCTGTCGCAGATCGGTCGCGAGCGCTTGGGGATCATGCGCGAAACCAACGATGGCTTCATCATCGCCGAAAAGGACCTTGAGCTGCGTGGTCCGGGCGAGATGCTGGGCACCCGCCAAACCGGCCTGCTGCAGTTCAAGGTCGCCGACCTGATGCGCGACGCCGACCTGCTGCCGGCTGTGCGAGACGCCGCTCAAGCCCTGGTCGCGCGCTGGCCGGATCATGTCAGCCCGCTACTCGACCGCTGGCTGCGCCATGGCCAGCAATATGGCCAAGTGTGACGCTAGTCCCAGAATGGATCCAGATTTGCTCGCAGGCTGGTTATACTTCGCGTTTAAAAGAAACAGTGGATACGGACCATGACTGAAGTTGCCCTGGACACCGCAACCCCACACGCCCCCTCTGTCATCAGGCTGCTGCTCGACAAACTCGGCGTGGCCTACCGCGAGGTGGTCGAACACCCGCAGCTGCCTGCGGCTTCGCGGGTGCAGGCGGTGCTTCTCGACGACGAGGTCGGCGCCCTCATGGTGCTGTTCCCGCAGAGCCAACTGCTGGACCTCAACCGCCTGGCCGAGCTGACCGGGCGCAAGCTCACCGCTGTGTCGGTGCCGCGACTGAAGCAGATGCTCGACAAGCACCAGCTCAAGGCCTTGCCGGGTATCCCGGCGCTGACCAGCTCGCCGTGCCAGTACGAAAAGAGCCTGCTCGACGCCGAGACCGTCTATATCCAGTCGGGCGAAGCCGGCCTGCTGCTGGAAATCGAACGCGCGAACTTCAAGCGTATGCTGGCCAAAGCCAGCGCCAGCAACTTCGGTCAGGAAGTCGAGGCCATCAGCCCCAACCTCGACCGCCCCGATGACGACACCCGGGAAATCACCAATGCCGTCCAGGCCTTCACTGCCCGACGCATTCAGAAGCGCCTGGAAGAAACCATCGAAATCCCACCGCTGGCCGACACCGCGCAAAAAATCATCAAGCTACGGGTAGACCCCAACGCCAGTATCGATGACATCACGGGCGTGGTCGAAACAGACCCGGCGCTGGCAGCGCAAGTGGTGAGCTGGGCCGCGTCGCCCTATTACGCCTCGCCGGGCAAGATCCGCTCGGTGGAAGACGCCATTGTCCGCGTGCTGGGCTTCGACCTGGTGATCAATCTGGCCCTTGGCCTGGCACTGGGCAAAACCTTGAGCCTGCCAAAAGACCACCCACAGCAGGCAACGCCCTATTGGCAGCAGTCGATCTACACCGCTGCAATCATCGAAGGCCTGACCCGCGCCATGCCTCGGGCAGAGCGCCCCGAAGCCGGGCTCACCTACCTGGCCGGGCTGCTGCACAACTTTGGCTACTTGCTGCTGGCGCATGTGTTCCCGCCGCACTTCTCGCTGATCTGCCGCCACCTGGAGGTCAACCCGCACCTGAACCACACCTACGTGGAGCAGCACCTGCTGGGCATCAGCCGCGAGCAGATCGGGGCCTGGCTGATGAAGCTGTGGGACATGCCCGAAGAGCTGTCGACCGCCCTGCGCTTCCAGCACGACCCGGCCTATGACGGCGAGTACTCGGCGTTCCCCAACCTGGTGTGCCTGGCCACTCGCCTGCTGCGCTCACGGGGGATCGGCACTGGGCCGCAGGAAGAGATCCCTGACGAGCTACTGGAGCGTTTGGGGATTACCCGGGACAAGGCCGAGGATGTGGTGAACAAGGTGCTCGAGGCCGAGAACCTGTTGCGAGAACTGGCTTCGCAGTTCCACGCACCGCATTGAGACTTCTGGGGCCGCATTGCGGCCCCGGCAATTTCAGCCTTTCTTCTTGGGTTTCAGGTACTTCATCAGCCCCTGGAACCACATCACCAGCGCCGGATTGCCCTTGATCTGGATGTTCTTGTCCTGAATCCCCTGCATGAACGCCAACTGCTTGTTGCCCGCCTGCATCGTGGCAAAGCCATAGGCCGCGTCCTTGAAGGCAATGGCAAAGGCAGGCTGCGGATGGGCCCCGCCCTTGCTGCTGATGCGCTCGTTGTTGACGACGAAGTGCCTGGCAACCTTGCCATCCAGCGTCTGCATCTGGAACACCAGGTCCTTGCCCTTGAGCTGCTGCTGGAATGCCGGATTGTTACGGCTGGCCCTGGCCATCAGCAGCCCCATGGCCCAGAGAAGAAAGCGGAACTTCATCGACGCGCCTCGATTGAAAAGTGACTAAGTTGCGCAGTTTATCCTCTTAACGACCTGATTATGCAAGTTCGCAGCAGTTACTGCGTGTAAAGCACAACGGGCGCCATGAAGGCGCCCGTTCGGGATCAACGCGTCGTCAGCGCAAGCTTACTTTTTCTTGGCGGCCTTGCTAGGCGCGGCCGGGGGATTGACGCTGTCCTTGAGGTTCTTGCCTGGCTTGAAGGCCACGGTGTTGCTGGCCTTGATCTTGACCGGCTCGCCGGTTTGAGGGTTCTTGCCGGTACGTGCACCGCGATGGCGTTTTTCGAAGGTGCCGAAACCGACCAGGGTCACGGTGTCCTTGTCCAGGGCACCGGTGATGCTGTCGAGAATCGCGTTCAAAACCTGATTGGCCTTTTCCTTGGTCAGATCGGCCTTTTCGGCGATGACGGCGGCGAGTTCTGGTTTGCGCATAGTGAAGCCTCTTTGACGGAATTCTTGTTGTTATGCCGTGCTGCCTTTAGGAGCAGCGCTCAAGGCACCGCAGGCTCTAATCTGCGGCAGACGGGAGTGAGAATGGCACGTGCTCAGAGGCCGCGCCAGTATCAGGCCGGCCATTGTGCGGGCAACAACAGGATAAATCCGACAGAACGCCCTCTATTTACGCCATCACCGGTGGCAACTGGCGATTCAGTGACAGCTTGTCCATCACGGCTGCCCCGGTCAGGGCATAGCCCAACAATTTGCCGTCAGCGCCATGGCAGAGCACCTTGAGGTCACTGCCCTGCCCCTCCACCTGCCAAGTCCCTTCGTTGCCCAGAGGCGGTGGCGAAACCACCAGCGGGCAGGCCGGGGTTTTCACGGTAATCGGCATCGGCCCGTAGGCAACCGCGGTCGGCTTGCCTGCCAGGGTTTGGGCCAGTGCCCGCGCACAACTCATCAGCGGCATCACATAGAGCAGGTTGATGCCATCCACTTCGGCACAGTCACCCAGGGCAAAGATGTTGGCGTGGGACGTGCGCAACTCGCGGTCTACGCTGACACCACGATTGGTCCGCAAGCCGGCTGCGGCGGCCAGGTCGGTACGCGGGCGCAGGCCGATGGCCGATACCACCAGGTCGCACGCGATCACGCTGCCATCCGACAGGTGCGCCTCCAGGCCTTGAGCTACCTGTTGCAGGCGGGTCAGCACCGGCCCCAGGTGGAAGCTTACGCCCAGGCCCTGCAGCCCAGCCTGCACCGCCGCTGCGGCAGCCGGGTGCAGCAGCGTCGGCATGACTTGTTCGCATGGCGCCACTACATCGACCTTGAAGCCGCCCAGGCTCATGTCGTTGGCGAATTCGCAGCCGATCAGGCCGGCTCCGAGAATCAGCACACGCTGCTTGCCGACGGCGGCGGCACGGAAGCGCGCGTAATCTTCCAGGTCGTTGATCGGGAACACCAGGTGGCTGCCATCACCCTCGATCGGCACCTGCACGGTCTGTGCGCCCCAGGCCAGCACCAGGTCGCGGTACTCCACGGCCTCTTCGCCGATCCACAGTCGCTTGTGGCCCGGGTCGATGCCGCTGATGCGGGTGTGGGTGCGGATTTCGGCGTTCAGCTGTGCGGCCATGACGCCCGGCTCGGCCATGCACAGGCCGTCGGCGTCCTTCTGCTTGGCAAAGCCCATGGACAGCATGGGCTTGGAGTACGAACGACCGTCGTCGGCGGTGATCAGCAGCAGCGGCGTCTGCGCATCGAGCTTGCGAAATTCACGGGCCAGGTTGTAGCCCGCAAGGCCGGTACCAATGATTACCACAGGGGACGTCATGTCGTGCTTTCCTCGATTAGCCGATGGAGATCATTTCAAAATCGCTTTTGCCGACGCCGCAGTCGGGGCACAGCCAGTCTTCAGGCACATCTTCCCAACGGGTGCCAGGGGCGATACCGTCGTCGGGCCAGCCTTCGGCTTCGTCGTAGATCAGGCCACAGACAATACATTGCCACTTTTTCATGGGGGTGGATTTCCTCGGTTCAGGCTTGGTTTCGTGTTGCTGCTGAGGGCCCTCTCGCAGGTGCCGACGCGCAATTCATGGGGGGCTTTTTATCGGCCCTGCCCGCAGTATGCAAGCACTCGGGGCAATCATGCTAAGCTCGCCGCCTCTCTGGTTGTAACAAGCAGACCGACGTGTCGTACGAATCCCCGCTAGCAGCCGCTGTCGCGTGGCTGCCGTATTCACAGCTGGCGACCGACATCGACCAGCCTACTCTTGACTGGCTGTTCGACGAGGGCTCGCTGACTCGCCGCCTGACCCGCCTGTCCTTCGATCACTTCTCCGTCACCCCGCTGTTCGAGGGCTGGCAGCCGCTGCGCGATGACGAATGCCAGGCGCTGGGTATCGCCGCCGGCGCCGAAGGCTGGGTGCGCGAGGTGTACTTGCGCGGCCATGGCCAACCTTGGGTGTTCGCCCGCAGCGTGGCCAGTCGCAGCGCCCTGGAGCGTGGTGGCCTGGACCTGGAAACCCTGGGCAGCCGCTCGCTGGGCGAGTTGCTGTTCTGCGACCAGGCATTCATCCGCCACCCGCTCGAAGTGTGCAGTTATCCACAGGCCTGGCTGCCGCCCGAAGCCGCCCATGCGGCGCTTTGGGGCCGCCGCTCGCGCTTCGAGCGTGACGGCCTGGACCTGCTGGTGGCAGAAGTGTTCCTGCCGGCATTGTGGCAAGCGGCCAAGGAGGAAAACCGCTGATGTACCTGCAACTGCTCAAGTCGCTCAACCGCCTGCACCCGCGGGCCTGGGACTTTGTCCAGCTCAGCCGCATGGACCGCCCGATCGGCATCTACCTGCTGCTATGGCCGACGCTGTCGGCAGTGTGGATTGCCGGCAACGGTTCACCGACCCTGGCCAATGTGCTGATCTTCGGCCTTGGCGTGGTGCTGATGCGCGCGGCCGGCTGCTGCATCAACGACTTCGCTGACCGCAAGGTGGATGGCCACGTCAAGCGCACCGCCGACCGCCCCCTGGCCAGTGGCCGCGTGCGGCCACGCGAGGCGCTGGCACTGTTTGCGATGCTGGTCGGGGTGAGTTTCCTGCTGGTGCTGTGCACCAACAGCCGCACGGTCTGGCTGTCGTTCGGCGCGGTGGCGTTGGCGTTCTGCTACCCGTTCATGAAGCGCTACACCTACTACCCACAGGTGGTGCTGGGGGCGGCGTACTCCTGGGGTATTCCCATGGCTTTCACCGCCGCAGGTGGCGAATTGCCGGCCAGCGCCTGGCTGCTGTACATCGCCAACTTGTTGTGGACGGTGGGTTACGACACCTACTACGCCATGGTCGACCGCGATGACGACCTGAAGATTGGCGTGAAGTCCACGGCGATTCTGTTCGGTGACGCGGACCGCAACATCATCCTGACCTTGCAGTTGCTGTCGCTGGGGTGCTTGTTGTTGGCGGGTAGCCGCTTTGACCTGGGGGGCTGGTTCCACCTGGGGCTGCTGGGCGCTGCGGCGTGCTTTGCCTGGGAATACTGGTCGACACGCAAGCTGGACCGGGAGTCGTGCTTCAAGGCGTTTCTGCACAATCACTGGGCGGGGTTGCTGGTGTTCATTGGGGTAGTGCTGGATTACGCGTTTCGCTGAATAGGTTGGGGCCGCTGTGCGGCCCCGGCAGTTTCAAGGCTTGGCGACGTGCCACACGTCTTTGACGCCATCACCCGTCATGTCCCCAGCCTTCTTGTCCTTGACGAAGGTATACAGCGGCTTGCCGTCATAGGCCCATTGCATCGAGCCGTCATCACGCTTTATATGCGTCCACTTGCCCTCGGCTTTTTCGCCATCCATCACTTTCAGCGGCGGCCAGTTGGTGGCGCAATCGCCATTGCACATCGACTTTCCACCCGCATCCTTGTCGAAGGTGTAAAGGGTCATGCCGGCATGATCGACCCACATGCCGTCCTTCTCCATGGCATGGTGGGCGGACGCCACCCCCGGAAGCGCCAGCGCAGCGAAAAGGGCCATCCAGCTCAGCGTTTGTCGTGTCATTGGATTCACCATTGTTTCGGGGGAATTGAGTTCGGGTTGCCGCGATTGCGGCCCTTTCAAGCCTAGTTCAGTCATGGAATGTCGCCAGAACGGCCAACACCCTGTCACACAGCTGCAATAATTCCGTTATCTAATGCGGGCCAAGACACCGAATCCAGGAGAGGTTTTGAGCATGGTTGGCAGGAACATTCTGATCGTCGACGACGAAGCGCCCATTCGCGAGATGATCGCCGTTGCCCTGGAAATGGCCGGCTATGACTGCCTGGAAGCGGAAAACTCCCAACAGGCCCACGCGATCATCGTCGACCGCAAGCCGGACCTGATCCTGCTCGACTGGATGCTGCCGGGCACCTCCGGCATCGAGCTGGCCCGCCGCCTGAAGCGCGATGAGCTGACGGGCGACATCCCGATCATCATGCTCACCGCCAAGGGCGAAGAGGACAACAAGATCCAGGGCCTGGAAGTGGGTGCCGACGACTACATCACCAAGCCGTTCTCGCCGCGTGAGCTGGTTGCACGACTGAAAGCCGTGCTGCGCCGTACCGGCCCGAGCGACAGCGAAGCACCGATCGAAGTCGGCGGCCTGCTGCTCGACCCGATCAGCCACCGCGTGACCATCGACGGCAAGCCGGCCGAGATGGGCCCGACCGAATACCGCCTGCTGCAATTCTTCATGACCCACCAGGAGCGCGCCTACACCCGTGGCCAACTGCTGGACCAGGTGTGGGGCGGCAACGTCTACGTCGAGGAGCGCACCGTTGACGTGCACATCCGTCGCCTGCGCAAGGCGCTGGGTGAAGCCTACGAAAATCTGGTACAAACCGTCCGGGGCACTGGCTACCGCTTCTCGACCAAGAGCTGATCGAGTTCAAAAGCGCCAAGCTGCACGTCGTTGTACAAGGACCGTCAATTGAACCAGAACTGGCATGCAACCCTGATTCGCCATCTGCTGTTGCTGATTACCGTCTGCCTGATCGGCGGGCTGGTCAGCGGCTACTATGGCTGGAGCCTGGCCATTGGCCTGGCGCTCTACCTGGGCTGGACCCTCAAGCAACTGCTGCGCCTGCATGACTGGCTGCGCAATCACCAGCCCGACGAAGCACCGCCCGATGGTTACGGCCTGTGGGGCGAGGTGTTCGACAGCATCTACCACCTGCAACGCCGCGACCAACGTGTTCGGGGCCGCCTGCAGGCCGTGATCGACCGGGTGCAGGAGTCCACCGCCGCGCTACGTGACGCAGTGATCATGCTCGACAGCGACGGTAACCTGGAATGGTGGAACCGCGCTGCCGAGACCCTGCTGGGCTTCAAGACCCCGCAGGACGGCGGCCAGCAAGTGACCAACCTGGTACGCCACCCGCGCTTCAAGGAATACTTCGAGGCAGAAAACTACCTCGAGCCGCTGGAAATCCCTTCGCCAATCAATGACCGCATGCGTGTGCAGTTGCACATCACCCGTTACGGCAACAACGAACACCTGATGCTGGTGCGCGATGTCACCCGCATTCACCAGCTGGAACAGATGCGCAAGGACTTCGTCGCCAACGTGTCGCACGAGCTGCGCACGCCGCTGACGGTGATCACCGGCTACCTGGAAACCCTGCTGGACAACGTCGAAGACGTGAACCCACGCTGGAGCCGCGCACTGCAGCAGATGAGCCAGCAAGGTTCGCGCATGCAGACCCTGCTCAACGACCTGTTGCTGCTGGCCAAGCTGGAAGCCACCGATTACCCCTCGGACAACCAGCCGGTGGCGGTCGATGCCCTGCTCACTGCCATCAAGGGCGACGCCCAGGCCCTGTCCGGGCCGCGCAACCAGCGCATCAGCCTGGAAGCTGCGCCTGGTTTGAAGCTCAAGGGCAGCGAGTCGGAGCTGCGCAGCGCCTTTTCCAACCTGGTATTCAACGCGGTCAAATACACTCAGGACGAAGGCAACATCCGCATCCGCTGGTGGGCCGATGCCCAGGGTGCGCATCTGTCGGTGCAGGATTCGGGGGTGGGCATCGATGCCAAGCACCTGCCACGCCTGACCGAGCGTTTCTACCGTGTAGATTCCAGCCGTGCGTCGAACACCGGCGGTACCGGGCTGGGGCTGGCAATCGTCAAGCATGTGCTGATGCGCCACCGCGGCAAGTTGGAAATCAGCAGCGTGCCGGGGCATGGCAGCACCTTTACCTGTCACTTTGCGCCGGCACAATTGGCCAACGGCAAGGCTTGAGGGCCTCGGGGGCTGCTTTGCAGCCCATCGCGACACAAGGCCGCTCCTAACGGGATCGCGGTCTCCTGTAGGAGCGGCCTTGTGTCGCGATGGGGCGCAAAGCGCCCCCAAAGAATCCATCGCCCTTTGCTTTTGCGGCCCCAGCCGCTACATTGGATCCCCTGTGCCAGCAAAAGCTGGCACTTTTTTTCTCTATCTCAAAGACGGACCCCGTAAAAACTCCATCATGGACCCTTCCCCTGGTATCAGCCTAACCTCGTTATTCGCCGACTTCGGCATGATCATCTTTGCCTTCCTGCTGGTGCTGCTCAACGGCTTCTTCGTTGCCGCCGAGTTCGCCATGGTCAAGCTGCGCGCCACCCGCGTAGAGGCCATCGCCGAGCAGCACGGCTGGCGCGGCAACATCCTGCGCAAGGTACACAACCAGCTCGACGCCTACCTGTCGGCCTGCCAGTTGGGCATCACCCTCGCCTCGCTGGGCCTTGGCTGGGTGGGTGAGCCCGCCTTCGCCCACCTGCTGGAGCCGCTGCTGGCCTACTTTGGCGTGGACAGCGCCGAGCTGGTCAAGGCGATCTCGTTCTTCGTCGCCTTCTTCGTCATCTCGTACCTGCACATCGTGGTTGGCGAGTTGGCCCCCAAGTCCTGGGCCATTCGCAAGCCAGAACTGCTGTCGTTGTGGACGGCCGTGCCGCTGTACCTGTTCTACTGGGCAATGTACCCGGCCATCTACCTGCTCAATGCCAGCGCCAACACCATCCTACGCATTGCCGGCCAGGGCGAGCCCGGCCCGCACCACGAGCACCACTACAGCCGCGAAGAACTGAAGCTGATCCTGCACTCCAGCCGCGGTCAGGACCCAAGCGACCAAGGCATGCGCGTGCTGGCCTCGGCCGTGGAAATGGGCGAGCTGGAAGTGGTCGACTGGGCCAACTCGCGTGAGGACATGATCAGCATCGACGCGCATGCGCCGCTGAAGCAGATCCTGGCCCTGGTGCGCCGCCACAAATTCAGCCGCTACCCGGTGTATGACGCCGAGCGCGAAGAATTCACCGGCCTGCTGCACATCAAGGACCTGCTGCTAGAGCTAGCTGAGCTTGAGCATTTGCCCGAGACCATCGACCTGGAAGACCTAGCCCGGCCACTGGAGCGCGTATCGCGGCACATGCCGCTGTCGCAACTGCTGGAGCAGTTCCGCAAGGGCGGCGCGCATTTCGTCCTGGTGGAGGAAGCCGACGGCAAGGTAATCGGCTACCTGACCATGGAAGACGTGCTGGAAGTGCTGGTAGGCGATATCCAGGACGAACACCGCAAGACCGAACGCGGCATCCTCGCCTACCAGCCGGGCAAGCTACTGGTACGCGGCGACACACCGCTGTTCAAGGTCGAGCGTCTGCTGGGCATCGACCTCGACCACATCGAGGCAGAAACCCTGGCCGGGTTGATCTACGAAACCCTCAAGCGAGTGCCTGAAGAAGAGGAAGTGCTGGAGGTCGAAGGGCTGCGCATCATCATCAAGAAGATGAAAGGGCCCAAGATCGTGCTGGCCAAGGTACTGAAGCTGGATTGAGGGCCATGGGGCTGCTTTGCAGCCCCAAACATCTCAGGGGTTACCCGCAGTAAAGTCGGGCAACCCGCTGATTGGCCTGTCGAACCGGTAAGGTATCGACTCCAGCGCCAACCCCACATTGCGCTGCACCACGAAATGCAGGTGCGGCCCTGTGCTGTTGCCGGTATTACCCGACTTGGCCAGCATCTGCCCCTGCCGTACCCGCTGCCCCTCCGCCACCACCACCGAGCCACGCATCAGGTGCAGGTAAACGCCCATGGTGCCATCCGGGTGCAGGATCCTGACAAAATTGCCCGACGGGTTGGGCTCGCGCCCGCTCTGGCTGTTCTGCATCTTCACCACCACCCCTTCCCGCGCCGCGATGATGGGCGTGCCTTCGGGCATGGCGATATCCATGGCATAGCGCCCCTTGGGTCCAAAATGACTGACACGGCCATTGGGCCCCTGGGTGACGCGGAACGGCCCGCCGATCCACGGGAACGCATAGCGAAAGCCCTGGGGCCGTTTGCCTGGGTCACCCATGGCCTGTAGCAGGGTCGAACGGTAGTTCAGCAGCAGCCCTGGCCGCCCCCTGAGCACGCTGAGCATCTGCGTGGTGCGCGGCGGTAGCAGCCGGCGCACGATACGCGGGGCATCGCCGCCTTGTGCGTTCACCAGGTTGTCCAGCCGTAACTCGACCTCTACCGGCACATGCAGCTCGTTGCGTGCCGAGAAGCTCACACCACCGTCGAAGGTTTTTGCGTTAAGCAGCACCTGGCCTTCGAGCGTTTCGACCATGGGTTCGAGCAACACCAGGGGCTTGGCGCCGGGGCCGGGCCGGTCGGAGTAGGAGATCACACCGGATTCGTCAGTGATCTTGTAGAGCGTCACACCCAGGCTCGACGCCGAGGCCATGAGCAATGCACAGAACAGCAGCAGGCGCGCGGGCATGATAGTGGCTTTTTGACAGTTATGATCTGTCGAAGCCTAGCAGCGGGTTTTGTGGCGGGTATTGCAGTTGGTCGGATGGCGCAGGAGCAGCCCTGTGCTGCCCCTGCCCCTGCCTCAGGCGCCGGGGGTGAAGTGCTTCTGCGCAGTCCCTCGGGCAATCAGCCGCGACAGGTAGTCGAGCTTCTGGGCATCCTGGTCGACGAACTTGAACGTCAACTGCAGCCAGTCACTGTCAGGCTTGGGCTCCAGCGCCGCGACAGCATGCAGGTAACCGTTCAGGCGAGCGACTTCGGCGCTTTCGCCCTGCTCCAGGTCCAGCACCGCACCTTCGAGCACCTGTGGCAGCGCTTCGCTGCGGCGTACCACCAGCAGCGCTTCTTTCAGGCTAAGCGCCTTGATCACGCACGGCTGCATGCCACTGGCCAGGCGCAGCTGGCCCTGACCACGGCCGCTCGGCGCGGAGGCAGCAGGTGCGGGCGCCGTGACCAGAGGCTTAGCCGGTGCTGGCGCAGGCGCCGAAACCTTGACCGCTTCCGGCTTGCCGGCGGTCAGCGCGTTCAACGAATCGTTCGCGAACGCCGAATTGGTACGCGCCGGGCCAATAGCCATCAGGCTGTCGAGCTTGCCGATCTTGGTCAGGGCTTTTTTCACCTTGGTCAGCAGTTGTTCGTTGGTGAACGGCTTGCCGACAAAGTCGGAAACGCCCGCCTGGATCGCCTGAATGACATTTTCCTTGTCGCCACGGCTGGTCACCATGATGAACTGAAGGTGCTTCAGCGCAGGCTGCTGGCGGCACCAGGTGAGCAGCTCCAGGCCGGACATTTCCGGCATTTCCCAGTCGCACAGGACCAGGTCGAACGCTTCCTTGCCGAGCATGGCCATGGCCTTGCGACCATTGACCGCGTCGTCGATGGCCATGCCCGGGAAGGCATTGCGCAGGCACTTGCGGACCAGGTCACGGATAAACGGGGCGTCATCCACGACCAGCACATTCACTTTACTCATCGATACTCCTTCTGAATCCCGACTAGCCTACTGCCAAGTACTGGCCATTTGCTACAACCTGGTCACGCCGGGATCGTTCGCGGGTGCCTGCCGGCTCTCGACCGCAAACGAAAACGCCCGGCCAAGGCCGGGCGTCGATGCTCGGGAGCAACCTTATTTATCGTCAGATTCACCTGGAACATTAGCCTTTTCGCCGTCGACGACAGCAGTGCCCTGCACTTCTGCAGTCATGCGCTTGAGGCCCATGTGCCGCACGTCGGTGCCGCGCACCAGGTAGATAACCAATTCGGAGATGTTGCGCGCATGGTCGCCAATACGCTCCAGCGAGCGCAGCACCCAGATCACGCTCAACACCCGCGAGATAGAACGCGGGTCTTCCATCATGTAGGTGACCAGCTCACGCAGCGCTGTCTTGTATTCGCGGTCGATGGTCTTGTCGTACTGGGCCACCGACAACGCCAGGTCGGCATCGAAGCGAGCAAAGGCGTCAAGCGCATCGCGGACCATGTTGCGCACCTGGTCGCCGATGTGGCGCACCTCGACGTAGCCGCGTGGCGACTCGCCTTCTTCGCACAGCTGGATAGCGCGGCGGGCGATTTTGGTCGACTCGTCACCAATGCGCTCCAGGTCGATCACCGACTTTGAAATGCTGATGATCAGGCGCAGGTCGGAGGCCGCCGGCTGGCGGCGGGCGAGGATGCGCAGGCACTCCTCGTCGATGTTGCGCTCCATCTGGTTGATCTGCTCGTCGACCTCACGCACTTGCTGGGCCAGGCCAGAGTCGGCTTCGATCAGCGCGGTCACCGCGTCGTTGACCTGCTTTTCCACCAGCCCGCCCATGGCCAGCAGGTGGCTGCGCACCTCTTCGAGCTCGGCGTTGAACTGCTGGGAAATGTGATGGGTAAGGCTTTCTTTGTTGATCATCATTCGCTCCGCGAAGAAGCTGCAAGCTTCAAGTAGTTCGTCTCGTTCCCTGGCGGGTCGGGCTTAGCCGTAGCGACCGGTGATGTAGTCTTCGGTCTGCTTCTTCGCCGGGTTGGTGAACAGGGTATCGGTATCGCCGAATTCGACCAGTTTGCCCATGTACATGAACGCGGTGTAATCCGAAACACGGGCCGCCTGTTGCATGTTGTGGGTCACGATGACGATGGTGTACTTGGATTTCAATTCGTAGATCAGCTCTTCGACCTTCAACGTCGAGATCGGGTCCAGCGCGGAGCAGGGTTCATCGAGCAACAGCACCTCCGGCTCCACGGCGATGGTGCGGGCGATGACCAGGCGCTGCTGCTGGCCACCGGACAGGCCCAGCGCCGACTCGTGCAGGCGATCTTTCACCTCATCCCACAAGGCCGCGCCCTTCAACGCCCATTCGACGGCTTCATCCAGCACGCGCTTCTTGTTGATGCCCTGGATGCGCAGGCCGTAGACGACGTTCTCGTAGATGGTCTTGGGGAACGGGTTGGGCTTCTGGAACACCATGCCCACACGGCGGCGCAGCTCGGCCACGTCTTCGCCCTTGCGGTAGATGTTGTTGCCGTACAGGTTGATGGCGCCTTCCACGCGGCAACCGTCAACCAGGTCGTTCATGCGGTTGAAGGTGCGCAGCAGGGTCGACTTGCCGCAGCCGGACGGCCCGATGAAGGCGGTCACGCGCTGCTTGGGGATGTTCATGCTGACGTCGAACAACGCCTGCTTGTCGCCGTAGAACAGGCTCAGGCCCGGTACTTCGATGGCCACGGTTTCTTCGGCCAGGCGCAGGCTCTGCTTGTTGCGGCCCAGGGCAGACATGTCGATGCCGTGGGTATGGGAATCTTGCTGCATGGTCAACTCCATACGCTATCAATTCGTTTCAAAGGGCCGCCCGGCGTTCGGGCGGCACGCTTGCAATCAGGGTCAGCTGTCCAGCGCCTTGTACTTCTCGCGCAGGTGGTTGCGGATCCACACGGCCGACAGGTTGAGGGTGGCGATCACCAGCACCAGCAGCAGCGCCGTGGCATATACCAGCGGCCGCGCGGCTTCGACGTTCGGGCTTTGGAAGCCGACGTCATAGATATGGAAGCCCAGGTGCATGATCTTCTGGTCCAGGTGCAGGTACGGGTAGTTCCCGTCCACCGGCAGCGACGGCGCCAGCTTCACCACACCCACCAGCATCAGCGGCGCCACTTCACCGGCAGCGCGGGCCACGGCGAGGATCATGCCGGTCATCATGGCCGGGCTGGCCATTGGCAGGACGATCTTCCACAGCGTTTCCGCCTTGGTCGCACCCAGCGCCAGCGAACCTTCACGCACGGTGCGTGGGATACGCGCCAGGCCTTCTTCGGTCGCCACGATCACCACCGGCACCGCCAGCAGTGCCAGGGTCAGCGATGCCCACAGCAGGCCAGGGGTGCCCAGGGTCGGCGCCGGCAGTGCTTCGGGGAAGAACAGGCGGTCGATCGAGCCACCCAGCACGTAGACGAAGAAGCCCAGGCCGAACACGCCGTAGACGATCGCCGGCACACCGGCCAGGTTGTTCACCGCAATGCGGATCAAACGGGTCACCGGGCCTTGCCTTGCGTATTCACGCAGGTAGACAGCGGCCAGCACGCCGAACGGGGTGACGATCACGGCCATGATCAGGGTCATCATCACCGTACCGAAGATGGCCGGGAAGATACCGCCCTCGGTGTTGGCTTCACGCGGGTCGTCGCTGAGGAACTCCCAGACCTTGGCAAAGTAGGTGCCCAGCTTGGTGAAACCGGACATGCCGTTCGGCTGGATGGCGTGCACCACCTTGCTCAGGTTGATTTCCACTTCACGGCCATTGCCATCGCTCGCCACCAGGCTGTCGCGGGCGAAGGCTTGGTGCAGGCCAGTCAGGCGGTCTTCGATGGCCTTGTAGCGGCTGTTCAGCTCGGCGCGGTCGGCGTCCATGTCGGCCTGGGCGGCAGCGTCCAGCTTGCCGTCCAGTTCCAGCTTGCGGGCCTGCAGGCGTAGGCGCTCGAGGCCATGGTTGATGGCACCGATGTCCTTCTTTTCCAGTTGCTGCAGCTCGCCATTAAGGTGGTTGGCACGCTTGAGACGGGCTTGCAGCTCGGTCCAGGCTGCAGGGCCTTCGGCAACCACGCGGCCTTGTTCCTTGACGCTGACCAGGTAGCCGTAGAAGTTACCCCACTCGCGGCGCTCCAGGGCGATCAGGTCGGCCGGGCGCTGTTCGTCGACCAACCAATCGCCAACCACCCAGGTGAAGTCGCTGCCGTTGAGGTCGCGGTTACCCACCTTGATCAGCTCGCGGGTCATGAACTCCGGGCCTTGGTCCGGTACCGGCAGGCCGGCGCCCTTGAGGCGGGCACGCGGCACCTCTTCCTTTTGCACCACTTCGCCGATAACGATGTGATCAGCCTGGCCCGGCACCTTGTAGGTGGCCTGGACAAGATCGGCCGGCCAGAAGTGGCCCAGGCCGCGCACGGCGATCACCGCCAGCAGGCCGACGGTCATGATCACCGCCATGGCCACCGCGCCGCCGCTCATCCAGACGCCTGGGGCGCCGCTCTTGAACCAGCCTTTGAGGGAATCCTTTTTCACGGATCGCTACCTTTCTATCAAAGCGACGAGTATTTCTTGCGCAGACGCTGGCGAATCAGCTCGGCCAAGGTGTTCATGATGAAGGTGAACATCAGCAGCACCAGGGCGGCCAGGAACAGCACGCGATAGTGGCTGCCACCGACTTCCGATTCCGGCATTTCCACGGCCACGTTGGCGGCCAGGGTGCGCATGCCTTCGAACAGGTTCATTTCCATCACCGGGGTGTTGCCGGTGGCCATCAGCACGATCATGGTCTCGCCCACTGCCCGGCCCATGCCGATCATCAACGCCGAGAAGATGCCTGGGCTGGCGGTGAGGATGACCACGCGGGTCAGGGTCTGCCAGGGCGTCGCGCCCAGTGCCAGCGAGCCGAGGGTCAGGCTGCGTGGCACGCTGAACACCGCATCTTCGGCAATGGAATAGATGTTCGGGATGACCGCGAAGCCCATGGCGATGCCCACTACCAGGGCGTTGCGCTGGTCGTAGGTGATACCTAGGTCGTTGGTGATCCACAGGCGCATGTCACCGCCGAAGAACCAGCTTTCCAGGTGCGGGCTCATGGTCAGGGCGAACCAGCCGGTGAACAGGATGACCGGGATCAGGATCGCCGCTTCCCAGCCATCCGGCACACGCAGGCGGATCGACTCCGGCAGGCGGCTCCAGACGAAGCCGGCCAGCAGGATGCCAAACGGCATCAGCAGGAACAGGCTGAACACACCCGGCAAGTGGCCTTCCAGGTATGGGGCCAGGAACAGGCCGGCGAAGAAGCCGAGGATCACCGTCGGCATCGCTTCCATCAGCTCGATCACCGGCTTGACCTTGCGGCGCATGCCAGGGGCCATGAAGTAGGCGGTGTAGATGGCAGCGGCAATGGCCAGCGGGGCGGCCAGGATCATCGCGTAGAACGCGGCCTTGAGGGTACCGAAGGTCAGCGGCGACAGGCTGAGCTTGGGCTCGAAGTCGGTGTTCGAAGCGGTCGATTGCCAGACGTACTTGGGTTCGTCGTAGTTCTCGTACCACACCTTGCCCCACAGCGCACTGAAGGAAACCTCCGGGTGCGGGTTGCGCAGGCTCAGCGGCAGCAGCTTGCCACCTTCTTCGATGATGATGCGGTTGGCGCGTGGCGACAGGGCCAGGATGCCAGGGCCTTCGGCAGCCGGCTCGACCAGCAAGGTACGGTGCGCGGTGCTGTGGAACACGCCCAGCTTGCCGTCGGCGTCGAGGGCGATGAAGCCCTTGCGGCGCTCTTCGGCGTCGATCTGCACGATAGGCGCCTTGCCCATCTGGAAGGTACGAATCTGCTTGAAGCGCGATTCGCCATCCGGGTCGCGGGCCATGAACCACTGGGCCAGGCCGCCCTTGGAGTCACCGATGATCAGCGAAATGCCACCGACCAGCTGGGCCGTGGCGGTAATTTCAGTGTCGGCGCTTTCAGACAACTTGTAACGGCCGTTGAGGCTCTTGTCGCGCAGGCTGAACACGTCAGCCGTGGCGCGACCGTTGATCACGTACAACCACTGCTGGCGCGGGTCGATGAAGATGTTCTTCACCGTTTCGGTCATCTGCGGCAGGGCGATACGGTTCTGCTCGGTGGTGACCTCTTCGGTCATCATGTTTTCCGTGCGAGTCAGCTCGACCACCTGCAGGTGCGCGCCAGTGGAACCGGCCAGCAGCAAGGTGTCGCCATTGACGTTGACGCTCACGTGCTCCAGCGCGCGGCCCTGTTCGTCGAGCACGAACGGCTGCTCGCCGTACGGGTAGTCGATGCCGGGGGCGATGGTTTTCTTGTTGTCGGGGTAGGTGATCTTGTAGGTGTGGTGGAACACCAGCGCCTGGCCATTGGACAAGCCAAGCACCACCAGCGGGCTGCCCGGCTGGTCGGTACTGATCGACGTGACCTGGGTGTCTGCCGGCACCGGCAGGTCGACCCGCTTGAGCGCGTTGCCGGTTTTGGTATCGAAGAACAATGCCTGGCCCTTGTCCGAAACCCGCATCCCCACCAGGTTCTGCTCTTCAAGCGCGATCATCAGCGGGTTGCCGGCATCCTGCTGCAGCCAGGTCGGCTCCAGGGCTTTCTTGCTGGTCAGCTGGGCGCCCTGGAACAGTGGCAGTACCACGTACGCCAGGTAGAAGAAGATCAGGGTGATTGCCGCCAGTACGGCAAGACCGCCGACCAGCACATACCAGCGGGTCAGGCGGTCCTTGAGCGCGCGCATGCGGCGCTTGCGTTGCAACTCGGGCGTATTGAAATCAATGCGCACGGGCTGGGAGTTTTGGGTCATGTTGGAATTGGCCAGATCATTCATGCGCACACCCTAGCGGTCCCGTGTGACAAAAACATTACAAAGTGGTGACGCGCGAAAGCCCGCCGCACAGGGAACCTGGCTTCGGACTGGAAATTCGTGGAAGAGGCCGGGCAGTGGCTCCGGCCTCTTCTTAATTACTTACTTCTTTGCAACGTTACCCGCGTGGGACAGGCCTAGGTCAGCCAGGGTCTTGTCGACGACTTTGGCCGGCAGCGGAATGTAGCCATCCTTCACCACGACCTGCTGGCCAGCTTGCGACAGCACCAGCTTGACGAACTCGGCTTCCAGCGGAGCCAGAGGCTTGTTCGGCGCCTTGTTGACGTAAACGTACAGGAAGCGCGACAGCGGGTAGCTGCCATTCAGGGCGTTGGTTTCGTTGTCTTCGACGAACTCGCCGCCTTCCTTCTTGGCCAGGGCCACGGTCTTGACGCTGGCAGTCTTGTAACCAATGCCCGAGTAACCGATGCCGTTCAGCGAAGAGCTGATCGACTGCACGACCGAAGCCGAGCCAGGCTGCTCGTTGACGTTAGGCTTGAAGTCGCCTTTGCACAGGGCTTCTTCCTTGAAGTAGCCGTAGGTGCCCGAGACCGAGTTGCGGCCGAACAGCTGGATTGGCTTGTTGGCCAGGTCGCCGGTCACACCGACGTCACCCCAGGTCTTGATCTCGGCCTTGCCACCGCACAGGCGGGTGGAGGAGAAGATGGCGTCGACCTGAGCCATGGTCAGGCCCTTGATCGGGTTGTCTTTGTGCACGAACACGGCCAGGGCATCGACGGCGACCGGGATTGCGGTCGGCTTGTAGCCGTACTTCTGCTCGAAGGCCTGCAGCTCGACGTCTTTCATCTTGCGGCTCATCGGGCCGAGGTTGGCGGTGCCTTCGGTCAGCGCGGGTGGCGCGGTGGAGGAGCCGGCTGCCTGGATCTGGATGTTTACGTTCGGATATTCCTTCTTGTAGGCCTCGGCCCACAGCGTCATCAGGTTCGCCAGGGTGTCGGAACCAACGCTGGAGAGGTTGCCCGATACACCGGTGGTCTTGGTGTAGGTCGGGATCGCAGGATCGACAGCGGCTACCGCGTTGGCGGTTGCAACGCCAGCGGCGGCAAAGGTGAGGGCCGCCATCAAACGCTTCAGTTTCATGCCTTGCTCCTAGCAGGAATATTGGGGTGTTGGATGGAACGGGCCCAAGTATCGGCAGGCCGCATGAACACGATATGACTTCATTGTGACAATTGGATGAAAGGCCATCATCGGTTATCCGGGATGGCCTGACTTGATATCGCTGGGAAACTGGCGGCGCTAAAGCTCGCGGCGATCCCTGAACATGACGTATACCGGTGCCAGCCCAGCCTGCGGCGGAAACACCACGATGTAGTCATCGAATTGAACCTGCGTCAGGTCCATGAAGCGCTCTATGATAGGCACATTGGGCATGTGCAGATAGCTAATGCTCGGCGGCCGGGAGATGTCTATCGGCGGATAGGGCGCGCTGCCCTTCTGCCACAGAACGGTAACAGGCGCCCCGGTCTCGCTAGTGAATGCGAAAGCCCGCCGACCCGCATCCCAACCAGCTTCCCGCACCCGCACGCGCGAAGGCACGATGGGGCCCTGCGTCGAGGTCATCAGCACATGACAGTAACGGGTAAAGGGTTTTACACCTTTGGTGCTGCCGGAGCGGGCACCACGCACCATCGAGCACAGACGCATGGGCAGATCCACCTCTGCCCGTTCAGCGGCCAGATCGGCCCAATCCTGCCGATCTTCGTCGAGTATTTCAGCAAGTGGCACCGTCAGCCCGAAACGCGGGTCATCGCTTGGGGTTCCCTGCACAAACTCGATTAAATCCGCATACGTACCGGGGTGGTCACCTTGCAAGGAGGTCGCCTGCCACTCCAGCTCTGCCACCGCCGAGCGCACGGTCTTGATCAGATGGCGTTGCTGTTGGGCAACGTCACCGTTCAAGCCCTGCGACATCAGCAATGCCGGGTGCAGGTTTGAGGCATCAGCTGCCGCTACCAACGTCAAAGGCCCATGCCCTGGGCCAGCCCCGGTCGCTTTGGCCAACTGGGCAATACGTGCTTCCAGATGTTCTATCAGTGTCACACCGCGAGCGTACAACACGGAATGACGCCCTTGCGCCATGGCCAAGGCCGCAGCATGACGCTGGCTACCGGCATTCATTTCTTGCAGCGCCACGGCCTGAATCGCTGCGTCCAGGAAGGGGCTGGTAGCATCACGCACGGCAGCGTCGAGTGCGAACTTGACCGACATGTGCAACCGCTCAAGTTGAAACACTGCCTGCGCAGCTTGGTGCTGAATGGATTCCAGAGCACGCAGCGTAGCAAGGCTGAAAGCCAGTTGCTGTTCCGGCGTGCTGGCCACTGGGTCAATGGTTAGCTGTTGCTCAAGTGCAGCAAGCTGCAGCGTTGCCTGCTGCTCAGCGGCATGAACCTGCGCCACCAACTTGCGCACTTTCTCCAGGTTGCGAGTGGAAGACTGGCTGGCACGCTGTTCGCTCGCCATGCTTCGAAGCGCTCTTGACGGCTGTAAATGCTGCCCCTTGAAGGCCGGAAGGCCATTTCTCTGGTGCCACGATTTGATTGTTGCAACGATATGCTCTGGCGAGTTTATAGCGCCGACGGCATCGGCGTTTGAGTAGAACAAAAGGTCACTACCGGCGGGGTGGCCGACTATCTGGTCGAAATGATCGATGAGAGCGTTGTGCTCAGACCTCTGAGTCTCAACGTTCCATAGCGTAGTGACTAGCGATAAGAAACTTTGCTCGTCGTGATCTTGCAGTCGACTTTCAAGCTTCATCTTCCGCGCCCCTTAAAACCAGACCGGATACAACAAAATCCTTAGTGTACGAATAAATCAAATCAATATACCCAAAGCCCGCACCGGAGAGTCGATACATATCCCACCCACCCGTCTTACCTATCGGTTCCGGCATTACCAACGGCTCGCTCGTTCTTAGAGGACTACCCCAAGCAGTTCTAACAGCGCTCTTATCTAAACAACCGTAGGGCTCAGATAAACAATCTTTAAATTCAGGCGCCAAATCCACTCGCCTTATGATAGTTATAGCCACCGCTTTTAACATTTTGCTGTCTGAATCAAACTCAAAACTAACACCCGGCTCCGGCTCTAGGTAAAAATCCTCCGCCCCCGGGTAAAGCTTGATATGTCGCAGATTCGGATCAAGCCCATTCTCAACTAAATCAGCATAAGTCCTGTTAACGCTTTCCAGCCAAGGCTCAACTGCTACAATCCTTTTCATGCGTCACCTTTTATTAATCAGTTTTTTGAGCAATTCTGTAAGCTCCACCTTGATACCCTCAACACGTTCAGGCGAAATTCCATTTTCTATTAAACCTTTCTTTAGTGCTTCAACATTACTGCCAATAGCTGACAAGGGATCTTTGGCATCTAGAGCTTGTTTAGCTTTGGTGTTACGCCCGCCGTACGTTTCGCTGTACTTTCGATGCACTTCTGTAGGAATAACGACAGCAGGTGCACGCCTTAGTATTTGGTATATTTCATACAGTTGCAGGTCTGGAAAATTTTTCTGTAACCATCGTTTCAATGCGGATTGAGATGGAATGTGGTCCACGTCCATGTCATCCCTTATGCTGCGACGCTCCAAGTCATTATAATTCCCAGTTTCTCCGACTTCTGCAGGTTCATTATTAACCAGCCCAGGCTCCGGCAGATCTACATCACCACCGAATCCAGGAATTATGGCCCCTGTCTCGTCCGGATTCTCGCCAGGAAGTATTTCAAGACTTGGCCCCACAGGATCCAAGGTATCGCCTGGCAGAATGCCCGGCAGTAACGGCCCCTCCGGCAAGGGTGTCGGGCCGAGCAGCTCCGCGCCTGGGGCCACCAACGGCGTCCAGGTGCGTGATGGTTGGCCCTGAACAATGCCAGCATCGAACTCAAGGGCCAGACTGGCGGCGAACCACGGCTCGAACGGCAGGACCACTGCCGGCACGCCTAGAGTGTCCGCTGGTGTGTGGATTCTTAGCTGGTCAAGGTTGTACAACCCAGAGCCAACATCAACAGCTCCAACATGACGAAGCTCAAACTCGTGTCGCGCGCCGCTCCAACTTGCTCGCGGGGCCACGGGTGGAAAACCCCTGATGATTCGACGCTGATTCACCTCATCGAATTGACCGAGCAACCCCTGCTCCGCCGCAATGGCCCGCCATACCGCGCTTTCGAATGCCGGCATGCCGGTGAACAAGCGGCCGCGTAGCTGGTTACCAACCTGCACCGGCATTGCTACGCCAGCGGCAGCGCCATTCGCGGGCCACCAGTCAGCGCCAGCGACTTGGCCATTACCGCTGACAACACCAGTACCCGCCGGCGAAACTACGAATGAAAAGTACTGGGGCAGTTGACCAGGGATACAGACGATGCAGTCATCGAAGCGAAGGTCCACGCCAGCGCCAACCTCTGCAGCTTGTGGCTCAAGCGCGAGCATCCGGCCGTTGGACGGGCTTTCCGCCACCGGGGTAGCGTTACCCAGAACGATGGTTTTCCCGTCGGGCGTCTGTGCCTCGACTCGGTAGGTATCGGTGACGGGGTCGTAAACGGCATTCCTGACCCGGACCTCCGGGGCGATTCCGGCGCCTGTGGCGGCCACCGCTATCGCACTGCCACCTGGAAGATGCTCGATCTTGATGCGCTGACCCAGACGGGCCGACCCACCCGCATCGGCGATAGCCTGAAGATCCTGCCCTGGCGCAATGCCCAGCAGGTCTGCATGTATGCCCAAACCTTCGAAGTGACGCCTGCGCTGGGCTTCGGTCAGTTCGCCATTCCCCAGCGCCGGCGAATACAGCATGGCCGTGGCCGAGAGACCGACCGCCTGACCAAGGCGGATAGCTGCAACCCTCAGCACTTCCTTGGCCGCGCTAGCAATCGCCTGCTCGATAGCCGTTGCCAGCTCAGCCGCAACCTGCGCGCCTGCCTGACCAAGCAACACGCCCCCAGCCGACGCAGCCGCTACTGGCACGGTCAGCGTGGCGGCCTCCTTCAGCCGAACAAGGCGCCGGTCTTCGTCAACCTGCTGCTTGTAGCGAATTCTGGATTCGCGCAGCTCAGCGTATTGCCGCTGACGCTCCCATTCCGCCTCCCTGGCGCGCCAGAGCTGTTCCTGTTGGGCATGTTCTACAGCCAGCTCGGCTGAGCGCTGCGACAGCTGGGCAATTGCCTCCTGCAGCAAACGAGCCTCTGAGGCCGCTACGTACGCTGTTTCCCAGCCCTGATGCAGTTGCTGCATGTGTTGCGCGGTCGCCAGCCCGGCCAGTCGGGCGGCGTATGTACCTGCATCAGCATCATGGCCAGCAAAAGCCCCGGCCAACGCCTGCCGATTCGCCAACTCAAGCTGCTTGGCGGCTATAAGCCCTTTGGTTTCGTTTTGCGCTTTGGTGATCTGGTAAAGCTGCCAACGCTCACTGCCGTCGTATTCCGGGCGTTTGCGCGCTGCGTTGATCTCCTGCTGTAGCGCCTGTGCCAAGCCTTGCGCCTGGCCAGCGAAATGCGCATCAAGCTGCACGCGCCGAACTTCACGTGCCTGGCTATGAGCCTCCACTTGCTGCCTATGTAATGCAGCCAGCATTTCGGCATGAGCCCTTGCGGCTGCCGCTTGGCGAGCCTGCTCCTGGGCTCTTGCTTGCGCCAAGGCAGCAGCACGCGCTCTGGCACGCTTCTTCTTGCGACGTCGGCTGGAACCGCCAAAGCCACCACCGAAGCCACCGCCGCCGCCAATGCTGAAGAAGCCGCCCCCGCCGCTACTGGAACCTGAGGAGCCAGGGGTGATGACAACATCACCCGTGGAGCTGTCATGAAGTGTGTTTTGAGCCATACAGATTCTCCTTCTCTGTATGGCTCAGGCTGACGATCTAGCCGTCGGTCACTGCGTTACTTATTCCTCTGTCCTTGTTCACGTCTTTCAACATGTTGCAGCAAACGAGAGTCAGCCCCAGCGCAGATCAGCGCTTGTTGGCGAGCAGGTACAGCCCCACAGCCAGACCAACGGCGCACAAGCCTGCCACATAGTAGGCAGGCGCCATCGGGCTCACCTTCAGCAGCGCGGTCACCACCATCGGCGTCAAACCGCCGAAGATCGCGTAGGCCACGTTGTACGAGAACGACAGCCCGCTGAAGCGCACCGCCGCCGGGAATGCCTTGACCATTACATAAGGCACCGCGCCAATCACGCCCACGCACAGGCCGGTCACGGCATACAGCGGGAACAGCAGCTCGGGCCGGGTTGGCAGGCTGTGGTAGAAGGTCCAGGAGCTGGCCAGCAGCAGCAGGCTGCCGATCACGAACACCCGGCCCGCACCAAAGCGGTCGGCCAGGCTGCCGGCGCCGATGCAGCCAAAGCTAAGCAATACAATGGCCAGGCTGTTGGCCTTGAGCGAGTCGGTCGGGCTGATGTGGTAGAAGCTCTGCAGCAGCGCCGGGGTCATCAGGATGACCACCACGATCCCGGCCGACAGCATCCAGGTCAGCAACATCGACAGGATGATCGGGCCACGGTGGTCACGCAGCACGGCGCGCAGTGGCAGCTCCTCGGCCAGTGCCTTACGTTGCTGCATTTCGGCGAACACCGGGGTTTCGTGCAGCCAGCGGCGCAGGTAGACCGAGAACAGGCCGAACACGCCACCCAGCAGGAACGGGATACGCCAGGCGTAATCGGCCACTTCTTCCACGCTGTACACACTGTTGATCAGTGTCGCTACCAGCGAGCCAAGCAGAATGCCGGCGGTCAGGCCTGCCGTCAGGGTACCGCAGGCGTAGCCAGTGTTGCGCGCTGGCACATGCTCGGAGACGAACACCCAGGCACCCGGCACCTCGCCGCCGATCGCCGCGCCTTGGATCACGCGCATCAGCAACAGCAGGATAGGTGCCCACATGCCGATTTGTGCATACGTCGGCAGCAGGCCCATGATCAGGGTCGGCACGGCCATCATGAAAATGCTCAGGGTGAACATCTTCTTGCGCCCGAGCAGGTCGCCGAAATGGGCCATGATGATGCCGCCCAACGGCCGCGCCAGGTAGCCAGCGGCGAAGATGCCGAACGTTTGCATCAGGCGCAGCCACTCCGGCATGTCGGCCGGGAAGAACAACTTGCCCACCACCGTGGCGAAGAACACGAAAATAATGAAGTCGTAGAACTCCAGCGCGCCGCCCAGGGCGGACAGTGAGAGGGTCTTGTAGTCACTGCGGGTCAGCGGCCGCGAGGGCTGCTCGATACTGCTCGGCACGGAAGTCATCGCTCGTTGTTCTCTTTGTAGGGCATGCAGGCCGCTTGGCACGCGGCTTCTGGATTGGGAGACAAGCGAAGATAGCAAATTGCCGAGCTGCGCCGAAAGCGATACAAAATCCCTACAGATATTCATGAATGCACGGTCGTCGCTGGCCGTTATGCTCTATATACTGGCAGTTCGTAGGAAAAGGTTGCTGCTAGCGTGGGATGTTGTGCGAAAACTCCGGTCTTTATGTCAGGCGGTTTCGCAGAGTTTCCCTACGGCCGCCCAGTGAAACGAAATCGGCGTAGTATGTTTCAAGCTGAATCGTTTACCCGGCCTTTGCGCCACACCAACGAAAGCGTCACGGGTCAGAGGCCCCATCGCATGATTGAGCTCGAACAAGAAGATCCGATCCCGCAAGGCGACCTGGCCTTGCAGATCACCGCACTGCCGCGCGAGACCAACGGGTTTGGCGACATCTTCGGCGGCTGGCTGGTTGCCCAAATGGATTTGGCCGGCACCGCCATGGCCAGCCGTGTTGCTGGCGGCCGCGTGGCCACCGTGGCCATCGACCGCATGGCCTTCCTGGTACCGGTGGCAGTAGGCGCGCAGCTGTCGTTCTACACCCAGACCCTGGAAATCGGCCGCAGCTCGATCCAGATGATGGTCGAAGTGTGGAGCGACGACCCGCTGTCCAGCGAATGGCGCAAGGTCACCGAAGCGGCATTCGTCTTCGTCGCCATCGACGGCAGTGGCCGCACCCGCTCCGTGCCTCGTCGCTGAGCCACGCCGGCGGTAAACTCATTGCATGTGCCCGGGTCCAAGGCCCACTGGCAATCAATGAGATGAACGCAATGGCTACCTTCCAGGTCGTAACCGAGCAACATGGCGAACTCAACTGCTGGCGTATCAGCAGCGACCGCGCCGAACTCCTGATCGCCCAGCAGGGCGCACAGATCCTCAGCTACCAGCGGGTGGGCGAACCACCGCTGCTGTGGCTGAGCGACCAGGACATCTTCCGCCAGGGCAAGTCGGTACGCGCCGGGGTACCGGTGTGCTGGCCGTGGTTTGGCAACCTGCAACGCAACCCCGAGGCCGTGCAGGCCATGTACCACGCTGAGCAGGCACCTGCTCACGGGCTGGCGCGCTCGCGTGACTGGCAGTTGCTGGGCATCGAGGAGGTGGGCGGCGGCCTGCGCATTGAATTCGAACTGCCTGAAGCGCAGGGCGACCTGCCCGGCTGGCCTCATGACGTCGAGTTGAAGCTGGTGGTGGAGCTGGGCGAGGCGCTGAAGCTGAACCTGACCAGCCGCAACATGGGCAATACCTCCGTTACTATCAGCCAAGCCCTGCACAGCTACTTTGCCGTCAGCGATGTACGCCAGGCACGGGTCGAAGGGGTCGAGGGGCTGGGTTATATCGAAACCCTGGCGGACTGGGAACAGCGCCAGCAGCTGGGAGCACTGGCGTTTACCGGGGAGACTGACCGGATTTACCTCGACACTCCATCGCGACTGAGCATTGTCGACCCGCATTGGAACCGGCGAGTTACCTTGACCAGCAATGGATCACGTTCGGCGGTGATCTGGAACCCCTGGACCGAGCGGGCGCGGGAGCTGGCAGATATGGCCGACGATGGCTGGCAGCGAATGCTGTGCATCGAAACGGCGAATGTGTGGGATGACCTGGTGGAACTGAAGCCGGGGGCAAGTCATTCGCTGGGACTGCAGATCGGTTGTGAAATGATCTGAGTTTTGCCGTGGTTTTTCGGGCCCCTTCGCGGGTTTACCCGCGAAGGGGCCCGTGCAGATAATCAGAGGTCTGCGTCTTCCACCACCCTCACCTTCCCCGCATCCAGTGCATAGGCCGCATCGGCCAGGTCGTTGCTGACCTTTTCCACCTTCAGCTTGCCGCTGACCCACAGCGGTGTGTAGATGTCATCGATCTTCAACCCTTTCGGGTAGCGCACCAGCACCAACTGGTTCGGCGGCGGTGGCGGCACATGGATGCATGCACCTGGGTACGGCACCAGGAAAAACAGCGTGCTGTTGCCCTTGGCATCGCTTTCCAGCGGCACCGGGTAACCGCCCAAGCGGATGTCTTTGCCGTTCATGGCCGCCACGGTCTTGGTCGAGTACATCACCGCCGGCAAGCCCTTGCTCTGCTTGAGGCCACCCTTGTCGGTAAAGGTGCCCATGGCTTCTGGCGAGTTGTGGTCGATTTCGGGCATTTGCTCGAGCGCCTTCTGGTCCGACTTGGGCATCAGCTCCAGCCAGTCGGTTTCAGGCAGTTCAGCATGGGCCAGGGCGCTGGCCAACAGCAGGGGGACAAGGAAAAAGGCACGCATGGAAATGCTCGGCAACTCGGATGAATTGCCGGGCATTCTAACCAGTATTCAGCGTTTCTTGATGAATCCGTAGATCACCAGAAGGATGACCGCACCAATCAAGGCGCCAAGGAAGCCTGCTGCCTGCCCAGCCTGGTAAATGCCCAGCGCCTGGCCGCCATAGGTGGCCAACAGGGAGCCGGCAATACCCAGCAGGATGGTCATGATCCAGCCCATGCTGTCGTCGCCCGGCTTGATGAAGCGGGCCAGCAGGCCGACGATGAGGCCGATGAAGATGGTTCCAATGATGCCCATGGCAATCCCTCTGCAGTGAATATGGAACAAGCCAAAGCCTAGACGGCCTTTGGCTTGTTGCCATGTTCAGAGGGCAAGCCGCTTGCAGAAGTTCGATTTGCAGCCCGATCAGTTGCTGATCAGTGCCTCTACTTCGGCAATCTTGCGTTCAAGGGTGGCCATGTCATGGCAGCGCAGCGTGGCATGGCCAACCTTGCGGCCAACCTTGAAGGCCTTGCCATAGTGGTGCAGGTGGCAGTCGGCGATGGCGACGACTTTGTCCACGGCCGGCACTTCACCGATGAAGTTGAGCATCGCGCTCTCGCCCACCTTGGCGGTCGAGCCCAGCGGCAGGCCGGCAACGGCGCGCAGGTGGTTCTCGAACTGGCTGCACTCGGCGCCTTCGATGGTCCAGTGCCCGGAGTTGTGCACGCGCGGGGCGATTTCGTTGGCCTTCAGGCCGCCGTCTACCTCGAAGAACTCGAAGGCCATCACGCCAACGTAATCCAGCTTCTGCAACACACGGCCGACGTAGTCTTCGGCCAGGGCCTGCAGCGGGTGTGCCTGGCTGGCCACCGACAGGCGCAGGATGCCGCTTTCGTGCGTATTGTGCACCAGCGGGTAGAAGCGGGTTTCGCCATCGCGGGCACGTACAGCCACCAGCGACACCTCGCCAGTGAACGGCACGAAGCCTTCCAGCAGGCATGGCACGCTGCCCAGCTCGGCGAAGGTACCGACCACGTCTTCTGGCGTGCGCAGCACCTTCTGGCCCTTGCCGTCGTAACCCAGGGTGCGGGTTTTCAGTACGGCTGGCAGGCCGATGCTGGCCACCGCCGCCTCCAGGTCTGCCTGCGAGAGGATGTCGGCGAAGGCCGGGGTGGGAATGCCCAGGTCGCGGAACATGCTCTTTTCGAACAGGCGGTCACGGGCGATGCGCAGCGCTTCGGCGCTGGGGTACACCGGCACGAACTGCGAGAGGAAGGCCACGGTCTCGGCCGGGACGCTTTCGAACTCGAAGGTGACCAGGTCGACTTCGTCGGCCAACTGGCGCAGGTGGTCCTGGTCGCCGTAGTCGGCACGCAGGTGCTCGCCCAGGGGCGCGGCGCAAGCGTCCGGCGCCGGGTCGAGGAAGGCGAAGTTCATGCCCAGCGGGGTGCCCGCCAGGGCCAGCATGCGGCCCAGCTGGCCGCCACCGATTACACCGATCTTCATGGGTTGAGCCTCAAGCCTGGCGCGGGTCTGGGTTGTCCAGCACGGTGTCGGTCTGTTCCGTGCGGAACTGCTTCAACGCCGCGTGGTACTGCGGGTACTTGGCGCCAAGGATGCTGGCCGACAGCAATGCAGCGTTGACCGCACCGGCACGGCCGATGGCCAGGGTGGCAACCGGCACGCCAGCAGGCATCTGCACGATCGACAGCAGCGAATCGACGCCCGACAGCATCGACGACTGCACCGGCACGCCCAGCACCGGCAGATGGGTCTTGGCGGCGCACATGCCTGGCAGGTGGGCTGCGCCACCGGCACCGGCGATGATCACCTCGATGCCACGGCCCTCGGCCTCCTCGGCATACTGGAACAGCAGATCCGGGGTGCGGTGAGCGGAAACCACCTTCACTTCGTAGGGAATGCCGAGTTTTTCCAGCATATCGGCGGTGTGGCTAAGGGTGGACCAATCGGACTTGGAGCCCATGATCACGCCAACCAGTGCACTCATCGTCGAGCCTCTTCGCTTGTGCGCCCGCAGGCGCGTCAAAAAACAACAAGCCACGCGGGACGACCGGCGTGGCTTGTTTGCTGATCAGGACCGGATGCATCCGGTCGAAAGGCCGCGCAGTATACCGTAAGGTAGTGCGATTAAGGCACCCCGGCGACCAACTGTCGGGCCTTATTTTTCGGGGCTTTGGCTGACTTTTGGGTCAACCGCCGCCGCCCCCTCGAGCTTACGCCACAACAGCCTGACGTTGGCCTTGCGCACCAGGGCGCAGCGGTACAGGCGAATTTCCAGTGGCACATGCCACTGGCTGCCGCCGCAGACAGCCAGTTCGCCCCGTTCCAGCTCGCCTCGCATCGACAGGCGCGGCACCCAGGCGATGCCCAGGCCTTCCAACGCCATGCTTTTAAGGCTGTCGGCCATGGCGGTTTCATAGACGGTGGTATAGCGCAGGTTGCGCTGGCGCAGCAGCAAATTCACCGACCGCCCGAGGAATGCACCCGCGGTATAGGCCAGCAGCGGCACGCTGCCCTCGCCTTCCAGGTCGAACAATGGCTTGCCTTCGGCATCCACTGCACACACCGGCAGCATTTCCGTAGTGCCCATGTGCAGCGACGGGAAGATCTCGGCATCCATCTGCAGGGCCGCATCCGGGTCGTAGAAAGCCAGCATCAGGTCACAGCCGCCCTCGCGCAATGCGTGCACGGCATCTCCGACGTTAGTCGCAACCAGGCGGGTGGCGATGTTCAAACCGTCGTTGCGCAACTGGGCAACCCAACGGGGGAAAAAGCCTGATGCCAAGGAGTGTGCCGCCGCTACCTGAACCACCTCGCCCTGCCCACCCTCAAGGTGATGTAAATGGCGGAGAATTTCGCCCAACTGGTCGACAACGGTGCGCGCTGTGACGAGAAAAAGCTGCCCGGCTTCGGTCAGTTCGATCGGTGTGCGGGAACGGTTCACCAGTTGCAGGCCCAGCGCCGCTTCAAGGCTGCGAATGCGCCGGCTGAAGGCCGGTTGGGTCACGAAACGCCGCTCTGCCGCCTGGGAAAAACTGCGGGTAGCGGCCAGCGCACTGAAGTCTTCCAGCCATTTGCTTTCAAGGTTCACGAAGCACATCTCCCGGCATGCACCAAAATGGAACACGCTCGAATGTCAATTGGCGTCACACGAAACACTATGCCGTTTGTGCATAGGTTAGCGTGCAACAGCATTGGCCGCAAAATCACCTTCAGGCCTAGGATTGGCGCCATTCCGGCATGTGCCGGGTCAAAATCGAGATGATATACATCATGTCCTCCGCTGCATCGTTCCGCGTCGAAAAAGACTTGTTGGGTACCCTTGAAGTTCCTGCAGATGCCTACTACGGCATCCAGACCCTGCGCGCTGCCAACAACTTCCACCTCTCCGGTGTTCCACTGTCGCACTACCCGAAGCTGGTCGTGGCCCTGGCCATGGTCAAGCAGGCCGCTGCCGACGCCAACCGTGAGCTGGGTCACCTGAGCGATGCCAAGCACGCTGCCATCACCGCAGCCTGCGCCCGCCTGATCAAAGGCGATTACCACGACCAGTTCGTGGTGGACATGATCCAAGGCGGTGCTGGTACTTCTACCAACATGAACGCCAACGAAGTCATTGCCAACGTTGCACTGGAGGCCATGGGCCACCAGAAGGGTGAGTACCAGTACCTGCACCCGAACAACGACGTGAACATGGCGCAGTCGACCAACGACGCCTACCCGACCGCTATCCGTCTGGGCCTGCTGCTGGGTCACGACGCACTGCTGGCCAGCCTCGACAGCCTGATTCAGGCCTTCGCTGCCAAGGGTAAAGAATTCGACCACGTACTGAAGATGGGCCGTACCCAGCTGCAGGACGCCGTACCGATGACCCTGGGCCAGGAATTCCGCGCCTTCGCCACCACCATGACCGAAGACCTGCAGCGCCTGCGCTCGCTGGCCCCGGAACTGCTGACCGAAATCAACCTGGGCGGTACCGCCATCGGCACCGGCATCAACGCCGACCCTGGCTACCAGGCTCTGGCCGTACAGCGCCTGGCCGCCATCAGTGGCCAGCCGCTGGTACCGGCTGCCGACCTGATCGAAGCCACTTCCGACATGGGCGCCTTCGTGCTGTTCTCCGGCATGCTCAAGCGTACCGCGGTCAAGCTCTCGAAAATCTGTAACGACTTGCGTCTGCTGTCCAGCGGCCCGCGCACCGGCATCAACGAGATCAACCTGCCAGCGCGTCAGCCAGGCAGCTCGATCATGCCAGGCAAGGTCAACCCGGTTATCCCGGAAGCCGTCAACCAGGTGGCCTTCGCCATCATGGGCAACGACCTGGCCCTGACCGTCGCCGCCGAAGGTGGCCAGCTGCAGCTGAACGTGATGGAGCCGCTGATCGCCTACAAGATCTTCGACTCGATCCGCCTGCTGCAACGCGCCATGGACATGCTGCGCGAGCACTGCATCGTCGGCATCACCGCCAACGAACAGCGCTGCCGTGAACTGGTCGAGCACTCGATCGGCCTGGTCACTGCACTGAACCCGTACATCGGCTACGAAAACGCCACCCGTATCGCCCGCGTTGCCCTGGAAAGCGGCCGCGGCGTGCTGGAACTGGTGCGTGAAGAGAAGCTGCTGGACGACGCGATGCTCGACGACATCCTGCGTCCAGAAAACATGATCGCCCCGCGCCTGGTTCCGCTGAAGTCGTAACCAGCCCGCTGCAAACAGTCTCACCAGGTTAAGGGACTAGACACCTCTCAACCTTTCAAGGCCCGAGCCTATGCTTCGGGCCTTTTTTTTGCCTGATGGTTTTGCCGCCACCAGGCGGCCTCGGATATCGGCACACAACTTGCTCCATAATGCGTCCCAGGCCAACGGGATTACCCAGCATGCTGCACAGTCACCTGACCACCCTCAATGCGGTTTCGCTGATCCTCAATGTCTTTCAGGCAGACGGTTGCGAGGCCTCGGCACTGCTGGCCGGCAGCGGCATCGGCCCGGCAGACCTGGGCCACGCCGATGCGCGCATCACCACCCAGCAGGAACTGCAGGTGTGCGCCAACGCAGTGGCCCGGCGTGAGGACATCGGCCTGGAGCTGGGCCGGCGCATGCATGTGTCGTGCTACGGCATGCTCGGTTACGCCCTGCTCTCCAGTGCCACTTTGGGTGACGCCTTGCGCCTGGCGCTGCAGTATCCGGCACTGCTGGGAACAGTCTTCAAGCTGCGTTTGCTCGACGACGGCCAGCGCGTCTGGTTCAGCGCCAGCGACTATCACGACAGCCCTGCGCTGAGCGCGTTCAACGCAGAGTTCTGCCTGGTTTCGCTGAAAGTCATCTGCGACGACCTGCTTGGCCGCCCGTTGCCGCTGCTGGGCACCCGTTTCGAGCACCCTCGTCCTGGTTACCACACACGCTATGCCGATGCGTTCCAATGCCCGATCGGCTTCTCCGCCGAGGACAATGCCTTTGCCTTCGAAAGGCGCTGGCTGGATATGCCGCTGCCGCTGGCCGACCCGATTACCCACAAGGCCATGAGTGAACGCTGCCGACGCCTGAACCTGGAGTTCACGGGCCGCCAGGCCTGGCTAGGGCGGATTCGCCAGCTGCTGGTGCAGCAGTTGGACGCAGCACCGGGGCTGGAAGGGCTGGCGAGGCAGATGAACTGCTCGTCGCGCACCCTGCGTCGGCATTTACAGGCGTTGGGCTGCAGTTATCAACAGCTGCTGGACGAGCTAAGGTTCGAACGGGCCAAGCAGTTGTTGGCAGACGAGCAAATGCCGATTTACCGGATTGCCGAGACCTTGGGCTTCAGTGAGACGGCCAGCTTTCGGCATGCGTTCCAACGCTGGAGTGGTGTGGCGCCCAGCCACTTTCGCGGTTGAGCTGCTGCGGCCAAAGCGCTTGGCCATATCGATCCCCTTTTGGCCATTTGCGTCGTTCTCCCGTACTGATCCGCCCATGACAATGGACCCACGCCAGTACCCACCGGAGAACAACAATGCTGACGATCTATTCCGATGACCACCGCCTGCACCACGGCCGCTGCGAGCTGATCGACGGCAAGCTGATGCCCTGCTTCGAAATGCCTTCGCGTGCAGACCATGTGCTCGACCAGGTAAAAAAGCGCAACCTCGGCGATATCCAAGGCCCTACCGATTTCGGCCGCGCGCCGTTGCTTCGCATCCACAGCGCCGACTACCTGAACTTCTTCGAGGGCGCCTGGGCCCGCTGGGCCGCATTGGGCCATGAGGGCGACCTGCTACCCTTCACCTGGCCTGCACGCACCCTGCGCCAGGTAAAACCCACTGGCCTGCACGGTGAGCTGGGCTACTACAGTTTCGATGCCGGTGCACCGATCACCGCCGGCACTTGGCAAGCGGCCTACAGCGCCGCCCAGGTCGCCCTTACCGCCCAGGCAGCGATCCAACAAGGTGCCCATTCGGCCTTCGCGCTGTGCCGTCCGCCAGGGCACCACGCCGCTGGCGAAGTGATGGGTGGCTACTGCTACCTCAACAACGCCGCCATCGCCGCTCAGGCCTTCCTCGACCAAGGCCGGCGCAAGGTTGCCATCCTCGACGTCGACTACCACCACGGCAACGGAACCCAGGACATCTTCTACAGCCGCGATGATGTGTTCTTTGCCTCGATCCACGGCGACCCGCAGGATGAATTCCCGTTCTTCCTCGGCTATGCCGATGAAACCGGCGAAGGCGCCGGCGAGGGCTGCAACATCAACTACCCCTTGCCGGCCGGTAGCGACTGGGCTGCCTGGAGTGCCGCCCTGGAAGACGCCTGCCAGCGCATCGCCCGCTATGACGCCGACGTACTGGTGATCTCCCTGGGTGTGGACACCTTCAAGGATGACCCCATCTCGCAGTTCAAGTTGGACAGCCCGGACTACCTGGAGATGGGCCAGCGCATCGGCCAGCTGGGCAAGCCGACCTTGTTCGTGATGGAAGGCGGCTACGCTGTGGAAGAAATCGGTATCAACGCGGTCAATGTGCTGGAAGGCTTCCAGCGCGCCCAGCCAGGAGCCCGGTAATGGTCCGACTCAAGCGTCTGCTCACCCCGTTCATCGCTGCCACCCTGTTCACCGGTGCCCTGCACGCCCAAGCGGAGCAGCGCACCCTGCGTGTGTATAACTGGTTCGATTACATCACCCCGCAGACCTTGACCGACTTCCAGAAGGACAGCGGCGTCAAACTGGTGTACGACATCTTCGACACCAACGAAGCACTGGAGGCCAAGCTGCTCACCGGCAACTCCGGCTATGACGTGGTGGTACCGTCCAACGTGTTCCTCGCCAAACAGATCGAAGCCGGGGTTTTCCAGCCGCTGGACCGCAGCAAGCTGCCGAACTGGCAACACCTGGACCCGGCGCTGATGAAGCTGATCGAAGCCAACGACCCAGGCAACAAGTTTGCCGTGCCGTATATGTATGGCACCGTGTTGATCGGCTTCAACCCGGCCAAGGTCAAGGCGGCGCTGGGCGACAATGCGCCGGTGGACAGCTGGGACCTGATCTTCAAGGAAGAGAACATCGCCAAGCTCAAGCAGTGCGGCGTAGCCCTGCTCGACTCGCCATCGGAGATCATGCCTCTGGCCCTGCAGTACCTGGGCTTGCCGCCGAACAGCGACAAACCGGCCGACTACAAGAAGGCCGAGGAACTGATGCTGAAGATTCGCCCGCATATCACCTACTTCCATTCCTCGAAGTACATGGCAGATATTGCCAATGGCGACATCTGCGTGGCGGTAGGCTACAGCGGCAGCTTCTCGCAGGCCGCCAACCGCGCCCGTGAGGCGAAAAATGGCGTGGTGGTGGACATGCGCCTGCCCAAGGAAGGCGCGCCGATCTGGTTCGACATGCTGTCGATTCCGAAGGGCGCGGCCAACCCGGAGGATGCGCATGCGTTCATCAACTACCTGCTGCGACCCGAGGTGATCGCACCCATCAGCGACTTCGTTGGGTATCCGAACCCGAACAAAGATGCGACCGCCAAGGTGAACCCGACGATTCGCAACAACCCCAACCTGTACCCGACGGCCGAGGCGATGGCCAAGCTGTATACCCTCAAGCCCCTGGCACGGGATGCCGAACGGGCGCGAACCCGGGCCTGGACGCGGATCAAGTCCGGCACCTGAGTCACCCACGAAGGGCCGCACAGCGGCCCCATTCACTTTCTCCAGGCTTTGCGCAGCTTCATCAGGGCCTCGGCAATCTCACCCTCCGGCACCGCCGCAAACCCCAGCACCAAGCCCGCTCGCTTATCCACAGGCACATCGCTATCCGCCAACCAGAAATTGCTCAGCGGTGTTACCTCCACGCCCACCGCCTCCGCTCTTGCCACCAGTTCCTGCTCTTTCGCAAAGTTATCCACATCGACCTTCACATGCAGCCCGGCCGCCACTTCCGGCATTGCGCCCAACCCCGGAACATCCACTGGCCAACCGGCCTTGAGCACATTGCGCCGGTTCAACGCCGCCTTGCGCATACGGCGGATATGCCGCTGAAAATGCCCGCGGGCCATGAACTCGGCCATCACGCACTGGCTGCTGACCTCCGAATGCCGCACCGCTAGCGCCTTGCCCTGGCTGAACGCCTGCGCCAGCTGCGGCGGGAGCACCAGATAGCCCAGGCGTAACGCCGGGAAGGCGATCTTGCCAAAGGTGCCGACATACAGCACCCGCCCGTGCCGGTCGAGCGCTGCCAGCGGGGCCAGCGGCGCGCCACTGTAGCGATACTCGCCGTCGTAGTCGTCCTCGATGACCCAGCCATCGCTGCGTTCCGCCCAGGCCAGCAATGCCAGGCGGCGCGCCAGGCTCATGGTCACCCCGGTCGGGTACTGGTGAGCAGGCGTGACATAGGCCAGCCGGCAATCCGGCCGTTGCTCGAGCCGGCCGCAATCCATGCCGTCTTCATCCACCGGCACGCCAAACACTCGGCCACCCGCCAGCGTGAAAGCATGACCGGCCGCCCGATAGCCTGGGTTTTCCACAGCCACACCGTCGCCAGGTTGCAGCAGCAGCTGTGCACAAAGGCTGATGGCCTGCTGCGCACCACTGGTGATCACAATTTGTTCAGCCGTGCAGCTCAGCCCGCGCGAGCGGCGCAGGTAAGCCGCGATCAACTCGCGTAAAGCCGGCTCACCTGCCGGATCACCGTAGCCCAGCTGTTCAGGGGAAGGGTTGCGCCAGAAACCCGCCTGCAGCTTGGCCCAGACGTCAAATGGGAACAGGTCGAATGCCGGAATACCGACGCGAAAAGCACGAGGCGCACCGCTTCTTGGCGAGGGCAAATGACCACTTTTCAAGCGCTGCAAAGGCTCGCTCAAACGTCGATCGCTGGATAAATCATCAGTATTTCCAACGGAAAATGTGGATAACCCTGTTGATAAACCCAGGGATAACCCTGTGGATACTTGTGTGGATAGTTTCGGAAGCTGGCTAACGTACGTGCCATCACCGACGCGGCTTTCGATGTAGCCTTCGGCATACAGTTGGTCATAGGCACGCACCACGCTGTTGCGTGACAGCGCCAGCATGCCCGCCAGGTCACGTGTGGCCGGCAGCCGCGTGCCACTGCTCAGGCGCCCATCCAGCACCCGCGCCCGTAACGCCTGATAAAGCTGCTGGCTAAGCCCGCGACGGCGATCAAGGGCGATGCCGGCAGGGTCGAAAGGCAGTATGAGGGGCTGCTGGCTCATGGCATTGGACCTATCAAATCAGACAGTAATGGCTCTTACCCAGAACCAATAGCCTGCCTAGGATGAAGCCATTCGACAAGGATCCCGCCCATGTACAACAGCAAACCCCACCAGGAACACGACCTCGCCCGCCTGCACCAACACATGCTGGACACCCGCCTGGCCGTTCTGGTCAGCCACGGCGAGCAGGGCCTGCTGGCCACGCACCTGCCGGTGCTGGTCGATACCGCTGAGGGCGAGTTCGGCACAGTATATGCCCACCTGGCCCGGGCCAACCGCCAATGGCAAGACCTCGAGCAAGGCGGCGAAGCGCTGCTGGTGTTCCCCGGCGCCGATGCCTATGTCAGCCCCAGCTACTACCCAAGCAAGGCTGATAACCCCAAGGTGGTGCCGACCTGGAACTACCTGGCTGTGCACGCCTATGGCCCGGCCGATGTTATCCATGAGGCCGAGCCGCTGCTGGCGATCGTAAGCCGCCTGACCGACCGACACGAACAGGGGCGCAGCGAACCGTGGAAGGTCACCGATGCCCCTGCTGACTACCTCGACGGCATGCTCCGCGCCATCGTCGGGGTCCGCCTGCCCATCGCCCGCCTGCAAGGCGCGCGCAAGCTCAGCCAGAACCGCTCCGAGCAAGACATCGCCGGTGTGTGCGAAAGCCTGAGCGCCAGTACCGATCAACAAGACAACCAACTCGCGGCGCACATGCGCCAACTCTGAAGGAATAGCCCCATGTCTAGCGTTACCCTGCGCCCTGTCACCGCCCAAGATCACGCCGCCTGGCAGGCCCTGTGGCAGGCCTACTTGCACTTCTACGAAACCGAGTTGGCCGATGAAGTCAGCCAGAGCACCTGGCAGCGCCTGCTCGACCCTAACGAGCCAACCCATTCGGCACTGGCCTGGGTCGATGGCAAGGCCGTGGGGATGGTCAACTTCATCTACCATCGCTCCAACTGGAGCATCGAGAATGCCTGCTACCTGCAAGACCTGTACGTGGACAGCACGCAGCGTGGCCTGGGCATCGGTCGGCAACTGATCGAACACGTCTACACCACCGCCAAGGCCGATAACTGCAGCAAGGTGCACTGGCTGACCCACGAAACCAACGCCACCGCCATCAGCCTGTATCAGCAGGTTGCCGAGCGCTCGGGCTTCATCCAATTCCGCAAAGGTTTGTAGGCCAGATATGACTGACGCATTGAACTGGAAACCCGCCGCAACACCCAAGGCCGAGCCAATCGAAGGCCGCTTCATCCGCCTGGAAAAGCTCGACCCGGTGCGCCATGGCAACGACCTCTGGGAGGTACTGCAGGGGCCAGCCTCCGACCCAGTGCTGTGGGACTACCTGCCCTACGGCCCATTCGCCGAACGTGCCGCCTTCGATCGCTGGCTGGAAGGCAACGCTGCAGGCCAGGACCCGCTGTACTACACCGTCATCGACCGCGCTAGTGGCCAGGCCCAGGGCATCCTCACCCTGATGTCGATCGTGCCCGACCACGGCCGAATCGAAATCGGCCATATCGCTTTCGGCGCCCCCATGCAGCGCACGCCCAAGAGCACCGAGGCGGTGTACCTGCTGGGCAAGCTCGGCTTCGAACTGGGCAACCGCCGGCTGGAGTGGAAGTGCAATAACGCCAACGCCCGCTCGAAGCGTGCAGCGGAGCGATTTGGCTTCACCTACGAAGGGGTTTTCCGCAAACACCTGGTGGTGAAGGACCACAACCGCGATACGGCCTGGTATTCGATTACCGATGATGAATGGCCGGCGGTGGCTGCCGGCTTCGAGCGGTGGCTGGGTGAGGATAATCAGCAGCCAGGCGGGCAGCGACAAACATTGGAAGCGTGCCGCAACGGTTGATTTTTGTATTGGCTTGCTGGCGACAGGGCCATCAAATGCAGCACAAAAAAAAGGGGAGCATCCGCTCCCCAGAGGTAAACCGCTTGTGGATGAAGGCCTGAATCAGCCCTCGATCTCGATCAGGATTTCACCCGGCGTCACGCGATCGCCCTTGGCCACATGGATGGCGACGACCTTGCCGGCGATGGCCGCCTGCACTTCGGTCTCCATCTTCATGGCTTCGGTGATCAGCACGGCCTGACCGGCCTTGACCACGTCACCTTCCTTGACCAGCACATCGACGATGTTGCCTGGCATGGTGGTGCTGACGTGGCCTGGGTCGGTGGCTTGCTTGCGTTTGCTGCCGCCGCCGCCGACGAATTCGTTGAGTGGTTCGAACACCACTTCTTCCGGCATGCCGTCGATGGACAGGTAGAAGTGGCGCTTGCCTTCGGCCTTCACACCCACACCCGTGATGTCGACGCGGTAGGTTTCGCCGTGCACGTCGATGACGAACTCGGTCGGCACGCCTTCACCGCCAGGGGCAGAAACGGCGCCAGCTTCTGGAATCGGCAGCAGGGCTTCCGGGGTGAGCGTGCCGGCTTCGCGTTCTTCGAGGAACTTGCGGCCAATGTCCGGGAACATGGCAAAGGTCAGCACGTCCTCTTCACAGCGGGCCAGGGCGCCGATGTCGGTACGCAGCTTGGCCATCTCCGGCTTCAGCAGGTCGGCCGGGCGCACGTCGATCACTTCTTCGCTACCGATCGCCTGGCGGCGCAGTTGCTCGTTGACCACACCTGGCGCCTTGCCGTAACCGCCTTGCAGGTACAGCTTCACCTCGTTGGTGATGGTCTTGTAGCGCTCGCCGGCCAGCACGTTGAAGAACGCCTGGGTGCCGACGATCTGCGAGGTCGGCGTTACCAGCGGCGGGTAACCAAGGTCTTCACGCACACGTGGGATCTCAGCCAGCACTTCGTTCATGCGGTTGAGCGCGCCCTGCTCTTTCAACTGGTTGGCCAGGTTGGAAATCATGCCGCCCGGCACCTGGTTGACCTGCACGCGGGTGTCCACGGCGGTGAACTCGCTTTCGAACTGGTGGTACTTCTTGCGCACGGCGTAGAAGTACAGGCCGATTTCCTGCAGCAGTTCCAGGTCCAGGCCGGTATCGAACTCACTGCCCTTGAGCGCGGCAACCATCGACTCGGTACCCGGGTGGCTGGTGCCCCAGGCGAAGCTGGAAATGGCGGTGTCGATGTGGTCTGCACCGTTTTCCACAGCCTTGAGCTGGCACATGGCCGCCAGGCCGGCGGTGTCGTGGGAGTGGATGAACACCGGCAGCGACTGCTCGGCCTTCAGCGCCTTGACCAGCTCGCCAGTGGCGAATGGGGTCAGCAGGCCGGCCATGTCCTTGATCGCTACCGAGTCGCAACCCATGGCTTCCATCTGCTTGGCTTGGTTCACGAAGGCTTCGATGGTGTGCACCGGGCTGGTGGTGTAGGCGATGGTGCCCTGGGCGTGCTTGCCGGCGGCCTTGACCGCTTCGATGGCCACGCGCAGGTTACGCACGTCGTTCATGGCGTCGAAAATACGGAAAACATCGATGCCGTTGACCGCAGCCTTGGCGACGAAAGCTTTGACCACGTCGTCGCTGTAGTGGCGGTAGCCCAGCAGGTTTTGGCCGCGCAGCAGCATTTGCAGGCGAGTATTGGGCAGTGCTGCACGCAGCTTGCGCAGGCGCTCCCACGGGTCTTCCTTGAGGAAGCGCACGCAGGCGTCGAAGGTGGCGCCACCCCAGACTTCCAGCGACCAGTAGCCGACTTTGTCGAGCTTGTCGCAGATCGGCAGCATGTCTTCGGTACGCATGCGGGTGGCCAGCAGGGACTGGTGGGCGTCGCGCAGGATCGTGTCGGTTACGTGAATTTTCTTGGACATTATGGGGTTCCTCACAGGCCTGCGTGGGCGGCGATGGCGGCGGCGATGGCCAGGGCCAGCTCTTCGGGTTTGCGCTTGATCGAGTAGTTGGTCAGTTCAGGGTGGCTTTCGACGAAGCTGGTATTGAACTGGCCGCTACGGAATTCCGGATTGCGCAGGATTTCCTGGTAGTACGCGGCGGTGGTCTTCACCCCTTGCACGCGCATGTCGTCCAGGGCCCGCAGGCCGCGGTCCATGGCTTCTTCCCAGGTCAACGCCCACACCACCAGTTTCAGGCACATGGAGTCGTAGAACGGCGGAATGGTGTAGCCGGTGTAGATCGCCGTGTCGGTACGCACGCCGGGGCCGCCGGGGGCGTAGTAACGGGTGATCTTGCCGAAACTTGGCAGGAAGTTGTTCTTCGGGTCTTCGGCGTTGATACGGAACTGCAACGCGTAACCGCGGTGCTGAATGTCTTCTTGCTTGACCGACAGCGGCAAGCCCGAGGCAATGCGAATCTGCTCACGGACGATGTCGATACCGGTGATTTCCTCGGTGATGGTGTGTTCCACCTGCACCCGGGTGTTCATTTCCATGAAGTACACCTCGCCATCGGCGAGCAGAAACTCCACGGTACCGGCGTTCTCGTAGTTCACCGCCTTGGCCGCACGCACTGCCAGGTCGCCAATGTAGGCGCGCTGCTCGGGGGTGAGCTGGGGGCTTGGGGCGATTTCGATGAGTTTCTGGTTACGGCGCTGGATCGAGCAGTCGCGCTCGAACAGGTGCACCACGTTGCCAAAGCTGTCACCGAGGATCTGCGCCTCGATGTGCTTGGGGTTGACGATGCACTTTTCCAGGAACACTTCAGCCGAACCAAAGGCCTTGGTCGCCTCGGAAATCACCCGTGGGAAGTTCTGTTCCAGTTCTTCGCGGCTGTTGCAACGGCGAATACCGCGACCGCCACCACCGGAGGTGGCCTTGAGCATCACCGGGTAACCGATGCGCTCGCCTTCGCTCAAGGCTTCATGAATATCGGCAACGTTGCCTTCGGTGCCAGGGGTGACCGGCACACCAGCGGCGATCATGGTGCGGCGCGCTTCGGTCTTGTCGCCCATGCGGCGAATCACGTCGGCGGCCGGGCCGATGAACTTGATCCCGCGCTCGGCGCAGATCTCTGCCAGTTCAGCGTTTTCCGACAAAAAACCATAGCCCGGGTGCAGGGCATCACAACCGGTTTCCACAGCCAGGTTCACCAGCTTGCGCGGGTTCAGGTAGCCGGCCAGCGGCTCGGCACCAATGCTGTGGGCTTCGTCGGCGCGCTTGACGTGCAAGGCATGCCGGTCGGCGTCGGAAAAGATCGCTACCGAGCGTATGCCCATCTCGGCGCAGGCACGCACGATCCGAACTGCGATTTCACCTCGGTTGGCGATCAGGATTTTTTTTATCACTGGAGTCTTCCCAAAGCCGTAGGAACAGTCGAGCCGGTTCTACCGGTCGGCGCGTGACCAGGCGTTGCTGGCCAGTCGCACATTCACCCTAGCGCTGTAGGTCGATAAACAAAAATCAATATTTGTTAGGGGCTGTATTAGCAAAAGCTTATAGTGCGGTAACAAGGTGTTGCCGAAGGCGAGACAAGAAATGCGTAAGTCCTTGATGCGTATGACTTTGCGTCAATTGCAGATCTTCAATGAGGTGTGTGATTTACGTTCTTACAGCCGTGCGGCGGAAGAGATGTCGCTGACGCAACCCGCCGTTAGTCTACAGATCCGCCAGCTTGAAGAGCTGATCGGCCAGCCGCTGTTCGAGTATGTGGGCAAGAAGCTCTACCTCACCGAGGCGGCCGAAGCGTTGCAACGCGCCAGCCACGACATTTTCGGGCGCCTGGAGAGCCTGGACATGCAGCTGTCGGACATGCAGGGCTCATTGCAGGGTCAGTTGAAGCTGGCGATCGAGTCCAGTGCCAAGTACTTCGTGCCACACCTGTTCGCCGCCTTCAAGCAGCGTCACCCGGAGGTCAACCTGACCCTGACAGTGGTCAACCGCGCCCAGGCCATTCGCCGTCTTTCCGACAACCGCGACGACCTGATCATCATGTCGATGGTGCCGCAGGACATGGGTCTGGAGTTTCTGCCATTCCTCAACAACCCGATCGTTGCCGTGGCGCCGCCCGAGCACCCGCTGTGCAAGCTCGAACAGCTGCGCCTGCAGGACCTGGAGCCTCATACCCTGTTGGTCCGTGAGCAAGGTTCAGGGACGCGCAAGGCTTGCGAAGAGTACTTCAAGGACAAACGCGTGCACTTCACCCAGACCCTGGAGGTTGCATCGGCCGATGCCCAGCGCGAATGCGTGATCGCCGGCCTTGGGATCGCCCTGCTCACCCGCCACGCAGTCAACCTGGAACTGGCCACCGGGGTGCTGAAGGAATTACCGGTGGAGGAACTGCCGCTGTACCGCAGCTGGTGCGTGGTGCAGTCCAAGGCCAAGCGACAGTCGCCGGTGGCCTTGGCCTTTCTGGCATTCATCCGCGGCGAACGTGCGTTGATCAGCGCGCTTGTTGAGCGTTTTTCGGGGAAGTTGCCGCCGACGCCTGCCACACCGTGAGTTCTTGCAACTCGGGGTAATCCACCAGGTCGCGCAGCAGCTGACGTTGGTCGCAATAGCTTTCGATCGCGCGGCGGTATTCCATGCGGCGCTGATCCTTTTCCTGCTGTTTGCGAGCCTTGGCGTTGGGTTGGTACGTACCATCGAAGTCACGAGCCATTGCCTGTCTCCCAGATAGGATGCGGGAGTTTCAGACTGGCCTTGATGGTTTACGGTTTGGCTGTGGAATGGTGACAAAACAGTGAAATTTGCTTCGCCTTTGCCGGCCTTTTCACGGATGAACTCGCGTAAAGGCCATTACAGGCTGAATTCAGTCATCTGTAGCCTTGATCGACTTGGGCGACAAACGCAGGCTGCGCAAGCTGCGCTTCACGCTTTTCAGGTGGTTGACCAGGCTCGGGCCCCGCGCCATGGCCACGCCCATGGCCAGCACGTCAATCACCACAAGGTGGGCGATACGCGAGGTCAGCGGGGTATAGATTTCGGTGTCCTCATGCACGTCGATCGCCAGGTTGACCGTCGACAGCTCGGCCAGCGGCGTCTGGCTGGGGCACAGGGTAATCAGGTTGGCGCCGCTCTCACGCACCAGGTTGGCGGTGATCAGCAAGTCCTTGGAGCGACCCGACTGGGAAATACACACGGCCACATCGCCCGGCTTCAAGGTTACCGCCGACATCGCCTGCATGTGCGGGTCGGAATAAGCAGCGGCACTGAGCAGCAGGCGGAAGAACTTGTGCTGGGCATCGGCCGCCACCGCACCAGAGGCACCAAAGCCATAGAACTCGACACGCTGTGCCTGGGCCATGGCGCTCACCGCCTGCTGAAGCGCATGCGGGTCGAGGTGCTCGCGCACTTCCATCAGGGTGTGCAGGGTGGTGTCGAAGATCTTCAGGCTGTAGTCGGCGACCGAGTCGTCTTCATGGATGGCAAACTGGCCAAAACTGGCCCCAGCCGCCAGGCTCTGCGCCAGCTTGAGTTTCAGGTCCTGGAAGCCCGAGCAACCGATCGCCCGGCAGAAACGTACGATGGTCGGCTCGCTGATGCCCACACTGTGCGCCAGATCGGCCATGGAGCTGTGCATGACGGCAGCCGGGTCGAGCAGCACGTGGTCGGCCACTTTGAGTTCCGATTTGCGCAGCAGGTGGCGCGATTGGGCGATATGTTGCAACAGATTCACGGGCTGGACTCGGTTATGATCGGCTGGCCGGGTTGTAGCTTTCTTGTAGTTATACTACATGGACGCCAACCCGCCCAGTTAAACGAACGTGGAGAGTGGTGGTTTGACTATTCCTTGCGACATTCTGGTGTTCGGTGGCACGGGCGACCTGGCCCTGCACAAATTGCTTCCGGCGCTCTACCATTTGTATCGCGAGGCGCGCCTGAACAACGCGGTACGCATCATTGCCCTCGCCCGCCGCAACATCAGCCGTAACGAATACCTCAAGCTCGCAGAACGGCATTGCCGGGCGCAGATTGCCCGCACCGACTTCGACGAAGATGTGTGGCAACGCTTTGCCGCGCGCCTCGACTACTTCCCCATGGATGCCTCGCAAAGCGCCGACTTCGGTCGCCTGGCGCGCTACCTCGGCGAGCCTGGCGGGCTGACCCGCGTCTTCTACCTGGCCACCGCGCCCTCCCTGTTCGTGCCAATCGCCAACCACTTGCGTATTTCCGGGCTGGCCGACAGCGAGGCGCGCATTGTGCTGGAAAAGCCCATTGGCCATTCACAGCACTCGGCCACCGCCATCAACGAAGCGATCGGCGCCGTGTTCGAAGAACCCCAGGTGTTTCGCATTGATCACTACCTGGGCAAGGAAACCGTGCAGAACCTCATGGCGCTGCGCTTTGCCAACGCCCTGCTTGAACCTGTGTGGCGCAACGGCCAGGTCGATCATGTGCAGATCAGCGCCTGCGAAACCCTCGGTGTAGAGAACCGCGGCGGGTACTACGACCGTGCCGGGGCAACCCGCGACATGCTCCAGAACCACTTGCTGCAGCTGCTGTGCCTGGTGGCCATGGAGCCACCCGCGCAGTTCGAAGCCGAGGCCGTGCGCGACGAGAAAGTGAAGGTCCTGCGTGCCCTCAAGCCCATTACTGGGCAGGACGTACAGGACAAGACCGTGCGTGGTCAGTACGGTGCCGGCTACATCGGTGGCCAGGAAGTGCCGGCCTATTACTTCGAAAAGGACGTGGACAACGACAGCGATACCGAAACCTTTGTGGCCGTTCAGGCGCACATCGACAATTGGCGCTGGGCTGGCGTGCCGTTCTACCTGCGCACCGGCAAGCGCATGGCGCGGCGCACTTCGCAGATCGTCATCCAGTTCAAGCCTGTGCCCCATGAGCTTTTCAGCGGCGGCCAGGTCAACCAGCTGTTGATCCAGCTGCAACCGGACGAACGCATCAGCCTGCGCATGATGACCAAAAGCCCCGGCAAAGGCATGCGACTGGAGCCGGTGGACCTGGACCTCAACCTGGCCCAGGTGTTCGGCCAGACCCGTCGTTGGGGTGCTTACGAACGCCTGCTGCTGGACATCCTGGAAGGCGACTCGACGCTGTTCATGCGGCGTGATGAAGTGGAAGCGGCCTGGGCGTGGGTCGACCCGATCATCAAGGGCTGGGAAGAGCACTTTCAGGCGCCACGCCATTACCCGGCGGGCAACAACGGCCCGGAGCAGGCCAACAGCCTACTGGCGCGGCATGGCAGGCACTGGCACAGCTGAAGCGCTTCGCGCTGCATCGCAGGTATGCGCTGCAGATATTTTCCACGACGGCCAACTGATCACTTGCATCACCGACATCGTGGAAACCCATTGATGTAGACGTGACGGCCCCTGCAGGCGCACGGCCTGCAGGGGCCGCTTTGCAGTTGCGCAAGGGTGAATATTCATACAGTGCCATTTACCCTTCCCCTGCTGCGCCCTAGAATGGCCCGATGCACACAGATGACCTCTCCCTCCTGCTTAATTCCCTCAACGATGCCCAACGCCAGGCCGTAGCGGCCACGCTCGGGCGTCAATTGGTGCTTGCCGGCGCCGGTTCCGGTAAAACCCGCGTGCTGGTGCACCGCATCGCCTGGCTTATCCAGGTAGAGCAGGCGTCGCCGCATTCGATCCTGTCGGTGACCTTCACCAACAAGGCTGCTGCAGAAATGCGCCAGCGGATCGAGCAACTGCTGGGGATCAACCCGGCGGGTATGTGGGTAGGCACCTTCCACGGCCTGGCCCATCGCCTGCTGCGGGCCCACTGGCAGGAAGCACGGTTGGTTCAGAACTTCCAGATCCTCGACAGCGACGACCAGCAACGCCTGATCAAGCGGGTAATGCGTGAGCTGGGCCTGGACGAGCAGAAGTGGCCGGCACGCCAGGCCCAGTGGTTCATCAACGGGCAGAAGGACGAGGGCCTGCGCCCGCAGCATATCCAGGCCGGTGGCGACCTGTTCCTGGCGACCATGCGCGAGGTCTATACCGCCTACGAGCAGGCCTGCGAGCGCGCCGGGGTCATCGACTTCTCCGAGCTGCTGCTGCGCGCCCTGGACCTGTGGCGCGACCACCCGGGCCTGTTGGAGCACTACCAGCGGCGCTTCCAGCACGTGCTGGTGGACGAGTTCCAGGATACCAACGCCGTGCAGTACGCCTGGCTGCGCCTGTTGGCGCGCGGTGGCGCCAGCTTGATGGCCGTAGGCGATGACGACCAGTCGATCTACGGCTGGCGCGGCGCCAAGATCGAAAACATTCACCAGTACACCGCCGACTTCCCCGACGCCGAGATGATCCGCCTGGAGCAGAACTACCGCTCCACCGGCGGCATCCTCAAGGCTGCCAACGCCCTGATCGCCAACAACAGTGGGCGCCTGGGCAAAGAGCTGTGGACCGACATGGGCGAAGGCGAACCGCTGACCCTGTACGCGGCCTACAACGAACATGACGAAGCGCGCTACGTGGTAGAAACCATCGAAAGCCTGGTCAAGCAGGGCAATGCGCGTAACGAGATCGCCATTCTGTACCGTTCCAACGCCCAGTCGCGGGTGCTGGAAGAGGCCCTGCTGCGCGAGCGCATCCCCTACCGCATCTATGGCGGCCAACGCTTCTTCGAACGCGCCGAAATCAAGAACGCCATGGCATACCTGCGGCTGATCGAAGGGCGTGGCAACGATGCCGCCCTGGAGCGGGTGATCAACGTGCCGCCGCGCGGTATTGGCGAAAAAACCGTCGAAGCCATCCGTGAACACGCCCGTCACAGCCAGCTGTCGATGTGGGAAGCCATGTGCCAGCTGCTCGCCGCCAAGGCCCTGAAGGGCCGCGCCGCCAGTGCCCTGGGGGCTTTCATCGAGCTGATCGAGGGGCTGGCCGCCAAAGTCGTGGACATGCCGCTGCATACCATGACCCAGACCACCATCGAGCAGTCCGGGCTGATCCTCTATCACCAGGAGGAAAAAGGTGAAAAGGGCCAGGCACGGGTAGAAAACCTTGAGGAACTGGTCAGCGCTGCACGCAACTTCGAATCCGCCGACGAAGATGCCGACCTCTCGCCACTGTCAGCCTTCTTGGGGCATGCCTCGCTTGAAGCGGGCGATACCCAGGCTGATGAGCATGAAGACAGCATCCAGCTGATGACCCTGCACAGCGCCAAAGGCCTGGAGTTCCCGTATGTGTTCCTGGTGGGCATGGAAGAAGGCCTGTTCCCGCACAAGATGAGCCTGGAAGAACCCGGCCGCCTGGAAGAGGAACGGCGCCTGGCCTACGTGGGCATCACCCGCGCCATGCGCCAGCTGGTCATGACCTATGCCGAAACCCGTCGCCTGTATGGCAGCGAGACCTACAACAAGGTGTCGCGTTTCGTGCGCGAAATTCCGCCAGGCTTGGTTCAGGAAGTGCGCCTGTCCAACAGCGTCAGCCGCCCGTTCGGTGGGGCCAAGACCGCCACCAACAGCAACCTGTTTGCCAATGCCAGTATTCCGCAGACCGCGTTCAACCTTGGCCAGCGTGTACAACATGCAGTGTTTGGCGAAGGTGTGATCCTCAACTTCGAGGGCTCGGGTGCGCAGGCGCGGGTGCAGGTGAACTTTGCCGAAGGCAGCAAGTGGCTGATGCTGGGGTATGCCAAGCTCGAGGCCATCTGAAAGCGCAAGGCCGCCCTGCCGGGGCGGCCTTGTAACATTCAGGCAAAAGCTCGAAACATTATGTCGCTGGTCATGTGCCCGGGAACCTGTGCACCATGACGCGCGTGCAATCCACAACAGGGGATATCCCACTTATGCAACGTTTTCTTAGCATCGCACTGGCGCTCTGCGTCGGCCTGACGCTGAGCCTGGACGCCAACGCCAAGCGTTTCGGCGGCGGTAAGAGCTCGGGCTCCGCGCCTATTCACCAGACCCGCCAGGCTACGCCAACCACGCCTGCCGCCGCGCCGACCGCACCTGGTCGTGCAGCCCCGGCCGCCAGCGGTGCTTCGCGCTGGTTGGGCCCATTGGCCGGCCTGGCCGCCGGTGGCCTGCTGGCGTCCATGTTCATGGGCGACGGTTTCGAAGGCTTCCAGATCATGGACTTCCTGATCGTGGCGCTCATTGCCTTCCTGGTGTTCCGCTTCATCGCCGCGCGCCGCCGCCAGCAGCAGCCGCAAATGGCCATGCCAGGCCATGCGCCGATGCAGCGTGAGGCTCACGCCCAGCCTGCCCAGCCGTCGATCTTCGGGGGTTCGGCCGCACCTGCCGCCGCAGCCGCTCCGGTAATCAACGCCCCGGCGTGGTTCAACGAGCAGAACTTCCTGGCTGCCGCCCGTAACCATTTCCAGTCGCTGCAGCAGCACTGGGATGCCAACGAAATGGACAAGATCGCCGAGTTCGTTACTCCGCAAATGCTGGAGTTCCTCAAGCGCGAGCGTGCTGAGCTGGGTGATGGCTTCCAGGCTACCTACATCGATAACCTGGAAGTGCAGCTGGACGGTCTCGACGACCGCACCGACCGCACCGACGCCACCCTGACCTTCCGTGGCGTGTCGAAGAACTCGCGCTTCGACCAGGGCGAAGTGTTCAGCGAAAGCTGGCACATGGTTCGCGCCCAGGGCGAGAACCAGCCTTGGCTGGTTGCCGGTATCCGTCAAAACGGCTAATCGCTACGTGCTGCATGAAAAACCCCGGGCCTGTCCCGGGGTTTTTGCTTTTGCCAGACTGGCCTACTAGGGTATAACGCGCAGCGTTGTCATCTAGGTCAGAGGAAGTGAACCGTGGAAGAAGTGATCGAACAACTCCGTGAAGCCAATGAACCCGTACCGGTGCCCTTGGAGCTTCCCGACGAGGACCAGCTGGTGGAGATCGAAGAGCAGCTGTTCATCAATATTCCATTCGTGTTCAAAGAGTTTCTGCTGACCGTAAGTGATGTTGTTTACGGCTCTCTTGAGCCTGTCACTTGTACCGACCCGCAGTCGCACACGTACCTGCCAGAAGTTGCCGCCACAGCTTGGGATGCCGGCGTGCCGCGTGAGCTGATCCCACTGTGTCAGGACGGCGACAACTACTACTGCGTCGAAGAAGATGGCACCGTGGTGCTGTGGGATGCCGATGAGGAACTGGTCGGCGAAGACAGCTGGGAATCGGTGTGGCACTGGGCGCGGGATGTTTGGCTGGAAAGCTGAAATATCCACAGGAATATTTATGGCTTAGTGCCATCAATGTAGTTAAAATCGCCAGGCTTTCTGCGCCTGGCGACATCGCTACCGCTCCATCCCCTCGGACGACGGTGAAATCTTGCGCAGGGAGCATTGCCCCTTAGTGCGAGTTCTCGCGACTATTCTCTAGCGTCTCCAACAAGGCGATCTGCATGCGCGTGTGCACGCGGATGAACCAGCGCCACAACAACGCCACCACCACGGCAGCGACTACAGCAATCACCAGCAACAACTCGCTGGTCGGCAGAATGCTCGCCGACAATGCCGACAGCAGCAGGAAGATCACCAGCAGCGACAACAGCGGGATAACTTCAGCAATCACACGGCGCACACGCTGGGTATGCCGCCCTGCCATTTCAGGCTTCACGCCCATCTCTGCCAGCAACATCGAAAGTGCCTTGAGCTTGCGGTAGGCGGCGATAAGGAATGGCAGCGACAGCAACAAGGCCGCCCCCCAGATCACAGCCTTCTGCTGGCTCGCATCGCTCACCCACTCACTGAGCCAGTTGCCGATTCGCCCTGCGAAGTAGCCACCACTGAAGAAAATGGCGATTACCAGCGCCAGGTTTACCCCCACCTGCAACAGGATGCGCCGAATCATCGCCGCCAGCATGGCGCTCTCGCCCTGCGGCTGGATGTTGCGCAACCACTCGCCGTACAACGACAGCACCCGCGCCAGGCGGCCCGGCACTATATTGCCCAGCTTTTGCGACAACGGGTCGGCCGCGCGGATCAGGTACGGCGTCAGCAACGTGGTGATTGCCGATACCGCGACAGCCACCGGGTAAAGGAAATCGCTGGTTACCTGCAGGGTCATGCCCAGCGCGGCGATGATGAAAGAGAATTCGCCAATTTGCGATAGCCCCATGCCCACGCGCAGCGACGTGCGCCCATCATTGCCGGCGATGAACGCCCCCATGCCACAAGACAGCATCTTGCCCAGCACCACCGCCAAGGTGATGACCACGATCGGCCAGGCGTAGTCTATGAGCACCTGGGGGTCGATCATCAGGCCGATGGCGACGAAGAATATGGCGCTGAAGAGGTCGCGTACCGGTTCGATCAGGCTTTCTATTTTCAGCAACTGGCGCGATTCAGCCATGATCGCACCAATCAGGAAGGCGCCAAGCACCATGCTGTACTCCAGCTTCACCACCAGCAGGCAGAAGCCGAAACACAGGCCCAGCACGGTGATCAGCAACATCTCGTTGCTTTCGAACTTGGCCACATAGGCCAGCAGACGCGGCACCAACAAGATGCCGATGACCAGGGCGACGATCATGAACAGTGACAGCTTGCCGACGGTGGAGAACACCTCACCCGAGCTGACCGTGCCACTGACCGCGATACCCGACAGCAGGGCAATGATGCCGATGCCAAGGATGTCCTCGACAATCAGCACGCCGAAGATCAGCTGGGCAAAGCGCTCGTTCTTCATCTTCAGGTCGTTGAGCGCCTTGACGATGATGGTGGTCGAGGATATGGCCAGGATGGCGCCAAGGAACAGCGAGTCCATGGTATTCCAGCCGAACCAGCGACCGATCTCGAAGCCGATCCAGATCATCAGCACGATTTCCAGGAACGCTGCGATGAACGCTGTGGCACCCACCTTGAACAGCTTGCGCAGGCTGAACTCGAGCCCCAGGCAGAACATCAGGAAGATCACCCCCAGTTCAGCGAGGGTCTTGATGGTGTCTTCATCATGGATAAGGCCAAACGGCGGGGTGTGCGGGCCAATGATGAAGCCCGCGACAATGTACCCAAGCACCACCGGCTGCTTGAGGCGATGGAAGAGAATGGTGACCACGCCAGCGACCAGCATGATGACCGCCAGGTCCTGGATGAAGCTGATGGCATGCATGGCGTGATACTCCTTTTCTCGTCTTTTTCTGGATGCCTGGGCAGACCGCTCCTCTGCCAAGGCAAACCTGAGGGAGCAGCAAGTACATACTGTATTGAATGCAGGAACGCCCATGTTGCATGGGCGTACTCAGGTTAACATCGCACCCCGCCGCAAAAAGCCGGTGCAATATGCAGAAACAGATCGGCTGGAAAAGCGCCGCTGATGGCATGATCAGCGTGACGACAGCGCGTCAGCCAACGTCCCGTATCAGCAAGGCAAATTCATAAGAGGGGAACAGCAGTGTCAGCAGATAACGCCCTCCATTCGCCCGATTCAGCGCAACCTCACCGTGAGCACACTATGGAACCTGGAAACGCCCAGCTGAGCATGACCGTCCTGATGACCCCGGACATGGCCAACTTTTCTGGCAACGTACATGGCGGCACCCTGCTCAAGTACCTCGACGAAGTGGCCTACGCCTGCGCCAGCCGCTATGCCGGTAGCTATGTGGTGACCCTGTCGGTCGACCAGGTGATCTTCCGCGAACCCGTACACGTAGGTGAACTGGTGACCTTCCTCGCGTCGGTCAACTACACCGGCAACACCTCGATGGAGGTCGGCATCAAAGTGGTGACCGAGAACATCCGCGAGCGCTCGGTGCGCCACTCCAACAGTTGCTTCTTCACCATGGTTGCAGTCGACGACAATCGCCGCCCGGTGCCGGTGCCACCGCGCCAGCCGCATAGCAGCGAGGAAAAGCGCCGCTTCCTGCAAGGCCATCAGCGGCGCCAGATCCGCCAGGAGCTGGAGAAGCGCTACCAGGACCTGAAAACCGACGCGATCTAAAGCGCCAGCAACTGCGCCTCGAAGCGTACCCGTGGGTGCGCAATGCGGTCCTGAGCCCGCACCAGCTGCAATTCGTAGCTGGCGCAGGCCTGGGTTTCCAGCAGCACTTCATGCACCGCTGCAGCCGTGAACTCGAATGCCTGCACCCAGCTGTCGCCCAGCATTACACGGGCCAGGAACAAACCGGAGGTGAGGTCACCCACCCCCACCGGCTGGCGTGGAAACGCCAGCAGCGGGCGGCGTAGGTGCCAGCTGTGTTCGGCAGTCACCAGCAGCATTTCGAACTGGTCCTCGGCGCGCCCAGGGTAGGCCAGGTGCTTGACCACCACCACCTGCGGCCCACGCTTCAGCAAGCTGCGCGCCATGTTCACGCAATCTTCCAGTGACTGCGCGCGGCGCCCACAAAAGCTGTCCAGCTCCAGTTGGTTGGGGCACAGGATGTCCGCCCTGGCCGCCGCCTCCTCGAGCAGAAACGCACTGACTTCGGGCGGGACGATGCAGCCCTTCTCCGGGTGCCCCATGACCGGGTCGCACAGGTACAAAGCCTTTGGGTTCACCGCCTTGATCCGCTCGACGCCGGCCAGGATCGCTCGCCCCTGTTCGGCACTGCCCAGGTAGCCGGAAAGCACCGCATCGCAGTGGCCCAGCTCGCCGATGTTGGAAATACCTTCCACCAACGCAGGAATTTGCGCCGGGGCAAGCACTTCACCCGCCCACTGGCCATACTGTGTGTGATTGGAGAACTGCACGGTATTGAGCGGCCAGACATTGACCCCGATACGCTGCATGGGGAACACCGCGGCGCTGTTGCCGGCGTGGCCGAACACCACATGAGACTGAATGGCGAGCAGGTGCGGGGTACGTTTCATGCGGGTGGTTTCCAAAGCTGTTTCAAGGATTGTACGCAGCGCAGTATGAACGCGATTGCCACCTGTACGACAGGCCAGGGACGCAGTTAAGCTGGATACACCTGTTTGGAGCATATGCAAATGTTGACCCTGGAGAACCTCTTCGTCCTGATGCTGGTAGCCACGGCAGGCGCCTGGTTGTGGCACAACCATGGGTTGCGCGAGAAAGCCCTGGAGCGGGTCAAACAGCATTGCGCCAAGCTCGACCTCGAATTGCTCGACGACGCCGTCGCACTCAAGCGCATCGCCTTTGTCCGGGATGCCAATGGCCGTAAACGCCTGGCACGCATCTATGCCTTCGAGTTCACCGTCACGGGCGAGCAGCGCCACCCCGGTACCGTGACCCAGTTCGGCGCCCACAGCGTGCAGATCGAGCTGGCACCCTACCCGTTCGAAATCAAGACCCCACCGCGCGCCGACAATGTCATCGAAATGCAGCAGTGGCGCCAGGAGCACAACCGCTGGCGCAACTGATCAGCTGACTTGGCATTCGCTCAACCCGGCATGCAGTGCGGGTTGCGATTGCGGCTGATCGAAAATCAGCTCGATACGCGTATCCCTGCGCCATTCGCTGGGCTGCCAGGCGGGCATGCCTCCATTGAGCCCATTGAATGATTGCCAGCCTTCCACACTGTGGATAACTCCCTTGGCGCGTCGCCATGGCCAGACGCGCAAGAACGCCTGTAACCGCTGTGGATAAAACTGTTGGCCAGGGTGCCAACGCCAGCCAATACTCCAACCTCCTTCCCCCTGTTGGCTAAGGCAGATGGGCTGCCTGGGGTCTGTCCAGAGTAATGCTGGGGCACTTTCAAGATTGTCGACAATCTTGTTATCTAGGAATGGGCTGTCAACAATCTGGGAAGATGCCTGCGGAAGGCCCGACAGAGGCAGCCAACCTTGCACTGTCCATATGATTTTCTTGTTTATAAATTTATTAGTTATCAACAACTTATCTGATTCATCCACAAGCTCTGACTTGTTGAAAACCACGTTCTCACAGCCATCGAAAGCCTGCTGTTGAGCCTCCGTGAGGGGCTCGTTTCTAGCCATGGCCAGGGCATCCACAACCATCAGAAGTGGTTGAATTGTCAGCACTCCAGCCCAAGGGGCTTGCTGTAGCTGAGCCAGCAGCTGTAATGGGTGGCCCAAGCCGGAAGGCTCGATAAACAACCTGTCGGGCCGGGATTTACGCAGCAAGCGCCCCAGGCCCACCTGAAATGGCATGCCGTTGACGCAGCACAGGCAGCCGCCTGCCACCTCGCCGATGGCTATGCCGTCTTCGTCACGGCTGAGCAAGGCCGCATCCAGGCCTACCAGGCCAAATTCGTTGATCAGTACAGCCCAGCGTTCATTGGCTGGGCGCTGGGCCAGCAGATGACGGATCAGGGTGGTTTTGCCAGCGCCCAGCGGGCCGGCAATTACATGGGTGGGAATGTTCTGCAGCATGGGGCGACTTCAGGCGGTGGTGATGCCTCACTATGCGCCGTCAGGCCAGCCAGTCAAGGCTGAGCAGTAGCCGCCCCTGTTGCCCTGAAGGGGACCGATGCACCAGGCCTGCGCCCTCGTTGCCCTGCCATTTCTCGCCTTTCAGTATCCCTACCTCGCCGGGCTGCAGGCGCTTTATGTTATCCACAGGAAGATCAGCTGTGTGTAACTCTCCACGCCGGCTATCCTGCTCTTGCAACCATTCACTACCCGGACCCGCATAGGTAGTGAGCAGGCGTAATGGCACGTTATCCACATGGAAGCGCGGGCACATAGGACCGTCCAGTACCCGCAGACGTAAACCGACCCGACGTGCGCCAACCAGGCAGGTGTACGCCGCCACCAACCACGTCACATCGGCAACGAAGGCCTCATAGCCAAGTAAATCCGACGCTTCACGCAGCAGATCGGGCAGTACTGGCATCTGCTGCTCGTCCACATCGATTACCCGCTGATCAGCCAGGGGCTGACCAAGGCTTATGGCCAATTCAGAAAAGTCCTGTAACTGTGCCGGCAGGCGCCGGCGCCAAACGGCCAGGTTCACGCCGTCCTGCAGCACTTCAGCCAGAACTTGCGGGCTATCGCCGTGCACCTGAAAGATATCCACAGCCCGAGTTGCCGCGTTCATGCCGCCTCCTCGTGCCATGGGCCAAACGGATCGGGCAGGCGTAACCAACCCATGTGGCCCAAGTCCATTTCCTGATCCGTCAACAGGCAGCCATCAAGGGCTGTGGATAATTTTCCGAAGTCGATATTCTGCCCGATGAACACCAACTCCTGGCGGCAATCACCGGTCTCAGCAGTCCAGTGTTTCAAGATCGCGCTGGTGTTATCCACATCCTGCGGCCACTGATCGCGCGGTACGAAGCGCCACCACCGGCCAGCCAGGCCATGGCGCATCATGCCGCCCGCTTGCGACCAGCTACCGGCTTCCTGATATTTGCTGGCCAACCAGAAAAAACCCTTGGAACGCAGTAACCGCCCGTTAGTCCAGTGAGTGTGGATAAAGTCGAAAAAGCGCTGTGGATGAAGCGGACGTCGTGCCTGCCAGGTCATGGCCGCGATACCGTACTCTTCGGTTTCGGGCACATGCTCACCGCGCAACTCCTGCAACCAACCCGGTGCCTGGGCTGCCTGATCGAAGTCGAACAGGCCAGTGTCCAGAATACGCGTCAGCGGCACCTGCCCCATGACCATGGGTACGATCTGAGCCCGGGCATTGAGGCTGCGCAGAATGGCGGTGAGTTCTTCGCGCTCATGTTGGCTGATAAGGTCGATCTTGCTCAGCAGCAGCACATCGGCGAATTCGACCTGCTCGATCAGCAGATCGCTGATTGACCGCTCGTCTTCTTCGCCCAAGGTTTCGCCACGGCTGGCCAGGCTGTCTGCCGCCTGATAGTCGCGCAGGAAGTTCAGGCCATCGACCACGGTGACCATGGTGTCCAGGCGCGCCATATCGGACAGACTGCGGCCCTGTTCGTCGCGGAAAGTGAAGGTTTCGGCCACCGGTAATGGTTCGGAGATACCGGTGGACTCGATCAGCAAATAATCAAAACGCCCTTCTTCGGCCAGCCGCGCCACCTCTTCAAGCAGGTCTTCACGCAAGGTGCAGCAGATGCAGCCGTTGCTCATCTCGACCAGCTTCTCTTCAGCGCGGTTGAGGCTGACATTGCGCTGCACCTCACTGGCATCGATGTTGATTTCACTCATGTCATTGACGATGACCGCGACCCGCAGGTTGTCGCGGTTGCGCAGCACATAGTTGAGCAGTGTGCTCTTGCCGGCGCCCAGGAAGCCGGACAGCACGGTGACGGGGAGACGATTGGGCATGGCGAACCTCTTCAGGCAGACGCATTCGAAACGATGCATTGCACAATGTTATAAAGTAACAATACAATTTCGCCAAGCCGTTCTCGACGGACGAGTGCTCACCGGGGATGAAAAATGAATCTGCCAAGGGTCTTGGCGTTGCTGATGCTGGTCATGCCGACTTCACTGCTGGCTATGCCAAAAGGCAGTGCATTGGCGCTTTGTACGCGAAGCGCCACGCTGCTCGCCTGCCAGGACGGCAAAGGCAGTTACTACAGCGTGCGCACCGAAGGCAGCACGTTCTACCTGCGCGGCTACGACTTCGACAGCCGGCGCCTGTGGGCACAAACCAACAGCCGCTACGGCACATTGACCTTTTTTACCGGCCTGGCCAGCGATGGAGAGGCCTGGGTGGGTTACAGCCGCCGCGTTGGCTGGACCACTTTGAACCGCGTATCCAGCTCCAGCGGGCAGCGCTTCAATCTGCATTGCAGTTTGATCGGCGGTTGCCGTTGATGCCTTTACTTGCTTGGAAAGCCAAATGACTCAGCTCAAGCTCCCCGATATCGCCGCACAAACTCAAGCGTATGCCGTGCCATTGAATTGGGTTGGCATGTGCGGAATCGCCCTGCCAGTGCAATTCGAAGGGCGCACCGCGGCTGCCAAAGTCGACGCAGGAGTTAGCCTGGTAGACGGCAGTTCACGCGGCATACACATGTCGCGGCTTTACCTTGCGCTGGGGTCATTGGAACACCAGCCTCTCACACCACTCGCCATCCGGCAGCTTCTGGAGGATTTCCTCAGCAGCCACGCAAGCCTTTCTTCCGCAGCCTACTTGCGCTTCAGCTTCGAGCATCTGCTGAACAGACCCGCCTTGATCAGCCCATTGGCGGGCTGGAAAAGCTACGCCGTAACGGTAGATACCAGGATCGAAAATGAAGTGTTCCACGTGGAACTATCCGTTTCTGTTCCTTACTCCTCAACCTGCCCATGCTCGGCTGCACTCGCACGGCAGCTGATTCAGCAGCAGTTTCAGACGCACTTCAGCGAACAGAAAATCGAAAAAGCTGCGGTACTGCAATGGCTTGGCAGTGCCGAAGGGATTGTTGCTACGCCTCATAGCCAACGCAGTACCGCGCAGGTTCAGGTACGGCTAAACAGCAATCAGCAGGTGTTGCCCATCACCGAGTTGATCGACCGCATAGAGGCCAGCCTGGGGACGGCGGTACAGACCGCCGTAAAGCGCGCAGACGAGCAAGCCTTCGCCTTGGCCAACGGGCAAAACTTGATGTTCTGTGAAGACGCCGCACGCCGCCTGCATCAGGCTCTACGGCAAATTGAATGGAGCAAGGCCTTCAAGCTGCGCGTGGAACATGCAGAGAGCCTGCATGCCCACGACGCTGTAGCAACCAGCCAGTGGCAATGGGATGTCAGCTGCGCGGTTTGACCGTGCCGCAGTCATTGCCCAGCCACACCGCACGGGTGTTCATGCTGCCTTGCTGCTGCACACCCGAGGCGTTGAATGTGCCGCTCACCTGGGTAGTGAATTCCCGATCACTGAGGAATGTAGCCTGGCCACTCCCCTGGGCCTTCGGGCAGCTGAACTGAAACTTCCACACATTACCGGTGCGGTCAGTGATCTTCTGCGTGCAACCTGACTTCGGGTCCTGCAGCGGGATGTCGTTGGTTGCCACCTGTTCTGGCGTCAGGCACGAACGTACACCCTTACCGCCTACGCTTACTCCCTGTTTGGCCAACACCCCTTCCATCATTGCGCGCTGCTCTGGCGGCAGGTTTTTTAACTGGCCGAGCATGAATTCCATGTCGGGTAGCGGCTTGCCATCGACCTGCATGTTGCTGGTGGTCAGCTCCCACAAACCGGGTTGCAGCATCTGGGCATGCACCAGCGGGCTGCTCATTGCTAGGGCCAACGCCAACAGTGGCAGACGAATCTTCATGGACGAACGCTCCTGGAAAAAAGCCGGCCAAGCGGGCCGGGCTGAGCCTTAGACGCCAAATCCACCTTCGGGTTGCAAGGCGGACCGGGAACGTGTTCTGTTACCTCTAGTGTACTCGGCAAGCAGGATGCATATGGATTACCACAGCCCCTACTTCTTTGGTTACCTACTCGGCCTGATACATCTGCTGGGTATCGTAGCCGCACTGCACGCGGTGTTCACCGTGCGGACTGCCCAAGGCGCGATTGCCTGGGCCATGCCCTTGTTCTTCATCCCCTACCTCACCTTGATTCCCTATCTGGTCTTCGGTGCCCGATCGTTCTATGCCTACATCAAGGCGCGGCGCCAGGCCAACCACGAAATGCACGTGGCCATGGCCAACCTCAACTGGCGGCCCTGGGTTGAGGAAGCCCTTACTGCCCGTGAGTCGGAAAGCTACGCAGCCTTGCGCGCCATGCCCAAGCTGAGTCGCATGCCATGCCTGGCAAACAACCAGGTGAAACTGCTGATCAATGGCCAGGCCACATTTGATGCCATTTTCGCTGCCATCGAGAAAGCCCGCGATGTGGTGCTGGTGCAGTTCTTCATCATTCATGACGACACCCTTGGCAAAGCGCTGCAGCAACTGTTGTTACGCAAGGCCGCCGAAGGGGTGCAGGTGTTCGTGCTCTACGACCGTGTCGGCAGCCACGCCTTGCCGGCCAGTTACAGCCAGGTGCTGCGTGACGGTGGTGTGCAGATCCATGCCTTCGCCACCCGCCGCGGCTGGTTCAATCGTTTCCAGGTCAACTTCCGCAACCATCGCAAGATCGTGGTGGTGGATGGCCTGGTCGGTTTCATCGGCGGGCACAACGTGGGTGACGAGTACCTGGGTAAGCACCCGCAGCTTTCACCCTGGCGCGACACCCATGTGCAGATTAGCGGGCCGGTGCTGGCCTGCCTGCAAGAGTCGTTCGCCGAAGACTGGTACTGGGCCACGCGCCAGCTACCGCCACTGATCCTGCCAGATGCCTACCCGGACAACGGTGTCCTGTGCCAGGCCTTGGCCAGCGGCCCGGCAGACCCACAGGAAACCTGCTCGCTGTTCTTCCTTGAAGCAATTCACTCCGCCACCCGCAGAGTGTGGATCACCAGCCCTTACTTCATTCCTGACGAGGCCGTGTTCGCCGCCTTGCGCCTGGCGGTGTTGCGAGGGGTCGATGTGCGCGTGCTGATTCCATCACGGCCGGACCACCGCATTGTCTATGCCGCCTCCAGCCTGTTCGCCTTTGAAGCGGTACGCGCAGGGGTGCGCGTGTTCCGTTACCAGCCAGGGTTCCTGCATCAGAAGGTGGTGTTGGTGGATGACGACGTCAGTGCGATTGGCAGTGCCAACCTGGACAACCGCTCGTTCCGCCTGAACTTCGAAATTACCCTGCTGACAGTCGACCGCAGCTTCGCCGACCAGGTCGAGCACATGCTGAACGATGACTTTGAACAGGCACGGGAGATTACTGCAGAGGACAGCCGCGATACGCATCGACTGCAACAACTGGGGATGCGCATTGCGCGGCTGATTTCACCGATTCTCTAAAAGCGTGTTTTTACTTAAGTCCCAGTGGAAGCGCACTCGCTCACTTCCACTGGGACTTGAGTAATCAGGGATACAGGTCCTCACGCGTCCAGGGCAGGTTATGGTGCCCATCGGCGTATGGCTTCACCGCCAAGATTTGGTGCAGGTTGATCCAACCCTTCTGGAAGGCATAGGCACACCCGGCCAGGTACAACCGCCAAATACGCAGTGTCTTCTCGGGCACCAGCGCCGCCGCCTTGTGCAACTGGTTTTCCAGGTTCTCGCTCCAGTGGTGCAGGGTCTTGGCGTAGTGAAGGCGCAGGCTTTCCACATCCACCACTTCCAACCCCGCTTCACAAATACTGGCGCTGATCATCGACAGATGCGGCAACTCGCCGTGGGGGAACACATAGCGGTCGATGAACTCACCAGCACCTCGCCCCACCGGTCGGCCATCGACATGCTTGGCAGTGATGCCATGGTTCATCACCAGCCCACCTTCCCTCACCGCGCCGAACAGCTTCTGGCAATACAGCGCGAGGTTGGCATGCCCGACATGTTCGAACATACCCACGCTGACAACCTTGTCGAAGCGACCATCCTGGGGCAAGTCACGGTAGTCGAGAATCTGCAAGTCAACCTTGTCAACCAAGCCCTCGGCCTTGACGCGCTGACGACCAAGCTTGAGCTGCTCCTTGCTCAAAGTAATGCCGAACACCTTGGCGCCGTACTCGCGGGCAGCAAAACGCGCCAGCCCTCCCCAGCCGCAGCCAACGTCGAGCAGGTAGTCCCCGGCTTCCAAACGCAACTTGCGGCACAAGTGGTCGAACTTGTCCTGCTGCGCCTGATCAAGTGTGTTGTCGGGCTCACGGAAGTAGGCGCATGAATAGGCCATGTCCTGATCCAGCCACAGCTGGTAGAACGCGTTGGAGACGTCATAGTGATAAGAGATGGCTTCGGCGTCAGTGCTCTTGTCATGAGCAAGCCTCTGCGGCAGCACTTCTTCCTCACCGGCCAGCAATGCTTCGCTCAGCTCATCACACACGCGGATGGCCTCGCCAATATCGCCCTCCAGCTCCAGCTTGCCTTCAACAAATGCGGTGCCTAGCTGATCCATGCTTGGATGGGTCAACTGGCTGATGAGCTGTGGTTCCTTGACCAGGATGGTGACCTGCGGGCTAGGCCCCAGATCGAACTGGTTGCCGTCCCACAGTTTCAGCCGCAGCGGCAGATGCAGGCTCTGCAATGCCGGTGGAAGTTGAGCAAGCATGAACAACCCTCCTATCCCTAATTGACTACGACGCCTGATATTTCGAACGTCGCCGCAACAGAGTAGTTCATTGGTGGGATGTTTCCTCTAAACAAGACCATGGTCTAGAACCAACTGTTCTTATCCATGCAGTGGATTGTATACAATCTTTCCTTCTCAGCTTAACCTTATGCCCCTCTCGCGCTTCTACATCCTGGAGTTGAACCCATGAAATCTTATGACGTGGTGATCATCGGCGGTGGCCCTGGCGGCTACAACGCCGCCATCCGCGCTGGCCAGCTGGGCCTTAGCGTCGCCTGCGTGGAAGGCCGCTCGACCTTGGGCGGCACCTGCCTGAACGTTGGTTGCATGCCTTCCAAGGCACTGCTGCATGCTTCCGAGCTTTACGAAGCCGCCAGCGGTGACGAATTCGCCCACCTCGGTATCGAAGTCAAGCCCACCCTCAACCTCGCCCAGATGATGAAACAAAAGGATGAGAGCGTGACCGGCCTGACAAAGGGCATCGAGTACCTGTTCCGCAAGAACAAAGTCGACTGGATCAAAGGCTGGGGGCGCCTGGATGGCGTGGGCAAGGTCGTGGTCAAGGCCGAAGACGGCAGCGAAACTGCGCTGCAGGCCAAGGACATCGTCATCGCCACCGGCTCCGAGCCAACCCCCCTGCCAGGCGTGACTATCGACAACCAGCGCATCATCGACTCGACCGGTGCGCTGTCGCTGCCGCAAGTGCCCAAGCACCTGGTCGTCATCGGTGCCGGCGTAATCGGCCTTGAGCTGGGTTCGGTCTGGCGCCGGCTGGGTAGCCAGGTCACCGTCATCGAATACCTCGACCGCATCTGCCCAGGCACCGACACGGAAACCGCCAAGACCCTGCAGAAGGCACTGGCCAAGCAAGGCATGGTGTTCAAGCTGGGCAGTAAAGTGACCCAGGCTACTGCAAGTGCCGATGGCGTGAGCCTGACGCTGGAGCCTGCCGCTGGCGGCACCGCAGAATCGCTGCAGGCCGATTACGTGCTGGTGGCTATCGGCCGCCGCCCTTATACCAAAGGGCTGAACCTTGAAAGCGTGGGCCTGGAAACCGACAAGCGTGGCATGCTCGGTAACGAGCACCACCGCACTTCAGTGCCAGGTGTGTGGGTGATTGGCGACGTCACGTCCGGCCCGATGCTGGCGCACAAGGCCGAAGACGAAGCGGTAGCCTGCATCGAGCGCATCGCCGGCAAGCCCCACGAGGTCAACTACAACCTCATCCCTGGCGTAATCTACACCCGCCCGGAGCTGGCCACCGTGGGCAAGACCGAGGAGCAGCTCAAAGCAGAAGGACGCGCCTACAAGGTCGGCAAGTTCCCCTTCACCGCCAACAGCCGGGCCAAGATCAACCACGAGACCGAAGGCTTCGCCAAGGTCATCGCCGATGCCCAAACCGATGAAGTACTGGGCGTACACCTGGTAGGGCCAAGCGTCAGTGAAATGATTGGTGAGTTCTGCGTGGCCATGGAGTTCTCGGCCTCGGCAGAAGACATCGCCCTCACCTGCCACCCGCACCCGACGCGCTCCGAGGCCCTGCGCCAGGCAGCGATGAATGTGGACGGCATGGCGATGCAGATCTGACCGCAGCTGTTCGCAGCAGTGGCCATTCAAGATCAGGATGCATGCGGCCAGGTTAACGTAGCCATTGATTATGAATGACGATCCTGATCGTATGCCTGGGTGCGCTGTTTCCTCGAAAAGGTCGCGGAAAGCTATGCAGCTATGGTCTAGCTGGCCTGCTCTATTCGGTGTTTGCGACATCTCTTTTCGTACAGAGCCTAGCCCCTGTCTGAAAAGCCTTGATTCTCGGTGATGCTCCTTTGAAAACCGCCCAGGAATGCTCATTTACTCCAGTAAACTGCGCTTCCTCGGCGGTTTCGCCTTGCCTGACCATCTTCTCAGACTCTTCAAAAAGAGCCTAGAACCCTCATTACTCACAAAAATCTGCTTTGTTTTTTTTCGCCTCAATTGCACATTCTCTTGTCTAATTTCCCCTGTTTTCTGTTGAAAGTAGTAAATAGCACAATGACAGATACTATTGCTAAAGTTCCCCAACCATAAGCATAGGTACCAAGGCTATCCCGTGATAAGCCAATAATCGGGGGAATCAATACAACGGAGAGCTGATTAGCTGTCATGGCCATTCCCAGCGCAAAACCCTTGCGATCAGCAGGAGCAGTTTCTGCAATGTAAGCTACCCATTGAATCGCCCCTGGTTTCCTAGACACTCTCCAAGCTCAGAAAATAGCGTTTCTCATACTCTACTGGCGACAGCTGCATAGCACTGCTGTGTCTGCGCCTTGGGTTATAAAACATTTCAATGTAATCGAAAATATCACTTCGGGCTTCGTCACGTGTTGCGTAGATTTTTCGTCGGATTCGCTCCCGCTTCAAAAGCTGGAAAAAGCTTTCGGCTACGGCATTGTCGTGGCAATTTCCCCGCCGACTCATGCTGCTGATTATATTGTTGGCCTTCAAGAAGCTTTGCCAGTCTGAGCTACTGAATTGACTGCCTTGGTCTGAATGGATCATCACTTGCTGCCGTGGTTTGCGGCGCCACACGGCCATCAACATCGCGTCAAGCGCCAGGTCGCTGCACATGCGGGGCTTCATTGACCAGCCAATCACTTGGCGGGAAAACAGATCCAGGACTACCGCTAGGTACAGCCATCCTTCATAGGTGCGGATGTAAGTGATATCGGTTACCCAGACCTTATTCGGCTCACTGACTTTGAACTGCCGCGCGAGATGGTTGGGAGAGGCCACTGTTGGCTTTCCACCGTAAAACCCTGGACGCCGCCGATAGCCCGTTTGCGAACGCAACCCCTCTGCCTGCATCAAGCGTCCGACTCGATTGCGCCCGCATGTCTCTCCCAGCTCACGCAGGTCATCATGAATTTTGCGGTAGCCGTACACACCTCCGCTTTCGAGCCAAGCATGTTTGATCAAGCCAAGCAGACGATGATCTTCTTTTGCTCGGGCAGATTGAGGCTCGGTCAGCCAGGCGTAGTAGCCGCTGGGATGCACCTTTAGGGTTTGGCATAGGCGCCGCACCGGGTGATCCGTCGAGTGCTTCTTGATGAAGGCGTACTTCAGTTGCACTCCTTGGCAAAGTACGCGGCGGCCTTTTTTAAGATGTCTCGCTCTTCAGTCACGCGCTTGAGTTCTGCGCGAAGCTTGCGCAGTTCGGCTTGCTGCTCATCGTCTTGCTGACGCTGCTCTTGGGGTTTGCTGTAGAGCTTGATCCAGGCGTAGAGGCTGTGAACAGACATGCCCAGGCGCTGGGCAACATCGGCGACAGTCTTGCCTTTCTCGGTCACTTGCTTGACCGCTTCGATTTTGAATTCTTCGGGGTAACGCTGACGACTCATGACACCTCCTATTTGGGCCTCATTATGAGGCTTGGAGGTGTCTACGAAACCAGGGGCGATTCAGACATATCTGTGGTCACGTCTCCAGTAAGGGAAACCAAGCGACTCAATGTCTTCTTTTACACAATCTATGCAAATTCCAGCTAGCTGACATTCTGTCTCAAATCTCGTATAGCAATCCTTATAAATTTTTCTGGTATAGCTGCGTTGGTCGAAATCCGGAAAGACACCTACCTGCGAATAACTCGTGTGTTCATGCAGCAGACGATTGAATCCGTAGGTATCAGACATGCCTAGCAGATCAGCAATAATCCCGATTGACTGTCCTCGCATGTAGTACCTGGATATTTCCTTGAGCTTGATCGACTCGGGTGAGCGTGGAGCCAGGTAGAAATGCCTTTCGATAAAGGAACGCAGAGACTCGTGCGGTTGGATGGCGAGCAGCAAGGAGGAGTACCTAGGATTTCAAGGCAGCGGAGGGGCAGCAGAGCGGGATCTGCGCTTGGAGCCCACAGAGGCTCCAAGCGAGACAGACTTTAATATTCAGAGACAGACTTTAATATTTACGATCATTTGTGTGGGATGAAAATAAAGTTTCATCCTAATGACAGGAATGCCTAAAGCGCCGCTTACTTTAAAAATCGTTTTAAATCAATTACTTACAACCAATCCAACGTCTTCAAGCGTTTTCAGGGTGGAGGTCAGAGTCATTAAAGTATCATCCTAAATTCCGCTCAACCTTGGAAAACGCTGAGAATCATAAAAATAAAGTTTCATCCTTTCATCTCATAATTCCAGGCTTTCTTCCGATCTCGGCAGCAATACTGCTTGGCCAGGGCGCTCCTCTCGCGCCACCGCTCGCTGATCAGCCGCCACTTGAGCTCGACGAAGGCGCCTATGACATTCCCCGATGAAGGGCAGCCCCTTCTTGACGAACCCGATCTGCACTCCACGACCAGCGAGCCACTGCCCCAGAAGGCGTCGTCCAAGGCAAGGCAAGGCAAGGCAATCATGCCAGGCAACTTCACGGGTTTAGCTGATGTGCGGAACGTGTATACCCCTTCAACGAAAGTGTGTGTGGGGTGAACCCGTTGGAGATCAAGCACCAGTGAAACAATACAGAAAACCAGCCTATCCAGCGGGCTTCCTGAGTATCTGACGAGGCCATAGGTCAGAAACACAGTGGATGGCAGCTTTCGGCCGAGGCGGTGTAAAAACGTTTTCGAGTAAATGCGTCAATCAGAATCGGAGCGAAAATCGCGTTCATACGCGAACTCCAGGTCTGCTGACTAACCGAACGCTGGCAGATTTAACGTAGGGGCGAAGACTTCAAGTCGGTGCTTGCGTTTTTACACACTCTGGACCAGAAGCCGCAAGTCCGCCCAATAAATAAGCCTGCCCCTTTCTACTGGCCAAACATGCGGCTTCAGCAGGCTTCCTGCGTGGGCGGCATGGCGCCGTCCTGCTCCAGGCAGGCAATTACGCACAACTCGCGTGTGGTTACTCCAGCACCACACTGAATTGCTGCGCGCTTCTGCGCATCAGGGTCAGCCAGATCGCCAGCCGTCGCGATTCCCAGCTCAGCCAGCCGCACACTCAGGCGCCGGCCCCTGCTCCACATCTCAGTGACAGGCGTAGCCGCGAGCAGCTTAGCCCGCCGCCCGGGGCACTCAGATCAACCACGCCGCCGGTCTGTTTCTGCCAGCGCTTGGCCGCGTAGCTGGCCAGCTTCGCCAGCGTCTTGCTCGGACCGATACGCCACAACGCCTGCCTCGAAGACATCGACTACCGCAGCCCGCGCGGGCTGGACAAGGGCTTGATCCTGCAACTGGGTAGCGGCCAGTGGCTGCGCGACGGGCTCAACCTGATTATCAACGGCCCGACTGGCGTCGGTAAGACCTGGCTGGCCTGCGCCCTGGCTCACCAGGCCTGCCGAGAGGGCTACAGCGTGCGTTACCTGCGCTTGCCGCGCCTACTGGAAGAGTTGGGCCTAGCCCACGGCGACGGGCGCTTCGCCAAGCTGATGAGCGGCTATGCCAAGACCGACCTGCTGATCCTTGATGACTGGGGCCTGGCCCCGTTCACCGTTGAACAGCGCCGTGACATGCTGGAGCTACTGGACGACCGCTACGGCCAGCGCTCGACCCTCGTGACCAGCCAAATGCCCGTGGACAACTGGCACGAACTGATCGGTGATCCGACTCTGGCCGACGCCATCCTCGACCGCCTGGTGCACAACGCTTATCGGATCAACCTCAAGGGCGAATCGATGAGAAAGCGGGTGAAGAAATTGACGACACCGGGCACCTCAGACTAACAATGCAACCTCTGCGTCGCTGCGCTCCGACTGCCTGTCCGAATGGCCGTGGAACAGGTGTCCGGATCAGCGTGGGCTGAGTGTCCGAATGGCGTGGAATCCGCAAATCATCAAACTCGACCGCTTACGACTGCGTGGTCTGACAGGTGCCACTGACGAATTCACTTTAGCGGCGACGGTGCAGAACCTGCGACGCATGGCCAAGCTTTTGCCTCAAGGGCCACCGCTGACGGGATAGGTACGCCTGCTGCAAGCAGAAACCCTCAAATTAACCCTCAAACCTGAGCAAGGACGCTCAGCGAAACACCGAAAGGCATCCTGAAGTGGATTGCCGCCATTTCGACAGCAGGCACACCTGATCGGCAGGCCGCCGCTAAATCTACTTTTTCAACAGAATCGGCCAAAAGCAGCCATTGAGCACCCACAAAATCAGGGGCGATCACTTCCTTGGGTAACCGGCCAGCACACGCTAGACGATCTTGTTGGCCGCTTCAAACTGCTGATAGCGGCAAATGATCTTGCTGCGCTGCCTTTTCTTGTTGGTGGCGAACAGCGTGAAGCTGCCGAGGATGTCCAGCACCATGTGCGGACGCAACATAATATTAGCGGACAACTTGAGCGATTTCAGTGGGTGGTGCTGACCATCCCCACATCGCTATCCAGATGCCACGGCCCCCAATCCTTGACCGGCAGACCGGTGGAGCCGTAGCGGTAAGCCTTGCCCTCGGTGGTCACCGAGAACACGTTGCAGACGAACAGCTCGGGTACGAACTTCTCGTAGTCGTCGTTCAGGTTTACCGCCGCCGTGGTTATACTAACCTGAGTACAGACGGGGCAACGCAAGCATCCCCCTCCCCCCCAAAAGCGACCTCTTGACCTGCAGGGTTTCTAATGAGGATTTGTGGATGGGCAATAGTAAGTTCCGTACTAGACCTATCGAACTGTAGCGCACCGCGCCTGAAATTTTATTTTCCGGACATTCATAGCTCTTGACCTCCCTCCATCCCTTGTATGCAAGGCTGCGTCGCAGCGTCACTTACATCATACTGCTGGCCTTGCTTGGCGTGGTTCTGTTCAATTTCGTGTGCATTTGGACGGCTAGGCTATTGGCCTCTGAAGGCTTCTGGTTGGAGAACCCAACATGGAAGGGACTCCTGCTCAGTGTGCAAGAGCCGGCACCGGATGTGGTACTGGTTGGCTCATCACGCGTCCAGAATCATTTTGACACTCGCTTGATGAGTCAGAGCGGGCAGAGCTTTTTCAACTATGGCATCCCTAACCTATTCCCAGATGAAATGCGCGCACTGGTCGAACGAGCAGCTGTGCATGCACGCAGTACAGTAGTGATTTCCCTGCCGGTACAGAGCCTGTTTTGGCAGACCCGCTGCCCTAAGACTTGGAGCTGGGCAGATGTGCGATTCAATGCCAGCCACTCTCCGCGATGCTTGGAGGCGTTAAGCGCAAACGACTGGTTCAAGCTACTGCCGATGAACTCGCTACTGGAGGCGAGCGTCCTTGAGCTGCAGCTCATGCCTTGCCAACGCCATGAGCATACAGAGGAGTTGCGCCATGCAAGAGACATACTCGGAAGCTCCCCCTGCGCAGACCCTCGGAGACCGATCCTACTGCGCGGCAACCCCAAGCGCAGCGTCTTGATTTACGCCAATGGCGACGGGGTCATCGTGCCGGGCCGGCTGGAGACGTGGCAGGCTCAGGTCACCTGGGAGGACCGCCGACAGGAGGCCTACAATCCCGACCGGCTGAAACAATTGCGCAGCCTGCTGGACATCGTGCACAAGCATGGCAAGCAGCCGGTTCTACTGATCGAGCCCAGTCCGCTGCAACCGATACGGATCCGTAAGGATCTCGATCAGGTGCTGGGGGCCCAAACGTTGTACCTGAATGAATGGACTTTCGCCGACGATGAGATCGCCGACAAAGAGCACCTCGGCCGCAAGGGCGGCCAACGCGTCAGTGCCTACCTAGCGGAGCAGTTGAGGCAGCCCTCGCGCAGCGCTAAAGCGCAGGAACGGCGCTCAGATCCTGCAAGGGAATAAAGCGCTGGCTTAGCGTTTCACTATCGGCGAAACGTTCTGGTAGGTCACCCCAGAACAACTGGTGCCAAAGTTTCCAGAGTTGCAGCCACTGCTCAAAGTCTTGGCCGCGTCGCGAACTGCGGGTCTGCCGCTGCAAGGCGCTGCCCAAGGACTGAGCATAGAGGCGACAGGACTGGCAAGCAATGTTAGGGGTACAGCACTTTACGTCGCCTGCGTCGCTGAGGTCGACATGGAAGTGTCGGTAGTGATGGGTGACGCGTGCTGCACAATTGGTGGCAATACCGGTATCTGGGTCGATGTCGTAGAGCCCATTAACCTGATGAACCCAGCGGTTGTACTGTGCGTCGTAAAGGATATTCTCGGCGTAGTCTTCCATGGCTTGGCCGATCAGCGCCTGGGAACGCGCAAGGTGCTCAGCTTCGAGAATCAGGTTGTCGTCGCTGTCGCTGAAGCGAAAGTAGTCCGAACGATCCCTGCCACCCTGCTTCAGCCGATCTAGGTAATCCTGCGTCGGGCTGAAGTGGTTGAAGCTCAACCGAACGCCCTCGTCCGCGCAGAAGCGCGCGACTTCGGGGATGCTGGCGATGTTCTGACGCGTGATCGTAAAGACGAAGATCGCTCGCGGATCGTTGCGATAGTTCCTAAGTTGCTTCCCAACGATATTCGCCCCGCGCAGTTTCCGGCTCTCTTCGGGCAGTCCCCAGAGTGAAATCTGAAGGCGGTAATCGAGTTCGCTGCTGAGCTTGCGTGTGCCGTTGGTGTAAATGACGCCCTTGGGAATATGGCGGGCCATGACCAGCAGCTTGTTTTCCACCAGAGCCGGCTCGGCGCCTGCCACTTCCGCATAGTTCACTCCGCGTGCGGCTTCTGCTGCAAAGAAACGGTCGACCTGAATCAGATCATTTTCTGGAACATGGCCGTCGTGATCGTTTCCAGCAAAGAACAGACAACCTTCGCACACAAGGTTGCAGGTGTTGGACAGGTCGTACTGGGAGGGACGTAACGGTAGAACCTCACTGCGCAGGTACTTGAAGAACGCGCGGGAGGATTCATTCGCGATGGGCGCTTGTTTTTGTTCTGCGTGCATGGCAATGGAATACCCTGGAACAGGCGTCAAATCGGCATCTGATTTGAGCGATTGTGAAAAAATCTGCGGTAAATACTACGGGACACGGGAAGCTTAAGGAATCTCCGAACAAGCCTTCAGTTATGCGAGAATCCCCGCAACACCTGATCCGAGCCGCCCATGAGCCAGATGAGCTTTTCCGACTTTGAGTACGCCGGCAAGCGCAAGCAAACCCGCCGAGAGCGCTTCCTCGCCGAAATGGATCAGGTGGTGCCCTGGGCAGGCCTGCTGGAGCTGATCGAACCGTTCTACCCCAAGGCCGGCGGCGGTAGAAAACCCTATCCTCTGGAAACCATGCTGCGCATCCATCTGTTGCAGAACTGGTTCTCCCTGAGCGACCCGGCCATGGAAGAAGCGCTCTACGAAATCACGCCCATGCGCCAGTTCGCACGCCTGACGCTGAGCGCGCCAATCCCCGAAGACACCACGATCATGAACTTCCGGCACTTGCTGGAGAAGCATCAGCTCGCACCGGCAATCCTTGCGGTCATCAATGGTTATCTGCAGGAAAAAGGCCTGTCGCTGCGCCAAGGCACCATCGTCGATGCCACCATTATTCATGCCCCCAGCTCGACCAAGAATAAAGAAGGCAAGCGTGATCCCGAGATGCACCAGACCAAGAAAGGCGGTCAGTATTTCTTCGGGATGAAGGCGCACATCGGTGCCGATGTCGAGTCCGGCCTGGTGCATCACGTCCATGGCACCGCTGCCAATGTGGCCGATGTCACGCAGGTGGCTGAACTGCTGCATGGCGAAGAAAACGCCGTGTATGCAGATGCCGGTTACACCGGTGTCGAAAGGCGCGAAGAGCATGAAAATCGGGGGGTGATCTGGCAGATTGCAGCGCGTCGCAGCACCTATTCCAAGCTGAACCAGCGCAGCGTACTGTACAAAGCCAAGCGCAAGATCGAGTTCTGCAAGGCTCAGACACGGGCCAAGGTCGAGCATCCGTTTCGCGTGATCAAGCGGCAGTTTGGTTACGTGAAAGTACGTTTTCGTGGGCTGATGAAAAACACGGCTCAGTTGACCACGCTGTTCGCCCTGGCAAACCTGTGGAGGGTTCGAAAACAGCTCATGGGTATGGGTGAGGTTCGCGTTTAACACGGAGAACCGGTCGAAAAAGCTCTCCGTACATGATTTTTCGGTCACTTTTCGTCCAATGACGCTGTAGGTGCCTGGAAAATTGCAACTTGCCGCGGCTGCACGACAAGTTGATCGGAGCATCCTTAAAGCCACAGTCACTGGGTATCTTTCGTTACTACCCTGCCGCCCGAGAATGGATGTCAAGTAACCAGACCAATCACCCGTAAATGCTATGATCCGCAGCCTCCCCCTTGCGGGACAGGACTTCTTTAACTCTAAACTCTTGATCACGATACAGAACAGGACCATGGATGCTGTTCAATACTCTCCAATTCATGCTGCTCACAGCTTGTACCCTGTTGATCACGCTGAACCTCCGACGGATCAGTCAGGCCGCTCCAAAGTTCTTTCTAATCGCGGCATCCATCGGCTTCTACGGACTATGGAATCCGCAGGACATCCCGGTCTTGCTACTGTCGCTGGCCGGCAACTACCTGCTAGCGGGCGTCCTTTGCCGGGCTGATGGCAGACGACGCCTGCTGTGGCTGATCATCGGCGTGCTGGCCAACTTGTCTCTGCTTGCCTGGTTCAAGGTTGCGCACACTTGGCTCAGCCTACTTGCGCTGGAGTTTCCACAGATCCCCGTGCCACCGGCGCGTGCCTTGCCATTGGGCATTTCCTTCTTCACCTTCCAGCAGATTGCCTATCTAGTATCACTCAGCAAGGGTGGCGAGCGTATACGCCCGCCGGACTATGCTTTCGTGATCAGCTTCTTCCCTCATCTGATTGCCGGACCGCTGGTACGACACCGCGATATGCTCCGGCAGCTCCGTCTGCCAAGCACCTTCCGATTCCGAGCCGCCAATCTATTCGCTGGCGTCAGCCTGTTCATAATCGGACTCGGGAAAAAAGTGCTCATCGCTGACCCACTGGGGCTCTATTCCACAACACTATTTCGCGCCTCGGATGGTGGTTTGACACTAGATATGTTGTCGGCTTGGATCGCAGCGACCGCCGGGTTCCTCAATTTCTACTTCGACTTCTCGGGTTACTCGGACATGGCCTGTGGGCTGGCACTGATCGTGGGCATTCGACTACCACTCAACTTCTATTCGCCGTTCAAGTCGGTGAGCATGGACGACTTCTGGAATCGATGGAACATCACTGTCACCCAGTTTATCCGCGAGCATGTATTCCGCCCCCTGGCCGGCCGCCGTCTAGTCATTCGCCGCCATCTAGCGGCACTGGCGGTGACCATGATCCTAGCTGGCATGTGGCATGGGGCGAGCCTGACCTTCCTAGTATGGGGCGCATTGCATGGTGTGATCGTCACCGCACAGCATGCTCGGCGACTGATCTGGCGCCGGCGTGCTACACGCCACCTGAACCGGGCGCGCCAGCTACTGGGGTGGGGCCAGACGCAGCTCCTGCTGATTATCCTGGGCTGCGTCTTCATGTCCCACACCCTAGACGGTGCCTGGAACATGATCGAAGGTATGGCAGGGTTCAACGGCTTAGGCAAGCCTCAGATCCTGCCCTCGATCTTGCCTGCGCCGTTGATGATGCTGATTGATCTACTCACCGGAATAAGCGCTAGAGAATGGAGTGCGGGATGGGGTAGCACCTTCGAGGCGATGACCCTCATCCTGCTGGCCTGGGTCATCAGCGCCTGCGCGCCTAACTCAATCCAACTGCTGGGACGTTACCGGCCCGTTCAGGACTCCACCAACCTGCTACATGCCGGTCAGGTGCCGAAACTTCCGGGAGTGGAGTGGCGTGGGCAGCAAGTCGCTGCTCCTGGAGGCTTCTGGACGCTAGGCATGGCGTTTGTATTCACGCTCTGCGTACTACGGATCCTGTCCAATGCAGCATCGCCGTTCAATTACTACAATTACTGAAGTCGATTTCGCTTGATGGCAATAAATATCATGCGAGCACCTTCAAGCCTGCCACCATCAGGACCAGCGCCAACCCAATCTGAATCCAGCGCCCGGTGATCTTTCCAGCCAATAAACTCCCCAACAGCACCGCCGGGACCGAACCCAGCAACAGGCTGATCAACATCCACCCATCCACCATCCCGGCAAACAGATAACCCAACCCTGCAACGATAGCGAGCGGAATGGCATGCACAATATCGGTGGCGACCAGGCGATGAGGAGTCATACGCAGAGGGTAGAGAAACAACAGCATCACACTACCCAGCGCGCCAGCGCCAACAGAGGTCAAGGCCACACAGAGCCCCAGCACCGCGCCTGAAACCACGGTCAGGACAGGCTGCACGGCCTTGAAGCGCTCTGCCTGGCTGACGCGACGGTTTCGCGCATATGCCATCAACCTCGGCGCCGCCAACAGCCCCACGGCAGTGATCAAAACCACCACGCCAATTGCCTTGCTCAGCCATTCCACCTTGGCCACCTGCGCGCCCAGGCTCACCAGCACTACGACGAACAAGGCCAGGGGTAGGCTGCCCAACCACAAGCGCTTGGCTACCTGCCAGTCCACCTGGCCGTTGGCATGATGAATACGCGCGCCCACCAGCTTGGTAATGGCGGCAAACCACAGATCGGTTGCAATTGCGGTGACTGGCGACACCCCAAATACCAGCAGCAGGATTGGCGTCATCAAGGCGCCGCCGCCAACCCCCGTCAATCCGACGACAAAACCGGTCAGCGCACCTGCCAGTGAATATGTCCAATCAATCATGCAGGGATCAGCACGGCGTTGCGCGCAGCCACGAACGAGGGGTTCAGAACATCGGGTTTGCCGTAGCGCAGGGGATTGCCCTCCCGATCCAGCACTACGCCCCCTGCGCCTTCAAGCACCGCCTGCGCAGCCGCGGTGTCCCACTCACAGGTAGGTGCCAGGCGCGGATAGATATCAGCCACCCCCTCCGCCACTCGGCAAAATTTCAAAGAGCTGCCAGCCTGTATCAGACTGACCGATCCAAGCCGCTCGATGAATGCCTGCGTTTCTTCGTTCAGATGGCTCTTGCTGGCCACAACGCGGCAACCATCATCCGGTTCAGCCGCGCTGACCTCGATCGGCTGCGTACCTGCGGCTGTCTCCCTGAATGCACCCAGGCCGGCGCCACCCCAATACATGCAGTCGATAGCAGGTGCATAGACCACACCCAACACACTGCGGCCCTGATCGATGAGAGCGATATTGACCGTGAACTCGCCATTACGCGCAATGAATTCCTTGGTGCCATCAAGTGGATCGATCAACCAAAAGCGCCCCGAGCCATTGCGATGCGCCAGCGAACGCTCATCTTCTTCCGACACCACTGGATAGCCGGGCGACAAAGAACCAAGGGCGTTGGTCAAGACAACGTGAGCGGCCAAATCAGCCTCGGTAACCGGACTGTGATCTGCCTTCTCACGAACACCGCTCTGCCCGCTGCTGTAAATCGACATGATGGCATCACCCGCCTGACGAGCGATTGGCAACAAAAGAGCAGCCAAGTCAATCGATACACGCCGTCGCATAATGTAAATCCCTGTGATTTAATTTGATTCAGCGAAGCTTATCACGCGACTTTTATTGCCCGGAATCAATATGACCCAAACTACGACAGCCGCTGCAGGTGATTTTACCGGGCTCGAGGCCGAACAGGTCTGGGATACCCATCTCGCCTACGAACACCTCAAAGCGTGCGGCGAGGCCGATACCAAGCGTACCGCCGAGCGCCGCCTGAACGCTCAGGGTCTGCTGCCTGCTGAATTGGCTGAAGAAGCACTGCAAGACGAGCATGGCCGCGCCCCCAACAGAATCGTACTGGCCTGGGCCATGGAGCAAGCGCGCAAACGCCGCGATAGAGTGCTGTTCGTTCAACTGAGCCCGCTACCCAGCGGAAAGCCCTGTCTGCACGCAAACGATGCCAGGGGCGCGCGCTTCTGGGTGCCATTGGCAAATGTCGCGCGGGAGACAATCCGTACGGCCTGTGTCGCATTGCAACAACACATCGGCAAGCCCGTCGCGGTGTTTCCGCATGGCTCGTTGGTAGCCTCGATGCGCAACGCGGACGAGATGCCTGACATCCACTGCTGCGTGCAGGTCTACCAGCCGGTGCTACCGCCTCATCTCAAGCTCCACCGGTTCGACTCAATGCCCGCAGAGGCGTTATCCGAACTATCCCCGCACCTCAAGCGCCTGGAGGCAGAGAGCATTCACATCATCCGAGAGGCGGTAGCCGAGGCGCAGAATCCGGCGATGCTCTATTCCATCGGCAAAGACAGTGGCGTGATGCTCCACCTTGCCCGCAAGGCCTTCTTCCCCTCACCGCCACCCTTTCCGTTACTGCACGTAGACACGCGCTGGAAGTTTCAGGAGATGTATCTGTTCCGTGATTTCATGGCACGTGAAAGCGGCATGGACTTGCTGGTACACACCAACCCGGAAGCCATCGAAAAGAATATCAACCCTTTCGATCATGGCTCTTCGCTGCATACCGACATCACCAAAACCGAAGGGCTCAAGCAGGCGCTGGACAAGTACAAATTTGACCTCGTGTTTGGTGGCGCGCGCCGCGATGAAGAAAAATCCCGCGCCAAGGAGCGCATCTTCTCGTTTCGCAGCGCAACCCAGCGCTGGGATCCGAAAAGCCAGCGCCCGGAACTCTGGAACCTCTACAACACCCGTAAAAGCCAGGATGCCAGCATTCGAGTATTCCCCCTGTCGAACTGGACTGAACTCGATATCTGGCACTACATCTACCTGGAAAACATCCCCATGGTGCCCCTGTACTTTGCCAAGTTGCGGCCTGTGGTCGTGCGACCCGAGATGATCATGCTGGTCGACGATGAGCGCTGCAAACTGCTGCCCGGCGAAGACATTCAGATGCGCAAAGTGCGTTTTCGCACACTAGGCTGTTACCCGCTGACAGGCGCCGTGGAGTCAGAAGCGCAGACGCCGGAAGACATCCTGCTGGAAATCATCAACACACGACAATCCGAACGGCAGGGCCGTCGAATCGATACGGATAGCGCAGGCTCCATGGAGAAGAAAAAACAAGAGGGCTACTTCTGATGGCACGCCTCAAGAAAAGCACCTCGCCCGAACAACACGCCCACAAGACGGCAACACTGAGCGAATGGCTCGTGCAGCAAGCCAATCAGGACCTGTTGCGTTTTATCACCTGCGGTAGCGTCGATGATGGCAAAAGCACGCTTATCGGCCGCTTGCTCTGGGAGGCACAGCAGGTCTTCGACGATCAGTTGAGTACGCTGCAGGCAGACTCCAAGCGCCATGGCACGCAAGGTAACGACATTGACTTTGCCCTGCTCGTAGATGGCCTGGCAGCCGAGCGAGAACAAGGCATCACCATCGATGTGGCCTATCGTTTCTTCTCCACACCGCATCGCAAGTTCATCGTGGCCGACACCCCTGGCCACGAGCAGTACACGCGCAACATGATCACAGGAGCCTCCACCGCCGACGTTGCGGTACTGCTGGTCGATGCGCGCCAGGGCGTGCTGACGCAAACCCGCCGGCACGCCTATCTGGCGTCACTGGTGGGCATAAAGCACATCATCCTGGCCATCAACAAGATGGATCTGGTGGCGTATGACCCCCAGGTGTTCGCCGATACGCTGGCTGCGTTCAATACAGCGGCTGAGCCATTGGGATTCGACAGCATCACCGCCATCCCATTGTCGGCTCTCAAGGGCGACAACATCACCTCCCGCTCGGCGCATACGCCCTGGTACCAGGGCCCAACCCTCATGGCCTGCCTGGAAACCATCGACCCTCGCCCCCCCAAGGCATTCAAAACGGTCTTCCCCGTTCAATGGGTCAACCGTCCGGATGCCAGCTTCCGAGGCTTCAGCGGCACATTGGCCTCCGGCCAGCTAGCCGTTGGCAACGAAGTGCGCGTAACGGCTTCCGGGCAAACGGCCAAGATCGCACGCATCGTCACCGCCAACGGTGATCTCGACTGCGCCAACCCGGGTGATGCGATCACCCTGGTACTGGACCGAGAAGTCGACTCCTCACGAGGCGACATACTGGCTCGCGCTGAGCACCCGCTGGAAATGACCGACCAGTTCGAAGCCACTCTGGTCTGGATGCACGATGAGCCTGGCCTGATAGGCCGCTCCTACGAGATCAAACTGGCGAACCAATGGGCCAGCGCCAGCCTTACCGCACTGAAGCACCGCATAGACGTCAACACCCAAGCTCATGAATCGTGCCGCCAGCTGCAGCTTAACGACATCGCAGTGGCCAACCTTGCACTGAGCAAGCCACTGGTTTTCGATGCCTACGCTCAATCACATACTCTTGGCGGATTCCTGCTGATCGACAAATATACCCACAGCACCGTCGCCGCCGGCATGATCCGCCACAACCTGCGCCGCGCACAGAACGTACATCGCCAGGCACTCAGCATTACCCGCGAGGACCGTGAACGCCTCAATGGCCATAAAGGCAAGGTAATCTGGTTCACCGGCCTTTCCGGCTCGGGAAAATCGACCATCGCCAACGCCCTGGAGAAAGAACTCCATGCCCAGGGCAAACGCACCTATATCCTCGATGGCGACAACGTTCGCCAAGGCCTGAACAAGGACTTGGGCTTTACCGATGCCGACCGGGTAGAAAATATTCGGCGAGTGGCTGAAGTCGCCAAACTGATGATGGATGCAGGGCTGATCGTGATGACCGCGTTTATCAGCCCCTTCCGTGCAGAACGGCAGATGGCGAGGGAGCTAATCGGAGAAGATAACTTTATCGAAGTGTTTGTGGACACTCCCCTCGACATATGCGAGCAACGCGATCCGAAACGGCTGTACAAAAAGGCCCGAAGTGGACAGTTGCCCAATATGACGGGAATTGACAGCCCCTATGAATCGCCAACACAGCCAAACATCTTGATTAAAACCGCACTCACATCCATAAAAGAAGCAGTAATTTTAATAGATAGCTATCTTTATAGCTAAAATTCATTTTCGCGACATGCTTGCCCCCTGACGCCACCCTACACCCAATGATAAGCTATTGTATGGGCGTCAAAAAATATTATTTTAGATTAAAATATATAATACCCCCCAAGTGATCTATAACTATTTTTGAGTCCTTTTTCAGTCCGAATGGGACGCAAACTTAAATCCTTATAGTCAAAGCTAACGTTGAGCAGGATTGGCCGCAATATCGTATTGAAATTTCGCCTCCAGCACTGCTGCCTTACCACCAATAAAAGAACAACTGCCGGGAATAGCCTCATTTGGGAATTTATTGGCCAAATACGCCAATCCACGATGGTAACGCTCCGTCACTTTACCTTTAGAAAAATGCTGAAACGCCAAAGGAAATACACCCACCGACAAAGCAAAGTGAAACTGAGCCTGCATGCAAAAATCCTCAGCATACAAGTCAAAAGATAGGTATTCATCGAAACGCAACGCCGGAAATTGACGTAATAAAGAGGTATGCAATAAAACGCTCTGACAATCTAACGAGCTGACTAAAGCCACTTCTTCCAAAGGAACCCCGACTGTCACGGCTTCACTGCCATCTTTATTGCTACAGGCATGCTCACCATATGCAACAGGATAGTGATCCTGCATACGCACACCAAATGTGCCGTATACTTGGCTGGGATCAAGGCTCAATAAGGAATGCAGGCTCTGCTTAATCTCAAAATCTTCATGCACAAAAAAGAGCCAGCAATCCTCGTTAAGATGCTCCTCTATCACACGATTGTACAAGGCAGGCAAACCAAGATTATCGACCCGATTATCAATGCCAGTGCACTCATACGGCCACAAATAAGGATTCAATTCAAAAAAGCTGCGATACATCGTGGGGTTAATAAACACACTGAACAACTTTATCGCGCTCATGAATTAGCCTCCGAAAAAGGCAAGATAACAAAGTCATGCCCGCCATTCACGATACGTGAATGGCGAAGCGCATTAAAACTTGCCCGTAACTCTGGTGACGCCTGATCACGCAACAACTCACATAAATCGACAAACACTTCGACCGACAACCCGAGCGACGGCGTAATCGAAGACCCTAAGGCCCAGTGAACGTATTCCATAACCCCACTTTGAATATCCAGCGACACCTTTTGGCGTTTTTTCTCATCCTCGGTGGCCGCAAAATAACACGGATACAACTGCCCCTGATCATCGCGCGCCATGTGCTTCACACTTTCCAACGGCGACGACGCCAACAACTCCATAAAATCAATAAAGGGTTGCAAGCGTGTCGCCAGCTCAGGCCGCTGAGGGCTGAACAAAAAACCGCTCTTATTGGCGCGGCATTTCGCGTGTGGCCAAACCCCCAAATAAGCGCCATGCACTTGGTTTGGCAAGCTTTCTGTCAGCAATTGCAAACAATCTTGAATAGTACCGCTCCAACCTACATCAACCACTAAAGCATCTGCTTCACAAAATCCGATGGACTGTAAATACGCTAATAAATCATCACGCTCTTTCTGAGCGAGCGCAGCAATCGACGATTTATGCTTCTTAATAACACGCATGACCTCAGTAGCCATTAACAACTGCTTTTGCTCTAGCGCGAGTAAATCTTGCTGTAATGCAGTCAACTCCGGATAGTCAAAACGATTGAAAATATCGTCGACACTGGTATGCGCATCACAATACCCATATAGCGTCAGAACCTCATCAGGCACGTTATCCAAGACCAACAAAGGAAACGTCATACAACGACGAGAAGCGTACATATAATGGGAACGATACCCCTCAGCGGCATAAACCCGATCAAAAACCTGTTTTATGATGTCGCCATCACGTGCCAAAAAATAGACCCCGCCTAACGAAGGCAACGCCGCCATTTGTTCACGCAACGACCGCACAAAGCTCAACAGCAATGGCCCCGCATACAAAAAACCCACACTGCGCCAAACCGAAGAAGGTCCAGAGCGCTCAATACCTAATTTCCAGTAGCGATAACCACCTAACAAATGAGACAAACACAACGACGACGGCGAGCCCGACAGCGTTGCAGCTTTCAACTCTTTGGCAAAGCCGGAAACCAAGGCATCATGCGCGAAAAAAACATCCGGTTCTTGATAATGAAATGCATCAAATCCGAGTTTTTTAGGCCACTCCACATCCGCCAGACGGTTATCCCCCACGTGCAACACACGCAAATCCGCCCATGTCGATTGCAAATCACGAAAACGGCTGCCATCGCCCTTGATTAAGTCATCCTTTGACGACACCAACAATGCATCCCGCTGTTGATAACCGGCATCGTCCAGCAGATGTTCAATATCCTCATGACGCAAATACATATCCGAAACAAAATAAATGAGTTTTTTCAGCGTAACCGCCTTTCGATACAACTCAAACACTTCGGGATTAGCGACACAAAACGCCCGCTCGGCGGCCACTTCAAGCGGCAGCCATTCAGGATGATCACGATAAATATCATTTAAACTGATATCTCGAGCCGCCGGCTGCAATCGCCGCTCATCCACTTCGCGCTTAATCCGCCAATGATAAAAGCCCTGCAACCCATGAGTTTGCTCAATGTAACGAAACACATCCGTTGGTTGTCGCACCAGACGCAGCAAAGCCGTATCAAACACATCGAATGAGACCACGTCATAATCGGCTAAAGACAATGAACGGAACTGCTGATGAAAAGCCGCCGTAATCGCTGATGGTGCATTCTCGTCCGATGCGTTTTCTGCTGATACAACAGCAGATATCGGCGGCGGCGGTGTACTCGCCGGATGACGTTCGAGCCAATACCAAATCGCACGTTGTTTTAACCCAGCCAAACCCTCGATGCGCCACACGCGCACGACACGCGCCAACAAGCCACGTAAGGCATGTTGTTTACGCAAATCACGATACACCCACCAGAGCTTACGCGGCTTGCGCAACAGGCTACCCAAAGCACGCACTGGCGCCGCTAAACGCCAACTGCGAGAGGCGTATACGGCATCCAATGAATGCTGCAAATTCACCAACAGAGACGCTTGCCTTGAAAACTCTTGCGTTAGTTCACCCATCGCTTGGCCCAGACTGGAAAGCTGGCCGTCGCGTTCGGTTATGGCTTGGCTGAGGATGGCGATCTGCCTATCTCGCTCGGTCACCGCTTGGCCCAGGCTGGCGATCTGCCCATCTCGCTCGGTCACCGCTTGGCCCAGGCTGGCGATCTGCCCATCTCGCTCGGTCACCGCTTGACCCAGGCTGGCGATCTGCCCATCTCGCTCGGTCACCGCTTGACCCAAGCTGGCGATCTGCCCATCTCGCTCGGTCACCGCTTGACCCAAGCTGGCGATCTGCCCATCTCGCTCGGTCACCGCTTGACCCAAGCTGGCGATCTGCCCATCTCGCTCGGCCACCGCTTGACCCAAGCTGGCGATCTGCCCATCTCGCTCGGTCACCGCTTGACCCAAGCTGGCGATCTGCCCATCTCGCTCGGTCACCGCTTGACCCAAGCTGGCGATCTGCCCATCTCGCTCGGTCACCGCTTGACCCAGGCTGGCGATCTGCCCATCTCGCTCGGTCACCGCTTGACCCAGGCTGGCGATCTGCCCATCTCGCTCGGTCACACAAGAACTAAGCCGATCAACCAGTCCAAGTAGGGGCTGTATTCGGCTGAATTCCGTCTCCCAGCGATCAAGCTGCGATAAACGATCAAAATTCTTATCAGCTTCGACGTTCGCGGCCACATCAGAAATGGCTGTGAAAATCTCTTTTGCCAACTCAATCGCTGCGCTATCGCTCCACACGTCTTGAGGCAGATAGAAAGAATGACGCAAGTCTTCAGACAAAAAATCACGCAAAAAGACAGTTTGGTCAGTGGTGTCAACAGTGGTTTTCAGAAATTCTGCTAAGCGCCCTATTGTCTTTTGCGGTTCCGCAACGAATTGGTCGTAATCGATTAATATGCGCGAATCCTCTGCAGTTCCGCGAAGGCTGGTCAAAACATGAGTAATCCAAAGTAAATAGGATCTTTCCGGCGCGAGTCCATCGCGCTTGGCAAGTGAGTCGGCAACGCTGAGTGGATGACGAACGGCAATTACATATCGGGCTTCAAAACCACCCACTTGAAATACGCGCAACCAAAATGACAATAGCTTTGCTGTACGCGGATCCTTAAAACCAAATATTTGTCCAGGCTGTGACTTTTTACGCAACAGCCGTATAGCTTCTTTTAGATAGCCTTGTTCACATAGGCGGTCAACATCAATACCTTTTAACGGACAAATGCTATGCCACGCATGCCCAACAGCACTCAGCAGACGTTCATTGAAATTGACAATATCCAGGTCTTCAAAAAAACCCTTGTCATTATTGCCAGGATCAGCCGGCATAAGTCGGTCACCTAGTGAAACACCCACAGTTTGAAGCGCGCGAGTCACTGTGCTAGTACCACTCCGGTGCATTCCCAGCACTACAACGATAGGCTGATTCGTGCAACTTATACTTACTTCTTTAGATGCGCTCATTGGATACAGTTTCAATTTTTGGTACGCAATTAAAATCAACAATGCCTGTTCCCAAACTGGCTAACTCGGAGTTAACTCGAAACATGGCAACGTCAATTAGCCGATGGAGGTAGGTTTCGCTGCCGTTCAGATCACCAACCACGCCAGCATTAAGGAAATACACACCGGAATTCAGTCGGCAGACAAATGCAAACTCAACTTCATAGACGCTACCGCCAGTGACAAAAGGCAGACTTTTTCGATTAGAAGCCGCGGATACAGCGCCGCCCAACTCCACTCCGCTGGTGGTTTTGATCAACATACCAAACCGTACATTACTTGCAGGCTGATCAAATCTGATACGGTACCGGTAATAATAAGTTTTTCCGCGCGTAAGTTGGTTAACTCGCTCGCCAAATGCTGAATAGATGGCAGGGTCTTCAATGAATGCACCATAAGACTCGTACACAACTGTGCTGCTCGGCTTGAGATGTGGGTCGTAGTAGTCGGCCATTTCTTCCGCTGCCAGACTCACCTGCGCATCTAGGCCTTGGTCTTTGTCAGCATTGAATTTCAACACCTCGTCCGTCAATAGGGCGTCATACTCGCCCAACTTGTCGATACGTCGAATTTCCTCCCGAATGATCTCTCGCTTCTCGCTGGGTGCATACAGAAGTTTTTGGTAGCGTGCCACCATTTGTTTCGGTAAGCCCATGGCCAGACGCTCACCACTGTCAACCAGCAGTACACGCTCACAGAGCTCTACGACGGTACCGCCAGCATGGGAAACAAATAGTATAGTTGCACCTGCCTTGCGGATATTCTCGATGCGTGAAAAACATTTCCGCTGAAAAAGCTCATCACCAACAGACAGCGCCTCATCAACTACTAGAATTTGAGGGTCTACGTTAATTGCCACCGCAAACGCCAAGCGCACCATCATGCCGCTCGAGTAGGTCTTGACTGGCTGTTCGATGAAATCACCAATCTCGGCAAAGGTGACAATTTCATCGAACCGGGCATCGACTTCATCTCTGCTCAAACCGAGAACTGCGCCGTTCAGATAAACATTGTCTCGCCCGGTGAACTCAGGGTTGAATCCGGCCCCCAGTTCGAGCAGCGCGGCAATCCGGCCACAGGTTCTAATGCTGCCGCTGGATGGGTTCAGCGTGCCGCAGATCATCTGCAGCAAGGTAGATTTGCCGCTGCCATTGCGGCCGATGATGCCGACAGTTTCACCTTTCTTGACTTCAAAACTCACATCTTTGAGTGCCCAGAACTCGCGGAAATATTGCCTGGGCTGCATGCCGATGGCGCGCTGCAAACGCGGCAGGGTCATCTGCTTGAGCCGGTCGCGGGGCTGATCATAAATGTGGTAGCACTTGCTGAGGTTTTCGACCTTGATGGCGATTTCAGAGGACATCAGCAAACCCCTTTCTCGTCTTCTGGAACCAGGCGAAGCCCAACCAGGCAAATCCCAAAGTCATCACCCAGTAAACCCCTAACATTAAAAAATCCGGCGTCTTGCCCCAGAACAGCACTTCGCGCGCCTGCTCAACAACCGTTGTGATTGGGTTGAGATAGAGGATGTATCGATAGTCCTCAGGAAACGCTGTAGCAGGATAGAAAATTGGGCTGAGGAACATCAAGGCCATGGTCAGCAAGCCGATCAACTGTGATACGTCGCGCAGGAACACCCCGAGTGATGCCAAGGCCCAGCTCAGGCCCATAAGGAACAGGCAGAACGGCACGAGCACAAGTGGCAGATAGAGCACGGCGAGGTCCGGCACACCGAAGAAGATGACGTAGGCAATCAGCCAGACTCCAAGACTGATGAGTGTGTGGAACAGCGCTGACAGCAAGCCGACGAACGGAAGAATCTCTAGCGGGAAAACTACCTTTTTGACGTAGTTAGTGTTGGAAAGAATCAAACCCGGCGCCCGGTTGATGCACTCGGCAAACAGGTTGAAGACGAGCAGACCGGCGAAGAGCAACAGCGCAAATTCGGTCTTCGAGCCGCTGCCGCCATCCCAACGCGCCTGAAAGATGGCGCTGAAGACGAAGGTAAAAACCGCCAGCATGAAAAGCGGGTTAAAGAAGGACCACAGCAAACCAAGGAACGAGCCGCTATAGCGCCCCAGCACTTCGCGCTTGGTAGAGGCTCTAATGAGCTCTCGGTTGCGCCAGAGGCTGGCAAACATTTCAACTGGAGTAGCTGCAAAGGGCCGCATCAGGCAAAAACCTCGGCTTGTTCAAAGGCTTGGCCTTTTGCATCTTTGGCTGAGAGGATCGGAGCCACGCCAGCGGGCCACTCTATGCCTATGGCTCGGTCGTTCCAGGCAATGCTGCGCTCATAGTCTGGAGCGTAGTAGTCGGTGGTTTTGTACAAAAACTCTGCTGTGACGCTCAAAACCACAAAGCCGTGGGCAAAACCTTCGGGCACCCACAATTGTCGTTTGTTGTCGGCTGATAGCACTTCGCCCACCCACTGGCCAAAAGTGGGGCTGCTTTTGCGCACGTCCACCGCCACGTCAAACACCTCGCCCTGCACCACGCGCACCAACTTGCCTTGGGGCTGCTGGATTTGGTAGTGCAAGCCTCGTAAAACGTTCTTCACCGAACGTGAGTGGTTGTCCTGCACGAAGTTGACGGGTTTACCGACAGCCCCTTCAAAACGACGGTGATTGAAGCTTTCGAAGAAGAACCCCCGATCATCACAAAATACCTTGGGTTCGAAAAGAATGACATCAGGGATAGCTAAAGGCGTTGCTTTCATCAGTAAACGGTCTCGCTCAGAATTCGTTTAAGGTATTGCCCGTAGCCGTTCTTGGCGAGTGGCTCTGCGAGTTTTTCAAGCTGTTCTGCCGATATCCATTTCTGGCGATAGGCAATTTCTTCCGGGCAGGCGACTTTCAGGCCCTGGCGGTTTTCAAGGGTGGCGATGAACTGACTGGCCTCCAGCAGCGACTCATGGGTACCGGTATCCAGCCAGGCGTATCCGCGCCCCATGATTTCAACACTGAGTTGGCCCTGCTCCAGGTAGAGGCGATTGAGGTCGGTGATTTCCAGTTCGCCACGCGGGGAGGGTTTGAGGCTTTTGGCCAGTTCCACGACCTGATTGTCATAGAAGTAGAGGCCGGTGACGGCATAGCTGGATTTCGGCGCCATCGGTTTCTCTTCAAGGCTGATGGCCTTGCCCTGATCATCAAACTCGACCACGCCATAACGCTCGGGGTCATGTACGTGGTAAGCGAACACACTGGCGCCGTGCTCGCGCGACATCGCGCTCGTTAGCAGCTCCTGGAAATGATGGCCATGGTAGATGTTGTCACCCAGCACCAAGGCCGCCAGATCGTTACCAATGAACGCTTCACCGATCAGAAAAGCCTGGGCCAAACCGTCCGGCGATGCCTGCACAGCGTAGGAAAGACTGAGCCCCCACTTGCTACCGTCACCCAGTAGCTGTTCGAAACGCGGGGTGTCTTGCGGCGTGGAAATGATCAGGATTTCACGAATACCCGCTAGCATCAGGGTAGTCAGCGGGTAATAGATCATCGGCTTGTCATAAACCGGCAGGAGCTGCTTGGAGATCGCCAGGGTTGCAGGGTGCAGACGAGTACCTGAGCCGCCTGCCAGGATGATGCCTTTACGTTTCAACATGTTCATTTCTCTAGTACTTCTGTGAGCATCCGTGCCACACCGACTTGCCACTCGGGCAAGCTCAGCGCAAAGGCCTTTTGCAGTTTCTGTGTATCGAGTCGTGAGTTGTTCGGCCGTTTGGCCGGGGTCGGATAGGCGCTGCTGGGGATAGCCGCAACCTGGTTGCCGTGTACCTTGAGGTCGACACCTTCGGCCGCTGCTCGCTCCAGCACGAAGCGCGCATAGGCATGCCAGCTGGTCTCACCGGACGCAGCAAGGTGATACAGCCCACCCAATTGGGGCTGTTTCAGGGTCGAACGAATAAGATGTGCACTGACATCTGCCAACAATTCAGCTCCGGTCGGCGCGCCGAATTGGTCAGCAATCACACTGAGGCTATCGCGCTCGCGGGCCAGACGCAGCATGGTCTTGGCGAAGTTGTTGCCCCGTGCGGCGTATACCCAACTGGTGCGCAGGATCAAATGCAAGCAGCCACTTGCCTGGATTGCGCGCTCACCAGCCAGCTTGCTGGCACCGTAATGATTTAGGGGGGCCACTGTATCCGTTTCGCACCAGGGGCGTTCACCATCACCGGCAAACACGTAGTCGGTGGAGTAGTGCAGCAGCAAACTACCCAACTGCTTGGCCTCGCGAGCCAACACAGCAACGGCTTCAGCATTCACCCGGAAGGCCAGTTCGGTATCGCTCTCGGCCTTGTCAACGGCGGTGTAGGCGGCGGCATTGACGATCACATCCGGCGCGAAACGCTGCACGGTCTCTGCCAGACCGTCGAGATCACACAGGTCTCCGCAGTAGTCGCTGCTTTTGGAGTCAAGAGCCAGCAAGCCGCCCAATGGGGCCAGGCTACGTTGCAACTCCCAGCCAACCTGGCCGTTCTTACCTAGCAGCAATATTTTCATGCACTGAGCCCGCGATAGTTGGTTTCCATCCATTGGCGGTAATCGCCAGACAGCACGTTGTTCACCCAGGTTTGGTTATCCAGATACCACTGCACTGTCTTGCGGATACCGGTTTCAAAGGTTTCGGCGGGTTTCCAGCCTAGCTCAGTGGCCAGTTTGGTCGCATCGATCGCATAGCGCCGGTCATGCCCGGGGCGATCGGTAACGTAGGCAATCTGCTGCTGATACGGCTGGCCATCGGCGCGCGGACGTAGCTCGTCCAGCAGGGCACACACAGTGCGCACGATTTCCAGGTTGGGCTTCTCGTTCCACCCACCCACGTTGTAGGTCTCGCCCAGCACGCCAGCTTCAAGCACTCGGCGGATGGCACTGCAGTGATCCTTGACGTAAAGCCAGTCGCGGATCTGCTGGCCGTCGCCATACACCGGCAAAGGCTTACCAGCCAGGGCGTTGACGATCATCAGCGGGATGAGCTTTTCCGGGAAATGATACGGCCCGTAGTTGTTCGAGCAATTGGTGGTGAGCACAGGTAGACCGTAGGTGTGATGATAAGCCCGCACCAGGTGGTCGCTGGCCGCCTTGCTGGCTGAATACGGGCTGTTGGGCTCGTACTGATGTTTTTCGGTGAACGCCGGCTCGGCTTTGCCCAAAGAGCCGTAGACCTCGTCTGTCGACACATGGAGGAAACGAAACGCCTGCTGCGCTTGCGGCTCAAGCGCGTTCCAATAGGCGCGTACCGCTTCCAGCAGACGGAAGGTGCCGACGATATTGGTCTCGATAAAATCTTCCGGTCCGTGGATGGATCGGTCGACATGAGACTCCGCCGCGAAATTGAGAATGGCCCGTGGCTGGTGGTCAGCAAGCAGTTTCGCCACCAGGGCGCTATCACCAATATCACCCTGAACAAACAGATGCCTGGCATCACCATCCAGACTGGCGAGATTTTCCAGGTTGCCGGCATACGTCAGCTTATCCAAGTTGATCACCGGCTCATCGGACTGGGCCAGCCAGTCGAGCACGAAATTACTGCCGATGAAGCCGGCTCCGCCGGTTACAAGAATAGTCATGCGTTATATTTTCCCGAGAATAGCAGCAGCGACCAGACCAATATTTCCCAGCAGTGTTTGGCGGTAGATACCGCTGCGTTTGAGATGGATAAGGCGAGGAATAAGGCTCATACCCCGAGCGGCAGCAAAGCGCTGAAGTATTTCCTGGTTTTCGGGTGTGAACCTGTGTTCTAGCGTCAGTAACGCTGCGATGTTGCAGTCATTCCAGTGCTTGAAGCGCCCCTGAAATAACATGCGAATACGTTTAAAACGGGCAGCCCAGTTGGCATTCGTGCCCACCAGGTTGTCGCCGTGCTGGCGATAGCGCAGCGTAGGCTTGCTGTCATAGAACACGCGACCGCCACAGCCCGTCACAACCATGTAAGCCCACCAGTCGTGGGTGATCACAGACTTGTTTTCACCAGCTTCGCGCAAGAGCTCTCGTGCGGCATTGTTGAACACCATGGTGTTGCCACCACCAATGTTCTGCATCAAGGCATTGGCGAAACCAGGGGCTTTGGTAAACAGCGGCGATACGCCGATTTCATTGTTCTCAGCATCAACCAGTCGGGTGCATGAGCAATATAGTGCCGGTACATCGGCAGGCACGCTCTCCAGCCACTGGACAGCTCTTGCAAGCTTATCGGCTTCCCAGACATCGTCTTGGTCGGAATAGGCATAGAAATCTGCGTCGATGCTGGCGTTGCACGTTAGTGAAAGAAAATTGGCTGCAAAACCCTCGGCAGGCCCGAAGTGAATCGACAAACGGCCAACATCCCATCTGTTCTTGTAATCCTCCAGGATCGAGTGTGTATCGTCTTCTGATCCGTCATCAGAAGCCCACACCTCCCAGTTTTCATGCGTTTGGGCCGCAAAGGAATCCAGTTGCTCGGCGAGATAGTGCTGACCACGGTAGGTGCACAGCAGAATGGCAACTCGGGCAGTCGCCGCTGACTCCGACACCCTTGAAACAGGCACATGGCATTCAAGGTGCTTGGCGCTGGGGCAAGGCTCAGCTGTTTGACTATTGCGAAGGGAGGGGGATAGCACTTCAAGTTGTTCCGTCAACATAACCTGCACTCAGAGGCTCCAACGCCCCACTACATACCGTCGACATCCGCATACAAAATGCCAACGAGATCACGTTGTTCCATTTTAACAACAAACGAAGGGGGGGGGGAAGGATTCACCCATATCCTGACTAATGGGATGAATTGCTGACGCAACTCGGCTCACCTACAGCCACACATGTGGAGCTCGCTCCGCAGATTGACGAAGCCGGCCAACTGCTGCCTCCGCCCCTGCCTTTGTAGCCCGCCGCCTTGTAAATCACCAGCCCTTCCCCACAACGCTCCACGAGAGCCTTCTTCAAGACGCTTCCGCTCCCGTTGAAATAGCAAGCCCGGATATTGGACTTGCTGGCACTGATGCCAACTGCCAAGAATTTAGGATCTAAAATCCTTCGCTCCTGCAGGCAAATACCCCTCCCACTCCTGAATCGGCCCAATCGCATTTACAGTCCTCTTCTCTACCGCTCAGCCCACATCTCGCAGAAATCCTCACGGATGTGAGGATTATGTTGCAGATCAGCACGAAGCATCTAAAATCCTCACGAACATGCGGAATTTAATCCTATGGCCCTGCACCAGCCATAAAACCGCTCATTACAGAGCGTGTGAAAACGCCCTGACCGTAGGCAAATCCAACGCCCCGACTGGTTCGGGGCGTTGGTGTTTTTGATGGCTGGAAATGGAAGACGGGATTTATCCCAACAGTTCGATCAACCGACGGGCACCCAGCACATTGATGGCTCGTTTCAGGTTGTAGGCGTTGACCGCCAGGGCCATTTCCGTCCGCGCTCCCCGCAGTTGTCGGAGCAGGAAGCGACCATTACCCAAAATCCACTGCTTCAGATTGCCGAAGGGATGTTCGACGATGGATCGGCGCCTGAGCATCATCTCTGGATGCGCCTGCATCCGCTGATGCATGCGTTCGAACGCAGCTTCATGGACATGCCGACTCACGTGTCGACGCTTGGCCTTGGTGCAGCGTGATTTCAAAGGACAGCCCGCGCAGTCATCCTGCACGGCATAGATGCGCTGTAGGCCACTGACCTGCTTGAACAGTAGCCACTTGCCCGCCGGGCATTGGTACTGATCGTTTTCTGCGTCGTAGCTGAAGGCGCTGCGATCGAATAGCGGTGTGTCGCCGCCCTTGTTATTGATGCCTCGATTCTCCGGCACACAGGCCGTGATCTTTGCATCGTCACAGGCTTGAAACTGTTCACCATTGGAGTAGCCGGCATCGGCTGTAACCGTCAGCGCTTCCTGTTCTAGGATCGCCTGGGCGGCCTTGGCCATAGGTTCCAGTTGCTGGTTATCGCTGCCGTCCTGAGTGACGACATGATGCAAGATCAGCCCATGCTCGCCATCTACCGCGCTTTGCACGTTATAAGCCACGCGAGCCCCCTGGTGGGTACGCATCATGCGGGCCTCGTCCTCGCCCAAGACGAACTGATCCAGCCCCTGTGCCTCCATCAACGCCTGGGCTGTCAGGTTATCGGCATGTCGGCTCTCCAGGTGCTGCAGCGCAGCCTTGACCGCACTGCGATCAACCCCTTCAGTTGAAGTAGCGGTGATTATCGAGCTACCGCTGGGCGAGCAATCGGTCACGGTAAAATGGCCAGCCTCCGATCCTGAAGGTTGCGCCCGCTTTGTCCGTGAGCTCGCCCAGTGATCCGCGTGGATAGTATCTGGCTCGCCACCGAGCCGATGGATATGCGTGCGGGTACTGAAACCGCGTTGGCCCGCGTGGTGGCGGTGTTCGGTGCGGCGAAGCCGCACTGCGCCTATCTGTTCGCCAATCGCCGCGCCAACCGCATGAAAGTTCTGGTGCATGACGGCGTGGGTATCTGGCTGGCCGCGCGGCGCTTGCACCAGGGCAAGTTTCATTGGCCAGGCATCCGGCACGGCTCGGAAGTCGAACTCGACACCGAGCAACTTCAGGCTTTGGTACTGGGGTTGCCCTGGCAGCGAGTCGGCGCAGCCGGCGCGATCACAGTGCTGTAGCACCTGCCATTAGCCCATCGGTTTATCTCCGCTGACCGCCTGCTCTGGCACAATCAGCGGCATGACTTCCTCGCCCAATCTCGACCAACTGACACCTGACCAGCTGCGCGCACTGGCCGCGCAGTTGCTCACGCAAGTCGATGCGATGGGCAAAAAGATCCACCGCGATCAAACAGTCATCGAGCAGCTCACCCACGAAATCGCATGGTTCAAACGGCACAAGTTCGCCAAGCGCAGCGAGCAGCTAAGCCCTGATCAGGGCAGCCTGCTTGATGACCTGCTCGACACCGACATCGCCGCCATCGAGGCCGAGCTGAAAGCCGTCAATCCTCCGGTTACCCCAGCCGAACCACGCCAACAACCCAAGCGCACACCGCTGCCACCGCAATTTCCGCGCACCGTGATCCGTCACGAGCCGGAGAACACCCAGTGCGCCTGCGGTTGCCAGCTTCAGCGCGTCGGCGAAGACGTCAGCGAAAAGCTCGACTACACGCCGGGCGTGTTCACCGTCGAACAGCACGTGCGTGGGAAATGGGCCTGCAGCCAGTGCGAAACACTGATCCAAGCACCCGTACCGGCCCAGGTGATCGACAAGGGCATCCCGACTGCCGGGCTACTGGCTCACGTGATGGTGGCCAAGTTCGCCGACCACCTACCGCTGTACCGGCAGGAGAAAATCTTTGGCCGTGCCGGCCTGGCCATCGCTCGTTCGACACTGGCGCAGTGGGTCGGGCAAACCGGCGTGCAGCTCCAGCCCCTAGTCGATGCGCTGCGCGAAGCGGTGCTTGCCCAGCGCGTGATCCATGCCGACGAAACCCCGGTTTCGATGCTCGCGCCCGGCGAGAAGAAGACCCACCGTGCCTACGTCTGGGCCTACAGCACCACGCCCTTCGCCGATCTGAAGGCCGTGGTCTACGACTTCAGCCCCAGCCGTGCCGGCGAGCATGCGCGCAATTTTCTTGGCCAGTGGAATGGCAAGCTGGTCTGCGACGACTTCGCTGGCTACAAGGCCAGCTTCGAGCAAGGCATCACCGAAATCGGCTGCATGGCTCACGCCCGCCGCAAGTTCTTCGATCTGCACGCGGCGAACAAAAGCCAATTGGCCGAACAGGCGCTGCACTCTATCGCTGGGCTATACGAAGTCGAACGCCAAGTGCGCGACATGAGCAATGAAGAACGCTGGCGAATACGGCAGGAAAAGGCTTCACCGCTCCTCGACGCACTACATGACTGAATGCTGGCCCAGCGTGATCTTGTGCCCAACGGCTCATCCACGGCGAAAGCTTTGGATTACAGCCTCAAACGCTGGGTAGCGCTGACGCGCTACCTGGACGATGGCGCTGTGCCCATCGACAACAACCAAGTCGAGAACCAGATCCGCCCGTGGGCTCTAGGTCGCTCCAATTGGCTGTTTGCCGGGTCGCTACGCAGCGGCAAACGGGCGGCGGCAATCATGAGCCTGATCCAGTCGGCGCGGATGAATGGGCATGATCCGTATGCCTATCTCAAGGATGTGCTAACGCGACTGCCGACTCAGAAGGCCAGCGCTCTGGCCGAGCTGCTGCCGCACAACTGGGTATCCGTCGGCAAGGTGTAATGCCCGTTCGCTTACCAAGAGATGCCCTTCTCGAATAGCTGAATGCACCGAGTGCACATTGAGCCGCTCGGCGCGGAATTGGTGAAAAGCTAGTGGCTGGCTGCGCCTGTGTTGGCTCGGTCAGGCTTCGGGCAGCCTCACCCTAATTGGGGCTAACAGTTGATCGACTATCAGAGGCAAGCCAACAACAACTGCCGATAGTGCTGAGAGAAACTGACCTGATAGCTCGGCTCAGCAGCAACATCTATCAGCGAGTAGGCGCCCCTCGAACCTGCGCCAACCCCCTGCCCACCCTCGCTATCGCAGCTGCCATCAACATCGCTGACACCCTCCATCCCACCAGCCATCGAGCCAGCAGGAGCGGCGGGCATCTGCACCTGACTCAGCACCGCCAAGTCATCCGGCAGATCATCCGCAATCCGCTCGGCAAAGCTACGCAATGTGGGCTCCGCCAGCATGAACAACCAGGCCTGGTCATCAGGTTCACCGATGCGCCGCAGCACCCGCCCCAACACTTGACCAAAGACACAGAGAATACCGAACTCGACCGCGCCTGGCATGCATCCTTGGCTTGCCCACTCCGATCATGGCCTCAGCCCAACCTCATTAGCAGCCAACCTGTGAATCATTTTGCCACCAGATCAGGGCCGCGCGTATCCGCTGCTTCCAGCCAGATACTCTGGCCTGATAGGCATCAGGCGGACCTTCTTTCGGGTGATGCACAGAGTGCAAAGGCTCACAGTACTTCGCCATGGTGCCTGGCCAGCGCAACGAGCCTTTCACTGTCTCCCTCAAGATCCTGTCTATGCATTTTCCTGCCTCAACACCTGCTTTGAAGCCCATGATCCGCGTTGACATGGTCTTCCGGTTGTCTGAGGTATCTATTTCTAGAAGGTAGCGTTGATCGCCGTTTTGCAGCTTGAACTTTGCCAGCAGATAACAGCGTGATTTTTCGTGATCGATCATGTGGTAGCTGCAGCGTGGAACGAGCGGCAGCGGCCTCACCTCCAGTGATACCAGCGCAACTCCAGACTCTTGGGTGATTTGCTCAAGAACCTCTCGGAGTAGCGAGAAGCGATCTGCAAGCCATTCATGCTCGTCCCCATCACGCTCTCCCTCACCCAATTGTTGGATTTCTCCTGACGCTATGCTGCCCTCGCTCACAGGATCAGCCACGCTGAAGAGTTGGCTTTCTCTGCTCGGGTATTGCTCGTCGTCGACCTTCTTGCCATGACCGTTGGCACGCTCCCCGTTGTAGGCGATCTTGGTGCGCAGCTGAGCATCAAACGTGATCCCCTCAACAGGCAGATGAATCAACCTCTGCTCCTTGGCAGCAGTCGGCTCTTCGTCAGTATCCACCTCCAACTCCTTGGCTCCCGATGGCACGGATACACAGCCTGTGCTATCTCCCCTGACGGGTAACTTGAGAGCAGGATGGTGGAAAAAAATATCACCGCGATGGCTAAACCGGAGCCCCTGAAGCTTTTCGATCTCCCAGACCAGCAATTCGTTGCTTTCCGGATCAAAGGGGCCTCGCACATCCATGGTGGTACCCACGAGGGAAGGGGGTGCCATGAAGTCGAACTGCCACCTGGCATACGCCGACTCTTGCGGTACCCGCTCTTGCCTTTGATTGAGGCTTTGCCAGATTGACTCGAAGGATCGCTTCACATCCTGATTCAGCAGCAGCCAACTGAAATGGTCTCTGTATCCCTTGATTTTGAGAAGCTGACTTGGCGCACCTGTCTTCGGGGGCGTATGGATATGAACAACATCGCCTTCTCTGTAGAGCGTGAAGACCATGTCCAAGCCATTCGGTGCGAAGGCTGCACGGACGATGAAGGCAGCGTGGAAGAACATTTTTCGCGCCAGCTCGAATTTCGGCAACCAGACGGTCAGACCATCGACCTCGAACACAAAGCATCGCTGTCCAGATATCTCAGGATTTGCAGCAAGCCTTCTGGCCAGACGTGGGCACTCACCCAACGGCCTTTCCCGCCAGGTATCTATTGCAGGAAGCACCACCGTCTTCTTGAAACCACTGGGACGATAAGGAGCCTCTTCTTCGCCAAGAAACTCGCGACCAACGGCCAAGACACACGACATCTCCTGTGCGAACCGCTGCAACTGCAACCGACCGTTACGCTCAAAGAGAGCCGCCAAGCGCCACTCGGCTGCCTGAGTCGGGGCCCTGAAAAAATTTCCAACGGCCAGCAACCTGGATCCGTTCGGGATCTGACGAAATACTGTCCTATTCAATCCATCTTCCTATCAATCGAATGAACGCAGTGGTCAGCGGTGCCACCCTGCTTTTTCCCAATCCACAACGCTTTTCCAGCTCCCAGCGCCTAGACGTTATGCCTGTCTGTACATCCTTCAGCATCGCTGCAGTCAGGCGACGGATCTGATACTCGCCGACGGACTCGGCATAGCGATCCAGGAAGGTGCAGCAAAGAGGCAATTGATCGAGACGGTGCTCGACTGATGCCCGATGGGGTAGCTGCTGCAGGAACCAGTTGCGACTCCTGCGCGGAAGGCCCAGGTCTTCTTCGCTACCTCTACCAATCCGGATCAGCAGGCGCACCAACCTTATGTCACGCGCTCGCCAGTCGATGTGGCTGTTGTTGCCCTGTCGGCGCTGCCTGACCTGGTTCGCAACCATCAGCCAGTGTCGGTCATGACGATAGAGCCAGGCGTAACATGCCCCTGCTCCGTCTTGCCTGGCTGCCTTGGCTCCACCGTGATTAGCCAGTGCTTGCAGCCAAATGGCTCGGTACTGCTGCTTTTGCTCAAACTCAGCAGGGAGCAGCTGCACTGACCGCTCGGAGGCAAGGTCGACCTGGCGAGTCTTCGCCTCGCTGATCAGCTCGCCAGCATGCTGGCCAGGGCGCAGGCTGGTCCAGACGATCAGATGCTGCAGCGCACTGAATCCCTTGCGATGCTTCCTGAACATCGCCAACAGCCAAGGTGGAGGCTCTCCGGATGTCAGCAGACCGTTCGCAGCAAGCCAATCCCTTTGATGGGATGCCAGGATCTTCTCCCAGATGACTTCAGCCCTGACCTGCCGGCCTCGCCTGGCGCCGCACTCTGTAGCCAGGTACCGGTACAGGTTGGTCCAGCGTCCGTAGCCAGGCGATTGCACCTCTTCGAGCGCCAGCAGCTGCATAGCAGCCTTGGCGAGCCTGATAGCCTCTTCGCCCACGGGACTCACGCGAAGATCACGGGGCAGAAACAGTGGAGAGGCTGTATGAAACTCGTGCCGCTGCGCTCGACGGAACGGGATAGGTGAGTTCAGGAGCTGACAGCCATGCTCGGGACAGGCATCTATCCCTTGAATCTGCCAGCTACGCCGCCAGTAGGGTTCACCGTAGCGCGCAGCCATATCTTCAAAGCAGATCGGGCAGTAACGCAGCCAATCGGGCCACTTGACCAAGGCCGTCGAGGCCCCAGACAGACCAATCGTCGGCCGGTCGGGAGCAAGCATGGCCTGAAAAAGATCGGTACGGCGCTCCGGCGGAATGAAAGGGGCATAGAGCGGGAACAGCGTGTGATTCAGGATCATGCCTTCCGCATCCAAGCCCGTGTTGTTCGCCAACGCAGTCAGGTGTGTGGGCAGATCGGTGATCGCGGCAACCTTGCTGTCACCGAAAAGCATGTGCAGCAAGGTCTTGTGGCTGCCTATCCCCAGATGTACCCGGCACCGGGCAATACCGCTGTAAAGCAGTTCGTCCGGGTAGAGCCTGGGGAAGTACATGTCAGCTCGCTCTCAGCAGAGGCCGTAGATCGAGGATCAAGCCAGCCTGCTTGAATCTGTCATAGGCCTCGCTTTCAGGCCCATCGGCATAACGTCGGCGCAGATCCTCCTCGGATAGGCACCCCCACTCCGTCCGCTTAACTCTGGAAATGCCGGGCCTCTTGGGAGCGTCCTGCGCGAGGTAGGCCGTGGCCTTGTGAATCAGGGCCGCCAGCGGGATGTCCGGATTCTCCGCCAACAATTCATCGGCCATGGGAATGGCGATGTCCCTCGGGATTTCCATACCTTCGAGCAGGGCGGCCAACCGCTTTGCCTTGTCATCAGCCGGAGGGGCCGGTGGTTTAGGTTGGGGGACGCTATCCAGAGAGCGAGTCAGGGTCAGCAACCGTCCCTCGATCTCTGGCATCAGCAGGTCGTCATATTTGGCGATCAGCTCGGGCCTACCGCTCCGCAAGGCCGCCAGCATCGGATGGACCGGTTTGAACTCGTCCTCGAAAACCCTGCGCAGCAACAGCGGCTTAATGCACTCGACACCTGTCACTATCGCCCGGATCTGCGCCAGCGCGAACAGCTTGATGACGATGTCCATGACCCCTTGGGTGAGGTCGTACATCGTAGCCTCCAGTTCATCATCCAGCGGCGCCGCATTTCGCAGCCACTGATACTTCCAAAGCCGCTTCAACAGACGCTTCCAATGCTCGTCCCGAGGCAACCTATCCCAGCGGATGCTGCCCAACCCGGAGACCCGCCGAGCAGCCCGGAACGTGCGCTGGAAGAACTTGCTGGCCCGGTGGGTGCCGACCTGAATGATCGGAACACCGATGGTGTTCACCAGCGACACGAAGAAATTGTGCATTTTCTCGGCACCACCGGAGCGTGCCTCGTTGAGGTTCTGAACCTCGTCGATGATCAACACTCCGAGCGCGTGCAGATTGGCCACCTGGCACATGGATGCCAGCAGACGTTTGGTACCCAGCTTCTTGCGTCCGTGGCTACGGCTGTAGTGGGTACCCAGGATCTTGTCTACTTCGTTGAAGAAGCTCAGGCACAGCTCATCCAAATCACCATCAATTGGGCAGTCAATCTTCAGGTAGACCAGTTGGGTGATGTTGTAATCAGGGTGATGGAGAGCTTGGTGGTACATGCCCAGAATCCGCTCCAGCGTGCGCGTCTTGCCGCAACCGGAGCAGCCGAACAGCGACAGGCTGTTGGCCGTAGAGGAGACACTCTGGTACACCGCCGCATCCAGATCCTCTTCCTCGACACGGCGATAGCCATTCTGCAGGTGCGCATACCAGGCACCGCTGGCCGGATTCCGACCGATGTACCCTTGACGGATCATCAGACTGATCTTGCTCTCCAGCTCCAAGTGATGGCTCAGCGGCTGGAAGAAGCCGTGCAACAGGCGGGCAATCGCATGTGCCCTGAGCCGACCATCCAGAAGCGCCTCCTGCGGCTCGAAACCGGGAAGCTGCTGCAATAGACCGACCACCTCCTGCAGATCAGGAATCGGAGGCAATGCGCTGATGAGCGGATTGTCCTGATACTCGGGAAGCTGCTGCTCCTGGTAACGCGCCAGGGGAATGACTCCGCGCTGGAATTCTTCAGTCATCCTCTTCCTCCTTGAATATCAGGTCACTGAGATCTGGGAAGGCATAATCTTCCTGCTTCTCGCCCCGCAGTGGGATCACATCGGCTGGCTTTTCCTGCTGTGCTTTCTCCGGTTTGAATGCTGTTTTTTGGCGTTCCTGGCGCTTTTCCTGCTGCTTGTTCTCGCGGATCTGGGTTCCCAGATCCTTCGTGGTCATACCCGTTTTGACCGGACTGGCATCCTCTGCCTGGGCAACGATGGACTCGATCTGCTTCAGAAGATTGCCTCTCTCTACCAAAGCTTCCGCCGCCGCGTTGGTATCGCTACGCCGTTCCTCTCTGGACAGCAGCCAGACATCCCAGAAGGTCATCCCCCTGAAGCGTCGACTGCGGTCGGCAAGATCGCAAACCCAGTAGTCCTTGAGACTATTGGACGGCCGCAGGTAGATGTGGTCGGCGCTACGCGGATCGTATGCGACCGTTACCCCTGTCGGCCGGCGCCCCTGGCCTCGGTGAAACCAACCCTCCCTGATTGCTTCCTGGCAGGTGTAGAAGCAGCCGAACAGCCTGATTCCCAGCTCCGAAACCGTGGCCGACTCATGGGGCAAGAGATTTATCCGCACCAGCTCCTCGGGCGCAGTACGTAACCGGCCGGTCAAGTTGGCCAAGCCCCAGTTCCACAGCATGACCGGGATGGCTGGCAGATCGCCCGGCATACCAGAGGTTCTGTCGTATTTGCTCAAGGTATGAAAGTTGTTGTGGTAGAGGATGCCGGCAATGATGATCTGGGTGAACTCGGGCAAGGTCAGACTGGCATCAAGTCTGTAGTCGTGGCCACCCCGCTTCCGGCTGGTGGTGTCCTCGACCACACCGCTGGCATAGGGCTTGAAACGCTCCTGCACCGTCCGGAAATAACGCTCGACGATCCCCTTGGCATCTCCTCGCCTGGCCGGTGCATTCTCGATGCGAACGCCGAAGGCTTGGGAAAATGCTTCCACCTTGGTGCCATTCAGTTCGCCCTTATCGGCCAGCACCACATCCGGCAAGCCTTTGACCGGCCAGTCGCTGGCATCGATCTCCACGCTATACTGGCGGCAATACTCAACCTTGTCGGCGACCGTGTTGGCCAATGCCACCATGGCACTGACCCAGGAAGGTCCCTCGAATCCGACGTACATACCAACGACCATGCGGCTGAACACGTCGATCACCATGTAAACGACAGGCCTGCCGACGATAAGGCTGCGATCATGTTCTGAAACCAGATAGATATCGGCGATGGTGGCATCGATCTGGTAGCGGTATCCGGGCCCCAGTGCCTCGGTCGTCGATGTACTGCTGAGCGGTCGGAAGTCCTTGGCAAAATCCACTGCGGACACCCTGCATGGCAAGGTGTCGGTGAAGTGATATTCGCGCCCATAGAAGTAACGGAACTGCCCCAATGTAGGCAGTTCGGAGGTCGGCAGCTCCGTCAGAACAGCACGGAGCAGATTCAGCCCGGCGGCGTAGGCATCAGGAATGGACGGATGTTTTTCCTTGAGCAAACGTTCCTCGATGACCCGGCGAAAAATGCGCTCGATGTCCGGCGTGACATTGCTCCCTTTCCCCTCCATCACCACTCTGGGCCTGCCCAGCTTGGCCTGGTTCGGCTTTCTGCGCTTGCCACGGGCGCCCGAGTTGACATAGTCCGGCAAGAGGGCATTCCTGCACATGCCTCGCTGCCAGTAGCGCCTCAGTAACCTATACACCGTCTGATTGGTGACACCATGGCGCTCCATGATGCCTCTGACAATGAGCCCTCTGGGGCGCCGCACGAAAAGCTGGGGGTCGTGCACAAAATCCGCCAGCATTCCCCAAGCTTCATCACGCTTCTGCTGATCAAGGGAACCTTCCTCAACCTCCCGTAGGACTGTTTCCTCGAAGGGATCGGCAATGCTCTCCAGCTCCCGCTCCATGATCAGACGCTCCAGCTCTACAATCGATATCGGTTCGGGCAACGCCGTGTCCGAATCGATATCGATCCAGATTGCCTGCTCGGTACCGGACCAAAGCAGGCGCTTTCGCAGTTCCCCCATCCGGAACACCTGATTAACGGGCAACACTGCTCAGCTCCTGATGCATTTGATGAGAGTTGGCAACCAGGTCTTTCGGCTTCAGCTCCCGGTAAGGAGTGTCAAGATCGAAAAGGAAACAGTGCCGGGCCAGCAACTGGCGTAGCCAATAGAGCGCCTGACCGGCCTCCAGCTGGCCGGAGGTATCCAGTCCTTGGGCAATAGCGGTCAGCTTCCGGTCTGGGTGACGCTGAAACTCGAGCAGAAACAGCTGCTGGTAATGGGCGAGATCGTCCTGAGCGATGTCGCCTTCAGCATGGGCAGAATAGAGCCATTGGATATTGGCAAATGCCACCTTGGATACCTCGCGCTCCGTGACGATGACCCAGGGAATACCTTTTTCCTGCCAGTAGCGCCTTTCAAGCTCAAGCCTCTCGATAACTTCAGGCTTCTGCAGGTCGGTACTGTACTTGGCCTGAATCGCGATGCTCGGGCGCTGAGGATCTTCGAAATCCACCAGAAAGTCGCTGGTCAGTACCTGCGGGGTACCCTTGTAACAACCGTGGGGCAGGCCAAGCTCCTCGGCGATGCGCACCGTATCTTCGACCCGCATCGGAAACTGTTCACGGATATCGGTGACATGGGGAGACCGATCCAAGGTCAGGAAGATGGCCAGTTCAAGATCGGATAGAAGATGGTGTAAACGCCGGGTCTTGCTGCCAGGCAGGCGGTGGGAGCGACCCAGCGAGGACACGTCCCTGGTGTAGATGAACGGCTTGTAGTCTGATCCCTGGCCTTGGCCACGCCCGTCCTTGAGCCTTCTATCGATCTGGGCCTGGGTCAGCCCCTTGAATGTTCCAGACATGAGAAAGCCTGCCCCCGCTGTGTCGATGACCTCAACATAGCGGATGCAGGCTCAGAATGAAACTTTATTTATACGGATGATACTTTATTTATACGGATGAACCTTTATTTGCATCCCACAATTTGAAACGATTACTTAGCGTTATTTACTCGACAGTAACCGACTTGGCCAGGTTACGCGGCTGGTCAACGTCAGTACCCTTGAGCACGGCTACGTAGTACGACAGCAACTGCAGTGGAATGGTGTACAGGATCGGCGCCAGCGCGTCAGCGATGTGCGGCACCTTGATCACGTGGGTGCCTTCGCCATTGGTCATGCCCGCCTGCTCGTCGGCGAACACAACCAACTCACCACCGCGAGCACGCACTTCCTGCAGGTTGGACTTCAGCTTCTCCAGCAGTTCGTTGTTCGGCGCGACGGTAACCACCGGCATGTCATTGTCCACCAGTGCCAATGGGCCGTGCTTCAGCTCACCCGCCGGGTAGGCCTCGGCGTGGATGTAGGAGATTTCCTTGAGCTTGAGCGCACCTTCCATCGCCACCGGGTACTGCGCACCACGGCCGAGGAACAGGGTGTGGTGCTTGTCGGCGAACAGCTCGGCGATTTTCTCGACGGTGGCATCCATGGCCAGGGCTTCGCCCAGGCGGGTCGGCAGGCGACGCAATTCTTCAACCAGCTCGGCTTCGACACCCTCTTCCAGGGTACCGCGCACCTGGCCAAGGGCCAGGGTCAACAGCATTAGCGACACCAGCTGGGTAGTGAAGGCTTTGGTAGAGGCCACGCCGATTTCAGGGCCGGCCAAGGTCAGCAGGGTCAGGTCCGACTCACGCACCAACGAGCTGATGCCCACGTTGCAGATCGCCAGGCTGCCGAGGAAACCCAGCTCCTTGGCGTTGCGCAGCGCGGCCAGGGTGTCGGCGGTTTCACCGGATTGCGAGATGGAGACGAACAAAGTATCCGGCTGCACCACCACCTTGCGGTAACGGAATTCGCTGGCCACTTCCACCTGGCACGGGATGCCAGCCAGGCTTTCCAGCCAGTAACGGGCGACCATACCCGCGTGGTAGCTGGTGCCACAGGCGACGATCTGCACGTTGCGCACTTTGGCGAACAGTTCGGCAGCCTTCGGGCCGAAAGCCTGGACTAGCACGTTGTCCTTGCCCAGACGGCCTTCCAGGGTGCGCTGAACAACGCTTGGCTGCTCGTGGATTTCCTTGAGCATGAAGTGGCGATAGTTGCCCTTGTCGGCAGCTTCGGCGCCTTCATGGTACTGCACGGTTTCGCGCTGGACCTTGTTGCCTTGCTGGTCCCAGATGGTGACCTGATCACGGCGGATTTCAGCGATGTCGCCTTCTTCCAGGTACATGAAGCGGTCGGTGACCTGACGCAGCGCCAACTGGTCGGACGCCAGGAAGTTTTCACCCAGGCCCAGACCGATAACCAGCGGGCTGCCGCTGCGTGCAGCTACCAGGCGGTCAGGCTGCTTGGCGCTGATCAGCGCCAGGCCATAGGCACCATGCAGGCGCTTCACCGCTGCTTTCAGCGCGTCGGCCAGGTCCGGAATGCTCTTAAGGGTGTGGTGGATCAGGTGAACGATGACTTCGGTGTCGGTCTGGGACGTGAAGATGTAGCCCAGGCCTTTCAGCTCTTCACGCAGCTCTTCGTGGTTTTCGATGATGCCATTGTGCACCACAGCCACTTCATCGCCCGAGAAGTGCGGGTGGGCGTTGCCTTCGGTCGGCGCACCATGGGTAGCCCAACGGGTGTGGGCGATACCCAGCTGGCCTGCCAGTGGCTCAGCAGCAACCGCAGCTTCCAGCTCGCTGACCTTGCCAATGCGGCGGCGGCGCTGCAATTCACCGTTCTGGGTGAGAACCGCCAGGCCGGCGCTGTCGTACCCGCGGTACTCAAGACGCTTGAGGCCTTCGATCAGGATGGCTGTGATATTGCGCTCGGCGACGGCACCAACGATTCCACACATGTTTTATTGCTCCTGGCTGATCGCGGCGCAGATCAGGTTGATGCCGCGGGCTTGAATTTGTTCGCGTGCCGCTGCAGGCAGGCGTTCATCTGTAATAAGGGTATGTACGCTGCCCCAGGGCAGCTCGAGGTTAGGGATCTTGCGCCCCACCTTGTCCGACTCGACCATCACGATCACTTCACGGGCAACTTCGGCCATGACCCGACTGAGCCCAAGCAGCTCGTTGAAGGTAGTAGTACCCCGGCCGAGGTCGATGCCGTCGGCACCGATGAACAGCTGGTCGAAATCGTAAGAGCGCAGTACCTGCTCGGCGACTTGGCCCTGGAATGATTCGGAATGCGGGTCCCAGGTGCCACCGGTCATCAGCAGTACCGGCTCGTGTTCGAGGTCGCAAATGGCACGGGCTACATTCAGCGAATTGGTCATTACTACCAAGCCCGGCTGGCGCCCCAGTTCGGGGATCATGGCTGCCGTGGTGCTGCCGCTGTCGATGATGATGCGCGCATGTTCGCGGATTCGCCCGACGGCGGCACGCGCAATGGCCTTCTTATAGGAAGACACAGGCTGGGCCGGCTCACCGAGCAGTTCTTGCGGCACCGGTACCGCGCCGCCGTAGCGGCGCAGCAACAGGCCGTTGGTTTCGAGGGCGGCGAGGTCTTTGCGAATGGTCACTTCCGAAGTTTCGAAACGCTTGGCCAAGGCGTCCACGCTCACCTCGCCCTGCTCGCTGAGCAAAGCCAGGATGTTGTGCCGCCGCTGCGGTGTGTTTCGTTTCGACATGAGCTCTTAAGTTTCGTTTCGAAAGATAATGGTTGCAATCAAAACCTAAGACGCTCGTCTCGTCAAGCAGTAGCTGCCCTGTGGATAATTTCTTCTGCTTTTGGCAGGGTCCCTGTAGGAGCGGCCTTGTGTCGCGATGGGCTGCAAAGCAGCCCCGGCAATTTCAGGTTCACCTCGAAATCCAAGGGGCCGCGTTGCGGCCCATCGCGACACAAGGCCGCTCCTACAAGGGATTACCAATAGCCCAATAAAAAAGCCGACTTATTCACATAGGTCGGCTTTGGATCGAAACAGCTGTGAATAACTCAGCTCTTCTTGGTTTTCTCCGGGCGCTTCCAACCCGAGATGTTGCGCTGGCGTGCACGGGCCACCGCCAGGTCGCCAGCTTCAACCGTCTGGGTAATGGTCGAACCGGCTGCGGTGGTCGCGCCGGCCTTGATTTCCACAGGCGCCACCAGCGAGTTGTTCGAACCGATGAACACGTCCTCGCCCATCACCGTCTTGAACTTGTTGGCGCCATCGTAGTTGCAGGTGATGGTGCCGGCGCCGATGTTGGTGCGCGCACCGATTTCAGCATCGCCCAGGTAAGTCAGGTGACCGACCTTGGCGCCTTCACCCAGGTGTGCGTTTTTCAGTTCGACGAAGTTACCCACATGGGCCTTTGCGTCCAGTACGCTGCCCGGGCGCAGGCGGGCGAACGGGCCGGCATCGCTGCCCTCGCCCATCACAGCGCCTTCGAGGTGGCTGTTGGCCTTGACCACCGCGCCTTTGCGCAGCGTGGTGTTCTTGATGACGCAGTTAGGGCCGATCTGAACATCGTCCTCGATGACCACCTTGCCTTCGAGAATCACGTTGATGTCGATGAGCACGTCACGACCAACGGTCACTTCACCCCGTACATCGAAGCGCGCCGGGTCGCGCAGGGTCACGCCCTGGGCCATCAGGCGGCGGCCTTCACGCAGTTGGTAGTGACGCTCCAGCTCGGACAGCTGGCGACGGTCGTTGGCGCCCTGCACTTCCATCGGGTCGTGTGGCTGCTCGGTGGCCACCACCAGGCCGTCAGCCACCGCCATGGCGATGACGTCGGTCAGGTAGTACTCGCCCTGGGCGTTGTTGTTCGACAGGCGGCCCATCCAGTCGGCCAGGCGCGCGGCTGGCAACGCCAGAATACCGGTGTTGCCTTCCTTGATGGCTTTCTGTGCATCGTTGGCGTCCTTGTGCTCAACGATGGCAGTCACCTGGCCTTGCTCGTCACGCACGATACGACCATAGCCGGTCGGGTCTTCGAGCGTGACCGTAAGCAGGCCCAGTTGCTGATCACTGGCTTTGGCCAACAAACGCTGCAGGGTCTCCACTTCGATCAACGGCACATCGCCGTACAGCACCAGCACGGTATCGGCGGTCAGCGCTGGCAAAGCCTGGGCAACAGCATGGCCGGTACCCAGCTGTTTATCCTGCATGACGAAATTCAGGTCGTCAGCGGCCAGGCGCTCGCGAACCAGCTCGGCGCCATGGCCAATGACCACGTGAATACCTTGTGGCTGCAGTTGACGTGCGCTGTGGATAACATGGCCGAGCATAGAGTTGCCGGCTACCGGGTGCAGCACCTTGGGCAGCGCCGAGCGCATGCGGGTACCTTGGCCGGCGGCGAGAATAACGATATCGAGTGACATTACTGGCTACCAATCCTGGGCGGTCAGTGAAAGACCGGGGGGAGAAAACAGAAAAAGAAAAAGGGTAGCCGAGGCTACCCTTTTACTCAATCGCAATAGAAGTGATCAGCCAAAGGCCAATTACTTGCCTTTGCGCATTTGCTGAACGGTACGCAGCTGGGCTGCGGCCTCGGCCAGACGTGCGGCGGCGGCACCGTAGTCGAAGTCCGCGCCTTTCAGATTCAGGGCGTTCTCGGCAGCCTTGAGGGCTTCCTGAGCTTGCGCTTCATCCAGGTCTGCAGCACGTTGCACGGTATCGGCAAGCACCTTGACCATGTTCGGCTGAACCTCGAGGAAGCCACCAGAGATGTAGAACACCTCTTGGGTGCCACCCTGCTTGGTCAGCGTGATCGGACCAGGCTTGAGATTGGTGATCAGCGGCGCGTGGCCCGGAGCGATACCAAGATCACCCAGGTTACCGTGCGCTACTACCATCTCGACCAGGCCGGAGAAAATCTCTCCTTCCGCGCTGACGATATCGCAATGGACTGTCATAGCCATCTGCTTGCCTCAACCTGATAGCGCCCCTTGCGGGGCGCAGGAATTACAGTTTCTTGGCTTTCTCGATCGCTTCGTCGATGCTGCCGACCATGTAGAACGCTTGTTCTGGCAGGTGGTCGTAGTCACCTTTGAGGATGCCGCTGAAGCCAGCGATGGTGTCTTTCAGGGAAACGTACTTGCCTGGCGAACCGGTGAAGACTTCGGCCACGAAGAACGGCTGCGACAGGAAGCGCTGGATCTTACGAGCGCGGGCTACCAGTTGCTTGTCGTCTTCGGACAGTTCGTCCATACCCAGGATCGCGATGATGTCCTTCAGCTCTTTGTAACGCTGCAGAACATACTGAACGCCACGAGCGGTGTCGTAGTGCTCGTTGCCGATCACGTTCGGGTCCAGCTGGCGCGAAGTCGAGTCCAGTGGGTCGACTGCTGGGTAGATACCCAGGGAGGCGATGTCACGGGACAGAACGACGGTGGCGTCCAAGTGGGCGAAGGTGGTCGCTGGCGACGGGTCGGTCAAGTCGTCCGCAGGTACGTATACGGCCTGTACGGAGGTGATCGAACCTTCCTTGGTGGAGGTGATACGCTCTTGCAGAACGCCCATCTCTTCAGCCAGGGTCGGCTGGTAACCTACTGCCGAAGGCATACGGCCCAGCAGTGCGGATACTTCAGTACCGGCCAGGGTGTAACGATAGATGTTGTCGACGAACAGCAGAACGTCGTTACCTTCGTCACGGAACTTCTCAGCCATGGTCAGGCCGGTCAGCGCTACGCGCAGACGGTTTCCTGGTGGCTCGTTCATCTGACCGTAGACCAGCGCTACTTTGTCGAGAACGTTGGAGTCCTTCATCTCGTGGTAGAAGTCGTTACCCTCACGAGTACGCTCACCCACACCAGCGAACACGGAGTAACCGCTGTGTTCCATGGCGATGTTACGGATCAGTTCCATCATGTTTACGGTCTTGCCGACACCGGCACCACCGAACAGACCAACTTTACCACCCTTGGCGAACGGGCAAACCAGGTCGATAACCTTGATGCCAGTTTCCAGCAGGTCGTTGCCGCCTGCCTGGTCAGCGAACGAAGGCGCTGGCTGGTGGATACCGCGACGCTCTTCTTCGCCGATCGGGCCGGCTTCGTCGATCGGGTTGCCCAGTACGTCCATGATACGGCCCAGAGTGGCCTTACCAACAGGGACGGAAATGGCAGCGCCGGTGTCGACGACATCCAGACCACGCTTCAGGCCTTCGGTCGAGCCCATCGCAATGGTACGAACCACGCCGTCGCCCAGCTGCTGCTGAACTTCCAGGGTGGTTTCCGCGCCTTGTACTTTCAGCGCGTTGTATACACTCGGCACGACGTCACGTGGGAATTCCACGTCGATGACGGCGCCGATGATTTGAACGATACGTCCGCTACTCATAGCTGGATCCTCTGAATATGTGAACCGTTAAACCGCGGCAGCGCCGCCGACGATTTCCGAGATCTCCTGGGTGATCGCAGCCTGACGCGCCTTGTTGTAGATCAACTGAAGCTCTTTGATCAAATCACCGGCGTTGTCTGTGGCGTTCTTCATGGCGATCATCCGGGCCGCTTGTTCAGCAGCGTTGTTCTCGACCACCGCCTGGTACACCTGCGACTCCACGTAACGCACCATCAAGCCGTCCAGCAGCTCTTTTGCGTCGGGTTCGTACAAGTAATCCCAGTGATGCTTGAGATCCTGATCCGGGGTTGCCACCAACGGTACCAATTGCTCGACCGTTGGCTTCTGGGTCATGGTGTTGATGAACTTGTTCGAAACCACCGAGAGGCGATCGATACGGCCGTCGAGGTAGGCGTCCAGCATCACTTTGACGGAGCCGATCAAATCGTTGATCGATGGCTCTTCGCCCAGGTGGCTGATCGCGGCTACGACGTTGCCGCCAAAGATGCGGAAGAAAGTCGCACCCTTGCTGCCGATCACGCACAGGTCGATTTCCACGCCCTGTTCGCGGTTTTCGTTCATGTCCTTGACCAGGGCCTTGAACAGGTTGGTATTCAAGCCACCGCACAGACCACGGTCACTGCTCACCACGATATAACCGGCGCGCTTTACAGGGCGCTCGATCATGAACGGGTGACGGTATTCCGGGTTGGCGTTGGCCAGATGACCGATCACCTGGCGGATACGCTCCGCGTAAGGACGGCTAGCAGCCATGCGCAGTTGTGCCCTGCGCATCTTGCTGACCGCCACTTTCTCCATGGCGCTGGTAATTTTTTGCGTGCTTTTGATGCTCGCAATCTTACTGCGAATCTCTTTTGCGCCTGCCATGTATCACCTATCAGGTTAGCAAGCGGGGGCCAGAGCCCCCGCTGCGGCTTACCAGGTCTGGGTGGCCTTGAACTTCTCGATACCGGCTTTCAGGCCTGCGTCGATTTCGTCGTTGAAGTCACCCTTCACGTTGATCTTCGCCATCAGTTCAGCGTGATCACGGTTGAAGAAGGCGATCAGTGCTTGCTCGAAGCTGCCGATCTTGGAGACTTCTACGTCGGTCAGGAAGCCACGCTCAGCGGCGTACAGCGACAGAGCCATGTCCGCGATGGACATCGGCGCGTACTGCTTCTGCTTCATCAGCTCGGTTACGCGCTGACCATGCTCCAGCTGCTTGCGGGTCGCTTCGTCCAGATCGGAAGCGAACTGGGCGAATGCAGCCAGTTCACGGTACTGAGCCAGTGCGGTACGAATACCACCGGACAGCTTCTTGATGATCTTGGTCTGAGCGGCACCACCTACACGGGATACCGAAACACCGGCGTTCACTGCAGGGCGGATGCCCGAGTTGAACATGGCCGATTCCAGGAAGATCTGACCGTCGGTGATGGAAATCACGTTGGTCGGAACGAACGCGGAAACGTCGCCAGCCTGGGTTTCGATGATCGGCAGAGCGGTCAGGGAACCGGTTTTGCCAGTCACAGCGCCGTTGGTGAACTTCTCGACGTATTCTTCCGAAACGCGCGATGCACGCTCCAGCAGACGGGAGTGGAGATAGAACACGTCGCCTGGGTACGCTTCACGTCCTGGTGGACGGCGCAGCAGCAGGGAGATCTGACGGTAGGCAACGGCCTGCTTGGACAGGTCATCGTAAACGATCAGGGCGTCTTCACCGCGGTCACGGAAGAACTCGCCCATGGTGCAACCGGCGTATGGCGCCAGGAATTGCAGTGCGGCGGATTCCGAAGCACTGGCAACTACCACGATGGTGTTGGCCAGGGCGCCGTTTTCTTCCAGCTTGCGAACGATGTTGGCAACGGTGGAACGCTTCTGGCCGACAGCAACATAAACACAGAAAATACCGGAGTCTTTCTGGTTGATGATGGCGTCGATGGCCATGGCGGTCTTGCCGATCTGACGGTCGCCAATGATCAGCTCACGCTGGCCACGGCCGACTGGGATCATGGCGTCGACGGATTTGTAGCCAGTCTGTACAGGCTGGTCTACCGACTTACGCCAGATCACGCCTGGAGCAACTTTTTCGACCGCGTCGGTCTGGGTGTTGCCCAGAGGACCTTTGCCGTCGATCGGGTTGCCCAGTGCGTCGACGACGCGACCCAGCAGTTCCTTACCAACCGGAACTTCCAGGATGCGGCCGGTGCACTTGGCGCTCATGCCTTCGGCGAGGGTGTCGTATGCACCCAGGATCACTGCACCTACGGAGTCTTGCTCCAGGTTCAGGGCCATGCCGTAGACGCCGCCCGGGAACTCGATCATTTCGCCGTACATGACGTCGGCCAGACCGTGGATCCGCACGATACCGTCGGAAACCGAAACAACGGTACCTTCGTTACGGGCTTGGGAGCTCACATCGAGGTTGTCGATGCGGCCCTTGATGATTTCACTAATTTCGGAAGGATTGAGTTGCTGCATTGCTCTGCTGCCCCTTCAAACTCAAGATTTCAATGCTTCGGCCAGTTTCGCGATCTTGCCGCGAACAGAGCCATCGATTACCAGGTCACCAGCGCGGATGACGACGCCGCCAATCAGGCTGGCATCCTCCGACGCGTGCAGGCGCACTTCCTGGCCTAACCGTGCACTGAGAACCTTGGCGAGTTTGTCTTGCTGTTCTTGGTTCAACGCGAAGGCACTGGTGACTTCCACGTCCACGGATTTCTCTTGCTCGGCCTTGTACAGGTCGAACAGAGCGGCAATCTCCGGCAGAAGCAGGAGACGGTCGTTTTCCGCGGCAACATGAATGAAATTCTGTGCCTGTGCATTGAACTTGTCACCGCACACGTCAATGAACGTGGCGGCCTTTTCTGCGCTCGTCAGTCGCGGGGCCTTGAGCAGGCGCTGCATGGTGTCGTCTTGCGACACCGCAGCAGCCAGGCCGAGCATGGCTGACCAATTGGCCAGTTGCTGATGGGCCTGGGCATGCTCAAAGGCAGCCTTAGCGTAAGGTCGGGCCAACGTGGTCAGTTCTGCCATGATCGCCCTCGCTTAAATTTCAGCGGCCAGTTTGTTAACCAGCTCCGCATGCGCGTTTTGATCGATTGTGGCGCCAAGGATCTTTTCAGCACCACCAACAGCCAGAGCACCCACTTGGGCACGCAGGGCGTCTTTAGCGCTGTTCAGTTCCTGTTCGATCTCGGCCAGAGCCTGAGCCTTCACACGGTCAGCTTCGACGCGGGCCTGGTCACGGGCTTCCTCGACAAGCTGAGCAGCGCGCTTCTTGCTTTGCTCAATGATTTCGGCTGCCTGTGCTTTAGCTTCACGCAGTTGCTGACCCGCTTTCTCTTGGGCCAGCTCCAGGTCGCGAGCTGCGCGGTTGGCAGCGTCCAAGCCGTCGGCAATCTTCTTTTGGCGCTCTTGCAGGGCAGTGATGACCGGAGGCCATACATACTTCATGCAGAAGAGTACAAAAATCAGAAAAGCAACGGATTGGCCAATCAGGGTTGCATTAATGTTCACGCCAACACCTCGCTCGGTCTTTATTCATACAGCCATCAACTCGTGGTGACGAGTGATTAGCCGGCGATCTGACCAACGAACGGATTCGCGAAGGTGAAGAACAGAGCGATACCAACACCGATCATGGTTACGGCGTCGAGCAGACCGGCAACGATGAACATTTTGACCTGCAGCATCGGAACCATTTCTGGCTGACGAGCAGCGCCTTCCAGGAATTTGCCGCCCAGCAGGCCGAAACCAATGGCGGTACCCAGAGCACCCAGGCCGATCAGCAGAGCAACAGCGATAGCGGTCAGACCAACTACAGTTTCCATCTTTCCTCCCGACTTTTACGTCGTATTGGTTAGGTTTTTAGTTTGAAGCGGTAAAACAAATCGTTTGGTACAGCATGCCCTTGCGGACTTTTTAAGCCCTCCCCCCGAACAGGCGGGGAAGGCTATCAGACACGCCAGGCGGTCTTAATGGTTATCTTCGTGGGCCATCGACAGGTAGACGATGGTCAGCATCATGAAGATGAAAGCTTGCAGGGTGATGATCAGGATGTGGAACACAGCCCACGCCCATTGCAGCACCACACCCAGGCCGCTGAGCCACAGCAGGCCGGAGCCGAACATTACAGCGATCAGGATGAACACCAGCTCGCCGGCATACATGTTGCCGAACAGACGCAGTGCCAGCGAGATCGGCTTGGCGATCAGGGTGACGAATTCCAGCAGGAAGTTGACCGGAATCAGCAGGATCTGCACGAAGATGTTCTTGCTGCCGAACGGGTGCAGGGTCAGCTCACCGATGAAGCCGCCCAGGCCCTTGACCTTGATGCTGTAGAAGATGATCAGGGCGAACACGCAGAAGGCCATGGCCAGGGTCGCGTTCGGGTCGGTGGTCGACACGGCGCGGAACGGAATGTGCGGGTCACCGGAGATCAGGATGGCCAGCTGAGGAATCCAGTCGACCGGTACCAGGTCGACGGCGTTCATCAGGAATACCCAGACGAAAATGGTCAGCGCCAGCGGTGCAATCACCGGGCTACGGCCGTGGAAGGAGTCCTTCACGCTGCCGTTGACGAAGTCCACCATCACTTCAACGAAGTTCTGCAGGCCGCCAGGCTGGCCGGAAGTCGCCTTCTTGGCCGCCATGCGGAAGATGAACAGGAAGATCAGACCCAGCGCGACGGACCAACCCAGGGTGTCCAGGTGGAACGCCCAGAAGCCCATTGCCTTGGCTTCTGCAGCCGAATGGGCGAAGCCCCAGCTGCCGTCTGGTAGTTGACCGTAGGTCAGGTTCTGCAAGTGGTGCTGGATATAGCCCGAAGCGGTTTCTGCTGCCATGGTTGCCTCAAACGCCCTAAGGTCTCGAAAGTCTTTTATTCATCAGCAGGGGCGCGAACCAGCTGACCAAAAGGGTCAACACGAAGACGCCGAATACTGCTAACGGCGCCAGTGGCTTCACTCCTGCGAAGGTCAGTGCAAAAAGCACTGCCGTCAAAATCATCTTGCCTGCCTCGCCAGCGTAAAACGACTTGACGATGGCTTGTGCCGCCCGAGCCCCGCTGAAGCGAAAAGCCTTCCAGGCGAAATACACATTGGGCAGCCAGGCAATCAAACCTCCGCAAAGGCCTGAATATCCACTGACCGCCCCTTTCCACTGCCACAACACCAAGGTTGCCAGCAGCAGTACGACGAATTGAGCCAGCAGTACCGGAAAAACCGCCCAGCGATGGAAAGGCAGGCGGTTTGGCGTGCGGATTTCCATCACAACTGCTCCTCGGAAGTCGACCAACAAGTCAGTTATGACTTGGCATAATTTGTGCCGACAAAATGCGCGCAGAGTATAGGGGTGGATTAACCCCTATTCAACTCTTCGGTAGTGATTTCCGACTGCGCGCTACAACAGCAATTGTTTCAGCGGATGTGAGAAAGCACGCCTTGCAACTCGTCAAGCGAGTTGTAGCGAATAACCAATTGGCCTTTTCCCTTGTTGCCATGACGGATCTGCACGGCGGAGCCCAGGCGCTCTGCGAGCCGCTGTTCAAGGCGTGCGATATCCGGATCAGGTTTGCTCTGTTCGACCGGATCAGGTTTGTCGCTGAGCCATTGGCGAACCAATGCCTCGGTTTGGCGCACGGTGAGGCCACGTGCGACAACATGACGCGCCCCCTCCTCCTGACGGCTTTCGTCCAGACCGAGCAATGCACGGGCATGGCCCATCTCCAGATCGCCATGGGCGAGCATGGTCTTGATCGCTTCGGGCAAGGTAATCAGGCGCAGCAAGTTGGCCACGGTTACCCGCGATTTGCCAACGGCGTCAGCCACCTGTTGCTGGGTGAGCTCGAATTCCTGCTGCAGACGCTGCAGGGCCATGGCCTCTTCCAGCGGGTTGAGGTCTTCGCGCTGGATGTTCTCGATCAGCGCCATGGCGATGGCGGCTTCGTCCGGCACTTCGCGGACCATGGCCGGGATCGTGTCCAGGCCGGCCTGCTGGGTGGCGCGCCAACGGCGCTCACCGGCGATGATCTCGTAACGGTTGTCGCCGATCGGGCGGACCACGATCGGCTGCATCACGCCATGAGTGCGAATCGAGTGCGCAAGCTCTTCCAGCGCCTCCGGGTCCATGTCCCGGCGTGGCTGGTACTTGCCACGCTGGATCAACTCGACCGGCAGGTGTTGCAGTTCTTTCTGGTCGATCTTCACAGCCTGCTCTTCGAGCGCGCTGACGGAAGGACCACTGAGCAGTGCATCCAACCCACGTCCGAGACCCCGTTTCTTGACGGCCATACGGATTCCTTAAGTTGTTTGTGCAGTGCGTGATTGACGGCGTTGACGGCGAACCAGTTCCCCAGCAAGGGCCAGATATGCCAGCGCGCCGCGCGATTGCTTGTCGTAAGCCAGGGCCGGCATGCCGAAGCTGGGGGCCTCGGCCAGGCGAATGTTGCGCGGAATGACCGTGTCGTACAGCTGCGGGCCAAAATGCTCTTTCAGCTGCGCCGAAACATCGTTGTTCAGGCTAAGGCGCGGATCGTACATGGTCCGCAGCAGGCCCTCGATCTTCAGCTCCGGGTTCAACCGGGCGGCGATGCGCTTGATGTTATCCACAAGGTCGCTGAGACCTTCCAGTGCGTAGTACTCGCACTGCATGGGGATAATCACGCCATCGGACGCGACCAGGGCGTTGAGCGTGAGCATCGACAGCGACGGCGGGCAGTCGATGAGGATGTAGTCATAGTTCTCACGGATGGGTGCCAGAGCGTTGCGCAGGCGGCTCTCCTTGACCTGCATTTCCAGCAGCACCACTTCGGCGGCGGTCAGGTCGCGGTTGGCCGGCAGCAGCTGGAAGCCTCCGTGTTCGGAGTAATGCATGGCCTGGGCCAGGTCGCATTCCCCGATGAGCAGGTCGTAGACCGAGTGCTCGAGCTCGTGCTTGTCCACGCCGCTGCCCATGGTGGCGTTGCCTTGCGGATCGAGGTCGATCAGCAGCACACGACGCTTGGTCGCGGCCAGCGAGGCGGCGAGATTGATACAGGTGGTGGTCTTGCCTACACCACCTTTCTGGTTCGCGATTGCGAATACCTTAGCCATTGATGCGCGTGTTCCCAGTCATGCCTTGCGGCGCAGTATCAGCAGATGGCGCTGGCCCTGGCAACCCGGAACGGTCAGGGCCTGTTCGCTTTCCACTGTGAAGTCTGCGGGCAATGCTACCAGTTCATCGGCAGGATGCAGCCCCTTCATTGCAAGCCATTGCGTCCCGGTGTCGCCCAAGTGGCGGGTCCAGTTGGTGAAGTTCTCCATGCTGCTGAAGGCGCGGGAGATGATTCCGTCGAACGGTTGTGCCGGCTGGAAGGCTTCCACTCGGCTGTGGATAACCGTGAGGTTGTCCAGCTTCAACTCCATTTTCACCTGGGTCAGGAAGCGCGTCTTCTTGCCATTGGCGTCCAGCACGGTCACCCGCTTGTGCGGATGCAGGATAGCCAACGGGATACCAGGCATGCCACCGCCACTGCCGACGTCCAGCCAATTGTCACGCTCGTTGTGGATAAACGACATGACGCTGAGGCTGTCCAGCAGGTGACGCGACACCATCTCATCCGGGTCGCGCACGGCGGTGAGGTTGTAGGCTTTGTTCCATTTGATCAGCAGGGCCAGGTAGCCGAGCAGCTTTTCGTGATGCTCTGCGCTCAGCTCGACTCCGAGCTGCCGTGCACCTGTGGACAACTCTTCAGCGTGTTGCGGGGTGACCAGGGAACTCAAGCGCTTTGCTCCAATTCGCGGCCAGCGCCGCGTTTTTTCAAGTGAATCAGCAACAGGGAAATCGCCGCCGGGGTCACGCCCGGGATGCGCGAAGCCTGGCCCAGGGTTTCTGGGCGGGTTTGTCCCAGTTTGCCCTGGATCTCCTTGGACAGGCCGGAAATGGTCGAGTAGTCGATATCCACAGGCAGGCGCGTGTCTTCGCTGGCGCGCAGGCGGGCGATCTCATCTTGCTGGCGGTCGATGTAGCCAGCGTACTTGGTACGGATTTCGACCTGCTCGGCGACCTGTGGATCGATTGCTTCACCGCCAGTCGCCTCGATCAGGCCAGCGTAGTCGATTTCTGGGCGAGCGAGCAGGTTGAGCAGGCTGTATTCGTGGCTGAGCGGGGTACCGAACTTATCCACAATGGCCTGGCCTTGCTCGGTGTTCGGGCGTACCCAGGTCGACTTCAGGCGCTGTTCCTCACGCTCGATGCCGTCGCGCTTGGCGCAGAAAGCAGCCCAGCGCTGGTCATCGATCAGGCCAAGTTCACGGCCTTTTTCGGTCAAGCGCAAGTCGGCGTTGTCTTCGCGCAGGATCAGGCGGTACTCGGCACGCGAGGTGAACATGCGGTACGGCTCCTGGGTACCCAGGGTAATCAGGTCGTCGACCAGTACACCGATGTACGCCTCGTCGCGGCGCGGGCACCAGCTGTCGCGGCCCTGCGCACGCAGTGCGGCGTTGGTCCCGGCCAGCAGGCCTTGGGCACCGGCTTCTTCGTAACCGGTGGTGCCGTTGATCTGCCCGGCGAAGAACAGGCCGCCGATGACTTTGGTCTCAAGGCTGTACTTCAGGTCACGCGGGTCGAAGTAGTCGTACTCGATGGCATAGCCAGGGCGCACGATGTGGGCGTTTTCCATACCGCGGATCGAACGCACCAGCTCCAGTTGCACGTCGAACGGCAGCGACGTGGAAATACCGTTGGGGTACAGCTCATGGGTGGTCAGGCCTTCCGGCTCGATGAACACCTGGTGGCTGTCCTTGTCGGCGAAGCGGTGAATCTTGTCTTCGATCGATGGGCAATAACGCGGGCCGACACCTTCGATCACACCCGAGTACATCGGCGAACGGTCGAGGTTCGACGCGATGATCTCGTGGGTGCGTGCATTGGTGTGGGTAATCCAGCAGCTCACCTGACGGGGATGCATTTCGGCATTGCCCATGAACGACATCACCGGGATCGGTGTATCGCCTGGCTGCTCGGTCATCACCGAGAAGTCCACCGAGCGGCCGTCGATGCGTGGCGGGGTCCCGGTTTTCAGGCGGCCTACACGCAGCGGCAGTTCACGCATGCGGTGGGCCAAGGCGATCGAGGGTGGATCGCCGGCACGGCCGCCGGAATGGTTTTGCAGACCAATGTGGATAAGGCCGCCGAGGAAGGTACCGGTCGTCAATACCACCGATTCGGCGAAGAAACGCAGACCCATCTGGGTCACCACACCTTTGACCTGGTCCTGCTCGACGATCAGGTCGTCGCAGGACTGCTGGAATATCCACAGGTTCGGCTGGTTTTCAAGGATTTCACGCACCACCGCCTTGTAGATGGCGCGGTCGGCCTGTGCACGGGTGGCGCGTACGGCCGGGCCCTTGCGGTTGTTCAAAACGCGGAACTGGATGCCGCTCTTGTCGGTGGCCAGCGCCATGGCGCCGCCTAGGGCATCGATCTCTTTGACCAGATGGCTTTTGCCAATACCGCCGATGGCGGGGTTGCAGCTCATGTGACCGAGGGTTTCCACGTTATGGGTCAACAGCAGGGTTTTCACACCCATGCGTGCAGACGCAAGCGCAGCCTCGGTACCGGCATGGCCGCCGCCGATGACGATCACTTCAAAACGGGAAGGGAAATCCACCACGCACCTCGTGCCTGTTTTTGCGAATAGAAAAGGTAAGCCGACAAGTATAGGGACTTCACACCCTTTAAAGAAACCGTCTGAGCAAATTTTGACCAGTCTGTGGATGAGTGGCGCACAACAGAAATCAACAAGAAGAAATTTATAAAAGCTTTGTTTTTATGTTTATTCTTATGCACAAGGATATCTGTGGATAAATCCTCGTAGGCTAGGAATGACGCTGTGTAGAGGAAAATTAAACCCTGTGTCTGGAGTGCCATGAGGGCTTTGGATAACGTCATTTAGCCTGTGGATTAAATGACGTTTTACCCACAGGCGGTTTTGCCCTCAGAAAAAAAGCCTGCTTATCAACTGAGCTGAAGGTGGGTTTTCCACAGGGCTCCTGAGTACGGTTTTCAGACAGGTCCGCTTGCACTGGTGCTCGGGACACCGGACTACAGTCATCTCCTGCAACGAATTTCAGGCAAAAAAAAGCCGCTCCCGAAGAAGCGGCGCTTGGCCTTGCCTGGCTGTGGATTACTTGCCGATGCAGAAGCTGGAGAAAATCCGCCCCAGCAGGTCATCCGAGCTGAATGCCCCGGTAATTTCCCCCAGGGCATGCTGTGCCTGGCGCAAGTCTTCAGCCAGGAGCTCTCCTGCGCCCGCCAAGGTCAATTGGGCACGGCCGTGCTCCAGATGCTCGCTAGCCTGGCGCAAGGCATCCAGGTGGCGCCGGCGGGCACTGAAGCCACTCTCTGCAGTCTGTTCGTAACCCATACAGGCCTTGAGATGGTCGCGCAGCAGTTGCAACCCCGTGTCGTCGCCCTTGGCGCTGAGGGTAATGGTCACATGGCCGTCATCGCACTGCTCCAGCCCTACGTGCTCACCACTCAGATCAGCCTTGTTACGAATCAGCGTGACCTTGGCCGGGTCTGGCCGCTGGTCGAGAAACTCGGGCCACAGCGCGAATGGGTCGCTTGCTTCGGGCGCGGTGGAGTCGACCACCAGCAGCACACGATCAGCCTCGCCAATGGCCTTCAGGGCGCGTTCCACACCGATTTTCTCCACATGGTCATCGGTATCACGCAAACCGGCGGTATCGACCACATGCAGCGGCATACCGTCGATGTGGATATGTTCACGCAGGATGTCCCGGGTGGTGCCGGCGATATCGGTGACGATGGCTGCTTCCCGACCGGCCAGCTGGTTCAGCAAGCTTGATTTTCCAGCATTGGGCCGGCCGGCGATAACCACAGTCATACCGTCACGCAGCAATGCCCCCTGCCCGGCCTCACGCTGCACGGTGGATAACTCGCCGCGCACAGCATCGAGCATCGACAGTACGTGGCCATCGGCGAGAAAGTCGATTTCCTCCTCAGGGAAGTCGATCGCCGCCTCGACGTAGATGCGCAGGGCAATCAAGGCCTCGGTCAGGCTGTGCACACGCTTGGAGAATTCCCCCTGCAGCGAGCGCAGGGCATTGCGCGCCGCCTGGCTGGAACTGGCCTCGATCAGGTCGGCGATGGCTTCTGCCTGAGCCAGGTCGAGCTTGTCGTTGAGGAACGCGCGCTCGCTGAATTCACCCGGCCGGGCGAGCCGGCACCCCACTTGTACACAGCGCTGCAGCAGCATGTCGAGGACCACTGGGCCGCCATGGCCCTGCAGTTCGAGCACGTCCTCACCCGTGAACGAATTCGGCCCAGGGAAGAACAGCGCTATCCCTTCGTCCAGCACAAGCCCGTCATCGTCGCGGAACGGGCCGTAATGGGCATGCCGCGGGGTCAGCGTGCGACCGGTGATCAACTGGCCTGCCTTGCCAGCCAAGGGGCCGGACAGCCTGACAATACCTACACCACCGCGGCCTTGGGCGGTGGCGATGGCGGCGATGGTTTCACGCACAGTGTTCATGCTCGAAAGCCTCTACGACAAATACGACAGATAGCAAAAACGCCCCACTAGGGGGCGTTTTTTATTCACAGGCTAGCGTACTAGCCCGTCAAGCAGCAGCTTTTTTGGTAGCTGCTTCGATACGGCGAGTGATGTACCACTGCTGCGAAATCGACAGGCAGTTGTTCACAACCCAGTACAGCACCAGACCGGCCGGGAACCACAGGAAGAAGAAGGTGAAGATGATCGGCATCATTTTCATCACCTTGGCCTGCATCGGATCCGGCGGCGTCGGGTTCAGGCGCTGCTGGATGAACATGGTGGCGCCCATGATGATCGGCAGGATGAAGAACGGATCCTTGATCGACAGGTCGGTAATCCACAGCATCCACGGAGCCTGGCGCATTTCCACGCTTTCCAGCAGTACCCAGTACAAGGCCAGGAAGACCGGCATCTGTACCAGGATCGGCAGGCAGCCGCCCAGCGGGTTGATCTTCTCTTTCTTGTACAGCTCCATCATCGCCTGGGACATCTTCTGGCGATCGTCACCGAAGCGTTCCTTCAGGGCGGCGAGCTTAGGTGCAACGGCACGCATACGGGCCATGGAGCGGTAGCTGGCAGCCGACAGAGGGAAGAACAGGCCTTTGATCAGCATGGTCAGCACGATGATCGACCAGCCCCAGTTACCCAGGAGGCTGTGGATATGTTGCAGCAGCCAGAAGATCGGTTGGGCGATGAACCACAGGAAGCCGTAGTCGACGGTCAGTTCCAGGCCTGGGGACAACTCTTTCAGCTTGGACTGAATCTTCGGGCCGGCGTACAGCATGGCGCTGGTTTCGACCTTGCCGCCAGCAGGCACGCTGATTACGGGGCCGGTGTAGCCAATGATGTAGTTACCCTGGCTGTCCTTGCGGGTCTGAACAACGTTGTTGTCCGACTTGGCCGGAATCCAGGCGGTGACGAAGTAGTGCTGCAGCCAGGCAACCCAGCCGCCGGACACATTTTCTTTCAAACCACCTTTGTCGATGTCCTTCATCGAGACCTTTTTGTAAGGCTCGGAAGCTGTCCACAGGGCTGCACCCAGGTAGGTCGCAGTACCGGTGGCGGTGCTGGAAGAAGGATCGCCGCTGGCGTCACGCTTGAGCTGGGCAAACATGTTGCCGCTCCAGGCCTGGCCGCTCTGGTTGTCGATCAGGTAGCTGACATTCAGGTCGTACTCACCGCGCTTGAAGCTGAAGCGCTTGATGTAGTTGACACCGTTGTCGCTGAACTTCAGGTCGACCACCAGTTGTTCCTGGCCGTCGGCCAGCTGGTAGCTCTTCTGCTCGGCGGCATACAGCGGGCGACCGCTGGCGCGGGCATCCGGGCCGTTGGCGCCGGTCAGGCCGCTTTGTGCCAGGTAAACACGCTCACCACCGTTGTCGAACAACTGGAACGGAATGTCCGGGTGGTCTTGACGGCGTGGGTACTTCGGCAGGTTCAACTGGACGATGTCACCACCGACCGGATCGATAGCCAGTTCCAGAACGTCGGTCTTGACTCGGATCAGGTCCTTGCTGAGTGCGACCGGTGCCAGTTCGGCAGGGCTCGATTCGGCGTTGGCGCTCGGTACATCGGCGCTGGCACCGTTGTTACCGGCCGGCACGCCATCGGGCAAGCCCGGAGCAACAGTGCTGGCAGCAGTATTCTGAGTCGGCAGGGCAGCCTGGCCGTAGTCATCGTTCCACTTCAGGACCATGACGTAGGACACGACTGCCAGCGCGGCGATCAGGATCGTGCGTTTAATATCCATGATTACTCGGCTATCGAAGAAGTTCGGGAGGAAGGAGCGGGTGGAACGGGGTCGAAACCGCCGTCATTCCACGGATGACAACGCCCCAGGCGACGAACGGCCAGCCACCCACCACGCCAGAGGCCATGGTTTTCAATGGCTTCATATGCGTAACAGGAGCAACTGGGGAAAAAACGACAGTGATTGGCCATCAGTGGACTAATGGCGTAACGGTAAAACTGGATCGGAACGAGTGCCAGTTTACGCATCTTGGCTGTCTACCCCTGCGGAATTGGCGGTGGCTGCTGGTGTTGGCCGGCTGCGCGCCAGGCGTTTCCAGAGCTTGCCAAAGTGTTGGTGCAATTCCGGGTTTTCAATCTCACCCAATCCCTTGCGCGCGACGATCACGATGTCCAGGCCGGCAAGCGATTGCTGGTTCAGACGAAAGGAATCGCGCATCAAGCGCTTGAGGCGGTTGCGTTGAACGGCGAGCTTGACGCTCTTCTTGCCGATTACCAGGCCTAGGCGTGGATGATCGAGGCCGTTCTCGCGAGCAAGGATCAGCAGGTTTTTCCCTGGAACCTTGCCGGTTGGGGAGTCGAAGACCGCTTTGAAATGCCGGGGTGTAAGCAGTCGCTTTTCCCGACTGAAGTCCTGACTCACCACCTGTGCCGAAAAATCAAATGGCCAGACGCTTACGGCCTTTGGCACGACGACGCGACAGAACAGCACGGCCGTTCTTGGTAGCCATACGGGCACGGAAACCGTGGGTGCGGGCGCGCTTGATGGTGCTTGGTTGGAAAGTACGTTTCATGGCGTGTTACCTGGTTTGTCGACGACGGGCCGGGATGGCCCCCTTTTTAAGAGACCGGCGATTCTAGAGAAAGCAAGCCCATAGGTCAATTTCCAACCAGTCATTCCATATAGAGCGTGTGATGGACGGTGCCTGTTCGATCATCCCCAAGGGGTCCTTGATCGGACACACGAATCGGGGACAACATGAAAAAAAAGAAGAGACATATAAAAAGCTTTTCTGAAGAACTTATAAATCTTAAGTGGATAACCTTCTGTGGATAACCTTCTACAGGCCTTTAAAACCGGGATGTACAGAGTTTTGAAACCTTGTTCTCAACCGGTGCTGCGCTTGTTTTCATCGTGATCGAAAGCTGTGGATTAAAATGGTGATTATCCACAGGTGATTTATCAACAGGCAGGCACCCAGGGTTGTGCATAGCCCTCATGGCTGCTTATCCACAGGGCTTATGCACAGTGCCAGAATGACGTTTTGGTCGATAAATGGCTGTTTTGTCTTGGATCCTAACGTGTCCACATGTGGATAACTGGACGCTCGACCGGTACAATGGCGGTTTGTTTTTGCCTCATCCGGCTTTCAAACTCAGGGGATATCCGTGTCAGTGGAACTTTGGCAGCAGTGCGTGGAGCTTCTGCGCGATGAACTGCCTGCCCAGCAATTCAACACCTGGATCCGTCCGCTACAGGTCGAAGCCGAAGGCGACGAGTTGCGCGTCTATGCGCCTAACCGTTTCGTTCTCGATTGGGTCAATGAAAAATACCTAGGGCGCTTGCTCGAGCTGTTGGGCGAAAACGGCAGCGGCATTGCACCTGCCCTTTCCTTATTAATAGGTAGCCGCCGCAGTTCGGCTCCCCGGGCTGCGCCTAACGCGCCGGTCAGCGCCGCCGTGGCGGCCTCGCTGGCGCAGACCCAGGCACACAAAGCTGCCCCGACACCAGCAGCGGTCGAGCCAATTGCTGTGGCCGCAGCCGAGCCGGTGCTGGTCGACGAACTGGCCGAGCCGTCTTCACGTGACAGCTTCGATGCC
>NZ_CP132351.1:0-456648 GCF_039634505.1 Pseudomonas sp. NY8896
ATGGATGTAATCGAATCACAGAACGACTTGCTCACAGGCCTCGATTGTAATTCGCAATCCCTCTCGAGGAAAGAAACGGGAGTCGTAGCCCGTTTGAATAGCATCAGAAGCAAAGCTACTGGAAAAAGAATCCAGGAGCCTGCGGCACCATCAACGCTGCCCTTGTTCTCGGCATACCAGATCACTCTCGATGATAACGATCTGGGCAATCTGGTTAGCATTTATGATGCGCTTCCACGGTTCGCATGGTCTGGGAAGACTGTTCGCTCAGTCGCCGAAATGACTATTGTTAAGGAAGGTACGATTAACGGGGAGCCGTTTCGTGTAATTCTTAAAGCTGTTCCAATGCAGAAGCGGCTCAAGGTGGATGGCAAGCTGTCTAAGCAAGTCGAAGATGTTGGTGTTTTCCCCGGCGCTCGTGAGGAGTTCGTTGAAGAAGCACTTCGCAAATTTTCAACACAAGGCAACGCCAAATTTAACGAGGCTGAGTGCTCTGTTCAATTTACTCTTTATGAACTACATAAAGAGCTTCAGTCGCAGAAGCATACTTATACGTACGCAGAGCTCCGGGAAGCCTTAGAAATCCTCAGCGAAGCTCCTCTTACTATCCAGACTCGGACGGCGGATGGCGAGGTGATTGACATTAAATCGACCTACCTTCCTTTCCTGGCTATTCGTAGTAGAAATAAAAGAAGCTCCGCATACGTGCAGCCCTCTCCGGATGACGACCCTGAAAGTTCAGTGCTTTGCAAAGCTGTTCTTCACCCGCTTATTTCAAGAAGCATAGCAAATGGTGATTACCGGCTTTATCAATACACCACATCCATGGGACTTACGAATGGCATTGCTCGTGTCCTATACAAGATGCTTTCCTTCAAATGGCGAAACGCATCTCCAAGCCATCCGTTTACTTTTTCACTCGTAGATTTCTTATCTAACACAGCTCGAGGTCTTTCGAACCGAATGCCGGAAGACTTTCGCGCGATGAACATTGCGTTGGAGCAGTTAGTTAAAGAAAAGGCTATCCAGCGTTACGAACACACCAAAATTGCGAAGTCAAAGGGGAAAGGGGCAAAAGACTATACTTACAAACTCTGGCCGACTAACGAGTTTGTTTCCACTATCATCAAAGGGCATCAAGCTGAAGCTCGCCGAGAAATTCAGCTGATGGCAAAGCGGGCGCGCTGACCTGCGGTCTGCCGGCAGCCCACCTGCCGGCACCTCCACCGAACCTTCCACTACTCAGGTTTAGTCCACGTATCTCCCCTAGGACCTTCTGGCACCATTTCTTCTCATAGACAATCTGCCTATCACTCAGGAGGTAAGTAGATGTCGGCCGAGCCATCCCCCGCACAAACAATTGCCAGTGCTCGCGAATGTGGAGCGCTAGCTCCCTTAAACCGCAAGAAGATTCGCGCTCAGTTTGGGTTGGTGGATGTGATCACTGCAGACCATGTCCGTAGGGCGACAGCCCTCGTGCTGGAACGTATTCAGGACTATTACGAGGTTGTCCAGTACACCGGACCTGGCTACGTATATGGCCGCGTGGACAGTGAATGGCCATCCGCCCTCTACGCAACACCAACTTTCAACTACATGGAAGGGAAGTGGAACCATACGGAAATGACGCCAACTCATCCGATCTGTACCTCAGAGCGGCTGTTCAATGAAGCGGGCTGGCTTTGTCTCGACACTGCTGGTCGGGTTGCAGTGTATGAAATGTGCCTCGAGGTCCCTGAGGCCAAGATGGTCTTGGAGCAGGCCCGATATGCAATCCTGAGCATGTGCAATGACCGCGCGTTATCAGAAACGGATTGGAGAAATTCACGACGCAGGATCGGTACCCGAGGCATACGCAAACTGCTCGAGCGATTGGGCTCGGTACTTCACCTAGTCAACATTGGGATAGGGGCAGTCAGACCGGTTGTTATGGCTCCCGGTTCGACTCTTGCCGGTCTCAGACACATTACCGACTGGTCAATGGGCTCTGAGTCAGGTCGAAAGGCTGGCCACATTAGTTGGTAGCCAAACCTCAGTGCATCGCTACTGAGGTTTGGAGCATGATTTCTCTTCTATTCCCCCATTCCTGGTTTTGATCCACTATCACTTCCAGGCTCATCGAGCACTGAGGTTTAGTCCACGATTGATGTTTGGTCAGCATCGCGGGCCAGCCCCGGCGCACACTGAGGTTCACCCCACGATATTGGCCTGGACCCGCGCCAGGCCAAGGTCGCACACGAAGGCTCCATCCATGATTCTGGCCCCCGGCCTGCCCCAGCTCCCGGCGTACACCGAGGCTTCGCTCATGATCTGGACCCGCGGCCTGGCCAACGGCGCGCACGAAGGCTCCCCCCCTGATTCTGGCCCCGGCCCTCAACCCACCCCCGGCTTACACCGAGGCTTCGCCCATGATCTGGACCCGCGGCCTGGCCAACGGCGCGCACGAAGGCTCCCCTCCTGATTCTGGCCCCGGCCCTCAACCCGCCCCCGGTTTACACCGAGGCTTCGTCCACGATCAGGGCCTGGAGCTGCATCCCGGCCGCCACCAGCACCGAGGCTTCGCCCACGATCTGGACTTGGACCCGCGGCCAAGCTAACGGAGCACACGAAGGTTCCGTCCATGATTCTGCACCGGCCCGCAGCCCGCCCCCGGCGTACACCGAGGCTTTCCCCACGATCCAGTCCCGGGCATGTAACTCAATCCCTGCGCACATGAAGGCTCCTACTACTCAGGTTTCTCCCACGATTCCCCTTCTTTCTCGGCAGCATCACGTATGCAGTACCCAACCGCATAGATTCCCCAGCGTTGGGGTCCACCGAAAGATACTGAGGTTTACTCCACGATCCCCGCTGCTCCAGCGATCGATTCCTGATCTGCTCAACCGGGCCAATCCGTCCTAACCGGTTTATCCAGTAGTCAGGTTCACTCCACGGTTGTACTGAGGTTTGCTCCACTCAGGGGTTTTATGGGGTACTTATCTACAGGGCTAGGGTCGATAAAGCCGCTCGGCTACTCAGGTTTCCTCCACGTTTCGGGACGGCATAGTCAGGTCTGCTCCACGATTCGATTCTATACAGTGAAGGTTTGGTCCACGATTCTCTTGAGGCCGGCCAGGCATAGTGAGGATTGGCTCATGATTCTAGGCAGGTTTGCCTCACGATTCTCCGCTCAAATCCTTGTTTTTAAAGGGATTTGTGAGCCTCTCCTATATTCTTCCTTTTTCCTTATATTTCCTTTGTCTTGAGGGTTCTGGCACAAGCAGCATCATGAGGGAATCCACCTACCAATTCAGGAGGTGAACCACATGCCCAACAACAGCCAGAACTCCCTCACCAGCCGGGCAAAGACCTGGCTTTCTGCTCCACGGACTCTCGAGGAAATTCAGGACGCACATTTGAGGCTGGTCAAGAAGACCCAGAAGGATAAGTCGATCGACCCGCAGGACGGTCGAACAGCTCTCGAGGCACTGATTGAAGGGTACGTGGACGCTGGCGGTGAAATGTTCGATCTGTACCAAACACCGGAAGCACCCCAGGCGGCCCAAACCGACAAAGCGGCCGTTAAAACGTCCTCGGTGTTAGATCTGTCGCCGCTTTGTCCTGACGTTCAACCAACTCCACCTTTGACCATGGAGGAGAAAGCCAAGGCAATTCAGAACATCCGAGCAATGCTTGCCCGGCCGAGCCAGGTGTCGGCCCAATGAACGCTCTAGGTCAAGCTCAGCAATGGCTGCAGAGTGAGCTGCCGTCGCCAGATGAAATCAGGCAATCCATCGACAACCTCTGTCATCAACTCGCAGGTTGCAGAAGTCTCGAAGGTCAGAAGGACTTACAAGCCGCGATACAGTTGCTGATGAAGCAATTCGGGGAGAGCCCTCCAGAGGTGTCACTCCCTGACGTTCCCGCGCCTACAGCTCAACTCGATACAGGAAATCTCATACCCGATGAAGTTGGGGAGGAGGCTTTACTGACCCCTGAAGAACGTCGAGCTCGCTTCAACGCGCTCAAGGATGAGTTGGCAAGACCGTTTTAGGGTAAGGCCTGCTTTCGCCCTTTGAGTGGCTCCGACGGCAAAGCAGGCACCACATCCGCATCGACGTAAATGTCTGCGTCGAAGAACGCGACGACATCCTTTAGCTCAGATGACCGAAGGAGATACGCTAAACCAGGATGGTTACTCGTAATCGTCTTCCAGGCCTCCTTCCTACGGTTATCGGGGAGTCCTGTAAGACGCACATACCTCTCACCAGCTTGCACCGTGGGCACAGAAATCGTCGTAAGCCAGGCCATTTCTTGCGGAGTGCTCATGTCCCCTCCTCTACGGAAAACTCCGACTCTGACAGCCCGTCAGCCGCATTCAAGCCAATTAGCAAGCCTGGATTTCTAGCCCGCGTTTTGGCGTGAATCCATATGCTGGATCGTTAAAATCGTTCTGGTTTCGGAAACCAACAATCCAGGAGCGGGCAATTTCGCCCTGGCACTCGAAAAGGACCACTATGCGAATCATCACGCTCGTTCCTCTCGCTGCTCTGGCCGTAGCCTTGTCGGGTTGCGCTAACAAGGAGTTGCAAGAGACCTCCTACAGTTACGAATCGAAGTCTCACTCCGGGACTGTCCAGGTTATCGAGCGTACTGATGGTCCTTCGGATCAGTGCCCCAAATTTTGGCGGGATGGGGAGCCGTATCAACCGACCGGGCTGAAGCAAATGACTGGCTTCCGGCTGAAAGTGAATCTCCATAGCGGCTCGGATTCGAGCCACGGTCAGGACCTGGACTTCGTTCTGCCTTCGAACAATGGGCATCAGGTAGTCATGAAAGACTTTCAGAAGGAGCGGTCTTGGCTGCTGGGTGTCGACACAAATGGGCTGGTGAAAACAGGCGAACTTTTCCATTACCCCGAAGGATTCTTCATCCGTGCTGCAAGCCCTCAGATCTCGGACAACACGATCAGCTTCTGCCTCGGGGTGGATCGGATGTACGTACCGCAGGCTGACCTGAACAGCAGCACCAATCCAGTGATCCGGTTGGATCGCTTGAATATTCGGTTTGCCGGCGAGAGTGGTGAGGTCGTTCGGTATGACTTCGGGACAGTTGATCCGATTCGGGTGACCGTGTCTGCGGAGGCCCTATGACCCAGCTCACCGCGGCGACAAAGTCGGTTCTGCGATTTCAGGGCAAAGCACTGGCTTGCCCGTTCAGCAAACTGACTGCCAAAGAGCTTCTGGAGTACATCCTGGGCTATTACGAAAGTTTGCACCCAAGCTTCATCCGCATCGAGTACCCGCTAGGCAAGGAAGAATTCCTCTACAACATCCTGAAGGACGGCTATGGGTTGGCACCAATTACCAGCTGGGGGCCTGCCCAGGTGGAAGTATTGGAGGTCTCAGCCGAAGACCTGAAAGCGACCCCCAAAGACCAGCTGGACCATGACTCGTTCATGGAACAAGCGGCCTGGCGTCTCATCACCCGCACCTTTGCTGAAAAACTGTGAGGACCTCCGTGATCAAGCGACTTCTCCCCTTGCTTCTTGTAATTGCTGGCAATGCCGAGGCAAGCCAGGCTCAAGTTTCTGTCATCGTGGGTTCCAATGAGCCGGAGGTGTTCATTGTGCCGTTCGACGGCCAAGCTCACGAACTGGACATCCGTGATTCTCATCGTTACCACGCCGCATTTGTCGACCCGGCGACGAAGCGCGAAATCTGCCGTGATGGTGAATACAAGACGGGGCTTGTGCTGAAGCTGCGTTCGCTTCCGATCGAAGGAACTGAACAGCCGATCGAGGTGTTGGGGATGGTTTCCTCTCTCAGCGCCATCAATGACGGCGCAAAACTCAAGTGCGGGACCAATCAGGAGGTCAAGCTGACGAACACCGCCTTGTCTGACACTGTTCGGTTGCAGCCCAACAAGACCAAGCCAATGGTCATAGACGGCAAATGGACCGTCCTGCTCAAAATGCAGCGGTGACCTGAACGGGAGGGAATCGAGATGACTTGGAGCTATTTGCGTAGAGACTTCCTCCCTCCCCTGGCCATTTGCACGTTTTGTCGTCGGCCATTGCACAGTGAAAAGGGCATCGTTATCACCGATGAAGACGGTACCGAAGCATTCGCTGGCCCCAGCTGCGCTAAGAAGCATCTGGGACAGCCGGAAGAGCGGCTGCTTGATGTATCTCGCCTGGCCCTACTGGTTGTGGCTGAGGAACCAGCGCTGCACAACGAATCGGCCCCATCAAAGGCATCTCCAACTCCAGAGATAGGGGCTGGAACATCACCAACGTCTAGGCCACAACGTCCTCCTCTCCCGCCCATAGACGAGGTAGTGCAATACGTTCGCCTCCGATGTGAAGCAATGAACGGCTTCAAGTTCGCTGTATCGAAGGTGTTGAAGCTGGCTCACGTCGAGTACAAACAAAGCGGAGAGATCGAAGATGATCTCCGCAAGCAGATCGGCGGCGCCATGCGTAACGCGGCGGCCAACAAATCGGTCCTGAGCCCAATCAACGTCAAACGCTGCATTGGCCTCAACCACTGGCTTGTGGAGGCAGTTCAGCACACGAGCAAGGATCGACGCGAGTTCCTGGAGCAGATGCAAGTGCATCTCCACCGCTTCTGGATGCTCACTCCAAAGCAGATGGCCGCTATTAATCGTTGGGGCCAGCACATCCGGAAGCGAATAGACGATTTCCCACTCCTCGATGAGGAAGCGTTCTCAGGCGTCATCCTTCCCGAGTTCATGCAACGGAATCCATCCAGCCGCCGATAAGTTCAACCCTCCATATCGGTTTGGAAGTGGGGACATCAAGGCCCAAACCGCTAGGCCCTGCCTTGCGGAAAATAATTGCGGCCCGGTTCTGCCACACACCGATACCCCTGAAAGTTTGCCCATCGCAAACACACAGAGGCACTCACCATGACCGCCGTGATTCAGCACATCCCCACCCAAGACGCAGCCTCCGCAGAACAGGCCGATATGCAGCATGTAGCTGTTGCCCGCGTTCGCCGCAACCCTACAGTCGATCCCCGTAAGGGCCGGAACACCGCTCTCTATTCTCAGATAAAGGAGAGCATACGTCAGCATGGGGTGCAGCAACCGATCATCATCCGCCCGGTTGATGAACCCGAGTTCGACTATGAGGTAGTCGCAGGCAACACCCGCTGGCAGGCTTCCGTCGATCTGGAACTCCTGACAATCCCAGCGATCATCCGTGACCTCACTGAGGCTCAAGCACGGATCATCGCGGCCATCGAGAACATGCAACGTGCGGATTTAACCCCGATTGAAGAAGCACAGCATGCCGTTGTTGTACTGGCTGACTGCGGCAACGATCACACGGAGGTGATGAAGCTGCTCGGCTGGTCCCGTACCCGCCTCGATAGTCGGATCATGCTTTCCCGAGCCTGCCCGGAAGTCCGCGATGCTCTGCTACAAGGTCAAATCAAGATCGGCCACGCTGAATTGCTGTGCCGTCTGGTGGAAAGCGAGCAGGCACCCATCCTGGCCAAGATCATCGATCAGAATCTGACGGTTAAAGACACCCAGGACCGGCTCTTTACGATTGCCCGCGATATCTCGTCCGCTCGCTTCGACACCAAGGACTGCGCGTCGTGCCGCCACAATTCGGCTGCTTACGCGGACCTGTTCGACACCTCAGTAGCCGGTGCCAAATGCCAGAACGCCACCTGCTGGAACCAGAAAACTAGCCAACTGATTGAAGTCAAACTCATCGAGGCCCGCGACGAGTTCGGGGTAGTGCATACCGACCTGACACTGCCAAAGGACGGCTATGTCCAACTTGAAGCGAAAGGGCCGAATGGCGTTGGTGATAGCCAGATCACAGCCTGCCTGTCCTGCTCCAACTATGGGGCCGTAGTGAGTACCACAGCGGGTCACGAAGGGACCGTTGCGGGGGGCTACTGCTTCGACCGTAACTGCAACAAGGACATGCGAGAAACCTACAAGGCCACACTCGCAGAAGCGGCTGGGCAGGAGAACGCCCATGAGCCAAACAATAGCGCGACTGAACCTCTGTCCAAAACTGCCTCGACCAACACTCAGGCATCGATACCTGCTGCGGCCAAAAGCAAGGACAAGCCTGCACAACCGCAGGCGTTGAAGAAGTCTATCCGCCGTGAGGCATTCAACCTCTATGGCCAGATGGGTTCCAAGGCAGTTCAAGGCAATCGCAGGCTCGCCTTGGCCATCGCCGTCGTCAGTATGTACCTGGAGATGCGCAGCAGCTTGCCTCACGAGCTGGCTAACCGGATCAAGAAGAAGCTGGGCATGCCTGACGCCATGCTGGACAGCAGCCGCTGCAATGTGGAGGTAGAACTGGCCAAGCTGGAGGAATCTGAACTACTGGAACTGCTGACCAATCTCGCGTCCTGCACCACCTTCCGTAACGATAGCGCCGACTCTTTCGAGAAGTCGCTTCCGGGTAGTCAGTCGATTGCCTACATCAAGCATGAAGGAATGCAGCCGGTTGAGCATTTCCAAATGAGCGAGAACTACCTCAAATCTCTGGTGAAAGCGGGAATCATCGCGGACTGCAAGCGGTCAGGATTCGAAGCGAAGTACAACGAGGTTCACGGCGACAAGGCTTTCGGCAAGCTCTCGACCGAGAAAACAGATGCCCTGATCAAAGCGGTACTGGAATTCAAAGAATTCTCTTGGGCCGGGTATCTCCCCGAAGCATTTGAGATTTCTGTTCAGGCCGGTTCTGGCACACGTCGCTCGGCCTAACAATAACCTCATCGAAACCAAGGAGCCCCTAATGACCACCTTCTTTACCGCTATCAGCCAAGCGCTGACCGACAGCACCAAGCGCATCAACATCGACGTCTCCGGCCTCGAAGGAGGCCGTGTGAAAGTGGTGCTGAGTGCAAACATCGGCCCCACACCTGCAAACGCTTCCGAAACCGAGATCAAACTGCGCGCAGCCATCGCCAAGCCGATGATGCTGTCGGGCACCCCGGATGAAGTGGAAGCCGCGCTATTCGAGCGTGTCCGCAGTCATGCGGAGGTAGTGAACCACGGCATGTCCGCCTTGGACGAAATCCGCAAGCTGAGCGAGGCGGCAGTGCAAGCAGCGAAGCCTGCTCCTAGCGCACCCACAACCGCGAAAGGGAACAGCGTTCCAGCAGAGGACGACAGCGACGATTCTGAACTGGAGAGTGGCTCTGAGCCGGCAACCAAGGCCTCCACCACCCCGGCTCCAGCCCAGGCGGCAACTCCCGCCCCCTTCGCAAATCTCGCTGAACGTTTCTGAGGAGCGACACTATGAGCATCGCAATCGTCACCCTGGACCGTGTTTTCCGTTATGCCGGGCGCGACTTGGACGATCCCGATCCGAGCATGGAGCCGAGCGACGTGCTGAAACACTACAGCCGCCAGTTCCCACGACTGGTAGGCGCCAAGATTGTTGAACCTATTTCTGAGGGCGACCGCTATGTCTACGAATTCCGTGAAGCCAGCTTCGGAGACAAGGGTTAAGGACGCCCTCTCCACCCTCAAGGCGTGGGCGGACGGAGATTCCTCCGCCCGCTCCGTCCCGACCAACTCCGACCACGATCTATCCAACGAACAGTTGAGGCGGCTATGGGCGCTCTTGAACTCTCCAGCTTCCCCCGGAACTATCAATTCCCAAGTTCCGCGCTGAGCCCTCTGGCTCTCCCGCAGGTCACCACGGCCATGCGGGAGGCCCATAGCCACGCATTTGGCGAATACAGCCACCTTGTAGACCGCAAGAGTCATGCTGCCTTCTGTCTTGATGCTCACGATGGCGGCCTGATCGGTGACAAGGAGTTGGATTGGCTCAACGCCTATCCAAACGACTATGGCTTGCACCTAGTCACCAATGAGGTGATCGAGGCCATTGAATCCCGAATTGGGTTCTCAAAGGTCGGGCTAATTCCTGGAATCAAGCGACGCACCAAGCTCATTGAAACCCCGGCGTACGAACTCCAACCCGCAGCGCAAACCACGCTGGCGTGCATCGAAGCAGGACTCTTCACTCCTGAGTCGGTAGAGGACTTGGTCGCCCTAGGCCCCAACTGCGCCTACCACCTCATACAGAAGGTGGAACAAAGCCTTGTTGATCTGGCTACAGCCGATTGCCCGGATGTAAAGGATTGGCTCTACCTCGGCGTTCAGGGGGCGAAGTTCATCATCAGCGCCAAGTATTTCAACCGGTACGAGTTGACCTTGCCATCAGAGGATTGCGAGGAATTCCGTGAGGTAGCAGTCTTCCTGTTCAAAGCACTGGACGCCATGTCCACTTACCTTGTTCATTTCCACACGCCTTCCAGCTTCATGGGCGTTTACAGCTACGACAATCATGGGTTGGCGGATGCATATGGTGCGATCAAAGAACGCATTCAGAACTCTTCCCCTGAAGAGTTGACCGCCTATTTGCTGGAGACACCAGAGGAACAATTCCCCTTTGAGGCATGGGCAATGGGGATCGAGGGTGACGACCGCGATGAAGACTTCATCGAGGGGGTCGCGTATCAGCTGAAAGAAATGGACAACCTGACTCGACGCACCCATTTCACCTTGACGCATGGGGAGGACTCCAACCACCCAGTCGAAATTCAAGAGTTGATGGGACAGGTTCAGGACTCCATCAACGCTGGCAGCCTGTTCAAGCCTGTTCTGGAAGTGATCAAGGACGCATTTGAGCTTTGCCATCGGTACGCAGTAGAGGGCAGCCAAGCAATCAGTGAGCACGACCTCCAGGGCTCAGCCGAGGAAGGGGTAGGTGTGTTCGAGACGCTGGTTGTGACGATTCATGGTGAGTACAGCACGCTCGAAGATGAAGCCTGCAATGGCTTCGATGACCGGGTAAACGGTGTGGGCGATCTGCATTTGGCGCTTCCACTGGATGGAGAGCTTCTGGCACAGCAGACCGTGACGATACTGGACAAAACCAAGCAGTGCGTATCGCTGCTCAGCCGCCTTACCCAAGCTCTCTAAGGAACGATCATGCTCAGTGAAAAAGTCGAATGCCGCGCCATGCTCATCCATCGCCACGTCGAAACCCATCGACTTGATATCACCAGCCATGAGGTCTTGCCTCTGGAGGGTGGGAAAACCTTCACCCTTGGTGCTGGCCGAGCCTTTTCGAGCCTGGACAAAGAGGTGTTGATCGACCTCCTTCGGGAAGAAGAACCCAGCATCGAGTTCCTGCCTGAGAACCTGCTGGTGCGGGGCCGCAACAAATTGGTGTGGTACACCGCGCCCCAGGTGCTGGAAATCCCGTTCCGTGGCGAGATTATCAAAGCACCAATCCCCGGCCTCATTTACTTGGCTGGCGGTGTACTGCGCTGCTATGCCTACAAAGGCAAGAGCCGTCCGACGCCGGAAACTGAACTGCACTTCGCTCCGCTGGGCAACACCTATAACAACGGCACATTCTGCTCAGGTAACGTCAATCTGCCGCGAGAAATCCTGATCGAGAACATTCCCATCTGGCAGCGTTTTGTCTTGGAGAGCACGAATACCCACGGCGGAGGGGTTATCCCCCTCAAGGGTATCAAGGACTTCAACGAGTTGGTGCAGTTCTACCGTGACCTTTCAGCCAAGCAAGCGAAGAAGTTCCCTGACCGTTGCCTCAAGCTCACGGAAGTCAAAGGCAAGCCTCTGACCCTCAAAGCAGCAATCAATGGGGAGGGTTGAGTCATGGGAGCCGTTCAGAATTTGATCCCGGAAACCATCAGCTTCAAGACTCCAGACTCATGGCTGTCGAGCGCGCCACGAATTGTCGTCATCGGGGCTGGTGGGAACGGCAGCGAAGTAGTGGATTGCCTCGCCCAGTTCCATCACGCCATGATTTCGCTCGGGCACAAGCATGGCCTGCATGTCACCATCATCGACGACTCCGTTGTACGCGAACCGAATCTTGTACGTCAGCGTTTCTGGCCTTGCGACCTCGGCCAGTACAAAGCAATCAGTCTGGCCAATCGATACAACCTGCTGCTGGGGATGAAATGGGAGGGACTCCCCTATCGCTTCCCCTCTCGCGCAACTGATGACGCTATTGGCAATGCTGATCTCATCATTTCAGCAGTAGACCTACCCTCGGCCCGAGTGGCCATCGGCGCCTGCGAAGCGGTCAAACATAACTGCATGTGGCTCGACCTCGGGAATGGACACCGTCATGGTCAGGTGGTTTTCGGTGGTATCAACAAAGTCATGCGCGACCGATTCCCGAATGTCCTCGACGCCTACCCGGAAATACCCTCGTTGGAAGATGACCACACCAAATCTTGCTCAGCAGCCGAGTCCATTCGTACTCAGGACTGCCTTGTGAACCGTGCGGTGACCACGGCAGGGATGGGCATCGTGTGGGAGCTACTGCGTACTGGTGAAACGTCCAAGCATTGGCTTGTGTTGAACTTGGGCACAGGAGAGCAGATGAGTTACCCCTTCCCTCCTCCTGCGCCGAAACAGCCGAAGGCAACAGGCAAGAAAGGGAAGGTATCGAAACTCAGAAAAGTGTGAGCTGGTTGTGGGAGACATACATGGCCTCCAGCGCAGCCTGTGGTGATACGTCGGCAGGCTGATCCGGAAGCGCGGCAAGTACCCGCTCCCGATATCCTGAGCGCAAATACGCCGTAGTACAGCGAGGGCAGATTGTGAACGTGTGAAGGTGGGGCAGGTCGCCAATGTCCACATAGGCAATCTCAGGGGAACCTGCCAGTTCATCCCCGCAGATTGCAACTGAATTCACCGCAAGCACATCCGCCTGCACCGAGGCAATATGCACTCGGCCATCCAGGCAAACCAGGGCAATGGAACCGCCACCATTCAACACGTGCCACCTCTTTAACTGACTCCTCCCGAGTATATCGAGCAGATTCCAGCATTCCAGCGAAGGCCCTGGTCGGAACCTACTACTCGATGTTGAACCATGGCAGCTGTTCAGGGGCACCTGGCCCCCACTATTAGGGCGAACCAGGTGAAGAACTCATGCCAACCATACACTTCTACGACACAGTCACTGCCGGGCGCTCTCCAACCGAGGGCCAGGTTATTCGCTTTGACTCCGCAGTCTATCCAGCCCGAGGATCGGTAGACCTCTCAACTACCCATATCAAGCTCCGAGACGACGTTTTCCTCGATCCTGATGTTGTGATGAATAGTGACCTGGCCCTACTGGCGTTCGACCAGGGTTGCAGCGAAGTAGAGTGGGCCAGAAGGGTCTTCGCGGAATTCACCCGACCGAACACTCTCCATATAGCCTTTGGATCAACGACAAGGCACGATCCATTCATTCGAGCTTCGTTTTACCGGAATCTGCTCCCGTACCCCTGCCTGGGCGTACCTGATACTGCCCACTTCCTCGATCTGGATGTCCTACTTCGAGCAATCCTCCTGATCCGACCAGGAGAATGCCCTTGGAATGTTGAGACGCTTACTGGTGGAGCTGGCGGCCTCTACCAGTTTCTCATGTGGGATGCGGGATTCGGCAGTGAGAACCGGGCACTTCGGGTCAAAGAGGTTCTTTCCAAAATCTCGGAATCGAGCCCAAAGCTTCTCCGCCACGCCGTCACAGTCAGCTCACCGTCCCAGATCAAGGCACTCTTGGGCCTTGATGGGGGGGAAGTCTGGGACCTGCGGAGTGTGAAGCCTGTGGTGATGGTACATCCCACGCTCCCCGATAATCGTGGAGCAATCCTCGCTATGCCAGTAGCAGCTGACGTGAGTTATCCCGACCTGATTTGCATGGTGGACTTAGAGGCTGACCTTTCAAGCTTATGCTCAGACTCCACGGAGTCACTACAGCATTTGTCTAGGGCAAACAAAGGGGACCGCTCCGCGCCGCTTTTCCACATCAGTATGTCCCGAATCCCCTTCGTGGCCCCGCTGAGCGCAATTCAACCGGATGATGCTAAGCGCCTGGGCATCAATGTCTCCGCAGTGAAGGCGAACATCCAGCGCCTGACATCAGCGAAACACCTGGTGGGCAGATTGCGGGATGAACCGGTGCTGCAGCTAAACGCTCAGCCCGCAGACGTTGACCACCGAATGTGGGCGGGTGATTTCCCTTCATCTGACCTCGACCTAATGCGCCAGCTGCATTCTTCGGGGTTCAAATCCTGGCAGGACCTCCTCTTAACTGGCACTGACCGCCGACTTCGGGATCTCGGTAACCGGATGCTTGGTAGATACCTGCCTGATGCCTTATCGCCTAGCGACCGAGGAGTATGGCTGCGGCATGTGGATCAGAGAGTCCGGGGAGATTTCAGCGGTTCGTTTCGGCTGGAACAGCTCATGGAACGAGCGGAGGATATGTGTCAGCAGTACCCGACGGCAGCAGGTGTCCAAGGCTTTCGGGAACGACTTCATCGTTTGAAGGGGATGATCAATGATGGATTTTGAAACACCGCCAGTCTTCGACCCATACGAGCACAGACCGTTTCAAGGTTATATGTGCAGCGAAGGACGGCAGGTGGAGACCTATCTCTCCCTCATGCACTTCATTGAGGCAGAGAAATTCCGCGGTTTGGACGAGGGCTACCGTCGATACATTCTGAGTATCGAGGACCGCGATGACTTCATCCTCGAAACAGCAGGAATCACCCAAGGTGTCCGCCGACCGGACTGGGATGAGATCAAAGCACCAATGGTCCGCGCAGGGCTCTGGATGCAACTGGTACAGCACAAAGATGCAATGGTACCGCTCATAACACATCCAGGATGTGTGTGCCCTGTGGGCCTGGTCAATGAGGCGATTCAAGAGATATACGAGCGGCTTCATTCTGGCGATCCATTGCGAAAAGTCTTGCTCGCCGGGGACGATTCGCCTAATGCCTTGAGGAGTTCGGCTTTTGATGAGGTCCTCGATCACATCTTCAACGTCCGGCAGCCTGACGAAGTCATCGTCTCGGCTGATGGCGGGGTATCCATGCGATCCGCTGCTTATGCGGCACGACGCTACATTCCGCTGCGGTTTCTTCCTCGGGTTCAAAGCGCTGGAGAGTTTGCGAAGAACGCGATCAGCCAGGCCACCCATGTCTTTCTTCTGGGCACCAATGGCCAAGCTTCCTTTGCTCAAGCAGCATACGATTTAGCATGCGAAACTGGTCTTGTTGCCCACCAGCTCGAGCTGCCAGCGTGAAGGTGTGGAATCTGGGAGTCATACTGTTCCCCATTCTCATGGGAGGGTGCGCGGTTGAACAACCTCGTTGGGTGACGGATAGGCCCGCTGCGTACTGTTACAAAACTGCTGACAAGGTATGTCTCACGGACCTGATTTCGGCCCACCTACAGAAAGCTCCTAGCGGAGCGGTTCGTGATGACGCTATGTGGAGAGCAGCTGCTGCGGTTCGAATTGCAGGAGCTCAATTCCCAGAGGCTCTGAAATCGCTTCAGTCCTCAGTAGAGGCGTTTTCCTGCACTGCCAAAGGGTTCTACTGGGAAGAAGCCTCCGCAGCAGTCCAAGAAGCTCAGCAGGGCCGATTTCGGAATGCACTATCCGCCGCCCAACAGATCGATGGGAAGGACGCCCGTACCTATGCCCTTTCGCTGATCGTGCAGATCTCTTCCGAGGCCAAGGATGACAAAGCCCTTGGTCAAGCCCTGGATGTATTAAGCAAAGACGATGAGCGAGCTTACATGGATGCCTTGCTTCTTCGCCTGCAGGTGTTACTCGCTCAGGGCGATCTGGAGCGATCCTCGGCTCTCCAGAACCACCTTCTTGCTTTTTTCGCCAAAGACCCAGAGACAGGGGTTGAACCAGCTACAGAAATGGCAATCACCTACCTGGCGCAGGGGTTAAAACTCGATGCTCGGGATTTCCTGGTCAGGGCCGCTGATGGGATTCCAGGGGTGAGGTCTGCGGACAACCTGAAGCTGTTCAATCTTGTCGGCCAGGTCATCGATGGGTACCGCCCCATACCCGATGACTTCTACCAATTCAGCTCTGATTCGGCTCGTTTGCGGGCTTATCTTGTGGTGGCGCGGTACTACCGAAACACCGGGAATCGGGCGATGGTCACTTCTATGCTGGTCGACGCATCTCGCTTCACCCAAAAGGCAAGTTTCAAAGCCAATCGCACCGAGGTCGCAAGCCGGTTAGCTGACTTCCTCCGCGATTCACACTAGACCTTTTTCCCCAGGAATTGTGCATAACTCGGCGGATAACTCTCTGTATTCCAGTCCGTAGCTGGCCTCTACACGTATGGGCGTTTTTCAGCCAGAAAGGACATGCTGTACAGGTTCTGGCACAGCCGCGCATCGCCGTAAATGGGAGCATCTTTCAGAAGGAGACTCCCATGAAGTTCACTGTCCAGGCTGCACCTTTAGCTGCCATTTTCAAACAGTGCGGTCGCGTCGCATCTAAGAAGGCCGGCGATATCAACGGCAATTTCCTGATCGATGTTCAGGATGGCCACCTCAATGTAACGGCGAATAATGGCCACCAGCAGATGAGCCTTCACCTGCAGGACCCAAGCCTGATCGTTCGTGAAGCTGGCTCCGTCTGCATCTCGGCATCCAAACTCGAACAGATCGTTTCCTCTCTTCCCGTAGATCGTGATGTGACTGTATCCGTGGGCGAGGAGAAAGCCACTGTCACCTGTGGACGTTCACGATTCAGCATCGCCACCCTACCTGCGTCCTCTTTCCCCAAGGCTTTGCATTCCGATGGCCAGGTCCAAACGGCACTGACTATCGAGTCGCATTCCTTGAGGGACGGCATCCGTGGTATCGCATTTTGCGTTGCCCGGAACGATGTGCGTCAGTACCTGAACGGGCTGCTGTTCGAGGCCTCGGAAGGGAAGCTGACGCTCGTGGGCACCGACGGACACAGAATGGGCATGGTAGAACTCCAGATCGAGAAAAGCTCATCCATGAAGTTCATTCTGCCTGTCGCCTGCCTTGAGGACGTTGCCAGCTTTGCCAGCCACGGCTACGTCACCATCACCCACTCTGGCAATCTGGTCAGTTTTACCGCAGTCAATGGGACCATGACCTCCCGCCTTGTCGACGGGGCCTTTCCTAACTACTGCGCTCTCATTGAGCGTGCAGAGACTGGTCAACTGATCAACTTGAACCGTGATGCGATCACGAGCGCTGTTGCTCGTGTCAGTCTCCTCTCAGATGCTAAGTCCCAGGCAGTCCGCCTCAAGTTTGGCCAACAAAGGGTCGAGGTCGTCTCTGTATCGAATGATGCCCTTTCAGAAGCCGAAGACCTGCTGCCGTGTGACTTCGACGCGGCCCCTTTCGATGTTGGGTTCAACAGTCGCTACGCACAGGAAGCTTTTAAAGCTGTATCCAGCACCGACCTGCAGCTTTTTTATTCCGGCCCTGCTTCTGGCACGCTCATCAAGGCCAAAGACTGCCCCCATCAGAAATTCGTACTCATGCCGGTTCGCCTCTAAGGCGGACCTCTGAAGGGGCAAGAAATGAGCCACACCGACCGCTCTAGCCTGACTGAAGGCACCAACACTAAGCTCGATTGCCGCATAGCCACCCAGGAGGCCCGTAAGGGCTTCCTGTTGCCTAACTCACTCCCGGCCCTGCCTTCTTTGGAAGGCCCCAAGGCTTTGCTTTCTCTGAGCCAGGAACAGTCCCTGGGCTACCGCATCATTCTTGGCCAACTCAGCCTGCTGAAAGCAATATCGAGCGACACCAGCATTCTGCAAGGGTTGGTGACCGACATTTGGAACTCCATTGGCGAGAACGATAGCGTCGATAAGGCCGCCGCACTAATCTTCCAGGACGGAGCATGGGTTCGCGCGGGCTCAATTCCTGACAGTGAGTTTGCATCCATTCTTCGCAAGAAACTGAACACCATCCAGACCCTGATTGCGGAACTGAAAGCGTTCGCTCTCCCCGGCTTCGAGGACAATCTGTTCGTGGCAGCTGTCCGAGACGAAATCCAGAAGAAGGTTCTGGAGATCCTGCCCTACGACATCATCCTGAACCGCGCGGCCGGAGAATTCCGAACCAAGTGCAAGGACCTGTCCAGCCTCTGCAAAGGCTTGGTGCAGTACATCTCAGAGGAGGTTCGCCTTCCTCGTTCCAAGGTCGCAAGAATCATCAACGGGAAGTGGACGTCACCCAAGCTGATGCCTGGTCTGATGCTCTCTGGGGGCTACGAGTTGAAACTATATCCTCAGAGAGAGTTGCGCCGGCTGCGCCAAGAGATCGTTGAAAAGCAGCGGGACATCCTTTCTGCGGCGTCGACTGCAGATATGCCGGCCGAGCAACTGCTGGCCGCCTTGGAGGGATTCAACTCTGCCGAGCGGGTTGTTCACGAGACCGTAGGGTTCTTTGCCAATGCGAATATGCGCCTGGTTGACCAGATCGTCTCTGGGTATCGCTTCGCCACAGACCTCGAGCAAGTCCGTTCGGCAGCTCAACTGGGCCTCGTGAGAAGCATCTACCGGTACGCACCGGAGATGGGCTTCAAATTTTCGACCCTGGGCATGACTTGGATTCGTCAAACGATCCTGCGTGACCTCACCCAACAGGAGCTGATCCGTTTGCCTGAAGGATCACATGGAGCCTTGAGCAAGCTTACAGCTGCTCTGAAGGAGCAACCGAATGCATCCAAAAAGCACCTGAGCAAGGTTTGTGGACTCTCGATGGATGACGTCGAGAATCTCCTCTACTTCGTGGGTGTAGGAAAGCCCATGTCTATTGACTCCACCTTCCAGGAGAGTGGCAGTTCAGAGGCGGAGGGGATGCACGATCTGCTCGCGGACTCGAACAACAGCTTTGTTGAGGAGGTGATGGAGGAGGATGCCGCCGGCTACATAACTGAGGTGCTCGGGGACGTTCTCAACCAGCGGGAACTGCAGGTAGTGGTTGCACGCTATGGAATTGGAGGAGCGGAAGCCCAGACTCTTGCGACCCTCTCCGAGATCATGGGTGTTTCGAAGGAGCGGGTACGTCAGATCGAATGTGAGGCCCTGAAAAAGCTGAGAGAAAGTGAGCACGCAGAATGTCTGCTGGAGATTTTGGAATGAGTAATTTGAGCCTACCTCTGTACGGTGCTGAGATCGAGGCTTTTGGAGTTCTTGGCACCTTCATCGGCGCTGACCTGATGGATGATGGCGATGTCCACTTCACTCTGAAAATGCCGGAATCCAATGTGCGATTGGCCCACAGTTACGCGGTGGCCGAAGATCAGTTCTGCCTAGTCGTGGGAGTAAGTCTGATCCAGGTGTCGAAGAAGAACTGCGTATGGCGCAGCTCACCAGGCTTTGATGTGACGGATGATGAAGGATTCATTGCGTTTCGAGTTGATCGGCATGTACGAGCGGCAGTAACGGTAATGAAATTTCAACGAGCCATCTCTCGTCTCAATAGGATCTGAGCTCGATCGCGTTGCCTTACCGATGCGGTATCCATCTCAAGGACGAGCTTGGCGTACTCGGCCACACCTTCGAAGTCACCGACAATCAGTAGCTGGTCTGCTAGCTGGAGGTTCATAGCTGCGTCATCACAATCCACCTCCGGCCTGGTGACGAGTACGGGCTCTTCCACACGTACTTCCGCTTTCGCCAGTTCGATCACCCGTTCAGGCTCTGTAGGTGAAGTCTGGTTCGGCGTAGCAGATTCATGGGGAACCATGTTGATTTTCGGCTTTGCTGGAAGTGTTTCGTCCAGATGGTGGTTACTGCTATGCGCTTCTTCGCCAGCTGAAGCCTTCCCCGCGGCACTATTCAGTCGACCGATCCATAGGGCGGCTATGGCACCGAGAAGAAGCACTGATCCGATGACGCCCAAAATCTGAGATTCCACGTTTCTATCCTCATTTTCCTTGTCCTAATAGTGTCTCGAGGGTGCCTCTTTTTCGTTCACGCTGGTGGCACACGTGAACATCTCCAAAATGCGCATCATCAGCCACAGGAGTAGTTCTATGCGTGACAACGACGATGCGTTTCAGACAATCGAGGTACCGGTAAACCTCAACGGAACGGTGAAGGTGCGTGTGCCCAGTCACTGCCACCCAGAGGAAGTGGAAAAGCTAGCGCTGGAGCAGTTCAAAGCTCGACTCAACCAACCAGTAACTTTTGGTGAGTCTGGCTACTGCTCCTATGAATTCCGCGGAGAAGCATGGAGCACCAGAGGCCAGGCCCGGGTAGGGAACCTTGAATTTGAGGTTCGCCATGACATGGCCTTGAATGTCTCTGGGGCCATGGTTGCTCTGGCACCTGCGGCAGGACAATTCGGGGCTGACAGGCTCCGAGCTCGACTCACAGCCTACGTATCCCGGGAAGCGGTCTACATCACGGGTCGTAAACCTGGTACCGACCTAGAGCATGTAATGGTGATGGTCGACATCCAGGACGGAGAACCGACGGTGAACGTGATGTCGCCAGACGGCGATGACCAGTTTGACGCTGACGGAAGCATGCCGATGGTCAGTGTGGGCTTCCCGGGTATGTGCTGGAACCTCAACTGAGGGGCACTCCCAACCCACTATTAGACCAAACCCTTGTTCTGTAGGTGAGTGAATTGGAAGTCTCCCGTCGACGCTTCGTGAAGATGTCGGCTGCAGCCAGCGCTGCAGCCGCCATTGGGTTTGGGGTGAAAACTCAGGAAGCAGCCGCGATGAGTGCCAGCATCGCCACTCTTCTTTTCATCGACCCCATCACCCTCGAATACAAAATTTTCGGGCCATGCTGCCATTTCTGCCCAGACCATCTGATCGTCTCTCATTACCAGCCAGTAGCGTTGGTGGAAGTGATCAAAGGTGGTGGAGATACGGTACTCGGCCAACCCATTGGTGGCCCACTCAGTGTGGGCACGGACAACAACGATTACACATCGATGGCAGTCCGTATCTGGCAATTGCCGGACTGGGCGATCGACATCGCAATGGGCTATCAGTCGTGCAAGCTTTGTGGTGTGGATGCTGCTCGCACCACTAACTTTTCCCTGACCTCTGCCTTAGACATGTGCGGTGCAGTGGCCAACCCTATCGTGTCAAAGGGCGTCAATGCGTTCAATTCAGCCCTGCCGAACTGCTTCCCGAGATTGCTCTACAGCACCGAGTTCGACCCAACCTGGAACACAGGATGTCGGGACATTGGAGCAGCAGAAGCCATTGCGGGAGTGATTTGCAATCCGCTCACTGGCTCATTCTCCATCCCTGGAATGGAGATCTGCATAGGACAATGGGGTGGTCTCTATCCCCGGCAAATGGCTTCCCATAACGACAACGCGGCGATCGCTGCCGGAATTGCAGCATACCGAGCAATCCACCTCAGCGGCTTCACAATCGGCACCTTTCCCTTCAGTGCGGCCCTCTCTGTTGGGAAGCTGCAGCAAACTCAACCCTGGCCAACCGTCGGTTTCAAGGCCGGTAGCGCTCTCCTGGACACAGCCATGAGGCTATACCCCGTCTCCCTTGAGGAGCTGTATGCCTTCGTGTGGTGGACTCCTGTGGTCTGCTGCAAGGAGTACGAAGAAATCATGGGGGTTTGCTCGCCAACAATCTGCGGTTGAGTTGCTTCTGCCACATCCAGATATCCATAGATTGGTCTCAAGTGCCACATGAGGACCAATCTATGGACAGCTTCCAGATCACCACCTCTCCCCTTCTTCGCCAGTTCGCAACACGCCTCGACCCACAGACCATCCAGGTAACGACCAAGCTGGGCGTAGCAACGATTATTCGCGCTGATTTCGATCCAGTGTCTTTCCCAGCAGATGAAGATCTGCAGGAGGACTTTTTGCGCGATCTGATCAACCGGGCAAACCCTGGAGCTCTTGAACTGCTCAATCAATCACTCGGCAAATGCCTTGGTGATCAAGCCAAAGCAATTCGACAAGTCTTGGGTTCTGGCACATCTGAAACCGGCCGAGATTGATCTCACGCATCCTGCGTCCACAGAACGGAGCAACTTCCATGAATGAGCAACGTAACAAGGCCCTTCAAGCAGCACTGGGTCAGATCGAGAAACAGTTCGGCAAGGGCGCGGTAATGCGCATGGGCGAACACGAGCGCCAGGCCATTCCTGCGATTTCCACCGGCTCAATGGGTTTGGATATCGCCTTGGGCATCGGCGGACTGCCGAAAGGCCGGATCGTCGAGATCTACGGCCCGGAATCCTCGGGCAAGACCACCCTGACCCTCTCGGTCATCGCCGAAGCTCAACGCCAGGGCGCCACCTGCGCATTCGTTGACGCCGAGCACGCGCTGGACCCCGATTACGCCGGCAAGCTGGGCGTCAACGTCGACGACCTGCTGGTCTCGCAGCCGGACACAGGCGAGCAGGCTCTGGAAATCACCGACATGCTGGTGCGCTCCAATGCGGTGGACGTGATCATCGTCGACTCAGTGGCGGCGCTGGTGCCCAAGGCCGAGATCGAAGGCGAGATGGGCGACGCCCACGTCGGCCTGCAGGCCCGCCTGATGTCCCAGGCGCTGCGCAAGATCACCGGCAACATCAAGAACGCCAACTGCCTGGTCATCTTCATCAACCAGATCCGTATGAAGATCGGCGTGATGTTCGGCAACCCGGAAACAACCACCGGTGGTAACGCCCTGAAGTTCTACGCTTCTGTGCGCCTGGACATTCGTCGTACCGGGTCGGTGAAAGATGGCGATGAGCAGGTCGGGAACGAAACCCGGGTGAAGGTGGTAAAGAACAAAGTCTCCCCACCATTCCGCCAGGCGGAATTCCAAATCCTCTATGGGAAGGGGATCAACAAACTCGGTGAGATTGTTGATCTTGGGGTGGCTGGTGGTTTGATCGAGAAGTCGGGGGCTTGGTACAGCTACGCAGGTCAGAAGATCGGCCAAGGCAAGACGAATGCCTGCCAGTATCTGCAGGAGAATCCCGCGGTCAGCGATGAGATCGAGGCGAAGATCCGCGGCCAGAAGATCACCGGTGTTGCGGTGATCACCGACTCTCCTGGTGATGACGATCAAGAGGTGGCATAGGCTAACTGAAAAGGCCGCCCATAGGGGCGGCCTTTTGTTATTTGGTCAGTGATTCCCGATCCCGTACATCCGGTACATATGTCGGGCAAGCTCGGCCGGTTTACCCGAGAAGGATACAGCCCCGGTTTCCCTTGCAGCATCAGGCATCGAACGGGCCTGGCTGGACTCCGCATCCTGGGCCATAACGATCTTCGCCTTTCCTTTCAGATCACGAATTCCCGAGGCACCGTCATCCCCCATCCCGGTGAGGATGATCACTCCAAGCTTCCCTGCGATCGAACTGAACACAGACCGGATCACGCTGTTTATCGACGGGCTGTAGGTGTTCGGCTTGACCGGCCGGAGTTGGATCATCCCGCTTCGTACTTCAACTGTGGTGTCACGGGGGACAACGAAGATGGTACCGGCCTTAAGCTTGGCGCCATGCTCGGCCGCGACCACCTCCCACCGCGAGGTACATTCGCGTACGCGCTGGACATAGGTGTTGAATGCAGCTTCGGTGAGGTGCTGCACCAAGAAAATACTGACTGGCAACGTTGGTAACTCGCCAAGAAAATCACGGATAGCTTGAGGCCCGCCAGAGCTACAGCCAATCACCCAGGTGTCGTTCGCGTTTCGGGATTCAATCTCGGCTTTCCTCGCATCAAGGCTTTCTGCAAGGTCGGGGATGCTTCGCTTAAGCTCATCGACAAGCTTGTTGCACCAGGCCTGACGTTCTGCAGCGCTCATCGAATACAGCTCACGTTCGTTGAGCACACAGACAGGCTCATCTCGACCCAACATTTCGAGGACATCTTCGGAGTTGAGAATCGCCTCGTCGCTGAAGTCGACGATCAGTGCGTGAACGCCAGTCGCTGACAGGTCTCCACTCTCCACGTGGCTCATGTCATAGACCGTGAGTTCTCCGACAACTGGCGAGAGAACCTCTTGGATGAGAGCCACTTGGACGTTGCTAGTTGAAATGATACCGACTCTCATGCTGCGGACCCTTGCAATGCTTGTTCTGGGCGAACTTCTGCAATCGCGTTATCGAGCGCGATGCTGTCGCACGGCTTGTTCAGATAGACGTTTACGCCAGCTCGCAGGGCCTCGTCCTCGAGATTTGTGCGAGTGGTGAGCATGATGATTGGTACCTCATTGAACTCAGCCCGAGCCCGCAGTGCCTTTGTGAGCTCCAAGCCAGTCATTCGAGGCATTTCCATATCCACCATGACGATCTCGGGGAGTCTCTCGAGAGGGAGCATGTCCATTGCGTCCTGACCGTCGCGGGCAGTAATGACCGTATACCCACGAGCCTCGAAGTGCTTCTGCAACAGCTTGCGATAACTCGTAGCATCGTCAACGACGAGGCAGACCGGTTTTAGATCTCGCTTCACAGACTTAACGCGGTTTTGCCGAACCTTGAAGCCGGTGTCTGTCCGCTTGAGGTTGAGCCTCACCAGTTCCATGACATCGATGACGAAGACCGGCGAACCGTCTTGCATCTCTGTCTCGCCAATGATCCCGCGCACTTTGGAAAGGATGCCGTCCAACTTCCTGATGTGGATCTCGGGCATTGAATCAGTGCTGTCGACCTCAATACCAATAGCAGTTTCGCCTTGCTGACACAGAATGACCAGGACCTCCTGGTCTAAATCGTGAGTGGAACGCATCTCAGGCATCGCAAGTAGGTCGGCCAGATGCACAACCTCGAAGGACTTTCCTTCGTGATGAAGTACCGCTTTCCCCTTCTCCAACCTCTGTTTTTCCAGATCGGCACGGGAGCACTGGATGATCTGGTACATGGTGTAGCTGGGGATCGCAAACCATTGACTGCCCGTACGGCAGATGAGAGCTCGGTTCGAGCCGATAGTGAACGGCATTTCCAGAGTGAAGGTCGTACCACAGCCGACCTTGCTCTCAATTACCAGTCGGCCGCCCATGCTTTCTACCGTCGTAGCGACAATGTCCATACCAACACCGCGGCCGGACAGCTGAGAGACTTTTGCTGCAGTAGAGAACCCATTGTGAGTGATGAGTCTCAGGAGATCCGATTCGGTCAGTTGATCATCCGGCTTGATGATGCCCTTCTCCAGTGCCTTAGCCTTGATCATCGTGGTATCGATGCCTTTGCCATCGTCCTTGACAGTGATGACGATGTTCTTAGCTCGCCGGCAGACGTTTACCTCCAAGCTGCCATGCGCGGATTTCCCTTGAGCAATCCGCTGTGCTTCAGGCTCGATACCATGGTCGAGAGCATTGTTGAGTAGGTGGACCAGTGGATCACGCACAGCATCGAGCATGACTTTATCCACGATTACGTCGCCACCTGTGAAGACGGTGTCTACTTTCTTCCCTAGCTTTGAAGACTCACGCTCGATGAGATTGGTCAGGGCTGGACGAATGTTTTGGAACGGTACCAGGCGGCTATCGAGAAGATCTCGTTGCAGGCTGCTGATGAGCCCCGCCTGTTGACGGTAGGAGTCTTTGATCAGCTTGCCCTGTGCGAACATTTCCTCGACGTCTTGGATGGTCTGGGCCAGTTGAGCACCCATGGTCACATTGAGAGCTGAAAGATCATTGAAACGCTCAAGCTGGAAATCACCGGCTGATTGATGGGCTAAAGCGGTTGGAACGGGTTGGTTTGTGTGAAGACGCAGGGCGCTGGTGAACTTCATGTGGTTCAACTGTTGCGCCTCGAGCTTCTCCCGAATGATGGTTACGATCATCATCAACTCGGCATGCAGCGCCTGTTGGCGATATCGGGCTGCGGTCAGCTCGCTGGACTGCTCGACTGCAGTGTCCAGTAGTCGCTGATCCACTTTGATTTTTTCCGAGCCACCGCTTCGACGTTTGCTGCCGACACCGTGGATGGAGTCATGGGCTTTCGCCAGGATCTCGCGAATCACCGAGCTGCTGACAGGCTTGGTTGGGGCAGATTTAGAGGTTATGCCTTCGACCGACTCGCGAAGAGTTCTGCTTTGCCGCTCTGGCTCATGGTGTACTTCCTGCTCTTGGACAGTAACGGCAGAAATTGACGGTGGGACTTCAACGAGTTCGGGAATTGCTACAGGTGCCGGCACTGACTTGCCAGACACTTCGGGGGTAGCTTCCGGGACGGCGGGCAAAGCTGGACTCTCGACCTTGACTGAGTCTTCCGGCTCCGAGGACACCACCAGACTGTCTTCCTGAGCGGGTTGAGCGTGAGCTGCCATACGGGCCGCGTGTCGTTTTGCACCACCTTTTCCTCGAGACCTGCGACGAGTCTTTTTGTGTCCTGACTCTTCCTCCGCCAAAGAGATTTCCTCACCCTGAGGATGGACGATGCCTTGCTCGAACTCTTCAGTCTTAGGCGTTCCTTCTTCAAGCTCTGCGATAGATTGTGCTTCACAAGCTTCTAGGGTTTCGGCCCTGGCATCTTGTGTGGCCACATTCTCTAGCTGGATATCTTGAAGGAGGACCTCGCCGGCTGTGCAGGGCTCTTGAGCAAGAAGGCCAAGATCCACTCGATTATGCTGGACTGCAGCTTCAACGCAACGGATCAAGGCCGAGGGAACTTCGTACCCGACAGCGCGACGCATCGCGCTAGTCATTTGATCCAATGCGACCAAAACATACTCGACCAGCCTGGCGCAGTCATCTGATGCAGGAATGATGCTCAGGGAAAGACTCTCGAAGAGGCTTTCCATGTAATGAGTAATCTCTCTGATCGAAGCTGCTTCTGCCATAGCTGCAGCGCCCTTCAGAGTATGCATCTGCCGCTTGATGGTGGTAACCAGGTCATGGTCATCCATCTGGCCCATCCAGCGGTCTACGTTCAGCTGAAGCTGAGGGAGAACTTCCTCGGCTTCTTCAATATAGAACTCAGCCATCTCCAGGTTGTATTCAATCGCCGGCGGGGCAGAAGGCTGCTGCGCATGCTTGGTGCTGGACTCTTGTACATCATCGCTTTCAGAGTTTCCCGGTTTAGCATGCGAAACTGGGTTCAAATTTTCCGGCTGATGACCTTCCTGCGGAGCATCCGGTTCCGGTTTAGCATGCGAAACTGGAGTGACCTGAGCGACCTCAACGTACTCAGCCTCTTCCGCCCCGCACCCCAATGCCTGGACAACCTCTAGCCAGGAGTGAAGTGCGGGAGTTTCAGTCTTCCAAGGGAAAGCTTGCTGGAAACGTTCAGCATCTGCCAGGAAATCCAGGAGGGCTTCTACATCACCATGGAGCAGTTCGGCCTCTTCACTTCTCAACTGGAACAGGCGAGTCTCTAGGGCTGCAAATGCACTTGCAAGCGGGAGGCAATCCGCACTGGACGAAATCCCATGAAGGGTATGAGCGACACGGCAAAACGCTTCGTTGACGTCTTTTCGCCCGCTTTTGAGATACGCACTCATTGCTGCGTATTGCTCGGTGAACTCCTGACGGAAGATATCGATCAGGACCGGATCGACGCCCTCGGGCATTTCCCGTTCTTGCTCATGGGCCAGTATTACTGCATCCGGCTCGGCAACGACTTGCTCGAGCTTGTTCTGGACTGCAGGCTGATGAGTTGCGTTAGTAGACGATGCCGGTATCTCTGGATGAGACGTGTATGCCAACTGCATTTCCGGATCAGCTTTAGCCATGAGTGCATCGGCCACATCTTTCACAAACAAGGAGACCTTGTTCCTAAGAGAGTATTCATCCATGCAGCGGAGGCACATCTCCACGCCGGAGCGCAGCAAGTCATGCTCTTCCGCATGGTCGAAATCCTCTTTGAGGGCTCGGTTTGTTACGCCTTTGCTGAAGGCAGCAACACCACTGGCGATCTTTCCGAACGACTCATGACCGTGCATACGGGCGGCCATGGAGAGGCGGTCTGCAGCCTTGTAGAGTTGCTCAATGGACGAACGACTACGCAGGTCGAGGCTCGTAAAGCTATCTTCGAAGACGCTCCTCAGCTCGAAAAGCTCGGTGAGGAACGGATCATCGTCTTCGCGTACCTCTTCCTGGGCTGCCTCAAATTTAATCAAAAGTTCGTTGGTGGTTACCGGAGCCACCTCCGTGAAATCTATCCCGAGTTCGCGGAGAGCTTCAGCTGCCTTCGTCAGGTTTTCGGGATCAGGTTCAAGTTTGGATTTGATGGCTTCGAGGTACATCTCAATCGCCACCAAGGCTTTCGCCAGCAGATCCAACTCCGGGCTGTACGTGAGTTCCGCATTATCTAGGAGACCTACCATCCCAGAGCAGACTGCACCGAGCAAATCACCAACCTGTTCTGCTCCCGAAAACTTCAAGGCCGCAGCAGTATTGACGAGAGATGCAAGTCCGTCCTTCAGTTCATCCTGGCCAATGCCACTTTCTACGTGAACCGAAACGGAACGACGAGTCTTCACCACTTCGATCAAACATTCTGAGACGAGTGTGTCCAGAACGTCGGCACCGACACCCTCAATGTTCAGTGCCTTTGTCGCGTCATTTTCATTGATGAGATTGATGCGCTCGTCGAGGTAGAGGATGTAAGACTTCAGATCGTCTACCACCTCGGCAGCGATGGCAGAAATACCTTCCTTGCCAGCCACGAGTGCGATGGACTTATTGGCAACCCCTGCAAGCTCATCCTCGCCCACCATATAGAACACGTTCGCTACTGAACGCATCGCCGCGCTATATGCAGACAGCTGGACACTGAAGATGTCGTCAGAGCGTGCCCCCAGGGCCCGCCCCAGAGAGACCATGGCTGCATCCAGAAGAGGCTTCAGCTCCAGGACGACGTCAGCAATGGTTGTAGCCTCAGTAGATTCGAGCTTGCTCTGAAGCTTTGCCAGCGAGTCGGTGTCGACTGACTTCCCGACATTGAAAACCCTCAACGCGGCTTCGATGCTAGGCGTGCTTTTTGAACTTAGGCTCAGTACGTAGAGCAACGACTTGAAGCGATCGATACCCAGGACTTCCAGGGCGGCTTCTTCACCACCTAGACCGATTTTCTGAACCGCGACAGACAGCATGCGGACCTGGGAGACGGTGTTACCGCCACTACGAAGGCCCCCGATGGCAAGTGCCTCGAGTAGACACTCACCAACCCACCAGAAGTCGCCCACTTCCGGCTTATGAGAAACTTCCTGGAGTTCTCGGAGGACCTGGCGCATGTCCGCCAGCGCGCCTTTGTTCTGGGTCCCAATGTAGGAACTGAAGGCTGTCTGGAAGCGACGAGATGAGGTCGAGAAGACCTCCTGTTGCCGGGCATCGTCAACGTTATGAATCTTGCGGGGAGGATCAACAAACTCGAATGAGAGCATGCTTGGGGGGAGACTGTCCTCGACAAGCAAGGGAACGCCCCTGACCTCACGGATTTCATTGATCTGCCTGGAGAGGATGCCAGGAGCATCAGGGGCTCCATCAATGACCATCTTCAGATAGTTTGGCAGCATGATCATGCCGGACATCATGGCAAGAATTGCGGGGGCCACCTTCTCCTCTTCGAGGAGTTTTTCTTGGACACTGGTGCAGACTACCCGCATTTCAACCGATAAAGCCGAGCCTCCGGGGCTATCGCAGACAGTCAGCGCAGAGTGAATCAACTCTACGTGTTCACTGACGTTGCGGAAGGCATCGGCCATCGCCTTCTTCTGGTTGGCAAACCATTCAGCCTGTGCCCCTTGAGGAGGATTCTGTAGATCAGCATGTTTTTTGAAGTAGGTGTCGATAGACGCCTTGGCGATCTCGACGCTCTTGATGATCGGGGGCCGAATCCAGGAAAGATGTGCCGCGTGGACATTCTTGGGCATTGCTAAGCAACCCTTACAAAGAGATTGAGAAGGTGGTTAGGGAGTCGCTTCAACCCCAGCGGATTCCAGTTACCGTCCTCTGCGGGGCCGGTCAGTAAGTACCCCCCAATCGGCAACATGGCCGCCAGCTTCTGCAGTATTAGGTGCCGCGTTTCGACGCGGTAATAGATCAGCATGTTCTGGGTGATGATCACGTCAGGAGCGGTGAAGTTCACCGGACGCTCAGCAAGAATGTTGTGCTGCTCAAAGGTGACCATGTCTCGTATCCAGGCGTGAAACCGGACCTCATGCTGGCCTTGTGGTGCAGCGACATCGAGTCGTATCTCGGGGTGCCCGCGGTAGATCCCCTGCCGCGCTTTATCGATACATGGCTGGGACACATCGGTGCCATGCACATGAAATGCTGCATGTCCAGCGCGAAGCAATGTGCATGCGATGCTGTAGGGCTCTTCACCTGTTGAGCAACCGACTGACAAGACTCTGGGAGGTCTACGAATATCAGCACAGGCGTCACGGATAGCAGATAACGATGGGGGATATCGGAAAAACCGAGTTTCGTGATTGGTCGCCAGGTGCAGAATTTGGAATCTCTGCGCTTCCTCCAGACGCCCAGACACGAACAGCTTGAACAGGCTCTCGAGGGTCTCACCAGTTTCGCATGCGAAACTGGTAAGGGCCCTCGCAAAGGCAACACGCCGGTGCTCGTCAATTTCGATGGCAAAGCGCTCCTCGATGATCTTCATCCAAGAGTTGGCCATCCCCTCATCGAGAATCAGATCATCGACTGTATTCATGCGCGTTCGCGTTGCTTGCTGTAGAAGTCTTGAATGCCACTGTGCAGGTTCTGAGCTTGGCGATTCAGGTTGTTCATTGCAGATGCAGTCTGCTCGCTCGCAGCCGAGTTTTCGGAAGCGTAGTGACGAATAGAACTCATCGTCTCGGATACCTCGGACGACTGAGAAATGAGGCTATTGGTCCGCTGATTGACGTCGTCAACACTCGTGGTGAGGCTCTCAGTAATGCTCTGAATGTCTTTCAGGGAAGCGAGCGCCGCATTGGAGCGGGTCAGCAGGCCCTGCATTTCGCTCAGTGATATGTCAACAGCGGTCTGGGTATCGCGAGCAGCTTCATTCATGTCCTTGAGCAGTTGCCCAATCTCGCTCACCACAGCTTTCGACTGGGTGCTGAGGTCCTGGACCGCTTCACCGCTCTTAGCCATCGCACGGGACAGCTCGGTATTGCCCTCGACTTGGTCCGATACCAGGTAGGCGTTGTAAGCAACCAGCTCGGACTTTGTCGCAACCTCTTTTACGAACTCACTGATCCTTTCCAGCATCTGGAACCGTTCGATCAGATGCTTGTTTCGATGCTGGATAGAGTTCAGGTGCTGGGTCTGGACCAAAATACCTTCGTGCACACCATTCACAGACTCACTGCCGGCGTGGACTTTGTTAGCCACGCTGTTGGCAACGCGCTGGGTATCACCCATGAGCTGCTGGATCAGATTGATGAAGGTATTCATGTCTGCGATCAGAGAGCTGATGTGCTCGATCGCCCGGAATTGCTCGTCACGATTGCGGTCAACATTGCGAGCTGTGGTGATGGTTTGTTCCGTCGCCGCAGCAAGCCCCATTACGGTCTGGCTGGTTTCGGTGAAAATCTCATGGAAACGCGCGAATACCTGGTTGAGCAGTTTCGCGATCTCTTTGGTGGAATCGCGATCATCTGTCAGGGTAAGGTCCAACTCTCCCCGCCCTACTCGCTCAATTTCAGTCAAAAGGAGACTCAGCTCCTTGGACCGTTCACGCTGACTACCCTCAATCGTGCTGCCGCGGGTTTCAACCGCCTGAGCCCGAGAAGCAGATACACGAGCCACCAAGAGGACACTCAGGATCGCGAGGCCGATAGTTAGAGCACCCAGGACTGCCACGAGAGTTGGGTTGATGGCTCGTGCATCCGGCAAAGCCTTCACCGAAGCGATCAAGGTATCTGTCGAAGACGCGATCTTGTCCCGTGCCTGCCAGATTTCTTTAGCATGCGGAAGATTCTGGGCCGAGTTGGAGGAAAGGCCGCTTGCCTGGCTGATCAGGCTCTGAGCGGATTGAGCGCTTCGGTAGCTTTTGATCAACTCATCCATCATTGCTTTGTCACGAGGCAACGAATTCCCGAATGCCGTGAGCGCGCCTAAATACTTGCTAACCCCTGCCTCTGCGCCTTGCAGCCCGGTGGCATCGACTACTGTAGTAGCAGTGACTCCCGCTACGTCAGCTTCCAGCTCAGTGAGGGCCTGAGCCAGCTGGCTCTTCTGCTGGGAAGTAGCATTCAGCTTAGATAGCAGCGCTTCAGCCGAACGGCCACTCTCAATCACTTTCACAACGGCCGTCTTCGCCTCCTTGGCGGCTCGGCTGAAGGCTTCGGTCCCAGACTGTCCACTGATCAGTTTGGCGATCGAGGGGGCAATGCCATCCCAAGAAGCACTCAGGGACTCCAGGCTACGCAGTACCGATTCCGGTGCGCCGGGAATACCCTTGATTGGGTCTCCATTCCGAAGATGCATCAGGGCGCGCTCTACCTGACTTTCCGCCTCTACGAGCTGGCTTGCATATGCACCATCAGCCGCTGCTTTGTCTGCCAAGTAGATGGTTTGCATAGCGGCGGACTTCAGTTCGTAGGTTTCAGCCACATAGAAGGAATCAGCCCGAGTGTCTTTAAGGAAGCTGTATCCAGTCCATGCAGCCGCGCTGCCAGTTGCGATCAGCAGGACCGCGGTAAGGGGAACGAAGGAAAAATTGTTGCTCATGCGGTCCTGTCTCATGTGAGGTCAATCGTTTGCATTTTGGGATCGGCAATTAGCGCCTGAATGTCGATGACAGCCCACGTCCGGGCGTCGCCTGTTACGACTCCGACTAGGCAAGCACCTAACCCGGGTGGGATCTTCAAATTGGCATTTGGGGCGTCAGTGAGGTTGCCCGAAGGGATGAACCCAACCACTTGATCTACGATGACGCCTACGTCACCCACATCAGCTCCGCCCCGGACGATCAAGGCCACTGGGTTACTGTGTTCTGCCCTGGACATGGTCTGAGGGATCGAGAGGAACCGAGCTATGTTCACGAAAGGAATGATGTCTCCATCCAGCTTGGTTGCCCCGAGCAACCAGGGCTTCGTTCCGGGCACTTGCGTGGGACTAACAGGAACCTGAGTGATGGCGTTTACCGCCAATGAAGGGCTCAAGCAGTAGGTATCGCCGATCCGATACCCAATGCACTTGTAACGACCGCTGGAGATATCACTGCTCATCGATAATCGCTTCCATATCAATGAGTGCTTTCGCGATCTTGTCGCCTGTGAACGGCTTGGTCAGGTAGAGATCTGCGCCTGCCAAGAGCCCTTTCTGTATGTCGAAAGGTGAACTCGCACTGGAAAGCATGGCGATGGGTAGGTGCTTGAATTGAGTCGAAGCTCGTAGTATTGAGGCAAGCTTCAATCCGTCCAGGTTAGGCATTTCGATGTCGATGAAGCACGCATCAGGCCTAGCCTCGCGAATAACACGCAGGGCCTCGTACCCATCCTTTGCGAGGTGAACCTCGATATCAGCTTTCTGCAGAAAGCCGGCCCCCATCTTCCGCATTCCGGGGGAGTCGTCGACGATGCAGACAGATCGAATATTGGACATGGAACAACTCCTGATTCATGCCCTAATAATGTTCAGGAGGTGCCCTCTTCTGGACGTACCTGCCCTTACCGACCTCAAGCAGGTAAAAACTGGTCATATCTCAATGCACGGTTATGGTCCTCCCTTGTTTCTGGAGGACCTATGCGTAAGTCAAACCACCGGGCTGCATTCGCCAGTGATCCCAAATTTCTGGAGCGGATTGCAAGGCAGCTCCAAAGCGAGCCAACATCTGCCCCGCCCTCCCCTGCTGATAAAAAACCGAGCAAGGCCGTCCAGCGCCTCGAAAAAGTCCAAACCGCCAATATGGATGGGAGGAAAGACAGGATTAGCCTGGAATCTACATCCAGGGTACTGACCATTTGCTTCCCCGGGGCGAAGCTGGTCTCTCTCAACACCATGCTCCGCGTCCACGACGCCAAGGCCACCCGCCTGAAGAACACATGGCTGAAACGAGTGGAGGCCCTTCGATACACCTACAAGGCTGTTCTCGAGGAATGGATAGCCATTGCGACCTATCCTCTGTTGGTCGAGGAGGTATACATCACAGGTGAGAGCAGCTTGCTCGACCCAGAAAGTGTTACCGCGGCCTGCAAACCGGTTATTGATGCACTTGTTTCGAATGGGTTCTTGCCGGACGATGATCCATCCCACATTGCTCACCCCCTACCCTACACTTCCAGAGGCGAGTCTCCTGGCCTGGTGATCTGCTTACGTCCTGCAGGGCGGCCTTGGGGACTAATCGAAGATGCAACGATTCAGGTGGCCAGCTCATTAGGGCGTTGATTTTTGCGGCCAATCCGTTATCCCTCGTGTATCATGTTTCACGAACGCACGAGGGTTTCACGTGTATCAATCAGAGACCGGAATCAACCCCACAGAGTCCCATTGCCTGGGTATCAACCTAGTACCTGTTGAGCACCGAGACGTCGATGTTGATCTCATGCAGCCTGGCATCTGGCAAACCCGTCGGAACTTCACTCTTGCAGAGCTGGAAGAGCTAGGTGACAGCATGGTCAAGGCCGGGGGGAATGTAACCCCGGTGGTGCTATGTCCCCGGGCTCAGGGCGGCTACTTCATCATTTCCGGCGAACGACGATGGCGCGCGGCGCAACTCAAGATGATCCCCCGCCTGCATTGTCGGATCGGGCACTACACGGATAACCAGGCCCGTTTCATTTCTGCTGTAGAGAACGTTCTCCGGGTGCAACTCAACCCGATCGAAGAAGCTCAAGCCTATGCAGACATACAAGAAACCGGTCTCTCCCACGAGCAAATAGGCAAGGAGCTGGGTAAAAGCAGGTCGCACGTCTCCAACTACCTGCGGTTGCTCAGCTTGGACATCACTGCCAAGGACTTCCTGATCCACGGCAAACTCACGGCGACCCAGGCTCGCCCGCTGTGCTCACTCGACTCGAAAGGCATCCAACGTGAAGTCGCGACGAAAGCCGTAAGGCTGGGGTGGAGCGTTAAGAGGATCGAAGATGAGGTTGCCAAGCACCTCAACAAGCCTAAGCCAAAGGTCAACTTGCCCAAGCAAGACGCCGACATCGCACGTCTGACCCGGCTGGTATCCGATCACACGGGGTATCCCTGTGTGATTCAGAAGACACCGAGTGGCAATTGGCAGATGGGCTTTCTCATGACAGGTGACGATCAATTCGCAGGGCTTCTGGAGCGGCTAGGCATCAAAGTCGACGAGTGTTAGCCCCTACCCTCGAATTTGGGCACTCCGTTTCCATTATTACGACAGAAGCCATTGTTATGGCCCTGCCGAACCTTGCCGACCATCCTGCGGGTAGCCAGAGGCCGAAGGTATAATTTCGCATGCTAAACCGACCATTCCCGGTGCCAACTCTGCTGGCTATCGCTCTGACGGCAGTGTTAGCCGGTTGTACCTCCACCCACGAGCCGGTGGAGCTAGCTTCCATCGAGCCTCAATCCCAGTACGATCAACGTATCCAGGATGGTCTCGGTAGCCAGAAGTACACCGAATCGCAGATTCTCTACATGCGCCGCCTGAACGAGTTCAAGGATCAGATTGATTCGCTCGAAAAGCAAAAGCAGGCCTTGGAGGCGTCGCTTTCTACAACAGCCTACGAACAGGATCTAGGCTCGGGTAAAGCTCCCTCAACTGAGTCGAGCCGGATTGAAGAGTTCCAAGCGGCAACCCAGGCCTCACAGGCCCGGGTTGCTGAAGAGAATTCAAAGGCGGCCATACGCCAGTCCATCATTGAGAATGACCGTGACCGCGCATTACTCGAGGCTGAGAATCGAGCGATGGCTGAGATTGAGCAGTTGAAAGCTGCTGATGCAGCCAAGCAGGCCGATCTGGCGAAACTGAAAGCTCAGCTTGCGGAACAAAAGGCGGAAAGCTCCCGCACTCTTGAGAAGCAACGCTTTGCAATGGCGGTAGCTAACGCGGACGCTGAACGGCGAGCAGCAAATGCGGTTGTTGAAATCAATAACCAGATTAGTGAGCTGAAAGGGCAACTCTCCCAGCTTGAGACGAAATTGGCAGCGGCTCAGAAAGAGCATGAACGATTGGCTGATCTCTCCCGTCAGCTGCAGACACCTGTGGCGGTAACAGCAGCAATCACGGATCAGCCTTCGCCTGAGATCGGGAGCTTAACAGAGAGCCGAATCGCCGAAATCAAAGCACGACTCGCGCGTGAGAAAACTGAAATCACCGCCAAAGCCCGGACAGAGGTAGCGGCCTTGACGGCCGGCGCTGAAATCAAAAAGGCTACAGTCGTGGCCCCGGTCGTCACTGGTCGAGCAGTCTACGCAGGCTCCTATGGTGAAAAGCCAACCACCTACGCCAAGGTTGACGACAAGCCGGTCAAACAAGATGCGAAGCCTCTGGCTATCGCATCCAAGCAGGCACCAGTAGTAACTGTGGCCAAGTTCGAGCCTAAGATCTCTCCGGTTGTGATTCAGAGGGGCTCAGATGCTGGTAGCGCGGTGCTTGCCGGCGGCCCTGTGACATCTTCAGTACAGTCCCCAGCACCGATCGTCGTGTCCCCAAAGTCACGTGTGATCTACGACGTCCTCTACGTTTATAAGGATGAAGGTAGCTGGCAGAAGTTCCAGCGCTACCTGGAAGCTTACGGGATCAAGGATTTCGAACCGGTACACAAAGGGAGCACGTACTACCTTTACATGGGGCGCTTCTACGACAAGCTCGCTGCAGCGAAGCGCGTCGAGTATTTGAACCGCACGACCAATACCAATCATGCGACCGTGCACCCGCAAGAGGTGCCGATGTAACGATGGTTTAGCATGCGAAACTCAGTGAGAAGGGGCGAGGGGATTCGCCCCTTTTTGTTTATAGATTTCGCAATGCGGTCGCCGCCATGAAAAAAAGCTGCAAAGCAGGTGTTTTGACTTGAAAAGGACTGCAATGCGGTTAGAGTGGACTCCATTGCAGACAAGGAGCCTCACATGGCCGCAATCCCGTTCAAGAAGAGAAAACTGCTCGCCGACGTCCATGCTGTTACTAACCAGAAGGGCGGCGTAGGCAAAACGACGATCGATTTCCATTGGCTGGTTTACTTGGTAGAGCAGGGATACCGCGTGCTGGGTATCGACCTGGACAGCCAAGGCAACTTCTCCAGTCGACTCGCGCCTGATTCCCGCAATGGAGGGCTCCGCAGCGCGCATCTCTTCAAAGAAGAACTGCCTGATCTCAAGCCCCTCCAGACGGCACTCGGCGCCGACTTGATTTATGCCCTGAACAAAGACGATGAGTTGAGTTCAGTAGAGCAGATTGGCTTGTCGGCGGTAGGTCCCTTTGCCAAGCACATCCAAAAGTTGGCAGAGGATTACGATTACATCGTAATCGACACCCCACCTACCAATGGGGTGCGGATGATTGCGGCATCTGTGGTATCGGATCACATCTTTGTACCTGTGGAGCTGGCGGCGTTCGCTGTAGATGGCGTGATTTCTCTAATCGAGACGTTCGATATGGTCGGGCCGTTGTTCGGCACTCAGATCACTCCTACTGGGATCATCTGCAACAAATACAACACGCGCGTGAACGCTCACCGCGAGTCGTTGGAGGACCTGCGAAAAGTAGTTGGTCCCAAAATTCTTCAAAACAGTCTCTCGATCCGAGGGGCAATTGATACCGCGCTGCGCCAGTGCAAGCCCGTTTGGAGCATGCGAACCAATGGTGCTGAGCGTGAGACCGGCGTAGAAATGATCAGGCTGATGGAGGAAATGGCGCACCGAGCAGGCGTAGAAATCACGCCTGTGGTGATCGCACCGAAGGTGCCTCGGAAGAAAAAGCCGGTGAAGAAAAAGAGCCAATCGCGCGCTAAGAAAGTGGGGGCAATCTAATGGCTAAGACATTAGACCTAGGGAGTTTGACTCGACTGAATGACCTGATGGACCTTGGCCGGGCCGCACAGGAGAATCAGATTATTCTCCTCAGCGTAGATCAGATCGAAGTCAAACCTCAGGTGAGGAAAGACTTCAAGGAGATCGAGGAACTGGCAGCTAGCTACGATGACGAAGGGCAGCAAACCCCCATCATCGTTGGTCCGATGAATCCTGAAACTCAGAAGTACCCCTTGAAGAAAGGCGGTCGTCGCTATGCCGCTGCGGTACTTCGCCCAGGCTTTAAGCTGAAAGCTATCGTTGACGGCAAGAAACGCACGCCGGCCAAGGAGATCCTCTCGCAGCTGATCGAAAACGAGCAGCGGCAAAATCTCAACCCCTATGAGGTTGGTCAAGCCTTGGCTGAAGCCAAAGCTGAAGCTAAGGCCGCTGGGGAGCCCCTGTCCAACCAGGACTTGGCTACCTACATGGGGAAAAGCGAGACCTACATCTCCATTCATTTGGGACTCGCAGACCTTCCCGAGGAACTGGTTGACCTGATCAAAGGAGGCATTACGAGCGACAGCGAAGTCTTACGGGAAATGAAACAACTGAAGAACCTTCAGCCCGAGACGTTCACTGCATTCATTGAAAGGGCAAATGCGGAAGGCTCCATCAGCAGGCAGCAAGTACGTGATGCGGTCAGAGCAGCAAAAGGCAAGACAGTGCCCACGAAAGCTCCTCCGGCACAAGAACCGCAAACTGAACACCAAGCTGGAAAAGTCGGGCATCCAGCTCAAGATGGGGTAGGGAAGGGGGGTAATTCTTCTCAGGCGAACCCTCCTGGTCAGACGGACCAGTCCCCAGTTTCGCATGCTAAACCCGAGGGGCAGTCAAAAGCCCAGGGCCAGGGCGAGACAAATACGCCAGCAGTTGTAACCACCCCTTCACAGGAACAGGGGCCGGCCGCTGCGCCGAATAGTTCTTCGAAGAAGAATGGTAAGGGATACATACCGATTACTGCGGAGCGTCAGGTAATCGGTATCAAGGTTGCACTGGACAGTGCGGTAGCGTCCGGGTATTTGATGAATGATCGCGTCAGCGAAGATCCTTCCAAGGCATGGTGCATGCTGATGATCGGCGGATCACAACAGCCCAAGCAGATAAAGGTGGATCAGATCGACATCGTCAGCGTCGCAGCGATGGAGACCGATGGCTGAACTAAATCTTCAGTAGGGGAATAGGGCGCTTCAAGCAATTGAGGTGCCCTTTTTCATTTTGGGACACGGCGTACTTGAATGGCGGGGTAGGGCGACCTATCGTGAAGGCGTTTTCTCGTGATCTCCCGCTGTTGGTGAACTCACTGATAGCTGATCACAACCCGCCCCCGCCTTTGAATTCAAGGGTTGTGGTGGGAGATTGGTTCAGTGACTGTATTCAGTCGCCGTTCTGATCATCTCGCTTCAAGGTGAACCTGGTGCTTTTCACTTGGTTCATCGTTTTGCGATCTTCCAGGTGCATTGCATCTTGATCATCGTGATCTACCTGCTTCACGTTCTTTAACAAGTCAGTGTCGCGTGAGTTCGTAAAGGACTTCACTCTGCGATTTTGCGTTTTGGTGTGAACACGCCCATTCGCCAATTTTGCTGAGCTGGTTGCTGCGTTGTGGTGACATTCGCTCGGTTTGGTGTTTGGTGTGTGCCCCCTTGGCCTCATCATTCGCTATTCCGTCGCAGAGTGTTTTCTAAGCAAATCTCACTCGACCCCTAGGGCGATCCACATCGCCTTCGGGAGGGTAGTGGTCGTCTCAATTCACATTGAGGACCACGACATGAAATATGCACTCACCTTTGCCTTTGCGCTTTCTGCTGCTCTCTTCCTTTTTCAGGGAGATGATGCGCGAAACACAATTACGAAGGTCCAACACGACAGATGTGCTTCCTTTGAAGCTGCTGGAGTTGAATGCTGATCTCGTGCCCTATGACTTAGTCAAGGGCACCCCTAATACAACCTTTGCAGGCTGTATTAGAGGTGCCCTAGACAGATGAGACGAAAGGCCCGGCGCAGCGATGCACCGGGCCTTTCTGCATTTGTAGACTTCATGTCCTTGATTTCAGCTGGGGGCCTCCTTAGCGTTGGAGGTGATCTTTCCCCCAGCTTTCGCATGCGAAATTCCGCACGGATGTCTGGAGAAGATTCCAGTCCCAGAATTCTGGGAGCTGGGTTCTTTAAAAACTCGCGCTCGCGCAATTCCCACCCTTAGGGCAAGCCATCCCTAAGGGGACGTGGCTGCCTTGCAATTGGAGGTAGCTATGGATCGTCAAGACGACAATCGTCCGAAACTGTCTGAGGAAGTCCTGGAGCTGGTGAAGAGCAACGGCGGTTGGCTTAACGTGATCCCACGTTTGACTAGCTCGTTCGATGCTGCACTCAAGAACCATGGACATCTGGTCGACTGCCCTTTCCCACACCGTCACCGGAATGGGGGAGGGAAGAGTGATTTCAGATTCTCAAACAAGCCGGGCTACGAAGACCGCGCTATCTGCTCCTGCTTGCAGGACGGTGGCCGGGACCCAGTAGAGCTTCTGATCCTGGACGGCGTCGGTCGCAACTTCACCGACGTAATGTTCAAAGTCAGAGATGCACTAACAAGCGGCAAAAGCTATACCCGTAAGGTCACTCCTGTAGTGGTCAATTCACGGGCTGGCATAAGTCCGGAGGATGAGCAGAAGCGGAAGGCGAAGCACATCAAGACTGCACAAGGCTTGATCTCGCTAACCCACCCGGATGCTCTTCCTGGCCGTTTATACTTTCAACACCGCGGTATCCCGCTTAACAGCAACCTTGGTGACGTGAAATTCCACCCGGCCCTCGAGTATTACGAAACCCGTAAGAAAGATGGTCAGGTTGTGAAGGAGCTCATCGGTCGGTTCCCGGCCATCGTGTCGGCGTTTCGGAGCAGGACTGGTCGAGTGGTGAACTTCCACAAGATCTACCTGACTCCGGATGGTCATAAGCTGGAAGGTGTCTCGAAGGTGAAGAAAATTGATTCCCCGTTGTCTGGCTTCAAAGGAGCGTCAATCCGAGTAGCAAACGTCGAAGGTTGCAGGACGCTGCATGTGACCGAAGGCGTAGAGAAAGGATGGGCAATCCACCTGGCAACAGGCGAGTCTGTTCGAGTAGCGCATGCCTGCACCACTCTGGCGACGTTGTTTGTCGATCGTGCTGAATTCGATAGGGTAGTTATCTGGTCTGATAACGACCCATACAACGAAGCACGTGGGAAATATGGCGATGGACAAACCTTTGCGTGGAAGCTCTTTATTGAGCTGATGCGTAAAGGATTCGAGGTGGCCTTCATGCTGCCCGATGTGATTCACACTCCTGGAGCCAAGGGCCAGGATTGGGAAGATATCATCGTGGTTGAGAAGGTCGTTGGACAGCCATTGCCGCAACGCTTCCACCTCCTGCGTGCGAAAGCATGCGAAGGTGGGATCTTCATGGGCTTCAAGCCAGTCAACGCAGATGGCTTGCTCAGTGCCTGTGCGTGAGCGCTCAAGAAACCCCGGTCCAGCTTTTGCTGGTCTGGGGTTTTTTTTCGCATGCTAAACCCAGAGTAGCTTTGTTTCGACCTTGGACATCTTGACTACTAGGATGTGCTCGGCTAAAAAGTGTCTGTCCCATTTGCCTTTCTCCGAAAGAGCAAACCCAGACTACGTTGGTGAATTCACCGAGGTTTTCTGGGGTGCGACTCGATACTCGAATTCGAGTTAGATGAGCACAGACATTGTTGGAACAGACTGGACGATCGTCTGATCAGTCCACAATCTCGAGATACCAGGCATGTCCTTTGCTCCTGCAAGGTAGACGTGTTCCAGGAACGTGTATCTCCCCGCCATTTCGGTATGCGTGTTCGCACGCTAACCAGTCAAAGGCACCCTCCAGCTTCAATGCTTACCCCTGCACGGGATCTCTTCGCGAGCTTATTCCCGGTGCAGCGGGGATATAGGAGGAAACACCATGACAGGCCAAGTTGAACTTCTCGAAGCTCCATCCTTGTGGCAACAGCCAGAAGGTGAGCAATTGGAAATTGCGCAAGGGCGTTTTTTCCGCGGAGAGGATGACCAACCTGAAAAAGAATCTGAAGTCGTAGACTTCTAAACCATTCAAGAACCCACGAGGGCGACAAGATTGCCCTCGGGTAGTCGTGTGCGCCTAGAAAAGGTGATCCCATGACTTCGTTCGTGAATCCGCATTACATCTTCAATCCACTCCCGGATGAAGTAGACATAACGCTGTCTCCAACGCAGATCATGAAATCCATGGTTTGCACTCGGCTGCTGGGGTACTACCGAGCTCGTGTAAAACCCGAGGCAACCCCGCTCAACCTACTGTTCGGCTCAGCCTTGCATTGGGTGATCGAAGGGTTCGTCAAGGGATACATTCCAGAGGAGGAAATGGCCACTCAGTTTATTAACAAGTTCGAAGGTTTATCCGACGGAAAGGTGATAAGCATGGCCAAGTCTAAGTCTCGGGAAACAGCAGAGGTTCTTGGTAAACAATTAGCTGCAGGCTTTCCGTCTTACTTCCGTAATCTTGGCCTCAAGCCACTGATTATTGAAGGACAGTTCAAGTTGAAAATCGCTGAGCGTACCTTCATCACGCTAGTAATCGACTTTGTCGGTGAATGCACAAAACCTATATTCAACCCGAAAGGGGAGATGTTGGCTGATGTTGGCGACGTCGTGATCTTGGACTGGAAAACCGCTGCACAGCCTGAGGGTGAGTTGTTTTCCCGATACGGGTATCAGCTGACCTACTACTGGCTGGCAGTGAAATTAGCATGCCAGCAGTTGGGAATCAGGGAGCCAAAGCTTTGTGGTTATGCCTCAGGGCAGAAGCCCAACATCACGAAACCGGACTCCAAATCAGTTGTGAACGCCATCTGGCATCCAGTCCACTGGGTAAAACGGACGGCGGCCGACATTGGGGAAGCAGTGGAATATGCCCGCGTAGTTGCCAAACGGCTTCGCGCAGGTGAGTTTTTCCGTGCCCCTCATATGGCCTACGACTCACCCTGCGATAGTCACTCCAAACGGTGTGACATGGCGGGGCTATGCCTCGAAGGTTGCTTGTCGGGATATAGCGTTAAAGCAGGTCTGACACTTGCAGACCTAATCTAAATTTAAACAACCCTGTGGGGCAAAACAGCCCTACGGGGCTGGTGCGCCCTCGAGGAGGCTACATGCGTGAGTCTTATCGAATGGAGCGCTACGCTCAACGTGCTGTACGAATTCGCCGTGACAAGGAAGCTGAGGATCTCGCCAGTCGTAAGATTGGTGATTTCCTGATGCGGAATTACTTGGCCGAAGGCGCCTTACTAGCTGAAGAGTTTGGGAGGGTGTCGTACCACGAGCGTTTACAACTTATTGCCAACTCCTCTGAACTCATCATGAGCTCCGACGGGGAGGAAGGCATCAATGTGGTCTGGGGCTCGAATAAGCAGGTACTAACGCACAGGTTGCTGTCTCCGAGGATTCGGAGCGACTTCCACGGTGCGCATTACCTCGGTTCGTGGTCCCGCTCGATGCCCAAGTGGAAACACAATGAGCTTCGAGATGAAATCAAAGCCAAGTTAGAAACCAGAGTTAAGGACCGAGTTGAACTGCGTAAGCAGGGCATGCTCGACTTCTCTCTGGATACTGACGATATGCCACCGCTATTCCTCCAACCGGAGGGCTAATTTCCAGCCCTTTCGGGCCGGAAGTTCAACACTTCCGGCGGGACGCCCTGGTCGTGTTTCACATAACACGCGACGGCGTAACTTTGGAGGCAACATGAGCTACATAAAAAACCTGATGGTCGTGATCATCGCGTCCATCATGGGTGCTTCTGCCTCCTCCCTGTTCGTAGGATGGTCTACTAATGAACTTCGCATAGTCTTTGTGGTTTCCATATTGATGACTGCACTCATTACGTTGAACTCAACGGCTCAGAGACGGAAGAAGCGTCCTAAAATGAAGCCGACGCGCACGGTAAAACGTAAATCGCGTCGTGCAAAGAAGCGTGCACGTAGCCCCTAGGTGAGTAGAGGATCGAAAGAATCTCTTATTACTCATCGCGAGGATGCGACCATGTCTTTCAGTGTGACTCTCGGAATCCTGTTTCTTGCATTCGCAATTTACTGGGGTTGTGACTACGTTGAGCGCCGGCGTGCCGGTGGCAACGTAGGTGGAACACGAAGCAGCACGCCATAAATTCCATGGACATACCCTGGGGGTGACATTCCCCTTAGGGATGATCACCTCTGGGGTTAGGACAGGAGAAAACCATGAACTAACTAAACTAGAAGGTGAATACCATGAAAACCAAAAAATCCAAGTTCGTTTCTAACCTAAAGCTATCAGTCGGGTTCGCCCTGTATGTTGGCTGCGGGGGAGATATACCAGCACCAAAAGCAATTGTTCCGATGATGTATTGGTCGGTGATCATTGCCGATTACGTGCTGCGGACAACGAACATAATTCGAAAATTGCTCAAACCGATTCTTCTCCACACCCCTCTGGGGATGGCTTTCCTCGCTACGAGGTTTGCCCTGGATCTGGCCCTCGCGGCCTGTCATGCGGAAATGAAGCACATCGGAAAACCGGCCCGGTGATCGGGTTTCGGGTGGTCATCACCCGGATTTCGGGAAGGAGCATTCAATGAAGGCGTTTCAACAAGGCAAAGAAGCATATCGTTCGGGCAACTCCAACCAATCCAATCCGTACCCATCCATGTCCCAAGAGGGCAGGGCATGGGCAATGGGCTGGTTGGTAGCGAAAGAACCAGGCAACTGGGACGACATCGCACGCCTCTACGACGACCAACCAGGCTAAGCCAGGTCGGACCCTCCCGACCTGCAGGCGGGAGTGAACTCTTCAATTCTCCCGTCTGCAGCGGGTAGGAGCTTTTAGCAATGCAACAACGCCAATACAGCGACAACGAACTGTTCGGGATCATCCAGGAAGTCTATTTCGGGGCAACCAGCTGGGAGCAAGGCCGTCAGGCTGCGCTACGAGGCCGGACCTTATCTGACAACCCTGAAACTCCCGACACCATCTCCTACGACGAGTGGAAGAAGGGGTTCGTTCATGGAGCCGTCTACGACGTTCCTCAGTCAGAGCAAATCGAAGAGATCGTGATGGTTGGCATCCTGCCGGTCATTGAGGTCCAGGTATTGCCAGCACGCTCCTTCTGGGCCGTGCTGAACAACCTGCAAATCGATCTGCATCTCTCGGTTCCCGAGCTGGCTCGGAGAATCGGACTCGCAGAAGAGCGACTGTGCGCTGGGATGATCATGTTCGGGTTTTACGACTCGGATGCGATCCCCATGTACGACCGCGTAGCCGTCTAATAACGGGCCCCTTAGGGGCCTCTCCTTGCTCTGTGAGCTGGACCAAACATCCAGCTCAGTGCTGGGTGTTTGCTCGAGGTCACCGATCTCACAACACCCGGCTCCGCGCCCGGGTGTACATCTCAATGCCCCGTGCGCGGCGGGTGCGAGGAAATACAAATGAACAACGTAGCCAAGAAGAACATCACCGTCGAAGAGATCAAAGCCGCTCACATCCAAGCTGTCACCAGCCAGAAGTTCGAGCCGGTAATGGTCCACGAGCTGTTCGGCTTCTCTACCCCTCTGAAGGGTTTTGAGAAACCGATCCCGGTACCGGCAGAGCGTCATCCGCTTTCGCCGAGTGTCGACAGCAATTACGTGTTCAATGAGAGCCTGGTTCGCCGGGTTCTCCTGAGCATGGCGACGAAAGACTCCATCATGCTGGTAGGCGAGAAGGGGACCGGTAAGTCCTCCCTCATCAACCAGATCAATGGTCGTCTTAACCGTCCGTCAATCGCAATCAATGCCGGCCCCGGTGTTGATGAAGGTTACCTGGTAGGGTTCCGTACCCTTGGGAAGGACGGTGTGAAAAGTGTTGATGGTGTGCTGAGTTATGCCTATCGCCATGGGCTGAGCTGCACCATCGACGAAATCTGCAGCCTGAATCCCGGCGTGCTTCTCAGTCTGAACGACATCCTCCAAGGTGATGAGGTCGTGACGCTGAAACACCACGGGATTGACCCTGAATTGGACCCGAGGGAACTCCTCGGCCTCGAAGGTGGGATGAACATCGTTCGTCACCCGTCGTTCCGGTTGTTCGCAACTGATAACACTGGTGGTAAGTCCTCGCGTGATCCCCGCTATGCCGGCACGAAGGGACAGAACGCTGCAGTACGTAGCCGCTTCACCTCCTTCAAGGCCAACTTCATGTCGGCTGAGAAAGAGATGGCTGCTCTGCATGGTCTGAACACTGGAGTGGATGATCTCAACATCCAACTGATGGTTGAGTTCGCGTTCCGGTTCCGTGTTGCGTTTTCGCAGGAGGAGGCGTTCGACAACATCTCCTTCCGTGAGCTCAAACGCTGGGTTACCAAAATGGCTCTGTATGATGATCTGGATGAATCCTTCGTCGACGCTATCTACGGCAACCTCGAAGAAGCGGACCAGGCTCTGGCCCGCGAACTCTTCGATGAAACCTTCGATCGCGACCTCGTACTTCCGGAAGAGTACACCACCTCGGTGGCGGACCAGCTGGATGCGCTGACGAAAGCTGCGGTTAGCAATGCGGCTCAGATAGCGTAAGGAGGTAGGTGATGTTCTACCTGACGAACGATTCGGGACGTTTCATCGCTGTACGTGGGGACGTGAATACGTTCCTCGTAACAGTGTGGGAAGGTTCAGTCATGCGAGGTGTTTCCGGTAAGAAGGAGTTGCTCTGCGGAACAGCGGAGGAAGCCTGGGAGCATGTTTGTGCCCAGGTTGCCGACGCTCGAAGCAACGGCTATTCGTCGCAGTCAATCGATCATTCCCCCGTGGAACTCGATGCAGCCCAGTCGATAGTCGCTGAGTTTGATCTCCTAAGCCGGGGAATCTATGTCCGTGTCAAAAGCTGCACTGCAGAGCAGTTCAATGAGGGGCTTGCCCACTTAGAGAATGTAGTTCGGGTGCTCATCGATGCGGGTCATCCCCTAGCTTTCAGGATGGTAGGCAATGAGTTTGAAGTCGCTTTGAACGGGGCTTCGATTCGTAAAGGCATCGCCTCGGTACGGGACTGGGAAACCATGTCCCCGAAGGGGCGAGAAATTTTCGAGGAAAGGGGCTTTATCGACAGCACCAACCTGCTGCCAAGCGGGAAGGGGTTATGGCGATTTAGAACCCAAGAGTCGGTTTTGGATGTCTGTGCACGGGCTTTTCTTGCCGAGCTCAACAAAGCCGGAGCCGAGTTCTCGGTAACGAGTGACTCTGACTACACCCTCGATTTCCAGCGACCGTTCCAACGTCAGTCCGTTCAAGAAATGGACTGGTACAAGACGTTCCCTGACCTTCTGAAGGTGCTTGAAGATGCCAGTCTACTAGGTGGCTCCAGGACCAAGGTTTCGGTGCCCACCAACATCGGTATGTCCCTGTTCCTATAACTAGGCCCCATGGGCCTCCCTCCTTGTGAGCTGGACAAATCCGGCTCATGCCGGGTTTGTTCTAACGAGCCCGGCACCGCGCCCGGGCTTTTTTCTACATTGCCCGTGCGCGGCGGGTGAGAGGTAAGACCATGAAAATCGCAATCGCGAAACTGGATGCTGCTCTGGATAAGTTCTGGATTGGCGTTGTGCTGCATGCCTACCACCGTTTGATGAGTGCGCATTACCGCCGTAAGGCGGCGCGCCTCGCCCAAAAGGTTCAAGGGCGTGCAAACGAGATCCAAAACCCCGCCTACCAAGTGCGGGCCAAAGATCAGTTTTTAAGCCATCGCCACCAAGTCCTGCGTCATGACTTGGAAGCAAAATTGATCCGCGGGGAAACCTGCTGATCCATGCGGACTGCCCCTTCGGGGGCAGTCACTCCGCTCAGTGAGCTGGACCAACAATCCGGCTCACAGCCGGGTTGTTGTTCGAGGTCATTGATCTCAAACCACCCGGCTCCGCGCCCGGGTGTTCATCTCGATGCCCCGTGCGCGGCGGGTGCGAGGAAATACCCATGAACCTGATTCAGAAAGCAATCAAAGCAGCAAAAGACAAAGTCCTGCTCAAGTACCACCGGGTTGCCGCTCGGATGTACCTGAAACGGGCTACGTACGTTGCAGACCAAGTGATCTACACCCGCTTTAAGGTCCCCACTCAAGCACTTCGTGTGCTGCGAGAGAAGGCCAATGAGCACACCCAGAAAGCCTACGCAATCCGGAAGGGAGTCTGATCATGAGTAAGCTGCAACGTACCGCGAAACAGTTCCAGGACGGTTGGATTTCCTTCCTTCGTGTTCTGGCAAGAAACTCCAAGATCAAGTTTGTGATTCGTCCGAATGTCAGACCGTGCACCGACGGTAAGGTCGCGTACCTACCGTCTCTGCCGGCGAATTTGACAGAGGAAGACTTGATCCTGTTCAAGCGTTGGGGTTACCACGAAGTCGGCCACATCATGCATAGCGATGTGCCGTTTTTTCAGAAGTTCAGCATGGAGCATGGTGCCTTCGCGGGCCTGCTGCTGAACGCTGTCGACGACGTGTATATGGAATACGCTCAAACTCGGTCTTCTCGACGTTCTGAGCGTTTCTTCCGTCAGGGAGCAGCGATCATGTTCGATCGCGGCATGTTCCGGGACGGCAGCCAAAGCCCCCAAGAAGCATTTGCGAGCTACACCTTGTGCTTCCTTCGCAGCCGTCGGTGGAGTGAGTACCAGCAGCCTCTAGCGGCTGTTCGGAAAAACTTCGATGCCCACTTCGGTGAGCATGCCGACCAGGTGCGCGAAAACCTGGAAACCATCCTTCTGGCTGAGTACCCGAGCGTTCGTTCCACTCAAGACGCCGGCGATCTCACCCTTCGGCTAATCGAAATGCTGAAGCAGCAGCGTGACCAGCAGGATGAGCAGCCCCAAGAGGAGCCTGAAGACGACAATTCGGAAGGTGACGAAGGGGATGACCAGGACGATCAGCAATCCTCGCAAGGGGATGATGAGAGTAATCAGGAAGACGATCAGACCTCTGACAACGGCCAAGGCCAGAGCCAGAAAGATGATCAAGAGCCTACCAACGGTGACACCGGTGGTCAGGGTAGCGATGACGGTAAAGCTGAAGACGAGTCCGACTCCAAGGCTGATGGCCAAGGTGCGCCGGGCGAGGATGACGCTGATGCCAATAATCAATCCGAGAATGCCCAAGGCGACAGCCAAGGGCAAAACGGGGTCGACCTCGCCGAGTTAATCGAGCAAATGCTCAGCAGCAATGGTGGTGACGATTCCGAAGTCCTGGATATGGACAAAGTGATTCAGCAACTCGCGACTAGCATCCAGAACGGTACCAACCCGGACTATCAGGATGCTGCTCCGGTTCCAGCTTTCGAAGTTGAACCGAGCGATGTGGAGAACCAACCCTCACTGGGGGCTGGAACGGTCAAGGACCTGGTCGAAGGGATGCTTGTTTGCCCTGCTGACAAGGAACATGCACGTGAACTGGCTGATGCGCTAGACCGCAAGGTCAATGTACTGGCCACGAAACTGCAGGCCTGCCTGTTAAACCGAGAAGAAGCGGACGTCTACTCGACGCGCCGCGGTTCGCTCGGACAATCTCACCTCTACCGTGCAGGTATGGGAGACAGCCGTATCTTTGAACGTAAAGAGGAAACGGTACTCCCTACCGCAGCGGTCTCTGTTCTTGCAGATCTTTCCAGCTCGACAAGCTGGGTTGATCCTAGCGTTCTCGCGACGTTGGCGAAGGCGAAAGCTAAGGCCATTGCTGCTGGGGAAGCTATCAATGAAAAAGAGTACGAGGTGCAGACTGTTGCCAAATCCATCCAGCAGAGCCTGCTGATCATGGAGAAGGTGTTCCACAGGATCGACACTCCACGCGAGTTCTTGGGCTTTGCTCCAAAAACTGGCCATCTCAACACGGTGGTGAGGACCTTCGGGGACTCCCATCAAAACGCGGTTGACCGCATTGGCGGTCTGGACAGCATCACCGGCGGGAATCACACACCGATTGGTGAGGCGGTTTTCCAAGCAGCCCAACGCCTGGCAAGCCATCCGGCACAGAGGAAGCTGATGTTTGTCCTCACGGATGGTGCTCCGTCGTGTGCGACCCTGGCTACAGAACAGACTGCGTTGGCGGTCGACGCTGGAATCAAGGTGGTGTACCTCCTCATCGGCAATGAGGTCCGAAAGGACTGGCTGGAAGAGGCGGGTATCCCGTACGCCGTTGCTGCAACCGCAGATGACGTTGGTCCAGCTCTTCTGGAGCAAGCCAAGCAGCTGCTGATGTAACCACTGATGCCGCCCTTCGGAGCGGCCTCCCTCTCTCCAACGAGCTGGAAAACCATCCGGCTCGCGCCCGGGTGTTCTCAATGATCACCCCGTGCGCGACGGGGGAGGGCAATTCAATGGCAACTCAAACTCAGGTCTACGGACGGTCAGTAGACAGCGTTTTGCACTTTCGTCGCGAGTCCACAGGAGTTCGTCTTACCCAAGCCGAACTCCAGGGCTACATCGAGGAGGTAGGAACATTCGCGCGCGATCTTCGGGTCCGGGATGAGGGCAACACCCTCGTCTTGAGCTTCAGCTGGATGCGTGAAACCTACAGCTATGTGCTGGACAAAACAGAGTACGGCTATTCCCAGCGCACTCCGCTGGGAGAGGGCACGATTCTAAGTCTGCTGTAACAGTGGCCCCCTCGGGGGCCTTCCTTGCTCAGTGAGCTGGACCAACAATCCGGCTCACTGCCGGGTTGTTGTTCGAGGTCATTGATCTCAAACCACCCGGCTCCGCGCCCGGGTGTACATCTCAATGCCCCGTGCGCGGCGGGTGCGAGGAAATACCGATGACTCAAGTAATCAGCGCTGCAAATGACAACAAAGTAGTAGTAATCAACCTGCTGGTTTCCGCGATGGCGGCCGATCGTCAGATCGATCTCGACGTGCTGAATATCAAGGTTGAAGAGTTGCACGATGAGATCCGTAAGCTGGTGACTGAGAAGATCTTCCCGAAAGACTTTCTCCGTAACTACGCCCGGCTCCGTGAAAACGGCGAAACCCTCCTGAAGCAAGACGGTTCCATCATGTGCTCCATTGGGGCAGTGATGAGCCGCAGCGAAGCGGTCATCAAGATCCGTGAGCTGAACAAGATCAAGGAGGAGTGGGCTCAGCAACTCGCTAAAGATGAACCTGGCTATCAGGCAATGTGCGACAAGCACCTGCTGGAGATGAGCCAGAAGGCAATTGCAAAAGGTGCCGACTCTGCCCAGGTAATGCTGCTGGCCGAACACCTTCGTAAGCGCCAACCAACTTGGGAAGAGGTAGCCGCACGGTTCAAATTCGAGTTTGTCGTCACTCCGGTAACAATGGAGGATGGCGAGTTCGATGCGGACCTGTATGAAGCGCAACGCGACAGCGTTGTTGCTTTGCGGGAGGGTGTCCTCGGAGCAGTCATTCAACACGTCTGCAAAGAGTCCATGGAGATCCTGGAAACCCTCGACAAGAAGACAACCGGGAGCCAATCGGGCGAAGTGAAGGTTAACCCCCGAACTGTCCGTCGTGCTCAAGCGATGTGTGTGAAGCTGAACTCCCTGGCTTTCATTCACCCGCTTATCCGTCCCCTCCATGACGCCCTGAAAAGCGAAATGGACAAGGTGCCGGCTAACGGTTTTCTCACTGGTGGTGAATTCCAAAATCTGCGGGAATGCCTGAAGTCTCTGCGCGACCAGACCATCGTTTGGGACCGCTTGAAGAACGGCCAACCCCTGATCCAGGTAGCAACCACAGCTGCTGCGAGCAACACCGCACAGCAAGCTCTTGCGACTGCTCAAGCCAACCTTGGGCAAGCTCAGCAAGCAACTTCGAACCAGCCTGCTTCAACCGCTCCGGCGGCCACGGCGTCAATGCCTGCAACTTTGGTTGTGAGCACTGTTCAGGCTGGCGCTGCTGCACCTGCAGCAGCTGTAGCTCAAACCACGGCAACTCCGGTTGTAGTGGCACAAGCTACCGACGAAGAGGACGACACCACGGTCCCGGACGCGGTTGAGTCCACGCCTGTTGTGCAAGAAGAGCCCAAGCCGGCTCTGTCGCAGAACTTCGCGCTGTTCCTCTAAGCAATACCTCCCTCCCACCCCTGACGGGCCACCACACCCCGTCAGGGGAGTGGTGCGCCCTATGGAGCGCACTATGCAAGTCGATCTCTTTGGCGAACCCATCCTGTCCAACCCCATTCAACCCTCCTCGGAGGCGGATGCACCGGTGGATTTGTTTGGAGTAGCCATCAATCAACCAACCGCAGTTGAGAAACCCAAAGCAGTTCGAAAGGCCCCAACTAGGCTGGTAATCGACAGGAAGGCCCTCTGGTCCTCCTCCGGTTATTTGCCTGGCGTGAAAGAGCTGGATGAGGATGATGATTTGTCGGATGCACTCTCGACGTCGGATACCCGTTCAGACAATTCCACGATCGAGCGCCTGGAGAAGGCTCTTGGAATGGCACCGGTCATCAAAGATGGCAAGTGGCAAACCGACGAGCTCGGATACCAGTACCGCCGAGTAGGCAAGCCGTTCAAGGGGAGTCGAGTTTTCGGAAAACGAGGCTCGATGATCTGGGAACTCAATCGCCAGTTCGTGCTGACCTCTGCGAGGGATGCTCTTGAACCGGTGTTCACTGACCCCTGCTGCTGGCTCATCATCAACTCCGTCCATGTGCTCGCCATCCGGCTGCGCATGATGGATGAGGATGAAGATCCGTATGCATGCCTGCAGGCCTTCCTGCAGGTCATGACACAGCACGACTTCATCGATAACTCCCGAAAGGGGGAAACGATCCGCAGGCTGACCAAACGGGACCAGATGCGGGACAAGCGTGCAGCGGCACGGAAAGCAAAAGAAGAGAAACCGGTTTCCAACTCGCTCATGCGAGACATGGAAAACGATGACTTTGATTGCGACGAGTAACTCACTGCGAACAGACCCCTGCGCCGGCGGGGCCTGAAAATTCATTCAGCCACCTTCGAGTGTGCGAACTGGGCTCCGGCTCCCAGAGGAGAAACATCATGACTCATGTTCTGAAAGCAAAGCTGACTGCTGTTGCCGATGTGGTTGTTCTGAAACTGGCTGGTGCTGTCTGGAAACTGGTGAAGGTCTTTGACCCGAGGCCGGTCCAGGAGCACTTCGCCGCACGACCACCTGTAAACGGCGTGACATTCGGCAAAGTCTTCAGCCTCCCTCGGGAGGATGCAGGCCAGTCGATTGTTCGGTTGGGCTGGCAGCACATCAAATCGGAGAACAAGAAAACAGGGATCGTCAGCCGTAAAAAGCTGGTGAAGATCTTCAACCCTGCAAACGGCCACTTCGTGGTTCTGTGGGCAATGGGAGCAAACGAAGGTCGTCCTTTGCCCCGGGATGCCATGGCGATCGATTACGACGCTAAGTTGGCTCTGGGGATCTCCAAGAAGGAAGAGGAAGCGGAACTGATTGTTGGCGAAGCCAACCTCGGTGACCGCGAATTCTTCCATATGTACACCGACCATGACGCATCCAGTCGTAGCGCTCGCGCTCTCGGCTGGTATCTGTTCATGGCAGGTATCGGCTGGTCCGTGGGAGTAACCGTCGAAGGATTGGTTACCGCAGTGCTGCGGATGTTCTAAGCCTGAAGTGACACCGCCTCTCCCTTAGGGGAGGGCGGACGTCACCTCCAAGCATCCTCGACGAGGGCGTTTGGAGGTGGCGTCCGCCCTTTACCGAAATCGAGAGGTGAATCATGAACGGTGTATCGAACAGAGCCTACGACCTGCTGAAATCCTTCGGGAATTCTGGGCTCACACTCGAGAGCCATTTCCCCAAAGGGGTGGAAGGCAACGTAGCCCGCCACACAGCACCCAAGTTGATGTTTCCAGACTCAATGCCGCTTGAACTCGTTCGCGATCACATCGAGCGCTGGAACCGGAAGCTGCAGGGGCTGTTTCCTGGCATGGGTTATTACGCTTTCAGTCCTGCGGACGAGATGGCGAATCCGGGGAACCACGTGCTGGTTCTCTTTGCCGATGATTCCTTCTTCAAAGCTTTTATGGGCGGCGTCCAGAAAGTCGACGTACTCACTTCGCTGTGGGACTTCGATGCCTGCGTTCGGCTGTTGCGGTAATTTCCGCGGCAGATCGGAGCGGCCAAGGGCGCGCGTGGACCTGGTCACGCTGAAGGGGGCTGAGAATCCGCCCCCTGGCGCTCAGCCCCCCGTTTTCACTGGAAGGCCAAGGCCTTGCCGGTAACCTCTAGGGCATCCCATTTGGAAGCCCTACCATGCTCGATCTTGCTGACCTCGATCACACCCTAATCTACTTCGTTTCATTCCTCGCAGCCTTCCTATCCATCAGACCAACTCTGCGTGCCGCCGGCACTTGCGGAGCGCTTTTGCTCGCCTGGACATTCGTAAAACTGGAATTGACATTCGACCTGGCCGACCTACTGCTGAATGAAGGTACAAATCCTCAGTTCATCACCGCAGGAGTCGCGGCATTGGGTATCTTCGGCCTGGCGATCAGGGTTTCCCGCTCTCGGTGGAGAACAATGGACCGTACCCTGATCTTGGTAGCTCTGATCAGTGTTTGTCTCACCACTGCCATTTTCCACCTCGTCCTCGTGAACCGTGTTCTTCCTCTCTGGGCAAAGGATCTCGCTTGGACGAACTACAACCTGGTTGAAGCCTCTGCAGAGTCTTTCGCCCCCAAATGTGAGCAAGCAAAAGTGACCTGCTGGCGGGGCACCGCATTCGAGGATGGGGCCTTCAAACCCGAACTTAGGGAGCAATTGAAGGGGGTTGATTCCTTTTTCAGGGCTCACCCCAAGCCATTCCCGCAAGGACATGGTTTCGGTGTGTTCAACGACCTATCGGATGATGGCGTCGCAGCTGTGCTCTACTACCTGGACAAGGGAGAGGCACGAATCGTGATTGATAGCGCGGGCGCCACCCGGGTCCATCATTTGGTTCGAGAACTGTTCTACATGCTTTGCGGAGTCGCCCATTCGGTCTGGATTGCTGGTGCGCTGTTCCTCATCGCGTTCCACCGCCGGCGTTTCATGAAAAAGGGGGCTTCATGCTGATCGACTTCAAGGCCGAGCACACACAGTATCTTAAAGGGCGGCCGTCAGATTCTGGCTGGGTGTATACCCCCGCCAACCCGAAGATGCCGGCCAAGGGGAAGTACCTGGCTGCGCACCAGGTGTTTAGCAATAACGCTCTCAACGCTGCGATCTACATCCGAAACGACGTGAATGCCGCCGGCGAGGCGATTAGTGTGCACACAGCACTCCGTCTCACGTTCTCCCATAAAGCGAAGGGCAGGTACCTACTAAATGACGACCCGGACAAGCTCAGTCTCAACCTTGGGCTCGGCGCGGTACGTGAGTTATACCGTTGGCTCTCTGACCAGCAGCCGCGGTTGGAATACGAAATAGTTCGTGCGAGCGCATCTCCAAAACGACTCCAGGGCTTCACTCTTCAGGACGGCCAGTTCGCCCGGATGCTTACTGCAACAGAGTTCGACTCAGAAGCAGTAGGTACGCTGACCATCCAGGTTGGGCTATCGGATGACGATGTGATCCATCTGCAATTTTACTGCCTTGGATACGCCAAGCTGATCTATCCAACATTCACTGATGTGGCCATCCTCCAGCTGCTGAAAGCGCCTGCAAGCTCTACCAACCTGGCGAGCAATCCCTTCCCAGTTTCGCATGCGAAATCGGACAACGTAGCTGCCCCCCAGCGAACGCAAGACGATGATCGTGGTATGGCTGAGGATGAACCTGATCCAGTGAGACTGGAGCGTTGCAGAAAGGCAATCTACGCCGTTGGCATGCAACGCTGGAAGGGCTCGAGAGATGTCATCGAGTTCATCCAGGACTCTGCTCCTATCGCTCAGATGGACCGGTTGATCAAGGACGGGAACGCCGGGGAATTTACGGAGTGGAACCGCATCGCTGACATGTTCAAAAACTCCTAACTCGGTCCTAGAGGCGGAATAGGGCACTCAACTCCCACTATTGGGGTATGAATGCCCAAATCCCCATTTTCGCCCGCATCAAACAGCACAACGCCGAATACCCACGCGAGCTCTTCGCTGCGAAGGAAATTAACCGGCTGCTGACCAACGTCGACTTCCCAGCTGAAAGGATCTGGCTGGACCTTCGTTTCGACCCCTCAATGACTGACCCAACTTCATCCACTTTGGATGTGATGATGATCAGTGGGGAGGCGCACGGCATAGCTGTACTCCGCATTCAGCCCCTGTATCTGCAGCAGGACATGCAGACGATGGTGGACGAAGCAATCCCTCACGAGCTCGCACACATCCTGCACGCAATAGACGTCAAGCAGAAGGGCGAAGAGATCGGGAAGTTGCATGACGAAGACTGGCAGGAGTGGCTATTCACTCTGGCACCGAACGCTACGCCTGCCGCAAAGGTAAAGGGTACGTTCGACGATCGTCCCGTAAAGCTCAGTAAAGGAGGGCTTGCCGTCGAGTGCGAGTGTGGTGGAGATGAGGCCATCGCTGTTATCGCCGACACCACTGGCAATTCCGTGAAGCTTCAGGAAGAAGAGCTCGAGTGCTCCTCATGCAAGTTTCCATACCACCGGCTTTCCCAAGACTCTGCCCTGCCTGAGGGCATCGCCTCGGACCTGAAATTCCTCGAGGGAATCAAATGTATCAAGCTGCACCATCCCAACCTACAGCGCTGAGTCAGGCCATTGCAGGACTCACTCACTATGATCCCATCAGGATCGGGAGCGACAGCCGCGGCCAAACCGTGGACTGGGTGCTGGCAAAGTCCAGCAACTTTAACGTCCTCTTCGAAGGGGCAAGCGGCGCAGGCAAATCCCATACGATTCAAAATCTACTTGCGCGTGTCTATAGCCGTGGCATGACATTCCACGTCCTGGACATCAAAGGCGACTTCTCCTACGAGAGTTTCGAAAAGGCTGGTCTCAGCCACCTGGTTCGGCCGGAAGATTTCAACGACATCACCTTCAACTACTTCGAGGGCGGCAGCTCCCTCAACCCACTCCAAGTCCCGAGGACGAAAGAGGGGGGTGGGGTACTGATGACAGTCGAAGGTATGAAGCAGTTGGTGAAGGTTTTTGCACCGAATACCGGCAAGCGGCAATTGGACTACCTCGAAGAGATTCTGAACGAGGTTTACCGCAAAGCCGGAATTTCCCAGGACGACATTGAGTCCTGGATCAGACCTTCCCCGACCTTAGATCAGGTCCTTGATGAGATCGATCTCGTGTTCAACTCCATCTCTGCCAGCATGGATTCGGGGTCGGTATCCGACATCATGAAAGCCTATGGCCAGGCCAAGTCGAAGGCAGAGAAGACCATCGTCAAGATGAAGGCGGATGGCAAAGATCCATTAGAGATCGAGGACAAGGTCAACGAGATCCTTGATGACTTGGAAGGAGTCCTGCATGGCTACGCCAAAAAGCATCTGGATTTCCAGGCGCTGCAGAACAAGTCCACTGGCAACGGAACGTTCTGGGAGTTCTGGTCCAAAGATTCCCTTTTTGGCTTGCGCAGCATCATCCAGGGCATGGTGAAATCCCGTCTATTCACTGGTAACCCTTCAAAATCACAGGCGGGCAAAATCAACCGATACGTCCTGACCGATATCTCGTCTGAACACCAGCAGATCATCATGCGTATTGTGGCAAGTCGTGTCTTTGCAATGGGAGTGATGGATACTCGAAGGTCTGGTCTCTTCAATCCCGAGTACCCCAGCCACATCCTGATCGCGGACGAAGGGAAGCACGTCAAACAAATTTCGTCCTCGCCGCTGAGTCCAGTGAACCGAATTGCGACCGAGGGACGCGGTTACGGTGTGGGTGTTTGGGCTGGGGTTCAGCAGCCAGACCAGGTCACTCCGGACCTCCTGAAAAACGTCTCAACCTACTTCCTTCTCAAGACACCCGAGACGACTTACGGTGAAGTAAGTCGGATGTTCGGGGTTAAGCCTTCGCTTCTGAAGCAGCTGCAGAACCGGCAGAACGTACTCTTCAGCGCAGGGGACGCCTTCACTCTAGTAACCCACTTTAAGGAGTAGTAGGGATGAAGAAATATGCTCTGCTTCTTTGCCTAACCCTGACTGGGTGCACTGGTGGCAAAACCATACTCCCGGTCACCGCGGCGGACATTCAGGACCGCAGCCTTATACTCGGGGCTCAGCAGGCTGTTCAACGAGGGCAGTACCAGGAGGCAGAGCAGCTCCTCTCCAAGTACGTCTATAGAACGGACAATGGCGATCTGAAAATCCAGTTCTGGGGGCTCAACGGAGAGAGCAGGAAAATAGCAATCGACACTGTGATTTCTCTCCTCTGGGAAACCGGGAGGGACCAGACGCTGGCTCAGTTCGCAAAAGAATACCTTTCGGGAGACGAGTACAAGGTCACTATGTGCCGACTCTCGGAACGGCAGGCGCATTATCCGGATGCGTATGCCTGCTGGAACAACCTCGGCCATGAAGACAGAGCGGAGAGGACTATTCGCACTGAGGCTGCCCTTCGCATTCTCGGGACCGAATGAGCAGCATCAAGTGATTTGAGTTTCGCATGCTAAATCGGGCGGTCAATCACCGCCCGATTCCTCTTCTGCGCCACCATCTCGAGTGGGGCGACGAACTTGAATTTTGTAGTTCGCCATACCCCAACGGTCGACAACCCCGGGTAGAAGCTCTTGCAGGGTTTCCTTGTCTAGCAATACGCAAGCATTGAAGTTGATCACCCCAATCTTCACATCAAACAGGCCCGATGGGCTGTCATGATGATTGTAGCTATGGAGCAAAAGCCCCATACCCTCGAGGGTCTCCAGCATCACCGGAATAGCAGGGTGGCTGAAGGTACGAGTATCAACTCCCATCTGAAGCTGACGGCTCAACTCCAGCGGCAAATGTGAGCCGATCGACTCAAGGATTCGTGACATCGGAATGATGACGAACTCCATGGCGTCCTTCGTCCAGCCCTCTGCTTCTCCAGTCGCCCGGAACTTGTTGATGTTGGCTTCGCCGACAAATTTCAGGATGGCCTCCCTGATCAGTTCCTCAGTCTGGGAGCTTTCCTTGGCTGCGCGAATACCATCTTGCTTCTCTGCACGGATCACGAAACCGTCAGCGTGTCTCAGCGCTTGGACCAACTTCTCAACGCGCGGGCCAGAAGAAACAGGAAGCATTGCAGGATGGTGGTAGTAACGCAGCGCAAGGGTGAGTACGTTCTGATCCTCCGGCTGGAGTTTCGCGAACTCAGGCATCTGACGCACGATGTAAGCGCTGTAGGTGTTGTGGTGTGTTGCGTCTTTGTTCTTAACCCACTGGCCAGGCGCCTTCTCGGCATATGCCAATAACTTATCCAGGTCATGAGACAGCCCAGCGAGATAAGCGAGAGGTTCCTGCACATTCTGGCGCTTCAGATAGGACAAGACCTCCTTGGCGATGGCGAGGGAATGCTCGCGTAACGTGGCATCGGCATGGTGAGCGCCGACACTGGCTGGGACTGTGGGATGAGCAGCTAGTAACTCATGCACTGCCAGTTCGAGGTGTTCAATGGGCGTCGACGGCTCCCGGCTCAGAGCTACCTGTTTTCGGTTGCATCGGAAGAAGCGTTGGTTGTAGGGGTTGAGGTCTGTTACCCCTCCAATTTCCTCTCCGGTTCGCGGGTCCTTGTTGTTCCTGAGCAGGATCATCATGGTCGATCCTGGAATAGAGCATTCGTACTCGAAGGGATCGTCGCTCACGACAGTGGCTTCAGTCGAAGTGTTCCGCGGTCGGAAATACCTGGAAGCTGCAACCCTGGCAATGGTGTAGACCATAGCGGCCGCGAAGATGCAGTGCAGCACTTCTACCAGGACTGCAACCAGCGTCCCCACGTAACCACCAGATGCGATGAGCTGAACCACTGCATGAGGCTTGAACATGTAGAAGTGGGGCGACAGGGCTTCAGCCTGGAAGTCCAATGCCTTATGCGTGGATTCTAAGTAAGCCGCATAGCCCAGGATGACAACTGCAATCATGACGATCAGGGCAACAACCCCAGATGAGGCTTTGACCTTCGGTGTAGAAGCGGACATGACTATCTCAACGTGGTGAACACAAGATCACGATGCAGGTTTTGAAAAAGATTTTCCAACCAAACCCCGGATTTGGAGCACTGCCTTCCCACTATTGAGGTAACAGAAGCTTCTATGGGACTCCGCAGTGAAAAAAACGATCCTCATCCTGGGCGTCAGCCTCCTGAGCCAGGGCGCCTACGCTTCCGCCTTTGATGATTCTCACCTCGCGCGGAGCGAAACTCTCTCACCGTTCGATCGCACTTATGAAGCCGGCAGGGCGCAGCAGGTGATGCAGCCCATCGACTACAAGCGGTCCACGCAAACTCCTTCAGCACCTGCGGCAATGATCGACCTGTCGATTGATAACCCCGTTGCCTCGGTAGAAGAAACAGAGACCGAACGGCAATACAGGAAAACTCTCGAAGACCTGGAACGAAACCGCCAAGCCCTGACTGCCGCACGTAGCGAAGCAGAACGCAACCTCATCGCTGCGCAGAAGACGGCGATCGAGGCTGCTGCAAAGCGAAAGCAGGATCTGCTGGCGCAAGAGGCCGAGATTCGTAAAGCCCTGGAGCTGAACCGAGCGGCGCAGTCGAAGGCTGATCAGGTACAGGTCGCACAGCTCACGGACATCGAACAGATCCGCACAGAAAGCAAACAGCTTCTCATGCTGGCCGAGAACAACGCGGAGATGATCGAAACGGCTGCTCGCAAACGAGTGACCCTGGAGCGGGTAGACCCGACCGTGGTGATCAACGAACCGGTTGAAGCCGAATACCAAGGGGCAACTCTGAAGGAGATTGTGGAAGGGATCATGCCGGTCGGTTGGCGTGTGAAAACAGCCTTCTACAACAAGCCTGAGCTTGAGACCCGCCGCTACGAGTTCATTTCCACTGACGCCCGTGACATTGCCCTGCGCAAGCTCACGGCTTCCGTCCGGGACGCCCGTGTTCGCTACCAGTATTTCTGGGACCTGACTGACGAACAGGGAAATCCCTCTCCCATGATCCTGATCACCGACCGCCCGAACTAAGGCAGCCACACCCATGAAGATGAAATCCATTGCCCTAGCTCTGCTGGTTGCCACCGGCCTGTTGGGATGTACCAGCAGCTTCGACATTTCCGAAGAAGCGAAAAATGCCCCCCTGCGCCCCGAAGCGAAAGATGCTCTTCAGGCTGCCCGGGGTAACACTTTCGTACGCGAGATCAGGACTGAAGATATCGCGAAAGCTCGGCCGATTTTCCTAACTGCTCAGAGCAAGCCGCTTCGAAGCGTGCTGCAAGACACGCTGCCTGGGTACGCGATCATTCCGAAGGGCAAAGTCAACCTCAACGATCCAATCGATGTAGCTGCTGCTGGGATGACTCTTGCAGATTTCATCGAATACATCGAAGGGACCCGGGACCTGAACATCGAGATCGTAGGAAAGCGAGTAATTGTTAGCGATTTCGAAACCCGCGAGTGGAACCTTGCCACTTTCGCATCGACCCGAAATGTCAACAACGTCATCGCATCCACGCAGACTCGTGGTGCTAAAGCGGGCGATGACGACTCCAATAATCAGCAGGACTCGAACGTCGCGACTGGCACGACCATTGGACTTCAACTCTCGGAAGATGAGTGGCAGAAAGTTATGGAAGGTGCCCGTACGATCATCGGAGCAGAGAAAGAGTCCGACCGAGGCAGTCGTGGGCGTACACAGAACTCCTCGGGAGCTTCAAGCGCTAATGTAGGTGGGGGTAACAACTCGAACAACGGCATGACGAGTGGCCTGAACTTTGATGCTCCATCACCAGCTGACTTCGGTTTGTTGACATCGAACGATGAGATTGAGCCTTACATAGAAGGTATTCGGTCGGTAGGAATTATCACTGCAGGTGGCAAGCCTTCTAAAATGAAGGTTCTTGATCGCTACTTCAAACGAGCTATTGGCGAAGCAACTAAGGTCGTAAACGTTCAGGTTGAGGCGTATGATGTAATTCTCAATAACGACAAGCAGAAAGGTGTTGACTGGAATCTGCTGGTTCAAGGCACGCTGAATGGCAACCCACTTGGCCTGAACTTCTTCAATACAAAAACTGAAAACACGGACCCTTTCTGGAATGTGCAAGGGACCTATGAGTCTGACCATGTTAAAGCAGATGTTCTCATTCGATTCCTTGAAAATTTTGGGCGGGTAGAGCTTACTGATCAGCCAAATATTACCGTTCGAAATGGGGTTCCAGCCCAAATTTACGCAGGTGAAGAACTTACCTATATCGTCGACGTCGAACAAAGCCAAGACGAATCCGGCAATGTCACAGTGACCCCTAAGCTCGGCCGGCTGAAAGTAGGTGTGACGCTTAGCGTTACTGTTCGGGTTCTAGACAACGACCAAATAATGGTCGATATCTGGCCGGTAATATCCAACCTTAGTGGTAATGACACCATTGCAATTGGTGACTATGAGTTCCAAACCCCCCGCGTGAACCTGAAGGAGTTCAGCACCCAACTGATAACCAGTTCTGGTCGAGCGGTCCATCTGGGCGGTCTGATTACCAAAAAAATGAACCAGGCTCTACGTCATTTGCCTTGGCAGAATCTGGTCACTAAAGCAGTGCTGAACCCTCTCACCCAGGACATCAACAATCAGCTCGACAGACGTGAGTTGGTCCTGGTTGTCACCCCCACATTGGTGGAGGGGGCTCTCTAATGAATCAGTTGCTTCTTGGCGTACCAATCCAGATTGGTGGCGAAGAGGTCATCATCTGCCGTGACTCCATCGGCTCGCAGGCGCTCAGCAGCTCCCGCGAGTCGGAGGTGTATACCATAATTGAGGGGCCACGCGAAGACGGCCGGCCAGCGATCTACATCGACGAAGCTGAACTAAAGTCGATGCGGGAGTCGTACCCGGGCATTAACGTGTATGGACTCTGGCAGCTCCTATTCGCCAACAACCTCGTACCTCTGGGGAACGAGGTTATTATTTTCCCAATGGGTCCTGACCGCGGGCTTTATCTGCGGGTGGATTCTAGTACGGATCTCAATAAGCCTTCGAGCATTCTGAGCTCCTCTGAGTTTGTAGATAATTTCATCCCTGAGTGGATGGACTACGACCTCACAAATGCTTCTCGCATTAATCTTGACAATCTTGACCTGGTATTGCCCGCCAGCCCGGCATATACCCGACAAGAACTATTCGAAAAGCAAAGGCACGATCAAACCAAACGCTGGTATATGGTCGCAAGCATATGCGGCCTGATGCTGATCGCTACACTTGTATATAACTACGGGATGTACACGCTGTATAACGCTGATATGGCGGTCTATAAAACCAAGCAAATTCAAAGGGACGAGTTAGACACCAAGATCGGCGAGCTGCTGCGTGAGCGATTGGATAAGTGGCCGGACAACTCCGCTGAGCTCGGAAAAATCAGTGAGCTAGTTGCTTACGATAGCAGTCTTGAAACTTCACCTGATGGTGAAACTCATGTCGGGTTCACGACGTTGCACCGATTCGTATCGAGCAGATACTTGCCATTCGATCCGGCGGATAAAGTCCGAGGCATAGTTTCGGAGTTCACTCCCCACCAGAATTACGTCATTCGAATTGACCCTTCGGAAATTGGCGGGGGCGACAACCAATGATTATCAAGCGCTCAAAACTGTCAATTTCAACCTTCGGCTTTTCGAATCTGATGTTGATTGTCATTGCAGCCGTGGCAGTTGGTGCCGTTCGATTCAGCATGACCATGGGGGAGAGCCGCACTCTCCCTAGAGACTTCGATCAGATCGATGCAGTAATTGAAACTTCAAGACAAGACGTTCAGCGGTATACGGAGCTAGAAAAGCTTCCGAAACTCGTGACCTCTTGGAAAAAGGTTACTGCATCATTTGAACTCGATGGGCTCAAGCTCGAAACCTTCGACGCGAATAATTCTTCGGAGATGGGGAATACTTATTCAGGCCCGCTGAAAGGCTGGCCGGGCCAAGTGATAGGCGATCCGCAGGTGGTGTTATCAAGTGTGCGGTCGCTTCAAAAGGAGATCCCCCTTTATCTCTACGATTACTCCATTGCGAACGGAGTGATGAAACTTAACTTTGTAGTCGTGGGTACCTGATTATGAAAAATCTTGTCATCGGCACTCTTATGGCAGCTCAATTTTCGCTCCCTATCTATGCTCTTGCAGATGCGGACGATGCAGACACTCATCGTGACCGCAGTCGGAAGATTGGAGACATGGAGTACAAGCGCGATCAGCTGAAACTTCAAGCTGAAATGGCAGACTCCTATAAGAAAATGTCGGATGCCGGCTTCATTGTGGACGAAAGTGGCTCTCCACTGGGAGTAACAGATATCGCAACTCTGGGTAAAGAGGTGCGCAAGGCAGGCAGTAAGCCCGATAAGGCTGACCTCCCGTTCGGTCAAAATCCAGTCATCCCCAATGCCGCACCGTTCATGCTCGACCAGCCTACGATGGGGATGAGCGGACCAAATGGCCAGAGTGCTCCAGGCGGTCCAGGCCAGCCTGGCTCCTCTCAGAAAAACGTCCCCGACGACGATGAAGACAAGGCCAAACACTTTCTGGCGCTCCTCGAGGTTCGGGCTGACTCGATCGTAGTAATGACCAGCCAAGGGCGCCGAATCGTGCGCAATGGCGAAAAGGTCAACGACTACACACTGCAGCGATTTGGGCTCGACAAGGCTGTTTTCAAAGGTCCTGACGGCACTCGGGAACTGGTAATCGATTGGACCAAATCCAAACGCTATGCGGACGACTGACCATGAGCAATAACATCCAGGGGATTCAACGAAAGATCCTGCGGAATCTGGTTGAGGCGGGGAAAATCACGCAACAGCAAGCTGATACGCAACCAGTATCCGAAGTCATCGAGCAGGTTGTTCCCGACATCCTCCGCGTCTGCAAGGACGACGAAGCAGTTGCCCAAGCGATCGGCAAGGCGCTCGGCCGTGAAGTGTTCTTCGAGCTGGAGGAAGGGCTCTCGATTACTCAGGGCCCTGAAGGGGAGCCATGGTTCATTTACGGCAACACCATCTTCATGGCCAATCCGTTCCACAAACGGATGCACGAGCGTGCCACAGGGTTCGCCAGGACCCACAACATTCACCAGCCAAAGGTTGGTGTGGTGAGCCTGACCCGCTTGGAAGCGATCAAGGCCATCGAAACTGAAGATGATGATAGCGCAGTCCATGACAGCGAGCAGCTTAAGGCCCGAGCAACACAGCGTGTGGAAGACCTGGTGCGCGAGGCGGCAAAGCTCAATGCCTCGGATATCCACCTTCAGCCTACACAAGGTGATCAGGTTCAAGTCCGGTTGCGAATCGACGGCGAACTTCTGACTCGCAAGCTCTACACATCCAAAATTCACGAGGCTATTTGCCGAGTGATTATCGAGAACAACTGCGGCCTTACCCTGGAGTTGAACGCAGCCCAGGATGGGAAGTTTGATTTCGCGGTCTCGACCCACAAGAAAATCAACCTGCGGGTTAGCACGCTTCCTGTCACCAAGGGCTCGGAGAGCACCCCCAAGGTTGTGGTTCGTCTATTGGGCAACGACACGAGCTTGGCCAACCTGGACAGACTGGGCATGTCTGCCGAAAACAAGGCGCTGCTCCGGCGATTGGGTGAGGCCCCCAATGGCTTGATCATCGTTACAGGCCCTACTGGCTCAGGTAAGACCACAACTCTCAATGCGATGCTCCTGGACATCTATGGCCAGGACCCGAACCGGAACTACCACACTATCGAAGAGCCGGTGGAGATCCAGCATGAGGGCATGTCGCATACCGAATGCGGTAAGCACTTGTCGTTTGCTACCGCGCTCCGTGCATTGCTGCGACAAGACCCCGACGTGATCTTACTTGGAGAGATCCGCGACAACGAGACCGCCGAGTACGCTTTCAAAGCCGGCCAAACTGGTCACCTGGTCTTGACCACCTTGCACACAAACAATGCCCACGAGTCGCTGGATCGCCTCGGCAGGATGGATATTCCGACAGACATTATCGCAACCAACACGCAAGCCATCATGGCCCAGCGTTTGGTCCGCAGCCTCTGCAAGAGCTGCAAAGTCGAATACCTCTTCCGGTCTGATGAGAAGCGATTCGCCTTGTATGGCTCGAACCCGGTGTTCGGCAGCAACGGCGATCTCAAGCTCTATCGAGCAAACCCCAAAGGCTGTCAGGTGTGTAACAACGGATCGCACCAATCTGGCGGATTGAAAGGACGGCGCGGTGTCATCGAGGTACTCGAGCTTACGCCGGAAATTCAGGAGGCCATTTTGAATGGAATCTCCCCCAGCTTGCTGAGACGCTCCCAAATCGCAGAAGGGACCTTCAAGGACCTCTGGGACGATGGTTTACGCCTGGTGTTCGAAGGTGTGATCGGGTTCGAGCAGCTCGAAAAAGAGCTACGCCCCTACCTCTCTGATCGAGTTGGCGCACCGAAGAATCTACAGGAGAAAGCGGGTATTCGCCCCACCCGCGAAGCGAGCACTTCATCGTTGGTACCACAGCTGTAACCGCCAGATCCAATCCCAGGAAAAACACAGAGAAAAGGAATAGATCAATGATCGAACGTAGTACCAAGCATGTTCGCCAGAAGGGCTTCACCCTGATCGAGCTGGCCATCGTGCTGGGGGTCATCGCGATCCTGACTGCTTTCTTCCTGCCGGGCATGCTCAAGGCGCGTGAAGACTCCAAGCTGAGCACTGCGATCACTCAGCTGCAGAAAGACTTCCCCGGTGCAATCGCCCGGCAGGTGAGCCGCACCAACACTTGCAGCACAACCACCATCACTGCAGCCAAGCTGAAGGAACGCGGCTTGCCCGATCTGACTGTCTGGAACACAGCCTGGACCGTTGATGCTGTCACCAGCAACCAGGTGACCATCAGCTACACCATAGACAGCACTGACACCAATGCTGCTGCTGACCTCGCAACAGCATTGAACCAAAGCAACAACATCGTGAAGAACTCCGCAACAGCGACGGGCAACACCAAAGTCACAGTGGCATACCGCTGCAACTAAGTGGTCGAGCCTGACTGCTGCTTGACAAGTCAGCACGTGGTCTTGGTTGCACAACAGCAAGCTTGAAACTCACACAAAAGGAACGATCCATGATCGAACGTAGTACCAAAGGTAATCGCCAGAAGGGTTTTACCCTGATCGAACTGGCCATTGTGCTGGGGGTCATCGCAATCCTGACTGCCTTCTTCCTGCCGGGCATGCTCAAGGCGCGTGAAGACTCCAAGCTGAGCACTGCGATCACTCAGCTGCAGAAAGACTTCCCCGGTGCAATCGCCCGGCAGGTGAGCCGCACCAACACTTGCAGCACGACCACCATCACTGCAGCCAAGCTGAAGGAACGCGGCTTGCCCGACCTGACAGTCTGGAACACAGCCTGGAGCGTTGATGCTGTCACCAGCAACCAGGTGACCATCAGCTACACCATCGACAGCACCGACACCAGCGCCGCTGCCGACCTGGCATCCGCTTTGAACCAGAGCAACAACATCGTGAAGAACTCCGCAACCGCGACCGGTAACACCAAAGTGACCGTGGCGTACCGCTGCAACTAAGGGATTGGCCATGGCCTACTACCAACTGAAGTATCTAGGTGAATCGGGTGGTGTGGTTTCCGTCGGTGTTGAGGCGGAAACAAAAGAGCAGGCCATTGCCATGTCCGGCATCCCCGAGTCGGTCATCCATAGCGTTGCTGTTGACCACCTCGGGGGTATCAAATCGGCCTTGTTCGACAAGAAGTTTCCCCTTGTCGAGCAGGTCCTCATGTTGTCAGCCATTGCTTCAAAAATTTCTTCAGGCAAGACCTTCGGTAAGGCGGTCCAGGAGTCAGTGGACTACAAAGCACTGAAGATCACATTTGCTCAAATCGACTCCTGTCAAACCCCAAAAGAATACTTGTCGCTTCTTCGATTCGACGAGACCGCGGTCCTTCTGGCTGAGGCCGGGGACAAGACAGGGCGATTGCCTGATGCTCTGAACAGGGCATCCAAAGCAATCGCAGAACGTCTGGCAGCGAAGAAAGAGTTCTCTGCTCTGATGAAGAAAGCCATGATCAACGCATGCTTTGGTCTTGGCTTCATCATCGGCATTCCGCTATGGGCAGGTGGAACTATCCACGACTTCATCCATGTACAGCGCCTCGACCTGCAGCTCAACTCCCTGAGCCAGCTGATCTTGCTTCTGCACACTGTCTATACCCAGTATCTCTACGTCCTGCTTGGAATCGCTGCCGGGATCTATGTGTTCCGTGCTCGGGTATGGGAAATGGTGAGGAACCTGCCAGGTTTCTCGTTTCTCAATGAGAGAAACAAGGTGCGGATGGGCCTGGAGTTTGTTCAGACTTATCAGCTACTGCTCAGCAGTGGCTTTACTAACCCCCAAAGTTTCAAGTTCATGATGCAACGCTCGCGGGGCCGCGCACATGCTCTCTATCAAGAAGCTCACGCACGCCTCGTCGAGGGCCGTGAGCTATCTGATGTTTTCGACAACCCCGAGTGGCCACCCCTGATTACTCAGAACCTCCAGGGTTTCGACAACCAGTCACCAGCTGGCCGAGACAACGTGCTGAGCAATATGGCTGATGCTCTTAAGGCGTACTACCTACGGCATTCGGAGAAGGTAGCCCAGATGTCATCGGTCATCGGTTTCTCAATGATGCTCCTGACCATCATGATGTTCGCGATCGGCTTTTATCTGCCCATCATTAACCTCGCGTCGGCCATGCGATGACTGTGGCTATGGTTCGTTCCCGCGGCTTCACCCTCATCGAGCTGGCAGTCTGCTTGGCAATCGTCGCAGTCATGACGGTCGCGCTCCTTCCAGGCGCGATGGAGAAGTATCAGCAGGGAAAAATCAATTCCTCGATTGAGCAGGCCAAGAACCTGATTCCTGTGTGCGAGATTGCGCGGACAAAAGCAGTGTCCTCCACCGTCGGGGCGAACCTTAAGGTCACCCATACATATGGATCACTGACCAACTGGTCGAAAACAGCGGATCTTCAGAACCTGCTGAGTGCCGATTACCGCCTGCCAGCTACCAACCCTCTTGGCTCAAACATCCTCGTTAAGTTCGACTCGCAGCGCTGCTACATAGCCGTAGATCTGCCCTTCAAGGAAAACAACTACGGTGGTTACATCACAGAGAACGTCGGGACAAACACCCGGATTATCATCACAACCAGGCCGACGCAGAGCTCCTCTTCCGCCTGGGTGTCTTATCAGAAGCGAATCCTCCATGAAGAAACGACGCGCTAATTCCCAGGCCTCGATGAGAGGCTTCACGCTGATTGAATTGGCGATAGTGCTGGCCGTGATGGCTATGATTGCTGTCTATGCCACACCCAGGTACATGGAGCAGCTCAACCAGAAGCGTGCAATCCTGACTGCGCAAGAAACTCAGTCTTTTCTGGACGCTGCACGCTCATACCGCATGCAGAATGGCTCGTGGCCAGGCCAAGCAAGCAACTGTGCAAATGCCAAAAGCGTGCTTGAGAGCACCTCTCCACCAACACTTGCCGGCATCAGCGCAACCAACAAGTACAACCAGGCAGTTACCCCAGCTTGCAATGCAAACACTTTCTCGATCACCCAAAGCATTGCTCAAGACTGGGATGGTGTAGTTGCGAACAACCTGCCTGGGACAGTGATCAGCAATGCAGCGACGTACACCATTCGCTCAACGATCGGGATTCCAGGCAGTGAGCCCGCACTAAACTCTAAGCTGTCTCGAGTCTACACCGGTGACCCTGAGATGAATCGGATGAGCACCCCGTTGTTGCTTGGGAGCAATTCGATCAACGAAGTTTCGAACATGTATCTGAACAACGGTGGTGCGGATGCTCGAGTAAAAACGGATGCTGGGCGCTTGATCCTCAGCACTCCCTATGGCGGCGAGGTGGCCATCGAGAATGGGACCAACCTTTCGGTTGAAAACGTAACCCTTCGTCAACGGGGGAACGCCAACCTCATCGATCTGCTGCCGAATTTCGTGCAGAAGGGAACCTACCTTGTCCGACACAGCGACGGAGTTATAAAGCCTGCGTGCCCGGGCGGAGGATCTGCAAGAGCATCTCTGCGCCCAGGAACAATGCGTGGTGGCTGGCAGGAGGGAGAGGTAAACCACGGGGCCTTCGGCTACGAGTACAAACTCCTCGACTACGGTAGCTACTGGATCGTTTCGACGAACATCATTGGCTCTGAGGTAGAGCGGAACAACCTTCAGTCGCTTGTCGACGTCTACTGCTATTACCCCTAATGCCATATTCAGTCGTTATCGCTAAGCCAACCAAAAACTGCAACGCGGACTGCACCTACTGCTCTGCGCCCCCTGACGGCGAGGGCAGCTGGTCGCTTGATGATTTCAAGCGGATGTTTGATCGCCTGCAGCCATCGTTCACACCAAATATCGACTGGATCTGGCACGGCGGCGAGCCAATGCTCATGGGCCCCGATTTCTTCGAAGCGTGCGCTGAGTACGCATTGGCTCAGCATGGTGGCGTTCATTTTGCAATCCAAACCAACCTTCTGGGGTACAAGTCCGATCGTTGGAAGCGAGTGTTCTCGGAAATCTTTGAGGGCCGGGTCTCTACAAGTTTCGACCCTTACAAGAAATACCGAACGGTTAAAGGCTCCGCTGAGACGTATGACCGTCTGTTCTGGCGAGCAATGGACCAGGTAATCGCCGACGACTTTCGACCGCTCGTAATCGGCGTTTACGACGAAGGGGCGGCCACGGCCGCAATGGACATGTATGAGCGAGCCCTCTCATATGGCTCGGCTGGATTCGACATCCGGTTCAACTACGCCTACCCCGCTGGTCGTGCCAGGGAGGCGGGCATGCTCATTGACCCTGCGACCTATGGGCAGATGCTTGTCGATCTCTACGACCGCTGGATCGATGAAGTACCGGTTTTCCGCATCACGCCGCTGGACTTGATGCTGCAGAAGGTGGCTGGCTACAAGAGCATGCTCTGCCCCTGGACCAAGTCCTGTGGAGGTCGGTTCCTGACCATCGACCCTGACGGCTCGGTGTACAACTGCAGCGAATTCAGCGATTTCGGCGACAAGCGCTTTCGCTTCGGCAACATCCTTACCGGTGAGGTGCAGGAAGCGAAACCGGTTGAGGTTAAGTTCTACTCGGGTGCCGACATCGCCCCCGCGCTGACCGCATCACCTGCCTCCCGAGAAATCATGGGGCGAGCAGTCAACCTTCCACCAGACTGCAAGACGTGCCCGCACTTCACCGAATGCGAGGGCGGCTGTGCCCGCGATGCGGTGCTCTTCGAAAAAGGGATGGGGGGCAAGTTCGGCTATTGCCAGAGCTGGAAGATGGTTTTCAATCGTCTCAAGCAGTCGGTTGTGACTGGTGAGGCTGACCGCATTCTCTACAAGCTCGGCATCACTCCCGATAGCGCCCGCGCGCGACTCTCCGCATACGGGTGGGTGAACTAATGCTTCAGGTCTATCTCAAGCCAACAAACTTCTGCAACGTAGGTTGCGACTTCTGCTACCTCCCAGAGGATGTGCGGGCCAATAAGTCCCGTATGTCGGAGGCTACCCTCCAGGACAGCTTGGATCTGATCCGCAACCTGGCCGAGCGGGAGGGGCACGACCGAGTCTCCATCCTGTACCACGGAGGCGAGCCGCTAAGTATGAGTGCCGGGGTACTCATGGATCTCTCGGACAAGGTGCGGCGCGGCCTCTCCGGAATTGAAATTCAGGAAGCCATCCAGACCTCGCTCATTCCACTGCGTCGTTCACACATCCCATTTTTGCAGGAGCGGTGTGATGGCTTCGTCGGCTCCTCTATCGACTTCAGCGGCCGCACCATACAGGGCTCCAATAGCAAGTACATCGATCTGTGGCTCGAGAAGGTCCACCTGGCCCGCTCCCATAGTCTTCACGTGGGCCCAATCATGGTGCCGACGCGCAATGAGCTTGCTCGAGTAGCGGAGATCTATGGGTGGTTCAAGGAACACGGGTTCACCCATTTCAACATCGAGCGGTACAACCCCTACGGGGCCGACGCAGACCGTCCAAGCAACAAGGAACACAGCGATTTTCTGAGCGACCTGTTCGATGTGTCGATAGAAGACTTACGACGGACCGGTTCCTGCGTAACAAACAATGCCGTGGCAGCAGCCATTGGTGGGGTATTGCACAACCAACCCGGCGAGCGCTGGGGCGGAACCTGCCAGCGCGACTTTCTAGTGATTAATCCCGACGGGGCGCTCAACACCTGCCCGGATCGGATGGAGTACGAGACGGACCTTTGGCCAAAGGTCCAGGACGGCATCGATGCCTTCCAATCCAGCCCTGAACGACTGGGCTGGATCAAGGTTCAACACATCGACCACATCGAGAATCACTGCCGTAAGTGCGAGTTCCGGTCGTGGTGCAAGAGCGGCTGCCCAATCACCGATCACCAGGTTCATACCGGTGCAGGGGAGTGTGCCGGCTATCGATCACACCTAGCGAAAGTCAAAGAGTTTGTTGCCAACGAGGAGGGGCGCCGATTTGCTACCGGCTACCTGTCCGCGGCAGGCGCGCTGCCCTTTGACCCGTACACCATCGGGCTGGAGCGCATCGCATGAGCAAGGGGGCACCCGATTTCGATCACATGATCTATGTGCGGCTCATCGAGGCATGCAATCTCCACTGCCAACACTGTTTCATCCCCAACAATCCGAAGCGGATGGACTGGAAAAATATCGAGCAGATTCCGACGAAGGTCCGCTCTTTTGCTCGACCAGGCCAGGTCCTGCTGTTCCAGCTCCACGGGGGGGAGCCAACGCTGGTTGGTCAGGAGTTCATGCGCAAAACAGTTGTGTTTTTGAAGACTGAACTGTCCGAGTTCGACGTGCGTTTCTCGCTTCAGACGAACTTGATGACCTTCGACCTACGTTGGGCTGAGCTCTATCACGAGTTCTTTGATGGCATTGTCGGGGTGTCCTGGGACCCGGAGATCCGCCTTCTAAGGGCTGGACGTCCCGAATCGAACGAGCAGTTCGAAAATAAGTTCTGGGCCAACATCCACGCACTCCAAAGCCTTCAGCTGACACCGTACATGGTCATCACGGTGACCAAACCACTGATCAACAGGTTCAGGAACCCAACTGACCTCATTGACTTCCTTCTCGAGCGCGGAATTTCACTGGCCCACTTTGAGAGGCTGACCAGAACTGGATATGCGATAACCAACTGGGATTGGCTCGGAGTCACGAACCGCGACTACAGCATGTGGACTGGACGCTTTGCCATGGCCTACAGCCGCTTCATGTCTCAGCAGCGGGAAGGTCGGCAGGAACTGAACATCTCTCCGCTGGATGGGCTTATCGCCAGCGTGGAACGACTGCGCCGCGGTGAGAGAGGAGGTTACGGGTGTCTCTCCGGCGCTTGTGATACTCGATTCCATACGTTCGACCAGAACGGCTATTACTCCGCCTGTACTGCGTTGACCTCGGAGCGGGATAACCGGAATGCGGTTGGAGTGGCAGTGGTGGAGCACACCCAGCTTGAGGCTGCCCGAGTGGAGCGTCAAATGGACTGCACTACCTGCCAGTTCAAGCCTATTTGTAGCTCAGGTTGTATGGCCACGCCCCGAATGGACGAGAGCCAGGAGTGTGCAGGGGGATACATGACGTTCAGGCTTCTGAATGACCACATCGCAACCAGAGACAACCCCGGATTGATAGCAATCGCTGGGTAAGAATCTGCCCTTTGGGCAAGTAGAAATGGAGGGGAAGATGAAGCAGTTCACCGGCAATCGAGTCATGGTCGCAATCGCGGTCAGCGCCTTGACCGCCAGCGCTTACGCCGAAACTCACAAGTCATTCACTGTGGAGCAGTCGACTGAAGATCTCGCTGCAGACAAGGAAATCGCCCGTCTGCGCGCCATCCTGGAGATGAACCCGATCAAGCCTATGGTTGAACAACACCAGAAGGTGTTGAGCGAGATCGTGGTGGGCAACATGGTGGGCGGCATCGACAACATGCTGCTGGCGGCCACAGCCACAGCAAAAGATATGGACTCCACCCGGATCGGCGACTGGGGTTATTGCCATAACGCTTGTCATGGTGCCTGCCACGGCGCGTGCCATGGCTCGCGTGGCTGGCGCTGATTGGGGGTTCCATGACAGTTCAAGTTGGAATGAGAGTTTCGGACCTTGAAGGGATCTTCCTTGCACAGTCCAGCCATCTTCAGACTTCGCCCGAGCACGAGATCAAGCGGGACGTTTCGTACTTCAACATAGAGTGCGACACGACGCTCAAGCGCATCCCTCGCGATGCCTGTCACTTGGGCTTGCGCGCGCAGAGTCACCCAGACTCACCGGACCTTCCCAGCGACGACTTCACGTTCAGCTTGATCTTGGCTGCCGGCAGTCTCAATTCGGTGTCGATCGACATCCCTTACGATTGCTCCGTATCGCCCGACGAATTGCTGATGCACGCTGAATCCTCGGGTTTCAACATCAACCTGCTCCCGCCAGGGCACACCACCGTCGTCGACGAGAAAGTGGAACGCTACTGCGAGGTACTCCGTACCTACGGAAGGATGTGGCTTTCCTCGCCTCAATCGAATATCCGTGTCGCGCCAATCGATGGCTACCTCGAATACCTTTTCGGTGTGGCGGCAGGGCACATTCCGGCATCCATCTCGACCGACGAGATGATGAATACCTTATTCACCGATGGCATGCCTGAAGTGGTTATGGAGCACGTGAAAGTCGTAATTCACGACGTCATCATGGAGCACTTTGGGACTGAGGATGCTTTCAATGAGATCCTCGAAAAGGTGGCCAAGGCAATTCACCTCAAGCAAGCGCAGTTCCGTGACTCCCGAGCGCGCATCCTGGAGGAGGAACTCGACCTACGAACTCCTCTGCCCAATCTCATTCGGATGGTGAGCAAGTCCACGGGGCTTAGCCTTTCCAACGCAGCCGGCATGCTGTACGAGCTGAAGCACGGCGTCCACACGGTATTGGATAAGTATCTACCACCGGATGAGCCCGCGGTTGAAGGGCAGGCTACCCCTCCGGTGAATACCCGCCAGGCCAAACTCGCCAATGCTTTAGGTGCTGCATTTGCTGCAGCATTCGGTATCGATGAGATGGACGAGGCATGGGCAGGCGTTGAGTCCACCCTGCAGGTGCAAGAACGCATCAACCTCGATCACGGAACTGTTCAACCTGGTTCCGTTGCGTCGCGCATAGCCGTGGCGATGGATGTTGAGCCGAAGATTGCAGCGCTGGCCACTGGTGAGTTCCTTTCCATGATTCGAGCAGTTCTTGAGGCTGGAAACCATGTGAGCCCGCCTCCGCCTTCATCACCCAAACCAGTACCTGCACCCGCCAGCGGACTCATCGCTGTCGGCTGATCGGTCCCTCATCTCAATGGGATGGGGGGATAGGGGGAGTGATGGCAAGGTCTGAAGCTGTTGGGTTCATCAACGTAACGCGCCAGTGCAACGTCGACTGTAAGCGCTGCTATTTAACCGAGGCCAACCGGGCCGCCGGTGAGCGACTCCCCACCTACACGCTTAAAGCCTTCCTGACATCCGATTTCTGGGCTGACCGCCCGGTGACCCTGATCTGGGAAGGTGGAGAGCCAACAATCGTGGGCCCTAGTCGCATGCAGTTGTACGTGGACCAGGCCCGAGGCCTACTCCCACACGCTTCCCAGACCATGGTGACCAACTGCTTTTCTGTCCCCAATTGGCTCATTGATCTCTCTCATTCGGCTTTCAACGGCCAGGTTGAGACAACGTTCGCCCTAGGGCACAAGTTCAGCCTATCGGGCTCAGAAGATCTGTATACCCGGCGTTTCCTCACTGGCCTGAACCGCTTCTGGGATGCGGGTGTGGTGTGTACCGTCAACGTCGAACTCAATTCCGAGACCATCAAGCGCGGCCCGACCGCGTTGGCGGAGCTTATGCTCTCTACGAAGGCTAAGGTCTGGGAGTTCGACATCTCTGTTGACTTCCGGACCTTCCTGGCAGAGCCAATCTACCAAGCATCCTCGGCGCCGGAGCTCCCGCTCACCGCAAGCTATGCAGCCGTTTGGACCTTCCTTCACACGCTGGAAGCCACCCATGGCCGGCAGCTTAGGGACGCCGGGATTACCATCGGCGCACTGGAACAGGTAGCCGGCGAGGCCAACAACCAATTTAACGTCCTGTCAGAAGATCGATTTCTGACCCTGAACCCGGACGGATCTGTAACGACAAACCCCCTCTATTCCGATCTCGAAGGGACGTTCCTTGGAAACCTCCAAGACGCACCTCTTGACGAATTGCTCTCATCACCCCGGCGCCTGGCCCGCGTTATTGCCGAACGGCGCCGTCTCCTGCCTTGCAGGTCCTGCCCTCATTTCAGCTACTGCTCCGGCGGACCTGCCCATGTGCCAGTCACCGATGGCTCTGGGGAGTGCGCGGGTGGGAAGGGAATGTGGGACCTGCTACTGGAGAAGATGCGCTGTGCATAAACAATCCCGGTTGAATCAGGCCAACATCAGCATCACCGCTACCCGATGGTGCAATCGGCGGTGCACTCACTGCTACATCGATCCGTTGGAGTTGGCCAATCCCGTTGAGATGGAGGAAGGGGTTTTCCGGGGGGTATTCGACCGTGTCCGAGACCTCGTAGCCCTGGACCGCGGTTTGGAGGAGGTCGAGTGGGAAATCATCGGCGGCGAGATCACCAAGATGCCAGTCGAGTTCTGGCGTCGAAATTTGCCGTTCGCCCTAGAGCAATGCCGGGACTTCAACGCACAACTCAAGACACCGGGCTCGGTCAACGTCCTCTCCAACCTCATTTTCTCTGACCAGCGCAGGCGAGCCGACTACATCGACCTGTTCAACCAGTACGGCGATTGGCCGGAAATGTGCGTTTACACCTCGTGGGAGCCGGAAACCAACCGCTTCGGTAAGCGGGATAAGCTGATGCCCGCCTGGCGCGAGACAGTCAGCGCCCTGAAGGTGCGGCAAAAGATCCTCGACGTCATCCTCACAAAGACCACGGTCGAATTGGGGCCGGACTATCTGTTGGAACAGTTCCTACCGCTGGGTGTCACCGACTTCAGCATCAAGATGATCAGCCCCTACGGCTCAGGCAAGGCGTTCTGGCAGCCGAACATGATCAGCTTCGCCGAAATGAGTGACTACCTGTGCAGGCTTTTCGAGATAGCGCCTAAAGGCATCACCTTCACGCCGGCCGACGAGATGACGAGCGCCATGTTCCGGGGCACCAGCTATCAGTGCATCGGCAACTTCCGCTATGACCTGGCGGTTGAGCCAGACGGACTCACCAGCTTCAATGCCTCACAGACCACTTCGGAGGCCGCCCTCGGGGACACCAGGATCTACATTGACGATCCGGATTGGGCGTTCAAGGTTCTGGCGGATAACACCTCGGAGTTGGATAACAAACTCTCCCGCTACCACGACTACTGCTTCCAATGTGAGTTCCACTCCTACTGCGCTGGTGGCTGGTACCACTATCGAATTGCCGAACCGGAGGATGTACGAGCATGGGACTCAGCTGAGTGTCCTGGCTACAAGCGCCTCTGGTCGAAAGTGAAGGATCGATTCGGGGAGTTCGATACACGGATGAACACTCATCATGAGGCCATGCGTGCCATCCTCCAGTCACCGCCGGATAGCGTCACATCCAAACAAGTCCATGACGAGAAGGCCGGCCAAGGCATGCCTTTTTACGCCTGGCTAAAGCAGGTGGAGAATGGTCGGGTTGCTCTGAACCCTGGAGCCCAAATCGGCAGACCGCTCATGGAGCGAATCTGGGCGTACCAGGCTGTAGGAGCAACGATAAACCTAAGCTGTGACGATTTTGGAATTCTTTCCAACGATCTGAAACGCCTGGTGATTGAGCACCTGGTATACGGGGACACCCCGGCTCTGCAGCTGGACCCCGCGATGGTCTGGGAGTGGGTGAGAACCTCGCCAGATGACCAGTTGGCCACAATCGTGGAGGAAACCTCTCTACTTGCCCAGGGCCTGCAAGTGAAGGACAAGGACCTCATTCTGGCCGGCCACAATACTCAACTGCTGCGCTGGGTGCTCTCCCATCCCTCGCCGGCGGGGGGGGCTTCCGGAGAGCACCCTGAGCCAGAGATCAAATTCGTATCGATGCAACTCCGGCGCGAGGCCTCGCTGAGATCCACCAAAATGCGGAACCCGATTTAGCATCCCTTTTTCCAAATTAGGGGCACTCGGTTTCCACTATTAGGGCATGAACATTCTGCCCTACGCCCTTCCACGCAATCGGTCGATCGAGATGATGAGTACCACCATCTCGACCAATCTCAATTGCAACCTGGCCTGCAAGCACTGCTATATCCAACCAGACCTGCTCAGGCGCAAGGAATACATAGACGAGGCAACCTTCCGTCGCGAAGTGGAGGTTATCGTCGAGGCATTCCATCTCGACCAGTCCGTCACCTATCTGCATTTAGACGTGCTGGGGGGTGAGGCGACGCTGATGCCCTTCGAATTCTGGGAGCGGAACTTACCTTGGGTTCTGGACCGTATTTCCGACCTGAATGCTGCCGGCACGCCTACCGAGTTCACCTTCTGCTCGAATCTCATGTGGAAGGATGACCGCTACCTGGATTTGCTTAGGCAGTTCAAGGGGCATCCCGCAATGGACATTGCGATCCCCTTCGAGGGACCAGAGAGTGGCCGGTTCGGCAAAAACATGGCCATCTTCCCCAAATACCTTGAACGAATCGAAGCGCTGGGCGAGTGCAACATGCTCAACCTGGTGTTGGTGATGGGGCAGGGCCTCATTGACCTTGGTCCGCAGTACATCATCGACACCTTCGTGAAGCGCGGGATCAGCGACGTGACCTGCGACATGATCTTCCCGTGGGGATCAGGCCGGTCCTACTTTGATCGAGCGCAGCCGCACTACCGTGACGTGGCCCGTTTCATTGAGGATTTGACTGAACTTGGCGCTCCCTACGGCCTGACTGTCGACCATCTGGACGACATGAGGAAATCTCTCCGCACACTTTCCCGTTCTCAGAACACACTCAACGACGCCTACGAGTACCACTGGGATCACCGCGGGGAGCTATCGCTGAACCCGAACCAAACCGGTACTGAAGCGGTGCGCCCATACATCAACCTGAATGTTTGGGATCGGAATGCCGCGCTGAAGGTGGTTTGGGGGAACAACAGCGAGCTCGATGCAAAACTGTCCTACGAGCATGACTTCTGTCGAGGGTGTGCCTACCTGCAGGCCTGCAACTCCGGTTGGTACCCTCACAAGCAGCTCTCACCTGAAGTGCTCGGAAAGTACATGGCTGCTCCGGAAGGGGAGTTCAGTTGCCCAGGATTCTTCCAGCTATGGGAAAAGCAGGCTCAGACCAGCTTCGATCAAGTGGGTGTGACGCGATACGGCAATGCCCGCCGCGAGAGAAGGATCAGAGCTATCGCACGGGCGGCTGCCGGCGAGGCCCCAGCCTTCTTCGAAACCAATTATGTCGACGACTACGAGGGCTACTTTGATGCAGTGAGATCTGCCGTCGTGGTGCGGGTGATACCCGAAATGCTCTTCGGCTGCACCGTCCGGCAGCGGCTGTGGTTCTACGATCGCCTGGGCAAACAAGTCCTCTTCGAGGGTGGACTAAGTCGCTTCGGCGAGGAAGCTTCCATCATCGCGCATTCGCTGGCCGGCAATTATCACTCCCTTGGGATCGATGATGCCCTCATCTGGGACTTTGTTCGCCGTCGGCCCGATCACCACCTGTCTGGCTTCATCCTGGATGCCGTGCAGTTGGCCAGGTGGATGGACCTACCAATTGAAGTTGTAGGCGGTTTCCCACGGTGGAACAGCGGGCTTGAAGTGTCCTTCAAGTTCGAGGACCTGATCATGTGGGGGATGACTTGCGCCGTGCCTGCAGACATTGCCGACTCTTTGGACCAGCGCCGTGACCATTTCCTGACCCCGGATGCTTACGAGTACCTGTCACGCATCCACCTGCAGGCCGTGTCTTTTTCGCGAAAGGCGCACGCGGCAATAAGGGACTGGCAGATCACAAAAGAGAGGATGACATGCGTCTGACTTGGATTCTGGGCGCATTTGCCCTGGTACTGTCCTGCAACGCGCAAGCCTTCCCCGTCGTTATCGCCGGTGGCGCAATGCTCCTCGGCGGACCGTCAACGGTAATTGCACTACTGATCGCCGCTGGCGTCTTTGGGTACCTCCGATTCTGTTCGGGCAAGCATGGCAAGGTGAAAAGCCTGGCGTTGGGATTCGCCGCTGGGTTGGCCGTGCTGGCGCTGGTGCTCAATGATCAGCGGGCGAGTCAGTTGGATGCGAATTTCATCGACTCAGGCTCGCCGGCTGAACGCATAACCGAGATTCCGTTTCGGGAAGTTGCTCTGGATGAGCAGGCGCAGATGCCAACGGCTATGGACCCGGCAGAGTTCATCGACAGTTTGGCCAAGCGCACCATCCGCGCGGTTCGAATTGACCCAATGCCTGAACCGTTCTTCCAGGATTTCGGAAATGGAGTGTCAGCGAAAGAGCTCGGCAAAAGCCCAGCTAAATTGCTGGCGCTGATTCGTGAATCGTCGGTGCCAGTGGTGCTTATCGACCAGTATGGAAGCTCGGCCGCTGCTATCTCAGAGGCTCTGAATGCCCGACTCGGTATTGAGGTTCGATTTCTGGTCGGTGGCACTAAATCTCTGCATCCATACGGCTGGAAGCACCTTGCAAATGAGGAAGACCCTCGGGCCATCCTGCCAAGCCAATTCCCAAAGGTGATTGCCGCAACACCTGGCTTGCAGATCATAAGTGACACAACCCGGGACCAGTTTGAACATGACGGCTGGCTTCATGGCGACATGATTTCGGATCTTCCAACCTTCCTCGCCGGTCTGGATAACATCGTCGCCACCATCGGCGATCGGCCTATCCTGATCTCTGCGGCGGAAGGTTACTTCACCGGTAATACCTGGGTAATCCTAACTCTCCTCAGGTCCCGAGGCCTCGATCCTCAGTTCATCCTTCCGACTGAGGATGAGCTTCTGGTAAAGCCACCGTACTACCGGCATTTCAAGAATGACGAACGACTATTCGGCAACTCGGAAACGTATTCCTACTTAGAACGCAAGCCTCGTGTCGTGTTTCTGGACTTCCAGCCTGCTGCAGACTGGGCAACTACCCGCGAACGCATTCGCGGGACAGTCCACATCGACATGGAAAAGGTCGCCAGAGGCCAGATGACCGAGGAGTTGGCCAAGCTGGACCCTACTGCCACTTACGCCGGACTGGGCTATGACCGGCGCAGCAGTTACCACTCACTGTTGGCCGGCGAATACCTGTCGGAAAAGGGGGCCGGCTGGCTGGGCATCAACACTGAGCCGGAGCTATTTAGCCGAGAGCGACTGTCGAATCCCGACCTCTACGACGGTTGGCGCGAATTCTCGGCCAAGGCCCGCAATGAACTTGGCGAGGCGGGCTTCAAGGCCGTTTCCCTTCTGGGAGATGGCATAAAGGGCTATCTCCTGTTCAGCGCCTTACTGGCCCTAGTGTTGACCATCGCCTTCTGCGCAACTCCAACGGTGGCCGCTAAGGGGCTGGTTGCGGTTGCAGCACTCGGCGTCTTCCAGGTTTCTAGCTGGACCCTTGAAGAGTGGGTACGAGCCGACGTGCCTACGGACTGGGTTATCGCTGTGCAGCTGACGGCAGGTCTTCTAAGTGCTCTCTGCTGGACGGCGCACCGGCGCTATCGGAAAAGACGGTTCACTGTCCCAATGGGCGTACATCCTACCGACCTACCAGAGAAGATTCGCTTACTGGCCAAAGCTGCGGAGCATGGCTTCCACGTCCTGCCTGGCGTCGTCATCACCCCTGCCCTGGTCAATTCGACGGGTAGACATCTCCCACGCTGGGCGCGCATGAAGCCAACTATTGTTCGCTCTGCTGCACGGTCGGAGAGCTGTGAGGCGACGACTATTGGAATCTACGACTCCCTATACGCCGACGGCGAGCACCAGGTCTGGGCCTCGGCCGCTCAGGTCATTGCCGAGATAGAGCGCTCTGGAGAGGAGGGTATGTGTTTCGTTCAGCCCCGGATTCAAGGCCAAACATTCGGGGTGGCTATGTTCGGTACCGAAGCCGATGACCACATGATCATTTGCGAAGGAGGCCATGCTGACCAGGTTACGGCAGGCACCGCGGCAACGTCGCGTTTTGCAGTACCGATATGGGATGTAAACAGGCTCGACCCAAGAGACCGGGCTGTCTGCCGGGTGCTGCTGCGCCTGCAGCGAGTTATGGGGGCCACGAGTATTGAGTGGGCCCGCTCGTTATCGGGGAAGCTGACCATCCTGCAGGTCAGCACTGACCAACTCGGAAGAATAGGCCTCAAGCACCGTATCTCCAAAAACAATCGCCGCTTCGTCGTTGCTCCAGTAGCACACACCGGCAAGCTGGAAGCTGCCGTACTCGCCGCTTGCGCAATCAAGGGGGAGCAACTGACCGTAGGCAGGTACCGGCTGGTTCAAGCCAAGTCTTTCATTGGCGGATTGTTGTCGCTCTATCAGGACATTTCCTCGGCAGTTGACTACACCCGGATGTCCCCGACCATTGCATTTCCCTCCGCGGCGATCATTGAAGCTTTCGAAACAGAGCATCGGGAACGACTGGCGCAGCGCACTTTATGGCTCCCCGACCTCTCTGCCGAGACCGAACAGCTGATTGCAGCGGTCATCCACGACCTTGGTCGAATTCGGGACGTGTACGGGCGATTCAACCGGTTGGCGACTCTGGCAGCTGAACTCCGTATCAAGGCCCGCATCAAGGGTTTTTCGCGGCCACTATCGTCGACTGTACTTGGCGCGGCATTGGAAGAGGCAGAGGCGGACGCCCGGGCCGATCTGCTTGAGCGCATGGGATGCCTTTCGCTGAATGGCTTCGCTATCCAGGGTAAGTCGAGTCTGGACGGAGACGATCTTCTCGGCGGCGTTATACAGGCTACCGACTCTCCAATGGCTTGGCTGAAGGATGAATGTGCGGTGCAGGTCATGTACGAACTGAAGCGCTTGCGCCCATTGCTCGCCGAGATCGAGCAACGTGGGGCAGTCAACTCCCTCATGTCAGCCCTAGACGTTTCAGTTGGTACCGATACTGACTCCAGGGCGGCAGCGCTAGAAACAGTAGCAATGCAAAGCAGGCCTCTCCCGCTGGCTAACCTACTGGCAGGCCATGACCGAGATCTAGGGCTAAACGCTTTCGTATGGGGAATACCAGCTAAAGGCATCTGCCTGCGGCTGGCCAGCAAAGATGAGTTCCAACCAGGGGACGCACTGCTGATTGACCGAGCGGAAATGAGCTATCTCCCGCTGATAGCGCGCGCAGGCGCGCTTGTCGTTCGCGAAGGTTCTGCGCTGTCTCATCTCATGCAGCACGCCAGGCGTCTTCGAGTGCCGCACGTGGTCGGCGCCGACATTGGGGATCAAAAGGACTCGGCACTGGTGTTCATTTCCGCCTCTGGAGAGGTGTGCCGTGCATAACGCCCTGGACATGCTCAACGTCTGTATTGCACCAACTCGCCTCTGCAACCTCGGCTGTACCCACTGCTACGTGAAGCCAGAGCTGCTCCGGGATAAGGCCATGATGGATGAGGGCCTCTACCGGAAGACCTTCGATAGCATCGAAGCTCTGTTCAAGGCAGACCGGAAAGTCACCAAGATCAACATCGAATTGCTCGGCGGCGAGCTGACTATGATGCCGCTGGCCTACTGGGAAAGAAATCTGCCCTGGACCCTGGAGGTCATGGCCGGATGGGAGCGCGACTACAACGCCGAGGCCGCCCTCATTTGGTGTACCAACCTGATTTTCAAGGACCCAGGGTACATCAGCCTTCTCAACGAGATGGGCCACCGATATGGCTACGGGTTGGATGTGTTTGTTCCATGGGAGCCTGACACCAATCGGTTCCTGAAGGACGACAAGCTTCTCCCCAGATACTTCAAAACGCTAGAGGCCATCACCGGCATCAAGCGCAAAACCCTCTGCATCACCATGAGCAAGGCCGTAATTGAGCGCGGGCCTATGTTCATCGTCGAAGAGTTCGTCAGCCGCGGAATCACCGATATCACCTGCGACATGCTCTACCCGGCAGGCAGCGGCAAGAGTTACTTTCTCAAGACTTGTACCTACGGCGAAGTGTCCGACTACATCCTTGCTCTGAGCGAGTTGGTGCCCGACGGGGTGACCATCAGCCCGTTGGTGGAGATGGAGACGGCGTGTGTTACCGCGACCCATTTCCACTACCCGGGTAATGACAGCTACGACCTCGAGGTAGAACAGAACGGCGAGGTGACCTTCAACTCCAGCTACACTGGTGACGAGGCGATACAGCCAACTGAACCACTCTCAGTGCAGGACCTGCGGTTCGCGGAAAAGGCAATCTTCAACAATGCCCCAGAGATGCTGGTGCGCCACAGCATGCCCAACGAGGAGTGTGGCACATGTGAGTTTGCCGTCGTGTGCTCCGGTGGATGGGCGTGGCACAAGAACCTTCACCATAACCTGCGCAGCATCATCGCCGACGGAGACTGTCCTGGCCTAAAGCGGGTATGGCTGCAGGCCAAGGCCAATGCTGGCGCTGAAACCGACCGTTCCAAGTACCTGGCAGTGATGGAAGCCAGGAAGCGGGAAGGGGCGCTTCGACTCCGGGTTGCGACCGCGAACATTGAACGCGGCCGGGAAGTCCCCCTGATCGAGGATTCTTTCGCCGGCGCCTACGACAGCTTCTTCAATGAGTTCGACCGACCCCGGCTCGTAGAAATGATGCCAGGCGCCCTGTTCGGGAAGTCTTGGGCCGAACGCTTGTTCTTCTATGATGCGATCGGCGCGCAGATCGACACACCGAAAAATTGGTATGCAGACGCTGCAGAGGAGGGTGGTGAGGAGCTTTTCCGTCACATCCTGTTTGGCAATTACCAGTACCTGACTTTCGATCCAGTGCGCGTGATCAGCGAAATCCGGTACCGGCAGCAATGGAAGCTCGCGCACCTGGTTGAAAATATCATCGCCGACCTGGCCGCAGGGAACCAAGTTCGGGCGCTGTTGGGGGGCGCGCATCTCGATGAAGTGGTGCTGATGTGCCGGGAGGCAATGGCTGCCATGGAGCTCGCCGCATGATTCATCAGCCCTTCACCTTGCACATCCGGATGACGAAGTCATGTAACGCGGACTGCAGCTACTGCAGCAGCTGGATGGAGAATGTCTCGTCGCGGATGTCGCCGGCCGCTTTCATGAAGTCAATCGACTTCATCTTCAACCGAGCACTCCCCCAGCTCGGGGCTGCGCCGACGTTCCTATCGGCCCAGTACATAGGTGGCGAAATTCTCACCGTTCCTTTCCAAGAGCTGAAGGAGTGCGTTCGGTATTTGCGAAAAGTGTGCGCCCAGCACGGAATAGAGATGCAGGATGGTGCACAGAGCAACCTGATCGGCACTCCGGAGAAAATCAGTCGACTATACGACCTGTTCGAAGGCCGCCTTGGCACCTCGGTCGACGATTTCAGCCAGGCGCGCACAGTGAAAGGCTCGGCGGACAACTACCGGCTGATCTGGAAAGAGGCAGACCATTACCTTCGAAACCAGCGGAGCACCCCGGGCGCGGTCTTCGTCCTGGATCAGTCAGGCTTGAACTCTGCTAGGCAACAGACTCGGCTCGCCGCACGAGAAGGCCGTATGCTGACACTTCGTCCGCTGTTTCAGGGAGGAACGCCTGGCCAAGCCCTTCAAGGGGCAGAACGGACGATGAAGGCACTCCTAGAGACCTTCGACGACTGGTTTATGCGCTACCCGATTATCGTGGAGCCCTTTTTCCACCTCACCACCGCGCGCGTGGCGTCCTTAGCCGGTGGTAACCACCATATGCCACATGCCTGCGCATTCCAAGCGGACTGCACTCAGCGGTCTCTCAGCCTGGAGCCGAATGGCGACCTACACGTGTGCCAAGAAATGGCGGACGCGGGGTTATCTCGGGTGGGCAATGCATTGGACGGTGTGATCGATACGGGACTGTTAGAAGCTCTGGCGGCCCGTTCAGGGCGGCTATCTGCCGACTGCCAGGCCTGCCCATTTGTTAAGGAGTGCCAGGGCGGCTGCATGTTCGAATCGATCCAACAAGGGAGCGGCATGTATGGCCGCTCTGCGCACTGTGCGAGTTGGAAGGCGCTTTTCAGACGCATCGATGCCGGCATTCAGGAACACGGACTGGAGGAGGTTAGAGGCTGGCTCCACCGCATCGAAACCCGACATCACAACCACAAGCTAGACGGCCTATTCAAGGCAAGTCTGGCCTCTGCATAGCCGAGGAATTTCCGTGGTACTGAATGACTTGTTCCGCACTGGACACTGTGTAGGCTCGATTCCCAAGGACCAAGCTGATGCGCTGCTTCGCTTGGTCAAGCAGGACACTTTCCTTCCTGACAAACCTGGAAGTCCTGACATTGCAGAGTGGGAGTCCGACGACCCCTCGAAGAATTTGAACGTGCCGCCAGAGTATCTCTCGTTCATGGAGAATCTCGGCAGCAGCCCAGACCTTGAGCACTTCCGGGCACACATGGGGGATTGGAGCAGAGTGAATGTCATGTTGCAGCGTGGACGACGTGGTGACTCTATGGGATGGCATCACGACGCATACGACCCCATGCATTTGATCTGCATGGTCTATCTCAGCGACGAGCTGTGGACCCCCGAGGACGGGGGCCTGCTTCAACTCGGTGAAGGCGATATCGACGACATGGGGTTCATCACCAAGGACATCCATGTTCACTCCTCGGTTTCCCCGAATCACGGGACGCTTGTTTGGTGCATCAACACCAATCCCCGGTGGGTTCACCAGGTCACCGCAATCAACACCGATAAGCCCAGGTACACCCTCATTGGGCAGTTCGGATATCGCGAGAACGTTATGCGGAGCACTGTACGGAAACGCTACGGAGAAGCTCTCCGATGAGCAGAAATCAGCTATCACTCCGCCGTTTCAGATTCCACGATGCCCTGATCACTTCGCCTGTGGAGTTGAGTTGGCGCGGGAGATTGCTGCGAGTAATTGATGCCTGTTTCGATGGCATCTACGGCTCATTGCACCCAGAGGTCCTGGTGGTCGGGAACGATGTTCTGGTCAGCCTAGCCCTGGCATTACATCTGGCCGAATGCGGTTTTGAGGTGCTGATAAGCCCCGATAATCTCGACATCGAATCGTGGCCTAATCCTCACTACTCTGCAAACAACCTGGCCATCTTCAGCACCTGGACTGGTGAAATGGCGGAGGTACTCGGATCTCGCTTCGGCAAGGACTTCGAGGTTGGAAGCATTGCATCAGCAATCGGCGCGCTCTGCGAGGGCTGCAAGCAGACGGGTAGAGTCTCAATCATCAAGGACACGGCACTGCAGAGTGACCGTGGATTTTGCCGCGGCGCCCCAGGCAAGCATCTGCTCTTCCCTTTAAGACCAGAGATCAGGCAGCAGGCCGGCCTTCACCCATTCTGGAAGGTCATCACCACTCGTCTGCCCTCGATTCAATTCAATCATCGGGAGCTTGAATTCGTAAGCACTGGGCTAGTGGTCCTTACCTCACACCCATCCCGGTTTCTACATCCAGAAGCATCAACTTGTTCAAGAGTTGGGCAGGCTCGAGTCAGCGTTACAGACGTTTCCGAGAAGGGCCGCCACAACGATCTACGGACAGCGCTCGCCCTGAGGATTACCTAATGCAGCCAGGCATTTCATCGTCCGGGGCAACCGGGCGAAACAGTTTTCTATTTCAGATAAACGTGACTCGACGTTGCCAGCTTCGCTGCTCCCACTGCTACATCCTTTCGGACAAAAAGGACAAGAGCCCCGACATGACGGAAGAAGAATTCCTGCATGTTGTGAGGGGGATCGTCGAGCACATGCAAGCCGATCACAACTTCTCCCAGCGCTACAACCACGTGGACATCCATGTGATTGGCGGGGAGCCTTCAATGCTAGGGGTTCGGTTCTTCGAATCCGCGCTCCCGAAAGCCAAGGCTCTGCTGCGAGGCATCCCCCAGGCCGTCGACTTTTCCATTGTCACCAACTTGGTGACTCAAGAAGCCCTTGAGGTGGCCCGTCTGTTCGATAAGGTGTCCACCAGCTACGAACGGTCAACGAGATTCAACAAGCGTAAACAGGAAGAAATCTGGCGGCGCAACGTGGTTACCCTGATGGCGGAAGCCAAGATGCCTGGGGTTTCGGGGCCGAAAGATTTCTCTGTCACCACGGCACTTGTACGGCCGGTCGTTCAAGCCGGAGCAGCTTCGATGATCGAGGAGCTGGTCGACCTTGGGTTCACCAAGATGCACTTCGGGTTCTTCATCCCGTCAGGTGACGGCGACCTCAATGCGAAACTCATCCAACCAAAGCACCGTGAGACCGCTCAGTTCTATATCGAGGCGCTTGACTGGTACCTAAAGCATCGCGAAACCATAACCGACCTCTGGATCAACCCATGTGAGTCCTGGTTGGAGGCTGTCTACCGCGGCGAGAGCTTAGATGATGTGGTTTGCCCGATTGTCCATGGGGCACTTGATATCGACTCCGATGGGCGGACTATCAGCTGCATCGAGAAAGGCGGTACGAACGATTACACCAGCCATGGGAACATCTTTGAAACGCGCGAGGTGATTCAAGGTGACGGTTCCAAGGCCGTGGAATTCGTCAATACCATTCATGACGTCCTCACCTCGCCGAGCTACCTGAAAGAAGTGGCCAATGCTAGGCGACTTCCCGCTGCCTGCCGGGCTTGCGATGAGAGGATGCTTTGCCAGGCTAACTGCGGCGTTCTTCACGAGCAGTGGAATCAGCAGGACGAGTGCCCGGGCTTCAAGACCTTCATCAAGAGGGTTCGCTTCCTGGTAGAGGAAAAGGGAGTGCGACCGAAGTCCGTATTACAGGGCGCAAACCAGCTGCCTCAGAACCTCATTGCGGTGGGCTGACCATGACCACTGACAAAGGGCCCAGTTTTCTCTCGATCTTTCCGATTCTCGCAAAGCTGCTGTTCTCGTATGGGAAGCGTTTGCTGAGCGTTGACACACTCGTGAGCCTGGAAAAGAAAACGGGAGTGGGTTCAGGTGAGCGCACTCCTGAGGAGATAGCCCTGGACCAGGCGCTGGAACGTAACCCACATCAGTTGCAGATCAACATGGAACCTGGCCACAAACCGACACCAAGCATTGCACAACTGCTTGAGCAATCTGCCGGTGACCGCCTGGTAGTAAACGAGGAGGCCATCCGTGCTGCCCGTAACCCAAAGTGAGCCATTTGAAGGTCTCACGGACACAATTGAGAACGGGTATTTCGTTTTCACCTTGATGCCGTCGTTGTACTGCCCTTACAACTGCAAGCATTGCTACCTGAGCAAGGAACAGCGCAGCGACAAGACTCTGATGTCGCTCGACGACTTCAGGATGGTTTGCAGGAAGATTCACATCTACTTCGAGGAGCAGCAGCCGCCCCGCCGGACGATCATCGCCTACAACTACGGCGGTGAGCCCACCGCAGCGGGCCCTGAATACTTCCTCGCCTACTCAAGAATCATGGATGAGGAGCTGCCGGCATCGGTCGGCTATGAAGTCCGCCATGTGATGCTCACCTCGATGCTTGGTGTGGACCTCGATGTTTGGGCGCCAATCTGGCAAGAGCACTGTAATGGCTATGTTCAGACCTCCTACGACGGAGACATGCGCTCCAGCAACTACGTACGTAAGTGGGAGGCCAAGGTACGTGAAGCAGTCGGCCGCGGCTTGAAAGTGGCCACGATCAGCGTGGTCAACTCTGCCCTGCTGGAACAAGGCGCATCCCGGACACTGGATTTGCTTGCCGAACTTGGAGTCGAGGAGACTGGTTGGTTGCCCTTCATGCTGAACGAGCAGAACGATAGGCCGGGCCAATACGATCGCTTCGCCCCAACCATGACTGCCTTCAACGACTTCATGATCGAGATGCTCAACCACTGGTACAGGGGCAAGGTCCAGGGGTTGAAGATGCCAAGCATTGGTGAGGCTCATTTTGCAGTCGATCGCGCCGGCGGCGGCGACCTTAGCAACATGGCAGGTCAGACCCTGTTTCTACTCCCTGACGGAGAGTTTGTACTGCCCAACTATCGGGATGGATGGAAGGAGTACATGCACTCCTTCGGCAACATCCTGAAGCCGGAGACAACGTTCCGAGACATCCTCTGCTCTCGGGAGAGGATCTTGTACATGCGCCGACAGAGCACGCGGAACAACAATCCCGAATGCCGGCACTGCGAGTACAGGAACGCATGCCTGTTGGAGTTCGCCAAACCCAATAAGCCCAACGATGAATGCTTCGGTGCGAAGCGCTTCGTTGCGCACGCTATTGCTCGCAACGGTATCGAGCCGCTGTTGAGCGGTCCCGTCACGCTGTATTAGGAGATTCCATGCTACTTAAACCCAAGGAGTTCGACGCCGAAGCGTTTGCCAAGGAAGCGACGAACATCACACTCAGCGAGCGCACCATGGAGATGGTCGACAACTTTGGCCAGGTCCATAGTCCGGAGATCCTGCCGATCTGGAAGGATTTCTATGAAAAAATGCTAGCGGAAAAAGGGAAGGGGAATAAGCGCAAATCTGCTGACTTCACGATCCCCTTTAATGGTTACCGTTACCGCTGCAACCTGGCCAATTCAATGGATGGTTGGGTAATCGCGATGCGCCGCCTGCTCCAAGGAAAGCTGAACTTCCAAAAGGACCTGAAACTCGATTACAACGTCGTAAAGTCCCTCATGAAAGGTGCGGGCTTGACGCTATTCGCAGGTGTGATGGGTTCGGGTAAATCCACAACCATGTTCTCAGCTCTGGAGAATATGGACCCTCTCGAAAGAGGTCTACTCGGTACCTGTGAAGACCCCATCGAGTACATCTTCGAAGGCGGTGGCGTCATTCAGCGTGAAGTCGGAGAGCACGTAGAAAGCTTTGAGCAGGCCATCCGGGACTGTGTCCGGCAGAACCGAAAAACCATCATGGTCAGCGAGATTCGAGATCCTGAAACGGCCAATGCCGCGCTGCTAGCTGCATCGACCGGTCACTCGGTTTTCGCGACTATTCACGCTGATAGCGCACCCGATGCGTACACCCGGATGCTGGCGCTGGTTGATCCCCGGTATGAAAGACTTGTCCCACAGACACTGCGCGGAATCTTCTGGCAGCACATGTTGCGCTTCTCGGACGGGCAGCGTGCTCCACTCCCCATCTATGAGTCGATCGAGGTGACTGGGGCTGTGCGTCAGATTCTGCAGGGTGGTCCGGAGAAGCTGCCTATGCTGGCGAACGAGATGAAGCGCCAGGGGCGGCGGAACATGGCGGAAACCGCCATGGCATGGGTGACAGCCAATAAGGTGTCGCGAGAAGAAGTACGCGAATTCACAGATCGTCGTGGACGAATCAATGAGCTCTAACTCATAGCTACAAGGCAGGGACGCCTAGCTTACTGGCATACAAACCATATCGATGACCTGTATCACTTCGGTGTTTTCCTGGCCAGCTACCTGAGGAGGCACTCTGGAAGTCCAGGGCGGCCAAAGTAGAAGCCTTGGCATAAATCGATCTCCAGGGCCTTAGCAATTTCAAGCTCAGCTGCGTCCTCAATCCCCTCGAGTACCACACGTTTCCCAGCCGCCCTGCAGTCACGCACAAGCTTCTCTACCTCACCCCGGACTACAGGGCTCTCAGCGATTTCTCGTGTGGTCCGACGTGACAGCTTGCAACCGGTCACAGCGCGGTTCATCAAGAGTTGCCTCTTTGCGAATCCATCCCTCATGTCATCCAGCATCACAGGCATCGCCTTGAGGTTGAGACGCTCCAAACCTTTAACGATTTTGTAGGCATCTCCATCCGCGGATTCAGTGATTTCGAACGTCATTCGAGATGTGACTTCGTGTCGGTCAAACTCCGATATTGCGTGCTCAATGAATCGGATATCGCTGACGGAGATCTGCGAGGCGTTCACCCAGAGATGCACATTCGGAAACGCTCCAGCGATCCGAGCTGCATGAGAGACCACCCACCTATCCAGGTCGACAATCGAGCCATCAGCCTCCGCGCTTGCAATCAGACGCGCGGGGGCAGCTAACTGAGTCCCTTCGACCACACGGAGCAAACACTCATAGGCAATAGCTGAGGGATGGCGGTTGCCGAGGTGCATAACTGGTTGGACAACCAGAGCGAGCTCCAAGTCAGGCCCTGCACAAGCTTCTACAGCAATACTTCGGGGACGGCTGATCATCATGATAGGGGAATCGCTTTGGCTCTTTCCCCAATAGTGGAAATCGACTGCCCCAAATCCGGTGGTCGGGCGTGAAAATCTGCATGCGAAACTGGTTCGCCCGACGGCTGGTGGCACAGCAGACGGTCGTTAATCTGGCTCCATCCACTGTGGAGACCAGAACAGATGAAATTCCTGAAAGAGTTGAGCGACCTGAACGAAGGCACCCTGGTGCTGACATCTACCGAGCGGGTTGCCCGTCACCTGAGGCTACAGTCGGCATTGCTGCAGTCCATGTCCGGCAAAAAAGCCTGGTTCAACAAAGGGCGAATTCAAACCGTCACGTCCTGGATTGAAAATGCGTGGCTCGAACTGATGCCGGCAGAGCAACTACTGTATCCGGTACAGGAACTGGCAGTGGTGAAGGGCCTCGCAGATAGCTCCGGCCTGATGCCAGCAACTCTGATTTCCTCTACTGCGACCTCTCGCCGTATTGGTAGCGCGTACTCCGAAGCCCTCAAATACCAGATCCCGATGGATCAAGAGCGGTTCCGGTTCAAGCGCGAGCTGGAAGTCTTCTGGCAACTGCAAGAAATGCTTCGTCGGGAGTGTTCCTCCCAGGGCGTTGTCTTCCGAGCTCAGCTCCCAGGCTTGCTGCTGAATGCGGTTCAAGAAGGGCTGGTTGAGCTTCCAAACAAAATTGTCATTGTCGGTATCCTCGACATGAACCCTGCAGAGAAAGTGCTCTTCCAGGCAATTGCTGCTCGTGGTGTCGAAGTGGAAGAAGTGGATGTCGCCGGTGACCGCTCCACACCCCGACTGATCCGTGCAACGAACCAGGGCGATGAGTTCACGCTCGTTGCAGAATGGGTGAATAATCACCTCTCACCTTACGTTGACACTCCGCTCGCTGCGCCCCAACTTGCGATCCTGGTACCGGATATCCGGAACTTCCAAGCGCCGCTGATTGAGGCACTTTCACTGCACTGCAGCCCGGCAACGCTGATTCCTGGCGAGTCCGATTCTGATATGCGGACTCCATGGGATATCTCCAGTGGCGCGACCTTGGGCAGTCGCCCTCTGGTCCGTGCCGCTATGGACCTTCTGTCCATCACTCCTCAAGAGGCGGACTCCGAGGCCTTCAGTCGTGTTCTGCGCTCGCCGTGGATCGGCGGTGAAGCTTCTGAAGGCCGCGCGCGTGCATTGCTGGATATCTGGCTGCGCGACAACATGGGCCTTTCCATGGGGGGTGAGGACTTCCTCCGAGCAATCGGCGTATACAAAGGTGATGCAGTACCTGACTTCCGGGAACGCTTCGCAGGCTATCTGGCTGGCCAGGTCAATGGAGAGACGAAGCGTTATCCGTCGGAATGGGCGGAGCAGTTCAGCCAGGCGTTGGTAGGGATGGGCTGGCCGGGAAGCAAAGAACTGGACTCAGCCAACTTCCAGACACTGAAGGCCTGGGACGAGGCACTGACCCTGTTCCGCACCCTCGACACACAGCTTGGTCGTGTGGAATATCCACGGGCGTACATGTGGCTGCGGGAAATCATCGATACCCGACAGTTCCAACCGCGTATCTCGCACGTGGCCCCGGTTTCGATCCTGGGGTATGAGGATGCAATCGGCTTGCACTTCGACGCAGTGTGGGTACTGGGGGCATCGAGCACTGTGTTGCCCGCCAGAGTGGAGCCTTCCCCCTTCCTGCCGCTGGAGCTCCAGGTGGCGGCTGGGATTCCAGGCGCCTCCAGTGAGGGCGCCTTGGCTCGGGCAGAGAAGGTGGTCGCAGCACTGCTGAGCACGAGTGCTGATGTAACAGTTTCCTGCCCCAGTCATAACGACAAAGGCGCCTCGGTGTCTTGTAGCGAACTGTTCGGCTCCTGGCCAGCAGCAGCCCCTTCCGTCCACACTCATGGGCTGTTTGTCGACCAGCTGTTGGGAATCCTCGATCGCAGCCAGGTGGTCCCTGAAACGGTCGCCCCCGTATCCGCTGATGAGCTCGCCTGGATCAAAGGCGGGGTGAGAATCTTCAAGGACTATGCAGAAGCCCCCTTCCTGTCCTTCGCTCGAAATCGACTGCGCGCCGAAATGTTCCCGGAGCCTGTTATCGGTCTCGACCCACGCATTCAGGGAACCATGGTGCACCTGGTGCTCGAATTGTTCTGGACTGACGTTCGGACCTCGAAAGCGTTGAAGGCGATGAGTCACGACCAACTGCTGGACAAGATACGCGATACGGTTGCGAAAGCATCGGAGCAGTTGCTAAACAAACTGGTCTGGCGCTACGGAAAGCGTGTTATCGCGCTTGAGCGACTGCGCCTGGAATCACTGATCAATGACTGGCTCTATCTGGAGTCGAAGCGCACCCACGACTTCGAGGTCCTCGGCTTCGAGGAACCACATGACATTGCAGTTGGGCTGGTAAACATTACCGTCAAGGTCGACCGGCGTGACCGGATTTTCCTGACCGAGGATGAAACTGAGTTCAGGGACGTGGTGATTGACTACAAGTCTGGAGCTTCGATGAGGATGACCAGCCTGAACGCTGACACTCTTACGGAGCCTCAACTGCCCATCTACGCGACCAAGATTGACTTCCAACAGAATGGCGGAAAGCGCATCGACGGTATCGCGCTGGCACAGGTCAACAGCAAGAGCCTGGGGTTCCATACCCGATCCAATTTCACGGGTGAGCTGGCACCAAGGACCGGCAAGCATAGTGGTGTGGATACCGAGGGCGCATGGGATGGCCAGTGCGAGGCGTGGACGAATGCGTTGGATGAAATGAGTCAGGGCTTCACCGACGGGGAAGCCTGGCTGCAGAATGGAGCACCGCTTCCCATGGGATATGAGTATCTCGGTATCCTGACCCGCTAATCCCGTCCCCTGGTCCATAGGACCAGGGGAACCTCCCTTGAGAACCAAATCGTGGAACAAACCTCATCACCAGAAATGCTCTGTCAGTTTGCGGAGATGGCTCTTTCCTTTCTTCGCGACATTGGCCTTTCAGTGGAAGTCGTCCCTGGGGCTGCCGGGTTTATCGATCACGTCAGGATCAAGGATGGCGGCCTCCAGATAGATCCGCGCTGCCCTGCATCTGGGCTCCTACATGAGGCTGGGCACTTGGCGGTGGTCCCAAAACGCTACCGCCACTGGATGTCTGGGAACCTCTATGCAAGCTTCAACCGAATGCTCAAAGATCCTGAGTTTCTGGCGCAGGAGCCGGACAGCCCTCTCTACCGTGCAGTGATCCAGGCAACTGACCCTGAGGTTACAGCCTGGGCCTGGGCGGCAGGGCGATTCCTGGGAATCCCGCCAGAGGTAATAATCCAGGACGACGAGTACGACGGTTCAGGTCGGAACATCAGGATTCTGTTACAGGCCAACTCCTACATAGGCATCAACGGCCTTTCCCATGGTGGCTTCTGTGTACGGCGTAAGACTCCGTATAGAGCGCTACCGCAGTATCCTGAGCTCGCTTTTTGGCTTCAGCCGTAAGGGGTGGTGGCACACAAAGCGGTCGTTAATCTGGCTCCATCAATCGAACGGAGCCACACTGATGACCGCTTTCCAATCCCTACCTGCGATCCCGCACCTTGAGCCGATCTTTGCAGCCATTGCAGCTGCTAATCCTCATGACGGCCAAGCCCGGGCGGACTCCATCGACCCCCGTCGCTCGCTGGCACTCCTCGCCCCCGCAGGATCAGGAAAAACCACTCAGCTCCTCTTCCGCATGCTGGCCTGCCTCACGGTAGTAGAGCGCCCGGAAGAGATTCTGGCTATTACGTTCACTACGAAGGCTGCCGGCGAGATTCTGGAGCGCGTGACCAGTGCCCTGGCCCTGGCTGCCGCAGGAGTGGAACCGGTCCAAGCTCACGATAAGCCGTTGTACCAGCTCGGCCGCCTGGTTCTCGAACGTGATCGGCTGCTGGGCTGGAACCTGATCCTGAACCCGTCTCGCCTGCGCATCATGACGTTCGATGCCTTCTGCGCCTACCTGGCCGGCAAAACTCCGATCATGAGTGGACTGGGTGGCGGTAAAACCGTCGAGGACCCTGCGTTGATCTACCGCAGCGCGATTCTTGACACCCTTGGCAGCGTGAACTCGGATGACATCCCTGAAGAGCTCCGTGAAGCGCTGGAAGCAGTGCTCACCTTTGCCCGCAACCGTTTCGAACTGCTGGTGCCGATGTTCTCGGCGCTGCTCTCCAAGCGCGATCAGTGGGCCGGCGAGATCATGACCTTGGACATCCCAGGCATGGAGCTGGCGATCGCTGAAATGGTTGCCAAGCATGCCGCCGAGGCCATCACGGTACTGGGCGGCTCTCCGTTGACTCAGGCGATGGACATCCTGCAGCACGCTTCCGGGGTATACGATGGTTTCGCGTGGGCAGCCCAGCGTCCCGTTTTGGCCATCAACCAGACCTCCCTGGACTATCTGCGCGGGTTTGCCGGGTTTGCTCTTACAAGCGAAAACACTCTTCGCAAGTCCGTCAACGTGAAGAATGGCTTCCCCGCAGGCGAGCCGCTCACCAAGGACATGAACGCCCTGCTCAAGGGGCTGAAGGACGATCCAAAGGTGGAGCTCTACAGCGAAGCCTTGGTCACCCTCAAGACTCTCCCAGACCTGCAGTACCCCCAGGGCAGCGCCGCGATGTGTCAGCACTTCACAGTGATTCTGCGCTACCTGCTCGCGAACCTAACCCTCACCTTCGATGGCACCGCCACGATCGACTTCCAGGAAGTCGCTCAGCGCGCAATTCAGTCCTTGGGCTTCGGTGACGAAGTCGGCGACGCTCTGTTGGACGAGGACCGTATCAACCACCTGATGGTGGACGAGTTTCAGGATACTTCGCCCTCTCAGTTCGAGCTCCTGCAGCGCCTGGTCGCACACTGGGAAGACGATGACTCGCGATCGGTATTTTTCTGTGGTGATGGTTTCCAATCCATCTACCTGTTCCGAGCAGCAACCGTGGAGCTGTTCATCAACATGGTGATGAGCAAGGTGTTCGGCCCGAAGTCTCTGGAGATTCACCGCCTCACTGTCAATTTCCGCTCTGCGCCGGGTGTGGTGGAGTGGAATAACCGAGCCTACGGAAAAGTGTTCGCCAAGTCGGACTTTCCTTTCGTGCCGTCGATTCCGTTTCGAACCGTGGACGGGGGCGTGCATATTCGGCCCATCACCACTGGCCCCATTGGTGAAGCTCAGGAGGTGGTGAATATCATCAAGGAGGCCCTGGCCAAGAACCCGGAGCAGACCATTGCTATCCTGGTACGTGGCCGGTCTCACCTGAAGCACATCCTGCCAGCCCTGAAGGAAGCCGGAATTCCTACGGCTGGCCAGAATATCGATCCGATCGCCGAATCTGCCCCTGTGTCTGAAGTAATCGCGTTGATCCGCGCCCTCTGGCACGCAGCTGATCGTACCTCGTGGTTGGCAATGCTCCGTTCGGCGTTCGTAGGCCTTTCGTGGGACGATTGCCGGATCATTGCTCAGGGCGGCAAGGTGATCCGTGGTGCCCTGAAAGATGATCAGCTGATTGCCACTCTGAGCCCAGATGGCCAAGTGCGTGTTGAGCGCCTGAACAAGGTAATGGAGCGTATCGAACGCTCCGCGCGCGGCACTGAGTTGGTTTGGGCCGCGAAAGCCGCCTGGGTTGCCCTGGGCGGCCCTGCTACCGTTGATTCCGTCGAAATGGCTGATGTGGAGACCGTCTTCCGCGTGCTCGCTCAGCACACGAGCAACGGGGCCCTGCAGGACCCGCAAGCGTTCTTCCGTGCCCTGGATAACCTCTACGCATCCCCCAAAGCAGGGGTTGTCCAGGTCATGACAATCCACAATGCCAAGGGCCTCGAATACGATAGCGTCATCCTGCCAGGCCTTAATCGCACCGGTGCAACCGACGACACACCGCTGTTCTACTGGCGCAACCTGGCCGGCACCTTTGCCCTGGCCCCGAATGTTGGTGACCAAGACGAATCCTCTCCAGAGAGCCGGCTTTTCAAGTTCATCGGTCGACAAGTCAAGAAGGACATCTTGGATGAGGTGTCGCGCCTGGCGTACGTGGGTACTACCCGCGCCAAATGCGATTGCTACCTGCTGGCGGCTGTCGACAAATTCGACGAGGACAAGCCGATCCGAGTAGCTTCCGGTTCGCTGCTGAGCTGCCTCTGGCCTGAGCTTGAGGAGGACTTCTACGAGGCTGAACCGGGTGTACCCATTACTGCTGACGTGTCAGTAGAGGTTCCCTCGAAGGCGCGACTGAGCGCATCGTTCACCGTCGAACTACCGCGCGGCATCTTCATCCCTGCGGCGAGTAACGATCAGATCCCGACCGAGAACGAACTGGCAGACGAGTTGAGGGAAGAGGAGGGTAATGACTACCGAGCGAAGACCATCGGGGTTGTTTATCACCGAGTCGTCGAGTTGATTTCCAAAGAAGGGATCGAGGCCTGGAGCATCGAGCGGTTGCAAACCAAGAAACAGGCGATCGCCGCACTTCTGCGTCGTGAAGGTTATCCCGCCGCTGAAGTCCCTGCTGGTGTTGCGCGAATCCACCACCTGGTGGAGCGGACTATCAGCAGCACCCATGGTCGGTGGATTCTCAAAAAGCGGGAGAGTGGTGGCCAAGAAGTCCAGGTCAGCTCCTACCGAAACTCGCGGTGGGTGCATCGATACCTGGACCGTCCCTTCGTTGATGATGGGGTGTACTGGATCATTGACTGGAAAACACCGGACTGCCCGGAAGGAATGCCTGTTGAGCAGTTCCTCAGCCGGGAAGTGAATCGCTATGCGCCCAAAATGCGGGAATACAAGCAGGCGGTCCAGGATGCCGGGGTCACCCTGCCAGTGAAGCTGGCGCTCTTCCTGCCGGCAGTAGACCGCCTGGTTGAGGTGGCCTGAGACCTGAGGTCAGAAGCGCTCCAGTTTGAATGGTAGCGAGAACCGGAATCTGGAAAGGAGAGGGCGCGAATTAAGCGCCTTCTTCTTTTTCATCGAGGCAAGAACCTCAGCTCGGAGTTGAATCAGGTTGGAGAACAACTCGGGGTGGTGCTCGATCTCCAGAATCTTGTCCTTGAAAGCGAGGATTCCAAGCACATTGTTGGAGGTGAATTCGGCCCGGGCGATACCGATGTAGAGCACGATCTGAAAATACTCCCTCGGCCGGACACGCCTGGCCCATCGCCGACTCTTGAACTCGCCGACGATGATCCTACCGCTACGCTTATGGCGGAAGATTGCGTCAGGCTCCCCACCGACACCACGCCAGCGAATTCTCTTCCTTGCATGCCCTTTCCCAAGATCGGAGCTGATTAACTCGTAAGCTGCCGGATCAAGACCGAAAGCCCGGAAAATATCGTCCTTGGATTTTCCTTTGACGGCGAGGTAGAGGAAAAATGCGGCTAACAGTACAGAAATGACTATGATTAGGTTCATTGAGGTAGAACCTCGAAGTAGATCAGAGCAGCGATGAGCAGGCCGGCACCTATGAGGAAGGCGAGTTTGCTCGGTGCCTTGCCGATAGTCTCATGAGCGCGATTACCGTAGCGGGTAGCTTTTGCGTTGTAGGCTTTACCGCCAGCCCTGATGTAATCGTCCGGTGACTCAGCGTATGCAGCGATTTTGCTTACCGCAATATTGGCTTCAGTCGGCATTGAGGCCCTCCTTGCCATGTGCAAAGAAGAAACGTTTGTAGCCGCTGAAGACAACCAGTCCCTTTTCCTGGAACAGGTGGAAGGCACGAGAAGCTGAGCGGCGTTCCACGCCCGCGAGGCGGCGGATTTCTTCCCTCGTGGCCTTCACCTCTACACCACCCGGCCGGTGCGCGACATCGGGGTGGGAAGCCAGATTCACGACTACACGCCAGATCTTGTCCTGGTCCTTCATTTGCACCGTCGAAGCAGCGGTTGCGTGCTTGGTCAGAAGGTTCAGCTCGGCCGCCATCAGCACGACCTCACTGTTCTTCATGTCGTTCATGAAGGCGTTGAACTTGTCCTTCGATACTTTCAGGAGCGAAGCGCTCCCTCGGACCACATAGGTGAATTTCAGGTCGGTATGTCGGGAAGGAACGATGATGTCGCCGCGCCGCAGTGTGTCAATGAATAGCGGTTTCAAGTTCGGGTCCGGCGGGACGGTCGAAACAACCATCGTCCCGTTGAGGAGGATGTAGAAGTCACCGTGATTTGCGTCGATTTCAATGCCGGCTGGGTGGTCGACCACTCGGCCGTATTGGTGCGCCATCATTAACCAGCTAGCCCAGCTACCCGCGGTCAGCGAGGAACTCTTGAACCAGCTGGGTTCTGGCGTGGAGAGTACCGACACAGTCACTTGTCGCTTGGCTGTGCTGTTTGGCATTTGGCAGGGTCCTTCAGTTCGTATTGCGCTTGGTACGTCTCTATCCGCAGGTTCACCCCTGATGGAACGGGTAAGGCGATCAGAGACGCTACAGCGATGGACGTGGGGTTCATTACCAGAAGGACATTTCTGAGTCGCTTCGCTTCAGGAATGCGGAGCCCCTTCTGGCCCTTACTCACCATTTCTCGAAGGAAGACATAGCGCCGGCGCTCAGTTTTCAGCGCCAGGGGTCCCCTGACCTGTACGCCCTCAATGGAGAGGAGGGCATTCTTGATCAGAGTTGCAGCTTGTCGAACGGTCTGGATGTGCAAGCCGTCGATAACGACGTAGAAGCTGTCGGCGCGAAATTGGCTTCGCTTCGCTCGGGGCGAGGCCAGGTCCCAAGCAACATGGGTTTTTGCTTCCACAAGCATTCAACGAGCCCCTCGAGGCAGTCAGTTTCCCTAATAGTGGAAACTGACTGCCCCTATTTCAGGGTTTCGTGAAAATTATTGTTGGTAGGTCAGCGCCTTGCGCGCGTGATAGACGGCTTTTTCAAAGGAGCGTTGGCTTCCACGGATGCGCAGCACATCCAGTACCCGCGGGTTTCGCCTGACCTGGATGCTTTTGGGCCCAGCCAGCATCCCCAACACCAGGTCATAGCTATCGAGTAGAGCTCGATCATCCAGTTCGAGCACAGCGGTGAGGGTTTTCTTGTGCCGGTCGAGCGCCGTTTCGATCGCAGCCTTTTTCCAGGACTCCAACAGCTTCACTGGTGATTCTCCATTGCTCTGAATTGCTTGCCGTACTTTATCCGGTACACCCGGGCCTGGTGCATGAAAACCACCCCCAGTCCGCCGAAAAACCAGACCAGCGCAAAAGGCGTTGCGAAAGAGAGTAAGGCTGAGCTGATCACATTGTGGGCCTCTGTTGGGTATTCGTCGTCGACGACAACGCGGTAGAGCTCGTGATTCTTGTACAACGTAACCAGCACTTTCTGGTTGGCGTCAACTCCTCGGAAAACCTCTACGTCACCTCGGTCAACCACACTCAGCCAGCCGGTCAGACTCGTTGTTGCATTGCCCACCGACTGCAGCACTTGGGTGATGGACTCAGTCGAAACGTGTTTGGCGATCGAGCTGACCGGAACCGCATCACCCACCCACTCGAAACAAGTGATGGGGAGATGATCGCACTGAAAGCGGAAACGGCCTTCGTAGGTAGCAGTGAGTTCCTTCTGGTAAGTCAACCGTTCGTTCAGCAAGTGCTGCTGGATGTAGTAGGGGAAGATGAAATGAATCCACCCCTGAAATGTGACGAAAACGCAGATGAAAAAGGTGATGTGGATACGAAAGAAGGACTTGAATCCCCCTAATACAAACCTGACCAACAATGATCCGAACACGAGAGCCATCATGAACACGTCTCCGCGCTGGCGCTCGCTGGAAGAAATCTCATGCCCAAATAGAAGGCAGATCTGTTGCCACAGCTTGTTCCAAAGGTTGAACTCCTCTTGACAGATCGCAAGCACGAAAATGATCAGCAGCCAAGTCAAGTCGACAGTCCTGCGGAAATGACAGTAGATCCCACACCACAACGCCGTGAAGAAGATGAAAACCCCAAAGTCTTCCAGCACCTGATTCAGCGTCAGGTCACGCCAGCTCCCATCACTGGGAATCGAGTTCAGCGCCGAAACAAGAGCAAACACGACCAGGAATAGTGGGGCATGGAGCTGCCAAGGGATGATGTGAGAGCGGGTAGACCAGGTCCTGGGCCAAGTGAGGAAAGAGGAAATCGCGGGCATAGCTTTTGGCTCGAAACGTTGGAAGCCATTGATACTATGGAGTTCCTGTACAGCTACCAGCCAAATTGCCCTCGGGATTTTCGGTCGCTGATGCACCCAAGAAGTACGAAATGAGGACGTTTGAATGACGGCAGCCAATCGTCGTTATACGCGGTACGCGATTCCAGAGAACTCACTGCAAAAACAACAGATCAAGACCAAGGGGGTGCTCGGTTTCCTTGCGGGGTGGGGAGATTGCCGGGTGCGCGACATCTCCTACGCCGGCGCGCTGGTTCTGACGGACAAGAAAATCGGGATCGGTGATCAGGTGCTGTTGCGCCTGACCGAAAAGGATGGCGGGGTGATGGATTTCGAAGGCACCGTTGCCAACTGCTCTAAGGACCCGATCACCCACCAGTTCCGAGTTGGGGTAGCCCTAAGTGAGCCCGAGGCGGACCGTCGCGAAAAAGGGTTCCTGCTGCAGCTGCAGGATCGGTACCGACCAGTGGCCTAGATGAATAAAATGCCCGACTCATGGAGTCGGGCATTTATAAGTCGGGGAAACGCGCGCACCACAGACGATGTTGAGGGGGGGGGTGTCTTAGGATAGGGACCTAATGCGTTTCCCCAAAAAGCAAAATTCAGTACCTCTGCCATGGCAGAAGGGACAAGGCGTAGCGTTAAGCGACACATTTGCCCCTGTGCCCACATTTTCACCGAAGCGGAAGCCTGTGAGAAGGCCAATAGCCTTCATTTCAGAATCAATTTAGCAGAAATTGAGGTTCTGTCTCAGACTGAGCATTCGAGATCAACAGATGACATCAGACGCAACCGACTAAACACACCATTTCGTCGGCGATTCACTCTGCCCGGGCATGACCTACGACCGTCGTGGCCTGAAAAAGTTCCATGAGCCGAGTTTCGCATGCGAAACTGAAAACGCCCTCAGGGAGGGCGTTAGGGGCTAAGCTCGGGCTGGACTGCCGAAGATTCGCTTGAGAAGCGGGGCCCGCTTCTCCTCTTCGGGAATCAGCGGGATAGCCCCATAGCGCGCCCCGGATGCAGCCGAGTAGTAGAGGAACTGCATTCTGTCCCCTTTGAGCCCTACGTAAGGCGCCGCCTGGACGATAGCCCGGTTCATCTCAGCATTCGCAGTCTGAGCCATTTGCAGATCGAACCCGAAGATCAGTCGGGTTTCGAAATGGTCCCACTGCGATGCCTTGAGGACCGGGGCCATGAGCACAACGTTGATGCCCTGGCTGCTTGCTAAACGCAGGCCTGCCTGGAAGCTCGCTGAATCCTCATCGATATTCAAGCCGTCCAGGATAATAGAGCGGCCGGCCGGTGAATTCTTCGTCAACGCTGCGACATGAGGCGCAATGATCGCTTCAAGCGAATACCGTTCTGCAGGAACGATCGAGACAGTGAGACAGGCATCCTTTGCACGAGAGCCGAGTATCAGCGAACTCAGGTCTTCAGATGCAGCGTGTCGCATCACCAGGTGGTTGCGGCTGTAGTGATTGATGTAGCTGTCACCGTCCACCCGATCTCGAACGATGATCACCTGCAGCCCATTCAGCTTGTTCAGGATCGCCTCTTGATCGATGTAGCGGCTGGCCAACTTGGCATCGGGTTGGGCTACCAAGGTATGCCCATGATATCCCCGACCCATGATCACCTGAGAGTTCGCCATGTAGCCATAACGGTTCTTGAACTTCAGAAGAGTTTCGGGCTTGTCATCGTTTGGATCGATCGGATCGTTCTTCACATACGTCACCAGGGCGTCGAAGTTGCCAAAGTTGTACATGGTTGCCACCAAGTTCTTCGGCGGGATCTGCTGGTGAACGGGCTCAGGGCCAGGCAGGGTGAGGTTCAAGACCATGCGCATGAACTCGACCATTTGTTGAGGTCGTTCAAGCTGAAGAATCTCCGCGGGAGTGCGAATCGCCTGGAGCCCAGGGATTTCTGGACCGAAGGTGTCAGAGGTGCTGCTGTAACTCTCGCGTCCATAGGCCCGGGCGACTATGGCTTCAGCCTGGGACAACGACAGGCCGAAGGCCAGTTGGTCGACAAGGCGTTTGCACTGAATTTGGTACATGAATCAGGAGTCCAAAAGCGTAGAGAGTGGTTGGTTGCGCTCGACAAAGCTGAGATAGGCTTCGTGCAGCTTCATATCGGAATGGTCAGTAATCGCGCCTGCTAGCAGGCGGTATGCCCTGCGGAGATCAGGAACGATGTCAGCTGTACCGTTCTCCAGGAGCTTTACCAGCTCGAGGATCGCCGTCACGTATCCCGCAGTGGCAGCACGTTCGATGAGATTGAGACCGAGCATGGGGTCCGCATCGGGTCGTTTACGAAGAAGGTTCTGCATGCCGAATGAGTAGAGGGCGACCTTCGAGGGGGGATTGGTCACACACGCCAATCTGAGCCAGTGATCGCTCTTGACCTGATCGACTTCCACGCCAATCCCCTGATTCAAGCACCGGGCAACCTGGAACATCGCATCGCTGCTTCCCTCCTCGGCAAGCTCCAGCAAGTCGCGGTACGCATTCCCTCGGCAGCGATCATCATTGGATGAGAGATCTCTGGTGAGGCTGGCAAGCCGCAGGAGGGTTTCTCGGCTCTTGGTGTCTACTGCACGGCTCAAATTCGTGTTCCCTATCATTCTTGCGCTGCTCGCTTGTTGCGCCCACGGCTACGTGATTCAAACGCCCCAAAAGCCCTGTGCTTCACGTCGTACTGGTGAACGTTCATTCCCGGTACGCGAGGCTCTGGTTCCAAAAGCGCTCGGATCGAGCGCTTCTTTTTTTCTTCCATTGGGCAGTAGTTCTTTAAAGGCTTTATGAGCGGCCGGGCACAGGAAACGTCATAAACGAACGGCACCGGTGCAGAGCAGATGTACGGCTCAATGTCTCCATCGGTCACCCTTGCCCGTACATGGGGAGTACCTAGTCGATGAACCGCTACCTGTTCATCAAGAGGCAATTCCTCAAGCTGTTCAAGCGAAAGCAGCACGCTGCTTTCCACCGAGCCTTGAACTACCTCGTCGCGAGATGGCCGGTGGCCAAAGGTGGCATGAAGCTCGTCTTCACAGACCTTGATCAGGTCTCGCACCAACCATCGCTTCGTTATCGAGCCCGTATCCCAGTAGAAGCGAATCAGCTGGGGGTCATGCAGAATCGGGGTTACCCGCATAGCCTGCAGGCTGGATATGCCGTAGTGATCTTTCGCTTTCCAGATCCGCTTCCGCTCAGCAGGCTTGGCCTTCTCGATCAGGTCGAACAGATGCATTCGAAGCCTATTGGTTTCGCGGATTCGATCCAAAGCCAATGCGGGCAGACCTATGGCACCAGGAGAGCGAAGAGTTTCCTTGGCACTTTGCCCCTCACCCAGCCAAATGGTTGTCAGGGTTTCAATGGCAAGGGAAATGCCCGTCTCGCCATCTGGCGTGGCGATTTCGATCCCAGCATTCTTGTCAACCGTAGGAGACTTCCTGAGAGGCACCTGGAAAAGGGCGTCGATCCGGATATGTGCTTTCGATTTCTCCAGCAAGAAGGCCAGTTCCTTGAGTGACTTGTCCAGGGTTGGTATCAGCTCCCTGCATTCTTCTTCGATGGTCCGGGGGAAGCTCATTCGCATACACCGTTTAGTTTGATATCGACACTTTAACGGCCGAGAAAGGGAAGTGAAGGCATCGTGGCTATCTCTGTAGTATCAAAGCTTGCGGGAACCAGGTGGGAAATTGAGGACCAAGCGTTATTTTGAGGGGAATGAAGAAAACCATCATCCCGCAGGCACTAGAGCTAGGAATACGTCCATGCGAAAGCTGATCCTCCACCTGAAAGGGGAGTATTTCGATGAAATCAAGGCTGGCCGCAAGCCCAAGGAATACAGACTGGTCACCCCATACTGGGAAAAGCGGCTGGTAGGGCGCTCCTACGACTGTATCGAGCTGGCGCGGGGATATCCTAAACGGGGTGATACCGAGAACCGGCTGACACTGCCTTGGAAAGGGGTCCAAAGGGAAACAATCATCCACCGCCACTTTGGCCCGCATCATGTGGAAGTGTTTGCGATCAACGTAGCTGTCGAGCCGAAAGACAGGAGTCCTGGGGCTGCTGGCCCGTTTCATAACGAGGGATAGTTGATCAATCGGCACGCCACGGAGACAAGGAATGGCAAAGAGGAATACGTTCAAGACCTTGAAAGACGGGGTGTACTTGGCGCGGTGTCGCGAGTCGAGCCTATTGGCCGCAGCTTCGAACGGGCATTCCATCATCTGGCCAGAGGCCAGAATGGTCATCAAAGGCGATACGGCTTATTTCTATCACGAGGGCAAGAAGGTCTGGTCTTGCAACATGACTTACGCGGCGAACAACTTCGACGTTGGAGCCCTGGCCGAGTAAGGATTAGCCATCGCTGTCCCCCGGGGGATCTCCGCACCGTCCTTTCAGTTGGAACCGTCACCGAAGTCGTTACCATGCTCTCTATTCGATGAATGGAGCTCTCCTCGGTGGTTCTTCAAAAAGCGTTGCAGTCCAGTAAGAACCTGGGCGACCTCACCCAAGCATGGATACGAGAGATAACCGCCCGCACTAAGGCTGAAAACGTGGTTTCCACGGTGAAGCTTACTGTCGGAGATACCGCCTCTCTCGTCGCTCCTGCCGCTCTGGTGGCGGAAGTTATTCTGAAGACCGGGCTTGCGGATGAGAAAACGCCTTTGCGTGTTCTTCTCATTGGACGTGATCCCATGATTCGACTGGACCATTCGGTCTGGGCGAGCCTTGCCGGCGAGATGCTCGGGCGCCCCGGAGAGGTCGAAATTTTCCTAACCCAGGCTGAGCAAGCCATTACCAGTATGTATCCCGTGGCTCAGGCCCTACGGCTTCCGCACTGCGGCGTAATGCTCAATGAGGAAATCCTCGCTGCGGATCGACCGGAGATTGATCTGGCGATCTGGGTACACCCCGCCGCAGAAGTCGATTCTCCCGATGAGCAGAACTATCTCCAAATCGCAGTGCATCTTCAGAAGAAAGCAGTGCCCGTCGCTGCCTGCGTGTTCAATGAGACTGACCTTCATGGACAGAACATTATCTTGAGCAGCTCAGGCCTCCATCTCGTCCCGCTCGGGGAGGGTCTGAAGAGGGGGAGCAAAGCGATCAACCGCTTTGGCATTTCAAGCCGAAACGTGGGCCTGGAAGGAGGGTGGGGAGCAGTTCTCTGTCACCTGACTGATTCCGAGGTGCGGCGCGCTGACAACGAGGTTGCCCTGGTCAAGGCAGCTCTGTCGCTACTTCGCCTTGAGGGCGGCATTGCCAGTTCATGGGCACTCGGCCAGCGAATCAACGGCGTGGCCTTCAACCGGATCATCCCCATAGGGCTCCTCGGCAATATGGCGGTTGAGCCAACAACTGGTCATCTGCTGGCGCATGATGACGAATCCAATCGTCTGGCAATTCTCGGCCACCTCTGGAACGAAAAGCGAAAAGCCATGCCTTCTGGAGGAGAAGAACTTCTCATCTGGGCGGCAGGGGTGAAGCTCTCATTCGGCCAGGCGCTCCCGAAAGAAACTGAAAAGCGTAAATCTGCCATATCTGCTCTTGAGCACGCCTTCGATCAGGGTGCATTGGATGCAGGGATTGCGTTGGCACGAGGATACGAAGCAACGGGGCATGAGGAGAGCCGAGAAAAAGCTCTTCAGCTGTATCGACGTATCGATACCGCGCATCCCTTGAGCGCATATGCTCTTGCGCACGGTGCGGTGTCCTCCGGGGAACAAGCTACGGCCTTGCGTTGCTTTGGCGCGGCCGCCGAAGCCGGTTATCCGCTGGCAATGTCGGACCTTGCCGTGTTCGTCCAGCAGATGAACATCCAAGGGATCGACCCCTGGGCCTTGCTTGCTCAAGCTGCACAGCTTGGCGATCCGGACGCAAATGTGTATCTGGCCGAACGGGAACTGAAGGCAGAAAGGCTACAGCCCTCTCTCGAATACCTCCGTCAGGCATGGCAGATCGGTCACAAGGAAGCACTCAATTTCGCGTTCAACCTGGCGACCTTCATGCAAGGGCAGAAGCTGGGAAACCGCCACAAGCTAAAACAGGAACTCCGGGACATCGAGAACCAAGCCAAGAAGGTGGGTGTCACCCTCACCTATGGCGGAGTTTGATAGTTTCCGCAGGGGCCCCTCAGCCATGCTATTGGTAATGGCGGTAGGCCTAGCCCCTGCAACCGTACTGGCTGACCCCACCGGCGAACCCGTGGTCAACTTTAAAGTCGAGCACTACTGGGTGACGGGGAGGAGTGTCCAGGAAATCCAGGCGTCCATCAGTGAGAACGCCCCAACCAGAAATGGTGACACTTTCTACGCTGGGGCTACGGTTTGGAACTTGGACTCGAGCTATGACTACGTCCCGCTCGCCAGCGGTGGGTGTGCGATCTCCAACCCCCGTGTCACCGTCAATATCACGATTTCCCTCCCCGCATTACGAGACGATGTTCCGCGTTCGCCGGGCGTAATTCGAGAGTGGAACAGGTTCTACATCGCGCTTCGCGCTCACGAGTTACTTCATGCCGCAAATGGAAAGCGTACGGCCCAGACACTCCTTTCACGGTTGAGCGGAGTACGCACGGAACTGCCGTGCGAAAGGTTAAGCGTTGTCGTGAGCCAGGCCGGACAGGCGCTCATCAAGAAACTCGGGGAGTACGACTCCCAACTCGATCAGCAAACAAACCATGGCGCGACTCAGGGGGCACTCCTTGACCTCCGTGTACGTTGACGGCCCTACAGAAGGAGTAAACGGTTGAAAGGATTTTTCAGAGGCGCGCTTGTGGCCGCCGCGGTTCTGGCCAGCTCGCTGACCTCGGCAGCTGATCTGACGCTCATGTCCTGGAACTCCATGAGGTTGGGACAAGGTGGAGAAAAGAGCTTCCCGGCTCTCGCCGAGGTAGCAGGAAAGGCAGACCTGGTAGCCGTACAAGAGGTCATGAACGAGGAGGGGCTTTCGAGATTGGAGGCCGAACTCGAGAAACGAACTGGGGAGCAGTGGTCGTCGCTGGCCAGCCATGCGGTTGGCTCTCGATCATACAAAGAACTGTACGGTTTCCTGATGCGAGACAGTGCGGTGGCCTATGAAGACGGCGCGGTGGTCTACATGGATCGCAAAGATCGATTCATTCGGGAGCCATTTTCTGCCCGATTCAAGTCGAAAAGAGACGGGACTATTTTTGCCGTCGCCAGCATCCATGTGCTCTACGGGAAAGGCCCACAAGACCGTGAGCCGGAGATTCGGGAGCTCGAGAGCTACTGGACCTGGCTGGAAAGCATCTATCCAGACACACCTGTGATGCTGGTAGGTGATTTCAATACGCCTCCCAACGATGCAGCATTCTCCGGGCTATCGCAGCATGCAGCCCCCCTAATCACAAAGGGGGCAACGACGCTTTCCGCACGCGATGGGCTCTACGCCAACTTGTACGACAATATCTGGGTTTCCAGGAAGCTCCACCTGAAGCTGACAGCTGCAGGGATCATGGACTATCCCCGGATGATCGGTTGGAGCAATGAGAAAAGCCGAAAGCACGTGAGCGATCACGCTCCTGTATTCGTCACACTCGGCAACGAGAAGCTTCCCCAGGGAGTTGTGATGGTGCGGCCGGATGCTGCTAGGAACCGAGTGGCGGGGGATGCAACGAAGCAGATATTCGCAGCCCAATCTCAGAAGGGATCTGCAACTATCGCCTCCAACGTCAGCGCTGGTGCCGGCGCTGTCCGAGGGAATGCAAATTCCCACATCTTCCACCTGCCTGGCTGCCCAAGCTACGACAAAGTGTCGCCTAAAAACCGAGTCGAGTTCAGTGGTGCCCAGGAAGCAGAAGCCGCAGGTTACCGGTTGGCTGGGAACTGCCATTGATGTGCCCGGCAGTTCGCGAATGGGCATGGTGCCTCAAGCGAATCCAAGGGGTGGTAGCCAGGAACATCATAATGACTTGGGCAGCGGAAGCTGCCCTTTTCCGAAACAGGAGCCAAAACATGCCCATGCTTGCCCCTTGGAGTGACCACGAGCAACCTGATGGAAGCATTCAGGTTCGCTTCAACGATCAGCACCGGTTTACCCTTAATTGGGTTCAGGAGCGGGGCCAGTGGGAGTTGCGCCGGACTGGCCAAGATGAAGTGATCGAGACGGACCAATATCGCAATGATCTCTTCTCCGCCATCCAGTCGGGCCGTATCACCTGATCAACGCATCGAAGGTAATCCTGCTCTCATCCACAGGTATGGGCTTATGCCTTCAGCACAGTGATATTGCGGCCTGAGCAGATGATCAGGCCCTGTTCCTCGAGCAGCTTCAGCACTCGCCCCGCCGTTTCACGAGAGCAGCTCGCCAACCGACCGAGATCCTGTCGGGTGATTGGAATCACAGTCCCCTCGCTGGCCTTTACTGCAAAGCTCGCATGCACCAGGTCTTGGATCACGCTGACGATGCGGCCGGTTATATCGAGGAAAGCAAGATCCCCCACTTTTCGTGTTGCCGCGCTCAGCCTCTCATTCAGCTGACCACAAACGTCCATCAGCATCTCAGGTGTAGTGAGGACCAGCTGCTGGAAATCGGAGCTGGGCATGAAGGCGACCTGGCATTGAGAGCGCGCCTGGACGGTCACTAGATGGCCATCAACTACAACCGGGAAAGGCAGGTCACCAAAGTAGTCGCCTGGTTTGAGTAGCCCCAAAATCATCTCGCGACCATCGTTCTCGATCACCAATTGCGCACTGCCTTTGACCAAAAGGTGAGAACCCGCTTCGGGGTGGCCGGGTTGGAGGATATAGGACTTAGCCTTGAAGCTTCGAGACTCCGACTTCGACACAAAGAGTCGAGCATGGCTGTTCAGGGACGAGGGGGTGGACAACATGTCCGTCTCCGTTGGCTCAATCAGACACACACGATAGAGCCCTTCAATGGGAAGCGTTAGCCAAGACGGTCCTCTGTAATTCCGGCCTCATATTCAGGATTTCACCAGGTCGGTTTGAGTGGAGTCCATCAAGTTGGAACGGCACCATTTTCTCGACCCGCCTATTGGGCGATTAGCACTACAGCTTCGAGGATGATCCCTTGCCGTCCCAGTATTCACACAACACAGACGATCTCACACCGGTCGACGCATTGCCCGGATGGAAAAAGACACTGGGTGGGGTGCTGGCTCTTGGCATGGACCTCCTCAACGCTCGGCACGACTCCTCTTGGGATGAGGGCTATCGTGCAGGTGAAGCGTATGGCAGTGAACAGAAAGCCAAATCCCGAAGCCAATCCCACGCTGTAAGCACTACTACCGGACCGCTTGAGATTCGCGACCTAAGAGAGCGTTCCATTACTGCTCCGCGAATTGACCAGGTACTCATAGATGACGACAGGCTGGTCGTTTCCACAGGCCTTTTGGAGACAATGCAGCGAGATGCTGCATCCCTCCTGCCGGCGGATCTGCAGCCGACACCCGGGCAGTGGAAAGCCATCGCTACCAGTTCTCGAGCTCTGTTGGTGTCCGGCCAGGGCGGTACCGGGAAATCGTTCACCTTGGCGATGCGGGCGCTCTATCTGCACAAGTACCTGATGCAGCCACTTTCCTCGATCAGGGTTGTTGTGGATTGCAAAGAGGTGAAAGAGGAATTCGCTAAACGACTCCATTGGCTGTTTCGGCGATGGAGCATCGAATGCTCGGAAGCAGATATTCAGGGATGCATCACTACTCCAGCAGCTGCAGCCCTGGAACTTGTGAACTCCCTTGTAGGTTGGGAGAACGTACGGCCATTCGAAGTGAGGGTAAATTCCGATGTCTTCGAAATCAGGCCATTCGACACTAGGCTGTCATCGGCCCAGACGTCTCTCCTTCGGGCCACGCATAGCAAGCTCTATCGCAGTAATCCCCGATACGCCGAACTGGTTGTGGGGTTGTTTCGCCAGTCCATGCTCTTGGAGCCGTTGGAAGTTGATCACCCCGACGTGGTTAAGCGTGCAGCGATAGGGTGGAAGTTGAGCCAGCACGATCAAGACCTTTGCGAGAAAGTCGAGACGTTATGGAAGGAAGCTGGTGCTTGGCCCTTGGACGGGATAAAGCCCGGTCGTCACAAGGTGGTGGTACGCGGCTGCGAATTCAATCTTCATGGCTTCGTCCCGCGGCTAGATGCTTTTGTTCTGCTTGGTTTCGATCGCACCGAGGATCGTTATCTGACCCGTGGGCAGGGAATCAAGCTCGAGGTATACAAGGAGTGTGAGATCAAGAAAACACTACTCCAGGCCTACCTCGACAAGCCCGTGATCCATCTGGACAGCTATCAGGACGCCAAGCAGATGGTTGCGACGCTAAAAGCCTTGCCCACTACTGCTCCCGACTTCGGATACAGACTCCGCGGCGAACCAGCACATGTTCCACTGGTGGAAGCGTTCTACCAAATAGCAACGCTGGTGGAGAACCTCGGGATGGGTGTCCCCCAGGCCGTAGGTAAACTCAACTTCCTTCAGAACGACCCGGATGCGCTGTTCTTCGAAGGTCTTGGGCACTTCTGGTTGGGTTTTGAAGGCGACCTGCTCGCGAACGACCCGCCCCTAATGACAATCAATCGACTCCTGGACCTTTTCTCTGAGCGGCACGGGGCGAACTTGAAGCGGCTTCCTGCGGCCGCGCTGAACCGATTCCGACATCTCCTGCTTGACGATGCACAGGATACGAGCGCCCCCACTGCAGACTTCCTACGGGGCATCCTTTCGGAGTTCAAACGTCGATCGATCTCGCACAGAGATTCCAATCTTCTGCCCTCAACATTCACTCTCGCCGGCGATCCCGTCCAGGCATCATTCGCAACCCAGGGGAGTTCAAGCCAAGGGCTTCGCCATTTCGACACTGAATTCAGGGTTTCAAACCCTACGCGCGTCATCCTCCAGGATGGCTTCAGAGGGCACCAGCACCTCATCGATGCAGCGTTCAGCGTGGTGCGGAATCAGGTGGACGTCGGAAGGCAGTCAACTGCCCTCATCGCCCCAACCAAACAGTCACCTGTGGAAATTCATAGCTTCGACTCTCATGTCCTGAGCCGGCTACTGCAGGAGGCCGTAGAAGGAGGAGGGGATGTGTTGGTCTTGGTGGACTCGATTGCGTCGTACCAGATGGCAGAAGCCGCAGTGGCCTACCTGGTGGGCCAGATCGATGGAGCGAGACATAAGGGCAAGATCAAGATCCGACCTTTCCAACGTGCTCGGCCTGCGGTGGCAGAAACGGTCATCCTCGCGGGTAACTTCACCACTCGACCTCGATCCGACTTTCGCAATCAACTATTCAACCTGGCGGGGAGGTGGGCCGAAAGCGGAACGAACCACTACGACACACTATTGGATCAAGAGATTCAGCGTTTGATCCACATAGGTATCTCCAGAGCACGGACCCGCTGCTTCTGGCTGCTCCCCCAGGTTGACTCATGCGCTCCACAATCCGCGGTTGGAGTAATGCCTGCACTGAGCAACGCCATGGTCGATAAACGCTAGCCTTGAGCGATTTTTCTCGAAAGGTAGGCTCGACCAAACTCTCAAGGGGGTAGCGTCCCACAGTTTGCTATTAAGTCAGCGGCCTTTGGAGCCAGCACAGCGATCCTGGCTAACTAACCCTGCTGTTCGACGAGGTAGGCTCAAACCAGCTTATGATCTTCATGGCTCAGGTGAACTGAATGAAGAAGAAACCGGCGTCTTCGCCTTCCTTCCCACGGCGTGCCTGCATGTCCACGAACAGATAGCCGATGCCTTCGCCGAACAGCCCAGCATGCTGCGGGCTGGCTTCGGCCACGTCGGCGTCCACCAGCTGCAGCATGAACATGTAGCGCGGTGGTTCGTAGATCGGGTCCTGCAGCCAGCAGGGCCGGCCGCTGGGCTTGCTCAGGCCGATCCCGCTGTCCTCGTCCTCATGCTCCTCGTCATGCTCTTCGTTGGTCATTTCTTCGAAATCGATGAACGCTTGCCCCAGCAGTAAGGGGGGATTCCTGGGCTCCAGTGGCTGGTTGGCAAGTTCATGCAGGATAACCCGGGTAAAGCCAGCGCTGATGACGTTCTGCAGTTCCGACTGCTGATTGACTGTATAGCGACGCTGGAGCGGGCGGCTGAAGCCGCCGTCCTTTTGTTGCTCGACGGCGAGAAAAACCGTGATAGCCATGCCTGGTGGGACGAACCGGGCGGGTCGGAACTGTTCGGTCAGGGTCAGGATGGGCGTCATCAGCCCACCGGTTTGCGGGTTGACCGGCCACAAGGAAAGCTCCTTGAGCAAAGGCGCACCGCCGATCTGGCCGAAGCCGCGGTCGTGTCGGTACAACACGATTTTCTTCATGGCGCGCTGGAAAGCAGGGTGAAGGTGAAACACCCAGGACATTTTACTTCCAGCCAAGCCTTGGCTCTTTCGCTCAGGAAGTACCCGCGATAAACATCGCCTTTGAAGAAATCGGCCTGCTCGTCGGCCTTGAGTACCTTGAGGTATTGGCCGAGGTCAGAGGGTTCATGCTGTGGGTCCTTGAGCAGGTTGAGCTTGCCCACGACGAACGCTTGCCAGTATTCCGGCATACGTTTGGCAAGCCCAGGGTCATGCGGAAGGGAATCGATGATCGAGGTCGGCCCGCCGTCCAGATCGAGGTATTCGGTAATGGGCTTGCTGGTATCCCAGTGCAGCCAGTCAATATGCACGACATGGGTTTTCTCCAGATGCTCATAACAACCGATCCCTTTCAGGCCGCTTTTTTCCAGGGCTTCCTTGACAGGCTGGGTAAGCACGAGTGAGCCCGAGCGTATATAGGCAGGCGGGGTGTACGGGCCGGCGCGCTTGATACTGTCTACATCGGTATCTTCATCCCAGGCGATCAAGCCCTGGAGCAGTACCGTGCCCCAGTCTCCCCAAGGTGCTTGCAGATTGTCCAAGTGGTAGATGTTCATAGCTGGTTGCTGATCCTGGCAGGACGTTCAGGCGTACTGAACGAAAAAGAACCCGGCTTCGTCGCCTTGGTTTTTCCGCCGGGCTTGCTTGTCCAGATAGATGTAACCGTTGCCATCCAGAAAGATCCCTTCCTGCTCGGTAGCCCAGCGGCTGATTTCATAGTCGGTCAGTTGCAAAAGGAGTAAGTACCGGTCTGGAACATAGATGGGATCTTGCATCCAGGCCGCTCGCCCGAGTTGCTTGCTAATGCTCAGTCCGGAGTCTTCGTCAGCGTGCTCTTCGGCGAATTCCTCTTCGGTCATTGGCTCGAAGCCGATATAACGACGCTCCAGCAGGAGCGTTCCAGGCGGGGCGGGTAACTCCTCCTCACACAGCCGGTGGAGAATGAACCGTGCGTAACCATTCTGGATACCGGGTAGCTCCGCTTGCTCATGAAGTGAGTAGCGGTTGACAACAGAGTGCTTGAAGCCGCCGGCGCGCTGCTTTCGAGCGGTGATGAATACCGTGGCAGCCATGCCGGACGGAAAGACTTTAGCCGGCAGGAAGTTTTCCGTGACTGTACACAGAGGCGTCATCGGCTCTTGGGTGTCGGGCGCCAGAGGCCACATGCCTGGGTCGTCCATGCAGACGCTGCCACCCACCTGACCGAAGCCTTTGTCTTCTTCGGTAAAGACTATTTTTAATGAATGCATTTGGGGATACCAGACAGAATCAGGGCGTGCGCAAGTGACTACGATGATGACTAATACCTTAATGTTTTAAAAGCTGCTGGAGTGCTCATATTAGCGTTCTTGGCCGCGGTCGCACTCAAGCGGTGGTAGCGCAAGAAAAACGCCCCGCCGGACTGGCGGGAGGGCGACTATTGATAGATGGCTGATGGCAGAGTCCTACCCTTTGCTAATGCGCGGATCAGCGCTGCGGGGATAAGTGCGCTCTTCCTCGATCTGCCCATTGGCCGTATGGATCTTCACCGAGCCTGTGCGGCCCTCCATGTACGCTGGCAACTGCTCTAGCAGCTGGGCCTTGGTTGATGTATGCAGCAGCGCCCGGCTATCGCCTTGAAGATGCAGTTTCCAGCCGGAACCCTCGGCCACCACGTGATAGTTGTCCATCGGGATCTCCTTGAACATGAGTTAATACAGGTTTGGTGGTCAGCTGGCGGCTAGAGTTCCCGCCGCTTACAGCGGCACCTCTGCCTGCGTTTCCTGGTATTGCCGTAAAATCTGCTCTTCTATGTACTCGCTATATCGTTCTGCCAGGATCGCGCAGCCGTTGCGGCCTAAATCTTCGGCACGCCCCTGCTCGTCATAGACCGTGCCCGAGACAACGCGAAACTCTAACTCGCAGTAACCCTTGGCATCCCAATCGCTGGTCCATAGGACTGGCCGCGGCTGCTCGATCACCAGGTCGTTGATTTCGCATTGAAGCACGCAGGCTTCCGCCTCGATCGCGACCTCATACACGATGTCCTCCCGGTCTGCTCATTACAGATCCGTATTACTTTCAAGGCTGATGCCCGCTGCCGGCTTGTCCTCTCGAAGTCCCAGGAACACTGCGTGCCGGACCTTGCCGCTGGGGGTGATTTCCAGAAATTTCACCTCGGCCACCAGTTCCGGAGTCACCCACACCACCGAAGCGCCTTTGAGTGACGGCGGAGCCGTTACCGGTGCGCCGTCTCGCTGCAGGTGGCGCAGCCGGGCATGCAGCTGATCGGCTTGGCGACCGCCAAAACCTGAGTGGACTCGGCCCGCGTACTGCAGTTGGCCATCGTCATCATGTAGCCCGATCAATAACGAGCCAATCCCCGCGCCGGCACGGGTGTAGCCTAGCACCACGAACTCCTGGCGGTTGTTGCATTTGAGCTTGACCCAATCGCCGTTGCGCTGGCCGCTATAGGCGCTGCCTCGACGCTTGCCCACTAGCCCCTCCAGGCCCAGCTGGCATGCGCTGGCCAACAATGAGGCCGGATCGGCCTCTAGCGTTGGCGAGAAGCGCACATGCTCCAGGTCGCACTGTTGTAGCAGAATCTGCAGCAGCTCGCGGCGTTGTTCAACCGGCCAGGGCCGCAGATCGGTACCGTCCATGTAGAGCAAATCAAAGGCGAAGTAGATCAGATCATCTGTCTGTCTCTGGCTGAATGCCAATTGCAGGGGTTGGAAAGCGGGGCGACCCTCTACGTCAAGGGCTACGATCTCGCCATCGAGCCAGACACCGCGTACCGGGAGGCCTGAAAGTTCCTGGGCCAAACTGGGCATACGATTGGTCCAGTCATAGCCATTCTTGGTAATCAAGGTCACACCAGCATCGAGGCGTGCCATCAGTCTGTATCCGTCAAATTTCGTCTCGAATAACCAATCACCCGATGGAGGCCTACCTACCAGGGTGACCAATTGCGGTTGAATGCGGCGGGGAGTCGCCCCCTTCTTGGACGCCATCGCATTGAGCCTCTCCAGAGTCTTTAACTGTGGAGTGCCCAGCAGGTAGAAAAGGTTCATTCATCAAAACCCAACCCAGATCGCCGGATCATTTATGGCTAAAACGCCAGGCGATTGGGGCAGGCCTATAAGCGCGATTGGCCCGTAAAGGCCGACTTATCCTTCGACTTGAACCCTAAACAGCTACCGGTAAGCTGGCGCAGAACAATTCGAGAGGTGTCTATGAGCCCGATCCGCACTTGCTCCCCAATAGCGAAGAGAACAACCGAGACCTTCGTTGACCACGTCAACATTGGCGGCGAGCGTCAGAGAGTTGAATTTCAGCGGGAGGTTATCTGGCTTCAGGAGTCTGAGACGCAGCTCCTGTACGTTCACGGAGGCAAGATCCTCACTAAGGGGCCGTGTCACAACGACTACTACGGGTACCTCACCTCTCTCAATCCGCAAGAGCTTGGCGCTCTGAACCTTGCAGATCACTTCAGCGTTGATCAGCAAAGCACCCTGGATATCCAGCTGGTCACTACCGTTTTCCTGATACCTGTGCACGAGTCGAATGAGAACAAGGAGCACAACAGGACGAAACCTGCGGACTATCGGGATCACTACAGCTACATTCCAGATGGCTGGCGCTATGAGCGGCAGAGTGACGGGCACACGATCTACCCTCAGCCGGAGCGCGAAGAATTGGGTAAGGAGATCGTCTGGTCGACGCAGTGGAGTGAAGAGGAAAACCTGCGGAAGCTGGAGGACTTTAAGCGCCGCTGGGCCTTTTCCGTGGGCCAGGTGAGTAGCTAGTCCAGCTTGTCCAACTCCTTGGTACGTTCATCAATGACTTTCTGGGCGGAGGAGAGGAGGGCTTCAGGATCAGCCCCTTCCTTCATCGCTTCGATTACCAATATCTGCATCTGATGCCGAGAGCGCCTGTTCAAGCGGAAATTGGTCTCAAAATCCAGGGCAGCCATGACCGTAGTCATTATGGCTGCTCCACCCGCAAGAATGGCTGATAAGTCAGATCCTAGCCCCTCAGGGACGAATGACAGCTTTGCAACGATGGCAGCGGATGCGGATAGGACTGCTGAAAGGATCAGCAGCAGTCTGTATCCGATCTTCCATCGTATAGCTGAACAACGGTACCGAGATTCCTGTTTCTCGAGGACCGCCACGACCTGAGTCATCCGTTCTGCATCCATTTCAGAGCGACCTTTACGGTGGACTTGCCCAGAGTGTAGCCAGCGTTTGCCATATCTAGTGGCAAAGTGACTTGTCTTTTGGCCAGCTCTTGCCGATACCCTCCAGTAGAATGCCCCCGCCCGGTTGATACGCGCCGAGCCCCCGTTATCGTCCCTTCCACCATAAACACAGCTGACCGCTCGTTCTGCACGGGCGCGGCCTCCATGAGGACACACATCTTGATCTGGTTTCTTGAGGGACAATCCAGCCAGCGCGACATTCTTCTAGGAGCGCGTGAGGCCCTACCACCGGAGGTAAAGATTTTTGCCTCCCATCGCCAAGAAAGGCCTGAAATCACCGGTCACGCCGACGTGAGCTTCATTGAGCCGAAGGACAACCAAGAACGAATCGACTGGGTAATCGAGACAGCCTTGACCCATAAGATCAAAGTTATCCTGGCCGGCCGAGTGGGGAGTGTTTTCGAGGCCCAGCGTCGCCGATTCGAGGCTGCAGGGCTGGTGCTGGTTACCGGTGGTTCGACCATGAGCACGTTCGAGCTGGTAGACGACAAAAGCAAGTTCACTGCTGAAGCAGAGCGCGCTGGACTTGCCTGTGTCCCCGCGATTACGGCAACCAACGCCGAGGAACTCATCGACGCCTACGAAACCCTTCGCGCTCACGGAGACGTTTGTGTGAAGCCGGCTGTGGGCATTTACGGCCAAGGATTCTGGCGATTCAAGTCTGAAGCGGACCCGTTCCGTTGCTTCGCCAACCCCGACTCTCGGGAAGTCCAGTTCGAAACTTACCTGCAAGCCTATCGCGCCGGCGGGGAGCGTCCCGCCATGCTGGTGATGCCGTACATGGCGGGGAGCGAGTGCTCGATCGACATGGTTTGCGAGTCCGGCCGTCCGGTGGCATACGTTGGACGCCGGAAGCAGGGCCTTCACCAGACATTCGAGAACGATTCGCCAGCGGTTGAACTCGCACTGAAAGCCGCTGCTCACTTTCAGTGCGATGGACTGGTCAACGTCCAGACGCGGGATGATGCAGATGGTGTCCCGCATCTCCTCGAGATCAATCCGCGGTACTCGGGCGGCATCGGTTACACCCGGCATACGGGAATCAACCTGCCAGGTATCTTCGCCACCAGAAGGCTCGGACTGCCCGAGCCGGTGAGTCAGTGGATACCAAATATCAGGGTGAAAGCCATTACCGTTGCGGTGCCAGTGGCGACCTGATATGTAATCAAGCCTCAAGTTTGATACTATTTTGCCGCTTTTTATAAGGTACGGGACTCAAGGAGCGAAGCAGGGATGATGGTGCTGGCGCCTGGCGCAAACACCGCTTTGGGAGCTGCGCAATGCTCCTGGACGCTGGAGTGCGGAAATTCCTCGGCATTCGGGGAATACGCAGCTGTTGCTCTGCTTCCACTAGACGATAAACGTCACCCCCAAGGGGAGGCAGCACTGTTCCAGGTCACCCAGCCCTGGATGCAGTGGAGTGGCGCGCAGGAGAAAGTCAGCTGCAGCTTGAATCTCGCCCAACTGCCGACCGGCGCCGACCGTCTGCTCCTGGTGGTTTACACCTTCTCGGCAATGGGACCAGTCAGCGAACTCCGGTCCCTTCGCCTGCAAGTCGACTCTCAGATCGAAGTCAGCTTGGACCTGTCCGACAATGGCGAATCAGCCATCATCGTCGGCGAGTTCTACTGCCGCAATCAACAGTGGAAATTCCGCGCTCTCGCTGAAGGGTCGGCATACGGTCTCACAGCGCTTGGACGTCGGATCGGGCTGAATATCGACGATGCCCATCCTCATCGCCGCTTCGGTTCCTCAGATCAGAACCGATCGGCAGCCGGCGCGACCGGTACCGGCTTTGCTGTGACATCCACTCATATTCTCACGTGTGCGCATGTGATCGAGGGCATGCAAGAGATCCACATTGCTTCGTTCGAGGGTCGGCATCGTGCCGAGGCCGTAGTTGTTGACCAGCGGAATGATCTGGCGCTCCTCCGGGTGCAAGGCGCACCTGCCTTCAAACCAGTGGCTTTCCGCGATGGGATTGGCTGTGACCTGGGGGAAACAGTAGTTGCCCTCGGATACCCACTCGCTGGGTTGGCCGGTGGAGGAATACACGTTACTCAGGGGGGCGTATCTGCACTCTTTGGCCTACACAATGACGCCAGCCTGCTCCAGTTCACTGCTCCGATTCAGCCGGGATCAAGCGGAAGCCCTCTGTTCGATGGTTCTGGATCGGTTGTGGGGATGGTGACCTCCACTGTTCCTGATGCGCAGAACATGAACTTCGCAGTCAAGGCTGGACTTGCCCTGGCGTTTCTCGACGCCTGTGGTGTAGAGCCCAATCGTGCCCCGACAGGAATGACCTTCACGACATCCCAGATGGCCCGTGAAGCCCAACAATCGCTTTGGAAAATCGAGGCGCGGAATCCGTAAGCCCTATTCGGGTTGAAAGCAAGGGACAAGGCGTTAGGGTCACCCCTCGCGCCAATCAAGGAAGCAATCATGGAAAACAACGTAGTACCAACGTCCCTACGCGCCCAACTCAAGCGGGGGCTTCTTGAGGTCAAAGTCGACGACGCCGTCCTCCCTCCCGCAAACCTGTTCGGTTTTGCAGAGCGCCGGAATCCCAAGCGGGCATTCCTATTCGTTTCCAAAGTGCTGGGCCGCCATATACCAGTGCGCCCATCGGTCATGGCTGCCAGCTTCGAGAGCCTGGCTGCTGAAATCCCGCCTGATCTCCCTGGACCAGTGCTGGTCATTGGCATGGCCGAAACTGCCGTAGGCCTCGGTGCCGGCGTGCACCGCGCCTTCAGCGCAACTCGCCCTGACAGCGTATACCTCATCAGCACTCGCCACCCCCTCGGCACCGAGCTCTTCGCTCGTTTCGAGGAAGAACACAGCCACGCCAGCGCTCACCTGATCCACATGCCCGTCGACCCAGAGGTCCGGGAAATGATGCTACAGGCTCGATCGCTGGTACTGGTGGACGATGAGGCTTCCACCGGGAAGACCTTCGTCAACTTGCATCGCGCCCTGGTAGATGCAGGCCTGAGCAAGATCGAGCGTGTCGTCACGTGTGTCCTCACGGACTGGTCTGCTGGCGCTGTACGCCATGCCATCGGCGAGCAGGCGACAGCGGTGTCGCTGATGCAGGGCTCCTATCAGTTCCATGAAGACCAGGCAGCGCCGCTGCCCGAAATGCCAGACGTAGGGGCCGTATCCATCGGAGAGTGGCCACTTTCGGCAGATAAAGACTGGGGCCGCCTGGGCGTCCGTCATGTGGAAGACACGCTTGCTCCCGAGATCCAGGTCCAACCCGGCGAAAAGATCATCGTGTTGGGCACCAGTGAGTTCGTCTGGCGTCCCTTCCTGCTGGCCGAGCGTCTGGAACGTGCAGGCGCTGATGTTCACTTCAGTTCCACCAGTCGCTCTCCAATCGCCTTGGGCCACTCCATTGAGCATGCCCTGTCGTTCTCTGACAACTACGGTCTTGGCATCCCGAACTTCCTCTACAACGTGAAGCCGGGGCAGTTTGACCGAGTCCTGATCTGCACCGAAACCCCCGCGCAGGCAGTCCCTGCAGAGCTGGTTGCGGCCCTGAATGCAGAGGTGATTTTCGATGAGCAGTAATCGTCCCCTGGTATTTGTCGACCTCGACGACACCTTGTTCCAGACCGCTCGCAAGATGGTCGAAGGTGCGCCGCGCACTACCGCGACGCTGGATGTACACGGCCAACCCAATGGGTACATGAACCCGGTCCAGCACTCCTTCGTCAACTGGCTGCTGGCTTCGGCCGATGTAGTGCCTGTCACCGCGCGCAGCGTAGAGGCTTACAGCCGCGTCAAGCTCCCCTTCACCGAGGGGGCTATTTGCTCGCATGGGGGGGTGATGCTCCGGCCTGATGGCACACTGGATCAGGACTGGCATGGACAGATGGCCGAGTCCCTTTGGACCTTCCAGGATCGACTGCCGGCGTTGAGCGAAGCAACCCTGCAGATCGGGAAGGACATGGGTTATTCGCTCCGCGGTTGGGTTGTGGAAGAAGAGGGCCTGCGCCACTACGTGGTGACCAAACACAATGAATCCGATGACGCTGTCCTCTCCAAGGTCCTGAACGAGGTTCAGGCTCGAGGCATGCTGGAAGGCATGCACATCCATGCCAACGGCAACAACCTCGCGTTCCTGCCCAAGGGGCTGGCTAAGCGCCTGGCCGTTCAAGAATGGCTGCGCCGTGACGCCAAAATCAACGGCGAACGCCCGGTCCTCGGCTTCGGCGACAGCATCACTGACCTGGGATTCATGGACCTTTGCCACATGTGGGCTACACCCGCTCGCAGCCAATTGGCCAAGGCCGTGGAGGAGATGATCAATGAGTAATCTCCTCGCCACCCTGAACACCGTCGGCAGCGGTAGCTACGCGCCGGAAGACGTCCATTTCCTTCTGCAGTCGGTGGAAATGAATGTCACCGATGTCGAGGAGAAGGAGCGCCTGATTCAAAGCAATCAGAAGCACTATTCGGAGATGATCAGCCAAGAACACGCGCCTACCGACGTGCACAAGTCCCTGTACGCCCGTGCGCTTGTGCAGAACGGGGCGCGCATGGCTGAAGATGTTCAATCTCTGGCTTTGGCGTTGAATGCCGCCTACACCGGCTCCAGTATCGCCCTGGTTTCCTTCGTGCGCGCCGGTCTTCCACTTGGCGTCCTGCTCCGTCGGGCACTGGTCGAGATGGGCCGTGACGCCCACCATTATGGCGTAAGCATTATCCGTGATCGCGGGATCGATACGGTGGCCCTCCAAGCAATCATCCAGTTGCACGGTGCGGAGAACATCGTCTTCGTGGATGGCTGGACCGGCAAGGGAGCAATTTCTGGCGAGCTCAAGCGGACGCTGGGAGCCGACAAGCGTTTCCCGGAAGAACCACGTCTCGTTGTACTTGCCGACCCCTGCGGCCGCGCATGGCTCGCAGCCTCCGCAGAGGACTGGGTAATCCCGTCCGGAATCCTGGGCGCAACCGTTTCAGGCTTGGTATCTCGATCCATCTGGCCGACTCAAGGTGGGCTTCATGGTTGCGTGGTTTACGACCACCTGCATGAACACGACGTTACACGTGAGTTCATCGACAAGATCGAGGCTGAGCGCCAAGCGCTGAACAGTGTTCAAACTGCATCGCCCTGGACGCACGAGCAGCGCCTGAAGCTCCAGGCCGCAGCTGAAAACGTGGTCACCTCCCTCGCTACCCGCTTCGGCATCAGCAACCTGAACCGCGTCAAACCGGGTATTGCCGAGGCAACCCGAGCAGTCCTGCGCCGAGTACCCGATCACGTGCTGGTCCGGGATCGTAACGACGGCGACGTGCAACTCCTGCTGCATCTCACTGAGCGCGCTGGGGTAACGGTGGAGGAGGCCGGCGAGGCACTGGGGCCGTACCGTGCGGTAACCATCATCCGGAGTACGAACTGATGAAGGCGATTTCTCCATTCGCTCTCGGGGCGACTCTGTACATGCCGGCAACTCGCGATGACATCCTGGATGTGGTGTTCGGGATGAGGATTCCTGAGCTTCGCTCACTGGTGGTATGCCTGGAAGACGCAGTGGCGGCGATCGACGTCGAAAGTGCGCTCGCAAATCTGCAGGCGCTCCTCATGGGCATCGACGCCCGTGGCGGCCGCCCGGAACAGGGGCCGTTGCTATTCGTCCGTCCTCGCGATGCAGAGATGGCAGCAGTGTTGAACGAATGGCCGCTGATGAAGCACGTCAACGGATTCGTCGTTCCCAAGCTAACGCTGAAGTCTCTCGCTTTCTGGGAGGCCGCGGTCAGCAACCCTAATCTCTATCTCATGCCAACTCTGGAAACGAGCGATGTTTACGATCCGGGTGCCATGGTGGAGCTCGGTCAGGCTCTGAAAGCCAACCTGAACCAACGCATCATCGCCCTCCGGATTGGCGGGAACGACCTAATGGGCTGCCTCGGCCTGCGCCGGAACCCTGCCACCACGCTCTACAACACACCGATGAGCTACGTGATTCCCATGCTCGCCGGCGTAATGGGAGCACAGGGCTTTGCCCTGACGGCCCCTGTATTCGAACAGCTGGCCACCCCCCATCTTCTTCGGGAGGAGTTGAAGCTCGATATCGCGCATGGCCTGGTAGGCAAGACGGCAATTCATCCAAGCCAGATCAGCATCATTCAGGACACGCTCCGCGTGAGCCTGGAGGACCTCAACTGCGCCAAGCTGATCGTCAACGATGTGGCCCCCGCCGTCTTCAAGCACAACGACGCAATGTGCGAGCCGGCTACTCATTACAAGTGGGCAGTAAACATCCTCGAGCGCGCCAAGTGGCACGGAGTGAAGCCCGCCGAAATGGGTAATGGCGAACTCAGTGTCCGCCTGGCCGAGGCTAACTGATGAGCATCGAAATGCTGGAGGCAGGGCCGAAAGGAGCGAAAGTGCTCTCGGTGTTTGACTTCGATGGAACCCTCACCCGGCACGACAGTTTCGTGCCGTTCCTTCGGTTTGCCTTCGGCACTCGTGAGTTCACCCTTCGTATCCTCAGGCTGGTGCTGCCCAGCCTGAAGTACCTCTCGCGGGGCATGTCACGAGATGAGCTAAAGGCCCAGTTGGTGAGCACATTTCTCGCCGGCGTGGAAGCCAAATGGGTAGGCCAGAAAGCAGAAGATTTCTGCCAGTCGGTTTGGCCCAAGCTCATGCGCCCATCAGGGTTACGATCCGTCGCGGCCGAAATGGCGTCCGGAGCAGAAGTGACACTTTGCTCGGCCTCGCCGGCCCTGGTTTTGCGTCCATTCGCCGACCGGCTCGGGATCAAGCTCATCGGGACAGAATTGGAAGTGGTCGATGGCCGCCTGACCGGTAGGATCAGCGGAAACAATTGTCGTTGCGAGAACAAGGTGCTCCGCCTGGAAGCCATCTATGGTCCGCTGACCCAATACCGGTTGAGGGCCTGGGGCGATACCCGCGGCGATCATGAATTACTGGCTGCCGCGCAAGATGCGCATTGGCGTCATTTTCACCCCGTATGGCGGCGTTCCCGCCTGCGGTTTAGCAAAGCAGGGAGCCCGGGGAGTGTTCCTCCGCGAGCCTCCCACTCGAACTCTGAAGATCAACAAGGAGCGTAAACATGGCACTCACCCTGAGCAAAAATCAGAGCATCTCGCTGGAGAAAACTGCCGGCAGCAGTCTCACCTCGGTCAGCCTGGGACTGGGTTGGGACCCGGTGAAGTCCGGTGGATTCCTCTCCAAACTCCTCGGGGGCGGCAACGACTCGATCGACCTCGACGCCTCCTGCATTCTGCTGGACGGTAACATGAAGCCGGTGGACCTGGTTTGGTTCCGTCAGCTCAGCTCGAAGGACGGCTCCATCAAGCACTCCGGCGATAACCTCACCGGTGAAGGTGATGGCGACGATGAAACCATCAACGTCGATCTGCAGCGCCTGCCGGCCTCCGTCCAGCACCTGGTATTCACTGTTAACAGTTTCCGCGGGCAAAAATTCGACCAAGTAGAAAACGCCTACTGCCGCATCGTGAACAACTCCAAGAACCAGGAGCTGGCGCGCTTCAATCTCGCGGAGAAAGGCCAGCATACCGGTGTGGTGATGGCCAGCCTCAGCCGCAAGGGTAACGACTGGGACTTCAAGGCGATCGGCCAATCCACCAACGGCCGCACTGCGGATGACCTCGTCAACCTGGCCATTCAGGCGGTACGCGCATGACAACACTGGTACCTGGCGGTAATGCGCCGGTTGCCACCGGCCAACTGCGCGTGGACATCAGCTATACGCCGATCCCAGGCGCAGACCTTGATATCTCCGCGTTCGCCCTGACAAACACGGGGAAAGTCCGCGGCGATGGTGACATGTGCTTCTACGGCCAAACCAGCATTCTGAGCGGCGCAGTCCAGCTGACGGCCAGCTCGGCCGGTCGCGCTGAATTCACAGTCGATCTCAGTCGTGTTGATCCTGCCGTGGAGAAAGTTGCGCTCACCGCGACCATTTATGAGAACAAGGCGACCTTCGATCGCGTTTCGACGCTGGCGCTGGCCCTTACTGGAGGGATTGAAGCTCAGATCCCAACACGCGGGATGAACGAAACGGCGCTCATTCTTGGCGAGTTCTACCTGCGCCAGGGAGCGTGGAAGTTCCGCTGTGTCGCACAGGGCTTCGCGGGTGGACTGGAGCCGCTGGCTAAGCATTTCGGTGTCGATATTGCCGCGCCATCGGGGAATCCGGCCCAGAACACGGCGCAGCCGACACCCGCTCCTGCGCCGGTACCGCCGTCCGCGCCGAAATCGACGATCAGCCTCAGCAAGGTGACCCTCGACAAGTCTCGCTCTAGCATCAGCCTGGAAAAAACGTCTGCTGGCTTCGGTGAGATAAAGGTCAACCTGAACTGGAACCAGGGCGGCACTGGCCTGCTTGGCGGCCTTCTGGGAAAACGCAACGCCATCGATCTGGACCTGGGTTGCCTGTTCGAAATGCAGGACGGCTACAAAGGTGCTGTACAGGCGCTCGGTAAGCGGTTCGGTGATCTGCGCGGAGAGCCGTACATCCAACTGATGGGGGATGACCGTACTGGCTCTGTCGCTGGTGGTGAATGGCTTCACATCAACGGGCAACACTGGAGCGAGGTTAAACGGATTCTGGTGTTCGCCTTCATCTATGACGGCGCTCCCAATTGGAAAGCAACCGACGGGGTGGTGACCATCTTCGTTCCCGGGCAACCGGAGATCGAGGTACGCATGAACGAGGAGGGAGGTCGCCACGGCATGTGTGCGATTGCTCTTCTTGAAAACGTGAATGGGGCCGTTAAGGTCTCTCGCCGAGTCGACTTCCATCCCGGGCACGAAGAGATGGATCGAGCCTACGGCTGGGGGATGCGCTGGAAAGCGGGCTCCAAGTAAAACTTATCCGGCGGGGACCTAGTGCCCCGCTCATTGAGGGGGAACACATGCTCGAATGGCTGAAAACCAACGCGGCCAAAGCCCGCGAAACGCTGACTACCGAGGTAGGTAAATATAAGAACCGGGACTTCATGGCCGCCATCGCTAACGGCTGTGCATTGATGTCCGCCGCGGACGGCGAGATTAAATCCGAAGAAAAGATGAAGATGACCGGCTTCATCAATAACTCGCCGGAGCTGAAAGTCTTCAATCTGAATGACGTCATCGGTGTCTTCAACGACGCCTGCGGCAAGTTCGAATTCGATTTCCAGATCGGCCAAGCGGAAGCTCTGAAAGTGATCAGCAAGATCAAGAGCAATGAGGGGCAGTCGCGCTTGCTGGTCCGTGTGGTGTGCGCCGTCGGCGCCTCGGATGGCGACTTTGATAACAAGGAAAAGGCAGTTGCTCGCCTGATCTGCCTAGAGCTGGGCTTGAACCCCGCAGACTTCGAACTGTAAGGAACTGAAACGTGGAAACATCTCACATTGGCTTCCCACCGCTGACCATGGCGGTATTTGTCGGCCTGGCGCTTGCCGCCCTGCTGCTGGACATGGTCACACACCGCGATGACAAGCCGATCACTCTGGCGCGCGCCTCTATCTGGTCCGTGTTCTGGGTGGCGATTTCCCTCGCGTTCGCAGGTTTCCTCTACGTGCAACACGGCGCTGAAGTCGCAAGCCTGTTCGTTACCGGTTACGCCCTGGAGAAAGTGCTGTCGGTCGACAACCTGTTCGTCTTCATGGCCATCTTCGCCTGGTTCAAGGTGCCGGATGGTCTGCGCCACCGCGTTTTGTACTGGGGCATCATCGGTGCAATCGTTTTCCGTGGCGTGTTCGTGGCGATCGGTACCGGCTTGCTGGCCTTCGGTCCCTGGGTTGAGATCGTCTTCGCGCTGATCGTGGCTTGGACGGCGGTGATGATGCTCAAAGGCGGAGACGATGATGATGCTGAGGAAGATTACTCCCAACATCTCGCCTACCGTTTCGCCAAAAAGCTCTTCCCTGTATGGCCGAAACTATACGGCCACAACTTCTTCGTGAGCCGGAAAAAGCTCGAAGTCGAAGTCCAGAAGACCGAGAACAAAGGCATGAGCCTGGCTGCGAAGGGCGGTTTGTTCGCCACCCCGCTGTTCCTCTGCCTGGTCGTAGTCGAGGTGTCTGACGTACTGTTCGCCTTCGACTCGGTACCGGCGGTAATCGCGGTGAGCCGTGAGCCCCTGATCGTCTACTCGGCAATGTTGTTCGCAATCCTGGGCCTGCGTACCCTCTACTTCGTCCTCGAAGCGCTGAAGCGTTACCTGGTGCACCTCGAGAAAGCGGTCGTCGTGCTGCTGTTCTTCATCGCCGCCAAGCTCGGCCTGAACGCCACCGACCACCTGTTCCACCACGGCATCAGCATCGATCCGAACACCAGCCTGCTTATCGTCCTGGCAGTTCTGGCAGTCGGCATCCTGGCAAGCGTGATCTTCCCCGAAAAGGAAGAAGCGCAAGCCGAAAACCAGTAATCAGTAGCAACCACAAGGAGCTGTATACATGGCACTGTCTCTTCAAAAAGGTGGCAACCTCTCCCTGTCCAAAGAAGCACCTGGGCTGACCAAGATCCTGGTCGGTCTGGGCTGGGACCCGCGCTCCACCGATGGCACCCAGTTCGACCTCGACGCCAGCGCTTTCCTGCTGAACGCCACCGGCAAAGTCCGCGGCGATGCCGACTTCATCTTCTACAACCAGTTGAAGAGCCCGGACGGTTCCGTAGAGCACACCGGTGACAACCGCGACGGCGCCGGCGACGGTGACGACGAAGCTATCAAGGTCGACCTGAGCCGTGTTCCGGCCGACGTCGACAAGATCGCCTTCACCGTGACCATCCACGACGCCGAAAACCGTCGCCAGAACTTCGGCCAGGTCAGCAACTCCTTCATCCGCATCGTCAACGAGGCCAACGGCTCCGAGATCGTTCGCTACGATCTGGCCGAAGACGCTTCGACCGAAACCGCGATGATCTTCGCCGAGCTGTACCGTCACAACAGCGAATGGAAGTTCCGCGCTGTCGGCCAAGGCTACGCTGGTGGCCTGAAGGCCCTGGCCAACGGTTACGGTCTGACCGTCAACTGATCCCTCACCCCAACTGAATCAAGGAATCACACCATGGCAGTATCTCTCTCGAAGGGTGGCAACGTCAGCCTGTCCAAAGAAGCACCTGGCCTGAGCGAAGTCGTCGTAGGCCTGGGCTGGGACCCGCGCGTTACCGATGGCACCGAGTTCGACCTGGACGCCTCGATCTTCATCACCGGTGAAAACGGCAAAGTTCTGAACGACTCCAGCTTCATCTTCTACAACAACAAGAAGTCCACCGATGGCTCCGTCGAGCACCTGGGCGACAACCGCTCCGGCCAGGGCGAAGGCGACGACGAGCAAGTCAACGTCAAGCTGACCGGCCTGGGCGCGGACGTGAAGAAGCTGGTTTTCGCCGTCACCATCCATGACGCCGAAGCTCGCAAGCAGTCCTTCGGTCAAGTGGGCAACGCCTACATCCGCGTCCTGAACAAGGCCGACGGCAAGGAAATCGCTCGCTACGACCTGTCCGAAGACGCCTCCACCGAGACCGCCATGATCTTCGGCGAGCTGTACCGTCACAACGACGAGTTCAAGTTCAAGGCGATCGGCCAAGGTTTCGCCGGCGGCCTGAAGCCTCTGGCTGAAGCTCACGGCGTGAGCATCGGCTAAGCAGAAAGGCAGGAAAAAGCCCCGGCATGGCCGGGGCTTTTTCACATCTGTAGGAAGGGAACGAATGTCACGACCGGCAAATCTCCAGTTGCTGCGCCGTACAAGCTGTGTGTCTGGACAAGGAAAATCGCGAGATGAAACTCAGGTTGCTTTTGGCTGTAGGTGGCGTGCTGGGGCTAGTGGGCTGTGATGCTGTCACTGATTTCAAGCTGGGTATGGCGCAGCGGGAATTGCGCGAGGAATGCTTCGGTAGCTTTACGAACACCTGCGTGAGCAAAACCATCGACTTCAATATCAAAGTGCTTGAGTCAGTGCCCCTTTCTGGGCCGGAAGACAAGAAGGGCATCATTGCGATGTTCGGAGACGAAGGGTGGGATCTCTGGGAGGAGTCCGAGGAAGAAGTGAAGGACCAGGTGATCGAGATCCTCGAATCAAGACGCCCTGGTTTCTTCTCCCGATGGTTCCTGGGTGACGCCCAGCCATTCGATGAGAAAGGGGTAATGGAGCTTGCGCCGAGTGACCTGAAGCCGTTCCAGGATCGTGCCAAGGCAGTGTTTGTCAGCAAGCTGAAGGCAGCAGGGCTGAAACCTAATGCTGAAGCAGCTGCGAAATACAACGATGAGAAACAGCCCCCTCAACAGCAAGAAGCTCCAGCTACCCTGGGCTCCGCAGAGCACTCTGTTCGACCGGTAAGTGAAGTGTCGCAGCAATCGCAGCTTCAATCGCATGGACTTCCCGCCGGCGGACATGCACTGACCTTGCCGGCAGCCATCGATAGCCTTGTCGCTGCCGAAGTTTCCTCTGACGGCGGAAGTGAGTACGAAGAAGGTCGCAAGGTTGTTCAAGTGGATCTGAATGGCGACGGTGCAGAGGATGCTGTTGTCCTTTTCACCATCGAAGGGCAGGGCGGTGGGAACGGCTCGTACCAAACCCTGGCTGCCCTTTACAAGGAGCCGGACGGCTGGGCCCTCAAGCAGAAGCTTGTCGTAGGTGGCGCAACAGACATCCAGGTCCTGGGCCAGAACATTTTCGGTTTGAAGGTCTTGACCCACGGCGACGACGATCCAATGTGCTGCCCGAGCCTCGAAAGCGTCGTTAGGTACAAGTGGACCGGAACAGCCTTCGCTGAATTGACCGCCGCTAGCCAGAGCGCTGGCTGAACCTCCATTGGGCCAGGACAAATCCTGGCCCTGCTCATCGTTACCTTGGACTCATGGAAGTAGGCAATGCGAAGCATCCTAAAGAGTATCGTCCTGTACGCCACTCTGACTGCAGCCGGGCTAGGATCGGCCCAGGCAACGAGCTTTGACTGTGCAAAAGCAAAGACCTTTGCGGAAGCGACAATCTGCTCATCTGAGCCTCTTCAGCGTTTGGATGAGGACCTGAATTCTGAGTATGTGAAGACTCTCGGGCGGGTGACGGAAATGACCAAGGGTCAGGTGCGTCAGGCACAGAGAGAGTGGCTTAAGCGCAGGGATTCTTGCCAAACACCCAGCTGTGTTTCAGTAGCCATTACAGACCAGATCCGAGCACTGGCACTCTGGGGAACAGTGCCGAATGTAACGGGAATCTCTCCAAAGCTCACAGCCCAGTCTCAAAAGACTGGCATCGGGGGAGACCACCAGGCTGTTTTGCCACAGAAGCTGGTGCACCGAGAAGCAACCACTGTGCATTCCCAATCGACTACGCCAACCGCCAAGCCTGAGCTCACTACGAGCTCGCAGGCTTTTAAGATTGGGGTGGTGGCCATGGTACTGGTATTGCTCATCTGCATTTGGCTGCACTCCAGGGGCTCGATGACCATCTACCAGGACTATACCGACGCCCTCTGGACAACGATGACCCCAATCCTCGGTGTAGGGGCTTATTTCCTCGTGAAGTGGCTGGAGTTCTCCTCAGAGATCGCCGCTTGGTCAGCCTTGCTTTTGCTGGCGTTGATGAGTGTCCAGATCCTCATTCAGACCTACCGCAGCAACGGCCCATCCCTGTATTTCCTGCTCTCGCTCTACGCGAAGGTTGTCCTGTTCACGCTCTACCTGCTCCTAATGGGCCTTTTGCTGCTTGGCGGGACAACAAAGGCGGACCGTCGCCGGCGGCGTGGATGGGCAATTGCTGCAAGCGCATTGTTTGCCTTCTTTACCGCCTGGATGTGCCGTAACCGGCAGTTTTCACACATTGACGACTACCTCGCCGGCCGGACATAGCTTGGCATCGACATCGACCTGCAAGTGGGCAGGCCGGCGTCCCCAGTGAATCTCGGAGGAAGATATGGGGTTCCGCTTCAGCAAACGTATTACGATCGTTCCCGGCGTTCGGCTCAACATCAGCGGTTCGGGAATCAGTACCTCTGTTGGTCCACGCGGATTGAGCCTAACCATGGGCAAACGTGGCACCTACATTAACGCGGGCCTGCCAGGGACTGGCCTTTCCTATCGTGAACGGCTGGATCGATCTGGCCAGAGGCGCGCACCTGGTCCATCTGGAGAGACAGCGGCCTATTCCGGGCCCATAAAGGTCAAAGTCGACGATGATGGCTCGTTGATCATCACAGATCTGGAAGACAACCTGCTTCCGCCCGAGATCGTTAAGCGCGTTAAGGTGGAGAAGTGTGAGGAGATCCAGGCGCTTCTCGAAAAAGCTGCAGCAAAAATCAACGAAGGGCTCGAAGAGTGCCTTTCGGTGCACATGATGACTCCCAGGCCAGGTTCTCTGCCGGCGCTTCCTCCTGCGTTCAACCTTGAAGAACCGCGCCGACCATCCATTGACGCGCCCGGGCTACTCGACAAGATGCTCTTGCGAAGTGCCAGGATGGAAAGGGAGACTCAGGCACTGGAGGCCCAGTACCAACAGGATCTGGCTGAGTGGAACTCCGCCCGCGACGCCCACGAGAAGGCACGTGCCGAAATCGAGAAGGCCATCCGGCTGGCTGCAAAGGGATATAGCGCTCAAATGGAGCGCGCGCTGGACTATGTGCTTTCCGGCATCGCCTGGCCGAAAGAAACACTCCTCGAGTACGAGTTCTCCCACGACGTTACTGGAATAGCCCTGGACATCGACCTGCCCGAAGAAGGTGATGTGCCAAACAGAACCGCTGAAGCCAAAGGCAATGGCAAGCTCAGCTTCAAGACCAGGTCCGAAGCTCAGACTCGAAAGGACTTCGTCTCCCTCTGTTACGGCACCGTTTTTCGTGTGGTTGGGGAGGTATTTGCCTTGCTCCCAGGCATCCAACAGTGCCTTGCTTCCGGGTACATTCAGCGCACAAATCCGGCTACGGGGCGTATCGAGGATCAATACGTAATCTCGGCGCTGATCTCTCGTGATCAATGGGAAACCTTGGACTTCAACCGGCTGGAAGCGATCGATCCATGTGCGACATTGACGGCATTCGGGGCAGTGGTGAGCCTCGACAGAGCATCGCGGTTCCGTGAAATCAGCCCAATGGATTTAGCCACCCTAGGCTGAACCATGTGTCCGAGGTCATCGCTCCTAAAACAGAAAACCCGCCATCTAGGCGGGTTTTTTTTTGAAGTGGCGTCCCAGCTAAGACACCGGTGGGTTCTGGGGCGCGCTAGGCGATGATCCCCTTCGCAGAAGCTTCCTTGATCCAGCTCGGGAATTCCTCCATGAGCTGGTCGTAGAGCTGCTCCTCGCTTACCTGGTGTAGGTCATCCAGAGCGAAGAATCCGCAGTTGTCGACCACTCGCCCCTTCATGTCATCAAGCTTTTCCAGGATGCCATAGCCCTGCCCCCCAAGGCCAACGAACTGCCAGTAGAGGGGCAGCTTCGCAGCCTCGGTCATGAGCTTGGTGATCTTCCTGTTCTCGTGTACCCCACCGTCGCTGATGAAGAGAACATAAACGGGCGACCGGTCACCGTCGTTGAGGTAATAGCTGATCACCTGCTCCATCACCCTGGGCTCGTCGTTGATCCGGCTACCAACGTTCCAGTCACGCCAACCGTAATTGTCGGTGTTGATGAAGTCTTGGTAGTTGCTCAGGGTGATCTCGGAGAGCTTTTGCGGCTTTGCTGCAAAGGCCCAGCAGTCAATTGAGCCATCATCATCAAAGTGGACGGCCAGGGGCAGCAGTCTGTTGACCACCTCTTGGACACGCCCCTTGGAATACTGGGAGTTCATGGAGCCCGACGCATCGAGAACCAGCGCAACACGCGCCTTCACATGAGTCAGCTTCGCTTTCTCGAGGCTTACCTGGGCCTTTTTGGCCAGGCTGATCAGTTGCGGAGCCGCGGCCGCCACCTTCTTTTCCAGCGAAATGGTGGCTTGAACGGGGGCTGGCGCAGGGGAACTTGCGGGAGGTGCATCATCAGCAACCTCGCCCCCGAAATGCTTTACCAGGGCGCTGAGCCCTTCGTTGAAGCCTTGGAGATTCGACGCCAAACGCCACTGGCCATCCTTGCGGTAGACGTCTGCTACCATGATGGCCTTCTCCGCGGCGAAGGTGTTGCCAGCGAAGGGGCAGGTGGCAACAACTTGACCGGCCGGGTCCTTGATTACAAAAGATGAGGACTGGATATCGCGCATGGCACCGGCCCCGTCGATTGCCGCGGTAAACACCAAGCGATCGATGGAGGGGGGAAGTCCAGCCAGGCTCAGACTGAACTCTGCTCCAGCTTGCTTCAAGCTGCCGCAAGGGGAGATCGGCTGGTTGAAGAAGATCATGTAGCGATCGTCCGAAAGCTTCCCCGCAGCATCCAGGCCGAAACAGGCGAGGTCGACTGTATGGGGGGAGTTGATCTGGATCGCGAGGGATAGAGACTGGCCCTGAATGAGGTTCGATAGAGGGATACGTTGCCCTTGGCTGATCTGCATTTAGTGCTTCCTTGAGAGTTCTAACGTGCACCAGGTGCTGGAGGGATAGTACCGCGCCCAGGGAGCGCGAGTGGCTCGAATGTGCAGCCTTGAGTTACTGCGCATGCCGAACGATAACGCCGGAGATTGAACAACCAAGCCCCTAGCTAGCCAGGGTGGTTGAACTGGGCTGACACAGGGTAATTGCCGGTGATACCTCTTCAACACCGCCCACCGTAATGCCTCACCAAGGCGGTGAGGTCTTCGTTGAAACCTTGAAGATTCGACGCCAAATGCCAGTGGCCATCCTCGCGGTAGAGATCCGCGACCATGATGGATTTCTCCGCCCCGAAGATATTGCCGGCAAAAGGGCATGTGGCAACGACTTCACCCGTCCGGTCCTTGATTACAAAGGTGGAGGGACGAATATTGCCCATGGCGCCTTCACCGTCGATTGAAGCGGTGAATACCAACCGTTCTATGGATGACGGTAATCCTGAAAGTTTCAGGCTGAACTGTGCACCAACCTGTCTCAAGCTGCCGCAAGGTGAGATGCGTTGGTTGTAGAAGATCAAGTTGCGAGCGTCTGACAGCTTCCCGAAAGCATCCAGTGCGAAACAGGCAAGGTCGACTGTAGGGGATGATTTGATCTGGATCGCGACGGAAAGGGTCCGTCCCTGAATGAGGTTAGACAACTGGATTCGTTGCCCTTGGCTGATCTGCATTGAGTGCTTCCTTGAAAGGTCTAAAGTGCACCAGGTGTTGGACGGGATAGTGCCTCGCCCGGGAACGCGAGTGGCTTGGATGTGCAGCCGTATGCTTTTGCACCTGTAAGACCATAACGCCGAAGATTGAACAACCAAGCCCCTATCTCTCCGGTGTTCCCTCAACCGTGCTCGTAGCGGCACGCTTTGGCTTGAACCGAACAGCAACCCCGTTAGATTCAAATCCAGCTGGTGCGGCCCCCGGGGTACGTTTTTCTGGCGTCAAATTGGTAGCCTGCCTCCGAAGCGGATGGCAAAATGCCATCCATCCCAACGGCCGCCTCTCAGATAACAGGCTCTGTGGCCGCTGGTTCCGTTCTCTGACAAGGACCCGTTGGATGCTTCTCATCGCACTCGTTGTGCTGAATGCCGTCTGCTTGATCAGCGGCCTGCTCTTCAACGCCGAGTTGCTGAACATGGCAGGGGCAGACATTCCCCTCAAGCAGCTCCAAACCCTCGAGATCTACAGTCAAATTTTGGCATCGGCCAGCGTGTGCCTGTTCGCCTGGCGGATGTGCATTTGGGCTCACCGCCGATGGGGAGGAGGTCAATACATCGGTCTCAGCATTGCGCTCAGTACCATAGTTGCAGCTCCAGCAACCTGGTGGATTCAGGGTGAAGCCCCGGACCTGATCGCCGAGAAGTTTCCGGCCAACCTGCGCGTATACAGCCTCTATGCCTACGTGACGAAGAAAGGGTTGCTCTACGACTCACTCCAGATCCCAGGCGTCCCTTACCAAGAGCATCGCGATACGGGCGATGGCAAGGCATTCATTGCGAATCTTGGGGTGTTGATGAGCGTGCAGGGCTCCTACGTAGAAAAGATCGACCAAAACTTCTTCGGGTTCGCAGCAGCAGTTTTCACCGGCTACACAAGGCGAAACGGCGATTGGCTATATGGACGCATCCAAGATGAGGTCGTTCCTCAGATAGAGGATATCGCCAGGACATACGCCAAGCTCGAGGCATTCCGCGCGGCGGGGCTTCCAGGCAATGAGTGGAAACCCATTGCCTGGCCAAAGGCAGGGGAAGAGCTCGGTTACGAGCCTACCCTCGATGACTTTGCCCGGTCCATCAAACCTGGCCTGCGATCTCGCCAGTCCATCTTGAACAGCGCCGAGGTCCGTTATTTCGCCAGGGAAGAAATGGGCCCGCTCTACGTCAATGGCATGGATGTTCTGGCCAGCCGACAGCAGTTCGACAAGTACCTGCCAGGGATAGCCAAGAATATGGCGTTCGATGTGGCTCACACCGACATCCACGGTGAGCAGGGCCTGAACGTCCTGAAGAATATGTGGTTCGTCCCTTGGACATTGATCAGCGGCCTCTTCATGGGCGCCCTCAATCTCGTAGGACTGGTGCTCTCGGCCGTGGAACAGCGCGGGCTTATTCAGGGCCGGAGACGTTTGGTTCGGCTTGGGGCAGTCGTCGTGATCATCATCGTCCCGCTGATCTATGGGAACTCCATCATCCAGTCAGCTGGGTACCGAACCGCATTTCGGAGCATCGAGAAGGGGCCAACCATCATGGCCGGCATTTTCCACTGGGCAATGTCGGCAGAAGCGATGCTCTACGACCTCACCAAACCTCTGCTGAAAGCAGAGTGAGTATCAACAAAAGGGAGAGAAACACTGTGCGTAAGAAGTTCGTCGCGTCGATCCTGGCAGTAGCGATTGCAGCAACCTCCGGTTGTGCAGAAATGGGCATCAGTAAAGAACAGGCCGGTACCGTCCTCGGCGGCCTCGCTGGCGCAGCAATCGGGGCGACCATGGGCAAAGGAAACGGCAAAATTGCCGCAACGATCATCGCGGCAGGCATTGGCGGGTACCTTGGCAACCGAATCGGACACATGCTCGACGAGAAAGACCAACAGGCGCTGGCCCTGCGAACCCAAGAGGTCCTGAGTCAGCCTACCGTTGCTACCCAGCCGGTCACCTGGACCTCAGATCACTCCGGTGCAACTGCCCAAATCACCCAGGGGCAGGAGTACAGCAAGACCAAGACAGTTGAGGTCAAGCGCGCGCCGAAGATCCAGGCAGTCCCTTCGATGAAGCTGATCAACGAAGCGTATGTGACCAAGTCCAGCCTGAATGTCCGAGCAGCTCCGAACCTGAAGGCAGACAAAGTCGGTGGACTGCCAACCAACACTGAATTTACCGCCGTAGGCTCCACCGGTGACTGGATCTTGGTGGGCCGCAAGGGTGTTACGGTTGGCTATGTTCACAAGGACTACGTCGAGCCGAAGGCACAGGCCGTTGCCAAGACTGCTGCACCTGCCGTGAACCTCGATGAAATGAATGTCTCCGCCAGCAAAGAAACCCAGGCGTTCGACCTCGATTCCATCCCGTCCCTCCCCACCGAGCAAGTCGTGGCCGAAACTGCCTGCCGGCCGGTGACTGTGAGTCTCAAATCGGCCAGTGGGCAGGCGGAGCAGCAGCAAAACACCTTCTGCAAACAGGCCAACGGTACCTGGGAACTGATCTGAGGATGACCATGAAGAAGCGCGCGCTCGCGCTGGCAGTGGTTGGAGCTTGCGGCCTACTGCCGCAAGCATTCGCTCACGAGCTGGCCGTCTCGAAAAAAGATCACATCAAGGTAGATGTCCCAGGCGAAGCCTCAAACTGGTGCAAACCCGAAATTGAGCTGACCATTCGACGGCCAGTTTGGGACAACCAAGCGCTCCTGACTGGCCTGGTCGGCAAACTACCAACTGTACTCGCCAATGATTGCCCAGCCGCGAGGGTGACCTGGAGGGCTGTCGATGCAAGCGGCAACCTATACGCCAGCGGATCTGGTACAGCGGCCAATTTAGGCATTGTCACGCTGGCTTCCGCCAAGAAGATATCTTCGCCAGCGGTTCTCCCCAGCAACTCGTCTGTCGAAGCATCTGCATTGGTCGACCAGACGGCTCCACCAACAAACGTTGTGGCTCCCGTGACAAACACGGTGCAGGCGCATGATCAGCTGCCTGAGCAGCAGGATCAAACCGTCCAGCAGCTGCCTCCCCAAACGACGATCGCCGCAGCCCCCTCAGCCCAAATCGAGCAGATTCATTCCGACCCTCAACGCTCATCCGTACCTGCGGCTATTACAGTCACGCCGGCGTCTGACTTTGGCAGGGCACTGGTGCTTGAACATAGCAAACTCACCCAAATCACGGACTCAGGTGGTTGTAAATGGGTGATGAGCAAATCTGTCTTCAACGATGGCGATGGCAGTCTTGCTTTCAGTTCGACGCCAGCGATGCCATGTCCCTCCACAGGATTTGCTCAGGGCTCATTCGAGAAGCTGTCTTGGACAGTTCCGAACACCTACCGTGGAGACAACTGGAGCCGAGTGTTTGTCCACGCCAGCGGTTTGATGTTCAACAAGGACCTGGAGAGTGTGGTTAAGGGCAAAGAGCTCTCCTACCTGAGTCCGGATGCCGATCAAGCGCTATTCCTCCTGGGCGAGATTCCTAGCAGGCAAATGAAGGTCTATCTGGCATTCCAGAGAGGCAACTACCGGGTACTGGGGCCGTTCAATAGCGATCCCTATTACGTTGCGATCACACCCGATGAGTCGTTCGCGCTTGATCCGGTCGACTACAAGAGGGCGGGCAAAGAGGTATTTCAGCTGATCAGGAACAGCTCCCCTTCAACCGTCTCGGTACAGAACTTCTACGTGGCGAAAAGTTTCGCCGCTCTTTTCCCTAAATCAGGTTGGGGAGATGACGCGCAGAAAATCATACGTAACCGCATCGGGGAGAGCCGCGGCCAGTTCTACTTTGACGTGAAGGATGGCTCCAACTGGGCCCTTCAGCGCGAACAGCAACGCTTGCTCGAAGAGCGGCGCGTGCAGCAGCACATGGCAGAACTCCACTCTCGGGTGCTTGATCGCTATGAGCAGCTGAAGGCGGGCATGAAGGACTACGAAGGCAGAGAGGTCGAGGCGCTTGCTCAAATGGCAGGCATCCAGGTCCGCTTCGGATCACCGCTGGCGCTGCAGGACCCAAATTCTTCCAAGAGTGTGGGCTTGATGATGATCCACGTCGTTGGAAAGACAGACGGCAGCTATGACATCGACTTCCCAGCCAAAGGGCGGCTGCTATCGAACCAAACCTTCGAGAAGGAGTGGTATGTGGTGCCAGTGGCAAACCTCACTCCTTTCATGCCGCTGGTTGACGGACGGGCTCTTCCCACGTTCCGCGGCAACCTGCCGGCCGCACCTGAAGCCTGTAAGCAGGACCATTGCGCCGACAAGGTCTCGTTCGGCGCAGTCCTGGCACGTGAATATGGTCCTGACTCAGGGATCGACTTCAACTGGACTCCAGACGTTTCACAGCAGTACGTAAACACCTGGAAAAACGCTTCCGCCCAGCTCCAATAAGGGACCACCATGATGAAATCGATCAAGAAGAAGCACCTTCTCATGGCTTCCATCGCAGCTGCAGTGGTGGCTGTCGGTGGTGTTACTGCCATCCTCTCCAGTTCAGGGAAGAAGACGGCACTTAGCTACTACGACAGCTTCAAAGAGCGTTACTACCTGCAGGACGTCCTTTCCGAAGGCGAGATTTCATACTCCGTCTTCTCCGGCAACTTGACCGTTAAAAATCCAGAAGTCCGCCTCGCAGCGGTCCAAACCAACGGTGCTGAGCAGTTCCTTCAGGGCTTGCGCGGCCTTTTTGAAACGGCGATTGGCCGGTCGAGCGAAGAAGGCCTGATGGGGTGGACCAAGTACCAGATGCTGTCCACTACCGGCCGCAACGCCGCGGGCGTCTACCTAAAGGCGGATGCGCTGAAGATCAACCACTCCGGCGACAGCAAGGACGGTGAGATTCACGTCCAATTGCTGGGAATGGAAATGGCAAACCCCTTCATCTCCCGCAGAGGGGCCGAAGTCGTTCTGGTGAGCGACCTGGCTGCCGACAACGAATGGGCACCTGCAGAGACTGCCAGCAGCGAAGTCAAGTTGCCTTATTCCTGGGGCACCAACATGGCAGTGCGTAGCCCGGTCACAGGTGCCTTCATCGTTGGTGCAACCGGAGACTTTGGCACCAAGGTCGACCTCGACTTCTACATCCAGCGTAGCGACGATGGGGCGGGCTCCATGAGGTTCGTGGTGACCCACCGCAATGACGGCAGCGAGGTTGGGCAGATCGTTCGTGAGGCGGAGTTTGCTTTCCTTCCTGAGCTCGACGAGGTGCAGACTTTGCTCAGGAATACCCTGAGCAGCTTCATCATTGGGGCCTACAGCTCTTTGACCGGTCAGTCCGTCCTGTTGGACGCAGTCAGCAAGTTTGCGCTCCATACCAAGGTCGAAGACTACTCGGTGACCTTTAAGGGCTTCTCTTCGATCAAGGACGCCTTTGATTCCTACCAGGCAAACGCCGGCAAATCGCAGTTCGATGCGTTCTGCCAAGCAGCTGGCCTATCGACTTGGCAAAGTGACTTCGGGGCCAAAGCGAGAGAACACAGCGACAGCGAATGCGCAATCGCACGCAAGCTAGTCGAAGAAGGTAAGTTCGAAGAGCACTACAAGTTCAGCGAAGGAAAGCCCCTCTACGCCTCTCTCTTCGTGGGCCGGTCCTACGAACTCGACGCCAACTGATCCTCCTGCAAGCAGCCCGGAGGAACCGGGCTGCGATCTCTTCTCTCGACGTGCTTACGGCACAATCACCCCGCCGGCATCATCGCCGAACTGCCACTGGCAAAGCACAGCCCTGTCATTCCCTTCAGCTTGCCTGAAGCTGGGATAAGTCAAGGTGCTGTTATGCTGTGCCCCTGTAATTCATCAAATGATCGATGCCATGACTACGGAAACTCGGAGCAGGACCACTCTCATCTCGGTAGGTAAGCAACTCCATGCCTCCCCTCAAACCGGACAGGACCGCGCCTGTCTTGTTCGCCAGAGCGATGGGACAGAACGCTTAGCATTGATCCAGCTTGTAACCTCCAAGCAGCAAGGATCACTGCACAGAGGGGCAGAATTCTTCCGCGTTTCGTTTCGATTCGTAGGGGATGATTCAGATCCGGACTGCCAGTACCACCTCGATCAGAACACCGTGTGGTGTGTCATCGACCACAAAGACTGCCAGATCGTATTTGGCCCCACCGAAGGCATTGAGATCAGACAGCCGGGGCTGGGCATTGGCTCCTACCTCATGGCGCAACTCATCCGCCTAATCCAGCAGTCGGAGATGCGTGGCAACTACCAGGTCCAGGCGGTACACCTTCCCATCGGGGCACAGAGCAAGGTCAAACCAGAGGATGCACGGGCTAACGACGCGCGGATCGAGACATTCCTGACTCGGGTTGGGTTCTACGTCTCACCAGCTGCTGGACAGAAGGTGATTGGGGTGCGGCGTGCCCAAGACCTCCGCCCTTGGTGGAACCAACAGAAAGTCAGTTTCTTGTCCTTCCCCAGTTTCGTGGAGTTGGCCGCGAGGTGGCAACGAGAGAAAAACCAGTCTGAGAAAGCCGTCGAGGCGGCACAGCGCATTGTTGAAGGCGCCCACCTGCATGCCTCCGAACTTCAAAACGCGCATGCTGAAGAGGTCGCATCTCTCGAATCTAAGATTGAGCAACTGGAAGGAACGGTGAGTTCGCAAGAAGAACAACACGCAGCGTTCATTCGCGAGTTACTGGAGAAGCAGGCAGAAGAAACTCAAGGCCTGCGTAGGCAGATTGAAGAAATCCAGAAGATGCACAGCCAGATCGAAGATCGGGTTACAACCCTGAACCCTGCACGGCACTCCGTCGGGGATTCGTTGGAGGCCCGGGCGGAATCTGACACCCAGCTGCAAAGAAGTTTGACAATCAGCTTGGCCCCGGCCCTCATGAAGCTCCTCTGGGCAGCTTTAGCGCTTTCCGCGTTTGCCTTGGGTGCTGGCGCGCTGACCAACCACCTCTAATCAGGTCACCGTATGAACGCAATAGACGCTACACCTCCGGACGACTTCCCGGAACAAGTCATCATGATGGACAAGGACTAAGCGAAAAGGCATCCCGGCAAAGCCTTCTTCCTCAGGATCAAGGTGGAAGCAGGGATCGAGCATGTCGACCTCGATAACGCTGTGACCCCGCGCGAGGCCCGGCGAATGACGATATCCCAAGGCTACGCCCCAACGCATTGGATGACTGTTGGTGATCTCCGGCCGACGCGATTTTATTAAGCATCCTGGAAACAGGGCAGAGGAGCGGCCGAGGGGGGCAGACGGTTTAAGAGAGTGGACCGGAATTTCATGAGCGCTCCCATCAGCCGCAGTGGAACTGGTGACAACCGCCGGCCTCGGTACACTGGCCTGAAATAAAACACAGGCCTCCGGCAATGTTCGATCTTGCCCACTCCCTAGCCCAGGAATTCGCCGACCAAGCGATGGCCATCCCTCCGCGCATGGCACATCGCATTCGAATAGGGTTGATTTAGCAACGCCCTGCAAAGGCCAACCAGCTTCGTGGCCTGGTCGCAAAGTACCGCCTGATTGCACCAAAAGAACTGGGTGCACTGCGACGCGCCATCGGGCAGGAAGCAACCGGTCCTTCAGCGTGTCGAACTGCCCTTCGATGAGGTTGGCCTGCTATTCAGTCGCTGCAAATGGTGGCTTTACTGCCAGCGAGGGCCCGACCAAGAGCTCTTGCTCAGCAGCGATAAGTTCATCTTTTTCATCCTGGCCCAAAGCATCCCACTGATTGAACTCATCAGCCTCAGCGTTCCAGCGATTCGCGGCGATTTGAGCAATGCTCGTAAGGTCAGTGTTCATGGGCGTTTTCCGTGATTAAAACGTGATATTTCAGAGGTCAATCAGACCGGACTTGATTGCCTTCCAGTGAATCAATGCGACAACTCCACCGGACAGCAGAATAAAAGAGAGAAAATACTCAGCGATAAAAAGGGCTTTCACGGCGCCAAGCATTGCGCAGACTGCCACCGTCAAATGACAGTGTTGGGGACGAAACCTCATCTCAAATCCTCGATTCATGGGCTGTCTCATAAACACTGTTCAAGTGCGCTGCATTCATCGCCTCGGACCACTGCTGGCATCTAAATCGCCAGCTTTTATCCTTCTTCCAAGATTTGTCAGATGAGCCGCAGACAGCGGCAAGCCCTGGGTCATTTATCAATGACTCGCCAATCGGATCACCAAAATTAGCGCTCGCCCCACTGAAAACAACCAGACAAGTGAAAGCAACCCCTGCGATCCACTGAACCATGACACGCACCTCTTTGATTGCTCGGACGCGAAGGAGCGTCCCTTCCTACGACCTCGGCCCAACGTTTGACGGCTGGGCTTGGGGTGCACCTGGGCGGCAGATCAGCCGCATTTTTCCTACCCACGTCCAAGCTTTTTAGTAGTGAAGTAGCCTGTCGTTATTTCCTAAGTAGCCAGGCTGGCAGCTGCGGCCTGGTCGTTGAGCTGTTTTGCCAGGGCCTCACCGGCCTGGGTCAGGTCGTAATCACCGCACGCGTAAGCCACTAGCCCGCGCTTCAACAGCGCCTCACACGTGCGAACCCGTGCGGCGTGGGACAACGGGCCATGTACGCCAAAGTCATCCCAACCCCAACCCTTGCCGAGCTTCCGCAACACGTCCTGCATCGGTTCACTGAGCTTGTTGGTCATTGGCGTATTCCTCGGTACTCGTTATGGGGTCAAAGTCTCACGGGTAGCAGGAAACGCAAGGCCATGATCTGGCCTAAATCAGCGTGCCACCAGGTGGCTCAGCGAAATATGTTCATAGGATAACGGCCATAGTAGAAATCCCAACTCAGTTCCGACATTTTCCCACACTCCAGCAGCTTGCAGCCGCTCGGGCATGCGCCCGGTGACGGATGTAACGCGGATCAGATGACGGAATTGACCAGGGCGAAAGGATGCAGCTCGGCCGGTGGCCATGCGGGACTCTCTGTCAGGATTGGCTGGGGATCGAGGTCGATCCTGAGAGAGTGGGAAGCGGGCCTCCTGATCAGCATATCAGCAGGCCCGGCGAGGTGTTCACGGAAAAGCATGAGCGCTCCCATCAGCCGCGGTGGAAGTATTGCGACTTCCTCAGGGACTCTGGGCCCCGAGCAATGATTTTCCGAAAAGCTGGTGGCAACCGCCGGCCTCGGTACACTGGCCAGAAATAAAACACAGGCCTCCGGCAATGTTCGATCTTGACCACTCCCTCGCCCAGGAAATCGCCGACCGAGCGATGGCCATCCTTCCGCGCAACGTGAATGTGATGGACAGCCAGGGCTTGATCATTGGGACAGGGGAGGCTGAGCGCCTCTATACCCGCCACGAAGGGGCCCAACTGGTCCTCGCCAACAATAGGGCTGTGGAAATCGACAGCGCAGCTGCTAGCGCTCTCAGAGGCGTTCAGGAAGGGGTGAACCTTCCACTGTGCCTGGATGGCCAGCTGATCGGCGTCATCGGCGTGTCCGGGGAGCCCGAGGAGGTCCGCACGTTCGCTGAGATGGTACGAATGACCGCTGAAATGTTGGTGGCCCAGCGCAACGACCAGCAGCACCAGATTTGGCTCCAGAAACGGACTGAAGATGTTCTGTCTGCCATCCTCCTTTCCGGCCAGTCTGCTCAACGTGCCATCGTTGAGGCCCAGCGATTGGGTCTGAAACCTGATCTTCGTCGGACGGCAATCCTCCTCGAGCTGGCCAACCCATCCGACATTGAGCAGGTCACCAGATGGATTCAGCACCAGGTAGCCGACGCCTGGTGCGTTCCGTTGCATGCATCAGGCCTGGTCTGGTGCCCACCTCGCACTGTTCCACCGGATTTTCGTGAGCGGGTAACTCGCGCCGGCATTTCACTCAGCAGGGTGGCGATCGGCACCCCAAACATCGAAACCGGATCTCTGCGCTCTGAGGTTGAGCAGCTATCTGACTTGATGGCCTACGCCCAAGCGAAGATCCCAGATATCCAGTGGCTTGATCTGGCCGCTCACAGAATTCCGGTCGCAGTGTGGCGGCATCGTTCCGAGGATGGATTTCGGCAGCTGGCTGAGCCTTACCTCTCCCTGCAGCAAGAGGATGGTAATGGCCAGCTACGTAAGACATTGAAGTGCTGGGTGGAGCACGGAAGTGATGGCCAAGCCTGTGCAGAGGCACTGAATATCCATCGGAACAGCCTACGTTACAGACTGGAGAGAATCGCCGATATCACCGGATTCGACCTCGCATCCCCCAAGGGCATCACTGAACTCTATCTGGCCATGATCCTGGCTGCGGAGTAGGGCTTCGTGGGCCTTGTGAAATTGCACAAAAGACCGTCATAAAGTCTGTGATTCCCACCTACCTGCCGCGCACCTGAAGCAGGAACAATCCCCTCAAACAACAGCTTGGCCCGAGGGGAACTGCATGAAAGTCGTGATCGCACCGGATTCGTTTAAAGAAAGCCTGTCAGCAGAGCTCGTGGCGGAAGCCATTGCCCTGGGAGTACGAGATTCGGCTCCTGACGCTGAAATCGTATGCGTGCCGATGGCAGACGGAGGGGAGGGCACCGTCGACGCGGTCCTGGCTGCCACCAGGGGTGAACGCCGGTTCAGCCGCGTCCGTGGACCACTTGGGGCAGAGGTCCAGGCAGCCTGGGGGTGGTTGAGCGAATCCCGCACGGCGGTGATCGAAATGGCGGCTGCCAGTGGCATCCACCTGGTCGCGCCCGCCGCCCGCGACGTGACGCTCGCATCCACCTTCGGCACAGGTCAACTGGTCCTGCAGGCTCTGAACGCCGGCGCGCAACGGATCATCATGGGGTTCGGAGGTAGCGCGACCAATGATGGCGGTACCGGAATGTTGCGAGCGCTTGGAGCCAAGTTTCTGGACTCAGCCGGCGATGAGCTCGAGGAGGGTGGACTGGCGCTCAATGCCCTTCGGCGGATCGACCTCAGTAGCTTGGATGAAAGGCTACATAAAGTCCGGATAGATGTTGCCTGTGATGTCGACAACCCACTCACCGGGCCGAAAGGGGCCTCTCACGTTTTCGGCCCACAGAAAGGTGCATCACCTGATCAGGTCCTGGCTCTGGATGAAGCATTGGCCGCGTATGCCGACATCGTGGCAGAGCAGCTCCAGGAAGACGTTCGTGACTTCCCCGGGGCTGGCGCTGCTGGAGGTATAGGCTTCGCTGCAAAGGCATTTCTCCAGGCAGAATTCAGGCCCGGCGTTCAGCTGATCGCAGATCTGTCTGGGCTGAGCCTGGCAGTTCAAGGAGCTGACTTGGTGATCACGGGCGAAGGCAAACTGGACGAGCAAACGCTATATGGGAAAACCCCTGCTGGGGTAGCTGCTATCGCAGCTGCTGCAGGAGTTCCGACTGTAGCGATCGCCGGCACGTTGGGAGCCGGGTATCAGCGGCTGCGCAACATTGGAATTGTTGCAGCCTTCTCCATCACTCCTGGCCCAATGACTCTGGAGTCCGCGTGCGCTGACGCAGCGATGCTGCTACGTCATCGAGCTGCGGACGTGGTGCAACTGTGGAAGGTAGCCAGAGTAGGGGTGTCCTGATGGACCCCTCCTCAGTCCCAAGGCCTAATTCTGGTGTGGAAGCCGCGAATTGGGATGGTAGCGGGCAGGAGGGGCAAGGCCTAAATAGGGCCTGGCCCCAAGGTGGTCTGCCCTTGGTTGCGCGCCTCGACTTTCGCCCAGGCTTCGAAGCTTGACTCAGTGTGGCCGCAATGCCGGCATTGATACCCATCATTGCGGCCACTGGGGTCAGAGTCGCACTCGTGGAACTCCATCGCCGTGAAGTGGCACGTGGGCACCGGCTCGCCTCTGGACGCATTTATCGGCTGAACATAGTCGGCCAAAAGCAGCGCGTATCGGGCGTTGTCTTCAGGGGGAATGATTGGTTCTCTCATGGGAAATAGGTCTCCTTCATAGCCAAGCGAAGGCCTGCTCGAATGACATGTTCGGTCGCCGAGGCGGCCCTCACGCGGCTCTGGTCCCCTGCCTCAGCTGACGTATTCAACGGCAGCATCGTAGAGCGTCTTTGCATCGAGGACGGCTTCCCTGCAAGCGGCGTCCATTGCACCCTCATCATTGGGGTCGAGTTCACCGCGCTCAACCTTCGTATCCACGATCTCCGAGGCTATCTCAATGATTCGCTGCTTACGGGGGTTTGGATTAGAAAGTGCGACAGACATCAGGCTGATCCTCCTTCAGGATTTGAGCATCCACCGTAACAACCGTTGGAGTGTGCCAGAAGCCTCTGGTGGACATAATCGGTCAAATCCCATTGACGCACCGTTTGCGACAAAGATTTGCCCTGCAAATATGGTAGCCACAGGCTTGAACTATAACGGCTACGGCAGCGGATACTCTGACCACGATGTGTACTGTTGCGAGGTGTACTGAGGTGTATCGATGTGTACCGACGCACACGAAGGAAGCCAAATCGCTACGGCAGTCAGTGGCTTATGGACTCCTACCTTTGGCTGGGCCCGTTACACTTCAACAATGAGATTTGGCCCTGAGTGGGTGAGTGCTGATCTCAAGTAATGCAATCCAGGCGAGATCGCCTGCACATCAACCAAGGAATAGGCGACCCAAATTGAGTCAATCCCTGAAACCCGGCGAGAACACAACGATCAACCAGCCCAAAGGCCAGGTCCTGGTAGCGCATTCCGCCGGCGCAAATCTCGACGTGAACCTGACGGCCTTCCTCGTCACTGACACAGGCAAAGTGATCGATGACAGCGGAATGGTCTTCTTCAATGCACCAGAGCATGCCTCCGGCGCAGCCGCATTCTCTCCTCCCATCAACCAAGCCGGAACGGTCAGCCACAGCATCAGCTTTGACCTGAGCCGTCTTCCACCCACAATTTCGAAGATCGCCATCACCTTGACCCAGGACGGCAGCGGTGGAGGCTTCGCCGAAGTGCCCAACCTCACTGCTCGAGTCATCGCTGGCGCACAGGTACTGGATCTTGCGCCCGGGGCCTTCGACCGGGAGACGGGGATCATCGTGCTCGAACTCTACATTCGAAATGGCCAGGCAAAGGCGCGATCAGTCTGGCAGGGTTTCGCCTCTGGCTTGGCCGGGCTCTGTGGCATGTACGGTGTAGAGGTCGACGAAGCGCCGGCAGCTGCTCCAACCCCGGCCGCGCCTCCTGCAAAGTCGGTGAACATCACCAAGTCAGTTGTCACCTTGGACAAGCCAGGTACCTCACACAAAGTCTCGCTGGAGAAAGGTGCGGCCGCGCCGAAGGCGATCAAGGTCAGCGCTACCTGGGTGGACAACGGCGACGGTCGGGACAACGATGACCTAGACCTGCGCATCGGCATCCTTCGCCCAGACGGTCGAATGTCCATAATCCAGGCGCCTGACAAGCGAGGCTCCTTCGATTCTGATCCTTTTGTGTTCCATGCCGGTGACGTAGTGAGTGCCAGCGCCTCCGCTCCAGGGATCGAAACCGTCGAGATCAACCCGGCCATCTCCCATCGCATGGGTGGCAAGGTTGCGCTGGTCTGCAGTGTCTATTCCGCGGTAGACAATGGCGCCGTTTCAGTTGCCTCCCTCAAGCCGAGAATGCGGATGGAGTATGGGGACCAGGTAGTAGAGTGTGCCTTCGAATTTAAAAGCGGGTTCTTCAGCAGTCTGATTTACACCTACGTCTTGGGGACGATCGAAATCGACGGCGATGAAATTCGGATCAGCCCCAGCGGAGTGACCTCCAAAACCGGTTCTGAAGCCACTCCCTGGCTGACCCGCAAGGGAGACAAAGTCGAACTGACGATGGACGGCCCGCACGTGTTCAAAGGCCGTCCGCTCGAGCGGAAAGGAAGCAAACAGTACGTGTAAGGCGCTACCCCGGTAGCCAGGCGTGAGCCTGGTACCGGGCTTGCACTACGGGCGCGTCCAAGATGACTGGTCGGTAGGGAGATCCCCGCGAGGATCGTTGACCACAAGTTTCCCATGCACCGGCAACTGATCGGTGAAAAGCACCAGGTTCCGACCTCCAGGGTTCGCAACGGACTCGAACAGAATCCCAGCGCAGTCAGCCTCGATAGCCAGATCCCCGATAATCCAGCTTGGCGGTTCAACGCCGTCGTTGAAGCGAATCTTTCTCCAGTCGCAGAAAAAGTCTTGCCAGATCGGGGCCCAGGTATCGTTATAGCCGCCGGTGAAGTCGATCACTCGATCCATACTGAGGGAATAGCTGACCAGCAGACCAGGTGGAAGGAATGCACTTGCTTGCTGAAACTCAGCAATGGCCGTTGCCGACTCAAGCGAGAGGTATAGAGCCTCTAGCCCCTTTCGGTTAACCCGGCCACCCTGAGTTGCAGCTCCAGCTCCAGATGTAGGCGCAACGGACCACTTGGGAGTGTGCATTCGGTAGCAGGGGAGGTCCTGCACTCCGATGATTTTCATCCTTGGGCACCAGCTTCCCAGGATTGAAGGAAAGCGATCAGCTGCTCGGTTTTTCCTTCGCTGACCACTTCCTCCGCGGTTTTATAGCCGAACGTGGAAAGAGGCTCGTTCTTAAACCAGAAGATGGCATTCGTCACGTCCGTGCCCATGTCGGTCACTGCGCGCAGAACCTTCACTGAATCACGAATGTAGGCCTGGACCTTTTCCGATTCAGGCGCATTGCGCACAGTGTTGCGATGGACATGGGCCCGGAGCGCCAAGGTCTGCTGGTCCATCGAAAAAACCTTGAGGAAGCGCTCAGGAGAGAACATCACACGGTTCACCTCTTTGAGAGCGTCCATCAATCCCGCGAAGTTGGTGGGGCGAAGCTCTAATACAGCTTTGCTGGCCATGGGTTGCCTCCTTTAGGATTGCACTTACTATGCACAATTCTCGCACAATATGCGCATCTTTCAAGCTGCCGCGACGCTCGGCCCCCAGAACCAAGCCTTCCCCGGTTGAGCAAACTCACCACAACCGGTAACCGCTGACGAAAATCCACGCTCCTATTGGGATGCCCATTGCAACGCCTAGGGCCACCGCGCAGAACAAGGCAAGAAACGTTTCTACATTTCGACCAGGCACAGCCTCCCAGAACCCAGGCTGGGCTTTGTCCAGAGGAGACGTGAGCGGTAGGACCTTGCCTTTTCGTTGGGCAGGGCTGTTGAACGAATGGATGAAGGGTAGGAGGCTGCTAGCTCGGCGAGGTGCGGTTCTCGTCGAGCTGTGGTTGCCGGTATTTAGGGAGCGCGGCTGACTTCATCATTGGTAATTGGGCGTAGCGTCTGACGAAGAGAGGCTAACACCATGATTTCAAAAACAAAGATCAAACGTCAGACTTGAGTTTCAGGATACGCGACGACTTGGGTCTTGGCCGCCGGCCTTTGTCCGCGGACTAGCCGCCAGCAAGCGGAGGAGGGGGCCACCTCGCGGGCTAGGAGCACCTCGCCCTGGCCGCAGTGTCGGAAGCCCAATCCTGTAGATGCCCAGGGACATAAAGCTGATGACGGGCGCGGGTACCTCCTGTGTAGACCGCAGCAAAAGCCCGGGCAGCATCCAGACGATCGGAACCGCTGCTATCCAATAGCTCAGGGGCCAGCATCACCGAATTGACTTCCGAGTTCTTGGCCGCAACGACCGTTCCCAGTTTGTAGGGCGCCTTGCCAGCCTGGTCCAACTTCATGAGGCTGCGCTCGAAGTCCATTGTGGAATATCCCTTTTCAAGCATCCGGTCTATACGATCAAAGGCGCTCTCCCGCTTCGAGACATCCTTTCGCAGCGCGTCCCAGGAGGTGTACTTGAACAGGGCGCCGTGTGTCGGTCTGATTCCTTCGCGGTAGAGCCCTATGCAGTCGAGGACAAACCACCTGAAACCTCCCTCGCACCCTGGCAGAAGGCTGAACTGTGCCTTCGCGTTGGCCAGGCGCTGGAACCACTCAAACATTCCCCACTCAGACCACACCAAGATGGTAGTAGGCTGCTCGGGAATGAAGGGACGGCTATAGAACACGACCCTTGTGTCTTGTTCGCGGTTCCCCTCGAGCGGGTGCACGTCGACCACTGGGTTCTGCTCAATCAGGGTGTTCACCGCAGCTTCCATCTCTCGGCCTGAACGGAGAGAGTGAAATATTTCACGCCGGCGAACGTGTGGTGCACGCTCCACAGCGGCCCCGTCCAGGCGCTGGCAGGAATCCCCCAAGGTGATCACCGGGATAGAGCACCTATCCAGGAATTGAGCCATTGGGGCAGGGAGGTCATGGGCCTCATCGACGATCACGTGAGTGAAGCCTGGCTCGACGGCCGCTGTACTGCTGAGCGAAACCTCTTTGATCCTGTGGTAGCCACGGACAGGTAGCTCCAGTGATGAAGACGACGGGAAAATGGTCTCTTGCCAGAGTCGATTTGCGCATTGAACCAGAAGCTCTTTCTGGGGCACCGAGTACGACCCGCCCAATGATGGAAGATGATGAACTCCAATCTCAGCGTCACGGCTTGTGCAGTACCGGAAGACAGTCCTGTTGGCCACTGAGGCGACTTGACTGGGAGTGAGGTTACCAACGGGCTTGAATTCCAAGTGGTTGGCAATCTGGCTCATCTCTACACGTGCTCGTCTCATCGATAAGCGGAAGGATCTAGAACCATGCCGTCCTACATCCAGTTGAAGCGAGCGGACTGCAAGCTCCGAGAAAGTCATACCAGTTACCCGGCCAGTCCCGACCCTCTGCTGCAGGGCATCAAGTTGCACCTTGGTCATGGCCAGGACGAGAGGGCGGTAAGAGGTGAGGCAATCGATGAGACGCTCGATCATGAACGTCTTTCCCGTTCCGGCGAGAGCCTGAAGGTGAAAGTCCTCATCCAGTTCCGACTTAAAGACGCGGAATGCCCGGGCCTGTTGGGGGGCGAGGGTGAAGGACTTTCCAGCTGCGTCAACAAACCTCTCGGTAAATGGATTCAAGGCCTCTGCATGGCGTGAGGTGAATTCGAAATCCCATTTTCGGTCTTCTGTGAGGTAACCCTCTGCATCCAGATCTTCGGGTTCGAGAAGACGGACAGACAGTGACCGCAGCTGATTTAGCCCGGCGCTGAACAACTGAGGGTTGAAGCGGCTGAACACCAGAGAGGAGAAGGAATCACCCTGGCCAGCGGTTTCCAGGTCAAAGCCGGCATCAATAAGGCCGGCTAAAGCGCGCTCCAGCCGAGCACTGGGATCTGTTGTCTGGGCCAGCGTAGGTAAGGACTGGATAGCGATCACGGCGGCCAAGGATGGGATAGACCACTGCGCAAGCAGCGCTGCGGATGAGCAGTCGCGATCTTCCAAGGCATTCGCCTGAGGACGGGAGAGAGGGAGGAACAAACGTGTTCGTGGCATACCTTGGGCACCTTAAGCACACAGCACCCAGCGCGTAGATCACCCGGGACGTACTTGAACTAGATTCTGGAAGTGAGTGTAACGACAACGAAGGTGGAATCCAGCCAAAGAGTGAACCAGCCAAATGTGAGGAGTACATGGGATCAAACGGGCGCCTGATCCCATGCAGCGCAGGCTTCCAAATGGCCTTTAACCAGCCGTGCGGGAGCAGGTGCAGAGAACACGGGACTGGGCTTTGCGAATGAGCAGATACAGTCCGACCATCATCACTCCAGACGCGACAGTGGCCACGCTTGCGTGCAGGCTCGGATCGAGCGAGGAAGCTTTCACAGCCAACACTGGCAGCGCAACGACAACGCCTCCGCACGCAATGCCGGCAACAAATGCCAGGGATTTTTTGAACCGCAATTTAGATCGCTCCATTTTGAGCACTCCGTTTTTAGGGAGTCTGAAATATGAAGAGATTTCAGACGCAGTGCGAGCCAAGTCATAGGCCTAAAATCCATCAGGACAACTGAAACTCATGTCGTTCCGGGGTTAGGGCGGATGTCGAAGGCCTCCATTAATAGTGTCCACGGGCCTGCCATTTCCGATTATTGTTATAATCGGAAATGCTAGGAATAGGCATTTATAGCTCGTTTAGAACCTACCAAAGCATGGCCACAACCGCGGCCGAGATGTTCTCCTGTATTGAACGGCTAGAGTTTCACAATCTCACGGTGGAAGCCAAGCGGAGTCGATTGGTCGCCTCAGAAGGAATCCTATCTTGGCTGCGCGTGTAGGAGTTGCGTGGAGTCGCTAGCCTTCCTGGCTCGGATCAAGGCCAGCTGAACCGGATTCAATCATTTCACCCCCCCAATTAATCTTGAAATATGTAGGGGACTCGTTACTCTAGCGTGCTCCCGACCTCATCGATCTTATGGGATAGGCAGTAATGATTGTAGACGAAATAATAGAAATACTTCAGAAACTCAATCCAGAATCTTACATATTCGTTGAACTTGGGAGTGATTTGAAACCGTATTGTGTGGGAATTCAATCAATCCGGGTCGGAAAGGAGCCCAATACTTCTGATGGCACCGACGTGGTATATATTAGGGCGTATGAAATACAGGTGAATGGTTTGCAGTATTTATCTGCTAAGGCGCTTGACGATGCAGAATATTACAACCGCAAAGAGCCTGAAGGGTATGATAAAGTAATTCAAATCAGGGATATTCTGAAAAAAGCTGAAAGAAGCATGAAGGTCATGGTTCAACTAGGCCCGGACCTGAGTCCATATGCAGTAGAATGTACACGCGTTTATGAATACGATGATGTATCCCTTGCCCATGAAGACGCTGACTACGAAGCTTGTAAATCGGTTGCTATAAGGGCTTACGAGATACCTGAGAAGTTCATCAAGACTGTCCTTAATTAGATAGCGACTCATACCTCCTCGCTCTGCATAAGATGTGTGAACCACAGCATTTCCGCTTAATAAGTTAAGCGGAAATGCGGAGTTAAGTACATCTTATAGACAGGTTGCAAACAGAAAATGGCCTTGTTATCAACAGGCTACCGGAATTCGATGTGCGGGACCGGAATTTATTGAGCGCCTACCGGATTTCTATGCGCGGTGGCCGGATTAGCATGTACGGCCACCGGAAATCCATGAGCGGCCACCGGAATAATGTGTACGCACACCGGAAAGCTGTGCGCGTCAAGGTGCACTGCAAACACAAGCTCGATGCGTGTTGTAGCCATCTATCCACACCCTATAACCCCAGTTGATAATCCCACGTTAAATAACCCCATTACTTCTAACCCCAAGACTTAAACCGAGCATTGCACCCCGCTGTTGCTTGCAGCTAACCCGCCAGCAACTGGAAGCGTAATTCTGGTTTGACTGCTGGTGCACATTGCCGCCTACCCCGGCCGGCGTATTCCGGCCCCCTGTTTTGGTTTGACCTGGCCAAGGACGTCGATAGGCTGACGTTGCCCGCTGGATCGTGCTCGATATGGGTTTCCAGCATTCACAACAAACGGAAGGTCACTATGTCCAAGGCCCTGATTGTCGACGACTCTCGCACCGACGCCTACGTATCCCGGAAATGCGCCGATCAGCTGTTCGATGAAGTCAAAGTGGTGGGCACCTTGCAGGAGCTCCTGCAGGTGGTGCCGTCGTTCAATCCCGACGTCATTTTCATGGATTTGTACCTGGGCGAATGGCACAACGGCCTTTCCCATATTCGTGAGCTCCGCTCGGGCCATGGCGAACTAAGTATCACGCCGATCATCGTTCTCTCGAGCAAGGCCGCTGAGGAAGATAAGCGTCTGGCAGTCGAAGCTGGCGCGGCCGGCTACATCGTCAAGCCGGCAACTCTCGACAACATGCGGGAGTCCCTTCGCCGCTATGTCCCTGGCTTCATCCCCAAAGGCTGGGAGTCTGTCATAGCGTGATTGAAATACTCCAAGCAGACCAAGAACTCTTCATTGGCATCGTTGCGCTTGTGAGCCTCATGGTTGGGAGTTTCCTCAACGTCGTGGCCTACCGGCTGCCGATCATGCTGGAACGCGCCTGGACAATTGAGGCTCAGGAATGCCTGGGCCTACCCACAAGCGAACCAGTTGGCCGGTTCTCCCTGTCGTCGCCCTCCTCTGCTTGTCCCTATTGCGGGCACAAGATCCGCCCCTGGGAAAACCTCCCAGTGGTGAGCTACATCGCGTTATGCGGCAAATGCTCAGGCTGTGGCACCAAGATCAGCATCACTTATCCTGCCGTTGAGTTGGCGACCGCCCTCCTCTCCGCGTCGCTTGCCTGGCACTACGGTGTAACTCCTGCTGCTTGTGCCGCAATAGTGCTGCTGTGGATGCTCATAGCCCTTTGCCTGATCGACCTGAAGGTCATGCTGCTCCCTGACGCGATTACACTTCCCGCCCTTTGGATCGGTCTTGCCGCCAACTATTTCGGAGTCCTCGCGTCCTTGCACGACGCGGTTGCAGGGGTGGTGGTGGGATATATGACATTCTGGGCGATAGGAAAGCTCTTCCACATCGTCCGTGGTGTCGAGGGCCTGGGCCAGGGTGATTGCAAGCTGTTTGCACTATTTGGTGCCTGGGGAGGATGGCAAGTGCTGCCCGCGACTTTGCTGATCGCCAGCTTGACCACTGCTGCTGTCGGTATGGCGATCAGACTCGTCCGAAAGGACCGCTATCTGCCGTTTGGCCCTGGTCTGATCGTGGGAGGGGTGATCTCCCTAGTCTTCGGCAGTGAAATCAATCACTGGCTTCTGTACCGGTAAACGCTGAAAACCGGGACCGGAATTTCCTGAGCGCCGCATGAGCTGGGCGCTTCAAGGGTAATCTTGGCTTGTGCTACGAGGCAACGCGGTTAACCTTGGGGTATTCGTTTTCTATTGCTCCGAGGTCCGCTTGCCAGCTCCAGCAAAAACACCGAACAGAGGCGTCCGCCCTTCCCCACTGTTTGATACCTACGAAACCTTTCTCTCGTCGTCGGCTGCTGAGTACGTTGCAGAGCGGCCAGCGATTGAGGAGTTCCTAAAGGTTTTCGCTCCCCATATTCCGGCAGCAAACGACCTCGCCCATGCTCGGGCGTTTTTGAAGTCCTATAGCGGCCAAGCAACCACGTTTAAGGCCTATCGCACGCAGGTAGAGCGCATCCTGTTGTGGTCCTGGATCATCGCAGGGAAATCGATTCTGGACTTGCGCCGGTCTGACGCTGAGAGATTCATGGATTTCAACGTGGCTCCGCCTGCGAGCTGGATTGGAGATGCTGTGCGCCAGAGGTTCCTTCCAAGGGGAGGCGTCTACGAACCGAACCCTGGCTGGCGCCCCTTCGGCATCAAAATTTCGAAAAGCGATCGAAAGAGAGCCAAGGAAGCCGGCGAGGAGTTGGGGGTGTCTGGTTACAAAATGGCTCAGGGCAGTATCCGGCAGGTCTTTTCCATCTGTAGTTCGTTCTTCGAATTTTTGACCCAGGAGGACCTGGCTCAAGGAAACCCCTTCAAGGCGATCAAGGGCAAAAGTCGTTGGATTAGGACCACAGCCAAACGAAGTGGTGGGAAATCCCTTACCCAGCTGCAGTGGGACTTTGTGATCGAGACCGCGGAGCTCATGGCTAACGAAGCACCGGAATCTCATGAGCGCACGTTGTTCATTGTCTCTTCTCTGTTCTCTATGTACCTACGAGTCTCGGACCTGGTAGGTAATCAGCTCTGGACTCCAACGATGGGTTCGTTCGTCAAGGAGGATGAAACTTGGTGGTACGAGGTGGTTGGTAAAGGGAACGTAGAAGCGCGCATTGCAGTGAAGCCTGACTACCTCAAGTACCTGAAGCGGTACCGTCAGAGCCGTAATCTCACGCCCCTGCCACTGAAGGGAGAGCAGGCCCCTCTCCTCACAAAGTTGAATGGTGCCCCAGGATTGAGTGATCGCCAGGTGCGGAACATTGTCCAGGAGGTCTTTGATCGGGCTCTGAAGCGAATGCACGAGGAGGGACGATCGGATTGTGAAGTTGACGACCTCCGGGTTGCCACCCTGCATTGGCTTCGTCACACAGGGGCGACCTTTGATGCTCCTCATCGTGATGCAAAAAACCTTCAGGCCGATCTCCGGCACAAGTCGATGAGCACGACTCAGGACATCTACTACAACTCGCTGGACGATCAGCGTGCGGCTGAAGTTGAAGGCCTGACGGTCAAGCGCTGATCCAGCGGGCGGGTTAGCGCAAGCAACAATAGGGATTAGCCTGCGATCGGCTTACCTTCCGGGTTAGAGAACAGGGTTATCTTTCTTGGGGTTACCGATTGGGGTTATAGGGTGTGGACAGATGGCTGCACCCCAAGCCCTGTCTATCGTAGGCTGCTTTGACGCTGTACACCGGATTCCGGGACCCGTACAGCCTGATCCGGTAGCCGTACACGAGGCTCCGGTCAGCGCTCAGAGGACTCCGGTTGATGCACGCAAGATTCCGGTCGCGCTCAGGGGATTCCGGTGGCGTACACCGGAATCCGGTCTCCTGTTGATAACTGCCTTTAAATTACTGGATAACCTGTGCTTAAGCTGTGTGCAACCTGTGCATTGAACAGCTTTACTTTACCGGAGCATCAGTAAATCGGCTTTAAATACAGTGGCTTACAAATGCATGCGGTTACCTTTTGCTGACAGCTTGCGTCCCGCCTGGCTAACGACCGGAATGCTGTGAGCGTACGGGTAAAGCCCCTTCTGAACCGGAATTTGTTGAGCGGCAGCGCGTTCAGGTCTGGAATGCGGCTAATACGAGACCGGATTTCTCTGAGCGCTTCCCTCAAGCACCCCTACCCGCGGCTCTTGGCACCTCGAACCGGAATCTCCTGAGCGCCAAGGGAGGCAATGAGGGTGGAACGGGGACCGGAATCTTGCGTGCGCCCGGGAATCTAGCCGGCCTGCGGCAAAATGCTCATCGAGACCAACCGGAATTTCGTGTACGCCAAGTCAGACGCAGGCTCTGCCAGTCGGACTTGGCGATGCGCAGATCGACCGGATTTTGGTGAGCGGTCACAACTAGGCACTCGCACAAGATTGGATCGGTCTCGGGGCTGCTCGAGCCGGCCAAGCTTGGCAGCGTCTTGAGTGGTACGGGGGCTAGCAACAGCGGATGGGCCTTGCCCACACCCCTTCGCCGCAACTGCTACTTGATGCCACATTCTCCAGCGTCGACGCCAGAATCATGGGGCGCGCGGCTGGCGCAATAGCCCAGCCCCATCATGGCCGCCGGTGACCAGGAAGAAGCGATTACGATCACGACCAGGCCCGTATGCTGGATTTGCCGGAATTCCGTGAGCAGGGAAACGCGCAGAGGGGCGGCCTTGAGATGACGTCTGTCTCCAGGGCTTGCTTTTCTGGTACCGGATTCCTTTGAGCGGAAACTGGCTTGACGGTGGTTACCCTTCAGCAAGACCGGATTCTCGTGAGCGGTTCCCAGCGCATGCCAAACTTCGCGGCGGATAGGCCGGAATATCGTGAGCGCAAGGCTCAATGACTGCTCGAGGGTGAACCGGAATCCGGTGTACACCTACTCCCCCGGGGCTTTGCAGCTGTGTAAAGCATAGGGGCAAGAGCTGGAGTGCGATTGAGAGTTAGAGGTCTGAACACCGGAATTTCATGAGCGCAGCGTCCCGCTGGACGCTACACCGTTCAACACCGGATTCTGGTGAGCGCCCGGCAGCGCGCCGGCTAGAGAGGCAGAGGGTGACCGGAATTCTGTGTACGGACTGCCCGCCTGGTCTTCTCCTCGTGGGGCATCGATCCAGCCGGGGAAGACCACATCAGCGCGTTCCGCGGATGTACGGGGCAGGGCTTTCAGTGGAAGACCAGGACCGATATTCCGGCCGGAATTTGGTGAGCGGCCCGTATTTCCTGCCCTGGAGGCATGGTCGGTGATCGACACTCCGTAGAATGGACCGGAATTTCCTGAGCGGTGCGTCAAAGAGCGCTAATTCTCCCGGCCGGAATCTTGTGAGCGCTCAAGCTCCGAACCTATTGCCACGGTAACCGGATTCTTGTGAGCGCCCCTTTTTTCATGGGATACAGAAAAGCCTTGCTCGGTTTTAGCGACCGGAATCCTGTGTACGGTATGAGAGATGCCGTACAGGTGGGGTGATCTTCTTCGAGCCGGAATGCTCTGAGCGCTCACAGGATTCCGGCGATCCGAACCGCCAAAGCGGATCTCAGAACGGCTTATGCGAAAACGGTCTTGATTTGGACTAAAAAATCAAGATGAGGGAATATATGCTTTGCATCAGGTTTGTCGAGACGGACGAAACGCGAAAAGTAAGAGAGATAGGCCATGACCGAGTTGAAGCTGACACCTGAAGAAGTACGGCAGGTTGCTGTAGATGACAGGCGATTCAAGCTGCAAACAAAGTTCGATCTGGAATCAGGTCAGGGCGTTCTCCCTTTCACGAATGAGCGTTTCTTTGAGCAAAGCAACCCCATCGTCCGTTCAGCCCTCTTCTCAGCGGGCAAGATTCCCAAAGGCCTCTTCTTCCAGGAATGGACAGAGATCTTCTCCTTGGGATCGGGCTCAATCTGGTACCGCGGTCCGGCGCTGTCTACAGATCACGAACTCGTCCTGGCCCGAATCATGGTGCTGGCCCGCGGCAGGTCACTGACACAGTCCGTCAAAGTCAAACAGGCTGATGTCTGTCGTTGGCTCAAGCTCGACGACTCCGGTGCGAACTTCAAAAAGGCCCGAAGGATTCTTGATGACCTTGCCGGCGGCGAACTGCGGATATCAAGCAAGCCTGCTCTGAAGAGACTCTACAACCTGCTCACGCGGCCGCCGCTCGGGCTGCCTGATAGGGACTTCTTTCTCGAGTACATCAAGAATCGGTACGGCGACCAGATCAAGGAAATTGCGGCGGCAATTGAGTCAGATGATACGGTGGTCGATATCAGCATGCGGTTCTTGACCAACCAGGCAAAGAACCACAAGACAGGGCGACTTCTGCTTAACCTTGACCCGATCGCTGCAATTTTCTTCGATGGTGTGAATACCACCCTGGTGCCCTTTGAGATCATGGATCAATTGGATCGATTTGGGACCAAGCTTTTGCCCTTCATCGCATCTCATAGAGATGGGGTATGGCCTATCGGGCTTGAGAAGTACCACGAGTTCAGTGGTTCAAAATCCGAGTATCAGAAGGTCAAGCGGCGGGTGAAGTCGGATCTCAAAAAGCGATTCGAAGACTGGCAGGCGAAGGCCTGGATTGAACCTGGTTGGGACATCTCCAGGAACGATGACGGGGACGAAATAGTCCGAGGGTTGAAGATCGGAGCGAAGGTGCGCATCCGTTCTGAGCTGGAAATCCTTACGGCTGTAGGGGATGACTTAGAAGATGCGGAAGACATTGATGTCGCCGAGGCTGAATCAGCATGAGGCGCGGTGACCGCGCCTCATGGGGGATGACTTAAGCAACGCTTGCGGTCGAGTCAAAAGCTAGGCATTCAGAAACTGGGATGAACTCTTGCCGCCGGCACAGCCAAGCAGAAAGGAAGGTGTAGGCTGTAGTGAGCGCGGCGATCATGGCCATCGTTTCTTTCTTCGCCCTTCGATTCCTTGCATTCGCTCTCGCCTGGGACTCCCCTTTGTACTTGGTGCTTACGAATAGCGATGCCACCAGTGCGCCGATCACCGCATAGAACACTGATACCAGTGTCATTTTGGCAATGAGCGACAGGCTGATGCTCAGCCATCCCTGATTGGTTCGCACTGACGCATACACGGCGAACATCAATGCAAGCATGAAACCCGTTAGGCCTGCGACCATTGCGAGTTGACGGGGAAGCTCGAGCCAGTTCATCAAGAAGGCCAATACCACGCCTGCAGCTGGCAAGAGGTTCGTAATAGCGGCATCCGTGTAGTCGTTGTAGATGGTTGCCTGCCCCTGATGGTGCCTCCACATCGCCCAAGCTGTCAGAAGTGCACCCGCCAGAAGCATGTACTTCCAGGCCGGGCTTGATTTGAACTGCTGCCACAGAGATTTCTCGGGCGCGCGGTATGACGGCGAGGACGAGGTTGCGCCTGAAGCTTGCTCAACCTGTTGAGGTGGTTGGTACTGCGGGATTTGGGCTGGTGCTTGCTGGTGCGCGATAGCACGTTGAGTTTCGACCGCTTGTGCGGCCTGAGTGCGCTGCTGGAGTTCGATGATCGCCTGCTGGCGCTGATACTCGATCTGCGACTGTCGAGCTGCTTCTTCAGCCGCCAGGCGCTCCGCAGTTTGTCGCTGCCTCATAGCCTCCTCTTCCTGGAGCTTGATCAGCTGGGCCTGGGCTAAAGCCGATGCCGCTTTCCCCTTCTCTGCCGTCGCATATTGATCAAGCGCCTGGATGCGGGCGCCAATGGTCTTGTCGAGGCACTTCTGGTCAGTACACGCATCCCTTGTCGCGAGCCATTCACGCTGCGACTGACGGACCGCCTCATGCTGGGCAGGATTTACCTCCAGGGCGGCCTTATAGGATTTGGCTAACCAATCGTCCAACCCGGAAAGGTAGCCATCACGGCAGATTTCTTTTTCGGGGAAGCTGCTGGCCTTGGAGCAGTCAAAGCTTGCTGCCGCAGTTTGGCCGGCCAGGAGGGCCAGAAGCAGACCGGAGGCTGCTGCACGAAGTTGCATCAAGATCATCCTTTACTTGTTGATCGCCTGTCTGCGTTATCGGCGGCCCACGGCGGTTTATGAGCCCCCGTTGACCATAACGCCCGAGCCGAATGATGCCAGTCAGTCCTACTGATGGCTATCTGCCAGGCCCTCAGGTGTTTCCTTCCGCACCACGTTCTTCCGCGGATTTGGCGCGGGAGGAAAGCTCTGCTTTCATGCCCTCCAACTGGGCGGAAAGGCGTCTCACCTCGCTGTTCTGAGTTCGAGCAGAGGTTTTTGCTTCCACCAGCCTCTCCTCGGTCTCTCGTCTCTCCTTGATGGCGCTTTCAAGCTGCCTTTCGGCCTCCGAATGCTGAGTTTTTACTGTGGCGAGTTCGATCCTCAAGTTCATGAGTGACTGCTCTGTGACCTGCAGCTTGTCCTTCGCGCTGTCAGCCTCAAGCGTCAACTTCCTGTTCTGGGCTTGCAGGTCGGTCAACTGGGAGGTCATGCCAGACAGTTGCTTATTCAGGCTCAGGATTTCCCCTCTCAGTTGAATGTTGTCCGCCGAGAGGGTGCGGTTGTCCTCGCGCAGAGCGGTCAGCGCGTTATCGAAAGTCGCCTGCTCCTGCCGACGTTGCTCGTTCAGGGCTGCGAGATAGTGCTCATGAGCATCCCGCTCTGCTTGTAGGTCGTGGGTTAGCTTGCTGGTCGAGCGCTTCTCCACCTCCAGGTTACGTTGCGTGTCAGTCAGCTCCTGAGCCATGCGGCCCAACTCAATGTTGGCCGAGTTCAAGCGCTCAGTCAGTTCGCCCAGCAGCCGTTCGCGATCGGCAAGGGTGCCCTCAGTCTTCGCAAGCTGATCGACGGTGGCTTGGTGCACCACTCGCTCGCCATCAAGGACCTCCTCCATTTCCTTGATTTGCGTCTCGCAGCGCTGCTCGCCCTCACGAACGATCCGCTCGGAGTTCTCTTTCATCTTGTCGTGAAGCGCGTGTACCAGGGCCTGCAGCTCGGTCTGGATACGCCCGCCATCGCCCAGCATTTCGATTTCCTCGTCGCGAAGATCCTTCCAGAACCTCTGCACCGTCGAGTAGGAGCCGCCTGTGATGGCCTGTATGGAACGCACTGTAACCGGGGAACCCTGGTTCCGGAGTTGCGCAATCGCCTGGCGAACCTCCTCTTTCGTGATCCCAACGCGGCTCATGGCTGCCCTCCGTATCTATTGACAGTACCCGAAAACTATGATTTGGCGCCATTTTACCGGCGAACTTTTGTTACCCGTATTACGTAACAAGTAATTACGGTAATAGTATAGGTCAGTCGCGGGAGAATTTGTTTAAAAATCACATCAGATAAAAACTGTAATCCTTGGTCATAGCCTAAAAATGGCCCTGTACGTGATTTCTGACGGTTTCATGTGGGGTATAGGGCGTACTTTGCGCGTACGGATGAATTTGGATGCGGGGCTGATTTAGCTACTAATCGTCGGAGCTGTTACTGAGAGGCGGCCGCAAGCTGGGAATGCAGGAAGACATACAGCCTTCCAATACGCGATGAGGTGGTGAGCCGAGCGCGAGTGTATTCTGTCGTCCTTGCTCTAACTGAACTCACAGGAAACGGAATGAAAGGGCCGGTCGCGACAGTCGAGCTCTGGGAAAAGGGCCGATGCGTTTTCAGTCACGCGGTCTCTATGGAGCTGCTCCAGGCTGGTGTTGATGAAGGTTGTCATTTGCTGCTTGTAGGAGGAGACGGGGCACCGGTGCTTGGCAAAGATGCAATGGTCCCCCTAGGTAATCTGTTGAAACGACAACGGAGCCAGCGCGGCCAGCAACCTGCTGGTCAGCCAAACACTGAAGATCGCTCACCCGATGTCAGCTTGGGGTGGCTCATCGCACTGTTCGAATGGGCCTGTCAGAATTCCCCGCTCGCAGAAATCCGGTACGTTCACCATGCCGAGTTCAGCCTTCCCACACCGAAGCAGCCCTTGCTTCGGATCGAACAGCATGACTCAGGCCGCTACGCCTCTCGGACTTGGGAGAATGCCAAGAGCGCTGATATTACCGTTGCCTTTGCCTCGGATTTCACAACCCGGGGTGAGCAATTGACACTGCGGGCGGCTGGTGAAGCCTATGTGGCCATCCCCGTTTCAATCGAGCCAGTCGCCGCAGCCCGGCGCCTCTATAAGGCGATGTCAGCTGCAAATGCGCGCACCTTGAATGTCGCCGGGAACGGTATCTACACACTGTATAAGCATGGCTGGACGCAGGAGAGCATCAATGCCTGGGTGTACCAAGTCATTGGCAAGGTCCACCAGCACTGGCCAATCGAGTTCATCCGATCTGGCGGCCAGACAGGAGCTGACGTTGCAGGTTTGGTTAGTGCGCATGCGCTGGGGATTGATTGTCTTGGCCTTTTTCCGAAGCACTTCCTCCAAAGAGCGGAGGACAACGCTGATGTGCGTCGTACTGCAACAGAGCTTGAAGCTGAAATTCGGACCTGGGCATTGTTGCTTGGAGTTGAGAATCCATCGACTGATGATTAGGCCTGGCGCAAGCGGTAGGCATCGTATCCCTGCAGGAAATAGCCTTTGGATACGAGGCTGTTCAACAGTCGCTGATTGACGATCGATTGCACGTACACGATCAACCCATTGCTGTCCGCAATACGTTCTGCATTGCTAAGGAAGAGTGTGAATTGCCCCTTCCCTCGCTCGCCTTCATTCGTGATTTCAAGATCAGCCAAGTCAAGCGTCCAGCGGCCTTCCCCGTCAATCCAGCGTGCCGCGATCCGGGCATAGACCATCAGGTCGCCAAACTGGAAGCGAGATCTAGCCCCCATAGATCTCGCATTCGCTGCAGCGAAAGCTTCAAGGGCCAGGTAGTTGGTGGCGTGACTGCTCATCGATGGGATCGCTCTTTCGGGACTAAGTACCAGGTGTAGGTTGAGCGCAGGTCAAATCGACCTCAACCTCAAGGCATGGGCCATCTGCCTCAGCAAATTTGAACATACGCTGGTACTGGGCTCCAAGAACTGACCGAGTTCCTCCTTCAAGGCCCGCCCCATTTAGGTGGGCCATTTCACGGTGAACTCCAATAATGAGCACGGCGGGCAAGCTTTCAGCCCGCCTTCTTCATTCGTACCATTGCCAACTCACCGTTATCCTCCCGATCAACAACAAGCCCGGGAGGCCTCAATGGAAATTGTCCACGCGACCCGTCCTGATGGATCAACGGTCCAGCTGCGATCTGATGGCACTGAGGTTGGTACAACCGACAGTGACCAGAAGCTGCTACATCTACTTCCCAAGCTGCTTTTGGATGACCCTCTAACTGAGGCCGTATCCCTGGACCGAGTGGTGCTGGAGGTCATCTCCGACGTCGACGGTTTGCTCCCGGCCGAAGGCGTGGTGATCCGGCAGCCGTACCCCAATTCCTCCTACCTGGTCGGTGGCTCGGTGCGTAATCGCAATGGTTGGTGCGTACCGGCGGCCAATCTCCCTGAGCGCTTCAAAGTAGAGTTCCGCTGGACCTTCGTGTCACTGCTCAGTGACGGAAGTGATTGGGTGGTTCGTCATTTCATCCAACTGGAGCTGGAGCAAGGCCCATTTCGGACGTACACCATGGCGGTGTCCAACTGGCCAAATGGCCGTGCCTCGGTCCCGAACATGTACCGCTATGCCACGGCATTTTTGAAGTCTTCCCAGGTGCTGGAGCAGCACAGAAAAGGAAGGCCGACGCTGAATGTCGGCGTCTTACGTGATGGCATGCTCGGCGTGACTTTCCGGGAGGAGATGCGGATTCCCCCAATCCCCTACGAACAGGCAACCAGCATTCACCTTTACCAGAAACAGCAGCTTCATGAAGTGGTCCAACTGACGGACTTCTCGGTGCTGAATGATGAGCACAAAGCAAATGGTGCTCTGGAGATACCAGCAAGGGTGCTTCTGGATGCGATCTCTCTTGCAGTGTTGCCGCTGACCGAAAACTGACCCAGTAGAGGCTGTTCTGCCGACTGAAAACTGACCCAGGTGTTCAACTGCTTCTGCTCAATTTTTGAGCAGGAGAACACAGGGTGATCAGTATGGAAATGATGGGCAAAATCCGCCGGATGTATTTCCGCGACAAGCTGTCGCTGCATGAGATAGCCAAGCGCACCGGGTTGGCGCGCAACACGATTCGCAAGTGGGTCAGAGCACCTGAGGCCAAGCCGCCGGTCTACCAACGCCGCGCGATCTTCAACAAACTCAGCCCTTTTCACGCCACGCTGGAGCAGGCGCTAAAAGCCGATTCGCTGCGGCCCAAGCAACAGCGGCGCAGTGCCAAGGCGCTGTTGGCGCAAATCAAAGCCGAAGGTTATGACGGTGGCTACAGCCAGCTCACCGCGTTTATCCGTGCCTGGCGAGGGGGACAGGGCAAGGCGTCGCAGGCCTTTGTGCCGCTGACCTTTGCTCTTGGCGAGGCGTTTCAGTTTGACTGGAGCGAGGAAGGCTTGCTGGTCGGCGGCATTTACCGGCGTATGCAGGTGGCACATCTGAAGCTGTGTGCCAGCCGTGCGTTCTGGCTTGTGGCGTATCCGAGCCAGGGCCATGAGATGTTATTTGACGCCCATACACGCTCGTTCGGCTCCTTGGGCGGCGTGCCGCGCCGGGGCATCTACGACAACATGAAGACCGCCGTCGACAAGGTCAATAAGGGCAAAGGCCGGGCGGTGAATGCGCGCTTTGCGGTGATGTGCGCGCATTACCTGTTCGATCCGGACTTCTGCAACGTCGCCGCTGGTTGGGAAAAGGGCATCGTTGAAAAGAACGTGCAAGACAGCCGCAGGCGTATCTGGCTAGACGCCCAGGACTGTCAGTTTCACTCCTTCGAGGAACTCAATGCCTGGCTGGGCCAGCGCTGCCGCGCGCTTTGGAACGAGCTGACGCACCCTCAATACAGCGGGCTGAGTGTGGCCGAAGTGCTGGAGTTGGAGCGCGCTGAACTGATGCCTGTGCCAGCGCCATTCGACGGTTACGTCGAGCGGCCTGCGCGGGTCTCCAGCACCTGCCTGGTCAGCGTCGGGCGCAACCGCTACTCGGTGCCGTGTGAGTATGCGGGTAAGTGGGTCAGCAGCCGTTTGTATCCGACGCGAATCGAGGTGGTGGCTGACGACGCGCTGATCGCCAGCCATGTCCGCTTGCTGGATCGCGACCAGGTCAGCTATGACTGGCAGCACTACCTCCCGCTGATCGAACGCAAGCCCGGTGCGCTGCGCAACGGCGCGCCCTTTGCTGATCTGCCGGCGCCGCTGCGTCAGCTTAAGCACGGTCTGGGGCGTCATGCCGGCGGTGACCGGATCATGGCGCAAGTTCTGGCTGCCGTACCGGTCGCCGGGCTCGATGCGGTGCTGGTGGCTGTTGAGCTGGTACTGGAAAGCGGCAGCCTGAGCGCCGAACACATCCTCAATGTCGTGGCGCGCCTGGCCGCGACCGAACCACCACCCAGCGTCGAAACCCACTTGTCGCTCAAGGAAGCCCCCGTCGCTAACACGGCGCGCTACGACCGCCTGCGTGGCCAGACCGAGGAGATCGGTCATGCGTGATTTGATGGCGGAACTCAAGGAGCTGCGCCTGCACGGCATGGCCACGGCCTGGGCGGAGTTGACTGCGCAGGGTGAGTCGAACACAGCCTCGTCCAAGTGGCTGCTCGAACACCTGCTGGAACAAGAGCACACAGATCGCGCCATGCGCTCGGTGAGCCACCAGATGAACATGGCCAAGCTGCCGATGCACCGCGACCTGGCCGGCTTCGACTTCAGCGCCTCCAGCGCAGACGCTCGTTTGATCAGCGAACTGGCCAGTCTGGCCTTTACCGACACCGCGCAGAACGTGGTGCTGATCGGTGGGCCTGGCACCGGTAAAACCCACCTGGCCACTGCGCTGGCCGTGTCCGGCATCACCCGGCACGGCAAGCGCGTGCGCTTCTACTCCACGGTCGATCTGGTCAATCTGCTGGAGCGCGAAAAGCACGACGGCAAAGCCGGGCGGATCGCCCAAGCTCTGCTGCGCATGGATCTGGTCATCCTCGACGAACTGGGTTATCTGCCCTTCAGCCAGGCTGGCGGTGCGTTGCTGTTTCACCTGCTGTCCAAGCTGTACGAACACACCAGCGTGGTGATCACCACCAACCTGAGCTTCGCCGAATGGTCGAGCGTGTTCGGCGACGCCAAGATGACCACCGCCCTGCTGGATCGGCTGACCCACCACTGCCACATCGTCGAAACCGGTAACGAGTCCTATCGACTGCAACACAGTAGCTTGGCGGCCCAGGCCAAGATCAAATCACGGGAGCGAAAGCGTAAGGGCGGCCAAGAACCGGAGGACGATGAGCCGTTCTGATTTCATGGCGACGACGGCCTGCTACATGGCTGCATGTGGCAGGTCTTAAACAACTGAACTGGGCTAACGAAGGAGTGGGGGCAACAGCAGCTGCGCTGGTAGACTTATCCACAGTTGCTGGTAACAAAATCAGCAATCCGCCCTGGGTCAAATTTCAATCGGCAGGGTGGGTCAATTTTCCATCAGCGCCAACACTTGCAGCAAAGGTTCCATACAAGCGCCCCGAGGTACCTTCCGCGACCCCTGGAAGTTCCGAGGATTGCCTTGGGCAATTGGAATCGCACCCTGCTCTACAGTTGCTTTCCGACTGGTGGAACGCTCACCGGATTCCGGTTGCTGGAGTGTTGCCTGCGGCGATGGTCATGCCCTACATCAGGGTTCAGAATGATAACTCCTACTGGTGTGGGTACCGAGAGACGCCCAACAGCACCATTGAGGGCATGAACTGCGTTTCCAGTTCATGCGCTACCTGTGGTGATACGGTCCTGCTTCACTTCATGGCTTCCGTGAAACACAGCGAGTTCCCAGATGGCTTCCTCGATGTGCGATGCTTGGATGGTTCCGAGTGGGTAGAGGTCGAAGCAACCCGTGAGCAAATGGCCAGGGGCGAGTATGACGAGGCCTACTACTGCCTGGCAGCACTTGCCGAATTTTCTAACAACTTTCCTGCTGCATACCGGCGCCTCCTGCAGGATTCCTTTGAGGCTCCGTCGTCGCAATCTAGAGACTGAGCGTGAGTAATAGGCGGGCATGAGGCCCGCCTTTCGCTTATTGCTCTTGGATCACCTCGAGGTAGCCCGCCGATTTCTCCACGGTGGTTTCCCCGCAGTGCGGACATTCAAGCGGCCAGCGGTCCAGGTCACCCAGCGCATTGGGACAGAATTCACGGATGGTGAAAGGTTCGCTGCATTTTCGGCATATGAGTTGGTGGTCTTCGTACATAAACATTCTCCAATCTGAAGGGTTTGCTCGATCTCTTGACTGAGCCTTTACCCTTTACAGTTTTCGAATAGGTGCCTATTCCGGCGGGTCAAAAGCTATGCTTTCAGTCCGACCCGAAGGAACTCAAGCATGTGCAGTCACTATGAGGCGCCGGAAACTGAGCGGTTGATCGCTGGTTATGGTGTGGCCCCAGAGGGGCAATTCAAGATCAATCTCTGGCCCTGCTACGAAGGCCCATTTATTCGCCTGCGTAACGATGAATCTGCTGAGGAGGAAGTGCCTGAATTGGAGGCGGTAGTCGGCCAATTTGGACTCTTACCCTTTTGGGCCAAAGCACGATCGTTAGGGCGTAACACCTACAACGCTCGCACCGAGACTGTGGCGACCAAGCCTACCTATCGAATTGCTTGGCGAGAGGCGAAGCATTGCATCATCCCGGCCGCGGCGATTTATGAACCTGATTGGCGAACAGGGAAATCGGTCCCTACACGCATCAGTAGAACGGATGGCGGAATCATGTCGATCGCCGGGTTATGGGAACGGTGGAAGACGCCTGATGGCGAGCTGCACTCCTACACGATGCTGACGGTCAATGCGGACGACCACGCACTAATGCAAAATTTTCATAAGCCAGGTTCAGAAAAACGCATGGTCGTCATCCTGCCAAACGGGCTGATCCAGGATTGGCTGCGCGCGCCGGCGGAGCGAAGTATGGATTTCATGCGGCAGTACCCTGCTGACCGACTCCAAGCCGAAGCTAGGGCATGAGCATTCTCAGTCGGAACCGCTCCGCTGGATGCTTTCAAACCCTAAATGGTGCCTTCGCCTACACCCGCGATGCGCTCGACAAGAAGCTCCTGACTAAGTGAATCCCCCTAGTGGCACAGGTTGACCGCGTGAATGATGGCCACCAGACGAGAGACCTTAGGAATGAAAGATGGTAGCTGACAGTTTCATGGGTATGTCCGCATCCCTGCAGAACACCTCCGCGTTGACTGTGCTCCTCAAGCATTTGGCGGAATTTGGCTGGCTTCCGCATGAGGTCCTGCGAGGAAGCGAGTGGCTGTACACCCCCGACGTAACGAAGGTCCAAGAAAAGATTCTTTGCTGCGACCCACCGGTGATTCGGCTGTTGCAGAACGGTAGCAACACTGCGCTGATTCACCTGGATTTGGGCGAATCGCCTTCAAGGATGGTCGTTGATTACACCAAGTCTTGGGGATTTGAGCCCGTGATCCAGCAGGCCCTGGCGAGCATGAATGAAGTTGATGTCAGCCAGTAGAATCATCATCTACAGACGTCTGGCGGGCGGGCGGGCGGCCTAGCCCTCAGGCTTGCCCTAGGTAGGAAGGGAGAGGACTAAGATGGTTTTGATTGAGATGGCGCTCCAGCGTGCGCTGAGCGCATATATGGGCAAGGTCGATAAAGCTGGCATGCCTTATATATTGCACCCACTGCGTTTGATGGCCAGATTCACTGACCCGTTCGAGCAAGCGGTTTCACTTCTCCACGATGTGATTGAAGACAGTGACACCACCGCGGAGGATCTACTCAACGAAGGCTTCCCGGAGAATGTAGTCGAGGCCGTGGTCCTCCTGAGCCGGCGCCGTGGGGAGAGCTACGAGGTATTCATCGAGCGAATCTGCCCGCACCCGCTGGCGCGTAAGATCAAGCTGGCTGATATCGAAGACAATCTAAACGTGCTGAGGCTGGCTAGCCTCGGGGAGCCGGATCTGCGTCGTGTGTCGAAATATCATCAGGCCTGGAGGCGCTTACAGAACTTCGAAGCAGGTCAGTAGTCGCAAGGCAGTGGCTTTTTCTGTGGGGGCATCTCCTCGCAACAAAACCTTACTGATCGAGGGCTCCAGAAGAATCTTGATTGTCACGCATTTCGTCCAACTGGCTCTGGATGTGACTGGCAAGCTCTGAAATGCTCAAGCCGAACACTTCGCTAAGGGAAACCATAGTGTCGAGCGTGGGCGAGCGCTCCCCGCGCTCGAGGACCGAAATGTAGGTGCGATCTAGACCAGCTTCGAACCCAAGGTGCTCTTGAGTGAGTTTGGCAGTTTTTCGCAGGTTTCTAAGTGCGCGGCCAAAAGCCACGTTGTGATTACGAAAATGGATAAGGCTGTCCCAGCTCGACACTCGAAAAGCTGGATTTTTCGGGATTCCGACTATAGTCGTCTTCCGCTTATAAACGGAATTCGCCCCTATTTTGCCCTGACCGCTTCTCGTATGGATGTCTTCACAAGATCGGCTTTGCATCCCCCGACTTGAATTTCATCACCCCCCTTTCAGCAGAGACAGACCTCCCCACCAAGTAATCTGCAGCTCTGTTCTTTTTGTCTTGGAGCTGCAATGAACAACGATTATCTCAAGCGCGTTTCTCAGTGGATCGTAGGAGAAGATACGGGGCTTTCAGCGATTGCGATTTGGTCGAGCATGATGGGAGTCAAGCCCGAGGATGGCTTCTGCACACCGTCCGATCCTTCTGACCTGGGTCGATGCCTGCGCCTGCTGGAACTGGTACCCGAGTGGAAGGCGCGAATCTCGGAGATGGCCATCCACGGACGCGAATGGGCTGATCTCGTTTCGCACTGGGAGGAACTCCATCAGCTGATGGACGATGAGGTGGGGATCGACTGGAGTAAGGGGAACAGTGCCCTGCGCACCTACGAACGAATGAAGGCCATTCAAGGACATCATCGAACCTGAATCACATTCGCACGGGTTCTGGCACAGCCGGAGCGCCCTGATCATCTCCGGGTGATCAATTGGCCAGTTGGCCAGCTCCATCGAACCGCCGCGATAAGTCTGCGGCCGCGAGTGAGAATGAAACGATGCGTACCACCCGACTCAAACACAAAGTCAGCGCTCCGGGCCAGGGCGAACTGTTCGCTGTCGACCAAATTGCGGGCATCTACAAGGCCAACCCCGATAAGCCCCTGACGAACACCGCGCTGTACGAGATCGTCACCAGCCACCTAGGCGTTTCTACGGAAGCCTTGAACGAGCTTGCGCCTGTTGGGGAGAGTGGGCAGAAACACAGCCTGGTTCGCCGCGCTATCCGGTGGACTCAGCAATCTCTGAAACAGATGGGTATTATCGAGCGCGTCAACGGAGAGCGCGGCGTGTGGCGCTTGACCGAAGATGCCAAACGCGACCTTAATCCAGCGAAGTCTGGTGTGAAGGTGCTCGGCTTTCGTACTGACCTGGGCCTTGCGATCTGGGGGCCAAGCGCGGATATCTTCAAAAGGCTCACTGTACCGGTCGTGCTTGCGCTCCAATCTCCGCCGTACCCGTTGAGGAAGGAAAGGGCTTACGGCAACCCTGATGAGCGGGAAATCGTCGACTTCATCTGCGCCACGCTCGAGCCTGTTGTCGAGGCGCTGGCAGAAGAAGGCAGTCTCGTCTTGAACGTATCGCAGGACTGCTTCCTCCCAGGACTACCGGCGCGCTCGACCTATGTGGAGCGTCTGGTGCTGGAAGTCTGTGATCGATTTGGACTCTACCTGATGGACCGGCTCATCTGGGAAAACCCCGCGAAGGCTCCGGGGCCGGTACAGTGGGCTTCGAAATCCCGTCAGCAACTCAATGTTGGGTATGAGCCTGTACTCTGGTTCGCAAAGAACCCGCTGAAATGCAAATCGAACAACAATCGTGTCCTCCAGCCGCATTCCGAACGGCATCTGCGGTTGATCCAGAATGGTGGCGAGAAACGCCACACGAACTACGGTGATGGCGCATATCGCCTACGCCCGGGCAGCTTCAGCAACGTGACAGCCGGATCAATTCCGAAAAACGTGATCACCCGTGGACACCGTTGCGCCTACGGCACTCAACACCGCAAAGCCGCAGAGGCCCTTGGCCTGCCGACCCACGGTGCCCCGATGCCGTTCTCAATCCCAGAGTTCCTGATCCAGTTTTTGACTGAGGAAGGCGATCTTGTAGTGGACGCTTGGGCTGGTCGCAACATGACCTCCCTGGCAGCCGAGTTGCTCGGACGCACCTGGATGTCGGGCGAACTGATGCTGCAGCACATCCGCACTGGTGCTGAATTGTTCCGTGGACGGCCAGGGTTCTGGCTCAATCCACAGATCGCTGCTGCTTTTGGCCGCTGAATCACACGAAGGTACGACGACTACCCCCCCTTCCCGTTATCCTCACCAGTGATGGCGTGCCGTGGGGCTGGCCCTCCAACTGGGGCGAATTGACAGCTATGCAGCCTCCTAAGTCCCGACAATGACTGGGATTCAACACAACGGAGAAAGGCGTTATGCATGACACATGGGCAAAGATCCTTCGCCTCGGGTTGGACTGCCTTGGGCAACCAGCCTCCCTCAGCCATATGCTGGAGCAAAACCTCGATCTGAGGTTCGATATACCTGGACAGCCATATTCGGTTGCCTCATCTGAGGTCGTCCGCTGGCAGGATTGGGGCAAGGGGAGCTACATGACCGGAAATTGGCGAGCGCCGGGCGAACTGCTAGGTTGGAAGGCTGTTGGAACCGAATTCTGCAGCTACCACCACACCATCGATGCGCTGGCCAACGTTGGCTACACAGAAATCGTCGAGTCCTGGGAGTGTGAGATCCAGGATATCCAGGGGCTTTGTGCCTCCAAGTCGGAGCTTCGAGATTTCGAGAGCCTTGATGCTATGGCTGTGGCCAGGACGCAGTATCTCGTAGGGGAAATCACTCACGCGAATCTCGAAAAGAGCCTGGGGTGGTACGAGATCCGCATCCTTCATCGCGACTCCACCGACGACTTCTTTGCATGTCACCAGTGGGACGGCCGGGTTTTCTTGATGAACTCTGGGGGTTCCCATCATTTCGTGGCTGGCCGCTACCTGGCTGCCCGGTTGGGAGTTCCCGTTCCTCTGAAAGGCCTTCTGCGCGTCCACCGCCTTTCTCAGGCCGCGGTGTCTCGGCTGGCTGGCGAGTATGAGGTGTTTGCCCTGAGTGATGATTCAGAGGCTTTCCAACGATTCTTCGATGCAATGAGGGATTACCGGGCCGGTTTCCTTTGGACACCGTTGCCTCGCCACCTCGACGGACGGGCGGTATTTCTCCCTCGAGGGGATGCAAGGGCAATGAGGATAGTTCCCTTGATGCGCGCGGCGGGCCACTTCGATCTGGGAGCGCACCTCCAGGAACTATCTGCCAGGCCAGTACGTCTCCCGCGCATTGCCTCTGCTCGCCGGCAGATGGAGCCTGCTGAGTAACCTATGGATAGCCAGACCCCGACTTGGAGAGAGTTCAGGCCGAGCAGCTGGACGCGCCGGGATATGGCGGGTGCGGCCCAGCCGCATGATGAAAACGATCAGCCAGAAGCCGACTATTGGCTGGCGTGGCCGCCGTACATTACCGGTGACAAGTCAGATATTGGTCATCCCTTGAAGGTGATGCGCCGTCGATTCCGCTCCCGTGAAGCTGCGATGGCGTATACCGACCGCACCTGGCCCATTGATCCTAACTCTACCTGGCCGACTTCGCCTTACCGGCCTCAAGCTCGAGAAGACGCATGAGTACCTTCGCCGTAGATGCAGAGTCCCTATTTGCGGTTGCCATCCCCGAGCAGGTTGTCACCTCCTCATTGAGCCCCATCATCGAGATTCACACCGCTGGCCTCAACGACCTTCCCTACCCTCTGTCCACCGCCACGCTTTGGGTAGCATGCTGTGAGTCATGGCCTCATGCCGATCCAGACTGGGAGGGGCTGTATTTCATCAACCTGGCGATTCAGGCTGATCACATGTTCTCCCAGGTTGGGCCCGACAATCAGTACCTGACGCTAGATGTGAGGCCGGGGACCATTTTTCTGACCAACCCTCTGGCCCTTCACTGGCTGCAGCCGAGCGATAAGCAATTGAACCGGATCGCGGAAGGACTGCAGGAGCGACGTAATGGCTACATCGGCCTGCAGTGGGAAGTCGCCTATCACGAGATAGATGCGAAGGTTCTTTGGTTGAAGGAAGAGCTAGAGAAGCTCGGAAACGTCGAGCAGCTGGGCTGCGACATTGCCCCCTTGCTTATCCAACCGGATGCGGACTATGTCCAGGCCCCACCTGGTCACGATTTCGTAATTGGCCCGGAGGTTCGGGCTTTGCCCCGCCGTAAGAGCTGACCAACCATACCAAGCGGCACCGGTTCTGGCACAACCTATCCCACCGAATACTGCGCCCATCTAGAAACTGATGGAGCGCAGTATGTCACCCGCAAAGCAGCACACCGACAACCTGGCCAAACTTATTCATTCGGTGGGCTATCACCCACCCCGCGAGGTCTTTCAAGACTTCTGCGAGATGGCAGCCTTGGCGGTCTCAAACGCAGTAGACGTGCTCCACCGGGATGCACGGGAAGCCCAGTACATGCGGCTGATCCAAAAGTACAAGCCGAAGGATCAACACCTATTCCGTGCAATGCTCGATGAGTTACAGCAGGCCCTGGAAAAAAAACCCAGCGATATCTTGGGAAGGCTGTTCATGGAGGTAGGCGGCTCGAATTCTCGGAGTGGACAGTTTTTCACCCCAGAATCGATCAGCCAGGTCCTTACGGACCTGACGCTTGCTGATACAGGGCATGTTCTTAATCTTATCGAGGAGCGAGGGTTCATCACCCTTTCGGAACCCTCTTGTGGGGCTGGTGCGATGGTCATCGCGTTTGCACTTCGCCTGCGAGAAATGGGCATCAACTACCAGCAGCACCTGCACGCCACCCTGGTCGATATCGACTGCAGGGCCGTCCACATGGCGTATCTGCAACTGAGTCTTTTGCATATTCCGGCTGTGGTGGTGCACGGAGACACGTTGACCCTCAAGCAGCACAGCAGTTGGTACACCCTGGCCCACGCTATGGGACTCTTTGGTATCAAACTGCGCCGGGGGTTCAGCTTGGATAGTGCAAGGGGGCGGGAGTTGCTTGACAATCAATCTGGTCAAGAGGACGCCGACTTTCTGCATGAGCGGAGGATGGCCATGGCGATCGGCTGATCAGCTCTCTTGTTCAGCGTCACCCAACGGATGGGTATTTCCGCGTGACCCTTTGACTTTGGAGCATCGGAAGCGCCCGTTATCCTCCCTTCTTTGATGTAAACCCAGGGGGATCGGTGTGAACGAGAAACAGAATGCGCTGATGGCAGTTGCAGTTGCTGCCGTGGTGCTCGCGTTTGCCGCGGGCGGCTTTTTCATTGCTCTGGACGCGAAGAAATCGGCCGACCAGTACGTAAGAGAAGTCGAACAGCTGAAGCAAGAGATTGCAGATCTACAGGGGCGTGCCGGCGAGGCTGATGCCAAGATCAAGGGTGTGGTTAGTCTGGTGAAGGAAGTAGTCGAGTTTGCTCGCAGCCCTGCGGCAGCCGGCAAAGATGGTAACGGAAAGCCTTCCTCGGCTGATCACGCCAGCCCGCTGGGAGCTACAACTGGCGAGGCCAAGTCTGATCCAGGATCGACTATTACCCCAGGCGTCGGTACCGGAGTCAGCGGCCGCAAGACCAAGGCTCTGGCCGAGCTGTTAGGCAATGAACAGAAAGTCGATGGGCCGGTCACTCCTGACAAAGTCGATAGCCTGCTGGTGGAGCGAATTAGCAGCAACTGGCACCGTCCGGCTAGTGCAAAGGATGGCATGCAGGTCACCATCGAAATCGAAATGAACCGGAAGGGCGTGATCAAGCAAGTCCGTGTTCATCAGTCGAGCGGCAATAAGGCCTTTGACACCTCCGCGGTCAAAGCAATCCAGGACGTCAAGGCAATCCCGGAAATAGCCTCCCTTCCCACCGACGTGTACCAGAGCCTCTACAAGAACAGAAAAGTGCTCTTCACCCCCGAAAGTCTTGGGAAATGATCGCGGTACAGCCTAAGCCCAGTTCGGCCACCGCTGCGGCAGAAGGAGTTTCGACCGGTGCACCGCCTTACCCAACATACTGACGACCCCGCCGAACAGGTGCCTCTGGATCTGAGGGAGGACCAGCGGGTCGCCATCAAGGCCACAGTCATGAAGGCGCAGCAGAGTCTCGCCATTTTGCCGTTCCTTCTTGAACAGAGCACCGTGCCCAGGCGCGGATGGCGATGGAAACAACCGAATTTGAGCTGGCCACTCTAGGCCGTTCGCTCGGCGTCGACACTGAGGCGCGAACGACTGCCCGGAATCCCGCGATGCACTTCGGGCGCTGTTTTCTGAGCGCTTCCCGGGGACGCACAAGATCGCCCAATTCGTCAGCCGTGAAGGCGACCACGCTTCCAAGCTGGTCAGCATCGAGGTGTACGTCTATGACCTCGCGCAAATCCTAACCTTCCCCGTGCCGCCGCCAAAGACCCAAGACGTTGACGCCTGAACCCATTGATCAGATCAAAAAAAGAGAGGGGGCATATGCCGAGTCCTGAGCATGACAAGCTGACAGCCATGGGGGCCAAGTGGTTCAAGAAGAACGGGTTCCCTGTGGTTACTACCGAAATATGGGCAGCAGGGAGCCGTGAGCGGCCCGATGTTCTGGGATTCCGTTCCATGTGTTCCGGAGTGATTGAGGTTAAGGTCAGCCTCAGTGACTTCCGGGCCGATCGCTTGAAGCCGGAGCGGGTTTCCGGAGGCTTGGGCAATTACCGTTTCTACCTTTGCCCGGAGGGGTTGATACGGCCGGAAGACCTTCCTGTCCGTTGGGGCTTGCTGTACGCAAAAGGAAGATCTGTTGTGCCAGTGGTTAGCCCCCCTGGTAACCTTTGGCCAGGCGTCCCCCGTAACGCGCTCGAGGAGGACCTGGCGGCTGAGTGGCTCCCCTTCCTCCACCGCCCCGACCTCGATGCGGAACGGGCCGCCCTCTTCTCAATCGCACGCCGGCTCAGTTGAAGTCCCCGCTCCTTGCTGCCAGCCTGTCCTGAAGATCACGGAACAGGTTGTCAGCATGGCGGACAGCAGCATCTTCACCAACAGCCCCGGCCAGGACCAAGTCCTCAGGCCTTTCCAGCGGCTCATCTCTACAGCGTCGCATATCCGGCTTGCAGCGCCCTACTTCACTCGTCCGGGCGAGATATTGGAGGCTGCGGAACGTGGCGCGAAGATCGATCTCCTGGTGGGGCTCAATCCAGCGACGAATCCCGCCGCCCTGCGCCAAGCACTCGAAGCCGACAACTGCTCCATCCGGTACTTCACGGATGGCTTTCACGCCAAGATCTTCCTTTTCGATGGCGTGGCCATGTTGGGCTCAGCAAACCTCACGGATGGCGGCCTGGTCAGCAACCGAGAAGCAGTCGTTCTGCTCGACCAGCCTGGCGATGAAGAGCGGATCAGAGACCTCGAGGCGCTGTTCGCTGTGCTTTGGGACAGTGCCGAGGTTTTAACCAGGCAGGTTTATCTGAAATTCAAGGATGCCTGGGAGAAGGCCAGTCGGATGGACAGTCGGGACGCCCCTTTCCAAAGCCTCGCTGATGTAGAGCCTCCAACTGTCCTTGCCGGCAGCGGACATAAGACCGCTCAGCAGCATTACCTCAGTGATCTGAGGAAGACTATCTATGAGCAATACCTGCCGGCGTTTGAGGAGGTCGCCGCAATCCTTCGTGAGCAAGGCACTCGCCGACCTGAATTCAACGCCCTTGCATGGGGACCGGAGGTGAACCGCTTCTTGAACTGGGTGCGACTCGAGCACGCCCCAGGAGATGCCGCGTGGCAGGATGCACCGATCCGCCGGCCGCAAGATCGAAAGCCCCAAATCCAAACCTTGGCCCTGGAATGGTTTTCAACCGCTACACCTCGGATTCCAGAGGATTACTTCGAAATGCTTGAAACGCTCCACGCTGTGATGGAGAGCCCGGAGTCGATCCGTGCCAGCAGCAAGGAGCAGATCGCTGCAGCGCTGATGTGTGTCCACGCATTCTCCGAGCAGCTCCGTTTCACATTGGGTGGCGCTGAAGCTCTGCCGGCCAAGTTTTGGGAAGGGAACCGGGAGGACCTCGGTCGTGTTCATGACACCCTGATTTACCTGATTCATGGCCACGAGGAGTTTGCCGCACGCATTGGCTCCGTACTTTACGATCCGAAGTACAAACTCGCTTCCTTCGGCCGATTCTGTGCATTGGAGTTGGTCGGAACGCTGAAGCCAGAACAGGTGCCCCCAATCAACGGACGCATGGCCAAGTCGCTGCGGTTTCTCGGGTTTGACGTCCTCGCCACATAGAGACTTCGGGCGATCGAGCATTTTCTCTGGCACCGGCTAGTATCACATTGCAACCATCGAGAAAGCCGCGGCCGGCGCTGTGGGGTGACTGAAAGTCAGCGAGGACGGGGCTCATACCTTTACGTCAAGGAGGACAGCGCATGAGCCTGTTACTCGGTCCCATCCTTCATTTCCGCGGCATCCACAACGATCTGTACCAAGTCTCTGCTCTCGTTGTCCTGGACAAAGGTGACCCCAAACCAAAGCCTGAGCCCACAAACTGCGCGGTCGATAAGGTCACCCGTATCGCTTCGATCCCATTCGGAAGTCCAACCCAGGATGTCTGGAGGGTAGACCTATCAACGTCTCAGAAAGCTGCCAGGTCTCAGCAGTGCTCCTGCAGTGTGTCAGGAGGCAGGGCGAGCTTCTTCGTTCCTGCCCTTGGGGAGTCTCCGAGGGTTGCCTATGGCTCGTGCAACGGATTCTCTGCTGATAAGTACCGCAAGAAGGTGAAGGACAGGCAGAACGAACGCTGGTTCGACATGGCTGCACGTCACAAGATCAAGGGTAAAGAATTCCATATCCTGGTCATGGGTGGAGACCAGGTTTACACCGATGACTTGATGGTTATACCCGGAGAGATGAAGGACTGGGCTGATCTGTGGCATAGCAAGCAGGTAGCTGCGAAATGGTCACGAAAGCTGGAAAAGCAGGTCGACGAATACTTCACCCAACTTTATGTCCAGCGCTGGAATCAGGCCGGCCCGCGCGAGATGCTGCAGTCGATCCCCTACGTGGCCATGTGGGACGACCACGACATCACCGATGGGTGGGGCTCATATCCTCAGGACCTGCATGAGTGCGACGTCTACCAGAACCTCTTCCGGCTGGCGACGCGGTACTACAGACTCTTTCAGCAGCAGCTGGCAGAGGACGAGATCCATCCCTCTGCGGTACCCAACCAGAGTCCACAGGCAAAAGGATTCAGCCTTGCCTACTCTGGTCTCGGCGAGGTCGCATTCTTGGTTCCAGATCTGCGCAGTGAACGCCACCCGGATCTACAGATAGCTAGCGGCTTCAGCCCGACGCAAATCGCTTCGGAGTACACTTGGGACGCCATCTTCGCTTGGCTGGATCAGCTCGATACCTCCCAGCACAAGCACTTGATCGTTTACTCCAGCTTGCCTGTTGCCTACCTGGACTTGAATGCCGCCGAGGTAGCACTCAATGCCTTGCCCGGGCAATGGGAGCTTGAGGATGATCTTCGTGATCATTGGCGGAGCAAACCACACCGTGACGAAAGGCAGCGATTGATCAAGCGCTTGCTGAATTTCTCGGCCAAAGGCACTCGGGTGACCATTGTGAGCGGTGACGTCCATGTCGCTGCGGCTGCCGTAATCGAGTCGAGCCTTCCGCAACATGGGAATGGTGCAGGAGCTATCTTCCAACTGGTATCTACCGGGATCGTGCACACCCCGCCTCCAGCGGTGGCCGTGTACTTCATGGAGAAGTTCGGGGCAGGTGAAGAGGTCATCGAGTACGGAGTGAAGGCCCGCATGCTGCCGATCGGCTTCAAAGGCCATTACTTGGTACCGGAACGGAACTGGCTCAGCCTGGAGCCTGATGGGAAGGGACGAATCTGGGCCAATTGGCACGTGGAGGGGCATGATCACCTGCTGACCCAGGTGATCGATCCAGTCGTCCTGCCTACAGTGCTCCAGCCTGTCGTTGTGAATCAGTAGGCGGGACTACTCGGCGACGATCTGGGCCGGCCAGCGAGCGCTGGCCAGGGAGGACTGAGGGAAGCGGGTGACCCTTCCCTCAGCGCTGGTCAGGAGGTAGTCACCGGACATTGGCTCAATTCGGAGAGTGCCGTGCAACTCGCACTCGGCGCTGGCGCAGTTTCTCAATCTGACTGTGGCGTTTTCAGCTTCGAAGAACATTGCCGCAAGCCGGTCCATGTTCCAGATGGCGATCAAGCCAAGGATCAACAGCGGAATCACCACCTCGGTCTTGAAGCTTTTCAGCTTGTCACCATGCCGCACTTCAGGGCTTCTCCGGAAGCACAAAGTCACCATTCGGCCGGCGAAGCGCCACACGACTCCCATCGCGCAGGACGCTCCATTCCTCCTTCTTCAGGCTCCCGCCTGCAGCTACGTCGGGAAACTTTACGTGCACCTCGGTCGCTGTCGGCGAAACCTCAACGCATTCCTTGCGGTCCTCATCGGGAGTGGGACCGAATAACTTGGCCATAACGCCGTCCTGCGGTGGGCAAGCGTCTTCGCCGATGATCGGTGTGGCCTTGCCGTCGATCATGACTTTGTAACCCGGAAAGAACACTAGGCTGATCGGCTTTTGCAGGTCCGGGTACTGGGCGATAAACGCCTGGCTGACATTGGCAGCCTTTTCGGTTACGGCATCACAGCCGGCTACCGATGCAAGTACGAGTGACAAAACGATGGAAGGTTTCATAGTCGAACTCAGTATTGGTGGTGCCGGTGATGATAACGGCCGACGTGAAGATTTCTCGGGGAAATGGCGGCCTGGGTGATCTCCTACAGGAGTGCGTGGACTGATGTTGGGATTCTTCCAGGTTTGGCTTCTGGCACGGTGAGGGGGCCGGAGAATGGTCGTCACCGTTCAATAGCACCTCAGAAGGAGCTCCAAATGACTGGCTTCACCTCCGGCTTCAACACCACCAACCTCAAGGTTCTTCGTGGCTTGATCAACAACGCACTGGCCAACCTCCATCCCGAAATCAGCCTTGAGGCTGGAAAAATCACCTACGACCCGCAGGGGACCTGCACGATCAAGGTCGAGGCCATGGTCAAGGGCGCAAAGTCCAAAGCCCAAACTGAACTCGAACAAGCAGCCAACCTCTACGGGTACGACGTGTCCCAAACTAAACCGCATACCAGCCTGGGCCCCTGCAAGCTGGTGGGTTTCAACTCCCGGGCCAGAAAGTCGCCATGGATCGTTGAGTGTCCGAAGGGGCGCTATAAGCTCGAAGACGATGTAGTTGAGCGGATGTGGGGCCAGAGCAAGCAATAATCACATTCGTCACGCGAGGGCGCTGCCAGGACCACTGGCAGCGTTCAAAATGGGCAGGTCTGCGTTAGGATGCTTAGACCCTTCCAGCGACTTTGACTATGAGTAAGCGACCCGACAGCGACTATGCCGGCACCAAGATGATGGCCATGGACTTCGAGTTGAAGTCAGCCCTCATCGATAGCGCCGCAGGTAGCCCGAACACCGACAAGGCCTACCGGCAGGCTCGTGAGCATTTCAAAAGCAATGGGGGGCTGCTTCCTGCCACTGAGGAGATGGTGGATCGCTACGTCCGAACTTTCGCTGGAGAGCTCTCTGTTAACACCCTGCAGTTGCGAGTTGCAGCCATCGCAAAGTGGCATCAAGAGTTCGGCTTTCCTGACCCAACCAAGGGTAAGGTGAAGCGGACCATGAAGGGCATCCGGGCGTTGTTCAATAAAGCGCCCAAGAAGGCCCTCCCCATCGCGATCGAGAATCTGCGCAAGATGATCGACTACCTGGACACGGCTGAGCGCGCCGCAATTTCTGCCGGCGATTTCGCCAAGCAACTGGCCGCTTCACGCAATCGGGCGCTGGTGCTTATCGGCTTCTGGCGTGCCTTCCGGAGCGACGAATTGAGTCGGATCGAGGCACACAACATCACGGTGATTCCAGACCGGGATATGCGGATTTTCCTCAGAAAGACCAAGCATGACCGTGATGCACTTGGCCAGGAATTCATCGTGCCGGCCCTAATCGAGCTTTGCCCCGTCAGGGCATACACGCATTGGCTCGAAGACTCTGGTATCCACTATGGGCCCGTCTTCCGACCTATCACTCGCTGGGGGCGGATGGCGGATGAGGGGCTGTCGAGTTCCGCTATCGGTCCCATCTTGCGGCGAGTTGCTGAAGCCGCCGGCGTAGAGCAGCGCTACACCAGCCACTCCTTCCGACATGGCTTTGCCAATTGGGCGATCGACGAGGGCTGGGACCTCATCAGCATGATGAGGTACGTTGGCTGGAAGAGTGTGCAGAATGCCCAAGGGTACGTTCAGCCCAAGTTCAATTTTGGCAAGCTCGCCATCGGACAGCCGGCCTCGCTCAGCGCGCCGCGCTGGGAACCTGGCCATGGTGAGGTCTTTCCAGGCATCGTGGAGCGTTTGGAAGGCGACGAGTAACGTCGCGATAAATTGCTACACCTCGCTTCAACCAAGATATTCCAAGCACTTCAGATGAACTCAGCTAATCAAGCCACTACTGCCGGCGAAGATCACCTGGATCTGTTCCGCTCGGCGGTCCCCATCTGACCTGGAGAGAAAGGCGCCATGGCCCGCGCCCGGCGGATGGCTGATGTGATGATCGTTGGTTGGAAACTGGTAATCCTTGGCTTGAAGATCAGGTTGCGAAAAAAAACCGCCCTGTGGCGGTTTTCTCTTTCACGGTTGCAGCGACAACCTGTCATCCGTAGCTTCCACCGCCTTCTCAGGTGGAACTGGCACAACCCTCACCGAGCATGTAAGCGTCGAGCTTGCTGAGTCGAAATCACAGTCATCAATTTGCGACCTTCCTAGCGGCCTGGTCTTCGGCAAGACGAAAAAACCAGACGTCTGAGGTTCTGCGTCGAACCTCACGTGCTGGACCGGGTTGAAGACGCCAGGCAGGGAGTGAATATACCACCAGGCGGCTAAGGCAACGCCTGACAACGTCGCCAGGTCCTGCAAGAATTTGAACCGCACGAGCAGGCTTAGCGCTACCAGTAATAGGCCGGCCGCAGTCACCAGGTAGCTCACGGATACAGCCGGGCCGTATAGGGCCAGCAAGGTGAAGCCAGCGACCATTGCGAATGTTGTTGCGGATGCGACCCTCTTCAACCAGTACGATTTCCAACGGCGCTCGAGTACGTCGAGCCAATCGGTGAACTGCCCCCACTGGGCGGCGATTTGATCCTTTAGTTTCTTCAACATCAGTAGTGTCCTTTCTGAGAGCGATGGAGTTATGGGAATCGAATGAGATCCGACGGAAGGGTGACGTTGAAGTGTTGTGCCAACCCACCACAGAATCGCTCCCATTCTTCGGGCCCGGCCGGTTCGTGAGTGCAGTCCAGGCATTGGCCCTCCCCCGTCATCTGCTCTGCGATCGTCCGATGAAGGTCAATGCCGGCATGCTTGGAAAAGCGACCAACGCTGTTGCCGTCCGAACAGTTGACCCAGACGGTACCGCCGTCATGGCTGACGAGAACCTCGTAGATCAGTTCGCTGCCTTCTGGCTGGATGATGATCTGCTGTTGCATGACCGCGTCCTTGAAATTAGGGCTATTCAGCCTGGGATGATTGGGGGCTGCCGCTCATGTCGCAGTTGAAAGGCTGATCCCTTACCGCACGCCATGCGTCGGCGTAGCCGCGGTCGTGAGACGCATTTGGCACCACGACGGTGGACAGGCATTTGGCCTGGACCTGCAGGCTATACGCTCGTACGACTTCAGCAGGCACCAGCTCATCGTTTTGACCGATCAAATGCCGCTGGGGGATGCCGGCGAGGCGAGCCGAGTATTCCAGTGGCGAGAGTGATCCGAGCAGAGGGGTGATGTTCTTGAGCTTCGTCCAGGTCACAGGATCGACATTCCCTGCGATGGTTTGTACTTGTCCAACGTCATCACGCTCGCCGGCGAGGATCAAAGCTATGGCAGCGCCGCCGGAATATCCAACCAGTTCAAAAGACTGAGTCCGGTACCGGGATTTCAGGTTGTTCAAGGCGGAGTTCATGGCATCAACAGACGCCCGCCCAAAGCGTTCGGACGTCCAGAGCGCTGGTTTGCATGCACCAGTGACGACGAACTGGCAAGGCCGGGCCAAGTAAGCTGCTGGCGTGGGATCTTCAGCCGCGAATTGAGCCATCAGAGATGTGTGAGGTGTAGGATCTGTGCTCGGTTGTGTTCGTGTGGCCCAGGCATGGCCATCGCCCTCGATGTACACCCGAAGTGTGCGGTATCTGGTACCGGCGGGCACTAAGGCCTGGATATTGTAGGGGGATGAAAGCAATACCTCAGGGTGCAGACTGGACCCGCTCGAGATTTCCTTGAGGTTGACGTTGTTGGCGCAGCCTGAGAGGGATAGGAGCGCGCTGGCGGCGAGGATAATGCGGTTAAGGGCGCTGTACATCGGCTTTCCTCGGTCATATGGACAATGGCCCGCACGAGGCGGGCCATTGTGATTTGCGGAACGACGTCCTGGTATCGCTTAGAAGTCGTAGCGAGCTTTCAGCGAGAAGGTGTCGGCGTTGAAATCGGCTTTGCGCAGGTAGTTGTACGAGGCACCGAAGGTCATGGCACCGACGCTGTACTCCGCGCCTACGCCAGCCTCGTAGCTGTTGCGAGTCGGCTTGGCGGCGTTGCTGACGAAGGCGTTGCCACCCAGTACGAATGCGCTGGAGGTGTCAGCCTGGTCGGCGGCGAAGTCGTGGTAGGTCATCAAGGTGACTTCCGGCTTCAGAGTGCCGTTGCCGACGTTGAAGTCCTTGGCGAAGCGCACACCAGCGCCCAGCTCGGCAATTTCGATGCGCTGGCCATCTACCGACAGTGCTGCGGAGGAGCCCTTCTCGGTGTAGCCGTCGATCTTCAGATTGCTGTAGCGCAGGGCTGCACGAGGTTCGACGATGTAGCCGTCACCCACGTTGAAGCCGTAGCCGCCCAGGACGTTCAGGCCGAACAGATCGGAGTCGTAGTCGCCCTTCGCGGTGGTGCCAGCGATGTGACGCTTGGATTCGTTGTCGTTCTTACCGAAGGTCAGGCTGGCGTCGACGAAGACCGGACCTTGTTTCCAGCTGCCGTAGGCGATCAGAGCCTGGCTCTTCACATCGGTGCTGTTGCCGTCGTCGGAGTCGACATCGCTGGTGGCGTAGCTGTAGGCCAGACCCAGGGTGGTCTGCTCGTTCAGTTTGCCGTCGGCACCGATGATGATGCCATCCGTATCGGCGTTGAAGCCCTCGATCTGATTGCGACGGTTCTGGTCGGCGTCGCTATGAAGGGCCTTGATCCACACACCGGTTTCTTGAAGAACGTCGCCGGAGGACATGCCAGATGAGGAGCCCAGACGGGAGTTGATGGCGTTGGAAACCAGTGATTGGGTACCCATCGCAGCTTGGGTAGCGCCGCCGTTCACTTGGGGAGCCAGCTGCTCGGCCAGTTTGGCGAGCTCAGCCTCGGAGGCGTTGGCGAAGGCCTGGAAGACCTGGTCGTCGCTGCTCATGTTGCCCATGACCGAGTCCACGAAAGGAGTGATGGCGTTCAGCGCGTTACGGCTGGAGCCATGGCCTTTCAGGATGTCCTGGGCGGCGTCACCGGTTTTGCCGGTAACCACGGCGGTGACCAGCTGCTCGCCGATTTCGTAGGACTTGACCTGTAGCAGAGCGGAGCTGCTTTTTACTTCGAGCCCGGCGTTTTGAATGTCGTCCGCAGATACCAGGGTGTAGGCAGTGCCCTGGCGGGTACCGGTGAAGTCGCCAGGGTTGGCGGTGACATTCAGCTTGCTGCCGGCAGCGAAACTGGCGGTGCCGTCGACACTGACCACCGGAGTGTTCACGTTGGTGCTGTCGCTCAGGCGGACCTGCAGAGCTGCGCCGGAGGCGATGCTCAGGTTGCCGGTCAGGTCGGTGTGCAGGTTCGACAGGTTCAGTTGGCCGCCCTTGATCTGAACATCATCGGCCTCGATTTCGCCACCGATGAAGTTGGCGTTGCCATTGACCTGCATGGAGTCCAGACCTTCGATGTCGCCGGCGATGGTGCCGCCGTTGAAGCGCAGGACAGTCTGCATGTTGCCGTCGATGGACTTTTCGCCCCCCTGAATCAGGCCACCGTTTTGGGTGATGATGAAGTGGTCGGTACCACTGCCATTGCCCGGCCGATTGCCGATCTGGATAGCGATGCCGTCCGCAACGATGTTGCCACTGTTCACGATGCCGTTGTTGCCCAGGTCGGAGTTGGGGCCGGTAGAGTCCATCACCAGGATGCCACGCGAATCGGCCCCGCGAGCGATGATGAGGCCGTTGTTGACGATGGCGTTGTAGTTGGTGTCATCGACAGTAATGCCGCTGGCATTGGTGCCGGTGGCAGTAATGCCGCCTCGGTTCACGATGTCATGACCAAACTGAACATCATCGAGTTCGATGCCGATGGAATTATCGCCGGACACCGAGATGTTGCCCTTGTTTTCAACGTCGGCCCCGATTTGGGTTTGGTTGTTCAGGTCGGCTCCGTTGGAGAAGGCGGTGATGCCCTTAGCGCTTTCGCCGGTGGCGACGATGTTGCCGCTGTTGATGACATCGCCTGCCAGTTTGGTGTTGCCGATCTCGATACCACGGGCTTTGTCGGTCTCTACGCCGTTTGGGTCATCCAGCACGGCGATATTGCCGTTGTTGATCAGGCTTTTGGCACGGACGCCGTCCATTACGATTCCGACCGCGCCGGCGCCGGTCAGGTCGATGTTGCCGTTGTTGATGATGTCGCCGGTGATTTCGGTCCGAGTAGCGTTCTGGTCGTCACTGATGTCCAAGTCCAGCCCATCGACAGCGGCACCGTGAGCTGAGATGTTGGCATTGTTGACCAGGTTTCCGTTGATTTTCACGCCTTCAAAGCCGACTCCATCCTGGCCTTCAATGCGTTGAGCATTGCCAGTCAGGGTGACGTTGCCGTGCTCGGTGAGCGACAGGGCAACTTCGGAATCACCGCTGACATCCCGTGTCAGGTCGGTAACGCCCGAGACAGCGTATACGTGAGTGCTTGCTGCGATCGATGCCGCCAGCAGAGTCTTGCGCAGGGTGCTCTTGTTCACAGGTACTTCATTCCTTGTCTGATGGTTTCAGCCTCCTTGCGCCTGTTGAAGTCTCTACTTCGGGCATTGGGGCAGTGGAGGTGAATTGCCAGCATAACGAGGCGAGCAATGGATTCAAGCAAATCCGCGCTTTTTTTGACGTCATTTTGCAATCACATTCATCCCCCATATTCGGGAACGAACCTGCTGGTTTGATCAAGAAAAATCAGTGGCTTATCGGTATTTCAGGTCCTTGCCGAGGGTTTTCCGCCGGTAATTTGGCGACCGATATTTGGTTGTGAACCTTTTCACAGATGGCATGGCCTAGTAATATCACCGCCGATGTCTCATCGCAGACACATAAAGCTCCGCGAGTATGCGATTACGCAACCGAGGAGTCCGTTGAAATGAGGGGGGGAGCAGTGCCCTCTACCAAAGCCGGTGCCAGCCTTGTGTCTGGTTCCTTCGACTCCGTTCGCCTGGTGCGAGCGGTAGGTCTCTGCTTTTGTAGAGCGCACCATCTTGGGTATTCCCCCCTGATCCATTGGAGGGGGTACCATGCTGTCGAGTGCGACGATTTCTGTCGATGATCTTCAAGCCAGGGCGCTGGCTGCGGACGAGGCTGCAAAGCAGGAGTTTCGAAACAAGGTTCTATCGTACGCTAACGATTACAGGTTCGCTCTGAAGGAAGCCAGTCGACTTTTAGGGGTTAGCGCTGGGTTCTTACGCAATTATGCGGCCCGGAATAGCATCGAGTTCTCAAATCCTGATCTTCGAACCAAAGAGGAGAGCAAGTCGATCTTCAGGCAATACGAGGAGATCCGCTTGTCCAAGGAACCCAAGCGCGTTGAACCACGTAAGCCGTTGCTCAAGGCTGACGAACTCCAGCTACCACCGCAACTCGACCTGCTTTCCAAGAAAGCGCACTGGGAGCGCCAAAACAAATTTTTGGAGCGCGTCCAGGAACTGGCAAAGACCTTGACCATGAAAGAGGTCAGCAAACGGGTAGGTGTCAGTCTTCGGTTCCTCAAGAACTTTTCCTACGAACACGACATTGAGTACGTGGGTTCTAAAGCACGGCCGGTTAATGAGGCGCTGTCCCCTGTCTTCATCGCCGAAGAGCCGCCAAGCCCCCAGTTGATTCAGTTCCTGTCTCGTCCTATGCCTCGCGCGACCGAAATCTGTGAGGACGAGCCCACTGATAGTAAAGAGGCCCCAAACGCCGAGCAGGCTATCAGTCACACGATTGTTTTAACTGCCGCCAATCCCGAATCGAGCCAGATTGCGGTAGCCACTGAATCGCACGTCGACGCCGTTCTGGACCAGGGGGAGGCTGGGAAGTCAGAGTCCGATCGTTATAGTCCGCAAGCTCCAGCATCCCGGAGTGAAACCGACTTGAACATCCTTGCAATCCCTCAAAGTCTGGTCGATGAGCCTCAAGAGACATCAGCGCCCGCCCTCATGGCCTCTCCAAACGCGAAGGGTGAGCCGCCATTGAGTAACCTTCCATTGCCGGCGTCATTTGTGAATCAGCGGACCCAGAGCGCAGCCTGGACAGCCTGGTATGGGTCAGCAAAAACGGTGGCCAGCGTAACTGAGCAAATCTGCAAAGCGAAGATCTCCGCTCTCGGCGATACGCGGATGCTGATGCGTGTACCGCCCCACGCGGTTCTGACCTCGTGGTTGATATCTCCGCAATGCTACTCCGCGATAGTGAACGCATTCCCGCCTGACGAAGCCATTAATTTACTCCCCGTTAGCCGCTTGGAGGCGAACCTCAAGCACCTGCTCGGTGCTGAGGTGGGAGAGATTCGATCACTTTGTAATTTAGGTACGGCCGCAGAGGTGGCCCGGGCCGTAGAGTCGATCTGGCCTTGGATATCCCGGCTCCATGACCATGGCGGCTTTTCTCGGCACAATTGCGTTACCCTGCTAACTATTGGGGCACTGCTGAAGGGACTTCATTGGCCTAATCTCACGTCCACGGACGCTTTCCGCATTGATATGTCCGTTACGACACTTCTGTCGCTCCTCCCTAACCCTCTGGATCGCCTAATCGCCACTTCTTCCTCACGGGTTCGGCAGATTGGATTCGCGGGCCTGGCGGGAGTGGAAGTGGCGGATGACGCCAGTGTTGTTGAATATTGGCAGGCGGTAGGTTACGAAACCTTCAAATCCTGTGTCGATGAGGTCAAACGGCGGGCACCCACTATTGAGTCAGGCCTCACTCGCGGTTCACCTTCGGAGCTGAGAGCTTTCGAACTGGAGCGAACGCTATTGGCGGTGCGCCCGGACTCCCAGGTGCTACACGAGCTCTACTCCAACTTTGTCAGTAATACCGGCTCGCCCAACTGGGACGCCTTGCTCGACTCTCTTGAACTCTACTCGGCCACGACCGAGGTCCCGTTGGACGCAAGAGTTTTTGCCCGTGATCTGTTTAGCAGGCCTATTCAAAATATGCCGTCTCCAACCCTGGAGGCCGTACAAATCTTACGCAAGGCCATCTGTACCAGTGTTCTGCAGGAAGAGCCTCTAGCGTTCCGACGGCGTGCAGAGAAGCAGATGGACGCTGTCCAGAAGGTTCAGTCGCAGATCAAAGATCTGGGTGACAACCTGACCGCGGCGAACATGCTCAAACTGGCAGATCTTGCAGAGCAGGGCCGCGTTCAAATTCTGGCAAGTCGAGAGTGGTTTGAAGCGGAGATCAAGACCTACGCGGCCGAGGTCCAGCATTGGCGCGGTTTTTTTGAGGATTGGCAGCGTCTGGCGGCTCCTGGGGAGCAACTCAAGGAGAAGGCTAAGCCTAAGGTGAAGGAGTTGCCTGTTGAGGTAGCGGAGCTGCCTCCCGAATCGCAGGTAGTAAAGGGGTTGCGTAGCGAGCTCGCGGATGCAGAGCACCGTAACCAGCATCTCGAGCAAGAACTGAGGGATGCGAAGAGCGAGGCACATCGCCTTCGCCAGGTTGCGGATGCTCGCCCGCTTCCAGTTCAACAGTTCGCCCCGGTGATTGACCCATCTCTCCTGCGCCGTATTGCCACTCGCAAAGGCATCACTCCGGTTGACGTCCTCGCATACCTGCAGGTGGTTTCGGGTGATCGTGTGGAGATTTTGGAGTCAGCATGGAAATCGGCGAAGGCTTCGGACAAGTTTGCCTACTCCGAACGCATGTTGGATCTGCTGGATATTTTGGTGAACCCCTACTTCGACTCCCTGGCCGCGGGTAAACCTGATTCGGTCGCACGCGAACTCCTTGGCGGGTCCTATGTCGCTAAGGAGTCTGATGCGACGAGCAATTGTGGAAAGCTACGTGCTCAGCGTGAGTTCAGCTACCGGGGGCAGCGTACGTATTTCGAGCGGCATCTGCGGGTTGGTTCTGGCATCGGTAACCAGGTTTGTATGCGAATTTACTTCCAAATCATCGAGTCGAAGATCGTCATCGCTTATGCAGGCGAGCACCTGGATATCGCGAGTACGAATTGACACATCTGGCCGGCGATCAATCGACGGCCGGCCGGAGGGTCATTTTTTTCCTAGCAGGCCCTGAAGGGGGGAGAGGCTTATCAGCTTTTTTTTTCTCCAGCTTCCTCAAGGCCTGTTTTTGTCGTTTCCGTTGCAGGAACGTGCCCATCCCGCGATATTCCAAAAATAGCTCGAGATCTTGGTCCTTGTTCGGTCGCACGAGAGCGATGTACCCTTTTGAAATGAAGCGTACGGGCTTATCCTCTCGCTTCCCTCCAAGCAGCAAGCCCTTGCGATCATGCTGCAGTACAAAGCCTATAAAATGGGTTCCTGAAATGAGAATGATGGAAATCTCTACCTTGTGCTTCAGGCAGTAGTCGAGGTAGCGATTTTGCTCAACTTGAGAGCGATCGATCATTGGCTTTGGCGTCTGCTGGGGCATACCGTCCTTGTGCCCTTCACTATGGTTTTCGTCAGGCAGCATAAAGCCGCGCCACATCGTAGGGAGCGGCTTTTGAGCATTTTTCATCCCGGATACTATCGGATTGCCATCGGATTTTCCCCCCTCTGTTAAACCTTCGGACGGATTTTTCGCAGCAACATTCCTATTTTTTCCAGCCGTTTCAGGACTGAGCAAAGGTCTTAACCAGTCCGTTCGGGAGAATCTTCTACATTTTTCTTGCTGATTGGATGATCTGAATCATGATGCCGCGCTTGGGCAGTGACGACCCCTTGCCTCATCTTGCACGGGGCAAATCTTGCCAACGAGTAGTGTATGAAGGCGAAAGCAGCTCCCTGCGCATCATCCAACCTGGCGCAGACGGAATTGTCGCCACACGAAGCGCGCCTCGTCCAAACCTTTCATTGATCATATCCATAGTCGCCATCAGCTGATCGGCATTTCTGCGGGGCTGCGGTGCAAACATATCGCCCGTTAGCCCCTCCATCTGGCTTAGCCTACACAGTTGGATGGTGCATTTGGAGTAAGCGAAGCCGGGCCTATAGATTTCCAGAAGGCCTTGGCTTGCGGCCATGATCAGTTCGCGGGTGTCTGCGGTTGGTGTTGGTAGAGGCATCCTGGCCCCGTTCCAGTAACGGTCTGCTGGATCAGCAAACTGTCCGGTTTGAACCGAGACAAGCAACTCGCTGCAGACGGAGCCTTGTCCCCTAAGTTTCTCCGCTGCGCGAGTGGTGTATGCGGCTGCTGCCTGGCGTAGTTCCTCAAGTCGGTATACGCGCCGACCGAACATTTTAGAAGACACGATCTCCTTCTTCGGATCTGGATCATCGTGAATTTTCAGCCACTGCTCGCCGCGGAGTTCACGAGCGGTTCGTTCCAGAACCTTGGAGAACATCCCTCCTATTCGCCTCGGGTCCGCGCTGGCCAGGTCGAATGCGGTCTTGATCCCTAGAGTTTCGAGTTGACTGGAGAGTTTGCGGCCAACACCCCAGACCTCCCCTACCGGCGTGAGTCTCAAGAGCTTCTGCTGGCGCTGACGGTCCATCAGGTTCACCACGCCGCCGGTTGCTGGCCAGTTCTTCCCTGCCCACTGTGCGAGCTTGGCCAACGTCTTTGTCGGCCCGATTCCCACACCAACTGGGATATTCACCCACTGTCGAACTCTTGCCTGTATATCCCTGCCCAATTGCTCCAGGTCGTCGGGCATGCCAGTAAGATCACACCAACATTCGTCGATGTAAAGGAAAGAAGAACAGCCATGGACATGACTTCAGCTCAGACATTCCGCTACTCAATCTCTGATGTCGGATGTCCATAGAAAGAACCTCTTTTCCAGGAAATTGGGGCTTGAAGTCCATACCTGCGCAATTGCACCCATTTGACCAGTCAATTGCATTGGTACTGACCACCGCGTGCATCCGACTTGGCCAGTGGGCAGCAGAGACGCAACAGGCAGAAACCGGCCAGAAGCAGTCAGTCAATCATGCGTTACAGTGATTTTTTGCAGCTCTTTATAGAGCCGTTAGCTGCTGCCACCAATAATCCATAGGCCTGCCAGTCGTCAGACAGTCTTATTCTCGATCAGACGATTGCCCCGTCGATGACCAGTAGCTCACCGGTGATGGAGCCAGAGTCCGGTCTTCGGATGCAGGACTCCTGGCTTTGCTCACTCAGCGCCGATCCCGGCCATCGGTTCAGTTTGGCCCCAGCCACCGCCCAGAGACCTGAACAGGTCAACCAGCGCAATCTGCCGTTCCGTGCTGATTTGAATTAGTGTGGTCTGGTTGCTAAAGGTGCTGCGCTGGGCGTCAAGATAACGCAGGTAGTCGTCCACGCCGCCCTCGTAACGCGCCTTAGCCAGGGCCATCGCAGCCTCGCTGGAACCGGCCAGAGCCTGGCGGGCAGCCTCCTCGCGGCGCAGGGTGTCGGTGGCGGCCAGGGCATCGGCCACTTCGCGGAAGGCGGTCTGGATGGTGCCTTCGTAGTCGGCCACCGCCGCGTCCTGGCGCACTTCGGCGAGGTCCAGGTTGGCGCGGTTGCGGCCACCGGCGAAGATCGGCAGCGACAGCGTCGGGGCAAAGCTCCAGGCCCGCGAGCCGCCATCGAACAATCCGGACAACTCGGCACTGGAGCTGCCCACCGAACCGGTCAGGCTGATCCGGGGAAAGAACGCGGCGCGAGCTGCACCGATATCGGCATTGCGCGCCTTGAGGCGGTGCTCGCTGGCGAGAATGTCCGGGCGCCGTTCGATCAGTTCCGAGCTGGTGCCGGGGGCGATGTCCTGCAGCACCATCAGGTCGTCGCGGGGCGTCGCGGGCAGCAGGCGAGCGGCATCTGGCGTGCCGAGCAACAGGACCAGGGCGTTGTCCGCCTGGCGTAACTGGCGTTCGGTGCTCTCGCGCTCGGCCCTAGCCTGTTCGGCAAGGCCGACCGCTTCCTGGTAATCCAGGGCGGTGGCGGCCCCCGCTGCACGGCGCTGGCTGACCAGCTCCAGCGAGGCCATGCGGCTGTCCAGGGTTTGTTCGACCAGGGCCATGCGGCGTAGCGCACCATCGCGGGTCAGGTAGGCCTGGATGACCTCGGCAACCAGGCTGATCTGCGTGGCACGGGTCGCCTCCTCGGTCGCCAGGTAGGTCTCCAGCGCGGCCTCGGAGAGGTTGCGCACGCGGCCGAACAGGTCGACTTCGTACTCCGCGAGGCCGAGGCCGACCTGATAGTTGCTGGTCACTTCCGAGCGCCCGGTCTGCGACGGATCGGCAGGCAGGCGCTGGCGGTTGCCGCTGGCATTGGCGTTGATCGAAGGCAGGCGATCAGCACGCTGGATGCGGTACTGGGCACGCGCAGCTTCGATATCCAGCAGCGCCTGGCGCAGGCTGCGGTTGTTGCTCAGCGCCGTATCCACCGCGCGGCGCAAGTCGGCATCGACGATGAAGGTCTGCCAGTCCAGCGCCTGGGCACGGGTGCCCTCCGCGTCGGCGGCTTGCCAGTGCGACGCGACCGGTGCCTGCGGGCGCTCGTAGGTCGGGGCCAGCGAACAACCCGCCAGGGCGGCGATGGCCAGGGGCAGCAGAGCGCGACGGAGCATGAAGTGAGAGGTCATCGCATTACTCCGCTTTATGCAGGGGATGGTTGTCGGTTTGCTGAGGTTTGGTGCGCAGCAGCGACAGCACCCAGACGAAGAAGATCGGCACGAAGATCACCCCGAGCATGGTCGCGCTGAGCATCCCGCCCAGCACCCCGGTGCCCAGTGCGCGCTGGCTCGCAGCGCCGGCGCCAGTGGCGATGGCCAGCGGCACCACGCCGAGCATGAACGCCATGGAGGTCATGATGATCGGGCGGAAACGCAGGCGCGCGGCTTCGACAGCAGCATCGCGCAGCGAGTAGCCGTCTTCCCACAGGTCCTTGGCGAACTCGACGATGAGAATGGCGTTCTTCGCCGCCAGGCCGATCACGGTGATCAGGCCGACCTTGAAGTACACGTCGTTGGGCAGGCCGATAGCAGTCACCGCCAGTACCGCGCCGAGTGCGCCGACCGGCACGATCAGCATCACCGTCAGCGGGATCGCCCAGCTCTCGTAGAGCGCCACCAGCAGCAGGAACACCACGGTGATGGCCAGGGCGAACAGCATCGTCGCCTGCCCGCTGGCGACCCGCTCCTGATACGACAGCCCGGTCCACTCGTAACCGATACCTTCGGGCAGCTCGGCAGCGATGCGCTCCAGTTCGAGCATCGCCTCGCCAGTGCTCACGCCGGGCGCGGCGTCACCGGCAATGCGGATCGACGGGTAACCGTTGTAACGCGCGACCTGCACCGGGCCTTCTTCCCAGCTCGTGGTGACGAAAGCACTCAGCGGTACCAGGCTGCCGCTGTCGTTGGGCACATGCAGGCGCAGGACGCTTTCCGGTGTCATGCGCTCGGCCTGTTCGGCCTGTACCACCACGCGCTGCTGGCGGCCGGCGTTGGCGAAGTCGTTGATCACCGACGAGCCGAACGCAGTGGACAGCGCGCTGCTGATCGCTTCGAAGCTGACTCCCAGCGTGCGCGCCTGCTCACGGTCGATCACCAGGCGCAGCTGCGGCGCCTCGGCCAGACCTTCCATCATGGCGTAGAGGAACTTCGGATTGCCGTTGACCTTGCCCAGCACTTCATCGCGCGCTGCCAACAGGGCATCGCGGCCAAGGCCGGCGCGGTCCTGCAGGCGCAGGGCGAAACCACCCGAGTTGCCCAGGCCTTCGACCGGCGGTGGCGGCACCGCCATGATCGCGCCGTCATCGAGGTTGGCGAAGTGCTGGTTGACCGCAGCCGACTCGGCTTCCGGCGACTGCGAAGAATCTCGCTCGGACCAGTCCTTGAGCAGCGGGAAGGCAATGGCCGCGTTCTCACCCATGCCGGAGAAGCTGAAGCCGAGGACCAGGAAGGACGTCTGCACGGCCTCGCGGGCCATCAGAAACTCTTCCAGCTCCTCACCCGTGGCCGAGGTGCGCTCACGGGTGGCGCCTGGCGGCAACTGGATGTCGACGATCATGTAGCCCTGGTCTTCCACCGGCACGAAGGATTCCGGCAGGCGCAGGTAGAAGAAACCCATCAGCACCACCACGCCCAGGTAGATGAACATCACCCGCCCGGCGCGCGGCACCAGCTTGCCGTTGAGTTTGGTGTAGCGGCCGGTCAGGGCGGTGAACTTGCGGTTGAACCAGCCGAAGAAACCGGTCTTCTCGTGATGGCCTTCGGGGATCGGTTTGAGCAGCGTGGCGCACAGCGCCGGGGTGAAGGTCAGCGCGAGGAAGCCCGAGAACAGGATCGACACCGCCAGCGACAGCGAGAACTGCTGGTAGATCACCCCCACCGAGCCGGCCATGAAGGCCAGCGGCAGGAACACCGCCGACAGCACCAGGGTGATACCGATGATCGCCCCGGACACCTGCCCCATCGCCTTGATGGTCGCCGGCACCGGCGCCAGGCCTTCCTCGGCCATGATCCGCTCGACGTTCTCCACCACCACGATGGCGTCGTCCACCAGGATGCCGATGGCCAGCACCATGCCGAACATGGTCATCATGTTCACCGAGAAGCCAAGCAGGTACATGAAGGTCAGCGTACCGAGCAGACACACCGGCACGACGATGGACGGGATCAGGGTGTAGCGCACGTTCTGCAGGAACAGGAACATCACCAGGAACACCAGCACCATGGCCTCGATGAGGGTCATGATGACCTTGTCGATCGCCACGTCGACGAAGCGCGAGGTGTCGTACGGCACGGAGAACTCGACGTTGTCCGGGAAGTTGGCCGACAGCTCGGTCAGACGCTGCTTGACCGCCTCGGCGGTCTGGATCGCGTTGGCACCGGGCGACAGCTGCACGGCGGCGGCAACGGCGGGCTTGCCGTCCTGGCGCGAGCCGAAGTTGTAGTCCTGGCTGCCGACCTCGATGCGCGCCACGTCGCCCAGGGTCAGGCGCGAGCCGTCCTGGTTGGCACGCAGCACGATGGCGGCGAATTCCTGCGGGTTGTCCAGGGTACCCTTGACCGCCAGGGTCGCCGTCAGCTCCTGCTCGCTGGAACCCGGCGTGCTGCCGAAGGCACCGGCCGGCACCTGCACGTTCTGCGCGCGGATGGCGTTGTTCACGTCATCGATGGATAGGCCGTAGCCGACCAGCTTCTGCGGATCGATCCACACGCGCATGGCCGCCTCGGAGGCGAAGAACTGCAGCTTGCCGACGCCGTTCACGCGACGGATTTCGTTGTTGATGTTGCGCGCGGCGTAATCGGCCAGCGCCGTGACGTTGGCGTCCTTGTCGCCATCGGTGTAGCTCAGCGCATAGATCAGCAGGAAGCCGGCGGTGGCCTGCTCGGTCTGGATGCCGAGCGTCAGCACGGCCTGCGGCATGCGTGCCTCGGCCTTCTTCAGACGGTTCTGCACGTCAACCTGGGCCAGTTCGGGGTCGGTCCCTGGCTGGAAGGTGACGGTGATCTCGGCGATGCCGTTGGCGTTGCTGGTGGACTCGAAGTACAGCAGGTTCTTGGCGCCGTTGAGTTCTTCCTCGATGACGCTGGTCACCGAGTCGGTGAGCACCTGCGCCGAAGCGCCGGGATAGGTGGCGGTCACGGTGATCTGCGGCGGCGCCACGTTGGGGTACTGCGCCACCGGCAGGAACGGGATGGCCAGCAGGCCACCCAGCGAGATGAACAGGGCGACTACCCAGGCGAAATTGGGGCGCCGGATGAAAAACAGGGACATGAGAGGTTCTCCGGCTTACTGCACCTGGGACTGTGGAGCGGCTTCGGCGGCATCTTGCTCGCGGGGGATGACCTTGGCGCCCGGACGGATAGCCGCCAGCGAGCTGGTGATCACCTTGTCGCCGACCTGCAGGCCCTCGCTGATTTGCCAGCGCGAGCCCTGCATGGCACCGGTGGTGACCTGGCGCGCCTCGACGGTATCGCCCTCCCCCAGCAGCATCACGCTGGCCTGGCCGTCAGCCGAACGCTGCACGGCACGTTGCGGCACCAGGATGGCGTTCTGGTCGAGCCCTTGCGGTGTGCGCACACGCACGTACATACCCGGCAGCAGCACGCCCTCGGGGTTGTCGAACTGGCCTCGCAGGGCGATCTGCCCGGTGCTGCGATCCACCGAGATATCGGTGAACAGCAGCGTGCCCTTGCGCTCGATATCGGTACCGTCGACACGCAGCGACAGCGGCTGGTCGCTCGCACCGGCAACCTTGCCCTCGGCGATTGCCGCGCGCAGGCGCAGGGCATCGGCAGCAGGCTGGGTGAAGTCGGCGTACACCGGATCGAGTTGCTGGATACGTGCCAGCAGCGTGGCTTCGCCCTGGCCTACCAGAGCCCCTTCGGTGACCTGGGCGCGACCGATACGCCCGGCGATGGGGGCGCGAACCTCGGCATAACCCAGGTCCAGGCGGGCAGTTTCGACATTGGCCTGGGCCGAGCGCTTGTCGGCCTGGGCGCTCTGCAGAGCGGCCATGGCGTTGTCGAAATCCTGCTGGCTGACGGCGTCGATCTTCACCAGTGGTTCGTAACGGCGAACCATCGCCTGAGCCTGGAACAACTGCGCCTCGGCGCGGGCCAGTTCACCCTGCGCCCGCGACAGGGCCGCTTTGAACGGCGCAGGGTCGATCTGGAACAGCACGTCGCCGGCCTTCACGTCGGCCCCTTCCTCAAAGGTGCGCTTGAGCACGATCCCCGCCACCCGCGCGCGCACCTCGGCGACACGCACCGGCTCGATGCGTCCTGGTAGCTCGGCAACCACGGTGAAGGGCTCGGTCTGCACGCTGAGCACATCGACTTCACGCGCCGGCGCCTCCTCCCCTTGCTCTTCGGGCTTGTCGCAGCCAACCAGGGTCACGGCGACCAAACAGGAGATCACGGAAAAAGTGATCCACTCGCGAAATTTGTTCATATCTCACCCAAGCACGAAGCCAGTACGTAGTCGAAGCCGCGCATAATGCACACCAAAATCAAATGAGTCAATATTGACTCATTTGATTTTGATGTGAACAAAGCTAGTATCCTCTTTGAGAAAAATGAGTGTTCTAGGCAAAATACCCGCATCTGCCTGCGATAGATAAAGAGTGACCGATGGATTTAACTGCTGCCGATGAGAAATTGCTGAAGGCCCTGGCGATCGCCATCGTTGACCACCCGCGAGCCACGTTCAAAGAAATAGCCCAGGCAGCGGGAGTCAGCAAGGCGACGCTAAACAGGTTTTGCGGCACCCGCGACAACCTGATCGAGATGCTTCTGGATCATGGTTCGGTGGTTATTTATCGGGTCATTGCCGATGCCGATCTTGAGTCGGCGCCCTTGGACGCATTGCATCGCCTGATCGAAGGCCATTTGACTCACAGGGAGTTGTTGGTTTTCCTCTCATTTCAGTGGCGCCCGGACACGTTTGATTTAGATGCAGGCGGCTGCCGATGGCTGCCTTACTCAGAAACGCTGGACGAGTTCTTTCTACGCGGGCAAAAACTGGGCGTATTCCGTATCGATATCGGTGCCCCGGCGCTTACCGAAATCTTCTCCTCCTTGATCTTCGGCCTGGTAGACGCCGAGCGCCGCGGCCGTATCGCACGCGCAGGTATGGCGGCGTTGATCGAGCAATTCTTCCTGAACGGGGCTTGCAACTACCAAACTTAACGGAAAGCAACGCTCAGTTTTTTTCCAACGGGTTGGCGGTGTCCGTTTTTGGCCGTTCTCTGACGGTCGTGACAGTGACACGCCCTGGTCAAGTTGAACGCAATCCGTGGTCAACGCCAACCCAAATTGGTGGTCAAGAGGAGTGCAATTTCGCACATACCTGAGGACTGCTCACCACATCGCTTGCGTCGGTAGTAGCTTCCGCACTTTCCCCGTCTCTCACCGCTAAACAGCGCTTTCCGGTAGCGGACTTTAGAGCGGCTTGATACTGGCCAGCATGCAGAAATTCTGCCCGTGTAGCGTCACGACCGGACAAGCCACTAGGGTGGCGGTCAGGAAGGCAGGCAAACGGAACACGGCGAAGCACCTCGAAGGCGCTGGCCACTTGCCATCCAACTGGGCGCGGCCTTTAATCGGCGGATCTGGAAAGGAGACGGATATGCCATTGTTGGACGAGATTATTGGGTGGGCCGGCGGACTCAGACCCTGGCAGCAGGAAGCACTGCGCCGGATATTTGCCCGGGCCGAACTAACCCAAGATGACATCGAGACCATTCTGCGAATGGTTCGCGAGCAAGAACGGGAAGACGCAACCACGGGGGGAGCACGGCCATTCACGCTGGACGACGTACCAGGCGCCGGAAGTGGCGCAACCGTGCGGTTGGTGGGTGTCTCGGGGCTAGACCAGGTAAACGGCTTCCCGTCCGGTCGTGCCTTTGACCTCGCACCGGAGGGCATGACCATTTTCTTTGGTCATAACGGCGCCGGCAAATCCGGCTACGCCCGCGTCTTCAAGAATGCCTGCAACGCTCGGCATCGGGTGGAGGTCCTGCCCGACGCTTTTGGGGCGGCAACCCCAGCTAGACTGCCATCAGCAGATTTCGCCATTTTGGTGGATGGCACTCCGGAAACCGCACGTTGGGTCCAGAACGGGCCGGCCCATTTGCATTTGAGTTCGGTCTCGGTCTACGACGCGGCCTGTGCCAATGACTACATCGACGCGGAAGGGACCCCTGCATTTCAGCCCTACGGACTCACTCATCTGACGCGCCTGGTCCTACTTCAGCGTGATTTACAGGCACGGATTGGGACCGAACGCAATGCCTTGGCTCTGGATACCCGGCAATTCGAACCGCTGAAGGGTGACACCGAAGTCGGCCGCTACATCGCCAAATTAGGTGGGGACTCGGACCGCGCCGTGCTTGCTCGATTAGGGACGGTCGGTGACGATGAACTCCGGCGACTGGAGTTTCTGAAGCGGACATTACTGGAAAGCGATCCTGTGCCGCAGGCGCTGGCCTTGGAACGTTTGGCGACACGCTTGGACCAGGCGCAGCGTCGAGCCGAGGAAGTCCAGCGCTGGGTGAATGATCGTGCCATAGCACGGGCAAAGGAACTGATTACAACGGAAAAAACCGCGCATCTCGCCATGCAACTGGCGCAAGCGCGTCTTCAGGATCGAGACACACTGAACGCCATGGAGTTGCCGGTAACGTCCTCACCCACCGCCACGCTGCTGGAAGGCACAGGAGCTGAACTCTGGCAAACGATGTACCGAGCCGCTGAGGCTTTCTCTCAGCAGACGGCATACCCTGAACATCCCTTCCCGCACCTGGAACCGGACGCTTACTGCGTACTCTGCCAGCAACCTTATTCAACGGATGCCTCGGAGCGCATGCGGCGTTTCGCGGCATTTGTCGCCGACAGCGCCACGGCGGATGCGCAAGCCGCCACGCTTGCGCGCATGAACGCTCTAGGGAAGGTGCAGGCTGTCGATCTAAACGTTCTGGATGTGCCAACACGGGCTGACGTGGAGGAGCGACTGCCCGACCTACACGCTGCCATCACCGCAGCGGCATCGGTCTGGACCGCCCGGCATACTTGGGTTAGCCAAGCCCTGCAAACTGGAAACTGGTCCCCCGAGTCAGAACCGCTTCCTATCGAAGCAAACCTCGATAGTCTCTTCGCCGCCAAAGCTGCTTCGCTCCGAGTCGACGCCAATACCCTGCGGACCTCTGCCGATCCCGCTCTACGCTTGGCGCTGACCCAAGAACTGGCAGAGCTAGAAGCCCGACAACGCCTCGCCAACCAGCTTGGCGCGGTGGAGCGCTTTGTTCAGGACAGTCAGGTCCATGCCACATTGAGCCGCTGCCATGCCGCCCTCAACCCAGCGGCAGTGTCACGCAAACTGACGTCCCTGGCGGCGACGCATGTGACCGAGGCTCTGGCCGCTTCTATGAATGCTGAGTTGAAAGCCCTGGGCTATAAGCGACGGGTGCAACCCGACCTGAGCGGGCGCACAGAGCTGGGGGTGACCAAGGTCACGCTGCGCCTGCAGGAAATCACGGCGAAAGCCTCCAAGGTGCTGTCAGAGGGCGAGCAGCGCGCGTTGGGGATGGCTATGTTCCTCGCCGAGCTCGAATCCCTGCCACATACTTCGACCGTTATTTTCGACGATCCGTCTACGTCGCTGGATCACGTATATCGTCGGGCCATAGCTCGGCGTTTGGTAGCGCTGGCTGAGACCCGCCAAGTGCTGGTGTTCACCCATGATGCGGTGTTCCTGACCGAGCTCGCGATGGCGCTTCAGCGCGCTGATCGCTCGGCCAGCTACAAGACCATCGGTTGGGACGAGTCGCCGGGACTAGTGAGCGAGGGGCTGACGTGGACGACGATGGACACCAAGGCCCGCCTGGCCGATCTCGAAAGTCGTGCGAAAGCGCTGAACGTTCCGGTCGGCAGCGACCCGGATGATGAGCTTGAGCGGCAAATCGCATCGGGATACTCAAGCCTCCGAGGCACTGTCGAGCGCGCCATACGCGAGGTTTTTTTGAACAATACCGTCCAGCCGTTCAGCGATGTGGTGAGCGTAGAAGCATTTGGTGCTGTCATTGGCCACCCCGCAGAGGAGTGGGAGCAGTTGCTGGCAGTGTATGCGCGGGCCTGCGAAGCTACCGAGGCCCACGACACCCCAGGCGAGCGCCAACTACCGCTTCCCGCGCGTGAGGAGTTGCTCGGCGATATCGCCCAGGTCCTGGAATTAATCAAAAACGCGACTAAACGCCGAACTGCCTACGAGAATCTACGCCGGGAGCGGACCGCGCAACGCAAGAAGCTCTTCGGCGGCTAGCCCGACGTTTCATGCCGGGCTGGTCGGGCATGGCTGTGTTTCTTTCGAATATTGCGAGCTCTCCGTTTCAAAGTTTTTTGTGGCCTCGCGGATCAAGAGGAAGCACATTGGAGGCCGGCAGTTGGCGCTCCAAGTCCGCAATACGGTCGTACAGCTCAAGAATGGTGGCGTCGGCCTCACTGAGTAGGCTGGCTAGGTGGTCACGCTGCTGCGTGATTTCCTCGATCCGTTCTCGAAGTCCACGATTTTTTCTGCGGGCTAATAAGCTGACTTGGCGCACTGATGGCGGACGTTGCTCAGCGTGTCCTTCCACGTACTTTTGGATCTCAGCGATCAGTAGGGGGAAACGAGCTTTTTTCAGTGCAGAGGGGTCGCTGCCGGCCTCCTTGGCAACGTTGTTCTGACTTACGGGCGTCCCCTTCGGCAGTCGTTCGGGCTTGTTGCTCTTCAGCCGCTCGAACGCTGCGCGATACTGCTCGCCGGCACTCATTCGCTTAGCCGGGTCAGCGGATTCATGTTTGCCGGATGACATGGCGATAATTCTCCACACTACGTTTCTGGGCTTCCAACGAAGTCCTTAGCGGACTGTCTACCTCGGCAGCGGCCAGGCGCTCATCCAATACCGCCTCCAACACTTCGACTTCGTCGAGTTGCTCGGGGTCATAGAGAACGTCCGCACATGGTTTGGTTTCTCCGGGGGAGTCGCCCCCTCCGCAGCGAGCGATATTGTCGATGCCCCCATAGGGACAGGGGGTACGGCTCGTGCAGATGCCCAGCAAAATCGGTCGATGAGTGACCGTCCCCTTCTTAGCCAGATTGATCGCTTTCTTAGCATCAGAGGCTGAGATTAGGCGGACAATCTCAGATTTTCGCTTCTCGCCGTGGGGGCTGACGAATCGGTTGCTCGTCAGCTGTTGCAGCTGCCTACCCAAAGTTTCGTAGGCGGTTGCAGGAGCTGAGTGCAACACGGTCATTGAATTGAAGCTGGAGCATCATGCCGCATAGTCATGGCCTTCTGCATCACCTCACCCATAACTTCGATGGGGCACTTGAAGTCGAAGCGCTTACGCGGTCGCATGTTCAGTTGCAGTGCAATAGCGTCGAGTTCTTCTTGGCTGTGTACCGACAAGTCCGTGCCCTTGGGCAGATACTGGCGGATCAGGCCATTTATGTTTTCGTTGCTGCCGCGTTGCCAAGGGCTATGCGGGTCGCAGAAGTAAATTGCCACCCCGGTCTGCTGGGTGATTTCAGCATGCCGCGCCATTTCTCGGCCCTGGTCGTAGGTCATGCTCTTGCGCATCGCCAGCGGCATGCCATTGAGCGCTGCACTGAAGCCTTCCATCGCCGAGGTCGCCGTCGCGTCGTTCATCTTTACCAGCATCAGGTAGCCACTGGTACGTTCCACCAGCGTGCCTACAGACGAGGCGTTGGCCTTGCCCTTGATCAGATCGCCTTCCCAATGCCCTGGCATCAGCCGGTCTTCGATCTCCGGTGGGCGCACATGGATGCTGACCATCTCGGGGATCTGGCCGCGTCGATCCACGCCGCCAGAGCGCGGCCGTCGCGTCGTCTTACTTTGGCGCAGGCAGATGATCAGCTCTTTACGCAGCTCGCCGACCGGCAAGGCGTAGATGGCGTTATAGATCGTCTCGCGACAGACGTAGGCTTCTCTGAGGCTGGGAATGTTCATGCTGCGCAGCTTGCCGGCAATCTGCTCGGGAGACAAACGCTCGCGCAGCATATGGGCCACCAACTGGAAGCGCTCACTACTCGGCAAGAGCTTTCGTTTCGGTCGACAGCGTTGGCGGCGGGCCTGCATCTGCTGCTGGGCCATGCGGGCCGAGTAGCCGCCACAGACATCTCGATTGCGGCGCAGCTCCCGGCTGATGGTCGAAGGGGATCGGGTGATCAAGCAAGCAATCTTGCGCAGGCTGAACCCTTGGGCACGGCCGATTTGAATGGTGGCGCGTTCTTCAACGCTGAGTTCGGAATAAGACATAGGGGCAGCACCGTACCGGAAAGGTCAGGTGTTGCACTCAGTTTTTGCCGCCGCCCACGCTTAAAAATAATAAAAGCAGACTTGACCTGATAGTTTGGCTGTGAGCAATTATGTGCTTAGTGCATCTAACGCTTAGACATTATTTGCCGACTACCTTGGTGATCTCGCCTTTCACGTAGTGAACAAATTCTTCCAACTGATCTGCGCGGGAGGCCAAGCGATCTTCTTCTTGTCCAAGATAAGCCTGTCTAGCTTCAAGTATGACGGGCTGATACTGGGCCGGCAGGCGCTCCATTGCCCAGTCGGCAGCGACATCCTTCGGCGCGATTTTGCCGGTTACTGCGCTGTACCAAATGCGGGACAACGTAAGCACTACATTTCGCTCATCGCCAGCCCAGTCGGGCGGCGAGTTCCATAGCGTTAAGGTTTCATTTAGCGCCTCAAATAGATCCTGTTCAGGAACCGGATCAAAGAGTTCCTCCGCCGCTGGACCTACCAAGGCAACGCTATGTTCTCTTGCTTTTGTCAGCAAGATAGCCAGATCAATGTCGATCGTGGCTGGCTCGAAGATACCTGCAAGAATGTCATTGCGCTGCCATTCTCCAAATTGCAGTTCGCGCTTAGCTGGATAACGCCACGGAATGATGTCGTCGTGCACAACAATGGTGACTTCTACAGCGCGGAGAATCTCGCTCTCTCCAGGGGAAGCCGAAGTTTCCAAAAGGTCGTTGATCAAAGCTCGCCGCGTTGTTTCATCAAGCCTTACGGTCACCGTAACCAGCAAATCAATATCACTGTGTGGCTTCAGGCCGCCATCCACTGCGGAGCCGTACAAATGTACGGCCAGCAACGTCGGTTCGAGATGGCGCTCGATGACGCCAACTACCTCTGATAGTTGAGTCGATACTTCGGCGATCACCGCTTCCCTCATGATGTTTAACGTTTGAAATAAGGGGCGCCGAGCGCCAGCGAGGGGAGCCAAAAGCTTGCTTTTGGCCGTCCCGACTTGATTGAAGGGTTGGGCGATTTTGCCATTAGATTTTTTATAAATTTAGTGTGTTTAGAATGGTGATCGCATTTTTCTTGGCTTTTATGCTTGATGTTAAATTCGACCCCAAGTTTCCTGTAAGTGCGGACACAAAAACATATTTATGTCCTGATTTGCTTATAATAAACCCTTCAAACCATCCGTTTTGTAAGGTTCTATTTGCTGTGAATCCTGCACCAGTTTTCCCATACAGTTTTGTACTATTCTCCAGATCTTGTAGATACATGTTCTCTATGGTGTTTTCTATGGCTGAGTTTTTAACTGGGAGATTGTGATTAATAATTTTACGCAGGAATTGAATTTGTTCTTCTGGTGAAATTTTTAAGCTACTTTCGAGCCATGCTTCTGTTAATCCGTTGTTTCTTTCTTTATCTCCAGAGAAGTCTTGATTTCCATAATCAAAATCTTTGAGATAATTCTTGATTTTATTTAATCCAATTTTTTGGGTTATTTCTTGCGAAACCCAAACAACAGAAAATTGCATCCACGTCTTTGGTGTATGATTGCTGTTCCAGATCTCCATTCCTTTGGGGGTTTTATCCCATTTGAATATGGTTTTCTGATCTATTATTTCCGCATCAAATGCCATAAGTGATAATGCGATCTTGAAAGTTGAATCTGGTGCCATTTGCGTTGCACACTTTGCTTTATTGAATTGAGCAATTTCAGCGTTTGTGGATACATCGTAAAGTAAAAAACAACCTTCAGTTCCTTCAAATAATGGAGATGCAACAGTAGAGATATCTGTTGATGCACTGGCGCTGCTGTAGATAATATTTGCAATTATTAAAAAAATAGCGAAGTTGATATGTATTGTGTTTTTCATAATAAGTATTGGTTTGGTAAAGGGCTTAATTTTAACGGCTAACAATTAATGAGGCTCCGGGTTCGCCCAACGTTTGACATGAGGGGCGGCCAAGGGCGCCAGCCCTTGGACGTCCCCCTCGATGGAAGGGTTAGGCATCACTGCGTGTTCGCTCGAATGCCTGGCGTGTTTGAACCATGTACACGGCTGGACCATCTGGGGTGGTTACGGTACCTTGCCTCTCAAACCCCGCTTTCTCGTAGCATCGGATCGCTCGCAAGTTGCTCGGCGACGGGTCCGTTTGGATCTTGGTGACCTCGGGATCATTGAACAGCAACTCAACCAGAGCTCGAACCAGCTTGGTTCCCAAGCCTTTGCCCAGTTGTGATGCATTCGCCAGTGACTGGTCTATTCCGCGTACTCCTGGATCGGTTTCTTCTTCCCACCATCCGTCCCCGCTTCCAAGAGCAACGTACGACTGGGCATACCCAATCGGCTCTCCATTCAGCATTGCAATGTATGGAGTGACGGACTCTTGCGCTAAAACGCTTGGCAAGTACTGTTCCTGTACGTCAGCAAGTGTCGGGCGTGCTTCTTCTCCGCCCCACCACTCGACGATATGAGATCGATTTAGCCACTCATAGAGCATCGCAAGGTCATGCTCAGTCATGAGGCGCAGTGTGACGGAATCGGTGCTGTTGGTCACGATGCTGTACTTTGTGATGCCTAACGGTTGACATGAGGGGTGACTAAAAGGCGCAGCCTTTTGGGCATCCCCTCGATGGAAGGGTTAGGCCTAACGCGTCGCGACTCGGATACACCCACACGATGCTGAGCTTGGGCGTGATGTCGGGTGATAGCGCAGCACGCTCTACCTCTTTGCACAGCAGCTGAAAGCGAGTGACCTTGCCTGGCCCGACATCGACCCTGACAGTCGGGCGACGTCCTCTCGATTGAGGGGTTAGGCCACGCGTTCAAGCGCAGCCACAGGATAAATCTGTACTGAGCCTGGGTGAGACTCGGACTCGACTGCATAGCCTTCAGGGGTCAGTTTTGTGCAGTACCAGCCGACAACTTGACCTTGCCAAGCGGCGCCAGATTTCTTGCGTACGCGATCTCCCAGGCCAAACGTGGCGCGCAATGGGAGCGCAAACTGGCCAGCAACTGGAGTGCTGACTTCATTGCTACTTTGATCCATACCTAACCTTTCTTGTGAATGCCCGGGCGAGCTTGATCGCCCCGCGTTGACTTGGCTTGATCCTCTTCGCAACACGTTAGCCAGCGAGGTCTCCGGCTTTGGTCTTCAGTCGGTGGACTGTCACCGTGGTCTCCTGTGAGGCCTAACGCCTCAATCAGCCGACGCGTTAGCGTTCGGCTGGATTGATTTGTTAGAGGCTGTCTCAGCCAGACTTTTGGTGTGTTTTAACAGCGCTATATCCCCGATTTTCCCATGGCCAGGAATTACTATCTGGGCTTCTGGGTACCTAGACAGAGCATTCTGAGCTGATCGGGACCATTGATCAATATGGGCTTCACCAGTGTAGCCTAACCCCTCGGAATCAAGGCTACGCACAAAACAGCCGCCAAATAAGATTTTCGACTTTGGCAACCACACCACTACGTTGTCTATTGTATGACCACCTCCTGGATAAAATACTTCGATAAGGCCGTCAACCAATGTGGACTCATTTCCTTTCAAGGTGTATTTCGCTGGCTCTTTTTTATTTTCTTTCAAGAGATGGTTGGTTAAAGTCGTGGCATACGTAGAAATTGATTGGTCATTAAGCCATTTAATTCCTGCGGTTCTATCCTCATGCCAATGAGTAGAAACACTCCCCAGTAGCTCATAACCATTTTTACGAATCCAATGTACGAGCGTTTCTGTATCTCGGTCTGACCAAGGTGTATCAACAATGAAAGCATTACCCTTATCTATGACAACAAGGCCGTTTGAACTGACCAAACCAAACCCATTCACACGACTGTATGATGTGTGCAAAAAGATGTTCTCTTTTACTTTCTCGATTCTTAGCTCAGGTACCTCGTCGTTAGCAAGCGAAGACAAGCTGAATAGAAGTAATAACGCTGTAAAATGTGTTCTCATTCGATTTTTCCCTCTAACTTTGTTTTAGGGCGACTGCCCTGCTGCGTAACATCGTTGCTGCTCCATAACATCAAACATCGACCCACGGCGTAACGCGCTTGCTGCTTGGATGCCCGAGGCATAGACTGTACAAAAAAACAGTCATAACAAGCCATGAAAACCGCCACTGCGCCGTTACCACCGCTGCGTTCGGTCAAGGTTCTGGACCAGTTGCGTGAGCGCATACGCTACTTGCATTACAGTTTACGAACCGAACAGGCTTATGTCCACTGGGTTCGTGCCTTCATCCGTTTCCACGGTGTGCGTCACCCGGCAACCTTGGGCAGCAGCGAAGTCGAGGCATTTCTGTCCTGGCTGGCGAACGAGCGCAAGGTTTCGGTCTCCACGCATCGTCAGGCATTGGCGGCCTTGCTGTTCTTCTACGGCAAGGTGCTGTGCACGGATCTGCCCTGGCTTCAGGAGATCGGAAGACCTCGGCCGTCGCGGCGCTTGCCGGTGGTGCTGACCCCGGATGAAGTGGTTCGCATCCTCGGTTTTCTGGAAGGCGAGCATCGTTTGTTCGCCCAGCTTCTGTATGGAACGGGCATGCGGATCAGTGAGGGTTTGCAACTGCGGGTCAAGGATCTGGATTTCGATCACGGCACGATCATCGTGCGGGAGGGCAAGGGCTCCAAGGATCGGGCCTTGATGTTACCCGAGAGCTTGGCACCCAGCCTGCGCGAGCAGCTGTCGCGTGCACGGGCATGGTGGCTGAAGGACCAGGCCGAGGGCCGCAGCGGCGTTGCGCTTCCCGACGCCCTTGAGCGGAAGTATCCGCGCGCCGGGCATTCCTGGCCGTGGTTCTGGGTTTTTGCGCAGCACACGCATTCGACCGATCCACGGAGCGGTGTCGTGCGTCGCCATCACATGTATGACCAGACCTTTCAGCGCGCCTTCAAACGTGCCGTAGAACAAGCAGGCATCACGAAGCCCGCCACACCGCACACCCTCCGCCACTCGTTCGCGACGGCCTTGCTCCGCAGCGGTTACGACATTCGAACCGTGCAGGATCTGCTCGGCCATTCCGACGTCTCTACGACGATGATTTACACGCATGTGCTGAAAGTTGGCGGTGCCGGAGTGCGCTCACCGCTTGATGCGCTGCCGCCCCTCACTAGTGAGAGGTAGGGCAGCGCAAGTCAATCCTGGCGGATTCACTACCCCTGCGCGAAGGCCATCGGTGCCGCATCGAACGGCCGGTTGCGGAAAGTCCTCCCTGCGTCCGCTGATGGCCGGCAGCAGCCCGTCGTTGCCTGATGGATCCAACCCCTCCGCTGCTATAGTGCAGTCGGCTTCTGACGTTCAGTGCAGCCGTCTTCTGAAAACGACAAAGGCCGCGCCGCACCGTCAGAATAGAGTCTACTTTCATATTCTTTGACACCTGCTTGCCAAGGTCACAGATTTCAGCCTGACAAATTCAAGGCTTAGGGCGCAATGGAACCAAAAACCAACGTAAGCCCTGCCGCCCATCCAGCCCATGGAGGCATCTTGCAGGGACAACGCATCGGTTACGTCCGGGTCAGCAGTTACGACCAGAACCCGGAACGCCAACTTGAGCAGGTCGAGATCGGCAAGCTGTTCACCGACAAAGCCTCGGGCAAGGACACCCAGCGTCCACAGCTGGAGGCCATGCTCGGTTTCGTCCGCGAAGGCGATACCGTGGTGGTGCACAGCATGGATCGCCTGGCACGAAACCTCGATGATTTGCGCCGCCTGGTGCAGAAGCTGACCAAGCGCGGTGTGCGCATCGAGTTCTTGAAGGAAGGCCTGGTGTTCACCGGCGAGGACTCGCCGATGGCCAACCTCATGTTGTCGGTCATGGGGGCCTTCGCCGAGTTCGAGCGCGCCCTGATCCGTGAGCGGCAGCGCGAAGGCATCGCCCTGGCCAAGCAGCGCGGCGCGTACCGGGGCCGCAAGAAGGCCCTGTCCGACGAGCAGGCTGCTACCCTGCGGCAGCGGGCGGCTGCCGGCGAGCCCAAGGCGCAGCTTGCCCGCGAGTTCAACATCAGCCGGGAAACCCTCTACCAGTACCTCCGCACGGACGACTGATACATGCCGCGTCGCTTGATCCTCTCGGCCACGGAGCGGGACACCCTGCTTGCGTTGCCGGAAAGCCAGGATGACCTGATCCGCTACTACACCTTCAACGATTCCGACCTGTCGCTGATCCGTCAGCGGCGCGGCGACGCCAACCGCCTGGGCTTCGCGGTGCAGCTCTGCCTGCTGCGCTACCCCGGCTATGCGCTGGGCACCGACAGCGAGCTGCCCGAGCCGGTCATCCTGTGGGTGGCCAAGCAGGTTCAGGCCGAGCCGGCGAGCTGGGCGAAGTACGGCGAGCGGGACGTGACTCGCCGCGAGCACGCCCAGGAACTGCGCACCTACCTGCAACTGGCTCCATTCGGCCTGTCGGACTTCCGCGTCCTGGTGCGCGAATTGACCGAGCTGGCCCAGCAAACCGACAAGAGCTTGCTGCTGGCCGGTCAGGCGCTGGAGAGCCTGCGGCAGAAGCGGCGCATCCTGCCGGCGCTGAGCGTGATCGACCGGGCCTGCTCGGAGGCCATTGCGCGGGCCAATCGGCGGGTCTACCGCGCCCTGGTCGAACCACTCACGGACTCGCATCGGGCCAAGCTGGACGAGCTGTTGAAGCTCAAGGCCGGCAGCAGCATCACCTGGTTGACCTGGCTGCGACAGGCACCGCTGAAACCCAACTCCCGGCACATGCTTGAACACATCGAGCGGCTGAAGACATTTCAGCTGGTGGACTTGCCCGAAGGCCTGGGCCGGCACATCCACCAGAACCGCCTGCTCAAGCTGGCCCGCGAGGGTGGGCAGATGACGCCCAAAGACCTCGGCAAGTTCGAGCCGCAGCGACGTTACGCGACCCTGGCCGCCGTGGTGCTGGAGAGCACCGCGACCGTGATTGATGAACTGGTCGATTTGCATGACCGTATCCTGGTCAAGCTGTTCAGCAGCGCGAAGCACAAGCATCAGCAGCAGTTCCAGAAGCAGGGCAAGGCGATCAACGACAAGGTGCGCCTGTACTCAAAAATCGGCCAGGCTCTGCTGGAAGCCAAGGAAAGCGGCAGCGATCCCTACGCGGCCATCGAGGCGGTGATTCCCTGGGATGAGTTCACCGAGAGCGTCAGCGAGGCCGAGCTGCTGGCCCGGCCGGAGGGCTTCGATCATCTGCACCTGGTCGGCGAGAACTTCGCCACCCTGCGCCGCTACACGCCGGCCCTGCTGGAGGTACTGGAACTGCGCGCCGCACCGGCCGCGCAAGGCGTGCTGGCAGCCGTGCAGACCCTGCGCGAGATGAACGCCGACAACTTGCGCAAGGTGCCGGCCGATGCGCTCACAGACTTCATCAAGCCGCGCTGGAAGCCGCTGGTGATCACCCCGGAAGGCCTCGACCGGCGCTTCTACGAAATCTGCGCCCTGTCCGAACTGAAAAATGCCCTGCGCTCCGGCGACATCTGGGTCAAAGGCTCGCGGCAGTTCCGCGACTTCGACGACTATCTGCTGCCGGCAGAGAAGTTCGCCGCGCTCAAGCACGAGCAGGCCCTGCCCCTGGCGATCAACCCGAACAGCGACCAGTACCTGGAAGAGCGTTTACAGCTGCTGGACGAGCAGTTGGCCATCGTCACCCGCCTGGCCAAGGACAACGAGTTGCCCGATGCCATCCTCACCGAGTCCGGGCTGAAGATCACCCCACTGGATTCTGCGGTGCCGGATCGGGCGCAGGCGCTGATCGACCAGACCAGCCAGTTGCTGCCGCGCATCAAGATCACCGAACTGCTGATGGACGTGGACGACTGGACGGGCTTCAGCCGCCACTTCACCCACCTGAAGGACGGTGCCGAGACCAAAGACCGGACGTTGCTGCTGTCCGCAATCCTCGGTGATGCGATCAACCTCGGGCTGACCAAGATGGCCGAGTCGAGCCCCGGCCTGACCTACGCCAAGCTGTCCTGGCTGCAAGCCTGGCACATCCGCGACGAAACCTACTCGGCGGCCCTGGCCGAGCTGGTCAACCACCAGTACCACCATGCCTTCGCCGCCCACTGGGGCGACGGCACCACCTCATCCTCCGATGGCCAGCGCTTCCGCGCAGGCGGCCGGGGCGAAAGCACCGGGCACGTCAACCCGAAGTACGGCAGCGAGCCGGGACGGCTGTTCTACACCCACATCTCCGACCAGTACGCGCCGTTCAGCACCCGCGTGGTGAATGTCGGCGTGCGCGATTCCACCTATGTGCTCGACGGCTTGCTGTACCACGAGTCCGATCTACGGATCGAGGAGCACTACACCGACACGGCCGGCTTCACCGATCACGTCTTTGCCCTGATGCACCTGCTGGGCTTCCGCTTCGCGCCACGCATCCGCGACCTCGGCGAAACCAAACTGTACGTGCCGCAGGTCGTGCAGGCCTACCCGACGCTGCGCCCGCTGATCGGCGGCACCCTGAACATCAAGCACGTCCGCGCCCATTGGGACGACATCCTGCGCCTGGCCAGCTCGATCAAGCAGGGCACGGTCACCGCCTCGCTGATGCTGCGCAAGCTCGGCAGCTATCCGCGCCAGAACGGCCTGGCCGTGGCCCTGCGCGAGCTGGGCCGGATCGAGCGCACGCTGTTCATCCTCGACTGGTTGCAGAGCGTCGAGCTGCGCCGCCGCGTGCATGCCGGATTGAACAAGGGGGAAGCGCGCAACTCCCTGGCCAGGGCGGTGTTCTTCAACCGCCTCGGTGAGATCAGGGATCGGAGCTTCGAGCAGCAGCGCTATCGGGCCAGCGGCCTCAACCTGGTGACGGCGGCCATCGTGCTGTGGAACACGGTGTACCTGGAGCGCGCCACCCAGGCGATGGGCGACACGGGCAAGCCGGTAGACGGCGAGCTGCTGCAATACCTGTCGCCGCTGGGCTGGGAGCACATCAACCTGACTGGCGATTACGTCTGGCGGCAGAGCCGCAGGCTGGAAGACGGTAAGTTCCGCCCGCTACGAATGCCCGGAAAACCTTAGCGTACGATTTTTTCCGAATTCTGCGGGCTCCCCCTCAAGGCCGAGCGCCGGGAGTGCATCAAGGCGCTGGCCTTGTCCAGCCAGATCGACGCCGAGTATCAGCGGCAAGCGGCCTTGAAGGCGCAGCAGCCCGAGCGCAGCAAAGCCAAGCCCGCCTTGGAGCTTGCAGCGGCCAGCGGCAGCGCGATCGACGCCTACCAGCGGCATTATCGCGACGTGCTCAAGCGGCAGCGTGGCGGCGAGGTGGACTTGTCCCGCTTGGATTCCATGATTGCCGTGCGTATGCGCGTCACCGGCCACGATCAAGCCGCCATCGAGGGCGCTATCCGCCAGTGCGCCCCGGCCACCCGGCAGAAGGACGAGGGCCGCGACTGGAACGACTACGCGCAGCGCACCGCCCGCTATGCCTACAGCGCCGCAGGCGACCGCCAAGCCGCCGAGCTTGGGAAGTACCGCCAGCAGTGGGAGAAGCTGGAAGGGCGCGAGCCTGTACGCCAGCAGGAGCAGGCCAAGGCGCAGAAGATCGAGCGCGATAACTCGCCGGGGATGAGTCTTTAAATACCTGTTGCATGTAACTTGCGAGGTGCGTACAATGTTGCATGTAACTTAATTGGAGGCTTGGAAATGGCAACAGCACACGTTAATCAGCGGGTTCAGAAGCATCGCGATGCATTACGCATGGCGGGGCTTCGTCCGGTTCAAATCTGGGTGCCGGATACGCGCCGCCCCGACTTCGCGGAGGAGTGCCGCCGCCAATGCCTGCTTGTGGCTCAGGCCGACAGCGCCGACACCGCCATGCAGCAGTTCATGGATGAAGCCTTGGCAGACGTGGACGGCTGGACGGAATGATGCGCGGCGACCTTGTGACCATCGCCATGCAGGGCGACTTTGGCAAGCCACGGCCTGCGCTTGTGGTTCAGGCCAACCAGTTCAGCGAGCACGGCAGCGTTACCGTGCTGCCTGTCACCAGCACACTTAATGCCGCGCCGTTGCTGCGCGTCACGGTTCAGCCGAGCGCAGAGAACGGTTTGCAGAAGCCATCGCAGGTGATGGTCGACAAGGCGATGACGGTGCTGCGCAGCAAGGTAGGGCCAGCTTTCGGGCGCATCGACGCGGACGCACTGCTTGAGGTTGAGCGTTGCTTGGCCGTGTTCTTGGGGATTGCGAAATGAAAACGATCTACACCATTCCCGCCCCGGATTCCTTGGGCGCGATGATCGAGGTCTACGGCGAGCCGGAAAACGCTTGGTACGAGTGGCGCATCATCGACGGCGGGCGCACCGTGCGGGACACCGGCACGGAAGGCCACAGCGCCTTTCAGGGACGCCAGTACGGGCAAGCAGAGATTGCCCTACGTGATGCGCTCATGTTCGCTTCTGGCCTGCCCATCGACGGCGACACGCCGACCGATGCCGCCAGTCTGGAAGCGGGCTATGCCGCCAAGGCGAAGGCAGAAGCGGCGCGGCAGGGTGCGGGAACACCCGGCAGCGCCTAACCATAACCGTTCTACACAGGAGAACAGCATGGCTTTAGACATTATGGCGGCCTTCACCAATGAGCCGCCAGAACTTGATTTCATCTGGCCCGGATTCTTGGCCGGAACCGTGGGCGCACTTGTTGCACCTGGCGCAACTGGCAAGAGCTTTTTTGCTCTTGAAGCGGCCATGTCAATCGCTTGCAGTGTGGCAGGCGGCGACCTTGTAGGACTGGCCCCGGCGCACACCGGGCGCGTGGTCTATCTCGCTGGCGAAGATCCACAGCCCGCCCTTGTGCGGCGTGTCCACGCCATCGGCCAGCACCTCAACCAGTCGGCCCGCGAAGCCATCGCTGAGAACCTGATGCTTGAGCCGATCATGGGCAAGCGGTTGAACGTGATGGACGAGGCGCACTTGCGCCGCGTCATCGACTACAGCGCAGGGGCGCGGCTGATTGTGCTGGACACATTGAGCCGCATTCACAGCCTCGACGAGAACAGCAACGGCGACATGGCCCACCTTGTTTCCGTGTTGGAACACATCGCGGCAACCACCGGGGCGGCTGTCCTGTACCTGCACCACGTCAACAAGGGCAGCGCCCGCGACGGCCAGACCGACCAGCAGCAGGCAGCGCGGGGCGCGTCTGCCCTGATCGACAACGCCAGATGGTGCGGCTATGTCGCCAAGATGACGGAGCAGGAAGCCGAGCGCCTGAGCGACCGGGGCTTTGATCGTGCGCCCATCGGCAACGAGCGGCGCGGCCTTTTTGTCCGCTTTGGCGTGAGTAAGCAGAACTACGACGCGACCCCGCTAGACCGCTGGTATCAGCGACACACCGGCGGGGTGTTGCTGCCGGTAGAGCTACAGGAGATCAAGCGTGAGAGCGGCAACAAGGGGGGCAAGGGCTATGACTCAGCAGCGTATTAAACCGGCCTATGCCAAATTCGATCCCGCTCATGTGTTTGACGGGCTTTTCGTCCCCACGAAGGGGAAGAAGCGCGGGCGACTGTATGTGCCGCCGCGCCGCTTCGGCGATAGTGAAATCAGCTTTCAAGGGTTCGAGCAGCTTGGAGCTGATGACCAATCAATCTTGCTTGCAGTAAGCGCCCAGCTTGGCATTGACGGCTTGATGATCGAGGCAAAACCACCCGGCGAAATAGGCCAGCAATTGCGCCTTGCTTTGGACTTTGACAACGATGATGGAAGGCCGCTGAAAACCAAGAAAACCAGTTTGCGCAGCCTGCTGATTGATGCTGGATATGACGACCCAGAAAGCGGGGCGGCACTTGCCAGAATCAAGGAAAGCCTGAACCGAATGGGTAACGCGCAGATACGGGAAATCAATCACGCTACCGGCTGGGATTACCGCTGCAATCTCCTTTCGAGTCGGTTCAATCACAAGACTGGGGAAATCTTTGTTGCCGTCAATCCGCGCCTGACCGGGGCGGTTTTTCGAGAGCAACACGTCAAGGTTTCGCTTTTCGAGCGCAACGAGCTGGAGAGTGAAGCCGCCAAGCTGCTGCACTGTTGGCTGTGCTCAAACATCCGGCTTGGCCGTTCGCTTGGCAATGGCAACGGGGCGCACATCGACACGCTAGCGCCCCACGTATGGGGCAAGGCGGCGTGGGAAGAAGCATCAACGAAGGTTCGATCAGTCAGGCGGGGTCAACTACGCGATGCTTTAGACGAAATCTCAGACCGCACACGCGGACTGCAAGGCGGTATGGGATGGGCCATCGACCAGACCAGCAGCGGGCTTGTGCTGGTAAGTCGTCCCAAGGAACTGCCGTTCCTTGAGGGTGAGCACGACATGCGCCCCAGCGAATACCACGACCTCATGAGCCAGCCGCCAATGCAAGAACCAGATTTGTTCGACCCGCAGGACTGGACGCCGGACTGAGCCGCACCTGGTGAACTACTCGCTGCTAAAGCGGTCGAGCTTCCAAACTAACCTAAGCGGCCAGCTTTTCTTTTTTGACGCTTCGTTGAGCACTGCTGGTTGAGCTTTTGGGGGTCGTTTGCGGGAGAGGGCGAAATCCTACGCTAAGGCTTTGGCCAACGATATTCTCCGGTAAGATTGATGTGTTCCCAGGGGATAGGAGAAGTCGCTTGATATCTAGTATGACGTCTGTCGCACCTGCTTGATCGCGGCCGCGATAGCTAGATCGCGTTGCTCCTCTTCTCCATCCGCGTTCCAAGCTGCGGAAAGGCACCCATAAGCGTACGCCTGGTCGAGCAGGCGACGCGGATCGACGTCCAGCGCACGAGAGAATGCGTCCGCCATCTGTGCAATGCGTCTAGGATCGAGACAAAGGTCGTCTCTGTCAGCCGGATCGTAGAACATATTGGCGGCGCCAAAGCCCACTTCACCGACCAGACCGACGGGATCTATCACCAGCCAGCCGCGACTGGAGAACATGATGTTTTCATGATGCAGATCGCCATGTAGCCCACGCAGTTCCGAGGCATTGCTCATCATTTGATCGGCTATAATCGCCGCGTGGACGTAGTCAGTTTGACAACCTGCGTTTTGATCATCGCGCGCCCGCTGAAACAAAGCTGCAAAGCGATCCCGGATCGGGAGAAGGGCAGAAGGCAGGGGTTCCTCAGATGCGGCATACAGCTTCGCCATTAGTTCCGCTGCAATTTCGGTCGCCTGGTAGTCGCCGTGCTCGGCAACGATGTGAGAGAGCATTCGCTCCCCGGCATATTCGAGCAACATCAGATTGTTCTCACGACCGAGCAACCGGACTGCTCCCCTCCCATTGCGCCATACCAGATAGTCGGCCCCGCGCAGTTCATCAGCAATGTCTTCTATAGGTTTCAATCCCTTGACGATTGCAGGAGTCCCGTCTGGCAATGAAACTTTCCAAACGAGGCTGGAAAAGGTGTCCGCAATGAGAACAGGTTGCGAAACGTGCCAATGAGCAGGAAAAACAGGCGGCATGAACATCAACCCCAAGTCAGAGGGTCCAATCGCAGATAGAAGGCAAGGCGTTCGCGGTCGGGGGCTTCGATCCCCAATACATTGAATAGGACAGCGAAGGCGCGCTCTGCTTCATCTGGCGCTGCCCAGTTCTCTTCGGCGTTAGCAATCATGAGTGCCAAATCGGCATAGCGATCTGCTGTTCCGAGCCGCCCAAGGTCGATCAGACCCGTGCATTGAAGAGTTTTAGGGTCCACCATGAAGTTCGGCATGCAGGGATCACCATGGCAAACAACCATATCGGTGCGCTCTTGGTCGAGCCGCACCGGTAGCTCTCGTTCGACACGAGCCAAAAGATCGAGCTGCGGCGTACTCTTGTCCTCGTCCGGTAAGAAGTCGGGATTGACGGCATTGCGGGACACCACATCAACGGCGCGTCCGAACATTCGCGACAGCCTGCGCTCAAACGGACATTGATCAACCGATAGGCTGTGAACAGCGCCAAGTTGCTGCCCCATTGACGGCCACGCTTTGAGCAAATCCGCTCCAGACAGATCAGCCGCCGGTACTCCCGGAATTGCCGTTATCACCAAGCATGCACCCTCCTGTTCCTCCTGCCAGTTGATCACCTCGGGGCAAGCCACACCTCGACCTTTGAGCCAAATGAGGCGGTCACGCTCTCCAGCGAGCTCACCGCGGCGGGAAGCAGGTGCGATTTTCGCGAAGGCATGCCCGTCACCACGTCGAAAAACAAAATCACCAGATTCTCCGCCTCTGACAGGCAACCAGTCAGAATGCGATTCACCAAAAAAAATATTAGTTCGATTCAATGGAGGTTCCTTCAGTTTTCTGATGAAGCGCGGAGGTGGCTCAACCTGCGAAAAGAAACGAGTTGCTACGTAAGTCCGAGAACATGCTTTCCATGGTCTCTGAGCTCGCCTTTGGGACCGACATATCGGTAGAGAGTGACGCGCTCGATGCCGAGTTCCTTGCAGAGATCGGAAACTGAAGTATCGCGCTGGGCCATGGCGGCTTGCGCGAGACGCACCTGAGCTTTGGTGAGCGCGAATTTTCGTCCGCCCTTGCGACCGCGCGCTCTCGCGGAGGCGAGACCCGCCATGGTGCGCTCTCGGATCAGATCCCGCTCGAACTCGGCCAAGGTGGCGAAGATTCCGAACACCATGCGACCGGACGCAGTCGTGGTGTCGATCTGAGCGCCCTTTCCAGTCAGAACCCGCAGGCCGATCTTGCGGTCTGACAGCTCCTTCACCGTGTTGACCAGATGGGCAAGCGATCGTCCGAGGCGATCGAGCTTCCAGACCACCAGCACATCGCCGTCACGCAATGACTTGAGGCAGGCAGTCAAGCCAGGGCGATCATCACGACCGCCGGAAGCAAGATCATCATAGATATTGTCCCGTTCGACACCTGCGGCGCGCAAGGCGTCGTGCTGCAGGTCGAGAGACTGCGAGCCATCGGCTTTGGAGACGCGGGCATATCCGATCAGCATGTATCACAAACGTTCGATTATGTGACAGTGTGAGCCAGAAAGTTCTCGCCGTCAAAAACTGTCACTTAACCCGTCATTTAGTCTAAGACCTGCAAACGGCCATTCAGGCTCGTAATGTGACAAAAACTCCGGCGGGATGCCCTCCTTGGTGAACGTGGTGCGCAAACGTTCCAGGGATTCGGGGTCGCGTCGCCCGTAGGACGCCAGTGTGAACAGCAAGCGGGCCGTCTCCGGGTTGTGTCGCGCTTCAATGATGGCCTCATCGATGGCCTGGGCTGCTCGTTGCCAGTGGTTGATGGGTTCCGGCTTCGGCACCTTCGCCGGCAGGCCGTTGGTGAAACCAGTGTGCGGCTCCGTCTGAAACAGCGCGGCCTGTTCCCCGCGCGGGATCAGCGCCTTTGACTCGATCAGCGTGATGGCGGTGGCCGCCGCCTCCAGCATCTGCCACTGCACCGCCGGGGCCAGAATCTCGTAGGGACGCCACAGACTCTGCCCGGCGCGCAGCGGATGGCCGCAGCGCTCCCAGACATGGCGGATGCTCGCCGAGCAACTGCCGCAGTGCGAGAGCGGCGTGTTCAGCTCATCAAGCAGGGTGCGCAGCAGCCGGAACCACAAGCCGGCGTGGACACGCCGACGCGGCAGCTCCACAAAACCCGTCGTCAGCGCCTGCCAGGTGCGCCGGTCCATGCAGGCGATTGCGTCATCGGCAGGGCGCGGCGCAGCATCGGCGATTTCCCACTGAAGATACCGGCCGGGCATGCCCCAGTAGGACTCCAGCCAGCAGCCATGCTGCGGGCAGCTCAGCATCAAGGGGAGCTGCCAGACGAGTAGCACAGCTTGATTCGTTGGATCGTTCAGACACTGCGGACACGCCCGGCGAATCGTCTGGCTCGGTAGCCAGGCACGCCAGCGAGTGATGGACCGCACCTTGCGGGTGCGCTTGGGCAGGAGCACCGCGCATTGGAATGTATAGGTTTCCAAGGCTGCTGGTACCGAATCGTCGAGACTGTCGAGCAGCCACGGCACCCAGCCTGCAAGACTCATGCTGCGCAACCGCTCCAGCTCGACGCCACTGCGCTGGCAGAGCGCCGTCAGCAACGACAAGGATGGTGCGGTATCCAGGTCATCAAGTTGGCTGTGACCAAGATCGTGGGCCAGCAGCTCGTGCACGTCCATCTGGTAGCAGGCGGCGACCCGGTTGAGCCATGAGGACAGGGCTTCGCCTTCCTTGGGTGCCGGATGCAGCGGCCAGCGCGGCGCGGACTTCACATCAGTTCCCGCTCGAACTGTCGCCGCCGCTCACTGGGGCCGATGTAGTCGGCCATGCTGAGCGTGCGGTGGTTGATCGCTTCCTCGCCACTCTCCACGGCGGCGACGGCCGCCGCCACCAGCAGATGTGCAAGCTCGCCGATGGTGCCTTCGCTCCGGGTGAGCAGGTAGCGGGCCATGTCCAGCGTGGCAATCGGGGATGGCCGCCGTAGCGGGAGTGACGCCGCGAAGCTGGCCAGCAGCGAGCAGCAGTCCTCATTGGCCTCCCACGGCGGCAGCAGCATCGGCTCGAAGCGGTTTTCCAACTGATCGTCCGAACGGATGGCCAGGTACGCCTCGCGCGTGCCGACCCCGACCAGGGGGATACGCAGCTCGTTGCCGAGGAAGCGCAGCAGGTTGAGGAACTCGCGCCGGTTAACGCTGTTGCCAGCCAGTACATTGTGCAGTTCGTCGATCACCAGCATGCGCACGCCGACCTTGCGCAGCAGGGCCAGCGCCAGTTGCTCCATTTCCGGCAGCCGTGGGCGCGGGCGCAGCGGCGCGCCCATCGCAGCCAGCAGCGCGACATAGAAGCGGATCACCGATGGCTCTGACGGCATCTGCACGACCAGCACCGGGATATGTTCTTGGTCAGCGTCGGTGCCGACCGGGTGCGCCCGCCGGAATTTCTCGACGATCATCGACTTGCCGTTGTTGGTGGGGCCGACCAGCAGCAGGTTTGGCATGCGTTGCTTGTTCGGCCACGCATACAGAGTTTCCAGCCGGTTCAGCGCCTCGACCGCGCGCGGGTAGCCGATCCAGCGGTCGGCGCGAATGCGCTGGATGCGCTCGTCTGCCGGCAGCCTGGCCAAACCCTGTGCCGCTGGCAGCAGGTGGGACAGGTCAATGACGGGATATTCGTCCACGGCTACCACTCCTCGATCTGATCGAACGGTTTGGCCGGCGGCAGGTTGTCTGCCTGCGGGTCAGCCATGTCCACATCCGGCGGTATGGGCTTGGCCGGTGGCTCCGACGTCTTGAGGTGCTGGCGGCGATCAGCGTCGCGCCGCGCCTTGCGCGTGGCCTTCTGGGCGGTGGTCACGATCTCGCGCATCTGCCCGATCATGCGGAACAGCGCCGACTCGTCCACCTGCTCGCGCCCGAGCTGACGCAATTTGGCCAGCGCCTGGCGTTGTTCCCAGAGGGTGACGGCCGGATGGGACAAGGTGCGGTAGTGGATCTCCAGATAGTGCTGACCTTCCGGTTCCAGTACCCAGATGCGGCTGATGTCGCGCGGATCGCGCCGGATCAGGAAGGCGGGCAAGCGCTCGCGCCGGGCAATCCACGGCTTGAGGGCGTCGGCGTAGTAGTGGATGTGGTCGATGACAAAGCCGGTGCGGGTCAGGGTGCGGCGGATCACCGGCAGGAAATCGACCAAAAACGCGGTGGGGCGGGTAACGACGGCCGGGACGCCAACGCGCTCCACGGCCTCGGCCCAGCGCGCGGCCGGCGGCTGGAGCAGGCCGTTGTGCACGGAGCCGTGATAGGTGCCTACCGCCAACGCGAGCCAGCGCTCCAGCTCGCGCAGCGTCAGGGTGGCCATCTTCTCGGAATCGTACTCGCCGCGCTGGCCGGGATTGGAGAAGGTCGTCCCCGGTAATTCGTCGTGGATCATCTGCATCGCCGTGCCGATGATCCGTTCCACGATGCCGCCGTAGTGCGGCTGGCCTGGTGGGCGATAGTCCAGCCGGATGCCATGCTGTTCGCAGCCACGGCGCAGCGCTTCGCTTTTGAACTCGGCCGCGTTGTCCAGATAGAGCAGCCTGGGCTTGCCGCTCATCGGCCAGTCCATTTCCACATTCAGCCCTTCCAGCCAGGGCCGCTTGTCGCAGGCGGCATGCGCGAGGCATAGGCCGACCGAGACGGCGGACGGCGCTTCCAGCGTGACCACCATGCCGAGTACGCAGCGCGTGAACACGTCGATGGCGAGGGTCAAATATGGGCGGCCAATCGGTTGCCGGTCGCGCTCGTCGACCACGATCAGGTCGATGACGGTGTGGTCGATCTGCACCTGTTCCAGCGGCATGGTGACTTCGGGCGGAATGCCACCCGCGCCTTGCAAGGGACGGGCAGCGTCCTGCCCGCCCCGGCTGCGGGCTATTTTCGCCGGGTGTAGTCCGGCAATCCGCTGGGCCACGGTGTTGCGCGCCGGCACCGGCAGCTTCTGGGTTTTGCACGCCTGCGCGACTTCGCGGTGGAACGCCGCCAGGCTGCGTTTCTGCTTGGTCAGGAAGCGCTTTTGCAGCAGCTCGCGGATGATGCGCTCGACCGGTTCCGGCAAGCGCCCCTTGCCTTTGCCGCCGCCGGATCGGCCGGGCGTCAGGTCTGTTACCAGGCCAGTACCCTGCCGGGCGCGACGGATCAGGACATATACCTGTCGCCGGGACAGGCCCAGCGCTTGGGCTGCCTCATCGGCGGCTTCATGCCCGACCACCTCAAGCGCTGCCAGTGGCCCGATGATTTCCGTCCGGTGCCGGGCTTGCGCCCATGCCTCGTCGGGCAGGGTGGCCACGCCTTGCGCGGCAATCGGTGGAGTGTCTGATGTCATGCCCAAACCTCGCTTTGGTGCACACGAGTATTGAGCATAGTCGAGATTGGTGCAGACGACTCCTGATATTGGGCTGTCAGGAGCCGTATGCACACCAGGCGTTACATCCAGTCAGATGGTGCGGTCGTCTTCTGAAAACGACACTTTCGTCCAGGGTCTTGTCTTTGGTGTTGAAAAAGCTGGCCAGGGTATGAGCGTCCATCCCCTCGTTTTTGAGTGCGGCAACTTGGTTCCCATACGGCGCCAATGCGAGGATTCGATAGCCGAGTTGATCCTCTGTCTTGCCGTAACTCATTGCCTCGTTGACGGATGTGAGCAGTTGCACGGCCCGCTCAACGGAGTAGGTTTTGCCCGTACCAGCATCACCCTGAATGCCGACAAACCGATTCTCCGTGCTGACGATGGTCTCGACGGCTTGCCGTTGGCCAGCGGTGAGGGTTGATCCTTCAAGTGCTTTAGCGACCTGCTCCTGGGACATGAGCGGCGTCACCTGGCCCCGGCCAGTGCGCTCAATGGCAAGGATGGCTTTCTCGCGCTTCAAGCCTTTCTGTGTGGTGTAGCGCTTCTCGGTTGGCACCAATGAACCGCGCTCGATGGCGGTGGCCACGTACTGTTTTGCCTGCTTGTCCGTCCAGCCTTTCAACTCCTGCAGGTGAGCTTGCCAACCTGCAGGCGACAACACGGGCGCGTTTTCCGTGGGCTGTGCCATTGAGTAGGCCGGTGCTGACTCTATGAGCGTACCTTGTTGTACCAGCCGGGCTATTTCGGCCCGTACCTGGTCAGGCCCGGCCAACCCTACCGAACGCTGGAGCGCCACGGTCAACAGGTCCAACTGGGTAACAACCTGTTCACGCTCGGTCAGGTGATTGATTGCGTATTGCACAACGGCTTGGGCCGGTGTCAGCCCTGCGGGTAGATTGGGATCAGATGGAACGCGGCCAGCGCCTGACGCTGGGCCTGATTCACCATACTCGCGGCCATCCAATCGGCTTTGTGGGCCGTAGTCGATCCCTAACTCGCGGCTTTTCGTCACCCAATACTGTTTCACCAGATCGTGGTCGCGCTCGTCTTTGTGCGGCCTGGTGGCCATTGAGATAACTTGTTTTTCCAGAGTGGTCGCGTCGGCCCGGGTTTTCCCGTCCTTGGCCAACGCTTCTTCAATGACTTTGCTGCGGCTGGAGAATGCTTCGATCTGTTCCCGTGAAATGTGATTCAGCTCGAAGTTGCCTTTGCCATCGAGTACGCGGATCTCGTAGCCCAGCTCGCGCAGCTCCAAGGCCAGTTGGCCCTTGTACATGGCGTCAACTTCATGCTGAACCTTGAAAATATCGTCGTTGAACAAGGCACGCCATTTACCATCGGCGCGCTGCGTCATGTTCATGATCACCGCATGGGTGTGCAGTTGGGGATCCTTGCCGCGACTCATTTCGTGGCGAAACTTGCCAATGACCATGTTCCCCGTGCGTTCGCGCAGGAACTTGCCCTGTACCTTGCGCCGTGCCTGGGCGAGCTTTTCGACGTGGTGCATGGCCTTGGCCACCGCCCGGTCGTGAGCCAGGGTGACATTTTTGTCGCCGGCGACGAGTGCTTGCATCGACACCGATTTCGGCGCCGAGAATGTCATGTCCAAGCCCATGCGCCGCTTGTTGGTTTCGGCATTGAACGTGGTGTGGATCCGCTCGCCGTTCGGCAACTTGCCATCAAGCAGTTTGGCCAGTTGCAGCTGATCGACGGGGCCGACCAGGCCGAGCCGTTCGGCACCTTCGCCTTGCCACTCGCCGGGTGTTTCCTTGGCGTAGTAGGGGTGCATAGAGAAAACGGAAAAAATCGTACGATAGGCCCTGTGACCCGCAAAGTTCGGGCATGTCTCTGTCAGAGTGTTTGCACTTGCTCGGTTTGCCTTTCATTTCTTGACTACAATCGTGGGAGCTGAAGGATCAGATCCCCTCAACAAAAGCCCCGTCAAGATGCCGGGGCTTTTGTTTTCAGTCCACACCGTTGAGCAGAGAACGACTAGATCATGGTGAGCTGATGCCGGTAGGTGTTGTCATAGAGGTTTGATAGTGCTCCATGTTCAGTCTTTCGCATTCAGCATCTGCTTCTATCTGTGTCGGGTAGGTGAACTGCAATCGCTGCTTATCTTGATTGTCATAAATATCAAACCCGCCAGGAACTGTAGTGGAGTGAAAGCGAGTTCCATTACGAATCGATCCTGTTTCGATGGGGATCGCAGGAACAACAACAAATCTCTGAATCATCGTCGCGTCCTTGTGTTGAGTGAATCTTAACTAATAGCGGCAGCCCGCCACTTCTTCAAGTTTTGATAAACCCAATGACAACCAAGCAGCCTGAAGCCGTGGCCTGTCAGGTTGAAGTCATAGAGGTTTGTAGGGAAACGTCAGGAAAAGCCGAAATAGCCCCTATCTTGACGTACTTCGGTCGTCCGGTCTGACGCCAGGTTGAGGCATAGCCTAGATTGACATGCGCGATGCAACCCTTAACTTGCTTGCACCTATCGTTTCCATGCTAGCTTTATCGTAACGCTCAAGAAATTGGGCTTAATGCCGAAAACAATAAAATAAAACAGCCAACCCTTGAGGTTCTTATGCGCCAGAATTTACCAGTGACGGGTCGAAACTTAGAACTCCCAAAAGATGCCAATATTCTTTCGACTACCTCCCCTCAAAGCCATATCACGTACGTTAATCCTGACTTCATTAAAATCAGTGGTTTCACTGAGGAAGAACTATTAGGCCAGCCTCACAACATCGTAAGACACCCAGATATGCCGCCTGCTGCATTTGAGCATATGTGGAGTACATTAAAATCTGGCCGCTCATGGATGGGGCTAGTAAAAAATCGCTGTAAAAATGGCGACCACTATTGGGTAAGTGCTTATGTAACGCCAATAGCTAAGAATGGTTCGATTGTTGAATACCAGTCTGTAAGGACCAAGCCTGAACCTGAGCAGGTTTTGGCTGCGGAAAAATTATATGCTCAATTGAGAAGCGGGAAGGCCGCGAGGCCGAAATTGGCTGCTAGCTTTTCCGTGAAAATACTCTTGCTCATATGGGGTAGTATTATATCAAGCGCAATGGCTGCCGGCATGCTTACTGATACATCAATAAGCAGCTTATTGTTAGCCACTTTAATGTCAGGAAGCTTAAGCTCTGTTAGTGTTTTGGCTATTCTCTCTCCTCTTGGAAGACTGGTTGAAAGAGCCAGGAATATTTCCAATAACCCATTAAGTCAATCCCTCTACACTGGGCGCACCGATGAGTTTGGCCAAATAGAGTTTGCTTTACGAATGATGCAAGCTGAAACAGGCGCCATAGTAGGTCGCATAGGTGATGCATCAAATCGGCTTAGCGAACACACCCGAGGCCTACTAAAGGATATTGAGTCAAGCAATGTACTTACAGTTGAGCAGCAGGCAGAGACAGATCAAATAGCAACGGCAGTAAACCAAATGGTGGCAAGCATTCAAGAGGTTGCGAGCAATGCACAGCATGCTGCAGATGCGGCCGGAAGAGCAGACACTGAGACGGCATCTGGCCAGCGTCTGGTAGCCCACACAAGCCAGTCAATCACTGCCCTTGAAGGTGAAATTAGGCAAGCCACTCAGGTTATTCATGAGCTTGAAGGTCAAAGTAACGAGATATCAAAAGTTCTGACGTTATACGAGGGATCGCCGAGCAAACGAATTTGTTGGCACTCAACGCAGCAATTGAGGCCGCGCGTGCTGGTGAGCAGGGGCGTGGTTTTGCTGTTGTCGCCGATGAGGTTCGCAGTCTTGCTGCTCGCACACAGCAATCGACAACGGATATTCAAAGCATGATCAGCGCTCTACAAGAGCGAGCGCAATCCGCTGTTACAGTCATGGAGCAAAGTAGTCGGCAAGCGCACACGAGGGCACTGTTGCAAATAGTCGGTGGTGATAAACTTATCATCCCCTTTTGCTGATGGAGCTGCACATGAACCCATTCAAAGGCCGGCATTTTCAGCGTGACATCATTCTGTGGGCCGTACGCTGGTACTGCAAATACGGCATCAGTTACCGTGAGCTGCAGGAGATGCTGGCTGAACGCGGAGTGAATGTCGATCACTCCACGATTTACCGCTGGGTTCAGCGTTATGCGCCTGAAATGGAAAAACGGCTGCGCTGGTACTGGCGTAACCCTTCCGATCTTTGCCCGTGGCACATGGATGAAACCTACGTGAAGGTCAATGGCCGCTGGGCGTATCTGTACCGGGCCGTCGACAGCCGGGGCCGCACTGTCGATTTTTATCTCTCCTCCCGTCGTAACAGCAAAGCTGCATACCGGTTTCTGGGTAAAATCCTCAACAACGTGAAGAAGTGGCAGATCCCGCGATTCATCAACACGGATAAAGCGCCCGCCTATGGTCGCGCGCTTGCTCTGCTCAAACGCGAAGGCCGGTGCCCGTCTGACGTTGAACACCGACAGATTAAGTACCGGAACAACGTGATTGAATGCGATCATGGCAAACTGAAACGGATAATCGGCGCCACGCTGGGATTTAAATCCATGAAGACGGCTTACGCCACCATCAAAGGTATTGAGGTGATGCGTGCACTACGCAAAGGCCAGGCCTCAGCATTTTATTATGGTGATCCCCTGGGCGAAATGCGCCTGGTAAGCAGAGTTTTTGAAATGTAAGGCCTTTGAATAAGACAAAAGGCTGCCTCATCGCTAACTTTGCAACAGTGCCTTCTACGGCACGTTTGAAGGCGCGCTGAAAGGTCTGGTCATACATGTGATGGCGACGCACGACACCGCTCCGTGGATCGGTCGAATGCGTGTGCTGCGCAAAAACCCAGAACCACGGCCAGGAATGCCCGGCGCGCGGATACTTCCGCTCAAGGGCGTCGGGAAGCGCAACGCCGCTGCGGCCCTCGGCCTGGTCCTTCAGCCACCATGCCCGTGCACGCGACAGCTGCTCGCGCAGGCTGGGTGCCAAGCTCTCGGGTAACATCAAGGCCCGATCCTTGGAGCCCTTGCCCTCCCGCACGATGATCGTGCCGTGATCGAAATCCAGATCCTTGACCCGCAGTTGCAAACCCTCACTGATCCGCATGCCCGTTCCATACAGAAGCTGGGCGAACAAACGATGCTCGCCTTCCAGAAAACCGAGGATGCGAACCACTTCATCCGGGGTCAGCACCACCGGCAAGCGCCGCGACGGCCGAGGTCTTCCGATCTCCTGAAGCCAGGGCAGATCCGTGCACAGCACCTTGCCGTAGAAGAACAGCAAGGCCGCCAATGCCTGACGATGCGTGGAGACCGAAACCTTGCGCTCGTTCGCCAGCCAGGACAGAAATGCCTCGACTTCGCTGCTGCCCAAGGTTGCCGGGTGACGCACACCGTGGAAACGGATGAAGGCACGAACCCAGTGGACATAAGCCTGTTCGGTTCGTAAACTGTAATGCAAGTAGCGTATGCGCTCACGCAACTGGTCCAGAACCTTGACCGAACGCAGCGGTGGTAACGGCGCAGTGGCGGTTTTCATGGCTTGTTATGACTGTTTTTTTGTACAGTCTATGCCTCGGGCATCCAAGCAGCAAGCGCGTTACGCCGTGGGTCGATGTTTGATGTTATGGAGCAGCAACGATGTTACGCAGCAGGGCAGTCGCCCTAAAACAAAGTTAGGCAGCACAGAGCGACCATTTCATGTCCGCGAGCACCCCCCCCATAACTCTTCGCCTCATGACCGAGCGCGACCTGCCGATGCTCCATGATTGGCTCAACCGGCCGCACATCGTTGAGTGGTGGGGTGGTGACGAAGAGCGACCGACTCTTGATGAAGTGCTGGAACACTACCTGCCCAGAGCGATGGCGGAAGAGTCCGTAACACCGTACATCGCAATGCTGGGCGAGGAACCGATCGGCTATGCTCAGTCGTACGTCGCGCTCGGAAGCGGTGATGGCTGGTGGGAAGATGAAACTGATCCAGGAGTGCGAGGAATAGACCAGTCTCTGGCTGACCCGACACAGTTGAACAAAGGCCTAGGAACAAGGCTTGTCCGCGCTCTCGTTGAACTACTGTTCTCGGACCCCACCGTGACGAAGATTCAGACCGACCCGACTCCGAACAACCATCGAGCCATACGCTGCTATGAGAAGGCAGGATTCGTGCGGGAGAAGATCATCACCACGCCTGACGGGCCGGCGGTTTACATGGTTCAAACACGACAAGCCTTCGAGAGAAAGCGCGGTGTTGCCTAACAACTCATATATGGACTCTCCCCACAAGTAGTGAGCAAAGCTTTCCTAACCCTGTCGTCAGCGCGGTTGCATTCGTATATCCGGCCTATTTTGGGCTTTACTGCCCTGGCCACTCTGTAGTTCGCGCAGCGGGGGCCAAGCGTTCAATCGATCACGAAGATCATGATTGTTATCGGCCTTATTCCGTTGCAGGACTCGCCTGTTTCGACAGTGTTGCTGCTCACCACAACCACAAGAAAATCATCACATCTTGCTGATTGCTCCGCCGTCAGGCGGGCTTTACGCTTTGCCAGTCACCACTGAAACGCCGCTCGTTGCACCACACAGCCCAGCAAATCCTTACCAATTTATTGGCCAGCGCCACAGCTGCTTTGTTGTGGCCGATACGTGCCGCTGTCTCGACGGCCCAGCGTTGTAACTGGGTCAGTTTCTCCGGCGTGCGGGCCTGACATCGCTGTGCCGCCAGCAAGGCCGCTCGCGAACCGTGGATCAATAAGGTGCGCACATAGACGTTGCCCTGTCGGCTGATGTGGCCCAGTTTACGTCGGTCGCCGCTGCTGAATTCACGCGGTGTCATGCCCAACCAAGCGCTGAGTTGGCGGCCATTAGTAAAACGCTCGGGCTTGCCTACTGCGGTTTTCAGGGCGCTGGCGGTCAGCAGACCAATACCGCTGACCTCATCGAGTTTACGTACCACTTCATCGTCGGCATGCCAGCGCTTGAGTTGCTGTTCGCACTCGACCATGCACTGTTCGTGCAGGTTGATTTCCGCCAGGACGATATGCAGTTGATGACTCAAGGGCGCGATCTCTGGGCGATCAACTAATTCATGGGCGGCACGGATAAACGCGGCAGTGGCGGTTGGGGCTTCGATACCCGCCTCGCGCAAAATACCGCGCAGCAGGTTGATGCGCTGGGTACGGCTCTTCTTCCAGGTTTCGCGCATACCGTGAAGTTGCTGTAACAGCTGTTGCTCCTGGGTTTTCACCGGGACTGGATGAATATCGTTGCAACGCGAGGCTTCTAGCATGGCATCGCAGTCGTTACGGTCGGTTTTGTTGCGACGACGATAGGGCCGTACATAGCGAGGATGGATCAGTTTTACCCGGTGGCCCAGCGCTTGCGCGACACGCCCCCAGTAGTGAGCCGTGCCACAGGCTTCCATCACCCACTCGACCGGCTCGGCTTGCTCCTGTATATATCGCCTAAACGCCTCTCGGTTCAGCCGCTTGCGCTGCACCACCTGGCCGGAACGGACACTCTCGGCAACTTGGTAAACGGACTTGGCCAGATCAACCGCAATTCGCTTCATAACGTCTCTCCCAATGATAAGCCACCGCAGTTCTAGGTATAGAACCGTGGCGCGGGGAGAGTCCATTACAGCATTCAAGCCGACGCCGCTTCGCGGCGCGGCTTAATTCAGGTGTTAGGCAACGGTGTTGTTGCAGATTTTTGGTGCGGAATTATATGAAGAACTATTTTGAGAGCCCGTTTAAGGGAAAACCTCTCGTCGAACAGGTAAAGAACCCAAATATCAAGGTAGGCCGTTATAGCTATTATTCAGGCTATTACCACGGGCATTCATTTGATGATTGCGCTCGCTACCTCCTGCCTGATCGTGATGACGTTGATAAATTGATAATTGGAAGCTTTTGCTCCATAGGGACGGGTGCATCTTTTATCATGGCTGGAAATCAAGGTCACCGATATGATTGGGTTACATCATTCCCTTTTTTCTATATGAATGAGGAACCGGCATTTTCGGAATCAGTTGATGCTTTCCAGGCGGCAGGTGATACCGTCATAGGAAGCGACGTGTGGATTGGCTCTGAAGCAATGATTATGCCTGGAGTAAAGGTTGGCCATGGAGCGGTAATTGGCAGCCGGGCTTTGGTTACCAAAGATATAGAGCCATACACAATAGTTGGTGGCAACCCTGCAAAAGAGATAAAGAAGCGCTTTTCAGAACAGGAAATTTCAATGTTGCTAGATATGAAGTGGTGGGATTGGCCGTTGGAGCAAATTAAAGAAGCAATGCCTCTTTTGTGCTCGTCTGATATTGCAGGCTTGTACCATTTTTGGCAGCGTTCAAGTGCCTAACAAACGGCTGTTGTCGCCCCTTCGGGGCTGGGACGGCCTTTCCGCCGCTTTGCGGCTACAAGTCCGCCCCAAAGCCGGGCGTTATGTAGCAGAATAATATCTATGCACCTCCTAAGGCCAACCAGAAGAAAAATTTCCACCACAGTACTTTTTATAAGTATTGGTTTTGTTTTTTCAGTCGTCAGCGACCTAACCTCAAAAGCATACAAAGAATACGTCAAGAATACCCACTTCGAGGGCCAGCTTCTTGAAGATTACGAAAATATAATAAAACAAGGACCACTAACACCCGCAGTGCCAGACAACCGAATTTACGAACTCGTAAAAAAAATCCCACCAGAGGCGCACAAAAAAGTTGAGCTAGCCGGATTATTTAACATTTGGTTCACGGTTATTTTTGGGCTTCTAATTACATACCTTGGAGCGTGTGTTGCACATCGCGAATCTAAATCGCGTGATGCCACATAACAATTGGTTCAAGTCGCTCGCTTCGCTCACTCGGGACCGGCTAAAGCCGGCCCCTTAACCAAACGTTAGATGCACTAAGCACATAATTGCTCACAGCCAAACTATCAGGTCAAGTCTGCTTTTATTATTTTTAAGCGTGCATAATAAGCCCTACACAAATTGGGAGATATATCATGAAAGGCTGGCTTTTTCTTGTTATCGCAATAGTTGGCGAAGTAATCGCAACATCCGCATTAAAATCTAGCGAGGGCTTTACTAAGCTTGCCCCTTCCGCCGTTGTCATAATCGGTTATGGCATCGCATTTTATTTTCTTTCTCTGGTTCTGAAATCCATCCCTGTCGGTGTTGCTTATGCAGTCTGGTCGGGACTCGGCGTCGTCATAATTACAGCCATTGCCTGGTTGCTTCATGGGCAAAAGCTTGATGCGTGGGGCTTTGTAGGTATGGGGCTCATAATTGCTGCCTTTTTGCTCGCCCGATCCCCATCGTGGAAGTCGCTGCGGAGGCCGACGCCATGGTGACGGTGTTCGGCATTCTGAATCTCACCGAGGACTCCTTCTTCGATGAGAGCCGGCGGCTAGACCCCGCCGGCGCTGTCACCGCGGCGATCGAAATGCTGCGAGTCGGATCAGACGTCGTGGATGTCGGACCGGCCGCCAGCCATCCGGACGCGAGGCCTGTATCGCCGGCCGATGAGATCAGACGTATTGCGCCGCTCTTAGACGCCCTGTCCGATCAGATGCACCGTGTTTCAATCGACAGCTTCCAACCGGAAACCCAGCGCTATGCGCTCAAGCGCGGCGTGGGCTACCTGAACGATATCCAAGGATTTCCTGACCCTGCGCTCTATCCCGATATTGCTGAGGCGGACTGCAGGCTGGTGGTTATGCACTCAGCGCAGCGGGATGGCATCGCCACCCGCACCGGTCACCTTCGACCCGAAGACGCGCTCGACGAGATTGTGCGGTTCTTCGAGGCGCGGGTTTCCGCCTTGCGACGGAGCGGGGTCGCTGCCGACCGGCTCATCCTCGATCCGGGGATGGACCGGCGATTGGTCCATGGCGAAACGGCCGACCTTGCGCCGACCGGCTTCGGGCAACAGGTCCGCGAAGCCATGGACCAGCGCCGCGAGCATCATATCGAACAGCGCGACGCCACGCGCAACAGGGACGGCCGAATCTTCTACCGGCGCAATCTTCTCGCCACCCTGCGCGAGCGGGAAGTTGCGCGCGCCGGTGCGGAGATGGCCGAGGGCAAGGCGCTGCCGTTCCGCGCCGCCAAGGATGGTGAGAGTGTCAGCGGCAAGTTCACCGGGACTGTCCAGCTAACGAGCGGCAAGTTCGCCATCGTGGAAAAGAGCCACGAGTTCACCCTTGTCCCGTGGCGGCCGATCATCGACCGCCAGCTCGGCCGCGAGGTCGCGGGTATCATGCAGGGCGGTTCGGTGTCGTGGCAGTTAGGGCGGCAGCGGGGGTTGGGGCTATAGGAGCCAACGATACCGCATTGCAACGCAACAACTAATTCGATAAGAGCTGCTATTCAATTTCGTAATCGTGGAGCCATCAGCATGGGAAATTCCAAGTCAGCAGACAAGTAAGCCGCAACATCAGAATTGTTGTTGCGGCGCTCTGTAAGACCAATCCCATCTGATTGCTGACGAGCAGACGCTGCCCGGTATCCTTAATCGAGCGGTTGATTCGTCATGACCACCACACGCCCCGCGTGGGCCTATACGCTGCCGGCAGCCTTGCTGCTTATGGCTCCCTTCGACATCCTCGCCTCGCTGGCGATGGATATTTATCTTCCAGTCGTTCCGGCGATGCCGGGCGTCCTGAACACGACTCCATCCATAATCCAACTCACGTTGAGCCTCTACATGGTGATGCTCGGTGTGGGCCAAGTGATCTTTGGGCCACTCTCCGATCGCGTCGGGCGACGGCCGATCCTGCTTGTAGGCGCAACGGCTTTCGTTGCTGCGTCTCTGGGAGCGGCTTGTTCTTCAACTGCATTAGCCTTTGTTGCGTTTCGTCTGGTTCAGGCTGTTGGAGCATCGGCCATGCTGGTGGCCACCTTCGCGACCGTGCGCGACGTATATGCCAATCGTCCCGAAGGTGCCGTCATCTACGGCCTTTTCAGTTCGATGCTGGCGTTCGTGCCTGCGCTCGGCCCTATAGCCGGTGCGCTGATCGGCGAGTTTTGGGGATGGCAGGCGATCTTCATCACACTGGCTGCACTGGCTTCGCTCGCACTCTTAAACGCCAGTTTCAGGTGGCATGAAACCCGACCGTTGGATCAGGCCAGAACGCAACGATCTGTTTTGCCGATCTTCGCGAGTCCGGCCTTTTGGGTTTACACGGTCGGATTTAGTGCCGGCATGGGCACATTCTTCGTTTTCTTCTCGACAGCCCCCCGTGTTCTCATAGGCCAAGCCGGCTATTCCGAGATCGGATTTAGCTTGGCCTTCGCGACTGTCGCGCTGGTCATGGTCACGACAACCCGCTTCGCAAAGTCCTTCGTTGCCAAATGGGGTATCGCGGGATGCGTAGCGCGCGGGATGGCGTTGCTCGTTTCCGGCGCGATCCTGTTGGGGATCGGCCAACTTTTCGGATCGCCGTCATTTTTCAGCTTCATCCTGCCGATGTGGGTTGTCGCGGTCGGCATTGTCTTCACGGTGTCGGGTATAGGAAGTATAAACCACCTTTTTGCTCCTCATCCGAAGTATCTTACCTGAAATTCCCTCACTCGTTTACCGCTCAAGCCCCAATTTTAACTGCCGGTCCAGCCTAAACCGCTCTAATAAGGTTCGATTTGGCGGTAAAATCTCTAGCCTGATAGCTCGAGAGATACAAACTGCCCCACCGCCCCGTTTAAAAGTTGGCAGTGTTGAGCAGTGTTGGATTTGGGGTCGTCAGTCAAAGAGACGACTCTGTGATGGATCGAACAGGCTGGGAGTCAGTGGCGGCGCTCGTTCTGGTGGCAGCTCACGCTGCTTGGCGGCATTCGCCTTGGCTGTTTTCTGTTTCAGATGCTTGAGAATCTGCTCAATGACCTTCGGATCTTCGATGCTGGCAATCACTTTGACGTGACCGCCGCAGTGTTCGCAGACTTCAATATCAATATTGAAGACTCGCTTGAGGCGTTGCATCCAGGTCATGGCGCGGTGGCGCTCTGCAGGACTCTTGTCACGCCAGTTAGTATCGAGACCTTCCGATTTGTCGGGCTTCTTGCCCCGCTTGGCGGGTGTTACTTGAACTCGGTGTTTGCTGTTCGGTGCAAAGACGCCGTGGAAGCGTGTGAGGTTGACTCGCGGCTTAGGTACCAACGCAGCGAGTTTGGCGATGAAGTCCAGCGGCTCGAAGATCACATGGGTGGTGCCATTGCGGTACGGAGTTTTGAGCTCGTAACGCACCTGCCCATTGGCGGTTAATGCCAGACGTTTTTCTGAAACCGCTGGCCGACTAATGTAGCGACACAAGCGCTCAAGCTTATCCCGCTGATGCGCTTCGGCCATCACACCGGCGTGTAGCGAGAAACCAGCATGGTTGGCTACTCGACTGCTTGAGTCGGCTTTATCCTCACGCCCTGGCAAGGTTTGCAGGGTGAAGACTTTGCGCCCTTGCTGGGGGCCGACGGCAATGCGATACGTAACCGAAGCACCATGTAATTGAGTCAGCGTATCGTCTTCGCCCTCTTCCAGTGTCAACCACGTATTCTCGGCATCACGCTCCAAAATCCCACGCTTTTCCATGCAGCGAGCGATGCGATGGCTGAGGGTGTGAGCGAGCGTATTCAGCTCATCGTAAGTGGGTGCCTTGACACGATGGAAGCGTTGCTTGCCATAGTCATCTTCGGCATAGACACCATCGAGAAACAGCATGTGGTAGTGGACATTGAGATTTAGCGCGGAGCCAAAGCGTTGGATAAGAGTCACTGAGCCAGTTTGTGCAGAGGCTTTGGTGTAACCGGCTTTTTTGATCAGATGAGTTGAGAGTGTACGATAGACGATACTCAAGACCTGGCCCATCAGCTGGGGATGGCGAGCCAGCAAAAAGCGTAGCTGGAAAGGAAAGCTGAGCACCCACTGGCGAATGGGCTCCTTGGGGAAGACTTCGTCTATCAGCAGCGCCGCACTCTCGGCCATCCGGCGGGCACCGCAGCTAGGGCAAAAGCCGCGTCGTTTACAGCTGAAGGCGACCAGACGCTCGTGATGACAATCCTCGCAGCGAACCCGCATGAAACCATACTCCAGACGGCCACATTGGAGGAGGTCGTTGAATTCTTGTTGGATGTAGCGAGGCAGGTGTTGACCTTGGGCTTCGAGTGAGGCTTTGAAGGCTGGGTAGTGCTGCTCAACCAGCTGGTAGAGCAGCGTCTGGTCGGGTTGGTGGCGTTCGTAACCGTTTGTTTGAGTGGGCGATTGACTCGCCGTGGCGTTCCTTGCCAGCGACATGGGTATCCTCCGCTGATACTGTGGTTATGTACAGTATCAGCGGCTTGCGTTCAGACGTCCAGTCTGGCCCTAGACATCGCTAAATGCTTAACCCGCAATAGCCCTCACGAGTTGTTATCAGCCACTACCGGTTGAGCGAGAAGGTTTTGGGTTCAGGGTGCTATTGCTCCACCAATCACAATACTGAAGCCCCAACTGTTATCAGTTGGGGCTTTTTCTTGTCTGTTTGCGGCGGTTGCGTTTTATCGGTAGTCGTCGAGCTCTGCACCATCCCACATAAGAGCTTAACGGTGCGATCTTCAACGCCATCACACAAAACTTTCTTTTTCACGCACAGTCAACTTATTGGATGTTTTATTAACAACCCAAAAGGAGATATTTAGCGGGCGGCCGGAAGGTGAATGCTAGGCATGATCTAACCCTCGGTCTCTGGCGTCGCGACTGCGAAATTTCGCGAGGGTTTCCGAGAAGGTGATTGCGCTTCGCAGATCTCCAGGCGCGTGGGTGCGGACGTAGTCAGCGCCATTGCCGATCGCGTGAAGTTCCGCCGCAAGGCTCGCTGGACCCAGATCCTTTACAGGAAGGCCAACGGTGGCGCCCAAGAAGGATTTCCGCGACACCGAGACCAATAGCGGAAGCCCCAACGCCGACTTCAGCTTTTGAAGGTTCGACAGCACGTGCAGCGATGTTTCCGGTGCGGGGCTCAAGAAAAATCCCATCCCCGGATCGAGGATGAGCCGGTCGGCAGCGACCCCGCTCCGTCGCAAGGCGGAAACCCGCGCCTCGAAGAACCGCACAATCTCGTCGAGCGCGTCTTCGGGTCGAAGGTGACCGGTGCGGGTGGCGATGCCATCCCGCTGCGCTGAGTGCATAACCACCAGCCTGCAGTCCGCCTCAGCAATATCGGGATAGAGCGCAGGGTCAGGAAATCCTTGGATATCGTTCAGGTAGCCCACGCCGCGCTTGAGCGCATAGCGCTGGGTTTCCGGTTGGAAGCTGTCGATTGAAACACGGTGCATCTGATCGGACAGGGCGTCTAAGAGCGGCGCAATACGTCTGATCTCATCGGCCGGCGATACAGGCCTCGCGTCCGGATGGCTGGCGGCCGGTCCGACATCCACGACGTCTGATCCGACTCGCAGCATTTCGATCGCCGCGGTGACAGCGCCGGCGGGGTCTAGCCGCCGGCTCTCATCGAAGAAGGAGTCCTCGGTGAGATTCAGAATGCCGAACACCGTCACCATGGCGTCGGCCTCCGCAGCGACTTCCACGATGGGGATCGGGCGAGCAAAAAGGCAGCAATTATGAGCCCCATACCTACAAAGCCCCACGCATCAAGCTTTTGCCCATGAAGCAACCAGGCAATGGCTGTAATTATGACGACGCCGAGTCCCGACCAGACTGCATAAGCAACACCGACAGGGATGGATTTCAGAACCAGAGAAAGAAAATAAAATGCGATGCCATAACCGATTATGACAACGGCGGAAGGGGCAAGCTTAGTAAAGCCCTCGCTAGATTTTAATGCGGATGTTGCGATTACTTCGCCAACTATTGCGATAACAAGAAAAAGCCAGCCTTTCATGATATATCTCCCAATTTGTGTAGGGCTTATTATGCACGCTTAAAAATAATAAAAGCAGACTTGACCTGATAGTTTGGCTGTGAGCAATTATGTGCTTAGTGCATCTAACGCCTTGCTAAACGGCAGGCAAAGCGCAGCTTTGGCTGTCCGGTGGAGGGCCGTAGGCCCGGAACGTATTTGAGCAACTTGTTAGCTGCATGCTTACCGCTGATCTCTTCGTATGTATACAGCATATCTCGCATTTGTGCGCTTTGTTTTTCCTGACTCGGGAGCTACAAGATTGAGCCATATTTCGCCTTTCGAGTTCACTGGCTCTATGGATGAAATTCGCCAAACGCAACCAAAATTCGTATAACTCAAATGGATAAGCATTCCGACACGAAGCTGATTCGAAGGGATACTCTGGCCTACGTTGTGACGCTTTTTATAAAATCCTCTTGCCATAACTACTCCGTTTCTTGGCAGCTAACGCCTGGCACAGCGGATCGCAAACCTGGCGCGGCTTTTGGTACAAAAGGCGTGACAGGTTTGCGAATCCGTTGCTGCCACTTGTTAACCCTTTTGCCAGATTTGGTACCTATAATTTATGTTAGAGGCGAAGTCTTGAGTAAAAACTGGCCTAAAATTGCTGGGGATTTCAGGAAAGTAAACATCACCTTCCGGCTCGATGTCTATTGTAGATATATGTAGTGTATCTACTTGATCGATCAGGCTTTTGTATATCTCCCCACCACCTGAAACAATGACATGATCCGTTATTTTCTTTAGGTTGGTTAAAGCATCTTTAATTGATGGAAAGATCAATACGTTCTCATTGTCAGATGTAAAACTTGAACGTGTTACGACCGCATACTTTCGGTTGGGTAATGCTCCCATTGATTCAAAAGTCTTGCGTCCAACCAACAGCCATTGGTTATAGGTAATAGCTTTAAACAGGAGCTGTTCACCTTTGGCACTCCATGGAATATCAGGGCCATTCCCGATAACTCCATTCTTCGATATAGCTACCATTAGTGATAGTTTCACAATTCTTCCTCAGAGGTTAACGCAAAGCACACGGGCGGAAAAACGCGTTAGCGTTTGACGTCCCAGTGGCCGCAGGCCACGAGTGATGCGCCTTGTTATGTTTTTGAACGCTGCGCATTAGCTTTACTATCTAAAATATTTAATAACTCTTCGTACTTAGGCCCAGAACCAAACTGAGGTAATCCGATAGCCAGAACAACAGCGCCGAATGCTAAATAAACGATAAACTCAGCAACAACCACGCCTGTTGCCATCAAGGTAATACCGCATAGCATGACAACAATGAGCAAAACTCTGAAGAATGTTGCAGCTTTAATCTTTTTCCTAGCACCGGCTATCACTGCCAGTTCTTTGTCACTAAATTCCATAGTTAAACCTTTTTAAAACATAACGCTGCCAGCAAGCGCGACGCTGTTTGGCGTCGCTTGACTGGCCTTGTTAGCAGCCTGCACCTAACTTTCGCGGCTTGCCGCACTGGCAAACCCGAACAACGGCAAGCTGCTTTTAATTTAAAACTAAACCGGTTAACTGCGATACGGCGAGCCGACCGGAACCTGTAAAACTGTTAAGCGAAGCCAAGAAGAACAACGCTACCGCCACAACCGTTTGCAGCAAACCCACAAACTGGCGAACTAAACCTTTTGGCGCTGCCGCTAGGAAAACCAAACGCGAGCAATGCCGAAAAAAGCTACTGACTAAAACCGTTAAAACCCGAAAACCTGCTAACGCCCGGCTTTGGGGCGGACTTGTAGCCGCAAAGCGGCGGAAAGGCCGTCCCAGCCCCGAAGGGGCGACAACAGCCGTTTGTTAGGCACTTGAACGCTGCCAAAAATGGTACAAGCCTGCAATATCAGACGAGCACAAAAGAGGCATTGCTTCTTTAATTTGCTCCAACGGCCAATCCCACCACTTCATATCTAGCAACATTGAAATTTCCTGTTCTGAAAAGCGCTTCTTTATCTCTTTTGCAGGGTTGCCACCAACTATTGTGTATGGCTCTATATCTTTGGTAACCAAAGCCCGGCTGCCAATTACCGCTCCATGGCCAACCTTTACTCCAGGCATAATCATTGCTTCAGAGCCAATCCACACGTCGCTTCCTATGACGGTATCACCTGCCGCCTGGAAAGCATCAACTGATTCCGAAAATGCCGGTTCCTCATTCATATAGAAAAAAGGGAATGATGTAACCCAATCATATCGGTGACCTTGATTTCCAGCCATGATAAAAGATGCACCCGTCCCTATGGAGCAAAAGCTTCCAATTATCAATTTATCAACGTCATCACGATCAGGCAGGAGGTAGCGAGCGCAATCATCAAATGAATGCCCGTGGTAATAGCCTGAATAATAGCTATAACGGCCTACCTTGATATTTGGGTTCTTTACCTGTTCGACGAGAGGTTTTCCCTTAAACGGGCTCTCAAAATAGTTCTTCATATAATTCCGCACCAAAAATCTGCAACAACACCGTTGCCTAACACCTGAATTAAGCCGCGCCGCGAAGCGGCGTCGGCTTGAATGCTGTAATGGACTCTCCCTGCGCCACAGTTCTATACCGAGAACGGTGGTGGCTGAAATTGGGAGTGTTGTGATGAAGCGAATTGCGGTTGATCTGGCCAAGTCCGTTTACCAAGTTGCCGAGAGTGTCCGTTCCGGCCAAGTGGTGCAGCGCAAGCGGCTGAACCGAGAGGCGTTTAGGCGATATATACAGGAGCAAGCCGAGCCGGTCGAGTGGGTGATGGAGGCCTGCGGTACGGCCCATTACTGGGGGCGCGTGGCGCAGGCACTGGGCCATTCGGTAAAGCTGATCCACCCGCGCTATGTGCGCCCGTATCGCCGCCGCAACAAGACCGACCGCAACGACTGCGATGCGATGCTAGAAGCCGCGCGCTGCAAGGATATCCATCCCGTGCCTGTGAAAACCCATGAGCAGCAACAGGTGCAGCAACTGCATGGGCTGCGCGAAACCTGGAAGAAAAGCCGTACTCAGCGGATCAACCTACTGCGCGGCATCCTGCGCGAAGCGGGCATCGAAGCTCCAGCCTCTACCGCCGCTTTTATCCGTGCCGCCCATGAGTTAGTTGAGCGCCCAGAAATCGCGCCCTTGAGCCATCAACTGCATATCGTCCTGGCGGAAATAAACCTGCACGAACAGTGCATGGTCGAGTGCGAGCAGCAACTCAAACGCTGGCATGCCGACGATGAAGTCGTGCGCAAACTCGATGAAGTCAGCGGTATTGGCCTGTTGACCGCCAGCGCCCTGAAAACCGCAGTCGGCAAGCCCGAGCGCTTTGCCAATGGTCGCCAGCTCAGCGCTTGGCTGGGCATGACGCCGCGAGAGTTCAGCAGTGGTGAGCGGCGCAAACTGGGCCACATTAGCCGGCAAGGCAATGTATACGTGCGCACCCTGTTGATCCACGGCTCGCGCGCGGCCTTGTTGGCAGCGCAGCGCTGTCAGGCCCGGACACCCGAGAAACTGACCCAGTTACAGCGCTGGGCCGTCGAGACGGCGGCACGTGTTGGCCACAACAAAGCGGCCGTGGCCTTGGCCAACAAGCTGGTTAGGATTTGCTGGGCGGTGTGGTGTCATGAGCGGCGATTTAGTGGTGACTGGCAAAGCGTAAAGCCCGCCTGACGGCGGAGGTAATCAAGAAGGCGTGATGGTTTTCTTGTGGTTGTGGTGAGTAGCAGCACTGTCGGAACAGGCGAGTCCTGCAGCGGAATAAGGCCGATAACAATCATGATCTTCGTGATCGATTGAACGCTTGGCCCCCGCTGCGCGAACTACAGAATGGCCAGGGCGGTAGAGCCCAAAACAGGCCGGATATACGAATGCAACCGCGCTGACGACAAGTGCAAAAGAAAAGCTTTGCTCACTACTTGTGGGGAGAGTCCATATATGAGTTGTTAGGCAACACCGCGCTTTCTCTCGAAGGCTTGTCGTGTTTGAACCATGTAAACCGCCGGCCCGTCAGGCGTGGTGATGATCTTCTCCCGCACGAATCCTGCCTTCTCATAGCAGCGTATGGCTCGATGGTTGTTCGGAGTCGGGTCGGTCTGAATCTTCGTCACGGTGGGGTCCGAGAACAGTAGTTCAACGAGAGCGCGGACAAGCCTTGTTCCTAGGCCTTTGTTCAACTGTGTCGGGTCAGCCAGAGACTGGTCTATTCCTCGCACTCCTGGATCAGTTTCATCTTCCCACCAGCCATCACCGCTTCCGAGCGCGACGTACGACTGAGCATAGCCGATCGGTTCCTCGCCCAGCATTGCGATGTACGGTGTTACGGACTCTTCCGCCATCGCTCTGGGCAGGTAGTGTTCCAGCACTTCATCAAGAGTCGGTCGCTCTTCGTCACCACCCCACCACTCAACGATGTGCGGCCGGTTGAGCCAATCATGGAGCATCGGCAGGTCGCGCTCGGTCATGAGGCGAAGAGTTATGGGGGGGGTGCTCGCGGACATGAAATGGTCGCTCTGTGCTGCCTAACGCCGCGTTAAGTAGTGAGCAACATGCCACCCAACCTAAACCATTGTGCCGTAAACACTAAATTCAAAGCAAACCGAAAATGCCCAGCGTTGCGAATCTGTCTTAAACGCTTTGTTATGTGCGTAGCCGAATCTTGCGCTTAGTCAGGAACAATGATTACCCCTAATTGCTCCAGTAACTGCTCCTGTTGCCACGAGCATATTTTTACACCTGTAAGATCAATCTTTCGAGGATCTAAACCATAAAGCTCTGAATGACTTAAATCACAGCCTTGTACTCTAAACTGTTCCCAGCAGTCTTCTGAAAAAACGCCACGACTTAAATCTGATTCTTTAAATGAAGCGCCTCGAAGATTTGCACCAATCCATCTATTTTCGAACAGGTCACATTTTTCAATAAGCTGCTGCTCAAAATTGGCATAGGATAAGTTACAACCTGTTATGTATGCAGAGCAAAAGTACATTTTATTCGAAACCTGATTTACAAAACTAACTTGGCTAAAATTTGCCCCTTTAAGATCACAATCTCTCAGTTCAATACCAAAGCAATTTGCCCCCTTAAAATGGGACATTGAAAGCTGACAATCTTTAAATGAAGCATCTCGAAGATCAGCATAAGAAAAATCGCACCCTTCCAGTGCCCCCTGCTCTATGAAAGTACAGTTAATGAACTGTGTATCTCGAAGGTTTGAGCGCTTAAAATTACAATGTATAAAAGTACAATTGCTAAAGATATGTTCTTGCAAGTCCTGATGTGAGAAGTTCACTTGATTATATAATTGCTTTGATTTTTCCATGCTGTAGCTCCAAAAAACATTTGATTTGAAGACTACCATTTTACCTGAAAGTTCTCAACAAAAACAAAACCAATAAAAACAGACACTTAAAACACCCCGTTTTAGCCAAGATAAGGCATCAAAATGGCATTTTAAAGGGTGCTAATTCAAAATAAGCGATGCGGCCAGCTAGAAAAAAGTTTTGGTGAACCTGGTGAGTTTTAGAGAAAGCACATAACTTTGTTTTAGGGCGACTGCCCTGCTGCGTAACATCGTTGCTGCTCCATAACATCAAACATCGACCCACGGCGTAACGCGCTTGCTGCTTGGATGCCCGAGGCATAGACTGTACAAAAAAACAGTCATAACAAGCCATGAAAACCGCCACTGCGCCGTTACCACCGCTGCGTTCGGTCAAGGTTCTGGACCAGTTGCGTGAGCGCATACGCTACTTGCATTACAGTTTACGAACCGAACAGGCTTATGTCCACTGGGTTCGTGCCTTCATCCGTTTCCACGGTGTGCGTCACCCGGCAACCTTGGGCAGCAGCGAAGTCGAGGCATTTCTGTCCTGGCTGGCGAACGAGCGCAAGGTTTCGGTCTCCACGCATCGTCAGGCATTGGCGGCCTTGCTGTTCTTCTACGGCAAGGTGCTGTGCACGGATCTGCCCTGGCTTCAGGAGATCGGAAGACCTCGGCCGTCGCGGCGCTTGCCGGTGGTGCTGACCCCGGATGAAGTGGTTCGCATCCTCGGTTTTCTGGAAGGCGAGCATCGTTTGTTCGCCCAGCTTCTGTATGGAACGGGCATGCGGATCAGTGAGGGTTTGCAACTGCGGGTCAAGGATCTGGATTTCGATCACGGCACGATCATCGTGCGGGAGGGCAAGGGCTCCAAGGATCGGGCCTTGATGTTACCCGAGAGCTTGGCACCCAGCCTGCGCGAGCAGCTGTCGCGTGCACGGGCATGGTGGCTGAAGGACCAGGCCGAGGGCCGCAGCGGCGTTGCGCTTCCCGACGCCCTTGAGCGGAAGTATCCGCGCGCCGGGCATTCCTGGCCGTGGTTCTGGGTTTTTGCGCAGCACACGCATTCGACCGATCCACGGAGCGGTGTCGTGCGTCGCCATCACATGTATGACCAGACCTTTCAGCGCGCCTTCAAACGTGCCGTAGAACAAGCAGGCATCACGAAGCCCGCCACACCGCACACCCTCCGCCACTCGTTCGCGACGGCCTTGCTCCGCAGCGGTTACGACATTCGAACCGTGCAGGATCTGCTCGGCCATTCCGACGTCTCTACGACGATGATTTACACGCATGTGCTGAAAGTTGGCGGTGCCGGAGTGCGCTCACCGCTTGATGCGCTGCCGCCCCTCACTAGTGAGAGGTAGGGCAGCGCAAGTCAATCCTGGCGGATTCACTACCCCTGCGCGAAGGCCATCGGTGCCGCATCGAACGGCCGGTTGCGGAAAGTCCTCCCTGCGTCCGCTGATGGCCGGCAGCAGCCCGTCGTTGCCTGATGGATCCAACCCCTCCGCTGCTATAGTGCAGTCGGCTTCTGACGTTCAGTGCAGCCGTCTTCTGAAAACGACAAAGGCCGCGCCGCACCGTCAGAATAGAGTCTACTTTCATATTCTTTGACACCTGCTTGCCAAGGTCACAGATTTCAGCCTGACAAATTCAAGGCTTAGGGCGCAATGGAACCAAAAACCAACGTAAGCCCTGCCGCCCATCCAGCCCATGGAGGCATCTTGCAGGGACAACGCATCGGTTACGTCCGGGTCAGCAGTTACGACCAGAACCCGGAACGCCAACTTGAGCAGGTCGAGATCGGCAAGCTGTTCACCGACAAAGCCTCGGGCAAGGACACCCAGCGTCCACAGCTGGAGGCCATGCTCGGTTTCGTCCGCGAAGGCGATACCGTGGTGGTGCACAGCATGGATCGCCTGGCACGAAACCTCGATGATTTGCGCCGCCTGGTGCAGAAGCTGACCAAGCGCGGTGTGCGCATCGAGTTCTTGAAGGAAGGCCTGGTGTTCACCGGCGAGGACTCGCCGATGGCCAACCTCATGTTGTCGGTCATGGGGGCCTTTGCCGAGTTTGAGCGCGCCCTGATTCGCGAGCGGCAGCGCGAGGGCATCGCCCTGGCCAAGCAGCGCGGTGCCTACCGGGGCCGCAAGAAAGCCCTCTCCGACGAGCAAGCCATCACGCTGCGGCAGCGGGCCGCTGCGGGCGAGCCGAAGGCGCAGCTCGCCCGCGAGTTCGGCATCAGCCGAGAAACCCTCTATCAGTACCTTCGCAAGGACGACTGAACCATGCCGCGTCGCTCGATTCTCTCGGCTACGGAGCGCGACACCTTGCTTGCGTTGCCGGAAAGCCAGGATGACCTGATCCGCTACTACACCTTCAACGACTCCGACCTGTCGCTGATCCGCCAGCGGCGCGGCGACGCCAACCGCCTGGGCTTCGCGGTGCAGCTCAGCCTGCTGCGCTACCCCGGCTATGCGTTGGGCACCGACAGCGAGCCGCCCGAGCCGGTCATCCAGTGGGTGGCCAAGCAAGTTCAGGACGACCCGGCGAGTTGGTTGAAGTACGGCGAACGCGACGTGACTCGCCGCGAGCACGCCCAGGAACTGCGCACCTACCTACAACTGGCCCCGTTCGGCCTGTCCGACTTCCGCGCCCTGGTGCGCGAGCTGACCGAGTTGGCCCAGCAGACCGACAAGGGCTTACTGCTGGCCGGTCAGGCCCTGGAGAGCCTGCGACAGAAGCGGCGCATTCTGCCGGCGTTGAGCGTAATTGATCGAGCTTGTTCGGAGGCCATTGCGCGGGCCAATCGCCGAGTCTACCGCGCCCTGGTCGAACCACTCACGGACTCGCATCGGGCCAAGCTGGACGAGCTGTTGAAGCTCAAGGCCGGCAGCAGCATCACCTGGTTGACCTGGCTGCGACAGGCACCGCTGAAACCGAACTCCCGCCACATGCTCGAACACATCGAGCGGCTGAAGACATTTCAGCTGGTGGACTTGCCCGAAGGCCTGGGCCGACACATCCACCAGAACCGCCTGCTCAAGCTGGCCCGCGAGGGTGGGCAGATGACGCCCAAAGACCTCGGCAAGTTCGAGCCGCAGCGACGCTACGCGACCCTGGCCGCCGTGGTGCTGGAGAGCACCGCGACGGTGATTGATGAGTTGGTCGATCTGCACGACCGTATCCTGGTCAAGCTGTTCAGCAGCGCGAAGCACAAGCATCAGCAGCAGTTCCAGAAGCAGGGCAAGGCGATCAACGACAAGGTGCGCCTGTACTCGAAGATCGGCCAGGCTCTGCTGGAAGCCAAGGAAAGCGGTAGCGATCCCTATGCCGCCATTGAGGCGGTGATTCCCTGGGACGAGTTCACCGAGAGCGTCAGCGAGGCCGAGCTGCTGGCCCGGCCGGAAGGCTTCGACCATCTGCACCTGGTCGGCGAGAACTTCGCCACTCTGCGCCGTTACACGCCGGCCTTGCTGGAGGTGCTGGAACTGCGCGCTGCCCCGGCTGCGCAAGGCGTGCTGGCAGCCGTGCAGACCCTGAGCGAGATGAACGCCTACAACCTGCGCAAGGTGCCGGCCGATGCGCCCACCGCCTTCATCAAGCCGCGCTGGAAGCCGCTAGTGATAACCCCGGAAGGCCTCGACCGGCGCTTCTACGAAATCTGCGCCCTGTCCGAGCTGAAGAACGCGCTGCGCTCCGGTGACATCTGGGTCAAGGGCTCGCGGCAGTTCCGCGACTTCGACGACTACCTGCTGCCGGCAGAGAGGTTCGCCGCGCTCAAGCATGCGCAGGCTCTGCCCCTGGCGATCAACCCGAACAGCAACCAGTACCTGGAAGAGCGCTTGCAGCTGCTGGACGAGCAGCTGGCCACCGTCACCCGCCTGGCCAAGGACAACGAGCTGCCCGATGCCATCCTCACCGAGTCCGGGCTGAAGATCACCCCGCTGGATTCCGCGGTGCCCAATACCGCGCAGGCGCTGATCGACCAGACCAGCCATTTGCTGCCGCGCATCAAGATCACCGAACTGCTGATGGACGTGGACGACTGGACGGGCTTCAGCCGCCACTTCACACACCTGAAGGACGGTGCCGAGGCCAAAGACCGGACATTGCTGCTGTCAGCGATCCTGGGCGATGCAATCAACCTCGGGCTGACCAAGATGGCCGAGTCGAGCCCCGGCCTGACCTACGCCAAGCTGTCCTGGCTGCAAGCCTGGCACATCCGAGACGAAACCTACTCGGCGGCCCTGGCCGAGCTGGTCAACCACCAGTACCGTCATACCTTCGCCGCTCACTGGGGCGACGGCACGACCTCTTCTTCCGATGGCCAGCGCTTCCGGGCGGGTGGTCGAGGCGAAAGCACCGGCCACGTCAACCCGAAGTACGGCAGCGAGCCGGGGCGGCTGTTCTACACCCACATCTCCGACCAGTACGCACCGTTCAGCACCCGCGTGGTGAATGTCGGCGTGCGCGACTCTACCTATGTGCTCGACGGTCTGCTGTACCACGAGTCCGACTTGCGGATCGAGGAGCACTACACTGACACGGCTGGCTTCACCGATCATGTCTTCGCCCTGATGCACCTGCTGGGCTTCCGCTTCGCACCGCGCATCCGCGACCTCGGAGAAACCAAGCTGTATGTTCCGAATAGCGTCCAGGACTACCCGACATTGCGCCCAATGGTTGGCGGCACCCTGAACATCAAGCACGTCCGCGCCCATTGGGACGACATCCTGCGCCTGGCCAGCTCGATCAAGCAGGGCACGGTCACCGCCTCGCTGATGCTGCGCAAGCTCGGCAGCTATCCGCGCCAGAACGGCCTGGCCGTGGCCCTGCGCGAGCTGGGCCGGATCGAGCGCACGCTTTTCATCCTCGATTGGTTGCAAAGCGTCGAGCTGCGCCGGCGCGTGCATGCTGGACTGAACAAGGGCGAAGCCCGCAACTCCCTGGCCAGGGCGGTGTTCTTCAACCGCCTCGGCGAGATCAGGGATCGGAGCTTCGAGCAGCAGCGCTACCGGGCCAGTGGCCTCAACCTGGTGACGGCCGCCATCGTGTTGTGGAACACGGTGTACTTGGAGCGCGCCACCCAGGCGATGGGCGATGCGGGGAAGTCGGTGGATGGTGAGCTGCTGCAATACCTGTCGCCGCTGGGGTGGGAGCACATCAATCTGACCGGCGATTATGTCTGGCGGCAGAGCCGCAGGCTGGAGGACGGGAAGTTTCGGCCGCTAAGGCTGCCCGGAAAACCTTAGCGTACGATTTTTTCCGTTTTCTCTATTCGCCCCAAATAGCGAGTGATCCTCAGCCGGGCTCTGGAAACCAGTGATCTTCAGGCGCTGCTGCGCCAGGGCGAGACTGGACAGCCGCCGGCCGGGAGACGTAAAGCAGTCCATCTGGGCGGTCGTCTCATAACTGTATATGTGTACAGTATTGGGCAGCCCAGGGTTGGCGTCAAGGTGCGTGCACAGGACATGTCACTGTCAGTGGGGAGGATTTTGCTGAAGGGGGGCTATCCATGGGCTCTACCGTGCAGTATACGGCCGTTAAATGTCCCAGGCGCGACTGCGGGAACCGCCGGTCAGTTCGAGTCAGCGTGCATCGATTGCTGCGAAACGTGGAGCAAACCTCATTATCTGTTGGACAGGGAGCGTGGGCATGATGGGCGAAAGAAATGGAATCTTCGGAGCAGGCTGGATGGGTTTCATACTCATGGCGGGCGTGGCGGTCCTCGTGCCGGAAGCCGCCATTGCTGGGAAGCTAGGACAGGCACTGGGCTCTGCTGCTGGCAGCGTCGGAGGCGCTGCGGTTGGAGGTGTAAGCGCTGAGGCAACCCGACAAGCCCTTGCAGCCAAGGGCATGACAGAGGATGACTTCTTCCGCATGCTGTTCACCCGGGGTATTCCTCGCGCCAAGCAGGGTCTCCCCAAAATGATTGACCCGGAGACGCAGTTATATGACGTCACTGGAAGCGGTAGAGAATGGGGATACTGGTACAGATTTCGGAGTTACTCCTCGAAAGACCTGGACCCGGCCCAGGTCAAGAAGGCGCTTGCACCTGGGGTTATCTCGAAAGTGTGCTCGACACCAAGCATGGTGAGCCCATTTATGGATATGGGGGGAATCTATCGATACAACTACGTTGGAAGGGATGGCCGGCTGATCACATCCGTTCAAGTCCACCGACAGGACTGTCAGTGACTCCTGCCGGCGGTTCTGCCGTCATCAGGGCACGCTACAGACCTCGTCAGCGCGGCTGCTCGTGCAATTCTTACCAAAGCATGTGCTCTGCCTTAATTTACCGATTGAGTATTCGGCGCCGTTATAGATAACGTATCCCCTGTGGCCGAGTCCACATCGAGCACCTGAAGGTGCGCGGCCAGATCGTAGCCCGCAGCCGCGAAGCCAGTGAAATATTCAACGGCGACCTCGAGCGCTTCCTCAACACACCACAGCAAGCCGGGTTTGCGTTTTAACCTCTGAAGATAATCCGGGCAACCTGGTGGTGACTGCCACCCCATCTCGCTGGTCGTGCCGAGGCCGACACTGATCATGTGTCGCGAGGGCGGTATCATGTTCAAACTATTGACCAGGTTCAGCGAGACAAGCATGCCAGAAATCCAGGAACTTCCTCCCGAGGAGCTCCCGAAGCAGATCACCGCTAGGCATGTTACCCGAAGTCTTGGGCAGCACCTTGAAGCCTTCCTGGCTGCGAACAACCTGCAGGGGTGGAAAGCTGAGGAGGAGTATGTCTTGCGGGACGACCGTCTGGCCGATCAGCTTTTGCTGTTGACCCAGGTAACCGGCCTCTATATCGGGCAGTTCAAGCGGTACAGTACGCGCTTGCTGAAGCTCGCACGAAGGAATGGGGCTGAGATCAGGCTGACTGAGGTACAAGGCATGGTGGCGCGCGCCTTGGGCTATAACTCCTATCATGTCGCCTATAAGTGCCGATCGGTTGACGATTTCATCGACAACCTCTGGCCCCAAGGTGCGGCAATGAGTCTGGTGAGTCTGGACGGCGCCGTCGCCGGCATGCGTCAGCAGAGCGCAGTGATACAGCGCCTGATCGACCGATACCGCTTCAACAAGGAGCGCGACAGGATGGTCAACGCCGGTGCTAAGCCGGGCGGCCAGGCCGATCCTAAGATGGCCAAAAAGATGCAGGGTGAGCGCCGTAGGCGCCATAGTCTGCATCGGAGCGACGGGATCAAACTTCGCGATTGAGCCAGGTGGTAACTGCGAGGTCTGTGACTCTCAAACGCTGGCGGACTTTGAACCAAAAGAAATGCAGAAACCGGGCTTGAAACCCGTTTTTTTGCATTTTGGCGACTCTGTGACCGGGCCGGCGGTTCGCCTGCTAGTCCAGGCTGACCAGCCGCGTTTCGACGGTGTACTTCTTCCCGGCCGCAGTCCAGAAGATCGTCGACTCGCCGCCGTTTACGGCCGCCCCAGTACCCGAAGTGGCTACTTGAGTTGCGCCGATTTCAGGAATGAACTGGTCGACGACCAGGTCGAAGGTCACCGCCTTTTCGGACTGCCGCTTCCCTGGGACGGCATAGGGGTGGATGGCCACGATGTATCCCGAGCGTGATTTTTCGAGCGCGCCCTCTTTCACGATATGCAGCTGACGCCATTCCGCTTGAGAATCGATCTGCGCGGCAATACGGGGCCGCTGCAGCACGCGCTCATGCTTGTTGGCATCGATTTCCTTGATCACGAACTCGAACGTGGCCACCTGTTGGGCGGGCGTTTCTTTGAAGCAGGTGGAAGAGCAGCCGGCCAGCGTCAGTGCGGCCGCCAGGGCAGTGAGAGTGGCAAATGAGCGTTTGACCATTGTTACCTCGGGTCTATGGGGAGCGATCGAGGCCAACGGTATCGAGCGAAAATGGCAAATCCCAGTCAAGTTGATGGCGCGGATTCCTTGTTGATGTCGGATTGCCGCGACATGCCAGGAACAGGCCTACACTTTCGAAAAACTGCCCGAAGCATCGCGATGCTTACCCAACACTTAACAGTTGCGCAGAGCAAGTATTTATTCATCGGCAAGGACTGCATGGCGTACCGGTGCACCGATGGATTGAATCCGCAAGATCTGGAGCGGCACGAACTACGTCCGCTTGTGGTCGCAACGCTCAGCGTTGAGGGGCTTGGAATTTACTGGCAGCGCTTGTACTTCGGTGATGAACCCATCCCACTCGAGTCTTTTTTGTACTTGGCATGGACAGAGTTCCACACCCTCGGGGGCATGCCTGGCCACCTTCTTGTGGAATCGGAATTGCTGGACGATTACCCGTTGCGGCGGGTCCTGGGGCAGATGGATAAGGAGAAAGTCATCAAGAAAGTGGCCATCGGCCATGGGCACCCATTTGGATCAACCAGGAGGCAATCACAGAACCTGGTCAAGCACAGTATCGTTTCCCTGGAGGAGTTGACGGAGCATCGGCTGGAAAGCCAAGAGGCGGTATTGGCTCGACTGAACCAGGGCTTGGAGGGTTATCACCGGGTCTGGGAAAACTCGCCGAGGCCTGGACATGCAGAGGATACTTTCCAGAACCACCGCCTGAGACCGGTGCACCTTCCGCACTGGCCGCACCACCTGGTGGGGCTGGATATTGCCGATTGGATGAAGCGCCAGGCGCGATCGGTACCACCGATGGCCCCTCATGAGGAGCTCAAAATTATATACCAGACGGGATGGATGGTTTCCGTGACCAAGAAACCCTTTCCAACTGTGATGCTCCGTAAGGCAGTTCGCACCGTGATGATGACCGGTAACCGTGAGCCTGCAGGGCTCTACGACGTAGACGATCTCCTCTGGTTCAGATCACTGGTCCGGGGGTTGCCCTTCCCGCCTCAAGAACTGTTTGGCTCTGTTCTGGAGCTAGGGAAATGGCCCCCTTTTCTGAACAGACGCCTGGCCATCAATGGCGCGACCGCGGATCGACTGGAATCCTTGCTGGAGCGCAGCTTGGAGCGAAAGGGTTTGGTGCTTTTTCCGGAAAGCGAGGATGCGTTCTGTGATTCGCTGAACCTGCTTGGTGGGGGGGTGATGAGCGCTGCTGTGCTGAGCTGGTCGGTGGACCGTACCACGGATCGTTTCGCGTCTTCGCCCTGGACGATGATGTCTGGCTGAACCTCTTGGCCATACCCCGAGGATCGCCGGCAGACACGCCAGGCTTGGCTGAATGCCTGCATCAGACGCTGGGCGAAATCGATGTTGGAGCCCCGGGCCTGGCCGCCATCAACTACTGGTTAGAGAACCTCATCCAGGGGCACTCATGGAACCAGAGCCTGCTCCTTCTGGGTATGGTTGAGAGCATGCTGGCGACTATCGCCGCATGGCGCGAAGCTGATCGGCCGGCGGATCACAGGTAACTCAAAGATCGAGGTCGACTTTCTAGGTGGGCGCGATCGGGACGGTATACTCCCACGTCTCAGCACATCGAGGTCGACCAGGTGTTCCTACGCCAACTGTTCTTGAAATTCACCCTGTTCTTCAGCCTCATCATGCTAGGGCATCTGCTCATCCCAAAGGTGGTGGCAGAAACCCTGGTAGATGGTGCCTGGCGTTACATCCTGTGTTTTGCCGGGGGAGCATGCGGACTCTGAGATAGGATGAGTGTCCGAGTTGCAGAGAAGCTGCTCGACATGTCCAAAGGAGCCCGCGTGAATCTTCTCTCCCACTACTGCCGGCATTTCACCGGCGCCTTCAAGTTCAAGAACCGACAGGGTCGGACTTTCTTCTGGCTCTGCCTGCTTGCCGACGTATTCCTGGTCTCCGTTTTGGTCGCTTTGAGCCCCTTCGGGTTGCTCGGCAGACTTCTGATCCTCCTCGCGCTTCTGGTCATCGCCGGAAATGCCATTCAGCGCCTGAAAGACGCCGGCGTCACCCCTTGGGTGCTTCTGCTGTGGTTCATTCCCTTCGTTGGCCTAGCAATCCTGGCCATCCTGCTCCTGCTCCCCGGCCGTAAGCCGGTCGCACCGCCCTCCTCGCCCTATGTTGGCGGGAAGTGAGCGCTAAGCTGGCCGCATTGAGGCCAACTTATAACAACATAGCCGTCGGCGCTCTCCGGCCCGGCGGTGCTCCCTTTTCCTTCCATGCCGGCGCACCTCTGCAAAAGCCCAACCTGGCCTACTACCCTCGCCCTTGGCAGGTCGCCCGAATCCGGAGACATCTATAACAACATAACCTGCGGTGTGCCTGAGGGCGGCGCCCCTTCTGATACCCCTTACCCTGTCCAACCCTTTCAAGGGCCCACCTGCCGGTGCCGGGTTGCCTGCGCCGCGGGTGGAAAGAAATGGGGAAAAGGAAAGAAAAGAAAGGAAGTAAAAAGGGAAAGGGTTAGACAGGTATGGGGGTGGGTTATGGGATGCGGAGATCCAGGCGGGAGGAAATGGTGCAGGAGGAACGCAGAAATGGTCGGAACCTCCTAGGTTATGTTGTTATAGCAGGCGATCAGGTAGCGGCTTTCTATCGAGGGAAGCCGCCTTAAAGGGTGAGGTTTTACAGAGGAGGTTCAGGGTGGCGGTCGTAGCGTTGCGCGTTATGTTGTTATAGAGGCGGCGCGGAAGCCCGTTGGTTACGGTAACCCCGCTACCTGGTGAGGCTTCATCGACGGAACCGTGGGGGGCGGTCGTAGGCACCTGCAGATGGCCATGACCTTCCCTATCTGGGCCGTGAGCACCCGAGGAGTAGCTGAGGCGCTATCGGCGCTTTAAGGCTACGAGAAGGTAACCGCCCAGCAACCCTATTCCATAGTCCACCTCTACCAGGTACGAGAAACCGTTGTCCTCGCCGGTTACCATGAGGACCTGGTGAATGATTCGACGCTAGAGCGCACTGGCCTGAGAGACTTACTCGAGTCGGATGTGCGTGGTCGGTAACCCAGATCCGACGAGGTGAGGCCATGGATCAAGTCCAGCTCGAGGTACTCAGAGCACAAGCAATAGCGGCCGACAGGTCCTTTTCGAAAGGTCGGCTTCGGGACGAGTTCCGGATGAAGCCGAAACCTGATGCGACGCCGGTGGCGCATTACAAGAATGGTTATGGTGGGACCTTCGGCGTGTACCGGATCGCGGACTGCCTCCCAATGCAGGACCGCAAGGCTGCTGCCCCCTCCCCGAAGCAAGTTCGGGCGGCGGCCATACTTGCGCTAAAGGGCCGGATGCAAAGCAAGGTGGCCAGGGCCTCTCATGTCGCGGTGCAATGGCTTGCCAATGCACCTCTCGTGCTGGATGCCGAAACCACAGGGCTTGGTACCGAGGCCCAGATTATCGAACTGGCGATCGCCGACGTCGACGGGAATTTGCTTTTCAACTCCAGGATTCGGCCCACTGTTCCAATCGAACCAGGTGCTGCCGATGTACACCGAATCCGAGCTGAAGAGCTCCAGCATTCTCCGACCTGGCTCGAGGTTGTCGGCAGAGTCAAGGCGCTCCTTACCGGTCGTCCCATTGTGACCTTCAATTCAGCGTTCGATCGGCGACTGCTGATTCAAACCGCGAACGCATTCCAGGATGACCTTAGCTGGCTTGCGACGTGTCAGGTGCATTGCGCTATGGGCCTGGCGGTGGCCATGTATGGGGCAGCCAACAGATATGGGACCATCTCTCTTGCGGCAGCAATGTCGTTGGCCGGCGTAACCTGGCGTGGTCAAGCACACTCCGCAATTGGAGATGTGCTGGCCACCGTGGATCTTCTGCAATCGATGGCTCAGGTCAGACTCAAGCTCGATCAGGAGCTGAATCGGCTCCAGTCCTGGTCGGATTAACTCTCGACGCCTTCTCCATTCGTAAGGAGCGTATTCCGCAGAGTGCAATCTGCTGGTATCGGCAAGCCCTTCCGTTAGAATCCCGTGGCCAGGCATACACAGTCAGGAGGTTCAAGCTGCATGCCCCACTTTCAAACGTTCCGCGCCGCTTTCACTGCCGCGATTCTGACCCTGCCGCTACTGGCCCAGGCTGGCGGCGCTGCGGCTGTTACAGTGACCACAGCTGCGGCGGCCGCCGCTTCCGACTCAGGCCTCCCAAATGCCGGTAATTCATACGGAGCAACCGGGTACTTGTTCGTGGACGGGGTGGGCTATTCCGGGGGCAAAATGGTGTACTGCCCGGCTTCAGTCGGGTTCGTTAAAGCAGCATCCTGGTTACGTTCGAAGAACACGATAGTCAAAGGGGATTGTCAGTATAAGGACGGAACCCTACCTGCCGTATCGTCCCAAGACTTTATTGACGAGGTCCTGGGCAAGGGTGTGGCGACTGTGGTCAGCGTAGCTCCTGTATTCGTCCAATACGGACGTCCTCTCGGCGTGATCTATTACAGAGACAACGGCAATGGCACGGATGTGGATTCGCGGCCGAGGCAAACAGAAATCTATGAGTGAGTCCTAGTGCGCCGGCCAATACAGCCATCGTGATGTGGTGCAACTACAGCACCAGGTGACCACCTGGTATCCTATTCGTGTTTTCCTATCGATCCGTATGGATAACGACTTTCGCACCCGCCCCCGTGACAATCGGGCTTCCGACACCATGCGTTGAGACATTGGTAGACGACGGAGCGCAGCCAGTGCTTTGCCCTGGTGCGTAGGTCTTGCCATTGATGACTACCGCGCTGTTTTCCCCGGTGACGATTGGCGAGTTAGGCCCGGTAGTTGTGCAGTTGTGAGCCTCGTCCGACTTCGCAGCCTGTTGAGTAGGAGCCTTCTCAGCCACGGCATCGCAACCAGCAAGGATGGACACCGCAAGCAGGGCCGTGATGGTGTTCTTCATATCGTTTTCCCTGCGCTACTTGGCTTCAACCGTATCCGATTTTGCTGCCTGCTCAGCAGCTGCATGCTTGGCAAGTTTCGCCACTTGATCGGCCAAGCCTGGGGTACGAGTGTTGTAGGCCCACGAGTAGAACCCTACGGCGCCGATCACCAAAGCAACCGACACCGCACGCAGGGCTTTCTTCCGCTGTGGGCTACGCCGGCTACGGCTGGCTGCGAGAGTGGCCAGGGCAAGAAGTACAGCGATGACAACGCCAGTCACGAATGGATGTTCCTGGGTAAATCGCAGACCGCTGATTACGCTTACTGGAATCATGTTACCTATCCCTATTTTCGATGATGTGAACTCCAACGCGGTGTCCTCTACGTCCTCGGCCCGCCCCGGCAACTGGCCAGGGCATGAGGTGCAACTGAGCGGGTTTCCTACTGTGGGTCAGGGTCAACCGCGACCCAAGCTTTCGCGCCGTTGTAGTCGCCGCCGCCTTCGGCCTGCAGATCAAACCCGACAACCAAATGAGGGTGGATGTCGGGTTTGCGTATTAGACACCCTCACTTACGAGCAAAATGGCTCTTGAGGGCTCCCAGCGCACTTCGTTGGAACCTGAAATTCCGTTTCGAAGATCCGTAGGGAGCGCTTGGCACGATCAGGCATTGGCCCCAACGTCCACTCTCCATTTCTTCCAGCTGGAGCCGGCACTTCTCCAAACGCAGATCGCGGCTGCATTTGATGTGCAGGGAGAATGGATCGCCAACTGGTTCATCGGGAATGGTTTCGTGTTCCCATGGCCTCGGCTGTTTACATAGGATCAGGCCAACTCGCCACATGCGGGCAATCTCTGCCACGTCGATCAGACTTTGCCCTTTAGCGCAGTGGTAGCGCTCATCAAGCACGACTAGGTCTCCCCTTTCAGGTTGCGAAGGACTCAAATCAAGAGGCCCTACCATATACATTTCCGCCGTACGCTCAGGGCAAACGACACGGACGCAACGCCCAGGATACTTCAACGAAATCCGGTCCCAGACATCCATCCAACACCCCTCCGAGACCTCTTCGGCAATTGCTGTCGGTTGAACGTGAAGAGGGCTCACCAGGTGAACCCGGCCGCGGCAGGCGGCCAGGTATCGCTCAGCAATCAGCAATGCTGTGGTCGACTTTCCTGCTCCAGGTCGCCCCGTTACCGATATCATGGGGCGTGTCTCTGTTAGAGAAACAGTGAAGACGCCGCCGGCGAACAGCGGGAGAGCAAACCTGGCCAGCAAAGTCTCGTCATCATCGCCGGCGAGGAACTCCTGGATGCGATGCCAGGGGACCTGAGCGCCATGCGCGGCGGCAGCTTGGTCCAGAGCTTCATGGAGACTGAGCCCCCCAGACTTGGCCAGCTTTTTGGCATCCTTCTTCACCTGATCGAGGGATGCTCCAGAGGGGAAACGGTCAGAAATGGTCAAAGCATGCTCCTTGGCGGCAATCTTGTGTCACGCCCACTAGACACATTGCCGAGGGGCAATGCTTGGATGAAGTGAAGTCTTGAAGCCATGGCCTAATCCGGCCTTCGCCCAAGGTGGGCGTGCGAGCGCTGGCCAGCGCTCCACAGCGATACTAACCCAACTCCAGTACATTTCCAGCGAAGCGCCTATGGATGATCGACTTTCCGGACTGCATGCAGACTTCGTGTGGTGCAGTCTTTCTGAATACTTGGGGCCTGTACCTGGATGGTCGGTGATATTTGGATCAAGGGATGAAGATGGCTGGTGGCTAGACGATGACCGCTCAGCGACGGAAGACCAGGTCAGAGAGCTTCTACAGCGAGCTAGAGGCAAGGTAGAGCTTCATGGCTGCCGCCCCCTGCGCCCCAGGTAGGGTTTGCAACTTAACCTATTGATAATCCTTCCCACCTTGGTGAAGGAGAGGCTGGAAAGCGGACCGCGAAACCAGCCTGGGCCAGCGCCCTTTCACAGTACGATCAGTCCTGAACTGGATGAGGACTGAATCCATGGATCACCTAGACATACATCATCCGCCGGCAGCGACTGAAGACGACTGGCAAGCCCGATGCGGTGTACAGAAGATCGTGCAAACCGACCGTTATGGTTGCGGGGTAGCGTGTTTAGCGATGGTTACCGGCTGGACATATCAACGAGCTCGGGAGCATTTCGTAAGCCAGGGGCTTGGCAAAAGGAGGCATGGCCGACCGCCCTTCTCTACGAGTTCGGGCGAGATGAGGATGGCGGTGGCCACGGCAGGACTTCTGACAGTGACTCGCCGGTGGCGGGGATGGGCCGATCTTCACGGCCTGGCGATAGTCAAATTGCGCGACATACGTCCCGGAGAAAGGGAACGATGGCACTGGGCGGTGGCGTTTCGACACCCCGAGTTTGAAATCGCAGTCTTCGATCCGCACCGAGAATGGCCGGGGTTCATTCAACCGCCAATGGACACCCTCTGCACCATCTTTGAGGCATTTCAACCGAAAGGCGAATGGTTGCAGGTCGAGCAGAGCTTCCCCTTAGCACCAGCTGTCATGTGACGTTTATGGTGCATGACTCCCATTCTGACCTGATGGGAGGCACTCGTTCTGCAGAGCCTCAAGCCTGGGGCAGCTTCACTACTCCCCACCCACTGCCGCCGGCGAGGACCACTGGCCGGTCAATGTTGGGAAGGTGCAATTCAGGAAAGTCGCAGTAGCGCTCCATTGCACGGGCAAATCGCATGGCCAACTCGAAGCCATTGTCGCGCTGCTCGGGCACAGGAAGAGTCTGGCCCGAGACAATGTCGACCACTACACTCCCCAACGATTTGGAGTTAGACGACAAGGTGAGATGCCATGCGCTCTGCCCTTCAAGGAAGCTGCCGAAGATCGAGGTCTCGACGTCATCGAGCACTCGAAGCTGTGGCTCCCTGAAAAAGACCACTGCCGTTTGTGCCTTCGCTCCCTGCGGTGAAGTGATCCATTCATAAATCGCACAGCTGGTCTGATCAGGGTTCAGCTCAGGGTCAGGCGCCAAGCCAGTCATGAACACAGGGACCGAGCCGAGTTCGGAGTCGCTGAAATAGCCCAACCGTGCGACAGGTAGTCCAAATGGTACGTCGTAGTCACGCCCGTCGCTGAGCTCCAGGTTCCAGCCGAGATGCTGGAACATCGCCATGTACACCCGCTCATTGGTGAAGTGGCAGCCGCGGCGGAAGTTTTCTTCAGTACCAGGAACAAGCGCTCGATTTTCTTGATCCAGAGCGATGAGGATTTTGTCCAACCTCGAGGAAGGCGACTCACCCTCCTGATAAAGGGCCTCTTTGACGGCCGCGCGAAGCGGCACGAGTTCAAATGAGCCCAGGGGATTTGCCCATAGGAAGAAATTGGCGGTGGCCGGCTTCACACCGAACTCATGGATCAGGATTGAGCGATGTTCTGCAAGAGTCGAAAGCCGAAGTTCCGGACTCAAATCCTCAGTCATGAACACGCAGTTCTGTTCTGGGTTGCAGGCCTCGACCATTGCGTTCCAGTGATGCCACCCTGACAGCCTCAGGAACACTTCACGACTTCGATCTTTCAGGCCTGGAAGGAATCCGGCCAGACACCCGACCCACGCACGAGCATAGTCCTCCGCAGGGAAGATCATCGGCTTGTCCAGCTGGGGGGCAGATGTATTGGTCTTGATCACAAAAACTCCTAGAGGCGGTGAGCACTCTGCTCACTCGCCATGATTCGACAAGCAGCTCTTCTGCCAGTCCGTGCCGTGAATTCGTACAAAGGCCTCCATTTCAGGAGACAGCGGACTCTCGATCCTGAAGTCTCCATAGGCCTCAAGGAATCTCCCCCACCGTTCTCGCAACAGCCCGCCGCGCCTGTATTTAGGCGCCAGCCAGATCCAGGATAAAGTCCAGGGGCTGCCTGATGGGTTCGTTTCAGTCTCGTAAAGGAATGCACAAGCGCCTGCAATCGTGCCGTCAGCACCAGCTGGAATCAGGTAGCCGTGCCAGTCAACCGTTGCTTTAGTCGACATCGTTCCAGTCCACTGGACAAAGTCGTAGCCAAAATCCGCGCGGAAACGCTGGGCGCGCTTCAATACCTCCTGATGCATCCACATGGGCACAGATGCGTCTACCCGATCGGCGCCAGCGACACACTTTAGTCTGGCCGCAAACCGCTTGTTCGGGCCCGGGTCCAGTAACCGCTGTGTTTCTCTATGAACCTGACGATGTGCTTCACGCTCATTACGACTGCTGGGCAGGTAGGTCGTACCGCAGTAGGCACAGGTTTTAAGTGCCGAGTTGACGTCACGATATCGGGGCCCGGCTACTTCCAGCGACAACACATCCTCCCCTTGGAGCACCAATGTGAAGCGGTTTCCTAACTCATCCCGGTGGCGCTTGGTCGTTGGAAATGCCGGCTGGCGCTCCACATCTGATCGGAGGACTGTCGTAGTACAGCCGCGGGAAACCTCATAGGTGAGAATGAGGTACTCCGATTCCGTCAGCATGGGCTTGCCTGCCAGGTTGCCCTTTATCGCCTGCACCAGCTGACCAGGTGAGACAGCGAAGCCCAGGCGTTCCATGAAGATCAGCAGAGCAACGGCATCGGCAACGGCATAGCCATCCAACCACAACACATCGTCGTCGAGGCGCCTGGGCTTCCGGCACAAGCTGACTTTAGGGATTCTGAAGTAGGCAGCCAGTGCCTCTGCGTATCGGCCGGCCGCGGCAAACCCGCGGTACTCAGTCGCGATAATCAAATCATCAAAGTCGGATCTCGAAATACCGCCACACTCCAACAGTGCACGCTCAGCCGGAGTTAATCCCATCCGATCATCAAGCCGGGGGCGCTTCTCCGTCAGCAGTTTGTAGATCCGCTGCAACTGATCACTGGAAAGCTTGCCGGTCAAAAGCTACCTCTCGTGTCGCGGCTGTTTGGGGAACAGGCAGTCTAACGACCGCCGGGCAAATTCAAAGGCGAATTCCCCGAGTGGTCACGTGCGGGTAGAAACGGATCAAGCTACTTTGAGGTTAACCATCCCTCAGAGGACCTCCAGATGACAGCCACAAGGAAGAGGCACAGCGCTGCCTGGTTGATCTCTACGGCTTGGATGCTGATGACTACCGCTGCAATGGCGGCAGAGAACCCTACCCAGGGCGACCCATTCTCACCAACCACACTCAAGGACTGGGTATCAGTCATCAGCACCCTGATCACCATGGCCCTGGCGATTTGGGGTATCTGGAGCGGCTTGAGGTCAGCCCGAAATGCGATCCAAGAGAAGCGAAAGGAACACCGTCAGAAGCAGCTTGCCGCTGCACGGGACATGATGAAGGAGATTTTCACAGATCCACTCGCCCGCTCTGCGATGCGAATGATGGACTGGTCAGGCCGGACCTTCACCCATGAAGGCCAGACCTACGTCGTTCACTGGAGGGACCTCAAACCAGCCCTTGTCGTGCATGAGAAGGGGATGGGGTTCAGCAAGCAGCAGGAGTTCATTCGTGACTGCTTTGAGGCCTTCTTCGATCACATGCTGGTGCTCGAGCACTTCCTTGATCAGGACTACCTGCACGAAGCCGACATTGCTGTGCCCTTGGAGTATTACGCCGGGCGCGTCATGTCATTTCCTGATACTTATGACGGGTTCCTGCGGGCTTATGGGTACAGCGAAGCACGCGCATTGATGCAACGCCTTGCGGAAGGCGGAAAATAGGGCCGGCACCAGGGCGAAATCCCACATTTCGTGCAAAGTGCCCTTGCTTACACGGCCTACGATGGGGCTTTGTCCCTTGCTGTCTGCTCTGCAGGAGTCCGCATGAAACTGAAGGCCTCCGCTGGGGCAGAATCACTCCATCGGCGGGGGGAGCAGGATGTCAGAGAAGGGCTCAGGCACCACCACATTGTAGGGTTTCAGCTGTTCGAGGAGCCCTTTGTAGCCGAGCAACGGAATGGTTCGAGCAGGTTCACCAAGGTCGTTGCCAAAGAAGTTTTCCCAGTGCCCCAACAGCACAAGACGCGGTTTGGTCACCCTGAGGAGCCCTGTGGGGTAGTAACTGACTTGATTCCACCCTCCCCCGCAAAGGATCTCGACGTCGACGCGCTTTGAGTCAGAGATTATGGGTGGAAAGCCCCATGGAGGTTCAGCGGCGCTGTCTTGATAGTGAATGCGGTAAACCGGCCGACCATCCTCCCCGAGGAGGTCAATCATCCAGGCCAGAGTTACTTCACCAAGTCTCCAGTCCAGCAGACCAGTCGGCAAATCGTCGAGTTCCCAGTCGTACTCACCTGGGATGAAGTTATGGCCGAAGAGGTGCCCGGCATGCATGCTTCTAATAGGCATCACACGGATCGAACCCACGGAATTTGCTCCGTTTACGTCCCCATCAGTGATGACCTTCCCGTCGGAGTAAAACCATGTACCAGGTCGGGAGGGATCACGATGGTCGGTTATCTGCTGCTGACTTGGCACCACCACCGCGCCAGCGCCAAAGATCCGCTGTCCTGAGCTGTTCTTTGCTGCATGAAGAATGTGCTTAACCGTTTCAGACCCGTATACGACCGCTTTCGGAGAGTGCTTATCTACGACCCGCGGCACATCGAGAAGATGATCGTAGTGCGCATGACCCACCAGAAGCATCGTCACGTCTGCTGCAGGCGGCATGTGTCTGTCGACCTTCTCGTTGTCGGCTACCACTCGGGCCGGGGGTATCCCAGGAATGCCGAGGCTGGCCGGGTTGGTGTACGAAGGCGCCAGCAATAGCCCCTCCCCACGCCAATGTATGAGCCAGCCACCTACGCCAAGAAACTGAATCTTCGGCTCATCGCCCCAATGGTGATTCTGAACCGGTAACCCTTCTGAAAGCGGCTCATGAGTACAGCCGACCAGCAAACTCAATCCCAGTACGATCGATAGCCCTCGCATGGTCGGCACCCCTGCTGTCAAGGTTCGAAGCGGTATACGCGGTGGTAGAAGGCCCAAAGCATGGAAAACATCGCGACCAGCAATACCCAGTGGGTTACCTCTGGCTTGAACAATGGCAAGAGGAAACCCAGTTTGAAGTAGTCGATTCCAAGAAGGCATACCAATAGCATGCCAAGGACCAATAGCCCCCTGGGCCCCTTCATCATGCGAAGTGGATGGGCAATAACAGCAGAGAGGGGAACTCCAAGCAGTGCCAAATAGACAACCCAGACCTGCTCCGAAGGGATCGGCTCGTTTAAGAAGCGAAGACCAGCGAAACCCAGTAGCAGCGTCAAGCAGTCCACCAGGTCAGAGACGAAGGCGCGCCTGGTGTAGCCCTTCCCAAGATCATAGTGCCTGACCATCAGCCTGCTGAATTGCAGGCAGTGGTAGCCAATGAACCAGGCAGCCATACACAGAGACCAGCCGTTTGGGGACGCGCTCTCGAGAAATACCCTGGAATGCAAGGCACTAACCGTCCAGACAAGAGCGGCTCCCAGCGCTGCCGGGTAAAGCAACCCTGAAACGAGAAAGTACATGCGGGGACCGACTTCCATGATGCAGCTCCTAGGTAAGAGATGTTCAGCCTGCATTTTGACTGATCATAGAACCTGAGGAGTGAGGAAGTAGGAAGATCGAAAGGAGAGTCGAGGGGGCATGCCCCCTCGCTGGAGGTCATGCTACACGCTGGCGCTGCGCACGACGTTCCTGAATCTCTTGAGCATCGATGCAAAGGCTTGCAGTCGGCGCGACCAAAAGGCGCTTGAGCCCAATCGGCTGCCCAAACTCAGCGCAGTAGCCATAATCTCCTTCTTCGATCCTTTTCAGTGCAGCCTCCACGTCCAGCAACTCTGCCTGGTCCCGCTTCAGCATCCGCATTTCCATCGCGCGCTGCTCTTCCGCGGAGGCAGTATCCGCCGCATCCGGGAGACGCGCCTCGGAGTCATCGCGGAACGCCTCTGCTCGTTGAGCGAGCAGGCCCTGTAGGTGCAGTTTTCGATTGAGAAGAAGTTCCTTGAAGAAAGCCAGTTGCTGGTCGGACATGTAATCCGACTCCGGCGCGGAAAGCAGTTGCTGCTGAGTGAGTAAGGTGGACATAGGCGATTCCTTGTGAAGAGGTGGATGGCCCGAGCTTAACGAGGCCTCTCCCCTCTTCAACTCAAATGCCTCCGCTAAATCCCCGGCTACGCAGTCTTGAACCACAGGACTGCACCGTTATGGTCACCGTCCACACCAGCAGGAGGACATTCATGGAATTCAAAGCGTTGGGCACTGGCCGTTCCACATTCGATGAGCACTACGGGGCGGCAGCCTATTCCCTGGGCGATCAGCTCGGTTTCATTTACTTTCGCTCAACCGGCATCGAGCCGAGCCATTGGGAAAGCCGTATCTATGAGAACGGCCTGGTAGCAATGGCGCCAGTGGCTACTGACACGGCTATCCAGGAGGCATTCGACAAAGTGGATCTCTGTGCCGCGCATGCCAGAGCTTTCTCCAGAGCGATGGAAGCTCTGAGCGCGCATGGTTGCTCCGATGAGGTGCTCTGTTTGCTAACAGCGGCAGAGGGGCAAATTCAGGAGTTGATTTCCGCTGTTTAGCGCTGAAAGAGGCTGCTACCCTTGTCGTGAGAGTCAAGAGGAACGCGCTATGCAAACCACCGTCAAAAGCGCTGCAGAAATCGAAGTCGGCCCATTCCGCTATACCGAACGAGCCTTCCTAGCTACCTTGCTTTGCCTGGCCATCGGAGCGCTGGCGTTGGCATCGATGCTCGGGAGTCACCCCACGAGCGATGCCACCTTGGGCACACGCATGCTGTCAGTGCAGATGATCGCTGCCTACCTGATCGTACCAATCACCAGTGTGGGCGGTTTCCTGTGCCACAGAGCCGGCTCTAAGGCCCTTGCCGGAATGCTCCCCCTTATTGGAGCAGGCTTCTTGGCCGGCGCGCTGGGCGCAAGCTTGATCTGATTTCCCCTTAGGCTCGGCATTGCCGAGCCGTTTTCTTTTTGTGCGGCGCGTCCATGGAATCCAATCGCTGCAGAAGACCAGATTCACTTGGAGGCCACCAGGCCGCCGTTATACTGCTTACTTCACCCCCTGATTTACATGGAGAAATGCGTGAATAAACAAGAACTTATCAACCAAATCGCCGAGTCCGCGGACATCACCAAGGCTGTCGCTGGGAAAGCACTGGATGCGGTGATCGAGTCCGTGACTTCCGCGCTGAAGGCCGGTGACACTGTGACGCTGGTGGGCTTTGGCTCATTTTTGGTAAAGGAGCGCGCTGCGCGCGAGGGTCGCAATCCTCAAACCGGGAATCCTGTCCAGATTGCTGCTGCGAAGATTCCTGGCTTCAAGCCGGGCAAGGCGCTCAAGGACGCGATCAACTGATCGCTCCATCGCAAGACAACCCCGCCCTTCGGCGGGGTTTTTTTTGATATCCCCCAAAAAAGGGGCACTCCCTTTCCATTATTGGATTGAACAAGGATTTCAAGACATGAAATACATCTACACTCCTGAAGCGAAGGCATTCCTGGTCGACGGCAGCACTTGGCCGGCCACCATAAACACTTCGCTCCCCCATTTCCTCGCCAAGGCATCCGGCATGCTCTTTGGCGGCAAGAGCAGCCAGGAGATCCGCCTGGCTGAAGGTCAAGTTCTACCCAAAATTGAGCATGCGCGCAGTCTGGTACTACGCCAGCTCCGCCCATTCCTGTTTGTCGACCCGACAGGGCTGTTCAACGGCATGGAGCCGGTTGCTGCATACGATAAGTCGCTGATCGTCGCAGACCAGGTCCTGGTGGCTGTTGATCTGCTTGAGGACTTCGACATTTTCGTTGGGCTGACCCGTCTGTATCCGGCCTTGGTGAACGATGCTGCGGCCGTGAGAGCCGAACTCGCCAACCAGATTGCCCGTAGCTACAACGGCGTCCACAAGAGCGTACGGAACGTGAATAGCGGCCGCGCGCACCCAAGCGGATGAGCATGACTGATCGAATTCCTGACGGGGCTGAAGCCCTCACCCGCGAACGCGGTACCCTAGTCGATATTGTTTTCCGTGATCCCGCCGGTCCTTGGTCGGTTTGTACCTTCCGGCGGGAAGACAACACCTCCTTCACCGGTACCGGCAATTTCGGCAACGCAATCCTCTATGAGGACTACATCCTGTACGGCAAGCGCGTACCGGATATCGACGGCGCTGATTTCGATGTCAGCCAGTTCACCTCGATGCCACCAGCGAAGGTTGAGTCACTGGTTGGATATCTCAGCGTCCTCACTGGCGTCCCACGCAGCGTTACGAGCAAGGCAGTCCAGCACTTCGGCGAAAGTCTGATTCCAATTCTGGACCAATCACCAGATAGACTCGTGGAAGCTGGAATCTCCCCGCAAGAAGCCCAGGTCTTAGGCCAGGTTTGGGCTGATCAACGAAGTGAGCAACTCGCACTCGCACAGATCGACGTCGAGGGTATTCCGCCGGCGAAGCTGGCAACCCTGCAACGTCGCTTAGGCTATGCCGCGAACCTCAGTGAGGTTCTGAAAGAAGACCCTTATCTGCTCTACGTCCATTTCGAGGACATTCTCTTCACTTCCGCGCTGAACCTCGCGAAAAGGTTTGGAGTGACCAACAACACAGTCTCTGCAGTTAAAGGCGCGGTGGTCGGCGTGCTCCGCCGGGAGGCTTGGCTCGGGCACAGCTACGTTGAAGGGAGGCCGCTCATCGAGTCGGTCATGAAGATGCTTCGACTCACCAAAGATGAGATCAAGCCCCTCATTGCTCAGGCCGTAACCGACCTCGCCATGGCCAAGGTTGTCCATGCCAGCGGCGGACAGCTACAACTCCTGAGCCTGCACGAAGCAGAAAACAAACTGGCCGGCCTCGTGCGGAAATGGGCAGCACTGGACTGCAAAGACGCCGAGGACCTGGTGCCCACCGAAAAGATGGCCACCAAGCTCTTGAAGCCACTGGGCCTTGAAAACGGGACTGCGAAGACGTTCTCAGCAGGACTCCGCTCGCTCTTGGGAGAACGTTTTGCGCTGATCCAGTGCGAAACCCTCTCAGACCAAATGCTGGTTATCAAGGGCCTTCAACTCTTCCTGAAAGCCTTCGGCGCAGACGCCATCTATTCCGCTTATACAAACGAGATGGCTGACGAGGTCAACCGACTGCTCGATGACGACAGTGTCGTCGTCACGTACTCGGCCTTGATAGGCATTGATCCAAAGACAGGGGTGCCTTCACAGCATGGCAAAAGACCGATCAACGCGGATGTGTTGATTCTTGCCGGGGCGGACTCGCTTGGGATAGAGGAAATGGTGAACGTCCTGCGCGCCGTACCAGATTCGAGCAGGGTTTTCCTGCTTGGGGCAGCAAAGGACCTACCAGCTCACTCCATTGGCCAACCGTTCGCGGAGCTCACCCAAGGCGGGCCGGCGCGAGTTTTCCAGGCGAGCTTTTGGTTGCCACCCAGATCACCGCAACGCGAAGCATCGCGGCGTATCTGGAGCGGGACGCTCAAAGCGAACGACGAAACCTTCGACCCAACCCAAGCGATATCTTGGCTGTCGGTGCCATCCGAGCTGCTCATCGAGACCTTACCTGTTGTGGTTAGGGAGTTCGCCCAGCAGCTACAGGTAGACCCGCTGCTCGATATTAGGGTTGTAGTCCCAGCCGCCAAGGGGCCTCGAGGTGAGGACATGGTGGGCCCGCTGTCTGCAGCGATCGCTCGGGAGTTCACTGGCGAGGAGCACCTGGTTGAGTTCCATGGAAAAGGGCTGTTCAAAGGATTGCCTTTCGTAGTTAGGCAATCCGTCGCCAGCACAAACCATCCACCCTTTTCCGTGTTCACCGCCGCTGAAATCAATCCAGAGCGCCTGAACGCTGTAGACCGAGCTGGTAACAATTACTTGCTCAGCCTGGCAGAGCGCCTCGATGTGTTCCAGGGCGCTGTCATGACGCCGAAGCTCATCCGGGGGCGAGTCTACGACGTTGTCGTCTTGGTGGTCGGCGAGGGCCAGCAGGACCTCATCAACACCACCCTCATCTCGACTCTCCTGAACAGTGCGAAGACCACCTTGCTGGTGGTTGGCGCACTCGACGGATTGCTGACGGGATATTCCCTGCGCGAACCGACTGTTGCCCGGTCTCTTCTCCCTAAACGGATAAATCCAGATGTCGATCAAATCAGCGCGCCTTGAGGCGCTTGCCGCCGAGCATGCGGAAATTCAGCGACAGCGAAATATCGCAATCAGCCTTCCGTTGGTAGGGGCAGCAATTCCATTTGTGCCGCTCCCCTTGACGGTGGCCATCGCTGCAGGCTGTGCTATATGGTCCCTGCTGCTTGATCGGAAAGAAGCTGAAGCGTCTACCACGGATATCTGGGACGCCGGTTACATCGAAGCCCCGATTCCGGATTGCGACTTCCGCCGCTCCACTTTTCTGGGCAAGGCCATTCCTTGGACAGAGTGGAAGGATCGCGTTGACGCGATCACGAGTACGAAGGGCATCGCCACCGCTGACGATATCCGCCGGGAGTTGATCGACACCTATCCATCAATGATCCCATTCATGCTGTCCGACGACATCATGACTCGCCATGTAGCGCTGCTCGCTGCAACCGGGACCGGCAAGACCGAACTGCTTCTGGCAATCATCCAACAACAGATAAAAAAAGGGGCCGGCCTTCTGCTAATCGAAGCGAAGTCAGACTCTGATTTCTCCGGCTCGATTTACGGAATGATGGAAGCGGCCGGCCGGCTCGATGAGCTGCTGATCATCAACTTCGAGTTCCCGGAAATGTCGCATACCTACAATCCGTTCTTCTCGGGCGGGGTCCGCGCAACCATTTCCACTGCAATGAAGCTCCAAGCCAACTCCAAAGAGGAGTTCTGGACGGACATTGCTCGCTACTCCCTGACTGCCGCGGTGCTGTCGCTGAAGCTGCAGCCCGGGGAGCCAGTGTTCCACATCAAGGACATCATTGCAGTGCTGTCCGACTTCGACCTGCTGCTGAGCTTTATCCGCAACATACGGGTATCCGACTCCATCTATCACAGCGATGGTGTCGAGTGGCTGCACTCATACCTTCGCTTCTGGTTCGACGAAGAAAAACAGGTGTGGAACCTGCGCGGGTACAAGCAGTTGCTCCAAGGACTTGTGTCAAAACTTTCGGCGTTCGCCCACTCCGAATACTCCAGCATCGTCAATACCTACAGCCCGGATGTCGACCTCAAAGAGGCGATCCTCCAGAACAAGGTTGTTGTGTTGTCCATGTCGTCGCTTGCCGACAAAGACGGTGTGGAGCTATTCGGCAAATTGTTCATCTCTGATCTTGCTCGAGCGATCGGCGAAATCCAGCTCTCGAAAGCCAAACCGCTGATGATGTGCCCGGCCATTTTCGACGAGTACCCATCATTCATGGACGAGAGCCAGGTATCCCTGTTCCAGCTGGCGCGATCGGCGAATGTGCCCATCATCATTGCTTTCCAGGGCGTTGGCTTCCTCCAGAACATTTCCCCTGCCTTCGTCGAGATGGTGCTGGGCAACTGCTGGACACACCTGTACTGCGACATCCGGGATGCCCAGACGCGGGAGTTCGCCGTCAAGCTTGCGGGGACGATGATCAAAAGGTTCGTCCAAGAGTCCTCTGGCAGCAGCACGGGACAGAGTTACGCATCCGAGCAATCAGGTCTCTACACAAACGACTCGGAAGGCGCCAGCTCAAGTACCGGATACAAGGCGACGCGGGAGGACATCCTGCAACCCGAAGACTTTGCGTCGCTCGACCAAGGCGACGGGATCATTGTCGCGAAGTCGGGAACCTATCGTGTCCGCATGCCGTTGGTGAGGAACAGCTTCCCGAATGTCCACTTCAAGGACATGCGACTGGTCCGCAGGCCACGTCGAGCGCGCTCGGGCGTCAACGCCTGGCAACGATTCCACGAGAAGAACAAGGCAATGCTGGAAAAGCTGACTCAGGGCTGAATTTAGCATGCGAAACTCGAGCATTGAGGAGACACCATGAATTGGCAAGACAAACTGCGGCAGTGGGATTGGGACTTCGGGGTTGTATGGGACTGGTTTCTCGATATTACCCAGTTCCATGTGCAGCGAATCGGTTGGCCCGCTTACTTGGCCATCGCTGCCGTGATCATCTGCCTCGGGCTTGCTTTCCAGCCTACTCGCGGCCTGACCTCTCTGCTGATTAACGCCTTCGTCCGCATGATTTTCACCTACGTGCAGATCGTGCTGTCGTTGGTAACCGTGCAGTTGTTTGGATTCCTGGGCAAGGTGCTGCTTGCACAATTCCATCGAACCAGGCGCTGGGTTGGCCAGCTGTTCGACGAGAAAAAAACCTCTTAACTCTCTGCTCCCCTCCCCTCGGGCCGGCCCAAAGCCGGCCTGTCACTACCGACCCTCAAAAAAGGGGCACTCACTTTCCACTATTTGGGAAAGGAGGGCCCTTTATGAACTTTCACGCATGGGCTTTAGGGATCGGATATCTGGCGGCCATTGCCGTTCAGCCAGCATTTGCTGAATCCGACCCGTACGTAATCGATCAGCGCGATCCCCGGTATCAGCGTGCCATTGAGCACCTGTCTCTCGCTGCTCAAAACCTTCGCATGGCTCAGGACGAACTCAAGAAGGCCGAAGCCAGCGCCCCACTTCCAGGGCTGGATCTCGTAAGGATGCTCGCACAGGTCCGGCCCGTGGAAGAGACCATCAACGTAGTTCTGCAACCGGAGCAAAAGCGGCTCCGTTACCAGACCGTTACCCCCGATGGCCTGTTTTTCACCCCAACTCGAGTCGGAGATTGACCCATGCAAATGACTGGCCTCGCGCCGCAACTGAAAACGGAGGACCTCAAACGCTTTGCGTTGGGGATTCTCGCACTGGCGGTGACCATCTTCATCGTCGCCATGCCCGATATCGCAATGGCTGCGTTTGACGGCGATTTCGCGCCGGACGAGACGATCGCGAAGAACTCCAACAACAGCTTCCTCTACTGGTGGCGTCTGATTGCCAGTTACGGTCTCTGGGCCGGGTTGGCACTTCTGCTGCTGTCGGTGCTTTTCGCAGGCGCACGCGGCTGGTGGGTATTCGTGCTCGTGGTTCTGATTTCCCTCTTCGGTGAAACCGTAGTGGTCAAGGCCGGTAACCTGGCCGGCTTCAACATGGCCGGTGGTACTGGTTCCAGTTCTTCGGGGACCAAGTAACCATGCGCTTGAGAGTCACAACTGAAGCACCGACTTATGCCTTCGCGACGAGCCCGGTGAACTTCGGAGGCCTCACCCAAGAGGACCTTCTGTTCTTCATCGTTCCCTTGGTGATCGTCAGCAAAACCACAGGCGAAAACCTTTGGGCCTTTGCCGTTGCATTTTTCTGCCTGTGGCTCTTCAAGCGTTCCACGAGAAATAAACCTCAGGGCTTCCTAGCCCTGATGGCCTCAACTTTCGTAGGCGACCTCTACGTAATGACGAGCGAGTTCCCTGCCCTTCAAAAGGCAGTCGGGAAGTTCGGTCGCTTCACTGCGCGGATCTGGCTCGAGATCGGGCTGATTCCCTCACCGTCTTACTGCAACCGATACGAGCCCTGACATGAGTGAGCAATACGGCGCACCGTTGAAGTATTTCAATTTGCTCGGCGCAAGTGATCTTCGTGCGGGCAGAGCCATCATTACGCTGATCGCCATCTCAGCGGTTTTTGCAGTCGTTATCGCCGTGCTGGTTGGCATGAATAGGGAACTGCAGGAAACAAACCGGAGATTGCAAAGCGAGCGAATCATGTATGGATTCCCAAACTCTGAGGGGATCTTTATCAGCGAGCGGCAGATTCCACAGAGACACATCATTGCATTCGTGGCTGTCTTCCTTGACAACTACTACAACTTCACTCCTCTGTCTGCTCGAACCAATGCCGAAGAAGCATTGAGAATGATGTCGCCACGTCTCCGCGCGCTGAAGGAAGATAGTTTGAAGATCGTTGCAAACCAGTCGGTTGAGCAGCAGATCACACAGGTATTCACAAAATCTTCTCCATATCAAGTCGAAGTTACCCCACAGGGTTATGTGGTGTCCTTCACTGCTGAACGCCACAGGGCCACTTTGAATAGGGTTTTCAACAAGGCTAAGTACAATGTGAAAATTCTAATCAAGCCAGTCAAGCCTTCGAAGTTCTACGAGTGGGCGGTTGTGGCTGATGACTTCGACATCCAGGAGATTTAGGGTTGAAGAAGCGACTGATAGCTGCCGGCCTTTGCGCAGCCATGTCAACCACGATATTTGCGAGCGACGAGTGCAACCGGAATCCGCGCACTGTTGTTTACAACAACTCGCCAGTTGACATTTACATTTCAAACGACACCCAGCGTGCAGAGGTTTTGTTCCCCGAGCCATACCTCGACGGTATTTATGTAGAGGTAACTCAGGGCATGGACTTCTACCCGTCCCCTATCAAAAACAAGCTCGCATTTCAAGCGACAGATCCGCTGTATACGGGCCTTGTTTATGTCGATGCGCCGTCCAAGCAAACGTACATTCTCAAACTTATAACCCGGCCTGGTTGCGCAGACAGCCAAGTCACTATTTCGGGCCAGCCGATCGCTGATAGGTCCGCCATGGCGCGAGACTCCCGCGGAAGAATTAAAGGTCTGATGAACTATCTCTACGATGGGAAACTGCCTTCGGGATATCGCGAACAGGATTTTTCCCGACTTTCAGAGACTGATCGTGTTGTGTTTCGGCAGGGCTCGCTGGAATTCAAACTTCGCTCCCAAGTTGTGGGTCCGAAGTACATCGGCACTACTTACGAAGTCATCAACAACGGTCGCACTTCAACAAAAGTCGCCATTGATCAAATCGACTATGGCAACAAGGCCGTACGCGAGTCCCTTGGAATTGCCAGACAAGTTTCCATGCTCCCTTCCTCTCGGATACTAGGCCCCTCCCCCGAATACATTACCGAGGTCTACGGAGAGTCACATCGCGGGTTGCTATTCATCGTATCGGAGAAAGTACAGTGAGCGCCGATAACGATCAGAAGAAGAACGTAATAACGAAGCAACGCGGCCTATATATCGTCGCTGCAGTTGGTGCGCTTGGTGTTGCCATGAACTTCATGGGCGGCAACAGCGAAACCACAGGTGCGACTTCGGTTGACGCACCCAAGGCAGTTGAAGTTGGCAGTGACAAAGTCAACTCGATCACCATCCAGGATAAAGATGCTGCACTGACTCAGTTCGCCAAGAAGATCGAAACCCTTGAGGACAAAATCAAGCGAGGCGAGGAGGATCGCGAGGCTCTCAAGGCGAAGATGCTTGAGGACCAACGCAAAGCAGAGCAGAAATCGAACACTGAGATTCGAGCTCTCAGTGAAGAAGTTGCACAACTACGAAAAGATCAGGTTGACGGTGTTTACGGTGGTATCAACAAGCTGGACAAAGGCTCCAGCATGCCATTGCCACCCTCCTCTTCTGAAGGACTAAACCTCGAGGACTTTTCACTCGAGCCGCCAATGCCGGCAGTTTCTGCAAACCCATCGAACTCCAACCGTTACGGTCCGAACTATTTCCTGCTCAATGGCGGGGACGCGGGCGGTCAGCAATTCAACGGAAAAAGCGGAGGCGGCGCGGGCTCAACTGCTGAGACCGAGCAACAGCTGTTTGCCAACATGTCAGCTCCTGAGTCGAATGGCATTCAGCGCGCTGGCGTGAATACCTACAACGAGGCCGACGCGACCCTGGCAAAGCTGAACGGCCGCCAGCCGAACCCGGACCCGATGCCGGCAGCCCAGTCTCTCAACGCCTCCCTGCCAACCCAGAGTCCGCGCGAAACGTATGAAGTACCCGCCTTCTCTTTTGTGGAAGTCACCACGCTTCACGGGGTTGCGTGCCCGATCGGCGCCAACGCTCCTGGGGCATCCGAAGAAGGGAAAATTCCCGCTCGACCGGTAGTCCTTCCGGTGCGCGGCATCTTCAAGGGTCCCAACGGCGCCGAACGAGATCTCGGCACTATCCACCTGATGGGCCTCTGCTCTGGCAACCGCAACTCCAGCTCGAATACGGGCCGCGCGACCATTCGCATCGAGCAACTCTCCTACTGGGACGAGACCGGTGGTGCCCAGACGGTCCCTGCAACCGGGTACATCGTCGATACGCGAGACAACGAGCAAGACGTCTACGGCCGCCTGGACAAGGCCTCAGGCCGCACCCTCGCACTCCAGTCAGCTGCAGCAGCCGCAGCGGCCTATGCCTCCACCCTGAGCCAGGCCGAGTTCACTACGAATAGCGCGATGGAAAACGGAACCAGCTCAACCACCAGCCAGTTAACCGGGAACGCCACGAAGGCGGCGGTCAACGAGGGCATCGCCGGGATGTTCAAGAAGATCTCGGAGCGATTCGAGCGAGAAGCAAACGCTGCGGTAGACACCGTCATCGTCGAGCCGGGCATCAAGCTGCGCTTCGTAACAGACCAAACCTTCCGTGTTTTGAAACCAGCTGAGGCGTTCGACATTGACCCCGGCATGTACGACACCCTGATCTAGGAACCAGCCATGAACATCCGCCCATTCTTGGCCTTGTCCACCGCATTGCTTCTCAGCGGTTGTGCCAGTGAGGAGCCTTTCAAAAACAGTGCTTCGATGGACCAGATCTACGATGCGGTCCATGGCAGCGCCAGCAGAGACACGGTCTCGCTCCTGCGCCAAGGCCTGCGCGCGCGGCCAGAGCTTGGCTCATCAGAACCGTACTTTCCGATCCGAAACCCGGACGTTGTAGCGCCGGTATGGGTGGTGCCATACGCCGACGCTAAAACCGGCGTGAAGCATGGCGGCCGCTGGGATTACATCATCGTGGAGGAAGCAGATTGGGCAAACTGACCATCGGCTTCTGTCTCCTGGCAGCGGCATCCACGGCTTTGGCTGAGGGTGTTCCCCAGATGTACAAGGATGCCATTCGCGAACACCACACAAAGATGATCCTGGGATCAGGCCAAGACCTGACTGTTCTTCAACCTGACGTCGTTCTCTATCGGAAAATTTTCCAAAAGGAAAACACAACCGATCACCGCGAGCTGATTCAGGCAGACGAAATCCCGTGGGCACAACTCTTCAAGAACCAAGACCTCACCCTTGGTGAAATCGTCCGACTCTCGGCCGCAGCGTCCGGCTACGACTCTCGCTTCGATCCGCAAGTCAACCAAGACCAAGTGATCAAGCTCAACTCGCATCCCAACTCGCTGCGCGACCTTGCGGAATACCTCACCCGAGTCAGTGGCGCTCGTGTGACCGTTTACCCGGAAGGGCGCGTGGTTACAGCAACACTCAAGGGGCAGGGTTGATGGCCAAGGTAAAAATTGACGACCTGCATCTCTACGACACTGAGTTGGCTGGCCTGGCTCGCCGCGGGTATCAGGGCGGCATGCCCATCCAGTTGCTTTCCGATGCATTCCTGTACGAGAAGCATGGCAGCTATTTCCACACCATCGATGGTCGCTTCGCCAAAATCTGGAAGCTACGAGGTATGGATGCCTCGCTCCTGAACAACGATGACCTGTGGTCCCTCAGTAAAGGTCTTGGTGATGTACTGAACAAGTATCCATCTGGATCGGCCGGTCAATTCATTCGTCACACCCATCGAGATATTCGCGAAGTTCTTGGGATCTACCGTGCAGGTATTGAAGGCGGAGAAGATGAGTTCGCTCTCGAAATCGCGAACTCGATCGTCGAACGACAGATCGTTGCGGCAAGCTCGCCTGAAGGTTTCTTCACAAAGCTCTCCACCGAGGTCCTTGAGCGCATGCGTGAGGACTCTCTGGCCGAGATCGAGGATGAGAAGCTTCGAAATAATGTTCGGACTCTTCTCATGGGCGGTGACCCCTGGGCGGAAGAGGGAGAGGATGACGTCCGGGCCAATGTCACCGAGCAGATTGAGCGCGAAGTAAGCCAAGGTCGCTATCCCTTTGTAACGGACTTCTACCTGGTCTTGCTCTGGAGTCCGGATTATCTCTTCGGCAAATTCATCGACAACACAGCGAAGAACGCACTGGCTTCGATGGGGCTTATCGACGCCAACAAGCTGGCTCATAAGGAATACACGAAGCACGCAAGACGCTTTGGCCAACTCTGTCATGAGATCGGCCAGGCTCTGGCCACGTTCGGGTTCCAGCCGGGCTCGCTTAACGGCCAAGGCCTCATCAACCTTCAGTACCAGCTTTTCAACCCCGTTCGCTGCTTCAAGGTCGACCCGCCCAAGTACCGGCCTGACTTGCCCATCCTGGATTGCTTGAAGAACCCGAGCCAAGTCGCGTACCGGGAAACTCTCAACAATGCCCCGATGTTCGCCTCTGTCGAAACCGAGGAGAAAGGCTGGACCATTCACGATTCCGGCGTCCCCTACTTCATCCGCCCAGTCTCGGTATTGGGTAAACCAACCTCGAGCTTCCCGGGCATGCTGCAGGTGGCCATGTCGGGCATCGAGAGCGAATCGCTGATCACCATCAACTGGAGCGTGCCCTCCCCAATAGCGATGATGAGCCGCCTATGGACTCGTGGGCGCATGCAATCCGGGAAAGAAGCCATGAAAATTGGCGACAAGGATCTGCTGGCTCAGCAGCGCAATGACCTGGAGAAGGTTAAATCCAAGATCAGTGCGGAAAACGCCAACAACCGCGAGCAGTTTTTTGACGTGTCGCTTCACATCAACCTGATGGGGTTCGTCGAGTCCCAGGTCGATGATCAAGCCATGCAGTTGGAGAACATGCTTTGGCGTGTGGGGCACAAAGAATCCCTTCGCGGCGACGCTGCTGTCAGGAACAGCATGCCGTTGAACTTCCGCAAGAGCAGCATGAAGCTCTTCCGTCGTGACACCCCTCACCTCACGGAAAGCTTGTCCCATCTGTGTCCGTTCTTTGTTGAATACCAAGGCTGTTCCGACCCTGCAATCCTGATGAACAACAGGGCGGGACAGCCGATCTATCTGGACCTGTGGGGCCAGATGACGAACACCGCGCATAGCCTGATTTGCGGTAGTACCGGTACCGGTAAGTCGTTCACCTTCAACAACCTGTTGATGGCCTTGAGGGTGAAGTACCGACCGAAAGTCTGGATCATCGACAAGGGCGACTCCTACGAGAGCCTCTGCCTGGTTCTCGATGGCAACTACATTCGCCTTGCGACCGAGCCGTTCAAAGAGCCGATCACCGGGCGGACCATCAACCCCATCTGTATCAACCCGTTCTGGATCGGTAAAAACGACGACGGCAACAACGAAATGCCGACGTTGGAAGACATGTTCTTCATTGCTCGCATGCTGGTGATGATGATCACCTCCAGCGCTGCAGAGCAGTCCAAAACATCGGTCATTACCCCAGTGACAGTGCCTCTGCTGTATCAGGCACTCAACGAGTTCTATACCGACTGGGTAGCTACCAAGCCGAAGGACGAACCTCGTTTCAGGGACTTCATCCCTTACCTCGACAAAACTGAGTTCACTGAACAGTCGGGCAGATCGCTCGTCCAGGCGCTCACCCTCTATTACGGGGCCGGGCCATTTGCAGCTCTCTTTGACGGTTTCCTGCAGGTCCAATGGGAGAACGACTTTACCGTTCTCGAAACCCAGCGGATGGCAAAGTCTCCAGCCCTACCCGTAGTCACTCTGGCCCTGTTCCGCCAGATCGACTTGTACTGCAAGTTCAAGCTTGAACGTAGCCGCAAGAAGATCGTGGCTGTCGACGAAGCGTGGGCAACCCTTTCTGACCCGACTGCCGCATCGGCGCTCTCCAGCTTCTATCGAGAACTCCGCCGCTATGGTGCCGGCTGCTTGCTGATTTCTCAGACCGTGAAGGACTTCGTCAACCTGATCCGTGCTGAGTCCGGTGGGAATGGCGAGTCACAGGACGGCATCCTCGAGAACACAAGCCATTACTTCTTCCTGGCCTGCTCGCAGTCGGACTACGACATCGCGAAGGAATTCCTCGCATTTACTGCCGAGGAGATTGAGCTTTGGCGATCGCTTGCATCTCTGCCCCCGCTGTACAGCGAAGTCTTCTACCGGATGCGGACAACCAAATCCGAATACTACAGCGGTGTCTTCCGGCTCTTCGCCAGCCCCATGGCGCTTTGGATCGCCTCGTCCCATCCGGACGACTACCAAATGCGCGAGCGCAAGACCCAGGAGCTTGTGCAGAAGCACTCCATCTCCGAATCAAAAGCTCGCCAGAAGGCAATCTCCGAGCTCGCAAAATCTCACCCGTATGGTGCTCGATACCATGTCAATCAAGCTGCTTAAAACCCTCGCGGCGGTAGCCGCACTCGCCTCGCTCGCAGCTTGTTCGTCGAAGTACGAACCGCGCGAAACGATCATCGAGGAGCAGGCCAAGCCTATTAAGCCCCTCTACGCCCCCAAAACCGAACTCGAGCGCCGCGCGTACGAGGAAGGCGTCACACAGGTTCTCACAGATCTGAAGGGAAAGATGCGTGCACGCGATCGGTTCACCTGGGACCCGCCGATCATTCAGTGCGGTGTTGACATTCCTGCACGGGTGCAAAACGGAATGCTGGTCCCGGGCCACAAGGAATGCGTCCAGATCGCTCCAGGTCGCTGGACCGAAGAAGCACCAACCTATCTGCCGGTATTGGGAAATTAAGCCATGAGCAACAACGAAGAAAAACCTTCCCTGAAGGACCTCGTCAATAAGATCAGCTCGGGGGTTGGCAACCTCGCACGTAAAAAGCCAGGACAGGACAGCGCCAGCCAAAGCACAGAGCCCACCATTGACCTTGGTTCGGCGGCCGCGAAAGAGTCGCCTCAAGCCGACGCACACGGCGACGAACTGGAGCCCTTGGAACCGATCATTGCGGAAAATGATGATCAGAAACCCAAGAAGACCAACAAGCTTTCCCAACTCACGATGGGGCAAAAGCTGATTGCAGCGATCCTGGTCGTGGGGCTTGTCCTCTTCGCCAAAGGTCAGATGGAGGGTTCCAGTACAAGCCAAACGCCTTCTGAGAATGAAGCAGCCCAGGAGGCCCCTACCTCCAGCGAGGAAGGAATGGCCTTTGGCACAGAACCCGCCGATCACACCCAAGCAGAACCTGGCGCCCAGGATGATCTGTCTCTGCCTATTGATGGTCCCGGTCAAACTTCGAGCAGTCTCAGTTCGGAACCAGAGCCATTCCAAAAACCAAATGAAATCAGTTCGGCTCCTCCAGCATTCGGTGGGCTGGACCAGCCATTGAGCGAGGCGGCACCCCACACCACCGCATCCCCTGACCTGGGTGTCCCTGCTCCTGCTCCTGCTCCTGCTCCTGCTCTTGCTCCTGCCGCGGAGCCTTTCTCGCCGCATGAGGATTCGCCGGCAAATCCTTTCGGTGCTCAAGCACCAATAGCAAGCCAATCTGGGGCCGCAATTACCTCTTCGATTGGCGCGGAAAAGCAGCCCCCCGTTTTCGCTGGAACCCCCAGCGTCAACCCGGATAGTGCTCCCGTAAAGGAAGCGCCGAAAAGCAATGAGGCTTTGACAAAGGCTAACGCTGACATTGCCGCTCAGGCTGAAAAGATCTCAGCCCTCGAGCAGAAGCTCAGCAAGATGGAAGCCCAACTCAAAGCTGAAAAGGCCAAGCAAACCAAACCGGCTGTTCAGCAACGCATCACCAAAGCGCCGACAAGAACCCCAGTGGCGAAGTCGTCGCCAGTCGCGATAAGCAAGGCTCGTCCGCGGATTTGTGTGAAAGCAGTAGCAGAGGCGGCCAGGAACTGCAGCACCTGTGTTGCACACGCCTTCATCGTGCACGCGGGAGCAGAGGACATGGTTGGCCAAGGCGATTTCCTTGATGGGTACCGCGTTTCAATCGTGGGCGATCGCTTGGACCTGCAAGACAAAAACGGTCAAGTGGCCCACAAGTTCTGGAGTTCACCAAATGGCTGTAGCGCGATCTAACGTCCTCCGTCAGGTCTCACCGGATGAGCAACTCAATCTGGAGCGCCTGGCCGACGAGGTGAATCGCAGCTACTTCGGAAATTCCATCAACATTCGCCCGCGCTGGGGCATCCCCAGCGCCTGCGAGTCCCCAGAGCCTAAGACTGAGATCAATCATCTCTCTCCACAGGAGCTGAAGGATTTGCAGGCGGGTGTTGAGGCCTACCACAAAAAAGATCTTCAACAAGCCAAAAGACTCCTGGAGCAGTTTTCACCTAACGGCCCAAGAGACGCAGCACTGCTGTACGTACGAGTGCTCACCCTGCTGAAAGATCCAACCTGGCCGGATGTGGCCAAATCGGTGAACAGAGTTTGCGACGACACGATCTACGTCGCCCCGGGCAGCATCGAAATGGTCAGCGGCGAGGAGTCGCTTCTGGTTCATCCGATCCTCTCAAGATCGGCCGGCAATGGAGCACCGATTTTCGTCATCCGGTACATCATCCATCACGAGATGGTTCACAAGTTCCTTGGTACCTCCTCTACAGACCCTCACCCGGAAGCTTTTCGACGTCTTGATGCCTGCGCACGTGATCGTTCACGCGCTTTGCAGTGGTTGCGCAAGAACCATTTCACAACGATCGAGGATTCGTCCCGATGAGATGGATTTTGATTGCACTCCTGATGATCACCTCGGCCACTGTCTCGGCTCAGGACTATGACTACCTCATCGACGCTACGGCAGCCAGATACGGAAATGATCGACTCGTGTTCCGGGCAATGGTGCAGAAGGAATCCAGAAAACAGCCGTGGGTATTCAACGTAGACGGCGAAGGTTTTTGGTTCCAAACCAAAGACCAGGCCGTCAATGCCCTGTGGGCGCTCACCTCCGCACCCTGGCTTGTAAAGATCATCCCGGACAAAAACTCCAAAGCAATACGGCGGTTCTTCCCATCTGAACGAGCTGCAATGAGTTTCGCCAATAGCTATCAGCGCAGCAGACAGGCCCAGGGCTTCCCCGCTCTCCTTCAACGAATGGATGACGCGAAAGAAGTCCTCGATGGGCAGCTGCGCGTGCGCAAAGTCTGGCTACTCAATACCGATCTCGGAATCGCGCAAATCAACTACCGCTTTCACGGCAAGGGCAAGGCCTCTGTCCAGCAGTGGCTCGATCCTGCTTTCAATCTTGACTACGCAGCCCGCCATCTCACGGACCTGAAAAAGCGGTACGGATCAGATCTTCAGGCGGTCGGCTACTACCACTCCAAGACCAAAAAGTACCGCGACATTTACATGAAAGAGTTCATGCCGATCTATCACGAGGAGAGAGCCCGTGCGGGTATTTCTATTGCTGCTAAGTAGCCTGCTGATCAGTACCTCACTGAACGCAGCGGAGAAAGGTCCTTCAGAGGATCAGCGCGTCGGCGAAGGCCTGGTACTCATGCTCAAAGGGGAAAATCAGAAGGCCTGGGACCTTCTTTTCCCCGAAGCCAAAGCAGGCAACGTAACGGCGATGTACCACCTCGGGATGATGATGATGCGGGCAACAAATACCCCGGATCATTTGCAGAGGGCAAAGACCTTCTTCGAGGCAGCTGCCAAGCGTGGCCATAAGGGCAGTGAGGCAATGCTCCTGCAGGTACAGAAATCCTTAGCTGCAGCCACGCCAGGCACCCTCCCCTCGATTGCCGGGAAAAGCGGCCTCCCGGTACCGGCAGATCTGGAAGGAGCTAAACGGCAAGCAGAACGCATGAGGCAACAGGTTGGCCGTTTCATAGACCCGCTACGTGAAGCCGCTGCAGAAGTGACGATCATGTCGTTCGTGTCCGACAACTCGGATGCGGTCGAAAAGATTCGCTCTACGATCGACGAAGTCCGGGCCCGTTTTGGTGATCGAGTAGACGCCCAGTTCTACGTAGTAATCGATCAGGCCACATGGGACCCCAAGCGAGTTTTTAATCAGCAATCCGGCCAACTGCCAATGTTGGGTTTCACCCCTGACATGGGTGGGCGGATTGCCAGCCAGTACGGTGTGCGAAGCACGCCGGCACTGGTCCTCATTCCCAAGAACGGACAACCCAGGGTGGTCAACAACCCTGCCTCATTGGTTGCCGATCTCACATCGTTCCTGAACTGAGGTCACCCTATGAACCACAAGCTCAAAATCGGGCTCGCCTTCGTCGCCGGCGCACTGATTTCCAACGCAGGCACTGTCATGTCCAATGTGCCCAACGGCCAGGATGTCCTGGCGGATGCCTTGTCTTCGGCGCTGGATAAGGTGAATCGGACGGCTCGGGATCGTGAGAATGAAGAGCTCGACAAACTCCCGAACATCCTCGACTGCCAAAACATGCAGTGGATGAAAAACTGCACAGAACTCAATAGAAACGCGAAGAAAAACCCGAACGCGCCTTTGCGAATTACCAACAACAAAGGGCTCGAATTCAACTTTCAACCGGGAACTCCAAGTGCAGTCATTCGCCTACAGCTCGAGCAGTCCCCCGAAGCTGCCAACGAGCTGGTCAGTTACATGGACCAGACTTGGGGCCAGTACAAGCAAGCAGCGAATCTCTACCAGATGGCGATGTGGCAACGCGGCGACCTCCAACACATCAAGGGGCTTGACGCGGCCATGGAAGAGTCTGCAGCGAAGAAGCCCATCGACACTGACTCGTTGAGCATTTCGGTATTCACTGAATCCACTTGCCCTGTCTGCGACCGTCAGTTAGCCACTCTCGGCAGGCTGGTTCAGAAATATCCGAAGCTGAAGGTGCGAGTCTTCCAACTCGATCGCGATGCAAAGGTCTTCGCAGAGAAAGTGACCGCGCGTGGCTTGACCGGGCGGATGCTCAGCCAGGCTGAAAGAGACAACGTCACGAAGATGGGCATCACAGCCTGGCCCATCACCTGGATCGACAACATGAAAGTGAGCCGAAGAGAAACTTTGGTTGGCAACAGAACCATGAACCAGCTGGAGGGCCGGCTGATGGCTATGACCTACGTGAAAAATAACACCGTTGCGAAGAAGGACTCCAAATGAAACTCAACAAACTCACCACCTTCTTTCTCGGTCTTTCCCTGGCCGCAGCTTTCACCACCGCTAATGCCGCCGATGAATCGGCGAACACCGATGGTTCAGATTCTCCCTGGTCCCGGCGGATGGACGATGTAACCGGTCTGTTCGGCGCCAAACTCTCTGGAAGTGCCGTAAACAAGGCCGGGCGAGGCGGAAGCGGAAGCTTTGACACCTTTACTCCATTTCAAGATAAGCAACAATTCATCGTAGGGGCGTACGGAGCTACCCAAGTCGGAGTAGGTTGTGATGGTCTGAATTTGGGGACAGTGCTTGACGGCCAGATTGGTCAGTACGGCGACATGGTCGAGCAGTTCATCCAGAACGCGCCGGCGCTCGCAATCATGTACCTAGCTTACAGCCAGCCAACCGTGAAATCGGTGATCGATGAGTTGAACGGGGTAGGCCAGTTTGGCCTTGATCTTTCGAACCTCACCTGCAGTGGTGTACGCCAGCGAGCCGACAAGGCATACGAAGAAAACATGCAGGTGATGGCTGAAGCCGACTGTACTGTCGAAGAAGGTTACAAATCTGCGAAATGCATGTCTGGAGACGGAATCACCAGCAGTCTCATTACCCGCATGAAAGACACCAAAAACACGATTAGCAGCCGAGCCTCATCCTTGATGAATGGCGTGTCGGGGATGACTGGTGGCCTGGTTGGTGTCAAAGGGGGAGGTTCTTCAAATGGGGGGGCGTCGGGATCAAGTGGCGGGAGCGCTGGAAATGGCACAGGCTCTGGTGCGGGCTCTCCTCCGCTGCCCACGAAGAATTGCGGTGCCAAGCCAGAGGATGGCAAAACCTCCCTTGTGCTGGCTGCATCTGAGCTCGGCTGTGAAGACATCAAGAAATATTCGGGCCTGCTGCCAAATTACAGCACCGAAGAGGACGCGCATACGGTCACTCCTCGGACCATTTCGCTCGAAGATGAATCGAAGAAGCTGACTCAGGAGTATCAAAGCCTCTACGCGAACGTATATCAAGCAGACCCAGCAACCTTCGAACAAAGTGACGCTTATAAGGAGTTGGTGAATCGCGGCGGGATCGTCATCACCGAAACTGAATTTAAATTCATGCGCAAACTGGGCACTACAAATCCCGCACTGTTTGCCAAAGCCCAACAAAATCTCGCCACGCTGGCCATGATGAAAGAGCTAGACGAGGTAATTTCTAAGCTTGAAGTGGGGGTAATGACCGGGCTGGCGAACCAAGTTGATGACCAAGCAATAAGCTCCAATGATCAGGCTCGGTATTCAAATGCACTGTCCTCGCTTCGCAAAGAATATGAAATGCTCCAAAACAAGATTAAGCATGACATGGAGCGAAACAAACTAATCGAGCAAACAGCTAAGGCGGTAATAAATGGCTGATGTTGATGTCGATAACTCCGTAAAGGACTACGACTTCCTCAAGCTCGTAGATTCTAACTTTGCTGACTTGGTCGGTTACTACCTTGGTCTTTGGCAGGACTACCACACTCTTCTGGTTAACTCCGCCGGAGTTATTATCGGGGGTCTAGGTCTTGCCTGGACCTCCATCCTTATGATGAGGAGCCCTGAGGATAAACTGAGGTCGGTTTTCACCGGCCTCACGGGCACCTGCCTAATGTTTTTGCTTCTTTCAGTCTCTACATTCACATTCCCCGGCACAGGTAGCTCTGTTCAAATGGCGCGAGGGGGGGGATGGTCGCTGACTATAGTCGGTAACATCTACGCAATCTTTAAGTCTGCACTTGACAAGGTCAATGAAGGAAAGATTACGGAAGATGCATTCAGCAGGGCCTACCACGTAACTAACCAAAACACACTAAAACGTTTTGCTGACAGCCCTGTGTATCCACTTTATTCGGATTATTTAAATAAGTGCGAGCCTGCATTCATCGCTGCTAATGGGAAGTCCCCCGAAGCGTTAAGTGCAGGACGATATGTTGGATTCTTCGGGTCTACCGGAATCGGTGCAAACGAGATTGAGTTCGAAGACAGCAGAGGCTTTCTGGACAAAATCACGGGCAATGGCGAGGCCAATTATGATAACCCTACCAACTCCACCTGGCTGAAGCGTGATGGTGGCAATGCAGTAGTAGAAGGTACAAAGAAGGGTATGGCTATGCTCGACAAGATCGAGGGTGATAGCAATCCTTATGACGGCACGAACCCGCCCCAAGGCTTCGAGATCCCAACCGAAGCTTATTGGGTCCAGAAGCTCTTTCCTGAAAAAGCTGGGGAAGTTGCTGACCAAGCATTGTCTCTTGATGCTAACGACTCGAAGTACAAAAAATACTTGAACTCTGGCTTCAAGGAAGCACCAACTACTGGCGGAAAGCAGAATTTCTATCCCAAGACCTGCAAAGACATGTTCTTGATGATCGATATGGCTCAGAGAAACTTTAACTCTGCCGTGCAAAAACATGCTCCTGCTTATCAGGAAAACTCATTCAGGCGGGATGGTGATGATGCGGCGGCAATAATGCTCAATCACATACGAAATGAAGCCGCCCAGCGGAAAAAGGGACAGTCGGAGCTACTCACCTATGGTGGTATGTACTACCAAGATTCCGACGTCCGCGACCCTATGACCATGCTGTTCGAAAGCGGAACAACAAAGTTCATGGACATAGGCAAAACCTTCCGCGAATGGATGCTTACTGTAAAAATTCCTATGATGATAAACGGCGCTGCCATGCTCGCCGCACTAATGGGAATTACATTCCCCATCTTTGCAGTTTTCGGCATATTCTGGTCGACGAGAGTAATTTTCACCTCTGTTAAGATTATTGCTTTTTGTTTTATTGTTGCATTTGTGAATGATCTTTGCTTAACGATGGCCTCCACAATGCTTGCAGTTAATGCTGAGACCATGCAAGGCTACAACATGGGCAACTATGCTCAAAATTCCACTCTGTTAATATCGGCCGGAACTGGTCAGTACATTATCTTTGTGGCGCTGACCGTAATTGAAATCATCTTCGCTAAACTTTTGCTCTGGGACGATGTTAAGAGTCTTGGAGGCTTCAACCCTGCCGGAGCCACTACCGGATTGGCGGCAACCGGTATGGCCGTAGTAGGAGCAGCCATTCGACTTGCGGGGGCCGCTACCGGAATGGCAGGTGCGGCTGGGGCTCTCGCCAGTGGCGGCGCCAGTGCTGCAGGTGCCCCTTCTGGAGGTAATCCATCACCTGGTGGTGGGGGCGGTGGGGGCGGGGGTGGACCAGCGCAGCAGAAAGTACAAATGGCAGCCCAGGTTGCGGGTGGATTCGCCGGGGGGCCGGGTGGAGGTGGCCAAAATGGCGCTGGCCCAGGTTCATCGGGTGCCAACGTACGTTTGGGAGTGAAAATTCCAACTCCGCAGGCTTCTCAGTCTTCCAAAGGCCAACGATCGAGCCTGGATGATCTCATCTGATAGACCTAATCCTGCTCAGGGCCCATATTGGGCCCTTTTTTTTGCTTGAAATCCGAACACCGGGCGGTATAACGATCGCCATCCGAAGATGGAGAATGAACGATGAAGGGAAAAATGATGTTGCTGGCATGCCTTCTGGTAAGCGCATGCGGGAATGGGGAAGTCGAGAACAATGCGGCCGGGGTTGCCTCCACAGGCCAGGTGGATGGGCACCCAGACTGGAAAATGCCTAACTCAATCGTCTACGAGATAGTGAACAGTCCAAACAAAAAGGCTACGTATGGCTATGAATTCCGTGCCAAACGTACCAAGGACTGGGAATCGGAAGGGTGGACAGTTTGGGTTGCTTCCAACACCTACTCCGATGCAAAGGCACAGCTCAATAATGCCGGCCAAGCCGAGCAAAGCCATGTACGAGCTCGCCGTGAAGGACGGGCTATGTGGGATCTGAAGCTGCTCCTAAAAAATGCAGGGCTTCCGGTGTCCATCAATTACCTGTCTTATGGCCAGATGCCTATGTCCACTGTACGAACAGCTCAACGTGACCATGGCGTTGGGATGACATTCTTCGGAGACGAATGTGGTACTGGATTCCGGGAGTGTGTCGACCACTACTACTACTCGCCGGCCCTACGGCTGAAAGAGCGCGGTAAGGTATCGTTCAAAGAGTGGCTCGCTCCTTACAGCTACTTCCCTGACAACGAGTGGGGCCAGATGAATCAACGTACGATGCTGGCACAGGGATTTGGTGCAGACGAATCGTCGGCGTTCTACGACTGGTGGCCAACGATGGTCTTTCTGGTCAACCCCGACAATGAAGTCGTACGTGCTTGGCTTCCACAAACCGGTAACGCCGCAACCCCACATACCATTCTTCGCGCTGTAGTGGAGGAAATGGACGTGGACCCGAGGACAGTCTCATTGACCGGGGCTCGCCCAGCCCAGTACACCACCTTCCCCAACCATGCCTACTTTGGCACCAGCATGGAAGACAAAGCGATCCAGGATATCGCCAAGATCCTTGAGGACATTTCGGGATGATTGGATCGCTTCACTTTCAAATCAACGAAGAGTCGGTTCCCTGCTATGTCCTTGACATGGCTGGGAACCTGATTCGCCGCGCGGCCGTAGGTTCTCCACTTACGCTGATCCCCTACGCCATTGAGTTGGTGACTCCGGCGGCTGAAGTGATTGCCCCACGCCCCTGGTCGATCACGCCTGAAACGGTAATGTCCCGTGTCACGAAGGTTGCTCCTCTGTTGCCTGAGGTCGGCCTTGCGTACCCACGAAATTCGGTTGAACAGATCCTCATGCCGTTCGCACCTCAGGTAGAAACGGATGAGTCTGATGAATCGATAATTCAGGCTATCGACATGCTGCCTGGGTTGGATGAAGAGTCGGCCAAGGCGGTAAGAGAGACTCTTGCGATCCACGGTATCCACCCAATCCCTGTGAGAGGTAACTACAACGAGAATCTTCATCAGGCCCGCGCCGGCGAGATTTGCGTTGGGGAGGTCGTGAAGGTCGCAGATGGCTGGTTTTCAAACATGAAGGTGTACCGGAAAGCACTGGTTCGTTCTGCTTAGGTTACAGGTCCGAACGTGTGCCACCAGCCCAACACCTGAATTTTTTTGGTGAATCCAATGCGCAGCATTCAGATGAACAACGACTTCGATTTCGATACGGACACCAGCTACCTTCAGCAAGACGATGCATTTTCTGTGAACGAAATGCTCTCGGAATGGCCTACGACCAAGAATGCGTTTGTTAAACGCCTGGCCAACACTTTGGGCCAGGGTGCGTATTTCGAAGCTCTACGCCTGCAGGACTTCATGGACCTGGTTGGCTCTACGGCCGTCGCTCGACCGCGTGAGACTGTCACATACGAGGTTCACCTTCGTGATAGGGACACCCTGCTCGTCGACGTTGCCATCACCTCGATCGCCGGCACGAATCCCCCGATCTCCGCGGACAACGCTGGCTTCTTTAAGTACGCCCTTCGCTGGTTTGCAAAAGAGCGTCCGAAGATCAAGCTCTCTGCTCGAGCTGACGGCCTTTTCTGGGTTCACCTGCCCGGGTAATTTCAGATCAAAAAAGGCTATCGGAAGCTCCAGATAGCCTTTTTTATTGCCCTTCTCAGAGGCCTATGTCCACTGATGCCATGGGGTCAGGCACGAATAAAGGAGTCGGAGGTTCAGGCGTCACGTCTTGTGGAGCAGCCGAGATCGCGCTGGCGACTGAGTTCGCATGCCCTACTGGCTCGTCAGGCCTGGGATTCCCGGACGGCTCAGCCACCCCAGCGGCAGCATCTTGACTCAGCACCGTCCGTGTAGATTCGGGGCACGATCTGGCAAGAGCATAATCTGTCATTGCCTGCATCACCGCTTCTGGAGCACCAAAGCTCAACGACACGTGGCGGTTGAGCATGTTGAGGAAGACAGTTTGTCGATTGCCATGCCCCAAGCCTTTGTAGAGGCGGAAGAGTTCGGGGTAGTAATCCTCTCTCAGAGTCATCTTCACCTCGACTGCGCGCTCGTCAGAATGCGCCGGCGGGGTGAAGTCACTCAACGTGACAGGCCACTGTTTCTGGCAGGCAGCTGAAATGCTGAACACCATCTGATTTCCGGCTCTGGGCCCATGTTGGCCCAGGGCTTCGATCAACGCATCGTGGTGGCCAGGGATGAGCTCCGCTCGGATCACGACTTTGCTCATCTGTGCGTTACCCCTGGCGGATCAAAGCATGCTCTTTGAAAAACTGACTGACCATGAAGCGGTAGTACCCGCGGACAATCGACTTGTCAGGGTCTTTTGCGCTGTAGATCGGGCAGGTGATGTGGCGCTTCAAGAGAGGGCGGCCAAGAACGGTAGTTCCACCGCCGGCGGCTACCATCCCTTTCAGGAAATCAGTTGAGCCCCACAACTGCTTGATGAAGCGAGGAATGGTCTGATCGGTGAAAGCCTGGCGCGCGGGAAAGCTGATCGGTTCCATATCGATCTTGGTTCCACGCCAGATGAAGTGGCCTTCCCTCAGCCAGACATCCATCGTGTACTCGTTGATCTGGTTGTCTAATGCGAAGTTTTTCGGAAGCTTCGCTCCCTTCTTCGTGATGAGCTCGTTCAACTGCTCAGGGTTACTCAGAGAGGTGTAGATCGCTTTGTGGATGTCAGAGACGCCACTGGATTCACCGTATCGGATATCACTGACACGACCATTATTGAACTGCCCACCGTCGATCGTGCCGTAGCCGATATCGATGATGCCGTACTTACCTTTGACCATTTCGTTGGGATCAAGCGGGTTACCCTCTTCGTCCTCGAGCTCTGGATCGAACCATGGGCCAGCGAACTGGGGAAGGATCTTGACCAGCTCTGGATGGTAGCCGTCTTCTCGTGCCCACTTTTTCAGATCGGCCTCGAACTCAGCCGCGTGGGTGGCGAAGAATTCGGTTGGCAATCCTGTAGCGATGACCGGGTTCTTGATATTCGCATCCTTCAGCACCTTCAGAAAGAGCACTCGAATCTCGTCGGATTTGTAGAAGCTCGAGTCTGTGCTACGAGAGCGCGCACCCTCTTCCCTGCAATCATCACCCACCAGGTAGCGACGACCGTTCTTCGTGGTGAAGACTTCCCGACTGAGGGCTCCACCAAGACTGCTGCCGGCATAGGGTGCAACCAAGGATGGATATTCCCCGCTGGCACCGTTACCGGCCTTGTAGCTCGTCGAGCCGTTGCCCAGATCTATGGCAACCAATTGCTCAAGCTTCATAGACATTAAATCCCCTCATGGTCAAAGCAACGCTTGAAAAAGGCCGCGTAGTGCGAGCCATTCATCCATAGACGCTGCGATAGTTTTTTGTTGCCTAAGGATGCTGCCTGAATGCTTACCCAGGTAGCAGTGAGAGATGACATCACTCGTGATCCACTGCGTTGGCGGCCTCCTCTTCTGACGCCCTATTGCTTCAGCTACCTCACCAGGTGTCGGGTTTCGACCCAACTCTTTAGCCAAGCTCGCTTTCATCTCCGCGCGGAGCATGCTCCGCTTGAACTCTTCGATCGGCTCAGTTTTCCGGGCCCCAGTGACCCGATTAAAAATTCTGACCACCCTGAAGATCGGCTGCGATGGGCCCAGCGGATCACTTTGATCGACATCCTGGCGGCAGATGATCGACCTATATCGTACAGGCTGCCTGGCCTGGTTGAACTCGATTAAGGCCTCCTGAAGTTCTGAGTCGACCAACTCGAAACGGCCAATCAAGGTTTCAAGCTTCATTGGAGCGCTGCCCCCCAGCCGTTCAATCGCACCAACCCAAGCGCTGATCACCGAGCCAAAGCGAACGACGTCGATGTCTAGAGGCATTCCCAACGTATGCGCCCATCGACTCACACGTTCTGAAAAGTGGAGAAGGTCACCCAGGTCGTTGAGAAATTCAGTGGTAAGCCGTTTCCCCAGGAGCGAAGTTAGCAGATCGATTACGTCAGGCTCGGCATCAGGAAGGATAGCCTTTCGGTAGCTCTGCAGCCGCCCCTCAATCCGCTCGTTGCACTTAAGGTAGAGCCGGAGAGAGCCAGACGATTTTCGGGAGGCTCTCCATTTCCAGAATGTGGAGATGGTTCTCCCGTCTTGCTCAATTGGAAAACGTGAAAGAGCGATTTCAAGCTGCATGAGCTTTTCGGTAGCAGACCGGGCTGCGGTACGCAGGGAATTGAGGAGCGCCAGAAATGTCTCTGACCGGCGCCTTACCGAGTGCTCGTACTCATCAACATACCCTTTAGCCAGGGCATCACGGATTTCCTTCTTCAAAAGTCACCCTACTGAATGTTTTCTGTAATTTTCGGAAATTCTGGGCATTTTCTTCTCCCCTTATTCGCCTCTAATCGGCCTTAACCGGCGCAACCATCCTTTTCCCGTCCTAGAACTCCCCCATATCGCCCCGTAAGGCCCATTTCACGCCCTTTCACGCCCGGAATCCGATCTAAACTCCGTTGCCGCAATGAGTCTGAAAATCACCCATAAATGCCCTTAGCCGTCCTTTCTAGGCATCTCTAGGCAAACACCGGCCCTTAAATCCCTTATCCCGCCCCATTACGACACTTATGGCCCAACACGAACCCCTTCGAGAGCCAGATTTTCGCAAAATGACCTCTTCAGTAGGTTTTTTGGGTAAATTAGGCAAGCAATTCACCATCGAAACGGCAGGACGCGGCCAGACTGCGTTCCCCTGTTTTTGGTTAAAACCCCGTCTAATATAATAGTACGGATTTCTTAGGATTTTGCTTCTTCAAGGCACTTGCCCAATTTCCCCAATATGGAACGACTCTCCACCGTCCAGGCTGCTAACCACCTCCACATTTCTCGGCCCACCATGCGGAAACTGCGCAACACCGTTCTCCCTCCAGACGAGGTGTCAGGCAGTGGCAGGCCCTATTGGTACCGAAGCACACTCGATAACTACCGAGCTGGCTTGGATACGCAGAAAGCCATTGCCCTGTACATCACGTGCGTTGTTGACGGGATTGGACTTGGCGGTGACGTGACAACCATGGCGCTATTGAAAGACGTCCACTTAAGGGAGTACCGGCCCGCATCTGGAACCAGGACAGAGCAGTTGATCGAGGTCCTCAATGAGATCCAGAGGGTTAAACCAGCCGCGGTGGTCCTCCCATTTCAGCGGGTGCTGACTCCCGCCGCCGCGGTGGTCACTGATCTGTGTTACGACCTCGGGATTGCCGTCGTACTGCAAGGGAAGGCCTGATGCCGCTTACGGGCGCACGCAGTGGGCTACTTCGTGTAGCCCATTGATGATGGCCGAGGTCTTGATGCCATGGCGATCACAGGCACGATGGCTTGTTCGGTTAACCGGCGCAGAAGGATTGCTGCCTGCCCTGCTGGTCAGCCTGTTAAGGGGGACGTTCTTATCGACTTGGCGCTGTCATCAGGGTAGCGCCCAAGCTCCCCTCGATAGGAAGCAGACCAAGGGCTCACTCAGTGCTTAGTGCTGCCGTTAAAGCCCAGTTTCGTACCAGCATCAATTGGCCGCGCACCGCAGTAAATGTTGCGAAGGGCACCAACTAGGTGCTCTCCCCCGCCAGCTCTTTCATTCAGATAGGCAACAATGAGGTCGAGATCTGCTGCATGGGTGTGGTCCATCCAGACCACCTCTGCGCACACGTCGCCATTGTCCTGATAGACCAGAGCGATTATTGACGGGACACCTTCCACGCTTTCCACCAACCAACCCCTCACTCTCTGCGCGCCGAAGGCGTGATGCCCCGCTACAGCCTTCATTGCATCGCTGTGTACACCGATCATCAGTTTTGTACTCCCATTTACACATTCCCGACCTTAACGACGATCGGTGCAATTTCCAGCAACCAGATAAAACCAACGTGTCACGCACTGACGCTTTCCAGGCGCCAAAACCCTGATAGATACTGGCGTTGCGCCATACCAAGGCTTTGACCCAGCCCACACAAACTAGGCGCGGATGTCACCAAATCCGCCTCGGACCCGCCTATTTCGCGGGATTTCAGCCACCTTTTTTGGGTTGCCTGTCCTTTTCTTGCCCCATAAAATCGCCGCGAACTACCAGCGGACAATCTGCGGATGGCCAATGGAGTTGGTGCAGTGACAGCTGAAAAAGCTGCACTCACTGTTTGAGGGGGGGGCCAATTGGCAATCAGCCGATTGGAGATTGTTGCGGTGTCGGCTTCCGACACCGCGACGCTTAGGACCGGCTGTTCTTGCCGGAGGAGGGGCCATGCGCTCACAGCGCAATAATTGGCTGACGGGATTGTCACGCGAGGAGTTCGCGCAGCTCAATCCGTGGGAAGTCGTCTGCCATCCCGAGTCAAGACCACAGTGGATCGCTGAGGTTCGTTCAAAGCTGCGTGTCAGCCTGACGGACGACGAGATCCTGTCCATCCTTCAGATCGGGCTCTACAAGGCCGTCGCTTCCGCGATCGAGCTTTATCAAGATGTCGAGCCTCATCAACGTGCTGCCCATATCATCGGCGCGGCTCTCAACTACATTCGTTGGGACGGACGCGGGGATGTGCTTGCTGAAGTTCCTGGCAGCTCGGCTATCAATATGGGTGACCTGGTAACCGAACTTGGTCCTCGCTCACATTCGCTTCAGTCCGATTACATGCTCGCGTCTGCACAGTTTTCTGAGGCGTTGGAATACGCACCTCAGTTCCTGGCTGATGGGGTCCTTCTACCGGACGAGACCGGCCAAACCTGCCACCAATACATCGAACAGATCCGCCACCTTCTTTCTGCCCGTGAGCACCACATCCTGAGGCTGGCTGTTATTGAGAATCAGGAGTCCGGCGCGATTGCTGAGATACTGAAGATCTCAAGAAAGCAGACATGGAAGGTACGTCGCGGCCTGAAGCGGAAGCTGGCTGAGATTGCCAGTGAGGCCGGCGCCTCGAAGGAATTCATTCGAGCGGTTTCGACAGGAGCAGCCGAATGCAGCGCCAGTCAATAACCGAATTCCTCCATGAAAAGGTGTATCCCGAAATAGATGCAGTCTCGGCAGGCTTGCTCGACCACCTGAAGCCGACGAAGCTTCAGACCTCAGGGACATACCGGATGCTATGCCCGGCCTGCGGAATGCATGAGGCCTTCCATCATCCTGGAACCCACTTGATCCATTGTCCGCGTAAGAAGAACTGTGGCGAATCGACGTCGCTGTGGGACGTTATGGAGAAATCGGGCTACTCGAGGAAGGAGATCGTAGAGCGCCTATGCGAGCTTGCCCGAGTTGCCCCCCCTTCGAACAAAAATCCTGAAGGTCGTATCAATGGCTCCCCTGCCCCCCTCTCCCCAGGGCGCGCCATTATCCAAGCGACCCAAATCCTGGCCCGCAAGTACCCGGACCTTCTTCAGCAGCTGCAGACGGATCGTGGTTACAACAATGAGCAGATGGCGACGATGCGACTTGGCGTCTATTCGTCCCCCGAAGAGGTTCTGGCTTTACTCGAGGAACGCGGTATCTCCCGGGAAGTAGCCATCGCCAAAGGATACATCTTGGTCGAGGAGAACAACCCTTCGAAGTACCGGCGGACGATGAACAATCGTGTCATCGGTTACTGGCCGCATCCTGATGGGGACGTTCGGCTATGGGGACGCCTGCCTTTCGGTAAAGGCGATCGATGGAACAAGAAGTATATGTTCGCCGACTCGCTCAAGAAGGACACCCCGTATCTATTCAGCATGAGAAAGCCCGGCCCCCTAATTGCTGTTGAGGGTACTTTCGATGGCTGGTCGATCCAGTTCATGGGGTTCTGGGGTACCGCTATTGGGCAGGCTTCCATCAATGCTGGGCAGGCGGCCTTCCTCGCAGGTGAAGGTGTCACCGAGGTGGCACATATGGTGGACGGCGACATCGCGGGGTATGAAGGCGGAATCGTCTCGATCAGAAACTGCGAACCTGCAGGCATCGTCACGGCCATCGTCCCGCTGGGCCAAGGCATGGATGACCCTGATGCACTCCGAAAAGCTGGACGCACCGCCGAGTTCGAGAAGCTCATTGCGTCCAGGATGAACGCAGGCGAGTTCCTGGCTCGCATGTGCCACACCTATGCATCGGAGTCTCCCCCGAACATTTCCGGCATTCGAAAGATCCACGCGATCGTTCCCATGCTTACCCCAGTTTCAACAAAGCACTGGAAGGACTGGAGCCAAACCTTAGGAGTCAGTGAACCTAAGGACGTCGCCTCGGTGCGCCTCCTCTCCTCACTGGTCGATGGTGGCTTTGATCTCGACGAGGCTCTTGCCTTGGTCCTCAAGCGCACAGGCTTCCGCATCACGCTCACACAGGAAACCGTCAATGGCTGAAGGAAAAGCAAGCAGCCCTGTTCGTCAAATCCTCACGTTGATCCTCTCGGTCACGCTGGCTCTTTACATCGGCAAGATCTATCTCCGCACCCCTGAGTATCGACACGTCGAGGTCTGCTACCTGCCCCACAAAGCTGCCCATCTCTTCTGGGTTGATGTGTGGGGCGCTTTGGTGCCTGACGACACCGCTTCATATCTCAAGCACTCACGCGACCTTGAGGAATTCTTCAACTCCTGCGTCCAGCGCACTGCGCACTGGACCTGGCTCCGGTCTTTTGGCCCAAGCAACCAAGGTGACAACAATGGCTGATGAACGCAGCAATGAAGCTCTACACCCGACCAAAGAGGTTCGGATCACTGGCGAACGATCTGCAACCCTGGTGGGCATGGCAATCCAAGCCTCCCGCGTTGATACCACGATCCTCCAGATGAAAATGGCCGGCTCACCTGAGACTCGCCGCCGAGCAAATGAAGCTGCAGACCGATTCGAGCGCGCCTTGAACGCATTCGATGCTGAAATGCGCGAGGTGAACAAAGACCTGAACCTCAACCGGAACGGCGGCGGGCAGTCCGCTCGATCCGCGCAACAGCCTGGCCGATCGAAGCAAGCCCCTAAACCTGTTCTGCAGAAAGCGAAAAAGGGCGGAGAGCAACAGGCTCAAGCCCAGGGCACCGCCAAGGCAACTCAAACCGGTCAGCAGAAGCAAACCAGCAGCGCCAAACCTCAGGGTCAGCAACCGCAGAATGCCGGCCAAAAAACCAATAGCAAACCTCAACAGCCAGCGGGCGCGGCTTCCAAGCCTCAAAAACCTACTGCGCCAGCGGTGAAGGACGCTACTCCGGCACCGAAAGCAGCCGCTGAAGCCCAGGCATAGAAAGGAGGGATGATGAGCAGTCTCAGCAATTTAAAGGAGGCAACCCGGCTACTGCCGGGCTGGGTACCTCCGTTCTTTTTGTCGTGCCTGGTAGTTGGTCTATATGTACTGGCCGTGTTCACTTACAAGGACAGACCGAGTGATCTCGTAGAGACGGCAACGACGGCTGCCATCGTCCTCTCCATCGTGATTGCTTTCGCTTTCCTGGTGTCGGCGATTGTTAAAGCCGATCCCGGGAAGCTGGGGAAGTCGATGAGCGATGGTTTCGCTCGCGGCCTTCACTTCGTTTGGGCAACAGCATCCGCAGGCCTGGCAACCTACGTAGGCGCAGCTGGCATTTACAGAGCGGTGACAGACAACCTGGGTTTCAGCATCTCTGCCCTCCTGGTTGCTGCTCTGCTGGGAGGCGCCTATTGGGCTACGTCCTCCAAGAAAGAGACCAAGCCAGAAACCACGGACCCGATTTCCGGGATGTCTAAAGCACTTGCTCTCCCTGAAACGTTCGCGCAGACGCCAGCCCAACGGCCGGCCTTTCAGGTGACAATGGCTGATACAACACGCTTGACCATACACCAAGCCGCACGGATCATCGCTTACAAAGGCAGCAATTGCCTGATCGATGGCAGTTTCTACGCAGACCTCGATCTCAATGCCCGTACCGCCAAGATCTTCTCGGACATGAACCTGATTGCTACTGGCCAATTCATCAATTGGCGCATGCACATGCTTCTGATTGGTAGCGCAGCAGAACAGGTCATCCGCGGCACCGCAAGCGAAGCAGCCTTCGATGACCTGCAGTCGTTCGACGACCTTGCTTCGAAGTTCTTGATGTTGGGCGACGGCCGCCATGCGTTCTACAGGCCAGCAAATGATGCCGAAGCAACGCTGAAGGCTTCACGCCTGGCGATGATCCGCAAGAACGTATGGTCGCGTTGCATGGCTGCCGTTGAGATGAACAAAGAGGCCATTATCCAACTCGTACGCCTGATGCGTATTCAGCCTTGCCTCACCCATGGAGACATCAAACACCTGCTTGAGAAGGTCGAGATGCCGCTTGATTTCCCCATAGCGGAGTTCGATACCGACGAGATGATGGAGCGCGCGCTGCTCGGGCTCGTCCATGAAGCCGAACCTGTGGAAGAGGATGATCACTCCCAAACATCGTCCCTGGATGAACAACCGCCAAGCACCCGGCCGGACAATGTGCGGGAGTTTCAGCCGCGCAACACCACACTCCAGGCCTGAAGACTGGAAACCAAAAGCCCCGCAGACCGCGGGGCTTTCATTTTGCGGATCAGTTACCCAAGCAGGGCAATCTCAACACGATCTCGCCCACTCCGTTTCGCACTGTAGAGCGCTTCATCCGCGGCACGGTGCGCTTCCTTGACGCTTACATTCAGAATCGCAACACCGGCACTGAACGAGCAACTGAACGAGGCCCCATCTTCGGACTGGAACTGAATCGCGGTAAAGATGGACCGCAGCCGATCCACAACCATCTTCGCCTGGCTTGGATTGGCACCTACCATGACAATGCCGAACTCCTCTCCCCCAAGCCGCCCGACATAGTCATCCGTCCGCAGCGAATCAGTGAGCACCTCGGCCAGGCCAACCAGCACCCTATCCCCCACTGGATGGCCAAAGGTATCGTTGACCGACTTGAAATGATCGATGTCGATAAGAACCAACGAACTTGGCGGCCCTTCGACAAGAACAGTCGCGGCGGACGCCATAAATTGTCCGTGATTCAGGAGGTTCGTCAGGGGGTCTCTTCTCATCCTGGACTCCAATCCCTTGGACCTGCTGATTATCGACTTCAATGCCTTGATGAAGGCTCCTCGCTTCAGAGGTTTCTGGACGAAGCCGTCCGCCCCTCGGGACAAGGCGAGCAGTTGCTTCTCAGCGTTGGACTCCCGGCTCAGGAATATAATAGGGATGGTGGCGTCCCTGTCCTGCCTGATGATCGAGGCAACGATGTCCCCGTTCGCCTCCGGCATGTGGAAGTCAGTCACCAAAACATCAGGGCGGAACCGGGATAGAGCTTCCAGCACTTGGCTTGGATGCTGGATGTGCTCAACGATCAGGCCTTCCTCGGTGAGGAATTTCCGGGCTAGGTAGGCATCGGTCCTTGAGTCATCTAGAAGCAGCACTCGATACCCTTCGATCTCGATGTCACGATTTCGGCTCCGGAATAGGGAGCGCAAGCTGCGGATGTCATCATCGAGTCCCAGGATACGAACTTGGCCGAGCTCCGTGGCTGTCCGACGTTGTTCGAATGTCAGGGGGCATGACTCCACGACAAGCACGACCAGGGCCTCAGACTCAGAGGTCATCACGACCTTGGAGATGAAGGGGATGGCCTCTGGATCGTTGAGCACTCCGTCACCGACGATGAGCATACTGGAGCGGCGAATTCCGGCCTCATCTTCGGGGTTGAAAGGGATCTGGTGGCAGAGCGTGATGACCTTCGCCCCCATACCTTGGAGGCCACGGGCTAATTCTTGCGCCCTGACCCCAAAGCCAGGGACGAATAGCGCCACAGGCCCTGACGTGTCAGCGGCTGCGTCATTCACTCGCCGGCTTGCGGATTGAAGCTCTTCCATCATGCGATCGACCTCTGAAAATACGGCCTCAGTCAACGAGGACGCCTTACGGATTGCGGTGAGGACGTCTTGTACTCCAATGACATAGCTGCCATCGACATCTCTCAGAATGTGGGTTGCGGAAGCTAGGAGCTGGATAAACGCATCGCGGTGACGCAGGCTTGGCATCGGCCGCACCTGTAGCCACCAGGTTGTTTGCAAAGCGTGGTTTACGGAACTGATCATTGGGGAGGATCTCCTCACCCTAATAGTGTCCTTTTGGTGCCCCTTTTCCGCTGCCCGCGAATTCACGTGGGAAGGAATTTCCTCTGCAGACGAATCCCTACACCATCCCGGCGTCGCAGGTCGGAATCCGTCCTGATGGCTGTTCAAGGTCAGAGACAGGTTCTGGCACAGCGCCCGCCCCTGGAATATGGAGGTTACATAGGAGACAACAGCATGTACCCAATCAACCGTGATGCACTGGTCTGCCCGACGCACCTTCGTACCGCCCGGCTGCGCCTCAAAGGGATGTGGAAGGATTCTGACGAAGCGACCAATGACGTAGTACGTGCCCTAGAGGCTGGCTGGTTTCTGATCCCATCTGGCCGTGAGGGTAACTACACCAAACGGCAGTTTGAGGCCTTTGATAAGTGCTTCGCCGCGGCCCCCTGGGTGAAGCAGATCCAACATGAGGCTGGGGAGTTTGACGAAAGGTTGCGGGCCCGCCTCGGTTCCAGATTTGAACGTCTGTTTTCAGGTGGACGGAAGCTTACTTCTCCCCTCACCCAGGCACTTGCCCTCCCCCATCGGGTCGCGCGACTACCGCTAAGCTTCGAGGCCGGCGCATTCGGCCCCGAACTTCTGGTTTCATGCCTTGAGGATACCCAGAGGGTGTGCTTGCGGATTCAAGACGAAATGCAAGGTCTTGAGCCGGATTGGGTCTTGGCTGAATCCGTGGACGTGGGCGCCCTTGTTGAGCACCTGAACCGGGCTAGGTGCGTCCACCTCCTGATACCGATTCTGGTTGCTACCAGCCCCAGCTACCTCCCCAGGGAGCAACAAGGATGGCTTTGGCAGGTCCAGGTTGGGAATCTTACCGTTACCGAATATCTGGACAGGATCGCGAGACGAGACCAGGAACATACCGACCACGTCCGTGAGTCTTGGAGAAAGCGATTCGCACAAATTCGCACCCTGGCTTCGGTTCTGGAGGGCCTTCAGTCTTATCACCAGGCGACTATTACCCGGCGTCTCCAGTCGGTGGATTGGAGATTCAGGGCGAAACGTGGGCAGGGAATCTTGGTAATTGATCTCGGTGACCTTCATGAGGTCGGTGCGAGGCACCAGCTGCTTGATGGTTTCGAGTTGGTGAACTTCGTTTTGGCCCTGGACCAGGCCCTCGAACGGGCGGAACCGTGCTGGGACTCGTATCACCTAGGCGAACACAGCGCATTTGCCCAAGTCGAGCGAATGAGGGAGGAGATGGCCCAGGAAGGCCCGCCGCGGGGCCTAGGAGACGTTTTCAGGTCGAACCAATCGTCTCAGCTGGAATCGCCGTTAAGGGCCCTATAGGCGGCCAAAGCCGCCATCATGACAAGGACCGCCGGCCCGATGATGTGCAGATGCTTAGCGATGAAGGTGACAACTCCCCACCGGATGGGACGTCGACGCGCATCATCAAGAGCGTTTTGAAGGCTACTGCAGCGATTCGCCAGCGTGCTGATCTCGTGGCACAGACCACGTACGTGGCTGTCTTGGTGCTTGAGATAGTCGGCCATTCCCAGTTCTTGAATGTTCTGTTTCCAGGTCTCGACAAGGATGAGGTCACCGGCGCGCACCGGTCGCGATCTACCGTTCTCATGCTTCCCATCGTAATAATCGAACTGGAGACCGATCTGCTCGTAGAACCGGTTTCTGCGCACGTGATTGGACTCGTATGCTTGGGCATCGCTCAACCTGATGGGGTTAACCTGTGCATCTGGAAATTGGTGCAGGAACTGCACCACTCGCCACATGAGATAGGTCCCCAAACGGTGCCCTTGGAGGGCATCAGGCGTTACCGTGATGAACCCACGGTTGAAACCGTCGCTGGCTCCGATCGACACCGTGTTCATGCTCCTGTTCACACCTGCAGCCAGGCTCCCCTTACCAGTCAAGGCATGGCTGCTGCCTGAGGCTGTGTACTCGATTCGGAAACCTGCCTCGTGCGGGGTGATCACTTCAGTACAGGTCACGAAGACCTTTGCGACCTCACACTCCGGCGCATTTCTGCTGCCGATGACCAAGACAGTAGAACTGACTCGCGGGTGACGGCTGACTGCCGGCCATGAGTTGATTTCTTGCTCCAGCACGGGTGCATGGTTCCCTAGGTTGTGGGGGGAGATGGATCTACACAGAGGGTGATTCTGGCACGCAGAGACGCCATTGAGGATGTAGATGCCATAAACCACAAAGGCATCTCACATGGAAACAACCATCAACAACCTCAAAGCCATCTCTGCTGCCCGCATACGGCTGAAGGACCTGCACACTCACGAAGATGGTGAGGGCGAAAATCTGGCTTGGTCCTGCATCGTATTCCTCAAGGGGAAGCGGTTGGGGAGCGTTCAGGACCCGGGAGAAGAAAAGCCCCTGTCGATCGAGATCGACTCCATCCAGCAAGTGGCAATGGTAAAGACGTTGAAGGAGCACGGGTATCAGCTCAACCTCGAGGCTGCTTCTCGGATCGACGCCAGCGATACCCACGAATTCCTGGAGCAGGCTCTACCGCAAATGGCTGACGAGGTGGAGTGGTTCAACAAGGCGAAGCCGCTCTTGAAGTCCAACACCTTGTTCCGCATCCGAGGTGACGAGGAAGGAACGTTCCGTCTGATCCTCGCGTTGTACAACGAGAAGACGGAGCACGCCCTCCAATCGCGGTTCGGCGATCAGCTTGAGGCTGTCCTGAACAACCAGTTGAAGGGGATCACGCTGTAGTGTGGGCTGGGCGGGCCTCCAATACGATTGTTGGGCACCGAAGACCAGTATTGGCGACCCGCCTGGCCCAGATACTCGCAATGCCCGGCTTCTGGCACCCTCCGCCAGACATGAACATGGACTCCATCGACACAGACGCGGAGTACATCATGACGCAACAGCCCCACATCACGTATCCGATACCCGAACAGTGGTGCTTGGTGTTTGCAGACTATCCACTGGGTGAGCCCGCCATGGACGCAATCCAGGGGCCGCTCTTCTTCAGCAGCAAACGAGAAGCGCTGATCGAATACCTGAAGTACCTATCCCCACGACTGGAGCAGGAAGGTGGCATAGGAGAGTACCTGGATGCCTTGAGCGATCTGGGCATGGTGCCAAAAACCCTGGTCGCCGACACCAGCGGGGAGTTGCTCCGTCTTGCAGAGACGGTCGAACTGGAGATCCTGGAGGGAATCTGCGCCGGCTACAGCCGGGACGGGACGTCTGAAGGTCGAGAGGTAATTTTCCTGCTCGCGGCTGTGCCACCCGCAAGGCAACCCTCATTCCCACCGGTAACTGCTCCGCCCCCACAATACCTGGCCAACGATGACACCTCGGAAGATGGGCCCCGGGTATACGCAACTTTCCATCCCCAGGCCTGGCAGAACGAAAACGCAGTAGGCATAGACCCTGGCCCTACAGAGATTGACGTAACGCCCGAGGTCCTTGCGATGGACCGGCCCTATGCATTAGCTATCAGGGACAACACTCACGAGTCTGACGGTTTCATCCACGCTCGGCTCGCACCTGAGTGGGTACGCGACTGGCAAGGCCCCTTCTACATCGAGTGCAAGGAATCTATCGAGAAGTTCTTTGCTAGCACCGCAAGCGTGGGTAACTCCACCGTGACCGGGTAACCCCGCGCCAGCGGTGAATTACAGTCCACCACTTTGGCTCTTACTGACACCGGCCCCCCGGTAGTATCCGGGGCTCCGGCCTTCCTATCGTGAGGAACCCTATGCGCCCATTAGACGTAATTCTCTGCCTCGCGTTGGCAGCCACTTACCATCGGACCGACGCTGCCGTCGTAGCAACGGCGAAGCGTTTACTCAAGCGAGTAGAGCGCCGGGACAGGCAATCGCTCTTTGATGTGATCAACCACAAGACGCCGTGCCGTTACATCATCCACCACTTGGTGAACCTTCCCGATGAGGTCATCTGTATGGATCTGCCGGCTGAGCGCGTAGCACCACACATCAAGCTGTCGATGGCCAAGGCTCAAGCAGCCAGTGCCATCCAGAAACCTTCACCTGCCGCCTAACATCGGAATCAACTCGCAAAAGGAGCGACGGATGAGCCAACAGAACGCTCGTTGCCCGTACTGCAAGACCATCAACTTGCTCGCCGATCAGAGTCTGGCGGGCCATTTCATCCAGTGCCAGTGCTGTGGAGCGCGCGGCCCAATCAAGGACTCCGAGGCAGAAGCCTATGCCGCCTGGAATGGGGTAGACGAATCGCGCTCTAACTCCACCGGCGACCTGCAGGTGCTCGGCTTCCTCAGTACCGAGGCAGTGGAGGCACTCCTAACCGATGCCGATGTAGCTGTCACCTGTTTCAACAAAGCCAGGATGATCCCTACCGGCGCGATCGCCGTTGTCCGCTATGACCATGCTCAGGCGCAGGTTGAACTCGCAGAGGCTGGGCAGTCATTGCTGACTCTCGAAGTAGACCCTAAGTCTCCATCCAACACTTGGACCCCATCTTTGGGATCAACAGTTAGCTCGACATAGGAGGCCAAATGGAATATTTCGACGGGAAAGGAGATGGCGATTTCAATACGCTTCGGCTGATCGTTGAGGGCCGTCCCTTCCAAGACACCTGTGGTATTCGCATCCTAGGTCTGCCTGAGGTTGACGCAGCGATACGGGAGCTTTGCGCCCATCTTCGCGTGCCACCCGAAGCGGTGCAAACCCGCAGCCAGTTCATACTTGCAATGGAGCACTTCATGGCTTCGGATCTGCCAGAAGCCCAGAAGGTTGTCCTGGTGCAGCGTCTTACCCAAGCGATTTTCAGGCGCTCCGCCGACCAACTGGCGGATTCAACCGATCTGGCTGGCATGGTCGGCCATCGCGTGATGGCGAGAGCTGCCGCCGGCGGGCACGTCACCCTGGCTGAGTTCGAGCAGCTGGCGAGGTTGGAGCATCATCGCGATCAGGTAGCGGGCACTCAGCTGGCATCCCAAGCGCCAGCCTGACAACAGCTGGTGCACAGGGCGGGGTTGGGAGAGTGCGAGGCTCAAGAGCAAAAGCAGGCCTTTCAAGAACAAGGTGATTGGCTTGCTGTAACCACTACACTCCGTTGTAGCCTTCATGTTCGATCTCAACACCGCCGGTGCACGTCAGGCCCTGCGCATGCAGCAACCTGATGAGGAAATGGAAGTTCAGGTGCGATATCAAGGCCGAATCGTCGACATCACGTTCCTCCCTGACGAGGATGGCACCCAACCCACCGACCCCAACGATCGCCCGGTAACCGACGAGCAGGCGAAAGGATGGCTGCGCGGAGAGTGGTGGTATCACCACATCATGGTTCATATCCGCAACCATGACGGCTCGGAGATCGACGATGTGAAGGCCACCTGTGACAGCTACAGCCGCCTGCCCAGCTTCGCCGAACCCTACGACATCATCGTTCGCCTCTGTGATGACCTCCTGAAAGAACAACCCTTCTGATCTCCCACAGCCTCCACAATCGTCCCCGAGATTCGGGTGTGGGCGCTTCGCTTGAACCCCTCCTGCCCCCTGATACCCTGCCGCAATTGAACCTCATTCCTCGGCGCTGAATAGCGCCGGGGCTCCTGCAACCTGACCCGAAGGAGACTCCGAACGATGCTGAACCTCGACGACCCGGCCGCACGCCAGGCGCTGCGCATGCCGCGTCAGGACCAGGAACATACTGTCGAACTCCGACATCGCGGCGAAGGCTGGTGGGTGGACTTCAAAGTCACCTTCATCCCCGAAGACCCGAAGCAATGCGTTCAGCCCGAAACATCGGAAACCAATGCGTTGGTGCAGCCCGCCGCGGGGGAAAACGTAGAGTGGTGGTACCACCGCATGGTCGTAACCTTCCTGAACCTAACGGAGGAGCCGAACGAGAGAGATCCACTCTCGATTATCCGACATGAACGACTAGTTTCTTCCGATGATCACTACGACCTGGTGCTCGAGGACTGCCGGCAGCTGATGAAGGAGAACCCGTTCTAGGTTCCGCCGGCGGCCGTAATGTGCGGAGGAGGTCCGCATACATTCGAAGGTGCTCCGAATATTTCGCCCGGTCCTGCGCATATTTGCGGTGCAGCTCCGCATATTGCTCCTCATCCTCGGCGCAGATCGCGCCTGCCTGGTATGCCGATTGGCTACCAATCTTCGGTTCTGACTGATTCGGGTGTGATCGCCTTGCCCGGCATCGGCCAACATCCGCAGGAGGTTCTGGCACAGCCAGTCAGGGCCGAAGATGGCTCCATCTGACCTACCCCAGTCACGGAGCCCCCTCATGAACCCCGCATTCGCACAAGCCCTAGCCGCCCGCTCACTGTGGATCAACGTAGCTGTCCTCTCCAGCATCGAAGGGTGTGATTCCCAGGCCGAGGAGGCGTTGCAAGAGGCATATGACGCCGTCCACCAGCTGGCGAGCGATGACGTACTGATTCACCGCCACTATGGACCCCGGGCCCCGCTGCTCCTTCTGGACGTGCCTGAGTTGGCTGAGCAGTACAACCTGGCACACGAGCTGTACACGGAGCTGTACTACGAGAACTACCGCAACGGCTCGATTGGTCAGCTCTCGGCTGGGTGGCTGAAACCGGCCTCGCCCCTAGATCAGCCTTACACGAAATGGCTGGTGGCGGTGGACAAGCAGGTAGCGGCCTTGATGGAGATTCCCTACTCGCAAGTAGCTGAGGCTACCCAGGGGCAAGCCAAGACCTTATTGCTGGCCTGGAGCCGGGGGATGGATGCAGACGAGGCTGCGGAGGCCGTAGTTCAGGCGCACATCGAACGTGAGTACGAGAGGGAGTTAGCGGAGGAGGAAGAGCGCCAGGCGCACTGGGAAGACATCCAGGACACATACGCCTCCATCGAGGCAGACCTCTGGGCTGGCTGGCGCGAAGAGTGCGTGGAATTGGGCCTGGTCGACTAACGCCAACACTGCTACCGGAAAGCAGGCTGTTCAAAGAGAGGGGGTGACCATGATTCAGCTGACTACCAACGCCGCGGCCCGGGCGCTGCAAATGAAACGGCCAGACGAGCCGCATATCGTCCGGGTGGGCTACAAGGGGCACGCCTTCGAAGTGACCCTAGCCACGGGGGCACCTTCCGTTGCACCTCTCGACAGCACGCCCTGGTTGTTCGAGCACGATGACCCAGCCTTCTACATCGACGGCGAATGGTGGGAACACCACGTTGAAGTCCGATTATTGGTTCCCGATGCTGGCGCTTGCCAGACCCAAATGCCGGCCTCCAAGGTCAGCGCCAACATACCCAGCTTCATCAACCCCACCTTCGATGTGATTGTCCTGTGCGAGGACCTTATCGCGGAGTGGGTTCGCATGGGTTCTGGCACGCATGCATCGCCCCGATGATGTGCAGGTCACATTGAAGCTAAGGGCGTTCAGCCCGACCAGGCAAGGGGAAATACCATGGGTTCTACTGTATCGACTGGCAAACTGGCCGCTGCTTTCAAAGCTACCAGCGGGAAAGTCATGTACGTCCTCTTCGAGGAAACCTACGAATCGAACTGCTACCCACGTACCCCACGCTGGAGCAGCTACATGATTGGCGAACTGCCTTCCGCCATGCGCCATATTTTCCGCGCCGCAGCCAGTTGTGAAGGTGGAATGCTCAAAGGTGCTGGAGGTCGCGACATTACCCCGGAAGGTTACATCGCTGGCTGGATGAAAGAATTGGAGAACCCGGTCGAAATTGCTGACCGAAAGTTCGATCTGTATGCAGTGAACAACTACATGGCACCGATCCCGACCGAGAACTTCGCATGGGCCAGGGCTGCCATGGTGGCCGTCGGGCGCGAAGCTGACGCAGTGAAGCTGGAGAGCGGGGAACACCTGATCGTTTCACTGTACGACGACGCGGAGCTGCTGGGCGCGATCTACGACGGCATTCGGTTCGGCGCTAGTCGAATCATGAAGTCCGCAACCAGCGCATTGCTCGCACCTCGCAATCCAAGCCTCGGCTATTGCCCGGGCAAGTCGAAGGTGGTGAGCATGAACACCCCTCGCTTCATGCGCGTTCGCGATGGCCACTTCCACCACGCAACACAGGACGCCAACGGTGACTGGCGTGGCGATGCTTCGCACAGCTTCATGAATTCTTACATCACCAACCTATGGAAGGAGGAACTGGCCGAGCCTCTGACCTACCGCGGTAAGATCAAGGCCTATCGTGATGCAATCAAGAATGCCCCGGTCATGCCTAGCAGCACGAAGCTAGTCATCGACACCAACGCCGTAACCGACCGCTGCCACCAGGAGTCGGTGGATTGGGTGCTGTCCAATACCCCGCACACCAAACATGGCGATGAGATCCACGTCGAACTACCCAACGACTACACCGCCTTGCACCGCGTGGCGAACCTCAGCGAGAAGTTCTCCCGCTACGTCTTCACCGACAACGCACCGGCCGGGCAACTGGATCTTCTGGCCTGCTAATCAATCCTGGCCCCAGGCTATCTGGGCTCTCCAATACCAACGTGTGGGGTTCAACAATGAAGTTCAAACCGTTTCCTCATCGCTTGCGCCGACTCGATTTCAACCCGCGCAAGGCTTCCTTGTTCGAGCGTAAGCAGCAACGTGAGGCGGACGCTTTGCCGCTCTTTGCTGAAATGATCCGAGCGGAACAGCATGACTGGGAAACCGAGAAGGAGATTCGCCAGCGAAGGGATGATGCAACCTTGATCAACTGGCGAGCTCGGGAAGCGCGTGTCTGGCGCAAAGCCAGGAGCATGTTTTTCGCCCTACCGAGCGACGACAGGGCTTCGGTCATCCGCGATTGGAACACCATTTGGCGCAACGCATGGACTCCCACCAACCTGATTTACCTGGTGGAGAAGTACAACGGCGTCGGGGCCCAGCGTGAAGCCGCAATGCGAGAGGAGCGCCAGCAGATGGATGCCCGGATCATGGCCAGGCTCTCACACCAACAAGGCCTCTTTTGATCAACAGGATGGCGGGGGGACCAGGTTGGAACCTTACTCTTGGTTCCTAAGGGGGGCTTCCCGCCACGCCACAATACCGGTTTCCAATCCCTGTTCAGGCATGGTCCCGAATCATCGTTCAAACAATCGACGTGACCATCCTGTGCGCGAAGTGTGCGCACAGCGGTTCTGGCACAGTGAGCCTGCCCTGAAGATAGCCTCATCACTTCAGGAGGCCATCCCATGCAACACACCCACGCTCCTACTCAGTTCAGCTTGACCTTTTCGGCGCTAACGCCCCCAGCAAGCTCTGCTCTAGCCTTCTGCCCGGCACACCTCCTACCGGGCGCAGTAGTTGCCCTGGATGATCCCATGCTCCAGATCAGCGACATGGACATTCGCGACCACATGCGCGCTCGCTTCAGCTTCGACGAGATGCTCGCAGAGATGAGAGCTATCAGCCATGTGGCAGAGCAGCGCCAGCAATACGGCTCCCGGGCTGAAATGGGCTTGGGCGGCCCGCGCAGCTACCAGGACGTGGGGACCGCGGAATCGGTTATGGACTGGATGCACGAACACGAACTGCGCCGGGTGAACCAGATCAAGCTGTCGCTCCCCAGCTCAGGCGAAGAAGCATTGGCCGCGCGCGAGCGCATCCAGAAGCGCATTGCGGCGCGCCGGGCAGCCCGCACCCCAGCATCCGCCTAGTTGATATCCGAGAACAGGAACTGAACGATGACCATGAACACTCCCAGCGCCAGCAAAGTCCAACCGCACCTGAATCTCGGGCCTCACTTCTTCAACGCCCTGTCTTGGGTTCGGCAGACCACGTTCCCCGAGGATCTGGAGCGTGATCTGGTTGCCCTCGGTACCGCACCGGCCCTCGCCCAAGAGATTGCCGTGACCTATCGCCACTCGATGAGCAGGGATATCGTCCGCTTCTACGAGGAGTACGCTTACTCGGTGAGCAGTGCGGAGTGGCAGCAGCCGCTGGCGGCCTATATCTCGGCCCGCCTGGCTGACTACGATCGGTATGGCAAGCACGAATTACCGATGGCCAAATACCTGCAGGCGCAACTGGACACCCGGCAATGAACGAGCTGACGCACGAACAAATCAAGACCGTGTATCGGTCGGCAATCGATCCCAACGCCCGGGATTCAGAGGGCATGGACTGGTGGGAGGCTGTAGGGGCTGAAGTTCGAGCCGTAATATCGGCGCCGACGGCTAAGGAGGCCAGCATGGTCATCGCCTGGTGGCATCATGACTGGAGCACTGTTGCAGATACCCCGTTCAAGGCAGCGCAACGCATCAGATCCTCGGCCCGGAAATTAGCAGACTGACTTTGGATGGCATTGCGCCAGCCTGTTGGATACCCTGCCTTGGCCTCGTTACTTTGGAAATCTATCCCTTGTTCAGGTTACTCATGGCCTTCGCCTGGCCAATGCTCGTCATCTGGGCCGCGTTACAGGTCGGTCACTCTCTCCAGGTGATCGATACTGCCAAGGTCATCGTGCGCGACAAGGCGGCCTGCGAAGCCTTGCAGATTCCCTACGACACCACTTGCCGTGTGGTTGGTCGGATGGAGGCGAACCTCGACGGGACCTGGTGGCTTCAGCCGAAGGATGCTGGTGGTATATACATCCGCCTGCCTGAAGGATCGTTACCTTATTCCTACAGTCCTGATGATTACCACATCCGCGGCGGCAAGCCGGTCTCCATTGCCTTGGTTGTGGTGACAGCGCTGCTCACGCTCCTCGGCCCGCTGATCAGCTGGCGAATTCAAGCACGCCGAGCAAAACGTGCAGCGGGGCGCGGGGAGGCGAACGGATAGGTCACTCTGTCCGGGCTGGTGGCACATGCCCTGGCATGGAGAATTCCCATGTAGTGCCACCACAGGAGCCCTCCCCATGATGAATAACGATCGCCGGTTGGCCTGGCTTGATCTTGAGTCAACTGGATTCACTGAACTGCATAAGCAGATGGTGTACCGGCACCGAATCTTGGAAGTCGGGGTTCTGGTAACCGATGACCAATTCAACGTCCTTGCCCAGCACGTCGTAGTTGTCCATCACGACCCGGCTGACGTCCTTCCTTTGTGCGACGACATCGTCCGGAGCATGCACACTCGCAATGGCCTCTTTGACGATGTGTCGGCCTCTTCTACCGACTTGGCCAGCGCAGAACAGCAAATCATCGAGTTCCTGGTAGAGCACGGCGTGCAAGCCAAGGCCTCACCGTTGTGCGGCAGTGGTATCCACTTCGACCGGATGTTCCTTGAGGCCCAGATGCCGGCGCTCAATGCACACCTTCACTACCGCAATTTGGATATCAGCGCGGTGAAGGAATTCCTCAAGACGATCAGCCCAGCATTCGAACCAGTCAAACGCCAGAGCCACCGGGCGCTTGACGACATTCTGGAGTCTGTCGAAGAAGCCCGCCTGTACCGGGATCTGCTCGCGCCTATCCTCGCAGCCTGAGCTGGTGGCACACCGCGCCAGCGTGAACCATGTGCTCATCAGACATTCACCAGAGGACGATACATGGTCATTCCAGAGCTGGAGGCGCTTCAGGCAGCCGAACAGGAAGAAGAGTCAGCACTCCAGGCATGCCTGGCCTTCGCGCGGGGCGTCCTGCCGATAAGTCTCCTCCTACGTTTCCAGTGCTCGGAGGGTGAGAAGGTCCTCCAACAGGTTGCGCGGTCAATTGATCTGCCAGCTCTTCCCGCCGAACAGAGTCACCTTGCTCCCATCGCATCTGAGGCGCATGCGCTGCTGAGCGTAGAACCGGGTTTCCCTGCGATTGCCGGCCGCTGGCAACGTGCCTACGACCTTTACGAGCTCGGCTTGATTGACTTTATCGTGGCCGAGGAGGAGCGCGCCGCGAACGAGCGCCAGCACGCCCAGGAGCTTGCAGATACCTACGCTTTGATCGAGCAGGAGCTATGGCATGATGTTCAAGTTGAGAGCCTGGAATTGGGGTTGATCAGCGTAAGTCCATCGCCTGGCAGTGAAACAAATTCCCAACACCATCCCTAATGACATTGTTGCCTTTTCTCCACTTGGTGCTGAGTGGTAGGCCCAATCACCTCTTCAAGGAACGCTTATGACTAAAAAATGGATTGAACTGGAACTTCTCGCAGACTCGGACGCCCGGCTGCCGGTTGTCGAAGGTGGCAGGATCGCCGTCGCCGAGGCCAGCATTCGCACCATCACCGCCTACTCTGACCAGATCCTAGGGGACGGGTGCATCCTCGTCCTGGACACCATTGCGAAGAACGGCGGAAGCCGCCTGATCCGCGTCCGGGACGCCTACAGCGAAATCGAAACCCAACTGTCGGATCTGACCGAGTGGATTGAGGTGGACATCGTCAACGACTCTCTGGCGAAGCTCAGCAGTCTCCAAACCGAAGGACTGCTGCGCCGGGAGGGGATCAAAGCTCTGAACGAGGTCAAGGACTCGTTCACCGGTGCGCGCAGCCAACTCACTCTGGATACCGTTGGTGATCACGGTGTTGCCCGGGCTCTCCTACTCAAGCAGTCGTACGAGGATCTCAAACCGGCGCTGCCCGAGCGTAGCGCCGTAGTCAAACATCACCAGGACGCCTAGGAGATACCAGTGGCACGTGCCCGACTCCACCTGATCTGCGGAAATTGCGGGTGCGCCGATATGTGGACGCACCGCATTGAGCCGCAGGGTACCGACATCGACGGCGAACTGTTCCCGGCGGTTTACCTCTCCTGCGGCAACTGCGCAACGCTACATGACCTTGCAGATAAGGCTCCCAGCTCGAAACCAACCCAGCGTCTTGAAGAGATCCATGAGCCACACTAGCCCAACCGAAAAGAGATCGCGCTACACGCCCGTGTTCGCAGTCCTCATCTACGCATTCATCCTCTGCACCACAGTGCTGGTGGCCGGGATGACCATCCCATGGGACATCGGCACCTACATCACGCACTGCCATGCTGTTGTTTGGTGCTTGCTGGCATTGCCTGTCATCGCCAAAGGCAGGCAGTTCAAGGACATCGGTCGGGGAGTTGGCGCGTTGCTGGTCGCCGGCCTGGTGATCGGCTTCACCCTTCTCTGGAGCGTGTTCGGGGTGCAGCCGTTGCCCGAGGACGTCAACTTCCTCGATCTACGCCCTTTCGCCGCGGCGTTGATCGTCATCTCTCTCGGCATCTTGGCCGAGTTACTGGTGCGACGGAGCATTTGGCCAGGTTTCAGGGCACTTGGGCGGTAAGCTAGGCCTTTCCCTGACAGACATAGGATTTGAAGGATGCCCATTACTGAAGCTGGCAGCGCTCCGGCCCGATCTTTGGCCGTGATTGGCGTATTGACCTACTCCGCGATTCTGGTGGGGCTGTCTCTACTAGCCGCATGGCTGATCTCGGGCCCGGTGGGCAGCACTATGTCGAATTGCTTCGCGCTGGTCCTGGTAATGCTGGTCGGTTCTGGACGAAAAACCCTGAAAGCTGCATACGGCACCCCCTTGATGTCCTTCATGGCCATCGTCTCCGGCATTGTCTTTTCTGCGGTGTTTATCGTGGTCGCCGCTGGCCTCAAGGGGGATGTAGCGCTTGCGTTCGACGTTACCTCGCTCAGTGACTTCGATGTCAGCCTCATCGGCGCTGTGTTGGTCGTTTTCACCGCCCACTTTGTGGCGCATTTCCTGGTCAGGGCATTCTTCTGGCGGGAGTTGGCCAGTTGGGCTTGATCAGTAGGCAGCAGTCACACCGGAGCCCGCCACAGTGCGGGCTTCGTGCTTTCTGGCATCAATGAAATCCCCGGTTCTGGCACACATGAGATCGGGGGAAGATAGCCACATCGAATCCAAGCCACCGAGCAAAGAGAATTCCGCCATGAAACACATTCCAGCACACATCGCCATCCAGGCCCCTGAGTACAAGGCAGTCAAGCAAGTAATCGCCGTCAACCTGGTGACGCATGGCTGGACCGCCGCCAGCCAGCTCGATATGGACATCTGCTGCCTGGTGGCCTCCCAGGACTACGAGACCGCCGTTGGCATCAAGACCGCCACGCTCAGCCTCGAGCCGCGATCGGAAGGCTTCCAGCTGGTAGGCAACTACCAGAGTGAGGGCAACAACGTTCTGAGTACCACCTGGCTGAACATCCCCAGCGGCATGACCTCGGAACAGATCGTCGAGAAAGTGCCGGAATTCCTGGAGAAGGTCGACCGCGAGGTCAACCGTAGCTACGCCCGCCGCTTGTTCCTGCTCTGATCGCAGTAGTCTCCACTCTCCACCAGGGCCCGCCATAGAGCGGGCTCTGCGCATTTTTAGGGACCGAACATCGGGCTTTAAATTCAGGCGCTAGGGGGTCGAAAAAACTTCGAAATTTTCTCGGCGCCGGTTCTGGCACACACGACCTCCCCTGAAGATGGCTCCATCAACGACACAGGAGCACCACCCATGACCACCAAGAACATCGCTGCCAACCTGATCACCGAAACCGCTCAAGCTGCTCTGGCTGGCTGCAACTCCCTGCGCAGCATCCACGACACCGCCAAGAAGCTGATCACCGGCAAACAGCTGGGCTTAGACTTCGATCCGAAGCGCCAGAACGCCTTCGAAATGCCCACCGCCCTCCTCGTCTGCAATGTCGAAGAGGCAATCCGCAGCGAATTCGACCAGGATGCCATCCGCGGCTTCGCCGATTCCTACAAGGCCGGCGAGCCCGTAGAACCGCTGGGCGTTGTCGCCGAAAACGGCAAATTGCGCGTAGTGACCGGTTTCACCCGCCACGCCGGCCTGATGCTGGCAATCGCCGAAGGCGCCGACATCAAGCGCGTGTGGGTGAGCCAGGTGGAAGGTGGCCGCGCCGTTGAGATCGTGCGTCAGTGCGTGAGCAACCAGCAGGTGCCGGTTTCCCCTCTTGACCTGGCCGAGGCCTACCGCGAGCTGATCGACGACCACAAGTTCACCGTCGCCGGTGTCGCGGCCGCGGTGCACCGCAAGGTCAGCCACGTTCGCAAGATGCTGGCGCTGGTAAACGTGGCCCCTGAGGTTAAGGAGATGGTCGAGAAGGGCCAAGCGTCCGTCTCTACTGCCCTGGCCGCAGACAAGCAGTGCAAGGCAAACGGCGAAGACACTGTGGTGCATATGCAGGAGCAGCTCGCCAAGGCCCAGCGCAACGGTTCCGCGAAGATCACCGCGAAGTCCGTTGGTGCGCCGTCCGCCCTGTACGGTCGCAAGGACCTGGACGTTGCCGCCCCGGTGCTGGTCCAGCTGGCCGACCAACTGGAGAAAGCTCTGCCCTTCATGGCTACCCCGGAGAGTGTGAAGGTCGAACTGACCCTCAGCGGTGCCGACCTGAACCTGCAGGACCTGGCCAAGGCGCTGGCCAACATCCGCGCGGCTGTTAAATCTGCCCAGAGCGGTACCGAGCCGGCGGCGAACGTCGGCTAATCCAAGCCCCCTGCCAACTACCGCCCCCACCCACTGGGGGCTATGGGCGGTAGGGACTTACGGAGAGACAAACGGAATGGCCACATTTGCTTTCTGTGACTTCGAAGACGCGCTAGATGTTTTGAGGTCTGCCATTACGGAAGCATCCATCACCACCCTGATCGACCAGATCGATCAGCAATTTAATGCTGGATATCTGGATGTGAGTCCAGCGCAGTGGGGGCATCTGGCCTCTGCGGTGATGGTCAGGCTAGACCATGTCCGGCAATCAGCTCCGTCAGTTTGAGAGAGATACACGATGAGCATTCGCCTGGAACTGCAGTGCATCAACCAGGAAGACCCGAGCACCGACGACTGCTACAGCATGAACGAGCAGGGTGTGTTCGAAACTGCTGACGATACTCAGGCCGATCTGATCCGGGCCTACAAGTACCTTCAGGACCTGGCCACCCGTAAGGGCTGGAAGGCAGCCAAGCTTGCCCAGGGCAAGAAAGGCATGCTGTGTCCGAACTGTGTGAAGCTGTATGAGGCACAGACTGGGCACATTCTGAGTTGAACGATCCACGGAAGTCGCTGGGCAACCACAATGCCCGAGGAGGGCAAGACAATGGCTGTTGTCAATGATCACGAAGACCTGATTCGCCGCATGCGCGAACGCAAGTATTACGACCTGAGCCAATGGTGCGCCGAAGAGCTCGAGGAGACCGAGCACGAAGCGGAGCAACAGGGTGAATGGCGGATTGCCAAGGAGATCCGCGCAGAAATTGAACGCCAGAAGGCCTACTACCCCTGAACAAGCTTCCGGTTCGCCGGCGCATGACCGAGGAACGGACATGGCAGACAAACTCTACAAATGCAGCCGCTGTGATGGCGCTGGGAAAATCTGGCTGTTCACTGCAGTTCTCGGTGGTGTCTGCTTTCAATGCGGCGGCAGCGGAAAGCAGAAAACCAAGCCCAAGCCCAGGGCTGTCAAATGGGCCGTCTTCGGGCACAGCCGCGAGACAGGAAAAATTGGCCGCCTCTACAACGTGAGCGCACGCACTCAGGCTGAAGCAATCAACAAGGCCCGTGACACCTACGATCGCGCAAGTAGTGCTTGGCGTGACGAGTGGAGCATGGAACAGGCTTTTGCTCAAACCTGGGCCGAGCTGCAAGAGGCCGGAACGCTGGAAACCGCAGGTATCAGCTGATCCACCTCTTCCACCCAGCACCACGAAGGAAAGTACGATGAAACGCTTTGACGATCGAGCAACCTGTTTTCACTCGGGCAAGAAGATCAGCCCGCCCATGAATGAGCGCCGCCTTTGCGCCTGCTGCGGCTTGCGAATCGTAAAAGGCTTCATCGTTGAGATTGGACATGTCGGCGAGGACTGCGCAGGAATCATCGAGCGTCGAAATCGCGACAGGGACTTCCATGGTGGAACGGTCAAAGACTTCGCCGAGCGGTATAAGCGAGCGACGGGCTGGACAATCAAGCCAGCAGTTCTCAAAACTCTGGAAGATCATTACCCCTGAGAATCGACGCAACTGCCTCGTTAAGCTAGACAGAGAACTGATGGTTGGGATTAAACACATTAAACCTAGTAAAATGAACCAAGCCAAAACGAACTATTTCATTGCGCTCACGCAATAAAGCGATATCAAATCCAAGGTTAGCTATGCAACAAGACAAACAAAATTCAAAAAACAAATGCTTTGCATCCAACGCTTTAGCAGTTGCGCTATTAATTATATGTGCCGTGATTGGCATGTTGTTTTATGGCCAACATATTATGGCCACTGCTACTCAAGGCATGGGTAAACTGGCTGCGAAGCATCTGACTTATGAAATTCCCAATGCCTTGATTTTGCTTGAGGCCCGTCGCGGCCCCTGTGCCACTATCCCAATCACTTCTGAAGAGCTAATGAAGAGGGGAGCGCCTAAGCAAACAGCGAACGGCTCGCCCTGGACTGCAAGCTTCACCGGAGAGTCTGTCGAGGTCATATACCCCTACAGTGACGAGGACGACTATCGAATGACGAAACACGATTTGTTGAAGGTCATTCAAGAGAGTTCAAATGTTCAAAAGGCTGAGATAGCTGTTGAAGGCGTCAAGGTCACTTACTCCTGCCAGCATCCAGTAACTAAATCATGACCGATTCCCTAGGCCCTTTGAGCCCCGAAGAAGAAGAAATGATCCGTCGGCATCGCGACGAGAAGGCCCAGCGTGCCGCGGCATTGGCATTCCGCTTGAAAGCCCTCAAGGTGGCCGCTGAGTACGAAGCCTGGCTGCAACAGGATGAAGAGTGTGGGGATTCGTTCTCGACGTTCGTGAACCGATTCGGCTACCAGGACAGCGATTGCCAACCCATGCACGAATACGTCAAGCGAATCCATAAGGCAGCAACTCCTGACTGAAGGTAGGTTTTTGATGGAAGGAAGACAGTTCATCAAGAGCGTGACCGGGAATTACCCCGTTTACCCGGGCCATCCCCTGGTACTGGCAACTGCGATCATGGAGTTCTACTCCGACTTTCCGACGGCCAATGCGCCTACAAAACATGGCTGGTGCGCCGCCCTGAGCGATAGCCGCATCCCTGGAGCCGGGGACCACGTCGGTGCCGCGGTGCGCTGCTTGAGTATTGGAGCTGAAGGCGGTTCAGTAGATGAGATGGTGGCCGCCGCGGGCAGTTACTGGGAGCGAGGGCAGGCCGGCGGGCACCATGGATATGTCTGTGCCGGCATCGAGCAGGCCAAGGCCGTTGAGCCGAAGTTCCGCGAGCTGGCCGAGCGTTGGTTCCCGAACTGACCCACCCTCCCCGATCAAGGCCCGCCGATTTGGCGGGCTTCTCGTTCCTGCAGGGAAGGTCGGGCCCTACGGTTGGGCCTGAAGCTACGCACTAGCCGTAGTGAGGCTCGGATTCATGCCCGAGGTTCCGAACTCACCGTGCTTCGAGGAGGAGTGCGTTCAGGCCGAAATTTCCGGCCCGGGAGCAGTTGGAGCTTGAGGTTCGGTTTCGAGTCCCGAGATCGGTCTCGAAGCTTCCGAAAGTGGGGTATCCGAGTATTCAGGGTCATCCATTTTTCAAGCTCGGGCATAAAGCCTTCGCCAAGCACATCGCGTATGCACTTGTAGATTGCAGACCTGAATTGCAGATCAGAGAGTAACTTGATCTCCTTCCGCCGGCGGTCCCACTCGGTTTTCAGTTTCCAACTCCGGGCGCCTTTCCCGTTCTCCTCCAGCTCACGGTTCAGTTCGACCAGGGCGTCATAGGCCCTGAGTTTCGATACCTGGATGGCTTGCAGGAGTTGTGTATCGGTGAAACCGTTCTGCTGGGCCCAGAGCGGAAAATCTTGACCATATACACCCGCTTCCCAGAACTTTGCTCGGGTCACTCCCACAGCGCCCACGATCTCCGGGTACAGCTTCGAGAACTCGGAGAGATATCGCTCTCGTTGGTAGTCGTGCACGCGCGCCAGGGCGGCCTCGCCGGCGAGATGTAGAACGCCACGGGCAAGCGCCTGGTCGGTTCGGATTTCCAGCCGTACATGCATCTCGCTTCGCAACACTTCGATCTGCGTATAGAGGTAACGCTGACCGTCACGGTCTTTGCGAGCCACCGCGGCTTCCAACCTGCGGTTCAGGATTCCAATCGCGCCAGCGCACAGGGCCACGACGGTGCCGTGCCTATAGCTGCTCCTGATGAACTCCAGGAATCCGGCCTCGCTTTTCAGTGCTGATTTCAGATCAATCCACGGCATAGGAAATCTCCCCTATTGATTCCCCGAGGCTACTGCACTCGTGGGGAGGTACATGCTCAAAGGCTACGGCTCATTTCCGGATCGCAGATGGTGGCACGGGAGGACCAGCCCGATTCTTGCCTCAATTGATCAACGAACAGCCACTTGAGGCGATGAGCACACAAAACACACAGATCGAACTCGGCCAGTACCCAACCCCGGCCTGGGCTGCAGCCGCGATCGTACGAAAGAACTTCAGCCACCTCAGCGCCAAGGATTTCGTCCTTGAGCCAACGTGCGGCCTAGGGCGCTTTCTGCAAGCGGTTCCCCAATATGTGCCCGCGCTGGGGATAGAGATCGATCCGCATCTCGCTCAGCAAGCACGTGACCTGACAGGCAGGCCGGTCATTACCGGCGACTTCTTCCAGGTGGAGCTCGAAGAGCGTCCAACCCTGGTCCTCGGTAATCCGCCATTCGAAACCAAATTCATCGAACGATTGCTGGATCGTGTACACGGCCTGCTGGTCGACAATGGCCAGGTGGCATTCGTCCTACCCTGCTACTTCCTCCAGACAGCGGCGAGAGTGTGTCGGTACAACGAACGCTGGGCCATCCAGCAGGAGATGCTGCCCAGAAACCTATACGCCGGGCTGAAGCATCCCCTGACTTTCGTGACGTTCACCAAAGACCAAGAGCGCCTGATGATCGGCCTCAGCCTTTACCACGAACTGGCGTACCTGCAGGGCTTGCCGAAAGATGTGCAGGAGGCCATGAGTCAGGGCCCAGCCACCTAGCGCGAGGTCGTCGGGCAGGCCCTCGATCTGTTCGAGGGTGAGGCCCACCTGAGCCAAATCTACGAATACGTTGCTGAACGCCGGCCGACGGCAAACCCGAACTGGAAGGAGCAGGTCCGTAAGGTCTGCCAGCAGACTGCGCGCCGAGTGGGCCCCGGGCGATATGCGAAGCCGGACCAGCTGGACATGCTGGCCGCATAGCTGATCGAACATCTGGAGAGACACCGCATGACCACAACCAATCAACAGCGGGCGGTTCAACGGAAGCAACCTAAGAAGGTCAGCCCCGAAGAACTGCAAGCCATGATCGCCCAGTACCAGGCCGGAGAAGTGATTGCGTCCCGGCTACCCTTCACATTCCCCTCGGGCTTTAAGCTCACTGAGGTGGTCCCGCAATGCAAGCTGTGCGGGAGTGAAATCAGAAAGCAAGACTTTAGGGGGATCTGGAACCAGGTACTGCCGGATGTCGTGGTGATCGATGGCCACGGAGTGTGCCGGTCCTGCCGTTGCATCACAGCATTTCTCATCCGAGTCCGAGGGGAAAGCCCTGTGGTCCTGGAATCGATCAGCGATGAAGGCGTTTGGCAGCAATACACCCAGGACCAGACGATGTGGGCGCGGATCAAGCGCCAGCTCCGATTGCTGACCTCCCGCTTCTGACACACTCCGATTGACCTCAGACTGGTCTCATCGCTAACACGCCATGGAGCCCCATCATGAGCCTCAATCCAACGATCATGGACGAAGCCAAAACCGAAGTTCTGAGCTGTCTCGACAACGCGAGCCGGTCTATCCACGAGTTTCACGACGCACCAGCGTTCATGACCTGGTGGGAACAGTACGGTTCTGGTGATCTCGGCCTGACCCACGACCAGAAAATCGACCTCTACTGTCAGCTTCGGGTTGAGGTCTACACCTTCCAGGGCTGCCTCGATGAGTACCGCCGCCTACTGACGGGAAAACCAGACATAGCAATGAGAATTGGCGATTGCCATTATGCCTACCTCAGCGCCAGCGGGGAGCTAATTGGCTTGACGGTGAACCGCAATAGCACGATCGACGAGGCTGAGCCTTACGACTTCGATAGCAGCGCGTTCAATACCTGCGTTGGGGGCTGGATGGATGAGGATTACCGCCAGACACGCAAATGGATTACCGAGCCTGAATTCGTGCCGGTGACAGTCGATCCTCTTCCTGAGAAGTACATAGAGTTTGACCATGCTGGCCAGCGCTGGTCATTCAACCGAGATGAACTCTCCATGCTTGAGAGTGAAGACAGCTGCTTCCACTTTGTGGCGTATCACTTGCTGTCGGAACCGACGACTGAATCGGTGATCGCTTTCATTGAATCGAATGGGTTGGGTTAACTCTCACCCCCATAACACTCCGCAGGACAAGCATTTCGAGCGAGTGGATTAGGACACTCGCTTTCCCCCTCAAAACTCTCATCAAGCGAATTTCAGCCGGTCGCTTTCGTTGGTAGCCAAATTTCGGTCGCGGGACAATCCGGGGACCATCTCTAGAGAAAACCCGTGGTCAGACGACACCGAAAACACCTCGGCGTGTTCTTGATCCTGGCGACAGTGGCGGGAGTGATCAGCTCCTGCTGGGGTAGTGGCACACCTCAATGAACTTACTGCGGCAACAGTGGACCTGAGCGTTGCCGGATCGGGTGAAATCTTGGTGTACGGGAACCCTGCCCAACGCGATCACCGTGTCGCCGGCTCCGGCAAGATCAAATTCAAGTAACTCCCGCGAATAGGAACCGAATCATGAGCAAAACCAAAACTGGACCTCAGGGAGGCACCCCTTTGAGCTTCGATGAGCAAGGGATCACCGGACGTTACAACGGACAGGGCCTACTCGAGGTCTTCATTCCGGCAGGGGTCTCACCAGAGCCTGTAAGCAAAAACGATTTCTGGGCCAACGTAGCGCATTACTCCCTGGTCGCTGCAGCTATCACTCTCACGCTGCAAACCCGTCAAGACAAGGTGAGCCTGAAGGACCTCGTATCCATCCTCAGCGATCTGGAGAAGATGCTGGTGCTGGTCGAAGCAGCGGAACCCGTGCCCAGTGACTTTACAGGCGCATTTGAATGGGTTCGCTCCTGTCTTCAACATTGGAAAGAAGATACGGATGGCGCGTGGAACTTCCGCCACTTCAAGATTCTGCAACAGGGGCTCCTGGCCCGGCTGACCACGATCCTCGATTCCAAGGATCATGTACCTGAAGTACGCCGCTATTCGATCGACACCGACGGGAACGGGGCCTTCGCAGAAGTGGTACTTGCGGAAGACTACGAGCGTACCGTCCTGGCCATGCAGTCCGCTGAAGCGGAGCGCGATCAATTCAAAGCCGAGCTTGAGCGGCTTAAAGATCAGGCACCTGTCGCATTCATGTTCAGGGGGTCCGATGGCCGTCTTCGTATGGATGCCTGCCGCCACAAACCCAGCGAACCAGGATGGGAAGGCGTGTACGGAGAATCCAGGCCCGCCCGGACATGAACCGGCTTGAACGCTCAAGCGAAGAACTGACTGCATTGCTTGCCACGATTTCGCAGGCCGAAGCCCAGCCTGTCTGAGCAGGGGCCTGGTTCTGGCACACCCCGAGGACGCCGATGATTGCTTCCGTGAAATCCCATTCCTCCACCTCTTCAGGAACTGCAAGCGATGAGTAACGAAACGGAAAGCACCATGCCGGCGACCCTCCCCCAGCAGCCGGAGGTTCTCGCGTACCTCAACTACCACAAGCAGGACGTCGCCGGCCTTTCCTTCTCGCCGCTTTCAGGGCGGTGCAAGCAGTTGATGGCGGTTGAGCAGTACCACCAGAGTGTGGATGCCCTGACGGCCCAGCTGGACATAGCTTTGCAGGACCTGGCTACGGCTCAAGCCGAGCTGCAGCGTAACAAGGTCACCATTGCTGGGATGAATGAGGCCCATGCGAAGCTCGCAGGGTTGTATGACGGGGCTCTCTCGCAGATCAAGACGCTTACTGCCACGCCCACCTTCAACCTGTGCCGCTGCGGCGATCAACGTCTTCCGGCCGTGACCCTGGAACGCAACTCCCTGGGACCTTTCTGGAAAGCTGCATGCCCGGCCTGCAAGCATTCGGTATCGACCTTCACCGAGCCCGGCCTCGTCCAGCTGTGGAACGCACTGTCCAAGGTGCCCCGGCCCATACCTGCACCCACCGACGTGAAAGGGCATGTCGGTTTGGTCACCTACACCGCCTTCTGGAACACCTACGTGTCCGGCTACGAGGATGGGAAGCAGGACTCAAGGACCAGCAACTGCGCGAAGTACAACCCAAGCGGGGCAGCTCACAAAGCCATGGCCCTGCTCGCCAGCCTGGCCCAACCGGAGCAGAACGCCCATGAGTGAGACACAGCACAACCTGAGCACATCGGCCGGCGGCCGCGGCTACCTGGTGGATTACTTCCAGACCAAACTCGGACGCTACGACTTCACCCGATACATCCGCGATCGCCTGGCTGCTGATTTCGCCTGCATTTTGTCCCAGCACCTGACAAAAGAGCAGGCCGAAACCGACAACATGCGCGCGGAGCTGCAGGCGCTGCGCGCGGATCGGACGGCAGGTTGGCGTTGCTTCCACTGTGGCGAGCACTTCCTCGACGAGGCCGCTGCCGCCCTTCATTTCGGCACTCATGAGATGCAATCGCCGGCCTGCCTTATCGACGTGGCGGAGTACCGCGAGATGGAAGCACGTATGCGCAGCTACAACGACGAGGATGCCGAAATCCACCGAGCAATGGCGCGCCAGCGAACCCAACATCAGATCGAGCTTCGCCGTGCTGAAGAGCAGGGCTATTCCCGGGGCCTCAAGGAGGCTACGGGGCTGATCCTCGACAAGCAAATGCAGGAGGACTAGCCAGATGAGCCGGAAACAAACTGCCGAAGACAAGATCGCCAAGGTGATGGACTCGTATCACGCCTACCTGAAGGAATGGAAGTACGACGAAAAACAGTCCCTCTTTTCTTCTGGCGGGTGGGTTTTCAAGGGCAAGAACCACACCGCCCACGAAATGAACAGCAAGATCCTCGCCCGCCGAAATCAGGACGTGCAGAAGATCCTCAAGATCACTTCCGAATCGAACGCCGGCATGGGTGACACCTCGCTCTCTGCACAGTGACAGAGGCGCCAGCATCTCTTCATTCCCAATCTCGTGGAGCTAACATGTCTTTCATCCCTTCCCCGTCGAAATCCGGCGGCCGAACCGAAGCCGACGTAACACCGCAAGCTATGGGCCTTGCGATGAACGGCTATGAGATCCGAAATGCTCTGGAGTTCCTAGCCCCGGAGCGCACCCCTGAGCAGATGAGTCATCGACTGGTGATCGAACTGCACTCCGCAGCTCAGGAGATCCGCTGTCCTGAGTCCGGCCTTTACGCGCGCCACGAGAGACTCCCAGACGACATCGCCATCTACCTGGTTGACCATGAGCCCGCCCAGGTCCTGCCCACCCAGGGTATAGCGCCGTACGACAAGGACGATCTCGATGCTGACGATCAACCCCAACATGTGCCCAGCCTCGTGCTGAACGGCTATCAGTTGCTGAACGCCATCGAGTTCCTGGCCCCGGACAACACAACTGAGCAGCTCGAGCAGACGTTGGTGATCGAACTGCATGACCAGGACGAGGACTTCCCTGTGGCAGGCTTATACGCATACCACGAGGAGTGCCCTGAGGAAGGGGCAATACTGCTGCTCGAGCACCAGGAAGGAGTGCTGGCCGGAGGTGGTCAAGAAGAGACCTACGAGACCAAGATTGCGAACACCCTCGAGCTGGTGAAACAGGCTGCAGATGCCATCCAGGTTTTCACCGGGCACGACAGCAGCGCGAATCTGCGGCACCACTATGGCGAGAAATGGTGGGAGAAGTTGGACGACTTGCGTGACAAACTGCGCGCAATCGGGAAGAGCCTCCCGCTCGCCCACTCCGACCAGTTGCTGGCGCTCGACAAGCAGTGCCGGGATGATGTCGGTCGCGCGTTGGGGCTCATCCCTTCGGAAGATCGTGGTTTTGCTTGGTCCTATCTGCTTGCCGCAATCAAAAAAAGAGTGGGCTCACACGTCCTGTCCTCGATCAAAACGGCAGTTGAGCAAGCTGGCGCGCATGAGGCAGTTCAGGATCAACGACCTTCTGATTGGTCGTGCTTCGATCCAACGTTCGTCATTGAGTATCTGCGCGAGAGCAGCACCTTCGATGCTGACCTCATCGGGAAAATGTTGGAGTACGCCACTCGCCCTGTCGAAGCCGGGCAAGCCTCCCCTAGCCCTGTGCTTGGGTGTGACTACCGAGGCAAACATTTCGGAGCGCCGTACCTGGATGCTCAATGCCAGAATGGCTACCTCTGGGACGAAGATAGCTGCGATGAGCCAGGGGGGCCGCTGCTCAACGGCGGTGATATTCCGTGCCCCAAATGCAATGCCGCGGAGTACGCGGAATATCTGCGCCTGGACGAGGACGACAATACCAGCCCGGTGCCTGTTGGCGATATCGAACTGGCACGCAAGCTGTTCGAAGAAATGGCACTCATTGCGGATGACGAGAAATGCATCCACATGCTGGCCGGCGCACTTTCCAAAGCACAGCCCCTGGCACCCCGCGACGATATTCTCTCCCGAATGAGCGAACTGGAGTCCGTCGCCAAAGAAGGCAGGCCGAAGAAGATCGTTGTCCGACTGAAGCATCCCGACAGCGAACCCAGCGGTTGCAGCAGCCTGCTCAACTACCACGAACCGACGCGCCAGCAGTTGATTACTGCCGGTATCCCGCTGAGTCGGAACACTCGGAATCCTATCGTTTGTTTCGGGATGATCGGGTGCAAGACGACGGCCGATGGTGTTATCGAATACACCTGGGGGGAATCCCAGGAGGTCCTGCTCGACAAATCCATCCCGACTGTAGACATGACACGTCCGGCCTGGCTGATTCCGGAACTCAAACCTGACGTTGTGGGTGCTCTGCTGCTGGGAGGAATCAGCGGCTCGGAGTACGGCGACAACGACATTCAGGTTGATTCCAAGGTCGTCGAGCGGCTCCAGGCCGAACGTGTAACCACCGAAGACGATGTAGTGGTCGAGCTGGTAACTGCCGACCAGTACAAGCGCGACGTCGCTGGTCTGCAAGCACGTGTGGATCTCTTCGACCGGCTGGCGGTCGCTAACAAGGCCCTTGCCGACTCGTTCCAAGCTGAACGGGACACTGCACTGGCCAGCCAGGCGGCTCAAGTCCGCGTGATCCCGGCAAACTGGAAGATCGAGCGTACCGGCGAGCGCATCATCGTCCAGCACCTGCACAACGGTGCCGGCTATGCCGCCTCCCGTGCGGGTGAATCCGGCATTGCCGAGGCGGTACTGTTCCTCCTCGCTTCCGACCTGGTTGGTGATGGCGTTGTCGCCCAGGAGGACGAGGCATGAAGCGCCGTCCAACTGGGTTCGTTGCGACCTGCCAGTGCGGCGTTGCCATTGGTGCGATGGACATCAATCGCACTGAGCGAGCGGATGCGGGCAGGCTGCTCGGCAAATGGCTGTACGACGGTTGCACCGTCGAACCGCGCTTCGCCGGCACCTGGTCCGCGGAAATCGGTCCGTGTAAGTGCCCCAAGGCACAGGGAGACCAGCATGAATAAGGTGCAACGCTACAGCGTGGATGCAAGGCATCTGCACCCACAAGGCTTCCTGACCGGCCAGGGTATGGGTGAGGTCGTCTACGTCGAAGAGTTCGACAAGGTAGCCGCCGAATCCCAGGCAAACGCCAATGCGCTCGCAGCGGCACGGAAAGAGATTGCCACTCTCCGCGCCATGCTGGGGTTGGCACCGGAGTGGATGGCCCTCACTGGCCCGGGGCAGGTCAAACAAGGGGACATGCTTCGCTTTAAGGTCGGAGACAGCGGGATCGAAGCGCCAGCGCAACTGGTACTTCACGAGGGAACCGGCCGCGAAGAAATCGTCTACAACCGTGGGAAAAACCACTATTTCATCACCGCCATGGCCGTCGATGGCACCAGCTCTCACAAGAGCGTCATGGTGAAAAGCGGCCAGGCCCGGGCGGGTAATGAACAGCTTCTGCGTCGACTTGGACAGGTCATCGCTTGGCAATGCTTCGGCGACTGCAGGATGTTCAGCGAAGAAGCGGTGCCGGCCCCTGCGGAGGTCATTGCAGAGCTGAACGCTGTGCTGAAGGGCGCGGAGTCCGTCCATGCCTGAGAAGCTGAAGCCGGTTTGTCATCGTGCGTTCTTCTTGAGCGCTCCCCAGCACTGGGGGCCATGCAGCAAGGAGCACCATGACATGGTCAAGGCCAACCCAAAGGAATGGCCTGATTATGAGGTGCAGGAGCTTTACGTCCTTCCTGCGAATCATGTGGTCCTACCGCGGGATCTGCTGGAGCGCATTGCACACGACGATGAAGGCATGTCCGATCTAGCCGACTTTGAAGAGTTGAAGCGGCTCCTTCGTCTCCAGCAACCGTAACCCCGACCTCCAAATCCACATCCTGGGCGTTATTGTCCAGCACACCCCACCAGGAGAAGCACCATGGATCTTGTTCAACTGCTTGACGCGATCCGCGCTTACTACGGCGATACCAGCCGCAGTCGCGAGGCCACCCGCGAAGGTCTTGAAGAGGCCCAGAGCGAAATCGAGACCCTGATCGACAGTTTGGCTGACTAGACAAAGCCTACCGGTGGCTTCTGGCACGCACTGATCAAATAGAAGATGGGCTGAAGTCATAACACTCCAGGAGAACCCCGACAGTGCATCAAACCCCTGAAACCGCCCCCCTCACGGCCATGACGGAGTCCCAAGTGCTGGCATGGATCGACGAGCAGACCTGGTATTCGGACCTGCACAAGCCTACCCCGTCGAACTTGCTGTATTTCGCACGCGCCAGGGGGAATGCCAACCTGACGGACATCGATGAACGCCGGTGGGTGCTATCCCATACCCCGGCCGGATATGAGTTGAAGTGCCTGGACTAACGCCTTCCCCGCCTGAGCCTGCCAGGTAAAACAGGCCCGATACCCTTGGCAGTTCGTCACGGCTCTGCCAGGGGGCATCGGAGAGAGAGTTGAATCGCGGTACCAGCTCGTTCTCCCATGCAGCCCGGAAAATTAGTTCGCCCCGCAGGGCGTAATGGAGCCCCTATGGCATTCGAGTACGTGCGCCAGCACTATCAAGTCCCAGCATGCGTTGGCCGGCGCGTTACCGCTTACGGTGAACCAGGCACGATCATGGCGGACCACGGCCATTACATCGGCGTGGTTTTGGATAGCGACCCGAAGAAGCGGATTCGGAATTACCACCCCACGGACGAGATGGTGTACGGGGAAGTTACGAGTGACCTCCCCCTCCGCCAGTTTGAAGTCCTGATCTGGGGGAGGAATTGGTGGGATTCTGCACGGCAAACCATGCAAGTTTGGGCTGCCAACCACGCCCAGGCCAAATACAAGGCGTACCAGGAACTGGATGACTGTTTCGAGGACGCAACTGCGATGTTCGGCTTCAAAGCCCGGCTGGCCTGATCATGCAAGTCAACGCGCGCGAATGCGAGGCTGCAGGGCTTGATCCGAAGGAGGTCCGCAGGATAGCTGCCGGACTGAGCCGTTATGCCCGCGAGGCTGCAGCCCTGGGTTTGGAGATCTTCGGCGGTTCAGGAACCGGTGACCTTCGTACCGAGGCAGATGCCCGACGCGCCGGACTGATTCTGGCACGCCTGGATGGATCGTTTAATGGTGGTGACGGTGCATCGGATTACGACGAAGACGGACTTCTCCGGGGCGAAAGCTGAGTACCGGGCGCCAATCAGAGGACATGTGCATGAGTGATGCAGCAAAGACCTTACTCCACCACGTGACTGGCTGGCGCTCCGGCGGTTGCGCCGATGAGCCGACCCGAGGCTACGCATTCCACGCAGCACGTGCTTGGGCACAGGCGATCATCGCCGGAGCCGAATAACGAACCGCTCTGTTCAGGAGCAACCAGAGAGACCCGATATGGAACAGCTGACTATCGATGGAAACCCGGTCGAAAAGACAATCAACCTTCGTTGTTTCCGAGTGGACGACCATGACTACTACGCCGCCGCCGACGAGGCCGAAGCCCTCCGACTGCACTCCGACCTGACGGGCATTGACTGTGAGGAAGTCGACAGTTGCACCGAGGTTGTCGGCGATCTGCTCGACAAACCATGGCAGGAAGAAGACAAACCAGGTGTCGCTGTCGGTACGCTTCGTCAATGGCTGGCCGAGGCCAAGGAACCTGGCTGGCTGGCCGGTACCGAGTAAGGAGCCGGTCATGACCACCGAAACCCATCGGGACTATCCCTCACTGGAGTGCCCACTGTGCGAGCGACTGACAAAGCCGCGGAGCCTGAACAAGGATGGCAGCGTCACCTACAGCTGCCCTCCTGACCATGTGAACCACGGCCAGCGATACACCTGGCGAATCGCAGAAGGCGGTGAACTGGTCGAGAAGCGGTAAGGAACCTATGAGCAAACTGTTCAATGCCGAAAAGGTATTGTGGCTCGCAGCCCAAGAGAAGCCCCTGCATGTATCCCCTAAGGAAGCCGCATGCTTCAGTGACCTAGACGGAATCGTCGAGGAGCGACTCGCCGCCGGCCATTTGGAAAAATGCGGCTCGGACGACTCGGGGGACTACTACCGCTGCACCAGGGCCGGCCTGATCGACCTCTACAAAATGAAGATCGCTTGGCGGAAGAAGAACGGCAAGTCGATCGAAAAGGAAATGGCCAAACTCAACGAACTGCTGGCCAGCGCCAGCTGATCTTACCTGTTCCATCGCCCGCGCCTGCCGGGTCCCCGCCGCAGGCCCGCTACCCCCTCGGGGGTATCGGAGAGTGCGATAACCAGCGTAAGCCGGCCACTCTCCAATACCCCTCACCTAAACCAGGCTGTTCAGGAGCAGATCCATGGCTGTGCCGATTAACTCTATTCAGGTTGGCCGCGTCTTCGAATTCCCTGGCGGCGCACGCCGTGTCGTGAAGCTTTCCCCACCGCTCGGTACCGGGTTCAACGTGGAGTGGGAGTACGCCGATGGTCAGAAACGCCAGGGTAAGCACGGCGGTTCCCAGTGGGTGCATTATTTCCGAAGGTCTGCGAAACGGGAACTGGTGGTAGACGGCCCCGGCGGTCAAACCCGTGCACTGCGAACTTCCGAAGTTGTTCCTGTCCTGGACGCACCGATCGACGTCTCCATCCATACGACCTGCCCTAGAAAGTGGGCCTTCGTGGACCTGGAGACGGGTGAGGTCTGGAAGCACGACGGACAGACGTTCATCCGCGCTTCCACTGATGAGGTAAAATCGGTGACCCGTGCGCTTGGAAGCTGCTGAAAGCTGCCACGTCAGTTCAAATAATTAGAGACGAATCATGCGCAGCATATTCTCAAACCCAATCTTCGAGCTTGTAGTTGCCGGCATCGTCATTGCTGCGCTTGCCTCAGGCAGCATGTACATCTGCGCCAACCTGTTCGAAGAGTTCTATCTCCTCGCCCTCAAAAAGGGAGATACGGCATTGGTTGAACGAATCCAGCTCCAGATGGTGTTCGGTGCAGTTTTCAATCTGGTCGTTGTCTATTTTCTGCACAAACTCTACTCGGCCCTATTCCTTAGTGGGGCCAGGCTCAACGGGATGTCTGTCAACAGGGAGCCGATCATCCGATCAGCTCTCAACAAGGTGATGTTTGGCTCCTGCATCTTCGGCATGGCCTCTGTTCTGTCGGTCTTTACTCTGAAGTTCTGGAGGTAATCGCCTTGCGCTGGCAGCTAATTGAAGCAGTAGTCTTGGACAAGCCAGCCGAGGGCGATCCATGCAACGGTTGCGGCCTTTGCTGTATCGCTCAGGTCTGTGACCTCGGTATCGCGCTTGGTGATGATCGGAACTGCCGTGCATTGATCCAGAATGCGGACAACACCTTTTCTTGCGGCCTGGTGCTCGACCCTTACCGCTACTTGGACGCTGATGCCGTTAAGCCCTGGCGGATCATCGATGAGATGAGCGGGAGCAATGCTGGCGAGGAGGCGCTGAAGAAAATGAACGCCGAGGGCCTCGGCGCTGGGCGAGGCTGCGATTCCGATGATGAAGAGGCAGCGCAGATCCTCGAAGAGGCACATGCAAACTGGCAGTTGAATCTGCCTCTGCATTGATGCCCTTGTGGCACCCGCCCTAACCGGTATGGTTGGAATAGGGAGGATTGGAGAGCGGCCTGACCGGAACCCAGTAGCACCGTCCGCGGACACGGCCCCAGGGATGAGGCTGGGATAGCGCAAGATGCGCCCTCGCAGCGGCGGCAGAGAGCGCTGGCAGGTGTCAGCAGGCTGCTCTCCAATCCTCCCCCTACAGCCAGCCCCATCCTGGCGACAGTTCATTTCATGCAATCAGGGCCCAATATATGGCACAAAGCCTCGACGAATTCATCGAAGAGATGAAGAAGGACCTGGAGTCCTTCGCCTCGGAATACCGCAAGTCCCACGCGGAAAACCCGGAGCACTTCCCGCTTGTTCTCGACGACAACAACGAAGGGCTATGGCTGGAGTTTCTGGTGGACCATGCCACCAGGGATCGTAGTTAGGCATATTCCGGCAGCTACTGGTGGCACTCGACAGCTCCGGTAGGATAGCCCCATCAACTCAACCATTGGATGGAATAGAAAATGATCGTGAAGGTATCCCTCACCGCCGACGAACTCGCTGACATGGACATGACTGAGCAACAGTTTCATGACCACGTAGTGGCAGCCTTGGATGACGCGCAACCCGATCTGCCCGGGTTCAATGTCGAAGTAGAAATCCAGGACTGACCTATGGCCGCCAAGCAAGAGAAGTCGATCGCTTTCGAAGCAGGCCGCCAGGCCTACCACTGCGGGGTACCGCTTGAGCAGAGCGCACTCCGCAAACTGCGCATCGGCAGTGCCCAGTACGAAGATTATGTCGACGGCTACGAATGCGCGAAGGCAGAGACATCAAAGCGCCAGCAGTAATTCGTGGCGACCGCTTAGTAAAAGGCCCCTCAAAATTGAGGGGCCTTTGCGTTATGAAGCCATGCTCCCTTTCAAATTTCGCATGCGAAACTGCCAGCAGGGCTCCGAGGCCTCAATTTCACTCCAAATATCAAGAGCAGGGATAGTGGCACTCCCTCTGGGCCGTGACTATGGCAGCATCTTCTGCCATGGAACACACCACATGAAAACGCTGGATCTTCAAGGCAATCTGCTCAACCTGTACGTGGCCCTGGCAATGGGCGGCTTCGACGAGTCCTCTGGCAGCTGGGCACCCTTCGACTATTGGGAAGGCACAATCCGATATCGGGATCAGGATTTCAGTCCCCTCACCGACATCGCCACAATTTGGCCAGAGGTACTGCGTCTCCGACTTTCGACTCACTGCGACCATGATGGGCTCTGGTCAATATCCTTACCTGGGCAGTCCCCTTCCGCGATCGGGGCTGCTGATCAACCGGCCGGTGAACCCCAAGCTTTCCGCGTCGCAGACCCTATTCACGGTTACTGCCTGGCCATCGTTTGGAATCAGTTCGGTCCCGAGGTTCCGGACGTATTTGAGTCGTCATGGGCAGGCTGTGTCCCTCTGGAGCACTACAATGTTCCGCTCGACACCTCGGTGGACTTTGACGGGGTTGTGCAGCCTCTGCAGGTTCAGAAAGCAGCGGAGATACTGCGCACATCGCCCCTTGATGCCAGCCAGGCCGGCCCGCTGATGCAAGCCGCTTTCTTCCTCGGAGTCCAAGTTGTCCAGATCAAACCCCAGGAGCCTGGGCGTCGCTGGTCGATCCAGGTGGGCAACAGGGCTGATAGTCAGATCCTGGCTTCAGCTCTCACCGCTGCTGGTATTGCTGCAGAAGCCGCCTCTCACCACGCCTTCCATGCGGTGTACTTCGAGTACGGGCAAGACTAGGACACTGGTCTCAACTGCAAAGACCTACGCCAGCAAAAAGCCCCTGCTTTGCAGGGGCTTTCTTCGCCGTTACTAGGATTCAAACCAACGGATCTGATGCCGGCGGATCAGCAAAGAGACTGGGCTGCTCTTCAACAGACATGCCTTCCGAAACTTGGAAGTGAATCCCGTCGTAGATAGCCTGAGCCTTCTTCGGACCTATCCCCTTCACCGCGCACAGCTGCTCCACCGACGCATTGATCACCGCATGTACGGAACGGAAGTGCTCGAGGAGTTTGCGCGCGGCAACTGGGCCACAACCATTCAAACCCTCCAGGGTGAATAAAGACTGGCCAACGCCGGCGGGCACCTTACCTTTGCGAGTGGCAGGCACGTAGTCGAGTCCTTCCTGCTCGTGCTTGGCTAGCCGGTAGATCATTCCGGCCGCACGCCTGGGGGCCTTGTACCAGAGCACTGTCTGTTGGAGCACGACTGCCAGGTAACTCAGTGCTCCATCCAGTGCGTCAGGATGAATCTGGGCCCTGGTGGAATAGACGTCGCCTTCAATCAGCCAGATTCGGCGCTTGAAATTCATCATCATCTTGCTGGATTGGTTGATGAATCTGCCATCGGTAACGCTCATGCAGAAGTCTATGGCGGTTTTCCGCTCCAGCACTAGATCGGCGCTCAGGACGTAGTCCCCAACCTCCAGGTTCACGATTTCAACCTCTGCGCCCATCTCGCGCAGGGCATCGGGAATACGTGAAGGGACTTCCCGGGCGTCCACAAAGATCTTGACCATTGCCTTTCCTGACCGAATTTGGGGATCGACCTCAATATAACGGGTGACTCAGCTCTGACCACGTCGAAACGCTGCCCTGGAGAGCAGGCCATTCAAGGCGATAAGCAGTTGCCTGGCAGGCTCGATATTTCTCAGGATAAGGGGTGGCGGCACACTCTCATCACTGTGAAGATCGCTTCATCAACCAAATACGCGCTTAGGAGAGCCCCATGAACACCCTGCCTTCCCCTGTCGAACAACTGGCCAATCTCGGCTACGACCTGGTCAATGGTGCCATGCGCTTTGAGGCCGCGATGTCGATGGGCACCTCGATCATTGTCCGTGACGAAAATGGCAATGACCTGCAGATCAGCAGCAACGAAGGCAAGCTGGTTGTGAGCGCTGCCGCCGGAAAACAAGGGCTGACCGTACCCGCCATGATTGTACGCCGCAACGATCGGCAACCCTGCGACAGCGAAGGTGCGATGAGCGTGCCTCCGGCTCATGTCGCCAAGAAGTCGAATGTGCCGGCGGTCATGCTGCGCCTGCTGGCGCGCAGCCAAAAGTAAACCGGTCTAGAACCGGCCTGGGCCAAGCCAGCATTCGGAGACAAAGCATGCACATCAGCATTTTCCATTCGGTAAAGGCACCCCTGGATGGCCACCGATTCGCCTATGGAACCCTGGCAGAGGACTACCAGGGCGACGACGTGATCGCCAAGGTCGTGTTCTTCAACGGTACCGCCCAGATTGCTGGCCGGTGCAACGTGAACATCAACAAGGGCCAGATGCCCAGTTCCGAGGACATCGTCAAGGCATACGTTGGCCGGCAATTCACCTTGCTGGACAACCAAGCGATCGTCGACGAGTTGCAGACAGCCTTGAAAGCTGAGTCGAAGAAGCGCGCACAGGGTGTAGCGCACATCAATCTCGCAGTTCTCGCAGGCGAGGTGCTGCACTGGCTACAGCTTGGCTGCCTCCCTGAGAGCGGCAAGTTCAGAGATTTGGCCCGCATCTGCGCGGAATATACCAGTAGTGGCTCTGAGTACCAGGAAGCCGAGCGCCTCGTTGAAATCGAAGCGTTGAAGTTTGCCCGGTCAGCTCGGTAAAGCGTAGAGGCCCTCAATGCACGTTGACGATGATCTGGCGCTTGACCGGATGGACGACAACCCTCTGGAAATCGACGCTGACGAAGAAGCACTTGATGCCCAGGATGATGAACTGGCATCCACATGGACGGACACCGAGGAGTAATTGATGGCTCGGAAGATAGAGAAAGCGCGCCGGATCGAGGTGTGTGCAGGCTCGGCAGAAATGGTTTGTGTTCCCGCCGACAATTTCGATTTCAACGTGAAGGCCTGCGCAGAAACCCTCGCGGCATTCAAGAGAATTGATCCCACCCTGGCATTCAAGGATTGGGAGGAAGGCACCACCGGATACAGCATTGAGCGGGCGCTCGCTGATGCTGCTCGACGCTGCCGTGTAGTCACGGAGCGTGAAGGAGAAACCAGCTCTCGGTGTGCTGCGCGTCTGAAAGTGTTCCGTCCTGGACAAGACGACCTGGAGTGTGTGAAAGCCTCGGACTACGACAAGGTGGTAAAGGCTTGTGCCGCGGCGGCAAAGATCCTGACTCGTCTCGACCCAGACCTGAATTTCAGGGACTGGCAGGACGGTTCTGGCCGCATCATAGAGAAGGTCCTCGCCCCTGCCGCACGTAAGTGCAAAGCAGTGGCGGACGCAGAAGCCCTCTGATCTCATTTTGGAAACTGAACTCATGGATGCGAACCTCAATCTCAAAGCGGCCCTGGCGGTCGCCCTCAAGACGGCCGAGACCCAGCGCGCCACAGTACCCGCCTTGCCTGAAGGCTGGATTCAGGCTGCAAGCCAAGCGTTCGCGGCTGATGACAGCCAGGCAATCGAAGCTGCAGCCTTGACCATGATCGATGCGCATTCTGGATACGCTGCCAGCTGGGACAAGCGCCCCTGGCTTGCTGACCTGCGCACCGCGGCGACAGAGCCGCTCGCGCGGCGGCTTGCGAAACGACTGGTTGAAGAGGAAGGCCATGAGCGCGCGCTGCATGCCTACATGCGCCGCACAGGTGCTGATGAGCCTCGAGCTCGCAGCGTACTGGCGAGCTTCTGATCCTCGCACCTGGTGGCACAGTCTGGCCGGCAGTACAAATTCGACAACACTACCGCGGCATAGCTACCTTCCAGAACAGAGGTCTAACGATGATCAACGAAACCACCTATGCAGGGATCACCGTTCCCAAAAGCCTGATGGAACAGTGCAAGGCGCTTATTGCCAACGGAAAGGCGATTGACGCTATCAAGGCTTTCCGTGCTGAGACGGGGTGCAGCCTTCAGAATGCGCGCCGCGCCCTCGAGCTTTGACCAAAGGATCAGCTGCATCATGCGTCCTCAACAGAAAACTGTCCTGGGAAGCCACCCGACCAGCCTGCCGCCACCCAGTGATGACGAACTGGCCGACATGAAGGCCAGCGGCTACTTCCTGGACACCAAGAGATTCCCTTGCGGGCGCGTCGCCGGCGTCATCAAATTCATGTTCACCTACGCCATCGTGGCCGACGTCACCGTAACGAGCTATTCAAGGCGTTGGTGCTATTCCGACCTGATGGCTACCCTCTGCGCCCTAGAGGACTGGGATGACTACGAGACCAGGCCCGAAGGTTGGCATCGAGAGACTCATTCTGGAGAGCGCCGGAGCGCTGACGGGAAGGTCGAGTTCTACTAAGAACGATGGTTGTGGCACCGTTCGACCAGCAAGATCATGGGCGCAGCGTTCCAATCCGCTGTCAAAACAAAAAATCACAAGGAGACTCACATGGAAACCAGGCTCTGGACTGTTGCCCGCTTCCCTGTTGGAAGTTGGACCACAGGTGGAAGGCCAGAGGATTCTGACTACGAATTCAGCGAGGTGTACCAGATCCCGGCGGAGAGCCGGGAGAAGGCCACCAAGAAGGCTCAGGCAGTTCGCTCCCGGCTGAAGAAGAAGGGCCTTCCCTTCCCGACCCAAAAACAACCTTACCGCGGAGATTTCAAGTAGCGGCAGACTGCAGGAAGGAGTTGAGCATGATGGAAGAGTTCAACGGTCGGCCATTGACCGACGAGCTACGCCGGTTGGCCAGGAAAAGCATCGGCGACTGTCAGACCGTCATGGTCCTGGCCGCCGACGCAATCCAGAATCGCCCGCCGGCAGACTTCAAAGGCAGACCTCTCCACCTGGCCCTCGGCAGCTTGGCCCATCGGAATATGGGGGATGCCAAGACGGCGATGTTGGTCGCGGCCGATGTACTTGAAGCCAGGCTTACCCAGCCATGACATCTTTCATTGCCGCCGGCGTACGTTAGCCACTCGCAGTTAGGTAGTGGTGGTCGTATCCTCGATGGCTCCATCCCTCAGGAGCCATCATGGAAAGGGAACACTTCCTCGCCCAGCCAGATGTCGAACAATTTGTCCGCTGGCTGACCAACCACCTACCCACTCTCCAAGTACACCTCAAGTGCCTTCCCAGTCAGTTCGTTCCCAGGGGGCTAGATGTGCAAGTTCAAGGCATCGAAGCCGTACAGGGCCAATACCAATGGAAGGGCAAATGGGCAACAGTCAAAGTCCGGCTGGATGCTCTTCGGGAAGACCTCAGATCGGCAGTACAGGCCGAAGACCAGGACGATACGTTCAGCGCCTGTGCCGCCATTCTCGATTGGGGGAATGTGCCGTCTTCGAAGGGCTTTCTCCTGGAACTCAGCCAGAATGGCCAATTGGTCAAGTACCTGACCGACCGGCAACCCCTTTTGAGCCCTGCAGGCACTCAGAAGCTTTCAGATCTCACCAAACAACGGTTCAGCAGATTCAACTCGGGCCTGACTAAAGTCCATGCGCTTTTGGATACGGATGGTTCCCCCATCTATGACGGAAGAGTCGGGGCGGCGATCGCTATGCTCTACCACCTGTATAGGGGTTCGTCAGAGGCTCGGGCCGCCGGCCAGGCTTCGCACCGGATGTTCGGCTGGGGACCGGGGCTCGACGATCCAGAATCTGACAGGATTCGACAGATCCGCAATCCCGCAATGCTCGGGCGCGGTTACAACGGGACTCCCCAGCTCCTCTACCAAAGCCCTCACATTTGGGCGCAGCGCCAGCTGATCCTGGGCTGGATCATGCGAGCCGTGCTCGAGCGGACTACCTTGTTCAAAGGTGAGGACAGTTCCCTGGCTCACCGGTGCCATGCCTTCGAAGCAGGGCTCTTCATGATGGGCTATGACCTTCGCGCGCTGATCCCTGGGGGGTGGTCGATACCTGACCCGAAAAAGAAGGTCTATCGTCGCCGCAGGGATGCTGGCACACCTCTGGTAGCCTGACGATATGTCTTGTCCGAACTACTAGATCAGGATCATCAAATGGAATTCCACGAAGTTGTCCGTCTCGTCAGCACCGTTTCCACGCATGCAGCCAAGGTGCTGTCGGAGGCACTGGCCAAACCCCGTGCCGGCGATTGGCTGGCGCTGGTCGACGATGAGGCCCTGCAAGCGCACTCCGCGATGGAGCAAGCCTTGCGCGAGGTGCGCGAATTGAAGCGCAAAGTGAGTGAAGACGCTCCGGAAGAGGCTTACGACTTCCTGAGCCGCTGCGACAACACCTTCGAATACTCGCTGGCCACCATCACTCCTCGCCGTGGAGATGAACCGGCGGAGGCTCATGCTGGCCGTGCAGGATCAGCTAACCGGCAGTTGACCTACCTGGTGAAGCTGGCTGGCGTTTACATCACGGCATGGGATGAGAATGACGCACAGATGCGCGACTACTTCGAAAGTGGTTGCCTCTGCATCCTGAAGGACAAGACCCTGCAGAAAGCGCCAGCCGAAATGTCCAACGAAGACGCAGTGAAGCTCTACATGGACAATTGCAAATGCAGCCGGCACCCGGAGCATGGTCTCCGGAAGGGTTAACCCTACTCGCCTTCCCCAACGTTGCCCTCGTTGCGTTGGTCGCCCAGTACCTGCTGGGCGACCTGCTCGATGAACTCGAACACCTCCTCAGGCACCGTGTACTGGAACTGCTTTCGCCGGTTTTTCGAAACGATCCCCTGGTTGGTCAGGCACATCATTACCAGCTGTGCCAACTCACTGCCGCGAACATCAAATCGCTCGTCTACGGCCCTATAGACAGCGTCAAAGCACTCCAAGAACGCAGTTTCCTCCCTTAGCTCAACCTCCAATGCATGTCTGGCCATTACCATAGTGAAGGTCACGCAAGGCGTAGCATCCCAGAAGCGGTATACCGCCGGGTGCCCGCGGAACTGGAAGGCTAGTTGGCCATAGTCGATCCACTGCACATCCCAGAAGTCTCGTACCGGGCGCGAGAACGTCTGTAGCGCTTCCAGGTACATGCGCTCTTCTCGCTTCATGGCCACGGACACAGGCAGCAGTAGACCATTCTCCAGCGCGCCGGCACGGCAAAGCGCTTGGTGGATGAGGAAACGAGAAAGCCGGCCATTGCCGTCCATGAATGGATGCAGGAATACGAAACCGAAGGAGATGATTCCCGCGGCAACAAGTGGATCGATCTGCATGGGGGCCTCGTTGGCAAACCCCATCAGGCTCTCCATCAGTTCCCTGCAGAGCTCAGGTGGCGGCGGCACATATGTCACCCCTGCAGCACCTTGAAGAGCGCCAGCGAGGTGGTTCTGTTCATGCCGGAAGGCAGCGGCAAGATCGTAAGGATTTGCGACTGTCGCGTTTTGGAGCCCAACCAGGTATTCCTCAGTCAGCGGTTGGCGCTCATGGGCCTGGCGCAGCAGTTGGATAAAGCGCCGTGACTTGTCTTCCGTTGGAGCCTCACGCTCGATCGCGAAACTGTCCTTCGTCTCGCTCAGGTAGGCCCAGTTGATGGCGCGATCCATCATTCCCGGCGGGAGAGACTCCATGAAAGCTTTCGCGCGGCCAAGAATATCGTGCTCGAGCAGCTCGGTTATGGCAGGTGTCCGCTCCACGGTGGCACAGTAGGTGAGATCGCCAAGGCCATTAAATTCAACTCGCCACTTCGAGTTCCGGTTGCCAGGCCTTGTGATGTAGCGCTCCGGATCGAACAAGTGGACGAAGGGCCCGCGGACTGGGGCATGCTGGGCTAGTTGCTCCCCAGTGAAGGCTTCTCTCAAGAAACTGGCCTTTCTGATATAGATCCCATTGGGTGCGGCCTGTAGCGCCCGCTCAAACTCTTCAACCGGAATCAGGGGGAGCGTTTGCGCGAGAATCGAAAGATTGATGCCCTCATGCTTGAGGGCAAACAGTACATTCCCCAGTAGGTCATCTGTGGCTGGCGCGATGGCTGGCGGTACCGCCAGGGTTTGGCCGATGCGCTCAAGACGAGTCACAGGCTGTACAATGGCTGGAAGACGTAGTGGTACCGCCGAGAGCGCCAGCCGCTCGTGAAGAAGTGCGTATCCTGCTGCCTGCATTCTGGAATTCCTTACATTTCCACCCTGGTTCCCAAGTTTTTTTTCACTCGGCCAAGAAAATCTTTAGTTCTGGCGAGTATGCCGATTTTTTCTTCACCTGCCAGCTTCAATCCGAAACAGGGGTAACGAAAATCTTACCCTCCGTCGCTTCTGCCACATCCCTCACCCGCTGACGATATGCCTCATCAACCACGAATGAGGTTTTCATCATGCAACTGCGCAACAGCACCGACCAAGACATCCATCTGTCCGCCGTTCAGCTCGAGGAGAAATACAGTCTCGCCGGCGGCGGCCAACACCCGACGTTCACCCGTGAAGACTGGCGCAACGCCGTCGCAACAGACGACACCACCAGCGGCTACTGGTCCTGGGTAAATGGCCAGATCCAGTCGCTCCTTGATGACTCCCTGCTCGAGCCCAGCGCCAGCAGGGTGGTAGAACCCCCAAAGGGCCTGGTGGCTGACGAGAAAGGCATCCGCCAGCTGCGCTTCGTAGCAACCATCCATGGCACAGTGGGCGTGAACGACGGCGAACCAGGTAGCCCGAGCGCCACCGAGAGCGAACTCGGTCGCCAGATCAGCGATTCCATCAACACCATGATCGGCAATGGTGGCCTGACCGGGGACACTCCGGCCGTCGTCAACAGCAAATCGATCAGCATCTGCGTCGCCGAGGTGCTTCATACCTCCCAGCAGACCATCTCCATGCTTCGTGAACAGGGCTACGCCGTAGTGCTGTTCAACAAAGACGAACTGGGCAATGCCAGTGCATCTGCCCTTCAAAATCGCCTCATCGAATTGGCCTCTGACGAGATCCAGTTCCTGCAATCTGCAGGGTGATTTTTCAGCGCACTGACTTGGAGTGATCCCCGGCAGCCCGGATGGTTTACTCGCTAGACCTTGTGAATTTGCGGAGTTGAACGGATATGACCGAACAAGCCCTCATGGCAACCACCCAGTCCTACTGCGATCCCCGCGATGGGAAAGTTATCTGGAGCATCAATGGAGAGGACTGGCGCAACGAATGCCTGGCCAAAGTCCTCTTGCGAAACGACCACCTGATGGTGGGTTCCACCGTCTTCCGCGGCGAAATGCAGTACCCCGATCCTGCAGGATACGTCCCCGAGGTTGATGACGTCCTCATTCACATGCAAGAAGAGGCCGAGGGAAGTGACTGCGGCGAATGGGTGGAGGACTACCCGGAGCCTTCTGATGAAGCGAAAGCCGAGCTGAAGGCACTGCTTGAACCGATCAAAGCTTGGGCGCGCCTGCATTGCCGTCCCGACTTCGGCCTTGTCGAGAACGTCCAGGAGCATGTTCTTACCCAGGAAGACATCGATAAGGCCATGGAGACCAAGGCGTGAACACCTACATTCCCTCCCAGACCACTCCCAACCGGCTTGGTGCTGACTCCCGCGCCTGGTCTGCTCGGGTCCGAGCAGAAATGCAGGAAATGCTCCAGGAATGGTTCAACTCCGCCACTCAGTGCGAGGAAGCCGACGTCGACCACGAGTTCAATCGTGCCCTAGAGCACCTGATGATTTTCGCAGAGCGCCCCCAGGATCTGGTTGCTGAAGACGCCTCCTACGATCTGGCCACACTCCCACGCTTCGACCAGTTTTGCGAGCAAAGTGAAACTGCTCGCTTGTCTGGTGAAGGCGCTTTCATCCGCTATGAACATGCGGCACAACTCGTTCGCGCATTGGAACTCAAGGTCGCCCAGGCTGACTTCAACTACGACAGCGATCGGGCGGCCTGGCAACTCCGGGAAGCCGAACTGCTGGCGCTACTAGGCTCCCCGACCACTACACCAATTCACCAGTGTCGAGAAAGGCACAACCCGCTTTGGGAAGATTGCACTACTGAAGACGCTGAGAAAGCGCGCGCAGAGGGCCTGGAGGTTCGTACCATGTACTGCCTCCCTGAAGACGCTGTACGGGTGGGGTTGGAGCAGGAGAACCAAGATCTACGCTTGCAGTGTGGCGGCATGGAAATGACCATCGATGAGCTCCGCAGCTCGCTCAGTCAGCTCCAACACCAGCTGGCCGAGATCGCAACGGACGCAGCTCAAGGCGTTGAACCGGTTGCAAAGTGCGGCCGCGGCCCAGTGGCCTCTTTCTGCCACCTGACGGACTATGGTCGCCAAGTGCTGCCCGAGGGGCGGCATTCTCTCTACCTTGCGGCCCAAGTTAAGAACGGTGTCCTGCTAATCCCCGACAATCTGCTCAGTCACCGACAAAGCTGGCGTGCAGCGTTCGAGCGCCTGATTGAGCTGGAACCTGAAAGCCATCAACCCGATCGCGATGAGCTTGGCTTCTGGAAGCATGAGTTGAGGGCATTCGATCACATGTACGCCGACCTGGATCGCCTTAAGGCAGAACACCGCGACATGCTGTGATGCCTTCTGCTGAATAGCAACAGTCACACCTAAATTCTCAAAACCCCGTTATTTAGGTGGGGCGGTACCGGCCCCACTCCCTTAAGTGAACTTGAACCCCGCCACTTGACTTGAACCTCTCGATGGCAGGTATAGCCTCGCTCTTACCGGATGCTGTTGGCACCTCCAGTTATGCCTGAGGATGACGGCTCCAGTGGCTCTATCCCATGGAGGAAAACAGATGAGCAAGCAAGAACGTCTGGTGCACGCCAACCAGCTAATTCAAATCATCGCCAGGCATGGCCGGCGATTTTTCTTCGATGATCGGACCAACACCACTGCCCGGCTAGAACTTGATCACCGCGGCAGGGTGTGGTTTCACGATCACTATTCCAAGGCACGGGTGTATACCCACCCAGCAACATTCGGCAATGAATGGCACGGCTTCACTCACGGCGGAACTATGCGGAATCTGGTTGAAGCGATGCGTGACTACATTCGTAACGGCCGTCAGATCCCACTTTTCTGGCTCGGTTTCCAGCGACAGTCCGACAAGTCCAATATCTGGGGCTATGAGGACGAGGCTATGTCCGCCGTCAGGATGGAAGGCAGCGCCCTTCCCATCATCCACGGGAAACCAGAAGAGGTGTTCGGCTGATGGAAACGTTCACCTTCACCGCACACCTCTACAAGAATTTCGGCATCGCACTGCAGGTGTGGGATGAGGAAAGTCTTCCATACTGCACACTCTCTGTGAATGTGCCGGAGGCGCTGTTGAAGACGGATGAGTTCTGCGTCAATTGGGATGTCGACGAAGACCTGGCCCAGCAGCTCCTGGCCACCAGCCGATTCGAGGACACCGGGCTCGTCTTTTCAGCAGGTCATGCTGTTGCACCGATCTGGCGTTTGGTTTGCCCGGAGTTGCTCGATCAGGTACGGACGCAGCGGGATCTCGCACGGCACCACGTTCAACAATCCTGACGAGCATCCGATTCAATGGCCCGGGCCTCAAGTACGGAATGAACTGCTGGCCCGTTCCATGCCTCACTCATCTCCATCAAATGGAGTTTCCCCACGAAGGAACGCACCACCCACATGCAAGACCCTGTTCAAATCGAAAAACTTTTTCGCGCCAGAGAACTCATCCTCGCTTACATTGACCTCGACCAACGAGCCCTAGAGCGCACTCCCGGAATTCAAGCGCTGGAGCTATCCCTGACGAACTGGCGTCGCCAACTCGTGAGCATCGACTCCAAATTCACCGCGCTGACAGGGCTCTCACCGCAGCAGTACCGAGCGGAAAGCTGATCAGGCCCCTCGGATTGCGGGGCTTTGGCGTTATGATGTCGGCCATCTAACTCCCCGATCCGAACCTATGAATGAACTGATCTCAACCATCGACATTACCAGCTTGCCGAAGCGAGAGGCACTGGAGGCGGCTGCCCAGGAAAATGCCTTCCGCATCGCGCGGGACGCCCCCTGGATAGTAAATGCAGGCGAGATGGCGGCCGAAATCGGTGACCAGAAGGGTAGCCTCAAGGCAAAATACATGCGCCTTCGGAAGCTTGGCGATCGGATTGCAGAGGCCATCGTCCCTCACTCGGCCTGCCAGAAGACCTGCAGCCACTGCTGCCATATTGCGGTGGCCATCCATGAAGTTGAGGCCGACATCATCGCCGAGGCGACTGGCAGGAAGCGCACCCGGTCTGCCTCCGGGGAGCCGGACGGTGAGCTTGCCAACCGTTACTTCCGACAACCCTGTCCCTTCCTGAAGCAGAATGCCTGCTCTATCTACAACTCCAGGCCCATGGCGTGCAGGCTTCACTTCTCCATTTCGGGCACCAATGCCATGTGCGATACGCGCATCGCCCCTGTCGACTCGACGGCGATCAATCTGAACCTCAATGACTTTTGGTTCGGATACATGTCCGTGATGCACGTATCGCCGATGGAAGATGTTCGGCACTATTTCCCCAATCCCCAAACCAGGAAATGAACCACCGTATGGATACTGTTGGCCGTACCCGCTCCCAAACATGCACCAGGAGTCTGGATGAACTGATCGCACGTCGTACCAAAATCGACAGGTATGCTGTTGCGCTGGGCGTAACTGTGATCGCGCTGGGGTTCATCGGGTACCATGCCCCCTCCGCTGTAGCTCGCCATCTGGGATTGGTTGGAATGATCGTGAGTGTCTTTTCGACAACCTACCTGATCGACATGGCTGACGGAATGTCGAACACCATCCGAGCGCTGACGCCGAAAAAAGGCCAGAGCATCAATACTGTGCCCACCCCTACCCAACACCGCCCGACCCGAGTTGCGTGATTCAGCCAATTCTGGGAATTTCCGCACCCCATTTTCGCTTTTCATGGCCCCAAACACGGAATGAAATAGGAGCAAGGGCAACTGGCCCTATCAACGTCTGTTTCCTACCGTGCTCCCAAGAGGCAAGCCATGGAAAGCGAGAATCACCGTCAGACGCCAGCACTCCCCGCCGTGACCTTGGACCATGTTCAGGGCTTTGTGGAGCAACTCTGTAGAGCCATTCGTGAGCTACGGTGTGACCCGGAGTTCAGTGCAAAGAATCTTCGCACCGCATATCAGCAGGGCCACAAGGATGCTCTCGAGCAAGCTGAAGACGCCACCCGTGAGGCGCTTGAGCGACTAATGAATGGGCTCGCCGGCGGGGATAGTGGCACCGCGCAGAGTGGGTGAGCATGGCTCAAATTCACCATTGAGCTACTGTCATGTCGAACCTTATCCCCGCAGAAATCCTGGCCCCAGAAGTAGGGGCTCTTGTCAATTACGGCACCGACAGTTTCGGCAAGGAACCAGGTCGGTACCGGGTAACCGGCTACATGTGCCGCGTGGAATCGAAACCTGATTTCGGTGACGACTTCCTTGGCGAGATCCTCTTCGACTCTTGCAGGGACTTCCAGGGCGGCAAGATGCGTTACTGCCTTCGCGAGCAGGCAACGCATGTGACCTTGACCGGTATCGCCGGCGCAATCGCCCCCATAGAAGAATGCACCGTCACGGGCATGGTTCCGTGGCCCGACGAATTGCTGAAAGAGGCTCGAGAGAAAGCCCGAAGAAAAGGTGAGCGCGGTGAAATGCTGTTCTGATCATTCGCTGGGCGTCGAACGGTCAGAGACTGAACGTCTGGATTGGGTTCTGAAGTATCGACCTGAGTTCTCTGACGGTTTCCTTCGTGTTCGACTGGAGGCTGCAGCAGCACCTGATGGGCTCTCGGGCATGTTCATGGCTGTCGGCTTAGATGCCAGGAGCTGCATCGATAACGCCCTCGCAGGCTTCCTGGTGCGACTCAGATAGCCCCATCTAAAAGGCCGGCAAAGCCGGCCTTCGTGTCTTTGCCTTGATCATCCTTGCGCCGGTGGTTGCACCTCCCCTTTCTTGCACAGCGGTTTGAGTGCTGCACGGAGAATCCGCCACCAACTCATCACGGGCGGTTGTGGATGGCGGTGAATCCCTTCTATTTGCACCTCACCGTCCGCTGGTACCGCCAGGAATCTCCTGGTAGAGCGCACGACGCGGGCCGTAAACTGGTTTTGGAAGCCAAACCTGCACCCCATAGCCAGCATGACCAGCGTGGTGCCGCCCGCGATCAGGTATCCGAACGCAGCATATGCCAGAACCAGCTCGTGAGGAGATCGCAGCTGGAAGTCACGATCGAATTCAACTGGCGAGCTAAGAGCGTCGAACACCAGTAGAAGCAACGCAACCGCCGGGGCACACATCACTGCGAGCTTCAGCATCCGAAGCGCCGTTTTCAGGATTTCCACACCCTGGGAGACATACACCACCCAGTCGCGCTTCACCGTCGCGGTGATCTGCTCCATTTCCTCGTGGGGGACCTGCCCTACCTCCACGCCATTCACATAAACCAACCAGTCGATTTCCGGCTTTGCCATTCAGGCCTCCTATTATGGATTGGCAAGGCGCGACGACCTTGCATCCATGAGGCTATTCCGCCTGTATAGCTGGTACCAACCAAAGTACCCGTCTCCAATTCACGAACCGCTTCTGGCACACCCCTGACCACCGTGTAATGACCTCATCAACACAACGGCCACAGGTGTCCACCTATGAAGATTACGAACGCATTCACCCGCCAGGTTGGCCAGCTGGAGAACACTGATGATCCAGCCACCCCGATCCTGTTCAGGTCGATCCATCCTGCCCAGGACCAAGATCTGCTGAGCAGCATTCAGCACGACGTGGGCCTGGCTCCCGGGCTTGCCCTGCTCTATGACGACGAGCATGTCCTCATCTATGACCAAGAGGAGGTCAACCTCCTTCCAAGTGAGCACCAGAATTTCTATTGCGCTGCCAGTAGCGCCAGCACCTGGCTTGGGATTGCCTGGGAGCTCTGCGTAAACACCGACAACCCGGACTCACCGATCGAGGTACTTTCAAGCGGCTGCCGCGAGCACATCGAGCGTCTGGCAACTGCCCTCAATGATTCGATCCAGCCCTCCACTTCGGTACTCGTCCCTCTGCGCAGTGTCGTTCATGAGGTGGACCCGAATGGCAGCCTGTATGCCGTGACCTGCAGACTCGCAGATGATGATGATGATTCTGTCTATCACGTGCGCTGTGCGGATGAGGGAACCGCCCAGGAAGTGGCAATCCGCAACCTCTACGAAGAGGCGGGCTCTAGCCCGGACCCCACTGCTGAAGGTCATCGTCAGCACTACATCATCACCTCCCAATTGGTCGCCACCCCGGTCGCGAGCACCATCTAACCCCTTCGCCCCGGGCTGACCGGGGCTCATCGTCCTGGAGTCTTCCACGTGTCCTACCGCGTAATCCCCAATGCACATGCTGTACAGCATTTGGAACTGAAGATCGGTCGCCAAAGCTCGAACTTCGCAAACAACCTGTATTCGGTCATGAATTCGCTGATGGAGGGCAAGTTTTCTGGCGGTCTCTGGGAGCTCCGCGAGTACAACAACGGTGCAGTTGCCATGGTTCTGCCGCAAGCAGACCGTGTGGTGGTCGCATCGCAGGCTTGCCAGTGCAATCTGGAGATGTCCCTGGAGGCCCTGTCCCTCATCGCGAATTCCATGCTTCTCGTAGGCCTTTGCGAACAAGCGGCCTTTCATGGTGATGAGGAAGAAGCACTGCACCTGCGAAATCTCAACGACGTACTGCGCGATGCGGTAGATGGCCTCATGACGTGCGTGCTGCGGGAAGGAAAGCTGCAGGAACCCACAGAAGCGGATCGCCTTCTGCCGATGACAAAGCACCCGGAAAGCGCTCAGTTCCGCCGGTTCATCGACTGAGTGAGGAGCTTGAAAGAAACCTCAGCCGATGGTGGTGGCACAGGCTGAGCCGCCCGAACATGGCTACATCCACGCACAAGCGAGTAATGAGCCATGAACCAACATCTCTCCCCAATCCAGCAACTCACCGCCCTCGGCTACACAGTGGCATCTGGAGCCATGCGCTTCGACGTCGCTATGTCGATGGGCGTGTCCATCCTGGCGCGTGACGATCAGGGTGCCGTTCTGCAGATCAGCTGCAGCAAGGGCATCCTGGCCATCACAGCGGCCAAGCAAACTCCCCAGCTCACCGCCCCGGCGATCCTCTTGAATCGCGTCATCGCATAACCAACACCCCAAGGGCGCATCTCTGGAAGAAGGATCACAACGATGAATATGGTTGAAGTACAAACTGACGAGCTGATCGACGCGGCTCTGGACTGGGCGATCGCAACGATTGAAGGCCTGCCGATACAGTACGACCCGATGGCCTTCGGAAATACCGCGAATGGTGGCTACTGGATCTGGGATAAAGCGCCTGGCGGCATGATGGCCAAGATCGGTGACAAGTACAGCCCCTCGAACAACTGGAGCCAGCTTGGCCCGTTGATTGAGAAGCGCCACATCGTCCTGGGCAACCACGAATCGGGAGACCCGAGCCGCCAAGGTGAGTTTTGGGGGAGCGCCCATTGCTTCGACTCCGGCACCAGCTTTGAAACCTACAAGGGCATCAAGGTGGCCACCTGCCGCGCAATCGTCGCCAAAGAGATGGGCCCCGTAGTGCGAGTCCCGAAAGTGCTGGTCCAACCGGCTTGAACCGAATTCTCGGCTCCTGATCAGCCCTTCCGTAAACTGAGGGGGCGCCTGCCCCCTATCCCTGGTTCAACTCCAGCTATTGGCACTGAACTTTGCCCCTGAGTTGCATCCAGCGGCCCCCATATCTCCCCTGAGCAGCAACTCGAAACTTTTCCTCTACGCCGGTTCTGGCACAACCGGGTGCCCCTGAAACTGGGCTCATTCCGATATTCATCGCAGTGAGCCCAGCACCATGACCTCCGCGCAAACCAAACTGACCCAGTCGATTCAAGCCGGCCTATTCGACGCCGCAGAGCCTGCCCCGGTTCTTCTGCAGGTGGTGGACCTGACCTTCGACGAGAAGGTGAAAGCCGCGGTTGAGGCCATCAAGCAGCAGGTGCGCGAAGGTCGTCGCCTAGTGGTGGCCTGGTCGGGAGGCAAGGACAGCAGCGTGACACTGAATTTGGCGTTTACCGCCCTGCGCGATCTGATCGCTAAAGGCCACAGTGTACCGGCACTGCACGTAATCCATTCGAACACAGGTCTCGAAAATCCAGTGATTGAGATCTACAACAAAGGCCAGATCAGGGCGATCAAGGCTTACGCCAAAACTGCCGGTATCGAGACTCGTGTTTGGGTGGCCTCCCCAAATCTGTCCAACGACTATCTCGTTGGCCTGCTGTCCGGCCGCACGATCATGTCGGTGGGCAACAACACCAAGTGCCAACAGATGATGAAGAAGTCAGCATTGGACCGAATCAAGCGCCAAGTGCGTGCCTGGATAGCCGAAAAGGATGGAGTCAAAGCGAAAGACGCAAATCTGGTAAGCCTGATCGGCACACGCTTCGAGGAAAGCGCGCAGCGCGCTGCACGGATGAAGGCTCGAGGTGAGAGTTCTACGGAAGCTGTCGATGCGATGGAAGATGGTCAACTCGTGTTGAGCCCGATCGCCGAATGGGATGCGTTCGAAATCTTCACCTACATCGGGCACGTCCGCTCCGAGAAGATAGAGGCCTACTCCGACTTCGAAGAGTTGGTTGATATCTACCGGGACGCCAACGGCGGGGACTGCATGGTCAACCAGTACATCTCGGGCCGGGAGCAGAACCGCCCACCCTGCTCCGCCAGGACAGGTTGCTGGGCCTGCGGACGTATCTCGAAGGACACCAGCGCCGAAAACATGATTTCGGCTGAGGGCGGAAAGCACGCTTGGATGAAGCCCCTGCTCGACCTGCGGAACTACATGCTGGCGCGACACTTCGATCCGTCTGCGCGCTGCTGGCTGGCGCGCACCATCAACGAAGAAACCGGGACCATCAAGATCGTTCCCAACGCCTACGCCCCGGAATATACCCTGGAGCTGCTGCGCCTGATTCTGACGATCCAAGTCCGGGAGCAGATCGCTGCACGCAAGCTGGGTATTGCTCCGCGCTTCCACCTGCTCGACCACCGCCAGCTGATCGCTCTGGACTGCCTCTGGGGCCGGTACCAGTACCAACGCAGCTTCATGGCCCTGCGCACCTGGAAAGAGATCTACGAGCAAGGCAAGCGTTACGACATTCCCGATCTTGCCTCGATTCCGAAGTACACCGAGAAGGACGTGTCCTTCCGTGCAGAGGTTCCCTTCGCGGATGAGGAATATTTCGCCGCGTGGCGTGGATTCCGCAACGTGGAAGCTGCTGCCGTGGATTGGGAAGACACCACCGTTCTTCCGAACGGCAAGATCGTTCAGAACGCGAACGTCGGTGACGAGTTCGAGATCGACGAGGAAGGTGCGGCATTGTTCTGGGAGTTCGACCTCGACTATGCCCTGAACCGAATCTCGGTGCTGGATAACCCCTCGGGCGTTGTCCATTACCTGGTCGGTCTCGGAACTGTAACCCTCTACAAGGGCAGCCTGGGAGAGTGGGATCGGATGATGCGCGTGGGCAACCAGGCGTGGTTCCACGGTCTGATGCCGATCATCAATGACCCGCATGCGCTGGTCGAAACCCTGCAAGCAAAGTTCCAGAAAAAGGAAGAAGACAAGCGTAATGCCCTAATCGGGCAGCTGGCGCTGTTTCTTTAAACCCGAACTACGAGGATGAAACCATGGTCCTGATCACCAGCCTGGCAATCGAAGAAGCCGCAGAAACGCTGACCGAGGACGGAGGCCGCTTCGGCGACACACTCTTCGGCGGTCAGGTCATTGAGGCTGCCCGCGCACTGCTCAAGCAGCAGACCGATGATCAAGGGCTGCCGCTTCCCCTGGGTGAATTCTTCGAACGCAGGGAGGATATGGGCAAAGGACGCTTGCGGTTGATCCTGGACGGCGACTCTGATGTTTGCGTAGCAGTGATCAGCGACGAGGGTGAAATGGCGGACGTGGAGTTCTGTGTGCCCTTCTCCGGCGGCGGCCGCTCCCCGAAAGTCCGTGAAGCGCTGTTGAACCTGTGCCGCGCTATCCGCGAAGAGAACGAAACCAACCCGATCCCAGACTAGCGCCGGCCGACGACGACCAGGCGCTTCAGAAGTACAGCCTGAAAACCCGAGCCTCGGTTTGGCTCGAATAACGCCAGCGGGCCGATAGACTACCAACCCCATGGACTGCCCTGAGAGGTCCTCAGTCGCATGAACGTGGACAGAATGAAGGAAAGAAAGTGAGCAACAGTCAATTCCCACTCTATGCCTCACGAATCGCAGACAAATTCGTGGTTCGCTTCCCGGACGGAATGCGCAACAAAATCGCGGACGTTGCCCGGGGGAACTTCCGCAGCATGAACTCAGAAATCCTTGCCCGGCTCGAAGCGAGCCTCGAGGTCGAATCTGAGGAAGGGAATGAAAACCTTCCTGCAGCGAACGGCGAAGGCCTGTCCGCCGATGAACTTCGCCTAATTGCCCGTTTCAGGAAGCTCGACGTGAAACAGCAGTCCGCGCTGGTCGAACTCCTCACACCAGTGGCCCAGGCTCCTCACCTCGCCAAAGCATCCTGATCAGTTAAGCCCGTCTGTTGAATCCCAAGCCCCACCAAGTGTGGGGCTTGGACCGTAAAAGAGGCGTGGTATTTGCGCCGGCGATAATGCAGGAAATGACAAATGACTGATACGCCCACAGGAAAATTCACTCTCAGCGACTCGTTACCATTCAGTGGAAAGGGGAAAACCCCCATTGCTGACGCATATGCGGAAGCAGAAAGGATGTTGGCCGAGTATCGTCACGCCCTCAACGATGGTGTCGGCGCGGACAGTGATCGTTATGAGTTGATTTGTTATCCGAATTTCATGGACGAACAGAATGTTGGGGTTGCATACAGCACCGAGCTTCAGCGGGTATATCTGCTATTCATCGGTGCCGATCGCCCTGAACCGATTTATGAGCCAGTGTGGCTGCTCGACCAAGCTAAGGAGCTCACGCTTCTTACGCGCACATTGGTGGTGCCAGATCAGACCTCGCATGCGATCACGTTTTGGGGAGGAATCAAGCGCGGCCCTATCATTTCGTACCGTTTCAAGCTGGCCGATGCGCCAACATTCATCAACTTCTAGGGATTTCGGATGAGCCAACACATTGTTTGCGTGCCGTGCGCGAAGTCCAATGGCTTGGTCCGGGTTCAACTTGGGTGGGACAAGCCAATGGCAGAGTTCTACCTAGTCGTTTTCGCGGAGCCGCCTGCGGGCCAGCAATACAGCGATGAACGGATCATTTACTCCAACCTCGACGACCCACGTTCTCATGCCCAGGAGCTTGGCTATTTCAAGGGGGTGGTCCGTGAACTGGGCTGCGACGTCCCGGAGTCTATGTGGCGAGCTGCATACCAAGATAGAGAGTTCAACGTCGTCAACAAAACCGTCTTTTACTCTCAGAGCGGGGATGTAGTTGAGCATCTCTAAGTTGCTATGAACCAGCTGGTGGCACACGCGACCAGGTAATTGAATGTAGGACCTGACGATGTCCATGGGGGGCTCGTCGAGCGAAAGGAACCATCATGTTCAAGAACGATACCTTCAGCCGCATCGGCAGCTATCACCAGATATCCGCGTCGGTTTACAACCTGATCCTCGGAGCGGTACTTCTCTGGGGCTTCGCCCTGAACTGGTGGATGGTAGCAACCATCCCGACCGAAACCATCAAAGCGATCAACCCGTTGGTGTTCATCATCGGATACTTCGCCAGTGCGATCGTCGGCTGCATCATTATCTTCAGCTCGAAGAACCCGATCATTAGCTTCTTCGGCTACAACATGATCGTGGTTCCGATCGGCCTGGTATTGGTCATGTTCATTCCCGGCCACTCGCAGGAAAACATCATCGCGGCAGTCCGTGTCACCACCCTCCTCACGGTATCCATGATGGTTCTGGGAACGCTGTTCCCGGCCTTCTTCAAACGGATCGAGGCTGCGCTTTTCTGGGCGTTGTGCATCACGATCGTGGTTGAGCTGCTGCAGATCTTCGTGTTCGACGTAAAACTGGGCGTAATGGACTGGATCGTCGCAGCCATTTTTTGTGGATACGTAGGTGTGGATTGGGGGCGGGCCAACCAGATCGAGCGGACCGTCGACAACGCGGTGGACAGCGCGGCATCGCTCTACCTGGACATCATCAACCTGTTCGTGCGGGTACTGGAGATCATCTCGAAGAAGTGAGTCCGCCGTCCCGGTCCATAACGGATTTCAGCCCCTCAACTTGGCTCGTACGGGTCGCCACCACTTCATAGGATAGGAGTCTCCACCATTGGACTCCTATCCATATGAACCAGAACACTGACGCTACCAAGCCCCAGGACACCGAGGTTTCGTCTCAGACGCAACTGGCAATCCTCCTGTCTATCCGCGGTGGACTCACCAGCGGGTTCACCGCCCAACGATGCATTTCGCAAATCGCTAAGGTCGGTCCAGTTGGTAACTGGGAGGCTGCAGCTTCCAAATACGAAGTTGGCAGCTCGCTGGCGCAGGCCCTGTTGACTTCGGGAGCCTTCAGTTCCGATGTCCAGTTGCTGATCGGCTTCATGGATGACCACCAGGTCAATCCCGTCCAGCAACTTGACCCCGCAATCGACTATCTCGAAGCAGTCCTGTAGGAGCTCATGATGCTTCGTTTGATCATTTTTGCGGTGTTCGCTCTGACCTACTATCTCGGCCGCTTCAAGAGTGACTGGCTGTACGCCTTGTTCGACCAGGACATGACCGCTGACCCGGATCGAATCTTCGGTCTGCTGACGACCATGGGGGCCGGTGCCCTTTGCCTTCTCATCCTTATGTTCGTTGCCGGCTGCATGGCTGTCGGTCAGCGGAGCGCCGTCGACCAAGAACAGTAGGCTCTCTCAAGCTGCCAAGGCAATGATCCGCCTCATTGAACGAAGCACCTGAAAAGGTGCTTCACCCCTCAATCCAGGGTTTAAATACCCTTTGGAGAACGAATGCCAAAACTCCCCATGCTTGCTCTTGCCGCAGTCGCGGCCGCTGTAATTTCGGTGCCTGCATCCGCCGGCGATCGCATCACGATCCAGACCGAAGTCACCAAGGGCGGCGTTGTGCTCAGCAGCGGTACCCAGGAAATCTCGAAAGGGGCTACCGCCCATTTCAACGATGGGCGTTTCAAGGAAATCGATACCAACGTGACGGTGACGTGCCGGGAAGGCATCAGCCGCTGGTTGAATCCCTTCAAACCCGCCTGTGACAAACCGACTCGAGAGAAGGAAAAGGTGCCCGTTGGGTTCATGGCCGATATTACGGCTCGAGAAGCGTCCGACGACAAATTTGCCGTCTCTGTCGACGGTAGCTACGTTCAGGTCCTCGAAGAGCAAAAACTCAAACTCGGAGACACCGAACTCGAATCTGCATCCTTCCGTATCCAAAGTCTAAACAGCAGCATGGTCGTCATGGCTAATTCCGAGGTGGAAATTGCTAACGGAATAGGTGCTGATGAGATCAAGCTGAAGGTAAAGGTTCAGCGCCTGTAAGGCCTTCTACCAGGGCCGCAGGGCAATTCACTGCGGTTCTGGCACGCATCGTCTGCCCTGAAACTGTGTCCATTCTGAACACAGCCAGGGGATACACGATGACTGCAGTACGCAAACTCCAACCGTCACCTGAGACCCATACGGTCGAAGGGATAGCAGCCATGTACGCTCACGAGCTGGGCGGGCGCGCCGGTCGAGAAATCCAGGTGCGGGACTATCACCTGCATTTCGCCGAAGCTCTCCTGGCACGCGATGCGTATGCGCTCAATTTCCTGGCAAACGGATTGAACAATGTCGGCAAGGCAGTGTTCACCGCGGTTACCGGAGTCCAGCTGCCGCGCACTCAATCCGGCACCTGGGCCACTATCCTCGAATGGGCCGGCGTAGATCCGAAGCAAGACGACCTCAAGAAAGCCGAGCATCACCTGCAGGTTCTGCACACAAGCCTGTGCTCACGTTTCTCTGAAGTAGACCGCCTCACCCGCTTCGCGGAGAGCGGATACGCACAGGGCTTCGTTCAGGTGATCAAGGATGGTCGTCGCTACCTCATGGCTGATGCAAGTGGAAAGGTAGGGCTCAACCTGAGCACTCGTGGGCTTCACGGTGAACACACCCGTCCCTACATCGAGGCCTACCTTGCTGTCCAAAAGATCAAAGTTGAACTGGGCCTGCAGAAGGAGCCGGTGTACGTGCCTGCAGACGCGCCTGCAGGCAACCATTCGCCAGCGCCCAAGCCTGCTCCGGCCACCCAGCTGACAGAGCAGCTCGGCATGGGCTTTTAACCAAGCGCCAGCTTTTCAGAAGGTGGAGATGGCTTGAACACTCCACCTGCTCATGATCTTTTCATCACCAGCGGGCCAGCCTTGGGCCCGGCCTAAAGGGAACTCCATGAAAGACTCGCTCCTCACGCGCATCCGCCGGTCCCTGCGCAACAAGTATGTGCAGTCAATGATCGGGTGCGCACTCACCTTGGTGCTGTTCGGCGGATACTGGGCGTACAACCAATTCCTGCAACCCCAGGGGCCTGATACGTCTGCTGGTCAGCACCAGGCAACGATCATGGATCAGATCAGCAAGAACCCCTCCCGGTGGACCGATAACAGGAAAACGCTGGACAACCTCATGGAAGACGTCCGTCTAGGGAACGTCATCGAAGCTGACATCGGGAAGGAAGACATCTACATCACGACCAAGGACGAACGGGCCTATGTCGTGAGCGACCAGTTCGGCCAAGTAGCCCGGCAGTTGCTCAACTTGATCTACAACGAAAAGACTCCGTTGTTCACCATTCAGGAACTGAAGATCGGCCCTCAGATCAGCGCAGCCCGTTCGCTGGACGTAGCGGTTCAACTGATGATGGTCCTCTTCTTCGGGTGCATGCTCTGGCCCATGTTGAGCCCCTACCTCACGATCCGTAGGAAAAAAGCGACATCCAAGGTCACCTTCAAGGACGTGATCGGGTGCGATGAGGCAAAGCGAACCCTGATGGACATGACCGCATGGCTGCGGACCCCAGAGAATTTCGCCCTGCTGAACGCGCGACCACCGAGAGGGGTTCTGTTCACCGGCGACCCAGGCGTAGGCAAAACGCTCTTGGCCAAGGCGCTGGCAAATGAGTGTGGCGTGAACTTCATCGAAGCGAATGGCAGCAGCTTCAGCAGCATGTTCTATGGCGTTGGCATCCAGAAGGTAAAGGGCCTGTTCCGAGAGGCACGCCGCAAAGCGCCGTGCATCCTGTTCATCGACGAAATAGACGGGATTGGCCGGCGCGTCGACCAAGGGCGCCTTGCCGATGGTGAAGGGAACCGCATCGTCAATCAGTTCCTCACCGAGCTGGATGGGTTTAGCGAAAATGCTGGGGTGATGCTGATCGCCGCAACCAACCATGTCGATGCCCTGGACAAAGCTCTTCGCCGGGAAGGTCGATTCGACCGGACCGTTCATGTCCCCCTACCGACGCTCGAGGACCGGGTACGCTTACTGCAGCTGTACCTAGGCAAGACCAAGCCGGCAGAAGACCTGAACTTTGACCGCCTTGCCAAGAACTGCATGGGGCTGACGCCAGCAGCTATCGCCTTCGTTGCGAACAACGCAGCGCTTCTTGCCGCTCGCAGCAGCGATACCGAAGTTGGAATGCACCACATCCTGGAAGCAATCGAGATCCAGCGCATGGGTGAAGCGGATGAGAACCAGAAACTGGCAAGCCCTGAGGACCGTCGTAGAGTGGCAGTTCATGAAGCTGGTCATGCACTGGTTGGCGCGCTTCTCAACACCGGACGGGTGGAAAAAGTCACCATTCTCCCCCGCGGGCCTGCGCAAGGCGTCACCCTGATTCTTCCGCTCGAGGACAAGCGACTGCATTTGCAGTCCGAGATTCAGGCGCAGCTCGCTATGGTTCTGGCCGGTCGCGCTGCGGAAGCTAACGTCTTTCAGGAAGTATCCACTGGCGCTGCTGGGGACCTGCAAGAAGCCACCAGGATAGCCCTCTCGATGGTGACCAGTTACGGGATGTCCAGTGACGAAAGCCTCACCAGCTTGGCGACCATGCGAGAGCTTGGCATTGAGATCGATGCCCGGACCATCATGGAAAAGGTGGATGCGCTGTTGAACGCTGGGTATGAAAAGGCGTTGGCACTGATCGAGAATTACCGCCCAGAGTTGGATTTCATCGTCGAGCAACTGCTGGCGCACGAGACCATTGGCGGCGAAGTCGTATATAAGGCCCTGGAACCAATCGACTTTCGAGCACAGAAGAGAAAGCATGCGGAGATCAGTTGAAATCATGTGGGCCAGTCATCTGGCCCATGATTCCGGGCTGAAAGACTCTTGCAAACACCTCAATCGTCGATGTCGGAATTACCACCGACCTTGGAGCTTGTCAGTAAGCCTATTACGGCACAAACACCCACCACGGCTAGGCCTATAGCAACAATCCACCCCAGAAAATACAGGGCTCCGGCGCAGACCACTCCCAAGCTACAAAGGAGCCCCAAGCTAGGCTTATGGAATGCTTGATCCTTCTTGAGCATTAGTGCGCGACATCGACGGATCTCATCACCAGAAGCTTCGCCTGCGCGCCATTTCCTGCGGAGATTGTCAATTTCATCATTCTCGTTCATTCAACCTCCATCAACTAACCGACCCGGGCCAACTCATCGACTTGGTACAGTTGCGCCCTGCTAGAACCCATAGGGTGATGAGCCATAGAGGCTCTGTTGAGGCCCCTTGTAATCCGTCAGGAACTCGTCGAAGCGCTCCAGCATCTGCACAAAGATGTGCAGAGACCTCGTTGATTCGTCGCGGAACAACAAATTCCCCTCCTCGTCCACCTGGTGGTAGAAATCGAACACTCCCTCGCCCATCAAGGCCAGGGCGGGTATTTCGGCCAGACGCCCAGCCATCCGAACGATCTCGCTTTCCCAAACCTGAATTTCCGGAGTGAAAGTCCAGTGTGGATGGTAGGCGTTCCAGGGCTTGGCCATGTACAGGCCGGCCCGGTTCCGAATCAGTCGAGCAAACTCAGTGTCGAACTTTACAGTGAAGTTGAACCGATCCCCGGGCGATACGTAGAACTTCGCCTCCCGGAACTTCACTCTGACCTGCCATACGTCGCTGAGAAATTGCGCTGCGTTTTGATGATCACGGGTGAGATCACTGCCAACCATCAGAGCTTGACGGCGGCGTCCTCCGGCTTGGTGAGCGTCTATTGCCAGGTGCTTCCAATGGAGCAGCATGTCAACAGGGTAAAGGCACGCACTGTGATCGATCATGCGATGGCACACTGCGCACAGCCAAATCCCATTTTCATAGCCGTGACGATCCACATCCATCGGCAGATCGTAATATCGGGCCGCGTGTGGGCGCGCTCCGCAGATATGCGCAGCATCGCCCGTCAGCTTGTCTTTGCGCCGGGCCCGGTCGTAGACAAAGGTCTGAATCCCACAAAATGGGGCTGAACAGTAACCCCCAACATCCCGCCGTAGATCTTCTTTTACCCGCGGAGGGAATCCATCATCCGTCGTGCTCATGCTATTTCTCCTGAGCCTCTAATTAATGAATAGCCGCCAATCAAAATCGGCACCGATGGACGAGGATAACCGGGAAATTCACCGTTACGTTTTGACGTATCCAAGCTTGAGTCGGCCGTTACCATCATGAACCTCAGGAACTCCTGGAGGATCACAATGAACACGCCGTTGGAAAGCTGCCCGGTGTGGCAGCGCTATCTCGAGGTCGTTGCCGCGGCCGGCGCAATGCCCAACCACCTTCCTGACAAGAGCTCGCTCTATCATCGGCTCCGCGCCGGCAAGCAGCCACTGGTGCTGCCGCCTCCCTTGTCCCATTCTTACCCCTGGTACGACGTTGTGGAGTCCGAAAAGGTTTTCGCCCCATTAGATGGGCCAGTCGCTTACGAGCCGCTGACGGAGGACGAACCGCTCGTCGATGCGGTATGGATCGACCAAACACCCTGGCTTGTGGTCGAACGGATCAGCAATTCGGAAATGATCGTCTCGCAACTTGGCTGGCTGGATCTCGGGTTCCGGTGGCGCTACTGGCATAAACCAACCCGCGCTGATCAATCCGAAGCATGCATGATCGCCCACTATGATCGATCTGTTGGCCGCATCACCACCAGTGCTCAGCTCGATCTAGAGTGCCGGTACCAAGCCGAGCATTGGAAGGCGCACCTCGAAATTGCCGTTTCCTCCTTCAGCAATGAGGTCAAACTGATGGGGATCGACCCCGATCTTAGGGATGCAGAAGATACCCTAAGAGGGCGAATGAACAGGGCCGCGGCTCAAATGCGGCTTGACCGGGCAGTAAGGGATGCACAGACACGAGCGGAGAGAGGCCTGCCTGCGGTGCCGTCTGATGCGGAGGTCGAAGCCTACGCGCAGCGCTACCGGATAAACCTCCTTGAGGGTTCATTCCAGGAACAAGATGGCTGGCTGTATGTAGACGGCTGGGCGTTGCAGCGAATCTCGCCAGAGAAACTCGGGCCTGAACACTATTTGCCTGGCGCACCGGCTAGCCAACCGCAAGTGAGCCTGGAGGACTGAACTGTGCTCCAACCCTGCAATGAAACTGCGAGAAATCTGCTACTTCGCCTCGAAGCAGCTGGCCTGTGGGAGAGAGCTACCCCCGGCCTCGACGGAATCGGCAGTTACTGCATCGGCGTTCGGGCGACCAACGCCATCGAGGTGTTCGAGCTTGGGAGGACTCTGGGAGCTGATTTCGGCAAGATCCGCGTCGAAAGCTATGCAGAGGGTCACATCATCGCGTTCCCGGAAGCGCTGGTAAAACTGGATCACGGTTCTGCCTGAGTATTTCTAGTTCGGTCTGCTGCACCGGTTCTGGCACAACCGGCGCAGCCTCACCATAGGTCCATCGAATTCATCAACGAAGGATCTACTCCATGAGCACCAATAACCCCAACGCTCTCGACCTCAATCGCGCCATCAACACCTATTCCAGTGACGAGGCGGAGCGCCTGGCATATCAGCGCATGCAGGAGGTCGGCTTCAAGATTGCTGACATCCTTATAGAGATGCCTCTCGGGACCATGGCTGATCTGGGCCAAGGCGAGTGCCTGTTCGTAGCCCCGTATGCCGGCCGAATCGAGGTTTTCTCTACCCCGGACTGGCATGACAACTGCCGCTGGGGTGATGTCAACTGGTTCTTCCTGAATGACTACCAGGGCCTTGCCGCCGAGGATCTGGACGAACACCGGGTCACGATGGAAAACTGGCTGAAGAACTCGGTATTCCGGCAATGCGTGCCTGCGGACAACGCATTCAAGGTCGTAGCTGCTCAGGAAGAATGGGCGCAAAGTCAAACCGGGGCGGCTCCCTCGAAGCTGAATCGCTATGATCATGAAAACGTCAAAAACCTCATCGGCGGCTACATGGTCACTTCTAAGTCAAAACCGCAGGAAACGCGAGTGGAGCAATTCAGCCGGGCGAAAGCTGAGTTGATCGGTCACTTGGAGCGCCAGCTCCAACAGGTTAAAGGCTTCACCTTCTCGGATCTGTCCAAGAAAGTGAGTTGATCTCAATCCCAACTCTATGAACCCCGCTTCGGCGGGGTTCTCTGTTCCTGGGTGTGGCCTAGGCCGAATTTCAGCCCTGGCATTTCGCTTGCGCGCGCGTCCACGGCCAGGACACTAGGGCCTTTCTCACCCAGGGAGCCAACATGATCAGCATTCGAGACAAGAAGGTTTTCGAATCCGCGGACGAAGTCCAAATCGAAGTCCAGCAGGACGACATCCATCTGAGCGCCCTGGGGCAGTTCACAGCTGTACGTTGCGGTTTCGGAGGCCATACGTCCTTCACGGCCATTCAAGAGGACAATCCCTTCGATTCCCAAAAGCCCCTGGTGCAGGTGAAGGAGGGCTACAACACACTTGCGTGGTTCACCAGCGAGGAAGAAGCCAACAAGCTCCTAGCACGCCTTCGTGAGGTGTTTCTGGAGATAAGGGCAAAGCAGAAGGAGAATTACCGACATGAGCCTGACTCGACCACCGTCAAAGTGATCAAGCGCTCAATCGAGTGGATCGGAATCGTGCTGACAGCGCTGGTAATCGCCTTTGTCGGCGGCATGACTGCATATCCCGGTTGGAAGATGGGCGAGGGGCTGTACCACTCTGTGATCAACAGCTCTGAGACGTCGGATGGACTGAGCTTCGACTCGGCCGGGGAGCTGCTCCCGCCGGCAGAATCACCCGCCGCCGATTAAGGGTTGGAGCCCAATCAGCCCAGCGAACCGCTACCGGCCAAAGACTGAAAATCAATAATCCGACACACACTCAAAGAGGCGTGTCGGGGTTTATCCCGAATGTCAGGCCTCGCCTGCGCGGATGGCTTCGTAGATGACTGCCAAGAGAGGCTTATGGTCTTCGAGCGAACCATCCTCATCCATCTGGTCGTAGGCCGTCAGCGTGTCGAGCCAGGTGAAGAACGCCTCGAAGTCGTCATATCCGATGATCACATCAATAGGATGACCGTCTTCTGCCAGCAGGCCTGATACCTGGGTCATCAGCTCACGATAGGAAGGCAGGGCCACATCCAGCTCGGTTGCGAGCTCCTCGAGCTTTTCGTTGTAGCGCTGTTCGAATGCGGAAATGTTGTTGGCGTTCTGCATGATGCTGGCTCCTGTAGCTGGGGCCCCTTGCCCCGCGATGGAGTCACTATCAAGCCGTCCTTCATGTGCCAGAAGCTTTCCGGCGAATTTTTTGATGGACGGCATTTTCCCCTCGGTTCTGGCACCTCCCCTCTTCATGGAACATGAGCACTCGATCAGGAGAGAACCATGTTCCCGAAGCAAAATAACTTCTACCGAGGGACCAAAGCCCGAACCACTAACTTCCAGCCCGCAAGTCGCGGAACTTTTGGTTCCGGCCTGTATTTCGGGGATCAAGCCTGTGCCGATGAGTACGCAGGACCTGGCGGCTCTGTCTGGGAGGTCAAGCTCAACATGAGCAACCCTCTCCACTGCCTGGCCAGCCTTGAGCATGACTATGACCTGGACAGTCCGGCCGTTCCCCTCATCGAGCAGATTTTCTCGGTCGAGACTGCAATTGAGCTGATAACCAGGGCTATTGAAACCGACGGCTATTTTGGAGTTGAGATTCAGCAGAGACTTGAGCAGCTCGGTCATGACGGACTTGTAGCCACCTACCCGGACGGCAGTTACGAGGTAGTGGCCTTTTCCCCTGCACAGGTCCTGAATGTTCGTCGACTGGATAGCCGCGCAGCTTGACGTCTCCTACAAGGAATCGTGGAGTTCACACTCTGAATTCAGGGGGTTCAGGCACGCCAGCAGGTGGCAGATTATCGGCTTGGCGAGTCGGGATTTCAGCGTGCCATTTTGGCTTTGTGCCACCCGTCAAATCGCGCAACCTCTTCTCACCCCCAGCCAAAAGGAATCAGGCAAATGGTCAAATTCACCCCCGAACTCCTCGACGGTTACACCTACATGCTGGATGGCGATCGTACGGTGGACACTGCCGTTCAGGAGTTGAAGGAGGCATTTTCTCCGCAGGCAATCTTCGATTCCGCGGAACGCAGGCTGATCAAGCTGAATCCTGGTACCACCCGGGACCTGCATGCCTACATCAGTGTCGGATACAACCAGTTCGGCGCAGACGCCCGAGCAGTAGCATTCAAAATTCTGGTAACCGATACCGGACAGACTGCTGCCAATGCTCTCCTCTGCGCCGAGGGCTATTTCATCGCCACGACCTGCAAAGGCCTGGATCTAGTCATCGCGATGGACAGTATCAGCCAGGACGTTTACCTAGCCGGGGAACTCTTCAGTCAAGGATGGCCACGCCGTAATGGCACCTTCACGCTTTTCACCCAGCTGATCGTTCACCCCGATCTGCGGTCCCCTGTAATCCATGACCTGATGCTGGAGCTCGAGGAAGGCATCTGCTCACTATCGCCGGACATCCCTACTCTCTCCTCGGGGCTCATGCTGGTTTTCAACCGGGATTCCGAGCCGACCAACGTGCTGCTGGAGCAGTGCAGTATCTGTACCGTTCACGAACAACGGGACCAACTCCGCCTGTTCAGCATCCCAACGGAATCTTTCGTCACCGATCGACCCAGCGCACGCACCACTCGCAAGCGAGTTTGCGAGTTCCGGTTCGACGCTTGCGCTTAATCGCCCTCCTCCGTTGCCGGCAGGATCTCACTCGTTAGGATCTCGCCGGCAACCGCTTTCTGCTTATCAGTCTGACCTGAGGTCCCATGCCCATTCGCCATTGCATTGTCCATTTTATCGACAAGAAACCCGACGGGAACCCGGCGGCACTCCACTCCCGGGATGCCGAACTGGAACACAACGAGGCCGCAGATAACCTGCTTGCCGATCTCAACGATGCCTACAACGCCAAGGCAACTAAAGGTTGGGGGCTTTTCCATGGTCAGTCGGGGGCCTATCCACTGAGTGGGTGGCTGAGCGAGTACCTGGATGGCGGACAGGATTTCGTGAGCTTCAGCCGCCAGGCAGCCGAGCACTTGGTGAGGCTGATGGAAGAATCGAGCCTGACTGTCGGGGGCCATTTCCTGCTGGCGCATTACCAGCAAGGGATGACTGACTACCTCATGCTCGCAATGCTCCATCACCGCGACGGCGTCGCGCTGACCGAAGGCCTCGAGGTAGCCGCCATCAAGCATCTCGATGTGGGGCAACTCCACCTTGCCGCAAGGATCAATCTGTCTGAGTGGCGTAACAACCCCAAGTCGCGCCAGTACATTTCCTTCCTCAAGAAAGGTGGCCGCAAGGCTTTCGACTACTTCCGCGACTTCATCGGTTGTGAGGAAGGCCACGATGCCCCAAGCGAGACGCGAACTCTGCTGAATGCATTCTCCGACTTCGTTGAAAGCGAAGACCTGCCAGAAGCAGCTGCCAGGGAGAAAACCGACACGCTGGTTGATTACGCCAACGCCCAAGCGCGACTCGGGCAACCGATAACCCTGGACGAACTTTCGAGCCTGATCGACGAAGACCGACCGAAAGCCTTCTACGACTACATCCGGAACAAGGACTATGGTCTGGCCCCGGAAATTCCGGCGGACAAGCGGACTTTGAAGCAGTTCCAGCGCTTTACCGGACGTGCTGAAGGCCTGGCTATCACCTTCGAAGCCCATCATTTGGGATCAACGGTTGAGTACGATGAAGATCGCGATATGCTGATCATCCGCAACATTCCGCGCCAGCTCAAAGACCAACTCGCGAAGCGGAAGGACTCTCAAGGGGCCTAGGCGGCCCCGACCACTCTTACCGTGTGAACATAGCATTACAGGAGAAGTGGGTGACCAGTCTGCAACCGGACCAGATCCTCAAAGGCGTCAGAACAATGTACGAGTCGATGCTGCACTCCTCACTCGGACATGAGCGTACGAACGGCACCTGCCTCTACGCCGCCATCCTCTGTGAGGCACTGCTACGGAAATTCGCCGCGCTGGACCCGATTATTCGAGGTGGTGACGGTAAGGAGGATGGGGGCCTGGTGATTGATGGGGTTCCGCACGGCCACTACTGGGTTGAAGTCGAATATCAGGGCGGAATCCACGTCGTAGACATCACTGCGGACCAGTTTGGCCTCGACGCCATGGTGTTTGCCCCGAAAGACAGCATTTCTGCTGATTACGTGGCCGGCGACCAGGCGACTGTTGACGCTCACGTCCAGGACATGAGGAACAAGATCAAAGAGGAATATGCAGATCGGGAGCTCCCTTAGCAGAGCCAGGCAGAGATTACTGCCTGACTTTTGTCCGGGCGGATTCTGGCACGCAGCCGTCCCCCTGAGACTGGCGACTTTCCAACAGGGAGTCGCCCATGCTTCTACCAATCGCTCTCTTCGCATCCTTCATCTGCGCAGCGCTGGCCTTGACTTGGCTGGCCAACACTCATCCAGTAGCCTTTGCCACTGAAATTCAAGGTGTGGCAGCTATCCTGGCACTGTTCGCGCTTGCCCTCCTGATCACTGCATGCCGTCCGAACCGGTACCTCCAATGACTACCAAGAACAGCAAACCTGAAGTCCTCGATGCTAGCTGGGCTGATTGGAACCACCAGGTGGTCACCATCAAGAGTGGGCGCAAGCATGCCTGCAAGGTCCCTTGCAAAGATTGCCCATGGAGGCGTGATGCCGTCGGAGTCTTCCCGGCCGAGGCATTCCGACTTTCCGCCGCTACCGCCTATGACATGAGCGACCGAACCTTTGGCTGCCATACCACCGGGAAAGAGAAGCCAACTACCTGCGCGGGCTTCCTCCTCAGGGGGGCCGATCACAATCTCTCGGTTCGGTTAAATCTCATCAATGGTGAACTGGACCTGAACCAGGTTTCGGACGGCGGAGTCGATCTGTTCGACAGCTATGCAGAAATGGCCATCGCCAACGGCGTCGACCCCGAAGATCCGATTTTGAAGCCCTGCAGGAACAACTATTCCTGACCGGGGCCTGGCTTCTGGCACACCCGCACAGCCCTGATCATGGCTCCATCTCATAAGGAGCCATGTGATGAACGTAACCTTCACCTACAGCTACAACCACAGCATCGTGCCCCCTCGCTGCCGGGTGCCTCGTACAGTCCGCGAGCACGACGGACTGATCACCGTCGAAATTCGGGAAATCCCGCCGGAGCAAGCCCCGGTGGCGATCATCAGCCGAAACACCAGCGACCAGGGCCACGATCCGGTGGAATACCGCACTTTCGAGGGTTGCCTCTGGACGAACTGCAAGCTCTTCGCCGGCGCGCGGGACAACAAAGTGGAAGGAGGCCCGAACGCGACCCATCGCATGCCGGAGCCTGAGATCTCTCTGGTGACGGAAAGCGTCACGCTGAGCCATTGGGAACAGGGAATCTACATCGGCGCCTATCAGGGAAAGGCCGGGATTGACGAATATCTGGAGAGGTGGGCACGCGATCGGATCATCATCGATGGCCAACTGTTCCTGCCGGTCGGAGAACCCATGTATGTGGTGATGACCTTCGGCCTGTCAAACAACCACGGCGGTACGTCCCTCCATTGCACGGACTTCTTGAACGCCAACATCAAGGATTCCTCCTACTTCTCCATTTTGGAGTTCGATCAAGCCCTGGAGTACGCACGTCAGGTGGCAGCAAACCGCGGGGACACTATCAAATTCTCCGTCGATCCTGGTTTCGAGTTTCAGGTCCTGATCCCCAAGGCCGTTCAGTGGAAGAACCCTGGCTTGTCAGTGGCTGCATGACCGCGCCCTGACTCCTCACCCGCCATCACCCGAGCTTCTAGCTTGCTCAATAGAGACCTTCTGCTGGCTGGGTGATGGTGGCACGACCTATCTGGTCAGAAAATTCCCTCATCAAATACACACCCGAATCAGACACATACCGTCTGAGCCGATGAGGAGATGAAATGGCTAAGTTATCCAAAGAAGCGGCGAAGCGTCACAAGCAGGCGCTCGACCTGGTTTACTCGGACAAGAGCCTGCGTCTCGAGGACCGCTACTTCATCTTGGAACATTTCCATGAGTCCGCGACCAACATGAATGGTCTAGCCGGCGCATTCTTCACGCCAGAGGGACTGGCCAACGATTTCTCCATCGAAGTCCCGGAGTGTGAGTCCTTGATTGACCTTTGCGCAGGCATCGGGAGGCTAGCTTTCGCCTGTCGCGAGCGTGCAAAGCGTATCGTGTGTGTCGAGATTAACCCGGAATACGCTGAAGTCGGGAAGCGAGTGCTCCCAGAAGCGGAGTGGATCGTTAGCGATGTGTTTTCGATCCCGGATATGGGGCGTTTCAGTACAGCGATTTCGAATCCACCCTTTGGATCTGTGAAGACTGGCCAGGCGTTCGACGGTCGCTACACAGGGGCAAGTTTCGAGTACAAGCTGATAGAAGCCGCATCCAAGATCGCTGACCACGGCGTGTTCATCATCCCGCAGACATCCGCCCCATTCCGGTACTCGGGCCAACGCTCCTATAGCGTCGAGATTACGCGGGAGTGTGAGAAGTTCATGAGTCAGACCGGTATCGTGCTCGACCATAATTGCGGCCTGGACACGTCCGCCTACAAGAACGAATGGCACGGCGTCAGTCCGATCTGCGAGATCGTCTTGTGCGACTTCACCCAAGACCCTGCCGACATCCCAGCCGCTCCGGCAGAGGCAGAGCGGAATCCAGCGTCCAGGTCTGTAGTCGCGCCTCCTGCACTAACCCCGCCACCGGCTCCAGCGTTGAGCGAACCCTCGCTGGCGGCCGTGCCCGATCGTGCTGTAGAGCTAGCACCAACTGCACCGGTCCGAATGAAAGCCTCAAGGAAGCCAGACACAGGTTCTGCTAACCCGCAGTCCTTTGCCCAGCTTTCCCTTTTCGATGCAGCGTAGAGGGCTTTTCCGGCCGCTTCTGGCACACCCCCTGCGGCTCAAGAATGGTCATCAGCCCCCGGACTTCGCTGGAATGAAACCCAAGCATCCGGACAATCAAGTCAGACCACTCTGGAGAAGCAGCCCGTGTTGAGCACCACCGTCTATCATGCCCTCGAGCAGATCGCGAATACCCCTGGCACCAACGACAAGCTGGCGCTCCTGAAGACCCACGTCGACAGCGAAGCCTTCCAGCGCGTCCTGATCTACATGCTCAACCCATTCATCACTTATGGCATCCGACCGGCCCGGGCAAGCCAGTTCGGGGCCGAGGAGTTCAACCAGGAAACCTGGTCGATGCTCGACCAATTGGCCGCCCGAGGGCTCACCGGACACCGCGCTGAAGAGGCGGTTACTCGGGCATTGACGTCCTTGAACCCAGAGTCCTCTGAATTGCTCTGGCGCATCCTTTCCAAGGACCCGCGCGCCGGCTTCAGCGAAACCAGCGTCAACAAAGTCTGCTCCGGGCTGATTCCTGAGTTCAGCTACATGCGCTGCAGCCTCCCTCACCACACCAATCTTTCGGAGTGGAACTGGGCCGCTGGTATCTACTCGCAGGTCAAAGCCGACGGCATGTTCGTCAACGTGACGGTCGAAGCCAATGAGGTAAGCCTCACTTCGCGCGCCGGCACCCTTCTCCCTGCGGCACCGTTCCAAGAACTGCTTGATGGGCTCCGTCGGCTTCCGAACGGGCAAGCGCATGGTGAGCTGCTCGTCGAATGCGACGGCAAGATTCTCCCCCGTGAGGTCGGCAACGGCATGCTGAACTCCGTGATTCAGGGCGGCCAGTTCGACCTTGGCTGCCGGCCGATCATCAAACTGTGGGATCTGATCCCGCTGACCTCGGTCAAGAAAGGCGGACGCTGCGAGACCCCATACAAGGACCGCTTCGGTCAGCTGACCGCTCTCGTGACGGCGCTCGCTCACTCTGCGATCTCGATGATCGAGACGCGCATCGTGTACTCCTTCCAGGAGGCTATTGACCACTATGTGGAGCAGCTTGAGCTCGGACTGGAAGGCACGATCATCAAAAAGCCGGAGGCTATCTGGTTTGACGGTACCAGCAAGGATCAGATCAAGCTGAAGCTCGAAGCCCCATGCGAGCTTGAAGTGGTTGATTTCCTTCCTGGTAAAGGAGCAAACGCAAAGACCTTCGGGTCACTGCTCTGCAAGAGCGCCTGCGGCCAGCTGGTGGTAGGAGTGAGCGGCTTCAAGAAGAAGAAGCGAGAGGAGATCCATCTCAATCGGGATACGTGGCGCGGGATGATCATCACTGTACGGTCCAACCAGATCATGCGTCCGAAGAAGCCAGGCAAACCCTACAGTCTCTTCCTCCCCCGATTCGTCGAAGAGCGATTGGACAAGTCGGTCGCGGACGACCTGGTGCGGATCGAGGAGCAGTTCGAAAGCGCTATCCGCATGGCTGCCCTGGGAATGGCTGCCTAATCTCAGACGCGAAAGGGGCCGCCTAATGGCGGCCCGATCTTATTGGCCCCTTAAAACTCAAAGCATCCGCAGGGGCACGTCAACCGTAACAACACCGCCCCCGCGGCTCACGCCAAAGTAGGCTTGTGAAATTCGTTCGTGGCTGGTGTCACTAGCCATGGCGTGGAGAATTCACAGTGTGCGGTACGGCAAGATCCCTACCATGCCCAAGGTTATGATCCGTCAATGCCAATACAACGCCTGGAGTAGCAGGGAAATGCCTTTGAATCACACCGAGCTAGAAGATCGTTGGCATCGGCTCTGGCGCGCGCTTGGCGCAGCACCTGCTGCAGGTGCCTTCAACTACCTCCGTATGCAATACAGCGAGCCAGGACGGCACTACCACACCCTTGAACACATAGCCGCGTGCCTTGAACACTTCGACTCTTGGCGTCATCTGGCCGACAAACCTCACCTGGTTGAACTGGCGCTGTGGCTTCACGACGTGATCTACGACACTCACCGAGTGGACAATGAAGCTTGCAGCGCTCAGTACGCCATCACCCTGCTCACAGCTGCCGGCGTTCCCGAGTACATCCCAGCTGTGGAAGCGATGATCATGGCGACCAACCACCAGACGGGCTCCCAGGCCGATGATTGCGGCCTGGTGCTCGACATTGATTTGGCGGTTCTGGCACAGCCACCACAGGCGTACAAATCCTACCAACAGGCAGTTCAACAGGAATTTGCCTGGGTACCGGATGACCTTTTCCGTGCCGGACGTGCAGACGTCCTACGGGGACTGCTGAGCTGTCACCCGCTGTACGGCCACCCTGAAATCTCGGCCGCATGGGAAGCGATTGCAAGGTCGAACATCGAATCTGAACTGTTGGAGCTGGAAGGCCCGCAGTCCAACTAGCTCATTCAAGAGGTGAACTATGTGCAAGCTGAACGCCCAGGACCGGGCGACCCTAGAGAAAGCCAAGGCCCAGGCTGCAGAGCTGGTTGAGGCCCTGACCAAGCTCGGCTCAGCGAAGAACGGACTGCTCGGCCTCGAGGGCCTGGATCTCCAGCAGCAAGCAATTTCCATTGAAAAGCGACTGGGCGCGATCCAGTCCGTAACGGAGTAACCACAATGCCGACCAAAACGACTGGCTCGGAACTCAAGGCCTTCTACAACGACGACGGGTTCTGGAAGCCGAATGGTGAAGATGATGTCTGGCATGAAGAACTTGAGCTTGAAGTTAACGGCCAGGTCATGGATGACTCCTTCTCCATCGGCGAAGACCTCAAGCCAGAGGACCAGGTTCGAATCATGGGTGGGTGGGTGCAGTCCAATGACGGCTCTGTCGATGTTTCCTTCGAAACCTACTTCAAGCGCTGGAAGAAGAAACAAGACACGGCTTTCCTGTCGGTCCAGGCACCGAAGGACAAGCTGGATGCGATCAAGGAGGCGATCATCGCCGCCGGCGGAAAAGTAGCATGAGCCTCTCAATAGAGGGGTTCGCCAAGGTCCAGCAGTGGCTTCTGGATGAGGGATTCTGCAGGGATGAGGTGGCCACCGCTGAGCAGGTCCAGGCAGTAGCCCAGAAACTTGAGGGTGAAGGGAACCGTCTCATCAGCCTTGCAGATGACATCCGTATCCAGTTGTCCGCGGCAAGCCCAGCGGACAAAACGGCATTGTGAGGAGAGCATGTCCTGGGCAGATCGAGCGGCACCGATAGTCGCAGAAGTCATCAACCGCGTTGGCCGGAAAGACATGACTGCATTGCGCAAGGCTCTCACCGAGGCATACCCCTGGGGAAACCGCGCAAACAGGCCTTACAAAGCATGGCTCTCTGAGGTCAAGCGCCAGCTCGGGCACCCGCTTAACACCCACAAGACTGACCTCAACACCCGGCAAATCGATTTCTTGCAGGATCAGTGATCAATCTCTCTCGCGCCGGTTCTGGCACACCGTCAGCCCCCTGAAGATTTCCTCAGTCCACTCAACTGAGGAAGTCACATGAACAGCACACCCGTCAGCGCCGGCCTCGGCTTTATGCGTGCTGCTTTCAACGGTATAGGCAAATCGGTCGGAGATCGGGAGCGCTCCAAACTTCTCCATGAAGCGATGGAAATCGCGATCAAGGGCAAGATGGCCTTTGATCTGGATGACGTTGAGCCGATGAATCGTCTGCAGATGACCACTTCGGTCGGCGTTTTCCGCCCCTTCTCGGACCACAACTACTTCACCGCATGCCTGGCAGGGGGAACGTTTTGCCGGCTGTGGGAAAAGGCCTTCGACTTCAAACCCTTCAAAGCCCCGCTGGTTGCGATATCGACCTCCGAAGTCCTGAAAGACAATCGGGTTGCACCGGGTGTCGCACTGCTGGTGCCCGGCGATGACACCGACCTGATGATGCCTCGATTCCAGGACCTGCAGGTGTGGTGGTGCACCAGTCTCAGTACCAGTAAAGACACGATTACCCTCAGTCGTTATCGCCTGACAGAGGATCGTCGTTACCCTTTCTCCCGTGAGGGGCATCCGGCAAACCTCAAGCGCCTGACCCGGGCAACCTGGAAGGACTTCATCTGCGGCGCAAATGGTGCTGAGCAATGATCCCGCTCTACCCAGCGCTCGACCTCCCCGCTCTTGATGTAGCTCGTTTGCGCCGGGGGCTGGCCGTGCAAACCCGGATTTTCTTCGCTGACAGCATTCCTGGGAACAAGGCAAAGGTCATTCGCTTCTGGGATACCCCAAAAGGCGTCTTTGTCCGCTGTAACTACGGCAAGAACCAGGGTGGGCAGTCGTTGCTCAAGACCATGCCAGCCAACGTGCTGGCCCTGGCCGAATAGCTCACGGCTTCCGGCACGCGCTCGGTCTCTCGAGCATAGACCTGATCAAATACGAGGACGTTCGAATGACTTCTACGATTCCGCCCAAATCCCAGCTCGAAGAGCTGATCGGCGATTCTCAGAACCTCACTGTTGGCCGGCGTGAATTTGCTGTTTCAAACATCCGCCGCGAGGGCGATCTTGGTCTGTATGCCACGTTCAAAACCAAACGCGCGGAGTTCATTGCGATGAACATCCCCGCCCGTGTCATCGGGCGTCCCAACGCCGAAGCCTGGAGTGTGATGTCCCTTCGTAACCGAGGGAGCAAGATTGTTGACTTCGCGATCGATCAGGGCCGCGTCCTGGTACTGGTGTGACAAGAGGAAATGCTCATGGTGACCATCTTCATGGCGTCTGCATCGCTGGCTTGTTGGGTATGCACCGAACGATCGGCTCAGCGAGGATTCGGATTCACCCCAGCCAAAGGTCTGGCAAAGCTGATCGACAACGTGCCTCATCTACTTGCGTTCGTCGCCGCGGCCGGCCTGGCAGCTCAAAGCCCCATCCTTGGTGTTGTGTTGTTGGCCATGCACAACGTGGTGTTGCTAATGCTGGCTCTGTTGGTGAGAGCCGACACCTTGGATGCTCGATCCCCACGGCTTCGAAAGCGCAGTGATGCGTTGGCAACAATGGACGGCCGCCGTATCTGGAGGCTTACCTCCATGTACACCACGATCCTCATGATCGTTCTTGGAGTGCCGGCGTTCTCGCTGCTGCTGCACCTGCTGAACTGAGCCGACGATGGCCCACGAAATCTAGGCCCCCCACTTGGCTGGTGGCACACACCGGCCAGCCTCACCATTGGCCTTCGATTGAAGGAGCCACCTCATGAGTACCAAGATCAATCACGGCCGGATCAAACGCCGCGCAACCCTGGAGCAAGCTCTTGCCGAGCTTGTCCGGATACGCCCCGCTTTCATCCAGGAGGCTCGCAAGGCGGTGGCTACCGTCATTGCTCGAAAGCTCGCATTCGGCCGGGACCTGGCGGAGAACTATTGCCTTGTCGATGAGGACCGCAATCGTTGGTCCCGAAACCATGTGTTAGGCCAGATTGAGGACGCTTACCGCAATCAGGACAATGCGATCAAAACCATGAATTGGGACTTCATTGGTTCGGTATCGGTGTTGCCATTCCACGGTGATGTACTGATGCTGACGTATTGGCGCAACCATGCGCCGTTCGCTCACCTGATAGAAGACGCGGGTTTCACTGATTACCACTACCAGAACTCAACCGACAGGCCTGAGACAATCAGCGAAGCTGAGTGGGACACCAGGAGAGATGCGTGGGATGAGGCACTACCCACCGGTAGGGCAGTCGATGTCGCTTTCGAATTCCAGCTGGTGGATTGGTACGACATCCTTTCCGCAAGATATGACGCCGATCTGATTCGAACCTGCGCTCCCAGCAAGAAGGACCGCATAGAGCGAGTGGCTTATCACCTCACTGAAATAGAAATGTTCCAAGGATGTGTTACAGCCCTAGACGCAGTGCGCATTACCAAAAAGGTTCGAGAGTTGTTCCCAGAACGGGTATCGTCTATTCATCTTTGCGAAAATCCGCTGCAGGATGTGTAAAGCATTCGCCCCACATCACTCAACCTACTTTATCAAGAGAGGTTGAAGGCTCTACCCATAACTACACCAATGAGAAATATAATCACATGGCTAGACAAGAAAATTATTTTTAGTCGGGTTTTGCGACTAGCCAGTCTTTCTTTAGCTATAACCTCCTCGAAGGTAGGGTATGGTGTTGAGTGTTCCATGGTATCTCCAATCAAGGCCAAGGCAGATGAGAAATCTTGCGGCGTCTAGATTTACATAGCACTCCAAAACCTAACCTCTGAGGCCACCACTCCGTAAATAACGAAAAAAACTAAAGACAAAATTGGCAGCGACAGAATCACAAAAATGAACAGTTCCAACCTAGATGGCTTATGCTTCATGATCACACACTTATAAAAGCTGTTAAGCAGGAATCATATTATAGACCACAAACCAGGCGCTCCGCACATATGAATTAATCTTGGATTTAATCTAAGCAATCATTCTAGCAACTGATCTAGCCGCTTCTGGCACATTCGACTGCGAGGCATTCTATTGGTCTCTTTCCAAAAGGTCTAAGCCATGCCCTTCTACAGAACCTCCAATTCCTCCGAAACACAATCTGCCCCGCCTCTAACCATTGATTCCATGGATTTCCGCTCCTACTGTAAGGCCAACGAATCCATTCTGATTGCCCGCCCAGGGCGCGGGCTCATTCTGCAGTGCCCAGAAAGCCCTCACTTCAGAGAGGTAAACTTTATGGTGGGGAGTGAAGTCTACTCGGCACCACTCCATGAAGATGGTCTGATCGACGCTGACGAGATTGGATGCCTTGATCCCCGGGGATGGGACTTTGAAGGGGAGGAATGGGTTGTTCGGCAGTTGAACAAACCTGAGCTCATCGACATTCGCCTAAGACCCTACGGGGAGGTCAGCGACCTGTACTTCGAACATGAAGACTTCGAGATCCGCAACCCAACGCTCAGCGAGTGTGGGCGCTTTAAGGTTGAGCCCAGACATTACGGGTTCATGAAGATTTCGCCCGACGATACGCTGTGGTACCGGCCCGTTCCACAAGGCAGCCTTGTGGTGACCCCCACGCAAGTAATTCTCATGGATGAATCGGGACAGATTCTTGCTGCGAGGGACATCGACGCGATCCCGGTACCTGGCGAGGAAGAAGCACCAGTCTGAACCCAGGGCTGCTTCTGGCACACTTCTACTCCCTTGATCCTGTGACCATCACTTTCATCACCGGATCAACGAAATGTCCTTCCAGCGTAGCTTCATCAGTACCACCCCTGACATCGACAGATTGCTGGCAGCGAATGCTGCAGTTGCTGTCGGCGTCAGCGGTGGCCAAGACAGTCAGGCTTGCCAACTGGCCGTACACGAACATCTCAATTCGATCGGCCATACCGGCCCCCGCATTGCCGTGCATGCGGACTTGGGCCGTGTTGAATGGGATCAGAGCCTTCCGAAGTGCCAGGAGATGGCAGAGTTCCTGGGATGGGAGCTGCTGGTCGTGCGCACCGGCAGCGGAGACATGATGGATCGCTGGTTGACGCGCTTTGAGAACAACCTGAGGCGCTACATCGACCTCGAGTGCGTTCAGATGATCCTGCCCTGGTCTACCGCCTCGATGCGTTTTTGCACTTCCGAAAAGAAAGCAAAACCGATTGCGAGCGCCCTCAAGAAACGATTTCCCGGCCAGGACGTAATCAACGTGGTAGGTGTGCGACGCGAAGAAAGCGCGAACCGGGCAAAGCAACCCGTAAGCAGACCAGATAGCACGCTGGTCACCCGGGGTAAGGAGGGGGCGACCTGGAACGCGATCATCGACATGAAGCGGGACGAGGTGATCGACTTCATCGATTCATACGGACTGGCTAGGCACGTCGGCTACACCACCTACAACATGACCAGGATTAGCTGCGCATTTTGTGTGCTTGCTTCGGCAGGGGACCTGAAGTCGTCGACTGGGTATGAAGGGAACCACGACATTTACCGGGAAATGGTCGGGCTCGAAATCGCATCAACCTTCTCGTTCCAATCCGGGAAATGGCTGGGAGACGTGAGGCCTGATCTCTTGACGCTAGACATGCGCCTGGCTCTGGAGGATGCAAAGCGTAAGTCCATCATCCGCCAAAATGCGGAGGCTCGCCTTCCGAAGCACTTGCTGTATGTGAAGGGGTGGCCTGTTGCGGTACCTACCCACGGGGAGGCTGAGCTGCTTGCCGAGGTGCGATGCACTGTTGCCGATGAACTTGGCTTGGCCATCAACTATCGAGATGCACAAAGCATCATCGTCCGGTACCAGGATCTGATGGCCAAGGGCGCGGCGAAGGGTAAGGGCATCCCCCCTACTTTCGAGCAGCAAGCCTCAGGCCTGCTGATTCCTGTTCAGCAGATCGATGCACAAGAACACGCCTGGCCGTTCTGAGGCCAGGCCCCTTGCCGTTCACGGGAGTTCTTGCGGAGCCTGGGGTACGCTCAGCCTTGGCCGCGTCGGCCGGCGCGTGCGTTCCCGCTTTTGGCAATTTGCTTGCTCATGAACTTTTCTTAATTCAACGCTTTGTTCAGGCCGTCACGCAGGCAGCGCGCCTGATCTTCATAACGATCGGATCGGTCCAGAACCTGTCCGCAGGAATTAGTGATCTGCCAGAAGCAATCACCTGTTTCAATCTCGTCAACTAACAATTCAAGCATCCGACTGTTGTCGACCTGTACGCTGTAAGCGAGCTCAAAACCATCTACTTCTTCACGCTCGATTCTCATTGGCTTTTTCCTATGTGATGAGATCGCCGAGAGTGTGCCACCTCGATCTGCCAGAAGCCTCGCTCCAGGCATTTCGCTGAACATGCTCGGCAACGACTTGGAGGGTCAGTATTCGGCGGTTTCCTCGGAACTAGGAGCCAGGATAACGGAAGTTCGCCCAGTCCCCACTCCATATACCGATCATCTCACAGCCATAGGGAATGCAAGCTCATATCAAGGCTCCAGACACCGACAACTCCTACCCGAATGTCGGTCGGCAACGGTAACTAGGGCATGGATTCCAGATTGCGGCTTTGGTTTGGGCTTCCGGGGATTGAATGGCAGGATCGCTTTGCTTCTGGCACTGGCCCTAAGCACTCATGCTGAATGCGATCAATTACTATGGCCACAACATGAAAAGCATCATCGCCATTCTTCTAGCCGGCATCTCCATCAACTTGGCTGCCTCCCCCGCTCCGGTGCCGGCGGACGATCCGCGCCTTCAGCCTGCAGCAGTGACGTTCCTCAACCCGTCTGAGGATGGCGGATTCCCTGAAATCTACATCGACGGCTATATCCATCAGCCAACGGTGGAAGCATTCAAGCGCGTCGGCAATCTCAATGGGGCAGGCCTGGGAATGGTCTACATCAACTCGCTCGGCGGGGACCTGGTTGCCGCAATTGAACTCGGCCAACTCATTCGAGAACGAGGCTTTTCAACAAGAGTAGGCCGACGAGGCTCTGAGGGCACTCCACAACCTGGTCGCTGTGAGAGCGGTTGCCCATTTGCATTCGCTGGGGGGCGCTTTCGCTTCCTGGATGAGGATTCGAAGATGGGCGTACACCGTTTCTATCGGGCTGCCGGGCAGCAAGCAAACGACCTGTCATTGGCGCAGGTCGCGTCGACACTGATCGCAACTCACCTCAGCGCAATGGGAGTTAGCCTGAGTCTAATGGACCGTATGGTCTCGGCTGGTAGTGAGAGCATGCGATATCTGACTCCGCAGGAAGCTTATGACCTGGGCCTGATCAATGCGGGTGAACTGCCGGCGCGGTGGGGTTTCGAAGAGGTCCAGGGAGCCATCGTACTGGTGGGGACTCAGGAGAAGGTGCAGGGTACAGGTAAGATCGCCTTGGCCTGCGGTCAAGATGACAGTGTCGAACTAGCTGCCCTTTTCAAGTCCTGGTACTCCCCTTCGCTGCTCCGGGAAATGGATACCATCACACTCACTGTCGATGGGGCTCCGACTGGCCAAGCCTTGGCCGAATTGAGTCCTGAGCTTCGGAACGGATTCCTGACATTCACAACAGAACCTTCCGCAGAGCAATTGATCGCAATTTCACGAGCCAGAACTGTTGGGTTCCGGTACGGCAAATCCGGGACTGATCTTCGGACGGGATTCGACGTTGAGGTGGATGGCGCATCGGCCATGATCGGTAGCTTTATTCAGCTCTGCCAAGGGAAAAGGTTACGACTGGCTGCCCGGCTTTGATTGAATTATTTTTCGCGGATGGTTCTGGCACACACCAACCAAGCTGAAAATTTCCCCATCGCAAACAACACCTCGGGGAACAGCCATGAGCAAATTGAACACCCTAACCTTCTTCTCCAACAGCACCTGCTACCTCTCCCATATTGTTCGCTTGGTGCTGGCAGAAAAGGGAATCGACGCTCGCATCTTAGATGTCGCAGTACCGGCCAATGCACGATTGATGGCTCAGTTCGGTTCCACGATGCAGGCACCCGCGCTGGCTGAGCGCGACCTCGCACTTCATGAGGTGGACATGGTTGTCGAGTATCTGGAGGAGCGCTACCCGCATCCGGCGCTCTTACCCAGCACCACCGTTGCCCGCGCCCATACTCGTATGCTGGCTCGCCGTATCCACCGGGAACTCTATCCGCTCTTGGACAAAACCCAAGATGGTTGTTCCGATTCGCGCAAGGAACTGGCAAGCACTCTGCTGGCGCTGGCACCGCTCTTTGAGCAGAAGAAATACTTCATGAGCGACGAACTTTCGGTCGCTGATTGCACCCTCGCCCCTCTCCTATGGCGGGTTAAGTCCCTTGGGATAAACCTGACCAAGGTTCGCGGAATCTCAGAATATTGCCAGCGCATATTCAACCGCCCTAGCTTCATCGCCAGCCTTTCCGAGCAAGAGCAAAAGCTGGCTTAAGTCCTATGCGGCCTCTCTGAGGCCGCACTACTGGTGCCGCCATGAAAATCTGCAAGAAGCTACACCTTGCTCTCTACAATGCAGCTCACGCCGTTGCTGTAGTCCCCGAAGTCCATAGCCACTAGAACGACCCGCCACCGACCCTGTGTGACAACATTCGCTACTGGATTTTGCCTTTCATTCACGGTCTGACCGGCGATCTGCCGCTGCAGATCCTTCGATGCAAATTCTCGGCACTGAAGCAACAGGCGGCTCCCAAACTCCGCGCCCTTCTACACCAGTTCAATCAGAAGTGACCAAGCGGGTTCAATGAGTCGGCTTGTTTGAGGTTGAACCATTCTCGACTCCGCGATGTTTTCCTGGCGGCTCCCGTGCCATTCCGGTCCCTGCTATGGGGGCCTGAATTAGCACCTGCCGTTCACTTCCCCATTTGGGACTAGAACATCCCCGCTCTGCGCACGTGCAATCTTCAACCGACTGCCTCGATGGACAGGGGTTGGAAAATCGGGCCATTACAGTGCTTCTGGCACACTCAACCGGCGGGGAAGATGGTTCCAATTACACACCACGGGGAACCTGAAAATGAACGTACCTGCACCTATCACCGAGAAGGAAGCAGACATGATCGGCCTGGCCAGCATGCAGGCCACCTACGCAGCCTTAGAAGCAATCTGCGGCGACCATTTCCACGACAGCTATGAGAAAGCGCGCATCGTCTTCAACAAAGACGGTCGGTTTACTACGGTCATGCGGGATGGCCAGTGCGTTGCGCACATGGCAGGCCGCTTTTCGAAGCAGGAGCTTCGTGACGCACTCAAGGGCAACATCAAGGATCATGGGCGCTATGTTGCCGGCAAGATCAAATCGATCTTGGAACAGAAGCTCGCCCTGCCTGATACCTACCTGTTCCGAATGGACATCGAGGACGATCTCCGCTGGGTAGATTCCATCCGGAGTCGCCAATTCTCCGCCTGGGTGGTTCCAAAGGTTCCGGACAATGACGATCCCAAGCAAGTGCGAGCTGAGTTCCGATTCTGGATCGCCGAAGCTCGCGCAATCATCTTCGCCGACAAGGGCAAGGCCTGGGCCTGGCAACACAAGGCCATCGTTACCGACGGACTGCAGCATCCGAAGGCAGACACGCACGAGGAGCTGGCCCACCTGGTCGCGGATACTTTCAACAAGGCTGTGGAGCACGCCGGCTGGGACTAACACTGGCGTGTTGACATGCATTTGGGCAGCAAGCGCTTGCTGTTGCCCCTGCATTTCCCCCTCCCCTGATGGCCGGGTTCTGCACCAAACCTGGCCAACTCTCCTGAATCACACCCTTGATTTTCATCGGGATAAGGGCCGCCTTGAATTTCAGCACCCTCACTTCACTTGAATCCCTTTCCACAATCGGAACACTGGCCTCCGCCAGTACGTACTGTTACCCGGAGCTTCAATGCCTTCCACACAACTCGAAACCTATGTGGCACAGCATGGTTCATCCCTGGACTTCGCCGGCGAACGCATCCAGGTTCGCAATTTCATACAGCGCACGGCCGAGTCCGTTACCGCCGAGTTCCTGGGTAGCCGAAACCTCTACCTAGGTCGTTGCGACAGGCTGGATGACGATGCCAGTAGCTCGAGTCATTCCGAAGTTTGGGAGCTAATCCGGATTTCCGGTCGAGGTAACGTCGCCGGAAGGCTTAAGGTGGAGAACCAGAGGATCACTCAACTTTGAATCCCCGGCTCAGCCGCCTGGGGTTCTGGCACGCCCTGACGCGCTTGAAGATGTCTCCCACCAATAAGGGAGCATCTCCATGTCCACCAGCAACCAGGTGTTTGAATACTACACGCGGTGCATAGACCTTCATGACGGGGAGTCCGCACGATCAAAAGGACAAGCCATCTGCGACTTGGTCGAGGCTGCGCAAACGTCTCGGATGGGTGCGCCTGGACGAGCAGTTCGATACCGTGGAAGGACTCGCCATTTACGACCAGAGCTAGGTTCAGCCTGGATTACAGCTCCGATGTTTGGCGGGCACTACGCCAGCTCGACCGGCACAATGCGTACCACGGCCACCCTTGGCCGTGGTACCAAAGAAGTAGGAGTATGGACGAAGCGATGAAGAACAAGGACAGCAACTCCCGTACCGCCCCCAAAGTCATGGTCCGCCTCAACAGCCAGTGCCATAAAGGCCTCACCGACCTCGCCCTACAGCATGGGAGGAGCATGAATGCAGAATGCGTCATGGGCCTGATCTCTTGGCTTGACCACCAGAAACGCTGCGCATTGATCCGCAAGATGCTGATCTCTCAACTTGATGAAGCGGACGTCGCGGTGCTTCTGGCAAAACTGCCTGTCGTCACCGAAGAGCCCGGCCTGGCTTCGGACAAGATTTCGACCATGCTGCGCTACACCCCTTACATTCGGGACCGAATAGCAGAGCAAGCCAAAACCCATGAGGTGAGCGTCCACAGCATGCTGCTCACAGCCTTGGCGTGGTGGGTGAATGTCTCGCGCCAGGTGAACGCATTGCTTGAAGCGATCGTAGACCAAGGAGGAGCACTCCAAGCTCAACTGCTCGATCAACCAGCTCGATCCGCTGCCTAGGTTCTGCCACGCCTGACCTCATGGGGTAATGGCTCCAGTCACTCACTGGAGCCACCTCATGTCATCCTCCCGCTCGAACTGCCCCCGTATTCAACGCGCTGCTCTTGCCCTCCGTCGAAACTTCGTTGTTGGCCCTTCCTATGCCCAGCCAATTGTCGAGATCAACACGATCCCTGCGCGGGTAATCGCTATCGCGGCGCGGCAGAAAACCTCCGGTTTCGTTTGGATGGACTACGGCCAAGAGGTGCTTCAGGTCGCAACCTATGACGGCAACGGACTGGTTTGCTTGGGCACTGATATCTCTGGACCGAAAGCATCACCGGAGTCGCTGCTGGTCTACGCAGAAAGCATTTTCCCAACTGTGCGCGTAACGAGCACTCCTGCTGTGCCTGTAGCCGGGATTGCTTCGTTCTACCGACCTGACCCTGCTTTTCGAGGTCCGATAGTTCCTCTTGAGGTGAGCGATGACCGAATGGATGCGCTGCTGCTCAGCAACAAGATGATTTTCTCCTATGAAAATTCAGACCACTTGTCGTCCAGCGAACTCGTTGACCAAACGTTGAACCTCCTCAAGACCAAACCAGAGGGATGTGGCGGATGGGAAGCCCGGGTGGCTGCTCGAATCCAGGCGCTAGGCGACGCTTTGCGCTTCTACGAAGGAACGGTCAGGCAGGCGGTGAAAAATGATGACGAGAGTGCTCCTGGCACACCGGTGGCGGCTTGAGAATTTCGTCAAATCCTACAGAGGTACACCCCATGATTTTGCGCGCTATCGCTGTCATCGCCTTTATCCTGCTCGCTTCCGGCCTCCAATTCTTCGTTGTGAAGTACGGACACTGGGCAGAGTCCAACATTATCGTCGGCATCTCCATTGCTGCCCTGATCTGCGCGTTCTTCGCCGGAGGACTGTCTGCCTTGGATGATCAGGCCGCGCGCAAGCGCAAGAAAGGGTAAGCGGCCAAGTGTAAGTGGGGCGTTAGCCCCCACTTCCCTTCGGGGACACGAATGCGGAGTACCACTCCTCGCTTCTGCCACTCCCAAATCAATCGGATCATGGCTAGACCAAACAGGAGCCATGACATGCAGCAAATCAGCCTCACCCTCCCCAGGGATTTGAAATCCTCCGGCGTTGTTCCAGCACTTGAATGTCCAGTCCAGCCTATGGACCACGTGATCTTCACACCTCACGACAAGTCCATGCTGAAACCGACAATTCGTGGACGAGTAATGAACACTCTGCGCACCTCCGCGGGAAACTGGCGATGCGCAATCGTCCTCCAGGGCGAGCCATTCCCCAACGGCAACAGCGTGAACGTTTACTCCCATGAAGGATGCTTTGATGTAGTCGAGGGGCACTTCAATGGTTAAGAGGACCCCAGGTCCAGGCTCCGCAGCTGAACTGATTGCACAGCAGGGTATCGAGGCGCTCCGCGGCCGGCCCCTGAAAGATGGCAACACAATCGTGTACATCGCCAACACAGAGGTTGATCGGCTCCAGGCGGAGGAGAAGGAAGATCAGGAGAGCGGCGATTTCCTTTTCCCGGCCTGGAGGAAGCGAGTCTACGGTGGGGAATCTCCCGACGCTCAGATGGTGCGCTGGGTGAACCTGAATACCGTTTTGCCGACCCAGGATCTGATCGAAGGGGACCATCATGGTTGATCGAAAAGCGCTGCACCTGATGGCACGGAATCCCAGGCTTCACGCCCAGTATGTTCGGACAGGACGTGTACCTGAGTTCAAGAAGCCGGAAAGCCCTCTCATCACGCTACTGGAGTCGATCAATCCACGTGACAGACTGGCCATCACAGCCGTGGTGATCGGCCCGGCATTGGGCTATAGCGGGCGGCGTTGTTTTCAGAATGCCGCCCAGGCCCTGAACTGGCTCAAACCCCAGTACACGGCAGCAAGCTACCCGAGCGAGTCCTGGCGGATCAAACGATTCGCCCAACGCCTCGGAATCGACGATCTTGCTGAGTGTGCTCAGGTTCCGGAAGGAATCATCAAAGAGTGGAACCGGAGGCACCACCCGGGCCGCTGATCGGCGGCCCTACCTTCTGAGTTCGATTTCCCAGGTGCCCACATCCTTGCTGCCGCCTTCCTGCTCGCACCAGTCTCCGTCCATGAGGTTCCCCTCTGGTGCGCATAGGGTGGCCTCCCCAACAAATCCATCTGCTTCTGGCCAGTACCGCAAAGAGTAGATGCCGTCCTTCAGGTGTCCCCGATATGTGGAGGGTTGCCCCTTGCGGGTGTATTCGATTACCACCTCTTCGTCGCGAAAAATAACGACGCATGGCTCAGATTGCCCGCCGGCGCAGCCGTTGAAATAGGTTGTCATGAAGGAATTCGGGTAGCGCATATTTGCAGCCTCAAAACCATACGAATCCTGATCATAACCGGCTGGTGGCACACTCAGGGCAAGTCACCATTTGCATGAATTCTGCTCATGGAGCTCAACATGCAAGACGCCGCCTTCACCCCGCCAAGCTGGATGACCCCCTACAAGGAGGGAAGCCGAGTCGGGTACTCCCAGGCTGTCATGGCCTATGCCGACTACTACAACCTCGATGGCAGTGCTGATCTGGAACCGGAATGTGAGGAGCGGCTACCCGTACATCGCCGCGAGATGGTCTCCTACGCAAGCAGAACTGGTACCAAGCAGAATCTTGCCGCCATGCGTGAGGCTGGCTGGCGACTGCTGGTGAGTCCAACTGGCGTATTACGGACGGAAAATTTCCGGTACTGCCTGGACAACGGCGCTTGGACAGCATTTCAGCAAGGACGTCCATTTGATGAGCGCGCATTTGGGCGAGCAATCGACCTGCTTGGCGAGGGAAGCGACTTTTTCATCCTGCCTGACATTGTGGCCGGTGGGATGAGATCACTGGAGTTCAGCCTCAAATGGAAGGAACGACTTTCAGGGATTCCCACCCTGACTTTGCTAGCGGTGCAAGATGGCATGGAGCCCGACGATGTACGAGAGTATCTCAACCCGGCATGCGGAATCTTCCTTGGTGGGTCGACGGAGTATCAGGAAGAACCCCAAGCTCGTGTACTATTTGGTCTTATACATTGATTTTGCTGGTTTTTCGGAATAGTACTGTACTTTTGCGTCGTACTATTCATTGTCGGCCATCACTGTAGCTGGTTTTGACATAGTGGTGGCCGATTTGGAGGCACCTCAGGGTTTAATGAACCGGGGTGCGTCTTCCGCCTCCCTGTACTCAATTTCGGTGACTTCCCAGTAGGCATCGCCAGCTGGAGTCCGAACAACAATCTCATCACCTGCACACTTGCCAATGCATGCGCGTGCCATCGGGGAATCAATTGAGATGAAGTCTTTCCTATCGTAAATTTCATCAGCACCTACAATGCGGAATTTCTTGCTTGTATCATCCCCGTTGGCAATAGTTACCCAAGCCCCAAAAAATACCTTGCCTTCCTGAGTTGGGGAATAAGGGACTACCCGAAGGTCTTCGATACGCTTACGGAGGTATCTTACGCGCCGATCTATTTCCCTTAGCCTCTTTTTATTGTACTGGTAGTCAGCATTTTCACTTCTGTCACCCAAAGACGCAGCCCAAGTGACTTTTCTGGTAATCTCCGGTCGCTCTTCGCGCCAGAGCCAATCTAGTTCATCTTTCAAGGACTGATAGCCAGCTTCAGTAATGAGATTGGTAGCCATTTTATGCCTGTTTGCTAATTCAAAGAGCGGTCACAATGCTCTGAGAGCCTTCTGTATTGCATCAAAGGTTCCTGGGCGAAACACCTTTGCTCCCTTCTTGTCAATCAAATCGCCGTGCTTGCCCAGTGTACAGCCCCATTGTAGCCTGAACTCTTCTGACATTAAATACAAAAGAGCTCTGCGTTCTATTTCTGATAATTTATTCTCGGATGAAAACGGAGTGCGATCATCAACCCGGATTTCGAGATTGGGCGGCGTAATTTCTCTCAGCAGTCTTCGGAGGCGATGATTCTCAGCCTCTTGGGCTCGCGCCAAAAATTTAGCCTTACCATCTTTTATCGCGTCTATCCAATCTGACGGTGCTCGGTCATGGTGGGCCGGACCTGCCGCCTCTTTGAATGCCTGTATTAGCACGCGATATGCTTGGCCCGAACTATTTCGCATGCTTTGAGCGTTTGGTACTCCACAATCAATGCCTAGGCGTGCAATGGCTGAAAATGAAAAGTTCTTTTCGCCGTTCGATAGCATCTCATTGCATACCTCGTACACTGCGTCCAGAGTATGCTGTTTTTTTAAGCTGCAATTTTGCTTTAGTTTACTCAGAGTTTCAGATGGCGTCATGGTTTTAAACCTGAGGAAAGTTTCTTGCGTTATTTATAAAGACATCGCTGATTTCTTTAAGAGAGATGCTCTCAAGTCCAACCAGTTCGGCCAGCCTGAATTTCCCTTCAATTAGTGAGTCGATACGTTCCCAGCTTCTGAGTCGTGATATCAAGAGTCTTGCGATCTGATTGCCAACTAAAAGCTGCTGCTCCTTATTTAGCCTGAACATTCGCTGCGGGGAATTATTGTCTTCAAGCATTTTGTCCAATAGCTGGGATCTTGCGGCCAAGGCAGAGTGGGCAGAAGCGCATTCATATATCTCGGCATTTTCACATACCTCGCTTAACTGATGAAAGTGAGTGGTTTCTTCTAGCGCGAGCCTAAGCTCATGACCCTCTTGTACAATAAGCATGAGTGAGTCTTGAGGCTCGGACTTGGATTTTGTAAGGGTTGCCTGCTCGATTTGCTTTATTAGGCTTGCGCTAGCCTGCACATCACAAATCAATACATCAAGTTTTTTAGCTGCACTCTCAGCTTCGGCTAGCAGTTTTCGATGCTTAGCCTCTAGACTTAGGTCTCGGGCTTCAATGTCTTTTCCGTATTTGCTTAATTCATACTCTCGCTCATCCCGACTGTCAATTTCGGATCTTAACTCTTCAGCTTTGGCTTGGAGTTCGTCGTATTTTGTAAATTGAAGATTTACTTCTAACGATATTTCATTACCTAGAGCTAGCAGGCCACCTATGAATGCAGGGCCGGTTACGAAGTGGCGACATCTTATGCAGTTCTGACTGCCTAGATACCCGCCTGGCACCGGCAACCAAATATCACCTTTACCGAGCGATCCTCCGTCATCACACCTAGCACCTGCATATGGGCAAAAGCCGTAGTCTCGAAATAAATAGCTGCCTGGAGATTTTTGCCTATATATCAGCTCGAGGGCATCTTGGTTGTTTGCGACTAATTGCCCTTGGATTTGATCGATTCTGCCCTGTTCGATCATGCTCTGTGCAACAAATACTTGATTCTGAAGCGCACGCTTCTCACCTTCTGAAAATCGACGTTGTAATTCAATGCCTCCGATTTTTACATAGTACAAATTCATCACGATTGAACTGTGTCCAGCAATCTTCATGGTGATTTCAATGGGTAGCCCGAACTCATGGACGTATGCCGTGATAAGACTTACCCTCATACTGTGTGGAGTATAAATAGACGAATAGCAACTTAGTTTCTCTCTGGGGCCTGTCAGCGTGGCTAATGGTAAGTCCCGAGGTTGTGAGTAATAAAGTGCGGCTGCGAGTCGAGGGGTTAGTATATTTGTTGGGGATCCAGGTTCTTCAGCCCCGAAGAGACGAAACAAGAAGCAATTAGCACCTTTGGCATGACGCTGGCTTTCATTCAGGTTGGTGCGAATACATTCAATCCATGGCATAGGGCGAATTATTGGGTTATATTTTGCCTGCCACTGACGGAGCTTAATGATCCATGGGAGCAAATGAGGGGGTATCCATGGCACACTGTAACCGCTATACCCAATACTGGTCTTGTTGCTAGTAACAAACATTCCGCATTGATCGCCAGGATATCGTTTTATGAAGCCTTGATTTTTTGTTATGCCTGAAAGCGGGCCTTCATTTTTAGCCCAGACAACCTTGCAGTCATTATGAATTGGGATGTACTCATCGCCTTCCCCTGAGTCGCAGTATGCAATTTGTCTACCTCTGGAGGGGACTGAAACTAGGGTGAGTACCTGCATCCAATACATTGGAAACCATGCCTTAAACTTTCCTCCAATCCAACGTGTAATGAGATCAGGATCGCTGTTATCCAATTTGAAATTATTTAGATCGATCTCTACCCAGTCAGCGTCGAAATTATGGAGGTGGGTTAAGTCAGAGAAGCTGGTTGCAGTATCTGGAACTATCCATTTTTGCAGGGCTGCAACATATTGATAGGCCAAAGCTGGTTTAGATGTTTCGCCAGGGCCGCTACTGCTTGTCGTGCCTGAGTATTCTGTTTCGCTGCCGCGTAATGGGTTGCTTATTCCGTCTGCGATTATCAATTCACCAGTCTCGTCATCCTCAAGCGTGAATTGCTCGCGGATAATGAATCGCATGAATTCGTTTATGGCCATGACGAAGCTTCGTCTAAGATATTCTGGGGTTGTGGAGGTTACATAGTTTTTGAAATGTTGTAATTCTATAGACTTGTTTGAGAGGAATTTTCCTGGTGTGGTTCCGTATGCGTTTGGCTGCACATAAGTTGCCAAAAAACGGCAGATTGCTAGCTGTTTTCCCCGTCCGCCACGAGCTTCTTTCATGAAGCTATTTAAATCCTCCAGCCACTTCGAATGGTCAGCATCTATCGAGCTTTCTGAAAATGGCTCCGTCTTTCCGAGGAACGCATACGAGGTGGTCCAGTCTCTGTAATATACTTTGTCCGGAGTGTACGGTAATCTATTGTCTCCTGAGGACTTCACATGTTCTCTATATTCTCGTAAGGAGTTAAGATTAAGAGGCTGAATTAGTTTTACTGTTTCATCGAAAGTGTAAAACGTTCTGATAGAGCATAAATCATACCAGCTTTTCCATTCGTCTCGGAATGCCCGTTCAGGGTGGGCGGGTAATGGAGGGTAGAGTTTATAGCGGTTGCGGTAATCCTGACTGTCTTTTATGTCGAGCCGAGTTACTGCTATTCTAATGTCGTCAAGGCAGTCGTAAGCAACGGGCAAGAAAAAGTGAATCCACGACTTCCATTCATTTTTGAATTGTTCCGGGTTGCTTGGAAGGCGCGGGTCGTTATGGTAATTTAATTCATACTGTCGCTTTGTGCTGATGCCTAATCTCTGTGCAGCTATGCGCACTTCATGTAGCGTTTCATATTGTACTGTTAGGTCTAAATAGTCCTTCCATGACGTCCATTGATCCGTATAAACACTCGTTGGATCTCTGCGCAGACGCCAGTCTTCTTTAAATTTTGTGTAGTAATCTGTTCGTGACTTGCAATTCAGGTTGCGGGCTGCAGCTCTAGCCTGTTCAAAGGTCTCGTAAACTTTCCTAGTTTTACCAGGATGGAGGAAATTTACCCAGCCCTCCCATCGCTCTTTGTAGCGGGTCTGGGGGTGAATAGGTAATTTCGGGTCTTCCTCTCGGCGAGTGAAATACTCACTTGAGTGTTGGATTCCTAAGGATATAGCGGCTGCAGAGGCCAGTTCATAACTTTCATAAACTGGGACTAAATGATTTGTTCCGAAAAAATGCTTCCAGTTCTGCCAGTCTGGATAGATGGTGCTAGGGTTTGCAGGCAGTTTTGGGTCTGCTTTGTATCTTTTTAGCGTAGTGTATTGGTAGTAGCTATTGATGCCGAGCGCAAGCGCTGCTCTACTAGCTTCGCTGAGTGTTTTATAGAAATCTTTATATATGCTTTTGCCAATAAACTCTGGCCACCCTTTAAAGTTCGGGTAAAAGCGCAAGTCGCCTGGGAGCTTTGGGTCTTTATGGTGATCAGTTGAATAGTGGGCCACTGTCCATATACCTAGGCGAGCTACGGCCTCACGTGCCTCTGCGAGCGTCAGATATTTCTCAATTGGCCTTTCACTACCACAGAGGTCGTACCATGAGAGCCATTCGCTGGCGTAATCAATATAAGGGTTGGCCGGTAGCCTAGGATCTTCTTGCCAGCGAAGTCTGTAGGCTCTGCTATTTTTTATACCAAGCTTTCTAACTGCGGCTTTAACTTCGAGTAAGGTTGCGTATTTTGTTTTTTCTGGCATGGAGCCTCACCTTGAGTCCGCAGAAATAATGATTCAGTGTAGGCTGCTTTTATCGATTATTGACATTTTTTGTCGTATCTCTTCATGTGTCGGCTGAATATAAACTAAGCATGAATCGGGGCTTCTATGGTGCATGCACTTTTGGATTTCAATTTGATTGAATCCATTTTCTCGAAGCCTGTATCCATAGCTGTGCCGATGCCCGTGCTCGCTTGTGCCAACTAATTTTCGGTGCAGTAGGCCAATTCGCTCCACGGCCGACTTATGTAGGCGTTGGGCGTTTTTTAGAGTTTCAGGCTCTCCCTTTGAATTGGTGAATGCATAAGGGTGGTCGTGTGATGAATCTGGGTCGGTGCGCTGTTCTTTAAGATACTTAATCCATACACTCAAGAACTCTGCGGCTTTATGGGGTGGGAAGAACTGAACTGAAAAGTAACCATCTTTGTTGTCAAGTACTGGGTTTTTCCACCCTAAATGCAGCCGTTCTGTTTTCAGGTATTCAGTTCGGGGCAATAGCCCGTAATGTATTGCTAAAAATTGCTTTCTGGTAGGGTATTGCTCGTCAGGTGACTTTCCGTTAGACGGATGATAGACCCTTACAATGGCCTCGTTTTTTTTCTCGTCTAGAATGATATCTGACAAGTAAAGGTGCAGTGCTTCAGATTTGCGCAAGCCTCCGTAGTGCATGAGCAGCGTTAATGCCTGGCCCTTGTAGTCAGGGCGCGGTATGTCGGACTTTTTGGTGTTCAGAATAATAAATCCTGCTTTCATCAAGAGATCAATTTTGTCTTCAGGAAATCTTTTCGCGGGTGCAATGTTTTCGGTGGGGCGCTGTGGTCCTGTTACTTCGCGAATGGTGCTTAACGCTTCGACGTGTTTGTCCGGGTCCACAATGTGATTCAAAAAGACTCTGTTTCGTTTATTGTGGAAGGCGCACCAGTTCATCCGCTGCTCCGTAGAGGTAGCTTGTCTGAAAGGATTGGCAAGCTTTATTTTAAAGTCACTTTGACGGGTTATCCAGTCGGTATAGTCTGTTATTAGGAACAGGAGGTCTGAGCAGTGTTCGCTAGATTTTGGTAGCCAAAAGAGTTGCGAGGGGTCTTTTAATGTTCTTGGATCTACGGTGCCCTCTTCTAAAGCTCTTGCAAATGATGCGAGAAGTTTTGTTGTTTTCTTAAATAATCCTACATTGGCATTAATATACTCTATTAGTAGCTTAACGGCTTGTGTGGACTTCTCTTTCCAGGATGAGCTCTTCTTGCTGTTGTCAGCCAGGTAGCGAAGGTGTGATACTAATACGCCGCTTTCGGTCCATAAAGCAGGGAGCTTAATGGTACGGCCGGTTTGATCGTTTTGGTAGCGTGCTTTAATCTTTATGATGTAAGCCATCGCAATTACCTGACAAGTATCGTTAGGATCGTAAGCAGGTTTGTATCTAGGTTTTCAAAAGCTTATTGCAAACCGATGTTCGCAGAGCTGCACTCATAGTCTAGACTAGTTCTTGGTATGCGCAATTGTGTAGTCTGGCTAGTTTTAAGGCTCGCTCTAATCTAAGTCTATGAGATTTCTAACAGCTCGGCTCGAAACTGTGACGATACGCTCAATTCGTAGCTCGTTGATGAGTGCGAATTTGGAGCAGATTCAAGGTAATCCACTTTGGAGGGGCGGCCAGTATCGGCTGTGAGGATCGGCCAGGTGTCGATACCTTTGTTTTCTCCGCCTGTTAAAGCTTCTTTCTCCTGGGGTCGCGGTACAGTCTGCATGCTGATAACAGCCAGGTCTTGAGGCAGATCATCAGAGAGCCGTCGCGAGTATTCTATAAGTGAAGGTTCGGCTACCACAAATAACCAAGCTTGATCATCGTTGACCCCTGTTCGTCTGAGAATTCTGCCCAAGACCTGACGATAGTGCAGTTCTGTGCGAATGCGACTCAGGTAACAGCATACTTGTAAGCGAGGAATGTCAGTGCCCTCGCTAATCATGCCTACCGCAACAATCCAGCAACCAATCCCAGATCTAAACTCGTTGATTTTATCTTGAGCGCTACCAGTTTTCGACGTAGCCACGCGACAGTTTTCGCCGCGGCGTTTGAGCTTGCTCTCGATTAACTTAGCGTGATTAGTGTCAGATGCAACGATAAGTCCAGCAGCAGATGGGTTTCCTTTCCTGATTTTAGATAGTTTTCGACAGCCTAGGTCGAGAATGTGATCTATTACGTCTTCATTCCATAGAATGTCTTCAAAGCAAAGCGGTGAGCTTTCAAGTAAATGGGCGAAGCTGTCGTAATTAGATGTTAGTCGGCTCTGTTGGTTTTTTTGGGTTAACTGTAGGTTGTGGTTGTCAACTAAGGTTATTCTCGGGGATCTACAAATCTTGTCGTCAATAGCCTGTTGAAGTCCATAGTGATAATCACGGGCCAACGCTCCAGCAGGCGCTGAGTAGCGTCCAAGTGCAATGGCTTTATCATCTGTTCTCCAAGGCGTGCCTGATAAAGACAAAGTGAATGTCGCTTGATTTTGTATTTTGGATATAATTGTCGCTCCCCAAGTGTTGCCGGATTGAAGGTCATATCCCGCGCAGTGGTGAATTTCGTCAAATATCGCTAATATCCGATACTGTTCAAATAGCTCCCAAAATTCCTCACCTTTCGCATCCATGCCTTGGTAAGTAGAAGCGTCACCAATTGCTCCCACATATCCGTCCATTCGACGCCCAAGTATTTTTGAGAACGTAGCCCTGAAGCCATCGACTACTTGGCAGGACGGCGCGAAGCACAACACAAGATCGATAACATTTTTTTTGAGCAGCTCTTTTGCCAATTCGCCAGCCATTCTCGTCTTGCCTGCTCCTGGCGTTGCTTGGCAAAAGAAATGCCTATTTACCTGAAAGTGTCGTAGTGCTTTCTCGATACATGAGGTCTGCCACTCTCTTAGAACTCTGCTCATTCAATACCTAGTATTTTTAGGGTTTTTTCAACCGCTTTAAGGTGACCTAGCAGGCGGGAGCTACGATCTCTCGCTTCCACGTAGTCGCTTTCCAGCTTCGAGTGGAGGTGTGGCAGGTCTTCCAACAGTTGCTTGTACCTTTCCGCTTCGCCCATTGAGGTGAGGAAGTCCAATCGGGTTTCTTTGACCATTGCCTGGAGACGTCGAGCTGTGTGCTCGTTGGTCGAGGCACCTTTTTCGGTGTCCTCCGCAGGTAGCTCGGCACGAGGGGCGAAGAATTGATACCCCTCGTCAATCAAGCGGAGGTTGACTGAAGGTGGTAGATCCTGGAGGTGATAGAGCTGGTCGCGGCCGCGCTTTTCTGGGTCTCGTACGACCCATTCGATCCTTTCGAGGCGGAGGATCTGCCTAAAAATATAGCGCCGGAGATCAGAAGTATGCTCGCGCGCTACGCCATATGACCGGGCATAGGCGTCTCGAAGGCCGCGACAGGTGAAGCTGTCTAGCTCGCCGCTTTGTAGAAGCTCATAGACGTGCCTGTCGAGAGCGAATGAAGCCGGTTTCATACAGGCACCTAGCTAGCAGAAATACATCAAATGCGGATTATAATCCGTCGCCGATCAACCCGCAAACGCTGATAGTCCCGCCTTATGTACACCGAGGCGGATATGCAAAAGTTGGCGAGGGCTCTAGGACGCAAAGTCCGAGAGCAGAGAGTGATGGTTGGGATTTCGCAAGACGCTTTAGCTTTCGCCTGCCAGATGGATCGGAGCTACATAGGGCGGATAGAGAGAGGGGAGGTAAATCTGACTATTGAGAAGCTCTATCGGATAGCGACCGAGCTGAGATGTACCCCGCAATCGCTTCTGCCCACAGACCTGTGCGGCTAGGATGCAAGCTGGTCAGGGTAAATCGATCGGTTGATGTAATCCTCCGCCTGCTTGACCTCTTGAAAAATACCCTCAAGGTGACATTCGCTCCAGGCTTCTGGCTCCAGACTTATCTGAGTTAACATGCTGCTCCTATGGTTTTTTGGCCTGACCTAGAGGAGCTTTGACAATGGTACCGACTCGCCTCATCGGCCCTAACGAGGCTGCTCAATTGGGATGTTGGGCCGCTGATCAGCGCTATTACGAATGGCGAAAAGCTTGGATTTTATCTGTGGCGCAACGAGTGTTCGGACGGCGAGCCATTGCGACGCGTTGGATCTCTGATCGGGCGTTAGGCCTTGGCTGGAGTTCACCTTGTACGTTGCTTGTTAGTCATTCTGGGTTCGAACAAGTAGTGGATTTTTTACTACGAATCGAATATGGCGTGTACTGGTAACTGGATGTGTTATGTTCTCAATCCAGACGCGGCGGTTCCGGTAGTGATTTTTTTGATGGTTAAATTGCTATTGGGTCAATAATCACGCTTGAGCGGAACCCTCAAGAACATCAACATTGGCTGTATCGGTACTCGTCGGGCGAGAATCGTCCATTAGGGCCAAATAGTAGACGACTCGTACATTGCTCCAAATAAGTTATAGCTTGCTCCTGAACATTGCATTCGTAGTAACGGCGTCTGGCAGGCGGGATTGTCGCTCGATTCTTTAAGCATAGCTTCACAAGTTCCGCCAGCAAATAGCCGCGTACGTCATAGCGGGCGTCAACTGCCCTGATCACTGTCGAATAGCAATCGCGGAAGAGAGGTCGTTGAATGTGGTGCCTCGGAGGTGCTTGTTTGCTGCTCATCTTACATTCCTTCAAGTGCCATTCGGCAGCTGTATGGTGCTTCAGGCGCCGAGCGTCGCATACGCATATGGCAGAGCGCCCTCAAAAACATCGTCGGCCACGGACACCGGGTCGAGACACGTCTTAAACCCTTACACGGGATCTGAATACAATTATCTGCTCACACGATTCCGTCTAGGTTTGCCCTTTGCCGCCGCCAGGACCTTGTCTGGTGCGAACGCCAGCAATACTTTCGGCGCGACACCGCCGAGAGAAATATTTTCGGACTGGAACCTTACTGCGATTGACCAGGCGTTCATCCTGGCAGATAGCACCGACAACACATCGCAAAGGATGTGGATCGGTTGGTATCCATTGCGACCGTCTAAGCCGTATGTAGGGAAAAATCAACCTTACCCGGTCTTAGAGAAAAAATCTTCCCATTGGCCAACAACTCATCAGGGTCTATCTCGACGCCAGGGTTGGAGGACGATGCTAGATAAATCCACTGCTTGGCTGATATCCAGTCTCCGGTTTGGAAAAGCTTAGAGCGGATTCTGCCTGCAGAAACGCCTTTCTCCAAAATCGATTGGGGTACCGATTCTGCGGGGAGGAAGCAGTCGATAATGAGGTCGAGCGCTTTTTTGGGATATACGTTCAGCCTCCACTCGAAAAGGTCGTTGTACATCTGCAGCCCGCCGAGGTACGCATCGATCGTACGGTCTGTAGTGGTCAACTAATCCCGGACACAGTTTTGAGTTTTTCCTCAGCTTTGGCCGGAGCCAGCCCATCGTTGAACTGATGGGGTCTTATCCAGTTGTAATGATCCATCAGGTACTGGCTAATGTCTCGCTGAGCTTGCTGTCCGGTCAGGTAGCCCGTGACCGGTATCCACTCTGTTTTCAAGCTGCGAAACACCCGCTCCATCGGCGCATTATCCCAGCAGTTGCCTCGGCGGCTCATGCTCTGGCGCATGCGGTAGCGCCACAATCGCTGGCGGAACTGACGGCTACCATATTGCGATCCCTGATCGGAGTGAAACAGCAGCCCTTGGGGCTTTCCACGTTGTTCGTACGCCACGTCCAGCGCCCTGATGACCAACTCTGCATCCGGTCTTTCTGACAAAGCCCAGCCCACCACGCGCCGCGCATAGAGATCGAGGACAACCGCCAGATAGTGCCATTTACCCTGCGCCCAAATGTAAGTGATGTCGCCACACCAGACCTGATTTGGCGCGTCGACATCAAACGCTCGGTTCAACACATTCGGAATGTCCGGCCGCTCCACCGTTGCTTTCTTGTAAGCGTGTGACCCTGGCTGCTTGCTGACCAGCGACAGCTCACGCATCAGGCTGCGCACCTTGAATCGTCCGATTTTCTCGCCTTCATCTTGCAGCATTAACTTGATGCTGCGGCTGCCGGGTGCACCTCGACCTTGTGTGAATAGCTCATTCACTCGACTGCGCAACTTCAGGCGCTCAACGTCAGGCGTCCGCCTTTTGTGGCGATGCGCGTAATAAGTTGAGCGAGTGATTTCAAACACTTCGCACAGGAAATCAACGGGTTCATGGGCGCTAAGCTGACGGATCAGCGTATGCGCTCGAGATCTTCCGACATCAAGAGCGCGGTAGCCTTTTTTAGTATCGATTTCTCGCGCTCCAGGCGCGTGATCCGAGCTTCCAACTCTTGGATTTTTTGCTGCTCTGGCGTCAACGCTTGGCTGGTCGGCGTGATGCCGCCACGCTCCTGCTGAAGCTGGTTGACCCAACGGCGCAGGGCCGACTCGACCAAACCGAGCGAGCGGGCTGCTTCAGCATGGCTGTAGCCTTGGTCGAGCACCAGGCAGGCAGCTTCGCGCTTGAACTCAGGGGTAAAGGTACGACGTTGCTTGGTCATCAGACACCTCTCTGTGGCGAGCATTCTCGCCTAAATGGGTGTCCGGTTTCATTAGACCACTACAGTCTGAATTGGCCTCAATCGCCAAGGTGGCAATCAAGGCTACCTTGTTCTCAGTCGTGTCCGATGCAGTAGCAGGCTCGCACTTAGATTGGATGCGCGCAAAGGGAGTGCTCATAAGCACCTCCAGCTAAGGGGCTACAGACCGCAGCATCAAAGAGGGCTGGAATCCATCAGGGATTTTCAAAGCGCAGATAGCAGTATGCGGCACTCAGCTTAAGATGCTTGTTTTTCCGATCAACCGCGAGTGTTTTGGCTCGGATGCCGCATCCCACTGCCTCCGGCGACAGATGAAGGTCCCATAGGCGAGCCTCCCTACGACGAGTTTCGAAGGTATCGACCGGTTCGAATACGACAGCCGCTTTGGCAGGTGGATACAGCGGTCAGGATTACGATGTGAGCGGCGACAACCCGTGGAATCGAGAGTACTTCGTATCTGCCAAAGCTAGCAGCGACAACTCCAACTTCCCAGGGGCTCCCCGCAGCGCTAGCCTTGGGGTCGATTACCGTTTCTGACTACGCATCACTCCGGTTATTGCTAGCACTCAAGATTGAGCCGGATCGCTCAGGTCCTGCGCATCTTCACTGGCCCACACCAGACCTTGGCAGGCATGGTGACGCAGACGGTAAGTGACCGGCGGTGGCTGCTCGCTGACTCGTTTGCTATCCCACACCGTCACAGAAACAAAATAGTCTTTCGGCCAAGCGCGCCAGTCGCCTGGTCGGGACCATCGATCGCTAGTAGGGGCTTGCTTAAATCGCGAGTGGTACTCAAGTTGTTCCTCCTGCCTTGGCGCATCACCATGGGGGCATCGAATGATGCTCAATGACGTGGAAAAAGAGTTCTTCCCAGCTTGGCTGCGGCCCCGACACCGTTCTGGGCCTCATTAAGAATGTCACGAGAGAAGTAGTCTGCGAGCCGTGCGCGGCTCTCTATCTCCTGCCGGATATCTTCTGGATCAATGTTTGGAAGATCCACACGATAGGCCGCGTGATGAACCAATGCGGCAGCCTGGAAAAGCGCGTCGGAAAGTCGGTATCGATCGAGTCCCAGTGCTGCGCATGCTTCGAGGATGGTGACCGCATCGCTTTCGGTTCCTCCAGTGATACGCTGGTCTGGCAAGGTGGAGTGTCTACGAAGATGCTCCACGTACTGACGTAGCGAAGGAATCGAGAGACCTATGGAGTAATGCTTAATGTACCAAGGACCGATAATGTCGATTTCGTCCTGAGTGATGGCCATTTCCTGGAAGTACCCGGCCCATGCTTCCTGCATGTCCTCATCTATGCGCTCCTGACCAAGGCTGGCTAGATGTTCGTTGAGGCGTTTGACTAAGCGGAAATAGTCGAGTCGTACAGGCGGGTCGCGATGCTCATCCATAATCAGCTCCAAGGTTGAAGTCGCCGATGAGTTTCCGCCGGTACGGTGATGGTGGTCAAGATCGCGATCAGGTGAGGCCTCCAGGACAGACTGGCTGAGCGGCTAAAAGTCCGACCCTTTTCGCTTTCACACCTACAATCTGTCAACTGTATGCGCTTAACCGATACCACTAAGCAAGGCGGTGTATTTCCATGGATTTGATGGTACTGATTCAGCAGGCGCTTGAAGCGTCAGGGAAGCTGCGAGACCTCTCGAAAAAGCTCGAAGATGCGGACTTCAAAATGATACTGGCGGATCTTCACAGCGCCTTGGCTGATGCGAAGCTTGAGTCTGGGGAAGTGAAGATGAAATTAGCATTGGCGCAAGAGGAGATAGTCAGGCTCAAGCAGGTGATTGAGCAGCGAGACAAAGGTAAACCCACCTACAATGTCAGCTCTAAAGGAATTTGCGAAAAACATCGCCAAGTGGAATATTCCATTGGTAAATGGAAATTAGCTATGACTGGATGGATCAGTACAAAGCAGGCCCCCTCAAGAAACTCAAGGGTTTCTGGCGTGTAGACGGCGTTTCACAGGTTGCTGAATCTGAGAAAGGATTAAAGGTGAGAATGGTGCTTTCTCGCCTGAAAGATGACTTTGCTGATCCTTATAGAATTGATGCCCGCCTTGGCACGCCGCCCAAGACCCTCACCCTTCATTCCAAATGGCTTTGCATCCTCACCATTGGGTCCGTCTGGCACTCGGGCAAATTCCATAGCAAGCCTGAGCCACTGAATGAGCTTCTGACCGTTGAAACAACACAGGGCTGCAATTACCCATATCAAAGAGCAGTAAAGCTTAATGACGCCTGGACCAAGGCTGGAATAGCGGCGGCCGATTTTCTGCCCAAGGATAACTACGAAGACCTTTACGCCACGCTATACGCCTTGATTCGGATCGTTGGCCACCCCGTTTACAAGTGGATGGTAGTTCCTGCTTCTGAGCTTCTGAGCTTCTACGATTCTACATGGGGGTCTCAGGAAGACTTTTAACAGCCGTCTTGAGAGGTGAGATGGGTGAGTTTTTAAAGTGGCCGCTCGGGGGGCGAACCAATCTAATCGTGGCAAGATTAATCTATACGAAATCAAACAGCTCAAAAGACTAGAGATTGAAGTGCTAGGGCGAGCACTTGCAAGCTCAGCCTTTAAAGAGGAAATTTTTGCGGTAAACAAGCGAATCACAAAAATCAGGGCGACCAACTCTCTGGGTGGTCCGCAATCTGCATTGGCCATTGACGTAAATTTTCCATTTAAAGGCGTGACGAATCTAAGTGTTTCCGGTCAGCCCATGCAGCTGGCTAATGATCAAGCAATCTTCGCCATGGAGATACATCACTGCACATTCCCTTTGGAGTTTTCATCACTAACCGTACATGGAGCTGGCAGCACGAAGGCTGAGGGTGGCGAAGCTGGTACACAGAATACCCACCAGCACTATGTCGTGTCTGATCATGATCCGGATGATGAAGATGACGAGATCGACGACACCGATACGGACGCGACATTACAGCACCGCGAGTTAGCACAAAGCGCCTCGCCATTCGCTGGAAGCTCCGAAGTAAACATCGACTATGACCGCGCCAACAAGGAGCGCTCTGGGAGCGGCTCTTCGTCTCCGACCGATACACCCGGCAATGGCCTGGGCATGGGAGACGGAGACTATAAATCGTCGTCAAAGGGGATTCTCTGCGTCGATGAATTTAAAACCCCAGAACCTTTGACCTCTTCTAAGTTATTAGAATTTCTTGAGATGATAGAAGAGTTTAGGAACAAAACCCGGCCTCAAGGATGGATCGCCACATCTATTGAGATAAATGGCGAAATCCCCATAAAAGTTAAGCGCAAAAAATCCGATCCACACGAAGAAGGCGACGCCGGTAACGCCAAGGAGAAGATCACTTCTTTTCCACCCATGGATAAGAGGCGAAAGTGGAATCTTGTAACATCAAAGGACGGGGTTCGAGCTCGACAGCTCGCCTGCATTGAGGTCTCCTCAAGCGTGAGGAGTGGTAGACTCTTCTATATCTTAGAGATTGAACTTAAAGATGAGGAGACTGGACAGTGCACGGCGATAATCAGAGACAGAAACTATCAGCAATTGACCTCGACTGAGATTAACAAACTACTGAAGCTCACCTGCTATCTGGGACGTTGGCCAAACCTGATTACGGACAAGTGGGATAAGAAGCGTCATCGGAGTCTTTCGGCAGACGTCAGCCGGACGATCATTATCTCCAAACTAATACACCCGAAGAATCGAAGCGTGTGGGTTGCGAAGTTAATAGGTCATATCAATCGTTGGATGAAGCAGGAAGAGCCCCCAATCCTCGAGGAGTAAGGGGCGACATCCAACTCACGATCTAGACGCGATGCTGGTTCTACACTACCCCTACTGTCGAGTGAAGTACGCCGTTCCCGTTGCGCGAGTTTGGCCGATGCAGCAGATGACCTTCACCGACGCCGGGTACGCCGGCAGGCAAGGTCGCGTTCCAGTTCAGCCAGCGCTCAGGAGGGGCAGCAATTCCCCCTTGCGATCCAGCGCTGCCAGGTCGTCGAAGCCGCCCACGTGGCGCCCGTCAATGAAAATCTGCGGCACGCTACGGCGGCCGCCGCTGCGCGCGAGCATTTCGGCAAAGCGTGATGGACTCGATTCGACATTGAACTCTTGCGGCTCGATGCCCTTGCTGCGCAGTAACGCCTTGGCGCGAACGCAGTAGGGGCAGGTACTGGTGCTGTAAATAATCACGTCGCTCATGGTTGGTTCTCCGAGTCTGCGGGCAGTAGAGCTGCCGGCAGGTTTTGCGTTATCGGGCTGCCGGGGGGAAGTCGATGTCGGTGACAGCGATGTTGTTGACGTAGTTGCTCTGGGTCATGACGCCAACTTCGGCCGCCACGGCAATCAGCTTCGTGTCGGAAAAACCGGCGGCGCGCGCAACGGCGATCTGTTCGTCGTTCAGGTGACCGCGCCCTTGGGCTAGCTGACGGGCCAGGACGGTCAGGGCATTCAGGCTGCCTTTGCGCGCTCGTCGGATCTCTTCGGGCGTCAGGCCGGTCTTCTCGCAGAAGGTATGCGCGGCCGGGCAGTAATCGCAGCCGTTGGACTCGGACACGGCCAGCGCGATGTACTCACGCTCTACGGCGCTCAGGGAGCCTTTTGCCAGGGCCTGGGATAACCGCAGGTAGCCGGCCAGCGCGGCGGGGGCGTTGGCGAGGGTCTTGAAAAATTTGGGCACGAAACCCACCGTTTTCTGCACGCCCGCGAGTAAGGGGAGGGCGGCGGCGGGAGTCTGGAGGGGGGTAAGGGCAGCGATGCAGGACATCAAGTATCTCCGGGCTAACAAAGTGCCGCGACTTGGACACGGGGCCAATTTACCCAATGAAATCGATCAATCGAGCGCAGAAGCTCTCTAATATGCGACTGATCGTCCAAACCTGATTTGAAGTGAGTGAGGAGCTGAGGAAACGCCGAACGAGTCCCACCCGATTTGCCGAAATCGTGCCGTCGATGAGTCCGAGCCCTGCCGCATGACCCAGATGAGCCTTTCCGATACCGAGTACGCCGGCAAACGTAAACAGACCTGGCGCGAGCGCTTTCTGGCAGAGATGGAGTAAGTGGTGCCTTGGGCCGGGCTGTTGATGCTGATCGAACCGTTCTACCCCAAGGCTGGCAATAGCTGCTTGCCCTGGGGCGCCAGCGAGCTGATGAGGTGACTCAGGTTGTCCATTTTCCCCATTGAACCGTTCAGCCCCCCCCGCGAAAGTTCCGCACTTCAGCGGCGAGCGCCCTCGTTCAGGGAGGCGCCATTCGCTCTGACGGACTTCATCCAGTCACGAGGATTCAAGCCAGTTCTGCGCCGGAATGCACGAGCCAAGGCAGAAGGGCTTTCATATCCCACCTGCTCGGAAATTAAGGCCATAGGGCGGCCTTCTCGCAACAGCTTCTGAGCAAGACTGATCCTCCAGCTCAACAGATACTCGGCCGGGGTCTGTCCTACGACATCCTTGAAATGCGCTGCATAGCTGGCCCGCGACATATTCGACTCGCCGGCCAGTTCCGAGATCGACCATGGATAATGCGGCTCTTCGTGAATTCTTACCAGCGATCGGGCAAGACGAACATCCGACAAGCCCGCCATCATCCCGGTTTTGAGCTGCTGATGATCAAGCAGATGTCGCAACAATTGGATGACTGTAAGCTCGAACAGTCGATCCAGTGTCGCGTGGCGACCGCAATGATCACCGGCAGCCTCAGCGAACAACCATTTAACCGTGTCTGAAAGCATCGGAAGTTCGCTCAGAGGCTGCACGATCAGATCAGGCAGCGACGCTGCCAATGGATTGTTCGCGCCGCCTGCGAACTCCAGAGATGCACATTGCAAGCGAGCACCGCCGGACTCAGTGCCAACCAACTGGTGCTGACTCGGCCGGGGAAAGAAAATCAGGCTCGGCTCGGTCAGAAGCAAAAGCGGCCGCCCCGCAATGGCCAACCCCAACTCGCCCTCCTGCAGCAGATGAATGTGCCCTCTCCGATTCGCTCCGTCGAACGAGCTCACCCCACAAAACCCACCGCTGTAAAATAGGTCGGCGCGGACACCGAATAGCGTCAATAGCGTGGATAAACGATCCATGGCTCACCTCAGTGTGGACGATCTGCAGCATATCATGGACTGACTGCATCCAAAATGATTGTTTTCCGTTGCATTATGGCACCGTACTCAACGTGCAATGCGCATCGTCACTGGAGGACGACGGTGTTACGTAATCCTGCACTCGCTTTGAAAAAGCTGCTCGATTCATACGTCAAACGATGCAGCAGTTGGAGCCAAGAAAACATCAGGGTTCACGCTTTTGCTGATGTTTTATAAGGCACTTCCTGTCACTCACTTGCTCATGAGTTCGATTCATTGCTGCACTAAAGGGCACATTTCGGAAAGGTCGTGCAAAAGGTGCACGATACACCGAAATAATCGGCAAAACATCCATTAATATTCCGGAGATACATTATGACAACCTCTACCATCAGCCACGTTAATGCACTCAGCCCCTTCAAAAAAGGTATAGGTGCACAAGTAACCCGCTTCGGAGTGGGGGGGGTTTATTTTGCCATGACCATTATTTACCTGTGGTTCGGCGGAATGAAATTTTCCGGGTATGAAGCGAACGGCATTCACGGGTTTGTCAGCAATAGCCCGCTTCTTTCCTGGATGTACAGCTTCATGAGTATTCAGGGCTTCTCGAACTTTCTCGGCGTTCTGGAGATTTCCATCGGCGTGCTAATCGCAGCTCGAATCTTCTCACCCAAGTTGTCGATTTTGGGTGGTATCCTGTCCGCCGGTCTGTTCATTACAACGCTGTCATTCATGTTGACCACTCCAGGTGTATTCGAACCTACTCTCGGCTTCCCGGCGATTTCAGTGGTTCCAGGCCAGTTCTTGCTGAAGGATTTGGGTCTTCTTGCGGCTTCTATTTTTATTGCCGGCACCTCGATTACTGCGCTTGAACAGGAAATCGGTTAGGGCGAAAGCGGTAAACGCTTAAAAAAGGCCTTCTAGTTTTACTAGAAGGCCTTTTTTGTTCAATGCTTTTTAAGCGATATCTCAGAAGATCAGACTGCAAAAAAACATAGGGATCTATACCAGCGTCAAGCCAAGTTTTAAGTGGGAAAGATTGTAAAGATCCATGGTGCGTGGCGGAAATACTTAAGGCAGTTAGCTTCGCAAGTGGTGTTTGAAGGTGTGCATAGCATTTCTGTTTGCAGGTGTGATTTGTTGCGTCTGGTAACTAATTAGCGGAGCGCATTCCTGATGGGCATGTTGGTCTTGAGCACTATCCTGGCATTCGTAACGGGTTTCGCGATCAAGCGGGGAAATATTTGTGCCGTGGCAGCGGTGCATCAATGGGTGGTACACCGTAATGCATTTCATCTAAGAGCGTTTATTACCGGCATGTGTTGTTCTGGGCTCATGCTTGTGGCCATTGCCTGGCTCTTTCCAGGCGCCGGCGGTATGTCCGCCGAGTACGCGGCGACACTAGTCACCGTAGTGGGGGGCGCACTCTTCGGTGTTGGAGCTTGGTTAAATAGGGCCTGCGTCTTGGGTACCATCGTATTTTTATCCAAGGGCGATCTAAACTATGTAGGCACACTATTTGGTATGTTTATCGGTGCGCTCATCGGCCAGTTCACGTATAAGCCGGCGTTGTCCACCAACGTTTCGCCTCTGCAGATGCCCACGTCGTTGGCCGTGAGCATTGTCAGTGTTTATGCGCTCGTTTTATTGCTGGACGTTTGGAGGTACTTTCGCAATCATCGGGTGACTGACACAACAAAACCCACTCGCCTAGATTCTTATTACCTTCTACCCATGATCATAGTAGTAGGAGCGTGCTGCGCGATCCTTCACGCGTTGAATGGAGAATGGACTTACCTGGCAATCCTTATTCGAATAGCTGAAGGTTTGGTAACAAATTCGAGCAAACCACAATCATCAGTCCTGATTTATTCAATCGCCACATTTCTCGGCGCCCTGTTGGCGGCAAGATACAGTGGCGAAATAAAACTGTACGCTCTGGATATCAGGTTAATTGCTCAACGATTAATAGGTGGTGCGCTTATGGGGTTGGCGGCTTGCATGATTCCTGGCGGAAATGAATCAATGATGTTCAGTGGTGGCCCATCATTGGCGATCCACGCAATAGTTGCCTATATATCAATGACATTGACATTGCTAATTGTGACCCATGTCTTTCAGCGCCGGGCTGATATATAGATAGGAAGTCAATATTTAAGAATGAGTTTCTTAAACAATTAGATTGACGGGGCATTGTCTTGAATGCTAGCTACTTCGCCGCCCGAGATTCATTGCGCGCGCCCTACCAAGCAGCGCTCGCCATGGCGGGCCCTGTGCGGAGACCGCTTAGTTTCAGTTTCGAGGGCTATCCGCAAAATAACCTCGCGACGCACCTGACCGATACGTCGATTAATTTGATCCAAGCTTGCGGTATAGGAGGAAAAAGCCTCGGTAATTTCGAGTTCGATTACAGCCTCAGGAATCTCGAAAGGTATGATTCATGCCGCCGGCCATTTATGGGACCGATGGGAAGTTCGAGGGAAAAAGTGCGCGCCGGGTCTCCTCATCATTTACCGTCTTAAATTCGACACCGGACGCGACCATCCGCGCGCGCTTGACAGCCGGCCTGGCATCAATCTGTTGGAACCAACGTATAATGTTCGGGTAGGGCGCTAACGGGTTCTCGGTGCCTTTCATAACTCGGGATGCTCTGTCTAGCCAGCCCCAGGCAGACATATCGGCTATAGTGTATTCACTGCCGACTATGAACTCCCGATCTGTCAAATGATCGTCCAAGACCTTGTAATGACGTTCAGCCTCGCGACGATAACGATTGACGGCGTAGTCCAAGCCTGCAGGTGCCGCATACTGGAAATGTACGGCTTGTCCCGAGAACGGACCTAGGCCACTTCCTAGAAATAGCAACCATGACAGGAGCTGTGGGCGATCGTGCGCTTGACCGAGGAAGCACCCCGTCTTCTCGGCGAGGTATATCAAGATCGCCGTGGAGTCGAAGAGTGTTGCAGGACGCCCGTCTGGACCATCCGGATCTACAATCGCTGGGACCTTGCCGTTCGGGTTGATCTTGCGAAATTCCGGGTCGTGCTGCTGTCCCTTGCTGGTATCCACCGGCACGACCTTGTAATCCAACCCAGCTTCTTCGAGAAAGAGCGCAATCTTGGCCGGATTAGGCGTCGGGTGATAATAGAACTGGATCATTTGCAATACCTCCTACTGGCAGTTTCAGAAATCCCAAACGGCATCGACTGGCAATGATTTCTTTGAAGTTTGTCCTCTCATCTGGCAAGTAGACTCCGTTGCATTCAGCAATGAAGATTGCACTCTTCGGTGCTGCTTTAGAAGATGCTACACTTTTCTACTCACGGAGTACGTCCGGCGATAGAGACTAGGGTCCATGCCGTAAAGTTGGCTAAATGCTTGTGAAAAATTACTCCTACTGGAGAAACCAACTCGCCTCGTGATCTCAGTTACTGGAAGTGAAGTAGTGATCAATAGTTCACTGGCGCGACGTAATCGCACCAACTTGACCAAGCTCATCGGCGATTGACCAAAAGCGGTCCGGAATGCGGAAGCAAAAGCCGAACGGCTCATGCCTGCGATTTGCGCGAGACTGTCTACCGTGTATGCGACGGCGGGCTGCTCAAAAATAGCGAGCAAAGCTCGACTTAGTCGCGTATCAGCCATAGCGGCCAACCAGGGTAATGGCGAGGAATCATTTTCGATCCAGCGCCGCAAGGCCAATATTAGACATTGCTTAAGCAATGCCTCAGTCAATACACGTGAACCGACTCCCGGACGAGCCGACTCCGCCAACAGCATCACAAATTGGTCCCGCAACCCGCCTGTATCACCAAAGTGGACAACCAGTGGCTTTCCCAAAGTGGCGAAAAGGTCCGCTCCATCAGCCAATCCGACGCGGAGCTCTCCGCACGCCGTAGTGACACCCTGCTGACCTTCTCCGGCGGTTACTGTCGGGACGGATTCCTGTACTGGCACCCCGTGCATGCGCGCCCTCCATTCAAGCTGCACCGGTTTTGGTGACGCGCTTTCAAGATGGTACGCAACTCCCGGTGGCAAGAGTACGAAGCTGTGCGGCTCAAGTTGAATGGATGGCCCTCCACGAACAGCCAATATGCCAGCCCCTTCCAGGCAATAATGCAGACTTGCTTTCTCACAGGAATCGAAGCGTATTCCCCAGCCGCTGCGTATGTCGCAAACGGTGAAATGGGTAACACCGATATCAAGTACTGCTAGCAAATGATCCAGGATCACGTGCGCCGATAAGAACGATTCGAGCATCTGGGTAAATACTAGTGCTGCTAGGGGATGACCGAAATTTAAGACCAATTTGAATGTTAATGCAACTAAATGAATAAAATCTGAAGTTAAAGACGAATCGGAACCTATTCGAGACCAATCGGCACGTCTGTAGGGTTAGCGTCACACCCCCTACCGTTCGTCGACTAGAAGGAGTTACCTATGCGTATTCCCTTGCTAATTGCTGTCGCGGTTTCCAGTTCTCTTGTCATGACCGCCGCACTCTCCCAGTCCTCATCTGAGGACGGGAGTATGCAGGCTAGAAAGCGATACCTCCCCGAATATACGATGTCGGGTGAGTTGATACTTCCGAAAAATTTCAATGAATGGATATTTGTTGGCTCTCCCCTTACTCCCAATGGGCTTAACGGCGGGAAGGCAAATTTTCCAGAGTATCACAACGTCTATATAGAGCCGGGGTCATACGAGATATACAAGAGGACCGGTGAGTTTCCGGAAGGAACAATTTTTTTCAAAGAGCTGCAGTTGACTATCCCGGGTGATAACCCGGATGGATCACGCACCGAGGCCTCCGGGCGGGGTTACTTTCCCGGGAAGTTGAATGGCGCCGACGTGACCGTAAAAGACTCTAAGCGATATGCCGACACTGGAGGCTGGGGTTACTTTAACTTCAACCACCATGAACCGAAGGCTGCAACAGCCAAGGCGAAGCCTAAGGCTGAATGTGCTTCCTGCCACATGGCGAGCGCCAAAAAAGACGACGTCTGGACACAATTCTACCCGCTGCTGGACAAGTGAAATCGTCAACAAACGTCTTCAGTTCACCAACACGAGGAACAGTACCATGAGAGTCGTCAGGCCCTTGCTTGCCGTACTGGCAGGACTATTCATGATAGTTGTCGTCAATGTCTACGGGCAGTCTGATATGCGCTCACCGTACGGAGAAAGCACCGCAGCCATAGTCGACGACAAAGGAAATATGCAAGTTCCCTCCAACTACCGGACCACCTATCAGGTATTGGGCACTTGGGCAGTTGCTGCGGACGGTAGTCCAGGCTCAAAGGAGATGCACGTGGTCTATGCATCTCCTGGAACCATCGCCGCATACCGTAAGGCTGGGCACTTTCCCGATGGCACTGTCCTCGTGAAGGAGGTGTTCAAGACGACAACTAAACCTATGACAACCGGAACAGTAAGCAGTGCTGGCACCCTAGCTGGCTGGTTCGTCATGGTGAAAGACGACGTCGGCCGATACCCGAATAACAAACTTTGGGGTGACGGATGGGGTTGGGCTTGGTTCGAGGCAACTGATCCCAAGAATACTAGCTCAACGGACCACAAGCTGGACTGTCAGGGCTGCCACGTACCGGCCCAAGCATCTGACTGGATTTATACCCACGGCTATCCACCTCTAAGCCAATAAACGAAAAGAGCCTCGTTGTGCAGAGGCTCTACACTCAGTAATTCGGCAGATGAGCTCATGTTGCTCCTTTGCAAAGCGTGATGCTGAATGGCTCTTCTGTCCCACCGAGGTTTCCTTCGAAGGGGCAAACGAGCGGTAAGCAGCTTTCCGCGAATTCCTTTAGAGGTCTTGCCTGCGCTGCTGAATTTGATGGCGGGTATCAAGAATGGTGCGCGCACTTTCATAGTTGCGAAGCACCGCAAGAGTTTCATTTCTACGGACAACATTGACCACTTGCTGTCGCGCTGCGTCGATACGAACGGTGCCGCTGCGATTAGATCGACTTTGATCGGCCGTTACCTAGTTCCAGAGCCTTGAGTTACGGCAGCTCTGCATAGTGAGCAAGCACTTCAAATTCCAGAGGTCCTATGCCCCATATCGACTGGTTGAGCCATCTCCTGCAAATGATCACCATCACCGGTCAGTTGGAAGTGCGCTGTGTCTACGGTTCGCCATGGCGAATGGTTTGGGCTCAGTCCTCGGCGCACGAGATTCCCTACCACGTCGTGCTCAAGGGCCGGGCCATTATCGAAGTTCCGGAAAAGGAGACGGCCAGGGAGCTGGGGAGTGGAGATATCGTGCTGTTGCCGCGCGGGTCGGCGCACGTGCTGCACGATGGCAGCGGACATGCGCCAGGGCTTACCTGCAATCGCCAAGGTTCAGCTAGATCGAGGCACTGCGAGAATGATGGCCAGGGCGAGCATCTGGACCTGTTGTGTGGACGATTCTTTATCGGACCGCCCCATGATCGGCTGATTCGGAATTTTCTACCCTCGAGTCTGGTGGTACGGGTCATGGACAGCCATGGTGAAGAGGACATCGAGCCCGCTTCGAATCATCTGGCTAGTCTCTTGGGGCTGTTGCGCATGGAGTCCACAGGCGACAAACCCGGTAGATATGCCATCCTCAATGCGCTTAGCTCGGCGCTGTTTACCCTAGTACTGCGTGCGGCAAGTGAATCCGCGCAAGTCTCGACGGGCTTGGCGCTGACCAGCCGCCCACGGTTGACCCCGGCAATTTCGGCCATGTTCGCCGATCCGGCGCGACCATGGAACCTGCCTGATCTGGCTGACTTGTGCAGCATGTCTCGCGCCACCTTCATGCGGCACTTTCAGGACGCGCTGGGGCGCTCGGCCGTCGAACTGTTGACCGATATCCGGATGAGCCTGGCCGCGAACGAGTTGAAGAAGCCTGCGATGACCACCGAGGCGGTGGCCGAGTCTGTCGGATACCAATCCGTATCGGCATTCCGGCGTGTGTTCACCGACAGGATGGGGATGACACCGGGGCAATGGCGCAGTCTAGTAAACGAAGTCGAGTAATTCCCTCCACTTTCGGTGTGTAGCCCGGACGAGGCGCTAGTCGCCCATATCTTCAGATAGTCCTTTTCCGGGGACTCGATCCTGAATCGTTTGATAGCTGTGCTTGATATCGGTGTTATCCATTCCCCGATTTGCGCCTTACGTAGCTGCGGGTAGCGGGCTTCGACTTCTGAGAGACGGCGAATCTCGCATTAATTCCAGGGAGGCACCGGCGCACTAGCTGTTCGAGGTGTGCCGCCCATTCCAAAAACCATTCCGGTGGGAAGCGCGCCGTGAACGACGCTCTGCAGTTCCGCGGTTTAGCGATGGCTTGACACGTTCTCTTGATCCTTTTGAGCATTTTATTGAGCAAATCGCGTCTCGATATCAGCATCCGGCAGACCTAAAGTGGAGACACCTAATCACCTGATGAAGGAGTCACCAATGTCAAATGCCGTCATCGAATGCATCCTAAGCCGCAGCGCCGCCAAGTATTACGACCCTGCAGCCACCCTGATCGGTTTCGACGCAGAAGCGGTGCACCGCGAGTTCGGCCTGGCCGAGGACGAAGTGCCGGTCATGCTGTTGTCCATAGGCGCCGAGCGTCCAGGTAACTGGGCACAGAAGCCGCGCCGTCCGCTGGATGAGGTGTTGGATCTGATCTAGATACTCGCGGCGACCGTGATCGCGCCTAACAACTATTCGGTCTTTAAGTGGGAAGTAACCTTAAGGGAACTTCCACTTGAAAGCCTAACCAACTTCGACCCAAGACTTGGGCACGAAGTAACCCAATGGATAGTTCCTACGTGAACTTTCCTCAATTAGTGAAACCAGTAACTGAAAGGAAGACAACGATGCAAAGATCTACTGCTCTGAAACCGGAACAGGTTCCGGCTGATTCGAAAGCGACTCTCGATATGTTCACCAAGAACATCGGATTCACCCCAAATATGATGGCGATCTTCGCCAAGAGTCCGATCGCCTTCAACGCGTGGGCCACCCTGCTCGGTTCCTTGAGCAAGGCGCTTGACGTGAAGACCCGTGACAGCATCGGGCTTGCTGTATCCGAGGCGAATGGCTGCAACTACTGCCTGGGGGTTCACAGCTTTACGGCCGAGCACATGGCCAAAATGCCGGCCGATGAAGTCATTCTCGCTCGTCAGGGCCATGCTCGCGACCTGAAGCGCGACGCCGCGATCCAGTTTGCGAGCAAAGTTCTCGAGGCCCGCGGCAAAGTCACCGACGCCGATCTCGGAGCAGTCCGCGAGGCCGGCTACACAGATGCGAATGTCATGGAGATCGTCGCATTGGTTGCCATGTACTCCCTGACGAACTTTTTCAATAACGTGTTCGACCCCGAGAAGGACTTCCCCGTCGTTACTCCGGCAGGGGCGATCTGACCTCTATACGCTCGCATCGACCATCTCCGCGAGTCGTGGAAGGTGTCATCTCATGCGAGCGTAAAACCAAAGCCCGGAGGCACCCAGGAGCGAATCTTGGAAACGCATCCGGGCTTTACGTATGACCCAACAGGTCTAGGAGGAAGAAAGTGACACTCCATCATCCAGTTTTTACGCGCTGGCCTGCGCAGTACCCCGATCGGCTCCAGCTCTTTTCCTTACCGACGCCCAACGGAGTGAAGGTCAGCATCATGCTGGAGGAGACGGGCCTTGCCTATGAGCCGCACCGCGTCGACATCATGGCGAACGAGAACCACCATTCGGCGTTCCTCGCGCTCAACCCCAACGGTAAGATTCCAGCGATCTACGATCCTGCCGGTCCGGGCGGACGGCCGGTGGCGTTGTTCGAATCGGGAGCAATCCTGATCTATCTCGCCGACAAGACAGGGCAGTTCCTCTCCCTCGATCCCAACACGCGCTACGAAACGATCCAGTGGTTGATGTGGCAGATGGGCGGTGTCGGGCCGATGTTCGGCCAAGTCGGCTTCTTCAACAAATTCGCAGGCAAAGCCTATGAGGACAAGCGTCCGCTCGACCGCTACGTAACCGAGTCAGTTCGGCTGCTCGGTGTCCTCGACGAACGGCTTGCGGGCCGCGACTGGATTATGGGCGCTGCCTATAGCATCGCCGATATTTCGCTGCTTGGCTGGGTACGTAACCTGATCGGCTTTTACGAAGCGCGCGAGCTTGTCGGCTTCGACCGCTTTCGTCATGTGCAGGCGTGGCTTAACCGTGGCCTCGCGCGTCCGGCGGTGCAGCGCGGACTGGCAGTGACAGCGGCCTAAAGCAAGGCCAGCTGGAAGCAATGAAGGACAAAGACAAACCGATACTCAGAGAGACTCAGTCCATGACGATCCGAAACTTCATCGCCGCCACCTGTGCGACCCTCGCCACTTCGATTGCAGTCCCCGTTTTGGCCCATGATGACCAAGCGGAGACCGTCAAGAAGAACTTCGAAGCGGCCATTCCTAATATCCCGGGCAAGTCGCTGATTGCCGTGGAAGTCGATTACGCACCCGGGGCGGCCTCCCCGTCCCACACCCATGCGAGGTCGGCCTTTATCTACGCATACGTGATCTCGGGGGCGATCGAGTCGAAGGTGAATGATGGCGAGACGATCATCTATCGGGCAGGCGACACCTGGTCCGAACAGCCGGGTGCGATCCATTCGATCAGCCGCAACGCGAGCAAGACCAAGCCGGCAAAGCTTCTCGCCGTCTTCGTCCTCGACACCAATGACAATCCGTTGACCACACCGGTTAAATAACGTCAAGAACGCAAACCTTGCGAAGGTTCACGTGGTTATCAAGGAAAGATCTAGGAACAACCTGAATACGTGTTCGGTCTGCAACACACGGAACCGAACCAGGGCCTGTTCGTGCCGCTCTACACCCACTTCCTGCACAAGTGGAACGAGCCAGGTCACTGGGAGTACGACTTCGATACGACCGAGCTGGTCAGACGGGATGCGGCAACCGGCACGGAGATAGAGCGCATTCCGTTCGGACTCCAGGCACTCGCGTCGGGATATGTCGAGAAGCGACTTCCGGTGGCCGGGCAGGGTGCTTGAGGCGAATTCAGGATGTCTGGCGCACTGGAGGAGGCGCGAAATCGTGTCTGGTCAACCTTCAAATCGGAGGACGAACTATGGTGTATTGGCTTTGTGCATTGCTGTGGGGTTTGGCAAACTTTGCGAAGGGTTCACATGGTTATCAAGGAAAGACCTATACGGACCAAACGACTGGATATAACCAAGTGCCCCGAACTGGCGGAGTTAATGGCCATGTCCTGCAGGCGGCTGCCTGCATAACTGGTATAGCTAGTCTAGCTTCGTGTCTCACAGATCAAGAACTTCGTTTATTGGCTCGACAAGCATACTCACGATGTCACGAAGACAGACGAGTCGATCGAGAAGCTCACCTTGGGATTAACAATTAGTCAGTTCTGGTGAGCAAGGCATGGAGCATGCTCAAATTCTTTTCAAGCGAGGGTATATGACCGAGATCAATGCCGACATAGAGTCGATCATCAAACAGGCAATATTATCGTTCGTCGCGACAGTCAACCCGGACGGAACGCCTAATCTTTCGCCGAAGGCGTCCTTGACGGTCAGGAACGGCGCTCTCTACTTCGCCGATATCGCATCGCCCGGGACGATACGGAACTTGAGGCGCAATCCCGCCGTAGAAATTAACGTAGTCGACATCTTCCAGAGGCGTGGTTATCGATTCAGGGGCCGTGCGTTGATACTACCGCCAGGCAATGACGAGTATTTGATGATCGCGGACTGGGTTCGTGCGACAAATGGCGTAGAGTATCCTGTCAATCACGTTGCCAAAATCGAAACCACTTCGATTACGGCATTGCTTTCGCCGGCCCATGTCTATGCCCACCCTCTTCGAAGTCAGGACGAGATCAGGAGCACCTACTACCACAAGTACGGTGTGACCCCCATCAGACGCGGTGAATGACGCAGAGACTCGTATCTATCGGGGCGAATAAGTGTTGGTCCGAACAACTAGACGCGATCCATTCGATCTCCCGTTACGTGCACAAGACCGAGCCGGCACAGCAGACTGCACTCTTCGTCGTCGACACCAATGGCAATGCGGCCATGCCTAACAAGGCGTCACGATGAGCCCTCTTTTCTCGCCAGTGATCAATGCGGAAATGGGCGATGTTACCACAATCTAGGTGGCAGCGACGGCCGCCACGCGTAGCAGCTAAGTAAAGGGTTGCGGGGCTCGCACGGTGAAAGACTTGTGAGCACTGGGTGAGTAGGGCGATGAGGCAGCTGCGTCACCCCTCTTTTCGGCCGACGAATCGGCGCCGGACGGATTGTCGGTGCAGATTGCTTCGATTGCCCGCTGGAGGTGTTCGGCCATGTCCGCTCAACTGTCTCTATACAGCAGAGGGCAGCTTTCCAATTTTCAGGAGCATTTAATGCAATCAGTCGAGATAAAAGCCGTTGATAACAGCGATTTTGATATTTGGCTTCCGCTGTGGAAGGGCTATCAGCGATTTTACGAAGTGGATATCCCCGAGTTCGTGACATTGAATACTTGGGCCCGCTTCTTGGACCCGGTCGAACCGATGCATGCGGCACTTGCCATGGTCGACGATCAAGCGTTGGGGCTGGTGCATTCGATCTACCATCGATCTTCCTGGACAACAGAAGACTATTGCTATCTTCAGGACCTGTTTGTTGCTGCCGATGCACGCGGCAAGGGTATCGGCCGGGCGCTAATTGAGCATGTCTATGATGATGCGAAACGTCGTGGGGCGTCCCGTGTGCACTGGCTGACACACGAATCCAACCATAACGGCATGCAGCTTTACGACCGCATCGCTGCTCGCTCGGGTTTCATCCAGTACCGAAAACTATTTGCCTGACACGTTGATGCCTGTCCGTCCGAGGATCTGTTCGGTGCATCGCTACCCTCTGCGATCCCGGCTATTTCGCAATAGAAAGTTGCTAGGTTGGCGCGCAACTTTCATGACGGCGCCGCCCGCGAGAAAGAACCCGGCGCCGACCAGTTTCCGCAAAGTTCGCGCGCCGTTGGTCTAATCAGCGCACGCACTCGGACCTGGGGCGTACAACCGGTGTGCAACTGCAATAAGATGCTTTAGCGTTTCAAGTTCCCCGAGGTCTTATGTCCCAAATCGACTGGCTGAGCAATCTCCTGCAAATGATCACCATCACCGGTCGGCTGGAGGTGCGCTGTGCCTACGGTGCCCCATGGCGCGTGGAGTGGGCTCAGTCCGCGGCGCACGAGATTCCCTACCACGTCGTGCTCAAGGGCCGGGCCATTATCGAACATCCGGAGAGGGAGACGGCCAGGGAGCTGGTGAGCGGAGATATCGTGCTGTTGCCTCACGGGTCGGCGCACGTACTGCACGATGGCAGCGGCCATCCGCCAGGGCTTACCCGCAATCGCCAAGGTTCTGCAGGATGGATACTCAGCGAGAATGATGGCCAGGGCGAGCATCTGGACCTGTTGTGTGGGCGATTTTTCATCGGACCACCCCATGATCGGCTGATTCGCAATTATCTCCCCACCAATCTGGTGGTACGGGCCATGGACAGCCAGAGTGAAGAGGGCATCGTGTCCGCTTCGAATCACCTGGCCAGTCTCGTCGGGCTGATGCGCATGGAGTCCACAGGCGACAAACCAGGCGGACGCGCCATCCTCAACGCGCTTAGCTCGGCGCTGTTCACCCTGGTACTGCGCGCGGCGAGCGAATCCGCGCAAGCCTCGGCAGGCTTGTTGGCGCTGGCCGGCCATCCACGGCTGGCCCCGGCCATTTCAGCCATGTTCGCCGATCCGGCCCGGGCGTGGAATCTGCCTGATCTGGCCGACTTGTGCAGCATGTCACGCGCCACCTTCATGCGGCACTTTCAGGACGCGCTGGGGCGCTCGGCCGTCGAACTGTTGACCGATATCCGAATGAGCCTGGCCGCAAACGAGCTGAAGAAGCCTGCGATAACCACCGAGGCGGTGGCCGAGTCTGTCGGATACCAATCCGTATCGGCATTCCGGCGTGTGTTCACCGACAGGATGGGGATGACGCCGGGACAATGGCGCAGTCAGGCACGCAAGGGCGAGTAATTCACTTCGCTTTCGGTGGGTAGTCTTGATGAGGTGTTAAATGCTGAGCAGGCCATCCGTCTGAGCAGAGCTCGTTCAGTTCTTGTCTAACAACGGCGCGCTGTCAGACATGCAGACCCACGAGCAACTGTCCTGGGGTCAAATTGGATGGGAATGAATCGCTTCCAGATCATTCCGGAAGAACGCGCACTGGCGTCCCTGTTTGGAAAGGACTTAATGACCTATCAAGCGCGGGGTCGCAGGTGGCTGTAGGGCCGGACCGGGCCGTTCCCGCTGCCGTTGCCGTTGCCGATCTGGGCGTATAGAGCTAATTGGCGAAAAGCGGATTCACCAGCACGGAGTGCAAGCGATGCCGATGGAGAGGTAGTCTGGTTTGCAGGCGAGACGTGGTGAACATTCTGTCGCGCAGCGATCTCGCCACGGGAGATGCTGAAGGTGTCTGTGCAGTGGCTTCTACCACCCAAGGCTCCTCGCGCTGGCCGGCTAAACCAGTACTTGGCGGGTGCTGGCAATCAGTTCATGCACCTGGCGTACAACATGCGCCTCCGTCGGCGTTTCCGGCCCACGACCGCGTGGGCAGGGCAAGCTCGGGGTAGTCCCGAATAGGCGACAGATCAACGGGCGCTGCTCGTAGGCTTCGCAGCCTTGCGTACCGAGATGCACGCAGTTCCATTGCGCTAAAGCTGCGTCATGCTCAGCGTCACTTTTTGCGGGTAGTCGCGACATTTCCTCGGACGACACGGTCACTGGGCCGCAGCAATCGTGGCAGCCGGGCTCGCAGGCGAATGCCGGGATCTGTCGACGCAACTGGTCGATCTTGCGGCTGGTCGTACAGCTCACTTGATGGACCAACCCGTGCCGGTGTTCACCATGCGCGGATAGCTATGCGGCGCCTCAATCCGTTCCTTCAGTTTGGCCGCGAACTCCCTGGCGCAACGCTCGTGGCGAAACTGCACCCGGCGGATACCAAAGCGGACCGTCCAGCTCTCTTCACTCTGGCTGGTCAGATGCTCGACTTTCACTGACATGACGGTGCCTCCAAATTGGCCGGCGGTAGTGAGGATCCAGATCAAAGGACGTTGCGTGCCGAAGCCTGAGGAACACGAACAGCACCGGGTTGAACACTTCGACCTTGATGTCCAGCTCGACCAGCGCGGCCAGACCGTTGATGGATTTGCGGAAGTCGACGGGCTTGGGATAGAGGTAGACCTTCTGCACCTTGGCGTCGGGACGCATCATGGTGGTGAGCTCCAGCGAGAAATGGGGGCTCAGCATCGACGGTGCTGTGGGGCATTTGTAGGTGGGGTTTCCCTGCTGGAGTTGCTCAGTGGCAAATTTGTCATAAGCGGCGTGTGTGCTGCGGTAATTGTAATTCAGCTCAGCGATATCCCTGACGTATACCAGGCGCGTGAGCTTTCCACGCGAGGCGCGGATGTCGGCGATTAAGCTACCTAATGAGCACACGCTCCTCGGGCCGCGAATAGGCTCGACCTCTACGAGTCTGCGGATACCCTGCATAGTTCCTGCCCAGAATCCGCTAGCTAGCATGTCCATGATCAAAACGTTCAGCTGTTTTTCACCGCAGACCGTGGGGGCCTGGCGCACCATTTCTACGACACATGAATACGTCGCGATGTCCCACGCCATTTGATTCAACGCCTTAGTGATGGCGTTCTCTTCGGTCTCAAAAACTCGCTTCCATTCCGCGATTCGCTTACGCATTGATTTCACCCCTTGGTTCCACGCGTACAAACCACTTAGTCGCAGTAGCTTCGAGGATTACGAACGCCTCAAAAAACCAACTGCTTTGGAGCAAGGTCCCATGAGGTGTCATCGACTTCGAGCTGATGAACCGGGCAGTTAAGAATTTGGAGTTCAAGACGTGCAACAGGGTCGCTGGCTAACGAATTTTTTGCACCTAGGTAAACGGCCTTGATGGGAACTTTTTGCCGATACAAGTGCAAGCCAAGGGGCAAGCCTTCACCTGAAACGTAAGCACGAAGTGGGTCTCCTAGAAAAACCTCGTTTTCTTCGAGCAGGTTGTCCGCGATCTTTACGACGCGTACTTCTTCCTCGTAAACCCAACTGGCATGCTTTGTCAGGAACAAACGCCGAGCCAGTGCTTGCTGCTCGTAGGTCTGGGTAGCCGGTGCTCCAAAGCCTTGCTGGTAGACGCGCTGCAGTGTATCCATGGTTTCGGGTGTCATTTTGAATGGCGATTTTGTGTGCGTGTAAATGACGTCTCCCGTATCCGCAGGGATTAGGTTGTACTCCTGCGAATTCAGGAACTGACCGCTAACGTCATAGGCGATGACCACGCCGGTATGTTCTTTGCCATAGTGAGCCCACATCAGGGGGTTAAACGGGCTACGGGTCAAGCTGAGGATCACGATCTGGTTCTTCAATTGCTCAATCTGATCGCGCAAGGTGTGCATCTTCGATAGCGGCCCATCGCCGTTGGATAGAGCGGTTAGTTCAAAAGGATCATTGAAGTTCGAAGGGGTACGAAATCCCAGTCTGCGGCTTTTCAACGCCTCGCGACCGCCGCGTGCATCGTAGTATTTATACAGAATCATCGATCTGTCTCCTTGAAGTTTTCGAACAACATCTCACTACTAACCTGCTCTTGCTCTGATTGACCTGATAATTCAGGTTGACGGCTTTGATTTTGTCAAGTTTGTATGTTGGTGGTGCAGTGCTAAGGTGTGCAGTTTAGTGCGGTTGCATCAATTCCTGCTCGTATTTTAGGGGATGACCAGTAACGCTTTAGCTCTAAGTTGGCAGATATGGCGTCTAGAGCGGTTGTTAGTTCAGGTATGGTTTCTTGTACGAATCTGACCTTTGCTGGTGTCGTATCCTCGCCGTGTATGGCTGCGGAACATATTGCATATATTTCCATAATTGGTGATACGAGCTCTTGGGGCAATATTCCAAGTCCGGCCAATTCTCGAATGATTCGGTTTATCGGTTCTTTGCGATTTGTAATGTTCTGAGCATACGGTCTGTAAATCTCCCTGATTCGACTTTCCAGTGCATATCTGCCAGCGAACAGGGTTTTAGCATCATCGGGGATGTCTTCGTTGTCGCGAGAATGCTTTTCGGTTGGATTTTTCTTAGGGGGTTCTCCAGATTCTGACATGTATTCAGATACCGCCCGTTTAACCGCTTCACCTATATCGTGTAGCTTAGAATCTGGTGCGGGAGTCAAAGGGAATCCAATATTGGTTATCTGGCGTTGATCGTTGCTTTGTTGTATGGACGATTTAATGGATGCAATCTCTGCTGACATGTTTTCTTTTAATTGTGTTACTTCTTTTTTGAGTTTTACTCCTGGTAGCTCAATTTCGGAGTAAAACGGCCCGATACTCAGCGCTACCCAAACCACGAAAGCAAGAGCGTCGAACCATGAGGGTGTCCCTGATTGGAGTTTGTCTAGCCGGCTGAATAAGTAGTAGCCGATTAGCGCTAGCAAAGCTAGCCACCACAGTGTCTTGAAATGCTTATGGATATCCATATTGCCAGTACTCGAAAATACAAATTTGTGCGAGAGGCTAGGGCTACTTAAGCTTTAGCCCTAGCTGACGCTCTCTGCTTAGTCTTTATGGTCCCGTACAGCTACAGTAAAGTCTTCAATAATTTTTGTGGCGGTAAGGCCATAGGCATTTAAGTTTTCATTAATTTGCCGTTCAGACAGGTCTTTAAAGTCCTGGTGCTCAAAAGTTTTAAAGAAGTTAGAGATCTGGATCTTGAGTTTATTCAGTGGTTTTTCTTTCAGGACTACCACTTCATTTAGAAACGCACCTGCACTCTCAAGGTTGTTGCTTGGGTGGACGATGATATTCAGGGACTTGCCGCCGTTATAATGCTTAGTGAACCAGGCGCAAGATCTGTTCATTTGTTCTGATTCGCGCTTGTCGATTTTCGCTTTGTTAGGGAGTGCATCGTTCTTGCACTCCCATAGCAAATAATCAGTGTCGTTAACTGCCCAAAGGTTGTCGGGACCTTCTTTCCAAATCTTGTCGGGGCGCTCACCTTTGAAGCCTAATGCAAAGCTGAGTTTGTCTAGCGCATCTTCGAATTTGTCTGCTTTCTTACCAAAGCTTAATGTGTCCAAGATTTCTGTTAGGTGTAGGTTTAATTGCTCGTAGGAGCCAAAGTTGGCAGTCCAGGACTTAATGCGCTCCAGCCTGCCTTGGCTTGACGTTGTGAGCTTGCTGAATGAGACTCCAGATATCGGTGCAAGTAATAAAGGATTTGAACGGTGAGCGACGACTTGGTACTTATTCGATTGATCGCGCTGATGCAAATAGCTATACCGAGCCATGAGCTGGAGATACCAGCCCCGGTCTTCCTGTCCCAAAATATTGGAGTCAACGATCGCTTGGATGGCAGCAACGGCTTCGGTATGTTTACCTTGCTGGTAGAGTAGCTCCGCGTCCAGCTCGTCTTTATAGATTTTGAGCAGCAGCTGGTTTGCGCCTCGTTCTTTTACTGACTGCATTCGTTGAACGTAATAATTTTTCCAGCCGCTATCTCTTTGTAAGCTTTGACTGAGCATTCCGATAAATGCTTTTCGAGGGTCTGAAGCGCTGACATCCTCTCGAGCCATCATCGAAATTTCGATGCCGATTTCTAGTTGCGTAGCAACCTGAGACGAGAGGTATTTTCTAGAGTTTTTATCTCGGATGAGTCGTATTAGCTCGGGTCCAGTTAGGACTGCGGCAGCGTAATCTTTTTCCCCCCGTACGCATCTACCGAGACCCTGCTCGACAGATCGTACCGCTCGCATCATTGTGGCCTCAGCATCTGGGCGACAATCTTCTTCGTACAAATCAACAAGGTTTTGGGAGTACGGCTTCCCATCAAAAATCAAGATCCGACAGTCATTATCTGGTAGGTCAATTCCATCGTACCTATTGACTAGCACCAAGGCTTTCTCATAATTCTTATTTTTGAGCTCAGCCAATCGTAACTGGATGCTTTCCGCATCCGCAATTAATGCCCCGTAGCTACTCCAGTCTCTACTATTATTAAAGCTGTTGACTAATGCAACTCGGCCAAAGTCTGTCTTGGGCCAGGCGTTGCCAAAATATTTCACCAGAGTCTCTCTATCCAAAGACTCGTCCATGAGGGACGGGATAAGGACCATTTTTTCCCCGGACCATTTTTCTTTGGCATAGGTTAGCGGTGATGTAATTGTCCCTGGAGTGAGCCTTAGCCCCTTAACAAGAAAAGCGTCATCAGTAACTGTAGCCGACATGAAAATTCGGTGGTTGGCCTTCCAGTAGGATCCAAACATTTCGAGTGGTGCTATATATGGCTCAATTTCAATGCTGGAGCCGGAAATTATACACTGGCACTGATTTAGTCGGTCTTTAATAAGTGGCCAAGTATATCGAATGCTTTTTTTATCCTGGTGTCGAGACAGTATTCTTGCGATTTCTTCAATGTTGTCTAACCATGCCCAATATGGAACGGGAAGGTATGAGCCGTACCTCTTGTTTTCGATGTCTGCAAAAGTCCCTTCACCCTGTCTTGTTAAATGATGAGCGAATAAAGATAACAACTCGCTGTAAGCGTGCTCGTCTTGAGGTATTTTAAGGGAGCATGCGCTTCGGATTCTGTCGGCGCAGGCATGGGCATCATCCATTAAGATGGATTCAACTTTGAGGGATCTAGCTCCAAGTGAGAATTTTGTGACGCCATTGAAAAGCTTTTGGACAGATGTGACGTAAATTTTTTCGCCGCTTGTAAATTCGTCAGGTATGTCGTCGGAGTCATCGCATACTTTAATGCCGAATAACTTCGCTTGCTCTTTTGTCTGGCTTATAAGTAAGTTGTCAGGGCATATGTAGAGTGCGGGGCCTTTTTTTTCATTTATCAAAGACTGCAGCATCAGCAGTCCTATTAATGTTTTGCCTTGGCCAGTATGCAGCTTAACAATTGTGTCTCGTTGAGTGCGATGGTTTGTGTGCCATTCGGTAAGAACTTCTTGCTGTGCCTCTCTCAGAGGACCTTTGTCGCTAGCTCTGTCCAACGTTTCATAAAGCTCGAGCGGGTCAATTTTGCTCTCTTGTGAGATATTCAAAAGCTTCGAATTGAAGTCGACCATCTGACAATTCCTGCTCCATGTGCGCTGCCTGCACGGTTGATGTAAAGCACGGTCGCCTTCAGCCTCAATAGACGTCCCTGCCTAATAGCAGCGTCAAGCTATCATTTCGAGTGGCACATGGCCATTGCTAGCTTTTTGCTTGTATCACTCTCTGTGAGGGCATTGTCAATAGTCAGCAGGGGCTGAGCGTCCAATGCGAGGGGCTGGATTTAGAAAACCTGCTTGCCTTATGTCAGGCGATGCAAGCGGCCAGCAGTGTCATGGATGGGCTAGCATGGCTGGATCATCTCGGATGCTGAGCGGATGGAAGCTTTTTGGATCGCAGGGGTGGAGGGTGCAAGTCACTCCCAAGCCACTCTCCCACTTTCCCAAAAAGTCGAATGCAGCGATTTTGCAGGCTTAGCAATGACATAGATGATCGCTCGTTTGAGCGCGTGATGGTCCGGCCGCAACAATTTTGGTTCTCCTGATCAGCCACCAGCGTATTAATGCGTGGATGTTGACTCTGAAGCCCTACCCGGAAGAAATCCAAGGACCGTTTTAGGCGAGCTGGCTCCGCGTAGCCCCGCAGGAGCAGTCATGCGGGGCTGTGTGTATCAATCCTCGCCTGGCCCTTTGGGTTCGCTATCTATCTTGCGCTTGATGATCCGCACTGCCTCATCGACCGACTTGCCCTCATTGATCAGTTGAACGAGGTCAGTGTGCAGGTCGGAGCGTAGTTTTGGGAGACGTTTGAGGGCCGCCGCGACATCCCGCTCCTTGGAGTCAAAAGAGAAGTTGGGGTTGATCACCGTCAACCCAGGCGTCGGGAGCGAGTCGTCTTTTTTGTCAGGGGTGTTGCTTTCGTTGCTGGAGGACATCAGGTTTCTCCGTTGAGGGAACCCGTAGGCTACAAACTATCTTGCCCTGCCGGCAAGGCGCGTTGAGCGCTGCCGATTTGCCGCGAGCTGGCCACCTACATGCGGGAGGAGGGCCGGAGGGTAGTTGCGATCATTCGACCATCTGTTTGCATTCGACTCGACCACCCAATTGCATTCGGCTTGATCAGTCGGTTGCGAACAGTGCCACTTAGTGTGCCTGAGCTGGGTATGGCTTTGGTTAGAATTCAGCTCCGCTTTCTGAAATGATGTTCCCCATCACTGTTTCGAAGGGGGTTGGAATGACGGCTTATGGAGAGCGGGTGTGGGATGTAGTCATCATTGGCGGGGGCAAGCGGCTTTGGCAACTGCCTATTTCCTTCGCCGCACGGAGCTTTCGTTCATCGTGCTCGATGCCGAGGAGGCGGCCGGCGGGGCTTGGCGACACGGTTGGAATTCCCTGCGGCTGTTCTCGCCGGCCACGTGGAGCTCCATTCCCGGTTGGATGATGCCAGCTGTCCAGGATGGCTATCCGTCTCGCGAGCATGTCATCGACTACCTGACCCAGTATGAGGCGCGCTATCAGTTTCCAATCGAACGGCCAGTGCGCGTCACCTCAATCGAGCGCGTTACCGGCGCGTTACGTGTCCATTCAGAGTCTAGCCATTGGGATGCCAAAGCTGTGGTCAGTGCCACAGGTACTTGGAGCAATCCGAACATACCTTCCTACCCAGGCGCTGAGCTGTTCCGTGGCCAACAGCTGCATTCGGCTGACTACGTTGAACCGCAGGCCTTCTCTGGTAAACGCGTGCTGGTCGTCGGCGGTGGCAACTCCGGCGCGCAGATTCTCGCAGAGGTTTCAAAAGTAGCGGATGCGACCTGGGTAACACCCACCGATCCACTCTTCCTACCTGACGATGTGGATGGCCGAGTGCTGTTCGAGCGGGCTACGGAGCGCTGGAAAGCGCAGATGGAGGGACGTGTTATTGAGCAGCCGGTCGGCGGTTTGGGCGATGTGGTGATGGTCCCGCCTGTAGTGGAGGCGCGAGAGCGAGGCGTTCTGCACGCGGTGAGACCCTTCGCTCGTTTCACCCCTGACGGTGTGGTCTGGGCAGACGGCTCGGAGACCGCAGTCGATGCGGTGATCTGGTGCACCGGGTTCAAACCCGCCTTGGGACACCTCCAGCCTTTGGGTTGTTACTGAGCAAGGGCGTGTAGAAGTCGAAGGGACCCAATCTGTGAGTGAGCCTAGACTGTGGCTGGTCGGCTATGGCGAGTGGACTGGTTCTGCCTCGGCGACCTTGATCGGAGTGACCCGTACAGCCCGCAGCACCGCTGCTGAGATCGAGCGTTTTTTGGTGAAGGTGGAGGCCTGAGCTCCCCCATTTTTCCAATGTGATCATCTGGAAAGCTGGGAGTTTTGTTGGGATAGGTGGTCATCTGCTGCCCAACTCCCGAGCATTGCTCGGGAATTGCCTATGGCGATCAGTGCTGTGGGCGGTTTCTCGCTGATAGTTATGGGCTAGACGATTTACTCCTTACGGATATCAACAATCGTCGCGCTGCTGCCGTCCATCCTGAAGTCAAACGCTACCTTATCTCCCACCTTCAACTTTTCCAGCTGCTGCGCGGTGGCCTTGAAGCCCATGGTCATGGCTGGCCATTTCAGCGCCGCCACCGGCCCATGCATTAGGGTCACTTTGCCGCCCTGGGCGTTTATGGCCTTTACCGTCCCTTCAGCGTGAGCGGCAGGTGATGATTGGACTTCCTTCATATCCATACCATCCATGTTCATCCCGGCCATGGGGTCTTGAGCTTGTGCGCCTGATGCAAAGGCGACGAGCAGTGCAACACTGAGGTAGAGCTTCTTCATCGGATTTCTCCTGGTGTGGAATCGTGAGTGACTACAAGAGCGCGGCGCTGGATCAGCCAATACGCTGCGGGAATAACGAAGAGAGAGAGCAAGGGGGCGGTCAGCATTCCGCCTACCATGGGTACGGCGATGCGGCTCATCACTTCGCTGCCGGTCCCGCTGCTCCAGAGAATGGGCAGCAAGCCTGCAACGATCACTGCCACGGTCATCGCCTTCGGCCGGATGCGCTGTACCGCGCCCTCGCGAATGGCTTTAAGCAGAGCTGGCTGAGTGGGCTCACCATTGGCCTGTCGCTCGGCCCAAGCGTTATTCAGGTAGATCAGCATGATCACCCCGAACTCCGCCGCGACCCCGGCCAAGGCAATGAAGCCAACGCCGGTGGCTACCGACAGGTTGAAACCCATCAGGTACAGCAACCACACACCGCCGGTGAGGGCGAAAGGCAGAGTGCCCATGATCAGCAGCGCCTCACCTAGGCGCCCAAAGGTCAGATACAGCAGGACGAAGATGATGGCCAATGTCGCCGGCACCACCCAGGCCAACCGAGCGTTGGCGCGCTCCAGATACTCGAACTGGCCTGAATAGCTCAGACTGACGCCTGGATCGAGCTTCACTTCGCGGTCAACTGCCTGACGCAGGTCGGCGACCACAGACGACAGATCACGGCCGCGAACGTCGATGTACACCCAGCCAGAGGGGCGGGCGTTCTCGCTCTTGAGCATCGGCGGGCCTTCGGCAATTCGCACACGGGCCAAGGTGCCGAGGGTTATCTGGCCACCTTGAGCGGTGTAGATTGGTAGCTGACGCAGTGCCTCGACTGAATCGCGCCATTCGCGGGGGTAGCGGACGCTGATCGGGTAACGCGCCAGGCCTTCCACCGTCTCCCCGATGGTTTCGCCACCAATGGCGCCGGCGACAATGGCTTGCACGTCGGCGATGTTCAGGCCGTAACGGGCAGCAGCCTGGCGATCGATGTCGAGATCGACGTACCGTCCGCCGGTCAACCGCTCGGCCAGTGCCGAGGTCACGCCAGGTACAGTCTTCGCTACCCGTTCGACGGCCAGGGTCGTGCGGTCGATCTGCGCCAGGTCGCTGCCGGCCACCTTTACGCCAATCGGACTCTTGATGCCGGTGGCGAGCATGTCGATACGGTTGCGGATCGGCGGAATCCAGATATTGGTCAGGCCCGGTACGCGTACGGTGCGGTCGAGTTCCTCGACCAGTTTCTCGCTGGTCATTCCTGGCCGCCACTGATCCTTGGGCTTGAGCCGCACGATGGTCTCGAACATCTCCAACGGTGCAGGGTCGGTGGCCGACTCTGCGCGACCGGCCTTGCCGAACACACTGACGACTTCCGGCACCGTGCGGATCAGTCTATCGGTGCGCTGAAGAAGCTCCGAGGCCTTTTGCGCCGACAGGCCTGGCAGGGCCGAGGGCATGTACAGCAGGTCACCTTCGTCCAGCGGCGGCAGGAATTCTCCACCCAAGTGGCTCAATGGCCACAGGCTGCTGAGCAAGATCGCCAGCGCGCCCAACAGCGTCAACCACGGCCTACGCAGTACGACCTCCAGCGCCGGCCGGTACACGCGAATCAGCCCACGGTTGAGTGGATTACGCTGCTCGGCAGGCAATGGCCCACGGATCCAGTAGCCCATCAGCACCGGCACCAATGTCACGGCCAGCCCCGCTGCGGCCGCCATGGCGTAGGTCTTGGTGAACGCCAGGGGCGCGAACAGCCGTCCCTCTTGGGCCTGCAAGGTGAACACCGGCACGAAAGACAGGGTGATGATCATCAGGCTGAAGAACAGCGCCGGCCCGACCTCCACGGCGGCATCTGTCATGACCCGCCAGTGCTCGGCTCCTCTCAGCACCTGCCCCGGATGACGGGCATGCCAGGCCTCGACCCGTTTGTGCGCGTTTTCGATCATCACCACAGCGGCATCGACCATTGCGCCAATGGCGATGGCAATGCCGCCCAGAGACATGATGTTGGCGTTGATGCCTTGGTGCCGCATGATGATCAGCGCGATCAGCACCCCCACCGGCAATGACACGATCGCAACCAGCGACGAGCGCAGGTGCCACAGGAAGGCCGCACACACCAGTGCGACCACGATGAACTCCTCGATCAACTTATGACTGAGGTTGTCCACGGCGCGGTCGATCAATTGGCTGCGGTCATAGGTAGTCACCAGCTCGACGCCGGCGGGCAGGCTTTTCTTCAGTGTTTCGAGCTTTTCCTTCACACGGGTGATGGCTTCCCGGGCATTCTTGCCGCTGCGCAGGATCACCACGCCGCCCACGGCTTCGCCTTCGCCGTCCAGCTCCCCAATGCCCCGCCGGGCTTCCGGCCCGAGTTGTACTCTGGCAACGTCGCCCAGCGTCACCGGCGCACTGTTGGCAGCCAAGCGCAGGGGGATGGCGCGAAAGTCGTCCAGCGTCTTCAGGTAGCCTGAGGCCCGCACCATGAATTCCGCCTCACCCTGTTCCAGCACGCCACCGCCCGTTTCCTGATTGGCCTTGCCGATGGCGTTTGCGACCTCGCCCTGGGTGATGCCGAGACTGGCCATACGCAGCGGGTCGAGTACCACCTGGTACTGCTTGACCATGCCGCCAATGCTTGCCACTTCAGCGACATCCGGTACGGTCTTGAGCTCAAAGCGCAGGAACCAATCCTGCAGGCTGCGCAGCTGTGCCAGATCATGCCTGCCACTGCGGTCGACCAAAGCGTACTGGTAGATCCAGCCAACGCCTGTGGCGTCAGGCCCAAGTGCTGGCTTGGCTGAGGCCGGCAGGCGCGACTGAACCTGACTCAGGTACTCCAAAACGCGAGAGCGCGCCCAATACAGATCGGTGCCATCCTCGAACAGCACGTATACGAAGCTGTCGCCGAAGGCGGAAAAACCGCGCACGGTCTTGGCTCCCGGTACCGAGAGCATGGTGGTGGTCAGCGGGTAGGTGACCTGGTTTTCGACGATCTGGGGTGCTTGTCCTGGGTAGGAGGTGCGGATGATCACTTGGGCGTCTGACAGATCGGGCAAGGCATCGATCGGCAGGCTGCGTAGCGAAAATATCCCCCAGGCCACCAGGAACAAAGTGGAGAGCAGAACCAGTATGCGATTGCTCACTGACCAACGAATCAGTTTTTCGATCATGGCTGGTTCTCCAGCGCATTGATCTGCTCGATGACCATGCCATCGTCGCGCTCCCGAATACCAAAGTGGATACGCTCACCCACCTTGAGCCCGGTAATCAGCGTGGGGTCGGCCACTGGAAAAGTCATGGTCATCCCAGGCATTCCCAAGGTGACAAAAGGCCCATGGGCGATGGTCAGCTGATTACCTTCAATTTGTACAATTTGACCGTCTGCTTCATGCAACTCGGGCATTTGCGAGGCGGCCGATGAGTCCGAGGCGGTGGTCGCCTCGATACCTTTTAGGCTGGCTTCGGAGTCGATCAAGAACTGTCCGGATGCCACGACTTTTTGCCCGGCCTGCAGGCCTTTCAAGATGGCAACCTGGCCGCCGTTCTCCTGGCCTAGCACCACCTCCACTGGGCGGAAACGGCCTTGGTCTTCGGCCACCATCACCAGATCACGTTTGCCCGTGCGGATTACGGCCTCGGCGGGTAGCAGCAGGTCATCGGCGTTCTCGCCTGAGCGCAGCGCAACCTGCGCGGTCATTCCCGGCCGTAGCCGACCATCTTTGTTGGGTAGCTCAATGCGCAGGCGCAAGGTACGGCTTTGCAGGTCTGCATCCGCGAGCAGAGCTGTCAGTTTGCCTAGAACGGTCTCGCCGGGATAAGCCGGCAAGTGGGCCTCTACTGCTTGCCCCTCGCGCAGGCCACTTGCCTGAGCTTCCGGCACAGCGGCTTCGAGCCACACATTCGCTATGCCATTGATGCGGACCAGGGTTGCGCCAGGTGCCACGGTCATTCCTGGACGCAGGTCCAGCGCCTGGATGACCCCGGCGCTCGGTGCTACCAGTGTTACCAGGTTCTGCACCTTGCCGCTGCGTGCGACCCGGTCGACCAGTTCACCCGGCATACCGGCCAGCAGCAGCCGCTGGCGTGCTGCAGCTAGCAACTGCACATCACCCAAGTGGCGCAGCGCGAGAAACTCTTCCTGCAGCCCAGCCCATTCCGGAGCCAGTACATCCGCCAGAGGCGCGCCTTTGGCCACCACATCCCCCGTGGCTCGGCCATAGGTGCGCTCAACGAAGCCTGCGGTGCGTGCCTGGAGCACACTGAAATCCCGCTCATCGAAGGCCAGTACGCCGCTGACCTGCAGGCTGCGCTGCAGCCGGCCACGGCTCACCGTCGCCAGGCGTACCCCAAGGTTCTGTTGTACGCCTTGGCTGATTTGCACCGTAGGCTGCACGGGATCTGTGCCTTCTTCGGCGTATTTCGCTTCCAGTTGCATGTCCATGAACGGCGACTTGCCGGGCGCTGGGAAGTGTTGCTGCGGGTACATCGGGTCGTACCAATACAATGGCTTCTGTTCCGCTGTTGCTGCGGGTGCTTGTGCAGGTTGCCCAGGATGCCCCAGCCAATAGCCTGTCCCGGTGCCAATGGCCAGGGCGAGTGCTGTGATCAAACCGATAGACGTGTTGTTCATGCACGCACCTCTCCATATACGAAGTGCAGGCGAGCGGCGGTCGCCGCCAGCTGCCCTTGCAGGTCGATATCCTGTAACCGTGCTTCGATGCGTTGACGCCGCGCTGTGACTACCTCTTCCAGCGCCGACTTGCCTGCCCGGTAGGCGGCCAAGGCCAGGCTGACGCGTTGTTCGGCCAGCGGCAGCAAGGTTTCGCGGCTGCGCGTCACCGCCCTTTGCAGGCGTTGGTACTCCGCCAGGTCAGCTTCGAGCTGCGCGGTGTGCTCACGCAGTGCTGCTTGCTGTTCGTCCTCCAGTTGCCTTACCTGGGCCTGGCGAGCGGCAATCATCGGGTCTTGCCGCGACCCGCTGAACAGTGGCAGCTGGAAACTGACCTGCACGCTGACCATGTTGCTGAATTCGGGCCCGCGGCGTTGGTAGTCAACCTGCCAGCCCCAATCCGACTTTTTCTCGGCGATGGCCTGCTGCACCTGAGCTTGGGCCTCACGGGTCATGGCCCCATAGGCGGCCAACTCCGGATGGGCGTGCAGGGTGTGCAGGTAGTCAGGTGCGCGTACCGGCCACTGCGGAAACGTCGGCGCTTGTAATGCGTCGGCATCCTGTCCGATCCAGCGTTTAAGTGCGGCGCGGGCCTGGGTGGCTTGGGTCAGTAGTTGGTCCTTCCGCTCTTCCAGCTGCGCGGCCTCCTGGCCCGGGGCCAGGGCATCGGCGGAAGCGCCGCCCCCTGCGGCCAGGCGTGCACGTACCGCCGCTGCCAGCAGGCGGTTTTCGTTGAACAGATTGTCGAACTGCTGCAGTTTGCGTTGCAGGGTGTACGCGGTAATCCAAGCTTGTGCCGTGGCTGCACGCACTTTCAGACGCTCGAACAGCGCTTCGGCACCCGCCCGCTCGACCGTGGCCTGAGCGGTTTCGACCCGCGCTTTTCGTTTGTCGCGATTGGGCACCTCCTGAGAAAAACCGACTACCTGCATGGTCATGAAGTCTCGATTGGTACTCCATCGATCGCTGCCGTCCACCGGCAGGTTCTGCACGCCAAGATTCAGTCGTGGATCGGGTAGTTCACCCGCTGGCACAACGGAGTGACGTGCAGCGGAAGCCTGTTCCTGGCGTGCTTGAAGCGAAGGTGCGTTGCGCTCGGCAAGTTGCAGCGCATCGTCCAGCGTGAGCGAATTCGCCTGCGCCGATAGCACCGGCAGCAGGAGTGCCAGGGCGGCAGAAAGCATCCGCCCTGAATGGGAACATAGGGGAGTCATGAAGATGATTCCTCGAAAAAACCAGCGCACAGGCGCATGTCATCGTTCAGCCGCCGAGGCAGAACGATGGTGTGAGGTTTACGAAGGAATCAGGTGCGGGGAGGACGCCAATGATCGGGGGGAGCCCTGGTCAGAAGGCCTTCGCCATAGGTATCGACGGGGCGGGGAGTCGAGAAGGTGAGCGCGGGCTCGAGCATGCTGACCTGCAATGTGCTTGCAGTACTGCATTCCTGGCCGATTTTGCAGGCCTTGTTGGCGTGCTGAGAGGTTTTCCCCTGATCCTGGTCCTGACAGCAGTCGTGCTCCATCCCTGCCATCATCTGCATGCCCATGGTTTGCATGGGGCAAGGCTCGATGGCTGAGTCGACTCCCGCCATCCCGTTGAGAGGAAGCGAAAGTACGAGCATCAGGATAGTGAACAGTCGCAGGATGCGGATCATAGGGGCGAGTGTAGGTGATATTGGTTAGCGCAGCATTAACTGCGCCTTTCTTAAGAAAAACGCAATTACTTCTGTTTACTACTGCGACGTTGCAATCACCTCAACGTGCTTGGGTAAAGCAATAGAGATCAGGGCTGCGAGTAGCACGAAGGCCGAGGAAATCCATAAACAAGCTCCCAGCCCGTAGGCTTGGAATACCCAGCCCGAGAGCAGCGTACCAACCAGGCGACCCAGGGCGTTGGACATGTAGTAAAAGCCCACATCCAGCGAGACCCCATCTTCCTTGGCATAGCTGACGATCAGGTAGCTGTGCAGCGATGAGTTCACCGCGAATAGCACACCAAACAGCATCAACCCACCCAGCAGCACTACTTGAGCTGACCAGCCTGCCGACAGGCCCACGGCGATGAGCGCAGGTAGCCCGGCCAGGGCGATTGCCCAGATGAAGGCTGCTCGGCCGTCGGGTACATGACCACGCTTCTTGCCGGTGATATGGGGGGCAAACGACTGGACAATGCCGTAGCCGATTACCCACGCGGCCAAGAAGCCCCCGACCAGCCAGAAATCCCTGGACAGCATGTCGCGGAACTTCGGCTTGGCCTTGGCCTTGCCCAAGTCCTTTTTCAGCAGGATCAGACTGCCGATCCATATCAGGGCCAGCACCGCCGCCATGGCCAATACCGCCTGGGTAAAACCGAGCAGCGCAAGCAGTGCTCCCCCGAGGAAGAAGCCCACGCCTTTGAGCGCGTTTTTCGAGCCCGTCAGGATGGCTACCCATTTGTAGAGGGTGCCTTGCTGGCTGTCCGGCACCAAGAGCTTGATGGAGCTCTTGGCGCTCATCTTGTTCAGGTCCTTGGCGATGCCGGAGAGCGCCTGGGTGGCCGTCACCCATGGCACCGTCAGCGAGGCTGCTGGTACCGTGAGCATCAGCAGGGCAACCACCTGCATTCCAAGGCCGAGTTCATCGTGCGGTTTAACCCCAGGCGGACGCCGAGGTAAGGGGCTTACAAATTGGCTGCTTACGGTCCAAAAACAGAGGGGGCCGTACTGATCGGCTCCAACCCACGGCGGCCGCTAAGCCGGCGTAATCGCACCGAAGCTAGGTAGCTTCTGCTTTGATCTACGACGAAGCCAACCGAAGATGATCTGGAGCGTTTGTATCGTAGGGCCATCCTACGAGGACTAAGCCCTGTGAATAGTATGCTTCGATCTGGGGCCCTAATGGAAGTTGGCAACGGCCAACGCATGGGGTGTCCTGGCTAGACGAAGGAACTGCTACTACCACATTGGCCGGGTGAACAGCGCGAAACGAATCCACCTCTGCGCAGCCGCGGGCGCGCATTCGTTCGATGGCACCAGTGCTACCCGTTTCTCCAAAACGTTGCCCAGACTTGATGCCGCCCTGGATCATGCAGAACGGCAGGTGGATTTCTTTTCACCTCAGGCGAAGCCAATGGGTGAGACAAATTTCGACTGCGGGTGGCCCTTTAAGCTAACCCGATAGACGCTCTGGTTGTGCTGAGGATACTGGCACACAACCGTCACCCTCAGGATTACTCCATCCAACAAGGCCTTCATCTGAGGTAGATAATGCAACCGATTCAACGAGACCAAACCCAAGACCAAAGCTGGACACCGTTTTATTCGAAGTGGCGTCATGGAGGCTGGTACGTATCCAATCTTCGTTACCCAAGCGGGGCTTGCGGCTGCGTCAGCAACAACTATCCGGACGGTAAGTGGCGTATTGTCTGTGACCGCCGCCGCACCGACTTGGGCAAGGAAGGCGACTTCATCTTTGAGACTCGAGATGCAGCAGCACGCGCCGAGTTCGACCTGGTGCAGAACATAATCGCCGAGCAAGCACTGCAAGCTGCGCTGCAGGATGGATACCTAACCTGGGGTGGATCGCCTGTCACAGGTCCTCACCTTCCACACGGGCTCAGTGAAGCGAGCCAAGTCGAAGTGATCTTCCGCAACGGCCAGCGGCACACCGGCAGTGCACAGGCCTTCGGTTGGAACCACAGTGGTTACAACCCACACGCTCAAATCGTGGCCTACCGTGTGGTGGATACTACGGCCCACTCTCACTTTGCTGGCTGATTCCAGGACTCTCAATCCATGAGCACTCAATCCGTAAACGAACCGTACTCGAGCATTATCCAGCAAGCGTTGACCAAACGAGGCCACGATGCGGACGACTTTTCGCGCCATCCCCAGTACAGCGCGCCAAACTACGTGGTGAGGATGTGCACCAGCCTGACCGAAGCGGTCCACAAAGCGGGTAACCAGGCCGTCACTCTGGAGCAACTCATTCGACTTGAGAGTACCTGCACCGGGACCGACTACCAGCACAAGCTGGCATTGCGCTGCAATCGCCTGGCGCAAGGAATCGGCTGCTGAGGGGTATTGCAAGGGGCTGCTTCTGGCACACCTTGCCTACCATCAACATGGAGCTCCATCTCAAGGAGCTCCAGCATGAACAAACTGCTCAAACCCTTCAGCGTCCTCGTAATGCTCGCTTGCCTGGCCGGCTGTGCGACCAACCCCATGACCGGTGAGCGTGAAATTAACCGGACCGCCGTCGGGGCCGTAGTAGGGAGTGTTGCAGGCGGCCTAATTGGCGCGGCGATCGGCGATAGTCGTGCAGCCCTCATTGGTGCGGCAATTGGTGCTGGTATCGGCGGTGGCACCGGGCTCATCCTCGACCGTAAGCATGGCGAACTAGAGGCAAAGCTGAAAGGGACAGGCCTCACCGTTGAAAAGCAGGTGGATGATGCGAACACCACCCAGGCACTCGTGGTGAGCGCGCCCGCGGACATTACGTTCAGCACTGGATCGGCAGATCTGCAAAGTCAGTCTTTCCCGTCCCTGGCGCGACTGGCCGAATCGCTGCGGAACCAAGGTAACCTTCGCATTGAAATCACCGGCCATACGGACAACACCGGTCCGTTCCAAAATAACCTTCGCCTCAGCTACAACCGAGCGCAGGCGGTTGGACAGTTCCTTTACGCAGGTGGAATCCAGGCTGACCGGATTGCAATTCGCGGGGTGGCCGATACGATGCCGGTCGCAGGAAATGAAACACCCGCCGGTCGCCAAGCCAATCGCCGGGTGGAGTTGCGAATAAGCGCAATCTAGGGCGGCTGCTGAAGGTCAAGCGAGCATTTCAAGTTCTGGCCAATCAGGCGCAAGGTTGGCCAGCCACTGAGCATCGGTCGAAGGATCGAGTAGCTCCACAATCCAGTGTTCTGGCTCCAGGACGGTCGATTCGGCCACGCGCCAGGTTCGAACCTTGCCGACGTCGACATGGATGAATCCCTTCGTGGGATAGAAGCCCACACCTCCGACGCCAATAGCCTGGGCCAGCTTTCCCAGGTTGTCGACGGACAAGCCCGGTATGCGAATATCCGCGGCCATCGCCTTGATATGAAGTGATTGCTTGGCTGCGCCCTCCAATTTGGAGTTGTGCTGTGGGGTGCGGTACCCACTGTTCACAAGGATCTTGTAGGGCAGTCGGTTGATCCTCAACCAGACCTGGATGAGGTAAAGCAGATCAAGTAGCTTCGGGCTCATGCGAACGGTTGATTTGAATTTCACGTCTCGCAGGATGCTGCAGGCTTTCTGGTATCCACCAACGTCCCAGCCTTTCCCTCCGCGGAAGTAGCAGAAAGAGGCCTTCTCACCGCTATCTGGCCTTTCAAGATCAAGCCAACGATCTCGGTTGAGCGCTACTACGCGCCAATCGTACTTACGTCCTGAGGGGACACTGCCGAGGGCTTGGCCCAGTGTGAGTGCGGCTGGCGCGGCGAGGAATGCTGCAAGCAGTTGCCGTCGGGTAATGGTCGATGGTTTCAACGCCTGTATCCGATGAACTCCGAAAGTCGGAGCCCACGATAGCTGGCGCATCTCGTCATTCAACTCAAAACGACCGCGGCTTTTCCCGAGCTGGTGGCACACTTGGATAATGCCAAGATCGGTGCTCCCAAGCAGATGATAGGTACCTCGATGCACCAACTTAATGAAGCGATGCGGAAGCGTGTCGCAGCCGCTATGGAGAAATCAGGCTGGGAGATGGACCCGGAGACCCCTGCCATTTCTGCAGTTCGATGCTGGTTTTACTCTGTGAACATTCACCGCGGTCCTCGAGTGGCCGCAATGGTTTCCCAGGATCTCTATCGCTCTGTAGTGAGTGGTGATGGGATCATCGCGGAACTGCTTCGACAAGATCCGAAACACAAGCCGTTCGAGCAGTATCTCGGCACAGTCGCCGAATTCGACTCCCTTCCGGAGGCATCTCAGCGAGATCTAGGCAAGAGAAATACGGTAATCGCTTGCCTGGCCAGCTTCGCGCGGACCACGCAGACCTGGGGCCTTGCTCCTCCGCTCAACGAAGTTCCAGGGCTTCATTTTGTCGCGATCGATTGGCAGGCAAAGAATGGTGCACACGTACTTCGTTCTGGCCTGGCGATTGGCGACGCCCCCCTAACGAAAGAGGACCTGGCCGAGATCGCTTCGATTCAACTCGGCTTGCATCTGGCGCGCTGCCCCCAAGAATCACCGATCGACTTCTGAATGTCAGGCCCTTCGGGGCCTGATTTTTATCAGCTGGTGGCACAGATCCTCGAGCATCACGATGGGCGTACTCAAACTGGAATCCCATCACATGAAACGTCTCCGAGAACTACAGAAAGCACATCCTCTCTGGGAAATCTCCATCACCCGGGGAACACACTTACGTTTCAGCCGGCCAGGCTGCCCTCCGGTGTTCGCCTCGTACACGCCAAGCGATTGGCGAGCGGACAAGGATCTAGCACGCAAGCTGCGCCTGGCAGAGCGCTCCTGCCCAACCAGCACCATTGCCACAGCTGCCTGAGGAGACCACAGTGCCAATATACCTGGAAGGCCCAAGCTGCGATCCGCGTGGCCCTGATGGCGACGGAAGGAATCGCTTACGCATCGATTCGATTGACCCTCAACCCCGCTGCGCACTCCGGCCGCGGACATTTGCAGGGCTTCGGGAATCGATGAATACGGCCATTGCTCAGTGGGGTAGTCATTTCGATGTGTGCTCCGGCGGCGGTGAATGCTCGGCTTGCTTCCGATTCACTCGTCGACACAACATCCAATCACCGCCAGACGCACTGATAGTCCGGCTTCATCCCGATGGATCGCTCCATTACACCAGCGACGTTAAGGCAGGGTGGAATGCCAGTCTGACCCCGATCGCCTGGGATGACCTGGCTTCGCTTGAGGAAGGATGGAGCCTCGGCCGGGTACTGAGAGACGAACACTCGCAGTACATACCTCTAAACCGGGCTCGACCGCGTTAGAGTAAGAAATTAGGCCTCAGTTTGACTTGCGATGGGTAGGGCGTGGTGATACAAAAAACATGCTTCCTGCTTGAGTCCTTGGACTTTAAGCACCAGATGTACGCGCTAGAACTCTAGGGTGTTCATCTGGCCCCGGCTGAGACCTGAGTTTCAGTTTTCAATCGGGGAGTCACCGCTGGCTCCAACCACTGCACATTCGTGCACACCGAGTGACTCGACTACAGTCGACTTACTCAAATCCTCGAAGTGAGACCTGTCGGGCAACTCTCAAGCTGCTCGCCTGATGACGTGCGCCTTTCCGGCCGGCCATGTCGTGAAGTCAATCTGTGGATGAAGACAACCTGGTTGGCCAGGAGCAGCACACCGCGCATAGCGTGGTTCGAGCGCCCTGGCATCCGCCGGCGCGTCCTCTAACCCTACCCGGGGCACATCATGCCCTGGGCTTGAGTGCTCCCTTGGAGTTCTCATGGATAAAGACCTTCGAAATCGCTTCATCGAGCAGGCAAGGGCGGTCCGCCAAACCTTCGGGGATGGCGAAGACCTCCATGCCGATCAAGCTGGTCTATCGCCTTCGGTCCGCCAAATGCTCCGGGAAAGTATGGAGCGGCACGAAGCCCTGACCGCCTTGTACAACGAACTGGATCGGGTTGGCGTAGGGTTGATCCTCAAACATTGGTCCGGGAACCAATGGGCGCTGGTTCTTCCTGATGCCTCAGAACCCGGTAAATTCCGCTACCAGGCTTTCGGTCTGCACGGCTGGATTACCCATCACACCTGCACAACTCTGGACGAAGTCGTATCAGACGCCTTCTGCGCCGGTTTTCGTATGGTGGCATCTCCAGATACCCTCGATCGGGTTGCATCTACGGTCGAGTGGAAGAAAGGGTGCGAGCGCCTGGAGTTCATCACGCGGCACAATTGCGGCGAGATCAGCTACCGGGAAATGCTGGATCAGTTCCAAAACATCGACGCCAAGTACGCATCCGCTGCTTGAATGTCACCAGCTGGCCTTTCGGTTTGCTGGATTTCAAAGTTGGAGCCAACAAAAACCCCGCTACCTTCACAGGTGCGGGGTTTTCTTTTCTTGGCTGATCTACCAGATCAGTTCATGCCGAACTTAGCGACGTCCACGCCCATGCAGTAATTCAACGCTCGAGCCCGTGCGGAATCTTTGTGGGTGCTAGCCAGGTGGTCGACGATGTAATTGCAGTCATCGAATGCCAACGAACGGGCTTGGCTTGCAGTCAAGGGGGTGGGCTGCGCAGATACCTGGCCATTCAAGGACGTGGGAGTTTCCGACGTAGCGTGGGAGCTGCAACCGGCAGCGATGGTAAGGGTTGCCATTACGGCAAGTCGACGTATCAAGGGGGCCTCTCTTTGCCAGGATCTGGCGTCACCAGTGATGCGTCCAAGGTACAGAAGCGTTTGAGCGATGCACGTCAAGTTGACCCTGTGAAATTCTGACAGCGGTTCTGGCACAGCCCTTCCCTGCTGATACTGGGCCTATCCCAGACAGAGGACCTCCCCATGCAATACGCTCAATCCAACCTGCTTTCCTTCCTGGCCCATGCTCCGGTTGCGGTTACTACCAACCTGGATCACGGAACCGAGACACCCTCAGGGCACATTTTGATGAATGCAGCTCGCCCACTACTGGGCCAGACCACGTTCCAAGGTGACTTTCTCCGCGGCCGCTTCTACGCCACGCTAGACCCGGAAGACAGCATCTCTGAGGTTTTTGCAAGGGAGAACCTGAAGCTTGATGGCAAGGTCGTCTTCGTAGTCGACCGCGCGACCGCGACTGAACTCATCCTGGATGGATGCCGCTATCGCAGCCAGTACATGGCCATGGAGGAAGAAGAACGCTGGTCGATTCTGCGCGATCGAATTTCCGATCTGCAGGACATGCCCCTGGCTGGTTTCATGGACAAACTGGCCAAAGTCAAGGGCAGTGCCACTGAGAACCAAACCCAAGCAGCATGATGAAACGGGGCTACCTTGAGTGGCCGTTTTTGAAGGGGCGACCATGCACCAATGCTGTATGTTCGTCCCTGTGGAGATCAGAAACACGGAGCCAGTTCTTGAATCGAATTGCACATCCTCTGGAGTTGCACGGCACCTTCTATGGACTCATTACCGATAGCGTAATGGTTCGTATCGTCGCCAAAGAAATATCAGCGGCGCACGCCAGCACTTCTCGAGAGCAGAAGAGCGAAGAAAACACGCCGCCGCCTACCCCTCGCAGAGAGCCCCTACGCACCGATCCTGAGAGCGCCAGCCACTCTCCACTAGACTGAGACAGTCTCACATCACGAAAATGTAGGGACCGCCCAAAGGGCGGCCCCTTTCGCACTCCGATCTACTTAACGGCCGCCTCTTTCGCCGGAATCTTTGCCGGCGGCGGGACGCACTTCGCCCGAGATTGATAGCCCGACATATCCAAGATGGCGTTGAGGACCGTTACGCATTCGGCCTGGCTTTGGTACGGGGTAACGGAAACGATGGGGTACTGCACTCCTGCTGGAGTGCCATAACCACCTTGTAGAAAGGTGACCACTACCAAGGTCCACTTCAAAGTCTGATCTCTCCTTCGCGATTACAGTTCGCCTTAAGGAAGTTAACGACCTGAATTCCAGAAAAAAGAACATCTTGTGTCATTCCATAAGGGGGGTTCTGGCACAGCCCCGCAGGCGTGAGGATTACTCCACGTTCCCAGAAGGAGAATCCCATGTTCCATACCAACCAGCTCCAAGCCCTATTCGATCAACTGGAAGCTCTCCAACAGTTCGACCTGGAGATTCTGCCCGCCGACCTGAAGGCCGTGCTCGTGAAGGTCAACGAGGAAAGGCAGAAGCTCATCACCCTGGATCAGCGACTGATGATCGGTGTCCGCGATACCCGTCATTCCACCGACTACTACCCGGTGCTCGTTCCGCGCTCTCGTAGCTACGGCGACGAGGACTTCAAGGGCACTTTTGATACCTCCGCCGATACCAGTGAGGACTACACCTACGTAGTCGATTGCGCAGGCACGAAGGTCGATATCATTTCGCGGGAGGGTGAGGCATGAAAGATCTGCCATATGAAGAGGTCAAGACCTCTCTGACCTCCGGCGAGTCGATTCCTGCAGCAGTAGTGCAGGCGTTCCGGATAGCTCTTGCGGGCCTTCGCCCGCACCTGGCTGCGCAGGTGTATATGAACCTTAGCCAGGCTGGTTGTATGGACATCGAGATCGCAGCGATCGCAGGCCGATCATTGCGGCATGTGAAAACCTTACTTGAGTTTTCAAAAGCACCGACTGGGCTGGTCGAAATGGTGGCCAACCGAAAAGCGTCCATTGCCTCAGCACACAAGGCAATGCGTGTTGCTGAGGCCACAGGCCAGGACGTTATGACTGTGATTCAGGTAGCGGCTCAGGAGGAAGACAGACAAAGGAAGCCCCGCAAGGATCGCCCTGTCGCCGCGGCAAAAGCAGTAGTCCGTACGCTGCTCAAAGCGAAAGTACCGAGCCAACTCCGCGCCGGCATTGCCGGTGGCGCAGAGGTGGTTCAGATCCGCACGAATGATGCGCAGCGATTGCTGAACGCCCTCGAACAACTATCTCCGACGACAAAACGCCGGGCCTAATACACGGGAGAGGCAGCATGCCTTGGATCAGCGTACTCATCGCGCCAGCGGCCACAAACACCGATCACTACACGACCCGATCTGAAGCACTTCAGGGGCTATTCAAGGATGGAACCCAGGCAGTCGTCAGGTGGTATCCCCAGATGAAGATGAGTGCTCCGGCCGATGGAAAACCACCTGCTCGTCAGCTTGGGATGTGACCGAGCAGATCACTCACTGGCGAGACCTCTTTCCACCGAGCTTTGAAAGCATGAAGGGGTTCTTTCTCGAAGGTGAGCAGCTCCGCTGCCTTCAATCCATCATGCAGGGCCTATACGGCGATGGTCGAATTGTCACTTCTGATGCGCGTCGTGACCTGGCTAATCGCCTTCACCAACTGATTGGCGTTATCCAGGCGCAAACCATTGAGATAGACGTGTAGCCTCGGCATCTCGCTCCACTTTAAGGAGAATGCTTGCCCGCCATCGTTCCTTTGGTGAGCCTCAGTGTCCGAAATTCCGGACCGACAAATGGCATTGAATCCCCCTCGATGTTTGCGAACATATCGAACTTCGGATGGCCCTACCCAATATGGGTGGGGCCAATGGATAAGGAACATTGCCAGTGCCCCTCTCTGCCTCCCCTGCCCCTATACCTTCTACGTCCGCTGACACCCTCCGCCTGACCGCCCCTCGCCTTATGCGACAACGCCGCTGGCGAGATGACAAACGGTTCCAGATGCGTCGGATCGTGATTCTGAAGAACCAGGACGGCGAGATTGTTGGATACAGGCCAACGATCCAGCAAGGCACGAAGGAGCATCGTCGAGACTATTACCAGACCTTCAAGATCACCCCCGAGGTCTCCCTCAGCGAAGCTCTACGCGCAGCTATGGATTGGCGTGATTTGACAGAGAAGAAGCTAGGCATCGATCCAGGCAGCCATAGCGCCGCGTGTTCTTCCAAACCAATCGCGAGTATTTCCTTGATCGTTTCCCAGTCACCACCCTATCGCGCGCACTGGGCAACCAATCAAACCGCCGACGGCGCCCCTAAAATCAGGGTCAGCATTGGCGTTCGAAACTACCAAGATGCTTACGAGGAAACGGTGCTTCGTCTGGCCCAGCGCGAGGGAATTCCGCCCCCGGAGCAAATACCCCTTGCTCCCCCTCCCCGACGTGACCAGTACCGCAGGATGGTGAAAGCAGGCCTACAGGACATTCCGAAGCCGCTACCCGCACGATCGCGTCAGAAATGTAGGCCCTGAATTTCCGGGATACATTTTCACTGGAATGGCCGGGGGAACCCGTTAGCTTTTTGTAGAAACCCTATTCTCGGAAAGCAAAGATGCCCTCCATGCAATCTCTTATACGAATAGCCTTGGCGATGTCCCTCACACTGATCGCCGGCTGCGACAAGTCAATTGTCGGTGCCTACAAGGCAACGATGGAATCCGAAGGAGGCCAGGCCAGGACGGTTGGTATTGCGGTGATCCAAGAAGGGAATATCAGCGCCGATGGTCAGGACGTAAAGGTGTCCAGCTGGAGCAGAGAATCTGGATCAATTACCGCCCTCGATCAAGAAGGCAACCGCATCGTTCGCTTCGAAATCCTGGAGAATGGAGACCTGACCCAAGACACTCCGGCAGGAAAGCTGACCTTCAAACGGTTCGACCTGTAGTGCGCCAGATGAAGATCAGAAACTTGGCCGGGAAGGCTCTTGGCGCAGCCTTTAGCCTCGGTCTGATGTTCAGTCCTGCTACCGCTGGCGCATCGATCAAAGTGCTCCAAAGCACATATCCTGATGGAACCGCCGCGCCCGCAGAACTGTACCTTTCAGGCGAAATAACCACCTCGACCAAACAGGAGATGCTGGCCGCCCTCGACCAGATAGGCAGGAAGGTGCCGATGCTCTACCTGGACTCTGCAGGTGGGGACCTGGTCGCAGGAATGGAGCTGGGTGAAGCGATCCGGCGCAGAGGCATCAACACTTCGATCGGCAAAAGCAGTGGTAACTATGGCAAGCCTCTGCCCGGGATCTGCTACAGCGCTTGCGTCCTTACATTCAGTGGAGGCCACTTCCGGTTTGCAGACCAGAACGCCCGTATTGGCATCCACAGGTTTTATCGCCGGACCACCTCGACGTCAGACCTGGATGTCGGGCAGGTAGTCAGCGCTGCCATCACCAGCTACCTGATCCGTATGGGGGTCAGCCCTTTGCTGTTCGAAAAGATGGCCCAGGTCGGTGGCGGCAAGATGCAGCTTTTACCAATTTCTGAAGCCTCTGGCCTGTCATTGGTGAACAACGGGATTCTATCGCCCCAGTGGGGGATCGAAGGCAAGCAAGGAACTGTGTACCTCAAGGGGGAACAGGAAACCTGGAACGGTACCGGCAAGCTGATCGTCACCTGCGCGAGTCACAACGGCGTCAAGATTTCCGCTCTATACGATGCAGGCACCAACAACCAAGAGATTTTGCGGAATGCGCGGAATTACACCCTGAGGGTGAACAGCCAGTTTCTCCCCATCCCTCATCTGCAATCCGCTCCCAAGATCAGTGGTGATTATCTGACGGCGACCTTCACCCCTGACTCCAGCATGATTTGGGATATGCAGTCCGCTGAACAACTTGGATTTGGCTTTCACCCCACAGGCTCTGACTCCTTCTACGGCTTCCTGATTGACGCCAGGTCCGAACGGGATCTGATCAGAAGTTTTGTGCAGCACTGCCAGAGTCGGGACTGATAATACTGCGGGTTCTGGCACACCGTTCAACAGCAGAGGATCACCTCACCCTTCAAGGCAAACTAGAGGTGATCCCATGCTCATTCCCTACGACCAGCTACAGCCTGAAACGCTTCACAACCTCATGGCCGATTTCGTGAGTAGGGACGGAACTGATGGTGGTGACGACACTCCTGAGGCCGTGAAGATCGAACGAGTGATGAGGGCGCTGAAAATCGGCGAGGCGGTCATTCTTTACGATGTGGCCTACCAGCAATGTATCTTGACTCTCCGCTCCGAGGTTCCGGCCGAGACGCTTAAGGCCTGGACCTGACGATCTACAACAGTTCCTCGCATGGGCTTCTGGCACACCCCTACCTGCCAGATTATGTGCGCATCCACTTTTTCCTGGTCGCTCAACAACTGGAGATCGACATGTCCTCTCTCTCCCTACCTGCTCCAATCCTTGCTGGGAACCAGCGCTCGTATTCAATAAGCGCACTGTGGGAGGGGACCCCGGCCCGCACTAACGTTGATCAGGAGCGTCAGCTATTGAACTTGGTGCTTCCGCCGTGGCAGCGTCCGCCCAGCTGGAGCCTCGACCAACAGGTCCAATTCATTGAGGGGATTTTCTTGGGCCTGGGTACCGGGTACTACGTTATCAATGGGCGCGACTATGACGACCAGGGCCATGACAAGCCCATGTCTGGTTGGTTGATTGATGGTCAACAGCGAATCACTGCGATCGCCCGCTTCTTTCACGGGGAGATCAGCATCTTCGGGGGGATCTTCTTCCAGGACTTGAGCCTGGGTGACAAGCGCCGCCGCTTCAACAACCTAATCTTCCCCTGCATCGAGATGGACTACACCGATGACGAGAAGGTCCTGAAGGAGCTGTATCGTCGACTGAACTTCAGTGGCACCCCGCACACCGAAGCTGACCTCGAATTGCTCAACGCCTAACTTCCACTGAACTTCAGCTACTACCCGTCCTGGCTTTGAGCCGGACTAAGGATCTCGCCATGCCGTACAGCATCACACTTGCTGGAGACATTCAGCACTGTTACCCCGACCTCGGTACCGCTCGTTCAGATATCCTGGAACTACGTGGCCAAGGCCAGAAGCCTAGGCTCTATTACTCGACCTCATTTGAACACTTGGGCTGTGAGATTGATGATTACGGGACCCCTATCCCAGAATACACGCACATATCCTGGAACGATTTTGCCAAGTTGCTCCCGCACTTCGAGGCTTGTTGGTCAGTAGTGGATGACGAGCTGTCAAGTCCGACCTATCGCCTTGTAGACGTCTTTGTGCTCTTCTGCGGTTGTTCCCATCACCTGGCAGATATGCACTACCCGCGATGTGAGACAGTCCCTGACTACCTTCGCGTAAGGACGACTTTTCTTCGCGTTACACAGGGTCTTATGGACCCAGATGAAGTGTAAAATCTAACTTAACCGTATCGGGCACATCTACCGATCGGGCTGATGATCCCCATGGGGACAGACATCATGCTTCTTCTGAACTTCGAGCGAAACTTCGAAATTCTCTACGTTCCAGATGAATATCCCGACCTGGAAGGGTCAGTTCATTGCTTCGAAAATGCGGGCCTGGCTTTCGGTTGGGCCTCTCTGCTGATTCTGTAATCCTTGCCAGCCTATGGCTAGGAAACCTTCTGCATGAGACGCTTGAACATCCCCACCACCTTCCTGTTAACGCTCATCGCATCTGGCTGTACCTCCCAAGTCACACGGGAGGGAAACCCCTTCGACGAGCCTCTTGCGCGAGAACCACTCCAAGCACCCGTCGCGGAACCTGGTCGCATCCTCAAAGCCTCACCGCGGAAAGTCTCTGCCGATTTGCCCGACGCTCAGATCAGGCAGACGGCTGACATCGAACCCGACGTTCAGGTCTACCCTGCTGGTGCAGTTCCGACCCTGATTTCCTCTACGCCGAACGTTCCAGTTGCAGAGACACCGGCACCTGACTCCGGCCGTGAGGCGCTGGCGGAGGCGGAAAAGGTAGCTACCACCGGTGACACGCCGGCAATGATCGAACTGCTGGAGCAAAGCGCCTTCAGGGGGAACATGGATGCCCTGTACCGGCTGGCCAAGGTCTACCAGAACGGAGAAGGAGTGCCAGCTAACCCTGAGCTCGCAGTGGCTTATCTAACCACTGCATCCGGACTTGGCCATGTCGAGTCTACCCGGGTGCTGGCCTGGGACTATCTACTTGGGAAAGGGGTAACCAAGGACATCCCATATGGGACCACTCTGATGGAGAAAGCTGCAGAGACCAGCATCAGGGCCAAACGGGAATTCGCCTTGCTGCTCAATAACACTTACCAACCCAACCTCAACGATCCATCCCGAGCAAAAGATCTCTTGAGTCAAGCTGCAGCAGCCGGAGACTCTGAATCGGCTAGAGCTCTCAACATGTTGAATTCTGGCCTCAGCGTACCGCGCACGCGGGGCGCGCCAGCTGCCCTGGTAGTGCAGCCTCGTACGGAGGGAGACCCCGCGGATGTACGAGCGGAGTCCCTCAAGCAGAAGGCGTACAGCGGCGACATAGAGGCGATGTATCGGTTTGCCCTGGGGCTAAGCCTCGGAAAGTACCCTTCAATTGATGGCCAGTTCGAAGCGTATTGCTGGTATGCCGTAGCCGCAAATCATGGACACGCAGAGGCAGCAGCTGAGCTATCCGCGCTGGCCGGAGTGAAGACCCTTTCGGAGCGAAAAAGCCCGGGCAAGCTGGATCAGTGCATCCAGGAAACGAACGAAGCAGTCGACCAGGGCTAATCACTCCGGCTGCTGGCACAGAACAGATGGGCGGATGATGACCCTGTTCCACGAGCAGTCTCGACTGCAACACATCCACTCAAACAAGGATCTGCAGATGAAAAAAGCAGAAATCGGAAAAGGTCGGTTCTACAGCGATGGCAAGGTTGGACTACGGGAAGTGCTCGATGAGGGGCCTCAATACAAGCTCTACGCCGGCGTCGAAGATGAAGACTGCCTGCGCTTTCGCTGCCTGAACGCCAAGTCCTCCACCGACATCGGACAGGAGAGCAACAGCACCCGTACCTCTTTTGCCGCCTGGGCGAAACTGGAAATCCCTGCAGACCAGGTCCATACGCACCTGATCGGGCTTCGCGCTGACAAACTTGCGGGAAAGCTCACTGAGCCACAGCTGTGGTTCGTGCGGTCCTTTGATAACGACCTGACTGAAACGGAATCAGTGGAGTGCGATCGAGAAGAGCATCGCGTTGCGCTCTCCTGCATGAAGAAGGGCATCGTCGCTGAGATGCCGGACCGGCTCGACTCTGATGATCGTTGTTTCGACGTCAAGTTCACTGCACTTGGCCTGGCAGTTATCGCGAATGTTCTGAGCTCTTCGAACCAGTAGAGGGGCTCTCCGCCTGGGGCACCTTATGCAAAGGCTCCCCCCGTCAGGCCAGAATTTGTGCAGTGTTTGGGAGCTTCGAAGCCCGTGCCTGCTCGGCTCCGGATTCTGTAAGTGCGAACATGGAGACACTTTCTTCACTGCGCCGGCGTTCCAGCAGCCCCATCCCCTCCAATCGCTTGATTAATCGGCCCCCCAGCAACCTTTGATTTCTTGCTGAAGCGACTTTGGTCGAAACCAGTGTGCCTAACTTACCGGCGTCCGTGATCTCACCACCTAGGTTCTGGATGACGGCAAGAGCGTTTCGATCCACCTCGGTGAGGGTTGCGGGGGCCTTGAACAAGCCACGTGCGATCTTGATCTGAGTGAGAGGAGTCATGCTGAAGGCACTTTGCTACGGACACTCCCGACTTTATCGAAGAAAGTTACTGATTCAACTCGAAATGCTGGTCTGCTTTCCGAGTGGTTCTGGTACAGCTCTCGGAACGTTTAAATAGCCCCTAATTTTCCTGGCTGACGAGGCTATTTGATGAATCGCAATCACACCCCTCAACTTTCGGACACCGTAGAAGGTGTGCTCTATGGCTGGAAGCACCAGGCTGGCCAGAGTCCCAGTTCCAGTACCTTCGCAACGATCTGTCCAGGCCCGACGTTCACAATTCTGTCCGACGGAAAGATGCACAAGGTTGTCGACACGATCTCGACAGTTGAAGCCACGCCCCATGATGAGCAAGACCTGCGAGATGCGATATCTGCAGGCCAAGTGGAGATTTACCGCATGGAGCGCGGGGCAAAGCAAAAGGTGCTAATGCATGCTGCCACTGGAAACCCGCTGAAATCCGGAGGCGAGGCGTGAGCAAGGCAGTTCAAGGGTGGTACCGAAGCCGACCAGGCATCTATCAGCACGAGACAGGAGCGCGGATCTAGAGCCATACCGCGCCCTCCAAAGCCGATAATCAGGCCCTGCAGTGGGAAGTACGTCTTTCTGATGGCTCGCGGCAATCGGGCTTCAAATCGATGAGTGACGCCATGCGTCTTGCTCAGCAAATCGACCCGGAAATGCGGCGTTTCTGATGCGGTGAAAAGTAGCAAACTGACTTCACTGGATTCTCAACAACAGACCGGCGAACATTCGTCGGTCTTGCCATTGATGGCACGTAATCCCGAGGACCCCTATGAGTAATCTATCCCCCTTGCGAGTCATGCTTGTCGATGACTCCCGAACTATCCGAAAAACGGGCGAAGTCATGCTCGCTAAGGCAGGATGCGAGGTGCTTTGCGTTGTCGACGGGTTCGAATGTCTCGGTCGAGCTCTGGACTTTAAACCAGACCTCATTTTCATCGACGTCCTCATGCCGCGGCTCAATGGTTACCAGACCTGCCAGCTGATTCGAAGCCGGGATAGTTTCAAGTCAGTTCCTGTGGTGATGCTTTCGTCGAAGGATGGCCTGTTTGACATCGCCTTGGGCAAAAAACACGGCGCAACCGACTACATCACCAAACCGTTTACCCAGGACGATCTGCTCTCCGCGGTAAGGAAGCACTGCCCGCAATTTGAACCTGCGATTTGACACCACTCAGCTGGTGGCACCCCCTAACGCATTCAAGAATGGCTCCATTGTTCATCAATACGGAGCCAAAACGGAATGTCGAGCAACTCGCGTCTATATCCCTACCACCCGATCTCGGGTGATCGTCTGGCCGGCACATTTGAAGTGATCCCAGCTTGGGTACCCCGTGAAATCCACAAGACAGGCGACACCATTACTCTTGAGGACGGTAGCGAAACCCTAGTGAACTGGAATGGCCAAGAGCTCCTGCAGATCAACAACCAGTTGGTCCTGGTGACTGAAGGTGGAGATACCTGCCTGAAGAGTGAGGCCATCTGGAGTGAGCAGGACACACAGCACATCGAGGTCACCCTGCCTGGCCCGGCGTCCACCTACCCCACTAACAACACGCTCATGCATGCATACGTGGATCTTCATGTTGCGGCATCGTGTGCACTCCATAATCTGCAGCAAGGTGACATCGAGGGCGCTTTGAAACAGCTGCAAGGGCAGTTGAACGCGATACTCGACGTGGACCGGCTAACTCCATAGTCACAGTGACCCCGCTTCGGCGGGGTTCGCATTTTCAGGCTGCACCTTGAAACAAGACTCAGCCTGGTTATACCTCTGCTCATGCCGGACAGGTTGGCCCGGCGAAAGCCCAAATCAGAAATGTCGGTTTAGCTAAGGAGCTACCACATGATCACCGAGTCTTTCCTCCGCGTTGCATTCATGGCCATGACCCTGTTTGTCGTGGCCTGCGCTCTCACCACCACGCTCATGTTCGGTGAGGGCACTACCCTCAATCCGATCGCTTGGTTCTGCATCGGCAGCCTTTGGATGGCATTCATCCTTTTCGCGCTCCTGGTCGCTTGGGCCACTCATCTCCACCGTGCCCACCGTAAAGGCCACCCGGCTCCGGATCTGGCCCCAGCGGTGTAATTCCCCTCCATCTCCGGCTGAGTGCACCAGGGCCCTCCTGGGATTACTCAGCCGGGAGTCACCATTCCAAGCCGAGCTTCTGGCACCTCACTGAACGAAGGATCATCACTCCCATGCAACGGGAGCCCGCATGAGCCTGAATCAGACCCACAACTACCTTTGTCAGCAAGGTAGCTCCAATAAGTTCTACACCTTGATGCTCAATTCCACCTCGGGTGGTTGGGTGGTCCTCTCGCATTATGGCCGTGCTGGGACAGCGGGAACACAACGGGTTGTAAAGTCCCAGAGCTCCTACTTCGCGGCTCTTGAGGCATTCGAGGCAGCTTGCAAGAAAAGGCTTGCACGCGGTTACGTGCTCGTGGGTACCGCTATGGACGCCCCAGCAGAAAAAATTCAACTCAAGTCAGAGATGGCTGCTGCGGATCAAGCAGCAAGGCAACAACGACTTGACCAGCTCAAGGCCTTACCAGTTCGGGCCGTTGAAATCGATCCAATGCGTCTTTGGTTGTAGTTGGGCTTCGCAACTGCGCGCCCCACTGCTTTCGCTACTACCGCAGCATTTCGGCTGATAGCCTTGGCGTATCGTGAATGAGAGATACACCATGACCAACAGAGGCTCGACCCTCAATGAGCGCATCGATCAGCATCTGAATGCGCTACGCAACACCCCTCACGGCCACACCTCAGGCCGCTTCCTATCATTCGTGGATGTTCCCGGCGACAGTGAAGGCAACGTAGAGGGTCCTGATCACATCCTCCGCATCCTGATGAATGACGTCGGGAACACCGTCGGTGAAGACTTCCTCAGCAATGTCGACTCGGTCCCTTTGGAGCAGTTTTGCCTCATGTCCGTAATTCGAAATGAGGGCACCGGCGGGATGCTGCGCTCCTTGCTCGACAGCTTCATGTCCGCATATGCCAATCCCGCTACCTCTGATGAGGCAATCGCCATCCTGAAGCGCCTCGAAGAGCTCAAAACTGTGCCAGTTCCAGCCTCCAACTAACAGGTTCTGGCACACCTCTTAGGACCACATCCTGCTCCTACAACTCGGGAGCGGGACACTCAAGCTGGCTCCTATGGATCTCAGTCCCGCGAGTCAATCAACTGCAGACGAGCATGAAGCCATGAACGAAATCTTCGAGTGGGTGGGTACGATTTGCGGAATCACCGGGGCGGCATTGATCGCTAGTAACGTTCGCTTATCCCCTTGGGGATGGTGGTTGTTTTTGATCTCAAGCCTGGCCTTGTGCAGCTACGGCCTAATCGTAGGCGCTTACGGGATTCTCCTACTCAACCTTTGCTTCGTCTTGACGAACCTGCTTGGCATTGTGCGGGTCTGGCTGCCGTATATGCGTTCGCGTGGTCGGATCACACCCGTCCACTCCGAAATCCACCACTGATCGAATGACACTCCCTGGGCGGCGTACCAAGAATTCGTAGATTTTTGAGGCACGCCGCTTCTGCCACTCGAAACCTGCACTTCCAATGGAGCCATCTTCAGAGGAGTGCACCAGCATGAAAAACACACGCTCTATCGTCCGGGCCCCACAGATGGCCCTGGATTTCAGCTTTCAGCTACCTACTCACGTTTCCATCAACAGCCGATCTCCAGCGCTGGTTCGCGCTGAAGAGGACGACCAGGTCCACGCGCCAAGTAAACGCAGCGCCGGCGCAGAACTTGGTGACATGGTGGTTGACGACCGCGTGCTCTCCCAGGGGATCACGACCTGGCGAAGTCTGATCGATTTCGCAATCCGTACCGGACACACCGAACTCTATGAAAGCGAGGATGGACGACAAGGTCTCCGTCGGCCGGGTTTCCGGTATGCCCCAATTTCCCGGCTGCCGGAACGCGCGCCGGAGTATGTGAAAGACGTGCTCACGGGCCGGCTCGCATCCTACTTGGAGCAGAAGAAGCTGCAGCTGACATCGGCGAGGGTTGCCGCGGACGATACCTTCAAGGCCCAGGTGGTGTTGGAAAGCTCAACCTTCCAGATCTCGATCTTCGAAGGACGAAAGCTTGATTCGACCTGGTCGTTCAAGCTTATGGATCTGCCGAGAACACCAGGACTGCAGGCCGACGATGAGGAAGCACAGCTGGCATTCGTCGCCAAAAGGATCAAGCGCATTCAGCGAGAGGGCCGTATCGCTGGCGGAGACGCTCGACTGATCAGCAAAGCAGTCATTCGTGCTGTGGAATCGATCCTCAAGAACATCGAGGTATCGAAATGACCACATCCACTGTCAATCACCAGGTGATCCAGCATCTCTTGGGGAGTGGTCACCCAGATCTGAAGTATGGCGGAGTAACCGCCGGTCTGGTCGCGATCGCGGCCGAGGAGGTTGCAGGTCAACTCCTTGATTTCGGATTTCGTCTCCATTCGGCTTTTCAAGATGGGTTGGCTGTAGTCCAGAACTACTACGAGCCACGTTCCGGCGCTTACATTCCAGACGTTGGGCTCTCAATCGGAATATTTGAATGCAAGGGATCTCCAACCCTGAAGGTGATGCTCAGGGTAGCCCCACCCTCTGCTGATATGCCTCCCGGGCCGGATGGTCTATTCGATCCAGCAATACGAGTACGGCGGGTTTGGTTCATGCCGCTGAATGATGCTGCTAGACCATCAGACCTGGTTGAGTACCTACGCAAGTCCCCTGGCCAGAGCTTGAGGGCTGCAGCATGAGCACTCCGAGTCGCCCCTTAGTAACGCCTATTGACCTGGCTGCACTTCGTGAGACTTTTCGGCTGAGCCAGCAACAGGTAGCCGAGATTCTGGGGGTTCATCGAACCACGGTAATTGACTGGGAGAAAGGGAACCAACCCAACTGGCTGCACCTGGCCTGCCTGGGGATTCCTACAACGCTGGTGCTTCGCAACGCAGTACCGTTACTCACTGCCGAGGACCTCATTTCAGCCCGCGGTTACTTGAACCTCGAGCAGAACGAGCTGGCATGTCACCTGGGTGTTCACGTCCGGACGGTCCGAACCTGGGAGAGCAAAACTCCCCCCACCTGGTTACCGATTGCGCTCATAGGCCTTTCTCTGCAGTTACAGGCCCCCTTCTGGCACGCCCGCATCGCGACAAAATGAACACAACCCAAAGGCACTCCGCCAGCGGTACAGCGAATAGGAATTGATGAGCATGATCACCCTCAGCACCCCAAATGGCCCAACCGTTCAATACGCCAGCACTGATATTGCTGTGGCGATGATGGACTTCGCGCGGACACACATGACTGGCTACCTGGTCCAGGCGATCGAAGATCCAGAGGCCAAGTTCGGCATGCGCTTCGAAGCAATCCAAATCAACAACGAACTTACCTCAACCCCCATTACCGTGCACTGAAGGACGTCGATATGACAATGGCAAAAACCACCAGCTCGACGTTTACGGTTGAGGTCCTGGGGAACCAAAAGGTGCCTTGTGATCTGATTCACCATGCCTTGATGCAGTTTCTGGCTGACTCTTCCATCAAGGTCAACGAAGTCAGTACCCGGGAACTGGGTGTCGCTGAGACCTTGCTCAGCTGCGCTGAGCACGGCAGTGATCCGTCCTTCTTTGGCCTGCAGGTCGATGCCGACCGGCTGGACGAGACGATCCTTACCCAACTCAAGCGGTCGGTAACTAGCTCCCTCAATGAGGGGGTGTTGAGCCAGATCAGTTGGGTGCTGACACATTGGGGCCCCGACGCTGCGCTGGACATTCTCGGTGAGCTCGAGATGGCCACGAATCATGCAGTAAGCAGTTTCGGCAAAGCGATGATTCGCGAGGTCTCTCTTTGGGTAATGCTCGAGGACAATCGACCTCTGTCGTTGATCTGGAGCCAGGCCACCATTGATGAGTATCAGAAAACTCAGTTGGCTACACGAAATGATGATGTCGACATCGATAGCCTTTTGACTGATGTGATCCTGGACCTGGTCAGTCAGACCGGAGCCACTATCTGCAATCGTACGGTATTCGAGCGGGTGCAGTGGCTGTCACAGACCATCGGCCCGCAAGCCGCAAATGGTGTACTCGCTGAATTGACCCTTCTTACCTGACCAGGAGTCCACATGGCTCGCATCACTTTCATGACTGATCGAGTGATCAATGGAAAGAAAAGCTACCACGTGACTAAGGATGGCCCGTGTGTAGCCACCATCTACTACGTCGACAAGGCTGCTCTCAATGAAAATGGCGGCGGGCTTAACCGGCCTCATTGGGTCCTGAAGCATTTATCAGGAAGAGTCGATCGGCACCCCTCCCTTGCAGAAGCGAAACTCGACGCAGCCAAGATCTAGCCTGTCGATGGCTTCTTGGGGACACTGATGAGAATTCCAGCCACGTTGGTTGAGTTGAACTGATCAGTTCCATCGTTACTCTGGCTGCCTCCCCTGATAATGAGGCAACCCCATGTGGTTTAAGCATCTGCTTGCGTACTCCCTTACCCAGGACCTGCAACTCACCGCGGAGGTTCTCGAACAGGCATTGAAAGGCAAGCCTGCTCGCCCCTGTGAGAGTCAGGAACTCACTACCTACGGATTTACTGCCCCTCTGGGAAAAGGGCCTGATGCGCCGCTCGTGCACGCGAGTCAGGGCTTTTTCCTAGTAGCGGCGAAGAAGGAAGAACGCATCCTTCCCGGCAGCGTGGTAAACGATGCGGTCAAAGAAAAGGTCGAGGAAATCGAGACTGCGCAGTGCCGGAAGGTCTACAAGAAAGAACGTGATCAGCTGAAAGACGAGATCATCCAGGCTTTCTTGCCACGCGCGTTTGTGCGCCGCTCCACCACGTTCGCTGCAATTGCTCCAAGTCTGGGGCTGATCCTGGTTGATACCTCCAGCGCAAAAAAGGCGGAGGATCTCCTTTCCACACTCCGCGAGGTCCTGGGGTCCCTCCCGGTGCGCCCGGTCAGCGTCAAGGTCGCCCCAAGCGCTACCCTCACTGACTGGGTCAAAACACAGAAGGCCGCCGGTGACTTCTATGTCCTGAGTGATTGCGAGCTTCGTGATACCAACGAAGACGGTGGCTCAGTCAAATGCAAAGCTCAGGATTTGACCAGCGAGGAAATTCAACTTCACCTGTCTGCGGGTAAGCTGGTCACCCAGCTGGCGCTGGCCTGGTCGGATAAGCTGTCTTTCATCCTCGACGACAAGTTGGCCATCAAGCGTCTGCGGTTTGAAGATCTCCTGCAGGATCAAGCAGAACAAGACGGGGGCGAGGATGCCTTGGCCCAATTTGATGCCAGCTTCACCTTGATGATGCTGACTTTCGCCGAGTTCCTACCGGCGCTCTTCGAGGCACTAGGTGGTATCGAGGTTCCACAAGGCGTCTAACCTAAAGTGCCCATCGATCGATGGGCATTTCTCCAGGAGCACTGAATGTTCAGCCCCAAGCAGTTCGCAATGGACCATCTCGGTACCGACGAGCTACCTGACACCCTAGCGATGGAGCAGGTACTGGACCTTCTGCTAGCTGCCCATACCGCAGCAGGTGATCAGCGTTCTGACCTCGACGAGACTCGAATCAGGGATCTGCGCAAGGCACTGGCTGACATCGAAAGCGCGACCAAGGACCCGGTCTCTGCTCTAGTGGCAATGCGGGCCCTTACCAACGATGAGGATTAAGAGTCCATGACTCAAGACGTCACCAGAAATCTGTGCGCTCGGCCTGCGCTTGAGATCATTTCCAAAGGTCGCACGGAAACCACCACCTGGTATCAGGTGGTTCAAGGACTGAAGGTCTTATTCAATTTCGCCGGTATCGATGTCACCGAGTGGAAAGAGGCTGAACCGGACATGCTCGAACTGAGGCTTGAGCGTGGCGATCAATCCTCGATTATTTGGTTCAAACCCCTGGAAAGGGGTGTCACCGACATGCCGGTTTTCCCTGTGATGGTGGGTGCCAAGTTCATGGCATGCAAACCGTCCGCCACGCCGCACGACGACTGTGAGATCACCTACTTCTACTTACCTTGGGAATGCACGGCACAGGATCTGATCGATATCGCTTTCGGCGAGGTCACCTACCCGTGGATCGAGTCAGTCCAGAACTTCTCAGCTGCATACGATATGTCCGCTCCCATCGAGCGCTTCCCTCGGTGTGCCCTCGTCATGCTGATGGACAGCAGCACGAAGGGGGATCAGCGTGGGTCGGTCTACTTCAAGCTCTGGCATCAAACCGAAAACTCAGTAGAACTCCTTGATCTAGAGCCTACCAACAGCCCGTTTTCAGCTGCAGAGCAAGCGAAGCAGCTTGGCCACTCCCCAACCGTCTACCGCTGCCACAGCGGTTGCATCGTCCCATTTCTACCCACCAGCGGATTCGATTTCCTATGAACATGCGCGCGGCCATTGCCGCACTTCTGACTCTTAGTCCCATGGCAGCCGTCGCGGCGGATCTGCTTGAGTTCAAGAACCCGATTTCTTCGGAACTGCGTGTAGAGGCTATTCTCTGCAAATCTCCAGAGTCGCTTTTCCTGCTGTACGAAGGGAGCACGCTTGCGATGAAGGGAGGCGGACAGAATGCGTTCCAGTCCTACTTCCAAGCCTCCGCCACGGCTCTGGAGAAAGCTGGCGAATGTGTTCTGGAAAAGGAACCGCAGAAGGTCAAGGTGACGGCTATGGCCACACTGACGAACCCACTCAAAATGCCCGCCGGCGGCAAAGTCTACGGTCGGTTCAACATGAAGGGGCTTAACCGTGACGTGTATGCAATGTCGGAGGACCTGCCAGGGCTGACCGCCTACATCAACAAGGCGGTGAATACTGCCGACAAATAGCAACTGAAAATCGATGCGTACTTGATCATTTGACGGGTCCGCACATTTACTGCCGCGCCTTCTATCCGCGCGGCTGCGAGGGGAAATTGAAAGTCTCTGCACTCCTTCATCGCTATAACGATAGCGTTGAGCGCCGTCAGTCACATGCACTCCAGCTCGACACCCAGATTCGACGGTTGGAATCATCCACCCGTCGTTCAGGTGGTCGGCTGGAAACCAGGCTAAGCCTTGCTCGTCATCGAAGGGACAACCTTGATCGAGAGCATCGTGCTGCAGCTGACTGGAAAACGACAGTCGCGGTACCTTTATTCAACATCCTGTCAAAGCAACTGGGTCGGTACTACCGCGGAACCATCCTTGCCGGGGACACAGCAGATTCGTTGCGAATCAGCTTCCGCCTGGCCCCTGATACTGATCAGATGATTGGCCCCCGGGCTCTCACAATCACGATGCAGCCGGAGGGTGCGCCGCTTAGGCTCTCGATCATTCGGGCCGTATGTGATGAGCATGGCCGGTGGCACGAGGAACACCTCTCCTCAGATACCCGTATCGCTGATATGGCGTCTTGCATGATGGAAAAAGCCCGGCAGTGAGCCGGGCTTTTTTGTCGTATTTCTTCAATTTGGTGCGGGCTCAGATTCCACCCACTGCCTTACCGCTGGGATGCCATAGGCGTCTTGTTCAATCGAGTAGACGTTGGTAATCAGCTCACCTGGCTGCTCTACACACCCTTTTTCCGATGTGCATATCTTGGGGGCCTTCTTCTCGTATGGCTTTTCCTGGCGGCACTCTATCGCTGACCACTTCGCCTTGCAGACGTACCCCTCTAATTTGAGGTCCTCGACCAGGTTACGTGTGGTTGAGCTCGGGTTCTGAATCCACCCCGCGGCGCACCCAGACACCAGAACTGCCCAGATGATGAGAGAAGAACGCATCGGATTACGGAGCAACATTTTCTTCCTGGATACGCTGATAGATCTCTTCGCGATGGACTGGCACATCTTTCGGGGCATTGATTCCCAAGCGAATGTGACCTTGATTGTTCGCCACCACGGTTACTGTGATGTCATCACCGATGTTGATGGTTTCGCCGACGGTACGGGTCAGGATGAGCATAGGGCACCTTCTTTGGTGGTTGATCCATGAATCACCTTAACGACTGAATAGTCCTGGTACCAGCGAAGAGAGGGGGCGGATTTCAGCACTGCATTTTGACTTGGATTCATCCGCCCACTGGTTAATCTCGGCCAGTCATCATTTGCCGGATCAGCATGTGAAGCAGGTAAGCCCCCACAAACGACTGATACTCATCGTGAGTTTCGCAGCCTCTATCGCGGCTACGATTGGTGCGATTCAGTACAGCCACACAACGCCAGGCGCGATGCCGGCTACCACCTCCACAGAGTCCAGCGATGAGATCGTGAAGGCTTCAATTCAGGAGGATTTTCTGAAGGCCCCCGCCAAGTTCGACCTCACCACGGCGGCGAAAAGGCTGTCGGACGTCACCATCGAGGAGGGCTATCACATTTGCTCTCCTAAGGACGAGATAACGGCGGATCAGTACATCGACATCTCGCGCATGCTGGACACACAGCGCTCCCATGCCGTCGAGTTCAAAAAAGCGGTTGATCTCGCATTAAGTGCACCGGATGGCGTATCTGATTGCACCTTCAGGGTGCTGACGCTGATCGATCGAGCAACCCCGTGAAAGGAAATGAAAAAGGGGCCTCAATTGGCCCCTCGGTCACTGGCAGCTTACTGTGCCCAGCCCTTGACAGTATCGGCGCCCCACTTCTCCTTCCACTCCTTCAGGGTTTTGTGGTTACCACCTTTGGTTTCAACCACTTCCCCGGTGTGAGGATTCTTGAAGCGCTTCAGCGTGCGAGCGCGACGAGCACCTTTGCGATCGACATTCTCAGGCGCTCGCCGGTCTGGATCAAGGATGGCGATGACATCCTTCAGGCCTTTTCCGTAGGAGCCAAGGAGCTCATTCAGCTTCCCGTTGAACTCGGCCTCGGTTTGGTATCCAGGGCTGTTGATGATCTCTTCTCGTTGCTTTTGAAGATCCTGGATCTGAGCTTCAATCGCTGCAACCTGCTGGACTTTCGAAACCATTCTGTACCCCTTCCTGTTGTAGTAAATGGCATGCCGCT